>NZ_CP168500.1:5542500-6566193 GCF_059491265.1 Pseudomonas sp. Pseusp9 | reverse complement strand
GCACTGATTCTGCTTTTCTATCAATAACTTGCAGAAAGGAGCAAAACGTCCCAATGGAGGCTTATATAGAGGGGCGAAAGCGCCCCTCTATATAGAAGAGAGATCAAAGCACGCCAGACGCCTTGAACGCAGACACCACGCCCGCATCCAGACCCAGCACCCGCTGGAGAACCTCCAGCGTATGCTCACCCAGCAAAGGAGGGGCATACCGATACTCCACCGGCGTCTCGGACAAACGAATAGGACTGGCCACTTGCGGCACCATGCCCGCCAGCGCATGCGGCAACTCGATGGCCAACCCACGCGCCTTGACCTGAGGATCGGTAAACATCTGCGCCAGGTCATTGATAGGCCCGCATGGCACACCAGCTTGCTCCAGCTGCGCCACCCATTCAGCGGTAGTCTTGAACACCGTTGCCTGGCGGATCAGCGGAATCAGTACAGCCCGGTTTGCTACCCGCAGCTTGTTAGTCGCAAAACGCGGATCGTCCGCCCACTGCGGCTGCCCGGCCACTTCCGCGAACTTGCGGAACTGCCCGTCGTTACCCACGGTAAGGATGAAGTCACCATCCGCCGTAGGAAAATCCTGATAGGGCACGATGTTTGGATGAGCATTACCCAAGCGTTTAGGCGCATTGCCCGTCGTCAGGTAGTTCATTGCCTGGTTGGCCAGACAAGCCACCTGCACATCCAGCAGTGCCATATCGATATGCTGGCCACCGCCGTCATGATCCCGATGCGCAAGCGCAGCCAGGATCGCGACAGTGGAATACAGCCCGGTCAGGATGTCCGTCAGCGCTACGCCGACCTTCACCGGCCCCGCACCTTCTTCGCCTTCAGGTCGACCCGTCAGACTCATGAGACCGCCCAGCCCCTGGATCATGAAGTCATAACCCGCACGCTTGGCGTAAGGACCGGTCTGGCCGAACCCGGTGATCGAGCAATAGATCAGATCCGGATTGATCGACTTCAACGACTCATAATCCAGGCCATAAGCCGCCAGACCGCCGACCTTGAAGTTCTCGATCAGGATGTCCGACTTTGCCGCCAGCTCACGCACCAGCTTCTGCCCTTCAGGGCGCGTGAAGTCGATGGTGACCGATTGCTTGTTGCGATTGGCCGACAAGTAATAGGCGGCCTCGCTGGTGTTCTCGCCATAGGCGTCTTTAAGGAACGGTGGTCCCCAGGCGCGCGTGTCATCGCCGTTACCCGGACGCTCGACCTTGATCACTTCGGCACCAAGGTCGGCCAGGATCTGCCCGGCCCAAGGCCCGGCCAGCACCCGCGATAAATCCAGTACCCGTAGATGCGATAGCGCGCCCATGGGCGTCCTCCTGTTAATAGAACGCCTGGATGCCGGTTTGCGCACGACCGAGGATCAGCGCATGGACGTCGTGCGTACCTTCATAGGTGTTCACAACTTCCAGGTTGACCAGGTGACGCGCCACACCGAATTCATCAGAGATGCCGTTGCCGCCCAACATGTCGCGAGCCATGCGCGCGATGTCCAGGGACTTGCCGCAAGAGTTGCGCTTCATCATCGAAGTGATTTCGACCGCCGCAGTGCCTTCGTCCTTCATGCGACCCAGACGCAGGCAGCCTTGCAGCGCCATGGTGATTTCGGTCTGCATGTCGGCCAGTTTCTTCTGGATCAACTGAGTGGCGGCCAATGGACGACCGAACTGTTGACGATCCAGGGTGTACTGGCGAGCGGTGTGCCAGCAGAACTCGGCCGCACCCAGCGCACCCCAGGAGATGCCGTAACGCGCCGAGTTGAGGCAGGTGAAAGGACCTTTCAGGCCACGGACATCCGGGAAGATGTTCTCTTCCGGCACGAATACGTTGTCCATGACGATTTCACCGGTGATCGATGCCCGCAGGCCAACCTTGCCGTGAATCGCCGGAGCGCTCAGGCCTTTCCAGCCCTTCTCCAGAACGAAGCCGCGGATGTCGCCGGCATCATCCTTGCCCCAGACCACGAACACATCGGCGATCGGGCTGTTGGTGATCCACATCTTGCTGCCAGTGAGGCTGTAGCCGCCTTCCACTTTGCGCGCACGAGTGATCATCGCGCCCGGGTCGGAACCGTGGTTAGGCTCGGTCAGGCCGAAGCAGCCGATCCATTCGCCCGAGGCCAGTTTTGGCAGGTACTTCTGCTTCTGGGCTTCGGTACCGAATTCATTGATTGGCACCATCACCAGCGAGGACTGCACGCTCATCATCGAGCGATAGCCGGAGTCGATACGCTCGACTTCACGGGCGATCAGGCCGTAGCTGACGTAGTTCAGGCCACTGCCGCCGTACTGCTCGGGGATGGTTGCGCCCAACAGACCAACCTCACCCATTTCGCGGAAGATCGCCGGATCGGTCTTCTCATGGCGGAAAGCTTCGAGAATGCGCGGCGCCAGGCTCTGCTGAGCGAACTGCGCAGCCGTGTCGCGAATCATGCGTTCTTCTTCAGTGAGCTGTTGATCCAGCAGCAGGGGATCGATCCAGTTGAAGCTAGCTTTACCGCCCATGAGTGTGTCCTCTCGAATCGGGTCAAATAACGTGGACCGATCCTAGGCCCGGATCGGCGCTACGGCAAACGAGGATTTCGCATACTGTTGTGCTAATTTCTCACTCCGAAACGTCGCAAAAGAGCTTTTATGCGATGTATTAGTGAGGTTGACGTACATGCGCAGGAAGATACCCAGCACCACCGCCCTGATCAGCTTCGAGGCCGCAGCGCGCCACGAGAGTTTCACCAAGGCCGCCCAAGAACTTTCGCTGACCCAAGGGGCGATTTGCCGACAAATCGCCAGCCTTGAAGAGTTCCTCAGTGTAGAACTGTTCCGACGCTCGCGGCGCGGAGTCAAGCTGACGGAGGCCGGCCTCTCCTACAGCCGTCGAGTGGCCACTCAACTCGATGCGGTTGAGCGCGACACCTTGTCGGTGATGGGCCAGCAGGGCACCAACGTGATCGAATTGGCCGTTGTGCCGACCTTCGGCACCCAATGGTTGCTGCCGCGACTCAAGGATTTTCAGCAAAAACACCCGGAAGTGACGGTCAACCTGACCAACCGCACGCGACCGTTCCTGTTCGCCGACACTGATTTTGATGCGGCCATCTACTTCGGTGATGCGGATTGGTCAGGTACAGAGTCCCACAGGCTGATGGGTGAAAATCCGATGCCCGTTTGTAGCCCCGACCTACTCGGAAACAAGACCAGCCTGACACCCGGCGAAATCGCCGAGCTGCCTCTTCTGCAACAGACCACACGCCCCTATGCCTGGCGCCAATGGTTCGATTCCCAGCACCTGAATGTCCCGCGAGACATGACAGGCCCTCGCTACGAGCTATTCTCCATGCTCGCCCAGGCGGCCATGCACGACATGGGCATTGCCCTGATTCCGCCATTCCTGATTCAACGGGAGTTGAAAGAAAAACGCCTGGTGATCGCCAACCCGCAAGCACTGTCCAGCATCAAGGCTTATTACCTGATGATTCCTGAGCGAAAGGTCGAATCCGCGTCTTTGAAGGCATTTCGTGACTGGCTGGTAAATCAGGCGCACGGCTACAGCCTAGAAGGATAAAGGCCTGCAAACGATACCTGACCTCGTAGTCAGTAAAAAATAAGCCCTACAGATATACGTATTTGTCGCATACCAGCAAACTGTATCGAGAAGTCGTACAAACGTCCCACAAGCGCCTGTCCACGCGGCTTTGGGCCACTATTTCGAGGCGATGCCGCATCATTCATACGGCCGATGTATAAATTCCTGGATTTCGGCCAGAATCCTTGAAACGCACGGTCTAGAAGGGATTGAGCCGGTTGGTTGCGACATTCGGTCACGGGGTGACTTGTAGTTAATTTTCCGTCACCCGTCATAATCCCTTGAAGGGCACAAAGTTCGCCTGCAAAATGCCGCGCCCCGCCCTGATTTGGCGGGATCGTGCTGATCGGCCGCCCCAGCCGCACCATCCGTAGTGCATGGGTTTACTCAATAAGATCACGCAGGAGATTTGACGTGCACATTGGTGTTCCTCTCGAAACCCAGACCGGTGAAACACGGGTTGCTGCAACCCCGGAAACCATCAAGAAGCTGATCAGCCAGGGTCATAAGGTCACTGTACAAAGCGGCGCCGGCGTAAATGCCAGCGTTGTCGACAGTGCTTATGCAGCGGCAGGCGCAACCATTGGCAGCGCCAATGACGCGTTTGGTGCAGAGCTGATTTTGAAGGTGGTCGCTCCCAGCGACAGCGAGCTGGCGCTAATTAAAAGCGGCACCGTTGTGGTGGGGATGCTCAACCCGTTCAGCAACGAAACCATCGCCAAGATGGCCGAGTGCGGGATTACTGCCTTTGCCCTCGAGGCTGCGCCTCGCACCTCCCGTGCCCAAAGCCTGGATGTGCTGTCCTCGCAAGCCAACATCGCCGGCTATAAAGCCGTGTTGCTGGCCGCGCACTACTATCCGCGCTTCATGCCAATGCTGATGACGGCTGCGGGCACCGTGAAAGCGGCGCGCGTGCTGATTCTCGGTGCGGGCGTGGCCGGTTTGCAGGCCATCGCTACCGCGAAGCGCCTGGGTGCCGTGATCGAAGCGTCTGACGTGCGTCCGGCGGTAAAAGAGCAGATCGAATCCCTTGGCGCCAAGTTCGTCGACGTGCCTTACGAGACCGACGAAGAGCGTGAATGCGCCGTCGGTGTCGGCGGTTACGCCCGCCCAATGCCGGCCAGCTGGATGCAACGCCAGGCCGCAGCCGTGCACGAACGCGCGAAGCAGGCTGACATCGTCATCACCACCGCACTGATTCCGGGCCGCAAGGCACCGACACTGTTGAGCGCGGAAACCGTGGCACAGATGAAGCCGGGCTCGGTGGTCATCGACCTTGCGGCAGCCCAGGGCGGTAACTGCCCGCTGACCGTGGCCGATCAGGTGGTCGTCGAAAATGGCGTGACCATTGTTGGCCCGACCAACCTGGCTGGCGCCGTGGCGGCCGATGCTTCGGCGCTGTATGCACGCAACCTGCTGGACTTCATGAAACTGTTGTTCGATAAAGAAGGACAACTGGTGATCAACCTTGAAGACGATATCGTCGCCGCGTGCCTGATGTGCCGCGACGGCCAGATCGTGCGCAAGAACGGCTGAGGATAAAAACAATGGAAGACATGCTGATCTCTCACGGTATCTACAACCTGATCATCTTCGTGCTGGCCATCTATGTCGGCTACCACGTGGTCTGGAACGTTACACCTGCACTGCACACACCACTGATGGCCGTCACCAACGCCATCTCGGCCATCGTGATTGTCGGCGCCATGCTCGCCGCCGCTCTCACCGTGACCCCGCTGGGCAAGACCATGGGCACCCTGGCTGTGGCCCTGGCCGCGGTCAACGTGTTTGGTGGCTTCCTGGTCACCCGCCGCATGCTGGAAATGTTCAAGAAGAAAGCGGCCCCGGCAAAAGCTCCGGCTGCCAAGGCCGAAGCAATCAAGGCTGAGGTGCAGCAAGCATGAGCATGAACCTGGTTACCTCCCTGTATTTGATCGCCTCGGTCTGCTTCATCCAGGCGCTCAAGGGCCTCTCGCACCCAACCACATCGCGTCGTGGCAACCTGTTCGGCATGCTCGGCATGGGCCTGGCGATCCTCACCACGGTCGGCCTGATCTACAAATTGGGTGCTGAACTGGCCCATGACGGTATCGTCTACGTGATCGTCGGCCTGCTGATCGGCGGCACTGTCGGCTCGATCATGGCCAAACGCGTTGAAATGACCAAGATGCCCGAGCTGGTCGCCTTCATGCACAGCATGATCGGCCTGGCAGCGGTGTTCATCGCCGTGGCTGCCGTAGTCGAGCCACAGTCGCTGGGCATCGTCCAGCAACTCGGTGACGCGATCCCGGCCGGTAACCGCCTGGAACTGTTCCTCGGTGCCGCCATCGGTGCAATCACCTTCTCCGGTTCGGTGATCGCGTTCGGCAAGCTTTCCGGCAAGTACAAGTTCCGCCTGTTCCAGGGCGCACCGGTACAGTTCGGCGGACAGCACAAGCTGAACCTGCTGATGGGCCTCGCCACACTGGCACTGGGTGTGACGTTCATGCTCACCGGCGACTACACCGCTTTCGTAGTGATGCTGGCGCTGGCCTTCGTGCTCGGCGTCCTGATCATCATCCCGATCGGCGGTGCCGACATGCCGGTGGTGGTGTCGATGCTCAACAGCTACTCCGGCTGGGCAGCGGCGGGCATCGGCTTCTCGCTGAACAACTCGATGCTGATCATCGCGGGTTCGCTGGTGGGCTCGTCCGGTGCGATCCTCTCGTACATCATGTGCAAGGCGATGAACCGTTCCTTCTTTAACGTACTGCTCGGCGGTTTCGGCAATACCGCCGACGCAGGTCCGGCAGGCGCCAAAGAAGCCCGTCCGGTGAAATCCGGTTCTGCTGACGACGCCACCTTCCTGCTGACCAACGCCGATACCGTGATCATCGTTCCGGGCTACGGCCTGGCGGTAGCGCGGGCACAGCATGCACTGAAGGAATTGACCGAGAAGCTGACCCATCGCGGCGTGACCGTGAAGTATGCGATCCACCCGGTTGCCGGGCGTATGCCAGGGCACATGAACGTGTTGCTGGCCGAGGCTGAAGTGCCTTACGACCAGGTGTTCGAGATGGAAGACATCAACTCCGAGTTCGGTCAGGCCGACGTGGTGCTGGTATTGGGCGCCAACGACGTGGTCAACCCGGCGGCGAAGAACGATCCGAAATCGCCGATTGCCGGCATGCCGATCCTCGAAGCGTTCAAGGCCAAGACCATCATCGTCAACAAACGCTCGATGGCCAGCGGCTATGCCGGCCTGGACAACGAGCTGTTCTATCTGGACAAAACCATGATGGTGTTCGGCGACGCTAAAAAGGTCATCGAAGACATGGTCAAAGCCGTCGATTAACCCCGCCCGGCACACAGAACGCCCCGACTTGTCGGGGCGTTTTTGTTTGCGCAAATCGTCAGACAAACTATGCTTTTGTTACCGATCCGGTAACGGTGTTTTGCTTCAAAGGCCCGGAATAGACACCTCGATTGCGACCTTGGTAGCGGGACAGAAGTCGGCGCAATTCACTAGACTGCACGTCCTGCTACCTGTTGCCCGAGATAACAATCCATGTACCGTGACCGTATTCGCCTGCCTTCGTTGTTGGACAAAGTAATGAGCGCTGCCGACGCTGCCGCTCTTATCGAGGACGGCATGACCGTCGGCATGAGTGGCTTTACTCGCGCCGGCGAAGCCAAGGCCGTCCCCCAGGCGTTGGCCGAGCGTGCCAAGGTCACGCCACTGAAGATCAGCCTGATGACTGGCGCAAGCCTGGGTAATGACCTCGACAAGCAGCTGACCGAAGCCGGCGTGCTGTCACGACGCATGCCATTCCAGGTCGACAGCACACTGCGCAAGGCGATCAATGCCGGTGAAGTCATGTTCATCGACCAGCACCTGTCGGAAACCGTGGAGCAATTGCGCAACCAGCAACTGAAACTGCCGGACATTGCCGTGATTGAAGCCGTAGCGATCACCGAGCAAGGGCATATCGTGCCAACCACCTCGGTGGGCAACTCGGCCAGCTTCGCGATCTTCGCCAAGCATGTGATTGTCGAGATCAACATGGCGCACAACCCGAACCTCGAAGGTCTGCACGACATCTATATTCCGACCTATCGCCCGACCCGTACCCCGATTCCTTTGGTCAAAGTCGACGATCGCATTGGCAGCACCGCCATCCCGATCCCGGCGGAAAAAATCGTCGCCATCGTGGTCACCAACCAGGCTGACTCACCTTCCACTGTGCTGGCACCGGACGCCGAGACCCAGGCCATTGCCGACCACCTGATCGATTTCTTCAAACAGGAAGTGGCCGCCGGACGCATGACCAACAAGCTCGGCCCGTTGCAAGCCGGTATCGGTACCATCGCCAACTCGGTGATGTGTGGCCTGATCGACTCGCCGTTCGAAGACCTGACGATGTATTCCGAGGTGCTGCAGGACTCGACCTTCGACCTGATCGACGCAGGCAAGCTGAGCTTTGCCTCGGGCAGTTCGATCACCTTGTCGAGCCGGCGCAATGCCGACGTGTTCGGCAATCTGGAGCGCTACAAAGACAAACTGGTCCTGCGCCCGCAGGAAATCTCCAACCACCCTGAAGTCGTGCGCCGCCTGGGCATCATCGGTATCAACACGGCACTGGAGTTCGACATCTATGGCAACGTCAACTCCACTCACGTCTGCGGCACGCGGATGATGAACGGTATCGGTGGCTCGGGCGACTTCGCGCGCAACGCGCACCTGTCCGTGTTCGTGACCAAGTCGATCGCCAAGGGGGGGGCTATCTCCAGCGTGGTACCGATGGTCAGCCACGTTGACCACACCGAGCATGACGTCGACATCCTCGTGACCGAAGTGGGCCTGGCAGACTTGCGAGGCCTCGCACCTCGGGAGCGTGCCCGGATCATCATCGACAAGTGCGTGCACCCGGATTATCGCCAGGCGCTGAATGATTACTTTACCGCCGCATGCGCCATCGGCGGGCATACCCCGCACATCCTGCGTGACGCCCTGAGCTGGCACATCAACCTGGAAGAAACCGGGCATATGCTGAAGAAGTAATGGCTACAAATAGCAGCTGGCGCAAACACAGTTTCGCCAGCTTGCACTTGCCGCTTCGCAATATGAAAAAAACTGTACTGCTGTACTGGTCATTTTCCAGGGAAAACTCCCACCCCATCGAACGAAACCACTACTTTTGCACCTTAACAGTGCAGACAAGTACAGTTGCCTCAATTTTGACCAGTACACCCCTTATAAACAGTTAACTGAGCTCTCACAATACAGATGAACTGTATCTACAGACACTAGGCAAACGAGAGGATCATGGGCACCAGTTAAACCACTACCTAATCCCGCCACAAGCGGAAGGATGTCAACCATGGAACGTACACTCAGTTCCGAACTGTTCTTCGAAGACACTGCTGCAAAAACCCAGGCTTCCATGCCTCTGCGCGTTATCGCCAACCTGATGCTGTGGCAGCGCCGCATTACCAGCCGCCATCAACTGGCTCGCCTGGATTCGCGTCTGCTGGCTGATGCCGGGATTAGCGAAGCACAACGCTACGAAGAGCTGAGCAAGCCGTTCTGGCGCTAAGTTAGCGTCGCTGGCTCTGACCTCAAGGTCCACCGCCAGCAACCCGAATTGAAAAAACAAAACCCGCCGTGGGAAACCACGACGGGTTTTGTCGTTTTGGCCTGTCAAATCCGGTTTTACAGTAGGGATACCTGAATACCAGTACAGTTTGCAAAAACATACAACTGAATAGGTACAATATCATCGCAGTGTGTCTGTGATGGATGTTCGGCCGGTGTCAGCATGGAACCTCTACTGATCAGGACAGGGACCGCGCCATGAATTCTTTACAGGATGTTTCCACCGCCTCGGTTCAATCGAGGCCTTGCCTGAACCGGGCCAGAGATCTGTTAACACGACTCTTCGCCAGCCTCGAAAGAGCGAGAACTCGACGTTTACTGGCTCAACTCGATGATCGTCAGCTAGCAGATCTTGGTATCAGCCACGCCGAGCGTAGCAATGAACTGGATAAACCGTTCTGGCGCTGACTTCCCGCTTGCATGACGGGCTGTTCGAACCGACACACTCAGGCCTAATATCAGACCAGAACGTGGCGAGCGCCAAGCGCCTGGCGTCTGACTTTGCAGACACTGCGCCACTTTTCAATTGGTTTACCCAAAGGAGTTACCCCATGTTTCGTCTTCGCCTGCTCAGTGCTGCGGCCCTGTTTGCCGTGGCTGCCAACGCCAGCGCAACCAGCTTCATCGTCACCACCGACGCTGTTGTCAACGCACTCAAAGCCACATCCGATGCGACCACCGACGTCGTTTCGTCATCGTTCAAGGATGACAAGATCGTGCTCGCGGCTCGTGACGACGCTGCCAGCTTCGTCGCCAGCGAGGGCTCCATCCGTGGCGTGAAACTTGAAAGCGCCCTCGACCACATTCGCCACCAGGCGCCACAGCTGAGCGCAAGCGACGCACAACTGGCGCAAGCGATCCTGACAATCTAAGCGACTGCACAGACATGGGGCACGCCCGGCTTGCCCCAATGTTTCGGCGCTGGCTCTAGAATGGGCCTTGCGCTAGCCTTGGGACTCATTTTCAACTGTCGAGTCTCATGCGTCTTCCTTCGAGTTTCTTGATCGCGCCAGTGTTTCTTGCCCTTGGTTACTGTGGATCAGCCCACGCCTATGACGCCTTCAACCTGTCCACCCAAGGCATCGTCGCCAGCGGTTACGCCACAAGTTTGGTGACCAGCGCCCCCTTCGACCATAAACTGCTGCTCGCCGCCCAGGATGACGCAGCGGCATTCATTGCCAGTGAAGGCCAACTGAGAGGCGCACGACTGGAGTCGGCCCTGCGGTATCTGCGCCGAACCCAGGCAAAACTTCATGCCAGCGACCTTGAACTGGCACAAGCAATTCTCGTCCAATAGTTATCCCTGTTTTCTGGAGTCGTTCCATGCGTAACCCGCTGATTGCTGCCACCTTAGGCCTGCTGCTGTTGGCCGATGTGGCCCAGGCACATACTCTGGTTGCCACCAGTAACATGCTGATCCGTGCTACCCAGCGCACCCTCGATTTCACCTCCGACACCACCACGTCCATTCGCGATTCGAAAATCGTGCGCGAAGCCCAGGACGACGCCGCCAGTTTCGTTGCCAGCAATGGCGACATTCGTGGTGCTCACCTGGAATCCGCTTTCGACTTGCTGCGCACCCGCGTGCCGGAAGCCCGTGACGCCAGTGATCAGGATCTCGCCGAAGCCATCCTCGCACTGTGAGGCGTCCAGGCGCCTGGCTGCTGGCCGGGGCCCTGTTGCTGCTGGGCAACACGGCCCACGCAGGCCTTCAGTTACATCTCAAGAGCGAAGGTCTGACCCCCGCGCAACAACAAGCCAGCCAGGCGTTGCTCAATGAAGCCATGCAGGCACTGCCGCCACGCTTTATCGAGCAACTCGATCGACGCATCGACGTCGGCTGGACCGATGACATGCCGCGCAACGCCTACGGTCAGGCATCACTGGTGTCCGAGCTCGATCTGAACCGCAACCTGCTGGCCGGCCTCACCGATGGCAGCGCCGCGACCAGAAAAACCCATCGCCCCCATGGCACCGTGCGCCAGGAACTGCTGGCCACGGTGTTGCACGAGCTGACGCACATCTACGATCGCTCGCGCCTTTGGCCGGATGCCGAACGCAAACTGATTCAGCGCTGCACCCGGCGCAACAACAGCGCAGGGCTGATTGGCATTCCCGACCAATGTCGAGGCCAGTCCGACCGGCGCTTTACCCTCAGTGACGATCCGCGCCTGCTCGACCTCGCTGGCTGGCAGCAATACGTAGGCCGTCGTGGAGAACGCGAACAGCACAATCGCCAGATTGCCCGCAGCCCTGATATCTACGAGACCAGCAGTCCAAAGGAATTCGTCGCGGTCAACATGGAGTATTTCCTCCTCGACCCGAGCTACGCCTGCCGCCGCCCGGCGCTGTACCGCTACTACAAGGAGCATTTCGGCTGGGCGCCCGCCGCCAAAGACACCTGCAGCAAGACCTTCGCGTTCCTCAATGCCGGCAACGACTTCGCCAAGACACCTTTGGGCCAGGTCGATCCGGAACGGGTCTATGCCGTTGACTATCTGCTGGCCGAGGCCAACCAGAACCTGTTCAGCCGCTGGGGCCACAGCATGTTGCGCCTGGTGATCTGTGCGCCGGGCCGGCCACGCGGACCGGATTGTCGATTGGACCTGGACCAGCATCTGGTGCTGTCGTACCGCGCCTTCGTCGGCGACGTACAGCTGTCGAGCTGGGATGGCCTGGTCGGCAAATATCCGTCGCGGCTGTTTATCCTGCCGCTGTCCCAGGTCATCGACGAATACACCAAGACCGAACTGCGCAGCCTGGCCTCCGTGCCCCTGAACCTGTCGCGCAGAGAGATTGAAGACGTGGTGGAACGTGCCGCCGAGATGCACTGGAGCTACGACGGCAACTACTTCTTCCTGTCAAACAACTGCGCAGTGGAAGAGCTGAAATTACTGCGCGGCGGCACCAACAACCCGCAACTGGTGGGACTCGACAACATCATGCCCAACGGTTTGCTGGAAGTACTGAAGGGCCGCGGACTGGCGGACACCAGCGTGCTGGACGATCCGCGAGAGGCCTTGCGCCTGGGTTATCGTTTCGATTCCTTCCGCGAACGCTATCAGGCCATGTTCGAGATCCTGAAAAAGCAGTTGCCGATCAAGCAGGACACCGTCGAAGAATGGCTCGACTTGAAAGCCCAGGAGCGTCGGCAATGGTTCGAGCAGGCCGATTTGCGCACCAGTGCGGCGTTGCTACTGCTGGAGCAAGCGAGCTTCCGTCAACAGTTGCTATTGGCCCAGGATGAAGTGAAGCAGCGTTATCTGGGCGCCCGAGAACTGAAGAATGGCGGCATGGACAGGGCCAACGAAACGCTCAAGGACATTCTCGCCAACAGTGGCTTCCTCAGCCGGCCGGCGGAGCTGCTGGGCACCAACGGTTATGGCTTGCCGCAACCGAGCGAGTGGCAGCATCTGGAAGCGGAAAGCAGCCAGCGCCAGAAGCAACTCCTGGCGCTGTCCGGGGATCTGGACAAAGAAGTGAGAGCGTTGCTTGAACCGGGCCGCGCCGCCGAAATGGCCGCCAACGAGGCCAACGTGAAGCAGATCGGCCAGCACTTGCGCAAGCTGCACAAGGCGTCGGGCGGGATAGAGTTGCCCTGACCCGCTCCTACAGGGGGGGCAGGGTTCAGCCCAATGACCGATCCGTCAGTACAGAACCCCCTGCAGAACCTCATAAACAACCCCGGTTTCCGCGGCGACCAGCACAACGTCCGTGCCCGCGCGACGCCATTCGTAGCCCGGGTAATACGGCAACCGGCTCAACGCGCGGTTATCCAGGCGTTCGCCGTAATAGCCCCGGGGCAGCGGCCTGCCACGCACCACGATCACACCCGGTGGTGGCGGAGCACCGCGGACGAAATACACATGATTGTCGTGGATCGTCTGGCGAACAGGAGCGAAATCCCGTGGTGGAGGCCCACCGCGATGGTAGTCCTGCGGGCCTCGGCGCTCGTCACCATGATAATCACCATGGTTATCGTAATGGCCGTGATCATCATGCTGATCAGCGTTGGCATGCAGGGTCGCGCCGAGCAGCAGCACACTGAGGCTGGCCATCAGGCGTTTCGACATTTTCATCTGGTCTTTCCTCACAACACACAACAAAAAGGGCTTCAGAACGCAGTCCTGAAGCCCTCGGTCTTGCTGTTTAGTCTGTGCCGCGAGGCTCTAATTCCTCTGTATCAGGAACTTTACCTTCAGCTGACGCGAGCCTTACGCACACCGTCAGCCAATGCCGAGCAAAGGCTCAGCACACCATCGATCGCCTGATCCGGCGTCGAGGCATTGGCGATGTGATCGATCAGTGCCGAACCCACGACCACACCGTCCGCCAGACGCGCGATAGACGCTGCTTGCTCCGGCGTGCGAATGCCGAAACCGATGCTGATCGGCAGATCGGTATGGCGACGCAGACGAGCGACCGCCTCTTCAACGTGTTCCAGTGTCGCCGCGCCAGCACCGGTCACACCGGCAACGGACACGTAGTAAACAAACCCGGAGCTGCCGTTAAGCACGGTTGGCAGACGCACATCGTCGGTGGTCGGGGTGGTCAGACGGATGAAATCCAGGCCGGCAGCCTGTGCCGGATCGCACAACTCGCCGTTATGCTCGGGAGGCATGTCGACCACGATCAGGCCGTCGACACCGGCCTCTTTCGCTTCGGCGATAAAGCGCGGTACGCCATATTTGTGGATCGGGTTGAAGTACCCCATCAGCACCAGCGGCGTTTCGTTGTTGTCCTTGCGGAACTCGCGAACCATTTGCAGGGTTTTCGCCAGGTTCTGCTTGGCAGCCAGAGCACGGATGTTGGCGAGCTGGATCGCCGGGCCGTCGGCCATCGGGTCGGTGAAGGGCATGCCCAGTTCGATCACATCGGCGCCCGCTGCCGGCAAGCCTTTGAGGATCGCCAGGGACGTGTCATAGCCCGGGTCGCCAGCGGTCACGAAGGTCACCAGGGCGGCGCGGTTCTGTTTCTTGAGTTCGGCAAAACGCGTTTGCAGGCGGCTCATCAGTGTTTCTCCTGCGTGGATTGTTCCATGTGGTGCATCACGGTCTGCATGTCTTTGTCGCCACGGCCGGACAGGTTGACCACCATCAGGTGATCCTTTGGCAGGCTCGGTGCGCGCTTGAAGACTTCAGCCAGGGCGTGGGCGCTTTCCAGGGCAGGGATGATCCCTTCCAGGCGGCAGCACTGGTGAAACGCGGCGAGGGCTTCGTCGTCAGTCACCGAGGTGTACTGGACGCGGCCGATGTCGTGCAACCAGGCGTGTTCAGGGCCGATGCCTGGGTAATCGAGGCCGGCAGAGATCGAGTGGGCATCGATGATCTGGCCATCGTCGTCCTGCAGCAGGAAAGTGCGGTTGCCGTGCAGTACACCCGGTACGCCGCCGTTCAGGCTGGCCGCATGCTTGCCGGTCTCGATGCCGTAACCGGCGGCTTCGACGCCGATGATTTCAACGCTCTTGTCGTCGAGGAACGGGTGGAACAAGCCCATGGCGTTGGAGCCGCCACCAATGCACGCCACCAGGCTGTCCGGCAGGCGGCCTTCCTGGGCTTGCAGCTGCTCACGGGTTTCCTTGCCGATCACGGCCTGGAAGTCGCGAACCATTGCCGGGTAAGGGTGTGGACCGGCCACGGTGCCGATCAGGTAGAAGGTGCTGTCGACGTTCGTCACCCAGTCACGCAGGGCCTCGTTCATCGCATCCTTCAGGGTGCCAGTGCCGGCCACCACCGGGATAACCTCGGCGCCCAGCAGTTTCATGCGAAACACGTTGGCCTGCTGACGTTCGATGTCAGTGGTGCCCATGTAGATCACGCAATCCAGACCGAAGCGCGCAGCGACGGTGGCCGTGGCCACACCGTGCATGCCGGCGCCGGTCTCGGCAATGATGCGTTTCTTGCCCATGCGCCGCGCCAGCAGGATCTGGCCGATGCAGTTGTTGATCTTGTGCGCGCCGGTGTGGTTCAGCTCTTCACGCTTGAGGTAGATCTTCGCGCCGCCACAGAACTCGGTCAGACGCTCGGCGAAGTACAGCGGGCTCGGACGGCCGACGTAGTCGCGCTGGAAGTAGGCCAGCTCTTCCTTGAATGCAGGATCTTCCTTGGCCAACTCATATTCACGGGCCAGGTCGAGGATCAACGGCATCAGGGTTTCGGCAACGTAGCGGCCGCCGAACGCGCCAAACAGGCCGTTGGCATCAGGGCCGTTGCGCAGATTAGTCTGGGTCATTTGGCGCTCCAGTTGAATGCGTGAAGTAATGCATAAAGAGATAGTGGGCTTCACTCTACCCCTGACGCCCCGGCCTGAAAACCGATAAGATCGCCATAACCTGTCAGAAAAACTCACATATCCCATGAGCCATGACCTTCCTCCGCTGAACGCCCTTCGCGCCTTCGAAGCCACCGCTCGCCTAAACAGCGTCAGTCAGGCGGCCGAGCAGTTGCACGTCACCCATGGGGCCGTCAGCCGGCAATTGAAAGTCCTCGAAGAACACTTGGGCGTGAGCCTGTTCATCAAGGACGGTCGCGGCCTGAAACTCACAGATGCCGGGTTGCGCCTACGTGACGTCAGCAGCGAAGCGTTCGAGCGGCTGCGCAGTGTTTGCGCCGAACTCACACAAAGCACAGCCGATGCCCCGTTCGTACTCGGTTGCTCGGGAAGCCTGTTGGCACGCTGGTTTATCCCGCGACTGGGGAGACTCAATGCCGACCTGCCGGACTTGCGCCTGCACCTGTCGGCCGGAGAAGGCGATCTCGATCCGCGAAGACCGGGGCTGGATGCCTTGCTGGTCTTTGCCGAGCCTCCCTGGCCGGCGGACATGCAGGTTTTTGAACTGGCCAGCGAACGCATCGGTCCGGTCATGAGCCCTCGGTTCAGCGGCTATGAACGGCTCAGGCAAGCGCCGGAAACCGCACTGTTGAGCGAACCCTTGCTGCACACCACCTCACGCCCGCAAGCCTGGCCGAGCTGGGCGCAACCACGTGGCCTCGACGCCAGGACGTTGAAGTACGGTCAGGGATTTGAACATTTGTATTACTTGCTCGAAGCCGCCGTCGCGGGCCTGGGTGTGGCGATTGCCCCCGAACCCCTGGTGGCGGAGGACTTGAAGGCCGGCCGCCTGGTTGCGCCATGGGGCTTCAGCGAAACCCCGGCACAACTGGCGTTGTGGCTACCCAAGCGCGCCGCGGACGGGCGCGCCCGGCAACTGGCCCAGTGGCTCAAGAATGAGCTGCATCGAGCGGATTAATCACGCCTGCACAACAGATAGGCGGCCAACAGGCCCAATGCGCCCACGGTGACACCGGCTGTTGTCCAGGGGTGTTCCTGGGCGTAGTCGCGGGTGGCAATCCCGGTTTTGCGGGTTTTGACCTTGACCTCCTCATAGGCATCGGCAAGCAGATGGCGCGAGTGCTTCAAGGCATTCTCGGCGTTGCTTTTAAGGGTCTTGAGGGTTTTACGCGACTCGTCCGAGGCATCGTCCTTCAGGCTTTCCAAAGACTTGAGCAGACTCTCGATCTCGGCTTCCATGCTTTGCAATGAGGCTTTGCGTAACGAGGTGTTGGCCATGGTGACTCTCCTGCATTGGTGGTGAGTGGCGTGTGTTGGTTGGGACTTCAGGGGGGCAAGAAAGTGCAGAAAATCTGAACTTCACCGAGAGAACGACCAACACAAGAAATAGGAAAAATCACTGCTAGGCTGTAATTCACACGCCGAGGAGAACGCCATGTCTGACCATCACACCTACAAGAAAGTCGAGCTGGTCGGCTCGTCCACCAGCAGTATCGAAGATGCAATCAACAACGCGCTGGCCGAAGCCAGTAAAAGCCTCAAGTACATGGAATGGTTCGAAGTGACCGAGACCCGTGGACACATCAGGGATGGCAAGGCTGCGCACTTTCAGGTGACCTTGAAAGTCGGGTTTCGGATTGCCAGTAGCTGACTTTGGGCTAGTCTTCTGAACTTGCACGCCGGCCGAATGCCACAGGGAATGGCAATGCGCGACATGAGTGCGTCCGGCTGACGGCTGGTTACCCCCTATGATCCGACCAGGGAATGCAACCGATGAAGAAGTTTATGTTGGCGGTAGGTTTGTTGAGCCTTGCGGGGACCGCATTGGCGGGCGGCAAGTCATGCGAAGAGCTGAAAGCCGAAATTGCAGCGAAACTTGATGCCAAGGGCGTTTCCGGTTATTCGCTGGAGATTGTCGATAAAGGTGCCGCTGCCGGCGGGAAAGTTGTTGGCAAATGCGAGGCGGGCGCCAAAGTGATCGTCTATAAAAAGTAGGCAGAATTTCACCTGAAAAAAAGCCGACACCACAGTGTCGGCTTTTTTACGCCTGGCGTTTGAGTATCAGCCTCGCATGACCTGTGCCAGCAACTCGTAGGAATGCACGCGATCCGAATGTTCGTACAGGTCACAGGTGAAAATCAGCTCGTCAGCCTGGGTCTGCTCAATCAGGACCTCGAGTTTGGCGCGGATTTTCTGCGGGCTGCCGATCATGGCCAGGCCAAGGAAATCGTGCACGGCCTCTCTCTCATGGGGCAGCCACAGGCCGTCCATGGTCTTCACTGGCGGGCGCTGTACCAGACTTTGACCACGCATCAGAGCGAGAATCCGCTGGAACACTGAAGTCGCCAGGTAATCGGCCTGCTCATCGGTATCGGCTGCCACCAATGGCACACCGAGCATTACGTAGGGTTTATCCAAAACCGCTGACGGCTTGAAGTGATTGCGGTACACACGAATCGCTTCATGCATGTAGCGCGGGGCGAAATGTGAAGCGAAGGCGTAGGGCAGACCGCGCTCACCCGCCAGCTGCGCGCTGAACAAGCTCGATCCCAATAACCAGACCGGTACATTGGTTCCGGTTCCCGGCATGGCGATGATGCGTTGATCCGGGGTACGTGGCCCAAGGTAGCGCACCAGTTCTGCCACATCTTCCGGGAAATCGTCGGCGCTGCCGGAGCGCTCGCGGCGCAACGCACGTGCGGTCATCTGGTCGGAACCGGGGGCGCGACCCAGGCCCAGATCGATCCGGCCCGGATAAAGGCTTTCCAGAGTGCCGAACTGCTCGGCAATCACCAGCGGTGCATGGTTGGGCAACATCACTCCGCCCGAACCGACACGAATGGTCGACGTACCACCGGCCAGATAACCGAGCAGCACCGATGTCGCGGAACTGGCGATGCCATCCATGTTGTGATGCTCAGCCACCCAGAAGCGGTTGTAGCCGAACTTCTCGACGTGCTGCGCCAGGTCCAGCGAGTTGCGCAGCGACTGGGCCGCGCTGCCGTTCGCGCGCACCGGCACCAGATCGAGGGTCGAGAACTTGATATCGGACAGTCGTTTCATGAACCTGCTTCTCCAATTGAGGGCGCAGGTTTGTTCTTGCGAACGCAAACCTGCCGAATCCAAAAGCGTGTTCATGCAATGTGGGCATATACCCGAGTTTCAATAGTCAGGTAAAAAATCCCGCGAAAAAAGCAGATTTACCGGACGAGGTGAATATACCCGGGCGCAGTTCGAAGAACCCGGCAGCAAGGCCAAAGAGGGCAGCCTTGCGCAACCTGCCGGGATCATTCAGCAAAAGGTGCTCAAGGCTGCGATCTTTTTTGCGTCGTGACAGATTTGCCCGCTAAAACTATGGTCGAATAAATGACAGCAGCAAAAACCATGAATATGCGTGCTGCCTCAAAGGAGCTTCAACCATGAAACGTTTTGCCCTGGCGGTTATCTGTTGCGCACTGGCCACTTCGGCCCTCGCAGCGCCGAAACCTTGCGAAGAACTCAAGGCCGAGATCGAAGCCAAGATTCAGGCCAGTGGCGTCACCGCCTACACGCTTGAAATTGTCACCAACGACGAAGTGCACGACCAGAACATGGTCGTTGGCTCGTGCGAGAACGGCACCAAGAAAATCATCTACCAGAAGAACGACCGCTGACACCTCACATCAGGCAGTAGGATTCCCGATCTTCAGCGACGATCTCGCGCTTGGCGTTGTATAGCCGGGCCTCGGGTATGAAGGCAATTGAGCGGCCTTGGAGCACATAACGCTGGCCGGCTTCGAAATGATCGTAATTGATGGTCAGGTAGCAAATCCGTTCAGAGGGGCCGCTCATCGTATTCAATCCGCCACCACCAGGCATTTCAAAGTCGAAACGGACGATCAGTTCGTGGCTGCCCGGTGTAACCTCAAAGAAGCGCCCGTCGCGCAGGCGCTGCTTGTCCAGTCGTTCGGCCATCAGCAACTTGTCGTTAGGAAAGGGCGTAGAGAATTCGACCCAGGCCATATTCGGATTAGCCGCCGGGATCGGGCTCTGGCAACCGGCAACAACACTGGCGGCGAGTAACAGCATCAACCTGCGCATGATGAATGTCCCAAGGGGATTATGCATTTAGCATAACGCCGATCAGGTGTGTTGACAGCCCGCTGGCTTGCCTTGGCCAATCACTTTTCGCTGCTGATCGTAGAGTTTCGCCCAAGGCCGAAAACCAATGTTTCCCGCCTGTAGCTCATAACGCTCACCCGCGTTGAAGTCGTTGAATTTCACGTTCAACTGGCAATCGCGCCACAACGGCTCGGCGCCGGGACCGATGTTGGTGGGCTGGACCGGAAACTTATAGCGGACTGTCAACTCATGGCTACCGGGCTGGACCTGGAAATAGCGTTTATCGTCAGTGGCCTTGTTATCGACCTCCAGCGCCTGCAGCGCCGTATTTTTCTGCTTTGAGCCCAGGTCGATCCAGGCTTGCGCCGGATCAGGGCGAGGTATTCCGAAACCAGCACAGCCGGCCAGAAACAGCAGGCCACCCGTCAGTACCAACATGCGCATAGCGGAGCTCCATTCAAGCGGGATAGTCTTGTGCAAAGACTCTCCAAGGAAGAATTATTGTGTTCAGGCCGCTTCCTAGCCTTGGTTTACTTGATCGCGTTTTTCGCGTTTTGTTTCCGTGTGCGTTGTTTTTGTTGCTCAACGGTTGCGCCAGCGTCAGCTATTACAGCCAATTGGCCAGCGGCCAACTGCAGTTGCTGCGGGCCAGGGAGCCTGTTTCCAGTGTGATTGCCGACCCGGCGCGCGATGAAAAACTGCGTACTCACCTGGAGCAATCGCAGAAAGCCCGAACGTTCGCCAGCCGGCAATTGCACCTGCCGGATAACCAGAGTTACCGCTTGTATGCAGACATTGGGCGGCCCTTCGTCGTCTGGAATGTCTTCGCTACGCCGGAGTTTTCCCTCAAGCCTGTAGACCACTGTTTCCCCGTTGCCGGTTGCGTGGCCTACCGCGGTTACTACAGCCAGAGTGCCGCCCGCGGCGAAGCGGCTGTGCAACGCTTGCAGGGCATGGACGTGTCGATTGGCGGCGTCGAAGCGTATTCGACGCTTGGCTGGTTCAATGACCCGATCATCAGTTCGATGATGGGCTGGGGCGATGAGCGACTGGCCACGCTGATCTTTCACGAGTTGGCCCATCAGCGTTTCTATGTGAAAGGCGACACGGAGTTCAACGAATCCTTCGCCACTTTCGTCGAACAGGAAGGTACTCGCCAATGGCGCGCGTACCGCAACCTGTCTCCCGTCAACAATGCGCAGGCGCGTCAGCGCGACCAGTTCACCGAATTGGTGCTCAAGACCCGCACCCGGCTGGAACAGCTCTACACCACGCCGTTGCCAACCGAACAAATGCGCCAGCACAAGGCGGCCGAGTTCGAGCGCTTGCGCAGCGAATACCGGCAATTGCGCGACCGTCAGTGGGCTGGAGACAAACGCTACGACGCCTGGGTCTATGCCCCCATGAACAATGCCCGGCTATTGCCGTTTGGTTTGTACGATCAATGGGTACCGGCATTTACCACGCTGTTCCATCAGGTGGATGGCAACTGGCTGCAGTTTTATGCGGCCGTGGAGAAGCTCGGCGCCTTACCCACGGACCAGCGCAAAGCAGCGTTGAAAACCTTGGCTGAGGGCACCATTCAACCAAAGAACCAGTAGCAAACCCCGATTGAACCCAGCACCCCGGCAAGCTCCGCCAGCAATGCACAGCCAACTGCATGGCGCGCGCGCTGGATGCCCACGGCGCCGAAATACACCGCCAGGACATAGAACGTGGTCTCGGTGCTGCCCTGGACCGTTGCCGCCACCAGCGCCGGGAAGCTGTCTACGCCCGAGGTCCTCATGGTTTCAATCAACATCGCCCGGGCGGCGCTACCGGAGAAGGGCTTGACCATCGCCGTCGGCAACGCATCGACGAAGCGCGTGTCCCAACCGGCCCACGCCACCAGATGGCGAATCCCGTCCAGGCCGAAGTCCAGTGCCCCGGAGGCGCGTAGAACACCTACGGCGCAGAGCATCGCCACCAGGTAGGGCAGCAGGTTCTTGGCGACGTCGAAGCCCTCTTTGGCGCCTTCGACGAAGGCCTCGTAGACCTTCACTTTGCGTAGCGCACCGATCAGCAGAAACAGCATGATCAGGCCAAACAGCGTCAGGTTGCCGAGGATCGATGACAAGCCGGCCAGCGCGGTCGCCGAAAGGGTCGCCAGCAATGCCATGAAAGCACCGAGGGCGAGGGCGCCGGGGATCAGGTAAGCCAGCACCACGGGGTCCCAGATGCGCAAACGCTGCATGAACGCCACCGACAGGAATCCGACAATGGTCGAGCAACTGGTTGCCAGCAGGATTGGCAGGAACACCAGAGTCGGGTCAGGCGCGCCTTGCTGGGCGCGATACATGAAGATGGTCACCGGCAGCAGGGTCAGCGAGGAAGCGTTGAGCACCAGGAACAGAATCTGTGCGTTGCTGGCAACGGTAGCGCTGGGATTGAGCTCTTGCAGCGCCTTCATGGCCTTGAGGCCGATCGGCGTGGCGGCGTTGTCCAGGCCCAGGCCATTGGCGGCGAAGTTAAGGGTGATCAGGCCAATGGCCGGATGACCCGGCGGAACTTCAGGCATCAGGCGCAAGAACAGCGGCCCCAAGGCCTTGGCCAACCATTCGACGATCCCGGCTTTCTCGGCAATGCGCAGAAAACCGAGCCAGAGAGTGAGGGTACCGAACAACAGCACCATGACTTCGACCGATAGCTTGGCCATGGCAAAAATGCTTTCCACCATCGCCGCGAATATCCCGGCGTTACCTCCAATCAGCCACTGGGCCAGCGCCGACACGGCTGCCACGATGAAGAAGCCAAGCCACAGGCCATTGAGCATCAGTCAAATCCCCCAAAAGATCCGCGAATGATAGCGGGGTGACCAGAAACGACAAACCCCGAATTTCTTCGGGGTTTGTCTGTTATTGCCTGCAGCGCTCCCACAAGGGGTGTCGCATCAGTTCTTGGAAACTTCACCCACCGGCAGTTTTTCCTTGCTGCGCCAGTGCGGCAGGGAATTCCAGTAGCGCTGGCCCTTGGCGTCGTCGTACATGCCTTCCCAACGAGCGATAACCAGAACGGCCAGGGCGTTGCCGATCACGTTCAGTGCAGTACGGGCCATGTCCATGACGCGGTCGACACCGGCGATGAACGCCAGGCCTTCCAGTGGAATACCGACGCTGCCCAGGGTGGCCAGCAGTACCACGAAGGACACGCCCGGTACGCCGGCGATGCCTTTGGAGGTGACCATCAACGTCAGTACCAGCAGCAGTTGCTGGCTGATCGACAGGTCGATGCCATACAGCTGGGCAATGAAGATCGCCGCGATGCTTTGGTACAGGGTCGAACCGTCGAGGTTGAACGAGTAACCGGTCGGCACCACGAAGCTGCAAATGGCTTTCGGCGCGCCGTAGGCTTCCATCTTCTCGATCACGCGCGGCAGCACGGTTTCGGAGCTGGCGGTGGAGTAGGCCAGCACCAGCTCATCCTTGAAGATGCGCATCAGCTTGATCACCGAGAAACCGAACAGGCGAGCGATCAGGCCCAGGATCACGAAAGCGAAGAAGGCGATGGCGAAGTAAACCAGGATCACCAGTTTGGCCAGCGGTATCAGCGACGCGAAGCCGAAGTTGGCCACTGTCACCGCGATCAGTGCGAACACGCCGATCGGGGCGTAGTTCATGATCATGTGAGTGACCTTGAACATGCTTTCCGATACGCCCTGGAACATCTTCACCAGCGGCTCGCGCAGGTCCGCCTGCAGGCTCGACAAACCGAGACCGAACAATACAGAGAAGAAGATGATCGGCAGCATTTCACCGCGAACCATGGCTGCAAAGATGTTCGACGGGATCAGGTTGAGGATGGTTTCGATGAACGCGTGTTCATGCTGAACCTCGGCCGCCGTGGCCTGGTACTTGGAAATGTCCACAGTGCCCAGGGTGCTCATGTCGATGCCGGCACCCGGATGGAACAGGTTGGCCAGCAGCAGACCGACCACGATGGCGATGGTGGTGACGATCTCGAAGTAGATGATGGTCTTGAAGCCGATGCGCCCCAGCTTCTTGGCATCACCAACGCCGGCAATGCCGACGATCAGGGAGGAGATGACGATCGGGATCACGATCATCTTGATCAGACGGATAAAGATATCGCCTGCCGGTTGCAGGACATTGCTGATCCACCAGGCTTTTTCGGCACTGAAATGGTTGAGCAGCGCACCGATTGCAATCCCCAATACCAGACCGATGAGGATCTGCCAGGCGAGGCTAAGCTTTGCCTTCTTCATATCTTTACCCTTACTTGTTGTTTGACTCAGGGAGATGCACGAACTGGAACGCTTATGGCGAAAAAGTCCAGTGCATCTACCCCCCGTATAAGGTGCCCCGGAACGCGTAGTGACGGCTCTCTGGCAGGCGAAAAAAGGCGCAACTATTCCGATGCAAGGAAGCGCCGTCTAATGCCGTAAACGCCTACCCCATGCCGAATCGGCATGAGGTTTTTTTACTGAAAGCGACGTCGCAATCGGTTCGAATACGACATTTCAGCAGGCATAAGTGCCGTGAACCGGTCATCACAGAGCAGATTGAATGTTTTTTGAGCAGTGGCTGAGCGTTGATTTTTCAGCAGAATCCCGCAGGGCGAAGCGAAAAATCACAGCCAAAGAAAAGGGATTTTTCTCGATATACGGTCGCTGGTGAAACACCAGGACAAGTATTTTGCGGCGTAACAGGGACTAGAAAGCGATAACGCTGGTGAAACCGAAACGAGCGCTCTATTTCAATGTGTTGCGTGATCAAGCCCTTCGCAAGTCCGTCGAGCCATGGCGGCCCGACGAACTTGCGCAGCAGCTTTTCCTGACCCGGCCCTTGCGCAGGTACTCCCTGTACCCGTAGGTCACTCCGCCCCTGAAACAGGCAGAACATCCCGACCCCTTGGTCATGCGCCAGCCTTCCTCAGGTGACGCAGGTGGAAGGAGGCACCGTGGCCTCCTCTCGTATCAGCCTCGACCGCGACGGCCAAAGAAGAAGGAGGCAATGAACATCACCAGGAACACGACAAACAGAATCTTGGCGATACCCGTGGCGGTGCCCGCGATACCACCGAAACCCAGTACGGCGGCAACGATGGCGATGATCAGGAATGTGATTGCCCAGCTCAACATGGTGATTCTCCTTACGCTTCTGTTTAGAGGTGCTACGTTTCCCGGCGCATCGGGTGCGGCGGAAGTTTTGCCTAGAACACCCAACGCTCTTGATGACGCACCTCACCCACAGGCCCGGCCTGGTCGACATCCATCATGCGCATCGGAGGGCTATCGGCCTGGCCGCTGCTGACAACGCTGAAATGGGTTTGGGTCGGATGCTGAGCCGACAGGAACGATGCTTCCGGCTGCCGACTCAGCTCCCAGCGCAGAAACTGCTGGCCGCCGATCAGGGTGATCAACAGCGCCAGAACAGCAAACAGTCCTTGCAGGATATGCACAGGCGACAGGTGCAGGCGGGCGGCACGTTGACGGTTCATCCTGGAGCTCCTACCACTCGGGTCGGTATTCGATAGCGGGCGTTTGTCTTTGAATGCCCTGGTTAACCAGACAATTGCAGCGCGCATGCCAGCTTTGACTCCAAATAATCTCCTTTTATTTCAATACCTTATGACAACCAATGAAATCACCTCGCGCGCATCCTGCACGATGCCACGGGTGCAGTCGTGCGTATTGCACGATTCGCCTGAAGGGAAGGTGTAAATTTTTTGAATTGAGAGAAGGGCGCGGATGTCAGAAATACAGGCTGTCCACTGTCAGGAGCCGGGCATCTACTAAAGGACCCGCATAACCGGGTGGCCAACCGATACATCGGATGAAAGCTACTCTGCCATGACAGCATTGGCTCAGAATCAATCATGCAACTTGCCCGATTTTTCCGGGCCTAAATAAAGATCATTCATTAAGGAGCGCAGGAAAATGGAATCAGCCACAGAGCATCAAGGCCGCATTCTGCTGGTGGATGATGAGTCCGCTATCCTGCGTACCTTCCGTTATTGCCTTGAAGACGAAGGCTACAGCGTGGCCACCGCCACCAGCGCCGCGCAGGCAGATACCCTGTTGCAGCGCCAGGTCTTCGACCTGTGCTTCCTCGATTTGCGCCTGGGCGAAGACAACGGCCTCGATGTGCTGGCCCAGATGCGTATCCAGGCGCCCTGGATGCGGGTGGTGATCGTCACTGCGCACTCGGCCGTCGACACGGCGGTGGATGCGATTCAGGCCGGTGCCGCCGACTATCTGGTCAAACCGTGCAGCCCCGATCAATTGCGCCTGGCAACCGCCAAGCAACTGGAAGTGCGGCAACTGTCGGCGCGACTGGAAGCCCTGGAAGGTGAAGTGCGCAAGCCCAAGGATGGCCTGGACTCCCATAGCCCGGCCATGAAAGTGGTACTTGAAACCGCCCGTCAGGTTGCCACGACCGATGCCAATATCCTGCTTCTTGGTGAATCCGGTACCGGCAAGGGCGAACTGTCCCAAGCCATTCACGGCTGGAGCAAACGCGCGAAGAAATCCTGCGTCACGATCAACTGCCCGTCGCTGACCGCCGAACTCATGGAAAGTGAACTCTTCGGCCACAGTCGCGGCGCCTTCACCGGCGCCAGCGAAAGCACCCTGGGCCGAGTCAACCAGGCTGACGGTGGGACGCTGTTTCTCGACGAAATCGGCGATTTTCCCCTGACATTGCAGCCAAAGTTGCTGCGTTTCATTCAGGACAAGGAATATGAGCGCGTCGGTGATCCGGTGACCCGACGTGCCGATGTGCGCATCCTTGCGGCCACCAACCTCAATCTTGAGGACATGGTTCGCGACGGTCGCTTCCGCGAAGACCTGCTCTATCGCCTGAATGTCATTACCTTGCACCTGCCACCGCTACGCGAACGCCGTGAAGATATTCTCAACCTGGCCGATCGTTTCCTGGCGCGCTTCGTCAAGGAGTACGCCCGTCCCGCGCGGGCCTTCAGCGACGAGGCCCGGGAAGCGCTGCTGAGCTATCGCTGGCCGGGCAACATCCGCGAACTGCGCAACGTGATCGAGCGGGCGAGCATCATCTGTCCGCAGGAGCGGGTCGAGATCAGTCATCTGGGCATGGCCGAAACCCCGGTCAACAATGCACCTCGCATCGGCGCGGCATTGAGCCTGGACGAGCTGGAAAAGGCCCATATCGGCGCGGTCCTCGCTACCGCCGACACGCTGGACCAGGCGGCCAAAACCCTGGGCATCGACGCCTCGACGCTGTACCGCAAACGCAAGCAGTACAACTTGTGAGCAATAGCCGATGAAACTGGCGATGAAATTGCGAACCCGGCTTTTCCTGAGCATCTCCGCCCTGATCACCGTCGCCTTGCTCGGGCTCTCGCTCGGGCTGGTCAGCGTGATGCAGATGGCCGGCAGCCAGGAAGCGCTGATCCGCAGCAATTTCATCACCCTGGATCTTGGGCTCAAGCTGCGTCAGACCCTGGGTGACCAGTTAATCATCATGCTGAGTGAGAAACCCGACTCTGCGGCCTTCGCTGCCTCGAAACAGCATTACTTCGAACTGCTCGAACAAGGCATTGCCCAGGAACCGGCAGAAACAGGAGGCGAATACGGTTTCAGAAAAGCCAAGGCCGATTACGAGCGCTTTATCCAGGCTTATGAAGCATCCCCGGACAACTCGAATGTGCTCAGCAACCAGGACGACCTCACGGACAAGTTCAACGCACTGCGCAATGGCCTGATCGCCGAGCACAAGCGCGCTCTGGATAACATCAACGATACCGAGCGCCAGGCCCGGGAGCAGGCACTGCTGATTGCCGGGTTACTTGGCCTGGTGGGGCTGGCGGTGCTGATCATCGGTTTCGTGACCGCGCAGGCCATGGCCCGGCGTTTCGGTGAGCCCATCGAGGCCCTGGCCAAGGCGGCGGACAATATCGGACAGGGCAATTTCGATGTCACTCTGCCGATCTCTTCGGCGATGGAGCTGAACCAGCTGACCCGGCGTTTCGGGATCATGGCCCAGGCGCTGCGTGAACATCAGGCCACCAACGTCGATGAGTTGCTGGCCGGTCAGCAGCGTTTGCAGGCTGTGCTCGACAGCATCGACGACGGACTGCTGATGATCGACCGCCAGGGCCACCTGGAACACCTTAACCCCGTAGCCCAGCGTCAACTGGGCTGGGAGTCCGATCGCCTGGGCCAAGGGTTGGGCACGGCGCTGGAGCGCCCCGAACTCGATGAGCAGCTGCAACTGGTGCTGCGCGGCGGCACGCTGGAGCGGGCGCCGGAAGACTTGAGTGTCGAAGTCGACGGCGAGTCGCGACTGCTGACCTACAGCCTGACCCCGGTCAGCCATACCCAGGGCCATATTCTTGGTGCTGTGATGGTGCTGCATGACGTCACGGAACAGCGTGCCTTCGAACGGGTGCGCAGCGAATTTGTATTGCGCGCCTCCCATGAATTGCGCACACCGGTCACCGGCATGCACATGGCCTTCGGATTGTTCCGTGAGCGCGCACACTTTGCCGCGGACTCCCGGGAAGCCGACCTGCTCGATACCGTGAATGAAGAAATGCAGCGGCTGATGCAGTTGATCAATGACCTGCTGAATTTCTCCCGTTACCAGAACGGATTGCAGAAACTCACCCTGGCGCCTTGTTCCATCGAAGGGTTGCTGGAACAGGCTCAGTCACGCTTTGCCACATCGGCCAAAGAGAAGGAAATCAGTCTGTTGGTGGAAGTGCAGGGGCCTTTGCCGCGACTGCAGGTCGACCAGCCACAGCTGGACCGGGTACTCGACAACCTACTCGACAATGCCTTGCGTCATACCGGTTCCGGCGGGCGGATACGCCTGCAGGCCCGACGCCACGGCGACCGCGTCATCATCAGTGTCGAGGACAACGGCGAAGGCATTGCCTACGGTCAACAGGGGCGGATCTTCGAGCCGTTCGTGCAGGTCGGACGCAAGAAGGGCGGGGCCGGGCTCGGCCTGGCCTTGTGCAAGGAAATCGTGCAATTGCATGGTGGGCGGATGGGCGTCTATTCAAGGCCGGGGCAGGGTACCCAGTTCTACATGGCGCTGACCGTTTAGATCGCGTTCACGCTTCGTCATCCAGGCGTCGACCAGCCAGGCGTCGCCCCCGGGTAATCAATTCAATGAACTGAACCGCACTCAACGCGTGGGCGAACAGCCAGCCCTGGCCGAACTTCACGCCTTCACTGCTCAGGAACTCGGCCTGGGCCTCATGTTCGATGCCCTCGGCAATCACCTTCAGGTGCAGTGACTGGGCCATATGAATGATGTGCGGGGCCACACCGCTGCTGGCGGCGTCATGACCCAACGCATCAATGAACGCCTTGTCGATTTTCAGGCAATCCACCGGCAGGGTTTGCAAATAGGCGAGGCTGCAATAGCCGGTGCCAAAGTCATCGATCAACACCTGGTGCCCGACATCCCGCAAGGACTGCAGGTTTTCCCGGGCCACCACAACATCGACCAGCCCGCGCTCGGTGACCTCAAAGGCAATTTGCCGCGCAGCGACGCGGTGCAGGGTCAGCAGCCTCGCCATCACCTGGCCGATACGCGGAACCATCACATCACATGCCGCGAGATTGACCGAGATATACAGATGCGGATTGGCACGCAGCAACTGGCCGAGTTGCTCGAGCAGGCGTTGCAGGACAAAGTCCGTCATCTGGCGAATCTGCCCGGTATTCTCCGCCATCGGAATGAACAGGTCGGGACTGGTCAGGGTACCGTCCGGCCTGCGCCAGCGCAGCAGCGCTTCAGCCCCGACACAGTTGCGGCTATCGAGGTCGAAGATCGGTTGATACAGCACCTGCAACTCGCCACGGCGAATCGCGCCGGTCAGTTCGGCGTCCAGCGACTGCCGCTGGCGCACCAGCAGAAACACCAGGAACCCAACGCATATGCCCAGCGCCAGGCTGGCCGGCAGCAGCCACCACCAGACCGCCGGGATATGCATACCGCTACGCGGGCTGATCAACACCAATTGATACTCCGGGTTGTCGGTAGGCATGCGGTATATCAGGCGCGTCTGGGTGATCTGCAGTGCATCACGGTTTTTGGGGGGCCAGGACTCGACCGGTGGCCAGATCTGAGTAGCGCCCAACACCGGAATTGCGCGCGCACCATGGTCCAGGACAACCAGCAGACTGCTGCCCGGAGACAGGTCGACCATATCGGTCAAATGCCCGCGAGAGGTTGCGACCCGGAAATTCCCGCGTCCGAGCATCAGCGCGGCGCGGTTTTCATCGGGCTCGGTGGTGGTGTTGAGCCAATAGCTGTAAGTCGGGCCTTTGATGTCCGGCGATCGAATCAGCGACAGTCCTTCCTGGCGAGGTCGATTGGAGCAGATTCGCGAGGAGTCCATGTAGGCAGCTTCGTAGACGAAGCGATAATTGAACGTAACCTGTTGCAGGGTCGCGATCATTTCAGCATCGCAGCCGCGCAACGGTTGCGCTTCAAGGTCGTCAAGGCTTTCACGCAGTTGCCCGAAGAGCTGTTCCAGGCGGGCGAGGAAGCGCTCACCTTGAGCATTCATTTCTTCGCTTTCGTTTTGCTCGACCTGGTGTATGGCGACGAACAGGCTGCCAGCCATCAACAACGTTGCGCTCAAGACAGCCGACATCAGCCCCAGAAACCAGGGGCGATGGAACCAACCAAGGAAGGTCTCTCGAGCAGCAGTCATTGTGCAATATCCGAAGTATTACCAATGAGTTATAGCTGCTGCTTGGGAAAAAGCCCTGACCGTCGGGCGGGCGTCATTATTTTGTCTGATTCAACACCAAAAGTAGCGCTGCAGTTTGCGCATCCGGAGTGCCATCGAAGCGCGCCGGGCGGAAATGCATCTGGAATGCCGCTATCACATGCCGTGTTGCGACATCGAGCTCGCCAGTTTGTGGCGAGGCATAACCCAGGCGGGCCAATTGCGCCTGGAACCAGCTGATGCTCGGCAACTGCTCGGCGAACTGCGTTTGCTGGCGCGCCACCAACTGCTCGTTCGGCCAGATGCCCACGCCTTCGGCGGCCAGTCGCTTCCAGGGGAACAGCGGCCCCGGGTCCAGTTTGCGCAACGGTGCAATATCGCTATGGCCGATAATGTCACGAGGCCTTATGCCGTGGCGTTTGCTGATGTCCTTGAGCAATACGATCAACGACCGGACCTGATCTTCGGTGTAGGGATACCACACGCGCCCGGTCGGAGTGTCCTTGAAGCCCGGGTTGACGATTTCGATACCGATGGAGCTGGAATTCAGCCAGGTCCGGCCATTCCACTCGCTCTCCCCGGCGTGCCAGGCCCGCAGGTTTTCATCCATCAGCTTGTAGGTGGTGGCGCCCTTGTCGTCACCGATCAGGTAATGGCTGCTGACTTCACCATGGGTCAGTAGTTGCAACGAACGCTCCAGCGAGGCATTGGTGTAATGCACCACCACAAATTGCACGCGGCTGTCGTGATTGGCCGAAGGGTGGCTGGTGTCGTAACGGGGGCCGCTGGCACAGCCGGCCAACAATACCAGTGAGACGATCAGAGCAAAATATTTCATGGCAAAGGCAGTACACACAAGACAATAATGCAACAGTGTAACGTAATGCCTGGCGGGCTGACGGTATTCAAACAAAATGGAACAATTGACGATCAGCCCGGTTCCACCCGGTTGCGGCCGGCATTTTTTGCGCGATACAACGCCTGGTCGGCTCTTTTAAGCACTTGATCGCTGTGCTCACCCGACCTGAACGCCGTCATTCCGATAGATACGGTGACGGTCACCGGCTCGCCCTTGAAGTGGAACGGGCAGGCCTCAATGGAGGCACGCAAGCTTTCCAACAGCTTCAGCCCAGCCGCTGGCACCGTGGATGGCATCAACAGCACAAACTCTTCACCGCCAAACCGGGCAATGAAATCCGATCCGCGCAGGCGCTTGCGCAACACGCTGGCAATGATTTTCAGCACTTTGTCACCGGCCAGGTGCCCGTAGTTATCGTTGATGCGCTTGAAATGATCGAGGTCGAGCATGGCCAGCATCAGTGTGTTGCCATGTTGCTGCCATTGTTTGACTTCATGATCCAGGCGCTCGCTCCACGCCGCGCGGTTGGGCAGGCCGGTCAACGGGTCGACCAGTGCTTTCTGACGCTGCTCTTCAAGGTGCTCGCGATAACCTTGGGCCTCCTGCTCCATATGGGCGACCCGTTCGGCCAGGCTGTGCAGGCGTGCAGCGACCTCTTGCTCGCGCTCATCGCGCTGTTTCTGGTGCTGGTCCATGGTGCCCAGCAAGCCTTCAAGATGGTTTTCCAGGACGTGTTTGAGATCCTCCAGGTCCGCAGCTTCCTGCATGCTGCTTTGCAAGCCATCGACCTGCTCACGGATCTGCGTGTCCATCTGCCGCGCCGCCGAACGGTTGTCGGCATGCCCTGCAGTGGCGGCCTGCAAGTTGCTCTGGAACGATTCGAGGCGCTCGTTAAGTCGTTGCAGATAGGCTTCGAATTCGTGCTGGCCGCTGTCGGTAATGGCCAGCATCAACGTGGCGAAGTCGTCGAGAATAGGCAGCAATTCGTACCAGTTCAGACCGTTTTTCAGACGATCGCGCATGGATTCGGCTTGCGGGCGATGGCGTTCGGGCAATGTCAGGTCTTCAAGCAGACCCAGCAGCGTGTCTTCGATGTGGCTGGCCACCGAACTGTAGGAGGGCTCGGGGGAATCCGGGAGTGCGTAGAGAATGTCGTGCCCGGATTGCACCTGATCGGCGGTGACCACGTCCTGCGTCGGAATCGGAGGCAAGGACGCGCTATCCGGCGACGCTTGCGCAGTCAGTTCATCGGGGTTGGCTTCCGAGGCCGGTTGCTCGGCCGATTCGATTTCTGCCCCGACGGCACTGGCTGGATGAGGTTCCACAGCCGGAGGTGCGACAGCCGGGGCTGCCGGCCCGGTTGACACCGGCTCGCCTTCAACTCGCTCGGCAGCGGGTACCTCGAAGATTGCCGGCTCAATCACGACCGGGGCCGACTCGATAATTCCAGTGGAGCTCTCGGCTACAAGGGCAGCCGACGCAGGAGAAGTCGCCGTCGAGGCCACCATCTCCTCCGCTTCACGACCACCGAACAACCGCTGCAGCAAACCCGGCCGACCAGGTTCCGTCGGCGTCTCCAGCTGGCTCAAGGCCTTGCCTTGCAAGCCACTCAGCTCGCTGAGCAACAACGGTATCTCACGTGCCTGACTGACCCGCGCATCCAGTTGCCTGGCGAAACTCTTGAGTGGCCGGCTCACATCCCGTGGCAGCGGTAACGTTTGCAGTTGAGTGACCAGTGCTGCCAGGGCGGCACTGGTCTGGTTGACCCGGGTTTCCCGACGCTGCTCCGAGTCGAGCACAGCTTTTTCCAGGCGTGGAATCAGCGCGGCCAGGCCGGCATCCATGTCGTCGGTACGCACGACCTCGCGCATTTCCTTCATGCATTGGTCAACGGCGCGGTCCGTGCCTTCCGCCGCCAGCGTGCTACGCACCAGCCCACGACGCAGCAAGTCGAGCCGCGCGTCCCAGCGACGTTCGAGCTTTTCCTGGTGTTCGATGCTTTTGAGGTATTTTTCTTTCCAGCGCAGTGCTTCGTCGCTCATTCATGGGATCCGCGAGGGGCAGGACTCAACGCGGGCAATGCATCGACCGTGAGCGAACCCGGCAGACGAATCTCTACCGCGACCGGCAGGTGATCGGAAATAGGCTGTGCCAGCACCTCGACCTTTTCCAGGGTCAGGCTCGGGCTCAGCAGGATATGGTCCAGGCAGCGCTGTGGGCGCCAGCTGGGGAACGTCGCTTCCAGTTGCGGCGCGAGCAGGCCGAGATCGCGCAACGCGGAGTTTTGCAGCAGGTCATTGGCATGGGTGTTCATGTCGCCCATCAGTACCTGGTGCTTGTAGTCGCCAATCAGGTCGCGGATGTAGGCCAGTTGCAGGCTGCGCGCCCGGGCGCCCAACGCCAGGTGCATCATGACCACCACCAGCGCTTCCGGACCTTCGCCGAACCGTACCAGTATGGCTCCGCGGCCCTTTGGCCCCGGCAAGGGATGATCTTCAATGGCCCACGGGCGCAATCGGCTGAGCACGCCATTGCTGTGCTGGGCCAGGCGACCGAGATTGCGATTGAGTTGTTGATACCAATAGGGAAAGGCGCCAAGTTGCGCCAGGTGTTCAACTTGATTGACGTAGCCTGATCGCAGGCTGCCGCCATCGGCCTCTTGCAAGGCGACCAGATCGAAGTCACCCAGCAGATGGCCGATTTTCTGCAGATTGTCGGCACGCCCGGTGTGTGGCAGCAGATGCTGCCAGCCCCGGGTCAGGTAATGCCGATAGCGCTCGGTACTGATACCGACCTGGATATTGAAACTGAGCAAGCGCAGACGACTGTCTGCGGGCAAGCCCGCGGACTCCAGATGATGTTCGTTGACCCGCGGATCATGCAGGCCAACGACGCGTTCAGTACCCCATCGGCGCATGGCAGTGACTGCCCTTAGTTGGCGGCAGCCTTGTTAGCTGCTCGCTCTTTGTCGATCAGTTTGTCGGCCAGTTGCAGGGCCTGTTCCGCACCGCCGGCAGAGCCTACGTCAAAGCGGTACTTGCCGTTGACGATCATGGTTGGAACGCCGGTGATTTCATACTTCTTGGCCAGTTCACGCGCCTTGATGATCTGACCCTTGACAGCGAAAGAGTCGAACGTCGCGAGGAACTTGTCCTTGTCCACGCCTTGTGTAGCGAGGAAGTCGGCCATGTCATTCTTGTCGGTCAGTTTCTTGTGTTCTTTCTGAATCGCGTTGAACACCGCGGCGTGAACGTTGTGCTCGACACCCATGGCTTCAAGGGTCAGGAACATCTGACCGTGAGCATCCCACGGGCCACCGAACATGGCGGGAATGCGTACGAAATTCACGTCCGTCGGCAGTTTCTCGACCCACGGATTGATCACCGGTTCGAAGGCGTAGCAATGCGGGCAGCCGTACCAGAACAGCTCGACCACTTCGATCTTGCCAGGCACGGCGACCGGAACCGGATTGCTCAGCTCGACATAAGGTGCGGCGGGGGCTTCAGCGGCCTGGGCAGTCATGCCGAACAGGCTTGCAGCGGCAAAAACGGCACTGATGATCAGATTACGCATGCTTTACTCCTGGACAAATTTTATCGCCTCGCGCGACTTGTCATCAGACAGATCCTGGCGGGCTTGAGTTCTGTAGTGTAACGGCAGCGGCCACAAAAAAGGGCGGCCAAAGCCACCCTTTTTATACTTGCCGGGACGGATTAATCGAGCGTTAACGTTGCAGGTAATAAGCACCCCGTTCAACGCTCGATCCGTCGGCCTTAGTGCAGGCCTTGAATGTAGCTGGACACCGCGGCGATATCTTCGTCGCTCAGCTTTTTGGCAATGGTCTGCATCGGCTTGGTGTCGCCGTCGTTGTTGCGGCCGCCTTCTTCCTTGCGGAAATCGGTCAGTTGCTTGGCGATATACTGAGCGTGCTGGCCGCCCAGGTGCGGGAAACCGGCGGGTGCGTTGCCCGCGCCATTTGGCGAGTGGCAACCGGTGCAGGCTGGCATGCCCTTGGTCAGATCACCGCCACGGAACAGTGCTTCACCGCGAGCGACAATTTTCGGATCGGCGGCACCGACGCTGCCTTTCTGGCTGGCGAAGTAGGCGGCGATGTCCGCCAGGTCCTGATCGCTCAGGTTGGTCAGCAGGCCGGTCATTTCCAGAACGGTGCGCTTGCCCGACTTGATGTCGTGCAATTGCTTGGTCAGGTAGCGTTCACCCTGACCTGCCAGTTTTGGAAAGTTTGGCGCCATGCTGTTGCCATCCGGGCCGTGGCAGGCGCCACATACGGCGGCTTTGGCCTGACCGGCTTTTGCATCACCCGGTTGTACTGCCTCACCTGCAGCATGGGCCATGCCGGAGATGCCCACGGTCAACAGCAGACTCACGATCAATTTCTTCATCAGCTAATCCAACTACGGCTAAGGGTTAAGAGTTATGGACCGGGTTTACTCGCTCATCCAAAGGATGATGGCTTGGTAATCCTCGGCACTGCAGTCCATGCACAAACCACGCGGCGGCATCGCCTTGAAACCCTGGGTCACGTGTTGCACCAGCGTCTCCATACCTTTCGCCAACCTCGGCGTCCAAGCTTCCTGATCGCCTTTTTTCGGCGCCATGGGGAGTTGGCCGGAATGACAGGCACCACAAACACGGTTGTACACAGCTTCCGGATCCTGTGTAGCCTGAGCGCTGTAAAGCGGCATCATGACACCGGCAGCTAGCAGCCATTTCGTCATAAAACGACCTTTTCAGGGTTGAGAGCGAGCTGCGTTCTAGTGCGCAATCAAGGTCTGTCGCTCTCGTGAACTTCATCCTACGCTGGGACAAAGCGCACACAAAATCTGCGGCATTATATACTGGCGTCACTGAAACGGAAGCGACACTGCTTGCCGCGCCCATTCCTGGCGCCGCCCACATCGGAAATCCCATGCAACTCAAGAATCCCATCCTCGGTCTGTGCCAACAGTCCACCTTCATGCTCAGCGCCGCCAAAGTCGACCAATGTCCGGATGACGAGGGCTTCGAAGTCGCCTTCGCCGGGCGTTCCAACGCCGGCAAGTCGAGCGCCTTGAACACCCTGACCCATGCCAGCCTGGCGCGCACCTCGAAAACCCCGGGGCGCACGCAACTGTTGAATTTCTTCAAGCTAGACGAAGAACGCCGTCTGGTCGACCTGCCGGGCTACGGTTATGCAAAAGTACCGATCCCGCTCAAGCAACATTGGCAGCGTCACCTCGAGGCTTATCTGGGTGGACGCGAGAGTTTGAAGGGTCTGATCCTGATGATGGACATCCGCCATCCGATGACCGATTTCGACCTGCTGATGCTCGACTGGGCCGTAGCTGCCGGCATGCCGATGCACATTCTGCTGACCAAGGCGGACAAGCTGACCTATGGCGCGGCCAAGAACACGCTGCTCAAGGTTCAGGCGGAAATCCGCAAGGGCTGGGGCGATCTCGTGACGATTCAGCTGTTCTCGGCCCCCAAGCGCATGGGCCTGGAAGAAGCCTACACAGTGCTTGCAGGCTGGATGGAACTGGCGGACAAGGGTGCCGAGGTAGAAGCCCAGTAAGCCGCGAAGGCTGCCTGGGACGCCCCAGGCAGTTTTCTGCAGGCAAAAAAAACCCCGGACTTCATATGGGGAGGGAGAAGTTCCGGGGTTCAAGCTCTAGACCGCTAGGGCGGGGTCCAGATATCTGCCAACACTTAACACAACATAGGAGCATCGAAGGGCTTCACCAGCCATTCAGTAACTCTGAGTAGTGGTTTGCAGGATTAGTTCAGATTTTTTTCAAATAGCTTTGGAATAACTCTGATTATCTTCCGGACTAAACGACTGCGCCCTTCTGCCGCGGCACCATGCCGCAGCAGAACACGATAATTTTCTGATGGCGCGAGCCTCAGTGAGCCTCGTCCCAGTTATTTCCAATACCCACTTCGACCAGCAACGGGACATCCAGTTTCGCGGCCTCGCTCATGTGCACGCGAATTTCATCGCGAACCTGGTCGACCAGGTCTTCACGCACCTCAAGCACCAGTTCATCGTGCACCTGCAAAATGACTTTGGCGTCCAGGCCAGACGTGGTCAGCCAGTTATCCACAGCGACCATGGCTTTCTTGATGATGTCCGCAGCGGTGCCTTGCATTGGCGCATTGATCGCCGTGCGTTCGGCGGCGGCGCGCTCTTGCGGCTTGTTGGAGTTGATGTCCGGCAGGTACAGGCGACGGCCGAAGAACGTCTCGACATAACCTTGCTCGGCGGCCTGGGCACGCGTGCGGTCCATGTACTGGCGAACGCCGGGGTAGCGGGCGAAGTAGGTATCGATGTAGGCCTTGGCGGTCTTGGTGTCGACGCCGATGTCCTTGCCGAGCTTCTGCGCGCCCATGCCGTAGATCAGGCCGAAGTTGATCGCCTTGGCACTGCGGCGCTGGTCGGAGGTCACCTCGGTCAACTCGACCTTGAACACTTCGGCGGCGGTCGCGGTGTGCACGTCCAGGTTGTGGCGGAAGGCGTTCATCAGCCCTTCATCCCGGGACAGGTGCGCCATGATCCGCAGTTCGATCTGCGAATAGTCCGCCGCCAGCAGCTTGTAACCGGCCGGAGCCACGAAGGCCTGGCGGATGCGACGCCCTTCGGCGGTGCGCACCGGGATGTTCTGCAGGTTCGGATCGCTGGAGGACAATCGCCCGGTGGACGCCACCGCCTGGTGGTACGAGGTGTGGATCCGCCCGGTACGCGGGTTGATCTGCTCCGGCAAGCGGTCGGTGTAGGTGCTTTTCAGCTTGCTCATGGAACGGTGCTCCATCAGCACTTTTGGCAAGCGGTGATCGTCTTCGGCCAGTTTCGCCAGCACTTCTTCGGCAGTGGACGGCTGGCCCTTGGCGGTTTTTTTCAGCACCGGAAGGCCGAGCTTTTCGTAGAGAATCACGCCCAGCTGTTTCGGCGAGCCGAGGTTGAATTCCTCACCGGCGATTTCGAAGGCTTCACGCTCCAGCGCCACCATCTTGTCGCCCAGTTCGATGCTTTGCACACCCAGCAAGGCAGCGTCGACGAGTGCGCCCTGGCGCTCGATACGCGCCAGTACCGGTACCAACGGGATTTCGATGTCAGTCAGCACACTGGCCAGGCTCGGAATGGCCGAGAGTTTTTCGAACAGGGTCTGGTGCAGACGCAAGGTGATATCCGCATCTTCGGCGGCGTAAGGTCCGGCCTGCTCCAGGGCGATCTGATCAAATGTCAGCTGTTTCACGCCTTTGCCGGCGATGTCCTGGAAACTTACCGTGGTGTGGTCCAGATATTTCTGCGCCAGGCTGTCCATGTCATGGCGCGTGGCCGTGGAGTTGAGCACATAGGACTCAAGCATGGTGTCGAAAGCGATGCCACGCACGGTGATGCCGTTGCCCTGATCGCCACCGATGGCGCAGTTGGCCAAGATGTTCATGTCGAACTTGGCGTGCTGGCCGACCTTGAGCTTGTTCGGGTCTTCCAGAATCGGCTTGAGCGCGCGCAGAACAGTGTCGCGGTCCAGCTGCTGCGGCACGCCGATGTAGGAATGGGTCAGCGGGATGTAGGCCGCTTCGTTGGCCTGAACCGCGAACGACAGGCCCACCAGTTGCGCCTGCTGCGCGTCGACTCCAGTGGTTTCGGTGTCGAAGGCAAACAACTTGGCTTTGTTCAGTTTTTCCAGCCAGGCATCGAATCGCGCCTGATCGAGGATGGTTTCATATTGGGCTTCAGCGGCCACAACGGGCGCCTCGGCTTCAACCTCGGCAGTGCTGAACAGATCAGCCGCCGGCTCAGGCTCGGCAGCGTTGCTCAGTTCGATACGCTTGGCGTCCCGCTGCAGATCGTTCAGCCAGCTCTTGAACTCCAGCAGGGTGTAGAGCTCGAACAGCTTGTCCGGATCTTCCGCACCCATCTGCAAATCATCGAGACCAATGTCCAGTGGCACGTCGACCTTGATCGTTGCCAGTTGATAGGAGAGGAATGCCATCTCCTTGTGCTCTTCGAGCTTGGCCGGCAGAGTCTTGGCGCCGCGAATCGGCAGGGTCGGCACGATGTCGAGTTGCGCATAGAGCTCTGTCAAGCCGCCGTTCACACCGACCAGCAGTCCTGAAGCCGTCTTCGGACCGATACCCGGAACACCCGGAATGTTGTCGGAAGAATCGCCCATGAGCGCCAGATAATCGATGATCTGCTCCGGAGCGACGCCGAATTTCTCCTTCACGCCCTCCACGTCCATGCTGCTACCGGTCATGGTGTTGACCAAGGTAATGTGGCCGTCGACCAGCTGCGCCATGTCCTTGTCACCAGTGGAGATAATCACCGGGCGATTCGCCGCCGCGCTGCTGCGGGCCAGGGTGCCGATCACGTCATCGGCCTCGACGCCTTCGACGCACAGCAGCGGGAAGCCCAGGGCGATCACGCTCTGGTGCAGCGGCTCGATCTGCACGCGCATGTCGTCAGGCATGCTCGGGCGGTTGGCCTTGTATTCGGCGTACATGTCATCGCGAAAAGTCCCACCCTTGGCGTCGAACACCACGGCGAACGGACTGTCCGGATACTGCTTGCGCAGGCTCTTGAGCATGTTCAACACGCCCTTGACCGCGCCGGTCGGCAGGCCTTTGGACGTGGTCAGCGGCGGCAGCGCGTGAAAGGCGCGGTACAGGTAAGAAGAACCGTCCACCAGGACGAGGGGGGCTTGGCTCATGAGCAGGATCAACCTTTTCGGCGGGTCCGGCGCTAGAATAGCGGGACCGTTGACGACAAAGGGACAAGGTTATCATGCGCACACCAAATCGCCTGTTGCTGGCTGGCTTGTTTGCAATCGCCCCGTTGGCCGTCATGGCGGCGGACGATGCGCCGACACCAGAGCCGGATGTCACGATCCGCACGGAAGGGGACAAGCTCATCCAGGAATACCGCCAAAACGGCTTCCTGTATGCAATCAAGGTCACGCCCAAAGGCGGCAAGCCATATTTCCTGGTACGCGCCGACGGATCGGAAGGTAACTTCATCCGCTCGGATTACCCGGATATGCTGATTCCGGCGTGGGAAATATTTAAGTGGTAAGTCGTCCTTAACTTTAATCGGCGCTGGCTCAACAGCGGCGCCCGTACTGGCAGTTTAAACATGTCTGTGTTCACCCCCCTGGCTCGGCCCGAGCTGGAAGCTTTTCTCGCCCCTTATGGCCTCGGCCGCCTGCTTGATTTCCAGGGGATTGCCGCCGGTAGCGAAAATACCAATTTCTTTATCAGCCTGGAGCAGGGTGAATTCGTCCTGACCCTGGTCGAGCGCGGCCCGGTTCAGGAAATGCCGTTCTTCATCGAATTGCTCGACGTGCTGCACGGCGCCGACCTGCCAGTGCCTTACGCCCTGCGTACCACCGACGGCATCGCATTGCGCGAATTGGCCGGCAAGCCTGCGCTGTTGCAGCCGCGCCTGGCCGGCAAGCACATCAAGCAAGCCAACGCGCAACATTGCGCGCAGGTCGGTGAGTTGCTCGGCCATCTGCACCTGGCGACCCAGGCGAACATGATCAAGCGCAAAACCGATCGCGGCCTGGACTGGATGCTGGAAGAGGGCACACAGTTTCTGTCGCACCTCGGTGCTGAACAGAAGGACCTGCTGCAACGGGCGCTGGATGAAATCACCCGGCAGAAGGAAAAAATCCTGGCACTGCCGCGGGCGAACATTCACGCCGACCTGTTCCGTGACAATGCGATGTTCGAAGGCACGCACCTGACCGGGCTGATCGATTTCTACAACGCCTGCTCCGGGCCGATGCTCTACGACGTGGCGATTGCCTTGAACGACTGGTGCTCAGACGACGACGGCGTGATCGATGGAGCGCGAGCGCGGGCCTTGCTGGGTGCTTACGCGGCCTTGCGACCGTTCACCGCGGCCGAGGCCGAATTGTGGCCGACCATGTTGCGGGTGGCTTGCGTGCGGTTCTGGTTGTCCCGCTTGATCGCGGCGGAATCGTTCGCCGGGCAGGACGTGTTGATTCACGATCCGATGGAGTTCCAGCTGCGCCTGGCGCAGCGGCAGACCGTCAACACGCCTTTGCCTTTCGCCCTTTAAAAGCTTCGCGAGCAGGCTCGCTCCCACAGTGGTTCTACGTCGATCACAAATCCAATGTGGGAGCGAGCCTGCTCGCGAATGAGGCGACACAAATTCCGGGGTTACAACGACTCCAGACACCCCGCCAAATCATTCCCCAACTTCTCCAGCACCTGCTCATAACCTTGGGCGGTGGCCGGCGTATACCCGCCCAGCGCATCCAGTTCAGCCAGTTTCACCGGCAAACCCGCTACCAGGGTTTCCGCCAGGCGCGGACGCAGCGGTGGTTCGCTGAACACGCAAGTCTTGCCGACTTCCTGCAAGCGCGCGCGCATCGTCGCGACATGCTGTGCACCGGGCTGCACTTCAGCCGCGACGCTGAACACACCCGCGTGCTTGAGCCCGTAAGCGTCTTCGAAGTAATCGAACGCTTCGTGGAACACGAAGTAGGGTTTGCCCTGAATATCGGCCAGGCGCTTCTTCAGACGCGCATCCAGTGCATCGAGACGTTCGTCGAAGGCTTTCAGATTGCTCTGATAGCGCGCGGCATGGTCAGGATCGGCGGCACTCAGGTCAGCTGCCATTTTCGCAGCAATGACTCGTGCGTTAACCGGCGACAACCACAGGTGCGCATCCAGGCTGCCCGGGCGGTGATCGTGGTCGTGTTCGTCGGCTTCTTCGGCGTGGGAGTGACTATCTTCGGCAAAACGGCGCAGTTTCATGCCTGGCAAATCCTGCACGGCGACGCTGGGCAGCGTACGACCATTGAGCACGCGCGGCAGGAAACCTTCCATGTCCGGGCCGATCCAGTACAGCAGGTCCACCGATTGCACCTTGCGTACGTCGGATGGGCGCAATGCATAGTTATGCGGCGAGGCACCCGGCGGCAGCAAAACTTCAGGGATCGCCACGCCGTCCTGCACCGCCGCGGCGATCAATTGCAGAGGCTTGATGCTGGTAAGGACCTTGACCTCGGCCTGCGCCGAACCGATCAGCAGAAAACTTGCGATAAATGCGACAAAGATAGAAAAAAGTCGGGACACGATGACCACTCGAAGAGGCGAGAACGGGTAACATAATAACGTCTCTCACAAAACTCGTCGCCGCTCATGCTAAAAACACCGATTGCCAGCCGCCCCCACGACCACTCACATTGCGTTCACAGCGCTTTGTCCGAGGCCGATGCCCTGTGCGCACGTCAAGGCCTGCGCCTGACCGCCTTGCGCCGGCGAGTGCTGGAACTGGTGTGGCAAAGCCACAAGCCCCTGGGTGCCTACGACATTCTCGCGGTCCTCAGCGAGCAGGACGGTCGCCGCGCCGCGCCGCCGACGGTGTACCGCGCGCTGGATTTCCTGCTGGAAAACGGCCTGGTCCATCGCATTTCCTCGCTCAACGCCTTCATCGGCTGCAATCACCCGGAACATGCTCACCAGGGTCAGTTCCTGATTTGCCGTCAGTGCCACGCCGCGATCGAACTTGAACAAAAATCCATCAGTGACGCGATCATCGCCAGCGCCAGGGATGTCGGGTTTGTCGTCGAAGGCCAGACCGTCGAAGTAGTCGGTCTCTGCTCGGGTTGCCAGGGGGCTTGATGAGCAACGCGCTGATCCGTCTTGAGCAGGTTGCCGTCACGTTCGCCGGGCAACCGGTGCTGGACAACATTGAGCTGAGCGTCGAGCCGGGGCAGATCGTTACCCTGATCGGCCCCAACGGTGCCGGCAAGACCACACTGGTGCGTGCCGTGCTCGGCCTGTTGAAGCCGGACAGCGGCAGCGTCTGGCGCAAGCCGAAGCTGCGGGTCGGTTACATGCCGCAAAAACTTCATGTCGATCCGACCCTTCCGCTGTCAGTCCTGCGCTTCTTGCGCCTGGTGCCGGGCGTGGACCGTGCGATGGCCTTGGCGGCACTCAAGGAAGTCGGCGCCGAACAGGTGATCGACAGCCCGGTACAAAGCGTTTCCGGTGGCGAAATGCAACGCGTGTTGCTGGCCCGGGCCTTGTTGCGCGAACCTGAATTGCTGGTACTCGACGAACCGGTACAGGGTGTCGACGTAGCCGGCCAGGCCGAGCTGTACAGCCTGATTACCCGCCTGCGCGACCGTCACGGTTGCGGCGTGCTGATGGTCTCCCATGACTTGCATCTGGTGATGAGCACCACCGATCAGGTGGTTTGCCTCAATCGTCACGTCTGCTGCTCAGGCCACCCCGAGCAGGTCAGCGGCGATCCGGCTTTCGTCGAGCTGTTCGGAAAGAACGCACAAAGCCTGGCGATTTATCACCACCATCACGACCACGCCCACGACTTGCATGGCTCGGTGGTCAAGGCGCCCGCGTCGGGCCATAACCATGTTCACGGAGATAGCTGCAAGCATGGCTGATTTTCTGCTCTACGCCCTGCTTGCAGGCCTGGCCCTGGCCGTCGTTGCAGGCCCGCTGGGATCTTTCGTGGTCTGGCGGCGCATGGCCTATTTTGGCGATACGCTGTCCCACGCGGCCTTGCTCGGCGTGGCCCTGGGCTTCCTGCTGGATGTCAGCCCGACCGTCGCCGTCACCGTTGGCTGCTTGCTGTTGGCGGTGTTGCTGGTGACATTGCAACAACGCCAGCCTTTGGCCTCCGACACGCTTTTGGGAATTCTTGCACCCAGCACGCTCTCTCTGGGCCTGGTGGTACTAAGCTTCATGCACGAAGTGCGGATCGACCTGATGGCCTATCTGTTCGGCGACCTGTTGGCAATCAGTCCAACCGACCTGGCCTGGATTCTTGGCGGGAGCGCTGCGGTTCTGGGCTTGCTGGTTGCGTTGTGGCGCCCATTGCTGGCGATCACGGTGCATGAAGAACTGGCCAGGGTCGAGGGCCTGCCGGTGGCGGGATTGCGCCTGGCCCTGATGCTATTGATCGCCGTAGTGATTGCCGTAGCGATGAAAATCGTCGGCGTGTTGCTGATCACTTCGTTGCTGATCATCCCGGCTGCGGCGGCACAGCGTCACGCTCGCTCACCGGAACAGATGGCACTGGGCGCGAGCCTGCTGGGCATACTCGCCGTGTGTGGCGGGCTGGCGCTGTCCTGGTTCAAGGACACCCCGGCCGGCCCGTCGATTGTGGTGGCAGCTGCCGTGCTGTTTCTGCTGAGTTTTGTTCTGCCCCGTCGAGGGGTGTAGACTTGCTCGTTTTTTGCGCAAATAGAGAGTCGCAGGAATGAAGTCGTTCGCCTCCCGTTATCTGCTCCTTGTCGCATTTTCTTTGCTGCTGGGCGCCTGCCAGAGCACGCCACCGGCGGCCACCGTGGCCGCCGATGCGCGGGCCACGGCCCTCGTACAGCTGGAGCAGAACATCGCCAGCGATGAACTGGCGACCGCCGAAGACCAATTGGCAGCCTTGCAGGCCGAATCGCCCAACGATGCTTCCCTGGAGCAGTACCAGCGTCAACTGGCCGAAGCCTACCTGCGCCGCAGCCAGATCGTGCTGCAAAAGGGTGACGTGGATGCCGCCGCGACCGCCCTGAGCCGGGCCCGCGCGCTGATGCCCAAGGCTCCGGCGCTGACCGGTGGAGTCAACGGCTCGATTGCCCAGGCACGCAAGGCCGAGCTGGAAAAAGCCGAAGCCGCCCTCAAGGCTGCCGAAGCCAAGCCAAAAGCCAAGGTCATCGATCTAACGGCTGAAAGCACCACGGTCGCGCTGAATATCAACGATATGGGCAAATTGCGTCGCCAACTGGATGCCATCGCCGCCGATGTGGTGAATTTTCAGTGTGACGTGAGCATTCAGGCTCCGCGCACCAATGATTACCCTTGGCTGGCTAATTTGCTGACCAAACGGGTGAAGAAGCTCGATCCTGAGTTTGATCTGAAGCTGGAGCGGCAGATTTTGCGCAGTGTTCCGGCGCAGATGGTGCTGAGTCCGCGCAAACCCTGAAAGCATCGCGAGCAGGCTCGCTCCCACACTGGATCTGTGACCGACGCAGAACCATTGTGGGAGAGGGCTTGCTTGTGAGAACACCTTTCCTCAAAAGAGGATTTCAAGCCTGAGATCCTTTGGCCTTCGCTTCCGCGTTATTGCCAAATGACAGTACAAATGCGAAATAAATGCTAAGAACCTCTATACGGACAGGCTAAAATGCGCGCCCGGCTAACCGCTGACCCTTTTTCAACGCGCCCCACAAGGTTCGCTACGTGATCGAGTTTCAAAACGTCCATAAAACCTACCGCGTCGCCGGTAAGGAAATCCCCGCCCTGCATCCGACCAGTCTGACGATTGAGAACGGGCAGGTTTTCGGCTTGATCGGTCATTCCGGCGCAGGAAAAAGTACCCTGCTGCGTCTGATCAATCGCCTGGAAAACGCCAGTGGCGGCAAGATCATCGTCGACGGCGAAGAAGTCACGGCCCTGGACGCCAACGGCCTGCGCCGTTTCCGTCAACAGGTCGGGATGATCTTCCAGCACTTCAACCTGTTGGCCTCCAAGACCGTTGCCGACAACGTCGCGCTGCCGCTGACACTCGCTGGTGAACTGTCCCGCAGTGACATCGACCGTCGCGTTGCCGAATTGCTGGCCCGGGTCGGTTTGTCCGATCACGCCAACAAGTACCCGGCGCAATTGTCCGGCGGGCAAAAGCAGCGCGTCGGCATTGCCCGTGCCCTGGCAACCAAGCCGAAAATTTTGCTGTGCGATGAAGCCACCAGCGCCCTCGACCCGCAAACCACGGCGTCGGTCCTGCAATTGCTGGCCGAGATCAATCGCGAGTTGAAGCTGACCATCGTGCTGATCACCCATGAAATGGACGTGATCCGCCGGGTCTGCGACCAGGTCGGCGTCATGGATGCAGGCGTGATCGTCGAGCAGGGTTCGGTGGCCGAGGTGTTCCTGCACCCGAAGCACCCGACCACCAAGCGCTTCGTGCAAGAAGACGAGCACATCGACGAAAGCGAGCAGCGTGACGACTTTGCGCATGTCCCGGGTCGCATCGTACGCCTGACTTTCCAGGGCGAAGCGACCTACGCACCTTTGTTGGGCACCGTCGCCCGCGAAACGGGCGTGGACTACAGCATCCTTGCCGGTCGAATCGATCGCATCAAAGACATCCCTTACGGGCAACTGACCCTGGCCGTGACCGGTGGTGACATGGACGCAGCCTTCGCCCGCTTCACCGCAGCCGACGTCCACATGGAGGTGCTGCGCTAATGGAAGCCCTGACAAGTTTCTTCGCCAATATCGACTGGCTCGAGATCTGGCTGGCCACCGGCGACACCCTGATGATGCTCGGCGGTTCGCTGCTGTTCACCGTGCTGCTCGGCTTGCCGCTGGGTGTATTGCTGTTCCTGTGCAGCCCGCGCCAGTTGCTGGAAGCCAAAGGCGTCTACGCGATGTTGTCGCTGGTGGTGAACATTCTGCGTTCGCTGCCCTTCATCATTCTGCTGATCGTGATGATTCCGTTCACCGTGCTGATCACCGGCACGTCCCTGGGTGTAGCCGGTGCAATCCCGCCGCTGGTGGTGGGCGCCACGCCGTTCTTCGCCCGTCTGGTGGAAACCGCCCTGCGTGAAGTCGATCGCGGCATCATCGAAGCCACCCAGGCCATGGGCGCGACCACGCGACAGATCATCACCAACGCATTGTTGCCGGAGGCTCGTCCGGGCATTTTCGCGGCGATTACGGTGACAGCAATTACACTGGTGTCCTACACGGCGATGGCTGGTGTCGTGGGTGCCGGTGGTCTGGGTGACCTGGCGATCCGCTTCGGATACCAGCGCTTCCAGACCGATGTGATGGTCGTGACGGTGGTGTTGCTGCTGGTGCTGGTCCAGGTGCTGCAAACCGTTGGCGACAAACTGGTTGTGCATTTCTCCCGTAAATAAGACATGAGCCGGCCATTCGCTGGCAGGCGCCGAAAACGGCGCCGCACAAGGAGTTAGCTGAATGAAAAAACTACTCGTGGCCTTCGCGGCCGTTGCCGCGTTCTCTGCTCACGCTGAAACCCTGACCGTCGCGGCCACCCCGGTGCCACACGCCGAGATCCTCGAATTCGTGAAGCCGACCCTGGCCAAAGAAGGCGTGGACCTGAAGGTCAAAGTCTTCACCGACTACATCCAGCCGAACGTACAGGTCGCGGAAAAACGCCTGGACGCCAACTTCTTCCAGCACCAGCCGTACCTGGATGAGTTCAACAAGGCCAAGGGCACCAACCTTGTGTCGGTTGGCGGCGTGCACCTGGAACCTCTGGGCGCTTACTCCAGCAAATACAAAGCGCTGACCGAACTGCCAGGTGGCGCCAACGTGGTGATCCCGAACGACGCCACCAACGGCGGCCGTGCGCTGTTGCTGCTGGCCAAGGCCGGGCTGATCAAGCTGAAGGATTCGAACAACATCCTGTCGACCGTGAAGGACATCACCGAGAACACCAAGGACCTGAAAATCCGCGAGCTGGAAGCCGCGACCATCCCGCGCGTGCTGACCCAGGTCGACCTGGCACTGATCAACACCAACTACGCGCTGGAAGCCAAGCTCGATCCGGCCAAGGATGCACTGGTGATCGAAGGCAGCGACTCGCCGTACGTGAACATCCTGGTTGCTCGTCCGGACAACAAGGACAGCGAAGCGATGAAGAAACTGGTGGCTGCCCTGCACAGCCCGGAAGTGAAGGCCTTCATCCTCGAGAAGTACAAAGGCGCAGTGGTGCCGGCGTTCTGATCAGCTGACGTAAACGAAAAAGGGGCGCATTGAATGCGCCCCTTTTTGTGCCTGAAATACCGCCCCTTGTAGGAGCGAGCTCGCTCGCGATGGAGTGCCAGTCGACGCCCATGCAGCTGACACACCTTCGCGAGCAGGCTCGCTCCTACAAGGGTTTTGTGTCGCTTAATTGCGCTTGAGCATCACCGGCAACTGCGCCACCAGCTTCGCGTTGTTCAACGGCGCGCGGATGAAGCCGCGCTGGGTGCCGTCCGGCCCGATCACCGCGAGGTTGCCACTGTGGTCGACGGTGTAGTTCGGCTTGCTGGTGTCCGCCGGAATGAACGGAATGCTCACCGCATTGGCGACCTTTTGCAGCTCTTCGGTCGACGCCGGGGTCAGGCCGACGAACTGCGGGTCGAAGTAGCCCAGGTACTGCTTGAGCTGCTTGGGCGTATCGCGATTGGGGTCGATGCTGACCAGCACGATTTGCAGTTTATTTACTGCCTCGGGTGGCAACTGGCTCTTGATCTGTCGCAATTGGGCGAGGGTGGTCGGGCAGACGTCCGGGCAGAAGGTGTAGCCGAAAAACAGCAGGCTCCACTTGCCCTTCAGTTCATTGATCGTGACCGGTTGGCCGTCCTGATTGGTCATCGTCACTTCCGGCAGACTACGGCTCTGCGGCAGCAAAATGATGCCGGCGTCGATCAGTGCCGTCGGATCGCCCTGGTTTTTCCCGGACAGCACCTTGTTGACGGTCAGCCCCAGGATCAGTGCGATCAGGGCGACGAGAATGAAGACGGTTTTCTGGGTTCGAGTCATAGGTTCAACAGTAAGTAGTGGTCTACGAGCAGGGCGATGAACAACAGGAACAAGTAGTAGATAGAGTACTTGAACGTGTTGATCGCCGCGTGCGGCCGAGTGCCACGGTACAGCACCACGGCCCATTGCAGAAACCGCGCACCCAGCCCGAGCGCGCAGACCAGGTAGAGCGTACCGCTCATGTGGATCACGTAGGGCATCAGGCTGACAGCGAGCAGCGCGAAGGTATAAAGCAGGATATGAATCTTGGTGTAGTGCTCGCCATGGGTGACCGGCAGCATCGGGATGTCGGCCTTGGCGTATTCCTCCTTGCGATGGATCGCCAGCGCCCAGAAGTGCGGCGGGGTCCAGGCGAAGATGATCAGCACCAGCAGCAGCGGCTCGGCGCTGACGTGACCGGTGGCAGCGGTCCAGCCGAGCAATGGCGGTGCAGCACCCGCCAGACCGCCGATGACGATGTTCTGCGGGGTCGCGCGTTTGAGAAATCCGGTGTAGATCACCGCATAACCGAGCAGCGAGGCCAGGGTCAGCCACGCAGTCAGCGGGTTGGTAAACGCCAGCAGCATGGCTTGCCCGAGGGCCGCCAATACCAGCGCGAAGGTCAGTGCGGCGGCCGGCGAAACCCGGCCTTCGGCCAGAGGCCGCTTGTGGGTGCGTGCCATGATCGCGTCGATGCGCCGGTCCACCACATGATTGACCGCCGCCGCGCCCCCGGCACACAGGGCGATGCCCAGGTTGCCGAAAATCAGCACCGTCCACGGCACCCCGGCACGGGTCGCGAGGAACATTCCCACCAGTGAAGTGATGAGCATCAGCACCACCACTTTGGGTTTGGTCAGTTCCAGGTAGTCACGCCAGATCGCCTGACTGGGACGTTCGCCGATCAGAACCGCCATGGCGTCTCTCCTTTTATTGTTATGGGCCCGGCTGAGTGTTTACGCGGGCTGAAGTGCCAGCGCGCTGGCTGCTTGACCCGAACCAGACTGGTTCGGGCGTGGTAATTGACCAGCACCATGGTCAGCAACAGCGCCGCGCCGCCCGCGTTATGCGCGACGGCCACTGGCAGCGGCAGATGGAACAGCACGTTGCTGATGCCCAGGGTGATTTGTGCACCCAGCGCGATCAGCACCAGGCCTGCCAGGCGTGTCATGCCGACCACCTTCAATTGCCAGGCCAGACCGAGCAAAACCAGGGTGACCAGCAACGCGCCGATGCGATGGGTCAGGTGGATGGCCGTACGGGCGTCGCTGTCCAGCTGCCCGCCAAGATAGTTCGGACCGATGTGTTGAGTCAGGTGAAAGCCGTTGGCGAAGTCGGCCGGTGGCAACCACTGGCCGTGACACGTCGGAAAGTCGATGCAGGCCACGGCGGCGTAATTGGAACTGACCCAGCCACCGAGGGCAATTTGCCCGATCACCAGCAACAGCCCCGCCGTCGCCCAGTACTGCAAACGTCGTGGCACGGTCAGGGCCGGCAGTACGCCGGACAGGCGCAAGGTCAGCAGAAACAGTAAGCTCAAGGTCGCAAAGCCGCCAAGCAAATGCCCGGTGACCACCTGCGGCCAGAGCTTGAGCGTTACCGTCCACATGCCGAAAGCGGCCTGGCCAACCACCACCGCCAACAGAAACAACGGCAACTTCACCGGTTGCCCCGGATGGCGGCGATGCACCCACGCGCGACCGGCCAGTACCGCAATCAACATCCCCAGCGTGCCGGCGAAGTAGCGGTGGATCATCTCGTTCCAGCCCTTGTGGGCCTCGACCGGAGCATCCGGGAAATGCAATTCGGCATGAGCCAGCTGGGCTTCGCTTTTCGGCACGCTGATGAAGCCGTAGCAGCCCGGCCAGTCCGGGCAGCCGAGGCCGGCGTGGGTCAGGCGGGTGTAGGCGCCGAGCAACACCACAATAAGTGCCAGCAAGGTGGCAAACAGCGCGAGGCGAAATCCAGGCTTGGCCATGACGATGCCCTTATCCGATGTTCGACAGTTTCAGCAGGTGACGCAGATCGTTGAGCAAGTCCTTGCCCTTCACCGACGGGTCGTAGCGCAGCACCAGATTGCCGTGAGGGTCGATGATCCACAGGTGCGGCGCGTCATTGCTCTGAGCGCCTTTGATGTAGGTCGGCAAGTCCAGTGGATAGCGTTGTAACTGCGGGTACTCGCGTTGAAGTTTAGTCTCGTAATCGCTGTTCAGCGTCTGCGCGACGGCCAAGGCATGGCTGGCGCGGGACGCATCGCGACCGAGGCCGATCTGGATCTGTCGCGCCAGGTACACCAGCTGCTGGCAGTCCACCGCGCAATCCTTGGGCGCCGTCACCAGCATCTGCCAGCGATCCTCCTGGGCCGGCACGCCGATATCGGCACGGGTCTGGCCATTGCCGATCAGTTCGCCGTGATAACTGCGGCCATCGGGCACCCAGAAATTCAGCTTGTACATGCCGGTGGCGAGGATCATCGGACCGATTACCCCAAGCAGGATCAGCAGCAGCTGCAAGCGGCCCTTGCGCCGGTTAACCGACGGTTTCGCTTCAGACATGCTGGGTGGATTCATGGCCGCTCCCATGGTGTTTCTCCTTTGCGTTGTGCCAGCCGAGATAGAGATAAAGACCGAACAGAGCAATCGCCATGGCGAACCACTGCACGGCATAAGCGATGTGTTTTTCCGGCCCCGTGGCGACCACCGGCCAGTCGGCCTGATAGGTGGCGGGGCCGGTTTCGGCGCGTAGTTCGTAAGCAAAACCTTCGCGGTTCAGTGCAGTCCACAGCCTGGTTGGTTCAACGGCCGTAATCAGCTTCGGCCATGTCAACGTCGTGGGGTCGGCGTGCAATTGGAACGTCGCACCGGGGGGGACGTAGACCCACGCATCGAGGCTTACCGCTTCGGTGGGTGTCTTGAATTGAGGTGGTGTGCGGCGCTCCGGCCATGGCAGCCAGCCGCGATTGACCAGCAGCCAAAGCCCGGTGGCCTGATCGTGAAACGGTTGCAACAGCTCGACGCCGACCTTGCCGTTGCGTTGACTGTTGTCTAGCAGCAGGCTGTGTTCGGCATCGAACTGGCCGCGCAGGCGGACCCGGCGAAAGGCAGGGTCAGTGGTGTGCCGCAGTTCGCTGCTGGCCATTGGCTCGGCGGCCCGGCGCTCGGCGTAGGTTTGCAGCAGCGTGCTTTTCTCCGCGCCCCGGCTCAATTGCCAGAACCCAAGGGACACCAGTAGCGGCAGCAACAGCGCGACCACCAGCGTTGGCACGATACCCGGCCGAAAGCGCTTCATGGCATCGCCAGAAAGTCGGTCATCGCGATAGCTATACTTAAGTGCATCGCTTCTCCCCCCGGAGTCTTAACCATGCTCAAAGCAGCCATCGTCCTGATGCTGATTGCCACGATTGTCAGCCTGTTCAGCGGCCTGTTTTTTCTGGTCAAGGACGACAGCCGCTCAAACCGCCTCGTCATTGCCTTGAGTGTTCGTGTGACCCTGGCCGCCCTTACCCTTGGCTTGATTACCTGGGGCTTTTTCAGCGGCCAGTTGGTGTCCCACGTCCCTTGGTAGCTCGCTCCTGCAAGCTGCTCTAAAGCACATAGACAAAAACAAACAGCCCGATCCACACCACATCCACGAAGTGCCAGTACCAGCTCGCCGCTTCGAAGCCGAACTGGTGCTCGCTGTCGAAGTGCCCGCGCATGATCCGCATCAGCATCACGAACAGGATGATGGTGCCGATGGTCACGTGAGCGCCGTGGAACCCGGTAAGCATGAAGAACGTCGCGCCGTAGATGCCCGAGCCCAGGGTCAGGCCCAGCTCGTGGTAGGCGTGCATGTACTCTTCGGCCTGGAAGGTGAGGAACGCACAGCCCAGCAGCACGGTGAGCGCCAACCATAGCTTCAGCGCGCCGCGATGGCCCTTTTTCAAGGCATGGTGGGCGATGGTCACGGTCACGCTGGAGCTCACCAGCAAGACGGTGTTGAGCAGCGGCAGGCCCCAGGGACTGATGACTTCCTTGGGCGGCGGAAACAGCTTCGAATCGGGGTTTTCCAGCAGCGGCCAGGTGAACTGGAAATTCGGCCACAGCATGTGCGCAATGCCCTTGGCGCCTTCACCGCCGAGTGCAGGCCCGGAGATGTGACGCACGTAAAACAGCGCACCAAAAAAGGCGATGAAGAACATCACCTCCGAAAAAATGAACCAGCTCATGCCCCAGCGAAACGAGCGATCCATTTGCGGGCTGTACAAACCGCCGCGACTTTCCTTGATCACCGTGCCGAACCAGCCGAACAGCATGTAGGCCACCAGCAATCCGCCGACGAAAAAGATCAGCGGCCCGTGGGATTCCGGGCGCGCCGCTTTCAGATCGTTGAACCAGGTGGCCAGGCCATACACGGTGGTGACCATGCCGAGCGTGGCGATGATCGGCCATTTGCTCTGGGCGGGAACGTAATAGTGTTCATGAGTTGCCATTTATTGTTCTCCTTATCGGGCACGCTCAGCCGCCAGTGTTTACAGCTACCGGTGGATGTCGGGCGGTGATATCGAACAGCGTGTAAGACAGCGTCAGGTGCTTCACGTCCTTGGGCATGTCACGGTCAACGATGAAACGTACCGGCATCTCGATCCGTTGACCGGGCTGCAGCACTTGCTGGGTAAAACAAAAACATTCGGTCTTGTGGAAATACGCCGCCGCGGTGCTGGGCGCGATGCTCGGCACGGCTTGGGCACTCATCGGCTTGTCGGTGGGGTTGTGGGCGATGAAGATCATCTCGTTCACCGCCCCCGGATGGGCCACCAGCTCCTCACCCTTGGGATAGAAGTCCCAGGGCATATCGGCAGTGTTGGTCGACAGAAACTGCACACGCACCTGTCGCGAAGTGTCGACCGTCTGCTCACCCTCGTACTGCCCGGCGGTCTTGCCATTAATGCCGAAGGCCTTGCACATCACGTCGTAGATTGGCACCAGCGCAAAACCGAAGACAAACATCGCTACCACCACAAGCAATAGTCGGGTGACCAGTTTCTTCATCGAAATCGAGTCAGCCATGATTTCCAGCCTCTACACCAAACCCTGTAGGAGCGAGCTCGCTCGCGAAAAACCTGAAAACGCCGCGGGGTATCAGGCTTCCAGCGTTATCGTTGACGACCATCGCGAGCGAGCTCGCTCCTACAAGGGTTTTGGTGTTCATTTAACTTCCGGCGGCGTTGTGAAGGTGTGATACGGCGCCGGCGACGGGATGCTCCACTCCAGGCCTTCGGCCCCATCCCAAGGTTTGGCCGGTGCCTTGGGGCCGCCGCGAATGGTCTTGATCACGATGAACAGGAAGAAGATCTGCGTGGCGCCGAACATGAATGCGCCGATCGACGACACCATGTTGAAGTCGGCGAATTGCAGGTTGTAGTCCGGAATTCGCCGCGGCATGCCCGCCAGTCCCACGAAGTGCATCGGGAAGAAGGCCATGTTCATGCCGATGAACGACAGCCAGAAATGCAGCTTGCCGAGGGTTTCGTCGTACATGTGGCCGGTCCACTTCGGCATCCAGTAATAGGCCGAGGCGAAGATCCCGAAGATCGCCCCCGGCACCAGCACATAGTGGAAGTGCGCGACCACAAAGTAGGTGTCCTGGTACTGGAAGTCCGCCGGGGCGATGGCCAGCATCAACCCGGAGAAACCACCGATGGAGAACAGGATCACGAACGCCACGGCGAACAGCATCGGTGTCTCGAAGGTCAGCGAGCCTTGCCACATGGTGCTGGCCCAGTTGAACACCTTGACCCCGGTGGGCACTGCAATCAGCAGCGTGGCGTACATGAAGAACAGCTCGCCCACCAGCGGAATGCCGACCACGAACATGTGGTGCGCCCAGACGATGAACGACAGGAACGCGATACTCGCCGTGGCGTAGACCATTGAGGTGTAGCCGAACAACGGCTTGCGCGAAAAGGCTGGAATGATCGAGCTGACGGCGCCGAATGCCGGCAGGATCATGATGTACACCTCAGGGTGACCGAAGAACCAGAACACATGCTGGAACAACACCGGGTCCCCGCCACCGGCGGCACTGAAGAAGCTGGTGCCGAAGTGGATGTCCATCAGCATCATGGTCACGCACCCGGCCAGTACCGGCATCACTGCGATCAACAGGAACGCGGTGATCAGCCAGGTCCAGACAAACAGCGGCATTTTCATCAGCGTCATGCCGGGGGCGCGCAGGTTGAGGATGGTCGCGATCACGTTGATCGCCCCCATGATCGAACTGATCCCCATCAAGTGGATGGCGAAGATGAAGAAGGTCACGCTTTCCGGTGCGTAGGTCGTCGACAGCGGTGCATAGAAGGTCCAGCCGAAGTTCGGCCCGCCGCCGGCGGTGAACAGGGTCGATACCAGCAACAGGAACGCTGCCGGCAACAGCCAGAAGCTGAAGTTGTTCATCCGCGGCAGGGCCATGTCCGGCGCGCCGATCATCAGCGGGATCATCCAGTTGGCGAGGCCGACGAAAGCCGGCATTACCGCACCGAAGACCATCACCAGGCCGTGCATGGTGGTCATCTGGTTGAAAAATTCCGGCTGGACGATTTGCAGTCCGGGCTGGAACAGTTCGGCGCGAATCACCATCGCGAACGAACCGCCCAGCAAGAACATGGAGAACGCAAACCACAGGTACAACGTACCGATGTCCTTGTGGTTGGTGGTCAACACCCAACGCATCAGGCCTTTGGCGGGTCCGTGGGCGTGGTCGGTGGCGGTATGAACATGTTCATCGATTACAGCAGTCATGTCCTGTCTCCTGCAAACAGATGGGCTGGGCAGGCGGGGCTGCGTAGCCCCGACCGGTTCCGTACGTGCGCAATAGACCGGGTCATTTGCTTTCCGCCTGTTTCAGCTCCAGCACTTCTTTAGGCGTGACCATGTCGCCCTTGTTGTTGCCCCAGGCATTACGTTCATAGGTCACGACCGCCGCGATATCGACTTCCGAGAGTTGCTTGCCGAACGCCGCCATCGCAGTGCCCGGTTTGCCATGGAAGACCAGGCTCAAGTGAGCCTCTTTCGGCCCGGTGGCGATTTTCGAGCCCTTGAGCGCCGGGAACATCGGCGGCAGGCCCTGGCCTTCGGCCTGGTGACAGGCCACACAGGTGGTGTGGTAGATCTTGTCGCCGCGATCCTTGAGTTCGTCGAGCGTCCATTCCTTGCTGGTCAACTCTTTGAGCTGCGCGACCTCGACCTTGCGATCGGCCAGCCATTTTTCGTAATCGGCCTTTTCCTTGACCTCGACCACGGTCGGCATGAAGCCGTGATCCTTGCCGCACAACTCGGCGCACTGGCCACGGTAGATGCCGGGCTTGTCGATGCGGGTCCAGGCTTCATTGACGAACCCGGGAATCGCATCGCGCTTGACCGCGAAAGCCGGCACCCACCAGGAGTGGATCACGTCGGCGGAGGTCACCAGGAAACGCACCTTGGTGCCGACCGGCAGCACCAATGGCTTGTCGACTTCGAGCAAATAGTGCTCGCCCTTGGTTTCCTTGTTGTGGATTTGATCTTGGGGGGTGGTCAGGTTGCTGAAGAACTCGACATCCTGGCCCAGGTACTTGTAGTGCCACTTCCACTGGTAGCCGGTGATCTGGATATCGATTTCCGGCTCGCTGGCGTCGTACATCCTGATCAGGGTCGCGGTAGCGGGAATCGCCATGGCCACCAGGATCAGGAAGGGCACGATGGTCCAGAGGATTTCGACGGTGGTGCTTTCATGAAATTTGGCGGCCACCTGCCCGGTCGAGCGGCGGTGGAGAATCATCGACCAGAACATGGCGCCAAAAACGATGATGCCGATCACCACACAGATCCAGAAAATGGTCATGTGCAGGTCGAATACTGCGTGACTGATTTCAGTCGCTCCAGGCGCCATATTCACAGTCCAGGCCGCTTGCGCCTGACTGAAAATCGACCACAACAGGAGGCCCATCCAGACATGTGGATGTCGCATCATTGCGGGTTCCCCTTATCGTTCTTGTTATCCCGCCGGCTTTCACCTGCGGCAAGGGAGCGGCTGCATCAGACTACGAACTTGAATCGCCGGGCCTTGCTGCACATGCAGTCGGGCGTCATCAGCTAACTCCATTCCACCCCGAGTATAGACAGCACCTCCGACCTCGCAATGCGAAGGCGTAAATCATCTGAAACAGCATTAACTTGCTTTGCAGGGTACGAATGGAGAAGGATGCAGACGAGTGGTGGCCAATCGATATAACGGCTATGTCTCAAGGATGAAATAATTATGACAAATGCGTCTTAGCATTTTTCGTAAGCCAGCTAAGTTATGTCTTCCCTATTTCATTGCCTTGTTTCCTGGAGTTTTCATGAACACCGCCGCATTGCGCGAGCAGATCCAAAAAGCCCAACAACACGAAGCCGAGACCGGCCTGCTGACGCGTCAGCTGGAATGCAAACTGCCTCATCTACACCCGGCGATCCAGTTGCCGGAAGCGGACGCCAATGGTGTGCTGACGCGTTTTGTCGCCGCTTACATCAATGAAGTTCCTGATCTGCTGGACGCAGCCAATGAAGTCGCCAGGGAAGCGGGCATCGAGTCGCAGATCAAACCAGTGCTGATAATCGCCGAGCAGTACTTCCTCCAGCCGCCAGCCATCATGGCCGGTCATGTCGGGCTCGACAGCCTGCTGGATGAAGCCTATCTGGCGCACCGGTTCGTCGAAGAGGTCAACGACCTGTACATCAAGCATTTCGGCCAGCCACTGATCCCCTTGGACATGACTGTCGCCAACCTGATTGCTCACCAATTGATCGGTGAGGAGTTTGCCAACCAACTGGACGAAGTCGTACATCACGCTTTCGAACAAATGCTGACCGAAGAGAGCTTTGCGCTAGAGTCGGTGGAAGCCTACCGCGAGAAGCTCAGCAGCCCGGACACCGGCGCCGCGTGGAAGCGCTGGCCGTGCATGTCCCGCCGCTTGGGCGTAGGTCTGGAACTGGATCAGCCGGCGGCTTGATCCATCGGTAAATAAAACTCCTGTGTGGGAGCGAGCTTGCTCGCTCCCACACAGGAACGTCAGCCAGCCGCACCAATACCGATGTTGGTCCGCACCCGCCCCTCCAGCCTTCGCTTCAATCCCCGCGATTCAATCAACAGCTTCGAGCCCTTGGCCGCATTTGCCCGACTCCACTCCTCCAGCAGCTCCAGGCACGAGTGATCGATGTAGCTCAAATTGTTGAGCGGCACATGCACAGTCGTGCCTGGCGCAATGCTGCTCAGCACCTTGGTCAGCGCCGGCACTTTGAGGAAGGTTGCCGCGCCCACCAGGCGCAATTCCATTTCCCCTTCCCGGGGCAAGTCCATCAGGCTGATTTTCAAGCGAGAGGCTTTCAGCGCCAGTTTCACCAGCGTCAGGCCGAAGCCGATCAACACGCCAGTCAGCAGGTCCGTGAAAACGATGGCAAGCGCAGTTGCCGCGTAAGTGAACATCGGCGCCCGACCATACCGGGCCAAGCCACGAAAAACCTTGAGATCCACCAGTTTGAAGCCGGTGTACACCAGCACGCCCGCCAGGCTTGCCACCGGAATGCTTTGCAGCATGCTGGACAACAACAGCACGAACGCCAGCAGCCACAGGCCGTGGAAAATGGTCGAAAACCGCGTCGTTGCTCCGGCCTGAACATTCGCTGAGCTGCGCACGATAACGCCGGTCATTGGCAACGCGCCGAGCAGGCCACACAACATGTTGCCGACACCTTGTGCCGACAATTCCCGGTCAAAATCCGAGCGCTGGCCGCTGTGCATGCGGTCAACCGCCGCGGCCGAGAGCAAGGTTTCGGCGCTGGCGATGAAGGCCACGGCAAACGCGGCAATCAGCAAGGTCGGATCAGCCAGGTTGAGCAGATCCGCCGGCTTCAGCCAGTCGATGGCCTCCGTCAGGTTGGCCGGCACCTCAACCCGTTTGACCTGCAATGCCAACACCAGGCTGGCAAGCGTGGCCAGACCGACGCCGAGTAGCGCGCCTGGAATGAAGCGCAGGGATTGCGGACGGTATTTTTCCCACAGCCACATGACAGCAATCGTCGACAAACCAAGCAAGCCGGCTTGCCAGCCAAATGCGGGCAACGCCTGAGCCAGCGCTGCCGGGAAGGCTGCCAGGTTATCCAGGCCCGAAGGCTGGGGTACGGCATCCAGCATCACATGCACCTGAGACAGGACGATCAGCACGCCAATCCCGGCCAGCATGCCGTACACCACCGCAGGCGCCGTCACCCGAAACCAGCATCCCAGTTTCAAGCGCCCGGCCACCACTTGCAGAAACCCCGCCAACAACAGAATCGGCCCGAGCATGGCTATACCGTGTTGGCGGACCAGTTCAAATACCAGAACGGCCAGGCCCGCTGCCGGGCCGCTGACCTGTAGCGGCGAACCGGCCAACCAGCCGACGACCAGACCGCCAATGATGCCGGTGATCAGCCCCTTGGCCGGCGGCAGCCCCGAGGCAATCGCGATACCCATGCACAAGGGCAGGGCGACCAGGAACACAACCACCGAAGCCAACAGTTCCCGTGGCAGAACAGCTTTGAGTCGAGCAGCACGCATGGTGAGTCTCCCGAAGTTTTCTTCAGGCATGGCAAAGCCAGGCTGCCTGAACGGCAGCCTCGGCTGAACCACACAACGATTTAGGCGGATTTAGAAGCGCGCTTTGGGCGTCGCCACGGGAATTGGCAGGCTGCCATTGAGCGGCAGGAAACAGCCTTGATCGGCGTCGTACGCTTTGATTTCGCTGGTTTCGATGTTGTAGACCCAGCCGTGGATAAACAGCTGACCGTTGGCCATGCGCGAGGCCACCGACGGATGGGTGCGCAGATGCTGCAATTGGGCGATCACATTCTCTTCGGTGAGGACGTGCATGCTTTCGCTTTCGTTAGCGCAGTTGCAGTTCTCCTGCACCATGGTTTTGGCCACTTCGGCATGACGCAGCCAGGCTTTGACCGTGGGCATTTTTTCCAGGCTGTCCGGGTTGAGCACCGCACGCATGGCGCCGCAGTCCGAATGCCCGCAAATGATGATGTGATGCACCCCCAGAGCCAGTACGGCGTACTCGATGGCCGTGGAAACACCACCGTTCATTTGCCCGTAGGGCGGTACGACGTTACCGACATTGCGGGTCACGAACAGGTCGCCTGGGGAGCTCTGGGTAATCAACTCGGGGACGATGCGCGAATCGGCGCAGGCAATGAACATCGCTCGTGGCCGCTGGGCCGTGGCGAGTTTCTTGAAGAGCTCTTCCTGCTGGGGAAAGACCTCATGATGAAAATGCAAAAAGCCGTCAACGATATGCTGCAACGCTGCATCGGCGGTTTCGGCCTCGGGTTGGGCTGAAGCCGACGCAGCCAACGGCTGTTTATCCTTGTCACTCATGATTCATCCTCATTGGCGGAGTCAGGGAGTCATCCCGTGTGGTTCCGTGTGAAGCCAGTGGCTGGTTAAAAAACATCCAGGCCGAACATCTCGACCCATCAGTCACTCGGTGAACAAGGTAGCGGTAGAATCTTAATTCAAACTGAATGAACCGCTCTAGAACGTGTGTTACAGGTCACAAAAAACGTGACCAGCGTAATGCGTGAGCACGCTCTCCAGTACTCAACCATAGGCCAATTGTCCTCAAATCAACGACATTTGGCGACCCGGCGGACAAAAGGCTTCGCAGTCCAGATTGAACCCCTCCCGGTGATTGAGTCCAAGCCGTTTGATCGCTTTGGCAAAGCGCTGCGCCAGCAAGTCCGCAAACGGGCCTTCACCGCGCATCCGCGCACCAAAACGGCTGTCGTAAAGCTCACCACCACGGCTCTGGCGAATCAGGCTCAGGACATGCGCCACCCGTTGAGGGTAGTGGGCCGCCAGCCAGTCCTCGAACAGGGGCGCCACTTCCAACGGCAAGCGCAGCATCATGTATGCAGCGCTCTGTGCCCCGGCGTCGCGGGCCTCGGTTAGCAGGCTTTCGAGTTCGCTGTCGTTGATCATCGGAATCATCGGTGAACACAGCACGCCCACCGGAATGCCTGCGTCGCGCATTACCCTGATCGCCCGCAACCGGGCCTTGGGCGCTGCGGCGCGGGGCTCGAGGATGCGTTTGAGTTCATCGTCCAGGGTGGTCAGGCTGATCATTACCGCCACCAGCCTTTGGCTGGCAAGCTCGGTCAGCAGGTCCAGGTCGCGAAGAATCAGCGAGCCCTTGGTGACGATGGTCACCGGATGCCGGAAACGCAGGAGTACTTCGAGGGTTTGCCGGGTGATCCTGTATTCACGCTCGATCGGCTGATACGGGTCGGTGTTGGAGCCGAGGTTGATCGGGGCACATTGATAGCCACGCCGGGACAGCTGTTCCTCCAGCACCTGCGCGGCGTTGGTCTTGGCGATCAGCCTGGTTTCGAAATCCAGCCCTGGCGACATGTCCCAATAGGCATGGCTTGGCCTTGCGTAGCAGTAGATACAACCATGCTCGCAGCCGCGATAGGGGTTGATTGAGCGATCGAATGGCAAGTCCGGTGAGGTATTGCGGGTGATGATGGTTTTCGCCGTTTCGATGCGCACCTCGGTGCCCTGGGTGAGCGGTACTTCCTGGTACCAGCCGTCGTCTTCAGCCACCGAATGGCTGGGGGCAAAGCGATTGTGCGGGTTGGTTGCGGTGCCGCGACCACGTGGGGGCAATGGCGTATGCATGGGGAAACCCTGATAACTGTATACACATACAGTACATCGGCGCACGCGGTGGAGCCAGTGCCGTTGGGCTCCTTCTCGGTTTTCGTTTGTTGCAAGCCTGTATCAGGTAATCAAGAGACACATATTAAATCTGGTTCAAGTGCTGAAAGTGTCGTTATTATTTTTTCGCAACAACCAACTAATGGACATTAATTAAAGGACTTTAAATATGTCGTATTTCAATCTTCGTGGTATTTTCCTCCAAAAACTTGGCCCTACCATAGTCGATCCAGATGAAGTGCTTGTCTCCATGCAGTTCGCCCTGAAAGAGTCGGTCCAGGATGAAAACGGTGTTACGACAGATAAACTGGTTGACTCCAGCATTTTCATTGCATCGTCTTACGATGGTGGTCAGTCATTCAGTATTCGTAACGCCAAAGACGTGGATGGCGATGGCGACGTTGACGACAATGACAGGGAAAAGATGATTGCACTGGCCAAGGCCTATGCAAATATCATCAACGTTTAATGAATAAAAATCATTGAATTACCTGCTGCGCGTGCTGTTCATGCGCAGCAACGCTGATCGCAATGGGCTGAAAACAACTCAAGATTCTGAATATTTCTTACGATTGTTTCTGCAGATGACTCTGGATTTTTGGTGCGTAGGGAAGTATTTAATATTGAAGGCTATAAGCGACCTTAATCAGACTACCTCCTTAGTGCGCCATCGATTAATGAAAGTGCAAGCCCCCCATACCGGCCCTCAGTACAATCAATCCAGCCTGGAAAAAATACTCAAGGCATTCATTAGACTCCAATTGTTAACATGCACAACTGGAGTATGTGTGGGTCCCTACTGTTTTGTCGTTCAATCCAGGTAGCATCATTTCACGTTTCATTGACACCCCTCTCACAGGGCTTTGACCGTTCAGGACTGAAGCTGTACGCCAACATCTGCCTATTCCTGGACGGTCAACCAAGCATGTCCCTACCGCGCATTTTCCCTGCCATGTGCCTCTCACTGGTCGCACTTCTCAACCTGACACCCGTCTTCGCCGACGATGCGGCTTCGTCACGTCCGGCAGATTGGGCTCAACCGGTGGAGACGCAGTACAACCTTTTTCAAATGTCTCCCACTCTCTATCGCAGTGCATTACCCGACAAGGGGGCGCTGCCGCTTCTGGAAAAGCTCAAGGTCGGCACGGTGATCAACTTTCTGCCGGAGCCGGACTCGCGCTGGTTGTCTTCTCCTGGTATCGAACAGATACAACTGCCCTATCGCACCAACCATGTGGATGACGCAGACATAATCAAAGCCCTGCGCACCATTCAGACCGCCGAAGCCAAGGGTCCGGTGCTGATGCACTGCAAGCACGGTTCTGACCGGACCGGTTTGATCGCGGCAATGTATCGGGTAGTCGTGCAAGGCTGGAGCAAGGAAGATGCGCTGAACGAAATGACCAGGGGCGGCTTTGGCGATAGCTCCCACTTCAAGGACGGTATCCGCTACATGATGCAGGCCGATATCGACAAACTGCGCACGGCACTGGCCAACGGCGATTGCAGCACCAGCCCGTTCGCCGCGTGCTCGATGAAAAGCTGGTTCAAGTCCGCTCATATCGAATAAAAAGAGCCCCCGTTGTTTGGCGCAACGGGGGCTTTTTCACTCAGTGCTGTTCGTCGGGCTTTTTCTTCAGCTTTGGATTCGGGAAGAACTGAACTGCCTGCACCTTGGTGTCCGGGGCTTTGGGCACGGTGGTATTGACCCGCGTCCCCAGCTCCTTGGGCACCGACAGCCCCTGCTCATTGAGTGTGTCGGAGTAGCCGCAGGCCACGCACTCACGGTGCGGGACCTGGTCTTCATTCCACATCATCAACTTGTCCGGCTCGCTGCATGCCGGGCAGACCGCCCCGGCGATAAAGCGTTTTTTCGTAATCACAGGTCCCTCGCTCATGCTGCTGCGTCCTCACTCAGGCCGCTGTGGCGCAAGAGTGCGTCAATCGATGGCTCACGGCCACGGAAGTCGACGAACAGCACCATCGGCTCCTGGGAACCGCCGCGCGCCAGGATCGCTTCACGGAAGGCGCGACCGGTGTCGGCGTTGAGCACGCCTTCTTCTTCAAATTTCGAGAAGGCATCGGCCGACAGCACTTCTGCCCATTTGTAGCTGTAGTAACCCGCGGCATAACCGCCGGCGAAGATGTGCGCAAAGCTGTTGGGGAAGCGGTTGTAGGCCGGCGGACGCATCACCGAGACCTCGTCGCGCACGCCTTCGAGTACTTGCAGCACGCCGCGGCCATCACCGTGAGTGGCGTGCAGTTCAAAGTCGAACAGCGAGAACTCCAGTTGGCGAACCATCATCAGGCCGGACTGGAAATTTTTCGCCGCGAGCATTTTCCCGAGCAGGTCCTGAGGCAGCGGCTCGCCGGTTTCGTAATGACCGGAAATCAACGCCAGGCCTTCAGGCTCCCAGCACCAGTTTTCCATGAACTGACTTGGCAGTTCGACGGCATCCCAGGCCACGCCGTTGATGCCGGACACGCCAGCATGCTCAACGCGGGTCAGCAGGTGATGCAGGCCGTGACCGAACTCATGGAACAGGGTAGTGACTTCATCGTGGGTCAGCAGCGCCGGTTTACCGCTGTCAGCCGGGGTGAAGTTGCACACCAGGTTCGCCACCGGGCTTTGCAGCACGCCGCCAGCCGTGCGGCGACGGTCGCGGGCGCCATCCATCCAGGCCCCGCCACGCTTGTTGGCACGAGCGTAGAGATCGAAGAAGAAGCGGCCGATGTGCTGGCCGTTTTCCTTGATTTCAAACAGGCGGACATCCGGGTGCCAGCTGTCGAAGCCTTTGAGCTCGGCAATCTCGATGCCGTACAGACGCTGCACGATGGCGAACAGGCCGCCGAGCACCTTGTCGATAGGGAAGTAGGCGCGCAGGGCTTCCTGGGCCACGCTGTAACGTTGCTCACGAAGTTTTTCGCCGTAGAAACCGCTGTCCCAGCTTTGCAGGTCCGGGCAACCTTGCTCGGCAGCATAGGCCTTGAGCTGTTCCAAATCCTGGGCGGCGAACGGTTTGCTGCGCTTGGCCAGGTCACGCAGGAAGCCCAGCACCTGATCGCTGGATTCGGCCATTTTGGTCGCCAGGCTAAGTTCCGAGAAACTGCTGAAACCCAACAGTTTGGCCAGCTCCTGACGCAGGTCGAGGATTTCTTCCATGACCGGGCCGTTGTCGTTCTGGCCGGCATTCGGCCCCTGGTCCGACGCACGGGTGCAGTAAGCCGCGTAGACTTCTTCACGCAGTGCGCGGTCCTGGGCGTAGGTCATCACCGCGTAATAGCTCGGGAATTCCAGGGTGATCAGCCAGCCGTCCAGGCCCTTGGCCTCTGCCGCGGCGGCCATTTGCGCCTTGGCCGAATCGGTCAGGCCGGCGAGGGCGGCTTCATCGGTGATGTGCTTGGTCCACGCCTGGGTGGCATCGAGCAACTGGTTGGAGAAACGGCTGCCCAGTTCGGACAGCTTGCTCTGCACTTCGGCGTAACGCTTCTGTTCGGCTTCCGGCAGGTCGATACCCGACAGACGGAAGTCACGCAGGGAGTGTTCCAGGATAGTTTTCTGCGCCACGTCGAAACCGGCGGCCTCCGGGCTGCTGGCCAGGGCTTCGAAGGCCTGGAACAGTTCGCGGTTCTGGCCCAACTCGGTGGAGTAGGCGCTCAAGGCCGGCAGGCACGACTCGTAGGCTTCACGCAGTTCGGCGCTGTTGCACACGGCATTGAGGTGGCTGACCGGGCTCCAGGCGGCGCCCAGGCGGTCGTTGAGCTCGTCCATCGCCAGCACCAGGCCAGCCCACGTTGGCTGGGTGGCCTGGGACTTGAGGATCTCGACGATGGCAGCGCGGTTGTCAGCCAGGATCTTTTCAATGGCCGGTTGTACGTGTTCGGCGCGGATGGCGGAGAACGGTGGCAGGTCGTAGGACTGCAAAAGAGGGTTGTTCACGCTCACGGTTGATACCTTGGCTGGAGAAACATGCAGCCATCTTAATTACAATCGACACTCACCGCAGCTATCAGCGACAGAGAGAAACCCTATCGTGAACCTTCGCAAGTATCAGAACCACAAGCCGCGGCTCGGCAAAGGCGCTTTTGTCGACGGCTCGGCGGTGGTGATCGGCGATGTTGAAATCGGCGACGACAGCTCGGTCTGGCCGCTGACAGTGATCCGTGGCGACATGCACCGCATCCGCATCGGCGCGCGCACCAGTGTGCAGGATGGTTGTGTGTTGCACATCACCCACGCCGGGCCGTTCAATCCGGATGGCTTTCCATTGCTGATCGGCGATGACGTGACCATTGCCCACAAGGTCATGCTGCATGGCTGTTCGGTGGGCAGCCGGGTGTTGATCGGCATGGGCAGCATCGTCATGGACGGTGCGGTGGTCGACGATGAGGTGATCATCGGTGCCGGCAGCCTGGTGCCGCCGGGCAAGCATCTGCAAAGCGGCTTCCTGTATGTGGGCAGCCCGGTGAAGCAGATCCGCCCGCTGACTGACAAGGAGCGCGCCTTTTTCACCTACAGCGCGGCGAACTACGTGAAGCTCAAGGACCTGCATCTGGCCGAAGGCTACGACCAGCTTTGACCCGGCCCTCTTATTCAGGATTCAACATGCATTACCAAACCGTTTTATTCGACCTCGATGGCACCCTGACCGACCCGCGCGAAGGTATCACCCGTTCGATCCAGTTCGCCTTGGGCAAACTGGGTATCGACGAACCGGACCTGGCCAAACTCGAACATTTCATTGGTCCGCCACTGTTGCAGGCGTTCATGCAGTTCTATGACTTCGACGAAGCCAAGGCCTGGGAGGCGGTGAATTTCTACCGCGAGCGATTCAAGGTCACCGGCCTGTACGAAAACCGGGTGTTCGACGGCGTCACGCCGCTGCTGGAAACCCTTGGCGGGCAAGGTCGACAGCTGTACATCGCGACCTCGAAACCGTGGATGTACGCCCGGGAAATCGCCCGGCATTTCGATTTTGCCAAGCACTTCAAGGTGATCTACGGCAGCGAACTGGATGGCACCCGGACCAACAAGATCGAGCTGATCGCTCACCTGATGGCCGAAGAACACCTGGACCCGACGAACACCTTGATGATCGGCGACCGCAAGCACGACCTGATCGGCGCGCGCAGCAACGGCCTGGACGCGGCTGCCGTGGGTTACGGCTTCGGCAGCCACGAAGAACTGAGCGCTGAAGCACCGGCGTATCACTTTGAAACGCTGTCTGAGCTGCATCAGGCGTTTTTACAGCACTAATACGACTTACCCCTGTGGGAGCGAGCCTGCTCGCGAAAGCGGAGTGTCAGCTGAATCAACTTCGACTGAGGCGCCGTCTTCGCGAGCAGGCTCGCTCCCACAAGGGGTCACACAGACTTCAGGGTCTTGGCGGCGGGGCCAGCCGTTGCCCCTGCTCGACTGTCCAGTTCACCACCTGTGCGGTCAACTGATCGTTCGCCTGACCAAACCCCGCCACCACCGCCGGGACTTGCACGCTGTTCAACGGCTGACGCACTTCAAAACGGTGGCTGGCAAGGATGCGCTGGTCGTAACTGCGCACCAGCAATGCATCCAGACGCACCACCACGCCAGCATTCGTACCCTGGTATTCAGTCTGGAACGCCTGCAGGCTGCCGCCCAATTCAAGATCGGCCTGGAAAATACTGTCGTCGGTGCTCAACAACGGCACCCGCCCGTCATGCTGGAAACCTTCCAGCAAGCGATTGCGCACCAGCACCGGTACTGGGTCGCTCCAGCGCGAGCCCTTGTAGTGGCTGATCACATCGCCCTGAGGAATCACTGCAATGTTCGGACTGTTCAACGCTTCGCTGGACTGGAATTTGGTCAGGCGCAACGACCAGCGTTGCGGCGTGCCATGGCTGGCCGATGCATTCTGGGCCGAAGGTAATCGATAGACCTCGAAGGGCTCGGGCTTGGGCAGGATCGAGCACGAGCTGATCAGCGTGAAGCCAGCGAGGAGGGCGAACCGAAACAACTTCATGGCGTGAATTCCTTGGTCTTTTCACTGCCCAGCAGGTAACCGCTGGGGTTGGCCTCCAGACGTTTGGTAATAACGCGCAATGAAGACAGGGTTTCGCGCATCTCGCGCACGGCCGGGCCCAAGCCACTGAGGCCTTGCATGCCGCTGTTGAGCGAATCCTGATTAGCGCTGATCAGGGTATTGAGGGTAGCGCTGCTCTCCTGCAGCGACTTCATCGCCTGCTCGGCACTGCCGAGCACATCCTTGCCATGATCATTGAGCAACCCGTTGGCATTGCGCATCAGCACCGTGGTCTGCTCAAGCATGTTATTGGCCTGCTTGCCGACCGAGGCCAGTTGCTGCATGGCCTGGCGGATATCACCGCGTTGCTCGGCAATGGTTCCGGTGGTTTGCTCCAGGTGCTCCAGGGTTTTGCTGATGCGCTCGATGTTTTCCGTGGAGAACATCAGGTTGACGTTTTGCATCAGCGTGTTCACACCGGACATCAAGTCGTTGCTGTCATTGAGCAGGCGGGCGATGGGCGAGGGCGAGGCGACGATGGTCGGCAGGTTGCCATCCTTGCCCCTGAGCGTCGGGCTCTGTGGCGTACCGCCGCTGAGCTGGATGATCGAGGTCCCGGTGACGCCGGTCAGGGCCAGTTTGGCATTGGTGTCTTCCTTGACCGGGGTATCGCCGGCCAGGCGAATGCGCGCCAGCACTCGCCGCGGGTCTTTCGGGTCCAGCCGTAGCGAAATCACGTCGCCGACCTTGATCCCGCTGTACTGCACCGAACTGCCCTTGGACAAACCGCTGACCGCCTCGTTGAACACGACCTCGTAGTCCTTGAACTCGGTATCGACACTGGACTTGGCCAGCCACAGGCCGAACAGCAGCGCAGCCGTCACCACGATCACGGTGAACAGGCCGATCAATACATGATGGGCTCGGGTTTCCATGTCAGACCTCGTTGAGCTGTTGGGCGGCTGTCAATGCCGCGCGGCCGCGAGGGCCATGGAAGTATTCGTGAATCCACGCATCGTTGGTTTCCGACACCTTGTCGATGGCGTCCGCCACCAGCACCTTTTTCTGCGCCAGCACCGCCACCCGGTCGGTGATGGTGTAGAGCGTGTCGAGGTCGTGGGTCACCAGAAAGACACTCAGGCCCAGGGCATCGCGCAGGGTCAGGATCAATTGGTCGAACGCGGCGGCGCCAATCGGGTCGAGACCGGCGGTGGGCTCGTCGAGAAACAGGATGTCCGGGTCCAGTGCCAATGCGCGGGCCAGCGCGGCACGCTTGATCATGCCGCCGGACAGCGACGAGGGGTACTTCTCGGCCGCCGACAGCGGCAACCCGGCCAAGGCCATTTTCACCGCCGCCAGATGCTCGGCGTCGTTGCGGCTCAAGCCGGCGTGTTCGATCAGCGGCAGCGCGACGTTCTCGGTTACCGTCAGCGAAGAGAACAGCGCACCTTTCTGGAACAGCACGCCAAATCGCCGTTCCACCCGCGAGCGCTCGTCCTCGGACAAGGTTGGCAGGTTTTTCCCGAAGACTTTCACCACGCCTTCGCTGGGCTGGCGCAAACCGACAATGCTGCGCAGCAGCACCGATTTGCCGCTGCCGGAGCCACCGACCACGGCGAGGATCTCGCCCTTGTACAAATCCAGGTCGAGGTTCTCGTGCACGCTCTGGCGGCCAAAGCGGTTGCACAACCCACGCACTTCTATCACCGCCTCGGAGGGCGCTCGGGGGATACGACTCACCAGCCCATCTCCATGAAAAACATCGCGGCTATCGCATCGAACACGATCACCACGAAAATCGACTGCACCACACTCGACGTGGTGTGAGCGCCGACGGATTCGGCGCTGCCACTGACCTTGAAACCTTCGAGGCAGCCAATGGCAGCAATCAGGAAAGCGAACACCGGTGCTTTGACGATCCCCACCAGAAAGTGCTGAACACCGATGTCCGTTTGCAGTAGCGAGATGAACATCGCTGGCGAGATATCCAGCGCCACCGCGCAGACCACGCCACCGCCGATAATCCCCGACAGCATCGCCAGAAAGGTCAGCATCGGCAGGGCGATCAGCAGCGCCAGGACCCGCGGCACCACCAGCAACTCCACGGGATCGAGGCCCAGCGTGCGGATGGCGTCGATTTCTTCATTGGCCTTCATCGAACCGATTTGTGCCGTGAACGCACTGGCGGTGCGCCCGGCCATCAGAATCGCGGTCAGCAGCACACCGAATTCGCGCAGGAAGGCAAATCCCACCAGGTCCACGGTGAAGACAGTGGCGCCGAAAGTGGCCAGCACCGTCGACCCGAGAAACGCCACCACGGCGCCCACCAGGAAAGTCAGCAACGCAACGATGGGGGCGGCGTCGAGACCAGTCTGCTCGATATGGGCGATCATCGGCGTGACACGCCAGCGCTTGGGACGGAACAGGCCTCGGGCAATGGTTTCGATGATCAGGCCAACGAAACCCAGCAGTTGCAGGGTGTCCTGCCAGACGGTGTCCACCGCGCGGCCGATGCGGGTCAGTAACTGAACGCTAACGCTGACTTCCGGCTCCTTGAGCGGAACGCAGAAATCGGTCAGCGAGCAGTAGACCGTTTGCAGCAACGCGCGATCGGCGGAGGAGAGCGTGCAATCAGGATGTTCAGCGGAACGGCCGAGGCGTTCGGAGCCGAGCATTTCTACCAGCAGCGAGGCGCCAGCGGTGTCGAGGGCGCCGAGACCATTGAGGTCGATGGGGGTGTTGGCGTCGTACTGGCCGTGGAGCTTTTCGCACAACAGCTTCAGTTCAGCGTAATGGGCAAGCGTCCAGTCGCCCGTCACCCGCAACCGCGCAGGTGTGAGCGACGTGTCCAATCGGGCATTGCCGGCCATCGTGCTGCTGATCATAAGCTCCGTGCTTGTTCAGTGATTTCGCAGCTCTACGTAATAGCACGAACCGCGCTACTTTTCTTTGATCGCTGTGCTGTCCGTGACCACGAAACGCAGCACGCCGATGACCTGGCCATCTTCGGTCAGTACCCGAACCTGCCATTTGCCGGCCGCATTGCCCGGGAAGTTCTGCTTGTGGGTCCAGGCCCGGTAACCTTCCTTGCGCCCGCCGTGGATATCCAGTGGGATGCGGTCGACCTCTTTACCGTTGAACTGCCAGACGTGATAAATCCGCTCGTCCAGGCCACGCGGGGCGTTGATCGCGGTGTATGCGTAGAGCCCGCCATTGCGGATCTGCTCGGCGCTGACTTCGTCGAGGCTGGCGCCAGGTGTGCGGTCTTGCATTTGCGTGCTGATGGCCACGTCGGTCATCCACAGCGTCGCCGGCGGCACCCACGAGCGCAGTTCCCAACCGACGAAGCCAATGCCCAGGGTGATACTCAAAATCGCCAGCGCACTGCGCAGGGTACGAATCGGGAAGATCGATGCCAGGCTCGGGAACGACAGCAGCACCGAAATACCCAGTGCCCATTTGAAACTTTGCGCGGTGGTCAGGTGCATGATCACCGGCAATGCAGTGAGTAGCGCGGCGAACAGGGTCAGGGTGTGCAGGGCCAGAAACGCCCAGCGCCGTGGCGCCAGCCACTTGTAGTAGAGCGGGTCGACAATCGAAATCAGCGCCGCAACGCCCAGCAGTCCGGTAAAAACCAGCTGGCCGCTGTTCCACGTCGTGGTGATGAAGAAAAACGGCAGGACGAAAAACAGGCTTTCCTGGTGGATCATCTGCGTCGCGTAGCGCAGCAACGGTTCCGGGATTTCGCGCTTGAAAATGCGCGTGAACAGCTTGGTCAGGCTGTTTTCCAGCATCAGCCAGATCCAGCTGATCAGCATGATGGTGGTGATCCAACTCGCCAGGCCTTGCTGGCGGTCGACCAGAATGAAACTGCACACCCCGGAGATGAAACCACCGAGCGCAATGACCCCAGGGTAGCGCTTCATCAACTCGAGGATGCGCTGTACGAAAAGGGGCAGGTTTTGCATTCGGCGGGTTCACAGTCGTCGTAGGAAAAAACCTCGACAGGGTACCCGTGGGGGCGCCGCGTGGCGAGGGTAACCTGTAGGAGCAAGCCTGTTCGCGAAGCGGTGTAGCCGTCGACATCACTGCTGGATGGGCCAACCTCTTCGCGAGCAGGCTCGCTCCTACAGGGAATGTTTACTTTTCGCGATGAAAACGCCACGCCACAAGACTCAAGAGCAGCAAACCCGCCACTGCGACCACCAACCACATCACTTGGTCATAACTGAACAACGGTTTCTCGATCCGCAAATACCCCGGTTGCAACAGCAGTTCACGCACGGCCTTGTTCGCCTCCTCCAGCGTCACCCCTTGCAGCTCCCGGGCCGGGTCGGCGAAGCGGCCGTCCTCGTAATCACCGATGGCGCTCCAGTAGTAATCGGCCAACGCACTGTTGCCTTGCACGGCCCAGGCCTGGCGGGAAATCGCGGCCTGCTTCAGGCGATTGAAGGTGTCGACATTAAGGCCGTCCTTGAGCAATCCGGCCTTCAAGTCATTGAGCACTTGTTCGGCCTCTGGTACATCGTCGCGCTCAAGGTCGGCATTGAGGCTCATGAAACCCACGCCGCCGAACACCTCGCGTTCCGCCCACGGGCCGTAGGACAAGCCGTGAGCCAGGCGCAGCTGGCGATAAAGCGCCCAATCCAGATAATCCTTGAGCAAATCGAAGGTTTGGTCGTGCCCGTCTTCCAGCACCGGTTCCGGCACCAGCCAGTGCAACTTGGCGCCGTTGCCGACCAGGCCGTGGGTCAGGGTGCGCTCATGGGCGGCGCTGGCCTGGATTTGCGGCAGTGGCGGATGCTCGCCGGGAGTAATGGCCTCCAGCGCGCCATACGCCCGCTCCAGATAGGCCGGCAGCAACTTGTCGAGGTCACCGACTACGATCAGGGTCATGTTGTTCGGCGCATACCAGTCCTTGCGCACCCGCTCCAGCTGCTCACGGGTCAGGTCATCGACTTGCGCCCGTTCCGGGCATTTGAGGCCCAGTTCCACGGCCAGCTGGTTGCTGGCCGTGTGGCCCAGGTCCTGACGATCGAGCCAGCGTTGCAGGTGCGAGTAGTGACCACCGTCTTCGCGTTCGACCACTTGCTTGGCCGCGTTGATGGCGTTGTCGTCGAAGTGGGTCTGGGTCAGCAATGCCAGCAACAGATCGAGCACTTTGCGCTGGTTCTTCGCCGGGGCTTCAATGACGAAGGTCGTATCGGCATTGCTGGTGAACGCGTTCCAATCACCGCCCAGGGCCTGCATGCGTTCTTCCAGGCCGCCTTCGCCGCTGGCGTCGATGCCACTGAACAGCAGGTGTTCCAGCAGATGCGGCAATTCCTTTTCTTCGCACTTGAAATCGTCCAGGCCAACGCCGACCACCAGCCGGATCGCCACATGCCCACGGTCGGTACCGGGTTTGAGCAGCAACTGCAAACCGTTGCGCAGGGTGTAGCCCTCGACCTGGAAGCGATCCAGGGCGAATGACGGGAATGAACCCAGCAACAGGCAGGCGAACAACAGACAACGCATAACGGGCTTCCGTACGGCTAGCGCAAGTTCAACAGACTTCAGGCAACTGTGGACGTTCAGGGTGAATGCGTAATGTCAGTCAAATCGTCGACCACCAGTGCGCCAGTGTCGGATGTTTCCAGCACCACGTAGGCACTGCTGCAAAACAGCGAATTCAGACGTTTCATGTCGGCGATCAGCTCCAGGTGCAACGAACTGGTTTCGATACTTTGCACGATTTTACGTTGCAAGCGGCTGACATGAGCATGGGCCATACGCCGTTCCTGTGCACGGAATCGACGTTTCTCACGTACCAGCTGCCGGGCGCTTTCCGGGTCGGCGCTGAGAAACACTGACATCCCGAGCCGCAGGTTGGAAATCAACTGAGTATGCAGCCCGGTCAATTCGTCCAGCCCGACTTCGGAAAACGACCGGCGCTGCGAGGTTTTCTGCTGCTGGACCTTGCGCAGCATGCGTTCGATCAAGTCGCTGGCGAGTTTGAGGTTGATCGCCAGTTCGATGATTTCCGCCCAACGTCGGCTGTCCTGATCACTGAGGTCTTCCCGGGGCATTTGCGCCAGATACAGTTTTATCGCGCTGTACAGCGCTTCGACATCATCGGTCAGGCGCCGCATTTCCTGGGTGACGGCGGTTTGCTTGCCACGCAGAACGTCGAGCATGGCTTCGAGCATGCTGTCGATCAGGTCGCCCATGCGCAGGGTTTCCCGGGCCGCGTTGGCCAGCGCCAAACCGGGGGTGTCCAATGCCGTGGGGTCAAGGTGCCGGGGTTTGGCCATGCCGTTGGCCTGCGGGCGCTCTGGCAGCACCCAGGCACAAAACCTGGCCATCGGCCCGACGCTGGGCAACAGGATCAGGCAACGCACCGTGTTGTAGAGCAAGTGAAAGCCAATGACCATTTCCTGAGGGCTGAAATCGAGGCTATCGAGCCAGTGCACCAGCGGATCGAGCACCGGAATGATCAATAAAAGACCAATCAGTTTGTACAGCAGGCTGCCCAACGCCACTTGGCGCCCGGCGGCGTTCTGCATGCTGGTGCTGAGGAAAGCGAGTATGCCGCTGCCGATATTGGCGCCGATCACCAGCCCGATGGCCACCGGCAGGCTGATCACTTTGGCACCTGCCAGGGTCGCGGTCAGCAGAACAGCGGCCAGGCTGGAATAGGACATCATCGCGAACAGCGCACCAACCAGGGCGTCGAGCAGGATGTCACCGGTGAGCGAGGCGAAAATCACCTTCACCCCTTTGGCATGGGTAATCGGGTGCGCCGCTTCGACAATCAGTTGCAGCGCCAGAATGATCAAGCCCAGGCCAATGGCGACACGGCCCATCTGCCCGAGCCGGGTCTGCTTGCGTGACAGGAAGAAAATCACCCCGACAAAGATCAACAGCGGCGACAGCCACGACAGGTCGAACGTCAGCACCCGCGCCATCAGCGCCGTACCGACATCGGCACCGAGCATGGTGACCAGCGCTGGCGTCAGCGCCATCAGGCCCTGGCCAACAAAGGAAGTGACAAGCATGGCGGTGGCGTTGCTGCTCTGGACCATCGCCGTCACGGCGATCCCGGAGACGAAAGCCAGCCAGCGGTTGGACATGTTATGGCCGATGACATGGCGCAGATTGGTGCCGTAGACCCGCAGGATGCCGGTTCGGACGATGTGCGTGCCCCAGATCAGCAGGGCCACGGCGGAAAGCAGATTGAGCAGGGTGAGCATACCGGCCCCCTGTGGTGTAGCGCCCCAAAGGAGCAAGTTGACGGTGCCGCGTCGTTCTACGTTCTGTACATAAGCTGTAGTTGGCTAACGGCCTGCGCGCCAGCATCGCATAGCCAAAGAAGGGAATGAAACAAAACTGTCATGAAATCCGGTTCATGCAACCCGCCAAAAACAAAGTGGGAGCGAGCCTGCTCGCGATGAGGCCATCAGCTTCAACATCGATGTTGACTGACAGGCCGCCATCGCGAGCAGGCTCGCTCCCACAGGTTTAGCGTTTTCGGGTTACTGGCCTGGAATGTCCTTGCGCAGCTTTACCGGATCCTGCTGTGCCTTCTTTTTCGCAATGGCTGTGCGCATCCTGATGTTGATCGCTTCCACTGCCAGCGAGAACGCCATGGCGAAGTAGACGTAGCCTTTTGGCACGTGCACGTCGAAGGCCTCGGCAATCAGCACCGTACCGACGATCAACAGGAACGACAGGGCCAGCATCTTCAGCGACGGGTGCTTGTCGATGAACTCACTGATGGTGCCGGATGCCCACATCATCACCAGCACGGCCACGATGATTGCCGCGACCATGACCGGCACGTGGGAAACCATGCCGACCGCGGTGATCACCGAGTCCAGGGAGAACACGATGTCGATGATCGCGATCTGGATGATGGTGTAGAGGAAGTTGCCGCCCTTGCCCGAAGGTTCGTCGTTGCTTTCATCTTCACCCTCCAGCGCGTGGTACATCTCCTGGGAGCTTTTCCACAGCAGGAACAGACCACCGAAGAACAGGATCAGGTCGCGCCCGGAAATGCCCTGGCCGAACAGTTCGAACAGGTCCGCCGTCAGGCGCATGACCCAGGTGATCGACAGCAGCAACAGGATTCGCGTGACCATGGCCAGCGCCAGCCCGAAAATCCGGGTGCGCGCCTGCATGTGTTTGGGCATGCGGCTGACCAGGATCGAAATCATGATGATGTTATCGATGCCCAGAACAATTTCCAGAGCGGTCAGGGTAAAGAAGGCAACCCAGATTTCAGGGTTGGTCAGCCAATCCATGTGTATTCCTTTGAGCGAGTGTTAAACCACAAAGGGCCCGGGCTTCATGCAACGAAGCCTGGACCCGAAGTGGTGAGTCTTGGACTTATAGAGTGCTGAACACCGGGAAAGTCCCCAATAGCAATGCAGCAATCAGTATGCAGATACAAACCAGCACGGCCCATTTGAGCGTGAAGCGCTGGTGGTCACCGAAATCGATGCCGGCCAGGGCCACCAACAGATAAGTCGATGGTACCAGCGGGCTCAACAGGTGGACGGGCTGACCGACGATCGAGGCACGTGCCATTTCCACCGCGGTTATACCGTAATGGCTGGCGGCTTCGGCAAGTACCGGTAACACGCCGTAATAAAATGCATCGTTCGACATGAAAAAGGTGAACGGCATGCTCACCAGCGCCGTGATCACGGCCAGGTACGGGCCGAGGAAATCCGGAATCACCGCCAGCAGGCTTTTCGACATCGCGTCGACCATGCCGGTGCCGGTCAGGATACCGGTGAAGATACCGGCCGCAAAGATCAGCCCGACCACAGCCAGCACGCTACCGGCGTGAGCCGCGATGCGATCCTTCTGCTGTTGCAGGCAAGGATAGTTGACGATCATGGCGATACTGAACGCCACCATGAACAGCACTGGCAACGGCAACAGGCCGGCAATCAGGGTGCACATCAGGGCCAGGGTCAGGGCGCCGTTGAACCAGATCAGATTCGGACGACGGGCATCCGGGAACTGCGAAACGGTGATCTCACTGTGGTCGATTTCATCGCCCACCAGGTGCAGTTCACCCAGGCGTGCACGCTCACGTTTGCCGTAGAAGTAGGCAATGACCAGGATCGCCACCACACCGGCCAGCATCGCAGGAATCATCGGTACGAAGATGTCGGACGGGTCCACATGCAACGCACTGGCGGCACGAGCGGTCGGGCCGCCCCACGGGGTCATGTTCATCACGCCACCGGCGAGGATGATCAGGCCGGCCATGATCCGCGGGCTCATGCCGATACGGCTGTAAAGCGGCAGCATCGCGGCCACGCAGATCATATAAGTGGTCGCGCCGTCACCATCGAGGGAAACGACGAGCGCCAGAACGGCGGTGCCGACCGAAACTTTCAGCGGGTCGCCCTTGACCAGTTTGAGGATCTTGCGCACGGCCGGGTCGAACAGGCCGGAGTCGATCATCAGGGCGAAGTACAGGATTGCGAACATCAGCATCACGCCGGTCGGCGCAAGCTTGGTGATGCCTTCGAGCATCATCGGGCCAATTTTCGGCGAAAAACCGCCGAACAGGGCGAAAATGATCGGAATGATGATCAGGGCGATCAGCGCGGAAAGGCGCTTGGTCATGATCAGGAACATGAACGTGATGACCATGGCGAAGCCAAGGAAAGTCAGCATGGGAATACTCCAGGCGTAGCGCGACTAGGGAATGGGCGGATCGGGCGGGATCAGCGCAGTACGGGAAGCACGAGACGTACGAACGGAGTTACAGCGAAGCGGCGGGTAGAAGAGGACATCAGAATCACCATTGTTGTTGTTAAATGGGCCTGGCAAGCCATCGAACGCTTGCATTGGCCACCGGTCTTTTGCCGGTAGTGGCGGCGATCCTAATCGGGGAAGCTTTCAGCCAGCTTTCGCCAATGAAAGCAAGGACCGGATGTGCAACCGATCGTCGGATAGGTTTTCAAGTCCCTGAGCACAGGGCGGGAGGTCGTGACATGGGCGAACTTCACACCGGCGGCTGCCACTGCGGGCAACTGCGCTATCAATTCAGCGGGCCACTGCAGGATATCGTCCACTGCCATTGCTCGATTTGCCGACGGGTCAGCGGCGGCATCGTGACCACCTGGATCACCGTGCCGGTATCCGCCTTTCAATGGCTGGCCGGGACGCCGTCGCGGTACGACTCTTCATCCACCTGTGCACGATATTTCTGCAGCCACTGTGGGGCACAACTGGCAGTGGTGACGCACCTGAGCCCGGACAGCATCGACCTGACCATCGCGACCCTCGACCATCCAGAGCAGGCACCGGCCGAGCGGCACATCTGGACCGACAGCCGCCTGCCGTGGCTGCATCTGGACGAACACTTGCCCGGTGAGGCTGAAGAAACGCTCTGATCAAAAAATAGACAGGTCCAGTGGCCGGATCGCGCCCATCCAGATCGCGTGCTCGGTGTGGTCAAGCAAATCGTCGCCGGTGTCCGGGTGCAGGAACACCACCAGCCCTTTGCGGTTGAGCGCCAGCCACGGCAGCACGTCGCCCAGCACCTGCGGCTCGAACGCCAACTGGCAGCTCCAGTCCGGGTGCGGACCGACCGGGCGCTCGTGCACGCGACCCATTTTCAGCGGGAACAATTGCGCCGCCTGCTCACACAAGGTCCGCGCCTGATCAAGGGTGCTGGCGTCGAAATAGACATGGGCGTGGTAGCCCGTTATGCGTTGCATTGGAAATCCTCTAAATCCGGTCGGGCAGATCACACGGCACAGACTGCGATCTTTTCATGATTCATACCGCAATCGAAGGCAATGACAGCCCCGACAACGACTCCGCACTGCTGGCCTGCTCGGCCATCAACCAGTCCACGAACTGCTGGATCAACGCTCCGCGCCGCTTGCGCTGGGGCAGGACCACGTAATAACCCAGCCTGGACATCGCGGTTTCGGCAATCGGTCGACACAACAAGCCCTGTGCCAGCAAATTATCCACAAGGTGGCGCCAGCCGATGGCCACGCCCTGCCCGCCAATCGCCGCCTGAATCAACAAGGTGTAATTGTCGAAGCGCAACTGCCCGGGCGCCGGGGCCGAGGTGATGCCCAACTCGCGGAACACACCGCTCCAGTCAAACCAGTTACTGCTGTGTTCCCCACGCAGGTGCAGCAACGGAAACTCCAGCAATGCCTGGGCCGGCAAGGGCAGGGAACGTTCGCTCAACAGCTGCGGGCTGCACACCGGAAACACTTCCTCACTGAACAGCCAATGGCTTTCACCCTGCTTGAAGCGGCCATCACCGAACAGCACCGCCACATCGATATCGGTACGTAGCATGTTATGGCTGCGTTCACTGGTGACCAGGCTGACATCCACCTGCGGATTGGCCGCGTGAAAGCGGTGCAATCGCGGCATCAACCAATAGGCGGCGAAGGCAAAATCGGTGGCAACCTGCAGCACTTCATGCTGTTGCTGCGCGTTGATTGCACTCAAACCTGCGTCGATATTCTGCAAACCGAGCTGAACCTGCTCGAAAAGTATCTGCCCGGCCTCGGTCAGTTCGATGCCGCGATAAATGCGGTCGAACAGGCGCGTCGCCAGCTGTTCCTCCAGGCGCTTGATCTGCTGGCTGATGGCCGGTTGCGTGGTGCCCAGTTCAACCGCCGCAGCCGTGAAACTGTGCTGTCGGGCCGCCGCTTCGAAGGCACGCAGCAGGTCCAGTGACAGGTCACCAAGAGCGTCATACATAAGCTGTGCTTATCCTAGTCATTGCCGCGCATGGGCTTTACCGCAACGTGCGAGGGTTTCATTCTCGAAGCCAGCACTCTCGCATAAACATCCACTATGGAATGCCGCGATCACATGAAGCGCAAGAACATTCTTTTCATCATGGCCGATCAAATGGCCGCGCCAATGTTGCCGTTCTACGGCCAGTCGCCCATCAAACTCCCCCATCTCAGCCGCCTTGCCAAACAGGGCGTGGTGTTCGACTCCGCCTATTGCAACAGCCCGCTGTGCGCGCCGTCGCGCTTCACCCTGGTCAGCGGCCAGTTGCCGAGCAAGATCGGCGCCTACGACAACGCCGCCGATTTCCCCGCCGACGTACCCACATACGCCCACTACCTGCGCCGCCTGGGCTACCGCACCGCCCTGTCGGGCAAGATGCATTTCTGTGGGCCGGACCAGTTGCATGGCTACGAACAACGCCTGACCAGTGATATCTACCCCGCCGACTACGGCTGGGCGGTGAACTGGGATGAGCCGGACGTGCGCCCGACCTGGTATCACAACATGTCGTCGGTGCTGCAAGCCGGCCCGTGCGTGCGTACCAATCAGCTGGATTTCGACGAGGAGGTGGTGTTCAAGGCCCAGCAGTACCTGTTCGACCATATCCGCGAAGATGGCGACCAGCCGTTCTGCCTGACCGTTTCGATGACTCACCCACACGATCCGTACACGATTCCCAAAGCTTTCTGGGATCTGTACGACGACGCTGACATCCCGTTGCCTGCGACGCCGGAGCAGCACGATCTTGATCCGCACTCGCAACGACTGCTCAAGGTCTATGACTTGTGGGACAAACCTCTGCCCGTGGACAAGATACGTGACGCGCGACGTGCCTATTTCGGCGCGTGCAGCTACATCGACAGCAACGTCGGCAAACTCCTGCAAACCCTCGAAGATACCGGGCTGATCGATGACACCATCATCGTGTTTTCCGGTGACCACGGCGACATGCTCGGCGAGCGCGGGCTCTGGTACAAAATGCACTGGTATGAAATGGCCGCACGGGTGCCGCTGCTGATCAGCGCACCGGGGCAGTTCGGCACCGGCCGGGTCAGCGCCAGTGTTTCCACGGCGGACCTGTTACCGACCTTCGTCGAACTGGCCGGCGGCTCGCTGGAACCTGGATTGCCGCTGGATGGCCGTTCGCTGGTTCCGCATCTGCAAGGGCAGGGCGGTCATGACGAGGTGTTCGGCGAATACATGGCCGAAGGCACCATCAGCCCGCTGATGATGATCCGCCGAGGTGCCTACAAATTCATCTACAGCGAAGACGACCCTTGCCTGCTCTTCGACGTACACAATGACCCTCACGAACAGGAAGAACTCAGCCATTCGCCGCAATATCGCCAGCTGTTCGACGACTTTCTTGTCGAAGCGCGAGCCAAGTGGAATATTCCGGCGATACACCAGCAGGTGCTCGCCAGCCAGCGGCGCCGACGTTTCGTGGCCCAGGCGCTGACCCTCGGCAAGCTGAAGAGCTGGGATCACCAGCCGCTGGTGGACGCCAGCCAGCAATACATGCGCAACCACATCGACCTCGACGATCTGGAGCGTAAAGCACGTTATCCACAACCCTGCCAAAACCAATAATGTTAAGGGGAAGTCCATGCAAAAGTTATCCACAGTACTGACGATCGGGCTCCTGGCGCTGGGCAGTGCATCGGCGTTTGCCGATCAGAGTTGCGAAACGGTGAAGATGGCCGATCCGGGCTGGAGCGACATCGCCGCAACCAATGCCATCACCGGGTTTCTGCTGGACAGCTTGGGCTACAAGGCCAAGGTCGACACCCTCGCGGTGCCGATCACCTTTGGCGGGCTCAAGGATGGCCAGGTCGATGTATTCCTGGGTAACTGGATGCCGGCGCAGCAGGGCTTCTATGACAAATTCGTCGCCAGCGGCGATGTCACGCAATTGGCGAAGAACCTCGACGGCACCGAGTTCACCCTCGCCGTTCCGGACTACGTATGGGACGCGGGTGTGCATGACTTTGCCGACCTGAACAAATACGCCGACAAGTTCGACCACAAGATCTACGGCATCGGCTCTGGCGCACCGGCGAACATCTCGCTGCAAGAAATCATCAAGAAAAATGATTTCGACATGGGTCAGTGGAAACTTATCGAGTCGAGCGAGCAGGCAATGCTGGCGGAAGTGTCCCGCGCGGTGAAAAAACAGAAATTCGTGACCTTCCTCGGCTGGACCCCGCACCCGATGAACGTGCAACTGAAAATGCACTACCTCAAGGGCGGCGAGAAATACTTCGGCGACACCGGCAGCGTCCACACCCTGACCCGCAAAGGTTATGCACAGGCCTGCCCGAACGTAGGCAAGCTACTGACCAACCTGAGCTTCACCCAGGACATGGAGAACAGCATCATGGCCGAGGTGGTGAACAAGAAAGTCAGCAATGCCGACGCGGCGAAAGCGTGGATCAAGGCCAACCCGGCGGTGCTGGACAAGTGGCTCGATGGCGTGAAGACCGTGGATGGCAAGGATGCATTGCCGGCAGTCAAAGCCAGGCTTTAAGGTTCAAAGACGCCTTCGCGAGCAGGCTCGCTCCCACAGGTCCGCGCACTCCCTGTGGGAGCGAGCCTGCTCGCGAATGGATGTTTGCCCTTGCGCTGCTGCCTCTGAAATACCACCCTGACGCAATTAAATTCGTTCACCGAGAGGCCCCATGGCCCTGCCAAGCCGCCATTCACTCTTCCCCTTCCTCACCTGGCTACCCCGGCAAACCCGCGCCAGTGTCGGCCGAGACCTGATTGTCGGCCTCAGCGGTGCGATTCTCGCGTTGCCGCAATCCATCGCCTACGCCCTGATCGCCGGCCTCCCGCCAGAGTACGGCTTGTACGCGGCGATCATCCCGGTGTTGATCGCTTGCCTGTGGGGTTCGTCGTGGCATTTGATCTGCGGTCCTACGGCGGCCATCTCCATTGTCCTGTACGCCAGCGTCAGTCCCCTGGCCGTTCCGGCGTCGCAGGACTACGTCATGTTGATCCTGTTACTGACGCTGCTTGCCGGCATCTTTCAGTGGCTGCTGGGTTTGCTGCGGTTTGGCGCGCTGGTGAATTTCGTCTCTCACTCGGTGGTACTCGGCTTCACCCTTGGCGCTGCCGTGGTGATTGCCATTGGTCAACTACCTAACCTGCTGGGGCTGGACTTGCCCAGCCAGGCCACCGCGCTGGACAGTTTCATCACGTTGTTGCGCCATCTCGGCGAAATGGACAAACCTTCGCTGGCGCTGGGGCTGGCGACGGTCGTGGTGGGCGTGATCCTCAAACTGCTGCTGCCACGCTGGCCGACACTGCTGATCACCCTGATCCTTGGCGGGTTGCTCGTCTGGCTCTGGCCATCGATGTTCGGCCATGTGCAACTGGTCAGCGCCTTCACCGGCAAGCTGCCGCCATTCAGTCCGTTGCCGCTGGACCTTGACTTGATCCTGCGCTTGCTCCCCAGCGCCGTGGCCGTGGGCATGCTCGGGCTGGTGACCAGCCTGTCGATTGCCCGCTCGATTTCCGCACGCTCGCAGCAATTGCTTGATGCCAACCAGGAAGTTCGCGCCCAGGGCTTGTCGAACATCGTCGGTGCGTTTTTTTCCGGTTCCTTGTCTGCCGGTTCTTTTACCCGCTCCGGACTGAGCTATGAGGCCGGTGCCTGTTCGCCGCTGGCGGGAATTTTTTCCGCACTGTGGGTGGCGCTGTTCGCCATTTTTGGCGCGCGACTGATCGAACACATACCGATTCCGGCCATGGCAGGCAGTATTCTGTTGATCGCCTGGGGCCTGGTGGACCATCGCGGCATTCGTGCGTTGCTGCGGGTCAGCCGCGCCGAATTCGTGGTCATGGCACTGACCTGCGTCGCCACACTGCTGCTGGAGTTGCAGACAGCGATTTACGCCGGCGTGTTGGCCTCGCTTTTTTTCTACCTCAAACGCACATCGCAACCACGAGTGCAGCACGTGCGAGATGGCGAGGAAGACATTCTGCGGGTAGGGGGCTCGATCTTTTTCGGTGCCAGCCATTACCTGCAAGTACGCCTGCAACGCATGCACGGCACGCGCGTGGTGATCGAGGCGCAGCAGATCAACTTCATCGACTATTCAGGGGTGGAAATGCTGCATCAGGAAGCGCGGCGCCTGCTTCGCCAGGACCGCAGCCTGACCTTGCGCCGGGCCCGGCCACAGGTGGTGGAAGAGCTGAGGAAGCTGGAAGGGGCACAGAAGTGCCCGATCCGGTTTGAAGACTGAAACACCGCTCTCTGTAGGAGCGAGCTTGCTCGCGAAAAACCTGAGGGCGCTGCCGGGCACCTGGTTTTGCGCGTTATCGTTCACGACCTTCGCGAGCTCGCTCCTACAGTAGGTTACAAGGCCAACTGCCGGCGAAGTTCAGCCAACACCGGCGCCGTATCCGGGCGCACTCCGCGCCACAAGAAGAACGCTTCCGCCGCCTGCTCGGCCAGCATCCCCAGGCCATCCATCACCACCGCAGCCCCGTGTTCGCTGGCCCAGCGGCAGAACGAGGTCGGTTCCTTGCCGTACATCATGTCGTAGCACACCGTTTTGCCGGGTTCGATCAGGCTGGGTGCAATCGGCGGCACATCGCCCGTCAGGCTCGCGGAGGTCGCATTGATGATCAGGTCCACCGACTCCCGCAACCAGTCGTAGCCGCTGGCCGAGACCGGCCCCAGATCGCCGAACAGCTCCGCCAGCAGTTCGGCCTTGTCCAGCGTGCGGTTGGCGATGATCACCGATGCCGGTTGCTCGGCCAGTAGCGGCTCCAGCGCACCACGCACCGCGCCGCCAGCGCCGAGCAACAGGATGCGTTTGCCCTTGAGGCCGAACCCGGCGTTGACTGTCAGGTCCCGCACCAGCCCGGCACCGTCGGTGTTGTCGCCCAGCAGGCTGCCATCGGCCAGTTTGCTCAAGGTATTGACCGCACCGGCGCGCTGCGCCCGCGCCGTCAGGCTGTTCGCCAAACGAAAGGCCTCTTCCTTGAACGGCACCGTCACATTGGCACCGCGCCCTTCGAGGAAGAACTTCCGGGCACAAGTGGAAAAATCGTCGAGTGGCGCCAGCATCGTGCTGTAGTCCAGCTTCTGCGCGGTCTGCTCGGCGAACAGGCGATGGATCAGCGGAGATTTGCTGTGGCCAATCGGGTTACCGAATACGACATAACGGTCCATCAGGTTTCCTCGTTCAGGCTTCGGCCAACCAATCGCGGTCTTGCAGGAAATATTCGGTCAGGCGCGCTTCTTCGCTGCCTGGCTCGGCCTTCCAGTCGTAGCCCCAGCGCACTTGCGGCGGCAGGGACATCAAAATCGACTCGGTGCGACCACCCGACTGCAGGCCGAACAACGTGCCACGGTCATAGACCAGGTTGAATTCAACGTAGCGACCACGGCGGAATTCCTGGAACTCACGCTGTTTGGCGGTGAACGCATCGTTCTTGCGGCGCTGCACGATCGGCAGGTAGGCGTCGATGTACGCGTCACCGATAGCGCGCATGAAGGCGAAGCTGGTGTCGAAGTCCCATTCGTTCAGGTCGTCGAAAAACAACCCGCCGATGCCTCGTGGCTCGTGACGATGCTTGATGTGGAAGTAGCTGTCGCACCAGGCCTTGTAACGCGGGTAAACATCCGGGCCGAACGGCGCGCAGGCTTGCTCGGCGACGCGGTGCCAGTGGATGCAGTCTTCTTCGTTGCCGTAATACGGGGTCAGGTCAAAGCCGCCGCCAAACCACCATACCGCTTCTTCACCTTCTTTTTCAGCGATGAAAAAGCGCACGTTGGCGTGGGAAGTCGGCACATGCGGATTGTGCGGGTGAATCACCAGCGACACGCCGAGTGCTTCGAAACCACGGCCGGCCAGCTCCGGACGATGAGCGCTGGCGGAAGGAGGCAGACCACTGCCGAAGACGTGGGAAAAGTTGACGCCACCCTTTTCAATCACCGTGCCGTTTTCGATCACGCGGGTACGACCGCCACCGCCGGCCGGCCGGGTCCAGGCGTCTTCGACGAATTGCGTGCCACCGTCTTCGGCTTCCAGGGCGGCGCAAATACGGTCTTGCAGGTCGAGCAGGTAGGCTTTTACGGCCTCGGTGCGGGTCGTCATGTCATCACCTTGAATCGGGCAATACTACGCGGCGCTCCATGGGAGCTCAGCCTGCGCAAATGGGCCCGTAGCATACCATCGCAAGTCGACCCGCCGCAGTTGACGAAGATCAAGCTTAGGAGTCCGATAGGGAGCTTGGTAAAACGACCTATGGAGAGATCTGATGGCAAAGCGTATCCAGTTCCGCGCCCATGGCGGCCCCGAAGTGCTCGAGTATGTGGATTACCAACCCGCCGAGCCAGGTCCGAAGGAAGTGCGCGTGACCAACAAGGCCATCGGCCTGAACTTCATCGACACCTATTACCGCAGCGGTCTGTACCCGCCACCCTCCCTGCCGTCGGGTGTCGGTTCAGAAGGGGCGGGCGTGGTCGAGGCAGTGGGCAGCGATGTAACCCGCTTCAAGATCGGCGATCGCGTTGCCTATGGCAGCGGCCCTCTGGGCGCCTACAGCGAGGTTCACGTCTTGCCTGAGGCCAATCTGGTGAAACTGCCGGACGCCATCAGCTTCGAACAGGCAGCCGGGGTGATGCTCAAGGGCCTGACCGTGCAGTACCTGCTGCGTCAGACCTATGAACTCAAGGGTGGCGAAACCATTCTGTTCCACGCCGCGGCGGGTGGTGTCGGCTCTCTGGCCTGCCAATGGGCCAGGGCCTTGGGCGTGAAGCTGATCGGTACGGTCAGCTCGGCGGAGAAAGCCGCACTGGCCAAAGCCAATGGTGCCTGGGCGACCATCGACTACAGCCACGAAAACGTCGCCCAGCGCGTGCTGGAATTGACCGATGGCAAAAAAGTCCCGGTGGTGTACGACGGCGTCGGCAAGGACACCTGGCTGACTTCACTCGACAGCGTCGCACCGCGTGGGCTGGTAGTAAGTTTCGGCAATGCGTCCGGCGCGGTCGACGGCGTGAATCTGGGGATCCTGGCGGGGAAAGGCTCGCTGTACGTGACCCGGCCAACCCTCGGCACTTATGCGAACAACGCCGAGAACCTGCAACGCATGGCCGACGAGTTGTTCGAGATGATCATCAGCGGCAAGTTGACCGTGGACATCAGCCAGCGTTATCCACTGGCCGACGCGGCGAAGGCGCAGACCGAGTTGTCGGCGCGACGCACGACGGGCTCGGTTGTCCTGTTGCCCTGAATGATTAGGTGAATGATCAGGCCCCTTCGCGAGCAAGCCCGCGATTGGGGTCGCCTCGGTATCAGTCCGGGCGCACAACCCTGCCAGTCGCCAGATCGCGAATCACGCTCGGGTTCTTGCGCCCGCCAAGGTTTCCGCCCAGCACCAGATCCACCTGGCCACGGAAATACTGCTCGACGCGAATCCGCGTACGTGCCGCCGGACGCCCCTGCGGGTTGGCCGACGTCGACACCAGCGGCCCGACCAGCGCGCACAAATCCCGCACCAGCGGGTGATCGCTGACCCGCAGCGCCACGGTTTCATGCACGCCGGTAATCCACTCCGGCAGCAGGTTCTGGTGCGGCACCAGCCAGGTGTTCGGCCCCGGCCAGGTGCTGGCCATGCGGTCCATCCACAATTCGGGGAAGTCTTCGAAGAGGAAGTCGAACTGACGGATATTGTCGGCGACCAGAATCAGCCCCTTATCCACAGACCGGCCCTTGATCATTAGCAGACGTTCCACCGCTTCCTCGTCCCACGGGTCGCAACCCAGACCCCAGACTGCTTCGGTTGGGTAGGCAATCACCGCCCCTGCGCGAATTGCTTGCGCGGCTTGTTGCACACGCCAACTGTTGACCATGAAAAACACTCCAGAATAAGGCTCTGCGCAGTTTACCGATCTTGTTTATAAAACCTAGCTCACCCGTGCAAACCAGCGCCCGCTTTCGCAAACGGCGCGACCGTCCATTTCCAGTTCCGTTAATGCCGCCAGCACTTTCGGCAAGGCCCAGCCGCTTGCGTCGGCCAGCGCTTCACTGGTGTGAGGCGCGGCATGCAGCAGCTTCAGCAATGGGTGAGTAGATACTGTGGTGCAGGTTTCTGTGGGTATCGAAAGTCGTTGCCACCCGCGCAAGGCTTCGAGGATATGTTCGATGGTTTCCACCAGCACCGCACCGTCACGGATCAACTGATGGCAGCCCCGTGCGCCGGGATGATGGATCGACCCCGGCATCGCAAACACCTCGCGCCCCTGTTCCGCCGCCAGCCTCGCGGTGATCAGCGATCCACTGGCAACACTGGCTTCGACCACCAGCACCCCAAGTGACAAACCACTGATGATCCGGTTGCGCCGAGGGAAGTTGCCGGCACTGGGGCCTGCATCCAGCGGAAACTCCGAAAGCACGGCGCTGCCCGAAGCGATCATGGCGTCCGCCAGGCGTCGATTTCGCTGTGGATAAAACTTCTCGAGCCCCGTACCGAGCACACCGACCGTTTGCCCTCCAACATCCAGCGCGGCCTGGTGCGCGGCGGCGTCAATGCCCAGGGCCAGGCCGCTGGTGATGACAAAACCGGCACCGGCCAGGCTGCGGGAAAACGCGGCAGCGGTGTCCATCCCGGGCCTGGACGCGCGACGGCTGCCGACCATCGCCAGTTGTGGTTTTTCCAGAATGCCCGGATTGCCCGCGACAAATAACAGCGGTGGAGCATCGCAGATTTGTGCCAGCAGTGCCGGGTAGTCCGGTTGGTCCCACATCAGTAAATGCTGGGCCGGACGCTCTAACCAGGCCAATGCATGGCTGGCGCCGTCACGAATCTCGGTGCTTCGCCTGGCCTCGGAACAGGCCAGTGGCAAACCCAGCGCGCGCCAGGCACTGGCGGGCGCGCTGATGGCTTTGGATGCCGAGCCGAAGGCTTCGAGCAATTTCTTGAATCGCGCAGCCCCGAGCTCCGGCAAACGGTGCAGACGTAATCGAGCTTCCAGTTCCGCAGGGGAAACCGGTGTAACAGTAGGCATCGACATGGATCATCCTTGATCGTTATGAGCACCCGTACAAACGGGAATAAGCTGTGGATAACTCTGTTGGTAACTTGTGAGGCAAACTTACGGATTTCGCACCTTGTCCATCACCGACAGCGAGCGCGAAGCGCTGAGCACCAGCCCATAACTGAGTTTGTCGTAGGTTCGGAAAACCATCAGCAGGCCCGCGCGCTCATCGGGAATCTTCAACGGCTGGCCGGTGATCCGGTCCCGCACGGTTTCGCCGGTTTTCATCACCGCCAGGACATTGCCTTCGGCCAGTCCATCGCGCTGCCCCTTGTTCAGCGTGACCACGTCCATTGCACCGATCTGCGTCACCCCACGCGGCACATCGATGATCAAGCCGTTGATCTCGGCACCCGGCGCGCTGGGTATGAACGTCGAATTGATCGAGCGCTCTTCACCACTGAAGAGACGGTCGCCGACACGGACTTCCTGGGTCGTGCGTTGCAACATCAGGGTGGCGACGTCGCCTTCGGTAGCCACGACCTCACCGCCGCCGATGCCGTCGGCGTTGATCCCCAGGACCTCCTTGCTCTGCGGATCGGTGTAGACCTTGCCCTGGCGGAAGATGCCGTACACCGGTTGCGCCGGGTCGAAATGGCCGCGGGCAAAGATCCGGTCACCGGCGCCGCTGAGCACGCGCTCGGCATCGCCGGCGACAATGTAGGGCGCCGTTTCGAAATCCTCGGCCTTGTCGACAATGCGGTTGCTCAGCAGAAAACTGTTGATCGATTTCAGCGCAATGCCGGGGATAGCCTCGGTCACCGGGCTGCTGCGCACCTGAGGCGACAGCTTTATGGTGGGATTATCATCCCTGAGTTGCACTTGCCCATGTGCCCAACCTGCCGAAGCCAGGAGCAGCAGGGCGAGTAGTGATTTCCTCATGCGGTGAATCCCTTTATTATGTGCGTTCGCGTGAAACGCCAGAGCCCTCGGTGGCTCGCTCCCGGCTAGCTTGTCAAAACTTGCTTGTCAAAAGAACGGAGCTACGTTTTACAACGGTAGCCTGCATGTCTTCGGACCCGCCAGGCCATCGACCCGACCTTACTTCACACGTGCGCTAATCAAGCTTATGGCCATTTTAAACATCCTCGAATTCCCTGATCCGCGTCTGCGCACTATCGCCAAGCCAGTGGCCGTAGTGGACGACGAAGTGCGTCAGTTGGTCGACGACATGTTTGAAACAATGTATGAAGCGCCTGGCATCGGCCTCGCCGCGACCCAGGTCAACGTGCACAAACGTATCGTCGTGATGGACCTCTCCGAAGACCGCACCGAGCCTCGAGTGTTCATCAACCCCGAGCTCGAACCGCTGACCGACGAGATGGGCCAGTATCAGGAAGGCTGCCTGTCGGTGCCGGGCTTCTACGAAAACGTCGATCGCCCGCAGCGGGTCAAGGTCAAGGCACTGGATCGCGACGGCCAGCCTTACGAACTGATCGCCGAAGATTTGCTCGCCGTGTGCATCCAGCACGAATGCGACCACCTCAACGGCAAATTGTTCGTCGATTACCTGTCCACGCTCAAACGCGACCGCATCAAGAAGAAACTGGAAAAGCTTCATCGCCAGAACGCCTGATGCCCATCTTCAAAGGCTTGCTGCGGCAAGCCTTTTTCTTTTCAAGAGACGTCACCCATGACTGAGCCACTGCGCATTGTCTTTGCCGGCACCCCGGAATTCGCCGCCGAACACCTCAAGGCCCTGTTGAGCAGCCCTTACGAGATCGTCGCGGTCTACACCCAACCGGATCGTCCGGCCGGTCGCGGGCAAAAACTGATGCCGAGCCCGGTCAAGCAGCTGGCGCTGGAAAACAATATCCCGGTGTTGCAACCGCCGACCCTGCGCAACGAAGACGCACAAGCGGAACTGGCTGCGCTGAAACCGGACTTGATGGTGGTGGTTGCCTACGGCCTGATCCTGCCGCAAGTGGTGCTGGATATTCCGCGCCTGGGTTGCATCAACAGCCACGCCTCGCTGCTGCCACGCTGGCGTGGTGCGGCGCCGATCCAGCGCGCCGTGGAAGCGGGCGATGCCGAAAGCGGCGTGACCGTGATGCGCATGGAAGCCGGCCTCGACACCGGGCCGATGCTGCTCAAGGTCACCACCCCGATCAGCGCCGAAGATACAGGCGGCAGCCTGCACGATCGGCTCGCCGAAATGGGCCCGCCGGCCGTGGTCCAGGCCATTGCCGGCCTCGCCGCCGGAACCCTGGAGGGCGAAGTCCAGGACGACAGCCTGGCCACCTACGCGCACAAATTGAACAAGGACGAAGCACGCATCGACTGGGCTCGCCCGGCAGTTGAGCTGGAGCGCCTGGTCCGTGCCTTCAACCCGTGGCCGATCACCCACAGCACCTTGAATGGCGAAGCCCTGAAAGTGCTGGCTGCGAACCTCGCCGAAGGCAAAGGCGCCCCGGGTGAAATCCTCGGCGCCAGCAAGGACGGTCTGATCGTCGCGTGCGGCGAACAGGCCTTGTGCCTGACCCGCCTGCAATTGCCTGGCGGCAAGGCGCTGAACTTCAGCGACCTGTTCAACAGCCGTCGTGAGAAATTCGCCATCGGTACTGCCCTCGGTCAAGCGGCGGACGCTCAATGAATCCGCGTCTGGCCGCCGCCAAGGCACTCGCCGCCGTCCTGAACGGAAAAGCATCGCTCAACAGTTCGCTGCCGACGCAGATGGACAAGGTCGAGGACCGTGATCGCGGCTTCACCCAGGACCTGGCGTTTGGCACCGCTCGCTGGCAACCACGCTTGTCGGCGCTGGCGGCCAAACTGTTGCAGAAGCCGTTCAAGGCCGCCGACGCCGATGTCGAGGCGCTGTTACTAGTGGGGCTCTATCAGTTGCTCTACACCCGCGTCCCGGCCCACGCCGCCATCGGTGAAACCGTCGGTTGCGCCGACAAGCTGAAAAAGCCTTGGGCCAAGGCGCTGCTCAACGCTGTGCTGCGCAATGCCCAGCGCGAAAGCGAAACGATTTTCGCCGAGCTGGAACGTGATCCGGTGGTGCGCACCGCCCACCCGCGCTGGCTGCAAAAATCCCTGAAGGCGTTCTGGCCAGAGCAGTGGGAAGCCATCTGCGCCGCCAACAACGCGCATCCGCCGATGATCCTGCGGGTCAACCGTCGCCATCACACCCGGGATGCCTACCTCGGATTGCTGACGGATGCCGGTATCGCCGCCACGCCATGCACCTACAGCCGCGACGGCATTGTGCTCGAAGCGGCCACCGATGTGCGCAGCCTGCCGGGTTTCGCCGAAGGCTGGATCAGCGTGCAGGACGAAGCCGCACAACTGGCCGCTGATCTGCTGGATCTGGCACCGGGCCAACGGGTGCTCGACGCCTGCTGCGCACCGGGTGGCAAGACCTGCCATATTCTCGAAGCCGAACCAAAGCTGGCCGGCGTCGTGGCGGTAGACCTGGAAGCCAAGCGCCTGGTGCGGGTGCGGGAAAACCTCGAACGCCTGAAACTGAGCGCCGAACTGATTGCCGCCGACGGTCGCGACACTCAGGCGTGGTGGGACGGCAAGCCGTTCCAGCGCATCCTGCTCGACGCACCTTGTTCGGCCACCGGCGTGATTCGTCGTCACCCGGACATCAAGCTGACCCGCCAACCCGACGACATCGCCGCACTGGCGCTGCTGCAAGGCGAACTGCTCGACGCCATGTGGAGCACGCTGGAGGTCGGCGGCATTCTGTTGTACGCCACCTGTTCCACGCTGCCGACCGAGAACACCGAAGTCATCGAAGCCTTCCTCGCCCGCACACCGGGTGCCCGGGAACTGGACCTTGCCACGGCGGCCGGCATCAAGCAGCCCCATGGTCGCCAGTTGCTGGCCCAGGAAGGTGGCCACGACGGCTTCTACTACGCCAAGCTGATCAAGATCGCCGCTGCACGCGGTTAAATGGATTCAATGGAGTGAGTGGATGAAAATCATCATCCTGGGTGCAGGGCAGGTCGGCGGTTCGCTGGCGGAACACCTGGCCAGCGAAGCCAACGACATTACTGTGGTCGATACCGATGGCGAACGCCTGCGCGACCTTGGCGACCGCCTGGACATCCGCACCGTACAGGGTCGCGGCTCATTCCCGACGGTGTTGCGCCAGGCCGGGGCCGATGACGCGGACATGCTGGTCGCCGTGACCAACAGCGATGAAACCAACATGGTCGCCTGCCAGGTCGCCCACACCCTGTTCCACACTCCGACCAAGATCGCCCGGGTGCGCGAAGCCGCTTACCTGACCCGCGAAGAGCAGCTGTTCCAGAACGAAGCGATTCCGGTGGACGTGCTGATCAGCCCGGAACAAGTGGTTACCAACTACATCAAGCGCCTGATCGAGCATCCGGGCGCCTTGCAGGTGATCGACTTCGCCGAAGGCAAGGCGCAACTGGTGGCGGTGCGGGCGTACTACGGCGGGCCACTGGTGGGTCAGCAACTGCGACAGTTGCGCGAACACATGCCGAACGTGGAGACCCGCGTCGCGGCGATTTTCCGTCGTGACCGGCCGATCCTGCCGCAAGGCGACACAGTGATCGAGGCCGACGACGAAGTATTCTTCATCGCGGCCAAAGCCAACATTCGCGCGGTCATGAGTGAAATGCGCCGTCTCGACGAAACCTATAAACGCATCGTGATCGCCGGTGGCGGGCAGATCGGCGAGCGTTTGGCCGAGGCCATCGAAAGCCGTTATCAGGTAAAAGTCATCGAGATGAACCCGGCACGCTGCCGTCATCTCTCGGACCACCTCGACAGCACCGTGGTGTTGCAGGGCAGCGCCTCGGACCGCGACCTGCTGCTGGAAGAGAACATCGCCGACGCGGATCTGTTCCTCGCCCTGACCAACGACGACGAAGCCAACATCATGTCGTCGCTGCTGGCCAAGCGCCTGGGTGCGAAGAAGGTGATGAGCATCATCAACAACCCGGCCTACGTCGATCTGATCCAGGGCGGCGACATCGACATCGCCATCAGCCCGCAACTGGCGACCATCGGCACCTTGCTGGCCCACGTGCGCCGGGGCGACATCGTCAGCGTGCACTCACTGCGCCGGGGCGCGGCGGAGGCCATCGAGGCGATTGCCCACGGCGATGCGAAATCGAGCAAGGTGATCGGCAAGGCCATCGAGAACATCGGCCTGCCGCCGGGCACCACCATCGGTGCGATTATCCGCGACGAAGAAGTGATCATCGCCCACGATGACACCGTGATCGAAACGGGCGACCATGTGATTCTGTTCCTTGTGGATAAAAAGCATATTCGCGATGTGGAGAAGCTGTTCCATGTGGGGTTGAGCTTCTTCTGATGCGGATTTAGCGCCGGCCTGCCTTTGTATGTAGGAGCGAGCCTGCTCGCGATGAGCTCGAGAGCGACGCGGGGTGTCTGGTTTCCTGCGTTATCGTTGACGACCATCGCGAGCAAGCTCGCTCCTACATTAAACCAACCCCTGACATGCCTCAGGCAAGGAATCCACCCATGATCGAATCCCTGGAAAAAATGCTCGCCAAGGGTGTGGATAACGCTTTGCTGCGCTTCGGCCTGGGCAAGGGTTATCTGGATCTGGGGGAGAACGCCAAGGCTGCAGAGCATTTTCAACGCTGCGTCGAGTTCGATCCGAAGTATTCGGCGGCATGGAAACTTCTGGGCAAGGCCCATCTGGCGCTAGCGGACTTTGCAGCGGCGCGGCAGGCCTGGGAACAAGGCCTGCAAGCTGCTCGCGGCCATGGCGACAAGCAGGCAGAGAAGGAAATGACGGTGTTCCTGAAGAAGCTCGAGCGTCAGGCGCACTGATCAGAGGTAACGCAAACCAATACCCTCGGCATCGACCTGCACCACTTCCATGCGTACCCGCGGCGCGCCTGTGGGTAAGTCCTGCACCTGTCCGTAGACCACCGCACCCCGGGGCAGCGCCGAAAGTTTCGGATGCTTGACGTAAACGCCGGTGGCCGACAGGTTGCGCGTCTGGCCCAGGCAATCGCCGAAGCTTTCGTGACTGATTCTGATGCGGAATGACTTGCGGTGTTCGGACATCTTCTGCGCCCTTTGATAAACGGTTGTGGATAACCCCCGAATCCAGGGTTATCCACAGATCATGCCAATTGAATCAATACCAACGCTCTTCACCCGGTGGACGCTTCTTGAAGCGCTTCATGCTCCACATGTACTGGCTCGGGTAGGCCCCGACATAACGCTCGACCACCTTACTCATGGCCGCACAGGACTCCGCCGTATCGGTGCTGTACATGGCCTCTGGCGCGGCTTCGAGGATCACTTTGTAGCCTGAACCGTCCGGCAGGCGCAGGGCGTGCAGGAACACGCCGACCGCTTTGCCACCGGCCAGCATGTTCGGCACGAACTTGCTGGTCAGCGCCTGAGTGGCGAAGAACGGCACGAAGATCCCGGCGGATTCGGCCGGTTCCGGGTCAGCGGGAATGCCTACTGCACCACCTTTGCGCACCTCTTTGATGACACTGAGGATGCCTTCCTTGGTGGAAGCAGCGACCTTGTTACCCAACTGCACCCGCTGCTTTTGCAGCAACTCATCCACTGCCTTCAATTTCGGCGGACGGTAGAAAATGATCGGTTTGCACTGGCTGCAATAGAAGTGATTGAGCACTTCCCAGTTACCCAGGTGGCTGGTGATGCCGACCACGCCTTTTCCGGAGGCGAGGGCGTCCTTCAATACGTCGAGGCCTTCTACTTCACGCACCAGGTCGATGGAACGCTGGGCTGGCCAGATCCAGGCACAGGCGCTTTCGGTCAGGGACTTGCCGATGTCTTTCAGGCTCTGCCCGACCAGGCGCTCACGCTCGGCGGGGTCCATGTCCGGAAAGCACTTGGACAGATTGATCCGCACTACGTCGCGGGAGCGATTCGGGGTTTTCCACATGACCCAGCCAATCGCCGAGCCCACGGCTTGCACGGCCCACCACGGAAGCAAGGCAAACAGCCGCAGAGCGCCTACCAGCAAGGCGCCTTTAAACTTATCCACAGGTCACTCCTGATCTTGTGCTGTGCGCGAGGCGGCTATTCTAACCGCCGTTCGCCAGCTGCGCGTAGCGGTCGCAATCGCGGGTGTGATCCATGACCATGCCCGAGGCCTGCATCAGCGCGTAGCAAATGGTCGGCCCGACGAACGTGAAACCGGCTTTTTTCAGGCCTTTGCTCATTTCCACAGCAGTCGGCGTCACGGCCGGGACTTCGCTACGATCCTTGAAATGATTGATCACAGGCTTGCCTCCGACGAACGACCAGAGAAATTCCACCGGGTCCTCCAGCGCCAGCCAGGCCTGGGCATTGCGCCGGGCGGCATTGAGCTTGAGGCGATTGCGGATGATGCCCGGATCGAGCATCAACCCGTCGATTTCGGCATCGCTCATCTGCGCCACGCGCTGGACATCAAAACCGAACAGCACCTGACGATAATGCTCGCGTTTGCGCAGCACAGTGATCCAGGAAAGCCCGGCCTGGAACCCTTCGAGCAAAAGCAACTCGAACAATCCCTGCGCATCGCGTAGCGGCGTGCCCCACTCCTGATCGTGATAAGCCATGTACAGCGGATCTTCGGAACACCAAAAGCAGCGTGGCATAAGGCTCCAGGGGGCGTGCGCAGCCATGAATCGGGTATACTCCCGCTCTTTAAATCGCAGCCCAAGAAACAGGTGAATTTCGTGAGCCAGCCTACGCCAGCCGTGCGTACCTTCCAAGACTTGATCCTCGCCCTCCAGCAATACTGGGCCGAGCAAGGTTGCGTGGTACTTCAGCCCTACGATATGGAAGTAGGCGCCGGCACTTTCCACACTGCAACATTCCTGCGCGCCATTGGCCCGGAAACCTGGAACGCCGCCTACGTGCAGCCAAGCCGCCGTCCGACTGACGGCCGCTACGGCGAAAACCCGAACCGTCTGCAGCACTACTACCAGTTCCAGGTTGTCCTGAAGCCGAACCCGGACAACTTCCAGGAACTGTACCTGGGCTCCCTCAAGCACGTTGGCCTGGACCCGCTGGTCCACGACATCCGCTTCGTCGAAGACAACTGGGAATCGCCGACCCTCGGCGCCTGGGGTCTGGGCTGGGAAGTCTGGCTCAACGGCATGGAAGTGACCCAGTTCACCTACTTCCAGCAAGCAGGCGGCATCGAGTGCTACCCGGTGACCGGCGAGATCACCTACGGTCTCGAGCGTCTGGCCATGTACCTGCAAGGCGTGGACTCGGTCTACGACCTGGTCTGGGCTGATGGCCCGTTCGGCAAAGTGACCTACGGCGACGTGTTCCACCAGAACGAAGTGGAGCAGTCCACCTACAACTTCGAACACGCCAACGTCGACAAGCTGTTCGAACTGTTCGATTTCTACGAAAGCGAAGCCAAGCGCCTGATCGAACTCGACCAGCCGCTGCCGTTGCCGAGCTATGAAATGGTGTTGAAGGCTTCCCACACCTTCAACCTGCTGGATGCGCGCCGGGCGATCTCGGTGACCGCGCGTCAGCAATACATCCTGCGTGTACGCACCCTGGCGCGTTCCGTTGCGCAAGCCTACCTGCTGGCTCGCGCCAAGCTGGGCTTCCCGATGGCAACCCCGGACCTGCGTGATGAAGTACTGGCCAAGCTGGAGGCTGCACAATGAGTGCTCTGGATTTTCTGGTTGAACTGGGCACTGAAGAACTGCCACCCAAAGCCCTGAACACCCTGGCCGAGGCGTTCCTCGCCGGTATCGACAAGGGCCTGCAAGCTGCCGGCCTGAACTACGAAAGCAAAACCGTCTACGCCGCCCCGCGTCGCCTGGCCGTGCTGATCACCGCACTGGCCACCCAGCAGCCGGATCGCAGCATCAACCTCGACGGCCCGCCACTCCAGGCGGCCTTCGATGCCGAAGGCAACCCGACCCAGGCGGCCCTGGGTTTTGCCAAGAAATGCGGCGTCGAACTGAGCGAAATCGATCAGAGCGGCCCGAAACTGCGCTACAGCCAGAGCATCGCCGGCAAGCCGACCGCGAGCCTGCTGCCGACCATCGTCGAAGACTCCCTGAACGACCTGCCGATCCCGAAACGCATGCGTTGGGGCGCGCGCAAGGAAGAATTCGTGCGTCCGACCCAATGGCTGGTGATGCTGCTCGGTGACCAGGTCATCGACTGCACCATCCTCGCCCAGAAGGCCGGCCGCGATTCCCGTGGTCACCGTTTCCACCACCCGGAAAACGTGCGCATCGGTTCGCCGTCCAGCTACCTGGCCGACCTGCGTGCCGCTTATGTACTGGCCGACGCCAACGAGCGTCGCGAGATCATCAGCAAGCGCACCGAAGAGCTGGCCACCCGCCAGGAAGGCACTGCCATCGTGCCGCCCGAGCTGCTCGACGAAGTGACCGCGCTGGTCGAGTGGCCAGTGCCGCTGGTGTGCTCGTTCGAAGAACGCTTCCTCGATGTGCCGCAAGAAGCACTGATCACTACCATGCAGGACAACCAGAAGTACTTCTGCCTGCTGGATGCCGACGGCAAGTTGCTGCCACGTTTCATTACCGTGGCCAACATCGAAAGCAAAGACCCGCAGCAGATCATCGCCGGTAACGAGAAAGTGGTTCGCCCACGCCTGACCGACGCCGAGTTCTTCTTCAAGCAAGACAAGAAGCAGAAACTCGAAGACTTCAACCAGCGACTGCAAAACGTGGTGTTCCAGGAAAAACTCGGCAGCGTCTACGACAAGGCCGAGCGCGTATCCAGGCTGGCCGCGTTCATCGCTCAGCGCATCGGTGGCAACGCTGCATGGGCAGCCCGTGCGGGCCTGCTATCGAAGTGCGACCTGGCGACCGAGATGGTGGGCGAGTTCCCGGAGATGCAAGGTGTCGCCGGTTACTACTACGCCCTCAACGACGGCGAGCCGGAAGACGTCGCACTGGCCCTGAACGAGCAGTACATGCCGCGCGGTGCCGGCGCTGAACTGCCGGGCACCTTGACCGGTGCGGCCGTGGCCATCGCCGACAAGCTCGATACCCTCGTGGGTATCTTCGGCATCGGCATGCTGCCAACCGGCAGCAAAGACCCGTATGCCCTGCGCCGTGCCGCACTGGGCGTGTTGCGCATCCTGATCGAGAAACAGCTGGACCTGGACCTGACCGACGCCGTGGCCTTCGCCGTGGATGCGTTCGGTGCCAAGGTCAAGGCTACCGGCCTCAATGACTCGGTGCTGGAGTTCATCTTCGACCGTCTGCGTGCCCGTTACGAAGACGAAGGCGTCGACGTTGCCACCTACCTGTCGGTACGTGCACTCAAGCCTGGCTCGGCCCTGGACTTCGACCAACGCGTGCAAGCGGTAGAGGCCTTCCGCAAACTGCCGGAAGCCGCTGCCCTGGCCGCCGTGAACAAGCGAGTGTCGAACCTGCTGAGCAAGATCGAAGGCTCGGTGCCTACCGTCGTGGAAGCCAAGTACTTCGACAATGCCAACGAGTTCTCCCTGTACTCGGCGATCCAGCAGGCCGACCAGGCCGTGCAGCCAATGGCCGCCTCGCGTCAGTACAGCGAATCCCTGGCACGCCTGGCTGCACTGCGCGAGCCGGTGGATGCGTTCTTCGAAGCTGTGATGGTCAACGCGGAGGACGCAAAGGTCCGCGCCAACCGTTATGCATTGCTGGCGCGTCTGCGTGGGCTGTTCCTCGGTGTTGCCGACATTTCGCTGCTGGGCTGAGGAGTTGCTGTTGAAACTGCTGATTCTCGATCGGGACGGGGTGATCAATTACGACTCCGACGCTTACATCAAGTCGGTGGAGGAGTGGATTCCACTCCCCGGTTCGATCGAGGCCATCGCGCAGTTGAGCAAGGCCGGCTGGACGGTAGCGGTCGCTACCAACCAGTCGGGCATCGCTCGCGGCTATTACGACCTCGCCACCCTGGATGCCATGCACGAGCGCTTGCGCGCGCTGGTGGCGGAGCAGGGCGGTGAAGTCGGCCTGATCGTCTACTGCCCCCATGGGCCGGACGAAGGCTGCGATTGTCGCAAGCCGAAACCCGGGATGCTGAAAACCATCGCCGCTCATTACAACGTGTCGCTGACCGATCTCTGGTTCGTCGGCGACAGCCTTGGTGACCTGGAAGCCGCCAAAGCCGTCGATTCACAGCCAGTTTTGGTAAAGACCGGGAAAGGCGAAAAGACTTTGGGCAAGACCCTTCCGGTTGGCACATTGATTTTTGACGATCTGGCGGCGATTGCCGCAGAACTTATCCACAAATGCCCTTGAGTAAGTGTGCACTTCGATTGATCCTGACCAAGGATGAAAGGGAAGTGCGCTTTATATAGGACGGGCAATTCCCGCAACGGTAAACGTCACCATGTCGATATTGCAGGCCATCAGAACCTTCCTCTTTTACCTGCTGCTGGGCACCAGTTCATTGTTGTGGTGCAGCCTGAGCTTTTTTATCGCGCCGTTTCTGCCTTTCAAGGCACGTTATCGCTTCATTAACGTGTACTGGTGCCGCTGTGCCTTGTGGCTGAGCAAAGTGTTTCTGGGTATCAGCTACGAAGTGAAGGGTGCCGAGAACGTACCTGAACGGCCTTGTGTCATTCAGTCGAACCACCAAAGCACATGGGAGACGTTCTTTCTCTCTGCTTATTTCTCACCGCTGAGCCAGGTACTCAAACGTGAATTGCTCTATGTGCCGTTCTTCGGTTGGGCCATGGCCATGTTGCGACCGATTGCCATCGATCGCGACAACCCGAAAGCCGCGCTCAAGCATGTGGCGCAGAAAGGCGATGAGTTGCTCAAGGACAATGTCTGGGTACTGATCTTCCCCGAAGGCACCCGCGTTCCTTACGGCACCATCGGAAAATTCTCCCGCGGTGGCAGTGCACTGGCTGTCAACGCCGAATTGCCCGTGCTGCCGATTGCGCACAACGCAGGCAAGTTCTGGCCAAAAACCGGTTGGGCGAAGAAGCAGGGTGTCATCACTGTGATCATTGGCGCACCGATGTATGCCGAAGGCACAGGACCACGAGCCATTGCTGAATTGAACGACCGGGTCCAGGCGTGGAACGAGCAGATGCAACGGGAAATGGGCTCGCTGCCACCGGCTCCGCAAGCGCCGGTTTCAAACGATCAGGTGACTGTCTGAGATTCTGTGGATAACCTGTGTACCGTTTCATTGAAAACCGTCGTTATTTGTACGTAACCTTATGATTTTTTTACATATTTATTTGGATGATAAAAACCATAAAAACGTGCATAAGTTTTTTTGGGACGTAAAGAAACCGGCTGATATAGCCGGTTTTTTTATGCCCGGAGCAATTGCTGATTGCCGACATGATCAAGCAACCTGGATCGCTCGTTTTCACTCCGTAAACAGCGGAAATTGCAGCCTGAATGTCGTGCCCTGACCCACCTCGCTCCGACACTCGAATCGCCCGCTGTGCCGATCCACAACGGCTTTGACCATCGACAATCCTAACCCCACGCCATCGATGCCATGGGCGGAAGAAAAGCACCGGTATTGACTGAACAGTTCGGCTAGCTCCTCAGCCGCGATGCCATTGCCCTGATCGATGAGCTCACAGATCAGCCAGCTGTCGTGTTGACTGACGTGCAAACGGATACGAGTACCTGAAACACTGCACTTGATGGCATTTTCCAGCAGATTGAACAACGCTCGGATCAGCAGCGCCTGATCCGCAAGTATCAGACTTTCCAGTGCCTGTTCTTCCACTTGATGGACCAGTTAACTGCCCGACCTCACAGGTTTTTCATTGCCGTTATGGACCCGCGAATACATGGAAGCACCACCTGCGGTAATCATGCTCACTGTACGAACGGCTCTGGCCTCAAGAAGAAATGTCGTCGTCACGACCGCTGGATACCCACATCTATCGCCTGCGCAACAAGCTGGGGCTGACGGCGGATCGCGCTTGGCAGTATGGGTATCGATTGGAGAGTGTTGCGCTAGCAAGTGAGTGAAGCGCAGGCAATAAAAAAGGCCAATGCGGATGCATTGGCCTTTTCGCTGGCATCGACCGGGATCAGAAATCCAGGTTGGACACCGCCAGGGCGTTACTTTCGATGAAGTCACGACGAGGCTCGACCGCATCACCCATCAGGGTGTTGAAGATCTGGTCCGCGCCAATGGCGTCTTCGATGGTCACTTTCAGCATGCGGCGCACGCTTGGGTCCATGGTGGTTTCCCACAGCTGATCCGGGTTCATCTCGCCCAGACCTTTGTATCGCTGGATGGTGTGACGCTTGGTGCTTTCGGCCATCAGCCAGTCCAGGGCTTCCTTGAACTCGGTGACCGACTTACGACGTTCGCCACGCTGGATGTACGCGCCATCGTCGAGCAGGGTGCTCAGTTGAGCCCCCAGGGAAACAACGGTCTTGTAGTCGTTGCTGCCGAAGAAGTCGCGGTTGAAGGTGACGTAGTTGGACAGGCCGTGGGAGATCAGTTCGACCTCCGGCAGCCACACGCCACGTTCGCGGTCTTCACGCAGGCTGGCCTTGTAGACCAGGCCCGACTTCTCGACGGTGCGCAGACGCACTTCATACTGGGCCAGCCAATCCTGCATCGCTGCGTGATCGGACAGTTGCTCCATGCTGACAGCCGGCAGGTAGATGAAGTGCTCGGTCAGTTCCTGTGGATACAGGCGCGACAGGCGCTTGAGGGTCTTCATCACCAGGCGGAAGTCATTCACCAGACGCTCAAGGGCTTCGCCGGAGATACCCGGTGCTTCCTCGTTCAGGTGCAGGCTCGCATCTTCCAGGGCCGACTGCGTCATGTACTCTTCCATGGCGTCGTCGTCTTTGATGTATTGCTCTTGCTTGCCTTTCTTCACTTTGTACAGCGGCGGCTGAGCGATGTAGATGTAGCCACGCTCGATCAGCTCCGGCAACTGACGGAAGAAGAAGGTCAGCAGCAGGGTACGGATGTGCGAACCGTCGACGTCAGCATCGGTCATGATGATGATGTTGTGATAGCGCAACTTGTCGATGTTGTACTCTTCGCGACCGATGCCGCAACCCAGTGCGGTGATCAAGGTGCCCACTTCCTGGGAAGAGATCATCTTGTCGAAGCGCGCCTTCTCGACGTTCAGGATTTTACCCTTGAGGGGCAGAATCGCCTGGGTCTTGCGGTTACGTCCCTGCTTGGCAGAGCCGCCCGCGGAGTCACCTTCCACCAGGTACAGTTCGGACAGGGCAGGGTCCTTTTCCTGGCAGTCGGCCAGCTTGCCCGGCAGACCGGCGATGTCCAGCGCGCCTTTGCGACGAGTCATCTCGCGGGCTTTACGTGCCGCTTCACGGGCACGCGCCGCGTCGATCATCTTGCCGACGACCAGCTTGGCTTCGTTCGGGTTTTCCAGCAGGAAGTCGGAGAAGTACTTGCCCATTTCCTGTTCGACTGCGGTCTTCACTTCGGAAGACACCAGCTTGTCTTTGGTCTGGGAGCTGAACTTCGGATCCGGCACTTTCACCGAAATGATCGCGGTCAGACCTTCACGGGCATCGTCACCGGTGGTGGCGACCTTGTGCTTCTTCGCCAGACCTTCAGCTTCGATGTAGGTGTTCAGGTTACGCGTCAGTGCGGAACGGAAACCCACCAGGTGAGTACCGCCATCGCGCTGCGGAATGTTGTTGGTGAAGCACAACAGGTTCTCGTTGAAGCTGTCGTTCCACTGCAGGGCGATTTCCACGCCGATGCCGTCTTCACGCTGGATGTTGAAGTGGAACACCTGGTTGACCGGGGTCTTGTTGGTGTTCAGGTATTCAACGAATGCACGCAGGCCGCCTTCGTATTTGAACAGCTCTTCCTTGCCGCTGCGTTCGTCCTTGAGGACGATACCGACACCAGAGTTGAGGAAGGACAGTTCACGAATCCGCTTGGCCAGGATGTCCCAGCTGAAGTGGATGTTCTTGAAGGTTTCGCTGGAAGCCTTGAAGTGGATCTGCGTACCGGTGGTTTCGCTGTCGCCAACGATTTTCATCGGCTCTTGCGGAACACCGTGGACGTAAGTCTGTTCCCAGATCTTGCCGCTACGGCGAACGGTCAGGACCAGCTCTTCCGACAGGGCGTTAACTACCGACACACCCACTCCGTGCAGACCGCCGGAAACCTTGTAGGAGTTGTCGTCGAATTTGCCGCCGGCGTGCAGCACGGTCATGATGACCTCGGCTGCCGAAACGCCTTCTTCTTTGTGTACGTCTACCGGGATGCCACGGCCGTTGTCGCGAACGGTGATGGATTCATCCGGGTGGATGATGATGCTGATGTCGTCACAGTAGCCGGCGAGCGCTTCGTCGATCGAGTTGTCGACCACCTCGAACACCATGTGGTGCAGGCCGCTGCCATCATCGGTATCACCAATATACATACCGGGACGTTTGCGTACGGCATCCAGGCCTTTCAGCACTTTAATGCTCGTTGAGTCGTACGTATTTTCTTCGCTCAATGCCTTCACTCCCGATGGTCGTGGGTCTGGGTGATACGGCCCTGTTCCACGTGGAACAGAGCGACTGGCGTTTCCGTCTGCCAGCCTTCCCTCAATAATTCGTGATCTACACAGGTGATAAATACCTGGCAGCGTAAGTCTTCCAACAAGCGGCAAAGCGCGCGACGGTGGTGCTCGTCCAGTTCGGACGGCAAGTCATCCACCAGATAAATACACTGACCGCGTCGAGCCTGGCTGACCAGGTGCCCCTGGGCAATCCGTAATGCGCAAACCACCAACTTCTGCTGGCCACGGGACAAGATGTCCGCGGCGTTGTGCGCGCCCAGTCTGAGACGCAAATCAGCACGTTGTGGTCCGGCCTGGGTATGCCCCATTTGCTGGTCTCGCTGAAGAGACCCCGCGAGCACAGCACTCAGTTCACGGTCCTTGTCCCAGCCGCGGTAATAGCTGAGCGTCAGGCCTTCAAGCTCAACCAGATCGCTCAAGGTTTGTTCAAAGACTGGTTTCAAGGCTTTGATATAAGCGCGGCGGTATTCATCAATTTCAGCGCTGGCCTGACACAGTTCCCTGTCCCAAACCGCTTGCGAAACGGCGTCAAGTGTACCATGCCGCAGCCAAGAGTTTCTCTGGCGCAGGGCCTTCTGCAAGCGCTGCCAGGTTGACATGAAGCGCGGTTCCACGTGGAACACGCCCCAGTCCAAAAACTGTCGGCGAATCTTCGGCGCACCTTCCAGCAATCTGAAACTGTCCGGGTTGATCAGTTGCAGTGGCAGGATCTCTGCCAGTTGCGCGGCACTGCGCGCATTCTGCCCATCGATCCGGATCTGGAATTCGCCTTGGCGATCTCGGGAAATGCCCAGGGCGCTATGCCCGCCCTCCGCCAGCTCAACTTGGCCAAACACCGTACAGGCAAGCTGTTCGTATTGAATGACCGGCAACAGGCGGGTGCTGCGAAACGAACGGGCAAGCCCCAGCAGATGGATGGCTTCCAGAACACTGGTTTTGCCGCTGCCGTTGGCGCCGTAAAGAATATTGATGCGGGGGGAGGGGGAGAAGGTCACCGGGTGCAGATTGCGCACCGCGGTGACCGAGACGCGACTTAAGGACATCTAGCTTCTGCTGAGCATGATTACAGACGCATCGGCATGACAACGTAGGCCGAGTCGTCGTTATCCGATTCCTGCACCAGCGCGCTGCTGTTGGAGTCGGACAGGATCAGACGAACCTGCTCGGTGGTCATCACGCCCAGTACGTCGAGCAGGTAGCTCACGTTGAAGCCGATTTCCAGAGAGCCACCGTTGTATTCAACGCCCACTTCTTCTTCCGCTTCTTCCTGTTCCGGGTTGTTCGCCTGGATCTTCAGCTGACCGCTGGCCAGTTGCAGACGGATACCACGGTACTTCTCGTTGGACAGGATCGCGGTACGGCTGAACGCTTCGCGCAGCGCCTGGCGATCACCGAGAACCAGCTTGTCGCCACCTTTTGGCAGAACGCGCTCGTAGTCCGGGAATTTGCCGTCGACCAGCTTCGAGGTGAAAGTGAATTCACCGGTGGTGGCGCGGATGTGGTGCTGACCCAGCACGATGCTGACATTGCCGTCCGGCTCGGTGAGCAGGCGTGCCAGTTCGAGGATGCCTTTGCGCGGCACGATGACCTGGTGACGATCCGGCTGGCCGATATCGGCCTGCATCGAGCACATGGCCAGACGGTGACCGTCGGTGGCCACGGCGCGAATCACGCCGGCAGAGACTTCCAGCAGCATGCCGTTGAGGTAGTAGCGCACGTCCTGCTGGGCCATGGCGAAGCTGGTGCGTTCGATCAGGCGACGCAGCTTGCTTTGCTCCAGGCTGCAGGTCAGCGAACCCGGGCCTTCTTCCACGGTAGGGAAATCGTTGGCCGGCAGTGTCGACAGGGTGAAGCGGCTACGGCCGGCCTTCACCACCAGCTTCTGCTCATCGACCTTGATGTCGATCAGCGCATCGTTCGGCAGGCTTTTGCAGATATCCATCAGCTTGCGCGCCGGTACGGTGATGGAACCCGGATCCGCCGGCTCTTCGAGTTGAACACGACCGACCAGCTCGACTTCCAGGTCGGTACCGGTCAGCGACAATTGCTGGCCTTCGACAACCAGCAGCACGTTGGAGAGCACCGGCAAGGTCTGTCGGCGCTCAACGACGCCTGCGACCAGTTGCAGGGGTTTCAACAGGGCTTCGCGTTGAATGGTGAAATGCATGGTCTAGTCCCTTGCCTTAATTAGCTGCGCTGGTGTTCATCAAGTGGTCAGTGTACGCAGCAGGTTCTTGTAGTCCTCGCGGATGTCCGCGTCGGATTCCTTAAGTTCGTTGATCTTGCGGCATGCGTGCAAAACCGTCGTATGGTCGCGACCGCCAAACACATCGCCGATTTCCGGCAGGCTGTGGTTGGTCAGTTCCTTGGACAACGCCATGGCGACCTGTCGCGGACGAGCGACCGAACGCGAACGGCGTTTGGACAGCAAGTCGGAGATCTTGATCTTGTAGTACTCGGCGACGGTGCGCTGAATGTTATCCACAGAGACCAGTTTATCCTGCAACGCCAACAAGTCCTTCAGGGATTCGCGAATCAGCTCGATGGTGATATCGCGGCCCATGAAGTGCGAGTGGGCGATCACGCGTTTGAGCGCGCCTTCCAGCTCACGGACGTTGGAGCGAATGCGCTGGGCAATGAAGAACGCGGCATCGTGAGGCAGCTCGACTTTGGCCTGGTCGGCCTTTTTCATCAGGATCGCCACGCGGGTTTCCAGCTCAGGTGGCTCGACCGCTACGGTCAGGCCCCAGCCAAAACGGGATTTGAGGCGTTCTTCAAGGCCTTCGATTTCTTTCGGGTAGCGGTCACTGGTGAGAATGACCTGCTGGCCACCTTCGAGCAAGGCGTTGAAGGTGTGGAAAAACTCTTCCTGTGAACGCTCCTTGCGGGCGAAGAACTGAATGTCATCGATCAGCAAGGCATCCACCGAACGGTAGAAGCGTTTGAACTCGTTGATCGCGTTCAGTTGCAGGGCCTTGACCATGTCCGCCACGAAACGCTCGGAATGCAGGTACACGACCTTGGCATTCGGGTTCTTCTTTAACAGGTGGTTACCCACAGCGTGCATCAAGTGGGTTTTACCCAGGCCGACGCCTCCATAAAGGAAGAGCGGGTTGTAACCGTGCTTGGGGTTGTCTGCCACCTGCCAGGCGGCGGCGCGCGCCAACTGGTTGGATTTACCTTCAACGAAATTCTCGAAGGTAAAGGTGCGGTTCAGGTAACTGGTGTGCTTGAGCGCGCCTTCGACCTGCACGGTACGTTGCTCGGCGCGCACAGGTGCCTGTTGCGAACTGGCGCCGGCCATCGGGTCGAAGCTGTCACGGGAAGGTTCTTCCTCGGTGACCTCGGCGGCTTTTTGCGTGGCGCGCTTGGTCGAAGCTGCGGCAGGTGCTGGCGGCGGCGGATTGGCAGGCGCTTGAGCAGCCTGGGCCTGGGAAGCCGCGGCAGCCAGAGGAGCGTTTGGCGCCGCTCGGGGTGCCGAACTGCGCTTGCTGCCTATTAATAAGGAAAGCGCAGGCGCCATGCCGTTGCCGTGCTCATCGAGCAATTCGAGAACACGCCCCAGGTACTTTTCATTGACCCAGTCCAGAACAAAACGATTGGGTGCATACACACGCAACTCGTCGCCTTCAGCTTCGACCTGTAGTGGACGGATCCAAGTGTTGAATTGTTGGGCAGGCAGCTCATCGCGCAAAAGCTCCACGCACTGCTGCCAAAGTTCCACTGACACGGATATCCCCTAAGTTGAAAGCCGGTGAGGCAAAAACAAGCGGTCATTGTAACGACCAGACGCCGACTTATCCACACGAAGGTGGTTTGTCGACCAAGAAGAATCGCCCTTTTATACGCAAAAAAGACGACCAGTGGTCTGTGCATAAGCTCTGTGGATAACCGGGGTTAAGGTCATTGCACAAGTGGGGGCGAAACTCGGTGGATAACCGGCCTGTGGATAAACCGACCTTCCACACACAGGTTATCCGACAGCGCAGCACAGGCTGAACACCGTTTTCCACTGTAGTTGTCATTCTCTGTACAGCAGGTAGAACAAGGGCTGAATAGACTTATCCACAGATGGATGCGAGCCTAGCTTTTATAAGCTTTACAGAAAAGCTTTAAATACTTTCCTTTCTTATTTTTATATTTGCCGACGGTTCGTTCAGCGCAAAACCTCTGGAGATCTATTTATAAGGAAACGCTGGTTGGAAATTGACCTGAAGGCTTGCTTTCTCTAGAATCCCCGGTCTCTTAAAACGGGGGCCATTCCGGCCCGTTGTGGACGAACCAGGTAACACGACAATGAAACGTACTTTCCAACCAAGCACTATCAAACGCGCTCGTACCCACGGTTTCCGTGCTCGCATGGCTACCAAGAACGGTCGTGCCGTTCTGTCGCGTCGTCGCGCCAAAGGTCGTGCGCGTCTGGCAGTTTGATAAGCCGGCACTGGAGGTGAGTCAGGACTTCAGTCGGGAAAAGCGTCTGCTTACTCCCCGGCATTTCAAGGCAGTCTTTGACTCCCCTACCGGCAAGGTTCCGGGGAAAAATCTCCTGCTCCTTGCGCGCAACAACGATCTTGATCACCCCCGTCTCGGGTTGGTTATCGGGAAAAAGAGCGTAAAGCTCTCCGTCGAGCGCAATCGCCTCAAACGTCTGATGCGCGAATCGTTTCGCCTGAACCAGGATTCACTGGTCGGTTGGGACATTGTTATCGTCGCGCGCAAAGGTTTGGGTGACGTAGAAAACCCCGAATTGATTCAGCATTTCGGCAAGCTCTGGAAACGCCTGGCTCGCAGTTCGCCAGCACCAGCAGTCAAAACCGAAACTGTAGGGGTAGACAGTCCAGATGCGTAAACTGGCACTCGTTCCGATCCAGTTTTATCGCTATGCCATTAGTCCCCTGATGGCCGATCACTGTCGTTTCTACCCCAGTTGTTCCTGCTACGCGTTAGAAGCCATCGAAAATCATGGCTTTCTTCGCGGTGGCTGGCTGGCCTTTCGTCGTTTAGGTCGCTGTCATCCGTGGAATCCCGGTGGTTATGACCCGGTTCCACCTATCCCTACCTCCCGTTCTTCTTCGATGGCCGAGTAATCATGGATATCAAACGCACGATCCTGATCGTCGCCCTGGCAATCGTGTCCTACGTTATGGTTCTTAAATGGAACCAGGACTATGGCCAGGCTGCCCTGCCGACTCAGAATGTTGCCACCAACACGACTGCATCGGGCCTGCCGGATACGGCATCTGGCTCCAACGCTTCCGCCAGTGACGACATTCCACGTGCTGCAAGCGACACCAGCGCACCTGCCGAAACGCCGGTAGCTGTGAGCAAGGACCTCATCCAGATCAAAACGGATGTACTGGACCTGGCTATCGATCCACAAGGTGGCGATGTTGCCCAACTGACCCTGCCGCTGTATCCGCGTCGTCAGGATCACCCGGAAATTCCGTTCCAGCTGTTCGATAACGGCGGCGAACGTACTTATCTGGCGCAAAGCGGCCTGATCGGCACCAACGGTCCGGATGCCAATCCGGCCGGTCGTCCGGTTTACTCCGCAGAGAAGAAGGTTTATCAACTGGCTGACGGTCAGGACCAATTGGTCGTGGACCTGAAGCTCAGCAAGGACGGCGTCAACTACATCAAGCGTTTCACCCTGAAACGCGGCCTGTACGACGTAACCGTTTCCTACCTGATCGACAACCAGAGCGCCCAGCCCTGGACTGGTGCGATGTTTGCCCAGTTGAAGCGTGACGCCAGCGCCGATCCTTCGTCGACCACGGCTACCGGCACCGCGACTTACCTGGGCGCCGCCCTGTGGACAAGTTCCGAGCCGTACAAGAAAGTGTCCATGAAGGACATGGACAAGGCACCGCTCAAAGAAACCGTCTCTGGCGGTTGGGTTGCCTGGTTGCAGCACTACTTCGTGACCGCATGGATTCCGGCCAAGGGTGATAACAACGTCGTCCAGACCCGTAAAGACAGCAAAGGCAACTACATCATTGGCTACACCGGCCCCTCGATGAGTGTTGCGCCAGGTGCCAAGGCTGAAACCAGCGCTGTTCTGTACGCAGGTCCGAAAAGCCAGGCCGTGCTGAAGCAGTTATCCCCAGGTCTGGAACTGACGGTCGACTACGGCATTCTGTGGTTTATCGCCCAACCGATCTTCTGGTTGCTGCAACACATCCACGCCATTGTGGGTAACTGGGGCTGGTCGATCATCTTCCTGACCATGCTGATCAAAGGGATTTTCTTCCCGCTGTCGGCTGCCAGCTACAAATCCATGGCGCGCATGCGTGCAGTGGCGCCGAAACTGGCCGCGCTGAAAGAGCAACATGGCGATGACCGGCAGAAAATGTCGCAAGCCATGATGGAGCTGTACAAGAAAGAGAAGATCAATCCGCTGGGTGGTTGCTTGCCAATCCTCGTGCAGATGCCGGTTTTCCTCTCGCTGTACTGGGTTCTGCTGGAAAGCGTCGAGATGCGTCAGGCGCCGTTCATGCTGTGGATTACCGACCTGTCGATCAAGGATCCGTTCTTCATTCTGCCGATCATCATGGGTGCAACCATGTTCATCCAGCAGCAGCTGAACCCGACTCCTCCGGATCCGATGCAGGCCAAGGTCATGAAGCTGATGCCAATCATCTTCACCTTCTTCTTCCTGTGGTTCCCGGCAGGTCTGGTGCTGTACTGGGTAGTGAACAACTGCCTGTCGATCGCCCAACAGTGGTACATCACTCGTAAGATCGAAGCGGCTACCAAAGCAGCTGCCTGATTTACACTGTGGATAACCACTCAAAACGCCCCCTAGTGGGGCGTTTTGCTATCTGTCACTTTTGTCTGGATACCGGTTTATGAGCGTTCCTCGTGAAACCATCGCCGCCGTCGCCACCGCTCAAGGTCGCGGTGGTGTAGGCATCGTGCGTATTTCCGGGCCGTTGGCCAGCGTTGCGGCCAAGGCCTTCAGTGGTCGCGAGCTCAAGCCGCGATTTGCCCACTATGGCCCGTTTCTTAGTGAAAACGACGAGGTGCTGGACCAGGGCATCGCGCTGTATTTTCCAGGACCAAACTCGTTCACCGGCGAAGATGTACTGGAACTCCAGGGCCATGGCGGCCCGATCGTTCTGGATATGTTGCTCAAGCGTTGCCTGGAACTGGGTTGCCGTCTCGCCCGACCGGGGGAATTCAGTGAGCGCGCCTTCCTCAACGACAAACTGGACCTAGCTCAGGCCGAGGCGATTGCCGACCTGATTGAAGCCAGTTCCGCCCAGGCTGCGCGCAACGCGTTGCGCTCCCTGCAGGGTGCTTTCTCGTCACGTGTGCATAACCTCACCGAGCAACTGATCGGCCTGCGAATCTATGTCGAAGCGGCCATCGATTTCCCGGAAGAGGAAATCGACTTCCTCGCCGATGGCCACGTCCTGAGCATGCTCGACAAAGTGCGCGACGAGTTGTCCACTGTCATGCGTGAGGCTGGGCAGGGCGCCTTGCTGCGAGATGGTATGACCGTGGTCATTGCCGGTCGTCCGAATGCCGGCAAATCCAGCCTGCTCAATGCACTGGCCGGGCGTGAAGCGGCGATCGTGACCGAAATTGCCGGCACCACCCGTGACGTGCTTCGGGAACATATCCACATCGATGGCATGCCGCTGCATGTGGTGGATACCGCCGGTCTGCGCGATACCGATGACCATGTGGAAAAGATTGGCGTCGAGCGAGCCTTGAAAGCCATCGGTGAAGCGGATCGGGTGCTGCTGGTGGTCGACGCCACGGCACCGGAGGCCCTCGATCCATTCGCGCTGTGGCCGGAGTTTCTCGAAATTCGTCCCGATCCCGCGAAAGTTACCCTGATTCGCAATAAGGCCGACCTCACTGGCGAAGCCATTGCCATCGAGGTCAGCGACGATGGCCACGTCACCATCAGCCTGAGCGCCAAGTCCGGTGGTGTCGGCCTGGAGCTGCTGCGTGATCACCTGAAGGCTTGCATGGGCTACGAGCAGACGTCCGAAAGCAGCTTCAGTGCTCGCCGGCGACACCTGGAGGCGCTAGGTCATGCCAGTGCTGCTCTCGAACATGGTCGTGCCCAATTGACCCTGGCCGGTGCCGGCGAACTGTTGGCCGAAGATCTGCGCCAGGCTCAGCAATCGCTGGGAGAAATCACCGGCGCCTTCAGCTCTGATGATCTGTTGGGGCGAATATTCTCCAGCTTCTGTATCGGCAAGTAACCCTCCTGTTGTTCACAGACAGGCCATTCGCGCCTGTCTGCCCCCTCCTTTTCTGAATAAAACCTCCAGTGCCGAGCGGACCTAGTCTGCTTGAGCGGAATTCCTGCACCTGAATTTCGCGCAAACAGGGCTTTTCTGTGGATTAAGCCCTGTGAATAACCGTCGCTAAGGTCAGTTGATAACAGGGCCTGAAAACTGAACATAACCGCCTCTGTGGATAACCACCCCTTTCATCCACAGGCTTACACCGGTTATCCAAGGGCCTCATTGGCACATGAACACAGGGTTTTGAATCTCTGTACACATTGAAAACAAAGGGCTGTGTAGATCTATCCACAGAAAGGCATGTGCATAGAAATAAACATAAAAACAAAGATTTAATAAATTTCTCTCTTTTTAATTTCTATAACCCGGACTTTTCCACAGCTGGTTAAATTTTGTGCAAAGGGTTCTTTAGGAAGGGCGAAGTCCCTATACTTGTCGACCAGGTCCGAAAACCTGAGCTCAAACTATTCCTGAATTACCTACTTAAGCAGGCACGAGGTGCGTGGTGGATTTCCCTTCCCGTTTTGAAGTGATCGTCATCGGCGGCGGTCATGCCGGTACCGAGGCAGCACTGGCCTCAGCACGTATGGGGGTTAAAACCCTGTTGCTGACGCATAACGTGGAAACCCTCGGTGCCATGAGTTGCAACCCGGCCATTGGCGGGATCGGCAAAAGCCACCTGGTCAAGGAAATCGACGCCCTCGGTGGCGCGATGGCCATGGCTACGGATAAAGGCGGCATCCAGTTTCGCGTGTTGAACAGCCGTAAAGGCCCCGCTGTGCGAGCAACCCGCGCACAGGCAGACCGGGTTCTGTACAAGGCGGCTGTCCGCGAAATCCTGGAAAACCAGCCGAACCTGTGGATATTTCAACAGGCTGCAGACGATCTGATCGTCGAGCAGGAACAAGTCCGTGGTGTTGTTACCCAGATGGGCCTGCGTTTCCTCGCAGACTCGGTGGTTTTGACCACAGGTACCTTCCTCGGTGGACTTATCCACATCGGTTTGCAGAACTTTTCCGGCGGTCGCGCCGGTGATCCGCCATCGATCGCGCTGGCTCACCGTCTGCGCGAACTGCCATTGCGTGTGGGTCGTTTGAAAACCGGTACTCCGCCGCGTATCGACGGTCGGTCTGTGGATTTCTCGGTGATGACCGAACAACCGGGCGATACGCCGATCCCGGTGATGTCGTTCATGGGCAACAAGGAACAGCATCCGCAGCAGGTCAGTTGCTGGATTACCCACACGAATGCGCGCACCCACGAAATCATTGCCGCGAACCTCGACCGTTCGCCGATGTATTCCGCTGCCGGTGAAATCGAAGGCATCGGCCCGCGTTACTGCCCGTCAATCGAAGACAAGATCCATCGCTTTGCCGACAAGGCAAGCCATCAGGTCTTCATCGAGCCGGAAGGCCTGACGACAAACGAGCTGTATCCGAACGGGATATCCACATCCCTGCCGTTCGACGTACAACTGCAGATCGTGCAATCGATCCGCGGCATGGAAAACGCACACATCGTGCGTCCGGGCTACGCCATCGAGTACGACTACTTCGACCCGCGTGACCTGAAGTACAGCCTGGAAACCAAAGTCATCGGCGGCCTGTTCTTCGCCGGGCAAATCAACGGCACCACCGGTTACGAAGAAGCCGGCGCCCAGGGTTTGCTGGCCGGAACCAACGCTGCACTGCGTGCACAGGGCAAAGAAGCCTGGTGCCCGCGTCGCGACGAGGCCTACATCGGCGTATTGGTCGACGACCTGATTACCCTCGGTACCCAAGAGCCGTACCGGATGTTCACGTCCCGCGCCGAATACCGTCTGATCCTGCGTGAAGACAACGCCGACCTGCGCCTGACCGAAAAAGGCCGCGAACTGGGCCTGGTGGATGACGCTCGTTGGGCGGCTTTCTGCAAAAAACGCGAAAGTATCGAACTGGAAGAGCAGCGCCTGAAAAGCACCTGGGTTCGCCCGGGCACCGAACAAGGCGATGCCATTGCCGAAAAATTCGGCACGCCGCTGACGCACGAATACAACCTGCTCAATCTCTTGAGCCGTCCGGAAATCGACTACGCTGGTCTGACCGAAGTGACCGGTGGCGGTGCAGAAGATCCACAGGTTGCCGAGCAGGTCGAGATCAAGACCAAATACGCCGGTTACATCGATCGTCAACAGGATGAAATCGCCCGCTTGCGAGCCAGCGAGGACACCAGACTGCCTGTGGATATCGATTACACGAATATTTCCGGTCTCTCCAAAGAGATCCAGAGCAAGCTCGGTGCGACCCGTCCAGAGACTTTGGGCCAGGCCTCGCGTATCCCGGGCGTTACGCCGGCAGCCATTTCGCTGTTGATGATTCATTTGAAAAAACGCGGCGCGGGCCGTCAGTTGGAGCAAAGCGCTTGAGTTCGTTGGTCACTTCGCAACATGCAGAAGAGTTATCCACAGGTGCCCGCCAGCTTGGCGTCACGCTGACAGAAACCCAGCACGCGCAACTGCTGGGTTATCTGGCCCTGTTGATCAAATGGAACAAGGCCTACAACCTCACCGCCGTGCGTGATCCGGACGAAATGGTGTCCCGTCACTTGCTCGACAGTCTGAGCGTGATGTCATTCATCGAAAACGGACGCTGGCTCGACGTCGGCAGCGGCGGCGGCATGCCTGGCATCCCGTTGGCCATCCTGTTTCCCGAGTCCCAGGTGACTTGCCTGGACAGCAACGGCAAGAAAACCCGCTTTCTGACTCAGGTCAAACTCGAACTCAAACTGGATAACCTGCAAGTTATCCACAGTCGCGTCGAAGCGTTCCAGCCTGCCCAGCCATTCAACGGGATCATTTCCCGTGCGTTCAGCAGCATGGAAAACTTCAGCAACTGGACTCGCCACCTCGGCGATAACGAAACACGCTGGCTGGCAATGAAGGGCGTTCATCCGGCCGATGAGCTGGTAGCATTGCCGGCAGACTTCCACCTCGATAGCGAACACGCCCTGGCCGTACCTGGTTGCCAAGGCCAACGCCATCTGCTGATACTGCGCCGCACGGCATGATTGGGAACACAAGCAAGAATGGCTAAGGTATTCGCGATAGCGAACCAAAAGGGTGGCGTGGGTAAAACCACCACCTGCATCAACCTCGCAGCATCCCTGGTTGCAACCAAGCGCCGGGTGCTGTTGATCGACCTCGATCCACAGGGCAACGCCACCATGGGTAGCGGTGTGGATAAACATGGCCTGGAAAACTCGGTCTACGACCTGCTGATCGGCGAATGTGATCTGGCCCAGGCCATGCACTTCTCCGAACACGGTGGTTACCAGTTGTTGCCGGCCAACCGCGACCTCACCGCTGCCGAAGTGGTGCTGCTGGAAATGCAGATGAAGGAAAGCCGTCTGCGCAGCGCGCTGGCGCCGATCCGGGAAAACTACGATTACATCCTGATCGACTGCCCACCGTCGCTGTCGATGCTGACCCTCAATGCACTGGTTGCCGCCGACGGGGTAATTATCCCCATGCAGTGCGAGTACTTCGCCCTGGAAGGCTTGAGCGACCTTGTGGATAACATCAAGCGTATCGCCGAACTGCTGAACCCGAACCTCAAGGTCGAAGGCCTGCTGCGTACGATGTACGACCCGCGCCTGAGCCTGATGAACGATGTCTCTGCGCAGCTCAAGGAACACTTCGGCGAGCAGCTCTACGACACCGTCATTCCGCGCAACATCCGTCTGGCCGAAGCACCAAGCTACGGCATGCCGGCGCTGGCGTACGACAAAGCATCGCGAGGCGCCGTTGCCTATCTGGCATTGGCGGGCGAAATGGTTCGTCGTCAACGCAAAAACTCACGCATCGCCGCTGCTCAGGCAACTTAAGGAATCCCCATGGCCGTCAAGAAACGAGGTCTCGGACGTGGACTGGATGCTCTGTTGAGTGGTCCGACTGTCAGTTCGCTGGAAGAACAAGCGGCGCAAGCCGATCAGCGTGAGCTGCAACACCTTCCCCTGGATCTGCTGCAGCGCGGCAAATACCAACCGCGACGTGACATGGATCCGCAAGCGCTCGAAGAGCTGGCGCAGTCGATCAAGGCCCAGGGCGTCATGCAACCCATCGTGGTTCGCCCGATCGGCAGCGGCCGTTTTGAAATCATTGCCGGCGAACGCCGCTGGCGCGCCAGCCAGCAAGCCGGGCAGGAAACCATCCCGGCGATGGTTCGCGACGTACCCGATGAAACGGCGATCGCCATCGCCCTGATCGAGAACATCCAGCGCGAAGACCTGAACCCGATTGAAGAAGCGGTGGCCCTGCAGCGCTTGCAGCAGGAATTCCAGCTGACTCAGCAGCAGGTGGCCGAAGCCGTGGGCAAGTCCCGGGTGACCGTGGCTAACCTGCTGCGCCTGATTTCCTTGCCGGAAGTCATCAAGACCATGTTGTCCCACGGTGACCTGGAAATGGGTCATGCCCGTGCTTTGCTCGGTTTGCCGGACAATCAACAGGTTGAAGGGGCGCGACATGTTGTCGCACGCGGGCTGACCGTGCGCCAAACCGAGGCACTCGTTCGCCAGTGGTTGAGTGGTAAACCTGAGCCTGTGGAACCGGCAAAACCGGACCCGGATATCGCCCGTCTCGAACAGCGCCTGGCCGAGCGCCTAGGCTCTGCGGTGCAGATTCGCCACGGTAAGAAGGGTAAAGGGCAGTTAGTGATTGGATATAACTCCCTGGATGAACTACAAGGTGTACTTGCACATATCCGCTGAAACATTTCCACATGTAGCGCGCAGTCGGAAATCACTACCTGATAGTTGAATAGGGGCTGAACCGCCCCTATACTCTGCGCGCATTTTGTCGGCACAAATTATGCCAAGTTATTGAATTTCGGCAGCCGGCCATTGGAGAGCAATAGTGATGGAAACCCGCACGCCAAACCGCCTGCCATTCCATCGCCTGGCAGTTTTTCCGGTGTTAATGGCTCAATTTGTCGTTCTGCTCATTGCCGCTTTGGCGCTCTGGCAACGGTATGGAGTCGTTGCCGGGTACTCGGGACTTTGCGGAGGCCTGATAGCCTTGCTTCCCAATGTTTATTTCGCTCACAGGGCATTTCGGTTTTCCGGTGCCCGGGCAGCTCAAGCCATCGTCCGGTCATTTTATGCCGGCGAGGCGGGCAAACTGATTTTGACGGCGGTGCTTTTTGCATTGACGTTCGCAGGTGTGAAGCCATTGGCGCCGCTGGCTGTATTCGGCGTCTTCGTGCTGACCCAACTGGTCAGCTGGTTCGCTCCCCTGCTAATGAGAACAAGACTTTCGAGACCTTAGGGCGTTTGAGGCAACCATGGCAGAAACAACCGCTTCGGGCTATATCCAGCACCACTTGCAGAACCTGACCTTCGGTCAGCACCCTACCGGCGGCTGGGGCTTTGCCCACACCGCAGCAGAAGCCAAGGAAATGGGCTTCTGGGCTTTCCACGTCGATACCCTCGGCTGGTCGATCGCATTGGGTCTGATCTTCGTTCTTCTTTTCCGCATGGCGGCAAAGAAAGCGACTTCCGGTCAGCCAGGTGCTTTGCAGAACTTCGTTGAAGTTTTGGTCGAATTCGTCGATGGCAGCGTGAAAGACAGCTTCCATGGCCGTAGCCCGGTGATTGCACCGCTGGCACTGACCATCTTCGTCTGGGTGTTCCTGATGAACGCCGTCGACCTGGTACCGGTCGACTGGATTCCTCAACTGGCCATCCTGATCTCCGGCGACCACCACATCCCGTTCCGTGCCGTGTCGACCACCGACCCGAACGCGACCCTGGGCATGGCGTTCTCGGTTTTCGCACTGATCATTTTCTACAGCATCAAGGTCAAGGGCCTCGGCGGCTTCATCGGCGAGCTGACCCTGCACCCGTTCGGCAGCAAGAACATCTTCGTTCAAGCCCTGCTGATCCCGGTGAACTTCCTGCTGGAGTTCGTGACCCTGATCGCCAAGCCGATCTCCCTGGCTCTGCGTCTGTTCGGCAACATGTACGCCGGCGAGCTGGTCTTCATTCTGATTGCTGTGATGTTCGGCAGCGGTCTGCTCTGGCTTAGCGGCCTGGGCGTTGTTCTGCAGTGGGCGTGGGCTGTGTTCCACATCCTGATCATCACCCTGCAGGCATTCATCTTCATGATGTTGACCATCGTCTACCTGTCGATGGCACACGAAGAAAACCATTAAGGCCAGTCTCGACTAGTCTGATGTCCCTCCCCGTTAAACGGGAGGGGGCTCTTAACCGGGCCTCTGAAACGATTTGTTTTACCGCTTTAAATTAAAAAAACCTAAACCATACGACGTAAAAGTCGGGAGGAAAGATGGAAACTGTAGTTGGTCTAACCGCTATCGCTGTTGCACTGTTGATCGGCCTGGGCGCACTGGGTACCGCAATTGGTTTCGGCCTGCTGGGCGGCAAGTTCCTGGAAGGCGCAGCGCGTCAGCCAGAAATGGTTCCAATGCTGCAAGTTAAAATGTTCATCGTTGCCGGTCTGCTCGACGCCGTAACCATGATCGGTGTTGGTATCGCTCTGTTCTTCACCTTTGCGAACCCGTTCGTTGGTCAAATCGCTGGCTAATTACTCGGATCTTCCGGGTAATTTGGTGTGATGGACAACGTAACTGCGAGGTGTTGGCGTGAACATTAATGCGACCCTGATTGGCCAGTCCGTTGCGTTCCTGATTTTTGTACTGTTCTGCATGAAGTTCGTATGGCCTCCGGTCATCACGGCACTGCACGAACGTCAAAAGAAGATCGCTGATGGTCTGGACGCTGCCAGCCGAGCAGCTCGCGACCTGGAGTTGGCCCAAGAGAAAGCGGGTCAGCAACTGCGCGAAGCGAAAGCTCAGGCAGCTGAAATCATCGAGCAAGCCAAGAAACGCGGTACCCAGATTGTCGACGAAGCCCGTGAACAGGCTCGCGTCGAAGCTGACCGTGTGAAGGCTCAGGCTCAGGCCGAGATCGAACAGGAACTGAACAGCGTCAAAGACGCGCTGCGCGCCCAAGTGGGTAGCCTGGCCGTTGGCGGTGCTTCGAAGATCCTGGGCAAGGCAATCGATCAAAACGCGCACGCAGAGCTGGTTAACCAACTGGCTGCTGAAATCTAAGCGAGGGCGATCATGGCAGAACTGACCACGTTGGCCCGACCTTACGCTAAGGCGGCCTTCGAGCACGCTCAGGCCCACCAGCAACTGGCCAATTGGTCAGCCATGCTCGGCCTGGCTGCAGCGGTGTCGGAAGACGACACCATGCAGCGCGTGCTCAAGGCCCCGCGACTGACGAGCGCAGAAAAGGCCGCCACGTTCATTGACGTGTGCGGCGACAAGTTCGATGCCAAGGCACAGAATTTCATTCACGTTGTTGCCGAAAACGAGCGCCTCCTGCTTCTGCCGGAGATCGCCGCCCTGTTCGACCTGTACAAGGCCGAGCAAGAGAAATCGGTAGACGTGGAAGTGACCAGTGCCTACGCATTGAACCAAGAACAGCAAGACAAACTCGCCAAGGTTCTCAGTGCACGACTCAACCGGGAAGTGCGCCTGCAAGTCGAGGAAGATTCATCCCTTATTGGGGGTGTTGTCATCCGCGCCGGCGACCTGGTTATCGATGGCTCGATTCGCGGCAAAATCGCGAAACTTGCCGAAGCATTGAAATCTTGAGTTTGAAGGGGCAGCAGAGCAATGCAGCAACTCAATCCTTCCGAAATAAGTGAAATTATCAAGGGCCGCATCGACAAACTCGATGTGACCTCCCAAGCCCGTAACGAAGGCACTGTCGTCAGCGTATCTGACGGCATCGTGCGGATTCACGGTCTGGCCGACGTTATGTCCGGCGAGATGATCGAGTTTCCGGGCGGCGTCTACGGTATGGCCCTCAACCTGGAGCAAGACTCCGTAGGTGCCGTTATTTTGGGCGCCTACCAGTCTCTGGCTGAAGGCATGAGCGCCAAGTGCACCGGCCGTATCCTGGAAGTTCCGGTTGGTAAGGAACTGCTGGGTCGCGTAGTCGACGCACTGGGTAACCCGGTTGACGGCAAAGGTCCGCTGGGCAACACCCAGACCGACGCGGTCGAGAAAGTTGCTCCAGGCGTGATCTGGCGTAAGTCGGTAGACCAGCCTGTACAGACTGGCTACAAGGCCGTCGATGCCATGATCCCTGTCGGCCGTGGCCAGCGTGAGCTGATCATCGGTGACCGTCAGATCGGTAAAACCGCTCTGGCGATCGACGCGATCATCAACCAGAAAGACAGCGGCATTTTCTGCGTCTACGTAGCCATCGGTCAGAAGCAATCGACCATCGCCAACGTGGTTCGCAAGCTGGAAGAAAACGGCGCACTGAAGAACACGATCATCGTGGCTGCCAGTGCTTCGGAATCTCCTGCGCTGCAATACCTGGCTCCGTACGCCGGTTGCACCATGGGTGAATTCTTCCGCGACCGCGGTGAAGACGCGCTGATCGTTTATGACGATCTGTCCAAGCAGGCAGTGGCTTACCGCCAGATCTCCCTGCTGCTGCGCCGTCCACCAGGCCGTGAAGCTTACCCAGGCGACGTGTTCTATCTCCACTCCCGTCTGCTGGAGCGCGCATCCCGCGTTTCGGAAGAGTACGTAGAGAAGTTCACCAACGGCGCAGTGACCGGCAAAACCGGTTCCCTGACCGCACTGCCGATCATCGAAACCCAGGCTGGCGACGTTTCCGCGTTCGTTCCGACCAACGTGATTTCCATCACCGACGGTCAGATCTTCCTGGAATCGGCCATGTTCAACTCGGGCATCCGCCCAGCTGTGAACGCCGGTGTTTCGGTATCCCGTGTGGGTGGTGCCGCTCAGACCAAGATCATCAAGAAGCTGTCCGGTGGTATCCGTACCGCTCTGGCTCAGTACCGTGAACTGGCGGCATTCGCCCAGTTCGCTTCTGACCTGGACGAAGCGACCCGTAAGCAACTTGAGCATGGTCAGCGCGTTACCGAGCTGATGAAGCAGAAGCAATACGCGCCAATGTCGATCGCCGACATGTCGCTGTCGCTGTATGCCGCTGAGCGTGGGTTCCTGACTGACGTTGAAATCACCAAAGTCGGCAGCTTCGAACAAGCGCTGATTGCTTACTTCAACCGCGATCACGCCGAATTGATGGCGAAGATCAACGTGAAGGGTGACTTCAATGACGAAATCGATGGCGGCCTGAAAGCCGGTATCGAGAAGTTCAAGGCCACCCAAACCTGGTAAGCCGCAGCGGGAGCCTAGCGGCTCCCGCTTGCTAACCTGATAGGTGTTACATGGCAGGCGCAAAAGAGATTCGCAGTAAGATTGCGAGCATCAAAAGCACGCAAAAGATTACCAGCGCCATGGAAAAAGTGGCGGTCAGCAAAATGCGCAAGGCACAAATGCGCATGGCTGCTAGCCGTCCTTATGCGGAGCGCATCCGCCAGGTTATTGGCCATCTGGCCAACGCTAACCCGGAATATCGCCACCCGTTCATGATCGACCGTGAAGTAAAGCGCGTCGGTTATGTCGTAGTGAGCAGTGACCGTGGTCTGTGTGGTGGCTTGAACACCAACCTGTTCAAGGCTTTGGTCAAGGACATGGCGGTAAACCGCGAAAACGGCGTCGAGATCGATCTGTGTGTAGTTGGTAGCAAGGGTGCGGCTTTCTTCCGCAACTTCGGCGGTAACGTCGTTGCAGCTATCAGCCACCTGGGTGAAGAGCCGTCGATCAATGACCTGATCGGCAGCGTCAAGGTGATGCTGGATGCCTACCTGGACGGCCGTATTGACCGCCTGTCCGTGGTGTCCAACAAGTTCATCAACACCATGACACAACAGCCTACCGTGGAGCAGTTGATTCCACTGGTGGCAACCCCGGATCAAGAACTCAAGCACCACTGGGACTATCTCTACGAACCGGATGCCAAGGAGCTGCTCGACGGCTTGATGGTCCGTTACGTGGAGTCGCAGGTCTACCAGGCGGTGGTCGAGAACAACGCGGCTGAACAAGCTGCGCGGATGATCGCGATGAAGAACGCTACCGACAACGCCGGTGATTTGATCAGCGATTTGCAGCTGGTCTACAACAAGGCGCGTCAGGCTGCGATCACCCAAGAGATCTCGGAAATCGTCGGCGGCGCTGCCGCGGTTTAACGGTTCAAATATTCAGAGGATCCAGCTATGAGTAGCGGACGTATCGTTCAAATCATCGGCGCCGTTATCGACGTGGAATTTCCACGCGACAGCGTACCGAGCATCTATAACGCGCTGAAAGTACAAGGCGCGGACACTACCCTGGAAGTTCAGCAACAGCTGGGCGACGGCGTAGTTCGTACCATTGCGATGGGTTCCACCGAAGGCTTGAAGCGCGGTCTGGACGTAATCGACTCTGGCGCTGCCATCTCCGTACCGGTCGGTAAAGCGACCCTGGGCCGGATCATGGACGTACTGGGCAACCCGATTGACGAAGCTGGTCCGATCGACACCGAAGAGCGCTGGGGCATTCACCGTCCTGCGCCATCCTTCGCTGAACAAGCGGGCGGCAACGACCTGCTGGAAACCGGCATCAAGGTTATCGACCTGGTTTGCCCGTTCGCCAAGGGTGGTAAAGTCGGTCTGTTCGGTGGTGCCGGTGTAGGCAAGACCGTAAACATGATGGAACTGATCCGTAACATCGCCATCGAGCACAGCGGTTATTCCGTGTTCGCCGGTGTGGGTGAGCGTACTCGTGAGGGTAACGACTTCTACCACGAGATGAAGGACTCCAACGTTCTGGACAAAGTGGCACTGGTTTACGGTCAGATGAACGAGCCGCCGGGAAACCGTCTGCGCGTAGCACTGACCGGCCTGACCATGGCCGAGAAGTTCCGTGACGAAGGTAACGACGTTCTGCTGTTCGTCGACAACATCTATCGTTACACCCTGGCCGGTACCGAAGTATCCGCACTGCTGGGCCGTATGCCTTCGGCAGTAGGTTACCAGCCGACCCTGGCTGAAGAGATGGGCGTGCTGCAAGAGCGCATCACTTCGACCAAGCAAGGTTCGATTACTTCGATCCAGGCCGTATACGTACCAGCGGACGACTTGACCGACCCGTCGCCAGCGACCACCTTCGCCCACCTGGACGCCACCGTCGTTCTGTCCCGTGACATCGCTTCCCTGGGTATCTACCCGGCGGTAGACCCACTGGACTCGACTTCGCGTCAGCTGGACCCGAACGTGATCGGCAACGACCACTACGAAACCGCTCGCGGTGTTCAGTACGTGCTGCAGCGTTACAAAGAACTGAAGGACATCATTGCGATCCTGGGTATGGACGAGCTGTCGGAAGCCGACAAGCAGTTGGTAAACCGCGCTCGTAAGATCCAGCGTTTCTTGTCGCAGCCGTTCTTCGTGGCTGAAGTCTTCACCGGTGCATCGGGTAAATACGTTTCCCTGAAAGACACCATTGCTGGCTTCAAAGGCATCCTCAACGGTGACTACGACCACCTGCCAGAACAAGCGTTCTACATGGTTGGCGGCATCGAAGAAGCGATCGAGAAAGCCAAGAAACTGTAATCCCGGCGCCCGGCAACGGGCGCTAATTTAGGTTGAGGCAATCAGATGGCTATGACAGTCCATTGCGATATCGTCAGCGCGGAAGGAGAAATCTTTTCCGGTCTGGTCGAGATGGTGATTGCGCACGGTGCACTGGGTGATCTTGGTATCGCCTTGGGTCACGCGCCGCTGATCACTAATCTGAAGCCAGGTCCGATCCGCCTGGTCAAGCAGGGCGGGGAAGAGGAGGTGTATTACATCTCCGGTGGATTCCTCGAGGTTCAGCCGAACATGGTCAAGGTTCTTGCCGACACCGTGCAACGAGCTGCCGACCTGGACGAAGCCGCAGCTTTGGAAGCCGTTAAGGCTGCCGAGAAAGCCCTGCATGAGCGAGGCGCGGAATTCGATTACGGTTCTGCTGCCGCACGTCTGGCCGAGGCTGCAGCTCAGCTGCGCACCGTCCAGCAGATCCGCAAGAAGTTCGGCCATTAAGGCAGCACTTGTTGTGTGATTGATTAAAAAGGGTAGCCTCGGCTACCCTTTTTTCTTTTCCGATTTTTACAACCCGGTCGCAGCCGCTGACCGCCCAGGATTGGTAGCCAGTCATGTCTCTCGAAATTGTTATTCTCGCTGCTGGCCAAGGTACGCGTATGCGTTCTGCGTTGCCGAAAGTCTTGCACCCGATTGCCGGCAACTCCATGCTCGGACATGTTATCCACAGCGCCCGGCAACTTGATCCACAGCGCATACACGTGGTGATCGGTCATGGTGCCGATGCCGTACGCGAACGCCTGGCGGCGGATGACCTGAACTTCGTCCTGCAGGATAAACAGCTGGGTACCGGTCACGCCGTTGCTCAAGCGGTGCCGTTCATTCAGTCCGACACCGTGCTGGTGCTCTACGGCGATGTGCCATTGATCGAAGTCGAAACCCTGCAGCGCCTGCTCAAGCAGGTTGGGCCGCAACAGTTGGGCTTGCTGACCGTCGAACTGGATGACCCGACCGGTTACGGCCGTATTGTTCGTGATGCCGCTGGCAACGTTGCGGCCATCGTCGAACAGAAAGATGCCAATGACGCCGAACGCCAGATCACCGAAGGTAATACCGGCATTCTGGCGCTGCCTTTTGCCCGTCTTGGCGACTGGATGAGCCGCCTCTCCAACAACAACGCCCAAGGCGAATATTACCTGACCGACATCATTGCCATGGCAGTGAGCGATGGCCTAGTGGTGGCCACCGAGCAACCGCACGACGCCATGGAAGTGCAGGGCGCCAACGACCGCAAGCAGCTGTCCGAACTGGAGCGGCATTATCAATTGCGCGCCGGTCGTCGTTTGATGGCTCAAGGTGTGACGCTGCGCGACCCGGCTCGTTTCGACATCCGCGGTGAAATCACGGTAGGGCGCGACGTACTCATCGACATCAACGTGATTCTCGAAGGCAAGGTGGTCATCGAGGATGACGTGGTGATCGGCCCGAACTGCGTGATCAAGGACAGCACCCTGCGCAAAGGCGTGATCATCAAGGCCAACAGCCATATCGAAGGTGCCATTCTGGGTGAAGGCAGCGATGCCGGCCCGTTCGCCCGTCTGCGTCCAGGTACCGTGCTGGAAGCCCGCGCGCATGTGGGTAACTTCGTCGAACTGAAAAACGCCCACATGGGCGAAGGCGCCAAGGCCGGTCACCTGGCTTACCTGGGCGATGCCGAGATCGGCGCGCGCACCAACATCGGCGCCGGCACCATCACCTGCAATTACGATGGTGTGAATAAGTGGAAAACCGTGCTGGGTGAAGATGTGTTCATCGGCTCCAACAACTCGTTGGTGGCGCCTGTGGATATCCTCGACGGTGCGACCACGGCGGCCGGATCGACCATTACCTCAACTGTGGATAAGTCCCAGTTGGCAATTGGGCGCGCTCGCCAGAAGAACATCGACGGCTGGAAGCGGCCGGAGAAAATCAAGAAGGGCTGAGTTACCCACAGCCCCCTTGTAGGAGCGAGCGTGCTCGCGATGGACGTGAACGATGACGCATTCTTTCTGGAAGAATGCGTCGCTCTCGTATTTCTCGCGAGCAAGCTCGCTCCTACATGTTATCCACAGCTCTTTTATCGCATTGCGCTTGACGAAGTTTCGCTGATAGGTTTTGATTGCTTCCGTTATCTTTCGAAACGAAACTTATCAACTCATGTCGAAGCGCAACACGCCCCAACGTCGTCACAACATCCTCGCCTTGCTCAACGAGCAGGGCGAAGTCAGTGTGGATGAGCTGGCCAAGCGCTTCGAAACGTCGGAAGTTACGATTCGCAAGGATCTGGCGGCACTTGAAAGCAATGGCCTGCTGCTACGTCGTTACGGCGGGGCGATCACCATGCCTCAGGAACTGGTGGCCGACATTGGTCAGCCGGTTTCCAAGTACAAACAAGCCATCGCCCGAGCCGCCGTCGCGCGGATTCGCGAGCATGCGCGCATCATTATCGACAGTGGCAGTACCACCGCCTCCATGATCCCGGAACTCGGGCAGCAACCCGGTCTGGTGGTGATGACCAACTCGCTGCACGTCGCCAATGCCCTGAGCGAACTTGAGCACGAACCGGTTCTGTTGATGACCGGTGGCACCTGGGACCCGCATTCCGAGTCCTTTCAGGGGCAGGTTGCCGAGCAGGTACTGCGCTCCTACGATTTTGACCAGCTGTTTATCGGCGCCGATGGCATCGATCTGGTTCGCGGTACAACCACCTTCAACGAACTGCTCGGACTGAGCCGGGTCATGGCCGAAGTCGCCCGCGAAGTGGTCGTGATGGTGGAGGCCGACAAGATCGGCCGCAAGATTCCCAACCTGGAGCTGCCCTGGAGCAGCGTCCATACCCTTATTACCGATGAACGCCTGCCGCTTGAGGCTCGCGATCAGATTCAGGCCCGCGGCATCACTTTGATTTGCGCGGCTGTCAGTCAGGAGAAATAGCATGTGTGGAATTGTCGGCGCAGTCGCAGAACGTAACATCACCGCCATCCTCGTCGAAGGCCTGAAACGCCTTGAATACCGTGGGTATGACAGCGCTGGCGTGGCGGTCTACACCAACGATGAAAAACTCGAGCGCCTGCGTCGTCCGGGCAAGGTCAGTGAGCTGGAGCAGGCATTGGCCGCCGAGCCTCTGGTCGGTCGCCTGGGCATCGCCCACACGCGCTGGGCAACCCACGGCGCACCGTGCGAGCGCAATGCCCACCCGCATTTCTCCGGTGACCTGGCAGTGGTGCACAACGGCATCATCGAAAACCACGAAGCCCTGCGTGAACAACTCAAGGCCCTGGGTTATGTGTTCACCTCGGACACCGACACCGAAGTCATCGCGCACCTGCTGAACCACAAACTCAAGGATCTGCGCGATCTGACCGTGGCCCTCAAGGCGACCGTCAAAGAGTTGCACGGTGCTTATGGCCTGGCAGTGATCAGCGCACAGCAACCGGATCGCCTGGTTGCGGCCCGCAGCGGCAGCCCGCTGGTGATCGGCCTGGGCCTGGGGGAAAACTTCCTGGCGTCCGACCAGTTGGCCCTGCGTCAGGTCACCGACCGCTTCATGTACCTGGAAGAAGGCGATATCGCCGAAATCCGCCGCGACAGCGTGCAGATCTGGGACGTTGACGGCAAAGCCGTCGAGCGCGAAGCCGTGCAATATCGCGACGGTGCCGAAGCCGCTGAAAAGGGCGAGTTCCGCCACTTCATGCTCAAGGAAATCCACGAGCAACCATCCGTGGTGCAGCGCACCCTGGAAGGTCGCCTGAGCCAGAACCAGGTTCTGGTACAGGCATTCGGCCCACAAGCGGCCGAGCTGTTCGCCAAAGTGCGTAACGTACAGATCGTCGCCTGTGGCACCAGTTACCACGCCGGCATGGTCGCGCGTTACTGGCTCGAAGAGCTGGCCGGCATTCCGTGCCAGGTCGAAGTCGCCAGCGAATTCCGCTACCGCAAAGTGGTGGTGCAGCCGGACACCTTGTTCGTGACCATTTCCCAGTCCGGTGAAACCGCCGACACCCTGGCCGCGCTGCGCAACGCCAAGGAACTGGGCTTCCTCGCCAGCCTGGCGATCTGCAACGTCGGCATCAGTTCGCTGGTGCGTGAATCGGATCTGACCCTGTTGACCCAAGCCGGTCGCGAAATCGGTGTGGCATCGACCAAAGCCTTCACCACGCAATTGGTTGGCCTGTTGTTGCTGACGCTTTCCCTGGGGCAGGTTCGTGGCTCTCTGGCCAAAGGCGTCGAAGCGACGCTGGTCGAAGAATTGCGTCGTTTGCCAACCCGTCTGGGCGAAGCGCTGGCCATGGACAGCACCGTGGAAAAAATCTCCGAGCTGTTCGCCGAGAAAAACCACACGCTGTTCCTCGGCCGTGGCGCGCAGTTCCCGGTAGCAATGGAAGGGGCGCTCAAGCTCAAGGAAATCTCCTACATCCACGCTGAAGCCTATCCGGCCGGCGAGCTGAAACACGGCCCGTTGGCGCTTGTGGATAACGACATGCCAGTGGTGACCGTGGCGCCAAACAACGAGCTGCTGGAGAAGTTGAAGTCCAACCTTCAGGAAGTCCGCGCCCGCGGTGGCCAGTTGATCGTCTTTGCTGACGAGAAGGCCGGCATGACCAACGGTGAAGGCACCCACGTGGTGCACATGCCGCACATCCACGACATCCTGTCGCCGATTCTCTACACCATCCCGCTGCAGCTGCTGTCGTACTACGTTGCCGTCCTCAAAGGCACCGACGTTGACCAGCCGCGTAACCTGGCGAAGTCGGTCACCGTGGAATAAGTTATCCACAATGAAAAACCCCCTTCTCAGGGGGTTTTTCTTTTTCTAGGCGGAAGTAATGCGCCGTTGCCGCCGCATATCGAGCAAATGCACCATCGCACAGGCATACAAGGTCACCAGAATGAACAGGCCCATACGGATGGCGAAGGCGGTGTAGACGTCCTTGCCCGCCGCACTGTCCTGTACCGATTGGCCGAGCAGAATGATCAGGGTCGCCAGACTGTTGAGCCAGAATCCTGGCGGCTGCCGGGTCCGGGCCAGGCCGTAGAGTTTTCTGGCCACCAGCAGGCCGAACAGCAGCATCCACAGAAAGAACATCCACAGGTTGACGAACAGGCTCAGCGCGCACCAGAAAACAATCGCCATCACGCCACCGAGCAGGGTCGAGCCGAGCAATTCCTGGCCGGCGGTGCGGGCGCTGGTGGCGCAGCTTTGTTGGCCGAGGCTGACGGCTTTCATGATGATCGGCAGGTAGCTGGCCGGGTCGATCATGGCCAGCAGGAAAGTCGGCAGCACCACCAGCGTGGCACGCAGCGCCAGCCAACCGCTTTCGGTTGGAGAAAGATTCGGGCCGGGTTTGGCCGCTGGGGCGCTGGCGGGGTCGGGAAACAGCCAATGGCTGATGGTCAGCGTCGAGACTGCCAGGAACAGGCCCTTGACCAGGGCCACGATCACCTCAAGCGCCAGGGCGAATTCAGCGGTTCCGGCCGCGCTGATCAAGGTCAGGCCCACCACCAGGAAAGTCGCCACCAGCGGGTTGCCGCCGCGCAGGCCATAACCGAAGGCCAGGAACAGGCATAGCCCGACCAGCAGTACACCACTGAACGGGTAGTAACGCAGCAGGGGAATGAGCAGCAGGCCGGTCCCGGTGGTCAGCATAAGGATCAGGATCAGGCCCAGGCTGGCCTTGAACGGCAACGGCCGGTTCATCGCTGCCAGCATCATCAACGCCAGCATTGGCGCAAGGAACGGAATAGGCAAGGCCAGACCGAAGCTCGCCGCCAGGCACAGCGCCGTGCCGAAGCCAAGGCGCAGGGCGCGCTGAACGCGGGCCGGGCGCTCAATACGCATAGGACATCCAGCTCATCAGGCGCAGGAACAGGCGACCCGGAAGGTTCAGCGGGTTACCTTCACTCGGGAACGCCATGACTTCGGCCTGGCCGCCGGCACGGATGCCCTGCGGACTGGTCAGCTCACCCGGTTCGAACTCGATGATGACCGGAAATCGCTGGGCAGGGCGTAGCCAATCGCGGCTGTTCTCCACTTTCGGCAGGCTGCCCGGCTGGGTGCTCTGACCGACTTCGACGCCATAGCCGACGCTGCGTACATGGCCTTTGAAAATTTTCCCCGGCAGCGCGTCGAGGACGATGGACACCGGTGTCCCGGGCTGGACGCTTCCCAGGTTGTTTTCGGTCATGTCGGCGCTGATCCAGACATCGTGGATCGCGATCAGGGTCATCACCGGCGCTCCGGCGGCGGCGAACTGGCCGACATCGGTGCGCAAATCGGTGATCAAGCCGGCCGAGCGCGCGTGGACTTTCGTGTTGCTCAAGTCCAGCTCGGCTTTTTCAAGGTTGCTGGCGGCGCTGAGCAACTGGGCGTTCTCTGCTTCATTGCCACCCTGTTGTTCGCGTGCACGTTGCACTTCAGCCTTGGCCGCGGCGACCTGGCTGATGGACTCCTCCAGGGTGGCGCGGGATATTTCCAGGCGTCGCAGCGAGATGGTGCCCGGGTCTTCGCGGTACAGGCGTTCGAGCCGCTGGATGTCCTGGCGTGCCTTGAGCTCATTGGCCTGGGACGCGCGCAGTGACGCTTGCTTGGACTCGACACCGGCAGTGTTGGCGCCGACCTGGCGGCGGGTCGACTCAAGGTCGGCGCGGGCGCGATCGACGGCAATCCGGTATTGCTCCGGATTGACTTCAAACAGCAATTCGCCGGCCTTGACGTCCTGGTTGTTACGCACGTGCACCTGGGTCACCCGGCCGGAAACCTCAGCTGCCACCGGCACAATGAAGGCCTGTACCCGTGCCTGTTGCGTGTAGGGCGTGTAACGGTCGGCCATCAGGTACCAGACCAGGCTCAGGATGATCAGCAGTACCACCCAGTTGATCGCTTTTTTGGCTGGGTCGGCGGCAGGTACCGAGGCGTTCTCGACCGGTTGTTGGCTGTCATTCATGGGCACTTTCCTTCGGTTCGTCGAGCAGATCGCCCCAATCAGTCCGTTGTTGCATCTGTTTGCGGGTGGCCGGGTCGAGCATCGGCTGGTCGCTGTACCAGCCGCCGCCCAGAGCCTTGTACAGGGCGATCAAGCTGTTGACGGCGGTGCCACGGTTGACCAGGTAGATATCCTGTTGGGCAAACAGGGCGCGCTGGGCATCCAGCACGCGCTGGAAATCCGAATAGCCTTCGCGGTATTGGGCATTGGCCAGGGTCACCGAACGTTCGGCGGCCACCGATGCATCGCTGAGGATCCGGTCGCGCTCCAGTGCCTTGATCAAGCCGGTCGCGGCATCGTCCGCCTCGCGTGCGGCCTGGCGCACGCTGTCCTGGTAGATAACGATCAACTGCTGCAAGCGCGCATCCTGCACGCGAACGTTGTTGGTGATCCGGCCATGGTCGAAGATGTCCCAACGCAAACTGGGGCCAGCCACCAGGTCGAGGGTGTTGGACGCACCGTTGAGCGAGCTGGCGGACCAGACGATGCTGCCCAGCAGGCTGATGGATGGGTACAGGTCGGTCTCGGCCACGCCGATCAACGCCGATTGCGCCGCCACTTGCAGCTCGGCAGCGCGAACGTCGGGGCGCCGCACCAGCAGGTTGGCCGGCACATCCTGCAGGACCGCGGTATCCAGCAGCGGCACCACGCCGGTGTTGCGATCCAGGTCAGGGATCGAGCCGGGTGGCTGGCCGATCAGGGTGGACAACGCGTTGCGCAAGCTCGCCACCTGACTCTCGAAATCCGGGATGGTGCTCAGGGTGCCCAGGTACTGGGTCTTGGCCTGTTGCAGATCGAGTTCGGCTTCGGCCCCGCTTTTGAACAGGCGCTCGGTGATCTCGTAGCTGCGTTTTTGCAAGGTGGCGTTACTGCGGGCGATCTGCAGGCGTGCCTCGGCGGTGCGCAGGGCGTAGTAGGTTTGTGCCAGTTGTGCGTGCAACAGCACCAGGACATTTTCATAGTTGGCCTGGGCGGCAAACCAGGATGCGTCGGCAGACTCGATGGCACGGCTGAAGCGCCCCCAGAAGTCCAGTTCCCAACCGATATCGAAACCGGCGCTGTATTGCCAGAAATGCGTGTCCTGAGGGTTGGCCCCGCCCGATTGCCGACGGTTCACGTACAGGCTGTCGGCGCTGGCCTGCTGCAATTGCGGGTAGCGTCCACTCAGGGCAATGCCCAATTGCGCGCGGGACTCCATGACCCGCAGGCCAGCAACCTGCAGGTCGGCGTTGTGGGCATCGGCTTCGGCAATCAAGTGGTCGAGGACCGGATCGTCGAACACATGCCACCATTGGCGGCTATCCGGTTGTGTGCGTTTTTGCCCGGCGATTTCCAGGGCCGGGCTGTTCCAGTGCTCGACCCAGGGCTGGGCCGGTGACTGGAAATCCGGACCCAGTTGCACGCAGCCCCCCAGGACAACGGTCCCACAGATCAGCAGCCGGCTGATGCGAGCAGGGCGTGGCATCAAGCGCAAACTCCTCAGAGGGGACGCTGCTCGTTCTTTGCCTCGATTTGCGGTGTTTCGTTCAATGCCTCGATCAAGGGGGGCTCGTTCTGTACCTCGGCAGACGGTTGATCCTGCACCCATTGCCAGAACAGTTGGTAGCCCACCGCCAGCGCAACCGGCCCGATGAACAAACCAATGAAGCCGCCGCTCACCATGCCGCCCAGGGCGCCGATGAGAATCACCGGCATCGGGACATCGACGCCACGACCCAGCATCAACGGCTTGAGGACGTTGTCGGCCATCCCGGCAATCAGGCTGTAGATGCAAAACACAATGGTGGCCAGGCTGGTCCCTTCAGTGGCGAAGACATAGGCGATCACCGGCAGGGTCACCAGCAGCACTGGCAATTGCATGATCCCCATCAGCAGCGCAACCATCGCCAGCAGGCCGGCACCGGGCACGCCCATGAGCACAAAGCCCACGCCCACCAGCAGCATCTGGATAAACGCGATGCCCACCACGCCTTGGGCGACCGCACGGATGGTTGCCGTGCACAGTTCGGTGATGCGTGGGCCGCGCTCAGGTCCGGAAAGGCGCGAGGTGATGGCCAGTGCGCTTCTTTCGCCGTTTTCGCCATAGGCCATGAGCACACCGGCAATAATCAGTGCTCCGATGAACAACAGGAAGCCCACGCCAACGTCGGCCATTTTGCCCAACAAGGTCAGGCCGACGGACTTGATATATGGCATCAGCTTCATCAGCACGCTGCTCATATCGGTGGCAGCTTGCATCCAGTAGCCATAGAGCGGCTTGCCAATGAGCGGCAAGGAAGCGATTTTTTCGCTGGGGAGCGGAATCTGCAGCGTATCGGACCTGAGGATCGCCAGAGCGCCCTGTACCGACTCACTGATCGAAGTGCCCAGCAGGTAAATCGGCACCATCAGCAGGGCAAGGGCGACTACCACGATAAGCGTGGCGGCATGCCCATCCTTGTTGACCAGCTTGCGCTTGATGAGTGCATGCAGCGGATACAGGGTAATGGCCAGTATCATCGCCCAGAGCATGAGGTTGAGGAATGGGTGGAAGATCTGGAAGCAAAACAACACCAGCACGGTAATCAGCCCGGCGCGTATCAGTACATCGAGCAAACCACCGGACAGTGCTCTTGCGGAAATGTTTGTGCGCAACATTTTCGAACTCCTTTCGGTGTCACCAGGTTAGCCAGCCAGTTGAAGTTCACTTTTCCGACTCAATGAATTCTGGAAGCTGCATTGGTGGGCAGCTGTCCAGGCGCCAGCAACTAACGCCTTATTTCATATAGGGAAAATTCAACGAGGTACCTACCAAGACTAAATAGGTAACAAGATGGTTTGTAGTATAGGAGCAGTCGTATATTCCGCCTGTTTACACAGGCTGGAACGCTGCTGCAGTGGATGGCGTCCGCTGACGAGTCAATGCCTGAAACGAATGGAAAGCCGAGTCAATGGCGCCTTCCCTCCGCCAGGCACTAGCCGCTGCAGCGAGCGATTCCGGATAATTGCGAACAGTCGCACCCGTCGCAAGAAAATAATCCTCAATAATTCTCAATTTCCCCAACTATGTTGTTGAACGCCTGCATTTAACATTCGGGCCTTCGGTTGTGATTTATCTATCTGAAATGAGGACATGCCCATGGACCGCTTCCAGGAAATGCAGGTCTTCGCTGCCGTCGCCCAGGAACAGGGTTTTTCGGCGGCGGCGCGGCGCTTGGGTCTGTCGGCGGCCAGTGTCACCCGAGCGGTGGCGGCGTTGGAGACGCGCATTGGCACGCAACTGCTTACGCGCACGACGCGTAGTGTGTATTTGAGTGAGGCCGGTCAGCGATACCTGGAGGACTGTCGGAGAATTCTCGCCGAGGTGCAGGAAGCCGAGGACTCGGCAGCGGGCAGCCACATCCATCCACGTGGGCAACTGACCATCACCGCTCCGGTTTTGTTTGGCGAACTGTTTGTCACGCCGCTGATGGTGAGCTACCTGACGCAATTCCCTGAAGTCTGCATCAATGCGCTTCTGGTGGACCGGATCGTGAGCGTGGTCGAGGAGGGCGTCGATGTGGCCATCCGCATTGGCGAACTCCCTGACAGCAATCAGCATGCGATCCGCGTGGGTGACGTGCGGCGGGTGATCTGCGCCTCGCCACAGTTTCTTGCCAGCCATGGTCGGCCCAGGCATCCACAGGAACTGGCCCAGGCGCCGATCATTGCAACATCGGCCATAGGCCAGTTGCGTAGTTGGCCATTCATTGAAGACGGCGAAACCTTGAGTGTGCGGGCTGAACCGCGGCTGGTGGTGACGGCGAATCAGGCTGCCATCACGGCGGCCAGCCTGGGGTTGGGCTTCACCCGGGTGCTGTCTTATCAGGTTGCGAGCAAGGTGGCTGCCGGAGAGCTGGAAATCATTCTGGCGGACTTCGAACTGCCGCCGTTGCCCATCCACGTGGTCTATCAGGGCGGACGTAAAGCACCGGCCCGGGTGCGCAGTTTTGTTGATTTCGCGGTGAACACGCTGCGCGAGCATCCGGCGCTCAAGCATTGAGTTATTTCACCCGGTGAAATAATGGATTGCGTTTGCTGGTGATTCTGTTGTTTTGGTCGAGGGTAGAAGATACGCCCCATCTTTCCCCTGAACAGCACCACTCACCCGAGGTGTCGACCATGCAAGCGATCAAACTCTACAACTTCCCCCGTTCCGGCCACGCTCATCGTGTGGAGTTGATGCTGTCCCTGCTGAAATTGCCGACCGAACTGATCTTCGTTGACCTCGCCAAGGGCGAACACAAGCAACCGGCGTTCCTGGCGCTCAATGCATTCGGCCAGGTGCCGGTGATTGATGATCAGGGCGTGGTGTTGGCCGACTCGAATGCGATTCTGGTTTATCTGGCGCAAAAGTACGGCAATGGTCGCTGGCTGCCAGCCGATCCGGTGGGTGCCGCCAAGGTCCAGCGCTGGTTGTCGGTGGCTGCCGGTCCGATTGCCTTCGGTCCTGCCCGGGCAAGACTGATCACCGTGTTCGGCGCGCCTTACAACGCTGAAGAAGTGATTGCCTACGCCCACACCGTGCTCAAAGTGATCGACCACGAACTGGCCAATACGCCGTATCTGGCTGGCAGCGAGCCGACGGTGGCTGACGTCGCGGCCTACAGCTACATCGCCCATGCGCCCGAGGGCAATGTGTCGCTGGATGAGTACGCCAACATTCGCGCCTGGCTGGCCCGCATTGAAGCCTTGCCGGGTTTTGTCGGCATGCCGCGCACCATCGCCGGTCTGCAAAAAACTGCCTGATGCCCGCGGCCCGGAATTGCCGGGCCGCCCTGTTCTGCGCCAGTGGCGTAGGGGAGAAGCCGTATGGACCGTTCACCCTGGCATGCCGGCGAGAAACAATTGCAGGCGCATGTGGGCGTTGCCGAACGAATGGAGGCGTTCGGTCGTAAGGTGATTCGCAGCGAGATGCCGGACCAGCACCGTACGTTCTATCAGCAATTGCCGTTCATGCTGTACGGAGCGGTGGATGCCGACGGTCATCCCTGGGCCAGTATCCTTGAAGGCCAGCCCGGTTTCGCACAATCGCCAGAACCGGGCCTGCTGCAATTTCGCAGCCTGCCTGCCCTTGATGATCCTGCGCAATTGAGCGACGGCGCGGCCATCGGCCTGTTGGGCATCGAGTTGCATACCCGCCGTCGCAATCGCATCAATGGGCATGTCCGCGCCATGACAACCGGTGGTTTCGCGGTGACGGTGGATCAGTCCTTCGGCAATTGCCCGCAGTACATTCAGTTGCGTCAGTTTCACTCGGTGCCACTGGCCGACCCTTCGACACGTGTCGCGCAACATTTCAGCGAACTGGATGACGCGGCCAAGGCCATGATCGCCGAAGCGGACACGTTCTTCGTTGCCAGTTATGTGGACGTCGATGGCGAACGCTCGGTGGATGTGTCGCACCGTGGCGGCCAGACCGGTTTCGTACGGGTGGAAGGCAATCGCCTGACCATCCCGGACTTCGCCGGCAACCTGCACTTCAACACCCTGGGCAATCTGCTGCTCAATCCCCGGGCCGGGTTGTTGTTCATCGACTTCAATACCGGTGATCTGCTGCAGCTCAGCGGGCGGACCGAAATCATCCTGGAGGGCCCGCAGGTCGAGGCGTTCCAAGGGGCCGAGCGCCTGTGGACCATCGATGTCGAGCAAGTCGTACGGCGCCCGGCTGCCCTGGCGTTGCGCTGGCGCTTCGACGGCGTGTCACCCACCAGTTTGCTCACAGGAACATGGGAGCGGGCCACCGCGCGTTTGCAGGCCAAGGCCCTGGGCGATCAATGGCGGCCGTTGCGGGTGACGCGGATTGAAGCGCAAAGCCACAACATTCGTTCGATTTACCTGGAGCCCGCTGATGGGGCCGGGTTGCCACTGTTTCAGGCCGGGCAGCATTTGCCCCTGCGCTTCAACATTGACGGAGATGTGCACATCCGCACGTACAGTTTATCGAGCGCGCCGTCCGATGATTTTTTCCGCATCAGCGTGAAGCGTGACGGGCGGGTGTCTACGCATTTGCATGAGCAGATTCGGGTCGGCGACCTGCTGGAGGCGCGTGCGCCGCAAGGGCATTTCACCGTGGCGCCCCATGAGCGTCGGCCATTGGTGTTGCTGGCGGCCGGGGTGGGTATCACGCCGCTGTTGTCGATGCTGCGAGAGGTGGTTTACCAGGGATTGCGCACCCGCCGTATCCGCCCGACATGGTTTATCCAGAGTTCGCGCACGCTGGCCGACCAGCCGTTTCGCCACGAACTGGATCGCTTGCTCGAAGACGCCGGTGACGTGGTGCGGGTGGTGCGTTTGCTCAGCCAGCCGGAAGCCTGGGCGATACAAGGAGAGGACTTCGACCTCTGTGGGCGCATCGACGTCGCGCTGCTCAAGGATCTGCTGACAGTCGAGGACTACGATCAGCCGGATTTTGTCGTCTGTGGCCCCGGAAGCTTTACCCAGGCGTTGTATGACGGCCTGCGCGAACTGGACATTCGCGACTCGCGGATTCACGCCGAAACCTTCGGCCCGTCCACCTTGCGCCGGCGTCCGGACGCCGATGCAGTGGTCATCGAGCAACCGCCAGCCGCCACCACATCCGTGCCGGTGGTGTTCCAGCGCTCGGCCAAGGAAGCGCGCTGGCAGCCGGAGGGTGGCAGCTTGCTGGAGTTGGCGGAAAGCCGTGGCCTGCGTCCGGAATTCAGTTGTCGCGGCGGCTCCTGCGGCACCTGCAAGACGCGCTTGATCAGCGGTCAGGTGCATTACCCACTGCCGCCAGCGGAGGTGCCGGATGACGGACAAGTGCTGATTTGCTGCGCGATTCCGGCGCAGGGAGCGCAGCCGTTGGTGCTCGATATCTGAAGCAAGATTGCAGGCGAACATTGCCCGTCGGTCGATGGCTGAGTAGGGTAGGGGTAGAACGAACAAGGGCCGCACAGGCCCTTTCTGCATTTCAGGAACAGGCGTTTTAATGGTTTTTTTCACTCGCTCGATCGCCTTGCTGATGGCGCTGGCGCTAACCTCCGGTTGCGAAAGACAGGACGCACCGCCGCTGGATCAGCAACTCTACGTCTGGCAGCGGCAATGGACGCCGGCCCACGACGCCGCCCTCAGGGACAGCCGTGCAGACTTTTCGGCGTTGCGGGTGCTGGCCTTGCAGGCCTTCCCCAACGCGGGCTGGAGCCGAGCTCGGGTGGATAGGCAGTTGCTCGAGCGCGACGGCCGGCCGGTGATTGCGGTGGTTCGCCTGGATGGGCAGCTCAAGGCGCTGGATCAGGACGAGATCACAGCGCAAATCCGCCAGGTGATCAGCGATTGGCAGGGACAAGGGTTGAATCTCGCCGGCGTGGAAATCGACTACGATGCGGGTAATGCCCGGCTGCCGGCGTACCGCGAATTTCTCGCGCGTTTGCGTGAAGCGTTGCCGACTTCGCTGCCGCTGAGCATCACCGCATTGCCGTCCTGGCTCGACAGTCGCGAACTGCCGGCGTTGTTATCCACAGTCGACAGCAGCGTGTTGCAGGTACATGCGGTGAGCGATCCGCGTCGCGGTTTGTTTGATGCCGATCAGGCCCGGCAATGGGCGAAGGCCTGGAGCCGCGTCACGACAAAACCTTTTTATCTGGCGCTGCCGGCCTATGGCGTGGCGTTGCTGCCGTCGACGGGTGGCGCGCCTGTTGTGGAAAGCGAGGTGACCCTGGAGCATGAAGGCCTGCGCCAGGAATTACTGGCCGATCCACAGGTATTGCGCACCCTCGGCAGCGAACTGCGCGCCGATCCACCGAAACATCTGGCGGGCCTGATCTGGTTTCGCCTGCCACTGGCAAATGACCGCCGGGCCTGGAGTCTGGCCACCTTGCGCGCCGTGGCTCGCGGTGATGTCCTCGACAGTCGATTGACGCTGCAACTCTTGGCCGACAATGGCCTCTATGACATCGGCATCAGCAACCAGGGCAATCTCGACCGCGCCTGGCCCGAACGCCTGACACTGGTGGTCAGTGGTTGTGAGGGGGCCGATGCCCTGGCCGGTTACGCGTTGCAACAGCGTCCGGATCTGCTTACCTTCACCCGCCTGCGCGACGGTCGAATACCGGCCGGCGGGCAGCGTGCCATTGGTTGGGCTCGCTGCGCACACATTGATCAAGGAGGTTCGAATGTTCACCCGTAACTGGCCGCGTCATTTGCTTTGCCTGAGCCTCAGCCTGCCGCTGGGTTCGGTGCTGGCCTGCGGCCCGGACTTTCCCATGCGCCTGCTGGATAACCGTGGCCAGTCGCTGGCGGAACTGCCGGAAGGCAACTTCGGCTTCGAGATCAACCGCCTCGGCCACGCCATCAAAGGATTGAAGAACGTCACCGCAGGCGTCCACTACGGTGATGAACCTGATCTTGTAGCGCAGCGGGATCTGGCCGAGCAGGCGGAGCTTGCCGCTGAACAACAAGTGTTGGTGAAACACCTGCGCAGCCTGACCGATGCCCGTCAGGTTGAAACCGAAGGGGCGCAACTGCCACCCGAGCTCAGGTTGTACCTGGCGGGCGCCGTGGCATTTGGCGCGGGTGATGCGGCCCTGGCCGCCGGGTATTTCAAGCAAGTGCTGGCCTTGCCCGCAGAACAACGGGCTTCGCGCAGCACCTGGGCGGCTTACTCGCTGGGGCGCGCGTTGTTCGCCATGAGCACCGAAGCCAACGCGGGTCCGGATCTGCTCGAACAATCGCGCAAGGCCTTTGAGCAGACCCGGCAACTGAGCATCGACGGCTTCAGCGATCCACTGGAGCTGGGTGTCGCCAGCCTCGGCGAAGAAGCCCGGGTGGTGCGCACCGCCGGGGACTGGAACCGTGCCATCGAGTTGTACGCCACGCAAAATCTGCACGGCTCTACGGTGGGCCATGACTCGCTCAAGCAATTGATGACGGACTTGATGGCGCTGCCGGATGATCAAGTGGCCGAGTTGCTCAAGGGCCAGCCCGTGCAGCAATTGGTGACCGCGTCGCTGATCAGCCGGTTGGGTTGGTCATTCGGCGATCAACCCGCCAACGAACAGAAAATGATCAAGCTGCTGCAAAACAGCACCCGTGGCAGTCTCGAAAACGCCGACCGCCTGGCGGCGATGAATTATCAACAGGGCGATTACGCCAGTGCCAAGGCTTTCCTCGAACATGCCGGCGATGGCGGGTTGGCCTGGTGGCTGCGGGCAAAACTGGCGGTGCGCGAGGGCGATAAAGCCGCGGCCGCCGCAGCCTATGCCAAAGCGGCCCAGGCCTTTCCGCAGAATGAGTCCTGGGGCGAGCGACGGACCCCGGACTTCGATTACGAAACGCTGCAGCCCAAATGCCGGGTCGAGGGTGAGAGTGCGATCCTGGCCCTGCAACGCGGGGATTACCTGCAAGCCTTCGATCAGTTGTATCGCAGCCAAAGCATTTACTGGTTCGACGCCGCCACCGTGGCCGAGCGCGTGTTGACCCTCGAAGAGCTCAAGCACTACGTCGACACACAAGTACCGGCCCCGCCGCCGCTCAGCCAGCAGGACCGCGACAACTACGTGCCCTTGCCGGTGGCGGCGAGCCTGCGCAATCTGCTGGGGCGACGTTTGTTGCGCGAGGGGCATTACGAGCAAGCGCTGCCTTATTTCGACAACGATGACTTGCGGCACAAGGCCAGGCTGTATGGCGAGCAACGCCTGGCGGCTGATTCGGCCTGGTGGCCGACCCGTCGCGCCGCCGCGCTGTTCAATGCGGCCTGGACGGCGCGTGAGTGGGGCATGGACATTCTGGGCTATGAAATGGCGCCGGATTACGCCACGTTCGGCGGTAACTACGTTCTCGAAAACACCGAACTCGATGTCGGTCCTTTGGTGGCCGAGGACGAAGTGAAACGTCAGCAGGCCAGCGCTGCCCAGCCTGACCAGCGTTACCACTATCGCTTCGTGGCCACGGCGCTGGCGAGCAATGCCGCGGATAACTTGCCTCACACCAGCCAGGCGTTTGCGGCGGTGCTGTGCGAGGCGTCAGGGTGGAACAGCAGCCTTGCAGAGCAAAGTGCGATTTATCAGCGCTATGTCAAAGAAGGGCCTTACGTGGAATGGGCTGCCGATTTCGGCCACCAATGCCCTTACCCCGACTTCGAGAACGCCGACAAACGCTACGTGACCCAAGTCACCGACGCTGCGCGTTCGGCCTTGCGCCCGTACAAGACGCCGCTACAGGTCGGTGGCGTCCTGGCGGTCGCGGCAGCCGCGCTGTGGTTGTTCAATCGCCGCCGCAAGGCGCAGTGAGGTTCAAGCCTGTTGCACAAAGGTCAGCCGTACGGCGAAACCGATCAACAGGCTGCCGAACAACCATTGTTGCAGGCGCTGGGCTGAGGGGCTGCGTTGCAGCCAGCGGCCGAGCGCCGCGCCGACCAGGGCGTAGGCGCTGTCGAACAGCAAACCGACACCGACCAGCACCACGCCCAGCGTTGCAAATTGCCCGAGTACCGGTCCGGCCTGTGGATTGATGAATTGCGGTAGCAGTACCGAGCAGAACAACAGTGCCTTGGGGTTGAGCAGGTTGGTCAGCAGCCCGCGTCGGATGGCGGCGCCCCAGCGCGGTTTTTCGCCGGTTGTGTCGGCGCCGGTCAAGCTCGGCAGCATCGTGGTTCGCAGGCACTGAATACCGATCCACAGCAGATAAGCAGCACCGGCCAGGCGCACCACATCGAAGGTCCAGGGCGCTGCCTTGAACAGTGCCGCCAGCCCCAGCGCCGCCAATGCCACATGGCAACCACGGGCGATGCCCAACCCCACGGCCGTCGCCAGCGCGGCGCCTTTGCCCTGGCGGGCACCGGTCTGCAACAGCAGGATCATGTCTGGCCCCGGCAACAGATAGACCACCGCCAGCGCCATGAAAAACAGCCAGAGCCCCTGCATGTTGCACCCCATTCGTTGTCGATTCGGTCATGCCAGTCTACGGCTGAGGGGCAGGGCAGGTGCTTGCGTTGTTAGCTTCTATCGGCATCTGTATTGGCATAATCTGCCACTTATTCATACTTGAGCCATCAGGATCTGCCAAACCATGAAACTCGATGCCTACGACCGCAAGATTCTCGCCGCGCTGCAACGGGATGGCCGCCTGAGCAATGTGCAACTGGCGGACGAGATCGGCCTGTCTGCATCGCCTTGCCTGCGCCGGGTGCGGATGCTTGAAGAAGCGGGGGTGATTCGCGGTTACCAGGCCAATCTGGATCGCGATGAGGTGGGGTTGGGGCTGACGGTGTTTGTCGGGGTCAAGGTCGAGCGTCATAACGACGAACAAGCTGAAGCCTTTCGCCTGGCGGTGACGGCATTGCCCGAGGTTATTTCGGCGTTTCTGGTGTCAGGGGAGTCGGATTTTCTGCTGCAGGTGGTGGTGCCGGACTTGCGTGCCTATGACCGGTTTCTCACCGGGCGTTTGTTGAAGCTGCCGGGTGTGAGCGACATCCGCAGCAACTTTGCGATTCACACGGTGAAGGCGCCGGGGGCGTTGCCGCTGGAGCATTTGCCGCTGTAGACCGAGTCGTTTGCATCGCGAGCAGGCTCGCTCCTACAGGTACAACGCAAACCCTGTAGGAGCAAGCCTGTTCGCGATGGCGATCGATCTGTCACCCAAGTCCTCCGGATCTACATCTGCGTCGCCATCCCCTCCACATTCATTGCCGCCTGGCGCAAGGCCTCTGAGCGGGTCGGGTGCGGGTGGCACGTCAGGGCGATGTCCTCGGCCGAGGCGCTGAACTCCATGGCCACGCAATACTCGCCAATCATTTCACTGACGCTCGGGCCGACCAGGTGCACGCCGAGGATTTCGTCCGTGCGCTCATCGGCCAGCACTTTGGCGAAGCCTTCGGTTTCGTGGTTGATCTTCGCCCGACTGTTGGCGGTAAAGGGAAATTTGCCGACCTTGTACGCCCGGCCTTCAGCCTTGAGTTGCTCTTCGGTCTTGCCGACGCTGGCCAGCTCCGGTTTGGTGTAGACCACACTGGGGATCAGGTTGTAATTGACCTCGCCAGCCTTGCCGACCATCTGCTCGACGCAGGCCATGGCTTCGTCCTCGGCCTTGTGGGCGAGCATGGGGCCGGAGGTCACGTCACCAATCACCCAGACCCCGACGGCTTCGGTGCGATGCCCCTTGTTGGCGAGCATGCCGCGCTTGTCCGTGGCGAGGCCGACGTTCTCCAGGCCCAGGCCCTTTGTATAAGGTCGGCGCCCGATGGCCACCAGCACGTAATCGGCTTCAAGCAATTGCGCGGCACCGCCTGCAGCAGGCTCGATGCTGAGCTGCACACCGGTGGCGGAGGTGGTGGCGCTGGTCACTTTTGAGCTCAACTTGAAACTCAAGCCTTGTTTGCTCAGGGAGCGCTGCAGGGTTTTGCCGGCTTCGATGTCCACACCGGGGCAGATCCGGTCGAGAAACTCGACCACCGTTACCTGCGCCCCAAGGCGCCGCCATACCGAGCCCAGCTCCAGGCCGATCACACCGGCGCCGATCACCACCAGATGCTTGGGCACTTCGGTCAGTGCCAGGGCGCCGGTGGAGTCGAGGATGCGTTTGTTATCGATGTCCACGCCGGGCAGGGGCGTGGGCTCGGAACCGGTGGCGATGATGATGTCCCTGGCGCTCAGTGCGGTCTTGCCACCAGCACTATCGGTCACCGTGACTTTGCCCGGTCCGTCGATATGGCCCCAGCCTCTGATCCAGTCGACCTTGTTTTTGCGGAAAAGAAACTCGATGCCCTTGGTCAGCCCGGTAACGCTTTCATCCTTTTGCTTCATCATCTGGTTGAGATTGAGTACGGGTTTGACTTCGATCCCCAGATTGGCGAATTCCGCGCCCATGGCCGCGTCGTACAGTTCGGAGGCATGCAACAACGCCTTGGATGGCATGCAGCCGACGTTCAGGCAGGTGCCGCCGAGTGTGGCGCGTCCTTCCACGCAGGCGGCTTTCAGACCCAGTTGTCCGGCGCGGATCGCCGCGTTGTAACCGCCGGGGCCACCGCCGAGTATCACGACGTCATAAGTGCTCATGAATGTACTCCTGGATCGAAAGGGAAAGAGATCGGTAAAAGTAGTTCCTGAATAAAATTACGAACGTAATATGTGCGTTCTGAAGCATTTCGGTCAAGGCTTCAGGTAGGCGACAGGTTGGGCATTTTTAGATAGCGCGCTTGAGTACGGAAATTTCACCTTTTTCGTTATATCGTAACGAATTGCCATGTAAGCGAAGACACTCTGGGGTGGTATGCAAGTCGATCTCGATGTTGATGAAACGCCGTTAGCCGGGTTGCCGCGCTTTCAGCAGGCGTTCATTCAAGGGCGGCGTTTGCGCCAGTTCGCCATCGGTGCGGGCGTACTCGCGACGGTGGGTGTGCTGCTGGCGCTTTTTGCCGGGTTGTTTACGTCGCAAACATTGTGGCCAGCGTTGCTGCTGAACCTGAGCATGGCGTTTGTCGTGTTGATGGCGGGTGTGCAATCGGCCTGGTGGGTCGCCCGGTGGCGTGCCCGCGCCATGAATCCCGTGGTGCCGGTGGTCGTTGTCGACGAACCTGTCGCCCCTGCCGGGTGGTATGAACGCTTGCTGGACCGGATCGGCCAGCAATCCCGGCACTTGCTCGGGCAAATCGGCGCGCCGACGCTGTGGCTTGGCGGCTGGGCATTGCTGGCGATATTGGGCGTCGAACAGGCCTGGAACCTTGCGTTGCCCCCGTCAGCACTGGGCCTGGCGGCCACCGTCGGTGCCGCGTGCACCTTGCTGTTGGCCTTCGGCCTGTTGGTGCTGGAACGCCATCTGGCGCAGGAAAACACTGCGCAATGGCCTGAAGCCACCGCGTTGGCTCAATTGATTCGTGTGGTGATCATCAGTCTGGTACTCGGTGCGTTTTGCCTGTTGTTTGCCAATGAAACCTCGGTATGGCCCGTACGCCTGGCGGTGTTGATCGGCCTGCTGCCGGGGTTGGTGGCGGCAGAACTGTTGCTGCGCGCGGTGTTGTCATTATTCAGCCCGCGCCGCGAACGTCTTGAGCCGGAGCTGCTGGCGCGCAGCTTTGTCGCTGACATGCTGCGCTGGCCACCGCAGCCATTGCTGGCGTTGCAGCACGAATTGCATAACCGCTTCGGCATCGATCTGCGGCAGATCTGGGCCTTCACTTATATACGTCGGGCGTTCCTGCCGGTGCTGGCAGTGGTTGCGCTGGTTGGCTGGTCGCTGACTGGCATTCACGAAATTGCGCTGCAAGGGCGTGGCATCTACGAGCGGTTCGGCAAACCAGTGGAGGTGTTTGGCCCAGGTTTGCATATGGGCTTGCCGTGGCCATTGGGACGCGTATTGAACATCGAGAATGGCGTGGTTCACGAATTGGCCACCAGTGTTGGCGAAACCTCGGCCCCCGCTCAGGCCGACCCCGCCGAAGGTCCGGCCCCGGCAATTGCCAATCGCCTGTGGGACGCCAGCCATGTGAACGACAAGTCCCAGGTGATCGCCAGCAGCCGAGCCGACAAGCAGAGCTTTCAGATCGTCAACATGGACGTGCGCTTCGTCTATCGCATTGGCCTGAGCGATGAGGCGGCGTTGGCCGCGACCTATAACAGTGCCGATGTGCCGATGTTGATTCGCAGCACCGCCAGCCGAATCCTGGTTCACGATTTCGCCTCGCGCACCCTCGACGGTTTGCTGGGTGAGGACAGGGTAGGGCTGGCCGAAGAAATCGGCCGAGCCGTCCAGGCTGACCTGCAAAAACTCGACAGCGGCGTGGAAATTCTTGCCACGGTGGTCGAGGCGATTCACCCGCCGGCCGGTGCAGCCAACGCCTATCACGGCGTGCAAGCCGCGCAGATTGCTGCGCAAGCGCTGATCGCCCGGGAACGCGGCGCCGCTGCCGAGGCCACCAACCAGGCGCAGTTGCAAGCAAGCATCGCCCGCGATCAGGCGACGGCCAGCGCCCGTGAAATCAATGCTGGCGCCCAGGCCACGGACCTGAAATTCAGCGCCGAACAGAAAGCCTACGCCAGCGCTGGTCAGGCCTTTGTGCTGGAGCAATATTTCAGTCAATTGTCCCAGGGCTTGGCCAATGCCAAGTTGTTGGTTCTTGATCATCGTCTGGGCGGCAGCAGCAATGCGCCGACCATCGACCTCCGTACGTTCACGCTGCCGGTTGACCCTGCGCCGTCGCGTAAAACCGCTCAGCCAGGAGCTGCCAATTGAGCCAGTCGCATACTCACGATCACGATGACCACGCCGGCCACGATCACGGTCATGGCGGGCATCACCACCACGGCCATCACCATCATCACCACCACGGCGACCCGCAAGAGGCCGGTCCATTCCCGTGGCGTCGCATGGGGTGGGCTGCATTGCTGGTGGCGTTTGCCGTCGCTGCCGCAAGCCTGGTGCAGGTGCGTTCAGGTGAGGCCACGGTGATCACACGCTTCGGCAACCCTTCACGCGTCTTGCTGGAACCGGGGCTGGGCTGGCGCTGGCCGGCACCGTTCGAGGCAGCAATCCCGGTGGATCTGCGGCTGCGCACCACGTCCAGCGGTTTGCAGGATGTCGGTACCCGGGACGGTTTGCGCATCATCGTCCAGGCCTACGTGGCGTGGCAGGTACAGGGCGATCCAGACAATGTGCAACGTTTCATGCGCGCAGTGCAGAACCAGCCCGATGAAGCCGCGCGGCAGATTCGTACCTTTGTCGGTTCCGCGCTGGAAACCACCGCCAGCAGTTTTGATCTGGCGAACCTGGTGAATACCGATGCCAGCCAGGTGCGCATCGCCGATTTCGAAGCCCAACTGCGCAAGCAGATCGATCAGCAACTGCTCACCACTTATGGCGTGCGCGTGTTGCAGGTCGGTATTGAACGATTGACGCTGCCTTCGGTGACGCTCACCGCGACCGTCGACCGGATGCGCGCCGAGCGTGAAACCATCGCCACTGAACGCACGGCGATCGGCAAGCGTGAAGCCGCGCAAATTCGTTCCGCCGCCGAGCGAGATGCACGTATTGTGCAGGCCGATGCCACCGTGAAAGCGGCGGATATCGAAGCGCAATCACGGGTCGAAGCGGCGCAGATTTATGGGCGTGCCTATGCTGGATCGCCGCAGCTCTACAACCTGCTGCGCTCGCTCGATACCCTGGGCACGGTGGTCACGCCCGGAACCAAACTGATTCTGCGCACCGACGCCGCACCGTTCCGGGTGTTGGTTGACGGTCCGCCAAGCCTCGACAACAAGTCCGGATCGCAGCCATGAGTTTGGTTCCACGTGGAACAAATGAGTTGAGCAGCCCCTGGATTCAGGCCGGGCGGTTGGCGTTTATTGCCCTGTACGTGGTGACGGTATTGGCGGCGCTGGCGTGGGCGTTTTCCAATGTGCGGCAGATCGATCCACAAAATCGAGCGGTGGTTTTGCATTTCGGCGCGCTGGATCGCATCCAGAATGCCGGGCTGCTATTGGCTTGGCCGCAACCGTTTGAACAGGTGATTTTGTTGCCGGCGGCGGATCGGGTGATCGAGCGGCGAGTGGACAGTCTGTTGCGCAGTGGTGCCGCGGTTCAGGCGGATCGGGTGGCCAGTTTTGCCACGCCCATCAGCGATGCCCTTGCAGGTTCCGGCTATCTGTTAACCGGTGATGCCGGAGTGGTGCAACTCGATGTGCGGGTTTTTTACAAAGTCACCGAGCCTTATGCGTTCGTGCTTCAGGGCGAACACGTGTTGCCGGCTCTGGATCGTCTGGTGACCCGTAGCGCGGTTGCGCTTACGGCCGCCCGGGATCTGGATACCATTCTGGTCGCTCGTCCGGAATTGATCGGCGCCGATAGCCAGGCGGCGGAACGACGCGAGCGCTTGCGTGGTGATCTGGTGCAGGGCATCAATCAACGCCTGGCCGAACTGACTGCAACAGGGCAAGGCTTGGGGATCGAAGTGGCGCGGGTCGATGTGCAATCGAGTTTGCCCAGCCCCGCGGTGAACGCTTTCAACGCGGTACTCACGGCCAGCCAACAAGCCGACAAGGCTGTCGCCAATGCCCGCACCGAAGCCGAGAAGTTGACGCAGACCGCTAACGAACAAGCCGACCGTACGCTGCAAGTGGCCCATGCCCAGGCGAGCGAGCGACTGGCCAAAGCCTCGGCAGATACCGCCACCGTGTTGAGCCTGGCCAAGGCGCAGCAGCAGGGGACTGATCCGCAAATGCTGCTGCGCATCTATCGCGAGCGGATGCCGAAAATTCTCGGCCAGGCCGGTTCGGTCACGACGGTCGATCCCAAAGACGATTCCCGCCTGATCATTCAGGGAGCTGCACAATGACTGCGCAAACCGCCACCGCGCCGAGCATGTTGTCTTCGGCAGAACAACGTAGCGCCGCGCGCCAACTGACCCTGGCCATGCTCGCATTGGGCCTGCTTGCGCTGGGCCTGATCTGGCGATGGCTGGCGCCGGAGCAGACAGGTATCAGTCAGTTGCTGCTGGGGTTCGCCTCGTTGCTGGTCGCTGTGCCGGTCATGCGCTCGGCCTGGTACAGCTTGCGTTATCCGAGCCTGCACGGCATCACCGATCAATTGATCGCCCTGGCCATGCTGGGTGCGTGGGCTACCGGCGATCTGCTGACGGCGGCGCTGTTGCCGATCATCATGATTTTCGGCCACGTGCTGGAAGAGCGCAGCGTGATCGGTTCCCAGGAAGCGATTCACGCCCTCGGCAAACTGACCCGCAGCCATGCGCGCAAGGTGCAGGCAGATGGCTCCATCATCGAAGTCGACAACGGCACGCTCAAGGCTGGTGATCGGGTCGAGGTGCGCGCCGGGGACCGGGTACCGGCAGATGGCCGGGTGTTATCCGGGCAGGCCAGTCTGGACACCGCCTCCATTACCGGCGAATCGGTACCGATGGAGGCGGGCGTGGGCATGTCGGTGTTTGGTGGCGCGATCAACCTCGACGGTCTGCTGCGAATCGAAGTGACCCGCACCGGCGAGGAATCGACCCTCGGCAAAGTCATCGCCCTGATGCAAAACGCCGAGCGTTCGAAGCCGCCGATCACTCGTCTGCTGGAGCGATACGCCGGCAGTTATATGGTGCTGGTGTTGCTGCTGGCCGCCGTGACCTGGTTCATCACCAACAACGCTCAAGCGATGCTTGCAGTGTTGGTGGCGGCCTGTCCTTGCGCACTGGTGTTGTCGGCACCGGCCACCGCGATTGCCGGGGTGGCCGTAGCGGCACGCCACGGGATTCTGATCCGCAGTTCCGCGTTCCTTGAAGAGTTGGCGGACCTTACCTCACTGGTGGTCGATAAAACCGGGACGCTGACCTTCGGCACCTTGCGCCTGCAATCCATCGACAGTCCGCTTGAGGATCGCAGCCATGTCCTCAAGCTGGCTGCCAGTCTCGGTTCGGCCAGCAGTCACCCGGTCAGTCGAGCGCTGGCGGGCTTGGTGACCCAGGAGCATTTCCTGCTGCTTTCCGACATTCATGAGCGCCAGGGCCTGGGCGTGGTGGCGATGACCGGGCAGGGCGAGGCAGCGCTCGGCCGGCCAGAGCTGTTCGCGCAACTGGGTATCAGCACAACGACGGTCCCCGATCACGACGGTCCGATTGCAGGGCTGGCACTCAATGGAGAGTTCCTCGCGTGGCTGTTGCTGGCCGACAGCGTCAAACCCGAAGCGCAGTTTGCCCTGAGTGAGTTGCGTGAACTTGGCCTGGGTCGCCAGTTATTGCTCACCGGTGACCGGCACAGCGTCGCGCAAACGCTCGCCCGGGATGTCGGGATCAGTGACGTCGAAGCGCAAGCGCTGCCCGAAGACAAACTCAATCGTGTGCTCAAGGAGATCGATAGCGGCTTCCGGCCAATGGTGGTTGGCGATGGCATCAACGACTCACTGGCCCTCAAGGCTGGCGTGGTCGGTGTGGCCATGGGCGCTGGCGGCGCGGACATCGCCCTGGCATCGGCCGACATCGTGCTGATCGGCAGTGACTTGCGCCGTCTCGGTACCTGCGTGCGCCTGAGTCGTCAGTGCCGCCAGACATTGCAGGTGAATGTGATCATCGGGCTGGGTTGGACCCTGGCGATCGTGGCCTTTGCCGCGTTCGGCTGGCTTGGCGCTGCCGGGGCGATGATTGCGGCGCTGCTGCATAACCTCAGTACCTTGTTGGTGTTGGGCAATGCCGGCCGTTTGCTGCGGTTCCAGGAGCCACTGCTCAAACTCAAGGACGAAGCCTGAAGACGAACGCTCTAAACCGGGTTGTCGCGAAGACTTCAACTTTTTAGAACTGTGCGCGCGGTTCGTAGTCATTGAAGATGAGGGCACATCATTTTGTGTGTTCGCGGCGGCCGGATCAGGCGTCGCGAATCATTGAAAATGGCTATTAATTCGATAGCCAGCTATTTTTCATAGATGGTCTACCCTCTGTTTAGACGTCTGAAACAAGGGGGTTTTACATGCTCGCGCATCTTCCACCGGCCTTACAGAATCTGCAATTACCGCTTCGCCTCAGACTCTGGGATGGCCATGAATTCAATCTGGGGCCGACGCCCAGTGTCACGATTGTGGTCAAGGACCCGCAAATGGTCACCCAGTTTACTCATCCAAGCCTGGACGCTCTTGGTGCTGCTTTTGTTGAAGGCAAACTGGAGCTTGAAGGCTCCATCAACGATGTGATCCGCGTCTGCGATGAATGGAGCCAGGCGTTGCTGGACGAAGGCGACGACAATCAGCCGGTTCGTAGCGCCCACGACAAAGAGATGGACGCCAAGGCGATCTCTTACCACTACGACCTTTCCAACGCGTTCTATCAGCTGTGGCTCGACAGCGACATGGCGTATTCCTGCGCTTACTTCGAGACTGGCAGCGAAAGCCTCGAGCAGGCCCAACAAGCCAAGTTTCGTCATTTGTGCCGCAAGCTGCGTTTGCAGCCTGGCGAGTATCTGCTGGATGTGGGTTGCGGTTGGGGCGGTTTGGCACGTTACGCGGCGCGAGAGTTTGGCGCGAAAGTGTTCGGTATCACCCTCAGCAAGGAGCAGTTGGCCCTGGCCCGTGAACGCGTAAAAGCGGAAGGCCTGGAGGATCTGGTCGAACTGCAACTGCTCGACTATCGCGATCTGCCGCAGGATGGCCGTTTCGACAAGGTTGTCAGCGTCGGCATGTTCGAACACGTCGGCCACGCCAATCTTGCCGAGTACTGCAAGACCCTGTTCGGCGCGGTTAAGGATGGTGGCCTGGTGATGAACCACGGGATCACCGCCAAATACACCGATGGCCGTCCGGTGGGGCGCGGTGCCGGTGACTTCATTGGAAAATATGTGTTCCCCAACGGCGAGCTGCCGCACCTGTCGATGATCTCTGCCGAGATCAGTGAGGCGGGGCTGGAAATCGTCGACGTCGAGAGCCTGCGCCTGCACTACGCACGCACGCTCGATCACTGGAGCGAACGCCTGGAAGACAACCTCGAAGCGGCCTCCAGACTCGTACCGCAACATGTCCTGCGCATCTGGCGCCTGTACCTGGCTGGTTGCGCTTACGCGTTCGCTCGCGGCTGGATCAACCTGCACCAGATTCTCGCCGTGAAGGCCCACGCCGATGGCAGTCATGAACTGCCATGGACCCGGGACGATATCTACCTCTAGAGAATCGGTGAAATCAGCCGGGCGATCCGCATGCCGAGCTGTTGGACGCGGTGGGTCTCCCGGCCTTCTTCCTTGGCGATTTCGTGGGCGTTGGCAAAATCATCGTTGAGCATCTGTTCCACCTCGGCGGCGAACGCGCTGTCGACGGTCAGCAACATCACTTCGAAATTCAGCCGGAACGAACGGTTGTCCAGGTTGGCGCTGCCGATGGCGCTGATTTCGCTGTCGATCAACACCACTTTCTGGTGCAGGAATCCGGGTTCGTAACGGAACACCCGCACTCCGGCGCGTACTGCTTCGAAGGCGTAGAGGCTGGAGGCGGCGTAGACAATTCGGTGGTCGGGCCGGGACGGCAACAACAGGCGCACATCCACTCCCCGGAGTACCGCCAGGCGCAACGCCGCGAACACGGCTTCGTCGGGGATGAAGTACGGGCTGGTAATCCACACCCGTTCTGTCGCCGCGTGGATGGCCTCGACAAAGAACAATGAACAGGTTTCACAGGCATCGGCCGGACCGCTGGCGAGTAGCTGACACAACACGCCGTCTTCCGGATAAACCTCGGGCAGGATCAGCGGTGGCAGTGCACGAGCGGCCCAGAACCAGTCTTCGGCGAAAGACTCCTGCATGCACGCCACCACTGGCCCGCGCACTTGCACGTGGGTATCGCGCCAAGGGGCCAGGGGCGGCTTCTCGCCCATGTATTCGTCACCGACGTTGTGCCCGCCGACGAAACCGAGAATGCCGTCCACCACCACGATCTTGCGGTGGTTGCGAAAGTTCACCTGAAAGCGGTTGAGCCATCCACTTCGGGTGGCGAAGGCTTTGACCTCGACCCCGCCATCACGCAAGGCCTGCACGTAACTGTGAGGCAGGGAGTGGCTGCCGATTCGGTCATACAACAGATAAATCGCCACGCCTTCGGAAGCCTTTTTCAACAGCAGCGATTGCAGGCATTGGCCGAGGCGGTCGTCGTGAACGATGAAGAACTGGATCAGCACGGCTTCCTTCGCCTGGCTGATGGCATCGAAAATCGCCTCGAATGTCGCCTGACCGTTGATCAACAGCCGCATCTGGTTGTTGGCCAGGCAAGGCATGTGTCCGAGCTTGGGCATTGCTCTGAGAGAGGCGTATGCAGAAGACGCGCGAGCGGTGAGTGCTTCTTCCACCCAGGGTCGCCAATTGAGTTCGGAGACAGCCTTGCGCATTTCCTCGTTGGCCTGCCGCCGGGCCTTGATATAGCCATCAAAGGTGCTGCGGCCGAACACCAGGTACGGGATCAGCGTGAGGTAAGGGATGAAAAGCAGCGACAGGGCCCAGGCGATCGAGCCTTGGGCGGTACGGACGGTCAGCACGGCGTGTATGGCCGCGATCATGCCCAGCGAGTGCAGCAGGGCGATGGTATAACCGAAAATATGCGGTCCGAAATAATCCATGGGGGCTGCCTTGCTCCTGAAGATTCAGTGCTTAACAGACCATGTTCCGTGCAGAATGTCGCTAATTAATTGGCCCATGAACCGAAGCGCGCGGCTGACGTCTAACGGCCACTACTGATCAGGAGTTACTCGATGAACGTTCGTCTGCTGGGTTTGGCCATGGCATTTGGGTTGGCACTTCCTGTGGCGGCACACGCGCAGATGCTGCAACCAGGATTGTGGGAGCTGACCACGAGCAACATGAAGGTCGATGAGCAGAATATGCCGGACCTGCAATTGATCCTGGGTCAGCTTCAGAGCCAGATGACCCCTGAGCAGCGCGCGATGCTGGAAAAACAGGGCATCACCATGGGTGGCAAAGGGATCCGGGCGTGCCTGACCCAGGAGCAGGTCAAGACCGATAACATTCCGCTGACCGATCCGCAGTCGGGCTGCAAGCAGGAAATCACCGACCGCTCCGGCAATCAGTGGAAATTCCGCTTCAGCTGCCCGAGAGCCCAGGGTGCGGGCGTGGCGACATTCGTCAGTGATCGCGAATTCACCACCAAGGTCAACGGAACGTTCAACGCCACCGGCATTCAGCAGAAAGGCAGCCTCGAATCCCGTGCTGTCTGGTTGGGGCAGGATTGCGGCACGGTGAAGCCAAGAGCCTAAAAGCTTCGTCGGATCGCCGCCCGGAGCAGGCTCGCGCCCACAGTAAATTGGTGATCGACACACAATCAATGTGGGAGCGAGCCTGCTCGCGAAAGCGTCCCCGCAGCCTGTCTATATCCCCGGCCTGTTCTTTACCCGCTACGGCCGCGCTGGCCAGTTCGGGGCCGATGCTGGCGGCCACCTCATGCACGGACAGTGGCTGGTCGGACTCACGCAATGAACCATCGGGCAGGGTGATCTGGATCATGGTCGGCGTACTCTGGTGCTTCTAACGAGCGATATCGCATAAACCGTAGGGGTGCTGTCATTAAGCCGTTTGTCGTGCCAGGCAAATTGTCCTGACACGATGGCTGGTATTGGCTACCAGTGTGGTGATCGGCCAAATCTGTTCCGCGACCAGCTCCAGCAACGCGGGCATTTCGAATCAGCAGGCTGCTCATGGTCAGAACTCGTTTTGCAGGGCTTTGTAGCCGCGCACCAGATCGACGTTGGTGCGCGCCACGTCTTCGGAAAACTCCGAAGCACTGACGCTCACCGGCGGGTATTGCGAGAGGTCGGTGTTGGGACCGATCCGCGTGGTGGAAGGCACGTAGAAGGCTGCAGGCAGATCACGCCCGTCGACTACCGAGTTGTGTCGTACCACGCAACCGTCACCGACCACGCAGTTGAACAGCACGCTGTTGAAGCCGATGAACACTCGATCGCCGACGGTGCAGGGGCCATGCACGATCGAGCGGTGGGCGATGGAACTGAATTGGCCGATGGTCACCGCCGCACCGGATTTGGAGTGGATCACCACGCCGTCCTGGATGTTCGAGTTGGCGCCGATGGTGATCGGCTGCATGTCGCCCGAGTCGTCGACTTCGTCAGCGCGTATCACCGCGTAGGGGCCGACGAACACGTTCTCGCCGATCACCACTTTGCCGCAGATGATTGCCGTCTTGTCGACGTAGGCCGACTCGGCAATCAGCGGCAAATCTCCGGAAGGGTTCTTGCGGATCATGGCTTGCTCAACGCGTTGTACAGGGTGTTGAGGTTGTACTCGAACAACCCGGTGTAGGTGCTGGCCGGGCCGCTCGCGGCAAGGGCATCGGAATACAGCGTGCCGCCGATCTGCGCGCCGCTTTCATCGGCGATCTGCTTGAGCAGGCGCGCATCCTTGATGTTTTCCATGAACACCGCCTTGACCTTGGCCTGACGAATCTGGGTGATCAGTGCGGCCACCTCGGCGGCCGAAGGTTCGCGCTCGGTGGACAGGCCTTGAGGCGCCATGAACTCGATGCCGTAGGCTTGGCCGAGATAACCGAAGGCATCATGGGACGTTACGATCTTGCGGTTGCCCGGTGGCAGTGAGCCGAGTTTGGTCTTGGCTTCGGCGAGCAGGGCATAGACCTGTTTCAGGTACGCCTGGCTGTTGTGTTCATAGTCGGCGCTGTTCGCCGGGTCAGCGGCGATCAGCGCCTTGGTGATGTTGGCGATGTACAGCTCGGTGTTCGCCAGGTTATGCCAGGCATGCGGGTCGGGAACGGTTTCGCCGTCTTCATCCAGGCTACGCGGAATGACACCGTGGCTCGCGCTGATGACCGGCGCCTGGGTCTCTGTGCTGGTCACCAGGCGATCCAGCCAGGGTTCGAAACCCAGGCCGTTCTTGATGATGAGCCTGGCTTTGAGCAGCGCTTTGGCGTCGTCCGGTGTCGGCTCGTACGTGTGGGCATCCGCGTCCGGGCCGACCATGTTGGTGATCTGGATATGGTCCTTGCCAACCTGATGAGTCATGTCGGCAAGGATGCTGAAGCTGGTGACCACCTGAAGTTTTTCGGCAGCAGACAGCGACATCGACACCATCAAGCTGAGCAGCACGAGTAAAGCGCGCATCGGATAACACCTCATTGGGATGTGAGCAAAGGCGGGCGACGTAGCAAGCCGTGCACCGGTCCGAACACCACGGACAACAGATACCCAGCGCCTGCGACCAGCACGATTGCCGGCCCACTGGGCAGCGAGTAGTAGAACGAGACCAACAGACCGAGCCACACCGAGAGGCTGCCGAGCAACGCGGCGACGACGATCAGTACCGGCAAGCGGCGACTCCAGAAACGCGCCGCAGCGGCAGGCAACATCATCAAGCCGACGACCATCAATGCGCCGATCGCCTGGAAACCGATGACCAGATTCAACACCACCAGTGTCAGGAACACGCCGTGGGCCAGTGGACCGAGTCGGCTGACGGTTTGCAGAAACAGCGGGTCGAGGGTGTCGAGCAGCAGCGGTCTGTAGATCAATGCCATGGCAATCAGACTCAAGCCCGAGACCCAAAGCATGCCGGTCAAGGTGGGGCCGTCGACCGCCAGCGCCGAGCCAAACAGCAGGTGCAACAGGTCCAGGCGTTTGCCGGCAATGCCGAGAATCAGTACGCCACTGGCAAGGGAAATCGGGTAGATCGCTGCGAGGCTGGCGTCCTCTCGCAAGCCGGTGCGTCGGGTAATCCAGGCAGCGAGGCCCGCCATACTCAGGCCGGCACCGAGCCCTCCGATAGTCAACGCAGGGAGGGTCAAACCGGCAAACCAGAAACCCAGCGCAGCACCGGGAAGGATGCCGTGGGCGATGGCATCGCCGATCAGACTCATGCGCCTGAGGATCAGAAACACGCCCAGGGGGGCCGTGCTGCATGCCAGGAGCAAACCACCGAGCAGCGCCCGACGCATGAAAACGAACTCGTGAAACGGTTGCCAGAGATGCGCTGCAGCGGTCATCAGGCCACCTGCGATTGAGGTTGTTGGCGGATCAGTTCGACGCTCGGACCGAATACACAACCGCTGCTTTTGATCAGCAATGTGTGCGGGATGTGCTCGCGGACAGCGGCGAGGTCATGGCACACGACCACCAGCGTTCTGCCTTCGAGGTGCCACTGTTGTATGTGCTTCCAGAGCAATGCCCGGCCGAGTTCATCGAGGGCCGCGTGGGGTTCGTCGAGCAACAGCAAGGGCGCGTCGGTCAGGCTCAATCGGGCGAGCAGGGCGCGTTGCAGTTCACCACCGGAGAGGGCCATCAAGGGGCGATCTTCCAGGCCGTTCAGGCACCAGTCTTCCAGGACTGCTTTCAGTCGTTGGCTGCGGATTTCCGGCGATTGTTTGTTGCCCCAGAAACCAGCGGCGACCAACGCCTGAAGGCTGATCGGGAATTGCCTGTCCAGGTGTTGTTGCTGAGGCAGGAACGACACACTGCCCCTGCGTGGAACATCCAGCCGTACCTTTCCGGCCAAGGGTTTCTGCAGGCCAGCGATCACCTTCAACAGGCTGCTTTTACCGGACCCGTTCGCACCGATGATGGCGGTCAGGCTGCCCTTTGGTCGTTCGAAGTTCAGCGCCGGCGTGAGTGGCTGTCCCGGTGCGCCCCAGCGCAAGGCGTCGCAACCAATCATGCAGCCTCCCAGTTGAATCGGCTTTCGGCTACGGCGTCATGGGCGTGCAGGCTTTCGGCGTGGATCACACGAATGTGGAAGGCATTGATGCCTGTGGAACGCTTCAAGGCCAGATTCAAACGGCGTGCGGCGTCTTCGCAGAACATCAGGTTCTGACCGTTGGCCAAGGCGAAGGCTTGTTCGTCGGCGCGTTTTACCGCTGTTTGAACGGCTGTACCGAGTGCAGCTTCGGCGTCGTTGATGACGGCGATCAGAGGCAACTCATCCAGAAAATCAGCCAGCCGTACGCACAATTTTGCGCTGCTGCGTTGGCTGTGGGGTGTGGCGACGATGCCGTTGGTGGAGCCGAGCCACGCTAAAACGTCGGCGTGTTGCAGCGACTTTTTGGCGAAATCATCGACGAATTGCTGCTGAATCAACTGTCGAGAAAGGGCCGCAGAACACGGACAGGTTGAGGAATAAGGCAGGTCGATTTTTAGTTCCACGTGGAACATCGCGTTTTTCAAACGTGCTTCGATGCTCACCGGATAGCTTTTCCAGCCCGCCAATGGGCTGATCAGCGCCGGCCTTTTCAGCAACACATCGGCGTGAATGGTTAAGTGAGCACTGCTGGACAGCCCTTCATGGCTCTCAAGAAAACGCTGCAAAACCCGGTGCAATAAGGCCGGTGAAAGGCTTTCCTGCTCCAGCAACTCAAGCGCCAGATAGAGCCGCGACATGTGAATGCCGCGCGCATTGCCATCGTCGAGGCTCACGCCGGCATCGGCCGTTGCATTCAGTCGCTGGCCATCAAACAAAACAGGAAGAGCAATGCCGCACATGCCCACCCACTCCAGTGGCAGGGCTTGGCGTGATGCCTGCGCGGCGATATCCGGCAGAGTCAGCGCATTCATGAGCAGGTCCATCGTGAAGTTGATTGCAGATGTTATATCATAACATTAAAATCGACGATGCCTTTTTCATGAACAGGCCTTCATCGACCTCAGTGGCGCCAGCCTCAGCTGTGATCTCGGTCAGTTGGCCCAGGGCAGTACCTTGCTTGGTAGCCTGGTGGGTATCACCACGCTGCATCAGTAAAGCGTGGAACAGGCAGGCCTAACAGCCAGTGATCCGGCTGCAGGTGAACTTGGCGCTGCTGCCGCCGGAGCTGGAAAACCGGTTGATCGTGGTCCAGCCGACGCGCTGGTTGTAGCCAACCCAAGCCTCGCCATCGGAAGCGATGCCGGTGAAGAACGTAAGCTGGCCGTAGCGGCTGTTGGTCTGCGCCCAATAGCGTTTGCCGGCCGTTTCGAACCCCCGCAGATAGATCGTGCTTGCGGCGGTATTGACGCTGTAGGCGTTGCCATCTGCGTCCACGCACGCCAGCAGGTTGGCGCTGCGGGTACACCTTGCCAGGCTCGGGACCTGGGCCACCGCATCGGCAGCAACCAGCAGGGACAGCATTATCAATGCAGATTTCAGGGTGTTGCGCATGGGGTTTCTCAGGAGGGGAACGCATTCAGCATCCTGTTCTTTGCCCTGCTGAGCAATAGGGGATGGTTTGTTTGCAGTGTTACAGTATAACATAATGGAAGCCCGACACAGCGACCGGGTATCCCTGTGAGGAATATGCAGATGTCCAATCGACTCCCCGTGACCGTTCTCTCCGGCTTTCTTGGTGCCGGAAAAAGTACACTTCTTAATTACATACTACGTAATCGTGATGGTTTGCGTGTTGCAGTTATCGTCAATGATATGAGCGAAATCAACGTCGATGGCACCGAAGTCCAGCGCGATGTCAGCCTTAATCGGGCTGAAGAACGGTTGGTGGAAATGAGTAACGGGTGTATTTGCTGTACGTTACGTGAAGACTTGCTGGAGGAAGTGAGCCAGCTCGCCAGTGAGGGTCGCTTCGACTATCTGCTGATCGAGTCCACCGGTATTTCCGAGCCGCTGCCGGTGGCGGAAACCTTCACCTTCCGCGATGAAAGCGGCCAGAGCCTCAACGACATCGCACGTCTGGACACCATGGTCACGGTGGTCGACGGCATGAACTTCCTGCTCGATTACCAGGCTGCTGAAAGCCTGGCTTCCCGAGGCGAAACGCTTGGTGAGGAAGACGAGCGTTCGATTACCGATCTGCTGATTGAGCAGGTCGAGTTCGCCGATGTGATTTTGCTCAGTAAGATCGACTTGATCAGCCGTCACCAACGCGAGGAACTGGTCGCCATACTTGAACGGCTCAACGCCCGGGCGGAAATCATTCCGATGGCGATGGGCGAAATCCCTTTGAACAAAATTCTCAACACCGGTCGTTTTGACTTCGAAAAGGCGGCCCAGGCACCGGGATGGTTGCAGGAACTGCGTGGCGAACACGTGCCGGAAACCGAAGAATACGGCATTGCATCCAGCGCTTATCGGGCTCGGCGGCCGTTCCATCCACAGCGTTTCTTCAACGTCATCGACGGCTCCTGGGACAACGGCAAACTGCTGCGCTCCAAGGGCTTTTTCTGGCTGGCGAGCAAACACATGGACGCCGGCAGCTGGTCCCAGGCCGGTGGATTGATGCGCTATGGTTTTGCCGGGCGCTGGTGGCGTTTCGTGCCGAAAAGCCAATGGCCGCAAGACGCGGAAAGTACCACCGGGATCATGAAAAACTGGTCCGACGACAGCGGGGACTGTCGCCAGGAACTGGTATTCATCGGCCAGAACATCGACTTCACGCAGCTCACGGCCGAACTGGACGCCTGCCTGCTGACCGATGAGGAAATGGCGCTGGGGGTCGAGGGCTGGCGTTTGCTGCCTGATCCATTCGGCCCCTGGTACGAAGAGGCTGCCTGATCCTCTATTGGCGCTTCAAGGCTTGAGCCAGGTGCCCTGGCTCTGAGTCTCGCAGTACGGCTGCAGATACGCCACGTCAGTGGCAACGCCGTAATAGTGAATATCCTGGCGGTAGGGCATATTGGCGACTTGGGCATTGCTGCAGATACCAAATGCGCCGCCGGGGCATTGATCGACATACCGGACCTCGACTTTCTGCCCGGCCAGGTTAGGCTGGCAGAAGCCGTCGGCGAAGAGTTTTGGCGGGATATTGCGGTTCTGCTGGCAAACCTGGACATCAAGTCGTTCGGCCTGGCTGTGAACCACGCAAGCCTGGGCTAGCGCCTCGCCTGAAACGAGTGCTAGGAGCAACGACAAGCCAATCAACCGCATCCATCACCTCCTCAGAAATCATCGACCATGCTGCAGAATATCCCCACTCATGTCATTGCCGGCCCGTTGGGCGCCGGCAAGACCAGCCTGATCAAGCACCTGTTGGCCCAGCGCCCGGCTGGCGAGCGCTGGGCGGTGTTGATCAACGAGTTCGGCCAGATCGGTCTCGACGCTGCGCTCCTGACCCGAGACGCCGATGGTATCGCACTGGGTGAAGTGGCCGGAGGCTGCCTGTGTTGCGTCAACGGTGCACCGTTCCAGATTGGTCTCGGGCGATTGTTGCGCAAGGCACAACCGGATCGGCTGTTCATCGAACCCTCAGGGCTGGGGCATCCGGCACAGTTGCTGAGGCAGTTGAGCGAAGCGCCGTGGCTAGGCGTGTTGGCTGTTCAGCCTTGTGTACTGGTGCTGGACGCCCAGTCGCTGGCCGCTGGCAAACCGCTGCCGCAGGCGCAACAGCAAGCGCTGAGCCATGCGGGATTGTTACTGCTGAACAAATCTGAAGGTCTCGAAGAAGAAAGTCGCCAGCGAATCGCCGGGCAATTGCCGCCGACCCCTCTGCACTGGACGCAACAGGCGGTTTTACCTTTGAGCGAGTTGCCGGGGTTGAAAGCCAAGGCGCTGGAAGGTGTGGATAACTTCATCGTGCCCAAGGGATTGGCGCAGATACCGGCTGTCTGGGCCGATCACGCGTTGCCCATCTGCTTGAGTCAGGAACAGGACGGTGGCTGGAGTATCGGTTGGCGTTGGCACTCAAGCCAGGTGTTTGATACCGCTCTGATCTGCCGCTGGCTGGAAAGCCTTGGCTGGCAGCGGGCGAAGCTGGTTATCCACAGTGGTCAGGGGTGGGTATCGGTGAATGCGGTGGATAACTCGGTGCTGGACTGGCGGCCCAGTGAATGGCGGCAGGATTCGCGTATCGAGCTGATTTTCAGCGAGCCGCAAAATGCAGAACAACTGCAGAGTGAGCTGGCAGCGTGCCGATCCGGACCGGGTTAATGGCTCAAGGTCGCCACTTGGTATGGTCCTGACGCCACTGGCTCAGCTCGATCACTTCAGCGCGAGGCTTCACCACCTCGACCACAGGTTCGGTTTCGTCGAATGGAGCAGGGTATGGCGCCAGCTCGATTTGTGCGCTGTGGGCGCCGAACTGGGTGATGGTGCCGTTGTGACGGGTTTCACCGGTCACGGTGAATTCGAAGTTGTACACACGGGCCAAACGTCGCCGACCACGGGCATCCTTGATGAACGCTATTCTTTTCAAGGCCACGTTGCCGTCCAGCAATTCGATCCCGAGCTTGCTGCAGTGCTGCTTGACCCGCTCCAGCGCGCGCTCGCGCAAGCCGTGGTTGTGCCAAAGCCATGCGCCGGCAGTGGCGAAAAGCATCAGCACGAATATATTTCCAAGAGTCAGCATCAACAGGGTGCTCCAACAAGATAGTGTCAGCTTAACTGTGTCGCTGGTCTGTCGTACAGGCTGCGTTTAGTCGCATACTGCGCGGCTAGAATTTCAATCGTTTTACGGAAATCCACCGCATGAAACGTACTCCGCATTTGCTCGCTATCCAGTCCCACGTGGTATTTGGTCACGCCGGCAACAGTGCCGCGGTTTTCCCGATGCAACGGGTCGGGGTGAATGTCTGGCCGCTCAACACCGTGCAATTCTCCAATCACACCCAGTACGGTCAGTGGGCCGGTGAAGTGCTGGCGCCGCACCAGATTCCGGACCTGGTCGAAGGCATTGCGGCGATTGGCGAGTTGGGCAACTGCGATGCGGTGCTCTCCGGTTACCTCGGCAGTGCGGCCCAGGGCCGGGCGATCCTGACAGGAGTGGCGCGGATCAAGTCGATGAACCCCAAGGCGCTGTACCTGTGTGACCCGGTCATGGGGCATCCTGAGAAGGGTTGCAGTGTTCCGGCGGAAGTCGGTGATTTTCTGTTGGAAGAGGCCGCCGCCGTGGCGGACTTCATGTGCCCGAACCAGCTGGAGCTGGACAGCTTCTCCGGGCGCAAGCCGCAATCGCTGTTCGATTGCCTGGCAATGGCGCGCGTTTTGTTGGCACGCGGCCCGAAAGCGGTGCTGGTCAAGCATCTGGACTACCCCGGTAAACCGGCAGAGGTCTTCGAAATGCTGCTGGTGACGACCGAAGGCAGCTGGCATTTGCAGCGCCCGTTGCTGGCTTTTCCGCGTCAACCGGTAGGTGTGGGCGACCTGACGTCCGGGTTGTTCCTGGCGCGTGTGCTGCTGGGAGACAGTCTGGTAGCCGCGTTCGAGTTCGCGGCATCGGCGGTGCATGAAGTGCTGCTGGAAACCCAGGCGTGTGCCAGCTACGAGTTGGAACTGGTTCGGGCCCAGGACCGGATTGCCCATCCGCGGGTGCGGTTCGAAGCGAGCTCGATCAGCCTCTGACCCCGTGCTGCCCTGATCGCGAGCAGGCTCGCTCCCACATTGGATCTTTGTCGTACACAGAATTTGTGTCCACTGAAAATCAATTGTGGGAGCGAGCCTGCTCGCGAAGGGGACTGGAGCTGCGACAGGGTTCAGGCGTCGCCCTTGATTTCCTGATAGCGCTTTTCCAGTTCCTGACGAATCTGCCGGCGCTGCTGGGCCTGCATATAGCGGCGCTTGTCTTCGCTGTTCTGCGGTTGCAGCGGCGGTACCGATGCAGGTTTACGCTGGTCATCCACCGCAACCATGGTGAAGAAGCAGCTGTTGGTGTGACGCACCGAGCGCTCGCGGATGTTCTCGGTCACCACTTTGATGCCCACCTCCATGGAGGTGTTGCCGGTGTAGTTGACCGAGGCGAGGAAGGTCACCAGTTCGCCGACATGGATCGGCTCACGGAAAATGACCTGGTCCACCGACAGGGTCACCACATAGCGGCCGGCATAACGGCTGGCGCAGGCGTAGGCCACTTCGTCGAGGTATTTGAGCAGGGTGCCGCCGTGAACATTGCCAGAGAAGTTGGCCATGTCAGGGGTCATCAATACCGTCATCGACAGCTGGGCGTTTCCGGGTTCCATAGCATTCTCACGGGTCAAGGCCAGGTTTGAGGATTGCACCTCTGTGGGTGCCTCAGCGGTTTTTTCAAACCAACAGTTATCGGGACGCCGGGTGCGGAGTCGCCGTCACGCCGGATCGATCTGTTTCCATATATTGCACCGCCTTTCTGCCAGAAGTCGCGGTGTTACCCTGCAAAAAGCTCTACCTCAAGGGCGTTTCCTACACGCAATCCAGATTTTTGCTCTGCTCGATCAGACTTTTCCTGCGCCCGGGGATCGAGCAATGCCATCCAGGGAGTCTCACGCCATGCATGCCATCAGTTTCATTCAGGATCTGGCAGTGATCATGTTGATCGCAGGTGTGGTAACCGTGGTTTTCCATCGCCTGAAACAACCGGTGGTGCTGGGATACATCGTCGCCGGTTTCATCATTGGCCCGCACACCCCGCCATTCGGCCTGATCCATGACGAACAAACCATCAAGACACTGGCCGAACTCGGCGTGATATTCCTGATGTTCTGCCTGGGCCTGGAGTTCAGCCTGCGCAAGTTGTTCAAGGTCGGTGCCACGGCATTCATCGCGGCGTTCCTGGAAATCGTGTTGATGATCTGGATCGGCTACGAGATCGGTCGCTGGTTCGAGTGGAACACCATGGATTCACTGTTCCTCGGCGCGATCCTGGCGATTTCCTCGACCACTATCATCGTCAAGGCGCTCAACGACCTGAAGTTGAAGAACGAGCGATTTGCACAGCTGATATTCGGCGTGCTGATCGTCGAAGACATTCTGGGCATCGGCATCATCGCGTTGCTGTCCAGCATCGCCGTCAGCGGTACGGTCAGCTCCGGCGAAGTGTTTTCTACCGTCGGCAAACTGTCGCTGTTCATGATCGTCGCGTTGGTCATCGGCATTCTGATGGTGCCGCGATTGCTGGCCTACGTGGCCAGGTTCGAGAGCAACGAAATGCTGCTGATTACCGTGCTGGGCCTGTGTTTTGGCTTTTGCCTGTTGGTGGTCAAGCTTGAATACAGCATGGTCCTCGGGGCGTTCCTGATCGGCGCGATCATGGCTGAATCCCGGCAATTGCTGAAAATCGAGCGCTTGATTGAACCGGTTCGCGATCTTTTCAGTGCGATTTTCTTTGTGGCCATCGGGCTGATGCTCGATCCGGCGATCCTGCTGCAATACGCTTGGCCAATCGCTGTGATCACCGTAGCTGTGGTGCTCGGCAAGATGTTGTCCTGCGGCCTTGGTGCGTTTATCGCCGGCAATGACGGACGCACCTCGCTGCGAGTCGGGATGGGTCTTTCACAGATTGGCGAATTCTCTTTCATCATTGCGGCACTCGGCATGACGTTGCAGGTCACCAGCAATTTTTTATACCCCGTGGCAGTGGCGGTTTCGGTGATCACGACCTTACTGACGCCTTATCTGATCCGCGCGGCTGATCCGTTGTCTATCAAGCTCGCCGGCGCCATGCCGGAACGCCTGGGGCGGGTGTTGGGGATGTACGGCGAATGGCTGCGCAGCATCCAGCCTCAGGGTGAGGGGGCGTTGCTGGCGGCGATGATCAGAAGAATTCTGCTGCAGGTTGGGGTTAACCTGGCATTGGTGATCGCGATCTTCTTATCGGGTGCGTTCTTCGCCGAGCGCATGTCGGTTTACCTGCAAGGCTGGATCAGCGACCCGAGCTGGCAGAAAGCCTTGATCTGGGGTGGGGCGCTGTTGTTGTCGCTGCCTTTTTTGATTGCGGCGTACCGCAAGCTCAAAGCACTGTCGATGTTGCTGGCGGAAATGGGCGTGAAGCCAGAGATGGCCGGGCGCCACACGCAGCGAGTGCGCCGGGTGATCGCCGAAGTGATTCCGCTCCTGTCGCTGCTGGTGATCTTTTTGCTGCTGACAGCCTTGTCGGCCAGTATTCTGCCGACCAACAAGTTGCTGGTACTGATTGCCGTGGTCGCGGCCGCCGTGGCGGCGCTGCTATGGCGCTGGTTCATTCGTGTGCACACGCGGATGCAGGTGGCGTTGCTGGAAACCCTCGACAATCACAAAGAGTCGTCCGGGCATTGACCACCCCGCAGCGTTGGCTGGATCAGCTTTCCAGCCAGACGTCCCGCGCCCAGTGCCATACAGATTCCCAGGACTCTTCGGTGATCAGCTCTTCTTCGCCCGACCACAGCACCACCGTGCCGTCTTCTTCGACGCAGTAATAGTTGTCGCCGTCCTGGCAGATAGGGATCAGATCGCGTGGTACGCCAGCATCCCAGGCATTTGCGGCCACATCAGGCAGGTAGGTATGCGATTGCGGGTCAGTGACGGTCACGGGTTCAAGGCTGCCGTAAACCACATCGCTGACGGTCAGCAGGAATTCCTTGAAGACGAACGGAATGTTGATGAAGAGTTCTTCTTCGACCTCTACCAGTTGATCTTCGTCGGGCAACTCCAAGGGGACCGGTACCGGTTCGTTGGCTTCACGCAGTTGTTCGATGATTTCTTCCACGTCCGGGATCCTCTTGCTTGTATGGCGCGGTTTATATGGGGCGGTTTATACAGTAGCTCGCTATAGATGCAACCGCGAAATAGAAAACCCCAGCCGGGGCTGGGGTTTTGTTTACAACAAATGAAACGCTGGAGGTGATCAGCCGTTCTGGCGGATACCGGCCACCAGCCAAGGCTGGTTTTCGCCCTGGGCGCGTTCCATGTTCCAGCTTTCGCTGAAGACTTCGCCCTGGTCGAAACGCGAGGTTTTCGACACGCCAGTGAAGGTCAGGGTGGCGATGGTCTTGTCGGCGCGATCGTCCACACCGTCCAGCTGTACATTGAGGTTATCAATGTAGGTGGACTGGAAACCGTCGCCCAGGTCGGCACGTTCGCGCTTGAGGAACTCCAGCATTTGCGGAGTGACGAACTCGGCGATCTTGTCCATTTCGTTGGCGTCCCAGTGCTGTTGCAGGGACTGGAAGTGATTACGTGCCGCTTCGACGAAGGTCCTTTCGTTGAACCAGGCTGGAGCATTGATCGCCGGACGGGCGGCAACGGGTGCGGCCGAGCCACCGAAGATCGAACCGCCGGCAGGTTTTTGTTCGAACGCTTCACGCTGCATCGGTGCATGGCCGGCCGGAGCGTAGTGCTCCTGCTGCTTGCGACGACGGGCGGCGATAAAGCGGAAGATCAGGAACGCGATGACGGCCATGATCAGGATGTCGAAGATCTGCATGCCCTGGAAGCCGCCACCCATGAACATGGATGCCAGCAGGCCACCGGCGGCGATACCGGCCAGAGGGCCGAGCCAGCGCGAAGCGCCACCGGCCTTGGCAGCGGCGCCAGCGGCACCGGCAGCACCAGCGGTCGCCGCGGCGCCGCCCATGCCTGGAGAAGAAGGAGCCATCTGGCTGGTCTGGTGCGTCGGCGCAGCGCCTGCGCTTTTGCCACCACCGAAGCGCTTGGCGGCATTGACGTCGAGACTCATCGTCAGGCCGATGCACAACGCCATGGCGATGCTAAGAAAACGTTTCATAAAGGGAATTCCCATTTGTGGAAGGCACGCGCGCCATGTTGCACAGCTGAAGTGTTACTGGCTAGCGGCAGAGTGTTTCGGGCTTTTGCCTGACAGGTCGTGTTCAGCTTCAGTCAGCGCAATAGGGCCTTTTGACTTTGATATGTCAGATGAGTGGATAGGTTTCGTAGGACGTTTACCTAGCGTCGCAGCGCCAGCATGACGACCCCGGCCGTGATCAGACCGATTCCGCCCCATTGGCGCAGGTCGAGTTTTTCTCCCAGTAGAACCACGCCCAGTATGGCGACCAGCACCACGCTGAGTTTGTCCACCGGAGCGACCAGTGAGGCCGGACCGACCTTGAGCGCACGGAAATAGCAGATCCACGATGCACCCGTGGCCAGGCCCGACAACAACAGGAACAGGTAACTCTTCGCAGAGATCGATCCCAATGACTGATATTGGCCCGTGGCGTACAAAATCAAGGCCAGGCTGACCAACACCACGATTGTACGCAGCAGGGTGGCGAAGTCGGAATTGACGTTTTCAATGCCGACTTTCGCGAAAATGGCGGTCATTGCTGCGAACGCCGCCGATAACAGGGCCCAGAATGTCCAGGAAGAAAAAAAGCCTGAGCCCATGTTCTAACGCCTTTGGTCAGATAAACCCACAGAAAAGCATCCAGCGTGTCCTTAAATGGCTTCCAGCTTGGCATAACCCAACATCAGCCACTTGCTGCCTTCGCTGAAGTTAACCTGCACCCGGGCCTGGGCCCCGGCCCCTTCGAAGTTGAGGATCACGCCGTCACCGAAGATCGAGTGGCGCACAGTCTGACCCAGGCTGAAGCCGGTCTGCGGAATCTCGCTACCGCTGAACAGGTTGCTGCCACTCATCGACTGGTTGCCACCGAACGGACGGCTGACGCTATTGGACAGCCGCACTTCCTGAATCAGACCTTTCGGAACTTCGCGTACGAAGCGCGACACCTTGTTGTAGGTCTCGCTGCCATAAAGGCGTCGGGTTTCTGCGTAGGTCATCACCAGATTCTGCATGGCCCGGGTGATGCCTACATAGGCCAGACGACGCTCTTCCTCAAGGCGGCCGGGTTCTTCCAGGCTCATCTTGTGCGGGAACAGGCCTTCTTCCATGCCCACCAGGAACACGTAAGGGAATTCCAGGCCCTTGGCGCTGTGCAGGGTCATCAGTTGAATGCTGTCTTCGTGCTCGTCGGCCTGGGTATCGCCGGCTTCCAGCGACGCATGACCAAGGAACGCTGCCAATGGCGTCAGGTCTTCGTCCTCTTCGCTGTTTTCGAAGTTGCGCGCGGCGCTGACCAGTTCTTCAAGGTTTTCTACCCGGGCCTGGCCTTTCTCGCCTTTTTCCGCTTCGTGATAGGCGATCAGCCCCGACTGCTCGATGACGGTCTGGGTCATCAGGTGCAGTGGCATTTCCATGCACTTGGCGGCGAGGTTCTCGATCAGCTCGATAAACGCGCCCAGAGCGCCGGCCGCACGACCGGTCAGGCCTTTGTTGGCCACCAGTTGGCGCATCGCTTCCCACATCGACACATCGCTGTGGCGCGCATGGTCGCGGATCGCTTCGACGGTTTTCTCGCCGATGCCACGTGCCGGCACGTTGATGACCCGTTCCAGCGCGGCGTCGTTGCCCCGCCCTTCGAGCAGTCGCAGGTAAGCCATGGCGTTTTTGATTTCAGCGCGTTCGAAGAAGCGCTGGCCGCCATAGATACGGTAGGGAATGCGCTCGCGCAGCAAAGCCTCTTCCAGAACCCGCGACTGGGCGTTGGAGCGGTACAGAATCGCGATATCACTGCGAGACAAGCCGGTTTTCAGCGCGCTTTCGATGGTTTCGACAACGTAGCGTGCTTCGTCGTGTTCGTTGAAGGCGGCGTACAGGTTGATCGCTTCGCCGTCGCCGCCGTCCGTCCACAGCTCTTTGCCCAGGCGCCCGGTGTTATTGGCGATCAAGGCGTTGGCAGCCTTCAGGATGCCGGCGGTGGAGCGATAGTTTTGCTCCAGGCGAATGGTCTCGGCGTCCGGGAAGTCTTCGGAGTACTGGTAGATGTTCTCGATTTTCGCGCCGCGCCAGCCGTAGATCGACTGGTCGTCGTCGCCCACCACCATCAGGCTGTCGCCACCCTTGGCCAGCAGGCGCAACCAGGCGTATTGCACGGCGTTGGTGTCCTGGAACTCGTCCACCAGGATGTGCCGGAAGCGTTTTTGATAATGAGCGAGCAGGCCTGGGTGATCGCGCCACAGATCGAGGGCGCGCAGCAGCAATTCGGAGAAGTCGATGACGCCCGCACGCAGGCAGGCGGCCTCGTAGGCTTCATAGATGCCGCGCATGGTCGCCAGGAACAGGTCGCCACTGGCCTGGATGTGTTGCGGACGCAGGCCTTCGTCTTTCTGCCCGTTGATGAACCATTGGGCTTGACGGGCCGGCCAGCGCTGTTCGTCCAGGCCGAGTTCGCGGATCACCCGCTTGACCAGCCGTTGCTGGTCGTCACTGTCGAGAATCTGGAAAGTCTGGCTTAAGCCCGCTTCCTGCCAGTGCGCCCGCAACAGGCGGTGCGCCAGACCGTGGAAAGTGCCGACCCACATGCCGGCCGGGTTGATACCCATCAACTGCTCGATGCGCTGGCGCATCTCCGCAGCAGCCTTGTTGGTGAAGGTCACCGACAGGATGGAGTGGGGCGAGGCGTTTTCGACCTGGATCAACCAGGCGATACGGTGCACCAGCACTCGGGTTTTACCGGAACCAGCACCGGCCAGGACCAACTGACGACCCACGGGGGCCGCTACGGCCTGGCGTTGGGCATCGTTGAGGGAGTTCAGCAGAAGGGAGAGATCATCGCGCATCAGGGCATTCTAGGGGGCCGCGACACACCGGGCAAACTCCGCTTCGCTTTAACCGATGAAAGTTATGTGAAGGACGACTGGTCGGTCATCGTCTGCGGCTGTTGGCCGGGCTTGCCTTCAGCGTTTTCAGGGGACGTCGGCGACTGAAAAATTTGGCGATTCATTGATCAGCAGCAGTTTGGTCCGGGCAATTGCTTGTGTATGCTCCGAGCAGTTTCGGGCACATGCTCATCATTATAAGAACAAGAACATCGCCTATGACCCTCAGCTTCGACCTGTCGGGCCCCACTGTGGAACCCCGGGAGATCCGTAAACAGTACGCCATGGAAATGGCGGTCGAACGCACGCGCCTGTTGTATCAGGGCTCGCTGCTGCCCACGTTGTTCATGTTGATCAATGGCCTGGTCTGCGCCGGTTTGCTCTGGAGTCCGCAGCGCTATTTCCTGGTCAGTGTCTGGCTGGTGTGGCTGTTGTCACTGGTGGCATTGCGGGTGATTCAGGTCGCAGCCTTCGATTCGGCAATTCCCAATCGTCAGGCCCATCCCGTTTGGCGACGGATGTTTTTGCTGGGTTCGGGCCTCACCGGTCTGACCCTGGCCGGTGCCGGCATTGCCCTGGCTCCCGCCGATAACTTCATTCAGCAAGCCTGGGTCTTCGGCCTCATCGGTGCCGCAGCGCTTTCGGCCAGTGTGGCTTATGCAGTCAGTTTGCCGGCCTTTCTGTCTTTCACCTTGCCCTGCCTGTTACCGGCCATCGCCTATATGTTTTTTGGGGGAGACGAACAGCAGCACGGTTGGGGCTGGTTCGGACTGATACTGCTCGGTGCATTGAGCGTGGTTGCCTGGCAGGTCAATCGATTGATCGATCGCGGCTTGATGCGACGCTTTCAGAACCAGGCACTGATCGAGCATCTTCAGCAGGCGCAAAGCTGCAGTGATCAGCTCAATCAGAAGCTGGCCAGGGAGATAGAACAGCGCCGACGCGCCGAGGACGAGTTGCGCGAGATTCAGATCGACCTCGAGAACCGTGTCGCTCAACGCAGTCTGGAACTGGACGCCGCCAACCAGGCGTTGAGCAAGAGTGAGGCGCGTCTGGCGTTGGCATTGAAGGCCAGCGAGTTGGGGTTGTGGGACTGGAATCTGCAAACCGACGAAGTCCATCACACGCAGATTCAGGAGTTGTTCGGCCTGGAGCCGGACCAGGTCACCGCATTGCTGCGTCACCTCAAGCCGCGCCTGCATCCCGAAGATCTTCCGGCGCTGAAAAGGGCGCTGGTCGAGCATATGAAGGGCCGCACCGAGGACTACCAAATCGAGTACCGCGTACGGCATGGCGATGGTCACTGGGTCTGGATCGAGGACCGTGGGCGGGCGGTCGAGCGTGCCGAGAACGGCCGGGTGATTCGCATGGTTGGCACTCGCCGCGACATCAGCGTCAGCAAAGGCCTGGAAGAGCAGCGGCAACTGGCGGCGACCGTGTTCGAGGCGGCCAGCGAAGGGATCGTGATTTTTGATCCGGACTACGCCCTGATCGCGGTCAATCAAGCCTTCAGTCGAGTGACCGGCTATGACATCGAGGACATGATCGGGCGCAATGTCGTTGAGTTGCCATGCAGCCGCGATGCGCGTCGGCATTACGCCGCAATACATCAGGCGCTGGAACAGCATGGTAGCTGGCAGGGCGAATTGGTGGAAACCCGCAAGAACGGCGAGATGTACCCGCAATGGCTGCAACTGAATGCTGTGCGCGATGCCCGGGGAAAAGTCAGCCATATTGTGGGCTTCTTCGCAGATCTCTCCGCCCGCCGGGAATCCGAAGAGCGGATGCGCTATCTGACCCATTACGACGAACTAACCGGTCTGGCCAACCGCTCGATGTTCCGCGAACGCCTCAGCGAGGCTCATCAACGAGTGCGACAGGGCGGTTATCGCAGCCTGGCGTTGCTGCACATCAACCTCGATCGGTTCAAGCAACTCAACGACAGCCTTGGGCATGAAGTCGCCGACCAGTTATTGCAGAAAATGGCCCGGCGACTGGTGAATGCATTGCCTGAGGCAGACACCATCGCACGCCTGTCCGGTGACGAATTTGCCGTGCTGTTCAACGCCTACGGCAACCTTTCGAGCCTGGCCCGGGTGGCGACGCGTCTGGCGAGCAAGTTGCGGTTACCGGTGACCATTGAGGGGCATGAGCTGGTGGTCAGCGCGTCGATGGGCATCAGCTTGTTGCCGGACAGTGCCCGGGAAATATCGGCATTGGTCAGTCAGTCGAACATGGCCATGCAGCACGCCAAACATCTGGGTGGTAATAATTTCCAGTTTTACACCGACAGTTTGCAAGCCAGCACGCTGGAGCGTTTGCAGCTGGAAAACCATTTGCGCAAGGCCGTCGAAGAGCAACAACTGAAGGTGTTTTACCAACCCAAGCTGTGCCTTGCCACGGGCAAACTGAATGCCGCCGAAGCGTTGGTGCGCTGGGATCATCCGACCATGGGACGCGTGCCACCGGGGGATTTCATCGGCCTGGCAGAAGAGACTGGATTGATCGGCCCGATCGGTGAATTCGTGTTGCGTCAGGCCTGCTGGCAAGCCTGTGAGTGGCAGCGGCAGGGGCTTGAGCCGATCCGGATGTCGGTCAATCTGTCGGTGCATCAGTTGCGCCAAGGCAAGCTGGTCAGTCTGGTGCGACAGGTCCTGGAGGAAACCGGGCTGGCGCCGCACCTCCTGGAGCTGGAGCTCACTGAAAGCCAGTTGCTCGACAGCGTCGAACATATCATCGCGACCTTCCAGCAATTGCGTGATCTGGGGGTGAAGCTGGCCATCGACGATTTCGGCACCGGCTATTCATCCCTGAGCTACCTCAAGCGAATTCCGGTGGATTACGTGAAGATCGACCAGGCGTTTATCCGTGGACTGGGTGAGGGTACTGAAGACGCGGCGATTACCCGGGCAATCATTGCCATGGCTCACGGCCTGTCGCTGAAGGTCGTGGCGGAAGGGGTGGAGCGGCGGGAGCAGTTGGAATTCCTCAAGAGTGAGCTTTGTGATGAGGTGCAGGGGTACCTCATCAGTCGTCCAATTGAGTCTGATGGATTGGCGGCCCTGCTAAGGGAGCAAAGCAACTAGCAATCGGGGCGCATAAACTTCCCGTCGAGCACGTCTTGCATTCGACGGGAAGCCAGGAAGCGAAGGTGTATTTAGTGGGTGATCAGGACTTTATCGATATGGTGCAGTAACTTTCCTTCGTAGAAAATGCTTACACCGGTCACGTAGGAGTCACCTGTCACTTTATATTCGACAAGTCTGTCGGTTATCACTTGCGGGTAATATCCATCGGGCTCGTCAAGAATCAGGTCCAGGCGCAGATCAAAGGATTTATCCTGCAGAGGGCTCAACACCAGCTTTGGCAAAATACCACGGTGATTAACGGTTACAGTGCCTTGAGTGCGGAAAAATGGGTCACCAGGCATACGATTGATTTGTGCAGTCCAGTTTTTAGTGTTAATGCTCATAATATGTAACTCCTGTAATTAAGTTGCAGTGCTTCCTGCTCGATTAATATATGTGGTTCTAATTGGTTCTGTGTGGATTATTTTTGTTTTAGTTGTAAGTCTTTATATGTGAAGTTGTTGTTTTTAGTAAAATAAGTACTCAGCTTGGTTGAGCCGGATAATTAAAAGAAACTGGAAGTGGGGGGGGAATCGGAGTGTTTGAGTCCACAACGCGAGTGCTACATGAAGCGCGACCGCCTGAAATCGAGGGATTCGGTTACGCATTGAGCAGGCAAAAAGCCGATTCATGTAGTATAACTACAAGCGTGCTACATCCCCGGCACCTGCCAATAACAAAGAGTCCAGCCCTTTGAATCTGCTGCAACACATCGCCCAGTCTCGCCACCTGTTACGCAAGTCGGAGCTCAAGGTCGCCGACCACGTGCTGCTTGATCCTGCGGCCGTGATGCACAGCTCCATGGCCGACCTGGCCCACAGCGTGGGCATCAGTGAGCCGACCATCGTGCGTTTTTGCCGTGCCATCGGCTGTTCCGGCTTTCAGGATCTGAAGCTGAAGCTGGCCCAGAGCCTGGCGGCAGGTGCGAGTTTCGGCCAGTTTGCGATCCATGAAGATGATTCTGTCGCCGACTACAGCCTGAAAATCTTCGACACCACCCTGCATACGCTGATGGAGGTTCGCGAAAAACTCGATCCGCTGGAATTGCAGAGGGCCGTGACGCTCATGTCCCAGGCCCAGCGTGTCGAGTTCTACGGCTTCGGCGCCTCGGGTGCGGTCGCGGCGGACGCCCAGCACAAGTTCTTCCGCTTGCTGCTGACGGCAGCGGCGTATTCCGACCCGCACATGCAGGCGATGTCGGCCGTGACGCTCAAGCCAACCGACGTGGCGATCTGCATTTCCCAGTCCGGGCGCTCCAAGGACCTGCTGATCACCGCCAACCTGGTGCGTGAAAGCGGTGCTTCGCTGATCACCTTGTGCCCGAGCCAGACACCACTGGCCGAGCTGTCGACGGTCAATCTGGCGATCGATGTGCATGAAGACACTGAAATCTATACGCCGTTGACGTCGCGTATCGCCCACCTGGTGGTGATCGACGTGCTGGCAATGGGCGTGGCCATGGCGCGTGGGCCGAGCCTGGTCAACCACCTCAAGAGCGTCAAGCGCAGCCTGCGCAGCTTGCGGTTGTCGCCCAAGTCGGTGAAAGCGCTGGACGACTGATGTCGTCGTAAGGTCGTTCCGACCTTATTCGCGAGCAGGCTCGCTCCCACATTTGCAATGCATTCCACTGTGGGAGCGAGCCTGCTCGCGAAGGCGTCCCCGAATTCACCGCAATTTTCATCAGTCTGTAACGCCCGAGCCGCCAAACCGTCATCCCCCGCGCCTATCTTGAAACTCCCGTACTCGCCTTGGGAGACTCGAAATGGCCATGCCTTACGAAGAACGCAACAGCGCTGTCAAAACCCGTCGCCAGCAAGAAGATCAGCGCCGCATGGAATTCCGCCGCGCCATTGAAGATCGCTGCGAACGTCGTCAGCTTCTGGCCGAAATTGGCGATTTTCCAGAGTTGGAACTCAATTTCTGGCAGGCAACTCCCTCGACTTCCCGTCGAAACGCTCAACCAGCGCGCTGATTTGAATCCGTTCGCTACGGATAAACGCCAGGAAGGCGTGAGCCACCGGTGACAGGCGTTTCGCCTTGGCCTGCACCAGGCACCAACTGCGAAACAGTGGCAGTTCTTCGACGGGTAGCTCGATCAGCCCGCCGGTTGCCAGCTCAAGGTTCAGGGCGTGGCGCGTCAACAGCGCAACGCCCAGGCCTGCCAGTACACATTCACGCTGGGCTTCGGCAGACGAGACTTCCTGAGTCTGGTTGAAGTGCACGCGTTTCTCTTTGAAGTATTCTTCGCACGCAAGCCGCGTCCCGGAACCTGGCTCACGCAGCAGCAGTGTGTAGGGCTCGAGATCCTGCAAGCGCAACGGCCCCATATGACACAGCGGGTGATCCGGTGGTGCCACGGCGACGATCGGGTTGTTCAGGAACGGCAGGAATTCCAGGCCCATGTCCTGAGGCACCATGGACATGATCACCAGGTCGTCGCGGTTGTCCGACAAACGCCGGATGACCTGGCCGCGATTGACCACCGTCAATTGCAGGTTCACCTCCGGGTGCTGGCGTTTGAAGGCGGCAAACAAGTGCGGCACGAAATATTTGGCGCTGGATTCCACCGCCAGTTTCAGTTGCCCCTGCAGCGAGCCCTGCATGTCTGACAGCTGCATGTCGAGGTTTTCCAGGCGTCCGAAAATATCCCGGCTGGCCCGCTGTAACGCTTCAGCCGCTTCGGTCATGTAGAGTTTTTTGCCGACGTAATCGAACAAAGGCTGGCCAATCAGCTCTTCAAGTTGACGAATCTGCAGGCTGACGGCAGGTTGTGTGAGCGACATTTCCTCGGCTGCGCGACTGTACGACCGCAAATCACAGACCTCGTTGAAGATCTGCAGTTGCCGTAAAGTCATACGCATCAATGACTTACGCATTATGTGGTCACTCTCGTCGCTGGCTGGTGAATCAACTATAAGTCTTTACTTATGCGCGACCCAATAATTATTCATTTTTGTTAATCCCTTGTGGGCGCTAGTGTGGACCTGCGACCAAATTGAAACATTTGGTCACGCGTCGACCTGGTCTAGCAGGTCGTGGGTACCACCGGCTCAAGGGAATTTCCAAGTGATAACAAAGATCCTGATCGCCAACCGTGGTGAGATTGCCGTACGAATCGTGCGTGCCTGCGCCGAAATGGGCATTCGCTCGGTCGCGATCTATTCCGACGCCGACCGTCATGCCTTGCATGTGAAGCGTGCGGACGAGGCCCACAGCATTGGTGCCGAGCCGCTGGCCGGCTATCTGAACCCGCGCAAGCTGGTGAACCTGGCCGTGGAAACCGGCTGCGATGCGCTGCACCCAGGCTACGGCTTCCTTTCGGAAAACGCCGAACTGGCGGAGATCTGCGCCGAGCGCGGAATCAAATTCATTGGTCCATCGGCTGAAGTCATTCGCCGCATGGGTGACAAGACCGAAGCACGCCGCAGCATGATCAAGGCTGGCGTGCCGGTGACTCCAGGCACCGAAGGCAACGTGTCGGGCATCGAAGAGGCCCTGACCGAAGGCGATCGCATCGGCTACCCGGTGATGCTCAAGGCTACTTCCGGTGGCGGCGGCCGCGGCATTCGTCGCTGCAACAGCCGCGAAGAACTCGAGCAGGCTTTCCCGCGGGTCATATCCGAAGCCACCAAGGCATTTGGTTCGGCGGAAGTGTTCCTGGAAAAATGCATCGTCAATCCGAAACACATCGAAGCGCAGATTCTCGGCGACAGCTTCGGCAACGTGGTGCACCTGTTCGAGCGTGACTGCTCGATCCAGCGTCGCAACCAGAAGCTGATCGAGATCGCCCCGAGCCCGCAACTGACCCCGGAACAGCGTGCCTACATCGGCGACCTGTCGGTGCGTGCGGCCAAGGCTGTGGGTTACGAGAACGCCGGCACCGTGGAGTTCCTGCTCGCCGAAGGCGAGGTGTACTTCATGGAGATGAACACCCGGGTGCAGGTGGAACACACCATCACCGAAGAAATCACCGGCATCGACATTGTCCGTGAGCAGATCCGCATCGCCTCCGGCCTGCCGCTTTCGGTGAAGCAGGAAGATATTCAGCACCGCGGTTTCGCGCTGCAATTCCGGATCAACGCCGAAGACCCGAAAAACAACTTCCTGCCGAGCTTCGGCAAGATCACCCGTTATTACGCGCCCGGCGGTCCTGGCGTGCGTACCGACACGGCGATCTACACCGGTTACACCATTCCACCGTTCTACGATTCCATGTGCCTGAAACTGGTGGTGTGGGCGCTGACCTGGGAAGAAGCGATGGACCGTGGTTTGCGCGCCCTCGACGACATGCGTCTGCAAGGGGTCAAGACCACCGCCGCGTACTACCAGGAAATCCTGCGCAATCCGGAATTCCGTAGCGGCCAGTTCAACACCAGCTTCGTTGAAAGCCACCCTGAACTGACCAACTACTCGATCAAGCGCAAACCCGAAGAGCTGGCCCTGGCCATCGCCGCCGCCATCGCCGCCCACGCAGGCCTGTGAGGAATAGAACAATGAGCAAGCAAATCCACGTTACCGACACGATCCTGCGCGACGCCCACCAATCGCTGCTCGCGACCCGCATGCGCACCGAAGACATGCTGCCGATCTGCGACAAGCTCGACAAAGTCGGCTACTGGTCGCTGGAGTGCTGGGGCGGCGCGACATTCGACGCCTGTGTACGTTTCCTGAAAGAAGACCCGTGGGAGCGTCTGCGCCAATTGCGCGCCGCGCTGCCTAACACCCGTCTGCAAATGCTCCTGCGTGGCCAGAACCTGCTGGGCTACCGCCATTACAGCGACGACGTGGTCAAGGCCTTCGTTGCCAAGGCTGCAGTCAACGGTATCGACGTGTTCCGCATTTTCGACGCCATGAACGACGTGCGTAACCTGCGCGTGGCCATCGAAGCGGTGAAAGCCGCTGGCAAGCACGCCCAGGGCACCATCGCCTACACCACCAGCCCGGTGCACACCATCGAGGCCTTCGTGAACCAGGCCAAGCAAATGGAAGCCATGGGTTGCGACTCGGTGGCAATCAAGGACATGGCCGGCCTGCTGACTCCGTACGCCACAGGCGAACTGGTCAAGGCACTGAAAGCCGAGCAGTCGCTGCCCGTGTTCATTCACTCGCACGACACCGCCGGCCTGGCTGCGATGTGCCAGATGAAGGCTATCGAAAACGGCGCCGACCATATCGACACCGCGATCTCCAGCTTCGCTTGGGGCACCAGCCACCCGGGCACCGAGTCGATGGTCGCCGCACTTAAAGGCAGCGAGTTCGACACCGGCCTGAACCTGGAGCTGCTGCAAGAGATCGGCCTGTACTTCTACGCCGTACGCAAGAAGTACCACCAGTTTGAAAGCGAATTCACCGCCGTCGACACCCGTGTTCAAGTCAACCAGGTGCCAGGCGGCATGATTTCCAACCTGGCTAACCAGTTGAAAGAGCAGGGCGCACTGAACCGCATGAGTGAAGTGCTGGCCGAAATCCCGCGTGTGCGCGAAGACCTTGGCTTTCCGCCGCTGGTGACCCCGACTTCGCAGATTGTCGGCACCCAGGCGTTCTTCAACGTGCTGGCCGGCGAGCGCTACAAGACCATCACCAACGAAGTGAAGCTCTACCTGCAGGGCGGCTACGGCAAGGCGCCAGGCACCGTGAATGAACAACTGCGTCGTCAGGCCATCGGCAGCGAAGAAGTGATCGACGTTCGCCCGGCTGACCTGCTCAAGCCGGAAATGGCCAAGCTGCGCGCCGATATCGGTGCACTGGCCAAGTCTGAAGAAGACGTGCTGACCTACGCCATGTTCCCGGACATCGGGCGCAAGTTCCTCGAAGAGCGTGCGGCTGGAACCCTGACCCCTGAAGTGCTGTTGCCGATTCCGGAAGCCGGCAAGGTGGCTTCGGCAGGTGGCGAAGGCGTGCCGACCGAGTTCGTGATCGACGTTCACGGCGAAACCTACCGCGTCGACATCACCGGTGTTGGCGTCAAGGCCGAAGGCAAGCGTCACTTCTACCTGTCCATCGACGGCATGCCGGAAGAAGTGGTGTTCGAACCGCTCAACGAGTTCGTCGGCGGCGGTAGCAGCAAGCGCAAGCAGGCCAGCGCACCGGGCCATGTCAGCACCACCATGCCGGGCAACATCGTCGATGTGCTGGTCAAGGAAGGCGACACCGTCAAGGCCGGCCAGGCCGTGCTGATCACCGAAGCGATGAAGATGGAAACCGAAGTCCAGGCCGCCATCGCCGGCAAAGTCACTGCCATTCACGTGGCCAAGGGCGACCGGGTGAATCCGGGCGAAATCCTGATCGAGATCGAAGGCTGAGTTAACAGCCTCGATTCAACGCTTTAAACCTCGGGGGGGCATGTGCTCCCCTTTTTTTATGCCTGCAAATCCTTTCCTGGAAGCGCGCATTTTTCTGAAGTCTTCCCGACAGCACCTGGGTGCCCCTATTAAAACTGCATTATTTTGCAGTTTTCGGCAAGGGACTACCTTTCGTATGCATTTTATTGCGTATGCCAATGCTGTTGATTTTTATCGGATGCATTATATTGCGTTTATACTGGGTGAAGCTCTTCAAGAAATGCATTTAAATGCAGGTGGAAAAGCATGTACAACCTGACATTGCAGATTTTTACGGCGGGTGAATGGTCCGACGCTATGGTCTTGAGCTTTGATAACCCTGAAAAGGGTTTCGAAAGCCGGTGCAATTTTGGTTACGAAACGGGTTATCTCGTCGATAACCATGAAGCCATCGGATCCCCGTTCTCCAAGGCTGTGAGTGCAAGATTCCCATTGGATTGGGAAGGTCGGCGATCCAACGCGCCAGCATTCGTGCATGACATTGCACCTGCCGGAGATGCAAAACGATTTCTTCTCGCACGCATAGGGCAAGACAAACCCGCTGATATCAGTGTCGACCTTTACCTGTTGGGCAGGAGTACTCCGGCACCTATCGGCAACATGCGAATCAAAGAATCTGCCGAGGCGGTTGATGAGCGTGAGCCTATTGGGTTTGAGCGTCAGGATGTCGTCAGTCGAGACAACCGTTTTCTCGAATACGCCTATGAGCTGGGCGCTGCGATTGGCGGTGCGACAGGCGCCGGAGGTGAGGCGCCGAAGCTTTTGTTGGCCGAAAACAAGACTGGCCTCTTGTATCCGGACGCAGTGCTGGAAGACCGGGATGTCACCCAACATTGGTTTGTGAAGTTTGCCCGCAATAAAGGTAACCAGACTGATCAAGATATCCTGCGAAGCGAATACCACTACTACAAAGCTCTCCAGGCGCTGGGTATCGAAACAGTCGCCGAGGAAGGATTGGCGTTAGAGGAAGCGACCAAACCCAGCTTGTGGATGCAGCGTTTTGATCGTCAGGTAACAGTCCAGGGTATAGAGCGTTTGGCGGTAGAGTCGATTTATTCGCTGGCGAATGTCACCAAGCCTGGAAGTGCGATGAACCACATGGAGGTTATCCGCATGCTTGCCGGGCTCTGGCGCGAAGTGGGGCAGGCGGATCGGATTCCGGATCTTGTTGCCGATTACCTGCGTCGGGATCTGCTCAACAAAATCCTCGGTAACTCGGATAACCATGGCCGCAACACCGCAATTATTCGGGATATGGACTCGTTTCGTTTGGCGCCGATTTATGATTTGGCGCCAATGGTGATGGATGACGAAGGTGTGACCCGCACGACCAAGTGGCCAAAAGAGTTGGAGAGGGCAGGCGATGTCGATTGGCGCGGAGTCTGTCGAGTATTGGCGGATATCGCTGATCCGGAAGATCCATTGGCAGCGTTGGCTGACGCGCCAGACTCTTTCGAGCGCTTGCGGGAGGATGCACAACGTTTGGTGGCACTTCCCGATATTTTGACCGCCAGTGGATTGCCCGCCACGACGATGAATCACCCGCGTATTGCATTGAAAAATCTGGAGCAACGTTTGAAAGAGTGGGATCTGAAATGAGCATGACCGTTGCCGAGCGCACGGTGCTCATAGAAAACATTCAAGAAGGACTCACCCAAGGCTCGATTGAAATAGGTGAAGCCGTCCGGCGCCTGCGAGTGGAAGTGACCGGCCTGCATCAGACTCAATTTGCCAAGATGTGCAAAATCTCGGTTCGCACCTTGGTGCATATCGAGCATGGGGAAGGAAATCAGACGCTGAAGTCACTTAATGCAGTATTCCGCCCGTTTGGATTGAAGATGGGAGTGGTACGCGTTCGACGTGATATCAGCTGAATCAGCACCGATCATTTGTAGGCGCCGGCCTGCCGGCACCTAAAGAGATCAGACGTTGCTGATCCTCAATTGATTAGCCGCGGCACTCTGAAAGCGTTTTTACCTGTCCCGAATCACTCTGGTTCTCATCGCTCAACCAGCGCTCAAACCCCGCACCAATCGTCGGCCATTCCGAGTCCAGGATCGAATACCAAGCCGTATCCCGATTCTGCCCCTTGACCACCATGTGCTGACGGAACACGCCCTCGAAACTGAAACCCAATCGTTCGGCTGCGTATTTGGAGCGGGCGTTGCCGTTGTTGCACTTCCATTCCAGGCGACGGTAGCCGAGGGCGAAGGATTCCCTTGCCAGCAGATATATCGCTTCGGTACTTCTTGGTGAACGCTGCATCGGCGCGCCGAAGGTGACGTGGCCGATTTCGATGCGGCCCTGGGACGGGACAATCGACATCAGGCTGAGGATGCCTTGCACTTCACCGCTGGTACGGTCGATCACGCTGAAGAAGTAGGGGTCGCTATTGGCCGCATGGTTATTCAGCCAATCATTGAACGCGCTACGCTCCGGAAACGGCCCGTAGGGCAAGTAGTCCCAAAGCTTCGGATCGGCGCCAGGACCTTGCAGGGCTTTGAACAAATCATCGCCATGGCGCGTCGGGTCGAGTTTTTCCAGGCGGATGAAACGCCCTTCGATGGTTTGCACCGTTGGGGCCGGGACGCCTTTCCAGTCAGCGAGTGAAGTCGACATGCTGTTCTCCTTGAACCTTAAATGGCTTTACGAAACTGGATGAAACCGGGACGTTCGGCGATGCGCTCGTAGAGCTGGATCGCGGTGGCGTTGGTTTCGTGGGTCAGCCAATGCACCTTGCAGCAACCATCGGCCTTGGCGGTGGTGTAGACGAACTCGATCAACTGGCGGCCGACGCCGGTGCCACGGGTTTCAGGTGCTACCAGCAAGTCTTGCAGGTAGCAGGAATTTTCGATGCTCCAGTTCGAACGATGGTAGATGAAGTGCACCATGCCCACCGCCTTGCCGTCGGCCCAGGCGAGTGCTGCATGAGTCGTCTCGCTCGGGTCGAGCATACGCTGCCAGGTACTTTGGGTGACCGCTTCAGGCAGTTCCGTGTTGTAGAAGTGCAGATAGGTCTGCCATAGCGGCAGCCATGCGGCGTAGTCGTCGGCGCTGACCTGGCGGATTTCGATCTGACTCATGTTCGTTCCTTATCGCATCAAGTGGGCGAGGGCCTGATCGTGCGCGTCAGGGCTGGCGGCCAGTCCTTCGCGCACACCGGCGATATCGGCGGGGTCACGGTTCTGGCTGAGCTTGCGCTTGCCTTCAAGGCGTTCGATCGGCACGGCAAAGCCGACGATGGCCTTGAGCATGCCGTCGATGTAGTCGGCGGGGGCGTCAGCGACTTTCCATGGCTGGGCGCGGCCGGCCTCATGGCGATCGGTGAGTGTGCTAACGATGTCGAGCAGCCGCCCGCCATCGCTGAAAGTTTCGGCGCGGCCATAGGCGTGGACGGCGACGTAGTTCCAGGTCGGCACGACTTTGCCGTGCTCGGCCTTGCTCGGATAAAAGCCAGGGCTGACGTAGGCATCGGCACCGGAGAAAATCAGCAGGGCTTCAGCACCGTCGCGCAGGTCTTTCCACTGCGGATTGGCCTTGGCCAGATGCCCGTATAGCGTGCCGTTCGGACCTTGTTCGCGATGGAGCAGCACCGGTACATGGCTGGCTTGCAAACCGTGCTCGCCGTGAGTCACCAATATGGCGAGGCGAGTGGCGAGGATCAATTCGTGTAATTGGGACAAGTCATCGATGGCAAAGGCGCGCGGCGTGTACATGGAGAAATTTTCCTTGGCGAATGCCTGCATCCTAGGCAGGCTATTGGTCTGTTGTAAGAGCCATTAATGGCCAATTTCATAGGTCCATTGCCATGTCGGATTCTCAGTCGCTGTCCTTGTCGTTCAATCCAGCAGGCATTGAACTCGATCGCCGTCAGGGGCTGAGCCGCCAGCTCTATCAGGCGCTGCGCATCCGCGTGCTCGACGGTCGGCTCGCCAGTGGCACGCGCCTGCCGGCCAGTCGTGACCTGGCGGCGGCATTGGCGATTTCCCGCAATAGTGTGGTCCGAGCCTACGATCAGCTGTATGCGGAAGGCTTCATCGAGGGACGGGTGGGTGACGGGACTTATGTCGCCCAATTGCCGCAAAGTGCATTGCCGGAAAAAAAACTATCCACAAAAGTATCCACAGGGTTGTCTACAGGCTTACCCACAGCCTTATCCACAAATTGGCTGGATTTACCTGTGGATTCATCCAGCAAAGTTATCCACAGCGGTGCGTTGGGGCGAGTTGAAAAGAACCATTTGGCACTGCCGCCGAGTGGTCCGCCCCGGGCATTTCGGGTCGGGGTCCCGGCCTTCGACCTGTTTCCGTTCGAGGTCTGGGCCAAGCTGAATGCGGCTTTCTGGCGCAAACCGGCTCTGCAGCAGCTGTGCTACGGCGATCCGGCGGGCGATGCGCGCCTGCGCGGGATGATCGCCGCGTATTTGCGCAGTTCACGGGGTATGCAATGCACGGCTGAGCAAATTGTGATCACCAGTGGCGCACAGCAAGGAATCAGCCTTTGTGCACAGTTGTTGGTGGAGCCTGGAGACGGGGTGGCGATTGAAAACCCGGGTTACCGCGCAGCGGGTCATGCATTCGCCGTGGCGGGGGCACGGCTGCACGGGGTGACGGTGGACAGCGAGGGCATCAATTGCAGCGAACTGTCAGCGCTCGATGATTGTCGGCTGACCTACGTCACGCCGTCACACCAGTATCCCACCGGCGTGGTCATGAGCCTGGCGCGACGCCTGGAGCTACTGGCCTGGGCCGAGCGCACCCAAGGCTGGATCGTCGAGGATGATTACGATGGCGAGTACCGCTACAGCGGCGCGCCATTGGCGCCTTTGGCAGCACTCGATCGTCACGGGCGAGTGTTGTATGTCGGCACGTTCGGCAAGGTCGCGTTTCCGGCGTTGCGTCTCGGTTATCTGGTGCTGCCGCCGGAGCTGGTGCAGGCCTTTGCACAGCGACGTGCGGTAGACGTGCGGCATTCCGAAGTCAGCACCCAGGCGGTGATGGCCGAGTTCATGGCGGCCGGGCATTTCCAGCGTCACATCCGGCGCATGCGGCGTGCGGCGCTGAGCCGGCGCAATGTCTTGCTCAATGGTTGGCTGCAGGATATTCCAGGCATCGGCAAGCTGCCCGCCGTCGCCGCGGGACTGCACATGACGGTGCCGGTCGACAGCGTGGCCCGTGAACACGAACTGATCGAGTTGGCGAGCAGTGTCAATGTCGAGGTCAATGGCTTGAGCAGTTATTGGCTGCCGGAGTCCGCAACCCCGATGGATCAACGCGCCGGTCTGGTGCTGGGTTTTGCCGCCGTGCCCGAAAAGGCGATCGAGGTGGCGCTGCAACGGTTGCGGACGGTGTGGCCTGCTGGCTGAAGCGTGGGCAAAAAAAAGACCTGCGCAAACGCAGGTCTCGATGACGACGGGAACGGGGCGGTTGTCAGGTTCCGGACTTGATCTTGGTCCAGGCCCGGGTCCGCGCGCGTTCAGCATCGCGCGGCAGCGGTTGCAGGGTGTAGAGCGTGCTCATTGCCGCTTCGGTCGGGTACAGGTTCGGGTTGGTGCGGATCGCCGGGTCGACCAGTTCCGTGGCGTCTTTGTTCGGGTTCGGGTAGCCGACGAAGTCACTGACCGGCGCAATCACCTGAGGTTGCAGCAAGTAGTTGATGAAGGTGTAGGCGTCTTCCGGGTTCTTCGCGCCCTTTGGTATGGAGAGCATGTCGAACCAGATCGGCGCCCCTTCCTTGGGCAGGCGCATGTCGACGACCACGCCGTTCTTGGCTTCCTTGGCGCGGTTGGCGGCCTGGGAGAAGCTGCCGGAGTAACCGACCGCCACGCAGATGTCACCGTTGGCGATGTCGGCCATGTACTTGGATGAGTGGAAGTAGGTGACGTACGGACGGATCTTCATCAACAGCGCTTCAGCCTTGTCATAGTCCGCAGGCTTTTTGCTGTTGGGGTCCAGGCCCAGGTGTTGCAGGGCCAGCGGCAGGATCTCCGACGGCGAGTCGAGCAGGGCGACGCCGCATTGCTTGAGCTTGCTGATGTTCTCTTCCTTGAAGATCAAGTCCCAGCTGTCCACCGGTGCATTGTCGCCGAGCACCGCCTTGATCTTGGCCGGGTTGAAGCCGATCAGGATGGTGCCGTACATGTAGGGCACGGCGAACTTGTTGCCCGGGTCGTTGGCCTCGATCAGCTTCATCAGTTTGGGATCGAGATGGTTCCAGTTCGGCAACTTGCTGCGATCCAGTGGCTGGAACACGCCGGCTTCGATCTGCTTGGCGAGGAACACGTTGGACGGCACCACCACGTCGTAACCGGAGTTGCCGGTGAGCAGCTTGGCTTCGAGGGCTTCGTTGGTGTCGAAGATGTCGTAGACCAGTTTGGTCTGGGCGTTCTGCGCCTTGAAATCTTCCAGGGCCTTGGGGGTGATGTAGTCGAACCAGTTGTAGACGCGTAGCGTGCGCTCTTCAGCGTGCACGGCACCACCGAGCAGCGTGGCGCACAGCGCGGGAGCGATAAAGCGCTTGAGTCTGTTCATTGTTGTTTTCCTCACTGAGCGCTTTCAAAGCCTTCAAGTACGTTCACGGCGTTGATGCCGATTTCTTCCACCGCATAACCGCCTTCCATCACGAACAGCGTCGGTTTACCGAGGGCCGCGATACGCTTGCCCATGGCCAGGTAGTCCGGGCTGTCGAGTTTGAATTGCGAGATCGGATCGTCCTTGAAGGTGTCGACGCCCAGGGACACGACGATGATGTCGGCACCGTAGTTGTCAATCTCTTTGCAGGCCTGCTCCAGCGCCGCACTCCAGGTGTCCCAGCCCGAGCCTGCGGCCAGCGGATAGTTGAAGTTGAAGCCTTCGCCGGCACCTTCGCCCAGCTCGTCTTCATAGCCGAGGAAGAACGGAAACTCGGCTTCCGGGTGACCGTGGATCGAGGTGAACAGCACATCGCTGCGCTCGTAGAAAATCGACTGGGTGCCGTTGCCGTGGTGATAGTCGACGTCGAGGATCGCGACCTTTTTGTGGCCCTGATCGAGGAACGCTTGTGCTGCGATGGCGGCGTTGTTGAGGTAGCAATAACCGCCCATCAAATCGCTGGCAGCGTGGTGTCCCGGCGGGCGGCACAGGGCGAAGGCACTGCGGGCGCCGCGCTGGATTTCCGCCTGGGCGGTCAGCGCCACCTGCGCTGCGCTGTAAGCCGCCTGCCAGGTACCAGCGGTGATCGGCGCGCCGCCATCGAAGCTGTAGTAACCGAGTTCGCCATGCAGACTGGTGGGCTTGACGCGGCGCAGGGTGCGGGCTGGCCAGGTGTAGGGCAGCAGGTCGCCGTCGGTGTTGAATTCGGTCCAGCGGGCCCAGGCACCCTTGAAGAACTCGAGGTAGTCGCGACCATGGATGCGCGCAATGGGCTCCAGGCCGAAATCCTTCGGTGCTTCGACGGGGCCCAGCTCCTGGTTCTTTACCCGTTGCAGGACGTGGTCGGCACGCGATGGCATCTCGAAGCAGGGCTTGAGTTGACCATCGATCAATTCACAACGGCCGTGGTGCAGGTGGTGATCATCCGAGTAGATCGTCAGCATTTCTTGTTCTCCGCAGGCTGATTCGGTTGAACACAGTCTTGCGGTGCGCAGGGTTTAGGAGAACGGCAGGAAAGGCCAAAAGGGGATCGATGTGGCCAAAACATTTGACCGAAATTCGCCCCTTATTGGCGCAAGGAGTGTCAATGCGGCCTGAACTGACTCGGTGCCACACCGCTCCAGCGCACAAAGGCATGGCGAAAACTGGCGGTCTCGCTGAAGCCCAGGGCCTCGGCGATTTGATAGATCGGCAGTTGATCTTCACACAGCATTTGCTTGGCCTGCTCAAAGCGCAGTTCGTCGAGCAGCTCCTGATAGCTGCAACCCATGTCCTTGAGATGCCGGCGCAAGGTCCGTGCCGAGCAATTCATCTGCTCGGCCAGGCCCTCCAGCCCCGGCGCCGCATTCAATTGCGCGCTGAGCAATTGGCGAATCCGCCCGAGCCAGGCCTGGCGCCCGGTGAACTCGATGTTCTGTTTGCGGCAGCGTTCGGCCATGGCCTGATGGGTGATCACATCGGCCAGCGGCAACGGCTGGTCGAGCCAGCGCTTGTCAAAGGCGAAGGCATTGTTGCGCGCGCCGAAGTGCAAAGGGCAATCGAAGTGTTCGGCGTAGCTCGTTTCGTAGTCGGGCGCGGCATGTTCGAAGCGTGCGCCGAGCAAGGGCAATGGATGGCCCAGCAAGTCGTCGCAGGTGACTTTCAGCGACACCAGGCAGAACTCGGCGTTGAACACCGCCATGGCCGGGCTCTCGCGGTAATCGGCGGCGGCGAACCAGACACGCTCGCCATCGTCCTCCAGGCTCAGCTCGAACAGTGTTCCCAGTAGCGCCGGATAACGCATCGCCAGACGCAAAGCGTCACCGAAGGTGGCACTGGTGAGCAGGGCGTAACCGAGTATGCCGTAGCAGGAAACGTGCATCCGCCGGCCCAGTTCCAGGCCGATGTCACGCTTGAGGGCGACGGCATTGGCACAGACCTGCATTTCCTGATTGGTGGTGATGCGCGTGTCTGCGCGGTTCAGATCCGCCGCACTGATGCCGCTTCCGGCCAGCAAGGCTTCGCTGGACAGACCTTTGTCCTTGAATGCGTTGAGCACCAGTGAAACGGCATTGAGCGTGGTGAGGTGGGAATGGAGCATGGCGGCTTCCAGCCTTGGGATAGCTGGAACATAGCAAGTTATATGCCGAGCGCTGGAAACTGTAGGAGCGAGCTTGCTCGCGAAAAACCTGAGAGCTCCGCGGGGTGCCAGGCTTCCAGCGTTATCGTTAACGCCCATCGCGAGCGGGCTCGCTCCTACAGGGATTTGTACTGTGTCAGCTCAATTCGCCGCAGAGGTCGAGTTCAACGAGACGGCGAACTTCAGCCGTTTCAAGACCCGCACCGAGCAAGCCATGCAACTTGCCAAACGCTGCCTCACGGGTCATGCCGCCACCGGATAGCACGCCAACGCCACGCAACCGGCTGCCGGCTTCATACACATCCAGCTCCACGCCGCCTTCATGGCATTGAGTAACGGCAACCACCACCACGCCGTTGTCCCGTGCACGGCCAAGGCTGGCGAGAAACCCGGGGTTGTCGCTCGGGCCGGTGCCGCTGCCGTAGCACTCCAGCACCAGACCCTGAATACCGCTGTCGAGCAAACCATCCAGCACCTCGGCGCCAATGCCGGGAAACAGCGGCAGCACCGCGACATTCGCCAATTGTCTGGGTTGGTTGTAATTCAACTGTGTCGGTAGCAAAGGCACTTTCACGCCACCGCCCTGACGTTCCAGTCGCTTGAACGGATGACGGCCAAAACTGCGTACCTTGGCGCAACGGGTCGGGTCCAGCAGTTCGCCATGGAAGTACAGGTGCACGCCCGGCGCGAGGCCCTGACCCAGTGCAACCAGCGCGCCGCCGAGGTTTTCCCAGGCGTCGCTATCGGTGACACCGGCCGGCAGCATGGAGCCGGTGAAGCACACACGGGCATGCAGGCCGAGCAACTGGAACCTCATGGCGGCTGCACTGTAGGCCAGCGTGTCGGTGCCATGCAGGATCAGTACGCTGTCGCAGCCCTGAGCATCCACTGCATCGACCACCGCTTCTCGCAACTGCTGCCAATACGTCGGGGTCATGTTGGCGCTGTCGATCAGCGGCGACATTTCGCGAAAGCGCCACTGTGGCACCACCAGATCGGGTTGGCTGTGCAGATACTCTCGCATCCGCGCTTCGAAACCGGATGCAGGGGCCAGGCCATGGGCGCTGGCCTGCATGCCGATGGTGCCGCCGGTATAGAGCACCATGACGTGCTGGGCAGCAGGGTAAGTCGAGGAATTCATGGAGACTCTCCGGGAGCGATGACGTCCCTTGTGGAAGCGAGCAGGCTCGCTCCCACAAGGAGTTTTGCGCACTTTAACCGATCAGCGTTGCGCTGCGGGTACACCTTGCGGCTCAGCTTCAGCCTTGGTGGCGACGGCTGGCGGGTTCGCCGGCCAGGCTTTCAGGTCCAGATCCAGATCCGGGAATTTGCTCGAATCGAATACCGGCGTGGTGATGCCCGCAGCGCGCTGGTCATCGTAGTCGCGCAGGATGCGCATGCCGACCTTGAACAGCAGGAACAGCGCGATCAGGTTGACGAACGCGAGCATGGTCATGGTGATGTCGGCGAAGGCGAACACCGTGCCGAGGTTTTCGATGGCACCCCAGAAAATCAGGACCAGTACCAGTGCGCGATAGCCCATCAGCGCCTTGCGGTTTTCACCGATCAAAAAGCGCAGGTTGCTCTCGCCCAGGTAGTAGTTGTAGAGGATCGAGGTGAACACGAACAACGCCAGGGCCACGGAGATGAACATCCGGCCCCAGTCACCGACCACGGCGGCCAGCGAGTTCTGGGTCAGGGCAATACCATCGCCTTCGAAGCCCGGGGTGTAGAAACCCGAGAGCAGGATCAGCAGCGCGGTACAGGTGCAGATCACGAAGGTGTCGAGGAACACGCTGAACGCCTGCACCACACCTTGTGCCACCGGGTGCTCGACCGACGCAACCGCCGCCACGTTCGGCGCGCTGCCAAGGCCTGCTTCGTTGGCGAACACGCCACGTTTCACGCCCATGATGATCGCGCTGCCGATCAGCCCGCCGAAGGCCTGGTCGAGGCCGAAGGCACTTTTGACGATGGTCATCAGCATGCCCGGCACCTGATCGAACTGCAGCACGATCACATAGATGGTTACGCCGATATAAACCAGGGTCTTCACGGGTACCAGCAGGTCAGCGACCTTGGCAATGCGCTTGATCCCGCCGATGAACACCAGGCCCAGCAGTACGGCTAGGCCGATGCCGGTGTAGGTCGTGTCCAGGCCGAACGCGTTGTTCAGCGAGTGCGTTACGGCATGGGATTGCAGGCCGTTGAACGCGAAGCCGAAGGTGATCAGCAGCAGGAACGCCATGATCATCCCCAACCAGCGTTTTTGCAGGCCGTGCTGGATGTAGTAGGACGGGCCGCCACGGAACGTGCCGTCCGAATCGGTGCGTTTGTAAAGCTGGCCGAGGGAACATTCGAAGAAGCTGCTGGACATGCCGACCAGCGCAGTCACCCACATCCAGAACACCGCCCCAGGCCCACCAAGGGTCACGGCGATACCGACACCGGCAATGTTGCCTGCACCAACACGACCGGCGAGGCTGAGCATCAGGGCCTGGAACGAACTGAGTTGTCCGGCGCTGCTTTTGAGGCTGTCACGGAATACCGCGAACATGTGGAAGAAGTGACGCAGTTGAACGAAACGCGAGCGGATCGTGAAGTAGCTACCGAGCCCGACAATGAGCACGATCAGTACTTTCCCTGAGAGGAAGTCGTTAATGACTTCGAGCATGGATTATTCCTCGCTGTTTTTTGTGTAGGCAAATGCTGACCAGGTAGAAACATCGAGTTACACCCCTTGGCGCGCGGCACTAAGGGCGGTTCGAAGTTCGTCCCGGTTTCATATCGCGGGTTTGTTATTAGTTCGGGTTTCGCATGGGTTGTGGTCTCGCTACCGACGACCGCTCACGCGAAGAGGGGCGGCACTATACCGATGCTTGTCTGTGGGAGCGAGCCTGCTCGCGAAAGCGGTGTAAATGACAGCATCGATGTTGGATGTGCTGGCCCCTTCGCGAGCAGGCTCGCTCCCACAGGTTTTGTTGTTGCGGATAAAAAAAAGGGCCTGGAGAGTGATCTCCAAGCCCTCAAAAGGTGAGAGGTGTCTAGTCCCTCGACCTGGTGAGCGGTGCTACAGGTAACGCGCCGGGGATTAAGCCTTCAGAGGCACCAGACGCGGAGCAATCATGTTTTCCGGGCGCAGGATGTCGGCGAGCATGGCTTCGTCGAGCAGACCTTCTTCGCGCACCAGTTCCAGCACGCCGCGACCGCTTTCAAGGGCGATACGGGCGATGCGGGTGGCGTTTTTGTAGCCGATGTACGGGTTCAGGGCGGTGACCAGGCCGATCGAGTGTTCGACCAGTTCACGGCAGCGTGCTTCGTTGGCGGTGATGCCGACGATGCAGTGCTCGCGCAGCATGTCCATGGCGCGTTGCAGCAGGCGGATCGAGTCGAGGATCTTGAAAGCGATCAGCGGCTCCATCACGTTCAGTTGCAGTTGGCCGCCTTCGGCTGCCATGGTCAGCGCCAGATCGTTACCGATGACCTGGAACGCAACCTGGTTCACGGCTTCCGGGATCACCGGGTTGACCTTGCCTGGCATGATCGAGCTGCCTGGCTGACGCGCTGGCAGATTGATTTCGTTGATGCCGGTGCGTGGGCCGCTGGACAGCAGGCGCAGGTCGTTGCAGATCTTCGACAGCTTGACCGCGGTGCGCTTGAGCATGCCGGAGAACAGCACGAAGGCGCCCATGTCGGAGGTGGCCTCGATCAGGTCGGCGGCTGGAACCAGCGGTTGACCGCTGATCAGGGCCAGACGTTGTACGGCCAGGGCCTGATAGCGCGGGTCGGCGTTGATGCCGGTGCCGATCGCGGTGCCGCCCAGGTTCACTTCGGTCAGCAGTTCCGGAGCCAGCGTCTTCAGACGGGCCAGGTCTTCGCCCATTGTGGTGGCGAAAGCGCGGAACTCTTGACCCAGGGTCATCGGCACGGCGTCTTGCAGCTGGGTACGACCCATTTTCAGGACGTGGTTGAACTCTTCACCCTTGGCCGCGAATGCCTGAATCAGGCTGTCGAGGCTGGCGAGCAGGGCGTCGTGACCCAGCAACAGACCCAGACGGATCGCCGTCGGGTAGGCGTCGTTGGTCGACTGCGCCATGTTCACGTCGTCGTTCGGGTGCAGGTACTGGTATTCGCCTTTCTGGTGACCCATGGCCTCCAGCGCGATGTTGGCGATCACTTCGTTGGCATTCATGTTGGTCGAAGTGCCAGCGCCGCCTTGAATCATGTCCACCACGAACTCTTCGTGGAAGTCGCCGCGGATCAGACGTGCACAGGCTTCGCTGATAGCAGCGTGCTTGGCTTCGCTCAGGTGACCCAGTTCGCGGTTAGCGTCAGCGGCGGCCTGTTTAACCATGGCCAGACCGACAACCAGTTTCGGGTAGTGCGAAATCGGAACGCCCGAAAGGCGGAAGTTATTCACCGCTCGCAGGGTCTGGATACCGTAATACGCTTGAGCCGGTACTTCGAGAGCGCCAAGCAGGTCATTTTCTGTGCGGAATGATGCAGCGGAGGACATGATAGAAATCATCTCAATATGAACCCGGTCTGTGCCGGAACGCTGTGAATGCTAGGCTTGTGCAAAATTTTGGGCCAATGCTGTTAAACACTAGCCTATGCACATTCGGCATAATGCCCGTGTGACGCCGTGTTGACGGCAAGCGTGTGACCTAAATTGGTGCGTGTCCGGGAGGGCGTGATGAATCTGGAAAGCAAATGGCTGGAGGACTTTAGTGCCCTGGCGGCCACCCGCAGTTTCTCCCAGGCAGCCGAGCGGCGTTTCGTGACGCAGCCAGCGTTCAGTCGGCGGATCCGCAGTCTTGAAGCCGCGCTGGGGCTGACCCTGGTCAACCGATCCCGCACGCCGATCGAGTTGACTGCGGCAGGGCAATTGTTTCTGGTCACTGCGCGAACCGTGGTCGAGCAATTGGGAGAAGTGCTGCGTCACCTGCATCACCTGGAAGGCGGGCAGGGCGAAGTCATGCAGGTGGCTGCCGCGCACTCCCTGGCGCTCGGTTTCTTTCCGCGCTGGATCGCGCAGTTGCGCAATGAAGGCTTGAACATCGCCACACGGTTGGTGGCGACCAACGTCGGCGACGCGGTGCATGCGTTGCGCGAAGGCGGCTGCGATCTGATGCTGGCGTTCTATGATCCGGACGCGGCGATGCAGATGGACCCGGAAATCTTCCCTTCACTGCACCTGGGGCACACCGAAATGCTGCCGGTGTGTGCGGCAGATGCCGATGGCAAGCCGTTGTTCGATCTGGAGGGCGAAGCCAGCGTGCCGCTGTTGGCCTACAGCGCCGGTGCATTCCTCGGTCGTTCGGTGAACATGCTGCTGCGCCAACGGGCGCTGCGATTCACCACCATTTACGAAACCGCCATGGCCGACAGCCTGAAAAGCATGGCATTGGAAGGTTTGGGCATTGCCTGGGTGCCGCAACTGAGCGTACGTGCCGAGTTGGCGCGCGGTGAGTTGGTGGTGTGCGGCGGTCCGCAATGGCACGTGCCGCTGGAGATTCGTTTGTACCGCTGTGCATTGGTGCGCAAGGCAAATGTGCGGTTGTTGTGGCGCAAGCTTGAAGGCGGGGCGGCGGGCTCGACGATTTGACGGACTGCAAAGAGTGAACGCCATTTCTGCTTTCAGTCTTTGCAGTCGCCTGGTTCAACGCGTTTCAACTGTGCTCCTCGAAACTTCATTCAGAGTCAGTCGTACTGCTTGAGGTAATTGCGAATGTTTTCCTCGTTTTTGTCGCTGAAGCGATGCGCTATGGTTCCATGTGAATACGGGGCCATCGTCGACTTGGCGGGGCCGAAGTAAGTGTCGACATTGCCTTCACTGTCCTCATGGCTCGCGTTGAACATATGCCCAATTTCGTGGGCAGCAACGAGAGCCATCCGGGTCGAGGCGATTCCCAGCATGCCGGGGGCGTAAGCAACTCCTAAGGTTTCGTCGTTGATATTGTCGCGTGTCAATAGCAGGAATTTGTGGATGCTGTTGTCGTAACTAGCATTTTGTGAGCTTTGCAAGTGAAGACTAAGTTGGTCACTTAGGTCAGCTAATAGCTTGCCTAAATCATTGGATTTATAGTTGAAGCTGCTCAAAAGTGGCGCATCTGCGGGGGCTACAAGGTTGGCAGTCGTGGTGCTGCCTGAAATTTTTGTAAGGGTGTCTACTATCCATTCAAAATGCCGGAGATAAAGATTATCTTCATTGTAACCCACCAGGTCTTCATGTATTAAAATTGTCAGTGTGATCGGGAGTTTAGACATAAATGTTCCTTTTTGGCATTTGGTTTGGCGTCGGCAGGATGTATCAGTACAAACTGTCGACATAGCCCTTGAGGCGGTTTCTGTTTTCGTCACTGAATACCAGGCAACTGGACCGGAGTGCCAATGGCGGAAACATGAAGGTTTCGCACCACCATCCGTCGCGGTAAAGAACTTCGCCTTGTTCGTGGTCAGCGTTGAAGGGGGGGCGCCAATAGTTAGACAGGCGAAAGCTTAGGCGTTTCATTTGACGTTTGTAGGGACAACGAAGTCAGATCATCAAGGTTTGCTAGCTAGATATTGTTTTATATTTTCTCGGTTGGCAGGGCTAAAGCTATAACAAATTGATCTGAGCGGGTTCCTTTGAGGGGTCATGTATGTTTCACATACCCAGCCGTTGAACTGGATTTCCGAGTCCTCATGCTTGGCACCCAGTAAGTGACCAATCTCATGGCCGACGGCCATGTAGCTGGTTAGTGGTGCGATTGCAACTTTTCCTGTTAAGGGTGGACGAAGAAGTGCAGCCCCTCCGGTTTTTTCATTCATATCATCTTTTGTGACTAAAATTACAAGGGTCAGCCCGCTCAAGTCGAAACCTTCCTTTTTTGCTTTATCCAAGTAGTTGAAGCTTAAATCCTCCCATTTTACAAGAGTGTTCAATACATCATCTCCTTTGTAGTTAAAGTTGCTATAGGGTGTGCCTCTACCCAAAACAACGTAAAATTTTCGTTCGGTGAAGCTTTCCAGTTCAGCAATAAAAGACTGAAAGTAATCGGCGTGAATCGTACTGTGTAGTGATGGCGGAACATCATCGTGAATAATGGCAAAAATAGTGACGGATTTTTTCTGTGGTTGTTCGTTGGTGGTTGTCATCCTTGACTCCTTTTTAACTATGTTTCTTTGGTCTAAAGATACTGGGTGGCACGAGTGATTTGTTTTGAAGGTGAAAAATCAAGTGGGTAAACTATATGCGATTAATTGATGTGGCGAGTGAGCCTATGTTGCCTTCTGTTGCATAGCGCAGTTAATCAAAATCGTGACAAATTTGAAGTGTATAAAATCGTTGGGTCGTGTTTTCGTTAGTCCGAGCGATCCTTCAGGTGGATGCGCGTTGACTGACTTTAAAGTCAGAAAGCTTTCCTTTTAGTCCAAGATGACAGATGGTCGCAGCGGGGGCTGTTTATCTGCCTCATTGAGGTATACTGCGCGGCCTTCGGCCGGTTACGACCGGCCATAATTCGTACATTCAAGCCACGCTTTTTGCGTGGCTTGTTGTTTTTTGACGCGCCTGCGGGCGCCCAGAGAGAAGAGGCACGACGATGAGTGCACTGGTTGGCGTGATCATGGGCTCCAAGTCCGATTGGTCCACCCTTAGCCACACCGCCGATATGCTGGAAAAGCTCGGCATCCCTTACGAGGTGAAAGTGGTCTCTGCCCACCGCACCCCGGACCTGCTGTTCCAGTACGCTGCAGAAGCCGAGGCGCGTGGCATCGAGGTGATCATTGCCGGTGCCGGTGGCGCGGCCCACTTGCCTGGCATGTGTGCGGCCAAGACCCACCTGCCGGTGCTGGGCGTGCCGGTGCAATCGTCGATGCTCTCGGGCGTCGACTCGCTGCTCTCCATCGTGCAGATGCCCGCAGGCATTCCGGTCGCCACCCTGGCCATCGGCAAGGCTGGCGCGATCAACGCAGCGCTGCTGTCGGCGAGTATCCTTGGGGCCAAGCACCCGCAGTTCCACGCGGTGTTGAAAACTTTCCGTGCTGAGCAGACAGAAAGCGTCCTGGAAAATTCAGACCCACGCATCGCCTGAGGTTGTTGACGATGAAGATCGGTGTAATCGGTGGCGGCCAGTTGGGTCGCATGTTGGCGCTGGCGGGCACTCCGCTGGGCATGAACTTCGCTTTTCTGGACCCTGCGCCGGATGCTTGCGCAGCCGCGTTGGGCGAACACCTGCGAGCCGATTACGGCGATCAGGATCACCTGCGTCAGCTGGCCGATGAAGTCGATCTGGTGACATTCGAGTTCGAAAGCGTCCCGGCGGAAACCGTCGCGTTCCTCTCGCAATTCGTCCCGGTCTACCCGAGCGCCGAAGCCCTGCGCATCGCCCGCGATCGCTGGTTCGAGAAGAGTATGTTCAAGGACCTGGGGATTCCAACCCCGGCGTTCGCCGACATCCAGTCCCAAGCCGACCTGGACGCTGCCGTGGCTTCCATCGGTCTGCCGGCGGTGCTCAAAACCCGTACCCTGGGTTACGACGGCAAGGGCCAGAAAGTCCTGCGCACTGCAGAAGATGTGGTCGGCACCTTCGCCGAGCTGGGCAGCGTAGCTTGCCTGCTGGAAGGCTTCGTGCCGTTCACCGGTGAAGTCTCGCTGATAGCCGTACGTGCCCGCGACGGTGAAACCCGCTTCTACCCGCTGGTACACAACACCCACGACAGCGGCATCCTCAAGCTGTCCGTAGCCAGCACCGATCACCCGCTGCAAGCCCTGGCCGAAGACTACTCCAGCCGAGTGCTCAAGCAGCTGGATTACGTCGGCGTGATGGCGTTCGAATTCTTTGAAGTCGACGGTGGCCTCAAGGCCAACGAAATTGCCCCGCGCGTGCACAACTCCGGGCATTGGACCACCGAAGGCGCCGAGTGCAGCCAGTTCGAAAACCACCTGCGGGCCGTTGCCGGTCTGCCGCTGGGTTCGACTGCCAAGGTCGGCGAAAGTGCGATGGTCAACTTCATCGGTAAAGTGCCTGAGACCGAAAGAGTCCTGGCTATCGCCGATTGCCATCTGCATCACTACGGCAAGGCATTCAAGGTCGGTCGCAAGGTCGGTCACGCCAACCTGCGTTGCGCAGATCGCGAGACGCTGGCCGCGCAGATCCTCAAGGTCGAGGCGCTGATCGCCGAATAGTTTCATGTGGCAGCGGTGGAACCATTGCGATTGCACCGTTCTCTCATGGCAGGATGCCAAAGTCTGACTAGGCTTTGGCATAACCACTCCATATTGAGGGAAATGCCATGGGAATTATCGGAACCATCTTTATCGGCTTGATCGTCGGTCTGCTGGCACGGTTTCTGAAACCGGGCGATGACAGCATGGGCTGGATCATGACGATCCTGCTCGGTATTGGCGGTTCGCTGGCGGCCACATACGGCGGCCAGGCTTTGGGCATCTACCAGGCTGGTCAAGGCGCAGGCTTCATCGGCGCGTTGGTAGGTGCGGTGGTGCTACTGGTGATCTACGGCCTCGTCAAAAAGAGCTGACTGAAGCGACAAAACCCTCTCTGCGTGGCGTGCGGAGAGGGCTAGAATGCTCGGCGTTTCCTGTTCCTTCCTTTACCGAGCACCTTCATGCGCCGTCTTTTGCTGACTCTTGTTTTATTGGGTTCGGGCCTTGCCCATGCCGGCGAATTGCCGGAAACCGACTGGCTCGAATTGATGCCAAAATCGGACCAGAAGGCCCTCGAGGCCATGCCTGAAATCGACCACAACTCCCCAGAAGCCAATGGCACTTTCACCGACAAGGGTGGAATGAAACAGGCCAAAGGCTTGCCGGCGGTGATGTACTCGACCAAGACCGTTGCGTCGATGAACGACAAGAACATCCGCATTGGCGGTTATCCAGTGCCACTGGAGTCTGATGCCAAGGGGCGCAGCACGTTGTTCTTCCTGGTGCCATACCCGGGCGCCTGCATCCATGTGCCACCGCCGCCGCCCAACCAACTGGTGCTGGTGCGTTATCCAAAGGGTCTGAAGCTGAATGACATCTACACGCCGTTGTGGGTGACCGGCACGCTGAGGGTCGAGAAGGTCAGCAATGACCTGGCCGATGCAGCGTATGCGCTGGATGCGGAGAAGGTCAGAGTGGTGAAAGAGTCGGATCTGTAGAAAATCAAAACTGTGGGAGCGAGCCTGCTCGCGAAGAGGTCACAACATCCAACATCAATGTTGACTGTTATGCCGCCTTCGCGAGCAGGCTCGCTCCCACATTGGTTTTAGGTGTTGCTTAGAGCGGGGCGCTGGCGATGCTCACACCCAAGGTGTGGCTCGCCCCTGGTTTCAGGTTCACCACATCACCCATCACGTTCGCCGTCTCGATGCACAGCATGCGCTGCCAGCCGTCGTCGGCCATGTCGCTGAACGCAGCGGCGCGGTCGACCCACGGGTTCCAGATCACCGCCGTACGCGATCCACTGCTGGTCAGTACGATGCGTCGCTCCCAGGTCGGATCGACGATGCTCAACTGCGGCGGGACGTCGAGGTAGATGCGGTCGGTCTCGCCGGCAAATCGCAGGTCGCCGGTCTGGGTAACGGTTTTCCAGTTGTCCAGGGTCTCGATGTAGTTGAGGCCGTCCACACCTTCGACATGCACATTGCGCACATCGCTGACGGCAAAGTAACTATGCAGCGCCTGGCTGATGCTGACGGTTTCAGCCCCTTGGTTGCGGCTGGTCAGATGGATGTGCAATTGCTCGTCGAGGCGAATGCTCAGCGTCAAGTCCACCTGGTGAGGCCAGCCGGGAAAGCCGCCTTCGGGGTAGGGCAGGAGGAACTCGACCTTCAGGCTTTCGCCTTCGGCTTCGATGCCGCCCAGTTCCCAATCCATCGCCCGCACGAAGCCGTGAGCCGTCGGTGCTTCCTTGCTGACACGCATCGCCTGAACGTTTTGCGGATTGCGGTCAAAGACGCCAAACCACGGCCAGCACACCGGCACGCCGGCACGGATGCTCTTGCCGGTCTTGAACACGGCCTCGTCGTTGAGCCAGATCAGCGGCGGCTGGCCAGCCAGTTGATAGCTGAGGATGTGCGCGCCTTGCTGGGCTACCAGTAATTCGGCTTGACCGTGGCGGATGCGCCAGCAGTTCAGTTCATCCAGCTTTACGGCTTCAACATTGGGCGTGCTCATGGGACAGCTCTCGATCAGTAACGTGGACGACTATCGACCGCAAAACGGCGACCAGGTTTAAAAGCGCTTATCGAGCCCTGGGCGGAACCGAACGGGTGCGACCGCTGCCGTCGATGGCAACGAACACAAACACCGCTTCGGTTACTTTACGCCACTCACTGGACAGTGGGTCGTCGCTCCAGACCTCGACCATCATCTTGATCGAGCTGCGGCCGATTTCCAGGGCCTGGGTATAGAAGGAAAGCTGCGCGCCCACCGCCACCGGAACCAGAAACGCCATGCGGTCGATCGCAACGGTGGCAACGCGCCCACCGGCGACCTTGCTGGCCATCGCGGTGCCTGCCAAATCCATCTGCGCCACCAGCCAGCCGCCGAAAATATCGCCAAAGCCGTTGGTTTCGCGAGGGAGCGCGGTGATTTGCAGGGCCAGGTCGCCTTGCGGGATCGGATCTTCTTGTTCGAGCTCTATCATGCCGGGGGTGCCTCTGACCCGTGACTCTTCGTTGGTATTGCTGGTGGTAGCCGTCTTCGGGAAAAACGATTCAGCACCGAACATACTACGTTCGTCACGTTTTCCATAAGGCGCCTAAAGGGAAACTCTGCGAAATCGCCTATGAACCTGACAGGCGTTTTCGCACAGCAACCCCTCAAAAACCGGAGTATGGCTGCGAGTATATCGGTCGGTAGACTCCACGACGACCGTCCGGTTCTCATTTTGACCGTCAAAAACGCACCTCTATGTGCTTTTTCGAACAATTTGCTATCGTGCCGGACCTGCCCAAACCTCCGCCAGCGTTGTCGAGGTTGCAGATCCGACTATAAGAGAAGCCCTTGCCATGACCACAGCGCCCTCGAGCATCGCGCAGCCAGACCAACCCGCACGTCCGCTGACCCGCAGCGACTACAAGACTCTATCGCTGTCTGCCCTGGGCGGTGCGCTGGAGTTCTACGACTTCATCATCTTCGTGTTCTTCGCCACGGTGGTGGGCAAGCTGTTCTTCCCGGCGGACATGCCCGAGTGGCTACGCCTGATGCAGACCTTCGGTATCTTCGCCGCCGGCTACCTTGCACGGCCGCTTGGCGGCATCGTGATGGCGCACTTCGGCGACCTGCTGGGCCGTAAGAAGATGTTCACCCTGAGCATTTTCATGATGGCCGTGCCGACGCTGATCATGGGCCTGCTGCCGACCTATGCGCAGATAGGCATGTGGGCACCGATCCTGTTGCTGTTGATGCGGGTGATTCAGGGCGCCGCCATTGGCGGCGAAGTGCCGGGGGCGTGGGTCTTCGTTTCCGAACACGTCCCGCAGCGGTATGTCGGCTACGCCTGTGGCACCCTGACCAGCGGTCTGACGGCGGGCATTTTGCTCGGCTCGCTGGTCGCCACGGCGATCAACAACCTCTATACCCCGGTGGAAGTGTCGGATTACGCCTGGCGGATTCCGTTCCTGCTTGGCGGCGTCTTCGGCCTGTTCTCGGTGTACCTGCGTCGCTGGCTGCACGAAACCCCGGTGTTCGCCGAGCTGCAATTGCGCAAAGCCCTGGCCGAAGAGGTGCCGTTGCGGGCGGTGCTGCGTGATCATCGTGGTGCCATCGCCATTTCGATGCTGCTGACCTGGCTGCTGTCTGCCGCCATCGTGGTGCTGATCCTGATGACCCCGACCGTGTTGCAAACGGTCTACCATTTCTCGGCTACCACCGCCCTGCAGGCCAATAGCGTGGCGATCGTGTTCCTGAGCTTTGGCTGCATCATCGCCGGCGCACTGGCGGATCGCTTCGGTGCGGGACGGATCTTTGTGTTCGGCTGTACCGCATTGCTGGCCAGCTCCTGGACCTTCTATCACAGCCTCGCCGATCATCCCGACTGGCTGTTCCCGATGTATGCCGTGACCGGTCTGCTGGTCGGCACCATCGGCGCGGTGCCGTATGTGATGGTCAAGGCGTTCCCGCCAGTGGTGCGTTTCAGTGGTCTGTCGTTCTCCTACAACGTCGCCTACGCGATTTTCGGCGGCCTGACGCCGATGATCGTCAGCCTGTTGCTCAAGGAGAGTGCAATGGGGCCTGCTTATTATGTGGCGGTGTTGTGCGGGGTCGGGATTCTGGTAGGTGCATATCTCTGGAAGAAGGGCCGCTGATAGCGAGCGATCACAGCACTTCTCACATCTACAGTTACAACTGAAAGGCCAGCCTTCCTGGTGGAGTGCTGGCCTTTCATCCAATTGTCATATTTCAGCCATAGAGTGTTCACACGGCCTGCTGATACTTGGCCCCGACTTAACACACCCTATCTGCTAGGAGTAAGGCATGAAACTGAAGCGTTTGATGGCGGCAATGACTTTTGTCGCTGCTGGCGTTGCGACTGCCAACGCGGTTGCCGCTGTTGACCCTGCTATCCCGAGCTACACCAAGACCACTGGTGTGTCGGGCAACCTGTCCAGCGTCGGCTCCGATACCCTGGCCAACCTCATGACCCTCTGGGCTGAGAACTACAAGAAAGAATACCCGAACGTAAACATCCAGATTCAGGCCGCTGGCTCCGCCACTGCGCCACCTGCGCTGACTGAAGGCACCTCTAACCTGGGCCCGATGAGCCGCAAGATGAAGGACACCGAACTGGCTGCCTTCGAGCAGAAGTACGGCTACAAGCCAACCGCTATCCCGGTTGCCGTGGACGCCCTGGCTGTTTTCGTACACAAGGACAACCCGATCCAGCACCTGACCATGGAACAGGTTGACGCGATCTTCTCGTCCACTCGTCTGTGCGGCGCTAAAACCGAAGTCAAAACCTGGGGCGACCTGGGCGTGACCGGCGACCTGGCCAACAAGCCGGTTCAACTGTTCGGTCGTAACTCGGTATCCGGCACCTACGGCTACTTCAAGGAAGAAGCCCTGTGCAAAGGCGACTACAAGCCTAACGTGAACGAGCAACCAGGTTCGGCTTCGGTCGTACAGTCGATCAGCTCCTCGCTGAACGGTATCGGTTACTCGGGCATCGGCTACAAGACCGCTAGCGTGAAAACTGTTGCCCTGTCCAAGAAAGGCAGCACCGAGTTCATCGAAGACACCGAAGAAAACGCCCTGAACGGCAAGTACCCGCTGTCCCGCTTCCTGTACGTCTACGTCAACAAAGCCCCGAACAAGCCTCTGGCTCCGCTGGAAGCCGAGTTCGTGAAACTGGTTCTGTCGAAACAGGGCCAGGAAGTTGTAGTGAAAGACGGTTACATCCCACTGCCGGCCAAAGTAGCTGCCAAAGCTCTGGCTGACCTGGGTCTGGCGGAAGGCGGCGCTGAAGTCGCAAAAAAGTAACAAATTGAGTCCGAGGTGAACCCCTCGGACTCACATGGGGGCGGCAGGAGCCGCCCCCATACACCTCAAATTCTCTATCCACTGCTGGTTACCGCTAGCGGCGGATTTGTTGCGTCACTGCATTGTCATCTTTCTGTCATACAGGATCGCTAGGGTGTGCGCATGAATGATCTGGCCAATTCCAACATGACTACTAATCCCCCCAAGCGAATTGACTTCAATACGCCTGAGCTGCAACGCAAGCGCCGCATTCGCGCGCTCAAAGATCGCCTGACCCGCTGGTACGTCCTCGTTGGCGGCCTCGCTGTACTGGGCGCGATCACATTGATCTTCTTCTTCCTTGCCTACGTCGTCGCGCCCCTGTTCCAGGGTGCCAGCCTGACTGCCAAGGACGCCATCACACCAGCCTGGATGCAAGACGCCGGCAAACCGCTGATGATCTCTCTGGAAGAGCAGAACCAGGTTGCCATGCGGGTTTCCGACAAGGGCCAGGCATTGTTCTTCGACATCGACAGTGGCGCCGAACTCAAGCGCGTCGATCTGCCGATTCCTGCCGGCACCACCGTGACCTCCATCGGCGAAGACCAGCCAGGTCATCCGCTGGTTGCCGTGGGTCTGTCCAACGGTCAGGCCCTGGTGTTCCGTCACACCTATAAGGTCAGCTACCCGGAAGGCAAGAAGACCATCTCGCCTGCGGTCGAATACCCGTACGGCGAAACGCCAATCGCGGTCAACGAAGCCGGCGGTGCGCTGGAGCACGTCAGCCTCAACGCCAACGATTCGACCCTGATGCTGGTTGGCGCCACCGGTTCGCAACTCAATGTTCTGTCGCTGACCAGCGAAGAGAACATGATGACGGGTGAAGTCACCAACGAGCAGAAACGCATCGACCTGCCGCAGATGAACGAGCCGGTGAAGAACATCTTCGTCGACCCGCGTCAGCAGTGGCTGTACGTGATAAACGGGCGTGCCCAGGCCGACGTGTTCAGTCTGCGCGACAAGAGTCTCAATGGTCGCTACAAGCTGCTTGAAGACGGTGAAGCGCAAGTCACCGCCAGCACCCAGCTTGTGGGCGGTATCTCGCTGATCGTCGGTGACTCCAAGGGCGGTCTGGCTCAGTGGTTCATGGCTCGCGATCCGGATGGCGAACAGCGCCTGAAGCAGATCCGCACCTTCCAGATGGGCACCACACCTATTGTTGAAATCACTGCCGAAGAGCGCCGCAAGGGCTTCGTTGCCCTCGACGCTTCCGGCAAGCTTGGCGTATTCCACAGCACTGCCCACCGCACCTTGCTGGTGGAGCCGGTTGCAGAAGGCCAGGGCATTTTCGGTCTGTCGCCACGGGCCAACCGCGTGATCGTCGAAGCCGGCGGCAAGTTGCAGCCGCTGCTGCTCGACAACCCGCACCCGGAAGTGTCGTGGAGCGCGCTGTGGAGCAAGGTCTGGTACGAAAACTACGACGAACCTAAATATGTCTGGCAATCGACCGCCGCCAACACCGACTTCGAACCCAAGCTGAGCCTGTCGCCGCTGACCTTCGGTACTCTGAAAGCCGCGTTCTACGCCATGCTGCTGGCCGCTCCACTGGCCGTTGCCGCTGCGATCTACACCGCGTACTTCATGGCCCCTGGCATGCGCCGCAAGGTCAAGCCGGTGATCGAATTGATGGAAGCGATGCCGACGGTGATCCTCGGCTTCTTCGCCGGTCTGTTCCTCGCGCCGTATGTGGAAGGGCATTTGCCGGGCATCTTCAGTCTGCTGATGCTGCTGCCGATCGGCATCCTGGTGGCCGGTTTCACCTTCAGCCGCCTGCCTGAGTCGATCCGCCTGAAAGTCCCGGATGGCTGGGAAAGCGCGCTGCTGATTCCGGTGATCCTGTTTGTGGGCTGGCTCTCGCTGTACATGAGCCCGTTCATGGAGAACTGGTTCTTCGGTGGCGACATGCGCATGTGGATTTCCCACGACCTGGGCATCACCTACGACCAGCGCAACGCCCTGGTGGTCGGTCTGGCCATGGGCTTCGCAGTTATTCCGAACATCTACTCCATCGCCGAAGACGCCGTGTTCAGTGTGCCTCGCGGCCTGACCCTGGGCTCCCTGGCCCTCGGTGCCACGCCGTGGCAGACCATGACCCGCGTGGTGATCCTCACCGCCAGCCCGGGCATCTTCTCGGCGCTGATGATCGGCATGGGCCGTGCGGTCGGTGAAACCATGATCGTGTTGATGGCCACCGGTAACACCCCGGTCATGGAAATGAACCTGTTCGAAGGCCTGCGCACCCTGGCCGCCAACGTCGCGGTGGAAATGCCCGAATCGGAAGTCGGCGGCAGCCACTACCGCGTGCTGTTCCTCTCGGCACTGGTGCTGCTGTTGTTCACCTTCGTCATGAACACCCTCGCAGAACTGATCCGTCAGCGTCTGCGCAAGAAATACTCGTCGCTTTAAGCAAAGGTAGAAGTCTGTGAAACAGAACTCCCTGAAAGGATGGTTCAAGAGCGGCGCCCCGGGCGTCTGGATCAGCGGCGGCGCGGTGTCCATCGCGGTCATCATGACCATTGGCCTGCTGGCGGTGATTGCCGTGCGCGGCCTGGGTCACTTCTGGCCGGCGGATCTGATCCACGCCAGCTACGACGTACCGGGCCAGGGCCAGCACCTGGTCATCGGTGAAGTGGTACAGAAGGAAGAAGTACCCCGTGCCCGCTTGAAGAGCGCCGGCTTGCCAGTGCCTGAGCAGGGCCCGGAGTTCATGACCCGCGAGCTGATCAAGGTCGGTAACCGTGACCTGAACGGCAACGACTTCACCTGGACCGTCGGCGAGTGGCTGACCAACCAGACGACACCACCAGAGCTGATGGCGATCGAACGTCGCGAGTGGGGCAACTTCTACGGTTACCTGGTCAACGTCAAACAGGATGGCAAGGTCATCGCTGAAGGCGAAGCTGCATGGCCTGAGCTGCAGGCCCGTGTCGACCGCGTGAACAAGCTGGCTGCACAGCTCAAGAGCCTGGAAAAAACCGACATCGGCGCGATCAACGCCGGTCTCGAGCGCATCCGCCTGCACGGTCGCAAGCTGGAGCTGGAAGGCAAGCTCGACGCCACCGCGCAAGCGGACATGGAATCGGAGCGCGCCGAGCTCAACGCTCGCTATCAGGACGTCGAAGCGCGTCTGGCTGATCTGCATGCGCAGTTCAACCGCGACAGCCTGACCGCCCGCGATGCAAACGGTAAGGAAATCGAAATCGGCATCGGCAAAGTGGTTCACGCCTACCAGCCGAACGCCATGAGCACGACCACCAAGGTCGGCTTCTACTTCAGCAAGGTCTGGGAGTTCCTGAGCGACGACCCGCGCGAAGCGAACACTGAAGGCGGGATCTTCCCGGCCATCTTCGGCACCGTGATGATGACCCTGATCATGGCGATGATCGTGACCCCGTTCGGCGTGCTGGCGGCGGTATACCTGCGTGAATACGCCAAGCAGAACGCGCTGACCCGGGTGATCCGCATCGCGGTGAACAACCTGGCAGGTGTTCCGGCCATCGTTTACGGCGTGTTCGGCCTGGGCTTCTTCGTCTACGTGCTGGGCGGCTCGCTCGACCGTCTGTTCTTCCCGGAAGCCTTGCCGGCGCCGACCTTCGGCACACCGGGCCTGCTCTGGGCCTCGCTGACCCTGGCGCTGCTGGCGGTGCCGGTAGTGATCGTGGCCACCGAAGAAGGTCTGGCGCGGATTCCTCGCACCGTGCGTGAAGGCTCGTTGGCCCTCGGCGCGACCAAGGCCGAAACCTTGTGGAAGATCGTGCTGCCGATGGCCAGCCCGGCGATGATGACCGGCATGATCCTCGCCGTGGCTCGCGCCGCGGGTGAAGTGGCGCCGCTGATGCTGGTGGGTGTGGTGAAACTGGCGCCGTCGCTGCCGGTGGACGGCAACTACCCGTACCTGCACCTGGACCAGAAGATCATGCACCTGGGCTTCCACATCTATGACGTCGGCTTCCAGAGCCCGAACGTCGAAGCCGCGCGGCCGCTGGTGTACGCCACGGCGCTGCTGCTGGTGCTGGTGATTGCCACGTTGAACCTGTCGGCCGTTTATATCCGTAACCACCTGCGCGAGAAGTACAAGGCGCTGGATAGTTAATCCCCTTGTAGGAGCGAGCTTGCTCGCGAAGACGGTACATCCGACACATTTTCTGTGCCTGAACGACCATCGCGAGCAAGCTCGCTCCTACAGAAAGAATTGTGTAACCGCAGGCCTTGGCCAGCGGCAACCGAACCGAATTTGTTAGCACAGGGAGCCTCCCATGCAGCACGAAGCACATACCCACGGCATCAACATGTCGGCCCTGGGTCGCGACAAACAGAGCCTGAACCTCGAGCAGGAAACCGTGGCCATCGAAGTGCCGGGCCTGAGCCTGTTCTACGGCGAAAAACAAGCGCTGTACGACGTCAGCATGAACATCCCGAAACAGCGCGTGACCGCCTTCATCGGCCCGTCCGGCTGTGGCAAGTCGACGCTGCTGCGTACCTTCAACCGCATGAACGACCTGGTTGACGGCTGCCGTGTCGAGGGCGCGATCAACCTGTACGGCAGCAACATCTACCGTAAGGGCGAAGACGTGGCCGAGCTGCGTCGTCGTGTCGGCATGGTGTTCCAGAAGCCGAACCCGTTTCCGAAAACCATCTACGAGAACGTGGTTTATGGCCTGCGCATCCAGGGCATCAACAAGAAGCGCGTCCTCGATGAAGCTGTCGAGTGGGCATTGAAAGGCGCGGCGCTGTGGGATGAGGTCAAGGACCGTCTGCACGAGTCGGCACTGGGCCTGTCCGGTGGTCAGCAGCAACGTCTGGTGATCGCCCGCACTATCGCCGTTGAACCGGAAGTGCTGCTGCTCGACGAACCGTGCTCGGCACTCGACCCGATCTCCACGCTGAAAGTCGAAGAGCTGATCTACGAACTGAAATCCAAGTTCACCATCGTGATCGTGACCCACAACATGCAACAGGCGGCGCGGGTTTCCGACTACACCGCGTTCATGTACATGGGCAAACTGGTGGAATTCGGCGACACCGATACCCTGTTCACCAACCCGGCGAAGAAGCAGACCGAAGACTACATCACCGGTCGCTACGGCTAGCCGTACAGCCGCATGCGCCAAGCTTCAAGCGGCAAACAAGAACAGTCCGGGTACGACACACATCAGCTTGCAGCTTGTAGCTTGCAGCTCACAGCTTTTGCGGAGCAGACAACATGATTTCTAAGGAAGGCCTTACACACCACATCTCCCAGCAGTTCAACGCCGAGCTTGAGGAAGTGCGCAGTCACCTCCTGGCCATGGGCGGGCTGGTCGAGAAGCAGGTCAACGACGCGGTGACCGCGCTGATCGAGGCCGACTCCGGCCTGGCCCAGCAGGTGCGCGAGATCGATGACCAGATCAATCAGATGGAACGCAACATCGACGAGGAATGCCTGCGCATTCTGGCCCGGCGTCAGCCAGCGGCGTCCGACTTGCGCCTGATCATCAGCATTTCCAAATCGGTGATCGACCTGGAGCGCATCGGTGACGAAGCGACCAAGATCGCCCGTCGCGCCATCCAGTTGTGCGAAGAAGGCGAAGCGCCTCGCGGTTATGTCGAAGTGCGCCACATCGGTGACCAGGTGCGCAACATGGTCCGCGACGCACTGGATGCCTTTGCCCGCTTCGACGCCGAGCTGGCCTTGTCGGTGGCGCAGTACGACAAGATCATCGACCGCGAATACAAGACCGCCCTGCGTGAGCTGGCGACCTACATGATGGAAGATCCGCGCTCTATCTCGCGGGTTCTGAGCATTATCTGGGTGCTGCGTTCGCTGGAACGTATCGGCGACCACGCGCGCAATATCTCTGAGCTGGTGATCTACCTGGTACGCGGCACCGACGTGCGGCACCTGGGCCTCAAGCGCATGAAGGAAGAAGTTGAAGGAACCAGTGGCGAAACCGCTAATGTTCCGGGCAAAACTGACGATAAGTAAGGTTGCCCAAGTAAAGCGCCCGGCCTGTTGGCCGGGCGTTTTTGTTTGTGGCACACGCATTCGAAAAGCAGCACCCGCGAACGAAAAGTCCGGCGTGACTGAAGGTTTTTGGCAAAGTGCCATCAGCAAGGCGGTATGCTGGCCAGGATTTTTAAAGGGGTGGTGGATGAGTAAGGTCAGTGTGTTGGTCGTGGACGACGCGTCGTTCATTCGTGATCTGGTGAAAAAGTGCCTGCGCAATTACTTTCCGGGCATGCGGATCGAAGACGCGATCAACGGCAGGAAGGCCCAGGCCATGTTGGCCAAGGAAGCATTCGACCTAGTCCTGTGCGACTGGGAAATGCCGGAAATGTCCGGTCTGGAACTGCTGACCTGGTGCCGCGAGCAAGACAACCTCAAAGCCATGCCCTTCGTGATGGTGACCAGCCGAGGCGACAAGGAGAACGTCGTCCAGGCGATCCAGGCCGGGGTATCCGGTTACGTCAGCAAGCCGTTCACCAACGAGCAATTGATCACCAAGGTCAAGCAGGCGTTGCACAAGGTCGGCAAGCTCGACGCCTTGGTCAACGTAGCCGCGACCAAAACCAGCCCTGCCTTCGCTAACGACTCCCTCGCCGCCTTGACCGCTGGCAAAACCCCGGTCGCCACGCCAACAGCGGCGCCGGCACCTGCACCGTCCAAAGGCTTGCTCAACAGTCCGCCGGTCAAGGCGCCTGTGGCCTCCTCGGCACCCACCAGTGGCCGTGGCCAGGGTCAACTGCGATTGCCGAACGGCATTGCGCAATGCGTGATCAAGGCCTTGAGCCTCAAGGAAGCCCTGTTGGTGGTCAAGCGCACCGAGAGCCTGCCGCAGATCCTCGACAGCGCCGTGCTGGACCTGGAGCAGGGCGACAGTGCCGAAATCGCCCGTCTCAATGGCTATCTGCATGCCGTCGTGGCCCACGAACCGAAGCCAGATAGCGACTGGCTCCAACTGACCTTCCGCTTTGTCGATCAGGATGCGCAGAAACTCGATTACATCTCCCGCCTGATTGCGCGCGGTACGGCGCAGAAGCACTTCATTCCTGGCGCTTGATACAGCGTCGCCTGTCAGTCCGTCTTCGCGAGCAGGCTCGCTCCCACAGGTTCTAGCCAGACCTGTGGCAGCGGGCTTGCTCGCGAAGGGGCCGTGACTGTTACCGTACATCTACTGAACACCCATTCTGAAACATCTGTCGACTACTCGGGTCCATTGCAGCTGCTAGGCTCAAGCCCAAATCTCCCTCAACAGAATTCTTGCCCATGTTCACGCGCCTGCTGTTTTTATGTGGCCTGTTCATGGTCGCCACCTCGGCCGTGGCCATGACCATCTACAAGTCCAAAGACGCCTATGGCGTGGTTTCCTACAGCGACCGCCCCAGCAAAGGCGCACATGTGTTCGTTTTTCGCGATGGCATGGTCGAGCACCTCGAGCGTCAGGTGCGCCTCGTCATCATGAAGAAGAACGGCGTGGACAGCGTGTACGTGCGCAATGACCTGTATGCGCCGGTAGAGGTCGAATTGAGTTTCACCGGGGTGAAGAATGCCAGCGGGGCACCGGTGCGAACGATTCGGCGAGTGATCCCGCTACGCTCCAGCGTTCGCCTGGCACAACTCAAGGCAACCAACGCTGGACGGCCACTCGCCTACGTTCCACAGTTCAAGTACTCCCTGGGCGACCCTTCAGGACCCACGGTGGGCTATCGGTACCCGTTGCCCTGGCGTGGCGGGCCGTTCCGGATCAGTCAGGGGGCCAACGGGCCCTACAGCCACTTCGGACCCAAGAGTCGATACGCCATAGACATTGCGATGCCCGAAGGCACGCCGATCATTGCAGCTCGAGATGGCGTGGTGGTGAAAACCGAAAATCGCCAGAGCGGTCGCGGCACCGATGCCTCCGGCAATTTCGTGCGGGTGCTGCACGATGACGGGACCATGGGTGTTTACCTGCACCTGAAGAAAGGTTCGGTCTGCGTTCGGGAAGGTCAGCGGGTAAAGGTAGGCAGTGCATTGGCATTGTCCGGCAACACCGGCAACAGCACCGGGCCGCATTTGCACTTCGTGGTCCAGCGCAATACCGGGCTGGGGCTGGTGTCGATTCCGTACCAGTTCAACCAGCCGGTAAGCGCGCTGCCCAACTTTGCGTTGGGCAAGCAGTGATGTGTTGCCTGTTTTGACGCCTTCGCGAGCAGGCTCGCTCCCACAAGGACGTGCGCAGTACCTGTGGGAGCGAGCCTGCTCGCGAAGGGATTGGCTCGAATCTGGATCAGTCCATCAATCGAGCATCAACACCTTGGCCAGAACGATCTTCGGCCCTTTCATCTTCTTGATGATGATCCTCAGGCCTTCGACTTCCAGCACTTCCTCCTCTTCCGGAACTCGCTTCAGGCTTTCATAGACCAGCCCGGCAAGGGTTTCGGCTTCGACGTGGTCGAGGTCGATACCCAGCAGCCTTTCAACCTTGAACAGCGGCGTATCGCCCCGCACCAGCAGCTTGCCCGGCTGATACGCGAGGATCCCGCGCTCGGCCTTGCGGTGTTCGTCCTGGATGTCGCCCACCAGCACTTCCAGCACGTCTTCCATGGTCAGGTAGCCGATGATGTTGCCATCGGCCTCTTCAACCACGGCGAAGTGCGAGCCGCCCTTGCGGAACTGCTCCAGCAACTGCGACAGCGGCATGTGCCGCGACACGCGTTCCAGCGGACGGGTCAGCTCGGCCAGGTTGAACGACTCGGGAATGTGGTCCAGTGCCGCCAGTTCCAGCAGCAGATCCTTGATGTGCAGCAGGCCGACGAACTCCTGGCGTTCGCTGTCGTACACCGGATAGCGGCTGAACTTGTGGCGGCGGAACAATGCCAGGATTTCCTTGAGCGGTGCGTTGAACTCAAGCGTGACCAGGTCCTCCCGGGAGTTGGCCCAGTCGACCACTTCCAGTTCGCCCATTTCCACCGCCGAGGCCAGTACGCGCATGCCTTGGTCGCTCGGGTCCTGGCCACGGCTGGAGTGCAGGATCAGTTTCAGTTCTTCACGGCTGTAATGGTGCTCGTGGTGCGGGCCGGGTTCACCTTGCCCGGCGATGCGCAGGATCTGGTTGGCGCTGGCGTTGAGCAGGTAGATGGCCGGGTACATGGCCCAGTAGAACAGGTACAGCGGCACCGCCGTCCATAGCGACAGCAACTCGGGTTTGCGGATGGCCCAGGATTTCGGGGCCAGCTCGCCGACCACGATGTGCAGGTACGAAATGATGAAGAACGCCGTGAAGAAGGAAACCGCCTTGACCACTTCAGCGGAATCTACGCCCACGGCACTCAGTACAGGCCCCAGCAGGTGGGCGAACGCCGGTTCACCGACCCAGCCCAGACCGAGAGAGGCGAGGGTGATACCCAATTGGCACGCCGACAGGTAAGCATCGAGCTGACTGTGCACGGTGCGCAGGATGTGCCCGCGCCAGCCGTGCTGTTCAGCGATGGCTTCGACCCGGGTCGAGCGCAGCTTGACCATGGCAAATTCTGCCGCAACGAAGAATCCGTTGAGCAATACCAGGATCAGAGCAAAAAGAATCATGCCGAAGTCGGCGAAAATTGTAGCGAGGGTCAAACCAGGGGAAGGGTCCATGATGGAGTTTTGCGGGTTCCGTGTATTCGAAAGGGAAGAAAAAATCGCGCCTGAAAAGGCAGGCACAAGTCAGCCAATGTAGCGGCTGACTGAGTGATTGCCTAGTGGGTATCAGTCGGCGGTGCTGATAACCCGTGATTTGGTGACCTGGGCCGGGGCAAAGTGACAGGTAAAGGCACTGCCGTGGCCTGGTACGCTGCTGATTTCCATTCGGGCCCGATGTCGTAACAAAACGTGTTTGACGATCGCCAGTCCAAGCCCAGTGCCACCGGTGTTGGAATTGCGGCTGGAGTCGACGCGATAGAAGCGTTCGGTCAGGCGCGGCAGGTGTTTGGCATCGATGCCGATCCCGGAGTCCTGCACGCTCAGGTGCGCCCCCTGGTCATCACCCCACCAGCGAATGCGGATGTTGCCTTCGGCCGGGGTGTATTTCACCGCGTTGAACACCAGGTTGGAAAACGCGCTACGCAACTCCGCCTCGCTGCCCTTGAGCAGAATCGTCGGGTCGGCTTCCAGGGTGATTTTCTGGTTTTTCTGCCCGGACAGCTGCTGCGCATCGCTCTTGATCGATTGCAACAGGCCGTCGATCGGCACTGGCTGGTTGTCCGACGGGTAATCGGTGGCTTCCAGCTTGGCCAGCAGCAACAGGTCGTTGAGCAAGGTCTGCATGCGTCCGCCTTGTTGCTGCATCTGCTGCAAGGCACGGCCCCAGCGCGGATTTACCTCGTCGACGTTATCGAGCAAGGTTTCCAGATAGCCGCAGATCACCGTCAACGGTGTGCGCAGTTCATGGGAAACGTTGGCGATGAAGTCTTTGCGCATCTGTTCCAGCTGATGGATGCGCGTCACATCGCGCACCAGCATCAGGTGCTCGTTGTTGCCATAACGGGTGATGTACAGCTGGATGCGTACACGGTCGTTGGTCGGCGAAGGGATTTCCAGCGGTTCGGAGTAGCTCTCTTGCTCGAAATATTCCTTGAAACGCGGATGACGCACCAGGTTGGTCACCGGTTGGCCGCTGTCCTGTGGTGTCTTGAGGCCCAACAGGGTTTCGGCGGCGCGGTTCCACCATTCCAGGTTGCCGTCGGTGTCGAGCATGATCACTGCGTCTTTCAGCGCGGCGGTGGATTCCTGAACCCGGTCGATCACCGCTTGCAGGCGTCCGCGTACCCGTTGGTCGCGGCGTTGCAAGTGGTAGATGCTGTCGAACACCTCGCCCCACAGGCCGTAGCCGTCGGGTGGTGCTTCATCGGGTTTGTGCAGGCGCAGCCACTCGTGCAATCGCAGCAACTGCTTGAGGGTCCAGGCCAGGTAAAGACCCAGGCCAGCAGCAAGGCTCCAGCCGTAATAGCCGGTGATCAGGCCGATCACCAGGCAGGCGGTGACCAGCAGCAGCATGTGGCGAATCAGGGTGCCATGCCAGTTTTGGTTCACTTGACGCGCGTCCTTGTCAGCTTGTCGGGCGGTAAAGGTCCGGGTCAGGCTTTGGTAGAAAAGCGGTAACCGGTGCCGCGCACGGTTTGTACCAGATTTTCATAAGCATCGCCGAGCGCTTTGCGCAGGCGTCGAATGTGCACGTCGACGGTACGCTCTTCGACATAGACGTTGCCGCCCCAGACCTGATCCAGCAACTGGCCGCGAGTGTAGGCGCGCTCCTGGTGGGTCATGAAGAATTGCAGCAGGCGGTATTCGGTCGGGCCCATCTCGGCAGGACGGCCGTCGATGGTCACGCGGTGGCTGATCGGGTCCAGCAGCAGGCCGCCGACTTCGATCGGTGCTTCGCCATCGGTAGGACCGGCACGACGCAGCACGGCCTTCAGGCGCGCAACCAGCTCACGGGGGGAAAACGGTTTGGTGATGTAGTCGTCAGCGCCGACTTCCAGGCCCTGGATCTTGTTGTCCTCTTCGCCCTTGGCGGTGAGCATGATGATCGGGATGTCCCCGGTCAGCTCATCACGCTTGAGACGACGGGCCAGCTCGATACCGGACGTGCCGGGCAGCATCCAGTCGAGCAGGATCAGGTCCGGTTTGCGGTCGACGATAATGGCGTGGGCCTGCTGGGAGTTTTCCGCCTCCAGGCAGTCATAGCCGGCCATTTCCAATGCAACGGCGATCATTTCGCGAATAGGCGCTTCGTCGTCGACGATCAGAATGCTCCTGCCAACCATGCCCTTAATCCTCTTGTCATTTAACTGTCTTGCGCCGCATTAGATAACGGAATTATTGCAGTCGTGTGACAGTATTTTAGTCGGCCGGCGATTGGCTGGATCCTGGGCTAAGCTGAAAGTCCGGATCCTGACAACCACAAGAGGAAGGTTTCCATGAAGCAATACTCGTATTCCTTTAAAGCCCTGCTGTTGGCGGCTGCGTGTTCCTTGCCGGTCATGGCCTTCGCGGCTGAGCCAGGCATGATGACAGGCGGCATGATGACCGACCATAAGGGCATGACCTTGTACACGTTCGACAAGGACACTGGCGGCAAGTCGGTGTGCACCGGTGAGTGTGCAAAACACTGGCCGCCGCTCAAGGCTGAAGCGGGTGCCAAGGCTGAAGGTAAATGGACAGTCGTCCCGCGTGACGATGGCTCGATGCAATGGGCCTTCGATGGCAAGCCACTGTACTACTACGACGACGACAAGAAACCCGGAGACAAGACGGGCGACATGAAGGGCAAAGTCTGGCACGTCGTTCACGAGCATATGTAACGGCTGTTGCCTTGTCGCAGGGGATCGCGACCTTCGTTGCTCTGCAGTAGCTGGCGAAGGCCGTGATCCTTTCAAATCTTCAACGCATTGCGTAATCCAAAACAATCCCGACGAAAATCGCCAACCCCGCCCAGTGATTGTGCAAAAACGCCTTGAAGCAGCGCATGCGGTCCCTGTCGCGGGTGTACCAGAACTCCCAGGCAAAACAGCCGGCGGCCACCAGCAAACCAAGGTGGAACCACATCCCCAACTCGAATTTCGACCCCGCCAGCAACAGGCAACCCAGCGCCAACCCTTGCAGGGTCAGGATGATCACGCGGTCGGCCTCGCCAAACAGGATTGCCGTGGATTTCACGCCGATCTTCAGGTCGTCATCGCGGTCAGTCATCGCGTAGTACGTGTCGTAACCAACGGTCCACATCAGGTTGGCGATCCACAGTAGCCAGGCGACAGCCGGCAGTTCACCGGTTTCTGCGGTGAACGCCATTGGCATCCCCCACGAAAACGCGGCACCCAGCACCACTTGCGGGTAATAGGTATAGCGCTTCATGAAGGGATAACTGAACGCCAGCGCCAAACCGCCCAACGACAGCCAGACCGTTGCGGCGTTGGTACACAGCACCAGCAGGAAACTCACGCCCATCAACAATGCGAAGAACACCAGCGCTTCTTTGGAGCTGATTCTGCCGCTGACCAGTGGCCGCTGCTCGGTACGCTTCACATGCCCGTCGACCTTGCGGTCCGCCCAGTCGTTGATCACGCAGCCGCCGGCGCGGGTCAGCACCACGCCAAGGACGAAGATCACGATATTGGCCAGGGACGGCGAACCCTTGCCGGCAATCCACAGCGCCCACAGCGTCGGCCACAGCAGCAGGTAAATGCCGATCGGCTTGTCCATGCGGGTCAGCTGAATGAAGTCCCAGGCCCGAGGGTTCAAGCGGTTCAATGACTTGAGCAGGCTCTGGTACATCAACGGTTCTCCGGTTGGGCGCGGGCGGCGTTCCACAGGCTCGGCAGGAAGATTTCGGCCACCAGTACGCTCAATGCGCCGCGGTCAAAGCGTGAGCGGCGGCCCCATAACTCGGGTGCCCGCACCTCGCTCGGCAGCCACGCTTGAGGGTAATGACAAACCTCGATGGCCCGGCGCGCAAAGGCCTGGTCACAAAACAGCAGTTCACCCAGCGAGCGGCTGCCCAATTCGTCCATGTGCAAGCCGTCACCCTGCAACGCGCTGCGGGCCGCGACGCTGCGGGCAAACACCAGGGCTTCTCCATGACCGCGCAAATACACCTCGCGAACCCAGCCTTCACTGCCTTCGGCCAGGTCCAGCGCTGCACATTCGTCGGCGCGCAAGGGCTGCCAGCCTTCGAACAGCGGCGTGACGCTGAAGGCATCATTCGTCAGGTGAATGAGGCGCCTGGTCAGCGAGCCATTATCGAACAACCAGTCGAGGACAGACGTGTCGGGGAGGGGCGTCAGTTGGTCTTGAGAGAGCCAGAGCGGGGCCATGCCGGGGGATTCTGTGTGATGCACAATGAGTCATTATTGGCAGCAAATGAGGCGGCGAGCTTAACATGTCAGCCACCGACATTGATCGAAATGGCCCACCGTTGCGCCGAACAGGCTTGCATCTGACGGTCCCGATCAGTACAAAACGCGCTGAGCTGGACGGCAGTGCTACAACCATCGACCGTCTGGCCAGCAAAACGCCTGAACCCTGAGGAAGTACCTGATGAAAAAGTGGCAATGTATCGTCTGCGGCCTGATCTACAACGAAGCCGACGGTTGGCCGGATGACGGCATTGCGCCGGGCACCCGTTGGGAAGACGTGCCAGCAGACTGGCTGTGCCCGGACTGCGGTGTGGGCAAAATGGATTTTGAAATGATCGAAATCGCTGCCTGAACAATTGAGGAGTAAGGAATGAACGCACCTGTAGTCATCGTGGGAACCGGCCTGGCTGGCTACAACGTCGCCCGCGAGTTTCGCAAACTCGACAGCGAAACCCCGCTGCTGCTGATTACCGCCGATGACGGGCGCTCCTACTCCAAGCCGATGCTCTCCACCGGTTTCGGCAAGAACAAGGATGCCGACGGCCTGAGCATGGCCGAACCCGGCGCCATGGCCGAGCAACTCAAGGCCGAAATACGTACCCACACGCGTATCAGCGGCATCGACCCGGGCCACAAACGCCTGTGGATCGGTGAAGAAGCGGTGATCTACCGCGACCTGATACTGGCCTGGGGTGCCGAAACCGTGCGTGTGCCGATTGAAGGCGACGCGGCGGATTGCGTATTCCCCATCAACGACCTGGAAGACTACGCACGCTTCCGTGCGGCGGCCGCAGGCAAGCGCCGTGTGCTGCTGCTCGGCGCCGGCCTGATTGGCTGCGAGTTCGCCAACGACCTGACCCTGGGCGGCTACGAAGTGCAGCTGGTTGCGCCGTGCGAACAAGTCATGCCGACCCTGTTGCACCCGGCGGCTGCGGCAGCGGTGCAGGCTGGCCTGGAAAGCCTCGGCGCACGCTTCCACCTGGGGCCGGTGCTCAACCGCCTGCAGCGCGTGGCGGATGGCCTGGAAGCGCACCTCTCCGATGGCCAGGTGATCCCCTGCGACGTGGTGGTTTCGGCCATTGGCCTGCGCCCACGGGTTGATCTGGCGGCGGCGGCCGGCCTGCAGGTCAACCGCGGCGTCATGGTCGACCGGCACCTGAAAACCTCCCACGCCAACATCTACGCCTTGGGCGACTGCGCCGAAGTCGACGGGTTGAATCTGCTGTACGTCATGCCCCTGATGAGCTGTGCGCGAGCGTTGGCGCAAACCCTGGCGGGCAACCCGACCGCGGTCACCTATGGTCCGATGCCGATCACCGTCAAAACGCCGGTGTGCCCATTGGTGGTTTCCCCGCCGCCACGGGGCGCCGAAGGCGTCTGGACCGTCGAAGGGCAGGGCGCCGACATCAAGGTTCTGTGCCGCGATGCCGCGGGCAAACTGCTCGGTTATGCCCTCACCGGTGCCGCCGTGATGGAAAAACTGGCCCTGAACAAAGAGCTTCCCGCCCTGCTGGCATAAATACCGGTCGTTCTGTCGGAATCACCCCCCTTTTGCCCTAACAAAGGCCGCGCCGATACTGGCGCGGGGCCTCACTGCGTGCCATCCTCACTCCCGTCTGCCGCAGAGTAGAGCATCTGCGGCGCTTTGGGCGCTGCTCCGCAGAGAGCAGCACGGACATAACAACAACAAACCGTCAAAGGGGCTTCACTCATATGCGTAAACCAGAACTCGCTGCAGCCATTGCTGAAAAAGCAGACCTCACCAAAGAACAAGCCAACCGCGTTCTCAACGCCGTTCTTGAAGAAATCACCGGTGCCCTGCACCGCAAAGACAGCGTGACGCTCGTGGGCTTCGGCACCTTCCTGCAACGCCATCGCGGTGCCCGCACCGGCAAAAACCCGCAAACCGGTGAACCCGTCAAAATCAAGGCCAGCAACACCGTTGCTTTCAAGCCTGGGAAATCGTTGAAAGATAGCGTTAATCCGTAATCCTTTCCCTAACCCGCGTAGCGGGGAGCGGAATAAAAATGGGCACGCCAACCAGGGTTGGGTGCCCATTTTTTGTGGGTGGCGAATCAGCCGGGCCCGCTTTGTTGCTTGGCGAGAATTGCCGCCATTTCCGGTTCATCCAGATAATCCAGCGCTCGCTCGACCAGCAAATGCACTCCATCGGCCATGCGACTGAGTGCCAAGGCTACGGAGCGACGGGAGCCTTCGACATCGTCGGCGAGGTCGGCGGCGATGGCGCTGATGGAGAGCAGGTCTTCGGAGGCGTTGGCCAGGAGGGCTTCGGTGTGGATGTCGGGGCAGACGCTGAAGAGTTGGCCGTGGCGTTTCGTTGGTGTTTGTTTTGGTGGGGCGAGATAGTGATCGAGGGCGCGTTCGGCGGCTTCGTGGAGTTTTTTGGAATCGAAGGATTCGTAGGGGGATGTGGCCGGATCTTCTGGCGGATTAGGTGTTGGCTTAATCATTGGTGTATCCCGATATGTGTAGGTAAGGGACTGACACCGTTTCGCTTGCATTCGAATGTTGGTGGCAGCCGTACGCAGGTGTGCAAGACCGGGCATATCGGACCCCGGCAGACCCCAAAGGGACCTCCCACGCACAGCCGCCATATAGCGATCCCAGGAGCATTTTTATGCTCAATGGTTTGCGAGGCAGTTGCGCGGCGATATGTACCGGACTTGCACGTCCGTGTCACCGTTTTTTGCGGTGGCTGGCAGAGGTTAGCTGCGGATGTGGAGGGTGCCTAGTTCATGGATGGCTCGACATTTCGAAGGAAAAGTCCGAGAAAGCTGAGGGGATTAGGTACGAAGCCTCGTTCGAAATAAACCTCCCGACTTAGCTGCAAAAAAATGCTGTCTTGTACCCAGAAGCTTTTCGTGTGTACTTCAAGCCACTGTGTAATATTTAGTCGAAGGGGAAGGAGACTAAAATGACAAGATGGATTCAAGAATACAGTCAGCATCCGTTAAAGAGCACGTGGTCAACGTTGTTAGAAAATGTTGAACCGCTTGATGTTGATGACCAAACAGTAACGACAACAGTGGAGGAGCTAGCGAGGCTGAAAAAGGTGCTCGCCTTCGTTGATCGCATAATCGTCAATGCGGATGCGGAACTCACCCCTAAATCAGTTTGGGGAAGTTGTCATAGTCAAGCTGAGGCATGTTTACAACAGGTTCGAGCCTACGCTGCGAATCGGAACGTGAGCCACCTTGTTCAAGCTAATGAGCACGCCGATAACATTTTGACGTACGTACGCCCATATATGGTCCCTCCTGAACAGGCTTTGGAAGCTTATGGGGCAGCAATGCGGGCATTTTCCGATCAAGTTTCGGATTACGTGGCGGCATTTCAGGAGAGAGCTTTAAGCGTTCAGTCGACCCTCACGACTGCGGTTAATGACGCTATCAGCCAAAAGAAAGAAATTGAAGCTATTGAACTGCGTGTAAAGCAGTTCGACCAGTACTTGTTCGACGGTATTGACGGAAACCAACCTGCTGAGAAGTACCTAAAGGAAATGGTTTCTAATGTGGAAACGAGCCATGACATGGTTGAGGTTTTGTGTCAAAAGCTCCTTGAAGGACCTGAATCAATATCCGTGAAGGTCACAGGTTATGAAAAGGATATTCACCAGATTCACGATACCCTCACTGACGTACTGGATTCAGCCACTTCCAGACACAAGGAACTAGATACCTTTTACATTCGAATTTTTGGGCCGCCGCTGGCTGATGACGACGAGATACAAGAAGGAGGATTGAAGCACGAGCTCGACGTTCGACTTGAGCAGCTTGGACGGCACGAAGAAGAGCAAAAGACGCGTCAACAAGCATTGTTCGAAAGCATCGAGTCATTATTGCCTGGCGCCACGAGCGCGGGATTGGCTTCATCCTATAAGGCACTTAAGGACTATTTTACATCCCCGATCACTAGATACACCCAGGCCTTTTACGTCTCTATGCTGGCTTTGTTGCTCGGCGGGCTGATACTGGTGATGGAGAGTTTCACCCTTTGGCCATTCCACATTGAATTCGTAAAGTCGAATGGTTGGGAGGAAATGGTCCGAACGCTCCTAACGCGGGTTCCGATTGTCCTCCCTGTGGTTTGGGTTGCAATTTTTTCAGCAACTCGTCGCAGCCAATATGAGAGATTGCAACAGGAATACGCCCATAAAGAGGCATTTGCTTCCTCGTACGAAAGCTACAAAAAACAGCTACAACAACTTCAAATAGATGCAGATGGCCTGCAAAAAGAGCTAATTGGAAAAGCAATAGAGGCTATTTCCTTCAATGCTTCCAAAACACTTGATGGCAATCACACGGAGAAACCTCCTGTGTATCAGTTGCTCGAAAAACTCAACGTTGAAGACTTAAAAAAGATATTGGATTTGGCAAAAGGGAAAGAATCGGGCTAGTGCTACGAAGCAGGCTCATTGATGTAGCTACTTTTGGATTCTGAGATGGGCAATATTTCGCCATCTCAGGCCATTTTTTTCTGAGTATGGGCATTGAAAGCGTTGTTGATGCCCGATGCAAATTTACTATCAGTATCAGTATCAGTATCAGTGAGCTCCGAATTCCTCAAGAGTAGAGCAATGGGTTTTCAGATAGTGATGGAGTCAGCTTGAGACCATGACTTGGTAGTCATCTGCGTCAAAAAATATCCCATCTTCTTCTAACACTACGCAACAGTGGCGTTCTCGTTCGAAGCCGTTAAACTGCCCCAGCCGTTCATTTTCCTTCTGAGGCTTGCGCATGAAATTTCGTTTTCTACTGTGGATGCTGGGTTTGTTGATGGGTAAGGCCAGTCGGACCAATCCGGCGTTTCAGCAGCAGTTGGGTGACAAGGACCTGGTGTTTCAGCTGCAGACCCTGGACGGGAAAGTGGCGCGGCATTTCCGCGTGAAGGACCAGCGCATCACCAGTCAATCGGGTGTGCATGCCGAGCCTGCGTTTGCCATTGCCTTTAAAGACGCTGCGTACGGCTTTGCCACGATGCAGGCGAAGAACAAGCAGCTGGCGTTCATGACGGGGATTCAGGACAAGTCGATTCAGATCAAGGGCAACCCGGCGCTGGTGATCTGGTTCCAGGGTCTGACGAAGTATTTGAAGCCGAAGAAGGCCACGCCTAAGGCTTGAGGTCTTTCAGTTAGACCGAGGTGTATTCATCGCGGGCAAGCCCGCTCCCACAGGATTTAGGTGATCCTTGTGGGAGCGGGCTTGCCCCGGGCGGCGTTCCGACGATGCTATTCAGCCCTGGCTGAACTGCGAAGCCAGTTCACGCAGCAATACTTCAGCCTCAAGCACTTTGCTGACGACGTCGTTGGCTTTTTCGCGGCTCAGGCCCAGGCGCTCAAGCAGGGCGTCGGGGATGTCCTCGTCGGGACCGGAGCCGATGCCACGGTTGCGCAGCAGGCGCACCGACAGGCAGACCAGGTTCGGGTATTCGGCATAGGCGCCGTCGTAGGCCGGGTCGTGCTGGAAGCGCAGGGCGGTGGCCAGCTCTTCGGGCATGTCCCAGTAGCGCATCAGCCACGAGCCGATCTGTTCGCGGCTGATGCCCAGCAGGTGTTGTTCCACGAAGCTGTGGCACAGATGCGGATTGACCTCCAGGTGGCGGCAGATCAGCGAGAAGTGCGGCGGGAACACGTGTGCCAGCAGCAGATAACCGAAGTTGTGCAGCAGGCCGGCCAGGTAGGTCAGGCCGGCTTCCGGGCGCTGGGTGCGCGGCATGGCGCGGGTCAGGCCTTCGATGACGGCGGCGGTGTAGATCGATTGCTGCCAGTACGGCGTGGAGTGTTGCGGGTGGTCCTTGGGCAGGCTTAGGGTTTTACCCAGGGCCAGGCCCAGCGCCAGGTTGATCACCAGGTCGAAGCCCAGCACGCGCACGATGGCGTCCTCCACCGAGCGGATCTTGCCCGGCGAAGCGTAGTACGGCGATGCCGCCCAGCTCACCACTTGTGCGGCCAGCGCCGGGTCGGTTTCGACCACGCCGGTGATGTCGTCGATGGTGGCGTTGGGGTCGACACGCAGTTTGATGATTTTTTGTGCGGTTTCGGCCAGCGGCGGAATCTCGATGGTCTCTTCCAGACGTTGCTGGATGCGCCGCGCGGTGAACGCCTGGACGGCCTGGGTGATTTCCTCGCGGTCGTCATCGGGGCGGTCGAGGTTGGGACGGATGCTGGTCAGGTTTTCGCCGAAGTTGGCGGCGCTGGCCTTGGCCAGCATGGTCGTCTTGAAGTCTTCGCTGGAGATTTCCAGCAGCACGCCCGGCTCGCCGGAGTTGATCAGCAACATCGGCTCGCGCAGCAGGCTTTCGTCGTACAGGCACGGTGAGCTGGTGAGCGCCGGCAGACCCGGCAGCAAGCTGAGGTTGTGCTTGCCGAGCATTTTTGTCAGGCGTTCGGTGGGGACGGCGGTGAGGCGGCGACCGGTGAGTTCGGTGAGGCGATTGAGATCCAGCAATTGGCTCTGTGGAAACAGCACCATCAACGCGCCGACGCTGTCATCCAGCAGAACGGCCTGCACTTTGCGCGCGGCATTCAGGCCGTGATGGTCCAGCACTTCTTCGTAGGCAATGCCCAGTTTGCCCAGCATCAGCCGAATAACCGACGGAGCGTGCGGGGTGTCGGGTGCGAAGGCAACTTCGGTCATGGTCTGTATCCGTACTAAAACAATTGCAGGAGTATAACCAGCTTGCCTGGGGCCACGCCTCAGAAACCGTGAAGGTTGTCACACCTGGCCGTATTGTTGGCCATGACGCAGCCATCGATCGAGTAGCGGGCTGACGTGGGTCGGCCAGCGCTCGAGCAATGCCTGGGCGGCATCCCGAACGGCGGGCAGCAAGTCGGCGTCACGCATCAGGTCGGCGACCTTGAATTGAAGCAGGCCAGTCTGGCGCGTGCCGAGCATTTCACCAGGGCCGCGCAGTTCGAGGTCTTTTTCGGCGATGACAAAGCCGTCGTTAGTTTCGCGCATGATACCCAGCCGTTGACGACCGATCTGCGACAGCGGCGGATGGTAGAGCAGCACGCAATGGCTGACCGCGCTGCCCCGGCCAACGCGGCCGCGTAGCTGGTGCAGTTGCGCCAGGCCCAGGCGCTCGGGGTTCTCGATGATCATCAGGCTGGCGTTGGGCACGTCGACGCCCACTTCGATCACTGTGGTCGCGACCAGCAGTTGCAGGTTGCCAGCCTTGAATTCGGCCATCACCGCGGCTTTTTCCGCAGGCTTCATGCGGCCGTGGATCAGCCCGACCTTCAACTCGCCGAGGGCGGCGGTGAGGTCCTCGAAGGTGGTTTCGGCGGCCTGGCAGGTCAACTCTTCCGACTCTTCGATCAAGGTGCAAACCCAATAGGCCTGACGACCTTCGGCGCAAGCGCTGCGTACCCGCTCGATGACTTCGACCCGCCGGGTGTCGGTGATCAGCACAGTGTTCACCGGCGTTCGGCCGGGGGGCAATTCGTCGAGGATCGAGGTGTCGAGATCGGCGTAGGCGCTCATGGCCAGCGTGCGCGGAATCGGCGTCGCGGTCATGATCAACTGGTGCGGGCACATGCGTCCGCCGACACCCTTCTGCCGCAAGGCCAGACGCTGCTGCACGCCGAAGCGGTGCTGTTCGTCGATGATCACCAGCGCCAGGTTCTGGAATTGCACTTCATCCTGGAACAGCGCGTGAGTGCCGACCACCATCGGCGTACCGTTGGCGATTTGCTCCAGCGCGGCCGTGCGGTTCTTGCCCTTGAGCTTGCCGGCGAGCCACGCGACTTCGATGCCCAGCGGTTCGAGCCAGCGCTTGAAGGTGATGAAGTGCTGCTCGGCGAGAATCTCGGTGGGCGCCATCAGGGCCACCTGATGCCCTGCCTCCAGCGCTTGCAGCGCGGCGAGTGCGGCAACCACGGTTTTGCCGGCGCCGACGTCACCCTGGATCAGTCGCAGCATCGGTTCGTGCTGGCTGAGGTCGTATGCGATTTCGTTGCCGACCCGTTGCTGGGCGCCGGTCGGGTTGAAGCCGAGGTTGGCCAGATACTTGGCTGGCAGCCTCGTTGCCTTGGGCATCGCTGGCGCACGCAGGGCGCGCATGCTTTCGCGCAGGCGCTGTTGCGACAGTTGATGAGTCAGCAGTTCTTCGAAGGCCAGGCGGTGTTGTGCCCAGTGGTGACCGAGGGCCAGTTCATCGACGTCGGCATCGGCGGGCGGGTTGTGCAGGTAGCGAATCGCATCGGCCAGCGGCGCCAGTTGGTAGTCCCGGGCCAGTTCGTTCGGCAGCCAGTCGGGCAGGCTGCTGGGGCCAAGCAGGGCGAGGGTCTGCATGCACAACTGACGCAAGCGCTGTTGGGTCAGGCCTTCGGTGAGCGGGTACACCGGGGTCAGGGTTTCATCCACGGGCGGCGGCTCGTCGCCGTTGATGGCGCGGTATTCCGGGTGGTAGATCTCCAGCCCCGAAGCACCGGGCCGCGCCTCGCCGTAACAGCGAATCCGCGTGCCGCGTTTAAGGCCTTCTTTCTGTGCGTTGCTGAAGTGGTAGAAGCGCAGGCTCAAGCCCCCGGTACCATCCTGCAAGCGAACCACGAGGCTGCGCCGCCGCCCCATGACCACATCAGCGCCGCTGACGGTGCCTTCGATGACCGCATCCTGACCGGGCCGCAACGCGCCGATCGGGACCACGCGGGTGCGATCCTGGTAACGCAGGGGCAGGTGGAACAGTACGTCCTGGAGGTTTTCCAGGCCGACCTTGGCCAGTTTCTCGGCCATGGCTTCACCGACACCCTTGAGTACCGTCACCGACACTTGCGACAACTCGCTCATGACCGTTGCTTAGCCCACAGCGGCTTGCGCTGCTGGCTTGGCCACCGAGCACAGGCGAATGGAGTCGGCGAGGATTTCAATCGCTTTCGGGCGCGGGAAGCTGGCGCGCCAGGCGATAGCCACGGTGCGGAACGGTACGGGCGCCGACAACGGACGCACTTCGATCACGCCAGGGGCGTAGTGATGGCTGTCGACCGCGGACAACGGCAGTATTGAAATACCCAGGCCGGACGCGACCATGTGGCGAATGGTTTCCAGGGAGCTGGATTCCACCGTGGTGTGCTTGGCGCCGTCGTTGCCTTTGGTCAGGGTCGGGCAGGCTTCCAGCACCTGGTCGCGGAAGCAGTGACCTTCGCCGAGCAGCAGCAGGCTCTTGTCGTTGAGCAGGCTGGCGTCGATGGATTCCTTTTGCGTCCACGGGTGCTGGGCCGGCATCAGCACGTAGAACGGCTCGTCGTAGAGTTGCAGGGTCAGCACGTCGGCTTCGCTGAACGGCAGGGCGATGATGATCGCATCGAGCTCGCCGTTGCGCAGTTTGTCGCGCAGCACGTGGGTGAAGTTTTCTTCGATGTACAGCGGCATCTGCGGGGCGACCCGGTGCAGCTGCGGAATCAGGTGCGGGAACAGGTATGGTCCGACGGTATAGATCGCGCCGACTTTCAGCGGGGCGGTCAGCTGGTTCTTGCCGGCCTGGGCGAGTTCGCGGATGCCTTGGGCTTGTTCCAGTACCTTTTGGGCCTGGGCCACGATGCCTTCGCCGACCGGCGTCAGGCGCACGGCGCTTTTGCTGCGCTCGAAAATCAGCACACCGAGTTCGTCTTCAAGCTTTTTCACGCCCACCGAAAGGGTCGGCTGGCTGACGTGGCAGCGCTCGGCCGCGTGGCCAAAATGCTGCTCTTGGGCGAGGGTAACGATGTAGCGTAATTCTGTGAGGGTCATAGCAAGCGTCCATGAAGTTGCGGGCCAAGCATACCGGCTGCAATCGATAGACGCACGTTATCAGACGTAGGAGCGAGCTTGCTCGCGAAAAACCTGAGACCGCAGTGGGGTGTCAGGCTCGCCGCGTTGTCGTTGACGACCATCGCGAGCGAGCTCGCTCCTACAGGGGAGGCGGCGGTGCTTTACCGCCGGCGTTTTTCCAGCGAATACACAAACGGTGCAACGATTTCGATGGAGCCATTGGTCAGCATGTCGGCCGGTGGCTTGGGCAGCGGTTGAGCGCGGCGGATCATTTCCAGGGTGGCCCGGTCCAGATCGGCAGTGCCCGAGGCGCCTACCAGCTCAAACGACAACACATTGCCTTCGGCATCCACGACGAAACGCAGGCGGTTCATCCCTTCCTTGCCCCGCGCCTGTGCACTGGCCGGGTACTTTTTGTATTTCTGCAAGTGCGCCAGCAGCGTGCCTTGCCAGCTGGCCTTGGCCGCCAGTTGAGCCGGCGACGGACCCGGGGCAGGCTGGGCGGATTTCTCCATTGGCGCCTGGGTCTGTTGCGTTTCGGCCGGTTTTTCTTCGGCCGGTTTTTCCTTCGGCGGTTCGGGTTTCTTCTCTACCGGCTTGGGCGGCTGCGGCTTCGGCTTTGGCTTGACGGGCTTGGGCACGGCAATTTCAGCTTTCGGCGCTTCAGCGAGCTTGGGGATCGGCAGTTCTTCAACCGGAGCCGGTGGCTGTGGAGGGGTGACGACCTTCGGCGGAGCAGGCGGTGGCGGGGCGGGAACCGGTGCCAGTTCGACCAGCATTGCCTGAGGGGGCAATTCGATGGGCGGACGGGCGGACCAGTTCAGCGCCAGCGCAATGGCCAGCGCGTGAACACCCAGCACCACGGCCAGGCTACCGCTGTAACGCGTCAGCTTATGGCGCGTCGTGATCATTTCTTGACTGCCGACTCGAGACCGACCAGGCCGACCTTCAGGTAACCCGCCGAACGCAGGTTATCCATCACGCTCATCAGGTCGCCGTAATCCACGCCTTTGTCGGCCTGGAAGAAGATCGTCGTGTCTTTCTTGCCCTGGGTCCTGGCGTCGAGCGTGGCGCCGAGTGCTTCGGCCTTCACTTCGTCTTCGCCGAGGAACAGGCGCTGGTCAGCCTTGACGCTGAGGAACACCGGTTTCTCTGGCCGCGGCGCCGGTTTGGCGGTGGAGGCGGGCAGGTCGACCTTGATGTCCACAGTGGCCAGCGGGGCCGCCACCATGAAGATGATCAGCAGCACCAGCATCACGTCGATGAACGGCGTGACGTTGATTTCGTGGTTTTCGGACAGATCGTCGTCTGTCCCTTCTTTCAAATGCAGGCCCATGGCTGATTACCCCACTTTCACCATGTGCGGTTGCGAGCTGCGCTCAGGCTGGTGATCGAGGTCGCGGCTGACCAGCAGCAGGACCTGGGCCGATGCGTCGGACACCTGCGCCTTGTAACCGGCGATGGAGCGGGCGAAGACGTTGTAGATCACCACCGCAGGAATCGCCGCGACCAGGCCCAGCGCGGTCGCCAGCAGGGCTTCGGCGATGCCGGGAGCCACGACGGCGAGGTTGGTGGTCTGGGTTTTGGCGATGCCGATGAAGCTGTTCATGATGCCCCACACGGTACCGAACAGGCCGACGAACGGCGCGGTGGAACCGATGGTCGCCAGTACGCCGGTGCCGCTGCTCATGTTGCGACCGCAGGCCGCGACCAGGCGCTCGAGACGGAAGCTGACGCGCTCCTTGATGCCTTCTTTCTCACGGCTGTTGACCGACAGGCGCATCTCTTCGAGAGCGTCATGGACCAACAGGTTGGCCAGGGTGCCTTCCTTCGCCGCAGTGGCGCTGGCTTCCCTGAGGGAGGCGGATTTTTTCAGCTGGGCGATTTCACCGCGCAGACGGCGCTTGGCGCCCATCAACTCAAGACCCTTGGCGATCCAGATGGTCCAGGTGATGATCGAGGCGATGGCCAGGCCGATCATCACGATTTTCACGATGATGTCGGCATTCTTGTACATGCCCCACGGCGACAGGTCATGGGCCATGCCCAGCGTGTTGTCGGCTTCGAGGACTTCAGGAACGTTTTCGCCAAGGGTGTCCGCAGCCTGTGCCGGGTCGGTGGCGGCAGGTGCCGCGGCCGGGGCGGCGTGATCGGCAGGAGCAGCGGCGGCGGCAGCTGGAGTAGCCGGCGCCTGGGCGTCAGCGTAAGCGGCAAACGGTGCCAGCATCAGGCTGAGGAGCAAGGCGGCCACCGCGCTCCAGGCGCGAGGTCGTTTGGTTGGCGAAGCGGAGAATTGATTGCGTGTCATGCTGGCCGGACCTGAGAGAATAAACGGGTGATGTTCTTCCAGGCCTCGAAAGGCCGAGAACAAAAGTGGGGCGCATTATTGCAAGTAATTCTTGTTAACAAAAGTAATAGAGTCTCTTTTTTTCCTGCATTGCTAGCCGCCTGTCTAATGCCGGCGCTAGTCTGTGGCTTTCCGATGGGAGTTTTCTGATGTCTGCGCCTACTGTTTTGATCGCCGGCTGCGGTGATGTCGGCGGCCGCCTGGCCACACAACTGCTGGCGGCAGGGTGGGAGGTTCATGGTCTGCGTCGCGACGTTTCACGTCTGCCCGATGGGGTCATTGGCGTTGCCGGTGACTTGTTCGACAAAGACTGCCCGGCCACTTGGCCAGTCGGCGCCGTGGATTACCTGGTGTATTGCGCGGCGGCCACCGATCACGATGAAGCCGGTTACCGTGCGGCTTATGTCCAGGGCCTGGAGCATGTGCTGGAGTGGCTGAACGACTACGGGCAGGTGCCCAATCGCCTGCTGTTCGTTTCCAGCAGCAGCGTTTACGGTCAGCAGGATGGCGAATGGGTCGACGAGGCTTCGCCGGCCGTGGCGGCGGGGTATTCCGGACGTGTGATGCTCGAAGCCGAGCAACTTGCCCTTGAAAGTGGCATTCCAGCCAGTATCGTGCGCTTGACCGGCATTTACGGCCCCGGCCGTGAATGGCTGCTGACGCAGGTGCGTCGGGGTTATCGCGTGGCGATCGAGCCACCGTTGTATGCCAACCGGATTCATGCGGACGATGCCGCAGGGTTGATGGCGTGCCTGCTTGAGGCGGATCGGCGTGGTGAGGCGCTGGATGATGTCTACATCGGCGTCGATGACGAGCCGGCAGCGCTGGCTGACGTAGTGAACTGGTTGCGCGGGTATCTGGGCGTGACCGAGTGGGATGATGACGCCAGCGTCCGTCGCACCGGCAGCAAGCGTTGCACCAATGCGCGGGCCAAAGCCTTGGGCTGGACGCCGAAGTATCCAAGCTTCCGCGAGGGTTATGCGGCGATTCTAGAAGGCCGCTGCTGACTTTCAGGCGTTCTGAAACAACTGTGGGAGCGAGCCTGCTCGCGAAGGGGTCGTAACATTCAACATTTCTGTCGGTTGTTACGCCGTCTTCGCGAGTAGGCTCGCTCCCACATGGGTTAAGCGTTGCTTACTGTTTTTCCAGCAACCACTTGCGCTCACCCGGGGTGAACGAGGGCATCTCGTCCGCCTGTGCGGTGTTCACGGTCTGGAAAATCTCCAGCTCTTTGCCCTTGCGTGCAAAGATCCAGGCGTTGCCCTGGCCATTGAGCTGCAGCCACATGTTGTCATGGCCGCCGCTCATGGATGCGCAATCGCCGGCCAGGCACAACGCGTAGCGATCGCTGCCTGGCAGGCCGCTCACCTGGCCGTCGGCCTGGAATTGAACCGTGCTGCCTTCGCCGGGGCCGCTGACGATTGTCCAGCCGCCGCCCATGTAGGCTGAATACAGTGCGCGCTCGAAACTGGCACCGATCGGCGCGCCGTCCGGTACCGGAATCTGGGCGCGATCGAAAACCTGCTCGGGCTCATTGTCACTGGCAGACTGGCTCAGTTGCTTGCCGTCACGCTTCAGTTCGCTGGCCGAACTGCCATAAAAGTCGACTTTCCAGGCGCCGGATTCTTCACCCAGCAGCTTGCCTTCGACGTTTTCAAAACCGTTGGTGTAGCGTGCCTGGCTGGCCTTGGTGTTGATGTCCCATTCCAGGTTCGGGCCATAGGCCTGGAGCGCTTCACGCAGGGGGACGCCTTTGGCAGCAGCATCGATCGCCACCTGGTTGATCCAGGTGCCGCTGATATCACGATCGGCAGGGTTGCTGGCACATCCGCCCAGGAACAGGGCGAGCAGCGAGAGAGCAAGCGCGTTGCGCATGGTGGAATCCTTTCAAGCTTTCTTTACAGCGGAGCAGTCGGCGCAGCCGGGGGGCTGCGCCGCACGGATTACTCGATGACCAGGATGGCATCCATTTCAACCTGCGAACCCTTTGGCAGGGCTGCTACGCCGATGGCGGCGCGGGCAGGATAAGGCTGGTCGAAGTACTTGCCCATGATCTCGTTGACCTTGGCGAAGTGGCTCAGGTCGGTGAGGAAAATGTTCAGCTTGACGATGTCCTTGAACGAACCGCCAGCGGCTTCAGCCACGGCCTTGAGGTTCTCGAACACCTGGACGGTCTGGGCTTCGAAGCCTTCAACCAGTTCCATGGTTTTTGGGTCCAGAGGAATCTGACCCGACATGTAAACGGTGTTGCCAGCCTTGATCGCCTGGGAGTAAGTACCGATGGCGGCCGGGGCCTTGTCGCTGGTGATAACAGTCTTGGTCATGAATGACTCCTTGTAATGGATGGATGGCTACGCACGCATGCGGGTGATGCGGATCACCCCGGTCAAGGCGCGCAGTTTCTTGATCACGCGGGCCAGGTGCACACGGTCGTGCACGCTGACCACCAACTGGACCACGCTGATGCGACCATCGCGTTCGTCCATGCTGATTTTCTCGATGTTGCCGTCGGCGGCGTTGACACTGCTGGCCAGCAGGGCAATCAGGCCGCGCTGGTGTTCCAGTTCGACGCGCAGTTCGACGTTGAATTCGCCGGTAACGTCCTTGGCCCACGAGAGCTGGATGCATTTTTCCGGGTTGTGGCGGATTTCGCTGATGTTGCGGCAGTTGTCCAGGTGCACGACCATGCCTTTGCCCGCAGACAGATGGCCGACAATCGGGTCGCCGGGGATCGGCGTGCAGCACTTGGCGTAGCTGAGTACCAGGCCTTCGGTACCGCGAATCGCCAGCGGGCCTTCCGGGCTTGGCAACTGTTCGCCTTCGCCCAGCAGCCGGCGGGCCACCACATACGCCATGCGATTGCCCAGGCCGATGTCTTCCAGCAAATCTTCGGTCAGTTCGAGGCGGTACTCGACGAGCATGGCCTTGACGCGTTCGGCCGGGATTTTCTCCAGCGCGCTGTCGAAACCGTTGAGAACCTTGTTCAGCAGGCGTTCGCCAAGGCTGATGGACTCGGAGCGACGTTGCAGTTTCAGTGCATGGCGAATGTGCGTACGCGCCTTGCCGGTGACCACGAAGTTGAGCCACGCCGGGTTCGGCCGCGCGCCGGGAGCACTGACGATCTCGACCGTGGAGCCGCTTTGCAGCGGTTCGGACAGCGGCGCGAGGCGACGATTGATCCGGCAGGCAATGCAGCTGTTGCCGACGTCGGTGTGCACCGCGTAAGCGAAGTCGACCGCTGTGGAGCCCTTGGGCAGCTCCATGATCCGGCCTTTGGGCGTGAACACGTAGACCTCGTCCGGGAACAGGTCGATCTTTACGCTCTCGATGAATTCCAGCGAGTTGCCGGCGCGTTGCTGCATTTCCAGCACGCCCTTGACCCACTGGCGGGCACGGGCATGGGTGCCTTTGGGCTGCTCGTCACCGCTGGATTTGTATAGCCAATGGGCGGCGATGCCGTTGTTGGCCATCTCTTCCATTTCGCGGGTGCGGATCTGGATCTCGATCGGTACGCCGTGCATGCCGAACAGCGTGGTGTGCAGCGACTGATAGCCGTTGGCCTTGGGGATCGCGATGTAATCCTTGAAGCGCCCAGGCAACGGCTTGTACAAATTATGTACAGCACCCAGCACGCGGTAGCAGGTATCGACCTTGTCGACGATGATCCGGAACGCATAGACGTCCATGATCTCGTTGAAGGCCCGACGCTTGCCGCGCATTTTCTTGTAGATGCCGTAGAGGTGTTTCTGGCGACCGCTGACCTCGCCCTGGATGCCATCGATGGCCAGGCAGTGGCTCAGGGATTCTTCGATCTTGTTGACGATTTCCTTGCGGTTGCCCCGGGCGCGTTTGACGGCCTGGTAGATCCGCGCGGAACGCATCGGGTGCATGGCCTTGAAACCGAGGTCTTCGAACTCTATGCGGATGGCGTGCATGCCCAGCCGGTTGGCGATGGGCGCATAGATTTCCAGGGTTTCCTTGGCGATGCGCCGGCGCTTTTCGCCGGACAGCACTTCCAGGGTGCGCATGTTGTGCAGGCGGTCGGCCAGCTTGACCAGGATCACGCGAATGTCGCGGGCCATGGCCATGGCCATTTTCTGGAAGTTTTCGGCCTGGGCTTCGGCCTTGGTCTCGAAGTTCATCTGGGTCAGCTTGCTGACCCCGTCGACCAGTTCAGCCACGGTTTCGCCGAATTGCGCTTGCAGCGCCTCTTTGGCAATACCGGTGTCTTCGATCACGTCATGCAGCATCGCCGCCATCAGGCTCTGATGGTCCATGTGCATGTCGGCAAGAATGTTCGCAACCGCGAGTGGGTGCGTGACGTACGCTTCGCCGCTACGGCGGCGTTGGCCGTCGTGGGCTTGTTCGGCGTAGAAGTACGCTCGGCGGACCAGGTTGACCTGGTCCTTGCCGAGGTAGGTCGATAAGCGATCGGCGAGGGCGTCTATGCTCGGCATGATGTCTCCTGCCAAAAGCTGTGATCCCGCGCCGTGCTACGTCGACCAGGCATAGGCTTAGACGGCCTCGTTGGACTCGTCCTCGAATGCAGCAAAAAGCGGTTCATCTTCAACGATTTCGGCTTCGGCGATAGCTGCGTAGTCGATCAGGCCTTCAGCGATTTCACGCAGGGCGACGACGGTAGGCTTGTCGTTTTCCCATGCTACTTTCGGCTCTTTGCCGCCGGTGGCCAGTTGACGGGCACGCTTGGTAGAGAGCATGACCAGCTCAAAGCGGTTATCCACGTGTTCTAGGCAGTCTTCAACGGTTACGCGGGCCATGGTCTTCCTCGTAGCAAATGCAATATGCGCGCTGCCCGGATGGGCGAGCGGACTCAACAGTTTAAAAAATCACCAGCGATTAGGGAAGCGCTGATTTTTTGACCAAGCCCTTCAACGCGCTGCAAGTGCCAATGTAAAGCCCTTGCAGCGGTTTTGGGAAGAGCTGATTAACCGAGCAATTCGGCCAGCAACTTGCCGAAACGCACCTGCTGGCGTTTCTGCTGCAGCTGATTGGCGCGGAAAATCGCCTTCAGATCGTCCAGCGCGTGGGCGAAATCGTCGTTGATGATCAGGTAGTCGTAGTCGACGTAATGGCTCATCTCGCTGACGGCTTCACGCATCCGGCCGTCGATGATCTCGTCGCTGTCCTGGCCGCGGTTGGTCAGGCGCTGGTGCAGGGCCTGGAGCGACGGCGGCAGAATGAAAATCGAGCGTGCCTGCGGCATCAGCTTGCGCACTTGCTCGGCGCCTTGCCAGTCGATTTCAAGGATCAGGTCGTGACCTTCGTCCAGTGTCTGCTGCAGGCGGCTTTGCGAGGTGCCGTAAAAGTTGCCGAAGACTTCGGCGCGTTCGAGGAAGTCGCCGTGCTCGCCCATCTTCACGAACTCTTCGCGGGACACGAAGTGATAGTTCACGCCGTCCACTTCACCCGGACGCATGGCACGGGTGGTGTGGGAAATCGATACGCGAATCTCCGGATTGGCGTCGGTCAGGGCCTTGACCAGGCTGCTCTTGCCCGCGCCCGATGGCGCGGAAATGATGTACAGGGTGCCGGTGCTGTGGGTCATGTCGGGGTAGCCTTACTCAATGTTCTGCACTTGTTCGCGCATCTGCTCGATCAACACCTTGAGGTTGACCGCAGCCTGGGTGCTGCGCGGGTCGAAGGCTTTGGAGCCCAGTGTGTTGGCTTCGCGGTTGAGTTCCTGCATCAGGAAGTCCAGACGCCGACCGGCAGCGCCGCCGGATTTGAGCACCCGGCGAACTTCGATGATGTGAGTGCTCAGGCGATCCAGTTCTTCGGCGACGTCGCTTTTTTGCGCGAGCATGACCATTTCCTGCTCCAGGCGCTGCGGGTCCATCTCGGCCTTCATGTCGGCGAAGCGGTCGAGGACTTTCTGGCGCTGGGTGGCGAGCATTTGCGGGACCAGTTCGCGCAAGGTCACCACGTCTTCTTCGATGGAGCTCAGGCGCTCGTTGATCAGTCGCGCCAGCTCCGCGCCTTCGCGCTCGCGGCCGGCCTTCAGTTCCTTGAGGCCCTGATTGAACAGTGCCAGCGCTTCGGCGTTCAAGGCTTGCGGGTCGGTGGCATCGCCTACCAGTACGCCGGGCCAGGCCAGGACTTCCAGCGGGTTCAATGCTGCCGGGTTGTTGATCAGGCTGGCGATGGTCTCGGCGGCGGCGACCAGTTGCGCGGCGCGCTCCTGATCGATTTGCAGTGCTTTGCCGGTATTTTCTTCGGTGAAGCGCAGGGTGCATTCGAGCTTGCCCCGCGATACGCCCTGGCGCAGGGCTTCACGAACAGCGCCCTCGAGGTCGCGAAAGGACTCCGGCAGACGCAGGTGGGGTTCCAGGTAGCGGCTGTTGACCGACCGCAGCTCCCAGCTCAGGGTGCCCTGGACGCCGGCTTTTTCGACGCGGGCGAAGGCGGTCATGCTGTGCACCATGGCGGTACCTCGCAATGCAGATCGGCACAGAACCGAGGTTCCGGGAATCCGATATCAATGAATTAAAGCCGACTGGCAGCAAAGGCGCAGGATTGTAGCGCAGTGGCGTGGATGCGCCCAAACACAGGGTGTGACAAAGAGCGGCAGGCCTTCGCCGACGCGCGGTACAGAGCCATCGGTCGTCGGCGGATTTTTTTAGAAGTGCCCAGTGGCGGCCGTCGGCTCTATAATGCTCCGCAGTTTTCCGTCCCCAGTACAGGTATTCCCTATGATACGTCCAAGTGGTCGCGCTGCCGATCAGCTCCGCTCGATCCGCATCACCCGCAACTACACCAAACACGCCGAGGGTTCTGTGCTGGTCGAGTTCGGTGATACCAAGGTCATCTGCACCGTCAGCGTTGAACCGGGCGTACCGCGTTTCCTGAAAGGCCAGGGCCAGGGTTGGCTGACTGCCGAGTACGGCATGCTGCCGCGTGCTACCGGCGAGCGTAACCAGCGTGAAGCCAGTCGTGGCAAGCAGGGCGGCCGCACCCTGGAAATCCAGCGTCTGATCGGTCGCTCACTGCGCGCCGCGCTGGACATGTCGAAACTGGGCGATGTCACCCTGTACGTCGACTGCGATGTGATCCAGGCCGATGGCGGCACCCGCACTGCTTCGATCACCGGCGCCATGGTTGCGCTGATCGATGCCTTGAAAGTCATCAAGAAACGTGGCGGCCTGAAGGGTGGCGACCCGGTCAAACAGATGATCGCCGCTGTTTCCGTGGGCATGTACAAGGGCGAGCCGGTGCTCGACCTCGACTACCTGGAAGACTCGGCCGCCGAGACGGACCTGAACGTGGTGATGACCAGCGCTGGCGGTTTCATCGAAGTCCAGGGCACTGCCGAAGGCGCGCCGTTCCAGCCTGAAGAGCTGAACGCCATGCTGGAGCTGGCCAAGAAAGGCATGAACGAGATTTTCGAACTGCAAAAGGCCGCATTGGCCGACTGACCGGCCCGCTCCAGGCAAGGAGGACACCATGAGTGACGAGCAACTACCGCTGCCCACGCCGAGCCAAGAGGTGCGTCAGTGGGCGATGTTTTGTCACTTGTCCGCCTTGCTGGGGATCTGGATTCCATTCGGGACGATCATCGGCCCGCTGATTCTGTGGCAGATGAAGCGCGAGATGGACCCGTTCATCGATGCCCAGGGCAAGGAAGCGTTGAATTTTCAGATATCCGTCGCGATCGCCTCGGCTATCTGCTTCTTGCTGATGGTGGTGATTATCGGGTTCTTCCTGTTTGGCCTGATCGCGATTGGTGCACTGGTGCTGACGATTATTGCCGGGGTGAAAGCCAATGATGGGTTGCCTTATCGGTACCCCTTCACCTGGCGGTTGATCAAGTAAGCCAGGACGCTGGCGCTGTTTCAAGCGTAGTTCAATACAAATGCCCCGACATGTCGGGGCATTTGTATTTTTGCAATCAGATTAATCTTTATTACTGCGTACTTTGTCGCTCGTTATTCAAATGAAGTTCATTCTTGTGCATGGTATTTCTTACACGTTTAGACACAAACTGCAAAGCTCAGTTTGGCTTGTATGCTTGGCAATGAGACTCGGCGGTTGATAAGGTTGCCCCAAGTAATATTCATCAAGAAATATTTCGATATATTCGGACCATTGACGGCCTCTGAATCCAATACCAACCAGTGTTGAGACAAATCAACCTGTTCAAGAGGCGTGTCCAGGTAAAGAGTTCGCCCCTGAATATATAAGCAAGAATATCCAGAATGCTTCAGCTCGATTTTTATGGAACACTTGTCGCCGCCTCTTTAGTATTTTTGCTGGGGCGCGCTCTTGTCACGCGTGTCGGTTTTTTACGTACTTATAATATCCCTGAACCTGTAGCGGGCGGCCTGGTGGTTGCCTTGGGTCTTCTGGCTTTGAGAACCCTCGATATTGAAGTCCGCTTTGATACCTCGCTGCAAACACCCTTGATGTTGGCGTTTTTTGCCACCATCGGCTTGAGTGCAGACTTCGCCAGCCTGAAGAAGGGCGGGCGTGTCGTGGGGATCTTTCTGTTGGCGGTTGTCGGACTTCTGGTGATCCAGAATGCCATGGGCATCGGGCTCGCAACGGCGTTGGGGCTCGATCCTTTGATGGGCTTGCTGACAGGTTCAATTACGTTGGCAGGCGGTCACGGTACAGGTGCTGCGTGGGGTGCGATGTTCAGTGAGAAGTTCGGTCTGGCTTCTGCCTCTGAACTTGCAATGGCCTCTGCGACGTTTGGCCTGGTGCTAGGCGGTTTGATTGGTGGTCCTGTTGCCCGCCTGCTCATCAGCCGTGTCCAGACCCCGGGCTGCGAGCAGGAAAAGCCACGGTTACCCAAGGGCTTTGAACAGCCGAACAAAGAGCGCTCGATCACGTCATTTTCGCTGGTCGAGACATTGGCTCTGATCGCTGTCAGTCTGCTGGCGGGCTCACTCCTGAATGGGTGGCTCCAGGGAACCGCATTTGAGTTGCCGACATTCGTTTGCGTGTTGTTCGTGGGCGTGGTTTTACGAAACGGGCTTTCGGCGCTTGGCGTGTATCAGGTGTTTGAGCGTGAAGTCTCAGTGCTGGGGAATGTCAGCTTGTCACTGTTTCTGGCGATCGCTCTGATGTCACTCAAACTCTGGGATCTGGCTGCATTGGCGTTGCCGATATTCATCATCCTGGCTGCGCAAACGTTGGTCATGGCCCTGTTTGCGATTTTTGTGACGTTCAGGATGATGGGCAGTAACTACGATGCGGCGGTACTGGCGGCAGGGCATTGCGGTTTTGGACTGGGCGCGACGCCAACAGCCATCGCCAACATGCAAGCGGTGACACAGCGCTACGGGCCTTCGCAGATAGCATTTTTGGTGGTGCCAATGGTGGGCGCGTTCTTTATCGACATTGTTAATGTCATCGTGATCAAGCTATACCTTGCACTGCCGTTTTTCGCCGTGGCTTGAAGTTTGGAGCGCATGAAAAATGCCCGTATCTTGCGATACGGGCATTTTTTTGACTGTCTGTCAGGCCGCGCAGTGAAAAATCACTTAGATGGTCAGCGTCCAGTCGTAGTCCACGATCAGCGGCGCGTGTTGCGAGAACCGCGGCTGGCGTGGCAAGCGTGCGCTGCGAACGAATCGGCGCAGGCCCGGGGTCAGCAGTTGATAGTCGAAGCGCCAACCGAGGTTGAGCATCTCCGCCTGTTCGTTGTCCGGCCACCAGCTGTACTGGTCGCCTTCACGGCTGACTTCCCGCAGGGCGTCGACATACCCCATGTTACCGACAATCTCGTCCATCCAGGCACGTTCAGGTGCCAGGAAGCCCGGAGATTGCTGGCTGTCACGCCAGTTCTTGATATCCAGCTTCTGTTGCGCCACGTACAGCGAGCCACAATAAATGTACTCGCGACGTTTGCGTCGCTGTTTATCCAGATAACGGGCGAAGTCGTCCATTAGCTTGAACTTCTGGTTCAAGTCTTCATCGCCGTTCTGCCCCGAAGGGAGCAGCAAGGTCGCGATGCTGACCTTATCGAAATCGGCTTGCAGGTAGCGCCCGTAGCGGTCGGCCGTCTCGAAACCGAGACCGCTGATGACAGCCTTCGGTTGCAACCGCGAATACAAAGCCACGCCGCCTTGGGCAGGGACTTCAGCATCGCAGGCATAAAGGAAGTAGCCATCCAGTTGGAAGGCTGGATCGTCCAGTTCAAAGGCGGAGGCGCGGGTGTCCTGCAGGCAGATGACGTCGGCATTCTGTGCTTGCAGCCAACTGAGCAAACCACGCTCGACTGCAGCCTGAATACCATTGACGTTCACACTGATGATCCGCATAAATGGCCCCAAAAATCGCGTGCGTGTATGATACACGGCGTCAAGCTAATTAGCTAAATCCGTGGTATTTGGGGTTTTTTCATGCAAGCGTATCAGCGCGATTTCATCCGTTTTGCCATCGATCGCGGCGTTTTGCGCTTCGGTGAGTTCACCCTGAAGTCCGGGCGCACCAGTCCTTACTTCTTCAACGCCGGCCTGTTCAACTCGGGTTCGGCCCTGGCGCAGCTGGGTCGTTTCTACGCCGCCGCCATTGCCGAGAGCGGCATTCCATTCGACGTGTTGTTTGGCCCGGCCTACAAAGGCATCCCGTTGGCGGCGACCACTGCTGTCGCGTTGGCCGAGCACCACAACCGTGACCTGCCATGGTGCTTCAACCGCAAAGAAGCCAAGGCCCACGGCGAAGGCGGCAGCCTGGTTGGCGCACCGCTGACCGGTGACGTGCTGATCATCGACGACGTGATCACTGCCGGCACCGCCATCCGTGAAGTGATGCAGATCATCGCTTCCCAGGACGGCGCCAAGGCAGCCGGCGTGCTGATCGCCCTGAACCGTCAGGAACGCGGCAACGGCGAGTTGTCGGCGATTCAGGAAGTCGAGCGTGACTTCGGCATCCCGGTCATCAGCATCGTTTCGCTGAACCAGGTGCTGGAGTTCCTGGCGGACGATCCGCAGCTCAAGCAGCACCTGCCAGCCGTGGAAGCCTACCGCGCCCAGTTCGGCGTTTAATACGCCGACCCTGTAGGAGCGAGCCTGCTCGCGATGGACGCCAGAACACCGCGGGACATCAGGCGCCCCGCGTTTTCGTTGACGTTTTTCGCGAGCAAGCTCGCTCCTACAGAGGATCGAGGTGAAAAAAAGACCCCGCTCAGCCAGGCTGAGCGGGGTCTTTTTATTTGCGCTTTCGCTTACGGACGCTTGCGATTGCTGATCAGGGTGCCCACGCCGGTATCGGTGAAGATTTCCAGCAGGATCGCGTTCGGCACGCGGCCGTCAATGATCAGCGAACTGCCCACACCGCCCTGGACCGCTTCCAGCGCGCAACGGATCTTCGGCAGCATGCCGCCGTAGATGGTGCCGTCGGCGATCAGTTCGTCGACCTGTGCAGTGCTCAGGCCGGTCAGGACCTTGCCTGACTTGTCCATCAGGCCGGCGATGTTGGTCAGCAGCATCAGCTTCTCGGCTTTCAGCGCTTCGGCGACTTTACCGGCCACCAGGTCTGCGTTGATGTTGTACGACTCGCCGTTGGCACCGACACCGATGGGCGCGATCACCGGAATGAAGTCGCCCTTGACCAGCAGGTTCAGCAGGTCGGTGTTGATCCCGACCACTTCGCCCACGTGGCCGATGTCGATGATTTCCGGGGTGGTCATCTCCGGGGTCTGACGGGTGACGGTGAGCTTCTTCGCACGAATCAGCTCGGCGTCTTTACCGGTCAGGCCGATGGCGCTGCCGCCATGACGGTTGATCAGGTTGACGATGTCCTTGTTGACCTGGCCGCCGAGGACCATTTCCACCACGTCCATGGTCGCGGCGTCGGTGACGCGCATGCCGTCGACAAAGTGACTCTCGATCGACAGGCGCTTGAGCAGGTCACCGATTTGCGGGCCACCGCCGTGAACCACCACCGGGTTGATGCCCACGGCCTTCATCAGCACGATGTCGCGGGCGAAGCCGGTTTTCAGCTCCTCGCTTTCCATCGCGTTGCCGCCGTATTTGATCACCAGTGTCTTGCCGACATAACGGCGGATGTAAGGCAACGCTTCGGACAGGACCTTGGCGGTGTTGGCGGCGGCTTCGCGTTCGAGGGTCATTCAGGGCTCCGGGTGAATCAGAACGGTAGTTGGAGATCAGGTGCAACGCGCTTGAGCTGGATGCGGAACACATCCTTGATGCGCTGCAGTTCAGCCTCGTCATCGGCCTCGAAACGCAGCACCAGCACCGGTGTGGTGTTGGATGCGCGTACCAGGCCCCAGCCTTTGGCGTAGTCGACTCGCACGCCGTCAATGGTGGTCAGGTCGGCGCCTGCGCCCCACTGTGCGTCGTGCAATGCATCAATGATGCTGAATTTGCTCTCTTCGGTCACATGGATATTGATTTCCGGCGTAGAAATATCGTTCGGGAAGGTCGCGAAGAGCTCTTCCGCCGAGGATTTTTCCTTGCTGAGGATCTCCAGTAACCGCGCGGCGCTGTAAATGCCGTCGTCGAAACCGAACCAGCGCTCCTTGAAGAAGATGTGCCCGCTCATTTCGCCGGCCAACAGGGCGCCGGATTGTTTCATTTTCTTTTTGATCAACGAGTGACCGGTCTTCCACATCAGCGACCGGCCGCCGTATTCCTTGATCAGCGGGATCAGGCGGCGGGTGCATTTGACGTCGAAGATAATCTCGGCGCCTGGGTTGCGCGCCACGACGTCACGGGCGAACAGCATCAGCAGGCGGTCCGGGTAGACGATGCTGCCGGTATTGGTCACCACGCCGACGCGGTCGCCATCGCCATCGAAGGCCAGGCCGATGTCAGCCTTGGTTTCCTTGACCTTGTTGATCAGGTCCACGAGGTTTTCAGGCTTGCCCGGGTCCGGGTGGTGGTTCGGGAAATTGCCATCCACTTCGCAGAACAGCGGGATGACTTCGCAATTCAGCGCTTCGATCAGTTGCGGGGCGATCACGCCGGCCGCGCCGTTGCCGCAGTCGACGACCACTTTCAGGCGCCGTGCCAGCTTGATGTCCTTGACGATTTCGGTGGTGTAGCGGTCGAGGATCTCGACCTGGGTGACGCTGCCCTGGCCGCTGCTCAGGTTGTTGGTCTTGAGGCGGTCGTGCAGGGCCTGGATCTGTTCGTTGGCCAGGGTGTCACCGGCAATGACGATCTTGAAGCCGTTGTAGTTCGACGGGTTGTGGCTGCCGGTGAGCATCACACCGGATTTGCCGGCGAGCACGTTGGCGGCGTAGTAGAGCGCCGGAGTCGGGACCAGGCCGACATCGCTGACGTGGCAGCCGCTGTCGGCGATGCCTTTGATCAGTTGCGCGACCAGCTCCGGGCCGGACAAGCGGCCATCTCGACCGACGGACACGTTCGGTTCGCCCTGGGCCAGGCTTTGCGAACCGACGGCGCGACCGATCCAGTAAGCGGTCTCGGCGTTCAGGAATTCCGGGACGGTGCCGCGAATGTCATAGGCGCGAAAGATGCTGTCAGGGAACTTGGGTGCAATATTGGCCGGGGTGTTCATCTGTGGAAATGCTCCATCTCGAAAGTGGCTGGACAGGACGCCGAGTCATTCGACGGCAGGTTCAAACTGAAGGGTATGACGGCGTTTTCCACAGAGAGTTCGTGGTGTGAAAGGGCCATGACGCCCCTGACGGCAAGGGTTCCGTCCGGTAATGCCTTGATTTTCGGTGCTAAACCTTGCAGATGACAATTTGAATTTTGTGGCGAGGGCGCTGGATCCCCCGCCACAGAAGAGCGTGACCGGATCAGCGGGTACCGGTATGACCGAAACCGCCAGTGCCGCGCTCGGTTTCAACAAACTCTTCAACCATCTCGAAGTGAGCCTGCACCACCGGCACCAGCACCAGTTGCGCCAGGCGCTCGCCGACCGGCATGGTGAATTCGGTCTGGCCACGGTTCCAGCAGGAGACCATCAATGGGCCCTGATAGTCGGAGTCGATCAGCCCCACCAGGTTACCCAGCACGATGCCGTGCTTATGGCCCATCCCCGAGCGCGGCAGAATCAGCGCTGCCAGGTTCGGATCGCCGATGTAGACCGACAGGCCGGTGGGGATCAGCACGGTTTCACCCGGCTTGATCACGGTGTCCTGCTCCAGCATGGCGCGCAGGTCGAGACCGGCGGAGCCCGGTGTGGCGTATTGCGGCAGCGGGAATTCGGTACCGATGCGGGGGTCGAGGATCTTGGCTTGCAAAGCGTGCATGTAAATTAAACCTGGTTCAGACGTTCGGCGATAAAAGTGATCAGCTGGCGAGCAATCTTGCTCTTGCTGGTCTGGGCGAAGAGTGTGGCGTGAAGCTCACGGTCGATGACGCTGCAGGCGTTTTCTTCGCTGTTGAAGCCAATGCTCGGGTTGGCGACGTCGTTGGCGACGATCAAATCGAGGTTCTTGTCTTTCAACTTGCGAGCAGCGTAATCGAGCAGGTGCTCGGTCTCGGCGGCGAAACCGACACTGAACGGGCGGTCGGGGCGGGTGGCGATGGTGGCCAGGATGTCCGGGTTGCGCACCATCTGCAGCAGCAAGCCGTCGCCGTTCGTAGGATCTTTCTTGAGTTTCTGTGGGGCGACGACTTCCGGGCGGTAATCCGCGACTGCTGCCGAGGCGATGAACAGGTCGCAAGGGATCGCGGCTTCGCAGGCGGCGAGCATGTCGCGGGCGCTGACCACGTCGATGCGGGTGACGCGATCCGGGGTCGGCAGGTGCACCGGGCCGGTGATCAGGGTCACGCGGGCGCCGGCTTCCACCGCGGCTTCGGCCAGGGCAAAGCCCATTTTCCCGGAGCTGTGGTTGGTGATGTAACGCACCGGATCGATGTTTTCCTGGGTCGGGCCGGCGGTGATCAGCACGTGTTTGCCGGTCAGTGCCTGACGCTGGAAGCAGTCGGCGGCACATTGGGCCAGTTCAAGGGCTTCGAGCATGCGCCCCAGGCCGACGTCGCCACAGGCCTGGCTGCCGGACGCCGGGCCGAAGACTTTGATGTCGCGGCTTTCGAGGGTTTGCAGATTGGCCTGGGTCGCCGGATCGCGCCACATCGCCTGGTTCATGGCTGGTGCAACGGCGACCACTGCGTCAGTGGCCAATACCAGCGTGGTCAGCAGGTCATCGGCAATACCCTGGGCCAGTCGGGCGATCAGGTCCGCCGTAGCGGGGGCGATCAGCACCAGGTCGGCCCATTTGGCCAGTTCGATGTGGCCCATGGCCGCTTCGGCCGCCGGGTCCAGCAGGTCCAGGTGGACCGGGTGCCCGGACAGGGCCTGCATGGTCAGCGGGGTGATGAACTCTGCGCCGCCTCGGGTCATGACCACGCGCACTTCGGCGCCCTGATCGATCAGGCGGCGAACCAGGTCGGCGCTCTTGTAGGCAGCGATGCCGCCGCCGACGCCCAGAACAATGCGTTTCCGATACAGCCGCTGCATAGGCCTGCCTTTCAATTCGTTGGTGACATACGTGGCGAAACCCCCTCCCCAGGGTGCATTCGCCCGCAAAAAAGATGGGCTACGATATCACAGCGACCGCTACGGAACAGCGGTGCCCACAGACAGGGAGGTGCTATGAGTATTCGCGATTGGCCGGCGGCGGAACGGCCGCGGGAGAGGTTGCTTGAACAGGGCTCGGGAAGTCTTTCGGATGCCGAGCTGCTGGCGATTTTTTTACGAACCGGCGTGGTGGGCAAAAGCGCAGTAGATCTGGCGCGGCACCTGTTGAGTCAGTTTGGCAGCCTGCGCTCGTTGCTTGAAGCCGATCAGGAAACGTTCAGCAAGCAACTGGGGCTTGGCCCGGCGAAATTTGCCCAACTGCAAGCTGCTCAAGAAATGAGCAGGCGTCATCTGGCCGAGCGTGCGCGTCAAAAATCGGCACTGGAGAATCCGCAGGCGGTTCGCGAGTACCTGAAATCGATGCTTCGCCACGAGCCACATGAGGTATTTGGTTGCCTGTTTCTCGATTCAAGGCATCAGGTACTGGCGTTTGAGACGCTGTTTCGCGGCTCCATCGACAACACCAGTGTGCATCCGCGAGAGGTGGTCAAGCGCGCCTTGGCCAACAACGCAGCGGCATTGATCCTCTGCCACAACCACCCGTCGGGTAACTCCGACCCCAGTCAGGCCGACCGAGTGCTCACCAAACGCCTGCAAAAGGCGCTGGAGCTGATTGACGTGCGGGTGCTGGATCACTTCATCATCGGTGATGGCGACCCGCTTTCGATGGCCGAGTACGGATGGATGTAGCACGCGATCATGTAGGAGCGAGCTCTGCTCGCGATGGTGGCAGGGGCGCCGCGTTCATCCTGGTGCCCCTCGTCATCGTTGACGTCCATCGCGAGCAGGCTCGCTCCTACAGGTTGTGATTTCGTTTATTTCAGGGTCACTTTGGAGTAATCCTGCCGACCGAACGGGCTGACCGAGTACCCCTCGACATCCTTGCGTGTCAGCGCGAAGGCCGTCGGGTGGGCCAGGGGTAGCCACAGGGCCTGCTGCTGGATCTGCGCCTGGGCCTGCTCGTAGAGTTTGCTGCGCACACCTTGCTCGCCGGTGGTCTTGCCGGCGCTTATCAGCTTGTCCAGATCCTGATTGCAGTAGCGGGCGAAGTTGGTGCCGGATTTGACCGCGGCGCAGGAAAACTGCGGCGTGAGGAAGTTGTCCGGGTCGCCGTTATCGCCAGCCCAGCCCATGAACAGCAGGTCATGTTCGCCGGCCTTGGCGCGGCGGATCAGTTCGCCCCATTCGATCACGCGGATCTCGGCCTGAATGCCGATTTCCGCGAGGTCAGACTGCAGCAGCTGGGCGCCGAGACTTGGGTTGGGGTTGAGCAGGCTGCCGGAAGGGCGGGTCCATATGGTGGTCTGGAAGCCATCCTTGAGCCCGGCCTTGGCCATCAGCGCCTTGGCCTTCGCCACGTCATGTGGATAGCCCGGCAGGCTTTTGGCATAGCTCCAGGTGTTCGGCGGGTACGGGCCGTTGGCGGGCTCTGCAGTATCTTCGAACACGGCTTTGACGTAATTGGCCTTGTCGAAGGCGAGGTTGATCGCCTGGCGTACTTCCGGTTTGTCCAACGGCGGATGTTGGCTGTTGATGCCGACGAATGCAGTCATGAACGCGTCAGTCTTTTCGACTTTCAGGGTCGGCTCTTTCAGCGCCTCCTGTACGTCCAGAGGTTTGGGTGACAGGGCGATCTGGCATTCGTTACGGCGCAATTTCTGCAGGCGCACGTTGGCGTCCGGGGTGATGGCAAAAATCAGCGGATCTACAGCGGGTTTGCCACCGAAGTAGTCCGGGTTGGCTTTGTAGCGAACCGAGGCGTCCTTCTGGAAACGGGTGAACACGAACGGCCCCGTGCCGATTGGCTGGCTGTTGAGCTTCTCGGGCGTGCCGGCCTTCATCAGTTTGTCGGCGTACTCGGCCGAATAGATCGAGGCGAAGCCCATGCTCAGGGTCGCCAGAAAGGTCGAGTCCGGATGGTCGAGGGTAAAACGTACAGTCTGCGGATCGAGGGCGTCGATCTTCTTGATCAGTGCAGGCAACTGCATCGATTGCGCATGCGGGAAGCCGCTCTGGGCGACCTTGTGCCACGCATTGGCCGGGTCGAGCATGCGGTCGAAGCTGAAAATCACGTCTTCGACATTCAGATCGCGCGTCGGGGTGAAATAATCGGTGCGATGGAATTTCACCTGCGGGTGCAACTTGAACACGTAGATCAGGCCGTCGGGGCTGACCTCCCAGCTGTCGGCGAGGCTGGCGACCACTTTGCCACTGGCCGTGTCGAAGTCCACCAGGCGATTCATCAACACATCGGCCGAAGCGTTGGTGGTGGTCAGCGAGTTGTACTGCACCACGTCGAACCCTTCGGGGCTGGCCTCGGTGCACACGCTCAGGGCGGCGGCAAAGGCCTGTGGGCTCAGCAGAAGCGGGGCGAGCAACAGCGGTAGGGCAGCGAGGCGCATGGTCGGTTCCTTTACAGATCGAAGGCCCATCTGCAAGTGCAGTCTGGAAAAGGCTTACCCTAGTGGGCTCTTTTGCAAATGACTATCCCCTTTTTCATTTTGAGGTGACTATAGGCGCCTGATTTTGCTGTGCCCGATTGGGAAACCGGTGATTGAGGTGTCTGGCAGATTTTCTGCGACGAGCGGTCGCAAGCGCCGACAGCCTTTATCCAAAGCGCTTGAGGCAGGAAAAAACGGGTTTTTATCAGTTCAAGGCACAGCGAATGTTGTTGCTCTCCAGTCTTTCTGGTATAAAGCAGCGCTCTTTTCTAGGGGCCCGGTTCCTTCACTGTAGGTGTAGCCGGTAAGACCTCTAAAGAATCGCGGCGCCTGGCGCCACAATGACTAGAGATTAAGCGGCCAACCCATGCCGGGTTGGGCATGTGGTTTTAGAGGGCTGAGGCATGTCTAGAGTATGTCAAGTTACCGGTAAGGGTCCGGTGACTGGGAATAACATTTCCCACGCAAACAACAAAACCCGTCGTCGTTTCCTGCCGAACCTGCAGCATCACCGCTTCTGGGTTGAAGAAGAGAAACGTTTTGTGCGTCTGCGCGTATCTGCCAAAGGCATGCGCATCATCGACAAGCGTGGCATCAGTGTCGTGCTGGCCGAACTTCGTCGCGATGGCAAGGTTTAAGGGAGCTAATCATGCGTGAATTGATTCGTTTGATTTCGAGCGCCGGTACTGGTCACTTCTACACTACCGACAAGAACAAGCGTACTACTCCGGACAAAATCGAGATCAAGAAATATGATCCGGTTGTTCGCAAGCACGTGATCTACAAGGAAGGCAAAATCAAGTAATTGATTTTTCCCTCTTACGAAAAAGGCCCGTATCGCGAGATACGGGCCTTTTTTGTTGCCTGTGGGTTATGTAGTGCCTGTCAGGGCCCCTTCGCGAGCAGGCTCGTTCCCACATTGTCCGATATCACCCGTGGGAGCGAGCCTGCTCGCGAAAGCGTCGGTCCAGGCAACGCAAATTGTCAGGCCTTCTGCTCAAACGCCACATAGATCTTGCGGCATGGCTCCAGCACTTCCCAGGTGCCGCGAAAGCCTGCCGGGATCACGAAGCGATCACCCACGCGCAGCGTCTTGGCATTGCCGTCGAGGTCACGTATCACGGAAACCCCCTGCACGATTTCGCAGTATTCGTGTTCGGTGAAGTTCACCGTCCACTGGCCGACAGCCCCTTCCCACACGCCGGCGTTCAATTGGCCGCAAGGGCTGTTGTAGTGGTTGTACACCACTTGCTCGGGATCACCCTTCAGTACTTTGGTTGGATCCGGGCGATAGCGCTCGGCGGCGGTGGTGGCCTGGCTGAAGTCGACGATCTTCTGGATGCTCATTGTTGTATTCCCCCGTGAATGCGACGCGAGTGGTTGATAGAGGCAAAGTCTATGTTTATTAAAATGAACATCGCAAGGCCGTTTGCCGGCGTTGTGTCAAATATATTGAAACTTCACCTGCCGCTGGTTTAGGGTGGTGGTTGCCTTGGGCCGACAAGCAGGCTGGCCGGGCAGAATTCCTGACAGCGCCCGCGAAGAACGCGGGTGTCGTATCAATAAGAGGAGGACACTCGCATGACCACCCTGACCCGTGCCGACTGGGAACAACGTGCCCGCGACCTGAAAATCGAAGGCCGTGCCTATATCAATGGCGAATACACCGCCGCCGTTTCCGGCGAGACCTTCGAGTGCATCAGCCCGGTCGATGGCCGTCTGCTGGGCAAGATTGCCAGCTGTGACGCCGCCGATGCCCAGCGCGCCGTGGAAAACGCCCGCACCACGTTCAATTCCGGTGTCTGGTCGCGCCTGGCGCCGACCAAGCGCAAATCCACCATGATCCGTTTCGCCGGCCTGCTCAAAAAGCACGCCGAAGAGCTGGCCCTGCTTGAAACCCTGGACATGGGCAAGCCGATCAGCGACTCCCTGTACATCGACGTTCCCGGCGCGGCGCAAGCCCTGAGCTGGAGCGGCGAAGCCATCGACAAGATCTACGACGAAGTCGCGGCCACCCCGCACGATCAGCTGGGCCTGGTGACCCGTGAACCGGTGGGCGTTGTTGGTGCCATCGTGCCGTGGAACTTCCCGCTGATGATGGCGTGCTGGAAACTGGGCCCGGCGCTGTCCACCGGTAACTCGGTGATCCTCAAGCCATCGGAAAAATCCCCGCTGACCGCCATCCGTATCGCTGAGCTGGCTGTCGAAGCCGGCATCCCGAAAGGCGTGCTCAACGTATTGCCAGGTTACGGTCACACCGTCGGCAAGGCCCTGGCCCTGCACATGGACGTCGACACCCTGGTATTCACCGGCTCGACCAAAATCGCCAAGCAACTGTTGATCTACTCCGGCGAGTCGAACATGAAGCGCGTCTGGCTCGAAGCCGGCGGCAAGAGCCCGAACATCGTGTTCGCCGATGCGCCGAACCTGCAGGAGGCTGCCGAAGCCGCTGCTGGTGCCATCGCCTTCAACCAGGGCGAAGTCTGCACCGCCGGTTCGCGCCTGCTGGTGGAGCGTTCGATCAAGGACACATTCCTGCCGCTGGTGATCGAGGCGCTGAAAACCTGGAAGCCGGGCAATCCGCTGGACCCGGCGACCAATGTTGGCGCGCTGGTCGACACCCAGCAGATGAACACCGTGCTGTCCTACATCGAGTCCGGTCATGCCGACGGCGCCAGGTTGGTGGCCGGTGGCAAGCGTACGCTGCAGGAAACTGGCGGCACTTACGTTGAGCCGACCATTTTCGACGGCGTGAGCAACGCGATGAAAATCGCCCAGGAAGAAATCTTCGGCCCGGTACTGTCGGTCATCGAATTCGACAGCGCCGAAGAAGCCATCGCGATCGCCAACGACACGCCGTACGGCCTGGCCGCCGCGGTCTGGACTGGCGACATTTCCAAGGCGCACCTCACCGCCCGCGCACTGCGTGCCGGTAGCGTGTGGGTCAACCAGTACGATGGCGGTGACATGACCGCTCCGTTCGGTGGCTTCAAGCAGTCCGGCAACGGTCGCGACAAGTCCCTGCACGCGTTCGACAAGTACACCGAGCTGAAGGCGACCTGGATCAAGTTGTAAGTCGTTAAGGGAGGTCTGTTGTAGAGCAGGCCTCCCGAACGACGCAGATCCCTTGTGGGAGCGGGCTTGCTCGCGATAGCGGTGTGACAGTCGACGAATATGTTGAATGTTGCTCCGTTATCGCGAGCAGGCTCGCTCCCACAATGTTTTGTGTTGTACATAAAAATATCCACAGGAGCGTGGAATATGCGTTGGGCGACTTATTTCGCCGTTTTGGCATCTGTCCTGAGTGTCGGCCTGGCCCTGGGTGTCAGCATGCCGCTGGTGTCGTTTCGCCTGGAGAGCTGGGGCTACGGCTCGTTTGCCATTGGCGTGATGGCGGCGATGCCGGCCATCGGCGTCCTGTTGGGGGCGAAAATCTCCAGTCATCTGGCGGCGCGATTCGGCACGGCCAATCTGATGCGCCTGTGCCTGTGGGGCGGGGCGGTTTCGATCGGTTTGCTCGCACTGTTGCCGAGCTATCCGGTCTGGTTGGTGCTGCGGCTGATGATCGGGGTGATCCTGACCCTTGTATTCATCATCGGTGAAAGCTGGATCAATCAACTGGTGGTCGAGCAATGGCGCGGGCGGCTGGTGGCGTTGTACGGCAGCAGCTACGCACTGAGTCAGCTGGCAGGGCCGGTATTGCTGGGCTTTCTCGGTACCGGACACGATTATGGCTTTTGGGTGGGTGTCGGTTTGTTGATGGCGGCTCCATTCCTGTTGCTGGGGCGCAGTGGGGCGCCGAGCAGTGAGGCCAGCAGCGTGACCTTGAGTGATTTGCTCACTTTCTGTCGTGGCTTGCCGGCGATTGCCTGGGCCGTGTCATTGTTCGCCGCGTTCGAGGCGATGATTCTGACGCTGTTGCCGGTCTATTGCCTGCGCCAGGGCTTCACCACGGAGATCGCTTTGGCGATGGTCAGTACGGTGGTGGTGGGCGATGCGGTGCTGCAATTGCCGATTGGTGCGTTGGCCGATCGCTTGTCGCGACGCGCGTTGTTCACCGGTTGTGCGGTGGTTTTGCTGATCTCGAGCCTGGCGATTCCGATGCTGATCGACACGCTGCTGATCTGGCCATTGTGGGTGCTGTTCGGCGCCAGCGCCGGCGGGTTGTTCACCTTGTCGCTGATCCTGATCGGCGAGCGTTATCGCGACGACGCACTGGTACGGGCCAACGCGCATATTGCCCAGCTGTGGGGGGTTGGTTGTCTGATCGGGCCATTGCTGGCGGGCGCCGGCAGCCAGTGGATCAGCGGCCATGCGTTGCCGTTGCTGATGGCGGTGGGGGCCTTGGGTGTGCTGATCGTGGTGTCGCGACAAGGGGCGTTTGGTGCGCTTGCCGAGCCGGCCTAGAGCATTTTCTCCAGGCCAACCGTGTTGCTCAGCCACGCATTGAAGTGCCGCCACCAACTCCCCGGCTCCTTGGTCAGGGTGTGTACTTTTCCGTCGTCTTCGGTGGTCCAGACGATCTGATCGTTTTTCAGCTCCACCTGGTAACTCAAGGCCGGTGCCATGCCCTGCAGTGCCAGTTCGCGGACCCCTGCGGCCAACTCCGGACTGTCCACCAGCACGCCGACTTCGGTGTTCCACAGCACCGAGCGCGGATCGAAATTGAACGAGCCGATAAAGGATTTCTGCTGGTCGAAGATCATCGCCTTGCTGTGCAGGCTGGAGTCGGAGCCGCGAAAGGAGCTACTGGAAAACAGACGCGGTCCGCTTCCGCCACCGCCTTCCTCGCCGGGTTGGCGGCGCAATTCGTAAAGCTTCACACCATGTTCCAGCAGCGCCCTGCGGTAGGGCGCGTAACCGCCGTGTACCGCGGGAACGTCCGTGGCTTCCAGTGAATTGGTGAGCAATCTCACCGAAACGCCGGCGTCGGCGCGCCCGGTCAGGTATACCAGGCCAGGCTGGCCGGGCACAAAGTAGGCCGAGATCATGATCAGCTCTTTGCTGACATGATCGAGTTCAGGGGCGAGATGCGTGGTCAGCAGCAACTGCGGATCGGGTTCGCCCTTGGCCAGTACCTTGCTCGGCGCATCCCACAAGGCCTGGTTCCAGGCCCAGATCAGCTCGCGGCGCCAGATGTCCAGGCGCGGGTGCGTGGTGAAGGTCATCAGGTGTTTGTAGAGCGCGTGGTCCTGTTTGCGCATTTGCGCCAGGGACTCTTCCAGTCGGGCGCGGGTGTTTTCCAGGTCCTTGGCGGTGGGTTTGCTCGACAGGAATTCGTCGATCGGCTTGCTCAGGGCGCTGTTCCAGTACTGGTCGAAACTGTGCCCGAGTTGCTCGGCAACCGGGCCGACGCTGAGCATGTCGATGTCAGTGAAGTTCATCTTGGGCTCGGCATCGTAATACTCGTCCCCCAGATTTCGCCCGCCGACGATGGCCATGCTGTTGTCCGCCAGCCACAACTTGTTATGCATGCGTCGATGCTGTTGTGACAGGTTGAACAGTCGGCCCACGTTACGCGTTACGCCGGTGCTGCGGCCAAGATTCAGTGGATTGAACACGCGGATCTGGATTTTCGGGTGCGCGGCGAGGGTGGCAATGACCCGGTCCAGGCCGTCGCTGGCGGTGTCGTCGAGCAGTATCCGCACCCTCACGCCCCGGTCGGCGGCCTTGAGCAATTCCTCGATCAGCATGCGCGTGCTGATGCCGTCGTGCACGATGTAGTACTGCAAGTCGAGACTGCTTTGCGCGTTGCGGATCAGTTCGGCACGGGCGGTGAAGGCCTCGGTACTGTCCGATAGCAGGCGAAAGCCCGATTGTCCCTTGTAAGGGGCGGCCTGCGCCTGGACCGAGCGGCCGAATGCGGAGTCTGAAGCCGGCAGTGCCTGGCTCGGTTCGCGTTGAACATCGAAGCTGGAGCAACCGCCCAGGAGCGTGGCGAGCAGCAGAAGAGCAAGCAGGGGCTGTCTGACTCTCACGTAGGATCGTTCCGTTTGGCTGCGCAGATAGGCATATGGACGCCGATTCCCGAGTAAAAGTCAGTCGTTGAGCTGATCGGATTCCGCCAGCAGTTTGATCGCTGTCGCGCCGACCTTGCGTACCGCGTCTTCGATTTGCGGTGTTGGCTTGGCAGCGTAGTTCATGCGCAGGCAATTGCGGTACTTGCCCGAGGCGGAAAAAATACTGCCCACGGCAATCTGTACGCCTTGGTCGTGCAGGGCGCGATTCAGTTTCAGGGTGTCGAAGCCTTCCGGCAGCTCGACCCACAGCATGAAGCTGCCTTGCGGGCGACTGGCGCGGGTGCCGGCCGGGAAGTAGCGGGTTACCCAATCGATCATCATGTCGCGATTGCGCTGGTATTGCGTGCGCATCCGCCGCAAATGCGGTTCGAAGTGGCCGCCTTTGAGGAATTCGGCAATGGCGATCTGCGGTTGTGGCGCGGTGGAGCCGGTGCTGATGTATTTCATGTGCAGCACCCGTTCCAGATAACGCCCCGGCGCGACCCAGCCGATGCGCAGGCCTGGCGCCAGGGTCTTGGAAAACGAACTGCACAGCAGGACGCGACCGTCCTCGTCGAAGGATTTGATCGTGCGTGGACGCGGATAGGTGTAGGCCAGTTCGCCATACACATCGTCCTCGATGATCGCCACGTCAAACCGCTGCGCAAGCGTCAACAACGCGCGTTTGCGCGACTCCGGCATGATGTAGCCCAGCGGGTTGTTGCAGTTGGGGGTCAACTGTATGACCTTGATCGGCCACTGCTCCAGGGCCAGTTCCAGCGCTTCGAGACTGATGCCGGTCAGCGGATCGGTGGGGATTTCCAGAGCTTTCATGCCCAGGCCCTTGAGGGTCTGCATGGCACCGTGGAAGCTTGGCGAGTCCACCGCCACAATGTCCCCCGGCTCGCAAATCGCGCGAACGCTGGTGGACAGCGCTTCATGGCATCCAGTGGTGACCACCAGATCGCTGGCGCCCAGTTGGCAGCCGGAATCGAGCATCAGGCGAGCGATCTGTTCGCGCAGTTCGAGGTTGCCGTGGATATTGTCGTAATACAGGCCGGGCATGTCCTGCCGCCGGCTGATCCGCGCCAGGTCGCGCAGCAGCGGCTTCATGGTCGGGCTGGTGATGTCCGGCATGCCGCGCCCCAATTGCACCACGTCTTTGCGCGGCACCGCGCGAATCAGTTCCAGTACCTGATCCCATTGAGAGATGTCCACCGGGCGCTGGGCCGGGCGACCGACCGCCGGTAAATCCGGCAGCTCGCGACTGGCGGGAACAAAGTACCCGGACTTGGGCCGTGGCGTAGCCAGCCCGCTGTCTTCCAGCACCCGATAGGCCTGCTGCACCGTGCTCAGGCTGACGCCGTGCTCGACGCTCAGCGCCCGTACCGAGGGCAGCCGGTCACCGGGGCGATAGAAGCCCTGTTCGATACGCGTGCCGAGCAACTCGGCGAGGTTGACGTAAAGGGTCATGGTGCAGCCTCGATAGGGATGATCCGGTAAACCAGTACAGATCGGGCAAAAAATCAGGATTCAGTCGCGGAATCGGCAAATCTGTATGGATTTAATACAGATGCTTTGAATCTGTAATGCTTTTTCGCGCCCACGCATCATGGAACCTCTGGCTACCCAAGTAAACAGGAGCATCCAAGATGAACGGTTTGAGCGATGTGCGGCTGACGTTACACAGTCAGGAACTGGCGACAGGGCAGAGCAACGGCACGCGGGAGGCAGGTATGTGTAATGCGCCGTCCGGCCAGGGTCGCTGGGACCGGTTCTGGCGTCGCCTGCACACGCGCAAGGCGTTGCTGTCGCTGACGGCCGACCAGCTCAAGGATGTCGGGCTGACGCGGGAGCAGGCGCGGGAGGAGGGGCTGAAGCCTTTCTGGCGGATCTGAAATCTTAGGCCCATTCGCGAGCAGGCTCGCTCCCACAGGGGATTTGTGTCGACCACAGATCTGATGTGGGAGCGAGCCTGCTCGCGATGAGGTCTGCAAGAACACAGAAATTGTCAGACCAACTCTTTAAACCGATGCCACAACATCCCCAGCGCCAGCAACGGTGAACGCAAATGCTTGCCGCCGGGGAAGGTGATGTGCGGCACCTTGGCAAACAGATCGAAGCCGCCGCTGTGCTGGCCGCTGATGGCTTCGGCCAGCAGCTTGCCGGCCAGGTGCGTGGCATTCACGCCATGACCGGAATAGGCCTGGGCGTAGTACACGTTCGGCTGGTCCTTGAGTCGCCCGATCTGCGGCAGGCGGTTGGCGCCGATGCCGATCATGCCACCCCACTGGTAATCGATCTTCACGGCGCTCAATTGCGGGAAGACATCCAGCATTTTCGGACGCATATACGCGGCGATGTCTTTCGGGTCGCGGCCCGAGTAATGGCAGGCGCCGCCAAACAGCAGGCGCCGGTCCGCCGAGAGCCGGTAGTAGTCCAGCGCCACTCGCTGGTCACAGACCGCCATGTTCTGCGGCAACAAGGCGTGGGCCTGTTCTTCGCTCAGTGGTTCGGTGGCGATGATGTAGCTGCCGGCGGGCAGGACTTTGCCGCTGAGTTCCGGGTTGAGGTTGTTGAGGTAGGCATTGCAGCCCAGTACCAGGGTTTTGGCGCGCACCGCTCCTTCGGCGGTATGGACTTTGACTTCGGGGCCATAGTCGATGCGAGTCACGGCCGACTGTTCGAACAGCTGGACCCCCAGTCGCTGTGCCGCTGCGGCCTCGCCGAGGGCCAGGTTCAGTGGATGCAGGTGTCCCGAACCCATGTCGATCAGGCCGCCGACATAACGCGTGGAGCCGACCACGGTGTGCATCTCGTGGGCTTGCAGCAAACGGGTCTCGTAGCGATAACCGAGGCTGCGCAGTTCTTCGGCATCCTCGGCGAAACCTTCCAGGTCACGGGGTTTGTTGGCGAGGTCGCAGTAACCCCAGGTCAGGTCACAGGGGATCTGGAAGCGCTCGACCCGTTGCCGGACGATTTCCACGGCTTCCAGGCCCATGAGTTTCATTTGCCGAACACCTTCGACACCGATGACGTTGGTGAACTGATCGAGGCCGTGGCCGACGCCGCGAATCAGCTGCCCGCCATTGCGTCCGCTGGCGCCCCAGCCGATTCGATGGGCTTCGAGCAATACCACGCTGAGGCCGCGCTCGGCCAGCTCAAGCGCCGTATTCAACCCGGAAAAACCTCCGCCAACCACGCAGACATCGGCCAGCACTTCGCCTTTGAGCGCCGCAAGCTCGGGCTGCGGCAGGCTGCTGGCGGCATAGTAGGAGGCGATGTGGTCGGGAGCAGGCTGTTGAGCACGGGCAGTCATGTGCGTGGTCCTGATTCTTGCGTTTAGAAAATTTGACGGAGCATAAGCCGGACCTTCCCGGAGGGGCAACATTGGTCGGCTGGTGCTGTCTGGATCGGGGCTTTTGCGTCAGAATCGCGCTCTATTCCGCTTTTGGTCACCGCTGCAATGAGCTGCAACAGCCAGACAATTCGCACATTGCGACAACAGATTCCCTCCTTCGAGTGCGTCCCCGGCTGCCATGACTGCTGCGGGCCGGTGACCACCTCGCCCGAAGAAATGTCGCGTCTGCCGCGCAAGACTCGCGCCGAACAGGAAGCCGCCATGGAAGAACTCAACTGTGTGCACCTGGGGCCCAATGGTTGCACGGTGTATGACGAGCGGCCGCTGATCTGCCGGTTGTTCGGCACCACCAAGACCTTGCCGTGCCCCAATGGGCGCGGGCCAGTGGAGTTGATTCATCCGCGGGTGGAGAAGCAGGTGTTCGAGTACATGGCATCGAACCGGCAGGTGTTGGTCTAGCTGGATCGAATTGCGGCCTTCGCGAGCAGGCTCGCTCCCACAGGGGAATTGTGCCGATCACAAATCCAAGGTGGGAGCGAGCCTGCTCGCGAAAGCGGCCGAATAGACACCGCAATACTCAATCCGGAATCGGCAACGTCAGGCTCTCTTTCACTTCTTCCATCACGATATAGCTCTTGGATTCGCGCACGTGAGGCAGCTTGAGCAGGATGTCGCCCAGCAATTTGCGGTACGAGGCCATCTCGGAAATCCGCGCTTTCACCAGATAGTCGAAATCCCCTGACACCAGATGACACTCCAGCACATGGGGCAATTTGAGCACCGCGCGTCTGAACTCTTCGAAAGTATCGCCGGATTTGTAATCCAGGCTGATCTCGACGAACACCAGCAGACTGCCCTTCAGGTGCTGCGGATTGAGCCTGGCGTTGTAGCCCATGATGATCCCTTCGCGCTCCAGACGCCGGACCCGCTCTGTACAGGGCGTGGTCGAGAGCCCGACCTTCTCCCCAAGCTCCGTAAAGGAAATCCGTCCGTCCGCTTGCAGGATCCGCAGGATGTTGCGGTCGATCTTGTCCAGCTCACGTTTGGTCTGAGTGTTGGTACGCATAGGGGATGCGCCTCCGTGAAAAGGGTTTTTGCCGAGAATTGTCGCCAAATATAGGCGCTTATATAGTGAAAAGCACTGGCAAATCTTTTTTACACTGCGCGCATCTGAAGCTCTGAATAACAAACGTCAGCGGTTAGCCGCGATGAGGGATATGAAAATGCGCGTCATGGTCTTGGGTAGCGGCGTCATCGGTACCACCAGTGCTTATTATCTGGCCCGTGCCGGGTTTGAAGTGGTGGTGGTGGACCGGCAGCCGGCTGCTGCCATGGAGACCAGTTTCGCCAACGCCGGCCAGGTCTCGCCGGGTTATGCCTCGCCGTGGGCAGCGCCGGGTGTGCCGCTCAAGGCCATCAAGTGGCTGTTGCAGCGCCACGCGCCCCTGGCAATCAAGGCCACCGCCGATATCGACCAGTACCTGTGGATGGCACAGATGCTGCGCAACTGCACCGCCAGCCGTTACGCGGTGAACAAGGAGCGCATGGTCCGTCTGTCCGAGTACAGCCGTGACTGTCTCGACGAACTGCGCGCCGAAACCGGCATTGCCTATGAAGGCCGCAGCCTCGGCACCACCCAACTGTTCCGCACCCAGGCCCAGCTCGACGGTGCCGCGAAAGACATCGCCGTGCTGAAAGAGTCTGGCGTGCCGTTCGAACTGCTCGACCGCGAAGGCATTGCCCGCGTCGAACCGGCGCTGGCCAACGTCACCGACATCCTCGCCGGTGCCTTGCGCCTGCCGAACGACCAGACTGGCGACTGCCAGATGTTCACCACCAAGCTCGCCGAGATGGCTGCGAACCTGGGTGTGCAATTCCGTTTCGACCAGGACATTCAGCGCCTCGACTTCGCCGGTGACCGCATCAACGGCGTGTGGATCGACGGCAAACTGGAAACCGCCGATCGCTACGTGCTGGCTCTCGGCAGCTACTCGCCGCAGTTGCTCAAGCCGCTGGGGATCAAGGCGCCGGTGTACCCGCTCAAGGGCTACTCCCTGACCGTGCCGATCACCAACCCGGCGATGGCCCCGACCTCGACCATTCTCGACGAGACCTACAAGGTCGCGATCACCCGTTTCGACAACCGCATCCGCGTCGGCGGCATGGCTGAAATTGCCGGTTTTGACCTGTCGCTGAACCCGCGTCGACGCGAAACCCTGGAGATGATCGTCAACGATCTTTATCCTCAGGGCGGCGATCTGGCCCAGGCCAGCTTCTGGACCGGCCTGCGTCCGACTACGCCGGATGGCACCCCGATTGTTGGTGCCACCCCGTTCAAGAACCTGTTCCTGAACACCGGTCACGGCACGCTGGGCTGGACCATGGCTTGTGGCTCCGGTCGCTTGCTGGCTGACCTGATGGCCAAGAAAAAGCCGCAGATCAGCGCCGAAGGCCTCGATATTTCCCGTTATGGCAACAAAACCCAGGAGTCTGCAAAGCATGTCAGTCCAGCGCCAGCTCACCAATGAGCGCATGAGTCAGATCGTCACCCATAACGGCACGGTATACCTGGCCGGACAGGTGGGCGATGAGATGAACGCCGGGATTGAACAGCAGACCCGTGAAACCCTCGCCAACATCGAGCGGTTGCTCGATCTGGCCGGCACCGACAAGCACAACCTGCTGTCGGTGACGATTTACCTGAAGGACATCGACGCGCATTTCGAAGGCATGAACGCGGTATGGGACAAGTGGCTGCCAAAAGGCGTCGCTCCCGCCCGTGCCACGGTTGAAGCGAAATTGTGCGAACCGGAAATCCTGGTCGAGCTGTCGGTTGTCGCCGCTCTGCCGTAAGCCTGTCAGAAAAGATCCCTCTCCCGGTGCTGTTGGCGGTTAACGCTGTCAGCCAGCACCGGTTTTTCTTCCCGATAACCCGACCAGAAGTCTGCCGCCATGCGTCCTGCCCGTGCCCTGATCGACCTTCAAGCCCTGCGTCACAACTACCGGATCGCTCGTGAACTCACGGGGGCCAAGGCCCTCGCGGTGATCAAGGCCGATGCCTATGGCCATGGCGCGGTACGTTGCGCCCAGACGCTGGAAGCCGAGGCGGACGGATTTGCCGTGGCCTGTATCGAAGAGGCGCTGGAGCTGCGGGCGGCGGGTATTCGTGCGCCGGTCCTGCTGCTGGAAGGCTTTTTCGAAGCCGATGAGCTGGCGCTGATCGTCGAGCATGACTTCTGGTGCGTGGTGCATTCGCTGTGGCAGCTCGAAGCCATCGAAAAAGCCGCATTGAGCAAGCCGATCACCGTGTGGCTGAAGCTCGATTCCGGCATGCATCGCGTGGGGCTGCACCCGGCGGATTATCAAGCGGCCTATCAACGGCTGCTGGCCAGCGGCAAAGTCGCGAAAGTGGTGCTGATGAGCCACTTTGCGCGTGCCGACGAGCTGCACGAACAGGCCAGCACCGAACAGGTGGCGGTATTCGAAGCGGCGCGCAAGGGCTTGTCCGCCGAGGTCAGCCTGCGTAACTCGCCGGCGGTGCTCGGTTGGCCGCAGATTCCGAGCGACTGGGTGCGCCCGGGCATCATGCTCTATGGCGCCACGCCGTTCGAAGAGGCCAACGAAGTGGCCGCACGCCTGCAGCCAGTGATGACCCTTGAGTCGAAAGTGATCAGTGTCCGCGAACTGCCAGCCGGCGAGCCAGTCGGTTACGGCGCCAGGTTCATCACGCCAAAACCGATGCGTATTGGTGTGGTGGCCATGGGTTACGCCGACGGCTACCCGCGTCTGGCGCCGACCGGCACCCCCGTGCTGGTTGCCGGGCAGCGCAGCCAATTGATCGGCCGGGTGTCGATGGACATGCTCTGCATCGACCTGACCGATGTGCCGCAGGCCGGTCTCGGTTCGACCGTCGAGTTGTGGGGCAAAAACATCCTCGCCAGTGATGTGGCCATGGCTGCCGGCACGATTCCCTACCAGATTTTCTGCAACCTGCGCCGAGTGCCACTGCTCTATTCCGGGGCTTAGTGCGCAAGGCTCCAGACCGGAAGTCGCCTCACTGAGCAGGATTCAGGTCAAGGTGTTGTAAATACTGAACGCTGTCGCCATGATAACGCTCACTATTCCAACATTCCTGAATCCTGGAGGCGCAAGCTTTGGACGTCGGTGAACGACTGCAATCCATCCGTAGGCTCAAAGGCCTTTCCCAGCGTGAGCTCGCCAAACGGGCGGGGGTCACCAATAGCACGATTTCGATGATCGAAAAGAACAGCGTGAGCCCTTCGATCAGTTCGCTGCGTAAAGTGCTGGGCGGGATTCCCATGTCCATGGTCGAGTTCTTTTCCGAAGAAATCCTGCAGGAAAAACCGACTCAGATCGTCTACAAGGCCAACGAGCTGATCGACATTTCCGATGGCGCCGTGACCATGAAACTGGTCGGTCGGGCGCATCCGAGCCGCGCTATCGCATTCCTCAATGAAATCTACCCGCCAGGCGCCGACACCGGTGACGAGATGCTTACCCATGAGGGTGAGGAAACCGGCATCCTGGTCGAAGGAAAACTGGAACTGGTGGTCGGTCTCGAAACTTTTGTGCTCGAAGCCGGCGATAGCTACTACTTTGAAAGTACCAAGCCACACCGTTTCCGAAATCCGTTCGATGCGCCTGCGCGACTAATCAGCGCAGCCACGCCGGCGAATTTCTAAGAAAAGAGGCGTCCTGCCAGCATCGCAGAGGCGCCCGGGCCGTTTTTCCGCCGCAGCCTAAGACCCTTGCGACTTTGGGGTTGTTTCAGTGCGACGGGCTTACCGCTATACTTGCGCCCGCCTGCGAACCGTGGCCGTAGGCGTGACTAGCCACCATTGAGGGTGAACGCGTGAACCTAATTATGAAAATGCTGGCTGCACCAGCAACCGTACTGGCCCTATGGGCTGTCAGTGTCAGCGCTCAAGCTGCGACCAACGACGATATTGCCAAACGCCTTGAACCGGTCGGTCAAGTCTGTGTTCAGGGTAAAGAATGCAAGGGCATGGAAGTGGCCACTGCTGGCGGCGGTGGTGGTGCGAAAACCCCGGATGAAGTGATTGCAAAACATTGCAACGCTTGCCACGGTTCCGGCTTGTTGGGCGCACCGAAAATCGGTGATGCCGCTGCCTGGAAAGACCGCGCCGATCACCAGGGCGGCCTCGACGGCATCCTGGCCAAAGCCATTACCGGCATCAACTCGATGCCGCCTAAAGGCACCTGCGCCGACTGCTCCGATGCCGAGCTCAAAGGCGCTATCCAGAAGATGTCCGGCCTGAAATAAGGCGCTGCATCGTTCGCAAAAAACCGTCCAAGGACGGTTTTTTTGTACCTGCAATTCCACGCTGACCCCTGTAGGAGCGAGCTTGCTCGCGAAGAACCTGAGAGCACCGCGGGGTGCCAGGTTTCCAGCGTTATCGTTGACGACCGTCGCGAGCGAGCTCGCTCCTACAGGGGGCCAGCGGCGGCTGATTGGTATTAACAGACTGTTCATTGCAGCAAAGACCCGGCAAGCTCGGTCCAGGCCCAAGTCATGGAAAGTGAGGGAGGATCCGATGGTTCAGCTGTGCTCTATCGAACAGGCAGTCGATGACGTCTTGGCACGGTTGCCGGCGCATATCCACATGGGCCTGCCTCTGGGGTTGGGCAAACCCAATCACTTCGTCAACGCGCTGTACCGGCGCATCGCACAGTTGCCCGAACGACAGCTGACGATTTACACCGCGTTGTGTCTCGGGCGCCCGCCCTTGGGTGATGGCTTGCAAAAAAGCTTCCTCGAGCCCTTTATCGAACGGGTATTCGGCGATTATCCGGAGCTGGAATTTCTCGCCGACCTGCGTCGTGATGGCCTGCCGGGCAATATCCACATCCAGCAGTTTTTCATGCAGCCCGGCAGTCTGCTCAACAGTGCCACGGCGCAACAGGATTACGTCAGCAGCAACTACAGCCATGCGGCCCGGGACATCAACGCCGCCGGGTTGAACCTGGTGGCGCAGCTGGTGGCCAGCCATGCCGAACATCCCGATCGCTTGAGCCTGAGCTGCAACCCGGACATCACCCTCGATCTGTTGCCGATGATCGCCAGGCGCCGCGCCGCCGGAGAAACCATTCTGATGGTCGGCCAGGTGCACAACGATCTGCCTTACATGCCTGGCGATGCGGAACTCGGCATCGAAACCTTCGACCTGCTGATCGACCAGAAGGACAACACCACGCTGTTTTCCACGCCGAACATGCCGGTGGGGTTTCAGGACCATTTCATCGGTTTGCACGCCAGCACCCTGGTGCGCGATGGCGGCACCTTGCAGATCGGCATCGGCTCCATGGGCGATGCGCTGACGGCGGCACTGCTGGCGCGGCAAGCCGATAACGACGCTTACAAGGCATTGTTGGCGGAGGTAAACCTCAGTCAGTGGGCACAACTGATCGAGCGCGAAGGCGGCATCGAACCGTTCGCCAAAGGCCTGTATGGCTGCAGCGAAATGTTCGTCAACGGATTACTGGTATTGGCGGATGCCGGAATCGTGCGGCGCAAGGTTTACCCGAACGTGGCGACCCAACTGCAGGCGAATGCCGGCACCCTGGATGAGGCTGCGCAAACCGATGGCATTTCTGTGCATGGCGGCTTCTTTCTCGGCCCGCGCACCTACTACGAACGCTTGCGCGAATTGCCGCAAAGCCAGCGGGCCGAATTCAACATGACCCGCATCAGCTACATCAACGAGCTCTACGGCCAGGAAGAACTCAAGCGCTTGCAGCGCCTGGATGCGCGGTTCATCAACACCGCGTTCACCGTGACCTTGCTCGGTGCCGCGGTGGCGGATCAGCTCGAAGATGGACGTGTGCTCAGCGGCGTAGGCGGGCAATACAACTTCGTGGTTCAGGGTCATGCGCTGCAAGGCGCGCGTTCGGTGTTGCTGCTGCGCAGCTGGCGCGAGTCTGGTGGCGACGTCAGTTCGAACATCGTCTGGGAGTATGGTCATTGCACCATTCCCCGGCATTTGCGGGACATCGTGGTCACCGAATACGGCATCGCCGATCTTCGCGGCAAAACCGATGCGGCAGTGATCGAAGCGCTGCTGAATATCAGTGACTCGCGTTTTCAGCCGGGATTGATCGAGCAGGCGCAGAAAATCGGCAAATTGCCCAAGGACTTCCGCCTCGATCCGCGCTATGCCGATAACAGTCCGCGCCGTTTGCAGGAGATTCAGGTGCGGCATCCGCAGCTGTTTCCGGAGTATCCGCTGGGCTGTGACTTCACCGAGGTCGAGCGCGATCTGTTGCGGGCACTGAACTGGCTCAAGAGCAAGTTCAAGCTCAGTGAGGTGCTGGAATTGGGCAAGGCAGCGCTGGATGCGCCGCAGGCTTCGGAGTTTCCCGAGCATCTGGAGCGGATGCAGCTGACCGATCCGCAAGGCCTGAAAGAAGACCTGTTTCAGCGTCTATTGCTCACCGGCCTGAAGGCCACCGCGCAATAACTGGCCACCCAAAAACAACTGTGGGAGCGAGCCTGCTCGCGAAAGCGGTGTGTCAGTCAATGTTGAAGTCGACTGACACTATGCATTTGCGAGCAGGCTCGCTCCCACAGGGGGAATTGCGGTGTGGCGTTATTCGATGAACGTCACAACGCCACCGGCCAGCGACTTCACACGAGCCAGCGATTCAACGCGATAACCCTGTGCATCCAGTTCCGCACGACCGCCCTGGAACGACTTCTCGATCACGATGCCCAGGCCCGCCACGGTGGCGCCGGCCTGTTTGATGATCGAAATCAGTGCCTGGGACGCCTTACCATTGGCCAGGAAGTCATCGATGATCAGCACGCGGTCGCTGCTGGTCAGGTGGCGCGGGGAGATGGCCACGGTGCTTTCGGTCTGCTTGGTGAACGAATAAACGGTCGCCGACAGCAGGTTTTCGGTCAGGGTCAGGGACTGGTGCTTGCGGGCGAAAATCACCGGCACGCCGAGGTTCAGGCCGGTCATGATCGCCGGGGCGATGCCCGAGGCTTCGATGGTGACGATCTTGGTGATGCCCGAATCCTTGAACAGCGTGGCGAATTCGTCGCCGATCAGCTTCATCAGGGCCGGGTCGATCTGGTGGTTCAGAAAGGCGTCGACCTTCAGGACCTGATCGGAAAGCACAATGCCTTGTTCGCGAATTTTCTGGTGCAGTGCTTCCATGAAGCTTTCCTCTGTTGGCGCCTTTTGCGCCGAAGTTCTATGTAAAAGTGGTCAATTCTAGCGCTTTAACATCGCGCGTATATCCGCCAATGCATTGTTGCCTCGCACGGCTTTGACTTCGGTCGGTGTGTCGTCGTTGCCTTCCCAGGCCAGATCGTCCGGCGGCAACTCATCGAGGAAGCGGCTCGGCGCGCAATCGATGATCTCGCCGTACTGCTTGCGCTTGGCGGCGAAGGTGAAGGCCAGGGTCTGGCGCGCGCGGGTAATGCCCACGTAGGCCAGGCGACGCTCCTCTTCGATGGTGTCGGCTTCGATGCTGGAACGGTGCGGGAGGATTTCCTCTTCCATGCCCATGATGAACACGTAGGGGAATTCCAGACCCTTGGATGCATGCAAAGTCATCATCTGCACGCCTTCGGCGCCGTCTTCCTCTTCCTGCTGACGTTCCAGCATGTCGCGCAGGACGAGTTTGCCAATGGCGTCCTCGACGGTCATTTCGCCGTCTTCGTCTTTTTCCAGGGTGTTCTTCAGCGCTTCGATCAGGAACCAGACGTTACCCATGCGGTAGTCGGCGGCCTTGTCGCTGGAGCTGTTGGTGCGCAACCAGTTCTCGTAGTCGATGTCCATGACCATGCTGCGCAGGGCCGAGATCGGGTCTTCGCCGGCGCACTGCTCGCGCACCCGGTCCATGAAGCGCTTGAAGCGCGACAGGCGATCGGTGAAGCGTGAGTCCAGATGCTCGCCCAGGCCGATCTCGTCGGTGGCGGCGTACATCGAGATCTTGCGTTCGGTGGCGTAGTTGCCCAGCTTCTCCAGCGTGGTCGAACCGATCTCGCGGCGTGGCACGTTGATCACCCGCAGGAAGGCGTTGTCGTCGTCCGGGTTCACGATCAGGCGGAAGTAGGCCATCAGGTCTTTCACTTCCTGACGTCCGAAAAAGCTGTTGCCGCCGGACAGGCGATACGGCACCTGGTGATGCTGCAATTTCAGCTCGATCAGCTTGGCCTGGTAGTTGCCGCGATAGAGGATCGCGAAATCGCTGTAAGGCCGGTCGGTACGCAAGTGCAGGCTGAGGATTTCCATGGCCACGCGCTCGGCTTCGGCGTCTTCGTTGCGGCAACGGATCACGCGGATCTCGTCACCGTGGCCCATTTCACTCCACAGCTGCTTTTCGAATTCGTGCGGGTTGTTCGAGATCAGCACGTTGGCGCAGCGCAGGATGCGGCTGGTGGAGCGGTAGTTCTGCTCCAGCATCACCACTTTCAAGGAAGGGTAGTCTTCCTTGAGCAGCATCAGGTTTTCCGGGCGGGCGCCGCGCCAGGCGTAGATCGACTGGTCGTCGTCGCCTACCACGGTGAACTGGTTGCGTTTGCCGATGAGCATTTTCACCAGCAAGTATTGGCTGGCGTTGGTGTCCTGGTATTCATCGACCAGCAGGTAGCGCACCTTGTTCTGCCATTTTTCCAGGATGTCGGCGTGCTCTTCGAACAGCTTCACCGGCAGCAGGATCAGGTCGTCGAAGTCCACCGCGTTGAACGCCTTGAGCGTGCGCTGATAGTGGGTGTAGACGATGGCGGCGGTCTGTTCCTTGGGGTTGCGCGCGTTTTCCAGGGCCTGGGCTGGCAGGATCAGGTCGTTTTTCCAGGCGCCGATCATGTTCTTGATCTCGTCGACGCCGTCGTCGCCCGAGTATTCCTTCTGCATGATGTCGGTCATCAGGGCCTTGACGTCGGTCTCGTCGAAGATCGAGAAGCCCGGTTTGTAGCCCAGCCGCACGTGCTCCTTGCGGATGATGTTCAGGCCCAGGTTGTGGAACGTGCAGACCGTCAGCCCGCGACCTTCACCGGCGCGCAACAGGGTGCCGACCCGCTCCTTCATCTCGCGGGCGGCCTTGTTGGTAAAGGTCATGGCGACGATGTACTGGGCGCGGATGCCGCAGTTCTGGATCAGGTGCGCGATTTTGCGCGTGATCACGCTGGTCTTGCCGGAGCCAGCGCCGGCGAGCACCAAAAGAGGGCCGCCGACGTAGCTCACGGCTTCTTGCTGCCGGGGATTGAGTCGGGACATAGGTAAATTCAGGAGTCAGTCACAAAATGGGCCGGCATTTTAACAGGCTCAGCGAATTGTGCTGCTCTGTCCGACTTGTGACGTACCACGCTATCTGTAATTGCCGGTTTTGTTACTTTCACGCAGGATGCGCAACGAATTTGCGGCTAATGTTCGTAATTCCAGATACAAAGGGCTCGTTTTGACAACTGATGTCATTGTCATTAGTTATCGGAACGGCATAATGCCCGTCGCCTACATCTTTGCAGAGTCTAGGGAGCTAGCTTGTCTACGCCTGTCGAACCCTTGCGTTTGCTGCTACTGGCCGAAGAGCCAGCGTGGGCAGCGTTGTTGCGCGAGTGTCTGGCTCCTATGGGGAGCTCGGTCGTGCTCATCAGCGCACCGAGTTGGGAGTCGGTCAGCAGCCTGTTTGATGACAACCGCAGCGCGGTGTTATTGACCATCCCGCAACTTCAACCGGCGCCGGGCCGTTGCAGCCTGCCGACGGTGTTGCTGCTCGACCATGAGCCGCTGATCCCGCCCGACGGTGTGAGTGATTGGCTGGTGCGCGACTTGCTCGATCCCGGCATGTTGCGCCGCTGCCTGCGCCATGTGCGCGAACGTGGCGTCCTGGAAAACACCCTGCAACGCCTGGCCGAGCAAGATCCGCTGACCGGCATCGCCAATCGCCAGGGTTTCCAGACGCTGCTGACAGCGCGGCTGGCCGAAGGCGACGGTCGTGGCCTGGCCCTCGGTCATCTCGACCTCGACAATTTCCGTTACGCCAACGACGCCCTCGGCCATCAGGCCGGTGACCGCCTGATCCTGCAAGTGGTGGCGCGGCTCAAGAGCCAGCTCGAGGTTGGCGATCAACTGGCACGCCTGGGCAGCGATGAATTCGCCCTGCTGATCGACACCCGTCGCGCTCCCCAGCGTGCCGAGTGGATGGCCGAGCGCATCAGCGAAGCGCTGGCCGAACCTTATTGGGTCGACGGCGAAAGCCTGTTGATCGGTTCCAGCCTGGGCATTGCCCACGCCCGCGCTCAGGCCGGCGCGGACCCGCTGATGTGGCACGCACATATCGCCATGCAGCAGGCCAAAAGTACCCAGGGCTGCACCTTTCACATTTTCAACGAACGCATCAACCGCAATGCCCGCAGCATCGCCGACCTCGAAACCGAGCTGCGCCGGGCGTTGCGCCGCGATGAGCTGGAATTGCATTACCAGCCACGCCTGAACCTCGAGGACGGGCAAATCGTCGGCCTCGAAGCCCTGGTGCGCTGGCGTCATGCCGAACGTGGTTTGTTGCCGCCGAGCGAGTTCGTGCCGCTGGCTGAGCAAAGCGGTCTGATCGTGCCGCTGGGCTACTGGGTGATTTCCCGGGCCTTGCGCGACATGCAGGCGCTGCTGGAGCTGGGTTTGCCGCCATTGCACATGGCGATCAACCTGTCGTTCCGGCAGTTTCAGGACAGCCAGTTGCTGTCGACCCTGAGCCGCCTGATTGCCGAGCGCGGCGTCGAGGCGCAGTGGCTGGAATTCGAACTGACCGAAACCGCCGTGATGCGCCGCAGCGATCTGGTCAAGCAGACCATGGACGCCCTCGGGCGCCTCGGTGTGCGCTTCTCCCTCGACGACTTCGGTACCGGGTTTTCTTCCTTCGTGCACCTCAACAGCCTGCCGATCACCTTGCTGAAGATCGACAAGAGCTTTGTCGGTGGCATGGAACAGCGTGAGGAAAACCGCAAACTGGTGCACGCGATGATCAATCTGGCGCACAACCTCAACCTTGAGGTGGTCGCCGAAGGTGTGGAGACACCGGAGCAATTGAAGCTGTTGCGCGGGTTTGCCTGTGATCAGGTGCAGGGATATCTGATCAGCAAGCCATTGCCGCTGGCCGAGCTGGTGGAGTATCTGACGTTTGGCTCCAGTCAGCAGTTGCCGCTGGAAATCGTGGGCTGAGGCCGCCACGCAACCCTGTAGGAGCGAGCTCGCTCGCGATAAACCCGAGAACGCCGCGGGGTACCTGCCAACCAGCGTTATCGTTGACGATCATCGCGAGCGAGCTCGCTCCTACAGGGGACTCAGTCAGGCTGAACGACTTCGAAGCGCTGCTCGGATGTCGTGTCGCGCTTGATCATCCGCTTCATCTTCCACTCAAACCCCAGCGTCAGGCTCACCGCCGCACACGCCAGGCCCAATGCCAGGCCCCACCAGACGCCCGTTGGCCCCCACTGCAAGTGGAGCGCCATCCACCATGCGGCCGGAGCGCCAATCAACCAATAGCAACCCAGACCGACGAGGAACGTGGTCTTGGCATCCTTGAGCCCGCGAATGCAGCCCATGGCAATGGTTTGCACGCCGTCGAACAACTCGAACCAGGCCGCCACCGCCAGCAGGCTCACGGCGAGGTTGATGACATCGGCAAACGCCGGGTCGTTGTGGTCGAGGAACAGGCCGACCAACTGGTTTGGCAGCAGCCAGAAGACCATGGCGAAACACAGCATCGCCGCCGCCCCGAAGGCAATGCCAACCCGCCCGGCCAGCCGTGCGTCCAGCAGTTGCCCGGCGCCGTAGTGCTGGCCGATGCGCATGGTGATGGCATAGGAAATACCCGCCGGGACCATGAATGCCACCGAAACGATTTGCAGGGCGATCTGGTGTGCACCCAACTGCGTGCTGCCCATGGTGCCCATGCACAGCGCGGCGAAGGCAAACAACCCGACTTCCACCGCGTAGGTGCCGCCAATCGGCAGGCCCAGACGCCACAGTTCCTTCAGGTACTGCCGGTTCAGCCGCGACAGGCCCTGACGCAGCGGATAGGCCTCATAAGCCGGATGCCGGCGAATGTGCCACGCCAGCGCAAGCGCCATGAGGTTGGCGACAATCGCCGTGACCAGCCCGATGCCCATCAGCCCAAGTTTCGGCAGGCCGAACATCCCGGTAATCAGTGCATAGTTGAGCAGGAAGTTGGCCACGGTTCCGCCCAAGCTGATGACCATCACTGGCGTCGCACGGCCAATGGCGCTGGTGAAGCCGCGCAGGGCCATGAAGCTCAGGTAGCCGGGCAGGGCGAACGGCAGGAAGATCAAGAACTGCCCGGCCATCTGCACGTTGCTTTCGGTCTGGCCGAACAGCAGCAGTACCGGTTTGAGGTTCCAAAGCAGCAACCCGGCGACCAGCGCCATCAGCCATGCCAGCCATAACCCGGCCTGGGTCAGCCGGGTGGCCCCGACAATATCGCCGGCACCCTGACGGATCGCCACCAGTGTGCCGACTGCCGCGATCACGCCGATGCAGAAAATCGACACGAACGAATAGGTTGCCGCGCCGAGCCCGCCACCGGCCAGCGCCTCGGGACTCAGGCGCGCCATCATCAGGGTGTCGGTGAGGACCATCAGCATGTGCGCCAACTGCGAGGCAATCAGCGGCCCCGCCAGCCGCAGGATGGCCCGGAGTTCAGTACGTGCTGGATGCTGCATGGTCATCACGCTCGATTATCAAAGGAAACAGGAAAGCGTCGATTCTCGGCGCTCCGGGGGGATTGCACAAAGGGATAAAAAGGATGGGTAGCATGAGTCAGACTCATGCTAGGGAGTTTCTGGTACGGTAGCCGGATTACGCTATAGGAGCTTTCCTCATGTCTCGTCGTCTTCCTCCCTTATATGCCTTGCGCGCATTTGAAGCGGCGGCGCGGCATAGCTCGTTTACCCGCGCCGCCGAAGAGCTGTCGATCACTCAGAGCGCCGTCAGTCGACACATTCGCACGCTCGAAGAGCATTTTGCCTGTCGGTTGTTTCACCGCAGCGGGCGCAACTTGCAACTCACTGAGTCGGCGCGGTTGATCCTGCCGGGTATTCGCGACGGTTTCACCGCGCTTGAGCGCGCCTGCAATACCTTGCGCGCCGAAGACGACATCCTGCGCATGAAAGCCCCGTCGACCCTGACCATGCGCTGGTTGCTGGCGCGGCTCAGCCGTTTTCGGCACCTTCAACCGGGCAATGAAGTGCAGCTGACCAGCGCCTGGATGGACATCGACTCGGTGGACTTCAATCAGGAGCCGTTCGATTGCGCCGTGATCCTCAGCAACGGGCATTTCCCGCCGGACTGGGAGGCTACTTTGTTATTTCCAGAGGAACTGATTCCGGTGGGCGCGCCGAATCTTCTGAACGATCAGCCTTGGGACGTCGCACGCCTGGCCAGCACCGAACTGCTCCACCCAACGCCCGACCGTCGCGACTGGCGCAGTTGGCTGGAACGCATGGGCCTGACCGGTCAAGTCTCACTCAAGGGTGGTCAGGTGTTCGACACGCTGGAGCTGGGGATGATCGCCGCCGCCCGAGGCTATGGCGTGTCCATGGGCGATTTGTTGATGGTGGCTGAGGATGTTGCGCAGGGACGTCTGAGTTTGCCGTGGCCGACAGCAGTCGCCAGCGGTGAGAATTATTACCTGGTCTGGCCGAAAACCCGTCCTGGAGGTGAGCGTTTGCGCCGTCTCAGCGTTTTCCTCTTGGGTGAGGTTCGGGCCATGGAATTACCGGCGGTCGAGCACTTGAGCTGAGTCGAAATAGCCTTGTGCCGTGATGTTGACCCGTTTCGTTGAGGCGCCACTGAGATAGCCATCGCGAGCAGGCTCGCGAATGGGCTCATCTCAATTCAGCATCTTTCCCAAGCTAATCACACTTGGCATTGCTGGATACTTCCCTGCTCGCCTGTTTCAACAGATTACCCAACTCAGCCGCATTGGTGCTGTTGTAAACCCGGCCGCCGGTGTTTTCAGCGATACAGCGTGATGTGCCGCCAACACCGATTTTCACCACGTTGACCCGCAGGCGCGGTTGTTCCCTGGCGATTCGACGGGATACCGCGCAAACGTCCTGCCCGCAACCGTCTTCACCGTCGACGAACATCACGATAACCGCATCGTTATTGCGCCCGTCGACGGTACTCGCCGCGTGGGCCAGGCTGTCGGCCAGCGGTGTTCCGTCGTCGGGAACCAGGCCTCGAATTCCGTTGATCAGCCGCGGGCGGTCGCCGAACTTGAACAGACCCTGGTCCGGTGTTCTTTCGCAGCCGGCGAAGGTGATCAGGCGTGTGTCGATCTTCGGGTCCAGCCCGTTGATCATGCCGGCCAGCGAGTCCTTGGCGATGTCCATGCGGCTGGGTCTGGCGGTAAGCCGCATGGTGCGGTTCGGGTCCAGGAGCTTGTTGATGTCAGGACCGTAGAACCAGTCCTCGTCGGCTTTCACTGACTTGATGTTCAAATCCATGGAGCCCGAAGTGTCGAGCACCACCACGAACTGCGGAACCTCTGACTTCGGCGCTGTTTTGCGGCATGCGAAGTTGTCCAATGTCGGAGGTGGTGGCGGGGCAGCCACTACCGGTTTTGGTGGTGGAACCGGTTTGGGTGGCGGGACCGGCTTGGGTTCCGGTGCCGGTGCCGGTTTTGGTGGCGGGACGGGCTTGGGTTCCGGTACCGGTTCTGGCTTGGGTTCTGGTGCCGGAACAGGTTTCGGTTCCGGTTCCACGACAGGCTCGGGGACAGGCTCAACCGGTTTCTCAACCGGCGTCACCACCGGTGCCACAGGCGCTACAGGTGGAACCACGACAACCGGCTCACGGTGCAGGAACCACCAGAGCCAGAGTGCCAGAAGCAGCAACAGCAGCGCGAGCAAGGCCGCCGCGATCCACCAGCCACGACGCGACGGCGGCAGGACGGGCACGGCCGGCACCACCGGCGGCACGATCGGTTTGGGCGGGCGCTGGTTCCAGCGCACCACCAATGGCTCACCATTGAGGCTGTAGAGTTTGTCCAGCTCAGGCGTGCCGAGCAGGCTGCGCAGGTCATCCGCTACCGTCGGTTGACCGCGTTTTTGCAGTTCATCCGCCAGCAGTCCGAGGGACGTCTGACGTACTTCATAGGTTTCCAGCAAACGTCGTTGCGCGTCCTTGTTGAGGTCGGCATAGGGCGTGGGTTGGCCGCCCAGTTCGGTCCACCATTCCAGCACGTCGCCGCTGCCCATCCGCGGGATAGCAAACAGACTGGCGACGGTCGGCGGAAAGTGTTTCTGGATGAGGGCGACTTTGGCTTGCAGCGCACTCATCCCCTCCGATGTGGCTTGCGCATCCCTGATGACCCGCTGCATGACGACGATTCCTGAAAAAGTGCAGGCATCCATCGGGATGCTTGCGGGGTGAAAAGTTACTCTTCGTAGCCGAGGCTGAATTGCAGCTGATTGACCTTCTTCTGCAACACTTTCAGCTCTTGCTGCTTGGCCGCCAGCGTCGCTGGCGTTGATTTGGCCGTTGGCGCCGCTTGCGAAGCCTTGAGCTGCTTCTCGAGGTCGGCAATCTGCTTCTGCACCTGGGCTTCATTGCCACGCCGGGCCTTGAGCGAGGTCAGCAGTTTCGCCAGCGACTGATTCAGCGCCGCCTGGGCTTTCTGCTGGCTGGCCAGATCGGCCTTGGTGCTGAGTTGCTGGGCCTGAATGTTCTCGTACACCTGACGGAACATTGCGTTTTGCTGCCGGGACTCGCTCAGGGCCAGTTCCTTCTGCTTGACCTGATCGCTGTAACCACCGGAGTAGTCGCAGTTCATCTTGGTCAGCATGCTGCTGTCGCGATTGGTCGCATCGCATTCGCCGGGCTGGCTCGCGCAACCGCTCAGGGCCAGGACGGCAGTGATGACTATCAGTTGTCTTGGCGTCATAGGCTTAACCCAGGGTGATTGCGGAGCGTTGGCTGTACAGAGCGTCGACTTCCTTCTGCAGGCTGACGACTTTCTGGTTCATTCTCTGAATGTTCATCTCCACTTGCCTGATCTCGGCGCTGGAGCCTTGTGAACGCTCGGCGTCTGCCACTTTGCTGTACTCGGTGACTTTGGTACGCATGTTGGCAAGGTCTTTGCGCAGGCGCGCGATGTCCGAGTCGATTCCGGCGATTTGCGCCTGAGCCCTGTTCCTGTCGACTTTCTTGTTGGCAATGTCCTTTTTGATCTGGGCAATTTGCGCATGGTCATCATTGATCACTTGCTGAGCGGTCGCAGTCCGGGCGATCACGTTCTGCGTGTCTTGCTGGACGTCGCTGTTCATCTTCGCCAAACGGGTGCTGGTGTCGGCGTATTCGGCGCGACGTTGATCCAGGTAATAGTTCGCGCCCATGGCCACGCCACACGCGGTAATACCGGCGGCGATGACGCATACGGTTTTGTTGTTGCTGTTGGACAGCGCGCAAGCGAGGATGCCGACACCGGCGCCGACGGCGCAGGCCTGGTATCCGGACTTGCTGAAGAACTCTGCGTCATTGCCCTGGGTCAGGCGCGGGTCGGCACCGCCGCCTTCGCCTTCGCCCAGCATGGAGCTGCCGGTGTTGGCGCAACCGCTCATCAGCAGGCTGCCGGCGACTACGAAAGCGATCTGTAGCTTGAAGCGAGTCCAAAGGCTGCGCGACATGGTGAAACTCCTGGGTAACGGTGTTGATGCATTGTTATTGAGTGACGGTCTTGCAGCTGGTCAGCCAGGCTTCAGTGTCGATTTTCTGCTTTTGCAGGAACGCCTTCTGATTGGCCCAGTGGGTGCGCAAGTAAGGTTTGAGGTCTTGCAGCTGTTTGTTGCGGGTGATGATTTCTTCCATCACCGGGACTTGCGTTTCAAGCAGTGGCTGGCCGTACAAGGTAGCCGATTCCACCAGGCTGCTGGCGTAGTAACGGCTGAGTTTGTGCAGGCGATCCTTTTGCTCCTCGAGCTTGCCTTTACGCATGTCGCAACTGGCATCTTTGTCTGCGCTTTCGCAATTGAGCTTGTAGTTCTTTTGCAGGAAGTCCACGTACTGGCCGTCGTCGAGCATCTTGGTGCACAGGAACGCACCCAGGTTGAGGCTGGCGCGGATCGCCTGGTCGCGGGTTTCTTCCTGTTGCTGGTTGCTGGCGCGCAGCTGGTTCTCCAGGGCCTGGAGCTTTTCCTTGAGCGCTTTGTCTTCGACGCCCGAGGCGAGGTTGTTCAGCGATTGCACGGTGCCTTTGTCGGCGGATTCGGTTTCTTTGCTGCCGGTGCCGAGTTTCTTCCAGCTGCTTTCGATGCTGGCGACCCGTTCGCGAGAGGTGAGGGTCGGGGAGACCAGCACCAGTCGCAGGCCGGTGGTCTTGTTTTTCACCTGGCCTTCGGCGTTGTAATACGGCTCTTCCTTACGCAATGCCGTACGCAGGTCGGCCTGCGCGGTCAGGTAGTTTCCGCCACGGACGACGTAGCCGCCGGCCTGACCGTGCTGGCGGTCGAGTTTGTTCAGGCGAAACGGCTCGAAGATCATTTCGTCGACGTTACCGAGCATGTCATGCAGACCCAGCGGGTTGGGCTTTTGCAGACCGGTCAATTGCACTTTGCCGTTGGACGATTGCGCCCCGGCGAACCACTCGTAGGCGTTGATGCCGTCTGGCATCGGGTAGTGCGTGTCGCGGAATTCAGCGGCACCGACTTCCAGCCCGCCGCGCGCGGCGAACTCCCATTCGACTTCGGTCGGCAGGCGCAGGAAACCCTGGGCACCGTCTTCCTTGGGCAGCTTGCCGGCGGCGTTTTTGCGCAGCCACAGGTTGTATTTGTCGGCGGCCTCGATGGCTTGCACCCAGCTCACCGCCGTTTGCGGCAAGCGCATGTTGGTGGCGGCGGTGGGGCAGGTTGCTTCGGTCAGCGCGGCGTATTGCAACTGACTCATCTCGTACTTGGCCATCAGGTAATAGCGGGACTTGTCGTTCTTGGCCCCGGTAAAACTGCCGGCGATAAAGGTCGGACGGGTCTGTTCGACATAGCCGTATTCCGCACCGTCCTGACCGATGTTGATCGGGTAGTCATCCAGCGGACCTGCGACCGGAATGAACACCTTGCGAAACACCATCGAGCCTTCGCAAGGCATCGGCAGCACGACGTCGCCAGCCTCGGGCATCGGGTTGTAATACTTCTCTTCCCAGCCTGCCGCCGAGGCGTCGAGCAAGTAGCCGAGGCTCAGGGGTAACAGCAAGCCAAAACGTTTATAGCTCACGCAGACTCTCCGCAGGTTGGATGTTGATGGCTCGCAGGGCGCCGATCATGGCCACCAATGCAGCGACCAGAAAGGTCAGGAGCAGGGCGGCCAGGCCATGCCAGACAGTGATGTGGCAAACGAAGGTGCCGGTGGCCTGGCTGCTGCCGAGCAGGTAGTCGAACAAATGACTGCCCACGGCATAAAACCCCAGCCCGCCCACGTAGCCGGCCAGACTCAGCAACAGCGCTTGCAGGACCACGAAACCGCCGACAGCCCTGCGTTTGAAGCCCAGCAGACGCAGGACCGCCAGGCTTTTGCGTTTACGGTCGATGTTGGCCAGGAACGCGCCGACCATCGACGCCACGCAGCCGATCAGTGCCGCCACGGCGATCACACCGAAGATCAGTCCCAGCACATGGTTGATGGCTTTGACGTTGTCGATGTCGGCCAGTCGGCTCGACGTTTCGATGTGTTGTTCGTTGAGCCAGTGTTCCAGCGGAGCGACCTGATCGATGTCGCGTGCGTACACACGGGCGCGGGCATACAGCGGTTGTAGATTACCCTGAGGCTTGCCGGTGGTCACACCGAACTCACTGACCTGATAACCGTCGCGAAAGCGCTCCAGATCCAGCAACAGCGGCGGGGCGACAAACCCGGCAGCGCGACCGAAGCGGGCACCGTCGAGCACGGCCAGTACCGTCAGCGTCATCTCGCCGCGTTCATTGGCACCTTCCAGGCGGCGCAAGGCCCGCAGTTGCACGCTGTCGCCGGCCTTGGCCTGCAAGCGTTGCGCGGCGCTGGCGCTGAGGATCACCTGATTGCCGACGGGGTTGAGTGACGCCAGGTTCAGTTGTGGGTCGCCGGGCTCGGTGGCGATGATTTCCGCGCCTTCGACAAACCGTTGCATGCCGATCAGCAGGTCAGCCTGGGTATTGAGCGAGCGGGTCTGGCCGAGGGCAAAACCGGTCTCGGGACGCAGGCGTAAACGCTCGATCCAGGCCGTGTCGTAGTTGCCGTTGCTGAGCATCTTCACTTCAAGGTTGCGCGGGTCGCGCAGCAGTTCGTCCTGCAGCTGACTGACCACCCCATGTTTGAGCCCGAACAGCAGCAACAACGGCGCGATCACCGCCACCAGGGAGGCGGCGATACACAGCGAGACCTTGCGGTCGTGCCAGAGGTCTTGCAGTGCCAGTGAGCCCAGCAGGCGCAAGCGATCAGTCCATCGGTTCAAACAGAGTCTCTCCCTGATGGCTGATAGCGCCGAGTCGCGGCAAGCCGAAATCCTTCAGCAAGGCCCAGTCATGAGATACGACGAGTGCACTCAGGCCCATGCTCGACACCAGGCTCAGGAGCAACTCGAACAAACGCCGGGCGCTGTGAGGGTCGAGCGCGGCGGTCGGCTCGTCGGCCAACAGCAGCAGCGGCTCATGGGCAATTGCCCGAACGCAGGCAACGCGCTGGCGTTCGCCAATCGACAAGGCCTGAGGCTGTTTATCCAGCAACCCTTGCAGGCGCAACACGTCAACGGCGTGGTCGATGTGATCGCTTTTTGTGTGCATCCCGAGCAAACGGCGCGGCAGGCTGATGTTGTCCCGCACGCTCAGGAACGGCAGCAAGCCGCCGCTCTGCAAAATGAATCCCAAATGCCTTGAACGCACCGCTGCAAGAGCAGGCTGGTCGTCAGTGTTCAGCAGTTGGGCGATATCCTGAGCGTGCGTCGGGCCCAGCCGGAAGCGCTCGAGTTCCACCGGCGCGAGCAACAGGCCGATGGCTTCGAGCAACGTGCTTTTGCCGCTGCCGCTCTCGCCGGTGATGGCGAGGATTTCCCCGGCGCCGACCTGCAAGTGCGGCAGTCGCACGTGATGGGCCTGTGCGCCTTCACCACGGCGCACCAACAGGTTCTTGATATCGAGCATGGACGTCTCGTTAAGGCATCATTTCCAGAGGCACGGGGTAGACGTTGTCCCGCGCATCGCTGTCTTTGGCTAAAGCTACCCAACGGTCGACATCAGCGTTGTAACGCTGGTAATGCCGCAGTTTGGTGTTCAGCGTGCGGATGAATTTTTCTTGTGCCAGACCATCCCAGCTCTTCCAGGTCTCTTCATCCAGGTTCAGCACTTCACTCTGATAGGGCAGGTCTTCGAGGTATTCACCTAGGACGCCCATGTCCGCCAGCTTGGCGTTGCTATTCTGTTTGAGCTGATTGGGATCGGCGCCCATGGTCGCCGCTACCGAGCGCAGGCGATTGAACATGTCCGTCGGCGAAATCAGGCCTTCGTTGGCGGCATCGAGAATCTGCTTCATCACGTCGCTCAAGTCGCTGAGCTGTGACTTGGTCAGCAGCACCCGCACGTCGGTGGTCGGGACGTTCTGCTTGATCAGGTCGCGGTCGGTGATCCATGCCTTGAACACTGGCGGGGCTTTGCTGTTGGTCTTCTCGCCGAGATAGGCGAGTTGCATGGCGTGGCCGATCAGCGCCGCGTCTTCGAGCATTTTTTTCTCGGCCGGGTCCTGCTTGGCGTTCGCCGCACTGCCAATGGCGTCTTCGCCCATGTAGGCGGCTTTGACTTGTGTAGTGATCGCCCCGGCCAGTGCGTCGACCTTGCGCCCGAATTCCTGCACATCGCCAGCGTTCACCGGGTAGTACAGCGAAGTGTTGGTGCCCGGGTAGGTCGACAGGTTCTGGTACTGCGCCTCGGCCTTGGCGTGGTCCTTGGCTCCGGCCGGGGTTTTCAGGTGCAGGGTGTAAATCGCCACGCCCGGGTTGGCGGCTTCGATACGCACCTGTGCAGCGCTCAAACCGGTCTTCGACAGCTTGTCTTCGCCTTCGATGGCGCCCGCATCGGTGATCAGCACCACGTAGCGTGCACCGAACTGGCTCCAGTCGACCTTGTCGATGCTCTCCATGACGCCGGCAAACGAGTCTTCATCGAAGCTGCTGCTCGACACGGTGGCCTGCTTGAGGTCTTTGATCCTGGCGAAAAAGTCGGCGCTGTCTTTCACCTTCGTCGGGTCGGCGTACATCCTGGTGGTGTATTCCAGCCCCGGCACCGCCTGGGTGTTGGAGCGGAAGGCCACCAGGCCGAACTTGACCTGCTTGCCGAGATTCTGCGCTTCGATCTTCTGGTAAACCTTGCGGATCGCCTCGCGGGTGCGGTCGATGTAGGGGTCCATCGAGATCGTCGAGTCGATGACAAATACCACGGCCGCACTGAATTCCTTCAGCTGGTTGGCCTTTTTCTCTTCGGCTTCCTTGCTGCTGGCGGCGCTGTTTGCAGCACCGCCCTTGGCGTTCTTGTCATCCGGCTTGCTGACGGAGGCGACGTTGAGCAGGCGCGTGCGGAAACCGCTTTCGGTCATGACTTCTTCGCCACTGAGCACCGGCAGCAGGTAGAACTGCTTTTGCAGGTCGACGAAGTATTCAGGTTCTTCAGCCAGTACGCCCGGTGCCTGCTGGCCCTTTTTCAGCGTGGCCCGCAGTGGTGCGACTTTGCTGACCGGGTCCGGTGCATCAAGGATGCCTTCGACGGTGGCGCGGTCCTTGAAGAACAGCAGCCGGTCGCGGTTGGCCGGGTTGGTGAAGGCCAGCGTCAGCTGCATCTTCCAGTCGGTGGTGCAACTGGCAGGCAGCCAGCCAATGGTTTTACCGTAACTGTCGGGGCCGACTTTCAGCCACTCGGCGTTGTTCGCTTGGGCGCGCTCGTACACATAAAAGCGGCTGAAGACTGGTTGTGCGTCGCCTGCCACACCGCCCGCCGTCGGGCTGACTGTGCAGCCTGGCGTGGTCAGCACGCGTTGGAACAGGGTCTTTTTACCGGCCTGGATCAGCGGTTTGTCATCGGCCTGGGACAGCGGGCTGATGCACAGCGCCAGTAATGCGGCACCGCTCAGCAGGAATCGACTCATAGGCGAACGCATCACTTCTGCAACTCCTCGAAACGCTGCTTGGCTTCGGCGTTGTTCGGATCCTGGGTGAGGATGGTTTCATACCAGTAGGCGGCGGTGGCGTTGTCCGCGGCGGGGAAGCACTCGCTGGCCTTCAGGTATTTAGGGTCGTATTCGCGGGCATAGGCGTTGGCGATCAGCGCGTCACCGGCCTGGGCACGGTTGGCGTACAGGCGCTGGGCGACGCCGCAGTGCTTGCCGGCCTTGGCCTGGTTGATGATCTCCAGCAACCTGGCACTGTCGGGTGCCGCTTTGATGCAGGTCTGGACGAAGGTCAACTCGGGCAGGCTGTTCATGCTGTCGAGGGTGCAGGCTTGAGCGTCGGCGCCGGCAGGTACGGCGGCAGTGGCTGCAACTGCAGGGGCCGGGGGACGTTTGTAGAACCAGAATCCTGCGCCCGCCGCCAGCAGCAACACCACAATCAACAGACCGATCAGGCCTTTGTTGCTTTTCTTCACCGGTGCGGGAGGCGGCGTATAGGCGGGCTCGGTGAGTACCGATTCCAACTCCACTTCTGGCTCGAGGGTGGACAGGGTCAGTTCAGGCAGCTCCGGGATCTCAGGGATCTCCGGTGCCGGTGCGCTCGGCGCCGTCAGTTCGGCACCGCCGTAAGTCGAGCGCGTCTGGCCGCCGGCCGTGGACGGCAGCAGGCCGACGCCTGGCCGAACCACGCCTTTGTCGGCGTGACCTTGGCTCTGTTCGCGCAGTTCGATCTGGAATTGCGAGTTGGCGCCGCCTTCCAGCAGCGGGTCGACCACGTCCGGTCCGACCTGCGTTTCCAAAGCGTCGCCGTTGTCCGTGAGGATGAAGCGCGAGACCTTGAACCAGAATGGATTGTTGCTCCAGGCCTTGTGGTCCTGAAGGTAAAAACCGTCCTGGTTGCGCTGAATGGAAAACTCCAGCTGTTGCTCGCCACCCTGCCATTTCTTCACAGTGAGGCGGGCCTGGCCAGGCATATTGGGCTCTAACGCGAGCAGGTCGACACGAATTGGCATTGCTTATCTCGCTGCGAAGGCTGCGAGCACTTGGCCCAGCCGTTCGTTCTGTTCAGGGGTGATTTCACGTCCGGCACCATGGCCGGCATTGTCCTGCGTGATGTAGGCCAGGCCCGAGAGCCAGTCGCCCAGGTACCGTTGCGCCTGATTGGACGGTTGCGCCGGCAGTACGGGCACTTGTCCCGGGCCAATGTCGGTGTAGAACGAAAACAAAGGCGCTTTGGCACCGGCGCGGCTGTTCGGCCGCTCGCTCACCGGCTTCTGGAGGTAGCCGAACCAGGACACGAAATCGCGCAGCACACGTTGCACTTCCAATACCTGGCGTTCGACCAGTTGATCGCGCCGCGCACCACTTTGTGCACGCTTGAGGACGGCGCGGCTCAGTTGTCCCGGCAAATCCTGGCGATAGCCGGCGGTGATCAGTTCATCGACCACCGCTTCCAGCAAGGCCTTTTCCAGCCCCAGCAGGTTGAGCAGGCTTTGCCGGGTGGTCAGTTCACGCAGGTGCGCGATCCAGGCCTTGAAGGCCGCTTTGGCAAAGCGGTGCTCGTTACTTTGCAGTTCAGGCGCCGGGGTGCCGGTTTTGCTGCTGACTGGCACGTCGTGGCTCAGGTCGTCGCTGAAATCGAAATCGAAACCGGCGTCGTTGCCGTACAGGCTCTGGCTCGGTGTCGGGGTGGCCGGTTCGTCGTTCACGGCCGGCTCGTCATCGGTTTCGTACACGCCGCTGAGGTACAGGTCGCGCACCTCTTCGCTCGGCATGTCGAGTTGATCGATCAATTCGCCAAGCACCGCCGGGCGACGGCCCAGACCCGTCAGAATCATTTGTGCCTTGGCTTTCTTGGCGGCTGCAGCGCCGTCGCCGTCAGCGTGGTACCAGGTGCTCAGGCCATGAGTGGTCAGGCCTTCGAGGCACTCGCTCAATTGCTCGCGGATGCGCTGCAATTTGAATTCGATATTGGCCACGCCTTTGAAACTGTCGCTGAAGTGGCTGATACCACCGTCATCGTTGCGCAGCATTTCTGTCCAGGCGTTGACCGGGTTCTTGATGTGTTTGCACACCAGAGCGTTGCTGGCGAAGCTGGTGCCCAGCGCACTGACACGTTCCTGATAGATGGCATTGAGACCGGTTTCCGCACCGGTCGCGTCTTGCCCGATGAAGGCTGCGTCCATACGAGGTTTGCGCACCAGGTAGGTGTTCTGGAACGGTGTGCCGGCCCAGTCGTTCATCCAGCTCAGGCTGCCGAAACGCTCCAGCATGGTCAGCTTGACCATGCCGTTCCAGCTCTCGTCGTACTGATCAGGCGTCAGGCTCAGGGAGTTGGTGATGCGCAGGTCGAGCATGGTCAGCGCCCAGATCAGGCCGGTATCGCGCTTGCTGCGAGCGGCCGAGTCGGCGCCCTGGGTTTTTTCGATCCAGCGGGTCAGCACCGGGCCCACGTCGTTGACGTCGCTCTGCTTGGTCGAACTGGTGCAGACCACCAGTGCGTTCATTTCCTGGTTGTCGGTATAGCGTTCGAACAGGTAGGCGACCTTGCCGCGCAGGATCAGCTGGGAAACGGAGTTGTCCTTGGCGGTCGATTGCGGGTCGTTGGAATCGGCGATCTCGTGCAGCTTCTGGCGCCCGCGATAACCTGGGAAGTCCAGCAGGTCGACCTGATTGACGATGTCATCCACCGGCGCTTCGATCAGGCGGAAGGTCATTTCGGCGGTCAGTGCCGCCAGTTGCGCGACCGCAATTGCCTGACTGTTTTGCAGGCGATCGCCCACCAGCGGTCGAACATCGATCGGCAAGTCCAGCGGGCTGCCGAAGCGTTCGAGGATGTCGACGTTCATGATGCTGTCGCGCTGGCTGTAGGTGTCGTTGTCGAAATTCACCAAGGCCTTCAGCGGTGCGAACACGGTCTCGGGCAGACCCAGCTTGTGCAGCGCGCCGGCCAGTTGCTGGTACACGCGCGTCAACTCGCTTTGCTCGCCCCAGAGAATCGAAAACAGCTCGGCCCGTTCCTGGAAATTCAGGCGTGGCGCCAGTTGCAACGCTTTCGGCCAGTACAGGTGCTCAAGCTTCTTCACCGAATTGCGGAAGTTGTCGCGCAGGTAATCCCACAGCGACACCAGATCGTCAGCATTGACCCCGGTTTGCAGCGGCCCGGTTTCACGGCCTTCGAACGGTTTGAGCACGCGCTGGATGCGCTCTTCGTCGATCTCGTAGGAAATCCGTTCAAGGTCGAAATCCTTGAACCAGGCGTTGGCGAGAATCTTCGCCAGCTCGATTTCCTTGAACAGAGTGAGTTCTACCGGGAAGTCATTGTCCTGACTTACCTTCGCCCGACGGCTGAAGCGGGTTACCAGGCCGGTGGCTTCCTTGCCGCCACCCACCGGGTTGATGTGCTTGATGAAGTCCAGGCGATGGTCACCGAACTCGGTTTCCAGCTTGCCGTTCTGACCGGCGGCGAGGGCCGAAATCAGGTAGGACTTGCCGGCCTGGGACAAGCCGAAAAAGCCAATGGTCATCGGCGTGCAGGCCACGCGACCGAGGCTTTTGGCCAGGTTGCGGGCGCGGTGCAGGCGGATGTTCAGGTTGTCGGCTTCGCTGTCCAGGCGCGGCGCATTGCCGCGCGTCTGGCCTATCCAGTCCAGCGCCTGACCGGCGCCTTCATAAACAGCGGCCCAACTGGCAGAGAGCTGAGTTTGATCGGGGGTCAGGTCATTCATTTGCGTTTCACACTTCCACTGTCGAGCCAGTACTTGGTCTCGCTCAGGCCGGCGTCGAGCATGGTGTTGAGTTCCAGCTCGAGGTCGCTGCGCGGGTTGAAGTTGACGTTGTTGCTGTTGGATTCGATGTCGCGAACCGAGAGGCGGTCGCTGACCAGATCCTGCTTGCGCGTGTATTTGTCCGCCGGTTTGACCTCGAACCGCACCTTGAGCAGCGGCGCGCTGCCGTTTTCACCGATTGCCCGGGAAAACTTCTCCCGACCCGCCTTGGTGAACCGCAAGGTGTACAGCGGCGAGGCGGCCCAGCGGTCGGCGGCCAACTGGCGGAAACCGAGGCGCAGATCGCCGCGCATTTCCAGCTGTGGCGTGTCGGCGGCGTCGCCCGTGCCGATTTCCGGCAGCTTGATTTTGTAGTCTTCGGACTGGATGTCGCGGTACAGCACGTCGGCATCCTTGATCACGTTGTTCAGGTCGATGACGCCGATGTGCTTGACCGTCGAATACGGCTTGAGCGCCGATGCCCGGAAGTAGAAGTTCGGCACGCTGTGGTTGGCGCACAACAGGCAGAGCATGGCGCCGACCGAGGCGGTGCTTTTCGGGTCGTCGATCCGGCCGTTCCTGTGAAACGGATACCAACCGCCGGTGCGGTAATTCTGCAGCGCCAGAATGCGCCCCGGTGGCAGTGGCAACACCTTGCGAATGAACGCCTGGATGCCGGGCAGGCGCGAAGGGCGGCCGGTCAGCAACAAGACATCACACGGGTAATGCGCGACCACTTCACACAGCGCACCAAGGATCTTGGTGATGTTGATCTGGTCGTTGAGGAACGCGGCATGGAGCTTTTGCAGGTCGAAGCTGATCGGCGCGGCATACAGGTCGAAACCGCTCTGAACGCCGACATCGCGACGCACGGCGGCATTGACGTAGTCGAGCACGGTCTGGCTGATTGCGTTGTCACCGAGCAATTGGCGGTAGCTTTGCGGGATGACTTCTTGCGGGACCTGCGGATCGTAATGCTCGTACGCCTTGAGTAGCGCCAGGCCCAGCGGGGCGAACACCTGGAGGTTCAATTGCTGGCGCAGGATCATGTCCTGGGCACTGACCGACTCATCGCCACACAGCCGTGACATCAGTGAGCTCGGGGCTTTCACGCCGGCGTTCTGCAAGGCTTTTTCGAAACTCGGCAGGATGAAGTCCTGAATCACATCCAGCAGGATGTCGTCGCCGGCCACTTTGAAGCCATCGCGAAAACGCTGTTCGGGCACGATGTGTACGTTGCTGCCGCTTCCGGTATTGCCCGCGCGGTCGAGGCGATAGTCGGTGATCACCAGGTCGGTGGTGCCACCGCCGATGTCGATGGTCGCGAGGGTGATGCGTTGGCGGTCGGCCTTGTCCGGCCGGGCGATGGTGTCAAAAAACTCTTCCGGGTGACCGGCGAAGTTCTCGTTGACCTCGGTGTACAGGTACACCAACTGGCCGCAGGACGCTTCGTCCCATTCCACGCGGATACTCGGGATCGGCGTGCGCGGGCTGACGGCCTGATCCTGGTGTGGATCTTCCTCGCCGGAATGCCAGCCGAGGCTTTTCCATACCAGGCCGATGGCTTGCAGCATGCGTTCGTTGAGGATGCTGCGCTCGGCCTGAGGCATGCCCGGCGGCACGGTCAGGGTAATGCTGTTGAGCTGGCGCGGCACGCGGGTGTGACCCTGGCGCGAGCGCTGGGCCGGGCTGTTGATTTGCGACAGCGCCTGGGCCAGCACTTCGGCGAGCATGAAGGTCATCAGCGAGCTGCGTGAATAACGCGGCATGAACACCGGCAGACGATCGTCTTCTTCGAGGCTGTATAGCGCCTCGCCGGTTTCGTTGATCAGGTGCGAGAACGGTGCGGCGGTGGCGTACGGCTCGTTGTCGGTCTTGATGTACGAGCAGTTGAAACGCCAGCCGTGGCCATAGGCGTTTTCGTCCCACAGATAGCGTTTCGGGCTGGACAGGCCGGTGGAGCCTTCGGTGCCGCGACGACGACTGGCCAGACGACTGGCCTCATTGCCGACGCGGGCAATCGTCGCCCATTGGAACGCATCGTGACGGCCGCTCTTGACCGAGCAGTGGTCCTTGCCGAAGTACGCCTGGGCGAACTCCACGCGGCTTTCAAACGGCAGGTTATAGGTGTGTTCGGGGGTGATCAGGTCGCGCAGTTCCAGCACGTAGTTCTGTTTCAGTCCGGAGCCGGCCTGACCGTGGTTTTCGATCAGGATGCCGCAAGTGCGCGAGTTGCCGACGTCCAGCACCAGGTCCACCGGAATCGGTTTGACCAGGCCGTTGCTGTCGTTGGCGACCACTTTCAGCTCGGGGATTTCAACTTTCGCCCGGGCCTTCGACTGTTGGGCGGCTGACGGTTTGCTCAACAGGCTGAGCAAGTTGAGATAGTGCGCCAGGTGATGGTTGGCGCGGATGTCGATGTCCAGCTCTGCGCGCGAACGGTGGGCATTGCCCTCATTGAACACTTCCAGCAACCACTCGTTGACCCACGGCTGCGCCAGAAACCAGCGGGTTTCGCTAGCCTTGGTCGCCAATTTGAAGGACACGCCGGAGCTGATGTCTTCTTCGTTTGGCGCCAGATATGCAGTGCCGTCACGCTTGGGCATCACACGGCTGTCGAACGCCATCGTCAGGCGGTGGGTGTTGCCGTCGATGTCGGGAGTCGCCAGTTTCACCAGGCGCATGCGCGACCAGTTGGTCGGACCTTCGTCGAAGCGATACGGCGGCATGAAGCGGAAAAACGGGGTCGGCAGCCAGATACCGTCGAGCAAATCGAGGCTGCTTTTCATGTCGACGCTGAACGCAGGTTTGGCTTTTTCGACCTTTTCCGGCTCGGGCTCGTAGAAAAAGAAGTCTTTCTCTTCGTTGTACGCCAGGCGGCAGATCAGCCCGCTGATCATCGGTGCGAACTCGCCCGCCGGTTCCTTGCGGGGATCCAGGCGCAGGGCGAAATCCATGAACTGGATGCCGGTGTCGCTGACCAGCGTGACGGTGTCTTCGAATTGAGTGACTTCAGGCAACATGTCAGGTTATTCCGTTTTTATTCCGCCACTTGCCGCATGGACATGGGGAATTGTTCTTTTCCGTAACCGCCGGTGCAGTCCGCGACCGTGGTCGCCCCTTTGCGGCAGTTGACCTTGGGCATGTCGTAAGTGCTGCCATCGCCGCATACGGCCTGGCCCTGGCTGTCGATGGCCAGGCTGCCACCCTTCATAGTAGCGCTCACCGGCCCACTGCATTTCGAACCGTCGGCCTGGTGCACGGTGACTTGGCCCTTACCGTCCTTGAGCTGGTATTCCAGACGCAGCGGTTTGCCGGTTCGGCGATCCTGAATACCAGCTCCTGCGCTGTACTGACCATCGAGAAACCTGGCGGCACCGTCGGCGGCGTCTGGCGGGATGCTCAGGGGAGGGCCGGGTTTTGTGGCGGCGGATTTTTCTGCCTCGGGCGGTGTGACATCCGGCGGCGCGGTTTTGTTTTCGGGGGGCGCGGTTGGGGATTCGGCTGCCGGGTTTTTGGCTGAGTCTTTGGCTGGGTCTTCGGCCAAGTCGGCCGGTGCTGCGTCTGCCTCGTTGCCTTCGACTGCCGGCGCCTCCACGTCATGGGCTCCGGTCACGGCGGTACCGGTTCCAGTGCCGGAGCCTACAACGGTGCCTGTCACCGGGACGCCATTCAGCGTCGTGACATTGCCGGTCAGTGGCGGCTCTTCCAGTTGTTTTTCTACCGGCACAACGCCATCAGGCAGCAAATCTACCGCCACCAACGGAATCGGGACGCACCCTCGCAGACCGAGCAACAGCCACAAAAGCAGCAGAAGCGGCAGCAGCAACAGCCACCACCAGCGACGCCACCATGGACGAGCAACCACCGGCGCGACGGGCGCAACAACAGGCGCTTCGACCACGGGTGGCGGCGTGAACGCAGGCGGGACCTGATAAAGGCAGTGCAGGGGATCGCCATTGCCGGTTCCGGCATGCTCGAAACCCCAGAAGGTCAGCACTGGTTTGCCTTGCACCAGATAGACGAAGTTTTCGTCCGGGAAATGAATCACGCGCTTGAGCAGCTTGCCGAACACGGCTTTGTCGCCTTGCTGCTGTTCAGCGGAGTCTGTACCCAGGAAACGCTGGCTCAATTCTTCGAGCGCGGTCTTCAGAGCTTCAAGCTGGCGGCGGGCAGGGGCGCGTTCTTCTTCGGTCGCGCTGCTCCACGGAATCACATCGCCGTCGAGGGCGCTGTACCAATCGATCTGGTTGCCGAGTTCATCGCTCTGAGGGATGGCCAGATGATCGACCAAATCGGGGTTCTTGCGGCGAATGGCTTCGCGCAATTGCAGGGCCGCCCGGTAGACCGGCTGACCTGTTTCGCCGAGGGCCGTGAATGACCCGCTCTTACCGCTGCGTAATAGTGCCCCGCGCATTCAAACTCCATACGATCCGTTGCGCAAAAATGACAGACAAATGTGTCTGTACTTGCTCCTGCATTTAGCGGGCGACCTTAATATCATAATGATATCGCCGCCAAACTGCCGGAGGTTCAAACCTTATGAGACTAACGTAAGCGTGCGGAGGTTGCATAAAGTCAATTTTAATTGGCTTGAGAAGGCTCGGGTGTGGGCTTCCAAAGGTGATCTGTCGGACTGGCAAACCTGCCGCGCGCCGACCAAGGACTATGACGAGACGGTTTACAACGTGGTGCCGTATGCCGATGCCAAGGGCTATGTCACGGGGCTGGAGCCGGGAACGAGCTGTTCCTGCAACCGCCGGTATCAGCGGCCATTGAACCTGGTGCCGACGATTGGGCCGAAGGAACACAAGCAGTTCCGCATCAGTTACGGCTTGCTGGCGGATAAGGCCGCTGTGGATAAGGCCTTCAGACAGGTGTGCGAGATTCAGGGTGGGCGGGAGACGGAGGTGCGGCAGACGCCGTTGGTTGACCTCACCAAGGGGGGCGCTGACTAGAGTGTTGTCGGCCGATATTGCAGCGCCTCGGCCAAATGTTCGCGTCTGATCCCGTCGACTTGTTCAAGGTCTGCCAGTGTGCGCGCGACCTTGAGCAGTCGATGGGCTGCTCGCAACGACAGAGTTAAACGCTCGCAGGCGGATTCCAGCCAGTTTTCATCGGCTGTGGATAACTTACAGTGCCGGCGTAGGCCTGGCAGGTCGAGGAAGGCATTCGCGCAACCTTGGCGTTTGTTTTGCCGCTCTCTTGCATTGGCAACCAGCTCGGCGGCGGTAGCTGTATCGTCGCCGGGTTTTAACGCAGGATTCAGCGCCGTGGCTTCGCGTGCAACCGTCAGGTGCAGATCGATGCGGTCCAGCAGCGGCCCCGACAGCTTGTTGCGATAGCGTTGAACCATGTCCGGCGTGCAGGAACAGCGGCCGCTCGGTTCGCCGAGATATCCACAGGGGCAAGGATTCATCGCCGCGACCAGTTGAAAGCGTGCCGGGAAGCGTACGCGGTCCTTGGCGCGGGAAATCACGATGTGGCCGGATTCCAGTGGCTCTCTCAACACCTCCAATACCTTGCGATCAAATTCCGGGAGTTCATCGAGGAACAGTACACCGTGGTGGGCGAGGGTGATTTCGCCCGGTTGTGGTTTCGAGCCGCCACCCACCAGCGCCGGGCCGGAGGCAGAGTGATGGGGTTGGCGAAACGGCCGCTGCGGCCAATGGCTCAACGGCGAACAACTGACGACCGACTGAATCGCCGCCACTTCCAGCGCTTCACTTTCGGCCAGCGGCGGCAACAATCCCGGCAAACGGCTCGCCAACAGGGTTTTCCCCGTTCCCGGCGGTCCGTTGAACAACAGGTTGTGAGCACCAGCGGCAGCGATCAGCAACGCTCGCTTGGCTGCGAGTTGTCCCTGCACCTCATTCAAGTCGGGATAAGGTTTGCTGGCGTAGAGCAGGCCATTGGAGACATAAGGCTCAATCGGCGTATGCCCATTGAAATGCGCAACGGCCTCAAGCAAATGATCCACCGCAATCACTTTCAGTCCCGAGGCCAGGCACGCCTCTTCAGCGTTAGCTCGCGGCACCATCAACCAGCGCCCGGCCTTGCGTGCCGCCAGCGCCGCGGGCAAAACCCCTCGAACCGCCCGCACGGCACCTGACAGCGCCAACTCCCCAAGGCATTCCGCATCATCGAGCGTCAGCGTAGGCACCTGCACACTGGCCGAGAGAATCCCCAGGGCAATCGCCAGATCGAACCGCCCTCCATCCTTGGGTAAATCCGCCGGTGCCAGATTCAACGTGATCCGCCGCGCCGGAAATTGCAGCCCCGAATTGATGATCGCGCTGCGCACCCGATCCTTGCTTTCCTTCACCGCCGTCTCCGGCAGGCCGACCATCGTCAGCGATGGCAAACCATTGGCCAAGTGGACTTCAACGGTGACAGCGGGGGCATCCACGCCAATCTGGGCGCGGCTGTGGACGATGGAGAGGGACATGGTCGTTCCTTGAGATGACGGAGAGCCGCTTCCTGCGGGCTTTTGAAGGGTAGTCGGGGGAGACGAATCCGGTGGGGTGGGTGAGGGGGCAAACTTTCGCAGGATGTTGCCGAGACGGAGTGACCCGGGCAAATGCCACATGTAGGAGCGAGCTTGCTCGCGAAAAACCCAAATGCGCCGCTCGTCATCTGGCTTTACGCATTATCGTTCACGACTTTCGCGAGCAAGCTCGCTCCCGCAGTGGATTGGGTTCCACAGTGAGCACTTGCGGTGTTATTCGGTTGGTGGGTTCAGCTTCGCTTCCATTTCGGCGACTTTCGTTTCGAGGCTTTCGAGGCGGGCGCGGGTGCGAGCCAGCACGACCATCTGACTGTCGAATTCTTCGCGACTCACCAAGTCCAGTTTGCTGAAGGCGCTTTGCAGCAACATCTTGAACTGGCTTTCGATTTCAGCTTTCGGCAGAGGCGTGTCGCCGCTGAAGAGGCGGGAGGCGGTGCCGGTCAGGGCGTCGAGGAAGTCTTTTGGTGCGAGCATGGTCAATGTCCTGGAAACAATGACGGGCAGTGTATCACGCAGTGCCTATAGTCATTTGCGCGGGCAAGGGGTGCACGCTTTTCGCGCATGGGGACGGACGGCGTCGCACCGTTGTTGTGCGTAACGTGCCGGGTGTTGTCGCGAAATATCAGCCATCCACCAGCAAGAGCTTGAAAACAGTCAGTTTTGTGGAGATGGCAAGCTTTCTGCTTAGACCCTCATGACCCATGCACTGATGCAGTCGCTGTGACGAATGCAGTGCGCCAAGCGGAACGCGGGGGAGTGTTTCGCAAGGAGCGGTTTGCTGGCGTCGGACGGGCAGGTCAGGCCGACGACGCGTTACAAAGCCAGGCACTGCGCTTAGACTTGAGTCGGGTTTGTTTTCCTGGGGCAAGTCCACCAATTCGGGAGAGAGTTTTCATGAAGCTAGTCACTGCCATCATCAAGCCGTTCAAGCTGGACGACGTACGCGAGTCGCTGTCCGAGATCGGCGTGCAGGGCATTACCGTCACTGAAGTCAAAGGCTTTGGTCGGCAGAAGGGTCACACCGAGCTGTATCGCGGCGCGGAATACGTGGTCGATTTCCTGCCCAAGGTGAAGATCGACGTCGCCATCGACGACAAGGATCTGGACCGGGTAATCGAGGCCATCACCAAGGCGGCCAACACCGGCAAGATCGGTGACGGCAAGATCTTCGTGGTCAATCTGGAACAGGCGATTCGCATCCGTACCGGCGAAACCGATACCGACGCAATCTAAGCCGCCACAAACCCAACGCCCCAGGAGAAAACAATATGACTCTGCGTAAATTCGCAGGGCTAGGAGCCCTGTTGTCCATCGTAATGCCCAGCCTTGCTTTGGCGGCAGACGAAGTGGCGGCCCCGGTCCTCAACTCGGGCGACACCGCCTGGATGTTGACCTCTACAGCTTTGGTGCTGTTCATGACCATTCCCGGCCTCGCGCTGTTCTACGGCGGCATGGTTCGGTCGAAAAACATTCTTTCCGTGATGATGCAGTGCTTCGCCATTACCGGTCTGATCAGCGTCCTGTGGGTCATTTATGGCTACAGCATCGCGTTCGACACCACGGGCATGGAGCAGGGCGTCGTCAATTTCAACTCGTTCTTCGGCGGCATGGGCAAGGCGTTCCTCGCCGGCATCACGCCTGCCAGCCTGACCGGGCCTGCGGCGCTGTTCCCTGAGGCGGTGTTCGTCACCTTCCAGATGACTTTCGCCATCATCACCCCGGCGTTGATCGTCGGCGCCTTCGCCGAGCGGATGAAGTTCTCCGCGATGCTGGTGTTCATGGGCGTGTGGTTCACCCTGGTGTATGCGCCGATTGCGCACATGGTTTGGTCCGGTAACGGCGGCCTGTTGTGGGACTGGGGCGTTCTGGACTTCGCCGGCGGCACCGTGGTGCACATCAACGCCGGTGTGGCCGGTCTGGTTGCCTGCCTGGTGCTGGGCAAGCGCAAAGGCTTCCCGACCACGCCGATGGCGCCGCACAACCTCGGTTACACCCTGATGGGCGCGGCCATGCTGTGGGTCGGCTGGTTCGGTTTCAACGCCGGTTCCGCCGCTGCGGCCAACGGCACCGCCGGTATGGCCATGCTGGTGACGCAAATCGCTACCGCCGCTGCGGCGCTGGGCTGGATGTTTGCCGAGTGGATCACCCATGGCAAACCTAGTGCACTGGGTATCGCTTCTGGCGTGGTTGCCGGTCTGGTGGCAATCACCCCGGCCGCCGGCACCGTTGGCCCGATGGGCGCTCTGGTAATCGGTCTGGCGGCTGGCGTGGTGTGCTTCTTCTGCGCCACTACCCTGAAGCGCAAGCTCGGCTATGACGACTCCCTGGACGCCTTCGGCGTGCACGGTATCGGCGGTATCCTTGGCGCGATTCTGACCGGTGTGTTTGCCGCACCGTCCCTGGGTGGCTTCGGCACCGTGACCGACATCGCCGCACAAGTGTGGATTCAGTGCAAAGGCGTGGGTTTCACGGTGATCTACACCGCGATCGCCACATTCATCATCCTCAAGGTGCTGGATGCGGTCATGGGCCTGCGCATCAACGAAGAAGAAGAAGCGGTCGGCATCGATCTGGCGCTTCACAACGAACGCGGCTACAACTTGTAAGTACGCGTGTAAAAACTTGCCCGGCTTGCCGGGCATTTTTTTTGTCTGAAATTTGTCATTGAAGAGCGCGCTGAAAGGTTTTTTCCTACAGGTTTTACGATGTTTGCGCCGGGTGTTTTTGTGCAGTCGAAGGCTTACAGGATTGAAGGAATATTAGGGCCTTTGTTTTTTCCCAGAGCGCGCTAGAATGCGCCCCGAACGTGCGGAGAACTGTATGTGGCAACAGACTCTGATTACCTTGCGGGCGAGGCCCCGGGGCTTTCATCTGGTAACGGACGAGTTACTCGCCGGCCTGCCTGAACTCAAGGCGTGTCGGGTCGGTCTGTTGCATTTGTGGCTGCAGCATACCTCGGCGTCGTTGACCATCAACGAGAACGCCGATCCGGCGGTACGTCGCGACTTCGAACGGTTTTTCAATCGTCTGATCCCACAAGGAACAGACGGCTATGAGCATAACGACGAAGGCCTGGACGACCTCCCGGCGCACTTCAAGGCCAGCGTGCTTGGCTGTCAGCTCAGTTTGCCGATTTCGGCAGGCCGGCTGGCGTTGGGGACCTGGCAAGGCGTTTACCTGGGCGAGCACCGTGATCATGGCGGTGCCCGTAAAGTCCTCGCCACCGTGCACGGTGAAGAGGCATAACCGCTGGTCAGCAGCGGTTGTTGATTTTTTTCCGGCAGCCTTCGACAGAGGGCAAAGCTGGGCTATAACTAATCTGCTTTTCGCAAGTCATGAGGTAGAACATGAGCGACGATGATCTGGAAAACGACGACCTCGAAGTAGGCGACGACGACGAAACCGAAGAAGGTCTGGAAGCAGCGGCCGAAGACGTCGCTGAAGACGACGGTGGTGATGCGCCCGTTCCGACCGCCAAAGGCAAGGCCAAGGCAGCGGTATCGGTCGATGAGCTGCCGAGTGTCGAAGCCAAGAACAAGGAACGTGACGCCCTGGCCAAGGCCATGGAAGAGTTCCTGGCTCGTGGCGGCAAGGTGCAGGAAGTGGAGGCCAATGTGGTCGCAGATCCTCCCAAGAAGCCTGACAACAAGTACGGCAGCCGGCCTATCTGAGCCTGCTACCCGCTTGCTGAAAAAGCCCGCCGTCGCTGCGGGCTTTTTCGTGCCTGAAACAAAATTCTGAATTCAACACAATCCCTGTGGGAGCGGGCTTGCCCGCGATGGGGCCACCAAATCCAACATTGATGTTGCCCGATGGATTGCTATCGCGGGCAAGCCCGCTCCCACAGGTTTTGTGTCAGGCCGAAGCCTTGTTCCACCGCGCCAACAACGCCGGCAACTCAGTCAAACTGCGAATCTCGGCATCCGGCAGATGTTCAGCTTCCCAGGCCTTGCCCGCCGGGTTGAACCAGATTGCGCGCATTCCCGCCTGCTGCGCCCCGGCAATGTCATCACCCGGATGATCACCGATATGCACCGCCGTTTCCGCAGTTGCGCCACCGCGTTGCAAGGCCTCATGAAACAGGCGCGCATCGGGTTTGGCGATGCCGATGTCTTCGGCGCACAACGCAAACTTGAAGTAGTCCGCCAGCCCCAGCCGACGCACATCGGCATTGCCGTTGGTGACCACACCGAGGGCGTAATGGTTGGCGAGGATTTCAAGGGTCGGTTCAACCTCCGGAAACACATCGATCTGATGGCGGGCGTGCAGAAACACTTCAAAACTCTTGTCCGCCAGGTCCGACGCCTCGTCATGCCCGTAACCGGACTCTTCCAGCGCATGGAACAGCACACGCCGACGTAGCGCGCTGATGCGGTGCTTGAGGCTTGGCTCGTTGCTCAATACTCGCTCGCGAATAGCCCACAGATGCTCCACCGGCACTGCTCCCAGGTTGGGCGCGTGCTCGGTCAGCCATTCACGCAAAACGGCTTCGGCGCTGACGATGACCGGGGCGGTGTCCCACAGGGTGTCGTCGAGGTCGAAGGTGATCAACTGAATACTCATGAATCGTCGCCTTTCATGCGTTTGGCCCGTGGATGGGCGCTGTCGTAGACCGCTGCCAGGTGCTGGAAGTCCAGGTGGGTGTAGATCTGCGTGGTCTTGATGTCTGAATGGCCGAGCAACTCCTGCACCGCGCGCAGGTCCTGAGAGGACTCCAGCAGGTGGCTGGCGAAGGAGTGCCGCAGCATGTGCGGGTGCAGGTTCTGCCCCAGTTCGCGCTCGCCGGCCGCCTTGACCCGTACCTGGATCGCTCTTGGGCCGAGTCGTCGGCCTTGCTGGCTGACAAACACCGCATCGTCCGCCGGGTTGGCCATGGCCCGCAGGGGCAGCCACTGTTCCAGCGCCTCGCGGGCCTTTGTCCCTACCGGCAGCAGGCGGGTCTTGCTGCCTTTGCCGAGCACCTGGACCATGCCGTCTGCCAGGTCGAGCTGGTCTAGATTGAGCCCCGTCAGCTCCGAAAGCCGTAGCCCGGAGGAGTAGAACAACTCCAGGATCGCCTGGTCCCGACGCGCCAGAAAGTCATCTTCAACCCCGCCTTCCAGCAGTTGCAGGGCGCGGTCGGTGTCGAGGGTTTTCGGCAGGCGGCGCTCGCCTTTGGGCGGTGCCAGGCCATTGGCCGGATCGTGGTCGCACAGGCCTTCGCGGTTCAGATAGTGATAAAGCCCGCGAACGGCCGACAGCAATCGCGCCAGGCTGCGCGATGATTGACCCTGGGCGTGCAGGCGGGCAACCAGGCTGCGCAGGCGCTGGATGTCCAGCGCCGCCCAGCTGCCGATGTTCTGTTTGACGCACCAGCCCAGCACTTTGTCGAGGTCACGGCGATAGGCCGACAGCGTGTGCGGCGACACCTGCCGCTCACTGCGCAGGTGTTCGCAGTAAGCGTCCAGTTGCCGTTCCATGTTCAGCGTACCGAGCGCAGGGAGTTGTTGACCCGTGGCAGCACACGACCCATGACTTCAGCGATGTAGCTCAGGAACAGGGTGCCCACCGAGCTTTTGTAGTGCTGCGGATCACGGCTGGCGATGGCCAGGATGCCGTGGATGCCCTGGTGGCTGATGGCAACGACCGCAGTGGAGCCGATCTGCTTGCGCTGTTCTTCGCCGAACAGGAAGTCCAGCTCATGTTCGCGCAGGCTGCCGCTGACGCTTTTTTCTTCCGAGAGCAAGCCGCCGATGGCCACCTGCGCTTCGGCGTGAGTGGCCCAGCGGCCGACCGGCATGGCGTTGTCACCAAGCAGGATGAGGCTGACGAAGGGCACCTGGAATTCCTGGCGCAGGCTGTCTTCGACGCACATCACCACATCTTCCAGGCTGGCGGCATCCATCAGCGCCAGGATCAGGCGACGGGTCTTGTCGAAAAGACGGTCGTTGTCGCGGGCCACGTCCATCAGGTGCGACAGGCGATGACGCAGCTCGATGTTGCGCTCGCGCAGGATGGTCATCTGACGCTCCACCAGCGACACGGTATCGCCGCGCCGATGGGGGATGCGCAGGGACGGGAGCAGTTCTTCGTGCTCGACGAAGAAGTCCGGATGAGCCTCCAGGTACGCGGCTACAGCCGCCGCCTCCAGGCTTTCGGACGGTGATTCGTCAGCTTGTCGTGCGGGTACCTGGGGCTTGTCGGTCATGGGTTTCGCTCACTCAAAGACGCACTTGTCCTTCATATACGCGCACTGCCGGGCCGGTCATCATCACCGGTTGGCCAGGGCCTGCCCATTCGATGGACAGGCGCCCGCCAGGCAGGTCGATCAATAGCGGCGAATCCATCCACCCCTGGCTGATCGCAGCCACTGCGGCAGCACAGGCGCCGGTTCCGCAAGCCTGGGTTTCCCCGGCACCGCGTTCCCAGACGCGCAACTGCGCGCGGCTCCGGTCGATGACCTGGAGAAAGCCGACATTGACCCGTGCCGGGAAGCGCGGGTGATGTTCGATTTTCGGGCCCAGTTCATGCACCGGCGCGTTGTTGATGTCGCTGACCCGTACCACCGCATGGGGATTGCCCATGGACACGGCAGCCAGATCGACCGGGGTGCCGTCGACGTCGACCTGATAACTCTTGGCCTGCTCCGGCGCCTGGAACGGAATATCCGCTGGCACCAGGCGCGGGGCGCCCATGTTGACGCTGATCTGGCCGTCGTTACGCACGTCCAGCTCAATAATGCCGCTTTTGGTCTCGACGCGAATCACACGTTTTGCGGTCAGGCGCTTGTCGAGCACGAAACGGGCGAAGCAGCGCGCACCGTTGCCGCACTGTTCCACTTCGGAACCGTCGGAGTTGAAGATCCGATAGCGGAAGTCTACGTCCGGGTTGCTCGGTGCCTCGACGATCAGCAACTGGTCGAAACCGATGCCGGTGTGCCGGTCGCCCCATTGCTTGGCATGCTTGGGCAGAATGTGCGCGTGCTGGCTGACCAGGTCGAGAACCATGAAGTCGTTGCCCAGGCCGTGCATCTTGGTAAAACGCAGCAGCATGGTTTTACTCCGGCAGCAGGCTTTCGCCAGCAAACAACTCGGCTACCGTCTCACGGCGACGCACTTCAAATGCCTGATCACCGTCCACCAACACTTCAGCGGTACGACCGCGGGTGTTGTAGTTGGAACTCATGACAAACCCGTAGGCACCGGCCGAATGCACGGCCAGCAGGTCGCCTTCTTCCAGGGCCAGCTGACGATCCTTGGCCAGGAAGTCACCGGTCTCGCAGATCGGGCCGACGATGTCGTAGGCGCGGGCAGCGGTAGTGCGTGGGCGCACGGCCGTGACGTCCATCCAGGCCTGGTACAGCGCCGGGCGGATCAAGTCGTTCATGGCCGCGTCGACGATGGCGAAGTCTTTGTGCTCGGTGTGCTTGAGGTACTCGACCTGAGTCAGCAGCACGCCGGCATTGGCCACGATGAAGCGGCCAGGTTCGAACACCAGCGCCAGGTCGCGACCGTCGAGACGCTCACGCACGGCCTTGATGTAGTCGGCGGCCAATGGCGGCTCTTCGTCGCGATAACGCACACCCAGTCCGCCACCGAGATCGATGTGGCGCAGGTAGATGCCGCAATCGCCGAGTCGGTCGACCAGGCCCAGCAGGCGGTCGAGGGCGTCGATGAACGGCGGCAGGGTGGTCAGTTGCGAGCCGATGTGGCAATCGACGCCGACCACTTCCAGGTTCGGCAGCTGAGCGGCACGCACGTACACGTCTTCGGCGTCGGCGATGGCGATGCCGAACTTGTTCTCTTTGAGACCGGTGGAAATGTACGGGTGGGTGCCGGCATCGACGTCCGGGTTGACGCGCAGCGAAATCGGCGCGCGAACGCCCAGTTCGGCGGCGACCACTTGCAGGCGTTCCAGCTCGTCAGTGGATTCGACGTTGAAGCAGTGCACGCCGACTTCCAGGGCGCGACGCATGTCGTCACGGGTCTTGCCGACGCCGGAGAACACGATCTTGTCGGCACTGCCGCCAGCGGCCAGTACGCGCTCCAGCTCACCACGGGAGACGATGTCGAAACCGGCGCCAAGACGCGCGAGGACATTCAGGACACCCAGGTTGGAATTGGCCTTGACCGCGTAGCACACCAGGTGCGGCGTGCCGACCAGCGCATCGGCATAAGCCAGGTATTGGGCTTCGATGTGCGCACGGGAGTAAACGTACGTTGGCGTACCAAAGCGCTCGGCGATGGCAGACAGGGCAACACCTTCCGCGAACAGTTCACCGTCACGGTAGTTAAAAGCGTCCATGAGGTTCCCTTATTGGTAGACGTCGTGCTTGTGTGCTTTGGAGGCAGGCTGCTGTTGCGACGACTTGGCCTGTTCGACAGGGTCCTGGTCTTCATCAGGCAGGTAGAGCGGGCCTTTTTGGCCGCAGGCCGACACAAGGCAGGCGACCGCGAGGAGCGCAGCAAGGGAAGAGATCAGGCGCTTCATGGCGAAATCCTTGAAAATGCATTAATTGCGCCGGAGTATACCGGCCACCCGGCAGCTTGCCTATGCAACGGACCGCCCGTCCGGCGGGGCTTGGGCGATGCCGGTCGGTATCATGCAATCCCTGTGGGAGCGAGCCTGCTCGCGAAGGCGTCGTGTCAGGCGACATCAATGTTGAATGTCAGTGCGCATTCGCGAGCAGGCTCGCTCCCACAATGGGTCACTCGGTCGTTATCCTTTGCAATCGACGGAGCTCGGTCGTATCTTGCGGCGCTTGAGCCTGATCAGACACTTTTTGAGGTTGCCGTAATGAGTTTGTCCGAAGCGCGTTTCCATGACCTGGTCGATGCCACCCAGCAAACCCTGGAGGACATCTTTGACGAAAGCGACCTGGATATCGACCTCGAAAGCTCGGCCGGTGTGCTGACCGTCAAGTTCGAGAACGGCAGCCAGTTGATCTTCAGTCGCCAGGAGCCACTGCGCCAGCTGTGGCTGGCGGCGGTATCCGGTGGTTTCCACTTCGACTACGACGAAGAAAGCGAGCGCTGGATGTGTGACAAGAGCGAAGAGCAGTTGGGTGAAATGCTCGAGCGTATCGTCAAGCAACAGGCTGAAGTCGATCTCGATTTCGAAGGCTTGTGAGATCGTGACCCAGCCTGCGCCTGTCCGTGCGCCCAAGCCGCTCTACAGCAATGTCAGCCCGGCGGTGCCATCGCCGTGCAGCGGTGTGTGTCGGCTGGACGAGCAGAAAGTCTGCCTGGGCTGCTTCCGCCATGTCGAAGACATCCGTGAATGGCGCTCGGCCGATGACGAGCGCCGACGGGTGATTTGTGCGCAGGCTTCGCAGCGCAAACAGGGCTCCGGGCCATGACTTGTATATTTTTTGAGCTGTGATAGTGTCCGGAAACGCCTCAACCCATCGAGGCTTGTGAAAACCCCGCCTTTTTCTGGCGGGGTTTTGCTTTTTTCGTGCAGAAGAAAGGAGTCTGCCCAGATCATGACCGCACCTTCCATCACCCTTACCCGTCTGGACGTTCAGCGTCTGGAGCGTCTGATCGACAGCCTGGACGATACGCTGCCGGGCGTTATTGCGTTGCAAACCGAACTGGATCGCGCCGATGCCGTGGTCGGCCACGAAGAAGTGCCGACGGATGTCGTGACCATGAATTCCCGTGTGCATTGCCGCGAAGAAGGCAGTGGCAAGGACTACCACCTGACCCTGGTATACCCCAAGGATGCGAATGCCGACGAAGGCAAGATCTCGATCCTGGCGCCGGTGGGCAGCGCGCTGCTCGGCCTGAAGGTTGGTCAGCACATCGACTGGCCGGCTCCGGGCGGCAAGACCCTGAAGCTGACCTTGCTGGAAGTCGAATCGCAGCCAGCCAACGGTGGCGACTACAACGTTTGACCCCGCCTCAGACCTGATCGAGCGCCTCGTTCAATGCGCGCTCCAGGTCAGCCTTGTAGCGCAGGTACAGATGGGTGGAACTCTGCCCTTCGCCAGGCAGGCCTGACAGGTCGAGGTCGGTGATGTAGCAGCGGTAGCGTTCGGTTTCCCGGCGCTGCCCGACGATTTCCCGGGCGACCACGCTGAACAGCTGATCGCCGTGCTCCAGTTCGGAAAACTCCTGTTGATTGCAATACAGCGTTACCTGCACCTGACCCGGTGCGGCTTTGCCGACAATTGCCTGCACGTCATAGAACGGTTTGTTCACCGGAGTCTGCGGTACCGGCCGGGCTTCGATGCGGCGCGCCCGGCCAGGGCCTGACGGCAGCAACTGGCAATACAGTGTGTCGAGGTTCAGCGGGTGGGCTGCGTCCATCGGCAACAAGGCATCGCGACGGTACCGGATCGATTGCAGGAAGCGCTGCAGCGGCACCAGCAGGCTTTGCTCGTCGTGCCAGGGCAGGCGTTGCTGCCACAGGGCATTGAACTCATCGAGCACGTACAGATCGGCCTGATCTTCGTTGACCCGGTAGAACACTTGAATGCAACCCGGCTGGCCCGTGGGCAGGAACAGCGCAAGGTCGTGCTCTTCCAGTGCCTTCGGGTCCAGGTGAAGCGGGCTGTAGCTCGCCATTTCCTCGCCCAGGTAATCGATCAGCGCCGGCAGGGTGGCCAGCGCGATGTGCTGGACCTGACCCGGCACCAGTTCCAGCACGTGGTAGTGCTGCTGGACCTGGATCAGGTAGCGATGATTGAGCCGGCTCAGCAGCAGGTTCTGCGCGGTATCGAGGATTTCTTCCACCCGTTGGGCGATGAACTGCGCACGGTTATGGCAGAAGCAACGCACCCGTAACTTTGGCTGTTGCGGCCCGGCCGGCAGGTTGTTGAGGTAGTCGCGGATGCAGTCGAGCAGGGCGTGGGGGCCGTCATAGCGACCGACCAGCACTTCGTTCCAGCTATTGAGCGTGACCTGGTCCAGGGTCAGCACCAGGTTTTCCCGGACGCCGGCATAGCTCAATGAGTCGGTGCGCTCGGTGGTCATCAGGATATTCAGGTCGCGATGGTGCTTGAGCGGATCGATGCCGACATTCACCAGAATCAGCACCTCACTCGGCACGCTGGCGCGCAACAGAGGTTCTTCGGCGACGGTGGGCAAGGGCAGGGCGATGGTCTGTTGCAGGCTGCCGAACAGGTTGAACAGTTCGAATTCGCTCAAGTCGCTGGCGCCTGGATGCAAGGCCAGGCGGGTACTGCTGTCGATCACGCCATTGCGGTGGCACCAGGTCAGCAGCTCGAGCAAGTGCCGGCTGCGTTTGATCGGTGCGAAATGTTCCCACTCCAGCGCCGTCAGGCTGCCGTTGTACAAGCCCCACTGGCCTTGCCCCGGTTCTTTCCTGTTCGGCGCGTGCACCAGCGTCAGGGTGTCTTCGGCCAGGTCCGGGGCGATGCCGGGGTTGATGAATTCGACTTTGCCGGCCTTGCGCTCGAAAGCGGCATGCAGTCGGCGACCGAGGACGCTCAGGTCGCGCTTGTTGATGCGACTGACTGTCTGTTCGTGACGGGCAAACTGGGTAAGGAAGCGATAGCTGTAGTTCAGCTCGTTGACCAGCGCCCGTCGCTCGGCGCTGACCTGGCGGACTTTCCACTGGCTGCGGCTATCGAGCAGCGCCAGTTGGCGCTGGTCCCAGTGCCATTCGCGGGCGAGGCGCTCAAGCAATGAACGTTGCCAGCTCTGGGTGCGGCTGCTGCCGGTCAGCTTGCGATTGACCTTCAGATACAGCGCGCGACGCACCAGTTCCAGCCGTTCCGGTTCGTTGCGGGCGAGCAGGTATTCTTCGATGCGCCGGTACACCACGACGTACGGATCCAGCTCGTCGAGGTCGAGGCGGTTGGCGAACACCGCTTGCTTGAAGCGCAGGCTCAGGCAATGAACCCTGGGGTGTTCGCTGGCGTAAACCTCGGTCAGCAATAGCTTGAGCACCGACTTGTAGGGCGACTCGATACCCTTGAACAACTGCCAGAGCCCGGCACCGATAAATTCGCCGGGCGGGATGAAGGCCAGGTTGCCGAGGTCGAGGGTTTCATCGGCGCGGATAAAGCGTTTGGAGATCAGGGTATGGGTGTAGCGGTCATAGCTCGACTCTTCATAGACCGGCACCAGCCACCAGATCGGTGTACGCCCGGCCAGCCAGATTGCGGTGCGGTAAAACTCGTCGAGCAACAGGTAATGCTGGGTGGTGCCGCAATCCTCCGAACTGAGTTGGGTATCGCGCTCGCCACGGACGAAACGGCTCGGGTCAATCAGGAAAAAGTGCGCTTCGGCGCCCTGGCTGGCGGCCCAGGTTTCCAGCAGCTGGCATTTCTTGCGCAGTTCGGCGAGTTCGTTCTCGGTCAGGTCCGGCCCATGGCAGACCCACACATCCATGTCGCTCTGGTCGGCCTGAGCCAGGGTGCCGAGGCTGCCCATCAGGAACAGTCCGTGAATCGGCCGGGGCGGGTTGCTGCCGTGGCGCGGCTTGTAGGAAAACGAGCGGGTCAGGCGCTGGGCTTCAGCGAGGACATTGGCATCCGGCTCGAAATTCGACAGCCCGGCCGGCGTACTACCGGAAACATAGCCGGGCAGTAGTGGATGATTGACGTGGAAAAACAACGGCAGCAAGGTCAGGACCCCTTGCTGGCGCGTCGACAACCCTTCCATGGCGCGGGCCATGCGTCCTTCGTTGAGTTTCAGAAAGCGTGCGCGCAGCTGGCTGAGAACCTTGCGGTCGATTCCCTCGTCCAGATCAGGGCGGATTTCATGGGTGCGGGTCATGTCAGCTCAAACCGGCTCGCAGGGCTCGGACGTGGGGGCTCAGGTGAGGGGCAGTTTAGCGTCTTGAGGCGAGGACTTTTAAGTTGATTTTGTTTTTCTGGCGTCAGATTTCTATCGGCTGGAGGCAGAAATCAGGGGGGTGTGCCCGCGGAAATCCCTGGATCGGGGTCTCCGTGGGCAATGCGGCAGAATTCAGGCTGTTGCTTCGGCGTTAAGAATAGTCAGCACGGATTGCACATTTTGCGCGGCGTCACGACCCAGGCTGGTCAGGTAACCGCCATCAGGCTGGTCGGTCAGTTCTTTTTCAAAGAGGCGTTTGGCGGCGGCAATGTGTTTCGGGGCAGCGGTCTGATGAATTTTCAGCCCTTCCTGGGAACTGTCCAGGTTGAAGAGTGCGAGGACTTCCAGTTCGGCAACCAACTCAGGGGTAAGCGACATAAGGACTCCAGACTTTCTAGGAATTTGGCGACAGCGTCCCTAAGGTGAACCCGCTTGTGCGGCATGTCCAGTGTCCGTGACAGGGTTTTTTTTCTTTGCAGGAGCGAGCTTGCTCGCGATGGTCGTCAGCGATGACGCGTAAAACCAGATGCCAGCGGCGTTCTCGGGTTTTTCGCGAGCGGGCTCGCTCCTACAGGGGGTGTAGCCTTATTTTTTTTCCGGCGGCAACTCGGGCAATGCGCGCAGTGCTGCTTCGTACCACTCGGTGTTGAACGCGCGGTCTTCTTCGAGGATCGCGTCGATTTCAACCGCCAGAACGTGGGCCATCAAGTTGAGGATTTCTTCTCGTTCGTAACCCACTAGCGTCAGCTTGTTGAAGGTCGCCTTGGCCGCTGGCGGGTTGTCGCTTTCGATCTGGTTTTCGATGGCCTGGATCAGGGTACTTTCGGCGAACTCTTCTTCGTCGTTGTCGATATCGTTCGGCTCGCTCATGGCAGGCTCCTCAGGGAAAGGTGGCCAGTTTACCCGCATTCAGGGCCGTGATGCTGCTGGCAAGAACAGCCCGGGCGTTCTATAACAAGGCACTGCCAACCCCTTGCACGGCCCGGAGGCTATGTGATGCTCAAGCTTTATGGATTTTCCGTCAGCAACTACTACAACATGGTCAAGCTGGCGTTACTGGAGAAGGGGTTGCCATTCGAAGAAGTGCCGTTTTATGCCGGCCAGACACCTGAAGCGCTGGCCATCAGCCCTCGCGGCAAGGTACCGGTGTTGGGTGTCGAACAGGGTTTCATCAATGAAACCAGCGTGATCCTCGAATATATCGAGCAAAACCACACAGGCAAGCCACTGTTGCCAGCCGAGCCCTTCGAGCGGGCACAGGTGCTGGCGTTGGCCAGGGAAATCGAGCTGTACATCGAACTGCCAGCTCGCGCCAGTTATCCAGAGGCGTTTTTCGGCGCGACGCTGCCGGATGCGATCAAGGAAAAAACCAAAGCCGAGCTACTGTTGGGAATTGCGTCGCTCGGCAGGCACGGCAAGTTCAGCCCTTATGTGGCTGGCGACAGCTTGAGCATTGCGGATCTGTATTTCCTGTACAGCGTGCCACTGGCCTGTGGTGTGGCGAAGAAGCTGTTTGATATCGATCTGTTGGCTGAGCTGCCGGCGGCCAAGGCGCTGCTGGGGCGTCTGGGGGACAATCCGAATGTTCAGCGGATTGCGGCGGACAAGGAAGCGGCGATGCCGGCGTTCATGGCGATGGTCGCGGCCAAGAAGTAGCTCTGTTACGCCTTTAAGATCGCATTCGCGAGCAGGCTCGCTCCCACTTTGTGCTGCGTCACACACAAAACCTGTGTCTGACGCATACCTTTGTGGGAGCGAGCCTGCTCGCGAAGCTTTTGGCTTTTAGCGGCTGGCGAGCAGCGCCTGACCGCGCGCCACAGCAGCCTTCACCTGCGCCGGTGCAGTGCCGCCGATGTGGTTACGGGCATTGACCGAACCTTCGAGTGTCAGCACCGCGAACACGTCCTGATCGATCTGGTCGCTGAACTTGCGCAGTTCTTCCAGGCTCATTTCCGCCAGGTCCTTGCCGCTGTCCACGCCGTACTTCACGGCATGACCCACGATTTCGTGGCAATCACGGAATGGCAGGCCGCGACGCACCAGGTAGTCGGCCAGGTCTGTGGCGGTGGAGAAACCACGCAGGGCCGCTTCGCGCATCATCGCGTGCTTGGGCTTGATCGCCGGAACCATGTCGGCGAAGGCCCGCAGCGAGTCGCGCAGGGTGTCGGCGGCGTCAAACAGCGGTTCCTTGTCTTCCTGGTTGTCCTTGTTGTAGGCCAGGGGCTGGCCCTTCATCAGGGTCAGCAGGCCCATCAGTGCGCCGAATACGCGGCCGGTCTTGCCGCGCACGAGCTCCGGCACGTCCGGGTTTTTCTTTTGCGGCATGATCGAACTGCCGGTGCAGAAACGGTCGGGCAAATCGATGAACTGGAATTGCGCACTGGTCCACAGCACCAGCTCTTCGGAGAAACGCGACAGGTGCATCATCGCGATGCTGGCGGCCGAGCAGAACTCGATGGCGAAATCGCGATCGGAGACATTATCCAGCGAATTGCCGCCAACCGCGTCGAAACCCAGCAATTGTGCGGTGTATTCACGATCGATCGGGTAGGTAGTGCCGGCCAGCGCCGCGCTGCCCAGCGGCATGCGGTTGGTGCGTTTGCGGCAGTCGACCAGGCGCTCGTAGTCGCGGCTGAGCATTTCGAACCAGGCCAGCATGTGGTGCCCGAACGTCACCGGCTGTGCGGTCTGCAAATGGGTGAAGCCCGGCATGATGCTGGCGGCTTCACGCTCGGCCTGCTCCAGCAGGCCTTTTTGCAGGCGAGTGATTTCGGCCAGGATCAGGTCGATCTCGTCACGTAGCCACAGACGGATGTCGGTGGCGACCTGATCGTTACGGCTACGGCCGGTGTGCAGTTTTTTACCGGTCACGCCGATGCGGTCGGTCAGGCGCGCCTCGATGTTCATGTGGACGTCTTCGAGATCGATGCGCCAGTCGAACTGGCCGGCCTCGATTTCACCCTGGATGGTCTTCAGGCCATCGATGATGCTGTCGCGCTCGGCATCGGTCAGCACGCCGACCTTGGCCAGCATGGTGGCGTGGGCGATCGAGCCCATGATGTCGTGGCGATACAGGCGCTGGTCGAAGGTGACGGAGGCGGTGAAGCGGGCGACGAAGGCGTCGACGGGTTCACTGAAGCGGCCGCCCCAGGACTGATTGGTCTTGTCAGTGCTCATGAATTCGCTCGTATCGGCTTGATGAAAGAAGGCGTGGAACGCTGGCGCGGATAATAACAGGGTTGCCAATCCTGTCGCTGGCACTGGTCGACAGGTTTTCACTGGACCTGCAGGAGCGGGCAGGCTCGCGATGAACCTGACGTCGACGCGTTTATCCAGGAAGCACGCGTTATGGTTAACGCCCATCGCGAGCAGGCTCGCTCCTACATTGGCGCAACGATATTTATCAATTGAGCAATAACGTCCCGGCAACCGTCTACAGTTGGACAATAGGCTCAGCGCAATTCTCGGTGCAGCCGCTGACCATAAAGAGAGTGGGGTGTTCATATTGCGTATCAGCAAACCCTGTGGCGATGTGTCGCCAATGCGGGCCCGGGCTGCCAGTCGCCTGGCAGATGAAAATTTAGCCGCCCGACCAGCGGCACTTTTTGACGTTCGGGCTAGTCTTAGCGTGGATCGCGGTGACAGACGTCACTTCACCTGTCTACGCTATCCTTGTGCGAGACTCACGCAGGAATCCAGCGCAATATGAATGTCCTGATCGTTGATGACGAACCCTTGGCCCGCGAGCGCCTGAGCCGAATGGTTGGCGAACTCGAGGGATACAGTGTCCTGGAGCCTAGTGCCACGAATGGCGAAGAGGCGTTGGCACTGATCGACAGCCACAAGCCGGATATCGTGCTGCTTGATATCCGCATGCCCGGCCTCGATGGCCTGCAAGTGGCTGCGCGGTTGTGTGAACGCGAAACTCCGCCCGCCGTGGTGTTCTGCGCCGGGCCCGATGAATTTGCCGTGGAAGCCTTACAGGCCAGCGCCGTAGGCTATCTGGTGAAACCTGTGAGAACTGAACAGTTACATGACGCATTAAAGAGAGCCGAGCGCCCCAGCCGTGCCCAGCTCGCCGCCCTGACCCGCCCTGCTGCCGAAAGCGGCAACGGCCCGCGCAGCCATATCAGCGCCCGAACCCGTAAAGGGATCGAGTTGATTCCGCTGGATCAGGTGGTGTACTTCATTGCCGACCACAAATACGTGACCTTGCGCCACGAAGGCGGTGAGGTGCTGCTCGATGAGCCGCTCAAGGCCCTCGAGGACGAATTCGGTGACCGTTTCGTGCGTATCCATCGCAATGCACTGGTCGCCCGCGAGCGTATCGAGCGATTGCAACGCACACCCCTGGGGCATTTTCAGCTGTTCCTCAAAGGCCTCAATGGTGATGCGCTGATCGTCAGCCGGCGCCATGTGGCTGGCGTGCGCAAGATGATGCAGCAGCTTTAAACAGCTGTCCGCAGGTGAATTTCACACCCGATTGCCGGACATCCGGGGCCAGGGAGGCCGAGTAGTATCTGATACAAGTCAAAGTGGATTTGGCTGAGCTGTTATTATCTGCCGTATCTATTCAGTACGGATTGATCCATGTCCTCTCGCCAGATCCGCATCGCCACCCGCAAAAGCGCACTCGCCCTGTGGCAGGCCGAATACGTCAAAGCTCGCCTTGAAGCGGCTCATCCGGGCTTGCTGGTGACTCTCGTCCCCATGGTCAGTCGTGGCGACAAGCTGCTCGACTCACCGCTGTCGAAGATCGGCGGCAAGGGCCTGTTCGTCAAGGAGCTCGAAACCGCGCTGTTGGAAAATGAAGCCGACATCGCCGTGCACTCCATGAAGGACGTGCCGATGGACTTCCCCGAAGGCCTCGGCCTGTTCTGCATCTGCGAACGGGAAGACCCGCGCGATGCCTTCGTTTCCAACACCTACACCAGCCTGGACGAGTTGCCCAAGGGCAGCATCGTCGGCACCTCCAGCCTGCGCCGTCAGGCTCAATTGCTGACCCGTCGACCGGACCTGGAAATCCGCTTCCTGCGCGGCAACGTCAACACCCGTCTGGCCAAGCTCGATGCCGGTGAATACGACGCCATCATCCTTGCCGCTGCCGGCCTGATCCGTCTGGGCTTTGAAGATCGCATCACCTCGGCCATCAGTGTCGACGACAGCCTTCCGGCCGGTGGCCAGGGTGCGGTGGGGATCGAATGCCGCAGCGCCGACAGCGAAATTCATGCGCTGCTGGCACCCCTGCATCACCAGGACACCGCCACCCGTGTGACCGCCGAACGTGCCCTGAACAAGCACCTCAATGGCGGTTGCCAGGTGCCGATTGCCTGTTACGCCGTGCTGGAAGGTGAGCAGGTCTGGTTGCGCGGGCTGGTCGGTGATCCGAGTGGTGGCCGGCTGCTCAGTGCCCAGGCCCGTGCGCCGCGTGGCGATGCCGAGGCGCTTGGTGTGCAAGTGGCCGAAGACCTTTTGAGCCAGGGCGCCGACGAGATTCTGAAAGCGGTCTATGGCGAGGCTGGTCACGAGTGACTGGCTGGCGCTTGCTGCTGACGCGTCCCGCCGATGAGTCGGCGGCGCTGAGCAGTTTTTTGGCCGAGCAGGGGATATTCAGTAACAGTCTGCCGCTTTTGGACATCGTGCCCCTTGCGACCACTGACACAATGCGTCAGGTGATTCAGGTGCTGGATCAGTTTTGCGCCGTCATCGTGGTCAGCAAGCCGGCCGCGCGGATCGGCGTCGAACTGCTTGAGCGGTTTTGGCCTGCGCCGCCCGCTGTGAAGTGGTTCACCGTTGGCGCGGCGACTGCGCAGATCCTCGAGGATCACGGATTGGACGTGAGCTTCCCGGCAGAAGGCGATGACAGTGAAGCCTTGCTCGAACTTTCCCGACTGCGCGAGGCTATCGCACAACCCGATGCGCGAGTGCTGATCCTGCGCGGGGAGGGCGGGCGCGAGTTGCTGGCTGAACGCTTGCGTGAGCTTGGTGTTAGTGTCGAGTATCTGGAGGTGTACCGCCGGGCATTGCCGATTTACCCGCCGGCAGTGCTGCCGCAACGGATCCAGGCGGAACGCCTGAACGGGCTGGTGGTCAGCAGTGGACAAGGTTTTGAGCACCTGCATCAATTGGCCGGCGACGCCTGGCCGCAATTGGCGCGGTTGCCGTTGTTTGTACCAAGCCCCAGGGTTGCCGAGCTGGCGCGTGCCGCCGGGGCCAAAACAGTTGTGGATTGCCGCGGTGCCAGTGCCGCGGCCTTGCTGACGGCGTTACGGGAGCATCCCGTGCCCGTTTTCTAATGCAAAGGATGGATACGTGAGCGAAACAGCCTTGCCGAAAGATGACTCGCGACTGGTGCTTGATACACCTGTTGATGCTCCTGTTGATGAAATGCCGCCGCCGCCACCTGCTGCCGTGCAGCGTCGAGGCAATGGTCTGGCTATCGTCGCGCTGCTGCTGGGCGCGGCCGGTGTCGCGGTGGGCGGTTGGGGTGTCTGGCAGGTGCGTCACCTGCAGGCCAATAGTCAGCAGCAACTGAGCCAGGTTCAGGCGTTGAATGACCAGGCGCAGAACCTCAAGCTCAATGAGGAGCGCTTGAGCGCACGCCTGGCACAATTGCCTGCCGCCGATGAACTGGAAGCACGCAGTCGCCTGGTGATCCAGCTGCAGGGCGATCAGCAGCGTCTGAATCAGCGTCTGGAAACCGTACTCGGCGCCAGTCGCAAGGATTGGCGACTGGCCGAGGCCGAGCATCTGTTGCGTCTGGCCAGCCTGCGACTGTCTGCCTTGCAGGATATCGGCAGCGCCCAGGCACTGGTCCAGGGTGCCGACGAGATACTGCGTGAGCAGAACGATCCGGGCGCCTTTGCCGCTCGCGAGCAGGTGGCCAAGACCCTGATTGCCTTGCGCAGTACCGAACAGCCGGATCGCACAGGGTTGTTCCTGCGTCTGGGCGCGTTGCGCGATCAGGTGGCCAGCCTCACCGAGCTGGCGCCGGAGTACAAGGATCGCGGCGATTCGCTGCTGGGCCTGACCGCCGATGGCGACGGTGCCAGTCGCTGGGCACAATGGTGGGATCAGATTTCGCGTTACATCCGTATCGATTTCAATGCCGATAAAAACGTTCGCCCATTGTTGGCCGGGCAGAGCCTGAGTCAGGTGCGCCTGGCCCTGAGCCTGGCACTGGAGCAAGCACAGTGGGCCGCACTCAATGGCCAGGCGGCGGTTTACTCCCAAGTGCTGGACGAAGCGCGGGACATCCTCAAAGGCAACTTCAACCCGGACAACGCGCAAAGCAAAATCATGCTTGAGCAGGTGGCCGAGTTGAGCCAGCAACCCGTCACCGTCGTCACGCCGGATATGACCGGCACCCTGAGTGCGGTGCAGGGGTATCTGGAGCGGCGCAACGTCAACGCCGAAGATTCGGTCAAGCCACTGGCCAGGCCAGCCGCGAACACCGCGCCGGAGGCCACGCCATGAAACGCCTCTATGTGATCGTGTTCCTCGTGATCGCCGCTGCCGCTGCGCTGGGGCTGGCGATTGCAGAACATTCCGGCTACGTGCTGATTGCCTACAAGACCTTCCGCTATGAGTCGAGCCTGTGGGCTACGTTGGCGCTGGTGGCTGTTCTCTGGCTGGTGATCTGGGGCGTCAAGTCGCTGGTCGAACTGTTGATGGCCTCCAGTGGCGTGGTCAATCCGTGGTCGCGACGTAACCGCAGCCGTCGTGTGCAAGTGGCAATCGAGCACGGTCAACTCGATCTCGCCGAGGGTCGCTGGGCCAGCGCGCAGCGTCACTTGCATCGGGCTGCCGAAGCCGAGCGCCAACCGCTGCTTTACTACTTCGGTGCGGCCCGTGCCGCAAACGAACAAGGCAATTACGAAGAAAGCGACAGCTTGCTGGAGCGTGCCCTGGAGCGTCAGCCTCAGGCCGAGTTGGCGATCGCCTTGAACCACGCCCAGTTGCAGACTGATCGCGGTGATACCGAAGGCGCCCTCTCCACCCTGCAAGCCATGCGCGAGCGCCACCCTCATAACGCACAGACCCTGCGTCAGTTGCAGCGCCTGCTTCAGCAGCGTGGTGACTGGTCGGCAGTGATCCGCCTGTTGCCGGAGCTGCGCAAGGACAAAATTCTGCCGGCGGCCGAGCTTGCCGAACTGGAGCGTCGGGCCTGGGGGGCGAACCTGTCGCTGGCGGCGCAACGGGAAGAAGACGGGACGGTGGGGCAACAATCGCTCGAACGTGCCTGGCAACAACTGACCTCGGCACAGCGTCAGGAGCCGCAACTGGTGCTCGCGTATGCCGAACAACTGCGTCAGTTGGGGGCTCAGGTCGAAGCCGAAGAAGTGCTGCGCACCGCTCTCAAACGCAGCTTCGACAGTCACCTGGCGCGTCTCTACGGACTGGTTCGCGGCAAAGAACCGGCCCGCCAGTTGCAGGCCGCCGAAGGCTGGCTCAAAGACCATCCGGCCGATCCGGGCCTGCTGTTGACGCTGGGTCGTCTGTGCCTGCAAAACAGTTTGTGGGGCAAGGCCCGGGACTACCTGGAAAACAGCCTGCGAGTACAACGCAATCCGGAAGCCTGTGCGGAACTGGCGAGGTTGCTGGCGCAAATGGGCGATACCGAGCGCAGCAATCAGCTGTTTCAGGAAGGCCTGGGCTTGCTGGACGAACGCTTGCTCGCGGCCCCCCTGCCAGTGCCGGTCCGCGCCTGACCCATTTGCAGGCGCCAGGCTCAGGCGTCCAGGCGATGACCTGCGGCGAGGCAGAAAACTTCCTCGCCGCAGTACGATGATGGGTTGAAATTCAGTTGCCAGATTTCGTCGCAGGCAAAGTCCTACAGAGGACTACTTATTATCCTCTCGCCTGCGTCGGGATTTCCCTACACCTTTGCTGAAGTCTCTGTGGGCGCTTGCCTTGAAAGGCCGTCGCGCTTTCCTCTACCGTAACGGTCTGTCACTACTTTTACGGAAAAGCCATGTCTTTGGCCTGCTCACGCTCATTGTTTTTCATGGCTTTCGTTGCGGGTGCCCTGGCGATGGGCGTTTCCTATTATCTGGAATATGCAGTCGGTCTGCGGCCTTGCGGCTTGTGTCTCATGCAACGGTTTTGCCTGGCACTCTTTACCGGTATCTGCCTGATGGCTTCGGTCCATGGCCCTGGTCGCATCGGAAACGTTCTGTATTGGCTGCTCAGTCTTGGTTGCAGTCTGGCCGGCACTGTCACGGCGTGGCGACAGGTCCTGCTGCAAAGCCTTCCGGCGGAACAGGCAGCGGCGTGCTCGACCCATCTGGCAGAGCTGTTGGTCAGCTCCCCGTGGCTATCCGTCGTACAACAAATGTTCAAGGGCGCTGTCGATTGTGTGGAGATTTCCTGGACACTGTTCGATCTGAGTCTCACAGAGTGGAGCCTGCTGTTCTTCGTCGCGATGTTGATTCTGGCCGTTTACCAGTCGTTGCGACTGGTCTGGATCAGCTATCAGCGACCACTCAGCGGCGAGTCGTCGCACCGGGCCTTGGCGGGCGATTAAACACTTGTATGAACATTATCGCCTGCGTACCTTGAAGCCAGTGTCGTGCGGGCATAATCTGGCCCGCACGTGTCATTGGAATTTTGTTGCTCGATGACGCTCTGCCTGACCGCCCACTGACGTTACAAGAGGCGAACGGGCATAGAGCAGCTGACCCACAAGGGAAGAGAGATCACCATGCTCGAAAGTTGTCAGAATGCTCAGGAACGCTGGGGTGGAGTGCACCTGCTTATTGACCGCTGGTTGCAGGAGCGCAAAGAGCTGATCGATGCCTACGACAAGCTTGGCGCAAAGCCTGAGGCGCTAGGCGAGGATCGTAAACCCTTGCAGGAGTTCTGCGGTGTGCTGGTGGATTATGTGTCCGCCGGGCATTTCGAGATCTACGAACAGCTGACGGGGGAGGCCAAGGCCTTCAACGACAAGCGTGGGTTGGAGCTCGCCGAGACCATCTACCCGCGCATCGATGTCATCACTGAAAAGTTGCTTGCGTTCAATGACCTTTGCGACGAAGGCAAATGCGTCGCGGAGAAGTTCAAGGAACTCGGTGGACTGCTGCATGAACGCTTCGAACTGGAAGACTGCCTGATCGAAGTGCTGCACACAGCCCACAAGGAAACCGATTCGGTTCAGGCCTGAAGCGCTTCCTGCAAGATCCCGAAACGGCGTGCCAAGGCACGCCGTTTTCGTTTGTGTCGTCAGTCGGTAGCGCCACGCAATTCGACTTCGAACACCAGTGGAGTGAACGGTGCGATCACGTCGCCGGCACCGTCGGCACCATAGGCCTGGGCCGATGGAATCACCAGTCGCCATTTCGCCCCGACCGGCATGTTTTGCAATGCGCTGCGCCATCCGGCGATCACGCTGTCGAGACTGAACCATTGTGGCTGACTGTTCTGATCGAACACCGTGCCGTCGGGCAAGCGACCGATATACAGCACCTGTACCTTGCCGTTCGGTCCGGCCTTGGCGCCAGCACCCGGCGTCAATTCGGTTAGCAGCACGCCATCAGCCAGTTCGCGCACGCCGGGTCTGGCTTTCTCTGCAGCGAGAAAACTCTGTTCTTTTTCCAGTGCCATTTCGCTTTGCGGCTCGGCTGACTGCATGGCAATCCGGGCCTCATGCTCGGTCAATATCTGCTGGATCTGTTCGTCCTTCAGCGCCAGCGGCTTGCCCTGATAGGCCTGCTGCAATCCTTCGACCAGTGCCTGGAGTTGCAGGTCGGGAGCCTCCTGGCGCAAGCGTTCGCCAAGGCTCGCACCCAGGCTGTAAGCGAGATCGTGGGCTTCATTTTCCTGTGTTGTTGCGGCGGCCTGAGTCGCCGAAAAAAACACGCACAGCGATAAAAAAAGGTAGCGCGACATGGGCACTCTCCGACCTGAATTGCGGGCGATTATGCCAGTGAGAATGCGCGCAACGGTGAACTGCTTTTGCTTCGGCACAGAAGTTTTTCAGTCCTTTGCAACGCAACGCTTTCGATAGTGTCAACATGCCCTAGCGGCGGTTGCAGCAGAGGTCTAGTATGAGCCGCACTCACTTCAGCCAGGAGGTAAACCATGTCGGCCACCAAGAAGCCAGTAAACACTCCATTGCACCTGCTCCAACAACTCTCGGGCAGCCTGCTCGAGCACCTGGAAACCGCTTGTTCCGAAGCCTTGGCTGATGCTGAAAAACTGCTCGCCAAACTGGAAAAGCAGCGCGGAAAAGCGCAAGAAAAACTGCACAAGTCCCGCACCAAATTGCAGGACGCTGCGGCAGCCGGAAAAGCCAAGGCGCAAGCCAAGGCCAAGGACGCAGTGGCTGATCTTGAGGAGCTGCTCGATGCCCTGAAGGATCGTCAATCGGAAACCCGCGGCTACATTCTGCAACTCAAGCGCGATGCTCAGGAAAGCCTGAAACTGGCCCAGGGCGTCGGTCGTGTACAAGAGGCTGTCGGCAAGGTGTTGTCCCTGCGCGCGGCCAAACCTGCTGCGGCACCTGCGAAGAAAGCCGCCGCCAAACCGGCTGCTGCAAAAGCACCGGCCAAGCCTGCTGCTGCAAAACCGGCAGCTGCCAAACCAGCAGCGAGAACTGCCGCTGCCAAACCGGCTGCCAGACCGGCTGCGAGAAAACCGGCTGCTGCCAGCGCCGCAAAACCTGCGGCTAAAACCACGGCTGCCAAGCCAGCCGCCGCACGACCTGCCGCCGCACGACCTGCCGCTGCAAAAGCCGCCGCTGCCAAACCAGCAGCGAAAACCGCCGCCGCTAAACCGGCTGCAAAACCGGCCGCTAAACCAGCCACCCGGACCGCCGCGGCGAAACCTGCTGCCAAGCCGGCTGCCAAACCCGTCGCTGCCAAACCAGCAGCCAAGCCAGCGGCAAAACCGGCTGTAAAAGCGACTGCCAAACCGGCTGCAAAACCAGCCGCAAAACCGGCAGCAGCGAAACCTGCCGCTGCCGCCAAGCCAGCCGCTGCAAAGCCAGTTGCCGCCAAACCGGCTGCTGCAAAACCCGCCGCAAAACCAGCGGCCAAACCTGCAGTGAAAAAGCCGGTCGCCGCCAAGCCAGCCACCGCACCGGTTGCCAAGCCAGTCGCTCCGGCCGCGCCAGCAGCACCTGCTCCGGCAGCAACGACCTCGACAGTCGCGCCAGCGCCTACGCCTGCCGCAACTTCGAGCGCTGTAACCACCCCAACCAGCGCTTCCTAAGTGCCGGTTACCGCGACGCGCAGCTGATGCAGCGCGTCGCGGTGCAGGTGGGCGGCCTCAGCCGCCACACCTTCCAGCCAGGCCGATAGATCGGTCTCGGCACCTTGCGGCCAACTCTGCGCCGCTCTTTCCAGCCGCAACAACAGATGTCGCTCGGCTTCCAGTTCGAGTGCCTTTACTTGTTCACGCAGGGTATGCAGATCGGCGTCCTCCGTGGCCCCGGCTTTCCATTGTGTGCGCAAGGCGCGTAACGGTCGCACGACATCGCTGTCCCACGAGACGGCCACGCCGCATAGTTGCTGCAAGCGTTGCTCATCGCAGGCAACACCCCGTTGTCCCAACCACGCACCACACAGCAACAGACACACATTGACCCCCGCCGATTGCAATTGCAGGCATGCCTGCTCGACGCCGGGACGGGCGTAGGTGGTCAGGGAAAAGCTCCACAGGTCAGAGGACATAGTGCTACTCGCGCCAGTTGCGAGCGAAGCTGGTAGACTCCGCCGCCATTATGATTCGACTTCAGAACCTGACTTTACAGCGTGGCCCGCAACGTCTGCTAGAAGACGCCGAGCTGACCCTGCACGCCGGCCAGAAAGCCGGCCTCATCGGTGCCAACGGCGCCGGCAAATCGAGCCTGTTCGCCCTGCTTCGGGGCGAGCTGCACCCGGACTCGGGTGATTGCTTCCTGCCGGCCGACTGGCGTATCGCCCACATGCGCCAGGAGGTCGACACCCTCGAACGCCTGGCGGTCGACTACGTGCTCGATGGCGACCTGCGCCTGCGCCAGGTGCAACGCGACCTGGCGGCAGCCGAAGCGGCCCATGATGGTGCCGCACAGGCCCGCCTGCACTCGGAACTCGACAGCGCCGACGGTTACACCGCCGACGCCCGGGCGCGCAAGCTGCTGGCCGGCCTTGGGTTCACCAACGAGCAGATGGATCGTCAGGTCGGGGATTTCTCCGGTGGCTGGCGGATGCGCCTGAACCTGGCGCAGGCCTTGATGTGCCCATCGGACCTGCTGCTGCTCGACGAGCCGACCAACCACCTGGACCTCGACGCCATCATCTGGCTCGAAGAATGGCTCAAGAGCTATCCGGGCACCCTGATGCTGATTTCCCATGACCGGGACTTCCTCGATGCCGTGGTCGACCACGTGGCCCACGTCGATCAGCGCAAGATCACCCTGTACCGCGGTGGCTACAGCGCCTTCGAGCGCGCCCGTGCCGAACGCCTGGCCCAGCAACAGCAAGCCTACGAGAAGCAGCAGGCGCAACGTGCGCATATGGAAAGCTACATCGCCCGCTTCAAGGCCCAGGCCACCAAGGCCCGTCAGGCCCAGAGCCGGATCAAGGCGCTGGAGCGGATGGAAGAGCTGACCGCCGCCCATGTCGATTCGCCGTTCGACTTTGTCTTCCGTGAATCGCAGAAGATTTCCAGCCCGTTGATCGACCTGTCCGATGCCCGCCTGGGTTATGGCGATAAAGCCGTACTGGAGAAGGTCAAGCTGCAACTGACCCCCGGGGCGCGAATCGGTCTGCTCGGACCTAACGGTGCCGGTAAATCGACCCTGATCAAGAACCTTGCCGGTGAGCTTTCGCCATTGGCAGGCCGCTTGACCCGTGGCGAGAACACCGTGGTCGGTTACTTCGCCCAGCATCAACTCGATTCTCTGGACTCCAAGGCCAGCCCGTTGTTGCATTTGCAACGCCTGGCGCCGACCGAGCGCGAACAGACCCTGCGCGACTTCCTCGGCGGTTTCGACTTCCGTGGTGCGCGAATCGACGAGCCGGTGCTGAATTTTTCCGGTGGCGAAAAGGCGCGCCTGGCGTTGGCCTTGATCGCCTGGGATCGACCGAACCTGTTGCTGCTCGACGAACCGACCAACCACCTGGACCTGGAGATGCGCCTGGCGCTGACCATGGCCCTGCAGGAATTCAGTGGTGCGGTACTGGTGGTCTCCCACGACCGTCACCTGCTCAAAAGCACCACCGATAACTTCTACCTGGTGGCGGACGGCAAGGTCGAAGAGTTCGACGGCGACCTGGAGGACTACACCCGCTGGCTGGTGGATTATCGCCAGCGCAATGCCCCGGTCAGCAATACGCCGGTCAACCCGGACAAGACCGACAAGAAAGCCCAGCGTCAGGCCGCCGCTGCGTTGCGCCAGCAACTGGCGCCGCACAAACGCGAAGCTGACAAGCTTGAAACCGAGCTGGGCAAGCTGCACGAAAAACTCGCGAAAATCGATGCCAGCCTCGGCGACAGCGATATCTATGAGCCGGCGCGAAAGAACGAATTGCGTGATCTGCTGGCCGAACAGGCCAAGCTGAAGGGGCGTGAGGCGGAGCTGGAAGAAGCGTGGATGGAAGCCCTGGAGTTGCTGGAAAGCATGCAGGCGGAGCTGGAGGCGCTGTCCTGATGGACGCCTTCAAGCTGCCGTTGCCGGCGGTGTGGGCCGAGCCGATCTGGCTCGGCGTGCAAATCCTGCTGATCCTGTTGGCTGGCTACTTCGCCCAGCGCTTTGTCGCCAAGTGCCTGACCCGCCTCGGTGAGCGCTATCCGTTTCCGCCGCAATTGCTGATGCCGCTGCGCGGCGGCCTGCGCTGGCTGATCATGGGCAGTGCGCTGATTTTCGTGCTGGAGCGACTCGGTGTATCGGCCACGGTGCTCTGGACGGCGCTGTCGGGATTCGTCGCAGTCGCGGCGGTGGCGTTTTTCGCCATGTGGAGCGTGCTGTCGAACCTGCTGTGCGCGATCCTGATCTTCACTGTCGGCCCGTTCCGCCTGGGTGATGTGGTCGAATTGGTGGATACCACCGACAAGCCCGGCGTCAAAGGCCGGGTGGTAGCAATCAATCTGCTGTACACCACGCTGGTCGAGGCCGAAGAACTCGGCACTGGCAGCGCCATGGTGCAAGTGCCTAACAGTTTGTTCTTCCAGCGCTCGGTTAGGCGTTGGCGCGGGACGGATGTTTTCCCTTCCAACGGGTTCGAAAAGTAAGCCTTTTGTTGCCTGACAGGCCGCCTTCGCGAGCAGGCTCGCTCCCACACTCGACCGAGTTCCTCCGCAAGACACGCAATTCCCTGTGGGAGATTCTATGTTGCAGGGGAACCCTGCAGCCTTAAATTTGGCTGGTATTCGCTCTGATTTTTCATGAGGGCGAATGCCACCCGACAGAGCTTGCGGGCGAGGATGACCAGAGCCTGAGTTCTGGCCAGGCCTCTTGCCAAGTAAGACTCATAGAGCGGTTTCCAGACGGGAGACCGGCAAGCCGCCATTGCTGCATTGTGCGCAAGACGCCGCAGCTCCCCATCGCCTTTTTTGCTCAAGTGGCGCGGGCTGTGCTTCTTTCCTGAGTCCTTCGGCCTCAGGTCCATTCCCAAAAAGGCAATAAACGCATCGGCACTGGCGAATTGACCACGCATAAAAGTGGCTGCCAGACCCGTGGCCGTGAGCTCGCCAATCCCTTCAATCGCTTGGCAACGTCTGATGTTTTCGGTGATCCCGGCCTCTTGGCTGGCTTTGCGCAGCAATTTCTGAATAGCCTGATCAGTCTGTTTGAAGTGCTCCAGCTCTTGGGCCAGAAGGTCTTTGAGAAGGGGCTCACTCGACCAGCTCAGCATGATGCTAACCCGGGCTTTCATCAGTTCTGCACGTTTGTTGAGGAGGCTTTTCAACACGGTGTAGAGCTTCGGAGGTGGATTCCAGATGCGAAGCCGATCCTGCTCACTGGTCAGGTAACGTGCCAGCAAACGCGCATCACAGGGGTCGGTTTTTGCTCGCTGGCCAATGCTTTCGCGGTAGTGGCTCACCCGATAAGGGTCCACAACGTAAACTCGGTGCCCCATGCCATGGGCCAGTTCAGCGGTATCCAGGTGGTAGAGACTGGTGGCTTCCAAGGCAATCGAGCTTTGCGCCGGCAGGGATTTGAGCCAGCGCCCAATAGCTGTGCGATCGTTGTTGATGAACTGAGTGATTTTCAGATCTTCGCGGTAAACGACGATTTCTGCCTTGGCCACATCGACACCAACCACCGTTGGCGAGGTAAGGATTGTCATGACGAATCCTCGGAGCTAGGGTTTAAGTGCTTGTCGGGGTCTACCGTAGCGCTGGCTTGCCTCTATCGTCGGTATTAACCGATGAATTCCTTATCGGCGCTTTAGGTAGAAAGGGCGGAACGAGAAGTCTCCCACGGTCCGTACTGGCTAGAGTCGGAATCGAGCTTTTAGTCCCGCCCACCCCTTCAAGTCTAAACATACAAGCGAGCCTGCTCGCGAAGGGGCCCTCAAGCCGTAAGCGCTGGTCGGCAACCGCAACATCCAGCAAAAAATCGGTAGTCATCCACCCAAAGCCGCATTAGCTTAGACGTCTGTCACGAGTCTGAGTCGAGGTGTGCAATGGAGCTTCAAACATGGCTGGCGTTTTTTGCCGCCTGCTGGGTGATCAGCCTGTCTCCCGGTGCCGGCGCCATTGCGTCGATGTCCAGCGGTCTGCAGTACGGTTTCTGGCGCGGATACTGGAACGCTCTGGGCCTGCAACTGGGCCTGGCTTTGCAGATCGCCATCGTCGGCGCCGGAGTTGGCGCGATTCTTACCGCATCGGCCACCGCGTTCCATGTGATCAAATGGTTCGGTGTGGCGTATCTGGTTTACCTCGCGATCAAGCAATGGCGTGCACTGCCCAGCGATATGAGCGATGACGCGGCGGTGCGCCAGATCGGCAAGCCGATGGCCCTGGTGTTCCGTGGTTTTCTGGTGAACATCAGTAACCCCAAGGCGCTTGTGTTCATGCTGGCGGTGTTGCCACAGTTCATCGATCCGCACGCGCCACTGCTGATCCAGTACGTGATCATCGGCGTGACCATGGTCTGCGTCGACCTGATCGTCATGGCCGGCTACACCGGCCTGGCCTCCAAGGTGCTGCGTCTGTTGCGCACACCGAAACAGCAAAAACGCATGAACCGAACCTTTGCCGGGCTGTTCATCGGTGCGGCAGCGTTCATGGCGACGCTACGCAGAGCCGCGGCGTAAATCGACCGAAACCCGAGAAGGCGACCCAAGCGGTCGCCTTTTTTATCGGCGCATCAGTACCTTGGAGAGTCCTCGAAGTCGCAGGAAGCCCCAACAACGCTTGAGCGAAACCCGTTGGGCGTTAACAATATGTAACTTCGTTTTTAAAATTGAGACTCATTCATGATTTCCCCCTCCCGTTTCCTGGCCTGGCTATTGCTGCCGCTGTTCGCGGCGTGCAGCGTTCAGCTGCTGGCCGCCCCCGCCGAAGGTGCGCCGCAGGCGCTGCACTTGCTCGATTACATCGGCGCGGATTACCCGGACACGGTGCAGGCGGGCAGCATCATGGATCAGACCGGATTTCGTGCGCAGCAAGAGTCGGTCAAGACGCTGGGCAGTCTGCTGGCGGCGATGCCGGCCAAACCGGAAAAAATTGCGCTGGAGCAAAGCCTGACCACGCTGGGAAGTTCCATCAGCGCCCGTCAGGAGGGTGCTGACGTCGCGCGCCAGGCCCGGCAACTGGGGGCGAAGCTGGCCGTGGCCTATGAAGTCAGCCAGGCCCCGGTCATTACGCCGGACCCGGCGCGTGGTGCGCCGCTGTACGCTCAGCACTGCTCGGTCTGCCATGGCGATACAGGGGCCGGTGACGGCCCGGCAGGTGTTGGCATGACGCCACCGCCGTCCAATTTGCGCGATAGCACACGACTGGATCGACTGAGCCTCTACGCGATCTACAACACCTTGGGCCTTGGCGTTGAAGGGACTGACATGCCGGCCTTTGCCGATCAACTGGATGATCGTCAGCGTTGGGACCTGGCCACCTATATCGCCAGCTTCAGTGTCAACCTGGCGACAGCCAATGCTGACAAAACCTACAACATCGCCGACCTGGCTCGTCAGACTCCGGCCGAAGTGCAGGCTGTCGAAGGCCCGCAAGCCGGCGCGACCTTCCGTGCCCAGCGGGCACAACCGCCGCAGGTCAAGCGTGGCCCGGCGCAATTGCTAGACTACACCGCAGCCACTCTGGACAAGAGCATCGCGGCGTATCGTGCCGGTGAGCATGATCAGGCTTATGACTTATCGGTAGCGGCGTATCTGGAAGGCTTCGAGCTTGTTGAAAGCTCGCTGGACAACATTGACGCCAACGTGCGCAAAGACACGGAAAAATCCCTGATGGCCTACCGTCAGTCGTTGCAGGACGGTCTGCCGGTGAGCGACGTCGAACAGCGTCTGGAGGTGGCCAAGGCCAGGTTGAAGGCATCGGCCGAGCTGCTGGGTAACGATGGTTTGAGCTGGTCGCTGAGCTACATTTCCGGTCTGCTGATTCTTCTGCGCGAAGGTCTCGAAGCGATTCTGGTGCTGGCGGCGATCCTTGCTTTCCTGCGTAACACGGGTCAACAGGCGGCGGTGCGCAGCGTCAACGTCGGTTGGGGCCTGGCGTTTCTGGCGGGGTTGGGCACCTGGGCGCTGGCAGCCTATGTGATTGATGTCAGCGGTTCGCAGCGTGAGTTGCTGGAAGGCGCGACGGCGTTGTTTGCCAGCGTCATGGTGCTGTGGCTGGGGGTGTGGATGCATGACCGTCGTCACGCGGCGGCCTGGCAGGACTACATCAAGACCAGCCTGGTGGGTGGCGGTGGGCGTTTCGGCTTTGCCACCCTGGCATTTTTCTCGGTGTATCGCGAACTGTTCGAAGTGATTCTGTTCTACGAAACCCTGTGGTTGCAGGCAGGTCCCGCGGGACACAACGCGGTGCTGGCCGGTGGGGCCACGGCGCTGGTGCTGCTGATCGGCTTGGCCTGGGTGATCTTGCGCGGCTCGGCGAAGTTGCCGCTGGCACTGTTCTTCAGCATCAACGCCGGTCTTTTGTGCGCCTTGTCGGTGGTGTTTGCCGGGCATGGCGTGAAGGCGCTGCAGGAAGCGGGAGTTTTCGGTACGCGGCCGGTGCCGTTCTTTGAGTTCGACTGGCTGGGGATTCATGCCGATGCGTATTCGTTGAGCGCCCAGGCGGTGGCGATCATTGCGATTGTTGTGCTGTATGGTCGTAGTCGGGTGGTTGAGAAGCAGCGGGTGCAGGTTTCCTGAAGCATTCGCTTCGCTCATATTCGCGAGCAGGCTCGCTCCCACAGGATTGCGTATAACCTGTGGGAGCGGGCTTGCCCGCGATGCTTTTTCAGAAAGGATCAAAACATGCGTGTCTGGATCGATGCCGACGCCTGCCCTCGGGCAGCGAAGGATCTGGTGGTGAAGTTCGCCCTCAAGCGCCAGTTCGAAGTGGTGCTGGTGGCCGGGCAGCCGCAGATCAAGCCAGGTCTGGCACTGGTCAAGCTGATCGTGGTGCCGAGCGGCCCGGATGCGGCCGATGATTACCTGGTAGAGCACGCAGTTCCCGGTGAATTGGTGATTTGCAGCGATGTGCCGTTGGCCGACCGTCTGGTGAAAAAGGGCGTGGCCGCGCTGGACCCGCGCGGGAAGGAGTTCGATGCGCAGAACATGGGTGATCGGCTGGCGGTGCGCAACCTGTTCACCGATTTACGCGAACAGGGGCAAATGGGTGGAGGGCCAGCGCCGTTTGGTGACCGAGAGAAGCAGGCGTTTGCCAATGCGCTGGACCGGATACTCACACGGCTGGCCCGCAAACTGTAGGAGCGAGCTTGCTCGCGATGGGCGTCAACGATGACGAGTGTTGCCTGGATGAACGCGGCGCTCTCAGGTCCTTCGCGAGCAAGCTCGCTCCTACAGTGTGTCAGGCGTCGTTTTCGTGGGTCAGTTCCAGTACCCGGTCTACCAGCTTGTTGATCCCCGATGCCGCTTCACTGATCGATTGCGCCAGCATGTAGGCCGGGGTGCTCACCAGTTTGCGTGCCTTGTCCTCGACAATATCACTGACCGCGCAATCGGTATGGGTCGCGCCCATCTTGTTCATCGCGGCAGCGGTGTCGGTGTCGTTGCCAATGGTGCAGGTCACGCCGGGACCGTAGATCTTGGCCGCCAGGGCCGGGGAAATGCACATCAACCCCACCGGCTTGCCGGCCTCGGCAAAAGCTTCGGTCAGTGCCAGGACATCCGGCTGAACGGTGCAGCCGGCGCCTTGAATGGCGAAGTTGGAGAGGTTCTTGGCCGAGCCGAAGCCGCCGGGCACGATCAGCGCATCGAAGTCATCGACGTTCGCGTCACGGATATCCTTGATGTTGCCCCGGGCAATCCGCGCCGACTCCACCAGCACGTTGCGCGACTCGGGCATTTCTTCGCCGGTCAGGTGATTGATTACATGCAACTGCGCGATGTTCGGTGCGAAACACTGCACCAGCGCCCCGCGCTGATCCAGGCGCAGCAAAGTGATGACGCTCTCGTGGAGCTCGGCGCCGTCGTACACGCCACAACCGGAAAGGATCACTGCAACTTTTTTGCTCATGGGCTTTTCTCCAGATTCATGGCGTTAAATGTCCACTAATTTGGCACGCGTTGCCATAGGGTTAAACCACGGCAACACATAGCATCTGTCCTCAGTATTCCGATCAGGGCGCGTCATGGACTTCATTCTGTATGCGGTGCCGTTTTTCTTTGTCCTGATCGCCATCGAGCTGCTGGCCGACCATTGGCGCGGGGTGCGCAATTATCGAGTGGCGGATGCGATCAACAGCATCAGCACCGGCGTGCTGTCGACCACCACGGGGCTGCTGACCAAAGGCGTGGGGTTGGTGACCTACGCGTTTGCCCTCAAGCATCTGGCACTGTTCGAGTTGTCGGCCGACAGCGTCTGGACCTGGGTGTTCGCCTTTGTCTTCTATGACTTGTGCTACTACTGGCTGCACCGCATGGGCCACGAGCGCAACATTCTCTGGGCTGCGCACTCGGTGCATCACCAGAGCGAGGACTACAACCTGTCCACGGCATTGCGCCAGACCAGCACCGGATTCCTGCTGAGCTGGATCTTCTATCTGCCGCTGGCGATGTTTGGCGTACCGCTGTTGGTGTTTGTGAGCGTCGCCGCGCTGAACCTGCTGTACCAGTTCTGGGTGCACACCCGACATATTCCCAAGCTTGGCTGGTTCGAATGGTTTTTCGTCACGCCATCCAATCATCGGGCTCACCATGCACAGAACGCGCTCTACATGGATCGCAACTACGGCGGCGTGTTCATTATCTGGGATCGTCTGTTCGGTTCGTTCCAGGAAGAAGACGACAACGAACCGGTGATCTTCGGCGTGACCACGCCGCTGGCGAGCTGGAATCCCGTGTGGGCGAACGTGCAGTTCTACGCACAATTGTGGGCAGATGCACGGCGTGCCGAAAGCACCTGGGACAAGCTGCGGATCTGGTTCATGCGCACCGGCTGGCGCCCGGCTGACGTGGCGGCCAAATACCCGATGAACAAGCCGGACCTGGCCCGGTTCCGCAAATTCGAGGTGCCGCTGGACGGGCGTCAGCAGCTCTACATCCTGTTGCAGTTCTGCGTGTACATCGCGCTGGGCAGCTACTTGATGAACCTTGAACCGAAGCTGCCAGTCGCCGCCCTGGTGTTGGGCTGGGGAGTGGTGACGTTCGGTCTGTTTGTGCTGGGCGTGGCCCTGGAGAATCGCCCGTGGGCGTTGCAGCTGGAGCTGGGCCGGCTGGCGTCCAATCTGCCTTTGGTGTGGCTGGCCCCGATGGTGGGGCTGTGGCCGACCAGCGCGGTGGGCTGGGCCGGCCTGCTCAGTTACAGCCTGTTGAGCGGCATCGGTCTCTACTGTTGCAGAAATCGCATCACTCGGCTGGCGTCGTAGGGTCTTCGGTTTTGATTCTTTCGGCTTTCAGCGCTTGTTCGTCGGCGTAAACCTGCCGCGCAAGGCGGGCATTCTTGAAGCGCCGACGCAGCCACAGTACGAAGCCCAGGACCAGCAGGGCGCCGAGCACCCAGAGCTCGTATTTCTTTACACTGCCAAGCATGCCTTCGAGCACTGCGCCGAAATGATATGCCGCCGCCGCCAGGGCTGCGGCCCAGATCGCGGCGCCAATGCCGTTGAGCAGCAGGTAGCGGCCCGGCGGATACCCCGACAGGCCGATGGCCACCGGCATGACCGTACGCAACCCGTAGACGAAGCGGAAGCTCAATACCCAGATGTCCGGGTGCTTGCGAATGTGTTCCAGTGCCCGGTCACCCATCATCTGCCAGCGCGGCTTGCGCGCCAGCAGTTTGCGGCCGTGCTTGCGCCCCAGGAAATACCACAGTTGGTCGCCGGCGTAGCTGCCGAAGAAGGCCACGACCACCACCAGGTTGATGTCCATGTATCCACGGAACGCGAGGAAGCCCGCGAGTACCAGGATGGTTTCGCCTTCGAAGAACGTGCCTAGAAAAAGGGCAAAGTAGCCGAAGTCATGCAGAAATTGTTGGAGCATTGTCTGGGTGCTGGCGAAATGAACGCGCAGCCTAACCCTTCGGACACATTCAGGAAAGTGTCCAAATGTGTCTCGACGTGAACATTTCCTACAACGACAATGGAATGCGGCTACGTGTCACAGGTTGCACATAACTGTCATGTGTTCGTCATAATGGCCGCTTATAACTGTCACGCTCGCCCGTCTGCGCGGGCTCAGGAGTCTGCCGTGAGCTTTACCCCCGCCAATCGTTTGTTCCCCGCAACCCGCCTGCGCCGCAACCGTCGTGACGACTTCTCGCGTCGTCTGGTCCGTGAAAACGTCCTGACCGTCGACGACCTGATCCTGCCGGTGTTCGTACTGGACGGTGAAAACCGTCGCGAAGCGGTGGTTTCGATGCCGGGTGTCGAACGCCTGACCATCGACCTGTTGCTGGAAGAGGCAGCCAAGTGGGTCGAGCTGGGGATTCCAGCGTTGGCGTTGTTCCCGGTGACGCCGGCGGAGCTCAAGTCCCTTGACGCCGCCGAAGCGTGGAACCCGCAAGGCATCGCCCAACGCGCAACCCGTGCGCTGCGTACGCGATTCCCGGAGCTGGGCGTGATCACCGACGTCGCCCTGGACCCGTTCACCACCCACGGCCAGGACGGCATTCTTGATGAAGAAGGCTACGTGCAGAACGACATCACCGTCGACGCACTGGTCAGGCAAGCCCTGTCCCACGCCGAAGCCGGCGCTCAGGTCGTGGCACCCTCGGACATGATGGACGGTCGTATCCAGGCGATCCGCGAAGCCCTCGAAGTGGCCGGTCACGTCAATGTACGGATCATGGCCTACTCGGCGAAGTACGCCAGCGCCTATTACGGCCCGTTCCGCGATGCGGTCGGTTCGGCGCTGAACCTGGGCAAGGCCAACAAGGCCTCCTATCAGATGGACCCGGCCAACAGCAACGAAGCGCTGCACGAAGTGGCGGCGGACTTGTCAGAAGGTGCAGACATGGTCATGGTCAAGCCAGGCATGCCGTACCTGGACATCCTGTGCCGGGTAAAAGAAGAGTTCAAAGTGCCGACGTTTGTTTATCAAGTCAGCGGCGAATACGCCATGCACATGGCGGCGATCCAGAATGGCTGGTTGAGCGAAGGGGTTATCCTCGAGTCGCTGACCGCTTTCAAACGTGCAGGGGCTGATGGCATCCTGACGTACTTTGCCGTTCGTGCCGCTCAATTGTTACGAGAGCAAAAATAGCCCTCCCAGGAACATTCGATGAATACCGAAGTACTCACTGAAGTTGCCGTAAAAGACGCTCAACCTGTGGTGGAGCAAGTCGACGAGACCCCGCCGGAGCTGGAGCCAGCTCCGCCCGCGGCGGTCGTCGAAACCGCTGCGACCGCGCCAGCGGTGGCCATTCCCGGTCTGGATGACAGTAGCCTGTATATCCACCGCGAGCTCTCGCAACTGCAGTTCAACATCCGCGTGCTGGAACAGGCGCTGGACGAGTCCTACCCATTGCTGGAGCGGCTGAAGTTTCTGTTGATCTTCTCTAGCAACCTGGACGAGTTCTTCGAAATTCGTGTCGCCGGCCTCAAGAAGCAGATCACCTTCGCCCGTGAACAGGCCGGCGCCGATGGTCTGCAACCGCATCAGGCCCTGGCCCGCATCAGCGAACTGGTCCACGGTCACGTTGATCGCCAGTACGCGATCCTCAATGACATTCTGTTGCCGGAGCTGGAAAAACATCAGGTCCGCTTCATCCGTCGCCGCTACTGGACGACCAAGCTCAAAACCTGGGTCCGCCGCTATTTCCGCGACGAGATTGCGCCGATCATCACCCCGATCGGTCTCGACCCGACGCACCCGTTCCCGTTGCTGGTGAACAAGAGCCTGAACTTCATCGTCGAACTCGAAGGCATCGACGCCTTTGGCCGCGATTCCGGTCTGGCGATCATCCCGGCGCCACGCCTGCTGCCGCGCATCATCAAGGTGCCGGAAGAAGTCGGTGGCCCTGGCGACAACTATGTATTCCTGTCGTCGATGATTCACGCTCACGCCGATGACCTGTTCCAGGGCATGAAGGTCAAGGGCTGCTACCAGTTCCGCCTGACCCGTAACGCCGACCTGGCGCTGGACTCCGAAGACGTCGAGGACCTGGCTCGCGCCTTGCGCGGCGAACTGTTCTCTCGGCGCTATGGCGATGCGGTGCGACTGGAAGTGGCTGACACGTGCCCGAAACACCTGTCCGACTATCTGCTCAAGCAGTTCAACCTGGGCGAGACCGAGTTGTATCAGGTCAACGGTCCGGTGAACCTGACGCGGCTGTTCAGCATCACCGGCCTGGACAGCCAGCGCGAGCTGCAATACCTGCCGTTCACCCCGCAGATCCCGAAACTGCTGCAGAACAGCGAAAACATTTTCAGCGTGATCAGCAAGCAGGACATCCTGCTGCTGCACCCGTTCGAGTCGTTCACCCCGGTGGTCGACCTGCTGCGCCAGGCTGCCAAGGACCCACACGTGCTGGCGGTGCGCCAGACCCTGTACCGGTCCGGCGCCAACTCGGAAATCGTCGATGCGCTGGTGGATGCGGCGCGTAACGGCAAGGAAGTCACCGCGGTGATCGAACTGCGGGCGCGGTTCGACGAAGAGTCCAACCTGCAACTGGCCAGCCGTCTGCAAGCGGCCGGTGCGGTGGTGATCTATGGTGTGGTCGGCTTCAAGACCCACGCCAAGATGATGCTGATCCTGCGTCGCGAGGCGGGTGAAATCGTGCGTTACGCGCACCTGGGTACAGGTAACTACCACGCCGGCAACGCCCGCCTGTACACCGACTACAGTCTGCTGACCTCCGACGATGCCTTGTGCGAAGACGTCGGCAAACTGTTCAGCCAGTTGATCGGCATGGGCAAGACGCTGCGCATGAAGAAATTGCTGCATGCGCCGTTCACCCTGAAAAAGGGCATGCTCGACATGATTGCCCGCGAAACCCAGTTCGCCCTCGAGGGTAAACCGGCGCACATCATCGCCAAGTTCAACTCGCTGACCGATCCGAAGATCATCCGTGCGTTGTACAAGGCCAGCCAGTCGGGCGTGCGCATCGATCTGGTGGTGCGTGGCATGTGCTGCCTGCGGCCGGGCATCGCCGGGGTTTCCCACAACATCCACGTGCGCTCGATCATCGGTCGCTTCCTGGAGCACACACGGGTCTTCTATTTCCTCAATGGCGGCGAAGAACAGATGTTCCTCTCCAGTGCCGACTGGATGGAGCGCAACCTCGACAAGCGCGTCGAGACCTGCTTCCCGGTGGAAGGCAAGAAGCTGATCATGCGGGTCAAGAAAGAGCTGGAGCTGTATCTCACCGATAACACCCACAGCTGGAGCCTGCAGTCGGACGGTCGTTACATCCGTAACACGCCGACCGGCAACCAGAACCCGCGCAGCGCCCAGGCGACATTGCTGGAGCGTTTGGGCAGCCCGATCCTGGCGGTTCGGTAACGCCAGAAACCTGTGGGAACGAGCCTGCTCGCGAAGGGGACAGCACATTCAATATGGATGTTGACTGATACACCGCCTTCGCGAGCAGGCTCGCTCCCACATAAATCGCACGCACAAAAAAGGCCTTCTGCAGAAGGCCTTTTTCAATTTCAGCGAGCGTTCAGCACGATATCTACGCGAGTCAGCCATTCCGCCTCAATGGCAAAGTCGGCCTGGGTCAGCTGGTTTTCATCCAGCCAGTTTTCCGGGAAAACCACTTCCAGGTGGTTGTCCTGGGCGTTCAGTTCCACCTGGGGCATTTGCTGGGTGCCACGGATGTGGTGGAACAGAATCGCAAAGCGCAGCAGCGTGCACAGGCGAATCAGTTTGATGCCGTCGTCGCCGAACTCGGCGAACTTGTCCTTGGGAATGTTGCGTCGGTGGCCGCGTACCAGCAGCGCGAGCATTAACTGGTCTTCGCGGGAGAACCCGGCGAGGTCCGAGTGCTCGATCAGGTAGGCCCCGTGCTTGTGGTACTGGTAGTGAGCGATGTCCAGGCCCACTTCATGGACCTTGGCCGCCCAGCCGAGCAGTTCGCGCCAGACTCCATCTTCCAGGTCCCAGTCCGCGGCCACCTGGTCGAACGCATGCAACGCCTTGCGCTCGACTCGTGCCGCCTGTTCCTGATCGACGTGGTAACGCTCCATCAGCGAAGTGAGGGTGCGTTCGCGCACGTCTTCGTGATGATGGCGGCCCAGCAGGTCATAGAGCACGCCTTCGCGCAGGGCGCCTTCGCAGTGATCCATGCGTTGCAGTTCGAGGGAGTCGAAGATCGCTTCGAGGATCGCAAGGCCAGCCGGGAAAATCGCCCGGCGATCCGGTTTGATGCCTTCGAAATCGATTTTCTCGACGTCGCCCAGCTTGATCAGTTTGCGCTTGAGCCAGGCCAGACCTTCGGCGTTGACCTCGCCGGTGCCATGGCCGCCAGCCTTCAGCGCCAGGCCAATGGCGCGGATGGTGCCCGAGGAGCCGATGGCTTCATCCCAGGTCAGGCGGTGCAGGGCGTGCTCGATGCTCATGATCTCCAGCCGCGCCGCGGTGTACGCCTGGGCGTAGCGGGCCGGGGTGATCTTGCCGTCCTTGAAATAGCGTTGGGTGTAGCTGACGCAACCCATCTGCAGGCTTTCGCGCAGCAGCGGTTCGAAGCGCTGACCAATGATGAATTCGGTACTGCCGCCACCGATGTCGGCCACCAGGCGCTTGCCCGGAGTGTCGGCGAGGGTGTGGGACACGCCGAGATAGATCAGGCGCGCTTCTTCACGGCCGGAAATGACTTCCACCGGGTGGCCGAGAATTTCTTCGGCGCGACGGATGAATTCGGCGCGGTTGCGCGCTTCACGCAAGGCGTTGGTACCGACGATGCGAACGGCACCGGTGGGCATACCGCTGATCAGTTGGGCGAAGCGCTTGAGGCAGTCGAGCCCGCGTTGCATCGATTCTTCGCTGAGATGGCGCTCTTCGTCGATACCGGCGGCCAGCTGAACCTTCTCCCCGAGACGCTCGAGAATGCGGATTTCACCGTTCTGGGCCTTGGCCACGACCATGTGAAAACTGTTGGAGCCCAGGTCGATTGCGGCGATCAGGGACAGATTCTTGGCTTGGGATTGCGGCATGGTCTGGGGTCTCGGTCGATAACCTCGACATCGTGCCACGATCACAGGCTGGCGCCAACGCGCAGTGCTGAAAGGGTTGATCCAACACAACCTTTGCGGCGATGGGGCACGGCGTACTTTGACTTGAGCTATACCCAAACTCATGGAATGCCATAGCGAGACTCAATCAACTGCACCTTCCTGAACGAGGGAAGGGCGGCTATGATGGGCCACGTTTTTTTGCTTACAACCCTGGAGAATTCCATGAGCAGCGATCTTATCAAACACGTTAGCGACGCTAGCTTCGAGGCCGACGTACTCAAGGCTGAAGGCGCTGTACTGGTCGATTACTGGGCTGAGTGGTGCGGCCCTTGCAAAATGATCGCTCCTGTCTTGGACGAGATTGCCGAGACCTACAAAGGCAAGCTGACCGTTGCCAAGCTGAACATCGACGAAAACCAGGAAACCCCGGCCAAGCATGGCGTGCGCGGTATCCCGACCCTGATGCTGTTCAAGAACGGCAACGTTGAAGCGACCAAGGTCGGCGCACTGTCGAAGTCGCAACTGGCTGCTTTCCTCGACGCCAACATCTAAGCGTCGCTGCAAGTGTCCTGAAAAAAGCCCCGCAAATAGCGGGGCTTTTTGCGTATTCAGGGCTAGACGCTCCTGATACTCAGGTGGTACATTCGGCCCCGCATTGGTTTCTCCATTGCCCCCTGCTAGCCGTCGCCGACGCACTCCTTTTCGAATAAGTACGCGATCCTGTCGCCTTCTCAGCGGCGCGGCCTCATTAAGCCAAAAGCTTAATTTCCCCCCTCCATAAATGATTACGTCATTCCTATATGAATCTGACTGAACTCAAGCAAAAGCCGATTACCGAACTGCTCGAATTGGCCGAACAGATGGGCATAGAAAATATGGCCCGTTCGCGCAAGCAGGACGTGATTTTCTCCCTGCTCAAGAAGCACGCGAAAAGCGGTGAGGAAATCTCCGGTGATGGCGTGCTGGAGATTCTCCAGGACGGCTTCGGCTTCCTGCGCTCCGCTGACGCTTCCTATCTCGCAGGTCCAGACGATATCTACGTCTCGCCGAGCCAGATCCGTCGTTTCAACTTGCGCACCGGTGACACCATCGTTGGCAAGATCCGCCCTCCAAAGGAAGGCGAGCGTTATTTCGCGCTGCTCAAGGTCGACACGATCAACTTCGATCGTCCGGAAAACGCGAAAAACAAGATTCTCTTCGAGAACCTGACCCCGCTGTTCCCGACCGTGCGCATGAAGATGGAAGCCGGTAACGGTTCCACCGAAGACCTGACGGGTCGTGTCATCGACCTGTGCGCCCCGATCGGTAAAGGCCAGCGCGGTCTGATCGTTGCTCCGCCGAAAGCCGGCAAGACGATCATGCTGCAGAACATCGCGGCGAACATCGCGCGTAACAACCCTGAAGTTCACCTGATCGTGCTGCTGATCGACGAACGTCCGGAAGAAGTAACCGAAATGCAGCGCACCGTGCGCGGCGAAGTGGTTGCCTCGACGTTCGACGAGCCGCCAACCCGCCACGTGCAGGTTGCCGAAATGGTGATCGAGAAGGCCAAGCGCCTGGTCGAGCACAAGAAAGACGTGGTGATCCTGCTCGACTCCATCACCCGTCTGGCCCGTGCCTACAACACCGTGATCCCGAGCTCCGGCAAGGTACTGACCGGTGGTGTCGATGCCCACGCCCTGGAGAAGCCGAAGCGTTTCTTCGGTGCTGCACGGAACATCGAAGAAGGCGGCTCGCTGACCATCATCGCTACCGCGCTGGTTGAAACCGGCTCGAAGATGGACGAAGTGATCTACGAAGAGTTCAAAGGCACCGGCAACATGGAGCTGCCGCTGGATCGCCGTATCGCTGAAAAGCGCGTCTTCCCGGCCATCAACATCAACCGTTCCGGTACCCGCCGCGAAGAGTTGCTGACCGCCGACGACGAGCTGCAGCGCATGTGGATCCTGCGCAAGCTGCTGCACCCGATGGATGAAGTCGCTGCCATCGAGTTCCTGGTCGACAAGCTGAAAACGACCAAGACTAACGATGAGTTCTTCCTGTCGATGAAACGCAAGTAAGTCGAACAGGCACAAAAAGCCGGGGAAACCCGGCTTTTTGCTATCTGATTTTTGATCAAATGCCAGTTCGTGGTTCTGAATAGAGGGCTTCGGCGCTAAACTGCCTGCCCCCGAACGCCACGGCCAACACGAGGCTCACGCATGCAGTATCGCGACTTGCGCGACTTTATCAGCGGGCTGGAAAAGCGCGGTGAACTCAAGCGCATCCAGGTTCCGGTTTCCCCGGTGCTCGAAATGACCGAGGTCTGCGACCGCACCTTGCGCGCCAAGGGCCCGGCCCTGCTTTTCGAAAACCCTACCGGTTATGACATTCCCGTGCTCGGCAACCTGTTCGGCACCCCCGAGCGTGTCGCGCTGGGCATGGGCGCCGAAGCGGTCAGCGAACTGCGCGAGATCGGCAAGCTGCTGGCATTCCTCAAGGAGCCAGAGCCGCCGAAAGGCCTGAAGGATGCCTGGTCCAAGCTGCCGATCTTCCGCAAGATCATTTCGATGGCGCCGAAAGTCGTCAAGGACGCGGTGTGCCAGGAAGTGGTCATCGAAGGCGACGACGTCGACCTGGCCATGTTGCCGGTGCAGACCTGTTGGCCGGGCGATGTCGGTCCGCTGATCACCTGGGGCCTGACCGTCACCAAAGGCCCGAACAAGGATCGCCAGAACCTCGGCATTTATCGTCAGCAAGTGATCGGCCGCAACAAGGTCATCATGCGCTGGCTGAGCCACCGTGGCGGCGCGCTGGATTTTCGCGAATGGTGCGAGAAGCATCCCGGCCAACCGTTTCCGGTATCGGTTGCGTTGGGCGCCGACCCGGCGACCATCCTCGGTGCCGTGACCCCGGTGCCCGACAGCCTCTCCGAGTACGCCTTCGCCGGCCTGTTGCGCGGTAACCGCACTGAGCTGGTGAAGTGCCGTGGCAACGACTTGCAAGTACCGGCCACCGCCGAAATCATCCTCGAAGGCGTGATCCATCCGGGCGAGATGGCCGACGAAGGCCCGTACGGCGACCACACCGGTTACTACAACGAAGTCGACAGCTTCCCGGTGTTCACCGTCGAGCGCATCACCCACCGGATCAAACCGATCTACCACAGCACCTACACCGGTCGTCCACCGGATGAGCCGGCGATTCTCGGCGTGGCGTTGAACGAAGTGTTCGTGCCGATCCTGCAGAAGCAGTTCCCGGAAATCACCGATTTCTACCTGCCGCCCGAAGGTTGTTCGTACCGCATGGCCGTCGTGACCATGAAAAAGTCGTATCCCGGCCATGCCAAGCGGGTAATGCTCGGTGTCTGGTCGTTTTTGCGACAGTTCATGTACACCAAGTTCGTTATCGTCACCGACGACGATATCAACGCCCGGGACTGGAACGACGTGATCTGGGCCATCACCACGCGCATGGACCCCAAGCGCGACACGGTGATGATCGAGAACACACCGATCGACTACCTGGACTTCGCTTCGCCGGTGTCGGGCCTGGGTTCGAAAATGGGCCTCGATGCCACGCATAAATGGCCGGGCGAAACCACCCGCGAGTGGGGCCGGGTCATCGTCAAGGACGATGCCGTGACCCAGCGGATCGATGCCATCTGGAATCAGTTAGGAATAGATTGATGCGTGTAACCTTGCAGCCCTCCGGAGCAGTGCTTGAGATATTGCCCGGCGAGCGGATTCTCGATGGCGCGCGACGATTGGGCTACGAATGCCCGCAAAGTTGCCGCAACGGCAATTGCCACGTCTGCGCGGCGCTGCTGGTGGAAGGGCGGGTCGAGCAGGCCGGCGATGTGCGCGACCATGGCGAGTTCTACACTTGCATAGCGGAGCCGCTCGAAGACTGCATCGTGCTGTGGGATGGCGTGCTCGCGCTGGGAGAATTGCCGGTGCGCAGCTTGTCGTGTCAGGTCATTGAGTGCAGGGACGTGGGCGGCGACACCTGGCGCGTGCGTCTGCGGGCACCAGCCGGCAAACCGCCGCGCTACCACGCCGGTCAGTACCTGATGATCGAGCGCGAGAACGGCGAAAAGTCGGCTTTCTCCCTCGCCTCGGCACCGCATGCGGGGCGTGACCTGGAAATCCATGTACTGGCGCGTGAATCCAGTGCGCTGAGCCTGATCGAACAGCTTCAGCGCAACAGCATGGTGCGGGTCGAATTGCCGTTCGGCGATACCCATCTGGCAGAGTTGCCGGACGGTCCGCTCGTGCTGATCGCCGCCGGCACCGGTATGGGCCAGATCCACGGCCTGATCGAACATTGCCGGGCCTCGGGTTTCAAGCATCCGGTGCACCTGTATTGGGGCGTGCGTCGTCCGGAAGACTTTTATCAAGTCGAGCATTGGGACGAATGGCTGAAATTGTCCAACCTGTTCCTGCACAAGGTCGTCAGCGATCAATGCGGCTGGAAGGGGCGCTGCGGCATGTTGCATGAAGCGGTCTGTGAAGACTTTCCCGATCTCAAGGCCTTGCATGTGTATGCCAGTGGCTCACCGGCGATGGTCTACGGCACCCTGGATGCGCTGGTCGAGGCTGGGATGGATGCTCACCAGATGCGCGCCGACGTATTTGCCTACGCACCAAGATCCTGAAGCTGCCCCCCCATACTTGTAGGAGCGAGCTTGCTCGCGATGGACGTTAACGATTACGCGGGAAGTCAGGCTGCCCGCAGTGTTCCTGAGTCCATCGCGAGCAGGCTCGCTCCTGCAGGGTTATAGGTTTATAACTCTCCATATAGCCCATCGGTATTTATAAAAATGTATAAATGTCGGTAGGTTATATCTCGTTCAAGTGATTGATTAAGATCTGCACCAAGGCACTTAAATTACTTGAAAACATATGTGCCTTATTGTTTCGGCGGTGCGTTCTATTTAGTAACTGTTTACTCGCGGGGAGCTGAACGCTATTCGCCATGAGCGCCATCGAATCGGCTTTTTTGAATCTGGCTTATCCTCCGCGGCTCGATCTGGGGCCGCAGCTCACTCACGAACAATTGCTTAGCTCGATGCAATCGACCATGGCCCGCCACAAGGGTGGGCCGGTGTGGCTGTTTGCCTATGGGTCGCTGATCTGGCGGCCGGAATGCACCGCGGTTGAGCGGGTTCGCGGCCGAGTGCATGGCTACCATCGCGGGTTGTACCTGTGGTCCCACGAACATCGCGGCACGCCGGAAATGCCTGGCCTGGTGTTTGGCCTGGATCGCGGTGGTTCGTGCAGCGGTTTCGCCTATCGCTTGCCCGAAGAGCAACTCGAAGCGTCGCTGTACGCACTTTGGCAGCGCGAAATGCCATTTCCTTCCTACCGCCCGCACTGGCTTAACTGCCGTCTCGAAGATGGCAGCCAGGTACAGGCCTTGGGCTTTGTGCTGGAGCGACATCTGCCCAGCTATGCCGGCAACCTGCCGGATCACGTGCTGAGCCATGTGTTCGAGAACGCTTGCGGGCGCTACGGCACCACCCGCGATTATGTCGAGCAAACCGCCCACGCCCTGCGCAGCCACGCCATGCCAGACCGGAATCTGGAGGCGCGGCTCAAGCGCTGTAAATCAAAGGCCGATCATGCGAGCGCTTCGCGGCCCTGACTGGCGGTTTGTTTGTGCCCTAGCGTCGGAGCCAGGAAGGCCATCGCCAGCAGGCAGGCGCCGACCAGCAGCACGAAGCCGCCGTCCCAACCGAAGTGGTCCACGGTGTAGCCCATGGCTGCACTGGCCGCTACCGAGCCGCCCAGGTAACCGAACAGACCGGTAAAGCCCGCCGCCGTACCCGCAGCTTTCTTCGGTGCCAGTTCCAGCGCCTGCAGGCCGATCAGCATGACCGGGCCGTAGATCAGGAAGCCAATGGAAAGCAGCGCGATCATGTCGACCATCGGATTGCCGGCCGGGTTGAGCCAGTAAACCAGCGTTGCGACAGTCACCAGCGCCATGAACACCATGCCGGTCAGGCCGCGGTTGCCACGGAAGATCTTGTCCGACATCCAGCCGCACAGCAGCGTGCCCGGGATACCTGCCCACTCGTAGAAGAAATACGCCCACGAAGTTTTGTCTACGGTGAAACCCTTGGCTTCCTTGAGGTAGGTCGGCGCCCAGTCCAGCACGCCGTAGCGCAGCAGATAGACAAACACGTTGGCCAAGGCGATGTACCAGAGCATTTTGTTGCGCAGCACATATTTGACGAAGATTTCCTTGGCGCTGAATTCTTCTTCGTGGCTGGCGTCGTAGCCTTGCGGGTAGTCGTTCTTGTACTGCTCGATCGGCGGCAGGCCAACCGATTGCGGGGTGTCGCGCATGGTCATAAAGGCAAACACCGCTACCGCCAGCGCCACTGCTGCCGGCACGTAGAATGCGGCGTGCCAGTCATTGAACAGGCCCATGCCGATCAGGAACAGCGGGCCGATCAGGCCGCCGCCGACGTTGTGCGCCACGTTCCACACAGACACCACGCCGCCTCGTTCCTTCTGCGACCACCAGTGCACCATGGTCCGGCCGCTCGGAGGCCAACCCATGCCCTGCGCCCAGCCGTTGATGAACAGCAGAATGAACATCATGGTCACGCTGGACGTCGCCCAAGGTGCGAATCCGAAAATGAACATCACCCCGGCCGAAACCAGCAGGCCGAACGGCAGGAAGAAGCGCGGGTTGGAGCGGTCGGACACCAGGCCCATCAGAAACTTCGACAGGCCGTAGGCAATCGCGATGGCGGACATCGCCAGGCCCAACTGACCACGGGAGTAGCCCTCGTCGATCAGGTACGGCATGGCCAGGGAGAAGTTCTTGCGCAGCAGGTAGTAACCGGCGTAGCCAAAGAAGATACCGGCGAAGATCTGCCAGCGCAGGCGTCGGTAGGTGCTGTCTATTTTTTCTTCAGGCAATGGAGCCTGATGTGCGGCAGGACGAAAGAAAGCAAACATTCAAGAGCTCCAGATTTCTTGTTTTGACTGCGGATGCGAATATTACAGTTTCGTTACCGAAAATAGCACCGCTTCTCATTGGCAAAAAAGTGCAAATGTTGGATATCGCGCGTTCCTTTATGAACATGTCGCTCAGATGTAAGTGAGGGGCGTTGTAGGAAGCGTTACCCGTTTCCGTATTGATGGCTTTGCTGTGCCGAAAATAAGGTGGTTTTTTGCGAAAGGTCCTTCGTTCAATGCGGAAGCCATGGCGTTATGCCGGACGACTGAGCCCCGTAACCTTTGTGCTGTTGCCAGGTCTGGCATTGCCGATGAAGGGAGAGGGATATGCGGTGGTGGTTGTGTGGGGTTTTGTTGCTGGTCTCTGCGGATGTCAGGGCTGGGGAGGTGTTCCTGATACCCGAGAATAATCCCGGGCCGGTGTATCCGGTGGAGCTTTACCGCGCCGGTGTTATCGGCATGGTGCGTGTCAGCCTGACCGTGCAGGCCGATGGTTCTGTCAGCAAGGCTGTGATTGCCGAAGATGCGCATCCCGGACTCGGTGAGGCTTCATTGGCCGCAGTCAGCCAATGGCGGTTCAAGCCGTGGAAGATCACTGGCGATCAGCCCGCGCAAGTCATCGTCATCGCACCAATGGATTACAGGCTGGACCGGGAGCAGCCCATCCACATCAACAAGACGCTGGAACGGCTGAAATGTGGTGACATCGGACGGGCAGCACTGAACATCGCTGACACGGCGTGGGTAGACCTGCCGGTATTCCGTTGGACCCGCAGTTACCTGACGCACTCCCTTTCGCCGACGCAATTGCCGGAGCACAAGCGTCTGGCGCTGATTGCGAGGCTCAATAAAAGCATCCCTTTGATAGTCAGGCGCTGTAATACCTATCCCGCGAGCCGATACGTGCGGCTTCTTCCGGCAGAGATAGCGACTCTGTTTTGACGAAAAAGCGCGGCAGCGTGGCCGCGCTTTTTTGCAGATAGAGATTCAGCGAACCTGCACCACCACTTTCCCGACCGCTTTACGCTGGCCAAGATCATTGATCGCTTGCGCCGCATTGCCCAGCGGATAGACCTGCGACACCAGCGGCTTCAACTTGCCTTCGGCAAGCCAGCCGAACAGTTGCTGGAAGTTCGCTGCGTTGTCCTGTGGCTGGCGCTGGGCGAAGGAGCCCCAGAACACCCCGAGTACTGCGGCGCCCTTGAGCAGCGCGAGGTTCACCGGCAGTTCGGGTATGCGCCCGCTGGCGAAGCCGACTACCAGCAGGCGGCCGTTCCAGGCGATGGCGCGGATGGCCTGGTCGAACAGGTCGCCGCCCACCGGGTCGTAGATCACGTCGACGCCCTGGCCATCGGTCAGGCGCTTGATTTCATCCTTGAGGCTGGTTTCGCTGTAGTTGATCAATTCGTCGGCGCCGGCGGCCTTGGCTACGGCGAGTTTTTCCGCACTGCTGGCCGCGGCAATCACCCGGGCGCCCATGGCTTTGCCGATTTCCACCGCGGCCAGGCCGACACCGCCGGAGGCGCCCAGCACCAACAGGGTTTCGCCCGGTTGCAGGTTGCCGCGCTGCTTGAGGGCGTGCATCGAGGTGCCGTAGGTCATGCTGAAGGCGGCGGCGGTGTTGAAGTCCATGGACGGCGGGATCGGCAATACGTTGTAGCCCGGTACGGCGACCTGCTCGGCAAAGCTGCCCCAGCCAGTCAGGGCCATGACCCGGTCACCGACTTTCAAGTGGCTGACCTTTTCACCCACGGCGCTGATCACGCCTGACGCTTCGCCACCTGGAGAGAACGGGAAGGGCGGCTTGAACTGGTATTTGCCCTCGATGATCAACGTGTCGGGAAAATTGACCCCGGCGGCGTGCACGTCCAGCAGGATTTCATTCTTCTTCGCGACAGGACTGGCGACGTCTTCCAGCACCAGCGATTCGGCAGGGCCGAAGGCTTTGCACAGCACGGCTTTCATCAGGGCTATTCCTTTGGGAGTGATGGCCGATAAGTGTAGGTGTGTGGGTCGACGGGTCAACGAGCATGCCCGGCCCTGATAGCCAGCCATAAGCTTGTGCTTGTGCGACGGGTCGTTATGCTAGGCCGCAAACCGGATAAGGAGCGAATTGTGAAAGCGTGGATCATGTTGTTGCTGGCCCTGTCTCTGCCTGTGGCAGCGGTGGCCGAAGAAGCCAAAGAAGATGCAGCTCCGAAGGTCAGCTACATCACTCTGAGCCCGCCGTTCGTGGGTAACTACGGGCTGGACGGTACGCCGAAACTGAAGGTCTACAAGGCCGATGTGGCGTTGCGGGTGACCGGTGACGAAGCTGCCAAGGCGGTGAAGGCCAATGAACCTTTGATTCGCAATCAATTGGTCGCGCTGTTCGCCCAGCAGACCACCGAGACGATGAACAACGTCGAGGCCAAGGAGAAGCTGCGTCAGGAAGCCCTGAAGCAGGCCCAGCAGGTGATGAATGATGAAACCGGCAAGCCGGTGGTTGAGGATCTGTTGTTCAACAATCTGATCATCCAGTAAGGCTTTCTCTGCTCTTGCGGGCCTCATCGCGAGCAGGCTCGCTCCTACAGTGGTTTTGTGTTGAAACACAACCCGGTGTTCGCCGCAAAACCCTGTGGGAGCGGGCTTGCCCGCGAATGCATTCTGATCGACGCCGAAAATCTCAGGGTTTGAGTGCAATCACCGCCGCCCACTGCTCTGGCGTTACCGGCATCACCGATAGCCGCGAACCTTTCTGCACCAGTGGCAACTCGGCCAGCGTCGTCTGCTGCTTCAGATAATCCAGCTTCAGCACTCGGGCAAACGTCTCGACATGCGCGACATCAATCGCGCTCCAGGCGTTTTTCTCCGAGGTGGCCTTCGGGTCGAAATAATGGCTCTGTGGCTCCAGTGCCGTCGGGTCCGGATAGGCGGCTTCGACAATCCTGCCGATTCCCGCGATGCCCGGCTCGGGGCAGCTGGAATGATAGAAAAAGAACTCGTCTCCCACCGCCATGGCCCGCAGGAAGTTGCGTGCCTGATAGTTGCGAACCCCGTCCCAGCGCGCTTTACCGAGCTTTTCCAGCCCTTTGATCGAGAGTTCGTCGGGTTCGGATTTCATCAGCCAATAGGCCATGTCTTTTGCTCCTTGCGGGGTGATTGAGCAGCTTGTCGGCGATTTTATGACAAACCGACAGTCGGTTGGCGTCAGCGTTTGCGCAGCGGTTCACGTTGTCGCAAAATGCCGGCCTTTCAAGCTTGACGCTGCTGCACGGCCTGCAAACGGAAACCGCTGCTGTCATCGTGTTGATATGCCTTTGGGGGGCAATCGATGAAACGCAAACCGGATTTACTATGGATTCTGGTCATTTTGTTCGGCCTTGGCGTCGTGACCACTGGCTATGCCCAAAGCCTGTGGGCCAACAAGACCGATGCACCGGTCGAACTCGCCCAATTGCAGCAACAGTCGACAGCCTTCAAGCGCTGATCCTGTTGCCGCGGCACCACTGATCAAAGTGGTGCCTGGCCTGCGTAATACCAGGCCTTGTCGGTCACCGTTCCTTGCAACGGCACATCCCAGCTCGCCTGAGCCAATCGCCCGACCTTCTGACATTCATGGGCCAGCCCCAGCAGCGTAGGTTTGCGCCAGTCTTGTCGGCGCGCCAGGTAGGCCAGGCTCCGATCGTAGAAGCCGCCCCCCATCCCCAGGCGTCCGCCGACATCGTCAAAACCCACCAATGGCAACAACACCAGGTCCAGCGCCCAGATCCTGCGCTGCCGGGCGAGGTTGGCCCGTGGCTCGAGGATGCGGAAGCGGTTGGGTTTGAGTTTCTCTCCGGGCCGGATGCGCTGGAACACCATTTTGGTTCGCGGCCAGGCACTCAGCACTGGCAGGTAGGTGGCCTTGCCCCGGCGCTGTGCGGCACGCAGTAGCAGGCGCGGATCAATTTCACCGTCGGTCGGAAGATAGAGCGAGATGTGTCTGGCGCGGCGAAACAGCGGTTGCTGGGCCAATTGCTTGTACAGCCCGCGAGCGGCCTGGCGCTGTTGACTCGGTGTCAGTGCGCGGCGGGCATTGCGCAGCATGCGTCGAAGTTGCGGGCGGGGAAGCAGCGCAGGTTCGGTCATGGTTTCTGGCTTCGGCAGGACGGATACGCAAAGCGTACCCGTAAAAACGCCGATGCCGGTATTTAAACCGGCATCGGACTGAAATCAGGCTCCCCGAATGTGTCGCTGTCGACTTAGCCCTTGAACCCGAAAGTTCAAGGTGGAAGATGCAGTAGGCTTTAAGGCTTTCCGTCTAGCGGACATGCACACCAGCCCAACGTGCAACCTCCAGGGTATAGCAAATCGGCTCAGGGACATCGCCAACTGGCAAGCACCCCAGGGAGTGATTCGAGTATACCTCAAGCCGTCGCGCGAATCAGCCTTTGGTGACGTCCGGATCGGTGGCGAGCGCCAGATCGACGCGATCGAGCAGGTCGCGCACCTGTTCACGGGTCGATCCGCTGACCTGTACATCCGGGCGATCTTCCTTGTGCAACAGATCGTGTGTGATGTTCAGGGCAGCCATCACGGCGATACGGTCGGCGCCGATGACTTTGCCGCTGCTGCGGATCTCGCGCATCTTGCCGTCCAGGTAACGGGCGGCGCTGATCAGGTTGCTGCGCTCTTCCTGAGGGCAGATGATCGAATATTCTTTGTCGAGGATCTGCACGGTGACGCTATTGCTTGAACTCATGAGTCTTGCTCCAGGGCCTTGAGGCGCGAAATCATCGATTCGACCTTACGCCGGGCGATTTCGTTTTTTTCAATGAGGTGTGCGCGTTCCTCGCGCCAGGTCTTTTCCTGAGCTAGTAAGAGTCCGTTTTGACTCTTAAGTTGCTCGACTCGGGTAATCAGCAGTTCGAGTCTGGCCATCAGCGCTTGCAGGTCGGTGTCTTCCATTGTCTTCACTGTCTGATGGGGGTCGGACTGTAGGAGCGAGCTTGCTCGCGATGAACCTGAGAGCGCCGCGGGGTATCAGGTACCCAGTGTTATCGTTGGCGACCATCGCGAGCAAGCTCGCTCCTACAGGGGTAGTCGATGTAGGATACAAGGCCTTCATTCTAGACATAGCGCCGTCTGGCGCCTAGCTGCCCATGACCATTCAGAATTCCCCGTACCAAGCCTTCGCCGCCCTGCTGACCTCCAGCGGTCATAACGTCTCGCCTGCCGAACTGCACGGCCTGCTGCTCGGTCGCAGCTGCGCCGGCGCCGGCTTCGATGCCGAAGGCTGGCTGATCGACGCCGCCGAACTGCTCGAAAGCGAGCCGCAGGATAATGTTCGCAACGCCCTGATCGGCCTGCAGGCAATGGTCAAGGGTGAGCTCACCGGCGATGACGTGACCGTCGTACTGCTGCTGCCGACCGACGAGGCTCCGCTCACCGAGCGTGCCGCTGCACTGGGCCAATGGTGTCAGGGTTTCCTCAGCGGTTTCGGCCTGAACTGCCGTGACAGCAGCATGCTGAGCACCGAGGCCACGGAAGTGCTGCAGGACCTGGCGGCCATTTCCCAGGTGCAAGATGCCCTGGAAGAGTCCGAAGACGGCGAAACCGACTATATGGAAGTCATGGAGTACCTGCGCGTCGCGCCGTTGCTGCTGTTCTCCGAGACCAAAAAAGACGTGCCAGCCACCAAACCGTCGCTGCACTAATCGCTTGCCAGGGAACGCCATCTGCCCATGATCCACATCCCGAAATCGGAATACAGCCGTCGCCGCAAGGCCCTGATGGCGCAGATGGAACCCAACAGCATCGCCATCCTGCCCGCCGCCGCGGTGGCCATTCGCAACCGCGATGTCGAGCACGTTTACCGCCAGGACAGCGACTTCCAGTACCTCAGCGGTTTTCCCGAGCCCCAGGCGGTACTGGTGCTGATGCCGGGGCGCGTGCATGGCGAATACATCCTGTTCTGCCGTGAGCGCAACGCCGAACGCGAGCTGTGGGATGGCCTGCGCGCCGGTCAGGAAGGCGCGATTCGCGATTTCGGCGCCGACGACGCCTTTCCGATCACGGATATCGACGACATCCTGCCGGGCCTGATCGAAGGCCGTGACCGGGTGTACTCGGCCATGGGCAGCAACCCCGAATTCGACCGTCACCTGATGGAGTGGATCAACGTGATCCGTTCCAAGGCCAACCTCGGTGCCCAGCCGCCGAACGAATTCGTTGCCCTGGATCATCTGCTGCACGACATGCGCCTGTATAAATCGGCGGCGGAAGTGAAAGTGATGCGTGAGGCAGCGCGGATTTCCGCCCAGGCGCACGTGCGGGCAATGCAGGCCTGTCGCGCCGGGTTGCACGAATTCAGCCTGGAAGCCGAGCTCGATTACGAATTCCGCAAGGGCGGGGCGAAGATGCCGGCCTACGGCTCGATCGTCGCGGTGGGGCGTAACAGCTGCATCCTGCATTACCAGCAGAATGACGCGCTGCTCAAGGACGGTGACCTGGTGCTGATCGATGCCGGTTGCGAGATCGACTGTTACGCCAGCGACATCACCCGGACCTTTCCTGTCAGCGGCAAGTATTCAACGGAACAGAAAGCGATTTACGAATTGGTGCTGGCCTCCCAGGAGGCCGCCTTTGCCGAAATCGCCCCGAACAAACACTGGAACCAGGCGCACGAGGCCACGGTCAGGGTCATCACGGCCGGGCTGGTCAAGCTGGGACTGCTGCAGGGCGACGTCGACGAACTGATCGCCAGTGAAGCCTACAAGGCGTTCTACATGCACCGCGCCGGCCATTGGCTGGGCATGGATGTGCATGATGTCGGCGAATACAAGGTCGGCGGCGAGTGGCGCGTGCTGGAGGTCGGCATGGCGCTGACCGTGGAGCCGGGGATCTATATCGCCCCGGACAACCAGAATGTGGCGAAGAAATGGCGCGGCATCGGCGTGCGCATCGAGGACGACGTAGTGGTCACCAAGACCGGTTGTGAAATATTGACGGGCGGCGTGCCGAAAACCGTCGCCGACATCGAGGCCCTGATGGCGCAAGCACGGACACAAGCGGCATGAGTCGAGTCAACCTGGCAATCATCGGTGGCGGGCTGGTCGGTGCAAGCCTGGCCCTTGCGCTGCAGGCCGGCGCCAAGGCCCGAGGCTGGAAGATCGTGCTGATCGAGCCCTTCGCTCCTGGCGACACCTGGCAACCGAGTTACGACGCCCGTTCTTCGGCGTTGTCCTTCGGTTCGCGGCAAATCTATCAACGGTTGGGCATCTGGCAGGAAGTCACCCGCCGCGCCGAGCCGATCAAGCAGATTCACGTGTCCGATCGCGGGCGTTTCTCCACTGCCCGGTTGTCGGCGATGGAAGAGGGCGTTCCAGCGCTGGGTTATGTCGTTGAAAACGCCTGGCTCGGCCAATGCCTGTGGCAAGGCCTGGACAAGGATGTGATCAGTTGGCGTTGCCCGGCGGAGGTCACCCGCATGGAGCCGCTGACCGATGGCTATCGCCTGACCCTCAACGATGAAACCACCCTGGAATGCGATCTCGCGGTGCTCGCCGATGGTGGCCGCTCCGGCCTGCGCGAGCAATTGGGGATCGGCATCCGCAAGCGTCCGTATAACCAGAGCGCGCTGATCGCCAACATCACCCCGAGTGAAGCCCACAACGGCATGGCCTTCGAGCGTTTCACCGACGAAGGCCCGATGGCATTGCTGCCGCTGCCGGAAAACCGCTGCGCACTGGTCTGGACCCGCCTGGGCATGGACGCGCAACGCTTGGCGGCCCTTGATGAGCGCAGCTTCCTCAGCGAGTTGCAGGGTGTGTTCGGTTATCGCCTTGGCACATTGAAACAGGTCGGTGCACGGCACCTGTATCCGCTGACGCTGGTCGAGGCCGAAGAACAGGTGCGTCCGCATCTGGCGGTGCTCGGCAACGCGGCGCACAGCCTGCATCCGATTGCCGGCCAGGGGTTCAACCTGTCCTTGCGCGATGCCCAGGCCCTGGCCGACGCCTTGCTCGCCAGCGAAAAACCATTGGGCGACTTCGCCACGTTGCAAGCCTATCGCGAACGCCAGCGTCTTGATCAGAACCTCACCGTGGGCTTCTCTGATCAGGTCACGCGCCTGTTCGGCAGCACCCAGCCATTGGTTTCCCTGGGGCGCAACATCGGCTTGCTCGGCCTCGATCTGCTGCCACCGGCCAAACGCTGGTTTGCCCGACAGGCGATGGGGCTGGGTACCCGTCCGGATGCGTGACTGGCTGATCCGCCGTTTTGGCAAGGCACGACTGATAAAAATACCTGCCGCAATTGCAGGTCGACATTCATGACAGCGCCGGCCACCTGGTGGCGCGGGTCGGGAAAACCTTTTACGTGCGGCTCAAGCCGCAAGAGAGACAGGCTTAAAGCATGGAAATGCGCGCAGATCTGCTGATTGTCGGGGCCGGAATGGTCGGCAGCGCCCTGGCGCTGGCGTTGCAGGACAGCGGGCTGGAAGTCCTGCTGCTGGACGGCAGCCCCATGAGTGTCAAACCCTTCGACACTCAAGCTGCGTTTGAACCGCGGGTGAGCGCCTTGTCGGCCGCCAGCCAGCGGATTCTCGAACGCCTTGGTGTCTGGGATGGCATCGCCGGGCGCCGAAGCAGCCCCTACACCGACATGCAGGTCTGGGATGGCAGCGGCACCGGGCAAATCCACTTCTCGGCGGCCAGCGTGCATGCCGAGGTGTTGGGGCATATCGTCGAGAACCGCGTGGTCCAGGATGCCTTGCTTGACCGCCTGCACGACTGCGACCTGGGGTTGCTGGCCAATGCACGGCTGGAACAGATGCGTCGCTCCGGCGATGACTGGCTGCTGACCCTGGCCGATGGCCGTACCTTGCGCGCACCGCTGGTGATCGCGGCGGATGGCGCCAACTCGGCGGTGCGGCGCCTGACCGGGGTCGCGACCCGTGAATGGGATTATCTGCACCATGCCATCGTCACCAGCGTGCGTTGCGCCAAACCGCATCAAATGACGGCCTGGCAGCGCTTCACCGACACCGGCCCGTTGGCGTTTCTGCCCCTTGAGCGCGACGGCCAGCAGGATTGGTGTTCAATCGTCTGGTCGACCACGCCCGGCGAAGCCGAACGTCTGATGGCAATGGATGAGCAAGGCTTCTGCAAGGCGCTGGAGCGGGCCTTTGAAGGTCGGCTCGGTGAAGTACTGAGCGCCGATCCGCGGCTGTGCGTACCCCTGCGTCAACGGCATGCCAAGCGTTATGTGGCTGAAGGCCTGGCGTTGATCGGCGACGCGGCCCACACCATTCACCCGTTGGCCGGGCAGGGGGTGAATCTCGGATTCCTTGATGCCGCCGTTCTGGCCGAAGTGTTGCTGCAGGCGGCAAACCGTGGCGAACGCCTGGCGGATGTGAAAGTCCTCAGCCGTTACGAGCGTCGGCGCATGCCTCACAACCTGGCATTGATGGCGGCGATGGAAGGTTTCGAGCGCTTGTTCCAGGCCGATCCGTTGCCGGTGCGCTGGTTGCGCAATACCGGGTTGAAAATGGTTGAGAAAATGCCGGAAGCCAAAGCCTTGTTCGTGCGTGAAGCGCTGGGGCTGACCGGGGATTTGCCGGCGCTCGCCAAGGCCTGAGGTTTGTGCTGTGGCGGCCGGCCTCATCGCGAGCAGGCTCGCTTCCACAGGTGATCTCCAGCGTCCAGGATTTTGTGCTCACCACAAATCCTTGTGGGAGCGAGCCTGCTCGCGATTGCGGCGGTAAATTCACCCTCATTTTCTGCTTGTGCAACATCCGGTAACTCCTCCATAAGCGGGTTCGATTGAGAAGCTAAATGTGAGTCCTTATCATTTGGCCTCATTTTTCAATCGAAGGATCGCTCCCATGTTGGCATCGAAGCGTCTACTGACCGCACTGGCCTTGACCCTGATCGGCAGCACCGCCGCCCAGGCCGCTGACGAGGTGGTGGTCTACTCCTCGCGAATCGACGAGCTGATCAAGCCGGTATTCGATGCCTACACCGCCAAGACCGGGGTGAAGGTGAAGTTCATCACCGACAAGGAAGCGCCCCTGATGCAGCGGCTCAAGGCCGAAGGCGCAAATACGCCGGCCGACCTGCTGCTCACCGTCGATGCCGGCAACCTCTGGCAAGCCGAGCAGATGGGTATCCTCCAGCCGTTCACCTCGAAAACCATCGACGCCAACATTCCGCTGCAATACCGGGCAGCCTCCCACGCCTGGACCGGCCTGAGCCTGCGGGCGCGGACCATTGCCTATTCCACTGATCGGGTAAAGCCGGGTGAACTGACCACTTACGAAGCGCTGGCCGACAAGCAATGGGAAGGCCGTCTGTGCCTGCGCACGGCGAAGAAGGTCTATAACCAGTCCCTGACCGCGACCATGATCGAAGTGCATGGTGCCGGGAAGACCGAGGAAATCCTCAAGGGCTGGGTCAAGAACCTGTCCACAGACGTGTTCTCCGACGACACCGCGGTGCTGGAAGCGATCAACGCCGGCCAGTGCGACGTCGGTATCGTCAACACCTACTACTACGGTCGCCTGCACAAGCAGAAGCCAGACCTGCCGGTGAAGCTGTTCTGGCCGAACCAGGCTGACCGTGGCGTACACGTGAACCTGTCGGGTATCGGCCTGACGCAACACGCGCCGCACCCGGAAGCGGCCAAGGCCCTGGTGGAGTGGATGACTACGCCTGAAGCGCAGAAAATCTTTGCCGACGTGAACCAGGAGTTCCCGGCGAATCCTGCCGTTCATCCATCCGAAGAAGTGGCGGCCTGGGGCAAGTTCATTGCCGATACCTTGCCGGTGGAAATTGCCGGCAAGCGTCAGGCTGAGGCGATTCGCATGATGGACAAGGCTGGCTGGAACTGAGTCAGCCGTGATGCTGCGCCCCGCCTGTGCGGGGCGTTTGTTTTTGCGCTACGCGCCTCTGACGCTGTAGGAGCGAGCAAGCTCGCGATGAACGTCAGGGCACCGCGGACCGTCAGGCTTCCCGCGTTATCGTTGACGTTTTTCGCGAGCTTGCTCGCTCCTACAGTGTCGATCTCATCCATTAGATAGTAGAGAACCAAGCCTGTGGCCCACCCCGCCCAACGCCGCTGGTATCCAGTCGTCTTCGCCATCGCTGCGCTGGTTCTGTTGCCACTGAGCGTCCTGTTGCTTTCCTGGCAAACCATTGACGTTCAAATCTGGTCTCACTTGTGGGACACACAGATGCCGCGCCTGTTGGGCAACACGCTGACGCTGGTGCTTGGTGTCGGTGCGGGTGTCACCTTGCTGGGTGTCAGCCTCGCCTGGTTGACCAGCCTCTGTGAATTCCCCGGCAGGCGCTGGCTGGACTGGGCATTGATGCTGCCCTTTGCGATTCCAGCCTATGTGCTCGCGTTCGTATTTGTTGGCCTGCTGGATTTCGCCGGCCCTGTGCAAACCCTGCTGCGCGAGTGGTTCGGCAGTGGTCTGCGGCTGCCGCGCGTGCGCTCCACGGGCGGTGTGATTGTGGTGCTGGTGCTGGTTTTCTATCCCTATGTATATCTGCTGGCCCGCACGGCTTTCCTCGCCCAGGGCAAAGGCCTGATGGAAGCCGCGCGGGTCCTTGGCCAATCGCCCTGGCAGGCGTTCTGGCGGGTGGCATTGCCCATGGCGCGACCGGCCATCGGTGCGGGCGTGGCATTGGCGCTGATGGAGACCCTGGCGGATTTCGGCGCAGTGTCGGTGTTCAACTTCGATACCTTCACCACGGCCATCTACAAGACCTGGTACGGTTTTTTCAGCCTGTCTTCCGCCGCGCAACTGGCCAGCCTCTTGCTGCTGGTGGTGATGCTCGTGCTATACGGTGAACGGCGTGCTCGCGGGAACAACCGGGCGAGCAACGAGCGACCACGGGTCAAGGCGCTGTATCACCTGCGAGGCTTCAAGGCACTGGCGGCCACGACGTGGTGCTGTCTGGTGTTTGCCTGCGCTTTCATGATCCCGATGCTGCAATTGGCGGTGTGGTTCTGGCAGCGTGGGCGCTTCGATCTCGACGAGCGCTACGCCGGGTTGATCGTCCACACCTTGTACCTGGGGGCGATGGCGGCGTTGATCACCGTCAGCGTCGCCCTGTTACTGGCGTTTGCCCGACGACTGGCGCCCACCCGGATCATTCGTTCCGGGGTCAGTCTGGCCAACCTGGGTTATGCCTTGCCGGGTTCGGTGCTGGCGGTGTCGATCATGCTGGCGTTCAGTTACCTCGATCGCGAGCTGGTGATCCCGCTCTCTAGCTGGCTTGGTGGCGCGGGCAAGCCGCTGCTGCTGGGTAGTCTGTCGGCATTGTTGCTGGCCTATCTGGTGCGCTTCGTTGCCGTGGCCTACGGGCCACTCGAAAGCAGTCTGGCGCGTATACGGCCATCTTTGCCCGAAGCGGCACGTAGCCTTGGCGTCAGTGGGCCGCGACTGTTTTTCAAAGTGTATCTACCATTGTTGTTGCCCGGCACCTTGAGCGCTGGCCTGCTGGTGTTCGTCGACGTGCTCAAGGAAATGCCCGCGACCCTGCTGATGCGCCCGTTTGGCTGGGACACGCTGGCGGTGCGGATCTTTGAAATGACCAGCGAAGGAGAATGGGCGAGGGCATCTTTGCCAGCGTTGACGCTGGTGCTGGTCGGGCTGTTGCCGGTCATCGGATTGATCCGGCGTTCGGCACATCGAAACAGCTAGGTGCCAGTCCTACACCTTGCGGCTACAATGCGCGGCATTCGGTGCGGTCCGTCTGACAGACCAGGTAGCTGAAATCGGCTAAAGGCCCTTTGTTTCAAGGCATTCAGTCCGTGCAGCACTTGCCCGCACCTTCGCCACGCCCGGAAGGAGAAACCCATGGGACAGCGTACGCCTCTGTATGACCTTCATCTCGCACTCGGCGCGAAGATGGTCGATTTTGGCGGTTGGGACATGCCTCTGCATTATGGATCGCAGGTCGAGGAGCACCATCAGGTGCGCCGCGATTGCGGTGTCTTCGATGTATCCCACATGACCGTAATCGACGTCGGTGGCGCCCAGGCCAAAGCCTGGCTCCGGCATTTGCTGGCCAATGATGTCGAACGCCTGCACAGCCCCGGCCGTGCGTTGTACAGCACCATGCTCAATGAGCAGGGCGGCATTGTCGACGACATGATCGTCTATCGTCTCGATGAGGGTTATCGCCTGGTGGTCAATGCCTCCACCCGCGATCAGGATCTGACCTGGATGCAGGCGCATCTCGACGGTTTCGACGTGCAACTTCGCGAGCGTTCCGAGTTGGCGATGCTGGCCATTCAGGGCCCCCACGCCCGGCAAAAAATTGCCGAGCTGGTCAACCAGTCCCGGGGTAACCTGATTCAGCTCCTCAAACCCTTTGAAGGGCAGCCCGACGGTGACTGGTTCATCGCGCGCACCGGTTATACCGGCGAAGACGGCCTGGAAATCATTCTGCCGGCCGATCAGGCGCCAGGCTTTTTCAACGATCTGGTCGGTGCCGGGATTTCCCCCATCGGTCTTGGCGCGCGGGATACCTTGCGGGTCGAAGCCGGCATGAACCTTTACGGTCAGGACATCCAGCAGGACATTTCACCGTTGGCTTCCAATATGGCCTGGACCATTGCCTGGGAACCTGCCACCCGGCAGTTCATCGGGCGCAAGGCGCTGGAAGCCGAGCAGGCTGTCGGCGTGCAGCAAAAACTGGTCGGTCTGGTCCTTGAGGAGCGCGGTGTTTTGCGCGCTCATCAGGTGGTCCGCATCGCCGATGTTGGCGAAGGGGAGATCACCAGTGGTAGTTTCTCTCCTACGCTTAGCAAGTCGATTGCACTGGCGCGCGTGCCGATGGCAACTGCCGACCGCGCTGAAGTGGAAATCCGTGGCAAGTGGTACCCGGTACGAGTGGTCAAACCGACCTTCGTCCGTCACGGCAAAACCTTGATCTAATCTATTTCGGCGGGCACGACCGCTGACCTATTTCCTGAGGACACAGAACATGAGCAATATCCCCGCCGACCTGCGTTTTGCCGAAAGTCACGAGTGGGCACGTCTGGAAGCTGATGGCACCGTCACCGTGGGCATCAGCGATCACGCGCAGGAAGCGCTGGGTGATGTGGTGTTCGTCGAGCTGACTGAAGTCGGCAACGTGTTTGCTGCTGGTGATCAGTCGGGTGTCGTTGAATCGGTTAAAGCCGCTTCCGACATTTATGCACCGATCAGCGGTGAAGTGATCGCTGTCAATGAAGCGCTGAGCGGTGAGCCTGAGTTGCTCAATTCCGATCCGTACGGCGCGTGGATCTTCAAGCTCAAGCCAAGCGACAAGTCCGAGCTGGACAAACTGCTGGATGCTGCCGGCTACCAGGCTGCCATCGGCGAATAACGCTCGCTTTGTGAAAATCCATGTGGGAGCGAGCCTGCTCGCGAAAGCGTTGTGTCAGCAAGCATTCATGCCAACTGACACTCCCCATTCGCGAGCAGGCTCGCTCCCACAGGTTTATTGGGCTAGAACGGCCTTCACGGCCGTCACCGAACGCTCGACATCGGCCTTGCTCATCGCCGTGAACATCGGCAATGAGACAATCAGCCGACCGACCCGCTCGGCGACCGGGAACATGCCTTCCTTGAATCCGCGCTCGCGGTAAAGGCTCAACAGGTGAATCGGCGGATAGTGATAGCCGATCCCGACACCCAAAGCCTGCATCTGCTCCATGAAAGTCGCCCGTGCCGGCTTGCCATCCGTACGCTCCGGCAGTACCAGCTGGAGCAAATGCCAGTTGCTGTGGGTGAAATCCGCTGGCGGCAGTTGCGCTCCGTACTGCGCTTCGAAATCCTCGCCAAAGCAGGCGAAATAGTGCCGGGCCAGGTCACGGCGATGAGCGGTGATCGCTTCGATATGAGCAAATTGCCCCAGGCCAATGGCTGCGGCGACGTCGGTCATGTTGAACTTGCCGCCCAGCACATCGACGTCCAGGCCATCGAAGCCGGTGCGGGTAACGCCCTGCAGCCGGTATTTCTCTGCCAGTCGTACTTCTTCGGCCGTATTCAGCACCAGACAACCGCCCTCGGAGGAGGTGACGTTTTTGTTCGCCTGGAAACTGAAGGACACGAAATCACCGGTCGAGCCAATGCGCTGACCGTTCCAGCTGGAGCCCAGTGCCTGGGCCGCATCTTCGACGATCCGCAGACCGTGCTTTTTCGCCAGGGCGTACAACCGCGCCATGTCCACGGGCAACCCGGCAAGATACACCGGGATGATGGCCTTGGTGCGGGGGGTAATCGCCGCTTCCAGTTGATCCAGATCGATATTGCGGGTCACCGGGTCGATGTCGGCAAACACCGGGGTGGCGCCGACTTCCAGGATGACGTTGGCGGTGGCGACCCAGGAAATAGGCGTGGTGATCACTTCATCGCCCGGCCCGACCCCGGCAATACGCAAGGCGATTTCCATGGTGCAGGTGCCGGAGTTGAAGGTGCGCACCGGGCGCCCGCCGAAATACTCCGAGAGTTGCGCTTCGAAGGCCTGGACCTTGGGGCCGCTGGTGATCCAGCCCGAGCGCAGTACGTCGCCGACAGCGGCAATCGTGGTTTCATCGATGGTGGGTTTGGAAAACGGCAGGAACGGCAGTTGGCTCATGGATACAGATCACCCGATCAGCGGACATTAGGTTGACGCCGCACATGATGATCCGGATTGGATCGCCGCGCTACGACATCCACGCGGATATCGACTGCTATGCTGGTTTGACCGTGTTGCATCGACGCTGAGCGCCAGTCAAGAGAGAGCCCGTCATGTCCCAGTTGCCGTCCCTGAGCCAGTTACACGACCCCAATGCCTTTCTGCGCCGCCACCTCGGACCCGATGCCGTCGAGCAACAGGCGATGCTCGACAGCCTCGGCCTGGGCAGCCGGGTCGAATTGATCGAGCAAACCGTGCCGCCGGGCATCCGCCTCAATCGGGCGCTGGACCTGCCCCCGGCACTCGATGAAGAAGCCGCGCTGGCCAGACTTCGCGGTTATGCCGAGCAGAACCAGGTCTGGACCAGCCTGATCGGCATGGGCTACCACGGCACCCTCACACCGGCCGTCATTTTGCGTAACGTGCTGGAAAATCCCGGCTGGTACACCGCGTACACGCCCTATCAGCCGGAGATCGCCCAAGGCCGACTCGAAGCGTTGCTGAACTTCCAGCAACTGACCATCGACCTGACCGGTCTTGAGCTGGCCAACGCCTCGCTGCTTGATGAGGCCACTGCCGCGGCGGAAGCCATGGCCTTGGCCAAGCGGGTCGCCAAGTCCAAAAGCAACCTGTTCTTTGTCGACGAAAACTGCCACCCGCAAACCATTTCAGTAGTGCAGACACGTGCTGAAGGTTTCGGTTTCGAGTTGATCGTCGACACTGTGGATAACTTGAAGCAACACCAGGTGTTCGGCGCGCTGCTGCAATACCCTGACACCCACGGCGAGATCCACGACCTGCGGCCGCTGGTTGATTACCTCCACGCACAACAGGCCCTGGCCTGTGTCGCCACGGATTTGCTGAGCCTGTTGTTGCTGACCCCGCCGGGTGAACTGGGCGCCGATGTGGTGTTCGGTTCGTCCCAGCGATTTGGCGTACCCATGGGCTACGGCGGGCCCCATGCGGCATTTTTTGCCAGCCGCGATGAATACAAGCGAGCGATTCCCGGGCGGATCATCGGTGTTTCGAAAGATGCGCGGGGCAACACAGCCCTGCGCATGGCCCTGCAAACCCGCGAGCAACACATCCGCCGGGAGAAGGCCAACTCCAACATCTGTACGGCCCAGGTGCTGCTGGCCAATATCGCCAGTTTTTATGCGGTCTACCACGGTCCGGAAGGGCTCAAGCGGATCGCCCAGCGGGTTCATCGGCTGACCTGCATCCTTGCCGCCGGGCTTGAGCGCAACGGTATTAGCCGGGTCAACCGGCACTTCTTCGACACCCTGACGCTGGAGGTGGGTGGAACCCAGACAGCCATCATCGAAAGTGCCCGGGCCGCGCAGATCAACCTGCGTATTCTCGGGCGCGGCCAACTGGGCTTGAGCCTCGACGAGAGCTGCGACGAAAACACCGTGGCGAAGCTGTTCGACGTGTTTCTGGGGGCCGATCACGGGCTCAGCATCGAGGACCTGGATGCCGAAGTCTTGCCTGGCGGAATTCCCGAAGGATTGGTGCGAACTTCGCCTTATCTGCGCCACCCCGTGTTCAGCGCCCATCACAGCGAAACCGAAATGCTGCGTTACCTCAAGCAATTGGAAAGCAAGGATCTGGCGCTCAATCAATCGATGATCCCGCTGGGCTCCTGCACCATGAAGCTGAACGCCACCAGCGAGATGATCCCGATCACCTGGCCCCAATTCGCCAACCTGCATCCGTTCGTGCCGAAAGAGCAGGCTGCCGGGTATGGGTTGATGATCGAAGAACTGGAGCGCTGGCTGTGCGCGATCACCGGTTTCGATGCAATCTGCATGCAGCCCAACTCCGGTGCCCAGGGCGAATATGCCGGGCTGCTGGCGATCCGCAAATACCATGAGAGTCGTCATCAGGGCGGCCGCGATATTTGCCTGATTCCTTCGTCGGCTCACGGCACCAATCCCGCGTCGGCGCAAATGGCCGGGATGCGCGTGGTGATCGTCGAGTGTGACGAGGCGGGCAACGTCGACCTGGATGACCTCAAGGAAAAAGCCGCGCAGGCCGCAGACAAACTCGCCTGCCTGATGGCGACCTATCCTTCGACCCATGGCGTGTATGAGGAAGGTATCAGCGAAATCTGTGAAGTGATCCACCAGCACGGCGGTCAGGTGTACATGGATGGTGCCAACCTCAACGCCCAGGTCGGGCTGGCGCGGCCGGCCGATATTGGCGCCGACGTCTCGCACATGAACCTGCACAAGACCTTCTGCATTCCCCATGGTGGCGGTGGGCCGGGCATGGGGCCGATTGGCGTCCGGGCGCATCTGGCACCGTTCGTGGCCAACCATCCGGTGGTGCCGATCGACGGGCCGCACCCGCAAAATGGTGCCGTCAGCGCAGCGCCCTGGGGCAGTGCAAGCATTCTACCGATCAGCTGGATGTACATCGCCATGATGGGGCCGCAACTGGCGGACGCCAGCGAGGTGGCGATCCTGGCCGCGAATTACCTGGCGCGGCATTTGTCGGGCGCGTTCCCGGTGCTCTACACCGGGCGCAACGAACGAGTGGCTCACGAATGCATCCTTGACCTGCGACCGCTCAAGGCATTGACCGGTATCACCGAAGAGGACGTCGCCAAGCGCCTGATGGATTACGGCTTCCATGCCCCGACCATGTCATTTCCGGTGCCAGGGACGCTGATGGTCGAACCGACCGAAAGTGAATCGAAGGCGGAGCTGGACCGGTTTATCGGAGCAATGCTGAGCATCCGTGCGGAAATCAACGAGGTGCAAAATGGCAACTGGCCGGCGGAAGAAAACCCGTTGAAAGGTGCGCCACACACGTTGGCCGATATCACTGGAGTGTGGGAGCGGCCATACAGCATCGAGCAAGCGGTCACACCGGACGCGCACACCAAGGCTCACAAATACTGGCCGGTGGTGAACCGGGTGGACAACGTGTATGGGGACCGGAACCTGTTTTGTGCGTGTGTGCCGGTGGATGATTACCGCTGATCTCCCAGGCAACACATCACCCCTGTAGGAGCGAGCCTGCTCGCGATGGACTCAAGTGCGCTGCGTTTAGTCAGTAGACACGCGGCATCGTTAACGACCATCGTCGGAACGCCGCCCGGAGCAAGCTCGCTCCTACAGGGGTATCAGTGAACCTGGGACAGGTGTACGCAGGGCAAAAAAATGCCGCTCATGTGAGCGGCATTTTTATGCGGGTATTACTTACTCCGAAGCCACGGCATTCTTCGCCAGGATCGCGTTCGCCAGTTCCATGTCCGTGGCTTGCAGGCCCGGGTTGGCGGCGCGGACTTTCTGCATGGCCGCTTCCAGGTACGGGCCGCGGATACCGCCGTCGCTGGCGACGAAGCTGCTGGCGTCGTCCTGTGCCGCGACGATCAGCTTGTTATCCCTGGACGTCAGATAGCTCGAACCGGTGGTTGCGCCGGATGTAAGAACGTTACTCCAAAAAGTATCAGCCATCGCCGAACCGACAGGCAGGGACAACAGGGCGACGGTAGCGACAGCAAGCTTGAAACGCATGAAAGGGTGACTCCACTGGGTTAACTACGCCCTTGGATTGCCAACCCTCAATCGAGTTCCATGGTCACTTATTCCGCCGCTTCGACCAGCAGGATTGCGCCTTGCTGGCCGACCACCCGCACGCGGCTGCCAATGGCAGTGTCTGGCCCGCGGGCCATCCACACGCCGTCGGCCACCTTGATTTTGCCGCGACCGTCGACAATCGCTTCATGCACCACGAAGGTTTTGCCGATCAGTTCCTGGCCGCGCAGATTCAGGTGCGGCTGATCGCTCGGGCGCGTCGCCGTACGCTGACGCCGCCACCAGTACAACGCGGTGGCGATCGACAGCAGGCCGAACAACAGAAACTGCCATTCCCAGGACAGGCCCGGCAGGAGGAAGGTCAAGACGCCCACGGCTGCTGCCGCCATGCCGATCCACAACAGGTAGCCGCCAGCGCCGAACACTTCAAGAATCAACAGCACCGTGCCCAGTGCCAACCAGTCCCAGAACGAAAGGTGCTGCAAAAATGCCCACATGGTGCGCCTCAGGCTTTCTTGTTATCGAAAGTGGCCTTGACGATTTCGCCAATGCCGCCCACCGCACCGATCATCGAACTGGCCTCCAGCGGCATCAGGATCACCTTGCTGTTGTTGGCCGAAGACAACTTGCCCAGCGCATCGATGTACTTCTGCGCCACGAAGTAATTGACCGCTTGCACATTGCCGCTGGCGATGGCCTCGGACACCACTTTGGTGGCCTGGGCTTCTGCCTCGGCTTGTCGTTCACGGGCTTCGGCCTCCAGGAAGGCGGCTTGCCGGCTGCCTTCGGCCTCGAGGATCTGTGCCTGCTTCTTGCCTTCGGCGGTCAGGATCGCTGCGGCACGCAGGCCTTCGGCTTCCAGAATCTGCGCACGCTTGATCCGCTCGGCTTTCATCTGCCCCGACATTGCCGCCATCAGGTCGGCGGGCGGGCTGATGTCCTTGATTTCGATCCGGGTGATCTTGATGCCCCAAGGCGCGGTCGCTTCATCGACGGTGCGCAGCAGCTTTTCGTTAATGGCGTCACGCTGGCTGAGCATGGCGTCGAGTTCCATCGAGCCGAGCACCGTACGGATGTTGGTTTGCAGCAGATTGCGGATGGCGTGCTCGAGGTTGTTGACCTCGTAGGCGGCCTGGGCCGAGTTGACCACCTGGAAGAAACACACGGCGTCGATCTGCACCGTGGCGTTGTCGGCGGTGATGACTTCCTGCGGCGGAATATCCAGCACGCTTTCCATCACGTTCATCTTGCGACCGATGCGGTCCATGACCGGAACGATGACGTTCAGCCCCGGCTTGAGCGTGTTGGTGTAGCGCCCGAAACGCTCGACGGTCCATTCAAAGCCTTGGGGCACGACCTTGAAACCCATGAACAGTATGGCGACCACCAGGCCGACAAAAAGCAAAAGCACACTACCGGTCTGCATAACGATTCCTTGTTGATGTGTGGATCTGTGGAGTTGCACTCGCTGGAGTGTAGCGGGGCCCTGCCGGATAGGAACAGTCGGGCTCAGTTCTGCTCGCTCTGGGGTGTCACTCGCAGAACTTCCTCGATGGTCGTCAACCCGGCGGCGACCTTTTGCGCCCCCGACAGCCGCAAGCTGCGCATGCCTTCCTTGAATGCCTGCCGGCGCACGGCCAGCAAATCGGTATCGGGACTGATCAGCGCTTTGATGCCATCGCTCAGTTGCATGATTTCGTAGACCCCGGCGCGACCGTGATAACCGGTGTCGCGGCATTCCAGGCAACCGACGGCACGCTGGGCATTGCCCGGCAATGGTGCCTGCCAGGGACGGGTCAGGGTTTGCCAATCGTCTTCACCCAGCGTCAGCGGCGCCTTGCAGTGCGGGCACAGGGTTCGCACCAGCCGCTGGGCCATGACGCCGAGCACCGTGGCCTTGATCAGGTAGTGCGGCACACCGAGTTCCAGCAGGCGACTGATGGCACCGGGTGCATCGTTGGTGTGCAGGGTCGACAGCACCAGGTGCCCGGTGAGCGCAGCCTGGATCGCCATCTCCGCGGTTTCGAGGTCGCGGATCTCGCCGATCATGATGATGTCCGGGTCTTGCCGCATCAGCGCGCGCACGCCGGCGGCGAAGGTCAGGTCGATATTGTGCTGGACCTGCATCTGGTTGAACGCCGGCTCGACCATTTCAATCGGGTCTTCGATGGTGCAGAGGTTGACCTGCGGCGTCGCCAGTTTTTTCAGGGTGGTGTAGAGGGTCGTGGTCTTGCCCGAACCCGTCGGCCCGGTGACGAGGATGATGCCGTGGGGCTGGCGGGTCATGTCCTGCCAGCGGCGCAGGTCGTCGACAGAAAACCCGAGCTGATCGAAGTCCTTGAGCAGGACCTCCGGGTCGAAGATCCGCATGACCATTTTTTCGCCGAAGGCTGTAGGCAGCGTCGACAAACGCAGCTCGACTTCGCCGCCGTCCGGGGTCTTGGTTTTCACCCGGCCGTCCTGGGGTTTGCGTTTCTCCGCAACGTTCATGCGCCCCAGGGTTTTCAGGCGACTGACGATGGCCATGGTGACCTGGGGCGGGAATTGATAGACGTTGTGCAGCACGCCGTCGATGCGAAAGCGCACCGTGCCTTGTTCGCGCCGGGGTTCGATGTGGATGTCACTGGCGCGTTGCTGGAACGCGTACTGGAACAGCCAGTCGACGATATTGACGATGTGTGCGTCATTGGCGTCCGGCTCCTGGTCGCTGGCGCCGAGGTTGAGCAACTGTTCGAAATTGCCGAGGGTGCTGACTTGTGGGTCGGCACTGTTCGCCCCGGTGACCGATTTGGCCAGGCGGAAGAATTCGACACTGTAGCGCTGTATCTCCGCCGGGTTGGCCACCACGCGCTTGATCGGCAATTTGAGCACGTGGGTCAGGTCCGCCTCCCAGCCGCTGACATAAGGCTGGGCGCTGGCCACGGTCACCGCATCGCGGTCGATCGCTACCGCGAGGATCTTGTGGCGCTGGGCAAAGGCATAGGACATCAGCGGGGTCACGGCGGCGACGTTGATTTTCAACGGGTCGATGCGAAGGTAAGGCTGGCCGGCCTGCCGGGACAGCCACAGGGTCAGGCTTTCGAGGTCCAGTGGTTTGCCGGGACGGCTGAGGTCGTCCAGTTGCTGGCTGGCGATGAATTCCAATGGATGCATCTGGCCATGGGTGGCGTTGCGGCGGCGGGCATTGAGCGCATGTTCGGCCGAGTCCTGGCTGATAAAGCCTTGGGCGACCAGTTCGCGCAGCACATCATTGAGATCCAGCCAGCGGTCCTGAAGGGTGATTTGTACGGACATGCGGGCTCCTTTTGAACGACAGTGCGCAAAGGATAGCCGTGGTCCGACCGACCGCTGGGCCACTACCCGCCGAAGCCGTTTCGGCGTTTTTCAGCCCGCCGCTTGAACCGCTTCGGCCCATGTGGAATCAGCATCTTGCAGCTCCACCGAGCAGACGCTGATCAGATTACGAAGTTTTTCCGCAATCACTTGCGCACGGTGCCAGCTCAATCCGTCGATGACGACTTCGATGGCCAGCCAGTCGTCCTGGCGTTGCACGTTGACCTGCTCCGGCGTGAGCAATTGCAAGGCGAACAGGTTGAGGGCGCGACACAGCAGGTCGGGTTCTGCCTCGGCCAGCATTTGATAGCGAACGCGGCAATGGGCGTTGCTGACGTTCCAGACATCGGCGCGGGCAGGTGGGGTGTTCACGGCTTCGAGATACGGCATGGTCAGGCTCCAGAATTACTGGAGAAATGTTTACATCCCGTGCCGGGTATTTCTTCTCTATGATTGGCAACATTGCAGGAATTTAGAATCAATTAATTCACTTGTTGGCCAGAAAAAGGTTTTTTTATGCAGAACGAGCTGGATAGCTACGACCGCAAGATCCTCGCCTTGCTGCAAGAGGATGCTTCGCTGTCCAGCGCGCAGATCGCCGAGCAGGTGGGGCTCTCGCAATCGCCGTGCTGGCGGCGGATTCAGCGGATGAAAGAGGAGGGCATCATTCGCGGCCAGGTGACCTTGCTCGATCGCAAGAAAATCGGCCTGAACACGCAGATCTTCGCGGAGGTGAAACTCAATGCCCACGGGCGTTCGAACTTCACCGAATTCACCGAGGCGATTCGCGGCTTTCCGGAAGTGCTGGAGTGTTACGTGCTGATGGGGGCGGTGGATTTCCTGCTGCGGATTGTCACGGCGGACATCGAGGCGTATGAGCGCTTCTTCTTTGAGAAGCTGTCGATGGTGCCGGGGATCCAGGAGGTCAATTCGATCGTGGCGTTGTCGGAGATCAAGTCGACCACCAGTTTGCCGGTCTGAAATGTGTAGTGAATGTCCCGGCCTCTTCGCTGGCAAGCCAGCTCCCACAAGGACCGCATAAATCCTGTGGGAGCTGGCTTGCCAGCGAAGGCGGTATTACAGACGCAGCAGCATTTTCCAGGCGCGGTTCTGATACACCGCAATCGCCTGCTGCTTGCGCGCATCCAGGACTTCGTCGGTGATCGATTCGTTGGCCAGTTGTGCCAGCTTGTTCAGCTCACCGTACAGGCGATCCATTTCCGGGATCTCCAGCACGCTACGCGCATGGTGCAGCCAGACCTGGATGCGTTCGATGCGCGGCAGTTGCTCGGCCAGGTCTTCCGGCTGTTGCTGGTAGCGCTGCAATTGCAGCGAGTTGGCTTCTTCGCCCAGCAGGCGCGGCAACCAACTGCCCAATTGCGCAGCGCCCTGGCGATTGCCACGGGTGTTGCGGTCGGCAGCCCAGGTGCGGGCCAGCAACCAGCGCGAGGTGGTCAGAGAGAACAGGCCCCAGCGCGGGTCTTCGAGCTCTTCGAGGAACTGTTCGGGCGCGGCCTTGCGCACGTCTTCATCGTCCAGGCCGGCCTGAACCAGCGGACGCCAGTCCTCGAGCAAGGCATCGAGGGCGATACGCAGATCGTGGGTCGACTGACGCGGAGCAGCCTGGCCCAGGCTGCTGATCAGCGCGCGCATTTCCGCGAGGTTTTCGACCCAATCCTGCAACAGGCGCCAGTGACCGTTGAAGCGATACTGCTCGGCCAGACGCTGGCTGCTGCCCAGCAAATGCCAGCTCAGCGCGGCGAACGCGTCGTCCAGTGGCGTTTCGGCGGTGATCTGCGGCGCTGGCAGGCTCAACGAATAACTGTGGGCGTCGTACAGACGATAGCCGCGTTCGGCCTTGCTGATGTCGCAGGGCATCAGGGCCAGTTTCTCGGCCAGCTCGGCAGCCAGTTCCAGTAATGCGGCAGGCTCGCCTTCGCGTAGTTCCAGTTCCAGCTCGCAGATTTCTTCTTTCTGCTTGCCGACCACGACGTGACCCAGGTCCAGCGCGGCTTCGATGACCACTTTGGTCTTGCCACGGCCCCAGGCGATTTCCGCGCGTTCGCGGACGAAATCGGTGGTGAAGATCGGCTTCAGGGTTTTCTTGTCCAGTTCGGCCAGTTCCTCGGGCCAGCATTCGCCGTCGAGTTTCTTCAGGTCGAGCTTGGCTTTGGGCAGGTTCCAGTCGTACTCGTTACGTACCGACAGACCGGCGACGCTCTGGCCGCGGGTCTTGAGGGTCTGGATCACTTCTTCGCCATCCTTGCGCAGGCGCAGGGCCACCTTGGCCTGGGCCAGATCACGCTCGGGCGTGTCGAAGTACTGGTTCATCAACTCACGGCGTTCCCAGCCACTTTTGTTGCGTTTTTTCAGTAATGGGTGCTCGCGCAGGGCGGCGAGGGTTTCGCGGCTGACGCGGAGTTTGATTTCGGTTTCTTTCTGCATGGCCGGAAAATCCAGGATCGGGAGCGCAGCCGGGGGAATGTGTGGCTGCCAAGGTCGTGCAGTGTACAGGACTCAAGGTTAGTACGCGCCGCGACGGTTTATTCCTGTCATCGGTTGGCTCTATGATGGACTTCAATTCGGGAGCCGGGAGTCAGCGATGCCATTGCCGTCGATGAAAGAACAATTCGCTGCGCTGATCGCTGCACCGTCCGTCAGTTGCACCCAACCCAGTCTCGATCAGAGCAACCGCCCGGTCATCGATCTGCTGGCGACTTGGCTCGGTGAGCTGGGTTTTACCTGTGAGATCCAGCAGGTCAGCCCCGGCAAGTTCAACCTGCTGGCCAGTTTCGGTTCCGGCCCCGGCGGCCTGGTGCTGGCCGGGCACAGCGACACCGTGCCGTTCGACGCTGCGCTGTGGCAAACCGACCCGCTGAAGCTGACTGAAGTCGACGGTCGCTGGATCGGCCTGGGCAGTTGCGACATGAAGGGCTTTTTTGCCCTGGCGATCGAGGCGGTCATACCGCTGCTCGATCAGCCGTTCAAACAGCCGTTGCTGATTCTCGCCACCTGCGATGAAGAAAGTTCGATGTCCGGCGCTCGGGCGCTGGCCGAAGCGGGGCGACCGCTGGGGCGGGCGGCGGTGATCGGCGAGCCGACCGGGCTCAAGCCGATCCGCATGCACAAAGGCATCATGATGGAGCGCATCGACATCCTCGGGCAGAGCGGTCATTCCTCCGACCCGCGCCTGGGCCACAGCGCCCTGGAAGCCATGCACGATGCCATCGGTGAACTGCGTGGCCTGCGCTTGTTATGGCAGCGCGAATTCCGCAACCCACAGTTTGGCGTACCGATGCCCACGATGAATTTCGGCTGCATCCATGGCGGCGACAATCCCAACCGTATCTGCGGCCAGTGTTCTCTGGAGTTCGATCTGCGGCCGTTGCCCGGCATGGACCCCAAGGTCCTGCGCGCCGAGATCCTGCAGAAGCTCAAGCCGGTTGCCGAGCGGCATCAGGTCAGGATCGATTACGCGCCGTTGTTCCCTGACGTGCCGGCATTCGAGCAGACCGAGGACGCAGCGCTGGTGCGCATTGCCGAAAAGCTCACCGGCCACAGCGCCGAAGCAGTGGCGTTTGGCACCGAAGCACCTTATCTTCAGCGCCTCGGCTGTGAAACGCTGGTGCTTGGCCCGGGTGATATCGCCTGTGCCCACCAGCCGGGGGAATACCTCGAAATGTCACGTTTGCAGCCTACGGTGCATCTATTAAGGCAACTGATCGAACACTATTGCCTGACCCCCCTGTAGGAGCGAGCCTGCTCGCGAAGGACGTTAACGATGACGAGCATTGCCTGAATGTACGCGGCGACCTCAAATTCATCGCGAGCAAGCTCGCTCCTACAAGGTTTCGCGGTTAAATTGCCGGTACCCAAACCCGTATTCATGAGGAGAGCGCGCGTGTCGCCAAGCCTGTTCCGACGATAACCATCAGCCCGCTGTGCGTTTTCAGTTTCGCCCTTTTTTCGGCTGCTATTTATTACAGGCCCAGGTTCATGCCCGAATACGTCAATTGGCTTCGTCACGCTTCGCCCTATATCAACGCCCACCGCGATTGCACCTTTGTCGTCATGCTGCCCGGCGACGGCGTTGAGCATCCCAACTTCGGCAATATCGTCCACGACCTGGTGCTGTTGCACAGCCTGGGTGTGCGTCTGGTGCTGGTTCACGGCTCCCGGCCGCAAATCGAAGCGCGCCTCGCCGCCCGTGGCCTGACTCCGCATTACCATCACGGCATGCGCATCACCGATGCCGCGACCCTGGAGTGCGTGATCGACGCAGTTGGCCAGTTGCGCATTGCCATCGAGGCTCGCCTGTCGATGGACATGGCGTCGTCGCCGATGCAGGGTTCGCGCCTGCGGGTGGCCAGCGGCAACCTGGTGACGGCACGGCCGATCGGCGTGCTTGAGGGTGTCGACTATCACCACACCGGCGAAGTGCGTCGGGTCGACCGCAAAGGCATCAACCGCCTGCTGGACGAGCGCTCCATCGTGCTGCTGTCGCCCCTGGGCTATTCGCCGACCGGGGAGATTTTCAATCTCGCCTGCGAAGACGTCGCCACCCGCGCGGCCATCGACCTGGGCGCGGACAAACTGCTGCTGTTCGGTGCCGACCTGGGCCTGATCGACGAACACGGGCGCCTGGTACGCGAACTGCGTCCGCAGCAAGTGCCGGCGCATCTGCAACGGCTGGGCAGCAACTATCAGGCGGAATTGCTGGACGCCGCCGCCGAAGCTTGCCGTGGCGGCGTAGCCCGCAGCCATATTGTCAGTTATGCCGAAGACGGTGCGCTGCTGACCGAACTGTTCACCCGCGACGGTGGCGGTACGCTGGTGGCCCAGGAGCAGTTCGAAGTGGTGCGCGAAGCGGCCATTGAAGACGTCGGTGGTTTGCTGGACTTGATCAGTCCGCTGGAAGAGCAGGGCATCCTGGTGCGTCGTTCCCGCGAGGTGCTGGAACGCGAGATCGAGCAATTCAGTGTGGTTGAACGCGAAGGCATGATCATCGCCTGTGCGGCGCTGTACCAGATCGCCGATTCGGATGCCGGTGAACTGGCGTGCCTGGCGGTGAACCCGGAGTATCGCCATGGCGGTCGTGGTGATGAGCTGCTGGAACGTATCGAAACCCGCGCGCGTGCGCAGGGGTTGAAAACCTTGTTCGTCCTGACCACCCGCACCGCGCACTGGTTCCGCGAGCGTGGTTTCGAACCGAGCAGCGTCGACCGACTGCCGTCGGCGCGGGCATCGCTGTACAACTATCAGCGTAATTCGAAGATCTTCGAAAAAGCCCTTTGACCAGGATGCTGTCCCTGTAGGAGCGAGCTCGCTCGCGATGGACTCAAGAGCGCTGCGTTTAGTCAGTAAACACGCGGCATCGTTAACGACCATCGCGAGCGAGCTCGCTCCTACAAAGGTCGGTGGTGTTACTCGGTGACAAACTTCGCACTGACATACGGCGAATAATCCGGCAGCACCGTTTCAACCTTCCCTTGTTCCTTCAGGAATTTCGCCGTCTCGCCAATGGCCCTGGCTGTGCCACCGTCCAGCAGCGCGGTGCTCTGTTGCGCCTTGGCATCCGGGAAGGCGGAACCGGCCAATAGCTCCGGTACATCGGCGGCGTTGGCACCGGTCAGTTTGGCGATTTTTTGAACGGGCAGCGAATCTACGGTCCATTGGTCCTTGTGTGCCGCATAGTCGGTGAACGAATCCAGGGTGACCCTGGCGAACCTGGCCACGACCTCCGGATGTTTTTCGGCGTAGTCCTTGCGCGCCACCCAGACCTCAAAGGTTGGTGCGCCCCATTGGCCCACCTGCGCAGCGTCGGTCAGGGTCTTGCCAGTCTTGCGGATTTCCCCCAGGGCAGGCGACCAGACAAACGCGCCATCAATATCGCCGCGCTTCCAGGCTGCGGCGATTTCCGCTGGCTGCAGGTTCACCACTTTGACTTTCGAGCTGTCCAGGCCCCAGTGCTTCAACGCACCGAGCAGGCTGTAGTGGGAGGTTGAAACGAAAGGCGTGGCGATGGTCTTTCCAATCAGATCTTGCGGTTTTTCAATACCGCTGCCGTTGCGTACCACCAGCGCTTCGGCGGCATTGATCTGGGCCGAGACGATGAACGCAACGATCGGCAGGTTGCGCGAGGCGGCAGCGGCCAGCGGACTGGAGCCGAGATTGCCGATTTGCACATCGCCCGAGGCAATCGCCGTGACCACTTCCGGACCGCTGTTGAAGCGCCGCCAGTCGATGGGCTGGCCGATGGTTTTTTCATAAAGGCCATCGGCCTGGGGGACTTTGCTGGGGTCGATTCCGGTTTGATAGCCGACGGTGAGGTTCGCCGCCTGTGCCGTGAAAGAAAGTGCCAGCGATACACAAACTGTAACAATTGATCCGGATAGTGCGCGTTTGGTCGTCATGGGATCGCCTTTCGGTAAAGAATTTGTTTCCGATTTATGTCGGAAACTAATCGATCTAAAAAAGCGAAAATAAATACCGTTTAGTAATTAGCTTATGGGCAGAACCGTCTATTCTGAGGTAGTCGTGCAGTGGGGAGCTAAATTCCTAAACGGTATTAGAAAAGAATCGGGTAATTCTTTTCAGGTTCATGACGAAATCATGACCCAGCAGGGACCAAAAAATCGGGGATTAGACTATGGTCGTAGACACATATAGTTACGATTGACTTGTGGGTCACGGTCTGGCGCTAATCGCGCATCTTAGGATTTCGGGCATCGACTCGAGACCAGGAATACAAGAATTAGAATCGAGAGGAGCTACAAATGAACAAGTCCAACTTGGCTCTGGCCGTGGCCGTAGGGGTTTTGGCGCAGCAGGCAGGCGCCGCAGGTTTCCTGGAAGACAGCAAGGCTTCCATCAGCTCTCGCACCATGTATTACGACGCCGATATGCGCGAAGGCGCGAGCACGCCGGCTAACCGTCAGCGAGAAACCGCTGAGGGTCTGAAGTTCGATTACCTGTCCGGTTTCACCCAGGGTACCGTAGGTTTTGGTATCGACGCCCAGGCCCTGGTGGGTATCCACCTGGATGGCGGCAAGGGGCATCACCCGACCGGTAACGCCAACTCGTTCTTCCCGAGCGATGGCAATGAGGCGGCCGACGAGTGGAGCCGTCTGGATGGCAACGTCAAGGCGCGCTTCTCGAAGACCGAAGCCCACCTGGGTGGCGCTCTGGCACCGAACATGCCGATCCTGATCGCGAACGACAGCCGTCTGCTGCCGCAGACCTTTGACGGTGGCACCATCACCTCCAAAGAAATCGACAACGTGACCTTCAACCTGGGTCAACTGGAGCACGCGTCGGGTCGTGCCTCCTCGAACCGCACTGGCCTGTCTGTGGCTGGCGCGACTGAGGACAGCAACCAGTTCCGTTACGCCGGTGCCGACTGGAAGGTCACCAAAGACCTCCTGCTGCAGTACTACTACGCGAACCTGGAAGACTTCTACAAACAGAACTTCCTCGGCCTGGTGCACGTCTACCCGATCGCGGCCAACCAGTCGTTCAAGACCGATATTCGCTACTTCGACAGCAGCTCCGACGGCAAGAACGGTGACCCAGGTTTCCGTTTCAACAACAACAACGGTTTCGCCAAGAACCCGGGCGAGGTCGATAACAAGACCTGGAGCGCCACATTCACCTATACCCTGGGTGGCAGCGCGTTCCTGCTCGGCCATCAGCGTGTCAACGATGACGGCGGCTTCGTGTTCCTGAACCAGGGCAGCCTGATCGATGACAAAGGTCGCCAGGAAGGTGCCGGCGGCTCCAGCTTCTACTCGTTTACCGATGCCGTGGTGGGCAGCTTCATCCGCGCCGGTGAAAACACCACGTACGGTCAGTACTCCTATGACTTCGCGTCACTGGGTGTACCAGGCTTGAAAGCTTCGATTGCCTACTTGAATGGCCAGGACATCAAGGCAACCAGTGGTGTGGGTAAAGACCTGAGTGAGCACGAGACTGACGCGCGTATCGATTACGTGATTCAAACGGGCGCACTGAAAGGGTTTGGTACGACCCTGCGTCACGGTACCTACCGTGGCAACACCAGCACCCTTGATCAAGACCAGACCCGTCTGATCTTCAACTACACCTACAGCTTCATGTAATAGCCACAAGAAAAAGCCCCGTCGGTTGGCGGGGCTTTTTTTTGCGTTGAGTTTTATATTCCATAAACGCAGATGCTACTTCTTTTTTATTCTTTTTGGTTTTTTCATCCTCGCACTAAAGTGCGTCCTCCGACACTCATCCCTGAGCTCGGATTTGGCAATTTCCTCCCTCGACAATTGATCAGGTTCAGGTGTCGGCCCTGTCGCCGATACCTCGGTCCTGTCGTGGGAAGTCATATTCCATAGTGGTATTAAAAAATCTAAAATAATTCTTTTTGGCTTTAATGCCATGTATCCTGCGGCCCGCCAAATGACCGGCCTAGACGGTTTGCCGCGAAATTATGCATTCAGGATCCCGGGCAATCGATTCGGGACCAGGAACATCAGAATTAGAAATGAGAGGAGCGAAACATGAACAAATCCACCTTGGCCATTGCTGTGGCCGTCGGGGTATTGGCCCAGCAGGCAAATGCCGCGGGTTTTATCGAAGACAGCAAGGCAACATTGGGGCTGCGTAATTTCTACATCAACACTGACAACCGTGACGGTGCCGGTGCCAACAAAAACGAAGAATGGGGCCAGGGCTTCGATCTGCGTTTCATCTCCGGCTACACCCAAGGCACTGTCGGCTTCGGTATCGATGCGATCGGCCTGTTGGGCGTCAAGCTGGATTCGGGCGGCGGCACCAACGGCGCCACGGCGACCTCTTACGGCGGCACGGTTTTCCCGAGCAAATCCAATGGCGAGGCAGTAGATGATTTCTCCAGCCTGGGCCTTACCGCCAAAGCCAAGGTTTCCCAGACCGAACTGAAGCTGGGCACCCTGCAGCCGAAAAACCCGGTGATCGTGACCAACGATGGCCGCCTGCTACCGCAAACCTGGCAGGGTGGCCAGATCACGTCCGGCGACATCAAGGATCTGACGCTGGTCGGTGGCCAGATCGAAGCCGTCAAAGGCCGTAACTCCAGCAACAATGAGCAGATGTCGATTTCGGGCGCGAACACTCGCGGCAGCAAATTCCGCGACAGCAACAAGTTCATCTATGCCGGTGGCGACTACAAGGTCACCAAGGACCTGACTGCCCAGTACTACTACGGCAACCTGGAAGAGTTCTACAAGCAACACTTCCTGGGTCTGGTTCACAACTGGGCTATCGGCCCGGGCGTGTTGAAGTCGGACTTCCGTTACTTCAACAGCTCCGACGACGGTGCCAACGGTCACGACCCTCTGTTCTTCACCACTGGCAACTACAGCGGTGCAGCCAACGGTAAAGGCAAGGTCGACAACAACCTGTACAGCGGCCTGTTCCTGTACAGCGTTGCCGGTCACACCTTCGGTGGCGGTTATCAGGTCAGCAACGGCAGCAGCGACTTCCCTTGGCTGAACCAGGGTGACGGTTCGTCGAACTACACCATCACCGATTCGCAAATCCAGAAGTTCGGCCGTGCCGGCGAGAAAACCTGGCTAGCACGCTACTCGTTCGACTTCGCCAAGGTCGGCGTACCTGGTCTGACGGCGGGTCTGGTGTACCTGCACGGCGACGATATCGATACCGTCAACGCCAAGGGTGGCGAGGCGGCCAATGGTGCTTCCGAGTGGGAGCGCGATCTGAGCGTGGCTTACGTCGTTCAGGAAGGTCCGCTGAAAAACCTGGGTCTGGCGTGGAAAAACGCTACCTGGCGCACCGACCTGCCGAACACCCGTTCGCAGGACGAAAACCGCCTGATCGTCAGCTACTCGATCCCGCTGTTGTAATAGCGCTCGCGTAACCGAGACAAAAAAGCCCCGCCCGGTATTGCACCGGGCGGGGCTTTTACATTTTCAAGACGGGTTCACCCCCGTAATCCCGCCTTGAAGTTCCCTCTTTGCAGCAACTCAAGGCCTTCTCGAACCTCATGGCCGATGTTCGGTGGGTTGCGCGTGTACGTCCAGTGAACAGATCTTTAATATTTCTTAATGATCTAAATAAATCGATATTTATTCTTTTTAATAGATAAAAAACACAGGCACAGTTGAACCCATCAAGCACTCACAAGGAGCAGCACCATGGGTCTCAGACTTGGCGATATCGCCCCCGATTTCGAACAGAACTCCAGCGCCGGCATCATCCGTTTCCATCAGTGGCTGGGCGATAGCTGGGGCGTGCTGTTTTCCCATCCGGCGGATTTCACGCCAGTGTGCACCACCGAACTGGGTTTCACCGCCAGGCTCAAGGATGAATTTGCGGCGCGCGGCGTCAAGGCTATCGCACTGTCCGTTGACCCCGTCGAGTCGCACCACAAGTGGATCGAGGACATCAACGAAACCCAGGGCACCGTGGTCAACTTTCCGATCCTCGATGACGCCGACCGCAAGGTCTCGGACCTCTACGACCTGATCCATCCCCATGCCAACGACACCCTGACCGTGCGTTCTCTGTTCGTGATCGATCCGAACAAAAAGGTCCGGCTGACGATTACCTACCCGGCGAGCACCGGCCGCAACTTCAATGAAATCCTGCGGGTGATCGACTCGCTGCAACTCACCGACAACTTCAAGGTGGCCACCCCGGCCAACTGGCAGGACGGTGACGAGGTGGTGATCGTGCCGTCGCTCAAGGATGAGGATGAAATCAGACAGCGCTTTCCCAAGGGATATCGCGCGGTGAAGCCTTATCTGCGCCTGACGCCGCAGCCGAACCGGTAATCCATTCATTTGTGGTGGAGCGGATGCCGCTTTCGCGAGCAGGCTCGCTCCCACAGTTGATCGCGTACTCATGTGGGAGCGAGCCTGCTCGCGAAGGCGATAGCCTAGGCACCACAGTTATCTCACAAAGCAGGGGATTTCAGGCCGTTTCGACGGCCTGTTTTTTTGCCTGGAAGAAACGAATCTTTATATCTCTTAAATGCATAACCAAATGAATAAATATGATTTATGGATATATAAATCAGCTGATAAGGTCACTCCATCGAAGCGAGATCGCAAACCGCGAATCGCCAGCACTACGCAAGGAATCGTCTGAATGTTGGTTGTCTCGATCGGTGGCAGTCCCAGTCTGCGCTCTCGTTCCGGAGTGTTGCTGGATCGCTCCCGGAAATGGTTACAGGAGCAGGGCGTGGAAGTGGTCAGTTATCAGGTACGGGACTTCCCGGCCGAGGACTTGCTGCACGCACGCTTCGACAGCCCCAAGGTCATCGACCTGCTGCAACAGATTGAAAACGCCGATGGCCTGCTGATCGCCACACCGGTTTACAAGGCATCGTTTTCCGGAGCCCTGAAAGTCTTGCTGGATCTGCTGCCCGAACGCGCCCTGAGCCACAAGGTTGTTTTGCCAATGGCTACAGGCGGCAGCATCGCCCACATGCTGGTGGTGGATTACGCGCTCAAGCCGGTGTTGTCGGCATTGAAGGCCCAGGAAATGCTGCAAGGGATTTTCGCCATCGACAGCCAGGTCGCTTACGGCGAAGGCAGCGCCCAGGCGCAATTGGCGCCGGAGCTGGAGCAACGCTTACAAGAAGCGCTGGAGCAGTTTTCCAGCGCCATGGCGCGACGGCCCAAACCGCTCGATCCGAACCTGTTGAATGATCGTTTGTTGAGTGCTCGCTGGAGCATTTAAGCCTCACCGAAAATTGAAGTACTGGCCTTACTCGCCCGCCAACGGGCAAGCAGGTGCAGCCAAAACCCAACTGCAGAAAGGAGAGCGCCATGCGCCCTGTCATTTTGCGTCGTGGTCTGGTCGCTCTGTTTGCTGCGGCTGTCACCTTCGGCGCCATTACTCAAGCTCAGGCCGAGACGCTACGAATCGGCTATCAGAAATACGGCACCCTGGTGCTGCTCAAAGCCAAGGGCACCCTGGAAAAACGCCTCGCCGCCCAAGGTGTGGACGTGCAATGGACTGAATTCCCCGGCGGCCCGCAACTGCTTGAAGGCTTGAACGTCGGCTCCATCGACTTCGGCGTCACCGGCGAGACTCCGCCAGTGTTCGCTCAGGCAGCCGGTGCTGATTTGCTCTACGTCGCCTACGAACCACCAGCGCCGCACAGTGAGGCGATCCTGGTGCCGAAGGACTCGGCAATCAAATCGGTGGCAGAGCTCAAGGGCAAGAAAGTCGTGCTCAACAAGGGCTCCAACGTGCACTACCTGCTGGTGCGTGCACTGGAGGACGCCGGCCTCAAATACACCGATGTCCAGACGGTATTCCTGCCACCGGCCGATGCCCGCGCTGCGTTCGAGCGTGGCAGCGTCGACGCCTGGGTCATCTGGGACCCGTACCAGGCGGCCGCCGAACAACAGCTGCAAGCGCGCACCCTGCGTGACGGCCAGGGCCTCGTCGACAACCATCAGTTCTACCTGGCGACCAAACCTTACGCGCAAAAAAATCCCGAGGTGATCAAGACCCTGGTGGAAGAAGTGCGGGCAGTGGGCGAGTGGTCCAAGGCCAATCCCCAGGACGTGACCCAGCAGGTGTCGCCACTGCTCGGCCTGCCGGCGGACATCACCCTGACCTCGGTGAAACGCCAGGGTTACGGCGCGCTGTTCCTCACCCCGGAAGTGGTCGCCGCACAGCAGAAAATCGCCGACAGCTTTTACCAGCTCAAGCTGATTCCTAAGCCGCTCAGCATCCAAGACGTGATCTGGACGCCGCCGGCCGCCGTGGCCAAAGCCCAATAATTCGATTTCCCAAGGAGACCACTCCATGAGCCTCAATATCTTCTGGTTCCTGCCTACCCACGGCGACGGCCATTACCTTGGCACCGCCGAAGGCGCCCGCGCCGTTGACCACGGTTACCTGCAACAAGTCGCGCAAGCGGCGGATCGCCTGGGTTTCGGCGGGGTGCTGATTCCCACCGGCCGCTCCTGCGAAGACTCGTGGCTGGTGGCGGCATCGCTGATTCCGGTGACCCAGCGTCTGAAGTTCCTTGTCGCCCTGCGCCCCGGGATCATTTCCCCGACGGTGGCGGCGCGTCAGGCCGCGACCCTGGATCGGCTGTCTGGCGGACGGGCGTTGTTCAATCTGGTGACGGGTGGTGATCCGGAGGAGTTGGCGGGCGATGGACTGTTCCTCAGTCACGAAGAGCGCTACCAGGCTTCTGTGGAGTTCACCCGCATCTGGCGCCGCGTGCTGGAAGGCGAAACCGTCGATTACGACGGCCAGCACATCAGCGTGAAGGGGGCGAAGTTGCTCTATCCGCCGATCCAGCAGCCGCGTCCACCGCTGTACTTCGGCGGCTCGTCGGAAGCCGCGCAGGATCTGGCGGCAGAGCAGGTGGAAATGGTCCTCACCTGGGGCGAGCCACCGGCCGCCGTGGCGGAAAAGATCGAGCAGGTCCGTGCCAAAGCCGCCAAGCTCGGACGTACTGTGCGCTTTGGCATCCGCTTGCATGTGATCGTACGCGAAACCAATGCCGAGGCCTGGCAAGCGGCGGATCGACTGATCTCGCATCTGGACGACGACACCATCGCTCGTGCCCAGGCTTCGCTGGCGCGTTTCGATTCGGTCGGTCAGCAGCGCATGGCCGCCTTGCATGGCGGCAACCGCGACAACCTGGAAGTAAGCCCCAACCTGTGGGCCGGTGTTGGTCTGGTGCGCGGCGGTGCCGGTACAGCGTTGGTGGGCGATGGCCCGACCGTGGCTGCCCGCGTGAAGGAGTATGCGGACCTGGGCATCGACACCTTTATTTTTTCCGGATACCCGCACCTGGAAGAGTCGTATCGGGTGGCGGAGCTGCTGTTCCCGCACCTCGATGTCGAGCGTCCCGAGCTGCCGAAAAGTGCCGGTTACGTCAGCCCGTTCGGCGAGATGGTCGCCAACGACATTCTGCCCAAAGCTGCGTCCCAGAGCTGAGGCGCAGTCATGAAGAAAATCATCCACAGCCTGGCGCCCTGGGCGTTGCCGGTGTTGCTGCTGGCGGTGTGGCAGTTGAGTGTGTCGGCGGGCTGGTTGTCGACACGGATTCTGCCGGCGCCGATTGCCGTGATCGAAGCCGGCGTGAGCCTGGTGCGCAGCGGCGAAATCTGGACGCACCTGGCTATCAGTGGCTGGCGTGCCGCGCTGGGTTTCACCATTGGTGGCGGCATCGGTCTGACCCTGGGCTTTATCACCGGCCTGTCGAAGTGGGGCGAACGCCTGCTCGACAGTTCGGTGCAGATGATCCGCAACGTGCCGCACCTGGCGCTGATTCCGCTGGTGATTCTCTGGTTCGGCATCGACGAGTCGGCGAAGATTTTCCTGGTGGCGCTGGGCACGTTGTTCCCGATTTACCTCAACACCTATCACGGCATCCGCAACGTCGACCCGGCGTTGGTGGAGATGTCGCGTAGCTATGGCCTGACCGGTTTCAGCCTGTTCTGGCAGGTGATTCTGCCAGGGGCGCTGCCTTCGATTCTGGTCGGCGTGCGTTTCGCCCTGGGTTTCATGTGGCTGACGCTGATCGTCGCGGAAACCATTTCCGCGAGTTCCGGCATCGGCTACCTGGCCATGAATGCCCGGGAGTTTTTACAGACTGACGTGGTGGTACTGGCGATCCTGTTGTACGCGGTACTCGGCAAACTGGCCGACCTCGCGGCCCGTGGACTTGAGCGTGTGTGGCTGCGCTGGCACCCGGCGTATCAGGTCACCAAGGGAGGTGCGGCATGATCGCGGAACAACCTCCACGCCTGCTGCGCGGGATTCCGCTGGCGGTGCGCAAGCTGCAAAAGACCTTTGGCGCGCGACAGGTGCTGCGTGAGATCGACCTGCACATTCCGGCCGGCCAGTTTGTCGCCGTGGTGGGCCGCAGTGGTTGCGGTAAAAGCACCTTGCTGCGCTTGCTCGCCGGCCTCGACCAGCCAACGGGCGGTGAATTGCTGGCCGGTGCCGCACCGCTGAGTGAGGCGCGGGAGGACACGCGGCTGATGTTCCAGGAAGCGCGTTTGCTGCCCTGGAAAAAGATCATCGACAACGTCGGTCTTGGCCTCAAGGGCAACTGGCGGCCGCAAGCGTTGCAAGCCCTGGAAGCGGTCGGTCTGGCCGATCGTGCCCACGAGTGGCCGGCAGCGCTGTCCGGCGGACAGAAACAGCGCGTGGCGTTGGCCCGTGCATTGATTCATCAGCCGCGCCTGCTGTTGCTCGACGAACCCTTGGGCGCGCTGGATGCCCTGACCCGAATTGAAATGCAGCAACTGATCGAACGGCTCTGGCAACAGCATGGCTTTACCGTGTTGCTGGTCACCCACGACGTCAGCGAAGCGGTGGCGATTGCCGATCGGGTGATCCTGATCGAAGAGGGCGAAGTCGGCCTCGACCTGCATGTCGACCTGCCACGCCCCCGGGCTCGTGGCTCCCATCGGCTGGCGGCGCTGGAAACCGAAGTGCTCAACCGCGTGCTGGCGCTACCCGGCCAGCCGCCGGAACCGGAACCTGTTTCACCCTTGCCTACGCAATTGCGCTGGGCTCAATAACTCAAGTCTTATCCCACGACAGGAATCAACATCATGACTATCAAAGCCATCAACGTTCGTAACCAGTTCAAAGGCTCCATCAAGGAAATCGTCCTCGGCGACGTGCTGTCGGAAATCGACGTGCAGACCGCATCCGGCATCGTCACGTCGGTGATCACCACGCGTTCAGTGAAAGAGCTGGAGCTGGCGGTCGGCAGTGAAGTGATCGCGTTCGTGAAATCCACCGAGGTGTCGATCGCCAAGTTGTAAGCAGCATGCGTAAACAACAACCCCGAAGGGTTTGAGCCCTTCGGGGTTTTTTGTGCGTGTGATTCATAGAGATCGGTGGTGTGGCCTTCGCGAGCAGGCTCGCTCCCACATTTGGAATGCGCTTCCCTGTGGGAGCGAGCCTGCTCGCGAAGAGGCCGGTAAGGCCAATCAAGAAATCAGACTGGAATGCTGCGCTTGGGCAAATATGGCGGCAGATACAACCCGATGTAAGCATCAAACACTCGCATCCCTTCCTCGGCCATGCGCGGTGTAATCTGCCCATGCTGCTGCACCGAACGCGCATACACCCGGTCGCCAAGCTCCATGGCCAGGGCGAACACATCGACGTCGCTCGGTAATGTCGGCAGTTCGAAGTGATGGTCGAACAGTTTGTGCATCAGATCGCCCAGCTCGATGTCGTGTTGGCGGTCGGCCTGGGTGACTTCGGTCAGGCCGTGTTGGGCCAGGATGAGTTGGCGGGCGGCGGCGTCCTCTGCGTAAATGTCGAGCATACGTTGTTCCACCAGTCGCGACAGGTCGCGCCAACCGCTCAAGGACGGGTGATCGATGGGGGCTTGCAGGCAGGCGCGGAAGGCGGCGTGGATGTCGGCGGTCAAGGCTTCAAGCAACGCCGGTACGCTGGCGAAAAAGTGGTAGACCGAGGAGGGCGGTATCTCCGCGCGCTCGGCGACGCTGTAGATCGACAGACTGGCCACGCCCTCGGCGGCCAACAGCGTGCGGGCCGCATCGAGTATCGAGTCGATCCGGGCCTGGCTGCGTGCGCGGGGTTTGCGGGGGGTGGCTACGCGTGTCATTGGAGTCTCCTGCGGGGCAGCGGGCATTGTACGAGCCGGGTTGTGTGTTGTCTTCTCAGCCGCCTTCGCGAGCAGGCTCGCTCCCACAGTTACCGGTGTGGACATGCATTCTCCATACGCAGGAAATCCCTTGTGGGAGCGAGCCTGCTCGCGATCCGCCGCAGGCGGCCATAAAAAAACGCCGTCGGCATTTCCAGCCGGCGGCGTTCTTTTTCACTGCAACCGCTTAAACGGTATGCAGGTACCAGTTGTACTCGAGGTCGGAGATAGAGTGTTCGAACTCCTCCAGCTCGCTCTCTTTACAGGCCACGAAAATATCGATGTATTTCGGATCGATGTACTTGGCCATGACTTCGCTGTCGTCCAGCTCGCGCAGGGCATCGCGCAGGTTGTTCGGCAGGCTCTGCTCGTTCTGCTCGTAGCTGTTGCCTTCGACCGGAGCGCCAGGTTCGATCTTGTTGGTCAGGCCGTGGTGAACGCCGGCCAATACCGAAGCCATCAGCAGGTACGGGTTGGCATCGGCGCCGGCCACGCGGTGTTCCAGGCGCACGGCGTCGGAAGAACCAGTCGGTACGCGCAGGGCTACGGTACGGTTGTCCAGGCCCCAGCTTGGCGAGTTCGGCACATAGAACTGTGCGCCGAAACGACGGTAGGAGTTGACGTTCGGGCAGAGGAAAGCCATCTGCGCCGGCAGGGTCTCGAGCACACCGCCGATCGCGTGACGCAGTGCGGCGTTCTGCTCGGGATCCTCGCTGGCAAAAATGTTCTTGCCATCTTTATCAAGAATCGAGATATGGACGTGCAGACCATTACCCGCCTGGCCTGGATACGGCTTGGCCATGAAGGTGGTGTCCATCTCATGGTCATAGGCAATGTTTTTGATCAGACGCTTGAGCAGGACTGCGTAGTCGCACGCCTTGATCGGGTCAGCCACGTGGTGCAGGTTCACTTCGAACTGCGCCGGGGCACTTTCCTTGACGATGGCGTCGGCCGGGATGCCCTGCTCTTTGGCACCTTCCAGAATGTCCTGGAGGCAGTCGACGTACTCGTCGAGGTCGTCGATCAGGTAGACCTGTGTCGAGTGCGGACGCTTGCCGGAAACCGGCGAACGAGGTGGTTGCGGACGACCGTTCACGTTCTCCTGGTCGATCAGGTAGAACTCCAGTTCGAACGCGGCGCAGATGGTCAGGCCCATTTCGTCGAACTTGCGCACGACATTGGCCAGCACTTCGCGCGGGTCGGCGAAGAATGGCTCGCCTTCGAGTTCGTGCATGGTCATCAACAGTTGCGCAGTAGGGCGCTTCTGCCATGGCTCATTGCACAGGGTATCGGGGATTGGATAGCAGATTCGATCGGCGTCGCCGATGTCCAGGCCCAGGCCGGTGCTTTCCACCGTGGAGCCATTGATATCCAGAGCAAATAGAGAGGCCGGCAGGTTGATGCCTTTCTCGTAAACCTTGTGGAGGCTGGTGCGTTCGATGCGCTTGCCGCGCACCACACCATTCATATCCGCAATCAGAAGGTCAACGTACAGAACCTCAGGATGTTCCTTAAGGAACGCGTTCGCTTCGTTAAGCTGAACGGCACGCGGGGGTACCGACATGATGCAACACCTTTGTTGTTAAAAATATCAATCATTGATCTTTTCAGATTCCAGTCAACCCGAACGGCATGCCGAAGTCAAGCGAGGCCTTTTTTGCCCTAAAAAAGCGCTCGTGTGGCTTTTTTGAGGCGCTTTGGGGCGTTTTTGCTTCGCCGGCCCCGGCGGTGGCCGCGAGCTTGAGCGGGCCGTGTTGTATTTTTTACGGGGGTGTTGTGTAAAAAAATGAACAAGGCTAAGCTCGAATCAAACCCATAACAGCAATAATACCGGGGTGCTTCATGTCTCGCCTGCCGATAATCGGCATCACCGACTGCTCAAGACAGGTCGGTCGGCATGTTTATCACGTCAGTGGTAACAGGCCCGTCCGTTCCATGACCTCAGCGATTGCGGTGATCCTCCCGTCCCTGACGGCTCGTCCGTCCCCGTCCGTTATTCTGGACGGTCGCGATGGCACCCCCATTACGGTTACTCCATTCAATATAGAACCGATTCACAATAGCGGCCTGACCATTGTTCAGGGCACCGCTCGCAATTCTGCACGCCCGGCCTCTGCAGCAGTGTTGGCAAACACGATAATCTGCCGCAGGAACGCTCTACAACGCGACGCCGATGCGTCAATCAGCGCCTGACCTTAAAAGGGTCAGACAACTCAAGCCTAGAGGCATTTATGAGTAACAACCTCGACCAGCTCACCGATTGGTTGAAAAACCACAAGATCACAGAAGTCGAATGCATGATCGCCGACTTGACCGGGATTACCCGGGGCAAGATTTCGCCGACCAACAAATTCATCGCCGAAAAGGGCATGCGCCTGCCAGAAAGCGTGCTGCTGCAGACCGTGACCGGCGATTACGTCGAAGACGACATCTATTACGAACTGCTCGACCCGGCCGACATCGACATGGTCTGCAAGCCGGACGCCGACGCCGTTTACGTGGTGCCGTGGGCCATCGAGCCGACCGCCATCGTCATCCACGATACCTACGACAAGCAAGGCAACCCGATCGAGCTGTCGCCGCGCAACGTGCTCAAGAAAGTCCTGAAACTCTATGCCGACAAAGGCTGGCAGCCAATCGTGGCGCCGGAAATGGAGTTTTACCTGACCAAGCGCAGTGACGACCCGGACTACCCGCTGCAACCGCCGATCGGCCGCTCCGGTCGCCCGGAAATCGGTCGTCAGTCGTTCTCCATTGAAGCGGCGAACGAATTCGATCCATTGTTCGAAGACGTTTACGACTGGTGCGAACTGCAGGACCTGGACCTCGACACGCTGATCCACGAGGACGGCACCGCGCAGATGGAAATCAACTTCCGTCACGGCGATGCCCTGTCCCTGGCCGACCAGATCCTGGTGTTCAAGCGCACCATGCGCGAAGCCGCGCTCAAGCACGACGTGGCCGCGACCTTCATGGCCAAGCCGATGACCGGTGAGCCGGGCAGTGCCATGCACTTGCACCAGAGCATCGTCGACATCGAGACCGGCAAGAACATCTTCTCCAACGACGACGGGACCATGAGCCAGTTGTTCCTGCACCACATCGGTGGCCTGCAGAAACTCATTCCCGAACTGTTGCCGCTGTTCGCCCCGAACGTGAACTCGTTCCGCCGCTTCCTGCCGGACACTTCGGCACCCGTGAACGTGGAGTGGGGCGAAGAAAACCGCACGGTGGGCCTGCGGGTACCGGATGCCGGGCCGCAAAATCGTCGGGTGGAAAACCGCCTGCCAGGCGCCGATGCCAACCCTTACCTGGCGATTGCCGCGAGCCTGCTCTGCGGCTACATCGGCATGGTCGAAGGCCTGAACCCGAGTGCGCCGGTGGTGGGGCGCGGCTATGAACGCCGCAACCTGCGCCTGCCGCTCACCATCGAGGACGCGCTGGAACGCATGGAAAACAGCGCGACCATCGAGCGTTACCTGGGCAAAAATTTCATCACTGGCTACGTCGCGGTCAAGCGGGCCGAGCATGAAAACTTCAAGCGCGTCATCAGTTCGTGGGAAAGGGAATTCCTGCTCTTTGCCGTCTGATACGCCGGGCGCCGTCGCTACCTGTCGGCGCTTTCAACTGATTTTTTTAGGAGATTCGTATGACCAGCAACAATCCGCAAACCCGTGAATGGCAAACCTTGAGCAATGATCACCACCTGGCTCCGTTCAGCGACTTCAAACAGCTGAAAGAGAAAGGTCCGCGGATCATCACCAACGCCAAGGGCGTTTACCTCTGGGACAGCGAAGGCAACAAGATCCTCGACGGTATGGCCGGCCTGTGGTGTGTCGCGATTGGTTATGGTCGCGATGAACTGGCCGATGCCGCCAGCAAACAGATGCGCGAGCTGCCTTACTACAACCTGTTCTTCCAGACGGCGCACCCGCCGGTACTGGAGCTGGCCAAGGCCATCGCCGACATTGCGCCAGAAGGCATGAACCACGTGTTCTTCACCGGTTCCGGCTCTGAAGGCAACGACACCATGCTGCGTATGGTTCGCCACTACTGGGCGATCAAGGGCCAGCCGAACAAGAAAGTCATCATCAGCCGCAAGAACGGGTATCACGGTTCCACCGTGGCCGGCGCGAGCCTGGGTGGCATGACGTACATGCACGAACAGGGCGACTTGCCGATCCCGGGCATCGTCCACATTGCCCAGCCGTACTGGTTCTCCGAGGGCGGCGACATGACCCCGGAAGAGTTCGGTATCTGGGCAGCCAACCAGCTGGAAGAAAAGATTCTGGAAGTTGGCGTCGACAACGTCGGTGCCTTTATTGCCGAGCCGATCCAGGGCGCCGGTGGCGTGATCATTCCGCCAGAGACCTACTGGCCGCGCATCAAGGAAATCCTCGCCAAGTACGACATCCTGTTCGTGGCGGACGAAGTGATTTGCGGTTTCGGCCGTACCGGTGAGTGGTTCGGCACCGATTTCTACGATCTCAAGCCGGACATGATGACCATCGCCAAGGGCCTGACTTCGGGCTATATCCCGATGGGTGGCCTGATTGTGCGTGACGCAGTGGTGGACGTGCTCAACGAGGGCGGTGACTTCAACCACGGCTTCACCTACTCCGGGCACCCGGTGGCGGCAGCTGTGGGGCTGGAAAACATCCGTATCCTGCGCGACGAGAAAATTGTCGAGCGCGTGAAGTCGGAAACGGCACCGTATTTGCAAAAGCGTCTGCGGGAACTGAACGATCACCCGCTGGTGGGTGAAGTTCGTGGGGTTGGGCTGTTGGGGGCCATCGAACTGGTCCAGGACAAGGCCACTCGCAAGCGTTACGAGGGCAAGGGCGTCGGCATGATCTGCCGTCAGTTCTGCTTCGACAATGGCCTGATCATGCGCGCAGTCGGCGATACCATGATCATCGCTCCGCCACTGGTGATCACGCCGGCGGAAATCGATGAGCTGGTGACCAAGGCTCGCAAGTGCCTTGACCTGACGCTGAGTGCATTGCAGGGCTAAGTGCTAGGCTTTGAGCGAGAGTTGCCGGGGTTTGTATCAAAACAGCTACTTTCGCTCAGAGCTGTCAGAAAGCGTGGCCTTTCCTTGAAAGACCGATGTGGATCTTGCCAGACTAGCCGCGGTTCCAGTTGCCCGGGTTCGGTCGCTGAACAAGTGGTTCAAAAAAGAAAAATTTGGAGCATTACGCATGAAGGCACTAGGTAAAAAGCTCGCTGGCAAGACTCTTCTTGCCATGTCCCTGACGGGCTTGATGGCGGGCGCGGTTCAGGCCGATGACAAAGTACTGCACGTGTACAACTGGTCCGACTACATTGCACCGGACACCATCGCGAACTTCGAGAAAGAGTCGGGGATCAAGGTCGTTTACGACGTATTCGACAGCAACGAGACCCTGGAAGCCAAATTGCTGGCGGGCAAGTCCGGCTACGACGTGGTCGTACCGTCGAACAACTTCCTGGCCAAGCAGATCAAGGCCGGCGTATATCAGGAGCTGGACCAGTCCAAGCTGCCTAACTGGAAAAACCTGAACCAGGACCTGCTCAAGGCCGTATCGGTCAGTGACCCAGGCAACAAGCACGCCTTCCCGTACATGTGGGGCTCGATCGGCATCGGTTACAACCCGGAGAAGGTCAAGGCTGCGCTGGGCGTCGACACCATCGACTCCTGGGACGTGCTGCTCAAGCCGGAAAACATCGCCAAGCTCAAGGGTTGCGGTGTGAGCTTCCTCGATTCGCCGACCGAAATGCTCCCGGTCGCTCTGCACTACCTGGGCCTGCCAACCGACAGCCAGAAGAAAGAAGACATCAAGAAAGCCGAGGACCTGTTCCTCAAGATTCGTCCTTCGATCACCTATTTCCACTCGTCCAAGTACATTTCGGACCTGGCCAACGGCAACATCTGCGTAGCGGTCGGCTACTCGGGTGACGTGCAGCAGGCCAAGTCCCGTGCTGCCGAGGCCGGTGACAAGGTCAAGGTCAGCTACGCCATTCCGAAAGAGGGCGCTGGCAGCTTCTTCGACATGGTCGCGATTCCCAAGGATGCCGAGAACGTCGAGGGTGCCTACAAGTTCATGACCTTCCTGCAGAAGCCTGAAGTCATGGCCGGCATCACCAACGCCGTACGCTTCCCGAACGGTAACGCCGCTGCAACGCCACTGGTGGAAAAAGACATCACCAGCGATCCAGGCATCTACCCGCCAGCCGACGTGCAGGCCAAGTTGTATGCCATCGCCGATCTGCCCGCGGCGACCCAGCGTGAAATGACCCGCAGCTGGACCAAGATCAAATCCGGTAAATAAGCCGGTTTGATGCAATAGCCTGTTGTCGTCATCCAGGTGATGGTGACAACAGGTTGAATTAAATGACAAAAGTTTTGCTGGAACGGTTTTTCGAGGGTAAGTTGCGCGCCGGTTTTGTTGCTGGGCAATCACGGTTGTCATGTAACGCGGGGCAACTTGGGCCCAACTAAATTCAGAGGACCTCCACTTGCCTATTTTTTCCATGTTGCGTAATGCCTTGCTGGTTGGCGCCGGGCTGACGATTGCTGTCAGTGCCCAGGCTGCCGGCACTGTGCATATTTATAATTGGTCCGATTACATCGGCGAGACAACCCTGGCCGACTTCCAGAAAGAGACCAGCATCAAGCCGGTTTACGACGTCTTCGATTCCAACGAAACCCTGGAAGGCAAGTTGCTGGCCGGGCGTACCGGCTACGACGTGGTTGTACCGTCGAACCACTTCCTCGGCAAACAGATCAAGGCCGGGGCATTCCAGAAGCTCGACAAGTCGCAGCTGCCGAACTATTCCAACCTCGACCCGGTACTGCTCAAGCGTCTGGAGCAGAACGATCCGGGCAACCTGTACGCCGTGCCGTACCTGTGGGGCACCAACGGCATCGGTTACAACGTCGAGAAGGTCAAGGCTGTGCTGGGTGTCGACAAGATCGACTCCTGGGGTGTTCTGTTCGAGCCGGAAAACATCAAGAAACTGCACAGCTGTGGCGTCGCGTTCCTCGACTCCGCCGATGAAATGATGCCGACAGTGCTTAACTACATGGGCCTGAACGCCAACAGCACTGATCCCAAGGACTACGAAAAGGCCACCGCCAAGTTGCTCGCAGTGCGCCCTTACGTGACCTACTTCCACTCCTCCAAGTACATCGCGGATCTGGCCAATGGCGATATCTGCGTGGCGATCGGTTTCTCCGGCGATATCTTCCAGGCCAAGCACCGTGCCGAAGAAGCCAAGAAGGGCGTGAACATCGCCTACTCGATCCCGAAAGAGGGCGGTGCGCTCTGGTTCGACATGCTGGCGATTCCGAAGGACTCGGCCAACGTCAAGCAGGCCCACGCCTTCATCAACTATTTGCTGAAGCCTGAGGTGATTGCCCAGGTCAGTGATTACGTCGGCTATGCCAACCCTAACCCGGGGTCGGACAAACTGATGGAACAGTCCATCCGTACCGACGAAGCGGTTTATCCACCGCAAGAGGTTCTCGACAAGACCTACGTGTCCATCGAACTACCGCCGAATATTCAACGTTCGATGACCCGCAGCTGGACCAAGGTCAAGTCGGGTAAATAGTTTCAAGGCTCAAATTATCCAAGGTTGGCTCACCTTGAGCGAACTGCACTCTTTTTTTTCGGGAGTTTCGTAAATGGCAGTTGCCTCCGGCGCCTATAAGAAAGCCCTCGAGGGCGACCAGCAACCTAAACAGGTGCTGGTCAAAATCGACCGGGTCACGAAGAAGTTCGACGAGACGATTGCCGTGGACGATGTGTCCCTGGAAATCAAGAAAGGCGAAATTTTCGCCCTGCTCGGCGGTTCGGGATCGGGCAAATCCACTCTGCTGCGCATGCTCGCCGGTTTCGAACGGCCCACGGAGGGGCGCATTTTCCTCGATGGCGTAGACATCACCGATATGCCGCCCTACGAGCGGCCGATCAACATGATGTTCCAGTCCTACGCCTTGTTCCCGCACATGACCGTGGCGCAGAACATCGCCTTCGGCCTCAAGCAGGACAAGATCCCGAACGCTGAAATCGATGCCCGCGTGGCCGAAATGCTCAAGCTGGTACAGATGAGCCAATACGCCAAGCGCAAGCCGCATCAGTTGTCCGGCGGCCAGCGTCAGCGTGTGGCCCTGGCCCGTTCCCTGGCCAAGCGACCGAAGCTGTTGCTGCTCGACGAACCGATGGGCGCGCTGGACAAGAAGCTGCGCTCGCAAATGCAACTGGAGCTGGTGGAGATCATCGAGCGCGTCGGCGTAACCTGCGTCATGGTGACCCACGACCAGGAAGAGGCCATGACCATGGCCGAGCGTATCGCGATCATGCACCTGGGCTGGATCGCCCAGATCGGCAGCCCGATCGACATCTACGAAACCCCGACCAGCCGCCTGGTCTGCGAATTCATCGGTAACGTGAACATCTTCGAAGGCGAAGTGATCGATGACGCCGAAGGCCACGCAACCATTACCTGCAAGGATCTGGACCGCCAGATCTACGTCGGTCACGGCATCAGCACCTCGGTGCAGGACAAGTCGGTCACCTACGCGATCCGTCCGGAAAAACTGCTGGTCACCGCCGACATGCCGACCTGCCAGTACAACTGGTCCAGCGGCAAGGTGCATGACATCGCCTACCTCGGCGGGCACTCGGTGTTCTACGTCGAACTGCCAAGCGGCAAGCTGGTGCAGTCGTTCGTGGCCAACGCCGAACGTCGCGGGCAGCGTCCGACCTGGGGTGATCAGGTCTACGTGTACTGGGAAGACGACAGCGGCGTGGTACTTCGCTCATGAACATGCGCAAATTGAAACGCCGTTTCAGCCGAATAATTCCCGGTGGCCGTCAGATGGTCATCGGCATTCCATTCATCTGGCTGTTCCTGTTCTTCATGCTGCCGTTCTTCATCGTCCTGAAGATCAGCTTCGCTGAAGCAGACGTGGCCATTCCGCCGTATACCGAAATCTACAGCTACGCCGAGCAGAAGCTGCAGTTGCTGCTGAACCTGGGCAACTACGCGATGCTGGGCGGTGACGAGCTGTACATCGCCGCTTACCTCGGCTCGTTGAAGATGGCGTTTTTCAGCACCATCCTCTGCCTGTTGATCGGCTACCCGATGGCCTACGGCATCTCCGTTGCCCGCAAGGAAGTGCAGACGGTGCTGGTGCTGCTGATCATGATGCCGACCTGGACTGCGATCCTGATCCGTGTCTATGCGTGGATGGGTATCCTCAGCAACAATGGCCTGCTCAACGGCTTCCTGATGAGCATGGGCTGGATCGACGAACCGCTGCAGATCCTCAACACCAACCTTGCGGTCTACATCGGTGTGGTTTATTCCTACCTACCGTTCATGATCCTGCCGCTGTACGCCAACCTGGTGAAGCATGACCACAGCTTGCTGGAAGCCGCATCGGACCTGGGGTCGAGCACCTTCAACAGCTTCTGGAAAATCACCGTGCCGCTGTCGAAAAACGGCATCATCGCCGGCTGCATGCTGGTGTTCATCCCGGTGGTGGGCGAGTTCGTGATCCCGGAACTGCTCGGCGGTCCGGAAACCCTGATGATCGGTAAAGTGCTCTGGCAAGAGTTCTTCAACAACCGTGACTGGCCGGTGGCTTCCGCCCTGGCGGTGGTGATGCTGGCGATCCTGATTGTGCCGATCATCCTGTTCAACCGCAGTCAGGCCAAGGAAATGGAGGGTAAAGAATGAAGCGCTTCCGTTTCTCCAGCCTGATGCTGGTAGTGGGTCTGTTGTTCATCTACCTGCCGATGCTGATCCTGGTGATCTACTCGTTCAACGCCTCGAAACTGGTAACGGTGTGGGGCGGCTGGTCGATCAAGTGGTACGTCGGCCTGCTCGACAACACCCAACTGATGGGCTCGGTGGTGCGCTCGCTGGAAATCGCCTGCTACACGGCGGTGGCGGCGGTGGCACTGGGTACATTGGCGGCGTTCGTCCTGACGCGCATCACGCGCTTCAAGGGTCGCACCCTGTTCGGGGGGCTGGTGACCGCGCCGCTGGTAATGCCCGAGGTGATCACCGGTCTGTCGCTGTTGCTGCTGTTCGTGGCCATGGCGCAGATGATCGGCTGGCCGCAGGAACGCGGCATCGTCACCATCTGGATCGCCCACACCACGTTCTGCGCGGCCTATGTGGCGGTGGTGGTCTCGGCGCGCTTGCGTGAGCTGGACCTGTCCATCGAAGAGGCGGCCATGGACCTGGGCGCGAAACCGTGGAAGGTGTTCTTCCTGATCACCATCCCGATGATCGCCCCATCGTTGGCAGCGGGCGGCATGATGTCGTTTGCCCTGTCCCTCGATGACCTGGTGCTGGCGAGCTTCGTGTCGGGACCTGGTTCCACGACCCTGCCGATGGAAGTGTTCTCGGCGGTGCGTCTGGGCGTGAAGCCCGAGATCAACGCCGTGGCCAGCCTGATTCTGCTGGCGGTGTCGATCGTGACCTTCATGGTCTGGTTCTTCAGCCGTCGTGCCGAAGAGAGCCGCAAGCGTGCGATCCAGCAAGCGATCGAAGAAGCGGCAGCCGATTCGTGGAAGCAGCCGGACGTGCGTCGCGCGCAGGCACCGGAAGCGGCTTGAGTAATGTCGGGTTGGCCTCATGCACGAGGCCAACCCAAATCCAAATGTGGGAGCGAGCCTGCTCGCGAATGCGTTCTGTCAGCCAATTTCAATGTGGCTGGCACACCGCTTTCGCGAGCAGGCTCGCTCCCACAGGTTTTTCTGGTGTTTAGACAATCCAGGGTGAATTGCGGATGACCTCGACGAAGTTCATCGGCTTGAACCCCGGCTCCTGATCCACCAGCACATCGGTCTTCACATTGCCGAACGTGGTCTGCGGGCGATGGCGCAAGCCGTCGGCAAACGCGCAGATGATGCATTCCTTGAATCCCTCGCCCCGTGGATGCGCATGCACCACTGCTTCGCGCTGCACGATGGAAAACGCTGCGTAGTCCATGCCCAGCACGTCCATCTCGACACCCGCGGTCACCAGCGCCACGGTGGGCCGCAAGTGTTGAGGCACGCCCGGTGTGGTGTGCAGGGCAATCGACAGCCAGACCTGTTCGATATCGTCATCGCTCAACCCATAAGGCTTGAGGAACGCCGCTGCGGCGTTGGCCCCATCGACTTCGAAGCGCTCGTTGTCACTGCGATGACCTTCCACCAGGCCCAGGTCATGGAACATGGCCCCGACGTACAGCAACTCCGGGTTGTAGGCCAGTTGCTTGCGCTCACCGCTCAGTGCGCCGAACAGGAAGACCCGGCGCGAGTGGTGGTAGAGCAAGTCCGATTCGATGTCGCGGATGTATTCGGTGGTGGCCCTGGCCAAGGCACTGTCGGGGATACTGATGCCGGCGATGGTGGCGCTCATGGGGTTTTCCTCGTCGTGAACGCCCGGGTGGCGCTGAGGGTTCAAGTCTGTTCCGACCCCCGAAGCCGGACAATCGATCCATGGCTGCGATCCCGGCCAATGAGCGTGCATATCGCGCCACCCTCGCTTGTTGGGCGGGGATTGGCTAGGGTGCATGCAGACTCTGTAGGAGCGAGCCTGCTCGCGATGCACGTGAGGGCGCCGCGTACATCCAGGTAGCCCCCATCATCGTTGACGTCCATCGCGAGCAGGCTCGCCCCTACAGGTGAGCGTTGCAAACAGTGCCATGAGAGGCGCTTCAAACCATGAGTAAAACCGTCGCCATCGTGGTGTTCGCCGGCGTCCAGTCGCTGGATGTCACCGGTCCCATGGATGTGTTTTCCGAGGCCAATCGTTTCCTCGCGCCCGAGGATCACTATCGGCTGGAGGTGATTGGCGTGGAGCGCGGGGTGATGGCGTGTTCCAACGGTCTGGCGCTGAACGCCCATCGGCATTTCAGCGATGCGTTGCAGGCCTATGACCTGCTGCTGGTGGCCGGCGGTCCGCAGTTGCCGTTCATGGATTTTGGCGCCGCGTTCGATGCCTGGTTGCGCGATGCATGCGCGCGGGCCAGGCGCTTTGGCTCGATCTGCAACGGCGCCTTCATGCTCGCCCGTGCAGGGTTGCTGGAGGGACGCACGGTCACCACGCATTGGCAGGACGCATCGGATCTGGCAGCGCTGTGCCCCTCGTCCCGGGTTGAAGCCGATCGCCTTTACGTAGAAGACGGAGAGCTGTTCACCTCGGCCGGAGTCACAGCTGGGATCGATCTGTCCCTGTACCTGCTGGGGCGGGATCACGGACCGGAAGTGGCGCTGAATGTGGCCAAGCGGCTGGTGGTGTTCACCCAGCGTTCGGGTGGGCAATCGCAGTTCAGCCCGTTCCTCACGCCCCACGCCGAGCCGGACTCGGCGGTGGCGATGGTTCAGCATTACGTGTTGGCCAACCTGACCGGTGACCTGACCATCGCTGATCTGGCCAACGCCGCCAACATGAGTGCGCGCAATTTTTCCCGGGTATTTGCCAGGGAAGCGAAAATTACCCCGGCCGAGTTCGTCGAACGTGCGCGGCTCGATGCGGCGCGGGTGATGCTCGAAAGCACTCGTGCACCGCTCAAGACCGTGGCCTATCAATGCGGCTTCCGCGATGCCCAGCACATGCGAAGTGTGTTCAATCGCAGGCTGGGGGTGACGCCTCAGCAGTTCCGGCTGAATTTTACGGCGATGGTTTGAGCTGGCATTTTTGTCGGCTGTGAGGGCCTCTTCGCGAGCAGACTCGCTCCCACATTGAAATGCATTCCACTGTGGGAGCGAGCCTGCTCGCGAAGGGGCCGGCCCGGCCAGAGAAGATCTACTGCCCAGCCCGCGCCGGCAGCAGCTTCAAGGTGCTACGGGTATTGGCCGTGACCTCTTCATCATTCAGATGCGCCTGGAAGTACACCCCTTCGACGTAGGCCTCGGCCTGGTCATCATAGTGACTGTCGAACAGCACACCGCTCTGGCCAACCGGGTTGACGGTCAGGCTGTGGGCCGGGTCGGCGAAGTCGATCAGGCGCCGGGTCGAGGGGCCATAGGTGACAGGCCACGGCGCCGGGCCGATCTTCGCCGAGAGATTGTTCGGCACTTCATGGCTGCCGGGTGCGGCGAAGGGGCCGACATTGAAGATCAGGTCCAGCGGCTTTTGCTGCCCCAGCGGATGGCCATGGGTCAACGTGTGCGCGCTGCCCCATTGCCATTGCGAGGCGTCTGCGCCGAGGGTGTTCTTGAGGTGCGCAATGCTGGCTTGCCAGGCCGCCTTGACCGTGTCGGCACGGGTTTCCTTGGCGAGGGTGCTGCGGTTGTCCCACCATGGCGAGTCGGCAGTGGCGGCCAGTCGCGGTAGCGCGGCGTCGATTATCCGGGTCGAGAGCAACGTTTCGAAGAAGTCATTACCCAGCTCATCGCGCATCGTCGCGTCAGCCAGGTTGAACAGGAACTGGTTGAACAGCGTGGCGCTGGTCGAGTCGAGTGGATAGTCGCCTTTCCACCGGGCCAGTTGCTCCACCAGTTTGAGTTCGGCGGGATCCTTTACCACTTCGCGCAACACCGGCAGCAGCGGCGCCAACAAGCGCGGGCCGTAGGCGGTGGTGGTACCCAGTTGCAGCTTCTGGCTGTTTTCCAGGTCCCATTTGACGGCATTGTCGCTGAGCTGGCGATTGAGCTGCTGGCCACGATCGGCAAGGTTGTAATAACCGGGAATCTCCATGCCGGTCGGTGATACCGGCTGGAAGTTGGCCGAGACGATGTAGCCCCGCGCCGGGTTCTCTTCCTGAGGGTTGGCGCTGAACGGGTAGAAGCCATCCTTGTCTGCCTCGGTGGTGCTGCCATCGAGGATGAACCACGGGCGTACACCCGCCGGACGTTTAGGCAATTGCGCCGCCGCCCACCAGCCGATGTCACCCTTGGCATTGGCCCAGACAACGTTCAGGCCCGGGGCCTGGATTTTTGACGCGGCGCTGCGGGCCTTGGTCAGGTTGTCGGCGCGATTGAGCTGATAGAAGCCTTCCAGGATCGGGTTCTGGCTTTCGAGAAACGCCCACCACATGGCAATCGGTGTCTTGCCGACGCCGTTGCCCAACGCATCGTTGACGATCGGACCATGAGGCGACTGGCGCAGCACCAGGGTGACCGGAGCCTGGCCCTTGACCGCGATCTGCTGCTCGCTGGTCGTCATGTCCACCCACTTGCCGCGATACCAGACCTGGTTGGGGTTGTCCGGGTTGACCTTCTCGGCGATCAGGTCGAGGTCGTCGTTCTGGAACATGGTGATGCTCCAGCCGAAGTCGTGGTTCATGCCCAGGGAGGCGAACGGCATCAGGGCCTGATAATGGCCGTAGAGTTCGAAGCCTGGTGCCGAGAGCTGCGCTTCGTACCACACCGACGGCGAGGAAAAACGGATATGCGGATCGCCCGCCAGCAGCGGCTTGCCGCTTTGGGTCCGGCTGCCCGCAACGACCCAGGCGTTGCTGCCCTCGAACTGGGGCAGGCCGTTGTCTGCCAGGGCTTGTTCGCTCAGGCGGGCGAGGGCGTTGAGGTCTTTCCAGTCGGCGCTGGCCAAGGCGGGAGCGGTCTCGTTGAGCGCGCCCTTTGGCTGCCAGTCGAGATCGAAGATGTTCAGGTAGTCGGGCCCCAGTTGATCGCGCACGAATGTCAGCAGGGGTTCGGTACGAAAGGCCGCGGCAAAGCTGTAGGCCATGTATCCGGCAATGCTGATGGTGTCCTGGGCAGTGAATGGGCGCTTGGGAATACCCAGCACATCGAACTCCACGGGTTTGGCGTGGCTGTCCTGATACTGGTTGACGCCGTCCAGATAGGCTTGCATGGCAATGAAGCTGGGCGACTGCTTGTCGAGATTCGCCAGGTAGGTTTCGGCGCGTTCGCGAATGCGCAGGCTACGCATCAGTTTGTCGGTGTCGAGCAGCTTTGGCCCAAGCACTTCAGCCAGTTCACCACGGGCCAGACGACGCAGGACTTCCATCTGGAACAAGCGGTCCTGGGCATGCACGTAGCCGAGGGCGCGGTACAGGTCGGTGTCGTTTTCGGCGCGGATGTGCGGGACGCCGCGCTCGTCGTAGCGCACGGTGACGGAGCCTTGCAGGTGTTGCAGTTCCACCATGCCCTGGCGTGACGGCTGCTTGCTGTAGAGGTACCCGCCGGCACCGGCGGCCAGCACGACGATCAACAGGGCGAGAGCGGTCAGGCTGCGTTTCATGGCGACTCCTTGTTTTTATTGTGATTCCAGGGGCCACTGTGTAACACGGCACGCCGATTTGGCGCATCGCCCGTAGGAGGGATTCGTATTGCGCGCCTTTCCCTACTTCGCGGGTTCGACAGGCCACGGGCAGTAACAACCCACGGCCAGTGTGTGCGTGGCACTCACTGCGCGGCCTTCATCCAGCGCTTGCAGGATCGGCTCGATAAAGCTGTTGCTCGAATTGCAGGTCAGGCCTTCGCTGTACGGGCCGAAGTACGCCAGTTTGCCGCTGCGATCCCAGATCGCCACGGCCGGGCTGGCGGGGATCTGTTCGGAGCCGGGCAGGATGTCGATGCTCTTGAGGCTGCTCAAGGTGCTCGGCAACTGGCCATGGCTACCGGGTTTTTGCACGGCATAGAATTCCACGCCATGGGGTACGTACCGCTCCACCAGTTCGGCCAGGTGTTGTTGATTGCCGACATTGCACGGGCAGGCCGGGTCCCAGAAATGCACCAGGCGGATGGCGCCGGGACCGGCGAGGGATTCGGGAAGGCGTAGCGGATCACCGGAAAACATTGCCGTGTGCTCGCTGAACGCCCGCAGGTAACGCCCCTGGAACCAGTCGTACGCCGCCCACAACACGCCGGCACACACCACGGCGAGCAGGCTGGCAAACAGGGTGGTGCGAAAGGGCGGGCGCATCGGTTCGGTCCTCGAAGGCCGGCTAGCTTGCCATGCTTGCCGCGACAGAAGAATATCGCAGGCCTATAAAGTCCGTTTTACGCTCTGGAATCGTCCATGCCGGCTACTTTCGACCCCGATCTTCTACGTGCAAGCTTGCTGCCACTGGCGGCCGGGCAGCCGTTGTCGGCACAGGCGCAGGCTTACCAGCAATTCTACGGACTGGATTATGCGTCGCGTCAGGTGCGCAGCGGTCTTGGGCGATTCGAGGTCGATGGTTATGAGCTGGTCAGCCAGTTCTGGTGGCCCGAGCGGGCGAAGGCGACGCTGTTTGTCATACACGGTTTCTACGATCACACCGGGCTCTACCGGCATGTGATCGAGTGGGCACTGGACCAGGGCTTTGCGGTGATTGCCTGCGATTTGCCGGGGCATGGCCTGTCCAGTGGCGAGCGGGCGAACATCAAGGATTTCGCTGAGTATCAGGACGCTTTGCAAGGGCTGTTCCGCGAGGCGCAATCGCTCGACCTGCCGCAACCGTGGCACCTGTGCGGGCAGAGTACCGGCGGGGCGATCGTGATCGATCATGTATTGAATGCGGGGGCGAACAGCCCGGCGCAGGGTCAGGTGATTCTGCTCTCGCCGCTGGTGCGGCCGCGGGCGTGGGGTTGGTCGCAGCTGAGTTACTACGTGCTCAAGCCGTTCGTCAAAGCCATCGCCCGACGCTTCAGCGAGAACTCCAACGACCCGGCCTTTTTGCCGTTCCTGCAAGCCGATCCGTTGCAGCCGCTGCGCTTGCCGACAGCCTGGGTGGGGGCGTTGGCACGCTGGATCAAGCGCATCGAAGCCGCCCCCATGAGTCCCCGTCGACCGCTGATCGTGCAGGGGCAGGCTGACATGACGGTGGATTGGGAGCACAACCTGCAAGTGTTGCGGAGCAAGTTTGACCGACCGCAGGTGCTGATGTTGCCCGAGGCACGGCATCATCTGGCGAATGAAACGCTGGTGATGCGACAGGAGTATTTCGGGTTTTTGACCCGGCGGATCAAGGGCCGGAATTCTTAGCGACTGTTCTGGCCTCTTCGCGAGCAGGCTCGCTCCCACATTAGTTCTGTGTACACCGCCCCCTGTGGGAGCGAGCCCGCTCGCGAAAGCGGCCTATCTGACGCCCAAAATCACTGGGTCAGGTTCGAATTGCTCTGTCCCACCGCCAACCCCGCCCGAATCGCCGCCAGCGCCGCCTGGTAATAAGCCTGGCCTTCTGCCGATTCGGCAAAGGTCGCGAACTCTTCCAGCTCGTCGTCCGACAGGTCGCGATAGACGTACAGCAGTGTGTTGTTGAGGTCGCTGCCTATCTGGTCCATCAGGCGCTGGCGCTGGCCGTTGAGCATGCCCTGGGCCTGACCGGCACCGAGCAACCCCGGGATCATCGAACTCAAGCTATCGGCGGCAACCCCGGCAATCGCCAGGCTGACTTCAGCGCCGGCCTCGCGAGCGGGCAGGGCTTGTGCCAAATGGCCGATGATCAGCATGCGGCTGTCGCTGGCCTGCATCTTGGGTAGGCCCTTGGCGTTTTTCGCCAGTTGGTCGCGGCGGGTCGCCAGCAATTCGGCGGCGACGATTTTCTTGCCCAGGGACGATTGGAAAAACGTCAGCGCGGGTTTGGGATCGGCGAGATTCTTGCGCAATTGTGCTTCGGCACGCTGGTCCACGGCCTGGGCAGAAAATCGCTGATTGCTGTTGCTGACCAGTGCCTCAAACACCGCCGGCGGCAGGCTACCCTGGTAGCGTTGCTGAGCGGCGGAGAGGGCGTCGTTGAAATGCGCGCGTTGTTCCGGCCAGCCGGCGACCTTGTACAACTGGTCGTGGCCGTCTGCCCAGGCGGGCAAAGCACAGAACATCAGCATTGATAAAAGCAAACGGCGCATAGGGACTCCTGTCAGCAGGCGACTATTCTCCGTGCGGCATCCGTACTTGTCGAGAATTCGTATCAACCCGCTGCGCGGCTCTGTCGGATTTCCGGGCACAGGAATACTATGCGCGGCATGCAAATATCCTCTGATCACCCGCTGCTGTTACGAATCGTCGACGACCTGGCCGAGAACGGCTGGTCGCAGCAGAATATTTTCCTGCCTCAGGACCTGACCCAGGCACTGGCGGCCGAGTGCCGTAAACGTGCGGCCGAGGGTGAACTGGCTCCGGCGGCGGTGGGCCGCGGGCTTTCATCGGAGATCCGCGAAGGGATTCGTGGCGACCATATCCAGTGGATCGACCCCGGCCAGGCAGAGGCGTGCGACAGCTATCTGAGTTTGATGGACAGCCTGCGCGAGGCGATCAATCGCGGCCTGTTTCTTGGCCTGGAGGATTTCGAAAGCCATTTTGCGCTGTACCCGCCCGGAGCGTTCTACCTGAAGCATGTCGACCGCTTTCGCGATGACGACCGGCGCATGGTTTCGGCAGTGGTTTACCTCAATGACGGCTGGCTCCCCGAACACGGCGGCCAGTTGCGCATGTACCTCGACAATGATCGGGCCTACGACGTGCAACCTATCGGCGGCTGCCTGGTGGTGTTTCTCTCCGGAGAAGTTCCCCATGAAGTCCTGCCCGCGACCCGGGATCGACTGTCGCTGACCGGCTGGTTCCGGCGGCGCGGCAACGAGCCGTTCTGATCATGCAGAAAATTCTCGTCAGCCGCTGCCTGTTGGGCCACCGCGTACGTTATGACGGCGGGGCCAGCGGGCCGTTCGATCAGCTTCAGCAGTGGCTTGATGACGATCGGGTCGTGCCATTGTGCCCGGAGGTCGCCGGTGGCTTGCCAACGCCACGGCCGGCAGCGGAAATTCCAGGCGGGCAGGGCGCGCAAGTCCTCGATGGCCAGGCGTTGGTGATCTCTACCGAAGGCGAGGACGTCAGTGCGGCGTTTTTGTCGGGGGCGTATCAGGCGCTGGAGCTGGTGCAAAAGCATGGCATCCGCATTGCCGTGCTCAAGGCCGGCAGTCCGTCCTGCGGCAATCTGCTGACCTATGACGGGACGTTCAGCGGCGTGAAGGTCAGTGGCGAGGGGGTGACGGCGGCGCTGCTCAAGCGCCATGGGGTGCAGGTGTTCAGTGAGCTGGAGTTGCCGCAAGCGGCGCAGGCATTGGCAATGCTCGATTAACGAGCGACGCAAGACACTGTAGGAGCGAGCCTGCTCGCGATGGCTGCCTGACATTCAACATCAATGTTGACTGGACCGGCCTCATCGCGAGCAGGCTCGCTCCTACAGGATCAGCTTTCACTCCAGGCCTGCAACACTTCAAGGTTTCGGCACCACACCCGCATCCGCCCCCAACCACTTCTGCTCCAGCGCTTGCAGGCGCCCATCATCCTTGATCCGCTGTAATGCGTTTTCCAGGCTGGCATGGAACGCCGGATTGCCCTTCTGAAACGGAATCGCCAGGCTCACGGCCGGGTTGGTCCTGGGCTTCTCTTCTGTCAGCGACTGCACCAGCAGAATGGAGCGCGGCTCTTCTTTCTGCGCGATCAATTGCGCATGGGTCTGAATGTAAGGTTCGCTGAAGTCGAAACGATCCTTGAGATCCGGAGTCACTGCTATGTGGTTGATAGCGATGTCGTATTTGCCGCTTTCGACACCGGTCAGCAGATCGCTGCCGTCGGTGACGACAAAGTCGGCCCGGACATCGAGTTCACTTGCCAGCAGTTGGCCCAGTTCAACTTCGAAACCGGTGAGCTTGTCGTCATCCTTGAAGTTGAATGGGGGAGTGTTGGCTTCAACGGCAATGCGCAATTCGCCTCGGTCGTTGATGTCATCAATCAGTTCGGCGTGAGCCAAAGGGCTCAAAAGGGGTAGCAGGCAGATCAGGCCAGGCAGAAAGCGCATGGTCACTCCTTTGAATTTATTATCGCGACCCACTGATTCAGGCTCGCTTTGCTATGGTTGTCGAGTGCCTTCGACAACGAATGGTCATGAAGTTGTCACGGTCATGCGGATTTTACGGAAAAACTGGAGAAGAGAATGAAAACCTTTATGTCACGTGCTGCTTTGGCTGGCCTGTTGATGGGTGTTTCGGTACTGGCCAGTGCTGCAACGCCGGCGCCGAAAGGTGCCGAAGTGTCCATCGTTTCTCCCAAGGACGGCGCGACCGTTCCACAGACGTTCGTCGTCAAGTTCGCGGTCGAGAATATTGCCCTGGCACCGGCGGGTGATCCCACCAAGAACACCGGTCATCACCACGTGCTGGTCGATGTCAATGAGCTGCCAGCCGCCGGAGTGCCGATCCCCAAGGATGACAACCACCTGCATTTCGGCGGTGCGCAGACCCAGGCTGAAATAACGCTCACGCCGGGCAAGCACACCCTGCAGCTTGAACTGGGCGATAGCAACCACATGCCGTTCGATCCGCCGATCATTTCCGAGAAGATCACCGTCAACGTCAAATAACGTTGTTGCGTGAATGAAAAAGGGAGCCCGAAGGCTCCCTTTTTTGTCGCTCAAGTCGCGATCAGAACAACACACGGCTACGGATGGTGCCGTTGACGTGTTGCAGCTTCTCTTGCGCCAGGTCCGAGTAATCGGCGTCGACGTCGATCACCACGTAGCCGACTTTCTCGTTGGTCTGCAGGAACTGACCAGAGATGTTGATGCCGTTTTCGGCGAAGACCTTGTTGATCTCGCTCATCACACCCGGGATGTTTTCGTGGATGTGCAGCAGGCGGTGCTTGCCAGGGTGAGCCGGCAGGGCCACTTCCGGGAAGTTCACGGACGATACCGAAGTACCGTTGTCGCTGTACTTGACCAGTTTTTCCGCCACTTCCAGACCGATGTTGGCCTGGGCTTCAGCGGTAGAGCCACCGATGTGCGGGGTCAGGATCACGTTGTCCAGGCCACGCAGCGGGCTTTCGAACTCTTCGTCGTTGGAGCGTGGCTCCACCGGGAATACGTCGATGGCCGCGCCGATCAGGTGTTTGTCCTTGATGGCAGCAGCCAGATGGTCCAGTTCGACCACGGTGCCACGGGCGGCGTTGATCAGGATGCCGCCTTTCTTGATAGCGCGGATTTCCTTCTCGCCCATCATCCACTGGGTGGCGGCGGTTTCTGGTACGTGCAGCGAAACGATGTCGGACATCGCCAGCAGCTCGTGCAGGTTACCTACCTGAGTGGCGTTACCCAATGGCAGCTTGGTGATGGTGTCGTAGAAGTACACCTGCATGCCCAGGCCTTCAGCCAGGACCGACAGTTGAGTACCGATCGAGCCGTAACCGACGATACCCAGCTTCTTGCCACGGATTTCGAAGGAGTTGGCCGCGCTCTTGATCCAGCCGCCACGGTGGCAGGAAGCGTTCTTCTCGGGGATGCCGCGCAACAGCAGGATCGCTTCGGCCAGTACCAGCTCGGCTACGGAGCGGGTGTTGGAGTACGGTGCGTTGAACACGGCGATACCGCGCTCGCGGGCAGCGTCCAGATCGACCTGGTTGGTGCCGATGCAGAAACACCCTACAGCCACCAGCTTCTTCGCGTGATCGAAGATCTCTTCGGTCAGTTGAGTGCGCGAGCGAATGCCGATGAAGTGAGCATCGGCGATCTTTTCCTTGAGCTGGGCTTCCGGCAGAGAACCAGTGAGGTACTCGATGCTGGTGTAGCCCGCCGCCTTGAGGACGTCGACAGCCGATTGGTGGACGCCTTCGAGAAGAAGGAACTTGATCTTGCTCTTATCGAGAGAAGTCTTGCTCATCTGCGTAAACCTGTATCCCGGAGAAAAATGGCAGGGAGGGGCGCAGCCCGGAGCTGACCCGGACGGCAGGAAAGCCGTCGCCGCAGAACAGCCGTTGGGCACTATCCTGCGGGGTCGGTATGCTAGCATATGCGCCCCGCTAAACACTCATTCCTGCGACGTGAAGCGTTCTCAGGATGACCATGAATTGTTCGAGAGTTCTGTCGATGACCAATCCTGCCCTGATTGATGAGCTGAAGACCCTGGTTGAGCCTGGCAAGGTGCTGACCGATGCCGACTCCCTGAATGCTTACGGAAAGGATTGGACCAAGCATTTCGCCCCGGCCCCGACCGCCATCGTGTTCCCCAAAACCACCGAGCAGGTCCAGGCCATTGTCCTGTGGGCCAATAAACACAAGGTGGCGCTGGTGCCGTCCGGCGGTCGTACCGGCCTTTCCGCGGCTGCCGTGGCGGCCAACGGCGAAGTGGTCGTGTCGTTCGACTACATGAACCAGATCCTCGACGTGAACCTCACTGACCGCACCGCCGTGTGTCAGCCGGGCGTGGTCACCGAGCAGTTGCAGAACGCGGCTGAAGAAAAAGGCCTGTACTACCCGGTGGACTTCGCTTCGGCAGGTTCCAGCCAGATTGGCGGCAATATCGGCACCAATGCCGGCGGAATCAAGGTCATTCGCTACGGCATGACCCGTAACTGGGTCGCCGGCATGAAAGTCGTCACCGGCAAGGGCGATGTGCTGGAACTGAACCGCGACCTGATCAAGAACGCCACCGGCTATGACATGCGTCAGCTGTTCATCGGCGCCGAAGGCACCCTCGGGTTCGTGGTCGAAGCGACCATGCGCCTGGACCGCGCGCCGAAAAACCTCACCGCGATGGTCCTCGGCACCGCCGATTTCGACTCGATCATGCCGGTGCTGCACGCCTTCCAGAGCAAGCTAGACCTGACCGCCTTCGAATTCTTCTCCGACAAGGCCCTGGCCAAAGTCATGGCTCGTGGCGATGTGCCAGCGCCGTTCGAATCCGACTGCCCGTTCTATGCGCTGCTGGAATTCGAAGCGACCACCGAAGAAGTGGCCAACCACGCCCTGGAAACCTTCGAGCACTGCGTCGAGCAGGGCTGGGTGCTGGACGGCGTGATGAGCCAGAGCGAAACCCAGTTGCAGAACCTGTGGAAGCTGCGCGAATACATCTCGGAAACCATTTCCCACTGGACGCCGTACAAGAACGACATCTCGGTCACCGTGTCGAAAGTTCCAGCGTTCCTGAAGGAAATCGACGCGATCGTCGGCGAACACTACCCGGACTTCGAAATTGTCTGGTTCGGCCACATCGGCGACGGCAACCTGCACTTGAACATCCTCAAGCCGGATAACCTGAGCAAGGATGAGTTCTTCGCCAAGTGCGCCACCGTCAACAAGTGGGTGTTCGAAACCGTCGAGAAGTACAACGGTTCGATCTCCGCCGAGCACGGCGTGGGCATGACCAAGCGTGATTACTTGACCTACAGCCGCTCGCCGGTTGAGATCGAGTACATGAAAGCCGTCAAGGCGGTGTTCGACCCGAACGGCATCATGAACCCGGGCAAGATCTTCGCTGTTTGATTTTCGAATTCAAGAGCTACGAACCAGGAGTCGGTCCATGAGCTATCAGCACCAGTATGTCGACGGTACGCGTATTCACTTCCCTCTGGGGAAGGTGGTGTGCATCGGCCGAAACTACGCCGAACACGCCAAGGAACTGGACAACCCGGTGCCGACCGAGCCATTGCTGTTCATCAAGCCGGGCAGTTGCGTAGTGCCGCTGGAAGGCGGTTTCAGCATTCCGACCGAGCGCGGTTCGGTGCATTACGAAGCGGAAATCGCGGTCTTGATCGGCAAGCCGTTGTCGACCAAGCCGAGCCGTGAAGAAGTGCTCGACGCCATCTCCGGTTTCGCGCCAGCACTGGACCTGACCCTGCGCGACAAGCAGGCCGAGCTGAAATCCAAGGGTTTGCCTTGGGAAATCGCCAAGTCTTTTGACGGTGCGGCAGTGATTGCGCCGTTCGTGTCCGGCAGCACCTTTGCCGACCTGACCGACATCGGCATCCGTCTGACCATCAACGGTGAAGTGCGCCAGGACGGCAACAGCAGCGCCATGCTCAACCCGATCGTGCCGATGATCCAGCACATGGCCGGCTGTTTCTCGCTGCAGGCCGGGGACGTGATCCTCACCGGCACGCCAGTGGGCGTTGGTCCGCTGAATGTCGGTGATGAGATCGTTCTGGAGTTGCCGGGCGCCAGCCGGTTTACCAGCAGCGTTCGCTGATTTACCCCTGCCCCCTGCAGGGGCTGGCAAGCCAGCTCCTGCAGCTATTACCCCTAGCCTGAATTTCTGGAATGCATTCTCCGATGGCCACTCCTCCGCTTTCCACGCTTAAACCTGCCCGCCGCTCACGCTTTGCCCTGCGCTGGCAAATCTGGCTACTGCTGGTGGCTGTTGTCGCCTACGGCGTTGCATTTGCCATGCACTGGGATGCGCGGGGCGTGCTCTGGGTGAAAGAGCAATTCAAGAGCCCGGCCGAGCGTCAGGCCAGTATCTGGCTCCCGGACTATCGGGCAGTGATCGACGCCAAGCCGTTGCCGGGAATGGAAAAGGACGAAGCATCGGACCTGGCCTATGACCCCCAGACCAAAACCCTGTTTTCGGTCATGGGCAAGAACCCGTTCCTGGTCGAGCTGACGTTGCAGGGCGATGTGCTGCGCAAAATGCCGCTGGTGGGTTGGAGCAATCCTGAAGGCGTTGCCGTACTGGGTAACGGCCTGTTGGCGATTGTCGATGAGCGCGATCACCTGATCACCATCGTCAAGGTCGATGCCGGCACCCGAGAACTAAACATCGCCGATTTCCCGAAATACGACCTGGGGCCCTCCAAAGACCAGAACAAGGCCTTCGAAGGTGTCACCTGGGATTCGATTAATCAGCAACTGGTGCTGGGCGAAGAGCGTCCGCCGGCATTGTTTGCCTGGAAAGGTGACGGCAAGGTCCTTACCGGCGACAAGCTGAAACTGGCCAGCCATGCGCTGGATATGCGCAACCTGTCGGCACTGGCCATCGACCCGCGGACCGGCCACATGCTGGTGTTGTCGGCCGACTCGCACCTGTTGCTGGAGCTGGACAAGAAGGGTGAGCAGGTCAGTTTCATTACTCTGTTAGGCGGCTTCAACGGCCTGAAAAATACCATTCCGCGTGCCGAAGGCGTGGCCATGGATGAGGCGGGTACGCTGTACATGGTGAGCGAGCCGAACCTGTTTTATCGCTTCGAAAAACAGCATTGACGTTAACCATTTGCAGGATTGCCCGTGCTCGGTTGTAGGATCGGGCCGGTGGCCATTAAGCTTCAGTTCAGACAGGCGTGATATTTCATCCGCCTGTCTTGACCCTGAGCCCGCCCGAATGCATCGATTTGCCCGCCTCAAATCCCTGATTCTGATCCTGTCGGTAGTCTCGCTGATCGCGTTGATTGCGCTCGGTCAGTACCAGCGCCTGTTCGAGCGCGCCTGGTTCAATCTGCATACGCTATGGCAGCCGGTGAGTTCCCGGTCCATGGGCCTTGACCAATATCAGGTCGTGACCGAAGCGCAGGTGATCGATAGCCAGGTTGAAAACATTTCAGCATTGACCTACGACCCGGTGCGCAAAAGCCTGTTCACCGTTACCAATAAGCGAAGCGAGTTGATCGAGTTGTCCCTCGACGGCAGGATTTTGCGCCGTGTGGCACTGGTCGGTTTCGGCGATCCCGAGGCGGTGGAGTTCATCAGCGCCGACACCTACGTGGTCGCTGACGAAAGCCAGCAGCGTCTGATCAAGATTCATCTGGAGCAGGACACGACCTTCGTCGATGCGGCAGACGCCGAACAAGTGACCATCGGCGTACACATGAGCAACAACAAGGGCTTCGAGGGCCTGGCATACGACTCAGTGGGCAAGCGCCTGTTCGTGGCCAAGGAGCGCGATCCGATGCTGATCTACGAGGTGCACGGCTTTCCGCGCTTCAATCCTGAAGATTCCTACTCGGTGCACGTGATCAACGACCCCAAGCGTGATGCCGGGATGTTTGTACGGGACCTGTCGAGCCTGCAGTACGACGAGCGCAGCGGGCATTTGCTGGCGCTGTCGGATGAGTCTCGGTTGATTCTGGAACTGGATGTGGATGGGCGTCCACTGAGCACAATGTCATTGAGCAAGGGGAGCCAGGGCCTGCAGAAAAACGTGCCGCAAGGAGAGGGGATCGCCATGGGAGATGACGGTACGCTGTACCTGGTCAGTGAGCCGAATTTGTTTTACGTGTTCAAGAAACCAAACCAGAACTGAATCGCACTACAAAACCACTGTGGGAGCGAGCCTGCTCGCGAAGATGGTCTGTCAGTCGACATCTTTACCGACTGACCCGGCCCCTTCGCGAGCAGGCTCGCTCCCACAGGTTTATCGGCGCGCCTGATTTACTCGGCGCGCAGGGTCTTCACGCCTTCGCTTGTACCCAGCAGCAACAGATCCGCCGGGCGCGCCGCGAACAAACCATTGGTGACCACGCCGACGATCGCGTTGATCTGCGTCTCCAGCTCCACCGGGTTGGTGATCTGCATGTTGAACACATCGAGGATGATGTTGCCGTTGTCGGTGATCACGCCTTCACGGTAGACCGGGTCGCCACCGAGCTTTACCAGCTCACGGGCCACATGGCTGCGGGCCATCGGGATCACTTCCACCGGCAGCGGGAAGTTGCCGAGCACCGGCACCAGTTTGCTGGCATCGGCGATGCAGATGAACGTCTTGGCCACGGCCGCGACAATCTTCTCGCGGGTCAGGGCAGCGCCGCCGCCCTTGATCAGGTTCAGGTGCTCGTCGCTTTCATCGGCACCGTCGACATAGAACTCCAGGTCGCTGACGGTGTTCAGTTCGTACACCGGAATCCCGTGGCCCTTGAGGCGCGCGGCGGTGGCTTCGGAACTGGCGACGGCGCCATCGAATGCACCCTTGTGTCGGGCCAGGGCATCGATGAAGCAGTTGGCGGTGGAGCCGGTGCCGACCCCGAGGATGCTCTTGTCGTCGAGTTTCGGAAGGATGAAGTCGACGGCGGCCTGAGCCACTGCCTGTTTGAGTTGATCCTGGTTCATGCGGGCTCCGAAGTGCCGAAGAGAGAACGAAAGGCCGGCATTATAGGCTTCGGGGCGGGGAAGGTCATTGCCCGATTGGCGGTTCGTGACGGTTCCCTGTAGGAGCGAGCTCGCTCGCGATGGACGTGAACGATAACGCGTAAAACCAGGCACCCCGCAGCGCCTTTGGATTTCTCGCGAGCAAGCTCGCTCCTACAACAGGTGGTTCTGCGGACAAAAGCCGGGTTAGACTCCGTGGTCCTGCCCAACCCGCTCAGTGATGCTTTCCGATGCTTGAACAGTACGTCAAAAAGATCCTCACCTCGCGCGTTTATGACGTTGCCGTGGAAACCCCTTTGCAGACTGCCCGCCAGCTCTCCGAGCGGCTGGGCAACAGCATTTGGCTCAAGCGCGAAGACTTGCAGCCGGTGTTCTCGTTCAAGATTCGCGGCGCCTACAACAAGCTGACCCAGTTGAGCGACGAAGAGCGCGCCCGCGGCGTGGTCACCGCGTCGGCGGGCAACCATGCGCAGGGCCTGGCCCTGGCGGCGAAGGTGCTGGGTGTGAAAGCGACCATCGTCATGCCCAAGACCACCCCGGAGATCAAGGTCGAAGGCGTGCGTTCGCGCGGCGGCAAAGTGGTGCTGCACGGTGATTCTTTCCCGGAAGCCCTGGCTTACTCGCTGAAACTGGTCGATGAAAAAGGCTACGTCTACATTCACCCCTACGACGATCCCCACACCATTGCCGGGCAGGGCACCGTGGCGATGGAAATTCTGCGCCAGCACCCGCAACCATTGGATGCGATTTTCGTCCCGGTGGGCGGCGGCGGCCTGATCGCCGGCATCGCCGCGTACGTGAAGTACCTGCGTCCGGACATCAAGATCATCGGCGTCGAGCCGGATGACTCCAATTGCCTGCAAGCTGCCATGGCGGCGGGCGAGCGTGTGGTGTTGCCGACTGTGGGCATCTTTGCCGACGGTGTTGCAGTGGCCCAGATCGGTCAGCACACCTTTGACATCTGTAAAGATCATGTCGATGAGGTTATCACCGTCAGCACTGACGAAATCTGTGCCGCCATCAAGGATATCTACGACGATACCCGTTCGATCACCGAGCCTGCCGGCGCCTTGGGCGTGGCCGGGATCAAGAAGTATGTCGAGCAGCATGGTGTCAGCGGCCAGACCTTCGTGGCCATCGACTCCGGTGCCAACGTCAACTTCGATCGCCTGCGCCATGTCGCCGAGCGTGCGGAGCTGGGCGAGGGCCGCGAAGCCATCATCGCCGTGACCATTCCCGAGAAACCGGGCAGCTTCAAGGCGTTCTGCGAGGCGATCGGCAAGCGCCAGATCACCGAATTCAACTACCGCTACAACACCGGCAGCGAAGCGCACATCTTTGTCGGCGTACAGACCCACCCGGAAAACGACCCGCGCAGCGCACTGATCGCCAGCCTGAGCGAGCAAGGTTTCCCGGTACTGGATCTGACCGACAACGAACTGGCAAAGCTGCACATCCGCCACATGGTGGGCGGACGGGCGGCGCATGTGGTCGATGAAGTGATCCTGCGTTTCGAATTCCCGGAACGTCCGGGCGCGCTGTTCAACTTCCTCAACAAGCTCGGCGGGCGCTGGAACATCTCGATGTTCCACTACCGCAACCATGGCGCGGCGGATGGTCGGGTCGTCGCGGGCCTGCAAGTGCCCCACGACGAGCGCCACCTGGTGCCGGCGGCGCTGGAAGAAATCGGCTACCCGTACTGGGACGAAAGCGACAACCCGGCCTATCAGCTGTTTCTTGGCTGAAGGGCTACGCTGATGGGCAGGTCATAAGGAAATCGGACAATGGAAACGTTAACTGCCCTGAAAACGGCACACATGGTGGCGACTGTTGTACTGCTGGCTTGTGCGCTGGGCCTGGGAGTCTGGGTCTTGCTTGCGCGGCGCAAGGGTGATGCGACGGCGGGAAGCCGCACCCTGCAACGGCCACGTGTATTTGTCTGGCTGTTGATGGGCCTGGCGCTGCTGAGCATGCCGTTTACCGGCTGGTGGATGGTGCATCTGGTGGGCTGGCCGCTGGGGCAGACCTGGTTACTGGCCTCCAGCGTGCTTTACACGGTGGCGGCACTGGCGTGGTTCTGGTTGCTGGTGCGCCTGAACAAGCTGCGCAAGGCGCCGGGGGGGGTGGGTAAATTCACCTTTGCCCTGGCGTTGCTCAGCTTTGTCTGCATTGTCGCCATTGCGGGGTTGATGGGCGCGAAGCCTGTGTAGGAGCGAGCTTGCTCGCGAAAAACTCAAGATCGCTGCGGGGCATCAGGTGCCCCGCGTTATCGTTAACGTCCATCGCGAGCAAGCTCGCTCCTACAGTAAGGCGATATCAGCCGCGCAGGCTGATCACCGGCCAGCCACGTTTCTCGGCCTCGGCCCGCAGGTTCGGATCCGGATCAACCGCCACCGGATGGGTCACCTGCTCCAGCAACGGAAAATCATTCATCGAGTCGCTATAGAAGTAGCTGTCTTCCAGCGTAAACCCGGTTTCCTCCAGCCAACGATTCAGCCTTGTCACCTTGCCTTCACGGAAACACGGCACATCGGTGCTGCGTCCGGTGTAGCGGCCGTCGACCATTTCGCACTCGGTGGCGATCAGGGTGTCGACGCCCAGACGCTCGGCAATGGGACCTGTGACGAAGCGGTTGGTCGCCGTGATGATCACCAGTTTGTCGCCGGCATCGCGGTGCTTCTTCAGCAGTTCAAGGCCCTTGGGCAGCACGATCGGCTCGATGCAGTCGCGCATGTAATCGCGGTGCCACTGATCCAGCGTGGCCATTTCGGTGCGGCCGAGGACTTCAAGGCAGAAGTTCAGGTACGCGTCGTTATCCAGCTTGCCGGCCAGGTAATCCTGATAGAACTCGTCGTTGCGAGTCTTGTAGGCAACGGCGTCGAGAAAACCGCGCTCGCACAGGTAATCGCCCCAGGCGTGATCGCTGTCACCGCCCAGAAGGGTGTTGTCCAAATCGAATAAAGCCAGGCGCATTGCAGTTACCCGCTGAAAAGTCAGTAAAAAGGCGACAAGAATACGGTCTTTTCACAAGAGTGCACATAAGGTAGGAACCTTCGTTGCCGCCTTCACGACCTTTGTGGAACAATGCGGCGACATGCGTTTGCGAGGTTGTTGCCGTGATCGACCCCGATGGTTTTCGCCCCAATGTCGGGATCATTCTGACGAATGACGCCGGCCAGGTGCTATGGGCTCGCCGAATCAATCAAGATGCCTGGCAGTTTCCGCAGGGGGGAATCAACCCCGAAGAGACGCCGGAAGACGCCTTGTACCGCGAGCTGAACGAAGAAGTGGGCCTGGAGCGCGAAGATGTTGAAATTCTCGCCTGCACCCGGGGCTGGTTGCGCTATCGTTTGCCGCAACGTCTGGTACGTACCCACAGCCAACCGCTGTGCATCGGCCAGAAACAGAAATGGTTTCTCCTGCGCCTGATCTCCAACGAGCAGCGGGTGCGGATGGATTTGACCGGTAAACCGGAGTTCGATGGCTGGCGCTGGGTCAGCTATTGGTATCCGTTGGGCCAGGTGGTGACATTCAAGCGCGAGGTGTATCGACGCGCTCTCAAAGAGCTTGCCCCGCGCCTTTTAGCGCGCGACTGACGACGGAGTTCGACCCCGAGCCATGCTCAATACGCTGCGCAAGATCGTCCAGGAAGTTAACTCCGCCAAGGATCTCAAGGCGGCGTTGGGGATTATTGTGTTGCGCGTCAAAGAGGCCATGGGCAGCCAGGTCTGCTCGGTCTACCTGCTTGACCCCGAGACCAACCGTTTCGTGCTGATGGCCACCGAGGGCTTGAACAAGCGCTCGATCGGCAAGGTCAGCATGGCCCCCAATGAAGGTCTGGTCGGCCTGGTCGGCACGCGTGAAGAACCCCTGAACCTCGAAAACGCCGCGGATCACCCGCGCTACCGCTACTTTGCCGAGACCGGCGAGGAGCGCTACGCCTCGTTCCTCGGTGCGCCGATCATTCACCACCGCCGCGTCGTCGGCGTGTTGGTCATTCAGCAAAAAGAACGTCGCCAGTTCGATGAAGGTGAAGAAGCCTTCCTCGTGACCATGAGCGCACAGCTCGCCGGCGTTATCGCCCACGCCGAAGCCACCGGTTCGATCCGTGGCCTCGGTCGTCAGGGCAAAGGCATACAGGAAGCCAAGTTCATCGGCGTGCCGGGTTCGCCGGGTGCGGCGGTCGGTACGGCGGTGGTCATGCTGCCCCCGGCCGATCTGGACGTGGTGCCCGACAAGAGCATCACCGACATCGAAGCCGAACTGGGGCTGTTCAAGACCGCTATCGAAGGCGTGCGCGCCGACATGCGCGCGCTGTCCGCCAAGCTTGCCACGCAGTTGCGCCCGGAAGAGCGGGCCTTGTTCGACGTCTACCTGATGATGCTCGACGATGCCGCGTTGGGCAGCGAAGTCACCACCGTGATCAAGACCGGCCAGTGGGCCCAGGGCGCGTTGCGCCAGGTGGTCACCGATCACGTCAACCGTTTCGAATTGATGGACGACGCCTACCTGCGCGAGCGTGCCTCGGACGTCAAGGATCTTGGTCGGCGCCTGCTGGCTTATTTGCAGGAAGAGCGCCAGCAGACCCTGGTCTACCCCGACAACACCATTCTGGTCAGCGAGGAACTGACGCCGGCAATGCTCGGCGAGGTTCCGGAAAGCAAGCTGGTGGGCCTGGTTTCGGTACTCGGTTCCGGCAACTCCCACGTGGCGATCCTGGCACGCGCCATGGGTATTCCGACGGTCATGGGCCTGGTCGATCTGCCGTATTCCAAAGTCGATGGCATCGACATGATCGTCGATGGGCACCGTGGCGAGGTCTATACAAACCCCAGCGACGTGCTGCGCAAGCAGTTCGCCGAAGTGGTCGAGGAAGAGAAGCAACTGGCCCTGGGGCTGGATGCGTTGCGCGACCTGCCGTGTATCACGGTCGATGGCTACCGCATGCCGCTGTGGGTCAACACCGGCTTGCTGGCCGACGTGGCGCGAGCGCAGAAGCGTGGTGCCGAGGGTGTCGGGCTGTACCGCACCGAAGTGCCGTTCATGATCAACCAGCGCTTCCCGAGCGAAAAGGAGCAACTGGCGATCTACCGCGAGCAACTCGCCGCGTTCCACCCGCAACCGGTGACCATGCGCACCCTGGATATCGGCGGTGACAAGTCGCTGTCGTACTTCCCGATCAAGGAAGACAACCCGTTCCTCGGCTGGCGCGGTATTCGCGTCACCCTCGACCACCCGGAAATTTTCCTGGTGCAGACCCGGGCCATGCTCAAGGCCAGTGAAGGCCTGAACAACCTGCGTATTCTGCTGCCGATGATCTCCGGCACCCATGAGCTGGAAGAAGCCCTGCACCTGATCCACCGGGCCTGGGGCGAAGTGCGCGACGAAGGCTGCGACGTACCGATGCCGCCGGTTGGCGTGATGATCGAGATTCCGGCGGCGGTGTATCAGACCAAGGAACTGGCGCGACAAGTGGACTTCCTTTCGGTCGGTTCCAACGACCTGACCCAGTACCTGTTGGCCGTGGACCGCAACAACCCGCGGGTGGCCGATCTTTACGACTACCTGCACCCGGCGGTGCTGCAAGCCTTGCAAACCGTAGTGCGCGACGCCCATGCCGAAGGCAAGCCGGTGAGCATCTGCGGTGAAATGGCCGGTGACCCGGCGGCGGCCGTGCTGTTGATGGCAATGGGTTTCGACAGCCTGTCGATGAACGCCACCAACTTGCCGAAAGTGAAGTGGATGCTGCGTCAGATCAACCTGAGCAAGGCCAAGGAATTGCTGGCGCAACTGATGACCATCGACAACCCGCAAGTGATTCACAGCTCGTTGCAGCTGGCGCTGAAGAACCTCGGGCTGGCGCGGATGATCAACCCGGCTTCGGTCAAGCCCCTCTAAATTTGCGGCGCGCACTTCGCGAGCAGGCTCGCTCCCACAGTGGATTGTGCAGGCTCCCACCACCTGTGGGAGCGAGCCTGCTCGCGAAGGCGTCAGTGCCGGCCACACAAAACTAAAGCCTGATCTCCACTTCCCCCAGATGCCCGCCATACGGTCCGAAACTGCGCTCGACCATATGCCGCGCCCCATCCGCCTGCACAATCAACGCCGTACTCGCCCGCGTTCCATAACTCTGGCTGGCAATGAACACGCTCGACAGCAAGGTCTCGGTAGCCAGGCCCACTCCGGTATCCGGCAGCTCGGCAAACGGCGCGGTCTGCGCATCGCTCAATAACGCCAACAGCGCCTGAGGCTGCGGATCATCCAGCACTTCGCGCAATGCGGCCTTGGCCTTGAGCAACTTCGGCCAGGGCGTATCCAGCCCGGCATTGGATAAGCCGTAGACCCCGGGCGCCAGATTCACCGCGTTCGACTCCCGGGCGTTGAAGTGCCAGAGCTCATGGGGGTTGCCGATCAGCAGGTTAAAACCACCGTATTCCGGCGAATGGTCGACAACCTCGGCTAAATAGTCGTCAACTGGTATTTCCCCAGTGAGAAATCGCGCGACCAGCTCCCCACGAGACTTGCGCCCTGGCGGTCGATGGGGATCGCGGATGTTGGTCAGCGCCGCAAAACGCCCGTTGGCACCGACACCGAGCCAGGTGCCACCGGCCTCGAGGTCGCGCCCCGCATGTACGTGCGGCGCTTCAGGCCATGGCGCCAGAGGCAGGCTGGGGCGGGCGTAGAACTCATCGCGATTGGCCGCCACGACCAGCGGCTGGGCATGGCCCGGACGCCAGGCAAAAACAATCAGGCACATAAGGGAGTCCGTGTGTGTTTTTGCCCACTCTACGCAGACATCGCTCATCGATCCATCGCCTTGCACAGTGGAGCTCGGTGCCATGCATCCGTTACCATGCCGCTCCGGTTTTGGGGATACGGGCGGGACGACCATGGAATTTCTGCTCTATCTGGCGCTCGGCGCCTGTGCAGGTGTACTCGCCGGGCTGTTTGGCGTGGGCGGCGGGATCATCATCGTCCCGGTGCTGGTGTTCAGCTTCAAGGCCCAAGGGTTCGATCCGTCGATCCTCACGCACCTGGCAGTGGGTACTTCCCTGGCGACGATCATCTTTACCTCGGTCAACGCGGTACGTGAGCATCACCGCCGTCGCGCGGTGCTTTGGCCGATCTTCATGTGGATGACCGTCGGCATTCTGATCGGTGCCGGGTTCGGCGCCCTGACAGCGCAAGCGATTTCCGGCCCCAACCTGCAGAAGCTCATTGGTGTATTCGCCCTGGTGATCGCCGCTCAGCTGGCGCTGGACGTCAAGCCCAAGGCCAGCCGAACCGTGCCGGGAAAACTCGGTCTGACCCTGGCCGGCAGCGTGATTGGCTGGGCCTCGGCGATTTTCGGCATTGGCGGCGGTTCGTTGACCGTGCCATTCCTGACCTGGCGCAGTGTGCCGATGCAGCAAGCCGTGGCCACTTCATCGGCCTGCGGTCTGCCGATTGCCCTGGCCAGTGCATTAAGCTTCATGATTCTGGGCTGGCACGATCCGTTGCTCCCGGCCCATAGTCTGGGTTTCATTTATTTGCCGGCATTGCTGGGCATTGCCCTGACCAGCATGGTGTTCGCCCGATTGGGTGCGCGACTGGCCCACAGGTTGTCGCCGAAGTTGCTGAAAAGACTGTTTGCCGCTTTGCTGTTCTGCGTTGGCCTGAACTTTCTAGTCTGAAGCATCTGCTCTGACGGGCGGCGCAATCCTGGCTTAATCCCGAGGTGGCAGCGTCGCCCGGGAATTTTTAAGATTTGAACTCTAACGAGGAGTCGCAATGCTGCCTTACCCGCAGATTGACCCGGTGGCCCTGGCCATCGGTCCGCTGAAAATCCACTGGTACGGTCTGATGTACCTGATCGGCATCGGCGGCGCCTGGCTGCTGGCGTCCCGCCGCTTGAACCGCTTCGACCCGACCTGGACCAAGGAGAAGCTCTCCGACATGGTGTTCTGGATGTCGATGGGGGTGATCGTCGGCGGGCGATTGGGTTATGTGCTGTTCTACGATCTGCATGCCTACCTCGCCAACCCGACACTGATTTTCGAAGTGTGGAAGGGCGGCATGTCGTTCCACGGTGGTTTCATCGGCGTGATGCTGGCGGCGTTGTGGTTCGGCAGGAAGAACAACAAGTCGTTCTTCCAGCTGATGGATTTCGTCGCGCCGATGGTGCCGATTGGCCTGGGTGCCGGGCGTATCGGCAACTTCATCAATGCCGAGCTGTGGGGCAAGCCGACCGACGTGCCGTGGGCGATGATCTTCCCGCCGTTCAGCGACCCGGCGCAGCTGCCGCGTCACCCCTCGCAGCTGTACCAGTTCGCCCTCGAAGGCGTGGCGCTGTTCCTGATCCTCTGGCTGTTCTCACGCAAACCGCGGCCGACCATGGCAGTCTCAGGGATGTTCGCGCTGTTCTATGGCATCTTCCGTTTCATCGTCGAGTTCGTCCGCGTACCGGACGCGCAACTGGGCTATCTGGCCTGGAACTGGCTGACCATGGGCCAGGTGCTGTGCGTGCCGATGATCGTCGGTGGTCTGTTGCTGATCTGGCTGGCGTATCACCGCGCCCCGGCATCTCCAGCGGCCGCCGTATAAATTCGAATCCCGCAGCGATGGCTGCGGGTTCAAGGACACAGGTAACTCATGAAGCAATATCTCGAACTGGTCGCCCACGTCATCAAGAACGGCACCAAACAGGCCAACCGTACCGGCGTGAACACCATCAGTTTCCCCGGCGCGATGCTGCGTTATGACCTGCAGGAAGGCTTTCCGGCGATCACCACACGCAAAATGGCGTTCAAATCGGCCATCGGCGAAATGTGCGGGTTCCTGCGTGGCGTGAACAACGCTGCCGAATTCCGGGCCCTGGGCTGCAAGGTCTGGGACCAGAACGCCAACGAAAACGCCCAGTGGCTGGCCAACCCGTTCCGTCAGGGCGAAGACGACCTCGGCGAAATCTACGGCGTGCAATGGCGCAAATGGCCGGCGTACAAGCAGATCCCGGTGAGCAACCCGGCCGCCATCGAGCAGACCCTGAAGCAAGGCTACCGCCAGATCGCCGAAGGCGAGGAAGACGGCCAGGCCTACGTGGTGCTGTACAAGGCCATCGACCAGGTCCGCCAGTGCGTCGATACCATCATCAAGGACCCGGGCAGCCGTCGCATCCTGTTCCACGGCTGGAACTGCGCCCAGCTTGATGAAATGGCCCTGCCGCCGTGCCACCTGCTGTACCAGTTCCACCCGAATGTCGAGACCAAAGAGATCTCTTTGACCCTCTACATCCGTTCCAACGACCTGGGCCTTGGCACGCCGTTCAACCTCACCGAAGGCGCTGCGCTGCTGAGCCTGATCGGTCGCCTGACGGGCTACACGCCGCGCTGGTTCACCTATTTCATCGGTGATGCCCACGTCTACGAAAACCACCTGGACATGCTCAACGAACAGCTCAAGCGCGAGCCGTTCCCGATGCCGAAACTGGTGATTTCCGAGCGTGTGCCGGAGTTTGCCAAGACGGGTGTGTATCAGCCGGAGTGGCTGGAGTTGGTGGAGCCGAGCGATTTTTCGCTGGAAGGCTACGAACACCACGCGCCGATGACCGCGCCGATGGCGGTCTGAGATACAGCACCGAGCCAATGTGGGAGCGAGCCTGCTCGCGAATACGGTCTGTCAGTGACATTTCTATCAACTGACACGACCCCTTCGCGAGCAGGCTCGCTCCCACAGTTGCTTTTCGGTGTTCTTAGTGGCCGTGACTGCGGCCTACATGGGAATGCTCCACCTCCGTCGCCACAACCCCGCCGCTTACTTCCAGCCGCTGCAAAATCCCGCATTGATCGACCCCCGGCCGCTCGCCGCAGCGTTGGCGCAGGTCGAGCAGTTGTGTCTGCAAGGCCAGCAAGCCGTCGATCCGCGCCTTGACGTGGTGGATGTGCTCGTCGATCAGTGCGTTGACGCTTTCGCACTGGTCCTGCGGACTGTCGCGAAACGCCAGCAGGCTGCGGATTTCCTCGAGCGTCATGTCGAGGGTGCGACAGTTGCGGATGAACGTCAGGCGTTCGGCGTGGGCCTGGGTGTAGACGCGATAATTGCCGTCACTGCGGGCCGGTTCCGGCAGCAGGTTCTCGCGCTCGTAATAGCGGATCGTTTCCACGGCGCAGTCCGTGAGTTTCGCCAACTCTCCAATTTTCATGACGCCAATCTCCAAAACTCCAGAAAGGGTGCTTGACCCTATAGTGGCTACAGGGTCTTTACTTGGCAACAGGCACTCTTATGGACGCAACCAATGAGCGATTCCCTGCATTCCCACAAACCCGGGGCTGAGCACGAGCACAGCCATAAGCTCAAACCTGTGCAAAAGCATGGCCACGGCGGTCACGGCGACTCCTGCTGCTCATCTAAAGCGGCAGCGCCTGCTCTGGTAAAACTGAGCGAAACGCCGACGCCCGGGGCCCGATTGAGCAGTTTTCGCATCGAGGCCATGGACTGCCCAACCGAACAGACGCTGATTCAGAACAAGCTAAGCAAACTGACCGGGGTGCAGCAGCTGGAGTTCAATCTGATTAATCGGGTGCTCGGCGTGACCCACGATTTGCCCGGTGTCGAGCCGATCGTCGAGGCCATCAAGTCCTTGGGCATGCATGCCGAGCCGATGGATCAGGGGGCTGAAACCCCGGCGCCTGCGCCGCGGAAAAAGCCGTGGTGGCCTCTGGCGCTGTCCGGTGCTGGTGCATTGCTGGCGGAAGTTATCCACTTCACCGGTTTCGCGCCGAACTGGGTGGTGGCGGTTATCGCTCTGGTCTCGATCCTCAGTGGTGGCCTGGGTACCTACAAAAAAGGCTGGATCGCCCTCAAGAACCGCAACCTGAACATCAACGCGCTGATGAGCATTGCCGTGACCGGCGCAGTGATGATCGGCCAGTGGCCGGAAGCGGCCATGGTGATGTTCCTGTTCACCGTGGCCGAGTTGATCGAAGCCAGATCCCTGGACCGCGCGCGCAATGCCATCGGCGGCCTGATGCAGATGACCCCGGACACGGCAACGGTGTTGCAGGCTGACGGGATCTGGCTTGAGCAGGATGTCAAAACCATCGGGCTCGGCGCGCGGGTACGGGTGCGTCCCGGTGAGCGTATCGGTCTGGATGGCGAAGTGCTGTCCGGTCGCTCGACCGTCGATCAGGCGCCCATCACCGGTGAAAGCCTGCCGGTGGAGAAAACCGTCGGCGACAAAGTATTCGCCGGCACCATCAATCAGGCCGGCTCCCTGGAGTACGCGGTAACTGCGGCGGCGGATAACTCGACCCTGGCCCGCATCATCCATGCCGTCGAACAGGCTCAGGGCGCGCGGGCTCCGACCCAGCGTTTCGTCGACAGCTTCTCGAAAATCTACACCCCGGCGGTGTTCGTCCTGGCCCTGGCCGTGGCGGTGATCCCGCCCATGTTCATGGGCGCGTTGTGGTTCGACTGGATCTATCGGGCGCTGGTGCTGCTGGTGGTGGCCTGCCCTTGTGCGCTGGTGATTTCCACGCCGGTGACCATCGTCAGTGGTCTTGCGGCAGCGGCGCGCAAAGGCATTCTGGTCAAGGGCGGCGTCTATCTGGAGGGCGGTTACAAGCTCGATTACCTGGCCCTCGACAAGACCGGCACCATCACCCACGGCAAACCGGTGCAGACCGATTACCTGTCGCTGGACCCGACCGTCGATGAATCGGCACCGGCCATTGCCGCCGCGCTGGCCGGGCGCTCGGACCACCCGGTTTCCCTGGCCATTGCCAAAGCGGCTGTGGATAAACCAATCGCGCCGCTGATTGTGGATAACTTCGAAGCCTTGGGCGGGCGCGGCGTGCGCGGCGAGATCAACGGCCAGCTCTACCATTTGGGCAACCATCGTCTGGTCGAGGATCTGGGCCTGTGTTCGCCAGCACTGGAAGAAAAGCTGTTTGCCCTTGAAAAGCAGGGCAAGTCGGTGGTGCTGCTGCTTGATTCATCCGGTCCGTTGGCGTTGTTCGCCGTCGCCGATACGGTAAAGGCGAGCAGCCGCGAAGCTATCCGGCAACTGCATGACCTGGGCATCAAGACCCTGATGCTCACCGGCGATAACGTCCACACCGCGCAAGCTATCGCTGCACAAGTCGGTATCGACGAGGCCAAGGGCGACCTGCTGCCGGGTGACAAGTTACAGGCCATTGAGGCCCTTTATGCCCAAGGGCATCGGGTCGGCATGGTGGGGGACGGCATCAACGACGCCCCGGCACTGGCGCGTTCGGAGATCGGTTTCGCCATGGCCGCCGCCGGCACCGATACTGCGATCGAAACCGCCGATGTTGCTCTGATGGACGACGATCTGCGCAAGATTCCGGCATTCATCCGCCTGTCACGCCAGACATCGAGCATTCTCAAGCAGAACATTGCCCTGGCTTTGGTCATCAAGGCGATCTTTCTTGGGGTAACCTTCGCCGGGGTCGCTACCATGTGGATGGCCGTGTTCGCCGACATGGGCGTGAGTTTGCTGGTGGTGTTCAACGGATTGCGCCTGCTGCGCAAGTAAAGGATGAGGGACGGTTGTGCTGAGTGCCGAGCTGAAGGCGTTTTATATGGTGGCCCGCCTGGGCAGCATTACCCAGGCTGCAAAAAAGCTTGGCCTGAGCCAGCCGACGGTGACGACGCAGATCCGCAACCTCGAAAGTCAGTATTCGGTCGAGTTGTTCTACCGTGGTGGCCGGCGTCTAAGCGTCAGCGAGGAGGGCGCGCGGCTGCTGCCGATGGTCAAGGTACTGATGCAACAGGAAGCCGACATCGAGTTTTTCCTGCGTAATTGCGGCCAGGTCCAGGGCACATTGCGTATTGCCGCCACGGCGCCGTATTACATTCTCGACCTGGTGAAGACCTTTCGTGAGCGACTGCCGCAGGTTGAGGTTTCGGTGGAAATCGGCAACTCCCAGCAGGTGCTCGAAGCGCTGGAGGAATACCGGGTCGATGTCGCCGCGTCGTCGCAGTTGCTCGATGACGCGCGGCTGATTCGCCGGGTGCTCGGTAGCGATCCGCTGGTGCTGGCGGTGCATCGCAATCATCCGCTGGCGGTTCACGATCACGTACCGCTCGGCGCCTTGGCCGGGCATACCCTGCTGATGCGCGAACCGGGCTCGACCACCCGTCGCCTGACCGAAGAATTGCTGGCCAGTGCCGGGGTGTGTTTCGGCCCGCTGCTGGAGATCGGCAGCCGCGAGTCGATCCGCGAAGCGGTGCTGCGCAACATCGGCATCAGCCTCATTGCCCGCCAGGAAGTGCCGCACGATCCGCAGTTGCGGGTGCTGACCATCGAGAATGCGCCGCAAATCCCGGAATACCTGTATTGCCTCAAGGAGCGTAAAAACGCGCGGCTGCCGGCGGCGTTTCTGGGGTTGGCGCAGGAAATGGCTCCGGCTTGAGGTCTGCGGTGATTCTACCGGCCCCTTCGCGAGCAGGCTCGCTTGTATGTTTAGACTTGAAGGGGTGGGCGGGACTAAAAGCTCGATTCCGACTCTAGCCAGTACGGACCGTGGGAGACTTCTCGTTCCGCCCTTTCTACCTAAAGCGCCGATAAGGAATTCATCGGTTAATACCGACGATAGAGGCAAGCCAGCGCTACGGTAGACCCCGACAAGCACTTAAACCCTAGCTCCGAGGATTCGTCATGACAATCCTTACCTCGCCAACGGTGGTTGGTGTCGATGTGGCCAAGGCAGAAATCGTCGTTTACCGCGAAGATCTGAAAATCACTCAGTTCATCAACAACGATCGCACAGCTATTGGGCGCTGGCTCAAATCCCTGCCGGCGCAAAGCTCGATTGCCTTGGAAGCCACCAGTCTCTACCACCTGGATACCGCTGAACTGGCCCATGGCATGGGGCACCGAGTTTACGTTGTGGACCCTTATCGGGTGAGCCACTACCGCGAAAGCATTGGCCAGCGAGCAAAAACCGACCCCTGTGATGCGCGTTTGCTGGCACGTTACCTGACCAGTGAGCAGGATCGGCTTCGCATCTGGAATCCACCTCCGAAGCTCTACACCGTGTTGAAAAGCCTCCTCAACAAACGTGCAGAACTGATGAAAGCCCGGGTTAGCATCATGCTGAGTTGGTCGAGTGAGCCCCTTCTCAAAGACCTTCTGGCCCAAGAGCTGGAGCACTTCAAACAGACTGATCAGGCTATTCAGAAATTGCTGCGCAAAGCCAGCCAAGAGGCCGGGATCACCGAAAACATCAGACGTTGCCAAGCGATTGAAGGGATTGGCGAGCTCACGGCCACGGGTCTGGCAGCCACTTTTATGCGTGGTCAATTCGCCAGTGCCGATGCGTTTATTGCCTTTTTGGGAATGGACCTGAGGCCGAAGGACTCAGGAAAGAAGCACAGCCCGCGCCACTTGAGCAAAAAAGGCGATGGGGAGCTGCGGCGTCTTGCGCACAATGCAGCAATGGCGGCTTGCCGGTCTCCCGTCTGGAAACCGCTCTATGAGTCTTACTTGGCAAGAGGCCTGGCCAGAACTCAGGCTCTGGTCATCCTCGCCCGCAAGCTCTGTCGGGTGGCATTCGCCCTCATGAAAAATCAGAGCGAATACCAGCCAAATTTAAAGCAACAGGGTTCCCCTGCAACATAGAATCTCCCACAGTTGACCGTATTCCAATGTGGGAGCGAGCCTGCTCGCGAAGGGGCCAGATCTAACAACACAGAGCTTGAAGGTTGAACCAAAAATCCTGAATACCACTATCGGCAGTTTTTGCCTTACTGCCACATGACGGACTCATTACAACTCTAGGATGGCCCCATCTGCTTGATGAGGTCCGTCCATGAACAACCCGATCGCAACTGCCCTGACCAACCCCGGCGCACCGATGAAAGTGCGCGGCGTACAGAAACGGTTTGGCGTCTTCACGGCGCTGGATAACGTTTCCCTCGACGTGGCGGCCGGTGAGCTGGTGTGCCTGCTGGGCCCGTCGGGCTGTGGCAAAACCACCTTGCTGCGCTGCATCGCCGGTCTGGAAAAGCAGGACAGTGGCGAGTTGTACCTGGGCGATCGTGACGTTTCCCACCTGCCACCCCAGGCACGGGACTACGGCATTCTCTTTCAGTCCTATGCGTTGTTCCCCAACCTGACAGTCGAAGCGAACATTGCCTACGGCCTCGCCGGCAATGGCCGCGACCAGATTCGCCAACGTGTCGGTCAGATGCTGGAGCTCGTCGGCCTGGGCGGCAGCGAGAAAAAGTATCCCGGTCAATTGTCCGGCGGCCAGCAGCAGCGGGTTGCACTGGCTCGCGCTCTGGCCCCGGCGCCTTCGCTGTTGCTGCTCGACGAGCCGATGTCGGCCCTCGATGCCCGGGTACGCGAGCACCTGTGTACCGAATTGCGCCAACTGCAACGCAACCTCGGCATCACCACGCTGATGGTGACCCACAATCAGGACGAGGCCATGCTGATGGCCGACCGTATTGCCGTGATGAACAACGGCAAGGTCGAGCAGTACGCCACGCCGCAGGAAATCTACAACCGCCCGGCCACGCCATTCGTGGCGGAGTTCGTCGGCCAGGGCAACTGGCTGCCGTTCCAGCGCAGCAGCGACAGCCACGCCCAGGTCGGCGGAATGAGCATGCGCCTGGCCGATGGCGGCGCCAGGACTGCGTCGGGCCGTTTGTTCTGCCGCCCGGAAGCGATCAGCATCAACCCGCTGGTGCACGAGGAAAACCTGTTCCCGGCCAAGGTTCGCGAAATCACCTTCCTCGGCAACCGCTGTCGCATGAGCTTCGAACTCGACCAACTGCCGGGCCATGCACTGTTGGCGGAACTGGCGCCGGAAGCCATGCCGCGCCTTGGCGCCCAGCAGATCATGGTCGCCTTGCCGCCGCGCAGCCTGCAGGTGTTTGCCTGATGAGCGCGAACATCGCGCTGCCGCTGCCGCAAAGGCAGGCTCGGCAGACCTCCCGCGCGGAAATCGGTGACCGGCTGTTTGTGCTCGGTGGCAAAGTCCTTCTGCTGGTGTTGCTCGGCGTTGCCGTGTTGATGCCGTTGCTGGCGATCTTCTGGCGTGGTTTCAGCGCCGAAGCCGGGCAGGGCGGTGGCTGGGTCGCAGCGAAAGAACTGGTGACCAGCGAGAACTTCCACTGGTTGCTCGGTAACAGTCTGAAGGTTTCCCTCAGCGTTGCGGCCATTGTCGTACCGTTGGCCTACCTGTTTGCCTACGCCCTGCAACGCACGTTGATTCCAGCCAAAGGCATCTGGCGCGGCATCTCGCTGCTGCCATTGATGGCGCCGTCGATGCTGCCCGGCATTGCGCTGGTTTACCTGTTCGGCAACCAGGGCATGTTGCGAGGTTTGCTTGCGGACAACATCTACGGTTTCTGGGGCATTGTGCTCGGCGAGGTGATCTACACCTTCCCGCACGCCTTGATGATTCTGCTGTCGGCGTTGTCCCTGGCGGATGCGCGCCTGTTCGATGCCGCTTCCAGCATGGGCGCGAGTCCCGCCAAAGCCTTCCGCAGCATCACCTGGCCGGCGACCCGTCAGGCCGTGTTCGCTGCGTTCTGCCTGGTGTTCACCCTGACCATCACCGATTTCGGTGTGCCCGTGGTGGTCGGTGGCGACTATCAGGTGCTGGCGTTGGAGGCTTACAAGGCGGTAGTGGGTCAGCAGCAGTTCGGCCGCGGTGCCTTGATCGGCATGGTATTGCTACTGCCGGCGCTGTTCAGCTTCGGGGTCGATGCCTGGCTGCGTCGGCGCCACGGCGACTCCATGAGCGGTCGTGCCCAGGTGTTCAAGCCGGTGCCATCGAAGCGGCGCGACGGATGCTACCTGGCCATCGTGTTGTTGATCAGCGCCGCCTTGCTGCTGGTGTTCGGCATGGCGGTGTTCTCGTCGCTGGTGAAGTTCTGGCCGTACAACCTGTCGCTGTCGCTCAACCACTACCAGTTCAATGAGACCGCCGGCGGTGGCTGGCTGGCCTACGGCAACAGCCTGAAGATGGCTTTGGGCACTGCGCTGATCGGCTCCATGCTGATCTTCACCGGCGCCTACCTCATGGAAAAAACCAAAGGTCAGCGCGGCCTGAACCTGACCTTGCGCATGCTCAGTTTCGTACCGATGGCGGTACCGGGCCTGGTGCTGGGGTTGGGTTACGTCTTCTTCTTCAACCTCACCGGCAACCCGTTGCACGTGCTCTACGGCACCATGACGCTGCTGATCGTGTGCACCATTGCGCACTATCTGACCACCGCGCAAATGACCGCCACCACCGCGCTGCGTCAACTCGATGCCGAGTTCGAAGCCGCCGCGCTGTCGCTCAAGGCGCCGCTGTACCGCCATTACCTGCGCGTCACCGTGCCGATCTGCCTGCCGGCGTTGCTGGACATCGTGCGCTATCTGTTCGTCTCGGCCATGACTACCGTCTCGGCGGCGATCTTCCTCTACAGCCCCGACACCATCCTCGCGGCGGTGGCGGTGCTGAACATGGACGACGCCGGCAACGTCGGCGGCGCGGCAGCGATGTCGACCCTGATTCTGTTCACCTCGGCGGGTGTGTCACTGCTGCTGGCCTGGGCTTCGCGCGGCTTGCTGCGCCGCTCCCAGGCCTGGCGGCAGACCGCGCCCGGTCATTGATTTGCTTCTGCTCAAACCGAAAACCCTCAACTCAAAACAGGAAAAGATCATGTTCAAGCCCCTGGCCCTGGCCGCTGCTGTCCTCACTGCTTTCAGCCTGAACGCCTTCGCGGCGAAAACCGAGTTGACGGTGTACACCGCCCTCGAAGCCGAGCAACTGAAGACCTACAAGGAAGCCTTCGAAAAGGCCAACCCGGACGTCGAGATCAAATGGGTGCGTGATTCCACCGGCATCATCACCGCCAAACTGCTGGCTGAAAAAGCCCGTCCGCAGGCCGACGCCGTGTGGGGCCTGGCGGCTTCCAGCCTGGCGATCCTCGATCAGCAGGGCATGCTGCAAAGCTACGCACCCAAGGATCTGGGCAAGATCGGCGCCAACTACCGCGACGCCGCCAACCCGCCAGCCTGGGTCGGCATGGACGTCTGGGCCGCGACCATTTGCTTCAATACCGTTGAAGCCGAGAAGCAGGGCCTGACCAAGCCAGTGAGCTGGCAAGACCTGACCAAGCCTGAGTACAAAGGCAAGATCGTCATGCCGAACCCGGCATCGTCCGGCACCGGTTTCCTCGACGTCAGCGCCTGGCTGCAAACCTTCGGCGAGAAGCAGGGCTGGGCGTACATGGACGGCCTGCACCAGAACATCGGCCAGTACGTTCACTCCGGTTCCAAGCCTTGCAAACTGGCCGCCGCCGGTGAGTTCCCGATCGGTATTTCCTTCGAGTACCCAGCCGTTCAGCTGAAACGTCAGGGCGCACCGCTGGACATCATCCTGCCGAAGGAAGGCCTGGGCTGGGAGATCGAAGCGACTGCCGTGATCAAGGGCACCGCCCACGAGGAAGCCGCGAAGAAACTGGCTGACTTCTCCGCCAGCCCTGAGGCAATGGAACTCTACAAGGAAAACTTCGCCGTGCTCGCCCAGCCTGGCATCGCCAAGCCGCAAACCGAACTGCCTGCCGACTACGAACAGCGCCTGATCAAGAACGACTTCGCCTGGGCCTCGAAGAACCGCGACGAGATCCTCACCGAATGGCGCAAGCGTTATGACGGCAAGTCCGAGAAAGTGGCGGCCAAGTAAGATCTTTATCGGCTGACAGGGCCTCTTCGCGAGCAAGCCCGCTCCCACAGGGAACTATGGTGGATGCAGATTTTGTGGACACCTCGAAACCTGTGGGAGCGGGCTTGCCCGCGATAGCGGTCTCTCATTCAGAGCACCTCCAGATGACACAACACAACGACATGCTGATCGTCGGCGCCGGCATCCTGGGTTTGTCCCACGCCTATGCCGCCGCCAAACGCGGTCTGAAGGTCACGGTTTTCGAGCGCAGCGAAACGCCGGTCGGCGCTTCGGTGCGTAACTTCGGCCAGGCACTGGTCACCGGCCAACCGCCGGGCCCGATGCTGGAGCTGGCCCGCGCCAGCCGCGGGATCTGGGGCGATTGGGCGCAGCTTGCCGGCCTGCAACTCAAGCGCAATGGCTCGTACCTGTTCGCCCGCACCGAAGCGGAAGAACAGTTGCTGGAAGCCTTCTGCGACGGCCGCGCGGTGGAGCACGGTTACCGTGTCGAGCTGTTGCGCGGTGCCGCATTGCGCGACTTGTACGGCGGCCAGTTCCGCCATCATCGCGCGGCGTTGCATGGCATGGACGACCAGCAACTGTATTCGCGCGAAGCGATTCCGGCGCTGATCGACTTCCTGCGCCGCGACCTGGGGGTCAAGTTTCAATTCTCCACCCTGGTCCGCGATATCGAACCGGGTCGCCTGTACAGCACCGCCGGCAGCTTCAGTGCCGAGCAGATCATCGTCTGCTCCGGCCACGATTATCAGACCTTGCTGGCCGAGCAGATCGCCGAACTCGACCCGCAAATCTGCCGCCTGCAAATGCTCCGCGCTCGTCCGCAGATCAACCTCAACCTGCAACACGCGTTGCTCACCGGTTTGAGTTGCGTGCACTACGGCGCCTTTGCCGACTTGCCGGAGGCAGCAGCGGTGCAGGCGGAAATCCTGCGGCACGCGCCGCACCTGCACGAAAACGGCATCCACCTGCTGATCAGCCCGACACCCTATGGCGAGTTGATCATTGGCGATTCGCACCATTACGGCCGCGATCCGTCGCCCTTCAATGCCGAGCAGGTCGATGACTGGATGATCGAGCTGGCCGAGCAAACCCTGGGTTGCAAGGTGCAAGTGGTCGAACGCTGGCAGGGCGTCTATGGTTCACGGGGGCCGGGACCGTTCTCGTTCCTGCGCCCGGAAAAAGGCCTGGGCGTGGCGTTGATGCACACCGGTGTCGGCATGAGCGTCGGGCCGGCAATGGCTGAACGCAACGTTGCCACTGTATTGGAGGAGATCTGATGGAGCGCAATGAACCAGTGATTGCCGAAGTGTTCGGTTTGTACGAGCGCTTTGGCGACAGCGACTACATCGGCGAGCCGGTGTCGCAGATCGAGCACATGTCCCAGGCGGCGGAGCTGGCCATGGCCGAAGGTTACGACGATGAGGTGGTGCTGGCGGCGTTCTTCCACGACATCGGGCATATCTGCGCTGAAAGCGCGGAGAACATGGGTGGCTTCGGCGTGGTCAGCCATGAACGGCTCGGCGCAGACTACCTGCGTCGCGCAGGCTTCAGCGAACGTATGGCACGGTTGGTGGAGTACCACGTTCAAGCCAAGCGCTATCTGACGCTCAAGGAACCGGGGTATTACGAACGCTTGAGCGAAGCCAGCCGGCGGACCCTGGGATATCAGGGCGGAGTGATGACGGCTGAAGAGGCTGAGGCGTTCGAGCAGGACCCGCTGTGTGCCGTGAGTTTGCGCATGCGCCAGTGGGATGAAATGGCGAAAGAGATGCATGTGCCGGTCATCGATCTGGCAATCCTGAAGCGCAAGGCCGAGCCATTGCTGCAACGGAGTCAGGAAATCCATGTTCAGTGAACAAGACAGACAAACAATAGCGAAACAGCTTACGCAGTGTGTTGGCTTGCGGTGACAGAACCGGGATCTGCGGTGGGGGTAGGTTTGACGTTCTTTTAACAGGCAAGGAATGCTCATGCGCTATTTGAAAGTCACCGCCCAGGACCGCGTCGGCAACGGTCGCGCCGATTCCGTGTTGCTGCAATTTTACGAACAGGTCGGAAAACCGTGGGAAGACCAGGAAATGAACAAGGCTTTCGCCGTGGACTTCAACGCCGACGGCAAAGTGGACTACAAGATGGGAGATGTCACCAACAATGGCAGGGAAAACACCGTTGACCAACGTTTGCTGGAGACCTTCGCCAACACCTATCTGAAGTTTCACTGGTTCAATCGTGGCGCCACCTGGAGCCGCTATCTCAAGATGTTTGCCGAAGATTTTCACCGCGACGGGACGCCAAATGTGGTTCGTCTGCAATTGCATGAAGGCACTGGCCTGGCGTCGGATCGCACACTGGTGTCCTGGAGTGCAGTGTTCGACACGGACAATGACGGCACGCTCGATTGCAGCGTCCAGGGCGATGTCAATCGCGATGGTCTGTTCGACCAGGTTGACCAGGCTCTGGTGAAACAGTTGGCAGGCACATTTCTCAAGTTCAACTGGCGCTGATCATGAGAGTGGCAGGGGGTTGGATTTTGCAAGGCTAAAGCTGCTGCGCCAACGCCTCAACCTGTTCCTGCCGCTCCGCCTGATTCAACTTTGGATGTGGATTCAACGACGACCACTGCGGATGTGCTCGTGCCTTGTTCAACGCTTCGGGCAGTTTGCCTTCGCGCCAGCTCTTGTCCTGGGGCGTGGCCACCTGAATGCTGTCCATCGCCGCATGCCCGCGGGTGTTCAGCGCTTGCAGCAATTGCCGCTGGCGTAGCGCCAACAGGCGCAGAACGTTGTCATCCACCGTCAGTTCGCGCTGGCCCTTGATCTTGCCGAGCAAGCGGCTGCCATAACTGCGTGCGGTTTGCAGGGCACCGCCAGCGATGGCCCCCGCCAGTGCCGCCGCACCCAGGGTAATCCCGCCCACCAGCAGATCGACCCCGGCTCCCGCAGCAGCACCCGCGGCGATACCGCCACCCACGCGCACGCCCAGTTGCTTGAGGGTTTCCGGGTTGAACAGGTCATCGCCCCAACGACCGTCGAGCAGCGGCAAATCACTGGCCGCGGCATCCTGTGGACGGAAGGCATAGAGCTTGAGCAGGGCCTCGACGCAACGCTGCTCACGCTGGCGTACAGCTTTGCGCAGTTCGCTGATCGCCTGTTGTTCCTGCTCGGCTTCACTGACCACGCTGCGTCGGCAAGCTGCGCAATCGATCAGTAATTCGGCTATCAATCGCTCGGCACTTTGATGGCGAGTCAGACGCTGGGCCTGCTGATCGGCGATCAGGCGTTCGAGTTGCGGCCGGGCCGTTTCCAGCAGCAGGGCGAGACTTTCATAGAGGCGCCGCTCGCCATCTTCCGGTGGCGCGACACTGTCGAAACGCACCAAGGCATGCAGGCCCAGCCGCGCCAGCGCTTCACGCCAGGCCGGTTCGCGGTGGTTGGCGCTGCTGACGAAATTCAGCACCGGCAGCAAGGGCTTGCCGCAACCGGCCAGCACTTCCAGCTCGTCGCGATACTTGGCCAGCACCGGTTCCCGGGCGTCGATCACGTAGAGCCCGACATCCGACGCCAGCAACTGGCGCAGCACCTTGGCTTCCTGTTCGAACCGTTGCCGGGCTTCGCTGCCCTCAAGGAAACGCGCCAGGCGAGCCGGGCCGTCGAGGCGTTCGCCCGGACGCTCCAGGCGTTCGAGGTAATCGAGCAGGGCGATGGCGTCTTCCAGACCCGGGGTGTCGTAGAGATCGAGCAGTGGTTCGCCGTCTACCGAAAGACGGGCGCCTTCGACGTGCCGTGTAGTGCTGGGGCGATGGGACACTTCACCGAAGCCGACGTCGCGGGTCAGGGTGCGCAGCAACGAGGTCTTGCCGACGTTGGTGTGGCCGACGACGGCGAGTTTCAGAGGCTGCTTGCGGGTGTCAGTCATGGCCCGTCTCCAGCCAGTTCATCGGTGCGCAATCGGCAAACGGCAGCTCAAGTTGTTGCAGCGCCACGTGCCAGTCGCCGAGGCGTTCGGCATCCAGTGCTTCACCGGGCGGTGCCTGCAACAACCACACGCGGGTGGCGCTGGCGCTGCGGGCCAGTTCGGCAATCAAGGCCAGGCTGCCGCGATCCGGCGAGCGTTGTGGATCGCAGGCGATGGCCAGGCGCGCCGGAGGAAAGCGACTCAGTTGTTCGAGGAGCTTGTGCCGCGATTCACGACTGTCGAGGATGCCGGCGTTACTGACGTTTTTCGGCAATTGCGGTGGCCATGGGCGTTGGTCGTCCAGTTCGATGGCGACCAACAGCGCGCCGTCGCTTTGCTGCCCGGTGACACCGTTTTCCACGCGATGCAGTTGCGCCGGTGCCGCATCGCTGACGCCAAGGCGCTCGCTGGTGGGCATCAGGCGTTCGCGCAGTTGCACGTATCCGGGCAGGTTCAAATCCAGACGCAGCGCCGTTTGCCCCGTCTTCCAGCGCCACAGGCAAAACAGCGCGAGCAGCAGGCGTGGCAAAACGCCGTAGACCAGCAGTACCCCCACCAGCCAGGCGGCCCAGGCCTGGCGGGCACTCTCTATGTTCAGTGCGGCATCGCCGCTGGCACGGATCATCTCCTCGGTCGGCACGCTGAAACCGAGCAGTGCCGGCAGCGCGCCCAGCGCCTGAGTGACGGCGATAAAGGTGTCGGCACTGAGGATAGTGGTCTCCCAGACGAAGCCGTAGCGTCGGGTCGCCATCAGCGTCAGCAAAATGACCAGGGCGCTGAGCATCGCCAGCAACCACAGGCTGTTGACCAGCACGCCGATGGCCCAGCGATTGAGTTTCTGGCGTTGCAGCAACAGGAGCAGGGCCGGTGCCAATTGTGCGGCCTTGGCGTCCCGGGCGAGCTTTTCACTCAGCCACAGCCACAGTCGCCCGAGACTGGCGCCGTGTTCGCCGGCAAACACCAGCCCCAAGGCCCAGCTCAGCAGCAGGATAAGATTCAGCCCGAGCAGGCTGCCCAAGGCCCAGAACACATTCACCGGGTGCAGGCCGTCACCCATTGCCGCGAAGGCCAGGCCGGCGCCACTGACCACGGCCAGCACCGCCAATACGATCAGCGCCAGTCGTGCACCTTGCAGCCAGTGTTGGAGGGCCGCGGCCAGGCCATCGCGTTCGGCCAGCCACAGGGCCCGGCGTTGAATGCGCGACGGCAAATCGCCGCCGGCGCTGCGGGCGATCCGGTTGGCTTCAAGGTCTTCCAGGGGACCTGCGTGTTCTTCGCGCAGGCGAATGGTTTCCGTCAGCCAGAGGGTATTGAGTTCAGTCACGCGGCATCCCGTCGCTTCATTGAGCAGAGAGCATAACCGCTGTGGCGCTTATCGGCGAAAGCGAGGCTCTGGTATCCTCGCCGACATGACTAAATCACTCCCCCTCAGCCTGATCGCAGCCCTCGGTGAAAACCGTGTGATCGGCGTCGACAACAGCATGCCCTGGCACCTGCCGGGGGACTTCAAATACTTCAAGGCCACCACCCTCGGCAAGCCGATCATCATGGGTCGCAAGACCTGGGATTCCCTCGGTCGCCCGTTGCCGGGCCGCTTGAACATCGTGGTCAGCCGTCAGGCGGATCTGCTTCTGGAGGGCGCGGAGGTTTATCCGTCGCTGGAGGCCGCCGTCGTTCGTGCTGAAGCATGGGCGAAGGAGCAGGGCGTCGATGAGTTGATGCTGATTGGTGGTGCGCAGTTGTATGCGCAAGGCCTGGCGCAGGCTGATCGGTTGTACCTGACCCGCGTGGCGCTGAGCCCGGAAGGGGATGCGTGGTTTCCGGAGTTTGATTTGAAGCAGTGGAAGCTGGTTTCCAACATCGAAAATCCAGCTATGGATGACAAACCAGCGTACAACTTCGAAGTTTGGGAAAAGGCTTAAAAGCATCGCGGGCTTGCCCGCGATGAGGCCCGCCCAGTCGCTAAAGTACTTAAGCGTGAGCCAACGCCGAATGCTCATCCGCATCCAGCAGCGCCTTATCGGTCTGCTGCATCACCTGGCTGGTAATCGCACCCGCCGTCATCGAACCACTGACGTTCAACGCGGTACGCCCCATATCAATCAATGGCTCGACCGAAATCAGCAACGCCACCAGTGACACCGGCAAGCCCATCGCCGGCAGCACGATCAATGCAGCAAAGGTCGCGCCGCCACCCACTCCGGCCACGCCGGCCGAGCTCAGCGTGACAATCGCCACCAGCGTCGCGATCCACAATGGGTCCAGCGGGTTGACGCCCACCGTCGGCGCCACCATCACTGCCAACATCGCCGGATACAGACCGGCACAGCCGTTCTGGCCGATGGTCGCGCCGAACGACGCAGCAAAACTGGCGATGGACTGCGGGATACCCAGGCGACTGGTTTGCGCTTCGATGCTCAAAGGAATCGTCGCGGCGCTGGAGCGGCTGGTGAAGGCAAACGTCAGCACCGGCCAGACCTTGCGGAAGAAGCGCAGCGGATTGATCCCGGCAACCGACACCAGCACACCATGCACCACGAACATCAGGCCCAGGCCGATATAGGACACCACCACAAAACTGCCGAGCTTGATGATGTCTTGCAGGTTGGAACCAGCGACCACCTTGGTCATCAGTGCCAGCACGCCGTACGGGGTCAGCTTCATCACCAGGCGCACCAGGCGCATCACCCAGGCTTGCAGGGTGTCGATGGCGCTGATCACTTTCTGACCTTTCTCGGCATCATCCTTGAGCAGTTGCAGCGCGGCGACACCCAGGAAAGCAGCGAAAATCACCACGCTGATGATCGACGTCGGCTTGGCCCGCGCCAGATCGGCGAACGGGTTTTGCGGAATGAACGACAGCAGCAGCTGCGGCACATTCAGGTCGGCGACCTTGCCGGCGTAATCGCTCTGGATGGTTTGCAGGCGCGCCATTTCCTGGGTGCCGGCCACCAGGCCTTCGGCGGTCAGGCCGAACAGGTTGGTCAGGCCGATGCCGATCAGCGCCGCAATGGCCGTGGTGAACAGCAGCGTGCCGATGGTCAGGAAGCTGATCTTGCCCAGCGACGAAGCGTTGTGCAGACGGGCAACGGCACTGAGGATCGAGGCGAACACCAGCGGGATCACGATCATTTGCAGCAATTGCACATAACCGTTGCCCACCAGATCGAACCAGCCGATCGAGGCTTTCAGCACCGGGTTGCCGGCACCGTAGACCGTGTGCAGTGCCACACCGAATGCCACGCCCAGTACCAGCGCGAGCAGGACTTTTTTCGCCAGGCTCCAGGTGGTGTGGCGGGTTTGCGCCAGGCCGAAGAGCAAAACGAGGAACACCAGCAGATTGAGGATCAGCGGCAGATTCATGAGAACTCCGAGTGAGACTTGTACCAGCCACCTTCCGGGGCAGCTGCGAACCGGCAAGCCTAACAGCTTGAAAACTAATGAATTAATATCAAAAACGTATGGTAGCCGTCGTTTTTGGAATAAGCGGATGTCGCTGTCAGAAATGCAACTGACGCGAAAGGGACGCGGACGGTCGCTGACAGACGAGGACTGTCACACTTATTTGTTAGCGTCGATCTCTTTCACATTCAGGGAGAAACGCCAATGAAGTTCGCACCGAAATTACTGGCTGCAGCACTTTGCCTGGGCCTTGCCGGCCAGGTTTTCGCAACGGATCTGAAACACTGGCCAGCCGATCAGGCCAAGGCACTGGACGCGATGATCGCGGCCAACGCCAACAAGGGTAACTACGCGGTGTTCGACATGGACAACACCAGTTACCGCTATGACCTGGAAGAGTCGTTGCTGCCGTTCATGGAGAACAAAGGCCTGATCACCCGCGACAAGCTCGACCCCTCCCTGAAGCTGATGCCGTTCAAGGACACCGCCGACCACAAGGAAAGCCTGTTCAGCTACTACTACCGCCTCTGTGAAGTCGACGACATGGTTTGCTATCCATGGGTCGCCCAAGTCTTCTCCGGCTTTACGCTCAAGGAACTCAAGGGCTACGTCGACGAGATGATGGCGTCCGGCAAACCGGTGCCGGCCACTTATTACGAAGGCGATGTGGTCAAGAAGCTCGACGTCAACCCGCCGAAAATCTTCACCGGCCAGCAAGAGCTGTACAACAAACTGATGGAGAACGGCATCGAGGTCTATGTGATGACCGCCGCCTCCGAAGAACTGGTGCGCATGGTCGCGGCCGATCCGAAGTACGGCTACAACGTAAAACCGCAGAACGTGATCGGCGTGTCGTTGCTGCTCAAGGACCCGAAGACGGGCGAACTGACTACTGCGCGCAAGCAGGTCACTGCCGGCAAATATGACGAGAAGGCCAACCTCGGCCTTGAACTGACCCCGTACCTGTGGACCCCGGCGACCTGGATGGCCGGCAAGCAGGCGGCAATCCTGACTTACATCGACGAGTGGAAAAAACCGGTGCTGGTCGGTGGCGACACCCCGAGCAGCGATGGCTACATGCTGTTCCACAGTGTTGACGTGGCCAAGGGCGGCATCCACCTGTGGGTCAATCGCAAAGACAAATACATGACCCAGATCAACGGCATGATGGCCAAGCACGCTGCGGCCCAGGCCAAGGAAGGGCTCACCGTGACTGCCGACAAGAACTGGGTGGTCGTGAAGCCTGAAGAAATCCAGTAAGGGTTTTGATTCCCTGTAGGAGCGAGCCTGCTCGCGATGGTCGTTAACGATGACGCGTGCTGTCTGATTTGACGCGGTGTCCTTGCGTCCATCGCGAGCAAGCTCGCTCCTACAGTTTGATCGGTGTTGTTCCCCAATCCAGTGTTCAAAGCAGATCCATTGTGGGAGCGAGCCTGCTCGCGAAGAGGCCAGCCAGTACAATGAAAGCCTCTGCTTGATCGCCATCCTCTGACAGTCGCAACCTACGCTTTCTTGCGTAAGGGACTACGACTACGCCAGAATCCGCCGGCTTGTGCGCCTTACTCCCGGACTCTACCGTCTACCTGTCACTGAACATCAGTGATCGGGTTTGGTAGCCCGGCGGTGTAGGGTGCAAAGCATCATGATTTGCAGACGCTCTTACGTCCCTGCTTTTTATGGTGGTCATGCACAGGGCGCTTTCGGGCGCGCCGGTTTCCTTACACCCCGGTCTACCAACCTGCGCATGGCCGCCACCCTTCGTTTGGTAGCGAGGGTGATGGCTCCTTGTCTTATGGTGTAAGGAGTTTTATCAATGCTAAAAATCACCCCCGATCCTCCGCGCAAACCCAGCCGAACATTCCTGATCGCACCCGGCCTCGACACCGAAACCCTGTTGGCCCACGCCTGCGAATCCCTCGCCTCGGCTAATGTCATGGCCAGCGATTTCGCCGGCCTGCTGGAAGGCTCCCAACGCAGCACGATGCTGGGGATTGCGCAGGTCATCATGTTGGGTGAGCTGGCGGTGAATCAGGCCCTCGATAATCTCGATCCACAAAATTAACTTGTAGGAGCGAGCCTGCTCGCGATGGTCGTCAACGATGACGCTGGAAGCCTGACACCCAGCGGCGTTCTCCAGTCCATCGCGAGCAGGCTCGCTCCTACAGGTGAAAGGTGACCGGCAGAAACAAAAATGCCCCGCACTTGGCGGGGCATTTTTTGTTCAACGGTTAAGCCTTACAGCCCGTCGAGCATTGCCTTGTTACGCACCGCACCCTTGTCGGCGCTGGTCGCCAGCAGGGCGTAGGCTTTCAGCGCGGTGGTCACTTTACGTGGACGCACTTCCACCGGTTTCCAGCCTTTCTTGTCCTGCTCGACACGGCGTGCCGCCAGTTCTTCGTCGCTGACCAACAGGTTGATCGAGCGGTTCGGAATGTCGATCAGAACTTTGTCGCCGTCCTGCACCAGGCCGATCGCACCGCCGGCAGCGGCTTCAGGCGAAGCGTGGCCGATGGACAGACCCGAGGTGCCGCCGGAGAAGCGGCCGTCGGTGAGCAGGGCACAGGCTTTGCCCAGGCCTTTGGACTTCAGGTACGACGTCGGGTAGAGCATTTCCTGCATGCCCGGGCCGCCTTTCGGGCCTTCGTAGCGAATGATGACGATGTCGCCTTCTTTCACTTCGTCGGCGAGGATGCCGCGTACGGCGCTGTCCTGGCTTTCGAAGATCTTCGCGTTGCCTTCGAACACGTGGATCGACTCGTCGACGCCCGCGGTTTTCACCACGCAACCGTCCAGGGCGATGTTGCCGTACAGCACGGCCAGGCCGCCTTCTTGCGAGTAGGCGTGCTCGACACTGCGGATGCAGCCGTTTTCACGGTCGTCGTCCAGGGTTTCCCAACGGGTCGACTGGCTGAACGCGGTTTGCGTCGGGATGCCCGCAGGGCCGGCCTTGAAGAAGTGATGCACGGCTTCGTCGTCGGTTTGGGTGATGTCCCACTTGGCGATGGCTTCTTCCATGCTGCGGCTGTGCACGGTCGGCAACTGTGTGTGCAGCAGACCGCCACGGGCCAGCGAGCCGAGGATGCTGAAGATGCCGCCAGCGCGGTGCACGTCTTCCATGTGGTACTTCTGGATGTTCGGTGCGACCTTGCACAGTTGCGGTACGTTGCGCGAAAGACGGTCGATGTCGCGCAGGTCGAAATCGATCTCGGCTTCCTGGGCGGCGGCCAGCAAGTGCAGGATGGTGTTGGTGGAACCGCCCATGGCGATGTCCAGGGTCATGGCGTTCTCGAACGCCTGGAAGTTGGCAATGTTGCGCGGCAGCACCGACTGATCGTTCTCGCCGTAGTAACGCTTGCACAGCTCGACGATGGTGCGGCCGGCCTGCAGGAACAGCTGCTCGCGGTCACTGTGGGTGGCCAGGGTCGAACCGTTGCCCGGCAAGGCCAGGCCCAGGGCTTCAACCAGGCAGTTCATCGAGTTGGCGGTGAACATGCCGGAGCACGAGCCACAAGTCGGGCAAGCGCTGCGCTCGTACTCAGCGACTTTCTCGTCAGAAGCGCTGGAGTCGGCGGCGATCACCATGGCGTCGACCAGGTCGAGACCGTGGCTGGCCAGTTTGGTCTTGCCGGCTTCCATCGGGCCGCCGGACACGAAGATCACCGGGATGTTCAGGCGCAGGGACGCCATCAGCATGCCGGGGGTGATCTTGTCGCAGTTGGAGATGCACACGATGGCGTCGGCGCAGTGGGCGTTGACCATGTACTCGACGGAGTCGGCGATGATCTCGCGGCTCGGCAGCGAATAGAGCATGCCGTCGTGGCCCATGGCGATGCCGTCATCGACAGCGATGGTGTTGAATTCTTTTGCCACACCGCCAGCGCGTTCGATCTCGCGGGCGACCAGTTGGCCCAGGTCCTTGAGGTGCACGTGGCCCGGTACGAACTGGGTGAACGAGTTGGCAATGGCGATGATCGGCTTCTTGAAGTCGTCATCTTTCATCCCCGTGGCGCGCCACAGTGCGCGGGCGCCGGCCATGTTGCGGCCGTGGGTGGATGTTTTCGAGCGGTAATCAGGCATGAAGCACTCCGGGCGGCTAATCAGGTATCAAAAGGGAAGTGAGCTTCTATTGACGTCTGGAACACCCGGAAATGGCCGTGTGTCCGGAAGTTGCCGATAACTTTGCGGGATCGCCGCGCGCTTCAGCTTGAGCTCATAAACCCGCCGGGGGATGACTGGCGATGAATGTTCGCGATTCTACACGGCTGGCGGCTGGAGGGAATGGCTGCAAGCGTTGATCCGGTGGTGATGGAGGTTGTGGGATGACGACTGGCAGGTATTACTCGCTACTCATTGCCTGATGCCGCCGCATGATCAGTGCATTGAGAACAAGGCCCACCGTGCTTAGCGCTAGAAAGCTCAGTGCCAGGGTCATTTGCAGTTGGCTTTGACTCAGATTGATCAGGGCGCTAATCAGACCTCCGAAGATAAAAATCAGCGTATTCCCAGCCGATGCAGAAGTGCCCGCGCTGTCCGGGAATATCTCCATGGCATTGGACGTCGCGACCGGTCGGGCGATGGTCGTGCCCGCTGTACATATGATCATCGGAATCAACACACTTAGGGTCGAAAGCTCAAACAGACTTGAGAACAAAAGCATCACCAGCCCCGAGAAAAAAATCAGCCCCAGGCCCACGATAATCTGAGTGTTGGATGCGAGCCGGCGGGCGAGAATGCGGGCGACGATACCGCCAACGATATAAGCCACACCATAGAGCAGCAGGGTTAGTGAAAACTCGTACGGCGAAAGCCGTAGTTGCTCCATGAAGATCAGCGGAGAAACAACAATGAAGGAAAAGTGGCAAGTGAATGCAATCGCTGCGATCAGCCAATAGCCGATGAAACCGGCGTCGCGACAGACCATTCGGTAGGAATGGAGAATGCCTTGACGTGGAGTTACAACGGGTTGCTGATTTTCAAGAAAGAAACAAGCCTTGAGAAACACAGCGACAGCCAGAGCAATAAAAGCAATGAAGCTCCCGGGCCAGTCCAGTGCTTGTTGCAGCAAGGAGCCCAACAGTGGCGAAACGGAAATGCAAATCCCGCTGACGGTGACCATCAAGATCCGCAGATGATCGCGTTCCTTTCCGTGGAATAAATCCTGAACCAGGGCTTGTGAGAGCACGAAACAGCCGCAGCCAATTGCCTGGATCAAACGGAACATCAGAAACCAGGCGTATTCGGTCGAGAAGACGCAACCTACGGCACCTATTATCGAGACTGCCATTCCAGCCAGCAGCAGGCCCTTGCGTCCGATGATATCCGAGAGTGGCCCGATCAATAGTTGCGACAGGGAAATGCCGACTGCAAACAGGCTGATGGAGAATGCGATGTCGGCTGGTGTGGTCCGGAAATGTCCCGCCAGCGCCGGGAAGGACGGTAGCAAGACATCAAGGGGGAAGACCCCGAGCAGCACCATGGTCATCAGCATGGTGACCGCCGCCCGACGGTTTTTGACACTGACTGCAACTGTTGCTTCAGTCATCGACTAGTCCCGCCATGGAGAAAAGTTGCCGGTTGGCTGGCAGATCGAAGAACCTGGCCTTTTTCAGTGCTTTCAGTGTGGCATCGGCACCGGATCGGGCGCGTAGAAGGCATGCATGAGGTCCCACCAGATCGAAGAGAATTTGCTCGATAGTCGTTTCGTCCAGTCCAACACTACTTAGGCTTTCTCTCAGCCATTGTTCGTCGACTTCAAAAAAAATCAGGAGCGTTTCCAAAACTACTCTGGCTACGAATGCCCGTTGATCGCTGTTCAGGTGCAGCCACAGATAATGGAACACCTCGGAAAAATAGCGACTGTGCCGCGCCTCGTCAGCGAGGTGGTCTCGGAGCATGGCCTGAACGCTGCTCACCAAAACGTCGCGGCAAACTTCGAGCAATTCCTTGGCGATAATTGTCTCTGAAACGAAGCCGATCATGAACCACGCCAGCGCCTTGTGCTTGTCCGGCGTGCGGCCGAGCAGGGCGTTCAATTGGACTATCCGCTGAGGCATGACTGGTCGATCGGTCATGCCGTAGAACTCGGCAATTTGCTCGGCGAGGCTATTGGAGAACGGCGCATGATAACCCTCATCGGTGTAGAGCTGCAGCGCTGACGTTTTCATCGTAGGTGGAATGGAAATACCGAGTTCGTTATGGACGATGATTTCGACGGACCGGTTGACAATACGGTGTTCTAGCAAGGTGGTGTAGTCGAGGAAATACACCAAGTGGTTTGCGGATAGGCGATGAGAGAGTGCTCTATCTGCTGATTTGATCACCGGGTGATTCAGGTAGGGGAGAAAAGCAGGCGGGAACCAGTGCCGGGTTTCCAGTTGTTCTTCTATGTCCGAAGGCAATGAATAGCATTGCTCGCTGGCTCGGACTGAAGCTCTGGTGTTCCAGTTGCCGAGGGTGAAGCGCTGGGGCCCCGAGACTAGGTCAATGAGGGGCTTTTTCATTGTTCTTGTCCTCGGCCGCTCAGTAGTGATTTCATTTCCTCGCACATCACTTGCCCGTCACTTTTTCCGCAGCCGACAAAAAACAACGCTTGCTCTGGACTATCTTCAAGACCCAACACCGCTTCGACCTGATCGTCCGCCAATGCGCCGGTCAACCAAGTGTTCAATCCCAACGAAGTGGCCACCAATTGGAAGGTCTGGGAAATATGACCTGCTTCAACGTAAGCCATTCGGTAGGCCCGCGAATGCTCATATTTCCACCAAAGTTTGTCGAATCGGCAGGTGATGAAAAGTCCGACTGGCAGGTTGTTGATGAAATGTTGGCCGCACAAAAGGTGCCCCATAGGCTGACAAGGCAACGAGCCAATGAAACCCAGCGCGTGCTCCCTGGGGTGATATGCGTAGAGACCAGGGCTCAAACCGTTAACGTGTTGAACTTGAAGAAAGCCCTCGCAGGCATTCAGTCCGCCGCCGGATGGGCTGCTTCGTCGAGCGCCGAGGGCTTCAACAACAACTTCGTCGATGTCGTTTTCTCGTTCCTGCAAATAGCCGAGTGATAGGTAAAGGAGCGTACTTACCTCTTCAAGGGAAACGGCCTCACCTGTGAAGGAACGACAAGTTTTTCGGTCAATCAGGACGTTTGAAAGAGAAACTTCCGGGAAGCGAGAGGGGGGTGGAAGGACAATCAGTTCGCGTGCCACGCATTCCGAGAATCTGGCTCTAGGGGCTGGAGTGGTGAGTACACTTGTGCAATGGTCGAGGTATAGTCTTGACCAATCATGAACATTTTGGGGGACGTTGTCGCAAGGGATGTTCTTAGTGCCAATATGAAATATTTTTGATAGTTCATCCCAGCCCCATTCAATATCATCGAATGTGGAGGTTGTAAGAATTCCTGCATTGAGTAATTGAAGGTCAATTGTATTTAGTTGGTTGAAGTTTTTTGGGTTTTCGATTAATTCGGATAGTCGAATTGAATACGCAGGATTGAGTTCAAATTGCTTGTGATTTTTGTAATCCCAAACTATCTGGCCGGGTGTGCGCGGAAGTATGAACAAATAAGGATTTATCTGCATTTTGTTGGTTCTCTGGATAAGGCCATAGAAAACGCTGGGTAGCCGGCACTCCCCAGCGCTTCATCTACTTAGCGGGCTTTTGGGGCAACCAGAAAAGCCAGGTTGGCGATGTTGGAAGCTTCCAGAGTAATTGCTTTCATTTTTTGGAACTCCTTATTCTATTTAAAGTGTGTCACTTCGTAGTGACAAATCAATCATAGATATGAGCTGGGATTTTTCAATAGAATATTAAGTAAGGGGTTTCTGGTATTAGTGTCGGAGTCGTCCTACGCTTGGGCAGGTTTTGTAAGCTCTGTCCGACAAAGAATTCAAAGCAGTATAGAGAGGTGTCTCAGAAGGACTGCTGGAGTAGGAGAATGGTAGTAGGTGGAAAAAAGGAGAGCCAATTGGCCCCCCTTCAAAATAAAGCTATCAGCTATTCGGCAACAACCGGCAAGTAATGCTCTTGATATAACGTGTTTCCGGGATGGCCGGATGCACCGGATGATCCGGACCCTGACCGCCGCGTTCGAGCATCTGGATGTTGCGGTCCAGGTGACGGGCGCTGGTCAGCAGGATGTTCTGCAGGTCGTCTTCCGGCAGGTGCATCGAGCAGGATGCGCTGAACAGGATGCCGTCCTTGGTCAGCAGGCGCATGGCTTGCTCGTTCAGGCGGCGGTAGGCGCCTTCGCCGTTCTTCATGTCTTTCTTGCGTTTGATGAACGCCGGCGGGTCGGCCACGATTACGTCGAAGCGTTCTTCGCTGGCCTTCAGTTCTTTGAGGGCTTCGAACACGTCGCCTTCGATGCAGGTCATCTTTTCGGCGAAGCCGTTCAGCGCGGCGTTGCGCTCGACGCCGTCGAGGGCGAAAGCCGAGGCATCGACGCAGAACACTTCACTGGCGCCGAACGCGGCAGCTTGAACGCCCCAGCCGCCAATGTAGCTGTAGAGGTCAAGTACGCGCTTGCCCTTGGCATAAGGCGCCAGGCGTGCGCGGTTCATGCGGTGGTCGTAGAACCAACCGGTTTTCTGACCCTGGATGACGGGGGCTTCGAACTTCACGCCGTTCTCTTCGAGGGCAACCCACTCCGGCACCAGGCCGAATACGGTTTCGACGTAGCGGTTGAGGCCTTCGGCATCACGGGCAGCGGAGTCGTTCTTGAACAGGATGCCGCTTGGCTTGAGCACTTGGGTCAGCGCCGCGATCACGTCGTCTTTATGGGCTTCCATGGTCGCCGAAGCGATCTGCACCACCAGGATGTCGCCGAAACGGTCAACCACCAGGCCTGGCAACAGGTCGGAATCGCCGTAGACCAGGCGATAGAACGGTTTGTCGAACAGACGATCGCGCAGGGACAGGGCCACGTTCAGGCGGTGCACCAGCAGCGATTTGTCCAGCGGCAGCTTGATGTCGCGCGACAGTACGCGGGCGCAGATCAGGTTGTTCGGGCTCATGGCAACGATGCCCAGCGGCTTGCCGCCGGCGGCTTCGAGGATCGCCTGGTCGCCGGCCTTGAAACCGTGCAAAGGCGTAGCGGCTACATCGATTTCGTTGCTGTAGACCCACAAGTGGCCGTTGCGCAGACGGCGGTCGGCGTTGGCTTTGAGGCGCAGGCTAGGCAGGGACATGACGTCGCTCCGGAAAAAAGAGCGGGAGTATAGCCTGTTGCGCAAGGCCTCGGCAGGGTGGATGGACATGCGGTGGGCAGGGCCCGGCCGGATGAAACTTCAGGCGATGAAACGTACAAGGTTTCGGATCCAACTGTTAGAAGCTAGAATCTGCGCCTGACCCAGAGTGTGTACTTATGTCCCAAGAGCTGACTTCCGAACAGATCCAACAAGCCCTGCAGGGCATCAGCGTACCGGCCCAGCCGCAAATCATGGTGGATTTGCAGATGGAGCAGTACATGCCCGACCCGGATCTGGAAGTCATCGCCAAGCTGATCTCCCAGGACCCGGGCCTTTCCGGTTCCTTGTTGAAAATCGTCAATTCGCCGTATTACGGGCTGAGCAACAAGATTGCTTCGATCCAGCGTGCGGTGAATCTGCTGGGCAGCCGCTCGATCATCAACCTGATCAACGCGCAGTCGATCAAGGGCGAGATGAATGACGACACCATTGTCACCCTCAATCGTTTCTGGGACACCGCCCAGGACGTGGCAATGACCTGCCTGACCCTGGCCAAGCGTATCGGCATTGAAAACGGCGATGAAGCGTACGCGCTGGGTTTGTTCCACGACTGCGGAGTGCCCCTGATGCTCCAGCGTTTTCCCGACTACATGGGTGTTCTGGAGCAGGCCTATGCCAACGCCAGTGCCGAATGCCGGGTGGTGGACACGGAGAATCGGGTGTTCAATACCAATCATTCGGTGGTCGGGTATTTCACCGCCAAGTCCTGGCGCCTGCCGGAGCACGTGAGCGCTGCGATTGCCAATCACCACAATGCCCTGGCGATCTTCGGCGATGAATCTTCGCGCAACAGTTCGTTGAAGAACCTGTTGGCGATCCTGAAGATGGCCGAGCACATTTGCGCGTCGTACCGGGTGCTGGGCAATCAGACCGAAGATCACGAGTGGAACAGCATCGCGCCGCTGGTGCTCGATTATGTCGGCCTCTCGGACTACGACTTCGAGACCCTCAAGCAGACGATCCGCGACCTCGGCACTCATCGCTGAGTGTCGGAACTTTCCAGGCCATGAGCCTGATCCGAGAGCACCATGCCTGAATTGCCAGAAGTCGAAACCACCCGTCGCGGCATCGCGCCGTACCTGGAAGGCCAGCGTGTCAGCCGGGTGATCGTGCGTGATCGCCGCTTGCGCTGGCCAATCCCCGAAGACCTCGATGTGCGGTTGTCCGGGCAGCGCATCGTACTGGTGGAGCGGCGCGCCAAATACCTGCTGATCAATGCCGAAGTCGGCACCTTGATCAGCCATTTGGGCATGTCAGGCAATTTGCGTCTGGTGGAGGCCGGATTGCCGGCGGCCAAGCATGAGCATGTGGACATCGAGCTGGAGTCGGGCCTGGCCCTGCGTTACACCGACCCGAGGCGCTTCGGTGCAATGCTCTGGAGCCTCGATCCGCTCAATCATGAATTGCTGATCCGCCTGGGGCCGGAACCTCTGACCGACCTGTTCGACGGCGAGCGCCTGTTCCAGCTGTCCCGTGGGCGTTCGATGGCGGTCAAGCCGTTCATCATGGATAACGCGGTGGTGGTGGGCGTCGGCAATATTTATGCGACCGAAGCGCTGTTCGCCGCTGGAATCGACCCGCGCCGTGAAGCCGGGAGCATTTCCCGTGCGCGTTACTTGAAGCTGGCAATCGAGATCAAGCGCATCCTGGCGGCCGCCATCGAGTGCGGCGGCACCACGTTGCGGGACTTTATTGGTGGTGACGGTCAGCCGGGTTATTTTCAGCAGGAACTGTTCGTGTACGGTCGCGGCGGTGAGCACTGCAAAGTCTGTGGCACGGGCCTGCGGGAAGTGAAGCTGGGGCAGCGCGCCAGCGTTTTTTGCCCGCGCTGTCAGAGCTGACCGTCAGTTAGCGCATCGCTGAGGCTGATGACGTCATCGCGGGCAAGCCCGCTCCCACAAGGACCGCATAAATCCTGTGGGAGCGGGCTTGCCCGCGATGGGGTCGGAACAGGCGCTGGAAGACTTAAGCCTTACCGGTAATCTTGCGGTACTTCTCCATCAACTGTTCTTCAGTCTCCGGATGGGCTTCGTCCAGTGGAATGCAATCCACCGGGCAGACCTGCTGGCACTGCGGTTCGTCGTAGTGGCCGACACACTGGGTGCACAGGTTCGGGTCGATCACGTAGATCTCTTCGCCTTGGGAAATGGCGGCGTTCGGGCACTCGGGTTCGCAGACGTCGCAGTTGATGCAATCGTCGGTGATGATCAGGGACATGCTAACTCCAGCCGGGGCGGCAGGCCCGGGCGTAATAAACCAATGCGCTTAATTGTGCCGCATTGGCGCTGTAGGAGCGAGCCTGCTCGCGAAAAACCTGAGAACACCGCGGGGTGTCAGGTTTCCAGCGTTATCGTTGACGTCCATCGCGAGCGGGCTCGCTCCTACAGTTGTGCAGATTTACTTCTTGAAGCGTTCGGTCAGGGCGTCCGCCACCACAGGGTGCACGAACTTGGTGATATCGCCGCCCAGGGCAGCAATTTCACGGACCAGCGTCGAGGAGATGAACGAGTAACGTTCGGACGGGGTCAGGAACAGGCTTTCCACATCCGGTGCCAGCTGGCGGTTCATGTTGGCCAGCTGGAATTCGTATTCGAAGTCCGACACCGCGCGCAATCCACGCAGGAACACGTTGGCATTCTGCTCTTTGGCGAAGTGCGCCAGCAGCGTCGAGAAGCCGACGACTTCAACGTTCGGCAGATGTTTAGTCACCTCGCGCGCCAGTTCTACCCGTTGTTCCAGAGGAAACAGCGGGTTTTTCTTCGGGCTCGCGGCAACGGCGATGATCACGTGATCGAACAGGCGCGAGGCGCGTTCGACCAGATCGCCATGGCCCTTGGTAATAGGGTCGAAGGTACCTGGGTACAACACTCGGTTCATCGCGTCGTCCTGGCGGGAATCCGTTGGGGAGTCGGATGGTATCGCAGCCTTCCCGGTCGGCCAAGTCGCCTGTTGGGTAAGAAAGCACTATAGACGATGGGAATTATCGTCATTTTCATGGTTTTTTTAAACGCATCGCCAGGGATGTCGCCAGTTGCGCCGTCAGTCCGTAGACCGATAGCTGCGGGTTGGCGCCAATGCTGGTGGGGAACAGCGAGCCGTCGTGGATCGACAGATTGCCCAGTTGATGATGCCGGCCGAGGCTGTCGGTCACCGCAGTTTCCGGGCTTTCGCCCATGGCGCAACCGCCCATCACATGGGCGCTGCCAAGGCGTGTGCGGTACAACTCCAGGCTCAGGCTGTCGATCAGCGTGCGGGCTTCGGCGAGGGTCTTCACGTAACGGGCATCGGCGTGCATCGGCATGACGGCCTTGGCGCCACCGGCAAACTGAATCTCGGCCATGGTATGGAACGCCCGGCGTAATCCATCCCAGGCATAAGGCGAGAGCTGATAATCCAGCACCGGCGTGTCGTCGCTGCGCAATTCGACGCTGCCTCCGGGGCTGTCCGGGTGAAATCCGTCCCGCAGCAGCGCCAGCATGGCGTGGGTATGGGGCAGGTCGGCCATGTGCTGCGAGTTTTCCTGGCCAAAACCACCGAGCAGCGTCGTGGCCAGCGCCGGGTGCAGGGGCGGGACTTCCAGTTTGTAGGACATCTTGCCGGTGGTGCCGTCCTGCCATTGGAAATGGTCGGAATAGATCGACTGCGGCGCGCCGTAGAACGGGTTGACCACTTCGTCGAACACCGCGGCGGACATGTTCACCGGGTGCAGGAACGTACGTTTTCCAAGGCGCTTGTGCGGGTCGGGTGCCCCGGAGCGCATCAGCAAGGCCGGGCTGTTGATGCCGCCACCGGCCAGCACGAAATGCCGCGCCCTGACCGTGATGGTGCGCCCGGTCGGTGCGACGCAGCGTTCGTCCATCGCCGAGCATTGCAGGCCGGTAACCTTGTCGCCGCTGATCATGAGTTTTTCGGCTCGGGCCAGGTAAAGCAGTTCGCCGCCTTTTTCCAGGGTGGCTGGAATGGTGGTGATCATCATCGATTGCTTGGCGTTGGTCGGGCAGCCCATGCCGCAGTATCCGAGGTTCCAGCAACCGCGAACATTGCGCGGGATGACGTGCCAGCTGTAGCCCAGCGCCTGGCAGCCCTTGCGGATCACGTCATTGTTGGCGTTGGGTGGCACCATCCACGGCGCGACGCCCAGGCGTTGCTCCATCTTCTCGAACCACGGCGCCATTTCCGCCGGGCTGTGGCCCTTGACGTTGTGCTCTTTGGCCCAGTGTTCCAGGGTTGGCTCCGGGGTGCGGAAGCTGGAGGTCCAGTTGATCAACGTGGTGCCACCCACCGCCCGGCCCTGGAGGATGGTGATCGCCCCGTCCTTGCTCATGCGGCCGATGCCTTCCTGATAAAGGCTGGCGTAGGCCTGGTCTTCGAGCATCTTGAAGTCGCTGCTGGTCTTGAGCGGGCCTTCCTCGATCAACAACACCTTGTAGCCGGCCGCGCTGAGGATTTCAGCCGTGGTGCCGCCGCCGGCACCGCTGCCGATGATCGCCACATCCGCTTCGAGTGTCAGGTCCTGGGTCAGTTGCGAGCCGTCGTAGGTTTTCCAGCCTCGGGCCATGCCTTCGCGGAACGGGTCGGGTACGGGCATCTTAGGGTTCTCTTGTTGTTATGGTCTGGACGCAGTGGCGTTAATGAGATTGCCTTCGCGAGCAGGCTCGCTCCCACAGGGGAACGCGCAACTCGTTGTGGGAGCGAGCCTGCTCGCGAAAGCAGCGATGCGGTCTTAAACAGTCGGCGGCCCGGGATAGCCGCAATGCGCCCACGATTCCTTGCGCCCGTACCAGGCCATCATCACCAGTTGCAGCAAGGAGCTGTGGCCCATGCGCAACAGGCTCAACGAGCTGTTTTCCCAGCGATCGAGAAAATGCCGGATATCGTCGGCGCTGGCGTTTTCCCAGCTGCCCCATATTCCGGTCAGCGGTCCGCGAGTCACGGCCATGCCCAGCACATCGAACAGTTGTCGGGTCAGCTTGAGCATTTCCGGCGACAGGTGGGCGAGGCTGTAATCCAGGCTTTTCAGTGTGCTTTCAACAGCCTCGGGCATCCGCTCGGAGGTCACCGCACCCTCGAGCATGACCGGAATCAATGCCCGCAAAAACAGCAGGTCGCCGCTGCGTAACGTGGTGAAACCACTGGCCGGGACGCTCGACGAGCAGCCGCTGAGGCTGGCTCCGAGCCCGGCGGTGGCGAGGAACGCTGTGGCGCCGAGGCTGAATTTAAGCAACCCGCGCCGTGACAGCGCGGGTGATTCGGACAGGCTTTGGTTCATTATTGTTATTACCTGACGGTGGCGATTGTTAGCGGATGAACAGCTTCTGGATCAGCTTCTGGATGGATTTGCCGTACGGCGGGTAGATCAGCTTCGCCGCGTTGAACCGCTGTTTGATCAATACGCCCTTGGCCTTGCTGAACGTCAGGAAGCCTTCATGGCCGTGGTAATGGCCCATGCCCGAGGCGCCGATGCCGCCGAACGGCATATCGTCCTGGGCGACGTGTAGCAGCGTGTCGTTCAGGCACACGCCGCCGGAATGGGTTTCGTGCAGCACGCGTTGCTGTTCGCGCTTGTCGTAGCCGAAGTAATACAGCGCCAGTGGGCGAGGGCGCTGGTTGATGTAGGCAAAGGCCTGGTCCAGATCCTTGTACGGCACGATCGGCAACAGTGGCCCGAAGATTTCGTCCTGCATCACCGTCATGTCGTCAGTGACATTGAGCAGCAGGCTATGGCTCATGCGGCGGCCCTGGCCCTGGTCGAACAGCGGCATCAGCAGCGCACCCTTGCTGGTGGCGTCGCTGACGTAACCGTTGAGGCGCGCCAGTTGTCGTTCATTGATGATCGCGGTGTAGTCCGGGTTGTCGGCCAGCGTCGGATAAAACCCGCGGACAGCGCTGCGATAGGCTTCGACAAAGCTTCCGATGCGATCCTCCGGCACCAGCACATAGTCCGGGGCTACGCAGGTCTGGCCGGCGTTCAGGGTCTTGCCGAAGGCGATACGCTCGGCGGCATCCTTGAGCGGTACGTCGCGAGAAACGATGGCCGGGGATTTACCGCCCAGCTCCAGGGTCACCGGGGTCAGGTTTTCCGCGGCGGCGCGCATCACGTGCTTGCCAATGCTGGTGGCGCCGGTGAACAGCAGGTGATCGAACGGCAGGCGTGAAAACGCCACGCCCATGTCAGCCTCGCCCAGGACCACGCAAACCAGGTCTTCGGGGAAGACTCGCGCCAGCAGTTGCTTCAGCAGCAGGCCGGTCGCGGGCGTTGACTCACTGAGCTTGAGCATCACCCGGTTGCCCGCCGACAGCGCGCCGACCAACGGGCCGATGGCCAGGTACAGCGGGTAGTTCCACGGCACGATGATCCCGACCACGCCCAGCGGCTGGTAAACCACTTTCGCCGAAGCCGGCTGGAAGGCAACACCGACCTTGCGCCGTGAAGCGCGCATCCAGCCCTTGAGGTGGCGGCTGGCGTAATGGATGCCGTGCAGGCTGGGCATCAGTTCGGCGAGCAGGGTTTCATCGGCGCTGCGATGGCTGAAGTCCTGGCTGATCGCATCGATCAGGGCCTGGCGTTCATTGCTCAATAAATCCTTGAGCGCCTTGAGCCATTGCTGACGCTGCGCAGCGGGTGGCATCGGGTTGGCGGCGTATGCGGCACGCTGGGCGACAAACAGGGCCTGAAGCTCTTCCAGCGGCTGCTGAAGGTTCTGCATGTAGGAAATGTCAGCAGTCATGGTCGGCTCCGGATTTATTGTAATGAAGCACTTTTTAGAGTCTATGCTCTAAAAAGTCAAATGACATCCTGGAACAGCTTTGTTTTATCCGCCGGCGGATAGATCTAAGATGCCCGTCAACGCACTCTGAATTAAAGCTCAAGCCATGGCCCCACGGATCAAAACCAGCGAGCGCATCGTGCAGAACAGCCTGGAGCTGTTCAATCAACAGGGCGAGCGCAGCATCAGCACCAACCACATTGCTGCCCACATGGAAATTTCCCCGGGCAACCTGTACTACCACTTCCCGAACAAGCAGGCGATCATCGCCGTGCTGTTCAGCGAGTACGAAAGCCTGGTGGACAGCTTCCTGCGCCCGCCCCAGGGCCGTGCCGCCACGGTGGAAGACAAGCGCTTCTACCTCAAGGAGCTGCTGTCGGCGATGTGGCGCTACCGGTTTCTGCATCGAGATCTCGAACATTTGCTCGACAGTGATGCGGACCTGGCCGACCGCTATCGACGCTTCTCCCAGCGCTGCCTGATCCAGGGTGCGGCGATCTACGAAGGTTTTGTCGCCGCCGGCATCCTGAAGATGGACAAGGTGCAGATCGAGTCCCTGACGCTCAATGCCTGGATCATCCTCACGTCCTGGGTGCGTTTCCTGTGCACCACGCGGGAGAACGCCAGCCACTTGAGCGAACAAGCAATTAAACGCGGGGTGTATCAGGTGCTGGTGCTGGAAGCCGGGTTTGTCACGGATCTGGCCCGCGATGCGGTCAACGCCTTGTTCGAAGAGTTTTACGTCCCCCTGGCCCAGGCGCTTGAGGAAGTGTCGTAGGATCGAAAGCCGATAAACATCACTGGAGCCCGCTATGCCCATTGCGCAACTGATCAGCCCGCAAGCACTGGACCTGAAAAAGGACCAGCCGGGGCTGGTGATTCTGGATTGTCGTTTCGCCCTCGAAGACCCGGATTATGGCCATCGCAGCTATGCCGAAGGGCACATCGCCGGTTCGAGCTATGCCGACCTTGAGCGGGATCTGAGTGGCGCCGTGGTCAAAGGTGTGTCCGGGCGTCATCCGTTACCCGAGCCGGCGCAGTTGATCGAGCGCCTGCAAGCCTGGGGCATCAATGCCGAAAGCGAAGTGGTTCTGTATGACGACGGTCCGGGTGCCTATGCGGCGCGGGCCTGGTGGTTGCTGGCATGGCTGGGCAAACGCGACGGTGTATTCATTCTCGATGGCGGTCTCAAGGCCTGGCATGCGGCCGGTTTGCCACTGAGCCTTGATGCGCCGGCAATCGTCCGTGGCTCCTTCACCGGCAGTCCTGACAAGGCGTTGCTGATCAGTGCCGAGCAGCTGCAAAAACGCCTCGCCCGACCGGAACTGACCCTGCTCGATGCTCGTGCATTGCCGCGTTTCAAGGGCGAAGTGGAGCCGATCGATCCGGTAGCCGGGCACATTCCCGGTGCCCAGTGCGCGGCGTTTACCGACAATCTGGGCAGTGACGGGCGCTTCCTGCCGGCCGATCAGCTCAAACAGCGCTTCGCCGCCAAACTGGGTGATCGCTCACCAAATGATCTGGTGGCGTACTGTGGTTCCGGCGTGACGGCGTGCCACAACCTGTTTGCGTTGTGCCTGGCCGGTTATCCGTTGGCTTCGTTGTATGCCGGGTCGTGGAGCGAATGGATCAACGAGCCTGCGCGGGGCATCGCCACCGGCGAATAAACACACCACATAACCCTGTGGGATTTTTGTTGCCATCAAGATCCGGGTAGCTTCCGCGCGCTGCGATACGCTCCCGGGCCAACCCCATATACCTGCTTGAACTGCCGACTCAGATGGCTCTGGTCGGCAAACCCCAGTTGCGTTGCGACTTCCAGCGGCAAACAACCACTTTGCAATAACCCTCGCGCCCGGGCGATGCGCTGCTGCATCAGCCAGGTGTGTGGCGGCATGCCGGTGGCCCGGCGGAACACCCGGGCGAAATGGAAAGGCGAAAGGTTGACCGCCGCCGCCAGCGTCTCCAGTGAGGGCGGTGCTGCCAGTTGCGCGTGCAGCAATTCCTTGGCCAGGCTCACGGCCCGATGTTCCTTGCCGGGTTTGCCGACATCGGGGACTGCCGCGTGACGTTGTAACAGCGACAGCATCAGCTCGCGCCAGGCGGTTTGCTGTTGCAGTGCGGTGGCTGGGCTTTCCAGCAAGCGGTGCAATTGACAGAAGCCGCTCACCAGATCCTGGTCGCGATACAGCGTGGCGCCAAAGGCTGGCGGGTTGTGGGTCGGCAGTTCGAGTTCGGCCAACAGCGAGAGTATCTGTTCGCTGTCCGGATAAAACGCCCGGTACAGCCAGCCGTCCTCGGTACCTTTGTGACCGGTGTGCAGTTCATCGGGGTTGATCAGCACCAGCGTGCCGCTGCCCGCCAGGTGTTCGGCGCCGCGATAGCGATAACGCTGGGCGCCGGCCATGATCATGCCGATCACATAGCCGTCATGCACATGGGGGGCGAAGCGATGATCGATGTAGCGGGCGGACAGCAACTCGACCCCGGCCAGTGGCGGGGTTTGCCAGAAGTGGATCGACTCGCCCTGGTCCGCGTCCATGATTCAAGGGCGCCCGATGGCGGCCAGCCACTCGGGGATGCGCCGTTCCAGGTAGTAACCCGGTTGCTTGAGCGTGCCGTCGACGAAGCCGACATGCCCGCCCTTGGCTTGCAGTTCGAATTGCGTGCAAGCGGACAACTCATCGACGTGCGGCAGGCTGTGGGGAAACACGAAGGGGTCGTCGGCGGCCTGAATCATCAAGGTCGGCGTACGAATTTCGCCGAGGAAATAGCGGCTGGAAGCTCGGCGATAGTAATCCTCGGCATCGGTGAAACCGTTCAGCGGCGCGGTTACCCGGCCATCGAAATCCCAGAACGTGCGCATGTTCTCCAGTGATCCGAGGGCTGCCAGGGCTGCCAGGCCATCCTCGCGTCCGTCGTGCTGGAACTGTCGCTGCTTGTTCTTGATATAGGCGACCATCTCGCGCATGAAGTGCGCTTGGTAAACCCTGGAGAAGCCTTGGCCGATACGGTCGGCGCACTGGTCCAGACGGAACGGTACCGACACCGCCACGGCGCCCGTTACGCCACTGTCGCTGCCGGTTTCGCCCAAGTGCTTGAGCAAAACATTGCCACCCAGTGAGTAACCCACCGCATACAGTGGTGCGAGAGGCCGTTTGGCCCGCAAGTGTCTGATGGTTTCGGCCAGGTCTTCACTGGCGCCGGAATGGTAGCTGCGCGGCAGCAGGTTGGGTTCGCCGGAGCAACCGCGCCAGTTCAACGCGACGCTGGCCCAGCCCCGATCGCCCAGGGCTTTTTGCATACCGGCCACGTAGGGCGAGTTCGACGAGCCGGTGAGCCCGTGCAACACCAGCACCAAAGGCGCGTCGGCGCTGTGCGGGCCGTGCCAGTCCAGATCGAGAAAATCGCCATCTTCAAGCCACAGGCGTTCGCGTTCACGGCCGATGTGCACGGTTTTACGCCACAGCGGCCCCCACAAGGTTTGCAAGTGCGGGTTGCCGAGGCCGAAGGCGGGGGTGAACGTTTCCATGGGGGTGGGAAGTCGAGAGAGGTGATGGTTGAAGCACCGATCGTAGCATTGCTGAATACCTGGTGCCCCCAAGCAAGCGTGGCTCGCTTGCTTGGGGGCACAAACAGTTTGGGGCTGTGAGCGGTGCAGACTCGGCAACCCCTTGGTTCACTGCTTGCCATTCAGCGGCAGTCTTGAAAATTGAACAGCAGCGTTATTCCAGCGAACCTTCCATTGGGAAAATATGTGCTGTTGTCATTCGCTGCTCTGTGAAGTAAGTGTTGGCGAAGTCTTGAATGTCCTTGGCTGTGACGCTCAGCAAGGCTTGGTATTCCTGCGTCCTGTTACTCAGAGGCAGTTTTGAAAGATGATGAGTGGTGACGATGGCGGGCAAAATCAAAGGATTTTGCTCCCTTTCGGCCCATCGGGTGAGACGCTTTTCACGAGCCTGCTCCAAGGTTTGGGTGTCGATTGGATTTCCTTTTAGCTCATTTATGCAAGTGTACAGTCCACTTTCTAACTGACTTGGAGATTGATCCGCCGATTGCGCCGCGACGCTCAGGAAAAAAAGTCCCGCATTTTCGTAGCATCGTCCCGCTGCGACGCCCCAGCCATCTGGCATTAGCAGGAAGTAATCGGTCAGAAGTTCCGCGATGATGTTCAGGGCGCCGAAAGCCTTGGGGTTGTCATAGAAGAAGTTGTTGTCAGGCAAATTGAAGGCCATGACCGCAAAAGGCACTTTAGTGTTTTTGCGTAGTTCAATATGCCTCTTGCCCGGTTCCGAAGCCTCTTTGACGTAGTTGAAGGCCTCAAGAGGTCTATGCGGGATCGCAGAGAAATGCTGTTCTGCCAATTTCAAAACGTTCACGGCATTCACATTGCCGACAACGACCAGCGTTGCATTACAGGGCATGTACCAACGCTGATGCCATTGGCGCAATTGATTGAGATCAAGGCTTGAAAGGCTGGTTGGAGTGCCGTCGGTTTTGTTGGAATAACCACTGAGAGGATAAAATAGTTCTTTGATTTCCTGTGGTGTGCTGTAGTTGGATATAAAAACATCGGCTTCGGCTCGATAGCTGTTTCTTTGTTGTATTGCCGCCTGCAAAGCTGCATCAGTCATTTTTGGTGCTGCCATCAAGGCGGCGTGTTGGCTGAGTGCCTCATCTAAGCTGGAAGGTAGTACACGTTGTATATATGGCGTAAAGTCATTCCGATGAAGCGAGTTAAGTTGGTACTCACCGGGTGTTTCTGTGTTTTGATTGTCTCGGAGTAACACGCCGGCCAGCATGAGATTGATACCTGCATTTTCTGGTAGTTCGTTACAGCGACTAACTTTGTAGCTAAGTTCGATGTGAACGTCAGTGGCTTGACTGAGTTCGGCAGCAATGATTTTCAGGCCGTTGTCGAGAGTGAGCTCTTTTGTAGGCGTGGTGGGATATTTTATCTGCATGGTTTGCGAGTCCATTTGCGGTTATGCGAGTCATTTCGCTCGCCTACAATGCTCACAAGTATTGAATCTATCTAGGGTGAATATATTTCCCATTACGACTGTTGTGGAGATATCGGGTGGGGAATGCCCACCCGAACTTGTTTATGCGGAAGGGGTAGAGCTGCGCTGCCACAACGAGTAGTAGACGCGCCCGGATTTCTGCTCCCGGTGCAGGCGCCAGTTCTGCGGCAGGCCCAGGGTTGATGGCGCGGACTCGCTTTCGGTGTACACCCAGGCATCTTCGGCCAGCCATTGACGCTCTTCGAGCAGCTTGCAAACGGCGGGCAACAGGTTCTGGTTGAACGGCGGGTCGAGGAACACCAGGTCGTAGGCCGTTGCGGTCTGGGTTTCCAGATAGCGCAGGGCATCGGCGGTCTGGACCTGGCCGTTGGTGCAGCGCAGCGTGCCCAGGTGTTCCTTCAGGCTCGATACCGCAAGGCTACTGGCGTCCAGCGCCTGACCCATGGCCGCACCACGAGACAAGGCTTCGAGGAACAGCGCGCCGCTACCGGTGAACGGGTCGAGCACCTTGGCGCCCGGCACGTACGGCGCGAGCCAGTTGAACAGGGTTTCACGCACGCGGTCCGGCGTCGGGCGCAGGCCCGGGGCGTCGGGAAAGCTCAGCTTCCGGCTACGCCATTCGCCGCCGATGATGCGCAGCTGGTTCACGCCGTTATGGACGTTTTTTGCGGGTTTCTTTGGGCTGGCCATTAATGCTCCGGAACCCCGAGCGGTTGCTCGGAAGGTTTATCAGTAGGGGCCGGTAACGGCTGTTGCGGCACGGTCGGGCCAGCGCTGACGATGACCATTTTGTCCGTGCTCAGGTGTTTGTTCATGGCGGCTTTGACCTGCTCGACGGTCAAGCCCTGGGACTGTTGCATGAAGTCTTCCAGGTGGCTCAACGGCAGGTTGTAGAAACCGATGGCGCCCAGTTGGCCGACGATATCGGCGTTGCTGGCGGTGGACAGCGGGAAGCTGCCGGCCAGTTCGCGCTTGGCGTCGTCGAGCTCTTTTTCGGTCGGGCCGGTTTTAAGGTAGTCGGCCAGCACATCCTGCACCAGTTTGAGGGTGCCTTCGCTCATCTCGGCGCGGGTTTGCAGGTTGATCATGAACGGGCCACGTGCCTGCATCGGCGTGAAGCCCGAATACACGCCGTAAGTCAGGCCACGCTTCTCGCGTACTTCGCTCATCAGCCGGGTGCCGAAGCCGCCGCCACCGAGAATCTGGTTACCCATGGACAATGCCGCGTAGTCCGGGTCGTCGCGGTCGATGCCCAGTTGCGCGAGCATCAGGTTGGTCTGCTTGGATGGGAACTCGATATGGTTGACGCCAGCCTTGGGTTCGACAGGCTGCGCGATTTTCGGCAAGGCCGGGCCTTTGGGCAGGGCGCTGGAAACCTGTGCGGCAATCGCCTCGGCTTCTGTGCGGGACAGGTCACCGACCAGCGCGATCACCACGTTACCCGCTGCATAGGCTTTTTCGTGGAAGGCACGCAGTTGGGCCAGGGTAATCGTCGGTACGGATTTCGCCGTGCCGTCGCTGGAATGCGCGTACGGGTGATTACCGTACAAGCGGTTCATCAGTTCCAGGCTGGCCAGTTTGCCGGGGTTCTGTTTCTGGTATTCGAAACCGGCGAGCATCTGGTTCTTGATGCGGGTCAGCGAATCGGCAGGGAAAGTCGGCTTGCCGATGACTTCGGCGAACAGCTTCAGGGCCGGCTCGCGCTTGTCCCTGGCGCTCAGGCTGCGCAGTGAAGCGATGGCCATGTCCTTATAGGCACCGTTGCCGAAATCGGCGCCAAGGCCTTCGAAACCCTGGGCAATGGCACCGACGTCTTTGCCGGCCACGCCTTCGTTGAGCATGGCGTTGGTCAACAGCGCCAGGCCCGCCGTATCGCCGTCCTGGCTACTGCCGGCGGCGAAGATCAGGCGCATGTCGAACATCGGCAGCTCGTGGGCTTCGACAAACAGCACCCTGGTGCCTTCAGCGGTGTTCCAGGTCTGCACGTCGAGCTTGCGGTGGTCCGGTGCCTTGCCGTTGAGTTCGGTCAGCGATTGCAGTTTCTGGCTGGCCTTGGCCTTGTCCAGGGCTTCGCTGGCACTGGTTTGGCCAGGGCGTGACAAATAGAACGCAACGGAACCGATAACGATAACGGCGACCAGGCCGATCAGGGCCAGGCGGGAGGATTTACGCTCACTCATGAGTCGTCTCCAGAGGCAGTACATGGGCGACGCTGAGACGTTCGCGGGTGAAATACAGCTTGGCGGCTTTCTGGATGTCTTGCGGTGTCACGCTTTCCAGGTCGGCCAGCTCAGTGTCCATCAGCTTCCATGACAGGCCGACGGCTTCCAGTTGGCCGATGGCGGTGGCCTGGCTGGTGATCGAGTCGCGTTCGTAGACCAGGCCGGCAATGACCTGTGCGCGTACGCGTTCCAGCTCTTCGGCGGTAGGCGCCGTGGTTTTCAGTTGCTCGAGCAGCTTCCACAAGCCGGCTTGCGCCTGGGCGATGGTTTTGTGCTTCTGTGAGTTTGGTGATGCCGACAGGGTGAAGAGGCTGTCGCCACGGGTATAGGCGTCGTAACTCGACGAGCCGCCGGACACCAGTTCTTCTCCGCGCTCCAGCTGCGCCGGGATGCGCCCGCTGTAGCCGCCATCGAGCAGCGCCGAGATCAGGCGCAGGGCATTGACCAGGCGTCTGTCATCGGTGGTGGCAATGCTCGGCACGTTGAAGGCCAGCATCAGGCTTGGCAGTTGGGTCTGCACGTGCAGGGTGATCTGGCGCTCGCCGGGTTCGGCCAGTTCCAGCGGCTTTTTCGCGGCCGGCACATCACGCTTGGCAATCGGGCCGAAATAGCGCTGGGCCAAGGCCTTGACTTCGTCGGGCGTCACGTCGCCGACCACCACCAGCGTGGCGTTGTTCGGCACGTACCAGGTCTGGTACCAGTGGCGCAGTTCCTCGACGTTCATGCGCTCAAGGTCGGCCATCCAGCCGATGGTCGGTGTGTGATAGCCGCTGGCCGGGTAGGCCATGGCCTTGAAACGTTCGTAGGCCTTGGACATCGGCTTGTCGTCTGTGCGCAGGCGGCGCTCTTCCTTGATGACCTCGATTTCCTTGGCGAACTCGTCGGCCGGCAGGCGCAGGCTGGCCATGCGGTCGGCTTCCAGCTCGAAGGCTACGCCCAGGCGATCCCGGGCCAGCACCTGGTAGTACGCGGTGTAGTCGTCGCTGGTGAATGCATTTTCTTCGGCGCCGAGGTCGCGCAGGATCAGCGAGGCTTCGCCGGGGCCGACTTTCTCGCTGCCCTTGAACATCATGTGTTCCAGAGCGTGGGACAGGCCGGTATTGCCCGGTGTCTCGTAGCTGGAGCCGACCTTGTACCAGACTTGGGAAACCACCACGGGTGCACGGTGGTCTTCACGCACGACCACCTTCAGGCCATTGTCGAGGGTGAATTCGTGGGTGGGTTGCGGGTCGGCAGCCAAGGCCGAAAGGGGCAGGCAAACTGTGCTGAGCAGCAGGCCAGCGGCGCGGCGGGCAAGAGCATTCATTCGTTTTCAAACCTTTGGGGCTGCCCGCTTGTTCTTAGCGTCAGCGGGCGAGAGGGTGCTAGGATACTGATCCGTTTTAGCGGCGGCCACGCCTATCAGGCCTTTATGCTTGATCAGGTTGTATGGGTTTGCGACGGAAGGTGGATATTTATCAACTAAACTCTGCTTTTTCGCCGATTTTGCTGCTTTAGTCCTATGAGAAATCGATTTCTTGAGGCGCCGATGAGCACCTCGACAAAATGTTGCGCGTGAACAAGCTGGGTCAATCGCAGTCTGTTCTGCATCGAATATTTAATTGCCGGGGCGCCATTGGCGCGTCGCTACCGTGAGATAGCCGTCCTCCATGTTTGGTTCCAACGACGACAAGAAGACCCCAGCTGCGGCTGGCGAGAAGAAAAGCCTGTTCGGATGGCTGCGCAAAAAGCCGCAGGAACCCGCCGTCGAACAGCCACAACCCGTTCCTGAGCCAGCGCCTGTCGCGGCTCCGGTAATAGAACAAGCGCCCGCGCCTGTGGTCCTGCCGACTGCAGAGCCAGTACTGCAACCGCAGGCTGAGCCTGTCCGCGAAATCATCGGGCAGCCGCTGACCACCGCTACCGAACCATGGCTGACCTTGCCCGTGGCGGAAGAGGCGGTGGCGCTGGTCGAGAATGACCTGGCGCCCCATGTGACCCCGCCGATTCCTGCCCCGCCAGCGTTCACGCCGGCACCGGTCCATGCGCCTGTGGTCGAGCCGGTGGTGGCACCTGTCGTTGTGGCTGAGCCTGCACCTGCACCGGTTGTAACCGAGCCGGTTGCCCCGCCCGTCGTAGCCCCGGTAGTCCCGGTTGTTGCAGCAGTTTCTTCCGTCCCCGCTCCGGTTGAAACCCCGGCCGCGCCGGCACGCACCGAAGAAACCAAGGCCGGTTTCTTTGCCCGCCTCAAGCAGGGCCTGTCCAAGACCAGCGCCAGTATTGGCGAAGGCATGGCCAGCCTGTTTCTGGGCAAGAAGGTCATCGATGACGAGCTCCTTGAAGATCTCGAGACGCGCTTGCTGACCGCCGATGTCGGCGTAGAGGCCACGTCGGTGATCATTCAGCGCTTGACGCAGAAGGTCGCGCGCAAAGAGCTGGCCGACGCCGATGCCCTGTACAAATCCTTGCAAGCCGAGCTGGCCGCCATGCTCAAGCCTGTCGAGCAGCCGCTGAAAATCACCTCGCAGAACAAGCCGTTCGTGATTCTGGTCGTCGGTGTCAACGGTGCCGGCAAGACCACCACAATCGGCAAACTGGCGAAGAAACTGCAGCTGGAAGGCAAGAAAGTCATGCTGGCGGCGGGCGATACCTTCCGCGCGGCGGCGGTTGAGCAGTTGCAGGTCTGGGGTGAGCGCAACAAGATCCCGGTGATCGCGCAGCACACCGGCGCTGACTCGGCTTCGGTGATCTTCGACGCCGTGCAGGCCGCCAAGGCTCGTGGTATCGATGTGCTGATCGCCGACACCGCCGGCCGCCTGCACACCAAAGACAATCTGATGGAAGAGTTGAAAAAAGTTCGCCGAGTGATCGGCAAGCTCGATGCCGATGCACCGCACGAAGTGCTGCTGGTGCTCGACGCCGGCACCGGCCAGAACGCCATCAACCAGGCCAAGCAATTCAACCAGACCGTCGAACTGACTGGCCTGGCGCTGACCAAGCTCGACGGCACCGCAAAAGGCGGGGTGATTTTCGCCCTGGCCAAGCAATTCGGCCTGCCGATCCGCTACATCGGCGTCGGCGAAGGCATCGACGATTTGCGTACCTTTGAAGCAGAACCCTTTGTCCAGGCACTCTTTGCCGAGCGGGAGCGTTCATGATTCGTTTCGAACAGGTCGGTAAACGCTACCCGAACGGTCACGTCGGCTTGCATGAGCTGAGCTTTCGAGTCCGTCGTGGCGAGTTTCTGTTTGTCACCGGCCATTCCGGTGCCGGTAAATCCACCCTGTTGCGCCTGTTGTTGGCGATGGAGCGTCCGACCAGCGGCAAGTTGCTGCTCGCCGGGCAAGACCTGAGCACCATCAGCAACGCGCAGATACCTTTCCTGCGTCGGCAGATTGGCGTGGTGTTCCAGAATCACCAGTTGCTGTTCGATCGCACGGTGTTCAATAACGTCGCGTTGCCTTTGCAGATCCTGGGCCTGTCCAAGGCAGAGATCGCCAAGCGCGTGGACTCGGCACTGGAACGCGTGGCGCTGTCGGATAAAACCGATCTGTACCCGGGCGACCTGTCCACCGGTCAGCAACAGCGCGTCGGCATCGCCCGCGCCATCGTCCACCGTCCGGCCTTGCTGCTGGCGGACGAACCGACCGGTAACCTCGACCCGCGTCTGGCCGCCGAAATCATGGGTGTGTTCGAAGACATCAACCGTCTGGGTACCAGCGTGCTGATCGCCAGTCACGACCTGGCCCTGATCGCCCGCATGCGTCACCGCATGCTGACCCTGCAACGCGGCCGACTGATCGGCGACGGGGAGGCTGCCGTATGAGTGCAACACGTAGCCCCAAGGTTTCCGAGCGCGTGGCCCCGAAAGCCGCCGACCCGCAGCCGCAAAAGAAAAAACACGACGATGACGACGGGCCGGACTTCGCCACGTTGTTCCGTGCCTGGATCGAAAGCCACCGCGCGAGCCTGGTGGATAGTCTGCGGCGCTTGGGCAAACAACCCATCGGCAGTTTTTTCACCTGCATGGTGATGGCGGTGGCCCTGAGTTTGCCCATGGGCCTGTCACTTTTGCTAAGTAACGTCGAGCGTCTGGGTGGTTCCTGGCAGCGCGCGGCGCAGATTTCCCTGTATCTGGAAATCGAGGCGAGCCCGGCGCAAGGCGAAGCGTTGCGCGAGCAGATCAAGGGCATGCCTGGTGTCGCCGAGGCCGAATATGTTGGTCGGGAGCAGGCGCTGGAAGAGTTCCAGCAGCAGTCCGGCCTGGGCGAGGCGCTCAAGGAACTGCCGGAGAACCCGTTGCCGGGCGTGGTGTTGGTAACGCCGACCGAAGTCGACAAGCCGGCCCTTGAAGCATTAAGACAAAAACTTTCCGAGTTGCCGAAGGTACAGCAGGCGCAACTTGATTTAGTCTGGGTCGAGCGTCTGGCCGCCATCCTCAAGCTGGGCGACCGTTTTGTCTTCGGTCTGACCGTGCTTCTGGTTTCTGCATTACTTTTGGTGATAGGCAATACCATTCGTCTTCATATTGAAAACCGCCGCACAGAGATAGAAGTGATTAAACTGGTCGGCGGCACTGACAGCTATGTACGCAGGCCCTTTCTATATATGGGTGCGCTGTACGGCTTCGGTGCGGGGATTCTGTCTTGGGGCGTGCTCGCGTTTGGCCTGGATTGGCTGAACGATGCGGTGGTAGGGCTGGCCGGTTTGTACGGCAGCGACTTTGCGCTGGCTGGAGTGCCAGTTGCCGACGGTCTGTCTCTCTTGCTTGGCGCAGTGCTGTTGGGGTATATCGGTGCATGGATTGCAGTCGCACGCCACCTGAGGGAGCTTGCGCCTAAGTAGTATCATTTTGCTCGTATTGACCTTTCAGCGTTTATGGGTTTTAGGGAACTTGTCTTTCAGTTTCCGGTCAATTTTCGCAGTGCTGAACTGCACGAGTTTGTAAGTCGGAGGTTTTTTCGTATGACCAATTCTTTGCAACCTGCATATGCTCTGGTCCCGGGTGCGAACCTGGAGGCCTATGTGCACACCGTCAACAGCATTCCATTGCTGTCGCCGGAGCAGGAGCGTGAACTGGCCGAGAGTCTCTATTATGAGCAGGATTTGGGGGCGGCTCGGCAGATGGTGCTCGCCCACCTGCGTTTTGTCGTACATATCGCCCGTAGCTATTCCGGCTACGGCCTGGCTCAGGCTGACCTGATCCAGGAAGGCAACGTCGGCCTGATGAAGGCCGTGAAGCGCTTCAACCCGGAAATGGGCGTGCGCCTGGTGTCTTTTGCCGTGCACTGGATCAAGGCGGAAATCCACGAGTTCATCCTGCGCAACTGGCGCATCGTGAAAGTCGCGACCACCAAGGCCCAGCGCAAGCTGTTCTTCAATCTGCGCAGCCAGAAGAAACGTCTGGCCTGGTTGAATAACGAGGAAGTTCATCGGGTAGCGGAAAGCCTGGGTGTAGAGCCTCGGGAAGTGCGCGAGATGGAAAGTCGCCTGACTGGCCATGACATGGCCTTCGACCCGGCTGCCGAAGCGGACGACGACAGTGCATTCCAGTCGCCGGCCAACTATCTGGAAGACCACCGGTACGACCCGGCGCGTCAACTGGAGGACGCCGACTGGAGTGACAACTCCAACCACAACCTGCACGAAGCGCTGGAAGTGCTGGACGACCGCAGCCGTGACATCCTCTACCAGCGCTGGCTGGCGGAAGAAAAAGCCACGCTGCACGACCTGGCGCAGAAGTACAACGTGTCGGCCGAGCGTATTCGCCAACTCGAGAAGAGCGCAATGAACAAGCTCAAGTTGTCGATTGCCGCGTAACCGGCGAGCAGGCAATAAAAAAACGCCCCGATCATTGATCGGGGCGTTTTTGTTTGTGCCAATGAGCCCGCCCACCCCTTCAAGTCTAAACATACAAGCGAGCCTGCTCGCGAAAGGGCCAGGCCAGCCAGTATAAATGTTGAATGATCAACCGCTTTCGCGAGCAGGCTCGCTCCCACAAGGGTATTCAGTGTCCGGAAAAATCGTGATCGTTTATTGAGACCACGGCGCCCGGCGCGAATCGTTGAGCCCTGCCAGATAGCTTTCACCACCGAGCTGACTCATCTGCCGTCGTATCCAGCCTGCACGCCGTGCGACGTAAGAGGTCGGATGGCTGGCGCTCCAGACACGCGGGTTGGGCAACACGGCAGCCAGCAGGCTCGACTGCTGGCGGCTGAGACCTTTGGCGCTCACGCCAAAGTGATGCCGGGCTGCTGCCTCAGCACCAAACACTCCTTCATCCCACTCGACACTGTTGAGGTACACCTCAAGAATTCGCTGCTTGGGCCAGAGCACTTCAATCAACGCGGTAAACCAGGCCTCCAGGCCTTTGCGCAGCCAGCTGCGACCGGACCACAGGAACAGGTTTTTCGAGACTTGCTGGCTCAGGGTGCTGGCGCCACGGATCGAACCGCCGCGTTCGTTATGGGCAAACGCTGCCTGAATTGCGCCGATATCGAAGCCCCAGTGCTCGGAGAACTTCTGGTCTTCCCCGGCAATCACGGCGACCTTCAGGTCATCGGAGATCTCGTCCCAGGGTTTCCAGGTCCGTTGCAGGTCAATGGGTTCGCCATCGAACCAGGATTCGATCTTGCGCTCGGCCATCAGCGCCGTCCCCGGTGGCGGCACCACGCGAAAGATCAGCACCAGCAATACGCTGCCGCCCATGAACCAGAGCACGGCCTTGGTGAAAAGACGAAAATAGATACGCAGCATAGAGATGGCTTGGCCGAACCCGTTGAGCGGGCCATTATACAGACACTGTTGATCGAGTCTGACTGGAGTTCTGCATGCTGCGTGGCTTTCTGCTGCTGACCGCTTTTTTCGGCTTCACCGGTGTCGGCCTCGGGGCCTTTGCCGCCCACGGCCTGAAAAGCCGTCTGACCCCTGAATATCTGACGATTTTTCATACCGGCGTCACCTATCAGCTGGTGCACACCTTGGCGCTGCTGGGCGTGGCGCTGCTGGCCACGCAGATTCCCGGCCGCTTGCTCACCTGGGCCGGTGCGTCCTTTGCCGTTGGCATCCTGCTGTTCTCCGGCAGCCTGTACGTGCTCACGCTGACCGGTATCAGCAAGCTTGGCATCGTCACCCCGTTTGGCGGCCTGGCCTTCCTCGCGGGCTGGCTCTGCCTGGGCCTCGCCGCCTGGCGCTTGCCGCTGACCACTTGACGCTTATTGCTGACCTTTAGGTCACGATCGGGCTAGAATGCCTGCCCCAAAAAATGATGGCGGCATCCGGCATGCGCATTCAGTTGAACGGCGAATCCTTTGAACTGCCCGACGGTGAAACCGTTGCGGCCCTGCTGACCCGTCTGGACCTGACCGGACGCCGGGTGGCGGTCGAACTCAATCTGGATATCGTCCCGCGCAGCCAGCACGCAGACACCAGGTTGAACGACGGCGACAACGTCGAAGTCGTGCACGCCATTGGCGGCGGCTAACAGCCTCGGCCGAGTGGCCACAGAATTCTGCAAGAACCTCACCCCTACAGAGGATTTCCCATGAGCATCGTTCGTAGCGACAAGCCTTTCGTCCTGGCCGGTCGTACTTACCAGTCGCGTTTGCTGGTTGGTACCGGCAAGTACCGTGACATGGAAGAAACCCGCCAGGCCATCGAAGCCTCGGGTGCCGAAATCGTCACTTTCGCCGTGCGCCGCACCAACCTCGGGCAGATCGAAGGCGAGCCGAACCTGCTTGAAGTGTTGTCGCCGGATCGCTACACCTTCCTGCCGAACACCGCCGGTTGCTACGACGCTATCGAGGCCGTGCGCACCTGCCGCCTGGCCCGTGAGCTGCTCGATGGCCACAACCTGGTGAAGCTGGAAGTGCTGGCAGATCAGAAAACCCTGTTCCCCAACGTGATCGAAACCCTCAAGGCCGCTGAAACGCTGGTCAAGGAAGGCTTCGACGTGATGGTCTACACCAGTGACGATCCGATCATTGCCCGGCAACTGGCGGAAATCGGCTGCATCGCGGTCATGCCGCTGGCCGGTCTGATCGGTTCGGGCCTGGGGATCTGCAACCCGTACAACCTGCAGATCATCCTCGAAGAAGCGAAAATCCCGGTGCTGGTGGATGCCGGTGTCGGTACCGCTTCCGACGCCACCATCGCCATGGAGCTGGGTTGTGATGCGGTGCTGATGAACTCGGCCATCGCCCACGCCCAGCAGCCGGTCATGATGGCTGAAGCCATGAAACATGCGATCGTCGCAGGCCGCCTGGCCTACCTCGCCGGCCGCATGCCGAAAAAACTCTATGCCAGCGCCTCTTCGCCGCTGGATGGTCTGATCAAGTAAGAGCCATTGATGACTGAATCGAACGACACGCCTATCCAGACGGAAGAAGGCGACGAGCGCCAACACCGCCGTATCAAGAGTTTCGTGATGCGCGCCGGGCGCATGACCGAAGGCCAGCAACGCGGCCTGGAGCAGGGCGCGCCACTGTTCGTGCTGCCGCTGGCCGACGCGCCGGTGGATTTTGACCAGGTGTTCGGTCGCTCGGCACCACGCTCGCTGGAAATCGGTTTCGGCATGGGCCATTCGCTGCTGGAAATGGCAGCGGCGGCTCCGGATCAGGATTTCATCGGCGTCGAGGTTCACCGTCCGGGTGTCGGGGCGCTGCTCAATGGCGTGCTGACCCAGGGTTTGACCAACCTGCGGGTCTACGATTGCGACGCCATCGAAGTGCTCAACCGCTGCGTGGCCGATAACAGCCTCGATCGCCTGATGCTGTTTTTCCCGGACCCGTGGCACAAGAGCCGCCACCACAAGCGCCGTATCGTTCAGGCGTCCTTCGCTGAACTGGTGCGCAGCAAATTGAAGGTCGGCGGCATTCTGCACATGGCCACCGACTGGGAACCGTACGCCGAGTACATGCTGGAAGTGATGAATGTCGCGCCGGGTTACCGCAACCTGGCCGAAGACGGCAAGTGCGTGTCACGCCCGGCCGAGCGCCCGATCACCAAGTTCGAACGCCGTGGCGAACGTCTTGGGCATGGCGTGTGGGATCTGAAGTTCGAGAAGCAGTCCTAAACTTCACGCAATCCAAACTGTAGGAGCGAGCCTGCTCGCGATGAATCCGAGAGCGACGCGGGCATTCAGAATCCCTGCGTCATCGTTCACGACCATCGCGAGCAGGCTCGCTCCTACAGTGGTTTCGTGTTGGTCAAAAATTCAGCGGCGATCGGCGACCACGCCGATCAGCACCAGCACCACCAGCAGTACCGGCGCCAGGCTGTAGTTGTTGAACTGACTCAAGCCGCGCACGACCCATGGCGTGGCGTAGATCAGCGCCGCGCCACTGCCGATCATGCACAGCAGGGACATCAGTGGTACGCGCAAGGCGCCGGCGATGCTGCCCAGGCGCTGCTCGACCCAGCCTTTGAAATCCGCACCGAACAGCACCAGCAGGCAGCCCACCAGGGCCAGGGCGATTTCCGAGAGGTTGCTGCGGCTCCAGCGGGATACTGTGGCCAGCAGGTCGAGTATCAGATCCATTCGATTTCCTTATGTCAGAAATTTTTGCAGCAAGTCGTTGAGGAAGAGCTGTCCGCGCTCGGTGGCCACCAGACGTGACGGTTCGACCTGTAACAGGCCGCTTTGTTCTGCGTCGCGGCGACCTTCGGCCAAGCTGTCCAGCGTCATGCCCGTGCGTTCCGGGTACAGTCGCGATTCGACACCCTCGGTCAGACGCAGGGCGTTCATCAGGAACTCGAACGGCATCTCTTCATTGCTCAGCGTTTTCTCGCCGGCCTTGAAGCTTTTCGCCGGATTCAGGTAATCCTTCGGCAGGCGGGTCTTCCAGGTACGGATGATGCGCCCGTCCGGGTGGCTGAGCTTGCCGTGGGCGCCAGCACCGATGCCGATGAAGTCGCCAAAACTCCAGTAATTGAGGTTGTGTCGCGCCGGTCGACCGGGCAGGGCATAGGCCGAGACTTCGTATTGTGCGTAACCGTGTTCGGCCAGCAGCGCCTGTCCGGCTTCCTGGATGTCCCACAGCGTGTCGTCTTCCGGCAGCGTCGGCGGCTGGTTCCAGAACACCGTGTTCGGTTCCAGGGTCAGTTGATACCACGACAGGTGTGTCGGTTTCAGAGCGATGGCTGTGCGCAGGTCGGCCAAGGCATCGTCCAGGGACTGATTCGGCAAGCCATGCATCAAGTCCAGGTTGAAGTTGTCGAACCCGGCCTGCCGCGCCATGCCGGCAGCGCGTACCGCTTCGTCACCGTTGTGAATCCGTCCCAGGGCCTCGAGCTTTTCTTGCTGAAAGCTCTGGATGCCGATCGACAGGCGATTGATCCCCAGTTTCCGGTACGCCACGAACTTGTCTTGCTCGAACGTCCCCGGATTGGCTTCCAGGGTGATTTCGATGTCGCTGGCAAAGGGGATGCGTTGCTCAACACCCTTGAGCAATCGGCCCAGAGACTCGGCGCTGAACAGGCTTGGCGTGCCGCCACCGAAGAAGATCGAACTCAGCTCACGACCATGGACGGCGTGCAGGTCCTGATCGAGATCGGCGAGCAAGGCGTCGACATACTCTTCTTCCGGCAGCACAGGGCTGGCGGTGTGGGAGTTGAAGTCGCAATAAGGGCATTTGCGTACGCACCACGGGATGTGGATGTACAGCGCCAGGGGCGGCAGTACAGGCAAGGCCGCCCGGGGCGATTGCGCATCGCCGCCGAAAATCAGCGGCGACGCGGATGATTCAGAGGTCATTTCAATCCCAGACGCTGGCGCAGCAGATCCATTGCACGGGCGCGGTGGCTGATCTGGTTCTTGTCGCTCGGGCTCAACTCCGCGCTGGAGCAATCGCGCTCCGGCACCCAGAACAGCGGGTCGTAGCCGAAACCGTGTTCGCCGCTGGCCTGGGTCAGGATGCGTCCGTGCCACAAACCTTCGCAGAGGATCGGCAATGGATCATCGGCGTGGCGCACCAGTGCCAGCACGCAGACGAACTGCGCACTACGTTCGGCTTCAGGTACGTCTTTCAACACGTCGAGCAGCTTGGCGTTGTTCGCCGCATCGCCCTTGCCATCGGCATAACGCGCCGAGTAGATACCTGGCGCACCGCCAAGGAAATCCACCGCCAGCCCCGAATCGTCGGCCAGCGCCGGCAGGCCGGAAATGCGTGCGGCATTGCGGGCCTTGAGGATGGCGTTCTCGACGAACGACAGACCGGTTTCTTCAGGCTCGACGCTGCTGAACTCGCCGATCGAGCGCAGTTGCACCGACTCGCCGAGCATGGCCTGGAGTTCCTTGAGTTTGCCGGCGTTATGGCTGGCCAGTACGAGTTGGGTGAAATTCATCATTGGCCGGGGAAAAGCTCTTGTTGGAAACTGATGGTGTTGGTTTTGTCGCCGGTCTGCACCTTGATATCGAAGGTGCGGACTTCCTGCTGATCCACCGGATACTGTGCAATGTAGTAGATCGCGCCTTGTTCGGTGATCTGTTTGAATTGCAGTGGCACGGCTTGGCTGGTCAGGTCTTTGACCGAACCGCTCACCTGGGCCATCAGTGGTTTGCCTTCCTTGAGTACCGCAATGTTGATCACGCCCTGGTTCTTGCTGCGGATCAGTTCGGCGGACTTGGCAATGTCCGGAGTCAGGTAGGTGGAATTGAAGGTGTTGTAATGCACCGTCACGTCACCGAAGGTTTCCTTGCGCTCGCCCTTGATGACGTCGGCGGCCATGGCGGTAACGCTCAGGCAGGCAGTGAGTAGAAATAACGCTAGACGACCCATGATCGTTCTCCTTGAAATGGGGTGGATCAGACCGCGACCTTGTGGTCGGAAAGTCCCGGGCTGCTGACGCGGTAGATTCCGATCTCACCTAACAGATTAGGCCATAGCTTACTGGCCCACCCGTGCCGATGCTGTTGATCCACGGCAAGCCGATCAATGACCTTCGCTTCACGTTCGCGACACAAGGCTTCAAAGTCCGCGAAGGTGCAGAAGTGAATGTTGGGCGTGTTGTACCAGGTGTACGGCAGGAACTCGGAAACCGGCATCCGGCCCTTGCTCGCCAGGTACCAGCGGCAGCGCCAGTGACCGAAGTTGGGGAAGGTGATGATGCACTGGCGACCGACGCGCAGCATTTCTTCGAGGATCCTGTCCGGGTAGTGCACCGCTTGCAGCGCCTGGGTCATGACCACGATGTCGAAACTGTTGCTGGCAAAGTTGCCCAGGCCCTTGTCCAGGTCCTGTTCGATGACGTTGATGCCCTTGGCCACGCACTCGGCGATGTTGTCGGCATCGTTTTCCAGGCCGTAACCGGTGACCTGCTTGTTATCGCGCAGCCAGGTCAGCAGTTCGCCATCGCCGCACCCGAGGTCGAGCACGCGGCTGCCGGCGGGGATCCATTCCTGGATGATTTCCAGATCAGCTCTCATGGCTTTCTCACAACGTAATGCGGTTCATGTAATTGCCGAATGCCTGCAGATAGCGCGGGATCGGAATCAGGAAGGCGTCGTGGCCTTGCGGTGCGTCGATCTCGAGGTAGCAGACGTCCTTGCGCGCAGCCATCAGTGCATCCACCAGTTCCCGCGAGCGGGCCGGGGAGAAGCGCCAGTCGGTGGTGAACGACATCACGCAGAACTTGGCCTTGGCACCTTCAAAGGTTTTTGCCAGGTTATCGTCGAAGTTCGCCGCCGGATCGAAGTAATCGAGTGCTTTGGTCATCAACAGATAGGTGTTGGCATCGAAGCGCCCGGAGAACTCTTCGCCCTGATAACGCAGGTAGCTTTCAACCTGGAACTCGACGCTGTGGAAGTCGTAGTTGAGCTTCTCGCTCTTGAGCCCGCGGCCGAATTTCTCGCCCATGGAGTCGTCGGACAGGTAGGTGATGTGCCCGACCATCCGCGCCAGCATCAGGCCGCGCTTGGGGATCACGTTGTGTTCCTGGAACGAGCCGCCGTGGAACTCAGGGTCGGTGAGGATTGCCTGGCGCGCCACTTCGTTGAACGCGATGTTCTGTGCCGACAGCTTGGGGGCCGAGGCGATGGCCAGGCAGTGGCGGATGCGGTCAGGGTAGGTGATGCTCCATTGCATCGCCTGCATGCCGCCGAGGCTGCCGCCGATCACGGCCGCGAACTGGGCGATGCCGAGTCGATCTGCCAGGCGCGCCTGGCTGTGCACCCAATCCTCGACGGTCAGGACCGGGAAGTCGGCGCCGAACGGCTTGCCGGTTTCCGGGTTGATGCTGCTCGGGCCGGTGGAGCCGTTGCAGCCGCCGAGGTTGTTCAGGCTGACCACGAAGAACTTGTTGGTGTCGATTGGCTTGCCGGGGCCGATGCAGCTGTCCCACCAGCCGGGTTTGCGGTCGTCCGGGCTGTGATAGCCGGCGGCGTGGTGGTGCCCGGACAAGGCGTGGCAGATCAGCACGGCGTTGCTCGCCGTGGCATTCAGCGTGCCGTAGGTTTCGTAGATCAGGTCATAGGCCGGGAGCGAACGACCACAGGCCAAGGCCAGCGGCTCGCTGAAGTGCGCCACTTGCGGCGTCACCAGACCAACAGAATCGGGGGGAAAGGCAGCTGGCATCGACCCTGCTCTCATTGAAATGAGGCGTAAGTCTAAAGACCGCTGGGGTTAGCGGCAAGCAAAGGCCGGGCCTGATTTCATCCAGCCAGGTGGAGGTGCGGCATTCGCGAGCAGGCTCGCTCCCACAGGGGGTATGCATTCCAATGTGGGAGCGAGCCTGCTCGCGAAAAACGATGACGCGGTCAACCCGCCGGGCGCACCAGCCCGGGCAAATCCGGCAGCTTCTTCGGTGAGCAAATCCGCACCCGTTTCTGCCGGTTCAACTCGCCACTGATCAGGCTGACCTGGCTCTTGGATACGCCAAAGGCCTTGGCCAGAAAGGCCATCAGGTGTGCGTTGGCCTTGCCCTCGACTGGCGGCGCGGTCAGGCGGATCTTCAGGCGATCGCCGTGCAGCCCGCAGAAATCATCGCTACGGGCTGCCGGTTGCAGGTGACACTCCAGAATCAGGTCGTCACCGTCCCAGTGGAAGTAGCTCATCAGATCAGGCCGAGCAGGCCCTGTGGCATGAAGGCATAGTACGCAAGGCGCGGGATCAGCCAGCTTTGCAGCAACTGGAGCGCGATGAACGCGAAGATCGGCGAAATATCGAGGCCGCCCAGGTTCGGGATGATGCGGCGGAACGGGGCGAGTACCGGCTCGGTAATCTGCGTGACCAGCTCAGCCCCCGGGTTGTGGCTGCCCGGAGCAACCCAGGACAGGATCACGCTGATGATCATCGCGTAGAACAGCACATTCAAAAACAGCGAGAACAGGGCGATCACCGACCATGGCACCAACAGCAGCCAGTCAACCTCGAAACCTTTGAGCGTGAGGATGACCGCCATCAGCAGCATCTGCACGATCAGCGCCAGCACCAGCGACGACATGTCCAGCCCGAACATGCTCGGAATGAACCGGCGCAGCGGCTTGAGCAACGGTTGGGTGGCTTTGACGATGAACTGGCAGAGCGGATTGTAAAAATTCGCCCGAACCAGTTGCAGGATGAAACGCATTAGCACGATCAGCAGATACAGGCTGCCCAGGGTTTTAATGATGAAAACGGCAGCGTCGTTGAGTCCTAGCATTATTGAGTCCTTTGTAAGAGCTGATTAGCGGCCAAGTTGCTCAGCCATCTCGGCCGAGCGATGCGCTGCAGCGCCGAGTGCTTTTTCGACCAGGGCTTCAAAGCCATTGGCCTGGAACGACTTGATTGCAGCTTCCGTGGTGCCTGCAGGCGAGGTGACACGGCGGCGCAACTCGGCAGCGTCGACGTCGCTGGAGACCGCCATGTGTGCGGCGCCCAGTGCGGTTTGCAAGGTCAGTTGCGCGGCGATGTCCGCTGGCAGGCCGAGTTTCACGCCGGCGGCGGTCATGGCTTCGATCAGCAGGAAGAAATACGCCGGACCGGAGCCGGAAACGGCGGTGACGGCGTCCAGTTGCTGCTCTTCATTCAGCCATAGGGCGATACCGACCGCGGAAAGCAGTTCCTGGGCCTGCTGACGCTGTTCGGCTGACACTTCGTCTGTCGCGAACAGACCGCTCGCGCCCTGACGCACCAACGCCGGGGTGTTGGGCATGCAGCGTACGATCGGCTGGGCGCCGAGCCAGTTGTTCATGCTGGCGCAGGTGATGCCCGCGGCAATCGAAACCACCAGTTGATCGGGCTTGAGGCTTGGGCGCAGGGCTTCGCACACGGCTTTCATCGCCTGAGGCTTGACCGCGAGAACGACAACGTCGGCGCCATCGATGGCCTGGGCGTTGTCGGCGAAGGTTTCGATACCGTGTTCGGCACTCACGCGTGCGCGGGTTTCTTCGCCCGGATCGCTGGCGCGGATCTGTGCGGCTTCCAGACCCTTGGCCCGCAGGCCGCCGATCAGGCTGGCGGCCATGTTGCCGGCACCGATAAAGGCAATACGTGTCTTGCTCATGTCAGGTCCTTGTTCAGAAGTGTGCCGGCCATGGTTCATGGCTGGCCGTGCATTGGTGAAGGGCCGCGAGCGCCGAACAGGGCGGTGCCGATTCGGACCCAGGTGGCGCCCATGGCGATGGCCGACTCGAGGTCGTGGCTCATGCCCATGGAAAGTGTGTCGAGCGGCAGGTTCAGGCTGGCTTGCAGGCTTTGCACGGCAGCAAATGCGGCATCCTGGGCGGCGCGATCTTCAGTCGGCTCGGGGATCGCCATCAACCCGCGCAACTTCAAGCGCGGCAGGGCGTTGATCGCGTTGGCCAGGGCCGGCAGGTCGGCCGGGGTGCAACCGGATTTGCTGGCTTCACCGCTCACGTTGACCTGAATGCAGATGTTCAGCGGCGGCAAGTCGGCGGGACGTTGTTCGGACAGGCGTTGTGCGATTTTCAGACGATCCACGGAATGCACCCAGTCGAAGTGCTCGGCGATGGCACGAGTCTTGTTCGATTGAATGGGGCCGATGAAGTGCCAGATCAAGGGCAGGTCGGCCAGTTCGAGCTGCTTGCCCAGCGCTTCCTGCAGGTAGTTCTCGCCAAAATCGCGCAGGCCGGCGGCGTAGGCTTCACGCAGGTCTTGCGCGGGTTTGGTCTTGCTCACGGCCAACAGCTGGACGCAGTTTTCGGCGCGATTGGCGGCGAGTGTCGCGGCATGGATGCGCGAACTAACTTCGAGAATGTTGTCTGCTATGGTGGACATCAAGAGGCGCCAGCGGTCTGAAGGTTCGCGGCATTCTACTGGAATTGAGGGGCGCAATGGATATCACCGAACTGCTGGCGTTCAGCGCAAAACAGGGCGCATCAGACCTGCACTTGTCCGCCGGCCTGCCGCCGATGATTCGGGTGGATGGCGATGTGCGACGCATCAACCTGCCGGCCATGGACCACCAGCAGGTACAGGCGCTGGTCTTCTCCATCATGAATGACGCCCAACGCATGGACTTTGAGAAACATCTGGAAATCGACTTCTCCTTTGAAGTACCCGGTGTGGCGCGTTTTCGGGTCAATGCGTTTAATCAGAACCGTGGTGCGGGCGCAGTGTTTCGCACCATCCCGGCAAAAGTGCAGAGCATGGACGAACTGGGCATGGGAGAAGTGTTTCGCAAGATGACCGACGCTCCCCGTGGCCTGGTGCTGGTGACCGGCCCGACCGGTTCCGGCAAATCCACCACGCTGGCGGCGATGATCGATTACCTCAATACCCATCGACATCATCACATCCTCACCATCGAGGACCCTATCGAGTTCGTTCACGAGTCGCGCAAATGCCTGATCAATCAGCGTGAAGTTCATCGCGATACCCGTAGTTTCGCCACCGCATTGCGTTCGGCGCTGCGAGAAGATCCGGATGTGATTCTGGTGGGGGAGATGCGCGATCTGGAAACCATTCGCCTGGCGCTGACCGCCGCTGAAACCGGCCATCTGGTGTTCGGCACGCTGCACACCACGTCGGCGGCGAAAACCATCGACCGGGTGGTCGACGTGTTTCCGGGGGACGAGAAGTCGATGGTGCGCTCGATGCTCTCCGAGTCGCTGCTGGCGGTGGTGTCCCAGACGCTGGTGAAGAAGGTCGGTGGCGGGCGTATCGCGGCCCACGAGATCATGCTGGGGACGTCGGCGATCCGGAACCTGATCCGCGAGGACAAGGTGGCGCAGATGTATTCGGCGATTCAGTCGGGAGGGGCGTTGGGAATGCAGACGCTGGATATGAGCTTGAAGGGCTTGGTGGCCAGGGGCCTGGTCAGTCGTGAGCATGCGCAGGAGAAGGCGCGGTCACCGGATGGGATTTGAGAGGAAATTGGCGCTTTCAAGGACGCCATCGCGAGCAGGCTCGCTCCCACATGGACTGCATCAATCCTGTGGGAGCGAGCCTGCTCGCGATGGGGTCATCATGTTCGATACGGGTTCAGGACACTGAAATCAGCGCTGAACCACACGCAACTGATTCGGCTCTTTCGGCAGAACCCGCTTGGCAACCACGTAGTGGTTTTCCCAGTACGGTTTCTTCAAAGTGTCGATGCTCACCGACTTGCCACGACGTGGCGCGTGGATGAAGCGGTCGTTGCCCAGGTAAATGGCAACGTGATTGACCCGACGGCTCTTGATGTTGAAGAAAATCAGGTCGCCCGGCTTCAGGTCGTCGCGATCGACTTTCTCCCCATGACCGCTGGCCATGGCGTTGGAGGTGCGTGGCAGGTCGAACGTGGCGTCATTGAACGCGTATTTCACCAGGCCGCTGCAATCGAAGCCCTTGCTTGGGCTGCTGCCGCCCCAACGATAGGGAGTGCCAAGGACGTTTACAGCGCGGCTCAGTACGTTGCTGCTGTCCTTGGTGCCCATCGGTGGAACCAGGCCGCTTTTGTCGCTGGCCAGGGTCGGAGCATGTTTAGCGGATTTTTTGTTTTTGCTCGTAGGGGCAGAAACGTGGGATTTGGGGGTGTAACCATTAACGTTAGGAAGACGTTGCTCACGATTGGTGGCGTGGGCGGCCAGTGGCATCAAAAGGCAAATGGTTAGCCATGTCTTGAAAAATGAACGCATTAGGCAAGGCTCTTAATAAGTTAGCGCGCAACTTTATAACAGCTTTTTTGCCGCCTCCGAGGCCGTTGGTCGATTCAATCTGGGGGGCAATGGCGGCAAAATAGCGGCAATTTGGCGCAATTGTCCGACACAAGTCAGGTGTTACAAGGCTTTGACGGGAGTGAAGGTAGCACCTGCCATACGTCGGGTGCCTGTAAAAAAGTCACAAAAAATTCAAGAATATTTATCTATCGCACGAATCGAGGTCATTCATGAACCCCTATCAACAGACAGTCCAGCAGCAAGACACCCACAGCAAAGTGATCGGTTACCTGCTGTGGATTTTCGGATTTACCGGCGCTCACCGCTTCTATTACGGCAAGCCGGTGACCGGGACGATCTGGTTCTTCACCTTCGGCTTGCTGGGCATCGGCTGGCTGATCGACGTTTTCCTGATCCCGTCCATGGACCGTGAAGCGGACCTGAGGTTCACCGCCGGGCCGATCGAATACAACGTGGCGTGGATTCTGCTGACGTTTCTCGGGGTATTTGGCGTGCACCGGATGTATCAGGGGAAATGGATCAGCGGGCTGCTGTACCTGCTGACGGGCGGGTTGTTCTTCATTGGCGTGCTGTATGACTTCTGGACGTTGAATGACCAGGTTTCCGTGCGTAACGCACAGAGTCGCTGATTTCTGCGGCGAGGGGTAGGCCCCCTCGCCGCAGGTTTTTACTTTTGGTGACTGGTCCAGCTATCTGCCCGCTTGAATTACAGCCTATGAGTGGTTACTGAAATGCTTTCAGTAATTGAAGCTGAAGCGTTAAAAATGCCATTGTGCTGAAGCTGTATAAGATTGAAATGATGAAGTGGTTTGGGATGGCCCAGTAATTTATGCTGTCGGCGAGAATCGCAAGCGATGCAATTGCAACTATTAATGCTGATATTTTTATCAAGGTTGAATTGGTGTGGCGGGCTTTTCTGTATAAAAATATTTGCATTAGGTGAAATATGAATAACACTAAGCCCGCAATCAGGATTGCGCCTACTGGTATTCCGATTGAGTCTCGATCTATGTCGTAAACACCTGCGCTCAAATTTCTTTCTATGGTAAATATTGCTACGCTGGAAGTGATCGCTAAAAGTAAAGGGTAGATGTAGTTCAGGTGTTTGTAGAGAGTCTTCATGTGGGCTCTTCCTGAGTGCGGAAGCTCATAAGTAAGGGTTTTTATACCACTTTTTTCATTTTGGCCAATCATGCAGCATATCCATTTCGGCTGAGGAAATAACGGGACCAACGCACAGTGGCAGTGAGTTAGTTTGCCCGTCGTTGGTGATGAAGACTTCACCGGCTCCCTGTCAGTCTGAAGTCGCATAGGCTCCCCAGTTGAACTCAAGGTTAACTGTAAGTCTGCCTGATTTTCCTTGTGCTGTTTTTATACTAAATGATGGGTATTGAATCTGCATTCAGTAACTTTGTAGGGTGTTTCTGTATGTTGCGAAGTTCTTTTCCTACAGATGAAGAGAAGTCAGTATTTTCTGTTTTTTTGGTGGTTTTATCCGTTATCGTTTGTAGAAGTATTCTTGAAGCGGATATGTTGTTTGGGGAAAGGCAGTGGAGGAGGGGCAGGAGGGTTCTATGAATTCTGGACGTTGAATGGCCAGGTTTCCGCGCGTAACGCACAGAGTTGCCGCATCCTTCAGTAAGTCTTCGCGAGCAGGTTCGCTCCCACAGTGGATTTGTAGTGACTCACAAATCTGCGGCTGTTCGCCAATCCTGTGGGAGCGAGCCTGCTCGCGAATGCAGGCGACGCAGTCTTAAGCCTGGTGGCTAATGCGGCCATCCACCAGGGTGTAACGCACCACACCCGGCAAACTGTGGCCAATGAACGGGCAGTTTTCGCCTTTGGACAACCAGCTTTCACCCGCCACGGTCGAGGCCATCGGGTCGAACAGCACGATGTCCGCCGCACCACCCACCGCCAGTTTGCCTGCCGGCAGGCGCAAGGCCTCGGCGGGGCCGACGCTCAGGCGTTTCAGTAGCGTCGGCAGGTCCAGCAAGCCGTCCTCGACCAGGGTCATTGCCAGTGGCAACAGCAGTTCGACGCTGCTGATGCCCGGCTCGGTCGCGCCGAACGGTGCCAGTTTGGCGTCACGCTCGTGGGGTTGATGATGACTGGAGATGGCCGAGACCACGCCCGATTTCACCGCTGCACGCAGGCCCTCGCGGTCGGCGCGGGTACGTAGCGGTGGCTGGACGTGATACAGGCTGCTGAAATCGATCAGCGCTTCATCAGTCAGGATCAACTGGTACAGCGCGACATCCGCCGTGACCTTCAAGCCGCGGGCCTGGGCCTGAGCGATCAGGGCTACGCCGCGGGCGCTGGTGAGCTGGCTGAAGTGTGCGCGCACACCGGTCTGTTCGACCAGCAGCAGGTCCCGGGCCAGGGCCACGGTTTCAGCGGTTTCCGGAATGCCCGGCAAGCCGAGGAAGCTGGCGGTAGGGCCTTCGTGAGCCAGGCCGCCCTCGGCCAGGTCGTGATCCTGGGAGTTGAAAATCACTGTCAGGTCGAAAGTCGCCGCGTATTCCAGCGCCCGGCACAGGGTTCGGGTATTGCGGAAACTTTCCAGGCCATTGCCGAAGGCCACGCAACCGGCATCTCGCAGTGCAACCAGCTCTGCCAGCTGTTCACCGTCCAGGCCTTTGCTCAGGGCGCCAATCGGGAAGACTTTGGTGTTGCCGGCCTCGCGGGCGCGGTCGAGGATCAGTTCGGCCACTGCGGAGGTGTCCAGCACCGGCTTGGTCTTCGGCGGGCAGCACAGGCTGGTCACGCCGCCAGCCGCCGCCGCGCGGGTTTCGCTGACAATCGAGCCTTTGCGGCTGTAACCCGGTTCGCGCAGGGCAACGTTGAGGTCGACCAGGCCGGGGGCGGCCACCAGGCCTTTGGCGTCAATGGTGTCGACGGCGACAAAACCGGCTGGCGCAGCACCAAGGGCGACGACTTTGCAGGCTTCAATGTGGATATCGGTCACTTGATCCAGGCCACTGGCCGGATCGATCACGCGGGCACCGAGAATGCTGAGCTTCACTGGGCGTTCTCCTGCTCGAATTGGCGTTGCGCAGTCTGCCCGCTCATGGCCATGGACAGTACCGCCATACGAATGGCGATCCCGTAGGTCACCTGATTGAGAATCACCGAGTGCGGGCCGTCGGCAACTGCCGACTCGATTTCCACGCCACGGTTGATCGGCCCCGGGTGCATCACGATGGCATCGGGCTTGGCGCCGGCCAGGCGCGCAGTGGTCAGGCCGAACAGGCGGTAGAACTCGCCTTCGCTCGGCAACAGGCCGCCGGTCATGCGTTCACGCTGCAGGCGCAACATGATCACCACGTCGACGTCTTTCAGGCCTTCGGCCATGTCGGTGTAGACCTTTACGCCGTATTGCTCGATGCCGATCGGCAGCAGGGTCTTTGGCGCGATCACGCGGATGTCCGGGCAACCAAGGGTTTTCAGGGCCAGCATGTTCGAGCGCGCGACCCGCGAATGCAGGATGTCGCCGACGATGGCCACCGAAAGGTTTTCGAAACCGCCCTTGTGCCGGCGGATGGTCAGCATGTCGAGCATGCCCTGGGTCGGGTGCGCGTGCCGGCCGTCGCCGCCGTTGATGATCGCCACTTGCGGGCAAACGTGTTCGGCGATGAAGTGCGCGGCACCGGAATCACCGTGGCGCACGACGAACATGTCGGCGGCCATGGCTTCAAGGTTGCGCAGGGTGTCGAGCAGGGTTTCGCCCTTGCTCGCCGACGACGTGGACACGTTGAGGGTGATCACGTCCGCCGAGAGCCGCTGGGCCGCCAGTTCGAAGGTGGTGCGGGTGCGGGTCGAGTTCTCGAAGAACACGTTGCACACGGTCTTGCCGCGCAGCAACGGGACTTTTTTCACGGCCCGGGCGCCGACTTCAAGGAAGGAGTCGGCGGTGTCGAGGATTTCCGTCAGCAGCTCGCGGCGCAAGCCGTCGAGCGAGAGGAAGTGGCGCAGCTGGCCCTGATCATTGAGCTGCAGCGGGCGCTTGGTTTCTAGAGGCGTCATCGCAAGGGGGACTCTCAATAGGGCGAATTAAAGGGCGAGGTCTTGCAGTTCGAGCGCGAGTTCCGGGCCGGACAGCTTTACCCGTTCGTGGGGCGCCAGCGACAGGGTGGCGCCAACCACGTTCGGGCGGATCGGCAGCTCGCCGGCGTCCAGATCCAGCAGGCACACCAGCGTCACGCTGGCCGGGCGGCCGTAGTCGAACAGTTCGTTCATGGCGGCGCGGATGGTCCGGCCGCTCATCAGCACGTCGTCGATCAGCACCAGGTGCTGGCCTTCGATCTCGAACGGCAGCGCCGATGGGCGAACCTGCGGGTGCAGGCCGCTCTGGCTGAAATCGTCGCGGTAGAAGGACACGTCCAGGGTGCCGAGGGGCTCCCTGCTGCCCAGTTCCTTGAGCAGGGCCTGGGCCACCCAGACGCCACCGGTACGGATGCCGATAAAACGCGGGTCGCTAATGCCTCGTTTGGCCAGATAAGCGTCAAGTCGGGTCGCCATCTGGCTGATCAGTTCGGCGGGATTTGGCAGGCTCATGGTTGCTCCTTCTTGGGCCCGGGCCGGTTGTGCTGCTGGTGGCTCGGGTTGTAGCTAATAGAGACGCGCAGCGGCTCTTCAGGATTCGAACAGTGCGCCATTCTCGTCGAGCCAGCCTTGCAGCAGCAGGGCGGCAGCGATGGCATCCACCGGGTTATCGCGGTAACTGCCTTTCTGGCCGCCACGAGCCAGGCGTTCGCCCTTGGCCTCGAAGGTGGTCAGGCGTTCATCGTGGGTATAAAAGGGCAGATTGAAGCGTCCGTTCAGGCGCCGGGCGAACTTTTCCGCGCGGGCGCACATGTCGCTGGGCGTGCCGTCCATGTTCAACGGCAGGCCGACTACCACGGCATCGGGTTTCCACTCTTTGATGAGCGCTTCGAGCTGGTTCCAGTCCGGAATGCCGTTCTGCGCTTTGAGGGTGCACAGCTCGCGGGCCTGGCCGGTAACCACCTGGCCGACCGCAACGCCGATCTGCTTGGTGCCGTAGTCGAATCCGAGAATCAGCCGCAGGGCCATCAGGCGTGCCCCGCCTGGCTGGTGAGCAGGCTGAGGTTGATGCCAAGGTGTTTGGCCGCCGCTTCCAGGCGCAGCTCGCTGCTGGTGTTGAACAGGATGTCGGCGTCAAACGGGCAGGTCAGCCAGGCGTTCTGCGCCAGTTCGGCCTCCAGTTGCCCGGCTTCCCAACCGGCATAGCCGAGGGCAATCAGGCTTTTTTCCGGGCCAACGCCGTCAGCGATGGCGAACAGTATGTCCTGGGTGGTCGACAGGGACAGGTCGTCTTCCAGATCAACGGTTGCCTGGAAAGTCTTGCCCGATGGGTGCAGGACAAAACCGCGATCGGTCTGTACCGGGCCACCGATAAAGATCGGCACATGCTGGCAGAGCGCCGGCGGCTCGATATCCGGGCGTAATTGCTCGAGGATATCGGCCAGGTTCAGCTCTTGCGGGCGGTTGACCACCAGCCCCATGGCACCATTGGCCGTGTGCTCGACGATGTAGGTCAAGGTGTGCGCAAAGTTCGGGTCGGCCATGTGCGGCATGGCGATCAGGAATTGATGCTTGAGGTAGCTGGGGCTGACGTTTTTCATGTGCGCTAGTGTGGCGTTCGGGGGGCGAACTGACAAGCTGGGGATGCACAGGAAATGCTGTAAACCTGTAATCAACCGGGATCAGATGTGGGAGCGAGCCTGCTCGCGAAGAGGGCGTGCCAGTGACATAAATGTTGCCTGACACACCGCATTCGCGAGCAGGCTCGCTCCCACAGGGATTTGTGGTGGTCAGTTGCTTGAGAGGCGATCGCCGCGGGCAAATTTCCAGGTGCGGATGATCTCCAGCCGGTCAACATCCGACAAATCCCCGGTAAACGGTGCGAATGGTGCTGCCAGCCGGACAATTCGCTGTGCGGCCTGGTCCAGCAGCGGCTGGCCGGAAGATTCCAGCACCAGCACTTCATACAGCGAACCGTCGCGATTGATCGAGACCATCAGGCGCAAATTGCCGTAGATCTGTTTGCGCCGCGCTTCGTCGGGGTAGTTGAGGTTGCCGATGCGCTCGACTTTCTTGCGCCATTCGTCCTTGTACCAGGCGCCCTTGTCGCGCATGGTCGAGGCCGCGCTCAGGCGGTGAATACGCGGGCGCTTGGCGTACAGCTGTTGTTCGGCGGCCAGTTCCGCTTCGAGGCTGGCGATGTCGCTGGACAGCTGCTCGCTGTCGAACGTCGGCGCCTGGACCTGGGGTTTGACCTCGGTCTTGGGCTCCTCGGTTTTGGCGGGGGCTTTTTTCGGCTTCGGCGCCACGGTGGTCACGGCCGCCTTCGGTGGCGCTTCCTGCACGTCAGGCTTTGCGGCCGGCGGTGGCGTGACTTTCTGTACCTTGTTGTCCTGGAAGGGCGCGACTTCGGTGGTCTTGGGAATCGCCTTTTTATCCAGGGTGCCGCTGCCTTGCTGATTCTCCTGGGCCAGGAAATCGGCTTTCTCAGGCTTCTTTTCGCTTTTGAAGGTGGCGAGGGTGATTTCCAGGGTTTTGCTGATCTGTTTGGGCTCAACCACCGCAAACCCGACACCCAGCAGCAAGGCCAGGTGGATCAGCGCTGCCAGAAACAGGGTAAAACCGAGGCGATCGGCCGGGCGCACGCCACGGTGGGCGAGTTCGGCAGGCAGATCGGACGGGAGTGTCATGACAAGGAAACCAACATCGCGTTTTTACAGGCCGCGCATGATAACGCAATGTTGGTTTGGCTAATCAACGTGCCTTGAGCTTCTGATCGATGGCGTCCATCAACAGGCCGCCGATGTCCGTGCCAAACGCATTGTCGATCTCGCGAATGCAGGTCGGGCTGGTGACGTTGATCTCGGTCAGGTGCTCGCCGATCACATCCAGGCCAACGAACAGCAGGCCTTTTTCACGCAGGGTCGGGCCGACTTGTGCGGCGATCCAGCGGTCCTTGTCGGTCAGCGGTCGGGCTTCGCCACGGCCACCGGCGGCCAGGTTGCCGCGGGTTTCGCCCTGGGCCGGAATCCGCGCCAGGCAATAATCCACAGGCTCGCCGTCGATCATCAGGATGCGCTTGTCGCCGTCCTTGATCGCTGGCAGGTAGGCCTGGCCCATGATCTGCTGGGCGCCGAGGGCGGTGAGGGTTTCGAGGATAACCGACAGGTTCGGGTCGCCCGCGCGGTGACGGAAAATCGAAGTGCCGCCCATGCCGTCCAGCGGCTTGAGGATGACATCGCCATGTTTGGCGGCGAACTCACGCAGTACGTCGGCGCGGCGGCTGACCACGGTCGGTGGCGTGCATTGCGGGAACAGGGTGGCGAACAGCTTTTCGTTGCAGTCGCGCAGGCTTTGCGGCTTGTTGACCACCAGCACGCCAGCGCGCTCGGCTTGTTCCAGCAAATAAGTGGAGTAGACGAACTCCATGTCGAACGGTGGATCCTTGCGCATCAGGATCACGTCCAGATCACTCAGCAACGCATCGCTTTCAGCGCCCAGTTCGAACCATTTTTCCGGGTTGGCGAATACCTGCAGCGGACGCATCCGCGCCCGCGCCTGGCCTTCGCCCTGATACAGGTCGCGCTGCTCCATGTAGAACAGCTCCCAGCCACGCTTCTGCGCGGCCAGCAGCATGGCCAGCGAGCTATCCTTTTTATAGGAAATGCTGGCGATAGGGTCCATGACAATCCCGACGCGAACGCTCATGGGTGTTTCCTCGAAATTTGGGGGCTATGGCGACTTGTAGGAGCGAGCTTGCTCGCGATGGACTTCAGAGCGCCGCGCTCATCCAGCGAATGCGCGTCATCGTTGACGACCATCGCGAGCGAGCTCGCTCCTACAAAAGATCAGCGTATAAAAGTGGCGTCAGAGTGGCGCCGAGTGTGTTCCCGGTCAAGGAAAAACCACCTTGCAGGCCGGCTGATAGATTGGTTCTGGAGACTGTGCTAAAAAGGCTGCCATGTCGTGCTGGCCCTTGAACTTCAAGGGTTTCGAGCCGAGTTAACCGGCAAACGGACAATTTGTTTCGCAAAGGCGACGGTAGAGCATTTTATGGAACGGCACCCCAGCGCCTTGAAGGTCATGGTGATCGACGATTCGAAAACGATCCGTCGCACCGCCGAAACGCTGCTCAGGAACGTGGGTTGTGAGGTCATCACGGCCGTCGACGGTTTTGATGCCCTGGCCAAGATTGCCGACAACCATCCAGGCATCATCTTCGTCGACATCATGATGCCGCGCCTGGATGGCTACCAGACCTGCGCCCTGATCAAGAACAACAGCGCGTTCAAGTCCACGCCGGTGATCATGCTGTCGTCCAAGGACGGGCTGTTCGACAAGGCCAAGGGGCGCATCGTCGGCTCCGACCAGTTTTTGACCAAGCCATTCAGCAAGGAAGAATTGCTTGATGCGATCCAGGCCCATGTTCCTGGTTTCGCCGCCGTTTTGCCGCAGTAGGACACGCACAGTGACGCTCGGTCATCGGGCCCGGCGTCGACAAGAAAATGGGGAAAACCATGGCACGTATTCTGATCGTCGATGATTCGCCGACCGAAATGTACAAACTGACCGGCATGCTGGAAAAGCACGGCCATGAAGTGTTGAAAGCCGAAAACGGCGCCGACGGCGTGGCCCTGGCCCGCCAGGAAAAGCCCGATGCGGTCCTGATGGACATTGTCATGCCCGGCCTCAACGGCTTCCAGGCGACCCGCCAGCTGACCAAGGACCCGGAAACCGGGCATATCCCGGTGATCATCATCACCACCAAGGATCAGGAAACCGACAAGGTCTGGGGCACGCGCCAGGGCGCCAGGGACTACCTGACCAAACCGGTCGATGAAGACACCCTGATCAAGACCCTGAACAACGTGCTGGCCGGTTGATCGTCAGGCCATGAACGAGTCGCTGACGGCATTCGAACTGCTGCTGCAAATCGACCAGCGCTGTCGGTTGCTGGCAGCGGACTTGCCGTCCCAGCTGGCCCGGCGGGACAGCTGGAGCGGTATCGGTTTTCGCTTGGGCGAACACTGGTATGTCGCACCCATGAGCGAAGTCAGCGAAGTCTTGCACGAGCCGCGCCTCACTCAGCTACCGGGGGTCAAACCCTGGGTCAAGGGCGTCGCCAACCTGCGCGGGCGTTTGCTGCCGGTCATGGACTTGTGCGGCTTCTTCGGGCACGAGCTTTCGGCGGTGCGCCGTCAGCGGCGGGTGTTGGTGGTGGAACATGAAGAGGTGTTCGCCGGGTTGCTGGTCGATGAAGTCTTCGGCCTTCAGCACTTTGTCCAGGACAGCCTGGAGCCGGTGCCGGCAGGTGAACTGAAGGGGACGATGGCGACGTTTGTCAAAGGCCGGTTTCAGCGCGAGCAGTGCTGGCAGGTGTTCAGCCTGTTTGCATTGACGCAGTCTCAGGGGTTCATGAACGTCGCGGTGTGACAGGAACAACACAGATCCAATGTGGGAGCGAGCCTGCTCGCGAAGGCGGTCGAACTGCCAATATGAGTGTCGACTGGTGCATCGCTTTCGCGAGCAGGCTCGCTCCCACAGATGCGGACCTCAGTAGACATCAAGGGTGTGGGTTAACAGGCGAGGAGCGATGATAAAAGCAAAAGCAGGCAAGCCAATGGAAGGGTCGCGCAGCAGGTCGCAGATTATCGTGCTGTTCATCGCGCTGATCGTCTTCATCATGCTGCTGTTCGCCAACTTCGCCTACCTCAACACCCAGGCTACCTACGACAAACAGTACATCGGCCACGCCGGCGAACTGCGCGTGCTGTCCCAGCGTATCGCCAAGAACGCCACCGAAGCCGCCGCCGGCAAGGCTGCCGCGTTCAAGTTGCTCAGTGATGCGCGCAACGATTTTGCCCAGCGCTGGGGTTATCTGAAAAAGGGCGACCCGGCCACCGGCCTGCCGCCTGCCCCCGCCACCGTGCGTCCAGAGATGCGCGCGGTGCAACAGGACTGGGAACGCCTGCTGAAAAACACCGACGCGATTCTCTCCAGCGAGCAAACCGTACTGTCGCTGCATCAGGTCGCCGCAACCCTGGCCGAAACCGTGCCGCAGTTGCAGGTCGAGTACGAAAAAGTCGTCGAGATTCTCCTGCAGCGGGGCGCCCCGGCGGCCCAGGTGGCGATGGCCCAGCGTCAATCGCTGCTGGCCGAGCGGATCCTTGGCGCGGTCAATACAGTGTTGGCCGGCGACGAAAACTCACAGCAGGCTGCCGATGCGTTCGGACGTGACGCGACGCAGTTCGGCAAGGTGCTCAACGGCATGCTCCAGGGCGACCCGGCGCTCAAGGTCAGCCAGGTCGAAGACCGCGATGCCCGTGCGCGGCTCGCGGAAATCTCCGAGCTGTTCGAGTTCGTATCGGGCTCGGTGGATGAGATCCTCGAAACCTCGCCGGAATTGTTGAAGGTCCGCGAGTCGGCCTCGAACATTTTCAGCCTGTCGCAAACCTTGCTCGATGAAGCCTCGCACCTGGCCAGCGGTTTTGAAAACATGGTCGGCGGGCGCACCACCGACACCATAGGCGGTTACGTGCTGGGCTTGTTGGCGCTGGCCTCGATCATCCTGATTGGCATGGTGATGGTGCGCGAAACCAATCGCCAGTTACGTGAAACCGCCGAGAAAAACGAGCGCAACCAGAATGCGATCATGCGCTTGCTCGACGAGATCGAAGACCTGGCCGACGGCGACCTCACAGTGACGGCCTCGGTGACCGAAGACTTTACCGGCACCATCGCCGACTCGATCAATTACTCCGTCGACCAGTTGCGCGATCTGGTCGCGACCATCAACCTCACTGCCGGCCAGGTTGCTGCCGCCGTGCAGGAAACCCAGGCCACCGCCATGCATCTGGCCCAGGCTTCGGAGCATCAGGCCCAGCAGATTTCCGAGGCCTCCATGGCGATCAACGACATGGCCGAGTCCATCGACCAGGTGTCGGCCAACGCGGCTGAATCGTCGGCGGTTGCCGAGCGCTCGGTGGAAATCGCCAACAAGGGCAACGAGGTGGTGCACAACACCATCCACGGCATGGACAACATTCGCGAACAGATTCAGGACACCGCCAAGCGCATCAAGCGCCTGGGCGAGTCATCCCAGGAAATCGGCGATATTGTCAGCCTGATCGATGACATTGCCGACCAGACCAACATACTTGCCCTCAACGCGGCCATCCAGGCGTCCATGGCCGGTGACGCCGGTCGTGGTTTCGCCGTGGTCGCCGATGAAGTGCAGCGGCTGGCCGAGCGTTCATCCGCCGCCACCCGGCAGATCGAAACCCTGGTGCGGGCGATCCAGACCGACACCAACGAAGCGGTCATCTCCATGGAGCAGACCACGACCGAGGTGGTGCGCGGCGCCCGGCTGGCGCAGGATGCCGGTGTGGCCCTGGAAGAAATCGAAGGCGTCTCCAAGACGCTCGCGGCGTTGATCCAGAGTATTTCCAATGCGGCGCAACAACAGACGTCGTCGGCCGGTCAAATCTCCCTGACGATGAACGTGATCCAGCAGATCACCTCGCAGACGTCGTCGGGTTCCACCGCCACTGCCGAAAGCATTGGCAACCTGGCGAAAATGGCCAGTCAATTGCGTCGTTCGGTGTCCGGTTTCACCTTGCCGGATGCCAAGGCGCAGGTTGTGGACAAAGCTTGAACCGCCCATGGGTATCTGAATTGTGATTGGAGTGGTTATGGGTGATCGGCACGACTATGTGGCCCTCGAGTGGGTCAAGGGCGAAATTGCCGAAACGCTGAAACAGGCTCATCACGCGATCGAAAACCTGCTCGATGACCCGCAGGCGACGCATGCGCTGGACTCTTGCCTGGCGTGCATCCATCAGGTCCACGGCAGTTTGCAGATGATCGAGTTCTACGGCGCGGCGTTGCTCGCCGAAGAGATGGAACAACTGGCCATGGCCTTGCAGGGCAACCGTGTCAGCCATCGCGACGAGGCGCTGCACCTGCTGATGCAGGCCCTTGGGCAACTGCCGATTTATCTGGACCGGGTGCAAGGCGCGCGCCGCGACTTGCCACTGGTGGTGTTGCCTCTGATCAACGACCTGCGCAGCGCCCGAGGCGAAAGCCTGCTGTCGGAAACCAGCCTGTTCAGCCCGCTGTTGCCCGAGTTACCGGCGTTGAACGCACAAACGCTGGCGCAGCTTGAACCGGACGAATTGCCCAATGTACTGCGCAAGCTGCGGCAAATGCTGCAACTGGCGTTGGTCGGGTTCCTGCGCGAGCAGGACAACGACACCAACCTCGATTACCTGGCCAAGGTCTTTACCCGCCTCGAAGCGCTGTGTGGCAACGCGCCCCTGAGCCCGTTGTGGCAGGTGGCATCGGCGCTGGTCGAAGGCATGCAGGGCGGTGTGATTGCCAACAGCCCGGCCTTGCGCAGCCTGTTCAAGGATGCCGACAAGGAACTCAAGCGCCTGCTCGAACAAGGCATGCACGGCATCAACCAGCCGGCCCCGCCGGAGCTGCTCAAGAGTTTACTGTTCTACATTGCCAAGGCCGAACATCCCACCGGGCAGATGCTGACCATGAAAGAACGCTACTCACTGGACGACGCGCTGCCCGACAGCGCGATGGTCGATGAAGAACGCGCGCGGCTGGCCGGTCCCGACCGGGACGCCATGCGCTCGGTGCTGGCAGCGCTGTGCGAAGAGCTGGTGCGGGTCAAGGAACGTCTGGATCTGTTCGTGCGCAGTGACCGCCAGCACACCTCCGACCTCGACAGCTTGCTGGCGCCGCTGCGGCAGATTGCCGACACCCTGGCGGTCCTGGGTTTCGGCCAGCCGCGCAAGGTGATCATCGATCAATTGGCGGTGGTGCTCAGCCTCGCTCAGGGCCAGCGCGAACCCAACGATGCCATCCTCATGGACGTTGCCGGGGCCTTGTTGTACGTCGAAGCGACGCTGGCCGGCATGGTCGGTACCGTGGAACCGGAGAGCCAGGACGACAACCGCCTGCCGACCACCGACCTGACGCAGATCCACCAGATCGTGATCAAGGAGGCCCGCATCTGTTTGCAGCAGGCCAAGGACATGATCGTCGACTACATCGACGCCGATTGGGACCGCCAGCATTTGCAGGCGCTGCCGGCCTTGCTGACCCAAGTGCGCGGCGCGCTGGCGATGATACCGCTGAGCCGCGCGGCGAGCCTGGTCGAAACCTGCAATCACTTCATTCGCGAGCACCTGTTGCTCGAGCCGGGTCAACCGGGCTGGCAGGAACTGGACAGCCTGGCGGACGTGATCACCAGCATCGAGTACTACCTCGAGCGCCTCAGCGACGACCCGCAAGCGCAGGGTGAAAACCTGCTCGATATCGCGCAAAAAAGCCTGGCGAGCCTCGGGTTCTTCCCCAGTGAGCAGCATGTGCCGGTGCTGGATGATGTGCTCAACCCGAGTGAAGCGCAGGTCATGCAGATGATGCAGGAGCTGGATGATCCGCAGATCGTCCAGACCCTGGCCGATGTACTCGCCAGCCCGGTTTCGAGCCTCAACCCGCCCGCGCTGAACACCCCGGGCAGCCTGCTGCCGCCGCCCTCGGGCGAAGAACCGGTGGACGAGGAGCTGCGCGAGGTGTTCCTCGAAGAAACCGACGAAGTCCTGGAAATCCTGCGCGAGTACTTGCCACGCTGGTCGATCAACCCTGACAACCGCTCGGCCCTGAGTGAGCTGCGCCGCGCCTTCCATACCCTCAAAGGCAGTGGCCGCATGGTGCGCGCCCTGGTGCTGGGCGAGCTGGCCTGGGCCGTGGAAAACCTGCTCAACCGCGTACTGGAAAGCAGCGTGGAGCCGGGCGCTACGGTGCAGCAACTGATCGGTGATGTGCTGCATCTGCTGCCGGAACTGGTGGCCGAATACGCCGCCAATGCCCAGCGCCAGCGCAACGATGTCGACCAGTTGGCCGCCCGCGCCCATGCCCTGGCCAAGGGCGAGGAGCCGGTGTCCGATGAGGATACGCAAGATGTCGCCGCCCTCGACCCGCTGTTGCTGGAGATCTTTCGCAAAGAGGCCGAAACCCACTTGGGCAGCCTCAATCGCTTCCTTGATCAGGCCGCCGAACATGTGCCGTTGCAGGCCAGCGACGAATTGCAGCGCGCCTTGCACACCCTCAAGGGCAGTGCCTCCATGGCCGGTGTGTTGCCGATTGCCGAACTGGCTGCACCGCTGGATCAACTGGCCCGGGAATACAAGGCGCACCTGATCACGCTGGATCTGGATGAAGTCGAATTGCTGCTGGAAGCCGAAGGACTGTTCCGTCTTGGTTTGCGCCAGCTCAAGACAGATCCGCTGGCGGAAATTCCCGGCGCCCGGGGTTTGTCCGAGCGAGCCAGGGTGCTGCTGGCCGAGCGTCTGGAAAACTTCCTGAGCACACCGAGCACGGGGCTGCGGATCAAGCGCGACCCGCAACTGATCAACAACTTCCTCGCCCAGGGCATGGACATCCTGCTGGACGCCGAAAGCCTGTTGCAGCGTTGGCAGCAACACCCCGGCGAGCGTCAGGAGCTCAGCGCGCTGCTGGACGAGTTGACCACCCTCGGCGAAGGCGCCCATCTGGCCGACCTGCACCCGGTGGATGAGTTGTGCGAGGCGTTGCTCGACCTGTACGGAGCCGTGGAAGAAAGCAGCCTTGCGGTCAGCGAACGGTTTTTCCATGAAGCACAGCATGCCCACGAAGCGCTGATCAACATGTTCGACGAACTGGCCGCCGGCCAGGAAGTCAGCCCGCAGCCGCAAAGGATCAGGGCCTTGCGCGAGCTGCTCGACGAGGGCCTTGATCCGTCGGCCATGGGTTTGATCCGCAGCGATGGCAGCCGGAGCCTGAGCATCCGCGAACTGGGTTCTGCCACCGAGGAACTCGAGCGCACGCTACCCCCTGTAGGAGCGAGCTCGCTCGCGATGGACTCAGATGCGCCGCGCTTATCCAATGACAACGCGTCATCGTTAACGCCCATCGCGAGCGAGCTCGCTCCTACAAAGGATCGCGCGGTCGAGCTGGACGATGAGATCGTTGCGATCTTCCTTGAAGAAGCGGTGGATATCCTCGAAAGCGCCGGTCAGGCCTTGCAGCGCTGGTTGCACGACTCGGACAACGCGGCGCCGCTGTCGTCGTTGCAACGGGATTTGCACACCCTCAAAGGTGGCGCACGCATGGCCGAGATCGGACCGGTCGGCGATCTGGCCCATGAACTGGAAAGCCTTTACCAAGGCCTGCTGGACCGTCGTTACGCCTTCAGCGATTCGCTGGCAGTGCTGCTGCAACAGAGCCATGACCGACTGGCGTTGTACCTTGAACAGTTGCAATTCAACCAGCCACTGCACGATTCCAATGAGCTGATCGAAGCCATTCGTGCCTACCGCCAAGGTCATGCGGGTGTCGCCGAGGCGGCCCGGCAAGCGATCGACAGCGACTCGGCTGCGCACGATCCGGAATTGCTGGAGATTTTCCTCGAGGAAGGTTTCGACATCATCGAAAGCTCTGGCGCGGCGCTGGAGCGCTGGCAGGCCCAGCCTTCGAATCGCCAGGAAGTGGAAACCCTGCTGCGCGACCTGCACACCCTCAAGGGCGGTGCGCGCATGGTGGAAATCGCCGCGATTGGCGATCTGGCCCATGAACTGGAGTTCCTCTACGAAGGCTTGTCCACTGGCGTGCTGCAACCGACGGAGCCGTTGTTCGCACTGTTGCAGCGCAGCCATGACCGCCTGGCGCAGATGCTCGACGCGGCCCGCGCCGGTGAGCCCATGCCGCCCGCTGACCGCTTGATCGACGCGATCAAGAACTTCAGTCATCCGGTCGAACCTGAAACACCCGCGCCGCTTGCGTCGCCGGCCACGCCCAAGGCCGAGCCGCTGGCGCCGCCGTCCGATGCTGGTGCGGACATGGTCAAGGTCTCGGCGGAGCTGCTCGACGATTTGGTCAACCTGGCCGGTGAGACCTCGATTTTCCGGGGGCGAATCGAACAACAGGTCAACGATGCACACATTGCCTTGAACGAGATGGAGACCACCATCGAGCGCATGCGCGACCAGTTGCGCCGCCTCGATACCGAAACCCAGGGGCGTATCCTCAGCCGCCAGCAAGTCGACGCCGAACGTTCCGGCTACGAAGAATTCGACCCGCTGGAAATGGACCGCCACTCACAGTTGCAGCAACTGTCCCGGGCGCTGTTCGAATCGGCCTCTGACTTGCTCGACCTCAAGGAAACCCTCGAACGCCGCAATCAGGATGCGGAAAACCTGTTGCAGCAGCAGGGCCGCATCAACACCGAATTGCAGGAAGGCCTGATGCGCACGCGCATGGTGCCGTTCGAACGCATGCTTCCGCGTTTGCAGCGCATCGTTCGGCAGGTGTCCAGCGAACTGGGCAAGGACGTGGATTTCATCGTCGATAACGCCGAAGGTGAGATGGATCGCAACGTCCTCGAACGCATGGCCGCGCCGCTGGAACACATGCTGCGCAACGCCGTCGACCACGGCCTGGAGTCCGTCGACGCGCGGCTGGCGGCGGGGAAACCGGCCAAGGGCAAGATCACCCTCGATCTGCTGCGTGAAGGCGGCGACATCATTTTCGACATCCGCGACGACGGGGCCGGTGTGCCGTTGGATGCGGTGCGACGCAAGGCGATCAAGCGCGGCTTGCTGGCCCCGGACAGCGTCATCAGTGATCACGACGTGTTGCAATTCATCCTGCAACCGGGGTTTTCCACCGCCGAGAAAATCACCCAGATTTCCGGTCGCGGCGTCGGCATGGACGTGGTGCACGAAGAGGTGCGGCAACTGGGCGGCACCATGAGCATCGACTCGGTGCCCGGGCAGGGCGTGCATTTCCGCATTCGCCTGCCGTTTACCGTATCGGTCAACCGGGCGCTGATGGTGCAGTGCGGTGAGGACCAATACGCGATCCCGCTCAATACCATCGACGGCATCGTTCGCGTCCTGCCCAACGAGCTCGAAGGCTATTTCCGTTTCGATTCGCCAACCTACGAATACGCCGGGCAACGTTACGAGCTGTGCTATCTGGGCGAGCTGCTGAAAACCAGTCCGCGCCCGAAACTGTTGGGCCAAAGCCTGCCATTGCCGGTGTTGCTGGTGCAGTGCAACGAGCGGCATATCGCCGTTCACGTGGATGCCATGGCCGGCACTCGCGAGATCGTGGTCAAGAGCCTGGGGCCGCAGTTTGCGGCGGTGCAAGGGGTGACCGGGGCGACGATTCTCGGGGACGGCCGGGTGGTGTTGATCCTGGATTTGCTGGCGCCGATCCGCGCCATGCAGGCGCGTATTCCCCAGCGTCCGGCGGGGCAGGAAGTCGAGGCCGAACCGCATCGTCCGCTGTTGGTGATGGTGGTTGACGACTCGGTCACCGTGCGCAAGGTCACCAGCCGTTTGCTCGAACGTCACGGCATGAACGTGCTGACCGCCAAGGACGGGGTCGATGCCATGCTGCTGCTGGAAGAACACATGCCCGACCTGATGCTGCTGGACATCGAGATGCCACGCATGGATGGCTTCGAAGTCGCGACCCAGGTGCGCAATGACGAACGCCTGCAACACCTGCCGATCATCATGATCACCTCGCGCACAGGGCAGAAACACCGCGATCGCGCCATGGCCATCGGCGTCAACGACTACCTCGGTAAGCCGTACCAGGAATCGGTGCTGCTCGAAAGCATCGCCTTGTGGAGCAAGACCCATGCTTGAGCACCGCACCAGCAACCTCACCGGCCTGCTGCTGCCGTTGGCCGACCGCATCCTGATTCTGCCCAACGTTGCCGTGGCCGAGCTGATCGATTACCAGCAGCCGGGGACTTTCGACCTCGACACACCGCCGTGGTACCTGGGTCTGGTGGCATGGCGCGACCGGCAGATTCCGCTGCTGAGTTTCGAGTCGGCCTGCGCGCAGAAAATCGTCATCGGCGAACGCGCGCGGATCGTCATCCTCAACACACTCGGCGGGCGACCCGAGCTGAAATTCATCGCGCTGCTGGTGCAGGGGATTCCGCGCTCCTGCAAGCTCGATAGCCAGTTGAGCTACGTGGATGTGCCGTTGTGTCCGCTGGAGCAGGCGGCGGTGCAGGTGGGCGAGCAAGTGGCCAAGGTGCCGGATCTGCTGGCGCTGGAGGAGCTGTTGGTGAATGCCGGGTTGACCTGACCGGCCCCTTCGCGAGCAGGCTCGCTCCCACATTGGAATGTGGTCCCCTGTGGGAGCGAGCCTGCTCGCGAAGGCGTCACTCCAGACAACCATTACCCTGAGCGTAACGATCCACCACTCTGCTTGATTGATGCCCCCACCCAACACTCCTAAGGTGATCCCCACGACAGCGAACCCGTGGAGTGGTCATGACAACAACAATATCCCCCGACTCGCGATGGACGCGGCGGCGCAGCGAAAAGCAGCGGCGCCTCGAGCTGGTGCGAGGTCTTGCCGACGGTGTGGTGTTGCCCACCGACAACATTGTCGCGGCGCTGGAGGCGTTGATCCTGCCCGGCGACCGTGTGGTGCTCGAAGGCAACAACCAGAAGCAGGCGGATTTCCTTTCGCGTGCCCTGGCCAAGACCGACCCCGCGAAGCTGCATGACCTGCACATGATCATGCCCAGCGTCGGCCGCGCCGAGCATCTGGACCTGTTCGAACGCGGCATCGCCCGCAAGCTCGACTTCTCTTTCGCCGGCACCCAAAGCCTGCGCATCAGCCAGTTGCTCGAAGATGGTCTGCTGGAAATCGGCGCGATCCACACCTACATCGAACTCTACGCACGGCTGGTGGTGGACCTGATTCCCAACGTCGTGTTGTCGGCCGGGTTCATGGCCGACCGCGCCGGCAACATCTACACCGGGCCGAGCACCGAGGACACACCGGCACTGATCGAACCGGCTGCCTTCAGCGACGGCATCGTCATCGTCCAGGTCAACCAGTTGGTGGACGACGTCAGCGACCTGCCCCGCGTAGACATTCCCGCTTCCTGGGTCGACTTCGTGGTGGTGGCCGACAAGCCGTTCTACATCGAACCGCTGTTTACCCGCGACCCACGGCACATCAAGCCCGTGCACGTGCTGATGGCGATGATGGCGATCCGTGGGATCTACGAAAAACACAACGTGCAGTCCCTCAACCACGGCATCGGTTTCAACACTGCGGCCATTGAACTGATCCTGCCGACCTACGGCGAATCCCTCGGCCTCAAGGGCAAGATCTGCCGCAACTGGACGCTCAACCCGCACCCGACCCTGATTCCGGCGATTGAAAGCGGCTGGGTCGAAAGCGTGCATTGCTTCGGTACCGAGCTGGGGATGGAGCACTACATTGCGGCGCGGCCGGATGTGTTCTTTACCGGGCGCGACGGCTCTCTGCGTTCCAATCGGATGTTCAGCCAACTGGCCGGGCAATACGCCGTGGACCTGTTCATCGGCGCGACGTTGCAGGTCGATGGCGACGGTCATTCCTCCACCGTCACCCGCGGGCGCCTGGCCGGTTTCGGCGGTGCACCGAACATGGGTCACGACCCGCGCGGTCGTCGTCACGGCACGCCTGCCTGGCTCGACATGCGCAACACCGACGTGGCCGAGCCGATGCTCGAACGCGGTAAAAAACTCGTGGTGCAGATGGTCGAGACCTTCCAGGAGGGCGGCAAGCCGACCTTCGTTGAAACCCTCGATGCGGTTGATGTGGCGAAGAAAAGCGGGATGCCCCTGGCACCGATCATGGTGTATGGCGACGACGTCACGCACCTGTTGACCGAAGAAGGCATCGCCTATCTGTACAAGGCGCGCTCGCTGGAAGAACGCCAGGCGATGATCGCCGCCGTCGCCGGGGTGACCGCCATCGGCCTGCGTCACAACCCCAAGGACACTGCACGCATGCGCCGTGAAGGCCTGATCGCCTTGCCCGAAGACCTCGGCATCCGCCGCACCGACGCCACCCGCGAACTGCTCGCGGCGAAAAGCGTGGCCGATCTGGTGGAATGGTCCGGTGGCCTCTACAACCCGCCCGCCAAGTTCAGGAGCTGGTAATGCACGCACTCAACCTGCAAGTCAAAACCCTGAGCCTGGCCGAACGGCTGGCGGACCTCGCGGTGGACGCGCTGATCGACGAGGCTGATCTGTCGCCGAAACCGGCACTGGTCGACCGTCGCGGCAACGGCGCCCACACCGATTTGCACCTGGGGCTGATGCACGCTTCGGCGCTGTCCTTGTGGTCGGCCTTCAAGGAAATGGCCGAAGCAGCCATCGAGTTCGGCGAAGTCGGATTGCCGCTGCGCGAGGCCGTGGGCCGCATCGGTCGTGAAGGCGAGCAGGCAATGCTCGACACCACCGGTGGCGTGAACACCCATCGCGGGGCGATCTGGGCCTTGGGCTTGTTGGTCACGGCCGTTGCACTGGACCCCAGGTCCACGGCTGCAAGCAGCGTATCGATTCGTGCCGCGCGTCTGTCGCTGCTCGACGACCGTCACGCGCCGCGCCCGCTGAGCCACGGCGCCCAAGTCGCCCAGCGTTTCGGCGCACGGGGTGCCCGTGAAGAAGCGCAACTGGGCTTCCCGGCGGTGATCCAGCGTGCGCTGCCGCAACTGCGTCGCAGCCGCGACGAAGGTCACGGCGAGCAAAACGCCCGGCTCGATGCACTGTTGGCGATCATGACCAATCTGGCCGACACCTGCGTGCTTTACCGCGCGGGTGAAGAGGGGCTGAACACCATGCAGCGGGGCGCCCGGGCGGTGCTCGATGCGGGTGGCAGTGCCAGCCTCGGCGGACGTCGCCGCCTGTATGAACTGGACCAACAACTGATCGCGTTGAATGCCTCGCCCGGCGGTGCTGCGGACCTGCTCGCAGCCTGCCTGTTCATCGACCGTATCGAGTCGGACGACGGCCTCATCCTCTGCCATTCAAGAAGGGAAGTGTTTTGATGGAAACTTTATCCTTTGAGTTCCCCGCCGGGCAGCCACCACGCGGCCGCACGCTGGTGGGCTGTGTCGGCTCGGGCGATCTGGAAGTGCTGATCGAGCCGGGTCAGGCCGGCAAGCTGACGATCAACGTGCAGACCTCGGTCAATGGCAGCGAACAACGCTGGCAGCATCTGTTCGCACGGATGTTCGACGGCCAGACGCCGCCGGCGATGGCCATCGACATCCATGATTTCGGCGCGACACCGGGCGTGGTGCGCCTGCGCCTGGAACAGGGCTTCGAGGAGATCGGTCATGACTGACAGCGCCTCTTTGCTGAACAAGCACAGCTTCGTCGAACTCGGAGCCCGGCAACGGGCCAGGGCCCTGCTCGACGCCGGAACCTTCCGCGAATTGCTCGACCCGTTCCAGCGCATCATGTCGCCGTGGCTCGAGCGCCAGGGCGTGGTCCCGCAAGCCGACGACGGCGTGGTGATCGCCAAGGGCAATCTCGCGGGCCTGCCCGTGGTGGTCGCGGCCATCGAAGGTGCGTTCCAGGGCGGCAGCCTCGGTGAAGTCGGCGGAGCAAAAATTGCCGGCGCACTAGAGCTGGCCGCCGAAGACAACCGCAACGGCATCCCGACCCGCGCCGTGCTGCTGCTGGAAACCGGCGGCGTGCGGTTGCAGGAAGCCAACCTCGGCCTGGCGGCGATTGCCGATATCCACGCGGCGATTGTCGACTTGCAGCAGTACCAACCCGTGGTCGGTGTCGTGGCGGGCAGTGTCGGTTGCTTTGGCGGCATGTCGATTGCAGCCGGGTTGTGCAGCTACCTGTTGGTGACCCAGGAAGCGCGACTCGGCCTGAACGGCCCGCAGGTGATCGAGCAGGAAGCCGGGCTCGAGGAATACGACTCCCGCGACCGGCCTTTCATCTGGAGCCTGAGCGGTGGCGAGCAACGCTTCGCCAGCGGTCTGGCGGACGGCTATGTCGCGGACGACGTGGCGCAGATCCGCCAGCAGGTCGGTGAATGGCTCAAGCAAGGTTTGCCGGCGCAACCCCGCAGCCGTCAGGCCGGGTTGTTCCTGCAACGCCTGGCGCGCCTGGATGCCGAACCGCAAATCGAGCCGTCGGTGGTTCGCGATCTGTACCAAGGAGAACGCCCATGAGTTCGTATTCCCTGCGTGGTTTGAACTGGTTCAACGCCTTGAGTGCCGGGGCGACACCGGTCGAGGGCTTGCCTGTTTCGCTGAAGGTCGCGGACGGTGCGCTGGGCGATCGGCCTGTGCGTTTCATCGCGGTGGTGGCTGACCCCGAAAACCGCTTCGTCCGGGCACGCAACGGCGAAGTGGGTTTGCTCGAAGGCTGGGGGCTGGCCAAGGCCGTGGATGAAGTCATCGCCGCCGATCAGGACAAGGCACAAAAACGCGCCCTGATCGCCATCGTCGACGTGCCGAGCCAGGCTTACGGTCGACGTGAGGAAGCCCTTGGCATTCATCAGGCGCTGGCCGCTGCGGCGGACAGTTATGCCCGTGCGCGTCTGGCCGGCCATGCGGTCATCGGTTTGCTGGTGGGCAAGGCCATGTCCGGGGCGTTTCTGGCCCACGGCTATCAGGCCAATCGCTTGATCGCCCTGCGCGATCCGGGCGTGATGGTGCATGCCATGGGCAAGGCGTCGGCAGCGAGGGTGACCTTGCGCAGCGTTGAAGAACTCGAAGCCTTCGCCGCCAGCGTGCCGCCGATGGCCTATGACATCGACAGCTATGCCAGCCTCGGGCTGCTGTGGGAAACCTTGTCGGTGGAACAGATCGAGCAGCCGACTGCGGCGGATCTGGCGCGGGTGACCGAGTGCCTGGGTCAGGCAATGGGTGACATCGCCGAGAAGGGCACGGATCTCAGTGGTCGTCTTGGTGCAGCCAACCGTGCGGCGTCGAGCAAGGTTCGCCAATTGCTGAGAGCGCAGTGGTGAATGCGCTTCTGGCTCACGACCTGCTGTGGGGCATGACCCCGCAGCAGTTGCCTGCGGATGCGCCTGCGTGGGTGATCGAGTCGACCAGTGCCGGCCAGCCGGTGGTGGTCCGTCGCGCCTTGAGCGCGGTGGGGCAGGTGGCGGTGGGCGTGCGCGGGCCGTTGCGCGAACAGCGATTTGCCGCACAGATGGAAGTCGCCGCCATCACGCGGCAAGTACGGCCGGAAGCGCTGTGCCATGTTCAAGGCCAGCGTGATTTCCCGGCACTACGTGCCTTGGCGCAGTTGCGCCCGCACCTCGATGACAGTGGCTGGGTCTGGGGTGTCAGTGGCAGTGCCGGGTTCGAGTTGGCCAGCGGATTTGCTGCATTGCACGAGGGCAGCGATCTCGATCTGATCCTGCGTACGCCACGTCCGTTGAGTCGTGCCGATGCGCAGGCCTTGGTGGCGATCCTGGACACGGCCGTGTGCCGCGTGGACCTGCAATTGCAAACACCGTCGGGCGCCGTTGCCCTGCGCGAGTGGGCCGGTGCTTCGTCGCGGGTCCTGTTGAAAAGTGCCACTCAAGCCAGCCTGGTCAGCGATCCGTGGAATCCACAGGAGCAAGCGGCTTGAGCAGCTTGCTGGTGTTCCCCGGCCAAGGCGCGCAACAACCCGGCATGCTGGCGCGTTTGCCTCGGGAAACGTTGAACGAGGCGAGCGACCTGCTCGGTGAAGCGGTGACGCAGCTGGATTCTGCCGAGGCGTTGCAGTCGACGAGGGCGGTTCAGCTTTGCCTGCTGATCGCCGGCGTCGCCGCTTCACGCCAGCTGGGCATGAACCCGGACTATGTGGCCGGCTTGTCGATCGGCGCCTACCCGGCCGCGGTGGTGGCCGGTGCCTTGAGTTTCAGTGATGCGCTGCATCTGGTCAGCCTGCGCGGTGAGCTGATGCAGCAGGCTTATCCACAGGGCTACGGCATGACCGCCATCATCGGTCTGGACCTGGCCACCGTGGAAGGGTTGCTGGCCCAGGTGCACAGCACGGAAATGCCGGTTTATCTGGCCAACATCAACGCCGAAAACCAGGTGGTGATTGCCGGTAGCGACGCGGCGATGAAGGCGGTGGCCGAGCTGGCGAAAGGTTGCGGAGCCGGCTTGGCCAAGCGTCTGGCCGTGAGCGTGCCGTCCCATTGCCCATTGCTTGAGGCCCCCGCGCAGCGACTCGCCGACGCCTTCGCCAAAGTGCCGCTGCATACACCGAAAATCGGTTACCTGAGCGGCAGTCGTGCGCGTCCGCTGATCAAGCCCGAAGCCTTGCGTGACGACCTGGCCTTCAACATGTGCCGCATCGTCGATTGGCGCGGCACGGTCCAAAGCGCTTACGAACGCGGGGTACGTCTACAGATCGAACTGCCGCCCGGTGCGGTGTTGACCGGGCTGGCGCGCCGGGTGTTCGAGCAGGGCACCGTGATTGCCTTCGACGGTGCGCGGCTCGATACCTTGCAGGCGCTGATGCGTGAGGAGGGAAGCCGCCACTCTTAAATCACCCGGCTTAAGGCTTCGAACAACAAAAACAACATTCGAAATGCACTTTGAGGACTACAACAATGATTATTTACGGTGTGGCGCTGTTGGCGATCTGTACGCTGGCAGGGGTGATCATGGGGGACATGCTCGGTGTATTGCTGGGTGTGAAGTCAAACGTCGGCGGTGTCGGGATCGCGATGATCCTGCTGATTTGCGCACGGTTGTGGATGCAAAAGCGTGGCGGCATGACCAGGGATTGCGAGATGGGCGTCGGCTTCTGGGGTGCCATGTACATCCCGGTGGTGGTGGCGATGGCGGCGCAACAAAACGTGGTCACGGCGCTGCATGGCGGTCCGGTGGCAGTGCTGGCGGCGATCGGTTCGGTGGTGGTCTGTGGTTGCACCATTGCCCTGATCAGCCGCACCCACAAAGGCGAACCCTTGCCCGATGAACCGGCGGAAGTAACGCCGGTTGGCACTCCAGTAGGAGGTCGCTGATATGTGGGAACTCATTGAGAAAGGCCTGGCAACCAACAGCCTGGTCACCGCATTCGCTTTTGTCGGCATCATCATGTGGGTGTCGGTCATTCTTTCCAAGCGCCTGACCTTCGGGCGTATCCACGGCTCGGCGATTGCCATCGTCATCGGCCTGGTGCTCGCCTGGGTTGGGGGCACAATGACCGGTGGGCAAAAAGGCCTGGCGGACTTGACGCTGTTTTCCGGCATCGGCTTGATGGGCGGTGCCATGCTGCGGGACTTCGCCATCGTCGCCACGGCATTCGAGGTGCAGGCCACTGAAGCGAAAAAAGCCGGCTTGATCGGCGTGATCGCGCTGCTGTTGGGCACGGTGCTGCCGTTTATTGTCGGTGCGTGCATGGCCTGGGCATTCGGGTACCGCGATGCGGTGAGCATGACCACCATTGGCGCCGGTGCCGTGACTTACATTGTCGGGCCGGTCACCGGAGCGGCCATTGGTGCCAGTTCCGATATCGTGGCGCTATCGATTGCCACCGGCCTGATCAAGGCGATTCTGGTGATGGTCGGTACGCCGATGGCAGCGCGCTGGATGGGCCTGGACAATCCGCGCTCGGCGATGGTGTTTGGTGGGCTGGCCGGGACGGTCAGTGGCGTGACTGCCGGGTTGGCGGCGACGGATCGGCGGCTGGTGCCTTATGGCGCGTTGACTGCGACGTTCCACACCGGGTTGGGCTGCTTGCTGGGGCCTTCGCTGTTGTACTTCATTGTTCGCGGGATTGTTGGGTAGATTCAGAAACCGAGTCGCACCCTTCGCGAGCAGGCTCGCTCCCACATTGGAATGCATTCTCCTGTGGGAGCGAGCCTGCTCGCGAATTGCCGCGATGCGGTTTCAGGCCTGCCGATTGGCATACATCCGGCATTCCGCCAGCAACGCCAGCAGGTTCGGATCCCGCTCCTTGGCCTTCAGGAACACCACGCCAATGTGCTGCTGCAAGCGGTACTTTTCCTGCAACGGGATCAGCTTCACCCGGTTCTCGTACACCGCGGCAATCCGCCCCGGCAGCAACGCGTAACCTACGCCCGAACTGACCATGCTCAGCAGGGTGAAAATGTCGTTGACCTGCATCGCCACCTTCGGCTCGAACCCTGCCTGCTCGAATACCCGCTTGCCGTCCTGGTGGGTGGCGAAGCCCTGGGTCAGGGTGATGAAGGTCTCGTCGCGAACCTCGGCCAGGTCGACTTCGTTGCGCTGGGCAAACCTGGAGTCGGCGGGCGTGGCGAGGAAGATGTCGTCGGAGAACAGCGGGATATGCTCGCAATCCGGATCGTTGATGCTGTCGTCCAGCGACACCAGGGCCGCATCGACTTCCATGTTCTTGAGCTTGTAGAGCAGGTCGATGTTGGAGCCCAGGATCAGGTCGATGTTGAGCTCGCTGCGGCGGATCTTCAAACCCATGATCAGCTGCGGCACGGTCTTCACCGTCAGTGAATACAGCGAGCCCAGTTTGAAGCGTTCGGCCGAGAACCCGGCGGCTTCGCGGGTCAGGCGCACACTTTCAACGACATCCTGAATCAGCTTCTGCGCCCGTTCTTCCAGCACATAGGCACTTTCCAGCGGTGTCAGGCTGCGCCCTTCGTGCTTGAACAACGGGCAGCGCAGGGCGCTTTCCAGGGAATGGATCGCCCGATGCACACTGACATTGCTGGTCTGCAGCTCGGCAGCGGCGCGTGCCAGGTTGCCGGTGCGCATGAAGGCCAGGAACACCTCGAGTTTTTTCAGGGTCAACTCTTCATCGATCAGCATGGGCCGGACTCTTTCTGGAATGACTCGATTGTGCCCAATTACGCCGGGCCCGTCGTACAGAAACATTGCGCTTTTACGCTCCAGGCCTGAGCCTTGCGCGTTGCAGCAATGAAATTCGAGGTGAGCAACACATGTATCACGGGGAACGATTGAATGCCTGGACGCATCTGGTCGGGGCAGTGGCGGCGTTTGTCGGAGGGGTGTGGCTGATTGTGCTTGCCAGCCTCGACGGCAGCCCGTGGAAGATTGTCAGCATGGCGATCTACGCCTTTACCCTGCTGGTGCTTTACAGCGCATCGACCGTGTACCACAGCGTGCGCGGGCGCAAGAAAGCGATCATGAAGAAGGTCGATCATTTTTCGATCTATCTGTTGATCGCCGGAAGCTATACGCCGTTCTGCCTGGTGACCCTGCGCGGGCCGTGGGGCTGGACGCTGTTCGGGATTGTCTGGGGGCTGGCGCTGATCGGCATCCTGCAGGAGATCAAGCCGCGTTCGGAAGCGCGGATTCTGTCGATCGTGATTTACGCGGTGATGGGCTGGATTGTGTTGGTGGCAGTCAAGCCGCTGCTCGCGGCGCTGGGCGCCGCCGGATTTGCGTGGCTGGCATCAGGCGGGGTGTTGTACACGGTGGGGATTATCTTTTTTGCCCTGGACGACCGGTTGCGCCATGCCCACGGGATCTGGCATCTGTTCGTGATTGCCGGCAGCCTGCTGCATTTTGTGGCGATTTTCTTTTATGTTCTTTAGACCGCGTTGCTGCCCTTCGCGAGCAGGCTCGCTCCCACAGTAGATCTCCAGTGAACGCCGATCAAATGTGGGAGCGAGCCTGCTCGCGAAAGCGGACTAGAAGTCACCCCAAAGCTGCTGAGCCACCGCCAACGCCACAACCGGCGCGGTCTCGGTACGCAACACTCGAGGACCCAGTCGAGCCGAATGGAAACCTGCCGATTTGGACTGATCCACCTCGGCATCCGACAAGCCGCCTTCCGGCCCGATCAAAAACGCCAGTGTGGCGGGCTTTGCATGGCTCACCAGCGGCTCGGCCACCGGATGCAGCACCAGCTTCAACCCGGCCTCTGTCTGTTTCAACCAATCGGCCAACAGCACCGGCGGATGAATCACCGGTACCCGTGAACGCCCGCATTGCTCGCAGGCGCTGATCGCCACCTGGCGCCAATGCAGCAGGCGTTTGTCGGCGCGTTCGTCCTTGAGTCGGACTTCGCAGCGTTCGGTGAAGATCGGGGTAATTTCAGTGACGCCCAGTTCCGTGGCTTTCTGAATCGCCCAGTCCATGCGCTCGCCCCGGGACAGGCCTTGGCCGAGATGGATTTGCAGCGGCGACTCGATCTGTCCGGCGAAGCTTTCATCGATCTGCACCACGACGCGCTTTTTGCCGACTTCGACCAGGGTGGCGCGAAACTCGTGTCCGGAACCATCGAACAGTTGCAGCGCATCGCCTTCGGCCATGCGCAGCACGCGGCTGATGTAGTGGGCCTGGGCTTCGGGCAGCTCGTGCTCGCCGGTGCTCAGGGGGGCGTCGATGAAGAAGCGGGACAGTCTCATTTTGGTTCTCTGTAGTTCATGTGTAGATCATGTCGACGCTTTCGCGAGCAGGCTCGCTCCCACAGTTGAGCGAATTCCCTGTGGGAGCGAGCCTGCTCGCGAAGACGTCAACACTGACGCCACGAAAGCTCAAGTGAAATCAATCAACCCGGATCACGGAACCCCGGATGGAAGTCCTTCGGCACGGCCACGCTGACGCTGTCACGGGTCGCAATGTCGATCCCTTCGCTGGCCACTTCGGCCAGGAAGTCGATCTGCTCCGGAGTGATCACATACGGCGGCAGGAAATACACCACACTCCCCAATGGACGCAGCAAGGCACCACGCTCCAGGGCGTGCTGAAACACCTTCAGGCCGCGACGTTCCTGCCACGGCCAAGCTTCTTTGCTGGCCTTGTCCTTGACCATCTCGATGGCCAGCACCATGCCGGTCTGGCGCACTTCGGACACGTTCGGGTGGTCGACCAGATGCGCCGTCGACGTCGCCATTCGCTGCGCCAGGGCTTTGTTGTTCTCGATGACGTTGTCTTCTTCGAAGATGTCCAGGGTCGCCAGGGCCGCCGCGCACGCCAGCGGGTTGCCGGTGTAGCTGTGGGAGTGCAGGAAGGCTCGCAGGGTCGGGTAGTCGTCGTAGAAGGCGCTGTAGACCTCGTCGGTAGTCATGCATGCTGCCAGCGGCAGATAGCCGCCGGTCAGGGCTTTGGACAGGCACAGGAAATCAGGGCGGATACCGGCCTGTTCACAGGCGAACATCGTCCCGGTACGGCCGAAGCCGACGGCGATTTCGTCGTGGATCAGGTGCACGCCGTAGCGGTCGCAGGCTTCGCGCAGCAGCTTGAGGTACACCGGGTGGTACATGCGCATGCCACCGGCGCCCTGGATCAGCGGCTCGACGATCACCGCCGCAACCGTGTCGTGGTTTTCGGCCAGGGTCTGTTCCATGGCCGCGAACATATTGCGCGAATGCTCTTCCCAGCTCATGCCCTCGGGGCGCAGGTAGCAATCCGGGCTCGGCACCTTGATGGTGTCCATCAGCAGCGCTTTATAGGTCTCGGTGAACAGCGGCACGTCGCCCACCGACATCGCCGCCATGGTTTCGCCGTGGTAACTGTTGGTCAGGGTGACGAAGCGTTTCTTGTTCGGCTGACCGCGATTGAGCCAGTAGTGAAAGCTCATTTTCAGCGCGACTTCGATGCAGGACGAGCCGTTATCGGCGTAGAAGCACCGGGTCAGTCCTTCCGGTGTCATCTTCACCAGGCGCTCGGACAGTTCGATCACCGGTTGATGGCTGAAACCGGCAAGGATCACATGCTCGAGCTGATCGACCTGGTCCTTGATGCGCTGGTTGATCCGCGGGTTGGCATGCCCGAACACATTGACCCACCAGGAGCTGACCGCATCGAGGTAGCGTTTGCCTTCGAAGTCTTCCAGCCACACGCCTTCCCCGCGCTTGATCGGGATCAGCGGCAGTTGTTCGTGATCTTTCATCTGGGTGCAGGGATGCCACAGCACGGCGAGATCACGTTGCATCCACTGATTATTCAGGCCCATTTTCACTCTCCTGGAGGCGGTCCGTAACCTGCGCGGACAAACAATCGCGCAAGCCTATGCAATGCGTGCCACGGGGACAACCCATTGTGTCGAATCAACTACTTTATCCAGGCGGATAGACGCTGCTGGCGGGTGTTTGAAGGCTGACGTATCCTTCGCGCTTCTTGAGCCGACTGGCTCGCAATACTGCTGTTTTCCTCGTGTAATTCCGGAGTTCGCTGAATGTCTGTCGGTTGGCTGCGCGCCTGTGCGCTGGTGATGTTGGGGCTGTTCAGCGTGTCTGCGCTGGCCAAGGATAAAACCGCGATCGTGATCGGCGGCGGCCTGTCGGGTCTGACTGCTGCATACGAGCTGCAGAACAAGGGCTGGCAAGTCACTCTGCTGGAAGCCAAGTCGAGCCTGGGCGGCCGTTCCGGCATGGCCACCAGCGAGTGGATCGGCAATGACAAGGCCCAACCGGTGCTGAACAAGTACGTATCGAACTTCAAGCTGAGCACCACGCCGGCCCCTGAGTTCGTGCGGACCCCAGGCTACCTGATCGATGGCGAGTATTTCTCCGCCGCCGATCTGGCGACCAAGCAACCGGCCACCGCCGAGGTGCTCAAGCGCTTCGACAAGTCCGTGGACGATCTGGCGCGCTCGATCGACGACCCACAGAACCCGGCTGCCAACAACACGCTGCACGCGCTGGATCAGATCAACGTGTCGAGCTGGCTCGACAAGCAGAACCTGCCGGCCACCGCTCGCCAGTTGATCAACCAGCAGATCCGTACCCGCTACGACGAACCTTCGCGCCTGTCGCTGCTGTACTTCGCGCAGCAGAGCCGCGTTTACCGTGGTGTCTCCGATCGTGACCTGCGTGCCTCGCGCCTGGTCGGTGGCAGCCCGGTGCTGGCCCAGGCCCTGGTCAAGCAGCTGAAAACCATCAAGACCAGCTCCCCGGTCTCGGCGATCATTCAGGACAAGGATGGCGTGACCGTCAAAGTCGACAACGTCAGTTATCAGGCTGACTACGCCGTACTGGCCGTGCCGCTGCGCGCGCTGAACAAGATCCAGATGACCCCGGCGCTGGACGCCCAGCACCTGGCGGCGATCAAGGGCACCAACTATGGCTGGCGCGACCAGATCATGCTGAAGTTCAAGACGCCGGTGTGGGAGTCGAAGGCGCGCATGTCTGGCGAGATTTTCAGCAACGCCGGCCTGGGCATGCTGTGGGTCGAACCTGCCCTGAAGGGTGGCGCCAATGTGGTGATCAACCTGTCCGGCGACAACGCGCGGGTGATGCAGGCTTTCGGCGACAAGCAGATGGTCGACCAGGTGTTGATCCGCCTGCATGCGTTCTATCCACAGGCTCGCGGTTCGTTCACCGGTTATGAAATCCGTCGCTACAGCACCGACCCATCGACTGGCGGTGCCTACCTGGCCTTCGGTCCTGGCCAGATCAGCAAGTTCTGGCGCCTGTGGGAACGTCCGGTCCAGCGTGTAGCCTTTGCCGGCGAGCACACCGACACCCTGTACCCTGGCACTCTGGAAGGTGCGCTGCGTACCGGTCAGCGCGCAGCCAGCCAGGTTGAAGACCTGGCGGCGGGCAAGTCGTTCGAGCCAGCGAAGCTGGTCCCGGCCGCCGCTGCGGCGGGCGCTGGTGCGGTGGCGGTGAAGAAAGGCAATTTCTTCAGCAACCTGTTTGGCGGCTCGGATGACGAGAAGAAGCCAGAGCCGGTCAAGGCACCTGAGCCGGTAGCACCGGCAACTCAGGCACCTGCTCCAGCACCGGTTGCTGCACCGGCTCCGGTCGAAACGCCGAAGCCTGTGGCACCGGTGAAAGCCGAGCCTGCGAAGAAGGCACCGGCCAAGGCCCCAGCCAAACCGGTAGCCAAGACCGAAACGAAAAAAGCCCCGGCCAAGGCTCCAGTGAAGAAAGCAGATGCGGCGAAGAAGCCAGCGGCCAAACCTGCGACGGACACTGTGACCAAGGGTTAGTAACGTTCAGGTGTAAAAAAGCGCGGCCCCAGGACCGCGTTTTTTTTCATCAAAAATGAAGCATCCGGTTTTTGCTGCGTGGTCCTACATGCTGTAGCGATGCATCAGAAGCTTCCCACAAAAGATTCAGAACTAAATGATAGCTGGATCATGATCTTTAACTTTATGCTCTTAAAATGACGGGAGAGCATATGAAATCACTAACACTAATAATCATGTTGATAGCACTTTCTGGCTGTGTAAGTAGTGAATGGTTTCCTAAGGGGTACGGCCATGAGCTGGCCTATAAGTGCCAGATAAATCCGTACGATCCTGATTGTTTACAACCACCTCCGGTTTTCAAAAGTTCTTAAGGGTGTAAATGGTTTGCATGGTTAAGTTAAAGAGGACCTAAGGAGAATTTCCAGGTTTTAATTTCCTCATCTTCAAATGAAATCTTGATCGGATTTGGCATTTGAAATGCGACCAGGGACGAATCCATAGCGGGCCCAGCACAGGCTTCCTGTACGCTGATCGTAAATGACCAAATTCCCATCATCTTGCATAATCATACAAGTGTTGTACCAAAGCGATTTATCAATGCTGTGAGTGCTTTCAGCAATCCATAAGCGCCTTCTGGACGGATCATAGAGAAAGCCACTATTGCTGATTACAAACATCAGAGGCTCTCGCATTCTTTTCGGATATGTAGTTCGGCTATAAGGCTGGTTGCTATCTGCAACCCAGATTACAGCTTCACCATCCTTAATGACCAGATTTCCATCAGTCTGCAATATCAACCTAAAGCGTCCGCTGGGGGGCATAAGGTACTGCCCCGGTGACATCCTTTGATTGGGAGGCAGCAACGGCGAGCCATTTGCTTGAAATGGGGTGTAAGTAATGGCCATGTTTTTCACCTTCAATAATGAGTTGTTGAGCCCTCATTCAATCAGGTTAAAAATCGGAAGTGGCTACACATATTTATATCTTTCCTAAAAAACTACATCACAGGTTAGTGTGAAACAGAAAAGGCAATGGCGGCCATCAAGGGCTCTGGATCGGTGAAGGTGCGCCGTCTCTCATCGTAGGAGCGAGCTTGCTCGCGATGGTCGTTAACGATGATGCAGACCCACTGGGTACCCGCGGTGTCCTTGAGCCTATCGCGAGCAGGCTGGCTCCCACAAAATCCTTAACTGATCAGCATTCGGCGCAGAGGGTGCTTTTTTTGCCTGAAGAAAAACGGGGACCCGAATCGAATAAACCTTTTGATACAGGTGTTCTCTGGTTTGTATTCACTTTTTCTCACAATTTCGACTTAATCTTTCCTTAACTCGCTGGCTTTAGGCTCTTGATCGCATTTTTCGATATTTCAAAGCAAATTTTTCGGCTTTAATTCGATAGATGGCTCGATAGTCTTGGGCCAGCACTTACAGGGATCTAGGCAATGCAGCTACGTAACACTACCTGCCGCTACGGCTGGGTCAGTATCTTCATGCACTGGGGTGTGGCACTGGCCGTGTTCGGTTTGTTCGCCCTCGGGCTGTGGATGGTTGGCCTGGACTACTACGACCCATGGCGCAAGGACGGGCCGGAACTGCACAAGAGCATTGGCTTGATCCTGCTGGGCGTCATGGTGCTGCGAGTGTTATGGCGCTTCGTCAGCCCACCGCCACCGGCCTTGACCAGCTACAGCCGCATGACACGTCTGGGCGCCATGTTCGGCCATGCCTTTCTGTATTTCTGTCTGTTCGCCGTGATGATTGCCGGTTACCTGATTTCCACCGCGGAAGGTGTCGGGATTCCGGTGTTTGACTGGTTTGAAGTGCCTGCCCTGCTTTCCGGACTGCCGGATCAGGCAGATAACGCCGGTGCGATTCACCTCTATCTGGCGTGGGCGCTGGTAATTTTTTCCGGCCTCCATGCGTTGGCAGCATTGAAACACCACTTTATCGACCGTGATGCGACCCTCAAGCGAATGCTGGGTCGCGAAGCCTGAAGTTCAACCTCGACTCCCAAGGAAAACAAAGCATGTTGAAAAAGACTCTCGCCGCTCTGGCAATCGGTTCCGCTGTGCTGTCCGCCAACGTGATGGCGGCTGACTACACCGTCGACAAAAAAGGCCAGCACGCTTTCGTCAACTTCAAGATCAGCCACCTGGGCTACAGCTTCATCACCGGTACCTTCAAGGACATCGACGGCAAGTTCAGCTTCGACGCCGCCAAGCCTGAAGACAGCAAGATCGAGTTCAGCGTGAACACCGCCAGCGTTTTCAGCAACAATGCTGAGCGCGACAAGCACATATCCGGCGATGATGATCTCCTGAACTCGGGCAAATTTGCCAAAGCCACCTTCGTTTCCACCAGCGTCACACCTACGGGTAAAAATGCCGCAGGCAAAGACACTGCTGACGTAGCCGGTGATCTGACCATGGTAGGCGTGACCAAGCCGATTGTGGTCAAGGCCACTTTCCTGGGAGAAGGCAAGGATCCATGGGGCGGCTACCGTGCCGGTTTCGAAGGTACTGCCAACCTGAAGCGCTCCGATTTCGGCAATCAAAAAAACCTGGGTCCAGCGTCCGATGCGGTCGAGCTGTACGTGACGTTTGAAGGTGTGAAAGCGAAGTAATTTTCGCGCCTGACAAAAAACGCCCGCTGCTCATACGAGCGCGGGCGTTTTTTATTGCCCCCCACATAACTCTGTAGGAGCGAGCCCGCTCGCGAGAAACCCGAGAGCACCGCGGGGTATCAGGTTGCCAGCGTTATCGTTGACCACCATCGCGAGCGAGCTCGCTCCTACAGGGATATGGTGGTGCAATAAAAATGCCCCGGATCTTTCGATACGGGGCATTTTTATTGCGGCGATAACTCAGCGATTGCGGGTCAGCAGCGCTGGTTTTTCACCACGAGGACGGCTTGGCAGTTGATCCAGTTGCTCAGGAGTCGGGAAGCGGTCGGCTTTCGATTCCTTGTGCATGATCTTCGGTGCCGGGCCACGCGGGTTCTGCACGGCCGGCTCGGAGCGCGACTGGTCGTCACGGGCCGGGCGGCGATTGCGCGAGTCTTCGCGGCGGGCCTGGCCGTCGCGCGGTGCGCCACTGCGTGGGCCGTTGCGCTTGGCCGGTGGGGTGCCGGTGCTGGCGCCCTCGCTGTTGCGCGGACCGCTCTGGCGACCTTGTGGCTTGCCGGAACGCGGAGCACCCGAACCTGCTGCGGTGCCTTGTGCCGGAGCACCCGGACGGCGGCCACGGCCTTGCGCGGGTTTCTGCTGCGGCACGTAGTCGACGCGATTACCGAAGTTATCGATGTCGTCGTCCAGGAACTCGTCCGGGGCACGGTCAGCGGCGGCGCGTGGTGGTTGGCTCGGACGCTGTTCGCGTGCCGGAGTACCTTCACGAGGCTTTTGCTGACGGGCAGGTCGCTCACCGCGCTCACCCGCCGGTTTTTCCTTGCCCTTGTCCTTGCCTTTGTCCTTGCGACCGCCACCGCCACCGCTGCCGTTCGGACCGTCGCCACGCGGGCCACGCGGATTGCGTGGGTTACGCATGTCCGGACGCTCGCGCACTTCAGGTTTCTCGGCTTCCACGGCGCTGGCATCGAAGCCCATCAGGTCGCCATCGGCGATTTTCTGCTTGGTCATGCGTTCGATGCTTTTCAGCAGTTTTTCTTCGTCCGGGGCGACCAGGGAGATCGCCTCGCCCGAACGACCGGCACGGCCGGTACGACCGATGCGGTGCACGTAGTCTTCATCGACATTCGGCAACTCGAAGTTGACCACGTGTGGCAACTGGTCGATGTCCAGGCCGCGGGCGGCAATGTCGGTGGCCACCAGGATGCGCACAGTGCCGGCCTTGAAGTCGGCCAGGGCCTTGGTGCGGGCGTTCTGGCTCTTGTTGCCGTGGATCGCAACGGCGCTCAGGCCGTGTTTGTCCAGGTACTCGGCCAGGCGGTTGGCGCCGTGCTTGGTGCGGGTGAACACCAGCACCTGTTCCCAGGCACCGGCGGTGATCAGGTGAGCCAGCAAGGAACGCTTGTGGCTGGCCGGCAGGCGGAATACGCGTTGCTCGATGCGCTCGACCGTGGTGTTCGGCGGAGTGACTTCGATGCGTTCCGGGTTGTGCAGCAGCTTGCCGGCGAGGTCGGTGATGTCCTTGGAGAAAGTCGCCGAGAACAGCAGGTTCTGGCGCTTGGCCGGCAGACGCGCCAACACTTTCTTCACGTCATGGACGAAGCCCATGTCGAGCATGCGGTCGGCTTCGTCCAGCACGAGGATTTCCACGTGGGACAGATCGACGCTGCCTTGGCCGGCCAGGTCGAGCAAGCGGCCGGGGCAGGCCACCAGCACGTCTACGCCGCGGGACATGGCCTGAACCTGCGGGTTCATGCCGACACCGCCGAAAATGCAGGCGCTGACGAACTTCAGGTCACGGGCATAGACCTTGAAGCTTTCATGCACTTGGGCTGCGAGTTCGCGGGTGGGGGTCAGGACCAGTACGCGCGGCTGGCGCGGGCCGTGACGCTGGGATTTGTCCGGGTGACCGTTGGGGAACAACCGCTCCAGGATCGGAAGGGCGAAACCGCCGGTTTTACCAGTACCTGTCTGTGCCGCGACCATCAGGTCGCGACCTTGCAACACGGCGGGAATGGCCCGCTGTTGCACCGGAGTAGGCTCGGTATAGCCCGCATCTTCGATAGCGCGGACCAAAGCCTCGGAGAGACCGAGGGAAGCAAAGGACATGAGTAATCCTGTTTTAGTTAGGGCTTGGCCCAATGGGAGTCTTGCCTGGCGCGAATGGCGTTTAAGAAGACGCTATCCCGTCCGGTCCTGCTGGGTCTCGAAGGCTCGCCTGCAAGCGCTCGCGCGGGCTGTGAAGCTGCGCAGTAGCGGGGTTGAGATGCCTTGAACGATTCCGAGCGTCCGGGCGTGAGCCTGGCGGGAAGGCCGGAGTATAACAGAGCAATCACTGTGCGCTGCTTTCCTGCTGCTCAACGGTTTTTTCCACGGCAACCGTGGCTTTTTCAGTCCTCACGCTGGCGGCCGGTTCCGCGCCATAGCGGGCACTCAGTTCAGCGTAGGCGGGTTCGCGCTTGAAGCGTTTGAGTTCGGCACCAAAACGCTGCACGAGCAGGTCCATGCCCGCATTGCGCCGCACCGCCAGAAACTGGCTTTGCTGGCTGATGATCGTGGGGTTTTCGGTGATCTTGTCGCGGATGCCCAGTTCATCGAGCAAATGCTGGCCGACTCGGCGGTCGGTAATCAGCAGGTCAATCCGCCCACGCACCAGTTTGCCGAAGTTGGCTTCATGGGTGGGGGCCGGTTCGCGGGTGAACAGCGTCGAATCACTGAAGTCCTTGCTGTACAGGTAACCCGGCGAAGTGCCGATGGTCAGGCCGCGCAAGTCATCAAGGGTGCGAAACGGATGGGGCCGGTCATTGGCGTAGAACATCACGAACTGGACATCAGACAGCGGTTCGCTGGGGTAGAGCAGGGTCGCATCACGCTCATCGCTGTGAAAGATGTCCAGTGCGCCGTCGGCCTGGCCTGACTCAAGCATCGACAGGCAGCGTTTCCATGGCAGGAACTGCCATTCCACTTCGATGCCCAGGCGCTTGAAGACAATGGCGGTGGTTTCGTAGTCCAGGCCCAGTGAATTGCCGTTGTCTTCATACACATAAGGTGCCCACGGCTCCGTGACAATGCGCAGCTTCTCGCCCCAGGCGGCGAAGCTCAGGCAAGTGAAGACAAGCACGGCGGTTAATTGCGTGATCAAAGGCATGTGCTTGAGATTACGACGAGAAACAGGAAAGAGCCAGAAACTGACCGCAGATGCTCTAACTCCGTGGATTGCCGCACATTAGTGGTTCGTTGAAAGCAAAAGATCGCAGGCTGCGAAAGCTCCTGAAGGAGCTTTCGCAGCCTGCGATCCATTGATCTTGCTATTGGCTTTCAGCGTTGAGCTGGCAATTGCTTCAGCGCGGCAGCTTCAGGTTATTCCACACTGCCAGGCTCGCTTCAGCCTGGTTCAGCGTGTAGAAATGCAGCCCTGGAGCGCCACCTTGCAGCAGTTGTTCGCACATCTCGGTGATGACCTGTTCGCCAAAGCGCTGAATGCTCTGGGTGTCGTCGCCGTAGGCTTCCAGTTGCTTGCGGATCCAGCGCGGGATTTCCGCACCGCAGGCATCGGAGAAGCGCGCCAGCTTGCTGTAGTTGGTGATCGGCATGATGCCCGGCACGATCGGGATATTCACACCCAACGCCCGTACGCGTTCCACGAAGTAGAAGTAGCAGTCGGCGTTGAAGAAGTACTGGGTGATCGCACTGTCGGCGCCAGCGTTGGCCTTGCGCACGAAGTTGGCGACATCGTCTTCGAAATTGCGCGCTTGCGGGTGCATTTCCGGGTAGGCAGCGACTTCGATGTGGAAATGATCGCCGGTTTCTTCACGAATGAATTCAACCAGGTCATTGGCGTGGCGCATTTCGCCACTGGCCATGCCCATGCCGGAAGGCAGGTCACCGCGCAGGGCAACGATGCGCTTGATGCCGGCTGCCTTGTACTGGGCCAGCAGACCGCGCAGGTCGTCTTTACTGTCGCCCACGCAGGACAGGTGCGGAGCGGCAGGGATTTTGACTTCGCTTTCGAGCTGCAACACGGTGTTCAGCGTGCGATCACGGGTCGAACCGCCGGCGCCATAGGTGCAGGAGAAGAAATCGGGGTTGTAGGCAGCCAGCTGGCGAGCAGTGGCGAGCAGTTTTTCTTGCCCGGCATCGGTTTTCGTAGGGAAGAACTCGAAGCTGTAGCGACGTTCTTGGGACATGGTCATATCCTTGGAAACACGTAAAGCGGACGCTGGCCCCTGTAGGAGCGAGCTCTGCTCGCGAAAAACGCCAGGACAACGCATTTATCCAGACAACACGCGTAATCGTTAACGTCCATCGCGAGCAAGCTCGCTCCTACAGAGGATGAGCAGGCCGATCAGTAGCGGTAGGCGTGCGGCTTGAACGGACCTTCGACGGTCACGCCGATGTAGTCGGCCTGGGTCTTGGTCAGTTGAGTCACTACGCCGCCGAAGCCACGGACCATTTCCAGGGCCACTTCTTCGTCGAGTTTCTTCGGCAGTACTTCCACGGTCAGGCGCTCGGCTTTCTGGGCTGGCGACAGGTCGGCGTACTTCTGGCCGAACAGGAAGATCTGCGCCAGGACCTGGTTGGCGAACGAACCGTCCATGATGCGGCTCGGGTGGCCAGTGGCGTTGCCCAGGTTAACCAGGCGGCCTTCGGCCAGCAGGATCAGGTAGTCGTCGTTCTGTGGGTCGAAATCACCAGCGCCGGTACGGTGGATCTTGTGCACCTGTGGCTTCACTTCTTCCCATGCCCAGTTCTTGCGCATGAAAGCGGTGTCGATTTCGTTGTCGAAGTGGCCGATGTTGCAGACAACGGCGCGCTTCTTCAGGGCTTTGAGCATGTTCGAGTCGCAAACATTGACGTTGCCGGTGGTGGTCACGATCAGGTCGATCTTGCCCAGCAGTGCCTTGTCGATGCTTGCTTCGGTACCGTTGTTGATCCCGTCGATGAACGGCGAAACCACTTCGAAACCGTCCATGCAGGCTTGCATGGCGCAGATCGGGTCGACCTCGGAGACTTTAACGATCATGCCTTCCTGACGCAGGGACTGAGCGGAACCCTTGCCCACGTCGCCGTAGCCGATCACCAGCGCTTGCTTGCCGGACAGCAGGTGGTCGGTACCGCGCTTGATCGCATCGTTCAGGCTGTGACGGCAGCCGTACTTGTTGTCGTTCTTGCTCTTGGTCACCGAGTCGTTGACGTTGATGGCCGGGATTTTCAGCTCGCCCTTGGCCAGCATGTCCAGCAGGCGGTGAACGCCGGTGGTGGTTTCTTCGGTTACGCCGTGGACGCGATCCAGTACTTGTGGGTACTTCTTGTGCAGCAGCTCGGTCAGGTCGCCGCCGTCGTCGAGGATCATGTTGGCGTCCCATGGCTGGCCATCCTTGAGGATGGTTTGCTCCAGGCACCACTCATACTCTTGTTCGGTTTCACCTTTCCAGGCGAAAACCGGGATGCCGGCGGCGGCGATGGAGGCAGCGGCCTGATCCTGAGTCGAGAAAATGTTGCAGGACGACCAGCGCACTTCGGCACCCAGGGCAACCAGGGTTTCGATCAGCACGGCAGTCTGAATGGTCATGTGGATGCAGCCGAGGATCTTCGCGCCCTTGAGCGGTTGCTCTTCGGAATACTTGCGACGCAGACCCATCAGGGCTGGCATTTCGGATTCGGCGATGATGGTTTCGCGACGGCCCCAGGCAGCCAGGGACATATCGGCGACTTTGTAGTCGGTAAAATCTGCAGGCGTGTTGACAGCGCTCATGAAGAGCCTCCATTCGTAATGTATGCGAATGGGCGCCGTTGTGCGTTTAGTGTCGGGCCGATCAAGGCCTGGCAACGCCCCATCCGAGCCTGACAGGTCTAGCCTGCTGCAGCGCCCCTCGGACAGGTGGCGGGAAAACGGTATCAAGTAGAGGTTACCGTTTTGAAACGGGGGCGATTATAGCGGGCTATGCTGATCTTCCAAAGCGTTTCTGTCAGTCAATGTCCGAACGGTAATCGCGACCATAGTCGAAGCTTGATAGAGCTCTAGCCCGGGCTCTGCCATGATGCCGGGCATCAATCGGCAAGATGGTCAGGAGTGCATATGAATTTCCACACCCGCAAATGGGTAAAACCCGAAGACCTCAACCCCAACGGCACTTTGTTCGGCGGTAGCCTGCTGCGCTGGATCGACGAAGAAGCGGCGATCTACGCCATCGTCCAGTTGGGCAACCAGCGAGTAGTGACCAAGTACATTTCCGAAATCAATTTCGTCAGCGCCTCGCGCCAGGGTGACATCATTGAACTGGGCATCACGGCTACCGAATTCGGCCGCACCTCGATCACCCTGACGTGTGAAGTGCGCAACAAGATCACCCGCAAGAGCATCCTCACCGTTGAAAAAATGGTGTTCGTGAATCTCGGTGAAGACGGCTTGCCGGCACCTCACGGCCGAACCGAGATCAAATACGTCAAGGACCAGTTCAAGGACGACGCCAGCGTCGAATGATGCAAGTCCTGTAGGAGCGAGCCTGCTCGCGATGGACTTGAGAGCACCACTGGGTGTCAGGTACCCAGTGTTATCGTTAACGACCATCGCGAGCAGGCTCGCTCCTACAGAACGGAATACCCGTCGTAGCTAAATAACCCGCCACTGGTGATGCTCAACCCACCACATCAAGCACAGCCGCACCGCGCCGCTGGCGATAGATGAAGAACAGCGCAGTCATTACGGTCAGCCCGCTGACCAGCGCACCGGTCCACGGCAAGTCCGCCAGATCCGCGCCGCTGGCCACCACCAGTCCGCCAATCCATGCCCCGGCGGCGTTGCCGAGGTTGAAGGCGCTCTGGTTCAAGGTCGAACCCAGGTTCGGTGCTTCATGGGCCTGATCGATGATCAGCAGTTGCAGAATCGGGCACAGGGCAAAGGCAAACGTTCCCCACAACACCAATGTGATGGCCGCCGGGATCACCGAATGGCTGGTTTGCTTGAATGCCGCGAGCACTAACAGCACCGCCAGTGCCATGCCTACCAGCGAGGGCAGCAAACGGCTGTCCGCCAGACGGCCACCGAGCATGCTGCCGGCGGTCAAGCCAACGCCGAACAACAGCAGCATGAGGGTGACACCGTGGGGGCTGACGCCGGTGATGTCCTGCAGGATAGGCGCGATGTAGGTAAAAACGCTGAACAGGCTGGTGGAGGCCAGCACACTCATGCCCAGGGCCAGCAGTACGTTGGCCTTGCCCAGCACCTTGAACTCGCTGGCCAGGTTGGCTTTATCCATCCTGATGTTTTTCGGCAGCCAGACCCATTGCGCAATCGCGGCCAGCACACCGATCACCGACACCGCCCAGAAGGTCGAGCGCCAACCAGCGAGTTGCCCGAGTGCGGTGCCCAGTGGCACGCCGAGGACGTTGGCCAGAGTCAGGCCGGTGAACATCATGGCAATCGCCTGAGCCCGTTTGTTGGGAGCTACCAACCCGGCGGCCACCACCGAACCAATACCGAAAAATGCGCCGTGGCACAGTGCCGTGATCACTCGCGCGGCCATCAGCGTGGCGTAATTGGGCGCCAGCGCGCAGAGCATGTTGCCGAGGATGAACATCAGCGTCATGCCCAGCAGGGTGGCCTTGCGCGGCATGTTGGCGGTGCCGACGGCGAGGATCGGTGCACCGAACACCACGCCCAGGGCATAGCCGGTGATCAGCAGGCCGGCATCGGGAATGCTCACGCCGAGGTCGCGGGCGACGTCGGGCAGCAGACCCATGATGACGAATTCGGTAGTGCCGATGCCGAAGGCGGCAACAGCGAGGGCAAGTAAAGCGAGTGGCATGCGCAAGGTCTCTGTCGGTAGTCTTGACGCTGTGATCAGGCATACGCAGGCCAACGACCGTTCTCGACGAGAGCGGGCCGGGCAGAATTTTTATTGGAATTAGTCTGTGCGCAACTGAGTGCGGCGTGGTCGCTTGCAGTATAAACAGCCACTGACATATGGCGAATCAATTCTCTACCTGCCCCCTGTAGGAGCGAGCTTGCTCCGGGCGGCGTTCCGACGATGGACGTCAACGAATACGCGTGCTTACTGCTTGAGCGCGTTGCCCTGACGTTTTTCGCGAGCAAGCTCGCTCCTACAAGGATCGTGGAGACAACATAAGGAGTAGGCCGTGCTTGCAACGGCGTTGGTGTTGGTGGCGGCGCTGTTGCATGCGGCGTGGAATACCCTGATCAAGTTCAGTGCGGAGCGGCTGTTGGTGGTGGCCTGCATGGACAGCGTGGCGCTGCTCTTTGTCGCGCTGATGTTGCCGTTCCTGGCCGTGCCGCCACTGGAGATCTGGCCGTGGATTCTGGCATCGGCGGCATTCGAGCTGCTCTATCGCTATTTGCTTATCCAGGCCTATCGGGTCGGCGACCTCGGGCTGGTGTATCCGCTGATGCGCGGTCTGTCACCGTTGGTGGTGCTGGCGCTGACGTTGATCTTTGCCGGGGAGGTGCTGACTCATCAGCAGATTTTCGGAATCCTGCTGATCCCGTTCGGCATGCTGTGCCTGCTCTGGCAGGGCGGCGGCGGTGCGCGTTTGCCGTGGTCGATGCTGCCGGTGGTGGCGTTGATCGGCCTGTGCATCGGTTGCTACACCTACATCGACGGCCAGGCGTTGCGGCGTTGGTCCCATCCGCTGGATTACCTGGTCTGGGTCACGTTGCTGAGCGCCTGGCCGTTTCCGTTGCTGGCCTGGGTACGCAAGCGTCCGGCGTTCAAGTTGTTCTGGCGCGAGCAATGGCGGCTGGGTCTGGCGGTCGGGTTCTGCGTGTTGTTCAGCTACGCTTTGGTGCTGTGGGCGATGCAGATGGGTTCGATTGCCGAGGCCGCAGCGCTGCGCGAGATCAGTGTGATTCTGGTGGTGCTGTTCGGCATGCGCTACTTGAAGGAACCCTTCGGCCGGCCGAGGCTCCTGGCTTGCGGGTTGGTACTGATCGGCATACTGGTGATGAAGTTTTGATCGCCCCCGATGGAATTCGACTCTCTGAAACCTGAAGAAAGGACGGCGTTATGACGGTGGCTCTGTGGTGCATTTTGATCGCGATTTTCCTGCCGTACGTGTGCACGTGGATCGCCAAGCTCAGTGGCGGGTTCAGGCTCAAAGACAATCATGACCCTCGGGGCTTTCTCGATAATCTGGAAGGCATCGGCAAGCGGGCGAATGCCGCGCAACTGAACAGTTTTGAAGTGATTCCGGCATTCGCCGCTGCGGTGATCGTGGCGCATCTGGCCGGCAATGCAGAACTTGTGACGATCAATGTGCTGGCCGTGCTGTTCATTACCAGCCGCCTGCTCTACATCATTTGCTACCTGGCGGACTGGGCGACGCTGCGGTCGCTGGTGTGGTTCGTGGGGATGGCGTTGATTACGGCGTTCTTCGTCGTGTCAGTCTGAATTTTCACCGCCTGTGAGGGCCTCTTCGCGAGCAGGCTCGCTCCCACATGGATTGTGCAAAACCTGTAGGAGCGAGCCTGCTCGCGAAAGCTATTCAACTGCCAATACTGCTCTCAGGGTTTTGTCTTCTCGGTATCAGCCACCTGCGGCACTTGCGGCAGCGCAGCACCCTTGGGCCAAAGCATCCAGATCTGCCCCTGTTGTTTCATGTCCCCGGCCAGTTGCCCGGCCGCATCGCCGGTGCCCCAGAACAGATCCGCCCGTACCTCGCCGGCAATGGCGCCGCCGGTGTCCTGTGCTGCCACGGGGCGAACCAGGGCGGTGCCGTCCGGCCTGGTGGTGGACAGCCACAACAGGCTGCCCAGCGGAATCACCTTGCGATCCACCGCCGCGCTGTAACCGGCGGTCAACGGTACGTTCAGCGAACCGCGCGGGCCTTCGTTGCTGTCCGGATTGCGGGTGAAGAACACGTAGCTGGGGTTGCTGCCGAGCAGTTCGGGAATCCGCGTCGGATTGGCCTTGGCCCAGGTGCTGATGGCACCCATGGTCACGTCTTCTTTTTTCAATTCGCCCTGTTCCACCAGCCAACGGCCGATCGGTCGATACGGATGGCCGTTCTGGTCGGCGTAAGCGATACGCAACTGGCGGCCATTGTCGAGCTGGATACGACCCGAACCCTGGATTTGCAGGAACTGCAGGTTCATCGGATCGGTCAGCCAGGCCACGACCGGTGCCTTGACCCCTTTGCTTTCGATGGTCGCCGCATCGTCGTACGGCTTGAGTACGCGACCTTCGAGTCGACCGCGCAGGCGCTTGCCCTTGAGTTCCGGGTAGATGCTGTCGAGGGCGACGACGATCATGTCTTCGGGGACGCCATAGACCGGGACATTGGCAGCGCCAGTCTGGGTCAGGCTGCCGGGATAGACCGGTTCGTAATAGCCGGTGATCAAGCCGTTGGGGTTGTCGTTGGCGGCGCGCAGGCCATAGACATCGAGGTTCTGTTTGAGGAAACCGCGAATGTCGCCGGCGGTTTGCGGCACGTTGGCAGCCGCTGCGCAGGTGCCGCCCCAGACCGGGTCGGCCTTGAGGCGGGTGCAGGCGCTGCGCCACGAACCGAAGCCGGCGACCAGGTCGTTGTCGGACACCGCCGGCAGCGCTTCCCATGTGGCACTGGAGTAGGTGGCCAGGGCATGGGTTTTCGGTTGTTTATTTTCGCCACCGGTGCAGCCTGCGAGCAGGGCCACCATCGGCAGGGTCCAGGCCAGGCTGTGACGCCATGCCTTGAAACGGCTGTTCATGGAGTGATTCCTTTGCCGGTTGCCTGGGCGCTCCATGCGCTCAAACAACCCTTGTTGATAATAGGGCTATTGGTCTTTGCCGATGACGCGAGGATACTGGCCGCCGTTTCCCGTGACCTGAAGCCACCATGACTCTTAAAAGACTTTCTGTTGTATTGCTGGCCTGCCTGACGTTGTCCGCTTGTGGCGGCGTCGACCCCAACTCGCCGCTCGGCCAGCGCAAGAGCATTTTCAAACAGATGCTCAAGACTGGCGAAGACCTGGGTGGCATGCTGCGTGGGCGCATTCCGTTCGATGGCCCGAAGTTCGCCGAGGGCGCGGTGAAGCTCGATGCGCTGTCCCGTGAGCCGTGGCAACATTTTCCGCAGGTCCGTGAGGAAGATCACACCAGCGCCAAGAGCGATGTCTGGGAACAGCAGGCGCGCTTCCAGGGCATGGCCCGTGACCTTGAATCCGCCACCGGTGAATTGGTGATCGCCAGCCAGGTTCAACCCTACAAGGCCAGCAACCTGGGGCCGGCGGTGCAGAAGGTCGAAGATGCGTGCAGTGCGTGTCATAAGGCGTTTCGGGATCATTGATTGGCGTTGACCGGTTCGACGTCTTCGCGAGCAGGCTCGCTCCCACGGTGATTGCGTTTCCCTGTAGGAGCGAGCCCGCTCGCGAATGCTGAGTGGATAGCGCCAACGATCTTCGGGGCTTGCCAGGTCTTACTTGTCCAACTCATCCAGAGCGTCCTGCAATTCCTTGCGGGCATCGGCCAGTTTGTCTTTGCGCTTGTTGATCTTGTCGGGGTCGCCTTTGCTCATGGCCTTGTCGAGGTCCGCCTGACGCTTGCTGACTTCGTGCCTGGCGTCGAGCACTTTGTTTTCCCGTTCCTTCTTCAGCGAGGCGTCGGTGCAATTCGCTTCGACTTCGCTCAGGGCTTTTTCCAGGCCTGCCTGCTGGTCGGCGTTGCCGTGGACCTTGGCCAATTCGATCTGGTTGACGATACCTTGCTTCTTGGCGGCGCAACCGGTCAGCCCGGGTGCTTCTTCATCCGCCATCAGCGGGGTGGCCAGTACGCTGCAAAGGGTCAACAGGGCGAGCGGTGAAAGAAATTTCATAAAAGCTCCATGTAAGAATGCAAGCGGGCCGGTGTGGCGATGGCTTGTTGGAGCCCGGCGGTCCACTTTGGGTTCCCGCTGGGCGCAGGGCCGGCCGCTAAAAGCCGTCAATCCCCGCATCACGTAACGTTTTACTCAAGGCCATGACCTGCGGATCGCGGAAAAAAGCGTTCAACTGCGCCGCGCGTCCTGGCCCGATACCAGCCTCGGCCCGCCATTGTTCGATGTCTCGCTGCGCCAGTGCCTGCCATGAATCACCGGTGTGCGCCTGACCTGTCGGCGGCATTCCCAGGGCTTTCAGCCAGTGCGCGAACGGGCGCTGTCGGGCCAGGTTGAAGCTGTCTGCAAGGCGAGTCGCGCTGCGCTCGCCGAAACCGTCAATGGTAGCAAGCTCTTGGGCATCGAGGGTCAACCAATCCAGCAGACCGTTCAGGCGGCCTGTTGCAAGAAGTTTTCCCCAAGTGCCCGGCCCCACATTGGGCAGCGCCAGCCCTTGTTTGCCGCTGAGCCAGGTGAGGCGTGCGAGAAACTGGCTCTCACAGCCCGGAGTCGGTTGCCAGCAACTCAAAAAATGAAAATCGGTCGCCAGCGGCACGTTCAATTCGGTGCGTTCGCTGCTGCGCAACACAACGCCATCGAGCCTGGGAATAGTCAGCCCGGCCAGGCTGATGGCGACCTGGTCGCCCGGACGTATGTCCAGTGCCTGCCAGCGTTGCAACGAGCTGACACTGACGCGTTTGATCTGCCGGTCATCGAGCGTCAACGGGGTCAGTTCAAGTACCGGAGTGATCCGCCCGGTCCTGCCGATCCTGAAATCAACCTGGCGGACTTCGGCCAGCGCTTGGGCGAAGGGGTATTTCCAGGCGATGGCCCAGTAGGGTGACTTGGCCTGCCAGCGTTCGGCGGCCGGGCGCTGGTTCTGGCGCAGGACGATGCCGTCGCTGGCAAAGGGCAGGGGGGAGCGGTACCAGTGTTCGCGCCAGCGTTCGGCATCGATGACGGAGGTGATTGGCTGGCTGTATGCCGTGGTACTCGGGAAGCCCAGCGCACTCAGTGCCGCGGCACGCTCGGGCACGCTCGCCGGCCCTTGGGGCCAATCCCAGACAAACAGATCGATTTCGGCGGCCTGTTCGGGGCTCAAGACCTTGCGCGCCATCAGGCCCGCCACCGTGCCGCGAGCGTTGAGGCTACCAGCCCGGGCCTGCACATGATCGGTCAGGCGCCAATACAGTTCGCCTTGCACGAGCAAGTCCCGGGCTTGCGACAGGCGTTGCGGGATGCCCGGAATCTGCCGTGCCGGAGTCGTCCAGTCCTTTCCGCTTTCGCCGTCGCCACGGCTGACTGCCTGGGTCAACACCCCGTCACGGTAAACCAGGGTCACCGCCACGCCATCGATTTTCGGCTGGGCCCAGACGTCCACCCGGCCATGCAGCCATTTTTCAACGGCTGGGCGATCGTGCAGTTTGTCCAGGCCGGTGTGGGCGATGGGGTGGCGCAGCGTGCCGCGTGCAGTGCGCAAGGGGTCTGCGGGCGGGGCCAGATTGAAGCACTGGCGCCATTGGGTGAGTCGCACACGGGACTGGTCATAGAGTTCATCGGCGACCAGTGAGCGCCCCAGGCGGTGATAGCTGTCGTCCCAGAGGTCGATTTGCTGTTGCAGCTTGCCGACTTCGTTCAGGGCGCGTTCGGGCGGCCAGTCAGGGCAGTCGGCGGCGCTGGTGGTCAGGTGGGCAAAGGTCAGTAGAGTGGCGAGAAACAGGCGCAGGTCGGGAAGCATCTTGAGCGTCCTTGCTCGGTGAGGTGCGTGAAGGCTAGGTCAGTATCGGTTGGCATGGCGGGCGGGGTTTTTACTGAGTGTTGCTGGTGACTGGACGGGCCTCTTCGCGGGCAAGCCCGCTCCCACAGTAAGCGCTGGTGCTCACAAATCATCTGACCCACTCATAACTCTGTGGGAGCGGGCTTGCCCGCGAAGGTCGCGATGCGGTGTAAAGCGAATGCCAATAAAAAGCCCCGCAGGGCGCGAACCGTGCGGGGCTTCGGGTGTAGCGGGGAAGTCTTACAGGCCGGCAGCAGCACGCAGGGCGTCGGCGCGGTCGGTTTTTTCCCAGGTGAACGTGGTGAAGGTGTCTTCGCCAACGGTCTTGGTTGCCGGGGTACGACCGAAGTGGCCATACGCAGCGGTTTCCTGATACATCGGGTGCAGCAGGTCGAGCATGGTGGTGATTGCGTATGGGCGCAGGTCGAACACTTCGCGGACCAGCTTGATGATCTTGTCATCGCTGATCTTGCCGGTACCGAAGGTGTTCAGCGAGATCGAAGTCGGCTGGGCAACGCCGATGGCGTAGGACACTTGAATCTCGCAGCGCTCGGCCAGGCCGGCAGCAACGATGTTCTTGGCCACGTAACGACCGGCGTAGGCGGCCGAACGGTCAACCTTCGATGGATCTTTACCGGAGAACGCGCCACCGCCGTGACGGGCCATGCCGCCGTAGCTGTCGACGATGATCTTGCGACCGGTCAGGCCGCAGTCACCCACCGGGCCGCCGATGATGAACTGGCCGGTCGGGTTGATGTGGAACTGGGTGTCTTTGCTCAGCAGTTCGGCAGGCAGCGCGTGCTTGACGATCAGCTCCATCACGGCTTCGCGCAGGTCTTTGTAGGAGACTTCAGGGTTGTGCTGGGTCGACAGGACTACCGCGTCGATACCGACAACCTTGCCGCCTTCGTAACGGCAGGTGACCTGGGACTTGGCGTCCGGACGCAGCCAAGGCAGCAGGCCGGATTTACGGGCCTCGGCCTGACGCTGCACAAGCTGGTGCGAGAAGGTGATCGGTGCTGGCATCAGCACGTCGGTTTCGTTGCTGGCATAGCCGAACATCAGGCCCTGGTCGCCGGCGCCCTGATCTTCAGGTTTGGCACGGTCAACGCCCTGGTTGATGTCAGGGGACTGCTTGCCGATGATGTTCATCACGCCGCAAGTGGCGCCGTCGAAACCAACGTCGGAGCTGGTGTAGCCGATATCGCAAATCACATCACGAACGATCTGCTCCAGGTCGACCCAGGCGCTGGTGGTCACTTCACCTGCAACGATGGCCACGCCGGTCTTGACCAGGGTTTCCACCGCTACGCGAGCGTGTTTGTCCTGGGCAATGATGGCGTCCAGCACTGCATCGGAAATCTGGTCGGCGATTTTGTCCGGATGCCCTTCAGACACGGACTCGGAGGTGAAGAGGGAGTATTCGCTCATCTCGATGTTTTCCTGAATTTACCGATGGTGAGTGTCGCCAGCCGGTCGCTGAAAATGGCGGACCTGGATCTGGAAACCATTGCGTAAGCCTACATAGAGGCTTTCCCCGGGAGCGAGTCCCGCAGCGGTGGCCCAACGGGCCAAATCGTCCTGTTCAAACCCCAGCCAGAGATCACCGCAGGCCTCCTTGGCCCAACTCTGGTTGTGGCTGCATAACTCTGTCACTAACAGGCTACCGCCTGGTTGCAGCAAGCGGGCCATGTGCTTGAGCGCATCGGCCGGCGCGGCAAAATGGTGCAGTACCATGTTCAGTACCACGCAATCGGCCTTGAGGCTGACGCCGTTCAATGCATCGGCCAATTGCAGGCTGACGTTTGTCAGCTTGTCGCGTTCGCAGACCTGGCGCGCCAGTTCGAGCATCGCGGTGCTGTTGTCCAGCGCCGTGACTTGCGAGAAGCGGCGCGCCAGTTCCGGCAGGAATGCGCCATCACCGGGACCGACTTCAATGGCCGTGGCGTCTTTGTCGAAGCTCAACTTGTCGAGCAAGGCCACCACGCTTTCGCGGTATTGCGGCAGGCCGGCGATCAAGTCTTGCTGGGCGCGAAACTTCTCCGCTACCCGTGAGAAAAAGTCCTGGCTGGCGGCCGCGCGTTGCCCATGGACCTGGGCGATGCGCGACTGTACGTCGGTCGGCAGCGTCAGGTTGTCCACTTCTTCGAGCAGGGCTGCGTGCAATTTGCCGCCCAACAGATCGGTGTGGGGCAGGGCGCGGCGGTAGAAAATCGCGTTGCCTTCGCGGCGGGTTGCCACCAGGCCGGCCTGGGCCAGTACCTTGAGGTGGTGGCTCATGCCTGACTGGCCGATGCCGAAGATCTGCGCCAGCTCCAGCACGCCGAACGAGTCGTTGGCCAGTGCGCGCAAAACATTCAACCGCAGGGGATCGCCGCCAGCCTTGCACAAGGCCGCCAGCTCATCGCAATCGTCATGTTGAATGGAGGGCACGCGTAAATTCATAAGGCCGGCAGTCTAGTCACGGGTCGAAGGCATCGCAAGAGCAATATCAAAAAGTTTTGATATTGCTCGATAGATGGCACTTCCTGACGTCAGGTTCAGTCAACCAAGCCGGAGCAGAAAGGTTTCACCACGTTAATACGTCGTTATCCATTGGAAAAACGCCTCCAGATGACTATCTGTCATTGCCCCGAGGCGTCCGGGTGAGGGAAAATGCTCACCTTTTTTCCGATTCGTTTTATTCAAGTCCCCCAGGAGAACAGCGATGCCTAGCCGTCGTGAGCGTGCCAACGCCATTCGTGCCCTCAGCATGGATGCCGTGCAAAAAGCCAACAGCGGCCATCCCGGTGCCCCAATGGGTATGGCGGATATCGCCGAGGTGCTTTGGCGCGACTACCTCAAGCACAACCCGAGCAATCCATCGTTCGCCGACCGTGACCGCTTCGTGCTGTCCAACGGCCACGGCTCGATGCTGATCTACTCGCTGCTGCACCTGACTGGCTACGACCTGTCGATCGACGACCTGAAACAATTCCGCCAACTGCACAGCCGCACCCCGGGCCACCCGGAACTCGGCTACACCCCGGGCGTAGAAACCACCACCGGTCCACTGGGCCAAGGCCTGGCCAACGCCGTGGGTTTTGCCCTGGCTGAAAAAGTCATGGCGGCGCAGTTCAACCGTCCCGGCCACAACATCGTCGACCACCACACCTATGTGTTCCTGGGTGATGGCTGCATGATGGAAGGCATTTCCCACGAAGTCGCTTCCCTGGCCGGTACCCTGGGCCTGGGCAAGCTGATCGCCTTCTACGATGACAATGGCATCTCCATCGACGGCGAAGTCGAAGGCTGGTTCACCGACGATACGCCAAAGCGTTTTGAGTCCTACAACTGGCAAGTGATCCGCAATGTCGACGGCCACGATCCGGAAGAGATCAGGACGGCGATCGAAACTGCGCGCAAAAGCACGCAGCCAACCCTGATCTGCTGCAAGACCACCATCGGCTTCGGTTCGCCGAACAAGCAAGGCAAGGAAGATTGCCACGGCGCCCCGCTGGGTGATGCGGAAATCGCCCTGACCCGTGCGGCGCTGAAATGGACCCACGGTCCGTTCGAAATCCCGGCCGATATCTATGCCGAGTGGGATGCCAAGGAAGCCGGTAAAGCTGTGGAAGCCGAGTGGGACCAGCGTTTCGCTGCCTACTCCGCGGCATTCCCTGCCGAAGCCAACGAGCTGGTGCGTCGTCTGAGCGGCGATCTGCCGGCGGACTTCAGCGAAAAGGCCTCGGCCTACATCGCCGAAGTGGCTGCCAAGGGCGAAACCATCGCCAGCCGTAAAGCCAGCCAGAATGCCCTGAACGCATTCGGCCCGCTGCTGCCTGAATTCCTCGGCGGTTCGGCTGACCTGGCCGGTTCCAACCTGACTCTGTGGAAAGGCTGCAAAGGCGTCACCGCCGAAGACGCCAGCGGCAACTACATGTACTACGGCGTGCGCGAGTTCGGCATGACCGCGATCATGAACGGCGTTGCCCTGCACGGCGGCCTGGTGCCTTACGGCGCGACCTTCCTGATGTTCATGGAGTACGCCCGCAACGCGGTGCGCATGTCGGCCCTGATGAAGCAGCGCGTGATCCACGTCTACACCCACGACTCCATCGGTCTGGGCGAAGACGGCCCGACTCACCAGCCAATCGAGCAGCTGGCCAGCCTGCGCTGCACGCCGAACCTCGACACCTGGCGTCCAGCCGACGCCGTTGAATCGGCGGTGTGCTGGAAATACGCACTGGAGCGCAAGGACGGTCCTTCGGCCCTGATCTTCTCGCGTCAGAACCTGCAGCACCAGACCCGCAATGCGATTCAGATCGAAGAGATCGCGCGTGGCGGTTACGTGTTGAAGGACTGCGCAGGCGAGCCTGAGCTGATCCTGATTGCCACCGGTTCGGAAGTCGGCCTGGCCGTTCAGGCCTTCGACAAACTGACCGAGCAAGGCCGCAAGGTACGTGTGGTTTCCATGCCATGCACCAGCGTGTTCGATGCCCAGGACGCCGGCTACAAGCAATCGGTCCTGCCGTTGCAGGTCAGCGCCCGTATCGCCATCGAAGCTTCCCATGCCGACTACTGGTACAAGTACGTGGGCCTGGAAGGTCGCGTGATCGGCATGACCACCTACGGCGAGTCGGCGCCTGCGTCGGCCTTGTTCGAAGAGTTCGGCTTCACCCTGGAAAACATCCTGGGTCAGGCTGAAGAACTGCTGGAAGACTAAGCACGACGCGGTGGTTTCATGACCACCGCGGTCCCCTGTAGGAGCGAGCTTGCTCGCGATGGTCGTTAACGATAACGCTGGCTGCCTGAATGCCCGCGTTGTCTGGGCCACCATCGCGAGCAAGCTCGCTCCTACAGGGGGATGTGTTGTTAACGAGAATTCGTTTGCCTGCGTCTATCGAGAACCCCCATGCCTCAACCGCGTCCCTACAAAGTTGCACTCAACGGCTACGGCCGGATTGGTCGTTGCGTCTTGCGTGCGTTGTTCGAGCGAGGCGACAAGGCCGGGTTCGAGATTGTCGCGATCAACGATCTGGCCGACATGGCCAGCATCGAATACCTGACACGCTTCGACTCCACCCATGGCCGGTTCCCCGGTGAAGTGAAGGTCGACGGCGATTGTCTGCATATCAATGGCGACTGCGTGAAGGTCCTGCGCAGTGCCACCCCCGAAGGCATCGACTGGGCGTCCCTGGGCGTCGATCTGGTGCTCGAGTGCTCCGGTGCTTATCACACTCGCGAAGACGGCCGGCGGTTCCTCGACGCCGGCGCCCCGCGTGTGTTGTTTTCCCAGCCGATGGCCAGCGAAACGGACGTCGACGCAACCATCGTCTATGGCGTGAACCAGGATTGCCTGACCGGCGACGAGTTGCTGGTGTCCAATGCGTCCTGCACGACCAACTGCGGCGTGCCGCTGTTGCGCCTGCTGAATCAGGCCATTGGCCTGGATTACGTATCGATCACCACCATTCACTCGGCCATGAACGATCAGCCGGTCATCGATGCCTATCACCACGAGGACCTGCGCCGCACCCGCTCGGCGTTCCAGTCGGTGATTCCGGTGTCCACCGGTCTGGCGCGTGGTATTGAACGCCTGCTGCCGGAACTTGCCGGACGAATTCAGGCCAAAGCCGTACGGGTGCCGACGGTCAACGTGTCCTGCCTCGATATCACGATGCAGACCGCCACCGCGACCGACGCCACCGAGGTCAACCGGATCCTGCGCGAAGCCGCCACCAGCGGCCCGCTCAAAGGCCTTCTGGCCTACACCGAGTTGCCGCACGCCAGCTGTGATTTCAACCATGATCCGCATTCGGCCATCGTCGATGCCAGTCAGACCCGTGTTTCCGGCCCGCGGCTGGTGAACATCCTGGCCTGGTTCGACAATGAATGGGGTTTTGCCAACCGAATGCTCGACGTTGCAGACCACTATCTGCAAATAGCTTCATCCAAAAAAACTGCTCTCTAAACAGCTACCCAGGAAATGCGACCCATGACCGTGTTGAAGATGTCCGACCTCGATCTGCAAGGTAAACGCGTATTGATCCGCGAAGACCTCAACGTCCCAGTCAAGGACGGTGTTGTCACCAGCGATGCGCGTATCCTGGCCTCGCTGCCGACCATCAAGCTGGCCCTGGAAAAAGGCGCGGCCGTGATGGTCTGCTCGCACCTTGGCCGTCCGACCGAAGGCGAATTCTCGGCCGAGAACAGCCTCAAGCCCGTCGCCGACTACCTGAGCCGTGCCCTGGGCCGTGAAGTGCCATTGGTGGCCGATTACCTGGGCGGCATTGACGTCAAGGCCGGCGACATCGTGCTGTTCGAAAACGTGCGCTTCAACAAAGGCGAGAAGAAGAACGCCGACGAACTGGCCAAGCAATACGCCGCCCTGTGCGACGTGTTCGTGATGGATGCCTTCGGCACCGCTCACCGTGCCGAAGGTTCGACCCACGGCGTGGCCAAGTTCGCCAAAGTCGCTGCTGCCGGCCCGCTGCTGGCTGCTGAACTGGATGCACTGGGCAAGGCCCTGGGCGCTCCGGCCAAGCCGATGGCTGCCATTGTTGCCGGCTCCAAGGTGTCGACCAAACTCGACGTACTGAACAGCCTGAGCCAGATCTGCGACCAGTTGATCGTCGGCGGCGGCATTGCCAACACCTTCCTGGCCGCTGCCGGTCACCCGGTCGGCAAGTCGCTGTACGAGCCGGACCTGCTCGACACGGCGCGCGCCATCGCCGCCAAAGTCAGCGTACCGCTGCCGGTGGACGTGGTGGTTGCCAAGGAATTCGCTGAAAGCGCCGCAGCGACCGTCAAGCTGATCGCTGACGTCGCTGCCGACGACATGATCCTCGACATCGGTCCGCAGACCGCCGCCAATTTCGCCGAGCTGTTGAAATCGTCGAAAACCATTCTGTGGAACGGTCCGGTTGGCGTATTTGAGTTCGATCAATTCGGCAATGGCACCAAAGTGTTGGCCCAAGCCATCGCGGACAGTGCTGCGTTCTCCATTGCCGGCGGTGGCGACACCCTGGCTGCCATCGACAAGTATGGCGTGGCCGAGCAGATCTCCTACATTTCCACCGGTGGCGGCGCATTCCTCGAATTCGTCGAAGGCAAGGTTCTGCCAGCCGTCGAAGTCCTGGAAAGCCGGGCCAAGGCCTGAGGGTCGCCCGTTTGACCAGGCAAGGGAGTGTTGACATGGTCAAGACGTTAGCGCTGTTGATCGTCGCCGGTTCACTGGCGGCTTGCGGGAGCAGCCCGAAAGCTACGCCGGAGCCCGAGGCGCCAGCGTCACGCAACGGCTGTTATCAGGCGGACTGGCAGGCGGAAACCAACCCGGTGCTCAACAAGCGCTCCGGGCCCGAGGGTCTGGACAAATATGAGACCCAGGCACCCGCCAAGGAACATGGCTGCCCTTGACGGGTCTGACTCTTTACTCAGGGCTGGCGGCGTGCGCCGTCAGCCGAGGGACACGGATGAAAGGTTTTATCGCCGTTACGGCGCTGGCGCTGTTGGCTGGTTGTGCTCAGTTGAACCTGTTCCAGTCGTCCGCACCTGTGGATAACTGGACCACATGGACCTGCGACAGCCAGGCTAAAGTGGTTTGGCGTTACACCGACGACAGCCGCAAAGAAGTCGACGTGCGCCTGGGCGGTGCCGATCAGGTCTACCGCTTGAAGCAGGAGCCGGGTGCATCGGGCTCGCTGTACAGCAATGACATGCTGGCGTTTCACATAAAAGGTGAGGAAGGCCTGGTTTACTGGGTCGCCACCAATGATTTGATTGGTCGTGGTTGCAAGGCGCAATAACTGACACACCTCGGAATTAATGTGGGAGCGAGCCTGCTCGCGAATACGGTATATCCGTCGACAGTTTTGTTGAGTGTCAGACCGCATTCGCGAGCAGGCTCGCTCCCACAAGGGTTCCATGCAGCTCTTGAGATTTTGCAACACCAGATTCGCAGTCCGGGCTTAACCCCCGATCTGCAATAACTTGAATAGCCGCCGCCGCTACGGCAGGCTGGCACGATTAACGACCCTCAACCGGGAGAGATACATACAATGGCACTTATCAGCATGCGCCAGATGCTGGACCACGCAGCCGAGTTCGGCTACGGCGTTCCAGCCTTCAACGTCAACAACCTTGAGCAGATGCGCGCCATCATGGAAGCCGCTGACAAGACTGACTCCCCGGTGATCGTCCAGGCTTCGGCCGGTGCTCGCAAATACGCCGGTGCACCGTTCCTGCGTCACCTGATCCTGGCAGCCATCGAAGAATTCCCGCACATCCCGGTGTGCATGCACCAGGACCACGGCACCAGCCCTGACGTCTGCCAGCGCTCCATCCAGCTGGGCTTCAGCTCGGTGATGATGGACGGCTCCCTGGGTGAAGACGGCAAGACCCCGACCGACTACGACTACAACGTCCGTGTCACCCAGCAGACCGTGGCCATGGCTCACGCCTGTGGCGTTTCGGTAGAAGGCGAGCTGGGCTGCCTGGGTTCGCTGGAAACCGGCATGGCCGGTGAAGAAGACGGCATCGGCGCCGAAGGCGTTCTGGATCACAGCCAGATGCTGACCGACCCGGAAGAAGCCGCTGACTTCGTTAAACGCACTCAGGTTGATGCCCTGGCCATCGCCATCGGCACCAGCCACGGCGCCTACAAGTTCACCAAGCCGCCTACCGGCGACGTGCTGGCGATCGACCGCATCAAGGAAATCCACAAGCGCATTCCGAACACTCACCTGGTGATGCACGGTTCGTCTTCGGTTCCGCAAGAGTGGCTGGCGATCATCAACCAGTACGGCGGCGACATCAAGGAAACCTACGGCGTACCGGTTGAAGAGATCGTCGAAGGCATCAAGCACGGCGTGCGCAAGGTCAACATCGACACCGACCTGCGCCTGGCATCCACTGGCGCAATGCGTCGCCTGATGGCCACCAACCCGAGCGAATTCGACCCGCGTAAATTCTTCGGTGCCACCGTGACCGCCATGCGCGACGTGTGCATCGCTCGCTACGAAGCCTTCGGTACTGCCGGCAACGCTTCGAAGATCAAGGCGATCTCCCTGGAAGGCATGTATCAGCGTTACCTGAAAGGTGAGTTGAACGCGAAGGTCAACTAAGACTGAACGTTAAACTGGTTTGATGAAAAACCCGTCGAGAGACGGGTTTTTTTATGGATGTAGGAATGATTACTGAAACAGGAGGTACTCTTCTGTTTGTTGTGTGTGTCTTTGACAGCGAGCCTTTCATTACGCTAAATAAATTGATCTTTGGCCGGATTGCCATTGATTAAACTTTCATGGAAGAGAGGTTTGTTTATGTATTCCCGTAAAAAACTCAGTGCTCTTGCTTTACCGTTTTTCCTGTTTGCGGTTAACGCCGTCAATGCTGCTGACTCTGTTTTAACTGCGTCGATTGATAGCAAGGGCAAGGTAATAAGGCAGTCCGGCGACTGGATCTACAGCGTGAAGCACTTCCCGCGGGCCGGCTATTTTTCCGAGTACGAAATAATTCCAAAGGCTGGGGTCTTTCAGCAGGCACCGGGTTACTGCGGTGTATCCGTAACTGATGTGGACTCCTACGATGATTTGCTGTTCGCCAATGCCAAGGTTGTCGGAACGCCAACGATCAAAGCCATCAAGGTGATCACCCAATTGGCAGCGGGTTCCGCGAAGGATGCAGCGACCTCTAAAAGTTTCATGCTGATGTGTGTTCGCTGATTGTCTGGGCGAGGAGAGCCGCTCCTCGCCACATTTTTGCACTTATTTATTGTGATCGATATCCAGCCTGCTGAAAGTTACCTTCCCGCCTTCATTGGTGTAGCCGGTGTTGTCCTGCACGTAGACCCCTGCCTTGAAGTACAGCGGTTTTTCGCGCCAGGTGGCGCTGATTTGTGTATCCCATTGATAGCCTGCCGCACTGATGCCCAAGGCGCCACCGGGGCTGAGGTGAATGAGATAGTTGAACTCCTGATCGAGTTTCACCCCCGTTGCAACGACGATCACCCGGCCCTCATCGTCATCGGGACGCATCCGGACCTTGGCGACGATGTTGCCGGTGGCTGTACTTGTCTTGTATTGGTATTCGACCTTCACCAGCGGTTTCTGGCTTTGAAAGGCATGGATCTGGCCGATGACGATTTTCCCGGAACTGGGCACCTGGTTAACGGCCAGCGTGGCATGCAACAAATTGTCGGCATCCGGGTAATACCAGTTGTGCAATGTGCCGTTGCTGTAGGTTTCACGCAGTTCGGTGCGCGGATAAATCGCGTTTTCGGTACGGGAACCGGTCACGGGCGACCAGAAAAACAATGTGCCGGTGTCGGAATGGAAGTATTGATCCTTGAAGCCATTCACCAGCTTGGAGGTTTCAACGGTGTACGGCGGGCTGCCGACGGGGACGCTGAGGTTCCAGGTTGCAAGATCGATCATGTCGGTTCTTCCACTTGATTCATGCTGCACGGACGTGCCAGAAGCTCTAGCCCGCGCCTTCGGGGGCGGCCTTTATAAGCGTAGCGGGAGATTTTGTTAACGTCCGTCTGACGGGTGGCTGACGTCAACATCCTGTCGAAACCCCATCTTTCGCGATTCCCATCGCCTGAACCATCGACCGTTAGTCGGTAAAAAGACACTATGATTAAATGATGGCCCACTGACACCTTCTGCTTTTGCAGAACCGGGTCTAGAGTGAAAGCACAGTATTTGTCCGGTTTTCACGAGAAGCCGGTATGACGCCCCGCAATCAGAGAAGCAGCATGGAATGCGCGCAACCCACGCCAGTAGAAGGCGGCTCAACCCTTTTAGTCGTCGACGATTACCCCGAAAACCTGATCAGCATGCGCGCGTTGTTACAGCGCCAGGACTGGCAGGTCATTACTGCCGCCTCGGGTTTCGAGGCCCTCGGCTTGTTGCTTGAACACGATATCGACCTGGTGCTGCTGGACGTGCAGATGCCGGGTATGGACGGTTATGAAGTGGCGCGCCTGATGCGCGGTAGCCAGCGGACCCGTCTCACGCCGATCATTTTCCTGACCGCCAACGAACAGTCCCAGGATGCGGTGATCAAGGGCTATGCCAGTGGTGCGGTGGATTACATGTTCAAGCCGTTCGACCCACAGGTCTTGACGCCAAAGGTCCATGCATTGCTCGAACACCAGCGAAACCGCCGGGCCCTGCAGCGCCTGAGTCATGATCTGGAGTCCGCTCGTGCCTTTAATGCGTCGGTGCTGGATAACGCTGCCGAAGGCATTCTGGTATTGAGTGAGGACGGGCTGATTCGTTTTGCCAATCCGGCAATGTCGCGGTTGCTCAATGCCACGGTGCAGGAACTGCAAGGCAAGGAGTTTCTGGACTACCTGCAAAAACCGCATATCCCGATCTGGGCCGATTCCGAGTTGCTGGCCGGATACAAACGCGGTGAGACCCTGCGCCTGCACGATGCCCTGCTGCGTACGGCGCCCGGCCAGCAAGTGCCGGTGGCCTTGTCCTGCGCGCCGTTGCCTGTCGAACAACATGCGATGGTAGTGACTGTGCTGGACATGTCGGTGGTGCGTCATCTGCATCAGCAGCTGGAATTTCAGGCAGTCACCGATCCGCTGACCGGGTTGCTCAACCGCCGGGGTTTCTACCAGACCGTAGAGAACCTGCTGTTGCGCGGTGAGCGTTCCGACAGTGTCTGGGGCTTGATGTACCTGGACCTCGACGGCTTCAAGCGCGTCAATGATTCGCTCGGGCACGATGCCGGCGATCGGGTGCTGCGTTGGGTCTCCGAACAGTTGAAGGCCTGCTTGCGGCCCTTCGACATTCTGGCGCGGATGGGCGGCGATGAATTCACCGCACTGCTGGATCTGGAGTTCCCCGAGCAGGCGGCGAAGATTGCCGAGAAGCTCATCGAGCGAGTGTCGATCTGTCAGCAGATCGACGGCCTCGATATCGCCCTGGGCGCCAGCATCGGCATCGCCACATTCCCTGATTGTGGTGCCAATCTCGACGGGATGCTACGCGCGGCCGACATCGCCATGTACGAAGCCAAGCGTGCCGGTCGCCAGCAATATCGCTTCTACGATCACGACATGAACGGCCGGGCACGCTCGCGGTTGATGCTGGAAGAAAGTGTGCGAACAGCCATCGAGAACCGGAATTTCAATCTGGTGTATCAGCCTCAGGTAGCGATTGCCGACGGGCGGATTCGTGGCTTCGAGGCCTTGTTGCGCTGGCAGCATCCGAGCGTTGGCGATGTCCCCCCGGGGCTGTTTTTGCCACTGTTGGAAGAGGCGCAGTTGATCAGTCGCCTGGGCAGCTGGATCTACCATCGCAGCGCCGGGCAACGCAAAGCCTGGGAGACCTTGTTTACCGAGGACCTGGTACTCGGCGTCAGTTTGAGCAGTACACAGTTCGGCATGCCCAACCTGGTCACTGAGTTGCGCCAGGTGCTGGAACGTCATGGCTTGCAACCGCATCATCTGGAGGTCGAGGTCACGGAAGAGGCCTTGATGCACAACCCCGAAGAAACCCGCAAGCAATTGCGCCTGCTGCACAATCTGGGCGTACGCGTGGCGTTGGATGACTTCGGGGCCGGACCCTGTTCCCTGTCGCACTTGCGCGACCTGGAGCTGGATACCCTCAAGATCGACCGGCATCTGATCGCCCGGTTGCCGGAGTCGGTACGGGATGCGGCGCTGGTGCGCAGTGTCATCGACCTGTGCACACAGTTCGGGATGCTGGTGATTGCCGAAGGGGTGGAAACCGTCGCGCAGTATGAATGGCTGAAGGCCAACGGCTGTGAATATGTGCAAGGCTTCCTGGTGGCCCGACCGATGATGGCCGAAGACACCGGGCGGTTTGTCCAGCCGTTTGACTGGAGCGCGCTGCCCCGCTGAATTCGCTACACTGGCGACCTTTTAGTGACGTGTATTGCCGCCCCGATGACCGTGTTGAAATATCTCCAGGCCTATCCTGCCACCTTGCAGGCTCAGGTGCGCCAGCTGATCGCCGACGGTCGACTGGGCGATTACCTGAGCCAGCGCTACCCGCAAAAGCACGGGGTGCAGAGCGACAAGGCGCTGTACACCTATGCCCTGGACCTCAAGCAGGAGTTCCTGCGTAATGCTCCGGCCATCGACAAGGTGCTGTTCGATAACCGCCTGGACCTGACCCACCGTGCCCTTGGCCTGCACACCACGATCTCCCGGGTGCAAGGTGGCAAGCTCAAGGCCAAGAAGGAAATCCGCATCGCTTCACTGTTCAAGGAAGCGCCCTGCGAGTTCCTGAAAATGATCGTGGTGCACGAGCTGGCGCATTTCAAGGAGTCGGACCACAACAAGGCCTTCTACAAACTGTGCGAGCACATGCTGCCAGGTTATCACCAAGTGGAATTCGATGTGCGGGTGTACCTGACCTGGCGGGATATGCCGGCGCCTGCAGGCGCGTAGTAATTGCCGCAGGCTTGGGCTGCGGTCGGACGATTTTCAGGAGCGTTGGATGGACGTAAGCAAGACCAAGAGCAGCTTCTATCGCCGGTTGTATGTGGCGTACCTGATTGACAGCGGGCTGGCCAGCAGTGTTCCGGCGCTGACCGAGGTCACAGGTATGCCACGGCGCACGGCGCAGGACACCATTGCGGCGTTGGCGGATCTGGATATCGTTTGTGAATTCGAGCAGGAAGAGGGCGCGCGCAACCATGCGGGGCGCTATCGGATTCGTGAGTGGGGTGCGATCGATCGCGGGTGGATCGAGCGTAACCTGCGGCAGATCAAAGCGGTGCTGGAGTATCCCTGAGTATTGGAGGCGCCTGAGCTGACGCCTTCGCGGGCAAGCCCGCTCCCACAGTGATCACGGTTGGATCAAAGTTTTTCAATCCAGTCGGAACCCTGTGGGAGCGGGCTTGCCCGCGATGGGGCCCTTAAATACGACGCATGCCGATGTGTGGAATGCCATCTTCCACATATTCCTCACCCGCCACGACAAACCCGTAGCGCCCGTAATACCCCTGTAGATGCGCCTGGGCCGAGAGGTAGATCGGCAGGCCGGGCCAGTATTTCTCGATCTGTTTGAGTGCCTGTTCCATCAACTCATGCCCCAGCCCGGCGCCGCGTGCCTGCGGGGCGATGATCACCCGGCCGATCACCACGTCGCCGCCCTGTGATTGCGGATCAAGCAGCCGCAGGTAGGCCACCAGTCGGTTACCGTCCCAAGCCATCACGTGGAGGGTGTCACCTTCCAGATCCTGGCCATCGATATCCTGGTAAACGCATTTTTGTTCGACGACGAATACCTCGGCGCGCAGCTGCAAGATGGCGTACAGCTGCTCCTTGCCCAGGTCGCTGTGGTGTTTGCAGATCCAGTCGACTGTCATGTTTTGATTCCCTGAAAACGTCGTTCCGATACTAAGCGCACTCACGCCAGAAGTCTTGATGGCGGAAGAATCTGTGATATAGGCCAAAATGCCATCATTCATTTCTCGCGCGCATGTCTTCTTTGTGTAATCTGGTTCGAGGCGCTGTGCCATGGCTTCGATGAGCTAATGTTTAGCACCCGGGTCTTGCCGATACGGGGCCTTGGAGTTTGGCTGAAAACACGTCGGGCAATCCGCCCGCTAAGGATTTTCAAGCATGCCGCGATTGCATCAAGCTTTTGCTTTGATTGGATTGCTGTTGCTGGTTCAGGGGGCAGCGGCAGAAAAACTGCGGTTGGTCGCGGATGCCTGGCCTCCCTTTACCGATTCCACGCTCGTCAACGGTGGATTGGCCACGGACATTGTCAGCACCGCGCTCGCCAGGGCCGGTTATGCCAGTGATTTCGAACAAGTGCCCTGGGCACGGGCCTTGATGGGATTGGGTGAGGGCCGGTATGACGTGCTGGTCAATGCCTGGTACAACGACGAGCGTACAACTCTCGGCCAGTTTTCCGGCGAATATCTGCTCAATCGCGTCCGTTTTCTCAAGCGCAAAGACGCCCCCATCGAGTTCAACAACCTGCTGCAATTGCACACGTATCCGATTGCCATCGTGCGCGGATACGCCTATTCGCCCACGTTCGACAACGACGACTCGTTACAGAAAATCCCTGTGCACAGTTTCGCCATGGCGGTACGCATGCTCGCGGCCGATCGGGTCAAACTGACGCTGGAGGATGAGTACGTTGCCCGCTACTACCTGTCCCGTGAGTCACCCAAGGTCCGCAACGCTGTGGAATTCCTGCCCAAGGCGTTGAGCGAGAACAGCCTGCACATACTGGTCAGCCTGAAGAATCCGCGGCATGAGCAGATCGTCGCCGGTTTCGACCGCGAGATTGCGGCCATGAAGGCGGACGGGAGTTATGACAAGTTGATGCGGCAGCATGGGATGTGAGTGGGCTGAGCCAGTTTCTGTGTTGTTGCTGATGGCCTCTTCGCGGGCAAGCCCGCTCCCACAGTGAGCTATGTTGTTCTCGGATTTTGTAAACACTGCCGATCCTTGTGGGAGCGGGCTTGCCCGCGAAGAGGCCCGCTCAGACACCGCAGATCTCAATCCTCACTGGTGTCCTTGATCAGATGCGCCGCCAATGTCCGCAACGGCCCGAGCTGACGGCAAATCAGTGCCAATTGCGTCTGTACCAGCCGCTGCCCTTCATCGATTTCATCGGGCATCTGTTCCAGTTCATTGGCCAGTGCTTCTTCTTCATCGCTCTGAATCGCTATCGACGACTTGCTCGCCAGCCCTTGGGCGATTTCGTCGATGCTGCTGGCCAGTTTCACCCCGGCCCCCTCGATCAGGTGCTCATGTACGCCCGCCGGCAGTTGGGTTTCCCGGTGCGCGCCCAGGCCCGAGAGGTAACTGAGCAGCGTGTGCGACAGCACCAGGAAGCGAAAGCCCACATCCGCCTCCTTTCGGAAATGCCCAGGCTCCATCAGCATGTTGGCCAACGTGGTCGACAGCGCCGCGTCGGCGTTGTGGGCGTTGCGGCGGGCCAGGCGGTAGGCCAGGTCGTCGCTTTTGCCTGCCGCGTATTGCTGCATGATCTGGCGCAGGTAAATGCTGTTGCAGGCCAGGGTGTTGGCCAGCACTTTGTTCAGGCGCCGTCCCTGCCAGTCCGGCAGGAACAGGAACACCGCCAGCCCGGCGATCAGGCTGCCGAGCAAGGTATCGAACAAACGTGGCAGGAACAGCCCGTAACCGTCACCCACCTGGTTGAAACAGAACAACACCATCAAGGTGATTGCCGCCGTCGCCAGGGTGTAGCGGGTGGTGCGGTTGGTAAAGAACACCACGCCGGCGGCAATGGCGAAGCAGGACTGGATCAGCGGGTTCGGGAACAGGTCGAACAGCGCCCAGGCCAGGGTCAGGCCGATGGCGGTGCCGATGATCCGTTGCCCGAGTTTGCGGCGGGTGGCGCCGTAGTTCGGTTGGCAGACGAACAGCGTAGTGAGGATGATCCAGTAGCCTTGGGACGGGTGAATCAAATGCACCATGGCGTAGCCGATGCTCAGCGCCAGGGGCAATCGCAGGGCATGACGGAACAGTAGTGAGGTCGGCGTCAGTTGCGTGCGCAAGCGCAGCCACACGTCCTTGAGATTGCGCGGCGAACGGTCAAGCAAACTGCTGTCGGTGGCGTCGGCCAGGGCGTCAGGGTTACTGGCATCGCTGAGTAAGCGGTCGAGGGTGCCGAGGTTGGCCGCCAGTGCCCGCAGTGAACGCAGCAAGCCGCGCCAGGCCGGGTTGCTCTGGACGCGCAGGTGTTCGAGGGATGCATCCAGATCGCTCAGGGCCTCGGCGAAACCTGCGTCATAGGTGAACGGCTGGCGCATCTGGATCGATTCGGCCAGGGCCCGGCAGGCTTTGCCTTGCTGGCGCAACAGGCGCTGGCAGCGGAACAGCACGTCACTGTGGAAGAAGGCCTCGGCCAGGGCGTTGTAAGGGTAGTGCGAAGAGCTGGCGCGTTCGTGGATGTCCTGGGCGAGGAAGTACAGTTTCAGGTAGCGGCTGACTTTCGACCCCGGTCGACCGTTACCGACCCGGTGCAGGATGATCTCCTTGGCGGCGTTCAGTGCCGCCACCACCCGGCCGTTCTGCTGGGCCAGTTTCAGTCGTCGCGCCTCCACGTCCATCTGCCGGACTGGCTCGAACAGCGAGGATTTCAACTTCAGGTAATAGCCCAGCTCGCGGAACAACCGCGCCAGGCTCTGCTGCACCGGCTGATTGGAAAACAGCGCCTGCCACAACACCGAGAGCAGGCCATACCAGGCAGCACCGGCCACCAGCAGCACCGGCTCGTGCCAGACATCGGTGACCGCACCGCCACGCTGGTCCACGCCGATCATGGTGTAGACCGACAGGATCAACGTCGCCGAGGCAATCGCGCCATAGCGCTCGCCGAGGGCGCCGAGCATGGTCAGGCAGAACGCGGCCAGGGCGAAGGCAACGATAAACAGTGAGGGGTAGGGGAAAAGCAGTTCTACAGACAGGGCGGCAACGGCGAAACACACCAGCGTCACGGCCAGCGCGTTGAGACGGCCCTGCCAGCTGTCGTCGGTCTCGGCCAGGGCGCTGGCGATAATCCCCAGGAACAACGGGATCAGCAGGCCCATTTCGTCCTGATACCAACACAGCGCCATGGTGCCGGTCAGGGCAATGAATACCCGCACGCTGTAGCTGAACTTATCCAGCGCCCAAAGGCGACGCAGAGACTGGCGGAATGAAGTCGATGACATGAAATGCGAAGGCCTTCCGAGGCAATGACGCTAAATTGAGCCACTAATGACGCCGACGCAATGGCGTCGATCACATCAGACAGCAAAATCTGTTCCTTTATCGATCAATGCAAAATCAATGTGGGAGCGAGCCTGCTCGCGAAAGCGGTGTGTCAGGCAACTCAATGTTCTCTGGCACTCCCTCTTCGCGAGCAGGCTCGCTCCCACATTTTGTTATGTGTACGGTCAGACGTACTGCGCGGCCGCGTAACCGGAAGCCCAGGCCCACTGGAAGTTGAACCCGCCCAGATGCCCGGTCACGTCGAGCACTTCGCCGATGAAGTACAGCCCCGGGCTTTTCAGCGATTCCATGGTCTTGGACGATACTTCATTGGTATTGACGCCGCCCAGGGTCACCTCGGCGGTGCGATAGCCTTCGGTGCCTGCCGGCACGACTTTCCAGCTCGCCAGTTTTTCCGCGACATCGGCCAGTTCGGCGTGGGTGTACTGCTTCATCGGTTTGGAAACGAACCAGTTGTCCGCCAGCAGGTTGGCCATCTTCTTGGTGAAGATTTCCCCGAGCAGGGTTTTCAACTCGCTGTTGGGGCGTTCGGCCTGTTGCTGTTGCAGCCAGCCCGGCACGTCGTGATCCGGCAGCAGGTTGATCTCGACGGTATCGCCGGACTCCCAGAACGACGAAATCTGCAAGATCGCCGGGCCGCTGAGGCCCCGGTGGGTGAACAGGATGTTCTCGCGGAAGCTCTGGTCGTTGCAGCTCACCAGGCAATCCACCGACGTACCGGACAACTCGGTGCACAACGCCTTGAGCTGATCGGTGATGGTGAACGGCACCAGACCGGCGCGGGTCGGCAGCAATTCATGACCGAATTGCCTGGCCACTTGATAGCCGAAACCGGTGGCGCCCAGGGTCGGAATCGACAGGCCGCCGGTGGCGATCACCAGCGATTCGCAGGTGATCTGGCCCATTGTGGTGTCCAGCAGGTAGCCCTTCTCAAGCCGCTCGATGGTCTGGATCGACGTGTCCAGGTGCAGGCTGACGCCGGCCTGATCGCACTCGGTCAGCAGCATTTCGAGGATGTCGCTGGATTTGTTATCGCAGAACAACTGACCGAGTTTTTTCTCGTGGTACGGCACGCCATGTTTGGCCACCATGCCGATGAAATCCCATTGGGTGTAACGGGCCAAGGCGGATTTGCAGAAATGCGCATTCTGCGAGAGGAAATTGCCCGGCTCTGTGTACATGTTGGTGAAATTGCAGCGACCACCGCCCGACATCAGGATTTTCTTGCCGGCCTTGTTGGCATGGTCAAGCAGCAACACCTCGCGCCCGCGCCCGGCGGCGGTCAGTGCACACATCAACCCTGCGGCGCCAGCGCCAATGATCACGACTTCGGTAGAGCGCAAAACGATGTCCTCTAAATGTCTCACCACAAAAACTGTGGGAGCGGGCTTGCCCGCGATGAGGCCGGGACATCCAACATAAGTGTTGTCTGTCAGTCCGCTATCGCGGGCAAGCCCGCTCCCACAGGTATACGTGCAGTTCTTACAAAATACGCACGCGCAACGAACGGCCCTTGATCTTGCCGTCGTTCAGGCGCTGCAGGGCCTGCTTGGCGACGCCGCGCTCCACGGCCACGTAGGCCTGGAAGTCGAAAATCGCGATCTTGCCGACCTGGGCGCCGGGGATGCCGGCGTCACCGGTCAATGCGCCAAGAATGTCGCCCGGACGAACCTTGTCCTTGCGGCCAGCCGCGATGCACAGGGTGCTCATCTGCGGCAGCAGGGGGCCGCCGCCCTTGGAGGTGAGGTTGTCCACCTGGTCCCAGGTCAACGGCGTCTTCTGCAATTGTTCGATGGCTTGTGCACGCTGCGCTTCGGACGGCGCGACCAGGCTGATGGCCAGGCCTTTCTCACCGGCACGGCCGGTACGGCCAACGCGGTGAATGTGGATTTCCGAATCACGGGCCAGCTCGACGTTGATCACCATGTCCAGCGAATCGATGTCGAGGCCGCGGGCGGCGACGTCGGTGGCCACCAGTACCGAAGTACTGCGGTTGGCGAACATTGCCAGTACCTGGTCGCGGTCACGCTGTTCCAGATCGCCGTGCAGGCCGACGGCGGAAATGCCTTTGGCGGTCAGATGATCGACGGTTTCCTGAACCTGTTGCTTGGTGAAGCAGAAGGCCACGCAGGACGCCGGGCGGAAGTGGCCAAGCACCTTGGTCACGGCACTCATGCGGTCGTCCGGGGAAATCTCGTAGAAGCGCTGTTCGATCTGCGTGTCGTCGTGGAACGCTTCGGCCTTGACCTGCTGCGGGTTGCGCATGAACTTCGAGGCCAGCTGCTTGATGCCGACCGGATAGGTGGCGGAGAACAGCAGGGTCTGGCGACGCTCCGGGGCCTGCATGATGATTTCTTCGATGGAGTCGTAGAAACCCATGTCGAGCATGCGGTCGGCTTCGTCGAGGATCAGCGTGTTCAGGCCGTGGAGGACCAGCGAGCCCTTGCGCAGGTGCTGTTGGATGCGCCCCGGGGTGCCGACGATGATGTGCGCGCCGTGTTCCAGCGAAGCGATCTGCGGGCCGAGGGACACGCCGCCGCACAGGGTCAGGACCTTGATGTTGTCTTCGGCACGGGCCAGGCGACGGATTTCCTTGGCGACCTGGTCGGCCAGCTCACGGGTCGGGCACAGGATCAGCGCCTGGCAACCGAAGTAGCGCGGATTGATCGGGTTCAGCAGGCCGATGCCGAACGCGGCGGTCTTGCCGCTGCCGGTCTTGGCCTGGGCGATCAGATCCATCCCCTTGAGGATCACCGGCAAGCTTTGCGCCTGGATCGGCGTCATCTGGGCATAACCGAGGGAGTCCAGGTTAGCCAGCATGGCGGCGGACAGCGGCAAAGTATTAAATTCGGTGGCGATGGTGGTCACGGGACTGGCCTGCAAAACAAAATGTCGCGCAGTGTACCAGTCCGGTGGCCATTCGCCCTAAGGCTCTATGTGCTGTTCCGGACGTTTAACACGCCGTCCGTCATTCCGTGACAGCTGGGAAAAGATCGTCGCGGCCAACATGGCCATGATTCCGACGGTCACAAAGGTCAGTTGGAACGCGCCTAATACCGTATCCACGCCATCGTTACCAATCTCCGCCGTAAAGCCACCGAGCAGCGCGCCCGCACACGCAACCCCCAGGCTCAGGGACAATTGCGCGACCACCGACAGCAGGCTGTTGCCGCTGCTGGCGCTGGCGTCGTCGAGGTCGATCAGGGTCACGGTGTTCATCGCCGTGAACTGCAGGGAGTTGATCGCGCCAAGGATCGCCAGCAGGCACAGCAGCAGCCAGTACGGCGTCTGCTCGCTGACCAGGCCCATGGCGGCCAGCATGATGCCCAGCGCCAGGGTGTTGCCGGTGAGCACGATGCGATAACCCAGACGCTCGATCAGTGGCCGCGCGACCCACTTGGCGATCATCGCCGCCGCCGCCAGTGGCAGCATGCTCATCCCGGCCTGGGACGGCGAGTAACCCAGTGCCACTTGCAGCAGCAACGGCACCAGAAAGGGCAGGGCGCCGCTGCCGAGACGGGCGAACAGGTTGCCGAGAATACCCACGGCGAAGGTCCGGGTCTTGAACAACGACGGCGCAAACAGCGGATTCTCGACATGCCCGGCGCGCAGCCAGTACGCCGCCAGGCAAGCCATGCCGCCGAACAGCAGCAACATCACCCGCAGGTGTGGCAGGTGCAGTTCGCCCAGGCCCTCCATGGCGATGGTGATCAGAATCATCGCCGCGCCAAACAGTACGAAGCCCAGGCTATCGAAACGGGTGCGCTCGGTACCGCGCAGGTCCGGGATGAATTTCCACACGGCGTAGCAACCGACCAGCCCCACCGGCAGGTTGATCAGGAAGATCCAGTGCCAGGTCAGGAATTGCACCATCCAGCCGCCCATGGTCGGGCCGATCAACGGGCCGAGCAGCCCGGGAATGGTGATGAAGCCCATGATCCGCACCAGCTCCGAGCGCGGGTAGGCACGCAACACCACCAGCCGCCCGACCGGCAACATCAGCGCGCCACCCAGGCCCTGGATCACCCGCGCGCCGATCAGCAGGCTCAGGCTGCTCGACAGTGCGCAGAGCAGCGAGCCGAGACTGAACAGCAGGATCGCGCCGAAAAAGATCTTCTTGGTGCCGAAGCGATCGGCGATCCAGCCCGAAGCGGGAATCAGCAAGGCGACCGTGAGCATGTAGGCGATGATCACACCCTGCATGCGCAATGGGTCTTCGGCCAAGTCGCGGGCCATGGCCGGCAGGGCGGTGTTGAGAATCGTCCCGTCGAGGGACTGCATGAAAAACGCGATGGCGACGACCCACGGCACCCAGCGGGCGGTGACAGCGTCGAGAGGCGGGCGGTTGGGCATGGGACCTCTTGTCAGTGTGAATCAGGGCGTCCGTGGTGACTTCTTCGCGAGCAGGCTCGCTCCCACAGGTTATTCATCATCCATGTGGGAGCGAGCCTGCTCGCGAATGCTTTCAAAGGGTCAAGGTCAACCGGCTCACGAGCGCCCCCGGCAACAACGCCGACGCTGTCGCCCGCTGGCTATAGGTGCTCGCCGACAGCAACAACTCCCGCTCTGCGGTCAGCGCTTCGAGCTGCGAACCGAGCAGGCTGAAGGCGCTGTCATCAAAGCGCATGGTGCTGACCGGTGCCTGAATCTCGCCGTTCTCGACCCAGAACGTGGCAAAGCGGGTCATGCCGGTCAGGCGTGCGGCCGGTTGATCCGAGAAGTTCAGGTACCACAGGTTGCTGATGTACAGCCCCGTGCCCAGTTGCTTGAGGATGTCAGTGTCAGGCAACAGCCCGGCTTTCATGTTCAGCGCGCTCGGTGATTCACCGCCGCTGGCGCCATTGGCAGTCAAACCGTATTCCGCGGCGCTACGCGAGCTGACCAGCTGTGCCCCGGCCTTGCCATCGACGATCAACCCAAGGTCACTGCGTGGATAACCCTCATCGGAAAACGCCGGGCTCAGCGAGCCGCTGACTTTTTCATCCAGCGAGACCATCGTGCTGAAAGCGCTGTCGCCCCCGTAGAGCTTTTGCAGCGGGCTGCTCTTGCTGGCAATCGACTGTGCCGAGAAACCACCCCAGCACAACATGCCCATGATTTCTTCCAGCGCCGCCGGTGCCAGGTAAGCGCGGTACTGGCCGGGCGCCAAAGTGCGCAGCGGTCGCCCCAGAAATTCAAGCTGCTCGCGGGCTTGCCGGAAGCGCTTGGCAAAGTCTTCGCTGCTCCAGTCATGCCCGGCGTAGCTGGCTTTGACGGCCTGGCCGTTCTCGTGGAACAGGCTGAAGTCGAAATTGAAACTGTTGGCCTGATGCCAGCCGAAGGCACCCGAAGAACTGGCAAAACCACGGCTGATGGGGCCGGCCGCGTAAAAACCGACAAGATCCAGTCCTTCGGCGGCCTGGGTAATCTGCGCGACCACCTGCTCGGTGTCCGGCAGCGGATGCGACTGCACGTTGCTGCTTTGCCAGCCATTGTGGTTGAGCAGCAGATAAGGATCCTGAGGCAGCAGCGGCAAGGTTTCCCGCAGCTGTTGCAGGCCTTCGGTCAAGCGTTGCAGATCAACCTGGGGATCGCCGGCGAGGGTGATGTTCAGGTCGGCATGACGGCCTTCGTTGATCAGCTTCAGGCCGATACTCGCCTGCTGCACCTGACCGGCCTGACGAACCTTGGCGTGGTTGAAGCGCACGAAGGCCGACGATTCGGCGGCGTAGCTGAGGGTGAACTGCTCGGGCTCGCGAAGTGCTTCACGCAGGCTGTTGACCAACGCCTTGAACGACGCGGACGAACTGTTTGAAGGATTCATCAGGCGTCTCCTCCGAATACATCGACATTGCTGAACACGCAGGCCGGTGACGCGTGGCCGACGCGGATCACCTGGTTCGGTTCACCCTTGCCGCAGTTCGGTGTGCCGAGGACCTTGAAGGTACTGGCATTGCCGACGGCGCTGAGGCTCTTCCAGAACTGCGCGGAGATACCCCGGTAATTGGGGTTCTTCACCACGCCCTTGAGTTCGCCGTTTTCGATCAGTTGGCCCCATTCGCAACCGAACTGAAATTTGTTGCGAGCATCGTCGATCGACCAGGAGCGGTTGGTCGACATCAGCACGCCGTGTTCGATGCCGCCGATCAGCTGTTCGATGGACTGATCGCCAGGCTCGATGTTGAGGTTGGCCATGCGGTCGATCGGCGGACGGTTCCAGCCGCAGGCACGGCTGTTGGCGACGCCGTCCATGCCGGCACGGAATTGCGAAAGCGCACCGCCGAGCGGGCGCAGCAACAAGCCTTCACGGATCAGGAACTGCTTGCTGGCGGGCGTGCCGTCGTCGTCATGGCCGTAGCTGGCGAGTTCCTCGGGGATGCTCGGGTCGAAGGTCACGTTGAGCAGACCGGAACCGTATTGCAGGCGGCCGAAATCTTCGGCTTTGACGAAACTGGTGCCGGCGTAATTGCGCTCGTCACCGAGGATGCGGTCCAGTTCCAGCGGGTGACCAATGGATTCGTGGATTTGCAGCATCATCTGGTCGGGCATCAGCAGCAGGTCGCGCTTGCCTTGCGGGGTGTTTGGCGCCAGCAGCAATTGCAGGGCCTGATCGGCCACCTGGGCACCGGCACCGATCAGCCCGCAGCGGCTGATGACGTCCGCCGCGCCTTGCTGGCCGAAGTTCTCGCGACCCAGGCTGCGGGTCTGGCTGTCGTTGCCGTCGTAGGCCGTGACATCCAGGCCAGGGTACACAAAGCGTTGGGCCTGGCGCAGTTCGGCACCGGCGGTGTTGAGGTAGATCTGCTCGACGTGGGTGATGCCGAGGCTGACCTGCCAGTTCACCAGACGCTCGTCTTTCGGTACGGCGGCGGATTCGGCGCCGAGTAATGCGTAGCAGTCGCTCAGGGACGGGAAGGCCTGGTCGAAGTTGGGCGAAAAGTAGTCGGCGCGGTCGCTGGAAACGGCCTGCTCGCGCAAGTCCAGCAAGGCGTGGGGCTTGAGTCGACGGGCCTGGAGCTCGGCGCGGTCGAGGGCGGCTTGCAGGCCTTGTTGCGACAAGTCGTTGGTTGCGGCATAGGCTTCGACGCCATTGACCCGTACGGTCAGCATCGCCCCTTCGTCACGGCTCAGGCTTGGCGGCTCGGCGACGTTCTTGCGCACCGACAGGTACTGCCCGGATTCGCGCACATAACGCAGGGAAAAGAATTCGGCACCCGTGCGCAAGGCGGCGAAGCGCTGCTTGAGCTGGGGGTAGAAATCGAACATTCGTGAACCTCCTGGGTATGGAGTGGCGGCGCAGCGGTGTTGCGAGGGGAAGAGGTGAAACGTTTGCGTGGCGCTAGATTAGGCCTGCGAGGGGGGTGGGATCAAGGATAGAGCGGTGTGGGAGGGGATTGTTGTGTTGTTCTTCAGGGCCTCTTCGCGAGCAGGCTCGCTCCCACATTTGATTTCCGGTGTTCACAAATATTGTGTTCACCGAAGCTTCCCTGTGGGAGCGAGCCTGCTCGCGAATAGCCTTGATGCGGTGTAACGGTGTTATGCGGTCTGAGTCACTTCCCGCACCGGCTTGCCCTTCACCGGCGCTCCGCCCGCCACATAGTAAGTGGCGGAGCTGCGCGGCAACGGCTTGCGGCCACGGATCTTGTCGGCGATTTTCTCGGCCATCATGATCGTCGGCGCGTTGAGGTTGCCGGTGGTGATGATCGGCATGATCGAGGCATCGACCACCCGCAGGCCTTGCATGCCATGCACGCGACCTTCGCCATCGACCACGGCCATTTCGTCGGCGCCCATCTTGCACGAGCAGGACGGGTGGAACGCGGTTTCAGCGTGTTCGCGGATGAACTTGTCCAGTTGCTCGTCGGTTTGCACCTCGATGCCCGGGCTGATCTCGCGACCACGGAAGGCGTCCAGTGCAGGTTGCTGCATGATTTCACGGGTCAGGCGGATGCCGTCGCGGAATTCCTGCCAGTCCTGCTCGGTGGCCATGTAGTTGAACAGAATGCTCGGGTGCTGGCGCGGGTCCTTGGATTTGACCTGGATGCGACCACGGCTAGGCGAACGCATGGAACCCATGTGCGCCTGGAAGCCGTGCTCTTTCACACCGTTGCTACCGTTGTAGTTAATCGCCACCGGCAGGAAGTGGTACTGGATGTTCGGCCATTCGAATTCCGGGCGGGTACGAATGAATCCGCCGGCTTCGAACTGGTTGCTGGCGCCGATGCCGGTGCCGTTGAACAGCCACTCGGCACCGATGGCCGGCTGGTTGTGCAAGAGCAGCGACGGGTACAGCGAGACCGGTTGGGTGCAAGCGTATTGCAGGTACAACTCAAGGTGGTCCTGCAGGTTTTCACCGACGCCCGGCAGGTCGTGGACCACTGGAATGTCGAGGCTTTGCAGCAGTTTCGCCGGGCCCACGCCGGAGCGTTGCAGGATCTGCGGCGAAGCGATGGCGCCGGAGCACAGCAGCACTTCCTTGCGCGCCTTGACCTCAACACGCTCTTCAGCCGCGCCCACCAGGTAACGCACGCCGACCGCACGCTTGCCTTCGAACAGGATCTTGTCGGTCAGGGCGTGGGTGACGATGGTCAGGGTCGAACGCTTCTTGGCAGTGTCCAGGTAGCCGCGAGCGGTGCTGGAGCGACGGCCTTTAGGCGTCACGGTACGGTCCATCGGGCCGAAGCCTTCCTGCTGGTAGCCGTTGAGGTCTTCGGTACGCGGGTAACCGGCCTGCACGCCGGCTTCAACCATGGCGTGGAACAGCGGGTTGTTGCCGGCTTTCGGTGTGGTCACGCTGACCGGGCCTTCGCCACCGTGGTAATCGTTCGGGCCGATGTCGCGGGTTTCCGCTTTTCTGAAATAGGGCAGGCAGTCCAGGTACGACCAGTCCTCGAGACCTGGCAATTTTGCCCAGCCGTCGTAGTCCATGGCGTTGCCGCGGATGTAGCACATGCCGTTGATCAGCGAGGAACCGCCGAGGCCCTTGCCGCGACCGCACTCCATGCGGCGACCGTCCATGTGCGGCTCCGGATCGGTTTCGTAAGCCCAGTTGTAGCGACGGCCTTGCAGCGGGAACGCCAGGGCGGCCGGCATCTGCGTACGGAAGTCCAAACGGTAGTCCGGGCCGCCCGCTTCGAGCAGCAGGACGGTGACGCCTGCGTCTTCGGTCAGACGGGTCGCCAGGGTGTTACCGGCGGAGCCGGCACCGATGATGATGTAATCGAATTCTTGGGACATTGAATGCACCCTCTTTGAAGTTGGTTCAGGTCAGGCCATGGCGAGTGCTACGCACTCGATTCGCGAGCAGGCTCGCTCCCACAGTGGAACGCGTACTCCTGTGGGAGCGAGCCTGCTCGCGAAGAGGGCCTTGCGAGCAATACAAGGCTCGGGTTCTTAGAACACCGAGGCGTAATCGCCCAGCTCGACCTGTACCGATTTGATGCGGGTGAAGTTGTTCAGCGAGCTGATCCCGTTTTCACGACCAACACCGGACTGCTTGTAGCCGCCAACCGGCATCTTCGCGTCGGACTCGCCCCAGGCGTTGATCCAGCAGATACCGGCTTCCAGCTGATGAATCACGCGGTGCGCGCGGTTCAGGTCGCGGGTGACGATACCGGCGGCCAGGCCGAAGTCGGTGTCGTTGGCGCGGCGGATTACTTCCTCTTCGGTTTCGTAGGTGAGGATCGCCATCACCGGGCCGAAGATTTCTTCACGCACGATGGTCATGTCGTCGGTGCAGTCGGTGAACACGGTCGGCGCGACGAAGGCACCTTTGGCGAATTCGCCGTCGGTCAGACGCTCACCGCCACACAGTACGCGGGCGCCTTCTTCCTTGCCCTTGGCGATGTAACCCAGCACGTTTTCCATGTGGGCGAAGCTGACCAGCGGACCGAAGTTGGTGTTTTCGTCTTGCGGGTTGCCGATGCGGATGCGCGCTACACGCTCAACGATCTTGGCTTCGAAGGCGGCTTTCAGGTGAGCTGGCACGAACACGCGAGTGCCGTTGGTGCAAACCTGACCGGAGCTGTAGAAGTTGGCCATCATCGCGGTGTCGGCGGCGCGATCGAGGTCGGCGTCGTCGCAGATGATCAGCGGGGACTTGCCGCCCAGTTCCATGGTCACGTCTTTCAGCGAGGAAGCCGAAGCGCTGGCCATGACTTTCTTGCCGGTGTCGGTACCGCCGGTGAACGAGACTTTCTCGATGCGCGGGTGCTCGGTCAGCCAGGTGCCGACTTCACGGCCGCTGCCGGTCAACACGTTGAACACGCCGTTCGGCAGGCCGGCTTCGGTGTAGATCTCGGCCAGTTTCAGAGTGGTCAGCGAGGTGACTTCGCTTGGCTTGAAGATCATCGCGTTACCGGCAGCCAGGGCTGGTGCGGATTTCCACAGGGCGATCTGGATCGGGTAGTTCCACGCGCCGATACCGGCCACGATGCCCAGCGGCTCGCGACGGGTGTAGACGAACGAGGTGGTGCGCAGCGGAATCTGCTCGCCTTCGATGGCCGGAACCAGGCCTGCGTAGTACTCCAGCACGTCAGCGCCGGTGACGATGTCGACGTATTTGGTTTCGGAGAATGCTTTACCGGTGTCCAGGGTTTCCAGGGCAGCCAGTTCATCGTTGCGCTCACGCAGGATTTCCACGGCGCGACGCAGGATGCGCGAACGCTCCATGGCGGTCATCGCCGCCCAGATTTTCTGGCCCTTTTCGGCGCTGACCACTGCGCGCTCGACGTCTTCCTTGGTCGCACGTTGTACTTTTGCGAGGACTTCACCGTTAGCCGGGTTGATGGCTTCGAAAGTAGCGTCGCTGCTGGCGTCGCTGTAAGCACCATCGATGTAGAGTTTTTGCAGTTCGAAACGGGCCATAAAGTCCTCGCAAGAGCATCAAGTGGTTGGCGCGGTTCAGGGGTTGAGCGCTTATGTGTGCTCTAACTCACCCGCTTGGCCAGTTGGGTATCCATGTATTCGTACGCAATCTGTTGCGCCTGCTCGGTGTCGAAAGCATCTCCCGACAGCGCGCCGCGCAACCACAAGCCGTCGATCAACGCTGCCAGGCCACGGGCGGCGCTGCGCGCATCATTGAGCGGCAGCACACGGCGGAACTGGCAGCACAGGTTGGAATACAGACGGTGATCGTTGATCCGCTGCAACCTGTGCAAAGACGGCTGGTGCATGCTGGTGGCCCAGAAGGCCAGCCAGGTTTTCATTGCCGGGCCATTGACCTGGCTGGCGTCGAAGTTGCCTTCGATGATCACCTGCAGATGCGCCCGCGGGCTGTCATCTGTCAGCGCCAATCGGCGCGCGGTGACGTTCTCGCTCAGGACAGTCATCAGGTACCCCATGGTGGCGGCGATCAGGCCATTCTTGTCCTGAAAGTAGTGACTGATGATGCCATTCGAGACACCGGCCAAACGGGCGATCAGCGCAATGCTGGCGTCCCCCATTCCGACCTGATCGACAGCCAGCAAAGTGGCTTCGATCAATTGCTGGCGGCGGATGGGTTGCATACCGACCTTGGGCATCTTGCACATCTCCTTAGGCCTTGCGGCAGACGTCAGACGGCTACCGGCTTGAGGGCCAGTCTATTTTGTTTTGATTGAACGTTCAATCAACAAAGAATAAGATCTGCGACAAATCGTCGCTGCTTACAGATTTTTCCTACGTGTAAATGGCGGCAAACCGACATCCGAAACGGCTCGAAGCCTGTACGCCACGGCGTCTCACGGGCTTCGGGCTTTTTTCGGGCTGTCTTTATATCACCCGCCGGTCGGCTGCCCACTAACCGATTGGTCGGGTAACCCGTTTGTCTTGCGTTCTTCTCTCGCACTGCCCGGAGCATCTGTGCCATGAGTTCTGCCTCGCTAATAAAGACCCCACCCGAGAAGGTGACGGTCAACGGTTGGGTGTTCTACACCTCTACCGCGTTGATTCTGTTGTTGACCGCCATTCTGATCATCGCCCCGCAAGAGGCCGGCAGAATGCTGGGTACGGCGCAAGCCTGGTTGTCCCGCAGCTTCGGCTGGTACTACATGGTGGTGATTGCCGCCTACCTGATTTTTGTCGTCGGCCTGGCGTTTTCGTCCTACGGCAAACTCAAGCTCGGCAGCAAGGACGATACCCCGGACTTCAGCTACGGCGCCTGGGCGGGGATGCTGTTCTCCTCGGGTATCGGTATTTCGCTGCTGTACTTCGGTGCTTCCGAGCCGCTGGACCACTACTTCAACCCGCCGGAAGGTGTGGCCGGCAGCAACCTTGCCGCCCGTCAGGCGGTGCAACTGACCTTCCTGCATTGGGGCCTGCATGGCTGGGCGATCTACGCGCTGGTCGGCCTGGCGGTGGCGTACTTTGCCTACCGGCATAACCAGCCGCTGGCGTTGCGCTCGGCGTTGTACCCGCTGGTGGGTGAGCGTTGGGTCAAGAGCGCGGCCGGGCATGCGGTGGACGGCTTCGGCATGTTCGTGACCCTGCTGGGTCTGGTGACCAACCTGGGGATTGGTTCGCTGCAAGTGTCGTCGGGGCTGGAAAACCTGTTCGGCATGGAGCACAGCAACACCAACCTGCTGATCGTGATCATCGTGATGAGCACCGTGGCGACCATTGCTGCCGTGTCGGGCGTGGAAAACGGCATCCGTCGTCTGTCCAACCTGAACATCGTGCTGTTCAGCGGCCTGCTGATTTTCGTCCTGTTGTTCGGCCCGACCCTGCACCTGCTCAACGGCTTCGTGCAGAACGTCGGCGACTACCTTAACGGCGTGGTGCTGAAGACTTTCGACCTCTATGTGTACGAAGGCGACAGTGAGAAGTCCGACCGCTGGCTGGGCCTGTGGACCCTGTTCTACTGGGCCTGGTGGATTTCCTGGGCACCATTCGTGGGCATGTTCATCGCGCGTATTTCCCGTGGTCGCACCGTGCGTGAGCTGGTCGCCGGCGTGCTGTTGATTCCGCTGGGCTTTACCCTGGCGTGGCTGTCGATCTTCGGTAACTCGGCCCTGGACCTGGTGATGAACCATGGGGCGGTAGAACTCGGGAAGACCGCGCTGGAACAGCCATCCATGGCGATCTACCAGTTGCTTGAGCATTACCCGGCATCGAAAGTGGTGATCGGCGTGTCGATCTTTGTCGGTTTCGTGCTGTTCCTGACCCCGGCGGATTCCGGCGCGGTGATGATGGCCAACCTGTCCTGCAAGGGCGGCACCGTTGATGAAGACGCACCGCACTGGCTGCGGATTTTCTGGTCGGTGGTGATCACCCTGGTGACCATCGGCCTGCTGTTCGCCGGCAACTTCGAAGCCATGCAAACCATGGTGGTGCTGGCCGGTCTGCCGTTCTCGGTGGTGCTGGTGTTCTTCATGTTCGGCTTGCACAAGGCCATGCGCCAGGACGTACAGATCGAACAGGAACAAGCGGAGCTGGCGGCACGCGGTCGCCGTGGTTTCACTGAGCGTTTGACCCAGTTGGACCTGCAACCGAGTCAGTCGGTGGTCCAGCGCTTCATGGACAAGCACGTGACGCCGGCGCTGAGCGATGCGGCTGTGCAACTGCGTACCCAAGGGCTGGAGGTGCAGACACTGCTGGGCAAGTCCAAGCGTTGCATGGGCCTGCGGATCGAGATGGAAGAGGGCAACCCGTTTGTCTACGAAGTGAGCCTGGACGGCTACCTGGCCACGCCAACCGAATCGGCTCAGTCCGATGAGGCGCGCCAGCGTTACTACCGTGCCGAGGTGTACCTGCACAACGGCAGCCAGGACTACGACTTGATGGGCTTCACCCAGGATCAGATCACCCGTGACGTGCTCGACCAGTTTGAAAGCCATCGGCAACTCCTTGGCCGGGTTTACAGCTAAGTAGTGAACTGATGCGGTGTTCCTGTCAGGACCACCGCGTCCGCTTCTTCGCGAGCAGGCTCGCTCCCACATTGGAATGCTTACCCCTGTGGGAGCGAGCCTGCTCGCGAAGGGGTCATCAGCCCTGACGCTGCATCACCCGATATCCCCACAAACAAAAACGCCGCGATACTCTCGCGGCGTTTTTGCATCTGTTGCCTTACCCCAGGTTCTTGCCGAGCAGTGCGTGATACAGCTCACTGTCGCCAAGAATCCCCACCACATGGTTGTTATCGTGCAGCACCAGCTTGTTGCCGGTCTGATAACGAATCTGCAGCGCGTCGCGCATGCCGATACTGGAATCCACCAGCGTCGGCTTGCGTTCCAGGCCTTCGACGGCTTGCCCCGGCATCCAGTTCTGCAGGTCCATGCTCGAGCCGTTCTTGCGTGCGCCTTTGATGGTGTTGCCTTCAGCCAGGTCCAGCCACGAATCGCCGCCCGGATCGAGGCATACCGAACCGTTGATGCGTTTGCAGTTGTCCAGGGTGCGCATCAGGCTGCGACCGCACAGTACGTTCAGCGGGTTGGTGTGGGCCACGAAGGTCCGCACATAATCGTCCGCAGGGTTGAGGACGATTTCTTCCGGTTTGCTGTACTGGATGATCCGGCCGTCTTTCATGATCGCGATACGGCTGCCCAGTTTCAGGGCTTCGTCGAGGTCGTGGCTCACGAACACGATGGTCTTGTGCAGCTTGCGTTGCAGTTCCAGCAGTTCGTCTTGCAGGCCTTGGCGGATCAACGGGTCGAGTGCCGAGAACGGTTCGTCCATCAGCAGGATGTCGGCGTCCATCGCCAGCGCACGGGCCAGGCCAACACGTTGCTGCATACCGCCGGACAGCTCGTTGGGTTTCTTGTTGCGCCACTGGGTCAGGCCCACCAGCTCAAGCTTGTCGTCCACCAGCTTGCGGCGTTCTTTCTCGGGGCGACCCTGCATCTCCAGGCCGAAGCTGATGTTCTCGCGAACGGTCAGCCAGGGCATCAGGGCGAACTTCTGGAACACCATCGCAATGCGCTTGGTGCGCATCATTTTCAGCTCGGCGGCGGAGCAGGACGCAATGTTGATCTGCTTGCCTTCGTGTTCGACGAACAGCTTGCCGCGGCTGACGGTGTTGAGGCCGTTGATGCAACGCAGCAGGCTGGATTTGCCGGAGCCGGACAGGCCCATCAGCACACAGATTTCACCTTTTTCGATATCCAGGCTGGCCTTTTCGACGCCAACGATCTGCCCGGTCTTTTTCAGGATCTCGCTGCGGGTCAAGCCTTGATCGAGAAGTTTCAGTGCCTCGCGTGGATCTTTGGTGAAGATCACGTCGACGTCTTCGAAGCGAATTATGCTCATGCGTCACCCCCTACTTTGGCTTCGGGTTGTTTGCAGATACGGTCGAGCATGATCGCCAGCAGTACGATCGCCAGGCCCGCTTCGAAGCCCAGGGCGATATCAGCGGTATTCAGTGCGTTGACCACCGGTTTACCCAATCCGTCGGCGCCTACCAGTGCCGCGATCACCACCATCGACAACGACAGCATGATGCACTGGGTGATGCCAGCCGCGATGCTCGGCATGGCGTGAGGCAGTTCGATCCGCGTCAGCAGTTGGCGACGCGAGCAGCCAAAGGCCTTGCCGGCGTCCATCAATTCTTCCGGGACATCGCGGATACCCAGGTAGGTCAGGCGGATGGGCGCGGCAATCGCGAACACCACCGTGGAGATCAGACCCGGGACCACACCCAGCCCGAAGAGGGTCAGGGTAGGAATGAGGTAAACGAAGGTCGGTACGGTCTGCATCAGATCGAGTACCGGACGCATTAAAGTGTAGAACATCGGCTTGTGCGCCGCGACGATGCCCAGCGGCACGCCGATGACCACGCAGACCAGGGTGGCGAACATCACCTGGGCGAGGGTTTCCATGGTTTCCTGCCAGTACCCCAGGTTGAGGATCAGCAGAAAGGAGGCAACGACAAATGCAGTCAGGCCCCATTTTCGTTGAATGAAGTGTGCCAGTAGCGCGATCAGGCCGATCAGTGCCAGCGGGTTGAACCAGGTCAGCGCAAACGTCACGCCGTGGATCATCGTTTCCAGTGACACGGCGATTGCGTCGAAGGTGCTGGCGCCGTGTTGCGTCAACCATTCAACGAAGCCCGCGATGTACTGGCCTAAAGGGATTTTCTGATCAATCAGCATGGTAGTGAACGTCCGCATGCAAGGAAATAAACAGCCCGGACGGCCGGAGCCGTCCGGCATAAGCGATTACTGATTCAGCTTGGCTTTCACGGCGTCCAGGCCAGGTTTACCGTCAGTGGTGGTCACGCCAGCGAGCCAGGTATCGAGCACCTGTGGATTCTTTTTCAGCCAGGCCTTGGCGGCCGCGTCAGGCTTCATCTTGTCGTCCAGGATGTTGCCCATGAGTTCGCTTTCCATGTCGACAGTGAACTCCAGGTTTTTCAGCAGTTGGCCCACGTTGCTGCATTCCTCGGCGTAACCCTTGCGGGTGTTGGTCGCCACGGTGGCAGCACCGAAATCCGGGCCAAAGAAATCGTCGCCGCCGGTCAGGTATTGGATCTTGAAGCGCTTGTTCATCGGGTGCGGCGCCCAGCCGAGGAAGACCACGGCGGTGTCGCGTTTCTGCGCACGGTCGACCTGCGACAGCATGCCGGCTTCGCTGGACTCGACGACCTTGAAGCCTGCGTCCTTGAGGCCGAAGGCGTTCTTGTCGATCATCGTCTGGATCAGGCGGTTGCCGTCGTTGCCAGGCTCGATGCCGTAGATCTTGCCATCGAGGTCTTTCTTGAACTTGGCGATGTCGGCGAAGTCATGCAGCCCCTTGTCGTACAGGGCTTGAGGTACGGCGAGGGTGTACTTGGCGCCCTTGAGGTTGGTGCGCACGGTGTCCACGGTGCCGGCATCGCGGTAGGCCTTGATGTCGTTTTCCATGGTCGGCATCCAGTTGCCGAGGAACACGTCCATGTTCTTGCCGTCGGCCAGGGACTTGTAGGTCACGGGCACGGAAATCATGGTGGTCTTGGTCTTGTAGCCGAGGGCGTTGAGCACGACGCTGGTTGTCGCGGTAGTCGCGGTGATGTCGGTCCAGCCGACATCGGAGAAGTTTACGGTACTGCACTGCGCCGGTTCTGCGGCTTGCGCCAGAACCGGCAGACTAAGCATGGCGGCCAACAACAACGACGGGGAACCTTTCATGGATGGACTCCTTGGTGTTTTTTTTGGCAGTGTTCCGACTGGACCACCGCACTTATAGGTTGCGGTTGGATGGCGTTCTGGAGACAGCTCTACCACGGCGCCTTGCAATCGAGTCGATATGATCATGTACCAGTGAAAATCTGACGCCTACAGGGCGCGTCGTATCCAGTACAGGGATGGTCGCATCCAGTGTCGGTGACGTCGTTTACAGATTTTTTCAGCCCATTTTCTCGCTCTGAACCGCAAAAAAACGGCGAAAACACGGCGTAAAAGACACGCGGCGCTGGTGGGCATGAGTGCGTCGGTTAGAGACGTCGAACAACACGATAAAAGCTTGATGATGCGGTCATCTCGACGGATTGCAGCTTGAGCGTAGCAGCTCCGTCACCGTGCGTTTTTGCGTGCGCAGTGGGCCCATCCAGGAGTTCGGCAGTAATGGCTATCAGTGTTTTCGACCTGTTCAAAATCGGCATCGGTCCTTCCAGTTCGCACACCGTGGGACCCATGCGGGCGGCGGCGTTGTTCGTGCAGGGCTTGCGCGAGCGCGGATTGCTGGAGCGGGTGCAGCGTGTCGAAGTCCGGCTGTTCGGCTCGTTGTCGGCCACCGGCATCGGTCACGGCAGCGACAACGCGGTGATCATGGGCCTGATGGGCGAGTGGCCGGACGCGATCGATCCGTCGCAAATCGGCATCCGTATCCAGGCCCTGCGCGAAACCCATACGCTGTTGCTCGACGGTCGGCTGTCGGTCCCGTTCATCTGGGCCAGGGACATGCGCCTGATCGACGAAAATCTGCCGTATCACCCTAATGCCATGACCCTGATTGTCGAAGACGACCATGGCGAGTTTCATCGCGATACCTATTATTCGGTCGGCGGCGGTTTTGTCGTTGATCAGGCACAAGCCTCCAGCGGTGTGGTGGACCTGGATCGCACCGTGCTGCCCTACGATTTTTCCAGTGCCGTCGAGTTGCTGGCGCTGTGCAAGCGCCACAACCTGAGCGTTGCGCAATTGATGATGGCCAACGAGAAAATCTGGCGCAGCGAAGAGGAAATCCGCAGCGGCCTGATGAAGCTCTGGCGCGCCATGCAGGATTGCGTCGAGCAAGGCCTGAAGCACGAAGGCATCCTGCCCGGCGGGCTGAACGTGCGCCGCCGCGCGGCCAAGCTGCACCGCAGCTTGCAGGAGTTGAACAAGCCCAACGTGATCGGCTCGACCTTGAGTGCCATGGAGTGGGTCAACCTGTTCGCCCTGGCGGTCAACGAAGAAAACGCCGCCGGCGGGCGCATGGTCACGGCACCGACCAATGGCGCGGCGGGGATCATTCCGGCGGTGTTGCATTACTTCATGAAGTTCAGCGAAGCGGTGACCGACGCCAATGTCGTCGACTACTTCCTCGCAGCGGCGGCGGTGGGAATCCTGTGCAAGAAGAACGCCTCGATCTCCGGTGCTGAAGTCGGTTGCCAGGGCGAAGTCGGATCGGCCTGCGCCATGGCGGCGGCCGGGCTGGCAGAAATTCTTGGCGCCACGCCAGAGCAACTGTGCAATGCGGCGGAGATCGGTCTGGAACACAACCTCGGCTTGACCTGCGACCCGGTGGGCGGGCTGGTCCAGGTACCGTGCATCGAGCGTAATGCGATAGCCGCGGTCAAGGCGATCAATGCGGCGCAAATGGCTTTGCGCGGCGATGGCCAGCACTTTATCTCGCTGGATCGGGTGATCCGCACCATGCGCGATACCGGTGCCGACATGCATGACAAATATAAGGAGACATCGCGGGGTGGGTTGGCGGTGAGTGCGGTGGAGTGCTGAAACCGAGTTGGCCCCTTCGCGAGCAGGCTCGCTCCCACAGTTGATGTGTATTCCAATGTGGGAGCGAGCCTGCTCGCGAAGGCGGCAGACCAGTCAAAATTGCGCGCCAAGTGAACACCCGCTCGAAACCGCGCCGCCTTTTAGTGCGTCGCTCACAGATAAATCGTCTTGCCAGCGGTCGGAGTCATTCAAGCCTTCGACCATTCGTCACCCGTGCCTGCGGTGACACTCTTTTCCAGCCGCTCGTAGCCCTGTTCCCACAAGTGCTACCGAATTGCTCACAGCTTGTGGGCCGGGGCGCTTGCCAGCCCTGATGGCCATTTAAATCCCCACTCCCTGCGCGTCATATATAGACACATTCCGACGTCGTTTTTAGGAGTTATTGAACGCGCATTCAAATTTAGGCATGGCAATTGCTCTGTCATTACAAAGCCCGTCTCCCACGCGAGAACGATGGCAATAAAAAGAGCCTCCGCCTGAGGCCATCACCCGCTTTGTGTGAGGAGATACCGCGATGACGACGTTCAACTCCGGGGCCCAACCCCAGAACCGTGCGCCTCAATCCATCGGCTTTCTGCTGCTGGACAATTTCACGCTGATTTCTCTGGCCTCCGCAGTGGAACCCCTGCGCATGGCCAACCAATTGTCCGGTCGCGAGCTGTATCGCTGGACCACCCTCACTGTCGACGGCGGTCAGGTCTGGGCCAGTGACGGTCTGCAGATCACTCCCGACGCCTCCATGCACAAAGCCCCGCCAATGGACACTGTCATCGTCTGCGGCGGTATCGGTATTCAGCGCACTGTTACCCGGGAACACGTTTCATGGTTGCAAAGCCAGGCTCGCCAGTCCCGCCGCCTCGGCGCGGTGTGCACCGGCAGCTGGGCCCTGGCCTGCGCCGGTCTGCTCGACGGCTTCGATTGCAGCGTGCACTGGGAATGTCTGGCGGCGATGCAGGAAGCTTTCCCGCGGGTAGCCATGAGTACCCGTCTGTTCACCCTCGACCGTAACCGTTTCACCAGCTCGGGCGGCACCGCGCCGCTGGACATGATGCTGCACCTGATCAGTCGTGATCACGGTCGTGAACTGTCGGCGGCCATTTCGGAAATGTTCGTCTACGAGCGCATCCGCAACGAACAGGATCACCAGCGTGTGCCGCTCAAGCACATGCTCGGCACCAATCAGCCAAAACTGCAGGAAATCGTTGCGCTGATGGAAGCCAACCTCGAAGAGCCGATCGACCTCGACGAACTGGCGGTGTATGTCGCGGTGTCCCGTCGTCAGCTCGAACGCCTGTTCCAGAAATACCTGCACTGCTCACCGTCGCGTTACTACCTCAAGCTGCGCCTGATCCGCGCCCGGCAACTGCTCAAGCAAACGCCGATGTCGATCATCGAAGTGGCGTCGGTCTGCGGTTTCGTGTCCACGCCGCACTTCTCCAAGTGCTACCGCGAGTACTTCGGCATTCCGCCGCGTGACGAGCGCGTAGGCTCCAACACTACCCAGCAAGTGGCGATGATGCCGCTGCCGCAAGCGCTGGTGCTGTCGCCGTTGTCCGGGCCGTTGTCGGCGCTGAGCCAGGCGCGTAACGAATCGACGTTTGCCAGTGTAAGGCTCTAGACCGAGGCGTTTTCATCGCGAGCAGGCTCGCTCCCACAGGAAATGCGCCATATTCGAAACGGCGCAGGACCTGTGGGAGCGGGCTTGCCCGCGATTGGATTTATCGGCCTGGGTGGCTCTGCTGATACTCCGCCAATGCCGGCAACAGCTGCTTGTCGATCGCCTGGCGCACCGCCGGCAGGATGGTCGCGCTGCTGGTGTACATCTGCTTGACCATGGTCCGCAGCACGATTGCCCGTTCGTTGTTCAAACCTCGCACCGCATACTCGCAGGCCTGCTCGGCCGTAGCGCCGCTCGGCACTTGAAAGCCCAACGACTTGAGCTGGCCCAACAGGTCTTCCTGGTCTATCAAATCGGCGTGCATCATGACGCAATCCTTCTTCAGGGAACGGTGTCGTGGTTCGATTCTGGTGGGGGTGCCGGGTGTCGGCAAGGGCGATTTGTCGCAATGGCTCAATTGGTTATGAGCATGTCGTTTTCGGCTAACCTGGTCCGCAGGGGAGTAGGCACACTGGACTCAGCTCGCTTCACGAAGGTTTGGTCACCCTCGCACGGCGGCTCCTCAACAGTACCCTCTGCCTCGATCCTGTCACGGCTTGATCGGGGCTTTTTTTGCCTGTGAATCAGTGGGGTTTGTGTTGGCTGACAGGCCGTATTCGCGAGCAGGCTCGCTCCCACAGGGGCTGCGAATAATCTGTGGGAGCGAGCCTGCTCGCGAAGAAGATGACTCGGTCTAACGTTGCAACACCAGGATGCGCGACAACAACTCATCCCGGTCGACATAGCAGCCCTGGAAATGCCGCGCCCCGGTGGCAGGGTCGAAGGCGTTGCGGGCATGCAGGGTGCGGCGGTTGTCGAAGCACCACAGCTCACCGGGATTGAGCCGCTGCTTCAACCTGAATCGAGGCTCGCGGGTCATCGCGATAAAGCGCCGGTAGGCCTTGTACAGCCTGGGCATCTGCTCCACCGAGGCATCGAACGGCCCGCGCAGAAAGTTCGCCATGCGGATTTCCGATACCTGCCCCAAGGCGTCCAGGGCAATGATCGGCGCGAGACAGCGGTAGTCGCTGTGACGGTCCTTGTTGCGAAACTCCACGGGGATTTCGCAGAGGCTTTTGAAGGATTCGGGGTCTTCCCGGCGCAAGGCGTCGGCAATGGCAAAACCGTCGACAAAAATGCTCTCGCCACCCTCGGCGTCATTGACCAGGCAATGCAGGAATTGCAGCCCAGGTTGCAGCTCCCGGGTCGGCAAATCGCTATGCAATGGCAGGTTGAAGGCGGTGTAGGCGTTGCTGTCGGCGTCGGCCTTGGATTGCACGTTGAACAGCACGCCGAAATTGCTCTCGCGGATGAATGAAATCCGTTGGGCGATCAGCTTCAGAGAGCCGGGTTCGGTGGGCACGCCACGGACCTGGGTCAATCCGACATCCCGCACCGCCAGCAGCCATTGCAACAAGGCGTCGGAGTCGTTCATCAGCGCTTGATATTCGAACACCGGCAACTGCAAATCGCTGTGCCAGAGCCTGGCTTTCGGCTTGCGCTGCTGGCGCTCGGCGCGGGACTCATCGTCATAGGCGTGGGCGCGTAGCCAGCCAGGGTCGAAGCGACTGCAGTGGCCGTCCTGCCAGGCAACCAACAGGCAGCCATCGTTATCGATACTGGCGTTCTCGGCCAACAGATCTTCAGCCACATCGACGATTTCCAGCACTTGCTCGCGGGTCACGGTGTAGACGCACTGCGGGCACGGGCAATTGTCCCGTAGCCATTGATGGTGGAAAGGGCTGACGCGATCGTCGGCCCACCTCACCAGAACACGGTCCGCCAGTGTCTTCACGCCAGTCAGCGCGCTGATCAACGGATAGGTACGAAAGTCGGCAAATGCAGCGGCGGTGTTCATGGCGATCTCCTTGTTATTTTTTTGGGGGTAATGCGATCACTCGGCCAATGTACGCAGGTGTCGGCAGGTCCGCCTGTTCGGCGACGATGGCTTGCAGTCGGCTCAGGGACTGCTCGCTGAACGGTGCCGAACGCGGCCCGGCAAGATCCACGTGCAACAGCATCTGTTCGTTGCCTGCAAGTTCCTCGGTATCACCGACCAGATGCAGGCTGTGATAGAGGTGCACGCGCTTGCTGTCGTGGGCGATGATTTGGGTGTGCACTTCGACTTGGGCGTCGAGCTTCACTTCGTGCAGATAATTGAGGTGCAGTTCGAGGGTGAACAGCGAGTTGCCGCTGGCTTCCCGGCTGTTGCTGTCCAGGCCCAGGCGATCCATCAGCGCGTCGGTGGCGTAGCTGAAAATCAGCAGGTAGAAGGCGTCGCGCAGGTGGCCGTTGTAGTCGACCCAGTCGGGGATGATGGTGGTCTGGTAGGTGGTGAGGGTGGGCATGATGTTAGTTCCAACATTGATGGTGACTGGACTGCCGCTTTCGCGAGCAGGCTCGCTCCTACAAGGACCGCGCATGACTTGTGGGAGCGAGCCTGCTCGCGAAGGGGCCGGGCCTGCTGACTGATTACTCGCTGAACGCCATCCCATGCTTCTCTTTGGTGGTCTTCACCGCCTCCAGCACCGCCAGCAGGCAGTCATCACGATAGCGCTCCAGCGCCGAAATGCTGTGTTTGCCCAGTTGATCGCTGGTGCCATCGACCACGTCGTCGATCAGCTTGTCGGTCAGCTCCGGTGCCGGCAGGTAAGTCCAGGGTAACTGCAATGCCGGGCCAAACTGCGCCATGAAGTGACGCATGCCGGCATCACCACCGGCCAGGGTATAAGTCAGGAACGTGCCCATGAACGACCAGCGCAAACCGGCGCCGAAGCGGATTGCATCGTCGATTTCGCCGGTAGTCGCCACGCCGTCGTTGACCAGGTGCAGCGCCTCGCGCCACAGCGCTTCGAGCAGGCGGTCGGCGATGAAGCCCGGTACTTCCTTGCGCACGTGCAACGGGCGCATCCCCAGGGATTCATAGACTTTCATCGCCGCTTGCACGGCTTCAGGCGCGGTGTTCTTGCCACCGACCACTTCCACCAATGGCAGCAGGTAAACCGGGTTGAACGGGTGACCGACCACACAGCGTTCCGGATGCGTGGCGCTTTCGTAGAATTCGCTCGGCAACAGGCCGGAGGTGCTGGAACCGATCAACGCATTGGGCTTGGCCGCCGCGCTGATTTTGCTGTGCAGCTCCAGTTTCAGCTCCAGCCGTTCCGGGGCGCTTTCCTGGATGAAATCGGCATCGCGCACGCACTCTTCGATGGTCGCGACAAAGCGCAGGCGATCCTGTGATGCACCCGGCGCCAGGCCTTGTTTTTCCAGTGCGCCCCAAGCGTTGGCGACACGCTTGCGCAGGGCCGCTTCGGCACCGGGAGCCGGGTCCCAGGCCACTACATCCAGGCCATGGGCGAGGGCGCGGGACACCCAACCGCTGCCGATGACGCCGCTGCCTAACGCTGCGAATGTTTTGATTTCGGTGATAAAGCTCATGGTGATTTCCTGAATTTGGCTCTAAAAAACTGTGGGAGCGAGCCTGCTCGCGATGACGTCGGTACATCCGATGCATCATTTGAGGCAGGTAAACCGCTATCGCGAGCAGGCTCGCTCCCACAGGGGGAAAGGTGTTTAAGGTCAACCGCGCTTGGTCAGGCCCATTTTCTTGCGGCCTTCAGCCGGCGTGAGGACGCGGGCACCGAGGCGGCTGAGGATTTCCGTGGCGCGCTCGACCAGTTGGCCGTTGGTCGCCAGTACGCCCTTGTCCAGCCACAGGTTGTCTTCCAGCCCGACCCGCACGTTGCCGCCGAGCAACACCGCTTGCGCCGCCATCGGCATCTGCATGCGACCGATACCGAAACCCGCCCAGACCGCGTCGGCCGGCAGGTTGTCGACCATGGCTTTCATGGTGGTGGTGTCCGCCGGCGCGCCCCAAGGGATGCCCAGGCACAGCTGGAACAGTGGGTTGTCGAGCAGGCCTTCCTTGATCATCTGCTTGGCGAACCACAGGTGGCCGGTGTCGAAGATTTCCAGCTCGGCCTTCACGCCCAGCTCTTGGATGCGTTTGGCGCCAGCGCGCAGCTGGGCCGGGGTGGAGACGTAAATGGTGTCACCGTCGCCGAAATTCAGGGTGCCGCAATCCAGGGTGCAGATTTCCGGCAGCAGTTCTTCGACGTGGGCCAGGCGGGTCAGCGGGCCGACCAGATCGGTGTTCGGGCCGAACTCCATCGGATTCTCGCCGGCGCCGATTTCCAGGTCGCCGCCCATGCCGGCGGTGAGGTTGACGATGATGTCCACGTCCGCCTCGCGGATGCGCTCCATCACTTCGCGATACAACGCCACGTCACGGCTGAACTTGCCGGTTTGCGGGTCGCGCACATGGCAGTGAACCACGGTGGCACCGGCCTTGGCGGCTTCCACGGCAGCTGCCGCGATCTGTTTCGGGGTGACCGGCACGTGTGGGCTCTTGGCGGTCGTGTCGCCAGCACCGGTGAGTGCGCAGGTGATGATGACGTCGTGGTTCATTTGGCGGTTCCTTACAGGCGAGTTTTTGGTTTTGGCCAGGCGTGGTGGTCCCGTTCGCAGCCCGTTGGGGCTGCGAGCCGGTGGTTCGTTCGGGTTTATTTACTGGTCAGTTGCAGGTTTTCAGCGGCTGGTTTGCCATCGAAGGTGGTGACGCCTTCAAGCCAGCGTTTTTTGTCCTGCGGGTGATCCTTGAGCCATTGCTTGGCCGACTCGAAAGCGTCCTTGTGATCCAGCAGCGGCTGCATCATCCGGCTCTCGTCTTCGGCGGTGAACGTCAGGTTGCTCAGCAGGCGACCGATGTTCGGGCATTGTTCGGTGTAGGTCGGCGCAGTGACGGTCCAAACGGTGGCCTTGCCTTCGTTCGGGCCGAGGGCATCGTCGCTGCCGGTGAGGTAGGTCATTTTCACATTGACGTTCATCGGGTGCGGCGCCCAACCGAAGAACACCACGGCTTCGTTGCGACGCACGGCGCGATCCACCGCGGCGAGCATGCCGGCTTCGCTGGACTCGACCAGTTGGAACTTGCCGAGGCCGAACTGGTTCTTGGAGATCATTGCCTTGATCTGGGTGTTGGCGCCCGAGCCAGGCTCGATGCCGTAGATCTTGCCGCCCAGTTCTTTTTCGAATTTGGCGATGTCAGCGAAGGTTTTCAGACCCTTGTCGGCGAGGTAGGTCGGTACGGCGAGGGTCGCACGGGCGTCTTGCAGGCTTGGTGCTTCAAGCACCTTGACCTGTTTGGCGTCGACGAACGGGGTGATGGTCTGGGTCATCAGCGGGTTCCAGTAGCCGAGGAACAGGTCCAGACGCTGGTCGCGGATCCCGGCGAAGATGATTTGCTGGGAGGCGCTGGTTTGTTTGGTGCTGTAGCCGAGGCCATCGAGCAGTACCTGGGTCATGGCGCTGGTCGCGATCACGTCGGTCCAGTTCACTACACCCATGCGCACGTTCTGGCACGCGGCGGGTTCGGCGGCCATGACACTGGCGCTCAGCAAAGCGGTACCACTGAGTGCAAGAACACAGCTGCTGATCAGTCGTTTCATCTCGGGTTCCTCGGCAGTTCGTTTATTGTGAGTTCCGGTGTCTGATGCGCCGGTGATGCCAAGTTACGCAGCTAAGCGCCCATGAAAGCGCACTGCGGCGACCGACTCTTGCACTGCAGCGACCTGTGCTCTTGAATGCTGCTTGCAAGTGGCGTATCAACATCCTCACGCTCCCCGCTCTCTCGCTATCTGCCAATCGAGTGCGCTCCATGTCCCAGGATTTCTACTTCTTGTTGATGCCGGGTTTCTCGGCCATCGGGTTTATCTCGGCCATTGAGCCGTTGCGGGTCGCCAATCGCTTTCGCGGCGAGCTCTATCGCTGGCATGTGCTGAGCGCCGACGGCGGGGCGGTGCTGGCCAGCAACGGCATGTCGGTCAACGCCGATGCGGCGCTGGAACCATTGAAAAAAGGCGCGACGCTATTAGTGGTCGCCGGGTTCGAACCGCTGAAATTCGCCACCCCGGCGCTGGAGCACTGGTTGCGCCGGCTGGACAATGAAGGCGTGACCCTCGGCGCCATCGACACCGGCAGCTTCATCCTCGCCGAGGCGGGTTTGCTCGACGGCCATCGCCTGACCCTGCACTGGGAGGCCATCGACGCCTTCAAGGAATCCTATCCACAGCTCAGCGTCACCCAGGAGCTGTTCGAGATCGACCGCCGACGCATCACCTCCGCCGGCGGCACCGCTTCCATCGACCTGATGCTGGATCTGATCGCCCAGGCCCACGGCCCCGAGCTGGCGATCCAGGTCAGCGAACAATTCGTGCTCGGCCGCATTCGCCCGCGCAAGGACCACCAGCGCATGGAGGTCGCCACGCGATATGGCATCAGCAACAAGAAACTGGTACACGTGATCGGCGAGATGGAGCAACACAGCGAACCGCCGCTGAGTACGCTGGAACTGGCGGAATCGATCAAGGTGACGCGGCGGCAGCTGGAGCGCCTGTTTCGGTTGCACCTGAACGACACACCGAGCAATTTCTACCTGCGCTTGAGGCTGGAGAAAGCCCGGCAGTTACTGCGCCAGACAGACATGAGCGTGCTGGAAGTGAGCATTGCCTGCGGGTTTGAATCACCATCGTATTTCACCCGCAGTTATCGGGCGAAATACGAGCGGTGCCCACGAGAGGACCGGCGTACCGCGAAGGCATGAACAATCGAGCTCCACTGTAGGAGCGAGCTCTGCTCGCGAAAAACGCCTGGGCGACGCGCTCATTCAGGTAGCACGCGTAATCGTTAACGTCCATCGCGAGCAGAGCTCGCTCCTACAGGGTTGAAGGTTACTTTTTCAGTAGCGCCGAGCCAGCAGCCTTGTATGCCTCATGCTGATATTTGTTCAGCGTTCCCGGCAGTTCGAAATTGTGCTTCTTGGCCTGCGCATTGATGGTCTGTGGCGACAGCAAGGTCACTTCGCAATTCTCCAGCAACTGGAAAACCCCTTCGATCTTGAACGTGGTCGGCCCACCGGCGAATTCGCCTTTCTTGCTGCGCTTCTTGATCGCGATGCGGTCGATGGAATTTTCACGGACAAACGAAGCGACCTGAACGGCGAACACTTTGACGTTGGCGGCTTCGTCGTCATCGTCCAGGGCAATTTTCTTGGTGGCGAGCGCGACATGGCTCAGCGCCTGACCATCCAGCATGGCCACGGCAATGATCGCTTCGCTGCCCTTGATTTCGATGCCGCAGACTTTCATGTTGAATCCCGTTAGTGACAGAGGGTGTGCAGTTTACAGCTCAAGCTGACTGGCGTTGATGCCGAAAGCCGCAGCGATTTTTTCGCGGGTGGCCTTGCGAGGCTTGGCGACCGTTTCTTGCTGGGCGAAAGCCGGCTGGGTAATGCCCATGCGTTTGGCCACTTCATCCTGTGTAAGGTTCAAGTGTTCGCGCCAGGCGCGGATGGGGGTGGCGCCATCGACAATACGACTCACCACCTCGTGAGGAATAAGGTCGGGTTCGATTTTCTGCGCGATGTATTGCGCGTAGGGAATGACGACGAACGCGGGATTGCCGTTTTCGTCATTGATGATTTGAACGTCAGTAGGTGCGTTCATCGCGTTTTTTGACCTCTTGAATACTGACCACTTTGATCGCGCCATCCCGATTGAACATGACCCTGTAATTACCGACGCGCAGTCGATAAGCGTAGTCATGACCAATGAGTGCCTTGACCTGACTTACGTCAGGCATGTCAGCGAGCGCCGCGATGGCATCACGAACCTGAATCTGGTGAGCGGAATGCAATCTCAAGAGCTGCTTTACGGCCTTTCGAGTCCAGTGAATGCCGTTCATGGAAGAATATAAGTCTTTTATAAGATTTGCGAATATTTACTTATATTTTCCAGTTGGCCAACAAACAAATCTTGTCAGGCTATTGCGCCGGTAGGAGCGTCAACGCTCCTACCGGCAAGGAGATGTGGGATTGGTCTGGGAAAGCTGCGGGAATAGTCTTTTTTGAGCGCGATAGCTGATGGTTCTACCCGCTTTCGCTGGTTGAATCAGGATTACTCCTGCCCAATCGACTCCAAAAACTCCGACCGTTCGTCACTCATCCGCGCAATGCAATCGTTCTGGGCAATGGTGAACGCCTTGCTGCCGCTGGTGGCCGGGAAGGCTTCGACGGCGCAGTCGGCATCCCGGGTCTTCTGCCATTGCTGTTGGGCGGCCTTGAGCTTGGTCGTGATGTCGGCCAGTTGCGACGGGTTTTTGCCGTATTGCGACTGCATGCGCTCGGTCAGGCCCTGGAGGTTTTCCTTGAGCAGGTCTTCGGCGGTGGTTTTGCTGAAGGCCGAGCACTCGAGGGTCTGGACGTCGTTTTCGACTTTGTCGCACGGGTTGTCGTCGGACACTTCCGCTGCGTGCACGCCGGTCGCAATCAATGCCAAAGCCAGAAGGATGGATTTCATTCAGGTCGCCGCTCTATTCCAGTGATGCGGCGAATTCTGGCCCAAGCCGAGGGCCTTGAACAGGTCGGTGATTGTGCCTGACGACGACCCTTTGTCGCGGATTGACGCTTTCGGCAAACCCCCTGTCGTTTTTGCACCCGGCTGCCCCCGCACCGAGGCATATGCTGGCCCCAAAGCGCCGGCAGACGATTCGGCGCATGAATCGCTAATAAGGGGACAGCCTGATGAGCCCAGCCGAATTGCACGCCGACAGCATCGTTATCGACGGGCTGATTATTGCCAAGTGGAACCGTGAACTGTTCGAAGACATGCGCAAAGGCGGTCTGACTGCAGCCAACTGCACCGTGTCGGTGTGGGAGGGCTTCCAGGCCACCGTCAACAACATCGCCGCGAGCCAGAAGCTGATCCGCGAGAACAGCGACCTGGTGATTCCGGTGCGTACCACCGCCGACATCCGCAAGGCCAAGGAGCAGGGCAAGACCGGCATCCTCTTCGGCTTCCAGAATGCCCACGCCTATGAAGACCAGATCGGCTATGTCGAGGTGTTCAAGCAGCTCGGCGTTGGTATTGTGCAGATGTGCTACAACACCCAGAACCTGGTGGGCACCGGTTGCTACGAGCGCGATGGCGGCCTGTCTGGCTTTGGTCGCGAAATCGTCGCCGAGATGAACCGGGTTGGCGTTATGTGCGACCTGTCCCACGTCGGCTCCAAGACTTCCGAAGAAGTCATCCTCGAGTCGAAGAAGCCGGTCTGCTACTCCCACTGCCTGCCGTCGGGGCTCAAGGAGCACCCGCGCAACAAGTCCGATGAAGAACTGAAGTTCATTGCCGACCACGGCGGTTTCGTCGGCGTGACCATGTTTGCGCCGTTCCTGGCCAAAGGCATCGATTCGACCATCGACGACTACGCTGAAGCCATTGAATACACCCTGAACATCGTCGGCGAAGACGCCATCGGTATCGGCACCGACTTCACCCAGGGTCACGGCCAGGACTTCTTCGAATACCTGACCCACGACAAGGGCTACGCCCGCCGCCTGACCAGCTTCGGCAAGATCATCAACCCGCTGGGCATCCGCACTGTGGGCGAGTTCCCGAACCTGACCGAGACGTTGCTCAAGCGCGGCCACTCCGAGCGCGTGGTGCGCAAGATCATGGGCGAGAACTGGGTCAACGTGCTCAAGGACGTCTGGGGCGAGTAAGCCGCAGCACTTCTGAATCTTTCCCCCCGGCCATCTGCACCGGGGGCAATACCAAAATTTTTCTGGAGTTAAGTTTCCATGGCCAAGATCGCCCCGCAATTGCCTATCGAAGTCGACAGCGAAACCGGTGTCTGGACCTCCGACGCCCTGCCGATGCTGTACGTACCGCGGCATTTCTTCGTTAACAACCACATGGGCATCGAGGAAGTGCTGGGCGCCGAAGCCTACGCCGAAATCCTCTACAAGGCCGGCTACAAGTCCGCCTGGCACTGGTGTGAAAAAGAAGCCGAATGCCATGGCCTGGAAGGTGTCGCGGTGTTCGAGCACTACATGAAGCGCCTGTCGCAGCGCGGCTGGGGCCTGTTCAAGATTCAGGACATCGACCTCGATAAAGGCACCTGCAGCGTCAAGCTCGAACACTCGGCGTTCGTCTACGTGTACGGCAAGGTCGGGCGCAAGGTCGACTACATGTTCACCGGCTGGTTTGCCGGCGCGATGGATCAGATCCTCGCCGCTCGCGGCAGCAAGATCCGCACCGTGGCCGAGCAAGTCTACGGTGGCTCCGAAGAGGGCCACGAAGACGGCTTGTTCACCGTCAAGCCGTTGTAAGTCGAGGAACCCGCCATGGCTTTCGAAGCAATGTTCCAGCCGATCCAGATCGGCAAACTGACCATCCGTAACCGCGTGCTCAGCACCGCGCACGCCGAGGTCTACGCGACCGACGGCGGTATGACCACCGATCGGTACGTCAAGTATTACGAAGAGAAGGCCAAGGGCGGGATCGGCCTGGCGATTTGCGGCGGCTCGTCCGTGGTGGCCATCGACAGCCCGCAGGAATGGTGGAGTTCGGTGAACCTGTCCACCGACCGCATCATTCCGCACTTCCAGAATCTGGCCGACGCCATGCACAAGCACGGCGCCAAGATCATGATCCAGATTACCCACATGGGCCGTCGCTCACGTTGGGACGGCTTCAACTGGCCGACGCTGATGTCGCCGTCGGGCGTGCGCGAGCCGGTGCACCGTGCCACTTGCAAAACCATCGAGCCGGAAGAAATCTGGCGGGTGATCGGCAACTACGCGCAAGCTGCGCGTCGCGCCAAGGCCGGTGGCCTGGACGGCGTCGAACTGTCGGCCGTGCACCAGCACATGATCGACCAGTTCTGGAGCCCGCGGGTCAACAAGCGTACCGACGAATGGGGCGGCACCTTCGAAGGCCGCATGAAGTTTGGCCTGGAAGTGCTCAAAGCCGTGCGTGCCGAGGTCGGTGACGATTTCTGCGTGGGCATGCGGATCTGCGGTGACGAGTTCCACCCGGATGGCCTGTCCCATGAAGACATGAAGCAGATCGCCAAGTATTACGACGACACCGGCATGCTCGATTTCATTGGCGTCGTGGGCTCGGGTTGCGACACCCACAACACCCTGGCCAACGTGATTCCGAACATGAGTTATCCGCCGGAACCGTTCCTGCACCTGGCGGCCGGTATCAAGGAAGTGGTCAAGGTTCCGGTACTGCACGCGCAGAACATCAAGGACCCGAACCAGGCCACCCGTATTCTGGAAGGCGGTTACGTCGACATGGTCGGCATGACCCGCGCGCACATCGCCGACCCGCACCTGATCGCCAAGATCAAGATGGGCCAGGTCGACCAGATCAAACAATGCGTCGGTGCCAACTACTGCATCGACCGTCAGTATCAGGGCCTGGATGTGTTGTGCATCCAGAACGCGGCGACCTCCCGTGAATACATGGGCGTGCCGCACATCATCGAGAAAACCACCGGTAAAAAACGCAAGGTGGTGGTGGTCGGTGCCGGTCCTGCGGGGATGGAAGCCGCCCGCGTGGCCGCCGAACGTGGCCACGAGGTGACCCTGTTCGAGAAGAAGGAATTCATCGGCGGGCAGATCACCACGGCGTCGAAAGCGCCGCAGCGTGACCAGATCGCCGGTATCACCCGTTGGTATCAGCTGGAACTGGCACGCTTGAAAGTCGACCTGCGCCTGGGCACCGCGGCGGATGCGCCGACCATCATGGACCTGCGTCCGGATGTGGTGGTGCTGGCGGTCGGCGGTCATCCGTTCATCGAGCAGAACGAGCACTGGGGCGCGGCTGAAGGCCTGGTAGTCAGCAGTTGGGACATCCTCGATGGCAAGGTAGCACCGGGCAAGAACGTACTGGTCTACGACACCATTTGCGAGTTCACCGGCATGTCGACCGCCGACTTCATCGCCGACAAGGGCAGTCAGGTCGAGATCGTCACCGACGACATCAAGCCTGGCGTGGCGATCGGCGGTACGTCGTTCCCGACTTACTACCGCAGCATGTATCCGAAAGAAGTGATCATGACCGGCGACATGATGCTGGAGAAGGTCTACCGCGAAGGCGACAAACTGGTGGCGGTACTGGAAAACGAATACACCGGCGCCAAAGAGGAGCGGGTGGTGGACCAGGTAGTCGTGGAAAACGGCGTGCGCCCGGACGAAGAAATCTACTACGCGCTGAAGGAAGGCTCGCGCAACAAAGGCCAGATCGACGTCGAAGCCTTGTTCGCGATCAAGCCGCAGCCTTGCCTGGAGCAGAGCGGCGACGGCTACCTGCTGTTCCGCATCGGCGACTGCGTGGCCCAGCGTAACGTACACGCGGCGATCTACGACGCGCTGCGGCTGTGCAAGGATTTCTAAGAGCTTGCACATAACCCCTGTAGGAGCGAGCTCGCTCGCGATGGACGTGAACGATGACGCGGGCAGTCTGATTTAACGCGACGTTCTCAGGTTTTTCGCGAGCAAGCTCGCTCCTACACAGGGAGTCGAGCAAGGCATCCAGGTAGTTAAGCCCGAGGTCTTTGGGAGCTTCACCATGTTGAACACCCTTCTTCCAATCCTGTTGTTCGCTGCCCTGGGCCTTGCGGTTCTGGGCGCTTTGCGGCGGGTAAACATGTGGCGCCGGGGCCGGGCCTCGAAGGTCGACCTGATCGGTGGCCTGTTCGCCATGCCCAAGCGCTACATGGTCGATTTGCACCATGTGGTGGCGCGGGACAAATACATTGCCAATACCCACGTCGCTACGGCTGGCGGAGCGGTAGCGTCCGTCGTGCTGGCGATTCTGGTGCACGGTTTTGGCCTGCATAACCGCTATCTTGGCTATGCCTTGTTGTTGATGTCGGCGGTGATGTTCGTCGGCGCGATCTTTGTTTACCTGCGTCGGCGCAATCCGCCGTCGCGCCTGTCGAAAGGCCCGTGGATGCGCCTGCCGAAAAGCCTGCTGGCGTTCTCGGCTTCGTTCTTCCTGGTGACCCTGCCAGTGGCCGGGATTCTGCCGGAAAACTTTGGCGGCTGGCTGGTGGCGGCGATTCTCGGGGTTGGCGTGTTGTGGGGCGTGTCGGAGCTGTTCTTCGGCATGACCTGGGGCGGGCCGATGAAGCACGCCTTCGCCGGTGCCTTGCACCTGGCCTGGCACCGTCGCGCCGAACGCTTTGGCGGCGGTCGTTCCACCGGGTTGAAACCGCTCGACCTGAACGATTTGAGCGCGCCACTGGGTGTGGAAAAGCCCAAGGATTTCACCTGGAACCAGTTGCTCGGCTTCGACGCCTGTGTGCAGTGCGGTAAATGTGAAGCCGCGTGCCCGGCCTTCGCTGCCGGCCAGCCGCTGAACCCGAAAAAACTGATTCAGGACATGGTCGTCGGCCTGGCCGGCGGCACCGATGCGAAGTTCGCCGGCAGTCCGTATCCGGGCAAACCGATCGGTGAGCACGCGGGTAATCCGCATCAGCCGATCGTCAACGGCTTGGTGGACGCCGAGACCCTGTGGTCGTGCACCACCTGTCGCGCCTGCGTCGAGGAATGCCCGATGATGATCGAGCACGTCGATGCCATCGTCGACATGCGCCGTCACCTGACCCTGGAAAAAGGTGCGACCCCGAACAAGGGCGCCGAAGTCCTGGAAAACCTGATCGCCACCGACAACCCGGGCGGCTTCGCGCCGGGCGGGCGGATGAACTGGGCGGCTGACCTGAACCTCAACCTGCTCAGTGAAAAGAAATCCACCGACGTACTGTTCTGGGTTGGCGACGGTGCCTTCGACATGCGTAACCAGCGCACCCTGCGCGCGTTCGTCAAAGTGCTCAAGGCGGCGAAAATCGACTTCGCCGTGCTCGGCCTCGAAGAGCGCGACAGCGGTGACGTGGCGCGACGCCTGGGCGATGAGGCGACCTTCCAGCTGTTGGCCAAACGCAACATCCAGACCCTGGCCAAATACAGTTTCAACCGCATCGTCACCTGCGACCCGCACAGCTTCCACGTGCTGAAAAACGAGTACGGCGCATTTGATGGCAACTACCTGGTGCAGCACCACAGCACCTACATGGCGGAAATCATCGATGCTGGCGCGCTCAATCTCGGTCAGCACAAAGGCGACAGCGTGACCTACCACGACCCGTGCTACCTCGGCCGCTACAACGGCGAGTACGAGGCACCGCGTCAGGTGTTGCGTGCCCTCGGGATTGAAGTGAAAGAAATGCAGCGCTCCGGTTTCCGTTCCCGCTGCTGCGGCGGTGGCGGCGGCGCGCCGATCACCGACATTCCCGGCAAGCAACGCATTCCCGACATGCGCATGGAAGACATCCGCGAAACCGGTGCCGAACTGGTGGCCGTGGGTTGTCCACAATGCACCGCGATGCTTGAGGGCGTGGTCGAGCCACGGCCGCTGATCAAGGACATTGCCGAACTGGTGGCCGATGCGTTGCTCGAAGACGCCACGCCCGCCAAGACACCCGTCAAGCGCGAACCTGCGGAGGCCCACTGATGAGCGACATTATCCGCCGCGACCCGCGGGCCGAATGGATCGCCCGCAACCGTCTGCATCCACTGCATGCGGCCATGCAACCGGCGCAACACAGCTGGATGGGGCCTAACGGCGTCATCCGCAAGAATCCCCACGGGATCGGTTTTATCGGTCCCAATGGGATCAAACGGATCGATCGCAGTGGCGCTCAGCAGGGCGGGACGACTAAACGCTCGGCCGCGGTTGAAGTGCAATTGCCGCTGCATCAAGTGGCTGCGCCCGCGTTCTACATCAGCGTGGTGCCGGACATGGTCGGCGGCCGCTTGAGCAGCCACGACCGCGACTTGCTCGGCCTGGCCCATCAACTGGCCGGCAAGGACGGCGCGGTACTGGCTGTCATCTTCGGCGAGCACAAGGAAAACGCCTTTGCCACGGCCGGCGTTGACCGCTTGCTGGTGCTGGAAGGCGAAGAATTCAACGGTTATGCACCAGAGCAACGGGTCCAGGGCCTGCGGGCTGTGGATAACCAGTTCGGCCCGCGTCACTGGTTGCTGCCGGACAGCCGCAGCGGTGGCGGCGAGCTGGGACGGCGCTTTGCTACCGCACTGGGCGAGCGCCCGGCCACGCGGGTCTGGCAGGTCAAGGATCAGGAGTGCATCGGCCGCGCCGGTGCGGGTCTGCAGGACCTTGCCCGTCCGCTGGCACGACTGATCCTGGCGGCTGCCGAGTGCGCCGAACCGGTCAGCGAAACCCGTCACGAAGCGCTGCCCGTGGAGTTATCCACAACCGTGGCACGCAGCCTGTCGCGGATCGAAGACCTGGGCGCGGTGGCAGTCGATCCGGCGGCCATCCCCATGGCCGAGGCCGAGTTCATTTTCTCCGGCGGCAACGGGGTCAAGGACTGGGGACTTTTCCACCGGACCGCCGAAGCCCTCGGCGCGACCGAAGGTGCATCGCGGGTGGCGGTGGACGACGGATTCATGGCCCGCGACCGTCAAGTCGGGGCATCCGGCACCTGGGTCACCGCACGGGTCTATGTGGCCGTGGGGATTTCCGGAGCGATCCAGCACCTGCAAGGCATTGGTGCCTGCGACAAGGTGGTGGCGATCAACCTCGACCCTGGTTGCGACATGATCAAGCGCGCGGACCTCTCGGTGATCGGCGAGAGCGCAGAGATTCTTCAAGCCTTGATCGAAGCGGTAGAGGCTTACCGCAACGACGCCAAGCGCGATGCGGCTTAAGGGAAGGAAAGGGTTATGAGCACGAAAATCATCAGCCTGGTGTCCATCGGCGCCCACCCGACATCCGGTCGGCCGCGTCGCGCGGAGCAGGATGCGCGGGCGGTAGAGCTGGGGCTGCAACTGGCTGGGGATAACTTGCAAGTGCTGCATGCTGGCGACATTGCCGAGCCTGCCTTGCGCGCTTACCTGGGCATGGGGCTTGAGCAACTGCATGTGCTGGAGCAACCGCAAGGCGCCGACGCGTTGCCGGCGCTGACCGAATATCTGCGCGATGCCGGTGCTCAGGTGGTGTTGACCGGCAGCCAGGCGGAAACCGGCGAAGGTTCGGGCATGTTGCCCTTCCTGCTGGCCGAAAGCCTGGGCTGGCCGCTGGTGGTGGGGCTGGCGCAAGTCGAGTCCATCGATGGCGGTTCGGCGCTGGTGCTGCAAGCCTTGCCCCGTGGCCAGCGTCGCCGGCTGAAGGTGCGCCTGCCATTTCTGGCCACTGTGGATAACGCCGCGCCAAAGCCTCGTCAGAGCGCTTACGGCCCGGCCCGACGCGGCGTGCTGCAAGCGCAGGAAGTTGAAGTCATCGATGACGAACTGCTCGCGGTCGCCAGCCTGCAACCGGCCAAGCCACGACCCAAGCGTCTGAAGGTGATCAAGGCCAAGAGCGGCGCCGACCGCATGAAAGCCGCAACGGCGAAAGCCAGTGGCGGAGGTGGACAAGTGCTCAAAGGCGTTACCGCGCAAGCTGGGGCGGAAGCGATCCTCAAGTTGCTGATTGAAGAGGGTGTGGTCCGCTAACCCGGTTTCAGCACAGATCTCCTGTAGGAGCGAGCCTGCTCGCGATGGTGGTCAACGATGACGCGGGACGCCTGAATGACCGTGGTGTCCTTAAGTTTTTCGCGAGCAGGCTCGCTCCCACAAGGAAACACGATGACAGTTGAATTTCGTTCGGCGGTCCGCGCGGATGCGCGTGAGATTGCTCGGTTGTTCCAGATTTCATCCGAGGGCGCTTCAGATTACATCTGGAGCCAGATTGCAGAGCCTGGCCAGGAACTGTTGGACGTCGGCGCCATTCGGTATGCCCGCGACGACGTGGATTTCTCCTACCAGAACTGCCTGATTGCCGAGGCCGATGGCCAGGTCATTGGCATGATGCACAGTTACGTGATGCGCCACGATCCACTGGCGGTGCCAACGACCGATCCGGTGCTGGCGCCTTACGCCGACATGGAAGTGCCCGATACCCTCTACATCTCCAGCCTGGCCTTGCATGAAGGCTGGCGCAATCGGGGGTTGGGCGTGCAGTTTCTCGCCCATGCTCAGGAGCGTGCCGAGCGGCTGGGGCTCAATGGCCTGAGCCTGATCGATTATGCCGCCAACACTGGCGCCCGTCGCTTTTACGAGCGACACGGTTTCGGGATCATCAAAACCTGCCAGGTCACCCCTCATCCAATGATCCGTGTCACCGGTGACGCCTATCTTATGCACAGGCCCTGAGCGTGCTCGAGGGTTCGACCAGCGACGGTTATCCACAACGTCTCGCCCCCTTGTCCCACGCTGACGAGGGCGGTGAGCTACAGTTTTCCATGCGCTGATCAAGGATGCGGCACGCTTTCGGGAGTTTTCAGACGTTCAGCGCTGACTCATGAACCCGGTGTTTGTGACTGGCTTGAACATGAAGACTTTCGCTCTTCTGGTGCTTTTTGCATCGACCCTGTGGGTATCCACGGGCTTGTTGTCTGCTGCCCCGGCAAACGTGCCCGTGGCCGATCAGGACTTTTATCAATGGCTGGAGACCGGGCAGGGGCACAACGCGTCCCTGGCGCAGTTGCGGGAGCAATGCGACAAGGTACCGGATGCCGATAAGCACCTCAGCTGTTCGGTGACGGTTTTGGCCAGAATGTTCGAAGCCAAAGCCACCAGCCAACTCCCCGAGTACTATCTGGCCATCAAGGGCAAGCATGCCCGGGCTATTGCGGCCGACGCCGACCTGAACGCCCTGTTCTCCATGTTTGGCAGCGAATCACTGGCCATCCTGGCGAAGACTGGCAATTTCTCGGTCAAGGGTTCGGCGCGACATGAGGTGCTGCAGCTCCATCCCTATGCCAATGACTTCTACATCGTTGAACAAACACTGCCATTTATCGAGGTCGGAACGGCCAACGGTGTCTCGGCGCGTTTTGTACTGGACACGGGGGCACCGCAAACCCGGGTCAACATTGAAACTGCGAAACAGATGGGCATCAGGATGTTGCCCGATGCTCAATATCGCTACAGCACGTTTTATGGTGAAAAGGGTCTGGCCGCGAGGTTGGGAATTCTCAAGTCACTGACAGTCGGCAGCCGTGAGTTCAGGAATGTCCTGGTCTTTGTCAGCGACCGGGATAATTTGTTGGGGCTGGATCTGATCAGCAAGCTGGGTCGCTTGAAGATAACCAGGAAAACACTGGAGCTGAATCCGCCGCCTGCCAGGCGCTGTGATGCGCCAATTGCCTTGAGCCGCCTGGATCTCAACCAGCGGCTGGTGGTCGACGCACAGTTGGATCGTCGGGCAACGCAGGCCATCATCGATACGGGAAATGTCGACTACCTGACGGCCTCGTCGCCCGGCAGGCAAATCAGCGTGGTGCAGGCGCTGACACCGGGGGGCTCGAACGGTTACAGCGGCGACAACAGGCACTTTCAACGCTTCACCGGCGTGTTGGCCATGCAAGGCAACACCCTGGTGGTCAGCTACAAATACTACCCGGGCTTTACCATCCCGCCGTCGTTGGTGGACGGGCAATACGTCCCGTCGATATTGCTCGGGTGGCGTGCCTTCAAAGACTTCGAATTGAACCTGGACCTGGACTCAGGTCGCTCATGCCTCAATAAAGTCTGAACAGTTTTGGCGTTTACCCACAATCCCTGTTGGTGGATCTGTGGATAACATGTTCGCCCCTCGCTACACCCCATACAGATCAGGCCCTGCAGGGCATCGTACAAAAAACAACCACCCTGGCTCGTGGTTTTTCCAAGCTTTTTCAAGGGGATAAGTGTTGCTGTCGATGCAGACTTGCCCCCAATCTCTGTTGGCGCTTCTGTGGATAAGATGTTTGCTATCGTCTGTAGGCCTTATAGGCAGCGGTGTGCAGGGTTATGATCAAAAAATGATCAAAAGACGGTTTTGTGCCGTCAGCTATCACCTAAACACCGGATTTCCGCGGGCTTCAGCGGTTTTCCACAGAGCCTGCGAAGTTAACCCCAAAGTCTGTTGGCGCTTCTGTGGATAAGGTGTTCGCCATCCTCTGAAGGCTATATAATCCGTGGCTTTCAGGCTTCTGATCAAAAAACAGCCAGTGCACCAATGGAAGCATGCTTCTGGATAAGTCACGGTTTTTCTTTGGATTCAGTGAAGAAAGTTGGCGACATTTCCACAGTTGTCCCCATTAGCTGTGGGTGGAGATGTGGATAACTTGTTCGCGGAAGGCTGAGAGGTGCGGCGGGCATAGGCCTGAACGAAATAGATCATATTTCGTACAGTTCTGAGAGGGAATGCTGTACCGCATGGCGCTTTCGCGAGCAGGCTCGCTCCCACAGGGGATTTGTGAACGACACAGATCCAATGTGGGAGCGAGCCTGCTCGCGAAGCGTTTGAAGTTGATTAGCCTTGAACAGGAACCCCTTTGAGGTACGGCGCAGGCTCGGCCCCCAGGTTGCTCAGCAGGCGTTCGCTGTACCAGTCCACGAAGTTCACCACGCCGAACTCATAGGTCTTGGAGTACGGGCCAGGCTGGTAGGCGGTGGAGTTGATGCCGCGCTGGTTTTCTTCGGCCAGGCGACGGTCCTGGTCGTTGGTGGCGTCCCAGACCTGGCGCATGCGCTCCACGTCGTAGTCCACGCCTTCGACCGCGTCCTTGTGTACGATCCACTTGGTGGTGACCATGGTTTCCTGGGCGCTGATCGGCCACACGGTGAACACGATGATGTGATCGCCCATGCAGTGGTTCCAGGAGTGCGGCAGGTGCAGGATGCGCATCGAGCCCAGGTCCGGGTTCTTGATGCGGCCCATCAGCTTGGCACAGCCCTGTTTGCCGTCCATGGTCATCGACACGGTGCCCTTGAGCAGTGGCATGCGCACGATGCGGTTACGCAGGCCGAAGCTGGCGTGGGCATAAGGGATCTTCTCGGCTTCCCAGGCAGCGGCGGAGGCGGCGACGTGGTCCTTGAACGCCTGGTCGGCGCGCGGGTCGGTGACGTCGTCCCATTCCAGCAGGGTTTTCAACAGTTCCGGGTGCGATGCGTTGCAGTGGTAGCACTCGCGGTTGTTCTCTAGCACAAGCTTCCAGTTGGCCTTTTCCATCAAGGTGGTTTGCACCGCCACCTTGGTGTTTTCCATGTCGTACGGTTCCATGTAGTGGCTGAGCGTCGACAGGAAGTCATCGATGGCCGGCGGGTTCTCCGCCAGGCTGATGAAGATGTAGCCGCCGGCGGTCTTCACGTTCACTGGTTTGAGGCCGTACTGATTCATGTCGAAGTCGGCGCCCATTTCCGTGCCGGCGAACAGCAGGCGGCCGTCCAGTTCGTAGGTCCACTGGTGGTAGTGGCAAACCAGCTTGGCGACCTTGCCCTTGTCGCTGGTGCACAGGCGCGAGCCACGGTGGCGGCACACGTTATGGAACGCGTGCACCACGCCTTCGGCGCCACGGATCACGATGATCGGATTCTTGCCGATCTGCAGGGTCAGGTAGTTGCCCTTGGTAGGGATCTCGCAGGTCATGCCGGCGATCAACCACTCTTTCTGAAAGATTTCCTGCATGTCGATATCAAACAGGCGGTCGTCGGAGTAAAACGGCTGCGGCAGCGAGAACGTGCGCTCGCGCTCTTGCAGCATCTGTGCGGTGGCCTTGCGTGCGGGTTCCAGCGGATCGCCCAGGCTCAGGGTAGTAGTGACGTCCATCGTTTTATCCTCAAGGCCATCTGCGTGGCCGGCGAAAGTGGCTAATCAGGTGTGCTGTTCAGGGTTGCTACGCAAGGTGTAAAGGTTGTGTCTTGGTATGGGGCGAGTGTGGGGCCGGCGCAGGCCAGAACCTTATCCATGGGCGACATGGTGCAATCTGTTCCCGACGCGCAAGCCCCGGTAGTTGGGGGCTGGTCGCGATGAGCATGTGAATGTCGCAGATAGGTAAATGGGTGGTTCGCGCTATACGCAGAATCGCCAACATGAAGGCCGACAGTCGGCCGTGGAGATCAGCATGTCCAATAACTTCCTGAACCCGGTAACCACCCAGACCTGGGCCAATGGTCGGCACATCGTCCGTTGCGTCAAAGTCATCCAGGAAACCTGGGATGTGCGTACCTTCTGCTTCATGGCCGACCAGCCGATCATGTTCTTCTTCAAGCCGGGGCAGTTCGTCACCCTGGAGCTGGAGATCGAAGGCCAGCCGATCATGCGTTCGTACACCATTTCCAGCTCGCCGTCGGTGCCTTACAGCTTTTCGGTGACCATCAAGCGGGTTCCGGGCGGCAAGGTCTCGAACTGGCTGCATGACACCCTGCATGAAGGCTACGAACTGGCGGTGCACGGCCCGGTCGGCCTGTTCAATGCCATCGACTTCCCGAACCCGAAAGTGCTGTATCTCAGCGGCGGCGTGGGGATCACACCGTGCATGTCCATGGCGCGCTGGTTCTTCGACACCAACGGCAACGTCGACATGGCATTCATCCACAGCGCCCGCTCGCCCAAGGACATCATTTATCACCGCGAGCTGGAACATATGGCGGCGCGGATCGAGAACTTCAGCCTGCACCTGATTTGCGAGAAGCACGGTTTCGGTGAGCCGTGGGCCGGATATCGCGGTTATCTGAACCACAAGATGCTGGAACTGATGGTTCCGGACTTCCTGGAGCGCGAAGTGTTCTGCTGCGGCCCGACGCCGTATATGAATGCGGTCAAGCGCCTGCTGGAAAACGCCGGCTTCAATATGAAGCACTACCACGAGGAATCCTTCGGTGCCACGCCGCCAGAGGCGATTGCCGATGCCGTGGAGAATGCCGAACAGGCTGCCGAGGCACCGGAAATCGATGCTGCGGATTTGCACGAAGTGGAGTTCACCGCTTCCGGCAAGAGCATCCGCGTGGCCCCGGGCGAGACCGTGCATGCGGCGGCGGCCAAAGTTGGCCTGATGATTCCGAAAGCGTGCGGCATGGGTATCTGCGGCACCTGCAAGGTGCTGAAGCTGGGCGGCGAAGTGGAGATGGAGCACAACGGCGGGATCACCGAGGAAGACGAAGCCGAAGGGTACATCCTGTCGTGCTGCAGCGTGCCGAAAGGTGACGTGCGCATCGAGTACTGATCCACACCGATGCCCCTTGTAGGAGCGAGCCTGCTCGCGATGGACGTCAACGGTAACGCTGGCGTCCTGATGCCCCGCGTTGTTCTGTCGTACATCGCGAGCAAGCTCGCTCCTACAGGGAGGGTGGTCAATCGATGAACAGGTCCGTCATCAGCTTGTCGCTGCTGTCGGGCGCGAACCGATAGTGTTCGAACTCGGTTACGCCATTCTCACGCAGTATTTCCTCATCGATCAGCAATCGCCCGGTCAGGCTGCGGTTCGCGCTGCTCAGGATCACATGAGCGGCATCGGCCATGATCGCAGGCGTACGCGCATGCTTGAACGATTCCCTCGACCCTAGCTGAAACTCGATGGCGGCGGTGGCGATCATCGTCTGCGGCCACAGCGAGTTGACGCTGATCCCGTAATTCCTGAATTCCTCGTTCATGCCCAGGGTCAGCATGCTCATGCCGTATTTGGTGACGGTATAAGGGCTGTATTGGGCGAACCACTTGGTGGCCAGGTTCAGCGGCGGCGACAGGTTGAGGATGTGCCCGGCGGACTTCTTCAAATAGGGCAGCGCGGCCTGACTGCAAAGCAGTACGGCGCGGGTGTTGATCTGGTGCATCAGGTCAAAGCGCTTGAGCTCGAGGTGCTGGACCCCGGTCAGCTTGATCGCCCCGGCGTTGTTGATCAGTGCGTCGATACTGCCGAAATGTTCGTTGGCCCGGGCCAGCGCCTCACGTACGGCATCCTCTTCACGTACATCCACCTGCAAGGCCAGCGCCTTGCCGCCTGCGGCTTCCACTTCTTCGGCCACGCTGAAAATCGTCCCCGGCAGCTTGGCGTGGGGTTCGGCGCTTTTGGCGGCGATCACAATATTGGCCCCGTCGCGTGCGGCCCGCAGCGCGATCTCGCGGCCGATCCCGCGGCTGGCGCCGGTGATGAACAGGGTTTTGCCTTGCAATGACATGCGTACGCTCCTGATTGTTGTTATCTGTACGGATCGACAGACAATGTAGACCAAGACTTCAGGTGCGAACGGTCAGGGAAAATTCGGCGGGGGATTTACTTGTGGGAGCGAGCCTGCTCGCGAAGACGTACTGACCTTCAACATTGATGTTGACTGACCCAACGCCTTCGCGAGCAGGCTCGCTCCCACAGAGATTGCATTGGCTCTGGAGTTTTAGTGAGACATTACTTCGCGGATGTCTTTGGCCAGCTCGCGCACGCGCTCTTCCTCGGTGTCCCACGAGCACATGAAGCGTGCGCCGCCGTTGCCGATGAAGGTGTAGAAGCGCCAGCCCCTGGCGGTCAGTGCGGCGATGGCCGGTTCCGACAGTTGCAGGAATACGCCGTTGGCCTGAACCGGGAACATCAGTTCCACGCCGGGAATGTCGCTGACCAGTTCGGCGAGCAATTGTGCGCAACGGTTGGCGTGATTGGCGTATTTGAGCCAGGCGTCGTTTTCCAGGATGCCGACCCATGGTGCCGACAGGAAGCGCATCTTTGAAGCAAGCTGCCCGGCCTGTTTGCAACGGTAATCGAAGTCTTCGGCGAGTTTGTGGTTGAAGAACAGAATCGCCTCACCCACCGCCATACCGTTTTTCGTGCCGCCAAAGCACAGCACGTCGACGCCGGCCTTCCAGGTCAGGTCAGCCGGGGTGCAGCCCAGGAATGCGCAAGCGTTGGAGAAGCGCGCGCCGTCCATGTGCAGGTTCAGGCCCAGCTCCTTGCAGGTGGCGCTGATGGCGCGGATTTCGTCCGGGGTATAGACGCTGCCGACTTCGGTGGCCTGGGTCAGGGTCACGACGCGGGGTTTGGGGTAGTGGATATCCTGGCGCTTGAGCGCGACCTCGCGGATCGAGTCCGGGGTCAACTTGCCGTTTTCAGTGCGGGCGATCAGCAGTTTGGAGCCGTTGGAGAAGAATTCCGGGGCGCCGCATTCGTCGGTTTCGACGTGGGCGGTTTCCGAGCAGATCACGCTGTGGTAACTCTGGCACAGCGACGACAGCGCCAGCGAGTTGGCGGCGGTGCCGTTGAAGGCGAAAAACACTTCGCAGTCGGTTTCAAACAGTTTGCGGAAATCGTCGGAGGCGCGGGCGGTCCACTCGTCGTCGCCGTATGCGCGTTGGTGGCCGTGGTTGGCCTGTTCCATGGCCGCCCAGGCTTCAGGGCAGATGCCGGAATAGTTGTCGCTGGCGAATTGTTGGCTCTTGTCGGTCATGGCCTGCTTCCGTGGTCGAGATGCCTATGGTGAAGCGTCCCGTGGTCAATGAGGGTGCGCACTGTACCCAAGATCGTCAGGTGGAGCGCACAGGATGTCGCTGTTTGGAAAATACAGTGTCGAAGGGCAATTATGCACGTGACAATGCACAAGACCATGCACAAGGCCACGCACTTAAAGCAGCGAGACGGGGCATTGGATCTGCTCAAGTGGCTGGCGCTGCTCTGCATGCTGCTCGATCACTTGCGATATGTCGGTTATTCCGCCGATTGGCTGTATGTGCCGGGACGCCTGGCGTTTCCGTGGTTCTGTCTGGCGATGGCGGCCAATCTGGCGCGCGTGCGGACTAATACGACCGGTGGTCAGTGGCGTTATCTGGCTTGGCTGATTCTATTTAGTGCGGTGAGTGAAATTCCTTACCGAATGTTCATTCCCGATCCCGACACGCTGAATGTGCTGCCCACCCTTGCCCTGGGTTTGCTGGTGGTTCGTGGCTGGCAGCAACCGGCGCTTGTGTCGCGACTGCTGGCGGCCGGCGCAGTACTGCTGGCAGCGTTTTTCTCCCAGCGCTTGATGTTCGGTTTTTTTGGCGTTCTGTTGCCGTTGGCAATGCTGCTGGTGATCCGGCGTCCATGGTATTTCGCGTGGCTGCCGGGGCTGGTCTGTCTGGCGGCCAATCAATGGCAGGTGCTGTATCACGCCGCACGGCTGGGCAATCACGCCGCGATTCCCGCCATCGCCACTTGTCTGATTGCGCCATGGCTGGGGCTGTTCTTGTTGCGACATGCCCAGGCCGTAAAACCACCTCCCATGCGACGCTGGGCGTATGCGCTGTATCCCGTGCATTTCGTCGCTTTGCTGGCTGTACGCCAGGTTCTCGCCTGACCCTGTGGGAGATGCAAAGCCTGTGGGAGCGAGCCTGCTCGCGAAGAGGGAGTGTCAGGCGACATCAATGTTGCTGACCTATCGCCTTCGCGAGCAGGCTCGCTCCCACAGGGGATTCCGGCTGGTTCGGGGATTGTGTCCAGCTTGGCATTTCCCGTCATGTCGTAAACGCACCTTTGCGTGGCGCCCTTAGGCATTTGACCTGTCTGCCTCGGTCATACCATCGCTATCAAAGGGCACTGCCGAAAAGCCAGTGCCTCACCGAGACGAATGGCGCACCGCCGCCGCTGGGAGAGACGCGATGTTCAGCAAGCAAGACAAGATCCAGGGTTACGACGATGCACTGCTGGCGGCGATGAATGCCGAGGAGCAACGTCAGGAAGATCACATCGAGCTGATCGCGTCGGAGAACTACACCAGCAAGCGCGTGATGGAAGCGCAAGGCAGCGGCCTGACCAACAAGTACGCCGAAGGTTATCCGGGCAAGCGCTACTACGGTGGCTGCGAGCACGTCGACAAGGTCGAAGCCCTGGCCATCGAGCGCGCCAAGCAACTGTTCGGTGCCGATTACGCCAACGTCCAGCCACACTCCGGTTCCTCGGCCAACAGCGCCGTGTACCTGGCCCTGCTGCAAGCCGGCGACACCATTCTGGGCATGAGCCTGGCTCACGGCGGTCACCTGACCCACGGTGCCAAGGTGTCGTCCTCGGGCAAGCTGTACAACGCCGTTCAATACGGCATCGACACCAAGACCGGCCTGATCGATTACGACGAAGTCGAGCGCCTGGCCGTCGAGCACAAGCCGAAAATGATCGTTGCCGGCTTCTCGGCCTACTCCAAGACCCTGGACTTCCCGCGCTTCCGTCAGATCGCTGACAAAGTCGGTGCGCTGCTGTTCGTCGACATGGCCCACGTGGCCGGTCTGGTCGCTGCCGGTCTGTATCCGAACCCGCTGCCTTACGCCGACGTGGTCACCACCACCACGCACAAGACCCTGCGCGGTCCACGTGGCGGGCTGATCCTGGCCAAGTCCAATGAAGAAATCGAGAAGAAGCTCAACGCGGCCGTATTCCCCGGCGCCCAGGGTGGCCCGCTGATGCACGTGATCGCCGGTAAGGCAGTGTGCTTCAAGGAAGCGCTGGAGCCAGGCTTCAAGGCCTACCAGCAGCAAGTGATCGACAACGCCCAGGCGATGGCCGGCGTATTTATCAAACGCGGCTACGATGTAGTGTCCGGCGGCACCGACAACCACCTGTTCCTGGTCAGCCTGATCCGTCAGGGTCTCACCGGCAAAGAGGCGGACGCCGCCCTCGGTCGCGCCCATATCACTGTGAACAAGAACGCTGTCCCGAACGATCCACAGTCGCCGTTCGTGACCTCCGGCCTGCGTATCGGCACCCCGGCGGTGACCACTCGCGGCTTCAAGGTGACCCAGTGCGTCACGCTGGCCGGCTGGATCTGCGACATCCTCGACAACCTCGGCGACGCCGATGTCGAGGCCAATGTCGCCCAGCAGGTATCGGCCCTGTGCGCGGACTTCCCGGTTTATCGCTGAGTGCGGTTTTGGAGTAAATGACTATGCAACGCTACTCGGGCTTCGGCCTCTTCAAACACTCTCTCAGCCACCACGAAAACTGGCAGAAAATGTGGCGCACGCCGACCCCTAAAAAGGTCTACGACGTGGTCATCGTCGGCGGTGGCGGGCATGGTCTCGCCACGGCTTACTACCTGGCCAAGGAGCACGGCATCACCAACGTGGCCGTGGTCGAGAAAGGCTGGCTGGGCGGCGGTAACACCGCGCGCAACACCACCATCGTTCGCTCCAACTACCTGTGGGACGAGTCGGCGCACCTGTACGAACACGCGATGAAACTGTGGGAAGGCCTGTCCCAGGACCTCAACTACAACGTGATGTTCTCCCAGCGCGGCGTCTACAACCTGTGCCACACCCTGCAGGACATCCGTGATTCCGAGCGTCGAGTCAGCGCCAACCGCCTCAACGGCGTGGACGGCGAACTGCTCGATGCCAAACAGGTGGCCGACGAGATTCCGTACCTCGACTGCTCCAAGAACACTCGCTACCCGGTGATGGGTGCGACCGTCCAGCGTCGCGGCGGCGTGGCCCGTCACGATGCCGTGGCCTGGGGTTTTGCCCGTGCCGCTGACGCCTTGGGCGTGGACCTGATTCAACAGACCGAAGTGATCGGCTTCCGCAAGGAAAACGGCGTGTGCATCGGTGTGGAAACCAACAAGGGCTTCATCGGCGCCAAGCGCGTCGGCGTAGTGACTGCCGGTAACTCCGGGCACATGGCCAAACTGGCCGGTTTCCGTCTGCCGATCGAATCCCACCCTCTGCAGGCGCTGGTGTCCGAGCCGATCAAACCGATTATCGACAGCGTGATCATGTCCAACGCCGTGCACGGCTACATCAGCCAGTCCGACAAGGGCGACCTGGTAATCGGCGCCGGTATCGACGGCTACAACGGCTATGGCCAGCGTGGTTCGTACCCGGTGATCGAGCACACCATCCAGGCCATCGTCGAGATGTTCCCGGTGTTGTCCCGCGTGCGCATGAACCGCCAGTGGGGCGGCATCGTCGACACCACGCCGGATGCCTGCCCGATCATCTCGAAAACCCCGGTACCGAATATGTTCTTCAACTGCGGTTGGGGCACCGGTGGCTTCAAGGCCACACCTGGCTCGGGCAACGTGTTTGCCGCCAGCCTGGCCAAGGGTGAAATGCACCCATTGGCTGCACCTTTCTCCATCGACCGCTTCCACAGCGGTGCGTTGATCGACGAACACGGCGCTGCAGCAGTCGCCCACTAACAGGAGAAATCCCTATGTTGCATATCTTCTGTCCTCACTGCGGCGAACTGCGCTCCGAAGAGGAATTCCATGCATCCGGCCAGGCGCACATCCCGCGTCCACTGGATCCAGGCAGCTGCACCGACGAGGAGTGGGGCGACTACATGTTCTTCCGCGACAACCCTCGCGGTCTGCACCACGAGTTGTGGGATCACGTCGCCGGTTGCCGCCAGTACTTCAACGTCACCCGCGACACCGTGACCTACGAGATTCTCGAAACCTACAAGATCGGCACCAAGCCACAATTCACCGACAAGACCGATAGCCCGAAAGCGGCCAGCACGGCTCTGGGAGAGAAGGTATGAGCCAGATCAATCGCCTGTCCAACGGCGGACGGATCGACCGCAACAAAGTCTTGACCTTCACCTTCAACGGCCAGAACTACAAAGGCTTCGAAGGCGATTCCCTGGCCGCTGCACTGCTGGCCAACGGCGTCGACATCATCGGTCGCAGCTTCAAGTATTCCCGTCCGCGCGGCATCTTCGCCGCCGGTGCCGAAGAGCCGAACGCGGTGCTGCAGATCGGCGCCACCGAAGCCACGCAGATCCCGAACGTGCGTGCCACGCAACAGGCGCTGTACCAGGGCCTGGTCGCCACCAGCACCAACGGCTGGCCGAGCGTGAACAACGACATGATGGGGATTCTCGGCAAGGTCGGCGGCAAGCTGATGCCACCGGGTTTCTACTACAAAACCTTCATGTACCCGCAATCGTTCTGGATGACCTACGAGAAGTACATTCGTAAGGCTGCCGGTCTTGGCCGCTCGCCGACCGAGAACGATCCGGACACCTACGACTACATGAACCAGCATTGCGACGTGCTGATCGTCGGCGCTGGCCCTGCCGGTCTGGCGGCTGCCCTGGCGGCTGCGCGCAGCGGTGCCCGCGTGATCCTCGCCGATGAGCAGGAAGAGTTCGGCGGCAGCCTGCTCGACTCCCGCGAAAGCCTCGACGGCAAGCCTGCCGTGGAGTGGGTTGCCAGCGTCATCGCCGAGCTGAAAAACACCCCGGACGTGCTGCTGTTGCCGCGCGCCACGGTCAACGGTTACCACGACCACAACTTCCTGACCATTCACGAGCGCCTCACCGATCACCTCGGCGACCGCGCACCGATTGGCCAGGTGCGTCAGCGCATCCACCGTGTTCGTGCCAAGCGCGTAGTGCTGGCGACCGGCGCTCACGAGCGTCCACTGGTTTACGGCAACAACGATGTGCCGGGCAACATGCTCGCTGGCGCTGTCTCGACCTACGTGCGCCGTTATGGCGTGGCACCGGGCAAGAAGCTGGTGCTGTCGACCAACAACGACCACGCCTACCGCGTTGCCCTGGATTGGCTCGATGCCAGCCTGCAAGTGGTGGCCATCGCCGACGCCCGCAGCAACCCGCGTGGTGCGCTGGTGGAAGAAGCCCGCGCCAAAGGCATCCGCATCCTCACCGGCAGCGCCGTGATCGAGGCCCGTGGCAGCAAGCACGTGACCGCTGCCCGTGTGGCCGCCATCGATGTCAAAGCCCACACCGTGACCAGCCCGGGCGAATGGCTTGAGTGTGACGTGGTGGCCAGCTCCGGTGGTTACAGCCCGGTGGTTCACCTGGCTTCGCACCTGGGTGGCAAGCCGATCTGGCGCGAAGACATCCTCGGTTTCGTACCGGGCGAAGCACCGCAGAAACGCGTGTGTGTTGGTGGTATCAACGGCGTCTACGGCCTTGGCGATTCTCTGGCCGACGGTTTTGAAGGCGGCGCCCGCGCCGCTGCTGAAGCCGGGTTCCAGACAGTCGAAGGCGTACTGCCGAAAGCCCTGAGCCGTCTCGAAGAGCCGACGCTGGCGCTGTTCCAGGTGCCCCATGAAAAGAACACTGCTCGTGCGCCGAAGCAATTCGTCGACCTGCAAAACGACGTGACCGCCGCCGCCATCGAACTGGCGACCCGCGAAGGCTTCGAGTCGGTCGAGCACGTCAAACGCTACACCGCACTGGGCTTCGGCACCGATCAGGGCAAGCTCGGCAACGTCAACGGCCTGGCCATCGCTGCCCGCTCGCTGAACGTGACCATCCCGCAGATGGGCACCACCATGTTCCGCCCGAACTACACGCCAGTGACCTTTGGTGCTGTGGCCGGCCGTCACTGTGGGCACATCTTCGAGCCGGTACGCTACACCGCCCTGCATCAGTGGCACCTGAAAAACGGCGCCGAGTTTGAAGATGTCGGCCAGTGGAAACGTCCGTGGTACTTCCCGAAATCCGGTGAAGACATGCACGCGGCGGTGAAGCGTGAATGCAAAGCCGTGCGCGACAGCGTCGGCCTGCTGGACGCATCGACCCTGGGCAAGATCGACATCCAGGGCCCGGACGCCCGCGAGTTTCTCAATCGCGTCTACACCAACGCCTGGACCAAGCTCGATGTGGGCAAGGCGCGTTACGGCCTGATGTGCAAAGAAGACGGCATGGTGTTCGACGACGGCGTGACGGCATGCCTGGCCGACAACCATTTCGTCATGACCACCACCACCGGCGGCGCGGCTCGTGTGCTTCAGTGGCTGGAGCTGTACCACCAGACCGAATGGCCGGACATGAAGGTGTACTTCACCTCCGTGACCGATCACTGGGCGACCATGACCCTGTCCGGGCCGAACAGCCGCAAGCTGCTCAGCGAAGTCACCGACATCGACCTGAGCAACGAAGCCTTCCCGTTCATGACCTGGAAAGAAGGTCTGGTCGGTGGTGTGCCGGCGCGGGTGTTCCGGATTTCGTTTACCGGTGAGCTGTCGTACGAAGTCAACGTGCAAGCCGACTACGCCATGGGCGTGCTGGAAAAAATCGTCGACGCCGGCAAGAAGTACAACCTGACGCCATATGGCACCGAAACCATGCACGTGCTGCGGGCCGAGAAGGGCTTCATCATCGTCGGTCAGGACACTGACAGCTCGATGACCCCGGACGACCTGAACATGGGCTGGTGTGTCGGTCGCACCAAACCGTTCTCGTGGATCGGCTGGCGTGGCATGAACCGCGAAGACTGTGTGCGTGATCAGCGCAAACAGCTGGTTGGCCTGAAGCCGATCGATCCGACCAAATGGCTGCCGGAAGGTGCGCAACTGGTGTTCAACACCAAGCAAGCCATCCCGATGACCATGGTGGGTCACGTGACTTCCAGCTACCTGCACAACTCCCTGGGCTATTCGTTTGCCATGGGCGTGGTCAAGGGCGGCCTCAACCGCATGGGTGAGCGTGTGTTCGCGCCACTGGCGGATGGCAGCGTGATCGAGGCGGAAATCGTTTCTTCGGTGTTCTTCGATCCGAAGGGTGAGCGCCAGAACGTGTGATTGCCTCGGTCCCTGTGGTGAGCCTGCCGACGCCTTCGCGAGCAGGCTCGCTCCCACAGGAGATTGCGTAACCGTTGTGGGAGCGAGCCTGCTCGCGAAGACGGCGGAACAGCCCCCACAGGGCCAACAGAATTCAGGACAGGTGCTTTATGACCGCAGCCAATGTTTACCAACAACGCCCAACCTCCGGGGCCAAGGCCGAGTCGTCGCTGCATCACGCCGACCTCGCCAGCCTGGTGGGCAAGGGTCGCAAGAACGCCGGCGTGACCGTGCGTGAGAAAAAACTCCTCGGCCACCTGACCATCCGCGGCGATGGCCACGACGCCGCGTTCGCCGCAGGCGTGCACAAGGCCCTGGGCATCGAGTTGCCGGGCGCGCTGAGCGTCATCGTCAAAGGCGAAACCAGTTTGCAATGGATGGGGCCGGATGAGTGGCTGCTGATCGTGCCGACCGGTGAAGAGCTTGCTGCCGAGAAAAAACTGCGCGAAGCGCTGGGCGATCTGCACATTGCAATCGTCAATGTCAGCGGCGGCCAACAACTGCTCGAACTGAGCGGCCCGAACGTGCGCCAGGTACTGATGAAGTCCACCAGCTACGACGTGCACCCGAACAGCTTCCCGGTGGGCAAAGCCGTCGGCACGGTGTTCGCCAAGTCGCAATTGATGATCCGTCACACCGCCGAAGACACCTGGGAACTGCTGATTCGTCGCAGCTTCTCGGATTACTGGTGGCTTTGGTTGCAGGATGCTTCCGCCGAATACGGCCTCAGCGTTCAGGCCTGATCACACCGCCCCTGTAGGAGCGAGCTCTGCTCGCGATGGACGACAACGATAACGCGTGCTTGCTGGATGAGCGCGTCGTCCTTGAGTCCATCGCGAGCAAGCTCGCTCCTACAGGAAGGTAGCTTCATCTACAGATCTCACAGGAGTCACCGCACCATGAGCCGCGCCCCAGACACATGGATTCTGACCGCCGACTGTCCAAGCCTGCTCGGCACGGTGGATGTGGTGACCCGCTTTCTGTTCGAGCAGGGCTGCTACGTTACCGAGCACCACTCCTTCGACGACCGCCTCTCGGTGCGTTTCTTCATTCGTGTGGAATTCCGCCAGCCCGATGGCTTCGACGAGCAGTCGTTCCGCGCGGGGCTGGCCGAGCGTGGTGATGCCTTTGGCATGAACTTCGAACTGGTCGCGCCGAACTATCGGCCGAAAGTGGTGATCATGGTTTCCAAGGCCGATCACTGCCTCAACGATTTGCTTTACCGCCAGCGCATCGGCCAGTTGTCGATGGACGTGGCCGCCGTGGTCTCCAACCACCCGGACCTCAAGCCGCTGGCCGACTGGCACCAGATTCCGTACTACCACTTCCCGCTGGATCCGAACGACAAGCCGGCGCAGGAACGTCAGGTATGGCAGGTCATTGAAGAGTCCGGTGCCGAACTGGTGATCCTTGCGCGCTACATGCAAGTGCTGTCGCCGGAGTTGTGCCGCAAGCTCGATGGCAAGGCGATCAACATCCACCACTCCCTGCTGCCCGGTTTCAAGGGTGCCAAGCCCTATCACCAGGCCTACAACAAGGGCGTGAAGCTGGTGGGCGCGACGGCGCACTACATCAACAACGATCTTGACGAAGGGCCGATCATCGCCCAGGGCGTCGAGGCGGTGGACCACAGCCATTACCCGGAAGACCTGATCGCCAAGGGGCGGGATATCGAAGGGCTGACTTTGGCGCGGGCGGTTGGTTATCACATTGAGAGAAGGGTTTTCTTGAACGCGAACAGAACTGTCGTTCTTTAGATCGCTTTCGCGAGCGGGCTCGCTCCCACAGGGTTTTGTGTCGTTCACATACCTTGTGTTCACTCCCGATCCACTGTGGGAGCGAGCCTGCTCGCGAAGAGGCCCCAACAAGCAACACAAGAAACAGCATCTGTACCCGAGCATTTAACGCGCTGCCTGCCTGGGCAACGCGGTTCCATAAAAACAACAGCGAGGTGAAAGCATGTCTGGCAATCGTGGTGTGGTGTATCTCGGCGCTGGCAAGGTCGAAGTACAGAAAATCGACTATCCGAAAATGCAGGACCCGCGCGGCAGGAAAATTAACCACGCCGTCATCCTGCGTGTGGTTTCCACCAATATCTGTGGTTCCGACCAGCACATGGTGCGTGGCCGTACCACCGCACAAACCGGTCTGGTCCTGGGTCACGAGATTACCGGTGAAGTGATCGAAAAGGGCAGCGACGTCGAGAACCTGCAGATCGGCGACCTGGTGTCCGTACCGTTCAACGTGGCTTGCGGGCGCTGCCGTTCCTGTAAAGAAATGCACACCGGCGTTTGCCTGAGCGTTAACCCGGCGCGTCCGGGCGGTGCTTATGGTTATGTCGACATGGGCGACTGGACCGGTGGCCAGGCCGAATACGCCATGGTGCCGTACGCCGACTTCAACCTGCTGAAACTGCCTGATCGCGATCGCGCCATGGCAAAAATCCGCGACCTGACCTGCCTCTCCGACATCCTGCCAACCGGCTACCACGGTGCCGTGACTGCAGGCGTTGGCCCGGGCAGCACCGTATACATCGCCGGCGCCGGTCCGGTGGGCCTGGCGGCTGCCGCTTCCGCTCGCCTGCTGGGTGCAGCGGTGGTGATCGTCGGTGACGTCAACACCGTCCGCCTGGCTCACGCCAAGGCCCAGGGCTTCGAAATCGCCGACCTGTCCCTGGACACGCCGCTGCACGAGCAAATCGCCGCACTGCTGGGCGAACCGGAAGTGGATTGCGCCATCGACGCCGTTGGCTTCGAAGCACGCGGTCACGGCCACGATGGTGTGAAACACGAAGCGCCGGCCACCGTGCTCAACTCGCTGATGGGCGTGGTGCGCGTAGCCGGCAAAATCGGTATCCCTGGCCTCTACGTTACCGAAGACCCGGGTGCTGTCGACGCTGCCGCGAAAATGGGCAGCCTGAGCATCCGCTTCGGCCTCGGCTGGGCAAAATCCCACAGCTTCCACACCGGCCAGACCCCGGTGATGAAGTACAACCGCGCGCTCATGCAAGCGATCATGTGGGACCGCATCAACATCGCCGAAGTGGTGGGCGTTCAGGTGATCAGCCTGGATCAGGCTCCACAGGGTTATGGCGAGTTCGATGCCGGCGTACCGAAGAAGTTTGTGATTGATCCGCACAAGATGTTCAGCGCGGCTTGAGTCTTCACGCAAAATGAAACGGCGACCTTCGGGTCGCCGTTTTCTTTAATTGCGATCTTTTGCTCTTCTGCTTTCACAGTGCCGCCAACGCCCCTTGGTACAGTACCGGCCCCGTCGGCTGCCCGGTCGGCGATCCACCCTTCGGTTCAAGGCTTACCGCCAGCGCAATCGGTTTGCCGATCAACGTTTTCTGCGCCTCGCTCAATTCGACCTTGCCTTTGCCTCCGGCCGGAATCACGCCGAGGGAGATCGGCTTGCCGTCCGCCGGAATCGCCCACAACTCCAGGCTTTGCCCGGGTTCGACAGCCGCCAGCGTCAGCGGCTCGACTTGCAGGTAATTCTCGTGGGCCTGCACGCGCAGTGCCGGTTTCGCGTCGGCGTTGACCAGCGTGGCACTGTAGCGGGCGTCGTCGGAGATGTAGTGAACCCCGAGAATCACTGCAAGCAGCAGTGAGCCAACCGCCGCCGTCACTCGCAGCCAGTTCCAGAACGGACGCTTCTGCGGCACGTGCAGCACTTGCGGTTCGATCCGTTCGGTAATGCCCTGCCAGACGCGATCCGGCACCGGCTGCTCCGGCAGGGTTTCGGTCAGGCTGACCAGGCTTTCCTGCCACTGCGCCAGTTCCGCGCGCAAAGTCGCATCTTCCAGCAACAGCTGTTCGAAGCGTCGGCGCGCGGTGGCGGGCATCAGGCCAATGGCATAGTCGGCGGCGAGGGCGCGGCGCAGGGTCGGGGTTTTATAGTTCATGATTCAAGGCACCTGCGCAGGCGCTCCATGCCGCGGCGAATCCAGGACTTCACCGAGCCCAGCGGCGCGGCCAGGTGTTCGGCCAACTCGGAACACGACAGTCCCTGGAAATAAGCGACGGTAATCGACTGGCGCTGCATGCCTTCGAGGCTGTCCAGGCAGCGGCTCAGGGCGCTGGCTTCACGGGCACTGTCCAGTTGCTCTTGGGCCGATGGACTTTCATCCACAAGCATCTGTTCTTCGAGATCGCTCAAGGGCCGATCACGGTGTTTGCGCAACTGGTCGATGGCTTGATTTCGGGTGATGTTGATCATCCAGGTCAACGGCGCCGACAGATGCGCGTCGTAGCGCGAGGCGTTGTTCCAGATGCGTACGAAGCTCTCTTGCAGGACCTCTTCGGCCAGGTCCGGACGGCCCATGAAGCGCAGCGCTACCCCATGCAGACGCGGGCCGACACTGCGGTACAGCGTCTCGAACGCGCGGCGATCACCCAATGAACACTGGGCCAGCAGTTGCCTGAGCTGATCGGTGTCGGTGATGGGAATGGCGGTTCTCCAGGAAAGCAGGGCAGGGGGCCGGTTGCAGGCAGAGGTTAGTTCACGGCGTGCAGTTGTTCCATTCACGGCGAACACCTCGGGAGGACCGCCGCCCCCGATGCGCGGGGGCGGCGGTACGGTTCAGCTTTTTGGCATCAACACTTTGTCGATGACTTGAATCACGCCGTTGGACTGGTACACGTCATAGGTGGTGATGTCGGCGACGGCGCCCTTTTCATCCTTGATGGTGATGTTGTGCGGGCCGTTCATCATTGCCCACAACTTGCCGCCGGCAACGGTGGTGAGCTCGGTTTTGCCGCCGCCGGCCTTGATCTTCTCGGCCAGGGTGGCCATGTCGAGTTTGCCGGCGACCACGTGGTAGGTGAGGATTTTGCTCAGGGTGGCCTTGTTTTCAGGTTTGAGCAGCGTATCGACAGTGCCGGCAGGCAGGGCGGTAAAGGCTGAATTGACTGGGGCGAACACGGTGAACGGGCCTTTACCCTTGAGGGTGTCAACCAGGCCGGCGGCTTTTACCGCGGCGACCAGGGTGGTGTGATCGGCGGAGTTCACCGCGTTATCGACGATGTCCTTGCTCGGCAGCATGGCCTGGCCGCCGACGGTCACGCTGTCATGGCTCATGGTTGCCGCTTGCACGGTATTCAGGGCGAAAGCACCGCCAAGGGCCAGGGTCAGCAGGCTGGCAATCAACGGTGTTTTGATCGAAGTGCGTTTCATGGTGATGATCCTTTGGTGGGGAATCGGCCAGGAATGTCTGTCCGTGCTTGATATACGGGCGAGGGGCGGGACTGGATGCAGCACCGGGAAAATATTTGGATGAACCTGATCCCTGTAGGAGCGAGCTTGCTCGCGATGGGCTCAAAGGCAACGCGTTTGTCCAGACAGCCCGCGTCATCGTTGACGTCCATCGCGAGCGAGCTCGCTCCTACAGGGGATGGGTGGACGGGAACAATGTCGGGGGATATCAGTCCAACGCACAGTTTTTCGCCGTCCATTGCCGGGCGGCGTTCATAGAGGATGTCTGAATGAAGATTTCACGCGGTTTTGTCCTGGCATCGCTCTTGACCCTGGCAGTCAGCCCGGCCTTTGCCCAGTTCAACCTGAGCGATGCGGCCAATGCCATTTCCGGCATGCAGGGCGGCAATACGGCGACCGATACCGCGCCGACCCCGGAAACGGCGGACCTGCTGGGCACGCTCACTGAATTGAACATCACCCCACAGCAAGCCATTGGCGGCGCCGGGGCGATGCTGGGGCTGGCGAAGAACCAGTTGAGTTCGACCGACTACTCGGAACTGGCCAAAAGCGTGCCGGGTATCGACATGTTGTCCGGCGGTGGCGAGCTGGGGGCGCTTGCCGGATTGCTCGGCTCCACCGGCAAGGCCGCAGGCCTGGATAACGCCTTGGGCAACGTCAAGAACACCAATGACCTGAACAATGCTTTCAGCGCCTTGGGCATGGACAGCGGCATGATCGGGCTGTTTACCCCGGTGCTCCTGCAATACCTCGGTCAGCAGGGCGTTGGCGGTTCGCTGCTGAGCAATCTGGGTAGCATCTGGGGCACGGGCACGGGCACGGGCACGGGCATGGGCATCGGCACTGGTAGCTGATTCAGCGGCGCCCGGCGCGCAAGGCGTCGATGCGCCGGTCTTTCTCGATCCAGAGCTGGTTGACCCAGTTCTGGGTTTTTTCGCGAAACAGCGGATCGTTTTCGTAATCGCCCTGCCACAGCGCGGGGTCGAGTTCGCGGGTCTGGATATCGATGATGACCCTTGGCACATTGCCGCTGATCAAGTCCCAGAACCCCGGAATGTTCTGCTGCGGGTAAACCACCGTCACATCGAGGATCGCGTCCAGCTGTTCGCCCATCGCCGCCAGCACAAAGGCCACCCCGCCAGCCTTGGGCTTGAGCAGGTGATCGAACGGTGACTGTTGCCGGGCACGTTTGGCCGCCGTGAAGCGCGTGCCTTCCAGATAATTGACCACCGTCACCGGTTGGCGCTTGAACAACTCGCACGCCTGTTTGGTGATCTCCAGATCCTTGCCCGCCAGTTCCGGGTGCCTGGCCAGGAACGCCTTGCTGTAGCGCTTCATGAACGGGTAATCCAGCGCCCACCACGCCAGGCCCAGGAAGGGCACCCAGATCAGTTCTTTCTTGAGGAAGAACTTGAAGAACGGTGTACGCCGGTTCAGCGTCTGGATCAGCGCCGGAATGTCGACCCAGGATTGATGGTTGCTGATCACCAGGTATGAGGTGTCACGACGCAGATCGTCACCGCCGCGGATGTCCCATTGGGTGGGGATGCACAGGCGGAAGATCAGCTTGTCGATCTCGGACCAGGTCTCGGCAATCCACATCACCGACCATGAGGCGTAATCGCGAAAACGACCGGACAGGACCAGTTTGAGCAGGGCAAACACCATCAACGGCCCGATCAGGAGCAGGGTGTTGAGCAGAAGCAGCAGGGTCACGAAACAGCCGGTGAGCAGGCGGCGCATAAGTCACTCGTGGAAGCGGTTGGGCGCGCCATGATAAGCAGCTTCGGGCAGCAGGCCAAATCGGCGGTGACGAATGTTTCACCTTTGGGCCGGTAACCTTACGGGAACGATCAAGCGAACGACGGTCTAAATTCCCGCTGTTCACTCTCATGGAAGCTCATCACGTGAAATCCCTCCTTGCAGTGCTCTCCCTCATCGCCCTGCCGGTCTTGGCCGCCGAACCCACCCTCTATGGGCGTTACGAATACATCGCCCTGCCGGAAATCGGCGGACAGGTCCTAAAGGCGAAAATGGACACCGGCGCCCTGACCGCGTCGCTGTCGGCCAAGGACATCGAAACCTTCAAGCGTGATGGCGAAGACTGGGTGCGTTTCCGCCTCGGCACCAAGGATGCGGGCAATCAGGTCTACGAACACAAGATCGCGCGCATCAGCAAGATCAAGACCCGTTCCGAAGAGGAGGATGACGAAACGGCAGCCCCCACCAAGCGGCCGGTGGTTGATCTGGAATTGTGCCTGGGCAACGTCAAGCGCACGGTCGAGGTCAACCTCACCGACCGCAGCAGCTTCAACTATCCGTTGCTGATTGGTGCCAAGGCCTTGCGTGAGTTTGGGGCGGCGGTGAACCCGGCTCGGCGGTTTACGGCCGACAAGCCGGATTGCTGATCTTTTGAAGGCTTAAACCTTCGGCATCGTCGCAATCATCGAAGGCCGCTGACTCACCTCGAAATACCACGCCGCCAGCTGTGGATTGGAATCACGCCAATCCAGATCCGGATGGCGCAGGTCCAGGTAACCCAGTGCACAGGCCACGCTGATCGCCGCCACATCGAAATGGCAGGTCAGCTCGGCAATCGCATCCTTTTCCAGTAGCGCCAAGGCACGGCGGATCTTGTCGCGCTGACCGTCGAGCCATTCGTCCCAGTGTTTCTCCGGGGCGCGCAGGGCGACTTCGTAGCGCACCAGCACGGCTGCGTCCATGATCCCGTCGGCCAGCGAAGCGAGGGTCAGGCGCCGCCAGCGGGCCGAGCCTTCGCGGGGGATCAGCGGATTGCCGACGTGCTGCTGATCGAGGTAGTCGAAGATGACCCGGCTGTCATGGATGACATTGCCATCGGCCAGGCGCAGCGCCGGGATTTTACTCAGGGGGTTGTCTTCGATCAGGGCCGGGTCCGGGTTGACCGGGGTGAGCACGCAGTTTTGCAGCGCCACGCGGTTCTGTTGACCGGTTTCGTGCAGCAGCACCATGACTTTGCGAACGAAGGGAGAGAGCGGGTTGTGGTACAGGGTCATGCTCGGGGCGGACATGGCAGCGTCTCGGTCGGTGGCAGTGTCGGGCAGCATAGCGCTTGGACTCTGTAGGAGCGAGCCTGCTCGCGATGGTCGCCAACGATGACGCTGGCGCCCTGACACCCCGAGGCGTTCTCAGGTGCATCGCGAGCAGGCTCGCTCCTACAGGAATCGGCTGCGTTGCAGGAGGCCCCGCAGGGCAACAGCGGCGGGGATGCCCAAGCCAAGCCAGCTCAGCGAATCCCACACGCCATCCCCGAGCAACGCGGCAAACAACCCTGCCGCGCTGAACAGGGCGATGACGATCGGGGTGCTGAACACTTTCCAGAAATTCGACTGTCGGGGCTTCATGCCACGCTCTCCGCTTTTTCCAGCTCTGGCCTGGCAGCCTTGCGCCGCACCACCCACAGGTACACCCCGCTGCCGAGCACGATGATGGTCAGCACATCCAGGGTCGCCCAGAGGAGTTTCATCGGCATGCCACCGTAGTCACCGAAGTGCAGCGGCTGCGACATGCCCATGGCGTCCATGTACCACGGTCGTTCGGCCACGGCGGTGACTTGCAGGGTGCTGGCGTCGATCAGCACGGGTGTCAGCAGGTGTGAAGTCAGGTGCGTGCTGCCTTTCATGAACACCGCGTAATGGTGTTCGCTGGAAAACCGCGTGCCGGGAAAGGCGATGAAGTCCGGCTGCATGCCCGGCGCAACCTCCTCGGCGATGTCGAGCAGGCGGGTGGCCGGTGCCAATTGCGTCAGGGGCGGTGCGTCGCGGTACGGCGCGACCATCGCGCTCAGGCTGTCGTTGCGCCAGGCGGCAATGATCAGGTCGGCGCAGGCACTGATCACACCCGTCACGCCGACCACCAGGGCCCAGGTCAACGTCACTACGCCGATCAGGTTATGCAGGTCGAGCCAGCGCAGGCGCGTGGATTTGTCCTGGCGCACAGTGGCGAACTTCAGGCGGCGCATGAACGGCAAGTACAGCACCGTACCGGAAACGATCGCCACAACGAATAGAATCCCCATGAACGCCAGCAGCAACTTGCCCGGCAAGCCGGCGAACATGTCCACGTGCAGACGCAGCACGGTCAGCATGAAGCCACCGTTGGCCGATGGCGTTTCCAGCGCTTCGCCGGTACGGGCATCGAGCATGAAGGTGTGGGACGAGTTCGGCTCGGTGCCGGCGGTCGCGGCCATGATGGTCAGTACCGCGTTGGGCTCATCGTCCTCGAAGCCGAAGTACTGCATGACTTCACCGGGGCGATGCCGCTCGGCCGCCTCTGCCAGTTGCTGCAAATTCAGGCGTGGGGTGTCCGCCGGCATTGCCTTCACTTCGGGTGCATTACCCAGCAGGTGGTCGATCTCGTGGTGAAAGATCAACGGCAGGCCGGTCAGTGCCAGCAGCAACAGGAACACCGTACAAACCAGGCTGGTCCAGGTATGGACAGCGGACCAGCGGCGAATTGTTTTACTTTTCATGTCATGGCCTTCAGAAAAACCAAAGCCGTCCACGAAGGACGGCCTGGTCGTTGGGCGTGTCAGCTCAAGGCGTTACCACTTGTACGTGGCACTCGCGACGACACTGCGCTGGTCGCCGTAGTAGCAGTAGAAGCTGTCGCAAGTGGAGATGTAGTCCTTGTCGAACAGGTTGGTCGCGTTAACGGCCAGCGAAGCGCCTTTGAGGCTGTTGTCCAGACGACCGAGGTCGTAGTGAACCACCGCGTCGAACACCGTGTAGGCGCCGGCCTTGCCCAGCCAGGTATTGGCCTGGTCGCCGTAGGTGTTGCCGGTGTAGCGTGCGCCGGCGCCGATGCCGAAGCCGTCCAGCACGCCGTTGTACCAGGTGTAGTCACCCCACACCGACGCTTGCTGGTTAGGCATCAGTTGCAGGCGATTGCCCTTGTAGATGCCGTCTTGCACTTCGGATTTGGCCAGGGTGTAGGCAGCGGTGACCTTGAGGTTTTCGGTCACGTCGGAGACGGCTTCCAGCTCCAGTCCTTTGACTTTCACTTCGCCGGTCTGGCTGGTGACCGTGATGTTGCCCACGTTGTTGGTGACGGAAACGTTTTTCTGGGTCAGGTCATACACCGCCGCCGTCAGCAGGGTGTTGCTGCCCGGTGGCTGGTATTTGATGCCCAGTTCCCACTGTTTGCCTTCGGTCGGCTTGAACGAGTCGGTCGGCGAGGCGGCGGCATTGCTGGTCGGCTGGAACGATTCGGCGTAGGACAGGTAAGGCACGAAGCCCGAGTCGAACACGTAGCTGATCGCCGCGTTGCCGCTGAAGTTCTTGTCGCGCTCGGTGTTGGTGGCATCGCCCTTGTTGAAGAACGTGGTACCGGTGTGGACCCAGTCTTCACGACCACCGAGGGTCAGGCGCCATTGGTCGAGGGCCATCTGGTCCTGGATGTACAGGCCAGTCTGCTGGGTTTTCTGTTCGTAGTCATAGAAGGCCGTGGAGCGTGCCGGACGCTCGATCGGCAAGCCATAGATCGGATTGTTGACGTTGATGCCCGGCGCGGTACCGAAGATCGACAGGTAGTTGGTGGTATTGCGCTGGTGGTCCAGGCCAATCAGCAAGGTGTGGCTGACGTCGCCGGTGACGAAGTCGCCCTGGAAGTTGTTGTCCACGGCGAACTGGGCGATGTCTTCGTCGACGTTGGTGGTGCCACGGCCGGTGTTGCCTTGATCGTCGACGACAAACCCGAGGTCGGCAAAGTCAGGGTTGTAGCTGTTGACGGTCACGGCCTGGAACGACAGCTCCGACTTGGTGTAGCGCAGGTTCTGCCGGAACTGCCAGACATCGTTCAGGCGATGTTCGAAGGCGTAACCCAGCGCGTAGTAGGTGCGGTCGTAGAAGTCGTAGTTCGGATCACCCAGGTTCTTGTGATGGGAAATCTCGCCGAACGGCATGTCGATCTTGGTGCCCTGGATCGGATAGAACTGACTGGTGATACCGGTATCGTCGCGGGTGAACTGGGTGAGCAGGGTGAATCGGGTGTCGTCGTCGATGTTCCAGGTCAGGCTTGGCGCAATGTTGTAGCGCTTGTCATCGATGTGGTCGATTGGCGTGCCACCGTCGCGCAGTACGCCGCTGAGGCTGTACAGGAACTGGCCTTCGTCGTCGATCTTGCCGGTGCTGGCGAAGTTGATCTGGCGATGGTTGTCGCTGCCGTACTGCAACTGGATCTCGCTGCTGGCTTCAGCGCTTGGGCGACGGCTGACCATGTCCAGCAGGCCGCCCGGCGGGGTCTGGCCGTATACGGACGAGGCCGGGCCGCGCAGCAGCGCCAGGCGGTCGAGGTTCCAGGTTTCCTGTTTCGGGTTGGCGTACACACCTTTTGGCAGCGGCAGGCCGTCGAGGAATTGAGTCGGTTCGAAACCACGCACGCGCAACCAGTCGGAACGGGTGTCGCTGCCGAAGCTGCTGGCGGTGATGCCTGGCAAGTAGCGCACGGCATCATCGAGGGTGTGCACGTTGCGGTCGTCCATCTGTTGGCGAGTGACGACCGAAATCGAGCGCGGTGCTTCGACCAGCGCGGTGTCGGTCTTGGTACCGGCGGCGGTGCGCTTGGCCGTATAGCCCTGCGCCGAACCCCAGGCGCTTTCAGAGTCTTCCACGCCAATCACGCTGGTGGCCGGCAAGTCCATTACACCCTCGGGCACGGCCACCAGGCTGTAGGTGCCCGCACTGCTTTGTTCCAGTTGCAGGCCGGTACCACGCAAGGCTTCACGCAGCGCACCGGCTGCGTCGAACTGGCCATTGACGGGTGCCGAGGTCTTGCCCGCCGCCAGCGACGGATTCAGCGACAAGGCCAAACCGGCCTGGCTGGCGATCTGGTTCAGGGTGTTGGCCAACGGAGCGGCCGGCAGGTTGTAGGCGCGAACGCTGGAAGCCTGTTCTGCGGCGAACAGTGGGCTGCTGGCCAAAGGGGTGCAAAAGGCAATGGCGAGCGCCAGCAAACCGGGGCGCAACAAGGTGTCTAGCGAACGGGGCATACAGCGGCTCCTGAATGGAAATATTTCTCAATTGCCTGTGTGCCGAACGAGAATTGAAAAGTGATAGGGCTGGATGAAAATAATTTCGATTCAGAAGTCGGTTGCGGCTGGGATTGGGTCAAACCGGTTTTTGTGGGGAGTCGATCGCCGCCATCGCGAGCAGACATAAAGATTTTCAGGGCTTGGTATCGGCCTTGGCCACGACCTTCACCCACCATTGCGTGTGCTGTTCGATCTGCACCGGCAGGGTCGGCAGCAGAGCATTGAGCGCCAGATCGGTGTCGCGTAGCGGGAAGCTGCCGGTGATGCGCAGGTCGGCCACTTCCGGTGCGACGCCGACGTAACCGGTTCGATAGCGGCCGATTTCATGTACCAGATCTTCCAGCCGCGTGTTGTCTACCACCAGCATGCCGCGGGTCCAGGCATCTGCACCGAAATTGATCGCCATGACCGGGCCCAGGCTGTTGTTGCGGATCAGCACCTGCTGGCCTTCGTGCAGGATCTGTTCGTTCGGGTAGGACTCAGGGTGAACCGCCACCGCCGACTGCAACACGCTCAGGCGCGTGCCTTCTTCTTCGCGCTTGACCAGAAACCGGGTACCCAGCGCGCGCATGCTGCCTTCGCGGGTTTCGACGATGAACGGCCGAGGATCGCCATGACCGGTTTCCACCAGGATTTCGCCTTCCTGAAGCACGATGCGTCGCTGCTTTTCATCGAAGCGCACATCCAGGGCACTGTGGGTATTGAGATTGATCAGCGTGCCATCAGCCAGGCGCAGAGTGCGCTGCTCGCCAATGGCGGTGCTCTGGTCGGCCAGCCAATAGTCGATCGGCAGATAACGCTCCCCGGCGAACAGCGCCAGGCCGATCACCGCAACGATGCTGGCTACACCGCTGCCGAGCTTGCGTACACGTCGACGAATGCCTTCACGCGACTGCAGCAGGGCCGTGCGGGCCGGGCCGCTGGCCACGCTGAAACGCTGGTCGAGCATGCCCAGCTGGCGCCAGGCGCGGGCGTGTTCTTCGTGGGCCGCATGCCACTTGGCGAACTCTTCGCGCTCCACCGGATTGGCGGAATCCATGGACAATTGCCAGGCAATCGCCGCGTCCAGCACCTTGGCCGATACCGGTTTGGAACTGAGAGGATTCATGTCGGCTCACCATATAGCGCGATGTAGCACTGGCGAATGCCCTGGGCCAGATACTGGCGCACCCGCGGTACCGACACACCGAGGCGCTCGGCGATTTGCGCGTGGCCGAGGCCGTCGAGACGGTTGTAGAGAAACGCCGCCCGGGCCTTGCTGGAAAGCGTGCCGAGCAAACGGTCGATGTTTTTCAGGTCTTCGAGGATCATCTGCTGTTCTTCCGCCGACGGCTGCTCGGCTTCGGGAACCCGCATCAACTCGGTGAGGTACGCCTGCTCCAGCGCGGCGCGGCGGAAATAATCGAACAGCAGGCCCTTGGCGATCGCCACCAGGAATGCCCGTGGCTCGCGCGGGATCTTCAGTTCCTCGCGACCCAGCAAGCGCACGAACGTGTCCTGGCTCAGGTCTTCGGCGCGCTGCGGACAGGCGACGTTGCGTCGAAGCCAGGCCAATAGCCAACCGCGATGGTCACGATACAACGCACCGACGAGCTCACTCTGAGGGCTTGGGACTGACGACACGCCGCATCACCGATTGGGAAGTATTAACTAACGAGAATAGTTCGCGATTGTGGCAGAGGCGGGGGAGGTAAGCAATTGGCGTTGGTCGGGTGGGAGTTTGGCGACGGCCCCTGTAGGAGCGAGCTTGCTCGCGATGATCCCAAGAACGCCGCGGGGTGCCAGGCTTCCCTCGTTATCGTTGACGTCCATCGTCGGAACGCCGCCCGGAGCAAGCTCGCTCCTACAGGGGGGCGCTGAAGGTCAGAAGGAAGGCGCCTGCTGCCGGCGCTTCCACTGACTCAAGCGCTGTTGCAAATTCAACGGGCTATGAATCTGTTGCTGCCGCGCGCGGCTGAACAGGATCAGCATCAGTTCGGCGGTGGCCAGGGCATCGGCGCTGGCGTGGTGTCGCTCGAAGACTTCGAGCTTGAACCAGTCGATCCAATCGTCCAGCCCCGCCTCGCGAATGTGCGCCTGGGGGCACAGCAGCGGGGCAATGTCCGCCACGTCCAGAAACGGATGCTGCAACTTCAAACCCAGATGATCTTTCAGCGCGCGGCCGAGCATGTGCTGGTCAAACGGCGCGTGGAAGGCCAGCACCGGACTGTCACCGAGGTACTCCATCAGGTCGAGCAGCGCTTCTGCCGGATCGCTGCCTGCCGCAATGGCGCTGGGGCCAATACCGTGGATCAGCACGCTGGGACCGAGTTTTACCTCCGGGTATTGCAGGGTGCGTTCGAACTGCTGGCGAAAGTCGATGGCCCCGTCTTCGATCACCACGGCGCCGATGGACAACACGCGGTCCTTGTTCAGGTTCAACCCGGTGGTTTCCAGATCGAGCACCACCCAGCGCTGCTCGCGCAGGCTGCACTGCGCCAGGTCGGCAGCAGTTGGCAAGCGTTCCAGCCGATGTTGCAGATGGACAGGCAAGGAGAGGGGCGTCGGGCGCAACCAGGAAAACAGGCTCATAACTGATACCGCAAGGTCAGGCTGCTTTGCAGGCGTTGTGCCTGGCGCAGGGACTCGCGCAGGATGCGCCGGTCCAGATGGTTGAGGCTGTCAGGATCGACCCGGTTCGAGTAAGGAAGATTTTCCCGGGTCTGTAGTTGATGTTGCTGCATGCGGGTTTGCTGGATGAAGTGATAGGCCTCTTCGTACGCGGCGCCGTCCAGAGGGTCGATGACCTCCCTGGCGACCAGCTGGCGAAAACGCTCCAGCGTGTTGTTCGCTTCGATACCGTGAGCCAGGGCCAGCAACCGGGCACCTTCGACAAACGGTGCCAAGCCCTGGATCTTCAGGTCCAGGCCGGCTTTCTCGCCATTTTTGCGCGTCAGCACGAACTCGCGGAAGCGCCCTACGGGTGGGCGATTGCGCAGCGCATTTTCGGCCATCATGCGCTGGAACAAACGGTTGTCGCCCACTTGATCGAGAATGCTCCGACGCAACTGCTCGCACCCTTGCTCGCTGCCCCAGACCACGCGCAAATCGAAATAGATACTCGAGCCCAGCAGGTTCTCCGGGGTTGCCTCGCGGATAAACGCTGCAAAGCGTCGCGCCCATTCGGCCCGGGACAGGCACAGCTCCGGGTTGCCGGCCATGATATTGCCCTTGCACAAGGTGAAGCCGCACAGCGCCAGGCTCTGGTTGATCTGCTGGGCAATGGGCAACAACTTGCCGCGAATTTCGGCGGCATGGGCCGCATCCCGGGCTTCAAACAGAATGCCGTTGTCCTGATCGGTGTGCAGGGTCTGCTCGCGGCGGCCTTCACTGCCGAAACACAGCCAGCTGAACGGCACGCCGGGGTCGCCTTTTTCGGCGAGAGTCAGCTCGATCACCCGGCACACGGTGTGGTCGTTGAGCAAGGTGATGATGTGGGTGATCTGCGTCGAAGACGCGCCGTGAGCCAGCATTCGCTCGACCAGTTGACCGATTTCGCCCCGCAGCGCCACCAGGTTTTCCACCTTCTGCGCATTGCGGATAGTGCGGGCCAGGTGCACCAGATCGACCCGTTGCAGGGAAAACAGATCACGCTCGGACACCACGCCGCACAAACGCTGGTCCTTGACCAGGCAGACATGGGCGATGTGACGCTCGGTCATGGCAATCGCCGCGTCGAAAGCACTGTGATCCGGCGACAGGAAAAACGGCGCCCGGGTCATGTGCCCATCGATGGCTTCGTTGAAGTCACTGCTGCCGTCGGCCACGGTCTGACGCAGGTCGCGCAGGGTGAAAATTCCCAGTGGCGCCTTGAGTTCATCGACCACCACGATGCTGCCGACCTGCTGTTCGTGCATCAGCGTCACGGCTTCGCGCAACGGCGTCTGCGGGGCGCAGGTCACCGGGTGGCGCATGGCCAATTCGCCCAGTCGGGTATTGAGTGAATATTGGGTGCCGAGGGTTTCCACGGCTTTTTGCTGCACTTGCTGGTTGACCTGATCCAGCAGGCTGCTGACGCAGCGCAGGGCGAAGTTGCGGAAGGTATCCGATAGCGAAAACAGGCGAATGAACGCCGGTTTGTTCAGTTGCAGGCAGAAGGTGTCCTCGCCGGCCAGGTGCTCGGTGCGGGTCGCCCGTTCACCGAGTAATGCCGCGAGGGGGAAACATTCGCCGGTGGTGATTTCGAAGACCGTTTCGGTGCCACCTTTTGCCGTATGCGCACGTTCGCCCACGACCCGGCCTTGCTTGACGACATAGAAATGCTCGACCGGGCCGTCGGCGGGTTTGATGATGCTCTCGCCGGGGGCGTAGAAACGCAGCTGACATTGCTCGACCAGATACGCCAGGTGAGCGTGTTCCATCTGGTTGAAGGGCGGGAAACGCTGAAGAAATTGCAACGTGCCCTGGATGTTCTGCAACACCGCGGTTTTCCCTGCCTGTGTGAAGGCGTCCGCTTTACTCATAACCATTACCGCAGTCTTTTTTGGATTTGTTGTTGTCGGATGACTCACTCATGGTCAACCCCTGCGACCAGGGTGCCCATTGGACGTAAGTCTAGGTAGGCAATCAGCGTGGCGGCATGTCGGAAAAACCTTACGCATTAGAGAGAAAAATCGCTCTATCCTGCTATAGGAAAAGCTTTCAGCAAAGTGCACATTGATGGTCTGCTTAGCGATGTCTCACCACTGTGCTAGGGAATTGAATTGAACATGTAGAGAAAGCCATGTCCGACCACGATATTTTGAGCGACGCCGAGCGAGAATTACTCAGCGCCGTCATGCTGGAACCTGACTTGCCGCCGCAACGAGTGCTGATCGTCGACGACGATAAAGACGCCCGGGAGCTGCTGTCAGAGATCCTCGCGCTGGAGGGCATTCGCTGCATGACGGCGGCCAGTGGCGAAGCGGCACTCAATATCCTGGTGGCTGAGGCAGAGATCAAAAAGCCCTCGATCGGTTTAATGATCACCGACCTGCGAATGGGCCATGTAGACGGGCTGGATCTGATCCGCCAGATACGCGAGTCGGTTCGGGCGGCGTTGCCGATCATCATTGTCTCGGGTGACGCCGACGTGAAGGATGCGATCGCCGCGATGCATTTGAGCGTTGTGGACTTTCTGCTCAAGCCGATCGATGCCGGGGAGTTGCTTGAGTTGGTCAAGCGTGAGCTTGGGATGAAGCCTTAGTAGCCCTGCGCATCCCCCCTGTGGGAGCGAGCCTGCTCGCGAAGGCGTAGTGTCATTCGCGATATTCGTTGGCTGACTCACCGTTTTCGCGAGCAGGCTCGCTCCCACAAGGGCATTGCATCCGCAAACAAAAAAGCCCTGATTTTTCGATCAGGGCTTTTTCATGTCCGGCGTAAACGCTCAGTTACAGGCCATTGGCAGCCTTGAACTCGCGACGACGACGGTGCAGGACCGGCTCGGTGTAGCCGTTCGGCTGTTTGGTGCCTTCAACCACCAGTTCGACCGCCGCCTGGAAGGCGATGTTGCCGTCGAAGTTCGGAGCCAGCGGACGGTACAGCGCGTCGCCGGCGTTCTGACGGTCAACCACCGGCGCCATGCGCTTGAGGCTTTCCATGACCTGGTCTTCGGTGACGATGCCATGGCGCAGCCAGTTGGCGATGTGCTGGCTGGAAATACGCAGCGTTGCACGGTCTTCCATCAGGCCGACGTCGTTGATGTCCGGCACCTTCGAACAACCGACGCCCTGGTCGATCCAGCGCACCACGTAACCGAGAATGCCCTGGCTGTTGTTGTCCAGTTCGTTCTTGATCTGTTCGGCGGTCCACTGCGGGTTCACCGCCAGCGGGATGGTCAGGATGTCGTCCACCGAAGCATGCGCACGTTTGGCCAGTTCGGCCTGACGGGCGAACACGTCAACCTTGTGGTAATGCAGCGCGTGCAGCGCAGCAGCGGTCGGCGAGGGTACCCAGGCGGTGTTGGCGCCGGCCAGTGGGTGGGCGATTTTCTGTTCGAGCATCGCCGCCATCAGGTCAGGCATGGCCCACATGCCTTTACCGATCTGCGCGCGACCCTGCAGGCCGGTGCTCAGACCGATATCGACGTTGGAGTTTTCGTAGGCGCCGATCCATTTTTCCGCCTTCATGTCCGCCTTGCGCACCATGGCGCCTGCTTCCATGGAGGTGTGGATTTCATCGCCCGTGCGGTCGAGGAAACCGGTGTTGATGAACACCACGCGCTCGCTCGCCGCCTTGATGCAGGCCTTGAGGTTGATCGTGGTACGACGCTCCTCGTCCATGATCCCGACTTTAAGGGTGTTGCGTGGCAGGCCCAGCACGTCTTCGATGCGACCGAACAGCTCGTTGGTGAACGCGGCTTCTTCGGGGCCGTGCATCTTTGGCTTCACGATATAGACCGAGCCGGTGCGGCTGTTCTTGCGCGAGCTGTTGCCGTTGAGGTTGTGGATCGCCGACAGGCAGGTCACCAGGCCGTCGAGAATGCCTTCCGGCACTTCATTGCCATTTTTGTCGAGGATCGCGTCGATGGTCATCAGGTGACCGACGTTACGCACGAACAGCAACGAACGACCGTGCAGGCTCAGTTCACTGCCATCGACAGCGGTGTAGGTGCGGTCGGCGTTCATGGTGCGGGTAAAGGTCTGACCGCCCTTGGCGACGCTTTCGGACAGATCGCCCTTCATCAGGCCGAGCCAGTTGCGGTAGATCACCACTTTGTCATCAGCGTCGACGGCGGCGACCGAGTCTTCGCAGTCCATGATGGTGGTCAGCGCGGCTTCCATCAGGATGTCTTTGACGCCGGCCGCATCGGTCTGGCCGACCGGGGTGCTGGCGTCGACCTGGATTTCGAAATGCAGGCCATTGTTTTTCAGCAGGATCGCAGTCGGTGCAGCGGCATCGCCCTGGAAGCCGATCAGTTGCGCATCGTTGCGCAGGCCGGTGTTGCTGCCGCCTTTGAGGGCGACCACCAGTTTGCCATCGACGATCTTGTAGCCGGTGGAATCGACGTGGGAGCCGGCTGCCAATGGCGCCGATTCGTCGAGGAAGGCGCGGGCGAAGGCGATGACCTTGTCACCGCGTACCTTGTTGTAGCCTTTGCCTTTTTCCGCGCCGCCAGCTTCGCTGATGGCGTCGGTGCCGTAGAGCGCGTCATACAGCGAACCCCAGCGGGCGTTCGAAGCGTTGAGCGCAAAGCGGGCGTTCATCACCGGCACCACGAGTTGCGGGCCGGCCATGCGGGCGATTTCGTCATCGACGTTTTGCGTCGTCGCCTGGAAATCGGCCGCTTCTGGCAGCAGATAACCGATGTCTTGCAGGAAGGCTTTATAGGCCACGGCGTCGTGCGCCTGACCGGCACGGGATTGGTGCCAGCCATCGATACGAGCCTGGAAATCATCGCGTTTGGCGAGTAGGGCTTTGTTCTTCGGCGCCAGGTCATGGATGACCTTGTCGGCACCGGCCCAGAACTTATCGGCGGTGAGGCCGGTACCGGGAATGGCTTCGTTGTTCACGAAGTCGAACAGGACTTTGGCGACCTGCAGGCCACCGACTTGAACGTGTTCAGTCATTGCTTGCCTCACTCTGCTCAGCTATTTCGCTTTTCAGCTCTTCAATTTAACAATGAAGCCTTTGGCCATTTAAACCACAAACCCCTCTACCAGTACATGCCCGCGACGGGCGGCTGGGTTGGGACCAATCAACGGCTTGGGGCCTTGCTGACAGGGCTTTCAGGGTTGCGAACGTGCCTGCGGCAGACATCGATCCAACGTTATGTAGTGCGCGCTGCGGCATACTACATGATGAATTGCGGTTGTGAAAATTAGACTAATTACGTCGTTCTGCGACCCCATGACGCATTGCGGTCACGTCGGGGATGGTGATGTTCTCAAAAAACCATTGGATTGTTCCAGTTAAATATCAAAAGTTGTACACGATTTGTTGTGTCTGTCGGGGCGGTGGTGCCTGCATTCGCGGGCAAGCCCGCTCCCACAAGGGCTCGCGTAATCATTGTGGGAGCGAGCCTGCTCGCGAAGGCGCCGGACCTGTCAGCGCAGGTTCAACCCTTGCCTATACTTGTTTTTCCAAAACAAAAAACATGACCAGAGGGCTGCGCCATGGACCATCTCGTACTTACAGTTTTTGCTCCGGACAAGCCCGGGCAAGTCGAGCGCATTGCCCAATGCATTGCCGAGCACGGCGGCAACTGGCTGGAAAGCCGCATGTCGCGCATGGCGGGACAATTCGCCGGCATTCTGCGGGTGGGGGTGCCCGCCGAGGCCTACGACGAATTGGTCGCTGCCCTGCAGGGCTTGTCTGCCCAGGGCATTCGCGTGTTGGTCGCCGAAAGCAGCATCGAACAATCCTGCACCTGGAAGCCGATCGCCATGGAACTGGTGGGCAATGATCGTCCGGGGATCGTACGTGACATCACACGCTTGTTGAGCGAGCAGGGGGTGAATCTGGAACGGCTGGTCACCGAAGTGCGCCCGGCACCGATGAGCAGCGAGCCGTTGTTCCATGCCGAAGCGATTCTTGCCGTCCCGCTGACGCTATCGCTGGACGTACTGCAATCGCGCCTGGAAACCCTGGCCGACGATCTGATGGTCGAGTTGGTGCTGCGCAGTGATCCCTGATCAGGTTATCCAAGTTAAACGTGCACCGGCCTGTGGATAACCTGTAGAGACACCCCGCCAGGCCACGCCGACCGGGGTTCTTCAGGACTTGATCAAAAAACCGGCAGTTTCAGCCACTTGCGCACAATCGGCGGGGATCACGCTGTGGATAACCTTGGGAAGGATCAGCGCAGGCCACGGGAGACGTGGCCTGTAGAAGTTTGTATGTTTTTTGATCAGCTGCGGTGGCGCAAACTGAGCCACGCATCAACGCTGTAAACCGCCAGACCGGCCCAGATAAACATGAACGCTACCAGGGTGCTGGACGACAGGTGCTCGCCAAACAGCAGGATCGCTTGCATCAGCACCAGTGTCGGTGCCAGGTACTGAAGAAAGCCCAGTGTCGTGTAGGGCAAATGCCGTGCAGCAGCGTTGAAGCAGACCAGCGGCACCAGCGTGATCGGGCCGGCGGCCACCAGCCACCAGGCTTGGGACGTGGTCCAGAATTCGGCCTGGGCGCTGCTGGCCGTCGGGTTGAACAGCAACCAGCCGAGGGCAATCGGCACCAGCATCCAGGTTTCCACCACCAGTCCCGGCAGTGCCTTGACCGGTGCCTGCTTGCGAATCAGCCCATAGAAACCGAAGGTCAGGGCCAGCACCAGCGACACCCACGGCAGGCTGCCGACTTGCCAGACCTGTTGCGCCACCCCCACAGCCGCCAGACCGACGGCAATCCATTGCATGCGCCGCAGCCGTTCGCCGAGGATCAGCATGCCCAGCAGCACGTTCACCAATGGGTTGATGTAGTAACCGAGGCTGGCTTCCAGCATGCGGCCGTTGTTCACCGACCAGACGTAGGTCAGCCAGTTGGCTGCGATCAGCGCACCGCTCAGGGCCAGGATCGCCAGCCGTCGCGGGTTTTCCCGCAGCTCGCGCCACCAGCCGGGATGCTTCCAGACCACCAGCAGCAAGGCACCGAACAGCGCCGACCACAGCACCCGGTGGATGATGATTTCCACGGCGGGCACGCTGGCGATGGCTTTGAAATAGAGGGGGAAAAGCCCCCAGATGATGTAGGCACTCAGGCCTAGAATGTACCCGCGACGCGGGTTGGCGGCTTGCATGCAGAATCCTTGCTTAGGCAGCTAACAAAGAGGGGGATTGTAAGGAGATTTGTCTACCGATGTCCTGACTGAATAGGTAGGACATTTGTGAACACGAACAACCTGTGGGAGCGAGCCTGCTCGCGAAGGTGATTTCAGATTCAGCACAACAGTGTCTGATAAACCGCTTTCGCGAGCAGGCTCGCTCCCACAGGGTTTCGGGTGGGGTTAGAAGAGTTTCAGCGGTTCTTCATTGAGCGCGGCCAACTGCTCGCGCAAGGCCAACACCTGATCACCCCAATAACGCTCGGTGCCGAACCACGGAAAACTGCGGGGAAATGCAGGATCGTCCCAGCGGCGGGCGAGCCAGGCGCTGTAATGCATCAGGCGCAAGGCGCGCAGCGGTTCGATCAGCGCCAACTCCCGCGGGTCGAAGTCGTGGAATTCGTTGTAGCCATCCATCAGCTCCGACAACTGGCTCAGGCAATCCTGGCGGTCACCGGCGAGCATCATCCAGATGTCCTGCACCGCCGGGCCCATGCGGCAGTCGTCGAGGTCGACGATATGGAACATCTCGTCGCGGCACATCATGTTGCCGGGGTGGCAGTCACCGTGCATGCGGATGTTCTGGTGCGGCGTGTTGCTGTAGGCATCTTCCACACGCTTGAGCAGATCGCGGGCCACTGACTCGTAGGCCGGCAGCAGGCTGCGGGGGATGAAGTTGCCGTCGAGCAAGGTATTGAGTGAGTCATGGCCGAAATTTTTCACCGCCAGCGCTTCACGGTGCTCGAACGGCCTGGTCGAGCCGACCGCATGCAAGCGCCCGAGCAACTGGCCAAGGCGATACAGTTGATCGAGGTTGCCAGGCTCCGGCGCACGACCGCCACGGCGGGGGAACAGGGTGAAACGGAAACCGTTGTGCTCGTGCAGGGTTTCGCCGTTGTGGATCAACGGCGCCACGACCGGCACCTCGCAGTCGGCGAGTTCGGCGGTGAACTGGTGTTCTTCCAGAATCGCTTCGTTGCTCCAGCGTTGCGGCCGGTAGAACTTGGCGATCAGCGGCTCGGCGTCTTCGATACCGACTTGATAGACGCGGTTCTCGTAGCTGTTGAGTGCCAGGATGCGTGCGTCGCTGAGAAAGCCGATGCTTTCGACGGCATCGAGCACGAGGTCTGGCGTAAGGGTTTCAAACGGGTGGGCCATGCTGACTCCTGCGCGCAGCAGGCTGCTGCGTCCGGCCAGGCATGGTAGCGCAGACGGGGGCTCTTTAGGGGCAGGGTTGCGAGATGTGTTGCCCGGGCTGGCGCCTTCGCGAGCAGGCTCGCTCCCACAAGATCCTGCGCGGGTATCAAATCAGCGCCAATCCTGTGGGAGCGAGCCTGCTCGCGATAGGGACCTGTCAGGCGCCGACGATCCCGCCGTCTTCCCGGGTAATCGCCATCACCGATGAGCGCGGCTTGCCGTTGGGCAGATGCTCGGGGAAGGTCGAGCCGCCGTTTTCGCCCGGGTGCTGGATCCCGACAAACAGGGTTTTCTGGTCCGGCGAGAAGCTGATCCCGGTCACCTCGCAGCCCACCGGGCCGACCATGAAGCGGCGAATCTCGCCGGTCGCCGGATCCGCGCAGAGCATCTGGTTATTGCCCATTCCGGCAAAGTCACCGGCGTTGCTCACATCACCGTCCGTCAGGATCCACAAGCGTCCGGCTTTGTCGAAGCCCAGGCCGTCCGGGCTGTTGAACATGTTCTGCGGCGTGATGTTCGACGAGCCGGCCTTTGGCGTACCGGCATGCGCGCCCGGGTTGCCGGCCACCACAAACAGGTCCCAGGCAAAGGTGTGCGAGGCGTGATCGTCGCGCTCGGTGCGCCAGCGCAGGATCTGGCCGTAGACGTTCTTCTCGCGCGGGTTCGGTCCGCCCACCGGTTGCCCGTCTTCGCCACGCTTGGCGTTGTTGGTCAGTGTGCAGTAGACCTGACCATCCTTGGGGCTGACCACGATCCATTCCGGGCGGTCCATGCGCGTGGCTTTCACCACACTGGCGGCGAGACGGGCGTGAATCAGCACTTCGGCCTGATCGGCAAAGCCGCTGCTGGCGTCGATACCGTTCTTGCCGTGGGTCAGTTCGATCCACTCACCCTGGCCTTTCGGGTGATCGGCGTTACCGTCCCCCGCATCGAAACGCGCCACGTACAAGGTGCCGTGATCGAGAATGTCGCGGTTGGCCTTGGGGTTCTTGTGGTCGATCCTGTCGCGGCTGACGAATTTGTAGATGAACTCACCGCGCTCATCGTCGCCCATGTACACCACGGCATGACCGTCGGCGGTTTCGGCCAGGGCGGCGTTTTCGTGCTTGAAGCGCCCCAGGGCCGTGCGTTTGACCGGTGTCGATTCAGGATCGAATGGATCGATCTCTACCACCCAGCCGTGACGGTTGAGTTCGTTGGGGTTCTTGGCCAGGTCGAAGCGCTCGTCGTGCGGGTGCCAGTTGATCTCTTTGCTGGTCACCACCGCACCGTAGCGTTTTTGCGCCGGGTCGAATTTCTGCTCCGCGTTGCTGCTGCCGAAACAGTCGGTGAAGTTCTCTTCACAGGTCAGATAAGTGCCCCAAGGCGTCTTGCCATTGGCGCAATTCTGGAAAGTGCCGAGAACGTTCTTGCCGTGGGGATCGGCACTGGTTTTCAACAGGGCATGGCCGGCGGCCGGGCCACTCATGCTGATCGGGGCGTTGCCGTGAATGCGGCGGTTGTAGCGCGAGCCCTGGACGAATTGCCATTGGCCGTTCTTGCGCTGCACTTCGATCACCGACACGCCTTCGCAGGCCAGTGCCTTGCGCACTTCTTCCGCCGATTGCGGCATGCCGCCGTGGGCGTAGAGGTAGCGGTAGTTGGTGTATTCGTTGTTGATCGCCATCAGCGCCCGGTCTTTTTCGCCCGGGAATTCGAACAGGCTCATGCCGTCGTTGTTGTCACCGAACTGGGCTTCCTGATGTTCGGCGCTGCCGTTGCCGCTCGGGTCGAACGCCGGGCCGTCCTTGTGCAGAGGCTGGCCCCAGCTGATCAGCACCGAGGACTTGTAGCCCGGCGGCAGGGTGATGGCGTCGCTGGTGGCGGCGGGAATGCTGTCGAAGCCCAGCAACTGGCTGTTAGCGGCGCTGACGTTGGCAGCCATCACACTGCGGCCCAGCAGGTTGCCGCCGAGGAACATCGCGGCGCCGCATAAGGCACCTGCGCTGATGAAGCCGCGACGACTGAGGCCGACCATGGTTTCGAGGTCGGTGGACTGGTTTTCTTCTAATAGGCTCATTTCAGGCTCCCTGCGGTTTTGCAGACACCATAATGATGAGTAATGAACCTTTTGTTGCAGTTCTGTTTACAGCGGTGTGCCCAACAGCACCCTGGACGGCGAAAACTCCACGCGCACCGGCTTGCCGCACGTCAGCCCCAATGCCTGCAGATGCCCCGGTTCGTCCAGAGCGCACAGTGTCAGGCCGTTGGGCAGGGTGATGCGCACTTCGCTGGGGCCATCGTCGGCGTCGAGAATCTTTTCGATGGTGCCTTTCAGGCAATTGTTTCCAAGGGTTTCAGCGGAATCGATTCCCAGCACATCGAGCCAGCCGGCCTTGATCAACGCCACGACTTCAGTGCCGATTTGCAGTTCCAGGCGCTCGGTGCTGTCGTGGGTGATTTGCGCGTCGACGATCACGCCTTCGGCGACTTCGAGGCGAATCAGGTCGTTGCGTCCCTGAGGTTCGATCGCCACCACCTTGCCGTGCAACTGATTGCGCGCGCTGGTGCGCAGCATCAAGCGCCCGAGCAGGTCGAGGTCGCTCGCGTCTTCAGCGGCTTCCAGCACTTGAGCCTGTAAGGCTTGCAGCTTCTGGTACAGGCGCAACACGCGTTCGCCTTCGTTGGACAGGCGGGCGCCACCGCCGCCCTTGCCACCGACAATCCGCTCCACCAGCGGTTTCTGCGCCAGGTTGTTCAGTTCATCGATCGCATCCCAGGCAGCCTTGTAGCTCAGGCCCGCGCTCTTTGCGGCGCGGGTGATCGAGCCTTGTTCGGCGATGTGCTGCAGCAGGGCGATACGCTGCGGACGGCGGACAATGTGCTGGGACAACAAGGTGGGCAAAGACATGGCGAGTCGCTTTGGCTGGTGACAATGGTGGGGACGTTGGCCGCTTGGGCTGCGCGAGTCAAGTCAGGGTGTCTCGCCGGGCTTGGGTGTGCGGGCCAGACAATAGACGTCGACCCGCGCCGCACCGGCGTCCATCAGCAGCCGAGCCAGGGCCTGGGCCGTGGCACCGGTGGTCAGTACGTCGTCGATCAGGGCCAGGTGCTGGCCTTTGACGATGGCGCCGGGTGCCAGGGCGAAAGCATTGCGCAGGTTCTTTCGGCGGGCTTCGGCATTCAAGGCCTGCTGGGCGTCGGTGTCCTGGGTTCGCAGCAGCAACCGTTCGTCGCAAGGGATTTCGAGTCTGGCACTCAACCACTGAGCCAGCATCGCCGCCTGATTGAACCCGCGCTGACGCAGGCGCCGGCTGGCCAGCGGTACCGGGATAAGTACATGGGGCCGCTGCAGATCGTCTTCGAAGCGATGTTGCAGGCATTGAGCGAGAAGTTCGGCGAGCAGGTGACCAAACGGCCACTTTGCGTTGTGCTTGAAGCGGGTGATCAGGCTGTCTACCGGGAAGCTGTAGGTCCAGGGAGCAATCACTTGTTCGAAGGCCGGTGGCTGCTGCAAGCAATGGCCGCAGGTCAGGCCCGCAGCCGGGAGCGGCAGGGCGCAGGTCAGGCAATGATCGCCGAGCCAGGGCAGCTCGGTTTCGCAGGCCGTGCAGACAGGGAGGGGGCCATCGGCGATTTCATCGCAGAGCAAACACTGTTGGTTGTTTTTTAACCAGATGTAAACCGGTCCTTTGTATCGTGGTTGACAGCGCATCGCTCTTCCTTAAATATGCCGAACATCCGTGTCGCGCCTGTGGGTATTCCATCCCGCGGGCGCTCGCCCAGCATAAAACAAAGGTAACGCCCATGAGCGCCAGCACCACTGCAACCCTGCGTCATGACTGGTCTTTGGCCGAAGTCAAAGCACTCTTCGTTCAGCCATTCAACGACCTGTTGTTCCAGGCGCAGACGGTGCACCGCGCGCATTTCGACGCCAACCGTGTCCAGGTCTCGACCCTGTTGTCGATCAAGACCGGTGCCTGCCCGGAAGATTGCAAATATTGTCCGCAGTCCGGTCACTACAACACCGGCCTGGAAAAAGAAAAACTGATGGAAGTGCAGAAGGTTCTCGAAGAGGCCGCTCGCGCCAAGGCCATCGGTTCGACCCGTTTCTGCATGGGCGCGGCGTGGAAGCACCCGTCGGCCAAGGACATGCCTTATGTGCTGAAAATGGTCGAAGGCGTGAAAGCTCTGGGCCTGGAAACCTGCATGACCCTCGGTCGCCTGGATCAGGAGCAGACCGAAGCGCTGGCCAAGGCCGGCCTCGACTACTACAACCACAACCTCGATACGTCGCCTGAGTTCTACGGCAGCATCATCACTACCCGCACCTACAGCGAGCGCCTGCAAACCCTTGCGTATGTGCGTGACTCGGGGATGAAGATCTGCTCCGGCGGCATCCTGGGCATGGGCGAGTCGCTGGACGATCGCGCCAACCTGCTGATCCAGCTGGCCAACCTGCCGGAGCATCCGGAGTCGGTGCCGATCAACATGCTGGTGAAAGTCGCCGGTACGCCGCTGGAAAATGCCGACGACGTCGACCCGTTCGACTTCATCCGCATGCTCGCGGTTGCCCGCATCCTGATGCCGCAATCCCACGTGCGCCTGTCCGCCGGCCGCGAAGCCATGAACGAACAAATGCAGGCGCTGGCGTTCTTTGCCGGTGCCAACTCGATTTTCTACGGCGAAAAACTGCTGACCACCGCCAACCCGCAGGCCGACAAGGACATGCAACTGTTCTCGCGCCTGGGCATCCTGCCGGAAGCCCGCGAAGAGCACGCCGACGAAGTGCATCAGGCGGCTATCGAGCAGGCGCTGGTGGAGCAGAAGAGCAGCGAGCAGTTTTATAACGCGGCTGTTTAATCGCCACCATTGATCTGGTCGGAATGCAAAACACTGTGGGAGCGAGCCTGCTCGCGAAAGCGATCTAGCAGTCGACATTCATGTTGAATGTGAAACCTTCTTCGCGAGCAGGCTCGCTCCCACAAGGTACTCCGATCGCTTCTGAATTCTGATCCGCGAGGCCTGCATGTCTTTCGATCTCGCCGCACGCCTTGCTGCCCGTCGTGCCGAAAACCTCTACCGCCAGCGCCCGCTGCTCGAAAGCCCGCAGGGGCCGCAAGTGGTGGTCGATGGCCAGCCATTGCTGGCGTTCTGCAACAACGACTACCTGGGCCTGGCCAATCATCCGCAAGTGATCGAAGCCTGGCGCGCAGGCGCTTCGAAGTGGGGTGTGGGCGGCGGGGCGTCACATTTGGTCATCGGCCATAGCACCCCGCATCATGCCCTGGAAGAAGCGTTGGCCGACCTGACCGGTCGCCCGCGCGCGTTGCTGTTCACCACCGGTTACATGGCCAACCTCGGCGCGGTCACGGCGCTGGTGGGGCAGGGTGATACGGTGCTCGAAGACCGGCTCAATCATGCGTCGCTGCTTGACGCGGGCTTGTTGTCCGGCGCGCGATTCAATCGTTACCTGCACAACGACCCGGTGAGCCTGGCCAAGCGCCTGGAAAAAGCCACCGGCAATACGCTGGTGGTCACCGACGGCGTGTTCAGCATGGACGGTGATATCGCCGACTTGCCGGCGCTTGCCCGAGAGGCCAAGGCCAAAGGCGCCTGGTTGATGGTCGACGATGCCCATGGTTTTGGACCGCTGGGTGCCAACGGTGGCGGCATCGTCGAACATTTCGGTTTGAGCCAGGATGACGTTCCAGTGCTGGTCGGCACCCTCGGCAAAGCGTTCGGTACGGCGGGTGCCTTTGTGGCCGGTAGCGAAGAGCTGATCGAGAGTCTTGTCCAGTTCGCCCGTCCCTACATCTACACCACCAGCCAGCCACCTGCGCTGGCCTGCGCCACCTTGAAGAGCCTGGAGCTGCTGCGCAGCGAACACTGGCGTCGCGAGCATTTGCAGACGCTGATCCGCCAGTTCCGCGCCGGTGCCGAACAGATTGGCCTGGAACTCATGGACAGCTTCACGCCGATCCAGCCGATCATGATCGGTGACGCGGGGCGCGCGATGCGCCTTTCGCAAATGCTGCGTGAACGCGGGTTGATGGTGACTGCGATTCGTCCGCCGACCGTACCCGCCGGCAGCGCCCGACTGCGGGTCACGCTGACGGCTGCCCACAGCGAGGCCCAGGTACAGCTATTGTTAAATGGGCTGGCCGATTGTTTTCAGCAACTTGGACCGGAGCCCAGCCATGCGTGATCGTTTGATTCTGCTGCCCGGCTGGGGCCTTGGCGTTTCACCGCTGGAGCCTTTGGCGGCGGCTTTGCGCGGCCTGGATGAGCACCTGCATGTCGAGATCGAGCCGTTGCCGGAACTGGAGTCGAGCGATCTTCAAGAGTGGCTCGATGAGCTTGATTCGACACTGGCGCAAGACGCCTGGCTTGGCGGTTGGTCCTTGGGTGGCATGCTCGCCTGTGAGTTGGCGGCCCGGCGCGCAGATCGCTGCTGTGGTGTGTTCACCCTGGCCAGCAACGCTTGTTTTGTCGCTCATGAACATTGGTCAAGCGCCATGCCCCAGGAAACCTTCGAGGCATTTCTGGCGGGATGTGAAGCCGATCCGCGCGCGACGTTGAAACGTTTTTCTCTGCTCTGCGCCCAAGGCGCCGAAGACCCGCGCGGTTTGTCGCGGTTGTTGCTCGGTGGCGCACCGAACACCGCCGCGCCGGTGCTGCTCAGTGGTCTGCAAGTGCTCGCGCAACTGGATACCCGGCAGGCACTGCAAGCGTTTCGCGGTCCGCAACTGCATCTGTTCGCTGGCCATGACGGGCTGGTACCAGCAGAAGTGGCTGGCGAGTTGTTGGCATTGCTGCCGGATGTTGAAATCGGTCTGATTGAACAGGCCAGCCACGCGTTTCTCCTGGAAGATCCCCACGGTGTGGCGGGGGCGATCCAGGCCTTTTTGCATGAGAGCGGCGATGACTGACTTATCCCTTCCCAACCCGCCCGGCGCCTTGCCTGACAAGCGCCAGGTCGCCGCTTCCTTCTCCCGCGCAGCGGCGAGCTACGACAGCGTGGCCGAGTTGCAGCGTGATGTGGGCAGCCAATTGCTCAGGCGCTTGCCGCCGGATTTCGTACCGCAGCGCTGGCTGGATCTTGGCTGTGGCACCGGGCATTTCAGTCGTGCCCTGGATGAGCACTTTCCGGGCGGTCACGGTGTGGCGCTGGATATCGCCGAAGGCATGCTCAACCATGCCCGGCCATTGGGAGGTGCCGCGCACTTCGTGGCCGGCGATGCCGAGTGTTTGCCACTGCAGGATTCGACTTGCGACCTGATCTTCTCCAGCCTGGCGGTGCAGTGGTGCGCGGACTTCGAATCGGTGCTCAGTGAAGCCTTTCGGGTGCTCAAGCCGGGTGGTTTGTTCGCGTTTGCTAGTCTGTGTGCAGGGACGTTGTTTGAGTTGCGCGACAGCTGGCGGCAGGTCGATGGCATGGTGCACGTCAACCGTTTCCGGGAGTTTGGTATTTATCAGCAGTTGTGTGCGGCCAGCGGCTTGAGGACGGTCAGTCTGCAGAACGTTGCGCATGTGCTGCATTATCCGGATGTGCGCAGCCTGACCCATGAACTCAAGGCACTGGGCGCGCACAACCTCAATCCCGGTCGACCGGGTGGCTTGACCGGTCGGGCGCGGATTCTGGGGCTGATTGAGGCTTACGAGCAGTTTCGTCAGGCCCGAGGCCTGCCGGCGACTTATCAAGTGGTGTACGCCGTATTGGAGAAACCCTTATGAGTGCAGCCTATTTCATCACCGGCACGGATACCGATGTCGGTAAGACCACGGTCGCTGCGGGGTTGCTGCATGCGGCACGTTCGGCAGGCTTGAGCACGGCGGCGGGCAAGCCGGTCGCTTCCGGTTGCGATGTGACACCCAAAGGCTTGCGCAATGCCGATGCGCTGGCCTTGCTGGCGGAGTGTTCGCTGCCGCTGACCTATGCCCAGGTCAATCCGGTGGCCTTTGAACCGGCCATCGCTCCGCACCTGGCGGCGCGAGAGGCAGGCGTAGCCCTGACGGTGCAGTCGTTGCTGGCGCCGATGCGGCAGATTCTGGCCATGCAGGCCGATTTCACGTTGATCGAGGGCGCTGGCGGCTGGCGCGTGCCGCTGGCCGATCAGGACAATCTGTCGGACCTGGCCATTGCTCTGAAGCTTCCGGTCATTCTCGTCGTCGGCGTGCGTCTGGGTTGCATCAGCCATGCCTTGCTGACGGCCGAAGCGATTGCCCGGGACGGCCTGCAACTGGCCGGGTGGGTGGCCAACATCATCGACCCGAAGACCTCGCGTCTTGAAGAAAACCTTGCGACTCTCGCCGAGCGCCTGCCAGCGCCGTGCCTGGGGCGTGTGCCAAAACTCAAGGCCGTCACGGCCGAAGCGGTGGCCGAGCACTTGCAACTGGACCTGTTGGACTGAGGTTTTTGCGATGCGGGCTTTGCCTATGACAAGGCACTATGCCATTAGTGTTTTTGTCGGGTGTTTTGCCGGCCACTCTGCTTCAATGACTGCTGTTGATCCTTTGCAAGGACGAGTTCTCCCATGGAAATCTCAGGAAGCAGCGCTTTTTATGCCGGTCTGAGCACCCTTCAGGCAGGGCAGAACCGTGTCGATCAAGCCGCCGGGCAGATCGCCAACACCACCATTGAACGATCAGTCACCAGCCAGTCTTCCGAGGCTCAGGTTGATCGCCTGCGTTCAGTCGATCGCAGCCAGCAATCGGACCTGGCCAGCAACATGGTCGAAATGTCCCAGGGCAAGATTCAGGCAGAACTGGGCGTGAAAGTCGCCAAGGCAGCCGATGAAGTGCTTGGAACCTTGATCGATACCTTCGCTTGATTTTTTACAGAATCCGCACCTCCCAGCGCCGCGCCTGTTCGCGGCGTTTTTCTGCGTAAGTCTTTCTTGCTCAACTAATCTTTCCTGTGTGGCGGGCTGCTTCGAAAGCGCGGCGGCGTTGTGGTGTGCCTGTGTGTCCAAATCTGCGATGACGAACGGCAAAAGATCGGCGCTTGACAAGATTTAGGCGTAAACGTATGTTTCAAACAACTGTTTGATCGCAACAACAAATCAATGCGGTCGTTCATTCCCGGTTACATCAGCAGAGGTTTATCGCTATGCCTGACTACAAGGCCCCCTTGCGTGATATTCGCTTCGTACGTGACGAACTGCTCGGCTACGAAGCGCACTATCAGAGCCTGCCGGCTTGTGCGGACGCAACTCCGGACATGGTTGACGCCATTCTCGAAGAGGGCGCCAAGTTTTGTGAGCAGGTACTGGCTCCGCTGAACCGCGTGGGCGACCTCGAAGGCTGCACCTGGAGCGAGTCCGGCGTTAAGACTCCGACGGGCTTCAAGGAAGCCTACAAGCAATTCGTTGAAGGCGGCTGGCCAAGCCTGGCCCACGACGTAGAGCATGGTGGCCAAGGCCTGCCGGAGTCTCTGGGTCTGGCCATCAGCGAAATGGTTGGCGAGTCCAACTGGTCGTGGGGCATGTACCCAGGCCTGTCGCACGGTGCGATGAACACCATCTCCGAGCACGGCACCCCTGAGCAGCAAGAGGCTTACCTGACCAAGCTGGTTTCCGGCGAGTGGACCGGCACCATGTGCCTGACCGAGCCGCACTGCGGCACCGACCTGGGCATGCTGCGCACCAAGGCCGAGCCGCAGGCCGACGGTTCCTACAAGGTTTCCGGCACCAAGATCTTCATCTCGGCCGGTGAACACGACATGGCCGACAACATCGTCCACATCGTACTGGCCCGCCTGCCGGATGCACCGGCTGGCACCAAAGGCATCTCCCTGTTCATCGTGCCGAAGTTCCTGCCGAACGCTGATGGTTCGGTTGGCACGCGCAACGCCGTGTCTTGCGGTTCCCTGGAACACAAGATGGGCATCCACGGCAACGCCACCTGCGTGATGAACTTCGACGGCGCTACCGGTTTCCTGATCGGCCCTGCGAACAAAGGCCTGAACTGCATGTTCACCTTCATGAACACCGCACGCCTGGGTACCGCGCTGCAAGGTCTGGCCCACGCCGAAGTCGGCTTCCAGGGCGGCCTGAAATACGCTCGCGACCGTCTGCAAATGCGCTCGCTGACGGGCCCGAAAGCGCCGGACAAAGCGGCTGACCCGATCATCGTTCACCCTGACGTACGCCGCATGCTGTTGACCATGAAGGCATTCGCCGAAGGCAACCGTGCGATGGTTTACTTCACCGCCAAGCAAGTCGACATCGTCAAGTACGGTGTGGATGAAGAAGAGAAGAAGAAGGCCGACGCACTGCTGGCTTTCATGACGCCAATCGCCAAGGCATTCATGACCGAAGTCGGTTTTGAGGCGGCCAACCACGGCGTGCAGATCTATGGCGGTCACGGCTTCATCGCCGAGTGGGGCATGGAGCAGAACGTTCGCGACAGCCGCATCTCGATGCTGTACGAAGGCACCACCGGCATCCAGGCACTCGACCTGCTGGGCCGTAAAGTGCTGATGACCCAGGGCGAGGCCCTGAAAGGCTTCACCAAGATCGTCCACAAATTCTGCCAGACCAACGAAGGCAACGAAGCGGTTCAAGAGTTCGTCGCTCCGCTGGCTGCACTGAACAAGGAATGGGGCGAGCTGACCATGAAGGTCGGTATGGCCGCCATGAAAGATCGCGAAGAAGTCGGCGCGGCCTCCGTGGACTACCTGATGTACTCCGGTTACGCCTGCCTGGCCTACTTCTGGGCTGACATGGCGCGTCTGGCTGCCGAGAAACTGGCTGCCGGCACTACCGAAGAGGCGTTCTACACCGCCAAGCTGCAGACTGCGCGCTTCTACTTCCAGCGCATCCTGCCGCGTACCCGCACTCACGTTGCAACCATGCTGTCGGGCGCCAACAACCTGATGGACATGAAAGAAGAGAACTTCGACCTGGGCTACTAAGCCTTGATTCAAAAAAACCGCCGCTTCCTCCGGGAGCGGCGGTTTTTTTTGTACGGTGCTCAGGCCTTGATCACCATGGCGTCGGGGCCAGCGGGCCTACGCCCGTTGGAGTGCTCACGCCCTCTCCGTTACGTAAGAACGGCAGGTGCCAGAAGTCGTTCGGCACCACCGGATCGCCAGGCTTGACGCCTTCCGGAAAGATGAACTCGAACACCGGCGCCACATACTGTCCGGCAGTCAGTCCATTGGCGACGGTCAACCTGCCCGCATTCTGGATGCAACCGTCCACGCCGGCCTGGGACAAGCTTTGCTGTGGAACGCAAAGTGACCGGGCAACGACGCGCAAGGTACGTGTCGGCTGGCTAAGCAGCCCAGTGGGCGCTTTGGTCGCACGCAATCTGGCGCGTTGTGGCTGAGCACCCGTGTTCTGGGTCGTGATACCACCCGAGGCTCCGAGGCAACTGGCCGCAAGGCCCACCCCAGGGTTGCATTCACCCGTCATCTCATAGGGGGTGATCCAGCGATTGGTTTGTACGCCCGTCGCTGGATTGACATCTACCATATAAATGTCGACCGGGGTCTTGATGTCGGTGGTCGAGGCTTCAAGGAAAATCCGGTCCTGGGTCTCCTGTGCTACTCCGTTGATGGCCGTTGCGGCCGGGTCGGCCGTACCGATGCCAAACTCCCCGATAGACATGTAGCTGGGCTGCGAACCAGGCTGAGTGTAGATCCCGACATTCGCCTCGATCGTGTGTGCAGAGACGAAGTCCGGGAGGCCCGTTGTGGCTGACTTGAACAGAGTACCGGACCAGCTGATGAAGTCGCCGACTTCGAAGGGTGCCTGTTGTGTCGGGTCGGGGTCCGTCGCCGTGCGTGTAGCATCGCTGAATCTCTTCATGACGTACTGGCTGCAATAGAGCTGCCCCACCGCTGGACCCGAGAGCTCTCCACTGGCCGGAAGCGCGACGCCGGCCTGGCTGAAATTGCGGCAGTTGTTGGTCGTGGTCGGGGTGACCACTTTTGGCCGGTTTTTTTGCGGGCAGAGTGCATCGTCTCCGGTAATCGTACGTGGCACGCACATCGGGTAGCCGGTGGCGGCATGGATGGTCGGGTTGGCATCATCGACGGAGAAGCGTGGGTCGGGGCTTTGGGCGCGGCCAAAACGGCCATTCGGATCGTTGATCTGAATGATCGTGGGTTGCGTCGGGTTGCCACTGTCAACTTCGATGTTGCCGTTGGTGTAGTCGATCCGGGTGATGACACCGCTACCGGCGTTGACGGATTGCTGGGAGACAAAGATCAGCCCCGCAATTGGCTTGTTGGAGACGGTATTGCCTACCACATGGATCTCGAACGAGGGGTAGGCCGCCAGTGATTTTCCGAGCGCCAGGGTTCCACCTCTGACGAAGTCGGCCCAGGTCAGGGTGTTGGCCGGCATCTGCATTACGGTGTTGCAAGGGACAACAATCGTGACGCCGTTCAACTGGACGGTCCCCCCAAAGCGGCTCGGGTCGCTGGTATTGGGGCAATTCGCATTGGTGGTGTCCAGGGTCATGTCCTGGATAAAACCGGTAACGTCAAACCCATGAATCGCATTCGGGTCTGTAAAAATCGGGTCGGGCAGTGTGGGTGTCGTGAACGGCGAAGGCAATCCTGGTGGCTTGGCAGTCCCGCCACCACCGCCACCACCGCCGCCACCGCCAGCGCCGTTTTTGGCAAATGCATCTCCACCCCCACCAATGGCCAGTGCGACAGCGACGGCACCGGCGAGCAGAGCATGGCGACTGAAGATGCCGTTGAATCGCTTGTGAGGCAGCAGCGGTATGGCGAGCGTTTTTTCGTACAAAGATAAGCTCATGGCTCACTCCAGAATCTTGCAGGACCAAATTGCCGGCCGATCGAGATCGCGGATCTGCTGATGCGCTGAGTCCTGCGCAAGAAAAACGCAAAGCCGTGAGGGTCGAATAGGGGCTCGATCCGGCCGGATAAGTGCCTGTGTACAGTCGACACTTGCCGTTCGGATGTTTTCACCTGCGTTGCGTTGGCCGGTTACAGACGCAAACGCGAGAGACATTTCCATGAGCCTGATGGGCACATAGCAGTAGTCGTGCCTGATTGGCACAAAATGCTTGTCAGCCAGCAAAAATGCGGGCTGCGCTGAGGTTGGTGATATATACACGAAGTTATAGTTATGTGATTGGCGCCAAAGTGGGTGGGGGTATACACCCAAGTTTGGAGTGTTGTAAAAGGTTTTAGTGGGTATCTCCAATAGTAGTGGTTGAGAAGTGTTGTCTTTTAAATACGACTAAAGTCTTATGTGTGCAAGAGAGGGTGTTGAGGAGGGTGGCGGGGAAGTAACACTGAGTTGTGGGTATAAATTAAAAAGGCAATAGCTGACGCAGTACAACTTGCGCACAAATGGGGTTTATATGTCTGATGGGTGTTTCTATTGACTGGCGGTGTGGATTTGCAGGTTCTTTTTCAAGTGCCGCTTACACCGGGGTGTTTGGATTAGCAATTACTCTGCCAGCCTCAAGATAACGCAGCCTTGTGACGTGATGTCCTTTAAATACTGGCTTTAGAGGCCGTTGGTGATCGTCCGGTGCGAGCTGTTTGGGGAATGACACCCAATAGTGGGGTGAAGTTTAACCAGAACTGAGGAATAGTACGCAGTTGTCGTTATTAGTAAGGTTTCTTGAATTGGCTTGAATAAAATAATATTGAATTTTTTTTGTTGAAATGTTTTGTTACGTCTAGAGTTGTATCAAACGCTACCCAGTGGCGCGAAATATCATTCTTTTAAAAGCCTGGTCAGCGAGAGTGCTTTGCCAGTCAGGTCTCGTATTGCCCATGCAACTTTAAGTTGATGCGGCTACTCGAGAGGGCAGCAAGAATAATGGCGATGAGTTCATCTCGCAACAGGGAAATCACGGAGTTGATTACTCCATACTGAATCGGGAACGCTGTCATGTTTGAGTATTTGAACACGTTGCGAACCACCCGCCTGGCCAGTGCGATGGCGATGACTCTTTTCGCCACCGGCCTGCCTGGCATGAACGTTTGGGCCGCAGACCCCGTCGGGGTCGTTCCGACCGTGCCGGATGTGCCCAGCCTGCAGTCTCTACGCGGCCTGACACCACCCGACCCTTCGGGAACCGAAGGAGGACGCAAAGTCGACCTGATGACCGACTACGTGCTCAATCGCTCGGCGGCAGTGCTCCTGGGCAAGGCACTGTTCTGGGACATGGAGATCGGCAGTGACGGTTCCACCGCTTGTGCGTCCTGCCACTTCCACGCGGGTGTCGATCACCGCACCACCAACCAGATCAACCCGGGACAGGCGAACACCAATGCGAACGTCTCGTCGATTTTCAACAAACCGTTCACCGCTTCCGACATCCCGGGCGATGTACCGACCTACACCACCAGATCCGGTGGCAAGGGTGGTCCGAACTACCTGTTGAAGAAAGGCGATTTCCCGACCCATGTGCTGGCTGATCCGTTGGATCGCAATTCGGCGATTCTCTACTCGACCGACGATGTGATCGGCTCGCAAGGCGTGTTCGACGCCAACTTCGTCAAGCCCCATCAGTCGCGCTTCGACAAGTGCATCCAGCAGCCGGACGGCATCTTCCAGGTGGGTGGCATCAATGTTCGCCGCAGCACCGGACGCAACGCGCCAACGGTGATCAACGCCGCGTTCAACGTGCGTAACTTCTGGGATGGCCGGGCCAATAACATCTTCAACGGCTTCTCTCCTTTCGGTAATCGCGACCCTGACGCCGGGATTTTCGTGACCAGCGATGGCAGTGGCGTGGCAACCAGAGTCAGGCTGGCGCTCAAGGATGCTTCCGCCGCTTCGCAAGCGGTAGGGCCTCCCGGCAGCCCCGTGGAAATGTCTTGCGGCGGTCGAACTTTCGCCGACATTGGCCGACGCATGCTCGACACCCTGATGCTCAAGCAACAGCGGATTTCGTCTACCGATTCGGTACTGGGGCCAGTGTCCGGCGGACACCGGCCGACCTATCGCGAACTGATCAAGAACGCGTTCCAGCCGCGTCTGTGGAATGCCACGCAACAGGTCTCGCTGGGCGGTGCGCCGTACACCCAGATGGAGGCGAATTTCCCGCTGTTCTTCGGGCTGGCGATTCAAATGTATGAGTCCACGCTGATCTCTGACCAGGCACCGCTGGATGCCTATCTGCAGGGCGACCACACAGCCATGAACAACCAGCAGGTCCAGGGCATGAACCTGTTCCTGGGCAAGGGCAAGTGCGTCAATTGCCATGGTGGCGCGGAGTTGACCAACGCCGGCAGCCGGTTGCTGTTCCATCCTCGGGAACGTATCGAGCGCATGCTCATGGCCGACAACCTGACCACACTGTATGACAGCGGTTTCTACAACACCGGGGTGCGTCCAACGTCGGAAGACCTCGCGGTCGGTGGCTCGGATGCCTGGGGCAATCCGTTGTCCTTCACCCGCCAGTACAACACCGTGCTCCAGGGCGGCCAGATCCCTGACCCGCTGGAAGTTGACGTGTGCACCTTCGAAGTGCCCTTGAGCCCGGCCATCCCTTGTGATGCGACGCTCAAGCCCAACGTCGGTTTCCGCGACGCGGTCGATGGCGCCTTCAAGACGCCGACCTTGCGCAACATCGCGTTGACCGGGCCGTATTTCCACAACGGCAGTCGCGCAACACTGCAACAGGTCATGGAGTTCTACAACCGCGGCGGCGACCGGCGTGGCGAGGATGCCAGCAACACCAGTGGCTTCGAGCACCCGACGGTCAATCAACACAACGGCTCAAACCTCGATCCGGACATTACCCGGCTGAACCTGACCCCGGATGAAGTGGATGCATTGGTCAAATTCATGGAAGTCGGCCTGACCGATCCTCGGGTTGCGTGGGAACGGGCGCCGTTTGACCATCCGTCGCTGGTACTGCCCCAGGGCGAAAAAGGGGATGAAAACTCGGTCGGGCAAAAACCGGCCAGTCCGAAGATCACTACCCGGCAGGCGCAGGACGCCGAATTCCAGCTCAAAGCGGTCGGTGCCGAAGGTCGCACACGTCTGGAAGGGCCGCTGCAACCGTTCAATAACGACCTATAACAAGGTATTGCCCTTGCGTCACTGGTGGCCGATGGACGCCAGTGACGCCTTTTTACAAATACCACAGTATTTCACTCAGCAAATCGGGGGTTCTGCCGTTACAGTGGTTGGCACATTGCCATCAATTGATTTGACCGGTCGGAGCTTTACCCTTGCCGCGTTCTTCCGCTGTGCGTTTCAGTCACTTCCTGCCGTCATTACTGCTGTTGCTGGCGGGGCTTGCGGCTGCATACATCAAGGAACTGAACGTCTTCTTCACCTCGCTGTTCAACGTGCTGCCCACCCTGGTGTTGTTGCTCGGTGGCGCCTATTGCGCGGTATACCGACGTCAGCGTGAACTGTTTCTGATGGTCACGGTGTACATCGCCTACTTCCTGCTCGACACCCAGACCGACTATTACCGCGACAACGGCAAGGTGCGCGACGATGCCGCCGTGGTCTTTCATTTGTGTTGCCTGCTGCTGCCGCTGCTGTTTGGTGTCTTCGCGGTATGGCAGGAGCGCACCCATCTGTTCCAGGACATGGTGGCGCGTTTCGCCGTATTGCTGGCGGTCGGCTGCGTGGCGCTGGGGCTTGAGCAAAGCTATCCGCACGCGTTGCTGATCTGGCTGTCGGAGATTCGCTGGCCCGCCTTGCATGGCGCCTGGATGAGCCTGATCCAGTTGTCCTATCCGGTGTTCATTGCTGCGTTTGTGCTGCTGGCCTGGCAATACTGGCGTAGCCCGCGACCGCTGCATGCCGCGCAATGGGTGGGGTTGCTCGGGTTGTTCTGGATGTTGCCGAAAACCTTCATCCTGCCGTTCACGCTGAACATCATGTGCAGTCAGGTGATGCTGATGATCGCCGCCGCCGTTGCCCACGAAGCCTATCAAATGGCCTTCCGCGACGAACTGACCGGGCTGCCGGGCCGCCGAGCGCTGAACGAACGCATGCAACGGTTGGGGCGCAACTACGTGTTGGCGATGAGCGACGTCGACCACTTCAAGAAATTCAACGACACCCACGGCCACGACGTCGGCGATCAGGTGCTGCGGCTGGTGGCCAGCAAGCTGGCGAAAATCGGCGGTGGCGGTAAGGCGTATCGCTATGGCGGCGAGGAATTCGCCCTGGTGTTTGCAGGCAAGACCCTCGAAGAGTGCATGCCGCACCTGGAAGTCATCCGCGAGTCCATCGCCACTTACAACATCCAACTGCGTAATCAGGAAAATCGTCCGCAAGACGATAGTCAGGGGCGCCAGCGGCGTGCCGGTTCCGGCGCATCGAGCGTAACGGTCACGGTCAGTATCGGTGTTGCCGAACGGATCGATCAACGCACCCCGGAAGAGGTGCTCAAGTCCGCTGACCAGGCGCTCTACAGTGCCAAGGGCGCCGGGCGTAACTGCGTGATGGCGTTCGGGCAGAACCGCCGTGGCGCGGTGCGCATGGACGCGGCTACTGTTGAGTGATGATGACGCATTCAGCGTCTGGACTGTGATTGTGAGGCGTGGTCGGCGGCAGTAGGTTGAGGAAATCTGCCGACGGAGAATGACCATGCCCGAGTACAAAGCACCTTTGCGCGACATGCGCTTTCTGATCGACCACGTCTTCGACTTTCACGGTAACTACGTTGCGCTGGGGGCCACCGATGCCAGCCCGGACATGGTCAATGCGATCCTCGAAGAAGGCGCGAAGTTCTGCGAAAACGTGCTGTCGCCGCTCAACCGCAGCGGCGATGAAGAAGGCTGTCATTTCGACAATGGTGTAGTCACCACGCCTGCAGGCTTCAAACAGGCTTTCGCACAGTATGTGGAAGGTGGCTGGCATGGCCTGGCAGCCGATCCAGCGTACGGCGGCCAGGGTTTGCCCAGCTCGCTGGGGTTGGTCATCAGCGAAATGGTGGCTTCCAGCAACACCTCATGGGGCATGTACCCCGGCCTGACCCACGGTGCGATGTCGGCAATCCACGCCCATGGCACCGAGGAGCAGAAGCAGACCTATTTGAAGAAGCTCACCGCTGGCCAATGGACTGGCACCATGTGCCTGACCGAAGCCCATTGCGGCACCGACCTGGGCATCATCAAGACTCGAGCCGTGCCTGCGGCCGATGGCAGTTACGCGATCTCCGGCAGCAAGATTTTCATCTCTGCCGGTGAGCACGACATGAGCGACAACATCATTCATCTGGTCTTGGCCAAGTTGCCGGATGCACCGGCCGGGACCAAGGGCATTTCGCTGTTCATCGTACCCAAGTTCCTGCCCGACTCGACGGGTGAAGCGGGTGAGCGCAACGCTGTGTCCTGCGGCTCGATCGAGCACAAGATGGGCATCAAGGCCTCGGCCACCTGCGTGCTGAATTTCGACGAGGCCAAGGGTTTCCTGATCGGTGAGGCGAACAAGGGCCTGAACTGTATGTTCACCATGATGAACCACGCGCGGCTGGGCACCGGCATGCAAGGGCTGTGTCTGGGTGAGGCGAGCTTCCAGGGTGCGATCAAGTACGCCAACGAGCGATTGCAGATGCGCTCGCTGACCGGCCCGAAAGCGCCGGAAAAAGCTGCCGACCCGATCATCGTGCACCCTGATGTGCGCCGGATGTTGCTGACGATGAAAGCCTTCAACGAAGGCAATCGCGCGCTGACCTACTTCACGGCGCAGTTGCTCGATGTTGCACACCTGAGTCCGGATGAAACGGCGCGTCAGGATGCCGAAGACCTGCTGGCGTTCCTTACGCCGATCTGCAAAGCGTTCATGACCGACACCGGGCTGGAGGTGACCAACCACGGTATGCAGGTGTTTGGCGGCCACGGCTTCATTCGCGAATGGGGTATGGAGCAGTTGGTCCGCGACTGCCGGATCGCGCCGATCTATGAGGGTACCAACGGCATTCAGGCGTTGGACTTGCTCGGGCGCAAGGTACTCGGCAGCCAGGGCAAGCTGCTGCGCGGCTTCACCAAAATCGTCCATAAGTTCTGTGTGGCGAATGCCGGGCATCCACAACTGGCCGGGTATGTGGCGCAGCTTGATCAACTGAACCAGCAGTGGGGCGAGTTGACGACCAGGGTCGGCATGGCGGCGATGAAAAACCCTGACGAAGTCGGTGCCGCGTCGGTGGATTACCTGATGTACAGCGGTTACATCATCCTCGGCTACCTGTGGTTGCGCATGGCGCTGGTGGCTCAGGCGCAGCTCGATGCTGGCAGCGGCGACGGCGACTTCTGCCGGGGCAAACTGGCGACCAGCGAGTTTTACTTCAAGCGTCTGTTGCCACGCACAGCCGCTCATCGGGCGGCCATCGAAGCGGGTAGCGATTGCCTGATGCAACTGCCAGCGGAGCTGTTTGCGCTCTGACATCCCCCCTGTAGGAGCGAGCTCTGCTCGCGATGGTCGCCAACGAAAACGCGTAAAACCAGATGCCCGCGGCGTCTTCGGGTTTTTCGCGAGCAAGCTCGCTCCTACACTGCAAAATCCGATGACTAAAAATAACAAATCGGTCATGTGCTGACCCTATGTGTCGCAAAAGTTGATGAGTTACACTCGGACACATCCAAAGCACCATTCCTGTGAATCACCTGTATAGATCTTGCGAGGTTTGCCATGGCTGACTACAAAGCGCCCCTGCGCGATATGCGCTTCGTCCTCAATGAAGTTTTCGAGGTCGCCAAACTCTGGGCCGAGCTGCCTGCACTGGCCGAGACCGTCGATGCAGAAACGGTCGAAGCCATCCTGGAAGAAGCCGGCAAAGTCACCAGCAAAAGCATCGCACCGCTGAGCCGTGCCGCTGACGAAGAAGGTTGCCATTGGGCGGACGGTGCCGTCACCACGCCGGCAGGTTTCCCGCAGGCCTATCAGACCTACGCCGAAGGCGGCTGGGTCGGCGTCGGTGGCGATCCGGCCTACGGCGGCATGGGCATGCCCAAGGCCGTTTCGGCCCAGGTCGAAGAAATGGTCAACTCCGCCAGCCTGTCGTTCGGTCTGTACCCGATGCTGACCGCCGGCGCGTGCCTGTCGATCAACGCCCACGCCAGCGAAGAGCTGAAAGCCGCGTACCTGCCGAACATGTATGCCGGCATCTGGGCCGGATCCATGTGCCTGACCGAGCCACACGCCGGTACAGACCTGGGGATCATTCGCACCAAGGCCGAACCTCAGGCCGACGGTTCCTACAAAGTCAGCGGCACCAAGATCTTCATCACCGGTGGCGAGCACGACCTGACCGAAAACATTATCCACCTGGTGCTGGCCAAACTGCCGGATGCACCGGCGGGTCCGAAAGGCATTTCGCTGTTCCTGGTGCCCAAGTTCATGGTCAATGCCGATGGCAGCCTGGGCGCGCGCAACCCGGCGAACTGCGGTTCAATCGAACACAAGATGGGCATCCAGGCGTCCGCCACCTGCGTGATGAACTTCGATGAGGCCGTGGGTTACCTGGTTGGCGAGCCGAACAAAGGCCTGGCCGCGATGTTCACCATGATGAACTACGAGCGACTGGGCGTGGGTATCCAGGGCCTGGCCACTGGCGAGCGCTCGTACCAGAACGCCGTGGAATACGCGCGTGATCGCCTGCAAAGTCGTGCACCAACCGGCGCACAGAACAAGGACAAAGTGGCTGACCCGATCATCGTCCACCCGGACGTGCGTCGCATGCTACTGACCATGAAAGCCTCGAACGAAGGTGGTCGTGCGTTCTCCACCTACGTGGCGATGCAACTGGACACCGCCAAGTTCAGCGAAGATGCCGCCACCCGCAAGCGTGCGGAAGACCTGGTGGCGTTGCTGACCCCGGTAGCCAAGGCGTTCCTGACCGACCTCGGCCTGGAAACCACGGTACACGGCCAACAGATCTTCGGCGGCCACGGTTACATCCGTGAATGGGGCCAGGAGCAACTGGTGCGCGACGTGCGCATCACCCAGATCTACGAAGGCACCAACGGCATCCAGGCACTGGACCTGGTCGGGCGCAAGATCGTTGGCAGCGGCGGGGCGTTCTACAACCTGTTCGCCGACGAGATTCGCCACTTCACGGCGACCGCCAGCGCAGACCTCGTCGAATTTACCAAGCCGCTGAACGACGCTGTGACCACTCTCGATGAACTGACCGCCTGGTTGCTGGATCGGGCCAAAACCAACCCGAACGAAATCGGCGCGGCGTCGGTCGAGTATCTGCAGGTGTTCGGTTACGTGGCCTACGCCTACATGTGGGCCCTGATGGCCAAGGCAGCTCTCGGCAAGGAGGCGCAAGACGATTTCTACGCCAGCAAACTGGGCACCGCGCGGTTCTATTTTGCCCGCCTGTTGCCGCGCATTCATTCGTTGAGCGCGTCGGTGAAGGCCGGTAGCGAATCGTTGTTCCTGCTGGATGCAGGACAATTCTGATGAAGTAACGTTATGTAAGCATTCTCTTACATGACGTGCTGCTGTTCTCCCATAGAAGCAAATTGGATCCACAGCTAATCTACTTCACATGGACGTAGCGCAGGAAGCGCAAAGCAACAACAGGGACACGTAGGATTCTGCCAGGATGGCGGAGTGAAATGGATGTCAGGGAAACAGTCTGCAAAGCCCCGCTTCGGCGGGGTTTTCTTTTGCCCAGAGAAAAGTTTCTAGCTCAGCCCATCCAGGGCCTGCGCGCTGTTCATGCGCACATCCGGGCCATTTATCACCTCTTCCAGCAATGTCCTCAGCAATGCCAGCGAGGTCTGCTGCCGCTGCACATCCCGACACACCAAACCGACTTTCAGTGGCACTCGCGGTTCGCTCAGGGGTTTCCACAGCAGTTCGTGGTTGCCATGGGTCTTTTGCGAGCGCCCGGGCAGTACCGTCGCCAGGCGCGTGTGCGGCAGGCTGTCGAGGATGCCGGCCATGTTGTTCAGTTCGGCTTGCACCTGAGGGCGACGTCCGAGGCTTGCCAGTTGTGCCTGCCAGATCTGCCTTATCTGAAACTCCTCACCCAGCAGCAACATCGGCAGTTCGGCGGCCTGACTCATGGACACTTTCTTGAATTCACGCAGCGGATGCTCTGCCGGGATGACCAGGGTCAGTTCATCTTCGTACAGCATTACGCCATGCAAACCCGGTTGGCGGGGCGGCAGGTAGCTGATGCCGATGTCCAGGGAACCGTTGAGCAGCCGCCGCTCGATCTCCAGGCCGGTGAGTTCATAGATCTGCACCACCAGATGCGGCTGCGCCTTGCGCACTCGTTCGAGCATCTGCGGAACGAGGCTGGTGTGCACGGTCTGCAATACACCGATGGCCAAGGTGCGCAGCGCCTGACCCTTGAAGTTACCGAGCGCTTCCCGCGCCCGTTGCAGGCCATCGAGCAAAGGCAGGGCGTGGTTGTATAGCGTGTGGGCCGCGAGCGTCGGCAACAGGCGTTTGCTGCTGCGCTCGAACAGGCTCACATCGAGGTTTTGTTCCAGCTGGCGGATTTGCTGGGACAGTGCCGGCTGGGAGATCGACAGGCGCTCGGCGGCCCGGCCTACGTGGCCTTCTTCATAGACCGCGACGAAATAACGCAGTTGTTTGAAATCCATAAGTATTACTTATTGAAAATGCTGAGAAATCGAAATGGCTGAACACCTCGTCTGAGCCTAGTCTAACCGCATTTACGGGGCTTACAGGGCCACAGAACACGATGAATACCGTTTGCTTCGATGGTGTTTACATAGGTAAGGCAAAAAACCTCAAAAGAGGTTTTTTCAGATGAATCTGTTCAGTCTGCGTCGCAGTCCTCCCAGTCTTGATGATCTGGTCCTGGACGCCTCCCTGCCATCCCAAGGCGATAACCTTTCCAGCGAGTACTTGATGCCCAGTGTCGAGCGGCCGAAACAGGTGTTTGTGCGTGGTCAGGGTTCATGGTTGTGGGACAGCGATGACCGTGCGTATCTGGATTTTTCCCAAGGTGGCGGGGCCAACAGCCTTGGCCACAGCCCTTCGGTACTGGTCAACGCAATCACTGCCCAGGCTCAATCGCTGATCAATCCGGGCTTCGGCCTGCATAACCGCGGCATGCTCAGCCTCGCCGAACATCTGTGTGCCAGCACCGGCAGTGATCAGGCTTATCTGCTCAATACCGGTAGCGAGGCCTGTGAGGCGGCGATCAAACTGGCGCGTAAATGGGGCCAACTGCATCGCGGCGGTGCTTCGCGAATCATTGTGGCCAACAATGGTTGCCATGGCCGGAGCCTGGCGACGATTTCGGCGTCGGACAGTTCGACATTGATCAACCGATTCGAGCCGCAACTGCCGGGTTTCAGCCATGTCCCGTTCAATGACCTTCCAGCATTGCATGCAGCCGTGGATGAGCGGACCGTAGCGATCATGCTCGAGCCGATCCAGAGCGAAGCCGGCGTGATCCCGGCCAGCGCGCATTACCTCAAGGGTGTCGAACGCCTGTGCCGTGAACTTGGCATTCTGCTGATATTCGACGAGGTGCAAACCGGCATCGGCCGTTGCGGCACCTTGCTCGCTGAGCAGTCCTGCGGCGTAACGGCGGATATCGTCGTGCTCGGCAAAGGGTTGGGCGGCGGCGTGCCCTTGGCCGCGTTGCTGGCGCGGGGCAAGGCTTGCTGTTTCGACATTGGCGAAGTGACGGGTACTCATCACGGTAATGCATTGATGACCGCCGCGGGGCTTTCGGTACTCGCTACGGTGCAGGACAAGGCTTTTCTCAAGCACGTCACGCAAACCGGTCAATATCTGCGTGAAGGTTTGGGGCGTCTGGCCCACCGTTATGGTCATGGCGAGTTGCGCGGACAGGGGCTGCTTTGGGGGCTGACGCTGTCGGACGATTGCGCCGGAGCGGTGGTCAAGGCCGCGCTATACGAAGGCTTGCTGCTCAATGCCCCGCAACCCGACTGCCTGCGCTTTACCCCGGCGTTGAATGTCAGCAACGCCAACATCGATGAAATGCTCCTGCGCCTGGCGCGCGCCTTCTCTCGCGTGCGCACTGCGCAATTGCAGTGCCGCAAAGGGATTGCCGTCTGATCAGGCGCACCCAATCAATTTCCAGAACCGTCTCGCGGTAAAACGCACGCCTCACGCCTGACTCTTTTGGCGTGGGGCGTTTTTTTGTCTGCGAAATTCAATGAAGTGAGCCTGCTCGCGAAGGGCGCGCCACAACTCCTGTATGTGGCGCCAATGTCAGTTCGTCAACTCCATCACCCTTCGATAAAACAGCCACTCCTGTTCCAGCGCATGGGCCTGGTTCCCGGCCTTGCGAAAGCCATGGCGTTCGTCCGCGTAGTAATGCGCTTCGACCAGGACGCCGTTGTCCTGCAGCGCCGTGACCATGTCGCGGGTCTGTTGCGGGACGACCACGGCATCCAGTTCTCCCTGAAAGAAGATCATTGGCACGCGGATGTTGCTCGCATGCAGCAGCGGTGTGCGGGCCGCGTAGCGTTCGGCATCCAGCTGCGGATCGCCGATCAGCCAGTCCAGGTAGTCACTTTCGAATTTGTGGGTCGCGCGCCCCAGCGCCACCGGATCGCTGACCCCATACAGACTGGCGCCGGCGCGGAACACGTTGTGAAAGGCCAAGGCGCAAAGGGTGGTGTAGCCACCGGCGCTGCCGCCGCGGATGAAAGACTTGTCGGCGTCGATCAGGCCGTGTTGGTTGAGGTAACCGACCACGGCGCAGGCGTCCTGCACATCCACATCGCCCCAACTCAAGTGCAGCGCCTGGCGATAGGCTCGGCCGTAACCGCTACTGCCGCGATAGTTGAGGTCAGCCACGGCGAAGCCCCGCTGGGCCCAGTACTGGATGCGCGGATCGAGCATCGGGTAGCACGCCGACGTCGGGCCGCCATGGATGAACACCACCAGTGGCGGTTTCGCCTCGCCGGTCATCGCCGGGTAGAAGAAGCCGTGCGCTTCGCCTGAGCCACTTGGGTAGCGCAAGGTTTGCGGGCGGCTGATCTGTTCGGGAGGAAGTGGTGCGATGCCGCCGGCCAATACATTCACTTGCCGGTTCCGGCGGTCGATGGCGATGACAGCGGTTGAACTGATGGGGGACGCCGCGATGCAATAGATGAACTGCTCATCCACGGCGAGATGGCGAAAGCGGCTGTAGTCGCCGGTGAAGTCGGCGCTGGAGTCGCCGCCTATGCCCAATCGACCAAACCCACCTTCGGTCCAGCTGGCCAGATAGCTTTCTTCGCGCAGCGGCAACCAGGTGCAGCCGCCGAGTTGCCAGGGCGCGGGGCCATGATCGGCGGCGGTACTTGGCAATGGGCTCAGGCCTTTTTCGGACTCCCTCCATGGCTGCCAGTAACCCGCGCGGTCCGTCAGGCAATACAGGCGACCGCCGGCATCAAACCGTGGTTGTTGCACAGATTCTTGGGCGCCGTCGCCCGCCACGCAACGCGCCTCGGCAAACCCGCCATTGGCGTGGCGCTCGGCAACCATCAAGCGGGTCGCAGTCCACGGCTGATCCGGGCGGTTCCATTCGATCCAGGCCAGACGCCGGGCATTCGGGCTCAACGTCGGCGCGGCGTAGAAGTCAGCACCTTCGGCCAGCAGGTGACGTGCGCCATCGTGCAGATCGATTGCCACCAGCCGGTGTTGATCGCGTCGCTCTTCGACCGCCAGCACCTGCCCTTGCGCAAATTGCAGATCGCCGTAACGGCACACGCCAGACGTCAGCCTTTCGGGCGCTTCGCCTTGCAGTGTTTGCCGATACAACTGCTGGTCGGCCTCGTTGACGAAAACGATACCGTCGTCCGTCAGACAAAACGCTCCACCGCCATATTCGTACACACGACTGCGCACGCTGAAGCCCGATGGCGTCAGGCATTTCGCTGTGCCGTCATGCCAATGCCAGATCCGGCACGCCGCGTCTTCGGGGCGGTACTCGTTCCAGAACAGGCCCTGTCGACCGACCTGCAATTCGGCAAAGTCGATACCGGCCGCGACGGCTTTGGCAGCGCTGAGAGGTTCAGCTTTTGGCGATGAGGCGTGAATTTCGTTCATTGCGAAAGGCCAGTTGGTCGATGGTCTGGGTCGCGTGTTCGGCTTCTTCGCGAGCCTTGAGGATCACGCCGTGTTGGGGCGACTTGCTGCACACCGGGTCGGCGTTGCTGGCATCGCCGGTGAGCATGAACGCCTGGCAGCGGCAGCCGCCGAAGTCTTGTTCTTTCTCGTCACAGGAGCGGCACGGTTCGGGCATCCAGGCATAACCGCGGAAGCGGTTGAAGCCGAACGAGTCGTACCAGATGTGTTGCATGCTGTGGTCACGCACGTTGGGAAACTGCACCGGCAGCTGTCGGGCCCCGTGACAGGGCAGGGCGGTGCCGTCGGGCGTGACCGTCAGAAAAATACTGCCCCAGCCATTCATGCAGGCTTTCGGGCGTTCTTCGTAATAGTCCGGGGTGACGAAAATCAGCTTGCACGGATGCCCTTCGGCTTGCAGTCTGGCGCGGTATTCATTGGTGATGCGCTCGGCGCGCACCAGCTGTGCCTGGGTCGGCAACAGCCCGACGCGATTGAGCTGCGCCCAGCCGTAGAACTGGCAGGTGGCGAGCTCGACAAAGTCCGCTTCCAGGGCAAGGCACAGCTCGATGATGCGGTCGATCTGGTCGATGTTGTGCCGATGGGTGACAAAGTTCAGCACCATCGGATAACCGTGGGCCTTCACCGCCCGGGCCATTGCCAGTTTCTGCGCAAAGGCCTTTTTCGATCCGGCCAGCAGGTTGTTCACCTGCTCGTCGCTGGCCTGGAAACTGATCTGGATGTGATCGAGACCGGCCTGCTTGAAGTCGCTGATTTTCTGCTCGGTCAGGCCGATGCCGGAGGTGATCAGGTTGGTGTAGAAACCCAGCTGGCGGGCTTCGGCAATCAGTTCGGCGAGGTCCTGGCGCACCAGCGGTTCGCCACCGGAAAAGCCCAGTTGCGCCGCGCCCATTTCCCGCGCTTCGCGGAACACCTTGATCCATTGTGCGGTGCTCAGCTCCTGGCCTTGCTCGGCGAAGTCCAGCGGATTGGAACAATAGGGGCATTGCAGCGGACAACGATAGGTCAGCTCGGCCAGCAGCCACAGCGGCAGGCCGACTTCCGGTGTGGGCGGCACCTGCACCGATGCCTCAGGCAAGTTCGATCCAGTGCTGCGCACGGGCCACCTCCATGAATTGCTCGATGTCGTCACCCAGTTCGGGCACGCCAGGGAACTGCTGGTCGAGTTCGGCGATGATCGCCGCGACATCCCGTTGTCCGTCAATCAAGCCACCGATCAGCGCGGCACTTGCGTTGAGCTTGATCATGCCTTCCGGGTACAGCAGCACGTGGCCTTGTTGCGCCGGCTCGTACTGGAAGCGGTAGCCGGGGCGCCAGGTCGGGGTCTTGCTGCGATCGAAACTCATACGGTGATTCCTTTGTGCCAGACCCGTTCCCCGGTCACGCTGTGATACGGCGGGCGTTTCAGTTCGTAGGCCATGCTCATGGCATCGAGCATGCTCCAAAGAATGTCCAGTTTGAACTGGAGAATGTCCAGCATGCGCTCCTGGCCTTCGCGGGTCGTGTAGTGCTGCAGGGTGATCGCCAGACCGTGCTCGACATCCCGCCGTGCCTGGCCCAGGCGCGTGCGGAAATATTCGTAGCCGGCCGGATCGATCCACGGGTAATGCTGTGGCCAACTGTCCAGGCGCGACTGGTGGATCTGCGGGGCGAACAGTTCGGTCAGCGAGCTGCTGGCGGCCTCCTGCCAACGGGCGCGGCGCGCGAAGTTGACGTAGGCGTCCACGGCGAAGCGCACGCCAGGCAGCACCAGCTCCTGGGAGCGCAACTGGTCCGGGTCGAGGCCCACGGCCTGGCCCAGGTGCAGCCAGGCTTCGATGCCGCCGTCTTCACCGGGCGCACCGTCGTGGTCGAGCAGGCGCTGAATCCACTCGCGGCGAATCTCGCGGTCCGGGCAATTGGCCAGAATGGCCGCGTCCTTCAGGGGGATGTTCACCTGGTAGTAGAAACGGTTGGCGACCCAGCCCTGAATCTGTTCACGGCTCGCCCGGCCTTGGTACATCGCCACGTGATAGGGGTGATGGATGTGGTAATAGGCGCCCTTGGCGCGCAGGGCCGCTTCGAATTCGGCGGGGGACAGCGGGGTGTCGGTCATTGCTTTTCTCCGGGTGCAACCGGTGGAATCCTGGGTGTCTGGGTGGACGCCTTCGCGAGCAGGCTCGCTCCCACAGAGTTACGCGGTCAACTGTGGGAGCGAGCCTGCTCGCGAAGGGGGTATCCGCTACAGCACAATACTCATGCCGTCATACGCCACTTCAACCTGGCGCCGCTCCAGCTCCGCGCGCTGCGGCGAATCCTCATCGAGAATCGGGTTGGTGTTGTTGATGTGGATAAGCACCTTGCGCTGTTCCGGCAGTTGCTCGAGCACTTCGAGCATGCCGCCGGGGCCGTTTTGCGCCAGATGGCCCATCTCCCGGCCGGTGCGGGTGCCGACGCCACGCCGCTGCATTTCATCGTCATCCCACAAGGTGCCGTCGACCAACAGGCAATCGCTGCCGGCCATGATCTCCAGCAGCGGTGCATCGACCTTGCCCAGCCCCGGCGCATAGAACAGCTTGCCGCCGGTGCCCCGGTCTTCGACGATCAGGCCGATGTTGTCGCCCGGATGCGGGTCGAAGCGGTGCGGCGAGTACGGTGGCGCGGCGCTGCGCAGAGGCAGCGGGGTGAAGCGCAGGTTCGGGCAGACGGGGACGGTGAAGCTTTGATCGAGTTCGATGCGGTTCCAGTTCAGCCCGCCGTTCCAGTGCGTCAGCATGGTGAACAGTGGAAAACCGCTGCTCAGGTCTTCGTGGACCATGTCGGTGCACCAGACCTGGTGCGGGCACCCCTCACGCAGCATGAGCAGGCCGGTGGTGTGGTCGATCTGGCTGTCCATCAGGATGATCGCGCCGATCCCGGTATCGCGCAGGGCCCGGCCCGGCTGCATCGGGGCGAAGCCCTGGAGTTGGGCGCGGATGTCCGGGGAGGTGTTGCACAGCACCCAGTTCACGCCGTCATCGGAAATCGCGATGGACGATTGCGTCCGCGCCTGGGCCCGCAGGCTGCCGTCGCGAAAGCCTGCGCAGTTCACGCAGTTGCAGTTCCACTGGGGGAAACCGCCGCCGGCGGCGGAACCTAGAATCTGGACAAACATGGGTGCTCCATCATTTCAACGCTGAAAATAAAACGCCTCGGATAACCGAGGCGTTGTGCTGCATCTCTGCCAAAGCTGAGATTAGCGGCTTGCGAAGTACATGGTGACTTCAAAGCCGATACGCAGGTCGGTGTAAGCAGGTTTGGTCCAGGCCATAAATCGAACTCCTTCAGGTAGGTGGGGCAGCGCTATCTATAGGTTTAGTCCACCTCAGTTCAGAGATGTTCCAGATAGTTAGGTTGCTATGTTACTCAAAATTTCAAAGAAATTGCCCGTGAAACTTTGAGAAAGCTCCTTGCAGCCCCGGTAATGATCATTTTGCCGCTTGCCATGGATCACCCGGGCTGGTCGCGCTGGCCAGGCAGTGCCAGCCGCCCTCGGCCTGATTCAGGCGTCGAATTGCAGCCAGAAGAGCGGCCCGGTCAACTTGCACAATGGCCTGGCGTAATTGCGTCAGATATTCCGACGGGCGGCCGGCCAGCTTGCCCTGCCAGAGCAATTCGCTCGCTTGAGCGGTGGTCAGTGCGGCGCTGGAAAATTGATCCGCCAGCGCCTGGCGTTGAGCGCTCAAGGTGCTGTCGTCGAGCGCCTGGGTCAGGTCCGGCAATCGATTCAGGAATTGCTCGATGTGTTGCAGCAACTCCATCGGCGCAACGCCTGGCGATTGCACACCGAACAGCAGCCCGGTTTGCCCGTGAATCTGCCGCAGGGCGCTGAACACTGCATAACCCAGTTGCAACTCCACCCGCAGGCGCTGGTAGAACGGCGTCTGGAACAGGTGAGCGAGCAATCGCCACGCGGCTTCGTCGGCTATCGCCTGGGTGGCTGTCGGACAAAACAGCAGCAGCGCGTGCTCGCTGGAGGCGGTATCGATATGACTCCACAGACGTTGTGAATGGATCGAAGAGGGTGGCGTCAGTTGATTGTCCGGCGTGCCGGGTACGCGGCTCAAGGCCAGGCCCATGGCCGCTTGAGTCTGAGCCGATAAGCCGATGGCCAGCCCATCCCATCGTGCACTCGACCAGAGCTGTTGCAGGTCATCCGAGTTTGCGGTGTGCTCAATGCAGAGATCGGGCAATACCTTGAGCAGTTGCCGAATCGGTATGAGCGCCGCGCTCGTCGATTCGGCCTGTGGGACAGCGGCATCTGGCTGTGTCAGTACTTTCAGCGCATGCTCCAGGACGCTGGGCATTGGCTCTTGAAGCCCGTTCAGTTGCAGCAGCCATTCGTTGCCCGACGCGCTGAAGGCAAAATCCACACCGGCCTGACGCGCATCTTCGCGCAACGGTTGCAGGTGGTTTTCCAGCCGTGATTGAAGCTGGCTGCCGGGAGTCGAGTCCAGACGCCAGCGCAAATAAATCGCACCTTCAACAGTGTTGTCCGGAAGTGCCTGGCTGAATTGCATCGGCGAACGTTCACGGCGGCTGCGCGAACGGTCCTGGGCAAAGGTGCGCAGGCCGCGGTGGGCGCTGGTCTGGCCGCGAATCAAGCCGGCGTTGGGTGCCGGTGCTTCGCAGCGCAAGAAAGGGTTGGGAGTCGGCAATTGCCATGGGCCGCTGAAGTTATCCACAGCGCCAATCTGCTTGAGGATCCGCTGGAGAGCTGTAACACCCTGTTCGGATAACCCGACTTCACGTTGTTCGCTGTCCAGCCGGGCCAGTTGCAACGCGCTGCTGACTTGCTGCTGGCGCTGAAGCAGGGTGGGGTACTCTTCGCGCAATGGGCGCCAGTCTTGTTCGGCAAAGAAGCCTAGCCAGTCCATCAGGCGTTCGCGGATGCCTGTTGCCGGGGACGCGGCGGGCAAGGTGAATTCGATATGCAGCAAGGCCTGACCGGCGAACTGGTACAGCGGCTGGGCCTTCAGTTGATCGGCCAGCCCGTGTTCGCGCAGATCTGCCAGCAAGCCGCCGGGTTTTGCCATGTTCAGCCAGTGGCACAGGAACGCCAGCGCTTCGGCAGAAAATTCGGGCAGGGCTTCAAGGGCAAACAGCAGATCCAGGCGCCGCTCGCCAGCCTGTTGATAACTGTTGGCCGAGGTATCCATCAGTGGCGCCGGGGACTGTTGAGTGATTGTTTCGCCTTTGGCAATGACGCTACCAAAGGCTTCAGCCATCGCCTTCAACTCATCGAAGCTCTGTGGCCCGACCAGGCTCAAGGTCATTTGCCCGGTCTGGTAAAACCGCTGATAAACGTCCTGCAATGCCTGCTGAAACTCAGGTTGCTGCAGCGGCAGGCTGTCACGATTGCCGGCATGAAAACCCCGCAATGGATGAGCCTGGTCGAGTCCGCTGAACAAAGCAGACTGTTGCTGCGCTGCGGCATCCTGCGACCAGGCGACAAATTCCGCCTGCAACACTTCCCGTTCCCGCATCTGATCGTCCGGATTCATACGCGGATGGGCGAGCATGTCTGACAGGCGCTCCAGCCCACCGGCAAACGCTTGGGGCGGCAGTTCGAAAAAGTAGTCCGTGGTGCGTTCGCTGGTGCGCGCATTCACTTGCCCGCCATGACGCTGGACGTAAGCCATCAACCCTTGCCCTGCGGGAAAACGCTCAGTCCCCAGGAACAGCAGGTGCTCAAGAAAATGCGCAAGGCCAGGCCACGCCAGTGGCACATCATGGCTGCCCGCAGCGACGCGCAATGCTGCTGCGCAGCGCTTCAGGTTCGGGGCATGACGCAGCGTCACCCGCAGGCCGTTGGCCAGGGTTTCAGTGTGGGGGCGAAGGGGGGTCAGCGCGGGCATGGGCACTTCCAGAACAGTGAAGTGCCAATGCTAGCGGATTAGAGTGGCTCAGCGCTTGCTCAAGTCGCCGTAAAGCTCGGGGCGGCGATCGAGGAGGTAACGATTGGCGGCACGGGAGTCGAGCATCAACTGCCGATCCAGCTCACCGACAATCAATGCTTCATCAAGGCCTGCCTGAGCGATGCGGCTGCCATCCGGTGCGGCGATGCTGCTTTGACCGCAATAGTGGATGTCGCCTTCATGGCCGCAGTAGTTGGCGTAAGCCACATAGCATTGGTTTTCGAAGGCGCGGGAGCGCACGGTGACATCGGCGACGAAATCGAACGGAATCATGTTCGCGGTCGGCACCAGGATCAGCTCGGCACCGGCCAGGGCCAGGCGTCGGGCGTTTTCCGGAAATTCCAGGTCGTAGCAGATCAGGAAACCGAGCTTCCAGCCGTTGAGTTCAACGATAGGAAACTCGTCCAAGCCGGCGCTGAACATCGAGTGATCGAGATCGCCGTACAAGTGCGTCTTGCGGTAGTTGCAAACGCGCTCGCCATTGGCGTCGATCAACTGCACGGCGTTGTAGATCTGCCCGTCGGCGGTGCGCTCCGGGTAGCCATACAAGATGGCGATCCCGGCCGCCTTGGCAATGCGCGCGATCTGCTGCGCCGACTCACCGTTGTACACCTCCGCGAGCACGCTGACGGCATCGACGCCGATGTTGTAGCCGCTCAGGAACATCTCCGGCAGCACCAACAGGTCCGCACCTTTGGCTTCCAGCGCAAGCTGCTGCAAGCGTTGCAGGTTGCCGGCGACGTCCAGGGGCAGCGGCGGACATTGGTAAAGGGCTACGCGCATTTCGGATTCCTCTTACTCGGGCAGGGCGATCGGACCGATCTCGTTGAATACATCTCCAGGACCCGGATTCTCGGCGTGAGTTGCCCCGCCGAAGTGCTTCATGATGCCCCACACTGCGTTGAGCGAGGTCTGCACTGCGCCCTCAACCCAGGCCGGCGTCCACGAAACGTCGTCGCCGGCAATGAAGATCCCGCGCTGCTCGGGCGGCATGTCGTCCTGCATGAAGTGCGCGTACATGCGCTGGTTGTAGCGGTAGTGGCCGGGCAGGGCGCCTTTGAACGCGCCGAGGAAATGTGGGTCGGCTTCCCAGGACACGGTAATCGGATCGCCGATGATCCGCGCGGCGATGTCGACTTTCGGGTAGATCTTTTTCAGTGCGTCCAGCGCCAGTTTCACGCGTTTTTCCACAGGGTGCGGGAGCATTTTCAGCGCGTCGCTCATCCACGAGTACGACAGGCAGATCACCCCCGGCTTGTCGTCGCCGTTGTCGAACAGGTAGGTGCCGCGGGTCAGGCGATCGGTGAGGGTCATGCTCATCAGGTCGCGGCCGGTTTCCGGGTCCTTGTCCTTCCAGAACGGGCGGTCGACCATCACGAAGGTTTTCGACGACTGCATGTAGCGGGTGCGGTCCAGGGCCATCCACATCTTTTGCGAGAACAGGGTTTCGTCGCATTCGATCTGGGTGGTCAGCAGCCAGCTTTGGCAGGTGGTCAGCACTGCGGCGTATTCGCGGGTGTCACCGTTGTTGTCGGTGACTGCAAAGCGGCCATCCGGTGCGTGGGCGATTTTCTTCACCCCGGAGCGTGGAGCGCCATTGTGCAACGACTTGAGACTGGTGCCTTGCGGCCAATGCACGCAGCGTTCCGGTACATGGCGCCAGATGCCTTGCGGGACTTGTTCCACGCCACCGACCACCAAATGCTGGTGATCGTCACAGTTGGTCATCACCACGCGGAAGATTTCTAGCATCGAGTTCGGGAAATCGGAGTCCCAGCCGCCTGTGCCGAAGCCGACCTGACCGAACACTTCGCGGTGATGGAACGACAACTTCGCGAAGGCTTTGGAGGTGGCGACGAAATCGTAGAAGGTGCGGTCGTCCCACAGCGGAACGAGGGTGTTCCACAACTCCTTGAGGCGCGGCACGTCGCGGTCGCGGATTGCTTGCTGGATATCAGAGAATTGTGAACCGGCCTCCAGGGCGTCGGCCCAGGCATCAGCCACTTCCTGAAAGAGTGCAGGAAGATCCGCCAGTTTCTGTGCGTAATGGGTTTTGCCTTCCAGATCGATGACGGTGCTGCCGGAAGCAGGTGTCAGCGGGTTGGGGAAGGGTTTGGTCTCGAGACCCAGCTTGTCGACGTAGTGATAGAACGCGGTGGACGACACCGGAAAACGCATGCCACCCAACTCCGCGACAATGCCATCGGTGCCGTTGAACGCCTGGGAACGTAGGCGGCCGCCCAGCTTCGAGGCCTCATAGACCACCGGTTTCAGGCCAAGCTTCATCAGTTCGTATGCGGCCACCAGCCCTGCGATACCGGCGCCGACAATCGCCACCTCGGCGCCGTGATTGTGCTCGGGAATGCTACCCAGGCCCGCCGGGTGCTCGATCCAGTCGTCGAAGGCGAAGGGAAAGTCCGGGCCGAAAATGGTGACTGGTTTTTTACCGTCTGCAGGATGGCGATTGTTCTTGTTCATGGCTGACCTTGCTGGCGACCCGACGCGGAATGCGCATCTGAGTATAGGAAAAGATGCCAGCCATTCTAGAGAGCACAGAACACGTTAATAAGACGCAAAGTGTCGTCGTTTTGCCATTTTATTGGTCAATATGACGATATATCGATGCATACTGTCCACTGTGGGAGCGGGCTTGCCCGCGATGAGGCCAGCCCAGCCACCGAAGAACTACCGGCAGAAACTCAAACCGGCTGCCCCCGATCAATCTTGCTGCTCAAGATGATCGACGTCGTGGTCTTCTCCACCCCATCCACACTGCCAATCTGATCCAGCAACTGATCCAGCTGCTCCGGCGAGTCGGTGCGCAACCACGCCACATAATCAAATTCGCCACTTACCGCACACAACTGCTGCACCTGCGCCATTGCACTCAGACGTCGCAACACCTCCTTGCCGGAACGCGGTTGCACAGTGATCCCGACATACGCCTGCAGCCCTCCATCCACCACCCGCTGCCCGAGACGCACGCCGTAACCGGTAATCACTTTGGCCTTTTCCAGCCGGGTCAGGCGCGAGGTGACCGTGGTGCGAGCGATACCCAGTTGCCGGGCAAGCATGGCCACACTCTCGCGGGCGTTGATCTGCAGGGCGGCAATCAACTGGCGGTCGATTTCGTCGAGAACGGGGGGGCGAATGTCAGGCAAAGGGGCTGTCTCCAACGGTACGGATCAATGGCCAAGCATGTTACAGGCACATCCGGCGCAGCGCTCGCGGCGGATATTTGATCCAGCCTCAGTACCGTTCATGCCATTTCTGCCTGCGACAAATTGCCATAAGTAACTGGTTAGTACATTATTCGCGCCTTGTCACAAATGGGGAAAATTTCCGACATGAACAATTCTGGGGCTGCCGCCGGCAGCAAATGGCTGCTGGCGGGGCTGGGTGTGCTGATTGCACTGATCGGGCTCGGCCTGGCCGGTGGCGGTGGTTATCTGATCACGCTCGGCGGCAGCTGGTATTTCCTGCTGATGGGCCTGGCGATGCTGGTGTCCGGGTTGATGATTGCCCGGCGCAAGCCGCTCGGCGCATGGCTGTATGCTGTGGCGCTGGTCCTCACGGCGATTTGGGCGGTATGGGATGCCGGTCTCGAATACTGGCCGCTGGTCTCGCGGGTACTGACCTTCGCCGTGATCGGCCTGGTGGTGGCGCTGATCTATCCGACCCTGGTTCGCGCTTCGGGCGCGACCGGCGGGCGCGGTGCTTACGGCCTGGCCGGCATTCTGGGCGTGGGCGTCGTTGCGACGATGGCCTACATGTTCGTCCCGACCCACGTGGTCAAGGCCGCCGTTGAGCCTGCGGTAACCCCGGTCGCGCCGGGCACCGGGCAGAAAGACTGGGCCCATTGGGGCAACACCACCGCCGGCAATCGCTTTGCCGCGCTGGACCAGATCAACAAAGGCAACATCGACAAGTTGCAGGTCGCCTGGACCTTCCGCACCGGCGACATCCCGCAAAGCACCGGCGCCGGTGCCGAAGACCAGAACACCCCGCTGCAAATCGGTGACACGGTCTACACCTGCACCGCCTATGGCAAAGTCTTCGCCCTGGATGCCGACACCGGCGCCCAGCGCTGGAAGTTCGACCCGCAAGGCACCGCGCCCAACTGGCAGCGTTGCCGTGGCCTGGGCTACTCCGAAACCCCGGCTTCTTCGGACAACCAGCCAACAGCTTGTGCGAAACGTCTGTTTCTGCCGACCGGCGATGCGCGCCTGATCGCCATCAATGCCGAAACCGGCAAGCCCTGTGAAGAGTTCGGCAACCACGGTACTGTCGACCTGACCACCGACATGGGCGAAGTGAAGCCCGGTTACTACCAGCAGACCTCGACCCCGTTGGTCGCAGGGGACGTAGTAATCGTCGGTGGCCGCGTGGCCGACAACTACTCCACTGGCGAGCCGCCGGGCGTGGTTCGCGCCTACGACGTGCGCAGCGGTGAGCTGGTATGGGCGTGGGATCCGGGCAATCCGAACACCACCAAACGTCCACCTGCTGGTGAGACCTACACCCGTGGTACGCCAAACGTCTGGTCGGCCATGTCCTACGACGCCAGGCTCGGTCTGGTGTACCTGCCGACCGGCAACGCGACGCCGGACTTCTTCGGCGGCCAACGTACCGAATTCGACGACAAGTGGAACTCGTCCATCGTCGCCATCGACGTAAAAACCGGCCAGGTACGCTGGCACTTCCAGACTACCCACCACGATCTGTGGGACTTCGACTTGCCGGCGCAACCGCTGCTGTACGACGTGCCGGACGACAAGGGCGGCACCCAGCCAGCTCTGGCGCAAGTCACCAAGCAGGGCGAGATCTTCCTGCTCAACCGCGAGACCGGCGTGCCGATTGCCCGCGTCGAGGAGCGCCCGGTGCCGCAAGGCAAGGTTCCCGGCGAACGCTATTCGCCCACCCAGCCGTTCTCGGTCGACATGCCGTCCATCGGTAACAAGACCCTGACCGAATCCGACATGTGGGGCGCCACGCCGTTCGACCAGTTGATGTGCCGCATCCAGTTCAAGGGCATGCGCCACGAAGGCGTCTACACCCCGCCGGGCATGGACCGTGCGCTGCAATTCCCGGGCTCGCTGGGCGGAATGAACTGGGGCAGCGTCTCGGTCGATCCGAACACGAACTACATGTTCGTCAACGACATGCGCCTGGGCCTGGCCAACTACATGATCCCGCGCGACAAGATCGGCGCCGGGGCCAGCGGCATCGAGATGGGCGTGGTACCGCAGGAAGGCACACCGTTCGGTGCCATGCGCGAACGGTTCCTCTCGGCAGTCGGCATTCCGTGCCAGAAACCACCGTTCGGCACCATGTCCGCCATCGACCTCAAGACCCACAAACTGATGTGGCAAGTGCCAGTCGGCACCGTGCAGGACACCGGCCCGCTGGGTATCCGCATGCACCTGCCGATCCCGATCGGCATGCCGACCCTCGGCGCATCGCTCGCCACCCAGTCTGGCCTGCTGTTCTTCGCCGGCACCCAGGACTTCTACCTGCGAGCCTTCGACACCGGCAACGGCAACGAAATCTGGAAGTCGCGCTTGCCGGTGGGCAGCCAGTCCGGGCCGATGACTTACGTTTCGCCGAAAACCGGCAAGCAGTACATCCTGCTGACGGTAGGCGGTGCACGTCAGTCGACTGATCGTGGGGATTATGTGATTGCTTACGCTTTGCCTGATTAAGACTCTGCGACTGCTGTAGGAGCGAGCTTGCTCGCGATGGACGTTAACGATAATGCGTACTTGCTGAATAAACGCGTCGTACTTGAGTTCATCGCGAGCGAGCTCCTACAGAGGCTGCCTGATACCTTGACTGATCAGCCTTACGCCGGTGCGCGGCTTTTTGTAAGGCATCGGCTAGGATTGAGGCAGTCGAGGTGCGAGGTGAAAGACATGGTCACAAAACTACCTGCCGCTGTACGGGACCGCGCCCTGCAGATCGCCCATCACGAAATGGGCCACTACGTCGTGGCCCGCGCCCTGGGTTTTGCCACGGGCGGGGTGACCCTGACGGTGACCATGGATTTGCGGCACCAGGGTGGAGCCTGCATTACGCTGGTGCGCCCGATTTTATCGATAGAAGCCATGAAAGAGCATCTGGAAGCCCGGATGATGGTGCTCCTGGCTGGCGCAATGGCGCAGACGCTGCCTTCGAAGCCCTCAGCCGGAAAACGCGTCGACAAGCCGAAAGCCACAGGCATCCTCAAAGGCGAGCAGGGGGCGGAACAGGACTACGCAAAAATCAGGGAGCTTCAGCATCTGCTGCGCAACATCGCCTACCCGGATACGGATCCCGCGTCGTCGGGCAGCATCACGGCCGAGATGAAAGCGGTCAATGATCGCCTGTGGATGCGGACGCAGGAAATCGTCGAGGCGCTATCCGAGACTATTACTGAACTGGGAGAGACGCTGGTAGACCGCATGGTCCTCGTGGAGCAGTGGGGCCGACCGGCGGACACCTATGAGGTCGTATTGACGCGTGAAATGCTTGAACGGTTGACCCCCTTGTAGGAGCGAGCTCGCGAAGGTCGTGAACGATCACGCGTAAAGCCAGATGCGCAGCGGCGTCCTTGGGTTTTTCGCGAGCAAGCTCGCTCCTTCAGGTTCCTTCATTGGCAATGCTGCTGTGATTACGCGTTGATCGGCTGGGTTGCTTCCTATTACGTTCCAGCTGACCGTCGCGTCAGCACCTTCACCACATCATCAATCACCGCTTTGCTCATCGTCGTCAGGTAATGCGCGGCCCAGGCGTGGCGGTCTGAGTTTTGAGCGTAGGAGGCATCGACGGTCAGGGACTTGGCGAGGAACAGCAGGTCGGAGGCTTGGGACAGGGCGTCGGCGATGGGGACGTCGCGGCAAACGTGGAACAGCGGTTGATTCGAGAGATACAGGAAGGGGGTGAAACCGATGGTTTTGAGTTCTGATGGTGAGGGCGAGTCTGTTTTACTCATGGGATTACTCCTGGTTATTCAAGGAGCCGCCACTTTCGTTTCCAAGCGAATGGGTGGCAGCTGAGCGCAGGTTGGAAAACCGGGAACCAGAGAAACCGGCACGCCCGAAGGCGTCCCACGCACAGCTGCCATGACACAGGATTGCAGTCGTAACAACGTCAGCAGTATTGATTGGGCGCTATTGCGTAGCGGTTCGACGGGTTTCCAAGCCCGATCACTGAATGCTCAGCGATGTCCGGAGACTATCCCGTCAAAGAAAAGCGCAACAAGGTGGCAAAGTGCCCAAAAGCAAGATTCGGAGTTTGCCTACAAGGTTTACGGACGTCATCCGATATTACGACACCCTCAGTAAACGAAGGCTGGCGCGACGAGCGATTTTCCGGGCCGGTGCATCCTCTAAGTAGTCGAGCTAAATGCCTGGCTCCTGAGTAGTCATGAGGGCACTGAAGTAATTGGCGAAACGGCAAATCCTCTGTCAGTAACCAGCGTTAACAATTGACAGAGGAATCAGGGTGGCCAGGCACTTCTGAAGCTCATACATTTATTCCTTTGAGGTTATATTCCTTTGGTGGCATATTTGTATGAAGTAGGACGTCGAATACACGGATGAGTTTGAGGCCTGGTGGGATCACCTGAACGACGCAGAACAGGACTCGGTCCAGGCCACGGTGATGTTGCTGGGCGAGGATGGTCCACACTTGGGTTTTCCACATACCAGCGATATCAAGGGTTCACGGCATGGCAACCTTCGTGAGTTAAGGGTGCAGCACGCTGGCAGGCCGTACCGTGTGCTGTATGCGTTTGATCCACGGCGCAGCGCGATTCTGCTGATTGGCGGTGATAAAACCGGTCAGGAGCGTTGGTATACGGAGCACGTTCCACTGGCCGAACGTCTCTACGACGAGCACTTGGAAACATTGAAGAAAGAGGGCTATGACAATGGCTAAAAAATTTGCTGATCTGGTGGCACGTCGTTCTCCAGAGTCTCAAGCGCGTGTCGAGGTCTTGCATCAGAAGCTACGAGCACAAATGCCGTTGCACGAGTTGCGCCAGGCGCAAGCGTTGAGTCAGGACACACTGGCCAGGACACTGCATGTCAACCAGGCTGCGATCTCCAAGATGGAGCGGCGAACGGACATGTACATCAGTACTTTACGCAACTACATCCGCGCCATGGGTGGCGAGTTGGAAATCATCGCCACTTTCCCCGAGGGCCAGGTAAAGATCGAAAACTTTGCCAACTGAACGATTAAAAAATGGCTCTACTGTTTCGGCCTATTCAGACACGCGAAAGCCGCGCATTGCGCGGCTTTCTTGTTTGGTGGGCCCACACGGACTTGAACCGTGGACCAAAGGATTATGAGTTGTTGGGCGACATGCTATGCCTAGATAAATCGTTCGTAGGTGAACGTAGGTTGGCATAGCTGGAGGCCTCGTAGCATATGGTGTTGAGCGTAACAGTCAGTAATTTGGTAAAGCTAGGTATTGTACCGTGGTTGTACCTTGTCACCACCGCGACGCCTAATTCAGTTTGTATTTCTTGGCTCCGTTCGGCTGGTTGCAGTCACAAGGATCCAGAGGCCTGAAAATGCGCCAGGGTAGACTCTCTCGTTGACAGAATCGCCACCGCTGATCCGAAGCTCTGTGGATCAACTAATCGCGCGCTTACTCTCAACTAGCTCGAGTAGTGCTTCAAGATCACCGATCAGATCGCTATGGTCGGGCCCGTACTCTAATGCTTTTATATTGTAAGCAGATGCAAGATCGCTTTTAACAAAGCCTGAGTGTGAACCCTCTTTTAATAGTGCGTAGTGAGGGCGTTGTGGATTTGCTGTTATTCGAACCTCTTCTAATAGAAGAAGCACATCAGGGTCGTCCATTCCACATCCAATAAAAATGCAAGTGTTGGTCAATAACAGAGCTTTTAATATTGAATAAAATGACGAATAATGCTCCTTGGCAGCGTGATACTCTGCTTTCGTGAATACCATTTGTTTAATATCATCAATGGTGCCATGCGCCTTTATGATCAAGCGCGTGTCAGATCTTATCTCATCTCCTAGTGAGGAGCTGTAGTAAGGAATTACCTTGAATCCTTCTGTAGAAGCCGTTAGGCAGTGCTTTTCATAAATTTTATCGAAGTTTGTGGTTATGACTAGTCTGGAGTCAAGGTTGAATATCGTTTTGTGGAGATCGCTTGGGATAAATGCTGCATTGTTGAAACATTTATCTAAGAGCGCTCGGTAATCCCCAGCGTCTGCCTGATCACGTATTGCCTGAAGAGCCAGTAATAGCTTATTGTTATTTATAAGAGCTTCGATTTCCGGTCTATGTACTATTGGCGCAAGGTTAGCAGCTTCCGTCAAGAATGCTTTCCAAGCAAGAGGACTTGCACCTTCTTCGGTTTTAGCTGACGAAGCTACTCCAGCGCCAAGAAACAAAATGCAGCGTCTCTGAGCTACTTCAGTCACCAGCGTATTGGGCCAAGTTATCATGCTTGCTCCAAATTTTTAAGCAGTTTATCGCTGATGTTAGACATGAGTAAGTTAAAATCTTTGACCTGGCCATACTGGTTGCCTACTACACCGTCTCCATACTCTAGCGAATGCATAGGCGCCTTAGCCGCCTGAGCCATGGGCACTAGGCTGTAAAGGTAAGGGATATGACCTAACTCCATGTCTTCCCCTTTTAGCCCCTCGGCAGTTAGATCTGCCATGGCATCTTTAACGGTGTCAGGAATTTTGCGCATTATTTCATCGTAAGACTTTACTGGGCGTGGCCCCGTCTTAAACTGTCGACTTACATATTGTTGAACTGAATATCCTAAGAAGCGATGTTTTTTTGAGGTGTCTTTAATTAACGTGTATTGTTCGAACGCAGCGGGACTTTCTAACATTCCATCCCTTACCGAACTCATGTATTGAGCATCCCATTTTTTTATCCAGTCCGAAATATTTTTGATTCCGAGAAGGCTGAATATATCGCATCCAAACGGTGTTACTATGTAATCACAGGACAGGATAATTGATCTGTTTAAAGCACCTAGGGAAGGGCCGACGTCAAAGACGATAATGTCATATTTGTCACTTAAGCTTTCCAGGAGCTGGTGGCACCAGTTTGTAATACGATACCCGCCGATCTCACGCCCTCGTACAGATGACCATGCGTCACTTAGCTTGTCTTCAATTATGGACATGCTTGGATGTCCAGGAATTAGATCAGTGCCATACCTATTTTTCGTGCCCAGTATGGGCTCCGCAGGCAGTTCAATCTGTGGTTCACCCATTTCAAAGGGTGAGAGATACGAGTAAAGAGTTTTCGTGGAAGAGCTACCTGTGAGGTAGATCTCTTCACATTGCGCGTCTGAAAGTAGAGCCTGAGTTGCGTTACATTGTGGGTCTGCATCCACAAGCAATACACGCTTTCCTTTGTGGATATTGATGTAGGAAACTAGGTTACATGCTAGAGTGGTTTTCCCCACCCCGCCTTTGTTGTTAAAAAAAGCTATTGATTTCACTTGATATCCCTTCTGTGATGAGTTTTGCCGTAAGGGCAAGCCTATGAATTTTTGGCCGTCGCCCGTCGGATTTTAATATGGATTTTTTTAGGGCGTTAATGAAACACTATTGGGAAGCGTAACCCCTGTCGGTCGCAATATTTCTTCACCGTCCTCACCAACATAAATGTCAAAAGGGGGGGACTGTCTTCCAGTGTTCTGTATGTTATATAACGAACCCGTTCTACCCAAAAAGGGTGCGTTGCTATCAAACCCGTCAGGAGCAAATCCTATGCAAATGAGGGGCAAGGATATTTGCTTCATAAAGTTTCTCTGGCGTAGTTCCTGAAATGATCCATTTCGGTTTGAAACTGGCCAAATTCGCGTGGCTGAGCTGGCCTTATCGGTGCTGGTGACAAATATTCCAGCGTCGATGTGGCCGGCTTGAAACAGAATAAAAAGCTTGTTTATAGCGCGGAAAGAGCTAGCAACGTTCCCGGTCTCGAATTCGACGCCGAGCCTGAAAGTTTTATCTACCGCAATTTTATCAAATAGTTTTTGATCTTCCAGCGAGAGATGGGCGATGTCATAAATGTCACTCTGCACATACATGCCGTAAAACATGGGAAATAGAGTAAAAACTGAGTCGGGTGGTAGATCTCTTGACTTTATGTAATTGTGTAAAACTTCTAGAAGTTTGTTTTTGTCACGAATTTTATAACCTGCCCCTGAATACCGGCATGTTATAATTCCGTCGATGTCTTGCTCAATTATTTTGGTCTCGCCGCGACAACCTTCAATTTTCCCTAGGTTTGACTGAAAACGCCTGGAAATAAAATTTGCCGAGTTCATTACGCACGGCGTGACCTTATTATTTCTTTGTCTTCTAAAATGTATGGTATCATTTACGATGAAGCCGCTGTCGCATGTAACTATCTCCTGAAGGCAACTTGAGATGATCTCCATGGACGTCTGCAATACCACCGGTGGGATGAACTCACCGTCGTGCTCCAACTTAATTTTCATAGTTATACGCCTCAGAGAGTCGCGTAACCACTTGCCCAGGATCTATGCCAAAGACTTGGCAGACCTCGATAAGTCGCAGCACTGAAATTTTGCTTTGACCGCTTTCGATTCTGCCGTAATGCCGACGATCAACATTGAGTGATGCGGCAACATCATCTTGGGTTAACCCAGCGCTATTTCTAGCCTGCCGTAGAAGCGCTCCGAGAATGTCATACACTTTCTTTGCTTTCTTCGTGTCCATCGGTAGCCCCTGGTGGCAAAACAATGGATGGAAAGCTATCATTCATGGGTCAAACCTCGAGGGACCCCTGGGTCCCATAATGCTCGACCATAGAAAAGTTCGATTCAGGCATGGTAAAATGATGAAGAGTTTTCATAATTATTAATGGAGTTTTAATGACGTACTCCAATCAATTCTTTAAGGCGTTGGGTGTTGACCATCGCGTGAAGTCTGAGATTAAAGCTGTAGCCGCAAAGACTGGAATTCCACTGTCAAGGCTGAATTTTTACAATCATAAAAATGTGGTTCCGTCTGGATTTGACTTGACGAAAATCACGCAAATTTTTGGTGTTTCTGAAGTCCAACTTCGTTTGAATATGGGTCGGCTGGATCGTGCTTTAATTGAGCTGATCCAGAACAGTTCTGACCAGGTTCTTCGAGCGATCAGTCCATCTGCTACTGAGGAAAAACCAACCTCGAATGTCAAAGAGGTATTCGCAACTGAGCTAGGAAAGCTTTATGAGGCGGACTGTCTAGAAGTTCTACGATCTATAGAAAGCGATTCTGTCGATCTAGTTTTTGCTGATCCGCCTTTTAATCTTGACAAGCTCTATCCTTCCAATATGGATGACAATATAAGGGAGGAGGAATATCTCAAGTGGATGGAAGAGTGGCTTAAGGAATGCGTTAGGGTGCTAAAGCACGGCGGGGCTTTGTTCACTTGGAATCTTCCAGTGTGGAATAGCAATATTGCTGCCTTCCTACATGGGTCTTTAACGTTCAAGCATTGGGTTGGCGTGGATATAAAGTACAGTTTACCTATCCAAGGTAGATTGTATCCTTCTCATTACTCTCTTTTGTACTTTGTGAAAGGTGAAAAAGCTAATAAGTTGGTGGCGGACCGCCTTCCTACGCCTACATGTCCTAGTTGCTTTGGGGATATTAAAGATTATGGCGGATATAAGCATAAAATGAATCCGCTAGGTATTAGTCTGACTGATATGTGGACTGATATTCCGCCTGTACGCCATGCGAAATACAAGAAGAGGGTTGGATCAAATGAGCTCTCCATTAAACTGCTTGATAGAATTATTGAAATGTCAACCAATGAGGGTGATTTGGTGTTTGACCCATTCGGTGGGTCGGGAACAACATTTGTTGTGTCCGAATTAAAAGGAAGACGTTGGATAGGCTGTGAAGTAGGTCCTTGTGAAGATATAATTCAGCGATTTGATAATATAAGTGAAGATCGGGAGCACCTAGAACGCATCCGCGCGAAGCTGAATCATCTCTTTGTTCCAGCAATTGCACTGGAACGAGAGCGACGGGGCTTGTGGACCGCCCAATCTGTTAGCAAGAAACGTGAATGAGCTAGTCGGTATCTAGATCTGGTCCGGCAATCATGCCGTCGATTTGTCCGGGGGGTTATGGCGGTCTAGCACGCTGGCTGAGAGACGTCCTCGCGCCTCCGCTGCGCTAAGCGGCACAACGAGTTGACCTTCACCATTCACGCCGTAGATTCCCAGGCGGCAGACGCTCAGCGTGTATCGCGAACAGTGAAATGGCAGTCCGGGCATATGCGGGTGATAGCTACTCAGTCTTTGATATCTCAGACGAGATCAAAGGACTGTGAGATGAGCTAACAGAGCGGGCTTCTAGTTCCGAGAGTGTGTTTACCCCTTTACCCTGCAGAATAGACCGAAGCGTCGTTCGCGTGACGAAGGTTGGCGGTGCGTCAATGACGCTGATCTGCTCATCAATGAATTGCGGTTCTGTTGGAGTGATGGGCTGCTTCATACTGCTGCTCCTGGGCGGTGGTAAGAAAGTCTGGCACAGTTCACTGCGACGGTATCGGTCGAGCGCCGCCTTGGCTTGGATTATTGATTACGAAGTCCGAATTTTCATCGGCGCGCCTGCTCAAATTATTGCCCTAGAACACAGGTTTGTTGCCAGCATGCGATCTCTTGCTGCTCTCATCAATCGCTGTCGCTTACCATGCTCCTACCGTGCTTGCTATCGCGGTACTGGTTTGGTTGCTCATTCTCTAACTCACATGATCCGTTATAAGCGACCTTACGTTAGCGGCTAGCCTCCCTGCAGTCGCCACTTGCATAGCCTGAACCCTGTCCGCTGCCTTGGCCTATAGCTTGCGCTAAAGCCAAGTTACCTTGGCCGCCGGAAATTTGCTGGTATGAATCGCCGCTTAAGTTATCGGTGTTGTTCGAGATGCCTTCCATATTGGCCTGAGCTGCTTTGAATAGAGCACTGACTGCCGAAGGCTGCCATTGTGGCTGCTCCTATCGCGGCTCCTGCGCCGAGGCTCCCGATCATCGAAGATTTCCCTCCTGGGTTGGCAATTTCGGCCTGCATGCGCGGTAGCTTGTTTACCGGAGTGAGCTATATCACGGACGCTACGAGCGGCACGCAGGGGCTGTTCAAATCGTGCGTCCTTCCACGACGTTTTGAAGAGCGCTGCTCGTCGCTTGATTGGAATTGGCGTCGTCGATCCTGGAACGCCGCAAGTGCGACATGGAAGGGCAGGGCGATGATCAGCCAGCTCCGTCCATCGTATGGTTCGTGGCATGCTCACGTGGACTCCAAAAGGAAAAATGAGGTATGGAGTTTTTGGTCGCTAAAATTTCAGTGCCTGGACCAACCGTAGCATCTCGTCTTGGTTGGCCTCGATTCGCTTCAACAGAGCCCGCACGACACTGGGTGTCCAAGTACTGCCGCAGGTCGCCAGTTTGGGGTCATCGGTTAGCCACAGCTTCAGCAATCCACCAAGTCTGCCCTGGTCTGCGTTAACCTTTACGAGTTGCAAAACATATGCGGAGTCGAGCGTACTTTTGATTACGTAACCTAGGCTCAGCCGCCGTAGGTATTCCGCAACTGTCAAATTCACGTTTGCTGCATTCTTTTTAATTATCTGCTCCTCGCTAGGTAAGACCGGCACTCGAAGATGCTTTCCGTGTTTTCGGGTTTGTTCCTGCCGTTTGTTGGAACTCATTAGTGAACCTCCTTCTGGTGTCCATAACGTCGCGGTAGCGACCTGCCTCGCAGAGCAAGAGAGCATTGAGTGCCGCAGGCACGAATTCGCGATAGTGAAATTGGCTAACCGACTTGTCGGTTGGCTAACTTCACCTGTCTTGCCCTGCAACTAACCGTTGTTTTAGCGAACAGTGTTGATAGTCTGGGCCGAGGCAAGGCGTTGTTTTACCGATCAATAACAGGTTGATCGCGAGAACAACGCAATTGTTCGGCAAAAGAATGCCGATAGCTGTATTGATCGCTATAACAACGCTTAAAGTTCGGGTGGTGATTCCCTGATTGATCTGCTTAGAAATCGGCGCTTTATGTGGCAATGAGGGTGTGAGCATATCGGCGAAACGCTTGATAACCGAAATTGACTACACCTTCTTCATTCAGAGTTTTCCAAATGCTCAGCAGTGAGCATCCTCGTTGAACTGCATCTTGTATTTCTGATCGATGGATGACCATGACCGCGCGGTGAGCCAATGGACTTGTTGGGTCGGCGCGTTGAATCACATGCTCTGCAATTCTGAGGCTCAGTGGTTTCATAGCGTGCTCCTTATCGACCTATTCGTCATGACCTAAGGATGGCCCCTCATTTGTTAAGTCGTAGCGTGACGACGATTTTGAGCCTCGCTTAGTTTTCTTTAACTTACTTAGATATTCAAACCCTACGTTGGATCGCTCGGTAGACTTAACACTTGGGGGGCAATTACGTGCTTGCACTTGCGGCGTCCCGGGCAGAGTCTGTGGGCCCCCCTCCAGACACGGTCGTGGCGGTGCAGGCCTGAAGTTGAAGGTGCCCTCCCGGTATCGCTTGAGCACACCATGGAACCAGCGGATCGGTGTCGTCTTGATCGTTCCTGATTTGATCGCCGCAGATAGCTCGTCGAGCATGCGTTGTCGATCAGCAGGAGCTACTTGCTCGAGTGCTTTGAAAACTTGGTCGCTGGTTTCCGCTAGCATCGGAGCCGTTAGCCGCAGCTCCTGCGCGCCTAGCCCCGGGGCGGGTTGCTGGGATGTAGTAGTATTTTGATTTTTTAGTTTTTTTGTTTTGTAAGTATTTATAGGTTTCTGATTCTCCGAAGGTGGGCGATCCGAATGCGGGTTTTCCGTATACGGGGATTCGTGAATGATTTCCGGTGCCTCGGTACGTTTTGGATGATCGCTTAGCCGCCATTCGTATCCTGCATAATGACCGCGTGCGTCGTATTTTTGCGCTATCTCCAAGTACCCGGCTTCCTGTAACTCTTTTATCCCAGACCTAATCGCAGTAGTACCTGTCTTGTGTTTGTCGGCCAGCCGCTCGACGTTGAGGTATTCATAGTCGGGTGGCAAGGACAGTAATGCCGAGATTAGCCCCTTTGCCTTCAGGCTTAGGTTTTCGTCATTGATTATATGATTGGGTATCATTGTGAAGCCTCTTGATTGGCTCTGTCTTTCCACAATAAAAGTTATATACATACCGCTAGTCCTGATCTATAGCTTTGGCGACATCGGCAGTGCGGAAGTAAATCCTTCTTCCAATCTTTACCTTGCAGGGTGAAAATTTTCGAGAAACTTCATTGTCACCACTCAAGCTGATCCGTAGACCATCCTTACTTCTGTGAAGTAGCTCAGCTAGCTGGTCAATAGACAAGAGCGGAGCCCCAGAAAAAAGCGCGCGTATTGATTCTTCGGTTGTCATAGTTCGGTCTCATCCGGTTAATTTCGGATATCCTATGACACACTTAAGTAACTTTGGAAGCTCTTTGTGGAAAATTATATTGACATTTATAACTTTAGCTAAACTTCGCTTGAAAGTTGTAGCTAAAGCATGTGGCAGTGGACACGATTTTAGCCGCTAAAATTCTAGGTTTTTTATAGTTGAGAGTTTTGGCTTGTTATTTGTTAATGCGCTTTAGCTAAATTTTCTTTTTTTTGTTTAGCTAAAGTATTTTGTTTTTTTGTTGGAGATACTGTCCAACTTTGCCACCAGGTCTTCTGACCGTAGGTGCGTGTATCGCTTCAGCATCTGCATTGATTTGTGGCCGCTGATGCTGGATACCTCTTGGTCAGAAAGGCCGCCTTCCACGAGGCGGCTCACCGCCTCGTGTCTTAGGTCGTGGAATCTGAAATCCGGCAACTCTAGCTTTTTAACGAGCAATCCCCACACTTTGGTAAAGGAATAAGGTCGACGCTTTGCATCCTTGCCAGGCTCACCGAAGAACACCAGGCTGCAGTCACTCGGCCGAGCTGGATTTTCCATAGCCGACTGGAAAAGCGCTGTTGCCCGTTTGCTCAAAGGCACAGTACGTTGTGCATCGTTCTTGGTATCCACAAGCTTCACGATGCGACGCTCTAGATCGACCTGGCGCCGGTGTAGTGAGCTGATCTCTGTCGACCGCATACCCGTCTCCAGAGCGATACCAACGATCCAGCCAAGCATGGGGTTGCTGTGCTTGTTCACGGCGGCCAGTAAACGGCGCTCCTCGTCAGGTGATAACCGACGATTGCGGCCTTCCCCTGGGCTAGGTTTGCGGATGTTTAGGACTGGGTTGAATGTGAGGCCCAGCCCCCATTCTTGAATTGCGACCGTGAATAGGTGGCTCAGCAGAGCGAGCTCTAGGCGTACGGTGTTATTGCTGGTAGTGCCGGCACGCCCTTTTTCGTTTAGGCGTTTGTCGCGGTAGCTCGCGATAGTTTCAGCGGAAAGGGCCGCGAGTGAATATTTGCCCAGGTGTTCTGTGAGCTTCTTCGCTTTCGACGTTTCGCCGCGCTGGGTGGTGGGCTTCTTGGTGGGGGTAATGTCGCTCAAGTAGCGCTTGAGGGCTGCTTCCAGCGTCATGCGCTCGGACCCGCTGCGCTGGATGTAAACACCCCTGACCATTTCGTCTTCTGTACGTCGTGACCAGTCCTCGGCATCACGCTTGGTGCGGAAGGTTTTCGCTACTGTTGGCCATCCGGTTTTACGGATTAACGCCTTCCAGGTGCCAGAAGGGGTTTTAACGAGTGTTGCCATCTGAAGGACTCCAAAGGTGTACTGGCGCACCAGCACTGTACCGATTTTGTACCTTTGGACCATAGGACTGCATTTGATGTGGTCCCGCCAGAAACGCGAAAGCCGCGCAATGCGCGGCTTTGAGTATGGTGGGCCCACACGGACTTGAACCGTGGACCAAAGGATTATGAGTCCTCTGCTCTAACCAACTGAGCTATAGGCCCTCAGTAGGCCGCGGATTATAACGACGGTTTCGCGACTGTGCCATCCGAAAAAGTCATTACGGTTGTACGAAGAAACGTCGCGGCATATTCGTCCGGGGGGAGTGGCGGGCTGACGATATAGCCCTGGATTTGCTCGCAACCCTCGGCGGCGAGGAATTGCTGTTGCGCCTGGGTCTCGACGCCTTCGGCAATCACGGTGAACTGCATGTTGCGTCCGAGCGCGATGATGGCGCTTACGATCGCCGCATCGTGGGGATCGTCCGGCAGGCCGCGGACGAAGGATTGGTCGATCTTGAGGATGTCCAGAGGCAGTCGCTTGAGGTAACTCAGGGAGGAGTAACCGGTGCCGAAGTCATCGATGGCCAGTTGCACTCCCAGATGTTTGAGTTGATGCAGCACCGCCAGCGCTTCTTCGGCCTGGCTCATGATGAAGTTTTCGGTGATTTCCAGTTGCAGGAAACCCGGGTTGAGCTGGTTGTCCTTGAGCAACTGTTCGATACGACCCAGCAGGTTGGGTTGGCGCAATTGGGCGCCGGCAAGGTTGACCGAGAGTGGGCCGGGATTTTCGTACAATCGGTGCCATTCGGCCATCTGCCGGCAGGCGGTTTCCAAGACCCAGTCGCCGATTTGCAGGATCATGCCGTTCTCTTCAGCCAGCGGGATGAAGTGTTCCGGCGGTACATCGCCAAAGGTCGGGTGGCGCCAGCGGATCAGGGCTTCGGCGCCGACCAGGCTGTAGTCATTGAGGCTGATTTTCGGCTGGTAGCACAGGTGCAACTCGTTGCGCTCGATGGCGCGGCGCAGTTCGTGTTCCAGCGCCACGCGTTCGCTGGCCTGGGCGGTGAGGTCGCGGGTGTAGCTTTCGACACGGTTGCGGCCCTTGGCCTTGGAGCTGTACATCGCGGCGTCGGCGTTCTTGATCAATGTGGCAACGTCGCAGCCATCCTTCGGATAGAGACTGGTGCCGATGCTGGCGCTGATGAAAAACTCGTGTTCGCCGGCCTGGAACGGCGCGGCGAAACAATTGAGCAATTTGGTGGCGATGTTGTCGGCATCACTGGGTTGTTGCAGGCCCGGCAGCAGGATAATGAACTCGTCACCGCCCAGGCGCGCCACGGTGTCGATGTCACGCAGCTGCTCCTTGAGACGTACGGCAATGCCCTTGAGCAACAGGTCGCCGACCGGGTGGCCCAGACTGTCATTGATGTGCTTGAAGCGGTCGAGGTCAAGGAACAACACGGCACCCTGGCCACCATTTTCCTTTTGGCTATTGAGCGCGGTGAGCAAGCGGCTTTCAAACAAAGTGCGGTTGGGCAGGCCGGTCAGCGGATCGTGATGCGCTTGATAGTCGAGTTTGGCCTGGGCGTGTTTGAGGCTGGAAATATCGGCGAACACCGCAACAAAGTGGGTGATGAATTTTTCGCGGTTGCGGACGGCGCTGATGGTCAGCCAGCTCGGGTAAAGCTCGCCGTTCTTGCGTCGGTTGGATATCTCGCCTTGCCAGTGACCCTCGGCAGTCAATTGATGCCACATGGCCGCGTAAAACGCGCTGTCGTGCAGGCCGGAGGCGAGCAGGCGTGGCGTATGGCCCAGGGCTTCGCTCTCGCTGTAGCCGGTGATTTCAGTGAACGCACGGTTGACCGCACTGATGTGTTGCTGGGTATCGGTGATCAATACGCCTTCGGCGGTGCTCTCGAACACGGTGGCAGCCTGTTGCAGTTTTTCCTGCATCAGGTGTCGTTCGGTGATGTCTCGGGCGATGGTCAGCATGCAGTCGTCATCGCCAATCGGCAGGGGGCGGCTGGACACTTCGCAGAGGCGGATCTGCCCGTCACTGCGGCGGATATGGCAGCTGAAGTCGCGAACGAAACCGTCCCGGTGCAGCAGATCGAGCATCTGTTTGCGTTCGTTCAGGTTGACCCAGATACCGAGTTCCAGCGCCGAGCGATCCACCGACATCGCGCTGTTGAACCCGGTAATGCGGCTGAAGCCTTCGTTGACCTCCAGCAGCAAGCCATCGCTTTGCCGCGACAGCAGCAAGCCGTCGGGGGAGGCGTGGAAGGCTTTGGCGAATTTTTCTTCGGAGGTTTGCAGTTGCTGCTGGGTTTCCTTGAGCTGGGTGATGTCCCGCACCACGACCACCAGCGCCGATGTCATGTCGAGGTTGAACGGTTCAGCTGAGATCAGGCCGGTAAACACGTGGCCATTGCTGCGACGAAAGGGCATTTCCAGGTTGCGGATGCTGCCGGCCTGCAAGCGTTGCAACAGGCCCGGCCCAACGCCGGGTATGCCCCAGATGTTCAGGTCGGTGGCGGTGCGGCCAATGACGTCATCGGCCTTGAGGCCGATCTGTTCTTCGAACGCTTCGTTGACTTCCAGCAGGCAACCGTCGCTCAGGCGCGCGATCACCAGAATGTCCGGGCATTGCTGGAACACCGAAGCGAATTTCTGTTCTGACAGGCGCAGCGCTTCTTCGGTGCGCTTGGCGTCGGTGATGTCGATCATCAGCCCGCGCAACACCGGCTCATGTCCGTGCTCGATCAGGCTGACGATATCGCGCACCCAAAGACAGCGACCGTCGGCGGTGATCACCCGGTAATCGAGGCGGTGATCGCGACCGGCCAGTATTTCGTGGTCGCAGAAGTTCTGGGCGCGGGTGAGGTCGGCGGGGTGAATGATGTTGCGCCAGAAGCCCGGAATGAGCCATTGGGACAGGGGATAGCCAAGAAGGTCTTCGGCGTGGGGCGATACATAGCTGTAGGTGTAGTCGGTGACCTTTGCTTCCCAGGCGATGGCCGACAGGCTCTCCACCAGGCCTCGGTAGTGGTATTCGCTGCTGCGCAGTTCCTGTTCAAGATCGACCCGGCGGGCGATTTCCGAACTCAGGCGGCGGTTGATGCGGATAACCGACGCCAGCACGATGGTCAGCAGCAGCAATCCAGGCAGGCCATACACCAACAGGTCATTCCAGATGGTTCGATGATCGAGGACGTTGCCGACCCAATGCTCCTGAATGGCACTGATTTCGGCGGGGCTCATGTCCGCCAGGACTTTGTCAAGAATACTGACAAGCATCGTGTTGTTGCGAGGCACCGCCATAGCCAGTTGATAGCGATAGGGTGTTTCACCGCTGACATACAACCCATCGAGCCTGAGCTGGCGCAAGCTCCAGACGCTGGACGCCAGATCGCCCACCACGGCGTCCACTGCGTCGGTGGCCAGTGCCTGCAACGCTGAGCTGACGTTGGGCATCGCCACCAGGTTCAGGTCGGGGTGGTGGGTGCGCAGCAGCTCATGGGGGGCGTAGTTTTCCACCACGGCGATTTTCAGGCCGTACAGGTCTTGCAGGTTGTGTGGCTGGGGCCCCCCGACATGGGCCAGGATAACAATCGGAAAGTCCAGATAGGGGCGAGTGAACGACAGGTATTTCTGGCGTTCAGGGGTCGACATGATGCCCGGCAGCAGGTCAAGTTTGCCCTTTTTGGCTTGTTCCAGGACCGCAGTCCAGCTCACTGGCTCGATGGGCGTGAGCCGGGTTGCCAGCCTTTTGCGAATGGCCTCGATGTAATCCGCGGCAAGACCCTGGTAGCGGCCCTCATCGTCGCGAAACTCGAACGGTGGCCACGACGCATCGACACCCAGACGCAAGTCCGGGTGAGCCGCCAGCCAGCTACGTTCATCGTCGGTTAGAGTCAGCGCGCCAGCCGTTGCGGTCCAGGTCATCAGCGACAGCAAAAAAAGCACGGTCGGCAATCTGGGCATAACGGTCTCGTTATGGCTCTGGGGAATGTTTCGAGTGTAGACGGGCTACGGGGTAGAGGGAGTGGAGGTGCTGAGATATTAATCTGCCATAAAACAAAACCCCCGGCCTGGGCCGGGGGTTCTGGTATCACTCGTCGAGGAAGGAGCGCAGATGCTCGCTTCTCGTCGGGTGGCGCAGCTTGCGCAGCGCCTTGGCTTCGATCTGACGAATCCGCTCACGGGTTACGTCGAACTGCTTACCAACCTCCTCGAGGGTGTGGTCGGTATTCATGTCGATACCGAAACGCATGCGCAGTACCTTGGCTTCACGGGCAGTGAGGCCGGACAACACTTCGCGAGTCGCTTCTTTAAGGCTCTCAACGGTTGCAACATCGATTGGCGACTGCATGGTCGAGTCTTCGATGAAGTCACCCAGATGGGAGTCTTCGTCATCACCGATCGGGGTTTCCATGGAGATCGGCTCTTTAGCGATCTTCAATACCTTGCGGATCTTGTCCTCAGGCATTTCCATGCGTTCGCCCAGCTCTTCCGGGGTCGGTTCGCGACCCATTTCCTGCAGCATCTGGCGGGAAATGCGGTTGAGCTTGTTGATCGTCTCGATCATGTGCACCGGGATACGGATGGTGCGGGCCTGGTCGGCGATCGAGCGAGTGATCGCCTGACGGATCCACCAGGTGGCATAAGTCGAGAATTTGTAGCCGCGACGGTATTCGAACTTGTCTACCGCTTTCATCAAGCCAATGTTGCCTTCCTGGATCAGATCGAGGAATTGCAGGCCACGGTTGGTGTACTTCTTGGCGATCGAAATCACCAGACGCAAGTTGGCTTCAACCATTTCTTTCTTCGCGCGGCGGGCCTTGGCCTCACCGATCGACATGCGACGGTTGATGTCCTTGATTTCGGCGATGGTCAAACCGGTTTCGGTTTCCAGCGCGGTCAGCTTCTGCTGGCAACGGATGATATCCGGCTGCAGGCGGCCAATGGCTTCGGCGTATTTGCCTTTGCCTTTGGCCAGGGCATCGCTCCAGCTTTCGTCGACTTCGTTGCCCGGGAACTGGCGCAGGAAGTCTGCACGCGGCATGCGCGCATCACGAACGCAGAGCTGCATGATTGCGCGCTCTTGCTGACGCAGGCGATCCAGGGCGCTGCGAACACGCTCGACCAGGGCTTCGAATTGCTTCGGCACCAGTTTGATCGGCATGAACAGATCGGCCAGGGCCAGCAACTCGGCAACCGCTGCCTTGTTGTGACGACCGTGCTTTTTCAGCGCCTTGCGGGTGATTTCCATCTGATCGGCCACAGCGCCAAAACGCTGGGCGGCGATGATCGGATCCGGACCGCTTTCGGCTTCTTCCTCGTCATCCGAGGCTTCACCGTCTTCGTCGTCGGAATCGTCATCCGCCTTGACGGCTTTCGCGTCAATCGGCGGTGGCACTTCTGCCGCAGGCGGCGCAATGCCATCGTCCGGGTCGATATAACCGCTCAGGACGTCGGACAGGCGACCACCTTCGGTGGTGACGCGGGTGTACTCGGAGAGAATATGATCAACCGTGCCAGGGAAGTGCGCGATTGCGCTCATCACTTCACGGATGCCCTCTTCAATACGCTTGGCGATTTCGATTTCGCCTTCACGCGTGAGGAGTTCCACCGTACCCATTTCGCGCATGTACATGCGCACCGGGTCGGTAGTGCGACCAATGTCGGTCTCGACCGCAGCCAACGCTGCAGCGGCCTCTTCGGCTGCGGCTTCGTCGGTATCGGCGTCGGCCAGCATAAGGGAATCCTTATCTGGCGCAACCTCGAATACGTTGATCCCCATGTCATTGATCATGCGGATGATGTCTTCCACCTGTTCCGGATCTGAAATATCCTCCGGCAGGTGGTCGTTGACCTCCGCGTAAGTCAGGTAGCCCTGCTCACGACCAAGTGTGATCAACTCTTTGATACGAGACTGCTGTTGCGCTTTTCCGGACATAACACCCTATCCACTGAAGGTCTTGGCGGGCAAAAAACAAGCCGAGGATTATACCTGAGCTATGACCTCACGCGCCAGTTGAGGTCGGGTTTGATGCGGAAACATTGCGACTCAAGAGGTCGCGCAGTTGGTTTTTCTCTTCGCTGGTCAATTCGCTTTGACGTGCTTTTCTAAGAAGTTGTTCCAGGTTTCGCTCGCGTTGGCGGGCTGACAAGCTAGTAATGGTGTCGAAAAACTGTTGTTCAAGGTTGTCTCCATCAATCAGCCACTCCTTTTCCGCCAGGGCCTTGAGCAAACGGCCTTGTTCTGTGCCGTGCCAGCGCGCAATCAGCTGAATTGAGTTTAGCTTGGGATTCTTCTGCACGGCTTCGAGTAGCGCCACCAGCAATTGTGTGTTGGTGTGATCCTCGGCGGCGAAGTGCCCGGCATCCTCGACTTTTTCGGCCAGTTGCGGGTGATGCAGCAGGGTGCGCAAGGCGGCGAGGGTCGGCGGTTCTACGGCGGCGGGCACGCGTGGCGCGCGGGGTTGATCGCGATCACCGCCCCGTTTGCCGTTCTTGTCCCACGGTTTCTTGTCCCATTTCTTGCCTCCTGCACCGGGTTTCTTCGGCGTCCATTCCTGCTGCGGCACATACATTTCCTGCGCCTGCGGCTGATGATAGTCGCTGTAATCGGGCATTGCGTCGTAATCGATGCCCGGGTCGTAGGCCGGCGGTGCTTCTTGCGGGGCGCTTTGTGCCAGCTGGCTTACCGCTTCGCCGCTCAGGCCGGTGATTTCACTCAGACGCTGACGCATCAAGGTGCGCAGGTTGGCGCCCGGGACTTTGTCGATCAACGGCGCGGCGAGGGTAGCCATGTGGGCCTTGCCTTCAAGCGAGCGCGGGTCGGCTTCTTCTGTCAGTTGCTGGAAGAAGTAATCGGCCAGAGGCTGTGCGTGCTGGTTGATGCGTGCGCGGAAGGCGTCGGTGCCTTCGGAGCGGACCAGGGTGTCCGGGTCTTCGCCTTCGGGCAGGAACAGGAAGCGTGCGCGACGACCGTCCTGCAAGCTCGAAAGTGTCGCCTCCAGTGCCCGCCATGCGGCATTGCGACCGGCCTGATCGCCGTCGAAGCAGAACAGCACGTTAGGCACGACGCGAAACAGCCGCTTGAGGTGCTCCTCGCTGGTGGCGGTGCCCAGGGTCGCGACGGCATTGCGCAGGCCTTGCTGGGCCAAGGCAATGACGTCCATGTAACCTTCGACGACGATGATCTCGTCGAGGTTGCGGTTGGTCTTGCGCGCTTCGTACAGGCCGTAGAGCTCCTGGCCTTTGTGGAAGACCGGGGTCTCCGGGGAGTTCAGGTACTTCGGCTTGTCGTCGCCCAATACCCGGCCGCCAAAGGCGATGACACGCCCGCGACTGTCGCGGATCGGAAACATTACACGGTCGCGGAAACGGTCGTAGCGTTTACCGCTTTCGGCGTTTTCGATCAGCAGGCCGGCATCGATCATGGCTTTTTGTTGCAGGGTATCGCTGCTCAAGTGCTTGAACAGGTTATCCCAGCCTGGCGGAGCAAAGCCGAGACCGAAGTCCCGGGCGATTTCGCCGGTCAGCCCGCGACCTTTCAGGTAGTCCACGGCGGCCTTGCGCGATGGGTGGCTTTTCAGGGCCTGGCGATAAAAGTCGGCGGCGGCACTGAGTAGCGGATACAGGGGCGAATCGGTCGGCTGTCGCGGCTTGTGCGGTCGGCCGCTTTCTTCGCGGGGGATTTCCATGCCGGCGGCCTTGGCCAGTTCTTCGACGGCCTGGACGAAATCCAGGTTGTCGTGGTCCATGATAAAGCCGAGGGCGTTGCCGCCAGCGCCGCAGCCGAAGCAGTAATAGAACTGCTTGTCGGGGCTGACGCTGAACGACGGAGTCTTCTCTTTGTGGAACGGACAGCAGGCGGTGTGGTTCTTGCCGGCTTTTTTCAGTTGCAGGCGCGAGCTGACCACGTCGACGATGTCGGTGCGGTTCAGAAGGTCGTCAATGAAGCTCTGGGGAATTAGCCCGGCCATGGCGTTCTCGTCATCTGCGCTGAAAAGGAACCCGATACGTACGGCGACCGAACGCGGTCATTGTTTGAGGCACGCAAAGTGTGCGGCTCGACCAGTGTCGTCTGCGTAATCGCTGTCGGGAAGTGTATCTGCCGAAAATCCACTGACGTTAATGCCAATCAGTATTCGACGGTTTGAATGTGTTGCGCTGAATCCGCTGCGGCCAATCATCGGCCTCGGATAGCTCATCATCTGGCACGCAAGCAGGTGCCTTGGGCTGATCGTCGTGAGAGGAATCAGTGGGTGTGCTCGTCAGTAGCCTTGAAAGGCTCGTCAGAAAAGACGTGCACCGCTGGCAAAAGAGCCAGGTCTGACGCGGTGAAGCAGGTTTGTCTCGGTCGCGTCTGCGGCTTTGACAGTGAAGCATCAAGCGTTTTCCGCAAATGCCATAAGCCCGGCTGAGGGCCGGGCTTGGCAGAAGCTTGCTACGATCGTCTGTGTATTAGTACAGACGAACGGCGCGGCGCTGTTCGCGCTGAACTTTCTTGGCGTGACGCTTGACAGCGGCTGCTGCCTTGCGCTTACGCTCAGAAGTTGGCTTCTCGTAAAATTCGCGGCTACGAACTTCAGCCAGTACACCGGCTTTTTCGCAGGAGCGCTTGAAACGACGCAGAGCTACGTCGAAGGGTTCGTTCTCTTTTACTTTGACGGCTGGCATCCAGAGCTACCTTCATTCATTACCGGGGTCAACATCCTCGCGGCAAAAGAGCACTTGAAGACGTCGGTTTTTAAGGGTTGCGGATGTTAACCCCTCAACGCTCGGAATGCAAAGCCTCTGATCGAAAACCGCTGGTCGGGGCATCACGCGACGACTATTATGCGCGCCTTCGAATTCAGCCTAAACAAGGCGCAAACCCATGCTAGTACTGGGATTAGAAACCTCCTGCGACGAAACTGGTGTCGCATTATATGACAGTGAGCGCGGCCTGCTGGCCGACGCGTTGTTCAGTCAGATCGACCTGCACCGCGCCTATGGCGGTGTGGTGCCGGAGCTGGCTTCACGCGATCACGTCAAACGCATGCTGCCCTTGATCCGTCAGGTGTTGGCCGAGGCCGACTGCGTGCCGACGGAGATCGATGCGATCGCCTACACCGCGGGTCCTGGCCTGGTTGGCGCGTTGCTGGTAGGGGCTTCCTGTGCCCAGGCGCTGGCCTTTGCCTGGGGCATTCCGGCCCTTGGCGTGCATCACATGGAAGGCCACTTGCTGGCCCCGATGCTGGAGTCGCAACCGCCGGAATTTCCGTTCGTCGCTTTGTTGGTGTCGGGTGGCCATACGCAACTGGTTCAGGTCGACGGAATCGGTCGGTACACACTCTTGGGCGAGACCCTGGACGACGCTGCCGGCGAAGCCTTCGACAAGACGGCCAAGATGATGGGCCTCAATTATCCGGGCGGACCGGAGATTGCTCGCCTTGCGGAGCAGGGCGTTGCAGGACGATTCGTCTTCCCGCGTCCGATGTGCGACCGCCCGGGCCTGGATTTCAGCTTCAGTGGCCTGAAAACCTTTGCGTTGAACACCTGGCAGCAGTGCGTCAGCGCCGGGGACGACGGCGAGCAAGCCCGTTGCGACATCGCGCTGGCGTTCCAGCAGGCCGTGGTGGAGACTTTGACCATCAAGTGCAAGCGTGCCCTGAAAGCCGCCGGCATGAAGCGCCTGGTGATCGCAGGAGGCGTCAGTGCCAACAAGGCGTTGCGCACTTCTCTGGAGAAAATGCTCGGCGACATGAAGGGCGATGTGTTCTATGCCCGTCCGCAGTTCTGCACCGATAATGGCGCGATGATCGCCTTTGCCGGCTGCCAGCGCTTGCAGGTCGGTCAGCAGGAAAGCCTGGCGATCAGCGTGCAGGCACGTTGGCCGATGGAGCAATTGTCGGCGTTGTGATGAGCGGCGCTCATTCCCGGCAACTAAAAATGCCGTTCGCGCCCGGCAAACAGGTCGCGTAGATTGCCGCGATGACGCCAGACGATCAGCCCGGTGAGTGTGCTCATGGGCAGCAGGGCGGCCGGTTCTTGCCAGGCCAGCAAAGGCAGGGTCAGTGGCGTGGCGATCAGGGCGGCCAGGGAGCTGGTGCGGGTCAGGTAGAACGTCAAGAGCCAGGCGCAGACCGCCAGAAGGGCTGCGGGCGGATACAGTCCCAGCAGCATGCCGGCAGCGGTGGCGACACCCTTGCCGCCGCGAAAGCGAAAATACAGCGGAAACAGATGGCCGATGACGGCATAAACGCCGATCCAGGCTTGTTCCTGCTGCGAAAGACCTGCAAGACGCGCAATCAGTACCGGCAGCAAGCCTTTGCAAAGGTCGCCGAGCAGGGTCAGGATGGCGAGTTTCTTGCCGGCCAGGCGCAACATGTTGGTGGCGCCGGCATTGCCCGAGCCACTCATTCGCGGATCGGGGTTACCGGTCAGGCGGCTGAGCAAAATGGCGAAGGACAGAGAGCCGAGCAGGTAGGCGAGGATCGCCAATAACCAAAACATGCTAACTATTCCGGGCGAGGAAGCCCTGATTCTAACGGCGCATTGCGCCCTTGTCGTGTAGCGGAGAGAAGTGCTTGGACAGAGTGTTTATCGAGGGCCTGGAAGTCGATACGGTGATTGGTGCCTACGACTGGGAGCGAGGCATCCGACAGTGCTTGCGTCTTGATCTGAGCTTCGCCTGGGATAATCGCCCGGCTGCGGCCGGTGATGACCTGACCCTGGCGCTCGACTATGCCAGTGTTTCCTCGCGCATCCAGGCATTTTCCGAGCAGGCGCAATTCCAGCTGGTCGAGACCTTTGCCGAGCGGCTTGTTGAAGCGTTGATGAGCGAATTCAAGATCACCTGGATGCGCCTGAAACTGACCAAGCCCGGCGCCATCCCGGCTGCCACCGGCGGTGTGGGCGTGGAGATCGAGCGCGGATGTCGCTGACTCAGGTATATCTCGGGCTCGGTAGCAATATCGAGCGTGAAACCCATTTGCGGGCGGGGCTCGATGCATTGGCGGCGTTCCTGGTCGATATCCGCTGTTCGGCGGTGTTCGAAAGCCAGCCGGTGGGTATCAAGAGCGGGCCGTTCTTCAATTTCGTGGTGTCGGCGTACACCGATCTGCCGCTCATGGAACTGGATCGCCGGTTGAAGTTCATTGAGGCCGATAACGGCCGATATGCACCGGATCGCCGAGGTTTGCCGCTGGATATCGACGTATTGTTGTTCGGTGATCTGGCGGGGAGCTTCGATGGCTTGATCCTGCCGCGGGCAGAAATTCTGAAAAATGCTTTTGTTCTGTGGCCGTTGTCGTTGATTGCTCCGGATCGCGTGCACCCGGGCGTAGGCAAAAGTTTTGCCACGTTGTGGGCAGAATCGCAGATCGATCAGGTGCTGGCACCGGTGGCTTTCGAGTGGCGCGGTGAGCAACTGACGCCTTCAAATTTGTTAAGACAGTGACGACGCCTTCGCGAGCAGGCTCGCTCCCACAAGTGTTGTGTTGAACCCTGTGGGAGCGAGCCTGCTCGCGAAGCTTTTCAGGGCAGCGCCGCTTCCTTGTAGGCCTTCAGCGCCTTCAGTCGCTCGCGCTTGATCGCCTCTCCCAGCTCCGGCCCCTTGAAGCCTTTCTCCAGCAGCGGCTGAGCCGCTACGCTGCGAGCGGCGGTTGCCGCGCCGCGCAAATAATCCGCCTGTGGATAACTTCTTTCTTCCAGCCCTTTGCGTCCACGCGCATCCATCTCGCATGCCGCGATGAACTCCTCGAACCGTTGTGGCCGACGGTAAACGTCGAAACTTTGCAGCAATTCCAGCAATGTCGATGGCTTCAGCTCAAGGGCGCGATGCCCGTGGGTGTGGTACTCGCCCACCAGCAGGGCCAGTTCCTGACAGTCTCTGGGTGCCTTGAAGCGTTCATTGACCGCTTTGATCAGTTTTAGGCCCTTGTACTCGTGTGCAATGTGTTGCGGCCATTCTTCCTCCGGCGTCAGGCCCTTGCCCAAGTCGTGCAGCAGGCAGGCCCAGCGCACGGTCAGTGGCTGCTTATGTATGGCGGCCTGCTGCAAAACGCTCAGGGTGTGTGTGCCTGTATCGATTTCCGGGTGGTGGGCTGGTGGTTGCGGTACGCCGAACAGCGCGTCGACCTCCGGCATCAGTACCTTGAGGGCGTCGCATGCACGCAAAACCTCAACAAACACCTGTGGCTGATCTTCCATCAGGGCGCGGGAAACTTCCTTCCAGCTGCGCTCCGGGGTCAGCGCCTCAAGCTCGCCTGACGCGCTGAGTTGACGCATCAGTTCCAGGGTTTCCGGGGCGACGGTAAAGCCCAGCGCGGCATACCGCGCCGCAAAGCGGGCAACGCGCAGGACCCTGAGCGGATCTTCGGCAAATGCCGGGGAAACATGGCGAAGCAGGCGCGCTTCGAGATCGCGCTGGCCGTGGTACGGGTCAGTCAGGTTCTGCTGATCGTCTTCGGCCATGGCGTTAATGGTCAGGTCGCGACGGATCAGGTCTTCTTCGAGGGTGACTTCAGGGCTGGCGTGAAAAGTGAACCCGCCGTAGCCGCGTCCGCTTTTGCGCTCGGTGCGGGCGAGGGCGTATTCCTCGCCGCTTTTGGGATGAAGAAACACCGGGAAATCCGCACCTACCGGGCGAAATCCCTTGGCGAGCATTTCTTCGGTAGTGGCGCCGACCACGACCCAGTCGGTATCGGTGACCGGTTTGCCCAGCAAGCGATCACGTACCGCGCCGCCGACTTTATAGATCCGCATAAAAAACCTCCGTTAGCTCGACAGGATAACCGTTGCGTCGGGCTTTCGGAGGCCGAAACAGTATCAAAGATGAATGACAGCCAGGTCCAGGCGGCCGTAATCGCCTTCGCTGTGCTCGCTTCTGGGTGGGACGTGATGGGTTTTCATCACCTGGTCTCCTTGCAGGGTCTCCAGATGAATGTCGAAGCCCCACAGACGGTGCAGATGCTTGAGCACTTCCTCGGTGGACTCCCCCAGCGGTTTGCGGTCGTGCTGCTGGTGACGAAGGGTCAGGGAGCGGTCACCACGCCGGTCGATGCTGTAGATCTGCACGTTGGGTTCGCGATTGCCCAGGTTGTACTGCGCCGCAAGGGTTTCCCGGATGATGCGGTAGCCACCTTCATCGTGAATGGCGGGCACCAGCAGGTCGTCCTTCTGGTCGTCATCGAGAATGCTGAACAGCTTCAGGTCGCGGATTACCTTGGGTGACAGGTACTGCAGGATGAAGCTCTCATCCTTGAAGCTGCTCATGGCGAACTTGATGGTCGACAGCCAGTCGGAGCCGGCTATTTCAGGGAACCAGCGGCGATCCTCTTCCGTAGGGTTCTCGCACATGCGACGGATGTCGCGGTACATGGCAAAACCCAGGGCGTAGGGATTGATGCCGCTGTAGTAGGGGCTATCGAATCCTGGCTGGAACACCACGCTGGTGTGGGACGTCAGGAACTCCATCATGAAGCCGTCGGTGACCAGGCCCTCGTCGTAAAGATCGTTCATCAGGGTGTAGTGCCAGAACGTGGCCCAGCCCTCGTTCATCACCTGGGTTTGACGCTGTGGATAAAAATACTGGGCGATCTTGCGCACGATACGGACGATTTCCCGCTGCCATGGCTCCAGCAGCGGCGCATGTTTTTCGATGAAGTACAGGATGTTTTCCTGGGGTTCGGCGGGGAAGCGTGCGCTGTCCTTGTCGCTGAACTTGTCCGCGCCCTTTGGAATGGTCCGCCACAGATCGTTGATCTGTTTCTGCAAATGCTCTTCCCGGTCCTTTTGCCGGCGGCGCTCTTCTTCCGCGGAGATCGGATAGGGCCGTTTGTAGCGGTCGACACCATAGTTCATCAGTGCATGGCAGGAGTCGAGCAAGTCCTCGACCGCGTCGATACCGTGGCGCTCTTCGCATTGCATGATGTACTGCTTGGCAAACACCAGGTAATCGATGATAGAGCTGGCGTCGGTCCAGGTGCGGAACAGGTAATTGCCTTTGAAAAAACTGTTGTGCCCGTAGCAGGCATGGGCCACCACCAACGCCTGCATGCAGATGGTGTTTTCTTCCATCAGGTAGGCGATGCATGGGTCGGAGTTGATCACGATCTCGTACGCCAGGCCCATCTGGCCGCGGGTGTATGATTTTTCCGTACTGAGGAAATGTTTGCCATAGGACCAATGGTGATAACCCAGTGGCATCCCGACGGAGGCGTAGGCGTCCATCATCTGTTCGGCGGTGATCACTTCAATCTGGTTAGGGTATGTATCGAGGGCGTAACCGGCCGCAATACGACTGATTTCGCGGTCATACGCCTGGATCAGCTCGAACGTCCATTCGGAGCCGGTGGAAATGGGTTGGCGCTTCTGCTCTTTGGCGGTCATGTCACTAACCTGCGCTGGAAGAGTTCACGGAAGACCGGATAGATATCACCGGCCGAGACCAGTTGCTGCTGGGCAAACGTATCGGAAAAGGCTTCGGCGATGCGCTCGTATTCGAACCACAGGGCCTGGTGTTCGCGAGGGGTGATCTCAACGTAAGTGTAGTACTGCACGAATGGCATGATCTGGTTGATCAGGATGTCGCGGCAGATCGGAGAGTCGTCGTTCCAGTTGTCGCCGTCGGAGGCCTGGGCGGCGTAGATGTTCCACTCGTTGCTCGGATAACGCTCGGCCATGATCTCCTGCATCAGTTTCAAGGCGCTGGAGACGATGGTGCCGCCGGTTTCCCGGGAGTAGAAAAACTCTTCTTCATCCACTTCACGGGCGCTGGTGTGATGGCGGATGAACACGACGTCGATCTTTTCGTAGTTACGCTTGAGGAACAGGTACAGCAGGATAAAGAAGCGCTTGGCGATGTCCTTGGTCGCCTGGGTCATCGAGCCGGACACGTCCATCAGGCAGAACATCACGGCCTTGGAGCTGGGGTTCGGTTGCTTGATGAGCAAGTTGTACTTGAGGTCGAATGTGTCAAGAAACGGTACGCGGTGAATGCGTGCGCTGAGCTTTTCGATTTCAGCTTCTATTTCCTGAATATCGCCGAAGTTGTCGGGTTCTTCCTGCTTGAGTCGCAGAAGTTCTTCCTTGGCTTCGCGCAGTTTTGCCCGGCTGCTGCCGGACAGGGCGATACGCCGGGCGTGGGCTGAACGCAGGGTGCGAATGATGTTGATCCGCGACGGGTTGCCCTCGTTGCTGATCCCGGCACGTACGGTCTTGAAGGTATCGGTGCCGGTCAGGTTGCGCTTGACCAGGTTTGGCAGTTCGAGGTCCTCGAACATGAACTCGAGGAACTCTTCCTGGGTGATCTGGAAGACAAATTCGTCCATCCCTTCACCGGAATTGCCCGCCTTGCCAGGGCCTCGACCGCCACCGCCTCCCGGTGGGCGCGCGATATGTTCGCCGCTGGTGAATTCCTTGTTGCCCGGGTGCACGATGGTCTGCTTGCCACCGCGACCATGGTGAAGGACCGGTTCGTCGATGTCGCGGCCGGGAATACTGATTTGTTCGCCGTGTTCCATATCGGTAATGGAGCGCCGGCTGACCGCCTCTTCGACAGCCTTTTTAATGTGATCACGGTAGCGCCGCAGAAACCGCTGGCGGTTCACCGTGCTCTTGTTCTTGCCATTGAGACGTCGGTCGATCACATAGCTCATGACTGCTCCTTAGAAGCTGTCCTGAAAGGGGCGAGCGGTGATACAGCATCGAATCGAGAACCGAGGGATAACTGAACGCTCCCCCAAGCGCCTTGGATGCTGCCTGAACTCGCTACCGACTTTCGAACACCTTCCAGAGGCCTGTGTAACAGAAAATGCGTACACAGGTCTCTGGCTGACGACAACCGGTCTGACCGGCAGCGGGTTATTGTGATTTTCTGACCCGCAGGTACCACTCGGACAGCAGTCGTACCTGTTTGTCGGTGTAGCCCCGCTCGACCATTCGTGTGACGAAGTCGTTGTGTTTTTGTTGATCCTCCTTGCTGGCCTTGGCATTGAAGCTGATGACCGGTAGCAGGTCCTCGGTGTTGGAGAACATTTTCTTCTCGATGACCACCCGCAGTTTTTCGTAGCTGAGCCAGGTCGGGTTCTTGCCATTGTTGTTGGCCCGGGCACGCAGGACGAAGTTGACGATTTCGTTGCGGAAATCCTTCGGATTGCTGATGCCGGCCGGTTTTTCGATTTTCTCCAGCTCTTCGTTCAGGGCTACGCGGTTGAGGATTTCGCCGGTTTCCGGGTCACGGTATTCCTGGTCCTGGATCCAGAAGTCGGCGTACAGCACATAACGATCGAAGATGTTTTGGCCGTACTCGCTGTAGGACTCGAGGTAGGCGGTCTGGATCTCCTTGCCGATGAATTCGATATAACGCGGTGCCAGGTACTCCTTGAGGAAGCGCAGGTAGCGTTCGCGGGTTTCCGCCTGGAACTGTTCCTGTTCGATCTGTTGTTCCAGTACGTAGAGCAGATGCACCGGGTTGGCGGCGATTTCGTGCGGATCGAAGTTGAAGACCTTCGACAGGATCTTGAACGCGAAACGGGTCGATAGACCGTTCATGCCTTCGTCGACTCCGGCATTGTCGCGGTATTCCTGGATCGACTTGGCTTTCGGATCGGTGTCCTTGAGGTTCTCGCCGTCATACACGCGCATCTTCGAGTAGATGTTGGAGTTTTCCGGCTCCTTGAGACGCGAGAGCACGGTGAACTGGGCCAGCATCTTCAGGGTGTCGGGCGCGCAATGGGCCTTGGCCAGCGAGCTGTTGAACAAGAGCTTGTCGTAGATTTTCACTTCGTCGCTGACCCGCAGGCAGTAAGGCACTTTGACGATGTAGATCCGGTCGATGAAGGCTTCGTTGTTCTTGTTGTTGCGGAAGGTATGCCATTCCGATTCGTTGGAGTGGGCCAGCAGGATCCCGGTAAACGGAATCGCCCCCAAGCCTTCGGTACTGTTGTAGTTGCCCTCCTGAGTGGCCGTCAGCAATGGGTGCAGCACCTTGATCGGCGCCTTGAACATTTCGACGAATTCCATCAGGCCCTGGTTGGACCGGCACAGTGCGCCCGAATAGCTGTAGGCGTCGGCGTCGTTTTGCGGGAACTCTTCCAGTTTGCGGATATCGACCTTGCCCACCAGCGCCGAGATGTCCTGGTTGTTTTCGTCGCCAGGTTCGGTCTTGGCCACGGCGATCTGGTTGAGGATCGACGGGTAGAGCTTCACCACGCGGAACTGACTGATGTCGCCACCGAACTCGGCCAGGCGCTTGGTCGCCCATGGCGACATGATGGTGTTGAGGTAGCGCCGTGGAATGCCGAAGTCTTCCTCGAGGATCGCTCCATCTTCAGTGGAGTTGAACAGACCCAGGGGCGACTCGAAAACCGGCGAACCCTTGATTGCATAGAAGGGCACTTTTTCCATCAGTTGCTTGAGCTTTTCGGCCAGGGACGACTTACCGCCACCGACAGGGCCGAGCAGGTACAGGATCTGTTTCTTCTCTTCCAGGCCCTGAGCGGCATGGCGGAAATACGACACGATCTGGTCGATGCATTCTTCCATCCCGTGGAAGTCTTCAAAGGCCGGATAACGGCGGATCACCTTGTTGGAGAAGATGCGTGACAGTCTCGAGTTGGTCGAGGTGTCGAGCAGTTCCGGCTCGCCGATGGCCAGCAGAAGACGCTCGGCGGCGGAAACGTAGGCGCTGCGGTCTTTTTTGCACAGCTCAAGATACTCCTGCAGAGAGAGTTCTTCCTGGCGTGTGGACTCGAAGCGTTGTTGGAAGTGGCTAAAGATACTCATGACGTCACCTCGCTCGATACGTGGAGCCGACGCCGGATCACTCAGTCGATGCTGGCAGCAACCGAACAGGCGATTGCTGTTTACCCCCCAGAACTCTCCCGGAGCAGACTACTCCGAAAGCTACTCCCGATGACCCGTGCGCCGGTGTACCGGCTCTCCCCTGTTTTGGATGGCCTGGGCTTAAGGATAGTTGGGAATTCGGGAGGTAAAGGTGAGATACGTAATTAGTTGTGGCAGACCGTTCGTCTGCCACCGCGCTAGCCCGCGGCAGCCGGGGCCTGCAAGGTTACAAAAAAATTATTCGGAGGAACCTTGCGCCGTTTCCGCAGGGTAGGTCGTACGCCACAACTCGAATCCGCCATCCATGCTGTAGACGTCGGAGAAGCCCTGGCTGATCAGGTAGGCGGCCGCACCCTGGCTGGAGTTGCCGTGGTAGCAGACCACTACGGTCGGTGCATCGAGGTCGGCACCCTGGATGAAAGCGTGCAGGGAATGATTGTCCAGATGCTTCGAGCCTGCGATGTGCAGGGCGGCAAATGTGGCCGGGTCGCGGACGTCGACCACCACTGCGCCTTGTTCGCGCAGGGCCTGGGCCTGTTCCGGGGGGATACGTTTGAATTCGCTCATGGCGGGCTCCTGTGGCACGGCAGAATGGGCAGTCTAGCGCGGAGCGCTGGCTGGCGATGTTTGGGGAATGGATGAGGCGACTGGCGGCATGGCATGGCCGTGTTCGTCGCATTTGCAGGACAGGCGCTCAAGGCTGTCGACGTTCATCAGGGTCAGGGCGCCGCCCCAGACGCAACCGGTGTCGAGGGCCGAGATACCCGGTTCGTCGCACTTGCCTTCCAGTGCTGCCCAGTGACCGAAGAGGATTTTCACATCCTTGGTCTTGCGTTCCTTGTGCTGGAACCAGGGCTTGTAGCCTGGTGGTGCGGTATCGAGGCCTTCCTTGCTCTTGAGGTCAAGCTTGCCTTCGGCGGTGCAAAAACGCATGCGGGTGAAATAGTTGGTGATCACCCGCAGGCGCGTGACGCCTTTGAGGTCGTTGTCCCATTTCGCCGGATCGTTGCCGTACATGCCATCGAGGTAGGGCGGCAACAGGTTGTCGTCGCGCAAGGCCGTCTCGACTTCGGCGGCGCACTTCAAGGCCTTGCGCAGCGACCACTGGGGTGGAATGCCGGCATGGACCAGTGCAACGTTGCGTTGTTCGTCGTAGTGCATGAGCTTTTGCTGGCGCAGCCATTCAAGCAGTTCGGCGCTATCCGGCGCTTCGATGATCTCGCGCAGGGTATCGGCCTTCTTCAGGCGTTCGATGTTGCGTCCGGCCGCCAGCAGGTGCAAGTCGTGGTTACCAAGCACGCAAACCAGCGATTCGCGGATGCTATAGAGAAAGCGCAGGGTTTCCAGAGACTGCGGGCCGCGGTTGACCAGGTCGCCCACCAGCCACAGACGGTCCCGTTGTGGATCGAACGCCACTTGTTTGAGCAGGCATTGCAGGGCTTCAAGACAGCCTTGCAGGTCACCGACCGCGTACGTTGCCATCAGTGCAGGGCTCCGGGCACCGCCAGGCGGAAGGGCGCGATGATGGCATCGAAATGTTTGCCGTCGTCGGAAAGCATCTGATAGGTGCCTTGCATGGTGCCGACCTTGGTGGTCATGACCGTGCCGCTGCTGTAGGTGTGGCTCTTGCCGGGGTCGATCAGCGGCTGCTGGCCTACCACGCCTGCGCCGCGCACTTCTTCGACATGCCCGTCACCATCGGTGATGACCCAGTGCCGTGAAAGCAGTTTGGCCGGTATCAGGCCATTGTTCTGCACGGTGATGGTGTAGGCGAAGGCAAAGCGGTCGTGCTCGGGTTGCGATTGTTCTGCCAGATAGCGGGTGACGACGCTGACGTCGACCTGATAACGAGGATCGGACATGCAAAGGGCCTTAAAAACGAAGCGGAACGCGGGGCGTAGCTGATGGAGTTCAGTCTAGGCCAAGTATCGGGTAGTAGACCAGAGTGGCGTCCTACCCGATAGCGCTCATCGCTTGTCAGTCAGCGGCGGGCTTTTGTGCTGCCTGCTCGCTGAGCTTGTCGGCCAGGCGCACGAAGGCGGCCAGGTCGAGTTGCTCGGGACGTAGGCTGCCATCAACGCCGGCGGCTTCGATTTCGGCGTTGCTCAGCAGCAGCTTGAGGGTGTTGCGCAGGGTTTTGCGGCGCTGGTTGAACGCTTCGCGCACGACGCGCTCCAGCAGGCGGTGATCCTTGGCCGGGTGCGGCAGTACCGCGTGAGGCACCAGGCGCACGATGGCCGAGTCGACTTTCGGCGGCGGGTTGAACGCGCCCGGGCCGACGTTGAACAGGTGCTCGACCCGGCAGTGGTACTGAACCATGATCGACAGGCGGCCCCAGTCACCACCACCCGGACCGGCAGCCAGGCGCTCGACCACTTCCTTTTGCAGCATGAAATGCATGTCGCGGATCAGGTGCGAGTTGTGCAAGAGGTGAAAAATCAGTGGCGTGGAGATGTTGTATGGCAGGTTGCCGACCACTCGCAGGCTGCCTGGCGCTGCATTCAGGCTGTTGAAGTCGAACTTCAGTGCATCGCCCTGATGCAGGTTGAAGTTGCTCTTGCCGGCAAACTGCTGGTTGAGGATCGGGATCAGGTCCTTGTCCAGTTCCACAACGTCGAGTTGTGCACCGCTGCTGAGCAGGCCTTGGGTCAGTGCGCCCTGGCCCGGGCCGATTTCCAGCAGGCGGTCTTCTGCCTTGGCATGAATGGAGCGCAGGATGCGGTCGATAACGCCGGCATCGTGCAGGAAGTTCTGGCCAAAGCGTTTGCGCGCCTTGTGCTGGTATTGCTCGGTCATAAACGGGTCTCGGCCATCTGGTAGGCGGTTTCCAGGGCGACTTGCAGGCTGCCGGTGTCGATCTTGCCACTGCCGGCCAGGTCCAGGGCAGTGCCGTGGTCGACCGAAGTGCGGATGATCGGCAAGCCGAGGGTCACGTTGACTGCCGCGCCGAAGCCTTTGTACTTCAGCACGGGCAGGCCCTGGTCGTGGTACATCGCCAGCACCGCATCGCAGTGCTCCAGATATTTGGGGGTAAACAGAGTGTCGGCGGGCAGGGGGCCTCGAAGGTCCATGCCCTCGCCGCGCAAGCGCTCTAATGTAGGTTCGATGATATCGATTTCTTCATGGCCCAGGTGTCCGCCTTCGCCGGCGTGGGGGTTGAGCCCACAGACCAGGATGCGTGGCCGGGCGATGCCGAATTTGTTTTGCAGGTCGGCGTGCAGGATTCGCGTGACGCGCTCCAGGCGCTCCGGAGTGATTGCATCGGCAATCTCGCGAAGGGGCAGGTGGGTGGTCACCAGTGCTACGCGCAAACCGCGCGTGGCCAGCATCATCACCACTTGGGCGGTGTGGGTCAGGTCGGCGAGGAATTCCGTGTGCCCGGAGAAGGCGATACCCGATTCGTTGATCACGCCTTTGTGCACCGGCGCGGTGATCATGCCGGCAAAGTCCCCGCTCAGGCAGCCCTGGCCAGCCCGGGTCAGGGTTTCCAGAACGAAGGCAGCGTTGGCCTTGTCCAGTTGTCCGGCGACGACCTTGGCATTGAGTGGTGTATCCCAGACATACAGGCTGTTGGCTGGCGCGGGTGCATCCGGCCAGTTGTCCGGCGTGACCGGCAGCAAGTCGACAGCCACGCCCAGTTGCACGGCCCGCTCAATGAGCAGGTCGCGGCTGGTAATGGCAATCAGGGGGTGGGGCTGGGCTTGCGAGGCGAGCAGCAGGCACAGGTCGGGACCTATGCCGGCTGGTTCACCGGGTGTCAGCGCAAAACGTTGCGGTTTCACTGCGCTGCCTGGTCGGCGCCAGGGAGTTTGATTTCCACGTACGCTTCGTCACGGATCTGACGCAGCCAGGTTTGCAGCTCTTCGTCGTATTTGCGGTTACGCAAAACGGTCATTGCTTGCTGCTCGCGAGCCTGTGTGGTGCTGTCAGTGGCGCGACGACCCAGGACTTCCAGGACGTGCCAGCCGTATTGAGTCTGGAACGGCCTGGACAGTTGACCTTGCGGGGTCTTGGCCATCACTGCGCGGAACTCGGGCACCAGCGCGTTCGGGTCGATCCAGTTCAGGTCGCCGCCGTTGAGGGCAGAACCCGGGTCTTCCGAGTAGCTTTTCGCCAGCTCGCCGAAGTCTTCGCCAGCCTCGATACGGCTGTAGAGCGACTGGGCCAGAGCCTTGGTTTTCGCTTCGTCGCGGATCGGGCTTGGTTTGACCAGGATGTGGCGCACATGCACTTCATCGCGCATCTGGGTTTCGCCGCCACGCTTGTCGAGGATCTTCAGGATGATGAAGCCACCCGGTGTGCGCATTGGCTGGGTGACATCACCCACCGGCATGGTGCTCAGCAGGCGATCGAACGGAGGCGGCAATTGAGCGGCTTTACGCCAGCCCATGTCACCACCTTCCAGAGCGGTTTCGCTGGCGGACTTGGCGATTGCCAGCTGACCGAAGTCAGCACCTTGCTTGAGCTGCTGGTAAACCGCATCGGCCTGTTTGGCTGCATTCTGAATCGCGTCGGAGTTGGCGCTTTCCGGCGTAGGAATCAGGATGTTGGCCAGGTGGAATTCTTCGGACAGCTGCATTTTGCCCAGGTCGGAGGCCAGGAAGTTCTTCACTTCCTGCTCGGAGACCTGAATGCGCTCGGCAACCCGACGCTGGCGTACACGGCTGATGACCATTTCGCGGCGAATCTGCTCACGTGCGTCGTCATAAGACAGGCCGTCGCGAGTCAGGGCGGCACGGAACTGCTCGACCGACATGTTGTTGCGCTGGGCAATGGTGCCAACCGCCTGGTTCAACTCTTCGTCGGTAATGCGGATGCCGGAACGATCGCCGATCTGCAATTGCAGGTTTTCGACGATCAGGCGCTCAAGTACCTGCTGCTCCAGCACGCTGGCCGGCGGTACGGCAGAACCACGTTTGGCAATGGTTTGCTGAACTTCACGAACGCGATGGTCCAGTTGGCTCTGCATGACCACGTCGTTGTCGACAATGGCCACCACTTTATCGATGGACTGCACGGCGGCACCGGCCGCCGTACTCAGGAACAGCGCGCCCAGCATCAGCGGGCGCAGATAATCAGAAAGCTTGGTCTTCACGTTCACGATAACCTTGAATGCCTTTGTCGAGGAAGCTCTCTGCCTTGGAGCCGGTGAGGCCGCCGAGTCCCTTCAGAACAATTTGGAGGAAGACGCCATGGTCGCCTTTTTCGTTTTGCGCAACGTCTTGACTGAATTCGTCATAGTTAACCCAGTAACGGTTGATCAGGCGCAGTTTCCAGCAGCAACTGTCGTACTCGAAGCCACCGAAGGCTTCCAGGGTGCGGCTGCGGTTGTAGTCATACTGCCAGCGGCTGATGGCGCTCCATTGCGGCACGATCGGCCAGATCACCGAGAAGTCGTGCTGTTTGATCTTGTAGTAGTCCTTCACGAAGCCAGGCTGGCCTTCAACACCCAAGTCTCCGCCACCCACGGTCCATTGACCAGTGTTCTGGTCGTAACGAACCTGGTCATTACGATAGCGATAGCCGGCGTTGATGACCTTGTTCGGATTGTCTTCAGGTTGGTAGTGGAACATCGCGCTGCCCGAGCGAGGGCTGCGGCTGTCCGGGTCCCAGTTATAGTCGGCCGTGGTGCGCCAATCGCGGTTCCAGCGATATTCGTACTCCAGCGCGTAGGGCGAAACGTTGGCCTGGGCATCTTTGCGGGTCTTGGCATCGATACCCGGCAGTTGAACTTCGCGGTCCTTGAAGTACAAGGCCTGGCCGACACTGATGCGTTGACGCTCGAAACCGCTGTCTTCGATCCAGCGGCTGGTCACGCCCAGCGACAGTTTGTTCTCGTCGCCGACACGGTCGGAGCCGGAGAAACGGTTGTCACGGAACAGCGACGCATAGTTGAAGGTGTATTCGCTGGTATCGAATACCGGGATATCTTCCTGGTCGACTTCAGGCACGTACAGGTAGAACAGGCGCGGCTCGAGGGTCTGGCGGTAGTTCTTGCCGAAATACTGGGTATTGCGATCGAAATACAGGCCGCTGTCGATGCTGGCGATCGGTACGCCGCGGTTCTGGTTGCTGTCGAACGTTCCGAGGAGTCTGTCCTGTTCGGCAGTCTGATTGTTGACAAAGGTCTTGCCGGTGCTATCCAGGTCCAGTTGGTACTGGGTGTACTGGTACTTGAGCGTTGGTGTCAGGTAACCGTAGGACGTGCTCATTGGCAGGCTCATGGCCGGCGCAAGGTTCAGACGGTCGCCAGTGGCGCGCGCCAGACCGACAACGTTGTTATCAAGACGTGGAGATATATTGCCGTCTTCGTCAGAGTAGTTGCCGTTTTTCAGGTCCCGGTCAAATCGAACGAGCTCTGTGCTGTACGTGAAATTCAAACCTTCCGGATGATAAGGCAGCATACCATCTAGGGTGAGCTGCGGCAGGCGATCGTACGGCGTGATGCTCGAGACGGTCGCCAGCTGGAAGGCCTGGGCATTGATGCGTGCGCTGTAGCTGTCGCCACGATAGGTGACGGAGCCTTGCTGGTTCACGAAGTCGTTGCTTTTCACGCCAATCTGGTCGGTCTGCAGATCCTGGAAGTAATAGGGATCGCTGATCTTGGTGTAGTCGACTTGCGTGAGTACACGTGAGTCGAGACCACCCTTGTGTTGCCAGTTGTACATGTAGCGGGTTTTTTCGGCGTCGGACTGCTTGTCGCGATCGTTGCTCTCGTCGTTGAGGTACGCCCCACCGAACTGGCCTTCGCTGGACTTGGTCAGGTAGCGGAATTCGCCTTCCATCAACAAGCCATGCTTTTCCATGTAGCGTGGGTACAACGTGGCGTCGTAGTTCGGCGCCAGGTTGAAGTAGTACGGGGTGACCAGCATGAAGCCGGTATCGCTGCCGGTGCCGATGCTCGGCGGCAGGAAGCCGGACTGGCGACGGTCATCGATCGGGAAATAGATGTACGGCGTGTACAGGACCGGAATGTCCCTGACCCGCAGCGTCACGTTGGTCGCCGTACCGAAGCCGGTGGCCGGGTTCAGGGTGATGTTGTTGCCCTTGAGCTGCCAGGCGTTGCTGTTCGGTTCGCACGTGGTGTACGTGCCATCCTTGAGGCGGATGATCGCGTTCTCGGCACGCTTGGCGTACAGCGCATTACCGCGGATGCGCGATTTGTGCATCACGTATTCGGCGTTGTCGACCTTGGCCTCGCCAGTGTCGAGCTGCACGTCGGCGTGGTCGCCGACGATCAGGGCGCCGTTGTCGCGGATGCGCACGTTGCCATTCAGGTCGCCACGGCTCTCGGCCTGGTACAGGTTGGCTTCGTCGGCTTCGACCTGCATGCTGCCCTGGCGCATGACAACGTCGCCGGCCAGGGTCGCAACCTGCTCATCCTGCTTATAGCGGGAGGCTTTTGCGCCGATAAAGGTAGGAGCGTCACTTTTATTCGTCTTGTCATTCATGCCAGGACGAATCGGTTCGACATAGGAACCAGAGCAATAAGGACCGGTTTCGGCCAATTGTGCGGCGGTGAGCTGATCGCGGGGAACCCAGTCGAGGTGGCTGTAGTCTGCGCTACGCGACTTCAGACCACGGCCTTCGGATTCGGTAACCAGCACCGGCTTGGCGCCGGTGTCTTCGCTGGAACCGTTCTCGGCCGGGGCTTCGCCAGTGGCGGAGACTGCGTTGCCCTCATGGACGGGACGCGGTGGCAATGCAGCCGCCGGCGTCTTTGGCGCGCAGTCCCAGGAACCCGAAGCAGAGACTGAGCAGTCAAACTGTTCCGCAGCGACCACGTAGGAAGTGGCAAGGGGTTGCAGTGCCAGCAAACTGCCGGTAACCAACAACGGAAATTTTTTACGAAACGCGGGGGATTTCAATGCCATCTTATTAGTCCGGGCTTCCTGCGTGCCATCTGCCCGCGGTGTGGGCCGCACGCCTCTCGATGGTCTGAAAAAGATGCTGGATAATAAAGCATGACCCGCTTGACGGCTAGCGCCGTCGGAGACCCTTGCAATGCCTGATCAAGATGTACGCTTGCAACACCTGAAAGTTTGGCTCGATGAACAATTGACGACGCTTTTTGCTGAGCAGGGTTGGGGCAACGTCCCCCCGGCCACGTTGACTGCGGCCAGTAGCGACGCGAGTTTCCGTCGGTATTTTCGCTGGGAAGGCGATGGCAAAAGTTTCATCGTGATGGACGCGCCGCCCCCCCAGGAAAACTGCAAACCCTTCGTGGATATTGCCTTTTTGCTGGCGAAATCCGGAATAAACGTGCCGAAAATTTATGCTGAAGACCTCGAGCGTGGTTTTCTTTTGCTCAATGACCTGGGCAACAAGACCTATCTGGACGTCATCGACAGCGAAAACGCCGACGATTTGTTCGAAGATGCCCTGCAAGCGTTGCTGGCTTTCCAGCAGTTGCCGATGGTTGCGCCGCTGCCGAGCTATGACGTGGCGTTGCTGCGTCGCGAACTGGAACTGTTCCCCGAGTGGTATGTGAAGCGCGAATTGGGCATCGAGTTCGACGCGGCCCAGCAAGTACTCTGGCAACAGGTCAGCGAACTGTTGATCGACAGCGCCCTGGCACAACCCAAAGTCCTGGTGCATCGCGACTACATGCCGCGCAACCTGATGCTCAGCGAGCCCAATCCCGGCGTGCTGGACTTCCAGGATGCGGTGTATGGCCCAGTGACCTACGACGTGACCTGCCTGTTCAAGGACGCCTTCCTCAGCTGGCCCGAGGAGCGTGTGCATGGCTGGCTTGAAGGCTACTGGCAGCGGGCGGGCGCCCTCGGTATTGCGGTTCAGCCAGAGTTCGAGGACTTCCTGCGTGCCAGCGACTTGATGGGTGTGCAGCGTCACCTGAAAGTCATCGGTATTTTCGCGCGCATCTGCCATCGCGACGGCAAGCCGCGTTATCTGGGCGATGTGCCGCGTTTCTTTGCCTATATAGATGCCGTGATCGCTCGCCGTCCCGAGCTGGCCGAGCTGGATGTGCTGCTGGCCAGTCTGCGCGCCGGAGTGACAGCATGAAGGCAATGATTCTGGCCGCGGGCAAAGGCGAGCGCATGCGCCCGCTGACCCTGACTACGCCCAAACCGCTGGTTCGTGCCGGCGGGGTACCGCTGATCGAGTATCACCTGCGAGCGCTGGCTGCCGCCGGGTTCACCGACATTGTGATCAATCACGCCTGGCTCGGTCAGCAGATCGAAGACTATCTGGGCGATGGTTCGCGCTATGGCGTGAGCATCCGGTACTCGGCGGAAGGTGAGCCCCTGGAAACCGGTGGTGGGATCTTCCGTGCGTTGCCATTGTTGGGGGATGAAGCATTTCTCGTGGTCAACGGCGATATCTGGACCGATTACGACTTCAGCGTGCTGCATCAACCCATCAACGGCCTGGCGCACCTGGTGCTGGCCAGCAACCCGCCACATCACCCGGCCGGGGACTTCTGCCTGGTCGAAACCCTGGTGCGCGACGGTCAACCGGAGGCCTCCACCCTGACCTATAGCGGCATCGCCGTGTTGCATCCGCAGCTTTTCGACGGTTGCACCGCGGGTGCCTTCAAGCTCGCGCCGCTGTTGCGCAAAGCCATGGCTGACGGTCAAGTGACCGGCGAGCGACTGAAAGGGCACTGGGTTGATGTCGGCACCCACGAGCGTCTGGCCGAAGTTGAATCATTGATAGAAGCGAGCCGCTGACATGCTGTGGCCAGGGACTCTGATTGGAGCCGGAGCAGGCTATGCCATAGCCAGCATTCCGGGGGCCTTGCTCGGCGCGTTGTTGGGGCAGGCGCTGGACCGGCGCTTGCACCTGCAAAGCTGGGGGCACTTGCGGGAAAAGCTGGGCGGTCGCCCGGTATTGCGTAACGATGAACTGCTGTTTGTCCTGTTGGGGCGGCTGGCCAAATGCGATGGCCAGGTGACGGCCGGGCACATCGATCAGGCACGAGCGGAAATGCGCGCGCTGGACATGTCCGAGCCGGCCCAACGTCGTGCGATTGCCGCGTTCAATCGCGGCAAGTCGGGCCGCGACCGGCTACGCGGTTATCTGCGTCGCCTGAGTGCCCAGCCCCATGCGGCGGAAGGTGTGTTGCGCGCCTGCTGGCGAATGGTGTGGGCCGATGGTCGTGCCGGCAGCAGTGAGCGTGAATTGATCGGCCAATGGGGCAAGTGGCTGGGCTGGATGCCTCATCAGGTGCAAGCGCTGGCTCACGACTATGAGCCGCAGAAGCGGCCATTGGCCAAGAGCGTGCCAAGTTATCAGGATGCGTTAAGACTTTTGGGGGTGTCGGCTACCACTGAGCCGGCGCAGATCAAGCGTGCTTACCGGCGCCTGCTCAGTCGCCATCATCCAGACAAGATTGCCGGCAGTGGCGCGACGGCGACGCAGGTTCGTGAGGCCACCGAGCGAACGCGTGAACTGCACAACGCGTATACGCTGATTCGGGAGCGGCGGGATTTTCGCTAGCAGCAAAGATTTGTGCCGTCTGTGATGTCCCCTTCGCGAGCAGGCTCGCTCCCGCATGGGATCTTCCAGCGCTGGAGATCTGATGTGGGAGCGAGCCTGCTCGCGAAGGGGGTGACGCGGTCTTTCAGTCTGTCGCAGCCTGCGGATTCAACCAGCCCCGCACCCGACGGAACAGTTGCTCCTGTTCAGCCTTGTTGTCGGGCAATGCCTTGAGCGCGACCTGGCTGAATGCCGATGACTTCAAGCGCTTGCTGCCTTGCAACCGTTCCAGTGCAGCGTCGCGGTCCGGCGCTTTGTCTTTGTAGTAAATATCGGCGGTCGGCAGTTTCAGGGTCGGGGTCAGTTCCGCCAGCTCCGGCTTCGCTGTCACCGGTGTCCGGGCTGCAACCATCACCAGTTTTTCGACTTGCGATGGCTGTTTCTCGCTCAGGTAGCGTGCGGCCCAATAAGCGCCGGTACCATGCCCCAACACCACGATGCTGCGGGCGCTCTGCTGTTCGGCGAAGGCGAGCGCGGCGTCGATCCGGGCGAAGATACGCTCGGCATCTGCCCTGGATTGTTCTTCGGTGGTTTCGGCGACGGCCTTGTCGGCCACGTCGGCCTCGCCACCGGCCACCTGTTCGATGGGGGCTGCGGTGGTCGAGTCTTTACTGCCGGTTTCGGGAGCCTTTGGAGCCGGCGCTGCTTCCACGACTCGTGGCGCAATGGCATCGCTTTGCAGGTCCGGCAAGGTGATACTCAGGCTGCTCCATTCGGCGTCCGGCAATTTGCGCCGCAAAGGACCGACCGCTTGCGGCCAGTCAACGCTTTCTCCGGCACCGGGGATGATAATCACCGCGCCTTTGGGGTCGGCGGTATTGGCCGGTTTCCACAAGGCCAGAAAGGTGTCGGTGCCCGCTTGCAGTTGTTGCTGTTCCTGAGCCGGGACTTTTCGCTCGAGTGCAGCAGCTTCTTCCTGACTACGCTCAGGCAGCGGCTGACGTTCGAGTGGCTTTTCTTCGATGGTTTTTTCTGCTGCGCCAGGCGCCGGGTCGGCTGCCTCGACGGAAAAAGCGCAAGGCAGGATCAGCGACAGGCACAATGCTGGCAGTGCCAGGCGGTAGACAGGGGGCATTGGATATTCCAGGCCAGAAGTTGTTCCGGCAGCCTAATGGGTTGGTCAGTATTTGTCAGTGTGTGAGAGTTCAATGATGCGTTTTCGCTGCCTGTGGGTTATCGGCTGTTTGTGGTTTCCCTTGATGGGTTGGGCGGCGGCTCTGCCCGCGGCGCATGTTGCCCAGCTGACCCCGAAACAGCAGCACTGGCTGGCGCAGCAGAGCGAGTTGCGGGTCGGCCTGGTGTTGCAGGCACCCTATGCGCAGTACGATCGCCGCTTGCAGCGCCTGTCCGGGGTAAATGTCGACTTGATGAAGTGGCTGGCAAAGACCCTCAATGTCGAACTGAGCTGGCGCAACTTTCCCGACCTTGAACAATTGGAAGCCGCTGCCCGCGAGGGCGAAATCGACATTGCCCCGGGGCTGACCCAAACCCCTGGCGGGTTGCGCTTCTGGCAGTTTTCCGACCCCTACATGCGGGTGCCGCAACTGGTGGTCAGCGACCAGAAAAGCGCCGGCGCGGTCGAGCTGGAAAAGCTCGACAACCAGACCCGCGTCGCGGTGCGCATGCCCAGCGCCATCGCCGATTACCTGCACAGCAACTATCCGCACCTGAACCTGCAAGGCGTACCGATGGAGCGCCAGGCCTTGCAATTGCTGACGGGCCAGCAGGCGGCTTATGCGGTGGTCGATGAGGCGCAATTGGGGCGTCTGTCCGTCGAGCCGGAGTTCGCCGGGTTGGTGGTGGTCGGGGATGTGGGACTGCCGCAGCTGCTGCGGGTGGCCACGCGCCGCGACAAGCCGGAACTGGCGGGCATCGTCGAAAGCGCATTGCGGGCGATCCCGGCCAAGGATCTGGAACAACTGCACAATCAATGGCTGCAACCCAAGTATCCGCGGCTCACCGAATCCCCGGGGTTCTGGCAAAACCTCTGCCTGTTACTGGTCGTGCTGGCGTTGAGTTGCATGGCTATCGTGTTCTGGCAGCGCCGTCAGCAGCACAACCTGGAGCAACGGCTGATGGCCGCGCAGGAAGACATTGCCTTGCGTGCCGCCAGCGAAGAGGCGTTGCGGCTCACCCAGTTTTCCATCGATCAAAGCACCGTCGGCATCCTCTGGGTCAACTGGGACAGCCACGTGCGCTACGCCAACCGTGCAGCGGAAAGCATGCTTGGCTATCCAGCCGGCGGGATCATCGATCGGCCCTTGATCGATTTCGAACCCGACCTGCACATGGACCGCTGGCTCAATCTGTGGAAGCGCGCCCGGGCCAGTGAAGAGGGGCCGCTAAGCTTCGAAACCAATTGCGTGCGCGCCGACGGTAGCATTCTGCCGGCCGATGTCTCATTGAGTTTTCTGCGCTTTCGCGATGGCGAATACCTGGTGGTCTACCTCAACGATGTCACCGAGCGGCGCCGTGCCCTGGCCGCCTTGCAGGAAAGCGAGGCGCGGCTGCAAGGCATCGCCGCCAACGTTCCGGGCCTGGTGTTCCGGCTGGAGCGGGCGCCGGTGACCGGTCAGATCGATTTTGCCTATATCAGCGAAGGCAGCGAAAGCCTGGTGGGCTACTCGCCGGCCACGCTGGCGCATCGCGATAAAGGTCTGCGCAGCCTGGTGCATCCGGATGACAAGGCCAGCTATCACCAAACCCAGGATCATGCGCTAGATACCGACAGTGACTGGTCGTGGCAAGGGCGGATCCTCACCCGTCAGGGCGAACAGCGCTGGGCGGAAATCAAGGCCATCACGCGTCAGCTGGAAGACGGCGCCTATGTCTGGGACGGAATTGTCTGGGACATCAGCGAGAGCAAGCGCATCGAACTTGAACTGGCCAGCTCCCGGGAACAACTGCGTGAGTTGTCCGCGCACCTGGAAAGCGTGCGCGAAGAAGAAAAGGCGCGCATCGCCAGGGAAGTTCACGATGAACTGGGTCAGATGCTGACGGTGCTCAAGCTGGAAACCTCCATGTGCGAACTGGCTTACGCGCAACTCGATCCGGGCCTTAACGAGCGCCTGGGCAGCATGAAGCGCCTGATCGCTCAACTCTTCCAGTTGGTTCGCGACGTGGCGACCGCATTGCGTCCGCCGATTCTCGATGCCGGCATTGCCTCGGCCATCGAATGGCAGGCCCGACGATTTGAAGCGCGTACACATATTCCGTGTCTGGTGCAGGTGCCGGACAATCTGCCGGTACTCAGCGATGCCAAGGCCATCGGCCTGTTCCGGATACTTCAGGAAGCGCTGACCAATGTCATGCGCCATGCCCAGGCGCATACTGTTGAACTGACACTGGCGCTGGAAGGCGACGAGTTGTGTCTGACGGTTAGCGATGATGGCGTAGGATTTGTCGCTGCGCCTGGCAGGCCAACGTCCTTTGGGATTGTCGGAATGCGCGAGCGGGTGTTGATCATGGGCGGTGAGTTATCCCTTGAAAGTGAGCCGGGTGAAGGCACGACCCTGAATGTACGCGTCCCGCTGGATGCAGCCTGATGTTTATCTATTGATTGTTCTGACGTCATCGCGAGCAGGCTCGCTCCCACATTGGCTTTGAGTCGTTCATAGATCCCCTGCTCGCGAATGATCTTGAATCTGGAGAAAAACGTGATCCGTGTACTGGTAGCCGAAGACCACACCATCGTCCGTGAAGGCATCAAGCAGCTGATTGGCCTGGCCAAGGACTTGCTGGTGGTGGGGGAGGCGAGTAATGGCGAGCAGTTGCTCGACGCCTTGCGTCATGTGCCCTGCGAAGTGGTGTTGCTGGATATCTCCATGCCGGGCGTCAATGGCCTGGAAGCCATTCCGCGGATTCGCGCCCTGAACAATCCGCCGGCGATCCTGGTGTTGTCGATGCACGACGAAGCGCAGATGGCCGCCCGGGCGCTGAAGGTCGGGGCCGCCGGTTATGCAACCAAGGACAGCGATCCGGCACTGTTGCTGACGGCCATTCGCAAAGTGGCGTCAGGCGGGCGTTATATCGACCCGGAACTGGCCGACCGCATGGTCTTCGAGGTTGGCCTGACCGACTCGCGTCCATTGCATTCGTTGCTCTCCGAGCGCGAGTTCTCCGTGTTCGAGCGCCTGGCCCAAGGCGCCAATGTCAACGACATTGCCCAGCAACTGGCGCTGAGCAGCAAGACCATCAGCACCCACAAGGCGCGGCTGATGCAGAAGCTCAACATCACCTCGTTGGCGGAGCTGGTGAAGTACGCGATGGAACACAAACTTCTCTAGATGACACCAAAATCCAGTGTGGGAGCGGGCTTGCTCGCGAAAGCAGTATGTCAGTCGACATATCCGGGTCTGACACACCGCTTTCGCGAGCAAGCCCGCTCCCACAGGTTCTGTGGTGACATATCCATTTACGACATCCTGCAAATCCGCTTTTGCCCTTGCTTGCGGCTTGTAGCTGGCCGCTCGCCACTGCACTTGCCAAACCGCGCCATCCTTGTAGGGCAATCCCTACCCCCGGCTTTCCATCCGGCTGAGGCGAATCTCTCTTGCGCCCCGATTTGCGTGGTCCCCAACGTCCACTAGGCTTAATCCCCACAGCAGTCATCAATAACAAAGGTGTGGGTATGAGCCAGGTCGATTCAAGCGCAGGGGCCAATGATGTTCTGGTCAGCTTTCGTGGAGTGCAGAAGAGCTACGATGGCGAGAACCTGATCGTCAAGGACCTCAACCTGGACATTCGCAAAGGCGAATTCCTCACCTTGCTCGGGCCGTCCGGCTCCGGCAAGACCACCAGCCTGATGATGCTCGCCGGCTTCGAAACGCCGACCGCGGGCGAAATCCTGCTGGCGGGGCGCGCCATCAACAACGTGCCGCCACACAAGCGCGATATCGGCATGGTGTTCCAGAACTACGCATTGTTCCCCCACATGACGGTGGCCGAGAACCTGGCGTTCCCGCTGACCGTACGCGGCATGAACAAGAGCGACGTCAGCGCCCGGGTCAAGCGCGTGCTGAGCATGGTCCAGCTCGATACCTTCGCCCAGCGTTACCCGGCACAGCTTTCCGGCGGTCAGCAACAGCGGGTGGCATTGGCCCGCGCGCTGGTGTTCGAACCGCAACTGGTGCTGATGGACGAACCCCTGGGCGCCCTCGACAAACAACTGCGTGAACACATGCAGATGGAGATCAAGCACCTGCACCAGCGCCTGGGCGTAACCGTGGTCTACGTGACCCACGATCAGGGCGAAGCCTTGACCATGTCCGACCGCGTGGCGGTGTTCCATCAGGGCGAAATCCAGCAGATCGCGCCGCCGCGCACCCTCTACGAAGAGCCGAAAAACACCTTCGTCGCCAACTTCATCGGCGAAAACAACCGTCTCAATGGCCGCCTGCACAGTCAGACCGGCGACCGCTGCGTAGTCGAACTGGGGCGTGGTGAAAAAGTTGAAGCACTGGCGGTGAATGTCGGCAAGACCGGCGAGCCGGTGACCCTGTCCATCCGTCCGGAGCGCGTGAGCCTCAATGGCTCCAGCGACCAATGCGTCAATCGCTTCTCCGGGCGAGTCGAGGAATTCATCTATCTGGGCGACCACGTCCGGGTTCGCATGGAAGTCTGTGGCAAGACCGACTTCTTCGTGAAACAGCCGATTGCCGAGCTTGATCCCTCGCTCGCCGTCGGTGACGTGGTACCGCTTGGCTGGCAGGTCGAACACGTTCGCGCGCTCGATCCCCTTCTAGAGGCGAGCTGATCGCCCCGTAATACCAACACTAATCCCGCACGTGGAGAGAACAATAAATGTTGAGATCCCTGAAATTCACCGCTCTGGCACTGGGCATGATGGGCGCGGCACACGCAATGGCTGCTGGCCCGGACCTGACCGTGGTGTCCTTTGGCGGGGCGAACAAGGCGGCTCAGGTCAAAGCCTTCTACGCACCGTGGGAAGCGGCAGGTAACGGCAAGATCGTGGCCGGTGAATACAACGGCGAAATGGCCAAGGTCAAGGCCATGGTCGACACCAAGAGCGTGTCCTGGGATCTGGTAGAGGTTGAATCGCCGGAACTGTCCCGCGGTTGCGACGAAGACATGTTCGAGCAACTGGACCCAGCGCTGTTCGGCAAGAAAGAAGATTACGTCAAGGGCGCGATCCAGCCATGCGGCGTGGGCTTCTTCGTGTGGTCGACCGTAATGGCCTACAACGCCGACAAGCTTAAAACCGCACCGACCAGCTGGGCGGACTTCTGGGACACCAAGCAGTTCCCGGGCAAGCGTGGCCTGCGTAAAGGCGCCAAGTACACCCTGGAATTCGCACTGATGGCCGACGGCGTTGCGCCGAAAGACGTCTACAAAGTGCTGGCCGGCAAAGATGGTCAGGACCGCGCATTCAAGAAGCTCGATGAGCTCAAGCCGAGCATCCAGTGGTGGGAAGCCGGTGCACAACCGCCGCAATACCTCGCTTCCGGCGACGTGGTCATGAGCTCGGCCTACAACGGCCGTATCGCTGCCGTGCAGAAAGAAAGCAACCTGAAAGTGGTGTGGAACGGCGGTATCTACGACTTCGACGCATGGGCCATCCCGAAAGGTCTGGACGCCAAGCGCGCGGAAGCTGCGAAGAAATTCATCGCCTACTCGGTACAGCCACAGCAGCAGAAGACCTACTCGGAAAACATCGCTTACGGCCCGGCCAACACCCAGGCCGTACCACTGCTGGCCAAGGATGTCCTGAAAGACATGCCGACCACCCCGGAAAACATCGCCAACCAGGTGCAGATCGACGTCAGCTTCTGGGCTGACAACGGCGAGCAACTGGAACAGCGCTTCAACGCCTGGGCTGCCAAGTAAGACCGCACCGCGGGCTTACGCTGTAGGAGCGAGCTCGCTCGCGAAGACGTCAGTACATTCAACATCGTTGTCGACTGACACTTCGCCTTCGCGAGCAAGCCCGCTCCCACATTTGAACAGAGTGTTTTAAACGATCGAGGTGGTTTCCCGCCTCTGCATTGATCAAAGATTTCCGGAGTACGCCATGGCTATCGCCATTCCCGTGAACGCGGGCACTGACCCCACCCTGAAGCAGCGGCTCAAGCACGCCGAGCGGGTCAACCGCTGGAAGGCCCAGGCGTTGATTGCGCCGCTGGTGCTGTTTCTGTTGCTGGTGTTTCTGGTGCCGATCGTGGCGCTGCTCTACAAAAGCGTTGGCAACCCGGAAGTGGTCGGCGGCATGCCGCGCACCGTGACAGCCATCGCCAGCTGGGACGGCCGCGGCCTGCCCGCTGAACCGGTTTATAAAGCGGCGGCTGAAGACCTCGCCGACGCTCGCAAGAATCAGACCCTGGGTGATCTGTCCAAGCGCTTGAACATGGAGCTGGCAGGTTATCGCAGCCTGCTGACCAAAACCGCCCGCGCCTTGCCGCTCGCCACTGAGCCGGCTTCTTATAAAGAAGCGCTGGAAGGCCTCGATGAGCGTTGGGGTGACCCGGCCTACTGGCAAGCGGTGCGCCGCAACACCAGCAGCATCACCCCGTATTACCTGCTGGCCGCAGTCGATCATCGCATCGATGACCTCGGTGAAATCGCCCCGGCCACCCCGGATCAGGCGATCTACCTCGACATCTTCGCCCGCACCTTCTGGATGGGCCTGATCATCACGGTGATCTGCCTGGTGCTGGCGTATCCCCTGGCTTACCTGTTGGCGAACCTGCCGTCGCGGCAGAGCAACCTGCTGATGATTCTGGTGCTGTTGCCGTTCTGGACTTCGATCCTGGTACGGGTCGCGGCGTGGATCGTGTTGCTGCAATCGGGCGGCCTGATCAACAGCGGCCTGATGGCGATGGGCATCATCGATAAGCCGATCGAACTGGTGTTCAACCGTGTCGGTGTCTACATCTCCATGGTGCACATCCTGCTGCCGTTCATGATCCTGCCGATCTACAGCGTGATGAAAGGCATCTCGCCAACCTACATGCGTGCCGCGATTTCCCTCGGCTGCCATCCGTTCGCCAGCTTCTGGCGGGTGTACTTCCCGCAGACCTATGCCGGTGTCGGCGCCGGTTGCCTGTTGGTGTTCATCCTCGCCATCGGCTACTACATCACCCCGGCATTGCTGGGCAGCCCGAACGATCAGATGGTCAGCTATTTCGTCGCCTTCTACACCAACACCAGCATCAACTGGGGCATGGCGACCGCACTCGGTGGGTTGCTGCTGTTGGCAACCGTGGTGCTTTATCTGATTTACAGCTGGCTGGTGGGCGCCAGTCGCCTGCGCCTGAGCTAAGGGGAGAACGAAATGCTGAGTCCTTATATGTCGCCCATCGAACGGGTGTGGTTCTATGGCTTGCGGATTCTCTGCGGCTTGATTCTGTTGTTCCTGATTCTGCCGGTGCTGGTGATCATTCCACTGTCGTTCAACTCCGGGAGTTTTCTGGTTTATCCGCTGCAAGGCTTCTCGCTGCACTGGTACCAGGATTTCTTTGCCTCGGCGGAATGGATGCGTTCGTTGAAAAACAGCATGATCGTGGCCCCGGCCGCGACCGTGTTGGCGATGATTTTCGGTACGCTGGCGGCGATCGGCCTGACTCGGGGCGACTTCCCGGGCAAGGCGCTGGTGATGGCGCTGGTGATTTCGCCGATGGTGGTGCCGGTGGTGATCATCGGCGTGGCCAGTTACCTGACCTTCGCTCCACTGGGATTCGGTAACAGCTATACCTCGCTGATCGTGGTGCACGCCGTACTGGGCGTGCCGTTCGTGATCATTACGGTGTCGGCGACCTTGCAGGGGTTCAACCACAACCTGGTGCGGGCCGCTGCGAGCCTGGGCGCTTCGCCGCTGACCACGTTCCGCCGGGTGACCTTGCCGCTGATCGCACCGGGCGTGATTTCGGGGGCGTTGTTTGCCTTCGCGACTTCGTTCGATGAGGTGGTGGTGACGCTGTTCCTCGCAGGTCCCGAGCAAGCGACCCTGCCACGGCAGATGTTCAGCGGCATCCGCGAAAACCTCAGCCCGACCATCGCCGCCGCCGCGACGCTGCTGATTGCCTTCTCGGTGATCCTGTTGCTGACCCTGGAATGGCTGCGTGGGCGTAGCGAGAAACTGCGTACCGCCCAAGTCTAAAACCATACACAGACCTTCTGTAGGAGCGAGCCTGCTCGCGATGAACCTGAGATCGACGCGGGCATCCAGAATGCCCGTGTCATCGTTGACGTCCATCGCGAGCAAGCTCGCTCCTACAGGTTTCGGGACTCTCCGGTCATTCATGGTCTGAATACCAGCCAACCTTAAATCCCCAGCTACTCTTGTGCCCAGCTCCCCTACCTATAAGAGGCTGCGCACATGAGTCTTTCCTCTTTCAAGATCGCTCACAAATTGATCACTGGCGCAGGTGCCATCGAGCAGCTGTCCGCCGAGCTGGCACGCCTGGACATCGACAACCCGCTGATCGTCACCGATGCCGCCCTGGTCAAGTCCGGCACGGTGGAGCTGGCACTGGCGCAGCTGGGCGAGCGCAGCTACGAGATTTTCGACCGGGTACTGCCGGATCCGGAAATCGCCATCGTCGAAGACTGCATGGAGGTTTATCGCGAGGGTGGGCATGACGGACTGATCGGCCTGGGCGGCGGCAGTGCCATCGACATTGCCAAGAGCGTGGCGGCCTATGCCGGCTACCACGGCGCGCTGGAGGATCTGTTCGGTATCGATCAGGTCCCGCGCAAAGGCCCACCGCTGATCGCCATCCCGACCACGGCGGGTACCGGCTCGGAGGTGACCAACGTCGCCATCCTTTCCGACAAGGTTGCGCGGCTGAAAAAGGGCATTGTCAGCGACTACCTGCTGCCAGACGTGGCGCTGGTCAGCCCTCAAATGACCCTGACCTGCCCGCGCAGTGTCACCGCCGCCAGTGGCGTAGATGCACTGGTGCATGCCATCGAGTCCTATCTGTCAGTCAATGCATCGCCGATTACTGATGCGCTGGCTATCGGCGCGATCAAGTTGATCGCCAGGGCTTTGCCCAAGGCCTATGCCAATCCGTCGAACCTGCAGGCCCGTGAAGACATGGCCACCGCCAGCCTCATGGCCGGCATGGCATTCGGTAATGCCGGGGTTGGTGCAGTGCATGCGCTGGCATATCCGCTGGGCGGGCGTTTCAACATTGCCCATGGCGTCAGTAATGCCTTGCTACTGCCCCATGTCATGACCTGGAACAAGATGGCCTGCATCGAACGCATGCAGGATATAGCCGAGGCCATGGGCGTGAAGACCGCGCATTTGAGTGCCAATGAAGCGGCCGACAAAGGCGTGCAAGCCATGACCGAACTGTGTGCCGCCGTGGAAATTCCCCTGGGCCTGCGCAGTTTCGGTATACCCGAGGACGCCATCCCGTCAATGGCCGCGGAAGCGGCGGGGATCGAGCGTCTGATGCGCAATAATCCGCGCAAATTGACTGCCGTCGATATCGAAAAGATCTATCGTGCGGCGTACTAGAGCCTTTGCCGTTGATGGGTGATGGCAGGTTCCAATCATCGCACTCACGGTGCGCGCGTCAAAGCATGAGGTATACAATGCGCGCCATCGTGATTCTGCTCAGATAAGGTGCGTCATGCAGCCCTTCGTAATTGCTCCGTCGATTCTCTCCGCCGACTTCGCCCGCCTGGGTGAGGAAGTGGACAACGTCCTGGCCGCTGGCGCCGACTTCGTGCACTTCGATGTCATGGACAACCACTATGTGCCGAACCTGACCATCGGCCCGATGGTCTGCTCGGCACTGCGCAAGTACGGCGTGACCGCGCCGATCGACGCACACCTGATGGTCAGCCCGGTGGACCGTATTGTGGGCGACTTCATCGAAGCCGGCGCGACCTACATCACCTTTCACCCGGAAGCCACCCAGCACGTCGACCGCTCCCTGCAACTGATCCGCGAGGGCGGCTGCAAGTCGGGCCTGGTGTTCAACCCGGCGACCCCGCTGGACGTGCTCAAGTACGTGATGGACAAGGTCGACATGATCCTGCTGATGAGCGTCAACCCGGGTTTTGGCGGGCAGAAGTTCATCCCCGGCACCCTCGACAAGCTGCGTGAGGCGCGGGCGTTGATCGATGCTTCGGGCCGTGACATTCGCCTGGAAATCGACGGCGGTGTGAACGTGAACAACATTCGCGAAATCGCTGCGGCCGGTGCCGACACCTTCGTCGCCGGCTCGGCCATCTTCAATGCGCCGAACTATCAGGAGGTCATCGAGAAGATGCGTTCCGAACTGGCGCTGGCTCGCCCATGAGTGGCTTTGAGCAGCTGTTTTCGGGGCAACTGCCGCGGCTGGTAATGTTCGATCTGGACGGTACATTGGTCGACTCGGTCCCGGACCTGGCAGTGGCTGTGGACAAGATGCTGCTCAAGCTCGGTCGTCAACCTGCCGGTCTGGAAGCGGTGCGCGAATGGGTCGGCAATGGTGCGCCGGTGCTGGTGCGTCGTGCGCTGGCTGGCGGTATTGATCATTCTGCAGTCGATAACGCCGAGGCTGAACGGGCGCTGGAGTACTTCATGCAGGCTTATGGCGAAAGCCATGAGTTGACCGTGGTTTACCCCGGTGTGCGCGACACCCTCAAATGGCTGCAAAAGCAGGGCGTCGAGATGGCACTGATCACCAACAAGCCGGAGCGTTTCGTCGCGCCGCTGCTGGATCAGATGAAGATCGGCCGTTATTTCCGCTGGATCATCGGCGGCGACACCCTGCCACAGAAAAAGCCCGACCCGGCCGCGCTGTTTTTCGTGATGAAAATGGCCAACATCCCGGCTTCGCAGTCGTTGTTCGTCGGCGATTCGCGCAGCGATGTGCTGGCGGCGAAAGCGGCGGGGGTCAAGTGTGTGGCCCTGAGCTACGGCTATAACCACGGCCGGCCGATTGCCGAGGAGTCGCCGGCACTGGTGATCGACGACCTGCGCAAGCTAATTCCCGGTTGCCTGGATCCGGCCGCTGAGATAACGTTGGCCGACGCTGTCAAACCCCCTTCTGGAAACGCCATCGTGGTGGTCACTCGCAAACTCTGGATGAAAGTCATCAAGGCCCTGGCCCGCTGGCGTTGGCGCGCCTGACTTGATCCTGGCCGGTTTCCGGCGCGTTTGCATACCTGACTGTTCGACCCTCAAGCCACGAGGCACCTCATGATCCGCGAAGAATTCCTGCGTTTGGCCGCTGCCGGCTACAACCGCATCCCGCTTGCCTGCGAAACCCTGGCCGACTTCGACACGCCGCTGTCGATCTACCTGAAACTGGCCGACGAGCCCAACTCCTACTTGCTGGAGTCTGTTCAGGGCGGCGAGAAGTGGGGGCGTTACTCGATCATCGGCTTGCCGTGCCGCACCGTATTGCGGGTTCACGACCACCATGTCAGCGTGACCATCGATGGTGTCGAGACCGAAAGCCACGACGTGGAAGACCCGCTGGCCTTCGTCGAGGCTTTCAAGGCTCGCTACAACGTGCCGACCATTGCCGGCCTGCCACGTTTCAACGGCGGCCTGGTGGGCTACTTCGGTTATGACTGCGTGCGTTACGTGGAAAAGCGTCTGGGCAAGTGCCCGAACCCGGATCCGCTGGGCGTGCCGGACATTCTGCTGATGGTCTCCGACGCTGTCGTGGTGTTCGATAACCTCGCCGGCAAGATGCACGCCATCGTCCTGGCCGACCCGGCTCAGGAAGATGCTTTCGAGCAAGGTCGCGCTCGCCTAGAAGAACTGCTGGAAAAACTGCGCCAGCCGATCACCCCGCGCCGTGGCCTGGACTTCAGCAAGCAGCAAGCGGCTGACCCGGTGTTTCGCTCCAGCTTCACCCAGGACGATTACGAAAGAGCCGTCGACACCATCAAGGAATACATCCTGGCCGGTGACTGCATGCAAGTCGTGCCGTCCCAGCGCATGTCGATCGACTTCAAGGCGGCACCGATCGATCTGTACCGCGCGCTGCGCTGCTTCAACCCGACGCCTTACATGTACTTCTTCAACTTCGGCGACTTCCACGTCGTCGGCAGTTCGCCGGAAGTGCTGGTGCGGGTCGAAGACAACCTGATCACCGTGCGCCCGATTGCCGGCACTCGCCCGCGTGGGGCCAACGAAGAAGCTGACCTGGAGTTGGAAAAAGATCTGCTGTCGGACGACAAGGAAATCGCCGAGCACCTGATGCTGATCGACCTCGGTCGTAACGACACCGGTCGCGTATCGGAAATCGGTTCGGTGAAACTCACCGAGAAGATGGTGATCGAGCGTTATTCCAACGTGATGCACATCGTGTCGAACGTCACCGGGCAGTTGAAAGCCGGGCTGACGGCAATGGACGCACTGCGAGCGATTCTGCCGGCGGGCACCTTGTCCGGCGCGCCGAAGATTCGCGCGATGGAAATCATCGACGAACTGGAGCCGGTCAAGCGTGGCGTCTATGGCGGTGCGGTCGGGTACTTCGCCTGGAACGGCAACATGGACACTGCCATTGCGATTCGCACGGCGGTGATCAAGAACGGCGAACTGCATGTGCAGGCTGGTGGCGGCATCGTCGCCGACTCTGTGCCGGCGCTGGAATGGGAAGAAACCCTGAACAAGCGCCGCGCGATGTTCCGTGCCGTTGCCCTGGCTGAACAGACCCCGAATACCTGATCCACGCAAAACCTACAGGGGATTTGCGGACACCAAAAAAACGCGGCGCCTGTGAGGGCGCCGCGTTTTTTATTGCCTGCACATCAGAAGTCCAGCGCAACACCTACGTTGATGCCTTGTTGGGTGAAGTCATCGTCCTTGCGAATGTTGTAACTGGCGCGCAGTGCCAGGTCCCGGGTGAGGTTGTGGCTCACGCCCAGGTTCAGGCGGCTCAGGTGGGATTGCGGGGTATAGCCTTGCAGCGTGAACTGATTGTTCGGCAGGCTGTTGAGGTTGATGCCAACGTTCTGGGTGTCGTCGTTGTACTCGCGCTCGACAGCCACTTCACCGAAGACCTGGGTTTGCGGGGTGAACTGGTATTTGCCCTGCAGGCCGGCGCCGAGGCGGCGGGAGATACGGTCCTGATCGGCAAAGGTCAGCGCCGTGGAGTCGTTGCCGTCTTCCGAGTAACCGTCGACTTGCACCTTGGCGAAATCGGCGCTGACAAACGGCGACAGGTGCCAGGGGCTGCTGGCCTGTTGTGCAATGTCGTAACCCACGCGAGCGCTGAAGGCTTCGACGTAGCCGCTGGTATCGCCTTTTTCGCCACGTTCATTGACGCCCAACTGGAATTTACGCTTGAGGCTGTCGTAATCCAGATGCCCGGCCGTCAACGCCGCGTCGGCCCACACACGGTTTTGCTGGTATTGGGCGAATACCGTGCCCAGGTAAGTGTTGAGCTTGTAGTCGGAATCGTTGCTGCCGGCTTCGAGTTTCTGGTTATAGAAACCGGCCGCCAGACCGACGCGCCAGGCATCATCGAGACGGTAGCTGCCACCGATGTTCAGGTTGGCTCCGTTGCCGTCGGCGCTTGCCACGCTGTCTTGACCGTCAAAGTCCTGATGCTGTCCGCCGCCGGCAACAATGGCTCGCCATTGGCCGACGCCTTGCCAGTTTTCCCAATCGGCCAGCCACTGATTGCGCAATTCATCCTGATGCGAGCGCACGGTGCCATGAGCCATTTCAGGCAGCAAGGTCAGCTCCCACGGCGCGGCCAACAGGGAATACGCGTAATCGGCAATCAGGCGTTGCCCGGCTTCGGTGGGGTGCACAGAGTCGTTGAAGATCAGCTTGGTCGGGTCCGGTGTGGCACTGTTGATGCCATACCGGGCATTCTCGGTGCAACCGCTGCCGCTGAAGCAAGTGGCGATGAGGTTCTGGTCGCTGGCCAGGCCAAACTGTGCCGGGTTGGCGAACGTCTCTTTGAGCAGTACCGGAATGTTGAGCGGGATGACTGAGGCATTGATGTTTTGCAGTCGGCTTACCAGTTCAGTGTTGAACTGGGAGCTGAGCTGGGACGTGAATGCTTGCAACGGGGTACCGTTGAACGCCGGGGTAAAGCCGATATCGGGCAGCAACCAGACCATGACGTATTTGGCACCAGCGGTTTGCAGCGCCTGCACGCTGTCGGCCAGTCTGTCAGCTGCGGCGCTGGCCTGGGGCAGGCTGGTGACGCGCCCCTGGAGGAAGTCGTTGCCGCCGCCCGACAGGTAATACAGTGCATTCGGGTCGGCACGGAAGTTGTTCGACGGCAGGTATCCGGCTCGGGTGCGATCTCCGGTGGCGGAAGTGCTGGTGATCGAATCCAGAATCTGATCCGTACGGTAGCCGCCAACGGCCCAGTTGTTACCATCGGGCTGGCCGTTGCTGGCACGCACCGCCGAAGACGAGGACGCGGTCTGGTCCGCCGAGAACCCCAGTTTCCCACCCAGTATCTGCGTGGAGTTGAGCGAGCGGACTTCGCCGCTGCCATCCAGATACACCGGCCCCGTGCGGTTGGTAAAGCGTTGTGTCGCCCCGGCAGGCCCGCCCGTGTCGGCAAAGGTCCCGGCGTCGTTGAGGCTGTCCCCGAAGACAATGTAGTTCGTATAAGGATTGGGTGCGGCGTTCGCCTGGGCGCATGCCATCGCGAGCAAGCATCCTGCGAGCGGTACAAACAACGACTGTTTGATCATGAGCAAGTCCGTTTATTTATTGTTTTAGTGAACGAAACGACAGTACCAAAAACTTTCGGCCTTTTGCCATCTGTCGCGAAGCCTTTAAGAGTTTCGCGGGCAGTACCCCCGGCGATATTGCACGCTCTGCCCAGCTAAGTTACTGTGCCGGGACGTACGAACGAGACCTTCCCCGTGTTGATCATCAGTAAACTCCTGGATCAAGTCATCAAGGCACACGCCCGCTGGCGTTGGCGCGCCTGAATTCTTTTGCCGGCCTGGCCGGACCTGTACCGCTTTGCCTTCTTTACCTGTTTGAAATGCCGCTTTGCTGGCGCTACTCCGGCACCTGACAAAGTGCAGCGCTCTGCGGGTCAATCATTCGAAGGCCATCTTTAAAGTCAGTGAATTCAAGAGGTTCTTAACGCCATGTTGCTGATGATCGATAACTACGACTCCTTTACCTACAACGTTGTGCAGTACCTGGGCGAGCTCGGCTCCCAGGTCAAAGTCGTGCGCAACGATGAACTGACCATCGCTGAAATCGAAGCCCTCAATCCTGAGCGTATCGTTGTGTCCCCCGGTCCCTGCACTCCGACCGAAGCCGGCATCTCGATTGAAGCGATCAAGCATTTCGCCGGCAAACTGCCGATTCTTGGCGTCTGCCTTGGCCACCAATCCATCGGCCAGGCCTTTGGCGGTGACGTGGTGCGCGCCCGCCAAGTGATGCACGGTAAGACTAGCCCGGTATTTCACGAGGACAAGGGCGTATTCGCAGGCCTGAATCGTCCACTGACAGTGACCCGCTATCATTCATTGATCGTCAAGCGCGAAACCCTGCCCGATTGCCTGGAGCTGACGGCCTGGACCCAGCTCGAAGACGGCTCGGTCGACGAGATCATGGGCCTGCGTCACAAGACCCTGAACATCGAGGGCGTGCAGTTTCACCCGGAATCGATCCTCACCGAGCAGGGCCACGAACTGTTCGCCAACTTCCTCAAACAAACCGGCGGCACGCGCTAAGGACTTTTCATGAACATCAAGACAGCCCTGAGCCGCATCGTCGATCACCTCGACCTCACTACCGATGAAATGCGCGATGTCATGCGCGAAATCATGACCGGACAATGCAGCGACGCGCAGATCGGCGCGTTCATGATGGCCATGCGCATGAAGAGCGAAAGCATCGACGAAATCGTCGGTGCCGTGTCGGTGATGCGCGAGTTGGCGGACAAGGTCGAACTCAAGACCCTCGACGGTGTGGTCGATGTGGTCGGCACCGGCGGTGACGGTGCGAACATCTTCAACGTGTCCACGGCCTCTTCCTTTGTCGTCGCGGCGGCCGGTTGCACTGTGGCCAAGCACGGCAACCGTGCGGTATCGGGCAAGAGCGGCAGCGCCGATCTGCTGGAAGCCGCCGGTATCTATCTGAACCTGACCCCGGTGCAAGTGGCGCGCTGCATCGACAACGTCGGCATCGGGTTCATGTTTGCCCAGACCCACCACAAGGCCATGAAGTACGCAGCCGGTCCGCGCCGCGACCTTGGCCTGCGCACGCTGTTCAACATGCTCGGCCCGCTTACGAATCCGGCCGGTGTGAAACATCAGGTGGTGGGCGTGTTCACTCCGGCGCTGTGCCGGCCATTGGCCGAAGTGTTGCAGCGTCTGGGTAGCAAACATGTACTGGTAGTGCATTCCAAGGATGGTCTGGACGAGTTCAGTCTCGCCGCGCCGACTTTTGTTGCCGAGCTGAAAAACAACGAAATCACCGAATATTGGGTCGAGCCGGAAGATCTGGGCATGAAGAGCCAGAGCCTGCACGGTCTGTCGGTCGATGGCCCGGAAGCTTCGCTGGCGCTGATCCGCGACGCCTTGGGTAAACGCAAAACCGAGAACGGCCAGAAAGCCGCCGAAATGATTGTGCTCAATGCCGGTGCGGCGCTGTACGCCGCAGACCTGGCCAGTAGCTTGAAACAGGGCGTGGAGCTTGCGCACGACGCTTTGCACACAGGTCTCGCTCGGGAGAAACTCGAGGAGCTGGGTGCCTTTACCGCGGTATTCAAAGTGGAGAATGAGGGATGAGTGTACCGACGGTTCTGGAAAACATTCTGGCCCGCAAGGTTCAGGAAGTCGCCGAGCGTAGTGCCCGTGTGAGCCTGAGCGAGCTGGAAGGTCTGGCCAAGACGGCCGATACACCCCGTGGTTTTGCCAAGGCCTTGCTGGCCCAGGCCAGGCTGAAACAGCCGGCAGTCATTGCCGAAATCAAGAAAGCCTCGCCGAGCAAAGGCGTGATCCGTGAGAACTTCATTCCCGCCGATATCGCCAGAAGCTACGAGAAGGGTGGCGCGACCTGCCTGTCGGTACTCACCGACATCGACTACTTCCAGGGCGCCGATGCCTATCTGCAGCAGGCCCGTGCCGCGTGCAACCTGCCGGTGATCCGCAAGGACTTCATGATCGATCCGTACCAGATCGTCGAAGCCCGTGCGCTGGGCGCCGATTGCGTGCTGTTGATCGTCTCCGCACTGGACGACGTGAAAATGGCCGAACTGGCTTCGGTGGCCAAAGGCGTGGGGCTCGATGTGCTGGTTGAAGTGCACGATGGCGATGAGCTGGAGCGCGCGTTGAAAATCCTCGACACGCCACTGGTCGGGGTCAACAACCGTAACCTGCACACCTTCGACGTCAGCCTGGAAACCACCCTCGACCTGCTGCCGCGTATCCCGCGTGATCGTCTGGTGATCACCGAGAGTGGCATTCTCAACCGCGCCGATGTCGAGCTGATGGAAATCAGCGACGTCTATGCGTTCCTGGTGGGTGAAGCCTTCATGCGCGCCGAAAGCCCGGGTACCGAGTTGCAGCGCCTGTTCTTCCCTGAGCGCGGTGTGCCTGTCAGCGGTTCGACCCTCGACTGATTGTTCGCAGAACGAGTCGACCCCTTCGCGAGCAGGCTCGCTCCCACATTGGGTCGCGATCAAATGTGGGAGCGAGCCTGCTCGCGAAGACGGCATAAGATGCGCCACAGACTTCAAGTCCTACGGAAAACCTTATGACCTCACCTGTCTCCCTGACCATCGAAGCCGGCCTGCAAGCCGAGCAGGATCTGCTGGCCTCGGTCTGCACCGGCGACGCCGAGTTCGGCTTGCTGTTCTGGCAGCCGAGCGATTGGGCGCTGGTCATGCCGCGCCGTTTGAATCGCTTGCCCGGTTTCGAGGCTGCGTGCGAAGTGTCGGCGGCGGCAGGTTGGCCGGTGCTGTTGCGTGAAACCGGCGGCGAGCCGGTGCCGCAATCGGCCTCGACCATCAACATCGCTCTGGTTTACGCGCCGCCGCGCAGCGAAGGGGACTTGAACCGTATCGAGACCGGCTACCGGCGCTTGTGTGATCCGATCTGTCAGTTGCTCGATGAGTTGGGTGGCACTTCATCTCTGGGTGAAATCGAAGGCGCTTTCTGTGACGGTCGCTTCAACGTCAACCTCGATGGACGCAAAATGGTCGGTACCGCCCAGCGCTGGCGCCAGAGTCAAGGCGGGCAGCGTCCGGTGGGACTGGTACACGGGGCGATGCTGCTGGATAACGAGCGAGAGTCGATGGTCGCCGCGGTCAATCGCTTTAACGAGGCCTGCGATCTGGAGCAACGAGTCCGTGCCGAAAGCCACATTGCGCTGCATGAGAAGTTCAAGGCGCGCGATGCGCTGGCTCGCCTCGATGAGCTCTACCGGTTGATGCTGGCGCAGATGTTCAGCGGCTAGGTTTTCGAACTTATCGCGTACCGAAGACCACCATGGTCTTGCCTTTGACGTCCACCAGGTTGCGTTCTTCCAGATCCTTGAGCACGCGACCGACCATCTCCCGGGAGCAACCGACAATCCTCCCGATTTCCTGACGGGTCACCTTGATTTGCATACCATCGGGGTGAGTCATGGCGTCAGGCTGCTTGCACAGCTCCAGCAGACAGCGGGCAACGCGGCCGGTCACGTCAAAAAATGCCAGGTCACCGACCTTGCGCGTGGTGTTGCGCAGACGCTGTGCGATTTGTCCGCTGAGGACGTAAAGAATCTCCGGATCCTGCAGCGATAACTCGCGGAATTTTGCATAGCTGATTTCCGCAACTTCGCATTCAACCTTGGCCCGCACCCAGGCACTGCGCTCCTGCTCCAGGCCGGCTTGCTCAAACAGGCCCAGCTCGCCGAAAAAGTCCCCGGCGTTCAGGTAGGAAATGATCATTTCCCGGCCTTCGTCATCTTCGATCAGGATAGTGACTGAGCCTTTGAGGATGAAGAACAGCGTTTCCGAGCGGTCGCCGGCACAAATGATGTTGCTCTTGACCTGATAACGGCGGCGCTGGCAATGCATCAACAGCTTGTCGAGGTTCTTGATCTTGGGGTTGGGGGCAATAGCAACCATGGTTGAATCCCGAAAAGACTGCACGGTGTGTTTGGTTTTTATGAATAGTGAACGCTGGAGTCAAGCTGGCCATGCGCCATTGAATTGGCGTCAGCTTAACAGACACTTCCTGGAATATTCGAGCATTTACCTACGGGGGCGGTGGGATATGTCCTAGGACGCCGGGCACTGTCAATCACGGGGCCTGTGCTAAGCTGGCGACCCTTTTTTATACAGTGGAGTCTTGGCGATGAAGGCACGCATCCAATGGGCTGGCGAAGCCATGTTCCTCGGCGAATCCGGTAGCGGTCATGTCGTGGTCATGGACGGTCCGCCCGATGCCGGTGGACGCAATCTGGGTGTTCGGCCGATGGAAATGTTGCTGCTGGGTGTCGGCGGTTGCAGCAATTTCGATGTGGTCAGCATCCTCAAGAAGTCCCGCCAGGCGGTCGAAAGCTGTGAAGCTTTCCTTGAAGCCGAGCGTGCGACCGAAGATCCGAAGGTTTTCACCAAAATCCATATGCACTTCGTGGTCAAGGGCCGCGGCCTGAAAGAAGCCCAGGTCAAACGCGCCATCGAATTGTCTGCCGAGAAGTATTGCTCGGCCTCGATCATGCTCGGCGCGGCAGGCGTGGCAATCACCCACGACTACGAGATCATCGAGCTCGGTTGAATCGACATTCAACTATCATAAAAGCAGTGCAGACTCTGGCGAACACAAGCTGACGTCTGCATAATGCGCCACTTTTTTCAGGGTAGTGGCCCGTCACCCGACAGGCCTCGTACCCGAACAGACAACCAAAATCGCCATCGCGAAGAGGTGTTAACCGTCCTACGCAGGTGCGTTGTTCGCATCTGACGGGCATGCTTGATCACGCGGCCGGGCCGCAAGCACATAGAGAGTTTTTAACGGTGAAAAGCAAACTCAAGCTCCACGGGTTCAATAACCTGACAAAGACCTTGAGCTTCAACATCTATGACATCTGCTACGCGGAAACCCCGCAAGACCAGCAGGCTTACGTCGAGTACATCAATAAAGAGTACAACGCGAAACGCCTGACGCAGATTCTCACGGAAGTTGTCGATATCATTGGTGCCAACATCCTGAACATTGCCAGTCAGGACTATGAGCCGCAGGGCGCCAGCGTCACGATCCTGATCTCCGAGGAGCCGGTAACCCCGACCGACAGTCAGATCGAAGAATCCCCGGGCCCGCTGCCCGAAATCATTCTGGCCCACCTCGACAAGAGCCACATCACGGTGCACACCTACCCGGAAATCCATCCGGTCAGTGGTATTGCAACTTTCCGTGTGGACATCGACGTGTCGACTTGCGGGGTCATTTCACCGCTTAAAGCGCTCAACTTCCTGATTCACCAGTTCGATTCGGACATCGTGACCGTGGACTACCGTGTGCGCGGCTTCACTCGTGACGTTGAAGGCAAAAAGCACTTCATCGACCATGAGATCAATTCGATCCAGAACTACCTCTCCGATGACACTTACGACGCGTACCAGATGACCGACGTGAACGTGTACCAGGAAAACCTGTTCCACACCAAGATGCTGCTGAAGAACTTCGAACTGGATAACTACCTGTTCGGCGACGCCACCAGCAACCTGTCCTCTGAGCAACGCGCCCAGGTGACCGAGCGGGTGAAACACGAAATGCTCGAAATCTTCTACGCACGCAACATGGCGTAAGATTTTCAGGCGTAAAAAAGGCGACTCCCTCACGGCAGTCGCCTTTTTCATGTCTGTCGCAAAACCCTTGTAGGAGCGAGCCTGCTCGCGATGGACCTGAGGGCCGCACGTTTATCCAGATACACCCGTTACTGTTGATGTCCTTCGCGAGCAAGCTCGCCCCTACAAAAAAACGGAGTCAGATCCGATAGGTACTCTTGGTCATCACCTTGGCCATCAGGCTCATCCCGAATTTTATCGGCGCTGGAAAGCGGAACCCGCCAGCATCCAGTGCACTTTCGGCATGCTGTTCTTCATCGATACGCATCTGCTCGAGGATTGCCCGGGATTTTTCATCCTCGGCCGGCAATTGTTGCAGATGTTCGTTCAGGTGTTTGCACACCTGGTCTTCCGTTGCCGCAACGAACCCCAGGCTGACTTTGTCGCTGATCAGGCCGGCCACTGCGCCAATCCCGAAAGACATGCCATAAAACAGGGGATTGAGGATGCTGGTGTGGCTACCCAGTTGATGGATGCGTTGTTCGCACCATACCAGGTGATCGATTTCTTCTTCGGCGGCATGCTCCATGGCTGCACGCACTTGCGGCAGTTTGGCGGTCAGCGCCTGCCCCTGATACAGCGCCTGGGCACAGACTTCGCCGGTATGGTTGATGCGCATCAGGCCGGCCACGTGGCGCGTGTCTTCGTCGCTCAATTTTGCATCCGGCTGCACGATGGCAGGCGACGGACGGTACGGCTGGCCGCTGAAGGGCAGCAGGGTACGCATCGCGGCATCGGCTTGCAGCAGAAGGCGGTCAATGGGCGAGTAGTGACGTTGGGTAGTCATGCTGACCTCCGGGGGAATTTCGGTGGCCAGTTTAACCCAAACGGCCGGGGAAGGATTGCGTTGGGTCATTGTGATGCAGTGGCTGTGACAGTGCTGTGATGCCTTTTGTGAAAGCGGCAGTGCGCCGCCTCCACAGGGATTGCCGCAATCAGCCCGGCGGCCAGTGCATCTGGCGCTGACCCAGCACGTGCATATGAATGTGGTAGACGGTTTGTCCGCCCAATTCATTGCAGTTCATGACGACGCGGAAACCTTCTTCACAGCCCAGCTCCAGGGCCAGACGCTGCGCGGTGAACAGGATATGCCCGGCCAGCGCCTTGTCGTCCTCGGTGAGGTCGTTAAGGGTGCGCACCGGTTTCTTCGGGACCACCAGGAAATGTACCGGTGCCTGTGGGGCGATGTCGTGGAAGGCCAGTACCTGGTCGTCCTCGTAAATGATCTTCGCCGGGATTTCCCGGTTGATGATCTTGGTGAACAGAGTATCCACAGCTGTTTTCTCCGTTGTTTGGGCTGGCCTGAGTGTACTCATGGCTTATGCCAGCGCCCAGCCTTTTACCTTGAACTGGATCAGCGCGGGCAGTAAGCCTTGTTGATCATGCCGGCGATTGTGCGGCTCAGCCAGCGCGAGCCGAGCCTTGGCAGGAAGGCAAGCCAGCGGTTGCGCCGCCCCGGAATAATGATCGCGCGATTTTTTTCCAGTGCGCGCACGGTGTAGAGCGCCACTTCCTCGGGGCTCATCAACAGCTTGCTGTTGATCAGTTTGTCGGTGTTGAGTTGCGCGGTGCGGAAAAACGCCGTGCGGGTCGGTCCGGGGCAGAGCACGGAAACCTTGACCGCGCACTTTTTCAGCTCAACGCGCAATCCTTCGGAAAAGTGCAGCACATAGGCCTTGCTGGCGTAATAAGTGCTCATCCACGGTCCCGGTTGAAACGCCGCCACCGAGGCCACATTCAGAATCTGCCCGCCGCCCTGCAGGGCCATGCTGTTGCCGATGGCGTGACACAGGCGGGTGAGGGCGAGGATGTTGACTTCGATCAGGTCTTGCTCGGTCATCCAGTCCTGGGCCAGAAACGGGCCGCATGTGCCGATACCGGCGCAGTTGACCAGCAGGTCGATCTGCCGGTCGCCTTCCTCCAGTTCCAACAGGAATCCGGACAGGCGCAACGGTTCGCCCAGGTCGCAGGCACGGAACAACACTTCCACACCGAACCTTTGGGTCAGTTCAATCGCAATGCTTTCCAGCTGATCACGCTGTCGGGCCACCAGAATCAGGCTGCGGCCGCGCCGGGCCAACGCTTCGGCCATTGCCAGGCCGATGCCGCTGGAGGCGCCAGTGATCAGAGCGTAACGGGTCATGCAGTTCTCCATCGCAACAGCTCCGCGCCGCGACGCAGGTGTCACGGGCCAGGAGCGCTGTTCATTCTTTCGCAGAGTCTACAGGGGGCCGGGCCTCTTCGGCTGCATCGTTGGCGGAATTTGGCAGCGGTTTGACCTCGACGTCGATTTCATCGGTGGTGACCGAACTGCTTTCGTAGCTGCTCTGTGCGGCGCTCTCGTATTCATCCTGTATCGCCGTGAGACCTCCGGCCAGGGTGCCGACCAGGATCAGCGCGATAAATACCAGCCACAGCGAAGACAATACTTTGACCGCGGTGCTGTTCGGCGGGGGTGGCGGACCGTAGCGGTTGGCCAGCTCGTTACCCGGTACGACCATGATCACAATCGGAAAGAAACTGCCTACAAACGGCACCAGGTTCAGCAGCCACAGCCAGCCGGACCAACCGGCATCATGTAAGCGCTGAACGGTGATCTGGATGCTGACGAAGGCAAATCCGACAAACAGGATCAGCGCCAGCAAGCCGCCCAATATCAGGCCGGCGGTCGAATCCGCGCCAATGAGGGCCAGCGCGGCCAACGCAAACACCCCGCAAACAGCCAGGAGCACAAGTGTCAGCACCAGCGTCCAGGCGAGGTAGCGCAAGCGGCCGATACGGCCATCGAAACTGAATGGCTTGAGTGTGGCGAATTCCGCCACGGCCTCGCCGACGAGCGCGCGAGGTGGAGCGTAAGGAGACAGCGGATCTGCCAAATCCGCCTGGCTGCTGGCCGGACTATGGTCATGCACGTCGGCAAGGTTCAACTCGATCGGTGTTTCGGCTTCGACGCGGGCGTCGATCCCGGTTTTGTTCAGCGCCTGGAGATAGGTCTGGGCATCGGCCTGCGACAGGTTGCGTTTGAGCGCTACCGGGCGCCCGCTGAACAGGCGCTCGATAGCCGCGACATCACTTTTGAACAAGTCGGCGAGGTTGAGCTTTGCAGTGGTGATGTCGACACCGGGCAGCAAGCCACCGTCGAAGACGATCTTGAAACGGTTTTCGTCCATATTCGAGGCATCCTTGTCACGAGAGGTTGAAAGAAGAATGGTGTGTCCGGGCGAGTGTAAGGCCAGCCGGGTGAGGCTGGCCAAGTTTTACGGTCAGCGCGGCCAGCGTTTTGGCAACCGGGCCGCATGCTCCAGGGCCTGGCGGTACTCCGCGTCGAGTCGTGCAATCAACTGCTCGACACTCGGCAAGTCCTCGATTTCTCCCACACCCTGGCCTGCGGACCAGACGGTCTTCCAGGCTTTGGCCTCATCGCTCACGGGTTTGAGCTTGGAACCGAAATTGATCTCGCCCTTGCCTTGCAAGGCGGCCATGTCGAAACCGGCGGCCTCCAGGCTCTGGCGCATGAAACTCGCAGGGACACCTGACACGGCTGGAGTATGGATGATGTCTGCCGCTTTGGATGTCAGCAGCATTTCTTTGTAGGCGTCAGGTGCATGACTTTCGGTCGTGCCGATAAATCGCGTGCCGAAGTAGGCCAGATCCGCGCCGAGCAATTGAGCGGCCAGAATTTCGTGGCCGTGGTTCAAGCAACCGGCCAGCAACAGGGTCTTGTCGAAGAACTGGCGGATTTCGGCTATCAGCGAGAACGGGCTCCAGGTCCCGGCGTGCCCGCCGGCACCGGCCGCCACGGCGATCAAGCCATCCACGCCTGCTTCGGCCGCTTTCTCGGCATGACGACGGGTTGTCACATCGTGGAACACCAGGCCGCCGTAGCCATGGACTGCGTCGACCAGTTCTTTCACGGCGCCGAGGCTGGTGATCACGATCGGCACTTTGTGTTCGACGCAGATCTGCAGATCTGCCTGTAAGCGTGGATTACTCTTGTGGACGATCAGGTTCACGGCATAAGGCGCGGGGTTTTCCAGTGTCGCAAGCCCCGCTTCGATTTCTTCCAGCCAGGCCTTGAAGCCGCTGCTTTCACGCTGATTCAGCGCCGGGAAGCTGCCGACCACGCCCTGGCGGCAACAGGCGAGTACCAATTGCGGATTGGAAATCAGGAACATCGGCGCTGCCACCACGGGCAGATGCAATCGTTGTTCGAGCAGAGCGGGCAGCGACATTGGAAGTACCCCGGTGAGTTGTGCCTATTGGATTTAGAACGGCCGAACGACGACCAGTATTACGATTGCCAGCAATATCAGAACCGGAACCTCATTGAACCAGCGATAAAAGACATGGCTGCGGGTGTTTTCGCCACGGGCAAAGCGTTTTACCTGCGCGCCGCACATGTGGTGGTAGCCGATCAGAATCACCACCAGCGTCAGCTTGGCATGCATCCAGCCACCCTGAGTGAAATACGCACTCGGATTGAGGCTGATCAGCCAGCCGCCAAAGATCAGCGTCGCGATCATCGCCGGCCCCATGATGCCCCGGTATAGCTTGCGCTCCATGATACTGAAGCGCTCTTTGCTGACGGCGTCTTCGCTCTGCGCGTGATAGACGAACAGGCGCGGCAGGTAGAACAGGCCGGCAAACCAGCAAACGACGCTGACGATGTGAAGCGCTTTGAGCCACAGATAGAGCATTTTTGGTTATTCCAGGATTCACGGTAGCCGGAATAGTAGTGGCTTGAGGCTCCGCACGTCACCTTGACGGTTGTCGCAGGGGCGCGCGGCCCCTATTATCGACGGCTTTCCAGTGGGTTCGTTGAGGGCAGGTTTATGGTCAAGGTCGGTATCGTCGGCGGCACGGGTTACACCGGTGTCGAACTGCTGCGTCTGTTGGCGCAACATCCGCAAGCTGAAGTGGTTGTCATCACTTCCCGATCCGAGGCCGGCCTGGCCGTGGCCGACATGTACCCGAACCTGCGAGGCCATTACGACGGCCTGGCGTTCAGCGTTCCGGACATCAAGACCCTGGGTGCCTGCGATGTGGTGTTCTTCGCCACGCCGCACGGTGTTGCCCATGCCTTGGCGGGTGAACTGCTGGCGGCCGGGACCAAGGTCATCGACCTGTCGGCCGACTTCCGTCTGCAAGACGCCGATGAATGGGCCAAGTGGTACGGCCAGCCGCACGGCGCACCGGAGTTGCTGGACGAGGCGGTTTATGGCCTGCCGGAAGTCAATCGCGAGCAGATCCGGAAAGCGCGCCTGATTGCCGTACCGGGCTGCTACCCGACTGCAACGCAATTGGGTTTCCTGCCATTGCTCGAAGCCGGCCTGGCCGATGCTTCACATCTGATTGCCGACTGCAAATCCGGCGTCAGTGGTGCCGGTCGTGGTGCTTCCGTAGGCTCGCTGTACTCCGAGACTTCGGAAAGCATGAAGGCCTATGCCGTCAAAGGTCACCGTCACCTGCCGGAAATCCGCCAGGGGCTGCGTCGTGCAGCGGGCAAGGACGTCGGCCTGACCTTCGTTCCGCACCTGACACCGATGATTCGCGGCATCCACTCGACGCTCTACGCCACTGTTGTCGATCGTTCGGTGGATCTGCAGGCGCTGTTTGAAAAGCGCTATGCCAACGAACCGTTCGTCGATGTGATGCCTGCCGGCAGCCATCCGGAGACTCGTAGCGTTAGAGGTGCCAACGTCTGCCGTATTGCCGTGCATCGCCCTCAGGATGGTGATCTGGTGGTGGTGCTGTCGGTGATCGACAACCTGGTCAAAGGGGCGTCGGGGCAGGCGGTGCAGAACCTGAACATTCTGTTCGGATTGGACGAGCGTCTGGGCCTGTCTCACGCAGGCATGCTGCCGTAAGATTTATCGAGTACAGCAAAAGGCCCGTCTGACGGGCCTTTTTGCATTCCAGGCCGGTGACGGGATTGGTTGATATACCATAACAATAGTTGACCGCTTTTCTAGGAGAAGCGGATAATGCGCGTCATCACGCAATATGACGGCGTAACGCCGGGAGATAGTCAGCATGAGCGTCGAATCCTTCACCCCCACGGCTTTGCAATTCACCCACGGTGCCGCGCATAAGGTGAAGAGCCTGGTCGATGAAGAGGGGAATGATCGCTTGAAGCTGCGCGTATTCGTTACGGGCGGCGGTTGTTCAGGTTTTCAGTACGGCTTCACTTTCGATGAAGAAGTGGCCGATGACGACACCATCGTCGAGCGCGAAGGTGTGAGTCTGGTGGTCGATCCGATGAGCTTCCAGTACCTGGCGGGTGCTGAAGTGGACTACCAGGAAGGTCTGGAAGGTTCGCGTTTCGTCATCAAGAACCCGAATGCGACCACTACGTGTGGCTGCGGTTCTTCGTTCTCGATCTGATCAACGCACCTGATCTACAAAACGCCGCACGGCCTCAGGGTCTTGCGGCGTTTTGCTGTGTGGAGGATTCAGGCGGGGTAGATGGCGCCGAGTACGCGCAAACCACGGGCACCGGTAACGCTCGGGCGGTTGGCTGCGATGCCTTCGAGACAGCAATGAGCCAGCCACGCGAAGGCCATGGCTTCGACCCAGTCGGGGTCTACACCGTACGTAGCGGTGCTGCTGACACTTGCGTTAGGCAACAGGTTGGCCAGGCGACTCATCAGCGCGGCGTTGTGGGCGCCGCCGCCGCAGACCAGCAGCTCCTGTGTGTCTGCCTGGGCGCTTTGCAGTGACTCGATGATGGTCAACGCGGTCAGCTCAAGCAGCGTCGCCTGAACATCTTCGGCGGTGAAGGCTGGCAGTTGTGTCAGATGCTGTGTCAGCCATCGCAGGTTGAACACTTCCCGGCCAGTACTTTTCGGGCCCGTGGTCACAAAGAACGGATCGCTGAGCAGCGCATTCAACAGCACGGGTTGAACGTTGCCACTGGCTGCCCATTGGCCGTCACGGTCAAAGTGATCGCCGCGTTGCTGATGAATCCAGGCGTCCAGCAGCACATTGCCCGGGCCGCAGTCGAAACCGGCAACCGGCTTGCCGGGTTCGATCAGGCTGAGATTGCTGAAACCGCCTACGTTCAGCACCGCGCGGTTGCCGGCCCGTTTTTCAAACAAGGCTTCATGAAAGGCGGGAACCAGCGGTGCACCTTGCCCGCCGGCCGCGACGTCGCGGCTGCGGAAGTCGCTGACCACGGTGATGCCGGTCAGCTCCGTCAGCAGGGCCGGATTGCCGATCTGCACGGTAAAGCCGCGTGCCGGTTCATGGCGTATGGTCTGGCCATGGCTACCGATTGCACGAATGTCGTCTGGCTTGAGTTGCTGTTGAGCGAGAAGGGCTTGAATCCCTTGGGCTGCCAGTTTCACCCAGTTCTGCTGGGCAATGGCGGAGCGGGCAATTTCGTCCGGGCCACTGGCGCACAAGCCCAGTAGCTCGGCGCGCAGGGAGTCGGGCATTGGAATGTAGTGGGAGGCAATCAGCCTGATCGCCGGGGCTTGCTCGATCAGCGCGATGTCCAGGCCATCAAGGCTGGTCCCGGACATCACACCTATATAGCGCGCCATGACTTAACGCTTGCTCGAAGCCAGCAGAGTGGCTTTTTCCTGCTCCATGCGCGCCATCAGCGGCTGGCTTTGGGCGAGGAAACGTGCGCGTTCGGCCTTGGCAATCGGATCGGCCATTGGCAGTTTCTGGCCCAGCGGATCGACGTGCACGCCATTGACCTGGAACTCGTAGTGCAGGTGCGGCCCAGTGGAGAGGCCGGTAGTGCCGATGTAGCCAATCACCTGGCCCTGTTTCACCGTGCCGCCAGTCTTCACGCCTTTGGCGAAGCCTTGCATGTGGCCGTAGAGCGTGGTGTAGGTATTGCCATGCTGGAGGACCACGGTATTGCCGTAGCCACCACGGCGGCCGGCCAGCAACACTTTGCCATCACCGGCAGCCTTGATCGGCGTGCCGCGCGGCGCAGCATAGTCGACGCCTTTATGGGCGCGGATCTTGTTCAGGATCGGGTGTTTGCGACCCATGGAAAATTTCGAGCTGATGCGGGCAAAGTCCACTGGTGTGCGGATGAACGCCTTGCGCATGCTGTTACCGTCAGCGGTGTAGTAGCTGCTGTTGCCTTGTTTGTTGGTGTAGCGAACAGCGGTGTAGGTCTTGCCGCGGTTGGTGAAGCGTGCCGACAGGATCGGACCGTTACCGACGGCTTTGCCGTTGACTACCTTTTGCTCGTAGATCACGTCGAATTCGTCGCCCTGGCGAATATCCTGGGCAAAGTCCACGTCGTAGCCAAACACACTGGCCATGTCCATGGTCAGGCTGTGGGACAGGCCTGCACGGGCCGCGGACTGCGACAGCGAGCTGTTGATCACGCCGTGAACGTAAGCGGAGCGCACGGTCGGTTTTGCAGTAGTGCGGTTGAACGTGTAGCCCTTGTCATTCTTGGTCAGGCTGATGCTTTCGACGTCGTTGAGCTTGCTGTGCAAGTTGTTCAATTGGCCGTCAGGGCTCAGCTCGAATTCGAGTTTTTGCCCATGCTTGAGCTGGCTGAACTGCTTGGCCTGCTTGTCGCTGGCCAGTATTTCATGCACCGAGGTGGTGGGGAGGCCGACTTTCGCGAACAGCGTAGAGAGGGTGTCGCCCTTGGCAACGATCACTTCCCTGTGGCTTGCCGGCTTCTTTTCTTCGACGACCGGCGCGGGCTCGGCCAGAGCTGTTTCCTGAGTGTCCTCGGCGCTGTTGTCGATCTGCGCGAAGGGAGATGTTGCTGGCTCATTTGTGGCTTGAACGGCTTCAGCAGCGTCTTGATCTTGTGTCAGTTGTTCAGCAGGACTTTCCAGTTCAAGACTAAGGGTCGTCTTTTTGGCTTCAACATCGCTGGAAGGGAATACCAGGAGCGCCAGGCTGAGAAGGGCGGCGATGCCACTTGCGGCGAGCAAGTGGGTTTTCGGGTAAAGCGGCGGCGCTTTAGACGATTCTGTGGTCATAAGTGGTTTTGACTTTGAAAAAGATGAATTGGAAAAGATGAATGACATGATGAAGATGAAATAACTGTATAAAATATAACCAAATCATCTCTGAAGCAAGTCCGCAGGCACCCTGTCTGTGGATTGGCGTCCGTGCGCCGGGCAAACCTTGTATTTGACGCGCGATCTTGTATGGTTGGTTCCCTTTGAATCTGAGCCTTGCGGGTCTGTTATGAAGTCGGTTGAAGAGCAGCTAGCGCTGATCAAACGTGGTGCGGAAGAACTGTTGGTCGAGTCCGAGCTGATTGAAAAGCTCAAGCGTGGCCAGCCGCTACGTATTAAGGCGGGCTTCGATCCAACGGCTCCGGATCTGCACTTGGGTCACACCGTGCTTATTAATAAGCTGCGTCAGTTCCAGGAGCTGGGGCATCAGGTGATCTTCCTGATTGGTGATTTCACCGGGATGATCGGTGATCCGAGCGGCAAGAGTGCTACGCGCCCGCCGCTCACTCGCGAGCAGGTTCTCGAGAATGCCGAGACCTACAAGACGCAGGTCTTCAAGATTCTGGATCCGGCAAAAACCGAGGTGGCGTTCAACTCCACCTGGATGGATCAGATGGGGCCGGCTGACTTCATTCGCCTGACTTCGCAGTACACCGTGGCTCGCATGCTCGAGCGCGATGACTTCGACAAGCGCTACACGACCAATCAGCCGATCGCCATTCACGAGTTCCTTTATCCGCTGGTACAGGGTTACGACTCGGTAGCGCTGCGTGCAGACGTCGAGCTCGGCGGCACCGATCAGAAGTTCAACTTGCTGATGGGGCGTGAGCTGCAGCGTGGTTATGGTCAGGAAGCCCAGTGCATTTTGACCATGCCGCTGCTTGAAGGCCTGGATGGCGTGAAGAAGATGTCCAAGTCCCTGGGCAACTACGTCGGTATCCAGGAAGCGCCGGGTGTGATGTACAGCAAGCTGGTCTCCATTCCGGATGTGCTGATGTGGCGTTACTTCGAATTGCTCAGCTTCCGTTCCATGGATGAGATCAATGCGTTGCGCGCTGATGTGGAGGCGGGTGCCAATCCGCGCGATATCAAGATCAAGCTGGCCGAAGAGATCGTTGCGCGCTTCCATGGTGAGGAGGCTGCGGCCAATGCTCACCGTGCGGCGGGTAACCGTATGAAGGAAGGCGAGCTGCCGGATGATCTGCCAGAGATCGAGTTGACGGCTGCCGAAGATATGCCGATCGCTGCAGTCCTTAATAAGGCTGGCCTGGTGAAGAACTCGGCGATGGCGCGAGATCTTCTCGGTTCGGGTGGTGTGCGTATAGATGGTGAGGTGGTAGATCGCACCTTTATATACACGTTGGGTGCGACCCATGTTTGCCAGGCCGGCAAGAAGGCATTTGCGCGTATTACGCTCAAAGCTGAATAAAGTTGAAATAAGGTGTTGACGGCGAATTTTAGAAGCCTATAATTCGCCCCACTTCCGGCGCAGTCGAAACGGAAAACTCCTTGTAAAACAATGAGTTATGCAGGTTTCGACAGCAAGTTGCTTCAGGTCATCGAAGCCAAAAGGAAGTTGAAAAAGAGGTGTTGACAGCAGCGTGTAACGCTGTAGAATTCGCCTCCCGCTGACGAGAGATCTGAAGCGCAAGTGGTTGAAGTTGTTAAGGATTCCTTGAAAACTTCTGAAAATAATCACTTGACAGCAAATGAGGCTGCTGTAGAATGCGCGCCTCGGTTGAGACGAAAGCTCTTAACCAACCGCTCTTTAACAACTGAATCAAGCAATTCGTGTGGGTGCTTGTGGAGTCAGACTGCTAGTCAACAGATTATCAGCATCACAAGTTACTCCGCGAGAAATCAAAGATGTAACCAACGATTGCTGAGCCAAGTTTAGGGTTTTCTCAAAACCCAAAGATGTTTGAACTGAAGAGTTTGATCATGGCTCAGATTGAACGCTGGCGGCAGGCCTAACACATGCAAGTCGAGCGGATGACGGGAGCTTGCTCCCTGATTCAGCGGCGGACGGGTGAGTAATGCCTAGGAATCTGCCTGGTAGTGGGGGACAACGTCTCGAAAGGGACGCTAATACCGCATACGTCCTACGGGAGAAAGCAGGGGACCTTCGGGCCTTGCGCTATCAGATGAGCCTAGGTCGGATTAGCTAGTTGGTGAGGTAATGGCTCACCAAGGCGACGATCCGTAACTGGTCTGAGAGGATGATCAGTCACACTGGAACTGAGACACGGTCCAGACTCCTACGGGAGGCAGCAGTGGGGAATATTGGACAATGGGCGAAAGCCTGATCCAGCCATGCCGCGTGTGTGAAGAAGGTCTTCGGATTGTAAAGCACTTTAAGTTGGGAGGAAGGGCATTAACCTAATACGTTAGTGTTTTGACGTTACCGACAGAATAAGCACCGGCTAACTCTGTGCCAGCAGCCGCGGTAATACAGAGGGTGCAAGCGTTAATCGGAATTACTGGGCGTAAAGCGCGCGTAGGTGGTTTGTTAAGTTGGATGTGAAAGCCCCGGGCTCAACCTGGGAACTGCATTCAAAACTGACAAGCTAGAGTATGGTAGAGGGTGGTGGAATTTCCTGTGTAGCGGTGAAATGCGTAGATATAGGAAGGAACACCAGTGGCGAAGGCGACCACCTGGACTGATACTGACACTGAGGTGCGAAAGCGTGGGGAGCAAACAGGATTAGATACCCTGGTAGTCCACGCCGTAAACGATGTCAACTAGCCGTTGGGAGCCTTGAGCTCTTAGTGGCGCAGCTAACGCATTAAGTTGACCGCCTGGGGAGTACGGCCGCAAGGTTAAAACTCAAATGAATTGACGGGGGCCCGCACAAGCGGTGGAGCATGTGGTTTAATTCGAAGCAACGCGAAGAACCTTACCAGGCCTTGACATCCAATGAACTTTCCAGAGATGGATCGGTGCCTTCGGGAACATTGAGACAGGTGCTGCATGGCTGTCGTCAGCTCGTGTCGTGAGATGTTGGGTTAAGTCCCGTAACGAGCGCAACCCTTGTCCTTAGTTACCAGCACGTCATGGTGGGCACTCTAAGGAGACTGCCGGTGACAAACCGGAGGAAGGTGGGGATGACGTCAAGTCATCATGGCCCTTACGGCCTGGGCTACACACGTGCTACAATGGTCGGTACAGAGGGTTGCCAAGCCGCGAGGTGGAGCTAATCCCACAAAACCGATCGTAGTCCGGATCGCAGTCTGCAACTCGACTGCGTGAAGTCGGAATCGCTAGTAATCGCGAATCAGAATGTCGCGGTGAATACGTTCCCGGGCCTTGTACACACCGCCCGTCACACCATGGGAGTGGGTTGCACCAGAAGTAGCTAGTCTAACCTTCGGGGGGACGGTTACCACGGTGTGATTCATGACTGGGGTGAAGTCGTAACAAGGTAGCCGTAGGGGAACCTGCGGCTGGATCACCTCCTTAATCGACGACTCAGCTGCTCCATAAGTTCCCACACGAATTGCTTGATTCATTGAAGAAGACGATAAGAAGCAGCCCGAAATTGGGTCTGTAGCTCAGTTGGTTAGAGCGCACCCCTGATAAGGGTGAGGTCGGCAGTTCGAATCTGCCCAGACCCACCAATTTTGTGTGGGAAACGCCTGTAGAAATACGGGGCCATAGCTCAGCTGGGAGAGCGCCTGCCTTGCACGCAGGAGGTCAACGGTTCGATCCCGTTTGGCTCCACCACTACTGCTTCTGATTGTGTAAAGCTTAGAAATGAGCATTCCATCGATGATGGTGAATGTTGATTTCTAGTCTTTGACTAGTTCGTTCTTTAAAAATTTGGGTATGTGATAGAAAGATAGACTGAACGTTACTTTCACTGGTAACGGATCAGGCTAAGGTAAAATTTGTGAGTTCTCTTAATTGAGAAATTCGAATTTTCGGCGAATGTCGTCTTCATAGTATAACCAGATTGCTTGGGGTTATATGGTCAAGTGAAGAAGCGCATACGGTGGATGCCTTGGCAGTCAGAGGCGATGAAAGACGTGGTAGCCTGCGAAAAGCTTCGGGGAGTCGGCAAACAGACTTTGATCCGGAGATGTCTGAATGGGGGAACCCAGCCATCATAAGATGGTTATCTTGTACTGAATACATAGGTGCAAGAGGCGAACCAGGGGAACTGAAACATCTAAGTACCCTGAGGAAAAGAAATCAACCGAGATTCCCTTAGTAGTGGCGAGCGAACGGGGACTAGCCCTTAAGTGGCTTTGAGATTAGCGGAACGCTCTGGAAAGTGCGGCCATAGTGGGTGATAGCCCTGTACGCGAAAATCTCTTAGTCATGAAATCGAGTAGGACGGAGCACGAGAAACTTTGTCTGAATATGGGGGGACCATCCTCCAAGGCTAAATACTACTGACTGACCGATAGTGAACTAGTACCGTGAGGGAAAGGCGAAAAGAACCCCGGAGAGGGGAGTGAAATAGATCCTGAAACCGTATGCGTACAAGCAGTGGGAGCCCACTTTGTTGGGTGACTGCGTACCTTTTGTATAATGGGTCAGCGACTTATTTTCAGTGGCGAGCTTAACCGAATAGGGGAGGCGTAGCGAAAGCGAGTCTTAATAGGGCGTCTAGTCGCTGGGAATAGACCCGAAACCGGGCGATCTATCCATGGGCAGGTTGAAGGTTAGGTAACACTGACTGGAGGACCGAACCGACTACCGTTGAAAAGTTAGCGGATGACCTGTGGATCGGAGTGAAAGGCTAATCAAGCTCGGAGATAGCTGGTTCTCCTCGAAAGCTATTTAGGTAGCGCCTCATGTATCACTGTAGGGGGTAGAGCACTGTTTCGGCTAGGGGGTCATCCCGACTTACCAAACCGATGCAAACTCCGAATACCTACAAGTGCCGAGCATGGGAGACACACGGCGGGTGCTAACGTCCGTCGTGAAAAGGGAAACAACCCAGACCGTCAGCTAAGGTCCCAAAGTTATGGTTAAGTGGGAAACGATGTGGGAAGGCTTAGACAGCTAGGAGGTTGGCTTAGAAGCAGCCACCCTTTAAAGAAAGCGTAATAGCTCACTAGTCGAGTCGGCCTGCGCGGAAGATGTAACGGGGCTCAAACCATACACCGAAGCTACGGGTATCACGCAAGTGATGCGGTAGAGGAGCGTTCTGTAAGCCTGTGAAGGTGAGTTGAGAAGCTTGCTGGAGGTATCAGAAGTGCGAATGCTGACATGAGTAACGACAATGGGTGTGAAAAACACCCACGCCGAAAGACCAAGGTTTCCTGCGCAACGTTAATCGACGCAGGGTTAGTCGGTCCCTAAGGCGAGGCTGAAAAGCGTAGTCGATGGAAAACAGGTTAATATTCCTGTACTTCTGGTTATTGCGATGGAGGGACGGAGAAGGCTAGGCCAGCTTGGCGTTGGTTGTCCAAGTTTAAGGTGGTAGGCTGAGATCTTAGGTAAATCCGGGATCTTAAGGCCGAGAGCTGATGACGAGTTACCCTTTGGGTGACGAAGTGGTTGATGCCATGCTTCCAAGAAAAGCTTCTAAGCTTCAGGTAACCAGGAACCGTACCCCAAACCGACACAGGTGGTTGGGTAGAGAATACCAAGGCGCTTGAGAGAACTCGGGTGAAGGAACTAGGCAAAATGGCACCGTAACTTCGGGAGAAGGTGCGCCGGTGAGGGTGAAGCATTTACTGCGTAAGCCCACGCCGGTCGAAGATACCAGGCCGCTGCGACTGTTTATTAAAAACACAGCACTCTGCAAACACGAAAGTGGACGTATAGGGTGTGACGCCTGCCCGGTGCCGGAAGGTTAATTGATGGGGTTAGCTAACGCGAAGCTCTTGATCGAAGCCCCGGTAAACGGCGGCCGTAACTATAACGGTCCTAAGGTAGCGAAATTCCTTGTCGGGTAAGTTCCGACCTGCACGAATGGCGTAACGATGGCGGCGCTGTCTCCACCCGAGACTCAGTGAAATTGAAATCGCTGTGAAGATGCAGTGTATCCGCGGCTAGACGGAAAGACCCCGTGAACCTTTACTATAGCTTTGCACTGGACTTTGAATTTGCTTGTGTAGGATAGGTGGGAGGCTTTGAAGCGTGGACGCCAGTTCGCGTGGAGCCATCCTTGAAATACCACCCTGGCAACTTTGAGGTTCTAACTCAGGTCCGTTATCCGGATCGAGGACAGTGTATGGTGGGTAGTTTGACTGGGGCGGTCTCCTCCTAAAGAGTAACGGAGGAGTACGAAGGTGCGCTCAGACCGGTCGGAAATCGGTCGTAGAGTATAAAGGCAAAAGCGCGCTTGACTGCGAGACAGACACGTCGAGCAGGTACGAAAGTAGGTCTTAGTGATCCGGTGGTTCTGTATGGAAGGGCCATCGCTCAACGGATAAAAGGTACTCCGGGGATAACAGGCTGATACCGCCCAAGAGTTCATATCGACGGCGGTGTTTGGCACCTCGATGTCGGCTCATCACATCCTGGGGCTGAAGCCGGTCCCAAGGGTATGGCTGTTCGCCATTTAAAGTGGTACGCGAGCTGGGTTTAGAACGTCGTGAGACAGTTCGGTCCCTATCTGCCGTGGACGTTTGAGATTTGAGAGGGGCTGCTCCTAGTACGAGAGGACCGGAGTGGACGAACCTCTGGTGTTCCGGTTGTCACGCCAGTGGCATTGCCGGGTAGCTATGTTCGGAAAAGATAACCGCTGAAAGCATCTAAGCGGGAAACTTGCCTCAAGATGAGATCTCACTGGGACCTTGAGTCCCCTGAAGGGCCGTCGAAGACTACGACGTTGATAGGTTGGGTGTGTAAGCGCTGTGAGGCGTTGAGCTAACCAATACTAATTGCCCGTGAGGCTTGACCATATAACACCCAAGCAATTTGACTACTTCGAAAGAAGCATCAGATTGCGGTGTGTGAAGACGCAAGAACCGAAAGTTCGACGCTCACAAAACACCGATTTCCATCACATACCCAATTTGCTGAAGCGCGGCCAGCCGGCCACGACTCGGTACCCGAATTTCTTGACGACCATAGAGCGTTGGAACCACCTGATCCCATCCCGAACTCAGCAGTGAAACGATGCATCGCCGATGGTAGTGTGGGGTTTCCCCATGTGAGAGTAGGTCATCGTCAAGATTAAATTCCGAAACCCCTATCTGCGTATGCAGGTAGGGGTTTTGTTTTTGTCCGCAGGAAAGCCGCGACTGCTGGATTTCTATGCAATAGCTCGGCGCGTGGCTATCATGCGGGCCTCATTGTGAGGCGAGACCTGCATGCTGACGTTGTTAAAGCTTCTTAAAGATGGCCGATTCCATTCGGGTCAAGCGCTGGGTGCTGCCCTGGGCGTCAGTCGTAGTGCCGTGTGGAAGCAGCTTCAGCATTTGGAGGCTGAGCTGGGTTTGTCTATTCATAAAGTTCGTGGGCGCGGCTATCAATTGTCAGCGCCATTAGCGCTGCTCGATCCTGCCGAGATAAGTGCGCAGGCGCTTTCCTGCGACTGGCCAGTCCAGGTCTACGACTCGATCGACTCCACAAACGCCGAGGCACTGCGCGCCATTGAGCGGGGTCAGGCGGCACCCTTTCTTGTGCTTGCGGAGCGGCAGACAGCCGGGCGCGGGCGACGTGGTCGCAAGTGGGTCAGTCCATTTGCAGAAAACGTCTATTACAGCCTGGTACTACGCATTGATGGCGGGATGCGTCAGTTGGAGGGGCTGAGCCTTGTCGTTGGGCTCGCTGTTTTGCAGACGCTGCGTGAGCTCGGCATTGCTGCCGCTGGATTGAAGTGGCCAAACGATGTCCTTGTGGGTCAGAAAAAGATCGCGGGAATATTGCTCGAGTTGGTTGGTGATCCCGCTGATGTGTGCCACGTGGTTCTCGGTGTGGGGGTCAATGTGAACATGCAGTCCGCTGACGAGGTAGATCAGCAATGGACATCCATGCGGCTCGAGTCTGGCAAATTGTTTGATCGCAACCAATTGGTCGCCAGGTTGGGGGAAATGCTGCAGCGATACCTGGCACTTCATCAGGCGGGCGGTTTTTTAGCCATCCAGTCCGAGTGGGAGCAAAATCACCTGTGGCAGGGGCGCAGTGTGTCGTTGATTGCCGGGGTCAATCAAATTGATGGTGAGGTGCTTGGTATTGATGGCCAGGGCGCCTTGCGCCTGAAGGTGGATGGTGTGGAGAAAGTCTTCAGTGGTGGTGAGTTGAGCCTGAGGTTACGTGATGATTCTTGAGCTCGATTGTGGGAATAGTTTCATCAAGTGGCGCGTGCTGGCCGCAAATGCCGGGCAGGTGCTTGGTGAGGGGGTTGTCGATTCCAACCTCGCATTGCTTGAGGGGTTGGGGTCGATTGAAGGGCTTGCTCTCACGTTTTGCCGGCTGGTGAGCGTGAGGACGGCGGAGGAGACCGGTGCACTGACGTCTTTGCTAAGGGAAACCTTTGATGTGCCGGTTGTGTGTGCAACGCCTGCGCGCGAAATGTCAGGCGTGCGCAATGGGTACGAGGAGTTTGAGCGGCTGGGTCTGGATCGATGGCTTGCAATGCTTGGGGGCTTTCATCTGGCTTCAGGTGCGTGCCTGGTGCTCGACTTCGGTACGGCCGTCACTGCTGACTTTATCGCGGCGGATGGAGAGCACCTGGGTGGTTTCATCTGTCCGGGGATGCCGTTGATGCGCAACCAATTGCGCACCCACACTCGCAAGATTCGTTATGGGGACCTGGCGGCTGAGCAGGCTCTGGAAAGTCTTGTTCCGGGGCGCGCGACTGTTGAGGCTGTAGAGCGTGGTTGTCTGTTGATGTTGCGCGGATTCGTACTGACTCAGCTCGAGTTGGCGCGCAGTTACTGGGGCGAGGGCTTTGTCGTATTCCTCACAGGGGGGGATGCAAACCTGGTTTCTGAGGTCGTGCCTCAGGCCAGGGTGGTTCCGGATCTGGTGTTTGTCGGCTTGGCTATGGCGTGCCCTTTGTCCTGAGGTCTTTATGCGTTGGTTGTTTCTGCTGCTGCTTGTTCTCAATGTGTTTTATTACGTCTGGCATCAACAGGAGGCTCCGCTGCGCGCGAAGGATGTAACGCCCTTGAGTCTGTATCGCGGGTCTCAGCAGGATATCCGTCTGTTGAGCGAGGCGGGGGAGGTGGCCAAGGACAAGGGCAAGGCAGTCCAGCCGGATTCCGGCTGTCTTTATCTGGGCGGTTTTACCCGTCAGGACGTGGCTCAGGGGCTTGAGCGCAGATTGACTGGTATGGAAGTCAAGTTTCAGACGTTGCCCAAGGGTGGCTCTGAAACTGCCGGTTATTGGCTGCGTGTGGCCCCGGAAAGCCGACGCTGGCTGGACGATCTGCAGCTGATAAACCTTTCTAAAGAATTCAATGAGTTAAAACATAAAATAATGCCGTGCGAGGGGGTTGCACCCATCGAATAGTTTGCATAGAATGGCGCCCGCTCCACAGCGAACACCGGAAACGGTTAACGATGTGAGGCGAGGTCAACGCAGCTAAGCTCAGGTTTTTAATGAGAAAAATGCTTGACAGAAGGCTGGCATGATGTAGAATGCCGGCTCGCTTAGGAGGGGTTCCCGAGCGGCCAAAGGGATCAGACTGTAAATCTGACGTCTACGACTTCGAAGGTTCGAATCCTTCCCCCTCCACCATTTTTAGCGAGAGCTGTAAGCCTCGCGGGTATAGTTTAGTGGTAGAACCTCAGCCTTCCAAGCTGATGATGCGGGTTCGATTCCCGCTACCCGCTCCAAGTTTACAGGTTTTGCACAGTGTTACGCTCTTGTAGCTCAGTTGGTAGAGCACACCCTTGGTAAGGGTGAGGTCAGCGGTTCAAATCCGCTCAAGAGCTCCATATAACAAGGCAGATATGAAAATATCTGCCTTTGTTTTAAGTGGTTCAGGTTGCCTTTGGTTGTTCGCGGTGATGATGGTTGTGTCGTCGGTGCGGATGTCGTAACCAGGGCTCCAGAGTAAATTGTTGTAAAGTCTCCTTCAGGCCGGCATAATGGTCGGCCTGATTTTGTTTTAGGTCAGTAGCTCAATTGGCAGAGCGACGGTCTCCAAAACCGTAGGTTGGGGGTTCGATTCCCTCCTGACCTGCCAGATTCACTCGGTGTGTCTGGCTTTCTTTTCACAGGATCTTCATAGATGACTCCTAAAGCTGAAGCTCAAGGCTCTCGCTTCGATCTCCTCAAGTGGCTGGTAGTAGTCGCTCTGGTGATTGTTGGCGTTGTTGGAAATCAGTATTTCTCTGCTTCGCCGATCCTGTACCGAGTACTCGCATTGCTCGCCATTGCTGCTGTAGCTGCCTTTGTAGGCCTGCAGACTGCGAAGGGCAAGTCTTTCTTTGTACTGGTTAAGGAAGCTCGCACCGAGATTCGTAAAGTCGTTTGGCCAACTCGCCAAGAAACCACGCAGACCACCCTGATTGTGGTGGCTGTTGTTCTGGTTATGGCGTTGCTGTTGTGGGGGCTAGATTCCCTGCTCGGCTGGCTTGTTTCCTTGATCGTCGGCTAAGGGTGTCCCGTGGCTAAGCGTTGGTATGTTGTGCATGCTTACTCCGGTTACGAGAAGCATGTAATGCGCTCGCTGATCGAGCGCGTAAAGCTGGCCGGTATGGAAGACGGCTTCGGCGAGATTCTGGTTCCCACTGAAGAAGTGGTTGAAATGCGTAATGGCCAGAAGCGCAAAAGCGAACGCAAGTTCTTCCCTGGCTACGTGCTGGTGCAGATGGATATGAATGAGGGTACCTGGCACTTGGTCAAGGATACTCCTCGGGTGATGGGTTTTATCGGCGGTACCGCCGACAAGCCCGCGCCGATCACCGATAAAGAAGCAGAAGCGATTCTGCGCCGCGTTGCTGATGGTAGCGACAAGCCGAAGCCGAAGACGTTGTTCGAGCCAGGCGAGTCGGTACGCGTCAATGACGGCCCGTTCGCGGACTTTACCGGTGTTGTTGAAGAAGTTAACTACGAAAAGAGCCGGATCCAGGTCGCAGTGCTCATTTTCGGTCGCTCTACTCCGGTGGAGCTCGAGTTCAGCCAGGTCGAAAAGGTCTAGTTGAACAAAAATCCCAACCCCGCAGCCGTAGGCTGTGGGGTTTTGTCGTCACTGGGATAAACGCGCAAGTAACCGGGGAGCCTCTCGAGGCGTTCGAACCCGTAATTGGAGTGCCTCATGGCCAAGAAGATTACCGCTTACATCAAGCTGCAAGTGAAGGCCGCTCAGGCTAACCCAAGCCCACCTGTTGGTCCTGCTCTGGGTCAGCACGGCGTGAACATCATGGAATTCTGCAAGGCTTTCAACGCCCGTACTCAGGGTCTTGAGCCAGGTCTGCCGACTCCAGTGATCATCACTGTCTACAGCGACCGTAGCTTCACTTTCGAAACCAAATCCACCCCTGCTTCGGTTCTGCTGAAGAAGGCGGCCGGTCTGACCAGCGGTTCCGCTCGTCCGAACACCGTTAAGGTTGGCACCGTGACTCGTGCTCAGCTGGAAGAAATCGCGAAAACCAAAAACGCGGATCTGACTGCAGCTGATATGGAAGCAGCCGTGCGTACTATCGCCGGTTCTGCTCGTAGCATGGGCCTTAACGTGGAGGGTGTGTAATGGCTAAGCTGACCAAGCGTCAAAAGGCTATCGCCGGCAAAATCGAAGCAGGCAAGGCCTACAACTTTGTAGACGCCGCTGCTCTGCTGGCCGAGCTGTCGACTGTCAAGTTCAGCGAGTCGTTCGACGTAGCTGTAAACCTGGGTGTTGACCCGCGTAAATCCGACCAGGTCGTTCGTAGCGCTACTGTGCTGCCACACGGCACTGGCAAGACTGTTCGCGTTGCTGTGTTCACCCAGGGTCCAGCTGCTGAAGCCGCTCTGGCTGCCGGCGCTGACCGCGTAGGCATGGATGACCTGGCTGCCGAAATGAAAGGCGGCGACCTGAACTATGACGTAGTGATTGCATCCCCGGATGCCATGCGCGTTGTAGGTCAGTTGGGTCAGATCCTCGGTCCACGTGGCCTGATGCCTAACCCTAAAGTCGGCACCGTAACCCCAGACGTAGCTACCGCGGTTAAAAACGCCAAGGCTGGTCAGGTTCGTTATCGCACCGACAAAAACGGCATCATCCACACTTCCGTTGGCAAGATCGGCTTCGACGCCGTCAAGCTGAAGGAAAACGTTGAAGCCCTGATCGCTGATCTGAAGCGTATCAAACCAGCTTCCTCGAAAGGCATTTACGTCAAGCGCGTTACCCTGAGCACCACTATGGGCCCAGGTCTGGTCATCGACCAAAGCTCGCTCGACGCGTAAGACACAAATTGGCGCAAGCGATTGCGCCAATTGAAAAATTGGGGTCCCTGCCTGGCGGGGGCTATCCAAGACCGTAGGCGGCGCAAGTCTTAAACCACAAGCCTACGCAGATGGTGCTCCCGGTTCCTTACCGAATCAGACACCAAAACGACATCCGGTTTCGACCAGATGAAACGGTAACAAGCAGGAGTTAAACCCGTGGCAATTAAACTCGAAGACAAGAAGGCCATCGTCGCTGAAGTCAACGAGGCTGCCAAAGTCGCTCTGTCCGCTGTCGTGGCTGATGCCCGTGGCGTAACAGTAGGCGCGATGACCGGACTCCGTAAAGAGGCTCGTGAAGCTGGCGTTTACGTACGTGTCGTACGTAACACCCTGCTCAAGCGCGCTGTTGCTGACACTGAATTCAGTGTTCTCAACGACGTGTTCACCGGCCCTACCCTGATTGCGTTCTCCAAGGAACATCCAGGCGCTGCTGCCCGGATCTTCAAGGAATTCGCAAAGGGTCAGGACAAGTTCGAGATCAAGGCAGCTGCGTTCGAGGGCAAGTTCCTCGCAGCTAACCAAATCGACGTACTGGCAACTCTGCCGACCCGTGACGAAGCAATTTCTCAGCTGATGAGCGTGATTCAAGGCGCTACCAGCAAATTGGCTCGTACTCTGGCGGCAATTCGCGACCAGAAAGAAGCTGCTGCAGCCTAAGGCTCGTCAACTTCTCGCGTTTTTTGTTTTTTTCGATGGTCGCGTAGGCCGTCCCCAATATCAGGAATTAGATTCATGTCTATCTCTCAGAACGATATCCTTGAAGCAGTTGGCAACATGTCCGTAATGGAAGTTGTTGAGCTGATCAAAGCTTTCGAAGAAAAATTCGGTGTTACCGCTGCTGCTGCATCGGCTGGTCCAGCTGTTGCTGCTGCCGTTGCTGAAGAGCAAACCGAATTCAACGTCATGCTGACCGAAGCTGGCGAGAAGAAAGTTAACGTGATCAAGGCTGTACGTGAACTGACCGGTCTGGGCTTGAAAGAAGCCAAGGCTGTAGTTGACGGCGCACCTGCCATGGTTCTGGAAGCTGTTGCCAAAGACGCAGCTGACAAAGCCAAAGCAGCTCTGGAAGAAGCAGGCGCTAAAGTCGAGCTGAAGTAAGCATCGACTTTGCTCCTCCAGCCCGAGCGTTAAGCGACAGGCTGATGGCTGGTGGCTCTTGCCACCGGCCTTTTTCCGTTATTGGCAGCCGACTGGGTCGGTGCCGATAACGTGCTGTAACCACCCGATGCGGTGGCGCAAACCATGGGGTTTGCACGATTTTCTGGCTGCTCCCGTCGGGAGGGGCCAAACAAGCAGGTGACCAAGCTGGGGAACGCTGATGGCTTACTCATATACTGAGAAAAAACGTATCCGCAAGGACTTTAGCAAGTTGCCGGACGTCATGGATGTGCCGTACCTCCTGGCCATCCAGCTGGATTCGTATCGTGAATTCTTGCAAGCGGGAGCGACTAAAGATCAGTTCCGCGACGTGGGCCTGCATGCGGCCTTCAAATCCGTTTTCCCGATCATCAGCTACTCCGGCAATGCTGCGCTGGAGTACGTCGGATATCGTCTGGGCGAACCGGCATTTGATGTCAAAGAATGCGTATTGCGCGGTGTAACTTACGCCGTACCTTTGCGGGTAAAAGTGCGCCTGATCATTTTCGACAAAGAATCGTCGAACAAAGCGATCAAGGACATCAAAGAGCAAGAAGTCTACATGGGTGAAATCCCCCTGATGACTGAAAACGGTACCTTCGTAATCAACGGTACCGAGCGTGTAATCGTTTCCCAGCTGCACCGTTCCCCGGGCGTGTTCTTCGACCACGACCGTGGCAAGACGCACAGCTCCGGCAAACTGCTGTACTCCGCGCGCATCATTCCTTACCGCGGTTCGTGGCTGGACTTCGAGTTCGACCCGAAAGACTGCGTATTCGTGCGTATCGACCGTCGTCGCAAGCTGCCTGCCTCGGTACTGCTGCGCGCGCTGGGCTATACCACTGAAGAAGTGCTGGACGCGTTCTATACCACCAACGTATTCCACGTGAAGGGCGAGACCCTGAGCCTGGAGCTGGTGCCTCAGCGCCTGCGCGGTGAAATCGCTGTCCTCGATATTCAGGATGACAAAGGCAAGGTTATTGTCGAGCAAGGTCGTCGTATCACCGCTCGCCACATCAACCAGCTGGAAAAAGCCGGGATCAAAGAGCTGGATGTGCCTCTGGACTACGTCCTGGGTCGCACAACCGCCAAGGTCATCGTGCACCCGGCAACCGGCGAAATCCTGGCAGAGTGCAACACCGAGCTGAACACCGAGATCCTGGCCAAAATCGCCAAGGCTCAGGTTGTTCGCATCGAAACTCTGTACACCAACGATATCGACTGCGGTCCGTTCGTCTCCGACACCCTGAAGATCGACTCCACCAGCAACCAACTGGAAGCGCTGGTCGAGATCTATCGCATGATGCGTCCTGGCGAGCCGCCAACCAAAGACGCTGCCGAGACCCTGTTCAACAACCTGTTCTTCAGCCCTGAGCGCTATGACCTGTCTGCGGTCGGCCGGATGAAGTTCAACCGTCGTATCGGTCGTACCGAGATCGAAGGTTCGGGCGTGCTGTGCAAGGAAGACATCGTCGCGGTACTGAAGACCCTGGTCGACATCCGTAACGGTAAAGGCATCGTCGATGACATCGACCACCTGGGTAACCGTCGTGTTCGCTGCGTAGGCGAAATGGCCGAGAACCAGTTCCGCGTTGGCCTGGTACGTGTTGAGCGTGCGGTCAAAGAGCGTCTGTCGATGGCTGAAAGCGAAGGCCTGATGCCGCAAGACCTGATCAACGCCAAGCCAGTGGCTGCGGCGGTGAAAGAGTTCTTCGGTTCCAGCCAGCTGTCCCAGTTCATGGACCAGAACAACCCGCTGTCCGAGATCACCCACAAGCGTCGTGTCTCTGCACTCGGCCCAGGCGGTCTGACTCGTGAGCGCGCCGGCTTTGAAGTTCGTGACGTACACCCGACTCACTACGGTCGTGTATGCCCGATTGAAACGCCGGAAGGTCCGAACATCGGTCTGATCAACTCCCTGGCCGCCTATGCGCGCACCAACCAGTACGGCTTCCTCGAGAGCCCGTACCGCGTGGTGAAAGACGCTCTGGTCACCGACGAGATCGTGTTCCTGTCCGCCATCGAAGAAGCTGATCACGTGATCGCTCAGGCTTCGGCCACGATGAACGACAAGAAAGTCCTGATCGACGAGCTGGTAGCTGTTCGTCACCTGAACGAATTCACCGTCAAGGCGCCGGAAGACGTCACATTGATGGACGTTTCGCCGAAGCAGGTAGTTTCGGTTGCAGCGTCGCTGATTCCGTTCCTCGAGCACGACGACGCCAACCGTGCGTTGATGGGTTCGAACATGCAGCGTCAAGCTGTACCAACCCTGCGTGCCGACAAGCCGCTGGTAGGTACCGGCATGGAGCGTAACGTAGCCCGTGACTCCGGCGTTTGCGTCGTGGCTCGTCGTGGTGGCGTGATCGACTCCGTCGACGCCAGCCGTATCGTGGTTCGTGTTGCCGATGACGAAGTTGAAACCGGTGAAGCCGGTGTCGACATCTACAACCTGACCAAATACACCCGCTCCAACCAGAACACCTGCATCAACCAGCGTCCGCTGGTGCGTAAGGGTGATCGGGTTCAGCGTAGCGACATCATGGCCGACGGCCCGTCCACCGACATGGGTGAACTGGCACTGGGTCAGAACATGCGCATCGCGTTCATGGCATGGAACGGCTTCAACTTCGAAGACTCCATCTGCCTGTCCGAGCGTGTGGTTCAGGAAGACCGTTTCACCACGATCCACATCCAGGAACTGACCTGTGTGGCCCGTGACACCAAGCTTGGCCCAGAGGAAATCACTGCCGACATCCCGAACGTGGGTGAAGCGGCACTGAACAAGCTGGACGAAGCCGGTATCGTTTACGTAGGTGCTGAAGTTGGCGCAGGCGACATCCTGGTCGGTAAGGTCACTCCGAAAGGCGAGACCCAACTGACTCCGGAAGAAAAACTGCTGCGTGCGATCTTCGGTGAAAAAGCCAGCGACGTTAAAGACACCTCCCTGCGTGTACCTACCGGTACCAAAGGTACTGTCATTGACGTACAGGTCTTCACCCGCGACGGCGTTGAGCGTGATGCTCGTGCCCTGTCGATCGAGAAGTCCCAGCTGGACGAGATCCGCAAGGACCTGAACGAAGAGTTCCGTATCGTTGAAGGTGCTACTTTCGAACGTCTGCGTTCCGCTCTGGTCGGCCACAAAGCCGAAGGCGGCGCCGGTCTGAAGAAAGGTCAGGACATCACCGACGAAGTTCTCGACGGTCTCGAGCACGGCCAGTGGTTCAAACTGCGCATGGCTGAAGATGCTCTGAACGAGCAGCTCGAGAAGGCCCAGGCCTACATCGTTGATCGTCGCCGTCTGCTGGACGACAAGTTCGAAGACAAGAAGCGCAAACTGCAGCAGGGCGATGACCTGGCTCCGGGCGTGCTGAAAATCGTCAAGGTTTACCTGGCAATCCGTCGTCGCATCCAGCCGGGCGACAAGATGGCCGGTCGTCACGGTAACAAGGGTGTGGTCTCCGTGATCATGCCGGTTGAAGACATGCCGCACGATGCCAATGGCACCCCGGTCGACGTTGTCCTCAACCCGTTGGGCGTACCTTCGCGTATGAACGTCGGTCAGATCCTTGAAACCCACCTGGGCCTAGCGGCCAAAGGTCTGGGCGAGAAGATCAACCGCATGGTTGAAGAGCAGCGCAAAGTAGCCGAGCTGCGTAAGTTCCTGCACGAGATCTACAACGAGATCGGAGGTCGTCAGGAAAGCCTCGATGACTTCTCGGACCAGGAAATCCTGGATCTGGCTCAAAACCTGCGTGGTGGCGTTCCAATGGCCACTCCAGTGTTCGACGGTGCCAAGGAAAGCGAAATCAAGGCCATGCTGAAACTGGCGGACCTGCCAGAAAGCGGCCAGATGCAGCTGACCGACGGCCGTACCGGCAACAAGTTCGAGCGCCCGGTTACCGTTGGCTACATGTACATGCTGAAGCTGAACCACTTGGTAGACGACAAGATGCACGCGCGTTCTACCGGTTCGTACAGCCTGGTTACCCAGCAGCCGCTGGGTGGTAAGGCGCAGTTCGGTGGTCAGCGTTTCGGGGAGATGGAGGTCTGGGCACTGGAAGCATACGGTGCCGCTTACACTCTGCAAGAAATGCTCACAGTGAAGTCGGACGATGTGAACGGCCGTACCAAGATGTACAAGAACATCGTGGATGGCGATCACCGTATGGAGCCGGGCATGCCCGAGTCCTTCAACGTGTTGATCAAGGAAATTCGTTCCCTCGGCATCGATATCGATCTGGAAACCGAATAACACGTGACGCGAATCGAGAGCGGGGCAGGATTGCCCGCTCTCTGCTCCGCCAGGAGGAAAGGCCTTGAAAGACCTACTGAATTTGCTGAAAAACCAGGGTCAAGTCGAAGAGTTCGACGCCATCCGTATCGGATTGGCATCGCCTGAGATGATCCGTTCGTGGTCGTTCGGTGAAGTTAAAAAGCCGGAAACCATCAACTACCGTACGTTCAAACCAGAGCGTGACGGCCTGTTCTGCGCCAAGATCTTTGGCCCGGTAAAGGATTACGAGTGCCTGTGCGGTAAGTACAAGCGCTTGAAGCACCGTGGCGTAATCTGCGAGAAGTGCGGCGTTGAAGTCGCGCTGGCAAAAGTTCGTCGTGAGCGCATGGCGCACATCGAACTGGCCTCGCCAGTTGCTCACATCTGGTTCCTGAAATCGCTGCCGTCCCGTATCGGCTTGCTGATGGACATGACCCTGCGTGATATCGAACGCGTTCTCTACTTCGAGAGCTACGTCGTTATCGATCCGGGCATGACCACCCTTGAAAAAGGTCAGCTGCTGAACGATGAGCAGTACTTCGAAGCGCTGGAAGAGTTTGGCGACGATTTCGATGCCCGCATGGGTGCCGAAGCTGTCCGTGAACTGCTGCACGCTATCGACCTGGAGCACGAGATTGGCCGTCTGCGTGAAGAGATTCCGCAAACCAACTCCGAAACCAAGATCAAGAAGCTGTCCAAGCGTCTGAAGTTGATGGAAGCCTTCCAGGGTTCCGGCAACCTGCCAGAGTGGATGGTGCTGACCGTTCTGCCGGTTCTGCCGCCAGATCTGCGTCCACTGGTCCCGCTGGATGGCGGTCGCTTCGCGACTTCCGACCTCAACGATCTGTATCGTCGAGTGATCAACCGTAACAACCGTTTGAAGCGCCTGCTGGATCTGTCCGCTCCGGACATCATCGTGCGCAACGAAAAGCGTATGTTGCAGGAAGCCGTCGACGCACTGCTCGACAACGGTCGTCGTGGCCGCGCTATCACCGGTTCCAACAAGCGTCCTCTGAAATCCCTGGCTGACATGATCAAGGGTAAGCAGGGTCGTTTCCGTCAGAACTTGCTCGGTAAGCGTGTTGACTACTCCGGCCGTTCGGTAATTACCGTAGGTCCGACCCTGCGTCTGCACCAGTGCGGTCTGCCGAAGAAGATGGCTCTCGAGCTGTTCAAGCCGTTCATTTTCGGCAAGCTGGAAATGCGTGGTCTCGCGACCACCATCAAAGCTGCCAAGAAGATGGTCGAGCGCGAGCTGCCGGAAGTCTGGGACGTTCTCGCTGAAGTGATTCGCGAACACCCGGTTCTTCTCAACCGTGCACCGACCCTTCACCGTCTGGGCATCCAGGCGTTTGAACCGGTACTGATCGAAGGCAAGGCTATTCAGCTGCACCCTCTGGTCTGCGCCGCGTACAACGCCGACTTCGACGGCGACCAAATGGCCGTGCACGTACCGCTGACGCTGGAAGCCCAGCTGGAAGCGCGTGCGTTGATGATGTCGACCAACAACATTCTGTCGCCAGCCAACGGTGAGCCAATCATCGTTCCGTCGCAGGACGTTGTATTGGGTCTGTACTACATGACGCGTGAAGCGATCAACGCCAAGGGCGAAGGTCGTGTGTTCGCGGATCTGCAGGAAGTTGACCGTGTGTTCCGTGCCGGCGAAGCCGCACTGCACGCCAAGGTCAAAGTCCGGATCAACGAAACCGTCAACGACCGTGATGGCGGCAGCGTGACCAACACCCGTATCGTCGACACCACTGTCGGCCGTGCGCTGTTGTTCCAGGTTGTGCCAAAAGGTCTGTCGTACGACGTCGTCAACCTGCCGATGAAGAAAAAGGCGATCTCCAAGCTGATCAACCAGTGCTACCGCGTGGTTGGTCTGAAAGAGACCGTGATCTTCGCTGACCAGTTGATGTACACCGGTTTTGCCTATTCGACCATTTCCGGCGTTTCCATCGGTGTTAACGACTTCGTTATCCCGGATGAAAAAGCCCGCATCATCGGTGCTGCCACCGACGAAGTGAAAGAGATCGAAAGTCAGTACGCCTCCGGCCTGGTAACCCAGGGCGAGAAGTACAACAAAGTGATCGACCTTTGGTCCAAGGCGAACGACGAAGTTTCCAAGGCGATGATGGCCAACCTCTCGAAAGAGAAAGTCATCGACCGTCATGGCGTCGAAGTCGACCAGGAGTCTTTCAACTCGATGTACATGATGGCCGACTCGGGTGCGCGGGGTTCCGCAGCACAGATTCGTCAGCTGGCCGGTATGCGTGGCCTGATGGCCAAGCCGGACGGTTCCATCATTGAAACGCCGATTACTGCGAACTTCCGTGAAGGTCTGAGCGTACTCCAGTACTTCATCTCGACTCACGGTGCTCGTAAAGGTCTGGCGGATACCGCGTTGAAAACCGCTAACTCCGGTTACCTGACTCGTCGTCTGGTAGACGTGGCGCAGGATCTGGTTGTAACCGAGATCGATTGCGGCACCGAACACGGTCTGCTGATGACTCCGCACATTGAAGGCGGTGACGTTGTAGAGCCGTTGGGTGAGCGCGTATTGGGTCGTGTTATCGCCCGTGACGTATTCAAGCCAGGTACCGAGGACGTCATCGTTCCTGCCGGCACCCTGGTAGACGAGAAGTGGGTCGAGTTCATCGAGCTGAACAGCATCGACGAAGTGATCGTGCGTTCGCCGATCAGCTGCGAAACCCGCTACGGCATTTGTGCCAAGTGCTACGGCCGTGACCTGGCTCGTGGTCACCAGGTGAACATCGGTGAAGCGGTCGGCGTTATCGCTGCCCAGTCCATCGGTGAGCCGGGTACCCAGCTGACGATGCGTACGTTCCACATCGGTGGTGCGGCAAGCCGGACCTCCGCTGCGGACAGCGTTCAGGTGAAGAATGGCGGTACCGTCCGTCTGCACAACCTGAAACACGTTGAGCGAGTGGATGGCCACCTGGTTGCTGTGTCCCGTTCCGGTGAGCTGGCCATCGCTGATGACTTCGGTCGTGAGCGTGAGCGTTACAAGCTGCCGTACGGTGCCGTGATTTCGGTTAAAGAAGGTGACAAGGTCGACGCTGGCGCAATCGTGGCCAAGTGGGATCCGCACACTCACCCAATCGTTACCGAAATGAAAGGTACCGTGACCTACGTGGGCATGGAAGAAGGCATCACGATCAAGCGTCAGACTGACGAATTGACCGGTATGACCAACATTGAAGTACTTGACGCCAAAGATCGTCCAGCTGCCGGCAAGGACATTCGTCCTGCCGTGAAGATGGTCGACGACAACGGCAAGGATCTGTTGCTGCCAGGCACTGACGTTATCGCTCAGTACTTCCTGCCAGCCAACGCCCTGGTCGGTGTAGCGGACGGTGCGAAGATCGCGATCGGTGATGTTATCGCTCGTATCCCGCAAGAAACTTCGAAGACCCGTGACATCACCGGTGGTCTGCCGCGTGTTGCCGACTTGTTCGAAGCTCGTCGTCCGAAAGAAGCGTCGATTCTGGCTGAAGTCAGCGGCACCATCGCGTTCGGTAAAGAGACCAAGGGCAAGCGCCGTCTGGTCATTACCCCGAACGACGGTAGCGATCCGTACGAAGAGCTGATTCCGAAGTGGCGTCACCTGAACGTGTTCGAAGGCGAACAGGTAAACCGCGGCGAAGTTATCTCCGACGGTCCGAGCGATCCACACGACATCCTGCGTCTGCTGGGTGTGAGTGCGCTGGCCAAGTACATTGTTAACGAGATCCAGGACGTTTACCGTCTGCAAGGCGTGAAGATCAACGACAAGCACATCGAGACCATCCTGCGTCAGATGCTGCGTAAAGTTGAAATCGCTGAATCCGGCGATTCCAGTTTCATCAAGGGCGACCAGATGGAATTGACTCACGTTCTGGTAGAGAACGAACGTTTGAGCGGCGAAGACAAATTTGTCTCCAAGTTCACTCGCGTTCTGCTGGGTATCACCAAGGCGTCGTTGTCCACCGAATCGTTCATCTCGGCGGCTTCCTTCCAGGAAACCACTCGCGTACTGACCGAAGCGGCGGTAACCGGCAAGCGCGATTACCTGCGCGGCCTGAAAGAAAACGTGGTCGTGGGTCGTCTGATCCCGGCTGGTACCGGCCTGGCATATCACAGCGAGCGTAAGCGCCGCCGTGATGCAGACAAGCCGTTGCGCGTAAGCGCCAGTGAAGTGGAAGCTGCACTGACCGAAGCGCTGAACTCGAGCGGTAACTGAGTTCTGCGGTAAATGAGTGTGAGGCCCTGGTCGCTCCGTTCATCGAATCGAGACAAATTGTCGAGATTGGATGAGCGGGGAGGGCGGGGCCTTGCCTTGACTGGGGACAAGATCCTCTTTAGACTCTTGTACCCCTAAATTTGGCGGGAACTCGTTCCTGCCATTTTGCTTTTCTTGCAAGACAATAGCGTCGCAAGACAACAGTGGAGCTAGTAGATGGCAACTATCAACCAGCTGGTACGTCAGCCGCGTAAGCGTATCGTCGAGAAATCCGACGTGCCTGCGCTGCAGAACTGCCCGCAACGCCGTGGCGTGTGCACCCGTGTGTACACCACCACGCCGAAAAAACCTAACTCGGCACTGCGTAAAGTATGCCGTGTGCGTCTGACCAACGGTTTCGAGGTTTCCTCGTACATCGGTGGTGAAGGCCACAACCTGCAAGAGCACAGCGTGGTACTGATCCGCGGCGGTCGTGTAAAAGACTTGCCAGGTGTTCGTTACCACACCGTTCGCGGTTCGTTGGATACTTCCGGTGTTAAAGGTCGTAACCAGGGTCGTTCGAAGTACGGTACCAAGCGTCCGAAGTAATCGGCCGTTTTGCAGTTTTTAATTTTATTGAGTCGATAAGAGTAAGGTCGGGCACGTATCCACAGGATCTGTCCCGGGCTAACCTGAAGACCGTTTGAGGGCTTATCAATGCCAAGACGTCGCGTAGCAGCCAAGCGTGAGATTCTGGACGATCCGAAATACGGAAGCCAAATCCTCGCCAAATTCATGAACCACGTAATGGAAAGCGGCAAGAAAGCCGTTGCCGAGCGTATCGTTTATGGTGCCCTGGATACCGTGAAGGCTCGTAAGGCCGGCACCGATCCCCTGGAACTCTTCGAAAAAGCACTCGACGCCATCGCTCCGCTGGTCGAAGTGAAGTCGCGCCGCGTTGGTGGTGCTACTTACCAGGTTCCGGTCGAGGTTCGTCCTTCCCGTCGTAACGCTCTGGCAATGCGCTGGCTGGTAGACTTCGCCCGCAAGCGCGGCGAGAAGTCCATGGCTCTGCGTTTGGCTGGCGAACTGTTGGACGCCGCCGAAGGTAAAGGTGCTGCAGTTAAGAAGCGTGAAGACGTGCACCGTATGGCTGAAGCCAACAAGGCTTTCTCGCACTACCGCTTCTAATTCTAGCGTCACTCATTTTGCGAGGGCTTTATGGCTCGTACTACACCGATTAATCGCTACCGTAACATCGGTATCGTTGCTCACGTGGATGCTGGTAAAACCACCACCACCGAGCGCGTCCTTTTTTACACTGGCAAAAGCCACAAGATGGGCGAAGTGCATGACGGCGCTGCGACCACTGACTGGATGGTGCAGGAGCAGGAGCGTGGTATTACCATTACTTCTGCTGCCATTACCGCCTTCTGGCAGGGTTCGGCCAAGCAGCACAAGGACCAGTACCGCTTCAACGTCATCGATACCCCGGGTCACGTAGACTTCACTATTGAAGTTGAACGTTCCCTGCGTGTACTCGACGGCGCGGTCGTTGTGTTCTGCGGCACTTCCGGCGTTGAGCCTCAGTCCGAAACCGTATGGCGTCAAGCCAACAAGTACGGCGTTCCACGTATCGTTTACGTGAACAAGATGGACCGTGCCGGTGCGAACTTCCTGCGTGTGATCGCTCAGATCAAGCAGCGTCTGGGTCACACTCCGGTGCCGATCCAGTTGGCTATCGGTTCCGAAGACAACTTCCAGGGTCAGATCGATCTGATGACCATGGAAGCGGTTTACTGGAACGATGCTGACAAGGGCATGACTCCACGTCGCGAAGCTATCCCTGCTGAACTGCAGGAACTGGCTGAAGAGTGGCGCAACAACATGGTAGAGGCTGCGGCTGAAGCCAGCGAAGAGCTGATGAACAAGTACCTCGAAGGCGAAGAGCTCTCCATCGAGGAAATCAAGGGCGCTCTGCGTCAGCGTACTATCGCTGGTGAGATCGTTCTGGCTGTTTGCGGTTCTTCCTTCAAGAACAAGGGTGTTCCCCTGGTTCTCGACGCCGTTATCGACTATCTGCCGGCTCCGACCGACATTCCTGCCATCAAGGGTACTGACCCGGATGACGAGGAAAAGCAAATGGAGCGTCATGCAGACGACAACGAGCCGTTCTCGGCTCTGGCGTTCAAGATCGCTACCGACCCATTCGTGGGTACCTTGACCTTCGTCCGCGTTTACTCGGGCGTGTTGGCCTCCGGCGACGGCGTGATCAACTCGGTTAAAGGCAAGAAAGAGCGCGTGGGTCGTATGGTGCAAATGCACGCAAACGCCCGTGAAGAGATCAAGGAAGTACGCGCTGGTGACATCGCGGCCCTGATCGGCATGAAGGACGTCACCACCGGTGAAACCTTGTGCAACGCTGACAAGCCAATCATCCTGGTTCGCATGGACTTCCCGGAGCCGGTTATCTCGGTTGCCGTAGAGCCTAAGACCAAGGATGACCAGGAAAAAATGGGTATCGCTCTGGGCAAACTTGCTCAGGAAGACCCGTCTTTCCGCGTCAAGACTGATGAAGAGACTGGTCAAACGATCATCTCCGGCATGGGCGAGCTGCACCTGGACATCCTGGTTGATCGGATGCGCCGTGAGTTCAACGTCGAAGCCAACATCGGTAAGCCTCAGGTTTCGTATCGTGAGCGCATCACGAAGAATTGCGAAATCGAAGGCAAGTTCGTTCGTCAGTCCGGCGGTCGTGGCCAGTTCGGCCATTGCTGGATCCGTTTTGCTCCTGCTGACGAAGGTCAGGAAGGTCTGCAATTCGTGAACGAAGTAGTGGGTGGTGTGGTTCCTAAGGAATACATCCCGGCTATCCAGAAGGGTATCGAAGAGCAGATGAAGAACGGCGTAGTTGCCGGCTATCCGCTGATCGGCCTGAAGGCTACCGTGTTTGATGGTTCTTACCACGACGTCGACTCGAACGAGATGGCGTTTAAGGTGGCTGCTTCCATGGCGACCAAGCAACTGGCCCAGAAGGGCGGTGGTGAGTTGCTCGAGCCGATCATGGCGGTAGAGGTTGTTACGCCTGAAGACTATATGGGTGACGTGATGGGCGACCTTAACCGTCGTCGCGGCATGATTCTGGGTATGGAAGACACGGTCTCCGGTAAGGTGATCCGTGCTGAAGTTCCGTTGGGCGAGATGTTCGGTTATGCGACCGACGTTCGTTCGATGTCCCAGGGTCGCGCAAGCTACTCTATGGAATTCAAAAAATACAATACAGCTCCGTCGCACATCGTCGAAACTGTAACCAAAAAACAAGGCTGATTCAGTCCTTTAGGCAAGGAGTTAATTGTCGTGGCTAAAGAAAAATTTGATCGTTCCCTACCGCACGTCAACGTTGGCACCATCGGTCACGTTGACCACGGTAAAACCACTCTGACCGCAGCTCTGACTCGCGTTTGCTCCGAAGTTTTCGGTTCCGCAATCGTTGATTTCGATAAAATCGACAGCGCGCCAGAAGAAAAAGCTCGTGGTATCACCATCAACACCGCGCACGTCGAGTACAACTCGAAGATCCGTCACTACGCTCACGTTGACTGCCCAGGTCACGCTGACTATGTGAAGAACATGATCACCGGTGCTGCCCAGATGGACGGCGCGATCCTGGTTTGCTCGGCCGCTGATGGTCCGATGCCACAAACCCGTGAACACATCCTGCTGTCCCGTCAGGTAGGCGTTCCGTACATCGTGGTTTTCCTGAACAAGGCTGACCTGGTAGACGACGCTGAGCTGCTGGAACTGGTCGAGATGGAAGTTCGCGACCTGCTGTCCACCTACGACTTCCCGGGCGATGACACTCCAATCATCATCGGTTCGGCTCGTATGGCGCTGGAAGGCAAAGACGACAACGAAATGGGCACCACTGCCGTTCGTAAACTGGTTGAAACTCTGGACAGCTACATCCCAGAACCAGAGCGCGCTATCGACAAGCCATTCCTGATGCCAATCGAAGACGTATTCTCGATCTCGGGTCGTGGTACTGTTGTGACTGGTCGTATCGAGCGCGGTATCGTTCGCGTTCAAGATGCACTGGAAATCGTTGGTCTGCGTGACACCACCACCACCACCTGCACCGGTGTTGAAATGTTCCGCAAGCTGCTCGACGAAGGTCGTGCTGGCGAGAACTGCGGCGTTCTGCTGCGTGGTACCAAGCGTGACGACGTTGAGCGTGGCCAGGTTCTGGTTAAGCCAGGTTCGGTTAAGCCGCACACCAAGTTCACCGCAGAAGTTTACGTTCTGAGCAAGGAAGAAGGCGGTCGTCACACTCCGTTCTTCAAAGGCTACCGTCCACAGTTCTACTTCCGTACTACTGACGTGACTGGTAACTGCCAGCTGCCAGAAGGCGTTGAAATGGTAATGCCAGGTGATAACATCCAGATGGAAGTTACCCTGATCAAGACCATCGCAATGGAAGACGGCCTGCGTTTCGCTATCCGTGAAGGCGGTCGTACCGTCGGCGCTGGCGTCGTAGCCAAAATCATCGAGTAAGCATCTCTTTTGAGATAGCTTCGATGCTTTGAAAGGCCCCCGCTCAGCGGGGGCTTTTTTATTGGGTTGACACCCATCTGGGGCGTCTATAGAATTGCGCCTCCTTTTAACGGGCGTATTGCGCCCGGTGGGAATAGCAGCCGGAGTCTGAAATCCAATGCAAAATCAGCAAATCCGTATCAGGTTGAAGGCTTTCGACCATCGCCTGATCGACCAATCCACCCAGGAAATCGTGGAAACCGCGAAACGTACTGGTGCTCAAGTGCGTGGTCCAATTCCACTGCCTACCCGTAAAGAGCGGTTCACCGTTCTGGTCTCCCCGCACGTCAACAAAGACGCGCGTGACCAGTACGAGATCCGTACTCATAAGCGCGTTCTGGACATCGTCCAGCCAACGGATAAAACCGTTGATGCTCTTATGAAGCTTGATCTTGCGGCCGGTGTGGAAGTGCAGATCAGCCTCGGCTAAGACTCGGTCTTAGTCGTGTAACGCTCTGAAATGGGCGGCCATAGCGGGTGAAAGCCCCGTACACTCATGAGGTTTACAACATGACTATTGGTGTAGTCGGTCGTAAAGCGGGTATGACCCGTATTTTCACCGAAGAAGGTGTCTCCATTCCGGTCACGGTCATTGAGATCGAGCCGAATCGCGTCACCCAGTTCAAAACTGAAGAAACCGATGGCTATCGTGCAGTGCAAGTCACTGTCGGCGAGCGTCGTGCTTCGCGTGTAACAGCAGCTCAGGCTGGCCACTTCGCTAAAGCGAACGTTGCCGCTGGTCGTACCGTAATGGAATTCCGCCTTGAAGAAGGCGAGTACCAGGCCGGCGATCTGATCAACGCTGAAATCTTCGCCGCTGGTCAACTGGTTGATGTAACCGGTCAGTCCAAGGGTAAAGGCTTCCAGGGTACGATCAAGCGTTGGAATTTCCGCGGGCAAGATAACACCCACGGTAACTCCGTATCCCACCGCGTTCCAGGCTCTATCGGCCAGTGCCAGACTCCTGGTCGTGTATTCAAGGGCAAAAAAATGTCCGGTCATATGGGCGCTGAGCGCGTGACCGTGCAGTCCCTCGAAGTAGTGCGCGTGGACGCTGAACGCAATCTGTTGTTGGTCAAGGGCGCTGTTCCTGGCGCTACTGGCGGCAACTTGGTTGTACGTCCAGCAGCCAAGGCTCGCGGTTAAGGGGAAGCTGACATGCAATTAAATGTAAATGACGCTCAAGCGATCGAAGTTTCCGAACTGACATTTGGCGGCGAGTTCAACGAGACGCTGGTTCACCAAGCAGTCGTGGCCTACATGGCTGGCGGCCGTCAGGGTTCCAAGCAGCAAAAGACCCGTTCCGACGTTCGTGGTGGCGGTAAGCGCCCATGGCGTCAGAAAGGTACTGGCCGTGCTCGTGCCGGTACTATCCGTAGCCCAATCTGGCGTGGCGGTGGTACCACTTTCGCAGCTCGTCCACAGGATCACTCCCAGAAGCTGAACAAGAAGATGTACCGCGCAGCAATGCGTTCCATCCTTGCTGAGCTGGTGCGTACTGATCGTCTGGTCGTGGTTCAGGATTTCGCCGTTGAAACGCCGAAAACCAAAGACCTGCTGGGCAAACTGAACAACATGAGCCTGACCGACGTTCTGATCGTGTCGGACGCTGTTGATCAGAACCTGTACCTGGCTGCTCGTAACCTGCCACACGTAGATGTACGTGACGTGCAAGGTTCCGATCCAGTTAGTCTGATCGCATACGACAAGGTGTTGATCACCGTGTCGGCCGTGAAGAAATTCGAGGAGCTGCTGGGATGAACCAGGAACGCGTATTTAAAGTTCTGCTTGGCCCGCACGTTTCCGAGAAGGCTACGGTTCTGGCAGACAAGAAAGGCCAGTTCGTTTTCAAGGTTGCTACTGACGCAACCAAGCTGGAAATCAAGAAGGCCGTCGAAAGCCTGTTCAGCGTGAAAGTAGAGCGTGTTACTACCCTGAACGTTCTGGGTAAGAGCAAGCGCACTGCTCGCGGTCTGGGCAAGCGTAATGACTGGAAGAAGGCAGTTATCTCCCTTCAGCCAGGCCAAGATCTCGATTTCAGCAGCAGTGCTGAGTAAGGAAGGGGTGCATCATGGCAATCGTTAAATGCAAACCGACTTCCCCTGGCCGCCGTTTTGTGGTCAAGGTGGTCAACCAGGAGCTGCATAAAGGCGCTCCTCACGCACCGCTGCTCGAGAAGAAATCGAAGACTGGTGGTCGTAACAACAATGGCCGTATTACCACTCGTCACATCGGTGGTGGTCATAAGCAGCATTACCGTATGGTCGATTTCCGTCGCAACGACAAAGATGGCATCGTCGCCACTGTCGAGCGTATCGAATACGATCCAAACCGTACTGCTCACATCGCACTGCTCTGCTACGCAGACGGCGAGCGCCGCTACATCATCGCCCCTAAAGGCGTGAGTGCTGGCGACACGCTGATCGCAGGTGCCCTGGCTCCAATCAAGCCAGGCAACGCTCTGCAACTGCGCAACATTCCAGTCGGTTCTACCGTACACGGCATCGAACTGAAGCCAGGTAAAGGCGCACAGATCGCTCGTTCCGCTGGTGCTTCGGCTCAGCTGATCGCTCGTGAAGGCGTGTACGTTACCCTGCGTCTGCGTTCCGGTGAAATGCGTAAAGTCCTAGCTGAATGCCGTGCGACCCTGGGCGAAGTCTCGAACTCCGAGCACAGCCTGCGTTCGCTGGGTAAAGCTGGTGCCAAGCGCTGGCGTGGCGTTCGCCCAACCGTTCGTGGTGTTGCCATGAACCCGGTTGACCACCCACATGGTGGTGGTGAAGGTCGTACCTCTGGTGGTCGTCATCCGGTATCGCCATGGGGCTTCCCGACTAAGGGCGCGAAGACTCGTGGTAATAAGCGTACCGACAAAATGATCGTCCGTCGTCGCAAGTAAATAGAGGGATACGACAGTGCCACGTTCTCTGAAAAAAGGTCCTTTTATCGATCTTCACCTACTGAAGAAGATCGAAGTGGCGGCGGAAAAGAACGATCGCAAACCGGTGAAAACCTGGTCGCGTCGTTCGATGATCCTGCCACAAATGGTCGGTCTGACCATCGCAGTACACAACGGTCGTCAGCACGTCCCAGTTCTCGTGAACGAAGACATGGTCGGCCACAAACTGGGCGAGTTCGCCGGTACCCGCACTTATCGCGGGCACGTGGCAGACAAGAAAGCCAAGCGTTAAGGGGTTAGGAAATGGAAGTAGCCGCTAAGTTGTCGGGCGCTCGAATCTCCGCCCAGAAAGCCCGCTTGGTCGCCGACCAGATCCGCGGGAAGAAGGTGGGCGAAGCGCTCAACCTGTTGGCTTTCAGCAGTAAGAAAGCCGCCGAGATCATGAAGAAAGTGCTGGAGTCGGCCGTAGCCAACGCCGAGCATAACGAAGGCGCAGACGTTGATGACCTGAAGGTCAGCACTGTTTTCGTCAACGAAGGGCGTTCGCTGAAGCGCATCATGCCACGTGCCAAAGGCCGTGCTGATCGCATCGTCAAGCGGTCTTGCCATATCACTGTCAAGGTTGCTGACAAGTAACGGAGTCGAAGAGATGGGTCAGAAAGTACATCCCATTGGCATTCGCCTGGGAATCGTCAAGGAGCACACCTCCGTCTGGTACGCAGACGGTCGGACTTATGCGGACTATTTGCTCGCAGATCTGAATGTGCGTGAGTACCTCCAAGACAAACTAAAAAGCGCGTCCGTAAGCCGTATCGATATCCATCGTCCGGCCCAAACTGCACGCATCACCATCCACACCGCTCGTCCAGGTATCGTTATCGGGAAGAAAGGTGAAGATGTTGAGAAACTGCGTCAGGACCTGACCAAGCAAATGGGTGTGCCTGTGCACATCAATATCGAAGAGATCCGCAAGCCGGAACTCGACGGTATGCTGGTTGCGCAGAGCGTAGCTCAGCAGCTGGAGCGTCGCGTAATGTTCCGTCGCGCTATGAAGCGCGCTGTACAGAACGCCATGCGCATTGGTGCCAAAGGCATCAAAATCCAAGTGAGCGGTCGTCTCGGCGGTGCTGAAATCGCACGTACTGAATGGTATCGCGAAGGTCGTGTGCCATTGCACACCCTGCGTGCCGACATCGACTATGCCAACTACGAAGCTCACACCACTTACGGTGTGATCGGTGTAAAGGTTTGGATCTTCAAAGGCGAAGTAATTGGTGGTCGCCAAGAAGAACTGAAACCACAAGCACCAGCGCCTCGTAAAAAAGCTGCTAAGTAAGGGGTACGCCAAATGTTGCAACCAAAGCGTACGAAGTTCCGCAAGCAAATGACCGGTCACAACCGTGGCCTGGCATTGCGCGGTAGCAAAGTCAGCTTCGGCGAGTTCGCGCTGAAGTCTGTTGCTCGTGGTCGTCTCACCGCTCGTCAGATCGAGTCAGCGCGTCGTGCTCTGACCCGTCACGTAAAACGTGGCGGCAAGATCTGGATCCGTGTATTCCCGGACAAGCCGATCTCCAAGAAGCCTCTCGAAGTGCGGATGGGTAAAGGTAAGGGTAACGTGGAATACTGGGTTGCCCAGATTCAGCCAGGCAAAGTCCTGTATGAAATCGAGGGTGTTTCTGAAGAGCTGGCGCGTGAGGCTTTCGCCCTGGCTGCTGCAAAGCTGCCGCTCGCCACCTCCTTTGTTAAACGGACGGTGATGTGATGAAAGCGAATGAACTTCGTGAAAAATCCGCACAGCAGCTGAACGAGCAACTGCTCGGCTTGCTGCGCGACCAGTTCAATCTGCGCATGCAGAAAGCAACTGGCCAGTTGGGGCAGTCTCATCTGCTCTCGCAAGTTAAGCGTGACATCGCTCGCGTGAAGACTGTGCTCAACCAGCAGGCAGGTAAGTGATCATGGCTGAAGCCGAAAAAACTGTCCGTACGCTGACTGGCCGTGTTGTCAGCGACAAGATGGACAAAACCATCACCGTTCTGATCGAGCGTCGCGTTAAGCACCCGATCTACGGTAAATATGTTAAGCGTTCGACTAAGCTGCACGCGCACGACGAAACCAATCAGTGCCACATCGGCGACAAAGTCACTATTCGTGAAACTCGTCCTTTGGCCAAGACCAAGTCTTGGGCGCTGGTTGATATTCTCGAACGCGCTGTGGAAGTCTAAGGACTAGGGGTCGGAGAAATTATATGATTCAGACTCAATCCATGCTCGATGTGGCCGATAACAGCGGCGCTCGCCGTGTTATGTGCATCAAGGTGCTGGGTGGCTCCCATCGTCGTTACGCTGGTATCGGTGACATCATCAAAGTTACCGTGAAGGAAGCAATTCCTCGCGGTAAAGTGAAAAAAGGCCAAGTGATGACTGCTGTTGTAGTCCGCACTCGTCACGGCGTACGTCGTGCTGATGGCTCCATTATCCGCTTTGATGGCAACGCTGCTGTTCTGTTGAACAACAAGCAAGAGCCGATCGGCACCCGTATCTTTGGGCCAGTGACCCGTGAACTTCGTACTGAGAAGTTCATGAAGATCGTCTCGCTCGCCCCAGAAGTGCTGTAAGGAGATCCGACATGCAAAAGATTCGTCGTGACGACGAGATCATCGTGATCGCCGGCAAAGACAAAGGTAAGCGCGGTAAGGTGCTTAAGGTTCTCGCTAACAACCGTCTGGTTATTGGTGGTCTGAACCTGGTCAAGCGTCATACCAAGCCTAACCCGATGTCGGGCGTGCAGGGCGGTATCGTCGAAAAAGAAGCTCCACTGGATGCTTCTAACGTCGCCATTTTCAACGGCGAAACCAACAAGGCTGACCGCGTTGGTTTCAAAGTAGAAGACGGCAAGAAAATTCGTGTCTTCAAGTCGACCCAAAAAGCGGTTGATGCTTGAACACTGCTAGGTAGATGAGACCATGGCACGACTAAAAGAGATTTACCGGAAGGAAATTGCTCCGAAACTTAAGGAAGAACTTAAGCTTTCGAACGTGATGGAAGTTCCGCGCGTTACCAAAATCACCCTGAACATGGGTCTGGGCGAAGCGATCGGCGACAAAAAAGTCATCGAGCACGCTGTTGCCGACCTGGAAAAGATCACCGGCCAGAAAGTCGTTGTGACCTACGCTCGCAAATCCATCGCTGGCTTTAAAGTCCGTGAAGGTTGGCCGATCGGCGTCAAAGTGACCCTGCGCCGTGAGCGTATGTACGAGTTCCTGGATCGTCTGCTGTCGATCTCCCTGCCTCGGGTTCGCGACTTCCGCGGCCTGAATGCCAAGTCCTTCGATGGTCGTGGCAACTACAGCATGGGCGTGAAAGAGCAGATCATCTTCCCGGAAATCGACTACGACAAGATCGATGCTCTCCGCGGTCTGGACATCACCCTGACCACCACTGCCAAGAACGATGATGAAGGCCGCGCTCTGCTGCGTGCATTCAAATTCCCGTTCCGCAACTGATTGGAGTAGGACCATGGCCAAGATGAGCATGAAAAACCGCGAGCTGAAGCGTCAGCTCACGGTTGCCAAGTACGCCAAGAAGCGTGCAGCACTGAAAGCTATCATCGTTGATCTGAACGCAAGTCCAGAAGCGCGTTGGGAAGCTACAGTTGCTCTGCAGAAGCAGCCACGTGACGCAAGCGCTTCGCGCATGCGTAACCGCTGCCGCCTGACCGGTCGTCCACACGGCGTTTACCGCAAGTTCGGCCTCGGCCGTAACAAACTGCGTGAAGCGGCAATGCGTGGTGACGTACCAGGTCTGGTTAAAGCCAGCTGGTAAGTACTGTCAAAGTCTCGGTGTCCAGGATTGCAAGATCCTGACCACCGGTGGCCTTGAATCTGGATCAAGCCCCTTTTGGGGCTTGATTCATTTCCGGGGTGTGTCTAGAATACCCGGCTCGCCTGAGCCCGTGTTTTTCATGCTCGGAGATTCTCGGCGACACGTAATAGCCGCAAGGCTAATTTTTTTGTATTAGGAGCGTCTAGCCCATGAGTATGCAGGACCCGTTAGCGGACATGCTAACTCGTATCCGTAATGCCCAGATGGCTGAAAAGTCCGTCGTAAGCATGCCATCTTCCACGTTGAAGGTAGCTGTTGCCAAAGTCCTGAAGGACGAAGGTTACATTGCGGGTTATCAGATCAGCAGCGAAATCAAACCTCTGCTGTCCATCGAGCTGAAGTACTTCGAAGGCCGTCCGGTTATCGAAGAAGTGAAGCGCGTTAGCCGTCCAGGCCTGCGTCAGTACAAGTCCGTCGATGATCTGCCAAAAGTTCGTGGCGGTCTCGGTGTGTCTATCGTCTCCACCAACAAGGGTGTGATGACTGATCGTGCTGCGCGCGCTGCCGGTGTCGGCGGCGAAGTTCTTTGCACTGTGTTCTAAGGGGGGATAAGCATGTCTCGCGTCGCTAAGAACCCCGTTAAGCTGCCAGCCGGTGTCGAAGTAAAATTCGCAGGCCAACAGCTTTCGGTGAAGGGTGCCAAGGGCACTCTCGAACTGAACATCCACTCGTCCGTTGAGATCGTTGAAGAAGCTGGTGAGCTGCGTTTCGCTGCTCGCAATGGCGATCAACAGACTCGCGCGATGGCTGGTACCACTCGTGCGTTGGTAAACAACATGGTCCAAGGCGTAAGCCAAGGCTTCGAGCGCAAGCTCCAGCTGGTCGGTGTTGGTTACAAAGCGCAAGCAAAAGGCACAGTGCTGAACCTGGCTCTTGGCTTCTCGCACCCAGTGGATTACGAACTGCCGGAAGGCATCACCGCTGAGACTCCTAGCCAGACCGATATCCTGATCAAGGGCATCGACAAGCAGCTGGTAGGTCAAGTGGCCGCCGAGATCCGCGACTTCCGTCCACCAGAGCCGTACAAAGGCAAAGGTGTGCGCTACGCGGACGAAGTCGTCCGTCGTAAAGAAGCCAAGAAGAAGTAGGGCATAGCAAATGACCGACAAAAAAGTTACTCGACTGCGTCGCGCTCGCAAAGCACGCCTGAAAATGCACGAACTCGAAGTCGTGCGTCTCTGCGTGTTCCGCTCTTCGCAGCACATCTACGCCCAGGTCATTTCGGCCGACGGCAACAAAGTCCTGGCAAGCGCCTCGACTTTGGATAAAGAACTGCGTGATGGTGCCACCGGCAACATCGACGCGGCCACTAAGGTTGGCCAGCTGGTCGCTACGCGTGCTAAAGCCGCTGGCGTCTCGCAGGTGGCTTTCGACCGCTCTGGCTTCAAGTACCACGGCCGCGTCAAGGCGCTGGCTGATGCTGCTCGTGAAGCTGGGCTGGAGTTCTAAGTTATGTCAAATAACGACCAAAAGCGCGACGAAGGCTACATCGAGAAGCTGGTTCAAGTTAACCGCGTAGCCAAAACCGTTAAAGGCGGCCGTATCTTCACTTTCACCGCGTTGACCGTGGTTGGTGATGGTAAAGGCCGTGTTGGCTTCGGCCGTGGCAAGTCGCGTGAAGTGCCTGCTGCGATCCAGAAGGCAATGGAAGCTGCTCGCCGCAACATGATCCAGGTTGATCTGAACGGCACCACTCTGCAGTACGCAATGAAGTCCGCTCACGGCGCTTCGAAGGTGTACATGCAGCCTGCTTCTGAAGGTACCGGTATCATCGCTGGCGGCGCTATGCGTGCTGTCCTCGAAGTTGCTGGCGTTCAGAACGTTCTGGCTAAGTGCTACGGCTCGACTAACCCGGTAAACGTGGTTCACGCCACTTTCAAGGGTTTGAAAGCAATGCAGTCTCCTGAATCCATTGCCGCCAAGCGTGGCAAAAGCGTCAAGGAGATCTTCTGATCATGGCTACCGTAAAAGTTACGCTGATCAAAAGCATGACCGGCCGCATCCCTAACCACAAACTGTGCGTTAAGGGTCTGGGTCTGCGTCGCATCGGTCACACTGTAGAAGTCCAGGATACTCCCGAGAATCGCGGGATGATCAACAAGGCTTACTACATGCTGCGTGTCGAGGGTTAATCGATGAAACTCAATGATCTGAGTCCAGCGCCGGGTTCCCGTCGCGAAAAGCATCGTCCGGGCCGTGGTATCGGTAGCGGTTTGGGTAAGACTGGTGGCCGTGGTCACAAAGGTCAGACCTCCCGCTCTGGTGGCACCATTGCTCCAGGCTTTGAAGGCGGTCAACAGCCGCTGCATCGTCGCCTGCCGAAGTTCGGTTTCGTTTCCCTGAAAGCCATGGACCGCGCAGAAGTGCGTCTGTCCGAGCTGGCCAAAGTGGAAGGCGACATCGTCACCGTGCAGTCCCTGAAAGATGCCAACGTGATCAACGTCAACGTACAGCGTGTGAAAATCATGCTGTCCGGTGAAGTGACTCGCGCTGTCACTATCGGCAAGGGAATCGGCGCCACCAAAGGTGCGCGTGCGGCTATCGAAGCAGCTGGCGGCAAGTTCGAGGAATAAATGGCTAAGCAAGGTGCTCTCTCTGCGCTCGGCAAAGGCGGTATGTCTGAACTCTGGGCTCGTCTGCGTTTTCTGTTCCTGGCGATTATCGTCTACCGAATAGGCGCACACATCCCGGTTCCAGGTATCAACCCGGACCGACTCGCGGACCTGTTTCGACAGAATGAGGGGACCATTCTTAGCTTGTTCAACATGTTTTCCGGCGGCGCGCTGGAACGGATGAGCATCTTTGCACTGGGGATCATGCCGTACATCTCGGCATCGATCATCATGCAACTGATGACCGCCGTCAGCCCGCAGCTGGAGCAGTTGAAGAAGGAAGGTGAAGCTGGCCGTCGCAAGATCAGCCAGTACACCCGCTACGGCACTGTCGTCCTCGCTCTCGTCCAGGCCATTGGCATGTCCATTGGTCTGGCGGGGCAGGGCGTTGCGTTCACTGGTGACTTTGGCTTCCATTTCGTCGCGGTATCCACATTTGTGGCTGGTGCGATGTTCATGATGTGGCTGGGTGAGCAGATTACTGAGCGTGGTGTTGGCAACGGTATCTCGATGTTGATTTTTTCGGGTATCGTCGCCGGTCTTCCGAGAGCGATCGGGCAGTCTTTCGAGTCTGCGCGTCAGGGCGATATCAACATCTTTGCCCTGGTTGCCATCGGTTTGCTGGCAGTAGCGATTATCGGTTTCGTGGTGTTCATTGAGCGTGGTCAGCGTCGTATCGCTGTTCACTACGCCAAGCGTCAGCAGGGCCGCAAGGTCTTTGCCGCGCAGACTAGCCACTTGCCGCTGAAGGTGAACATGGCCGGTGTTATTCCGGCTATTTTCGCGAGCAGCATTTTGCTGTTCCCGGCTTCGTTGGGTGCCTGGTTCGGCCAGTCTGAAGGTATGGGCTGGTTGCAGGACATCTCGCAGTCGATCGCTCCTGGTCAGCCGTTGAATATTCTGCTGTTTAGTGCAGGGATTATTTTCTTCTGCTTCTTCTATACGGCGTTGATGTTCAATCCGAAAGACGTAGCGGAAAACCTGAAGAAGTCCGGTGCCTTTATTCCGGGCATCCGTCCAGGTGAGCAGTCTGCGCGCTACATTGATGGCGTTCTGACTCGCTTGACCATGTTCGGTGCTCTTTACATGACGGCCGTCTGCCTGTTGCCCCAGTTCCTGGTGGTTGCAGCCAACGTACCGTTCTACCTTGGCGGGACCTCGTTGCTGATCGTGGTCGTGGTTGTGATGGACTTCATGTCCCAAGTACAATCGCACCTCGTTTCGCACCAGTACGAATCCCTGATGAAGAAAGCCAACCTGAAGGGTTACGGCAGCGGCATGCTGCGCTGACCCATAAGGTTCGAGGAGTTGGTGATGAAAGTTCGTGCATCGGTGAAAAAGCTGTGCCGTAACTGCAAGATTATTCGCCGCGAAGGTGTTGTTCGAGTAATTTGCAGCGCGGAACCGCGTCACAAACAGCGCCAAGGCTGAGTGTGATTGTGCTTCAAGCCCGGCAGCTAGTGCGCTGCCGGGTTGATTATTTGTTATTACAGCGATATTATCTCGCGCCCTATTTCTTGGCTTCCGGGGCGTAGGTAGCTGTCAATTGGAGTCCCACTGAATGGCCCGTATTGCAGGCGTTAACATTCCAGATAACAAGCATACTGTTATCTCGCTGACCTACATCTATGGTGTTGGTCGCACTACTGCACAGAAAATTTGTGCAGAGACTGGGGTAAACCCAGCCGCAAAGATCAAGGATCTGAGCGACGAGCAAATTGAACAGCTGCGTGGCGAAGTGGCGAAGTTCACCACTGAAGGTGACCTGCGTCGCGAAATCAACATGAAAATCAAGCGCTTGATGGACCTCGGTTGCTATCGCGGTCTGCGTCATCGTCGTGGTCTGCCAGTACGCGGTCAGCGTACCAAGACCAACGCGCGTACCCGTAAAGGTCCGCGTAAGCCGATCCGCAAGTAATCGCCCCAGCGAATCGACAGGAATTTAATCATGGCAAAACCTGCTGCTCGTCCTCGTAAAAAAGTTAAAAAGACAGTGGTTGATGGCATCGCCCACATCCATGCATCTTTTAACAACACCATCGTGACCATCACCGACCGTCAAGGTAACGCTCTTTCCTGGGCTACCTCCGGTGGTTCGGGTTTCCGCGGTTCCCGCAAGTCCACCCCGTTTGCTGCTCAAGTAGCTGCTGAACGTGCTGGTCAAGCTGCGCTGGAATACGGCCTGAAAAACCTCGACGTCAACGTCAAAGGTCCAGGTCCGGGTCGTGAATCCGCAGTCCGCGCTTTGAACGGCTGTGGCTACAAGATCGCCAGCATCACCGACGTGACGCCAATCCCGCACAACGGGTGCCGTCCGCCGAAGAAGCGCCGCGTGTAATCCAGGAGATTGTAAAGAATGGCTCGTTACATTGGTCCAAAATGCAAACTCGCTCGTCGCGAAGGCACCGATCTCTTCCTGAAGAGCGGCGTGCGCGCGATCGAATCGAAGTGCAACATTGAAGCAGCACCTGGTATCCACGGCCAACGCCGCGGTCGCCAGTCCGACTACGGCACCCAACTGCGTGAAAAGCAGAAGGTCCGTCGTATCTACGGCGTTCTCGAGCGTCAATTCAGCGGCTACTACAAAGAAGCTGCTGGCAAGAAAGGTGCAACCGGTGAGAACCTGCTGCAGCTGCTCGAATGCCGTCTGGACAACGTTGTATACCGTATGGGCTTTGGTTCGACTCGTGCCGAATCCCGTCAGCTGGTATCGCACAAGTCGATCAGCGTAAACGGTCAGACCGTTAACGTTCCGTCCTACCAGGTTCGTGCTGGTGACGTGGTTGCTGTTCGCGAGAAAGCAAAAAACCAACTTCGCATTGTCCAAGCTCTCGATCTGTGTGCCCAACGTGGCCGCGTAGAATGGGTAGAAGTAGACACTGAGAAGAAGTCGGGCGTTTTCAAGAACGTTCCAGCTCGCAGTGATCTGTCCGCCGACATCAACGAAAGCCTGATTGTCGAGCTCTACTCCAAGTAAGGGCTAGAAAATAGGTGCATCCATGCAGATTTCGGTAAATGAGTTCCTGACACCCCGCCACATTGATGTGCAGGTTGTCAGTCCAACCCGCGCCAAGATCACTCTCGAGCCTCTCGAGCGTGGCTTTGGCCACACCCTGGGCAACGCGCTGCGCCGCATCCTGTTGTCCTCAATGCCCGGCTGTGCAGTAGTCGAGGCCGAGATTGACGGTGTGCTCCACGAGTACAGCGCCATCGAAGGTGTACAGGAAGACGTAATTGAAATCCTGTTGAACCTTAAAGGTCTGGCTATCAAGCTGCACGGCCGTGACGAAGTTACGCTGACCTTGTCGAAGAAGGGTTCGGGGGTGGTTACCGCTGCCGATATTCAGCTGGATCATGATGTCGAGATCGTTAACCCCGATCACGTAATCGCTAACCTGGCGTCTAACGGCGCCCTGAACATGAAGCTCGTAGTAGCTCGTGGTCGTGGTTATGAACCGGCAGACTCGCGTCAGAGCGATGAAGACGAAAGCCGCAGCATCGGTCGCTTGCAGCTTGACTCTTCGTTCAGCCCGGTTCGCCGTATCGCATACGTGGTGGAAAACGCCCGTGTCGAGCAGCGTACTAACCTGGACAAGCTGGTTATTGATCTGGAAACCAACGGTACTCTGGATCCTGAAGAGGCAATTCGCCGCGCTGCAACCATCCTGCAACAGCAGTTGGCTGCGTTCGTCGACCTCAAGGGTGACAGTGAGCCAGTGGTTGTCGAGCAGGAAGACGAGATCGATCCGATCCTGCTTCGCCCGGTTGACGATCTGGAACTGACTGTACGTTCGGCTAACTGCCTTAAGGCGGAAAACATTTACTACATCGGTGACCTGATTCAGCGTACCGAAGTGGAACTGTTGAAGACTCCGAACCTGGGCAAGAAATCCTTGACTGAAATCAAGGACGTTCTCGCCTCCCGCGGTCTGTCCCTCGGCATGCGCCTCGACAACTGGCCGCCTGCAAGTCTTAAGAAGGACGACAAGGCGACTGCCTGATCGTCGTAATCACCGAACGTAGTGTTTGGTAAGGAATGAACCATGCGTCATCGTAAAAGTGGTCGTCACCTGAGCCGCACCAGCTCGCACCGCAAGGCCATGTTCCAAAACATGGCGGTGTCGCTGTTCGAGCACGAGCTGATCAAAACTACTCTGCCAAAAGCCAAAGAACTGCGCCGCGTTGCCGAGCCGCTGATCACTCTGGCCAAGACAGACAGCGTTGCTAACCGTCGTCTGGCTTTCGACCGTACTCGTTCGAAAGCTATCGTTGGTAAGCTCTTCAACGACCTGGGCAAGCGTTACGCTACCCGTGAGGGTGGCTACCTGCGCATCCTCAAGTGCGGTTTCCGCGCTGGCGACAACGCGCCTATGGCGTACGTCGAGTTGGTTGATCGTGCTACTGCTGGCGAAGCTGTATCTGCCGAGTAAGACGTCAGTCTGAAACAAGGAACCGGGCCTAGTGCCCGGTTTTTTGTGCCTGTAAGAAACGCGGCGTTCGTACAAGCGTTTCCTTCTTCTGTGTTGTCATGATGGGACGGGGTTGGTCGTTAGATTTTTTCTATCGATGTCTACAAGTTAATGAATTTGTAGCTGTCATATTGATGATCAATACTCCTTCTCAGCCGATTAGCCGGCAGTTCAAGACCGACAGAGGAAGGAAGATCGCATGAGTCAGAACACAACGCTTACCACCGCCAGTGGCGCTCCTGTTGCCGATAACCAGAATTCCCGTTCCGCCGGCCCTCGCGGCCCGCTGCTGCTCGACGACTTTCACCTGATCGAGAAGCTTGCCCACTTCAACCGTGAAAACATCCCTGAGCGCCGTGTGCATGCCAAAGGCTCGGGTGCTTACGGTACGTTCACCGTAACGCGCGATATCACTCAATACACCAGTGCCAGGCTGTTTGATTCAGTCGGCAAGCAAACCCCCACGTTCCTGCGGTTTTCCACCGTGGGTGGTGAGCGCGGTTCGGCCGATACCGAGCGTGATCCGCGTGGGTTTGCCTTGAAGTTTTACACCGAGGAAGGCAACTGGGACATCGTCGGCAACAACACCCCCGTGTTCTTCATTCGCGATCCACTGAAGTTTCCCGACTTTATCCACACCCAGAAGCGTTTGCCGCAAAGCAACCTGAAGAGTGCCCAGGCGATGTGGGACTTCTGGTCGCATTCGCCCGAGGCGCTGCACCAGGTCACCATCCTGTTCTCCGACCGGGGTATTCCTGACGGGTACCGCCACATGCACGGCTTTGGCAGCCACACTTACAGCCTTATCAACGCTCAAGGCGAGCGTTACTGGGTGAAGTGGCACTACAAGACCCAGCAAGGGATCAAGAACCTGGCGCCTGCCGAGGCTGCACGTCTGGCGGGTACTGATCCGGATTACGCCCAGCGTGACCTGTTCAATGCCATCGAGCAGGGTGATTTCCCGAAATGGCGCGTGTGCATTCAGGTCATGAGCGAGGCTCAGGCGGAGGCGCACTACGAGAACCCGTTTGATGTAACCAAGACCTGGTCGCAGAAAGAATTTCCGCTGATTGAAGTCGGAGAGCTGGAGCTCAATCGCAATCCGCAGAACTACTTCGCGGAAGTCGAGCAAGCGGCGTTCGGCCCTAGCAATATGGTTCCGGGGGTTGGTCTCTCGCCGGATCGCATGCTGCAAGGTCGGGTGTTCGCCTACGCGGATGCTCACCGCTACCGTGTCGGCACCAACCATCAGCAACTGCCGGTGAACGCGCCTCGTAGCCCGGTCAACACCTATCAACGCGACGGTTCGATGGCTTTTGGCAGCAATGGTGGTGCAACGCCCAACTACGAGCCAAACAGCTACGTCGAGTCGCCGAAGCAGGCGCCTCGTTACGCAGAGCCCGCGTTGGCCCTCAGCGGTACCGCCGATCGTTACGACCATCGTGAAGATACTGATTACTACAGTCACGCCGGCGCGTTGTTCCGCTTGATGTCTGAAGAGCAGAAATCACTACTGGTCAGTAACATCGCCGGTGCGATGGCGGGTGTGTCGAGTGACGTGGTTGACCGCCAGTTGCAGCATTTCTACAAGGCCGATCCGGCGTATGGAGAAGCAATCGCAAAGCTGCTCAACGTACAGCTTAACGAAGTCTAAATGAGAAGCAGAACCGCCCTTGTTTGGGCGGTTTTTGCGTTATTTCAGCTGCTTTTCTCAGAATATCTTCGCTTTTATTGCGGCTTTCGAGTGACGATACGGGGATGTTGGTTCAAACTACAACTTTCAAGCAGGGAGATGTAGGGCGATGCTAGGCCACCCGGATGTTATCGATTACCTCAACACGTTGCTGACCGGCGAACTGGCCGCGCGTGATCAATATTTCGTCCACTCGCGGATGTATGAGGACTGGGGTTTCACCAAGCTCTACGAACGAATCAACCACGAGATGGAAGAAGAGGCAGGGCACGCCGATGCCCTGATGCGCCGGATTCTGATGCTCGAAGGCACGCCGCGCATGCGTCCGGACGATCTCGATGTCGGCACCACGGTGACCGAGATGCTCGAAGCGGATTTGCGCCTGGAATACAAGGTCCGGGCCGCGCTGTGCAAAGGCATCAAGCTCTGCGAGCAGCACAAGGACTATGTCAGCCGCGAAATGCTGCGGGTTCAATTGCACGACACCGAAGAAGATCACACCTACTGGCTCGAGAAGCAGTTGGGTCTGATCAAGTTGATCGGGCTTGAGAACTACCTGCAGTCCCACGCCTGATTCAACGGATACAAAAAAGCCCCTGGCACTGACGAAGTGACAGGGGCTTTTTCATGGCGTCTGGTTACGCCCGGTCACGCTCCAGCAGCGGCTTGAGGTAATAACCGGTATGGGATTGCGTCATCTCTGACACTTCCTCCGGCGTACCCACGGCAATGATCTGCCCGCCCTTGGAACCGCCCTCCGGCCCCAGGTCTACCAGCCAGTCGGCGGTCTTGATCACGTCCAGGTTGTGTTCGATCACCACCACGGTGTTGCCGTGGTCGCGCAGGCGATGCAGCACGTCCAGCAGTTGCTGGATATCCGCAAAGTGCAGCCCGGTGGTCGGTTCATCGAGGATGTACAGAGTCTTGCCGGTATCGCGCTTGGACAGTTCGCGGGAGAGTTTCACCCGCTGGGCTTCACCACCGGAGAGCGTGGTCGCCGATTGCCCCAGCTTGATGTACGACAGGCCGACATCCATCAGCGTTTGCAGCTTGCGCGCCAGGGCCGGTACGGCATCGAAGAACTCCCGTGCTTCCTCGATGGTCATCTCGAGGGTTTCGTGGATGCTCTTGCCTTTGTACTTGATTTCCAGGGTTTCGCGGTTGTAGCGCTTGCTCTTGCACACGTCGCACGGCACGTAGATGTCCGGCAGGAAGTGCATCTCCACCTTGATCAGGCCGTCGCCTTGGCAGGCTTCGCAACGCCCGCCCTTGACGTTGAAGGAGAAACGCCCCGGGCCGTAGCCGCGGGAGCGAGATTCCGGCACGCCAGCGAACAATTCGCGGATCGGTGTAAACAACCCGGTGTAGGTCGCCGGGTTGGAGCGCGGTGTGCGACCGATCGGGCTCTGGTCGATGTCGACGACCTTGTCCAGGTGCTCAAGGCCCTTGATGCTGTCGTGGGCGGCGGCTTCAAGGGTGGTGGCACCATTCAGCGCTGTAGCGCTCAAGGGGAACAGCGTGTTGTTGATCAGTGTCGACTTGCCTGAGCCGGATACGCCGGTCACACAGGTCAGCAGGCCAATCGGAATCTCCAGGTCTACATTGCGCAGGTTGTTGCCGCGCGCGCCCTTGAGCGACAGCGCAAGCTTCTTGTTGCGCGGCGTGCGTTTGGCCGGGACTTCGATCTTCACCCGGCCCGACAGGTATTTGCCTGTCAGCGAGTCCGGGTGCGCCATGACCTCGGCCGGTGTGCCTTCGGCGACGATATGCCCGCCGTGTACGCCAGCGCCCGGGCCGATGTCCACCACGTAGTCGGCCAGGCGAATCGCGTCTTCGTCGTGCTCGACCACGATCACCGTGTTGCCGATATCGCGCAGGTGCTTGAGGGTGCCCAGCAGCCGGTCGTTATCGCGCTGATGCAGGCCGATGGAGGGTTCGTCGAGGATGTACAGAACGCCCACCAGGCCGGCACCAATCTGGCTGGCCAGACGGATACGCTGGGCTTCGCCACCGGACAAGGTGTCCGCACTGCGATCCAGCGACAGATAATCGAGACCGACATTGACCAGGAACTGCAGGCGCTCGCGGATTTCCTTGAGGATCTTGTCGGCAATTTCGCCGCGGCGGCCGGTGAGCTTGAGACCGCCGAAATAATCCGACGCATCACCGATCGGCAGGTTGGTCACTGCCGGCAGGGTTTTCTCGCCGACCCATACGTGTCGCGCCTCACGCCGCAGGCGGGTACCGCGGCAGTCCGGGCAGGACTGGGTGCTGAGGAACTTGGCCAGCTCTTCACGTACCGACGCCGATTCGGTCTCGCGGTAGCGTCGCTCCAGGTTCGGCACGATGCCTTCGAACGGGTGCGAGCGCTTGACGATATCCCCACGGTCGTTCAGGTATTTGAAATCGATGTTTTGCGAACCGCTGCCATGCAGGATGAATTTCTGCTGATCGGCAGGCAGTTCGTTGAACGGAACTTCCAGGCTGAATTTGTAGTGGGAAGCCAGTGAGCCGAGCATCTGGAAGTAATAGACGTTACGCCGATCCCAGCCACGAATCGCCCCTTCGGCCAGGGTCAGTTCGCCATTGACCAGGCGCTTGATGTCGAAGAATTGCTTGACCCCCAGGCCATCGCAGGTCGGGCAAGCGCCGGCCGGGTTGTTGAAGGAGAACAGCTTGGGTTCCAGTTCGCTGATCGCGTGGCCGCAGATCGGGCAGGCGAAGCGTGCGGAGAAGATCATCTCTTCACCCGGTTCGTCGTCCATCGGTGCCACCAGGGCGATGCCATCCGCGAGTTTCAACGCGGTCTCGAAGGATTCGGCCAGGCGTTGTTGCAGGTCGGCCCGAACCTTGAAGCGGTCGACCACGACATCGATGGAATGTTTTTTCTGCTTGTCGAGCTTGGGTGCTTCGTCCAGCTCGTACAGCTTGCCGTTGATCCGGGCACGGACGAACCCCTGGGCGCGCAGTTCTTCGAAAACCGACAGGTGCTCGCCCTTGCGCTCGCGGATTACCGGGGCCAGCAGCATCAGCTTGCTGCCCTCCGGTTCGGCGAGGACCAGGTCGACCATTTGGCTGACGGTCTGCGCTTCCAGCGGGATGTCGTGATCCGGGCAACGCGGAATGCCCACGCGTGCATACAGCAGGCGCAGGTAGTCGTAGATTTCGGTGATTGTGCCGACCGTCGAACGCGGGTTGTGCGAGGTCGACTTCTGTTCAATGGAGATTGCCGGCGACAGGCCTTCGATGGTGTCAACGTCGGGCTTTTCCATCATAGACAGGAACTGCCGGGCATAGGCCGACAGCGATTCGACGTAGCGGCGCTGACCTTCGGCGTACAGGGTGTCGAAAGCCAGGGACGACTTGCCGGAGCCGGACAGGCCGGTGATGACAATCAGCTTGTCCCGTGGCAGGGTCAGGTCGATGTTCTTCAGGTTGTGGGTTCGAGCCCCACGAATCAGGATCTTGTCCAAGGTGGCCTCGCTCGGCGGGCGTCGAAAACGTAGGAGTATACGGCCAAATACTGGATGGATGCACACTATCAAACGAGAGGGTTACTGTCTTACATGAAGACTGTGTCAGCAATGCGCGTCAAAGCGTCGCGATATACCCTGCCAATCGATGGGACTGGTAGAATCGCCGCCGGTTCACATGAGGTTTTTCCATGCACGATCCCCACAGCGAGCGCATGAGTGGCGGCGAGACCCGCGCAGCGAGCGGTCTGGCCCTGGTGTTCGCCTTCCGTATGCTTGGCATGTTCATGGTGTTGCCGGTACTGGCGACCTATGGGATGGATCTGGCCGGGGCAACGCCGGCCCTGATCGGCCTGGCGATTGGCGCTTATGGCCTGACCCAGGCCATATTCCAGATTCCGTTCGGTTTCATTTCCGACCGCATCGGTCGACGCCCGGTGATTTACCTGGGGCTGATCGTCTTTGCCCTCGGTAGCCTGCTGGCGGCCAATGCCGATTCGATCTGGGGTGTGATCGCCGGGCGAGTCCTGCAGGGCGCCGGGGCGATTTCCGCGGCGGTCATGGCCTTGTTGTCCGACCTGACCCGCGAGCAGCACCGGACCAAGGCCATGGCCATGATCGGCATGACTATCGGCCTGTCGTTTGCGGTGGCCATGGTGGTCGGCCCGCTGCTGACCCGCGCCTTCGGCCTGTCCGGGCTGTTCCTGGCTACCGGTGGCATGGCGCTGTTCGGCATTGTGATCGTGATGTTCATGGTGCCGCGCTCCACTGGGCCGTTGCAGCATCGAGAGTCCGGTGTCGCACGCCAGGCGCTGATCCCGACGCTCAAGCATCCGGACCTGTTGCGTCTGGACCTGGGCATTTTCGTGTTGCACGCGATGTTGATGTCCAGCTTCGTCGCCTTGCCGCTGGCGCTGGTCGAGAAGGCCGGGCTGCCCAAGGAGCAGCACTGGTGGGTGTACCTGACCGCGTTGCTGATTTCTTTCTTCGCCATGATCCCGTTCATTATCTACGGCGAGAAGAAACGCAAAATGAAACGAGTTTTACTGGGCGCAGTGCTGACGCTGATGCTCACTGAGCTATTCTTCTGGCAGTTCGGCGACAGCTTGCGGGCTCTGGTGATTGGGACAGTGGTGTTCTTTACCGCGTTCAATCTGCTGGAAGCTTCATTGCCGTCGCTGATCAGCAAGGTTTCACCGGCAGGTGGAAAGGGCACGGCGATGGGGGTTTATTCCACCAGCCAGTTCCTCGGATCGGCACTGGGGGGAATACTCGGTGGCTGGCTGTTCCAGCACGGCGGTCTGTCGGTTGTGTTCCTCGGATGCGCCGGTCTCGCTGCCCTCTGGCTGGCCTTTGCTGTTACCATGCGTGAACCACCCTACGTGACAAGCCTGCGCTTGCCGTTGTCGCCCGAGGCGATCCGCGAAGCGGGTCTGGTCGAGCGCCTGAAGGCTGTCGTAGGGGTAACAGATGCAGTGATAGTCGCTGATGAGGCGGCCATTTACATCAAATTGGACACCGAACTATTGGATCGCACCACCCTTGAGCGCCTGGTGAACAACCCGGCCGAGGCAGCGTGCGTAGCCTAGGAGAACGTTATGGCCCGTGGGGTTAACAAAGTCATATTGGTCGGCACTTGCGGCCAGGATCCCGAAGTTCGCTACTTGCCTAACGGTAATGCCGTGACCAACCTGAGTCTGGCGACCAGCGAACAGTGGACCGACAAGCAAACCGGTCAGAAAGTCGAAAAAACCGAATGGCACCGTGTGTCGATGTTCGGCAAGGTTGCGGAAATCGCCGGCGAATACCTGCGTAAAGGTTCGCAGGTGTACATCGAAGGCAAGCTGCAGACCCGCGAGTGGGAAAAAGACGGTATCAAGCGTTACACCACCGAAATCGTGGTCGACATGCAAGGCACCATGCAACTGCTGGGCGGCCGTCCACAGGGCGACCAGCAGGCTCAGGGCGGCGGTAACAACTACCAGCAATCCGCTCCGCGCCAGCAGGCTCCGCGTCCACAGCAGTCGGCGCCGCAACAATCGCGCCCGGCTCCACAGCAGGCTGCTCCTCAGCCGGCTCCGGATTTCGACAGCTTTGATGACGATATTCCGTTCTAAGCAGCTGTAAGTCCCGAGCTACAAGCGGCAAGCTGAATAAAAAACCCGCACTTCGGTCTGAAGTGCGGGTTTTTTGTTTGTGGTGAAACGCCGTTGCTTCAGGCCGCGAGGTAGTCGTTGGTCGACACCACGCTGGCATACGCAAACGCCAGGGCCGCCATGAACGCCGCATGAACCTGGGCCGCCGGAACCGTCACACCATTGAATTCCAGGTCGAGGGTGGCGCAGGCGTCGTGGATTACGGTCACCTTATAACCAAAGTCCGCCGCCGCACGGGTGATGCCGTCCACGCACATGTGGCTCATGCTGCCCACGACCACCAGTTCCTTGATGTCTTGCTCGTCGAGGATCGACTTCAAGTCGGTTTCGCGGAACGAGTTGACGAAGTGCTTGAGTACCACCGGTTCATCGGCGCGGTTGAGTACTTTCGGGTGCAACTTCGCGCCTTCGGAATTCGGGGTGAAAAACGGTGCCTCTTCGGAGGTGAATTCGTGGCGGATATGCACCACCGGATCAGCGGCGTCGCGGAAGGCCTTGATCAGGCGGGCGGCGTTGTCTGCGGCGGCGTCGGCACCGACCAGCGGCCACTTGCCTTGGGGGAAGTAGTCGTTCTGGATATCGACTACGATGAGCGCTTGCTTGGCCATGACTGTTTCCTCGAAGTATGTGTAGGGTGTGGAATGCAGTATTGGCGCTGGCAGGCGGTCCGGGGATTGGCCGCACCGACAATAAAAGGGGGAAAACTGACAATGGACGCAGAAAGGGCAATCGCCGAACTCGGTGTGCTGATCTATCCCGGCGCGCAGATGGCGGCGGTGCATGGCTTGACGGACTTGTTCGGGGTGGCCAACCGGATCGCCGCCGAGCATCAGACTGCGCAGTTGCCGCTGCTGCGGGTCAGCCATTGGCAGGTCGCGGGCGATCAGCCACCGGTGCGGGTCTTCGATAGTCATCCCGGCCCGGAGCGCGCCTTGGTGGCCGTGCTGATTCCGCCGTCGATCGGCGGTTTTTCCGAGGGTCAGGCACCACAGGGATTGATCCGCTGGTTGCGCGAGCAACATGCCCGCGGAGCGACACTGGGCGGGGTTTGCGTGGGCTCGATTCTGTTGGCTGAAAGCGGTCTGCTCGACGGTCGCAGCGCCACCACTCACTGGACCTCGGCCAAAGCCTTCGCCGAACGTTATCCGGCGATCAGGCTCAAGGCCGATACGCCGATTGTCGATGACGGCGACCTGATTACCACTGCCGGGCTGATGGCCTGGTCCGAACTGGGTTTGCGTCTGGTCAACCGGTTGCTGGGACCGAGCATTGCCACCCATACCGCGCGTTTTCTGGTGGTGGAACACAGCGACAGTGCCAGTGAGTGCGGCAGTAATTTTGCGCCGATCCTCAGTCATGGCGATGCGGCGATCCTCAAGGTGCAACACTGGCTGCAAAGCACCGGGGCGACCGATGTATCGCTGGCGGCGATGGCCGAAAAGTCAGGCCTGGAGGAACGTACCTTTCTGCGCCGATTCCGTGCGGCCACCGGGCTCAAGCCCACTGAGTACTGCCAGCATCTGCGAGTCGGCAAGGCCCGGGAAATGCTCGAATTCACCAACGGCACCATCGACCATATTGCCTGGACCGTGGGTTATCAGGACCCTGGGGCGTTTCGTGCGACATTCAAGAAAGTCACCGGCCTGGCGCCGAGTGATTATCGGACGCGGTTCGGGGTGACGCCGGGCGTCTCGGCACGATAGGCCCATTACAACAAATCCCACATTGGTTCTGTGCCAGTCTTGAGTCGTGCAAAATGCCGGAATATCAAAGGGCGTCGTGCAGAATAAAACAGGCCCCATGCCATCACCTCCTGTGCAACGGGCTGATTTGAAATACGTTTCCCCTCAAGACGCCTTGGCCTGATCCCTGCACCCCTTCAGCTACATTCATCAAGCGTCGATTGAAGGGGGATGCATGACCCCGACAAACCGCAAGAAACTGGTGCTCGCCCATTCGGTGAACGCCGATGCGCCACTGCACGAAGTCGAGACCAACCGTGTGCTGGCCCGCTGGCTGGCGCAGATACTGGGGCTCAAGTACGGCGGCAGTTACGACCCGCAACGGCATGGCGGGCGCGACCTCTACCTGTTGCCGACCCAGACCCTGGTGGGCGCTGCGGCTGCCCGGCAACTGGGGGTCAAGGGGCCGGAGGATTTGTGGGGCGGTTATGTCGATCACGACTTCATCTGCACCAAGGCCATCAGTCACGGATTGCTCAACCACCATGCCCATGCGCCAAAAGGCTGGGCACCCTTGTTTTCCGAGCGGGTGCGCAGCGTGGTGCTCGACGGTCTCAGCGTGTTCTCCCCGGCGGATGCGCACCCGGCGGCTAAGCATTTGTTGCACTCCGGGCCGGTTCGCCTGAAACCGATTAATGCCTGTGCCGGACGCGGTCAGGAAGTGTTCAAAAGCCTCGATGAGTTCGATGAAGTGCTTGCCAGGCCAGAGGCTGAGGTCCTGTTCACTAAAGGTGTGGTGCTCGAGCAGGATCTGGAACAGGTGATCACCCACAGCGTTGGCCAGAGTTTTATCGGCAACAGGGTGCTCAGTTACTGCGGTGAGCAGTACCTGACCGAAGACGCGCAGGGCGACGCGGTGTATGGCGGTTCCGATCTGCTGGTGGTGCCTGGTGACTACGACCAGTTGCTGAAACTGGATCTGCCGCAAGACGTGCGCCTGGCGATCCGTCAGGCACAGGTTTTCGACACCGCGGCGGATGAAGCCTATCCCGGCTTTTATGCCTCGCGGCGCAATTACGACATCGCCCAGGGCCTGGACAGCAACGGCCAGCGGCGCAGTGGCGTGCTGGAACAGTCCTGGCGCATGGGTGGTGCCAGCAGCGCTGAAGTCGCGGCCTTGCAGAGCTTCGTCAACGATCCGGGGATGGGGGCGGTTCGTGTGTCCTCGGTGGAAACCTACATCGATCGGCCGCTGCCGGCCGACGCCATCGAGGTGTTCCGTGGGCCGGCGCAGACCAGCGACTTTCTCCTCAAGTACGTGACGGTTAAATCCTATGACGGCTAGAAGCGAATCCATCCAGATCGACATCGACAACGAACAGATGAGCGGGACGTTTCTGAGCCCAAAATCGAAAGTCCCCGGTGTGCTCTTCGTGCACGGTTGGGGCGGCAGTCAGGAACGGGACCTGGAGCGCGCCAAAGGCATCGCCGGGTTGGGTTGTGTCTGCCTGACCTTTGACCTGCGTGGACACACAGGCGGCACCGGCATTCCATTGTCCCGGGTGACTCGCGAAGATAACCTGCGAGACCTGCTGGCAGCCTATGACCGCTTGCTCGCGCACCCGGCCCTCGATACATCGGCGATTGCCGTGGTCGGTACCAGTTACGGAGGGTATCTGGCCTCGATCCTGACCTCGCTCAGGCCGGTGCGCTGGCTGGCGCTGCGGGTGCCGGCGCTGTATCGCGACGAGCAATGGCACACGCCGAAACGCGATCTGGACAAGCTGGATCTGCATGATTACCGAAGCACCCTGGTATGTGCCGACAGCAACCGCGCCTTGCATGCCTGTTCGCAATTCTCGGGGGACGTCTTGCTGGTGCAATCGGAGACCGACGAATACGTGCCCCACGCGACGATCATGAGCTACCGGGCGGCTTGCCAGCAGACGCACTCACTGACCCACCGCATCATCGACGGCGCCGATCATGCTTTGAGCGATCCGGTTTCCCAGCAGGCGTACACCTCGATCCTCGTCGGCTGGATTACCGAGATGGTGGTGGGGGAGCGGTTGAGCATTATTCAATCATCCTGATATTGGGGTGTTCTTGCGGGCCCCTTCGCGGGCAAGCCCGCTCCCACAAGGATCGAGGGTGTACATAGAATCTGCATCCACCAACAGACCCTGTGGGAGCGGGCTTGCCCGCGAAGGCGTCCTCACAACCAGCACAAAATCACTTGGGTTTTTTCTCTATCCGCAACGCCTTGGCCTTGGCCTCCACCAGCAGGTACATCACCAGGGCAATCAATAGCGGCACAATGAAATAAATCGCCCGATAGGCCAGCAGTCCCGCCACCAGGCTACCCCGCGAAACCTCGTGTTGCAGCAGCGCCACGAACACCGCCTCGAGCACGCCGAGCCCGGCCGGGATGTGCGTGATGACCCCGGCGATGGCACTGATCAACAGCACGCCCAGTACCAGTGGATAGTCCAGTTTGCTCGGCAGCAACGCGAAAATCACCGCCGCCATCAGCGACCAGTTGAGAGCGCCAAGGGCCAGTTGCAGCACCGCCATGGGCAGAGACGGCAAGTCAATCTCCACGCCGCGAATCGCCCACTCCCGACGTTTGGCAAATCGGCACGCCGCCAGGTACCCGGCGCTCAGCAGCAGTAACAAGACCCCCACGCCTTGCAGCGCGCCACTGCTGAGTCTCCAGCCCGGTGGCATGCGTACCAACCCGCTGCTGAACACGGCGCCGGCAATGACCATGTAGCCGAACCAGTTGGTCGCCAGGCTCAGGCCAAGGATTTTCGCGATGTTGCTCTTGCTGACCCCGAGCCGCGAATACAACCGGTAACGCATGGCGATGCCGCCGACCCAGGCGCTCAGGTTCAGGTTGAAGGCGTAGCTGATGATCCCCACGGGCAGGATCTGCTTCCAGGTCAGATTCTGGCGGATGTAGGTGCGGCCGATCAGGTCGAAGCAGGCGTACACCAGAAAACTCACCAGGGTCAGCCCCGAGGCGATGATCAGCGTGCGCACCTTGAAATCGTCCAGGTTGTCGAACACTTCGTTCCATTCGATACGCTGGGCGAGCATCGTGAACAGCACGATCAGCATCAGGAAAAACAGCATCGTCAGCGGTCGTTTCCAGCGTCTCCAGTGCGACTTGCCAGCGCTTGTGGCGTGAGTTGCCGTGTGGGTTTCAGCGCGGTTCATGGCCAGCGCTCCCGGTCGGAGGGGGGACAGGTTTCAGGTGGGGTTTATGCGCCGGCAACCAACCGGCCCACGCCGGGAAATGCCGCAGGAAGTGAAACACCAGAAAACCGATGGTCATGTGCCAGACACGTCCGCGTGGCGCAATGTCGGGAGACATGACCTTGCAGTGGTGATCGCTGAGGTCTTCCAGGCGATCGAACAGATGCCGATTGAAGGCTCGGTCGCGGATCAGCACGTTGGCCTCCAGATTCATCGACAGGCTCAACGGGTCGAGGTTGCTGGAACCGACGGTGCTCCAGTCTTCGTCCACCAACGCGACCTTGCCGTGCAGCGGACGATCGCAATATTCGTAGATCTTCACCCCGGACCTGAGCAGGTAGTCATAGGTCATGCGCGCGGCGAGCCTGGCCACCAGCATGTCTGGCTGCCCTTGCAGGATCAGCCGCACATCCACGCCACGACGTGCCGCGTTGCGGATCTCGCGCAACAGGCGGAAACCGGGAAAGAAGTAGGCGTTGGCGATCACCACCCGCCGTTGTGCCTGGCGCAACACCTGGCGGTAAACCTCTTCGATGTCGGACGGGTGTTCGCCGTTATCGCGGTATACCAGCCGCACCTGGCCATCGTGATCGCTCAAGGCCAGTTCCGAACGCCGCATCCGGCGCCGTTGCCACCAGTATCTGGCCCGCACCGGGCGACCGCATTGCAGCAGGGCGAAGTGATGGATGTCGGCCACCACCGGGCCTTGCACTTCCACGGAATAGTCCTGCTTGGCCTCGGGGCCGAAGTCGGCCAGATGATCGGCAGAAAAATTGATCCCGCCGACGAAGGCGATGCTGCCGTCTACGACCACTATCTTGCGGTGCAGCCGCCGGAACCAGTTGGTGCGGATGCCCAGGCGCTTCGGTGCCGGGTCGAACATTTGCAGGTGCACGCCGGCCGCGGTCAGGGCAGTGAGGAACCCGGTGCTCAGTTCGCCGCAGCCAAACCCGTCGAGGCTGACGGTAGTGCGCACGCCGCGCTGAGCGGCTTCGATCAGAATCTGTTGCAGCTCATTGCCAACCTTGTCCTCGAACACAATGAACGTTTCCAGCAGGATTTCATTTTGCGCCCGGCGCAGGGCTTCAAATACCCGGGGAAAAAACCCTTCGCCGTTTTCCAGCAACTCGACGCGATTGCTGCCTTGCCACCCATATTCGACATCGACCGCTGTCGGCTCGCGGATCGGCGGGGCGGGGATGTCTTGCAACGTGGTTTTTTCCATCGACTGGCTGCTCATAGCTCGATCTCCACCGACAGCGGGGCGTGGTCGGAAAGGTGCGACCAGGGTCGGGTGCTCAGCACCTGCGGCTGGCTGGCCTTGAGGTTGCGCACGTAGATGCGGTCCAGGCGCAAGGTCGGCAGGCGCGCGGGGAAGCTGCGTGCCGGTTTGCCATGGTGCGCGGCGAAGACTTCATGCAAGCCGCTTGGCTTGAGCAAGGCATCGGCGCGCTGGCGCCAGTCGTTGAAATCCCCGGCGACGATCACCGGGGCATCGCCGGGCAGGGTGTCCAGACGCTGGGCAAGCAATTTCAGTTGCGCCATACGGTGGCTTTCGCGCAACCCCAGGTGCACGCAAATGGCATGCACTTCCCGGTCGTCGTCCGGCAGACGTAACACACAATGCAGGAGCCCGCGGTTCTCGTGGCCGCCGATGGACACGTCGAGGTTGTCGTGGCGGATGATCTGGAATTTCGACAACAGCGCATTGCCGTGATCGCCCGCCGGATACACCGCATTGCGTCCATAGGCGAACTGCGGCCACAGGGTGTCGGCGAGGAACTCGTATTGCGGCATCGCCGGCCAGTTGGTGTAGCGCTTGGGGTGCTGTTCGTGAGTGCCGTGGACTTCCTGCAAAAACACCACATCGGCAGACACACTACGCACCGCTTCGCGCAGTTCCGGCAGGATGAAACGGCGGTTGAGCGCGGTGAAACCTTTATGGGTATTGACCGTCAGCACCTTGAAACGACACGTGAAGGACTTACCCTGTACCCGCATGTCGATTGCGCTTGAGTGTGCGGGAATATCGGTGTGGTTCGCTGTCATGTCGCCTCCCGCCTGACGGCCCCTGTCTTTGGATGACTCCGGGGCGGCGGCGAAAGTTTCGATGGGGCTACGGACGGTACACCGACAACGCATCACTACAGATTCAATGTGGGAGCGAGCCTGCTCGCGAAAGCGGTGTGTCATTCACCTCATTGCCGAGGGTGCTGGCGCCTTCGCGAGCAGGCTCGCTCCCACAGGGTGTATTAGTGGCCCGTGATAATGCGGGCAGAGCCGTCAGCCGGTTCGGCGAACTCCGGGCCGCGGCGATCAAGACGTCCGCTCCACGCGGTCAATGCCAGCGCCAGCAACACCACCAGACCGCCGATCCACGCGGTGTGGATCAAGCCCATGTGGGCGACGATCAGGCCACCGCCCCACGCACCGCCGGCAATGCCGAGGTTGAACGCCGCGATGTTCAGGCCGGATGCCACGTCCACAGCCTGCGGGGTGTGATGTTCGGCCTGGCGCACCACGTACACCTGCAATCCCGGCACGTTGCCGAAGGCCACGGCGCCCCAGACCAGCACGGTGGCCAGTGCGAGCCACGGATTGCCGGCGGTGAAGGTCAGCACGAACAACACGGCGGCGAGCAGGGCAAAAATGATTTTCAGGGCGCTGATCGGGCCGCGTTTGTCCGCCAGCTTGCCACCCCAGATGTTGCCGACGGCCACGGAGATGCCGTAGACCAGCAATACCAGGCTGACGGTGCTGGCGCTGAAACCGGAGAGGTCCTGAAGAATCGGGGCGAGGAAGGTAAACGCGATGAACGAGCCGCCGTAGCCGACGGCCGTCATGGCATACACCAGCAACAGGCGCGGTTGCTTGAGCACCTGCAATTGCTGCAACAACGACGCGGGTTTGCTGTGGGCGATGTTGTTCGGCACGTAGATCAGGCTGCCAACGAAGGCGATGACACCCAATGCCGAAACAGCGAGGAAGGTTTCACGCCAGCCGAAATGCTGGCCGATGAATGTCCCCAGCGGCACGCCGGTGACCAGCGCCACGGTCAGGCCGGTGAACATGATGGCTATCGCGCTGGCGGCTTTTTCCTTCGGCACTAGACTGGTGGCGATGGTCGAGCCGATCGAGAAAAACACCCCGTGGGCCAGGCCGGTGACGATCCGTGCGAGGATCAGCGACTCGTAGCTCGGTGCTTGCCACGCCAGCAGATTGCCGAGGGTGAACAGCACCATCAGCGATAACAGCAGCAACTTGCGCGGAACCTTGCCGGTGAGGGCGGTCAGCACCGGGGCGCCGACGGCAACGCCAAGGGCATACAGGCTGACCAGCAGACCGGCGGATGGCAGGCTGACGCCGAGGTCGGCACCAATGGTGGGTAACAGGCCAACGATGACGAACTCGGTCGTCCCGATGGCAAAGGCGCTGAGGGTCAGCGCGAGCAAAGCAATGGGCATGTCTGCAACTCCGGAGATTGATTCGATGGAGCGCAGTGTCGGGGTTGGGGTTGTGCGGAAAAATACAGGGACGGACATTTGATATTTGCCTTGGGCGCAAAGATCGCGAACGCGAGTGCTAGTCTGTGCCACAGGAAGGCATTGTCATCCTGCTATCTGCGGGCAATAGCCGAACTTGCACGGTATTTCTCGATCAGTTCCTTACAGACACAGGCAAAGGAGCGGGTGTTTTGATCAGGCTCAAGACCGCGATACTGCTGGGGGCATTAGTGTTTCTGGGCAGCGAACAACTGGAAGCCGCCGCGATACCGGGGCTGCCGGCCACCGCGACCGCCGCGACGCCACCGGCGCACCCCGAGCCGCTGGTGCAAGGCGGTTTACTGGGGGCCATCAGTTCAAGCATCGACGAGGTTCAGTCCAGGTTTGATCTCAACCAGAATCTGGTCGACGTCTGGCGACTGCGTGCCGACCGCGCGGCCGATGAAGTGGATCAGTTGGTCAATCAGCCTTCGGCCCGTTCGGCCTGGAGCGTCGCCGGCGATTTCCTGCTGTTGACCTGCGTGTGGGCGGCCGTGTTTGCCTGTCTTTGGCTGTTTGGGCGGTGGTTGGCCAAACGCCTTTGCGCGCATCGCCTGCTGCTCAGTCGCGAGCGTGGTCAGGCCCTGCTCGGCTATGTATTGCCCTATTCCATTCCGGCGGTGGTCAGCCTGCCGCTGACGATTTATGCCAGCGAGTTTTTGCCATTCTCGGCCGGTCGGGCGCTGGCGTTGTGTTTTGCCTACGCCACCAGTGCCGGGATCTTTGCCGCGTCATTGGTGCTGTCGCTGGTTGTGGTATTCAATGCCGGGCACAAGCGGCGGGCGGTGCAGATCATTCGACAACACAGCCCACGACCGCTGTTCGGCATCGGCTTTCTGGTGGCTTTGAGCGATGCCTTGACCAGCCCGCAGATCGCCCATCAACTGGGCAACAATCTCACCAGCAGCATCGCCGTGTTCACCGGGTTGGCAGCGTCGGTTTCCTTCGGCTTGCTGGTGATCCGCATGCGTCGCCCGGTGGCCCATGTGATCCGCATCCTACCGCTGGCCCAGCGTCTCGGTCAGCCGGCATTGCGTGAAACCCTGCGGATATTTTCCGGGCTTTGGTATTGGCCGATTCTGTTGATGGTACTGGTTTCGATCGTCAACCTGATCGGCGCCGGGGCGGACAACCAGAGAGTGCTGCGCAGCGCCTTGTTCACCACGGTGTTGCTGATTGCCACGGTATTTCTCAGCACCACGCTGCACTATCTGTTCAAGGCGCGCAGTGCAGCGGACCTGCGCCGCAGCGGCGCCTACAAGGAGCGTTTTCTCAACTTGTCCCATGCGTTGTTGCGCATCGGCATGGCCATCGTGTTCATCGATATCCTCGGGCGGATCTGGGGCGTGTCGCTGTTCGAGTTCGCGGTGAGCAATGCCGTGGGCCGGGCCATCAGTGATTCCCTGAGCCACATCGGCCTGATCCTGCTGGTGACCTGGATGGTCTGGGTGGTGCTCGACACGGCGATTCAGGAAGCCCTGAAACCGCCGGCCAACAAGCGCTCGGCACGCCAGCCCAGTACGCGGGTGAAAACCATCCTGCCGCTGCTGCGCAACGCGATCAAAATCATCCTTGTGGTGATTTGCGCGATCACCACCATGGCCAACCTGGGGATCAACGTCGCGCCGTTCCTGGCCGGTGCCGGGGTCATCGGCCTGGCAATCGGTTTCGGCTCCCAGCAACTGGTGCAGGACGTGATTACCGGGCTGTTCATCATCATCGAAGACACTCTGTCCATCGGCGACTGGGTGGTGCTTGATTCCGGGCATGCCGGCACGGTCGAAGGCCTGACCATCCGCACCTTGCGCCTGCGCGACGGCAAGGGCTTCGTGCACTCGGTGCCGTTCGGGCAGATCAAGGCCGTGACCAACCAATCGCGGCAATTCGCCTATGCGTTTTTCTCGGTGCAATTCACCTATGACACCGATGTCGACAAGGCCATCGAGTTGATCCGCGAGGCCGGGCATTCCATCAGCAGCGACGCGTTCCTGCGCTACAACCTGCAAGGGCCGCTGGATGTGTTTGGCGTCGATAAAATGGACCTCAACGGCGTGGTGCTGACCGCGCAATTCCGCACGGTGTCCGGTGGTCAATATGCCGTGAGCCGGGCCTTCAACCAGCGCCTGAAAAAACTTGTGGATAACTGCCCGTGGGTGCATTTCGCGCAGACTTATCCACAGCAGGCGCTGGTGCCGAGGCATCCGGTCGAGCCACCACCGGAGGCGGTGCATGAGCCGGATCATTCGGCGGTACTGATGCCGGATCGGTCGCGGTCGCAGTAGCCAGTTTTGTCCTGAGGTTCTTTATTGGCTGTGATGGCCTCTTCGCGAGCAGGCTCGCTCCCACAGTTGATTTTTGTCGTTCATGAATCCCCCTGTGGGAGCGAGCCTGCTCGCGAAGGGGGCAGACCAGACAACCTCAATGCCGGATCAGCTTGCTGCGCACCTCGGCCCCCGCCTGCTGATCCAGTTCCACCCAGATCTGCTGCTTGCCGGCAATCTCGGCAGCGACCGGCAACCCGTCGCGATACACCAGCCGATTGCTCGCCAGTGCCGGCACCTTCGCACCCGGCAACAACGTGCCGGCGAGGTTCAGCGGATCGACCCCGCACACCGCGACCAGACTGCCGTCGTGAGGCCGACGCCGCACCTCCCGCAACAATGGAATCGCCTCGGGCAAGGCGAATTGCTCACCCGCCAGGCCGCTGACAAACCGTCCGCCACGAATCTCGCCGCGAGCCTCCAGACGATGGAACGTACGCAGCAATTCGCGCCAGCTCGGCAGCCAGTCCGCCTCTCGCTCCAGCAAGCGCCAGAACACCACGCCGTAGCGGCGCAGCAAGGTCATGGCGATGTGTTCCAGCGTTTCGGCCGGTGTGGGTGCGGGACGCTGGTTTTCCGCCACCGGCGCGGCAGGCACGCGTCGCAGCAAAGCCCAGCGCCCGGCGTCGTCCATGCCACCGATGAATGCTCCGCGCCCACGCCGACTGTTGCGCGGCTGGCGCTTGCTGGCCGGGGTGATCAGTGCGCGCAACCCGGCGAAGCTGTCGGCGTTCACCAACCCGGCGCCCACCAGTTCCTGCAGGGCGATTTCCAGTTCCGAACGCAGCAGATGAGCCTCGTGGATCAGCTCATCGAAAAACAACGCGCCGTGCTGGCTGAGGGCGACATGGACCTTTTGCGTCTTCGCCGACAGTTCGCTGACCGGCGTCTGTTCGGCCAAGCCACTCCAGAGGCCGACCCGATTGCGCGGCAGCAAGACAATCGGCGTGCTGCGCAGTGCGGTGCCGGCGCCTTTGTTGTGCGCAGTCAGGCGCGTCCACACCAGTCTGCCGCTGCGGCATAACTCATCCAGCCAGGACGACGAGTAATCCTTGATTCGCGCCGGCAGGATGTCGCTGTCCCAGCCTGAAGCGGCGGCGGGGTAGCCTTCGAATTGCGCGACGACGGCCGGCAATACCGCCGCGCCCTGGCCCTGATTTGCAGTCGAGACATGCTGCCAATCAAAGAGGAACCGCATGAAATCCTGCAAGGCCACCGGTTCGATTTCCCGACGCAGGCGTTTGACCGTGTAGCGATGGATCCGCGCCAGCAAATGTCGCTCGCACCATTCTTCCCAAGCGGTGCCCGGGGTGAAGCGGCCACGCAGCACGTAGCCTTCGCGTTCCAGTTGCGCCAGGGCTTGATTGACCTGCGCGGCGGGCAAGCCGAGTGGTTCGGCAATGGAATTGAGCGGGAGCGGCCCGAAGGCGCTGAGCCGTGCACGGATCAGTTCGAGTGCGGCTTCCTCGGCTGTCCAGGTTTCATCGAAGTCCGGCAGCGCCTGCAGCGGGGGCGTCATTTCAGCCTGTGGATAAATCGCCCGTAGGCAGCTCAGGCGCTCCAGCGCCAGCCACAGCGATTGCCCGGTGCTGATCTGCATACGGCTGGCGCGTCCGCTATTGGCCAGGGTATCGAGCCAGTCGAGCCATTGCGGATTGGCGCTGGCCTCGGCATCGCAGATGCACGCCAGGCTCATCAAGGCCTCGTGCATTTCATCGACACCGGTGGGCGCCGGCCAGGCTTCGTCGCGCACGGCGGCAATCGCTTCGGCGTCCAGCGCGCCGAGGTCGTCGGTGGATTGCGGGTCGCTCCAGCGGCGATTGAGCACCGCCTGGGTACGGCGCTCCTCCAGCGGCGCATCGTCGAGAAAGGTATAGGGCCGGGCGCTGAGAATCTCCGCCGCCAGCGGCGAGGGCGCCGGCAAGTCGCGGCTGATCAGGCGAATGTCGCCGCGTTCCATGCGTCGCAACAAGGCCAGCCAGCCTTCACTGTCCATGGCATCGTGCAGGCAGTCGTCGAGGGTTTGCTCTACCAGCGGATGGTCGGGAATCTCTCGTTCTCCAGCGAGGTTTTCCACACAGGCGATCTGGTCGGGGAAGACACTGGCGATCAGGTCTTCGCTTTTCATCCGCTGGATCTGCGGCGGGACTTTGCGCCCGCCGCTGTAGCGCGGCAGCGCCAGGGCCACCCCGGCATTCCAGCGCCAGCGCACGCCGAACAGCGGCGCGTCGAGCACGGCTTGAATCAGCAGGTGTTCGGCGCTGTTGCTGTGCAGGTAGCGCCAGACATCGTCCAGTTCAAAACTGTGGCTGGTGGACAGCGATAGCACGATGGCGTCTTCGCTGGCGGCGGCCTGCAGTTCGAAATTGAAGGTGCGACAGAAACGCTTGCGCAGGGCCAGGCCCCAGGCGCGGTTGATGCGACTGCCGAACGGCGTGTGAATGACCAGTTGGGTGCCGCCGGACTCGTCGAAAAAACGCTCCATCAACAGCGTGTCTTGTGAGGGCAGGGCGCCCAGCGTTTGCCGCGCACGGGCCAGGTAGTCCACCAGTTGTTCGGCGCTGGCGAGGTTCAGGTCCAGGGTGTCGGTCAGCCAGTCGAGTGCTGGTTGCAGGCTGCCAGGCGCGCGCCCCAGCAGGTCGTCGAGCTGTGCCTGCAAGCGTGCCACCGCCGAGGACAACTCGGCACTGCGCCCCGGCGCTTCTCCGAGCCAGAACGGAATGGTCGGCGGCTGGCCCTGAGCATCCTCGACCCGCACCTTGCCGGTTTCCACGCGCAGGATCCGATAGGACGTATTGCCCAACTGGAAGACATCCCCGGCGATGCTTTCCACGGCGAAGTCTTCGTTGATAGTACCGATGTTCAGCCCTTGAGGCTCCAGCAGCACGCTGTAGTCGGCGTTGTCCGGAATGGTCCCGCCACTGGTCACCGCCGTCAGTTTTGCGCCCCGGCGACCGCGCAGGGTGCGGCTCACGGCGTCGCGGTGCAGGTAGGCGCTGCGCATACCCTGACGCCCGTTGTAGCCCTCGGTGAGCATGTGCAGCAGCGCCTGGTAGTGTTTGTCGTCGAGTCCGGCGTAGGGCGCGGCGCGGCGCAGCATCTCCAGCAGTGCCTGTTCCGGCCACTCCTGGCAACTGACCTCGGCAATGATCTGTTGTGCCAGCACGTCCAGCGGCGCTTGCGGGATCAGCAAGGTATCGAGTTCGCCCCGGCGCACGCAGTCGAGCAGCGCTGCGCATTCGATCAGATCGTCGCGGGTGGTGGCGAACAAACGGCCCTTGGGCGTACCGCCGACCTGGTGCCCGGAGCGGCCGACCCGCTGCAGAAACCCGGCAATCGAACGCGGCGAGGCGATCTGGCACACCAGGTCGACGTCGCCGATATCGATCCCCAGTTCCAGCGACGCCGTGGCGATCAGCACTTGCAGGTCGCCGCGCTTGAGTCGCTGCTCGGCGTCCAGGCGAAACTCTTTGGCCAGGCTGCCGTGGTGGGCGGCCACGGCGTCCTTGCCCAGGCGCTCGCTCAGGTGTCGGCTCAGGCGCTCGGCCAGGCGCCGGGTGTTGACGAAAACCAGCGTGGTCCGGTGTTCCCGGGCGAGGGCCGCGAGGCGGTCGTAGACCAGTTCCCAGACATCGTTGGCCATCACTGCCGACAGCGGCACGGGCGGTACTTCGATGTCCAGGTCGCGTGGGCGGGCGTGGCCGATGTCGATGATCTCGCACGGACGGTCGCGACCGACGAGGAAGCGCGAGACGGCTTCGATCGGGTTTTGCGTAGCGGACAGACCGATGCGCAGAAGTGGTTGCGCGCACAACGCCTGCAGGCGTTCAAGGCTCAGTGTCAGATGGCTGCCGCGTTTGTTGGCGGCCATGGCGTGGATTTCGTCGATGATTACTGTTTGTGTCGTGCCGAGCATCTGCCGACCGGAATCGGAACCGAGCAACACGTACAAGGATTCCGGCGTGGTCACCAGAATGTGCGGCGCCGTCTTGCGCATCGCCGAACGATCTTTTTGTGGTGTGTCACCGGTGCGCACGGCCGTGGTGATCTGCAATTCGGGCAGGCCCATCAGGCGCAATTGCTCGGTAATGCCGGCCAGCGGGTTTTGCAGGTTGATCTGGATGTCGTTGGACAGTGCCTTGAGCGGCGAGACGTAGACCACCAGCGTTGCGTCTGGCAGGCCGTCGGCGGACTCCAGGCCGCGATGCACCAGGTCGTCGATGACGGCGAGAAAGGCGGTGAGGGTCTTGCCGGAGCCGGTGGGCGCGGCGATCAGGGTCGAGCGCTGCTGGCGGATCAACGGCCACGCCCGGGCCTGGGCGGCGGTGACCGCTGCGAAGGTGTGGCTGAACCAGGCGCTGACGGCGGGGTGAAAGCCGCTCAGGGCACTGTCTGCGGGGATGGGCAGGTTCATGCAGCAAGTTAGGCGGGTGGGGGCGAAAGATGCAAGTACCACTCAAGACCTTTGGTGGCCTTAAGGGCCTCTTCGCGAGCAGGCTCGCTCCCACAATGGAATTGTGTACACCGGACCAATGTGGGAGCGAGCCTGCTCGCGAAGAGGGAAGTGGCCACACCATAAATCCCGGACATCTACACTTTACGGATGACGGTTGCGCACTAAACCCGCAAAATGCAACGATTCCGGCAATTACCAACGACATCGCCTGGGCGCGGTGTCGATAAAGCCATTGTTTCAATCAGACTGGGCCTGCTGACTCTATGCGAATGCGCCTAATGTTACTGGGCGGCGGAAATGCCCTTGGGCAGGCGCTGATTCGCCTCGGTGCGGAGGAAGACATCGGCTTCCTCGCCCCCCGCCCGCCGCAAGACGGCTGGGATGCCGCGAGCCTGACACAACTGCTCGACGACACCCGTCCCGATGCATTGATCAACCTTGCCTACTACTTCGACTGGTTTCAGGCGGAGGCGGTGAGCGAACAGCGCCTGGCTGGCCAGGAGCGTGCGATCGAGCGTCTGGCAGAGCTGTGCCAGCACCACAACATCGTACTGCTGCAACCTTCCAGCTATCGCGTGTTCGACGGTTCCCGCGCCACCGCCTACAGCGAAAAAGACGAACCCGTACCACTGGGTCTGCGCGGTCAGGCGTTGTGGCGGATCGAACAAAGCGTTCGCGCCACCTGCCCGCAACACGTACTGCTGCGTTTCGGCTGGCTGCTGGACGACAGTCCGGACGGCACCCTTGGCCGCTTCCTCGCCCGTGCCGAACAACCCGAAGAACTGCTGATGGCCGACGACCGGCGCGGCAATCCGACACCGGTCGACGATGCCGCCCGCGTGATCATTTCAGTGCTCAAGCAACTCGATTGCGCTGCGCCGCTGTGGGGCACCTACCACTACGCCGGGCATGAGGCGACCACGCCGCTGGCGCTGGGGCAGGCGATTCTGACCGAAGCCCGCAGCCTGCATCCGCTGGCCATCGAAGCCCCGACCGCCCAGGCTCACGCCGCGCGTCCGGATGCTGCCGAAGAACCGCAACACGCGGTATTGGCCTGCAAGAAAATTCTGCACACCTTCGGGATCAAGCCGCGCGCCTGGCGTGCGGCGCTTCCCGGTCTACTGGACAGGTTCTATCGCCATGGCTGACGGCCCCGTTTTGATCACCGGTGGTGCCGGTTTCATTGGTTCGCACCTGACCGACGCCCTGCTTGCCAAGGGCCATTCGGTGCGGATTCTCGATGACCTGTCCACCGGCAAGCGCAGCAATCTGCCGCTGAACAATCCCAAGGTCGAACTGATCGTCGGCGACGTGGCCGATGCGGCGTTGGTTGCCCAAGCGATGGCCGGTTGCGGCGCCGTGGCACATCTGGCGGCCGTGGCTTCGGTGCAGGCCTCGGTGGACGATCCGGTGAAAACCCACCAGAGCAACTTCATCGGTACGCTGAACGTCTGCGAAGCCATGCGTCAGGCCGGGGTCAAACGCGTGCTGTTTGCCTCCAGCGCGGCGGTGTACGGCAACAATGGCGAGGGCGAGTCGATCGACGAAGACACGCCCAAATCGCCGTTGACGCCCTATGCGGCGGACAAACTGGCCAGCGAGCATTACTTCGACTTCTACCGCCGCCAACATGCGCTGGAACCGGTGATTTTCCGCTTCTTCAACATCTTCGGCCCGCGCCAGGATCCGTCCTCGCCGTACTCCGGGGTGATCAGCATTTTCAGCGAGCGCGCGCAAAAGGGCCTGCCGATCACCGTGTTTGGCGATGGCGAGCAGACCCGGGATTTTGTCTACGTCGAAGACCTGGTCGACTTGCTGGTGCAGGCCATCGAGCAGCCTCGGGTCGAAGTCGGTGCGGTCAACGTTGGCTGGAACCAGGCGACGACCCTCAAGCAAATGCTCGAAGCACTCGAAGCGGTGGTTGGCACACTGCCACCGGTGAGCTACGGTCCGGCGCGCTCCGGTGACATTCGTCATTCACGGGCGAACAACCGGCGTCTGTTGGAGCGCTTCACTACCACAGAGCAGACCCCGATGCGTGTGGGGCTGGCGCGGTTGCTGGGGCAGTAGATCGCTTCCATGCGGACATGAAAAAGGCGCCTTTTTACAGGCGCCTTTTTCACGGCCGGAATTTACCTTGATGCCGATAGATTCCCAGTGGCGAGGGGGGCTTCCCCCGTTCGACTGCATAACAGTCGCCGTCAGTTTCAAGTCTGCTCGCCACCCAGCCTCATTCACCACCACGTGAAGGTTCTTTAGAACTTGTAGCCCAGGCCAACCATGTACACAAACGGATCGACGTCGACGTTGACCTTGGCGCGAGTGCCCGGTGCAATCGAGTTGTTTTCGACGGTGGCACGGGTATCGATGTCGATGTAGCGCACCTGGGCGTTGAGCATGACATGGTCGGTCAGCATGTAGTCGGCACCCACCTGCCAGGCCAGACCCCAGGTGTTCTCTGCCTTGAAGTTGCTGAAGCCGGCGGACTTGGCTTCACTGCTCAGGCTTTCGTCGTAAATCCAGGTGTAGTTGATGCCGGCGCCGACGTACGGCTGGAAGGCCGACTTCGAATCCAGCGGGTAGTAGACCACGCTCAGGGTTGGCGGCAGGTGCTTGAGGGAGCCGAGTTTGCCGTTGGCGGCAGGCAGGGCAGTGCCCTTGAGTTGCACGTCATGCTCGAACGGGGTGGCCGCGAGCAGTTCGATCCCCCAGTTGTTGGTGATCATGTAAGCGAAGTTCAGGCCCAGTTGCGTGTCGCTGTCCATGGTCGCCTTGCCGCCCAGGTCGGCGCCGGCCAGAGGCCCCTGATCGACCTTCACGCTGGAGCTGTCGGCCTTAGGGTTGACGGTGATGGCGCCCGCACGAAGGATGATGTCGCCGGCCTCGTGGGCGTGGGCGAGCGGGGCCGCGAGCGCGAGGGCAAGCAGCGAAGCGCTGAGCGTGGACTTGTTCATGGGAGCTCCAGAGGACGTTAAAAAGTTTGATGTCCAATGGTAAGCCGGCTAACTATTTGGTCTTTTGATGCAGCTCAAGGAAAGCGGTAAGTAATGGATTTTTTAGCGATCCCGATGACCCCTTCGCGAGCAGGCTCGCTTGTATGTTTAGACTTGAAGGGGTGGGCGGGACTAAAAGCTCGATTCCGACTCTAGCCAGTACGGACCGTGGGAGACTTCTCGTTCCGCCCTTTCTACCTAAAGCGCCGATAAGGAATTCATCGGTTAATACCGACGATAGAGGCAAGCCAGCGCTACGGTAGACCCCGACAAGCACTTAAACCCTAGCTCCGAGGATTCGTCATGACAATCCTTACCTCGCCAACGGTGGTTGGTGTCGATGTGGCCAAGGCAGAAATCGTCGTTTACCGCGAAGATCTGAAAATCACTCAGTTCATCAACAACGATCGCACAGCTATTGGGCGCTGGCTCAAATCCCTGCCGGCGCAAAGCTCGATTGCCTTGGAAGCCACCAGTCTCTACCACCTGGATACCGCTGAACTGGCCCATGGCATGGGGCACCGAGTTTATGTTGTGGACCCTTATCGGGTGAGCCACTACCGCGAAAGCATTGGCCAGCGAGCAAAAACCGACCCCTGTGATGCGCGTTTGCTGGCACGTTACCTGACCAGTGAGCAGGATCGGCTTCGCATCTGGAATCCACCTCCGAAGCTCTACACCGTGTTGAAAAGCCTCCTCAACAAACGTGCAGAACTGATGAAAGCCCGGGTTAGCATCATGCTGAGTTGGTCGAGTGAGCCCCTTCTCAAAGACCTTCTGGCCCAAGAGCTGGAGCACTTCAAACAGACTGATCAGGCTATTCAGAAATTGCTGCGCAAAGCCAGCCAAGAGGCCGGGATCACCGAAAACATCAGGCGTTGTCAAGCGATTGAAGGGATTGGCGAACTCACGGCCACCGGTCTGGCAGCCACTTTTATGCGTGGTCAATTCGCCAGTGCCGATGCGTTTATTGCCTTTTTGGGAATGGACCTGAGGCCGAAGGACTCAGGAAAGAAGCACAGTCCGCGCCACTTGAGCAAAAAAGGCGATGGGGAGCTGCGGCGTCTTGCGCACAATGCAGCAATGGCGGCTTGCCGGTCTCCCGTCTGGAAACCGCTCTATGAGTCTTACTTGGCAAGAGGCCTGGCCAGAACTCAGGCTCTGGTCATCCTCGCCCGCAAGCTCTGTCGGGTGGCATTCGCCCTCATGAAAAATCAGAGCGAATACCAGCCAAATTTAAGGCTGCAGGGTTCCCCTGCAACATAGAATCTCCCACATTGGAATGCACTCCCCCCCTGTGGGAGCGAGCCTGCTCGCGAAGGCAGCATTTCTGACAGCACAAAACCACCGGCTTCACTCCGGCAGCTCATACAGGTAAATCTTGTCCGCCTCCATCTGATACCCGGCATCCGCCAGCTCACTGGTGGATGCCTTGACCTGCAACGCGCCTTCGATCCAGTACGGCTGATACAGCTCGTCGAGCTTCACGCCGACCTCGCTCTTGACGTGCACGATCTGGTTCGACGGTGGTGGCGGTACGTGGATGCAGGCGCCGAAGTACGGCACCAGCAGGAATTCCGTGGTGCGTCCTTCCTCGCTCACTTCCAGCGGCACGATGTAGCCCGGCAGGCGAATGTTCTGGCCATCGAGGGTCTTGACCACCGGAGCGTTGGGCAGATCCTGCCTGGCGGCCGGTGCCGACTCGGCCGACAGGGCATTGCTCATCTGCGACAAGTCGTGCAGCGGCGTCATGTTTGGCACTTCTTTCGGCGCATCCGGCGGAATCATCTCCGACCAGGTCAGGTCTCGCGGCTGGGCGGCCCACAAGGGCAGGGCGACCAGCATCAACAGCGCAAGTACAGCGCGGGGCATTTTCAACGTCCTCATAAACGGATCGACAGGCCATCGGCCAGGGATTGGCGATAGGCGCGCCAGGCCGGCACGCTGCCCATCAGCAACGCGGCGACGAGGATGCCACCGAGCAGCGTCCATTCATACTCGCTTGGCCAGGACAGCGGCAGGTACAGGCCGTAGTTGGCTTGCACATAACCCTGGGCTGACGCGATGCACACATACAGCAACGCCACACCGGCGATCACGCCTGACAGCGCCAGGGCAAAGGCTTCGAGCACCAACAGTGTCGCGATATGCCACGGTCGCGCACCCACCGAACGCAGAATCGCCATTTCCCGACGGCGTTCGTTGAGGCTGGTGAGAATGGCCGTCAGCATGCCGATCAATCCGGTCAGCACCACAAACAGCGAGACCACGAACAAGGCCTTTTCCGCCGTGCCCATCAGGCTCCACAGTTCTTGCAACGCCACGCCCGGCAGGATCGCCAGCATCGGTTCCCCGCGGAACTCGTTGATTTCCCGTTGCAGGGCAAAGGTCGAAATCTTGTTGTTCAGACCGAGCATGAACGCGGTGATCGCTTGCGGCGTGAGGTCCATGTTGCGTGCCTGATCGGCCGTGATACGACCCTCGCCCCGGGCCGGTACGCCGTTATGCCAGTCGATGTGAATCGCTTCCATGCCGCCAAGGCTGATGTGCAGCGTGCGGTCCACCGGGGTGCCGGTGCGCTTGAGAATGCCGACCACGCTGAACGGCTTGTCGTCGTGCTTGACCAGGCTGATCGCCGCCACGCCGTGGGCCAGCACCAGTTTGTCGCCAAGTTTGTAATGCAGTGCCTCGGCCACTTCGGCACCGAGCACCACTTCGAACGGGTCAGTGGCAAAGGCCCGGCCATCGGCCAGCTCCAGGTGTTGCTGGCGTCCGTACTGGTAATGCTCGAAGTAGGCTTCGGTGGTACCCATCACCCGGTAGCCGCGATGGGAGTCGCCGAGGGACATCGGGATGGCCCATTTCACTTTCGGGTTGCTGGCGAAGTGCTCGAAGCTATCCCAACGGATGTTGTTGGTGGCGTTGCCAATGCGGAACACCGAGTACAACAACAGGTTCACCGAGCCGGAGCGGGCGCCGACGATCAGGTCGGTGCCGCTGATGGTACTGGCAAAACTGGCCTTGGCTTCGGTGCGCACGCGCTCCACCGCCAGCAGCAGGCACACCGACAGGGCGATGGCGAACGCCGTGAGGATCGCGGTGAAGCGGCGGTTAGCCAGGCTGGCCATGGCTAGACGAAACAAATACATCTCAGACCTCGGACGGGGTGGCGGCGCGATTGAGTTCGGCCAGCGACAGGTTGTGATCGAACAACGGCGCAAGGCTCTGGTCGTGGCTGACGAACAACAGGCTCGCCCCGGCTTCGCGACACTCGGCGAACAGCAGGCGAATGAAGTTCTCGCGGGCGTCGTAATCGAGGGCCGAGGTCGGCTCGTCGGCGATCACCAGCTCCGGTTGACCGATCAGCGCGCGGGCGGCGGCGACCCGTTGCTGCTGGCCGATCGACAACGAATCGGCGCGGCGGCCGAGGATGTTTTCATCCTTCAAACCCAGGTGGGCGAGCAGCGTCGCGGCCGCTTTGTCGACGCTGCCATGGCGTTGTTTTGCCCGTTCGGCACGCAGCTTCGAGAAGTGGCAGGGCAGTTCGACGTTTTCACGCACCGACAGAAACGGCAGCAGGTTGAACTGCTGAAAGATGTAGCCGGTGTGATCGACGCGGAAGTGGTCGCGGGCACCGGCCGAGAGTTGCGTCAGCTCCTGGCCGAGCAGGCGGATGCTGCCTCGATCAGGCTTTTGCACGCCGCCGAGCAAGCCGAGCAGGGTGGTCTTGCCGCTGCCGCTGGGGCCCTTGAGGAACAGGGTTTCTCCGCGCTCCAGGCGAAACGCCGGGATATCCAGCAGTGGCGGGTGACCGGGCCAACTGAAGCCCAGGTCGGACAGTTCGATGAGTGCTTGGGTCATGTGAAACCGGTGTGGTTGGTGGTGAGCCCTTGTAGGAGCGAGCTTGCTCGCGAAAAACCTGAGATCACCGAGGTGAGTCAGGTTTCCCGCGTTATCGTTGATGTCCATCGCGAGCGAGCTCGCTCCTACAAGGGGAACGAGGTGATTCAGAATTTCAGCGCAGCAGCCTTGTCCGTCACTTCAACGCCTTGCTGCCCGCTCGGGCCGATCAGTTGTACCTGAATTTTCCGGGTGGCCGGGAAGCGGGTGAAAATATTCGCCAGGTCCAGCGACTTCAGTGCCGCCGGTGTGGTGCAGGTGAACTGATAGCGAGCGTGGATTTCGCTGTGATCATGGTGATGTTCGTGGCCGTCCTCGTCCTTGGCGTCTTCATCGTGATCCTCGTCGGCATCGGGTTTGTCACCGAACAACGGGCTTTCCAGTTCCTGGTTTTCCACTACGCAGCCAGCGGCTTTTGGCAGGTTGAACAGGGCCAGCGGTTGCTCCAGTCGGGCGCGGGTGGCGGCGACTTTGGCTTTGTCTGCGTCGCTGCTGGCAACGTGCTCGAAACCCACCAGGTTCATGGCCGGGCTATCCAGCTCCAGCTCCAGGGTCTGGCCGTCCAGCGCCGCGTTCAGGCGTCCCACGCCATGTTCGTGGGCGCCCAGGCTGCCATGCTCATGATCGTGTTCGTCGGCGGCATGGGCGACAACCAACGGCAGCATGGCAAACGGCAGGGCAAGAAGCAGACGACGCATGACGAGTCTCCGAAAAGTAAAATGAAGAATATGTTATGTAATCTTATAACGTTAGCGCGGAGAGTTTGACTGCCTGCTTGGCGTTGCACAAGTCCCATGGGAGCATGCACGCAAGAAATGTGCGGGAGCAGACCTATGTTGCGAATTCGCGGAAGCATCGGCGACTGGCCGGTGGACTTGACCCTGGAGATGGACGACGCGGACTGGGTGCGACTGGGGGCCCAGTTGCAGGTGGAAAAATCCGCAGTCAGCGCGCCAGCGGCGAAACCGCTGAATCAGGATGATGCGCTGTGGCAGATCGCCCGGGATTTGTTGCGCAAGGCCGGGCAGCTCAGCGGACCGGATCTGCTCGATCAACTCGAAGGCCTGACCGGCAGCGCGGCGGCGGGCAAGCGCCTGTTGGTGCGGTTGCGCCGCAGCCCGGACGTGAAGGTGGAAAACGGCACCGATACGCCGATTTACCGCTGGCTGTTGTAGGAGCGAGCTGGCTCGCGATGGGCGTCAACGATAACGCGGGAAACCTGATTCACCTCGGTGCTCTCAGGTTTTTCGCGAGCAGGCTCGCTCCTACAGGGGCGGTTTAGTACAGCGCGGCAAACAACTTGCGGCGGTATGTGCTGACCAGCGGGTGGTCATTGCCCAGCAATTCGAATACCTGCAGCAAGGTCTTGTGCGGCAAGCCTTCGCTGTAGCTGCGGTTGCGGGTGAACAGCTTGAGTAACGCATCCAGCGCAGCGTCGTACTGCTGACGGGCCAGTTGCTGGATGGCCAGTTGATAGACCGCTTCATCGTCCTGGGGATCCTTCGCCAGCCGGGCCTTCAGGTCGGCGGCATCCGGCAAGTCCCTGGCCAGGCCGAGAAACTTGATCTGCGCCTTGGCACCGGCCAGCGCAGCCTTGTGCTCGTCGCTCTTGACGGCATCCAGCACGGCTTGCGCTTCGCCCAGTTCACCGCGCTCGGTCAGGCAGCGGGCGTACAGGATCAACGCCTTGGCGTTGGTGTTGTCTTCACCCAGCAGCACTTTGAGCAGGGCTTCGGCATCGGCAAAGCGGCTGTCGTCGAACAGCGCCTGGGCCTGCTCGAACGGATCGGCGGCGGCCGGTGGCGGCATCTGCACATGGGGTTCGAGCAGGGCGCGCACGGCGGATTCCGGCTGGGCACCGGCAAAGCCGTCGACAGGCTGGCCGTCCTTGAACAGCACCACGGTCGGCAGGCTGCGGATGCCGAAGCGGGCGACGATGTCTTGCTCGATGTCACAGTTGACCTTGGCCAGCAGCAACTCACCCTGATAGCTCTCGGCAATGCTCTGCAACATTGGCATCAGCACTTTGCAGGGCGCGCACCATTCGGCCCAGAAATCCACCAGCACCGGCTTGTGGAAGGAGTTCTCGATCACCGACTGGTCGAAATCGGCAGTCGTGGCGTCGAAGATGTACGGCGTTTCCTGACTCATGGGCAATCTCGTAAAAGCGTGAATGGGGCAACTATACGGTCAGGCGCGGGCAGCGTGATAGAGGCTCACATGCCGAAACTCGTGGGGCTCGGCCAGGTCCGGCAGGGTCATGGCTTCGAGCATTTCGATGCGCCGGTACAACGGATGGCGGAAATCCCGTACTCGGGAGTCCGCCACCAGCGCCTCCCGGCCGCGACTGAGGAACTGGTCGAGCAGCGGCAGGTTCGCCCGGTCGTACAGCACGTCCGCCACCAGGATCAGGTCGAAGCGATCAGCCTCGGCGAAAAAGTCCGTCGAGTAATTGAGCTGTACGTCATTGAGCTCGGCATTGGCCCGGCACGCGGCAATCGCCAGCGGGTCGAGGTCGCAGGCCAGCACTTCCAGTGCGCCGGCCTTGGCGGCGGCAATCCCCGCCACTCCGGAACCGGCCCCGAAATCCAGCACCCGCTTGCCTTCGACCCAATGCGGGTTGTCCGCCAGATAGCGGGCCACGGCCAGACCGCTGGCCCAGCAGAAACTCCAGTACGGTGGCTCATGCAGGATGCGCCGGGTTTCTTCCGGGCTGAAGGCGCGGTCCATGTTGTCGCCGTCGATCAGCCACAGTTGCAAATCGGTTTCCGGCAACGGACAGGCCACCAGTTGTGCGTCGCCGAGCAGTTCAGCCAAGGCCCGTTGCAGGTCAAACGGCGCACTCATGGGGCTTTGACGAATTGCAGTTGGCCCAGGGCCTGGGTGGTCGGCTGGGTAATCAACTGCGACGGCAGGTGCAGGATCAACTGGCCGGACTGACTGGCGCGGCCTCGCAGTTCCACACGGGCACCGACCGGAAAGGCATCCGGGTTGAAACGCAGGTGAAACGGCAACACCTGGTTGTTGCCGATCAGGCTGGAGCTGGCGAGCAATTGTTGCGGGCGGTTTCTTTCGTCGATCACCAGCAATGCCAGTTCGACTTCGGCACCTGCCGGCACGCCTTGCAGGGTGCCGCTCAGTTCACGTTGATAGGCGGGCAGGGGGCCGAGCTCAGCGGCCTCCCTGGCCTTCTTCTGCGCCTGTTGCGGCGCCGGGCCTGGCGTTGGCGGCTGGGGTTTGGGCGCGTCGCTGCCGCAAGCCACCAGCAGGCTGAAAACACTGAGCAAAACGAGCGGACGTAACGACATCGGTGGCTCCATAAAGCTGAATTCCATGGATCTAGTGATCATTGCGTCTGTATACCGCAAACCCTATGGCTTGTCTTGCCACCGGGATGCGCTACCATGGCCCTCCCTTTTTTTGTTGCCTGCCACCATGCACTGTCCCTTCTGCGGTGCCAACGACACCAAGGTCATCGACTCGCGTCTGGTCGCCGAGGGCGAACAGGTGCGCCGCCGGCGTGAATGCCTGGCCTGCGGCGAGCGTTTCACGACGTTCGAGACGGCTGAACTGGTGTTGCCGCGCCTGATTAAAACCGACGGCAGTCGCCAGCCGTTCGACGAAGAAAAACTCCGCGCCGGCATGCAGCGTGCGCTGGAAAAGCGCCCGGTGAGCGTCGAGCGCCTCGAATCGTCGCTGGTGCACATCAAACACAAACTGCGTGCCACCGGCGAACGCGAGGTCAAATCCCTCGTGGTCGGTGAACTGGTGATGGCCGAGCTGCAGAAGCTCGACGAAGTCGCCTACATCCGCTTCGCTTCGGTGTATCGACGCTTCCAGGACCTCAACGAGTTCCGCGAAGAGATCGACCGCCTGGCCCGTGAACCGGTGAAAGAATGACCACACCCGCAGAACTTGCCATCCTCGATGCTCATTTCATGGCCCGTGCCCTGGAACTGGCGCGCAAAGGGCACTACACGACGCACCCCAATCCGCGGGTTGGTTGCGTGATCGTGCAGGGTGGGCAGATTGTCGGCGAAGGCTGGCATGTTCGCGCCGGCGAGCCTCACGCTGAAGTCCACGCCTTGCGCGCGGCCGGTGAGCAGGCTCGTGGCGCTACCGCCTATGTGACGCTTGAGCCGTGCAGCCACCACGGTCGCACGCCGCCCTGTGCCGATGCGCTGGTGAATGCCGGCGTGGCCCGTGTGGTCGCAGCGATGCAGGACCCGAACCCGGAAGTCGCCGGTCGCGGTCTGCAGCGTTTGGCCCAGGCCGGCATCGCCACTGAAAGCGGCGTGCTCGAAGGCGAGGCACGCCAGCTCAATCAGGGTTTCCTCAAGCGCATGGAACACGGCCTGCCCTTCGTGCGGGTCAAGTTGGCCATGAGCCTGGACGGTCGCACGGCGATGGAAAGTGGAGAAAGCCAGTGGATCACAGGTACAGCCGCACGTTCGGCGGTGCAACGCCTGCGCGCCCAGGCCAGTGTAGTGCTGACCGGTGCCGACACGGTGCTGGCGGACAACGCGCGGTTGACCGTGCGCGCCGATGAGTTGGGACTGGATGCCGAGCAAACGGCCCTGGCCATGAGCCGCCCGCCGCTGCGCGTGCTGGTTGACGGCCGCCTGCGGGTACCGCTGGATGCACCATTCTTCAAGGCCGGCCCGGCCTTGGTCGCCACTTGTGTTGCGGTGGAAGAACAGTATGCCAATGGTCCGGAATGCCTGATCGTGCCCGGCTATGACGGCCAGGTCGATTTGCGTCAGCTGCTGGTCGAGCTCTCCGCCCGTGGTGTCAACGAGGTGTTGGTCGAGGCCGGTCCGCGTCTGGCGGGTGCTTTTGCCCAGCTCGGGCTGGTGGATGAGTTCCAGATTTTCATCGCCGGCAAGTTCTTGGGATCTTCGGCGCGTCCGCTGCTGGACTGGCCGCTTGCGCAAATGAAGGATGCGCCCGAGCTTAAAATTACCGAAATTCGCGCGGTGGGCGATGACTGGCGAGTCACTGCCATTCCTTCGCCAGCTGCGAGCGTATAATTTTCAGCCATCGCGCAAGCTTTGGCTTTGTTCTCGAGGAGAACCTCATGTTTACCGGCATCATCGAATCCATCGGCAGTATTCGTGCATTGACCCCAAAGGGCGGTGATGTGCGGGTACACGTCGAAACCGGCAAGCTCGACCTGAGCGACGTCAAACTGGGCGACAGCATCGCAGTCAACGGCGTGTGCCTGACTGCTGTCGAGTTGCCCGGCAACGGCTTTGCAGCGGATGTCAGTCGCGAAACCCTCGACTGCACCGCCATGAACGATCTGAAAAGCGGCAGCCCGGTCAATCTGGAAAAAGCCCTGACCCCGACCACTCGCCTCGGCGGGCACTTGGTCAGCGGTCACGTCGATGGTGTGGGCGAGGTGGTCGCCCGTACCGAAAACGCACGGGCTGTGGAATTCCGCATTCGCGCGCCGAAGGACCTGGCCAAGTACATCGCCCATAAAGGCTCGATCACCGTCGACGGCACCAGTCTCACCGTGAACGCAGTCGATGGCGCCGAGTTCCTGCTGACCATCATTCCGCACACCCTGAGCGAAACCATCATGGCGTCGTACCAGCCAGGCCGTCGGGTGAACCTGGAAGTGGACTTGCTGGCCCGTTATCTGGAGCGCCTGTTGCTGGGCGACAAGGCAGCAGAACCGACAGCCGGCAGCACCATTACCGAAAGCTTTCTGGCCCAAAACGGCTACCTCAAATCCTGACTGAAGGGGGTGCCTTGTGGCGCTCAATAGCATCGAAGAACTGGTTGAAGACATCCGCCAAGGCAAGATGGTCATCCTCATGGATGACGAAGACCGCGAGAACGAAGGCGACCTGATCATGGCCGCCGAGTGCTGCAAGCCCGAGCACATCAACTTCATGGCCAAGCACGCCCGTGGCCTGATCTGCATGCCGATGAGCCGCGAGCGTTGCGAACTGCTCAAGCTGCCGTTGATGGCACCGCGCAACGGTTCCGGTTTCGGTACCAAGTTCACCGTCTCCATCGAAGCGGCCACCGGTGTGACCACCGGCATCTCCGCCGCCGACCGCGCACGCACTGTACAAGCGGCTGCCGCCCGTGATGCCAAGGCTGAAGACATTGTCAGCCCGGGCCACATCTTCCCGCTGATGGCCCAGGCCGGCGGCACCCTGGCTCGCGCCGGCCACACCGAAGCGGCGTGCGACCTGGCACGCATGGCCGGTTTCGAGCCGAGCGGCGTGATCTGCGAAGTGATGAACGATGATGGCACCATGTCCCGTCGCGCCGAGCTGGAAGCTTTTGCCGCCGAACACGACATCAAGATCGGCACCATCGCCGACCTGATTCACTACCGGATGATCCACGAACGTACCGTTCAGCGGATTGCCGAGCAGCCACTGGACAGCGAACTGGGCCAATTCAACCTGGTGACCTATCGTGATTCGGTGGAAGGCGACGTGCACATGGCACTGACCCTGGGCAACGTGTGTGCCGAAGAACCGACCCTGGTTCGCGTGCACAACATGGACCCGCTGCGTGACCTTTTGATGGTCAAGCAACCAGGCCGCTGGAGCCTGCGCGCCGCCATGGCCACGGTTGCCGAGGCTGGCAGCGGCGTGGTGCTGTTGCTCGGTCACCCGCTCGATGGCGACGTGTTGCTGGCGCACATCCGCGAAACCGCCGACCACCTGGCGGTGAAAAAGCCGACCACCTACAGCACCGTGGGCGCCGGTTCGCAGATTCTGCGCGACCTTGGTGTACGCAAAATGCGCCTGATGTCGGCACCGATGAAATTTAATGCGATATCCGGTTTCGATCTGGAAGTTGTAGAATACGTGCCCTCCGAATAATGACCGGCAGTTTCCGGCCCTGAATTCGCGGTTCAAATATCACTGAGGGGCACGTACGAGACGTGTCCCGGCTCTTTAAGAGATCTAACGAATGACCCTGAAGACCATCGAAGGTACCTTCATCGCCCCTAAAGGCCGCTACGCTCTGGTAGTGGGCCGTTTCAACAGCTTCGTCGTTGAAAGCCTGGTCAGCGGTGCAGTTGATGCCCTGGTTCGCCACGGCGTAAGCGAAAGCGACATCACCATCATCCGCGCACCTGGCGCCTTCGAAATCCCGCTGGTTGCGCAGAAAGTCGCTCAAAAGGGCGAGTTCGCGGCAATCATCGCCCTGGGCGCAGTCATTCGTGGCGGCACCCCGCACTTCGAATACGTGGCTGGCGAATGCACCAAGGGCCTGGCCCAGGTGTCCATGGAGTTCGGCGTACCGGTTGCATTCGGCGTGCTGACCGTTGATTCCATCGAGCAAGCCATCGAGCGTTCCGGCACCAAGGCCGGCAACAAAGGTGCTGAAGCTGCCCTGTCCGCTCTGGAAATGGTCAGCCTGCTGGCGCAGTTGGAGGCCAAGTGATTAGCGACGATAGCGATCGTTTCAACCCGCGCGATCCAAAGCCTGCGGATGCCGGCAAGCCATCGAAAAGCGCCAAGCGCCGCGAAGCCCGTCAGCTCGCGACTCAGGCGCTGTACCAATGGCACATGGCCAAGCAATCGCTGAACGAGATCGAAGCGCAGTTCCGGGTCGATAACGATTTCAGCGATGTCGACGGCGCGTACTTCCGCGAAATCCTGCACGGGGTTCCGCAGTTCAAGACCGAAATCGACACCGCACTCAAGCCTTGCCTGGACTTGACCATCGAAGAGCTCGACCCGGTTGAACTGGCGGTTCTGCGCCTGTCCACCTGGGAGCTGCTCAAGCGCGTCGACGTGCCATACCGCGTTGTGATCAACGAAGGTATCGAACTGGCCAAGGTCTTCGGTTCCACCGACGGCCACAAGTTCGTCAACGGTGTGCTCGACAAGCTGGCCCCGCGTCTGCGTGAAGCTGAAGTGAAGGCGTTCAAGCGCTGATCGGCGCTTGTAACGTCGGCACGAAGCCATGGGCGAGTTTGAGCTGATCCGCAATTTCTTTGCCGCCGCGCCTTGTGCGCAAGGCGGCGAAGGCGTTGCCCTCGGGATTGGCGATGACTGCGCCTTGCTGGCTGTTCCTCCCGGGGAGCAGTTGGCGATTTCTACCGACACCCTCGTGGCCGGCGTGCATTTCGCCGACCCCTGCGATCCGTTTCTGCTCGGTCAGCGCTCGCTGGCTGTGGCCGTCAGCGACCTGGCTGCCATGGGCGCCACTCCCGTTGCCTTTACCCTCGCCCTGACATTGCCGACGGTGACTGCCGATTGGCTGCAAGCCTATGCCCGTGGTTTGAACCAGAAGGCACAAAGCTGTGGCGTGGCGCTGGTGGGTGGCGACACGACCCGCGGACCATTGAGCCTGACCATGACCGTGTTCGGGCGCGTGCCAGCCGGTCTGGCGCTGACCCGCAGCGGTGCGCAACCGGGCGATCTGTTGTGTGTCGGCGGTGACCTGGGCAATGCCGCCGGTGCTTTGCCATTGGTGCTCGGCCAGCGCACGGCCGAAGCGAACATTGCCGAACCGTTGCTGGCGCATTACTGGTCGCCGCAACCGCAGCTTGGCTTGGGTCAGGCATTGCGTGGCAAGGCCACCTCGGCCATGGATATCTCCGATGGCCTGCTCGCTGATTGCGGGCATATCGCGCTGGCCTCGAAGGTCGGAATCGAAGTCGAACGGGATCGTTTGCCGTTGTCGCAGAGTCTGGTCGATTTTCTCGGTCAGTCGGACGCACAGGTTGCGGCCCTGAGCGGCGGCGACGATTACGTCCTCGCCTTCACCTTGCCGTCCGTCGAGTTACCGCTGTTGCTGGCCGACGGCTGGCCGATACATGTGATCGGCCAGGTGACGACGGGGCAGGGCGTGAAACTGCTGGACGCCGATGGCAAAGACATCACCCCGCACACCCGGGGTTATCAACATTTTCGGGAGTCACCGTGACAGATCACCCCAAACAGGTCCCGGCGGAAAACGTTCCGCCGTCGGTCTGGCGTAATCCGTGGCATTTCCTGGCGTTCGGCTTCGGCTCGGGCACCTTGCCAAAGGCGCCCGGCACTTGGGGCTCGTTGGTTGCGCTGCCCTTTATCCCGTTGTGGCAGATGCTGCCCGACTGGGGTTACTGGCTGATGCTGGGCATCACCATGTTGTTCGGCTTCTGGCTGTGCGGCAAAGTGGCCGACGATTTGCGGGTGCACGACCACGAAGGCATCGTCTGGGACGAAATGGTCGGGATGTGGATCACCCTGTGGCTGGTGCCGGAAGGTTGGCAGTGGTTGCTGGCGGGTTTCCTGATGTTCCGCTTCTTCGATATCCTCAAGCCGTGGCCAATTCGCTGGATTGACCGGCATGTCCATGGCGGCGTTGGCATCATGCTCGATGATGTCCTGGCCGGCGTGTTCGCCTGGTTGGCGATGCAGGGACTGGTGCGGTTTTTCGCCTGATCGGGGATTTTCAGGCGTTAATCAGGAGAGCGGTTAATCGGGAGTAGCAGGGATGGCTTTACGCGGTTTGATGGTGATGGCGTTCGCGATGTTTTGCTCTTTTGCCCAGGCGGGAGGGGGAGGCGCTACGCCGCCGTCAGTGATTCACCTGGCCAGCGAAGACTGGGAGGACTATACCGCTGCTGACGGGCATGGACTGGGTTGGGACGTGCTACGGCAAGTCTTCGAGCCGGCGGGCGTCAAGGTCGACATCCGCACTGAGCCCTACCTGCGTTCGCTGGGCCTGGCCGAACGTGGCGAAGTCGATGCCTGTGTAGGCTCCTATCGTGACGAGTCCGAGGGTGTGGACTATCCCCATTGGAGCTTCGACACCGATCACATCTATGCCTTGGGCCTGGCAGACGGTCCGGTACCCACTGCGCAAACCCTGGGCAATTATCGACTGGCTTGGGTGCGCGGTTACGATTTCCAGCATTATTTGCCCAATGTGCGTCACTTCGACGAAGTGTTGCGGCGTACCGGCATCGTTTCGATGCTGACCCACAACCGCGCTGACTTTTATATCGATGCCCTGACCGAAGTCGATTACGTTATCAACCACGCCAAGGATCCATCCCGGTTGCGGCGTACCCATATCGCCGAGTTGCCGCTGTATCTGTGTTTTGCCAGGACCCCGAAGGCCCGCGCGTTAATGGCCCTGTTCGACCAGCGCATGGAGCAACTGATGAAAAGCGGCGAACTGAAACCGATCTTCGAGCACTGGAAACAACCTTATCCGTTTGATTCCAATTGAAGAGCCGACATAGCCTTCTGTGGGAGCGAGCCTGCTCGCGATGGCGGCATATCAGTCAACATTTTCCTCGACTGGAAGTCCGCTTTCGCGAGCAGGCTCGCTCCCATAGAGGATATTGTCAGCCCTGATATCAAACTTTTTGATAGTTATCGCCGATAATTCAGCCTAAGCGTCGTTTGGAACCTGCTGTTACAATGCCGGCTCTGCGAATCTTCAGACTTTTAGATCAGGAGCACACCGGTGCCTGTCGTTTTTGTCGCCGCTTCCAAGCTGCCAACGCCTTTTGCGCAATTCACCATGCACGGCTTTCTCGATGAAGCCTCCGGCCGCGAGCACGTTGTGCTGAGCCTGGGTGATTTCGCCGACGGTGCCCCGGTACTCGGCCGGTTGCACTCCGAATGCCTGACGGGCGATGCCCTGTTCAGCCAGCGTTGCGACTGCGGCTCGCAACTGGAGGCTGCCTTGCAGGCGATTGCCCGTGAAGGTCGTGGCGTGTTGCTGTACTTGCGCCAGGAAGGCCGTGGCATTGGCCTGCTGAACAAGATCCGTGCCTATGAACTGCAGGACGGTGGCGCCGACACCGTTGAAGCCAACGAGCGTCTGGGCTTTGCCGCCGACCAGCGTGACTACGCCATGTGCCTGCCGATGCTGGAGCACCTGGGCGTGAAGTCCCTGCGCCTGATGACCAACAACCCGCGCAAGGTCAAAGCCTTGACCGACATGGGTATCGTGGTCGCCGAGCGCGTGCCGCTGCACACCGGCCACAACCCGCATAACCGGCTCTACCTGGCGACCAAGGCCAGCAAGCTCGACCACATGATGGGCAACGAGCATCAGGGCGAGGTAGACCGGGCGTGACCCGCGGTCAGGTTCGGCGGCGACTGTCCGTCAGCTGGTGGCAGTACCTGGCACTGGCCTTGTTGCCGCTGTTTGTGATCAACGCGTTGTTCGGCCAGAGCGAAGCCATCCTGCCGGTGCTGGCGATGCCGTTGTTCATCGCCGGAGTCGCCTCGATGTTTGTCAGCCTGAAGTTTTTCGGCGCCTACAAACACGCGTTGATCGCCACTCAGAAAGCCCTCGATACCCCTGAAGAGCCTGGCGCCTGGATCAACCTGGCGGCCAAGCGGCGCACGGCATTCCTCGCCGCCGGCCTGCCGGCCTGGATTGGTGCCCTGGCGGTGTTCGTCGGTCTTGAGGCGGTGCCGCTGATGCTGCTGGCGCTGTCGACCGCGGTGCTGTTCTACCTCTACCGTATTCCGCGTCAACTCGGTTGATGCGTGCAGTCTGGCTGGCGGTTTTGCTGCTGGCCGCCAGCCGCTCGGCCATTGCGGCCGAGCGGGTTGTCAGCCTTGCACCGTCGCTCTCTGAAATCGTCGTTGAACTAGGCTCTGCCGACCTCCTGGTCGGTGTGCTGGACGCCGGTGAGCGTCCGGCCGAACTCAAGAGCCTGCCCTCCGTTGGCCGCTATGGCCAGTTGGACGTGGAACGCTTGCTCAGCCTGAACCCCGATCTTTTGCTGCTATGGCCCGGTAGCGTCGGCCCGGCCCAGCGCGACCAGCTCAAGCGCCTGAATATTCCCACCTATGTCGCCGAGCCCCACAGTCTGGATCAGCTCACCCTGCAGATCGAAGCCATTGCCGCTCAGCTCGGCCGGCCTGAGCGGGGAGCTTCTTTAGCCAGCGATTTGCGCCGACGACTGGGAGAGCTGCGCCAGCGCTATCGCCGGGAGAAGCCGTTGCGCGTGTTCTATCAGGTTTGGGATCGGCCGCTGTATACGGTTGGCGGTGAGCAGATCATCAGCGATGCGCTGGAGGTGTGTGGTGCCCAGAACGTGTTTGCCGACCTGAATTTGCCGGCACCGCAAGTCAGCGTGGAAGCCGTGTTGCAGCGTAATCCAGAGGTGATTCTGGCCGGTGAGCAAGCGCAGCTTGATGCGTGGAAAGCCTGGCCACAGGTGGCGGCGGTGGCACAAAGGCAATTGCGCCTGGTGGTGGACAAGGGGTTGGAGCGGCCGAGTGGGCAGATGATCGAGGCCACTGCCAGGCTGTGCCAGTTGATCGCACCTGATCGCTAAGGTCGCTGCGTCTGCATTCGCGGGCAAGCCCGCTCCCACAGGATCACGCTAAACCTGTGGGAGCGGGCTTGCCCGCGAAGAGGCCGATCCAGGCAACACAAATTTCGGATCAGAGCTCCGGCGTCCACGTCACCCCGAACAGCCACGCCCGACCTTCCTCGCGATACCCGTACTGGTTACCCTGGTAGCTGTACAACGCCCGGCTGTAACCCTTGTCCAGCAGGTTGTCGACCTTCAGCTCCAGTCTGATTTCACGATTGAGTTCCCAACTGCTGCGCAGGCCCAACAAGGCATAGCCGCCAAGCGGCTGTTGATTGTTCAGGTCGTCATAGCTGCTGCTGACCGCTTGCCAACTGGCGCCGAGGCCCAGGCGGTCGAACTGCCGGTCCAGATCCCAGCTCAAAGTACGCCGCGCGCGACGGGCCAGGGTGTGGCCCGTGTCGCGGTCGCGCGGGTCGATGATCGCCACGCCGAGATTGCTCTGCCAGTCGAACAGTTCCTGCTTCAGCGCTGCTTCGAAGCCGTTGATTCGTGCCGAGGCCACGTTCTCGGGGCGCGAGTTGCTGCCGAAGATGATCGCGTCTTGAAGGTCGGTGCGATACAGCGACGTCTCCAGGCGACTGCTCTCGGTCAATTGGCTGCGCCACTGCAGCTCATAGCTTTTCGAGGTTTCAGGCTTCAGGTCCGGGTTGCTGAAGTCGGGGTAGTACAGATCGTTGAACGTCGGCGCGCGGAAGCCTTCGCTGTAGGTCAGCAGCACTTCGTTGTCCGGGTTCAGCGGCAGGGTGAAGGTGCCGCTCCAGGTATTCTGGCTGCCGAACTGCTGGTTATCGTCGTGACGCAGGCCCAGCTCCGTGGAGAAACTGTCCGCCTGAAAACGATGCTGGATAAACACGGCTCGGTTCCAGCGGCTGTCTTCGTCGAACGCTGTGGTGCTGTTGACCCGGTCTTCATACCAGTCGCCGCCGAGCATCAGGCTGTTGCGCTCGTTGAGCGCCAGGTCGTTCTGCCAGGTCACCGAGTCGCGATAGGTGTTGAACACGCTGCGTTCGTCACTGAGCTTGTCGAGGTCTTTCTCGCGGTTTTCACTGTGGCCGAATTCGATACGGGTTTTCCATACTTCATTGATGCGCGCGTCGATGTAACTGCTGACACTGCTCACCTCGAATTCGTTGTAGGGCTGCTGTTGAACTGACCCGAACGGACTGTCGAACTCGCTCTTGCCACGGTTATCCAGTGCGTTGGCGCCGATCTCGATGTCATCGCTGAGCGCGTGGCTCAAGCTCAGGCTGAGCGACTTGTTGCGGTATTCGTCGTGATCGCCATCGCTGGGGAACGACTCGTGGGTGCGATTGATCCCGGCGGTTTCGTCGAGGCTGGCGCCGAGGTTGAAGCGGGTTCGCTGATCACCGCCGGACAGGCCAAGGCTGCGCTCCCATGTCTGGTTGCTGCCAAAACCCGTGTGCAGTCGAGGTTGCAGGCCCTGTTCGCCGCCACGGCGGGTGAAGATCTGGATTACCCCGCCAATCGCATCGCTGCCATAAATCACTGAGCGGGAGCCGCGCAGCACTTCCACGCGCTCGACCTGCTCGATGTTGATGTGTTGCAGGTTGCTGTCGCCGGAGGTCGAACTGCCGATGCGCTGACCATCCACCAACACCAGGCTCTGGGCCGACTGGGTGCCGCGGATGAAGACCCCCGGAAGACTGCCGCGCCCACCGGTCTGCGAGACCTGCACGCCAGGCACCCGGCGCAACAGATCCGTGACGCTATCGGGTTGCAGGCGATCAATGTCGTCGCGGGTGAATACGGTGTTGGCGGCACTGCTGTCGTTGCGTGCTTCGACCTGGCGATTGGCGCTGATCAGCACGTCGGGCAGCTTCAGGGCCTGGTCGCGTTCGAAGGTGTCGGCAAGGGCGTTGACGGTGGGCAGCAGAAACAGAGGCAGGGCGAGGCGGGAAAACTTCATGGGTAGTCCGATGGTGCTTTGAGGCAAAGGCAATTTTGAGGGGCCCGTAAAACACTGTGGGAGCGGGCTTGCCCGCGAAGGCATCGGCACAGCCAACATTGATGTTGGATATACCGGCCTCTTCGCGGGCAAGCCCGCTCCCACAGGGAGAGTGTGTTTAGCGGTTGATCAGTTGCAGACGTTCGCGGATCGAAGCCTCGATCCCGGCTTCATCCAGCCCGCACTCGGCCAGCATTTGCGCAGGCTTGGCGTGTTCGACGTAAATGTCCGGCAAGCCCAGGTGCAGCACCGACTTGAGGATGTTTTCTCGGGCGAGGAATTCACTGACCGCGCCACCGGCGCCGCCCATGATCGCGTTTTCCTCGACAGTGACCAGTAGCTCATGACTGTCGGCGATTTCGCGAACCAGCGCTTCATCCAGCGGTTTGACGAAACGCATGTCGACCACGGTGGCATCCAGCGTCTCGGCGACTTTCAGCGCCTCGGCCAGTTGCACGCCGAACACCAGCAGGGCGACTTTGCTGCCCTGGCGGCGGACTACGCCCTTGCCGATCTCGATCGGTTCGAGGTCTTTCTCGATGGTCGCGTTCGGGCCACTACCGCGTGGATAACGCACGGCCGCCGGGCCTTCATACAGGTGACCGGTGGTGAGCATTTTGCGCAGCTCGTTTTCATCGCTCGGGGTCATCACCAGCATGCCGGGGATGCAGCGCAGGTACGAAAGATCGAAACTGCCGGCGTGGGTCGGACCGTCTTCGCCCACCAGGCCTGCGCGGTCGATGGCGAACAGTACGTCGAGGTTTTGCACGGCGACGTCATGTACCAACTGGTCGTAGCCGCGCTGCAGGAAAGTCGAATAAATCGCTACCACGGGTTTGGCGCCTTCGCAGGCCATGCCGGCCGCGAGGGTGACGGCGTGCTGCTCGGCAATGGCCACGTCGAAGTAACGCAGCGGGAAGCGTTCGCTGAACGCGACCAGGTCCGAGCCTTCCTTCATCGCCGGGGTAATCCCGACCAGACGCGGATCGGCCGCGGCCATGTCGCACAACCATTCGCCGAACACGCCGGAGTATTTCGGCCCACTGGCTTTTTTCGGCGCAGCAGCCGGGGCGTCCAGCGGTTCGAGTTTGGTGATGGCGTGATAACCGATCGGGTCGACTTCCGCCGGGGCGAAACCCTTGCCTTTCTTGGTGACGATGTGCAGGAACTGCGGACCTTTCAGATCGCGCATGTTGCGCAGGGTGGCGATCAGGGTCGGCAGGTCGTGGCCATCGATCGGGCCGATGTAGTTCCAGCCCAGCTCTTCGAACAGGGTGCCGGGAACCAGCATGCCCTTGGCATATTCCTCGGTGCGCCGGGCGATTTCCCAGGCACCGGGCAGGCGCGACAGCACTTTCTTGCTGCCTTCGCGCATGCTCGCGTAGGTGCGGCTGGAAAGGATCTTCGCCAGATAGTTCGACAGGCCACCGACGTTGCGCGAGATCGACATGTCGTTGTCGTTGAGGATCACCAGCATGTTGGCGTCCACTTCCGGCGCATGGTTCAGCGCCTCGAACGCCATGCCTGCGGTCAATGCACCGTCGCCGATCACCGCGATGGCCTTGCGATCACTGTTTTGCAGGCGGGCGGCAATCGCCATGCCCAGCGCGGCACTGATCGACGTGCTGGAGTGGCCGACGCCAAAGGTGTCGTACTCGCTCTCGGAGCGGCGCGGGAACGCCGCGACGCCATCCTTCTGGCGCAGGGTGGCCATGCGCTCACGGCGACCGGTAAGGATCTTGTGCGGATAAGCCTGATGACCCACGTCCCACACCAGCCGGTCGTCCGGGGTGTCGAAGACGTAATGCAGCGCGATGGTCAGCTCGATGACGCCCAGGCCTGCACCGAAATGCCCACCGGTCTGACCGACCGTGTAGAGCAATTCCAGGCGCAACTCATCGGCCAGGGTTTCCAGCTCGGCTTCGCCTAACCGGCGCAGGCCGTCCGGCGTGTTCGCGCGGTCGAGCAGGGGCGTGGTCGGGCGCTTGCGGGGAATCTCATGAAACGTCGTGGGCATCAGGCGAATCGTTATAGGTATAAAAGATGCGGCAGTTTACCTGATGCATCGTCCCCTGCCCACGCGTTGGTTTTTTTTGGCGAATTCGCCGTCAGCTGCGGCGATCGACGATATACCGGGCCAGATCACGCAACGGCTCGGCCGCTGCGTCAAACGGTCGCAGCGCGTGCAGGGCCTGGTCGCGCAGCTCCAGGGCATAGGCCTTGGCGGCGTCGAGGCCGAGCAGGGCCGGGTAGGTCGGTTTGTCCCGGGCAATGTCGGCGCCCTGGCGCTTGCCGAGGGTTTCGGTATCGCTTTCGACGTCGAGAATGTCGTCCTGCACCTGGAAGGCCAGACCGATGGCCTGTGCATAAGCCTGCAGGGACTTGAGTTCGTCTTTCTCGGCACGACCGCTGGCCAGGGCGCCGAGTTTGACGCTGACCTCGATCAACGCGCCGGTCTTGTGCCGGTGCATGTACTCGAGGGCCTTCTGATCAAGCTTCAGACCGACCGAGCCGAGGTCGATGGCCTGACCGCCGACCATGCCCGCCGGGCCTGCCGCCAGAGCCAGGGCGCTGACCATTTGCAGGCGGATTTCGGCATCCGACGTGCTCAGGCATGGGTCGAGCAGGGCGCTGAAGGCCAGGCTCTGCAAGCCGTCGCCGGCGAGGATCGCGCAGGCTTCATCGAATTTCTTGTGGGTGGTTGGCTGACCGCGGCGCAGATCGTCATCGTCCATCGCCGGCAAATCGTCATGCACCAGCGAATAAGCGTGGATCAGTTCCACTGCACAGGCCGCACCGTTGGCTTGCTCGGCCTTGCCGCCCAACGCTTCGCACGCGGCGTAGGCCAGCAGTGGCCGCACGCGTTTGCCGCCATTCATCACGCTGTAGCGCATGGCTTCGTACAGCCGCGCCAGCTCGGGGCCGGGTGCGGTGAACAGGGTTTCCAGCGCTGCGTTGACGCGGGCCTGGCTGGTGGCCGAGTACGCTGCAATCATTCTGGTTGATCCGCGTCGAAGGGTTCCTCGGCCAACTCGCCATCACGCTCGAGCAGCACCTGAACCTTTTGCTCGGCCTGGGCCAGCGCCGCCTGGCAATCGCGGGTCAGGCCAATGCCTTGCTCGAAAGCGGCCAGCGAGTCCTCCAGCGACAATTCGCCATTCTCCAGACGCTCTACCAGCGTTTGCAGGTCGGCGAGGGACTGTTCGAAATCCAGTGCAGCTTTTTTGCGGGCCATGGCGGCGATTTCCGGTTGACGTTAAACCGGCGCGACACTAGCAGATAGGGGGTTTATGGGCAAATGAGCGGGCCTGGCGCCTAGGATTATTCGGCTCACCATCCAGCCCTATACGACCCGGTAGTCACGGGTCTTTCAGACGAAACGCAGCGTCCACATCTGTGATGCGCCGAGGATTGGGCGCAAGGCCATTGGCAAGCCGCTGAATCATTATACCGACGAGCAAGGGCGTTTTGCCCGGCCCTGCGCGTTTGGTGCCGGCTCCAGCAGTATTGAAGTCCGCAGCTCCGAAGGCCGAACTCGACCTGCACATTGTCACGCCCGATGGCCCGGGTCCGGAAATGTTCACCATGACCGCGCCGATCAAGGGGCAGTATCTGCTGTATGTGAATTACTTCGGTGACGGATGCAGCCGTGATGAGAAGGGGCAGGAAGACGCAACGCAAGCACTGACCACCCCGCAGGTAAAGGTGATTAGCGAGGAAGGAACGCCAAGCGAGAAGATGGAAACGTTCCTGATGTCGATGCGCGCGGTGCTGGCACTATTCGTTTTATTTGTCGCGGCAGTGCTGCGACAAATACAACTGCTGAGCAGTTCACTTTCTTGGAGGCATTAAAAAGCCGGCTTGTGGCCGGCTTCTCGGGGACTGGCTTGGATCATTTTTGGTAAACCGCGCCAGCCTTCAAAACGTACACCCGGATCTTGCGTCCGGCTGTGGGACCTGGTGAGAAAGTCATCTGCCAGGTCAGTGCATCTGAGCCACAAGGTGGGTCGATGCGCAAATGTGGGGCGCAGCATACGCAGGTTTGAGATAAATTCCCAGCGGGAAGTGCGAGGCAGAGCCGCTCGGCCACTCGGGTGGGTGGCCGATGAGCGCTCTGGAGTGCTTAAAGAAACGGTACCGCCGGCCGCCGTTTGTTCAGGGTCGACCACCAGAATACCCAACCCAGCACCCTGATGTTCTGCTCTTCGATTTGTGCGGCCCTGAAGATTTCATCCGGGTATTCGGCGCGGTTGTGGCTGCGCAGTCGCAGGGAGTTGCCCGGTAATCGGTGCAGGTACTTGATGCGTAGCATGCCGTCATGCTCGATGGCGTAGATCTCGCCATCGATGATCTGGGTCAGGCCACGGTCGATCGCCAGGGTCGAACCGTCTTCAATTTTCTCGCCCATGCTGTTACCGCTCATGACGGCGCAGATGGCGTCGGCGTGGTTGATCTCCAGGGAATCAAGGTGGCTGCGGGGCAGGCGGATCGATTGCTTGGGGTTTTCTATGACGTGGGTTTTGTTGGAGCCCGGGGCGGTAAAAGCTTCTGTATAGAACGGCAGTTCGACGTCGTCAGGCTCGATGACCGTGTAGACACCGCGGATGGTCTGGGCATCGAAGGTGTTGCCGGATTCGTCGAGCAGGCGCAGGTGTTGGGCGTCTTTCAAGCCTTCGCCGGTTTTCAGCCAGTCGCTGCTGACGGAGAGTTTTCGGGCGACTTCTTCCATGCAGTGGGCGGGCACGCCACGGGTGTACCAGTTATGTACATTTTGCGGAGCCGTATCCAGAAAATCGGCAAATCCGGTGGTCGTGATGTTCGCTGCTTCGAGGAGCGCTTTAAAGCGTGGGCCGCTAGTGTTCTTTTTCATAAACACGAGTCTACTGGCGGCTGGTAAGGGTTTGAATAAACGCCTCGTTCAAATTTCGCGGGAAATTTACGACCGGATGTAAGACGCTCTTGGGGAATTTTAAACATGCAAAAACCGAGAGCTGCCCCGGTTAAACGGACCGTTTGACATGCCTGTCAATCGCCCACAAAAAACCCCGGATCACCCGGGGTTTTTCTTGAAGCCTGGAGCTTGAAGCTCGCGGCTGCTCTTAGCCTTTATAGGCAGCAACCGACTTGGTGATCGCGGCGCGGGCGGCGTCTGCACCGTCCCAGCCTTCGATTTTCACCCATTTGCCTTTTTCGAGATCTTTGTAGTTCGCGAAGAAGTGCTCGATCTGCTGGATCAGCAGCGCTGGCAGGTCGGTGTATTCCTTGACGTCGACGTACAGCTGGGACAGCTTGTCGTGTGGGACTGCGATGACTTTGGCATCGCCGCCGCCGTCGTCGGTCATGTTCAGGATGCCGACCGGACGAGCGCGGATCACCGAACCTGGAGCAACCGGGTAAGGGGTTACAACCAGCACGTCGAGGGGGTCACCGTCGTCAGCCAGGGTGTTCGGGATGTAACCGTAGTTGGCCGGATAGAACATTGGGGTGGCCATGAAACGGTCAACGAACAGGCAATCGCTGTCTTTGTCGATTTCGTATTTGATCGGCGCGTGGTTGGCCGGAATCTCGATCGCGACGTAGATGTCGTTCGGCAGGTCTTTGCCAGCCGGAATCTTGCTGTAGCTCATTGGGCGTTGCCCCCGTTAGTTGACCAGAAATACTTGGCCGGATTGGCCAAAAAGTGGCGGCGATTATAGGCATATTCCTGGATCGACGCCATGTACCAGAAGTCGTATGGCGCTTACTGGTGTGCCTGATAGACAGGGTCATGCGCCTTTAGTTGCTTCAACCTCGCCAGCGGGTCCTGGCGATAGAACAGCTTCAGTTGCTGGTACACCTGTGGATAAACCTCGTGCAGCAAGTCCGGGGCGCTGAAGAAGTATTCGCTGGTGACGGCGAAGAACTCGGCGGGGTTTTCGGCGGCATACGGGTCGATGGCCGTTTCGGCATCGGGATTGCGTTCCAGTTGCTGGTCTAGGTCGTCGTAGGCCTCTTGCATGACGTTGGCCCAGTCACTGACCCGCATGTCGGGATGCAACGGCGGCAGGCCGTTGGCGACGCCGTTAAGCATGTCGAGTTTGTGCGCCAGTTCGTGGATCACCAGGTTGTAGCCTTCCCAGCCGCCACTGGCCATCACGCCCGGCCAGGCGAGGATGATCGGGCCTTGCTGCCAGGCTTCACCGCTGTGCTCAGCGTCCCATTCGTGCTCGACGCCGCTGGCATCGCGATGGCGCTGCGGGCTGAGGAAGTCGTCGGGGTAGAGAATGATTTCGTGGAAGCCCTGATACCAGTTCAGGTCGCCGAGGTGCAGCAATGGCAATTGCGCCTGGGCTGCGAGCAGCAAGCGTTGCTCCTGATGCAGTTCGACGCCGGGCAGGGCGGTGAGGTGCTTGTCTTCGAGGAACAGCACGCAGGCTTCGCGCAGCCATTGGTCTTCGGCGACGCTGATGCCATCGAGAAAGCTCAGGTGCTGGCGCACCCGATGCCACATGTCATCGGCAATCGGGTGCTTTGCCAGGGTGCGCCGGCGACGCCAGGCGCTCAATGACCACATGGTGTCAGCGCGATTCGGCCTTGGAACTCGAACCTGCAAGGCGGTTGCGCACCACGCCAATGATCATTGGTACCAGCGAGAGCAGGATGATGCCGACTACCAGCAGCGACAGGTTCTTCTTGATGAACGGCACATTGCCGAAGAAGTAACCGAGCGTTACCAGGCCGCCGACCCACAGGACAGTGCCAAAGACGCTGAAGGCGAAGAAACGCGGATAGGGCATTTTCCCCACGCCGGCGACGAACGGTGCAAAGGTACGGATGATGGGCAGGAAGCGCGCCAAGGTCACGGTCTTGCCGCCATGCTTGTCATAGAAGTCGTGGGTTTGTTGCAGATAGTCGCGGCGGAAGATCTTCGAATTCGGATTACTGAACAGTTTTTCACCCGCCGTTCGTCCGATGATGTAGTTGGTGCTGTCGCCCAGGATCGCCGCCAGCATCAGCAGGCCGCCGAGCAGTACCGGGTCCATGCCGCCACCGGCCGCCACGGCACCAGCGATGAACAGCAGGGAGTCACCCGGCAGGAAAGGCATGACCACCAGGCCGGTTTCACAGAAGATCACCATGAACAGGATGGCGTAGATCCATGCCCCGTAGTTGGTTACGAGCATGTCGAGGTAGACGTCGAGATGCAGGACAATATCGATCGGGTTGAAATCCATGTAAAGCACCTGTGGTAACGGCCCGACTCAGCAGGCCTGTGCGGATGACTTCGCGTAAGACTACGTATAAGGGTAGTTTTTCTTACAAGCCGGGAAGATCGGGATTATACGAGGCAAGAGGTGAAAATCGCGTCGAGATTGTAGCGGGGAATGTCATGGCAAGACCGATGGCTTGATACCAGGCGTTGTGGGAGCGAGCCTGCTCGCTCCCACAGGTGCAGATGATTCAGAGTTCGTCGCTGATCGGCAGCACATAGTTCTTGAATTCGGTGTCTTCCTTGAATCCGATGGATTCGTAGGTTTTACGCGCGACTTCGTTGTTGCTGCTGGTGGAAACACGCATGCGCACGGCATTGGTTTCCTTGGCCATTTTTTTTGCGGTGCGGATCAGGTTGTCGGCCACCAACTGGCGGCGGGCGTCCTCGGTGACATATATATCGTTGAGGATCCACACACGTTTGAGCGAAAGCGAGGAGAAACTCGGGTACAGCTGACAGAAACCCATCAGTTTGTTGCTGTCGTCATCGGACAGCGCCAGGTAGATCACCGATTCCTTGCGACGCAGGCGTTTTTCGAGGAACGCCCGGGACGAGTCCGGATACGGCAGGGAGCCATAAAACTCGCGATATTTGACGAACAACGGGGTCAGCAGGTCCAGGTGTTCGAGGGTCGCTTGAATAATCCGCATGGTAGGTCTCGTCTTCAAGTGGCTGTCTTGCGTCTCTGACGGCGATGGGAAACCCTTGGCGGCCGCGTCACGATCCTGCCTGAAACTGGTACGAATGTGCAATGCAGATGCGGTCAGGCATTCGGCGGGCCAAGCAGGAAATTCCCTTTCATGTCGGCTCCCGCGTCCGACTCCAGTGTCTGAACCTGTGCTTCGTCCTTCAGATTGACCCCTGACAACTGCCGCCGGCAGGCTTCGCGCATCAAATACAGCAAACGGTGTGCCGCCATGCCGTAGCTCAGGCCTTCGAGCCGCACATTGGAGATGCAATTACGGTAGGCATCGGTAAGGCCGACCTTGGGATTGTAGGTGAAATATAAACCCAGGCTGTCCGGGGAGCTGAGGCCAGGGCGTTCGCCAATGAGGATCACGGTCATTTTTGCGCCGAGCAACTCACCGATTTCGTCAGCGACTGCCACGCGCCCCTGTTCCACCAATATCACCGGCGCTACAGTCCAGCCTTCAGCTGCAATCTGTTCTTCGAGGCGTGCCAGGAAGGGCAGGGTATGACGATGAACGGCCAAAGCGGACAAACCATCGGCGACCACGATGACCAGATCGACCCCTCCCGGGTTCGCTGAGGCGTAATTGCGTAACATCTGCACCGACTCGGCACTCAACTGTCGGCCCAGATCGGGGCGTTGCAGGTAACTGTTGCGATCGATGGCCGCGCTATGCAGTAAAACGCTTTCATGCCCGCGTTCGGCCAATTGCGAGCGCAGTCCCCCATGGTCAAATGGTAAATGCACCGCATCCCGCGCCTGGGCGTGGGCGTATTGGAAGTCCAGCTGGGCGCGGGTGGGAATGCTGGTGCCGGTTCGGCCCAGGGCAATTCGCGCCGGCGTCAGGCGCCGCAGTTCCAGCCATGGGTTGTGGGGATCGAAGGGTAGTTTGTCCATGTCATTACTCATCCCAGTTGCGCCAGGGCCTGGCGGAAGGCTGGCGGCAGGCTGCTGCCAAACAGAACCCGGCCGTCCGCCTGGGTGAAGATGCCCATTTTCGCCAGCCATTGCTCAAACTCCGGCGCAGGCTTGAGCCCCAGGGTCTGCCGGGCATAGAGCGCGTCGTGAAACGAGGTGGTCTGGTAGTTGAGCATGATGTCGTCGGAGCCAGGAATCCCCATGATGAAGTTGATCCCGGCGACGCCCAGCAGGGTCAGCAGGGTGTCCATGTCGTCCTGGTCAGCTTCGGCATGGTTGGTGTAGCAGATGTCGCAACCCATGGGCACACCAAGCAATTTGCCGCAGAAGTGGTCTTCCAGGCCGGCGCGGATGATCTGTTTGCCGTTGTACAGGTATTCCGGGCCGATGAAGCCGACGACCGTGTTGACCAGAAACGGCTTGAAATGGCGAGCTACGGCGTAGGCGCGGGTTTCGCAGGTTTGTTGATCGACGCCATGGTGGGCGTTGGCCGACAAGGCGCTGCCCTGGCCGGTTTCGAAGTACATCAGGTTCTGGCCCAGCGTGCCGCGATTCAGGCTTAAACCGGCGTCATAGCCCTCCTTCAATACACTCAGGTTAATACCGAAACTGGCGTTGGCCGCTTCGGTGCCGGCGATCGACTGGAACACCAGGTCCAACGGGACACCGCGATTGACCGCTTCGATCGACGTGGTGACATGGGTCAGTACGCAAGCCTGGGTCGGAATCTCATAGCGCTGGATGATCGCGTCGAGCATCTCCAGCATGGCGCAAATCGAGGCGATGCTGTCGGTGGCGGGGTTGATGCCGATCATTGCATCGCCATTGCCGTGCAGCAGGCCGTCGAGAATGCTTGCGGCGATGCCGGCTGGTTCGTCGGTGGGGTGGTTCGGTTGCAGGCGTGTGGACAGTCGACCGCGCAGGCCCAGGGTGCCGCGAAACTGCGTGACCACACGGATTTTTTGCGCCACCAGCACCAGATCCTGCACACGCATGATCTTCGATACCGCGGCGACCATTTCCGGCGTCAGGCCGGGGGCGAGGGCGCGCAGGACCTGTTCGTCGGCGGCATCACTGAGCAGCCAGTCGCGAAAGCCGCCGACGGTGAGGTGACTGACGACGGCGAAGGCTTGTTTGTCGTGGGTGTCGATGATCAGGCGGGTGACTTCATCGGATTCGTAAGGGATCAGCGCTTCCTGCAGGAAGTGGCTTAGCGGGGTGTCGGCCAGCGTCATCTGTGCCGCGACACGCTCGCCATCATTAAGGGCTGCGACGCCGGCCAGGAAATCTCCGGAGCGTGCCGGGCTGGCCTTGGCCATCACCTCTTTGAGGCTGTCGAAGCGGTAAGTCTGGGCGCCGACGGTATGGGCGAATGCGGCCATGGGGCGGAGTTCTCCAGTAATTATTGCAATTTGCTTTTCCTGTGGGGGCGAGCCTGCTCGCGAAAGCGGTGTGTCTTACGCACATGAGTCGCCTGACACTCCGTCATCGCGAGCAGGCTCGCTCCTACAGGGGAATTGTGTGCACCTTGATAAGGCAGGCACCGGCAAAAATCCCGGTGCCGGTGCATTCAGATACCCTCGAGCATAGCGTCTGCCGGTGCCTCGGAGCGTTGCTTGGCGGTCAGCTGGAAGTACAGGTAGCCGGCAGCCATGAAGCCAAGGAAAATCAGACCGATCAAGGTGTTGAACCACGCCATCGCCACCAGGCACACCACCGCCAGAAACAGCGCGATCCCTGGCACGATCGGATAACCCGGGGCGCGGAAGGTGCGTTCCAGGTTCGGTTCGGTTTTACGCAGCTTGAACAGGCTCAGCATACTGATGATGTACATCACGATGGCACCGAATACCGACATGGTGATCATCGCCGCCGTCAGGGTCATGCCTTGCAGATTGACCAGGCCATCGCTGTAGATCGCCGCAATGCCGATCACGCCGCCAGCCAGGATCGCCCGGTGCGGTGTCTGGAAGCGCGACAGTTTTGCCAGGCCGGCAGGCAGATAACCGGCACGGGCCAAGGCGAAAAACTGCCGCGAGTAGCCGAGGATGATCCCGTGGAAACTCGCCACCAGGCCGAACAGGCCGATCCACACCAGCATGTGCATCCAGCTCGAATTGTTGCCGACCACGGCTTTCATCGCCTGGGGCAGCGGATCGTTGATGTTCGACAGTTGGCGCCAGTCGCCGACACCGCCTGCCATCACCATTACGCCGATGGCCAGGAACACCAGCGTCAGAATGCCGCTGACGTAGGCCTTGGGGATTGTGCGTTTCGGGTCCTTGGCTTCTTCGGCAGCCATGGCTGCCCCTTCGATAGCGAGAAAGAACCAGATTGCGAAGGGGATGGCAGCGAAAATGCCAGGAATCGAGCCCATCGTGAACTCGTTGGCACCGGACCAGCCATTGAGCACAAAGTTGCTGAAACTGAAGCCCGGCGCGACCACGCCCATGAACACCAGCAGCTCGGCGACGGCCAGCACGGTGACCACCAGTTCGAAGGTGGCCGCGATGCTGACGCCGAGGATGTTCAGGCCCATGAACACGAAATAGGCGCCAACGGCGGCGACCTTCGGGTCCAGTTCCGGGTATTGCACGTTGAGGTAGGCGCCGATGGCCATGGCGATGGCCGGTGGTGCAAAGACGAATTCAATCAGGGTGGCGATGCCGGCGATCAACCCGCCTTTCTCACCAAAGGCCCGGCGACTATAGGCAAATGGTCCGCCAGCATGGGGAATCGCCGTCGTCAGCTCGGTGAAGCTGAAGATAAAACAGGTGTACATCGTCGCCACCATCAACGCGGTGACGAGAAAACCCAGCGTGCCTGCGGTGCCCCAGCCGTAACTCCAGCCGAAGTACTCGCCGGAAATCACCAGGCCGACGGCAATGCCCCATAAATGCAGGGTGCCGAGTGTGGGTTTGAGCTGTGTGGAAGAAGTAGTCATAAGTCCTCTCTATTTTTTTTGTTCGATCTTTTGGACTTTCGGGTGTGACGGTTTGGGTTAAACGCGGAATGACGGGTACGCAAGGCCCGTGCCAGAGCGGCCAGGTCTTGGGTGTCGTGTCATTGAGGGTGCCATCGCGAGCAGGCTCGCTCCCACAGGGATCTCTTGTGGGCTAAACATCGGGAACTGACCAGGATCCACTGTGGGAGCGAGCCTGCTCGCGATGGCGGCTTGAAGGGCGACACAGGAATACCTGCATCGCCCCCGGTTTTTTAGAAGAAGCCCAGCGGATTGATGTCGTAGCTCACCAGCAGGTTTTTGGTCTGCTGATAGTGGTCGAGCATCATCTTGTGGGTTTCACGGCCGACGCCGGACTTCTTGTAGCCGCCGAACGCGGCGTGCGCCGGGTACAGGTGGTAGCAGTTGGTCCACACACGGCCGGCCTTGATGGCGCGGCCCATGCGGTAGGCGCGGTTGATGTCGCGGGTCCAGAGGCCGGCACCCAGGCCGAACTCGGTGTCGTTGGCGATGGCCAGGGCTTCGGCTTCGTCCTTGAAGGTGGTGATGCTCACCACCGGGCCGAAGATTTCTTCCTGGAACACGCGCATCTTGTTGGTGCCCTTGAGCAGCGTCGGCTGGATGTAGTACCCGCTTGCCAGGTTGCCCTCGAGTTTTTCCACCTTGCCGCCGGTCAGCAGTTCGGCACCTTCGCCCTTGGCGATTTCCAGGTACGAAAGGATCTTGTCGAATTGCTGCTCGGACGCCTGGGCGCCGACCATGGTGTCGGTATCCAGCGGGTCGCCACGTTTGATTTGCAGGACCTTTTTCATCACTACCTGCATGAATTCGTCGTAGATCGACTCTTGCACCAGTGCACGGGAAGGACAGGTGCAGACTTCGCCCTGGTTGAAGAATGCCAGCACCAGGCCTTCGGCGGCTTTCTCGATGAAGGACGGCTCGGCCTTCATGATGTCTTCGAAGAAGATGTTCGGCGACTTGCCGCCCAGTTCCACGGTCGATGGAATGATGTTTTCGGCGGCGCATTTCATGATGTGCGAGCCGACCGGCGTCGAGCCGGTGAAGGCAATCTTGGCGATGCGTTTGCTGGTGGCCAGGGCTTCGCCGGCTTCTTTGCCGAAACCTTGCACGATGTTCAGCACGCCCGGTGGCAGCAGGTCGCCGATCAGCTCGACCAGCACGGTAATGCCCAGCGGGGTCTGTTCGGCAGGCTTGAGTACCACGCAGTTACCGGCAGCGAGCGCCGGGGCGAGTTTCCAGGCGGCCATCAGGATCGGGAAGTTCCACGGGATGATCTGCCCGACCACGCCCAGCGGTTCATGGATGTGATAGGCCACGGTGTTGCCGTCGATTTCGGCAGCGCTGCCTTCCTGGGCGCGCAGGCAACCGGCGAAGTAGCGGAAGTGGTCGGCGGCCAGCGGGATGTCGGCGTTGAGGGTTTCGCGCACGGCTTTGCCGTTGTCCCAGGATTCGGTGATCGCCAGGGTTTCCAGATTCTGTTCGATGCGGTCGGCGATTTTCAGCAGCACCAGCGAGCGCGCCTGGGCGGAGGTGGCGCCCCAGGCATCGGCGGCGGCGTGGGCAGCATCCAGGGCCTTGTCGATGTCTTCGGCCGTGGAACGCGGGAATTCGGCAATCGGTTGGCCATTCACGGGCGAGGTATTGGTGAAGTACTGACCTTTGACAGGCGCGACGAACTCGCCGCCGATGTAGTTGCCGTATTTGGCTTTGAACGAAACGATAGCGCCTTCAGTACCGGGGTGAGCGTAACGCATGATGGTTTCTCCTTGGTTCTTGTGCTTATAAGGAAGACGCGCATGTGCGCTTGCTTTAAGCGTAGAGCAAGGGCCGGGCCAGTGCGCTGCATCTCAGGTAAATCAAGACCTTGCGCGATTTTTGTCGGACGGACGGAGCGCGCCTGTGACGCTTTCGGTACAGCCTGCGTGACACTTTGTACCGCTTCTGGCACAGCCTGTGACCGGGTCGTCTTGCAGGCATTGCAATGCAGGCCCGGCTGGAGGATGCTCGGCATCACCTCATGCACGGGACGCCGAGCCCCGGGGAGAATAATAAGAAATGCACGACAACCACTTGAGTCGCCATGCCCAGCAAGTATTGACCGTGACCCAGGGCAAGGCCCATCTGCACGGCCCCGGCAGCGATCCTTCCATCGCCCGTTCCTGGCTGCGCTGCCTCGAGGACTATCATCTCGATCCGGCGCTGAGCATCGCGCCCACGGTGCTGGAACATGGCCGTGTCCTGGAAAGCCGCGAGCGCTTGCAGCAGGTGCTGCACATCGCTGGCAATGAAATGACCAGCCTGCACCAGCAACTTTCCGGTGCCGGTCATGCAGTACTGCTGACCGACGCCCGCGGCGTGATCCTCAATTGTGTCACTGCGCCCGCCGAACGACAGATTTTCGAGCGTGCCGGACTCTGGCTCGGTGCCGACTGGAGTGAGGCCTGTGAAGGCACCAACGGCATTGGCACGTGCCTGGTGGAGCGTCAGTCGCTGACCATTCATCAGGACGAACACTTTCGTGGCCGCCACACCGGCCTGACCTGCTCGGCGAGTCCGGTCTTCGATCCTCATGGCGAATTGCTGGCAGTGCTCGACGTGTCGTCGGCGCGGCGCGACGTGTCGCGGCAAAGTCAGTTCCACACCATGGCTCTGGTCAATCTGTCGGCGAAGATGATCGAGAGCTGTTACTTCCTGCGCTGCTTTGACAATCAATGGTTGCTGCGTTTTCATTTGCAGGCCGAGTCCGTCGGTTTGTTCAGCGAAGGGTTGTTGGCGTTCGATGGAGAAGGGCGCATTTGCGCGGTCAACCAGAGTGCGCTGAACCTGCTTGGACACATTCGCGGCGGTTTGCTGGGCAAACCGGTGGAGGCGTTTTTCGATTGCTCGCTCGATGAGTTGCTGGGCAGGGCGAGTATCAATGCCGCGGCCAGTTGGCCATTGCGTACCCGTGATGGCCGCAAGCTGTTCGCGGTATTGCGTGGTGAGGTGCGGCGGCCGCTGCCGACTCCGATGGTGCCCGCTGCCACGGTTGCACAAGTACCGCGCCTGGCGGGCATTTGCCTGGGTGATGCGACGTTGCAGGCGGACTTCCGCAAGGCCTTGCGCGTCTACGAGCGCGACGTACCGCTGCTGATCAACGGCGAAACCGGGTCCGGCAAGGAGGCCTTTGCCAAAGCGGTGCACCACGCCAGCCAGCGGGCGGAAAAAGCCTTTGTCGCCCTCAATTGCGCGGCCATTCCCGAAAGCCTGATCGAAAGCGAGCTGTTCGGTTACCGCGGCGGCAGCTTCACCGGCGCCCGCAAGGAAGGCATGCGCGGCAAGTTGCAACAGGCCGACGGCGGGACGTTGTTCCTCGACGAAATCGGTGACATGCCGCTGGCTTTGCAAACACGCTTGCTGCGGGTGCTGGAAGACCGGCAAGTGGTGCCGATTGGTGGCGAACCGGAAGCGGTTAACGTGCGGATCATCAGCGCCACCCACCGCAATTTGCTGGATCGCGTGCAGGACGGCAGCTTTCGCGAGGATTTGTATTACCGCCTCAACGGGCTGGAGGTGGCGCTGCCAGCATTGCGCGATCGCAGTGACAAGTCGCAGCTGCTCGACTTTTTGCTGTCCGAAGAGGCCGGCACGGAAACCGTGTTGATCGATGGCCCGGCACGAGAGGCCTTGTTGGGGTTCGCCTGGCCGGGCAACGTGCGGCAGTTGCGCAATGTGCTGCGTACGTTGGCGGCGTTATGCGATGGCGGACGGATTGGTCTGGAAGATTTGCCGGTCATGATTCGCCAGGCGCGGCCGGTGGTAGTGCAGGCCGTTGAAGAGCCGTCGGAGCATCCGCTGGAAGATGCCGAACGGCTTGCGTTACTCGGTGCGCTGGAACAGACGCGCTGGCATATGACGCATACAGCGGAGCAACTGGGCGTCAGTCGAAATACCCTTTATCGCAAGCTGCGCAAGCACGGGATCTCACGGTAAACCGCGTCGCGCCCAATCGCGGGCAAGCCCGCTCCCACAGGGATTGCATCGTACCTGTGGGAGCGGGCTTGCCCGCGATGGCGTCGGTGAGGGCGAAACACAAGGTGCGAATTTCCCCTCCCTAAGCTAACCTGCGGCCATGTTTTACGAGGTCGACTATGCACATTCATATTCTTGGTATCTGCGGCACTTTCATGGGGTCAATGGCGGTTCTGGCCAAAGAGCTGGGCCATCACGTGACCGGCTCCGATGCCAACGTCTATCCGCCGATGAGTACTCAACTGCAAGCCCAGGGCATTGAGTTGACCCAAGGCTACGACCCGGCGCAACTCGATCCGGCACCTGATCTGGTGGTGATCGGCAACGCCATGTCCCGGGGCAATCCGGCGGTGGAGTATGTGCTGAACAAAGGCCTGCCTTACGTCTCCGGCCCGCAATGGCTGGCGGATCACGTGCTGCAAGGTCGCTGGGTGCTGGCCGTTGCCGGTACGCACGGCAAGACCACCACCAGCAGCATGCTGGCGTGGGTGTTGGAACACGCAGGCATGGCCCCCGGCTTCCTGATCGGTGGCGTGCCGCAAAACTTCTCGGTGTCGGCACGTCTGGGTGACACACCGTTCTTCGTCATCGAAGCCGACGAGTACGACAGTGCGTTCTTCGACAAGCGCTCCAAGTTCGTACATTACCGTCCGCGCACGGCCATCCTGAACAACCTCGAATTCGATCACGCGGACATCTTCCCGGACCTGCCGGCCATTGAGCGGCAGTTCCATCACTTGGTGCGGACCATCCCGAGTGAAGGCCTGGTGATTCATCCGACCACCGAGCCGGCGTTACAGCGCGTTATTGAAATGGGTTGCTGGACCCCGGTGCAAACCACGGGAGCCGGCGGTCAGTGGCAGGTCAAGCTGCTCAGTGAAGACGGCTCGAAGTTCGAAGTGATGTTCGAAGGCGTCGCCCAGGGTGTGGTCGAGTGGGACATGACTGGCCAGCACAACGTCGCCAACGCCCTCGCGACCCTGGCTGCCGCACGCCACGTCGGCGTCGTGCCGTCCATGGGCATTGCCGCGTTGAGCGCCTTCAAAAGCGTTAAGCGCCGGATGGAAAAAGTCGCGGAAGTCCGTGGCATCACCATTTATGACGACTTCGCTCACCACCCGACCGCCATCGCCACTACGCTGGATGGGTTACGCAAACGCATCGGCGATGCACCGTTGATTGCGATCATCGAACCCCGTTCCAACTCCATGAAGCTCGGTGCGCACCGTGACGGATTGCCGGAAAGCGTGGTCGATGCCGATCAGGTGATCTGGTACGCACCCGCCAACCTCGGCTGGGATCTGGCAGGCACTGCGGCGCTGTGCACTGTGCCGTCGATTGTCAGCGATTCCCTTGAAGGCATCATCGAGCGCGTGAAGAGCCAGGCCCAACCCGGCACTCACGTGGTGATCATGAGCAACGGCGGCTTCGGCGGCCTGCACGGCAAACTGGCCGAGGCGCTGAAATGAGCAACGGCCCGGACCGCATCACCCTGGCAATGACCGGCGCTTCAGGTGCCCAGTACGGTTTGCGCCTGCTCGACTGCCTGGTGCGGGACGATCGTGAAGTGCACTTCCTGATTTCCAAGGCCGCGCAGTTGGTGATGGCCACCGAAACTGATGTCACGCTGCCGTCCAAGCCGCAGATGATGCAGGCGTTCCTCACCGAATACACCGGCGCGGCCGCCGGGCAGATTCGGGTGTACGGCAAGGAAGACTGGATGTCGCCGGTGGCCTCGGGTTCCGGTGCGCCAGCGGCGATGGTGGTGGTGCCGTGTTCGACGGGTACTTTGTCGGCCATCGCTACAGGTGCCTGCAACAACCTGATCGAGCGTGCCGCCGACGTGACGCTGAAAGAGCGTCGGCAGCTGATTCTTGTACCTCGCGAGGCGCCGTATTCGAGCATTCACCTGGAGCACATGCTCAAGTTGTCGAACATGGGCGTGACAATCCTGCCGGCATCACCGGGCTTCTATCATCAGCCGCAAACCATCGACGACCTGATCGATTTCGTCGTGGCACGGATCCTCAACCTGCTGAATATTCCTCAGGACATGTTGCCGCGTTGGGGCGAGCATCATCTGACCAGCGATGAATAAGCTGCTGGTGATGGTGCTGGCGCTGCAACTGGCCGGGTGCGCCACGGCGCGCACGCTCGATGCGGCCAAGCCGGGGGCACCGGTGGTGTATTCGGGCACTCGCCTGGATGTGTACGCGATGAACGGCGGATGCTGCGCCAAGGACCGCTTCGGTGCCGAAGCGCCGAGCTATCCCGGTGTCGACCTGCCAGCGAGTGCGTTGCTCGACACGCTGCTGTTGCCGCTGTCGTTGTTGACGGTGATTGGCGTGAGTTTTCAGGCGACGGGTGGATTGTAGTAAAGCGATTCGCGAGCAAGCTCGCTCCCACAGGTTTTTCAGCGATTACAAAATTTGTGTACGACACAAAATCCTGTGGGAGCGGGCTTGCCCGCGAGGAGGTCCGCTCAGGCACCCTAAAATTACTTGCCCAACTTCCTCAGCTCATCCGACTCGACAATCCTGACCCCGTCCTGCTCTTCCAGCGCCAGACGCCACATCGCGCGAGCCAGTTGGCAGGCCTCGATACCATGGTATTTGCCAGGGATCAGCCGAGACAGCGGGCCGGCGACTTTCTCGCCCAGTCGCGGTTCGGTGCGTTCGCCCAGCAACAGCGAAGGGCGGCAAATAGTCAGCTGCGGCCAGTCCTGCGCACGCAATGCGTGCTCCATCTCGCCTTTGACCCGGTTGTAGAAAACCGAGGACCTCCGGTCGGCTCCCAAAGCACTGACCACGATCAAATGCCGTGCGCCCATTTCCCGGGCACGTTTGGCGAATGCCACCACCATGTCCAGGTCCACTGCACGAAATGCCTGTTCCGAACCGGCCTGCTTGATCGTGGTGCCCAGGCAGCAATAGGCGATATCGACCCGCCCGTTCAGTTGTGGCAGGAACGCCGCAGGGTCGCCGACCGGATTTTCCAGGTGCGGATGCTTGGCCAGTGGCCGGCGTGAGGGGGCCAATACCCGGGTGATCGTTGGCTCGTTAAGCAGGCGATCAAGCAGATGTTCACCCGTCAAACCGGTGGCTCCGGCGAGCAGCACATGCTGAGGCGTCAAGTACATAGTGTTTCTCCCTTGATACTGTTCAGCTTAGTTGCTGTTTGCATCCTTGCTTTCCATTGATGCACTTTGCAGGGCTTTTCGCGCCTGCTGTTTACGCAGCAGTTGCCAATGCGAGAGGACGGTTTTCGGTGCCCAGATCTGCGGTTCGGATGCTTCGAAGCCGTCTGCCAGCTCACGCTCGGCGACAGTGGTCCTGGCCAGTTTGAAGGCTTGTTCCAGATCATCCGTCTGGTTCAGGGCCTGGGCGAAGAGTGCATCGCCGAAGTAGGTGAAATTGGCTTCCTCCGAGCAGCCGAAGGACACCCGGTCGGCTCGTGAAGCCGTCATGATCAGGGTCCGTTCATCCTTGAGGGCGGGGATGAAACCGCCGGAGTAGCAGGACGAAATCACGATGATCTTGTCGCGGTTTTTCAACGGGGCGAGAACAGCAGCCAATTCGTCGGCTGGCAGGTCGGCCAGCTCCATGCGCGGCTGGTCCAGCACGAGTTCGTGTTCGCTGGTGCCATGGCTGGTCAGGTAGATGAAAATCAGGTCTTCCGGACCACTGCGTTCGGCCAGCGTCAGGGCGGCGCGGCGCAGGTTTTCCCGGGTAGCCATCGGGCGGTCGGCGAGGTGGTCACGATGGTTCACCAGGCGGATCTGGCCAAAGGCACCGAAACGGGTGGTGAGCATATTGGCGACGTAGTCGGATTCGCGCAGAAAAACGCTTTGCTTGCCATCACCGCCCAGGGTCAACGAATACAGCTCCACCGCCGGGGTCGAGGGCGGAATGTTGGTCAGCGCCGAGTCGAGCAAGCGCCCCTGCGCCAACAGGCCGAGCTCCAGAGTGTCGGGCAGCAATTTGCCCTCGGCGTCGCGCACGCGCTGGCCGTTGATCCAGGTGCCGCTGAGCACGGTGCCGTCGGTCAGCACCAATGTGCCGCGCCCCTGGTAACTGTCGTTGTCGAACTGGCCGGTGTAGAAGCTGCCGTCGGACAGGTTCAGTCGGCCCTGGCCGGAAAAGCGCCAGTCGTTGAACTGGCCGATGTAGTGGCTGCCGTCAGCGCCGATCAACTCGCCCTTGCCGTTCAGTGAACCTTCCTTGAACTGGCCCAGCCAGACATCGCCGTCGGCGTTTTCGTAGCGGCCTTTGCCGTGCAGTTGATTGTTCTTGAAGCTGCCGACATAGATGTCGCCATCGGCGCTGTTGAACGTCCCGTTGCCTTCAAGTTGGCCGTCGACGAAGTGCCCGGTGAACTGATTGCCGTTGCCGTCGCCACGCTGGCCTTCGCCATTGGGTTTGCCATGGGCGAACTGGCCCTGGTAGGAGCTGCCGTCCTCGAGTTCGAGGCGACCCAGGCCGGAGTATTGATCGGCCTTGAACTCTCCGCGATAGCTCATGCCGTTTTCTTTGAGTGTGCCTTCGCCGTCACGCCGGCCTGCCTTGAAACCGCCGGTGTAACTGTTGCCGTTGGTGGTCAGTGCCCCCTGACCTTCGAACAGCCCCTGATTGAAATGCCCGCGATAGACTTCGCCATTGCTGCCATGCCATTCGCCCTGGCCCTGCCACTGGCCTTTGTCGAATTCGCCCGCGTACCAGCTGCCGTTCGGGTAGTCGATACGCCCCTTGCCTTGCAGCAAGCCATTGACCAGGTCGCCGCGATAGCGTCCGCCGTCCGGCAGGCGGGCGTCGGGGGGCAATGGCGATTCGCCGTCGCCGCAAGCGGTGAGCATCAGGGTCAAGGCAAGGAGTGCAAGTGGGCGCATAGCGGATTCCGGGCAATTAGGCGAGGGAGTATGCCGCAGCTATGTGTCCTTATATAGGGTGAGGTACCGCTTGAGGGCGCGAAACAGCGTGAGCTGCTTCGCATCCGGGAAGGTTTATACGAAGCACAGGGACAGGGGTTCGGCGATATACGCCGGTTTGTCCGAACCTTCGATTTCCAGGGTAGTGGTGGCCTTGAGCAGCCACTGGCCGGGTTTTTTCTCGATGACTTCGGTCAGGTCGACCTTGAGCCGCACTTTCGAGTTGACCTTGACCGGCTGAATGAAACGCACGCTGTCGAGGCCGTAGTTGACCACCATCTTCAAGCCTTCGGGCATGACGAGGATGTCTTCCATCAGTTTCGGGATCAGCGACAACGACAGGAAACCGTGAGCGATGGTGCTGCCAAATGGCGTTTGCGCGGCCTTGACCGGATCGACGTGGATGAACTGATAGTCCCCCGTGGCTTCGGCGAACAGGTTGATGCGTTCCTGATCGATGGTGAGCCATTCGGAACGTCCGAGTTCCTTGCCGACATAATCTTTGAGCTCTGCAACTGGAACATAGGGCATTGAGACTCTCCTTGGGTTCATCGGTTTTATAGTTTTGACTTGCGGGGATTTCACTTCCCGGCTTACTACTTTAGATCAACATGGCCAAACGCTCAGGTCAACTGACCATGCTTTTGGCGAATGCCGGCCCATAGCGCGGGCATGCTTATAATGCCGGGCCAATGCGGGTGATGGATTTTGCGGGAGATCTTTGATGTTGTTACGGGGCCTGACATGGCTGGTGCTGTTCCAATTGCTCGGCACTGCGATCAATCATTTGTTTTTGCCGGTGCTGCCGGGGCCGATTGTGGGGTTGCTACTGTTGCTGGTGTACCTCATCTGTCGCGGACAGGTCGGCGAGCCATTGAACCTGGCGGCCAGCAGCCTGTTGCGCTACCTGCCGCTGTTGCTGGTGCCGCCAGCCGTGGGCGTGATGGTCTATGCCGCTGACATCGCGGCGGACTTCTGGGCCATCGTCGGTGCGCTGGTGTTGTCGCTGCTACTTTCCATGGCGTTCGCCGGAGTGCTGATGCAGCGCATGGTCAAGCGTCACGCCATCTCCGAGGACAGCCAATGATCTTCGACTGGCACGGCGCCTGGACGTCGGTGATTCACCATCCGTTGTTCGGCATAGGTATTACCCTCGGCGCCTATCAGCTTGTACTGGGCGTGTTCGAGAAAACCCGCTGGATCTTTTTGCAGCCGGTGCTGGTCTCCATGTTGTTGGTGATCGGCGTGCTGGTGGGTTGCGGCCTGACCTACGCCGAATACCGCAAGAGCACAGAGATACTGAGCATCCTGCTCGGTCCGGCCACTGTCGCGCTGGCGGTGCCGCTTTATCTCAACCTGCGACGGATTCGGCAGTTGTTCTGGCCGATATTTACTACGCTGGTGATAGGCGGGGTGGTGGCCACGGGGATGGGCGTGTTGCTGGGCTGGTCGTTTGGTGCCGAGCACATGATCCTGATGACCATGGCGCCGAAATCGGTGACTTCGCCAATTGCCATGTTGGTGGCTGAGCAGATTGGTGGGGTCGCGGCGCTGGCAGCGGTGTTCGTCTTGATTACGGGTGTGATCGGGGCGATTTTCGGTCCGGCCCTGTTGACCCGGCTGGGCGTGCACAGCCCGGAAGCCAGGGGCATGGCATTGGGCATGACGGCGCACGCGGTCGGCACGGCAGTGGCGATGCAGGAAAGTGAAGAGTGTGGTGCCTTCGCGGCGCTGGCGATGAGTTTGATGGGCGTGGCCACGGCGGTGTTGCTGCCGCTGGCGGTGTCGATGGTGGTGTAAGGAAATGTCTATGAGTCTGCCGCTTTTTCCGTTGAACACAGTGCTGTTCCCAGGTTGCATCCTCGACTTGCAGATCTTCGAAGCGCGCTATCTGGACATGATCGGCCGCTGCATGAAGCAGGGCGGTGGTTTCGGCGTGGTGTGCATCCTCGAGGGTGAAGAAGTCGGGATCGCCCCGGCCGGCTACGCGCTGGTGGGTTGCGAAGCGCTGATCACCGATTTCAAACAACAGGACAACGGCCTGCTGGGGATTCGGGTTCAGGGCGGGCGACGTTTCCATGTATTGAAAGCGGAGGTCCAGCGCGATCAGTTGACCGTTGCCGAGGTCGAGTGGCTGGAAGACGAACCGGAACAACCACTGCAGGATGAGGACGCCGACCTGGTGGCATTGCTCAAGGCCTTGGCGGAACACCCGATGGTCGAAGCCTTGAACATGGGAACTGAAGCGACCGGGCAACAGTCACTGGCCAATCAGTTGGCGTACCTGTTGCCTTTTGCCGAGTTGGACAAGATCGACTTGCTGCAACTTGACGATCCGCAGCAGCGACTGGATGCGATTCAGGCGCTGCTGGATGAGTTGCAGGGTGAGTTGTTTGCCTGAGCAGTATTTGGCAATCATTGAGTGAAGTTGCCAGCATTGCTGAGTACCTGGACGACGATTAGTTTGTGGCCACCCACATGAGGTGGGGCATTTCAATGTCTAAAGGGATTAATGCCATGGCTATCTATAAACATGAATGGTCTGTCTGGGACACTGCGGCAGCAGAGTTCATGCTTAAACTTGTCGATAACGGCCAGACCTTTGCAGCCAACGCTCAATTAGCCGGCGAGTTTGCCGATGCGCTGATTATGGAAAAGCGTAAGCGTCAGTGGAGTCCTAACTGAGCTTGAGTAACAGGAACCCCAACCGTTGAGTTGGGGTTTTTTTGAGGGAAATATTTCTAATAGGCATACCGTAACATCGTATGCGGCAAATGCCGCAGCACGAAGAAGCCGAACAATGCCGCCAGCGCCGGCAACACCAGCCACCAGGCCTTGGAGGGCAAGGCGTTCAGCGGTTCTTTGAGCTGGATCAGCCACAGGCTGGCCGCACAGACACATGCCGCCAACATCGCGCCGGCCATGACATCGGTTGGCCAGTGCGCCCCGAGGTACACCCGGGAAAGGGCAATCGCCATGGCCGGCAAGCTGGCCACCAGCAACCAGGTCAGGCGCATGCGCGGTGGTTGCCCGCGACCGGCCAGTACGGCGAGGGTCAGAAACAGGGCGAACGCGCCTGAGGCGTGGCCGCTGGGCATGCTGTAGCTGGTCAATGGGTCGCTCAATACTTCCGGGCGGGCGCGGGCGAAAAACTGTTTGGTTACCGTGTTGGCCAATGCCGTGCAGAGGAGGGTGCTGCAAGCGAAAGCTGCCTGTCGCCATTGCCGGGTAATCAGCAGCAGTGCCACCAACAATGCACTGAACAGCAGCATGTTGCGGAATTCGCCAATGAGGGTGAATACCACCGCCACCTCATCGAGCATCGGGCTGCGATGCTCCTGCACCAGGGCCATCAATCCTTGATCGAGAGCGCTCAGATACGGGTAACCGATGAACAGCCCTGACAGAATCAGAAAGCTCATGCCGGCGATTATCGCTGTAGCCCGGCGATGCTGGCGCAGGCTGCTGGTGGCGCTCAACCCCACCATGACCGCAATGCTGCCGACAACGATCCCGGCCTGAGTCCAGAAACCTTCAGGCAGCGGCAAGCGAATCGCCGCGCCGGTGGCCCAGCCTGGCAGCAGATAAGCCACCGACCAACCCGCGCCGGCCAGCAGACTGACGGCGAAGAAACGTGGGAAGGGCATGTCGCACATGCCGGCGACCATGGGCAGCATTGGCCGCAGCGGTCCGATAAAACGCCCGACCAGCAGGCTGGCGATGCCGTAGCGCTGGAAGTAGGCCTCGGCCCCGGCGATCCATTCCGGGTGATGGCGCAAGCCGGGCAGGCGCCGGATATTCTGGTGGAAATGACGCCCCAGGAAGTACGAGACCACATCGCCAAGCACGCCGGCCAGGAAGCCCAGCAGCAGTGTTTCACTCAGCGTCAGCGCACCACTGCCGGCCAGCACCGCAACGGTGAACAGTAAAACCGTGCCGGGGACGATCAGCCCGGCTATCGCCAGGCATTCCACAAAAGCCACCAGAAATATTGCCGCCGCCAGCCATTGCGGGTTGACCGTCAACCAACCGGTCAGGCTATCGAGCCATTGGCCCATAAAAACCACTCCATTGAATGTTCAATTGGTCCCTGGGGACAACCACAAAATCTTCAACACACCACCGATCAATGTGGGAGCGAGCCTGCTCGCGATGGCAGCGTGTCAGGCGTAATCAATCTCGCCAGTCATGACCCCTTCGCGAGCAGGCTCGCTCCCACAATGGATCAATTCATTTTCAAGTCAGCACAAAATAATCGCGACCTTCAATCTGCCCCCGTCGCAGCGGGTTCCGCGTGCAGTACGGCGCGTAAGCCGCATCGACGAAGCGGTACATCAGGTGCTCATCACGCCCGTGGGGGATGCCCAGGCGTGTAGTCTGGATGATGTGGGCGGGCGTCTGGCCGACGTGCTCCACCAGCAGCACGTCATGATCGAAGCGTTTGGCGTCCCATACTGGCACTTTCAGGCCCAGCGCCTTGCACAGCAGGGTTTGCCCGGCACAGAGTTTTTGTGACGGGCGAGGGTGGCCCTTGGCATCGGGATTGTTCAACAGCATCTGCGCCAGGCTGGCCGGCCCGCTCAATTGATCGACCCACGGGTAGGCGGACTTGATCAGTACCGCGTTTCCCGGGCCCTGTGCACTGAAGTTCAGGGAATCGCCGCCCCGGGCGTAATACATATAGATGTGGCCGCCATCCAGAAACAAAGCCTTACGCTTTTCTGTGTAGCCGAGGGACGCGTGGCTGCCCTTCTCCGCGCAGTAATAGGCTTCGGTCTCGATAATCCGGGCGCTGAGCCACAGATCACCAACTCGATGGCGAATGACCTTGCCCAGTAACTCCCGGGCCAGAATCTGGGCGTCACGGTCGAAAAACGCGTCCGGGAGGCCTGCAGGCAGGCTCATGGCGGGCGCTCGAACAGTCAGATTGGACATGATGACCGGTGTTTGTCAGGGCTGAATGAGTCGTGATGATAACAATTTGCAGCTTAATCCCGGCTGAACATCGGCAAATGCCCCTCCATTTCGACCATCCGCCCGTCACCGCTGTTAGTCCCGGGACGCGACAGCTATAATCTGCCGCTTTACTCTTTACCAAGACCTAATCAAAGACCACGCCAGACCATGACTGAGTCCGTTCTTGACTACATGACCCGCCTGGGTCGCGCTGCCCGCGAAGCTTCCCGCGTGATCGGCCGTGCCAGCACCGCGCAGAAAAACCGCGCCCTGCAGGCCGCCGCCAATGCGCTGGACGCAGCCCGCGCCGAGCTGACGGCGGCCAATGAGCTGGATTTGGCCGCCGGTCGCGCCAATGGTCTGGAGCCGGCCCTGCTTGAGCGCCTGGCGCTGACCCCGGCACGTATCGACGGCATGATCGTCGGCCTGCGTCAGGTGGCAGCCCTGCCGGACCCTGTCGGCGCGATCCGTGACATGAGCTTCCGCCCGTCCGGAATTCAGGTCGGCAAGATGCGCGTGCCGCTGGGCGTGATCGGAATCATCTACGAGTCGCGGCCGAACGTAACCATCGATGCGGCCAGTCTGTGCCTGAAGTCCGGCAACGCAACCATCCTGCGTGGCGGTTCCGAGGCCATTCATTCCAATCGAGCCATCGCCGTCTGCATTCAGCGTGGCCTGGCCGAGGCCGATCTGCCGGCTGCGGTGGTGCAAGTGGTCGAAACCACGGATCGCGCTGCCGTTGGCGCGCTGATCACCATGCCCGAGTACGTCGACGTCATAGTGCCGCGCGGCGGCCGTGGCCTGATCGAACGCGTCAGCCGTGATGCCCGCGTACCGGTGATCAAGCACCTGGACGGCATCTGCCACGTTTATGTGAGTGAACACGCCGATCTGGCCAAGGCTCAGCGCATCGCGTTCAACGCCAAGACTTACCGTTATGGCATCTGTGGTGCCATGGAAACGCTGCTGGTCGATCAAGTCGTTGCCAGGGAATTCCTGCCGGCGATGGCGGCACAGTTCCGCGAAAAAGGCGTCGAACTGCGCGGTTGCGAGCGCACCCTGGCAATCATCGATGCCGTGACCGCGACTGAAGAAGACTGGAGTACCGAATACCTGGCGCCGATTCTGTCGATCCGTGTAGTCGACGGACTGAGCCAGGCCATCGAGCACATCAACCATTACGGGTCCCATCACACCGATTCGATTGTCAGCGAACACCAGGGCGACACCCGGCGTTTCGTGGCTGAAGTCGACTCCTCGTCGGTGATGATCAATACCCCGACATGCTTCGCCGATGGCTTCGAATACGGATTGGGTGCCGAGATCGGCATTTCTACTGATAAGCTGCACGCCCGCGGCCCGGTGGGCCTCGAAGGATTGACCTGCGAGAAGTACATCGTGGTCGGCGACGGGCAGTTGCGTGGACAGGAGCCGGTCTGACTTGGGCGACTTCGACCCGTCAGCCCCGGTCACCGCCAGCGAGCCAGCCCCTCGCCGCATTGGTGTGCTGGGCGGAACGTTCGACCCGGTGCACATCGGCCATTTGCGCGGTGCGCTGGAAGTCGCCGAAACCCTGGCGCTCGATGAACTGCGTCTGACACCCAGTGCCAGGCCGCCCCATCGGGACAAGCCGCAGGTGTCGGCGAAAGACCGTCTGGCGATGGTCGAGTGCGCGGTGGCCGGTGTGGCGCCGTTGGTGGTGGACGCCCGCGAATTGCAGCGGGACAAACCGTCCTACACCATTGATACCCTGGAACTGATGCGTGCCGAACTGGCCGTATCCGACCAGGTTTTTCTGCTTTTGGGCTGGGACGCTTTTTGCGGCCTGCCCACTTGGCACCGCTGGGAAGAGTTGCTCCAGCATTGCCATATCCTGGTGTTGCAACGCCCGGATGCCGACAGCGAACCGCCGGATGCCTTGCGCAACCTGCTGGCAGCGCGCTCGGTGAGCGACCCGCTGGCCCTCAAAGGGCCGAGCGGACAGATTGCATTCGTCTGGCAGACACCGCTCGCGGTATCCGCCACCCAGATCCGTCAACTGCTGGCCAGCGGTAAGTCGGTACGTTTCCTGGTGCCCGACGCGGTCCTGGCCTACATCGATGCGCACGGACTCTACCGTGCGTCGAACTGAATAGGAGTGCCTCAAGGCACGTGGCAACAACGTGTATTGAAGCGCCCCGAACATACGAGCAAAACGAGTTTTATATGACGAACAACGACGTAAACAAAGTTAAGCGCAAAGGCACGTTCAAGAGTGCCCCGCTGCCTGAGAAGGTCCTCGCTGCCGAGCCACCTAAAGGCGACGAGCTGGTCAAGATCGCCGTAGCCGCCCTGGAAGACGTCAAGGCCCAGGACGTGCTGGTCATCGATGTTCGCGACAAGCAGAGCATCACTGACTACATGATCATCGCCACCGGTACTTCCAACCGCCAGATCGGCGCGATGCTGGACAAGGTCCGCGAGGCCGTCAAAGCCTTGGGTATCAAGCCGCTGGGTGAAGAAGGCAAGGGCGACAGCGACTGGGTGCTGCTGGACATGGACGACGTGATCGTCCACATGATGACTTCCAACGCCCGTCAGTTCTACGACCTGGAGCGCCTGTGGAAAGGTGCCGAGCAGAGCCGTGCGGCCGATGGCAAGCACCACAGCCCTGAAGTTGGTCACGAGCACTTCAACAAGCTCAACAAAGACCAGGAATAAGGGACCGCTGTGCGACTGCGACTGATCGCCGTCGGTTCACGCATGCCCAAGTGGGTGGAAGAAGGCTGGCATGAATATGCCAAGCGTCTTCCGTCCGAGCTGGCGCTGGAACTGGTGGAAATACCGCTCAATACCCGTGGCAAGAACGCCGACGTGGCCCGTTTCATCCGCCAGGAAGGCGAAGCCATGCTGGCAAAGGTCGGGCCGAACGAGCGGATTGTCACACTCGAAGTCCATGGCAAGCCCTGGAGCACCGAGCAACTGGCGGTCGAGCTCGATCGCTGGCGGCTGGACTCGCGCACCGTCAACTTCATGGTCGGCGGTCCCGAAGGGCTGGCGCCGGAAGTCTGTGCCCGGGCTGACCAGCGCTGGTCGTTGTCGCCGCTGACCTTGCCGCACCCGCTGGTGCGGATTCTGATCGGCGAACAGTTGTACCGTGCCTGGACCGTGCTGTCCGGTCACCCTTACCACAAGTAATTCTGCCCTCATGTCCCAGCCGATCCGCATCAAGGACCACGAAAAAGACGCCCGTCTGGTGCGTGGCCGCGTCGTGTTCGGTGCCATTGCAGTCGTGACGCTGATCGGCGTGCTGATAGCGCGTCTGTATTTCCTGCAGGTGATCCAGTACGAGTACCACTCGACCCTGTCGGAAAACAACCGCGTCCATGTGCAGCCGATTCCACCGCCCCGTGGTTTGATTTACGACCGCAACGGTGTAGTGATTGCCGACAACCGGCCCAGCTTCAGTCTGAGCATGACCCGCGAGCGCTCTGGCGATTGGCAGCAGGTGCTCGATGTGATCGTTCAGGTGCTGGAGCTCACGCCCGAGGACCGGGTGATTTTCGAGAAGCGCATGCGTCAGGGACGTCGGCCGTTCGAGCCGGTGCCGATCATGTTCGAATTGACCGAAGAGCAGATCGCAAGGGTCGCCGTGAACCAGTTCCGCCTGCCTGGGGTGGAAGTGGTCGCGCAGCTGGTCCGCCACTATCCGCAGGGCGCGCATTTTGCGCATTCGGTGGGCTACATGGGGCGGATCAACGAGAAAGAGCTGAAGTCTCTGGACCCGGTGAGCTACAGCGGCACCCATCAAATTGGCAAAACCGGCATCGAGCGCTTCTACGAGCCTGAATTGCACGGCCAGGTGGGTTACGAGGAAGTCGAGACCAACGCCCGGGGCCGCGTATTGCGCGTACTCAAGCGTACCGATCCGATTCCCGGCAAGGACATCGTCCTGAGCCTGGACATCAAATTGCAGGAAGCCGCCGAAGCTGCGCTCGGTGGTCGTCGTGGCGCGGTAGTGGCGCTGGACCCGAAAACCGGCGAAGTGCTGGCGATGGTCAGCCAGCCGAGCTTCGATCCCAACCTGTTCGTCACCGGCATCAGCTTCAAGGCCTATTCCGAGCTGCGCGACTCCATCGACCGGCCGCTGTTCAACCGCGTGCTGCGTGGTCTGTACCCGCCAGGTTCGACCATCAAGCCGGCGGTGGCGATCGCCGGCCTGGATTCCGGCGTAGTGACGGCGTCGACCCGGGTGTTCGACCCCGGTTACTACATGTTGCCCAACTACGATCACAAATACCGTAACTGGAACCGTACCGGCGACGGCTTTGTCGACCTCGATACGGCGATCATGCGTTCCAACGACACCTACTTCTATGACCTGGCCCACAAGCTGGGGATCGATCGGCTGTCGGCATACCTGAGCAAGTTCGGTATCGGCCAGAAAGTCTCCCTGGACATGTTCGAAGAATCGCCTGGGTTGATGCCGACCCGGGAATGGAAGCGTGCGACGCGTCGTCAGGCGTGGTTCCCGGGGGAGACACTGATTCTTGGTATCGGTCAGGGCTACATGCAGTCGACGCCGTTGCAGCTGGCCCAGGCCACTGCATTGGTGGCCAACAAGGGTGTCTGGAACCGTCCACACCTGGCCAAGACCATCGAAGGCGAGAAGCCGGTGGATCCTAACCCGATGCCGAACATCATCCTGCGCGATCCGGCGGACTGGACCCGGGTGAACCACGGAATGCAACAGGTGATGCACGGCGCCCGCGGTACGGCGCGCAAGGCCTCGATCGGTGCGCAATACCGGATCGCCGGCAAGAGCGGTACGGCCCAGGTGGTCGCGATCAAGCAGGGCGAGAAGTACGACCGCTCCAAGGTGCAGGAACGCCATCGCGACCACGCCTTGTTCGTTGGTTTCGCACCGGCCGACGATCCGAAAATCGTGGTCTCGGTGATGGTCGAGAACGGTGAGTCGGGCTCGGGTGTGGCCGCGCCGGTTGTGCGCCAGGTCATGGACGCCTGGCTCCTGGATCAGGACGGTCGGTTGAAGCCCGAATACGCCAGCCCTATCAGTGCAGAGGCAACAGCCCGTGATGAATAATTTTGATCGCATGCTCTCCAGCGAGGATGTGATGCGTCGCCGTGCAACACTGTTGCAACGAATGCACATCGACGGCGTGTTGCTGATCCTGCTGCTGACGCTTGCCGCCGGCAGCCTGTTCGTCCTGTATTCCGCCAGTGGAAAAAGCTGGGACCTGCTGGCCAAACAGGCCACTTCGTTCGGCATCGGCCTGGTGTCGATGATCGTCATCGCCCAGTTCGAACCACGCTTCATGGCGCGTTGGGTGCCGGTCGGCTATGTGATCGGTGTGTTGTTGCTGGTGGTGGTGGACGTCATGGGTCACAACGCGATGGGGGCCACGCGCTGGATCAACATCCCCGGTGTCATCCGCTTCCAGCCCTCGGAGTTCATGAAGATTCTGATGCCGGCAACCATTGCCTGGTACCTGTCCAAGCGCACCTTGCCGCCACAGCTCAAGCACGTCGGCATCAGCCTGATGCTGATCGGCATTCCGTTCATTCTGATCGTGCGGCAGCCGGACCTCGGCACTTCGCTGCTGATTCTGGCCGGCGGCGCTTTCGTGCTGTTCATGGGTGGCTTGCGTTGGCGCTGGATCCTCAGCGTACTGGCCGCCGCCGTGCCCGTGGCGGTTGCCATGTGGTTCTTCATCATGCACGACTACCAGAAGCAGCGAATCCTGACGTTCCTCGACCCGGAGAGCGATCCGCTCGGCACGGGCTGGAACATCATCCAGTCCAAGGCCGCCATCGGCTCCGGTGGTGTGTTCGGCAAGGGCTGGTTGCTGGGCACCCAGTCGCACCTGGACTTCCTGCCGGAAAGTCATACCGACTTCATCATTGCCGTAATGGGCGAAGAGTTCGGTCTGGTGGGAATCTGTGCGCTGTTGCTGATCTACCTGCTGTTGATCGGCCGCGGCCTGGTGATTACTGCCCAGGCGCAGACATTGTTCGGCAAGTTGCTCGCGGGCAGCCTGACCATGACGTTTTTTGTTTATGTTTTCGTCAACATCGGTATGGTCAGTGGCCTGTTGCCGGTGGTGGGGGTGCCGTTGCCGTTCATTAGCTACGGAGGAACTTCGCTGGTGACGCTGCTGTCAGCGTTTGGGGTTTTGATGTCGATCCATACCCATCGCAAGTGGATCGCGCAAGTTTGAATAAGGTGAAATTTTCAATGCAAGTAATGCGTGGCTGGGCGACTCGATATGCGCCATGGGTCGGCCTGGTAAGCATCCTTGGCACCGTGCAGGAAGCGTTGGCCGGCGACTATGAAGGCTCACCCCAGGTGGCCGAATTCGTCGGTGAAATGACCCGCGATTACGGTTTCGCCGGTGAACAGTTGATGGGCGTGTTCCGCGAAGCCGAGCGCAAGCAGTCGATTCTGGACGCCATCTCGAAACCCGCCGAACGGGTCAAGCAGTGGAGCGAATATCGCCCGATGTTCATCACCGATGCACGCATTGCCCGGGGTGTGGACTTCTGGCGTCAGCACGAAGCGGTGCTGGCCCGTGCCGAGCAGGAATACGGCGTGCCGGCCCAGGTCATTGTCTCGATCATCGGCGTTGAAACCTTTTTCGGTCGTAATACCGGAAATTTCCGGGTGATCGATGCCTTGTCGACCCTGGGTTTCGACTATCCTCCCCGTGCCGAGTTTTTCCGCAAGGAATTGCGTGAGTTCCTGCTGCTGGCCCGCGAAGAGCAGGTCGATCCGTTGACGCTCAAGGGTTCCTATGCCGGCGCAATGGGATTGCCACAATTCATGCCGAGCAGTTTCCGCGCCTATGCGGTGGATTTCGACGGTGATGGCCATATCAACATCTGGACCAACCCGGACGATGCCATTGGCAGTGTCGCCAGTTACTTCAAGCGTCATGGCTGGGTCGCCGGCGAACCGGTAGTGAGCCGCGCCGATGTCCGTGGCGATCAGGTCGACGAAGGTTTGACCGCAGGAATCGAACCGACGAAAACCGTCGGGGAGTTGCGAGCCCTGGGGTGGTCAAGTCATGATGCGCTGCGCGATGATATGCCGGTTACCGCTTTCCGCCTGGAAGGCGACAATGGCCCCGAATACTGGATGGGCCTGAAGAATTTTTACGCGATCACGCGTTATAACCGCAGCGTGATGTACGCCATGGCCGTACATCAACTGTCTGAACAGCTGGTCCAAGCACGGGGCGTCAAGTAATGCGGGCATTGCCTATCAATAAACCCCTGAAGTTGATGGCATTTGCCGCGTTGACAGTGCTGGTCGCCAGTTGTTCGACCAGCCGTGCGCCGACCCAGAAGTCCTCCACCGCCGTGCGTTCGACGCCGGGGCTGGACATCAACCGCGCCCACAAGGATGGCGCGCCATGGTGGGATGTCGATGTTTCGCGCATCCCGGACGCCACGCCGACCCTGCACTCCGGCCCATACAAGGCCAGCCCGTACTCGGTATTGGGTAAAACCTATTTCCCGCTGCAAGAATCCAAGACCTACGTGGCTTCGGGCACGGCGTCCTGGTATGGCACCAAGTTCCACGGCCAGAACACCGCCAACGGCGAAGTGTATGACCTGTACGGCATGAGTGCTGCGCACAAGACATTGCCATTGCCAAGTTATGTCCGGGTGACCAACCTGGACAACAACAAGAGCGTGATCCTGCGAGTCAACGACCGTGGGCCGTTCTACTCGGACCGCATCATCGACCTGTCCTACGCCGCCGCCAAGAAGCTCGGTTATGCCGAGATCGGCACCGCGCGGGTCAAGGTCGAGGGCATCGATCCACAGGCGTATTGGGCGGCCAAAGGCCGTCCGGCGCCTTTGATGCTCAACGAGCCGCAAGTCGCGCAGAATAGCGCCCCGGTGATCACGGCTTCGGCCGGCACCGTCGAGCAATGGACACCGCCGCCGCAGCAACACGCCGCCGCGGTGGTGCCGGTGCAGCTTGATGCAAAAAAAAACGCTTCTGTACCAGCCTCTGGCCAGTATCTGCAGGTGGGCGCGTTCGCCAACCCGGACGCTGCAGAACTCCTGAGATCGAAGCTCAGCGGGATGGTGAGCGCTCCGGTGTTCATCAGCTCGATCGTGCGCAATCAGCAGACCCTGCATCGGGTTCGCCTGGGCCCGATCGGATCGCCGGGTGAAATCCAGCAGGTGCAGAACAGCGTGCGCCTGGCCAATCTCGGTTCGCCGAGCGTGGTCACGGAGTAATACGTAGAACTTGATTGACGGTTCATCTGCGGTTTTGGGGGATGAACCAGGTCGTTGGCTCGTTGAAGAACAAAAGCCCGGCACAGGGTGACTGGAGTGAACGACTGAACACGCGATAACCCGTTAGAAGGTTATTTGATTAGTTTTTGCCCTCGGGCAAGTTTCCATTAGCGATTTCGAGAGACGGATGAACATCACCACCTTTGCCAAACGCCTGTTCCTGCTAGTCCCGCTGCTCCTCTCACCTGCCGCGTTCGCGGTCGAGATGATGCCGTCGCCACCACAACTGGCCGCCAAGGCCTACGTGCTCATGGATGCCAGCAGCGGCAACGTGCTGGTCGAGAACAATGGTGACCAGCGTCTGCCACCGGCCAGCCTGACCAAGCTGATGACCGCGTACATCGCGACCCTGGAAATCCGTCGTGGCCAGATCGGCGAAAACGATCCGGTGACCGTCAGCGAAAACGCCTGGCGTACCGGCGGTTCGCGGATGTTCATCAAGGTCGGCTCGCAGGTCACTGTCAGCGACCTGCTGCACGGCATCATCATCCAGTCGGGCAACGACGCCAGCGTCGCGCTCTCCGAGCACATCGCCGGCAGCGAAGACGCATTCGCCGACCTGATGAACAAGACCGTCGCCGACCTGGGCATGACCAACACCCACTTCATGAACCCGACCGGCCTGCCGAATCCTGAGCACTATTCGTCGGCTCACGACATGGCTGTCCTGGCCCGCGCGATCATCCACGAAGACCCTGCTCACTACGCGATCTACTCGCAGAAAGAGTTCTTCTGGAACGGCATCAAGCAACCGAACCGCAACCTGCTGCTGTGGCGCGACAAGACCGTCGACGGCCTGAAAACCGGCCACACCGACGAAGCCGGCTACTGCATGGTGTCTTCCGCCGTACGTGATGGCATGCGCCTGATCGCCGTGGTGTTCGGCACCAACAGCGAAGTGGCCCGTGCCGCCGAAACCCAGAAGCTGCTGACCTACGGTTTCCGCTTCTTCGAAACCCAGACCTTCTATCAGAAGGGCGCCGAACTGGCCCAGGCGCCTGTCTGGAAAGGCTCCACCAATCAAGTCAAGGCCGGCCTGGCTGAAGACCTGACCATGACCCTGCCAAAAGGCCAGCTGAAAAAGCTCGCTGCCAGCATGACCATGAACCCGCAACTGGTTGCGCCAATCGCCAAGGGCGACGTGATCGGTAAAGTCGAAGTCAAACTGGACGACAAGGTGGTGCACAGCGCCGACCTGATCGCTCTGGATGGCGTCGAAGAGGGTGGTATCTTCCGTCGCATGTGGGATAGCATCCGTCTATTCTTCTACGGCTTGTTCAACTGATAGTGTGCACCTGCATGGCCCCGCGCTGATCCGGCACGGGGCCATGCCCGTCGCCACGGCTTACGCTTACGAGGCCGTTACGCCATGACCGATACCGAAGTAAAGGCGCCTAAGATCGAATTTCCCCAGACTGATTATCCGGTTAAGGTGATTTGCGATACGGGCGCAGGCAACAAGGACAGGATCATCGAAATCGTCAAGCAGTACGCGACGATCAACGATGAACGTGTCGATGAGCGTCAAAGCAGCAACGGCAAATACACCACCATTCAGTTGCACATCGTCGCGACCGACCAGGACCAGCTGTACAACATCAACAGCTTTCTGCGGGCGACCGGTTTCGTGCACATGGTGCTGTGATGTCCGGCACGCTGGGCTTTCGCGAGCTCGGCCAGATGGCTTACGAGCCGGTCTGGCATGCCATGCAACGCTTCACCAACGAACGCGGCACCGACGTTGCCGACGAGATCTGGCTGGTGGAACACCCTGCGGTGTTCACCCAGGGCCAGGCCGGCAAGGCCGAGCATCTGCTGCTTCCCGGTGATATTCCGGTGGTGCAGGTCGACCGGGGTGGTCAGGTGACCTACCACGGCCCCGGCCAACTGGTGGCTTATCTGCTGCTGGATGTGCGCAGGCTGGGGTTTGGCGTGCGCGATCTGGTCAGCCGGATGGAGCAATGCCTGATCGAGCTGCTGGCCAGTTACGGCGTAACCGCCGTGGCCAAGCCCGATGCACCGGGTGTCTACGTCGACGGGGCGAAAATCGCTTCGCTGGGTCTGCGGATTCGCCATGGCTGTTCCTTTCATGGCCTGGCCTTGAACGTGGACATGAACCTGGAACCGTTTCGACGGATTAATCCCTGCGGCTACGCCGGGCTGGCAATGACCCAGCTGAGCGATCACGCAGGATCGATTGAATTTGCCGAGGTAAGTGCCCGGCTGCGCGCGCAGCTCGTCAAACACCTCGACTATGCTGAGCAGACGACCCTGACGGGCGGAATCGACTGATATGACTACTGATGCAGTGCAAACCATGATCCCGACGCTCGATGTCTCCGAGCGCCCGGCCCCGCGTCCCAAGGTTGAAGCCGGCGTCAAGCTGCGCGGCGCCGAAAAGGTTGCACGCATCCCGGTGAAGATCATTCCGACCACCGAACTGCCGAAGAAGCCGGACTGGATTCGTGTCCGCATCCCGGTTTCGCCGGAAGTCGACCGCATCAAGGCTCTGTTGCGCAAACACAAGTTGCACAGCGTGTGCGAAGAAGCTTCCTGCCCGAACCTGGGCGAGTGCTTCTCCGGCGGCACCGCGACCTTCATGATCATGGGTGACATCTGCACCCGTCGTTGCCCGTTCTGCGACGTCGGCCACGGCCGTCCGAAACCACTCGACGTCAACGAACCGGAAAGCCTGGCTATCGCCATCGCTGACTTGCGTCTGAAGTACGTGGTGATCACTTCGGTGGACCGCGACGACTTGCGTGACGGTGGTGCCCAGCACTTTGCCGACTGCATCCGCGAAATCCGCAAGCTGTCGCCGAACGTGCAGCTGGAGACCCTGGTCCCGGACTACCGTGGCCGCATGGACATTGCCCTGGAAATCACCGCCGCCGAGCCACCGGATGTGTTCAACCACAACCTGGAAACCGTGCCACGCCTGTACAAGGCCGCACGTCCGGGTTCGGACTACCAGTGGTCGCTGACCCTGCTGCAACGCTTCAAGCAGATGATGCCGCACATCCCGACCAAATCCGGTTTGATGCTGGGTCTGGGTGAAACGGACGAAGAAGTCATCGAAGTCATGAAGCGCATGCGCGAGCACGACATCGACATGCTGACCCTGGGCCAGTACCTGCAACCTTCGCGTAGCCACTTGCCAGTGCAGCGCTTCGTGCACCCGGATACCTTTGCCTGGTTCGCCGAGGAAGGTTACAAAATGGGCTTCAAGAATGTCGCGTCTGGTCCGCTGGTTCGTTCCTCGTACCATGCCGACGAGCAAGCGAAGCTGGTCAAGGCCGAGCTGATGTCGTCCTGACCGGCTGACAGTAATGAAAAGGGCCCGCACGGCTTTTAGTCTTGCGGGCGTTTTTTTGCCTTGCCTACGGCAACAGCAGCCGTTTCCTGCAACTTGCGGGGTAACGAACCCACTTCTGTTTCTCCACGTTCCTGACTACTGTGTGGTGAAGTTTTCACCCAGGGAGATTCAAGGATGACCGTTCGACCGTCTCACACTCTTTGCCCTCACGCCCCGGTTCCGGCTTTGCCGTCGCAAGGGCTGATCGGCGTAATAGCGCCTGCCGGTCCCGCGCCGCTGGACACCGATAAAGCCGTGCAATGGATGCGCGCCCGCGGCTATTCGCTGAAGATCTTTCCCGGCGTATACGAGAAAGAAGGTTACCTTGCGGGCAGTGACGAGGTGCGGCTCAATGACCTGCACGCAGCGTTCGCCGACCACGAGGTCGATGCCATCATTTGCCTGCGCGGTGGTTATGGCACACCGAGGCTGCTTGATCGAATCGATTTCGAACTGCTGCGCGACAACGCCAAGCCGTTCATTGGCTACAGCGACATTACCGCATTGCATCTGGCAATCAGCCGATATGCAGGTTTCGTAACCTTCCATGGCCCGTTGCTCAACGCTGATCTGCTGGGCGACAAGCAAAAGCCCACCGAGCCGTCGTTTTTCAACATGCTGCGCGGGCAGGTGAAGGCCGGCAGTGTGTTGGCGCATCCCGTGGCCTATCCGTTGTCGACGATCGAGCCAGGCATCGCACACGGCCGTTTATTGGGGGGCAATCTGTCGATGATCGCCGCGACCATGGGTACGCCTTACGAGTTCGATGCGGAGGGTGTCATCCTGTTTATCGAGGACATCAACGAGCCGCTGTATCGCATCGATCGATTGCTGACCCAGCTGCGGTTGGCAGGCACTTTGAGCAAGTTGCGTGGGGTGCTGGTGGGGGATGTGGCGGGGGTGGAGGTGCCTGCGCTGGAGCGGTTGCTCAAGCAGACGTTCGAGCCGTTGCGGATACCGGTGTTGTCCGGGTGGCGTAGCGGGCATTGCGATCCGAACCTGACATTGCCCATGGGCGCGCTGGTCAGGCTGGATGCGGGGAACAAGGAATTGGTGTTGGAGCAGGATGTGGTGGTCAGGCGCTAGATTTTTATCGCCTGTTACTCAGTCTTCGTCAGAACGCCGCCCGGAGCAAGCCCGCTCCCACAAAGTTTGAGGTGTACACAAATGTTGTGATCGCCTGTGAACCTGTGGGAGCGGGCTTGCCCGCGAAGCTTTTTAGCGGTTACGCAGGCCTTCCAGCAACTTGTGCGTCGGATACCCATCCGCCGGCCAGCCAAACGACTGCTGCGCGCTACGGATCGCCTTGCGGGTATTGGCACCGATAATCCCGTCCGCATTACCCGCGTCGTAATTCCGGGCACTCAGCAGGTTCTGCAACTCGATCCGCTCGGTACGGCTCAGCGGTAAATCATCTTTTGGCCACGTGCCGCTGATCAGGCCCGCGCCATTGAAGCGTTCGGACAACAAGCTCACCCCCAAGGCGTAGGACGACGAGTTGTTGTACTTGAGGATCGCCCGGAAGTTGTCGAATACCAGGAACGCCGGGCCACGGTAACCGGCCGGCAGCAACAGGGCCGCGGACAATTGTTCGGAACCGGCCGGGACCTGGCCACCGTTGGGCAGCGTGATCCCCAGTTGCCGCCACTCCGCGACGCTCTTGCGAATCGTGCCGTCGGCCAGCACGTAGTTGAACCCGCCTGGCAACTGCACCTCGAAACCCCACGGCTGGCCTTTCTGCCAGCCTGAGCTTTGCAGATAATGCGCAGTCGAGGCCAGGGCATCGGCCGAGCTCCCCCAGATATCGCGGCGCCCATCGCCATCGAAGTCCACGGCATGGGTGTTGTAGGTCGTCGGGATGAACTGGGTCTGGCCCATGGCGCCAGCCCAGGAACCAAGCATTTTCTCCGGTTCGATATCACCCTGTTGCAGAATTTGCAGTGCGGCAATCAATTGCGCGTGGGCGAATCCGGGGCGACGCCCTTCGTAGGCCAGGGTCGCCAGCGAGTTGATCACCGACTTGTTGCCCTGGAACTGGCCAAAGTTGCTTTCCATGCCCCACACGGCCACCAGCGCCTGACGATCAACGCCGTAACGCTGCTCGATGCTTTGCAGGATGTCGGCGTACTGGTTGATCAGTGACTGGCCTTTGCGTACCCGCAGCGGCGACAAGGCACCGTCGAGGTATTCCCACACCGGTTTTGCGAACTCCGGTTGGCTGCGATCGGCACGAATCACACTGGGGTCGAAGCTGACATTGGCAAAAGCGCGATCAAACAGATCAGCGCGGATACCGGCGGCCAGGGCATCCTTGCGGAAACCCGCTTGCCATTCGGCGAAGGTCTGGGTTGGCTGGATATCGAGGTTATCGCCGCTCGGAACAACAGGCGCAATGACTGCGGGTGCGGTGGCGACAGGGAGCGTCTGAAGTGGCTGTGCGTCGGCAGCGGTTGGTTTTTCCGCGCAGGCGACTAGCAAAACAAGGCTGGAGGCAGCAATCAATTGGCGCAGATGCCAACGACGGGAAATACAAAGGGGCATGCACAAGTCCAGGGAAAACGTATCAGTTGCAGACCTTAACATGTTGAGCGGTTGCTTGCCTTTCAGGCCGCCAGAAAGTAAGAAGCCTCCCAGCTGTCAGACTGGAAGGCTTCGCGGCGGTAGCTGCCTTTGCCCTTGGCTGGGCGTTCCTGGCGGCTGCGGAACAATGGCTGGGCGATGATGGATTTGGCCTTGTTGGGGCCATGCTTCGATGGCTTTTTGCTCATGATGATTTCTCGCAAATGAGTGGATTTTGCGAGGCGAATCATCTGCTCAAGTGAGGGTGCTGTCTAGTCCCTACATTGCGTAGGACTTTTCACTCCGCCGGTAACGACAAGCGTTGCCCGGCCATCAACAACGTCAACCGACTCAGGCTCATCCACGGCGAACCCGCTGCCTGGCCCTTGATCTGCGCGTCGATGCGTTGTGCTTCCAGCAGCAGTTGCGCCCAGCGCTGTGCCGAGTAGCGTTGCAGCGCTTTGCTCATCAACGGTTTACGTTTGTCCCAGATCGGCGGCTTGGCCTGGCTGAAGGCCTTGTCCAGCGGCGTACCCTGGCTGTATTGCAGAGAAATATTGGCCAGCAGGCGCAACTCCCGGGCCAGGGCCCAGAGAATCACCGGCGGCTCGACGCCTTCACCGCGTAACCCTTCGAGCATGCGTAACGCGTGGGCTGCTTCACCATTGAGTACCGCATCGGTCAGGCCAAAGACGTCGAAGCGCGCACTGTCGGCCACCGCAGCCTGTACGGTTTCAACGGTGATCTGACCCCCTTCGGCCATCAGCTTGAGCTTTTCGATTTCCTGGGCGGCGGCCAGCAAGTTGCCCTCGACCCTTGCTGCGATCAACTCAACGGCGTCCTGGCTGGCGGAAAGCCCGGCCTGGGACAAGCGTTGACGGATCCAGCTTGGCAACTGGGCGACATCGACCGGCCAGATCTGCACGAACTGGGTCTGCTGTCCTTCGACCAGCGCTTTGCCCCATTTGGTTTTCTGTGCGCTGCCATCGAGTTTCGGCAGGCTGATCAGCAGTACGGTGTCGTCGGCCGGGCGTGAGCAGTACTCGATCAGCGCGGCAGCACCCTTGTCGCCGGGCTTGCCGGAAGGCAGGCGCAGTTCCAGCAGGCGCTTTTCGGCGAACAGCGACATGCTGGCACCGGCTTGCAGCAACGTGCCCCAGTCGAAACTGGCGTCGGCGGCAAACACCTGGCGTTCATCGAATCCCTGCTGGCGGGCGGCAGCGCGAACAGCGTCGGCCGCCTCCTGGCACAACAACGGGTCATCGCCGCTGATGATATAGACCGGCGCAAGGGCGCCTTGCAGGTGTTTGGCGAGTTGGGCGGGGGCGAGCTTCATAAGAGAGGGCGAACGGGGCGCCTGAGCGCCCCGTAAGTCTTACTGCTGCGGCAGTTCGATTGGCGACTGGCGCGGGGTGTCCGCCTCAGCCTTCTTTGCCGCTTCCAGTGCCGCGGCTTCAGCCTTGGCCCTGGCTTCGGCAGTCTGCTGCAACTGATCCAGTTGGCCCGGGGTCAGTTGTTGCAGGCGCAGCATCATGCGCTGGACCAGCTCCCGGCGACCTTCTGCCCTGGCGGTTGCAGCTTCCTGGTCGGAGCCCACCAGGTTGTTGCCGTCGTGCATGTAGATTTTCTGCACTTCAAGCTTGTCGCTCAACAGTGCCAGATCGCCGCGACCACGGATGTCGTAGTTCAGCACGGTGGTCACCTGGTACTCGCCTGCACGACCGGCGCCGGCGTAACTGAGGATGCGCTGGTTTTCCTGTTCATTGGTCAGCACCAGTTTGTACGGGGCACCGCTATAGACCTTGACGCCGCTGCCCTGCAGTACCTGACGCAATTGAGTCACGGTTTCGCCATAGGCGTTACGGGCGCTCAGGTCGAGTTCCTTGATCGCCAGTTCGTCGGTACCGGTTCCGCGCAGCTGGAAACCGCAGGCACTCAGCAGAACCGCGAGGCCCATCACCAGCAGATTGCGTTTGATCATCTTGTTGCTCCCCTTGAAACCATGTGGGCCGATCAAGCGGCCCGAAAGGTTTTACTCGGCGCCAGGCTCACCTGGCGCCTGATCCAATTAGCTGGCGACGATATTGACCAGTTTCCCGGGCACTACGATCACTTTACGAATGGTCAGACCGTCGACGAAGCGCAGGACGTTCTCGTTGGCACGGGCGGCTGCTTCCACTTCTTCGCGGCTGGCACTGGCTGGCATTTCGATGTGACCACGCAGTTTGCCGTTGACCTGAATCACCAGTTGCAGGCTGTCCTGCACCAGTGCGCTTTCGTCCAGCGTCGGCCAGCTGGCATCAATCACCGGATCGGCGTGACCCAGGCGATGCCACAGCTCGTGGCTGATGTGCGGGGTGATCGGGGCCAGCAGCAACGTCACGCTTTCCAGGCCTTCCTGAATCAGTGCGCGATCCTGTTCGGTGCCTTGCGCGGCTTTTTCCAGCACGTTCATCAGCGTCATCACCTGGGCGATGGCGGTGTTGAACTTGTGGTTCTGGCCAACGTCGTGGCTGGCCTGCTTGATAGCCTGGTGGATCGAGCGGCGAATGGCTTTCTGCTCGTCGTTCAGACCGGTAACGTCCAGTTTGCCCGGCAGGCCTTGGGTGACGTGGGCTTGAGCCAGGCGCCAGACGCGTTTGAGGAAACGGTGCGAACCTTCGACGCCGGAGTCGGACCATTCCGCGCTCATGTCAGGTGGCGAGGCGAACATCATGAACAGGCGGCAGGTGTCTGCGCCGAACTGGTCGATCATCGACTGTGGGTCAACGCCGTTGTTCTTCGACTTGGCCATCTTCTCGGTGCCACCGATTTCCACCGGCAGGCCGTCGGCTTTCAACTTGGCGCTGATGACCTTGGCCTTGCTGTCGCGTTCGAGTTCAACGTCCGCCGGGTTGAACCAGGTGTAAGCGCCGTTGGCTTCGCGACGATAGTAAGTCTCGGCGATCACCATGCCCTGGGTCAGCAGGTTCTTGAACGGCTCGTTGGAGCTCACCAGGCCTTCGTCGCGCATCAACTTGTGGAAGAAGCGCGCGTAGAGCAGGTGCAGGATCGCGTGTTCGATGCCGCCGATGTATTGATCCACCGGCAACCAGTGATCGGCTGCGGATTTTTCGACCAGGCCACCTTGATAGTGCGGCGAGGCGTAACGGGCGTAATACCACGAGGACTCGACGAAGGTGTCCATGGTGTCGGTTTCACGCTTGGCCGGTGCGCCGCATTTAGGGCAGCTGCACTCGTAGAACTCGGGCATGCGCGCCAGTGGCGAGCCGGCGCCGTCGGGTACGACGTCTTCCGGCAGCACGACGGGCAGCTGATCTTCCGGCACCGGCACGTCACCGCAAGTGTTGCAGTGGATGATCGGGATCGGGCAACCCCAGTAACGCTGGCGGCTGATGCCCCAGTCGCGCAGGCGGAACTGGGTACGCGAGGCGCCCAGTTCTTTCTTGATCAGCGCGACTTCGATGGCGTCGAAGGCGCCCGCGAAATCGAGGCCATCGAACTCGCCGGAGTTGATCAGCGTACCGTGCTCGCCGTAGGCGTCTTGCCACGGTGTCGGGTTGCTATCGCCAGAGCTGGTGCGCACTACCGATTTGACCGGCAGGTTGTACTTGTGGGCGAATTCGAAATCGCGCTCGTCGTGGGCTGGAACCGCCATTACCGCGCCGTCGCCGTAGTGCATCAGCACGTAGTTGGCGACCCATACTGGCAGTTTTTCGCCGGTCAGCGGGTGCTCGACGAACAGGCCGGTCGGCAGGCCTTTTTTCTCCTGGGTGGCGACGTCGGCTTCGGCCACGCTGCCGCCCTTGCATTCAGCGATGAACGCCTGCAGCTCGGGATTGTTGCGGGCGGCCAGGGTGGCCAGGTGGTGCTCGGCGGCCACGGCGACGTAAGTCGCTCCCATCAAAGTGTCCGGGCGGGTGGTGAAGACTTTCAGGGTGCCGCTTTCGCCGATGGAATCGACGTTGTACGGGAACTGCACTTCCATGCCGCGGGACTTGCCGATCCAGTTGCGCTGCATGGTCTTGACCTGTTCAGGCCAGCCAGTCAGTTCGTCGAGGCTCTCCAGCAGCTCATCCGCGTAGGCGGTGATCTTGAAGTAGTACATCGGGATTTCGCGCTTTTCGATCAGCGCGCCGGAACGCCAGCCGCGACCGTCGATCACTTGCTCGTTGGCCAGGACGGTCTGGTCGACCGGATCCCAGTTCACGGTGCCGCTTTTCTTGTAGATCACGCCTTTTTCGAACAGGCGGGTGAACAGCCATTGTTCCCAGCGGTAGTAGTCCGGCTTGCAGGTGGTCACTTCGCGCGACCAGTCCACCGCCAGGCCAAGGCTGCGCAGCTGGGATTTCATGTAGGCAATGTTTTCGTAGGTCCACTTGGCGGGCGCTACGTTGTTCTTCATCGCGGCGTTTTCCGCCGGCATGCCGAAGGCGTCCCAACCCATGGGTTGCAGAACGTTCTTGCCTTGCATGCGCTGGTAGCGGGAGATCACGTCGCCGATGGTGTAGTTGCGCACGTGCCCCATGTGTAGCTTGCCGCTGGGGTAAGGGAACATCGACAGGCAGTAGTAAGTCTCCTTGCCTGGCTGTTCACTGACTTCAAAGGACTTTTGCTCGTCCCAGAACGACTGGGCGGCGGCTTCGATTTCACGGGGCTGATATTGTTCGTGCATGGCTACTTTTGAACTGAATAGGGGTGGCCTAATCCTCTTCAATGCAATGCTGGACGGTGATCACGCCAAATTGGCGTTTTCGATGCCCAGCCGAGCTGGAAGTGGAGTTACAGGAAGCGTCGTAGCATACATGACGGCGCTCTGCCGAGGGAAACCCTGATTGCTGTCGCACGACCGGCAAAAACCGCTGTGAGGGCCGTTGGTCGCGGCGTTCAGCCGGTTTGTTCATGGAAGCTAAGCTCTAACTGGGGAGTAGGTCTTATCTTCCAATGAGGTGAGGGATGGTTGAGTCACAGCAAAAAGCTACAAAACCGGAGCTGTACGAAAGGCTGATCGATCGTTTGGCCTTGGCCCTGGAGGCGGCAAGGACCGCTAGCCGGTTGCGCGACGAACGCCCTCTGGAACTTGAACTGCGCGGCCTGAGCCCCGCAGAGTTTGCACTGGTCAAAGCGTATCTGGATCGCAGTGAGCGTGAGACGCACGGATGCTTGTCAGAGGCGGTAAAACAACTCGATGCACCACGTTCGGCCAAGATCATCTGGCTCAAGGACAAGGTTCGCGGCAGAGACGCGGTAAAGGTCCGGTCTTTGCAGTTCAAATAGGGTACAGAGCCATGCTCCAGGCTTTTTTGAAGCATAGTCCTTACGTATTGATTGTCGCATTGCGTCAACCCACCTAGGCTTCGGGCATCTCCGGGAGATGCTCGATGCCATTTCGCTATTTCGTAAAACAACTTCTTTTGCCACCCGGCATTCTATTGCTACTGCTTTTGCTTGCCTGGTGGTTGCGCCGCTCAAGGCCGAAGCTTGCCAGTGCGTGCTTTGCACTGGGTCTGGGGGGGTTCTGGTTGATGAGCCTGCCGGTGGTGGTGCAGTGGAGTGCCGGCCTGCTCGAGCGGGAGCCACCGCTGGCCCGCGACGAATGGGCAAGCCTGGGGCAACGCGCGGATGCGATCGTGATCCTCGGCTCGGGGCGCGAGCGCGGTGACGTGGCCTGGGGCGCCGACCAGCCCACGGGCGTCGGCCTGGAGCGCCAGCGTTTTGCCGCGCGGCTGGCCAAGGCTTCCGGCCTGCCGGTACTGACCAGCGGTGGCCTGCACTACGGCACGCCGCCCAGCGAGGCGCAGATGATGGCTGACTCCTTGCGTGACGATTTTGGCGTGAGCGTGCGCTGGCAGGAAGGGCGCAGCCGCACGACCTGGGAGAATGCGCAGTTCAGCGCCGAGGTATTGCTGCCTCAGGGCATCAAGCGTGTGGTGGTCGTGACTCAGGCCTGGCACATGCCACGAGCGGTCTGGAGTTTCCGCAAGGTCGGGTTTGAGGTGGTGCCGGCGCCGGTAGGGTTTCTGGGCGGCGACAATGCGCGGCCACTGGGTGGCTGGATGCCGGAGTTCAAGGCGATCTGGCAGAATGGGCAATTGATGAACGAGGCGGTGGGGCAGATCGGTTATTCGCTCTTCTATCGCTGAGCGCTAAACCCTGTGGCAAGGGAGCAAGCTCCCTCGCCGCAAATGATTTCAGACGGTCTTGGCCATCCGGCTGGCGATCAGTGCCCAGCCGAACAACAGCACGCAGACAATGATCAGCGGCCACGAACGCCATTCCAGGTACGGCGTCAGGTTGTGCATCGGCACCACTTCACCGTACAGGATGCCGCGTTCGAACTGCGGGATCTGATCGGTAATCTGACCGAACGGGTTGATCAGGCCGGACACGCCGTTGTTGGTGGCGCGGATCATCCAGCGGCCGGCTTCCAGCGCACGCATCTGCGCCATCTGCAGGTGTTGCAGGGGGCCGATAGAGGTGCCGAACCAGGTGTCGTTGCTGATCGTCAGCAGCAGGTCGCTGCGGGCGGCAAGGCTGGCGGCGAACTCCGGATACACCACTTCATAGCAGATGAACGGCGCGATCTGATAACCCTTGGCTTGCAACAGCGGCTGGTCAGCCGGGCCACGAGCGAAGTCCGACATTGGCAAGTCGAAGAAGGCGATCAGTCCGCGCAGCATGTCCTCCAAGGGCACGTATTCACCAAAGGGCACCAGTTTTTGCTTCAGGTAAGTGCCGTCGCCTTCACCGGTAGCGGTGATGCCATTGAAGAAGCGCTTTTCGTGGCGTACCTCCATGCGGACCGGGACACCGGTAATGAACGCCGATTTACGTTCGGCCGCGAAGTTGCCCATCATGTTCAGGTAGCCCTCGGCGGACTCCTTGAGCACCGGGACCGCCGTTTCCGGCCAGATGAGTAGATCGACGCGTTTGGAGCTGAAACTCATGTCGCGGTACAGCGCCAGTTGCGCATTGAGCTGCGCCGGATCCCACTTCATGCTTTGTTCGATGTTGCCCTGAATGGCGGCGACGCTCAGTGGCGGGCCCGACGGGCTGGTCCAGGCGTGATGCTTGAGTGCCATGCCGGCCAGCCACGGACCGACCAGCAGCAATACACCGGCAGCGATGAAGCCTTTGCGCCCCGTGCGAACCAGGCGCATGCCGTTGTAGATCAACGCAGCAGTCAGGGCCAGGGTAAAGGAAATCAGCCACATCCCGCCGATGGGGGCGAGCCCGGTCAGCGGGCCATCAAGCTGGCTGTAACCGGAGTACAGCCACGGGAAACCTGTCAGGAACCAGCCGCGGAAGGCTTCCTGGCCGACCCACAGGGCCGCGAACGCCAGGGCGTCGGCCAGCGGCGCCTCATTGCGGCGCAGCCAGCGCGCCCAAATCCAGGCGGGCAAGGCAAAGAACCAGGCAATCGCCGCCGTGAAAAGCAGCATCAGGAAGCCGGCCAGCAATACCGAAGCGCCACCGAAGTGGTGGATGCTGTAGTAGATCCAGCTGGTGCCGGCACCGAACAGGCCGAAACCGAAGCACCAGCCGCGACCCAATGCCTGACGTGGGTTCAGTTCGCGAAGACCGGCATAGAACAGGCCGACGGCGAGCAGTGCCAGTGGCCAGATATCGAACGGCGCCAGGGCCAGTGTGGTGATTGCACCGGCCGCCACGGCCAGCAGGTTACCGGGCCAGCCGGGGCGGGTTGTCCAGCGCATTTCAATCCTTAGCGAGCAATGGGCGTCAGGCGAAGCAAGTGAATCCGACGGCTGTCGGCGTTCAGGATGCGGAAGCGGTACGGGCCGATTTCAGTGATTTCGTTACGTTTTGGCAAATGCCCGAACGCGCTCATCACCAGGCCGCCAACCGTGTCGAATTCATCGTCGGAGAACTCGCTGTCGAAAAACTCGTTGAAGTTCTCGATCGGTGTCAGGGCCTTGATCAGGAAGTCACCGCTGGGCAGCGGCTTGATGTAGCTGTCTTCTTCGACATCGTGTTCGTCTTCGATGTCGCCGACGATTTGTTCCAGCACGTCTTCGATGGTGACCAGGCCTGCCACGCCGCCGTACTCGTCGATGACGATGGCCATGTGGTTGTGGTTGGCGCGAAACTCGCGCAGCAGCACGTTAAGGCGCTTGGATTCCGGCACGAAAGTGGCCGGGCGCAGCAGGTCCTTGATGTTGAAGCTGTCGCCGTTCTCCTTGAGGATCAGCGGCAGCAAATCCTTGGCCAGCAACACGCCCATCACGTCATCGTGGCTTTCGCCGATGACCGGATAGCGGGAGTGGGCCGAGTCGACTACGGCAGGCAGGAACTCGCGGGGTGTCTGGTTCGCCTTGATGCTGATCATTTGCGAGCGCGGGACCATGATGTCCCGGACCTGCAAGTCAGCGACCTGGATGGCGCCTTCGACAATGGCCAGCGCTTCGCTGTCCAGTAGTTTGTTCTGGTGTGCGTCGCGCAGCAGCTCCAGCAGCTCCTGGCGGTTTTTCGGCTCGTGGGCAAAAGCCTGGGTGAGCTTACCCAGCCATGACTTCTGCCCGTTGCTCGATCGATCTTCGCTCATAGCGATTACTCTGAATCCTTTGTTGTTTTGGTAGGGGATAAATCGGTTTCGTCGTCCGCGTACGGATCGGGAAAACCCAGCTCTGCAAGCAACGTTCGTTCCAGTGCTTCCATTTCTTCGGCTTCGTCGTCATCAATATGGTCGTAACCAAGCAGATGCAAGCAGCCGTGAATCACCAGGTGTGCCCAATGGGCGTTCAGAGCCTTGCCTTGTTCGGCGGCTTCGCGCTCGACCACGGCGACGCAGATCACCAGGTCGCCCAGCAGCGGGATGTCGAGGAACTCATCCGGCACATCGGCCGGGAATGACAAGACGTTAGTTGCGTAATCCTTTTGCCGCCAGGTGTGGTTCAGCTCGCGTCCTTCGGCTTCGTCGACCAGACGAATGGTCATCTCCGAGTCGGCGGTGCGCTGGCGCAAAGCCAGTTCGCACCACTGGCGGAACTCGGCTTCGCTGGGGGCGGGGGCTTCGGTGGCGATTTGCAGGTCAAGCTCAAGCATCGCGGCGGCTATCCTTGGCGGCTGCATCATCGGCCGCTTTGGTTTCGAAGCGCTCGTAGGCTTCGACAATTCGTTGCACCAGTGGATGGCGCACGACGTCCTTGGGCAGGAAGTGGGTGAAACTGATCCCTGGCACGTCCTTGAGCACCTCGATCACATGATGCAGGCCGGACTTGGTGCCGCGTGGCAGGTCGACCTGGGTGATGTCTCCGGTGATGACGGCCGTGGAGCCGAAGCCGATCCGGGTCAGGAACATCTTCATTTGCTCGACCGTGGTGTTCTGGCTTTCGTCGAGAATGATGAAGCTGTTGTTCAGCGTACGGCCGCGCATGTAGGCCAGCGGCGCGACTTCGATCACCTGGCGCTCGATCAGCTTGGCGACGTATTCGAAGCCGAGCATTTCGTAGAGCGCGTCGTAGAGCGGGCGCAGATACGGGTCGATTTTTTGCGACAGGTCGCCGGGCAGGAAGCCGAGTTTTTCACCCGCTTCAACCGCCGGGCGAACCAGCAGGATGCGGCGGATTTGCTCGCGCTCCAGCGCATCCACCGCGCAGGCGACGGCCAGATAGGTCTTGCCGGTACCGGCCGGGCCGATGCCGAAGTTGATGTCGTTGCCGAGGATTTCCTTCACGTAGCGCACCTGATTCAAGCCGCGAGGGCGAATCATGCCTTTCTTGGTGCGCAGGGCGACGGAAGGTTCCGCAGGGGAGTGATTGTCCAGCTGTTCGACGGCTGATTCCTGCAGGAACAGGTGCACCATGTCCGGCGACAACTCGGTACCCTTGGTTTCCCGGTACAGGCGGCGCAGGAGGTTTTCCGCGGAGGTGGTGTGTTTGGGTTCGCCGATCAGTTCGAACTGGTTTCCGCGATTGCGGATCTCGATGGTCAGGCGCTGCTCGATCAAGCGCAAATGCTCGTCGAATTGCCCGCACAGATTGGCGAAGCGGCGAGCTTCAAAAGGCTCGAGGATGAAACGATGTGGTTCTATGGGTGCGTTCAAGGTCGTATTTAGCCGCCCTGGGGCAATTGAGATGAAATCAAGGATAACGCCAGTGGCGTGGGTGCGAAAGCTCTTAAATAATCCAGCGCCAAACACCATCCCCTGTAGGAGCGAGCCTGCTCGCGATGGCGGCGTGACAGTCGACACTTGTACTGAATGTCAGATCGCAATCGCGAGCAGGCTCGCTCCTACAGTGGGGGCACGGTGTTATTGGATCAGCGAACCCCGCAGCGAGTGCGGCTGCGCAGCATCGATATGTACATCCGCGAACTGGCCGATCAGGGTCGGATTGTCGCAGCGGAAGTTGACGATACGGTTATTCTCGGTCCGGCCTTGCAGCTCGCCCGGGTCTTTTTTCGAGTAATCGGTCACCAGGATCCGCTGGGTCGAACCGACCATTTGTCGGCTGATCTCGAAACCTTGCTGGTTCAACCGATGCTGCAGGGCATTCAGGCGCTCTTTTTTCAGCTCTTCCGGTGTGTCATCGGCCAGGTCGGCGGCCGGCGTACCCGGGCGCTGGCTGTAGACGAACGAATAGGAAAAGTCGAAACCGACGTCGGCAATCAGCTTCATGGTTTGCTCGAAGTCTTTCTCGGTCTCGCCCGGGAAGCCGACGATGAAGTCCGAGCTGATGCAGATTCCCGGCACGGCGGCGCGCAGCTTGCGCAGTTTGGATTTGTATTCCAGTGCGGTGTGGTTGCGCTTCATCGCGGCGAGGATGCGGTCCGAGCCCGACTGCACCGGCAGGTGCAGGTGCTTGACCAGTTCCGGCACGTCGGCGTGGGCCTGGATCAGGCTGTCGGAGAACTCCAGCGGATGTGACGTGGTGTAGCGGATGCGGTCGATGCCATCGACCGCAGCGACCACGCGGATCAGCTCGGCCAGATCCGCCAGGCGCCCGTCGTGAGTGGTGCCGCGATAGCCATTGACGTTCTGGCCCAGCAAAGTCACTTCACGCACGCCGTTTTCGGCCAGGTGAATGATTTCGGCAATCACGTCGTCGAACGGTCGGCTGACCTCTTCGCCACGGGTGTAGGGCACCACGCAGAACGTGCAGTACTTGCTGCAACCTTCCATCACCGACACGTAGGCGCTCGGACCATCGATGCGCGGCTCGGGCAAATGGTCGAATTTTTCGATTTCCGGGAACGAGACGTCGACCTGCGGCAGCTTGCTGATGCGTGCGGCGTCGATCATTTCCGGCAGACGGTGCAGGGTCTGCGGGCCGAAGACTACGTCGACGTACGGCGCGCGATCGCGGATGGCCGCGCCTTCCTGGCTGGCTACGCAACCGCCGACGGCGATCACCATGTCCGGGTTGGCCAGCTTCAGTTCACGCCAGCGACCTAGCTGGGAATAGACCCGGTCCTGAGCACGTTCGCGGATCGAGCAGGTGTTGAGCAGGATCACGTCGGCGTCTTCAGCGCGGGCGGTGACTTCCAGGGCCTGATGTTCGCCCAGCAGATCGACCATGCGCGAGCTGTCGTACTCGTTCATCTGGCAACCGTGGGTTTCGATGTAAAGCTTCTTGGCCATGGAAAGAGTCATCACGTGATTCAAAGAACCGCACATTATAGGGAACATGTCCCGTGGTTCCTACCGTTGCGCGTCCGACGGCTGTGCTATAGTTTGCGCCCTCATTTTTACCCCGATGTGTTACCCGCCCACCATGACCAAACGTGAAGCTCCAATCTACAAGGTGATTTTCCTCAACCAGGGCCAGGTGTTCGAAATGTACGCCAAGCAGATCTATCAAAGTGATCTGTGGGGCTTCCTGGAAGTGGAAGAGTTCGTCTTTGGCGAGCGCACGCAAGTGGTCGTCGATCCGAGCGAAGAAAAGCTCAAGGCTCAGTTCGAAGGCGTGGTGCGCAGTTTTGTGCCGATGCATTCGATCGTGCGCATCGACGAAGTCGAGCGTCTGGGGACACCGAAAATCAGCGAAGCCCGTGGCGCGGTCGGCAATGTCATGCCGTTCCCGATGCCGATGCCTGAGAAGTAAGGTTCAAGATTGAGTCGTCCCCTTCGCGAGCAGGCTCGTTCCCACAATAGATCGCCTTTTGACACACGTTTGTGTGCGCAACAGGTCAACTGTGGGAGCGAGCCTGCTCGCGATGGGGCCAGCCAGAGCGATATGGAAATCAGGGCAGTGGCGAAAAGGGCGTACGCCCATCGGCGCTCTGCAATTCCATCAAATATTTACGGAAGATTTGCCCGAGTACCTGGGTAGCCACCTCCAGTTCTTCGCGGGGCATCTTTTCGGTGACTTCGTCGGCGGTGTCCAGTGCATCTTCAGCGCCATTGACCGCCGCCATCTTCAGCAGGATGTACGCCTGAACGTTATTGGCTGGCACACCTTCGCCATGGAAGAACATGGTGCCGAGTTTGAATTGCGCCTGGGCGTGGCCTTGCAGCGAGGCTTTTTCGAAATAGCTCAGGGCTTTATTGAGGTCGCGCGGCGCGTTTTTGCCTTCGTAGTAGAACTCACCCAACTCGTACTGCGCTTGCGCATCCCCTTCATCCGACGCTTTCTGGCAGGCGGCGAGTGCCTGTTCCAAATCTTGCGGCTGGGTATTGAGGGTGCAACGACCCATCGCTGGGATTAACAACGAGTTGCCGCCTGCTTGTGCTTGCGCGAGCAGGGGCTGAAGAAGCAACAGGCAGCCCAGTGCAAGGGTGCGGCCGGTGCGGTTCATGGGAATCGACTTACCTCTGAAGGGCGCGCGGACCCATCGAGGGGATCCAATAAGCGCGCATTATGAAATAAGCAGGGCCAACCTTACAAAGTCTTTACTCGTTTTTCTGCTGCGCGGGAAATATATCGTCCACTTTGCGGGGGATTATCGGCAGATGAGTAGGAAAAAACGCGGACGCGTAGGTGAAAGCTGACGCTGGCGATGGCCAACGTCAGCGCTACAGCGTTATTTCAAGGCGGCGAAGGCACGCTCGGCGGCGTCCAGGGTCAGTTTCAGCTCGGTTTCGCCGTGAGCGATCGAAGTGAAACCGGCTTCGAAGGCGCTCGGTGCCAGGTACACGCCACCTTCCAGCATCAGGTGGAAGAAGCGGCCGAACAGGGCGGCGTCGCTGGCCATCACGTCATCGAAGGTGACGATGTCGTCGGCACCGCTGAAGTACAGACCGAACATGCCGCCGGCCTGAGTGGTCACGAACGGAATGCCGGCCGCATCGGCGCGCTGTTGCAGGCCGTCGAGCAGGCGAGTGGTGTAGTCGGTCAGCTCGGCGTGGAAGCCCGGGCGGCTGATCAGGCGCAGGGTGGTCAGGCCGGCGGCCATCGCCAGCGGGTTACCCGACAGCGTACCGGCCTGGTACACCGGGCCCAGCGGGGCGATGCGCGACATGATTTCGCGCTTGCCGCCGAAGCAGCCGACCGGCATGCCACCGCCGATGATCTTGCCGAAGGTGGTCAGGTCCGGGGTCACGCCGTAGTACGCCTGGGCACCGCCGAGGGCGACACGGAAACCAGTCATCACTTCGTCGAAAATCAGCACTACGCCGTGCTTGTCGCACAGGGTCCGCAGGCCTTCGAGGAAGCCCGGAGCAGGCGGTACGCAGTTCATGTTGCCGGCCACTGGCTCGACGATGATGCAGGCCACGTCCTGGCCAACTTCGGCCAGCATGTTCTCAACGGCATCGATGTCGTTGAACGGCAGGGTCAGGGTGTGTTTGGCGAACGCTGCCGGTACGCCGGCCGAGCTCGGTACGCCTTGGGTCAGTGCGCCGGACCCGGCCTTGACCAGCAGGCTGTCGGAGTGACCGTGGTAGCAGCCTTCGAACTTGATGATGCTGTCGCGGCCGGTGAAGCCACGGGCCAGGCGGATGGCGCTCATGGTCGCTTCGGTGCCGGAGCTGACCATGCGCACCATTTCCATCGACGGTACGAGCGAGCAGACCAGATCGGCCATCTGCGTTTCCATCTCGGTCGGGGCGCCGTAGGACAGTCCATGCTCAAGCTGTTTGCGCACGGCGTCCAGCACGTCCGGGTGGCTGTGGCCGAGGATCATCGGGCCCCAGGAGCCGACGTAATCCACATAGCGCTTGTCGTCTTCGTCAGTGACGTAGGCACCTTCGGCGTGCTTGAAGAACAGCGGCGTGCCGCCGACGCTCTTGAACGCGCGAACCGGCGAGTTCACGCCACCGGGAATGTGTTTCTGGGCATTGGCAAACAGCGTTTCGGAACGAGACATGATCGGGCTCTCAGACTTTTAGTAATTCATTGAATGCGCGGGCGCGGCGGGTGACTTCAGCCGTGCTCTGGGCGCCAAACAGGCCATGCACCACAGCCAGCAGATCGACGCCGTGAGCCACCAGCGGGGCGGCATTGTCCAGGGTGATGCCGCCAATCGCGCAGATCGGCAGGTGCAGCTGTCGGCGGGCCTGGTCGAGCAGGTCGAGGCTGCAGGTCGGCGCGCCGGGTTTGGTATTGGAGTTGAAGAAGCGGCCGAAGGCGACGTAGCTGGCGCCTTCTTTGGCCGCTTGCTCGGCGAGTTCGAGTTGCGCATGACAAGTCGAACCGATGATTGCCTTGGAACCGAGCAGAGCACGGGCCGGGGTCAGCGGGCCGTCGGTCTGTCCCAGGTGCACGCCGACATTCAGGCGTGCGGCCAGCTCAGCGTCATCATTGATGATCAACCGGGTGTTGTAGCGTTCGCACAAATCACGCAAGGCTTCGGCTTCGCGCAGACGACGGGCCTCATCGCTGCTCTTGTCGCGGTATTGCAGCAAGGCGACGCCGCCTTCCAGCGCTGCCTCCACGTACTTGAGCAACTTGCCGTCCAGCAAATGGCTGTCGGTAATGGCGTACAGGCCACGTAGTTTCATCGGACAAGCCTCACCGCAATACAAATGGAAGTTACGAACAGAAATCCAGTGGCAAACGGCGCGGCACGAACTGGCCTTTGCCCAACTGCTCGGCATCGCGCAGGGTGCGCCACGTGTAGTTAAGCGCGGTCTGCACGGCGCTGGCGAGGTTTTCACCCTGGGCCAGACGACCGGCCAAGGCGCTGGCCAGGGTGCAACCGGAACCGTGATAACTGCCGGGCAAGCGCTGGCAGGTGTAGGTTTCGCGCAGGCCATCACGGCTGTACAGGCGATTGTGGATTTCGGTTTCGTCGCCATGACCGCCGGTGATCAGCAGGTGTTTGACGAACGGCAGGAGTTTTTCAGCGCACTCGTCCGCGGTGCCTTCGGGCAGTTCGGCGAGGATTCGGGCTTCGGGAAGGTTGGGGGTCGCAATGATCGACAAGGGCAGCAGGCGTTCGCGCATGGCGTAGCCGACTTCGTCCTTGCCCAGGCGTCCGCCGCCGCCGGCGCGCAGCACCGGGTCGCAGACCACCGGCAAGTGCGGGTGCGCCGAAAGCAGTTCGACCACGGTGTCGACCATTTCCAGGGAACCGAGCATGCCCAGTTTGACGGCCGCGACTTCGGAGTCGTTGAGCACGGCATTGGCCTGGGCCAGTACCCACTCACGGTCGAGGACGCGGAAATCAGTGACATTGACGGTGTCTTGCACGGTCAGGGCGGTGACGGCCGGAGCCGCATGGCAACCCTGAGCGAGCAGGGCTTCGATATCTGCCTGCAAGCCGGCGCCACCACTTGGGTCGTGGCCGGAGAGACAGAGGACAACGGGGCGAGAGCTGTAGATATTCATGGTGCGCGAGCTTACCACCAAACAACCTTTTCCGGGTGTAGCGACAGCCACTCCGGCTGCTCCCTCGCCACGGTGACTCATCAACCACAAAATGTCTTCTGGTAGTTAGTCTGAAACGCCCGTTCTAGAGCCTTTTAAGGAAAAAAATCAATGGTGTTTAAAGGCCATCAACGGCTATGCTAGAGTGGATCCAAACCAATAACAGGTGATACCGGTTTTACGTCTGCTCAAAAGGAATGGGGGGCTTCCTGACAGAACCGGACAGGCCACGCTGGGGCTTCAATGCGCTATTTGTTGATGTTGCTGTTGTGTTTGCCCCTCCTGGCAAACGCCGTCGAGTTCGATGAGTTCACTCAAAGCCTACCCTTGGGCCGAACCCTGCAGGTCTACGAGGACGCAGGTGGTCAGGCGACCATCACGGATATCCGTGCGCAAGCAGCGGCCGGCAACTTCAAACCGCACCACAAGGACACGCTTAACGCCGGGTACTCGCGTTCAGTGTTCTGGCTGAAAATCGACCTGCATTACCGTCCGGCCAATCCGGCGGCACAACGGGCCTGGCTGCTGGAACTGGCCTATCCGCCCCTCGATCATCTCGATCTCTATTTGCCTGATGCGGCTGGCAATTATCAGTTGGTCAGGCAGACCGGCGATGCCTTGCCGTTCGCCAGCCGCGAGGTGCGTCAGAACAACTACCTGTTCGACCTGACGTTCAAGCCTGACCAGGCCGAAACCCTGTTCTTGCGATTGCAAAGCGAAGGCTCGATCCAGGCACCGGTAACCTTGTGGTCGAGCACGGCCTACCTCGAAGAGCAGCCCGTGCGCCTCTATGTACTGGGGCTGATCTACGGCGTGCTGCTGGGGATGCTGGTCTACAACCTGTTCATCTACCTCAGCGTGCGCGACACCAGTTACCTCTACTACATCTTCTATATCGCCTCGTTCGGCTTGTATCAGCTGTCGGTAAACGGCGCGGCCGTGCAGTATTTCTGGCCGGACAACCCTTGGTGGGCCAACGCCGCGACGCCGTTTTTCATTGGCTGTGCGGGGCTGTTCGGCAGTCAGTTCGCTCGCAGTTTCCTGCAAATGGCAACCCACAGTCGCTGGCTCGACCGCTTGTTGCTGGCGCTGGTTGTCTTTAGTGCACTGGTCGTTGGCCTGTCGTTGATGACCAGCTACGCCCTGGCCTTGCGCCTGGCCACGGCGCTGGCGCTGACGTTCACCGTGGTGATTTTCGCCGCCGGGATCTTCGCCTGGCTGCGGGGCCTGCGCGTCGCGCGGTATTTCATTATTGCCTGGTCGGCGTTTTTGCTCGGCGGCATCGTCAATACACTGATGGTGCTGGGGTACCTGCCGAACGTGTTCCTGACCATGTATTCCAGCCAGATCGGCTCGGCCATCGAAGTGGCGTTGCTGTCCCTGGCGCTGGCCGACCGCATCAACGACATGCGTGAGCAGCAAGCGCAAACCCTGTTCGACGCCAGCCAGAAGCTTGAGGTTCTCAACCAGCAACTGGCTCGCAGTAACAAGCTCAAGGACGAATTTCTTGCCACTCTGACCCATGAACTGCGCACACCCATGAACGGTGTGATCGGTTCGCTGGAGCTGATGCAGACGGTCGAAATGGACCCTGAACTGGAGCAGTATCAGCAGACGGCTTCGGGCTCGGCGCGAGACATGATGCGTATGGTCAATGGCATCCTCACCCTCACGGAATTGCAGGCCGGCAAACTCAAGGCCTCGACCGATACCTTCAGCTTGCGCGGGATGGTCGAGGCACTGCGCATGCAGTTCGACGGCAACGCATCGGGCAAGTCGCTGGACTTCAAGGTCGATGTCGCGCCAGGTGTGCCGGATCGCTTGTACGGCGACAACGTCAAGATCGCGCAGTGCCTGGAGTGTCTGCTGGATAATGCCATCAAGTTCACCCGGGTCGGCGGTCTGGCCCTGCGGGTGACCGGCAAGGTCATTGAGCCCGACCGGCTGGCGTTGACCTTTGCGGTGATCGACACGGGCATCGGCTTCACCGATTTGGGGGAGGCCACGATGTATCAGCGGTTCTTCCAGCTCGACGGCTCGATGACCCGTGAATACGGTGGCCTGGGTGTTGGCCTGGCGATTTGCCGACAGTTGGTCGAATTGCTCGGTGGACGCCTGACTCATCGCTCCGAGCCAGGACGCGGCAGCCGGTTTCAGCTTGATGTGGAAGTCGGACTGCCGGTGGTCGAGCGTCCTGTGACGCCATTGATGACCCGGGACTTTGCGCGCCTGCGCTTGCCCCAGGACTGTGCCGTGTTGTTGGTGGATGACAACGGCATCAGCCAGTTGGTGATGCGCGGCATGCTGCTCAAGCTGGGTTTCCGTGTGCGTACGGCCGACAGTACCGATGTCGCGCTCGATCTCTTGCAGCGCGAAGTGTTTGACGCGGTGCTGGTCGATTGTCAGTTGCCGCTGCTGGAGGGTGAGTCGGTGTGCTGCCAGATCCGTGCGTTACCCGGTTATGCCGAGCTGCCGCTGTTCATGATCGCCCTGAGCGGTGATCGTGAGCGCTGCCCGACCGGCGCGGTGATTGATCACTTGAGCAAACCGGTGAAATTCGAAGACTTGCAGGCCGCGCTCTACCGCCGCGTGCTTTGCTCGAAACAGGGCGAAAGCGCCGGCAGTTAGGCGGATATGACACTTTGATCGGCTGGGGGGCGGTGCTTAACTGAAGTCCCTTGGCCGACCAAAGGAGCCTTGTCATGAACCTGCATCAGTTCGCCGAAACCCACGAAGTCACCAATCAGCCACCGTCACTGGACGGTGCCAACCTGTACCGCATCGACTTGCCGTTGCAGGAATGGTCGCGGCGCTTTGGGGCCGGTTGGGCCGAACCGCGGATCGACGCTTATGGCGCGCTGGCCGGTGGCCCGTTGATGGAAGCCGGGTTCCTGGCCAATCAGAACAAGCCGGTATTCAACAGCCATGACCGCTTCGGTCATCGCATCGACCTGGTGGAGTTTCATCCCGCCTATCACCAATTGATGCGCACGGCGGTCGAGCACGGCCTGACCTCGCTGCCCTGGGCGCACCCGCAGGACGGTGCCCATGTCGCCCGTGCGTCCATGTCGTATCTGCACAGCCAGGCCGAAGCCGGCAGTGGCTGCCCGTTGACCATGACCTTCGCCAGCGTTCCGGCCCTGTGTCTGCAACCGGACCTGGCGGAAAAGTGGTTGCCGAAAATCCTCGCCACCGAGTACGACCCGCGCAACGTCGGCATGGTCCACAAGGCCGGGGTCACCATCGGCATGGCCATGACCGAGAAACAGGGCGGCACCGATGTGCGGGCCAATACCACCAAGGCGTACCCGGTCGGTGCCAGCGGTCCGGGCCAGGCCTATGAGTTGGTGGGGCACAAGTGGTTTTGCTCGGCGCCGATGTGCGACGCCTTCCTGACCCTGGCGCAGACCGACAAGGGCCTGACCTGTTTCCTGTTGCCGCGTCATCGTCCGGACGACACGCGCAATCAGTTCTACATCCAGCGTCTGAAGAACAAGCTCGGTAATTGCTCCAACGCTTCCAGCGAAGTGGAGTTCCGCGGCGCACTGGCGTGGATGGTCGGTGAAGAGGGGCGTGGCGTTCCGACGATCATCGAGATGGTCGCCATGACCCGCTTCGATTGCATGGTCGGTTCCAGTGCGCTGATGCGTCAGGCGCTGACTCAGGCCAGCCATCACTGCGCGCATCGTTCGGTTGGCGGCAAACTGCTCAGCGAACAGCCTTTGATGCAGAACGTGCTGGCGGATCTGGCGCTGGAAAGCGAAGCCGCCCTGGCCTTGAGCCTGCGCATGGGCCGGGCGCTGGATCATCTGGACGATTCACAGGAAGCCAGATTCGCCCGTCTGGTGACAGCCGTGGGCAAGTACTGGATCTGCAAGCGGGCGCCGGCCATGATCAACGAAGCGGCCGAGTGCATGGGCGGCGCGGGTTACGTCGAAGACAGCATCCTGCCGCGGCTCTATCGTGAAGCACCGGTGAATTCAACCTGGGAAGGTTCCGGCAATGTGCAGTGCCTCGACGTGCTGCGTGCCCTGTCAAAAGAGCCGGGTGTGCTCGACGCGCTGTTCAGCGAGTTGGGCGATGGCCATGGCGACAAGCGCCTGGCTGCGCACATTCATCAGTTGCAGGCGGCCTTCAAGGACACGGGGGACATCCAGTATCGCGCCCGGCATCTGACCGAGGACATTGCGTTGGGGCTGCAGGCCAAGCTGTTGCTGGAAGCCGGGAATGCGGTGGTCAGTGATGCTTTCATCGCCAGTCGTCTGCAGGGTGGTGGCCGAGCGTACGGCGCGTTACCACGAGGCCTGGACGTGGAAGCGATTGTCGCCCGCTCGACTCCGCAGGGCTTCTAAGCGACACCGGCCTCCTGTGGGAGCGAGCCTGCTCGCGAAGGCGGTGTCATATTCAACATGGATGTGACTGACAGGCCGCTTTCGCGAGCAGGCTCGCTCCTACAGTCGTTCTCCATGCACATCGCCAACATGCCACTGTTCCCGTGAAGCGACGATGCAGGCAAGATGAAGGTCTGCAAGTCAGAACACAGGATGCTGATCGTGACCGAAGCTTTTATTGTCGTTCAAACCGCCGAGCAAGCCGTGGATCGGCTTGCGCTCTTGCACAATCGTGCAACCACCGCGCTGAGTCAGGCGCTCAAGCGTTACCTCAAGGATCGTGTCGAGCCGGACGCCGAGCAGCGGGCGTTGTTCCGTTATCCCGAACTGCGCCTGACCTACCATTGCCAGGGCGAAGTTCCGCAGACCACCCGTGCCTATGCCAAGGTCCAGCTGCCGGGCACCTACAGCGTCACCGTCACTCATCCAACGGCTTTCCGTAAATACCTGCTGGAACAGCTGGTTCCGCTGATGCACGACTTCACCGTGACCGTGGAAGTCGGGGTCAGCGCGCAGAACATCCCGTATCCGTATGTGGTCGAGCAGGGCGATGAGCTGGCGGGTTCCGGCGTCACCGCTGCCGTTCTGGCCCGGGTGTTCCCGAGTACCGACCTGTCGGCCGCGACCGACGGCATTGCCGACGGTCTGTACGACTGGGAAAACACCGATCCGCTGCCCTTGGCCCTGTTCGATGCCGCACGGGTGGATTTCTCCCTGCGCCGACTGGTGCATTACACCGGCAGTGACTGGCGGCATGTGCAGCCATGGATTCTGCTGACCAACTATCACCGCTATGTCGATCAGTTCATCGTCCATGGTCTGGAACAGCTGCGCAAAGATCCGCGCTTTGTGCGCATGGTGCTGCCGGGTAACGTGATCATCGAAAAGAGCATGGACCACGGCGAAGCCTCGGCCATTGCCGCTGGCGTGGTCTGGCACCGTTATCAGATGCCGGCCTATCACCTGATCGCCAGCGACGGCCACGGTGTGACCCTGATCAACATCGGTGTCGGCCCGTCCAACGCCAAGAACATCACCGATCACCTGGCCGTCCTGCGCCCGCATTGCTGGTTGATGATCGGTCACTGCGGCGGCCTGCGTCAGTCGCAAACCATCGGCGACTATGTGCTGGCCCACGCTTATATGCGCCGCGACGGGATTCTCGACCGGGTGGTGCCGCCGAACATTCCGATTCCAGCCCTGGCCGAAGTGCAGTTGGCGCTTCAGCAAGCGGCGGCCAACATCACCGGCGAGAAGGGCGACGAACTGAAGAAGCGTCTGCGCACCGGCACCGTGCTGACCTACGACGACCGTAACTGGGAGCTGCGCTGGGCGCAGGAGCGACCGCTGATCAACCTGTCCCGCGCCGTGGCGGTGGACATGGAAAGCGGCACCATCGCCGCCCAGGGTTATCGTTTGCGCGTGCCGTACGGCACATTGCTGTGCGTATCGGACAAACCGCTGCACAGCGAGATCAAGTTGCCGGGCTCGGCGAACGCCTTCTATGAGCGCGCGGTCAGCCAGCATCTGAAGATCGGTATCGAGGCGGTGGATCTGCTGCGTACCGAACTCAACTCGCTGCACTCGCGCAAACTGCGCAGCTTCGACGAGCCGCCGTTCCGCTAACGGTTGTCATGGTCATTTAGCGGTCAGGGCACTAGCATTAGCAGCCCTGACCGTTAGATGTTCTCTCTGCCATGTCCCGTCCTCAACGTCCCGTTTCCCGCCGCCCTGGCGTGAAGCCATCCCCGTCAGCCCCGCGCCGTGTCGCCAAGGCGCCGCCGGCCGAGCCGAAACTGATCCTGTTCAACAAACCGTTCGATGTGCTGACGCAATTCAGCGATGGCGAAGGGCGCGCGACCCTCAAGGATTACATCGATGTACCGGGCATCTATCCGGCCGGACGGCTGGACCGCGACAGCGAAGGCTTGTTGCTGCTGACCAACGACGGTCAGCTTCAGGCGCGGATCGCCGACCCGAAACACAAACTGGCCAAGACCTATTGGGTGCAGGTCGAGGGCGAGCCGAGCGCCGAGCAATTGCAGCGCTTGCGTAACGGCGTTGAATTGAATGACGGCATGACCTTGCCCGCCGAGGCGCGACAACTGGACGAGCCCGAACTGTGGCCGCGCAATCCGCCGGTGCGCTTTCGTAAAAGCGTGCCGACCAGTTGGCTGGAGTTGGTGATTCGCGAAGGGCGCAACCGGCAGGTGCGGCGCATGACGGCTGCGGTCGGGTTGCCGACCTTGCGCCTGGTGCGGGTCAGAATCGGCGACTGGACGATCGAAGGGCTCGATCAGGGGCAGTGGAAAGAAGTACCGGCGCGCTTATAAAGTGCCGGATTCGATCAGGCCGATGACCACACTTTTGATCACGAATGCAGCAACACCCAGGCCCAGCACGAAGAACAGGATGAAAGAGCCAAAGCGTCCGGCCTTGGACTTCTTCGCCAGATCCCAGACGATGAAACCCATGAAAATGATCAGGATCGTGACCAGTCCGGTCATCATCCACTCTTCGAATACGGCAGGATCCATCGAACATCTCCAGCACAGGCGAGGCTAAAAGGGCGCGGCGAGTATACGCCGCGCTGGCTTCGTGCAGTATTGACCTGCGTCGGTGTGTCGCAGTCATTCGTCGCCTGTGCGGGCCCCTTCGCGAGCAGGCTCGCTCCCACAAGGGATCTTCAGTGCATGGGAGATCCCTGTGGGAGCGAGCCTGCTCGCGAAGCCCATTTCAGCTACGCAGATGAGTCAAAGGCAGTTCGGTGCTATTCAACACCTGATTCAACACAAAACTCGAACGCACGCTGGTCACCCCTTCAATCCGGGTCAGATGCCCCAGCAGCAGTTTCTGGTAGTGATCCATGTCCGGCACCACGACCTTGAGTTGATAGTCGGCGTCCATCCCGGTCACCAGGCTGCATTCAAGTACCTGGGGCAAGGTGCGGATGGCGGCTTCGAAGTTTTCGAAACGCTCCGGCGTGTGACGGTCCATGCCGATCAGCACATAGGCCGTCAGGCTCAGGCCGAGCATTTTGCGGTCGAGCAGGGCGACCTGACGGGAAATGTAGCCGTCGTCTTCCAGTTGCTTGACCCGCCGCGAGCACGGCGAAGGCGACAGGCCGATGCGCTCGGCCAGCTCCTGGTTGGAGATGCGTGCGTCACGCTGCAATTCCGCCAAAATGCTCAGGTCATAACGGTCGAGCTTGCTCATCAATCAATCCTTTGTCGTAACTATTGCGGCAGATTATCTATCCAGGGTTAAAAATTGCGCAAGTAATGTTTAACTGAGCAATCTTCGCAATCCTCTGCCAGCGCTCCCGGCCTATTCTTATTACCAGAATCACTGCTCGGACAAACAGTCCAGTGCGGCTCGCCCAACCAGGCCCGCCGCGGTCGCCGCCCCCACCGGGGACGTGCCGGCCCCCGAGCTACACACTGTCCAGAAGACGGCGTGAGGTGAGCCGACGTCAAAAGCGTCGAGCCAGGACGAAGTTCTCCAAGGGGAGGCCGACGGGTCTCCCCTTTTTCTTGCGCGCAATTTACTGCCGCGAATCAACGCTCGGCCCTCAATAAATAAGTTGCGTGACTGATAACCTGTAGCAGAACCGGCTCGTGCTTTACCAGTCTTATGTACAGGCCCTAACCCGCAATGAGGAAAAGCATGAAATCGCGCATCTGGCGTTTGGCCGGTGTTGGTTTGCTGTGTGTCAGTGTCACTGCGCAAACGATGGCCGATGAACCGCAAAACCATGGCCGTGATGGCGGGCAGCACGGCCAGGAAGGGCGCCAGGATGGGCATCAGGGTGGTAATCAGGGCCACGGTGGCAACAACCAGCCGCCTGCGCAAAACAACCAGCCGCAGAACCAGCCCCGTGCGCAGAACAACGACAATCGCCAGTTCGAGCACAACGGCCAGAATCAACATCAGGACAATGGCCAGTGGCAGAAACGTCCGGCACCGGATTTCAACAGCCCGGTTCGCTCGCCGCCGCCGCCACCGCAGCTGCCGGCCAATGACTTTCCGATCCAGCCGCGTCCCGACACCGTGCGCCAGACCCAGCAGCCGCAGCGTGGTTACTACCAGGACCAGCCGCACCGCAACGATTACAACCAGCGCTGGAGCGGGTACATAGGTGCACCGACCAATGACAATCACTGGCAGGGTCACCCTGAGGGGCGCGGCAACGGCTGGGGACCCGGGCCGAGGTATCGTCCTGGCCAGATGATCGACCGCTTCCCCGAGCGTAATTACCGCGTGCCTTACCGTGGCATGGATTATTACTTTTCCGGTGGTTACTGGTACCGCCCGCTCGGCCCGCGTTATGAGGTGGTGCAGCCACCACGCGGGATTCGGGTTCGCCACCTGCCCGATTATGCCCAGCAGGTATGGATCGCCGGGACGGTGTTTTTCCTCGCGGCCGGTTCATATTACGCCTACCAGGAAAGTACTCAGGATTACGAGGTGGTCGATCCGCCGATTGATCAATCGCAATCATCAGTCGGCAACAATAATTATGACGTGGAGGCGTATCCGGCCAACGGTCAGTCGCCGGAGCAGGTCAGCCGGGATGGCTACGAGTGTTATCAATACGCGGTGCAGCAGAGTGGTTTCAATCCACGAACCGCCACCTACGAGCCAGACCCGTCGGTGGTGCAAGCCTACCGACAGGCCCAGGGTAGCTGCCTGAGCAGTCGCGGTTATCAGGTCAATTACTGAGCCCGGGCGGCTTTTACCACTTCCTGCGGGTCGGCGTGCACCAGCACTTCGGCTCGCGGGTAGACACTGTGAATGGCCGCAGCCGCCTGATCGCTGATGCCGTGGGCGACTGACAGCGTCAGCTCCCCCGGCAACTCCAGGTGCAACTGCACGAACCACTGGTTGCCGGAGATCCGCGTACGCAGGTCATGCGCACCCAATACGCCGGGTACACTGCACGCCAGCTCCAGCATGTGCTGGCTGACATCCGGTGGCAGCTCTTCATCCATCAACACCGCAAAGCTCTCCCGGGCGATCTGCACCGCGCTCCACAGGATATAGACGGCGATTCCCAGGCCAAACCAGGCGTCGACCTGATGCCAGCCAAACCCGGCCAGTATCAGCGCCAGCAGAATGCTGCCATTGAGCAGCAGGTCCGAACGGTAATGCAGCGAGTCGGCCCGCACGGCGTTCGAGCCCGTGGCCTTGACCACCCGATGTTGCAGCATCAGCAAGGCCAGGGTCAGGGCAAGCGAGAACACGATCACACCGATACTGATCCACGGCGCGCCGACCGGTTCGGGATGTTTCAACCGCTCGTAGGCCTGCAAGGCAATCAGTACAGCACTGCCGCCAATGAACAACGCCTGGGCCATGCCCGCCAATGACTCGGCCTTGCCGTGCCCGTAGCGATGATCATCGTCGGCGGGGCGCAGGGCGTAATGCACCGCCAGCAGGTTGAGCAATGACGTGACGCCGTCGAGTGCCGAGTCGGTGAGCCCGGCGAGCATGCTCACCGAGCCGCTCAGCCACCAGGCGATGGCTTTGGCGACGATCAACGTGCACGCCACCGCCACCGAGGCACGGGTCGCCAGCCGCAGCAGGCGGGCGTGTTCGGAGCTGGAGGTCATAGGGGCAGTCGTTCCTTGAAGAGTCCTGTTGCGCGCGGGGATTACGCGGCCGGTTGCAGGCCGAACATCGCCAGTTGCTGGGCGCTGCCCTTGTGCTGGATCAGGCGTGGATCGTCCAGCGGGAAGCTGCGGCCCAGTTCGCTTTCCAGAATAGTCTGCAACTTGCGGTTATCGACTTTGCCGTCGGGGCCGATAGCGTCCTTGAGTTTTTGCGGGTCGACCTGCGCGGTCTTGCCCGGTTCGAAGTAAATCGCGCCGGTGGCGAAGTCCACGGCAAACGCGATCAGGCCGGGGATGATGTAGAACAGCAGGCCAACGGCGTCGAGCGCGGCAATGGCCGGGTCGATCTTGCCTTCGATCTGGCCACGGCGATCGGGATAGAAGATCGAACCGCAGGCGGTCACTTGAGTCAGCAAGGTTGCGACCAGAACACCGCCAATCAGGCGAAAGGGAGCACGCATATGAAATCTCCTGGGTAATCTCGAAACGAAACGTCGTCGGTATGAATTAAGACCGTGATTAGCGCCACGCAGTTCGCCGTTATACTCGCCGCTCTGTTTGGGAGCCAGCATGATTTCTTTGCCGATCGATGAAGTTTTACCTGCCCTGCGTGAAGCCCTCGCTACACGCCACGAAGCCGTGCTCGAAGCACCGCCCGGCGCCGGTAAGACCACCCGCGTGCCTTTGGCCTTGCTCAACGAGCCGTGGCTGGCCGGGCAGACCATCCTGATGCTTGAACCCCGCCGGTTGGCCGCACGTGCAGCGGCGGAGCGGCTGGCCAGTGAACTGGGGGAGAAGGTCGGCGAAACCGTGGGTTATCGCATTCGGCTCGACAGCAAGGTCGGCCCCAACACCCGTATCGAAGTGGTCACCGAAGGCATTCTCACCCGGCGCCTGCAGGACGACCCGGCGCTGGAAGGTGTCGGCCTGCTGATCTTCGACGAATTCCACGAACGCAGCCTCGACGCCGACCTCGCATTGGCCCTGGGCCTCAATGGCCGCGAACTGTTCCGTGATGACCAGCCGCTGAAAATCCTGCTGATGTCCGCGACCCTGGAAGGCGAGCGCCTGGCCGGGTTGCTCGACGACGCGCCGATCCTGCGCAGCGAAGGGCGCATGTTCCCGGTGGCGATGCGCTGGGGCCGGCCGTTCCAGGCCGGTGAATTCATCGAGCCGCGTCTGGTGCAGACCATCCTCGAAGCCTTGAACGACGAGACCGGCAGTGTGCTGGTGTTCCTGCCGGGGCAGGCGGAAATCCGGCGCGTGCACCAGCAACTGGCCGATGCGCTGGGCGATAACCCACAGGTTCTGTTGTGTCCATTGCATGGTGAACTGGACCTGACGGCACAGCGTGCGGCAATCGATCCGGCACCGGCGGGCAAACGCAAAGTGGTACTGGCCACCAACATCGCCGAGACCAGCCTGACCATCAACGGCGTACGCGTGGTGATCGATGCCGGGCTGGCGCGGGTGCCGCGTTTCGACCCCGGCAGCGGCATGACCCGCCTCGACACCCAGCGCATTTCCAAGGCCAGTGCCACCCAGCGCGCGGGCCGGGCTGGGCGCCTGGAACCCGGCGTGTGTTATCGCTTGTGGTCCCAGGATCAGCACGAGCAACTGGCGGCCTACGGCAGTGCGGAAATCCTTTCGGCGGACCTCGCCGGGCTCGCCTTGCAACTCGGACGCTGGGGCGTGACGCCCGGGCAACTGGTGTGGCTCGACGTACCGCCGGCGGCCGCTTATGCACAGGCCCAGGATCTGCTCGAGCGCCTGGGCGCACTGGAAGGCGAAGCATTGACCCGCCACGGTCAGGCCATGGCCGAACTGCCGGCGCATCCGCGCATCGCGCATTTGTTGCTGCGCGGCCAGGCGCTGGGGCTGGCGGACATGGCCTGCGATGTCGCGGCGCTGCTCGGCGAGCGCGATATCCTGCGCGGTGCCGGGGCAGACCTGCACAGCCGACTGGTGCTGCTGTCTGGCGAAGAGCGTGCCGCACGCGGTGCCCAAGGCGGCGTGCAGCGCGCACGGCAATTGGCGCGGCAGTACCGTGGCTATCTACGGGGCAAGGCATCGGAACCGGTCAGCGATCCCGAGCATCCGCGCTGGTTGGGTGCGTTACTGGCGCTGGCCTATCCCGACCGGGTCGCCCAACAACGCCGTGCCGGTGGTGCGGAGTATCGCCTGGCCAACGGCCGCGCAGCCTTGTTCGCCGAGGCGGACAGCCTGATGAAGCAAGCGTGGCTGGTGATCGCCGATCTGGGCAGTCGTCAGGGCCAGCGTGAGGAGCGGATTTATCTGGCGACGGACTTCGATCCGGTGTTGTTCGATTCGGTACTGGCCGAGCAGGTGCGCTGTGTCGATCAACTGGATTGGGACGAACGTGAAGGCGTGCTGCGGGCCGAACGCCAACGCAAGGTTGGCGAGTTGATCCTCAGTCGTGAACCGCTCACCGGCCTCGACGAAAGCGCACGCAGCCAGGCGCTGGTGAATCTGGTGCGGCGCAAGGGGCTGGAGCTGTTGCCGTGGACGCCGGAGCTGCGTCAGTGGCAGGCGCGAGTCGCGTTGTTGCGGCAACTGGACCTCGCCGGCAAGGGCGAGAGCGAGTGGCCGGATGTCAGCGACGCGGCGTTGCTGAAAAACCTGGAACACTGGCTGATGCCGTATCTGGGCAAGGTTTCCCGGCTCAGTCACTTCGCCAATCTTGACCTGTCGAGCATCGTCCACAACTTGCTGCCGTGGCCGCTGCCGCAGCGGCTGGACGAGCTGGCGCCGCATCATTTGAGCGTGCCGTCGGGCTCGTCGATTCGTCTGGACTACAGCGAACAGCCACCGATTCTCGCGGTGCGTTTGCAGGAGCTGTTCGGCCTGGCCGAAACCCCGCGCATCGCCGGGGGCCGGCAAGTGGTCAAGCTGCACCTGTTGTCCCCGGCGCGGCGGCCGGTGCAGGTGACCCAGGATCTGGCCAACTTCTGGCGCAGCACCTACGCCGAGGTGAAGAAGGATTTGAAGGGGCGGTACCCGAAGCATTACTGGCCGGATGATCCGCTGGTGGCCGAAGCGACTGCGCGGATCAAGCCGCGCAAGTAGTTATGGGGCCGGCCTTTCAGCCTTTGCAGTCAGTTGTTCGCGGCAGTAATCCGCAAACAACTGCGCCGGTTTGGTCAGTTGCCCGCGTTTGAGCCACGCCGCCACCAGTCCCGAGCCGGTGACATCTTCGGCAATGTCCACGCACACCACTTTCTGCCCGTCGTAGGTGCACTCCGAGTGCGGTTTGGTCACCAGGATCGAGAAACCGAAGCCTTGGCCGACCATGCCGCGCACCATCTCGATTGACGGTGAGCTGAAGGCAATGCGCGGCGTCAGGTCCAGCTCTTCGAACAGGCTGACGAAGTAGGTCCGGCTCGGCTGCACGTCCAGAAGAATCATCGGCTCCAGGCACAGGTCCCGCAGCGACACTTGCGCCTGCTGGGCGAAGCGGTGATCAGCCGGCAGCAATGCGTAAGGCCGTTGCGCCGGCATCAGCGGTTCGGTCTCGATGGTGCCGTCGAGGTCGTGCTCGTAAAGGATCGCCAGATCGAAGGCGCCGGACGTCAGGCCTTGCACCAGTTCTTGTTGCTCGCCGTCGCGGATGCGGATTTCCACCCCCGGGTACAACGCCGAAAACCCGGCGATCAATTGCGGCAGGTACAGCGGCGCGACGGTTTCGAAACAGCCGATATCGATCTGCCCGGACACCACATCGTTGTCGGCCAGGGCGTTCTGCTCGAACTCCCTGGCCATGCGCAGCAGTTCCTGGGCCTTGCGGTAAAAGCGTGCACCGCTGGGAGTCAACGACACGCCCTGGGCGTGATGGCGGATCAGCAGTTGCACGCCGAAGCTGTCTTCCAGCCCCTTGATGGCCGTGGAGATCGAAGGCTGGGCGATGTACAGCTTGCGCGAGGCCTCGGCGACGCTGCCGCACTCGACGGTGGTGATGAAGTATTTCAGTTGACGCAGATTGTAGGCAGCCACAGCAAACCTCGGGGGAGAACGGATCAGGCATCCTGGCAATTTGCGCGCCACCCCTATCCGCTCGGGCAGCGATTTGTCGTGGTTGAACAATAACCACATGCTGCACCGGAAGGGAGATTGGCTACGTAGTTTTTTCTTGGCCTGCGAACACATTTTTACTGGTTTTCCACCGCTTGGGCCTGAGCGACTATCCAATACACAAGAACGTCCTCTGGAGCATCCGAACGTGTTCGAGCTTGAGTATTGGCAACGCAAAGCCGCCTCCCTGCGGTTTCCCGACCAGGCCGTGATCGATGGCCAGCGCCGTGCGGCGCAGTCGGGGCAGACTTTCGCCGCGATCAACCCCGCCACCGGCCAGTGCCTGGCCAACGTCGCCGCCTGTGGCGAAGACGACGTGAACGCGGCGGTGCGCAATGCGCGGCAGGTCTTCGAGGCGGGCACCTGGGCTGCGCGCTCACCGAGCGAACGCAAGCAAGTGCTGCTGCGTCTGGCCGATTTGATCCTCGACCACCGCGAAGAGCTGGCGCTGCTCGACTCGCTGAACATGGGCAAGCCCGTTACGGACGCCTACAACATCGATGTGCCAGGCGCCGCGGGAGTGTTCCGCTGGTACGCCGAGAGCCTCGACAAACTCTACGATCAGGTCGCGCCGAGTGCGCAGAACGTACTGGCAACCATCACCCGCGAAGCCCTCGGCGTAGTCGCGGCCGTGGTGCCGTGGAATTTCCCTCTGGACATGGCCGCGTGGAAACTCGCCCCGGCCCTGGCTTCGGGCAATTCGGTGATCCTCAAACCGGCCGAGCAGTCGCCGTTTTCGGCCTTGCGTCTGGCTGAGCTGGCACTGGAAGCAGGTATTCCTCCCGGCGTGCTCAACGTGCTGCCGGGCCTCGGCGAGCAGACCGGCAAAGCCCTGGGCCTGCACCCGGACGTCGATTGCCTGGTGTTCACCGGCTCCACCGAGGTCGGCAAATATTTCATGCAGTACTCGGCCCAGTCGAACCTCAAGCAGGTGTGGCTGGAGTGCGGCGGCAAGAGCGCCAACCTGGTGTTCGCCGATTGTCAGGATCTGGATCTGGCGGCCGAGAAAGCCGCATTCGGCATCTTCTTCAATCAGGGCGAAGTCTGCTCGGCCAACTCGCGATTGCTGGTGCAGCGTTCGATTCATGACGAGTTCGTCGAACGCCTCAAGGCCCAGGCCGAACGCTGGCAGCCAGGCGATCCGCTGGACCCGTCGAGCGCTGCCGGGGCCATCGTCGACAGCCGTCAGACCGCACGCATCATGAAGTTCATCCAGCAGACTGAGCAGCAAGGCGCGACCAAGGTCTGTGGCGGTCGGCAGTCGATCTTCAACGGCTCGGACAACTTCATCCAGCCGACGATTTTCACCGGCGTGACGCCGGACATGCCGCTGTTTCGTGATGAAGTGTTCGGCCCGGTGCTGGCCGTCACGGCGTTCGATGACGAGGCCCACGCCTTGCAATTGGCCAACGACAGCGTCTACGGTCTGGCGGCCTCGCTGTGGACCGACGACCTCAACCGCGCTCACCGTGTGGCGCGACAGTTGCGGGCCGGTACGGTGTCGGTCAACAGCGTCGATGCACTGGACGTGACCGTGCCTTTTGGCGGCGGCAAGCAGTCGGGTTTCGGCCGCGACCTGTCCCTGCATTCATTCGATAAATACACCCAGTTGAAGACCACCTGGTTTCAATTGCGCTGATAACAAAACGGAGAACTGGCGATGACCACACCACGTGAAACCCGCGACTACCAGGCCGCCGACGCTGCGCACCACATCCATGCGTTCGTCGATCAGAAAGCCCTCAATGACGAGGGGCCACGGGTGATGGTCCGTGGCGAGCGCCTGCACCTGTGGGACAACGATGGCCGGCGTTACCTCGACGGCATGTCCGGGCTGTGGTGCACCAACCTCGGTTACGGGCGCAAGGACCTGGCGGCCGCGGCGAGCCAGCAGCTGGAGCAGCTGCCGTACTACAACATGTTTTTCCACACCACCCACCCGCAGGTGATCGAGCTGTCCGAACTGTTGTTCAGCCTGCTGCCGGGGCACTACAGCCACGCGATCTACACCAACTCAGGCTCCGAAGCCAACGAGGTGTTGATCCGCACGGTGCGGCGTTACTGGCAGGTGCTCGGCAAGCCCGAGAAAAAAATCATGATCGGCCGCTGGAACGGTTACCACGGTTCGACCCTGGCCGCGACGGCGCTCGGCGGCATGAAATTCATGCACGAAATGGGCGGGATGATTCCGGACATCGAGCACATCGACGAGCCGTACTTCTTCGCTCACGAGGGCAACCTGACGCCAGCCGAATTCGGTCTGCGCGCGGCACAGCAACTGGAAGCGAAGATTCTCGAACTGGGCGCGGACAAGGTCGCAGGCTTCATCGCCGAACCGTTCCAGGGGGCCGGCGGCATGATCTTCCCGCCAGAAAGCTACTGGCCGGAAATCCAGCGCATCTGCCGCAAGTACGATGTGCTGCTGTGTGCCGATGAAGTGATCGGTGGCTTCGGTCGCACCGGCGAATGGTTCGCCCACGAGTACTTCGGTTTCGAGCCGGACACCCTGTCCATCGCCAAGGGCCTGACCTCGGGCTACATCCCCATGGGCGGCTTGATCCTGTCGAAAAAAATGGCTTCGGTGCTGGTGGAGCAGGGTGGCGTGTTTGCCCACGGCCTGACCTATTCCGGGCACCCGGTGGCGGCGGCGGTGGCGATTGCCAACCTCAAGGCCCTGCGCGATGAAGGCGTGGTAACGCGGGTCAAGGATGACATCGGTCCATACCTGCAACAGTGCCTGCGCGAAGTGTTCGGCAAGCACCCGCTGGTGGGCGATATCCAGGGCACGGGCATGGTCGCGGCGCTGCAACTGGCCGAAGACAAAACCAGCCGCAAGCGTTTTGCCAACGAGAACGACATTGCCTGGCGTTGCCGTACGATTGGTTTCGAGGAGGGCGTGATCATTCGCTCGACCCTTGGCCGGATGATCATGGCGCCAGCGTTGATTGCCAGCCGTGAAGAGATTGACGAACTGATCGCCAAGACCTTGAAAGCGGTGGATCGTACGGCGCAGGAATACGGCCGGCTCTGATCTTTTCTGAAGGTCCTGCGGACCTTATTCGCGAGCGGGCTCGCTCCCACATTGGATCTGTGTCGATCACAAATCCCCTGTGGGAGCGAGCCTGCTCGCGAATGCTTTTGCTGATTCAACCCATCTTCCAAGTCCTGCACCCACCTCGGGCATCCGCGCCCACAGCGCCCTTCAGCAGTGCGCGCTAACGAGTTTTTTCATCGTTCGCATCGACATATTTCCTCATTTTCCTAATCCCGCCCTTGGGCCAACATCGATCTCGCCAGCCAGCCCGATGCTGCATGCCGAAAGGTCCATCAGAGACCACAGGCCGGGCCGCTGGCCGTACTGCCCATGACAAAACTAAATCAACAGCTTTGGGAGTGCTCCATGATCAAGTCCTTGCTTACGCGCGTTGCCCATCCACTGGCGGTCACCGCCATCGCCGCGACGGTCGCCACCAGCGCCCAGGCCGGCACCCTGTCCATCGGTCATACCACCTGGGTCGGCTATGGCACCCTGTACCTGGCCCAGGACCTTGGCTACTTCAAGGAAAACGGCTTGACCGTCGAGTTGCCGGTGGTCGAAGAAGCGGCGATGTACATGGCCGCGCAAGCTTCCGGCGAGTTGTCCGGTTCGGCGTCGACCATCGACGAGGTGCTCAAGTACCGTCCGCAATTCTGCTTCAAGGCCGTGGCCGCGCTGGACGACAGCCATGGTGGCGACGGCGTGCTGGTGGGCAAGGACGTAAAGAGCCTGCAAGAGCTCAAAGGCCAGGCCGTGGCGGTGAACGAAGGTTCGACCTCGCAGTTCTGGTTGTCGTATCTGTTGAAGAAGAACGGCATGAAAATGAGCGACATCACCGTGCAGAACATGACGGCCGACGATGCCGCCACCGCGTTCATCGCCGGTCGCGTACCCGCCGCCGTGACTTGGGAGCCGCACCTGTCGATGGTGCGCGACAAGCAGCAGGGCAAGGTGCTGGTCGACAGCAGCAGCACCCCGGGGGTGATCGTCGACGTCGTCGCACTGAACTGCACCGTCATCGAAAAACAACCGCAAGACGTCAAGGCACTGGTGGCCGGTTTGTACAAAGCCGTGCAGTACACCAAGGATCATCCACAGGAAGCCTACAAAATCATGGCCAAGGGCGTTGGTGGTTACCTGGCCGATCCGAAGGAGCTCGAAGCGGCCGCCCGGGGCGTGCGTTTCTATGACCAGGCCATGAGCGAAAAACTGCTGGGGGCGCCGGGCAAACAGGGTGACAGCGCACCGCTGATCAAACTGGCCAACGAGACCGCCAGTGAGCTGCAAGGCAAACCCTACAACGTCAGCAATGACGACCTGATCGACAACCGTTTCGTTACCCCGCTCTAGGAGGCTGCATGTTCAAGCGCAATTCATGGCTGAGCCGCTGCATTACGCCCAAGACCGGTTTGCCGGTCTCGGTGATCTGGAGCGCAAGCGGGTTGGCCTGGGTGCTGTTGGTCGGCCTGTGGGCCGGGTTGTCCTACGGCGGCGTGGTGCCGGGCATGTTCCTGCCGACGCCGGGCGCGGTGGTCGAGGCCGCCGTGCGCCTGGGGCGCGACGGCACCCTCGGCCAGCATGTGTGGGCCAGCGTCGAAGTGGTGATGGTCGGGTTCATTGTGTCGTCCCTGGTGGCGGTACCGCTGGGTCTGCTGATGGGCAGTTTTCGCATCGTCCAGGCTTTCCTTGAACCCTTGGTGAATTTCATTCGTTACCTGCCGGTGACCTCGTTCGTGCCGCTGTTCATCCTGTGGATCGGCATCGGTCTGGAGCAGCGGGTGTCGGTGATCATTTTCGGCGTGTTCTTCCAGCAACTGGTGATGATCGCGGACGTGTCCAAAGGCATTTCCAAGGACCTGATCAACGCTTCCTATACCCTCGGTTCGAACCGGCGTGACGCCGTGCTGCATGTGATCGCCCCCGCGTCGCTGCCGGGCGTGCTCGACACCTTGCGAGTGACGATGGGCTGGGCATGGACCTACCTGGTGGTGGCTGAACTGGTCGCCGCGTCCAGTGGCCTGGGTTACCTGAGCCTCAAGGCCATGCGTGGCTTTCAGGTGGATGTGATTTTCCTCGCCATCGCGATCATCGGCCTGCTGGGCCTGGTCACCGATCAACTGTTCCGTTTCCTACGCCTGAGGATCACCGCATGGGCTCAGTAACCGCCGCCACTCATCGTTTTGTCGCCCCTCAGACCGCCCCGGTGAACGCGCCGCGGCTGCAAGTGGACAAGGTCAGCCTGAGCTACAGGAAACCCGATGGCGGAACCTTTACCGCGTTACAGGAGGTGTCCTTCGAGGTGCCGGACCAGCAATTCGCTGTGCTGGTGGGGCCTTCGGGCTGTGGCAAGTCGAGCCTGCTGTACCTCACCGCCGGCCTGGCTGAACCGACCTCGGGCGCGATTTACGTCGGCGGCCAACAGGTGGAAGGCCCCGGTGCGGATCGCGGCATGGTGTTCCAGAGCTACACGCTGTTCCCGTGGCTGACGGTGCGCCAGAACGTCGAGTTCGGCCTCAAGCGGCGCGGCATGCCGGCGGCGCAACGCAAGGACATCGTCGACTACTACGTCAATGAAGTGGGTCTGAGCGGCTTTGCCGACAACTATGCCAAGCAGTTGTCTGGCGGGATGATGCAGCGTGTCGCCATTGCCCGGGCGCTGGCCAATGACCCGCAGATCCTGCTGATGGACGAACCCTTCGGCGCCCTCGACAGTCAGACGCGCCTGCAAATGCAGCAGTTGTTGCTGCGGGTCTGGGGCAACAGCAAGAAGACCGTGTTGTTCGTGACCCACGACATCGACGAGGCGATCCTGCTGGGCGACCGGGTGTATGTGATGGGCGCAAGACCCGGGCGGATCAAGCAGATTCTGGATGTGCCGATTGAACGTCCACGCAACCTGGACATGGTCATGGAGCGCTCGTTCATCGAGATGAAGCGCGAGATCTTCGGGCTGCTGCATGATGATCTGGAGGAAGTGCATTAAGGCTGATTGCCGCCATGCATGCCCTCTGTGGGAGCGAGCCTGCTCGCGAAAGCGGTCTATCCGTCGACATCATCGTTGACTGACACGCCGGCTTCGCGAGCAGGCTCGCTCCCACAGGTTTTGTGTTGAACCGGAACTACGGCGCAGCCGGCAACAGAAACCGGGCAATCACCGGCAGGTGATCGGAGATACGCAATGTATCGTCCTGCCGCACCATCGCCTCAATCCGTTTGATCCGCGGGCTGTAGAACAGGTAGTCAACGGTCCGGTCCGGGCCGTTCAGCCCGGTGTCGTTCGGGTAATGCGTCAGCCAGCGTTCGCGATCGATACCACTGGCTTCGTTGTTGGTCGGGATCATCGGGTACTTGTCCCACAGGATGTGCAACGGGCTGTCGGCGGAGTAGGGCGCGCGTTGCACATCGGGCAGGCGTCGATACTGGCCCAGTGGCAACAGGTTGAAATCCCCGCCGATCAGCCACGGCGTGCCACGGCTTTCGAATTTATCGAGGGTCCTGGCCACGGCGTTCACCTGGTTTTGCAAGGTATTATCGCCTTGGGTCGCACGCTCCAGGTGGGTATTGAGCACCGCCATCTGTCCACCGTCACTCAAAGGCAAGTAGCTCACCAGCAAGGCGTTCCTGGGTTTGAATTGGCGGCTGACCGGGTTGCCGGAGGCGACCGGCAGTTGCAGGCGTTCGGCATGTTCGATCTGGTAACGGCTCAGGGTCGCCAGTTGCCGACCGACACTGCCGAAGATATGCGGGTTCGGTACGAAGTCGGCCTTCCAGTCGAAGGCGCTGGCGCTGCATGGGTACAGATCGGCGAGCCGTTCCTGCAGCAGTTTGAACTGGCGCTGGTAATCGCTGGCCTTGGCGCCGTCGTCCAGCTCCTGCAAGAGCACAATGTCCGGTTGTTCGTCGCGAATCACTCGCGCCACTTCGTCGAGGCTGAAGGCCATGTCTTCCGGTGTGGGGCGTTCGTCGGTACCGGGGGCCAGGTCATTCCAGAATACGTAACGCTTGCCGGCCAGGTACTGGACGTTCCAGGTCATCACCTTCAGCACCTGACCGGGGACCAGGATGGGCGCCTGTGGACTGCAACTGACGGGCAACACTTCTTTGGCATCGGGGCGCCAGGTCAGGCTGTAGATCATTACGGCGATCAGGCCGATCATGATCAGCAGGCCTGGCAGGGTGTAGCGCAGTAGACGGGTCATGGCTCGGCTTAATAGCGTTACAAAATTGTTCCCGAGCATACCCGGGAGCGATGGTCGCGCCCAAGGTCAGAGCGCGTTGTCATTGCTCGCGGGCAACGGGTTGATCAGCATGAACAGACGGAACAACACCACGCTGGTAAACAGCTGCAGGAAACTGTGGGCGCTGTCGATCAGCAGCGAGATCACCGGGTTCTGTGGATCCGGGTACACCGCCAGGGTGGCCCCCTTGAGCAGCCACAGCGGCCCCATCACACACAGAATGCACAGCAGGATGCGCATGAAATGACCGCGGGTCATGCGCAGGCTTTCCTTCATGGCCGCCAGCGGCGCCAGGCCGCGCAACACCAGCAGGTATTCGCCAAACGCCAGGGTCACCATCAGGTAGATGCCCGGCAGGAAATACAGTGACAGGCCCAGCAGGATCAGCACGGTATTGAGCGCCGTCAGCAGGGCGAAGCGTGGCCACAGGCTCGCCGCCGTCGCCAGCAGGTCGCGGTTGCGCGGCGACTCGCCCCGGCTGCGGGCGTCGAGAAACAGAATCAGCGCGGCGGTGTACAGCGGGTACACCAGCAAGCCGACAATCACGCTGATACCGGGGAAACTGTCCGGCTCCGTGGAGTGGTCGACCACTTGTTGCAGCAGCGCCTCGAGAATCACCAGCGGCAGGCACAGCTGCACGATCTGGCCCAGATTGCGCTTGAAGAAATACAGCGAGTCACGCAGGACGTCTAACGGATTCATCGGTTGGTATCGCAGGTTGGAAGCAGTGGCTCACTTTAACCGATGAAGCACTCGGGGACGCAAACGTAAACGATCGGTAAAGGTCATTGAAACATCTTGTTTCAGCCTCCATTAAGGTCGAGCACCTTATCCTCAGTGGAAAAGGACAACGATTTCCCCCGGCAATCTACGAGGTCGCCATGAATAGCGAAGAACAAACCCTGATCGATGGACTGTTTTCCCGGCTGCAACAGGCCGAAACGGACTCAGCCCCGCGCGACGCCCAGGCCGAGGCGCGGATCAAGGAACACCTGACGCGCCAGCCCGCGGCAGGTTATTTCATGACCCAGGCGATTCTGGTGCAAGAGGCGGCGATCAAGAGCCTCGATGAACAGAACAGGCAGCTGACCCAGCAAGTCCAGCAGTTGCAGGCCGAGCTGCAACAGGCCAAGGCTCAGGCGACCCCGGCTCCGGCACCGAGCAGTGGTGGCTTTTTGTCGAGTATTTTTGGTGGTGCCTCCCGTGAACCACAACCGGCACCGACCCAGAGCGCGCCGCCATCGAGCGGTGGCTGGCGTGAGCCGGGACGCTCGTCGTTCGGCTCGCCAGCGCCGCAGCAGAACTTTGGCGCGCCGCCGCAAAACTTTCCACAACAGGGCTATGCCCCGCAACAGCAGGCTCCGGCAGCGGCCGGCAGCAGTTTCCTCGGGGGAGCGCTGAAAACCGCCGCCGGCGTGGCAGGTGGCGTGATGCTGGCACAAGGCATCAGCAGCCTGTTCCATCACAACCAGCAGCCTGAAGTCGTCGAAGTCATCAAGGAAGAGCCGGCCCAGGTCAACGACCAGGGCAACAATGGCTGGGGCGACGACCAGCGCATGGCTGGTAACGACTCCTGGGGCAACGATCAGGGCGGGTTCAGCGACGCTGATTACAGCGATGACTCGCTCTTCGGTGGCGACGACGATTCCTTCGTCTGACCTGCCATTCGTCCGGAGCGCAACCCCGCTCCGGGGCGATTATTCGCGGAACAATCCTCCGGGCTGGCATACTGGGCGACTTTTCGGGCCTGGTGCCTGATTCAGCCTTTGAGGAGTACCGGTGAAAAAAATCGCAGTGTTCGCCGATGTCCAGAACCTCTACTACACCGTGCGTCAGGCTTATGGTTGCCACTTCAACTACGCTGCGCTGTGGGCTGACGTCAGCAAACAGGGCGAGATCGTCGAAGCCTACGCCTACGCCATCGACCGTGGCGACAGCAAACAACAGCAGTTCCAGCAGATCCTGCGTAACCTCGGTTTCACCGTGAAGCTCAAGCCGTACATCCAGCGCAGCGACGGTTCGGCCAAGGGTGACTGGGACGTGGGCATCACCCTCGACATCATGGATGCCGCCGACCATGTCGATGAAATCGTCCTGGCCTCCGGCGATGGTGACTTCGACATGCTGCTGGAACGCATCATCAGCAAACACGGGGTACAAGCGGTGGCCTACGGCGTGCCGGGCCTGACCGCCAACTCGCTGATCCGCGCCGCCAGCCGCTATGTGCCGATCGAAGGCTCGTTGTTGCTCAAGAATTGATTTTTACGGAGTAGAACCAGGTTTGGAACGCATCGCAGTCATCGACTTTGAAACCACCGGGATCTCCCCGAGCAGCAGCTGCCGGGCCACGGAAATTGCCGTGGTGATCCTTGAACAGGGGCGCATCGTCGAGCGTTACCAAAGCCTGATGAACGCTGGCGTGCGCGTCCCGGTTTTCATCGAGCAGCTCACCGGCATCAGCAACGCCATGCTGCGCACCGCGCCGTCGGCAGAGCAGGTGATGAACGAGGTCAATGAATTCGTCGGCACCACGCCACTGCTGGCGCACAACGCTGCGTTCGACCAGAAGTTCTGGGACTTTGAGCTCGGGCGAATCAAGCGCACCCGCTTGCAGAACTTTGCCTGCTCGCTGCTACTGGCCCGGCGCCTGATGCCCGCCGCACCGAACCACAAACTCGGCACCCTCACCACCTTCGCCAACCTGCCCGACACCGGCAAGGCCCACCGGGCCATGGCCGATGCCGAGATGGCGGCCAACCTGACGGCGCACCTCGCCGAGGAATTGCGACAAAAGCACGGCTTGCGCGAGCTGTCCCATGACTTGCTGTGCAAGTTGCAGAAAGTCCCGGCGGCGAAAGTCGGCGAACACCTCAAGCGCTATCGCGGGTTCTGAAAACACCGCACATCCCCCTGTGGGAGCGAGCCTGCTCGCGAAGACGGTGTCTCAGTCAACGATGATGTCGACGGAAAGACCGCTTTCGCGAGCAGGCTCGCTCCCACAATGGGTCATTTGTGGTCTTGGGTTTATTTGCTGTTGCCTTCGATATGCCCCAACGGCACCCGCTTCTCTATCGCACTCGACAACACAATTGACGTCTTGCTGAACCCGAACGTGGCGATCCGGTTGATCAGATCTTCCAGCTCCGGCATCGAGCCCACGGCTGCCTGCATGATCACGCAGGGATCACCGGTCACCCGATGGCATTCGGTCAGTTGCGGGATTTTGATCAGGTCGTCATAGGCCTTCTGGTTGCCGTGCTGGTTCAGGCGCAGTTCGATCACGCACTGGATCGGCAGGCCGAGCTTGGCCATGTCGACCTTTGCCTGATAGCCGGTGATCACGCCGCTGGCTTCGAGCTTGGCCACGCGCTCGGCCACGGCCGGGGCTGACAGGTTGACTTTGCGCGCAAGGTCCGCGTAGGACGCGCGACCGTTTTCCAGCAGGGCGCCGAGCAGCATGCGGTCGTACTTATCCATCGTGGCACTCCTGAAAAATGACGGGCTTTCGAAAACACGGTTTATAGCCATGAACTCCGTGTTTTGAAAAGTGTACTGGCGGTTTAAAAAGGTTTTGTAACTTATTTTCCGGCTCCAGCCTTTCTAGAATAGCCGTTCACCTGTTCTGCCTGTGAGTTGCCCCCATGTCCGGCCTACGTCGCTTCCCCTTACCGTTGATCGCAGCCTTTTTCGCGTTGTACGTGATTTGGGGCTCGACTTACCTGGTGATCCGCATCGGCGTGGAGTATTGGCCGCCCTTGTTGCTCGCCGGGGTCCGCTTCGTCATTGCCGGGACCTTGATGTACGCCTTCCTGCGCTGGCGCGGGGCGCCGGCGCCGACCTGGGCGCAATGGAAAGCCGCCGGGATCATCGGCATATTGCTGCTGGCGTGTGGCAACGGGGCGGTCAGCGTGGCCGAACACACGGGCGTGGCTTCTGGAGTGGCAGCGTTGGCCGTGGCGACGGTGCCGCTGTTTACCTTGCTCTGTGGCTATTTCTGGGGCGCGCGCAATACCCGTCTGGAATGGGCTGGCGTTGCGCTCGGAATGATCGGCATCGTCATGCTCAACCTCGGCTCCAACCTGCAATCGAGTCCGTTGGGGGCAGCCCTGCTGATTTTTGCGGCGGCCACCTGGGCTTTCGGTTCGGTGTGGAGCAAACACCTGCCGCTGCCTCAGGGGGCGATGGCCAGTGCCGTGGAAATGCTGATGGGTGGCGTGGTGTTGCTGATCGGCAGTGCGGTCAGCGGTGAGCACATGGACAAGGTTCCACCGATCGAAGGCTGGGCCGCGCTGGCGTACCTGACCGTGTTCGGTTCGATCATCGCCTTCAACGCCTACATGTACCTGCTGAAACACGTGCGTCCGGCGGCGGCTACCAGTTATGCCTACGTCAATCCGGCGGTGGCGGTGCTGCTGGGGATCGTGTTTGTCGGCGAAACCATTGGCATCGAGGAGGCGCTGGCCATGTTGGTGATCATCAGCGCCGTGGTGCTGATTGGCTTGCCGCAGTGGCGTCGTACGCCGCAGCAGCCGGTGGAGAAGGTCGTGCCAACGGTCGTGCCGACAGAATCCCGTGTGAATTAGGGTAAACTGCGCGCCATTGCACTCTTGTATGCACAACCGCGCTGAATTTTCCTACGGTACTCCCATGACTTTCGCCACCCTTGGCCTGATCGAACCCTTGCTGCGCTCTCTCGAGAAGCTCGGCTACCAGACTCCGACGCCGGTTCAGGCGCAAGCCATTCCGGCTGTGCTGGCCGGTCGCGACCTGATGGCCGCCGCCCAGACCGGCACCGGCAAGACTGCCGGTTTCGCCCTGCCGCTGTTGCAACTGCTGGCCATGGAAGGGCCGAAAGTCACCGCCAACTCGGTCCGCGCGCTGATCCTGGTGCCGACCCGCGAGCTGGCCGAACAGGTTCACGAAGCCGTGCGCCAGTACGCTGAAAACCTGCCGTTGCGCACTTACGCGGTATACGGCGGCGTCAGCATCAATCCGCAAATGATGAAGCTGCGCAGCGGTGTCGATCTGCTGGTGGCAACCCCGGGCCGCTTGCTCGATCTGTTCCGCCAGAACGCGCTGAAGTTCAACCAGTTGCAAACCCTGGTACTGGACGAAGCCGACCGCATGCTCGACCTGGGCTTTTCCGAGGAGCTGGCGAACATTTACCGTGCGCTGCCGAAGAAACGTCAGACGCTGCTGTTCTCCGCGACTTTCTCCGATGACATCCGCCTGCTGGCCGGGCAGATGCTCAACGATCCGCTGAGCATCGAAGTCAGCCCGCGCAACGTGGCGGCCAACACCGTCAAGCAATGGATCGTGACGGTAGACAAGAAGCGCAAGCCGGAACTGTTCGTGCACCTGATGCGCAAGGGCAAGTGGAAGCAGGTGCTGGTGTTCGCCAAGACCCGTAACGGCGTGGACGCACTGGTGGAGAAACTCCAGGGCCTGGGCATCAACGCCGATGGCATCCATGGCGATAAACCCCAGGCGACCCGCCAGCGCGCACTCGACCGGTTCAAGGCCAGTGAAGTACAGATTCTGGTCGCCACCGACGTGGCCGCCCGTGGCCTGGACATCGAAGACCTGCCGTTGGTGGTCAACTTCGACCTGCCTATCGTTGCTGAAGACTACATCCACCGCATCGGACGTACCGGCCGTGCGGGTTCGACGGGCGAGGCGATTTCCCTGGTCTGCGCCGATGAAGTGAATCTGCTGTCGGCTATCGAGATGCTGACCCGTCAGACCTTGAAGCGGCAGAACGAGCCGGACTTCGAGCCGGAGCACCGCGTGCCGGACACCGATGCCAGCGGCCAGGTGATCAAGAAGCCGAAAAAACCGAAGAAGCCCAAGGCGTCCGGTGGTGGCGGTGGTAAGCGCAATCTTGGTAAGTGGGTGGATAGCGGGGAAGTTGCTCCGGCGGAACCGTCGATCAAGCCTGTGCGCAAGGTGCCGGTGTTCAATACCGGGCCGCGTAAGCGTAAGCCTTGATTAACTTCGGCGGCTGTTAAACCGCCATCGCGAGCAGGCTCGCTCCCACAGAAAAATGCATTCCAACTGTAGGAGCGGGCTTGCTCGCGAAGGGCGCGCCTCGGTCGTCAGCCCTTGCGCTGTAGCCACTCGATCATTCCAAGCCCCGCCGCTCGCCCACTGGCGAAACACGCGGTCAGCAGGTAACCGCCGGTCGGCGCCTCCCAATCGAGCATTTCCCCGGCGCAGAACACGCCAGGCATCTGCTTGAGCATCAAACGCTCATCCATCGCCTCGAACACCACCCCACCCGCACTGCTGATCGCCTCGTCCAGTGGACGGGTTTTCACCAGTGTCAGTGGCAAAGCCTTGATCGCATTGGCCAGCAAGGCCATGTCGGCAAAGCAGTCGGCGCTGGTCAGCTCACGCAATAGCGCTGCTTTCACCCCATCGATGCCCAACTGACTGTGCAGGTGCTTGGCCATCGAGCGCGATCCCCGGGGTTTGCTCAACGCCGCCTGGATTTTATCCACAGGCCGGCCCGGCAGCAGGTCCAGATGAATCGTTGCCGAACCCTGCTGGTTGATTGCCTCACGGATCGGTGCCGACAGGGCATAGATCAGGCTGCCTTCGATCCCGGTGGCGGTAATCACACATTCGCCGAGGCGGGGAACGTCGTCGTTAAGGCCGATGGCGATATTTTTCAGCGGCGCGCCAGCGAATTTGCTGACCAGCAATTCGCTCCAGGCCTGCACCTCGAAGCCGCAATTGCTCGGTTGTAACGGCGCCAGTCCTACGCCGTGTCGCTCCAGTGGCAGCATCCATGTGCCGTCCGAACCCAGGCGTGACCAACTGCCGCCGCCGAGGGCGAGCAGGGTTGCATCGGCTTGAATGGTTTTTTCGCCTTCCGGGCTGTCGATGCGCAAACCGCCATGCTCGTTCCAGCCCAGCCAGCGGTGGCGGGTGTGGATAACTACGCCACTGTCGCGCAGGCGTTTGAGCCAGGCGCGCAGCAGCGGCGCGGCTTTCATGTCGGTGGGGAATACCCGGCCGGAGCTGCCGACGAAAGTGTCGATACCCAGTTCGTGAATCCACTGACACAACGCTTCGGCACCGAAGGCACGCAGCAATGGGGCGATTTGCGGGGCACGTTCGGCGTAGCGCGAGAGAAACGCAGGGTAGGCTTCGGAATGAGTGATGTTCATGCCGCCGACACCGGCCAGGAGGAATTTGCGTCCGACCGAAGGCATGCCGTCGTACAGGTCGACCTTGATCCCTGCCTGGCTCAACACTTCGGCCGCCATCAGACCGGCGGGGCCGCCGCCGATGATGGCGACACGGGAAGGGGAGGCGGTCGAGGATCGGGTCATGGGAAGCACTGCGGTTTTGGCGAATGAAGCCGGGCATTCTACCAGCCCCGACCTCTGTAGGAGCGAGCCTGCTCGCGATGGTCTTGAACGATTACGCGGGAAACCGGGTGCCCAGCGGCGACGTTGCGTTTTTCGCGAGCCGGCTCGCTCCTACAGGGATCGTTGGTGAATTCGAGGATTGGTTAAAAAATGACCACCGTTCTGTAGCCCAAGTCCCGCATGGCCTGTAGTCCCTTTCACTCAGGTTATCCACAGGCAGTTCCACAGGCATTGTGGGTAAAGCATCCACAGCTCAATGACAACCTGATGACTGCCAGACGCGCTGCGCGCTGTGGTGGAGGATGCCGTGGCGACGGGCCAGGGCCTGGCGGTCCTTGCTGTAGCCGCCGCCGATCACCCCGACCAGCGGAATATCGCGGCCCAGGCAATGGCGCATCACGCTTTCATCGCGGGCGGCGACGCCTTCGTCTGTCAGCTTCAGATAGCCCAGGGCGTCGTCCTTATGCACATCGACCCCGGCGTCGTACAGCACCAGATCCGGCTGGTAGAGCGGCAGCAGGTAGTTGAGTGCATCGTCCACCACCTTCAGGTAATCGGCATCGCCCATGCCGTTGGGCAGCGGAATGTCCCAATCACTTTCGGCCTTGCGTGCGGGAAAATTCTTTTCGCAGTGCAGGGAAACGGTCACCGCCTCAGGAGTGTTGTGCAGTATTCGTGCAGTCCCGTCGCCTTGGTGCACGTCGCAATCGAAGATCAGCACCCGATTCACCCGACCACTTTCCAGCAGGTAATGGCTGATCACCGCCAGGTCGTTGAAGATGCAGAACCCGGCGGGGTAGTCGTAGTGCGCATGGTGGGTGCCGCCAGCCAGGTGACAGGCCAGGCCATGTTCCAGCGCCTGCTCGGCCGCGAGCAACGAGCCACCGACCGCCCGCACCGTACGCCGGGCCAGGGCTTCGCTCCAGGGCAGGCCGAGGCGCCGCTGGTCTTCGCGGGACAACTCGCCACTCATGTAGCGTTCGATATACGAAGGGTCATGGGCGAGGGCGAGAATGTCTGCGGGGCACAGGTCCGGGCGCAGCAGGTCAACGTCGCGGGTCAGGCCGCTGTCCACCAGGTGATCGCGCAACAGGCGGAACTTGTCCATGGGGAAGCGGTGATCGGCCGGAAACTCGGGACTGTAGTCTTCGTGATAAATCAGCGGCAGTGGCATGGTCATTTCATGTAGGAATGAGAGAAGGATCCTACCAGCGTTGTAGACTGGCGACATTGAAATGGAGGGGCGGGGCACGATGGAGCCAATACTGGAACTTGAAAGCGCTCGGCTGCTGTTGCGCCAGTGGCGCGATGAAGATTTGGCGGACTTTGCCGCGATGTGTGCCGATCCGCAGGTGATGCGCTATTTCCCGGAAACCTTGAGCCGGTTGGAGAGTGCATCATTGATCGGGCGAATCCGTGGTCATTTCGCCGAGCATGGTTATGGTCTCTGGGCCTTGCAGCGAAAGGACTCCGGCCAGTTCATCGGGTTTACCGGGCTCAACGTTGTCGGCTTCGACGCGCCTTTCACACCCGCCACGGAAATCGGTTGGCGCCTGGCCCGCGAGCACTGGGGCCTCGGTTACGCCAGTGAAGCGGCATGGACCGCTCTGCGCTGCGGGTTCGACCGCTTGCCGCTGAAAGAGGTCGTGGCTTTCACCACGCAAACCAATCTGCCGTCAGAGAAAGTCATGCAGGCCATTGGCATGCAGCACGATCCGGCGGATGACTTCGATCACCCGCGACTTGAAGCCGATCATCCGCTGCGTAGGCATGTGCTGTATCGCATCAGCCGCGAACAATGGCTGCAAACCTTGCATGGATAACCTGACACGGACGTTTACAATGGCCCCATGTTGGCATTGGCCAGAATCTGAATTGACCGGCGCAGCCAAGACTGCGCGGCAATGTTTTGCGTGAGGAGAGTCTGAATGAGCCAAGTGTTGGAAGATCTGGTCGACCTGCTGACCCTGGAACCGATAGAAGAAAACCTGTTCCGTGGCCGCAGCCAGGACCTGGGCTTTCGTCAGCTGTTCGGCGGTCAGGTGCTCGGTCAGTCGCTGTCGGCGGCCAGTCAGACGGTTGAAGAGACGCGCCATGTGCATTCGATGCACGGCTATTTCCTGCGTCCGGGCGATGCCGGATTGCCGGTGGTGTATCAGGTTGACCGGGTACGCGACGGTGGCAGTTTCAGCACGCGCCGGGTGACGGCGATCCAGAAGGGCCACCCGATTTTCACCTGCAGTGCGTCGTTCCAGTACGACGAAAAGGGTTTCCAGCACCAGAGCGAAATGCCGCAAGTGGTCGGCCCGGAAAACCTGCCATCGGAGCTGGAAATCACCCAGCAGCGTGCGCACCTGATTCCCGAGAAAATGCGCGAAAAGCTGTTGTGCCCCAAGCCGATCGAATTCCGCCCGGTAACCGAAAAAGATCCCTACAACCCGCTGCCGTCTGACCCGGTCAAGTACGTCTGGTTCCGCGCCGACGGCGCCTTGGCCGATTCGCCGGCGCTGCATAAGTATCTGCTCGCGTATGCATCGGACTTCGGCTTGTTGACCACCTCGATGCAGCCCCACGGCAAATCGGTCTGGCACAAGGACATGCAGGTCGCCAGCCTCGATCACGCCTTGTGGTTCCACCAGGACCTGCGTGCCGATGACTGGCTGCTCTACGCGATGGACAGTCCGTGGGCCGGCAACTCGCGCGGGTTTTCCCGTGGCAGCGTGTTCAACCGCGCCGGGCAACTGGTGGCCTCGGTCACGCAGGAAGGCTTGATCCGTCACCGCAAGGATTGGGCGTGAGCCTGGCCGACGTGCGTCACTGGGTGTTCGACATGGACGGCACCCTGACCGTGGCCGTGCACGATTTCGCGGCGATTCGCGTCGCATTGGCGATTCCTGCCGAAGCCGACATCCTGACCCACCTCGCCGCCCTGCCGGCCGATGAAGCCGCGGCCAAGCATGCGTGGCTGCTGGAGCACGAACGGGACCTGGCCCTGGGTTCGAAACCGGCGCCGGGCGCGGTGGAGTTGGTGCGCGAGCTGGCCGGACGCGGTTATCGCCTGGGCATTCTCACGCGCAATGCCCGAGAGCTGGCGCATGTCACGCTGGAGGCCATTGGCCTGGCCGACTGCTTTGCGCTGGAGGATGTGCTGGGCCGCGATGATGCACCGCCCAAACCGCATCCGGGCGGGCTGCTCAAGCTGGCCGAAGCGTGGAAGGTGCCGGCCAGCGAGTTGGTGATGGTCGGTGACTACCGCTTCGACCTCGATTGTGGGCGAGCGGCGGGTGCACGCACGGTACTGGTGAATCTGCCGGATAATCCGTGGCCGGAATTGACCGATTGGCATGCGGCGGATTGTGTCGAGTTGCGGCAGATGCTTTCGGCTTGAGGGCTTTGTTGCCGGGTTAACCGCTTTCGCGAGCAGGCTCGCTCCCACATTTGCTCCCAGTGTCCATGAGATCCCTTGTGGGAGCGAGCCTGCTCGCGAAGGCGTCAGATAAGGCAGTGCAAATTTACTGCCCAAACAGTGCCTTCTGTCCCTCTGGCGAGGTAAACATCCCATCCCCGTTATGCCCGACCCCGGGCACTTCGATCAGTTGCTGATTCAGCCCCTTGGGTGCCAGTCGCTTCAGGTAGTCAAAGTAAAAGCGCCCGCGCGCCAATCGATAGGGTCCCTGCGCCCGCGCCTCACAGCTCTTGTCCAGTGCCGGATGATTCGGGTCGATGTCCTGCTGTCCCAGCAGGTAAACGATTTCACGCTTGAGGTAGTTTTCCTGCAACTGCGCGGCGCTTTGCCCTTCGGCGTAGGCCGGTAAATCCGTCAGCCCGTACTTCCAGCGATTGAACTCCGGGCAACCGGCGTGGCTGAACGCCACGGGCCGGCGCTCGTCGAAGTAAGCATAGGACGACGGATTGGCGATCACGTAGCGCACCTGCACACCAGCCGCATCGAGGCCGGCCTGCGCGTGACCGAGCACCGCATAGCGCTGAACCACCTGCGCGCCCCCGGAGTGCCCGGCGATGACGATTTGCTTCACTTCCGGAAACTGCTGACGGTCACCCAGGCGGGTGATGATTTCGTCGAGTGCCGCGTAGGAACTCAGCCGAAACGGCGCCGTTGATTCGCCGCCGGCCATCCATTCATTGCCTTGCCAGCGCAAAACCGTGTCGGCCACCGGGTGGACTGCAACGTCGGTTTCATTGAGAAACTGCGGGGCGATCACCAGTGTCGTTGCGCCTTGCCCGGCCAACTCGACTGCGTGCTCACCGCTCTGCAGATAGGTTTGCGCGTTGCGTAAGCGACCGTGGAGGATGATCAGCACCCGTTCGATTTTTGCCGGGGCGGGGCTGATGCCCACAGCTATTTCACCTGATTTCAACAGCAGACGCCCTGAACTGAGCTCCTTGACCCCTTGCTCGGCGGCCTGGGACGTTGCGCAAGTAAACAGAACAACCAACAACCATTTCTTCATTTACAGATTTTTCGTCGCAAAGGTATCGCACTGGCTTACCTGGCCTTGGGCGAAACCGGTTTTGAACCAGCGCACCCGTTGCGCCGACGTACCGTGGGTGAACGAGTCCGGGACCACGCGGCCCTGACCCTGTTGCTGCAAACGATCGTCACCGATGGCGTTCGCAGCGTTCAGTGCTTCTTCGATGTCGCCCGGTTCCAGCCAGTTCAGGCGCTTCTGCGCATTGTTGGCCCAGACGCCGGCCAGGCAATCGGCTTGCAGTTCCTGACGAACCAGCAAGCCGCCGTCGCCTTCCATCTGCCGGCCTTGTTGGCGTGCGGCCTGGATTTTTGCGGACACCCCAAGCAGGGTCTGCACATGGTGTCCGACTTCATGAGCGATCACATAGGCCTGGGCGAAGTCGCCCGCGGCGGAAAAGCGTTGGGACATTTCCTGGAAGAACGCCATGTCCAGGTAGACTTTCTGGTCCGCCGGGCAATAGAACGGACCGGTCGCCGAGGTGGCCAGGCCGCAGGCCGAATTCACCCGGTTGCTGAACAGCACCAGGGTGGGTTCTTTGTATTGGCGGCCGGCCTGCTGGAATATCGCGCCCCAGGTGTCCTCGGTATCGCCGAGGATCGAGCGCACGAATTCCGCGCCTTCATCATTGGCCGGCGGTGCCTTGCGGCTCTGGTTGGTGGCGGGTGCCGATTGCTGGCCCATTTGCCCGGTCAGTTGTCCGAGGATTTGCATTGGATCCTGGCCGGTGATCCAGCCGATGCCGACGATCAGGAGGATCGCCGTCAGGCTTAAGCCCTTGCCACCGCCGAAGCGCATCCCGCCGCCACCACCGCCGGTGTCATCGCCGCGGGCATCGACCACGTTGTCGCTGCGCCGGCCTTTTTTCCATAGCATGTGGGAATCCTCACTCTTCTGTTCCGGGGAAAGCTTCGTGCGATGAGTGTTGCTGCCAAGTGGGAGCGGCGCCAGTCCGGTCGTCCGTCTTTTTCCCGCGCACAGATTGATTCCCGGCAACCCGCGAAGGGCTGCCGAGAACGCTTCAGGCTTGTATTGAACACGGATAGCCCGTCGAATTCCGTCTGGTGACGGGTTTTTATCGTGAGAGCGATCGCCGGTCCTGCGGATTATTCGTCGAATGCATCCCACACTGGCGCAAAGTCCGGGCTGACCTGACGCTCGCGTTTGGACAGGCTGGCGATCAAGGCTCGGTCTTCGTCATCCAGTTGCACATCCAGCGCCGAAAGATTGGCCAGCTGATTGGCCTCGCTGCTGGCCTTGGGGATCGCGGCCACGTTGTGTTGATCGAGCAGCCATTTGAGCGCGACCTGGGTCGGCAGTACGCGGTGTTTAGCGGCGATCTGCTGGATGGCCGGAACCTGAGACACCTTGTTGCGTGCCAGTGGCGTGTAGGCCGTCAGCGCAAGATCGTGTTGGCGGGCGTAATTGAGCAGGGCGTTTTGTCCGAGCAGTACGTGGTACTCGACCTGGATCGCCGACAGCGGCGCTCCCAGTTCTTCGACGACTTTGCGCAACAAGGGCAGCGGAAAGTTCGCCACGCCAATGTTGCGCGCCAGGCCTTGTTCCTTGAACGACACCAGGGTGGCGATGGTGCGCGGCAAATCCCAGTCGGTGGCTGGCCAATGGAGCATGAACAGGTCGACGTATTCGCTGCGCAGGGCTTTGAGGCTGCGATCCATGGAGTGGCGCATGGCGTCGGGGTGCAGTTGGTCCCACCAGACTTTGGTCGTGACATGGATTTGCTCGCGGGGTGTCGGGCTGTTCGCCAGCGCCTGACCGACAGCGTCTTCGTTGTTGTAGGCCGCTGCCGTGTCGATGTGCCGGTAACCCAGGGCCAGAGCCTGCTCCACGGCACGGGTGCATTCCTCGCCGAGCATTGGCCAGGTGCCAAGGCCGAGTTTCGGCATGTTCAAACCCTGTGCGTTAACGATGTTCTGCATGGTCGATCTCCTTTTCATAAGCAGTGACGCCGGCGATATGGCGCGCGGCGATGTAGCCGAAGGTCAGTGCCGGGCCAAGATTGATGCCGCCAGCGGGGTAATGACCGCCCATGATGCTCGCCATGTCGCCGCCCGCCGCATACAGCCCGACGATGGGCTGCGCCGCGTCGTCCAGGACCTGGGCGTGTGGGTTGACCTTGAGCCCGGCGAAGGTGCCGAAGCAGCCCGGCTGGACCTTCACGGCATAGAACGGGCCTTGTTCGATCGGCGCGACGCATGGGTTGGGCTGTTGTAATGCGTCGCCCTGCTTGCGGTTGTACGGCGTGGAACCACGACCGAACTGTGGGTCCTCGCCGTTGCGCGCATGGCGGTTGTAGTCCGACACAGTGGTGCGCAAGCCGCTCGGGTCGATACCGCAGGCTGCAGCCAATTCCTCGAGCGTGTTGCCGCTTTTCAGATAGCCGCTGCGGATGAAGGGCGACAGCGGCACCGGAAATGGCCGAGAGATGCCCAGGCCATAACGACGCTGAAAGCCATGGGTGCAGATCAGCCACGACGCCACTTCTTCACCCTGTGGGGCGGCGGCGACCATGGCCGTTACGTAGTCGTAGTAACCGTTGGCTTCATTGACGAAGCGCTGGCCGTTGCTCAGCACACCGATGATGCCTGGTTTGCCACGCTCGATGATGTGTGGGAAATGTCCCGTGCTGCCGTCGCTGTGCGGCACTCGAGAAACCGGCGCCCAGGCGACGGCAGACGCCATGTCGGTATTCAGCCGCGCACCGGCACTTTCGCCCAGGCGCAGGCCATCGCCGCAAACGCCGAGGGGCGGCAAGGCCAGATGCTCATGTCCGGTCGGTGTGCGGGGGAACAGTGCCTTGCGGCGCTCGATGTCATTGGCGAAACCACCCGCCGCGAGCACTACGGCCTTGCGGGCATGGATGCGCACCGAGCCTTTGGCGGTGCTGACCACAGCACCTCGTACCTGATCGTGCTCGCGCAGCAATCGGGTCACGGGCGCGGATTCCCAGAGCAGCACGCCGAGGTCGTCTGCGGACTTTGCCAGGCGCGCCACCAATGCCACGCCGTTGACCAGTTGCATCGCCCGGCCATGTACGACCAGATCGAACAGGTGGCGGCTGAAGCGCCGCGTAACGTGCCAGGCCGCCGACAGTGAACGGGTCAGATTGAGGAATGCCGTGAGATCCGCCCCCGCCATGATCGGCATGCCCATGAACGAAGTTTCCCGCATGGTTTTGCGAAGACGCTTGAGCAGCTTGCCGACTTTTCGTGCGTCGTAAGGGGCGGCGATCACCGAGCGTCCACCGGTGCCTGCCCCGGGCGTGTCGCCATGAATGTCGGCAATGGCGTTGCCGTCGGCGAATTGCAGCGTGGTGTGCTGCTCGAAGAACGACACCATCTGCGGGCCGGCCTCCAGGAAAGCGTCGATCATCGCCGGATCAAAGCGCTCGCCCAGTTCGTGTTGCAGATAAGTGCGAGGCCGTTCAACGTCTTCGACGATGCCCGCGCGCCGGGCCAGCGGGTTGCAAGGCACCCAGGCCCAGCCGCCGGACCAGGCCGTGGCACCGCCGAACACGGGGTCCTTTTCTACCACAATGACTTTCAGCCCGTGCCACGCGGCGGTCACGGCCGCCGACAGCCCCGCCGCACCGGAACCAACGATCAACACATCGCAGTCGATGTCGGGAAGGAAGTGCGCTTGGGCAGGCATTGTTTGAACTCCGGTGTTTTGTTTTTTGGAATCTGATTCCATAAAATATAAGAATCAGATGAAGCCGGAACAGTCTTGAGGGTATAAAGCGGGCGGTTATCGAACAGTCAGTTCCAGATTTCGCATTCGATCGGATGTCTTCTAGAATCGAGAAAATTTTGTGTGGAAGTGACCATGGCCGGCAGTCAGATCGAACGTGTTTTCAGTGTGCTCGAAAGCCTCACCAGCGATCCCCGTGGCCTGCCGATGCAGACGCTGGCGGAGCAGCTGGATATCCCCAAGAGCGCGACCCATCGCCTGTTGGCCGAGCTGATCCGCCTCGGTTACGTGCGGCAGAATCCGGAGAATTTGCGCTATCACCTCTCCACCAAACTGGTGGCCATGGGCTTCCGCTACCTGTCGAGCAGCGGTGCCGATATCGTGCAACCGGTGCTTGACCGACTGGCTCAGGAAACCGGCGAACTGGTGCGCCTGGGCGTGATCGACGGCGAGCGTCAGACCTGGATCGCCAAATCCCAAGGTGCTCGCTCGGGCCTGCGTTACGACCCGGACATGGGCCGCGATGCGCCGTTGTTCTACACCGCCTCGGGGCATGCGTGGCTGGCGTGCATGAGCGATGCCGAAGCCTTGTCGCTGGTGGCGCGGCAGGACGCGCAGGTGCCGGACCATGTGGGGCCGAACGCGCCGCGCTCCAACATCGAATTGCTCGAACGCCTGCGTCTGGCGCGGGAGCAGGGCTACGCCTGCGTCGAGGAAAGCTCGGCGGTGGGGACTTCGGCCATTGCGGCGGTGGTGCGCCATCCCGCCGATGGGCGGGTGATCGGCGTGCTCAGCGTCGCCGGGCCGAGCGCGCGGATGCCGGGGGCGCGGCTGCATGAGCTGGCGCCGTTGTTGCTGGCGTACGCCGAGGAGTTGTCGGCGGCGAGCCTGGCGTCGGAGTTGTTCTGCTAAAGCCTCTGCAAATCCCTTGTGGGAGCGAGCCTGCTCGCGAATGCGGTGCGTCATGCAATCTGGATGGTGACTGACACGCCCTCTTCGGGAGCAGGCCAGCTCCCACATTTGGAACAGCGTTCAACTTAAGAAGCTGTGCGCTGTTCGAACACTTTCAGAAGTGGTCTGTGTAAGAATCTGGAACTCGGTTCTAAATTATTGGAGTTCATCGCTCCAATAACACTGACAAGAGGACCGCATCTTGAATTCACCCCTTCGCATCGCTTTGATCGGTGCTGGCAATATGGGCCAGCAGCATTACCGGCATCTGCAATCCATGACCGAAGCGACCTTGTGCGCCGTGGCCGATCCCGGACCGCAGGCGGCAAGTCTTGCAGCTGAATGGAATGTGGCTCATTTCGTCGATTATCGTCAGATGCTGGAGCAGGCGAAGCCGGACGCCGTCATCGTCGCCAACCCGAACACGCTGCACGTCAGCACGGCCCTCGATTGTCTCGCGGCCGGCGTGCCGGTATTGCTGGAAAAACCGGTGGGTGTGCACCTGGATGAAGCCCGGGAGTTGGTGGCTGCCTCGAAGGCGAGTGGTGTTCCAGTGTTGGTCGGCCATCATCGTCGCCACAATCCGCTGATCGTCCGCGCCCACGAACTTATCCACAGCGGTGCGTTGGGTCGGCTGACCACGGTCACGGCGCTCTGGCAGTTGCGCAAGCCCGACAGCTATTTCGAAACACCCTGGCGCCGCGAGGCGGGTGCGGGGATGTTGTTGACCAACCTGATCCACGATCTCGATCTGCTGCGGCACTTGTGCGGCGAGGTGCGTCAGGTTCAGGCCATTACCAGCAACGCCATACGCGGGTTTGCCAACGAAGACTGCGCGGCGGTGTTGCTGCAATTCGATAACGGTGCGCTGGGCAGCCTGACCGGCTCGGATGCGGTGGCCGCACCCTGGAGTTGGGAGCTGGATTCAGGAGAGAACCCGGTTTATCCGCGTCACGCCGATCAACCGTGTTACTTGTTGGCCGGAACGGGTGGGGCGCTGAGCATTCCGCAACTCAGGCACTGGCACTACACGCAAGCCGATGGCGGATGGCATCAACCGTTGCTGGCCACCCAGGAAAGCTTCAGTGCCGAAGAAGCCTTGCGCCTGCAGTTGCAGCACTTTGTGCGTGTAGCGCGTTGCGAAGTCGAGCCGCTGGTGAGCGCCGCCGATGCCGCGCGTACTTTGGCGCTGATCGAAGCCATCCGCGAAGCCGCCGAAACCGGTCGTGCCTGCACGCCATCCCTGGTCGAGGGCTGACCATGAACGAACGAGTCTTCTCCCTGGCCAGCCTGACTGTGCTGGAGCTGTCACCGCCCGACATGGTCGAGGTCGCCGCGCGGGCCGGTTACAGCCATGTCGGCTTGCGCCTGGTACCGGCGACCCCTGAGGAACACCATTTTGCCTTGGTGACCGACAACCAATTGCGGCGCCAAACCCTGGCGCGTCTGCGCGATACCGGTATCGGGGTGCTGGACGTCGAAATCCTGCGTCTCAAGCCGGAAACCGTTGTTGCCGACTTCGAGAAAATTCTGGAGGTGGGTGCCCAATTCGGTGCCAGTGAATTGCTGGTGGCCGGCAACGACCCTGACGAACAACGGCTGACGGAACATTTTGCCGAACTCTGTGATCTGGCGACACTCTATGGGCTGCACCCGCATCTGGAGTTCATGCCTTGGACCGATGCGCGCAATCTTCAACAAGCCGTGCGTATTGTAGAAAACGCCGGGCGGGAAAACGGCGGCGTGCTGGTGGACGCCTTCCACTTCGATCGCTCGGGTTCGCGGCTGGAAGATCTGGCCAAAGTTGCTCCCTCACGGTTACGGTATGCGCAGTTGTGTGATGTCGCAGGACTGCGGCCGACCGATATGGCGGAGATCTTGCGTCAGGCGCGTAACGAACGGCGTTTTCCCGGCGATGGCGATTGTGATTTGTCAGGGTTGCTGAGTTGTTTGCCAACTAACATTCCATTGAGCCTGGAGATTCCCACCGTGCAATTGCTGGAGCAGGGCGTGAGTGGGCTGGAGCGGGCGCAGATGGCGCTGGATAAAACCCGGGAATTGTTGGCGCGGCTGTAATCGGTGCTGCGCACATATCGCCTGTAGGAGCGAGCTTGCTCGCGATGGACGTGAGGGCGCCGTGTTTATCCAGGCGGCCATCATCATCGTTGACGACCATCGCGAGCAAGCTCGCTCCTACAAATCAAGGATGTAAAAAAGGAAACCCAATGACCGTCAGCACCCCGCTTTCCGGCGTCAATCAGCCCTTCAAAGGGATCTTGCTGATCGTTGTCGCCACCTTCCTGTTTTCCACCCACGACGCCTTTTCCAAATACCTCTCCGGGTTCTATCCCATTGTCATGGTGGTCTGGGCGCGCTATGTGGTTCACACCTTGCTGATGGCCGGGATATTCCTGCCGCAATCCGGGCTGCGGGTCCTGCGTACCAAACGGCCATTGCTTCAGGTGATCCGAGCGCTGTGCCTGCTGGGCACCAGTCTGTTTTTTACCACGGGGTTGATGTACATCCCGCTGGCCGAGGCCACGTCGGTCAACTTCCTGGCACCGGTACTGGTCACCGCTTTGTCGGTGCCGCTGCTGAAGGAGCGAGTGACGCGGGGGCAATGGCTGGCGGTGATTTGCGGTTTTATCGGGGTGCTGATCATCGTTCACCCGGGGGGTGATCTGTTCACCCCGGCGGTGTTGCTGCCGTTCTGCTCGGCATTGTTTTTCTGCTTCTATCAACTGCTGACGCGCAAGCTCAGCGAGATCGACAGCCCGACCACCAGCAATTTCTTCGCAGGCCTGTGCAACACGCTGGTGATGAGTGCGTTGGTGCCGTTCTTCTGGCAGACGCCGAACCTGATGCATGGTGCGATGATGGTGGCGCTGGGGACCTGCGGGATGACGGCACACCTGTTCCTGACCCAGGCGTTTCGTCTGGCTGCACCGGCACTGCTGGCGCCGTTCAGCTATTGCCAGATCATCTTTGCCGGCCTGCTGGGCTGGCTGCTGTTTTCCCACACGCCGACACTGACCACCGTGATCGGCATTGCCGTGATCTGTTGCAGCGGGCTGGCGGCAGCCTGGCAGCAAAGCCGGCGCTAGAAGGGTAACGATCAGAGACCTGTGGGAGCGAAGCCTGCTCGCGAAGACGGACTGTCATTCAACATTGATGTTGGCTGACGTACCGCTTTCGCGAGCAGGCTCGCTTGTATGTTTAGACTTGAAGGGGTGGGCGGGACTAAAAGCTCGATTCCGACTCTAGCCAGTACGGACCGTGGGAGACTTCTCGTTCCGCCCTTTCTACCTAAAGCGCCGATAAGGAATTCATCGGTTAATACCGACGATAGAGGCAAGCCAGCGCTACGGTAGACCCCGACAAGCACTTAAACCCTAGCTCCGAGGATTCGTCATGACAATCCTTACCTCGCCAACGGTGGTTGGTGTCGATGTGGCCAAGGCAGAAATCGTCGTTTACCGCGAAGATCTGAAAATCACTCAGTTCATCAACAACGATCGCACAGCTATTGGGCGCTGGCTCAAATCCCTGCCGGCGCAAAGCTCGATTGCCTTGGAAGCCACCAGTCTCTACCACCTGGATACCGCTGAACTGGCCCATGGCATGGGGCACCGAGTTTATGTTGTGGACCCTTATCGGGTGAGCCACTACCGCGAAAGCATTGGCCAGCGAGCAAAAACCGACCCCTGTGATGCGCGTTTGCTGGCACGTTACCTGACCAGTGAGCAGGATCGGCTTCGCATCTGGAATCCACCTCCGAAGCTCTACACCGTGTTGAAAAGCCTCCTCAACAAACGTGCAGAACTGATGAAAGCCCGGGTTAGCATCATGCTGAGTTGGTCGAGTGAGCCCCTTCTCAAAGACCTTCTGGCCCAAGAGCTGGAGCACTTCAAACAGACTGATCAGGCTATTCAGAAATTGCTGCGCAAAGCCAGCCAAGAGGCCGGGATCACCGAAAACATCAGGCGTTGTCAAGCGATTGAAGGGATTGGCGAACTCACGGCCACCGGTCTGGCAGCCACTTTTATGCGTGGTCAATTCGCCAGTGCCGATGCGTTTATTGCCTTTTTGGGAATGGACCTGAGGCCGAAGGACTCAGGAAAGAAGCACAGTCCGCGCCACTTGAGCAAAAAAGGCGATGGGGAGCTGCGGCGTCTTGCGCACAATGCAGCAATGGCGGCTTGCCGGTCTCCCGTCTGGAAACCGCTCTATGAGTCTTACTTGGCAAGAGGCCTGGCCAGAACTCAGGCTCTGGTCATCCTCGCCCGCAAGCTCTGTCGGGTGGCATTCGCCCTCATGAAAAATCAGAGCGAATACCAGCCAAATTTAAGGCTGCAGGGTTCCCCTGCAACATAGAATCTCCCACAGGGACTGATGACTTCTTTAGTCAGTGACGGTCGGAATCTTGCGCGGTGCCATGAAGTACAGCCAGGTCAGCGCGATGAAGTACATCGCCGGAATCAGGGTGAACAGCACCGTGTAATTGTTGTTGGTGACGGTCAGGATATGGCCGACCAACTGGGTCATGAACATCCCGCCAATCGCCGCACACATGCCGCCGAAGCCGAATACCGTGCTCATCATGTGCTTGGGCGTGTAGTCCATCACCAGGCTCCAGATGTTTGCAGTCCAGGCCTGGTGCGCGCCGATGGCCAGGGAGATGGCGAATACGGCGACCCACAAATTGCTGGAGCCGGCGGCCATGATCACGCCGATGATGCAGCAGGCGAACAGCAGCATCGACATCAGCCGCGCCTTGATCGGGTTGACCCCGCGACCGATCAGGAACGAGGAGAGGATGCCGCCGCCAACGCTGCCGAAGTCGGCAGTGAGGTAGATGATGATCAGCGGAATGCCCATCTGGGTCACGTTGATACCCAGGTTGTATTGCTGATTGAGGAACGGCGGCAGCCAGTACAGGTAGAACCAGAACACTGGTGCGGTAATCGAGTAGGCGAGGGCGAAGGCCCAAGTGCCGCGCATGCGCAGGATTTTCGAGAACGGCACGCGGGCTTGTTCCGGCTCGACTTCTTTCTGGATGTAGTCCAGCTCCGATTGTTTGACGCTCGGATGCTCTTCCGGGTTGAAGTACTTCAAGCCCCAGAACAGCAGCCAGATCCCGCCCAGTGCCGACATGCACAGGAACGCGGCCTGCCAGCCCCAGGCGTGGAGGATCAGCGGCAGCAGCATCGGGGTGAACATCGCACCGACGTTGGTCCCTGCGTTGAAAATCCCGGTGGCCACGGCGCGCTCGCCGGCCGGGAACCACAGACGGGTGGTTTTCACGCAGGCCGGGTAGTTGGCAGCTTCCGTCAGGCCGAGGATGAAGCGACAGACCATGAAGCCGGCCGCCGAAGTGGCCAGGCCGTGGGCGCCGGTCGCCAGGCTCCAGAGCAGCACGGCGCAGAAGAACACGCGCTTCACGCCGACCCGGTCGATCAGCCGGCCCTGCAGCACGAAACCGATGGCGTAACCCACCTGGAACCAGAAGTTGATGTTGGCGTAATCCATCGCCGTCCAGCTCATTTCCTTGGCCAGGATAGGCTGCATCACGCCGAGTGCGGCGCGGTCGATGTAGTTCAGGGTGGTGGCGAAAAACACCAGCGCCAGCATGCCCCAACGGGTTTTGCCGACCGCCATGGCGCCGCGGATTTTGTCGCCGATGCCACCGGCAGTGACGTTCATGGCCGGAGCCATGCGTGAGCTTTGGGAAGGAATCATGTGTACCACCCGTTTTTTGAATTTGTTATTTGGTGTTCTGGACATCGCGGCCGGTGCTGCGTGTCCGGACTTAATGTGAGGACGATGTTGGGCATTGGACAAAAAATCGTCAATTCGCCAACCACCATTTTGTTCGATAATCGAACACAAAACTAACTGGGTAGTACACTTTAAATTGCTCAATGCATCGGCCGGCTCAATAATTCCCACACTCTTTTAAAAGCGGCGCAAATTCCCTGTAGCCGAAGCCTCCACCGGGAGTCGAAATATGCAGCGTTCCATTGCCACCGTATCCTTGAGCGGTACCCTGCCGGAAAAACTCGAAGCCATTGCCGCCGCCGGATTCGACGGCGTCGAGATTTTCGAGAACGACCTTCTCTATTTCGACGGCAGTCCACGGGAAATCAAACAGATGTGTGCCGATCTCGGAATCGCCATCACCCTGTTTCAACCCTTCCGTGATTTCGAAGGCTGTCGGCGTGATCGGCTGTCGCGCAACCTGGAACGCGCCGAGCGCAAGTTCGACCTGATGCAGGAACTGGGCACCGACCTGGTGCTGGTGTGCAGCAACGCCTCGGTCGAGTCCGTCGGTGATGAACAGATTCTGGTCGATGATTTGCGACTGCTGGCCGAGCGCGCCGGGGCTCGCGGCCTGCGCATTGGTTACGAAGCATTGGCCTGGGGCCGGCATGTGAACACCTGGCAACAGGTGTGGAACATCGTGCGTCAGGCCGATCACCCAAGCCTTGGCGTGTTGCTGGACAGCTTTCACACCTTGTCGCTCAAGGGCGATCCCAGTGCTATCGCCGAGATCCCCGGCGACAAGATCTTCTTTGTGCAAATGGCCGACGCGCCGATCCTGGCCATGGACGTGCTGGAGTGGAGCCGGCATTTTCGCTGCTTCCCGGGCCAAGGGGAATTCGACTTGCCGGGGTTCCTCGCGCCGATCATCAAGAGCGGGTACACCGGGCCGTTGTCGCTGGAAATCTTCAACGATGGCTTCCGCGCCGCGCCACCACGCGCCAACGCCGCCGACGGTTTGCGCTCGTTGTTGTACCTGGAAGAAAAAACCCGCGAGCGTCTGGGGCAGCAAGCCACGCCTGCGGCCAACCCCGAAATTCTGTTCGAGACACCCAAGGCCAGCGAGTACAACGGCATCGAGTTTCTCGAGTTCGCCGTGGACGAAAGCCTTGGTGCCAAGCTCTCCCATTGGCTGGAGCGACTGGGTTTCGTCAAGGCCGGGCAGCATCGCTCCAAGAGCGTCAGCCTGTTGCGTCAGGGTGATATCAATCTGATCCTGAACTCGGAACCGTACTCTTTCGGCCACAGCTTTTTCGAAGCCCACGGCCCTTCGTTGTGCGCGACCGCTGTGCGGGTCAAGGACAGCGCGAGCGCATTGGCCCGTGCCGTGGCCTACAAGGGCCAGCCCTATCGCGGGCTGGTCGGCCCCAATGAATTGGAGCTGGCGGCGGTGCGTGCGCCGGATGGCAGCCTGATCTATCTGGTGGATCAGCACGCCGATGTCTATGGCACTGACTTCAATCTGTACCCGCAGGCGCCGGTCAACGGCGGTCTCAAACGCATCGACCACATGGCGATGGCGTTGCCGGCCGACAGCCTCGACAGCTGGGTGCTGTTCTACAAGAGCCTGCTGGATTTCGAGGCGGACGATGAGGTCGTGTTGCCGGATCCTTATGGCCTGGTGAAGAGCCGCGCCTTGCGCAGTCGCGACAGTTCGATTCGTCTGCCGCTGAACATTTCCGAAAACCGCAATACTGCGATCTCACACGCGCTGTCGAGTTATCGTGGTTCCGGTGTGCATCACATCGCGTTTGATTGTGATGACATCTTTGCCCAGGTCCGCCGTGCGAAAGAGGCGGGCGTGCCGCTGCTGGATATCCCGCTCAACTACTACGATGACCTGGCGGCGCGGTTCGACTTCGACGACGAGTTCCTCAGCGAACTGGCCTACTACAACGTGTTGTACGACCGCGACGCCCAGGGCGGTGAACTGTTTCATGTGTACACCGAACCGTTCGAGGGGCGATTCTTCTTTGAGATCATCCAGCGCAAAAACGGTTATGCCGGCTACGGCGCGGCCAACGTGGCGGTGCGGCTGGCGGCCATGGCCAAATCCCGGAGCGGCGCATTGCGTCAGGCGAAGTTGTAGGAAATTCGTAATCGCGGGATTAAACGTGGGCTGTGCGGCTTCCTTCACCGTGCCGCGCGGCCCATAATCGCCAGCCTGTGCAGTGATGGCCGTGAGCCCGCAATGACAATGAATTCAGAACTCCCCGCAGCCCCCGTCGAACCAGGCGCCGAGCCGCGCAAGAGTCGCAAGAACAACCCGGAAAAGACCCGCGAAAACATCCTGCAGGAGGCGATAGTCGAGTTCGTCCAGCAGGGGCTTTCCGGTGCTCGCGTCGATGCCATCGCCGAGCGCATCCACACCTCAAAGCGCATGATCTATTACTACTTCGGCAGTAAGGAGCAGCTCTACGTCGAGGTGCTGGAGAAACTCTACGGCGATATCCGCAGCACTGAAAATCGCCTGCACCTTGCAGAGCTGGCGCCGGTCGAGGCGATTCGGCGGCTGGTGGAGTTCACTTTCGATCACCATGACCGCAACGTCGATTTCGTGCGCATCGTCAGCATCGAGAACATTCACAACGCCGAGTACGTGAAGCGCTCCGATGCGATCAAGGCGATGAACAACACGATCCTCGATTCACTGGGCGAGATTCTGAGTCGCGGCGCCGAGCAAGGGCTGTTCCGTGCCGGTCTTGATCCGCTGGATGTGCACCTGCTGATCAGTTCGTTCTGCTTCTATCGCGTCTCGAACCGCCACACCTTTGGTGAGATTTTTCAGATCGATCTGCCGGATGAACGCATCAAGCAGCGTCATCGGGAGATGATTTGCGAGTCGGTATTGCGCTACCTGCAGGCCTGACCTGTGGCGAGGGGCAAGCCCCCTCGCCATATTTGCCCACGAAGCTTTTCAGTCATTCATGCTCTGGAAATGCTCAAGCATTCGCTGGGCATCCGGCACCACTCCGCAGAACAATTCGAACGCCTTCACCGCCTGAAACACGGCCATGTTGCCGCCGTCCAGCGTCCGGCAACCGAGGGCGCGGGCGTTGCGCAGCAGTTCGGTTTCCAACGGGAAGTAAACGATTTCCGCCACCCACAGTTCGGCTCGAAGCAACTCGACCGGCACCGGCATGCCCGGCAGTTTTTTCATGCCCATCGGCGTGGTGTTTACCAGGCCGTCAGCCTGGGTCAGGGCGCTCGGCAGGTCATACCCGGCTATCGCCCGACCGACGCCGAAATGCTGATTGAGGTTGTCGGCCAGATCCTGGGCGCGGCGGATGTCCACGTCAAAAATGCTCAGCCGTTGTACGCCTTCGCTCAACAAGGCGTGAGCCACCGCTGCGCCGGCACCGCCGGCGCCCATCTGTACGACACGTTCAACGGCAACGTCCTTCAAGCCTCGGCGAAACCCTTCGGCGAACCCCAGGCAATCGGTGTTATGACCGATGCGTTTGCCGCCCTTCAGCACTACGGTGTTCACCGCGCCGATGCTGCGGGCCTCCGGTGACAATTCGTCGAGCAACGGGATAATTGCCTGCTTGCACGGAAACGTGATGTTCAAACCGGTGAAGTTCATGCGCTCGGCAGCCATCAGCAAGTCGGGCAGGGCGTTGCTGTCGAGTTTCAACGAGTCGAGGTCAATCAGGCGATAGAGGTAACGCATTCCCTGGGCATCGCCTTCGTGCTCGTGCAAGGCCGGTGTGCGGGAGGCCTGGATGCCGGCGCCAATCAGCCCGGCCAGTACTACGTTGTTCTGAGTCACGGCGATCACCCCTTCAAACGATGACTGAAGTGTTCCAGCGCCAGGCGATAGCCGTGACTGCCAAAACCGGCCATCACCGCAGTCGCAATGGCGGAGACGAACGAGTGGTGGCGGAAGGCCTCGCGGGCATGCACGTTGGACAGGTGGACTTCGATGACTGGCAGCTCGCTTGCGACCAGGGCATCGCGGATGGCAACCGAGGTGTGGGTCCACGCGGCAGGATTGATGACGATCCCGGCGCAGCGACCGCGGGCTGCGTGAATCCAGTCGAGCAATTCGCCTTCGTGGTTGGTCTGGCGAAACTCCACTGCCAGGCCGAACTCCTCGGCGGCGCGCCCGCACAGGGCCGAAATGTCTGCCAGGGTTTCGTGGCCGTATGTCGACGGTTCACGGGTGCCGAGCAGGTTCAGGTTCGGGCCGTTGAGCACCAGAACGATAGGGGACATCGCAATCTCTCCACTTATTGTTTTTGGAAGCGACCGAGGTTCTCGGCCTGTGGAGATAAATTGTACTAACTAGTTAATACGGTCAATTGCGGAGAAGGCAGGCTGGCGGTTTGTGGGCGATGATCGGACACTTTCGCTGTTCAGCGCGGCAGATGCTCCACCAGAAAATCAATGAACGCCCGCAAGCGCAGCGGAACATGACGGCTTTGCGGGTATAGCAGAGTGAATGGCCGCGAGCGTCCGTCATACGGCTTGAGCACTTCCACCAGCGAGCCGTCGGCCAGTTCCTTTTCAACGATAAAGCGATAGGTCTGAAACAACCCCGCCCCGTGTTTGGCCAGGGTCACGCCGCCCAGTACATCGTCGGAGCAACTGAGGTTGCCTTCGGCCAGAATCTCTCGAGGCATACCACCATCGTTGAACAGCCAGGCAATGCGTCGGCCACTGCTGGGCAATTCGTACTGAATGCATTCGTGGTTTTCGAGATCGTCGAGGGTTTGCGGAGTGCCGGCCCGTTTCAGGTAATCAGGGCTGGCGATCATCACCAGGGCGGCATCTTCCAGCGGCCGGGCGATCAGGCCCGAATCCGGGATGGCTCGCACACGAATCGCCATGTCGTAGCCTTCGCCGACGAAATCGATGTTGCGATTGCTGATGTGCGACTCGACCTTCACCGCCGGATAACGCGCGCGAAATTCGGGCAGCAGCGGCAGGATTCGATGATGCGCGTAGGTGGTCGGAATACTGATGCGCAAAGTACCGGACGGCACTTGCTGCTGGCCCATCACCTCACGCTGGGCCTCGACCAGTTGTGCCAGGGCCTGGCGGCACTCCTCGTAATAGCGGCGACCGCTGTCGGTCAGCTTCACACTACGCGTGGTGCGCGCGAACAGGCGCACACCCAGGCGTTCTTCCATGCGCGACACCGAACGGCTCACGGCAGCGGGCGTGACGCCTGCCACCAGCGCCGCGGCAGTAAAACTGCCGGCCTCTGCGGCCAGGCAAAACAGTTCAATGCTGCCCAACTGAAGATCGTCGAATTGTCGCTGCATGATTGATTACACCGGGGATCAGATGAAGAGGCAGGATCAATATTTATCAGGTGCCAGCGCGGTAAAGAAAGGATTTCTTACCATTTCGCGTGGTGTTCCGCAGGTCCGGGAATCGCCAGGACGCTAGCCTGAGGACGGAAGAAACGATTCGACTGCCCATGCCAGCGGTCGGATTCTCCAGGGAATGTCGAATCCACGGATTCATTAACCTAACGGATGGGTTAGCATGAAGGTATGCAGTTTCAAAGGACTGTCGGTAGTGATCATGTTGCGAGACGAGCATTGTCCGCCTCATGCGCATGTGGAAGCGGGCACGTGGAGTGCGAGATTCAGATTCAGCTTTTGGCACAACGGTGTCGAGCTCTGGGATGTTGTTCCGCTTTCTCGTCGGCCACCGTTGGCGGTGCTTGAGGGATTGCGCCAATCGCTCAAGCAACCTGCCCATTTGCGGCGCGCCCGGAGTATCTGGTGGCGAAAACTGCAAACGGCCTGTCTTGATAATCAATTGTGGGATTGGCAAAGCAACGAAGTCGTTGTGGTTAAAAGGGTTGTCAGCACCACCAATATGATTGGATCGGCTTGGTACATGCCTGAAACGAACAAAACAGTGCTGTCTCTGGTCGGCACACAGGAAGGTGTGGAGATTGAGTTATGAAAACGATAAAAGCCAAGGTTCAGGCTGATAATTCCGTAACGGAAGGTGGCCTGGACAAAGCCATTGAACGTGGCGAATTGCGCAGAAAAAACAGCCTGCAAGCTACAGCGGTTACTTACCTGCCCCCCTGTCTGGCCGTCAGCTTCGAAGATGGCAGCGGCGTATTGTTGCCCGTGGCCAACTATCCGGAGTTCGATGATTTCGAGGTCGAGGACTTTGCCAGTCTGACTTGCGGCTACGCGGGGACTGCGCTGTGCCATGAAGGCAGGGACCTGCATGTATCCATCGCCGGGATGATTTCTGCGAGCAAGCCGCTGATGGCCATGGCGGCCTCGGTCGTCGCTTCGCGCAATGGTCGCCAGAGCAGCGCCGCAAAGTCTGAAGCTGCGCGGGCCAACGGCAGGAAAGGCGGGCGTCCGCGCAAGGTCGATGTTGCCTTGCAAGTGCCTACAAAAAAGCCGTCGTGAAGACGGCTTTTTTGTAGCAGGCGGGGGCATCAACGCCGGGTCAGCATCACCCCGGACTCCATGTGATGGGTCCACGGGAACTGGTCGAACATTGCGCATCGGGTGATGCGGTGGGTGTCGTGCAGTTGGGCGATGTTGGCTGCCAGAGTCTGCGGGTTGCAGGAGATGTACAAGATGTTGTCGAAGCGTCGGGTCAGCTCGCAGGTGTCCGGGTCCATGCCGGCGCGGGGCGGGTCGACGAACACGCTGCCGAACTCGTAGCTCTTGAGGTCGATGCCGTGCAGGCGGCGAAACGGACGCACTTCGTTCAGGGCTTCGGTCAGTTCTTCGGCGGACAAACGCACCAGGGTGACGTTATCCACCGCGTTTTCGCTGAGATTGCTCAACGCTGCGTTGACCGAGGTCTTGCTGATTTCGGTGGCCAGCACTTTGCGCACGCGGGTGGCGAGCGGCAGGGTGAAGTTGCCGTTGCCGCAATACAGTTCCAGCAAATCGTCGGAGCGATCGCCAAGCGCATCGTAGGCCCAGTTGAGCATCTTCTGGTTCACCGTACCGTTGGGCTGGGTGAAGGCTCCTTCTGGCTGGCGGAAGCTGAAGGTGCGGCCGCCGACGTCCAGTTGCTCGACCACGTAATCGTGCCCGATGACTTCGCGCTTGCCCTTGGAGCGACCGATGATGCTGACGTTCAGGTCCGTGGCCAGTTTCGAAGCCGCCGCGTGCCAGTGCTCGTCCAGCGGGCGGTGATAGCACAGGGTGATCATCGCGTCGCCGGACAGCGTGGTCAGGAACTCCACCTGGAACAGCTTGTGGCTCAGGGCCGCGCTGGCTTGCCATGCGGCCTTGAGTTGCGGCATCAACTGGTTGATGCGCAGGCTGGCAATCGGGAACTCTTCGATCAGGATGGGCGTGCGTTTGTCTTCCTGGGAAAACATCGCGTAATGACGCTCGCCGGCTTCGCGCCACAGACGGAACTCGGCGCGCAGGCGAAAGTTTTTCAGCGGCGAATCGAAAACGGCTGGCTCGGGTGCATCGAACGGGGCCAGCAGGTCACGCAAACGCGTGACCTTTTCTTCGAGCTGAACGGCGTAGGCCTGGGAATCAAAAGTCATGCGTTGAACCAACCCAGCTTGATCACGAACAGGATCGACAGGATCACCAGCGCCGGGTTCAGTTCGCGGCCACGACCGGACATCAGCTTGATGGCGGTCCAGGAAATGAAACCGAAGGCGATGCCATTGGCGATGGAGTAAGTGAATGGCATTGCCAGCGCGGTGATCACCACGGGCGCGGCAACAGTGATGTCGTCCCAGTCTATTTCGGCCAGGCCGGATGTCATCAGCACGGCGACGAACAGCAGCGCCGGTGCGGTGGCGAAGGCTGGAACGCTGGCGGCCAGTGGCGAGAAGAACAGCGCCAGCAGGAACAGGATCGCCACCACGATGGCGGTCAGACCGGTGCGCCCACCGGCACTCACGCCAGCGGCGGATTCGATGTAGCTGGTGGTGGTCGAGGTACCCAGCAGCGAACCGGCCATGGCCGCGGTGCTGTCGGCGATCAGGGCGCGGCCCATTTTCGGCATGTGGCCGTCCTTGCCCATCAGGCCGGCGCGCTTGGCCACACCGATCAGGGTGCCGGAGTTGTCGAACAGATCGACGAACAGGAACGCAAAAATCACGCTGACCAGACCGATGTCCAGTGCGCCCTTGATGTCCAGTTGCAGGAAGGTCGGGGCCAGCGACGGCGGCATCGACATCACGCCACCGAAAGGGGTGAAGCCCATCGCGATCGAAACAATGGTCACCACCAGAATGCCGATCAGCACCGCACCGCGCACGGCAAGGGCTTCAAGCGCGACGATCAGGGCAAAACCGAGGGTAGCGAGGATCGGCGCCGGTTGTTTCAGGTCACCAAGGCCGACCATGGTCGCCGGGTTGCTGACCACGATACCGGCGTTGTGCAGGGCGATCAGCGCCAGGAACAGGCCGATGCCGGCAGCGATCGCCGAGCGCAGCGGCAGCGGGATGCTGTTGATGATCCATTCACGGATGCGGAAGATCGACAGCAGGAAGAAGCACACCGCCGAGATGAATACCGCGCCGAGCGCCACTTGCCAGGTATGGCCCATGTGCAGGACTACGGTGTAGGTAAAGAAGGCGTTCAGGCCCATGCCCGGTGCGAGGGCGATCGGGTAGTTGGCGATCAGGCCCATGGTCGTCGAGCCAATGGCAGCTGCCAGGCAGGTGGCGACAAACACCGCGCCCTTGTCCATGCCTGTCTCGCCGAGGATGCTCGGGTTGACGAACAGAATGTAGGCCATGGCCAAAAAGGTCGTGACGCCCGCCAGAATCTCGGTCCGCACGTTGGTGTTGTGTGCCTTGAGTTGAAACAGCCTTTCCAGCATGTCTGCTCCCCGTGGCGCGCCGGGCGCCGTGAATGTATCGACCTCAACAGCAAAGCACAGGCAGCAGAACGCGCCTGGAAATTACTGTGGGCCGGAAAAAGCCGCGCATCATACCAGTAGCTTGGGAATATGGCTGCTTATGGTGGTGATCGTCGTCGATGTTTTGCGACAAAGCCAAGTGCGCCATACTGCGCGCTGGTTTTTTGGGGTGGGTGGGTCCTGCATGAAAAAGCGTCTGGTTGCCGCCTTCGGAGTATGGATGGCGTTGTTTCTCGGGGCTCAAACGGCCGTGGCGGCCTCGGCTCCGCCATTGACGCAATTGAAAGTACTCAAAGTCGCGTCGCCGTCCTGTGGCGTCGAGAACATCGAGGAAGGGCAAACCCGGACCCGCTGCGATCACAATGGCCCGAACATCACGGTGTACGTGTTGGAAGTGGGTTACGGGCGCGAGGCCCATGTCGCGCTGGACGGTTTCGAAGTGAATGGCACCCGCACACCGGTCTGCGCGTTCAAGAACGGCAATCTGACCAGTTGTACCCCAGGGGAAAAAACCGTCGGCTATTTGTATGCCTTTGATCTGGCAGGCAAGCAGGAAGGCACGCTGACCTTCAGCAACACTTCGATCAATGCGCCCGGCAATACGATGTCGACGCAGCTTTATATCCAGTAACCGCACGTATCGAACAAGGGGCAGGAAAGCTGGCTACGCTTAAAAGATCACTCCGTGGACAGTACCCGATGACTTTTAGAGCCTTGATTGCCCTCGCCGAGGGCACCGACGACCTGCAAACCGTGACCCTGATCGACGTGCTGCGCCGCGCAAAAATAGAAGTGGTGGTGGCCAGCATCGAAGGGCGGCGCATGCTCACCTGCGCCCGCGGCACTCGCCTGACGTCCGATGCGATGCTGGTGGACTTGCTGGCACAACCCTTCGACCTGATCGCCTTACCGGGTGGTGCGGTGGGTTCGCAGCACCTGGCGGCACACCAACCCCTGCAACAATTGATCAAGGATCAGGCGGCAGCCGGTCGCCTGTTCGCCGGCATCGCCGAAGCACCTGCCGTGGCACTGCAGGCCTATGGCGTATTGCGCCAGCGACGCATGACCTGCCTGCCCTCGGCCAGCCATCAACTGTCGGGCTGCACCTTCGTCGATCAGCCGGTGGTGGTCGACGGCAATTGCATCACCGCCCAGGGCTCAGGCGCCGCTTTGGCGTTTGCCCTGGCACTGGTGGAGCAACTTTGCGGCAAAGCCATGCGTACGGCGGTGGCGGGGGAGTTGCTGGTTTAGATTACTTCAGGCTTTCGCCTCTTCCTTCTCTTCATCTTTAGCCACGTGCATGCGATCGCGGCTGGCCAGTGTCGGGAACAGTTTGACCCACACCCCGGTCACCACCAGCGTGCCGATCCCGCCCATGACCACGGCTGGCACTGTGCCGAACCAGTGGGCAGTCAGGCCCGATTCGAACTCACCCAGCTGGTTCGAGGCACCGATGAACAAGCCGTTCACGGCGCTGACCCGGCCGCGCATTTCGTCCGGGGTTTCCAGTTGCACGAACGAGGCGCGGATCACCATGCTGATCATGTCTGCCGCGCCCAACACCACCAACACCGCCAGGGAAAACCAGAACGAGGTCGACAGGCCGAAGGCGATGGTTGCCACGCCGAAGATGCCCACGGCGGTGAACATCACCCGTCCGACATTGCGCTCCACGGCAAACCGCGCCAGCAACAGTGACATCAGCAGTGCGCCCACCGCCGGTGCCGAGCGCAACAGGCCCAGCCCCCACGGGCCGGTCAGCAGGATGTCCTTGGCGAACACCGGCAGCAGAGCTGTCGCACCGCCCAAGAGCACAGCGAACAGATCGAGGGAGATCGCCCCGAGAATGTCCGGACGACTGCGGATAAAGCGAATACCCGCCAGCAGTGAATCCAGAGTGGCCTTGCCCTTGTTCAGCGGGGTTTGCCGGGCTGGCAGGTTGAGCATCAGCGAACAGGCGATGACATACAGCAGCACCGTCGGGCCATACACCCAGACGCTGCCGAAGGCGTAGAGCAAGCCGCCAAGGGCCGGGGCGACAATGGTGGCCGATTGCTGGGCCGATTGCGCGGCGGCCACCGCACGGGGAAACAGTGCGCTGGGCACGATGCTTGGCAACAGGGCCTGGGTGGTCGGCATTTCAAAGGAACGGGCGGCACCGAGCAGGAAGGCCAGGATGAAGATCATTTCCCGGGTGACATGGTCGGTCGCGCTGCCGATGGCCAATGACAGGGCGATCAGTGCCTGCAAGGACTGGCAGATCGCCGCCACCTTGCGCCGGTCATAGCGGTCGGCGACATGCCCGGTGTGCAGCATGAACAGCACGCGCGGGGCGAACTCGACCAGGCCGACCAGACCCAGGTCGAGCACGTTGCCGGTCAGTTGATACAGGTTCCAGCCGATGGCCACGGTGAGCATCTGGAAGCCGCTGGCGGTGAATATCCGGGCCAGCCAGAACGCGAGAAAAGGGCGATGGTGACGTAACAGCAAGGGCTCTTGGCTGGGCATCTGCGGGCAAATCTGGGGAGAGGGGAACGGCGAGATTATCACCAACCTGTAACAGGAAGTTGCCATTACAAAAAATTTAGTTAGCCAGACATCGATTTCTGTAGAGCTCCCACAAGGAGATGTGTTTCTGCCTGTTGCCGCAGCCATGAGGCAACTTGTCACGCGGCAAAAGACCACGCGGTTCATCCCCGGAAATGGGACTACTCTTTCAACGTTGATTGATCCAGATCAAAACCCGCAAAAGGAATTGATCCGGCGGCCGCAAGGCCAGACTCCCTGCGTTGTGATGCGTGCAAAAAAGAACAAAAAGGGATTCGCCACACTCCATATCCGTGGGGGCCGTGGGTGCAGGCTTCCAGCCGGCAGCCGTACTACCTGACAGAGGAAGACTTATGTTCGGTTTAGAGGCACTTGATCTCGCCCGAATCCAGTTCGCGTTCACCATCTCGTTCCACATCCTGTTTCCGGCCATCACCATCGGCCTGGCGAGTTACCTGGCGGTACTCGAAGGCCTCTGGCTGAAAACCCATAACGACACCTACCGTGACCTCTACCATTTCTGGTCGAAGATCTTTGCCGTCAACTTCGGCATGGGGGTGGTTTCCGGCCTGGTAATGGCCTATCAGTTCGGCACCAACTGGAGCCGCTTCTCGGACTTCGCCGGTTCCGTGACCGGGCCGTTGCTGACCTATGAAGTGCTCACGGCATTCTTCCTCGAGGCCGGGTTCCTCGGCGTCATGTTGTTCGGCTGGAACAAGGTTGGGCGTGGCCTGCACTTCTTCGCCACCGTGATGGTCGCTATCGGTACGCTGATCTCGACCTTCTGGATTCTCGCCTCCAACAGCTGGATGCAGACCCCGCAGGGCTTCGAGATCGTCAATGGCCAGGTCATCCCCACCGACTGGCTGGCGATCATCTTCAACCCCTCGTTCCCCTATCGCCTGATGCACATGGCCACGGCGGCGTTCGTTGCCACGGCGTTCTTCGTCGGTGCCTCCGCGGCCTGGCATTTGCTGCGCGGCAAGGACAACCCGGCGATCCGCAAGATGCTCTCGATGGCCATGTGGATGGCATTGATCGTGGCGCCGATCCAGGCGGTCATTGGTGACTTCCACGGCCTTAACACGCTGGAGCATCAGCCAGCGAAAATCGCCGCGATCGAGGGGCACTGGGAAAACAAAGGCAACGAGGCGACTCCGTTGATCCTGTTCGGCTGGCCCGACATGAAGGAGGAGAGGACCAAATTTGCTGTCGAAATCCCGTACCTGGGTAGCCTGATCCTCACACACTCGCTGGACAAGCAAGTGCCGGCGCTCAAGGAGTTCCCGCCTGAAGACCGGCCAAATTCGACCATCGTGTTCTGGTCGTTCCGGATCATGGTGGGCCTGGGCATGCTGATGATCTTCACCGGGTTGTGGAGCCTGTGGCTGCGCAAGCGTGACACCCTCTACACTTCTCGGCCGTTCCTGTACCTGGCGTTGTGGATGGGGCCGTCGGGCCTGATCGCGATCCTCGCCGGCTGGTTCACCACGGAAATCGGCCGTCAGCCGTGGGTGGTCTACGGGCTGATGCGGACGGCGGATGCGTCGTCCAACCATAGCTTCATGCAGATGAGCATCACCCTGATCCTGTTTGTCGTGGTTTATTTCGCGCTGTTTGGCGCCGGTCTTGGCTACATGATGCGCCTGGTGCGCAAGGGACCGAAGATCGACGAAGGCAAGGAAACCAACGACGGTGGCCCCGGCCAGAAACGCACACCGGCGCGTCCGTTGTCCGCAGCTGACGACGATCACGCCGATGCCGACCACAGCCTGACCAAGGAGATTTGAATCATGGGTATTGATCTTCCGCTGATCTGGGCCGTGATCATCATCTTCGGCATCATGATGTACGTGGTCATGGACGGTTTCGACCTGGGCATCGGCATTCTCTTCCCGTTCATTCCGGGCAAGACCGATCGCGACGTGATGATGAACACCGTTGCCCCGGTCTGGGACGGCAACGAGACCTGGCTGGTGTTGGGGGGCGCGGCGTTGTTCGGCGCGTTCCCGCTGGCGTATTCGGTGGTGCTCTCGGCGTTGTACCTGCCGCTGATTTTAATGTTGATCGGGTTGATCTTCCGCGGTGTGGCCTTCGAGTTCCGCTTCAAGGCCAGGGATGACAAGCGTCACCTGTGGGACAAGGCGTTCATCGGTGGCTCGGTCACTGCGACGTTTTTCCAGGGCGTTGCACTCGGTGCGTTCATCGATGGGCTGCCGGTGGTCAACCGGCAGTTCGCCGGTGGTTCACTGGACTGGCTGACACCGTTCACGATGTTCTGTGGTGCGGCGCTGGTGGTGGCCTATGCGTTGCTCGGTTGCACCTGGCTGATCATGAAAACCGAAGGCAAGTTGCAGGAGCAGATGCATGACCTGGCACGGCCATTGGCTTATGTGCTGCTGGCAGTGATCGGCATCGTCAGCATCTGGACCCCGCTGGCCCACACGGAAATCGCCGCACGCTGGTTCACCATGCCGAATCTGTTCTGGTTCATGCCGGTGCCGATTCTGGTGCTGGTGACGATGTACGGCCTGATCCGCGCCGTGGCCCGCAATGCGCACTACACGCCATTCCTGCTGACCCTGGTGCTGATCTTCCTCGGTTACAGCGGGTTGGGCATCAGCCTGTGGCCGAACATCATCCCGCCGTCGATCTCGATCTGGGATGCCGCCGCGCCGCCGCAAAGCCAGGGCTTCATGCTGGTGGGCACGCTGTTCATCATCCCGTTCATCCTGGGCTACACCTTCTGGAGCTACTACGTGTTCCGCGGCAAGGTCACCCATGAAGACGGTTATCACTAGTCTGCTGCAATACGAACCTGTGGGAGCGAGCCTGCTCGCGATGGCGTCCTGACAGACGCCATTGATCTACATCGGAGGATTTATCAATGAACGGCAAACACACTCTGCACGACATTGAAGAAGCCGAAAAAAAGCCGCTGTGGCAGCGGCTCGGCTGGTTGGCCCTGATCTGGTTCGGCAGCGTGGGCGCCTTGTTCATCGTCGCCAGCCTGATGCGTCTGTTCATGAGCGCGGCCGGCCTGACGACGCACTGACATCTCTCCCGTAGCCTCAAGGCACTGATTTATAACCCTCCGTCCGGAGGGTTTTTTTTTGCCTGTTATTTACGCGCCTTGAGGATCACGAATTTCGGGTTGGCCGCCACTTGCTCGACGCCACGGAACAATCGCGCCAGCTTGCTGTGGTACCCCAGGTGACGATTGCCGACGATGTACAGCGCGCCGCCCACGACCAGCGCTTCGCGCGCTTGCTGGAACATCCGCCAGGCCAGGAAGTCACCCACCACTTGTTGCTGGTGAAACGGTGGATTACACAGCACGACGTCAAGCGATTGCGGTTCCTGGCCGGCAAGGCCATCGCCGGCATGCACGGTCACTTCCCGTTCCCCCAACGCGGCGCGCCAGTTTTCGCGGGCCGATTGCACGGCCATGAAAGACTCGTCCACCAGTGTGTAGTGGGCCTCGGGGTTTTGCAGGGCGCTGGCGATGGCCAGAACGCCGTTGCCGCAACCGAGATCGGCGACCCGTGCCGAGCCGAGATTTTTTGGCAGGTGTGGCAAAAACGCCCGGGTGCCGATGTCCAGGCCTTCGCGGCAAAACACATTGGCGTGGTTGAGCAGTTCGATGGCCGGTTCGTCGAGTCTGTATCGCGTCGGGTAAGGCGATACGACTGGCGTTTTGTCTTGAGCCGTGGCAATCAATAGCCGCGCCTTCTTCACGGCCAACGAGGCTTGCACCGGGCCGATGTAACGCTCCAGCAGGTCGCCCGCCGCCCGGGGCAGATGTTTGATCATGGCCGCGGCAACCACTTGGGCGCCGGGTGCCAGTTGGCCTTGCAGGCGTATCAGTTGTTCTTCCAGCAGCGCCAGGGTTTTCGGCACACGAATCAGCACGCAGTCGAACGGCCCGACAGGGGCCTCGCTGGCGGGGATGCCCGGCACCGCATCAAACGCCAGGCCGTTGCGCACCAGGTTCTTCTCCAGGCCTTGAAAAGCCAGGAACGAATCACCGCTGCTGACCACCCGCACCTTACCTGCCAGGCTGGCCGCCAACGCGCCGAAACTGTCATTGAGCACCAGGACCCGGGTAACCGACGCCGGCTGCTGTTCGGCCAGGTGGTTGAGCAGGTATTCATCGGCCGCGTCGAAAGCTTGCAGCGGTTCGTTCTGCTGTTCGGGCTGGCGGATCAGGTCGAGGCTGGCGAAGGGTGTTTCGAGCAAAGGCATGGGGCGGGGCTCTGGGTAATCAACGGATGTCCCGCTGCCCTAAGGCGTTGGAGCGGGCGGAGCCGTCCGAGTGTACTGCGCCGTGTAGGTCTACACGCTATCACTCAGGAGGGACCGCAAATGGTACGTTTTTTTTGACTGGATTGCCCGCAGGTTTTCCCGCAGTCGGGCGCTTTCAGATGGCGCCGGACCGGGCCGCGGCGATGACGGCTGCAATCTTGTTGTTGACGCCGAGCTTCTCGATAGCCCTGTGCACATGAAAGTTGACTGTGCGCTCACTCAAATTGAGGATCCTGGAAATCTCATAAGCCGTCTTGCCGTCGGCCGACAGTTTCAATACTTCGAGTTCGCGTCGTGACAAGGGGGAAGCCTTGGGGGGAGCCGGCTTTTTCGGTTGCATGGCGATCGCCAGAGCGTGCAGGTGGCGACTGATGAACACCGAGAATCCAAGATTCTCGTACAGCTCGTAGGCTGAAATCGGGCAATGGCTTCTGGCCAGGCTGAGAATGCTGCGCAGACCGGTTTCCTCATCGTGGACCGCCTGGGACCAGCCATGCTGCAAACCTTGTTGCTGCAACAACTGCCAGAGCCATGGCGCACTGGAAAAAAGCTCTTTGCTCCAGAGAACAGGCAACATTGAATGATTGCAATGCGCCACTACTGGATCTATTTGCGTGGCGTTGTTCTTTTCATATTGAATATTCCACTCATGGGGGAAATTGTTCAGGTTCACTGTACTGGTGTCGACCCCGACTGAGTTCAAAGTAATTGAAAATCCACAAAATTTATATCCAAGGTTCCTGGCGAAGTTGAGCGCGATTCTATAGGCGGTATTGATCTCTTGCGTGTGTGCCAGTTGATTAAGCTGTGACTCCTTCCAGATCTCCATGGAAATTCTCCGTTGACATGTCTGCAGGGTGCAATATTGGATCCGAGATCCGGCACGTCACGAAGTGTAGGATATTTCCTAGTAAAATGGTGCGACAATTTTGTTCTTTTGAATGTTGAAAAATTACGTTCAAGGTTCTTAGGTCATAGATGATTTATAAAATGCCATGTGTCATTTTACAAATATGGTTTGTATTTGGTAATCGATCGCCAATGCACGTTAATGCCACTACAAATTGTCGGTGTTTATGTTGCTTTCTTTGCGGGACACTGGGGTGTCTTTTGATTGGAGCCTTCCATGTCCGTCAGTGAAGAAAAATTTACGCGTCAGATCTTGCGCGAGGTTCATCCGTTGACCCCGAATCTGTTTACCCTGCGCGCCACCCGGGACGCAGGGTTTCGTTTTCGGGCGGGGCAATTTGCCCGATTGGGCGTCACCAAGGCTGACGGCGGCACGGTATGGCGCGCCTACTCCATGGTGTCCTCGCCCTTTGACGAATTCCTCGAGTTCTTTTCCATTGTCGTACCGGGTGGTGAGTTCACCAGTGAACTGAGCCGCCTGGGTGTTGGCGATACGCTTCTGGTCGACCGACAGGCCTTCGGGTATCTGACGCTTGACCGCTTTGCAGACGGGCGTGATCTGTGGTTGTTATCCACAGGCACGGGGCTGGCGCCGTTCCTGTCGATACTCCAGGACTTCGAAGTCTGGGAGCGATTCGAGCGGATCATCCTGGTGTACAGCGTTCGAGAAGCCCGGGAACTGGCTTATCTGGAACTGATCGCAGGGCTGACGCAGCGTGAGTACCTGGCGGAGTACGCACACAAACTGCAATTCATCACCACGGTCACTCGTGAGCAGCATCCTGGCGCATTGAACGGGCGGATCACCACGCTGATTGAGAACGGCGAGCTGGAGCGCGTTGCGGGTGTTGCGCTGACGCCTGAGCATTCACGGGTCATGCTGTGCGGCAACCCGCAGATGATTGATGACACGCGCAAGCTGCTTAAACAGCGGGACATGCACTTGAGTCTCAGCCGGCGGCCCGGCCAGGTGGCGGTGGAAAACTTCTGGTAAGAAAAACGGCGCCTCAAAGGCGCCGTTTTTCCCTCTGCCAATGTAGTCACGGCCGGTTGTTCTGGGCCTTGAGCAAGTCGCGGATCTCGCCCAGCAGTTCTTCTTCCTTGGTGGGGGTCGGTGGCAGGCTAGGGGCTACGGCCTCTTCGCGCTTCAGGCGGTTGATGGCCTTGACGCCCATGAAAATCGCAAAGGCGACGATGACGAAGTCGATGATGGTCTGGATGAATTTGCCATAGGCCAGCACCACGGCTGGAGTAGCGCCTTCTGCTGCCTTGAGCGTTATGGCCAGATCACTGAAGTCCACGCCACCGATCAGCATCCCGATTGGCGGCATGACCAGGTCACCTACAAACGACGTAACGATCTTGCCGAAGGCCGCACCGATAATGATGCCGACGGCCATGTCGACCACGTTGCCTTTGACCGCGAAGGCCTTGAACTCGTTTAGCACGCCCATAGGTTATTTCCTTGTTACGGATGAGGTTGATAGACGCAGTGTAAATCAGCAAATCGCATCCTGCTCGAATCAATGGCCTGTTGTGTTTGTCGGCAAGCGAGCCGGGCGGTGTTGAAAAATTCACCGATTGATCTCGTCTGTGAGCAGGTCAGTCCTTCTACGGGGTTCGCAGACGATGTTTCTTTCAGCGATATGGCGACGTTTGTATGAGCGAGGCAGGATTGAGAGACCGCTACTGAATCGTGACGTTGAAGTTGATCGGGAAGTTAGTGATCAGGAGCTAGTGTTGAAAGTTAATTGTGTATGTAGTGATGCGAACTGTTTAGTTAGTTTTTGTTGTTTAATAACTTGTGTATTTCTCTGGATTGGCTCCGTGTTATGTGTGAGTGTTTTCGGGGTTGTGCATGAAGAATGTAAATGAATAGGTCTTGTATAGGTTTTCAAGTCGTGCGGTATGGTATGTCTCTAGAGTTTGTTGGCTGTGTTGAGGAAAAAACTTATACAAAGTTTTATCGGGTCGGTGTATCTCAATATGCATGAGTTGATAAAGGCTATTTGAGATCATCAAGGAGGGTGCGAAATATCTGGACGCACTCGCGTACCTCAGCTGAGCTATCATCGCGTTTTTTTCCGGGAGTTCCGATGGCCAAGGCCAAGCGCATGTACGGCTGCACCGAGTGCGGCTCGACTTTCCCCAAATGGGCCGGCCAGTGCGCTGAGTGCGGGGCCTGGAACACACTCACCGAAACCATGGTGGAAAGCGGCGGGGCAGCCGCCCCCAGCGGACGTACCGGCTGGGCTGGCCAACAGGCGCAGATCAAGACCCTGGCCGAAGTCAGTGTCGAAGAAATTCCACGTTTCTCCACCGCTTCCGGCGAGCTCGACCGGGTTCTGGGTGGTGGTCTGGTGGATGGCTCGGTGGTGCTGATCGGTGGCGATCCCGGTATCGGCAAGTCGACCATTCTGCTGCAAACCTTGTGCAACCTCGCCAAGAGCATGCCGGCGCTGTACGTCACCGGTGAAGAGTCCCAGCAGCAAGTGGCCATGCGTGCACGGCGCCTGGGATTGCCTCAGGATCAACTGCGGGTCATGACCGAAACCTGCATCGAAGCCATCATTGCCACGGCCCGTCAGGAAAAGCCCAGGGTGATGGTGATCGACTCGATCCAGACGATCTTTACCGAGCAACTGCAATCGGCACCGGGTGGTGTATCCCAGGTGCGTGAAAGCGCGGCGTTGCTGGTGCGTTATGCCAAACAGAGCGGTACGGCGATTTTCCTGGTGGGCCACGTCACCAAGGAAGGTGCGCTGGCTGGCCCTCGAGTTCTGGAGCACATGGTCGACACCGTGCTGTATTTCGAAGGCGAGTCCGATGGGCGCCTGCGTCTGCTGCGGGCAGTGAAGAACCGCTTCGGTGCCGTCAATGAGTTGGGCGTGTTCGGCATGACCGACAAGGGCCTGAAAGAAGTCTCCAATCCGTCGGCGATTTTTCTGACCCGTGCCCAGGAAGAAGTCCCGGGCAGTGTGGTGATGGCAACATGGGAAGGTACGCGGCCGATGCTGGTGGAGGTTCAGGCGCTGGTGGACGACAGTCACCTGGCCAACCCGCGTCGGGTCACGCTGGGGCTGGATCAGAACCGGCTGGCGATGTTGCTGGCGGTGCTGCACCGTCACGGTGGCATTCCGACCCACGATCAGGACGTGTTCCTCAACGTGGTCGGCGGGGTCAAGGTGCTGGAAACGGCGTCCGACCTGGCGTTGATGGCGGCGGTGATGTCCAGTTTGCGCAATCGGCCGTTACCCCACGATCTGCTGGTTTTCGGTGAAGTCGGGTTGTCCGGTGAGGTGCGTCCGGTGCCGAGCGGTCAGGAGCGCTTGAAAGAGGCGGCCAAGCACGGCTTCAAGCGGGCCATCGTGCCCAAGGGCAATGCGCCGAAAGAGGCGCCGGCAGGGTTGCAGATCATTGCCGTCACTCGCCTGGAGCAGGCACTCGACGCATTGTTCGAATAAACACTGACCTTGTGGGAGCGAGCCTGCTCGCGAAGGCGGTATGACAGACAACATCAGTGTTGAATGTGATGCCCTCTTCGCGAGCAGGCTCGCTCCCACATTGGACGGTTGTCAGGCCGTCAGACTTCGATCAGCGCACCCAGTTCTCGTTCCAGTTCTTGCGGATCAGCCAGATTGAGCTCGATCAACCGCCGCAGGCGTTCAATAGACTCAAGGCTGATGTGCAGGCAGACAAAACCGAGTTGGCCATGGTCGTCGTGGGCCAGTTGCACATCCATGGTGATGTCGGCCTCTTCGCTCAGATGAATGTCGACCAGAAAATCCTGCTGCGGATTGCCCGACCACGGGTCGGGTCGCTCGATCAGTAACCCCTTGAGCGACAGATCAACCAGCTTCACCGGCCAGGTGGATTCACCCTGACTCAGCTCGGTTCGGGCATCGAACGCAATACGTTTGAAGCGGCGACGTTCGGCAGGGTGCTCGCTCATGGCGCGATCCTCGGAAATGTACGCTGACTATAGACCCGCCTGATCAAAGGCTGCCAGCGGGTGTCGGTATCCAGACCAATGTCGGGGTATGGCCTTTGCCGTCAGGAGCGCTAAACTCGGGGTGGCTGTCTTTCTTGTCCACTCTGGCTGGAATACTAAAATGAAAAATAATAATAGCCCGCTACGCCATTTGCCTTGGCTGCTGCTGGCAATCGTAGGTGCGTGCGCCCTGGGTGTCGTGGCATTGCGCCGAGGCGAGGCAATCAACGCCTTGTGGATTGTGGTCGCTTCCGTGGCCATCTATCTGGTTGCATACCGCTACTACAGTCTGTTCATCGCCAACAATGTCATGCAGCTCGATGCGCGACGGGCCACTCCCGCTGTACTCAACAATGACGGTCTGGACTACGTTCCGACCAACAAACACATTCTTTTTGGTCACCACTTCGCCGCCATCGCCGGTGCGGGGCCGCTGGTCGGCCCGGTGCTGGCCGCGCAAATGGGCTATTTGCCTGGCACGCTGTGGCTGATCGCCGGCGTGGTGCTGGCCGGTGCCGTGCAGGACTTCATGGTCCTGTTCATGTCCACCCGCCGCAACGGTCGCTCCCTGGGCGACATGGTCCGCGAAGAGATGGGCCGCATCCCCGGCACCATCGCGCTGTTCGGTTGCTTCCTGATCATGATCATCATCCTCGCGGTGCTGGCGCTGATCGTCGTGAAGGCCCTGGCCGAAAGCCCCTGGGGTATTTTCACGGTGATGGCGACCATCCCGATCGCGATGTTCATGGGCATTTACATGCGCTACATCCGCCCGGGTCGCATCGGTGAAATCTCGGTGATCGGTGTGCTGTTGCTGCTCGGTTCGATCTGGCTCGGTGGGCAGATTGCCGCGGATCCGGTGTGGGCCAAGGCATTCAGCTTCACGGGCGTGCAAATCACCTGGATGCTGATCGGCTACGGTTTCGTTGCGGCGGTATTGCCGGTGTGGCTGATCCTGGCACCGCGTGACTACCTGTCGACCTTCCTGAAGATCGGCACCATCGTCGCCCTCGCCATCGGCATCCTGGTGACCATGCCCGAGCTGAAAATGCCGGCCCTGACCCAATTCATCGATGGCACCGGCCCGGTATGGAAGGGCGGTCTGTTCCCGTTCCTGTTCATCACCATCGCCTGTGGCGCGGTCTCGGGTTTCCACGCGCTGATCTCGTCCGGCACCACGCCGAAACTGCTGGATAACGAAACCAACGCCCGCTACATCGGTTACGGCGGCATGCTGATGGAGTCGTTCGTGGCGATCATGGCAATGGTCGCTGCCTCGGTGATCGAGCCGGGCGTGTACTTCGCCATGAACAGCCCGGCCGCGGTCGTCGGCGGTGATGTGGTGGCGGTAGCGACAGCGGTCAGCAACTGGGGCTTCGCGATTACCCCGGAAGCCCTGCAGGCGGTGGCCCACGACATCGGTGAAACCACCATCCTGGCCCGTGCCGGCGGCGCGCCAACCCTGGCGGTGGGGATCGCGCAGATCCTGCACAGTGTCCTGCCGGGTGAAAACACCATGGCGTTCTGGTATCACTTCGCGATCCTGTTCGAAGCGCTGTTCATCCTGACCGCGGTCGACGCCGGTACCCGTGCCGGGCGCTTCATGCTCCAGGACCTGCTCGGCTCGTTCGTGCCGGCCCTGCGTCGCACCGAATCCTGGACCGCCAACCTGATCGCCACCGCCGGTTGTGTGGCCATGTGGGGCTGGTTGTTGTACCAAGGGGTGATCGACCCGCTGGGCGGCATCAACACCCTGTGGCCGCTGTTCGGTATCTCCAACCAGATGCTGGCCGGTATCGCGCTGATGCTCGGCACCGTGGTGCTGATCAAGATGAAACGCCAACGCTACATCTGGGTAACTTTGGTGCCTGCGGTATGGCTGCTGATCTGCACCACCACCGCCGGCTTCATCAAGCTGTTCGATGCCAACCCGGCGATCGGCTTCCTGTCACTGGCGAAAAAATACAGCGATGCCCTGGCCAGCGGTCAGATCATCGCCCCGGCCAAGGACATCACCCAGATGCAGCACGTGATCTTCAACGCCTACACCAACGCAACGCTGACGGCGCTGTTCCTGTTCGTGGTGTTCAGCATCCTGTTCTATGCGCTCAAGGTCGGTATTTCCGCTTGGGGCAGCAAGGAGCGTACGGATAAAGAATCGCCATTCCATGCGCTGCCGGAAGCGTGATCGAGGATTTGCACCATGTTCAATGACCTGAGTCGCCTCGGTAAATACCTCGGTCAGGCTGCGCGCCTGATGGTCGGCATGCCCGACTACGACAACTACGTCGAGCATATGCAGACCAAGCACCCGGACAAACCGGTGATGAGCTATGAGATGTTCTTTCGGGAGCGTCAGGAAGCCCGTTACGGTGGCAAGGGTGGGCCGAAGTGCTGTTGATTCGTTAGACCCTCTGTAGGAGCGAGCTTGCTCGCGAAGATCCCAAAGACTGCGCGTGTGTACAGAAAACATGCGTTATCGTTGACGACCTTCGCGAGCAAGCTCGCTCCTACAGTTGTTTTTGTGTCGACTAAAAGCAGGAGATCCAGTTTGTCCTCTCCCATCCCGGTCACGATCCTCAGCGGCTTCCTCGGCGCTGGCAAGACCACCCTGTTGCGTCACCTGCTCAAGGCCGAGCACGGCCTGAAAATCGCCGTGATCGAGAACGAATTCAGCGACGCCGGTATCGACACCCAGTTGTTGGGCGATGAACCGGTGCAAGTGATGACGTTGTCCAATGGCTGCGTCTGCTGCACCATCCACACGGACCTGACCAAAGCGCTGTATCTGTTGCTCGAGCGTCTGGACCAAGGCGACATCGCCTTCGACCGCCTGGTGATCGAATGCACCGGCCTGGCCGACCCGGCGCCCGTGGCGCAAACCTTTTTCATCGACGAAGAATTGCGCGAGCGCTATATCCTCGACGGCATCATCACACTGGTCGATGCGGCACATGCCGACCTGCACCTGACCCAGACCATCGCCCAGGCGCAGATCGGATTCGCCGACCGCTTGCTGGTGAGCAAGCGCGATCTGGTGGACGAGCCGACCTTTACCGCATTGAGCGAGCGCCTGACCCGCATCAACCGGCGCGCGCCGATCCGCGTGGTCGACCACGGCAAGATCGACCTGGCGGAATTGCTCGACGTGCGCGGTTTCAATCTCAACGCCGACCTCGGTGGTGGGGTGAGTTTGCGACCGGTCAGCCAGGCACCGTCCATCGACCGCATTTCCAGCCTGGTGCTGCGCACCGAAAAGCCACTGGATATCGACAGGCTCAGCGAGTTCATGAACGAGCTGCTGGAGGAGCATGGCAAGCAGTTGCTGCGCTACAAAGGCGTGTTGAACATCCTCGGCGAACCGCGGCGCATGGTGTTCCAGGGCGTCTTGAAGCTTTATGGTTTCGACTGGGATACCGAATGGGCCGACGATGAAACCCGCGAAAGCGTGATCGTGTTCATTGCCGATGATTTGCCGGAAGAAAAGATTCGAGAGGGGTTTGCGCGGGTGGCGGCGGAGTAAGCTCCGACATTTTCAGCGGGCCTGATGCCGCCATCGCGAGCAGGCTCACTCCCACATTTGTAATGCAGTCCCCTGTGGGAGCGAGCCTGCTCGCGATAGCAATTTACCCGGCAACACGATTTTGGCTGACTTCCAATCCAGAGTTCAGTAGTACCTCCTCAAGATGATCCAGATGCCGGTTCATCAATATTTCGGCCATCACAATATCCCCACGTTCCACCGCATCGACAATCTGCATGTGCTCTCGCCAACCGCAATAGTCACCTGTCTGCTCCTCACATTGCGCAAGCGCCAATGAAGTCAGCGGCACCAGGCTGCCAAGAAAATGCGCCAGCGGTGCATTTCCCGCCATTTCGGCCAGTTGCAAGTGAAACTCCCCCGATAACCGAATCGATGGACCACGTTCCTTGCATTGGCGCTCGCTTTCGATCAGGACACGCAACCGCTTCAGGTCTTGCGCGCAGGGTCGCTGACACGCAAGCCGCACCAGCATGATCTCGGCCAGTCGCCGGGCATGCAGGGTCTGCCGGGTCTGCTCGGCATCAAGTTCGGCGACGCGGGGGCGATGGTTGGCTCGCAGGAGGATGATTTGCCGATGGGACAGTCGCGTCAGCACATCACGCATGTCGCTGCGTCGAGCACCGAACATCTGCGCCAGGCTTTCTTCCGTAAAGCGGCTGGCCGAATGGATGCGCTGTTCGAAAATGGCATCGAGGACCAGTGAATACAGATCATCCACCGAAGGACGGACGGGCAGGGTAGCGAGTGTTTGTGGCGAGGCGAAGCCGTTCATGGCCAATCTCCAGTGCGAAGAGGTTTCAACTGCCGAGGTTGTCTTCCGGGATGTTCAGTTCGATGCCCATGCGCTGGCCTTCGCGCAAAATGTGCCGACGCATCTCGGCACTGGCCTGGGCGCTGTTCTTGCTGCGGATCGCGCGCACCACGGCTTCGTTTTCTTCAAGGCGTTCAGCCAGATGCTCCGGGGAGTTGCGCAACACTTCGGCGCTTTGCTTGAGGGCATTGCTGGTTTGCTGGACCACGCTCTGGAAGATCGGGTTCGAGGTCAGGGTGAACAACTCTTCGTGGAAGGCGATGTAAGCGCTGACTCCGGCTTCACTGTCGCCAGCCTCAAGGGCTTCGCGCATGTCCATCAGAGTCAGGCGCAGTTGCCCCACTTCCTTGCTGCTGATGGACTGCGCCACCAGGCCGACGATGAACGGTTCGAGGGTGTAGCGCAGTTGCAGCACATCTTCGAGGCTGGCGCCGGCCACGGCGCTGTCCTGGCTTGGGTTGTGGCTGAGTTGCGCGTCGAGCACCACAACGCCTTTGCCCGGCATTGAACGCACGAGGCCGAGGGTTTCCAGCACGATCACCGCTTCGCGCAGGCTCGGGCGGCTGATGCCCAGTTGTTCGGCCAGTTCACGCTGGCCCGGCAGCATGTCGCCGGAGCGCCACTGCCCCTTGGCCAAGGCGGCCCGAAGTTTTTCTACCACTGAGTTGACGACGGTTGATGAGGTAATCACTTGTTCGCTCCGTGAGCCGTGCCTGCGGGTCGGCAGGCACGGCGGTCATTCAGAATTCTTTGGCTGCCGCTTGAGCAACCGCTTTTCGCGGCTGGAAGGTATAACCCACCTGGCCGGAAAGTACCTTGTTCGCCCGCTGCACATCGATGTCCTTTTCCCACCGCGCGATGGCGACGGTCGCCACGCAATTGCCGATCAGGTTGGTCAGTGCCCGGCCGATGCCCATGAACCAGTCCACGGCCAGCACCAGCACCAGACCCACCACCGGAATTGCCGGAATGGCGGTCAGGGTGGCCGCCAGAATCACCAGCGCCGAGCCCGGAATACCGTGGGCACCCTTGGAGGTGATCAACGATACCAACAGAATCGTCAGCAGGTCGGTCATCGCCAGCGGCGTGCCGGTGGCGTTGGCGATGAACACGATGGCCAGGGTCAGGTAGATCGAGAAACCGTCGAGGTTGAACGAGTAACCCGTTGGAATCACCAGGCCGACCGTCGAACTGCCGATGCCCAGATGCTCAAGCTTGCGCATGATTTGTGGCAGCACGGCATCGGACGACGCAGTGCCCATGACGATGAGCAGTTCTTCGCGCAGGTACTTGAGCAACGGCCACATCTTCAGGCCGGAGAGGCGCATCACCAGGCCGAGGATCAGGGCAACGAAGGCCGCACAGGTCAGGTAGAACAAGCCGACCAGGCTACCCAGGTGTTGCAACGAATCCAGGCCATATTTGCTGGTGGTGAAAGCGATCGCACCGAACACACCGATCGGTGCCAGTCGCACGATCATGCCCATGATGCGGAAGATCACGTGGCTGAGTTCATTGATCAGCCGCGAAATACCCGATGCCGCCTCGCCCACCAGATTCAGGGCGCTGCCGAACAACACTGAAAACAGCAGGACCTGCAGGATATTGTTATCGGCAAAGGCCCCGATCACCGAGGTCGGAATCAGGTCCATCAGGAACTGGGTGGTGGTGTGCATGTGCTGGCCGCGCTGGGCAATGTCGCCCATGTCGGCGGCGGAGAGCTGCTCCAGATGAATGTTCGCGCCACTGCCGATACCGGTGCTGAAGGCGAATACCAGGCCGATCACCAGGGCGATGGTGGTCAGCACTTCAAAGTAGATCACCGATTTGAGGCCGATGCGCCCGACCTTTTTCAGGTCGCCGGCACCGCTGATGCCGCTGACCACTACGCAGAACACTATCAGGCCGATGAGCATTTTGATCAGCTTGATAAAACCGTCACCGAGCGGTTTGAGCTGAGCGGAGTATTCGGGAAGGGTCAGCCCACAGACGATGCCGAGCACCAGTCCGAGAACCACTTGGAGGAAGATTGAACGCGAGCACCATCTGAGCATGGGAGGAATCCTGGTCGGTGTCCTGGCTGCCGTGCGCATGGCGCATCGACTTCAGGACTTAATTATTGTGGTCTTACCGGTATGTCCAGTGCAGGCGCAGTCTAGGCGCTGTTTTTAGGTGTTAGCAAGCAAAAATTAGAAAATTGGCATGACCGGTCTTACCAGTTGTGTTGGTCCTGTAGGAGCGAGCTTGCTCGCGAAGGTCGTCAACGATAACGAGTGCTTGCTGGTTCAACGCATCATCATTGAAATCATCGCGAGCAAGCTCGCTCCTGCAGAAGCATTTCACGGGCGAAAAAAAACCGGCCATCTCTGGCCGGTTTCTTATGACTGCGGTTAAGCGGGGCTGATCAAGCACCGTATACCGGCAGCTTCTTGCAGATAGCCTTGACCTTCTCACGAACGGCGTCGATCACCGCTTCGTTGTTCAGGTCAGCCAGGATGTCGCAGATCCAGCCGGCCAGTTCCTTGCACTCGGCTTCCTTGAAGCCGCGAGTGGTCACAGCCGGGGTGCCGAAGCGCAGGCCGGAAGTGACGAACGGGGAGCGTGGGTCGTTTGGCACGGAGTTCTTGTTCACGGTGATGAATGCTTTGCCCAGAGCGGCATCGGCGTCTTTACCGGAGATTTCCTGCTTGATCAGCGACAGCAGGAACAGGTGGTTCTCAGTACCGCCCGACACTACGTCGAAGCCGCGCTCGATGAACACGCTGGCCATGGCCTGGGCGTTCTTCACCACTTGTTGCTGGTAAGCCTTGAACTCAGGCTGCAGCGCTTCCTTGAAGCAGATCGCCTTGGCCGCGATCACGTGCTCCAGTGGGCCGCCCTGGGCGCCCGGGAATACTGCGGAGTTCAGCTTCTTCTCGATGTCGGCGTTGGCGCGAGCCAGGATCAGGCCGCCACGGGGACCGCGCAGGGTCTTGTGGGTGGTGGTGGTCACGACGTCAGCGAATGGAACCGGGTTCGGGTAGACGCCAGCGGCGACCAGACCGGCCACGTGGGCCATGTCGACGAACAGGTAAGCGCCAACCTTGTCAGCGATAGCGCGGAAGCGCGGGAAGTCGAGGATCTGCGAGTAGGCAGAGAAACCGGCCACGATCATTTTCGGCTTGTGCTCAACGGCCAGGCGTTCGACTTCGTCGTAGTCGATCAGACCATTGGCGTCGATGCCGTACTGGATGGCGTTGTACAGCTTGCCGGAAGACGAAACGCTGGCACCGTGGGTCAGGTGACCGCCGTGGGCCAGGCTCATGCCCAGGATGGTGTCGCCAGCCGACAGCAGGGCCAGGTAAACGGCGCTGTTGGCTTGCGAGCCAGCGTGCGGCTGAACGTTGGCGTAGTCGGCACCGAACAGCTCTTTGGCCCGATCGATTGCAAGCTGTTCAACAACGTCTACGTACTCGCAACCACCGTAGTAGCGCTTGCCCGGGTAGCCTTCGGCGTACTTGTTGGTCAAGACCGAGCCTTGAGCTTCCATCACCGCAGGGCTGGTGTAGTTTTCCGAAGCGATCAGCTCAATGTGCTCTTCCTGGCGCTGAGCTTCTTGCTCCATGGCGGCAAAGAGATCGGCGTCGTACTTGGCAATAGTCAAATCACGGCTGAACATGGCGGTCCTCAAGGATCGGGGGCGGAAAAGGGGGGCATTCTAACCCAATGGGTTTTAGATGGCATATGAAACGGCATCATGTCGCAGACAAGTGGTGTTCATGCGGGGATTAGCGGTGATCGTGCCGGCCTCTTCGCGAGCAGGCTCGCTCCCACAGGGGATTGCATTCCAAATGTGGGAGCGAGCCTGCTCGCGAAGAGGACATCCGAATCACCACGAAGCTTCAGTCGAACATGAACAGCGCATCATTGCTGAACTGCCCTTCGAACCGGCCTGCCGGCATCGGACGGCCGAACAGGTAACCCTGCACCTCGTCGCAACCGTGCTCCCTCAGGAAATCAAGCTGCTCCTGGGTTTCCACACCTTCGGCGATCACTGCCAGGTTCAGGCTGTGGGCCATGGCAATGATCGCCCGGGCGATCTGTGCATCCTGCTCACCCGACGGCAGGCCGTCGACGAAGGTGCGGTCGATCTTCAGTACATCGATCGGGAACTGCTTGAGGTAGTTGAGCGATGAGTAACCAGTGCCGAAATCGTCGACCGCAATGCTCAGGCCGAGGTTTTTCAGGCCATCGAGGATCTGCATCGCCTCGCTGACTTCGCGCATCAGGATACTTTCGGTGAGTTCCAGCTCCAGGCACGCCGGCGGCAGGCCGGTTTCCCTGAGGATGGTGGCGATTCGCGTGCCAAGCTGGCCGTCGGAGAACTGCCGCGCCGAGATGTTCACCGACACCTTCGGCACGCGTACATTGGCCAGATGCCAGGCCTTGAGCTGGCGGCAGGCTTCGCTGATCACCCAGTCGCCGACATCCACGACCAGCCCGAGTTCTTCGAGCACTGGAATGAAATCCCCCGGCGGCACCAGCCCGCGGCGTGGATGGCGCCAGCGCAACAGTGCTTCGGCACCGGTCAGGCGCTTGCCGTCGCCGCTGAACTGCGGTTGGTAATACAGTACGAATTCGTTCTGTTCCAGGGCATGGCGCAAGTCGCTTTCCAGCTCCAGGCGTTCCAGCGCACTGGCGTTCATGTCCGCCTGATAGAACTGGAAGTTGTTCTTGCCACGCTCCTTGGCGTGGTACATCGCGGTGTCGGCATTCTTCATCAATTGGCTGAGTTCGTTGCCGTCCTGCGGACTCAGGGCGATGCCGATACTGGCCGTGACGAAGAACTCGCGGCCTTCAAGCACGAACGGTTTCACCAGGCTCGCGAGAATCTGTTCGGCCACATGAATGGCCCGGTTCAGGGCGATTTCACGGTTGGCCCGCGGTTGCAGGAGCAAGGTGAATTCGTCACCGCCCATGCGCGCCACAGTGTCGTCATCGTCGACGCAACCGAGCAGGCGCGTGGCCATTTCCTTGAGCATGCGGTCGCCGGCGGCGTGGCCCAGGGAGTCGTTGATCGGCTTGAAACGATCGAGATCGAGGAACATCAGCACCACCCACGACTTCTGCCGTTCGGCCGATTGCAGTGCCGTGTGCAGTCGATCCTGGAACAGCGTGCGGTTGGGCAAGTGGGTCAGGGCATCGTAGTAGGCGAGGCGGTGAATCCGCTGCTCGCTGGCCTTGCGCTCGCTGATGTCGCTGAAGAAACACACATAACTGGCCAGGTCGCCTTCATCGTCGAGTACGGCGGTGATCCCGACCCAGGCCGGGTAGTGCTCGCCGTTGCGGCGCTTGAGCCAGACTTCGCCCTCCCAGGTGCTGTGCTGGCCCAATTGCTTGAGCACGTAACGCAGATGGGTTTCCTGCTGCTCGTCGACGGTCAGCATGTTCGGCAACTGGTCGAGGACTTGCTCCACGGCATAACCGCTGACACGGCTGAAGGCTTCGTTGGCCTGGACGATGTAGCCGGCCGGGTCGGTGATCAGGATCGCCGAGGTCGAGTGTTCGAATACCGTGGCAGCCATGCGCAAGTCTTTTTCGGCCCGGCGTTGCTGGCTGATGTCGCGTCCGACGCCGAGCACGCCTTCAAACGTGCCGTGTTCGTCCCAGACCAGTACCAGGCGCAGTTCGATCGGGATCTTGCGCCCGTCGGCCCGCAGGCAATCGAACAGGAACAGTTGGGTTTGCACTTGGCTGCGCAACAGCGCCAGTTGGTCCGGCTGATCCAGCGCTTTGCTGACCCGGTCCATCAGGAGGTAGATACCGGTCAGTTGTTGCGGGTTGGCAATGGTCGATTGCCAGCCATTCTGGAAAATCCACTCGGCGTCGTAGCCCAGCACGGCTTGTACCGAAGGGCTGACGTAATTGAGGTTAAGGCGGCTGTCGGTGGAGAAAATCACGTCGCTGATGCTTTCGGCGAGCATCCGGTAACGCTGTTCGCTGTCGCGCAGCGATTCGCTGGCTTCGATCTGGTCGGTGATGTCCTTGGCCACGCCGATGATCCGCGTGACCTGATCGTCCTTGTCCCGCGCCAGTGCCTGTTCGCGAATCTCGAAGCGTCGCCACTGGCCGTCCCGATGGCGGAAGCGCAACTGGCACTGCATCAACTGGCGATAACCGGCCTGGCGCTGGACCTGGCGGGAGCGATGGTAATAGTCGGAGTCTTCGGGGTGCAGAAGGATTTCCCAGAAGTATTCGCCCATCTGGTGCAGTTCAGTGCGGTTGTAACCCAGGGTCTGGCCCAGATGGTGGTTGCTGAAGATCATGCGCTGGCTGATCACATCCTGCACATACAGGTGATCCGGCACCGTGCGCACCACGTCCGACCAGAACCCTTCGCGCTCCTGCAATGACAGTTCGATGAGTTTACGGCTGGTGATGTCGGTGATGCTCAGGATCACCGCGTCATAGTCGTCCGGGGTTTGCGGCAGACGCAGCACCAGCCACAGGTGCTGGTCGCGACCGCTGGCGTCCTGGAGCTTGATTTCCAGCTCCAGCTGTTGCTGCCGGTTGAGCAGCGCGTCGAGCACCTGGTTGCCGATGGCGGTGCCGTCCTGCGGATTGCCGTCGACCAGCAGTTTCCAGGCTTTGTCGGTGCTATCGACATTCAGCAGTTGCAGCGCGACCTGGTTGACCTCGGTGATCCGCAGTTCCTTCAGCAAATGCCGGCGTTGCTCCGGGATCGCCAGCCATGCTTGCAGTTGCTCGCTGTCCTGCAGTTGTGCCTTGTCGAAAATGACCTTGAGCCCCGACATGTCGAGCACGCACAGAGCCACGCCGGTGCCTTCGAAAATGTCTTGATAACGCCGGCGGCCTTCATTCAACTGGCGCTGACGTCGGCGCATGTTCAGCAAGGCAAGAAACGGCAGCATGGAAAACGCCAGGCCCAGCAGGCATTTGCCGATGAACGCCGGTAGCAGCTCCTCCAACACGCGCTGACGGTCAAACAAACCGCGCAATTGCCAATCGCTGCTGCTCAGCGGAACCGTCAGCACGCTGTTGGCGATGTCGTCGGCGGTCAGCGTCCCCGGCTTGACCGATGGCAACGCTTCGTCACGGCTGACGATCTGATGATTGATGCGGTTTTCCACCAGCCACAACGGACGGTCTCCGGCCTCGCTTTGCTTGGTCAGGGACGCAAAGAAGGTGGGGGTCAGGCGCAAGGCCCAGTAACCTCGGGAGCTGCCGCTGGCCTGATGCAACAATAGATGCACCACGGAACCGTCGGTGGCATTGCTGAAGTAGTGCGCCTGGGCGTGGCTGCGGCGTACCAGTTCACCCAGGTAGTCGCCGTCATCGCTGTCGGGAGCGCTGTCACTGATGACTCTTCCCGAGGGGCTGAGCAAAGCCATGCTGCGCAGGTCAGGCAGCGACTGTTGCAGCTTGCGCAGCAGGACCCGCAGCTCATCGGCGTCCTGCGGCTGTTCGACGATCGGCAACAGGTTGAGGGCGATCTGCGCGTTGAGTGCCATGTTCAGGCTGGCCTGCGCGGCCAGATCGGCGGTGTAGTCGATGGTGTACTGACGCTGGTTCTTCTGGGTTTCCCGCAACTGGTCGAGCAACTGCCAGAACAGCAGGGCCAGCAGCAATAATACGAGTGTCGCCAAGGTGCCCTTCAAAGTCCCGCGCAGGGGGGAGCCGGGCGCAGTGACCGGCGCACTGGAAGTCAGAGGCGGGGGGACATTGGACAAGCTGTAATCCTGCGGTTTGGCTGGACTGGCGCGACGTGCACTATAAGCCGGACGCCCGAAGGGCGGCTAGCATGCCTTGAGTTGTGGCGAAGTGCCAGCCCCTGCCCGTCGGCTGGACTGCCATCTGTCATTAAGGTAGCTTTGTCGGTTACGCGGGAGCGTTCCAGCTCCTAAAATCAGGCTTTTTCAGCGCGCTTATATTGAAAGCTCTCAATCGGGCGACGCGCATCGCCTGTGCCCTAATCATTCATCTGTCACTGACCCTAGGTTCTCCATGGCTCAATACGTATTCACCATGCATCGGCTGGGCAAAGTTGTTCCGCCGAAGCGGGAAATCCTGAAAAACATTTCTCTGTCGTTCTTCCCCGGCGCCAAGATCGGCGTACTCGGCCTCAACGGTTCGGGTAAGTCCACGTTGCTGAAAATCATGGCCGGTGTCGACACCGAGTTCGAGGGCGAAGCCCGTCCGATGCCGGAGCTGAACATCGGCTACCTGCCGCAGGAACCGATCCTGGACCCGACCAAGACCGTGCGTGAAGTGGTCGAGGAAGCGGTCAGCGTGATCAAGGACGCCCAGGCGCGTCTGGACGAGGTCTACGCGGCCTACGCCGACCCGGATGCCGATTTCGACAAACTGGCGGCCGAGCAGGCCAAGCTTGAAGCCATCCTGCAAGCCAGCGACGGTCACAACCTGGAGCGTCAGCTGGAAGTCGCCGCCGATGCGCTGCGCCTGCCGGCCTGGGATGCCAGGGTCGAACACCTGTCCGGTGGTGAAAAGCGTCGTGTGGCCCTGTGCCGTCTGCTGCTGTCCGCCCCGGACATGCTGCTGCTCGATGAACCGACCAACCACCTGGACGCCGACTCCGTTGCGTGGCTTGAGCACTTCCTGCACGACTTCCCGGGCACAGTGGTCGCGATCACGCACGACCGTTACTTCCTGGACAACGTTGCCGGCTGGATTCTGGAACTCGACCGCGGCGCGGGCATTCCGTACGAGGGCAACTATTCGGGTTGGCTGGAAGCCAAGTCCGATCGTCTGGCTGCCGAATCCAAGCAGCAGTCGGCCCACGAAAAAGCCATGAAGGAAGAACTGGAGTGGGTGCGTAAAGGCGCCAAGGCCCGCCAGTCCAAATCCAAGGCTCGTCTGCAACGCTTCGAAGAAATGCAGTCGCAGGAATTCCAGAAACGCAGCGAAACCAACGAGATCTATATCCCGGCCGGTCCGCGCCTGGGCGACAAGGTCATCGAGTTCAAGAACGTCACCAAGGGTTACGGTGACCGCGTGCTGATCGACAACCTGTCGTTCTCCATGCCTAAAGGCGCGATCGTCGGCGTGATCGGCGGTAACGGTGCCGGTAAGTCGACCCTGTTCCGCATGCTGATGGGCAAGGAAACTCCGGATTCGGGCAGCATCGAAGTCGGCGAAACCGTGCAGTTGGCCTGCGTCGACCAGAGCCGCGAAGACCTGGACGGCAGCAAGACCGTGTTCCAGCAGATCTCCGACGGTTCCGACCAGATCCGCATCGGCAACTACGAGATTCCGTCGCGTACCTATGTCGGTCGCTTCAACTTCAAGGGCGGCGACCAGCAGAAGTTCGTCAAGGACCTGTCCGGTGGTGAGCGTGGTCGTTTGCACCTGGCCCTGACCCTGAAGGAGGGCGGCAACGTCCTGCTGCTCGACGAACCGTCCAACGACCTCGACGTTGAAACTTTGCGTTCCCTGGAAGAAGCCCTGCTGGACTTCCCGGGCGCCGCCATTGTGATCTCCCACGACCGGTGGTTCCTTGACCGCGTCGCGACGCACATCCTGGCGTACGAAGACGACTCGCAAGCCGTGTTCTTCGAAGGCAACTACACCGAGTACGAAGCCGACCGCAGAAAACGCCTCGGCGAAGCGGCTGCCCAGCCGCATCGTGTACGCCACAAGAAACTGGCCTGATTTCGGGTTGGTTGCATAAAGAGCGGAGCCTTCGGGCTCCGTTTTTTTATGCCTGTGTTTTTCAGGGATACCCAGTCGCGGCATTCGCGAGCAGGCTCGCTCCCACAGGGGAACGCATTTCAATGTGGGAGCGAGCCTGCTCGCGAATGCGATCTCCTTGATGGTGCAAGACCTGAGTGGTGAGTCCCCATTCAGGTGCAAAATCACTCCAAATAACACCCTGATTTATATCCTGCGCACCATTTAATTTCATTAATGCGACATTTTGCGCTGTTCTTGTGCGCGAATCGTTTGTTACAGTCCGGCTCAATCTCCTCCAACGACAATAAATTTGCCGAGACTTTTCCATGATCGAATCCGTCGAATCCTTCCTTGCGCGCCTGAAAAAACGCGATCCGGATCAACCAGAATTTCACCAGGCTGTCGAAGAAGTACTGCGCAGTCTATGGCCGTTTCTTGAGGCCAACCCGCATTACCTGACCTCGGGCATTCTGGAGCGCATCTGCGAGCCGGAGCGGGCGGTGGTGTTCCGCGTGTCGTGGGTCGACGATCAGGGCAAGGTCCAGGTCAATCGCGGATTCCGCATCCAGATGAACAGCGCGATCGGTCCATACAAGGGCGGCCTGCGTTTCCACCCGTCGGTGAACATGGGCGTGCTGAAATTCCTCGCCTTCGAACAGACGTTCAAAAACTCCCTGACGTCATTGCCCATGGGCGGCGGCAAGGGCGGGTCGGACTTCGATCCGAAGGGCAAGAGCGACGCCGAGGTCATGCGCTTCTGCCAGGCCTTCATGAGCGAGTTGTACCGCCACATCGGTGCGGACGTTGACGTGCCGGCCGGGGACATCGGCGTCGGTGCGCGGGAAATCGGCTTCCTGTTCGGCCAGTACAAGCGCCTGAGCAACCAGTTCACCAGTGTGCTGACAGGCAAAGGCCCAAGCTACGGCGGCAGCCTGATTCGCCCGGAAGCCACCGGTTTCGGTTGCGTCTACTTCGCCGAAGAAATGCTCAAGCGCCGTGATCAGTCCGTTGAAGGCAAGCGGGTGGCGATCTCCGGTTCCGGCAACGTTGCCCAGTACGCAGCGCGCAAGGTCATGGACCTGGGGGGAAAAGTGATTTCCCTGTCCGACTCCGAAGGCACGCTGTATTGCGAAGCTGGCCTGAGCGAAGACCAGTGGCTGGCGTTGCTGGAGCTGAAAAACGTCAAACGCGGGCGGATCAGCGAATTGGCGGCAGCGTTCGGCCTGGAGTTCCGCGCCGGCCAGCACCCATGGGCGCTGCCGTGCGACATCGCGCTGCCATGCGCCACGCAGAACGAACTCGATGCCGAGGCTGCACACACTCTGCTGCGTAACGGCTGCGTATGCGTGGCCGAAGGCGCGAACATGCCGACCACGCTGGAGGCTGTGGATATCTTCATCGAGGCCGGCATTCTGTTCGCCCCGGGCAAGGCATCCAACGCCGGTGGTGTGGCGGTGAGCGGTCTGGAGATGTCGCAGAACGCCATGCGTCTGCTGTGGACCGGCGGTGAGGTGGACAGCAAGCTGCACGCGATCATGCAGTCGATCCACCATGCCTGTGTGCACTACGGTGAAGAGAACGGACGAATCAACTACGTCAAAGGTGCGAACATCGCAGGCTTCGTCAAAGTCGCCGATGCGATGTTGGCCCAAGGGGTGGTTTAAGACGGTTCGATGCGGATCACTTCAATCACTTGATCGCCAGCAGGGCGTTGCCACAGCACTTCATCGTTGAGCCGTGCACCGAACAGCGCCCGGCCCAGCGGTGAACCCCAATTGATCAGGCCGTGGGCGGCGTCGGCCTGATCTTCGCCCACCAGTTGTACCCGGCGTTCGGTGTTATGTTCATCGGCATAGGTCACCCAACTGCCGAACTGCACTTTCTCGGTCGACGTCGCATCAGGTACCACCTGAGCGCTGCCCAGGCGCTGCTTGAAGTAACGCAAATCACGTTCGAGATCCACCAGGCGCTGCTTGTCGGCCTCGTCGCCTTTTACCGATTGTTCAGTGTGCTGGGCTTGCAGTTCGGCGACCTTGGCCTGTAACAGGCTGAGGCCTTGCGGCGTGACGTAATTGGGCTGCGCGCTGACCTGCCGTTCGACAGGCTGATCGGTTTGCGCGGCGGCGTTATCTTCATGGACGAAGGCACGGCTCATGGAATTCTCCCGGTACAGGGTTTGGATCATGGTCGCAGGCATCTGGTTTCACTGGATGTCTGAAAGCGACTTACGGCGAGTAATAGGCCCGGGCCTATCACTCACCACATTTCGGACTCCCATGCCCCAACGGCCCATAAGGAAAGTCTAGAAGCAGGCTCGTCAGGACGGTGTGCCAGGGTGGTGAAAAATCCATTGAGCACCGCATACCCCTTGTAGGAGCGAGCAAGCCCGCTCCCACAGGGGCGGTGGTGTGTATCAGGTCAGTAGTGATACCACTTGAGCTCAAGCAGCACTTCGTTCGCGGGCGTCGCCAGATGGCTGAACTCGCGCCGGGCACTCAAGCGCAGTCCGAGATTGCGGGACATTTCCCATTGCTGATTCAGGCTCAGGCTACGACGTACTTCGCCATTGGTGAAGAAATCCCCCTTGGCCTCCAGGCTCAGGTTGCCCAGCGGGTTTTTCCACAGCACACCACTGTTGAAGCCAGCGGCCGGCGCGATGAAGGCGGCGAAGTCATTGTTGTGTTCGATACGCACAGTGCCCAGGGTAAATCCGAGCAGGTCATCGCCCAGTTGCCAGGTCCCACCGCCACCGCCGTTGACGTGGCTGACCAGGGTCTGGTCATCGTGCTTGCCCGGCACTCGCTCCAGACCACCGGTGACTTGCCATGACAGTGGTTGCAGCAATTGGTTACGCGGGGTCAGGGAGCGAATGGTCGCCAGGTCCAGTTGCTGCACTTGCCAGTCATTGCCTTCGTACTGGCGCAGTTTCAATTGCAGGATTTCGATCTGTGCGCCCAGTGGAAAGCTTTCGCTGTTGTCATTGAGGTCGTGATAAGCCATGCGCAAGCCGTACTCGCCAAAGGCCTTGTCACCACGGGTGCCGAGGCCGAGCTGCCAGGTCCGGGACTCGTGACCGTCTTCAGGCAGGCCGGGTTGCGGGATGTCCAGCTCCGGCGCCGGATTCTGGTTGATTGCCCGCAGCAGTTCGAAGCTGCGCTGGGCGCGTGCCGGGTCGCGCTCCTGGCCGTTGGCGCGGTAACGCTCCAGTCGATAGGCCGCATCGATGATCAGTGCCTGGCGCTCGCGGGGTTGTGCCTTGAACGCGGGGTCCTGCAATTGCTTCTGATCGGCGCTGACTTTCAGCACCCATTGCTGTTCTTCAGGGTTCAGCGGCTCGGCACGACTTAGCAGCTCGCGCTCCCGGGACGGACGATACTGGATGGACTCCACCAGCCCGGCATTCTTCACCGCTTTGACGGTGTCGGTCGGGATGGCCGTGAGCGGGAATTGCCCGGTCAGGCGCAAGCTCGGGCGGGCCACTTGCAGCAGTTCCAGTAAACGGTATGAGCAGTTTTCGTCGAAGAAGAAATAGTCGAACCTGATCTGCTTCAGCTCCCAGACGTGCTCGACCATACGTGCGGTTTCCGGCCGGGTCAGGTTCAGCCGGTATTCCCACAGGTCGCGGTTTTCCAGACTGCGGTATTCCGAGAGTTTTTCCTGGTAAGGCACCATTGCGAACAAACCGGGGTAGCCGCCCATCAGGCCTTTCCAGGCATAGAGGATGCTGTTGTCCGAGCCCTCGATATAGGCGCCGAAGTTGATCGCGTAACTGAGCAGCGAAGTCTTGTCGCTTTTCACTTCGGCCTGATCGATGCGCAGCAGGGTGTGGCCAAACATCGAGGACGGGCTGTTCAGATAGGCCGCCGGGAAGATCATCACCGCACTGTCCGGTGAGACGTCCTTGAACCATTGCCTGAACCCGGCGCAGTCCGGCGTTGGCAGGCCGGTCAGGCCGAGTTGTTCTATCAGCCAGCGGGTGCGGGCCGGGTAGACGCATTGAGCGTGTGTTTCACCGGCACTGGCCGGGGCGTACAAAGCTTGTACCGTCGCCGCCAGTTCATGGTCCGGGTGTTCATTGCCGTCGGCGGCGAGGAAGAATTTCCTGTCGCTGACATAGCTGCGCCAGCCGCCGAGCCTGGCGGTTTCGTAATGGCCCAGGGATATCCAGAAAGGGTCGTTGGCCAGTTGCTGTAAACGTTGTGGGTCGATGTGAGGCGCGGCGGACAGCGGGGCGCAGACACACAGCGCCAGCCAGGCAAGGCGTTTGAGCATAGATGGCAACTTGAACAGGAAAAAATGAAGACCCAACGGGGTGGATGCCGTTTACCTGTAGGAGCTGGCTTGCCAGCGATGGTCGTTAACGATTACGCGTGTTTATCGGATAAACACAGCGCCTTTGAAATCATCGCTGGCAAGCCAGCTCCTACAGTAGTCAGCAACATTACCCGGAGTGGGGGCAGGTCCGAAAAACAAAACCCGCTTCTCGAAAGAAGCGGGGCAGGTCGAGCTTATGCCTGGGTGGCGTACTTGGCCAGGCGAGGGTCGGCTCTGAGCACGGCCAGGGTATTGGTATGCACGTCTTCGGCAGTCACGTCAGCCTTGCTGAAGATCTGCTGGAAGTGCTCGTGAGTGACGGCGGCGAAGTGCGCACGGTCTGCCGGCGCCACGCCCAGTACCACGGCATAGGTGGTCAGCGCTTCGCCCTGACCTTTGGCCATGTCTTCGGACAGCTCGTTCATCATGCCATTCATGGCAATCCAGGATTTTCCGCCGTAGGTCAGCGACGCATTGGTCGCGCAACCGTTGGTGCCGGAGGTCATGCCGAAGGTTGCGTTGCCGGAGGTGCCGTTGGTGGTGGATGCCATGAAGTGAGCTGGAGTGCCACGCTGGCCTTCGAACAGCATGTTGCCCCAGCCGCAATCCGGGCCACCCGGCGCCTGAGCCATGGCGTTGATGGATATAGCGGTGAAGAGAGTACCAAGAAGAATCCGTTTCATAGCTTTGTTCTCTATAGGTGCCTACCAATGGACAAGGGTCTGGCCCGTCTGGTGCCAGTGGGCCGGTCATTAGTCCAGCCACGCAGTCTGGAGTTTAGGCACGATCACAGGGTTGCGTGATTTTTTGCAAATCATTCATGGGAAACGGCGGCGAAAGCCCGTCCCACCTGGGGTTGGTGGATTGACGATGCTCCGGCCAACGGCGCTCCTTGCCAGTCGGGCATGGGCGGCGCCAGAATGCTGCCATCTGCCCCGCCTGATTGTTAAGGAAGCCCGATGCCTGATCCTGTTGCTGCCAGCTTGCGTCTAGCGCCCGAAGCGCTGACCCGTCCGTTTTCCGCTGAACAGTTCAGCTTCTCTACCACCAATGATCTGGAGCCCTTTCGCGGTGTGCTTGGCCAGGAACGTGCGGTCGAAGCCTTGCAGTTCGGTGTGGCCATGCCACGCCCCGGTTACAACGTATTCGTCATGGGCGAGCCTGGCACTGGCCGGTTTTCGTTCGTCAAACGCTATCTCAAGGCCGAAGGCAAGCGCCTGCAGACCCCGGCGGACTGGGTCTACGTCAACAATTTCGATGAGCCTCGCGAGCCGCGCGCACTGGAACTGCCGTCGGGCAGCGCTGGCGCATTCATCACAGACATCAACGGCCTGATCGACAACCTGCTGGCGACGTTTCCGGCGGTCTTCGAGCATCCGTCCTACCAGCAGAAGAAAAGCAGCATCGACCGCGCCTTCAATCAGCGCTACGACAAGGCCCTGGACGTCATCGAGCGCCTGGCGCTGGAAAAGGACGTCGCGCTGTACCGCGACGCCAGCAATATCGCCTTCACTCCTATGGGCGACGGCAAGGCGTTGGACGAAGCTGAATTCGCCCAGTTGCCGGAAGCCGAGCGCGAGCGCTTTCACGAGGATATTTCGGCACTTGAGGAGCGCCTGAACGAGGAGCTCGCCAGCCTGCCGCAATGGAAGCGTGAGTCGAGCAACCAGTTGCGTCATCTGAATGAAGAAACCATCACCCTGGCCTTGCAGCCACTGTTGTCGCCATTGTCTGAGAAATACGCCGAGAACGCGGCGGTTTGCGGTTATCTGCAAGCCATGCAGGTGTACTTGCTCAAGACCGTGGTCGAGCAACTGGTGGACGACAGCAAGACTGACGCTGTCGCCCGCAAGTTGCTGGAAGAACAATACGCGCCGAGCCTGGTGGTCGGTCACTCGGCCAGCGGCGGTGCGCCCGTGGTGTTCGAGCCGCACCCGACCTACGAAAACCTCTTCGGCCGTATCGAATACAGCACCGACCAGGGCGCGCTGTATACCACCTACCGCCAGCTGCGGCCGGGGGCCTTGCACCGGGCCAACGGTGGGTTCCTGATCCTGGAAGCGGACAAGATGCTCAGCGAGCCATTCGTGTGGGACGCGCTGAAACGCGCCCTGCAGTCGCGCAAGCTGAAAATGGAGTCACCGCTGGGTGAACTGGGCCGTTTGGCCACCGTAACCCTGACTCCGCAACACATTCCGTTGCAGGTCAAAGTCGTCATCATCGGTGCCCGTCAGCTGTATTACACGCTGCAAGACCTCGATCCGGACTTCCAGGAGATGTTCCGCGTCCTGGTGGATTTCGACGAAGACATCCCGATGGTCGACGAGAGCCTGGAGCAGTTCGCCCAGTTGCTCAAAACCCGTACGTCCGAAGAAGGCATGGCGCCGCTGACCGCTGATGCGGTGGCGCGTCTGGCGACTTACAGTGCCCGTCTGGCCGAGCACCAGGGGCGCCTGTCGGCGCGTATCGGTGACTTGTTCCAACTGGTCAGCGAGGCTGACTTCATCCGCCATCTGGCCAGCGATGAAATGACCGACGCGGGGCACATCGAGCGCGCGCTCAAGGCCAAGGCCACACGGACCGGGCGGGTCTCGGCGCGGATTCTCGACGACATGCTGGCCGGGATCATCCTGATCGACACCGCTGGCGCGGCGGTCGGCAAGTGCAACGGCTTGACCGTGCTTGAAGTCGGCGACTCGGCCTTTGGTATACCGGCACGGATTTCCGCCACGGTGTACCCGGGCGGCAGCGGCATCGTCGACATCGAGCGCGAGGTCAACCTCGGCCAGCCGATCCACTCCAAAGGCGTGATGATCCTTACCGGTTATCTGGGCAGCCGTTACGCTCAGGAGTTTCCGCTGGCGATTTCGGCGAGCATCGCCCTGGAGCAATCCTACGGTTATGTCGATGGCGACAGTGCTTCCCTGGGCGAGGCCTGCACCCTGATCTCGGCCTTGTCGAAAACCCCGCTCAAGCAGTGCTTTGCCATCACCGGTTCGATCAACCAGTTCGGCGAGGTGCAGGCGGTCGGCGGAGTCAACGAGAAGATCGAGGGCTTCTTCCGTCTGTGTGAAGCGCGCGGGTTGACCGGTGAGCAGGGGGCAATCATTCCTCATGCCAACGTCGCCACGCTGATGCTCGACGAGAAGGTACTGGCGGCGGTGCGTGCGGGTCAGTTCCATGTCTACGCGGTCCGTCAGGCCGACGAAGCCTTGAGTTTGCTGGTTGGCGAACCGGCCGGCGAGCCGGACGAGAATGGCGAATTCCCTGAAGGCAGCGTGAACGCGCGGGTCGTTGAACGCCTGCGGGTTATCGCGGAAATGATCAGCGAAGATGATCTGAAAGAGGCCGAGAAAGAGTTGGCGCAAGAGGCTTTGGCGGAAACAAAGCCTGCTTGATGCACACTTGAACTAACTCACACCGCTCTACTGTGGGAGCGAGCAAGCTCGCTTGTATGTTTAGACTTGAAGGGGTGGGCGGGACTAAAAGCTCGATTCCGACTCTAGCCAGTACGGACCGTGGGAGACTTCTCGTTCCGCCCTTTCTACCTAAAGCGCCGATAAGGAATTCATCGGTTAATACCGACGATAGAGGCAAGCCAGCGCTACGGTAGACCCCGACAAGCACTTAAACCCTAGCTCCGAGGATTCGTCATGACAATCCTTACCTCGCCAACGGTGGTTGGTGTCGATGTGGCCAAGGCAGAAATCGTCGTTTACCGCGAAGATCTGAAAATCACTCAGTTCATCAACAACGATCGCACAGCTATTGGGCGCTGGCTCAAATCCCTGCCGGCGCAAAGCTCGATTGCCTTGGAAGCCACCAGTCTCTACCACCTGGATACCGCTGAACTGGCCCATGGCATGGGGCACCGAGTTTACGTTGTGGACCCTTATCGGGTGAGCCACTACCGCGAAAGCATTGGCCAGCGAGCAAAAACCGACCCCTGTGATGCGCGTTTGCTGGCACGTTACCTGACCAGTGAGCAGGATCGGCTTCGCATCTGGAATCCACCTCCGAAGCTCTACACCGTGTTGAAAAGCCTCCTCAACAAACGTGCAGAACTGATGAAAGCCCGGGTTAGCATCATGCTGAGTTGGTCGAGTGAGCCCCTTCTCAAAGACCTTCTGGCCCAAGAGCTGGAGCACTTCAAACAGACTGATCAGGCTATTCAGAAATTGCTGCGCAAAGCCAGCCAAGAGGCCGGGATCACCGAAAACATCAGACGTTGCCAAGCGATTGAAGGGATTGGCGAGCTCACGGCCACGGGTCTGGCAGCCACTTTTATGCGTGGTCAATTCGCCAGTGCCGATGCGTTTATTGCCTTTTTGGGAATGGACCTGAGGCCGAAGGACCCAGGAAAGAAGCACAGTCCGCGCCACTTGAGCAAAAAAGGCGATGGGGAGCTGCGGCGTCTTGCGCACAATGCAGCAATGGCGGCTTGCCGGTCTCCCGTCTGGAAACCGCTCTATGAGTCTTACTTGGCAAGAGGCCTGGCCAGAACTCAGGCTCTGGTCATCCTCGCCCGCAAGCTCTGCCGGGTGGCATTCGCCCTCATGAAAAATCAGAGCGAATACCAGCCAAATTTAAGGCTGCAGGGTTCCCCTGCAACATAGAATCTCCCACAGTTTTTTGTGGTGGGCGTCGAAAAGCGTCGTCAAAATGACGTCAATATCCACGCTATGACCATTCGGCGCCTTTCGGTCTCGCCCAGCCTGCAAGCCAGACTTTTCTTCTATTCTCTGCTCAGGGATATCGAGAGTAATCACAGGATCGAAACAGCCTTCCCGAGGGGGCTGAATACCGGATCTACCGAGGGTCGCCGCCATGTCGCGCAACCTCTGCCTCACCCGTCAATGCCTGGGCCTTGTGACCCGTATCGAGTGTGCCATCCGTCCATTGGCGGGAGACACAGGCATGTGGACTTTGCTGTTCGCCGCCGGAATGGCTGGCGAACAACCTTCGGCCATCAAGGCCCAAGGCCCGTTTCATGGGCCGGTCGTCGCTGAATCAATCCTCGACACCATCGTTGAAAGCCTGACCCTGCACGGCTACGAGTTGGCCGACGATCCGCAAATCTGGTGCCTGCACCTGCAAGCCCAACTGCGGGAAATCAATGGTGGTCGCTGCCGAAACATAGGCGGCTTCGAGTTTCACCCCGAGCACTGATTCGTACTATTGATCAAGGCGCGTCATGTCGGCCTTGTCGAGTCTTACCTCGAAACCATATTGCACAGTGGCGAGGTCGGTGCGCTGATAGGTTTCCAGGCGCGCAGGCTGCCCGTAGAAATAATGCACGGCAAACTGCTCCGGACCTTGTGTGCTCGCGCCATGGCTGACCGATAGAATCTCCTTCAAGTAGTTACCGCTGTCGTCCTTGGCGAAAAAGCGCCAGTCCTGGGCGGGAAATGCCTTCAGATCCACCACCAGTGCATTGTCTTTGAGCTCAAGGCCTTTGGGCAGTTGACGGGCATCTATGGTTTTTTTGTCGACTGTGGCCAGGAACAGCGGCATCGAGCCCACTGCATAGGCCGGCGTTTGCGGAAACAGATTCAGATCGTAGGTGACGGTGCCGCGCAGGGGATCGATCCGGTACGCCTCCGGCGGCAGTTCGATCGGCTCGTCGCGATTGCCGCGAGCGTCTTCGGTGAAAAAGCTCACCGGACTTTCACCGGGGTTGAACGATGTGCCAAGCAGTTCATCGTTGAAGCTGCGCAGATGAGTGAATTCGATTCGCGCAGCGCTGGGGTCGTCGACCGACTGACTGATGCTGACGTTCTTCTTCAGTTGATCCTCAGTCAGCGTTGCCCCTTTCAGCCAGCTCGCCGCCTGGTCGTCATAGACCACCACGGACAAGTTCAAGGGCTGGATGGTCTTGTCCGTGGTAATGGCGTCAAAGCGCCGGATCGGCAGGTCGAGGTCCTTTCGGGTGACGGTGACGGCGGAAAAATCCAGCATGCTGACTTCGAGGGTTTCGATTGTCCCGTTGAAGTACACCTTCGAATAATGTCGAGCCTGCTGTTTCTCGAAGTTGCGTTGCTCTTCGTTTAGCTGTTTTTCCAATGCCTCGCTCCAGCTCTTTTGCTGCTGCATCTTGGCCAGCTGCTGCTGATAGAAGGCAATTTGTACCGCGGTTTCGTTGATTGAGCCGGCGCGCGTGATGAATTGCCCGGTACTGTCCCTGGCCTGGACGATCAGCGGGTTCAGCGGTGTTTCGCTGACTTCGGGAGCCAGCGGCGCGCTGTTGTTGTATTCGATTTCCGCGTAGTTGTTCGTCAATGTGAGCAGGGTGACGCTCAGGTTGTCATTGGTGCGAGTCTGGCCTGCGTCCTTTTTCGTCAGGTCGAAGCTGTAGAGGCGGCGTGGCGCGATGACTTCGACTTTGCCTTGCAGGCTCACCGGTTGCGGTTGCTGCTTTCTGTCGATGTCGAGGCCTTCGATGAAGGGGTAGGCCACGGTCAGGTCATCGGGGTTGGTCAGGTTGGAGCTCGATGGGCTGAGTTGAATGCCGGGGTCGGTTTCCGACCATTCCGGCTGGAATGGAATCACTCGTTTATTGCTCAGGGTGACCGACTGCCATTCCAGGCCATGGGGAAACAAAAACGCGGCAGGAACACTGAATGTGAATGGGAACACCGGTTGCAGATCGGTCAGGTAGTCGGAACCGGAGTCCTTTTGCAGCACGAACAACCCTTTGATGTAGGTGTCGACCAGGGCCTGCGGGGTCGGGTAGTGCTTGAGCATGGCGAGGGCGTCTTCGCCGTATTCGGTTTCCACCGGTTTGCTGTCGAGCTTGAGTCGCGCGCGCTCGAGCAGCAGCAGTGAGCCGCCCAGCTCCGACACGGCATCCTTGAGTTTCGGATCCTGGATGGCGTCCAGCGACTTTTCGAATTGCGCGGTTTTTTCTTCGAGGCTGACCTGGCGTTTTTCATCGCTGGGTGAGCAGCCGCTTAGCAGCAGCACCAGGCAAATACCGGCACTCGTCAAAGGCAATCGCACATCCATTTCCAGTCTTCCCGTCCGGCATCACTGAGCAGTCAATGATTTGGACACTAGCAGAAAAATTTTGATACACAGGCGCAGGTGGCGGATTTTTCGACGGTTTCTGGCTGTGGACGGGCGGCTGGTATACTCGCGGCCATTTCCAATCCAACGTGTGAGATTCAATGGAACGCTTTATCGAAAATACAATGTACGCCTCGCGCTGGCTGCTGGCGCCGATCTATTTCGGCCTGTCCCTCGGATTGCTGGCGTTGGCGCTGAAATTCTTCCAGGAAGTCTTCCACGTCATCCCGAACGTGTTTTCGATGGCTGAATCGGATTTGATCCTGGTGCTGCTGTCACTGATCGACATGGCACTGGTAGGCGGATTGCTGGTGATGGTGATGATTTCCGGCTACGAGAACTTCGTCTCGCAACTGGACATCGACGATAGCAAGGAAAAGCTCAACTGGCTGGGCACCATGGATTCGTCGTCGCTGAAAATGAAGGTGGCTGCGTCGATCGTGGCGATCTCGTCCATTCACCTGCTGCGCATCTTCATGGACGCCAAGAACGTCGATCCTGAGCATCTGCAGTGGTACGTGATCATCCACATGACCTTCGTGGTCTCGGCATTCGCCATGGGTTATCTGGATAAAGTCACCAAGCACTGATCCACTGCCGGCCCCATGAAACACGCCGCCCGTCTGTTGCAAAACAGACGGGCGGCGTCGTTTGTGGCTTGTACTTTGATGCTGTGAGGCATATCCCTGTAAAGGTATAGGCACGCCACTGCATGAGGTGCGTTCATGAACCTGCAAGAGTTGAATGCGTATGCCATCGCCGGGAAGGTCGATGAGCTGAACCTGATCTCCATGGAGGGGGGCATTTACCTGCTTGAAGCGCGTATGCACGGAGCGGCGTATCCCTTGAACGATACGCCAGGTCACACGATGCAGTTGCGCTCGGTGGAGCATGCCCGTGATGTGCTGCGCTCCTTTCCCAAGTTGCACTTCAACCTCGTGCACACGGTCGTGCATGATGAAATGTGTGGGCTGGTTGCCGAAGTGGAGGAAAACCTGAAGGTGCCGATCGCCTGACGTCCCTCATCAATGACATGACATCTGTGCTAGTCTGCTGGCCCTTTTGGTTCCGGGCGCTCCGGGACGCGCTGTGCACGCATGGCAAGTTCCCGAGCCGTCCGCACAGCGGAGCAGTGTCATGTCCGAAGTAAATCTGTCCACCGACGAAACCCGCGTCAGCTACGGTATTGGCCGTCAGCTGGGCGACCAACTGCGCGACAACCCGCCACCGGGCGTAAACCTGGACGCGATCCTGGCAGGTCTGACCGACGCATTCGCCGGCAAGCCAAGCCGCGTGGGTCAGGAAGAAATGTCCGCCAGCTTCAAAGTCATCCGCGAAATCATGCAGGCCGAAGCTGCAGCCAAGGCTGAAGCAGCTGCTGGCGAAGGCCTGGCTTTCCTGGCTGAAAACGCCAAGCGTGAAGGCATCACCACTCTGGCTTCCGGCCTGCAGTTCGAAGTCCTGACCGCTGGCGAAGGCGCCAAGCCATCCCGTGAAGACTCCGTGCGTACTCACTACCACGGCACCCTGATCGACGGCACTGTGTTCGACAGCTCCTACGAGCGCGGCCAGCCTGCAGAATTCCCGGTTGGTGGCGTGATCGCCGGCTGGACCGAAGCCCTGCAACTGATGAACGCCGGCAGCAAATGGCGCCTGTACGTGCCGAGCGAACTGGCTTACGGCGCTCAAGGCGTTGGCAGCATCCCGCCGCACAGCGTGCTGGTGTTCGACGTCGAGCTGCTCGACGTTCTGTAAGACCTGCTGATTACCTGTACCTGTAGGAGCGAGCTTGCTCGCGATGGGCGTTAACGATAACGCGGCCATCCTGAATGAACGCGGTGTGTTTGAGTTCTTCGCGAGCAAGCTCGCTCCTACAAAGTTTTGCAGCGTTTTTCATACTTCGATCTTGTGGTGCAGTTCGCTGTGCGGGCGCAACGCTCGGGCATAGCAGAATAGAAACAGGTTTCTCACCACCTCCTTGAGCACCACCGGTTCGCTGGAACTCAAGCCATTGAGATCCAGATCACCCTGATCCTGCAGCTCGTTCAAGGCTTCCTCTTCCAGTACGGCACAGACTTCCCCGGTTTCCCGGTGCAGGATCCTGAGGTAAGGGTGTGGGCGGTCCAGCCAGGCATCGATCAAATAAGTCATGGTTCTCATCTCCACTGAGGGTTTTATGAGAATAATTCCTATTCGCAGAATAGCAAGAGCCTATTGGCGGTTTGCGCTTTTTTCCGGTTAAAGAGTGCGTCAGGTCAAAACGAATGGCGTTTGGCTATTACGAGGGGGATTGGGTGAAGCGGGGGAGGGCGAAGCGCCATCCCACGACAGGCGCGGGATGGGGTGCAGCACAATCAGACTTTTCTGACGAACTCGGACTTGAGTTTCATCGGGCCGATGCCGTCGATCTTGCAATCGATGTCGTGATCGCCATCGCACAGGCGGATGTTCTTGACCTTGGTGCCGACCTTGACCACCAAAGACGTGCCCTTGACCTTGAGGTCCTTGATCACGGTGATCGTATCGCCGTCCTGCAGGACATTGCCGACCGAATCCTTTTTCACTGTGTCATCGGACGCCGCTTCGGCTTCACCGCTGGCGGACCATTCGTGGGCGCACTCGGGGCAGATCAGCTGGGCGCCGTCTTCATAGGTGTATTCGGAATTGCATTTTGGGCAGGGTGGCAACGTGCTCACTAAGGCTCCTTGGATTCAGGATCGCAAAAAAGCGCACATTATATAGGGTTTTAGGCGGGGAGGGGGGGCAGTGCCGGAAAACCTGTAGGAGCGAGCTTGCTCGCGAAAAACTCAAGGACGCCGCGTTTATCCAGGATACCCGCGTTTTCGTTAGCGTCCATCGCGAGCAAGCTCGCTCCTACAGATATCCTTTAGTGCGTGCGGGCTACCGCAAACTCACTCAATTCAATCAGTGCATCGCGATATTCGCTGGCTGGCAGCGCTTCGAGGCACTTGATTGCGCGGGCCACATAGTCTCGTGCCAGTTGCGCGGTGTACTCCAGCGAGCCCGAGGCTTCCACGGCTTCGCGGATGCTTTCCAGGTCTTCGATTCCGCCTTTCTGGATCGCTTTGCGTACCAGGGCGGCCTGCTCTGGCGTACCTTCGCGCATGGTGTAGATCAGCGGCAGGGTCGGCTTGCCTTCGGCCAGATCGTCACCGACGTTCTTGCCCAGGGTTTCGGCGTCGCCTTTGTAATCAAGCAGGTCGTCGACCAGCTGGAAGGCCACACCCAGGTGGTCGCCGAATGTACGCAGGGCTTCGGCCTGCTCCGGCGTGGCTTCGCACAGGGCGGCAGCACTGTGGGTCGAGGCCTCGAAGAGCATCGCGGTCTTGCCGCGGATGACCTCCATGTAGGTTTCTTCGGTGGTGCTGGCGTCACGCACCTTCGACAGCTGCAGCACTTCGCCTTCGGCGATGATGCGCGTGGCCTGCGAAAGGATCTTCATCACTGGCATGGAGCCCAGCTCGACCATCATTTCGAAAGAGCGCGAATACAGGAAATCACCGACGAGCACGCTAGGCGCGTTGCCCCACATGGCGTTGGCGGTCGAGCGGCCACGGCGCATGCCGGACATGTCGACCACGTCGTCATGCAGCAGGGTAGCGGTGTGCAGGAACTCGATGGTGGCGGCCAGCAGGCGCAGGTCGTCGCCTTCACGGCCCAGGGCCTTGCCACACAGCAACACCAATAAAGGACGCAGGCGTTTGCCACCGGCCGAGGTAATGTAATCGCCGATTTTCGATACCAGCGGCACTCGGGAAGTCAGCTGCTTCTTGATGATGCCGTCGACGGCGCTAAAATCGTCCGCCACCGCGCGGTAGAAAGCTTGGGGTTGCATCAGCGACAGTTGCTCCAGAAGGGTTGCGCGGCATGCTAGGACCCATGCCTGCAGGTGTCAAGGCGCGATGGACGGCCCCTTGCAAGGCTGGCGTGGCTTGCGTACAATCGCGCACCCTGAACTTCCTGGGCAGCACCTGCCTTACGCAATTGCAAGCGGGCCTCCAGCCCCATGCAGCCATGCCAGCCAATACCTCTTCTTATAAAGAGCTGGGTGAGCAGGATTATCGGAGAAATACCATGTCTTATGCAGTAATCGTTACTGGCGGCAAGCAGTACAAAGTCGCCCCAGGTGAATACCTGAAGATCGAAAAACTGGAAGTCGCTACCGGCGAATCCGTTACCTTTGATCGCGTTCTGTTGGTTGCCAACGGTGACGACGTGAATATCGGCGCTCCAGTTGTTGCTGGCGCTACCGTTGTGGCTGAAGTGATCTCCCAAGGTCGTCACGATAAAGTCCGCATCATCAAGTTCCGTCGCCGTAAGCACCACATGAAGCGTATGGGCCACCGCCAGTGGTACACCGAGATCAAAATCACCGGTATTCAGGCTTAATTTCAGCCTAATTCCTCACTAGGAGAATTGAACTCATGGCACACAAAAAAGCTGGTGGTAGTACCCGTAACGGTCGCGACTCAGAAGCCAAACGCCTTGGCGTGAAGATGTATGGCGGCCAGGCTATCAAAGCAGGCAACATCATCGTGCGTCAGCGCGGCACCCAATTCCACGCTGGCTACGGCGTTGGCATGGGTAAAGATCACACCCTCTTCGCTAAAGTCGAAGGCGTGATCAAGTTCGAAGTAAAAGGCGCCTTCGGTCGTCGTTACGTGAGCGTAGTCGCAGCTTAATTGCGCGATCGCTGGAAAAGCCCTGTCTCGCGACGGGGCTTTTTCGTTTGTGGGGTGAGTCTCTTGCAAAGCTGTTTGTATGGGCTGTCGGCGTACGATGTAGGTGTCGTGGTTTGGGGTCGCTGCGCTCATTTTTGCAAGAGTCTTATGTCTTGATTGTTTTTCGGCTCGTCCGTATGGCGAGAGGCGTTTGTTATGAAGTTTGTTGATGAAGTATCGATTCGAGTAAAGGCTGGTGACGGCGGCAATGGCGCCATGAGTTTCCGTCGGGAAAAATTTATCGAGAACGGTGGCCCGAACGGCGGTGACGGCGGTGACGGCGGTTCCATCTACATGATGGCCGACGAAAACCTCAACACCCTGGTGGACTACCGTTACACCCGGCACTTCGATGCCGAGCGTGGCTCCAACGGCGGCAGCACCGACTGCACCGGCAAGAAGGGTGAAGACTTGATCCTGCGCGTTCCGGTCGGCACCACGGTGATCGACTCGGCAACTCAGGAAGTCATCGGCGACCTGACCAAGGCCGGTCAGAAATTGATGGTAGTGCAGGGCGGCTGGCACGGTCTGGGCAACACCCGTTTCAAATCCAGTACCAACCGTGCGCCGCGCCAGACCACTCCGGGCAAGCCGGGTGAGCAGCGCGACCTGAAGCTGGAAATGAAAGTACTGGCTGACGTCGGTCTGCTGGGTTTGCCGAACGCGGGTAAAAGTACCTTTATCCGTTCGGTTTCGGCTGCCAAACCGAAAGTTGCCGACTATCCATTCACCACGCTGGTGCCGAACCTGGGTGTGGTCAGCGTCGATCGCTGGAAGAGCTTCGTCATTGCCGATATTCCGGGCTTGATCGAGGGCGCTTCCGAAGGTGCTGGTCTGGGCATTCGCTTCCTCAAGCACTTGGCGCGTACGCGTCTGCTGCTGCACCTCGTGGACATGGCGCCGCTGGATGACGCCAGTGCACCGGATGCCGCAGAAGTGATCGTCAACGAACTGATCAAGTTCAGCCCGTCCCTGGCGGAGCGTGATCGCTGGCTGGTCCTGAACAAGTGCGACCAGATCCTTGATGAGGAGCACGATGCTCGCGTCAAGGAAATCGTTGATCGCCTGGAATGGACTGGTCCGGTCTACGTGATCTCGGCTATCTCCAAGCTCGGCACCGAGCGTCTGTGTCACGACATCATGCGTTACATGGAAGATCGTGCTGATCGCCTGGCCAATGACCCGGCCTACAAGGAAGAGCTGGCCGATCTCGATCAGCGCATCGAAGACGAAGCTCGCGCGCAACTGCAGGCGCTGGATGACAAGCGTGCCCTGCGTCGCAGTGGCGTGAAGTCGGTCCACGACATCGGCGACGATGATTGGGATGAAGAAGATGTGGATGACGAAGATGGTCCGGAAATCATTTACGTGCGTGACTGATTCGTTGCGATAAACTTAAGCGCCGCTCAATCGAGCGGCGTTTTGGTATCTGGAAATCGATCGTTGGTCACGAATTACCACGAATAATGTCACGGGTAGTGCTAGGTCGTGCTGCCCTCAAGCTAAGGTTGAAGATGATGCGGAGCAAGGTGACAGGTGCGCAGCGTTGGGTCGTGAAGATCGGCAGCGCTTTGCTGACGGCGGACGGCAAGGGCCTGGATCGCGCGGCAATGGGTGTCTGGGTTGAACAGATGGTGGCCTTGCATGAGGCGGGTGTCGAGCTGGTGCTGGTGTCTTCCGGGGCTGTGGCGGCCGGTATGAGCCGTCTGGGCTGGACCTCGCGACCCAGTGCAATGCACGAGCTGCAGGCCGCTGCTGCAATCGGCCAGATGGGGCTGGTGCAAGCCTGGGAGTCGAGCTTTGCCGAGCATGGCCGGCATACCGCGCAGATTCTCCTGACCCATGACGACCTGTCCGACCGCAAGCGCTACCTGAATGCCCGCAGTACCTTGCGTGCGCTGGTCGAGCTCAAGGTTATTCCGGTGATCAACGAGAACGATACCGTGGTCACCGACGAAATCCGTTTTGGCGACAACGACACCCTGGCGGCGCTGGTGGCGAACCTGGTCGAGGCGGATTTGCTGGTGATTCTCACGGATCGCGACGGCATGTTCGACGCTGATCCGCGCAACAATCCGGATGCCCAGCTGATTTACGAGGCGCGTGCCGATGATCCGGCGCTCGACGCGGTGGCAGGTGGTACTGGTGGTGCGCTGGGGCGTGGCGGCATGCAGACCAAGCTGCGCGCTGCGCGTCTGGCGGCGCGTTCCGGTGCTCACACCATCATCGTCGGTGGGCGGCTTGAGCGCGTGCTGGATCGCCTCAAGGCGGGCGAGCGCATAGGTACCTTGCTTTCGCCGGAGCGCGGCATGCTGGCGGCGCGCAAGCAATGGCTGGCCGGTCATCTGCAAACCCGTGGCACCCTGGTGCTGGATGCGGGTGCCGTGACCGCGTTGTCCGAGGGCAACAAGAGCTTGCTGCCGGTTGGAGTCAAATTGGTTCAGGGCAGCTTCCGTCGCGGTGAGATGGTGGTCTGCGTGGCGCCGGACGGTCGTGAAATTGCCCGTGGCCTGGCCAACTACAGTGCGCTGGAAGCGCAAAAAATCATCGGTCAGTCGTCTGATGCGATTGTTGGGCTGTTGGGTTATATGGCGGAGCCGGAGCTGGTTCATCGCGATAACCTGATCCTGGTCTGAAGGAATATCTGAATGCGCATTGCAAAAGGATTGTTGGGGTTGTTGCTGGCGATGCCGCTGCTGGCTTCGGCTGAAGAGATCGGTCAGGTGTCGACGGTGTTCAAGTTCGTTGGCCCGAACGACCGGATCGTTGTCGAGGCGTTTGATGATCCCAAGGTCGACGGTGTGACTTGCTACCTGTCCCGTGCCAAGACCGGTGGGGTGAAGGGTGGTCTTGGTTTGGCCGAGGATCGTGCCGAAGCGTCCATCGCTTGTCGCCAGGTCGGGCCGATCAGCTTCAAGGGTGAGCTCAAGGATGGCGACGAGGTGTTCAAGGAGCGCACGTCCCTGGTGTTCAAGACCATGCAGGTGGTGCGTTTCCTCGACAAGAAGCGCAATACGCTGGTGTACCTGGTGTATAGCGATCGCTTGATCGAGGGTAGCCCGCAGAATGCGGTGACGGCGATTCCGATCTTGCCGTGGGCGAGCGCTCAATAAGCTAGCGAATATCCAAAATGTGGGAGCAAGTCCGCTCCCACATTTTTTGTGTCTAATTCATCAAATCGCGGTCAATAAAAAACCGACCCTGAGGTCGGTTTTTTAATGAGCGTATCGCTTAGGCAGCAGCGGCAACGTTCAGGGCCTTGACGTGGCCATTCAGGCGGCTCTTATGACGAGCGGCCTTGTTCTTGTGGATGATGCCTTTATCGGCCATACGGTCGATAACTGGCACAGCCAGAACGTAAGCGGCTTGAGCTTTGGCAGCGTCTTTTGCGTCAATGGCCTTAACTACATTCTTGATGTAGGTACGAACCATGGAACGCAGGCTGGCGTTGTGGCTGCGACGCTTCTCAGCCTGTTTTGCACGTTTTTTGGCGGAAGGTGAGTTGGCCACCGTCGAGCTCCTCGAAAGACTTTTTAGGAAATAGCAAACAAAATAGGCCGCGAATCATGCCGATGAGTTGATGTGTTGTCAAGGGCGGTTGATGCGTTCCGCTGAGTGGTCGATCTAAAGAGGCGGGATATTTATTTCCGGCGCTTGACCTGTAAACTCGCGAGCTTTGGCTCTGTGCTGTTGCGGCGCGGAGTATCGCATAAGTGGGCGCGTAGTTCGCCTGCTGTTTATCGACAGGCACAAACTCTTTCCATGAATCTGCTCAAATCGTTGGCCGCCGTCAGCTCTATCACGATGCTTTCCCGGATTCTGGGATTTGTTCGAGACACTCTCATTGCGCGCACATTTGGCGCGGGAATGGCGACTGACGCCTTCTTTATCGCCTTCAAATTGCCCAATCTGCTGCGGCGGATCTTTGCCGAGGGGGCGTTTTCCCAAGCGTTCGTGCCGATTCTTGCCGAATACAAAAGCCAGAAGGGCGAAGAGGCGACGCGAACCTTCATCGCTTATGTCTCGGGCCTGCTGACGCTGGTACTGGCGCTGGTCACGGTGTTGGGCATGATCGCCGCGCCGTGGGTCATCTGGGTGACTGCGCCGGGTTTCGCCGACACCCCGGAAAAATTCGAGCTCACTTCCAACCTGTTGCGGGTGACCTTTCCGTACATCCTGCTGATTTCCCTGTCGTCGCTGGCGGGCGCGATCCTCAATACCTGGAACCGCTTTTCGGTGCCGGCCTTCGTGCCGACCCTGCTGAACGTCAGCATGATCATCTTTTCGGTGTTTTTGACGCCATACTTCGATCCGCCCGTAATGGCGCTGGGCTGGGCGGTGCTGGCGGGCGGCCTGGCGCAGTTGCTCTATCAGCTGCCGCACCTGAAAAAGATCGGCATGCTGGTGCTGCCGCGCCTGAACCTGCGCGACACGGGTGTCTGGCGGGTGATGAAGCAAATGCTGCCGGCAATCCTCGGTGTCTCGGTGAGCCAGATTTCGCTGATCATCAACACCATCTTCGCTTCGTTCCTGGTTGCCGGCTCCGTGTCGTGGATGTACTACGCCGATCGTTTGATGGAATTGCCGTCCGGGGTGCTGGGCGTGGCACTGGGGACGATTCTGTTGCCGACCCTGGCCAAGACCTACGCCAACAAGGATCGTCACGAGTATTCGCGCATTCTCGACTGGGGATTGCGCCTGTGCTTCGTGCTGGTGCTGCCTTGCTCGCTGGCATTGGGGATTCTGGCGGAGCCGCTGACGGTTTCGCTGTTCCAGTACGGTCAGTTCGATGCCCATGATGCGGCCATGACCCAGCGCGCGTTGATCGCCTATTCCGTAGGTTTGCTTGGAATTATCGTGATCAAAGTGCTCGCGCCGGGCTTTTATGCGCAACAAAACATCCGCACGCCGGTAAAAATCGCGATTTTCACGCTGGTCGTCACTCAGTTGTTCAACCTGATGCTGATCGGTCCGCTGGCTCACGCGGGACTGGCGCTCGCCATCAGCGCTGGCGCCTGCCTCAATGCAGGGTTGCTCTTCTATCAGCTGCGTAAACAGCAGATGTACCAGCCGCAACCGGGATGGGCAAAGTTCGGCTTCAAGCTGGTGATAGCGGTCACGGTGATGTCTGGTGTGTTGCTGGCAGGGATGCATTTCATGCCGGCCTGGGGTGAGGGGCAGATGCTTGAGCGTTTCCTGCGTCTGGGTGCCTTGGTCGTTGCCGGTGTGGTGGCTTATTTCGGCATGTTAGTGTTGATGGGCTTCCGTTTGCGCGACTTCAATCGCAAGGCGCTTGGCTGAGGTTCTGGCCTCGATAAACACGGGCGAGCCGGCGATTTTGTCGGCTCGATCACTTTGGGTTACGGTGTTGCCTGTCGTCGGCCGCCGGGTGTGGTTATAATCGACCACTTTATGAGCAAGAAGCGCGTTATGCAGCTGGTTCGAGGCCTCCAAAATCTGCGCCCCCAGCATCGGGGCTGTGTCGCCACTATTGGCAACTTTGACGGTGTACACCGTGGCCACCAGGCTATCCTGGCGCGGCTGCGTGAGCGTGCGCTCGAGTTGGGCGTGCCCAGTTGCGTGGTGATTTTCGAGCCGCAACCGCGAGAGTTCTTTGCTCCGGAAACTGCGCCGGCCCGTCTGGCCCGTCTGCGGGACAAGCTGCAATTGTTGGCCGCCGAAGGCGTCGACCGTGTCCTGTGCCTGGCTTTCAACCAGCGCCTGAGCAAGCTCAGCGCCAGCGAGTTCGTCGATACCATTCTGGTCGATGGCCTGGGTGTCCAGCACCTGGAGGTCGGTGACGACTTCCGCTTCGGCTGTGACCGCGCGGGAGATTTCGATTTCCTGCAACAGGCCGGCATCCGTCAGGGGTTTACCGTCGAAGCGGCGCAAACCGTCGAGCTCGATGGCATCCGGGTCAGCAGCACGCAGGTCCGCAATGCCCTGGCCGCCGCGGATTTCGCCCTGGCCGAACGCCTGCTCGGGCGGCCGTACCGGATCGCCGGTCGTGTATTGCATGGCCAGAAGCTCGCTCGGCAGTTGGGTACGCCCACCGCCAACATACAACTCAAGCGTCGTCGCGTGCCGTTCACCGGGGTTTACCAGGTGGATATCGAGATCGACGGCAAGACCTGGCCCGGCGTCGCCAATATCGGCGTGCGGCCCACGGTTCAAGGTGATGGCAAAGCCCACCTGGAAGTGCATCTTTTAGATTTTGCCGGCGATCTGTATGACCGGCGTTTAACGGTGGTTTTCCACCACAAGCTGCGTGAAGAGCAGCGTTTCGCCTCTCTGGAGGCGCTGAAAACGGCGATCAACGCGGATGTCGCCGCCGCCCGTGCACTAGCCGCACCTAGCGCCCATCGCTAATGAAGAGCCTTAAATGACCGACTATAAAGCCACGCTAAACCTTCCGGACACCGCCTTCCCAATGAAGGCCGGCCTGCCACAGCGCGAACCGCAGATTCTGCAGCGCTGGGACAGTATTGGCCTGTACGGAAAGTTGCGCGAGATTGGCAAGGATCGTCCGAAGTTCGTCCTGCACGACGGTCCTCCGTACGCCAACGGCACGATTCACATCGGTCACGCACTGAACAAGATTCTCAAGGACATGATCATCCGCTCGAAGACCCTGTCGGGTTTCGACGCGCCTTATGTTCCGGGCTGGGACTGCCACGGCCTGCCGATCGAGCACAAGGTCGAAGTGACCCACGGCAAGAACCTGGGCGCGGACAAGACCCGCGAACTGTGCCGCGCGTACGCCACCGAGCAGATCGAAGGGCAGAAATCCGAATTCATCCGTCTGGGCGTATTGGGCGACTTCGCCAACCCGTACAAGACCATGGACTTCAAGAACGAGGCCGGCGAAATCCGCGCCTTGGCCGAGATCGTCAAGGGCGGTTTCGTGTTCAAGGGCTTGAAGCCCGTGAACTGGTGTTTCGACTGCGGTTCGGCCCTGGCTGAAGCGGAAGTCGAGTACGAGAACAAGAAGTCCTCGACCATCGACGTGGCGTTCCCGATTGCCGACGAATCCAAACTGGCTGCCGCCTTCGGTCTGCCATCGCTGGGCAAACCGGCCTCGATCGTCATCTGGACCACCACCCCGTGGACCATTCCGGCCAACCAGGCGCTGAACGTTCATCCGGAATTCAACTACGCCCTGGTCGACGTCGGCGACAAGCTGCTGGTGTTGGCTGAAGAGCTGGTCGAGTCGTGCCTGGCGCGCTATTCGCTGCAAGGCTCGGTGATCGCTACCGCCAACGGTTCGGCGCTGGAACTGATCAACTTCCGTCACCCGTTCTACGACCGTCTGTCGCCGGTATACCTGGCCGACTACGTTGAACTGGGCGCCGGCACCGGTGTGGTTCACTCTGCTCCGGCCTACGGTGTGGACGACTTCGTGACCTGCAAGAAGTACGGCATGGTCAACGATGACATCCTCAACCCGGTGCAAAGCAACGGCGTTTACGTACCGTCACTGGAGTTCTTCGGTGGCCAGTTCATCTGGAAAGCCAACCCGGCCATCGTCGACAAGCTGACCGAAGTCGGTGCGCTGCTGCACACCACCGTCATCGAACACAGCTACATGCACTGCTGGCGCCACAAGACCCCGCTGATCTACCGCGCCACCGCACAGTGGTTCATCGGCATGGACAAGCAGCCGACCACTGGCGACACCCTGCGCCAGCGTTCGCTCAAAGCCATCGAAGACACCAAATTCGTCCCGGCCTGGGGCCAGGCGCGCCTGCACTCGATGATCGCCAACCGTCCGGACTGGTGCATTTCCCGTCAGCGCAACTGGGGCGTGCCGATCCCGTTCTTCCTGAACAAGGAAAGCGGCGAGCTGCACCCACGTACCGTCGAGCTGATGGAAGAAGTTGCCAAGCGCGTTGAAGTCGAAGGCATCGAAGCCTGGTTCAAACTGGATGCCGCCGAACTGCTGGGCGATGAAGCGCCGCAGTACGACAAGATCAGCGACACCCTGGACGTCTGGTTCGACTCGGGCACCACGCACTGGCACGTCCTGCGCGGTTCGCACCCGATGGGCCACGAAACCGGCCCGCGCGCCGACCTGTACCTGGAAGGCTCGGACCAGCACCGTGGCTGGTTCCACTCGTCGCTGCTGACCGGTTGCGCCATCGACAACCACGCACCGTATCGCGAACTGCTGACTCACGGCTTCACTGTCGACGAGTCTGGCCGCAAGATGTCCAAGTCCCTGGGCAACGTGATCGCGCCGCAGAAAGTCAACGACACCCTGGGCGCCGACATCATGCGTCTGTGGGTCGCCTCGACCGATTACTCGGGTGAAATGGCGGTTTCCGAGCAGATCCTGCAGCGCAGTGCGGACGCCTACCGGCGTATCCGCAACACCGCGCGCTTCCTGCTTTCGAACCTGACCGGCTTCAACCCGGCCACCGACCTGCTGCCGGCTGAAGAAATGCTGGCACTGGACCGTTGGGCCGTGGACCGTACCCTGCTGCTGCAACGCGAGCTGCAGGAGCACTACGGTGAATACCGCTTCTGGAACGTGTACTCGAAGATCCACAACTTCTGCGTGCAGGAGCTGGGTGGTTTCTACCTGGACATCATCAAGGATCGCCAGTACACCACTGGCGCCGACAGCAAGGCCCGCCGTTCGTGCCAGACCGCGCTGTTCCACATCTCCGAAGCGCTGGTACGCTGGATCGCGCCGATCCTGGCGTTCACCGCCGACGAACTGTGGCAGTACCTGCCGGGCGAACGTAACGAGTCCGTCATGCTCAACACCTGGTACGAAGGCCTGAGCGAACTGCCGGCAGGCTTCGAGCTGGATCGCGCTTACTGGGACCGGATCATGGCGGTCAAGGTCGCGGTCAACAAGGAAATGGAAATCCAGCGTGCAGCCAAGGCTGTCGGTGGCAACCTGCAAGCCGAGGTGACGCTGTTCGCCGAAGACGCGCTGACCGCCGATCTGGCCAAGCTGAGCAACGAACTGCGCTTCGTACTGATCACTTCGACCGCCAGCGTTGCGCCATTGGCGCAGGCACCGGCCGATGCCGTGGTCACCGAAGTCAGTGGCCTGAAGCTCAAGATCGTCAAGTCGGGCCACGCCAAGTGCGCCCGTTGCTGGCACTGCCGTGAAGACGTCGGTGTGAACCCGGAGCATCCGGAAATCTGCGGCCGTTGCGTGGATAACATCAGCGGTGCTGGCGAGGTCCGTCACTATGCCTAATGCCGTTGGCCGTTTCGGACGGCTGAGCTGGCTCTGGTTGAGTTTGCTGGTCCTGGTCATCGACCAGGCCAGCAAGTTCTACTTCGAAGGCAAGCTCCAGATGTACCAGCAGATCGTGATCATTCCCGATTACTTCAGCTGGACACTGGCCTACAACACGGGCGCGGCGTTCAGCTTCCTGGCTGACAGCTCCGGCTGGCAGCGCTGGCTGTTCGCGTTGATCGCTGTCGTGGTCAGTGCGGTGCTGGTGGTGTGGCTCAAGCGTCTGGGGCGTAACGAGACCTGGCTGGCGGTTGCGCTGGCACTGGTGCTCGGCGGCGCGCTGGGCAATCTGTATGACCGCATTGCCCTGGGCCATGTGATCGATTTCATTCTGGTGCATTGGCAGAACCGCTGGTATTTCCCGGCGTTCAACTTTGCCGACAGTGCAATCACTGTAGGCGCTGTCATGCTGGCACTGGATATGTTCAAAAGTAAAAAGACTGGAGAAACCGTTCATGACTGAACAGGTATTGGCTGAGCAACGCATTGGCCAGAACACGGAAGTCACCCTGCATTTCGCATTGCGCCTGGAGAACGGCGACACGGTGGACAGCACCTTCGACAAAGCCCCGGCGACCTTCAAGGTCGGTGACGGCAACCTGCTGCCAGGTTTCGAAGCAGCCCTGTTCGGTTTCAAGGCCGGTGACAAGCGTACACTGAGCATTGAACCGGAAAACGCTTTCGGTCAGCCTAACCCGCAAAACGTGCAGGTCATCCCGCGTTCACAGTTCCAGGACATGGAGCTGTCGCCTGGCTTGCTGGTGATCTTCAACGATGCGGCCAATACTGAATTGCCGGGCGTGGTCAAAGAGTTCGACGATGCGCAAGTGACCGTCGACTTCAACCACCCGCTGGCGGGCAAGACGCTGACCTTTGATGTGGAAATCATTTCCGTCAAAGCGTTGTAACTGCTTTTCTGTAGGAGCGAGCTCGCTCGCGATGATCGTTAACGAATACGCGTTCTTCTGGATGAACGCGTTGTCCTTTAGTTTTTCGCGAGCAAGCTCGCTCCTACAGGGCAAGACACGAGGCACAGCATGCAAATCAAACTCGCCAATCCCCGTGGCTTCTGCGCCGGAGTGGACCGGGCGATCGAAATCGTCAACCGCGCCCTGGAAGTTTTCGAGCCGCCGATCTACGTGCGCCATGAAGTGGTCCACAACAAATTTGTCGTCGAGGACCTGCGCTCCCGTGGTGCAATTTTCGTCGAAGAGCTGGATCAGGTGCCGGATGACGCCATCGTGATCTTCAGTGCCCATGGCGTTTCCCAGGCTGTGCGCAGCGAAGCGGCTGGTCGTGGACTGAAAGTGTTCGACGCCACCTGCCCACTGGTGACCAAAGTCCATATCGAAGTGGCGCGCTACAGCCGTGACAGCCGTGAATGCATTCTCATCGGTCACGCCGGTCACCCGGAAGTCGAAGGCACCATGGGCCAGTACGATGCCAGCAATGGCGGCGCGATCTACCTGGTCGAAGATGAGAAAGATGTTGCGGCATTGCAGGTCAACAACCCTGAAAAGCTCGCCTTCGTGACCCAGACCACCTTGTCGATGGACGACACCAGCCGTGTTATCGACGCCCTGCGTTCACGCTTCCCGGCCATCGGTGGACCGCGCAAGGACGACATTTGCTACGCCACGCAAAACCGTCAGGACGCAGTCAAGCAACTGGCCGATGAGTGCGACGTGGTGCTGGTGGTCGGCAGCCCGAACAGCTCCAACTCCAATCGCCTGCGCGAATTGGCAGAACGCATGTCCACTCCGGCCTACCTGATCGACGGTGCCGAAGACCTGCAAAAGAGCTGGTTCGACGGTGTCGAGCGTATCGGCATCACCGCTGGCGCCTCCGCCCCGGAGGTCCTGGTGCGCGGCGTGATCCAGCAGTTACAGGCCTGGGGTGCAACGGGGGCCGATGAACTGGCCGGTCGCGAGGAGAACATCACCTTCTCGATGCCTAAAGAACTGCGCGTTCGTTCGTTGCTCTGAGTTTCTTCCTTTCTTCGCATAACGCCTGCTCAGCCTTGTCGCTGCGCAGGCTGACGCGACCGGTCCGAGCCAACACCACCTGATGTTGGCTCACCGGTTTGTGAGCCTTGCAAACGTGTAATGTCCCGCCAAACTGTGATTCGCCCTGACCTCTGAATCGTATAAAGCTTTCGACCGGACCGTTCCCCACAATCGACACCCGTGTGCCGTTCAGGCGTTCGGCCAATAGTGGATTGTCGCTGTCCATATCGCCTTTGCCGCTGATATCCAGAATGATCCGCCAGCCCTGGCTCCAGTCACCATTGATGCCGTGAATCACCACGTCCTGTTTGCGGACGATGGCTTCGGTTCGGGCGGTGCGAATACCACTGAAAAGAGCCTGTGCCGCTTGCTCTCTCTGGTTCGACTCGATCAGCGTTGTGAACGCCGGACTGACCAGTTGCAGAACAATTCCTGTAATTGCCAGTCCCATGAGCAGTTCGATCAGGCTGAAGCCTTGTTGGCGCATGACATCTCCCTCCGTGGCGCGCTGTGCAAGAGCAGGTATAGCCGAAGGAAACAGAAGGCCCCGATGGATCATCGTACAAAAGGTTTCACTCTGATCGAGTTGCTGATCGCGATCGCGATCCTTCTGATTCTGCTGACTCTGGCTGTCCCGGCGTTTACCCGTTCGACGCAAACAACGAGGGCTGACACTGAAATCCTTGGTCTGCGTCGAGCCCTGAGCTTTGCCCGCCTCGAAGCCATCGATCGGGGCAATACCACACGGGTGCGCCCGACCGCCGGAGGGAATTTCTGGAGTGGGGAGCTGGCGGTCTACGACGGTACTGGCGCTTTGGCCAAAGTATTGCGGGTTGTTCCGGCGATGAGCAGCGGCGCAACTCTGACGCTAACCTCGGGCGTGACTGCCATCGATTTCAACAGCATGGGCGGATTGTCGTCACCGTCGTCAGAGGTGGTGATCAGCTATGGGCGGGGAGCACAAAGCAGGACGCTGACCCTGTGTTTGAATGGACGAATTGCAATAGGTGGAAGTTGCGGATGAGGGCAGGGAAGCAAGGCGCACAGGAGGGTATGACACTGGTCGAAGTCCTGGTGGCATTAGTCATTCTGGGGGTGGGGTTGCTGGGGGCGGCGGCGTTTCAGCTCAATGCGCTGAAGTACACGGACAGTGCGCGCATGACCAGTCAGGCCAGTTTTATCGCTTACGACATGATGGACCGCATTCGCGCCAACGCCGCTGCGGACTACACCATCGCTCCGCCGGCTACGGGCAACCCGGGTGTTGCACGGGATCAGGACCTGTTTGACTTCAACGCCAACATTGTCAGCTCGCTCGGCGCCACTGCGACGGGCAGTGTCACCGTCAATCAGCAGGTGCACACCATCACGATTACCTGGGATGACTCACGGGCTGCGAATGCTGCCGACTCACGGCGCAGTTTTGTCCTGAGCAGTCGCACGGCCATTGGGCCGGTGGTGGTCCCGTGAGTCGCCGCAGCAGAGGCTTTGGCCTGGTCGAATTGCTGATCGCCCTGGCATTGAGCCTGATCGTGGTGCTGGGCGTGGTGCAGGTTTTCATCGCGGCCAAGAGCACTTACCTCAGCCAGAATGCGGCCGCGAACATGCAGGAGGACGCACGTTTCGTGTTGAGCAAAATGATTCAGGAAATTCGCATGGTCGGGATGTTCGGTTGCCTGGAAACGATCACTGATTCAAGTAAGAAAAGTGATTTCCATAGCAATCGTATAACGCCGATCCGTTGGGACAATGGCAGTCGCAGTTTGACGCTGGTAACGGCGGATATCGGCGGCAATGGCGACAAACCGGACTGGACCGTGCTTTCTGATTGTCGAAACAATTCGACGGCCTACAGCGACAGTGCGACACCCGTGGCAGGGCAACTGGCCTTTCCAATACGGCAACTGACTTACCGCTTCAGCAACCACCAGCTGCTTATGGGGGGCGGGGCCGCAAAACCACGGGTCTTGGTGGACAACGTAAGCGCTTTTGACGTGAGCTTCGGCCTGGCCAGCACTGCCACTGATCTGGCTGCTTCGCGCTACAGCAGCAACCCGCCTGACCCCGCGCTGATTCGTAGCGTTCGCCTGAGCCTGACGCTTACCGATCCGAACCACCGGGTGAGCGAGCAAACCTTCAACGCAGTGGCCGCTCTGCGCAACCGCTTGCCATGAAGGAGCGCCAATGAACCGTTCTGCCATGACGTATTGCACCCAACGCGGCATGGCACTGCTGGTCAGTCTGGTGTTTTTGCTCTTGCTGACGCTGATTGGTCTTTCATCGATGCAAAGCGCCACCCTGCAGGAAAAAATGGCCGGCAGCGTCGCCTTGCGCAACCAGTCGTTTCAGGGGGCCGAAGCCGCCTTGCGGGTGGGCGAAAGTGCAGTGCAACGGGACAGTTATGCACTACCTGTTTGTAGCGGCATCGTTCAATGTGCACCGCCATCCGAGTCCTCGACAATTACCGCTGCCGGTTTCAATGCCACTTCCGGAGTGACCTGGATTGCATCGGACAACGGCTTTTATGGCGTGCAAAACATCGGTGTCAGTCGAGATGCGGTGAATGTGCCAATCAATACCCCGGCGACGTTGTATCGGGTAACGGCAGTAGGCATCGCGGGTCATTTGCGCAGTGTGGTGGAGAGCATCTATGCGAAATACTGAGCGATATATCCGGCTGTGGCCGCAACTGTTCGGATTTGTAGCCGCGCTTAACCTGTCGGTGCCGGCGTACGCAGCCACGCCACCGGATTCGCCGGCGCTGAACCGGCCAACCTGTCTGGCGAATGGCAACTGGTACGGGTTCTACCACAGCAATCAGGGATTGATAGCCGTCTGCCTGAGGCTGCCCGATGCGATCAGCGTTAAGATGCTCGACAGCAATGCCGATGGCGTGGTCGACAACATCGACACGCTGTCCGATGGTGTGATCTTTGTTGGAGAGCATTCGACCCAGGACGTCAGCGACAATGGCGGGGCCGTGAACGATTCCACTGGCGACGATACGCCGGGAATGGAAAAATCCGGCGGTAGCCGTCGCATCATGTGGCGACAAATACAGTAAGTGAGAGTTGAGGCATGCGTAGTACCAACCGCGGTTTTACCCTGATCGAAATCATGATCGTGATTGCGATCATCGGGATTGTCATGACCATTGCTGCCCCGAGTTTCACCGAATACCTGAACAAGGGCCGTCGCGCAGAAGTGGCGGGTCTGCTCTCGGAGCAGGCACAGACCCTGGAACGCTTCTACTCGCAGAAAAATGTCTACACCGACGCGACGGGCCTCAGTGCCGGCAATGATTACTACAGCATCACACCGACCCTGACCGACCAGACTTTTCTGCTGACGGCGGTGCGCAAGGCTGGCACGAGCATGGCCACTGACAAGTGCGGTGATCTGACCATCACCAACACCGGTGTCCTCGGCATGGTCAACGCAAAGTCCGGCCTGACCAGCAAAGACTGCTGGGGGCGCTGAGTTTCCATTTCGGGTGTCTTTTGCACCCTCTGTCTATTTAACGATTGGATCAGAACATGACCAGGCAACAGCAAGTGGTGATCGTCGGCGGTGGGGTGATTGGGTTGCTGACGGCCTTCAATCTCGCCTCCGAAGTGCAAAGCGTTGTGCTGCTGGATCGCTCGAGCGTCGGCCAGGAGTCGTCCTGGGCTGGCGGTGGCATCGTTTCGCCGCTTTATCCGTGGCGCTACAGCCCGGCGGTCACTGCGTTGGCTCATTGGTCCCAGGATTTTTATCCACAACTGGGCGAGCGCTTGTTTGCCGCCACTGGCGTTGATCCTGAAGTGCACACCACCGGTCTGTACTGGCTGGATCTGGATGACGAGGCTGAAGCGCTGGCCTGGGCTGCCCGGGAACATCGTCCGTTGAGTGCGGTGGATATTTCGGCTGCGCACGACGCCGTGCCGGTGCTGGGCAGTGGTTTTTCCCGGGCGATCTACATGGCCGACGTCGCCAATGTGCGTAATCCGCGCCTGGTGAAGTCGCTCAAGGCCGCGTTGCTGGCGCTGCCGAACGTGACGATCCATGAGCAGTGCGAAGTCAGCGGGTTTGTTCGTGACGGCAACAAAGTGGTCGGCGTGCAGACATCCACAGGTACTGTCCTTGGCGATCAAGTCGTCCTGACGGCGGGGGCCTGGAGCGGTGACTTGCTCAAGCATCTTGACCTGACACTGCCGGTCGAGCCGGTGAAAGGGCAGATGATTCTCTACAAGTGCGCGGCGGATTTCCTGCCGAGCATGGTCCTGGCCAAGGGCCGTTATGCGATTCCCCGGCGTGACGGGCACATACTGATCGGCAGTACGCTGGAGCATGAAGGCTTTGACAAGACGCCGACCGGGTCGGCGCTGGAAAGCCTGAAGGCGTCTGCGGTGGAGTTGATCCCGGCGCTGGCCGATGCAGAAGTGGTGGGGCATTGGGCCGGATTGCGCCCGGGATCTCCCGAGGGCATTCCTTATATCGGCCCAGTGCCGGGGTTTGACGGGCTGTGGCTCAACTGCGGGCATTACCGTAACGGGCTGGTGCTGGCGCCAGCGTCATGCCAGTTGTTTGCCGATGTGATGCTGGGCCGGGCGCCAATTATCGATCCGGCGCCTTATGCGCCTGCCGGGCGGCTCTGACTGGCGGCCAGTGGATCCCCATCGCGAGCAAGCTCGCTCCTACAGGGAGCGAGCTTGCTCGCGATGGCGGTCTCAATCCAGTCCCAACTTCTTGAGCCGGTAGCGCATCGACCTGAATGACAGATTCAACCGCTGAGCCGCCGCCGTGCGGTTCCAGCGGGTTTCTTCCAGTGCCTGGAGCAGCAGCTGGCGTTCGACGTTTTCCAGGTAGGTTTCCAGATTGTCGATCCGGGTCAGGTCCGGCAGGCCAGCTTCAGCCCCATGGTTGCCTTCGGCCAGGCGCAGGTCCTCGGCTTCGATCTGATTGTTTTCACTCAGGGTATGCGCCCGTTCGAGCATGTTTTCCAGTTCCCGCACATTGCCCGGGAAGCGATAGTTTTTCAGCGCATCGAGGGCTTGGGGGTGGAGTCTCGCCGCGGGTTGACCGGTATTGGCGGCCAAGCGCTTGAGCATGTGGCTGGCCAGCATTTCGATGTCGTCACGACGCTCGCGCAAGGGCGGCACCCGGAGTTCGATCACGTTCAACCGGTAGTAAAGGTCATGACGAAATCGCCCAGCGGCGACTTCGGCGTCAAGGTCCTTGTGTGTGGCGCAGAGAATGCGCACATCCACCGCCACTTCCTGCTGCCCGCCAACGCTGCGTACGGCTTTCTCCTGAATCGCGCGCAGCAGTTTGACCTGCATGGCCAGCGGCAGGTCAGCCACTTCGTCGAGGAGCAGGGTGCCGCCGTGAGCGGTCTGGAACAGACCGGGTTTGTCTTCGATGGCGCCGCTGAAGCTGCCTTTGCGGTGGCCGAAAAACTCACTCTCCAGCAGTTCCGAAGGGATTGCCGCACAGTTGATCGGAATGAACGGCTGATTGGCGCGGGGGCTCTGATCATGGATCAGGCGCGCGACCAGTTCCTTGCCGCTGCCGGACTCTCCGCTGATGTATACCGTCGCATGGCTGCTGGCCAGTTTGGCGATGTGTTTTCGCAGGTTGCGCATGGGCAATGAATCGCCCAGCAAGCGACGATCGATGCCGACCCCGCGGGCAGGAAGCAGCAGGGCGCTGGTGACCAGTTCACGCAGGCGGGTAAGGTCCACCGGTTTGGTCAGGAAGTCGAATGCCCCGGCCTTGAGCACATCGATCGCGGTTTCGAGACTGGCATAGGCGGTGATCATCGCCACCTGTACCTGAGGGTGACGTTGCTGGATGTGCTGCACCAGCTCCAGGCCGGTACCGTCCGGCAACTGCATGTCGGTCAGGCATAGATCGAAGCTTTCGCGTTTCAGCAGGGATTGCGCTTCGCCGAAGTTGCGGGCGTTGAACGTCTCCAGTTTCATCCTTCCCAGGGTGATTTCCAGGAGTTCGCGTATTTCCGGTTCGTCATCGACGATCAAGACTTTTTGTCGGGGTCTGGTGTTCAACGTGGGTTCCGTCCGTGAGCAAGGGTCATGCAAAAGCAGCCGCTTTCCTGGCGTGCCTTGAAGTCTAGGCGCGACAGAATGCTTTCGCCCGGCTCGCCGGACAGATAAGGCCCCAGGCCCCTGGTTTGGGGGACGGGGGTTTCGTTATCGAGTATTTCCAGTGATTTCAGATTGAGCCGTAGCGGCGACATTTGCTCGCGGCGCTGCAGCTGCAGAACGTTTTCGATTACCCGGTTCATTCGCAGAGTGTGGTCTTGAATAATCTGCGTCAGACGTCGACCGACGCCTTTCAGTTCCTTGGGTGCGTGCGATAGACCTCAATCGGTCGCCATTCTGAGTGAGGTGTCAGCGGCCACTGGAACCCTTGTCTTGCTCGAGATGAGCCTGGCTGCAATACCACCGCTGGTCGAGGCTCAGCGCGCGGTCACGGGGCAGGTGAACGCCGCAATGGGCGCAACGGACCATAGGCGCCGCTTCCCGCTCGGTTGGGGACCTGGGGGTGGACGCCTGCCCCTTGAACTTGCGCCAGAACCATACTGCAGCGGCAATCAGGGCAATCCAGAACAATAAACGAAGCATGGTGAACTGCTTTTCGACGGATGATTCGGCAGTTTAGCCAAGGACCTGTCAGGCGCACAGTGCAATAAATCGCTGAAACAAAAAAGGGAGACTCGAAAGTCTCCCTTTTTGCACAACCCGAGTGTCAGTCGAACACGCCGAAGGTCATGTAGCTGAACCACGAACGGTCGCTGTTGTTGCCTTGCGCTTCGTGATCTTCTTCTTTGATCGCGTCGTCATTGTTGTCTTTAGGCTTGAGTTCGGCCGGGATTGCATCCTTGGCGTCCTGGAACTGCTTCTGCACGTCCTGGTTGGCGCGGGTTTCTCCCGGTGGCAGCGGCGGACGGGACTCGATCAGGCCCAGGGTCGCCTTGCTCAGCCACGAACGGTTGTCGGCTTCGGCGACGGTTGGCACGAACTGACCGTCCACCAGTGTCGGGTGGTTCGGGTAGTTGAGCTTCAGGGTTTCCAGGCTGGTAGCAGCCAGATCGTCCAGGTGCAGGCGCTGGTAGGCCTCGGTCATCACCGCCAGGCCGTCGCCGACCGAAGGGGTTTCCTGGAAGTTTTCCACCACGTAGCGACCGCGGTTCGCGGCGGCGACATAGGCCTGACGGGTCAGGTAGTAGTCGGCTACGTGAATTTCGTAGGCCGCCAGCAGGTTGCGCAGATAAATCATGCGCTGCTTGGCGTCTGGCGCGTAACGGCTGTTCGGGAAGCGGCTGGTCAGCTGGGCGAACTCGTTATAGGAGTCGCGGGCGGCGCCCGGGTCACGCTTGGTCATGTCCAGTGGCAGGAAGCGCGCCAGCAGGCCGACGTCCTGGTCGAAAGAAGTCAGGCCCTTGAGGTAGTAGGCGTAATCGACGTTCGGATGCTGTGGGTGCAGGCGAATGAAGCGCTCCGCAGCTGACTTGGCCGCCTCTGGCTCGGTGTTCTTGTAGTTGGCGTAGATGAGTTCGAGTTGTGCCTGATCGGCATAACGACCGAACGGATAACGCGACTCCAGAGCCTTCAGCTTGGCGATGGCGCTGGTGTAGCTACTGTTGTCCAGGTCTTTTTGAGCCTGTTGGTACAGTTCGACTTCACTGAGGTTTTCGTCTACGACTTCCTTCGATGAGCAAGCAGCGGTCAATGCGAGGATGGCGATCAGCAGCAGGTGTTTCACTTGCATGGCGGCTTGCGTCCCTATGACGGCCGCTGTCTTGGGCGTGGCCGTCCTGTTATGATGAGCGCCCCGTTGAATAGCCTCGGGGCAAAAGACGCCGTATTTAACCACAAGCGCGCAGCCGAAACCAAAGGCTGTGCCGACGCCTAGTCTGAGCATGTCCGATAAAATTGAACTTCGCGCAGAGGTGCCGTCCGAACTGGGCGGCCAACGCCTCGATCAAGTCGCCGCACAATTATTCGCTGAGCACTCGCGCTCGCGCCTTTCCGCCTGGATCAAAGACGGCCGCCTGACTGTGGATGGGGCGGTTATCCGCCCGCGAGACATCGTCCATGGCGGCGCCATCCTTGAGTTGACTGCCGAGCAGGAAGCTCAGGGCGAATGGGTCGCTCAAGACATTGCCCTGGACATCGTCTACGAAGACGACGACATCCTGGTGATCAACAAGCCTGCGGGCCTGGTGGTGCACCCGGCTGCCGGCCACGCTGATGGCACCTTGCTCAACGCCTTGCTGCACCACGTGCCGGACATCATCAATGTGCCCCGCGCCGGTATCGTGCATCGCCTGGACAAGGACACCACCGGTCTGATGGTGGTGGCCAAGACCATTCAGGCGCAGACGCAACTGGTAACGCAGTTGCAGAGCCGCAGCGTCAGCCGCATCTATGAATGCATCGTGATTGGTGTGGTGACAGCCGGCGGCAAGATCAACGCGCCGATCGGTCGCCACGGCCAGCAGCGCCAGCGCATGGCCGTGATGGAAGGTGGCAAGCAAGCCGTCAGTCATTACCGTGTGCTTGAGCGCTTCCGCTCCCACACTCACGTGCGGGTGAAGCTGGAAACCGGTCGCACGCACCAGATTCGCGTGCACATGGCGCACATCAACTACCCGTTGGTCGGAGATCCTGCCTACGGCGGTCGTTTCCGCATTCCGCCGGCCGCCAACCCCACCATGGTCGAATCCCTGAAAAACTTCCCGCGTCAGGCGCTGCATGCGCGTTTCCTGGAACTGGATCATCCGACCACCGGTCAGCGCATGAGCTGGGAATCACCATTGCCGGAAGATTTCGTCTGGCTGCTGACCCTGCTCAAGCAAGACCGCGAGGCGTTCATCGGATGAGTGACTGGCTGATTCCTGACTGGCCCGCACCGGCCGGGGTCAAAGCCTGTGTCACCACCCGTGCGGGCGGCGTCAGTGTGGCGCCGTTCGACAGCCTCAATCTTGGCGATCATGTCGATGACAGCCCTGAAGCTGTTGCCGAGAATCGCCGTCGTCTTACCGATCATTTCTCCATTCGACCGGCCTGGCTGCAGCAGGTCCACGGCATTGCCGTGGCCCATGCCGATCCAGCCCGAGTGGACACTGCCGATGCGAGTTGGACGTCGACACCCGGTATCGCCTGTGCGGCGATGACCGCCGATTGCCTGCCTGTGCTGTTTTGTGACTGTGCCGGCACTCGCGTTGCTGCGGCCCATGCCGGTTGGCGCGGGTTGGCGGCGGGCGTGCTGGAAGCCACCCTCGACAGTCTGGCGGTGCCACCTGCCGAGGTATTGGTCTGGCTTGGTCCAGCCATTGGTCCGCAAGCCTTTGAAGTCGGCCCGGAAGTGCGCGAAACCTTCGTCGACCAATTGCCTGAGGCTGCCAAAGCCTTTGTACCGAGTCAAAACCCCGGCAAGTTCATGGCCGACATCTATATACTGGCCCGCTTGCGTCTGGCGGTTCGCGGCGTCACCGCTGTCTACGGTGGCGGTTTCTGCACAGTGACCGACCCCCGCTTCTTTTCTTATCGCCGTGCCCCTCGCACCGGTCGATTCGCCTCCCTGATCTGGCTCGCCCGCTAAGCTTCCCTGACCTGCATCAACGTCACGACGCTTGAAACTCCCAGAATCGACCACATCTATTGCGGTATCTGGCAGGTTTCTTCATTCAGGATGTTTTATAGGTCCGGCCTGCTCAAAAGGAAGGTGACCCATGCGTATAGACCGTTTAACCAGCAAATTGCAGTTAGCGTTGTCCGATGCCCAATCCCTGGCTGTCGGCCACGATCATCCGGCCATTGAGCCGGCGCACTTGATGCAAGCCTTGCTCGAACAGCAGGGCGGCTCGATCAAGCCCCTGCTGATGCAGGTGGGCTTCGACGTCAACAGCCTGCGTAAAGAGCTGACCAAAGAGCTCGACCAGCTACCGAAAATCCAGAACCCGACCGGCGACGTGAACATGTCGCAGGATCTGGCGCGCCTGCTCAACCAGGCAGACCGTCTGGCTCAGCAGAAAGGCGACCAGTTTATCTCCAGCGAGCTGGTGCTGCTCGCCGCCATGGACGAGAACAGCAAGCTCGGCAAACTGTTGCTCGGCCAGGGCGTGAGCAAGAAAGCCCTGGAAAATGCGATCAACAACCTGCGCGGTGGCGAGGCCGTCAACGACCCTAACCACGAAGAGTCTCGTCAGGCCCTGGATAAATACACGGTCGACCTGACCAAGCGCGCCGAAGACGGCAAGCTCGATCCAGTGATCGGTCGAGACGATGAAATTCGCCGGACCATCCAGGTGCTGCAACGGCGTACCAAGAACAACCCGGTTCTGATCGGTGAGCCTGGCGTGGGTAAAACCGCCATTGCCGAAGGCCTGGCCCAGCGCATCATCAATGGTGAAGTGCCGGATGGTCTCAAGGGCAAGCGCCTGTTGTCCCTGGACATGGGGGCGCTGATTGCCGGTGCCAAGTATCGCGGTGAGTTTGAAGAGCGGCTCAAGGCGTTGCTCAATGAACTGTCGAAGCAGGAAGGGCAGATCATTCTGTTCATCGACGAACTGCACACCATGGTCGGCGCCGGCAAGGGCGAAGGCTCGATGGATGCTGGCAACATGCTCAAGCCGGCCCTGGCCCGCGGTGAGCTGCACTGTGTGGGCGCCACGACGCTCAACGAGTACCGCCAATACATAGAGAAAGACGCCGCTCTGGAGCGACGTTTCCAGAAAGTGCTGGTGGATGAACCGAGCGAAGAAGACACCATCGCCATCCTGCGTGGCCTCAAGGAACGCTATGAGGTTCACCACAAGGTGGCGATCACCGACGGCGCGATCATTGCCGCGGCCAAACTCAGTCATCGTTACATCACTGACCGGCAGTTGCCCGACAAGGCCATCGACCTGATCGATGAAGCCGCCAGCCGCATCCGCATGGAGATCGACTCCAAACCGGAGGTGCTGGACCGTCTGGAGCGTCGCCTGATTCAGCTGAAGGTGGAATCCCAGGCACTGAAGAAAGAAAGCGACGACGCGGCGAAGAAACGTCTGGAAAAATTGCAGGACGAAATCGCTCGTCATGAGCGTGAGTACTCTGATCTCGAAGAAATCTGGAATTCGGAAAAAGCCGAGGTCCAGGGTTCTGCGCAGATCCAGCAGAAAATCGAACAGTCCCGTCAGGAACTGGAAGCGGCCCGCCGCAAAGGCGACCTGAACCGCATGGCCGAGTTGCAGTACGGGGTGATCCCGGACCTGGAACGTAGCCTGCAAATGGTCGACCAGCATGGCAAAGCTGAAAACCAGTTGCTGCGCAGCAAGGTGACTGAAGAAGAGATCGCCGAAGTCGTGTCGAAATGGACCGGTATCCCGGTGTCGAAGATGCTCGAAGGCGAGCGCGAAAAACTGATGAAGATGGAAAGTCTGTTGCACCAGCGTGTGATCGGCCAGGACGAAGCGGTGGTCGCGGTTTCCAACGCAGTGCGGCGTTCGCGTGCCGGGTTGTCCGACCCGAATCGCCCGAGCGGCTCGTTCATGTTCCTCGGCCCGACCGGTGTCGGTAAAACCGAGCTGTGCAAGGCGTTGGCCGAATTCCTCTTTGATACCGAAGAGGCGATGGTGCGGATCGACATGTCCGAGTTCATGGAGAAACATTCCGTGGCTCGCCTGATCGGTGCGCCACCGGGCTACGTGGGGTATGAAGAGGGCGGTTACCTGACCGAGGCGGTGCGTCGCAAGCCGTATTCGGTGATCCTGATGGATGAGGTCGAGAAGGCGCACCCGGATGTGTTCAACATCTTGCTGCAAGTGCTCGAAGACGGTCGCCTGACCGACAGCCATGGCCGCACGGTGGACTTCAAGAACACCGTGATTGTCATGACCTCCAACCTGGGGTCGGTGCAGATCCAGGAACTGGTCGGTGATCGTGAGGCGCAGCGTGCAGCGGTGATGGATGCGATTTCCAGCCACTTCCGGCCGGAGTTCATCAACCGGGTCGACGAAGTGGTGATCTTCGAGCCGTTGGCGCGGGATCAGATCGCCGGTATTACCGAGATCCAGTTGGGTCGTCTGCGCCGCCGCCTGACCGAGCGGGAGCTGAAGCTTGAACTCAGCCCTGAAGCCATGGACAAGCTGATTGCGGTCGGTTACGACCCGGTGTACGGCGCACGGCCGCTCAAACGAGCGATCCAGCGCTGGATCGAGAACCCGCTGGCGCAGCTGATCCTGTCCGGTCGGTTCATGCCGGGCGATACCGCTCACGGCGTGGTGGAAAGCGACGAAATCGTCTTCGTCTGATCCGGATCGGCAACAAAATTGAAAAGGCCTCGCATAACGAGGCCTTTTTTTCGTTAGGCTGTTGAACTCAAAGGAAAAGGCTTGTAAAGTGCGCCCCGCAGTAAGTCACCCGCCAGGGTTTCCGCTCCCCAAGCAGGAATCCAAAATAAGTTGCAAATCATTAACTTGAAAGCAATTTAGGGGGTTGACAGAGGTTCTGAAGATTGTAGAATAGCGCGCCTCAGACACACGAACGCAGCGATGCAAACGGGTTGAAGAGAACGCAGTAAAGCTTCAAAGTTGTAAATTGAAATGTGTAGTTCCGTGATAGCTCAGTCGGTAGAGCAAATGACTGTTAATCATTGGGTCCCAGGTTCGAGTCCTGGTCACGGAGCCAATTTCAAACCGGGGTATAGCGCAGTCCGGTAGCGCGCCTGCTTTGGGAGCAGGATGTCAGGAGTTCGAATCCCCTTACCCCGACCATTTTTGGGTCGTTAGCTCAGTTGGTAGAGCAGTTGGCTTTTAACCAATTGGTCGTAGGTTCGAATCCCACACGACCCACCATTTTTGAAACCAGTTAACACTGGAATCGAATCTTAAGATCAGACGCCAAAAGCTCTGTTCGCAGAAGGCGCCTTTCGAAGGTGCCTTTTTTTTACCGGGGTATAGCGCAGTCCGGTAGCGCGCCTGCTTTGGGAGCAGGATGTCAGGAGTTCGAATCCCCTTACCCCGACCATATTAAAAATCCTCGTATCGAAAGATACGGGGATTTTTTTTGTCTGCGAGAAACTCAGGACATCGCAAAACCAATGTGGGAGCGAGCCTGCTCGCGAAAGCGGTGTGCCAGTCAACATTGATGCCGGCTGACTCGACCTCTTCGCGAGCAGGCTCGCTCCCACAGGTTTTACATCAATGCAGCTTCAGCCGCGGCTCGGTGCCACGTCCGATCTTGCTGCCCAGCATCAGCATCGCTGTGCGGAACGGCCCGTACAGCGCCATCTGGTGCATGCGGTACAGCGACACGTAGAACATCCGCGCCAGCCAGCCTTCGAGCATCACACTGCCGGTGAGGTTGCCCATCAAGTTACCCACAGCCGAAAAGCGCGACAGCGAGATCAGCGAGCCGTAGTCGGTGTACTTGTACTCCGGCAATGCCTTGCCTTCGATCCGCAGTTTCAGCGATTTGGCCAGCAACGAAGCCTGTTGGTGAGCGGCCTGGGCGCGTGGCGGCACATTGCGGTCGCTGCCCTGTTGAGGGCAGGCGGCGCAGTCACCGAATGCGAAGATGTTCTCGTCGCGGGTGGTTTGCAGGGTCGGCAGCACTTGCAGCTGATTGATGCGGTTGGTTTCCAGGCCATCGATGTCCTTGAGGAAACCCGGTGCGCGAATCCCCGCGGCCCAGACTTTCAGGCTGGCCTTGATTACGTTGCCGTCGGCGGTGATCAGGCTGTCGGCCGTCACTTCGCTGACCGCGGCATTGGTCATGACGTTGACCCCGAGTTTCTCCAGGGTTTTATGCACAGGTCCGCCAATCCGTTCTGGCAGAGCCGGCAGGACGCGTGGACCGGCTTCGATCAGGGTGATGTGCATGTTTTCCGGCTTGATCCGGTCCAGGCCATAGGCCGCCAGTTCATGGGCGGCGTTGTGCAGCTCGGCGGCCAGCTCGACCCCGGTGGCACCGGCACCGACGATGGCCACACTGATTTGCTCGACCGTATCGGTCTGACCGGCATGAGCGCGCAAGTAGTGATTGAGCAGTTGCTGGTGGAAGCGCTCGGCCTGTTTACGGGTGTCGAGGAACAGGCAGTGTTGCGCAGCACCCTGGGTGCCGAAATCGTTGGTGGTGCTGCCGACGGAGATCACCAGCGAGTCGTAAGGCACTTCACGGGCTGGCACCAGTTCCAGGCCGGCTTCGTCATAGGTGGCGGCCAGCTGGATTTTTTTCCTCGCGCGATCGAGCCCGCTCATGCGCCCCAGCTGGAACTCGAAGTGGTTCCATTTGGCCTGGGCGACATAGTTGAGTTCGTCTTCGGAAGAGTTCAGGGAACCGGCGGCCACTTCGTGCAACAACGGTTTCCAGATGTGGGTCAGGTTCGCGTCGACCAGCATCACACTGGCCGTGCCACGCTTGCCCAGAGTCTTACCCAGACGGGTAGCCAACTCCAGACCGCCGGCGCCGCCGCCGACAATGACAATACGATGGGACATGGGGATAACTCGCAAGGCTAAAGGAAATCGGTGCAATTACCCGAGCGAGCGCAAGGCAGCTCATAGCGTCAGGTAACTGATAAGGCGGCTCAACAGGCCCAGACCAATGGTCACTGCCAATACCAGTACAAGGAGCATCCACGGCCGGAAAGGCCGGCGCTCGACTTGGTGCTGGGACAACTGCAGGTACTCTTCGACATGCTTTTGGTCGTCGGGGTTCAGGCGGCTGGTCATAAAGGCCTCGTCAGGTAGACGTAGCTAAATGTGTAGAAGCTACAGGCTGATTTAACGAACGTTGAACGGAGCATAGCCGCTGTCCGCAAGGGGCTCGACGCTCACCGTATCGTCCAGGCGAATGATTCCACTTTGTAACACTCGGGCAGTGATTCCGCCATGTCCGCGCACGGCCTGAAAGGTGCCGATGCCCAGGTTGCTTTCAAGGCGCGCGCAGGGCTGGCACCAACCGGTGGTTTCGAACGTTGCCTGGCCAATCCGGAAGCGGCGGCCCTTGAGGCTGAACAGATTGATGCCACTGATAACCAGATTGCGCCGTAGATCTTCAGGCCGGACCGGATGATCGTGCGCACGCCCCATCAACGAGCTGATCACCGCCAGGTGCTCCCACTGAATCAGCGTGACCTGCCGCGCATTGCGCACGCCGGGGCGGGCGTGGTCGCCGGTCAGGCCGGCCTCGAGGCGCGCTTCCACGGCCTCGAGTGCAAGCATCGGCGCACGTGATTGCGGACGCACGCCGATCCAGCGTACGCGACCTTGTTGCGGCACCTCGGCGATCAGCTCCTGCAGCGGGCTCACAGGCTGATCCCGACGTCAAAAACAATGCTGCGCCCCAGGTTGCTGCGCAAGAAGTCCGGCGCATCCGGGTGAGCGAACAGCACGCGGGCGAATGTCGGCCCGACCAATGACAGCGAGCGCCAGCCCTGGCGCAGGTATTCGGTCGGCGGCGGGAAATGGCTGTTGAGGTCCAGCACTTCACGTTTGAGGCTGGCGAAGGCAATGATGTCCAGTTCACCCAGATCCATGCCGCGCTCTTTGTAGTTGTGCGCTTTTTTGCGCAAGGTCGGCGCCAATCGCAGCAAGAACTCGTTGGCGGGAATACGTCGTGGCTTGGCCTCGCGGCGCACCAGTTGGCTCAGGGAAAACGCGCTGCGCCGGCGTTGCAGTTCGTCGCGCCATTCATCGTTGAGACGCCGGCCTTCGTCGAGCACGAAGAACACCTCGAAACTGGCATCGCGAAACAACACATCCGGTGGCTCCCCGGCGGGAGTGAACTCATCGGCACGATAGGGAATGTTCAAGCCTTGCAGCAGGCGCTGGCAGACCCAACGCTCACGCTCCCATTTACGGGCGTTGGACAGGAACGCGTTGGCTTGCTCGGCCGCGATGGTCAGCAGGCGTAAATAATCTGAGTCATCCATAGGCCCAAGCTTAGCGTTCAATTGCGACAAGCAGAAAGCTTTGCATCGACTGGAGCGACTTCATCGCCGTAGTAGACTGCCAGGTATCGGGTCTGAACAACCAGGGAGTTTGCAGTGAAGGACAGAGGATTGCTCAGGTGATCGGCGCAGAGTTGCTGTCACCGGAAACACTGTCAGTCGGCTGGCTGATTTACCTGCCGGTGTTGATCTGGGCGGTCTGTCGCGCGCCGTGGGTTGAACTGTTCACCGACAGCCGTCGTCAGCATCTGCTGTTTGGAACGGTGTTTGCGCTGTTTCTGCTGTGGCTGGTGCGACAGGATTTCGATACCGGCGTGTCTTATCACCTCATCGGCATGACAGCGGTAACCCTGCTGCTGGACTGGCCGCTGGCGCTGGTCGGTGGGTTGGTTGCACAAACGGGGCTGGTGTTGCTCGGCCGACAGGACCTGGCGGCGGTCGGGGTCAATGGTGCGTTGTTGATTGCGCTGCCGGTGCTGGTCACCGAGTGCTGCGCCATTCTGGTGGAGCGTGCGCAGCCACGAAATCCCTTCGTGTATATCTTCGTTTCCGGATTCTTTGCCGCCGCGCTGTCGGCGTTGCTGTGCCTGCTGCTGGGGCTGTGGTTGCTGTGGTTCGATGAGCGTTTCGAAATGCCATATTGGCTCGAGGATTTTGTCGGTTACCTGTGGCTGATCATTTTTCCCGAAGCGTTTATCAACGGCATGATCGTCAGTGCGCTGGTGGTGTTTTGTCCGGAGTGGCTTGAGACGTTCAACCGCACCCGCTACCTCTCGGCTCCCTGGAAGGACGACGATCCCAAGTCCTGATCCCCTCAAAACCTGGAATCGCCCACCCGATGGATCAGTGACGCGGGTCGAAATCGCCGCTGAACAACTCGTCCTCGGCATCGGGAGCCAATGGAATCTTGTGTTCTTCGGACGCCCAGGCGCCCAGGTCGATCAGTTTGCAGCGGTCGGAGCAGAAGGGCCGGAATTTGCTCTCGGCGCTCCATTCCACGGGTGCACCACAAGTTGGGCATTCGACGGTTGTTGGTTGGCTCATGACTGGCCTCCACGCAAAGTAAGATAAAAGTGATGCAGGCGTTCGACCTCGCTGTGCAGCCAGGCAAGGTCGCGGTCATTGATCACGACGTCGTCGGCATGGCTCACGCGATCCTGGCGGCTGGCCTGGGCCTTGAGGATTGCCTGGACTTGCTGTTCGCTGGTCTGGTCACGTTGCAGGGTGCGTTCAACCTGCAATTGTTCCGGGGCATCGATCACCAGTACGCGTTGGGTCATGGCGTATTGCCCGGACTCGATCAGCAGCGGCGAAACCAGAATCGCATAAGGCGATTTTGCCAGTGCCAGGTGGTGAGCGATTTCCTCGCCGATCAGTGGATGCAGGAGGGCCTCCAGCCAGCGGCGTTCTTCAGGCACTTCGAAGATCAATTTGCGCAGCGCCGCGCGGTCCAGTTGCCCGTCGCTGTGCAACACGCCGGGGCCGAAGTGCCCGGCGATCTGTGCCAGGGCCGGGCGGCCAGGCTCAACGACCCAGCGAGCAGCATGATCGGCGTCGACCACGTGCACGCCCAGATCGATGAAGTGCTGGGCGGCCGCGCTTTTGCCGCTGCCGATGCCGCCGGTCAGGCCGAGAATCCAGGGTTTTTCCACAGGGCTATTCATTTCAAACCGACAAACTGCCAATAAGGGTCGGTTATTTGACCACCCCAGAGCAACGCAATCCAGCCGGCAATGGCCAGATAGGGACCGAAAGGGATCGGCGTCGAGGTTTTCGCATTGCGCCAGCGCAGCAATATCATCCCGATAATGGCACCCACCAGCGAGGACAGCAGGATGGTCAGTGGCAAAATCTGCCAGCCACCCCAGGCGCCCAGCATCGCCAGCAGCTTGAAATCACCGTAGCCCATGCCGTCCTTGCCCGTGATCAGCTTGAACAGCCAGAACACCGCCCACAGCACGCTGTAGCCGGCTATTGCACCCCAAAGCGCCTCGTGCAACGACACGAACAGGCCGAAACTGTTGACGATCAACCCCAGCCATATCAACGGCAGCACCAGCACGTCCGGCAATATCTGATGTTCGGCGTCAATCAGGCTCATCGCCAGCAACCCCCAACTCAGGATCAGCATCAGGCAGGCTGGCCAACCGAAGCCGAAATGCCAGGCCACAAACGCCGACAGCGCACCACAGGTCAGTTCGATCAACGGATAGCGCGGGCTGATCGCTGCTGCACAGGATGAACAGCGACCGCGCAAAAACACATAGCTGAGCAGCGGAATGTTTTCCCAGGCGCGGATCCGGTGACCGCAATGCGGGCACTGGGAATGGGGTAGCAGCAGGTTGTAGGTCGGCACCGGCGTTTCGCCGGGCAGCCCGAGAATGTCATGGGCCTGCACACGCCAATCGCGTTCGAGCATTTTCGGCAGGCGCCAGATCACCACATTGAGGAAGCTGCCGACCAGCAGGCCGGTAACTCCGGCGAGAAGGACAAAGGCCAGCGGATAGTGAATCAGGATTTCATTCAAGGGCATGTCAGATCGCTGAGCCGAGTTGGAAGATGGGCAGGTACATGGCAACTACCAGTCCACCGACGATAACACCCAGCACCACCATGATGAACGGCTCCATCAGGCTGGTGAGGTTATCGACCATGTTGTCGACGTCGTCTTCGTAGAACCCCGCGACTTTGTCGAGCATATTGTCGAGGGTGCCGGACTCTTCGCCGATGGCAGTCATCTGTATGGCCATGTTCGGAAATACGCCAGAGGTGCGCATGGCGAAATTCAACTGCATGCCGGTCGAAACGTCTTGCCGGATGCGCAATACGGCGCGCTTGAACACGCTATTGCCGGTCGCACCGGCCACTGATTCCAGGGCCTCCAGCAGTGGCACGCCGGCAGCGAAAGTAGTCGACAGTGTGCGGGCGAACCGGGCCACGGCGGACTTGTACATCAAGGTGCCCACCAGTGGCAGTTTCAGCAGCCAGCTGTCCATCCGGTCACGAAAGGCCGGGGATGTCCCGAGGGCGTGGCGCACACCGAAGGCCATTGCGATCAGCGCGCCAAGGACCGTCCACCACCAGGCCTGCATGAATTGCGACAGGCCGATGACCATCACGGTGAAGGCCGGCAGTTCAGCGCCAAAGCCTTTGAACACCGACTCGAACTGCGGTACGACATTGACCAGCAGAATCCCTGTGACAATCGCCGCAACGAACACCACCACCAGCGGGTAGGTCATGGCTTTCCTGATCCTGGCCTTGAGGCTTTCGCTTTTTTCCTTGTAGGTCGCGACCCGTTCCAAAAGGGTGTCGAGGGCACCGGCCTGTTCGCCGGCATCCACCAGGTTGCAATACAGTTCATCGAAATACCGGGGCTGCTTGCGCAGGGCGGTGGCGAAGCTGTTGCCTGCCGCGACTTCCTGTTTCAGCTCATCCACCAACCGGCGCATGGCCGGATTGTCGAAGCCTTCGCCGATGATGTCGAACGACTGTAACAAGGGCACGCCGGCCCTGATCATCGTCGCCATTTGCCGGGTGAACAGGGCAATGTCCTGAGCCTTGATGCGCTTGCCCATGTTGAAAACCGAATGGTTTTTTTTGCGAACCTTGCCCGGGTTGATGCCTTGCTTGCGCAATTTCGCCTTGAGCAGCGCCGGGTTTTGAGCGCTGAGCTCACCGGTTACCTTTGTGCCTTTGCGGTCGATGCCTTCCCATGCATACACACTTATTTTCGCTGCCTTGACCGCCATGTTCAGTCCTGGGTAATCCGGTTGAGTTGCTCTTATAGCCTAGTCAATCAACGGAGCCAAACCAGCAAGGGTGAGGTGACAAAAAACGTCAGATAGTGCTGATCCTGGTAGTAGGACAGGGCTTTGCAACCGCTACGGCCCCAGCCAACAGGGGGCTTTTGCCTTGGCACAGGCTGTGCTGCCAGGGGGCAGGTCATGAGCTTTCGTCTCATGCATGGAGCCTGTATATGAATCAAAAAGGTTTTACCCTGATCGAGTTGCTCGTCGTGGTGGCGATCATCGGGATCCTGGCAACACTGGGTCTGCCGATGTATTCCAAATACCAGGCTCGGGCCAAAGTCACGGCGGCGTTGGCCGAACTGACGGCGATGAAAGTACCGTTCGAGGATGTGATCAGTCAGGGGGACACCCCGACTATTGCCAACGTGGCGCCCGCCGGCGCGACATCGACTATCCACTGCGCCCTGGCTGTAACGGCTTCGACTCCGGAGGGCGCGGGATCAATCGTTTGTACGTTGCAGAATGCCCCGGGGACGGTCCTGGGCAAAACCGTCGTCCTGACACGGGACGAAACCAAAGGTTGGTCGTGTAAAAGCACGGTATCCCGGGATTACTTGCCGAAAGGGTGTTCCGCGACGTGAATCGGTGCCTCAAGCCCCCGCCATTGCGGTAGTACTGTTCAGTCAAGAATTCTGTAGGAGCGAGCTTGCTCGCGATGGTCGTTAACGATGCCGCGTGTTTACTGACTAAACGCAGCGCTCTTGAATCCATCGTCGGATCGCCGCCCGGAGCAAGCTCGCTCCTACAGCAGATCATTACCGCCATTGCGGGTTCGTCCTGTCGTCAAAAACTTCAGAGAAAGCGTAGGAATTCAGGATCTTAGGAACTTTCCACAAACCCGCAACTTGCATGCAGCGTTTCGGCGCCTCGTGCATTTTGCATGATTTCGAAAATCAAACTAATTTCTAAGATGTTGATTTATAAGGTTTTATTGTTTTTTTCAAAGTTGGCACAGCGTTCGCAATACCCCTGGTAACCCTGCCGACATGACACCCGGCAGACTTTTCAGAAAAACAGGAGTTACTCGTATGAAGAAGTTCGCTATCGCTGCCGCTACTGCTACCGCGTTGACTCTGACCATGGCAAATGCGGCATTCGCCCAGACCACTCAAGCCACCCAGTCTCCAATGACCCTGGCGGCGGGTGAAATGACCAAGGCTAAAGAGGCTACTTCCGATACCTGGATCACCACCAAAGTCAAAGCCGACCTGATGACCGAAAAAGGCATTCCAGGTACCGACATCAAGGTTGAAACCAACAAGGGCGTGGTATCGCTGTCGTCGACCGCTGCCGTGACCGATTCGCAAAAAGACATGGCTGTGGCCATCGCCAAGAAAATCAAAGGCGTCAAGGCGGTTTCCGCTGACGGCCTCAAAGCCGAATAAGGCAGGCTTCTCGCCTGGACCGGGAGAGGGCGCGACAGACGGGCCGAGTCATACGTCTGTTGCAGCCTGACAGTTCATGCGAGCGGCCAAACGGAGTTTGGCCACCACAGGCCCCGCGCATTTTTGCCGGGGCCTGTTTTATTTACAGCGGTGCCAATCAACTGTGGGGGGCGTGCCTGATCAATTGCCGCGTTTGCTGGTGATCTGTTTCAGCCGATTACCTTCGAAACGCAAGTATTGATACATGCCGCCATTCGGTCCGTATGTCCATTCCTCGACCTGAAATTCCTCGCGCCGGTCTGCACTGCGCTTGTAACCCAGCAAGTCGCGACTGACCGGCTCACCGCATTTCTGCAGAACCTCACTCGAACGATCACCGACACTGATCAATTGGCTGCCACAGCGCAGGGTATCGGCTGCCCCGGCCTGACTGGCGGCCAGCGCCAGAATCAGGCCTGTCAGCAGCCGTCGAATCATCACTCGGCATCCAGATGCATCGGCGTCACCACGCTGCCATCGCTTTGCGCTTCGCCCAGATTGGCGTCGATGAAATACACCCGGTCATCTTCCAGCTGGGCCTTGTCGACCAGGTAATCCTTGATGCTGCTGGCGCGTTCCTGGCCCAGTTGACGCAACAGCACGTCGCTGGAGCTCCAGAACTTGATCACCTCGGCACGCATTTTCGCGGTGCGCTCTTCCTTGCCCAGATCCTTCCATTCGGCTGGGGGCTGGGTTTTCAGGCGGGTGCGGTAGATACCTTCGAGCAACGGGCCTTTTTCCCCGTCCGGCACTTCCAGCAACGAAGCCTGGGCCGGGACCTTGTCGCCGCGGCGCTGGAGCATTTTGTAGTAGTTGTACTGATATTCACGTTCCAGGCGTTGTTCGGCGATCAATGGGCCATCGCTGCTCTGGGCGGCGGTGCCTTCGATTTCCAGGCGCAGTGCCGGGCGTTCCTTGAGCGCTTTGGACAGTTTGTCCAAGGCGCCTTCGGCGTCCTTGCTCAGGTCGCTGGAACCCGCTGCGAACGACACGCTGCCCAGATCCTCCGCGCCACCGCCGTTGATCAGCCCGCCTATGAGCTTGAACGGTGCTGCCGCCGCTTTGACGATCAGGTTGCGCAGGGTCTGCCAGATAATCGGCATGACACTGAACTGGGGGTTGTTCAGGTCGCCGGTCACCGGCAGTTCGATGGAGATCTTGCCGTCGACGTCCTTGAGCAAGGCAATGGCCAGTTTCAGCGGCAGGCTCACGGCATCCGGGCTGTCGACTTTTTCACCCAGTTGCAGTTGTTCGACCACCACTTTGTTTTCAGCTTTGAGCTGGCCCTTGGTGATCTGGTAGTGCAGGTCGAGATTGAGCCGGCCCTTGCGGATTCGGTAGCCGGCGAACTTGCCGGAGTAGGGCGTCAGCGTGGTCAGTTCCACGCGTTTGAAGCTGGTGGCGATGTCGAGGCTGGCCATCGGGTCGAACGGATTGACGGCGCCCTTGATGGTCACCGGCGCGTAACGATCGACCTTGCCCTTGACGTCGACACCGGCCGGTTTCGGCTGGCGACTGTCGATGGTGCCGATCTGCCCGTTGAGTTGCTGGATGGCGGTGGCGAAGTTCGGGGTCAGGCTGAAGTCGGCGAAGTTGGCCGAACCATCATTGATGAAAATGCCGCCGATATGGATGCCCAGCGGTTTTTCGTTGCTGGCCGGTTTGTTCGCTGCCGGTTTTGCCCCGGAGTCCGGCGGCTGTGGAATCAGCAGGTCATCGATGTTGGTGGTGCGATCATCGTTGATCATGAAGCGCGCATAGGGCTGGAACAGGTTGATCCTGTCGATCGAAAGGCTGTCCCCGTGCTGATAGTTCAGGCCTTCGAGCACGACCTGTTGCCACTTGAGGAAATCGCGGGTTTTCAGGGTGTCCAGGGTATGCAACTGATCGACCTGGGCGCGGCCGGTGACGTTGAACGCCAAAGGCTCGGTGCTTTTCAGGTTGACCGCCAGATCGCTGCCGAGCATGCCGCTGCGCAGTTCCAGGCGAATGAATGGCGTGATGTAGGACTGGGCAACCCGCAGGTCGATGTCCCTGGTCTGTACCTTCAGTTGGGCGCTGACGGGGGCCAGGTTGACCTCGCCGTCGGCGATGATCTTGCCTTGCTTGCCCACGCCGGTATCGAGCTTGAGGGTAAAGGGCGAGCCGTTGAGGCTGTCGAAGTTTTGCAGGTCGAGGTTCAGCGGGCTCAGATCCAGGGCGACGGCAGGTTGTGCCTTGCGGTCAGCCAAGTGCACCCGGTAATCGCGCAACTGCACATCCTTGAGCAGCACCTGCCAGGGTTTGCCTGGCGCGGCCGGCTCAGGTTTCGGTGAGTCTGCCGCCGCCGGAGCGCTGGCCGGTTCGGCATCTGCCTTGGCTTTGGCGGAGGGTTTTGACGGTTGGCTGGCGAAGAGTTTCTGCCAGTCGAGTTGGCCGTCGGTTTCCAGCGCGGCCCAGGTTTCCAGTTTGTTGCTGCGGATCTTGCCGACCACCACTTGCTGCCTGGCCAGGTCCACTGTGGTTTCACTGACGTCCAGGCGTTCAAGCTTCGCCAGTTGCCGGCCATCCGGGGCCTTGATCGCGAAGGGGGCAATGTTGACCGCCAGATTGCTCAGCAGCAGCTCGGTTTCCTTGGCCAGGTTGAGTTTGTAGTCGGTACTGATGCTCATGATGCCGCTTTCGAGGTCCAGTGGTACGGCATCGCGCACATAGGGCCAAAAGGCTTTCATCTTGCCATCGGTGATTTTCAGCTTACCTTCGGAGGCGATCGGGATCAGGCTGAAGTTACCGGTCCAGTCGATCTGGCCACCGTTTGGGCCGATAGCCACCAGGTTCATGGCGGCGCTGTCATCGGGCAAGGTGCTGAGGTTGTTCAGCTCGAAATCGAGCGAGTCGTAGAGAAACTCGATGGGCTCGCTGGGGCGGGCATCTTCAAAGTGCACGGCGCCGCCCGCCAGTTTGATCCGCTCGATGCGCATCGGGAACGGCTTGGCATTCGGGTCGGCAGGTGTGGGTTCGCTCGCTGGCAGTTTGAACAGCCCCAGCAGATTGAGTTTGCCGTCCTTGCTGAACAGTATTTCGGCCTTGGGCTTGTCCAGTTCGATATCGGACAGGTGCACGGCCTTGGTCCACAGGCTGTCGAATTGCAGATTGGCGTACAGGCGTTCGAAACCGACCTGCTCCTTGCCGGGCTCGCCGATATTCAAACCCCAGAGGGTCAGTTCAAGGCTGAACGGATTGAACTCGATCCGCTGGATCGTGGCGGGGGTGGTGGCGTAGTTGGCCAGTTGCTGGTTGGCAACGCGCAACGCGACCCCCGGTAAAATCAGAAAGCCCAGCAAGCTGTAGAGGGCCAGAGCAGTCAACAAGGCGCCGAGGGCGCGAATCAATCCTTTGTACATGTGCGGCTTCATCTGTCTGGATCGGAGTGCGTTGGAGTATGGCACGCGTTTCCGGTTCCGAAGTGATCGGCCTGTTCAGTAAATTTCAGATTTCTCCGACGGCGATCAGAGCTGCAGAATCAGGGTTTTCAGCGGAGGTTGCTGATCCATCGACGGGAAGTCGGCGCCTGGTTTCATCACGGTCCACTCACGTACCGGCCGCCCGGCCTTCTCTGCACAACGCAAAACCTGCTCGCGCCAGTCGTCCATGCTGACTTTCGCCAGGTTGTTGCAGCAGATCAGCACGCCGTTGTCGGCGGTGGTCAGCAGGGCTGGTTTGAGCAGGCTCTGGTAGTCGCGCAGCAGGTCTACGGTGCCGAATGCACTCTTGGCCCAGGCCGGTGGGTCCAGCAGTACCAAATCGTACTGGTGCTGTTCCAGGCGCTGATAGCCTGGCAGTTTCTGCCCGCGGCGCTGGCTGACCGGCAGGCCGGCCAGTTGGCGAATGGCCGGGAAGTAGTCGGACTGGATAAACTCCATGGTCGGCAACTGCGGATTAAGTAAACCGTTCTCCCGACCGACCGCCAGGTTGCCTTCGGCGAAGTCCAGGTTGCATACCTCGCGCGCGCCACCGGCGGCGGCACTGAGGCCGACACCACAGGTGTAGGCGAACAGGTTCAGTACGCTTTTGTCTTTACTGTGTTCCTTGACCCAGCCACGGGTGTTGCGCAAGTCGAGGAACAGCAGCGGGTCTTGTCCGGCATGGCGGCCCCGCACCCGATAGTTCAGGCCCCATTCGTGGCCAACCAGGTCTTGCAGGGCGGCTTCATCGGCGCGGTAGACGGTGTCTTCGCGATCGATGCGCGAGTTGCCACGGGAGCGGTCGTTGTAGACCAGCAGGGTGGCAAAACCCAGATGCTGATTGATCGCTTCGTGCAGTTGCAACAGCGTCTCGCGCTCCAGCGGCTGGTGGAAACTTTGCACCAACAGTTGCGGGCCGTAGCGGTCGATGGTCAGGCCACCGGCGCCTTCCTGGCTGCCATGGAACAGGCGATAGCAATCGGTACCTTGCTGGTGCAGTTCGGCGAGCAGGTCCTGGCGTTGATCGAGGGCGGCGCGCAGCGCCTGATTCAAGGAAGACATGCTGGGCGCCTTGCAGGAGGGAATTGGGCGCGGGAGTTTAACAGCTTGGAGCACAACCTGGAGCGAGCTCGCGATGGCCGACAACGATAATGCGTGCTGTTTGAATGATCGCGCTTTCCGGGTGTTTTTCGCGAGCAAGCTCGCTCCTACAGGCCCATCCTTCGTTTTGCGCGTTGAACCGATCCATTACGCACCGCCCAGCGCAGCATCGGCGCGCTGCGGTTGACGCTGGCGCGGATCAGCTTGCGTTGCAGCGGGTTCTGGCTGACGCCGAGCATGTCACTGGCCCAGTCCGGCAGCAGATCGATCCCGGCCTGCATCATCAAACTGCCGAAAGGCTTGGCCAGGCGGCTGGGGGAGGGGGCGTTCAGCAGCAGGCGCAGGACTTCACGACTGCGCTCGTCGCACAGCAGTTGTGGACGGATGCGCTTGAGGTAGTCGGCAATTTCCCGCCGTGAACGGGGCACATCCCGAGCACCCAGGCGTTCGGCGACCAAGGCGATTTCCGCGTAATAGCGATCCTGGTCGGCAGGTGAAAGATGCGGGTTGCGATAGCGCAAATGCGCGGCGAGAAAGTTGCTGACTTCTGCCACGTGCACCCATGTCAGCAATTCGGGATCGCTGGCGGCGTAAGGGCGTCCATCCGGCGCCGTGCCGGTAATCTGCAAATGGATGGTGCGGACTTTTTCGATCAGCCACTCGGCATCCTGTCGAGAACCGAAGGTGGTGCCGGAGATGAACTGCCCGGTGCGGCGCAAGCGGCCGAGCATGTCCTCACGAAAATTCGAATGGTCCCAGACCCCGGCCAATGCCAGCGGGTGCAGGGCCTGCAGCATCAGGGCGGCGATGCCACCAATGAGCATGCTGCTGAAATCGCCATGGACTTGCCAGCTCACCGAGTCTGGCCCGAACAGCCCGGGGTCGCCCTTGGGGTTTTCCAGGTCGAGTTTGCCCAGGGACAAACCGCTCAGGCTCATGATCTGGGTTTCGATGCGGGTGCGGATGAATTCCATGGTTACTCTGTAAATCTGTAGGAGCGAGCAAGCTCGCGATGGACGCTAACGATAACGCATGCTTCCTGAATATACGCGGCGCGTCTGAGTTCATCGCGAGCGAGCTCGCTCCTACAGGGCACAGTCCGTTATTGATTCAGACGTTTGTCGATCAGGCCCTGCACCACGCTTGGATCGGCCAGGGTCGATGTGTCGCCCAGACTATCGAGCTCATTGCAGGCAATCTTTCGCAGAATGCGTCGCATGATCTTGCCTGAGCGGGTTTTCGGCAAGGCCGGTGCCCACTGGATCAAATCCGGTTTGGCGAAACTGCCGATTTCCTGGCTGACCAGGGCCAGCAATTGCTTCTTCAGTTCATCGCTGGTTTCGACGCCGTTCATGGGCGTGACGAAGACATAGATACCCTGGCCCTTGATGTCGTGGGGGTAACCGACTGCGGCGGCTTCGGCGATGCTCTCGTGCAGCACCAAGGCGCTTTCCACTTCGGCGGTGCCGATACGGTGGCCGGACACGTTGATCACATCATCGATGCGCCCGGTGATCCAGTAATCGCCATCTTCATCGCGCCGCGCGCCATCGCCGGTGAAGTAGTAACCGGGATACGGCTTGAAGTAGGTGTCAATCATGCGTTGCGGGTCGCGATAGACGCTGCGGATCTGCGCCGGCCAGCTGGACTTAATGGCGAGTACGCCACTGCCGGCGCCTTTGATTTCCTTGCCTTGCTCGTCGAGCAGCACCGGTTGCACACCGAACATCGGATGCGTGGCGCAGCCGGGTTTGATCCGCTGTGCGCTGACCAAAGGGCTGAGCATGATGCCGCCGGTTTCGGTCTGCCACCAGGTATCGACGATTGGGCAGCGCTCTTCGCCGACCTCATGGAAGTACCATTCCCACGCTTCCGGGTTGATCGGCTCACCGACGGTACCGAGCAGTCTGATGCTTTGGCGCGACGTTTCCTTCAACGGCTCGGGACCTTCGCGCATCAGGGCGCGCAGGGCGGTGGGGGCGGTGTAGAAGATGTTCACCTTGTGCTTGTCGATCACTTGCCAGAAACGCGACGTGCTCGGGTAGCTCGGCACGCCTTCGAAGATCAGCGTGGTCGCACCATTGGCCAGCGGGCCGTAGACGATGTAGCTGTGGCCGGTGACCCAGCCGACATCGGCGGTGCACCAGAACACTTCGCCGTCGCGGTAATCCAGCACGTATTTGAAGGTCATCGCCGCTTGTAGCAGGTAGCCGCCGGTGGTGTGCAACACGCCTTTGGGTTTGCCGGTGCTGCCCGAGGTATAGAGGATGAAGAGCGGGTCTTCGGCGTCCATTGGTTCGGGTGGGCAATCGTCGCTGACGTCGCGCAGCGCCTGGTGATACCAGAGGTCACGGCCATCAACCCAATTCACCTGGTTCTGGGTGCGCTCGACCACGATCACGCTGCTGACATCGGGGCAGCTTTGCAGGGCCTTGTCGACGTTGTGCTTGAGCGGCACGAATTTACCGCCGCGCACGCCTTCGTCGGCGGTGATCACGGTGCGGCAGTCGGCGTCGAGGATCCGGTCGCGCAGGGAGTCCGGGGAAAAACCGCCGAAGACCACCGAATGCACGGCACCGATGCGCGTACAGGCGAGCATGGCGTAGGCCGCTTCAGGGATCATCGGCATGTAGATGCACACCCGATCACCTTTCTTCACGCCACGGCTTTTGAGCACATTGGCCAGGCGGCAGACGTGGTGATGCAGTTTTTTGTAGGTGATTTGGATGGATTCGGCGGGGTCATCGCCTTCCCAGATGAAGGCGACCTGATCGCCGCGTTTCTCCAGGTGCCGGTCAATGCAGTTGTAGCTGACGTTCAATTGCGCGCCGGCAAACCAGCTGGCCTCACCGGTTTTCAGGTTGTATCGCTGTACGGTGTCCCACGGTTTGCTCCAGTCGAGGAAACGCGTGGCCTGTTCGGCCCAGAAGGTACTTGGGTGTTCGACGGATTCGCGGTACAGGCGGTGGTAGTCGTCTTGACTCAATTGTGCGGCCCGGCGGACGGCATCGGCTTTGGGGAACGTGCTGATATCGAACATGACGGTTCCTTATGCTTGTTTTGCGACAAGGATAAAGATGCGCCGAGTGACCAATGGGTTCAAGTCGTACACAAAACAACTGTGGGAGCGAGCCTGCTCGCGAAAGCGATCTCACATTCACCATCATCGTTGAATGTCAGACCGTCTTCGCGAGCAGGCTCGCTCCCACAGGGGGTAGCAGGTTTGTTCAGTTTATCCGCGGTGACGACCACGGAAGTAGTTGATCAACCCTTGGGTCGAGGCGTCCTCGGCCGGGGTTTCCTCACTGCCGACCAGGCGGTTGTAGACACCTTTGCCCAGCTCCTTGCCCAGTTCCACACCCCACTGGTCGAAGGCGTTGATGCCCCAGATCACGCTTTGCACGAAGACCTTGTGTTCGTACATCGCCACTAGCGCGCCGAGGCGACGCGGGCTGATGCGCTCGACCACCAGGGTGTTGCTCGGGCGGTTGCCCGGGATCACCTTGTGCGGTGCAAGCTTTTGCACGTCCGCTTCGCTCATGCCTTTGTCACGCAACTCGGCTTCGGCTTCCGGCAGGGTCTTGCCGAGCATCAGCGCCTGGCTCTGGGACAGGCAGTTGGCGTACAGCCACTGGTGGTGGTCGGACACCGGGTTGAAGCTGACGATCGGCACGATGAAGTCGGCCGGGATCAGTTGGGTGCCCTGGTGCAGCAACTGGTGGTAGGCGTGCTGGCCGTTGCAGCCGACGCCGCCCCAGATCACCGGTCCGGTGTCGGTGGACACGGGCTTGCCGTCCTGGCGCACGCTCTTGCCGTTGGATTCCATGTCCAGCTGTTGCAGGTGCTTGGTGATGTTACGCAGGTAGTGATCGTACGGCAGGATCGCATGGCTTTGCGCACCCCAGAAGTTGCCGTACCACACGCCGAGCAAGGCCAGCAGCACCGGCATGTTCTGTTCGAACGGTGCGCTCTGGAAGTGCTGGTCCATGGTGTAGGCACCGGACAGCAACTCCTTGAAGTTGGACATGCCGATGGCCAGGGCAATCGGCAAACCGATGGCCGACCACAGCGAGTAGCGCCCGCCGACCCAGTCCCACATCGGGAAGATGTTCTCTTCGCGGATGCCGAACGCCACCGCGGCGGCGTTGTTGCTCGATACCGCGATGAAGTGGCGATACAGCTCGGCTTCCGAACCACCCTGGGCCAGATACCAGGCACGGGCGGCCTGGGCGTTCTTCAGGGTTTCGAGGGTGTTGAAGGATTTCGACGAGACGATGAACAGCGTGGTTTCGGCACGCAGTTTCATGGTCAGTTCGTGGAACTCGCTGCCGTCGATATTTGCCAGGTAATGGCAGCGCACGCCTTTCTGGGCGTAGGACAGCAAGGCTTCGGACACCAGCTCCGGGCCGAGGAAGGAGCCGCCGATGCCGATGTTGACCACGTCAGTTATCGGCTTCTCGGTGTAACCGCGCCACAGACCGTCGTGGATGCGGCCGACGAGGTCGGTGATCTGGTTCAGCACCTTGTGCACTTCCGGCATCACGTTGACGCCATTGACCGACAGCTTGTCGCCAACCGGGCGGCGCAGGGCGGTGTGCAGGGCTGGACGGCCTTCGGACGCGTTGACGATTTCGCCGTCGAACAGCGACTTGATCGCCCCCTTGAGGTCGACTTCGTTGGCCAGGCCCACCAGCAAGTTGCGGGTCTCGGCGTTGATCAGGTTTTTCGAGTAGTCGAGAAACAGGCCGCAGCTGCTGAGGGTGAATTGGGTAAAGCGCTGCGGATCGGCATTGAAGGCTTCGCGCATGCTGAAATCCTGCATGGCTTGGCGGTGGTCATTCAACGCTTGCCAGGCGGGCAGAGCGGTAACGTCGTGAGGAGTGCGGTAGTACGCCATCGCTGCGGGTTTCCTTATTACTTGAACGGCCTTTTGAACACTAAAAATCCCGGAGCACTGTGGGTGGGCGTTCCGGTCAACTGCGTCGACACGATTTCATGGCGCAGGGCGAATACAGTAAACCCCGCGCAATGATCTGTCTTGACTTTGTCTGACCTGTTTCCGGTACTTTTTTAACATCGAGTCAGGAAAAGTCCGACAAACGGAAGAGACAGGGCTCGGATCAGGCGACCTGGACCGGAATGGCGTTGCTGGTGTGGCTCAGTTCATTGCCCGGCGCCATGTAGAGCATGCGTGGCTTGAAGTTGAGCAGTTCGGCTTCGCTGTAGTGGGCATACGCGCAGATGATCACGCGGTCGCCGACCTTGGCCTTGTGCGCCGCGGCGCCATTGACCGAGATCATGCGCGAACCTTCCTCGCCACGGATGGCGTAGGTGGTGAAGCGCTCGCCGTTGTCGACGTTGTAGATCTGGATCTGTTCGTACTCGCGGATGCCGGACAGGTCCAGCCATTCACCGTCGATGGCGCAGGAGCCTTCGTAATCGAGTACAGCGTGGGTGACTTCGGCGCGATGCAGCTTGGCTTTGAGCATGATGGCGTGCATGAGTGTTTCCCAGGTCGGAATCGAACGGCGGGCAGTTTGCCCGATGGGTTTGTGGGCGGCAATACAGTCTGTTCGGGCGCAGAAGCCCCTGTAGGAGCGAGCTTGCTCGCGATGGACGTTAACGATTACGCGTATTTCCTGAATGTACGCGGCGCGTCGGAGTTCATCGCGAGCAGGCTCGCTCCTACAGGGGAATTTCGGTGTTTAGATTGGCGCGTCGAGGTTCAGGTGCAGGTTGTCGATCAACCGGGTGGTACCCAGGAACGCCGCCACCAGAATCACCAGATCCCGATCTTCCGGCCTCGCCGGACGCAAGGTCAGGGCGTGGCGAATCTCCAGGTAATCCGGGCGCAGGCCGGCAGCTTCGAGCTGTTGCAGTTTCACGCGGATCAACACCGGGAAGTCGCGCTCACCTTGCCTGATCGATTCGGCGATCTCGCTCAACGTGCGGTACACCACCGGCGCCACAGCCCGCTGCTCTTCGTTGAGGAAACCGTTGCGCGACGACAGCGCCAGGCCATCGGCCGCCCTTACGGTCGGTTCACCGATGATCTGGATCGGCATGTTCAGGTCATGTACCAGTGCGCGAATCACTGCCAGTTGCTGGAAGTCTTTCTCGCCGAAAATCGCCAGGTCCGGCTGAACCATGTTGAACAGCTTGCTGACCACCGTTGCTACACCTTCGAAATGCCCAGGCCGGCTGGCACCGCACAGTCCTTCGGACAATTGCGGGACACTGACGCGGGTCTGGCCGGTCATGCCGCCGGGATACATTTCTTCAACAGTGGGGGCAAACAGCAGGTGGCAACCGGCCTGGAGCAGTTTTTCCTGGTCGGCGGCGAGAGTGCGCGGGTACTTGTCGAGGTCTTCGCCAGCACCGAATTGCAGCGGATTGACGAAAACGCTCGCCACCACGAAGTCCGCCCGTTGAGAGGCTTTGGTTACCAGCGCAACGTGGCCGCTGTGCAGGTTGCCCATGGTTGGCACAAAGGCGATGCGCTTGCCTTCGCTACGGGCACGGGCCACGGCGGCCCGCAGTTCGCGTACGGTTTTTACGGTGTTCATGCAGAAAACCCGTGTTCGATCCCAGGGAAAGTCGCCGCTTTGACTTCAGTCACGTAGGCATTCAGTGCAGCTTCAATGCTGGTCTGGCCAGTCATGAAATTTTTCACGAATTTTGGCACACGGCCGGAAATGGACAGCCCCAGCATGTCGTGCAGAACCAGAACCTGGCCATCGGTGCGATTGCCGGCGCCAATACCTATCACCGGGATCCTCACCGCCTGGGTGATTTCTTCTGCCAGTTCGCTCGGGACGCACTCGAGCAGCAGCATTGCCGCGCCGGCCTGTTCCAGGGAGATCGCGTCGGCACGCATCTGCCGCGCCTGGTTTTCATTGCGCCCCTGGACCTTGTAGCCGCCAAGGATGTTCACCGATTGCGGCGTCAGGCCCATGTGCGCGCATACAGGGATGCCGCGCTCGGCCAGCAGGCGGATCGAGTCGGCCAGCCACAACGCTCCCTCAACCTTGACCATGTGCGCGCCGGCCTGCATCAACAGGGCACTGTTGATCATGGCTTGCTCGGTGGTGGCGTAGGCCATGAAAGGCAGGTCGGCGAGGATCAGTGCATCGCTGTTACCACGTTTGACGGCAGCCACGTGGTAAGCCATTTCTGCGGTGGTGACAGGCAAGGTGCTGTCGTGGCCCTGCAAAACCATGCCGAGGGAGTCGCCCACCAGCAGCACTTCGACACCGGCCTGATTGCAGGCATGGGCGAAGGTCGCGTCGTAGCAGGTCAGCATGGTGATCTTTTCACCTTTTTGCTTCAGACCTTGCAGGGTGGTCAGGGTGATGGCTGGCATGAAAAGTTCCTCATTCAGGCGCTGTGGAAACTACTGCGAGTAACGCGCGTGATTCTTCGTTAAATACAGGCGCACGCTCTTCTTGTCGTGCTTTTAAGGCCTGGATTGCGCCCTTGAACGCCGTGTTGGCGGCAGCGGGACGCCTATAGTCGTGAGGAGAACGAGGGAAGTCAATTGCGTGTGTTACCGCATTGTTACGGGTGGGGTGTTACCGGGGTAACTGATGCGATTCAGCAGTAGATCCAATGCCTGACCCAAACCCAATGTGGGAGCGGGTCAGATCGGGGGAAGGCGTTCCAGGCCGACGAACGGGCATGCCATGAGCAGTTGGGCCAAAGTCCGGCCATCAGCCAGTCGCAGATCCGCAGGTGCCAACTCCGCCAGCGGATAAAGCACGAAGGCCCGTTCCTGCATGTGGTAATGGGGGACCTTGAGGCGCGATTCGTCGATCAGGCGATCACCGAACAGCAGAATGTCGAGGTCAAGCGTGCGGGGCCCCCAGCGCTCGAGGCGCTCGCGACCCTGGCCGTTTTCGATGGCTTGCAAGGCATCCAGCAGTTCCAGCGGCGCAAGTGTGCTTTCAAGAGCGGCCACCGCATTGGTGTAGCGCGGTTGTCCGGGAAGCAGCGAGTCGCTTTGATAAAACGCGGAAACCCCGACCAGCTCCGATTGCGGCAACTGCGCCAGTGCCTCGACGGCACTGCGCAGTTGTTCGGCAGGGTCAGCCAGATTGCTGCCCATGCCGACGTAGATGCGTTCCATGGATTACTCGCCCGTGGTGCTCGAAGCACCGGCGGTGCGTTTGCGTTTGGAACCACCACTGCGGCGGCGCTTGCGCGGGGCGCCGGTGCCTTCTTCCTTGCCGCTGAGGTCGCGAATCATGTCGCGGCGCTCACTGTCGTTGGCGTCCTGGTAGTCCGTCCACCATTCGCCCAGGCCGTCGGTCTGCTCGCCAGCGCTTTCGCGTAGCAGCAGGAAGTCGTAGCCGGCGCGGAAGCGCGGATTGTCCAGCAACAGGTCGGCACGCTTGCCGCTGCGACGCGGCAGGCGTTCCTGCATGTCCCAGATCTCGCGGATCGGCATGGTGAAGCGTTTCGGAATCGCGATCCGCTGGCACTGTTCGGCAATCAGTTCGTGCGCTGCTTCCTGCATGGCCGGAATCGGTGGCATGCCACGCTCCTGCAGGCGCAGGACCCGCGCCGGCAGGGCAGGCCAGAGCAGGGCTGCAAACAGGAACGCGGGGGTAACCGGTTTGTTCTGCTTGATCCGCAGGTCGGTGTTGATCAGGGCTTCGCTGATCAGCGTGTGGGTGTACGTCGGGTTGTATTCCAGTGCTTCGGCGCTGGCCGGGAACAGTGGATCGAACAATTGCAGGTCGACCAGCATTTCAAACGTATCGGCGGCATGGCCGGAGAGGAACAGCTTGAGCACCTCTTCGAACAGGCGGGCCGACGGGATCTCGCGCAGCATCGGTGCCAGGCCACGGATCGGCAGGGCGCTGTGTTTTTCGATGCCGAAGTTCAGCTTGGCGGCGAAACGCACGGCTCGCAGCATGCGTACCGGGTCTTCCTGGTAGCGTTGCGTCGGATCGCCGATCAGGCGGATCAGGTGATTGCGGATGTCGTGTACGCCATTGGCGTAGTCGAGGATGCGTTCGCTGACCGGATCGTAATACAGGGCATTGATGGTGAAGTCGCGACGTTGCGCGTCTTCTTCCAGGGTGCCATAGACGTTGTCGCGCAAGATGCGCCCGCTTTCGTTGCGCGAAGACTGGTTGCTGTCTTCCTCGTCTTCGTTTTGCGGGTGATTGGCGCGGAAGGTCGCGACTTCGATGATTTCGCGGCCGAAGTGGATGTGCACCAGTTTGAATCGGCGCCCGATGATTCGCGCGTTACGGAATTCAGCCCGCACTTGCTCGGGGGTGGCGCTGGTGGCAACGTCGAAATCTTTCGGTGTGATACCCAGCAGCATGTCGCGCACGCAACCGCCAACCAGGTAAGCCTGATAACCGGCGCTCTGCAGGCGTTCAACGATATTCACCGCGTAGCGGCTGAATTGCGTCTTTTGCAGCGAATGTTGGCCGCTGTTGAGCACTTCAGGCGTGCTGCGAATGTGTTGCGTAGGACGCTTGGGAGAACGGAATGACTGGAACAGCTTCTTCAGCATGGGATGCACTGTTTGAAGGAATATTCGGCCATAACAGAAGAATGACCGCATGATGGGCGGGGATTCTAGCATTTAGTCGGGGGATGGTGTAGGAGACTGCAGATATGAGCTGTAGGAGCGAGCTTGCTCCGGGTGGCGTTCCGACGATGGACGTGAACGATGACGCGCAGAACCAGATACCCAGTGTTGCCTGTGGGTTTTTCGCGAGCAAGCTCGCTCCTACAGGGACAGGAAGCGGGTAGGGGTGAATCGCAGAAACCACAAGGGGAGCCGAAGCTCCCCAAGAAGTAGTTGCATGCTCTATTTTTATTTTTGGTTTTGGGCTTCTTGTTTTTGTTGAGCGCCCTCGCCATGAAGTTTTCCTTCATGACCCTCCCAATCGGGAGCCAAGAGCAAACGGATTGCTTTGGTCGCTGAATTGCAGTGATCTTTCGATCCAACCAGTACAGGCTCTGTCTTAGGACAGTTTTTGTTGTTCTCGGCCTGGTCGTGGGGCAAGCCCCAAATACAACGCCTCTCCAAAAGAATCAGTTAGCTGCGCCTCTCGCCGTCTTGTTTTTATTGTGCGTGAGTCGATTCGTCTTATTTTTATTGTCTTGTGCATTGCTTGTTATTGTTCTTGTACCAAACATATAGCAGGGTGCGTGCCAACTTTTACGAAGCCCAATAAAACAAGGGGTTAGGCCGACTGGCAGGCATTTCGAGGGCCAAAAAAAGCCGGAGCTTCGTTACCGTAAGCCCCGGCTTCTGTTACGTGAAAAAACTGAGGTAACAGTTTTTTCCACAAAGTCACGTGTTACCCGCACATCAGACAGGCGTGGTTCAGCTCTCGCTGGCCACCCCGGTCTTGCGCCGTGGAATGCCCAGGCGTTGACGGCGCTCCCACAGGCATTTGCGACTGACCCCGAGCTTGCGAGCCAGCTCGGTTTCGGTCATGTGGTCCTGATGCTCGAGCACGAAATGCTGGAAGTAGTCTTCCAGGGAGAGGTCTTCGGTCGGCTCGTGGTTGTTGTTACTGGCATTGCCGTTGCCCTGTTGTGGGGGCAGGCCAATGAACTCGTCGTCTTCCAGGTCACCCAATTCGATGTCGATGCCCAGCAGTTCGGCAGAAATCTCCGGGCTTTCGCACAGGATAACGGCGCGCTCGACGGCGTTCTCCAGTTCACGAACGTTGCCCGGCCAGGAGTAGTGACGAATGGCTTGCTCGGCATCCGCGGCGAACTTCAGGTCGGTGCGGTTGATTCGCGCGCTTTGCCGTGCGAGGAAGGCGTTGGCGATTTCGTTGACGTCGGCACCGCGTTCGCGCAGGGCTGGCAGCTTCAGCGCGATGACGTGGAGGCGATAATACAAGTCTTCGCGGAACTGGCCGATCTTCGCCAGGCTCTTGAGGTCACGGTGAGTCGCTGCGATCAGGCGCACATCGACTTTTTGCGACTGCACCGAGCCGACTCGACGAATTTCGCCTTCCTGCAATACGCGCAGCAGGCGAGCCTGGGCTTCCAGTGGCAGTTCGCCGATTTCATCGAGGAACAAGGTGCCGCCGTCCGCCGCTTCCACCAGACCGGCACGCCCGGCGCTGGCGCCGGTGAATGCGCCTTTCTCGTGGCCGAACAGTTCGGATTCGATCAGGCTTTCCGGAATGGCCGCGCAGTTCACCGAAATCATCGGTGCCTTGGCGCGTTTGGACAGGTTGTGCAGGGCGCGCGCCACCAACTCTTTACCGGTACCCGATTCGCCCTGGATCAGAACGTTGGAGTCGGTCGGTGCGACTTTGCGGATCTTGCCGTACAGGTCCTGCATCGGCGGGCACGAGCCGATAATGCCGATTTCACCGTTGCTGTTGTCGGTAGCGGATTTCACCGCACCATTGGCGGCCTTGCCGGCAACCGCTTCGCCACCGGCTTGTGCCGTTTGTCGGTCACGCAGGATTCGTGCGGCGGCTTGCAGCATTTCGTCGTGGTCGAATGGCTTGGCAATGTAATCCACCGCGCCCATCTTCATCGAGTCGACCGCCGAGCGCAGGCTGGCATAGCTGGTCATGATCAGCACCGGCGTGCCTTGGGCGAGCTTGATCAACTCCGTGCCAGGTGCGCCCGGCAGGCGCAGGTCGCTGACGATCAGATCGAACGAGGGAATGGTGAAGCGTTCTTGTGCTTCCTGCACTGAACCGGCTTCGCTGACCTGGTACTGGTTACGTTCCAGCAGGCGGCGCAAGGCGGAGCGGATAATGGTTTCGTCTTCGACGATCAAAATGTGCGGCATTGATTCGATACTCTCGACGGTCTCAGTTCACAGCGGACGTCGCTTCGACATGACGCGGCAAGGTAACCCTGATTCGGGTGCCGCGCTGGCTTTGAACATCAGCCGGGCTGTCGATGGTGATTTGTCCATAATGCTCTTCAACGATGGAATAGACCAGTGCAAGGCCCAGACCGGTGCCTTCGCCAGGGTCCTTGGTGGTGAAGAAAGGTTCGAACAATCGGTCCATGATGCTCGAGGGAATACCGCTGCCTTCGTCCTCCACGATCAGGTCGACCGTGTGTTCGCCGGCTTCGCTCTTGACCCGTACCGCACTGCCGGGAGGCGAGGCATCACGGGCGTTTGAAAGCAGGTTGATCAATACCTGGGCCAGCCGTTGCGGGTCGCCTTCGACCCAGTGCTCGGGGTCGCACAGGTTGTAGAACTGCACTTCGAAATTGCGTCGGTTCAGGGCCAGCAGGCCGATGGCATCCTGAGCCACTTCGGCCAGACAGACGGGCTCGTCGCTGTGCTGATGGCTGCCGGCATGGGCAAAGCTCATCAGCGACTGGACAATGCGCGATACGCGTTTGGTCTGTTCGAGGATCTGGCCGCTGATTTCCTTCAGCTCGCCATCTTCTTCCCGTTCTTCGCGCAGGTTCTGCGCCAGGCAGGCGATACCGGTGATCGGGTTGCCGATTTCATGGGCCACGCCGGCCGCCAGCCGACCGATGCTGGCCAGGCGCTCGGAGTGCACCAGCTTGTCCTCGAGCATCTGGGTTTCGGTCAAGTCTTCCACCAGCAATACCAGGCCGCTATTGCCCGGCGCCAGCGGTTCATCGATGGCCGCTTTGTGCAGGTTCAACCAGCGTGTCTGGCCGTCGAGGGCCAGATGCTGTTTGTGCAAGTGCTCGTCCGGCAGATTGATGAAACCTTGCAGCAGTTCTTTCCATGGGTCGGCAATGGTACTCAGGCGCGAACCGACCACGCGCTGCGCAGCGATGCCGGTGAGTTCCTCCATGGCCTTGTTCCACATGAGGATCTCCTGATCCTTGGCCAGCGAGCAAACGCCCATTGGCAATTCCTGCAGGGTCTGGCGGTGATAGCGGCGCAGGGCATCGAGTTCGGCGGCCAGGCCGGTCAGGCGCGAGTGGTAGTCCTCGAGACGGCTTTCGATGAAGTGAATGTCTTCGGTGACGTAGTTTTCGCCGCCAGCTTTGTATGGCAGGAACGTCTCGACCATGTCCTGGGCCACGCTCGGCCCCATCAGGCCGGAGAGGTTGGCTTCGATGCGGTCACGCAAGCGGCGCAGGGCATACGGCCGGCGTTCGTCGAAGGGCAGATAGAGGTCGCGCAGTGCCTGTTCCACTTCTTTCTGCGCGGCTTTTGCACCCAATGGCTTTGCAAGCTGTGTGGCGAATTCCTGGGGCGAGGCGGCGTGCAGTTCCCGGCGTTGCGGGCGGCGAACGTTGTCCACGGCGCAGGCTTCGGCGGCGCTGGCCTCTTCGGTGCTGGCGTTGGTGAATAGCGAGATCAGGGTGAACATCAGTACGTTGGCCGCCAGCGAGGCAATCGCCGCCATGTGCCAGCTGGTGTCGTCCAGCACGTAGATCATGTTCAGCAGCGGAATGTAGAAGCCCTGCAGGTTGCCGACCAGCGGCAGCAGCATGGTCACCAGCCATACCAGAATCCCCGCCAGCAAGCCGGCAATGAAGCCGCGACGGTTGGCGGTCGGCCAATACAGGACCGAGAGCACGCCCGGCAGGAACTGCAACGTGGCAACGAATGCGACAATACCGAGGTTGGCCAGGTCCTGCTCGGCACCGAGCATCAGGTAGAAACCGTAGCCGGCCATGATGATCGCGACAATCAGCGCCCGGCGGGTCCACTTCAGCCAGCGGTAGATGTTGCCTTCGGCCGGAGGCTGGTACAGCGGCAGCACCAGGTGGTTCAAGGCCATGCCGGACAGCGCCAGCGTGGTGACGATGATCAGGCCGCTGGCGGCGGACAGCCCGCCGACATACGCCAGCAACGCCAGCGCCTTGCTGTTGGCGGCAATACCGATGCCCAGGGTGAAATATTCCGGATTGGTGGTGGCACCCAGTTTCAGGCCGGCCCAGAGAATCAGCGGTACCGCCAGGCTCATCAGCAGCAGGAACAGCGGCAGGCCCCAGCTCGCACTGACCAGCGAACGCGGGTTGAGGTTCTCGGTAAAGGTCATGTGATACATGTGCGGCATCACGATCGCCGAGGCGAAGAACACCAGCAGCAGCGTACGCCACGGGCCCTCCTGCAACGGCGTGTGCAAGGCCGCGAGCGCGGTCTGGTTTTGCAGCAGCCAGAGTTCGAGCTGTTGCGGGCCGTCGAACACACCGTAAAGCGCATACAGCCCGACACCGCCCAGGGCGATCAGCTTGATCACCGACTCGAAGGCAATCGCGAACACCAGGCCTTCATGCTTCTCGCGGGTGGCAATGTGGCGGGAGCCGAAGAAAATCGTGAACAGCGTAATCAATGCGCAGAAGCTCAGGGCCACGCGGTGCTGGACCGGCTCTCGGGTGAGAATGCCGATGGAGTCGGCGACCGCCTGAATCTGCAGGGCCAGCAGCGGCAGTACGCCGATCAGCATGAAAATCGTGGTCAGCGCTCCGGCCCAGGTGCTGCGAAAGCGGAAGGCAAACAGGTCCGCCAAAGACGACAGTTGATAGGTGCGGGTGATCTTCAGGATCGGGTAGAGCAGCACCGGCGCCAGCAGAAAGGCCCCGGAGACACCCAGGTAGCTGGACAGAAAGCCGTAGCCGTACTGATAGGCCAGGCCCACGGTGCCGTAAAACGCCCAGGCACTGGCGTAGACACCCAGTGACAGGGTGTAGGTCAGCGGGTGGCGAATGATCGCCCGCGGGATCATGCCCCGTTCACTGATCCAGGCCACGCCGAACAGCACTGCCAGGTACGCGGCGCTGATCAGGATCATCTGGGTCAGGCTAAAGCTCATCGGCATCTTTTTGGCTCTGCAGGATGAAGGTCACGACGATCAGAATCAGCCAGAGCAGATAAGGGCGATACCAGGCGCCAGTGGCGTCGATCCACCAATCCATGATGGCCGGGGAAAACAGGTAAATCCCCACTACCAGAAGCAGGACCAAGCGATAGATGTACATCCCGGCCTCTCTTTTTTATGCGCGTGCCCGAAAACGTGCGGCGATGGTAACGGATGGGCGCGCCACTGCAAGTGCGATCACAATAGCTGTGCCTCGGGCAGGTTCAGTGTGCGCGGGATCAGCGAAGCATCCCAGTGGGCAATACCCCAGTTCAACACTTCCCGTGGCGTGGCGTAAGCCAGCTCGGTTCCCGGGGTCTGCCCCAGTGCCCGCAGCGCTCGCAGCAACAGCGGCGTTGCCTGATCCTCGGTCAACGGCGGCGAGCGGTAGGATTTACCCAGTTTATTGCCATCAGGCTGAGTAATCAGCGGGATATGCAGATAACGCGGCTGAGGCAAGCCGAGCAGCTCCTGCAGGTAGAGCTGGCGGGGTGTGGAGTCCAGCAGGTCGGCACCCCGAACGATATCGGTAATGCCCTGCCAGGCATCGTCCAGGACCACGGCTAGTTGATAGGCGTAGAGCCCGTCGCGGCGGCGAATCACGAAATCGCCGACTTCCCGACCCAGGTGTTGGCGGTATTCGCCCTGCACCCGGTCGAGGAATTGGTATTCCAGTTCCGGTACGCGCAGGCGGATGGCGGCATCCTCCGTGCCATGACCGGCATTGCGGCACAGCCCCGGATAAATCCCGTGATAGGGTTCCAGCTGTTTGCGCGAGCAGGTGCAGGCGTAGGCCAGACCGTGATTGAACAGGCGATCGAGCACCTCGGCGTAGGCAGCGTGGCGTTCGCTTTGGCGAACCATTTCGCCATCCCACTCGAAGCCATAGCTTTCCAGAGCCTTGAGAATGGCCACCTGGGCGCCGGGTTCTTCACGGGGCGGATCAAGGTCTTCCATTCGCATGAGCCAGCGTCCGCCCACCGAGCGCGCGTCAAGGTAGGAGGTCAGCGCGGCGACCAGCGAACCGAAGTGCAGATGGCCGCTGGGGGTGGGGGCGAAGCGCCCGATGTAAGTGGGGGAGGTGGCGGTCATGAATGCAATGTCACTTGTTTCGGGCTTGCACCAGGCACCTGTGGGAGCGAGCCTGCTCGCGAAAGCGGTGTATCAGCCAGCATCGATGTTGAAGTTGATGGCCTCTTCGCGAGCAGGCTCGCTCCCACAGTGTTTTGCCGAGGCGAATTTTGGAAACAAAAACGGAGCGTTCGCACGCTCCGTTCTTCGTTCAAGTCGCCATTATTTGCCGACTTGCTTTTCCTTGATTTCTGCCAGGGTCTTGCAGTCGATGCACAGGTCGGCGGTAGGGCGCGCTTCGAGGCGCTTGACACCAATCTCGATGCCGCAGGATTCACACCAGCCGTACTCTTCGTCTTCGATCAGCTGAAGTGTCTTGTCGATCTTTTTGATCAACTTGCGTTCACGATCGCGGGCACGCAGTTCGAGGGCGAATTCCTCTTCCTGGCTGGCACGGTCTGCCGGATCAGGAAAATTGGCCGCTTCGTCCTTCATGTGGTCCACGGTCTTGTCGACACCTTCCATCAGCTCTTTTTTCCACTGATTCAGAACCTTGGTGAAGTGCTTGCGCATGGGCTCGCCCATGTACTCTTCGCCGGCTTTCTGAACATAGGGCTCGAAGCCGCTGATCGTCTGGTTTTGCTGCTTTGCTTGGGTGGACATGAAATAGACCGCCTCTACTCTTGTAATCCATCTGCGCAGGATTGCTCCATCACCGACACCTGCCGGCCCTGCGGCTGCAAGCGGGCGAACTTACCAGATCAACTCGGGCCGCGCTACTCCCGGATGTCGAGCTCGCGGCACATGCTGCTTGCCAATGATGACAAAGCGTTGTCTGGTGGCTCTGAATCCTGCTCAATTATTGATTTTAGTCAAACCTTGCGTACGCGCTTGAGTCGTTTGTGGTTGGGGTTATAAGGCCTGTGACCGCTTTAGGTTCTCGCTCGTTCCTGTGCTTGGGTAGAATCGGTTTTTTTCCCCGTTGAAGGAAGGCCAATGGCTCAGTCCTACAGTGCCCGCAGTCGTGCGATCGAACCTTTCCATGTCATGGCGCTCTTGGCGCGGGCCAATGAATTGCAGGCAGCCGGCCACGATGTGATCCACCTGGAAATTGGTGAACCTGACTTCACCACAGCCGAACCGATCATTAAGGCCGGCCAGGCCGCGCTGGCGGCAGGGCGGACCCGTTACACCGCCGCGCGCGGCATTCCGGAGCTGCGCGAGGCGATCTCGGGGTTTTATCAGCAGCGTTATGGATTGAACATCGACCCTCGGCGCATCCTCATCACGCCCGGCGGGTCCGGCGCGTTGCTGCTGGCCAGCGCTTTGCTGGTAGATCCCGGTAAACACTGGCTGCTGGCGGACCCTGGCTATCCGTGTAACCGGCATTTCCTGCGACTGGTGGAAGGCGCGGCACAATTGGTGCCGGTTGGTCCCGATGTGCGTTATCAATTGACGCCAGGCCTGATCGAGCGTCATTGGGATCACGACAGCGTCGGCGCATTGGTGGCGTCGCCGGCCAATCCGACCGGCACGATCCTGGCCCGCGATGAACTGGCAAAGCTGTCTGTGGCGATCAAGGAGCGCCACGGTCATCTGGTGGTCGACGAGATTTATCACGGCCTGACCTATGGCACCGATGCGGCCAGCGTGCTGGAAGTCGATGACGGTGCATTCGTTCTGAATAGTTTTTCGAAGTATTTCGGGATGACCGGTTGGCGGCTGGGATGGCTGGTGGCCCCCGACGCGGCCGTCGGTGAGTTGGAAAAACTCGCCCAGAACCTCTACATCAGTGCTCCAAGCATGGCGCAGCACGCTGCACTGGCCTGTTTCGAGCCGGCAACCATCAGCATTCTCGAAGAGCGTCGCGCCGAATTTGGCCGGCGTCGGGATTACCTGCTGCCGGCCTTGCGTGAAATGGGCTTCGGCATTGCGGTGGAGCCGGAGGGCGCTTTCTACTTGTACGCCGATATCAGCAAGTTCGGCGGCGATGCCTTCGCGTTCTGCAAACACTTTCTCGAAACCGAGCATGTGGCGTTCACCCCGGGGCTCGATTTCGGGCGTTATCAGGCCGGGCATCATGTGCGGTTCGCCTATACGCAAAATATCGAGCGTTTGCAGGAGGCGGTCGAGCGCATTGCCCGTGGGTTGCGGAGCTGGCAAGGCTGATGCGATTTCATCCACCACTCGAAGAAGGTCGGCTGATTCGTCGTTACAAGCGTTTTCTCGCCGATATCGAAACCGTTGGCGGCGAGTTGTTGACCATTCACTGCCCGAATACCGGCTCGATGCTCAATTGCCAGGTCGAGGGCGGGCAGGTCTGGTTCAGTCGCTCCAATGACCCGAAACGCAAATTGCCCGGCACCTGGGAGATCGGTGAAACCCCGCAAGGGCGGCTGTTTTGCGTGAACACCGCCCGGGCCAATGCTTTGATCGAAGAGGCGTTGCGTGCGGGCATCATCACTGAGCTGAACGGCTTTACCGGGCTCAAGCGTGAAGTGGCCTATGGCCAGGAAAACAGTCGCATCGATTTTCGCCTTGAATACCCCGAAGGGCCGGCTTACGTCGAAGTCAAAAGCGTGACCCTGGGCTTCGACGGTACGGCGGTGGCGGCGTTCCCCGATGCGGTCACCCAGCGTGGCGCCAAGCATTTGCGGGAGTTGGCCCACCTGGCCAGGGACGGTGTTCGCGCGGTGCAGTTGTACTGCGTTTGCCTGACCGACATCGAGGCCGTGCGCCCGGCGCAGGAAATCGATGCGGCCTATGCGCAGGCCTTGCGTGAGGCGGTGGCCTGTGGGGTCGAGGTGTTGGCTTACGGTGTGCGCTTGAATCACGAAGGAATGTTGGTCGATCGGCGTCTGGACGTGTTGCCGGGTGCCTAAAGGCTGATCCAGATCCCTTGTTCATCTTCGCGACAGGCCACGGTGGTCAAGGCTTGTCCCGCGCAAGGGCCGGCGACGCATTCACCGTCTTCGATCAGGAACAGTGCGCCATGGGTGGCGCACTGGATCAGGCTGTTGCTGGGGTCGAGAAACTGGTCGGGATGCCACTCCAGGCCGACTCCCCGGTGCGGGCAGCGATTGATGTAGACATAAACCTGGCCGCTGCGGCGCACCGCAAAAAGCTTTTGGCCATCGATGTCGAACCCGCGGCTGCTGTCGTTGACCAGCACGGCGCCTGCGCAAAGCAGCTTCATGTCTATCCTCGGTCCCGCAGCTCGTGACCGGAGATGTCCGAGCGTGATGGTTAAATGCAACAAATTATCAAATGGCCGTCTTGCCCGTCGGGTACAAGTGCCTGTTGTCGAGAATACTTGGCCTGCTCCTTCGATGCCCGGGAAACCTTTAAAGAAAGCCGTTTATGTGCGTTATGCGCGGGTTCCGTCAATACTTTTCCACAGGCAAAAAAAGACCCGGCAAGAGCCGGGTCAAATAACCGTGATTAGCCTGATGAGGAGATAATCCGAGAGTCCGAACCAAGGGCTTTTCAGAATATCGACCAGTCTCGCGACCAGTTGTGATAATCATATCGATTCTCATTACCAGGTCAACTGCTGTTTCCCTGATTCTTTTCGATTTGCCGGATTTTCGTCTGCGGGTCCTGTAATCATTGGGCGGCAGTTTGCAACGCTTCAGTAAAATTTGCCGGGTCAGTTCTTGTGGCGTGAAGAAATGGCTTCCAGTTGTCTGTTCAACGCCTCCTTGCGCTCGGCAGGAATGTCATTCCAGTGAACGTCCATCAGGGCACCTTCGATTGCGTACAACAACACCTTGGACGCCCGAAAGCCGCGCGTGCGCACAGCCCGATAAGCATCCACCGCCCCGAGGCGACGCAAGTCCGAAGCACTATGGATGCCCACGGCATGCAGCCATTGCGCTGACGTCTTGCCAAGATTCTTCAGGTGTTGCAGTTCATCATTCATCAAGCCTCCTTGCGATGGCCGAATGGAGATCGTGGGCAATCTTCTGAGGAGTGTAGCCATCAGCAGGAAAAGCGTGATTGTTTGCTCGTTTTCGACGCAAATGCTTCTAAGAGGCGAGTATTGGCAGTGTGTGAAAAGTCTGCGAACACGGGAGGAAGGCGCGGGGAACAATCAGGAATTACGGGTGAATATACCCCGCAGTCCAGCGCAATGGGGGCGCTGGACGTGTCAGTCAGCGACGTTGATCAGCGGGTGCGATAGCGCAATCGCGTGCCGAAGTTCATTGACATCAGGATTTCGTCGGCACTGAGTTCCACCGGAAAGTAGGCACCGGAGATTTGCGCGTGGGCCAGGCTCGCGCCTTCCAGGTTCGCCTTGCGAAAATCGATGCCGCGCAAGTCGGCGGAACGGAAGTAGGCGTCGCTGAAATCCACGCCGTCAGCATTCAGCTCGCGCAGGTCCAGCCCCCGGAAGTCTCCACCCACCATGTCGATGGGGCCATCCTTGGGGCGTTCACTGTTGAAGCCTCTGATGTCGTCTTTGTGCAGCAGGGCATAAAGCGGAGTGTCGAGAAGTTTCGGCTGGCTCATGTCATATCACCTGATGTTTTTATGACGCCAGTATAGTGCCACTATTTCTCGGTCGTGAAGCCAACGCCGGCCTCACGACTGAAATAGTTTCCTACAGGCCTGGCAGGCGCTGGCGAATCTGAGCCACAACGGTATCGAGAGTCCCGCTTTCGTTGGTCTGGACACGCTTGCTGCAGAGGATTTCTGCGGGCGTCAGCGCTTCACGGCTGGCTTGCTGGGCTGCGATAACAGCCAAGGTGGCATCGGACGGGTCTTTCTTGTCTGCCTGGCGCACGGCCAGCCAGCTTTCGATCACGGCCTGTGGCGCATTGCAGTCGAGAATCAGGAATGGTGCGCCGGTGGCCTCGGCCACCTTCGCGGCGCTGTCACGCTGATCACGCTTGAGGTAAGTGGCGTCGACCACCACCGGGAAGCCTGCACGCAAAATGATGTCGGCGATTTCGTGCAGGCGGGTATAGGTCGCCGCGCTGGCGTCGGCACTATAGATGCCGGCCTGTACGTCATTCTCGACGGTTTGCTCGCCGAACAGTCGCTTGCGCTCGACATCGGAGCGCAGGCGGATCGCGCCCAGGGCTTCGACCAGGCGCATGGCGACATGGCTCTTGCCGACGGCGGAAACGCCGTGGGTAATGGCCATGAAGCGCGAAGGAATGGTGCTGTAGCTTTCCGCCAGGTTGGCGTAGTTGCGGTATTGGCGCAGGGTTGTGGCGCGTTGCACGGCAGTGGCGTCGGCCGGCATGCTGAACAGGGCAACCTTGGCGCGAACCAGTGCGCGGTAGGCTTTGTAGAAATTCAGCAGTTCGAGGCCACGATAGTCACCGGTCAGTTCCAGGTACTGGCTGATGAAGCGACGCGCCAGGCACTTCAGGCCGCGGTCTTCCAGGTCCATCGCCAGGAAACCGGTGTCGGCATAAACGTCGGTAAAGCGAAACGGTTCATTGAATTCGATGCAGTCGAAGATTACGACCTTGCCATCGATCACGGTCGCGTTGCCCAGGTGGATATCACCGTGGCATTCACGAATGAAGCCGTCGGCCTTGCGCTGGGCGAACAGTGGTTTGAGGCGCTCGAAGCTGCTTTCGGCCCAGGCTTGCAGGGCGTCGAGTTGCAGCAGGTCGGTTTTGTCGCTGAGGAACGGACGGATCTGTTCGAAGTTCTGCCGCACCGGCGCCATGACGCTGTCCGGGGTGCCAGCTTCATGCTCGGCTGGCACTTTCGGTGCGCTGAGGTGGAAGCGGGCAATTTGTTCGGCCATCTCGTCGATGTGTGCGGTGGTCAGTTCGCCATTGGCCTGAAGGGTGCTCAACAATCCGTTTTGCGGGAACTGGCGCATCTTCAGTACATATTCGATGGCCGGGCCTTCGCCGCCCAGTTGCGGGGCCTCGGCGCTGCCGGTGACGGGCAGCACTTCGAGGTACAAATCGTCAGTCAGGCGCTGGTTCAGGCGCAGTTCTTCGGTGCAAAAGTGTTCGCGAGCTTCGAGGCTGGTGAAGTCGAGAAATCCGAAATTGACCGGCTTCTTCACTTTATAGGCGAAGGGGCCTGTGAGAACGACCCAGGAGATATGGGTTTCGATGACCTGGAATCCGTCTACAGGATGCGGGTAGAGGGCAGGGTTTTGCAGGGCAGCGATCAGGGACTGGCTCACAGGCGATCCTTCAGAGTCTGGAAAATCAAGGCCGCCATTATGGCCGTAAGTCCGCTTGGCGCAAACCTCGGAGCGCTCCTGTCGGGTATGAATAAAGTGCGTATAATCCGCCGCCATGACTCGTACTCGAACTCCCCGTACCCCAAAAAAACCACCCTCCAGGGGCCTGCGCCCGTGGCTCGGCTGGGCCATTAAACTCAGTCTGGTCGGCCTGGTAGTGCTGGCCGGATTCGCCGTTTACCTTGATGCGATCGTCCAGGAGAAGTTCTCCGGCAAGCGCTGGACCATTCCGGCCAAGGTTTACGCGCGCCCGCTCGAGCTTTTCGTCGGACAAAAGCTGAGCAGGGACGATTTCCTCACCGAGCTCGATGCCCTGGGCTATCGCCGTGAAAGCGTGGCTAACGGTCCGGGTGCGGCGTCGGTCAACGGAAATACCGTTGACCTGAACACCCGTGGCTTCCAGTTCTATGAAGGCATGGAGCAAGCGCAGCCGGTGCGCGTGCGTTTCTCTGGCGATTACGTGGCCGAACTGTCGGGAGCAAAGGACTCGAAACTTTCCGTGGTGCGCCTGGAGCCGCTGCTGATCGGCGGTCTGTACCCGAAAAACCTCGAAGACCGGATTCTGATCAAGATCGATCAGGTGCCGCCGTACTTGCTTGAAACGCTGGTGGCTGTCGAGGACCGCGATTTTTATCATCACTTTGGTGTTTCGCCGAAGTCGATCGCCCGTGCAATCTGGGTCAACGGTGCGGCCGGCCGCATGCGTCAGGGCGGCAGTACGCTGACTCAGCAGCTGGTCAAAAACTTCTACCTGACCAACGAGCGCAGCCTGAGCCGCAAGCTCACCGAAGCGATGATGGCGCTGCTGCTTGAACTGCATTACGACAAGCGCGAAATCCTCGAGGCTTATCTCAACGAGGTGTTTATCGGGCAGGACGGTCAGCGCGCGGTGCACGGTTTCGGTCTGGCCAGTCAGTTCTTCTTCAGCCAGCCACTGGCCGAACTCAAGCTGCATCAAGTCGCACTGCTGGTGGGTATGGTCAAAGGGCCTTCTTCCTATAACCCGCGTCGTTATCCGGAGCGTGCCCTTGAGCGGCGCAACCTGGTGCTCGATGTCCTGCAAGAGCAGGGCGTCGCGACTGCCGAGCAGGTTGAGGCAGCGAAGAAAATGCCGCTGGGCGTGACCAAGCGCGGCAGTCTCGCGGACAGTTCGTTCCCCGGCTTCCTCGATCTGGTCAAGCGCCAGTTGCGCGAAGATTATCGCGACGAAGACTTGACCGAAGAAGGCCTGCGGATCTTCACCAGTTTCGACCCGATCCTGCAGATGAAGGCCGAGGCGTCGGTCAACGACACCTTCAAGCGCCTGGCCGGGCGCAAGGGTTCCGATGACGTCGAAGCGGCAATGGTTGTGACCAACCCGGAGACCGGCGAAGTACAGGCCATGATCGGCAGTCGCCAGGCCAGCTTTGCCGGGTTCAACCGGGCGCTTGATGCGGTACGGCCGATCGGCTCGCTGATCAAGCCGGCGGTTTATCTGACTGCGCTGGAGAAACCTAGCCAGTACACGTTGACCAGTTGGTTGTCGGACGAATCCTTCTCGGTCAAGGGCGCCGACGGCCAGGTCTGGAAGCCGCAGAACTACGATCGTCGTTCTCACGGTACCGTCTTCCTTTATCAAGGCCTGGCGCATTCCTACAACCTGTCGACCGCGCGTCTCGGTCTGGCGGTCGGCGTACCGAACGTCTTGAAGACGCTGGCGCGCCTGGGGGTGACTCGTGAGTTCCCGGCCTTCCCGTCGATGTTGCTCGGCGCTGGCGGCATGACGCCCATCGAAGTGGCGACCATGTATCAGACCCTCGCCAACGGCGGCTTCAATACGCCAATGCGCGGGATTCGTAGCGTGCTGACTGCCGAGGGTGAGCCGCTCAAGCGTTATCCGTTCCAGATCCAGCAGCGTTTTGATCCGGCCTCCATTTACCTGATCCAGAGCGCCATGCAGCGCGTGATGCGTGAAGGTACCGGCAGCTCGGTTTATAACGTGTTGCCAAGGACTCTGACCCTGGCGGGTAAAACCGGTACCAGTAACGACTCGCGGGACAGTTGGTTTGCCGGTTTCAGCCAGGACTTGCTGGCAGTGGTCTGGCTGGGTCGCGACGACAACGGCAAGACGCCTTTCACTGGCGCCACCGGGGCCTTGCAGGTCTGGACCAGCTTCATGCGCAAGGCTGACCCACTTCCCTTGGACATGCCGCAGCCGGACAATATCGTACAGGCCTGGGTTGATTCGCGAACCGGACAAGGTTCTGACGCCGGTTGCCCAGGCGCGGTGCAGATGCCGTATATTCGCGGCAGCGAACCGCCTCCAGGTGCCGTCTGCGGTGGTGAAAACCCTGCCGAGACGGTAATGGATTGGGTCAAGGGCTGGATGAATTAAGCAAAGAGGGTTTCAAGTGAACAAGTGGTTGATTCCAGCGGTTGCCGCCGTAGCTTTGCTCAGCGGTTGCTCCACCGTACAACGTGGTTCGATTCCGGTTGAGGATTCCGGGACTGCCGTGTCCAACAGTGAGCGTATCTCGGCCAATGGCGGCTTCCGCCAGACAACCGTCAAGCGCCCTGTACAAGGTCAGTCGCGGGCCCAGGCGATTCCGCAAGGTGACAGCGGCGTCGTGGTGATGGTGCCAGGTGCTGCAACGACTTCAACGCCGATCAGCACCACGCCTATTACTCCAGGGCCGATCACGCCAGGGCCGATTGACACGTCGCCGATCCAGTCGGCGCCGATCAATCAGGGCAGCTACAGCATGCCGTCGTCTCCAAGCGGGATTCCGTCGGCCAGTTCGGGCGGGCTGTCTGCCGACGAGCAACTCGACGGCCCGGTATTGGCTTTGCTGACCACCGCTCAACAGCAGCAGGCGAACGGTGATCTCAATGGCGCTTCCTCCAGTCTTGAGCGCGCGCAGCGGGTTGCTCCGCGTGAGCCGCAGGTGCTTTACCGTCTGGCGCAGGTGCGGATGGCTCAAGGCGATGCTGCCCAGGCCGAGCAGTTCGCTCGCCGTGGGCTGACCTTTGCCAGCGGCCGTCCAGCCCTTCAGGCCAACCTGTGGGGGCTGATTGGCCAGGCACGAGAAAAACAGGGTGACTCCCAGGGCGCGGCATTGGCTCGTCAGAAGGCCAAGGTAACGCTGTGATGGATGCGCGCTTTGTGAAAATCGCCGATCAACTGTTGTTGATCGAGCGCGAATTGCGCGTGCAAGGATGGTGGGATGAGGTCTCGCCATCTGCTGAAGCGCTTTCCAGCGTCGAGCCGTTTTCGGTCGATACACTGGATTTCGAGCAATGGCTGCAATGGATCTTCCTGCCGCGCATGAAGATGATCCTCGAGCAGAATTTGCCGCTACCCAATGCTTCAGGCATTCAGGAAATGGCCGAAATGGTCTTTGCCGGACGCAATGTCCAGGGCAAGGATCGGCAGTTGCAGGCATTGCTCAAACAGTTTGATCAACTGATCACCGCGTCTCGCTGAGCCAGAAGCTGCCAGCGTCCGCTGGCAGTTGTCCACAATCTCTCTCTATTTTGTCGGCCATTGCAGCCTAAGTGCATGCGCGTGCCAATTTTTTGCCAAAACTTGCGCAATTGGAGCTAACACACAGCGGATTTACAGGTTTTTTCTTGCGTTCTCATGTGCTTACTAGAATAAAGCTCATAGACGACTTGACTTGCGAAGGGCGAAACAGAAGAATCCAAAGTCCGCTGTACAGGGACTGCCAGAAGCAGACCCTCTCAGCAGATCATGAGGCGCATATCCGCGTCGACCTGTTACACCCGCAACGCGTTACCTCGCGCTGGGTGGGAAAGGCCCGCAACACTTGGGACGATCCCAATACTTGCTCAGTCAGTGCTGACGTAGTCGGCGACCACCGTCGCTCATGCTCTGCTGAGAAGTAAACCTATTAAGACCCGTCCCATTTTTCGTGGGCGGTATTCTGGCGTTTTAGAGGTGAGCAACGTGGAGCTTTTATCTGGCGGTGAGATGCTCGTCCGCTTTTTGCGCGACGAAGGCGTCAAATATATCTACGGGTACCCGGGTGGTGCTCTTCTTCATGTATACGATGCCCTGTTCAAAGAACCGGAAGTGACCCACATCCTGGTTCGTCATGAGCAAGCGGCTACCCATATGGCTGACGGCTACGCCCGTGCCACCGGTAAAGCCGGCGTGGTACTGGTGACTTCCGGTCCCGGTGCAACCAATGCCATCACCGGTATCGCCACGGCCTACATGGACTCCATTCCGATGGTGATCATTTCCGGCCAGGTACCGAGCACCATGGTCGGCACCGATGCTTTCCAGGAAACCGACATGATCGGTATCTCCCGGCCAATCGTGAAGCACAGCTTCATGATCAAGCACGCGTCGGAAATCCCGGAAGTCATGAAGAAGGCGTTCTACCTGGCGCAATCCGGTCGTCCTGGCCCGGTCGTTGTCGATATTCCGAAAGACATGACCAACCCGGCCGAGAAGTTCGAATACGTCTTCCCGAAAAAAGCCAAGCTGCGTTCCTACAGCCCGGCTGTTCGCGGTCATTCCGGTCAAATCCGCAAGGCGGCAGAAATGCTCCTGGCGGCCAAGCGTCCTGTGTTGTACTCGGGCGGCGGCGTGATCCTCGGCGGTGGTTCGGCACCACTGACCGAACTGGCGAAGATGCTCAACCTGCCAGTGACCAATACCCTGATGGGCCTCGGTGGCTACCCTGGTACCGACCGTCAGTTCATCGGCATGCTCGGCATGCACGGCAGCTACACCGCCAACCTGGCGATGCACCATGCTGACGTGATCCTCGCTGTCGGCGCACGCTTCGACGACCGCGTCATCAATGGCGCGTCGAAGTTCTGCCCGAACGCCAAGATCATTCACATCGACATCGACCCGGCTTCGATCTCCAAGACCATCAAGGCCGACGTGCCTATCGTCGGTCCGGTTGAGAGTGTCCTGACCGAAATGGTCGCGATCCTCAAGGAAATCGGCGAGACCCCGAACAAGGAGTCCGTGGCCAGCTGGTGGAAGCAGGTTGACGAGTGGCGTGGTGATGGCGACCTGTTCCCGTACGACAAGGGTGACGGCAGCAAGATCAAGCCACAAACCGTGATCGAAACCCTGTGCGAAGTGACCAAGGGCGATGCCTTTGTGACCTCCGACGTGGGCCAGCACCAGATGTTCGCTGCGCAGTACTACAAGTTCAACAAGCCGAACCGCTGGATCAACTCCGGTGGCCTGGGCACCATGGGCTTCGGTCTGCCGGCAGCCATGGGCATCGCCTTGAGCTTCCCTGACGCTGACGTTGCATGCGTCACCGGCGAGGGCAGTATCCAGATGAACATCCAGGAGCTGTCGACCTGCCTGCAATACGGTTTGCCGGTGAAGATCGTCATCCTCAACAACGGTGTGCTGGGGATGGTTCGCCAGTGGCAGGACATGAGTTACGGCAGCCGTCACTCGCATTCCTACATGGAGTCGCTGCCTGATTTCGTCAAGCTGGCAGAGGCCTACGGCCACGTCGGCGTACGCATCACCGAATCGAAAGACTTGAAGTCGAAGATGGAAGAGGCGTTCGCCATGAAGGATCGCCTGGTGGTGATCGATATTTCGGTCGATACCAGCGAGCACGTCTACCCGATGCAGATCAAAGACGGCTCCATGCGCGATATGTGGCTGAGCAAGACGGAGCGTACCTAATCATGCGGCACATTATTTCCTTGCTTCTGGAAAACGAACCCGGTGCTCTGTCTCGTGTGGTTGGTCTGTTCTCGCAGCGCAACTACAACATCGAAAGCCTGACCGTGGCCCCAACCGAAGACCCGACCCTGTCGCGTCTGACGCTGACCACTGTCGGTCACGATGAGATCATCGAGCAGATCACCAAGAACCTGAACAAGCTGATCGAAGTGGTAAAACTGGTCGACCTGTCGGAGAGTGCTCACATCGAGCGCGAACTGATGCTGGTCAAGGTCAAGGCCACCGGCGCCCAGCGCGCCGAGATCAAGCGCACTACCGATATTTACCGTGGACAGATCGTCGATGTCAGCGCCAGCGTGTATACCGTTCAACTGACCGGTACCAGCGACAAGCTCGACAGCTTCATTCAGTCCATTGGCACCGCCTCGATTCTGGAAACCGTCCGTAGTGGCGTGACCGGCATTGCCCGCGGCGACAAAGTACTCAGCATCTAAACCAAATTAGCGAACGGCCTGAACGGCCTGATATAGGGGAAATTCATGAAAGTTTTCTACGATAAAGACTGCGACCTGTCGATCATCCAGGGCAAAAAAGTTGCCATCATCGGTTACGGTTCCCAGGGCCACGCTCAAGCGTGCAACCTGAAAGACTCCGGCGTTGACGTGACTGTCGGCCTGCGTAAAGGTTCTGCTACCGTTGCCAAGGCTGAAGCCCACGGCCTGAAAGTGACCGACGTTGCTTCCGCTGTTGCAGCTGCCGACCTGGTCATGATCCTGACCCCGGACGAATTCCAGTCCTCCCTGTACAAGAACGAAATCGAGCCGAACATCAAGAAAGGCGCCACCCTGGCCTTCTCCCACGGCTTCGCGATCCACTACAACCAGGTTGTGCCGCGCGCTGACCTCGACGTGATCATGATCGCGCCGAAGGCTCCGGGCCACACCGTGCGTTCCGAATTCGTGAAGGGCGGCGGTATTCCTGACCTGATCGCTATCTACCAGGATGCCTCGGGCAACGCCAAGAACGTCGCTCTGTCCTACGCTGCCGGCGTTGGCGGCGGTCGTACCGGCATCATCGAAACCACCTTCAAGGACGAGACCGAAACCGACCTGTTCGGCGAGCAAGCCGTTCTGTGTGGCGGTACCGTTGAACTGGTCAAAGCCGGTTTCGAAACCCTGGTTGAAGCTGGCTACGCGCCGGAAATGGCCTACTTCGAGTGCCTGCACGAACTGAAGCTGATCGTTGACCTCATGTACGAAGGCGGTATCGCCAACATGAACTACTCGATCTCCAACAACGCCGAATACGGCGAGTACGTGACCGGCCCTGAAGTCATCAACGCCGAATCCCGTCAGGCCATGCGCAACGCCCTGAAACGTATTCAGGACGGCGAATACGCCAAGATGTTCATCAGCGAAGGCGCTACCGGCTATCCTTCGATGACCGCCAAGCGTCGTAACAACGCCGCTCACGGTATCGAAATCATCGGCGAGCAACTGCGCTCCATGATGCCGTGGATCGGTGCCAACAAGATCGTCGACAAAGCCAAAAACTAAGTCACGCGCTTGTACGAAAAACGCGGCTTAGGCCGCGTTTTTTCGTTTGAGAGACCGGTTCTGGTATAAAGCTGCATCGTTTGCGGTCGAACCGTCGTCCCAGACACCTGTCCAGACTTTCCACCCCGTTGCAAGGTAATGTCCATGAGCGAACGCCCCGAAGAGCCAAACCAGGCTTCTGACGCCGAAAGCCTGCTGCCCGTCGATGAACATGTCGAGGAAGGGCATGACGCTGAAGGTCGTAAAGTCCGGCATCGTGGTATCTATCTTCTGCCGAATCTGTTCACCACTGCGAACCTGTTCGCAGGGTTCTATTCCATCATCAACTCGATGAGCGCCCAGGCTGCCTTGAGCGCCGGCGACTCGGTCAATGCGAGCAAGTACTTTGCGTTTGCCGCCATCGCCATTTTCGTTGCGATGGTACTCGACGGCCTTGATGGTCGGGTTGCGCGCATGACCAACACGCAGAGCGCTTTTGGTGCCGAGTACGACTCGCTGTCGGACATGGTCGCCTTTGGTGTTGCGCCGGCATTGCTGGCCTTCGGTTGGGCCCTGGGTGACATGGGTAAGGTCGGCTGGATGGTCGCCTTCATTTATGTCGCGGGTGCGGCGCTGCGTCTCGCGCGTTTCAATACTCAGGTCGGTACGGCGGACAAGCGCTACTTCATCGGCCTCGCCAGTCCGGCGGCGGCGGGTGTTGTTGCGGGCATCGTCTGGGCGTTCAGCGATTACGGTATCCAGGGCTCCAAGATGTCATTCCTGGTTGCGCTGATGGTTGCAGCGGCCGGCATGCTGATGGTCAGCAACATCAAGTACAACAGCTTCAAGGAGCTGGACCTGAAGGGGCGGGTGCCATTCGTGGCGATTCTCGCTGTGGTGCTGGTGTTCGCAGTGGTGTTCAGTGACCCGCCGCGCATCCTGCTGCTGGTGTTTCTCGCCTACGCAGCCTCCGGTCCGGTTCAATACCTGTTACGTCTTCGCCGTAACAAGAGCGCGTAACTTCCCTCATACTCCGCAGTCTATGGGTGCATCTGTCCTCCAAAGCTGCGGAGTAACCATGCTGATCAAAGTCTCAAAAGCGTCCGACTGCCATGAGTCGGACGTCACGCCTGAATCCCTCTATCTGTCTCGACGCAAGGTGCTCGGTGCCACGGTTGCCGGTCTCGCTTTGGGCAGCCTGCCGCAATGGGCCAACGCTGGTGATGCTGCACGCTACCCGGATGTTGAATCCGGCAAGGCGCCTTCCTGGTTCAGCGAAAAGCTTCCGGCTACTCAGTGGGGCGCGGTCAATGTCAAGGATGAGGCGATCACGCCGTTCAAGGATGCGACCCATTACAACAACTTCTACGAGTTCGGCACCGACAAAGGTGATCCGGCCACCAATGCCGGCGCGCTGAAGACGCAGCCGTGGTCGGTGGTGGTGGATGGGGAGGTGGGCAAACCTGGGCGTTATGCGCTGGAAGACTTCATGAAGCCGTATCAGTTGGAGGAGCGAATCTACCGACTGCGTTGCGTGGAGGCCTGGTCGATGGTCATTCCCTGGATCGGTTTTCCGCTCTCGGCTTTGCTCAAGGAGGTCGAGCCGACCTCGAAAGCCAGATTCATTCGCTTCGAAACCCTGCAGGATCCCAAGAGTATGCCGGGTCAGCGTTCCGGTTTTGCCTTGATCGACTGGCCATATATAGAGGGGCTGCGTCTTGATGAGGCGATGAATCCGTTGGCGATTCTGGCAGTAGGCATGTACGGGCGTGAGCTGCCTAATCAAAACGGTGCGCCGCTGCGTCTGGTGGTGCCCTGGAAATATGGTTTCAAGAGCATCAAGTCCATCGTGCGCATCAGTCTGGTCAGCGAGCCGCCGAAAACCACCTGGCAGGGCATTGCGCCTGATGAATATGGCTTTTATGCGAACGTGAATCCCACGGTTGATCATCCTCGCTGGACTCAGGCTCGTGAACGCCGCCTGCCCAGTGGCTTGTTCAAGCCCAATGTGCGCGACACACAAATGTTCAACGGCTATGCAGAGGAAGTCGCCTCTCTATATACGGGGCTCGACCTGAGGGCGAATTACTGATGCGCTATCCGCTTTGGCGTATCGGCGTCTTTATCGTGGCATTGGTGTGGCCGCTGCTGTGGTTGTACCAGGCCTGGGAGGATGTCCTCGGGCCAGATCCGGGCAAGGTGCTGGTCGATCGATTGGGTTTGGGGGCGCTTGTGCTGCTGCTTGTAACCTTGAGCATGGCGCCATTGCAGAAGCTCACCGGTTGGGCGGGGTGGAACGCCGTGCGGCGTCAGTTGGGGTTGTGGTGTTTTGCCTATGCATTGCTCCACCTCAGTAGTTACTGCGCATTCATTCTTGGTTTTGACTGGTCGCAGCTGGGTGTCGAGTTGCGCAAGCGGCCTTACATCATTGTCGGGGCGCTGGGCTTTCTTGGTTTACTGGCATTGGCGGTGACTTCCAATCGCTACAGTCAGCGGCGATTGGGTGCCCGCTGGAAGCAGTTGCATCGCCTGGCTTATGTGATTCTCGGGCTTGGATTGCTGCACATGCTCTGGATTGTGCGCGCCGACCTGAAGGAGTGGGCGATCTATGCCTCTATAGGTGCATTGCTTTTAGTGCTGCGGCTACCGCCTTTGGCTCGTCGAATCCCGCGGTTAATGGCTAAAAAGGGCTCTTCTGCCAAAAAGGCGTAAATAGTGGTTGACGGCAGATTCTGGAAGCCTATAATTCGCCCCACTTCCGGCGCAGTCGAAACGGAAAACTCCTTGTAAAACAATGAGTTATGAAGGTTTCGGCAGCAAGTTGCTTCAGGTCATCGAAGCCAAAAGGAAGTTGAAAAAGAGGTGTTGACAGCAGCGTGTAACGCTGTAGAATTCGCCTCCCGCTGACGAGAGATCTGAAGCGCAAGTGGTTGAAGTTGTTAAGGATTCCTTGAAAACTTCTGAAAAAAATCACTTGACAGCAAATGAGGCTGCTGTAGAATGCGCGCCTCGGTTGAGACGAAAGCTCTTAACCAATCGCTCTTTAACAACTGAATCAAGCAATTCGTGTGGGTGCTTGTGGAGTCAGACTGCTAGTCAACAGATTATCAGCATCACAAGTTACTCCGCGAGAAATCAAAGATGTAACCAACGATTGCTGAGCCAAGTTTAGGGTTTTCTCAAAACCCAAAGATGTTTGAACTGAAGAGTTTGATCATGGCTCAGATTGAACGCTGGCGGCAGGCCTAACACATGCAAGTCGAGCGGATGACGGGAGCTTGCTCCCTGATTCAGCGGCGGACGGGTGAGTAATGCCTAGGAATCTGCCTGGTAGTGGGGGACAACGTCTCGAAAGGGACGCTAATACCGCATACGTCCTACGGGAGAAAGCAGGGGACCTTCGGGCCTTGCGCTATCAGATGAGCCTAGGTCGGATTAGCTAGTTGGTGAGGTAATGGCTCACCAAGGCGACGATCCGTAACTGGTCTGAGAGGATGATCAGTCACACTGGAACTGAGACACGGTCCAGACTCCTACGGGAGGCAGCAGTGGGGAATATTGGACAATGGGCGAAAGCCTGATCCAGCCATGCCGCGTGTGTGAAGAAGGTCTTCGGATTGTAAAGCACTTTAAGTTGGGAGGAAGGGCATTAACCTAATACGTTAGTGTTTTGACGTTACCGACAGAATAAGCACCGGCTAACTCTGTGCCAGCAGCCGCGGTAATACAGAGGGTGCAAGCGTTAATCGGAATTACTGGGCGTAAAGCGCGCGTAGGTGGTTTGTTAAGTTGGATGTGAAAGCCCCGGGCTCAACCTGGGAACTGCATTCAAAACTGACAAGCTAGAGTATGGTAGAGGGTGGTGGAATTTCCTGTGTAGCGGTGAAATGCGTAGATATAGGAAGGAACACCAGTGGCGAAGGCGACCACCTGGACTG
>NZ_CP168500.1:2945000-5540000 GCF_059491265.1 Pseudomonas sp. Pseusp9 | reverse complement strand
CCTGTGAAGGTGAGTTGAGAAGCTTGCTGGAGGTATCAGAAGTGCGAATGCTGACATGAGTAACGACAATGGGTGTGAAAAACACCCACGCCGAAAGACCAAGGTTTCCTGCGCAACGTTAATCGACGCAGGGTTAGTCGGTCCCTAAGGCGAGGCTGAAAAGCGTAGTCGATGGAAAACAGGTTAATATTCCTGTACTTCTGGTTATTGCGATGGAGGGACGGAGAAGGCTAGGCCAGCTTGGCGTTGGTTGTCCAAGTTTAAGGTGGTAGGCTGAGATCTTAGGTAAATCCGGGATCTTAAGGCCGAGAGCTGATGACGAGTTACCCTTTGGGTGACGAAGTGGTTGATGCCATGCTTCCAAGAAAAGCTTCTAAGCTTCAGATAACCAGGAACCGTACCCCAAACCGACACAGGTGGTTGGGTAGAGAATACCAAGGCGCTTGAGAGAACTCGGGTGAAGGAACTAGGCAAAATGGCACCGTAACTTCGGGAGAAGGTGCGCCGGTGAGGGTGAAGCATTTACTGCGTAAGCCCACGCCGGTCGAAGATACCAGGCCGCTGCGACTGTTTATTAAAAACACAGCACTCTGCAAACACGAAAGTGGACGTATAGGGTGTGACGCCTGCCCGGTGCCGGAAGGTTAATTGATGGGGTTAGCTAACGCGAAGCTCTTGATCGAAGCCCCGGTAAACGGCGGCCGTAACTATAACGGTCCTAAGGTAGCGAAATTCCTTGTCGGGTAAGTTCCGACCTGCACGAATGGCGTAACGATGGCGGCGCTGTCTCCACCCGAGACTCAGTGAAATTGAAATCGCTGTGAAGATGCAGTGTATCCGCGGCTAGACGGAAAGACCCCGTGAACCTTTACTATAGCTTTGCACTGGACTTTGAATTTGCTTGTGTAGGATAGGTGGGAGGCTTTGAAGCGTGGACGCCAGTTCGCGTGGAGCCATCCTTGAAATACCACCCTGGCAACTTTGAGGTTCTAACTCAGGTCCGTTATCCGGATCGAGGACAGTGTATGGTGGGTAGTTTGACTGGGGCGGTCTCCTCCTAAAGAGTAACGGAGGAGTACGAAGGTGCGCTCAGACCGGTCGGAAATCGGTCGTAGAGTATAAAGGCAAAAGCGCGCTTGACTGCGAGACAGACACGTCGAGCAGGTACGAAAGTAGGTCTTAGTGATCCGGTGGTTCTGTATGGAAGGGCCATCGCTCAACGGATAAAAGGTACTCCGGGGATAACAGGCTGATACCGCCCAAGAGTTCATATCGACGGCGGTGTTTGGCACCTCGATGTCGGCTCATCACATCCTGGGGCTGAAGCCGGTCCCAAGGGTATGGCTGTTCGCCATTTAAAGTGGTACGCGAGCTGGGTTTAGAACGTCGTGAGACAGTTCGGTCCCTATCTGCCGTGGACGTTTGAGATTTGAGAGGGGCTGCTCCTAGTACGAGAGGACCGGAGTGGACGAACCTCTGGTGTTCCGGTTGTCACGCCAGTGGCATTGCCGGGTAGCTATGTTCGGAAAAGATAACCGCTGAAAGCATCTAAGCGGGAAACTTGCCTCAAGATGAGATCTCACTGGAACCTTGAGTTCCCTGAAGGGCCGTCGAAGACTACGACGTTGATAGGTTGGGTGTGTAAGCGCTGTGAGGCGTTGAGCTAACCAATACTAATTGCCCGTGAGGCTTGACCATATAACACCCAAGCAATTTGCGTCGAAAGGCCAGATTGCGGTGTGTGAAGACGCAAGAACCGAAAGTTCGACGCTCACAAAACACCGATTTCCATCACATACCCAATTTGCTGAAGCGCGGCCAGCCGGCCACGACTCGGTACCCGAATTTCTTGACGACCATAGAGCGTTGGAACCACCTGATCCCATCCCGAACTCAGCAGTGAAACGATGCATCGCCGATGGTAGTGTGGGGTTTCCCCATGTGAGAGTAGGTCATCGTCAAGATTAAATTCCGAAACCCCTATCTGCGTATGCAGGTAGGGGTTTTGTTTTTGTGCGTGAAAAACAGGGCTGGCCGTTGCACATTTTGCACAGTTATTTTCAGTTCATGGCACTAGAATAGGGCCAACTTTTTCAGACTCAGAGCCTTTATGCCGGATCCGGTTGACGCCCAAGGGCTGTCAGAATTACCGCTAGACAATCTGGTTGCCTGTCATGAGTGTGACCTGCTCATGCGTAAGCCAGAACTCGCCCATGGTGAAAAAGCCCTGTGCCCGCGCTGTGGCTACGAGCTTTATGCCCACCGCTACAACGTCGTACAGCGCAGCCTTGCCCTGGTCATCGCCGCCCTGTTGTTGTTTATTCCGGCGAACTTTTTACCCATCATGCAACTCAATCTGCTCGGGCAATCTTCGCAAGACACGGTCTGGAGCGGTGTTGTCGCGCTTTTTGACACAGGCATGCAAAGCGTTTCAGTGATTGTGTTCCTGTGCAGCATGGGGATTCCGCTGCTCAAGCTACTGTGCCAACTGGCCGTATTGTTGAGCATCCGTTTTGATGTCGGACGCAGCTACGGCTTGTTGCTCTATCGCATTTATCACCATATACGCGAATGGGGGATGCTCGAGGTTTACTTCATGGGCGTACTCGTAGCGATCGTCAAGCTGGCAGATATGGCAGCAATTACCGTAGGTCTGGGCCTGGCGTGCTTCATCGGCTTGCTGCTGATTCAAGTCTGGCTGGAAGTCGTGATGTCGCCTCACCAGATCTGGCAAGCGTTATCGGGAGAGGATGCTCATGCGGGCGATTGATGCAGGCATTCTGATTTGCGCTGAATGTCATGAGTTGAACAGGCAGGAAGCAGATACCGATGAGCAAGTCTGTACGCGTTGCGGAGCGCTGGTGCATGCCCGCAGCCCGAACAGCCTGGTACGGACCTGGGCATTGCTGATTACTGCCGCCATTCTCTACATACCGGCCAATTTGTTGCCGATCATGACCGTGAACTCCTTGGGCAAAGGTGCGCCCAGCACGATCATGGCCGGTGTGATCGAGTTGATTCACTACGGAATGTTCCCCATTGCGGCCGTGGTGTTTATCGCCAGTATCATAGTGCCCACATTCAAGCTGGTCGGCATCGGCTTGCTGCTGTTTTCCGTGCAGCGTCGTCAACCCCTTTCGGCTCGCCAGCGTATCTGGATGTACCGCTTCATCGAGTTCATCGGCCGCTGGTCGATGCTCGATATCTTTGTGATCGCCATCCTGGTGGCGGTCGTCAATTTTGGACGGCTTGCCAGCATTGAAGCCAATCTTGGCGCCATCGCTTTCGCCACTGTGGTGATTCTGACGATGCTTGCCGCCGTAACTTTCGATCCCCGACTGATTTGGGATAACACGGAGTCGGACGACGACCATGACTGATTTGCCCGTAGCGAAAACCCGACCGGCCTCCAACTGGTCCGCCATTTGGGTGTTGCCCCTGATCGCCTTGATCATCGGCGGCTGGCTTGGCTGGCGTGCTTACAACGAGAATGGCATCGAGATTCAGGTGCGCTTTGAAAGTGGCGAAGGCATTCAGGCCAACAAGACGGAAGTCGTCTACAAGGGGATGTCGGTCGGCAAGGTCAAAAACCTCAAGCTCGATGACGAGGGCAGTTCCAAAGGTGTTATTGCCAGCATCGAAATGAACAAGGACGTAGAGCAATACCTGCGAACCAGCACGCGTTTCTGGCTGGTCAAGCCGAGCGTGACGCTGGCCGGTATTACGGGGCTTGAGACGCTGGTTTCGGGTAACTACGTTGCAATCAGTCCGGGCGAAGGTGAACCGGTTCGCAAGTTCAAGGCCCTGGCCCAGGAACCACCGCTCTCCGATGCCCAGCCGGGTCTGCACCTGACCATCAAGGCTGATCGCCTGGGTTCGTTGAACCGCGGCAGCCCGGTGTTCTACAAACAGATCAAGGTCGGCCAGATCAAGAGCTACGTGCTCTCGGAAGATCAGAGCACCGTTGAACTAAAGGTTTTCATCGAACCGACCTACGCCAAACTGGTGCGCAAACACACGCGCTTCTGGAATGCCAGCGGCATCAGCATCGATGCCAACCTGTCGGGTGTGAAGGTGCGCAGCGAGTCGTTGGCCAGCATCGTCGCCGGTGGTATTGCGTTCGCTACACCTGAAAACCGCAAGGACAGCCCGCCTACCGATCCGAGCCTGCCGTTCAGGCTCTACGAAGACTTCGATGCAGCGGCGGCCGGTATCCGGGTCAAGGTCAAGCTCAGCGACTTCGAAGGTTTGCAGGCCGGCCGTACGCCGGTGATGTACAAAGGCATTCAGGTCGGCAATCTCAAGGCGTTGAAGGTCGATCCTGATCTGTCCGGGGCCACCGCCGAATTGACGATGGACCCGTTGGCCGAAGACTACCTGGTGAGCGGTACGCAATTCTGGGTGGTCAAACCGTCGATTTCCCTGGCGGGTATTACCGGCCTGGAAGCGCTGGTCAAAGGCAACTACATCGCTGTGCGTCCTGGCGACAAGGGCGCGGCACCGCAACGCGAATTCGTGGCGCGGCCGAAGGCGCCACCGCTGGATCTGCGCGCGCCGGGCCTGCACCTGGTGTTGTTCACCGAAAACCTTGGTTCGCTGGAAGTCGGCAGCCCGGTTCTCTACAAGCAGGTCAAGGTCGGTTCGGTACAGAGCTATCAGTTCTCGCGCACCAAAAAGCAATTGATCATCGGCGTGCACATCGAGAAGGAATACGAGGACCTGGTCAATGCCTCGACTCGCTTCTGGAATGCCAGCGGCATCACGCTCACGGGCGGACTGACCGGTGGGATTCAAGTCAAAAGTGAATCGTTGCAAAGCTTGATGGCCGGCGGTATTGCGTTTGAAACCCCGGAAGCCAAGGCGCCACTGCAGAAGCGCATTCCACGCTTCCGCTTGTTCGCCAGCCATGACGATGCCACGAAAAAAGGCGAAGTCATCACGATCAGGCTGGACCGTGCGGATGGCTTGCGTACCGGCACTCCGATTCGTTTCAAGGGGCTGGATGTCGGCAAGGTGGAAGGCGTTGATCTCAGCGAGGACCTGCAATCGGTGCTGCTGACCGCGCGGATTACGGAAGTGCCGGAGCGCATCGCACGGGTCGGCAGTCAGTTCTGGGTGGTCAAGCCTGAGCTGGGGTTGATCAAGACCTCCAACCTCGAAACCTTGGTGACCGGGCAATACATCGAGGTGCAACCGGCACCGAAGAATCTGGGGCCGCAGAAGAACTTCGTGGCTTTGGCCACTGTGCCGGAAACGGCGAAACAGGAGGCGGGATTGAGTCTGGTGCTGAGCGCCGCTCGTCGTGGATCGCTCAAAGCCGGCGTGCCAGTGACCTATCGCGAAATCACAGTGGGCAAGGTGACGGGTTATGAGCTGGGCCAGACTGCTGATCGTGTCCTGATCCATATCCTGATCGAGCCGAAGTACGCGCCCTTGGTACGCAGCGGCACCCGGTTCTGGAACACCAGCGGGTTCGACTTCGATGTCGGCCTGTTCAGGGGGGCAACGGTGCGTACTGAATCCCTGGAGACGATGATTCAGGGCGGTGTCGCCTTTGCCACACCGGACGGCGAGCGCATGGGCAACCCGGCGCAACCGGAGCAGACGTTCGCGCTGTTCGACAAGTTCGAAGAGGAATGGCTGACCTGGGCGCCGAAGATTTCCCTCGGTAAATAGTCTGAGGGTGCTTGTGCTGCCGTCTTCGCGAGCAGGCTCGCTCCCACAATGGATTGCGTTTACACCGATCTAAGGTGGGAGCGAGCCTGCTCGCGAAGAGGCCTTCAAGCGCACTGAAAGGCCAAATGCAGGCAATGAAAAAGGCCGCAATCCATTGGATCGCGGCCTTTTTCATTACCTTCGATTCAAACGTCAGACCGCATCCAGCTCCGGTTCATCCGCTTGTTCGTTGATCGTCGCCTTCACCTGGTCATGACGACGGATGTACTTCCAGTCCGCCTCATCGATGTAGATGCCGGCAGGGCCGCTGCCGCCTTCCAGGTCGATGGCGACACTGGCGCAGACCTGCGGCTTCACGCTCGCCAGGATCGGCACGAAGCCCAACTGCAGGCTGGTTTCCAGCAATGCGGCCTGGTTCTTCTCATCGATGTCCGCCGCCTCGTCGAGGTAGTACGGCAGGCGCACGCGGCCGGCCTGGTCACGGTCCATCAAGTGCAGCAACAAGTACATGTTGGTCAGCGCCTTGATGGTCATGGTGGTGCCGTTGGACGCCGCGCCGTCGATGTCGGTGTGGATCACCGGCTGGCCATTGACCTTGGTGATCTCGAACGCCAGTTCGAACAAGTCCTTGAGGCCGAGTTGGTTGTGGTTGGCTGCCACCAGCCGCGCCAGGTATTCCTTGGCCTCTTCGTTCTTGTTGTCCTGCTCGGCGCTTTGGCTGAGGTCGAAGACCGACAGGGTTTCGCCTTCCTCATACTGGCCGGCGCTGTGGATGATCTGGTCGATGTGCTTGAGCGCTTCCTTGTTCGGCGCGAGCACGATGCGGAAGCTTTGCAGGTTGGAAACCTGACGTTTGTTGATCTCGCGGTTGAACAGCGCCAGCTGGTGTTCGAGGCTGTCGTAGTCGCTGCGGATGTTGCGCAGGGTCCGGGCGATGTCCGTCACCGCGGCACGGCGAGCCTTGCCCAGGGTCAGGGCTTCGTCGGTGCGGTGCGCATAGGCGTTGATCAACAGTTGCAGGCGTCGCTCCATATCGTCTTCGCTGTCGAACTTGGCCACGCCCTTGAGGCGCACCTGGGCGTACAGCGCTTCGATCTGGCCGTCGGCCCGCAGCAGGCCTTGCCAGCTGTCCTGATAGTCATTGAGCAACGGCAGCAGGTTGTCCATGGAATCGTCGATCGGGTCCATGAACGGTGTGCCGAACGGCAGGTCCGCGGGCAGCAACTGACGGCGGCGCAGGGCGTCGTCGAGGGTGCGTTGCTTGGCTTCCATGTCGCCGATCTGCCGGCCGACCAGTTGCAGCTTGGCTGACAGTTGCTGGACGCGCTCGGTGAAGGCATCGCTGGAACGCTTCAATTCGTCCTGCGCGGCTTCCATCTGCGCAAGTTGCTCCAGCTTGTCGCCTTCTTCGGCGCTCAGGGTTTGCGCGCGACGGAAATCTTCCAGGGCTTTCTGCGCATCCAGCACTTGCTGGTACAGCAGTTCGGTCTGGGTCTTGCTCGCGGCGCGGTCGGCAGCCACGGCCGCTTGAGTTTTCAGTTGCTTGAGTTCTTTTTCCAGGCGTTCTTTCTGGTCGCGCAGGGCCGCGCGGTCAGCCAGGGCCTGCAACGCCGGTGGTTCGATGTGCGAGATGTCGATGGACAGGCCCGGCACTTCGAAGCGTTCGCCTTTGAAACCGTCGAGGATCAGCTCCACGGATTTGACCCACTCACCGTCGTCGTCAAGGGTGATGCCGTGTTCACCCAGCGGCAGGCTGAAGAGTGCACTGTTGAACAGGCGCATCAAACGTTCGACGTCTTGCTGCGAGAACTCTTCGCGCAGGCGGGCGTAGCTGTTGTTGTCCGCGTGATCGAGTTGCTGCTTGACCGACTTCAGGCGTTTTTCCAGGTCGCGCAGGCGCTCGTCCAGGTCTTCGGCGCTGAACTGGCGCGATTGGGCCAGCGCACCGGCCAGTTCGTCGTGGGCGTCCTTCGCGGCCAGCAGCTGCTGTTCCAGCACCTTGACGTCGTCGACCAGGGCAAAGCGATGCTTGAGTACCGACAGTTCGCCGAGCCAGCGCTGGATGCCGGAGATTTCCCGCTCCAGGCGCATCAGTTCCTGAGTACCACCGCGCTGGTCGTTTTGCAGGGCATCCTGCTCATTGCGGTAGTGTTCGGCCTGAATGGTCAGCTCCTCTTTGCGCGCACTGGCGTAGTCCGACCAGGTACCGAGCAAGGAGTCGAGCAATGGCGAAATCCGGTGCAGTTTGCCGCGCAGGATGTCGCGTTGCTTCACGCCGTTGGCCAGGGCTTCGACCAAGGGGCCGGCGGCGACCAGCGAGTTGTAGTCCTGCTCCATGCGTCGTACATCGCGGAACGCTTCTTCGCACGCGGCAATGTAATCGACGCTGCCGGAGCGCAGGCTGTGCTCGAAGGCATCGAGGAACAGTTGCTTGAGCTTGGCCGCGGTGATTTCGCGCATGTGCAGCAGGTTGATGAACAGCGCGCGGAAGGTCTTCAGGCTTTGCTCGCTGGTGGAACGCAGCGGGATCAGCGTCAGGTCCAGCGGGATCGAGGTGTGGCCACCGACCAACAGGCGGCGCAGTTCATCCGGCTTGAGCTCGTAGGCCTTCAGGCCCTCGCGCTCAAGGTTGGTGAACAGTTCTTTCTGGCGCAGGCAGGTGTCGTTTTTCTGGTAGTGGGCCAGGTCCAGTTTGCCGGCATAGGCAAAGAACTGGTGACCGAAACCACCACCCGGGCCGCGGCCGACCACGCCGATCACATGAGGGCCGTGGGGCAGGTTCACTTCGACCAGGATGTAGCTGGTGTCCGAGGCGAAGTAGAAACGCCGGGATTGTTCCAGGCTGTACTTGCCGAAGCTCATGTCCGACATGCGCGCCAGGATCGGGAACTGCAAGGCGTTGATCGAGGCGGATTTACCGAGGTTGTTGGCGCCGTATACCGACAGCGGCTCTTCCAGCGGGAACAGGCCAAGGCTGTAGCCGGCGGTGTTCAAAAGGGCAAAGCGGCGGATACCGTAACGTTCCTTGCTCATGCGTCGAGCTCCTGTTCTTCGGCGATGGCGCGGGCCAGGGCGTCTTCTTCGCTTTCGTCCTCAAACTCTGCGAGGTCGAGCGGGTCATCGGTCTGCAACAGCTTTTCGTCGCTGTCTTCGTCGATCAGCACCGGTACCGGCAACGGCAGGACGCTGTGCAAGCTGGCGGCCAGATCGCGGTCCTGCTGCACCGACAGGCACACATCGAGGAAGCGGTGCATCGGCGGCAGGAAACGGTAGACGCCGTTCTCCTCGCTGGCGAAACCGAGCTGGGTCATGCGGCGCATGATCTTTTCTTCCAGCTCTTCCTGGGTCTGCACTTCGGCCTGGATGAACAGGTCGCGGTATTTCTCCAGCAGCGACGGCAATTCATCACGCCCCAGGCTGCCGCCGTCGAGCACGGAGATCGGGTCGCGGCCCTGATCGGCCAGGTGTTCGACGAGGATGAAGGTGAACAGCGCCAGACGCTGGGCGGTCTTGTTCACCGCCGCTGCCGCGAGGTCCGGCACGAAGTAGTAGAAGCCGCGGGTGTCGCAGACCAGTTCAAAGCCCAGGGCCTTGAACAGCGTGCGGTACTGGTCCTGGAAGTTCGACAACTGTGCGTACAGCTCCGGATCGCGGCGGCTGACGTGATAACCCTTGAACAGCTCGCGAAAGATCGGCGCCAGTTGGGACAGTTCGGAAAGATCAAGATGCATGTGGGATGCTCGCAGAATCCTCGGCGGCGTCATCGCTGACCGAGAGCAGGGCGAAGGAGCGCAGGCTGACCTGATGCTCGTGGGTATGGTATTCGCGACGTTCCAGACGCTCGCGCGTGAAGCGTTTTTCCCGCGAAAGGCGCGAGAACCAGTACAGCAATTCGTCGGTGGCGCCGTCCGGCTCCTGCTCCAGCAGCCAGGTCATCAGGTCCGGCATCGGCAGGGCGTCTTCGCAGCGTTCGAGCATTTCCCGAACCGTGCGCGGCGCCCGTGGTGCATCGCCGCCCTTGTGGGTCTTGTGCGCCTTGGGGAAACGCGCCGGTTTCGGTTCGAAGCGTGCCAGGGCATAAACGTAGGCTTCGACCTGACTGGCACTGCCAAGGAAAGTGCTCTGCGGGCGGGTGAACATCGGCATCGCCGCTTGTGGCACCGCGTCGAGGCCCTTGCGACGGATCATCGACAAGGCCAGTGCCGCGCCACGGGTCACGGCGTTGTGCCGGCGGGCTTCTTCACGCAGCGGCAACAGCAGCTCGCGGGCATGACGCAGGGTCAACTGGGCGCTGGTCTGCATTTCGAGGATGCGCGCGTGGGTGCGCAGCAGCATGTCGTCGTCGACCAAGTGGCCGAGGCGTTGCTGTTCGCTGAGCATCTTCAGCAGGACGGTTTCGACCTTGCGCACGCCTTGTTCGAAGGCGCCGTCGGCGTTCACCAGATCAATCATCGGCTCGACGTATTCGTCCCAGGTCGCCAGCACTTCAGCGTAACGCTGGCGCAACGGGATCTGCCGGTCGCTGGTTTTCGCCCGTTCGGCGACGGCCACCAGTGCCTGTTCGTCGTTATCGAGTTTTTTCAGCACGTCACGCACGCGCATGTCGAGCAGGCGCAACTGGCGGGCGAGGTCATTGCCGTCGCGGATATCGAACGCATCCTGGATATAACCGGCCAGACGCTCCAGGTGGCGCAGGTAGGCTTCGATCTCCAGGCACAGGCCCAACCGGTGTTCACGGCGCAGATAGGCAAGGAAGTCGTGAATCTGCGCATTGAGCTCGAAACGGTTCGGGCTTTTGGCCACGGGAACCAGAATGTCGAGGCGAATCCACACATCCAGCAGGCTGGTAATGTCCTGCGGCGTACTGTCGAGTTGCTGGGCGGCCAGTTGCGTGCGCAGTTCGTTGAGGCTCAGTGTGCCTTGGTCGAAGTGCTCGCACAGTGGCTCCAGAAGTGCCCAGTGTTCAGCGAGGGCGCGCAAGACGCGCTTGGGTTCGATCATCGGAATGGCCGGCTGGTTGGCGATTAAAAGCCGCGATTGTACTGCATCGGCGACGATGCGATTCACTCTCGGGACGGGCTGTCGCCTTCTTTTCGGAAAGGTGCATCGATCAACTGCGGGCGATCTTGAGCGAACGGCGGTAGAATCAGCGCACTTTAGTTATCCACAAGTGGCCGACCTTTGCTTATCGAGTCCCGTCGTCGCGCTTATCTGGCCGCCATGCAGGTGGTCAACTGGCTGCCGCGCACCGAATTGCCCTTTGCTGCGCCGTCGCGGCCCGAGCTGCTGGAGACGCCTGAGCCGGTTGCGCTCGCGCCCGTTGTGCCGGCGGTTGTGGCTGAAACGCCCGTAGCACCGGTGGTCAAACCGGCCGAACGGGCGAAGATCGAGGTGCCGCGACCGTCGCTGGCAAGCACGCGCACCGGTGCCAAACCGGTGGAGGAGGCCGAAGAGGCGCCCGTCGTGGTCAAGGCGCCAGTGGTGCCGCCCCCGCGTTTCGCCTTGCAATTGCTGCGGGCCGGGCGCTGCCTGCTGCTGGTGGAGCTACCCACAGGCGAACCCTTCCAGACCCGCGATCCTGCCTACCTGCTGCTCAAGGACATGCTGCGCGCCGCCGGTCTGCCGGACAGCCCGCAGATCGTCGGTGAGCCGGTACGCTGGCCGTTGCTGGTGCGTGGCACGATGGATCAGGGACCGGAAGCGGCGCGGGACTTCGTACAGGGTTTCCTTTCTGTGCGGATGGAAGAAACGCCATGCGCCTGCCTGTGGCTGATCGGCTTGCCTGCGGTGCGATTTGCCGGTGAAGCGGATGCCGGGGCGTTCTATCGCGAGTTGCAGATCGAAGGACTGGGCCCGGCCTGGGCGGTGCCGGGCCTGGAATTATTAATGGAAGAGCCACAGCGTAAGGCTGATGTCTGGCAAGCCATGCGTCGGCTGATGGCGCGCTGGAAAGAATCAAATGAGTGACGCTGTATCGTTTCGCCCGATGACCGAGGCGGACCTGGAAGCTGTACTGAAAATCGAATACGCGGCCTACAGCCACCCGTGGACTCGCGGGATTTTCCTCGATGGCCTGGGCAAGTATCAGATCTGGCTGATGTTCGAAGGTCAGCAACAGGTAGGCCACGGTGTGGTGCAGATCATCCTCGACGAGGCGCATCTGTTGAACATTACGGTCAAGCCGGAAAACCAGGGCCGTGGCCTGGGGCTGACGTTGCTTGAGCATTTGATGTCGATTGCCTACAAGGCCGACGCCCGGGAGTGTTTCCTGGAAGTGCGCGACAGCAATACCGCGGCGTTCAAGCTGTACGAACGTTATGGCTTCAACGAAATCGGTCGTCGTCGCGACTACTACCCGGCGGTGGGTGGGCGCGAAGATGCGGTGGTCATGGCCTGTACTTTGGTGGACTAAGGCTTCAAAAACATCGCGAGCAAGCTCGCTCCCACAGTTTTAATGTACGACGTAAATCTCCTGTGGGAGCGAGCCTGCTCGCGAAAGCAATCTGTCAGACGCCAACAATCAACGCTTCCTGTCGATCGGATCCCGCCGCGCCAGTTCAGCCTCATCCAGGCCATACCCGCCACCGATATCGTCCTTGTCGACGATGCTCAGGTCCCAATCCGCGCGGCTATCACTGCCCGCTTCATGGGCGTCCCGGGCGCCGTCTTCACGGATCAGGGTTTCCGGGCTCAAGTCATCGTCGGTAGGTTGATGGTCGCCGGTCGAGGCGCCGGTCAGGCCCGCTTGATGTACGCGCCGGCGTGGCATCAGTTGCTCGCGCTCATCGTCCGGCAGTTCGTCGCCGATTCTGGTGCCGGGTTCTTCGTCGTCGAAATCCAGCTCATGCACCGAACCCATGCGGTCTTCGTTATCATCGATGGGTTCCGGTTGCACCGCATCGTACGGACGTCGTGAATCAGTCATGGCAATTCCTCATACTGTGGGCCTTACTACGGTGGACTCACCGGACACACGAGAATTCCAATGAAAACACTTGCGGTTCTTGCGTGACCCCGACGGACGGTCGTCTGTCAAAGCAGCAATCTTTCTTGAGGCCTTACAGCATGCACGACTTACAAGACCTGATTGATAACAACGAGCGTTGGGCTGACGCGATCACCAAGGAAGACCCGGATTTCTTCGCCAAACTGGCCCGCCAGCAAACGCCTGAGTATCTGTGGATCGGTTGTTCCGATGCCCGGGTGCCGGCCAACGAGATCGTCGGCATGCTACCGGGCGATCTGTTCGTACACCGTAATGTGGCCAACGTGGTGCTGCACACCGACCTTAACTGCCTGTCGGTGATCCAGTACGCAGTCGATGTTCTCAAGGTCAAGCACATCCTCGTCACCGGCCACTATGGCTGCGGCGGCGTGCGCGCCTCGATGCAGGATCGCCAGTTCGGCCTGATCGATGGCTGGCTGCGTTCGATTCGTGATCTCTACTACGAGAAGCGCGAAGAACTCGCCAAACTGGCCAGCGAAGAGGAACAGGTCGACCGCCTCTGCGAACTCAACGTGATTCAGCAAGTGGCCAACGTCGCCCATACCAGCATTGTGCAAAATGCCTGGCACCGCGGGCAGAGCCTGTCGATCCACGGTTGTATCTACGGTATCAAGGACGGTCGCTGGAAAAGCCTGAACACCACCATCAGTGGCTTCGAACAGTTGCCGCCGCAATACCGCCTGCGTCCGATCGATTCGCAATAAAGCCCGTCAATCGTGAACTCGCCGACGCCAGTGATGCAGAAACGCCTGGCCGTCGGCGTTTGGCGATTCGTCATAACCGGTAATCCAGCCGCGGCAACCATATGAACCGCACTGGCAGGCGAACTGGCGTTGCAGTTTGTCTTCGGTGGCGGCGAAGTCCATTGTCAGCCAGTCACCTTTGCTGATGTCCTTCAGCGCCCATAACCACAACTCGCTCATGTCCAGATAGACATTGGGGTCGCAGGAGTGTCGCAACAGTCCGCAGAAGCGCGGGTCGTAGACATGCACACCCGGTGCGAGCTGGCGGGTATGGCGGCAACGATAGGGCAGCAAATGCCCCGACGCCCGGCAGATACGAGTGATTCGCGGGAATTCACGCCGTACCGCAATGGCGGTGGCCTGGCCGTTGGCGTTTTCAATGATTTCGAAGTCGGCCAGGGACGGAAATCCCAGGCGAACGGGCAGCTCCGAAAAGGGGTAAACACCTTGCGAAGAATGTGGGTATTTTCCTTGAAAGGCGTGAGCTCTCATAACGATCCTTGTCGGCTGGGTGCTGCGACTTCCATCGGCTGACGATCCTGTCAGTGCTGCAGCACGTGGGTACGGCCCAAGCCTCTCGCAGATATCGCGAGCGGTCTACTGTCATAACTGACAGTTCGACTGCCCGCAATCGGTTTACAGCGGTGGTTCGGGCAGGGCAGTGGCTGGCGCTGGCGCCTTGAGCTGTTTGAGCTGCAACTGAACCGCGGCCGCCGAGCATTTGGCCGCTGCCTGGCCGGGCGTCAGGTTGCGAATCGAGGTGTAGAACAGCCCGCAGGTTTTTTCTTTCTCGGCCACTTGCCAGGTTTGAGTGCAGGTTTTCAGCTCGACATCAGCATTGCTGTCCGGTTGGCGGCCCATGACAGCCTGCCAGCACGCAGCGCTCAGATCCTGGCCCATGACTTTCAGGCCCGCCGCATCGGCCTTGGCCTTGGCATCGTTGCCGGAATAGTTCGCAGGGTCGGCGGCGTACCAGATGTAGCTCGGGTGGTTGGAACCCAGCACCCGTACTTTTACGCCGTCGCTCGGGCTGATTGTCGCCAGGCCCAGTACGTTCACGGTCGAGCCGTATTGTTGTTTGATCCAGTTACGCACCGGTGCGCCGAAGGCGACCATCGGCAAGGTTTCACCGCTGGGGTGCAGGCTGACATTCTTGACCATGGTGGTCTGGTAGTCGTTGAAGTAGCTGTAGACGCCTTCCAGGTCCTTGCCTGCGTTGGATGGAGCGGCGATAGGGGCGATGTCGACAATGGTCTGAAAACCTGGCGTCTGCTCCGCCGGAATACCATTGGCAGTGAGCAGCGTGGCCCAACGATCCGTGGTGGCGGATTTCAGGTAATCCTGGGCCTGAGTCAATGAATAGTCGGGCGGGAAGTGCAGCAGCTCGACACTTTTGCGGTGCTCCAGGGCCATGCCCAGCGGCAGGAACAGGTACCAGCTATACGCCCACTTGCCGTCGGCATTCAGTTTGCTGGCTCCGTTATAGGCCAGGTCCCCGGCATCGAGCAGTGCCGCCAAAGGTTTTTCATAGCCGTTGGGTACGCCGATGATTTCTGCGTGGAGCTGACCATTGTCGGTTTTGACCAGAACCTTCGCGTCGCCGTAGCCATCGCGCTGCACGCTCTGGGTCAGGTAATGCTCGACGGTCTGCTCTAGCGTCCAGTTGCGAAAGCAGATCACGTTGCAATTGTTGGGGTAGGCGAAGAGGCGGGTAACGCGTTCGGTGGTGCCCAGCTTCAAATTGACATCGGCGTGGGCGGTAGTGCTCAGGGTGAGTGCTGCGAGGGTGAGTGCCGCGAGTTTGAACATGCTCAGATCCTTTTCAGCGTATAAGACCAGCAGATACTGAAACACACGGGGCTGAACAAAAAGGGCCGATTTCAATACCGGCCCTTTTTCATGGTTACGGTATTACCGGCGGCAAATACGCCAGCGTCGTCCCCAGTGCCCATAACAACACTAGCACCAGTGGCGTATGCACCAGCAACTGCACGAAGGAAAAGCCGATCAGGTCCCGCGCCTTCAACCCCAGCACGCCCAGCAGCGGCAGCATGTAGAACGGGTTGATCAGGTTCGGCAAGGCTTCGGCGGCGTTGTAGATCTGCACGGCCCAACCCAGGTGATAGTTCAGGTCGTTGGCCACCTGCATCACGTACGGCGCTTCGATGATCCACTTGCCGCCACCGGACGGAATGAAGAAACCGAGGATCGCCGAGTACACACCCATCAGCAGGGCATAGGTGTCGTGGGAGGCAATGCTGACGAAAAAGGTCGAGATGTGGTGCGCCAGGGTCTGCGCATCGGTGCCCTTGACCGTGGTCATCAGTGCCGCGATCGAACCGTACAGCGGGAACTGGATCAACACACCGGTGGTGGTCGGCACCGCACGGGCCACTGCGTCAAGAAAGCTGCGTGGGCGCCAGTGCAGCAGGGCGCCGAGCATGATGAACAGGAAGTTGTAGGTGTTCAGCCCGGAAATCGCACTGATCGCCGGTTTGGTCGAGAACTCGTGGAACAGCCAGCCACCGGCCAGCAGCACCAGCAGGATCATCAGCAGCGGGCTGTATTCCAGCCATTCGCCGGGACGGGTGCGCGGTTGCAGCGGCGGCAGGTTGAAACTCGGGTCGACACCACAGGCCTTGGCGTCACGCGCCGAATTCGGGCCGGGGGCGGTCGCGTAGGCAATGATCAGCGAGATGACGATCAAGGCCAGCAACATCACGCCGGACTGCCAGAGAAAGATCGTCTGGGTGAAGGGAATCACCCCGGTGATCGACAGAATCGATGGCGGCAGGCTCGCCGGGTTGGCCTGCAACTGTGCCGCGGACGACGACAGGCCCAATGCCCACACGGCACCGAGACCCAGATAGGCGGCGGCACCGGCGGCGCGATAGTCCATTTTCAGATCGGTACGACGGGCGAGGGCGCGCACCAGCAGGCCGCCGAAGACCAGCGACAGCCCCCAGTTCAGCAGCGACGCGACCATGGAGATCAGGGCGACCCAGGCCACGGCAGAGCGGCCGTTTTTCGGGATTTTCGCCAGGCGATCGATCAGTTTCACCGCTGGCGGCGAACTGGCGACCACATACCCGCCGATGACCACGAAGGCCATCTGCATGGTGAAGGGGATCAGGCTCCAGAAGCCATCACCAAAGGCCATGGCGGCGTCGGTGGGTTTGGCTCCCATCGCGATGGTGGCCAGGGCCACGATAATCACCGCCAGGGCAGCAAACACCCAGGAGTCGGGAAACCAGCGTTCGGCAAAACTTGAGCAGCGCAGGGCAAAGCGGGCGGAGCGGCTATCTTCGATCTTGGCGGCCACGGAGGGTACCTCGGATTTTTATGTTTGTTGTGGTCTTCGGGGCAGCAGCGGCCCGTCTGGACAGACGCCAACATTAATTCAAGCCGGGGATTTTTGCGGGGCTGTTTCGTGGCTATGGGACTTTGGTCTAACGGGTTGTCCGCCAGGGCATTTGCGTAGACCATGAGCGCCTTGGTTTTTGCCTGTGCCAGAGTTCTTTTCATGACTAACACCGATTCGCGCCCGGCGCCGTTCAGCCGCTCGGACTACAAGACCCTGGGGCTCGCCGCCCTCGGCGGGGCACTGGAAATCTACGATTTCATCATCTTCGTGTTTTTCGCCCTGACCCTCAGTCAGTTGTTCTTCCCGCCGGAAATGCCCGAGTGGCTGCGTCTGTTGCAAAGCTTCGGGATCTTTGTCACCGGTTACCTGGCGCGACCGTTGGGTGGCATCCTGATGGCGCACTTCGCCGACCGTCTGGGGCGCAAGAAAGTCTTCAGCCTGAGCATCCTGATGATGGCATTGCCCTGCCTGCTGATCGGGATCATGCCAACCTACGCGCAAATCGGCTATTTCGCACCATTGCTGCTGTTGGCCCTGCGCATCCTCCAGGGCGCGGCGGTGGGCGGCGAGGTGCCCAGTGCCTGGGTATTCGTCGCCGAACACGCGCCCATCGCCCATCGCGGCTATGCCTTGGGTTTCCTGCAAGCGGGGCTGACCTTCGGTTACCTGATCGGTGCATTGACCGCGACCTTCCTGGCGCAGGCATTCAGCCCGGCGGAAATCCTCGATTACGCCTGGCGTTATCCGTTCCTGCTCGGTGGCGTATTTGGCGTGATTGGCGTGTGGCTGCGTCGCTGGCTCAGCGAAACCCCGGTGTTCACGGCCATGCAGGCGCAACGCGAGGCGGCCGGCGAACTGCCGTTGCGCACGGTCTTGCGCGAGCATCGCCTGGCCATTCTGCCGGCGATGATTCTCACCTGTGTGCTGACCTCGGCCGTGGTGGTGTTCGTGGTCATCACCCCGACCATGATGCAGAAAACCTTTGGCATGACCGCCAGCCGTACCTTCGCCTTGAGCGCTTTGGGTATCGTGTTTTTGAACATCGGCTGCGTACTCGCCGGGCTGCTGGTCGACCGCATCGGTGCCTGGCGCACGGTGATGCTCTATAGCCTGCTGCTGCCGCTGGGCATCGGCGTGCTGTATGCCTGCCTGATCGTGGACGGCGACTGGATCGGCCTGGCCTACGCCGTGGCAGGGCTGGCCTGCGGGGTGGTCGGCGCGGTGCCATCGGTGATGGTCAGCCTGTTCCCGGCGCGGATTCGCGTCTCGGGCATCTCGTTCACCTACAACATTGCCTACGCCGCGTGGGCAAGCATCACACCGCTGTTGTTGATCGGTCTGATGCCGTGGAGTCCATGGATCTGCGTGATGTTCAGTGCGGTGATGGGCGCAGTGGGCGTGGGCAGTGCGGCGTTCTTCGGAGCGCGAATGCCGAGAAGCGCCGGCTGTCCTGCCGCTGGTGCGCATTGATCGGGTATATCGTAACTATTTTTGTAGGACAATCCTGAAGCGCGCTTCAGAAAACGTTTCCAAGGCCGATGGTTAGGCTGCATGTCGCTTTCTACCCCTGTCCATCGGTGCTTTCCCATGTTCAATAAACGCTTGAAGCAGGAGCTGTCGGCTCTTCGTGAAGAACTCTCCAGCCTCCAGCAAGTGAAAGAAAGTCTGGAAAGCGAAATGCTGGTGCTGACCCTCGACAGCGACGGGCGGGTCCAGTCGGTCAACCAGAACTTCCTTGGCGAGATGCACTACAAGAGTGCTGACCTGATCGGCCGACACATCGACGACCTAGTCCCGGATCACGTCAAATCCGATGAATTCCAATTGCGTTTCAAGAACGCGCTGACCCGTGGCGAGCACTTCGCTGGCGCGGTGCGCCTGCTGCGCGGTACGGGCCAGGAAGCGTGGTTGCGGTCAATCCTGCAACCGGTGCGCTCGGCAGATGGGCGGATCAGGCATTTTTCGATCTTCTCCAGCGACCTGACCCGCACCATCGAGGCCTCCCGCGAACACGAGAACCTGATTGGCGCACTGGTTCGCTCCACGGCGGTGATCGAGTTCGACCTCAACGGCAATGTGCTGACCGCCAACGACCGCTTTCTCAGTGGCATGGGTTACAGCCTGGCGCAGATCAAGGGCAAGCATCACCGCACCTTTTGTCTGCCAGAGGAGTACAACAGCGCCGAGTACCAGAGCTTCTGGCGTCGCCTGAACACGGGTGAATACGTCGCCGACCGTTTCAAACGTGTCGACAGCCATGGTCGTACGGTCTGGCTGGAGGCGTCCTACAACCCGGTGCTCGATGCCAACAATAAACTCTACAAAGTGGTGAAGTTCGCCACGGTGATTACCGATCAGGTCAATCAGGAGCAAGCCGTTGCCGAGGCCGCCAACATTGCCTACAGCACCTCGCAGCAAACCGACCAAAGCGCCCAGCGCGGCAACGCCGTGGTGACCCAGGCGGTGGACGTGATGCGTGACCTGGCCAGGCATATGCAAACCGCCGGCGATGGCATCGAAGCCTTGAACGAGCAGTCGCTGGTGATCGGTACCATCGTCAAGACCATCAGCGGCATCGCCGAGCAGACCAACCTGCTGGCGCTCAACGCGGCCATCGAAGCGGCGCGTGCGGGTGAACAGGGTCGAGGGTTCGCCGTGGTGGCGGACGAAGTCCGGCAACTGGCTTCGCGGACCAGCCAGGCCACCGACGAAATTGTCCTCGTGGTGCGGCAGAACCAGGACATGGCGCGCAACGCCGTGGCGCTGATGGCCGACGGCAAGCTCCAGGCCGAACAGGGCCTGGCGCTGGCGGCGGAAGCGGGTACGGTGATTGTCGAGATCCAGGACGGCGCGCAGAAAGTGGTCGATGCGGTGGGGCAGTTTGCCAATCAACTCACCAACTGACCCGCTCCCACAGGGTTACGTGGGCGCTACAATCGGCACTTTTCCCCCAGGAGCAGACTTCCATGAGCGTTTCCCACCGCCGTCCGGTTCCCTTGTCCAAGGCTTATCGTCTGCTCAACCACGGCCCGACCGTGCTGGTCAGCGCAGCCCACGGTGGCCAGCGCAATATCATGGCGGCAGCCTGGGCCATGCCGCTGGATTTCGAACCGCCGAAAATTGCCGTGGTGCTGGACAAGTCCACCTGGACGCGCCAGTTGCTGGAAGCCTCGGGCACTTTTGTGCTGAACGTTCCTTGTGCTGCCCAGGCCGACATTGCGCAAACCGTTGGTTCGACCTCCGGTCTGGAATTGACCCAGGGCCAGGGGCGCGACAAGTTTGAAACTTATGAACTGCAGACGTTCGCCGGCCAGGCGGTCGATGCGCCGATGCTCGAAGGCTGCGTGGCCTGGCTCGAATGCCGCCTGTTGCCGGAACCGAACAATCACCAGCAGTACGATCTGTTCCTGGCCGAAGTGATTGCCGCCCAGGCCGACGAACGTGTGTTCAGCGAAGGCCGTTGGCACTTCGAAGGGCACGATGCCTTGCGCACCCTGCACCACGTGGCGGGCGGGCACTTCCTGACCATTGGTGACCCGGTGGACGGCAAGACCCTGCAGGCGTGAGGCAGGCAGCGCTCAAATCCAGACATCATTCTCGGCCGTGCGCTCGCCACCTTCGCGGCCGGTATTGAGCACGCCCTTGGGTTCGATCAGCAGGAGTTTTACTTCCAGCGCGGCGCTGGGTTTGTGCTCGACGCCTTTGGGCACCACATACGTTTCCCCGGCGTTGACCAGCACATGGCCATCGCGAAAGTCGATGCGTAACTGGCCTTCCAGAACGATGAAGGTTTCGTCGGTATCGAGGTGGTCGTGCCAGATGAAGTCCCCCAGCAGCTTCACCACCTTGAACTGGTAGTCGTTCATTTCGGCGATGACCCGGGGCGACCAGTGCGTATCGATCCGGGCGAGTTTTTCAGCGAAGTTCAGGCTTTCATATGTGTTCATGGAACAGCTCTCGCGGTTGTTTGTGAACCCACGATAGCCAGCAATCCGGCGCGATTCTTGAACGATTGTGCGTGGTTCAGCGCCGCTGCAGGCTCAGCCAGCGGGCCGGTGACAAGCCGTAGGTTTTGCTGAATTGCCGAGTCATGTGGCTCTGGTCGGTAAAGCCGGCGATCAGCGCAGCGCTGACCAGTGTCTGTCCCTGGGTCAGCAGCGCGCGGACCATGTCCAGGCGTCGCATGGTCAGGTAGCGATAGGGACTGGTACCGAACAACAGGCGAAAATCCCGGGACAGGCTCCAGCGATCCCGGCCACTGTGCTGCGCCAGCTCATCGAGTGTCACGGTGCGATGGAGGGCGCTGTGGATGTATTCCCGCGCGCGCTTCGCGGCCACGTAATCGAAACCCGAGCGTTTGGCCGGCACACCGGAAACCGTGCTCAAGGCCTGCGCCAGATCGAACAACGCATCCTGTTCTTCCAGTGGATCGAGCGGGCAATCAAGGCTGCGCAGCAACGCTCCCGTGGCGGTAAACAGGCGGGGGTCGTTCGACAGTCCGGTCTTGATGAACGGCAGCGGTCGGCCGCCGAGCATCTGCTGGATCAGCGCCGGTTCGATGTACATCATCCGGTACTGGAAACCGGACTCGGTGCCGGCCTCGCCATCGTGGGCTTCGTCCGGGTGCAACACGATCGTTGCGCCAGGCTGGCTGTGCCGCCAGCCACCGCGATACTGAAAACTCTGCACCCCGGCCAGGGTGTGGCCGATGGCATAGGTATCGTGGCGGTGAAGATCGTAGCCATGGCCGGCAAAAAACGCCTCGAAACGCTGTAGCCCGCCGACATCGGGCGCGCGATGGAACCAGTCATTGCGAGGCGGGTACTTGGCCATGGTGATGATTGTCTTGAGCTCGATGTGCAGCACGGTAACCCAATCAGCGACGCCCTGTCTGCTGATCGCAAGGCGACAGGTGCGCTAGAAAACCAAGGGCAAATACTGCACTGTGTGACGCATTCTCTGCAGGTCGTTTTTTCTATTCGTCAGATGAGGCCAGTTCATGAGCAAGCTGCGCGTGGGGATCATTTTCGGGGGCCGTTCGGCTGAGCATGAGGTATCGCTGCAATCGGCGAAAAACATCGTCGATGCGCTGGATCGCTCTCGCTTCGAGCCGGTGCTGATCGGCATCGACAAACAAGGCCACTGGCACCTCAACGATCCTTCGAATTTTTTGCTGAATCAGGAAAATCCGACGCTGATCGCCCTCAACCAGTCCAACCGCGAATTGGCCGTGGTGCCGGGTAAGGCCAGCCAGCAACTGGTGGAAACAACCAGTCAGGAAATGCTCGGCCACGTCGATGTGATCTTCCCGATTGTCCACGGCACCCTCGGCGAAGATGGCTGCCTGCAAGGCCTGCTGCGTATGGCCGACTTGCCGTTTGTCGGCTCCGATGTACTGGGCTCGGCCGTGTGCATGGACAAGGACGTCAGCAAGCGCCTGCTGCGCGATGCCGGCCTGGCCGTGACGCCGTTCGTGACGTTGACCCGCGCCACGGCGGCCCGCACCGGGTTTGCCGAGGTGCAGGGCAAGCTGGGCTTGCCGCTGTTCGTCAAACCGGCGAATCAGGGCTCCTCCGTGGGCGTGAGCAAGGTCACCGATGAGGTCGAGTACACCGCTGCGGTGGAGCTGGCGTTAAGTTTCGACACCAAGGTGTTGATCGAGTCTGCCGTCAGCGGCCGCGAGATTGAATGCGCAGTGCTCGGCAATGAAGAGGCCGTCGCCAGTGGCTGCGGCGAGATCGTGGTGCACAGCGGGTTCTATTCCTACGACAGCAAATACATCGACGACAAGGCAGCTGAAGTGGTGGTGCCGGCCAATATCAGCGTCGAGGCCAGCGAGCGGATTCGCGCCCTGGCCGTCGAAGCGTTCCAGGTACTGGGCTGCTCCGGCCTGGCCCGCGTCGATGTGTTCCTGACCGACAACGGCGAAGTGCTGATCAACGAAATCAACTCGCTGCCCGGCTTCACCCGCATCAGCATGTACCCGAAACTGTGGCAGGCCACCGGCATGACCTACAGCGAACTGGTGACGCGACTGATCGAGCTGGCGCAGGAAAAGCATCAGATTCGGCAGGGGTTGAAGATCAGTCGGTAAGTGCGTTGCTGATTTTCGCTTGTTCGTAAACAAAAGGGCCTACCCACCGGTAAGCCCTTTCTCGTTCCGCCTGCGACTCAATCCCCCAACGCCTGTCCCTCACGCCGCGGGTCGGCACCTCCCGTCAGCGATGCTTTCCCCTGGGCGTCCTTGACCCGGACAATCGCCTGGGTGCCGCTGGTCATGTCGATTTCGCTCACGCTATGGCCTTTGTCTTTCAGTGCCTGAATCAGCGCGGGGCTGAACTGTCCCTGTTCCAGTTCGGTCGGGCCGTTGCGGCTGCCGAAGTTGGGCAGGTTGATGGCGGCTTGCGCGTCGAGGTTCCAGTCGAGCAGGCCGATGGTGGATTTGGCGACGTACTCGATGATTTGCGAACCACCGGGGGAGCCGACAGTGGCAAGGAACTCGCCGCTCTGGCGGTCGAAGATCAGGGTCGGGGCCATGGATGAGCGCGGGCGTTTGCCGGGCTCGACGCGGTTGGCGACCTTCTGCCCGTTCTCCTCGGGAATGAACGAGAAGTCGGTCATCTCGTTGTTGAGCATGAACCCCTGAACCATGATGTGGGAGCCGAACGCCGACTCGATGGTGGTGGTCATCGACACGGCGCCGCCCGCGTCATCGACGGCCACCACTTGTGAGGTGGAAATCCGCAGCGGCGAACGGTCCGGCGCGTAGGCCACCTGAATGCCCGGCGGGGTACCGGGCTTGGCCGTGCCCATGCTGCGTTCGCCGATCAGGGCGGCGCGGCTGGCGAGGTAGGCAGGGTCCACCAGGCCCTTGACCGGCACGGGTACGAAGTCGGTATCGGCTACGTACTGCGCGCGGTCGGCATAGGCCAGGCGTTCGGCTTCAGAGATCAGGTGCACGGCTTGCGGGGCAGGCTCTATGCCGGCCGGGGCACTGGTCTTGACCGGTTTCAGTGGTGCCAGTGCCAGGCGCCTGTCGCGAGCCTCCAGGGCTTGCAGTGTGCCGAGAATCTGCGCCACGGCGATCCCGCCCGACGACGGTGGCGGCATGCCACAGACTTGCCAGCGTTTGTAGTCGGTACACAGCGGCGCGCGTTCCTTGGCCTGATAGTTGGCGAGGTCGGTCAAGGACAGGCTGCCGGGGTTGGCGTGGCCTTGAACTTTGGCCGCGATTTCCTCGGCGACCGGGCCTTTGTACAGCGCATCGGGACCTTCATGAGCGATGCGCTTGAACACGGCGGCCAGCGCCGGGTTCTTCAGGTTGGTGCCGACGGCTTTGGGGCTGCCATCGGCATTACGGAAGTAAGCCATCATTTCCGCTGAACGCGGCATGGACGAATCTGCGGCGATCAACTGATGCAGGCGTGGCGAAATGGCGAAGCCTTGTTCGGCGAGCCGGATGGCCGGTTCAAACAGCTGCGCCCAGGGCAGGCGCCCATGCTTTTGATGGGCCAGCTCGAGGGCGCGCAGTACGCCCGGCGTGCCCACCGAACGACCGCCAATCTGTGCCTGGGTGAACCCCATCGGTTGTCCGTTGGCCTGCAGGAAAAGCTTTTCGGTGGCGCCGGCCGGGGCGGTTTCACGTCCGTCGTAGGTGCGCACGGCCTTGCCATCCCAGAGTACGATCAATGCGCCACCGCCGATGCCCGAAGACTGTGGCTCGACCAGCGTCAGCACGGCTTGCATCGCAATCGCGGCATCGATGGCCGAGCCGCCCCGGCGCAGCATCTCCCGCCCGGCAGCGGCCGCCAGCGGGTTGGCCGCCGCTGCCATGTATTTGTCGGCGTGTTGGGTGCGCAGGTCGGTGCGGAACCCGGAAGCGCTTTCCGGAGCGAGCGGTAATGTCGGCACCGAAGCGTTGTGGCACGCGGTCAAGGTCAGGGCACTGGCGAGCAGAACCAGGGCTGGCAGGCGATAGCGGCGCAAAGGGAAGGCTGAAAACACGTGGGGCACTCCGTCCGTTGGATCTACGATCAGTGGACTGTATCGGCCGACCGGAAGGGACGCAAACCAGGTCCTGCGGCATTGACGTTTTTGTCCTTCATCAATGGCGGAATTTTCTGTAGGGTCGTCGCCAACAGGCAGGCCAGAAAACCAACAAGAGGCAGACATGCAAACCGAGTTCCCCACCCAGCCCGGCTATCGCACCCAGCGTGAACAGTTCCTTGCCGCCGCGACCACCGCAGGCGCAACGCTGACTGAATATCCACACCCGCTCAAAGGACCGTTCGGCGAATCGCTGAGTACCGATGTGGCGGTGCTGGGTGATCCGGGCGCCAAACGCCTGCTGATCGCGCTCAGCGGCACCCACGGGGTTGAAGGCTTCTATGGCTCGGGGTGCCAGATCAAATGGCTGCAGGAGCTGGGCAGGCGTTCGCTGCCAGCGGATGTCGCCGTGGTCATGATCCATGCCATCAACCCTTGGGGCATGGCGTGGTTGCGCCGGGTCAATGAAGACAACATCGACCTGAACCGCAATCACCTCAACTTCCAGCGCCCGCTGCCAGACAACCAGGCGTACAACGCCCTGCATGAAATCTATGCCTGCCCGCAGTTGCACGGGCCGGAGCGTGATCGTGCCGATGCCTTGCTCGACGAGCAGATTCGCCTGCATGGCTGGCCGGCGGTGATGTCGATAGTCGAGGGCGGTCAGCACGCTCATCCCGATGGCCTGTTTTACGGCGGGCTGGCACCGAGCTGGTCGAACCGCACGCTGCACCAAATCGTGCAAAAGCACGTGAGCCATGCCGAGGTCGCCCTGTGTTTCGACTTGCACACCGGCGCGGGCGAGTACGGTCATCCGATGTTGCTGACCATCACCGAGTCGGCCTATCCGGCACTGGCGGATGCGCAGGCGATTTACGGTCCGTGGCTCTACAGCCTGCAAACCGGCGCCGAGACGGTCAGCGAAACCGGCGTAGCCGCGACGGCCACCGGCTATACCTCGCAGGCGTTGATCGATGCACTGCCGCAGGTACGGCTGATGCCATTTGTCATCGAGTGCGGGACCTATCCCGGGCCGGACGTTCACCGGCATCTGCGTGATGACCACTGGTTGCATTTGCATGGCAACCCGAGTGACGCAACAGGGCGCGGGATCAAGTTGAATCTGCTGGAGCAGTTCTATCCGGCGGATAGCGATTGGCAGGCGATGGTCTGGTTGCGCACGTGGCAGATCTGGGAGCGGGCGTTGTCGGCATTGCCGACCATTGGCGTCTGATCGACGCGTGCATGCGGTTGAGGATTTCCCGCAACCGCAGCGCACTTTTCTCAAGGCATAAAAAAACGGCCTACCTTTCGGTAAGCCGTTTTTAGTACTTGGTGGCTACACAGGGACTTGAACCCCGGACCCCAGCATTATGAATGCTATGCTCTAACCAACTGAGCTATGTAGCCAAGTGGCGCGCATTATTCACCGGTAACGGGGATGCGTCAAGCATAAATCTAAAATATTTCTCTGCGCTTTCAACCGTTTATCAAATCTTTAGCTAAATCGGCCCTCTGAGCAGCGGTAAAGGGCGGCGCTGCCAGACTCAACTCAAGCGGAAGCGCCCGGTGTTGTTGCTGAGGGCCTTGCTGCCGTGGCTCAAGGTGTCCGCTGCCTGGTTCACCGCGCGCGCACCTTCGAGCAAACGCACCGCCGCCTGATCGACTTGCTGGATATTGCCGCTGACCTCGTCGGCGGTGCTGGCCTGTTCCTCCACCGCCGTGGCGATTTGCGCCAGGGTATCGGTGACGCTTTGCACCGCACTGGCGATTTCCCCGAGCCGCTCACCCAGGCCTGTCACTGCCTGCGCATCGGATTGCGCCTGACCACAGGCCGCTTCCATCAGGCTCACGGCTTCGTTCACCGTGTTGCGCAAGCTATCGACTGTGCCGGCAATCTGCGCAGTCGAAGATTGCGTACGTTGCGACAGGCTGCGCACTTCATCGGCCACCACCGCGAAGCCACGACCCTGTTCGCCGGCCCGCGCCGCTTCGATTGCAGCATTCAGCGCCAACAGGTTGGTCTGCTCGGCGACGCCGCGAATGGTATCGACCACCAGCTGGATCTGCTGCCCCTGCTCGCTGACCCGGCCGAGTGCCGCTGCCGTTTCATTCAGGCGTTGGTTGAGTTGCTGGATGCTCGCGGTGGTGCGCTGGCTGTCACGGCTGCTGTCGGCGGCGATGCGCCGGGTGTGCTGGGCGCTACCGGACGCCTGTTCGCAACTGTGGGCCACTCCTTGTGAGGTGGCGGCCAGTTGCGTCGCCGCCGCGGCAATCTGGCTGATCTGCAACTGCTGGGCTTCGACTTCGCCCAAGGCATCGCTGGAGTGATGGTTGAGCGCTTGCACGGCGTGGCTCAATTGCAGGGTTTCGTGATCCACCCCTTGCAGGCTGGTGCGCAGTTGCACCACGGCGACGTTCAGCGCAGAGCTGATGGCCGCGAGTTCATCGCGACCCTGTACCGGTACTTGCAGGCTCAGATTGCCGTCGCGCAAGGCCTCGGCCAGCACCGTGATGCCGCTGGCGCTGCGGCGGATCGAGGCCTGCAAACAGATGAACAGGTAGAGCGCAGCCAACAGCAGGCAACCCAACACGGTGGACACCACAATGAACTGGCGGATCGCCGAGCCGTGGTAGTAATCAAGGCGTTGGTCCAGCGACACCAGCGACTGCTGGCGCAACGCGGCGAGGTCAGAGAGCAGGGCATCGAGACTGCGTTCGAAGTCATCCGGCTTGAGGTTGATGTTGCCGCCGAACACGCCGTCATCCAGCACCTTCAGGCCGGCGTCCAGGTGCTTGAGGCTGTCATGGTATTGCCCGGCCCAGGTTTGCAGGGCACCGGGCAGGCGTGCTTCGAGCAGGCCGGCGGTTTTCACCAGCTGCTCGCGCGCATCGCCGATGCGGCTGCGCAAGTCGCGCAGTTGCAAACGGCTTTGCAGGGTGAACTGCCCGGACACGACCGACGCCTGGCCCACCGCCGCCAGGCGACCGACCCGCTCGATCAGGTCCGGCGCATGTTGGGTGGAGATCTGCGTCAGCAAGTAGGTTTCCAGCCACGGTGCCAGCGTCAGGCGATTGTCCATGGCGATCTGCTCGCGCAAGGCTTGCAGGGCGCTCAAGGCGTTGGTGAAGCGATCGTAGCCATCGGGCCACCAGCCGACATTGCTCAGGCTTTTTGAGTCGAGGCCATCGAGCGCGGTTTGCAGGGCCTGATAACGCGATAGCGTTTCGCTCTCGGCACCTTCTTTTTGCAGGGCATTGCCTAACTCGGCAGTGGCCTGGCTGACGGCGGGTTGAGCCGCATCGAACGCGGCCATCGCAGCGAGGGTGGCTGGCGTTGGCTGGCGATTGGTTTCCGTGGCGCGCCACCGGGCGGCGCGATCACGCTGGGCGGCGAGCAGGTCATCCAGTGCATCAAGAGCAAGCAGTTGCCGCACCCCGGCGCGTTCGCCAGAGATCAGGCTGAGTTTGTCGCGATAGTCCTGGCCGATCATCCACAGGCTACCGGCCAGCGGCAGGATAAACAGCAGAAACAACAGCTGGAATTTGCGTGCGAAGCCGAAACGCCCCAGCAACCCGATCCCCGGTGATAAAAAAGCCTGCATGCCCCATGACTCCTCTGGACACCACGCACCATCGGCGTGCGTCGGAGGTTGTTGCACCGCCGACTCGTGCCCTCTAAAAAGGCCTCGAAAGTTCACCCTTGTCCGCTCTGTAGGCCGACTCTGTGGCGAAACTTCCCATTGTCGGCCCCCTTTGTAAGGAAGCCGCGTTCAAGCAGACAAGCAAGGCAAGATTCAGACCATGGCTATGCGCCATCAACGTCGTGGCGATGAAAATCGAAGTCGTTAGCAGGCTAAGGGGATGGCGTTGCTGCACTGAAAAATGGCACATTGATGCACCTGCCCGTTTGCACCCACCTGTTGTACGGAAAACCTAATGGCTATCAGCAACGCCCAGACCGGTTCAGTGCCGGCGTCCGCTACGCCCCAAAGCAGCCCCCTGGTGATGCGCATCATCGGCGCGGTGGCGCTGGCGCATTTGATCAACGACCTGATCCAGTCGGTACTGCCGTCGATCTACCCGATGCTCAAGGCCAACTATGGCCTGACCTTCACCCAGGTCGGCCTGATCACCCTGACGTTCCAGTTGACGGCCTCGTTACTGCAGCCGTGGGTCGGTTACTACACCGACCGCCATCCCAAGCCGTGGCTACTGCCGGCGGGCACGGTCTGCACCTTGATCGGGATTCTGATGATGTCGGTGGTCGGCAGCTTCCCGTTGATTCTGCTGGCGGCGGGGTTGATCGGCATCGGTTCTTCGACCTTCCACCCCGAAGCATCCCGCGTGGCACGCCTGGCTTCAGGCGGGCGCTTCGGTTTGGCACAATCGACCTTCCAGGTCGGAGGGAATGCAGGCTCGGCGTTCGGCCCGTTACTGGCGGCGGCGATCATCATTCCCTTCGGTCAAGGGCACGTGGCGTGGTTCGGCCTGTTCGCGGTATTTGCGCTGTTCGTGCTCTACCGGATCAGCCGCTGGTACGCCAACCACTTGAGCCTGTTCAAGCTCAAACAAGGGCAGGCGGCGACTCACGGCCTGTCCAGGGGGCGAGTGATCAGCGCGTTGGTCGTGCTCGGGTTGCTGGTGTTCTCCAAGTATTTCTACATGTCCAGCCTCACCAGCTACTTCACCTTCTACCTGATCGAGAAATTCGACCTGTCGGTCGCCAGTTCGCAGTTGCACCTTTTCCTGTTTCTCGGCGCGGTAGCGGCGGGGACATTCTTTGGCGGGCCGATTGGCGACAAGATCGGGCGAAAGGCGGTGATCTGGTTTTCGATCCTCGGCGTTGCACCGTTCACCTTGCTGCTGCCCCATGTCGACCTGTTCTGGACCACCATTCTCAGCGTGGTCATCGGCTTCATTCTCGCCTCGGCGTTCTCGGCCATCGTGGTGTACGCCCAGGAATTGGTGCCGGGCAATGTCGGGATGATCGCCGGGGTGTTCTTCGGCCTGATGTTCGGTTTCGGCGGGATTGGCGCGGCGTTGCTGGGCCATCTGGCGGACATTCACGGCATCGAGTACGTGTACTACCTGTGTTCGTTCCTGCCGCTGTTCGGGGTGCTGGCGATTTTCCTGCCAAGAACGAAGAAGTCCTGAGCCAGCACAAATCCCTTGTAGGAGCGAGCCTGCTCGCGATGGTGTATCAGACGAGTAAGCGCTGACTGACACACCATCGTCGGAACGCCGCCCGGAGCAAGCTCGCTCCTACAGTTGAACGGTGAATATTCCAGGCACAAAAAAGCCGCGTATCAAACGCGGCTTTTTCTTGGGCGGTGCGGTTACACGTTGAAGCGGAAGTGCATCACGTCGCCGTCTTTGACGATGTAATCCTTGCCTTCCAGGCGCCATTTACCGGCTTCCTTGGTACCGGCTTCGCCCTTGTACTGGATGAAGTCGTTGTAGGCGATCACTTCGGCGCGGATGAAGCCTTTTTCGAAGTCGGTGTGGATCACGCCAGCAGCTTGTGGTGCGGTGGCACCGACGCGCACGGTCCAGGCGCGGACTTCTTCGACACCGGCAGTGAAGTAGGTCTGCAGGTGCAGCATTTCGTAGCCGGCGCGGATCACGCGGTTCAGGCCAGGTTCTTCGAGGCCCAGGGCTTCGAGGAACATGTCTTTCTCTTCGCCGTCATCGAGTTCGGCGATTTCCGCTTCGATCTTGTTGCACACCGGAACAACCACGGCGCCTTCTTCTTCGGCGATGGCCTTGACCACGTCCAGGTGCGGGTTGTTCTCGAAACCGTCTTCAGCAACGTTGGCGATATACATGACCGGCTTGGTGGTCAGCAGGTGGAAGCCCTTGATCACCGCTTTCTCGTCGGTGCCCATGTTCTTCATCAGGCTGCGCGCCGGCTTGCCTTCGGTGAAGTGAGCGATCAGTTGCTCCAGCAGGCCTTTCTGGACCACTGCGTCCTTGTCACCGCCCTTGGCGTTGCGCGCGACTTTCTGCAGTTGCTTCTCGCAGCTGTCGAGGTCGGCGAAGATCAGTTCCAGGTCGATGATTTCGATGTCGCGTTTCGGGTCGACGCTGTTGGAGACGTGAATCACGTTCTCGTCTTCGAAGCAGCGGACCACGTGGGCGATGGCATCGGTTTCGCGGATGTTGGCCAGGAACTTGTTGCCCAGGCCTTCACCTTTCGACGCGCCGGCTACCAGGCCCGCGATGTCGACGAATTCCATGGTGGTCGGCAGGATGCGCTTTGGATTGACGATGGCCGCCAGGGCTTCCAGGCGCGGATCCGGCATCGGCACAATACCGCTGTTCGGTTCGATGGTGCAGAAGGGGAAGTTCTCGGCCGCGATCCCGGATTTGGTCAGGGCGTTGAACAGGGTGGACTTGCCGACGTTAGGCAGGCCGACGATGCCGCAATTGAATCCCATGGTGTTTCCCCTCGGATAAGAGTCAGGCCTTCTGGCTGTGCAGGTTTTTCATCGCGCGGTTCCATTCCCCGGCGAGGATATCCGGCAGCACGCCGAGGGCAAAGTCGATGCTGGCATCGAGTTTTTCCTGTTCGGCGCGTGGCGCACGACCCAGGACGAAATTTGAAACCATACTGGCGACGCCCGGGTGACCGATGCCAAGCCGCAGGCGATGAAAGGTATTCTGATTGCCCAGTTGCGCAATGATGTCGCGCAACCCGTTGTGACCGCCATGGCCGCCGCCCACTTTGAGTTTGGCAACGCCCGGAGGCAGATCGAGTTCGTCGTGCGCCACGAGGATTTCTTCGGGCTTGATGCGGAAGAAACCTGCAAGGGCCGCCACGGCCTGGCCGCTGCGGTTCATGTACGTGGTGGGAATCAGCAGACGAACATCCTGACCCTGATGCGAAAAGCGCCCGGTCAGGCCGAAATATTTGCGGTCCGCCACAAGGTTCACGCCTTGTGCGTTCGCGACGCGCTCAACAAAAAGGGCCCCTGCGTTATGCCGGGTCTGTTCGTATTCAGCGCCTGGATTTCCCAGGCCAACGATCAGTTTGATGGCAGTCACGATAGGGGCCCTTCATTGGAGTGGTGGATAACATCGCCGCAATCAGGGAGTGCGGCGAAAGTGGACGAAAATTGCTCATTTACCATGATGTAAACTCCGCGTTCTCGCCCGCTTTCTCGCTACGCTCTAGTCCGCGATGTTTCCGGTCACTCCGGCGTACAGAGTAAAATTACTCTGCAGCGCCTTCTGCAGCTTCTGGAGCAACACGTGGAGCGTGGACGTTGGCAACAGCCTTGTCATCACCGTGTGCCAGAGCCACGAACTCAACGCCTTTAGGAGCTTTGAGGTCCGACAGGTGAATGATCGAACCGATTTCAGCGTTAGCCAGGTCGACTTCGATGAACTCAGGCAGATCTTTCGGCAGGCAGGAAACTTCGATCTCGGCAACAACGTGCGAGATTTCGCCGCCTTTCTTGGTCGGTGCTTCTTCGTTGATGAAGTGCACTGGAACGATAGCGGTCAGTTTCTGGCCAGCGACTACGCGTACGAAGTCAGCGTGCATCACGTGGCCTTTGGCCGGGTGACGCTGCAGGGCTTTGATCACGACGTTCTGCTTGGTGCCACCAACGTTCAGCTCGATGATGTGGCTGTAAGCCGCTTCGTTTTCGAGCAGTTTGGCAACTTCTTTGGCCAGCATGCTGATGGATTCAGGGGCTTTGTCGCCACCGTAAACTACAGCTGGAACCAGGCTTGCGAGACGACGCAGGCGGCGGCTCGCACCTTTCCCCAGGTCGGAACGCACTTCAGCATTCAGAGTAAAATCGTTCATGTTGTATCTCCAAAATAACCACACTCGCCCCAGCGTTTGCGACCAGCGCTAAAGGCGATATGGGCAAAAAAGCCCCGCCCCGACAGGAATGCCGGGGCGGGGCGCTTTTCGTCAACGAGACATTTCGAGAAGGGCAGGGCCCTTAGCGGAACATCGCGCTGATCGATTCTTCATTGCTGATGCGGCGGACCGCCTCGGCAACTACCGGTGCGATATCCAGTTGGCGGATACGCGCACAGGCTTGTGCTGCAGCGGACAGTGGGATGGTGTTAGTCACCACCAACTCGTCCAGCACGGAATTTTCAATGTTTTCGATCGCCCGACCCGACAGCACTGGGTGCGTGCAGTAGGCGAAAACCTTGGCTGCGCCATGCTCTTTCAGGGCCTTGGCCGCGTGACACAGGGTGCCGGCGGTATCGACCATGTCATCGACCAGAATACAGGTACGCCCTTCGACATCACCGATGATATGCATCACTTCAGAGTGATTGGCTTTCTCACGGCGTTTGTCGATGATCCCGAGATCCACGCCCAAGGACTTGGCAACGGCACGTGCACGCACGACGCCACCAATGTCCGGGGACACGATCATCAGGTTTTCGAAGCGCTGATCTTCGATGTCATCCACCAGAACCGGGGAGCCGTAGATGTTATCTACCGGAATATCGAAGAAACCCTGGATTTGGTCAGCATGCAGATCAACCGTGAGAACACGGTCGATGCCGACTACGGTAAGCATGTCAGCCACGACTTTCGCGCTGATAGCCACACGTGCGGAACGCGGACGGCGATCCTGACGGGCATAACCAAAGTAAGGAATAACAGCAGTGATACGAGTAGCCGAGGAGCGGCGGAAGGCATCAGCCATCACTACCAGTTCCATCAGGTTATCGTTGGTCGGAGCGCAAGTCGGCTGAATAATGAAGACGTCTTTACCGCGGACGTTTTCATTGATCTCGGCTGTAATTTCGCCGTCGGAAAATTTACCGACAGAGATGTCACCGAGAGGGATATGCAGCTGACGTACGACACGCCGAGCCAGATCGGGGTTAGCGTTCCCCGTAAAGACCATCATCTTGGACACGCGCAGTACCTGAAGGCTGAGGGTAACCTGGATGAGTATAGGAAAATGGCAGGGGCGGCTGGATTCGAACCAACGCATGGCAGGATCAAAACCTGCTGCCTTACCGCTTGGCGACGCCCCTGTATCTGTTGCAACGATTACCCTGTAATCGGTTCCTTTAGAGCAGACTTTGCAGCTTGCGATGCAACATCGAAACGTTGCTTCCTTTTGCTACAAACCCTGTAAGGGTCTCTGTAAGAAGGGCCGAGACTTTATCAGCTTCAGCTTTGCTTGGGAAGCCCCCAAACACACAACTTCCAGTTCCGGTGAGTTTTGCTTCGGTAAATTTACCTAACAAATTCAAAGCGTTACGTACCTCTGGATAACGCCTTGTTACCACCGGCAAGCAGTCATTTCGACTGTTTCCCTTGGGAACGGGGCGCACTTTAATGGGAGGAGTGTTACGTGTCAACAACGGATCTGAAAAAATTTCTGCCGTACTTACAGAGACTTGCGGCACCAGCACGAGATACCACGGTTCTTCCGGGTCGACAGGGGTCAGTTTCTCCCCCACGCCCTCGGCAAAAGCCGCGTGGCCACGCACGAAAACCGGGACGTCAGCGCCCAGCGTCAATCCCAGGCCAGCCAGGCGATCTTCATCCCAACCCAATTGCCACAGGTGATTGAGGCCGAGCAAAGTCGTTGCGGCATTCGAACTGCCGCCGCCAATGCCGCCGCCCATGGGCAGGATTTTTTCGATCCAGATATCGACACCCAGTGTGCACCCGGACTGTTCCTGAAGTTTTTTCGCGGCCTTGACGATCAGGTTGCTGTCGTGGGGAACGCCTGCGAATTCGGTGTGCAGTTGAACGACGCCATCATCGCGCAGGGCGTAGGTGATTTCGTCGCCGTAGTCGAGAAACTGAAACATGGTTTGCAGTTCGTGGTAGCCGTCTTCGCGGCGGCCGAGAATGTGCAGCATCAGGTTGAGTTTGGCCGGAGACGGCAAAGTCAGGCGATTGGCTGGCATGTCACGACCCCAGTTTGCGCGGTTGCCAGGCCTTGATCACCAGTGTGACGTCAAGGTCGGTGCCATGCAGCTTGATTCGTTCGGGCAGCCAGTAACCGTTTTGCTGGGTGTAGTCGGTGTATTCGACCTTCCAGCCATCCTGTTCGAGGTTGGCCAGGCGGCTGTCGGCATCCAGTGTCACGTGGCTTTTGCTGTCCGGAGCCGGAAGCCCGCGGACCCACCACGCCAGGTTGGACACCGGCAACTTCCAGCCCAGTTGCTCCTCGAGCAGCACTTCCGGGTTCGGTGCGTCGTAACGCCCCTGGTTGGCGACTTCCAGCGAAACCTTGCCCGGCCGTCCGGTCAGGCGCGCCGCACCACGCCCCAGCGGACCGGAGAGGCGAATGTCGTAGTAATCCTGGCGTTGCAGCCAGAACAGCGTGCCGCTGCCCGAGTCTTTCGGCGCGCGAATGCCGATCTTGCCGTCGATCTGCCAGCCATCGAGGCTGGTCAGTTGCTGTTTGTGCTCACGCCATTGGGCTGGATTGCCGTGCCCCTCGACCGATTCGCGGGGACCCAGCCCGGCGCAACCGGCGAGCAGGGCGATAAAACTGAAGACGATGAAATGGCGCAAAAACATAATCCTAAAGAGTCTCTGATCCGGTCAGGCGTTTGATGGTGCCGCGCAATGTCGGGCTGTCAGGCTGTTCCTTGAGGAACTTGCCCCAGACTTGTTTCGCTTCACGCTGTTTGCCGTTGGCCCACAGGACTTCGCCCAGGTGAGCGGCGACCTCCTGATCGGGGAAGCGGTCCAGGGCTTGACGCAGCAGGCGCTCGGCTTCGTCGAGGTTGCCCATGCGGTAATTCACCCAGCCCAGGCTGTCGAGTACCGCCGGGTCTTCCGGACTGATCTGGTGAGCCTGTTCGATCAGGGCCTTGGCTTCGGCATAGCGCGTGGTGCGGTCGGACAGGGTGTAGCCCAGGGCGTTCAATGCCATGGCGTTGTCCGGGTCGCGCTTGATGATTGTGCGCAGGTCTTTTTCCATTTGCGCCAGGTCATTGCGTTTTTCCGCCTGCATGGCGCGGGTGTAGAGCAGGTTCAAGTCGTCCGGGTATTTCTGCAAGGCTTGTTGCAGGACATTCCAGGCCTTGTCGCCCTGATTGTTGGCGGACAGGGTTTCGGCCTCGATCAGGTACAACTGGATGGCGTAATCCGGCTGCTCATCGCGCTCTGCCGCCAGCTTGCGTTGCGCTTCGGCGGTCTTGCCGTTGTTGATCAGGATGTCGGCCTGACGCAATTGCGCCGGCAGGAAATCGTTGCCCGGTCCGACTTTGGCATATTCGATCAGCGCGCCTTGCGGGTCGTTTTGTTCTTCGGCGATGCGGCCGAGGTTCAGGTGCGCCGAGTCGACATGGCTTTCCCGGGCGATCAGGTCTTCGAGATAACCCTTGGCCTCATTCCAAGCCTTGGCTTCCAGGCAGACCAGCGCCAGGGAGTAACGCAGTTCGTCGTCTTCCGGGTACTGCTGAACCAGGCTCGAGAACTCGGCCTTGGCGTCGTCCATGCGGTCCTGTTCAACCAGCATGCGTGCGTAAGTCAGGCGCAGGCGCTTGTCGTCCGGGTATTTCTTGATGCTTTTCTGTAGCAGTGGCAGGGCTTCGTCACCGCGATGGAGGGTCTGCAGCAGGCGTGCGCGCAGCAGGATCGGAGCGATTTCGCCGTCATCCGGCGGATTGTTTTCCAGCAGCGTGAGCGCGCCTTTGGCGTCGCCATCCTGTTGCATCAGCAGCGCCTTGCCGAAAATCAGCTGGCTGTTGTTCGGATGACGCTGCAACAAACGGTCGAAGCTTTTCATCAAGCCGTTGCGGGTGTCCTGGTCGGTGTCGGCCGCAGACAGCGCGAGGAAGTCGAAATGGGTGTCGCCCTTGCCTTGCAGGACTTTCTCCATATAGGCCATAGAGTCGTCATAACGCCCGGCGCGTGCCAGTTGCACGGCGGCGGCGCGTTGCGCTTCGAGGTCGTTGGGGGCGTTCCTGGCCCAGATCAGCGCGGTATCCAGGGCCGCCTGATCGGCGCCCAGGTATTCGGCGATACGGAATGCCCGCTCGGAGATGCCCGGATCCTGGGTGTTGATGGCCTGGGTCACATAGTTGTCCAAGGCAATGTCGAAACGATTGCGCTGACCAGCCAGTTCGGCGCTCAACAGGCTGAAAATGGTTTCCTCGCTGAACGAGCTGTAGACCTTGGGCTTTTCAGGGGCCGGGGTGCTGTCTTCAGTCGATGGCGTACCGTCCGACGAAACGGGTGCCAAGGCCTGGCAGCCGCTGAGGAAGACAAAAGCGAGGAGCAACGCGGAAGATCTATTCATATAGGAAGAGGACGACTAACCTGCGGTCAGATCATCATGACACAAGCTTTCGGCCAAACATAACCGGCCAGCCATTTTCCCACTGGAGGCGATGTGCGCACCTGTAAACGAGAACGGCTCGCAGTACGAGAGGATGCCGATCATGGCGATAGAGATCGAGTAGTTGTTCTGACTCCGTCGAAGTAGGACAATTACCGGCTTCACGTCACAATCAGCGACTTTGAATGGCCTTCCTTGCACTCGGTATTAACCACAAGACTGCTTCAGTAGACGTCCGCGAGCGCGTGGCTTTTACCCCTGAGCAGCTGGTTGAGGCCTTGCAGCAGCTCTGCCGACTCACCGACAGCCGCGAAGCTGCGATCCTCTCCACCTGCAATCGCAGTGAACTCTATATAGAACAGGATCACCTGTCGGCGGACATCGTGCTGCGCTGGCTGGCCGAATATCATCATTTGAGCTTCGACGAGCTGCGCGCAAGCGCCTATGTGCATGAAGATGATGCGGCAGTTCGTCACATGATGCGCGTGGCCTCCGGGCTCGACTCGCTGGTATTGGGCGAACCGCAGATTCTCGGTCAGATGAAGTCGGCCTATGCCGTGGCCCGCGAGGCAGGCACCATCGGGCCATTGCTCGGGCGGCTGTTCCAGGCCACGTTCAATGCGGCCAAGCAGGTGCGCACCGACACGGCCATCGGCGAGAACCCGGTATCGGTGGCGTTTGCCGCGGTGAGCCTGGCGAAACAGATTTTCAGCGACTTGCAGCGCAGTCAGGCCTTGTTGATCGGCGCCGGCGAGACCATCACCCTGGTCGCCCGCCATCTGCATGACCTCGGTGTAAAGCGCATCGTGGTCGCCAACCGTACCCTGGAACGCGCGAGCATTCTGGCCGAACAGTTCGGCGCCCATGCCGTGTTGCTGTCGGATATTCCGGCTGAGCTGGTGCGCAGCGATATCGTCATCAGTTCCACTGCCAGCCAGTTGCCGATACTGGGCAAGGGTGCAGTGGAAAGCGCCTTGAAACTGCGCAAGCACAAACCGATCTTCATGGTGGACATCGCCGTTCCGCGCGACATCGAGCCAGAAGTCGGCGAGTTGGACGATGTTTACCTCTATAGCGTCGACGATCTCCATGAAGTGGTCGCCGAGAACCTCAAGAGCCGCCAGGGCGCAGCCCAGGCCGCCGAAGAGATGGTCTCGGTCGGCGCCGAAGACTTCATGGTCCGCCTGCGTGAATTGGCGGCGGTGGACGTGCTCAAGGCCTATCGCCAACAGAGCGAACGCCTGCGCGACGAAGAGTTGCAAAAGGCCCAGCGCCTGCTGGCCAACGGCGCCAGCGCCGAAGAGGTGCTGGTACAACTGGCGCGCGGGCTGACCAACAAACTGTTGCACGCACCGAGCGTGCAGTTGAAAAAGCTTACTGCCGAAGGTCGCCTGGATGCGCTGGCGATGGCCCAGGAACTCTTTGCCCTCGGTGAGGGCTCATCGGATAGCTTTTCGGATAAAAAACCGCAATGAAAGCGTCACTGCTCAACAAGCTGGATATTCTCCAGGACCGTTTCGAGGAATTGACCGCCCTGCTGGGCGACGGCGAGGTCATTTCCGATCAGAACAAGTTCCGCACTTATTCCAAGGAGTACGCGGAAGTTGAACCGATCGTGAACGCCTATAAACAGCTGCTGAAAGTGCAGGGTGACCTCGAAGGCGCCCAGGCTCTGCTCAAGGACAGCGACCCGGACATGCGTGAAATGGCCGTGGAAGAAGTCCGCGAGGCCAAGGAACGCCTGGTCACGCTCGAAGCCGACCTGCAGCGCATGCTGCTGCCCAAGGACCCGAATGACGGGCGCAACGTATTCCTCGAAATCCGTGCCGGCACCGGCGGCGACGAGGCGGCGATTTTCTCCGGTGACCTGTTCCGCATGTATTCGCGCTACGCCGAGCGTCGTGGCTGGCGGGTGGAAATCCTCTCGGAAAACGAGGGTGAACACGGCGGCTATAAAGAGGTGATTGCCCGGGTCGAAGGCGATAACGTCTACGGCAAGCTGAAATTCGAGTCTGGCGCCCACCGCGTGCAGCGGGTGCCGGCGACCGAGTCCCAGGGCCGTATCCACACGTCGGCCTGCACCGTGGCGGTGTTGCCCGAGCCGGACGAACAGGAAGCGATCGAGATCAACCCGGCTGACCTGCGCATCGATACCTATCGCTCCTCCGGTGCCGGAGGCCAGCACGTCAACAAGACCGACTCGGCTATCCGTATCACGCACTTGCCGTCCGGCATCGTGGTCGAGTGCCAGGAAGAGCGTTCACAGCACAAGAACCGTGCCCGGGCGATGTCCTGGTTGTCGGCCAAGCTGAACGATCAGCAGACGTCGGCCGCAGCCAACGCCATCGCCAGCGAGCGCAAGTTGCTGGTCGGTTCCGGTGATCGCTCCGAGCGCATCCGCACCTACAACTTTGCCCAGGGCCGGGTCACCGACCACCGGGTCAACCTGACCCTGTATTCCCTCGACGAGATCCTTGCCGGCGGCGTCGAGGCGGTGATCGAGCCATTGCTTGCCGAGTACCAGGCCGATCAACTGGCAGCGATAGGTGAGTAAATGACGATCATTGCCAGTTTGTTGCGCGCCGCCGATTTACCCGACTCGCCGACGGCGCGTCTGGATGCCGAATTGCTGCTGGCGGCGGCGTTGGGCAAGTCCCGCAGTTTTCTGCACACCTGGCCGGAACGCATCGTGCCGAGCGAAGCGGCGCTGACCTTCGCCGAGTATTTGCAGCGCCGCCGCAGCGGTGAGCCAGTGGCCTATATCCTCGGCCAGCAAGGTTTCTGGAAACTGGATCTGGAAGTGGCGCCGCACACGCTGATCCCGCGCCCGGACACTGAGCTGCTGGTGGAAGCTGCGCTGGAATTGTTGCCGGCCACACCGGCCAAGGTCCTCGATCTGGGCACCGGCAGCGGCGCGATTGCCCTGGCACTGGCGAGCGAGCGTCCGGCCTGGAGCGTCACTGCCGTGGATCGCGTGCTGGAAGCCGTGGCCCTGGCCGAACGCAATCGCCAGCGCCTGCATCTGAATAACGCCAAGGTGCTGAGCAGCCATTGGTTCAGCGCCCTGGAAGGTCAGCGTTTTCAACTGATCATCAGCAACCCGCCTTACATTGCAGCGGCCGATCCGCATCTGGTCGAGGGCGATGTGCGCTTCGAACCGGCCAGTGCGCTGGTGGCCGGTGTCGACGGGCTCGACGATCTGCGTCTGATCGTCGCCCAGGCACCGGACCATCTCGACGCTGGCGGTTGGCTGATGCTCGAACACGGTTATGATCAGGCCGAGGCGGTCCGCGATTTGCTGCTGACCCGTGGTTTCGAGGAAGTTCACAGCCGCACCGATCTGGGCGGTCACCAACGCATCAGTCTGGGGCGCCTGCCGTGCTGAATGATCAGGAGTTGCTGCGTTACAGCCGGCAGATTCTGCTGCAACACATCGATATCGACGGCCAGTTGCGGCTCAAGGACAGTCGCGTATTGATCGTGGGCCTTGGTGGTCTCGGTGCGCCGGTGGCGCTGTATCTCGCTGCCGCAGGTGTCGGCGAATTGCATCTGGCGGACTTTGATACCGTCGACCTGACTAACCTGCAACGCCAGATCATTCACGACACCGACAGCATCGGCATGGGTAAAGTCGATTCGGCGATCAAGCGCCTGACGGCGATCAACCCCGAGATCCGGTTGATCGCTCATCGTGCGGCGCTGGATGAAGACTCCCTGGCCGCTACGGTCGCCGCCGTGGACCTGGTGCTCGATTGCTCCGACAATTTCTCCACCCGTGAAGCGGTCAACGCCGCTTGTGTGGCGGCCGGCAAACCGCTGGTCAGCGGCGCGGCGATTCGCCTCGAAGGGCAATTGTCGGTGTTCGATCCGCGTCGGCCGGAGAGCCCGTGCTATCACTGCTTATACGGGCACGGCAGCGAAGCCGAATTGACCTGCAGCGAAGCCGGGGTGGTCGGGCCGCTGGTGGGGCTGGTCGGTAGTCTGCAAGCGCTGGAAGCGCTGAAATTGCTGGCCGGATTCGGCGAGCCGCTGGTGGGGCGTCTGCTGTTGATCGATGCCTTGGGCACGCGCTTTCGCGAATTGCGGGTCAAGCGGGATCCAGGCTGCGGCGTCTGCGGGCCTTCACATGCGTGAAGCGCCAATCGGCGTGTTCGACTCCGGTGTCGGTGGGCTCTCGGTGCTGGCCGAGATCCAGCGCTTGTTGCCCAACGAGACGCTGATGTATATCGCCGATTGCGGGAATGTTCCCTATGGCGAGAAAACCCCGGAGTTCATCCGGCAGCGTTGCAGTGTAATGGCCGACTTCTTTCAGCAACAAGGCGCCAAGGCCCTGGTGCTCGCCTGCAACACGGCGACGGTGTCCGGCGTCGCCGATTTGCGTCGCGACTATCCCGAATGGCCCATCGTCGGCATGGAGCCGGCAGTCAAACCGGCCGCCGCCGCCACCCGCTCCGGCGTGGTGGGGGTGCTGGCTACCACCGGCACCTTGCAGAGCGCCAAGTTCGCTGCATTGCTCGACCGTTTCGCCACTGACGTGAAAGTGATTACCCAGCCGTGCCCCGGGCTGGTGGAGCTGATTGAAAGCGGCGATCTGCGCAGCCCCGAACTGCACCAGCTGTTGGCCAGGTATGTCCAGCCGCTGCTGGCCGCCGGCGCGGACACCCTGATTCTCGGATGCACCCATTACCCCTTTCTCAAGCCGATGCTCCGGCAGATGATCCCTGACGACATCAGTTTGATCGACACCGGTGCTGCCGTTGCGCGGCAACTCCAGCGGCTATTGGCCGAAGGCGAACTGCTCGCCGAAGGGCCTGCCCGTGAGGCGCAGTTCTGGACCAGCGCCGATCCGCTTCATTTCAGAAATATCTTGCCGATACTGTGGAATACCCATGGCGTTGTGCGAAGCTTCAACAGGTAAAAGATTGACCGGGGGAGTACGAAAAATCGGATGAAGGATCTGATCGCTCGCTGACTTCTATAAGCGTTGCAGGGCTGGGCAACATAAAAATCATACGAAATCGTTCGGAAAAGGAAGTTTCTCGTGAAGCGACTATTCTGTTTGGCCGCGATTGCGGCCGCATTAATGGGGCACACCTTTACTGCGCAGGCGGCAGGTGTGGAGTTCGCGGTTGGTCAGACCAGCGATTCGACCATGACGTATCGACTGGGCATGCAGTTCGATTGGGACCAGAGCTGGTGGCAGAGTGACGTCGGTCGGATGACCGGCTACTGGAGCGGTGCCTACACCTACTGGGAAGGCGACAAGACCTCGAGCAACAACAGCCTGTCGTTCTCTCCGGTGTTCGTCTACGAATTTGCCGGCCAGAACGTCAAACCGTACGTTGAAGCAGGCATTGGCGTGGCGGTGTTCTCCCATACCCGACTCGAAGACAACAACATCGGCGGTGCTTTCCAGTTTGAAGACCGTATCGGTTTTGGCCTGCGCTTCAACGGCGGTCATGAAGTCGGGATCCGCGCGACGCACTATTCCAACGCCGGGCTCGCCAGTTCCAACGACGGTGTAGAAAGTTACTCGTTGCATTACACGTTGCCGTTGTAACACGCAACGCTGTACTAAATGTGGGAGCGGGCTTGCTCGCGAAAGCAGTGGATCAGTCGACACTGTAATCGACTGATCTGACGCTTTCGCGAGCAGGCTCGCTCCCACATTTGTATTTGGGTGACTTCAAAACTAGCGATACGCCGTCGAAATTCCCTGGCGTTCGTCGATGCACTCCGGTGCGCCCATCTCGAACTCCCGGCAGATCAGCGGACGTTTTTCGTAGATGGTGCACAACATCGTGTTGCGATCCAGTGCGGCACACCAGCCGTCGTCCAGGCGCAGCATGACTTCCCCGCCCCAGTCATCGGTATCGATGAACCGTTCAGGCACGCCCGTATCGGTGATCAGCATGACTTCGAGCTGACAGCAGCAGGCTGCGCAGCTCGAGCAGGTGATTGCGGGTTCCGCGATTTGCGTATGGGGGATGGTTTTCATGGCGCGCAGTGTAAGGCAGTCGCCGGGAGCTGTGTGAAAGGTCGGACGGACGCAGGTCCGCCCCGAGATACCGCTGCCGATGATTGCGATGTTCACGGTTGATCCATGATCGGCGGCAGGCTGCGCACCATGCGTTTGCCGATCTCCAGTTTCACTTGGTCCGGCAGTCTGGAGAGCGGCCAGAGGGTGGCCATGAACGCTGCCGGGAAAGCGATTTCCAGCGGACGGTCCCGGAGTTTTTCGAAGATGTGCCGTGCGGCTTTTTCCACGGGCCAGCTCAAGGGCATGGGGAATCCGTCTTTTGTCGTCAGCGGCGATTCGATACTCCCGGGGCTGATCACCGTGACTTCTATGCCTTCGGGAGCCAGGTCGATGCGCAGGGATTCGAACAGATAACGCAGCCCGGCCTTCGAGCCGCCGTGGGCTTCTGCCCTGGGCAGCGGCAGGTAAGTCACGGTACTGGCCATGGCCACCATATGCGGTGCGGTGCCGGCACGCAGCAGGGGCAGGGCAGCTTCGATGCAATAGCTGCTGGCCAACAGGTTGGTGCGCACCACGTGCTCGACAATCGACGCATCGAACTGCCTGGCGTCCACGTACTCGCTGGTGCCAGCGTTGAGTATCACAGTGTCCAGCGAGCCCCAGTCTTCGGCAATCTGCTCGCCAATTTCGCGCACGGTCTGGCTGTTGGTCAGGTCCCCGGCGACCACCAGTACCTGTCCCGGATAACGTAGTGACAAGTCTTTCAGTGGTGACACGGTGCGCGAACTGACGGCCAGGTGCGCACCGATCTTCAGGATTTCTTCGGCCATGGCGGCACCAATGCCGCTGCTGGCACCGGTCAACCAGTATCGTCGTGGGGGTGTACGACTCATCCCAATCTCCTTATCAGCCAGGCAATTGCCCGATCCGTCAAATGTTCCAGGTTGTCTTTTTCGAGTGCCACGAAGTACCGGGCAAACGGCTGCAGGAAACTACTCATGGGCACTCCCGGCCAACTCGGCGGATAGTTGCCGTGACGGCAGATTCTTGAACGCGGTCAAGGCGCGTGTACGCGAAGCACTCAAGTCGACGATCGGTGATGGGTAATCCGCAACACCGAAAAGGCCGCCGAGACTGGCGGGATTGTGCACGTCTTTTTTACCCAGCCCGGCCAGTTCCGGTAGCCAGTGCTTGATGAACAGGCCTTCGGGGTCGAATTTTTCCGACTGGCTCAACGGGTTGAAAATCCGGAAGTAAGGCGCCGAGTCAGTACCGGTGGAGGAACTCCACTGCCAGCCACCATTGTTCGCCGCCAAGTCGCCATCGATCAGGTGACGCATGAAAAAGCGTTCGCCTTCGCGCCAGTCGATCAGCAGGTTTTTGGTCAGGAACATCGCCACCACCATGCGCAGGCGGTTGTGCATCCAGCCGGTAGCCAGCAGTTGGCGCATGGCCGCGTCGATGATCGGCAAACCGGTGCGCGCCTGTTGCCAGGCGGCCAGCTCTTCGGGGGCATCGCGCCAGGCCAGCGCCTCGGTTTCCGGGCGGAACGCGCGGTGCCGGGACACCCGTGGGTAGCCCACCAGGATGTGTTTGTAGAACTCGCGCCACAGCAGTTCGTTGATCCAGGTGACGGCGCCGGTCTTGCCGCTTTCGAACTCACCCTGATTGCTGTTCAGGGCGGCGTGCAGGCATTGGCGGGGAGAAATCACTCCGGCGGCGAGATAGGCCGAGAGCTGACTGGTGCCGGGTTTTGCCGGGAAGTCGCGCTCGTTATGGTAATGGTCGATCTGTGCATCGCTGAAGCTGTCGAGGCGCTGCCGGGCTTGGTCTTCGCCCGCCGGCCACAGGCTGCGCAGGTTATCACCGGGTGTCGCAAAACCCTCGACACTCAAGGGGATCGCATCGCTGGCAATGTTCAGCGGTGCTTGCTTGTGCGGTGCGCAGACCAGGCTTGGCAGCGAGTGGTGCAGGCGTTCGTAGCAGACTTTGCGGAACTGGCTGAAGACCTGAAAGTAAGTGCCGGTCCGGGTCAGCACACTCCCGGGCTTGAACAGCAACTGATCGAGGTAGTGGCGAACTTCGATGCCTTCGGCCTGGAGCGTCCTGGCGACCGCTGCATCGCGACGGGTTTCATGGATGCCGTACTCTTCGTTGAGGTACACCGCGTCGATCTGCCATTGTCGGCACAGATTCAGCAACACGGCTGGCGCGTCCTCCCAGCGAGGTGCCCGGCGGACCAGCAGGGGAATGTTCAGTTGGCCCAATTCGTGGCTCAACTCACGCAGGTTACGTAGCCAAAAGTCCACTTTGCAGGGCGCGTCATCGTGTTCCAGCCATTGTTCCGGACTCAGCAGATACACGGCCACACACGGGCCGCGAGCCGCGGCGGCCGAGAGGGCGGTGTTGTCATGCAGGCGCAAGTCGCTGCGCAGCCAGATCAATTGCATGTTGGTATCCACGCGATTCATTTAAACCAGCCCACGCTGAATGAGTGCCTGATGTGCCGACAATGGGTCCTTGGCCAGGTACAAGTCAGCGATCCCGGTAACACTTGCGGACCACTCGGCGTGGTGGATGCATACCGTTGGTCCGGCAATCATTTTGGGGCAACTGACCCCTTTGAAAAGTTTCGGCAGTTGCGCCAGGTTCATGGCCTTGCTGGAGTACAGCAGAACCCCGCGGGGTCGCAGTAGTTCAACCGCCAATGCCAGTTCACCGACAGGCAGCGACCCGTCGAAGACCTCCACCGGGCAATCGGCACTGCTGATCAGCCAGCCCGTTAGCCACAGCTGAGGCTCCATGGGCAAGTCCGAGTGGTTGATCAGCAGCAGCGGTGCGGTGCGCAACTGACGATTGTTATGGTAGATGCGTGCGCCGAATTTGCTGCGCAGCCAGGCACAAAAAAAGACCCGCTCCATCTGCGCACCGAACTGCCCTTGCCAGCGTAGCTCCAGAGCGGCCAGCAGGGGCATCAGCAAGTGTTCGCACAGGGTGCGTGGCGGATACAGCGCCATCGCCTGATTGACGCTGTCATCCAGGGTGCGTTCCTGCAATTCACTGACGGATTGCAGCAACGTTTGCAGCAAGGTGTGCCAATCGTTGTCGACGGGCTCGCCGACGGCTTGCGGTATGTCGAGCAACTGCTTGACCTGGCTGACGGCAACACCACGGTTGAGCCAGGTGAGGATGGCCTGGATGCGTTGTACATGGTCGGCCGAAAACAACCGGTGCCCCTTGGGGGTGCGTTGCGGCAGGATCAGACCGTAACGCCGCTCCCAGGCGCGCAAGGTCACGGCATTGACGCCGGTTTGCCGCGCCACTTCACGGATCGGCAGCCAGCCTTCGCCCAGCGCCTTGTCAAAGTCATCGCCGAGGTCATCGCGGGCGCTGGTGTCGAGTGCTTTTTTCATTAGATGGCGTTTCGCAGGCTGAGGCTTTGCGGGTGCGATTGCAGGTAAACCTGCCGTGCGATGTACGGATCGGGGTGTTGGCGAAAGTGATGCTTGAGCAGTGTCAACGGCACAACCAGCGGCACGATGCCCAGGCGATACTGGCTGATCACGTGTTGCACTTGCTGCTTGTCTTCGCGGCTGATGGCCCGTTTCAGGTAGCCACAGAGGTGCTGCAGGACATTGGCATGGGTACCGCGGGTGGCGCACTTTGTCAGGGCGGCCATCAGTTCACTGAAATAGCGTGGGCCAAGTTCCTCCGGATCCGTATGGCCCATGTTGCCCAGCAGGTTGCCGAGCACTTTGTATTGCTCCGGGTTGTGCGCCATCAGCAGGTATTTGTAGCGCGAGTGAAAGTCCGTGAGAGTGCGCCGGGTCAAGCCCTGCTGGCACAGCTGCTGCCAGGCGCTGTAGGCGTATACGCGAGTGAGGAAGTTTTCCCGCAGCAGCGGATCGTTGAGCCTGCCGTCTTCTTCCACCGGCAGGTCCATGTGCATCAGGCAGGTGCCGATGGCGATTTTCGGTTTGGCGGGGGAGTGGGGCATCGGAGCACCTCGAATCTGAACCTGTACAAATATTTTGGTCTGTACAAGATAACTTCATCATAGATTCAAAGTTGTACAAGTCAAATTATATGTATAAGTATCTTGACCGGCTGCTGTCCGTGACGACAGCAGCGACTTGCTCGGATCGATGCTCTTTACTGCAGGTGTTCATGCAAACGGCGTGCGGCTTCCTGACCGCTGAGCCAGGCCCCTTCGACGCGTCCGGACAGGCACCAGTCGCCGCAGGCGTACAGCCCCAGGTCGGCATCGGCCAGGGTGCCCCATTCGTGACTGGTGGCCGGGCGGGCGTAGAGCCAGCGGTGGGCGAGGCTGAAGGTCGGCGCGGGCATCGAGTCATGCAGCAGTTCGGCGAATGCACCATGCAACTGTTCGATCACAGCCTCCTTGGGCAGGTCGATGTGCTGGCGACTCCAGGCGCTGGTGGCGTGCAGCACCCAGGTGTCGAGGGTGTTGTCGCGCCCGGGTTTGCTGCGGTTGCGAGCCAGCCAGTCGAGTGGGCTGTCCTGTACGAAGCAGCCTTCCATGGGGGTTTCCAACGGCGTTTCGAAGGCCAGGGCAATGGCCCAGGTCGGGTCCATTTTCACCCCGGCGGCGGCGCCCGCGAGTTTCGGCGCAGATGCCAGCAGAGCCGTGGCCTGTGGGGCTGGCGTGGCGATGACCACGTGGCTGAACGGTCCGTGGGTGAAGCCTTCGGCGTCCTGCAGATGCCAGTGTTCTTCACCGCGATAGACCTCGGTGATCCGGCAGGCGAAATGCACTTCAAGGTCACCGAGCAGGGCACGGGTGATGGCGCTCATGCGGGGCGTGCCGACCCAGCGGGTCTGCTCGTCCGGCGACAGGTTGAGCTGGCCGCCATGGTAGGTGTACAGCTGCGGCGTCCACTCGGCGACCCAGCCGTTGGCTTGCCAGCGCTGGACTTCCGTGACAAAGCGGCGGTCGCGGGCGGTGAAATATTGCGCGCCCATGTCCAGAGCACCCGCATCGCTGCGCTTGCTCGACATGCGCCCGCCGCTGCCGCGGCTTTTATCGAACAGTTGAACCACGTGCCCGAGGTCGGTCAGGGCCTGGGCGGCGGAGAGTCCGGCAATGCCGGTGCCAATGATTGCGATAGGTACAGTCATAGGGGCCTCGTTTACCTTTCTGTACAGACTACGCCGGGGTTCAAACCTGTACAATATTGTTTTTTGGTATAACTTTTAGCGTTCTTGTTCTGACAGCGTGGCCTATTGTTAAACATAGAGCCTGCTCGATACCAAAGATCCCTGCTTATAAAAATAGACTAATGGACAGGGTAAAACGCCACGCGAGGAAGAAGTCATGCACATATTGCTGACCGGCGGTACTGGTTTGATAGGACGTCAACTCTGTCGGCACTGGTTGGGGCAGGGCTATCGCCTGACTGTCTGGAGTCGCAAGCCTGAAAAAGTCGCGAAAATATGTGGTGTCCAAGTGCGTGGAATTGCCCGGCTGGAGGATCTGGGGCAGGAGCCGGTGGATGCAATCGTCAATCTTGCCGGAGCGCCGATTGCCGACCGGCCCTGGACGCACAAGCGTAAAGCCTTGTTGTGGAGCAGCCGGATCACGCTGACTGAAACCCTGCTGGCGTGGCTTGAAAGTCGCGAGCAGAGACCACGGGTCCTGATTTCCGGCTCGGCTGCCGGTTGGTATGGCGATGGTGGCGAGCGCGAATTGACCGAGGACTCGACGCCGGTCAACGAAGACTTCGCCAGCCAGTTATGCATCGCCTGGGAGGAAACTGCTCAGCGGGCTGAAACGCTGGGCGTTCGCGTCATTCTTATCCGTACCGGGTTGGTGCTGTCGGCGGAGGGCGGCTTTTTGTCGCGGTTGTTACTGCCGTTCAAGCTGGGCCTGGGAGGGCCGATCGGCAACGGTCGGCAGTGGATGCCGTGGATTCATATCAACGATCAAATCGCCCTGATTGATTTTCTTCTGCACCGCAACGAGGCCAGCGGTCCCTATAATGCGTGCGCGCCAAAACCGGTGCGCAACCGCGAGTTTGCCAAGGCGCTGGGCAGCGTGCTGCATCGCCCGACGTTGATGCCGATGCCGGCCTTCGCATTGAAGGTGGGGCTGGGCGAGTTGTCCTTGCTGTTGCTGGGTGGCCAGCGGGCCACACCGGTTCGCCTGGTGAAGGCGGGTTTCACTTTTCAGTTCATGGATTTGCGCGCGGCTCTGGACGATCTGTCCGGTCGCCTTTGAAATAGGACGTTGCATGACCGATCACGCGTTGCTTCTGGTCAACCTGGGCTCACCTGCCTCCACCTCGGTGGCGGATGTGCGCAGTTACCTCAATCAATTTCTGATGGACCCGTACGTGATCGACCTGCCATGGCCGGTTCGACGTTTGCTGGTGTCGCTGATCCTGATCAAGCGTCCCGAGCAATCAGCCCATGCCTATGCCTCGATCTGGTGGGACGAGGGCTCGCCGCTGGTGGTACTCAGCCGTCGCCTGCAACAAGCCATGACCGGCCAGTGGCAGCACGGCCCGGTCGAACTGGCGATGCGCTACGGCGAGCCGTCGATCGAGTCGACGCTGGTGCGCATGGCCGCAGCGGGGCACAAGCGAATCACGCTGGCGCCGCTGTATCCACAGTTCGCCGACAGCACCACCACTACGGTCATTGAGGAAGCCAGGCGTGTGGTGCGCGCGAAGAGCCTCGACGTGCAGTTGTCGGTGCTCCAGCCTTTCTACGATCAACCGGAGTACCTCGATGCGCTGGTGGCCACGACCCGGCCGCATTTGCAGCAGGACTTCGATCACTTGTTGATGAGTTTTCATGGGTTGCCGGAACGGCATTTGAAGAAGCTCAACCCGGGGCACAGTTTCGAGGGTGGCGGTGATTGCTGCGCCGGGGCCCCCCCTGAGGTGGTCGCCACCTGTTATCGCGGCCAATGCCTGCGTACGGCAGCAGAGTTTGCCAAGCGCATGGGGTTGCCGGAGGGCAAGTGGTCGGTGTCGTTCCAGTCGCGTCTGGGGCGCGCCAAATGGATCGAACCCTACACCGAAGCGCGCCTCGATGAGCTGGCCAAGAGAGGCGTGAAAAAGATTCTGGTGATGTGCCCGGCGTTCGTTGCCGATTGCATCGAAACGCTGGAAGAGATCGGTGATCGCGGGAAGGAGCAATTCCGCGCAGCTGGAGGAGAGGAGTTGGTGCTGGTGCCATGCCTCAACGATGACCCGCATTGGGCGAAGGCGTTGAGTGCATTGTGCGAGAGAGCGCCGTTGGTGCTTTAAAAGTATCGCGAGCAGGCTCGCTCCCACAGGGAAATGCATTTCAAACTGTGGGAGCGAGCCTGCTCGCGAAAGCTATTTCATAAACAGCAAAGCTCTTGAGGCATTACAGCAGCGGCTCATCCGCCTTCTTGTGCTTCCAGCTGTCATTGCCTGGCAGGATCAGATTCAAGCCTATCGCCACCACCGCGCACAGCGCGATGCCTTTGAGGCCGAAATCGTCCGGGCCGGTACCGGTGCCGATCAGCACGCCGCCGATCCCGAATACCAGGGTCACCGAAACAATCACCAGATTGCGCGCCTCGCCCAGATCGATCTTGTGGCGAATCAGCGTATTCATCCCCACTGCCGCAATCGAACCGAACAGCAAGCAGAGAATCCCGCCCATCACCGGCACCGGAATGCTTTGCAGCAGTGCGCCGAACTTGCCGATAAACGCCAGGCTGATGGCGAAGATCGCCGCCCAGGTCATGATTTTCGGGTTGTAGTTCTTGGTCAGCATGACCGCGCCGGTCACTTCGGCGTAGGTGGTGTTGGGCGGGCCGCCGAACAGACCGGCCGCCGTGGTGGCAATGCCGTCGCCGAGCAAGGTGCGGTGCAGGCCGGGCTTCTTCAGGTAATCGCGACCGGTCACGCTACCCACGGCAATCACGCCGCCGATGTGTTCGATGGCCGGGGCCAGCGCCACCGGAACAATGAACAGGATCGCCTGCCAGTTGAATTCCGGAGCGGTGAAGTTCGGGATAGCGAACCACGGTGCCGCGGCAATCTTCGCAACATCGACCACGCCGAAGTAGAACGACATGCCGAAACCGACCAGCACGCCGGAGATAATCGGCACCAGGCGGAAGATGCCCTTGCCGAAAACCGCGACGATCAGGGTGGTCAGCAGCGCAGGCATCGAGATCATCATTGCCGTCTGGTAATGAATCAGCTCACTGCCGTCGCCAGCCTTGCCCATGGCCATGTTGGCGGCAATAGGCGCCATGGCCAGGCCAATCGAAATGATCACCGGCCCGATCACCACCGGCGGCAGCAGACGGTCGATGAAACCGGTGCCTTTGATCTTCACCGCGAGGCCGAGGAAGGTGTAGACGAAACCTGCCGCCATCACGCCGCCCATGGTTGCGGCCAGGCCGAACTGGCCCTTGGCGAGAATGATCGGGGTGATGAAGGCAAAGCTCGATGCCAGGAACACCGGCACCTGACGCCCGGTGACGATCTGGAACAGGATCGTCCCCAGGCCGGCCGTGAACAGCGCTACGTTCGGGTCGAGACCGGTAATCAGCGGCATCAACACCAGGGCGCCGAAGGCCACGAACAGCATCTGCGCACCCGACAGCACCGTGCGCCAGAGCGGATCGTTGAACTCTTGCTGCATGCTCACGCGTCCTTCTGCTTGGTGCCGAAGATCTTGTCACCGGCATCGCCCAGCCCTGGGATGATGTAGCCGTGCTCGTTCAGTTTCTGATCAATGGAAGCGGTGTAGATGATCACGTCCGGGTGAGCTTTCTCGACCACAGCGATGCCTTCTGGCGCGGCGACCAGCACCATGGCGCGGATGTCCTTGCAGCCGGCTTTTTTCAGCAAGTCGATGGTGGCAACCATTGAACCGCCCGTGGCGAGCATCGGGTCGATGATCATGGCCAGCCGTTCGTCGATTTCCGGCACCAGTTTCTCGAGGTAGGTGTGGGCCTCGAGAGTTTCCTCGTTGCGGGCAACGCCCACGGCGCTGACCTTGGCGCCCGGGATCAGGCTGAGTACGCCTTCGAGCATGCCGATGCCTGCACGCAGGATCGGTACGACGGTGATTTTCTTGCCGGCGATTTTTTCGACCGATACGGTGCCGCACCAGCCTTCGATATCGTAGGCTTCCAGCGGCAGGTCTTTGGTGGCTTCATAGGTCAACAGGGCACCGACTTCCTGAGCGAGCTCGCGAAAATTCTTGGTGCTGATGTCTGCACGGCGCATAAGGCCAAGTTTATGACGGATCAGCGGGTGGCGGATCTCTTGGATGGGCATGGGGAAAGGCTCCGGCGGCGGGCAAAAAAACCGGCCTAGATTAATCTATCCGAGGGTGTTGTCCTATAGACATACAGTACGTTAGTCCACAAACGCTTGATCTGGCCGTGCGGGATGCGTACCTTTGCCCGCTTTTCCTGACTTCCAACCCCCCCTGGAGAGCGCCATGTCCGCTGATCTCGAGCATATCCGTCAAATCATGCGAGAGGCTGACTGCCTGTACACCGAAGCTGAAGTCGAGGCGGCCATCGCTCGCGTCGGTGCACAAATCAACGAACAAATGGCCGACAGCAACCCGGTGGTGTTCTGCGTGATGAACGGCGGGCTGATTTTCTCCGGCAAGCTGCTGACCTATCTGCAGTTCCCGCTGGAAGCGTCCTACCTGCACGCCACCCGCTATCGCAACGAAACCAGCGGCGGCGACCTGTTCTGGAAAGCCAAGCCGGAAGTTTCCTTCATCGACCGTGATGTGCTGATCATCGACGATATCCTCGACGAAGGTCACACCCTGGGCGCGATCATCGACTTCTGCAAACACGCTGGCGCACGTAAAGTGCACACCGCCGTGCTGATCGACAAAGACCACGACCGCAAGGCCCGTCCGGACCTCAAGGCCGATTTCGTCGGTCTGCCGTGTATCGACCGCTATATCTTCGGTTACGGCATGGACTACAAAGGCTACTGGCGTAATGCCAACGGGATTTTCGCCGTTAAAGGAATGTAAGACATGAATACGCCTCGCTTTCTGGATCAGACCTTGTTCGCCGAGCTGGCCGGGAAAGCCGCGGCCAATCCTCGTGGGCGCCAGCATCACAACTTCCACCAGATGGAAGACGCTTGTCATCGCATGGTGGTGGGATTGCAGCCGTCCACGTATATCCCGCCTCATCGGCATCTGGGCGACAACAAGGCCGAAACCCTGTTGGTCCTCAAGGGCCGGCTGGGCGTGTTGATCTTTGATGAGACGGGTACGGTGCTGAGCAAGACCGTGCTTCAGGCCGGTGGCGACTGTGTTGGCGTGGACCTGCCAACCGGTGTGTTCCACGGTCTGGTGGTGCTGGAGGCTGACAGCCTGATGTTCGAATGCAAGGCCGGCCCTTACCGTCCGGTCGGTGAAGGTGAACTGGCGCATTGGGCGCCGCGCGAAGGCGAGCCCGGTGTTGCCGAGTATCAGGCGTGGATGCGCGCGCAGTTCGACTGATTGATTTTGCACCCTGTAGGAGCGAGCCTGCTCGCGATGAACGCAGGAACGCCGCGGGGTATCAGGCTCCCAGCGTTATCGTTGACGACCATCGCGAGCCGGCTCGCTCCTACAGGGACGCGTTCACCCTTCGGAGCCAGCCATGAGCCTTTTGATCCGCAGTTGCGCCGCCCTGTTGCTGACCCTCAGCCTGCCTCTGGCCGCCGCGCCGGCGCCCATGCATGCACAGTTCCTGCCGCCCGATGACTTGAACCTGCGTGACAGCGATCCCGAGCAGCAACAACTGCTGCAGGTTACCGAGTATTCGGTGGTTGTCGGCAGCCAGCGTCAATCCAGTCAACAGCCGATTCCGGTCACTTCGCCGCTGCTGGTTCGACTCAAGGGCAAATCCCTGAACAAGGGCGCCACCATCAGCCAGGTGCTGGTCAATTTCGACGGCGAAAGCAAAAGCCTGAAGAAGCCGGTCTATGACGAGCCGAGCAAGACCCTGACTCTTTATTACCCGCTGGCGCAATACCGGGTGGTGATCGACTTGTTGCGCAACGACACGGTGTATTGCCAGTTTCTCAGCTACGCCAATGGGCATGTCTGGGCCGATCTGCACACCGGCAGCACTCGTCCGCGTTGAGCCCTGTGCCCGCGCAGGGGTAAACTGCCTGCCCCGTGAAATGTCTGCGAGCTGGAGTCGGCAATGCGTAAAGATAAAAAACAAGTGATTGGTGACGAGATCGGCGATGAGCAGATCAAGTTGTTCCTCGATTTCGAACCGGTCGACGCGACTTCTCCGTCCCTGCACAAACTGGTCAAGGCCTACCGTGGCCTGCGCATCGACGATTTCGAGCGTTTCCTGACGTTCTTCGTCGAGGCGGGTTACGACGTGAATGGCAAGGATGAGCACGGTAATGATTTTGTTGCCCTGATCAAGGATCAGCGCAACGCGGCGGATTACATCGAGTTGATCGAAAAATCTCGCGGCTGAGTAAATTTCAGCCATAAAAAAACGCCCCGTTCTCACCGAGAACGGGGCGTTTTTCATGGCGCCGAATCAAGCGTAGCTTTCGGTCTCGCTGCTGGCTTCAACCAGTTCCAGGGCAACATTGTTCTGCGCGTTGATCTTGCGATACAGCGCAGCGTCGGTCTCCAGAACCTTTTCCCGGGCCGGGAAAATTTCGGCCAGTTTGGTGGCCCATTCGCCCTTGGCTTTGCTCGGGAAGCATTTTTCGATCAGTTCGAGCATGATCGAAACGGTCACCGAGGCACCTGGAGACGCGCCGAGCAGTGCCGCGAGGGAACCGTCCTTGGCCGCGACCAGTTCAGTACCGAATTGCAGGACGCCGCCTTTTTTCGGGTCTTTCTTGATGATCTGCACCCGTTGGCCAGCCACTTCCAGACGCCAGTCTTCGGGTTTCGCCTGCGGGTAGAAGCGACGCAGGGAATCCAGGCGCTGCTCCATCGACTGCATCACTTCGCTGACCAGGTACTTGGTCAGGTCCATGTTGTTTTTCGCCACGGCGAGCATCGGGCCGATGTTGCCGGCGCGAACCGACATCGGCAGGTCCATGAAGGAACCGTGCTTGAGGAACTTGGTGGTGAAGCCGGCGTACGGTCCGAACAGCAGGGACTTCTTGCCATCGACCACGCGGGTGTCCAGGTGCGGCACGGACATCGGTGGCGAACCCACTGCTGCCTGGCTGTAGACCTTGGCCTGGTGGTGCTTGACCACTTCCGGGTTGTCGCAACGCAGCCACTGGCCGCTGATCGGGAAGCCGCCGAAGCCTTTGCTTTCTTCGATGCCCGAGGCTTGCAGCAGCGGCAGTGCCGCACCGCCAGCGCCGAGGAAGACAAATTTGGCGTCGACCTCACGAGTATTGCCGCTGTTGACGTCCTTGATGCTGACAGTCCAGCCGCCGTTGCTGCGCTTGAGGCCGGTCACGCGCTTGCAGTACTTGACCTGGGCATCGGGTGCGCTGGTCAGGTGCTTGAGCAGCTGGTTGGTCAGGGCGCCGAAGTTGACGTCGGTGCCATTGATCACGCGGGTCGCGGCGAGGGTTTCGCCAGGATCGCGGCCAGGCATCATCAGCGGCATCCACTCGGCCATCTTGGCCTTGTCTTCGGTGTATTCCATGTCGGTGAAGGCGTGGTGCTTGCTCAGTACCTTGAAGCGTTCCTTGAGGAAGGACACGCCGCTGTCGCCCTGCACGAAACTCAGGTGTGGCACCGGGCTGATAAACGATTTGCACGAGCCGAACGTGCCTTTTCGGGTCAGGTACGACCAGAACTGCTTCGACACCTCGAACTGGGTGTTGATGTGCACGGCTTTCTTGATGTCGACGGCGCCATCGGCTGCCTGCGGCGTGTAGTTGAGCTCACACAGCCCGGCGTGACCGGTACCGGCGTTGTTCCACGGGTTGGAACTCTCCGCGGCACCGGAATCCATCAGCTCGACGACTTCCAGCTTGATCGCGGGGTCGAGCTCTTTGAGCAGTACCGCCAGGGTGGCACTCATGATGCCGGCCCCAACCAGTACTACGTCGACTGCTTCGTTATGCGCCATTTAACGCGTCTCCAAAATCTGCAGCACCAAATTGACGGCATGGCTGCCAGGAGTGACGGGGCGTGTCTGTGTTGCCCCAGGTACCCATGGCAGGATCGCCATGTCCGAATCTTCGCAATTTTTTGCAACTTCGACGGACGCTACCTGCCGGGTCTAATCAGAGCCCCATGAACTCATTTCAACGAGCGGCTGGCAATTCGACTTATGGTCGATACATCCGTTTGTGCAACCAAATCCGTAGCGGACAGGCTTCAGGCTCCGGTGTTCGAGGAATACTCGGTCCTGTGTCGTCGGGCTGTTGTAGACGCTAATGGTGCATGTTCAGACGCAAAACTATTCATTTGCTCGCCACACTCTTGTGAAGTTGTGAAAACCCGTTTTTTTCACGCTCTTTTGAAGACGTGAACCTCAAAAAGGGCTGTCCCAGCCTGGCACCGCGCCCGGATGGATTGCCGCCATGGGATACAGGGCAGGCAAAACGGGCAAACAGCTCAGTGACCGAGCGTAATGACAGCTCTGCAGATTCGCGAAAAGTGGAGGTTTTGCTCAACGAAACAGCAAGCGCGCCAGCTTCACTCGATCTGTGTGGGCGGCTCTCTGTGGGCGGTGCGGGGTGTCAACACAAGCGCATTGACGGTGCTGCGAGGCCCGATCAGGAGACGTCCTTATAATCGGGGGGAGATTGTATCTAAGAAACGCAGGGAATTGGTCGTGTTTAATGACTTTTATTAGGTGTTTGGTCAGGTCGTCATCAATTGCTGTGCACGCGAGCGTGGCTGGTGCTGTTGCGAAACGATGCGGGCGCCGGCCGGCAGCGGCTTATTCAGCCAGTTCAGACGGATTTCTTCGATTTCAACCCAGCCATCGCCCATGGGCTGGAGGCTGCACTGCTTGAAGGCCTGGCAATGGCCATTGCTGTCGAGCAGGGCAAAGCAGCGGTGCAGTGGGCGTGGTGCAAACAACGAGACGAGGTATCGCATGGCAAATTACCTTGTGGGGATGGTTATTGTGAAATTAGCCCACTAGTCGTTACGTGCAAGTGTAGGGGTGATGACAGACAGGTGACAAGAACCGCTTACCCGGGAGGTTGTCAAAGATTTCATCAAACACAGTGAGGCGCTGGTTCCCCACAGTGGCGCACCGCTATACTGCCGGCCTGTTTGTGCCTGATTCTGGAGAGAAGAGCATGTTGCAACGCCTGTTGTTCGGTTTGATCACTGTGACCAGTTTGACCCTGGTTGGCTGCGCCCACAGCCCGCAACAACTGAGCCCGGAACCCAAGCTGACCGCCCAGCTGGCCCCGGTCGGCCATGGCCAGCCCGTTGTGGTACGTGTAGTGGACGGTCGTCCGTCGCCGACTCTGGGCACCCGTGGCGGCCTGTATCCGGAGACCAGCGCGATCACCGTGCAGGGCGCGCAGATCCTGCCGAAGCTGCAGGCCCAGGCTGAAGCCGCAGTGCGTCTGTTGGGCTTTACCCCGACGAACAACGCCATGAATGCACCGCAACTGACCGTGACCCTGGCAGAGTTGAAGTACCAGTCGCCCAAGGAAGGCATGTACGTGACCGAAGCCACCATCGGCGCGACGTTCCGCTCCGATGTACAGAACGCCAACCGTCGCTACAGCGGTCGTTATGGTTCGTCCCTGGACCAGCGCTTCGGTATGGCGCCGAACCAGGAGACCAACACCAAGCTGGTCAGCGATGTGTTGAGCGATGCGTTGACCCGCCTGTTCAAGGACCCGACCGTGGGTCAGATTCTCGGCGAGTAATGCGAGCCCACTGTAGGAGCGAGCTCGCTCGCGATGGTCGTGAACGATTACGCGGGGAATCTGATACCCCGCGGCGCCCTCAAATCCATCGCGAGCAGGCTCGCTCCTACAGGGGCAAGGGAATCACGCGGCTTGCGAGTAAAAATCCAGCACACTCACACCGGTCAGCAAATCCGTTTCCGGCAAATCCGCATGTTGATGCCCGCCCAAGGCGCAATACACCAGCCAATGGCGGTCTTGAACGTTGAAGGCAAGGCTGCCGACGAGGGTTTGCTGTTCTTCGCTCGGGGTGATGAGGTAAAGACGATCCTGGTTTTCGGCGTGGAGCATGACGTGGTCCTTGTCGGTTTCGAGGCGCGCATGGTCGCCGATACAGATGACGAAGCCGTGACTCAGGGCAGCCATTGATCAATTGCTTCGTTATTTGTCGGAAACAGGGGGCAGGAGCGCAGGCTTTCGGTAGAATCCGCGCCGCGGTCGCCGGTCCGGCACCTGCCACCTGTTTTACTTGAGGTCTGTGATGTCGCTGCACTTGATGACGCTGTTTACCGCCCATCCCGCCAAATTGATCAATCTGCTGGCCTTGCTCTTTGCCTTCCCGGGCGGCTGGTTGCTGCACGCCACCCGTCGCCGCGAACTGCGCGCGATGGCCAGTTTGCAGGCGCAGCGCCAGAGCAGCCCCAATGTGGAGCCTGCGCTGGACTGGGCGACCTTGCGCATGAACCGGTTTTTCTACATTTTCGGTTTTGCCTGCATGGGGATGGCGTTGCTGGTGTCGTGGATCAGTACTCAGGTCTGACGTGTTGACGCAGCACCCTCGCAGATACAAAAACGGCGCCTCGAGGGCGCCGTTTTTGTATCTGGCCGAAACCGCTTACAGCGGCAACCCTGCCTTCACCCGGTACTGATTGCGCACCGGCGTCGCATACTGCAGCACCAGGAATGGACGATGCTCTTCGGGGCAGGCGTCCAGGCGGCGTTGCCATTCTTCCTGGGCCTTGGCCAGTTCCTCGGCCGGGAACACTTGCGCCGCTTTTGGTACCTGCAGCTGCGGGTCAGCGTCTTTCCACTGTGCATAAGCCAGGTAATGCACCGGGAACAAGCGATAGCCACTGAGGATTTGCCTGTCCATCTCGACCGCCAATTGCTTGGTGTCTTCGAACAGATCGGTAATCGGCGCGGCAAAGTTCACATGCACCCGGCCCTTGTAGCCGGTGATGCCCTTGGCGATGCTCACGTCGTCCTCGCCCGGCACCTTGGTGTAGCTGCCGGTGGTGGTGCGGATGTACAGCTCGCGGGCCTTGGCCTGATCGCACGGGTCGTATTCGTAGCTGATCGACACCGGGGTCAGGTTCAGCGATTGAATGACTTCACCGAACGGCTCGTCCTTGCGGCTCATGTGGAACATCTTGAGGATTGCCGATTCGGTACGGTCGTCACCGTCTTTGGCGCGCCCCTCGGCCTGGGCGATCCAGATCGAGGCGCAATCGTTGCGGATCGAATGGTTGATGTACGCCGACAGCAATTGATAGGCCGCCATTTTCTCCCGGCGCCCGCTGATCGAGCGGTGCACGATGAAACTCTTGTTCAGGCGCATCAGGTCGCTGACGAAAGGCTTTTGCAGCAGGTTGTCGCCAATGGCGATGCGCGGGGTCGGCAGACCGGCGTGGTACACGGCATAGTTGACGAAGGCCGGGTCCATCACGATATCGCGGTGGTTGGCGATAAACAGGTAGGCACTGCCGGACTTGAATTGCTCCACCCCGGTATAGGTGACACCGTCGGTGGCGCGCTCGATGGTGTGGTCGACGTAATGCTCGACTTTGTCCTGTAACGTGGCCACGGAGGTCACGCTGGCAAACTCACGACGTAGCCGATGGGCTATAAGAGGTTTGAGCGCCCAGCCTAATGCGCCGGCGAAACGCGGGAAGCGGAAGTGGGTGAGGATATCTAGAAACGCCTTGTCGCCGAGTAGCCGTGCCAGCACTGCCGGGACTTCACTGTCGTCGTAAGGACGGATGGCATCGAATTCGCCCATCATGCTCTCTTGTTAGAAACGGCTAGGGTAAGTAAAGGTTTTCATCGAAAACCGGCGGGGCACGGTCTGAAAAAGTAGCCAGACAAAAATAGCCCTGCAAATAGACCGGCGATTATACGCACAAGTCACTTGGGAGACCGCGATGCTGGAAAATGCGCTGTATGAATGTCCGTATTGTGGTGAAGAGGTCGAGACTACTCTGGATTTGTCCGGTGGCGATCAGACCTACATCGAGGACTGTCAGGTGTGCTGCCGGCCGATAACGTTCGTGTTGCAGGTTCATGGAGAGGAATGGCATCTCGATGTGTTCAGTGAAAACGAGTGAGGAGCGTGTATGCGGCGCATCTACGATCCGGAAAACCTGATGGAAGGCGAGTTGCTGCAAGGCATGCTCGCCAGCGAGGGCATCGAGGCGCATCTGGTGGGCCGTGATTTGCTCGGGGGCAGCGGCGAGTTGCCGATCTATGGCCTGCTCGGGCTGTCGGTCGAGAACGACAAGGCCGATTACGCTCGCGAGCTGATCACCGCGTACAATGCCGCGCTGCCGCTGTCTGGCGATGAACCGGACAGCTTTCCCGGCACGCTGGTCTGTTAGGCTGGCGTTCGTTTGATCAAGAGCCGTGTTGCCCCATGTGTGGACGTTATGCCCTGTTTCGCTGGAATCCCGCCTTTGCGGCGCTGCCCGGTTTTCCCGCCGACCAGCAGGCGCAGTGGAACATTTCCCCCAATGATTCGGTGCTGATGCTGCGGGCCGAGCCTGGCGGCCAGCGCACGCTGGCCCGCGCCCGCTGGGGCCTGACGCCGCCTTGGCTGACCGACCTGTCGCGGACTCCGGCCCACGCCCGTGCCGAAACCGTTGCCGAGCAACCGATGTTCCGCGAAGCCCTGCGCTTGCGCCGCTGCCTGTTGCCGGCCAATGGTTTCTACGAATGGCGTGGGACGACGCGCAAGCGGCCGTACTGGCTGACACCGGGGGAAGGCTCGTCATTGTTCTTTGCCGCGATCTGGGAGGCGTATCCGGTTCAGGAGCAGGTCTGGCTGAGTACGGCGGTGATCACGCAACCGGCGGCGAGCCAGCGGCGGCCATTGATTCTCGATGAGGCCGGGCAGGCGGCATGGCTGGATCCGGCTACGCCGCTGCATGCCTTGCAAGCCTTGCTGGCCAGTGAGCCCGCCGCGTTGCGCGAGCGGGTGCTGGCGAACATGGTGAATGATCCGAAGCTCAATGGGCCGGAGTGTCTGACGCCGGGTTGATGTGTTGGCTGTGCTGACGCCATCGCTGGCAAGCCAGCTTCCACAGGTTTTGTGAACGCCGCAAATCCCTGTGGGAGCGGGCTTGCCCGCGATGGGGTCTGCGGATCAGACCCTGAACTGATTGATCAACCGCCGCTGCTGCTCGGCCAGTTTGGTCAAGTCCGCACTGGCTGCACTCGACTCATCTGCACCACCGGCCACTTCGTTGGCCACTTGGCCGATGTTGATCACGTTGCGGTTGATATCGTCCGCTACCGCACTTTGCTCTTCGGCCGCGCTGGCAATCTGGGTGTTCATGTCATTGATCACCGACACCGCCTGGGTAATGGTTTCCAGAGCTTCGGCGGCCTTGGCGGCGTGCAGTACGCTTTCGTCCGTGCGGTTCTGACTGTCTTCCATGACTCGCACCACATCCCGCGTGCCTTGCTGGAGTTGCTGGATCATGGTCTGGATTTCTTCGGTGGCCTTTTGTGTCTTCTGCGCCAGGTTGCGCACTTCGTCGGCCACCACGGCAAAGCCTCGGCCCTGCTCGCCGGCACGGGCGGCTTCGATGGCGGCGTTCAGGGCCAGCAGGTTGGTCTGCTCGGCGATCCCGCGAATGGCGGTGAGGATGGCATTGATGTTTTCGCTGTCCTTGGCCAAAGTTTGCACTACGCCGACGGCCCTGCCGATCTCCACGGCGAGGGCGCCAATCGAGTCCGACGTGTCACGCACGATCTGCATGCCCTGGCTGGCGGCCTGATCGGCATGGCTGGCGGCCTGTGCGGCCTGGGTCGCATTGCGCGCCACGTCCTGGGCGGTGGCGGTCATTTCCTGCACGGCGGTGGCCACCTGGTCGATCTCGGCCATTTGTTTGTGTACACCGGTGTTGGTGCGGATGGCGATGTCGGCGGTGTGTTCCGACGAATCGCTGACGCTCTGCACCGAAGTCACCACCTGGGTGATCATCGCCTGCAACTTGGCCAGGAATGTGTTGAAGCCTTTGGCGATCGAACCCAGTTCATCGGCGCGGTCGCTGGTCAGGCGCCGGGTCAGGTCACCTTCGCCCTGGGCGATATCGTCGAGCATGGCCACCATCTGCTTGAGTGGGCGGGCGATGCCGTGGCCTACCAGCCAGATCACCAGCAAGCCGATACCGGCAATCACCAGACCGACCATCGCCATGCCGAAGGTGTCGGATTTGCGTTGTGCGTTCAGGTCGGCCTGGAGTTTTTGCAGGTCGGCCATCACCGCGTCCAGCGGCAGTTGCAGCATCAAGGTCCAGCGGGCGTCGGTCTGGCCGATGCCGAAAGGCAGGTACAGTTCGATCCGGCCCTGGGCCTTGTCGACGGTGTAGGTGACTTCGCCGCGCTTGAGATTGGCCATGTTGGCCATCTGCTTGCTGTCGAGGATGTCGCTGACTTTTTCACCGAATTTGCTCGGATCCTTGGTGTACGCAACGATCCGGCCATTGCCGCCAATCAGGGCCATCTCACCTGCGCCGCTGTAGAGTTTCTGGTTGGCGCCCAGGAGCATTTCCTGAATGAAGTTCACCGACAGGTCGGCGCCGACAATGCCCTGGAAGGCACCGTTGAGCATGATCGGTTCAATAAAGGAGGCGAGCATGACGATTTTGTCGCCCACCTTGTAAGGCGCCGGATCGATCACGCAGGATTTTCCGGTTTCTTTCGAGCACAGGTAGTACTCGCTGGCACGCACGCCGGTGGACAGGGTTTTCTGGTCGTCGACGTCCACCAGTTTGTCCAGGCCCAGGGTGCCGTCGTCGTTGCGGAACCACCAGGGCAGGAAGCGCCCGTTGCTGGCGTCGATGCCGATAACCTGAGTGCCGACGTAGGCCGCATCGTTGTGATCCAGTGCGTCTTTCTCCCAGCCGATGTAGGTGCCAAGGATTTTCGGGTTCTTGACCACGTTTTCCTTGATCAGGCCGATCAGTTGCTCGCGGCTGAGGCTCAGGGCTGGCTTGCCGTCAGCGCCTGGTGTGCCGATCAGGGCATTGACCCGTACCAGTCCACCGGCAATCAGCAGCGGTGCTTCGAGTTCACGCTGGATCTGGCTGACCTGGGTTTGCGCCAGGGACGTCAGGCGTTGTTCGATGACTTGCTCGAATTGGGCCTGGGTCCGCTCCTGGATCATGTCTTGCGTGCGGGCGCCGGAAAACAGCGCATACACCACCAGCGCTGCCACGACACTAAGGACAATGGCGCCGGCAAGGGCCGCCACGGAAAACTGGATCGACTTGAATTTCATGGGGGCTCCGCACGCGAAAGGACGTCTGCGGAGGTGTATCGGCAGGGTATCGGGCGAGCATGAGCACGGGCTTTTGAAATGGTTGTTTTTGCGTGGCGCATGTCGCAAATGAATCAATGCGCGGCGTGATGGGCTGCGTCTCGCCGCGGAATGTGAATTTTTTCCTGCAGCGCTGAGAGCTTTGTCCGAATTGTGCGTCTTATGTCCGTTGTATCTGGCGTCGATACAATTCCACGCCTAGGATACGCGCATGTTTTCAGGGAGTTTTTCGATGAACAAGACATTGGCTTTGTGTGCGCTGAGCGCAGGCCTGCTGCTCGCCGGTTGCCAGTCGGTCAATACCACCAGTGGTGGCGCTGTCGGCGTTGAGCGCAAGCAGTACATGTTCAGCATGTTGTCTTCGCAAGAGGTCGACCAAATGTACGCCCAGTCCTATCAGAAGACAGTGGGCGAAGCGTCCAGCAAAGGTGTGCTGGACAAGTCCAGCAATGAAGCCCAGCGGGTTCAGGTGATTGCCGACCGGCTGATTGCCCAGACGCCGAACTTCCGCCCGGACGCGGCCCAGTGGAAGTGGGAAGTCAACCTGATCAAGAGCGATGAGCTCAACGCCAACTGCGGCCCTGGCGGCAAGATCATTTTCTACACCGGGTTGATCGACAAACTGCAACTGACCGATGATGAAATTGCCGCGGTCATGGGCCATGAAATCGCCCACGCCCTGCGCGAACACGGTCGTGAGGCCATGTCCAAGGCCTATGGGATCGAGATGGCCAAGCAGGGCGCCGGCGCCTTGTTGGGTCTGGGCCAGGACAGCCTGGCACTGGCGGACACGGTAGCCAACTACGGCATGACGTTGCCCAATAGTCGTGAAAACGAAAACGAAGCAGATTTGATCGGCCTTGAGCTGGCTGCACGCGCCGGCTACAACCCGAACGCCGCGATCAGCCTGTGGGGCAAGATGAGCAAGGCCAACGAAGGCGCGCCGCCGGAGTTCATGAGCACTCACCCGTCTTCCAGCAGCCGGACCGCTGCGTTGCAGGCGGCGATTCCGAAGGTGATGCCGCTGTACGAGCAGGCCAGGAAGTACTGATGTCTATGCGGTGAGGCCGCTATCGCCATCGCGAGCAAGCTCGCTCCCACATTGGTTTTGTGCTCGGCGCCGAACCCTGTGGGAGCGGGCTTGCCCGCTATGAACGATAACGCGGTCTTACTGACTTACCGCGTCAAACCCACCCACTGCTCTGCATCGCCTTGTACACCGCGACAATCGCCAGGACGAAGAACGCCGATGCCGCCAGTCGACGGATCAGGGTCAATGGCAGCTTGTCTGCGGCAAAGTTACCCGCCAGAACCACCGGTACGTTGGCAATCAGCATGCCGGCCGTGGTGCCGATGATCACCAGCCACAACTCCGGATATTGCGCAGCCAGCATCACGGTTGCGATCTGGGTCTTGTCGCCGATTTCCGCGAGGAAGAACGCAATCAGCGTGGTCAGGAACGGCCCGAACTTGCGGGCGGTGCTGGCTTCGTCGTCATCCATCTTGTCCGGCACCAGGGTCCACAGCGCGGTCGCGGTGAAACTCGCGGCGAGGATCCAGTGCAGCATCGTGTCCGAGAAGAAGCTGCCGACCCAGGCACCGATTGCACCAGCCGCAGCGTGGTTGGCCAGGGTCGCGGCGACGATACCGGCAATGATCGGCCAGGGCTTGCGGAAGCGGGCAGCAAGAATGAGCGCGAGCAGTTGCGTCTTGTCGCCGATTTCGGCCAAGGCAACGATTGCGGTAGGTACGAGTAGTGAATCCAGCATCAGGGGTTTTCCTAAGGGGCGGGTCGACACGGCTATGACACGTACAGCCTTCCCGCCCCGGGTAAGGTGTTCGTGTCATAGGTCTTGTCAAACCCTGCGATCCATCTGATGTGGATGCATGGGTCGCATGCGCCATGGTCTGAGGACCAAGTATGTTGACGCATGCCGGACGAGCGTGGCGCTCGTGGGAGACTACTCCCCTAGGACGGAGCGGATTCTGCCTAGGCAAAATCCATTCGGCAAGTCTTCTTTTTCAAAAAAGCCTTACCCGCGTTTGGCCCGGTAGATGCGAAAACCCTGGCCTTCGGCCTTGATCGTGCATGGGCCAAGATGCTCTTCGATCAACGGCTGGTACTTCAGGAAACTGTTCGCCACCAAGCGCAGTTCGCCGCCGTTTTTCAGATGTTTGGCTGCTTTTCGCAGCAAGTTCTCCGTTGCGAAATAGTCGGTGTGCACGCCGACATGGAACGGCGGGTTGCTCAGGATCGCACTCAAACCCATCGGTGCCGCATCGATTCCATCGCCGGTAATCACCTCGGCTTCCAGACCATTGGCCGCCAGTGTCAGACGACTGCTGGCGGCGGCAAAGGCGTCCACATCGAGCATCGTCACCTGATTGTGCGGGTAGCGACGTTTCACCGCCGCGCCCAAAACCCCAGCGCCGCAACCGAAATCGAGCAAGTGACCGCCGGGCAGTTTGTCCAGATGCTCCAGCAGCAGCGCGCTGCCGCGATCGAGTCGACCGTGGCTGAACACTCCCGGCAGGCTGATGACCTTCAACGGGCCTTCGGCCAGCGGCAGTTCGTAGGTCTGCGCCAGGCTTTCCAGCGGTTTGGCTTGTGGCGCATTGGCCACGGTGACCAGCCAGAGCTGGCAATGCCGCGCGCTATCGAGCTTGCGTGGCTTGCCGAACGGGTTGAGTTGTTTGGCGGCACCTTCGATGCCGCTTTTTTTCTCGCCCACCAGATACACCTCGCGACCTTCCAGCCGCGAGGCCACAGCGTTGAGGATATAGTCGGTCAGGTCCCTGGCCTTGGGCAAAAACACCACGGCGCTATCGAACCCGCGCTCAGGCGCATTCACGCCAAAATGGCTGCGCCCGGCAAAGCGGGCTTCCAGCGCGGCCTGATCGCCGGCGTGCCAGCACCAGCCATGAGCCTCGGGCAGACGGCCCAGCAAGTCGTCGGCAGGCAAACCGGCCAACAGTACCGAACCCTGGAATAACTCGGCCTGACGAAGCAGTACTTCACTGCGCGGATCCATAACTGCTCCCGTGAAAAAAAGTGCCGCAGTTTATCAACTGACGACCCGCAGCGCCTTACCGCTGAAGTATCCCAGTGCGTTTTCGGTCACTTGGCCAACGATTCGCTGGCGTGCCTCGCGGCTGCCCCAGGCGTTGTGCGGGGTGACGATCAGGCGCGGGATGTCGTGGGCCAGCAGCGGATTGCCATTGATGGGAGGCTCGACGCTCAGTACGTCAGTGGCGGCGCCGCCCAGATGCCCGTTGCGCAAGGTGTCGGCCAGCGCCTGTTCGTCGATCAGGCCACCGCGAGCGGTGTTGATCACGAACGCGCCGGGCTTCATTGAGGCCAGTTCTCGGGCGCCGATGAAATGCCGGGTGTGTTCGTTGAGCGGGCAGTGCAGGGTCAGGGCATCGACTTGCGGTAACAGTTCATCCAGTGGCAAGCGGTCCGGCCGGGCAGGGCGCCCGGGAATCTGCCCCAGCAGAACGCGCATGCCGAAGGCTTCAGCCAGGCGTGCGACTGCGCCGCCCAATTCGCCGTGGCCCAGCAGGCCAAGGGTTTTGCCTTCGAGTTCGACAATCGGATAGTCCAGCAAACAGAACTGTCTGGCCTGCTGCCAGCGGCCTGCGCCGACGGCTTTCTGATAATCGGCCAGGCGCGTGGCCAGGTTGAGCAGCAGCATGATCGTGTGCTGCGCCACCGATGGCGTACCGTAGCCCTGACAGTTGCACACGGTAATTCCGTGGGCGCGGGCGGCGGCGAGGTCGACGTTGTTGGTGCCGGTGGCGGTGATCAGGATCAGCTTGAGATCAGGGCTGGCGGCCATGGCGGCGGCATCGATCAGGATCTTGTTACTGATGGCGACGCTGGCGCCCTTGAGGTGTTCGATGACTTGATCGGGCAAGGTCTGGGCGAACAGCTGCAGTTCGCTGAAACAACTGCGCAGCGGGTCGAGATCAAGGTCGCCGAGGTCCAGGGACGGGTGGTCGAGGAAAACGGCGCGGCGAGTGTTCGTCATCAACTGTACCTTTTGTGCAATGAACTGAAGGCGTAACCTGCCGAGCCTACCAGATGGAATTAATAGTTACGCTTGGCCTGAAGGAGCCCCCATGTACTGGACAGAGTTCTTGACCGTTGCCCTGATTCACCTGCTGGCCGTGGCCAGTCCCGGCCCGGACTTCGCCGTGGTGGTGCGCGAGAGTGTTACCCACGGTCGCCGTGCGGGCACCTGGACCGCGCTGGGCGTGGGTTCTGCGATTTTCCTGCACGTGGGTTATTCCCTGTTGGGCATCGGCCTGATCGTGTCCCAGTCGATCGTGCTGTTCAATGCCTTGAAATGGGCCGCCGCCGCTTACCTGCTGTACATCGGTTACAAGGCGCTGCGCGCGCAACCGGCCAAGCCTGTGGCGGACGATCTGCACAAGGAAGCCGGGGAACGCACGGCCCGTGGAGCCTTCACCTCAGGTTTCGTCACCAATGGTCTCAACCCGAAAGCCACGCTGTTCTTCCTCTCGCTGTTCACCGTGGTGATCAACCCGCACACACCACTGGCCGTGCAGGCCGGTTACGGGGTTTACCTGGCGGCGGCGACAGCGACCTGGTTCTGTCTGGTGGCGATGTTGTTCAGCCAGCAGCGCGTACGTGCCGGTTTCGCACGCATGGGTCACTGGTTCGACCGGACCATGGGCGCAGTGCTGATTGCGATTGGCGTGAAGCTCGCCTTTACCGAGATGCATTGATTCCGTAAGTACGACAGGCAGCAAATCTCTGTAGGTGCTGGCGCAACGCCAGCATTTGCGGGCCCCTGCAAATCATTCCTTTGGCTGATTTGGCTGACGATCAAGGGCACTACAGTGCGTACTTTCAGTCACGTCCGTGCAGTCAGAAAAAGGGATTCTTATGTTGCAGACTCGCGTTATCCCCCCGGCCGAAGGTGCTTACCAGTATCCGCTGCTGATCAAGCGGCTACTGATGTCCGGTGCCCGTTATGAGAAGACCCGCGAGATCATCTACCGCGACAAGTTGCGCTACAGCTACCCGACCCTGATCGAGCGGGTGGCGCGTCTGGCCAATGTGCTGACGGCGGCCGGGGTCAAGCCCGGGGATGCCGTGGGTGTGATGGACTGGGACAGCCATCGTTACCTGGAATGCATGTTCGCCATTCCGATGATCGGTGCGGTGATCCACACCATCAACGTACGCCTGTCGCCGGAACAGATCCTCTACACCATGAACCACGCCGAGGACCGCTTTGTGCTGGTCAACAGCGAGTTCGTCGGCCTCTACAAGGCCATCGAAGGGCATCTGACCACAGTCGACAAAACCCTGCTGCTGACTGACCTGCCGGAAAAAACCGCTGACCTGCCGAATCTCGTCGGCGAATACGAGCAACTGCTGGCCGCGGCGAGCCCGCAGTACGACTTCGAGGATTTCGACGAAAACTCGGTCGCTACCACGTTCTATACCACCGGCACGACCGGCAATCCCAAGGGCGTTTATTTCACCCATCGGCAACTGGTGCTGCACACCATGGGCGTGTCGACCATCATGGGCGCAATCGATAGCGTGCGCCTGCTGGGCACCAACGACGTGTACATGCCGATCACCCCCATGTTCCATGTGCACGCCTGGGGCTTGCCGTATGTGGCGACCATGCTCGGACTCAAGCAGGTGTACCCCGGCCGCTATGACCCGGAGTATCTGGTGGAGTTGTGGCGCAAGGAAAAGGTCACGTTCTCCCATTGCGTACCGACCATTCTGCAGATGGTCCTCAATGCCAAGGCCGCGCAGAACGTCGACTTCGGCGGCTGGAAAATCGTCATCGGCGGCAGCGCCCTGAATCGCACGCTGTACGAGGCGGCCAAGGCCAAGGGCATTCAGTTGACGGCTGCGTACGGCATGTCGGAAACCGGGCCGCTGGTGTCGTGCGCGCACCTCAACGATGAATTGATGGCCGGCACTGAAGACGAACGCACCACCTACCGGATCAAGGCTGGCGTACCGGGACCACTGGTGGAGGCGGCGATCGTCGACACCGAGGGTAACTTCCTGCCCGCCGACGGCGAGACCCAGGGCGAGCTGGTGTTGCGCGCGCCGTGGCTGACTGAGGGGTATTTCAACGAGCCGCAGAAGGGCGCCGAACTCTGGGCCGGCGGCTGGCTGCACACCGGCGACGTGGCGACCCTGGACAGCATGGGCGTGATCGACATTCGTGACCGCATCAAGGACGTGATCAAGACCGGTGGCGAGTGGATTTCCTCCCTGGACCTTGAAGACCTGATCAGCCGCCATGCGGCGGTACGCGAAGTAGCAGTGGTGGGGATCCCTGATCCGCAATGGGGCGAGCGGCCCTTTGCCCTGGTGGTGCTCCGCGAGGGACACGTAATCGGGGCTCGGGAACTCAAGGAACACCTCAAGCCGTTTGTGGAGCTGGGGCACTTGAGCAAGTGGGCGATTCCGAACCAGATCGCCCTTGTTACTGAAATTCCCAAGACCAGCGTCGGTAAACTCGACAAGAAGCGCATTCGTGTCGACATCACCGAATGGCAAGCCACCAACAGCACCTTCCTCTCGACGCTTTAAGCGCCTCTCGGCGTGCCCGAAAGGGCACGCCAGCCCCACCAAGCAAGCGCTTGGCTTGTCAAATCGAAATTTTCAGCCATTCTTGCCGGGCCGACGGGTGTCGGACTGGCGAAAGGACTGTTCCAGAGTGGCCGGCAGCTGCAAATCACACTTTAGAGGGATCAAGCGTTACTACCTGCTGGCTATAGTCCGCTCAAGGATTTTTAAGAACGGGGCAACCGCACAAACGGGGGCGATGCAACTTTGGAATGACTTTGGGATGCCATGGCTCCCGGTTATCCACAGCGTTTTTAGAAGTGCTCACTGCCATAACAATAAAATGCACATGGAGTAGCGTCGATGACATCAGTTAACCAGTTCTGGCGCCGGGCGAAACTGCCCCTGGCGGTCAGTCTTGCCTCTACGCTCGCCGGGCCAGCATTCGGCGTCAGTTTCAACGTAGGTGAAATCGAAGGTCAGTTCGACTCATCCCTGTCGATTGGTGCCAGCTGGTCTACTCAGCAGCCGAACAAGAACCTCATCGGTGTCAACAACGGTGGCAAGGGTCTGTCCCAGACTTCTGATGACGGTCACCTGAACTTCAAGAGCGGGGAAACCTTCTCGAAGATCTTCAAGGGCATCCATGACCTTGAACTGAAATACGGCGATACCGGTGTTTTCGTCCGCGGCAAATACTGGTACGACTTTGAACTGAAAGACGAAAGCCGTCCGTTCAAGGACATCAGTGACGACGGCCGCAAGGAAGGCGCCAAGTCCGCTGGCACTCAACTCCTCGACGCCTTCGTCTACCACAACTACTCCATTGCCGATCAGCCAGGCTCCGTGCGCCTGGGCAAGCAGGTCGTGAGCTGGGGTGAAAGTACCTTCATTGGCGGTGGCATCAACTCGATCAACCCGATCGACGTGTCCGCGTTCCGTCGTCCGGGTGCCGAGATCAAGGAAGGCCTGATCCCGGTCAACATGTTCTACATCTCCCAGAGCCTGACCGAAAACCTCTCGGCCGAAGCCTTCTACCAACTGGAATGGGACCAGACCGTCGTCGACAACTGCGGCACGTTCTTCTCCCAGCCGGACATCGTTGCCGACGGCTGCGATAACAACCTGCGTGTGCTGAACAAGCGCTCGCAAATTCCGGCCATTGCCCTGGGGCCTTTGGCCGCCAACGGCGTCGACGTCAACGAAGAGGGTGTTCTGGTGCGTCGTGGCCCCGATCGTGATGCCCGTGACAGCGGTCAGTGGGGCGCGTCCTTCAAGTACATGTTCGATCCGCTGGACACCGAGTTCGGCGCCTACTTCATGAACTACCACAGCCGTGCGCCGATCTTCAGCGCCACCGGTGCACCACAGTCGGTCTACAACACGGCAGCGGGACTCCCGGGGCCGTTCGCCGCGCTGGCGCCATTGCTGGTGGCGGGTAATTCGCAGTACTTCATCGAATACCCGGAAGACATCCGCCTCTATGGTCTGAGCTTCTCCACCACCCTGCCTACCGGCACGGCGTGGAGTGGTGAAATCAGCTATCGTCCGAACGCTCCGGTGCAGCTCAACACCACCGACATCCTGTTCGCTGGTGTACGTCCCTTGGCCGGCCTGGGCAACGCGTCGCTGCTGTCCGCTGCACCGGGTACTGACCTGCACGGCTATCGTCGCAAGGAAGTCACCCAGTTCCAGACCACCCTGACGCACTTCTTTGACCAGGTCATGGGCGCCAGCCGTCTGACCCTGGTGGGCGAAGTGGGCGTGACCCATGTCGGCGGACTGGAAAGCTCCTCCGATGTCCGTTACGGCCGTGACCCGGTCTTCGGCCCGGGTGAATTGCCTGCTACCAACGGCCAGAATACCTGCGTGACGCTCAACGCCAGCACAATCCGCGGTGCCGGTCCGGGTACTCCGACCAACAACCTCAGCCGCAATTGCACCAACGAAGGCTTCACCACCCCGACTTCGTGGGGCTACCGCGGTCGCGCCATCTGGGAATACAACGACGTGTTTGCCGGTGTGAACCTCAAGCCGAACGTTGCCTGGTCCCATGACGTGAGCGGTTACTCGCCTGGCCCTGGCGGCAACTTCGAGGAAGGCCGCAAGGCGGTGAGCCTGGGTGTCGATGCCGAGTACCAGAACACCTACACCGCGAGCCTGGCGTACACCAACTTCTTCGACGGCAAGTACACCACCGTGGATGACCGCGACTTCGTTGCGCTCAGCCTCGGCGTGAACTTCTAAGCACTGCATTCTCAGGACGAACGCACATATGAAAATAACAAAGAGTCTGTTCCACGCCAGTGTTCTGGGGCTTTCGCTGCTGGCGACCAGCGTCATGGCAGCGGTTCCCCAGGCCGAGGCCGACAAGCTGGGCAAGAGCCTGACCCCGATGGGCGCCGAAATGGCGGGTAACGCCGACGGTTCGATCCCGGCCTGGAAACCGATGCCGAAGAATGCCGGCACCGCTGACAGCAAAGGCTTCCTGTCCGATCCGTACGCCAGTGAAAAGCCGCTGTTCACCATCACGGCGCAGAACGTCGATCAATACAAAGAGAAACTCGCCCCGGGCCAGTACGCGATGTTCAAGCGCTACCCGGAAACCTTCAAGATGCCGGTGTACCCGTCCCACCGCGGTGCCACCGTGCCGGATGACGTGTTTGCCGCCATCAAGAAGAACGCAACCAACACGGAACTGGTGTCCGGCGGTAACGGGCTGAAAAATTTTGAAACCGCGGTACCGTTCCCGATTCCGAAAACCGGTGTGGAAGTCATCTGGAACCACATCACCCGCTATCGCGGCGGCAGCGTGACCCGTCTGGTGACCCAGGCCACGCCACAGCCGAACGGTTCGTTCAGCCTGGTGTACTTCCAGGACCAGTTCGTTTTCCGCGACAAGATGAAGGATTACGACCCGAAAAACCCGGGCAACATCCTGTTCTACTTCAAGCAGAAAGTAACCGCGCCGGCACGTCTGGCCGGTGGTGTGCTGCTGGTGCACGAAACCCTCGATCAGGTAGCGGAACCACGCTCGGCGTGGGTCTACAACGCCGGCCAGCGTCGTGTGCGCCGTGCACCGCAAGTGTCCTATGACGGCCCGGGTACTGCAGCCGACGGCCTGCGTACTTCCGACAACCTGGACATGTACAACGGTGCACCGGACCGTTACGACTGGAAGCTCGAAGGCAAGAAAGAGATGTACATCGCCTCCGATGCCTACAAGCTCGATGATCCGAAGCTCAAGTACGCCGACATCATCAAGGCCGGCCACATCAACCAGGACCTGGCTCGTTACGAGTTGCGTCGTGTGTGGCATGTGGTTGCAACCCTGAAGGAAGGTCAGCGTCACATCTACGCCAAGCGTGACTTCTACATTGACGAAGACACCTGGCAAGCTGCGGTGATCGATCACTACGATGGTCGCGGTCAACTGTGGCGCGTCGCCGAAGCCCATGCCGAGAACTACTACGACAAGCAAGTGCCGTGGTATGCCCTCGAAGCCCTGTATGACCTGCAGTCGGGTCGTTACCTGGCGCTGGGCATGAAGAACGAAGAGAAGTCGGCCTATGACTTCGGCTTCACTGCCACCACCAGCGACTTCACCCCGGCAGCCCTGCGTCAGGATGGTGTTCGCTAAGGTGAACTGAGTAGCGACGCCCCCTCTGAAAACGCCCCGACTGGTTCGGGGCGTTTTTTTTTGCTTGTAGTCTTTTTGTAGCCATTTGTAGCAATTACCTTCATTCCCTATCCGATTACGGCTAGTCTGCGGACATCTGCAACGCCGCCACCCGCATTTCAAACAAGAGCCGGCTATGACTGATTTGTCTACACCCCCAGGTTCTGCTCACGTTGCCGTCGCGACTCTCGACGGGCGTTTCTACCGCCCGCCGTTGCCCGACGGCCATGTGCTGCGTCCACGTTTGTGCGAGCGGCTGAGTGCCGGGCTTGCGGGCAGGTTATTGCTGGTCAGCGCACCGGCAGGGTTCGGCAAGAGTTCGTTGGCGGTGGAATTTTGTCAGGGCTTGCCGGCGCACTGGCAAAGTCTCTGGTTGGGGTTGAGCCCGCGAGACAGTGACCCGGGGCGTTTTCTCGAGCGCCTGCTCGAAGGTCTTCAGGACTATTTCCCGCACTTGGGCAGGCAGTCCCTCGGGCTGTTGAAAATGCGCCAGCGTCATCAGCCGTTCGCGTTCGAAGAATGGCTGGACGGCCTGCTCGACGAGTTGGCCGTGCACCTGTCCACGGCGAAACCATTGCTGCTGGTGCTGGATGATTACCATCTGGCCCAGGGGCCGGTACTGGACCGTTGCCTGCAGTTTTTCCTCAATCATCTTCCCGATGGCTTGCTGGTGATGGTCACCAGTCGGCAACGTCCCGACTGGCACCTGGCACGGCTGCGGCTGTCGCGACAACTGCTTGAATTGCATGAACAGGATTTGCGCCTGACCCGTGACGAGGCCTTGAGCCTGCTCGACCGACACAGCAGTTCCTTGCGCGGTGAAGCACTGGAAAGCCTGATCCAGCGCAGTGAAGGCTGGGTCGCGGGGTTACGCTTCTGGCTGCTGGCTGCTTCGGAGGCGGGAACCGATGGAACGCTGCCGCAATCCTTGCACGGTGGGGAAGGGTTGATCCGTGATTATCTGCTTGAAGAAGTCATCGATTGCCTGCCCGCCGAGGTTCAGTCGTTCCTCTATGACACCGCACCCCAGGAACGCTTTTGCAGTGAACTGTGCGATGCCGTCCGCGATGCCCATGACAGCGCAGAGATCCTGCGCTTCCTGTCGGCTCACCAGGTGTTTCTGGTGCCGCTGGACGAACATGGTCACTGGTACCGCTACCACCACCTGTTTTCCGATCTGTTGCGCACGCGGCCGACTTCCCAGTCGATGGTCCCGGCCGCCAGCCTGCACCTGCGTGCCTGTCGCTGGTTCAATGCCCAGGGACTGCTCGATGAGGCTGTGGAGCAGGCCTTGCGTGCCGGTCACCTGGACGTCGCGGCGAACCTGGTGCAGAACCTCTCCGAAGAACAGCTGCTGGCCGAGCAGAATGTCGGCATGTTGTTGCGCTGGAAAATGGACTTGCCGGACAGCTTGCTGATCAGCACGCCGCGACTGATCGTGTTGTATAGCTGGGCGCTGGGGATGGCTTGCCAACTGGATGCCGCCGAAGAGCTGGCCAGCCATTTGAGCCGCTTCCTGCCGGCTCCGTCGGCCACTGCCCAGAAGTCCATGCTGGCTCAATGGCTGGCATTGAGTGGCATCATTGCCCGTGGGCGCGGCAACCGCGAACTGACGCTGCGGTACTGCCGCGAAGCGTTGGAAAGTCTTCCGTCCAAGCGTTACGGCCAACGCCTGATGTGCCTCTCGACCCTGTCCAACCTGGCCATTGCCGACGGTGATTTGTGGCGGGCACGGGGACTGAACCGCGAATCCCTGGAGCTGGCGCAACGGGTCGGCAACCCGTTGTTCGAAGCACTGGCGCATTACGACCGTGCCCGGGTGTTGCAAGCGCGCGGGGAAATCTGTCGGGCACTGGAAGAGGTCCGTCAGGGAATGCAGCGCCTGCAGAGCCTGTCAGCGCAGCGGCTGTATGCAGTTCGCGCCCGACTGACCTTGTACGAAGGCTTTTTGCTGGCCCTGCGCCTGCAGCCGCAATTGGCTCGGGTGCGATTGCAGGCCGGGTTGAGCGAGGCGCGCGCCTGTCGTGACATCAGCGTGCTTATCGGCCACTGCGTGATTGCCAGGCTGGAAGGCAGCAGCGGCGAGTTCGCCAAGGCCTTTGCCGAACTCGCCGAGGCGGAACGGCTGATGCACATCTGGGATGTGCCGCCGATCTACTACCTGGCGATGATCACCCTGGTCAAATGTGAACTCTGGCTGGCCCAGGGGCGCACCGATCTGGCCGAAGCCTGGCTGGCGCGTCTGGGCCAGACCTATAACGGCGAAAACGGGGCAGCACCACCAGAGTTCCACCCGCAATTGCCGCTGCATATCGAATTGCAACAAGCCTTGCTGGATGTCATCCAGGGCCAACCGATGCTGGCTGAAGGGCGTTTGAATGCGCTGCTTGAACATGGCCAGCAAAGCGGTCGGCAGATGCTCAGTGCCATGGCGCTGACCCAGAAAGTGGCGTTATTGCTGGGCAGCGGACGGGAACCGGAAGCACGCAAGGCACTGGCTCAGGCGCTGGACGTCGCCGGTGGCGGGGTGCTGCAACCCTTTGAGGGCTTGCTGGCCGAGTACCCGGACTGGCTGCGTGGGCAGCTTCAAAACTGCCCGCCAACCCCCGTTTCCCTGAGTCTCAGTGAAAAACTGCCGGCATCGGCTGCCCGTTCCGGACTGGAGTCCGGCGTGGCCGCGGAACAGCTCAGCACGCGGGAGCTTGCGGTATTGCGATTGATTGCCCAGGGCTGTTCTAACCAGGAAATCAGCGATCAGCTGTTTATCTCCCTGCACACGGTCAAGACCCACGCCAGTCACATCAACAGCAAGCTCGGGGTCGAGCGGCGTACACAGGCCGTGGCGCGGGCCAAGGAGTTGGGGGTGCTGGATTAAGGATTTTTCACGATACGGATCGCAGCCATTGGCTGGGTACTCATTTGTGCGAAAATCGCTCGTCCCCGTTTATCGAGCAGAGCCCGATGTCCCAACAACCCACACTCATCCGCGAAACCTTCCCCGTCGGCCCGTTGCAGTGCAACTGCACGATCATCGGCGATCCGGTGACGAAAAAGGCCATCGTTGTCGATCCGGGTGGCAATCATGAATTGATCCTGGCGCGTCTCGATGCCCTGGGGCTGAAAGTGGTCAGCATCATTCACACCCATGCCCACCTCGATCATTTCCTTGCTTCCGGTCAACTCAAAGAGAAAACCGGCGCTACGCTGCATCTGCACAAGGAAGACCAGTTTCTGTGGGACAACCTGGAAATGCAGTGCCAGATGTTCGGTGTGCCTTATACCCCGGTGCCCTCACCGGATCGCTGGCTGGCCGATGATGAAGAGCTGGCCTGCGGCTGCGGCGTGGCACTGCACACGCCGGGTCATACACCGGGCTCCATGAGCTTCTGGTTTTCCGAGGCCAAGCTGCTGATTGCCGGCGACACGCTGTTTCGTCGCGGAGTCGGGCGCACGGACTTGTGGGGTGGCGACCAGGCGACCATAGTGCGTTCGATCAAGCAGCGGCTGTACACCCTCGACGAAGAGGCGACAGTGGTGGCCGGGCATGGTCCGGACACCCGTCTGGGCGATGAAATGCGCGAAAACCCGTTTGTACGGGCCTGATTTGTAACGAGCGGAATTTTTAATCCAGGAAGTGATCCAACGCCCGCAAAGGCTGATGCCTTGGTCCGTTGCACCACAGAATGCAAAAAAGTAGGAGCTTTACATGTTCACCACGCGTCGTTTGATTATTGTCGCTACAGCTGTGGCCGTTTTGTCCGGTTGTGCCACGCCTAACCCTTACGGCGGTCAGGGCCAGGCTCAGGGCCAGGCGGATAGCGGCTCCGAAGGCATGAGCAAGACCGCGAAATACGGTGGCCTCGGCGCGCTGGCCGGTGCGCTGGCCGGTGCTGCCATCAACCACGATAACCGTGGCAAGGGTGCGCTGATCGGTGCTGCAGTGGTCGGCGCTTCCGCCGCCGGTTACGGCTACTACGCCGACCAGCAAGAGAAAAAGCTGCGCGCCAGCATGGCCAACACCGGTGTTGAAGTGCAGCGCCAGGGCGACCAGATCAAGCTGATCATGCCGGGCAACATCACGTTCGCTACCGATTCGGCGAACATTGCTTCCGGTTTCTATCAGCCGCTGAATAACCTGGCGGGCTCGCTGAAAGAGTTCAACCAGAACCAGATCGAAATCGTCGGCTATACCGACAGCACCGGCAGCCGCCAGCACAACATGGACCTGTCCCAGCGTCGTGCACAAAGTGTGGCAACCTACCTGACCTCGCAAGGTGTCAGCGGGACCAACCTGAGCGCTCGCGGCGCAGGTCCCGATAGCCCGATTGCCAGCAACGGCGACGCCAATGGCCGGGCGCAGAACCGCCGTGTAGAGGTCAATCTCAAGGCGATTCCGGGTCAGGAATATGGTGCTCAGCAGTAAGGTCAGGTTCAGCAGTATCCTTGATCGTCTGATTGAACCCCAGGCGTAGAAAAGCCCGCCCGATCCTCTACAGATCGGGCGGGCTTTTTTTTGTCGTCAGTTCCGGCCCCATCGCGAGCAGGCTCGCTCCCACAGGGGATCTCCTTTGGTCGTAGAGGTTTGTCCGCTGAAAGTTAATTGCGGGAGCGAGCCTGCTCGCGAATAGACCAGTACAGGCAACGAAGAACGCAGAAACAAAAAGCCCCCGGACAATCACGTGTCCGGGGGCTTTTTGCCATGCGCGAAAGCTGATTACTTCTTCAGGCCATAATGCTCATCGAGCATGCCCGGCGCGTTCGGGGCTTTTGGTGCGTAGTCGCGAGGCGGTTCCTGATTGCGCGGCGGCGTCAGGCGTTCCCGTGGAGCCTGCGCCGCATCGGCGTGCAGGGAGGCCAGCAGGCGTTGGCGAGTCTGTTCGTCCAGGGCCAGGCGGTTGGCACCCTCGGCGAGATGGTCCTGCACTTCCTGATAGCTCGCAGTCAGTTTCTTGACCAGCGTTGCAGTGCTGTTGAAGTGGGTCACCACTTCGTTCTGATAACTGTCGAAACGTTCCTGAATGTCGTCCAGCTGACGTTGCGTGCTGCTAGGCGCGGCATTCGGCGCAAGGCGAGCGATCAGAAACCCAATGGCGACACCCACAACCAGGGCAAGAGTCGGTAACAACCAAACTAAGAGCGAGTGTTCCACGAGTCCTTCCTCTATAAACGGCTTTGCTTTACGTTAACGGCTCGAACCTGCGCTGTATACCGCGATTCACTCGCAATAGACAGCCACAGACAATTTGCTAGACGAGTCGACCCGATTCGAGGTCACGGAGTTCCTTCCTTGCTGATGCGCGAAACCCCTGTAGTGATAGATGGCCCGGTGGGTCAACTGGAAAGTCTGTATCTGGACAATGAACAGCCGCGCGGTGTTGCGCTGATCTGCCACCCGAACCCGGTGCAGGGCGGCACCATGCTCAACAAGGTTGTCTCGACCCTGCAGCGCACGGCACGTGATGCCGGTCTGATTACGCTGCGTTTCAATTACCGAGGCGTCGGTGCCAGCGAGGGTGTCCACGACATGGGCACCGGTGAGGTCGATGATGCCCAGGCCGTCGCCGCATGGCTGCGGGAAAAACACCCGGATTTGCCGCTGACCCTGTTCGGTTTTTCCTTCGGCGGTTTTGTTGCAGCAAGTCTCGGCGGGCGCCTCGAGGCCAAGGGTGAGCCGCTCAAGCACCTGTTCATGGTCGCACCGGCGGTCATGCGCCTCGGCGATCAGGATCAGTTGCCGCAACACGGCGAACTGACCTTGATCCAGCCGGAAATCGACGAAGTGATCGATCCACAAGTCGTTTATGAATGGTCCGACAAGCTCGAACGCCCCCATGAGCTGCTGAAAGTGGCAGAATGCGGACACTTTTTTCATGGCAAGCTGACCGATCTCAAGGATCTGATCCTGCCGCGTCTCTCGAATTGATTGCAGTCTGACAAGCGATTACCCATGACGACTCGTACCCGTATCCTCACCGGCATCACCACCACCGGCACGCCGCACCTGGGCAACTACGCTGGCGCCATCCGCCCGGCGATCCTTGCCAGCCGTGACAGCAATGCCGATTCGTTCTACTTCCTGGCCGACTACCACGCCCTGATCAAGTGCGATGACCCGCTGCGCATCCAGCGCTCGCGTCTGGAAATCGCCGCGACCTGGCTGGCCGGTGGCCTGGATGTCGATCGCGTGACCTTCTACCGTCAGTCCGACATCCCGGAAATCCCCGAATTGACCTGGCTGCTGACCTGCGTCGCCGCCAAGGGCCTGCTCAATCGCGCCCACGCCTACAAGGCTTCGGTGGACAAGAACGTCGAGACCGGCGAAGACCCGGATGCCGGTATCACCATGGGCCTGTACAGCTACCCGGTGCTGATGGCGGCGGACATCCTGATGTTCAACGCACACAAGGTGCCGGTCGGTCGTGACCAGATCCAGCACGTGGAAATGGCACGGGACATCGGCCAGCGTTTCAACCACCTGTTTGGCCAGGGCAAGGAGTTCTTCACCATGCCCGAGGCGCTGATCGAAGAGAGCGTCGCCACGTTGCCGGGCCTGGATGGCCGCAAGATGTCGAAGAGCTACGACAACACCATTCCGCTGTTCAGCAGCGCCAAAGAGATGAAGGACGCGATTTCGCGGATCGTCACCGACTCCCGCGCGCCGGGCGAAGCCAAGGATCCGGACAATTCGCACCTGTTCACCCTGTTCCAGGCGTTCGCCACCCCGGCGCAGGCCGATGAGTTCCGTAGCGAACTGCTGCAGGGCCTGGGTTGGGGTGAGGCGAAGAATCGTCTGTTCCAGCTGCTGGATGCCGAACTGGGTGAATCCCGCGAGCGCTACAACCAGCTGATCGAGCGTCCGGCGGATCTGGAAGACATCCTGCAACACGGCGCGAAAAAGGCCCGTGCGGTAGCGACGCCGTTCCTCAACGAACTGCGTGAAGCGGTGGGCCTGCGCTCCTTCGTAGCCCAGACTCAAGTGGCAGCGACCACCAAAAAGAAAGCCGTGAAAGCCGCACGTTTTGTCAGCTTCCGCGAGGATGACGGCAGCTTCCGCTTCCGTCTGCTGGCGGCCGATGGCGAACAACTGCTGCTGTCGCGCAACTTCGCCGACGGTAAAACCGCCGGTCAGGTGACCAAGCAATTGCAAGCGGGCCAGGCATTGGACGTGCGCAGTGACGAGCTGGGCTTCAGCGTCTGGCTCGAAGGCCAGTGCGTTGCCGACAGCCCGGCCTTCGTCGACAGCGCCGCGCGCGATGCGGCTATCGAAGCTCTGCGCATTGCCCTGACACCGGTTCAGGAATAAACAACGGTTCGGCCTGACCAAGGGCCGATTGCCATTCCTGCGGGCCGTCGCTACAGTGTCGGCCCGTTTTTGTTGCCTTGCTAACGAATTATGACGCCCCTAGAACGATATCAAGCTGATCTGAAACGCCCGGAATTCTTTCATGACGCCGCGCAGGAAACTGCCGTGCGCCATTTGCAGCGCCTGTACGACGACCTGGTCGCGGCCGAGCAAAACAAGCCGGGCCTGCTGGGCAAGTTGTTTGGCAAGAAGGATCAGGCCCCGGTCAAGGGCTTGTATTTCTGGGGCGGCGTAGGTCGCGGCAAGACTTACCTGGTGGACACCTTCTTCGAAGCACTGCCCTTCAAGGAAAAGTCCCGTACGCACTTCCACCGCTTCATGAAGCGCGTGCACGAAGAGATGAAAACCCTGGGCGGCGAGAAAAACCCGCTGACCATCATCGCCAAGCGCTTTGCCACCGAAGCCCGGGTGATCTGCTTCGATGAGTTCTTCGTCTCCGACATCACCGACGCCATGATCCTGGGCACCTTGATGGAAGAGCTGTTCAAGAACGGCGTGACCCTGGTCGCGACTTCGAACATCGTGCCGGACGGCCTGTACAAGGACGGTCTGCAACGCGCGCGCTTCCTGCCGGCCATTGCGCTGATCAAGCAGAACACCGAGATCGTCAACGTCGACAGCGGCGTCGACTATCGTCTGCGTCACCTCGAGCAAGCCGAGCTGTTCCACTATCCACTCGACGAAGCCGCCAACGAAAGCCTGCGCAAAAGCTTCCGGGCGCTGACACCGGAATGCACGGCAGCGGTCGAAAATGACGTGCTGATGATCGAAAACCGTGAGATTCGTGCCCTGCGCACCTGCGATGACGTGGCCTGGTTCAACTTCCGTGAACTGTGCGACGGCCCGCGCAGCCAGAACGACTACATCGAGCTGGGCAAGATCTTCCACGCTGTGCTGCTCAGCGATGTCGAGCAGATGAGCGTCACCACCGACGACATCGCCCGCCGCTTCATCAACATGGTCGACGAGTTCTACGATCGCAACGTGAAGCTGATCATTTCTGCCGAAGTCGAGCTCAAGGATCTGTACACCGGCGGTCGCCTGAACTTCGAGTTCCAGCGGACCCTGAGTCGTCTGCTGGAAATGCAGTCCCACGAATTCCTGTCCCGGGCGCACAAGCCTTAAGACGATTCAAAAAATGAAAAAGGGCCTGCAGATGCAGGCCCTTTTTTATGCGCCGAAGAACCCTGAAATTCACCACAATCCCCTGTGGGAGCGAGCCTGCTCGCGAAAGCGGTATGTCGGTCACCTCATTGCTGCTTGTGCCGACGCCATCGCGAGCAGGCTCGCTCCCACATTGGGTTTGTGTTGGGCCTGAGTCTACGCAGCCTGCTGGAACTGCTGCCGATACTGGTTCGGCGACAACTCCGTGTGCTGGCGGAACAGTCTTGCGAAGAAACTCGCATCGTCGTAACCGACTTCGTAACTGATGGTCTTGATGCTCTTGCGGCTGCCGGACAGCAAGCCCTTGGCAGTTTCGATGCGCAGGCGTTGCAGGTAATGCAGCGGCTTGTCGCCGGTGGCGGTCTGGAAGCGGCGCATGAAGTTGCGGATGCTCATGCCGTGTTCGCGGGCAACGTCTTCGAAGCGGAACTTGTCGGCGAAATGTTCTTCGAGCCAGTGCTGGATCTGCAGGATGATCACGTCCTGGTGCAGCTTCTGGCCGCCAAAACCGATGCGTCCAGGCGCGTAGCTGCGTTGCACCTCATACAGAATGTCCCGCGCAACGGCCTGGGACACGTTGGCACCGCAGAAGCGCTCGATCAGGTAAATGTACAAATCGCACGCCGAGGTGGTGCCGCCGGCACAGTAGAGGTTGTCGGCGTCGGTCAGGTGCTTGTCCTGATTGAGCTGAACCTGGGGGAAGCGTTCGGCGAAGGCATTGAAGAAGCGCCAGTAGGTGGTCGCTTCCTTGCCGTTGAGCAGCCCGGCTTCGGCCAGCCAGAAAACACCGGTGGCCTCGCCGCACAGCACGGCACCGCGCGCATGTTGCTGGCGTAGCCAGGGCAGGACTTGCGGGTAACGTTTGCAGAGGCTTTCGAAATCGTCCCAGAACGCGGGAAGAACGATGATGTCGGCGTTTTCCAGCCCGCCATCCACCGGAATCAAGACATCGCTGAAGGTGTTGACCGGTTTGCCATCGGGGCTGACCAGGCGGGTTTCGAACGCCGGTGTCAGGCCCTGGCCCAGCTGTTTACCGTAGCGCAGGCTGGCGAGGTGGAAGAAATCCTTGGCTTGCATGAGGGTGGAAGCGAAAACCCGGTCGATGGCCAGGATGCTGACGCGCCGCAGGGGCGTGGAGGCTTGGTTAGACATAATTCAACTTTATTTTTATAGGGGGAAGTGGTCACCAGACGGCTGGATCGTCTTATTTTTTGTCGGATGTGTCCAGTGTCCTGTATCGGAAGCGAGGCATAGTCTCTGAAGGCCAACTCCTTCTAAAAACAGAGAAAAGGTGCCGCATGATCCCCAGAACCTTGTTCAGTCCCGAGCACGAGCTTTTCCGCGACAGTGTGCGAACGTTCCTCGAAAAAGAGGCGGTGCCGTTCCATGGGCAATGGGAAAAACAAGGCTATATCGACCGACAGCTGTGGAACAAGGCAGGGGAGGCGGGGATGCTCTGCTCGCACCTGCCGGAAGAATACGGCGGTCTGGGGGCGGACTTTCTCTACAGTGCGGTGGTGATCGAAGAGGTAGGGCGACTAGGCCTGACCGGCATCGGTTTTTCCCTGCACTCCGACATCGTGGCGCCCTACATCCTGCATTACGGCAGTGAAGCGCTGAAGCACAAGTACCTGCCGAAACTGGTGTCCGGCGAGATGGTTACCGCGATTGCCATGACCGAGCCGGGCGCCGGTTCCGATCTGCAGGGCGTGAAAACCACGGCCGTGCTCGATGGCGATGAGTACGTGATCAACGGCTCCAAGACCTTCATCACCAACGGTTACCTGGCCGATCTGGTGATCGTCGTCGCCAAGACCGATCCGAAGGCGGGCGCGAAGGGCACCAGCCTGTTTCTGGTGGAAGCCGACACACCGGGCTTCGACAAGGGCAAGCGCCTGGAAAAGGTCGGGATGAAGGCCCAGGACACCTCGGAACTGTTTTTCCAGGACGTGCGTGTACCCAAGGAAAACCTGCTGGGCCAGGCCGGGATGGGCTTTGCCTACCTGATGCAGGAGCTGCCCCAGGAGCGCCTTACCGTGGCCGTTGGCGGGCTGGCATCAGCTGAGGCGGCGCTGCAATGGACGCTGGACTACACCCGCGAGCGCAAGGCGTTCGGCAAGTCGATCGCGGATTTCCAGAATACCCGGTTCAAACTCGCGGAGATGGCCACGGAAATCCAGATCGGCCGCGTCTTCGTCGACCGCTGCCTGGAGCTCCACCTGCAAGGCAAGCTCGACGTGCCGACGGCGGCGATGGCCAAGTACTGGGGTACTGATCTGCAATGCAAGGTGCTCGATGAGTGCGTGCAATTGCACGGTGGTTACGGGTTCATGTGGGAGTACCCGATTGCCCGGGCATGGGCGGATGCGCGGGTGCAGCGGATCTATGCCGGGACGAACGAGATCATGAAGGAGATCATTGCCAGATCATTGTAGGAGCGAGCTTGCTCGCGATGGTCGTCAACGATAACGTTGAAAACCTGACACCCAACGGTGTGCTCAGGTTTTTCGCGAGCAAGCTCGCTCCTACAAGTGGGGGCTATGGCGCAGGATTCGGATGATCCTTGTGAATCGCCTCGATCCCTTCCAGCACTTCCTCCGACAGTTTCAGATCGAAACTGGCAATGTTGCTCTCCAGTTGTTCCAGGGTCGTGGCGCCAATGATATTGCTGGTCACGAACGGCTGCTGCGTCACGAACGCCAGGGCCATTTGCGCCGGGTCCAAACCGTGCTCGCGAGCCAGCGCCACATAACGGCTGCAGGCTGCTTCCGACTGCGGGTTGAAATAGCGGCTGAAGCGGCTGTAGAGGCTCAGGCGACCTTTTGGCGGACGGGCGCCACCTTCGTACTTGCCTGACAGGAAACCGAACGCCAGCGGCGAATAGGCGAGCAGGCCGCATTGCTCGCGGATGGCGATTTCCGCCAGGCCGACTTCAAAGCTGCGGTTGAGCAGGTTGTACGGGTTCTGGATCGACACGGCACGCGGCCAGCCTCGGGCTTCAGCCAGGGCGAGAAAGCGCATGGTGCCCCACGGCGTCTCGTTGGACAGGCCGATGTGGCGGATCTTGCCGGCCCGGACCTGCTCGTCCAGCGCTTCGAGGGTGTCCTCCAGCGGGGTCAGGTTGGCTTCGATCTTGTGCTTGTAGCCGAGCTGGCCGAAGAAATTGGTGCTGCGCTCGGGCCAGTGCAGCTGGTACAGGTCGATGTAGTCGGTCTGCAGGCGCTTGAGGCTGGCATCCACGGCTTCGGTGATGTGCTGTCGGTTGTGCCGAAGGTTTTTGTCACGGATATAGTCGATGGTGTTGCCCGGGCCGGCGATCTTGCTGGCCAGGATCCAGTCCGCACGATCGCCGCGGCTTTTGAAGTAATTGCCGATATAGCGTTCGGTGGTGGCGTAGGTTTCGGCCTTGGGGGGCACCGGGTACATTTCGGCGGTGTCGATGAAATTGATCCCGGCGTTCTTGGCCCGCTCAATCTGGGCGAAGGCGTCTGCTTCGCTGTTTTGCTCGCCCCAGGTCATGGTTCCGAGGCAGATGGCGCTCACGTTCAGGTTCGTTCGGCCTAGCTGGCGATAGTCCATCGGGTGCTCCTTGGGCAAAACAATCATAAAAGCAGGTTGAAATATTTTTCGCAATCTGCATAATTGCGCACCTCTTTCTGCAGTGGAAGTGATGCGCCGCCGCCGAAGAATCTTGCCGTTGAACGGACGCGCCGACCCGAGCCCCCGAAAGCGTCTGTATCCGGCTGCCTTTGACTTGTCAAAGTACGCACTATTCAGTAAGATCCGCCGTCTAATTTACAGGGCGGCCCCTGAGGCTATAAAGAATGAAAACTTTTACTGCTAAACCGGAAACAGTAAAGCGCGACTGGTTTGTCGTCGACGCTGCTGGTCAGACCCTGGGTCGTCTGGCCACCGAAATCGCGAGCCGTCTGCGTGGCAAGCACAAGCCTGAGTACACTCCTCACGTTGACACCGGCGACTACATCGTCGTAATCAACGCTGAGCAGATCCGTGTTACCGGTGCTAAAACCACTGACAAAATGTACTACTCCCACTCCGGTTTCCCGGGCGGCATCAAGTCGATCAACTTTGAAAAGCTGATCGCCAAGGCCCCTGAGCGCGTGATCGAGACCGCGGTCAAAGGCATGCTGCCTAAGAACCCGCTGGGTCGCGACATGTACCGTAAGCTGAAAGTATATGCGGGCGCTGCACACCCTCATACTGCTCAGCAGCCCCAAGAACTGAAGATTTAACGGAATAGTTCATTATGTCGGCGACTCAAAATTACGGCACTGGCCGTCGCAAGACCGCAACCGCACGCGTTTTCCTGCGTCCGGGTACTGGTAACATCTCCATCAACAACCGTTCGCTGGATAATTTCTTCGGCCGCGAAACTGCCCGCATGGTAGTTCGTCAGCCGCTGGAATTGACTGAGACTGTCGAGAAGTTCGACATCTACGTCACCGTGATCGGCGGTGGTGTAAGTGGTCAGGCTGGCGCAATCCGCCACGGCATCACTCGCGCTCTGATGGACTACGACGAGACTCTGCGCAGCGCCCTGCGTAAAGCCGGCTTCGTAACCCGCGATGCTCGTGAAGTTGAACGTAAGAAAGTCGGTCTGCGTAAAGCGCGTAAGCGTCCGCAGTACTCGAAGCGTTAATTCGCTTTCACGTTCAAAAAAGAACGCCCAGTATCCTCGCGGAGCTGGGCGTTTTTTTATGCCTGCGATTTATCAAAGAATTGCGCTGTGACAACTTGCCACATCCGCAGACGCCCTATACTACAAGGCTTGGGGGTGATGGGCTCCGGTAATTACCTTGTCAGGATTGGGGCTTTTCATTACCATTCGGCAAAATTTTTATAAGTACATAGATTTACTTAGTAGATGCCTGATTTAACAGGCCACAAAGCTGATGGGAGAGGACTGAATGAGCAATGACGGCGTGAATGCAGGCCGGCGTCGCTTCTTGGTAGCAGCCACATCCGTGGTGGGTGCTGCAGGAGCGGTGGGGGCTGCGGTCCCGTTCGTGGGGTCATGGTTTCCCAGTGCCAAGGCGAAAGCCGCAGGTGCACCGGTGAAAGTGAATGTCAGCAAAGTCGAGCCAGGCCAGCAGATGATTGCTGAGTGGCGCGGCCAGCCGGTGTTCATTGTCCGCCGTACACCGGAAATCCTGGGGAATCTGAAGAAGATCGAGGGTCAGCTCGTTGATCCGACCTCCAAGAACTCGACACAACCGACTTACGTTGATCCGGAAACCCGTTCGATCAAGCCTGAGATTCTGCTGCTGATCGGTATCTGCACGCACCTGGGTTGCTCGCCGACCTTCCGTCCTGAAGTGGCACCTGCGGATCTGGGCAAAGACTGGGTGGGTGGTTATTTCTGCCCTTGCCACGGTTCCCACTACGATCTGGCTGGTCGCGTCTACAAGTCGCAACCTGCGCCTTTGAACCTGCCAGTTCCCCCGCATTCCTATGAGACCGATGAGATCATTATCATTGGCGTCGATACGGAGAAAGCGTGATGAACAAATTCATGGATTGGGTTGACGCACGCTTTCCCGCAACCAAGATGTGGGAAGACCATCTCAGCAAGTATTACGCTCCAAAAAATTTCAATTTCTTCTATTTCTTCGGCTCCCTGGCGCTGCTCGTTCTGGTCAACCAGATCGTTACCGGTGTCTGGCTGACCATGAGCTACAACCCGTCGGCGGAAGAGGCATTCGCCTCCGTCGAATACATCATGCGCGACGTCGAGTACGGCTCGATCCTGCGTCTGCTGCACTCCACCGGCGCTTCGGCGTTCTTCATCGTGGTCTATCTGCACATGTTCCGTGGCCTGCTCTACGGTTCGTACCAGAAGCCGCGTGAACTTGTGTGGGTCTTCGGCATGCTGATCTACCTGGCATTGATGGCCGAAGCCTTCATGGGGTACCTGCTGCCGTGGGGGCAGATGTCCTACTGGGGTGCCCAGGTAATCATCTCGCTGTTCGGTGCGATTCCGGTCATCGGCAACGACCTGACCCAATGGATTCGTGGTGACTACCTGATTTCCGGCATTACCCTGAACCGCTTCTTCGCCTTGCACGTGGTTGCCCTGCCGATCGTTATCCTTGGTCTGGTGGTGTTGCACATCCTGGCGTTGCACGAGGTTGGTTCGAACAACCCGGATGGCGTGGACATCAAGAAGCACAAGGACGAAAACGGCATACCGCTGGACGGCATTGCCTTCCACCCCTACTACACCGTGAAAGATATCGTCGGCGTGGTGGTGTTCCTGTTCATCTTCTGCTCGATCGTGTTCTTCTTCCCGGAAATGGGCGGCTACTTCCTCGAAAAGCCGAACTTTGAAGTGGCGAACGCCTTCAAGACCCCAGAGCACATCGCTCCGGTCTGGTACTTCACCCCGTTCTACGCCATCTTGCGTGCGATTCCCGACAAGCTCCTGGGTGTGATCGCCATGGGCGCAGCGATTGCCGTGCTGTTCGTCCTGCCATGGCTGGACCGTAGCCCGGTCAAGTCGATGCGCTACAAGGGCTGGCTGAGCAAGATCTGGCTCTGGGTGTTCTGCATCGCGTTCGTGATCCTGGGCGTGCTGGGCGTGCTGGCCCCAACCCCTGAGCGTACGTTGCTGTCGCAGGTATGTACCTTCCTGTACTTCGCCTACTTCATTCTGATGCCGTTCTACACCAGGCTCGAGAAGACCAAACCGGTTCCGGAAAGGGTGACTGGCTGATGAAAAAACTATTTGCTGTATTGATGCTTGCTGCGCTGCCAGTGTTCGCTTTCGCAGCAGAACACGGTGGCCCCGAGCTGGAAAAAGTCGACATCGACGTTTCCGATAAAGCAGCCATGCAGGATGGCGCACGTACGTTCTCCAACTACTGCATGGGTTGCCACAGTGCCAAGTTCCAGCGCTACGAGCGTGTTGCCGACGACCTGGGCATTCCCCATGAGCTGATGATGGAGAAGCTGATGTTCACCGGCGCCAAGATTGGCGACCACATGAGCATCGGCATGCAACCGGCGGACGCCAAGGCATGGTTCGGCGCGGCGCCACCGGACCTGACCCTGGTTGCCCGTGTTCGCGGTACTGACTGGCTCTACGGTTACCTGAGGTCGTTCTACGAAGATCCGGCGCGTCCATGGGGTGTGAACAACAAGGTCTTCCCGAACGTGGGTATGCCTAACGTCCTGGCCGGCCTGCAAGGTCGTCAGGTGGTTGGTTGCAAACAGGTTCAGATTGTCGAAGACGGCAAGAAGCAATATGACCCTCTGACCGGTACGGCGCTGACTCATGAAGCGTGCGATCAGTTGACCATCCTGCCGAAAAGCGGTGCCCTGACTGCAGAGCAGTTCGATGAGAAGGTCAAGAATCTGGTAACCTTCCTGGCTTACTCGGCTAACCCGGTTAAGCTGCAACATCAGCGCATCGGTACATACGTATTGCTGTACCTGGCGTTCTTCTTCGTATTCGCTTACCTGCTCAAGCGCGAATACTGGAAAGACGTGCACTGATAAAGCTTCAAGCTATTGCTGTTAATCGCGCGCGCCCAAGGGCGCCTCTGAGGATGTAGCGAAACTGGTGATCCAGTCGTTACGGGAGGCGCCCTCTGGGCGCGCTCGTTTTTCCGCGTTCGATTATTTCTACAAGCGAGGAGGATCGCCATGGGCGTGACCAATCGGTTGGCCTGTTACTCCGACCCCGCCGACCACTATTCCCACCGAGTGCGCATCGTACTGGCAGAGAAGGGTGTCAGCGCCGAGATCATTTACGTGGAAGCTGGACGCCAGCCACCTAAACTGATTGAAGTGAACCCTTACGGCAGCTTGCCCACCCTGGTCGATCGCGACCTGGCGTTGTGGGAGTCGACTGTGGTGATGGAATATCTGGATGAGCGTTACCCGCACCCGCCGCTGCTGCCGGTTTATCCTGTGGCGCGTGCCAATAGTCGCCTGCTGATGCACCGCATTCAGCGTGACTGGTGTGGTCTGGTGGATCTGATTCTGGATTCGCGGACCAAGGAGGCGGCCCGTGCCGTGGCCCGCAAAGAGTTGCGCGAAAGTCTGACGGGTGTGTCGCCGCTGTTCGCCGACAAACCGTTTTTCCTCAGTGAGGAACAAAGTCTGGTGGACTGCTGCCTACTGCCAATACTCTGGCGATTGCCGATTATGGGTATAGAACTGCCGCGGCCGGCCAAGCCGCTGCTTGATTATATGGAGCGCCAGTTTGCGCGTGAGGCTTTCCAGGCGAGTCTGTCTGGTGTCGAACGCGACATGCGCTGAGGCTTAAGGAGCCGCTATGAACTCCAGTCGACCTTATCTGGTCCGCGCGCTCTATGAGTGGATTGTGGACAATGATTGCACCCCGCACATGCTGGTCAATTCCGAGTACCCGTCGGTACAGGTGCCACAGGGGTTTGCCAGTGACGGGCAGATCGTCCTGAACGTATCGCCGCAAGCCGTGCGTCACTTGCACATGGATAACGAGGCGGTCACTTTCGAGGGGCGCTTTGGTGGCGTGCCGCACACCCTTTACGTGCCAATCGCTTCGATCTTGGGTATCTACGCCCGGGAGAATGGTCAGGGCATGGTGTTTGATCTGGAATCGCCGATGGGCGAGGACGATGAGATCGAACCGGATGACGATCTTCCACCACCGGACAGCGAGCCGCCGCGTCCGAGCGGTCGCCCGAGTTTGAAGGTGGTGAAATAAAAAAAAGGGTGATCCGCAAGGGTCACCCTTTTTTATTCCACCACCTTCAAACGATGTAGGAGCGAGCCTGCTCGCGATGGACGTTAACGATGACGCGTGCAGTCTGAATAAACGCGGTGTCATTGCGTTTTTCGCGAGCAAGCTCGCTCCTACAGGGTCAGTCGATGTATTCGAACAATTTCACAATCTTCTGCACACCGGAAACCCCTTGCACCAGGTTGGTCGCCTGCGCGGCTTCCTGTTTGGTCAGCAGGCCCAGCATGTAGACAATGCCGTTTTCAGTGACGACCTTGATGCGCGAACCAGGGATGTTCGCATCGGCGAGCATCTGGGTCTTGATCTTGGTGGTCAGCCAGGTGTCGTTCTGGCGTGCCAGCAACGAGGAGGGTGGCAGGACTTGCAGTTCGTTGTGCACCTGCTTCACGCGCTGGACCGCGGCAGCGGCCTGTTCGGCCTTGGCCTTGAGATCTGCGCGTGGCGTTTGCCCGGCAAGCAGCACGACACCGTTGAAGCTGGTGACGACGATGTGTGAATCCTTGTCCAGGGCCGGGTCGGCCTTGGCGACGTTCACGCCAACCTTGGTGTCGATCAGAGAGTCGTCGATCTTGCTGCCCAGTGTGCGAGTACCGCGGTCATCTTCAATCGGCGCCTCACGGCTGGCCGTCACTACCGAGGTGCAGCCGCTGATGCCGAGGCACAGGGTCAAGGCCAACAGGCCAAGGCGATTAGGGGTCATTCTTCACTCCCGAACAATTGGCTGTCGATCAAATCGCATAGGCAATGGATCGCCAGCAGGTGGACTTCTTGAATACGAGCGGTGACGTTGGCCGGTACGCGAATCTCGACGTCCTCGGGCAACAGCAGCGACGCCATGCCGCCGCCATCACGACCCGTTAATGCTACGACAATCATTTCGCGATCATGTGCGGCCTGGATCGCCTGAATTATGTTGGCCGAGTTGCCGCTGGTGGAGATAGCCAGCAGCACATCGCCCGGTTGGCCGAGTGCGCGGATCTGCTTGGAGAAGATTTCGTTGTAGCTGTAGTCGTTGGCGATCGAGGTGATCGTCGAGCTGTCGGTCGTCAGGGCGATGGCCGGCAGGCTCGGGCGTTCGCGCTCAAAGCGGTTGAGCAGCTCGGACGAGAAGTGCTGGGCGTCGCCGGCAGAGCCGCCGTTGCCACAGGAAAGCATTTTGCCTTCGTTGAGCAGGGCGTTGACCATGACCTGGCTGGCTTGCTCGATGTGCGGTGCAAGTACTTCCATCGCCTGTTGCTTGGTGTCGATACTGGCCTGAAAAAGCTGGCGAATTCGGGATTGCATGTCCATCTGTGTGACCTTAATTAGCGCGGCTGTTCGGCACGTGAATGTGCAGCCCGCAAAGCAAAGAGCAAAAGTGTTGGGTGATAGTGTCCGGTTCGCAATGCCGGCAATCAGCCGTCGAAGGCATTCTGTAGCCAGTTCAACTGATCGAGGTTGCTGTCGATGGCAATCACGTCGAAGCGGCAAGGGGAATTGGCCCAGCGCGACTCGCACTGAAGAAAATACTGCGCGGCGAAAATCAGTTTTTGCCGTTTACGCTCATCGATGCTATCGAGCGCGCCACCCCATTGAGTGTTTTTTCGGTAACGGACTTCAACGAATACTACTGTATCGCCATCTAGCATGACCAGATCAAGCTCGCCGCGTTTACACAACCAGTTCTGCGCCAGCAGGCGCAGACCCTGTTGTTGAAGATGCTCGAGCGCATGGCGCTCGGCATCCTTACCGCTTTGCCGGCGTGACCTGTCGGGCATCAGCGAGCGGTGTCCGGCAGGCGCTGAACCTGGCCATTGGCGAATTGGGCCCATGGCAACTGGCGCACGACACGCTGGCTCTGAGTCATGCCAAGGCTGCCCGATTCACCGTCGATTCGGCTGTTCGGCAGAGACTTGAGTTGGCCCAGGCGTGGTGCCAGTCGATAAGCATCCACGCCCATGGCATACAGACGACCCAGGCTGCCGGCGGCTTGTGGCCACTGGGCGGTGACCTGGCGGCGCAGTGGGTCGTTGGCGTCCAGCAACCATGGCGTCTCGCAGAAGCGGATGCCATTCATGTCGTTGTACTGGTTGACGTCACCGCTGGCACTGAACACGTGGGAGGTGGCGTAGACCGGAACATCACCAGCGTACTGGAAGTTCAGGGTCGGTTTGATCTGCTGGGCCTGTTGCGGTGTTGCTGCCAGGAAGATGAACTCGATGTCCTGGCGGCGCGATGGCTGGGCTGCTACTTGCGAGCCAACCGTGCTTTGCAGGCTCTTGGCGCGACCTTCGCTCTGACGCAGCTGGAACATGTCGGCAATCTGCTGGGCCAATTGGACCGGCTGATCGACGCGTTCAGTGGCGACGATGCTGCCGCCATTGGCTTGCCAGTCCTGGCTGAACGCCTTGAGCACGCGGTCGCCCCATTCGCCTTTCGGCACCATGATGGCTGCGCGATGCAGGCCGTCGGCACGAGCGCGGCGCGACACTTCGCGGGCTTCGTCTTCAGCGGCCAGGCCAAACTGGAACAGCTGCGCCGGGCCTTGATCGCCTTCGCTGTAGTTCAGCGCCAGCGTGGTGATCGGCAATTGCGGACGAGTGCTCAGCTGTTTGACCAGCGGCTTCTCCAGCGGTCCTACGACCAGTTGCACGCCATCGGCCTGGGCCTTGCGGTAGAACTCGTCCATGGAGGTCAGGTGCGAGCTGTCATAAAACTCGATGGCAGGTGGTTTCTGCCCGGCCTGTTGTGCCTGGTAGTGAGCGGCCATGAAACCGTCGCGCAGTGCTTTGCCGACCGAGGCCAAGGGGCCATCCTGAGGCAGCAGCAGGGCGATCTTGTTCAGGGGCTGGCTGGCCAGTTCCTTGAGTTGGGTCAGTGGCTGCGGCAATTGAAGGGCGGCCGGGTGCTTCGGATGCTGCGCACGCCAGTTATCGATGGCGGCCTGCTGCTGCTCAAGGGTGCCGGCGGATTTCACGGCCAGCGCCAGGGCCATCCAGCCGCCGAGGTCGTCGGTGGTGTTCGGCTGCAACTGGTCGGTCGGCAGCGAAGCGATCAGGGCCCAGATGGCTTCGTGGTTCTTGCTCGCGGCTTCACCTTTGAGCATCGGGGCAATGAAAATGCGCTCGCGAGCAGCGGCGAGGGTCTGGCCATCGGCTTCCAGTGCGCGGGCGTGAACGGTGCCGGTGCGCACCTGTTGCTCTACCGGCAGTTCGCTCAAGCGCTGCAGGCTTGGATGGCTCAAGGCCGTCAGCGCTGCCTTGGGCTGATTGCGGGTCATGGCCAGTTCAGCCGCCAGAGTGTTGGCGAAAACCTGTTGGCCCGGCTTGAGCTGCTCGATCGGAACCTGTTGCAGGATTTGCGCGGACTGGCCGGCATTGCCCTGGTGATAGGCCAGGTCGGCAGCGCTCAAGCGCAGCAGGGCGGCATCTTCCGGTGATTTGCTTTGGGCGGCCTTCGCAAGCAGTTGCTCGATACTGGCGTCCGGTGTCCGTGGAAGTTCGCCAAGGCTGGAGGAGGGCGAGCTGGCGCAAGCCGCCAGCAAGGCAGCGAGGCAGAGGGCAGATAACAGCCGCAGGCAAGCGATCATGTAAGCGTTCCTGATACTCGATCAAATTAGCGTGGAATTGTACCCAAGCACTGGCCGGGGCGCGATGTTAGTGGCGTGAATCGATCAATTTAGCTGGTGAAAATGTTGCGCCAGTGCGCAAACGGTCGGCGATACCTCGATTGCTTGCGCGTATCGTGTGTCTCGCTACGCGCTACAATGGCGACTTTTACCGATCATGAGGTGTGCGCTTTGACTGCTCCAGGTGCTTTGAATTCCGCTGCTGGCTCGCTTTATGTGGTGGCGACGCCCATCGGCAACCTGGATGACATCAGTGCGCGGGCGCTGAAGATTCTGCGTGAAGTGGCATTGATCGCCGCGGAAGACACCCGTCATTCCCAGCGTTTGATGCAACACTTCGGCATTTCGACACCATTGGCAGCCTGCCATGAGCATAACGAAAGGGATGAAGGTAGTCGTTTTATCACTCGTCTGCTTGCCGGTGACAATGTGGCGTTGATCTCCGACGCCGGGACGCCGCTGATTTCCGATCCGGGCTATCACCTGGTGCGGCAGGCTCGGGCCGCGGGTATTGATGTGGTGCCGGTTCCGGGTGCCTGCGCATTGATCGCAGCATTGTCCGCGGCGGGGCTGCCTTCCGACCGATTCATTTTCGAAGGTTTCCTGCCGGCCAAGGCGGTGGGGCGGCGGGTGCGCCTGGAGCAGGTAAAGGAAGAGCCTCGCACCTTGATCTTCTATGAGGCTCCCCATCGCATTCTGGAATGCCTGCAAGACATGGAACTGGTGTTCGGCCCCGAGCGCCCGGCGCTGCTTGCCCGTGAGTTGACCAAGACGTTTGAAACGCTCAAGGGGCTGCCGCTGGCTGAGTTGCGCGAATTCGTCGAGTCGGACAGCAATCAGCAGCGCGGCGAGTGCGTGGTGTTGGTGGCGGGCTGGTCTGCCCCCGAGGAGGAGGGCGCCGTCAGCAGCGAGGCGATGCGCATCCTCAACCTGTTGCTCGAAGAGATGCCGCTCAAGCGGGCGGCGGCTTTGGCGGCGCAAATCACCGGCGAACGAAAGAATGTGCTGTACCAGATTGCCCTGGATAAACAGAAAGCCGAGTAAAAACCCGACGCACAGGCGTGCTGAAGGGCGCTTGGCGCTTGTTCTTCGGGCGCTCTGCCGGTAACCTTCGCGGCGGAGAGTCGATCGGACAGTCGCTGCCCTCTATGAAAATTAGGGGGGGGAGGAAAGTCCGGGCTCCATAGGGCGAAGTGCCAGGTAATGCCTGGGAGGCGTGAGCCTACGGAAAGTGCCACAGAAAATAACCGCCTAAGCGCTTCGGCGCCGGTAAGGGTGAAAAGGTGCGGTAAGAGCGCACCGCACGTCTGGTAACAGTTCGTGGCTAGGTAAACCCCACTTGGAGCAAGACCAAATAGGGTCCCAAGGCGTGGCCCGCGCTGGGACCGGGTAGGTTGCTAAAGATGTCCAGTGATGGCCATCGTAGACGAATGACTGTTCAAGACAGAACCCGGCTTACAGATCGACTCTCCACCTTTTTTCACCCCTCTGCTTAAATTGTTGAGCAGGGTGCTGGTGGTAGCAATGAGCCCGTAATTGGGGTGGTCGCATAAACTCCGCATAGTAGCCATTTCCCTCCTTGCACAATCGTCAGCAGAACCTCTTTTGTAATACCGAAAAAATCTTACTCTTAATAAATTACTTTAACTTCCGAATGCAGCCTCCTGTGCTGATTCAAGTTATCGGGCAGTTTCATCTGCTGGATTCTCGTTGCCCCTCCGTTAATGCTCCTAAATCTCAGTTCTGTAAGGGTTTTCCTTTGATCCGCGCCTTGACGGTGTGGTGGGCGCATTCCTATAGTGTGCGCAAGTGGCGGAAAGTGGCATGAAGTGGGTTTTTTGAACTCAAAACGCTAGAATTTGGAGAAACGCTGACGTGTTTCGCGGAGCCAACGCTATCAGTCTCGATGCAAAGGGCCGTCTCGCCATGCCGAGCCGGTACCGTGACGAGCTCGATTCGCGTAGTTCCGGTCAATTGATCGTAACAATTGATGCCGTTGATCCTTGTTTGTGTGTTTATCCGCTCGATGAGTGGGAAATAATTGAAACCAAACTGCGCGCACTGCCTTCGCTTCGCGAAGAGAACCGCCGCCTGCAACGTTTACTGATTGGTAATGCCGTCGACCTCGAGCTCGATGGCAGTGGTCGTTTCCTGGTTCCGCCGCGTCTTCGTGAATATGCCAAGTTGGATAAGCGCGCGATGTTGGTAGGCCAGCTGAACAAGTTCCAATTGTGGGACGAGGATGCCTGGAACGCGGTTTCTGCCGCTGACCTGGCTGCTATTCAACAACCGGGCGCCATGCCTGACGAACTGCGTGATTTGATCCTGTGACTATTGATAGCGGCTTTAACCACATCACCGTACTGCTTGACGAAGCCGTCGAGGCTCTCGCCGTACGTCCTGATGGCTGCTATCTGGACGGCACGTTCGGACGCGGCGGGCACAGCCGGTTGATCCTCAGCCAACTCGGCCCCGATGGCCGGTTGCTCGGATTCGATAAAGATCCACAAGCGATTGCCACCGGGCAGACGCTAGCGGCCGAAGACGGCCGCTTTGTCGTTGTGCAGCGCAGCTTTGCCGAGCTTGGTTCGGAAGTCGCCGAGCGCGGTCTGGCCGGCAAGGTCAGCGGCGTTCTGCTGGATCTTGGCGTGTCCTCGCCACAGCTTGACGACCCTGAGCGCGGTTTCAGTTTCCTGAATGATGGTCCGCTGGACATGCGCATGGATCCGTCCCGTGGCATCAGCGCTGCCGAATTCGTCAACACCGCACCCGTGGAAGAAATCGCCCGCGTGTTCAAGGAATACGGCGAAGAGCGTTTCTCCGGTCGCATGGCCCGTGCCGTGGTCGAACGTCGCGACATCAAGCCATTCGAGCGCACCGGTGACCTGGCAGAAGTCCTGAAAGTCGCCAACCCTGCGTGGGAAAAGGGCAAGAACCCTGCAACCCGTGCTTTCCAGGGATTGCGTATTCACGTCAACAACGAACTGGGTGATCTGGAGGCCGGCCTCGAAGCCGCGCTGGAATGCCTGGAAGTGGGCGGTCGTCTGGTGGTGATCAGCTTCCATTCGCTGGAAGACCGCATCGTCAAACTGTTCATGCGCAAGCTGGTGAAAGGCGAAGCCGACAACCTGCCGCGCAACCTGCCGGTTCGGCACGTCGCCTTCGAACCGAAAATCAAAGTCCATGGCAAAGCGCAGACGGCCTCCGACGCCGAACTCAAAGCCAACCCACGTTCCCGTAGCGCTGTCATGCGTGTGGCGGAGAAGCTGCGGTGAGCAAGCTTTTCGCCAAGCCTTTGCCCGGCGGAAGCTTCTTCATGCTGCTGCTGTTTGTTGCCGTGCTCGTTTCGGCCATCGGCGTGTCTTATAGCGCCCACTGGAATCGCCAGTTATTGAATACGCTGTACAACGAATTGAGCGTGCGCGACAAGGCGCAAGCCGAGTGGGGCCGGTTGATTCTGGAGCAGAGTACCTGGACCGCCCACAGTCGTATCGAAGTGCTGGCCACCGAACAATTGAAAATGCACATACCCGGTGCCGCTGACGTGAAAATGGTGGCGCCATGATGAAACTCGAAGGTGCACTCTTTCCTTGGCGGTTCCGCGTGGTCCTGGGTTTGCTCGGCGTCATGGTGGTCGCGATTGCCTGGCGTATCATCGACCTGCAAGTCGTCGACCGTGACTTCCTTAAAGGTCAGGGCGATGCGCGCAGTGTCCGTCATATTCCGATTCCGGCTCACCGTGGTCTGATCACCGACCGTAACGGCGAGCCTCTGGCCGTCAGTACCCCGGTGACCACGCTGTGGGCCAACGCCAAAGAAATGCAGCTGGAGAAAGACAAGTGGCCAGCACTGGCTGCAGCGCTGGGGCAAGACCCCAAGGCCCTGACCGAGCGGCTTGAAGCCCAGGCCAACAAAGAATTCATCTACCTGGTGCGCGGGCTGACGCCGGAGCAGGGGCAAGCCGTGCTCGACCTGAAGGTGCCGGGTGTCTACGGCATCGAAGAGTTCCGGCGCTTTTATCCTGCCGGCGAAGTCACCGCTCATATGGTCGGGTTTACCGATATCGACGATCACGGTCGTGAAGGTGTCGAGCTGGCCTACGACGAGTGGCTGGCCGGGGTCCCTGGCAAGCGTCAGGTGATCAAGGACCGGCGCGGCCGGCTGATCAAGGATGTCCAGGTCACCAAAAACGCCAAGGCCGGCAAGCCCTTGGCGTTGTCCATTGATCTGCGCCTGCAATACCTGGCCAACCGCGAATTGCGCAACGCGATCATCGAGAACGGCGCCAAGGCCGGCAGCCTGGTGATCATGGATGTGAAGACCGGCGAGATTCTCGCGATGGTCAACCAGCCGACCTACAACCCGAACAACCGTCGCAACCTGCAGCCGGCGATGATGCGTAACCGCGCAATGATCGACGTGTTCGAACCCGGTTCGACCATGAAAGCGATCTCGATGAGCGCCGCGATCGAAACCGGCCGCTGGAAACCAAGCGACACGGTCGAGGTGTATCCGGGCTCGTTGCAGATCGGCAAGTACACCATCAAGGACGTATCCAAGACCGAAGGCCCGGTGCTCGACCTGACCGGCATTCTGATCAACTCCAGTAACGTCGGCATGAGCAAGGTCGCCTTCGACATCGGCGGCGAAACGATTTTCCGCCTGGCGCAGAAAGTCGGCCTCGGCCAGGACACCGGTCTGGGCTTCCCGGGCGAGCGCGTCGGCAACCTGCCGAACTACCGCGAATGGCGCAAGGCGGAAACCGCCACGCTGTCCTATGGCTACGGTATCTCCGTGACCGCGATCCAGTTGGTCCACGCCTTCTCGGCCCTGGCCAACAACGGTCGCCTCGCACCTTTGACGTTGATCAAGACCGACAAAGCGCCGCAAACCACCCAGGTGTTGCCGGAGGCCGTCGCGAAAACCATGCAAGGCATGTTGCAGCAAGTGATCGAGGCCCCGCGCGGTGTGTTCCGTGCGCAAGTGCCGGCGTATCACGTGGGCGGCAAGTCTGGTACTGCGCGTAAAACATCGGTTGGTACCAAGGGGTACGCCGAGAACTCCTATCGTTCGCTGTTCGCCGGTTTCGGCCCGATGAGCGATCCGCGTTACGCCATCGTGGTCGTCATCGATGAGCCGACCAAGGCCGGTTACTTCGGTGGCCTGGTTTCCGCGCCGGTGTTCAGCCGCGTGATGTCGGGCACCCTGCGCCTGATGAACATCACGCCGGACAACCTGCCACCTACTCAACAAGCGAACGCTACACCGGTCGTTCCGCTGAAAGCCAATGGAGGGCGCGGCTGATGTCTCTGAGCCTGAACAAGATTTTCCCTCACGCCGGCCACGATCTGCTGATTCGCGAGCTCGCCCTGGACAGCCGCAATGTGCGCGCAGGTGATCTGTTCCTCGCCGTGCCTGGCGGGAAGTTCGATGGGCGTGCGCACATTGCCGACGCCTTGCAACGCGGTGCTGCTGCAGTGGCCTATGAAGTCGAAGGCGTCACGGTCCTGCCGATCACTGAAGTGCCGCTGATTCCGGTCAAGGGGCTGGCGGCCCAGTTGTCGGACATCGCCGGGCGTTTTTATGGCGAGCCGAGTCATCACCTGAATCTGGTGGGTGTCACCGGTACCAACGGCAAGACCAGCGTGACCCAACTGGTCGCCCAGGCACTGGACCTGCTTGGCCAGCACTGCGGCCTGGTCGGCACGCTCGGTTGCGGTTTCTATGGCGCGCTGGAAAGCGGCCTGCATACCACGCCGAATCCGATTGCCATGCAAGCCACCCTGGCGGACCTGAAAAAGGCCGGGGCCAAAGCCGTGGCGATGGAAGTTTCTTCCCATGGCCTGGACCAGGGCCGTGTGACGGCATTGGCCTTCGATGTGGCGGTGATGACCAACCTGTCCCGCGATCACCTGGATTACCACGGCACCATGCAGGCCTATGGCGAAGCCAAGGCCAGGCTGTTTGCCTGGAATGATTTGAAATGCCGCGTGGTCAATCTCGACGACGGGTTCGGCAGGCAATTGGCCGCGGACAAGCGCGAGTCGCGACTGATCACCTATAGCCTGGAAGATTCCAGTGCCTACCTGTATTGCCGCCAGGCGCAATTCGACGACGAAGGCGTGCGCGCCACGCTGGTCACGCCGCAGGGCGAGCATCTGTTGCGTAGCGCTTTGCTCGGTCGCTTCAACCTGAGCAATGTCCTGGCGGCGGTCGGCGCGTTGCTCGGTCTGGATTACGCCCTTGACGAAATCCTCCAGGTGCTGCCGAAGCTCGAAGGCCCGGCCGGTCGCATGCAGCGTCTGGGTGGTGGCTCGCAGCCGTTGGTGGTGGTCGATTACGCCCACACCCCGGATGCCCTGGAAAAAGTGCTGCTGGCTCTGCGCCCACACGCCAAAGGCAAGCTGCTATGCCTGTTCGGCTGTGGCGGTGACCGTGATCGCGGCAAGCGTCCGCTGATGGCAGAGGTGGTCGAGCGTCTGGCCGATCGCGTGCTGGTCACCGATGACAATCCGCGTACGGAAGACCCCTCGGTGATTTTCGATGACATCCGAGCCGGTTTCACCGCTGTGGATAAAGTGGAGTTCGTTGCCGGTCGCGGTCAGGCGATTGCCCGCTTGATCGCCAGTGCCTCGGTGGATGACGTGATTGTCCTGGCCGGTAAAGGTCACGAGGACTATCAGGAAATCAACGGCGAGCGTCATGCCTTTTCCGATCTGGTCGAGGCTGATCGCGCCTTGACCGCGTGGGAGGTGGCCCATGCTTGAGGCCTTGAAACTGAGCGAGCTGGTTGGCGTGCTGAGTGCTCGCCTGGTGTCCACCGATGCCAGCTTCGACGGCGTCAGCATCGACAGTCGCGCGATCAAGCCGGGCCAACTGTTCATTGCCCTGGCCGGTCCGCGTTTTGACGGTCATGACTACCTGAATGAAGTCGCCGCCAAAGGTGCAGTCGCCGCATTGGTCGAGCGCGAAGTCGCCGATAGCACCTTGCCGCAATTGCTGGTCAAGGACGCCCGCCAGGCTCTCGGCCAGTTGGGCGCGCTGAATCGTGCGGCGTTCACCAAGCCTGTCGCCGCCGTCACCGGTTCCAGCGGCAAGACCACGGTCAAGGAAATGCTCGCAAGCATCCTGCGTACCCGCGGTTCGGTACTGGCGACCCGTGGCAACCTGAACAACGACCTCGGCGTGCCGCTGACCCTGCTCGAACTCGCCCCGGAACACGACGCGGCGGTGATCGAGTTGGGCGCATCGCGTCTGGGTGAAATCGCTTACACCGTTGGGCTGACCAAGCCACATGTGGCGATCCTCAACAACGCAGGAACCGCCCACGTAGGCGAGTTCGGCGGGCCGGAGAAAATCGTCGAGGCCAAGGGCGAAATCATCGAAGGGCTGGCGGCCGATGGCGTCGCCGTGCTCAATCTCGATGACAAGGCGTTTGGTATCTGGAAAGCCCGCGCAGGCGCCCGCAAGGTGCTGACGTTCGCCCTGAGCAACACTCAGGCGGATTTCCACGCCAGTGACCTGGCCACCGATGCCCGTGGTTGCCCGGCGTTCAATCTGCACAGCGCTGAAGGTGTGGAGCGCGTTCAACTGAATCTGCTCGGCACCCATAACGTCGCCAATGCCATGGCCGCCGCGGCGGCCGCTCATGCTCTGGGTGTGTCGCTGTTGGGCATCGCTACCGGCCTGGGCGCGGTGCAACCGGTCAAGGGGCGCACCGTAGCGCAATTGGCCAGCAACGGCATGCGCGTGATCGATGACACTTACAACGCGAACCCCACCTCCATGTGCGCTGCCGTTGATATACTGGCCGGCTTTTCCGGTCGCACCGTCCTGGTGCTCGGAGATATCGGCGAGTTGGGCGATTGGGCGGAGCAGGGGCACCGCGACGTGGGCGCGTACGCCCGTGGCAAGGTTTCTGCGCTGTACGCCGTCGGGCCAATGATGGCTCACGCCGTGAACGCATTCGGTCCTCAGGCTTTTCACTTCAGCACGCAGGCTGAACTGATCAAGGCCCTGGACGCCGAGCAAGACACAAACACCACCATTTTGATCAAGGGGTCGCGCAGCGCTGCGATGGAAAACGTCGTCGCCGCCTTGTGCGAGTCCAGTCTGGAGAAACATTAATGCTGCTGCTGCTAGCGGAGTATCTGCAACAGTTCTACAAAGGCTTCGCGGTCTTCCAGTACCTGACCCTGCGCGGGATTCTTGGTGTACTGACCGCGCTGGTCTTGTCGCTGTGCTATGGCCCCTGGATGATCCGCACGTTGCAGAACCGTCAGATCGGTCAATCCGTTCGCAACGACGGCCCGCAGTCGCACCTGTCCAAGTCGGGTACACCGACCATGGGTGGCGCGCTGATCCTGTCCTCCATCGGTGTCAGCACCCTGCTCTGGGCTGACCTGAGCAACCGTTACGTCTGGGTCGTACTGCTGGTGACCTTGCTGTTCGGCGCCATCGGCTGGGTCGACGACTACCGCAAGGTCATCGAGAAAAACTCCCGTGGCCTGCCAAGTCGCTGGAAGTATTTCTGGCAGTCGGTATTTGGCCTGGGCGCAGCGATCTTCCTGTATGTGACTGCCGCCACTCCAGTGGAAACCACGCTGATCCTGCCGATGCTCAAGGACTACAGCATTCCGCTGGGCGCAGGTTTCATCGTCCTGACCTATTTCGTGATTGTCGGTTCGAGCAATGCGGTCAACCTGACCGACGGCCTCGATGGCCTGGCGATCATGCCGACAGTGATGGTGGGCGGCGGCCTGGGCATTTTCTGCTACCTGTCGGGTAACGTGAAATTCGCCGAATACCTGCTGATTCCTTACGTACCGGGCGCGGGCGAATTGATCGTGTTCTGTGGTGCCCTGATCGGTGCGGGCCTTGGTTTCCTCTGGTTCAACACCTATCCGGCACAAGTCTTCATGGGCGACGTCGGCGCACTGGCGCTGGGCGCGGCCCTGGGCACCATCGCGGTGATTGTCCGTCAGGAAATCGTCCTGTTCATCATGGGCGGCGTGTTCGTGATGGAAACCCTGTCCGTGGTCATTCAGGTCGCCTCTTTCAAACTGACCGGTCGCCGCGTATTCCGCATGGCGCCCATTCACCACCACTTTGAACTCAAGGGCTGGCCCGAGCCACGCGTGATCGTCCGTTTCTGGATCATCACCGTGATTCTCGTGCTGATTGGCCTTGCCACCCTGAAGCTGAGGTAGAAATTCGTGTCTCTGATCGCTTCTGACCACTTCCGCATCGTTGTCGGCCTCGGCAAGAGCGGCATGTCCCTGGTTCGCTTCCTGGCGAACCGGGGCGTGGCGTTTGCGGTGGCCGATACGCGGGAAAATCCACCGGAACTGGCCACGCTCAAGCGTGACTATCCGCACGTGGAAGTGCGTTGTGGCGAGCTGGACGTCGAGTTCCTGTGCCGTGCCGATGAGCTCTACGTGAGCCCCGGCCTGGCCCTGGCGACCCCGGCCCTGCAGGCCGCCGCCGCCCGTGGCGTGAAACTGTCCGGCGACATCGAGCTGTTCGCGCGTAACGCGAAGGCGCCGATCGTGGCCATCAGCGGCTCCAACGCGAAAAGCACCGTCACCACCCTGGTCGGCGAAATGGCGGCTGCGGCCGGCAAGCGCGTCGCGGTGGGCGGCAACCTCGGCACCCCGGCGCTGGATCTGCTCAGTGACGACGTCGAGCTGTACGTGATGGAACTGTCGAGCTTCCAGCTGGAAACCACCGACCAGCTCAACGCCGAAGTGGCGACCGTGCTCAACATCAGCGAAGACCACATGGATCGCTACAGCGGTCTGCCGGCCTATCACCTGGCCAAACACCGAATCTTCCGTGGCGCGAAACAGTTCGTGGTCAATCGTCAGGATGCGCTGACCCGTCCGCTGGTCGGCGAGGGCCAGCCGTGCTGGACCTTCGGCCTGAACAAACCGGATTTCAAAGCCTTCGGCATCCGTGAAGAAGATGGCGAGAAATACCTGGCCTTCGAGTTCCAGAACCTGATGTCAGTGCGCGAGTTGAAGATTCGCGGCGCCCATAACCAGTCCAACGCCCTCGCGGCCCTGGCCCTGGGTCATGCCGTCGGCCTGCCGTTCGATGCCATGCTGTCGAGTCTGCGCACCTTCGCCGGCCTCGAGCATCGCTGCCAATGGGTCCGTGACCTCGATGGCGTGGGTTACTACAACGATTCCAAGGCCACCAACGTCGGTGCCGCGCTGGCCGCCATCGAAGGTCTGGGTGCGGACATCGAGGGCAAGGTCGTGCTGATCGCCGGTGGCGACGGCAAGGGTGCGGAGTTCAAGGACCTGCGGGCTCCGGTAGCGGCCAACTGCCGCGCCGTGGTGCTGATGGGCCGCGACTCCGACAAGATCGGCGAGGCCATCGGCGACGCCGTGCCGATGATCCGCGCCGGCTCCCTGATCGAAGCGGTCGAGCAGTGCCGCGCCGCCGCGCAACCGGGCGACGTGGTGCTGCTGTCGCCAGCCTGCGCCAGTTTCGACATGTTCAAGAACTACGAAGACCGTGGTCACCAGTTCGTCCAAGCCGTGGAGGATCTGGCATGAGCCTGAGAGGCATCATCAAACCGTACCCGTCGCCGATCATCACCGGGCGCGGTATCGACCTCGATTTCCCGATGCTCGCCGGTTGCCTGACGTTGCTCGGCCTGGGGCTGATCATGATTGCCTCGGCATCGACCGAAGTGGCGGCCGTGCAGTCGGGCAGCGCCTTGTACTACATGATTCGCCACCTTATCTACGTGGTGCTGGGCCTGGGTGCCTGCATCGTCACCATGATGATCCCGATTGCCACCTGGCAACGCCTGGGCTGGCTGATGCTGCTGGGTGCATTCGGTTTGCTGGTGATGGTGATCGTTCCGGGAATCGGCCGTGAGGTTAACGGCTCGATGCGCTGGATCGGCTTCAGTTTCTTCAACGTCCAGCCTTCCGAGATCGCCAAGGTGTTCGTGGTGATCTACCTCGCCGGTTATCTGGTGCGTCGCCAGAAAGAAGTGCGGGAAAGCTGGATGGGCTTTTTCAAGCCGTTCATCGTGCTGCTGCCGATGGCGGGCCTGCTGCTGATGGAGCCGGACTTCGGTGCCACCGTCGTGATGATGGGGGCGGCGGCGGCGATGCTGTTCCTTGGCGGCGTCGGGCTGTTCCGTTTTTCCCTGATGGTGGTCCTGGCTGTCGGAGCGGTGGTGCTGTTGATTCAAATGCAGCCGTATCGAATGGCGCGTCTGACCAACTTTGCCGATCCATGGGCGGACCAGTTCGGTGCCGGCTATCAGTTGTCCCAGGCATTGATCGCTTTCGGTCGGGGCGAATGGCTGGGCGTTGGCCTGGGCAACAGCGTACAGAAACAGTTCTACCTGCCGGAAGCCCACACCGACTTCGTGTTCTCGGTGCTGGCCGAAGAGTTGGGTGCCGTGGGTTCGCTGTGCACCGTGGCACTGTTCGTCTTCGTGTGTATTCGTGGCATGTACATCGGTTTGTGGGCTGAAAAGGCCAAGCAGTTTTTCGCCGCTTACGTCGCCTACGGCTTGTCGTTCCTGTGGATTGGTCAATTCCTGATCAACATCGGCGTGAACGTAGGCTTGTTGCCAACCAAGGGGCTGACCCTGCCGTTCCTCAGTTATGGCGGCAGTTCGCTGGTTATTTGCTGCGCCTGTCTCGGCTTGTTGCTGCGCATCGAGTGGGAAAGTCGAACCCACCTGGGCAGCGAAGAGATGGAGTTCCATGAAAGCGACTTCGCCGAGGAGCCGAACCATGGGCGCTAACGTGATGATCATGGCCGGCGGTACCGGTGGCCACGTGTTTCCGGCGCTGGCCTGTGCCCGGGAATTCCAGGCACGCGGCTACACCGTGCACTGGCTTGGCACTCCGCGTGGCATCGAGAACGACCTGGTGCCGGCGGCCGGTATCGAGCTGCACCGGATCAATGCCAGCGGTCTGCGCGGCAAGGGCAAGCTGTCGCTGCTCAAGGCACCGTTCATGTTGTTCAAGTCGGTCTGGCAGGCACGAGCGATCATTCGCCGTCTGCAACCGGTCTGCGTCGTGGGCTTTGGTGGTTTTGTGACCGGTCCTGGTGGTGTTGCGGCCAAACTGGCCGGTGTGCCGGTGATCGTTCACGAGCAGAACGCCGTGGCCGGTACCGCCAATCGGTTGCTGGTGCCGTTGGCCGCCCGAGTCTGTGAAGCGTTCCCCGACACCTTTACCCTGTCGGGCAGCCGCCGGACCACCGGTAATCCGGTGCGCAGCGAGCTGTTCCTCGAGACATCGCGACCTGCCCTGGCCGGTCGCAAGGCGCGTTTGCTGATTCTGGGCGGAAGCCTGGGCGCAGAACCGTTGAACAAGTTGCTGCCTGAAGCCCTGTCGCAAGTCGCTGCCGATTTGCGTCCGGAAGTGTTCCATCAGGCTGGCAAAAACCACGATGAAGTGACTGCAGAGCGCTATCGCGCGGCTGGCGTCGAGGCGCAGGTGCAGCCTTTCATCAAAGACATGGCCCAAGCCTATGGCTGGGCCGACCTGGTGGTCTGTCGCGCAGGCGCGCTGACCATCAGTGAACTGGCCGCCGCCGGTCTGCCCTCGATGCTGGTGCCTTTGCCTCACGCCATCGACGATCACCAGACCCGCAACGCCGAATATTTGGCCCGTGAAGGCGCAGCCTTCCTGATGCCGCAAAGAACGACTGGCGCAGCGGATCTTGCCGCTCGCCTGACAGAGGTCCTGATGCAACCACAACGACTCAACGAAATGGCTGCCGCGGCACGCCGCCTCGCCAAACCCGATGCCACCCGTAACGTGGTCGACAGCTGCCTGGAGGTGGCCCATGGTTGAGAGTCAGAAAGCCATGCCACAACCGGAAATGCGCCGTATCCGTCGCATCCACTTCGTCGGTATCGGCGGTGTGGGCATGTGCGGGATTGCCGAAGTGTTGCTGAACCTGGGTTATGCGGTGTCGGGTTCCGACCTCAAGGCTTCGCCTGTGACTGAACGCCTGGAGTCCTTCGGGGCGCAGATCTTCATCGGCCACCGTGCCGAGAACGCCGCTGCCGCCGACGTGCTGGTGGTGTCGAGTGCCGTGAACACGTCCAACCCGGAAGTCGCTACCGCGCTGGAGCGCCGTATTCCGGTGGTGCCGCGGGCAGAGATGCTGGCTGAGCTGATGCGTTATCGCCACGGTATCGCCGTTGCCGGTACCCACGGCAAAACCACCACCACCAGCCTGATCGCTTCGGTGTTCGCGGCCGGTGGCCTGGACCCGACGTTCGTCATCGGTGGCCGCCTGAATGCTGCGGGTACCAATGCCCAGCTTGGCACCAGCCGCTACCTGATTGCCGAAGCCGACGAGAGCGACGCCAGCTTCCTGCACTTGCAGCCGCTGGTGGCCGTGGTCACCAACATCGACGCCGATCACATGGCGACCTACGACGGTGACTTCAACAAACTGAAGAAAACCTTCGTCGAGTTCCTGCACAACCTGCCGTTCTACGGTCTGGCGGTGGTGTGCCTGGACGATCCGGTGGTGCGTGAAATCCTGCCATTGGTCAAGCGCCCGACAGTCACCTATGGCTTCGGCGAAGACTGCGACGTGCGTGCCATCAATGTACGCCAGCAAGGCATGCAGACCTTCTTCACCGTGCTGCGCCCCGACCGCGAGCCGCTGGATGTTTCGGTCAACATGCCGGGTAACCACAACGTATTGAACGCTCTGGCAACCATCTGCATTGCCACCGACGAAGGCGTCAGCGATGAAGCCATCGTCCAGGGCCTGTCCGGGTTCCAGGGTGTCGGCCGACGCTTCCAGGTCTACGGCGAACTGCCGGTGGACGGCGGCAATGTGATGCTGGTCGACGACTACGGTCACCACCCGACGGAAGTCGCGGCCGTGATCAAGGCCGTACGCGGTGGCTGGCCGGAGCGCCGCCTGGTGATGGTCTACCAGCCGCACCGTTACAGCCGCACCCGTGACCTGTACGACGATTTCGTCAATGTGCTGGCCGACGCCAACGTACTGCTGCTGATGGAAGTCTATCCGGCCGGCGAAGAGCCGATTCCGGGTGCCGACAGCCGCAAGCTGTGCAACAGCATCCGCCAGCGTGGCCAACTCGACCCGATCTACATCGAGCGTGGTGTCGACCTCGCGCCAGTGGTCAAGCCGCTGCTGCGCGCTGGCGACATCCTTTTGTGCCAGGGCGCCGGTGATATCGGCGGTCTCGCACCGAAACTGCTGAAGAGTGAGTTGTTCGCCGGGGCTGTTGCCGCGCCGGAGAAGGGGACATTGAAATGACTGCTGCCTACGCCAACCTGGTCTCCACGATCGCGCCGAAAGATTTCGGCCGCGTCGCCGTGCTGTTCGGCGGCAAGAGTGCCGAGCGTGAAGTCTCCCTGAAGTCGGGCAACGCCGTTCTCGACGCGCTGCTAAGCGCCGGTGTGGACGCATTCGGCCTCGACGTGGGCGATGACCTGCTGCAGCGGCTGTTGAGCGAAAAAATCGACCGCGCCTTCATCATCCTTCACGGTCGTGGCGGTGAGGACGGCAGCATGCAGGGCCTGCTCGAATGCCTGGGCATTCCGTACACCGGCAGTGGCATCCTGGCCTCGGCCCTGGCCATGGACAAACTGCGCACCAAGCAGGTCTGGCACAGCCTGGGCATTCCGACGCCACGTCACGCGGTCCTGTGCAGCGAGGCCGATTGTATTTCGGCGGCGACGGAACTGGGCTTCCCTTTGATCGTCAAACCGGCCCATGAAGGTTCAAGTATCGGGATGGCCAAAGTGATTTCTGCGTCCGAGTTGATCGACGCATGGAAAGCGGCCAGTACCTACGATTCGCAAGTGTTGGTCGAGCAATGGATCCACGGTCCGGAGTTCACCATCGCCACCCTGCGTGACCAGGTGTTGCCACCGATTGCCCTGGGCACGACGCACAGCTTCTACGACTACGACGCCAAGTACATCGCCAACGATACCCAGTACCGCATTCCGTGCGGACTGGACAGCGCCAAGGAACAGGAACTCATGGACCTCACGGCGAAAGCCTGTGAAGCGTTGGGTATCGCCGGTTGGGGTAGGGCAGACGTGATGCAGGACGCCGATGGACAGTTCTGGTTCCTGGAAGTCAACACTGCACCGGGCATGACCGATCACAGCCTGGTGCCGATGGCGGCCCGTGCCGCCGGTCTGGATTTCCAGCAACTGGTTCTGGCCATTCTGGCCGAGAGCGTTGCCGGCAACACTGCCGGTAACCAAGAGTCGACGAGAGGTTAAGGCCATGCAAGGCGCTCAGCTCAGACATCAGCCACCCGCACCCGGCCGCAAGCCGGTGCCACGGGGTGCCAGCCGAATGGTGGCCAAAGAGCCGATGTCCGTGCGCCTGCCGAAAGCCAATTTCGGCTTTCTGAAAAGCCTGTTCTGGCCGGTAGTGCTGGTGGCTTTGGGGTTCGGTACGTACGAAGGCGCGACACGGTTGTTGCCGTATGCCGACCGGCCGATCACCAGGATCAACGTGCAGGGCGACTTGAGTTACATCAGCCAGCAAGCGGTGCAGCAGCGGATCGCTCCGTACGTGGCGTCGAGCTTCTTCACCATCGACCTGGCGAGCATGCGCACCGAGCTGGAAACGATGCCATGGATTGCCCATGCCGAAGTGCGCAGGGTGTGGCCGGATCAGGTGGTGATCCGCCTGGAAGAACAACTGCCGGTGGCCCGTTGGGGCGACGAATCGCTGTTGAACAACCAGGGGCAGGCTTTTACGCCGCGTGAGCTGGCGAATTACGAACACTTGCCTCAACTGTTCGGCCCACAGCGGGCCCAGCAGCAAGTGATGCAGCAATACCAGGTATTGAGCCAGATGCTCAGGCCGCTGGGCTTCTCGATTGCGCGCCTGGAGTTGCGTGATCGCGGCAGCTGGTTCCTGACCACCGGCCCCGGCAGTGCCGGCCCGGGTATCGAACTGCTGCTGGGACGCGGCAACCAGGTGGAAAAGATGCGCCGCTTCATTGCCATCTATGACAAGACGCTCAAAGAACAGATTACGAACATTGCGCGCATCGATCTGCGCTACGCCAACGGCCTCGCCGTTGGCTGGCGGGAACCTGTAGCGCCTACGACAGCCCAACCCGCTGTCGCGAAGAATTAAGAGAGGCAGGACCCCATGGCAAACGTGCAAAGCGGCAAAATGATCGTCGGTCTCGATATCGGCACCTCCAAGGTGGTGGCGCTGGTGGGCGAGGTCGCGGACGACGGCACGCTGGAAATCGTCGGGATCGGCACCCATCCGTCCCGAGGTCTGAAAAAAGGCGTGGTGGTGAACATCGAGTCCACCGTGCAATCGATCCAGCGCGCGATCGAAGAAGCGCAGCTGATGGCTGGTTGCCGCATTCACTCGGCGTTCGTCGGCGTGGCTGGCAATCACATCCGCAGCCTGAACTCCCACGGCATCGTGGCGATTCGTGATCGCGAAGTCAGCTCGGCGGACCTTGAGCGCGTGCTCGATGCGGCCCAGGCCGTGGCGATCCCGGCTGACCAGCGCGTGCTGCACACCCTGCCGCAGGACTACGTGATCGATAACCAGGAAGGCGTCCGCGAGCCGCTGGGCATGTCCGGTGTGCGTCTGGAGGCCAAGGTCCACGTGGTCACCTGCGCCGTCAACGCCGCACAGAACATTGAAAAGTGCGTGCGTCGCTGCGGTCTGGAAATCGACGACATCATTCTCGAACAGCTGGCTTCCGCGTACTCGGTGCTGACCGATGACGAGAAAGAGCTGGGTGTGTGCCTGGTGGACATCGGTGGCGGAACCACCGACATCGCGATCTTCACCGAAGGCGCGATTCGTCACACCGCAGTGATCCCGATTGCCGGCGACCAGGTGACCAACGACATCGCCATGGCGTTGCGCACTCCGACCCAGTACGCCGAAGAAATCAAGATTCGCTACGCCTGCGCCCTGGCCAAGCTGGCCGGTGCCGGTGAAACCATCAAGGTGCCAAGCGTTGGCGACCGTCCGCCGCGCGAGCTGTCCCGCCAGGCCCTGGCCGAAGTGGTCGAGCCGCGCTACGACGAACTGTTCACGCTGATCCAGGCCGAGCTGCGCCGCAGCGGCTACGAAGACCTGATCCCGGCCGGCATTGTGCTGACCGGCGGTACGTCGAAGATGGAAGGCGCTACCGAACTGGCCGAGGAAATTTTCCACATGCCGGTCCGCCTGGGCGTGCCTCATGGCGTGAAAGGTCTGGATGACGTAGTACGCAACCCGATCTATTCCACCGGCGTCGGCCTGTTGATGTACGGCCTGCAGAAGCAGTCCGACGGCATCTCGTTCTCGGGCATCGGCAGCCGCGACAGCTACAGCAACGAAGAGCCACAGGCTCCGCTGCTGGACCGCCTGAAGAAGTGGGTCCAGGGCAATTTCTGAAGATTTACCGCTACACCGTTACACCGAAGCACGCAGTAGGCGAAAAAACTAGAGAATGTAAAGGAGAGGGAAAATGTTCGAACTCGTAGACAACATCCCCGCAAGCCCGGTAATCAAAGTTATCGGTGTCGGCGGTGGCGGCGGCAACGCTGTCAACCACATGGTCAAGAGCAACATCGAAGGCGTCGAGTTCATCTGCGCCAACACCGATGCTCAAGCGCTGAAAAACATTGGCGCGCGCACCATCCTGCAACTGGGCACCGGCGTGACCAAGGGCCTGGGCGCTGGCGCCAACCCTGAAGTCGGCCGTCAAGCCGCTCTGGAAGACCGTGAGCGCATTGCCGAAGTGCTGGCCGGCACCAACATGGTGTTCATCACCACTGGCATGGGCGGCGGTACCGGTACCGGTGCTGCGCCGATCATCGCCGAAGTGGCCAAGGAAATGGGCATCCTCACCGTTGCGGTGGTGACCCGTCCGTTCCCGTTCGAAGGCCGCAAGCGCATGCAGATCGCCGATGAAGGCATCCGCATGCTCTCCGAAAGCGTTGACTCGTTGATCACCATTCCCAACGAGAAGCTGCTGACCATCCTCGGTAAAGACGCAAGCCTGCTGTCGGCTTTCGCCAAGGCTGACGACGTACTGGCCGGTGCCGTTCGCGGTATCTCCGACATCATCAAGCGTCCGGGCATGATCAACGTCGACTTCGCCGACGTGCGTACCGTGATGAGCGAGATGGGCATGGCGATGATGGGCACTGGCTGCGCAAGCGGTCCGAACCGTGCACGCGAAGCCACCGAAGCGGCCATTCGCAACCCGCTGCTGGAAGACGTGAACCTGCAAGGCGCTCGCGGCATCCTGGTGAACATTACCGCCGGTCCGGATCTGTCCCTGGGTGAATACTCCGACGTGGGTAGCATCATCGAGGCATTCGCCTCCGAGCACGCGATGGTCAAGGTCGGTACCGTTATCGATCCGGACATGCGCGACGAGCTGCACGTGACTGTAGTTGCCACAGGTTTAGGCGCTAAAATCGAGAAGCCTGTGAAGGTCATCGACAACACCGTCCACACCTCGATGGCTGCACAGCCACAACAGCAGGCCCCTGTTCGTCAGGAAGCTCCAGCGGTGAACTACCGTGACCTGGACCGTCCGACCGTCATGCGCAACCAGGCCCAGGCCGGTGCTGCGGCTGCCGCGAAGATGAATCCGCAAGATGACCTGGATTACCTGGACATCCCGGCTTTCCTGCGTCGACAGGCCGATTGATGAAATGTATCAGGGGTATTCGGGTGATTGGTGTTCAGCAAAGGTCTGGTCTGCTATCATCGCCAGCCTTTGTTGATACCAGTTCGCAATTTGCGCTGAAGCGGCCCATGCCATGATTAAACAACGCACCCTGAAGAATATTATCCGTGCCACAGGTGTCGGCCTGCACTCCGGGGAGAAGGTCTACCTGACCCTCAAGCCAGCGCCTGTCGACACCGGCATTGTGTTTTGTCGCGCCGACCTCGATCCCGTGGTGCAGATTCCTGCCCGCGCGGAAAACGTTGGTGAAACCACTATGTCGACCACGCTGGTTAACGGTGACGTCAAAGTGGACACGGTAGAGCACCTGCTCTCGGCCATGGCAGGCCTGGGCATCGATAACGCCTACGTCGAGCTCTCCGCGTCCGAAGTTCCGATCATGGATGGTAGCGCCGGACCTTTCGTATTCCTGATTCAATCGGCTGGCCTGGAAGAACAGGACGCCGCCAAGAAGTTCATCCGCATCCTGCGTGAAGTGACAGTGGAAGATGGCGACAAGCGCGCTACTTTCGTCCCTTTCGACGGGTTCAAGGTGAGCTTCGAGATCGATTTCGATCACCCGGTTTTCCGTGACCGCACACAAAGTGCAAGCGTGGATTTTTCCAGCACTTCGTTTGTAAAAGAAGTCAGCCGCGCCCGTACCTTTGGTTTCATGAGTGACATCGAGTACCTGCGCAAGCACAACCTCGCACTCGGCGGCAGTGTTGAAAACGCAATTGTGGTCGACGCCGATGGCGTACTGAACGAAGACGGCCTTCGCTATGAAGACGAATTCGTGAAGCACAAGATTCTCGATGCAATTGGTGACCTTTACCTGCTGGGCAATAGCCTGATTGGTGAGTTCAAGGGCTTCAAGTCCGGCCACGCACTGAACAACCAGCTGCTGCGCAAGTTGATTGAGCAGACAGATGCCTGGGAAGTCGTGACGTTCGAAGACGCCAGCACTGCACCGATCTCTTACATGCGCCCGGTTGCGGCCGTGTAAGCAAAAAACCTCTCTAGTTTTTAAAGGCTGCCTTCGGGTGGCCTTTTTTTATGCCCTGATTTCTATGGTGGCAGTGACGGCCTCTTCACGGGCAAGCCCGCTCCCACAGGAGGGGCGCGGTCAATTGTGGGAGCGAGCCTGCTCGCGAAGGCGCCGGCCCATCCAGTAAAAATCCTATTTGGCGCACACCACCCGATTACGCCCCCCATCCTTGGCCTGATACAACGCCTTGTCCGCACTGAACAGCAATTGCTCCAGGTTGATATCGCTGGCCACCGTCCAGGTGGCAATGCCGATACTGACGCTCATCGGCGGCTCACCCGGATCCACCAATGGCAGTTTTTGCACCGCCCCACGGATATGTTCGGCGATCTGCCGCGCGCCTTCACTGCCGGTTTCGGCCAGAATCACCGAAAACTCTTCGCCCCCATAGCGCGCCACCAGGTCTGCGGGGCGATGGACATTGGCGCGGATGACCTCGGCCAATGCCCGCAAGGCGTCGTCGCCGGCCTGATGCCCGTGCCGGTCATTGAAGGCCTTGAAATGGTCGGCATCGATCATCAGCAAAGACAACGGCTTGCCGCTGCGCTGCGCGCGAAACCATTCATGGCGCAGGGTCTGGTCAAGGGATCGACGGTTGGCCACACCGGTCAAGGCGTCAGTGGCCGCCAGTTGCGCCAGTTCCTGTTCGGCATGTTGGCGCAGGCGCAGCTCTCGGCAGAGCAGCCAGGTCAGCCAGAACAAACCGATGCACAACACCCCGGTAGCACCGCTGATCACATAGGCCGTGCGGCTCCAGGTGGCGAACACTTCATCGATGGAAAGGGCCACGATGACGGTCAGCGGCAAATTGCCGACCCGGGAAAAGGTGTACAGGCGCCGTTGATGGTCGACGCTCGACACGCTTTCGAAGGTACCGTTGCGCTCCTGCAGCATGCGTACGACGTTGGGACGGTTGGAGAAGCTTTTGCCGATGGAGTTTTGTTCCCGGTACGGTTTCTGCGCCAGGAGAATCCCGTCATTGTTGATGATGGCCAGCGTACTGCCGGTGCCGATGTCGAGGCTGTTGAACAGCTGATCGAAGTAACTCATGCGCATCGACGCCACCGCGACCCCCAGAAACTCACCCGTGGGTGAGGAAATGCGTCGGCTGAAACTGATGCGCCATTCGTCGCTGTCATCGCAATCGCAGCGCGGCTTGAACGGTCGGCTGATGAACATGCCGGTGTCGTGATTGGAAACATGGGCCAGGAAATAGTCGCGATCAGCGAAGTTGCCCGGTTTCGGTTCGATCAACGATGAGTCGGCCAGCACATCGCCGTGCTTGTCCAGCAGCAGGATGTCGCCTTTGTAGCGCGCGGTGGTGGAGCGGTCGAACAGCACCAGATGACGGATCTGTGGCGATACCTGTTTCAGGTCGTCCCGTTGGGCGGCGGCGATCAGGCCCTGCAAGGTCAAATCATAGAGCTCGACCGTACGCAGGACATCAGCATCGATCAGTTGCGCAATGGTGGTTGCACTGCGTGTGGCGGTCTGCTGGGCGTAAGTGTGTTCGCGGATCAGCAGGAACGTGACGATGCACAGGATCGAGATGACTGTCAGGGTGCTGCCGAAGATCACCATGATCTGGGGTCGCCCGGGCGGGCCTTGAATAGGTCGGGTGCGGCTTGCGGTCATAGGGCTGACGTCTGCTGGATGGACGTAATAAGCGTAGTTGCATAAACGTAGCAGCCGAGTGAATCGCTTCCGTTGTTTGAAGGATTGATCATTGACGTGGGTGTCAGTGTCTTTCGTTGCAGGGATTGCAATGAAAGTTGAGTCGCCACGATAAAAAAAAGCCGCTGACAGCAGCGGCTTTAAGACAACTTTTCGAAGGGAAGAGCCGATGAAAAGTGTCGAGGGAAACAGGCGTGACAGGTATGGGTCAGCTGTCTTTTTCGGCCCCTGGCTGGGCCTGGGTGCTGGATGCTTGCGGGGCTTGGGCGTCTTGCGCAGCCTTGGCCGTCATCTCGATCTGATGCTCTTCGAACGCCGCAGAGCGTGCGGCGTTATGCGCGACGAAAGTCTGCGATTCTTCCGCCATCGCCAATGGCGACAGGAACAAAGAGGACAAAACGAAAGCGCTGGCAATACCCATACTGTTGGACATCTTTAAAACCTTCTTGCTTGGCAAGTGCTGTTTGGTGCGGGCAAAGATAAGGATCTTGAGCGAGGGGAAAAAGAGCGGATTCATGAAAGGACTGTTGCGGCAACAGCAATAGTTGTTTGGCCACATATTTGTATGCAGCCGCACCTCATGTGGGAGCGAGCCTGCTCGCGAAAGCAACACCTCGGTCCTTGAGTTGCACCGGGTTGCCTGATTCGCGAGCAGGCTCGCTCCTACAAAGGAAAGGGATCAGACGGGCAGATGAATCCCGAATGTATTCATCCCGTGGTCGCTGCGCACGAACACATCGCCGCCATGCATCAATGCAATCGCCTTGACGATGGCCAGCCCCAAACCGTGATTGTTGCCGCTGTTGCTGCGCGAAGCATCGACCCGATAGAAGCGCTCGAACAGCCGTGGCAGGTGTTCACGGGCAATCGGCGAACCGGGGTTGGCGACGCCGATGCTGACCTGGTGTTCTTCGGCTTCAATGTGCACTTGAATCACCTGCCCGGGCGCGGTGTGCTGTACCGCATTGTTCAGCAGGTTGATTAGCGCCCGGCGCAGATGGGCGATCTCGATGCGTACCTGTGCGTCACCACTGACCTCGACCTGGACCTGAGCGTCTTCGAGAATGAAATCCAGATACTCCAGGGTCGTGGCCACCTCTTCGGCCAGCGAGGTAGAGGTGAGTTTGGTCGCCTTGCTGCCCTGGTCGGCGCTGGCGAGGAACAGCATGTCGTTGATGATCGAACGCAGTCGCTCAAGCTCTTCGAGGTTCGATTGCAGCACTTCGAAGTAATGCTCGGCGGAGCGTCCGCGGGTCAATGCGACCTGGGTCTGGCCGATCAGGTTGGTCAGCGGTGAGCGCAGTTCGTGGGCGACGTCGGCATTGAACGATTCAAGGCGCGAGTAGGCTTGCTCGACCCGTTCCAGGGTCGAGTTGAACGAGCTGACGAATTGATCAAGTTCCGGCGGTAAGGGTGACAATCGCAAGCGCCCCGAGCGCAATGGCGGGGCCAGGCGCTGGGCTTCCGCGGACAGTTTGATCAGCGGCTTGAGACCGATCCGCGCCACCCAATAACCCAGAGCCGAAGCCAGCAGCACGCCGACAATCGCCAGACTGATCAGCGCGATCAGCAATTGATGCTGGGTATGGAAAAACGTTTCGGTATCGATGGCGATCATGAAGCGCAGCGGTGGTCGCTGGTCCTTGGCCGGGAACTCGCTGACCAGCACTTTCAGCGGATAGGGGTGATCCGCCAGCTGCATGTCGCGCGTGCCCAGCGGCCCTTGAGCAAAGGCGCGGACCTGCGGGGTCAGGTTGCCGTATTCGTAGTGCGGATCACCGCTGATGATCCAGAAACTGATGCGCTTGTCTTCTTCGCTCAGCAGATTGAGCTTGTTGTTGATCTTCACCCAATGCTCGGGCGTGCCGTAACGGCCGACCGTGGATTCGAGCACGCTGTAGCGCGCATCGAGTTCAGCTTCGGGTAACAGGCCCAAGCCTTTATCCACCTGTTGATAAAGTGCCCAGCCGATCAACAGGAACACCAATAACGCCACCAGGGTGAACATCCCGCTTAGGCGTAGCGCGATCGAGTTACTGGACACCACGGCTCTCCAGCACATAACCCATGCCGCGAATGGTGTGCAGCAGTTTCTCTTCGAACGGCCCGTCGAGCTTGGCCCGCAGGCGTTTGATCGCGACTTCGACGACGTTGGCGTCACTGTCGAAATTGATGTCCCAGACCATTTCGGCGATGGCGGTTTTCGAGAGAATTTCGCCCTGGCGGCGGGCCAGCACACTGAGCAGCGAGAACTCCTTGGCGGTCAGGTCCAGCCGTGTGCCGCCACGAGTAGCCTTGCGGCTGATCAAATCTATCCACAGGTCGGCGATGCTCACTTGCACCGGTTCATGACCGCCGCTACGGCGGGTCAGCGCTTGGAGGCGTGCCACCAGTTCAAGGAAGGAAAACGGTTTGCCCAGATAGTCATCGGCGCCGTCACGCAGGCCCCTGATGCGATCTTCCACACGCTCGCGGGCGGTGAGCATGATCACCGGGGTTTGCTTGCGCGCACGCAAGGCGCGCAACACGCCGAAGCCATCGAGGCCCGGCAACATCACGTCGAGGACGATCACCGCGTAGTCGCTCTCCAGCGCCAGGTGCAGACCTTCGACCCCGTCCCGCGCCAGATCCACGGTGTAACCCTGTTCCGTCAGACCGCGGTGCAGATAATCCGCGGTTTTTTCCTCGTCTTCGATAATCAGAACGCGCATGACCCTGCCTCAGTCTGTACTCGCCAGCGCTGGCACTGGCGAAGGTTTGGGCCTGTGAAACAACCGCTCCAGCCACAAGTATATGACCGGCGTGGTGAACAGCGTCAGGGCCTGGCTCACCAGCAAGCCGCCGACTACCGCGATCCCCAGGGGTTGGCGCAACTCGGCCCCGGTGCCGAAGCCGAGCATCAGCGGCAGGGCGCCGAGCAGGGCGGCGAGGGTGGTCATGATGATCGGCCGGAACCGCGTGAGACAGGCCTTGAAGATCGCTTCTTCAGGCGACAATCCAGCATTGCGCTGCGCTTCGAGGGCGAAGTCGATCATCAGGATGCCGTTTTTCTTGACGATACCGATCAACAGCACCAGGCCGATCAAGGCCATGATCGAAAAGTCCTGGCCGCAAATCCACAGCATGATCACCGCACCGAGGCCCGCCGAGGGCAAGGTGGAAATGATCGTCAGCGGATGGACGAAGCTCTCGTAGAGCACGCCGAGAATGATGTACACCGCCACCAGCGCCGCGAGAATCAGCCACGGCTGGCTGGCCAGAGAACTCTGGAACGCCTGGGCCGCGCCCTGGAAATTGCCGCTGATGGCGCTTGGCATGCCGATGTCGGCCTTGGCCTGGTTGAGCATGATCACCGCATCGCCCAACGCCACGCCCGGTGCCAGGTTGAACGACAGGTTGGCGGCCGGGAACATGCCGTCATGGGCGATGGACAGCGGGCCGACGGTTGGCGCATCGAACTTGGCCAGGGCTGACAACGGCACCATTTCCCCGCTCAGGGGCGAGCGCAGGTAGAAATAGTTGAGGCTTTCGGCCTTGCCGCGCTGTTTGGTGTCCAGCTCCAGAATTACGTTGTACTGATTGACCTGGGTCTGGAATTCGTTGATCTGGCGCTGGCCGAATGCATCGTACAGGGCTTCATCGACGTCGCTGGCGGTCAGGCCGAAACGCGCCGCCGCGCTGCGGTCGATGCTGATGTGGGTAATGCTGCCGCCCAGTTGCAAATCGTTGGAAATGTCGCGGAACGCCGGGTTGGCGCGCAGTTTTTCCGTCAGGCGCTGGGTCCAGGTGCTGAGTGTGCCGCCGTCGTTGCTCTTGAGTACGTATTGGTACTGTGCACGGCTTGGGCCGGAACTGAGGTTGATGTCCTGGCCGGCGCGCAGGTACAGGACGATGCCCGGTACTTTCATCAGTTGCGGACGAATCCGGTCGATGAACTGACTGGCCGAGACATCGCGGTCGCTGCGTTTTTTCAGGGTGATCCAGAAGCGGCCGTTGGCGATGGTCTGGTTGCTGCCGGAAACTCCGACCGAGTGCGAGAACGTTTCCACCGCAGGGTCGGCGGCGACGATTTCCGCCATTGCCAGGTGTTTTTTCACCATGTCGCCGTAGGAAATGTCGGCAGCGGCTTCGGTGGTGCCGAGGACGAAACCGGTGTCCTGGATCGGGAAGAAACCTTTCGGGATCAGAATGTACCCGGCAACGGCCAGGCCCAGTGACAGGCAGAACACGCCGATCATCAAGCGTTGATGGGCGAGGGCGTGGCGCAGGCCTTTTTCGTACCATGCCAGCAGACGCTCGCCAAAACCCGGTTTGTCGTGGGCATGATGCACCGGCGCGCGCATGAACAGCGCGGCCATGGTCGGTGCCAGGGTCAGTGACACCACTACGGAAATCAGGATGGTCGAGGTGGCGGTCAGGGCGAATTCCTTGAACAGCCGCCCGACCACGCCACCCATGAACAGCAGCGGAATGAACGCAGCCACCAGCGAAAAGCTGATCGAGACAACGGTGAAGCCGATCTCGCCCGCGCCCTTGATCGCCGCTTCGCGCATGCCGTCGCCGGCCTCCAGGTGCCGGTGAATGTTTTCCACCACCACGATCGCGTCGTCGACCACAAAGCCCACGGCCACCACGATCGCCACCAGCGTCAGGTTGTTCAGGCTGAATCCCATGACGTACATCAGCGCAAAGCTGGCGGTCAGCGAAACTCCCAGCACCGCCGAGACGATCAAGGTTGCCGACAACTGGCGCAGGAACAGCGCCATCACCGCCACCACCAGCATGATTGCAATCAGCAGGGTGATTTCCACTTCATGCAGCGAGGCACGGATGGTCTGGGTGCGGTCGATCAGTGTCTTGACCTGCACCGAGGCGGGGAGCATCGCTTCCAGCGCCGGCAAGGCGGCCTGGATGCGGTCCACGGTTTCGACGATGTTGGCCCCCGGCTGGCGGAAAATCACCAGGTTGACCCCCGGTTGCGTGCCCGCCCAAGCCTGGACGTAGGCATCTTCCGAACCGTTGACGACTTTGGCGACGTCGCGCAGATGAACCGGTGCGCCGTTCTTGTAGGAAACAATCAGCTGGCTGTAGTCCTCCGGGTGGAACAACTGGTCGTTGGTGGACAGGGTCGAGATGCTCGACTCCCCGTACAGCGCACCCTTGGCCAGGTTGAGGCTGGTCTGCTGGATCGCCAGGCGGATGTCGGCAAGGGTCAGGCCGATGGCCGCGAGTTTGTCCGCCGAAACCTGGACGCGGATCGCCGGACGCTGCTGACCGGTGATGGCGATCTGGCCTACACCGTCGACCTGACTGAGCTGACGGGACAACAGGGTTTCCGTCAGGTCGCTGAGCTCCGGGCCGGGCATCTGCGAGGAATTGACGCTGAGGATCAGCACCGGGCTGTCGGCCGGGTTGACCTTGCGCCAGGTTGGCAGGTTCGGCATGTCCTTGGGCAGCTTGCCCGCGGCAGTATTGATCGCCGCCTGCACTTCCTGGGCGGCAGTGTCGATGCTCTTGTCGAGGGTGAATTGCAGGGTCAGGTTGGTCGAGCCCAGTGCACTGCTCGAGGTCATCTGGGTCACGCCGGGAATGGCGCTGAATTGCACTTCAAGGGGCGTGGCCACCGAGGAAGCCATGGTTTCCGGGCTGGCGCCGGGCAGTTGCGCGGCGACCTGAATGGTCGGGAACTCTGCCTCCGGCAATGGCGCTACCGGCAGGCGCGGAAACGCGATGACGCCCAGCAGCACCAGGGCGAACGTCAGCAAGACCGTGGCCACCGGGTGGTCGATGCACCAGGCGGATACCGAACCGTGGCCCTTCATTGCTCCGCCTCCGATTGCACCACTTGCGACGGCTCGGTCAGCACCTGCACCGTTGAACCCGGTTTGAGCCGCGACTGACCATCGCTGACCAGTACATCACCCGGATTAACGCCTTTGATGATGTCCTGGCCACTGCCTTGATAGACCATCTGCACCTGCACGGCTTCGACTTTGTCGCCATTGACCCGGTACACGAAGTGCTGGTCCAGGCCGCGTTGTACGACGGTTGGCGGTACCACCAACGCATTTTTGTCCAGGGCTGTCTGAATCTTTACCGTCACCAGCAGGCCCGGCCACAGCTTCTGCCCCGGATTGTCGAATTCGGCCTTGGCGCGGATGGTGCCGGTGTTGGCGTTGATCTGGTTGTCGATCAGGGTCAGGTGACCTTCGCCGAGCAGGTTGCCGGTTTCGCCGTCGGTGTCGGCGCCGATGTAGGCCTTGACCTGGGCGTGCTGCGGGTCGTTGATCAGGCCCTGCAAGGTCGGCAGCATTTGCTGCGGCAGGGAAAATTCCACGGATATGGGGTCGATCTGGGTCACGGTGAACAGGCCCTGGACGTCGCTCATGCGCAGGAAGTTGCCTTCGTCGACTGTCCGAATACCGACACGACCGCTGACCGGGGAGTGTATTTGTGTGTAGGAAAGCTGTACCTCAGCGGAATCAATCGAGGCCTGGTTGCCTTGGGCGGTGGCCTTGAGTTGATTGACCAGAGCCTGTTGCTGATCGTAGGTCTGCTTGGACACCCCGTCGTCGACGCTGAGCAGTTTGTAGCGCTTGAGGTTGACCAGCGCCACTTGCAGTTGCGCCTGGTTTTCGCCCAGTTGTGCCCGGGCCTGGTCGAGACTGGCGCGGATCGACCGGTCGTCGATGGTGGCCAGCAGATCACCTTTTTTCACCAGTTGGCCTTCCTTGACCATGATTTTGGTGAGTATGCCGTCGATTTGTGGGCGGACCACGACGCTGTGCAGGGACAGCACCGAACCGATGCCGCTGACGTAGCGCGGCACGTCTTTTTCGGCGACAGCGACCACTCGCACGGGGATGGCGCTGGGGGCGGCGAGCTTGGCCTTGGCCGGTTTGGCGGCATACCACAGGCCCAGCGCTGCCAGGAAAATCAGAAGGGCGACGAGCAGGGCGGGTTTTTTCTGGATTCGCATGCGAGTGGGGCGCCGGGGCTGGGTGGTCGGTAGGTCGGTGGGTATTTTCCTTTATAAACCTGTTTGACGGTCAGGAGGGTGACGGCTAACTGACGGCGCTGTCAGTTTGGCTTTGGCGGCCTCTGGGCCGGCCATGTTCTTGGTTGACTGTGTACATATCCGTTGCTGCGGTAACGGCCACTTAGGGTTTCGCCCTGACGGCGACTCACTTTTTTTAACAAGCGCCTCAAAAAAAGTAAGCAAAAAAAGCGCTCGCCCCGAACGTCCGGCCCCTCGCTTGGGCTCGGGGTTCCTTCGCTCCGGCATTCATCCGGGGGCATTGCCCTCCGGTCGGCTTCGCGCGACCTACATGCAATGTGTGCGGCTTCGCCGCACGGCGCTGCGCGCCAGTCCCCGGATGAACACCTCCACTCAGCCTGCCGAGGGGGCGGGTGGATCAAGATCAAAAGCGGCAGGCGAGCTAACGCTCGGCCTGTGGCGTGGTGAAAAGCGTGGGTGTACGCCGATCTGCTTTTGCTCTTCTGTGGGAGCGGGCTTGCCCGTGATGGTCGTCAACGATGACGCGGGCTGTCTGAATGCCCGCGGTGTCCCGGCGTTTTTCGCGAGCAGGCTCGCTCCTACAGCGGGATGCGTTCATCTGTGGTCAGGTCGGCTGTCAGGCCGCCTCGCTTTTGCTTTGGCTTTTGCGGTACACGCCCCCTCGAGAGGCTTCGTTCCGGTTCTGCGTAGTGGGCAACCCGGCATGGATGCCGGGTTAGCCGCGTACGGCCAGGGATGGCCGATCGCGGCGGGCCCTGTAGGAGCGAGCTTGCTCGCGATAAACGACAGAACACCGCGGGGTGTCAGGCTGCCAGCGTCATCGTTGACGACCATCGCGAGCAAGCTCGCTCCTACAAAGGCTCAGTTCGCCACCCGAACCCCACCCAGGCTCCCACTCAATTCATACGCTGCCAATTCCGCCTGATGCGCGGCCAGCAATTCCGGCAACGATCCACGCAAATACTCGACCCAGGTCTTGATCTTCGCGTCCAGGTACTGGCGCGACGGGTAGATGGCGTACAGGTTCAGTTCCTGCGAGCGGTATTTGGGCATCATGCGCACCAGCGTACCGTTGCGCAGGCCTTCTATCGCGGCGTACAGCGGCAGGACGCCAACGCCCATGCCGCTGATGATCGCGGATTTCATCGCGTCGGCGGAGTTCACCAGAAACGGTGAGCTGTTGATGGTGACCATTTCCTGGCCTTCAGGGCCGTCGAAGGCCCACTTCTCCAGCGGAATCACCGGGCTGACCAGGCGCAGGCAGGCGTGGTTGAGCAGGTCGCTGGGTTTTTGTGCGCAGCCGTTGGCTTTGACGTAGGCCGGCGAGGCGCAAACGATGCTGTAGGTGATGCCCAGGCGCTGGGAGACGAACCCCGAATCCGGCAGTTCGCGGGCGAGGACGATGGACACGTCGTAACCCTCGTCGAGCAGGTCCGGCACGCGGTTGGCCATGGTCAGGTCGAAGGTCACGTCCGGATGGGTCTTGCGGTAGCGGGCGATGGCGTCGATCACGAAGTGCTGGCCGATGCCGGTCATGGTGTGCACTTTCAGTTGCCCGGCCGGGCGTGCGTGGGCGTCGCTGGCCTCGGCTTCGGCTTCTTCGACGTAGGCCAGGATCTGTTCGCAGCGCAACAGGTAACGCTTGCCGGCTTCGGTCAGAGCGATGCGGCGGGTCGTTCGGTTGAGCAGCCGGGTTTGCAGATGGGCTTCCAGGTTGGAGACCGCGCGCGAGACGTTGGCCGTGGTGGTGTCCAGTTGTACGGCGGCGGCGGTGAAGCTGCCGGCTTCGGCCACGTAACTGAAGGCGCGCATGTTTTGCAAAGTGTCCATGGGGTGCTCTCGGGTGCGATGGCAAATTGTGACACGAAGTTTCAGGGGCGGTGACCCCCTACCTACGGATTATCTCGTTAACGGTAACAAAGATTCACAGGAATCCCAGCTTATCGCCCTTCAGGCCGCCCCATAGAATTGCGCTCACCTCAAGAACACCCCACCTCAGGAAATCGCAGCAGTGCCGCGTCGCATCAGCAGAGCGCTTCAGCCGCTCAGTGTTTTGGCTTTAACCCTGGCAATCAGCGGCTGCATCGGAACCGGAGGTATTGCCCCGCAGGACAAGGCGCTGGAGGCCAATTCGCTGGCCACCGACGAAGCGATCCAGAGTGCCGCGCAAGACGCGCACTGGCCCACCGCGCAATGGTGGCAGGCCTATGGGGACCCGCAACTGAACCGCTGGATCGACCTCGCCCTGCAAGGCAGCCCGAGCCTGGCGATGGCCGCTGCCCGGGTACGTCAAGCCAGGTCCATGGCCGGTGTGGCGGAAGCGGCCGAGTCGCTGCAGATCAATGGCGAGTCCACCCTCAAGCGTCACAACTGGCCTACCGACCAGTTCTATGGCCCCGGTGAGCTGGCCAACAGCACCACCTGGGACAACAACGCCGCGCTGGGTTTCAGTTATGCCCTCGACCTCTGGGGCCGCGAAAGCAATGCCACCGAGCGCGCCGTGGACATGGCGCACATGACCGTCGCCGAGGCTCGTCAGGCCCAGCTCGAATTGCAGGACAACATCGTCCGGGTCTACATCGAGCTTTCGCTGCATTACGCACAACGGGACATCGTCGAGGCGACCCTGAAGCAGCAACAGCAGATTCTCGATCTGGCACAGAAGCGCCTGAATGGTGGCATCGGTACCCATTTCGAAGTCAGCCAGGCTGAAACACCGTTGCCGGAAACCCATCGCCAGATCGATGCCCTCGACGAAGAAATCGCCTTGAGCCGCAACCAGCTCGCGGCCCTCGCCGGCAAGGGACCGGGGGAAGGCGCGCAGTTGCAGCGGCCGACGCTGTCGCTGGCTGCACCACTGAAACTGCCGTCTGCGCTGCCGGCGCAATTGCTCGGGCAGCGCCCGGACGTGGTCGCCAGCCGCTGGCAAGTGGCGGCGCAGGCGCGGGGCATCGACGTCGCCCATGCCGGTTTCTACCCCAACGTCGACCTGGTCGGCAGCCTCGGCTACATGGCCACCGGTGGCGGGGCGCTGGAGTTCCTGACCGGCAAGAAGCTCAACTACAGCGTGGGTCCGGCGATTTCGTTGCCGATCTTCGATGGCGGACGTTTGCGCGCTGAGTTGGGCGAAGCCTCGGCCGGTTATGACATCGCCGTGGCCAAGTACAACCAGACCCTGGTCAATGCCCTGAAAAACATCTCTGACCAGTTGATCCGCCGCGAGTCCATGGACAAGCAGCAGGCATTCGCCGCCGAGTCGGTGGCCACTGCGCAGAAGACCTACGACATCGCCATGATCGCCTACCAGCGCGGCCTGACCGATTACCTCAACGTGCTCAACGCCCAGACCCTGCTGTTCAAGCAGCAGCAAGTGCAGCAGCAGGTTCAGGCAGCGCGCTTGAGCGCCCACGCGGAGCTGGTGACGGCGTTGGGTGGTGGTTTGGGCGCGGGTAACGATGTACCGAACGCCGAACAGACTCAAGTGCCGAAAACCCCGAGCCTTTTGCGTTGAATACAAGACCTGTGGGAGCGAGCCTGCTCGCGAAGGCGGTGTGTCAGATGACATTTGTGCCGCCTGACACTCCCTCTTCGCGAGCAGGCTCGCTCCCACAGGTTCCGGCTCTTCATTGAATTTCACCGAGCAGGATTTCATGACTCCCTTGCCCGCACCCTTGCGCTGGCTGTATTCCCTGGAATGGCGCCGGGGTTTCTTCGACTGGGCACGCAGCGACGGCGTGACCTGGGTCTACATTTTCAAGGTGCTGTTCGCGGCATTCCTGACGTTATGGCTGGCCATGCGCCTGGAGTTGCCGCAACCGCGCACGGCGATGATCACCGTGTTCATCGTCATGCAGCCGCAAAGCGGCCACGTGTTCGCCAAGAGCTTCTATCGTTTTCTCGGCACCCTGGCCGGGTCTTCGGTGATGGTCGCGTTGATTGCGCTGTTTGCGCAGAACACTGAACTGTTCCTTGGTTCGCTGGCGATCTGGGTCGGTATCTGCACGGCCGGCGCCGCCCGCTGCCGCAACTTCCGCGCCTACGGCTTCGTCCTCGCCGGATACACCGCGGCGATGGTCGGCTTGCCCGCGCTGGCTCATCCGGAGGGGGCGTTCATGGCGGCGGTCTGGCGGGTGCTGGAAATCTCGCTGGGCATTCTCTGTTCGACCCTGATCAGTGCCGCCATCCTGCCGCAATCGGCTAGCGCGGCGATGCGTAATGCCTTGTATCAGCGCTTTGGCGTGTTCGCCCTGTTCGTCACCGATGGCTTGCGCGGACGCAGCCGGCGTGAGGCATTCGAGGCCGGTAACGTGCGTTTCATCGCCGAAGCCGTGGGCCTGGAAGGCTTGCGCAGCGTCACTGTTTTTGAAGACCCGCACATGCGTCGGCGCAATGGCCGGCTCAGTCGCCTGAACAGCGAGTTCATGGGCATAACCACACGCTTCAATGCCTTGCACCAGTTGCTCGAACGCTTGCGCAGCAGTGCGGCGGACACCGTGGTGGCAGCTATCAAGCCGGGTCTGCAGGACCTTGCCGAGGTGCTCGACGGCTTCAGCGGTCGTGCCCTGACCAGCGCCGATGCGGCGCGTCTGGTCACGGTGCTGAGCGCCTACAAGGAAGGCTTGCCGGCGCGAGTGCGCTGTCTGCGGGCAGCGTTCCAGCAGAGCGAGCCGAGCGATGCCGAACAACTGGATTTCCACACCGCTTACGAGCTGCTCTATCGCTTTGTCGACGACCTGCACGGTTATGCACAGACCCACGCATCCCTGGCCGATCACAGTCACGAACGGGAGCGCTGGGACGAGCCGTTCACACCGCAAACCAACTGGATGGCCGCGGCAGCATCGGGGATACGCGCAGCATTCATCCTGGTGGTATTGGGCAGCTATTGGGTGGCGACCGCCTGGCCGAGCGGGGCGACCATGACCCTGATCGCCGCCGCGACCGTGGGCTTGTCCGCCGCCACCCCGAACCCGAAACGCATGGCCTTTCAGATGGCGTGCGGGACATTGCTCGGGGCGCTGATCGGCTTCGTCGAGATGTTTTTCATTTTCCCGTGGATCGACGGATTTCCGTTGCTGTGCGTGATGCTCGCACCGGTGATCGTACTGGGCTCGTTCCTGACGTCGCGGCCGCAATACGTCGGTGTCGGCCTGGGCTTGCTGATCTTTTTCAGCACCGGCTCGGTACCGGACAACCTCACGGTCTACAACCCCTACACCTTCATCAACGACTACATCGCCATGGTGCTCGGCATGCTGGTGTGCGCAGCGGCAGGGGCGATCATTCTGCCGCCCAACAGCCGCTGGTTGTGGCGCCGTCTGGAGCAGGACCTGCGCGCTCAGGTGGTGTACGCCATCAGCGGCAAGCTCAAGGGGCTGGCGTCGAGTTTCGAAAGCCGCACCCGCGATCTGGTGCATCAGGCCTACGGCTTCGCGGCCGGTCAACCGCAAGTGCAGCGGGGCTTGCTGCGCTGGATGTTCGTGGTGCTGGAAGTCGGCCACGCGATCATCGAGTTGCGTAAGGAGCAGGCGATACTGCCGGTGCATCCGGCCTATGCCGAATCCCAGCCATGGCGTCAGGCGATCCGGGTGATGGGGCGCGCGCTGGTGCGGCTGTTCCTGCAACCGAACGGCAGCAACCTCGAGCGCGCACTGATCGCCGTCGATCACGCGATCAGTCGTGTGCAGTCCACCGACGAACCCTTCGCCCCACACTTCGATACCTCGGCGTTGCGCCGGGTGAAGAGCTACCTGCACTTCATCCGCACCTCTCTGCTCGATCCGCAATCACCGCTCGCCGGCTACGTGAACGCCAGTGCCAGCGGCAAGCCACAAGGACTTGAACATGCCTCGTGAAATCGCCTTCCACGGCGTGTACATGCCGACCATGACCCTGATGTTTTTCATTGCGGCGGCACTTGCCTGGGCACTGGACCGCTTCCTCTCCGGGTTCGACCTGTACCGCTTCTTCTGGCACCCGGCGTTACTGCGCCTGAGTCTGTTTACCTGTCTGTTCGGTGCCATCGCGCTGACTGTCTACCGTTGACTCTCTATCACTGAGAATGCCCCGATGAAAAAGTTTTTCAGCCTGCTCGCGACCCTGTTGGTGCTGGCCCTCGCGCTGTGGATCGGCCGCTCCTTGTGGGAGCACTACATGAACACGCCGTGGACCCGTGACGGCCGCGTGCGGGCCGACATCATCAACGTCGCCGCCGACGTCACTGGCGAAGTGGTGGAGGTGCCGGTGCGCGACAACCAATTGGTGAAGAAGGGTGATTTGCTGATGCAGATCGACCCCGAGCACTACCGTCTCGCGGTGAAACAGGCGCAAAGCCTGGTGGCATCGCGCAAGGCGACCTGGGAGATGCGCAAGGTCAATGCCCATCGCCGCGCCGATATGGACAACCTGGTGATCTCCCGGGAAAACCGCGACGACGCCAGCAATCTCGCCGACTCGGCCCTGGCCGATTACCAGCAGGCCCAGGCGCAACTGGAAGCCGCCGAGCTCAACCTGAAACGCACTGAAGTGCGCGCGGCGGTGGACGGCTACGTCACCAACCTCAACGTGCATCGCGGCGACTACGCGCGCATCGGCGAGGCGAAAATGGCCGTGGTCGACATGAACTCGTTCTGGGTCTACGGCTTCTTCGAAGAAACCAAGCTGCCCCACGTGCGCGTGGGCGATAAGGCCGACATGCAACTGATGAGCGGCGAAGTGCTCAAGGGTCACGTGGAAAGCATCTCGCGTGGCATCTACGACCGCGACAACCCGGAAAGCCGCGAGCTGATAGCCGACGTCAACCCGACCTTCAACTGGGTACGCCTGGCGCAACGGGTGCCGGTGCGCATTCACATCGATGAAGTGCCGGAGGGCGTGTTGTTGGCGGCGGGGATTACCTGCACGGTGGTGGTCAAGCAAGGCGATGGTGCTTAACGCATTCCCTGTAGGAGCGAGCCTGCTCGCGAAAAACCTGAGAGCGTCGCGTGCTTTCTGAATGCCTGCGTTATCGTTGACGTCCATCGCGAGCAGGCTCGCTCCTACAGTTGATCAGCAAAACGTCTCCTGCAAATGCCGCCAAAGGATCTTGCCATCCACCTGCTCGAACACCACGGTCGAGCGACGATCCGAGTGCAGCCCGGTCGCATCGGTCTGTTGCTCGCGGTAACTCACGGTCGCGCCACCGTCGTGCAGCGCGATGCCACGCAACTCGCTGAGCTCGATGCGAAAACCTAGCTTCTTGCCGCCCGCCAATGTGAACAATTCATTCAGCGCGGCAAAATCCAGCACCCGACCGAGCGGCGAGACCATGGAAAACTGCGGTGAAAAACGTGTCAGCAGGTGTTCGAGTTCGGAGACGTTCTGTTCTTCGGCCAGCCATTGTTCGATGGCCACGTGGGCCTGGATCACTTCGTCGAAGTATTCGGTGTAGTCGGTCATTGTGCTGGTACCTGAAATTTTGTAGTGACTGTGCGGGCCTATTCGCGAGCAGGCTCGCTCCCACAGGGAGACGTATTTTAAATGTGGGAGCGAGCCTGCTCGCGAAGGTGTCTACGCGGTCTCAGAGCTGCCCACGTAGCCCGAACCGCTTCATCAATCCGGATTCGAGCAAACCCTTGGGCAGCAAGCTTGCCATCAGCGGCAACGCCCGACTGCCATTGCCCAGACGAAGCAACCGCGGCGGTTTGGCCTGCTGCACAGCCTTGAGCAATCCGGCGGCAAACTCACTGGCCGGAGTCGGCTTGTCCTGGGAAGCCCTGGCCCGGGCACGTATGCCTTCGCGCAGCGGAAACCACGGCGATTGTTCACTGATCAGTTGCTCGGCTTCGTGGCCGGCATTTTTGGCGAAACAGGAAGCGATGGCTCCCGGCTGGACTTCCATGACCCGCACGCCGAACGGCGCCAGTTCCATGCGCAAGGCATCGCTCAAGGCATGCACGGCAGCCTTCGAGGCACAGTAGGCGCCGGCAAAGGGCGTGACCAGTACGCCAGACACGCTACCGATATTCACCACCAGCCCCTTGGCCCGACGCAGCACCGGGAACAAGGCGCGGGTGACGCCGACGATGGCGAACACATTGGTTTCGAACTGGCGCTGCATGGCCGGTACACCACCATCGAGCAGCGGCCCCATGGCGCCATACCCTGCGTTGTTGACCAGCACATCGAGGCCACCGCGATCCTGGTTGATGCGCTCGCTCAACTGCTCAAGGGCAATACCATCGTTTACGTCAAGTTGCACGGCGATAAATCCGGCAGCGCTCAGCATGGCGACATCTTCGGCCCTGCGCGCACTGGCCCAGACTTCATAGCCGGCAGCTTTGAACGCGTCGGCCAAGGCGCGGCCAATGCCGCTGGAACAACCGGTAATCAACGCAACGGGCATGGCGCATTCCTTGTGCAAATAGTGGGGGAGAGATCAGTCGGAAAAACTACCCTGCAATCGCTCGGCGCGAAACTCCAGGGTTTCCGGACGGTAGCCGGGGCGCAATGGCGGCAGTGGCAAGCAGTCTTCCCAGTTGCCACCGGCCTGCAATTCGCCGGGGCCGCGATAACGCGGGGCAGTGTATTGATTATCGGCCAGGTTCACCGTGTCGCCCGGTGCATAAGCCGCGACCCGCCAGCGCAGTTCCGTCAGCGGCACGTCATTGCCGTTGTTCAGGGTCAATTGCAAGGGACGGTCGGCGGGGCATTGCTGCGGCGCGTAACTGATGCGCAACTCCAGGCGTTGCAGTTGCTTGAGTTCGCGGTGGTCCATCCAGATGACCCAGGTCGCGACAATGCCCAGGCCCACGGCGGCGGCCATGGAAACAGGCAAGGCCTTGGCCGGATAGCGCAGCAACAGGATCAGCCAGGTGATGACCAGCAAGACGCCGATGAACATGACGTAGATCTCGGGAATAGAGAGGGTCATCCTACCTAAGCGCGGGTAGGGTTGGCGATGGGCGGGGTGTACCGATGGTACGGGAGACCATCTGTCGGCACTGTAATTTTTGACAGTAGCCGGGCACTTGATCGACAGGCTTACATGAGGGGAGAGATTCCGGAGCGGCTACTGTGCCAGCGACCCTTGCAATCCACCGCCACACCCCGAGCCTGACAGCAAGAGACCCTCGTGGGTTACCGGTCCGTGCAGTGGGTTACTGGCGTGACAGCGACGGCGTGCCCCCTCAGGCACGAGTCAACCGCACGGCCCATGATGGGGCGGGGCGCGCGATTGCGCAGTGGGACCCGCGGTTGTTTCTGGACACTTCGGCACCGGCCAATCTGCAAACGACTTATACCTTGTCCGGCGCAGTGTTGAGTACGGACAGCGTCGATGCCGGGAGGCGTGTGGCGCTGTTGGGTGAGGCAGGGCAATCGCTTCATGCCTGGGATAGCCGGGGTTCGCAGCGCTGGATGCGGTATGACACCCTGTTGCGCCCGTTATCGGTGTTCGAGCAGGCGGTGGATGGTGACGCGATTTGCACGGAGCGCTTGGGTTACGGCGCGAGCGATCAGGCTTCTGCCGAGCGCAACCAATGCGGGCAATTGATTCGCCATGATGATCCGGCGGGCACGCAGTTATTTACCAAGTTTGGATTGCACGGCGCCGGGTTGGAGCAGACGCGGCATTTTCTGAAGGCATTGTCGCTGCCGGACTGGCCCGAGCCGGTGGCGGATCGCGAGTTGCTGTTGGAGGCGGGGGAGGGTGCCATCACCCGTTCGCACTTCAATGCATTGGGCGAGGACTCCCGGCAAACCGATGCCAAAGGCCACCGTCAGTTATTCAACCAGACCCTCGACGGCCAGTTGCGTGAGGCTGGCCTGCAACTCAACGGTACATCCACGCCAAAGACCCTGGTCAGCGCCATCGACTACAACGCCCACGGCCAGACCGGGCGGGAAGTCGCCGGCAATGGCGTGATCACCACGCTGGAATACGACGCGCAAAATGGCCGCCTGACCCGCCTCCGGGCTCAACGCGGCAACGCAGTCCTGCAAGATCTGCGCTACGCCTACGACGCGGTAGGCAATGTGCTGAGCATCGAGGATGCCGCGCAGCCGATTCGCTACTTCGCCAACCGGCGCATCGAACCGGTCAATCGCTACTCCTACGACAGCCTTTCCCAACTGATCGAAGCCACCGGCTGGGAAGCGGGCGGCCCTAACAAAGGCCCAGGCTTTTCGACCTTCGACGACCCGGCGCCCCGCGCGAATTACCGCCAGACCTATCGCTACGACGCAGGCGGCAATCTTCTGGAGCTGACTCACGACGGTCCGCAAAGCCATGGCCATCGGCTGGTCGCGACGGCGCACAGCAACCGTTGTCTGCCGGTGCTGGAAGGCGTGGAACCGGACGAAGACGACTTCCGTCGAGGCTTCGACGGCAACGGCAATCTACTCAACCTGCAACCGGGGCAGGCCTTGGCGTGGGACCTGCGCAATCAGTTGTGTGAAGTGCGACCGGTCGAGCGAGAGTCCGGCATCGATGACCGCGAACGTTATGTCTACGGCGCTGACGGCATGCGGGTGCGCAAAGTTCGCGAAACCCAATCCAATGCCCGGACACTGCTTGCTGAAACCCGCTATCTGCCAAACCTGGAGCTGCGCAACCACAGCGGCACGGGCGAAGTGTTGCAGGTGATCAGCGTGCAGGCCGGGCGCAGCAGTGTGCGGGTGCTGCATTGGGAGTCCAAACCGCCGGAAGGCATGGGCAATGATCAATACCGCTACCACCTGAATGATCATCTGGGCACCTGTACCCTGGAGCTTGATGAGGTCGGCGACGTGATCAGCCAGGAGCGTTATCACCCGTATGGCACTACCGCGTGGTTCGCCGGACGCGGGGAGGTTGAGGCGAGTTACAGAACGGTGCGTTATTCGGGGAAAGAGCGGGATGCGACGGGACTTTATTATTATGGGTTCAGGTATTACCTAGCGGCACGGCAGCGGTGGTTGAACCCGGATCCGGCGGGTGATGTAGATGGAAGCAATCGCTTTAAAGCATTATTGAATAGCCCTCTTCGTTTTTTTGATGAAGATGGTTTAATGGCCAAGGAGGCTCTTGTTAATGTCGCTGAGTATGTTGGTTTGGAAACGATAGCTTCATCGTCCGTGAATGCAAAAGTAGTACCGAGTTTTGAGAACGTCGCGGTGAAGGAAGGCGAAAAACGCCATTCTGGAATTAAGGAGGGTGGTGCGTCTGTTGATGATGCGAGTGTAAAGACTAATGGTATGTTGAACCGGAAAGTCAAAGGTTTATCTATCGAAGCAAACGAAAATATTCTAGTTATGGAGAACTATCGTCAGTTTGTAGGTGTTATGTCTGTGAAAAATAAACGAATAGATATCGCTATCTCTTCGCAATTGGGCTTGCCTGGGTCGGACGTTGAGAAACAGTTACCTAAAGGTGTTACCTACAAGGTCGGCCCTAAAAGCCCAATCTTTTCATTTGCACTTGAAGCTTTGCATTCTGTTGGTAAAAGGGCAGATAACACCGAATTGGATTTCACAGGCCACGCGATGATGGTCAAAATTCTTTCCGGAGAAGAGAAAAACTATATAGGCTTTTCCGGAGTAAAACGGTCGGATAATGTGATACGCCTGAAATGGACCTCAAGAACACTCAATCCGGAACACGCATCGTTCATGTCGAAGTATCATTTTGGTAATCCGGGGGTCGAGCAACGAGATTATGTGCTTTCGAAAAAATATCAGGACGTTGTAGTCAAGTATTTTGAGCGGTCTGGTTATTCAATAATTAGAGATTGAATGACTCAAGATTTTAGTAAGGAAAACTAAAGCCCCCGTTCAACCCACTGCGGATAGGGAACGCAATGAGCTGAATGGGGGCTGTTTTTTGATAAACGCTTACTGCGCGATGGTCTTCACCGAAACCCCACGCTCAACCGGCGTAGACCGCCCATAGATATCTTCAAACCGCTCGATATCGTCCTCCCCCAGATAACTCCCCGACTGCACCTCGATGATCTCCAGCGGAATCTTCCCCGGGTTACGCAGGCGATGCACCGAAGCAATCGGAATGTAGGTCGACTGGTTCTCGGTCAGCAGGAACACGTTCTCGTCACAGGTCACCTCGGCGGTGCCGCTGACGACGATCCAGTGTTCGGCGCGGTGGTGGTGCATCTGCAGTGACAGGCACGCGCCCGGTTTGACCGAGATGTGCTTGACCTGGAAGCGACCGCCCATGTCCACCGAGTCGTAGGAGCCCCACGGACGGTAGACTTCGCAGTGGTTCTGGGTTTCGCTGCGGCCCTGTTCGTTGAGGGTGTTGACCATCTGTTTGACGCCTTGGACCTTGTCCTTGTGGGCGATCATCATGGCGTCCTTGGTTTCGACCACGACGATGTTTTCCAGGCCGATCACCGACACCAGTTTGCCGTTGCCGTGGATCATGCAATTGCGGCTGTCCTGGATCACCACGTCGCCTTTGCTGACGTTGCCGTTGGCGTCCTTTTCATTGACTTCCCACAGCGACGACCAGCAGCCGACATCGCTCCAGCCGGCGGTCAGCGGCACGACGCAGGCGCGTCGGGTTTTTTCCATTACCGAGTAGTCGATGGAATTGTCCGGGCAGCAGGCGAAGGTGGCTTCGTCGAGGGTGATGGTGTCGGCATCCTGCTTGCTGCGTTCCAGGGTCAGCAGGCAGGTGTCGTAGATGTCCGGATCGTGCTTTTTCAGCTCTTCCAGGAAGCGGCTGGCGCGGAACAGGAACATGCCGCTGTTCCAGAAGTAACCACCGGACTGGACGAACTCGGTGGCGCGCTTCACGTCGGGTTTTTCGACGAAGTGCGAGACGCGGCTGACGCCTTCAGGCAGCAGCGAGTCGTTGGTCGACTTGATGTAGCCATAACCGGTTTCCGGCTTGGTGGCCGGCACGCCGAACAGCACCATTTCGCCGTTCTCGGCAGCGACGGTGGCCAGGGCCAGGGCGCGTTGCAGGGCTTTCTGGTCTTCCAGCACGTGGTCGGCCGGCAGTACCAGCATCAGTTCGTCGCGACCTTCGTTGACCAGCATCATCGCGGTCAGGGCCACGGCCGGCGCGGTGTTGCGACCGAACGGCTCCATCAGGATGCGCTGGGTTTCCAGTTTGTGCGCGGCCAACTGTTCGTTGACGATGAAGCGGTGGTCCTTGTTGCAGACCACGATAGGCGTGTCCATACCTTCGAACACCAGGCGCTCCAGGGTTTGCTGGAACAGTGTGTGCTCGCCGGTCAGGGCCAGGAACTGTTTAGGGAACTGCTTACGGGAAAGCGGCCAAAGACGTGAGCCGCTACCACCTGACAAGATCACCGGAATCATGTTGTTACTCCTTGAATATCGATTGGTTAGAGCTACTGCGTTCTGTCGTTTCACTCTTGTTTTTGTTCCGTGTCCAAATTGACGACCCGTATCACTGTGGGAGCGAGCCTGCTCGCGAAGGCGTTGTATCAGTCGACATCAATGTTGAATGTCAGACCGTTTTCGCGAGCAGGCTCGCTCCCACAGGGGGTTATGCATCAACTTGGAAAATTGATCAGCGCGTCGACACCGGGCGCTTCACCCAGACCGGCGACAGGCTGCTGCCGTTGCCGGTGACGTACAGCACCGCGGCTTCACCGCGTTCCAGGGCGACCGGTTTCACGTCGCCGACTTTGGTTGCGCCGTCATAGAGCGCCAGGCTGACTTTGACCGGGTTGATTTCACGCTCGCCACGGCCCTTGGCGGCCACGTTCGGCACGACGTCGGTCTTGCCGTCGGCGGTTTTCAGGGTCAGCGTCTTGTCGCTGAGGTTCTGTACGCGTACCAGGGACTTCTGCTTGTTCTTGAACGGCGGCTCCTCGATCAGTTGCGGTGCGCCGCTGGCGTTGTTGACCAGGGTGTAATAGTGGTCGCCGGCCAGTTTCACCGGCAGGGTCTGGCTACCGACCTTGGCGCTGTAGTCGCCACCCGGCATGAAGCTGAAGTCACTGCTGGATAGTGGCGCGACGTCGCTCAGGTTGGTGCTGCCGACGGTGGCGCTGACTTCGGCGTTGCTGGCGTTGTAGATGCGCACGAAGGTCGAGCCTTTCGGTGCGGTCGGGCCGTAGAGTGCGGCGTCGCCACCGGCGAAGGCCTGTATCGACAGCACGCTGAGGCCGGCAACCAGGGCAAGGCTTTTAGCGAGACGACGCGGAGTTGTAGTGAAAGTCATGGTGTACCTCTCTTTCAGTTTTGCGCCCGGTCGGGCGTCTCGGATTTGTTGATGGCTACGTTTTGTTGGCGCGCGCCGGCTTGTTTAAGCTCTGCGACCCACTGTGGGTCGGCGTCGCCGATTTCGTTGTTCACGGGCAGATATCGTTCAGGGAACTCCCAGATCAGCACCTGTGGCGGGCTGTTCTTGAAGGCATCGCTTTTCAGGTAGCTGAGCATCGGCAGAATCGGGCCATGGCCGTCTTCGGCGTAATTGACCACGTCGCTGTGCAGGGCTTGCTTGAGCGCACCGACGAAGTTCCAGGTGGGGTTGGCGCTGTAGCTGGTGCCGATCAGGGCCACCGGCACTTCGGTGTTGGCGAAAAGAGCATCGTCACCGGCCGGCTGGTCATCGGCTGCCACGGTGTTGCGCTTTTGCAGTGACTCTTGCGCCGGCATCAGGTTTTCGAACAGCGGGTCCAGCGGCAGGAACAGACGCAGGTCGCCCTTGTGGGTGATTTTCTCCGCAGGTTCGGTGACGAAGCGCTGTGGCTCGCCGCTCAGCGGGAACTTGTCGGCGATGGTCTGGGCCAGGCGGTTGGCGGCGATTTCGGCGCCTTCCGGGGTCCAGTGAGTATCGGTGCGCAGGAACACTTGCTGGCCATTCTGTTTGGCCTGTTGCAGTGGGCCGAGCAGGTCAGGGGCGGGAATCCGGTCGGCGGCCAGGCGCTGATGGAAGTCCTTGTAGAGGTTGGCGTGAATGCTTGCCGGCTTCACCTCACCGAGGTGTTCCGGGTACAGGCGCACCTTGGCTGGCACCACGGCCATGACCAGTTGCACGCCTTTTTCCTTCAGGGTCTGGCGCACGCCTTCGACCAGTGCGTAGTTGCCTTGCAGGTTCAGCTCTTCGTTGACCACCGGGTGGAATTCTTCATCGCTGTACAACCACTGGTCGCGGCCGAGCACCACGCCCGGACGACCTTCGTTGAACAGTTTGAAGTCCAGCGCGGCCCAAAGATTGGTGCCCAGGCGCTTGATCGGGAACTCGTCGTCGTAGTGGGTTTCCACGGCTTTGGTCCAGCGACCGTTGAGCACCGTCGCGTCGGCGTTGGTGCTGAAGCCGAAGAAGCTGCGCACCGACCACAGACCGAGCACCAGCAGGGTCACCAGGAACAGCGCGATGTAGAAGATACGTAATGAGCGGGTCATGGTCAGATCCCTCAGAACTGGAAGTAAAGGAACGGCGAGAAGCTTTGCGCCGAGAGTTTGAGAATCGAGGCGATGAACAGCAGCAGCACCAGCGCACGCATCACGTAGCGCGACCAGTCAGCGGTCCAGTAGGCCGGTTGCACCTGGGCTTCGACGCCGACGGTGTAGCCAGGCTGATGGATGCTCGCCGGGTTATCCCCAGGCACGGCCTTGATCGTTCCCGCTGTCGCGGCGGCCGGGCCGTCGGCGTCGACGTTCACGGCAGGCTTGGTCTTGACCGGTGGCTGATTGGTGTAGAAGTCGCGCAGGCCGAAGAACGCCAAAGTCACGTAGGCCACGATCAGCGTTGCCACTTGCAGACCGGTGAGGCTGGCCTGATTGAGTTCCGACAGCGACCAGTCGCCAAAGCTGAACATCGCGCCGTACATGCGTCCGGCGACGTGCAGGTTTTCCGCACGGAAGATCACCCAGCCCATCACCACCAGCAGGAAGGTCAGCACCCAGCGGATCGGGTTGAAACTGCGTGGCGAGGTGTTCAGGCCAATGGCTTTTTCAATGGCCAGCCAGCTGCCGTGCCAGGCACCCCAGACGATGTAGGTGATGTTCGCGCCGTGCCACAGACCACCGAGCAGCATGGTCAGGAACAGGTTGCGATAGGTCATCAGCGTGCCTTTACGGTTACCGCCCAGGGTGATGTACAGGTAGTCACGCAACCAGGTCGACAGGCTGATGTGCCAGCGCCGCCAGAACTCGGTGATCGACTGGCTGACATACGGCTGCTTGAAGTTTTCCATGAAGCGGAAACCCATCATCAGGCCCAGGCCGATGGCCATGTCGCTGTAACCGGAGAAGTCGAAATACAACTGCGCGGTGTACGCCAGCGCGCCGAGCCAGGCATCGCCCGTGGTCGGGTTTTGCAGGGCGAAGCAGTGGTCGGCCACGACGGCCAGGGTGTCGGCGATGAAGACTTTCTTGATGAAACCCTGCATGAACCGCGTGCATCCCTCGGAGAATTTGTCGAGGGTGTGGGTGCGGTTGTTGAACTGGTCGGCCAGGTCGCGAAAACGCAACACGGGACCTGCGATCAGGTGCGGGAAGATCGCCACGAACGCCGCGAAGTCGATCAGGTTGCGGGTCGCCGGGGTGTCGCCACGGTAGACGTCGATGATGTAGCTGATGGACTCGAAGATGTAGAACGAGATCCCGATCGGCAGCAGCACGTGGGTCAGGATGAAAGGTTCCAGGCCAACCGAGGTCATCATCGCGTTGATGCTGTCGACGCCGAAGTTGGCGTACTTGAAGTAGCCGAGGATGCACAGGTCGACGGCCACGCCGAGCAGCAGCCAACGCTGCGCCGGTTTGGTCCTGACCCCGGCGGCACCGACTTTCAGGCCGATCCAGTAGTTCCACAGCGTGACGCCGGCGAACAGCGCGAGGAAGTCCACACGCCACCAGGCGTAGAACACGTAGCTGGCAATCAGCAGCAGCAAATTGCGATAGCGTTGCCCGCTCAGGTAGTACAAGCCGAGAAAGATCGGCAAGAACAAAAACAGGAACACGTTGGACGAGAAAACCATCCCGATCTCTCCTTGTTTGAATCAACAGTCAAGGGCCAACGGCCCCCCCAAACCCCCCATCAAATCTGAGGGGCAAACATCACTTCACTGTGGGAGCGAGCCTGCTTGCGAAAGCGGTATGTCAGTCGACACTTTTGGTGAATGTCAGACTGCATTCGCGAGCAGGCTCGCTCCCACAGGGGATTGCATTTGTTCTATGAGCCTTTGTTGCCTTTTTCATTGGCCGGGTCGTAGACCTTGGTCAGGTCACCGCCGAGGCGGAAGGTCTTGAACGGCTGCATCTGGTGTTTCTTCGCCAGCACCTCGGGCGAGCAGCTGTAGAGCGAGCAGTACGGTTCGAGCCAGGCGAATTTCATGTCCTCTTTCAGGTCGGTCATGTCCTGTTCCTTGCCGTTCTTCTTCTCGAACTGGTCCGGGTCTTTCACCCCGGACAGCACCCGGTCACCCAGGCGTTTGAGCGCACCATTGTTTTCCTGGCGCAGGTCCACGCCGTTGACCTGGGCGAAACTGGCGATCATCGCCAGTGGCGGCAGGGCGTAGTTGTGGTAAGCCAGGGCCCGCTGCTGGCGCTTGAGTTCGTTGGGCAGGTAGCCGTCGGCGTCGACCTGGTTGGCGCCGACCTTGAATTCCTTCACCGCCCAGTCGAACAGGTCGCGGCGGTTGGTGGCGACGGAGGTGGCCATCACCGACCAGGCGGCCCAGTACGAGTGGTTGTTGGTCTGGTCGAGCGGCAGGTTGTCCCAGTCGCTGACCACCTGATCGGCCATCCTGCTGAACCAGGCTTCGATCAACTGCGCTTGCTGTTGATGGGTGGCCAGCGGATGGGAGTCGGAAAACTTCAGGCGGATATAGGCCGAAGCCATGCTGCCCAATGCCCATTTGCGCATCGACTTGCCGGTGTGGTTGAAGTCTTTGGACATCAGCGCGTCGGCCTGGGCCCAGGCGGTCAACCAGTCGAGCGTGCACTCCAGCTGTTCCGGGCGACCGTCACGCATGAACTGCATCACGCGCTTGCTGGTGCCGCGCTCGATTTTGGTGATGTCGGCGGTGCTCTCGCGGAAGGCTTTTTCCGACTGCACGTTCAGGGTCGCGCGGGCCTTGTCCGAACCTTCGTACTTGCTGCGAAATTGCAACGAGCCGGTGTACGGCGTCGGCATCGCATCGCAGCCTTCGCTTTTGTCGCCCGTCTTGAATTTATCCACAGGCGCAAAATAGCCCTGGGGTGGACGCAGTGGCGCAGCCGCTTGCGTGGCCCCGGCGAACATCGCCAGGCTCAGGAGCGTCGGTGCCAACAGTGTTGAAAAATTCGGATAGCGCATGGCAGACCTCATTGCCCGACCGAAGCAGTACGCTGCTCGGCACCCGGGAATACGTTGCGTTTGCAGATTTTCGCTTCGACTTTCCGAGGCGCGGCACCGGCTTCGGGGCCCTGGACTTCAACGGCCAGCAAGTTCTGCGAGGCCCAGTCTTCATCCGTGCGCAACTCGAAAGCGAAACGCCCGTCAGTCTCGGAGGTTTCCGGTTTGTCGATCTTGATGTCCTCGTGGCGACCGTTCATGTACCAGAGGGTGGCTTGCAGGGTTTTCACCGACGTGTCGGCGAAGCGGATGTCGACCTGGTGGCTGCTGTTGCGCAGGTCCATGTTCTTGCTGTTGACCATCAACTCGTTTTTGCCCGGCTTGAGCGTGGCGCTGCCGGACATCTGCGCATCCTTGCCTTCGCAACCGTTGTCCAGCAACGCCATCATCTGGCGGTAGATGGTTTCCTGGTCGAGGCGGTACAGCGGCGAGAATTCCCAGATGAGAATTTTCGGCGGGTTCTTCTGGAACTCGTCGCTGCCCAGGTACTGCAGCATCGAACCTTCCAGGCCGCCGCCGGGGAATGCCACGTTGAGGATGTCGGCACCGATGGCTTCTTCGAGGAACCCGGCGAAGTTGTAGTTCTTGCCGCTGTGGGAGGTGCCCACCAGGGTGATTTGCGGATTGCCGGAATCACCGAACAGATCGCCATCGCCCGCTTCGCCCTTCGGTTCGGTGGTGAACTGATCCATGTACTGGATCGCGTAGCTGGTGCCACAGAGTTGACCGGCCATGTTGTGCAGGGTTCCGGTCTTGCCCATGCGCCCCGACTTTTTGGTCTCGAATTCGCGCTTGGGAATGTCGGCGAATTCAGGCATCTGCTTGACCTTCTCGGCGACGATTTTCGCCGTGCGCTGGGCACCGTACGGCGTCCAGTGCTGGTCGCCACGGAAGTAGAAATCGTGGGCGGGCAGGGTGTCGGGCAACGACTCGTTGGTCAGCGGCGAAAGGTCCGGGACGACATAGCCCATCTGCGCGAAACGACCGAGCATGGTCTTGTAGTTCTGCAGCGCCTTGTCGAAGTTGAAGCTGGCTTTCTCCGCCGGGTTGAGCTTGTTGCGGTTCACCAGGCCACGGGTCGGCTGGTACACGATGACCAGTTCCACGCCTTTGCTCTTGAACGCATCGTGCAGTTGTTTCATGCGCTTGTAGCCGGCGGGCGTGGTGTCGAATTCGGTGCGCAGGTCTTCCTGGGTGCGGAACAGCCAGTCGCCCTGGGCCTGTACCAGCGTGGTGAAGTTCTGCTGATAACGGGTGGTGTAGTTCTTTGCGTCGTGGGCGGCCGGGCACAGGCTGCAGCACGGTTCGGCACTGAACTTCGGGGCCTGGACTTCATCGGCACGCGCGCCACCGCTGGCGGCGAGAATGCCGGCGGTCAGAGCCGACAGGCTGAGTAATTTGATCAAGTGTGGGTGCATAAGATTGTCCTCAGTCCCGCATTTCGGTCTGGCGTTCGACAGGGTCGATCAGCACGGCTTTCTGCTGGCGCACCAGCAGGTCGAGAATTTCATCCTGGCGATCGCCAAGGATGCCGGTGAAGCTGATGCCGCTGGATTTGGTCGGTGCGAGCATCGATACGCGATACAGCTCGACACTCAGCGGCGAGTCGATGGACAGCGGCCCGCTGCCGTTGGCCGCCAGTTCACCACCGACCACGATCAGCGATACCTGGGCGTCGAACGGGTCGAGCTTGATGTCACGGTCGGTGTTGCTCAGGTCCTTGATGTGCCCGTAGACGCCGGTCAGGCCGTTGGCCATGGCGACGTTTTCGTACAGGCGAATGTTCACGCTGTTACGAATGCGGATGCCGTGGCGCTTGTTGCTCAGCACACGGTTGCCCCACAACAGGTTGTCGGCACTCTCGTAGAGGGTGATGCCGTCGGTGTGGTTCTGGTAGATCTCGTTGTGGGCGATCAGGTTGTTCACGCTGTTACGGTCGATCACCAGCCCCGAGAGGTGGTTGTCGTAGCTGCGGTTGTTGAAGATGAAGCTGTCGTTGACCTCACGGGAAATAATGATCCCGTGCTTCTTCTTGGTCCCGAACACCGTGTTGTCGGCAATGATCAGACCGTGGGAACGGTCGTGCGGGTCGATGCCGTAGACGATGTTGTCTTTGTAGGTGTTGCCCTTGACCACGAAATCGCGGGTTTCATAGCAGTAGAAGCCGTACCACATGTCCGAGAATTCGGAGCCGACGATCCAGCCGGTCGGTTCAGGACGCTTGAGCACCTTGGCCATGTTCGGCGTGTACTGGGAAATACTCACGCCATAGGACTTACTGTTGGCGTAGCCGAAACTGGCGATCTTGCTGTTGGCGATGTAAGTCTCGGTGCCGCCCCAGGCGAGCAGGAACGGACGGAATTCCTTCGGCGAGTTGAATGTCGCCGGGCCGTTGTCCTTCTCGCGCCAGCCGGTGATCCTGGTGTCGCGCACGAACAGTTGGCCGTCGTTGACCAGGAACGAACCGGCTTCTTGGGACAGGCGCAGCTCCTGGGTCTGCTTGTCGATTTCGAGGATGCCGTGGCGACCGACCACGATCGGCAACTTCGCCAGGTAAACCCCAGGTGCGGTTTCGATGACGTACTTGGGTTGCTTCTTCGCCAGGTCCTTGAGGTTCATGTAGCCGTCGTCGACGAAGATCGCCTGCGGGATGCCGTGCTGGCGCACCACCCACTCGGCCATCTTGTTGTCGCCGCCGATGAAGTCCTTCAGGGCGTCTTCCTGCATCATCCGGCGCACGCTGATTTTACCGGCCTTGCTGCGCACGATTTTCGCGGCGACGGCCTCGGCGGTGTAGCCCGACAGGTCCGGCAGCTTCGGCGTGGCCAGTTCCAGCGGCTCGGTCGGTGCGCTGCTGACGGTGTAGGTCTTGGCCTGTTGCAGTTCCTTGGCGATGGTGGCCGCGTGTGCCGGTTTGGCCGGCTCTACATTGGCGAAGCCGGCCGAGCTTGCCAGCAGCATCGCGCCGGCCAACAAGGTGAGCGAACCTCGCTTCGAATTGTTCATGTCGGGCACTCCCTTCGCGGCTTGCATCAGAAGCGCCAGATCACGTCGATGAACGCGCGGTGCATATACGAATCGACTTCCTTGCCGTAGGCATCGCCCGGCTTGAACACACCGCCGCGGAAACGCACCAGGGCCGAAGGCTCATCGATGGACTGGCTCAGCGCCGCCGGCAACAGGCCTTGCTTGAAGTACTTGGTGACCACCAGGTCCATCTCCTGACCGAGGTCTTTCTCGCCATCGTTCAGCGGCAGCGAAGTGCTGGAGAGGATCGCGCCGGTGACGTCGTCGGTGTTGTTCTCGACCGCGTTGATGCCGTTGTTGCCGATCGGTTTGTTGCCGTCGACGCGCCAGAATTTGTGGTAGATAAGGCTGGCGTCGTATTCGTCGTTGAGCATCCACGAACCGAACAGCGTGGCGGTCTGCATGTTGCTCATTTCGCCACGGAAGGCCTCACCGAAACGGTGTACCCGCGAGCGGGTGCCGGTGTAGTTCGAGCGATTGCTTTCCAGGCCGTTCTGTTGGTACTCGGCGCTGGCGCGGGCATAGGCGGCACCGACTTGCCATTGCGGGTCGAGGCGCAAACGCACGCCGACATCGGTGGCCCAGCCGTTGAGGTCTTCACCGCGCTTGGCTTCAGCCGGCGGCGTGCCATCGGCGTTCAGTGGGTTGACCGTGTCGGTGTCGCCGCGCATGCCGGTGATGCTGCCCCAGTAGTTGACGGTGTTGGTGTTGCGCCAGTTGTAGGCATCACTGTCGGCGGTCAGGCCGATCCAGCTGATGTCGCCGTTCTGTTTCTTGTCCAGCGAATCAGCCGGTACACCTGGCTCCGGGAAGTCGAGCTTGCCGTTGTCATGGGTGTGATGACCGCGAATGCCGACCCAGTTACCGGGTGTCCACTGGTATGCGGCATCGGCGTAGGCGTGCAGGCGATCCTTGTCTTTGGGCGCCAGCTCGGTCAGATCGGTGCGGTACTCGCTGAAGCGTTCGGCGATACCGACGTTGGCCCGCAGCAAGGTGGTGTCGAAGGTCCAGTTCAGGGCTTCGATGTTGGTGTCGCGCCATTGACCGTCGTCGTTGCGCAGGCGCTGGCGACCGAACTTGAGGATCTCGCCGGGGTAGGGCGTGAAGCCGCTGTAGCCGACCCAGAACTCACGCATGGCCAGGTAGTTTTTCTTGGCCTTGCGATCACCGTTGTCGGTGGTCTGGGTACCGTCGGACTGTTGCAGGGTATCGGTCTCGATGATGTCGGTGGACGTCACCGCCTGACCCATGGCGTAGGCACTCCACGCGCCGCTTTCGCCATAGACCCACGGACGCAGGTCGAGGCCGACGCCATTGACGTCGCCACCAGGAGCGGTGCCCAGATCACTGTCGTCTTCGGATTGGCCGGTGATTTTCACTTCGAGGCCGAAGTTCTTGGTTTCAGTGATCGCAGCAAGCGTCGGGCAGGACCAGATCAGCGCGAATGTCAGGCCAATGCCGGCCTTCATGAATGGATTGAGCTTCATAGGGATTCCTCGCCGTCTTCGTCTTGCAGGGCTTTGAGTTCCGGCGTGTTCGGGCTCAGGGCACCGCGCACGGCCTGTTCTTGTTTCAACAGGCGTTGGGCCTCGGCCAGCCGGTCAGGCGGCAGTTGCGTTTGGAGTGTTTGCGCAAGCTCGGTGGCTTGCGGCGTGTTCTGGGCCAGAGCCAGTTGGCTGAAGACATAGGCGTTGAGCGGGTCAGGCTTGGTGCCCTTGCCTTGGGAAAACAGTTGGGCGATGGCGAAGTCGGCGCTGTTCTGGCCGTTGCGCGCAGCGGTCAACAGATGGTCGAGCGCTTTCTGCGGGTAGACCTTGCCCAGGTAGCCACGGCGGTAGATCTGGCCGAGGTAGTAATCGGCGGCGACTTCGCGGCCGACGGCTTTCTGGAAGTGCGCTTCGGCGACCTTGGCGTCGGCCGGCACCAGTTTGCCTTCGTAGTAGAGCTTGCCCAGCAACAGTTCGGCGCGAGGCTGGTCGGCGGCGCGACCGTTGTCCAGGTACTTCATCATCTGGTCGACGTCGCCCAGTTCGGGGAAATCGTAGAGCAGTTGCGCAAGGGAGACCCACGAGGCCGGGTAACCCGGTGCGATCGGTTCGAGCAGCGACTGTGCGGTTTTCTCGTCGGTCTTGCCCAGGGACGAATCAGCGAGCACGCGGGCGACGCTGTCGACGCGCTGCGCCGAAACAGTGCCGCGAGCGTGAGCCGCTTGCAGCTGTTTGATCAGCTCGGCCTGTAGCTCAGGCTTGGCCTGTTTCTGATAGACCGTGGCCAGCTCGACGTAGCAGATGTCGTTGGTGTTGAGCGCGGCCTTGCAGATTCTTTCCACGTCATCCAGATGCTGGTCATAGGTGCCCTGGGTGCGATAGAGCAGCACTTGCGCCAGACCGGCTTCCGGTTTGTTCTCGGCGCGCCATTGGCTGATTTGCTGTTGCGCATTCACGTTGGGAAAACTGTGCGGGTATTGCAGGTACAGCATTGCCAGCGGGATCAGCGTGTTGCCTTCGCCCGCGGCAGTGGCTTTTTTCAACAGGGTTTCGGCTTCGTGATGCTCGGCTTCCGTGGAGCCGGGCTTGGCCACCAGCAGGCGACCGAGGCGTGCCTGGGCGCGCGGCGAAACGCTGGCCGCGGCGCGGTAAGTCGCCTCGGCCTGTTTCATCTGCGCCGGGTCACGGCTGTCGACCTGGATGTCGGCCAGGCCGACCTGGGCTTCGCTGTAGCCCAGGTCTGCCAGTTGCCGGTAGTTCTGCGCCGCGGTGACGGTATCACCGCGCTTGAGCGCTTCGTTGGCCAGGCGCTGGTCGGGCAGGCCGGCGCAGCCGGCCAGGCTCACCGCCAAGGCAATGGCACACAGAGACCCCATGTGGGAGCGAGCCTGCTCGCGAAGCAGGCGACTCGGTGTATCAGACTGACCGCGCTGATCCCTTCGCGAGCAGGCTCGCTCCCACAGGGATTGTGGTGTTCTGAAGTTTGGTGGAGTCGTCACAGGCATGTCCTCCGGTTACAGACCAACAGCCATGGCTTTGTCGATCAGCCAGTTCAGGTTCGGGCCTCGGTCGCTGCTCACTTCCACCGGACGACCGGCGAGGGAGCTGTCCAGGGTTTCGTCCGGCTGGATCAGCACGCGGATGTCGGAGGACAGGTCGGCGCTTTTCAGGCTGGTGCTGCTGACGATCTTGCCGGTGCGAGAGTGGTCTTCGCCGGCGATCTGGAAGCGCACCGAAGTACCCGGGCGCACGTCGCTGAACTGGCGATAGGAGAAGCGCGCTTCTACGTTGGCTTCACTGTTGCGCGGCACCAGCTGGAAGATCACGTCACCCTTGCTGGCGTACTGACCGTTGGCGACCATTTGCTGGGCCACGGTGCAGTCGCAAGGCGAGGTCAGGGTGCCGGTCATTTGTTTGCCGAACAGCTCTTCAACCTTGGCCGGTTGCAGTTGGTCTTCGTCCAGGTGGCCCTTGAGCACGTCGAGCATGCTGGTGCTGAAGGTCGCCAGCGGTGCGCCTTTGGCGGCTACGCCGTCGGTTTTTATCAGGCTCTGCACGGTACCGTCGCGAGGCATGGTGATGTTCACGCCAGGCACACTGACCAGGCCGGCCTGGGCGTGGCTGACGAAGTACATGCCGTACACCGATTTGAAAACAAAACCGAACGCCGCCAGGCCAACTACGAAGACCCCCAGGCTGAAGGTCACGGCTTTCATGCGCCCGAACGCGGTCATGCCATGGCCACCGTCCTTGACCTTGCGCGCCTTGGTGAAGTTGTCGCGTTGCAGGGTCGCGAGCATTTCACCCACGCTGACGATGTCGCCGGCCAGGTGCGAAGTGATCAGGTGGCGCAGGGTCGAGATGTCCCGTGGCTCCAGGTTCTGGAACTGGCAGCCGGCGCGTCCGGTCTCGCGATCGAAAGAGCGGACCTGCAACTCGACGTCCATGGCCAGGCCGAGGTTGTCGATGACGAATTGCAGGCGGGCCTTGTACACGTCACCCATTTTCAGCGGCAATTGACCGGCGTTGAACGCCAGGCCACCGGCGGACAGGTCGATCACCCGGGCTTCGACCGGTGTCCGGTCAGGGCCGAAGAAGCGCAACTTGGCCGGGATTTTCACTCGGGCGTGTTGGCGCTGGGCTTCGGATTCGTGCACTACGTTGGCGTTGACGGCGGTATTCATAAGGGCGATTTCCTGGTTAATTCAATAAGGGGGCGGTCAGACCATCAACAGCAGCACGGCGACAAAAATGCTGCCGGCAGAGAAGGTCATGGCCCGAGACGACCAGGTGTTGAACCAACGTTGAAAGCTGGCGAGATCACGGGTCAGAGAAGTGGGTTGGCGGGTCCAGGACTGTTGGTCGAGGCGGAAGAACACGTAGATCTTCACCAGCGCGCCGACGATCTGGTTGTAATAGAGAATCGCCGGGTAGGCCGGGCCGATCCGGTGTCCGGAGCACGACAGCAACAAGGTCAGGATGAACCGGGTGATGCCGATCCACAGCAGGTACACCAGGATGAACGCGGTGCCGTACTTGAAGCTGGCGATCAGTGCCACGGTCAGGCCCAGCAGCGAAGTCCACATCGACACGCGCTGGTCGAACAGCACCACCGATGTGAACACGCCGAGGCGTTTGATCCCCAGGCCCAGGGCACGGGAGTTCTGCCGCAGGTTGTTGCCGTACCAGCGGAACATCAGCTTGCGGCTGGCCTTGATGAAGCTCTTTTCCGGCGGGTGTTCAACGGTGTTGATCGCCGCGTCGGGCACGTAGAACGTGTCGTAGCCCAGGCGCATCAGGCTGAACCAGCTCGACTTGTCATCGCCGGTGAGGAACTTGAAGCGACCCAGGCGCCAGTGTTGCAGCGAGTCACTTTCCACGTCGGCGATGAAGTCCGGGTTGGTGACCACGGTGGCGCGGAATACCGACATGCGGCCGGTCATGGTCAGCACGCGCTTGGACAAGGCCATCGAGCACATGTTGATGTGGCGCTGGGCGAAACGCAGCTTGTGCCATTCGCTCATGATGTAGCCGCCGCGCACTTCGCAGAACTCGTTGGTGGTCAGGCCGCCGACATTGCCGAACAGCTGGAACCAGGGCACGGTCTTGCGCACCACGCCTTCGCCGAGCACGGTGTCGCCATCGATCACGGCCACCACGGCACGGTCGTCCGGCAGGTGACGGGAGATGGCGCGGAAGCCGTAGGCCAGGCCATCGCGTTTGCCGGTGCCGGGAATGCGCACGAAGTCGAGCTTGACCCGGGACGGCGGGTTCATCCGGTTCCACAGGCTTTTCACCAGCAGTTCATCGGACATTTCCACGATGGAGCAGACCACGGTGGTCGGCAGGTCGCAGTCGATGGCTTCGCGGATCACCGAGCTGTAGACCTGTGCAGTGGTCAGGGCGTCGATGCGGAAACTGGTGACCATCAGAAACACGTGGGACGGGTCAGCCGCTTTACCCAGCTTGCGCACTTTGCGCCGCAGGTACGGGTAGACGATGTACAGAAAAATCATGCCGCGCACAAAGTGGGTGGCACCCATCGAGTAGCGCCAGATACCCACGGCGCCAATCAGGAAAATGAAGTCCTTCGACTCGGAGTCGAACGTGGACACGGGCAACGCCATGGCGAGGCCCATCAGTAAACTCAGGTAGAACAGCCAACCGGCGGCCTGGAGTAGGCCGTGTTTTAGCCTGTGCATAATCGGAATCCTTAAGTCAGTTGCAAGCCCCAAGCTTCAAGCCCCAAGCGAGGAGCTTTGAACTTGCGGCTTGGAGCTTGAAGCTTGCGGCTGCCTTACCAGCAGATACCTTCGGCGCGGCCAGTGGTGCTGGTGGCCTTGGACATGAAGCCGACCAGGTCGATCACTTGCTTGCCGTGCGGAACTTCCTGCACCAGCGCGCGGAATTTCTCGTCGCGGTTGCCGAGGATGATCACGTCGGAGTTGTTGATCACCGCGTCGAAATCGGAGTTCAGCAAGGACGAGACGTGAGGGATCTTCGACTCGATGTAGTCCTTGTTGGCACCGTGAACGCGGGCGTACTCGACGTTGCTGTCGTAGATGCTCAGGTCATAGCCCTTGCCGATCAGCATTTCCGCCAGGTCAACCAACGGGCTTTCGCGCAGGTCGTCGGTGCCAGCCTTGAAGCTCAGGCCCAGCAGGGCGACTTTGCGTTTGTCGTGGCTGGAAACGATGTCGAAAGCGTTCTGTACCTGGGATTCGTTGCTGCGCATCAGCGAGTTGAGCAACGGCGCTTCCACGTCCAGGGAACCGGCGCGGTAGGTCAGGGCGCGCACGTCTTTTGGCAGGCACGAGCCGCCGAAGGCGAAGCCCGGGCGCATGTAGTACTGGGACAGGTTGAGGGTCTTGTCCTGGCAGACCACGTCCATCACTTCGCGACCGTCGACGCCAACTGCCTTGGCGATGTTGCCGATTTCGTTGGCGAAGGTGACCTTGGTGGCGTGCCACACGTTGCAGGTGTACTTGATCATCTCGGCGACCGCGATGTCCTTGCGGATGATCGGTGCGTCGAGCTCTTCGTACAGCGATTGCAGAACGTCGCCGGACGCCTTGTCGAACTCGCCGATGACGGTCATTGGCGGCTGGTCGTAGTCGGCGATGGCGGTGCTTTCGCGCAGGAACTCAGGGTTCACGGCCACGCCGAAATCAACACCGGCCTTCTTGCCGGAGCAGTCTTCGAGAATCGGGATGACCACGTTGGCCACGGTACCCGGCAGCACGGTGCTGCGTACGACGATGGTGTGGCGGGTGGTCTTGTCACGCAGGACGAAACCGATTTCGCGGCATACCGCCTCGATGTAGTTCAGCTCCAGGTCGCCGTTCTTTTTGCTCGGCGTGCCCACGCAGATCATCGACAGGTCGGTGTCGCGAATCGCCTCGGCGAAGTTGGTGGTGCCACGCAGGCGACCGGTCTGGATGCCCTGGGCCAGAAGTTCGCCCAGGCCGGGTTCAACAATCGGCGATTTGCCGGCATTGATCATGTCGATCTTGTCTTTGGCCACATCGACGCCAACGACGTCATGACCCCGTGCAGACAGGCAACCGGCACATACTGCGCCGACGTAACCCAAACCGAAAATGCTGATGCGCATCGCAATTACCTCTGTATTGATCAAGCCATTAGATGGCCGGAGTTAATGGTGTTCAGCGGTGATAGTGCACTCGCAAGTACGCCTTACAGGCGCAACGATGCCGTGTGCTGGCATATAAGTTACGAGTGTCTAAATAAATGCACTCAAGGTGTGCGCAACTAGGCCTTGTTGTTATGAATTGCCCTGTTATGCAGCCGATCCTCTTTTCAAAAAGGTGCAGGTGCAAAGGTCTTGCACGCTTGATCTCAGGCCGAAAGCCCGTGGATCAAGCGGTTGGGTGCTCGGGGGAGCACGTCTATAGGGGCGCTGCCTTGGCCTTGTAGGGGATAGTCATATCGCGTTATCTCCTGTCCGCTTGCTGTTGTCCAAATCAGTGATTAGTCGGCACAAGTTATTATTACAACTTCGCTACACGAATCGCTTATCTGCGTAAGTTATCTCGTACAGGCTCGGCGAGATTCGTTACCGGTGGTATGAGCGGCGCGTTTGGACATAGTTCCAGTCCGCCCATCGTGAAAACTGAAATTTTTTGAAATATTGAGAAAGATGGCACTGCTCTCAAACTGATAGCACTTGCCGTTTCGCCCTTTATATATAGGCGGATAATTGGGGCGGATAGTTTTTTGCCACTACTGCTAAAAAAAGTCAGTGCCACTACGCAAAAAAATGATTGAAGTCGAGTGAAACTAAAGTTAGAAAACGCATAGATGTATTTTTGGCGCCAAAGAAATGGCGAAATGGCGGGGGAAGGCTGAAGTGAATCAAGGGTCGACGCACGAGGGTTGTAGAGGTCGTGCGCCGACTGGATGCATCACTCTGGTGCGTGATCGCGCAGGAACACCAGATTGTCCGGTTTGGATTGTTCGGCGCTGTAGCGATAGCCTTGAACGTCGAATTGCATGAGGGCCGCCGGATCGTTGATGCGTTCTTCGATGACGAAGCGGCTCATCATGCCGCGGGCCTTTTTCGCGTAGAAGCTGATGATCTTGTACTGGCCGTTCTTCAGGTCCTTGAACTCGGTGTTGATGATGCGTGCGTTCAAGGCGTTGCGTTTGACCGCCGAGAAGTACTCGTTGGACGCCAGGTTGAGCAGCACGTCATCGCCTTGATCAGCCAAGGCTTCGTTCAGCCATTCGCTGATGCGTGTACCCCAGAAAGCATACAGGTCCTTGCCCCGGGCGTTGGCCAGCCTGGTACCCATTTCCAGGCGATAGGGTTGCATCAGGTCCAGCGGGCGCAGCAGTCCGTACAGGCCGGACAACATGCGCAAATGTTGCTGGGCATAGTCGAAATCGGCTTCGCTGAAGGTTTGCGCATCCAGGCCGGTGTACACGTCGCCCTTGAATGCCAGCAGCGCCTGCTTGGCATTTTCCGGGGTGAACGCGGGCGTCCAGCTGCCGAAACGCGCGGCGTTGAGCCCGCCAATCTTGTCGGAAACGTGCATCAATTCGCTGATCTGCGACGGGGACAACTCGCGCAATTGCAGGATCAACTCCTGGGAATGGTCGAGGTACTGCGGCTGGGTGAAGCGCTGGGTCGCCGGCGGTGTTTCATAGTCGAGGGTCTTGGCGGGTGAAATCACCATCAGCATGAAGTCGTCTCCTTTAATCGTGGTGGCGATTCTAGGGGGTTGTTCGTGTTGACTCCAGCTATGGCGTCCATAGGTGATGGCCGGTGGCCTTGCACCAAACCCTGTGGGAGCGAGCCTGCTCGCGAAAGCGATCTACCTGCTGGCATTGTTGAGGTTGACACACCGCATTCGCGAGCAGGCTCGCTCCCACAGTAGTTTGGCGGTTGCAGCGGGAATCCGGGGCGGATCAGCTATAGTGCCGCGCGGGTTTTGTTATGGAGACATCCCATTGCGTATCGCTTTTCTCATCTCGATCTGGCTACTGAGCTTTGGCGCTATCGCGGCACCGGGCGATGTGGCGACGCTCGATCGCAGCACCTGGCCGGAAAAGCTCGGTAACCCGACGCTGTTCGACGTGGCGTCGAGGGCCGAGATCCTCATGTTTTCCAGTGTCCTGTTGGCCAGCGAGTCGCTGGATGAACCCGCCCTGGCCCAGCGCCTGGGCCTGCGCACGATCAATCTGGAGTCGGTCAACCGGGTTCGCCAGCGCATGTGGCAACGACTGCTGACCAACTACAACTACGCCCAACAGAGTTGCGACCAGGACGCCTCTTTCTGTTTTCTGGTCGAGGACATGCCCACCCTGCGCGAGCAGGCCACCAGGTTCCAGGTCAGTACAGACAGCTACTACATCAAGTGGGCCGAGCCGAGCCGTGTGTTCCACACCCAGTACCTGGACGAACAGTTGCGCAAGGCCGCTTTGTTCCCGCAAACCAGCAGCGAAGTCGATCGTTTTGGCGACTATGAGCACACTGGCGACGAGATGCATGATCGGCTGTTTCTGCTGACTTTCGACAGCGCCGCCAACGCCGCGCCGGACAATACGGCCTGGGTCACCGAGTACCTGCGCAAGTCGAACATGAACGGCACATTCTTCGTTCTTGGCAAGGACATCCAGGCCCGTTTGGCCGAACATTCGGTGAGTAACCTGCAAGCGACCTACTCGACCCAGTGCATCGGCGTACAGGGCTGGGAGTTCCGGTCCCACAGCCACTGGCAGGACTGGCAGGACTCGGTGCGCCGCAGCGCCGAACTGGTCAAGAGCAAGCTGCCGGAGAACTACGTGCCACTGTTCCGTCCGCCCGATGGTCAGCGCCGTTCCGATGCCGAAGGCTTCTTCAGGACCCAGGGTTTGCAAGTAGCGCTATGGGACATCGACGCCCAGGACGGCGCCGGCAAACTCAAGGGCAACCAGAGTGCGCAACGGGTGCTGAGCCTGATGCTGCTGTGGCGGCATGGGGTGATCAATTTCAATGCGAAGCAGGATGGCGTGAAAACGGCGTTGCCGTGGCTGGTGACGCAAACGGCGCCGGTCGGGATCGGCTGGGAAGACTGTCAGGACGCGTTTCGCTGAAAGCGGCGAAAGCCCGTAAACATTGGGGATGGAGCGATTTCAAGCGAGATTTTACTGCAGGTTGATCTCCGACTGTAAACGGGTGATGTCAGTCCGCCAAGTGTTATTGGTCATTCTGAAAAATAAACTTCAAAAAAGCGTCAAAGTACTTTTTTCTGTCACACGTTTTGGAGTATTACGAAGACAGACCGCCGAAACCTGCAACACAGGTGGCGTCTTCCAAGACCCCGCATGTATGCAGAACACTTGAGTCCCCGCAGGTGTATTCGGCAGTCACTTCGAGGCGCAGCACCGTCAGGGTATTGCGTCGACTGGCTCCCACAAAGGTGACCGAGTATGGATGATCACGGACGTAGCTCTTCTTCCAACCAGCCAATCCTTTATGTACTCGATACCAACGTATTGATTCACGATCCAAACGCGCTGCTCAACTTCGAAGAACACCACGTCGCGATCCCGATGACCGTGCTTGAAGAGCTCGACAAGCTCAAGAGCGGGCATCACAGCGTTGCCGCAGAATGCCGCCAGGCCATCCGCCTGATCGACAAGACCCTGGGCGATGCCTCTCCCGAGGACGTCGAGCAGGGTGTGCCGATCCAGCGTGGCAAAAGCGGACCCAAGGGTTTGCTGTCAATTCTGATGAGCAGGCATGCCGAGCCGAACCTGATTCTGCCCGAGCACCTCAATGACAACAAAATCATCAACCAACTGATCGACCTGCACGCGCGCGACCCGAAGAAGCCCGTAGTGCTGGTCACCAAAGACATCAACATGCGCCTCAAGGCGCGCGCCTGCGGGATCGCGGCCGAGGACTACAGCACCGACCAACTGGTCGACGACGTGTCCTTGCTGCCCAATGGCTACCACAACATGACCGGCTCTTTCTGGGACCGCGTGAGCAAGGTCGAAACCCGTCAGGACCATGGCCGCACCTGGCATCAGGTGCAGTTGATCGACAACCTGCCGGCGGTGCACATCAATGAATTCATCATTGATGAGCAGGGCTTTGTCGGCTGGATCAAGGAGATTGAAGAAGACCGTTTGCTGATTCTCGACTTGCACCAGGAACCGCTGCTGCACCAGGAGGCCTGGGGCCTGAAGCCGCGTGATATCTATCAGAGCCTGGCGTTGTACGCCTTGCTCGATCCGGACATTCACCTGGTCAACCTGTCGGGTGCCGCAGGTTCGGGTAAAACCATCCTGGCGCTGGCTGCCGCGATTGAGCAGACCATGGTCAGCAAGCGCTATCGCCGCATCATCGCCACCCGTAGCGTGCAGGGCCTGGACCAGGAAATCGGCTTCCTGCCCGGCACCGAAGCGGAAAAAATGGAGCCGTGGCTGGGCGCCATCACCGACAACCTCGAAGCCTTGCACATGGATGACGAAAGCACCCATGGCAGCGTCGACTACATCCTCAGCAAAGTGCCGTTGCAGTTCAAATCCCTCAACTACATCCGGGGCCGCAGCTTCCAGCAGAGCCTGATCCTGATCGACGAATGCCAGAACCTCACGCCGCACCAGATGAAAACCATCATCACCCGTGCCGGCGCCGGTTCCAAAGTGGTGTGCCTGGGCAACCTGGCGCAGATCGATACCCCTTACCTGTCCGCGACCAGCTCCGGGCTGACCTACCTCACTGAACGCTTCAAGGACTTCCCGAACGGGGTGCACATCACCCTGCAAGGGGTGCCACGTTCGATCCTGGCCGAATACGCCGAATCGCATCTGTAACTGTCCACTGGAACCGGGCGGCTTCACAGCCGCCCGGTTTTTTGTGCCCGACACAAAACCCTTGTAGGAGCGAGCCTGCTCGCGATGGACGTCAACGATAACGCGTGCTGTCTGAATGACCGCGTTGTCCCTGCGTTTTTCGCGAGCAGGCTCGCTCCTACAGGGGGATTGTGTGACCCGATAATCGTGCGTGCGAAAAATTGACCCGCAGGTTTACAATCGATGCTCCTGATCAGGAGTAATCCCGTGCTGACTCATCTCGATTCCCAAGGTCGCGCCAACATGGTCGACGTCACTGAAAAAGCCGTGACATTCCGTGAGGCGACGGCCCAAGCGCTGGTGCGCATGCTGCCCGAGACCCTGCAGATGATCGTCAGCGGCGGTCACCCCAAGGGTGATGTGTTTGCCGTGGCGCGCATTGCCGGTATCCAGGCGGCGAAGAAAACCAGCGATCTGATTCCCCTGTGCCATCCGCTGATGCTGACCGGCGTCAAGGTCGAGCTCAGTGCCGAAGGCGATGACTCGGTGCGTATCGTGGCGCGCTGCAAGCTGTCCGGGCAGACCGGTGTCGAAATGGAAGCCCTGACCGCGGCCAGCGTTGCCGCGTTGACCATCTACGACATGTGCAAGGCCGTGGACCGCGGCATGACCATCGAAAGCGTGCGTCTGCTGGAGAAGGTCGGCGGCAAGAGCGGACATTTCCAGGCGGAGCAGCCATGAACGTGACCGTGAAGTTTTTCGCCCGTTATCGTGAAGCGCTGGGGCTGGACTCGGTGAAGGTCCAGGGCGATTTCGCCACCGTCGATGACGTTCGCGCATTGTTGGCCCAGCGCGACGGTGCCGAAGTATTGAGCGAGCAGAACCTGATGTGCGCCCGTAATGAAGACCTCTGCCAGCTCGACGAGCCGGTAAGCGATGGCGATGAAGTGGCATTCTTTCCGACCGTGACCGGAGGCTGAGGCATGGCGATTCGCGTGCAATCCACTGCATTCGACCCGGGGGCCGAAGTCAACGCCATGCACGATGCCAATGTCGGCGTCGGCGCGGTGGTGAGTTTTGTCGGTTACGTGCGCGACTTCAATGACGGCCTCGACGTGGCCGGGATGTTCCTCGAGCACTATCCGGGCATGACTGAAAAAGCCCTTGGCAAGATTGCCATCGAGGCCGAACAACGCTGGCCGTTGCTCAAGCTGGAAGTGTTGCATCGCATCGGCGCCCTGGAACCGGGCGAGCCGATTGTCTTCGTTGGCGCGGCCAGCGCCCATCGACAGGCGGCATTCGACGCCTGTGCCTTTGTCATGGATTACCTGAAAACCCGCGCACCGTTCTGGAAGAAAGAAAACACCAGCGACGGGCCGCGTTGGGTCGAAGGGCGTGACAGTGATCATGCGGCTGCGGATCGCTGGAAGCAGTAGATCCTGCGGCGTTTTCAAGTAAGTCTTCGCGAGCAGGCTCGCTCCCACAGGGGAATGCGGTCAGCTGTGGGAGCGAGCCTGCTCGCGAAGGCGTCATCGGCAACAGCAAAAATCCTGCTGATTCACCACCCGACCATCGGCCGGCACGGGCTGCATTTGCCTCATTGACGGACAATACATAAAAGTCCAGTATGGAATTATAAGTACAAAAAAAGGTCTCCACCCGTTTCAGCTTTTTCTTCTGTCTTGCCAAACCAACAACAACCGCGAGAAAACGAACATGAAGAAGTTCCCCCTCATCACCGGTCTGGCCCTGAGCCTGTTGGCGTGCAGCAGCGTGTTCGCCGCCGAGAAAACCCTGCGCATCGGCATCGAAGCCGCATACCCACCGTTCGCCTCGAAAACCGACAAAGGCGAAATCGTCGGTTTCGACTATGACATCGGCAACGCCCTGTGCGCGCAGATGAAGGCCAAGTGTGTGTGGGTCGAAGGCGAGTTCGACGGTCTGATTCCTTCCCTGAAGGTGAAGAAAATCGACATGGCGCTGTCGTCCATGACCATCAACGAAGACCGCAAGAAGTCGGTGGACTTCACTCACAAGTACTATTTCACCTCGTCGCGCGTGGTCATGAAGGACGGCGCGGTGGTGGATGACCAGTACGCCAGTCTCAAGGGCAAGACCGTCGGCGTGCAGCGCGCCACCACCACCGACCGTTACGCCACCGAGGTGTTCGAGCCCAAGGGCATCAACGTCAAGCGCTACAGCAACAATGAAGAAATCTACATGGACCTGGCAGCCGGTCGCCTCGACGCGATTTTCGCCGACACCATTCCGCTCAATGACTTCCTGTCGATGCCGCGTGGCCAGGGTTATGCCTTTGTCGGGCCGGAGCTCAAAGATCCGAAGTATGTGGGCGAGGGTGCCGGGATTGCCGTGCGCAAGGGCAATACCGAACTGGTCAGCGAGCTGAACACGGCCATTGATGGCATTCGTGCCAGTGGTGAGTACCAGAAGATTTCCGAGAAGTACTTCAAGTCCGACATTTACGGCGACTGATCAATCGCCTTCGCGAGCAGGCTCGCTCCCACAGGGGATTTGTGAACGCAGCAGATCAAATGTGGGAGCGAGCCTGCTCGCGAAGAGGCCCGCCCAGTCAGTGAGAATCTCAGGGTCTAGCCCTTCAACTCCTTCAAATGCTTGTACACCGTCGCCCGGCCCATGTTCAGCACATTGGCTACGTAGTTCGAGGCGCTTTTGCCCTTGAACGCGCCTTCGGCGTGCAATGCCAGCACCAGCTCACGTTTGTGATCGCGGGTCAGCAGGTTCAGGCTCAGCTGGCGCTCCCGCAGCCAGGCGTGGAGGAAGGTGTTGATCCGCTCCTGCCAGTCATCGCGGAACAGTGCATCCGGTTGCGGGATCAGCTTGGTCGGCGACAGGAACAGATCCAGGGCGGCCTTGGCATTCTCGAACAGCGAAATATTCAGGTTGATGCACAGCACGGCCAGCGGATGCCCCTCGCTGTCGCGCAGGACGGTGCTGAGGCTGCGAATCTTCTGGCCATCCCAATTGAGCTTTTCGTACGGCCCGATGTTTCGTTCGCTGACATCGTCGCTGAGCATGTCTTCCAGCGCCGAGTCGTCACCGATTTCCCGCTTGGACAGGTTGTTGGCGATGTAGTCGACCCTTTGCGTGCGCAGGTCGTGCAGCACCACTTCGGCATGGGGGAAAAACAACGTGGCGATGGCGTCGGCGATCGCGTGGAAGTTATCCAGGGACGTGTCGTCCAGGGCCGAGTCTTTTTCGGGGGCGTTCATTTGATGGAACTCCAGGCAGCGTCAACGCCCCAGCAAAGGGGCGCTGAAAGTGTGCCGTAATCGTGTGGGCACGTCACCTGAGGATCAGGATCGGCCGAGGCGGGCAGGGGAGAGCATTTCGGCGTTCAGGCCGAAACGGCCGAGCGACTCGGGCAACGCCGCGCCGCGCACCAGTGCCGCGCTGGCCTGGCCCATGGCCGGCGAAGTCTGGATGCCATAACCACCTTGCGCCGCGACCCAGAACAGCCCCGGCACCTGTGGATCGAAGCCGGACAGCAGGTCGCCGTCGCTGACGAAGCTGCGCAGGCCGGCCCAGGTCCGGGTCGGGCGGCGAATGGTCAGGGTCGTGGCCTCTTCGATCTGGTAGATGCCCATGGCAATGTCCAGCTCTTCGGGCTGCACATCGTGGGGTTCGACCGGGTCGGCGTTGGCCGGCGAGCCGAGAAACATCCCGGCGTCGGGTTTCATGTAGAAGGATTCGTCGAGGCTGACCAGCATCGGCCAATGGTGGGCGTCCACCCCCTCCGGGCCGGCGAAGATGAACGCGGTACGGCGTTTCGGTTGCAGGCCCAGCGGCTGCGCGCCGGCCAGTTCGCCGATCTTGTCGGCCCAGGCGCCGGCGGCGTTGATGATGACCGGGGCGCTGAACGTCTGGGTGCCGGTCTGGACCTGCCATACACCTTGGCCGTCGCGGCTCAGGCTGACGACTTCGCTGTCGGTATGCACTTCACCCTGGTTGCGACGGATGCCGCGCAGGTATCCCTGGTGCAGGGCATCGGTGTCGATGTCGCTGGCGGTCGGGTCGTAGATGGCGCCGTGGACCTTTTCCCGGCGCAGGATCGGCATCAGCGCGCAAGCTTCGTCGACACCGAGCAATTGCATCTCTGGCACCGTGGTTTTTGCGCTCTGGTACTGCCGGTTCAATTCGTCCGGGTCACCGGTGAGGTCCACGGTCATTTCGCCGCGCGGGGTCAGCAGCGGGTGTTCGCAGAAACCGCTGGGCGGGTTGTCGAAAAAGTCCCGGCTGGCCAGGGTCAGCGCCCGCACTTGTGGGGTGCCATAGGCTGCGGTGTACAGCGCAGCCGACCGGCCGGTGGAGTGATAGGCCGGATGGGATTCGCGTTCGAGCACGATCACGCGGCCGTGCTGCGACAGCCAGAAACCGGTGGAAGCACCGGCAATCCCGCCGCCGATGATGATGAAATCTGCCTGGCTCATGAACGTCTCCTGATAACGCGCGATGCCAATGGTTCGGTACCTTGTAGGAGCGAGCTTGCTCGCGATGGTGTGTCAGTCGACACAGTGGTGCCTGATCCACCATCGCGAGCAGGCTCGCTCCTACAGGGGATTGTGGTGTTAGTGAGATAGGCGATAGATGGCATTGGCCAGCGCAATGTCTTCCAGACCCAGGCCGATGGAACGGAAGAACACGTGACGGTCGTAGTCGGGGCGCTGCACCTTCTCGCTGAGCAAATCGGGCAGGTCGCCGACAATCGCGCTCCTGTCCCAGCCGTGCCGTTCGGCGGCGATCAGCATTTCGCCGGCCGAGCCCGGAGTGGTCAGACGATAGTCGCAGAACACCTGCATGTCATTGAGGCTCTGCGGCGGCACTTCGTGGGCACGCGGCGCGTTGGTGCTGATGGAGGTGATCAGCGCCGGTTTGCGCAAGCTCGATGGATCGATCACCGGCCCGGCGGACGAGGTGCAGAGCATGATCACGTCTGCGTCCTGTACGGCAGCTTCGCGGCTGTCGACGACGTTCAGGCGTGGCTCGATGTTTTTCAGCAGGCTCACGGTTTCGGCATCTTCGTGCAGGCTCGGCGAGTACAGGCTGATGCTCTGCCAGTCGCGCAGGTCTTTCACGTAATGCAGGTGCGCCTGGGCCACTTTGCCGCTGCCGATGATGGCCAGGCGATTGGCTGTGGGCGGTGCGAGGGCATCGACCGCCACGGCGGTGGTTGCGGCGGTGCGGGCCGTGGTCAGTTCTCCGGCATCGCACAGCAACAGCGGCTGCCCGCTCTGCATCGACATCAGCAGCGTCCACGCCGTCACCAGTGGCCCCTGTTCACGGACGATGTATGGCGAAGTCTTGATCCCGTACACGCCGTCTTCGGCCAGCACGCCCAGGTAATTGATGAAGTCGCCGGCGCCCTGCGGGAACTCCACCAGTTGCTGCGCCGGTTGCACCGCTTGCCCGGCGGCCAGGTCGCGGAACAGCTTGCGCAGGATCTGCGGCACATCGACTTGCGCCAGATACTCGCGGGCCTGGGCTTGGGTGATCACTTGGGGCGTGCTGGACATGGTCGGCTCCGGGATTCGGTTTAAACTAATTTGTCTATTATGGACTTTTAGTTCTATTGAGCAATATCCGGGCAAAAAAAAGCGCAGCCCGTTTCCGGCTGCGCTTGTTCGTGCAACGTCACTCAGTGTGGACGTTTGCGCTCAACCGCCCGCAACAGATGCGTCGGCGGTGTTTCACAGCTGATCTTGCGCCCCAGCTTTTCCTCGATGGACGGTAGCTGGTAGGAGTCGTCTTCACCGGCAAAGCTGATGGACACACCGTCGGCGCCGGCACGCCCGGTACGGCCGATGCGGTGCACGTAGTCATCCGGCACTTCCGGCAGGGTGAAGTTGATCACGTGGCTGATGCCGTCGATGTGGATGCCGCGCCCGGCCACGTCGGTGGCGACCAGCACGCGAATCTTGCCTTCGCGGAAGCCTTCCAGGGTCTTGATGCGCTTGTGCTGCGGCACGTCGCCGGACAGTTGCGCGGCGTTGATGCCGTCGCGCACCAGGCGTTCTTCGATGCGCCGCACTTCATCCTTGCGGTTGGCGAAGACGATGACCCGCTCCCAACCGTTGTCGTTGACCAGGTTGTAGAGCAGTTTGTATTTGTCGGCCGCGGCCACCGCGTAGATGTGCTGCTCGACGTTTTCGTTGGCCACGTTCTGCGACTCGATCTCGACGATCGACGGGTCGGTGGTCCATTGCTTGGCCAGGTTCATCACGTCTTCGGTGAAGGTCGCGGAGAACAGCAGCGTCTGACGCTCGGACTTCGGTGGCGTCTGGCGAATGATCTGGCGCACTTGCGGGATGAAGCCCATGTCGAGCATGCGGTCGGCTTCGTCCAGCACCATCACTTCGACCATGTCCAGATGCACGTCGCCGCGCTGGTTGAAGTCCAGCAGGCGGCCCGGCGTGGCCACGAGGATGTCGCAGTGGCGGGCTTCGAGGTGCTTGAGCTGCTTGTCGAAGTCCATGCCGCCGACGAACGTCATGACGTTGAGGCCGGTGTACTTGGTCAGGTCGGCGGCGTCCTTGGCGATCTGCACCACCAGTTCGCGGGTCGGCGCAATGATCAGCGCCCGTGGCTCACCCATGTAGCGCTCTTTCGGCGGCGGGGTCTGCAGCAACTGGGTGATGATCGAGATCAGGAACGCAGCGGTCTTGCCGGTGCCGGTCTGGGCGCGGCCGATGGCATCTTTGCCCGCCAGGGTAAAGCCCAGCACCTGTGCCTGGATCGGTGTGCAATACGGGAAGCCAAGGTCCTGGATGGCGTGCATCAGTTCAGGGGCGAGCTTGAAATCGTGGAAGCGGGTTTTGCCTTCCTGGGGTTCGACGACGAAGTCTTCGAGTTTCCATGGGATGACCGGTGCCTTGGGCTTGGGTTCGCGGCGCGGTTTGGCGGGTTTCGGCGTGTCGCTGCGCGGCTGCTCCGGGGTTGTGATCGCCACAGGCAGGGCAGCGGTTGCGGTCTTCGGCTCGTGCCTGGGTGCCGTCGTGTTGGCGGCTCGTTCAGGCTGATTACCGTCGGTGCGGTGGCCGGGAGCATGAGACGGGGCGCTGGGGACTGGCGCGAGTTGCTCAGTCTCGCTTTTACCGAACATTTTCTTGAGTGCTTTGAGCACGGTCATCTCATCAATTGGTTAAGGAATGTACGCCGGGCAGTGTAATGCAAGAATCGGGCGCGGCGTAGAGGGATGGATCAAAGGGCGCTTTTAATCCTGAATGCTTAACGCAAGCGCTCGGTGAGCCAGGTGCCGATGTCGCGAATTTCTTCGGGTAACACTTCGTGACCCATTGGGTACTCCTGCCATGTCACGGTGACACCACGCTGCTTCAAATGCTCGTAGGCGCTGCGTCCCATCGAGTTTTGCACCACATCGTCAAACTGGCCGTGCATCGACAGCACCGGAATGCGCTGCTGGCTCGCGGACAGTTCCAATTTGTCGCTGAAGGTGGGTGCATAAGTAGAAAGGGCAACTACGCCACCCAGTGGTCCCTGCCATTTCAGAAACGCGGTATGGAACACCACGGCTCCGCCTTGGGAAAAACCGGCCAGGAAAATCCGCGAGGCGTCTATTCCGATAGCTCGCTGGGTGTCGATCAGCTTGATGATCCTGTCGGACGACTCTTCCAGTTGCTCGCGGTTGATCGCCCGTGCCGGACTCATGGCCAATATGTCGTACCAGCTCGGCATCTCGTAGCCGCCATTGATAGTGACAGCACAGGTGGGGGCCTGAGGGAGAACAAAGCGGGTGCTCAGCAAGGTTTCCTGCAGCGCTTCGGCCACCGGCAGGAAGTCGTAGCGATCGGCGCCCAGGCCGTGCAGCCAGATGACGCAGGCGTCTGCGGGCTTTACGGGTTCAAGAATCAGGGGCTCGGTCATGTCTGCTCCAAAATTGTGCGTGCGCGCTCATTAAGTGCGTGATCCAAGTGCGCGTCGGGTTGATCCGTTAAGAAGATGTCGCAAGGTTACAAGTTTCGCTATTGACCTGTCTCGCAAGTGCCTCGGGAAGAGGTCTGGTACGGGCTTTGCTATGGAAAAGCCTGTACGAAAAATCCCACGTCTGTCGGTAACACTATCAGGCCATTGTTGGCAGTGGGATAGCAAAAAAATTCCGGTGATGGATGTTCGCCAAAGGCCGCTACGGGCTTCGCGAACGTGAAAGGGCTACAGCCCGTTCGGCCGACTGGTGAGGGTGAGTTTTCCATGATGTGGATTTTCTCCTACTAGACTCATAGCTAACGTCTTACGTCGGTTGACCCCAAAACAAGCCAACACGGGTCGACTACGCCTCAAAAGGGTGCGACAGGACTCACGCTCCGACACAACAAGAGCAAAACTGGAGGTTTGAATGAAGATGTTGAAATCCACTCTGGCTATCGTGACTGCAGCCGCAGTACTCGGTGTCAGCGGGTTTGCCCAGGCGGGCGCAACCCTGGATGCAGTGATGAAGAAAGGTTTCGTGCAGTGTGGCGTCAGCGATGGCCTGCCAGGCTTCTCGGTTCCGGATTCCACCGGCAAGATCGTGGGTATCGATGCTGACTACTGCCGTGCAGTAGCGGCTGCTGTCTTCGGCGACGCGACCAAGGTCAAGTTCAGCCAGTTGAACGCCAAGGAGCGCTTCACCGCGCTGCAATCCGGCGAAATCGACATCCTGTCGCGCAACACCACCATGACCAGCTCCCGTGACGCGGGCATGGGCCTGAAGTTTCCAGGCTTCATCACCTACTACGACGGCATCGGCTTCCTGGTTAACAACAAGCTGGGCGTGAAAAGCGCTAAAGAACTGGACGGTGCAACCATCTGCATCCAGGCCGGTACCACTACCGAGCTGAACGTTTCCGACTACTTCCGCGGCAACGGCCTGAAGTACACCCCGATCACCTTCGATACCTCCGACGAAAGCGCCAAGTCGCTGGAATCCGGTCGTTGCGACGTACTGACCTCCGACAAATCCCAGCTGTTCGCCCAGCGCAGTAAGCTGGCTTCGCCGAAGGACTACGTGGTTCTGCCGGAAACCATTTCCAAGGAACCTCTGGGCCCGGTCGTGCGTAATGGCGACGACGAGTGGCTGGCCGTCGTGCGCTGGACTGGCTACGCCATGCTCAACGCTGAAGAAGCCGGCATCACTTCGAAGAACGTCGAAGCCGAAGCCAAGGGCACCAAGAACCCTGACGTTGCCCGCTTGCTGGGTACAGACGGTGAATACGGCAAAGACCTGAAAGTGAAGAAAGACTGGGTCGTGCAGATCGTCAAGCAAGTAGGCAACTACGGCGAAGTGTTCGAGAAAAACCTCGGAAAGAGCACTCCGCTGGAAATCGACCGCGGGCTGAACGCTCTGTGGAACGCTGGCGGCATTCAATACGCACCACCAGTGCGCTGATGGTTCTGTCACCCGGCGGGCCAACCGCCGGGTGATGTTCTGTTCCATTATTTCCGGGGCACTTCATGCAAAATTCAATCGGCGCACCAAAGCAGAGGCTCAGCCTCAGCGATCCGAAAGTGCGTGCGTGGCTATTCCAGATCATCACCATTGTCGCGGTGGTCTCGATGGGCTGGTATCTGTTCGATAACACGCAGACCAACCTTCAGCACCGGGGCATTACCTCGGGCTTCAGTTTTCTGGAGCGCAGTGCCGGTTTCGGCATCGCTCAACACCTGATCGACTACACCGAAGCGGACACTTACGCCCGGGTGTTTGTCATCGGCCTGCTCAACACCTTGCTGGTGACCTTCATCGGCGTGATCCTGGCGACGATCCTCGGCTTCATCGTCGGCGTGGCACGGCTGTCGAAGAACTGGATCATCGCCAAGCTGGCGACGGTTTACGTCGAAGTCTTCCGCAACATTCCGCCATTGCTGCAGATCCTGTTCTGGTACTTCGCGGTGTTCCTGACCATGCCGGGGCCGCGCAACAGCCATAACTTCGGCGACACCTTCTTCGTCAGCGCCCGCGGCCTGAACATGCCCGCCGCGCAGATGGCGGACGGTTTCTGGCCGTTCGTAGCCAGCATCGTGGTGGCCATCGTCGCCATCGTGCTGATGAGCCGCTGGGCCACCAAGCGCTTCGAAGAGACGGGTGTACCGTTCCACAAGTTCTGGGTCGGCCTCGCGCTGTTCCTGGTGATCCCGGCCTTGTGCGCACTGATCTTCGGCGCACCGCTGCATTGGGAGATGCCAAAGCTGCAAGGTTTCAACTTCGTCGGCGGCTGGGTGCTGATCCCGGAGCTGCTGGCGCTGACATTGGCCCTCACCGTGTACACCGCCGCGTTCATCGCCGAGATCGTGCGTTCGGGCATCAAGTCGGTCAGCCATGGCCAGACCGAGGCGGCGCATTCCCTCGGCCTGCGCAACGGTCCGACCCTGCGCAAGGTGATCATCCCGCAAGCCCTGCGCGTGATCATTCCACCGCTGACCAGCCAATACCTGAACCTGGCGAAGAACTCTTCGCTGGCGGCCGGTATCGGTTATCCGGAAATGGTCTCGCTGTTCGCCGGCACCGTGCTCAACCAGACCGGCCAGGCGATCGAGGTGATTGCCATCACCATGAGCGTGTACCTGGCGATCAGTATCAGCATTTCCTTGCTGATGAACTGGTACAACAAGCGCATTGCGCTGATCGAGCGGTAAGGAAAAGCGCATGAGTACTCATACTTTCAAACCTGACATGCCTCCACCGAGCAGAAGCATCGGTGTGGTGGCGTGGATGCGCGCGAACATGTTCTCCAGCTGGCTCAACACCCTGCTGACCCTGTTTGCGTTCTATCTCATCTACCTGGTGGTACCGCCGATCCTGAACTGGGCCATCCTCGACGCCAACTGGGTGGGCACGACTCGCGCCGACTGCACCCAGTCAGGCGCCTGCTGGGTGTTCATCCAGCAGCGTTTCGGCCAGTTCATGTATGGCTATTACCCGCCGGAACTGCGCTGGCGCGTGGACCTGACGGTGTGGTTGGCGATTGTCGGCGTGGCACCGTTGTTCATCTCGCGCTTTCACCATAAAGCGGTGTACGGGCTGGGCTTCCTGGTGCTGTACCCGATCTTTGCCTACTTCCTGTTGCATGGCGGCATCTTCGGCCTGACCAACGTGGCGACCAGCCAGTGGGGCGGCCTGATGCTGACCCTGGTGATCGCCACCGTCGGCATCGCCGGTGCGCTGCCGCTGGGGATTATCCTGGCCCTGGGTCGTCGTTCGAACATGCCGGCGATTCGCGTGGTCTGCGTGACCTTCATCGAGTTCTGGCGCGGCGTGCCGTTGATCACGGTGCTGTTCATGTCCTCGGTGATGCTGCCGCTGTTCCTGCCCGAAGGCATGAACTTCGACAAGCTGCTGCGGGCTCTGATCGGCGTGATCCTGTTCCAGTCGGCCTACGTGGCCGAAGTGGTGCGTGGTGGTCTGCAAGCGATTCCCAAAGGTCAGTACGAAGCGGCTGCCGCGATGGGCCTGGGCTACTGGCGCAGCATGGGCCTGGTGATCCTGCCGCAAGCCCTGAAGCTGGTGATCCCCGGCATCGTCAACACCTTCATCGCGCTGTTCAAGGACACCAGCCTTGTGATCATCATCGGCCTGTTCGACCTGCTCAACAGTGTCAAGCAAGCCGCTGCCGACCCGAAATGGCTGGGCATGGCCACCGAAGGCTATGTGTTCGCCGCCCTGGTGTTCTGGATTTTCTGTTTTGGTATGTCGCGCTATTCCATGCATCTGGAACGCAAGCTCGACACTGGCCACAAGCGCTGAAGCGCCGTACCTAATTTAGGAAGTTCTTTTATGAGCGAAGCAATCAAACAGCCTGTGGGCCCTGAAGGCATTATTCAGATGCAGGGCGTGAACAAGTGGTACGGCCAGTTCCACGTGTTGAAAGATATCAATCTGAACGTCAAGCAGGGCGAACGTATCGTTCTGTGCGGGCCGTCGGGTTCGGGCAAGTCCACCACCATCCGCTGCCTCAACCGTCTGGAAGAACACCAGCAGGGCCGCATCGTGGTCGATGGCACGGAGCTGACCAACGACCTCAAGCAGATCGAAGCGATCCGCCGTGAAGTCGGCATGGTGTTCCAGCACTTCAACCTGTTCCCGCACCTGACCATTTTGCAAAACTGCACCCTGGCGCCGATGTGGGTGCGCAAGATGCCCAAGCGCAAGGCCGAGGAAATTGCCATGCACTACCTGGAACGCGTACGCATTCCGGAGCAGGCGCATAAATACCCGGGGCAACTGTCCGGTGGTCAGCAACAGCGTGTGGCGATTGCCCGCGCGCTGTGCATGAAGCCGAAAATCATGCTGTTCGACGAGCCGACCTCGGCACTCGACCCGGAGATGGTGAAAGAGGTGCTGGACACCATGATCGGCCTGGCCGAAGACGGCATGACCATGCTTTGCGTAACCCACGAAATGGGCTTTGCCCGCACCGTGGCCAACCGCGTGATCTTCATGGACAAGGGTGAAATCGTCGAACAGGCCGCGCCGAACGACTTCTTCGATAAACCGCAAAACGAGCGCACCAAGCTGTTCCTGAGCCAGATCCTGCATTGATCGACCCCAGGCAATGAAATAAACCCGGACATGTTCCGGGTTTATTTTTGCCCGCAAAAAACATACCCCCTGTAGGAGCGAGCCTGCTCGCGATGGGCTTGAGAGCACCGCGGGGTACCTGCCGAACAGCGTTATCGTTGACGTCCATCGCGAGCAGGCTCGCTCCTACAGGGATCAGTTGCTCTCTTGGGTGAAGCTGACTAACATGTCAGAAAATTCATCCTATGATTGGATGAGAGGGCGAATTCCATGTCAGAAATCTCTCCATTGGTAAAACGATCCCTGGTCGATCAGGCCCTGGACCAGTTGCGCCTGCGGATCAACCAGGGCGTTTGGGTCGTGGGCCAGCGTCTGCCCACCGAGCCTGAGTTGTCCGCCGAGCTGGGCATCAGCCGCAACACCGTGCGCGAAGCCATGCGGGTGTTGGCGTTTTCCGGGTTGATCGAGATCCGCCAGGGCGACGGCAGTTACCTGCGGGCGGTGGTCGATCCGCTCGATACCTTGAAGGCACTGTCGCGCTGCTCTCTTGAGCAGGCCCGGGAAACCCGGCATATCCTTGAAGTCGAGGCGATCGGCCTGGCAGCCATGCGCCGCACCGATGAAGACCTGGTGGCTTTGCGCGAGGCGCTGGGTGTCAGCGGTAGTCACTACCACGGCGATCTCGATACCTACATCGCCTGCGATCTGGTGTTCCACCGTCGTTTGGTGGACGCCGCGCACAACCCGACCCTCAGCGAGTTGTATCGCTATTTCTCCAGCATCATCGGCGCGCAATTGCGCCAGACCCTGAGCATCGTCCCGCGCCGCCAGGAAGTGTTCGACCTGCACATCGAGTTGCTCGATGCCGTCGAACAGCGCGACCCGGAGCGGGCCAAAGCCCTGTCGAGGCAGTTGATCAATGAACCTTGAAACCGAGAAGTCCATGCACCGCGGTGATTTATCCACAGCGCAAAAACGTTCGGCAGAGCTGGACGAGCTGCTGATCGACGCCGAGGCCGATGACGAGCAGGTCCAGCAAGCTCACCCGGTTCTGCGCCGGCCGTGGCTGTTGCTGCTGGGCCTGATTCTGGTGGCACTGAACCTGCGCCCGGCGCTGTCGAGCATGGCGCCGATGCTCAGCGAGGTCTCGAAGTCCCTCGGCTTGTCGGCGTCCACGGCGGGATTGCTGACCACGTTGCCGGTGCTTTGCCTTGGCCTGTTTGCGCCGTTGGCGCCGGTGCTGGCGCGCCGCTTCGGAGCCGAGCGGGTAGTGCTGGGCATTCTTCTGACCCTGGCTGGCGGGATCATCCTGCGCAGTTCGTTCGGTGAGATCGGCCTGTTTGCCGGAAGTGTGCTCGCCGGTGCCAGTATCGGCGTGATCGGTGTGCTGCTGCCAGGCATCGTCAAGCGCGATTTCCCGAAACAGGCCGGGACCATGACCGGCGTCTACACCATGGCCCTGTGCCTGGGCGCAGCGATGGCGGCGGGTGCGACCGTGCCCCTCAGTGAGCATTTCGACAAGAGCTGGGCGCTGGGCCTTGGTTTTTGGGTTATCCCTGCGTTGGCGGCGGCAGTGTTCTGGCTGCCGCAAGTCGGCCAGAAGCACGGCGCGCACAACGTCGCCTATCGCGTTCGCGGCTTGCTGCGTGACCCGCTGGCCTGGCAAGTGACCTTGTACATGGGCCTGCAATCGTCCCTGGCCTACATCGTGTTCGGCTGGTTGCCATCGATTCTGATCGGGCGCGGCCTGACCCCGACCCAGGCCGGGCTGGTGCTGTCGGGCTCGGTGATCGTGCAATTGGTCAGCTCGCTCGCGGCACCCTGGCTGGCGACCCGTGGCAAGGACCAGCGGCTGGCGATCGTGATCGTGATGGTGCTGACCCTCGGCGGCTTGTTCGGTTGCCTGTATGCGCCGATCGAAGGCTTGTGGGGCTGGGCAATTGTGCTGGGGCTGGGGCAGGGCGCCACGTTCAGCCTGGCATTGACGCTGATTGTGCTGCGCTCGCGGGACTCCCACGTCGCGGCGAACCTGTCGGGCATGGCCCAGGGCTTCGGTTACACCCTGGCGTCCATGGGGCCGTTTGCGGTTGGCATCGTGCATGACTGGACCGGCGGCTGGACGGCTGTGGGCTGGATCTTCGGCGTGATCGGCCTGGGTGCGATCGTCGCCGGCCTCGGTGCCGGGCGGGCGCTGTATGTGCAGGTCGGCAGTGAGAAAATCTGATCGCGGCGCACGCCTATAAGTAGAGAACCTCCAGGGTCGCGGAGCCGTCGAGTGTTGCATCGTCACTCAAGTCCAGGGTTGAGGTGGGGGCAATGACCGTGACGAGCGTGACCCGACTGCTCAGGTTCTGAATTGCGACAGGACCTGCGGTGCTGCCCGCCACATCGGTGAAGCCCAGATAGCTTTGGGCGCCAATCGGTATGGGGCTCGAACTGGATGTACTCCATGCCCGCCCCTGAGTGGTGGAATCGGTTCGGTACACTTGAGGCAGAGCGTCCACCACGGTACTGGCGGGATCGAAGTGCAGTGAATACAGGCCGATCCTGTTGCCGCTGCGGTCGTACTCCAGGCCGTAATAGATCTCACTGTTGGTGATGGCCGAACCTTCCCGGTTGTCCCGCATGATCAAGGCGAAACGGGCAGGTGCGGTGCAACTGATGTTGAGGATCAGGGATTCGTCACGCAGTTGCGTCCGTTTGTCGACGTTCAGGTCCTGCCGAGAGATTTTTCCGTAGTCGACAATGCCGTTGCTGGAAAAAGTCGGGGTGCAGGCGATCGGGGTGATGGTGCCGTTGACAGCCAGATCAGCGGTAGACGCTGCCATGGTGTAAGTCGTCGTGCTCATCAACAGCGTTGCGCTCAGGGCTATAGGGATACGCTTCATCGGTAAATTCCTTTTTCAGAAGAAGGTACGGGTGCTGAACCGCCCGTTCATACGGACATCGAACGGTTCAGCGCCTTGGTCCTTAGAGGTATTTCACTTCGAACGTCGCGGAGCCATCAATGGTGACTTCGTCGGTCAGGGTCAGCGACTCGGCTTTGGCGATCCAGGTCTCGACGTTAAAATCAAAGGTGACAGCTTGTGCATCAATCGGTGCGGTGCCACCAACAGTGGCAACGGACAAGAGATATCCCGCTTGAGCATCGGCAGCTTTCACCCAGGTTGATCCGCCGTCATTTGATTTGATTGCATCCAGCACAGTTGCCTCGTCTTTGACTTGCATGACTTTGGGGTAAAAGTAGCCCAACTTTTCTTGCTTATCGGTCAGACCCAGGCCAAACCAATCACCAATTGATGTGCCGGCTTTATTGTCAATTGGATTCACTGCAAACTTCGTTTTTGCATCGCAGTTCACAGTCAATTGAAGTGGGTTAGTGCCGATCAGTGTGTTTTTGGTTTGATCAAGGTCTCCTGACGAGGTCTTGCCCAGATCAATGACACCGCCGCCGGAGAAGCTCGGCGTGCAAGCGACTGGCGTGATGAGGCCCTTGACCGTCAGATCAGTGCTCGACGCTGCGAGCGCAAAAGGAGCGGCGCTGATCAGCGCCGTTGTGGTGAGTGCTGCGAAGTACTTTTTCATGGGTGAAACTCCTTGCTACTGTTGTTGACCTTGAATGCCCCGGGGTGCGTGATTGCACCTCGAGTTCAACAAGGCAGGGTGGGTGTTACGGGTAAAGCAATTCGATCGTCGCCGAGCCATCGAGGTGAACGGCGCTGCTCAGGTCCAGGCTCGTGGTGGGAGCAATGACCGCATCGACCGTAACCATGGTCGTGAGGTTCTGGATCGAGGCCGGCCCTGCGGTGCTGGCGGCGCTGTCGGTAAAGCCCAGGTAGCTTTTCCGGGCGATTGGTATGGGGTTCGAACTGGAGCTGCTCCAAGCCACGCCCTGGGTGGTGGAGTCGGTTCGATACACGCGGGTAAAGCTGTCCGCACTGGCATTGGAGGGGTCGACATTCAGTGAGTACAGGCCAATCTTGTTGCTGCGGTTATCCAGACCCAGCCCGTAGTAAATCTCGCTGTTGACCGTCGCGGTGCCGGCGCGGTTGTCATGCATGACCAGGGCAAATTGCGTCGGGGCGTCACAGCCAACCCGCAAGGTCAAATCCTTGGAAGGCAATCGGGTGCCTTTGTCGGGGTTGAGGTCGTTTATCGATAACCGACCGAAATCCACCAGGCCGCCATTGGACAGTTCCACCTTGCACGCGGCGGGCGCGAAACTGGCGCGCAGGGTTATCTCCCTGGAGCGGCCCGTAGCGACTGCGTCGAACAGACCGGTGGTTTCCCAGACAACGGCGTCACGTACCTGCAACGTTTTTTCCGGTGCCCAGGCTGTCAGTTCCAGTTGTGCCGAAAGACTTTGACCTTGCACGGCCACGCCGCCCCGAACCGGAACGATCGCCTGCTGCGGTCGCCAAAGCAGGCTCGAAGCGGCCTCTTCGGGTACCTGGCCGACGGCGGAAATCAGTCCCAGGTCCACCGGTTGACCATCGAGTACGGCGTCACCCAGGCGCACCGCATAGCTGCCGTGTTCGGCAAAGCGAAAGCGCTCGGCGGTCGCAGCCATGGCGCGGTAGAACAGGGTCATGTCAGTGGGGTGTGGGCAGTTCAGGTTCAGACTCAGGTGGCGCTCGCCCAGGGTTCGCTCTGCGGGGGTATTGCCGCGTATTGTCCGATTGATCAAGCCGTAATCGAGCACCGGCTGACTCAGGGTGAGCTGGCATTCATTGGTGAGCGCCCAGGCCTGAGGCGCAAGTCCGCTCAACATCAGCGTGACGAGTGTTAACAGCAAAGGGTGGGGCAGCTTCATAGGGTCATCCTTAAAGAGTCCGGCACTGGGCGGCGGCGGTCTCGTAATACACCTGGGCATTGGCCTTGGCCGGCAGTTCGAAACGCAGCTCGCAGCGCTCCAGCCCCGGTGCGGTTATCCACAGGTCGCGGGTGTCCAGGGCGTTGGGCAGAAACACCAACCCACCTTCTTGAGCGAGCGTGACGAACTCACCGTTTGCAGTGCTTACCGTCGCGCCACGGGGCAGGGGAGCACCGTTGTCGGTGGTGACTTTGAGCAAGGCACGACGGGTCAACGTGACACCGAATTCGACCTTGTCGACGGCCCCGCGCCCGGCGGAAACCACGGCCAGTCCGTTGTTGATATCGAGGTTGCGTGGCAGCGAGCGGGTGTCGACTTCTACCCGGCTGCGACCATAGGCGTTCACGTGAGGAACCACGGCGTGACCTTGCCAATCGGTCCAGACCGGACCGCTGGGGGTCGAGACTTTGATGGCGCTTGCATCACCTACCGAGAGCAGCGCGAAGGTGTCTCGCACGGGGTACGGCGATAGCGTCAAGCCGTCTCCGTGCAGCACAGCGCCGCCGCGTGCGCCAATCTGGTAACTGGAGTGTTCGGCATCGGAGCGGGTGTAGCTCAGGTCCAATTGGCTGTAGCGCGGCAGCAGGGAAACCCCTGCCGAGGACTGCACCTGTTTGTCTCGTGTGTCGTGCTCAACACCGACCCGGTAACTCAGCTGGTCGTTGATCTGTTCGTTCAAGCCGACACCGCTGCGGTATTCGCCAGCGGAACTGCGTACCCAAGTGCGCGCCCGACGGCTTTCACCCAGTGGAATACTGAAACTCAGGTAAACGCTGTCGTCGCTGCGTTGGGTGCCGCTGACTTGCCATTGCGCCGTGGCCGACACCGACACATCGCCGATCCGGGTGCCCCAGGACGCCAGGGCGCGGCTGCTGTTCTGGCCGTCGAATGTCGTTGAGCGATTGAAGCCGCTGCTGAACGCGCCAAGCCCTGGGTGTGACCAGGCCAGCGACAGGCTCTGCTGATCGCGGTAGCGCGACTGGCCGCGCTCCGCTTGAGTATCGAACACGGCCTCCGACAGTTCGCGATAGCCGAAGGTCCGGTACGCAGTTCCGGCATTGATCGACCACTGTTCACTCAATCGTTGTGAAATGTTCAGGTCGGCCTGAAGCCCTCTGTCGGCTTGGTGGGTGCTGGTGTCGGTCGCTTGCAGGGTGGTCTGGATCTGTGTGTCGGGCCCTGGCAACACACTCAGGCCTGCGCCCGCGCCACGGTAGTCGGCGGCGCCCGTGGCGCCGGTGCTGAGCAGGACATTCGGCTTGAGTGCACCGCTCCAGCCACCGCTGATCACCCAGGGCTCGCCGCTCTGTGCCGCGCCGAGACTACGTACCTGGCCAGCGGCCAACGAAAAGCCGGGAGCCGGCAGACCAACGCCGAGCATGGCGACGGGGACCGTGAAGCGTTGCTCGCTGCCATCCGCCTCCTTTACGGTGACTTCAACATCGGAGCGACTGTCGAGCCGGCGTACGTTGCCAAGGGAAAACGGTCCTGCCGGCACCACTGTCGAGTGGATCAGCGAACCGTTCTGGCGAATTTCAACCTGAGCCTGGCTATGTGCGATCCCTTCGATCGGATTGCTTTGGCCTTCGACCTGGAGCGCCTGCTCGGTCATGACCTGCACACCGGTGATCTGCGCGCCAGCCAGTACCGGGTTGTAGAGATTGATCTGACCCGCCTGGAGCACCGTCTCATGGCTGGCAAAGGTGCGCTGGGCGTAAGCCGCCAGGTGAGTGGTGCTGGATACATCGTTCTGCCAGGTTTGTACCTGACGACTGCGCACAATCCAGTCGCCGGCATTGAAACCGACTTCGGTGTTGGCGGAGAGGTAGCGGTTCGATTGACTGCCGTATTGGCTGTGAAGGCTATTGACGTCGTAGTTGAGCAAGCCGGCGATACCTCCGGTCTGGTAACCAGAGATATCCCGGACCGCAGGACGTATCGCCTGGGTGGGCACTATCAATGACAGGCCGAGGTTGGCCGGGTCCTGTTTGATTTCGGCTTGCGGCCAGGTGGCGAGTAAATCGAAACAGCCTTTGCCGTTGGCCGGAGTTGGGGGCACGCTCAGGTTTGCCGCGTCAAGCAGGGTGCGGTCAGCGCACAAGTTGCCTTCCTGGTCGAACGTGACGTCCACCCTGCCACGACGCAGGCCATTGACTGTGAGGGTGATCGGATGTCGGCCAGCGGTGAAGCTCGGAGCTGCCAGCAGCAGGGTTGCGAGATTGGGGTCGATACCGCGTTGGCTCAGCATGTTCTGGTCAAACGAAGTCAGCAGCGAAGCAGCATTGAGGTCTTCAGCATTGGCTTCGAGGCCTATCAGCACGTTGCTCAGCAGCAACACCATGCCGGTCCGGACTCGCGACAGGTGTGGGGGCATGCTGGCCGGCCGAATCGCAGGCATGGCTTCGCCATCACGGTATTTCAATACGGTGTTCATGAGGTTCACTTGGGTTATGCCTGGCCGCCGGCTTGATCCGCCACGGCTTGCGTCACGCATTTGGCGACGGCAAAACAGGCCGTCAAATTGAAATGTCGATGCCTGCTTTTCCCTGCACGGCGCTATCGTTAGTGTCGGTTCTAGGGGGTGAGTTGCGCGTCATAGGGCGGCACGGCAAAGCCATAGACGGTCGCGGGATGAATTCGAACCTGGGAGGCAGCCTTTATGGGGACAGGGACGCTGATGCGATCACCGGGCAGCACGTAGGTTCGCGGCAGCGTGGCGCCGCTCCCGGAAGGCAGCAGTTGTACTTCCTGAGCCAGGCGTACGACATAGGGTGTTTCATTGCGTACGCTCAGTTGACCATCCTGCAGCGACCATTTCAGGTCGGTCCATGGTGTGCGGTTCGGCGCCAGGCCTGCGGGGTGAAGGATGACAGGCAAATTCTGGCGCACCGTCACACCCACACGGGCATGCCCGGCCGCGGGAGCAGATTTGCCTTGGGGGATGCCTTCAAAAATCACCCGCTTCAAACGCTGGGTGAGCAGGGGCTTTTCTGATTGCAGGATAAAGCGCACCAGCTGTGTCCCGGAGGTTTCAACACGTGCCAAGGGGGGCGTCACGAACACCAATGGCTCGGTGTCTTCGGGAATGTCTTCAATGGTGACGTGTAGCAGTGCCAGGTTGGCGTCTGTGTTGGTCACGGATACAGCGGTTTCCCCGTTGGCTTCATTGACGATGACCACGGACGTATCGGGCACCATGCCGTCGGCTTGGACCTGTGTGGCCAAAAACAGAGCGCATGCACCGATAACCGTAGGGGGCAATCGGCGCCCCTGTTTCAATAATATTGTCTTGATGTCTCTCATGGAAATTCCCGGATAAAAGACCGTTGGAGTGGCTCGCGATACAGGCAACGCAAGGATTCCGTGAGCAGGAATGCAGTGCGCAGGGGCATCGGTGTCGTGTTCATGTATTCGATAGTCAGGCACTGAGCGAGCGCAGCTCTGTACGGATACGACGGACTGTTTGGCAGGCCACAACTTAGCGAGCAGGTAAGGCGGGAGGAATGCAACTAATACGAAAAGAGAGAGGGCGTGTATGAAAGAGTGTTGCGGACTACATAGGTTTTCTAACGGGGGAGTCCTTTGGTTGTAGTCCTCCGGCGTAGTCTTTATCGCACTGCAATGTAGGGATTATCTATTTGTCAGATGGGCAAAGAGTTAGCCCATTGAATACATTGAGGATGCGACGTAAGAGGCTGTTTCGGGGCGTTGTGGAAGGGGTAAGAACGGCGCTATTTTCCGCGCCTTAGCGCCACAAGCAGGAGGTATCCCACAATGCGAGTCATTATTGCTGACGACCATTCCGTCGTTCGTGTCGGGCTGCGCATACTCGTCAACGCCAGTCGGCGATGCGTGATCGTCGGCGAGGCCGACAGTGCCGACAGCCTGATGAATCTGCTTTCAAGCACGTCCTGCGACCTGTTGATCACTGACTTCTCCATGCCGGGAGGGCAGCAGGCCGATGGTTTGACAATGTTGAGTACGATTCAACGCCATCATCCGGCGTTGCCGATCATTCTGGTGACGATGTTTACCAGTGTGGCGACGGCGAGGGCTGCGCTGGCTAAAGGGGTGATGGCTATCGTGGCCAAAACCGCATCAGCGACTGAGCTGCCCCTGGCAATCAATGCGGTGCGGGAAGGGCGCCACTACCTCAGCGAGTCCCTGCACATGCTGTTGGCCAATACCCGCGATCAGTTGCACGAATCGCCACTGTCAGCCAAGGAACACGAAGTGGTTCGAATGCTCGCCAGTGGCATGACCGTCAGCGAAATCGCCATTCAATTCAACCGAAGCGTGTCGACCATCAGCAAACAAAAGAGCATGGCCATGCACCGGCTGGGTATTTCCACGGACGTCGATCTTTTTTCCTACGCCCGGGACAGCGGAATGTCGCACTGAAATGACGTGAATAGTCATCGCGTTATTTTCGTCATGAATGGCGATAGTGTTCGATACGTTTGCAGACTATCGTGCAGGCAATCTTTCGAAGCCACTATGCCTATCCAGGGGAGCCCGCAAATGAGCGAAGCCCATAGCACCTTGATCACCCGTTTCTACCAGGCGTTCCAGCGCCTGGATCCCGAAGCCATGGCCGCTTGCTACACCGATGATGTGGTGTTCAGTGACCCTGCGTTCGGCGAGCTTCGTGGTCGCGATGCCGGTGACATGTGGCGCATGCTGACCACTCGGGCCAAGGACTTTTCCCTGACCTTCGATCAAGTTCGCGCCGACGAGCGCAGCGGTAGTGCCCATTGGGTCGCGACCTATCTGTTCAGCCAGACCGGCAATATCGTGGTCAACGATATACAGGCGCGCTTTGTCTTCCGTGACGGCAAGATTTGCGAGCACCACGACAGTTTCGATCTGTGGGCCTGGTCGCGTCAGGCCCTGGGTTTCAAGGGCTTGCTGCTGGGCTGGACGCCGCTGGTTAGAACCGCTGTCCGCACGCAGGCATTGAAGGGCCTGAAGGCATTCCAGGCCAGTCGCTGATAAGATCGCAGCTTGTTTTCCTGCAAACCCTGAATGCTACGTGATCACCCTCAGCGAAAGCCCTGTCGACGCCGAAACCCCCGCGAACAAAACCTGGTTCGTCTACCTCGTTCGCGCGGCCAACGGTTCGCTCTATTGCGGGATCAGCGATGATCCCGTGCGCCGCTTCGCCAAGCATCAAAGCGGCAAGGGCGCACGATTCTTTCTTTCCAGCCCTGCCATGGCCCTGGTCTACACCGAACGCTGTCGCGACAAAAGCGATGCGTTGCGTCAGGAACGGCTGATCAAAAAGCTCAAGAAGAGCGCAAAGGAATGCCTGGTGGCGAGCGTAGCGAGCGCCGCCCCTGACTTATCACTCTGACTGATCGGTTCCCATCAGGTGGATCTGTAGGCTGCCAGGTGATTGCGCGCTAAGCTGCGAATTCATGATCCCTGCGGCGGAGCCGAGCATGTCCGAGTTGATTCTGCATCATTACCCGACGTCCCCCTTTGCCGAGAAGGCCCGCCTGCTGCTGGGCTTCAAGGGCTTGTCCTGGCGTTCGGTGAATATCTCGCCAGTGATGCCCAAGCCGGATCTCACGGCGTTGACCGGTGGCTACCGCAAGACCCCTGTGTTACAGGTCGGTGCGGATATTTATTGCGATACGGCATTGATTGCCCGGCGACTGGAGCAGGAAAAAACCTTGCCGGCATTTTTTCCGGAAGGTCAGGAAATGATCACCGCGACGTTTGCAGCCTGGGCCGACTCTGTGGTGTTCCAGCACGCGGTCAGCCTGGTGTTCCAGCCGGAATCGATAACGGTGCGCTTTGGCAATTTGTCGCCGGAAGCGATCAAGGCGTTTATATCCGATCGCGCCGGGTTGTTCAGTGGTGGGAGTGCGACCAAATTGGCCGTCGAGCAGGCCAAACATCAGTGGCCAACAATCATGTCGCGGCTGGAGTTACAGTTGCAGCGCGAAGAGGGTGATTTCCTGTTCGGTGAGCCGTCGATTGCCGACTTTGCCCTGGCTCATTGCCTCTGGTTTCTCAAGGCCACGCCGGTCACTGCGCCGCTGGTCGATGCGTATCCGGCGGTCAGTGCGTGGCATGCGCGAGTGCTGGGCTTCGGTCACGGTGCATCCAGCGAGATGACGTCCGAGGAGGCTCTGGCAGTGGCGCGTGCGTCCACGCCAGCTGCATTGCCGGATGAGCAGTTCGTCGATCCCAATGGGTTCACGGCGGGTCAACAGGTGGTCATCGCGGCCACGGACTACGGCGTTGATCCGGTGGCGGGGGAACTACTGTTTGCCGGCCGCGAAGAGCTGATTGTACGGCGCGAGGACGAGCGTGGCGGTGTGGTGCATGTGCACTTCCCGCGGCTTGGTTTCCGGATCGAAGCTGTCTGATGATCCTTTGTAGGGGTTACTTCAAGGCAGCAAGGATCGCATCCGGGTCATACCCGCGAATCAGTGTTCCGTTCACATCGATAATTGGAATGCCGCCACCGCCCAGCGCCTGATAGTCCTTGCGCGCGACGGCGTCTTTCTCGATATCGAATGCCTTGTACGGAATGCCTTTCTGATCGAGAAAACGCCGGGTCAGCTTGCAGTAACCACACCATTCGGTGGCGTAGAGCACGACGTTGGCCTGCGCTTGCGTCTGTGCGGGCACGACTTGCGAAGGGTTGAAGACCCGCTCGATCTTGCCCCAGTTCTGGTAAGCCACGACCACCAGCAGGATCAGCAGGAATTTTTTCAGTACGCCGCCGAGCATCAGTTGCGACGCTTCAGCTGATCGGTGAGCGAAGTGGGCAGGCCCTTGATGATCAGCGTACCGGCTTCTTCGTCGTACTCGATCTTCGAGCCCAACAGGTGTGCTTCGAAACTGATCGACAGGCCCTCGGCGCGTCCGGTGAATCGGCGGAACTGGTTCAGAGTGCGTTTATCGGCCGGGATTTCCGGCGAGAGGCCGTAATCCTTGTTGCGGATGTGATCGTAGAAGGCCTTGGGGCGTTCTTCGTCGATCAGCCCCGACAGCTCTTCCAGGCCCATTGGCTCTCCGAGCTTGGCCTGGCTGCTGGCGTAATCCACCAGGGTCTTGGTCTTCTCGCGGGCGTCGTCTTCCGGCAGGTCTTCGCTTTCGACGAAATCACTGAAGGCCTTGAGCAGGGTGCGGGTTTCACCGGGGCCGTCGACGCCTTCCTGACAGCCAATGAAGTCACGGAAATACTCTGAAACCTTTTTGCCGTTCTTGCCTTTGATAAACGAAATGTACTGCTTGGACTGTTTATTGTTCTGCCATTCGGAAACGTTGATCCGCGCCGCCAGGTGCAATTGGCCCAGGTCCAGGTGACGGGACGGGGTCACGTCCAGTTCATCGGTCACCGCCACACCTTCGCTGTGGTGCAGCAGGGCGATGGCCAGGTAGTCGGTCATGCCTTGCTGATAGTGTGCGAACAGCACGTGGCCGCCGACTGACAGGTTCGACTCTTCCATCAGTTTTTGCAGATGCTCGACCGCTACGCGGCTGAACGCAGTGAAATCCTGACCGCCATCGAGGTATTCCTTCAGCCAGCCGCTGAACGGGAACGCGCCGGATTCCGGGTGGAACAGGCCCCAGGCTTTACCCTGTTTGGCGTTATAGCTTTCATTGAGGTCGGCGAGCATGTTCTCGATGGCCACGGACTCGGTCAGTTCAGAGTCACGGGCGTGGAGAACTGCGGGTGTGCCGTCGGGTTTTTTGTCGATCAGGTGGACGATGCAATGACGGATCGGCATGGGCTTCTCGGCTGAATGAAGAGAGGAGGGCGTGCTCCCCCGAAAAAGCGCTCAGTGTACCGCAACCGCTGGTTTTGGCGCGGTGCGAAGGGCAAATGCCGGGCGACCGACGGCGCTTATGCGTTTTTTTCCTGTTTTAGCGCAATAAAGCTGACCAAATGGGTAGCTAGAGGCGGATATTTCCACGCCTGTGTGCTAGCTTTGCCCGGTCTTGCGCGAAGTCACTGCGTTAAGCGTGCAGTCAGCATTTGTCAGGTCGAACCAAACCCTGATTTCGGTATCTATAACCCCGATCCCGAGGTTATTTGGCCGAGGGTGCCAGATCCAGAAGATCGGGCTCGATGGCTGACATTGCACTCTGCAATCCATATGAATTTGATAGGGAAGGAACACTAAATGGCTCTTACTAAAGACCAACTGATCGCCGACATCGCTGAAGCTATCGACGCGCCGAAAACCACCGCGCGTAACGCTCTGGACCAACTGGGCCAAATCGTTGCCGATCAGCTGGAAAACGGCGGCGAAATCACTCTGCCAGGTATCGGCAAGCTGAAAGTGACTGAGCGCCCTGCCCGTACTGGCCGTAACCCTTCGACTGGCGCTGCCATCGAAATCGCTGCCAAGAAAGTGATCAAGCTGGTTGTGGCCAAAGGCCTGACCGACGCTGTCAACAAGTAAGACTTGTTAAAAAAAACCGTGCACCGGAGCGATCCGGGCACGGTTTTTTTGTGCGCGTTGTAACGGTTTTCGCAAGGTAAATTGTTGGAATAACCCATTTGTTTCAAAGTAGTCGTTACCCGCGCGCCTGACAGGGATAGCCGTTGGTGCGGAATAATACTTTTCTCTCTGTATATAACGAACGCTCCTACAGAACTGATAGTTGAGTGTGCGCCTTGGGTCGGTAGTATCAATAAGGCGCAGCGCTTGGCATTGCGTAAAAGCCAAAACCAAATTTCAGTTGCTTGTTACAGGGACGTTTTCATGAAAGTTAAACTGTTGTCGATGTGCGTATCGTTTCTGGTGTCCGGCCAGGTATTGGCAAGTGTTACCGAGTACTGCCCAAGCCCTTCTGACATCAAGGAGCTGGCGACTGGTACCTATAAAGCCCCGACGGCAAGTGGAGACGGGGAATGGTACGGTGTTTCGCAAACCGGGCGTGGTCCGGCAGGTCAGTTCGAGCTGGCTATATTCGCACCTCGCATGGCGGCCAAAGGCGGCGCTGTTGCCGGTGAAATACTGCGTTGTGGTTACAAGCTGCAACATGGAGGCGAGCTGGATATGAGATACAAACGAGAAGGAACTATCGTAACGATTGACACTAATGGGCCATGGGGAGAATGGCTTGGTCAGTATTACTGCGATAGCAAGGAAGCGCGTGCCTGTGCTTTCAAAGAGATTGTTCGTGCAACAAAGCGCTGAAGCGGAGATGTCTGAACTTTCCTGTTCTTGAAGTTACCCGCAAAGGCCAGGCACTTTGTGATTACAGATCCGAGTGTCAATGTTAGCCGTTAAGGCTTGTTAAAAAAGCCGTGTACAGGAGTCATCCCGGCACGGCTTTTTTGTGCGTTTGACTTCTTACTCGGTTGCAGGCTTCGACCATCGTGCCTGACGCCAGGCCTGTTGCTGTGCTTTGGTCTGGAAGGTCCAGGCGACGAAGCGGCTCTGCTTCTGTCCCTGACCCATTTCCACCACCTGACTGTCCAGCGCGCCGGCCTTGTTCAGAGCGGTCTGGATCACCGGCAGGTTCGACGCCTTCGACACCAGCGTGCTGAACCACAACACCTGCTGCCCGACTTGCACACTCTCGCTGATCAGTTGCGTGACGAAACGCACTTCCCCGCCCTCACACCACAATTCCGCCGCTTGGCCGCCAAAGTTCAGCACCGGCAGCTTGCGTTTCGGATCGGCCTTGCCCAGGGCTCGCCATTTGCGCGTGCTGCCCCGCGTGGCCTCGTCCAGCGAGGCGTGGAATGGCGGGTTGCACATGGTCAGGTCGAATCGCTCTGCGCTCTCCAGCAGGCCTGTGAGGATCTGCTTGGGGTTGCTCTGCTGGCGTACCTGGATCGCTTTGTTCAGGCCGTTGGACTGAATGATCGCCTTCGCCGCGGCAATAGCGGTTGCATCGATATCGGAACCAAGGAACTGCCAGCGATAGTCGCTGTAGCCGATCAGCGGATACACGCAGTTGGCACCCATGCCGATATCCAGCACCTTCACGGCGGCGCCACGAGGGATCGCGCCGTCATTGCCACTGGCCAGCAGGTCGGCGAGGAAGTGCACGTAATCGGCACGGCCTGGCACCGGGGGGCACAGGTAGTCGGCCGGAATATCCCAGTGAGCGATGCCATAGAACGACTTGAGCAACGCCCGGTTGAACACCCGCACGGCTTCCGGACTGGCGAAGTCGATGCTTTCCTTGCCATACGGGTTGATGATCACGAACTTCTTCAGTTCCGGGGAGCTTTTGATCAGCGCCGGAAAGTCGTAGCGACCCTGATGGCGATTGCGCGGGTGCAGGCTGGCCTTTTCCTTCGGGGCGACGGCCGTTGCCGGGGTCTTCGGGGCAGGCTTTTTGCGCGCTGGCTTGGGGGGCGGGGGGCGGTCATGGCAGAGGTCGATTCGGGTATGGCTGAAAGTGGCGGGCATTGTCCCACATCTGTGGTGCAACACCGATCAAATGTGGGAGCGAGCCTGCTCGCGATAGCGGTGGGTCAGTGAATGGCGATGGCGACTGGCATACCGCAATCGCGAGCAGGCTCACTCCTACAGGGGATGTTGGAGTTCTGGAATAAAAAAGGGAGGCCGCATGGGCCTCCCTCTTTCAGTGCGATTTGCCCTTACAAGCTGGCAATCCGCGCATGCTGCTCGGCCAGCTTGCCCAGGGCCTGTTCGGCCTCGGCCAGTTTGGCGCGTTCCTTGTCGATGACTTCGGCCGGGGCCTTGTCAACGAACCCGGCGTTGGACAGCTTGCCACCGACACGTTGCACTTCACCTTGCAGACGCTGGATTTCCTTGTCCAGACGCGCCAGTTCCGCACCTTTGTCGATCAAGCCAGCCATCGGCACCAGCACTTCCATCTCGCCGACCAGTGCGGTGGCGGACAGCGGTGCTTCTTCGCCAGCCGCCAGCACGGTGATCGATTCCAGGCGCGCCAGCTTCTTCAGCAGGGCTTCATTCTCGGTCAGGCGACGCTGATCTTCGGCGCTGACGTTCTTCAGGAACAACGGCAGCGGTTTGCCCGGGCCGATGTTCATTTCGCCACGGATGTTACGGGTGCCGAGCATCAGGCCCTTGAGCCATTCGATGTCATCTTCGGCGGCCTGATCGATGCGTGCTTCGTTGGCCACAGGCCAAGGTTGCAGCATGATCGTCTTGCCTTCGATACCGGCCAGCGGCGCGATGCGCTGCCAGATTTCTTCGGTGATGAACGGCATGAACGGGTGCGCCAGACGCAGGGCGACTTCCAGTACGCGCACCAGGGTGCGACGGGTGCCGCGCTGGCGTTCGACCGGTGCGTTTTCGTCCCACAGCACAGGCTTGGACAGCTCCAGGTACCAGTCGCAATACTGGTTCCAGATGAACTCGTACAAGGCTTGCGCAGCCAGGTCGAAACGGAACTGGTCGAGCTGGCGGGTCACTTCGGCTTCGGTGCGTTGTAGTTGCGAAATGATCCAGCGATCAGCCAGGGACAGCTCGTAGGCTTCGCCGTTCTGGCCGCAGTCTTCGCCCTTGTCCAGCACGTAGCGCGCCGCGTTCCAGATCTTGTTGCAGAAGTTGCGATAGCCTTCGACGCGGCCCATGTCGAACTTGATGTCACGACCGGTGGACGCCAGCGAACAGAAGGTGAAGCGCAGGGCGTCGGTGCCGTAGCTGGCGATGCCTTCGGCGAACTCGTCGCGGGTCTGCTTCTCGATCTTCTTCGCCAGTTTCGGCTGCATCAGGCCGGAAGTACGCTTCTGTACCAGCTCTTCCAGCTCGATGCCGTCGATGATGTCCAGCGGGTCCAGGACGTTGCCCTTGGACTTGGACATCTTCTGGCCCTGGCCGTCACGCACCAGACCATGCACGTACACCGTCTTGAATGGAACCTGCGGCGTGCCATCTTCGTTTTTCACCAAATGCATGGTGAGCATGATCATCCGGGCAACCCAGAAGAAAATGATGTCGAAGCCGGTCACCAGTACGTCGGTGGAGTGGAATTTCTTCAGGAATTCGGTTTTTTCCGGCCAGCCGAGGGTGGAGAACGTCCACAGGCCCGAGCTGAACCAGGTGTCGAGAACGTCGTTGTCCTGCTGCAGCGCGATGTCCGGGCCGATGTTGTGCTTGGCCCGCACTTCGGCTTCGTCGCGACCGACGTAGACCTTGCCCGACTCGTCGTACCAGGCCGGAATCCGGTGGCCCCACCACAGCTGACGGCTGATGCACCAATCCTGGATGTCGCGCATCCACGAGAAGTACATGTTTTCGTACTGTTTTGGCACGAACTGGATACGGCCGTCTTCAACGGCTGCAATCGCAGGCTCGGCCAAAGGCTTGGTGGACACGTACCACTGGTCGGTCAGCCATGGCTCGATGACGGTGCCGGAACGGTCGCCTTTCGGTACTTTCAGGGCGTGATCGTCAACGCTGACCAGCAGGCCGGCGGCGTCGAACGCGGCCACGATCTGCTTGCGGGCTTCGAAGCGGTCGAGACCGGCGTATTCGGCCGGGATCTTGCCGTCGATGGTGTCGTTCAGCGTGCCGTCGAGGTTGAACACCTGGCAAGCCGGCAGGATCGTTGCGTTCTTGTCGAAGATGTTCAGCAGCGGCAGGTTGTGACGCTTGCCGACTTCGTAGTCGTTGAAGTCGTGGGCCGGGGTGATTTTCACGCAGCCGGTGCCGAATTCAGGATCGCAGTAATCGTCGGCAATGATCGGGATGCGGCGGCCGACCAGCGGCAGCTCGACAAATTTGCCGATCAGGGCTTTGTAGCGATCATCGTTCGGGTTAACGGCCACGGCGGAGTCGCCGAGCATGGTTTCCGGGCGAGTGGTCGCGACGATCAGGAAATCGTTGCCTTCAGCGGTCTTGGCGCCGTCGGCCAGCGGGTATTTCAGGTTCCACAGGAAACCTTTTTCGTCGTGGTTTTCCACTTCGAGGTCGGAAATCGCCGTGTGCAGCTTGGTGTCCCAGTTCACCAGGCGCTTGCCGCGGTAGATCAGGCCGTCTTCGTGCAAACGGACGAAGGCTTCCTTGACGGCTTCCGAGAGGCCGTCGTCCATGGTGAAGCGCTCGCGGCTCCAGTCAACGGACGAGCCGAGGCGACGGATCTGACGGCTGATGTTGCCGCCGGATTCATCCTTCCACTCCCAGACTTTCTCGAGGAATTTCTCGCGACCCAGGTCGTGGCGGCTCTGGCCCTTGGCTTCGAGCTGACGCTCCACCAGCATCTGCGTGGCGATACCGGCGTGGTCGGTGCCCGGTTGCCACAGGGTGTTGCGACCCTGCATGCGGCGGAAACGGATCAGGGCGTCCATGATCGCGTTGTTGAAGCCATGCCCCATGTGCAGGCTGCCGGTGACGTTCGGCGGCGGGATCATGATGGTGTAGGACTCGCCCGCGCCTTGCGGGGCGAAGTAATTCTCTGACTCCCAGGTGTTGTACCAGGAAGTTTCAATGGCGTGCGGCTGGTAGGTCTTATCCATGCGCGGCGGGACCCTATTGGCATTTATTCAGGAAAAGCCGGGAAGTATAGCGGGGATGAGCGTTTGCGCGTAGAGCGAGGTGACAATGGGCAGGGGAAAAGTTGTGATGGGTGAGTTGTCAGTGAGGGCCCCTTCGCGAGCAGGCTCGCTCCCACAGGGATATGCGATCACTGTGGGAGATTCTATGTTGCAGGGGAACCCTGCAGCCTTAAATTTGGCTGGTATTCGCTCTGATTTTTCATGAGGGCGAATGCCACCCGACAGAGCTTGCGGGCGAGGATGACCAGAGCCTGAGTTCTGGCCAGGCCTCTTGCCAAGTAAGACTCATAGAGCGGTTTCCAGACGGGAGACCGGCAAGCCGCCATTGCTGCATTGTGCGCAAGACGCCGCAGCTCCCCATCGCCTTTTTTGCTCAAGTGGCGCGGGCTGTGCTTCTTTCCTGAGTCCTTCGGCCTCAGGTCCATTCCCAAAAAGGCAATAAACGCATCGGCACTGGCGAATTGACCACGCATAAAAGTGGCTGCCAGACCCGTGGCCGTGAGCTCGCCAATCCCTTCAATCGCTTGGCAACGTCTGATGTTTTCGGTGATCCCGGCCTCTTGGCTGGCTTTGCGCAGCAATTTCTGAATAGCCTGATCAGTCTGTTTGAAGTGCTCCAGCTCTTGGGCCAGAAGGTCTTTGAGAAGGGGCTCACTCGACCAGCTCAGCATGATGCTAACCCGGGCTTTCATCAGTTCTGCACGTTTGTTGAGGAGGCTTTTCAACACGGTGTAGAGCTTCGGAGGTGGATTCCAGATGCGAAGCCGATCCTGCTCACTGGTCAGGTAACGTGCCAGCAAACGCGCATCACAGGGGTCGGTTTTTGCTCGCTGGCCAATGCTTTCGCGGTAGTGGCTCACCCGATAAGGGTCCACAACGTAAACTCGGTGCCCCATGCCATGGGCCAGTTCAGCGGTATCCAGGTGGTAGAGACTGGTGGCTTCCAAGGCAATCGAGCTTTGCGCCGGCAGGGATTTGAGCCAGCGCCCAATAGCTGTGCGATCGTTGTTGATGAACTGAGTGATTTTCAGATCTTCGCGGTAAACGACGATTTCTGCCTTGGCCACATCGACACCAACCACCGTTGGCGAGGTAAGGATTGTCATGACGAATCCTCGGAGCTAGGGTTTAAGTGCTTGTCGGGGTCTACCGTAGCGCTGGCTTGCCTCTATCGTCGGTATTAACCGATGAATTCCTTATCGGCGCTTTAGGTAGAAAGGGCGGAACGAGAAGTCTCCCACGGTCCGTACTGGCTAGAGTCGGAATCGAGCTTTTAGTCCCGCCCACCCCTTCAAGTCTAAACATACAAGCGAGCCTGCTCGCGATGACAATGTGTCAGGCAACCTGATTCAAATCGTTATGCCGTGTTTCCTTCAGGCACAACACCGCCAGCAGGCTCAACACCGCAGCGCCGGACACGTAGCCGCCGACATAACCCAAACCACCCATCGCCACCAGTTTCTGCGCAAAAAACGGCGCCGCCGAAGCGCCGACGATACCACCCAGGTTATAGGCCGCCGAGGCACCGGTATAGCGCACGTGGGTGGGGAACAGCTCTGGCAGCAGGGCACCCATTGGCGCAAACGTCACGCCCATCAGAAACAGTTCGATGCACAGGAACAATGCCACGCTCCAGGTCGAGCCCTGGGTCAGCAGCGGCTCCATGAGAAAGCCGGACAGGATCGCCAGTACGCCACCGATGATCAGCACCGGCTTGCGCCCGTAACGGTCGCTGGCCCAGGCCGACAGCGGGGTGGCGGCCGCCATGAACAGCACCGCAAAGCACAGCAGGCCGAGGAAGGTTTCGCGGCTGTAGCCGAGCGTTGCCACGCCGTAACTCAGGGAAAACACGGTGGAGATATAGAACAGCGCGTAGCACACGACCATCGCGCCGGCGCCCAGCAACACAGGGGCCCAGTATTGACCGAACAGCTCGAACAGCGGGATCTTCACCCGCTCCTGGCGCGCCACGGCGTTGGCGAACACCGGGGTTTCATGCAGCTTGAGGCGCACGTACAGGCCGACCATCACCAGTGCGGCGCTGAGCAGGAACGGAATACGCCAGCCCCAGGAGCGGAACTGTTCATCGTCCAGTACCACGGCCAATGTCAGGAACAGGCCGTTGGCCGCCAGAAAGCCAATGGAAGGACCCAGTTGCGGAAACATGCCGAACCACGCGCGTTTGCCTTTCGGCGCGTTCTCCGTGGCCAGCAATGCCGCACCACCCCATTCACCGCCGAGCCCCAGGCCCTGGCCGAAGCGCAGGACGCAAAGCAGGATCGGTGCCCAGGCGCCAATGCTGTTGTAACCGGGCAGCACACCGATCAGCGTGGTGCACACGCCCATCAGCAGCAGCGAGGCGACCAGGGTCGATTTGCGCCCGATACGGTCGCCAAAGTGGCCGAAAAGCGCCGAACCCAAGGGGCGTGCAAGGAAGGCGATGCCGAATGTGAGAAATGCCGAAAGCATCTGGGCGGTGCCGGATGTCTGCGGAAAGAACACCGGACCGATCACCAGCGCGGCGGCGGTGGCATAGACATAGAAGTCGTAGAACTCGATGGCGGTGCCGATGAAGCTTGCAGTGGCCACGCGGGTGGCGGAGTTCGTCGGTTGCGCAGGTGTGGAGTTGCTGTAAGTCGTGCTGGTCGTCATGCGGTTATCCCTGACTGTCATGTGCTCCAGTGGAGCGAATTATTATGGTCGAGAACCCAGGGATGTGGGTGGAGGCACGGTCGCTGTTCAAGGTGGGAACAGTCGTCGGTTGGTTGCGGGCTTTGCTGGTGGACAGGCCGGAAGCTGCGAAGTGCGGGGTAAGCACGGGGCCGGCGAGGCTTGGGTAAGCGCTTCGATTATAGGAAGGTGGCTAACGATCGAACAAGAGGCCTGGCGAACACAGGGATTAGTGTCAGGTTTTAGATAACGACAGGCATCGAGCTGGTTTGCCAGATCAGCACCCGCGTGACACGGTTGTCCTCGGTCTGGAGAATTTCCAGGCGATAGCGACCGATCTTCAGGCACACCGCGCTTTCGGGAATGGTTTCCAGCGCCTCGGTGACCAGGCCGTTCAGGGTTTTCGGGCCATCGCTGGGCAGGTGCCAGCCGAGACTCTTGTTCAGCTCGCGAATGGACGCGGCTCCGTCGATCACCAGGCGTCCGTCGGCTTGCGGATGAATGTGCGGGTTGTCCAGACTGTGCTGGCTTTCGAACTCGCCGACGATTTCTTCAAGAATGTCTTCCAGGGTGACGATGCCCAGCACTTCGCCGTATTCATCGACCACCATGCCCAGGCGCCGCTGCTGCTTGTGGAAGTTGAGCAGTTGCAATTGCAACGGGGTACTTTCCGGTACGAAGTACGGCTCGTGACTGGCCGCCAGCAACGCTTCCCTGGTCAGGCTCGCGTCGGGCAGCAAGTGCAGGATATGCCGGGTGTTGAGGACGGCTTCGACCTGGTTGATATCGCTGTGGAACACCGGCAGGCGGGTGTGCTTGTTGTGGCGCAATTGTTCGATGATTTCTTCGATAGGGTCATCGAGGTTGATGCCGTCCACGTCACTGCGCGGTACCAGGATGTCATTGACCGTGATGTTGTCCAGCGCGTGGATGCCTGGCAGCGGGTGAGGGCGGGTTACGGCTTCCTGGGGGGGGTGCCGCTCTGTCAGCGTTTCGTCCTCACTTTGTTGCACCACTTTGGCTTTACGGGCAAGTGGTCGCATCAGCAACTGACTGATGCTGTTGAGCAGCCATGCCGCGGGATAGATGACTTTCAGCGGTACGCGCAACAGATTGTTGCCCTGGGCCAGGATCGCATCCGGATAGCGGGTGGCGAGTGCCCGTGGCAAATAGTCGGAAAACACCAGCAAAATGGCGCCCGCTCCAAGGCAGGCGATCCACGGGCCGTTCTCGGTCCAGGTGAAAATGGCCAGCAAGGTGCTGATGACCACCACGAGTGCACGGCAGAGAGTGTTGCAAAAAATCAGGCTGGCAATCGGGAAGCTGAGTTTCGCCACCGGTTTGTCGCTGGAACGCGTTGCGGTGCGCTGGGCCAGTAAATGCTGGTGCGCAGCTTCGATGGCGGTAAACAGCCCCGACCATAGAATCAGCAGGGTCACTACCGCGAGCATCGGCCCTATGGGCAAGTCGTCCATTAATGCCGCCCGTCAGATGTGCAGGATGTATTCACGAACCAGTTTGCTGCCGAAATACGCCAGCATCAGCAAGCAAAAACCGGCCAGGGTCCAGCGAATGGCTTTGTGCCCGCGCCAGCCGAGGCGATTGCGCCCCCACAGCAGTACGCTGAAAACGATCCAGGCCAGGCAGGCCAGCAGGGTTTTGTGCACCAGATGCTGGGCGAACAGGTTTTCCACGAACAGCCAGCCGGAGATCAGCGACAGCGACAGCAGCGTCCAGCCGGCCCAGAGGAAGCCGAACAGCAGGCTTTCCATGGTTTGCAGCGGCGGGAAGTTCTTGATCAACCCGGACGGGTGCTTGTGCTTGAGCTGGTGGTCTTGAACCAGCAGCAGCAAGGCCTGGAACACCGCGATGGTGAACATGCCGTAGGCAAGAATCGAGAGCAGGATGTGGGCGAGGATACCCGGCTCCTCATCGATGACCTGCACCGTACCGGCCGGCGCAAAGTGCGCCAGCAACACGGTCAAGGCCCCCAGCGGGAACAGCAGGACCAGCAGGTTCTCCACCGGAATCCGCGAGCAGGCCAGCAGGGTCAATGCGATGACCGCCACGGCAATCAGGCTGGCGGCGGTGAAGAAGTCCAGGCCCAGGCCGGTCGGGGTCAGCAGGTGGGAGAGCAGGCTGGCGCCGTGGGTCAATACGGCGAGCACGCCAAGTATGACCAGCAGGCGTTTGTTGGCCTTGGCACCGGAAGCCAGGCGAGTGCCCTGATAGATGGTCGCAGCGGCATACAAGCAGGCGGCGGCGAGGGTAGTAAGCAAGCTGGGTGACAAGGGGAGCATAAATCCTGTTAGGCAAGCCCGAAAGTCGCTGAGTTTGGCATAGAACCCCCGCTACACGAAAGACCACGCAACCCGACAGCGAGGTGTCCGCCAGCCACAGTCTTCGCTATAATCCGCGACCTGCCCACGCCGCAGGCTCGCCGAGCACACGTTTAGTCCGGTCCGGGCCGCCATTATCCCGGTCTACACAGGGCCTGAAAGGATCGCGCAATGTTTGAAAACTTAACCGACCGTCTCTCGCAGACGCTGCGCCATGTCACCGGCAAGGCCAAGCTGACTGAAGACAACATCAAAGACACCCTGCGCGAAGTGCGCATGGCGTTGCTCGAAGCCGACGTCGCCCTGCCGGTGGTCAAGGACTTCGTCAATTCGGTCAAGGAACGTGCCGTCGGTACCGAGGTGTCGCGCAGCCTGACGCCGGGCCAGGCCTTCGTGAAGATCGTCCAGGCCGAACTCGAAAGCCTGATGGGCGCGGCCAACGAAGACCTGAACCTGAGTGCCGTTCCACCCGCCGTCATCCTGATGGCCGGTTTGCAGGGCGCGGGTAAGACCACCACCGCCGGCAAACTCGCGCGCTTCCTTAAAGAGCGCAAGAAGAAGTCGGTCATGGTGGTGTCCGCCGACGTTTACCGTCCGGCGGCGATCAAGCAGCTGGAAACCCTGGCCAGCGACATCGGCGTGACGTTCTTCCCGTCGGACCTGAGCCAGAAGCCGGTCGACATCGCCAACGCGGCTATCAAGGAAGCAAAACTCAAATTCATCGACGTGGTCATCGTCGATACCGCCGGTCGCCTGCACATCGATGAAGAGATGATGGGCGAGATCAAGGCACTGCATGCCGCGATCAACCCGATCGAAACCCTGTTCGTGGTCGACGCCATGACCGGCCAGGACGCCGCCAACACGGCCAAGGCCTTCGGCGATGCATTGCCGCTGACCGGTGTGATCCTGACCAAGGTCGACGGCGACGCCCGTGGCGGTGCCGCTCTGTCGGTGCGTGCCATCACCGGCAAGCCGATCAAGTTCATCGGTATGGGCGAGAAGAGCGAAGCGCTCGATCCCTTCCATCCTGAGCGTATCGCCTCGCGCATCCTCGGCATGGGTGACGTGCTCAGCCTGATCGAGCAGGCCGAAGCGACGCTCGACAAGGACAAAGCCGACAAGCTTGCTAAAAAGTTGAAGAAGGGCAAAGGCTTCGACCTCGAAGACTTCCGCGATCAGCTGCAACAAATGAAGAACATGGGCGGCCTCGGCGGGCTCATGGACAAGCTGCCGAACATGGGTGGCGTGAATCTGGCGCAGATGGGCAACGCCCAGGGCGCGGCAGAAAAGCAATTCAAGCAGATGGAAGCCATCATCAACTCGATGACCCCGGCCGAGCGCCGCGACCCTGAAATGATCAGCGGTTCGCGCAAGCGTCGGATCGCCATGGGTTCCGGCACCCAGGTGCAGGACATCGGCCGCTTGATCAAGCAGCACAAGCAGATGCAGAAAATGATGAAGAAGTTCTCTGCGAAAGGCGGAATGGCCAAGATGATGCGCGGCATGGGCGGAATGTTGCCCGGCGGCGGCATGCCAAAGATCTGAAAGAACTCGCCGGTCGTCGTACCGGCGCAGTCCCGCAAGGAGGCGGGATCTCCAGTAAACCCGCGCTTGGCGGGAGCTGACCGGCCGTTTTCAACGACGGCTCTATAGCCAATCTGGATGGCACGGTGACAGGTGTCGGAAAAAGGCATTTGCAAAAGTCCGGATATTCCTTAGAATATGCGGCCTTTCGGGCACCCATGCCCGCTGTGCATTTAGATTTGCAGCACCGACTACAGGAACGATGTTCACATGCTAACAATCCGTCTTGCCCTTGGCGGCTCCAAAAAGCGCCCGTTTTACCACTTGACCGTAACCGACAGCCGCAACCCGCGCGACGGTTCGCACAAGGAACAGGTTGGCTACTTCAACCCTGTTGCTCGTGGTCAGGAAGTTCGTCTGTCCGTGAACCAAGAGCGCGTAGCCTACTGGCTGAGCGTTGGTGCACAACCTTCTGAGCGCGTTGCTCAGTTGTTGAAGGAATCTGCCAAGGCTGCGGCCTGAGCAATATGAACGCGACGCCAGCCATTGCTGATGATTTGATCGTTATCGGCAAGATTTATTCTGTTCACGGCGTTCGCGGCGAAGTGAAGGTGTATTCCTTTACTGATCCGATCAAGAACCTGCTGGATTACAAAACCTGGACGCTCAAGCGTGACGGCAATGTAAGGCAGGTAGAGCTGGTCAGCGGACGCGGGAACGACAAGTTCCTGGTCGCAAAGCTCAAGGGTCTCGATGATCGCGAAGAAGCTCGTCTTCTGGCCGGTTATGAGATCTGCGTGCCGCGCAACCTGTTCCCTGAACTGACCGACGGCGAGTACTACTGGTACCAGCTGGAAGGTCTCAAGGTCATCGACACTCTCGGACAACTGTTCGGGAAAATCGATCACCTGCTGGAGACCGGCTCGAACGATGTCATGGTGGTCAAGCCTTGCGCTGGCAGCCTGGATGATCGCGAACGCCTGTTGCCCTATACGGAGCAATGCGTGTTGGCCGTCGACCTGGCGGCAGGCGAGATGAAGGTGGACTGGGACGCGGATTTCTAAGCGTGGCTAACTTGCGCGTAGAAGTGATCAGTCTGTTTCCCGAGATGTTCTCCGCCATCAGCGAGTACGGCATCACCAGTCGTGCGGTGAAACAGGGGCTCTTGCAGCTCACCTGTTGGAATCCGCGAGACTACACGACGGATCGACATCACACTGTGGACGATCGCCCGTTTGGCGGTGGTCCGGGCATGGTGATGAAGATCAAGCCCCTGGAAGATGCTCTGGTTCAGGCCAAGGCAGCAGCCGGGGAGGCGGCGAAGGTAATTTACCTGTCCCCCCAAGGCCGTCAACTGACTCAGTCGGCGGTACGCGAGTTGGCGAATCTGGATGCATTGATCCTGATTGCCGGCCGCTATGAAGGCATTGACGAGCGTTTTATTGATGCTCATGTCGATGAAGAGTGGTCGATTGGCGACTATGTATTGTCTGGCGGCGAGCTGCCGGCGATGGTCCTGATCGATGCGGTTACACGACTGCTGCCTGGAGCTTTAGGGCATGCGGACTCCGCCGAGGAAGATTCCTTTACGGATGGTTTGCTGGATTGCCCGCACTACACCCGACCGGAGGTGTATGCGGATCAGCGTGTTCCCGACGTATTGCTAAGTGGCAATCACGCGCACATCCGGCGTTGGCGTTTACAGCAGTCCCTTGGTCGGACCTTTGAACGACGCGCCGATCTTCTGGAAAGCCGCTCGCTTTCTGGAGAAGAGAAGAAGCTGCTCGAGGAATATATCCGCGAGCGGGACGATAGTTAACAACGTATCGATGGTAGATCCGACGATTTACCTTAGGAGCACAGCATGACTAACAAAATCATCCTTGCACTCGAAGCAGAGCAGATGACCAAAGAGATCCCTCCCTTTGCCCCGGGCGACACCATTGTCGTTCAGGTGAAAGTGAAGGAAGGCGACCGTTCGCGTCTGCAAGCGTTCGAAGGTGTTGTTATCGCCAAGCGTAACCGCGGCGTAAACAGTGCATTCACCGTTCGTAAAATCTCCAACGGTGTTGGCGTAGAGCGTACTTTCCAGACCTACAGCCCGCAAATCGACAGCATGGCTGTCAAGCGTCGCGGTGACGTACGTAAAGCCAAGCTGTACTACCTGCGTGACCTGTCGGGTAAAGCAGCTCGCATCAAGGAAAAACTGGTTTAAGTCCAGCTTCCGATGCAAAAAAAGCAGCCTGCGGGCTGCTTTTTTGTTGCCTGTAATTTATTCCTGGGCACATGACCTGATCGTGCCCTTCGCGAGCAGGCTCGCTCCCACACAAGCTCTTTGACGAGCCGAAAGTTTGTGCTCGCTGGAAATCTCCTGTGGGAGCGAGCCTGCTCGCGATGCGATTTAGCCGACGCCAACAGTCTCCGGCTGAATCAACGCCAGCAGTGTCCATCCGGCAGCAGGTTTCAGCGAGCTGTCCGGTGTCACCACGTGCACCCAACCGCTCTCATCACGCACGAACAGCAAGGTTGCACGCTCGCCATGCAGCGCACGGTAGTCGTCCCAACTGAAGCCATCGGTCAAAGTCGTGCTGTATAGCTCGGTACCCTGGCTCAATTGGCTGGCGAGTTTGGCGTAGGTCAGCGCTTCGCTGCCCAGTTGATTGCCGCGATGCTCCAGGCTGGTGCGGTGCTTGTCGGTGCGGCGGCTTTCCTGGCCGCTGGCCAGGCCGAACATGCGCTGATGGCCCAGTTCATGACGAAAGCGCATCAGCGCCAGGGTATTCATCTCACCGGAGGGGGACAGTGCCAGCAAATGCCCGAGGCCGACCAGGTCCAGGTGCGCATCGGCATGTTGCGACGCCGGGTTGCCGAAATAGGTCGGCAAACCTTCCATTCGGGCTGCACGAATGTTCTCCCAGCTCGAATCCGTCAGCAGCACCCGGCTGCCCAGTTGTTGCAGCGCCTTGCCCAGCGTGCGCGCGGGTCCGTTGGCACCGATGATCAGGAAACCGCTCGGTGCCGGTTCCGCCACCTTCAGCAGGCGTGCCAGCGGTCGTGCTGTCGCGCTTTGCAACACGACCGTACCGATGATTACCGCAAAGGTGAGCGGCACGAGCAGCAGTGCCCCCTGATGACCAGTCTCATGCAAGCGGATGGCGAAGATTGCCGACACCGCCGCTGCCACGATGCCCCTCGGGGCAATCCATGCCAGCAGGGCCCGCTCGCGCCAACTCAGGCTGGAGCCCGCCGTGCACAGCAGCACATTCAAAGGTCGGGCGACGAACTGAATGACCAGCAGCAAAATCAGCACCAGGGGCCCGAGGCCGATCATGGCATTCAGGTCCAGCCGTGCCGCCAGCAGAATGAACAGGCCGGAGATCAGCAGCACGCTGAGGTTCTCCTTGAAATGCAGGATGTGCCGCACGTCCACGCCTTTCATGTTGGCCAGCCACATGCCCATCAAGGTCACGGCCAGCAATCCGGATTCATGGGTAACCTCGTTGGAGGCAATGAAAATGCCCAGGACTGCCGCGAGCGCCGCCAGGTTGTGCAGGTATTCCGGCAACCACTGGCGACGAATCAGGGTGCCGAGCAACCAGCCGCCCAAAACACCGAACAAGCTGCCGCACACAATCACGCCGCCGAAGGTCAGCAGGCTTTCCTTGAAGCCGTTGCCTTCGGTGCTGGCAATGATGAAGCTATAGACGACCACAGCCAGCAGGGCGCCGATGGGGTCGATGACAATGCCTTCCCAGCGCAGGATGTTGGCAATCGAGGCTTTCGGGCGCACAACGCGCAGCATCGGCACGATCACGGTCGGTCCGGTCACCAGGGTCAGGCTGCCGAACAGGATGGCCAGCATCCAGTCGAAACCCAGCAGCCAGTGAGTGGCGACGGCAATCACCGCCCAAGTGGATAGGGCGCCAATCGTGACAAGGCGGTGGACGACGCTGCCGATTTCGCGCCACTCGGACAAATGCAGGGTCAGGCTGCCTTCGAACAGGATCAGTGCCACCGCCAGGGATACCAGCGGCATCAACAGTGGCCCGAACATTTCCTGCGGGTCGAGCAAGTGCAACCCTGGGCCAGCCAGGATGCCGGTCAACAACAGGAAAAGTATCGCTGGCAGTTTCAGGCGCCAGGCCAGCCATTGGCAAAGCAGCGCCGCTGCGCCTATCCCGCCAAATACCAATAAAATCTGCTGCTCGCTCATTGCTGCTCCCTGTTCCTTGAATTGGCGGCCTGTGAAAGACTAGCGGCCGATTCCATGCCTGTTTTTAATTTTGTGCGCAGTCTCGAGACTGTGTGATTTGAGTGCCCATGCCTGCCATCGATCACCCGCTGATAGACCAATTTCTCGACGCCTTGTGGCTGGAGAAAGGTCTTTCCGATAACACCCGCGATGCCTATCGCAGTGACCTCACGCTGTTCAACGGCTGGCTACAGGACAAAGGGCTGGAGCTGGTCAATGCCGGGCGCGAGTTGATTCTTGATCACCTGGCCTGGCGCCTGGAGCAAAACTACAAGCCTCGCTCCACCGCGCGATTTCTCTCGGGGGTGCGTGGCTTCTATCGCTATCTGTTGCGGGAAAAGATGATCGCTGTCGACCCAACGTTACGGGTCGATATGCCGCAGCTCGGCAGACCGCTGCCCAAATCCTTGTCGGAGGCCGATGTGGAAGCGCTGTTGAAGGCGCCTGATTTGAGCGAAGCCATCGGACAGCGCGACCGCGCCATGCTTGAAGTGCTTTACGCCTGTGGTCTGCGGGTGACGGAGCTGATCAGCCTGACGCTGGAGCAGGTCAATTTGCGCCAAGGCGTATTGCGAGTGATGGGCAAGGGCAGCAAGGAGCGACTGGTCCCGATGGGCGAGGAGGCGATTGTCTGGGTCGAACGCTACATGCGTGATGCCCGCAGTGAGCTGCTTGGCGGGCGTCCCAGCGACGTATTGTTCCCCAGTCAGCGTGGCGAACAGATGACCCGTCAGACCTTCTGGCACCGGATCAAGCACCAGGCCAGGGTGGCCGGGATCGGCAAGTCGTTGTCGCCGCACACGCTGCGCCATGCCTTCGCCACGCACCTGCTCAACCACGGCGCCGACCTGCGGGTGGTGCAGATGCTGCTGGGGCACAGCGATCTGTCGACGACCCAGATCTACACCCACGTTGCCCGTGCGCGCTTGCAGGATCTGCATGCCAGACACCACCCCAGAGGCTGACCGTAAACCCCTTGTAGGAGCGAGCCTGCTCGCGATGATCTCAAGAGCGCCGCGTTAAACCAGTCAGCACGCATTATCGTTAACGACCATCGCGAGCAGGCTCGCTCCTACAGAAAGCATTCGCCAATGCCTTGTATCACCGGCATTCGGCCCCACGAACCTTATGTGATAGGCTTGACCGGTTTGCACGATGGGCGGTTATGACCCGGTGTCTTGGCACGGGCGTTCTGATCGTCCCATATGTTCGCCTTCAGGAGTTCTCATGCGTCTGACCCAGATTTTCGCCGCCGCAGCCATTGCGTTGGTCAGCAGCTTTGCCGTCGCCGATGACGCGGCCGACAAAGCCATTCGTAAAAGCCTGGAAAACCTCCAGCTCGAAGTGCCGGTGGAAAGCATCACCGCCAGCCCGTTGCCAGGCCTGTACGAAGTCAAGCTCAAGGGCAGCCGTGTGCTGTACGCCAGTGCCGACGGCCAGTACGTGGTCCAGGGCTATCTGTTCGATCTCAAGGACGGCAAGCCGGTCAACCTGACCGAGAAGACCGAGCGCCTGGGCATCGCCAAACTGATCAACGACATCCCGGTTGCCGAAACCGTGATCTACCCGGCCATTGGCGAAACCAAGTCGCACATCACCGTATTCACCGACACCACCTGCCCGTACTGCCACAAGCTGCACGCCGAAGTGCCTGAGCTGAACAAGCGCGGCATCGAAGTGCGCTACGTTGCGTTCCCGCGCCAGGGTCTGGGCTCGCCGGGAGACGAACAGCTGCAGGCGGTGTGGTGCTCGAAAGACAAGAAAGCGGCCATGGACAAAATGGTCGACGGCAAGGAAATCAAGGCCGCCAAGTGCGATAACCCGGTTTCCAAACAGTTTGCACTCGGCCAGTCGATCGGCGTGAACGGCACACCGGCCATCGTTTTGGCCGACGGTCAGGTCATTCCGGGCTACCAGCCTGCGCCACAAGTCGCCAAACTGGCGCTGGGCGCGAAGTAAATTCGCATCGTCACGGCAAGCCTTGACGATCATGGTCCGGCAGCGACATCGCCGGGCCATCAATAGAGAGCCGCGAGCCTGCGGTTGTTTTCACGGCCGGCCTCGAGTCGGCCGTTTTATGGGGAGTTCACAGTGAAACCGGTCAAAGTAGGCATCTGTGGGTTAGGAACCGTCGGTGGCGGTACCTTCAACGTACTTCAGCGCAACGCCGAGGAAATTGCTCGTCGTGCCGGGCGTGGGATCGAAGTGGCACAAATTGCCATTCGCACGCCAAAGCCTCAGTTCCAAACGACCGGTATTGCGATTACCACCGATGTCTTCGAAGTGGCCACGAACCCTGAGATCGACATCGTCATAGAGCTGATGGGCGGCTACACCGTTGCCCGTGAGCTGGTACTCAAGGCCATCGAGAATGGCAAGCATGTGGTCACCGCGAACAAGGCGCTTATCGCCGTTCACGGTAATGAAATTTTCGCCAAGGCCCGCGAGAAGGGCGTGATCGTTGCGTTCGAAGCGGCGGTGGCCGGTGGTATTCCGGTGATCAAGGCGATCCGCGAAGGCCTGTCCGCCAACCGCATCAACTGGGTGGCCGGCATCATCAACGGCACCGGCAACTTCATCCTGACGGAAATGCGCGAGAAGGGTCGCACCTTCGAAGACGTATTGGCCGAAGCCCAGGCCCTGGGTTACGCCGAAGCCGATCCAACTTTCGACGTTGAAGGTATCGATGCCGCTCACAAGCTGACGATCCTGGCCTCCATCGCGTTCGGCATCCCGCTGCAATTCGACAAGGCCTACACCGAAGGCATCACCAAACTGACCACCGCTGACGTGAACTACGCCGAAGCGCTGGGCTACCGCATCAAGCACCTGGGCGTGGCGCGCAGCACCGCGGCCGGTATCGAGCTGCGCGTGCACCCGACGCTGATCCCGGCCGATCGCCTGATCGCCAACGTCAATGGCGTGATGAACGCAGTGATGGTCAACGGCGATGCTGCCGGTTCGACCCTGTTCTACGGTGCCGGTGCCGGTATGGAGCCGACCGCTTCGTCGGTGATCGCCGACCTGGTGGACGTGGTCCGCGCCATGACTTCCGACCCGGAAAACCGCGTACCGCACCTGGCGTTCCAGCCGGATTCGCTGTCGGCTCACCCGATCCTGCCGATCGAAGCCTGTGAAAGCGCCTACTACCTGCGTATTCAGGCCAAGGACCATCCAGGCGTATTGGCTCAGGTCGCGAGCATCCTTTCGGAGCGCGGCATCAACATCGAGTCGATCATGCAGAAGGAAGCCGAGGAGCACGACGGTCTTGTGCCGATGATCCTGCTGACTCACCGCGTGCTGGAACAGCACATCAATGATGCCATCGCTGCTTTGGAAGCCTTGGCGGGTGTGGTCGGTCCGGTCGTGCGGATTCGTGTCGAGCACCTGAACTAAGTCGTTATCGTTCACCGGGCCCGTGCGCGGGCCCGGCTTTACGAACACTGTCCATTGGAGTCAGTCATGCGTTACATCAGTACCCGCGGCCAGGCACCGGCCCTGAATTTCGAAGACGTCCTGCTGGCAGGCCTTGCCTCCGACGGCGGTCTGTACGTCCCGGAAAACCTGCCACGTTTCACCCAGGAAGAAATTGCTTCCTGGACCGGCCTGCCGTATCACGAACTGGCTTTTCGCGTCATGCGCCCGTTCGTCACCGGCAGCATTCCGGATGCCGATTTCAAAAAGATTCTTGAAGAAACCTACGGCGTGTTCGCCCACAACGCCGTCGCGCCGCTGCGTCAGCTGAACGGCAACGAATGGGTGCTGGAGCTGTTCCACGGCCCGACCCTGGCGTTCAAGGACTTCGCCCTGCAACTGCTCGGTCGTCTGCTCGACTATGTGCTGGAAAAGCGTGGCGAGCGCGTGGTGATTGTCGGCGCCACCTCCGGTGACACCGGTTCGGCCGCCATCGAAGGCTGCAAGCACTGCGAAAACGTCGACATCTTCATCCTGCACCCGCACAACCGTGTGTCCGAAGTGCAGCGTCGGCAGATGACCACCATTTTCGGTGAGAACATCCACAACATCGCCATCGAAGGCAACTTCGATGACTGCCAGGAAATGGTCAAGGCGAGTTTCGCCGACCAGGGTTTCCTCAAGGGCACTCGCCTGGTCGCCGTGAACTCGATCAACTGGGCGCGGATCATGGCCCAGATCGTTTACTACTTCCACGCAGCCCTGCAGTTGGGCGGCCCGGCGCGTTCGGTGTCGTTCTCGGTGCCGACCGGCAACTTCGGCGACATCTTCGCCGGTTACCTGGCGCGCAACATGGGCCTGCCGATCAACCAGTTGATCGTCGCCACCAACCGCAACGACATCCTGCACCGCTTCATGAGCGGCAACCAGTACGTCAAGGAAACCCTGCACGCCACGCTGTCGCCGTCGATGGACATCATGGTGTCGTCGAACTTCGAACGCCTGCTGTTCGACCTGCATGGTCGCAATGGCGCGGCAATCGCCGGGCTGATGGATTCGTTCAAGCAGGGCGGCGGTTTCAGTGTCGAGCAGGAGCGCTGGACCGAAGCCCGCAAGTTGTTCGATTCGCTGGCCGTGGATGACGCACAAACCTGCGAAACCATCGCCGAAGTCTATGAGCAGACCGGCGAAGTGCTGGATCCGCACACTGCCATCGGCGTGAAAGCCGCGCGGGAATGCCGCCGTAGCCTGGACATTCCAATGGTGATCCTGGGCACTGCCCACCCGGTCAAATTCCCGGATGCCGTGGAAAAAGCCGGTGTAGGAAAAGCTCTCGAACTGCCCGTACATCTTTCTGATTTGTTTGAACGAGACGAACGTTGCACCGTATTGCCAAATGACCTGAAGGCCGTGCAGGCCTTTGTCAGTCAGCATGGCAACCGTGGTAAGCCGCTGTAATCGGTCACCGCTGTTACATTTTGAAGCCCGTCTCCTGACGGGCTTTTTCATTTCTGCATGCACACTTGTCGTGTTATCGCCGCGAAAGGACAGGCGAGTGGATTACCAAGGACGTGGGAATGCTCTTTACAAGTGTGTTCAAGCCGGTCGCGCGCTGGCTGATGTTATTCGGCATTCTGGGAGTCACCGAATGGGCAGGGGCGAGCCCGGCATCGATTCAGGAGCGTGGGAAGTCTGTTGCTCGTTCAATGGTCGTGCTGGATGACCAGGAGTCGCAGTGGATGGCGAGCCATCCACAGGTCGTGGTCACGGCGCTGGAATACCCGTTGTACCTGTTCAAGGATGAGCAGGGCCAATGGACGGGCTTGAACAGTGACCTGCTCAAGCGCATCAGTGACATGACCGGGTTGCAGTTCGTTTACGAAGAGTCTTTTTCCACCGATCAGATGCTGGCGCACCTGGAAAGCGACGCAGCGGATATGAGCACGACCTTGTCAATGAATGACGAGCGCAAGGCGTTTCTCGACTTCAGCCATGCGTTCGGCGGTGCGGGATGGGTCTTTGTCGGGCGGGCCGGGGCACCGACGGTGCAGTCGCTGGAGGAACTGGCGGGGCGAGTACTGGTGCTGCCGACCCGGCATGCACTGGAAGCAATGATCCGGCGTGATTATCCGTCTATCGAATTGCATTCGGTTAAAACCTACGCCGAAGCCCGTGCCTGGGTTGAAAGCGGCGAAGCCTACGCCACCATCGAAAACGAAATCGGCGCCCGGCTTTTTCCGTCGGGCCGGCTGCAGATCGGGGCTGTGGTGCCGGGCAAATGGGATGCGGATTATCTGGCAGTGCGTAAAGGTCAGCCGCAGTTGCTGAGTATCCTCAATAAGGCGCTTGAGGCGTTTCCTGAACAGGAATTGCGCAGCCTTCGCCTGAAGTGGTTCGGTGGCGCCACCACGCTACAGGCGCCCGGCGTCTGGCAGCGATTTGACCAGTGGGTCTGCTGGGGCATGTTTGTGGTCAGCCTGTTCGGCCTGTTGTCCCTGCTCTGGAATCGGCGGTTGGCGGTGGTGGTCAGGCAACGGGTCGAGGCCCAAAGGGATCTGAGCGATCAGCTCGCATTCCAGCATGCACTGATGGATGCCATGCCTGACCCGATGTTTGTCCGTGATCTGCAGGGGCGTTTGATCATGTGCAACAAAAGCTATGAGGACGCCTTGTCGACGCGATTTGACCGGATGCAGGGGCGGCAGTTGATCGAAGTCGACGTCATGCCCAGGCAAACCGCGGAACTGCTGCATGCCGAATTTCTGGTGCAGTTGAGTACGCGAAGGACACGCTTCTTCGAGCGCCAATTGCTGTTCAAGGACGGTGTCAGGGATATCTACCAGTGGACAGTGCCGTTTTACACGGCCGATGGCGAGCTGCGTGGATTGTTGGGAGGCTGGGCCGATATCGCCCGGCGTACCCGACAGACGTGATGCTGGCGTTTTTTCTCTGTCATGTTTGCCGTGCATGCTCTCCTGACCGAGCCGCAGGTTCGCTTGCGGTCGGTATCCAGAACTTTCTTCTCGGGCCAGTGGTCATCTGTTGCAGGCATGCCCCAGGCACGTTGTTTTCGGACTATTGAGTGGTGATCGGGATGGAAAGTATCAGTCTGTTGCTCGGTGAGGCACTGAGCCCGTATCAGGTCATATTGAGCCCGTCAGGTACTCGTGGCGAATGCCGGGTGACCCTGAAGAATGCTATCGGCGAGACCGTGGTCGAGCGTGAGTTCAATCAGGCCCAGTTGAATGACAAACGCCTGCTGACGGACGTGGTCGACGGTTTGCATCGCGATGTGCTGATCGCTGAAGGACGTCTGGAGCCTTGTGTCATTGCGGCATTGCGCAATGCAGCGCAGGACAAGCTTCTGGCCAGCCGCAATTGAACGGAATTTTGTGGGAACCTTCCCGCGCCCAGGTCAGTCAGACTTTTTAACAGCAGGATCAAGCATTGTGCTCCGGTGCTTGTAGCTTGCTGCTACTGGTCTCCAGGCAGACCACGTTTAACCTCGGGTCGTCTCCCCACTTCCCGGGGTTTCTTTTTGCCCGGGATTTGTCATGGCTGCGCCAGATTGTCGAAAAACGCCTTGGTGTCTTTCAGGTAATCACTGCGGCTTTGCGGATCCAGCCAGGCGGCGTAGGCCTCATCAAGCTGTTCGCGGGGAAGGGTGCGCAATACCTGGTTGATCTCGACAATGGCCTGCCGGCCCTTTGGCGTATCTGTACAGCCGATGTAGCCAGACAGGTATTTGCCCGTGCCGCGAATCGGATAGAACTGCAGCTCATCCTCGGCGATGCCTTGCTGTGAGGCCTGGTAGCGAATTTCCGGGCGATAGCCCAACAGCAGACGCAAGCGTCCCAGGCGCTGCATTTGCAGCAGGCTGCCCAGGGCGTCGTTGCCGTAATGAGGGGTCAGCGAGTCTGCCGGCGCTTGCTTGAGCAGCCCGTCCAGGTATTCGCCGTAATTGCGCTCGGCAATAATCCCCAGTTTTTCGCTACCGCTGGCAAGCAGCGCTGCCAGGTCCACTTCGCCGTCCTTGATAAAGGGGGCCAGCACCTTTTGGTCAACGCGCCGCACGGCGAGGCCATTGCTCATGGCACGGAAGACCGGGATGGAGAAGGCGATCCACTGTTCCCGTTCCTTGCTCCAGTTCAGCGCGGCATCGCAGACCAGGGTCGGTTCGTGAAGCATTTGCAATCCACGCGCGCGATTGACCCTCATCACACTGTGTTGGTATTGCGGCATGCCGGCAATCAACAGGGGAAGCAATTGATCGATAACGCCCTGGCCCTTTTTGGGGCCGTCGAAAATCGTCAGCGGCGGCAGGTCGCGCTTGAGCCAGATCAGGCTTTCCCCGGGTTGCGCCAGGGCTGACGGGAGCGGTTCAAGGAGCAAGAGAATCGCCAGTAAACACAGCGGCCATCCGCCGTGCGAGGGGCGATGTCTATTGGGCCATGCAGGCAGGCGCCCCAGTTCAGATGGCTCCGTCTTTGCGCAACTGTGCGATCTGTGTCGCGTCATAGCCAAGTTCCTGGAGTACCTGTGCGTTGTGCTCACCCAGTTGTGGCCCGACCCATTCACATTCACCGGGTGTCTCTGAGAGTTTCGGCACAATGCCCGGCATCTTGAAGTCTTTGCCATCCGGCAGTCTGGCTTGCAGGAACATTTCCCGCGCCAGGTACTGAGGGTCATTGAACATGTCTTCGGCACTGAAGATCCGGCTGGCCGGCACGTCGGCCTGATTGAGCAGCGCCAGCACGCTGTCCAGCGGCAACGAGTTGACCCAGCGATCGATGACGCCATAAATCTCGTCGCGTCGGGCATCGCGGCCATCGTTGCTGGCCAGCAGGGGGTCGTTGGCCAGGTCTTCCCGGCCAATGATCAGCATGAAGCGTTTGAAAATCGCGTCGCCATTGGCGCCGATCTGCACGTGCTTGCCATCGGCACTGGTGTGGATCGAGGACGGGGTGATGCCCGGCATGATATTGCCCGTGCGTTCGCGAATGAAGCCGAACACATCGAACTCCGGGACCATGCTTTCCATCATCGCGAAGATGGCTTCATAAAGCGCCACGTCCACCACTTGCCCCTGGCCGCCGTTGACCTCGCGATGACGCAGGGCCATCAGTGCGCCGATCACACCCCAGAGCGCAGCAATCGAGTCGCCGATGGAAATGCCGGTGCGCACGGGTGGCCGGTCTTCGAAGCCGGTGATGTAGCGCAGGCCGCCCATGGATTCACCAACAGCACCGAAGCCCGGCTGATCTTTCATGGGGCCGGTCTGGCCGAAACCCGACAGCCGCACCATGACCAGTTTCGGGTTCAGCGCGTGCAGGACTTCCCAGCCCAGGCCGAGCTTTTCCAGGACCCCGGGGCGAAAATTCTCGATCAGGATGTCCGCTTCACTGAGCAGCTGTTTCAGGATCGCCAGGCCATCCGGGTGTTTCAGGTTCAGGGTCAGGGATTTCTTGTTACGCGCCTGAACGAACCACCACAGCGAGGTGCCTTCATACAACTTGCGCCATTTGCGCAATGGATCACCGCCGTCCGGGGATTCGATCTTGATCACATCGGCACCGAACTCGGCGCAAATGCGCGAAGCAAACGGGCCGGCAATCAAGGTGCCCAATTCGATGACTTTCAGACCGGAAAGCGGTTTGGCGGTGAACGGCATACGAAATCCTGTAGGGCAAGGGATGAGCGAATACAGCGTTTTAACATAGCCGACTGTCAGACGCTTCAGGTCGATCACCTTCAATTCGTGGAATACCTTGCGCATCGGTTAGACTTGCCGCCTTTCCTCGTATCAAGAAGCCCGTTCATGGCCCAGCCGTCCACGACCTACAAGTTTGAACTGAACCTTACCGACCTCGACCGCAGCGTCTACGAGAGCGTAAAGCAGACCATTGCCCGTCACCCTTCGGAAACCGAAGAGCGCATGACCGTGCGCCTGTTGGCCTACGCCCTTTGGTACAACGAGCAGCTGTCGTTCGGCCGTGGTCTGTCGGAAGTGGATGAACCTGCCTTGTGGGAAAAAAGCCTGGATGACCGCGTCCTGCACTGGATCGAAGTCGGCCAGCCGGATGCCGAGCGCCTGACCTGGTGCTCGCGCCGCACTGAGCGTACCAGCCTGCTGGCCTATGGCAGCCTGCGCGTGTGGGAAGGCAAAGTGGTGCCGGCGGTGAAAAACCTGAAAAACGTCAACATCGCCGCTGTACCTCAGGAAGTCCTGGAAACCCTGGCCAAGGACATGCCACGCGTTATCAAGTGGGACGTAATGATCAGTGAAGGGACGATTTTCGTCACCGACGACCGTGGTCAGCACGAAGTCCAGTTGCAGTGGCTGGCCGGTGAGCGCGGCTGATTTTTCGCCGCTGCATTAGCGTGTCACCCGGTTTTATCCTACGTATTGAAGAGAAGCATCTTTCACCCCATGCGCATTGAACCTCGCCTGCTGCCCGACACCCTGCCATTCCTCGGTGATATCCCGCCGCTGCTGACCCGCCTGTATGCGGCGCGGGGCGTGCAATCCGAGGCAGAACTGGACAAGAGCCTGGCGCGGTTGATTCCGTTCCAGCAGCTCAAGGGCATCGATGCCGCTGTGGATCTATTGGTGACGGCGCTCGAACAACGCCAGCGCATTCTGATCGTCGGCGACTTCGATGCCGACGGCGCGACAGCCAGTACCGTGGGCACGCTGGGCCTGCGTTTGCTGGGTGCGGCGCATGTCGATTACCTGGTGCCGAACCGTTTTGACTACGGTTACGGCCTGACACCGGAGATCGTCGCGGTCGCGCTTGAGCGTCAGCCTCATTTGCTGATCACCGTCGACAACGGCATCTCTAGCGTCGAAGGTGTGGCCGCGGCGAAAAAGGCCGGGCTCAAGGTGCTTGTTACCGACCACCACTTGCCCGGTGACGAGTTGCCGTTGGCTGACGCCATCGTCAATCCGAACCAGCCCGGTTGCGAGTTTCCGAGCAAGGCGCTGGCTGGTGTCGGGGTGATTTTCTACGTGCTGATGGCCCTGCGTGCGCGGTTGCGCGAGTTGGGCTGGTACACCAGCAAGCCGCAGCCGAATATCGGCGAATTGCTCGATCTGGTGGCCTTGGGCAGCGTGGCCGACGTGGTGCCGCTGGATGCCAACAACCGGATTCTGGTGCATCAGGGGCTGGAACGGATTCGCGCCGGACGTGCCCGACCGGGGATCAAGGCGATCCTCGAAGTGGCCAAGCGCGATCATGCGCGTATCACCTCCACCGACCTGGGTTTCATTGTCGGCCCGCGCCTGAACGCCGCAGGGCGTCTGGATGATATGAGCCTGGGCATCGAATGCCTGCTGACCGAAGACGCAGGTCTTGCCCGTGAGATGGCTGCTCAACTGGACGGCATGAACCAGGATCGCAAAACCATCGAGCAGGGCATGCAGCGCGAAGCGCTGGCGCAACTCAAGGATCTGCCGGTGGAGTCGATGCCGTTCGGTTTGTGCCTGTTCGATCCCGAGTGGCACCAGGGTGTCATCGGTATCCTTGCGTCACGGATGAAAGAGCGCTATTTCCGCCCGACCATCGCCTTTGCCGATGCCGGAGACGGTCTGCTCAAAGGCTCGGGGCGTTCGGTCCAGGGCTTTCACATCCGCGACGCCCTGAGCGTGGTGGCGGCGCAGCATCCGAATCTGATCACCAAGTACGGCGGCCACGCGATGGCGGCCGGCCTGACGCTGCCGGAGGCGAACTTCCCCTTGTTCGCCGAAGCCTTTGACGCTGAAGTGCGCCGGCAACTGCGCGAAGAAGACCTGACTGGTCGCCTGCTGTCGGACGGCACCCTGGCGGTGGAAGAGTTTCACCTGGAGCTGGCCCGCGCCCTGCGGCATGCCGGCCCTTGGGGGCAACACTTCCCGGAGCCGTTGTTTCATGGGGTGTTCCGGTTGGTCGAGCAGCGGGTGGTGGGCGAACGGCACCTCAAAGTGGTGCTGAAAAGTGAATGTGGTTCGGTGAAACTCGATGGCATTGCCTTCGGGATCGACCGCGACATCTGGCCGAATCCCACCATCAAGTGGGTGGAACTGGCCTACAAACTCGACCTCAATGAGTTTCGTGGCAACGAGACGGTTCAACTGATGATTGCCCACATCGAACCGCGTTGAATCCGGCACCTGTAGGAGCGAGCTCGCTCGCGATGGACGTGAACGATGGCGCTGGGGACCTGATACCCCGCGGTGTCCTGTCGTCCATCGCGAGCGAGCTCGCTCCTACAAGGGGCGACATCCCCTGATGTCGACTAGGCTCTAAGCACTGCTTGATTATCCTTGTGACGTCTTGTCAATTTTTTTGCCCGCGGGGGCGGGTGTTGTACCTTTTTCCTGTCACTCGTCGACTATTCAAACAGAACCTGGAGCCTGCCCACTGATACGAGAGGTGCCCCATGAGTCTGCTGCTTGAACCCTTTACCCTTCGCCAATTGACCCTGCCCAACCGCATCGCCGTTTCGCCGATGTGCCAGTACTCCAGCGTCGATGGCCTGGCCAATGACTGGCACCTGGTCCACCTCGGCAGCCGCGCTGTCGGCGGGGCCGGGCTGGTATTTACCGAGGCTACGGCAGTCACCGCCGACGGACGAATCACGGCTCAGGACCTCGGTCTGTGGAATGACGAGCAGATCGAACCCTTGCAACGCATCACCCGCTTCATCAACGCCCAGGGCGCCATTGCTGGCATTCAACTGGCCCATGCCGGACGCAAGGCCAGCACCCACCGGCCGTGGCTCGGCAAGCATGGCAGCGTCAAACCCGACGATGGCGGCTGGGTGCCGGTCGGCCCTTCACCGATTGCGTTCGATCCACAGCACACCCAGCCCAGACAACTCGATGAAGGCGAGATCGCCAAGGTGATCCAGGCCTTTGTCGATGCGGCAAAGCGCTCGCTGACGGCCGGTTTCAAGGTGGTCGAGGTGCACGCCGCCCATGGTTACCTGCTGCATCAGTTCTTGTCGCCCTTGAGCAATCAGCGCCGCGATCAATATGGCGGTTCGTTCGAAAATCGCATTCGGCTGGTGCTGCAGGTCACTGAAGCGGTGCGTGCGGTGTGGCCTGAAGAATTGCCGGTGTTTGTCCGGGTCTCGGCCACCGACTGGGTGGAGGACGGCTGGAACCCCGATGAAACCGTGGAGCTCGCGCGTCGCCTCAAAGTCCTCGGTGTGGATCTGATCGACGTTTCGTCGGGCGGGACCGCGGTGAATGCCGAGATTCCCACCGGGCCGGGTTACCAGACCCGCTTCGCCGAGCGTGTGCGCAAGGAGTCGGGCATGTCCACCGGCACGGTTGGCATGATCACCGAACCGGCCCAGGCCGAGCACATCCTGCGCACCTGTCAGGCGGACATCATCTTCCTGGCCCGCGAGTTGTTGCGCGATCCGTACTGGGCGCTGCATGCAGATGACGATCTGGGCGGGCACAAGGCCGTGTGGCCGGCGCAGTATCAACGGGCGACTCACCGAGAGCAGCCGATTCACGAATCGGATTTGCGCGACTGAAACCCATAGATACGAAAAAGCCCCTGGATCGTGAGACCCAGGGGCTTTTATTCATGCCGGCGACCGATCAGGCCGCTTCGATCTTGCTGCGGTTCTGTTCGACCTGGTTCAGATAGCCCTTGAGCTTTTCCTGTTCGGCCACTGTCGTGAACAAACCCAGCTTGCTGCGCCGCCAGAGGATGTCGTGGGCGCTGGTGGCCCATTCTTCGCTGCACAGATAGTCCACTTCACGGGTGTAGAGACCGCCGCCGATGTGCTCGCCCAAATCGCTGAGGTCCTGTACGCCTTCGAGCATGCGCCAGGTACGGCTGCCGTAGGTGGTGGCCCAGCGGCGAGCGATCTCGGTCGGAATCCAGTCGAATTGGTCGCGGATACGCGAGCTCAAGGCTTGCGGAGTAGTCATGCCTTCACCGCCCGGCAGCGTGGCGCTGGCGGTCCAGCTTGGCTGGATGTGCTTGAAGTATGGTGCCAGTTGCGCCAGTGCCGACTCGGCCAGTTTGCGATAGGTAGTGAGCTTGCCGCCGAACACCGAGAGCAGCGGGGCTTCTTCGCCGGTGCCGGATAGCGCCAGGGTGTAATCGCGGGTCACGGCCGAGGGGTTGTCGGATTCGTCGTTGCACAGTGGGCGCACCCCGGAATAACTGTGCAGGATATCGTCGCGGCTGATCTGCTTTTTGAAATGGGCATTGACCACGTTCAACAGGTAGTCGGTTTCGCCATCGGTGATCGCAACGGCTGCCGGATCGCCTGTGTACTCGCGGTCCGTGGTGCCGATCAGGGTGAACTGATTCAGGTACGGAATAGTGAACACGATGCGCTGATCTTCATTTTGCAGGATGTGCGCGTGTTCGCCTTCGTACAGTTTCGGTACGATCAGGTGGCTGCCCTGAATCAGACGGATGCCATAAGGCGACTCCATCTTCAGGTCGTCCCGAATGAACTTGGCGACCCAAGGGCCAGCCGCGTTGACCAATGCCTTGGCGCGGATCGAAAACAGGCTGCCATCGGCGCGTTCCAGGTGCAGGTGCCACAGGCCCTTGGTACGACGCGCGCTGACGCAGCGGGTCTGGGTGTGAATGTGGGCACCTTTTTCCCGGGCGGCCATGGCGTTCAATACCACCAGGCGCGCATCGTCGACCCAGCAATCGGAGTATTCGAAGCCCTTGGTAATCTCGCTTTTGAGCGCGCTATCGGGGCCGAACTTCAGGCTTTTCGAACCTTCGAGCTGCTCGCGTTTGCCCAGGTTGTCATAGAGGAACAGGCCGGCGCGGATCATCCAGGCCGGGCGCAAGTGCGGGCGGTGCGGCAACACGAAACGCATTTGCTTGACGATGTGGGGGGCCTTGGCCAACAGCACTTCGCGTTCAGCCAGGGCTTCACGCACCAGGCGGAATTCGTAATGTTCGAGATAACGCAGGCCACCGTGAATCAGTTTGCTGCTGGCCGATGAAGTGTGGCTGGCCAGGTCATCCTTTTCACAAAGGAACACCGACAGACCGCGGCCGGCGGCATCCGCTGCGATCCCCACGCCATTGATCCCGCCACCGATGACGGCGATATCGTAGACCTCGGCGAGAGGAGGCGTGGGCAAGGTGGAAGTGGGCATCGGCTAGGCCTCGGAATTCTTTGAAGTTTTGTATTTGAATTCGAACATTAATGTTCATTTGCGAAAATACTAGCCCATAAAGACGCGCACAGCCAGTCGGCTTCGATTGAAAATACTCATCGAAGGGCCGTTAAAAGAAAATTTACGAACATTTAGAGGTGCGGCATGGCACAAGAGAGTGGTGCAACGTAGATCGCTTTCGCGAGCAGGCTCGCTCCCACAAGGGAGGCTCAGGGCCTGTGGGAGCGAGCCTGCTCGCGAAGGCGTCAGTACCGACGATGGAAATCCAGGGCGGTTAAACGACTTCCAGCCGAACCTTGTGCTGGTTCAACAGCTGCGCCAGCGCCGGGGAGGGCTGCTGATCGGTGACGAGACAATCGACCAGGCTGATCGGCCCCAGGCGAATCATGGCATTGCGTCCGAACTTGCTGGAATCGGCCGCGAGGATCACCTGCCGGGCATTGGCGATGATCGCCTGGGATACCCGCACTTCCTGATAGTCGAAGTCCAGCAGACTGCCGTCTTCATCGATGCCGCTGATGCCGACCAAGGCGAAATCGACCTTGAACTGGTTGATGAAGTCGACACTGGCCTGACCCACCACACCACCGTCACGCCGTACGTTGCCACCAGTCAGCAGCACGTCGAAATCGTCCTTGGCGCTGAGCATCGATGCCACATGCAGGTTGTTGGTGATGATCTTCAGGTGACTGTGGTTGAGCAGTGCCCGGGCGATGGATTCGGTGGTCGTGCCGATGTTGATGAACAACGAGGCATGGTCGGGAATCTGCGCGGCGATGGCTTCGCCGATACGCTGTTTCTCATCGCGCATCTGATCGGCGCGCATGGCGTAGGCAGTGTTTTCGACACTTGAGTCGTAAGCCGCGCCGCCGTGGTAGCGACGCAACAAATTGGCTTCCGCGAGCTGATTGATATCGCGGCGGATGGTCTGCGGGGTAACGACGAACAGCGTGGCCATTTCCTCGATGCTGACATAGCCGCGTTCGCGAACCAGTTCGAGGATTTGTTGCTGACGGGGAGGCAGATTCATGGGGCGTCCTTTGGGCTGCCGTGCAAAATTTGCCCATGATGCCGCAGGAATCCACTCCCTACCAGTTACATGCAGATACCAGTCTGTGTCCTGGCTTATTCAGCCTCGTCTTCAGCCGCCCAATCGCGGGTACGACTGACGGCTTTTTTCCAGCCGGCGTAAAGTTTTTCCTTCGTCGTTTCATCCAGCGCCGGCTCGAACTGGCGCTCGATCACCGCCTTGCCACGCAGCTCCTCCAGGCTCCCCCAGAAGCCACAGGCCAGGCCTGCCAGGTAAGCGGCGCCGAGTGCCGTGGTTTCGCGCATTTGCGGGCGCTCGACCTGGGTGCCGAGGATGTCGGCCTGAAATTGCATGAGGAAGTTGTTCGCGACTGCGCCACCGTCCACGCGCAGGGCTTTGAGGCGTTCCCCGGAATCCTGCTGCATGGCGTCGAGCACGTCGCGGGTCTGGTAGGCAATTGATTCCAGGGTTGCGCGAATGATGTGGTCCACACGCACGCCGCGGGTCAGGCCGAACAATGCACCACGGGCGTACGGGTCCCAGTAGGGTGCGCCAAGTCCGGTGAAAGCCGGCACCAGATACACGCCGTTGCTGTCCTTGACCTTATTGGCAAAGTATTCGGTGTCGTGGGCGTCGTTGATGATCTTCAGTTCGTCACGCAACCATTGCACGGTGGAACCGCCGTTGAATACCGCGCCTTCCAGCGCGTAGGCCACTTCGCCACGCGGGCCGCAGGCGATGGTGGTCAGCATGCCGTGTCGGGATTTCACTGCTTTGTCGCCGGTGTTCATCAGCAGGAAGCAGCCGGTGCCATAGGTGTTTTTCGCTTGGCCTGGCTCGACGCACATCTGGCCGAACAAGGCGGCTTGCTGGTCGCCGGCAATACCGCCAATGGCAATGCCGCTTTTGGTGTGACCATAAATTTGCGACGAGGATTTCACTTCCGGCAGCATTTCGCGCGGAATATCCAGCACCTCCAGCATCTTCGCATCCCACTCCAGGGTATGGATGTTGAAGAGCATGGTGCGCGAGGCGTTGGTGTAGTCGGTGACGTGGACCTTGCCGCCGGTAAACTTCCAGATCAGCCAGCTGTCGACCGTGCCGAACAGCAACTCGCCGTTGCGCGCGCGTTCGCGGCTGCCTTCGACGTTGTCGAGGATCCACTTGAGTTTGGTACCGGAGAAATACGGGTCCGTGACCAGGCCGGTGGTTTCGCTGATGTATTGCTCGTGGCCATCGCGTTTGAGCTGCTGGCAGATCTCGGTGCTGCGGCGGCACTGCCAGACGATTGCGTTGTAGATCGGGCGGCCGGTGTTCTTGTCCCACACCACGGTGGTTTCGCGCTGGTTGGTGATGCCGATGGCGGCGACCTGGTCATGATGCAGGCCAGCTTGTGCCAGGGCCTCGACCATCACGGCGCTTTGCGTGGCGAAGATCTCCATCGGGTCATGCTCGACCCAACCGGCTTGCGGGTAATGCTGCGCGAACTCCCGTTGGGCGGTGCAGACCACGTTCGCATCGCGGTCGAAAATGATCGCGCGGGAGCTGGTCGTACCCTGATCGAGGGCAATGATGTAGTTCTTATTCTGTGTGTCGGTCATGTCGATTGCCTTGGGCGAAAGAAGGGGGTGAGGTCTGGCGCGTGATCAAAGGACAGGGGCACGCGCCAACGGTATCAGGAAGTTCTCGGTTTGCCGTCGATGGCCGGTATTGCTTCCTTTGTAGCAGGTGTGGCGTTTGGCAGATGACGGGCAATCAGCCCGCGATAGGCCGCCGCGCCGAGGCAGGCACCGACAATCGGTGCGAAAACCGGAATCAGGAAGTACGGAATGTCGCGGCCGCCAGTGAAGGAAATTTCACCCCACCCGGCGAAGAAAGTCATCAGTTTGGGGCCGAAGTCTCGTGCTGGGTTCATGGCAAAACCGGTCAGCGGTCCCATCGAGCTGCCGATCACCGCAATCAGCAGGCCGATCAGCAGCGGCGCCAACGGACCTTTGGGCAGTCCGTTGTTGTCGTCAGTCAGGGACATGATCACGCCCATCAGGATGGCCGTAATGATCACCTCGACCAGAAATGCCTGGGCGGTGGTCAACACAGGGTTCGGGAAGGTGGAGAACACGGAGGCCAGTTCAAGGCTGGCTTGAGTGCCGCGAATCATGTGCTGCGTTTGTTCGAATTCGAAGAACAGATTGCTGTAGAGCGTGTAAACCAACAGCGCTCCACAGAAGGCCCCCGCCACTTGGGCCAGTACATAGAAAGGCAATTTACGCTTTTCGAAGTCCGCAAAAATGCTCAGGGCAATGCTCACGGCAGGGTTCAGGTGAGCCCCGGAAACCCCGGCGGTGAGGTAGATCGCCATGCTGACGCCGACGCCCCAGATGATGCTGATTTCCCACAAGCCAAAACTGGCACCCGCGACTTTGAGCGCGGCAACACAACCTGTACCAAAGAAGATCAGCAGCGCCGTACCCAGAAACTCGGCCATGCATTGGCTCGAGAGCGACGGTTGTTGTAAAGCAGTTGTCATTGAAACCTCAATTATTTTTGTTGTCTGGCGCTTTTTTCCATCAGGTCGAAGCGCGGTTTTCGCCGAGACAAGACCCATCCTGGTCGCGGTTTACTGTCAGGTGCTGCGGTAGGACATTTCGTGCAGTTTCAGAAACGAAAAAATATAGACAAGAAACGCTACTGTCAAAGGTCGAAAGTGAACCATCAGTCATAAATAAACTATTCGTCGCATGAATGAACAAGTCGTTCGGCAAGGGGATGGCCAGGCGATAGCGTTATGGATGAGCTGCCGTAGAGCCTTTTAACGATCAATGTCCTAGAATCCGGCGCAGTATTTTTCTTCTGCCGCCCTGTCTGGAGCTGCCATGACCCCCGCATTGGATTTGTTGAAAAAGGTTCGGGCCGAACATCGCGTACACAGTTACGAACATGACCCGAAGGCTGCCTCCTACGGGCTTGAGGCAGCGGAAAAACTCGGGCTCGATCCGGCACAGGTGTTCAAGACGTTGCTGGCGGCCAGCGAAAAAGGCGAGTTGCTGGTGGCTGTGGTGCCGGTTGTCGGCAGCCTGGACTTGAAAGGGTTGGCCCATGCCGCCGGCGTGAAAAAGGTTGAAATGGCCGATCCGGCGGCAGCGCAGCGCTCCACTGGCTATCTGTTGGGCGGGATCAGTCCGCTGGGGCAGAAAAAGCGGTTGCGTACGTTCATTGATAATTCGGCCCAAGCCTTCGCCAGCATTTTTGTCAGTGCGGGTCGGCGTGGACTGGAAGTTGAACTGGCACCGGCCGTGCTGGCCGAACACACCCAGGCGAAGTTTGCCGATATCGGCCGTGCATGACCGTTGGAGTTTGCGCGGCGCTGTATGGTGAAAATCAGTCAGCTCTGTGACTGGTGCCAGTTCGACCGGCGCTGCATGCTCAGCGATCTGACAAAGGGAGAAGGTTATGCAACTGGAGTTCCATCAGGTCGACGCGTTCAGCCATCAGCCATTCAGCGGCAACCCGGCGATGGTCTATCGACTCGATACCTGGCTTGCCGATGAATTGATGCAAAAAATTGCTGCCGAACACAACCTCGCCGAAACGGCGTTTGTCGTGCGCGAAGGGCATGGCTGGCACATCCGCTGGTTCACCCCGACCACCGAGGTACCCTTGTGCGGTCATGCGACGCTGGCTAGCGCCTTTGTGTTGTTTGAGATCTACAAGGAATCCGTCGAGCGACTGGACTTTATCTGCAAATCCGGCCCGTTGAGCGTAACGCGTGAAGGTGATCGCCTGTGGCTGGATTTCCCGTCGATCATCCCCACGGAAATCGGCGTGACCCTGGATGTCGAACGCGCCCTCGGCGTTGAGGCTGTCGATGTGCTGGGCTCGAATGAGTTGTTTGTGGTGCTGGAGTCCGAGCAGGCGGTGCTTGACTGCAAACCGGACATGGTGGCCCTGGCAAAATTGCCGTGGCTGGGCGCCATCGTGACGGCGCGAGGCAACCAACACGATTTCGTGTCCCGTTATTTCGCACCGGCGATCGGCATCAACGAAGATCCGGTCACCGGATCGACCCACTGCAGCCTGATTCCGTACTGGTCGAAGCGTTTGGGCAAGCCGAGCCTGACGGCGTGTCAGCGCTCGACGCGAGGAGGGGAGTTGTTCTGCCGGCTGGAAGGTGATCGGGTGAAGATCGGCGGGAATGCGACGCTCGTGGCGAGCGGAACGCTGATGCTGGGTTGAGTCCGGTTCAATGTGGGAGCGAGCCTGCTCGCGAATGCGGACTGACAGTCAGCATAACAATTGGCTGACACGCCGCTTTCGCGAGCAGGCTCGCTCCCACAATTGTTTCGTGTGTATCAGTTGGCCGTGCTGTAGCGCCGGACACCTGATTCAACGGCAGGGATCTGAGCTGCCGTGCTGCCTGACGCCTGGAACAGCACCAGATGTTCAGCCGCGACACGAATACCTACATCCGCCCCAACCTGACAATCGACATGGCTCGGGAAGATCGATTCCAGTTGTGCGCCTGTCGGCAGCTGCAAGCGATACAGGGTCGATGCACCCAGGAAAGTCTTGCCGGCGATTCGCGCCTTCAATGCGCTGTCCGGTGCATGGACGATATCGTCCGGGCGCAGCAGTACGTCCACGGCACCACCGACCGGCCAGGTGTAGGCCCGGTTGCCGCGCAACTCACCCAGCTCGGTTAGCACCGATTCGGGGCTACTCAATTGACCGCGAATGAAATAGCCCTGGCCGATGAAGCTGGCCACAAAGGGCGTCAATGGTTCGTGGTAGAGGTTGTAGGGCGTATCCCACTGTTCCAGTCGACCTTCCTTGAACACGCCAACGTGGTCACTGACCGCGAAGGCTTCTTCCTGATCGTGTGTCACCAGAATCGCGCTGGTGCCACGGGCCTTGAGGATGTCGCGTACTTCGTGGCTGAGCTTGCGGCGCAATTCGCCATCGAGGTTGGAGAACGGCTCATCGAGCAATAGCAGTTGTGGATCCGGCGCCAATGCACGGGCCAGGGCGACACGTTGCTGCTGCCCGCCGGAAAGTTCATGGGGGAAGCGTTTGCCGAGGTTCTTCAGGTTGACCAGTTCCAGCAGCTCTTCGGTAACACGATCCTTTTGCGGGTGCTTGCGAATACCGAAGGTGATGTTGTCGGCCACGCTCAAATGCGGGAACAGCGCGTAGTCCTGGAACACCATGCCGATGCGACGTTTCTCCGGGGCGAGGGTGAAACCGGCGCTGGAGATGGTCTCGCCAGCCAGCTGGATTTCGCCTTCATGTACCGGTTCGAAGCCGGCAATCGCCCGCAGTGTGGTGGTTTTGCCACAACCGGAAGAGCCCAGCAGGCAACCGATGTCGCCAGCGTTCAAATGCAGGTTCAGGTTCTGCACCACACGTTGGTCCTGGTAGCCGCAGGCAAGGTTGCGCAGGTTAAGCAGTAATGGCTGGCTCATGCGTGGTGGTACGAAGGCGGAACGAGAAATTCGAGCAAGGCTTTTTGCGCATGCAGACGGTTTTCGGCTTGATCCCAGGCCACCGAGCGCGGGTCGTCGAGCAGGTCGACGCTGATTTCCTCGCCACGGTGCGCCGGCAGGCAATGCATGAACAGCACGTCTTCAGCCGCCAGGTCGAGCAGGGCACGGTTGACCTGGTACGGTGCGAACAGCTTCAGGCGTTTGGCGGTTTCCTCTTCCTGGCCCATGGAGGTCCAGACGTCGGTGCTCACCAGGTGTGCACCACGCACGGCATCTTTCGGGTCGCGAACGATGGTGACCCGATCGCCGGCCCTGGCCACGAATTCAGGATTGGGCTCGTAGCCTTCCGGGCAGGCAACGCGCAACTGGAAGTCGAACTGGATCGCCGCTTCTATATAGCTGTTGCACATGTTGTTGCCGTCGCCGATCCAGGCCACGGTCTTGCCCTGGATGGAGCCACGGTGTTCGAGGTAAGTCTGCATGTCCGCCAGCAACTGGCACGGGTGCAGGTCATCGGACAGGCCGTTGATCACCGGTACGCGGGAGTTGGCGGCGAATTCGGTCAGGTTGCTGTGGGCAAAGGTACGGATCATCACCGCGTCGAGCATGCTCGACATGACGATGGCGCAGTCGCCGATCGGCTCGCCACGGCCCAGTTGAGTATCGCGTGGCGACAGGAAGATCGCCTGGCCGCCGAGCTGGATCATGCCGGCCTCGAAGGAGATCCGGGTGCGGGTCGAGGACTTCTCGAAAATCATCCCCAGGACGCGGTTTTTCAGAGGCTCGAACAGTACGCCGCGGTTACGCAGGTCCTTGAGCTCAACGCCTCGACGGATCACGCTGACCAGCTCTTCGGGCGTGCAATCCATCAGGGAGAGAAAGTGCCTTGCGCTCATCATTGACTACCTTTTTGCTACAAACCGCAGATGCTCAAAGCCTTGTTTGACGGAACAACGGGCGAGACCTGCGGCGTAAGCCGCACGGGGCGACGAAATAGGGGAAGGCGCGATCTTATAATTAAATGTCGCGTCTTACCAATAGGGCTACAGTTTTTAGGGAGTTTCAGAGGTGCTACGGGTTCACCGAGGTAGCGCTTTTGAAGCCTGTTTCCTGATAGCAGCGGCTCATTTGTACACCGGCCTCTCCGGGCTTGGCAATCATGCGGGACGGTAATGGTGTGCTGGCAGTCGGTATCCGACCTGTCATTCCTGGTCTTGAGTGGCGTGTCGCCAGTCTGAAATATTTGCGAATGCAAAGTGCCGGGATATAAATAAGTCCCGAGCGGCGCAGGAAGCTTCCCGATGGAATCGAAAGTACAACTGTTAATGGAACGACTGGACCTCGCGGCAAACTCGCTGACCCACCTCACCGCTTCGAAGACGACCAAACCGAACCGGGGCGGTCATCGGCTGGCCTGATAACCTTCGATTCACAAGACGAACGTCGCTGGCATGGTGGCGGGGCTGGCGCCATAGTTTTGTTTCCGCGGCCATTGTTGCCCGCCCATGACAAGACAGAGACTGGCCATGACCAAGACTCTCCATCACCGTGCGTGCCATTTGTGCGAAGCCATCTGTGGCCTGACCATCGAAACCACCGAGGTCGAACGCGGTAACGTCCAGATCACCTCGATCAAGGGCGACCCCCAGGATACGTTCAGCCGCGGGCACATCTGCCCCAAGGCCGTGGCGTTGCAAGACATCCAGAACGATCCGGATCGCCTGCATCAGCCCATGCAGCGGGTGGGGAATGAGTGGCAGCCCATCGAGTGGGACGCGGCATTCAATCTGATCGCCGAACGCCTCGCCGCCATTCAGGCGCACCATGGGCAAAACGCCGTGGCGGTCTACCAAGGCAACCCCAGTGTGCACAATTACGGGCTGATGACCCACAGCAATTACTTCCTTGGCCTGCTGAAAACCCGCAACCGGTTTTCCGCTACGTCGGTCGATCAATTACCCCATCACCTGACCAGTCATTTGATGTACGGCCACGGGTTGTTGCTGCCAATCCCGGACATCGATCACACTGATTTCATGCTGATACTGGGCGGTAATCCACTGGCTTCGAACGGCAGCATCATGACCGTGCCGGATGTGGAAAAACGTTTGAAGGCGATACAGGCCAGGGGTGGCAAAGTGGTGGTGGTCGACCCGCGCCGCAGTGAAACGGCGGCCATTGCCGATCAGCATCTGTTCGTGCGCCCGGGTGGTGATGCGGCGCTGTTGTTCGGGCTGCTCAACACCTTGTTCGCTGAAGGTCTGGCCCGCGACAGCCATCTGCCGGTTGACGGTCTGGAGGAGGTGCGGGTAGCCGTCGCGCCGTTCACCGCCGAGGCCATGAGCCCGTTGTGCGCCGTACCGGCCGAACAGATCCGCCAATTGGCGCGGGACTTCGCCGCGGCACCGAGTGCAGTCTGCTATGGCCGCATGGGCGTCTCGACCCAGGCCTTCGGTACGCTGTGCCACTGGGTGGTGCAATTGATCAATCTGGTCACCGGCAACCTCGATCGCGTGGGGGGTGCCTTGTGCACCGAACCGGCGGTGGACCTGGTGGCGACGACTTCGGGCGGGCATTTCAATCTGTGGCAGAGCCGGGTTTCCGGACGCCCGGAGTACGCCGGAGAGCTCCCGGTTTCAGCGCTGGCCGAAGAGATGCTCACCGAAGGGGAAGGGCAAGTCCGCGCGTTGATCACCGTGGCAGGCAATCCGGTGCTGTCCACGCCCAACGGACGAAAGCTCGAACAGGCACTGGACGGGCTGGAGTTCATGGTCAGTATCGACTTGTACATCAATGAAACCACGCGTTACGCCGACCTGATCCTGCCGTCCACATCGGCGCTGGAAAACGACCATTACGACACCACATTCAACCTGTTCGCAGTGCGCAATGTCAGTCGTTTCAACCGCGCCATCCTCGCCAAACCCGCAGGTGCATTGCACGATTGGGAGATCTTCGTCGGGCTGGCCAAGGCATTTGCCGCCAGGACCGGCAAGGAGTTGAAGCCCACCATCGCTCCGGCGCAAATGATCGATCGCGGCCTGCGCATGGGGCTGTACGGCGACACTTCAGAGCACAAGCTGTCGCTGGCAACGTTGTTCGATCATCCCCACGGTGTTGATCTGGGAGCGCTCAAGCCTAACCTGGCGCCACGTCTGAATACGGCCAATCAACGTATCCAGGCCGCGCCTGCGGTGATTCTCGCCGACCTGGCACGCTTCGCCGCCCTGCGGGCACCGGCCGCCGACGAGTTGTTGATGATTGGTCGCCGGCATGTACGCAGCAACAACTCATGGATGCATAACTACCATCGGTTGGTGAAAGGCAAGCCTCGTCACCAGTTGCTGATGCATCCGGACGATCTGGCCAGTCGCGGGCTCAGTGACGGGCAGCGCGTGCGGGTCAGTTCGCGGGTCGGCGTGATTGAGGTCGAAGTGCTTGGCAGCCTGGACATGATGAAAGGCGTGGTCAGCCTGCCTCACGGCTGGGGTCATGCGCGGCCGGGCGTGCAAATGTCGATTGCCAGCAGTCAGCCGGGCTCCAGTGCCAACGACCTGACCGACGAATGCCAGATTGACGAATTGTCGGGAAATGCCGCGCTCAATGGCGTGCCGGTGACCGTGGCCGCCGCATGAATCATACTGACGGAGAGACCGAGCAGGGCGCTCGGCTTTCCGTTACAATGCGCCACCGTGCCGACCCATGAGTCGGAAAGTTCAGCCGAGGTGCTCCATGGATATCATCGAAACGATTAAAGAGCAGATTGCCAACAACACCATTCTGCTTTACATGAAAGGCTCGCCGAATGCCCCGCAGTGCGGCTTCTCCGCGAAAGCTGCACAGGCCGTGATGGCGTGTGGTGAAAAGTTTGCGTACGTGGACATCCTGCAGAACCCGGAAATCCGCGCCAACCTGCCAAAATACGCCAACTGGCCAACCTTCCCACAGCTATGGGTTGCCGGTGAACTGGTCGGCGGTAGCGACATCATGACCGAGATGTCGGCTGATGGTTCGTTGCAGGCGCTGATCAAGGAAGCCGCTGCCAAAGCCGCTGCCAAGACTGAAGCCTGATCTGCTTTTGTGGGAGCGAGCCTGCTCGCGAATGCAGTCTGCCAGTCACTGTGAAGTTGACTGATATGACGCCTTCGCGAGCAGGCTCGCTCCCACAGGGATTTCGGCCAGTGCAGAAATCCGGGCAATAAAAAGCCCCGCCACTCGAAAGAGGGCGGGGCTTTTTAATGCCTCGAGATTAATGGCGTAGAACTTACTCGTCTTCGCCCATCTGCGATTGCAGGTAGTTCTCGATCCCGATCTTGTCGATCAGGCCCAACTGGGTTTCCAGCCAGTCGATATGTTCTTCTTCGGACTCGAGGATATCTTCAAGCAGCTCACGGCTACCGAAGTCACCGACTGTTTCGCAATGAGCGATAGCCACCTTGAGATCCGCGTGACCAATGCGTTCGATACGCAGGTCGCACTCGAGCATTTCCTTGGTGTGTTCGCCGATGTGCAGCTTGCCCAGGTCCTGGACGTTCGGCAGGCCTTCAAGGAACAGGATGCGCTTGATCAGCTTGTCCGCGTGCTTCATCTCGTCGATGGATTCGTGGTACTCGTGCTTGCCGAGTTTATTCAGGCCCCAATCTTCATACATGCGCGCATGCAGGAAATATTGATTGATCGCGACCAGTTCATTGGCAAGGATCTTGTTGAGATGCTGGATGACTGTAACGTCGCCTTTCATGATGGGGTCCTGCCCTTTATTAGCTGTCAATAGAGCAGAGTTTGAGCCGCGTATTTAATAGTGTCAAACCTAAGTTATTGAAACTTATATGAAAATTAATCGGAATAAGAATGTTTGTGTTCCGCGTCTAGAGCATAACTAGTTGATTTTGAGGCATAAAAAAACCGGACATTTGTCCGGTTCTTTGAAATTCGATATTCAAGCGGCTGTAAATTCTACTGGATATGGAATTGCGGCCTGGGCCGTTTGCAGTTTTGTCAGGGTCTCGCGGACCACTTCCTTGGCGAGGCAGGCACATTTGCCGCATTGGCTGGCAACGCCCGTGGCTACGCGGACTTCCTTGTAGCTGCAGCATCCTTCATAGATCGCATCGCGGATTTGACCGTCGGTGACGCCAGTGCAGAGGCAAACATACATAAGGAAGGTCCGTCGCTGATTGTGACTCAATTGCGATGGATCTTAATGTTAACGAGAATGATTGTCAAAGTGGTTTCAGAACACTTTTCGTCATAAGCAGGTATGGCTGACGAACGGTCTGTCTGGCAAGTCGGGAGGCGCAAAACCTGTTGAGGATTTCATCGTACAGGGAAAAAACAGCTAAGCCAGCTCAAACACGCGGTGTATGATGACCGGTCTTTTGCGACCGGGGATCGTGTCACAGGGCTGTCGCCTCAGGGTGGCAGGCTGATGCGAACCCTGTTTCTCACGCTATTACACCAGGAGATATCCAATGAGCGTACTCGTAGGCAAACAAGCCCCTGACTTCACCGTACCGGCCGTACTCGGCAATGGCGAGATCGTTGACAGCTTCACCCTGTCTTCGGCGATCAAAGGCAAATACGGCCTGGTGTTCTTCTACCCGCTGGACTTCACCTTCGTTTGCCCGTCCGAGCTGATCGCTCTGGACAACCGCATGTCCGAATTCAAGGCACGCAACGTTGAAGTGGTCGCTGTGTCGATCGACTCGCACTTCACCCACAACGCCTGGCGCAACACTCCAGTAAACAACGGCGGTATCGGTGAAGTTCGCTACACCATGGCTGCCGACATCAAGCAGGAAATCATGAAGGCCTACGACGTTCAGTCCGCTGACGGCGTGGCTTTCCGTGGCGCGTTCCTGATCGACGACAAAGGCGTTGTCCGCTCGCAGATCATCAACGACCTGCCGCTGGGCCGTAACATGGAAGAGCTGCTGCGTCTGGTCGACGCCCTGCAATTCCACGAAGAGCACGGCGAAGTCTGCCCTGCCAACTGGAAGAAAGGCGACAAAGGCATGAACGCTTCGCCAGAAGGCGTTGCGGCTTACCTGACCGAGCACGCTGCCGCTCTGTAAGGCACACGCTCCAGCTACAAAAAAACCGGCCACAAGGCCGGTTTTTTTATGCGCGGAATAAACCTGGAACTCTGTACCTCTGTACCTCTGTAGGAGCGAGCTCGCGATGGATTCAAGAACGCCGCGGGGTGCCAGGCTTTCCGCGTTATTGTTGACCACCATCGCAAGCAAGCTCGCTCCTACAAAGAACAATCAATCGTCGAAGTCTTCCCAGCCACCCATTTGTTTCCAGCGATTGACGATGCCGCAGAACAGCTCTGCCGTCTTCTCGGTGTCATACCGGGCCGAGTGAGCCTCACGACCGTCGAAGTCGATGTCCGCTGCCTGGCAGGCCTTGGCCAGCACGGTTTGGCCATACGCGAGGCCTGCGAGTGTGGCGGTATCGAAACTGGAGAACGGATGAAACGGGTTGCGCTTCATGTCCAGACGCGCAACCGCCGCATTCAGGAAGCCCAGGTCGAAGCTGCTGTTATGCCCGACCAGGATCGCTCGTTTGCAGCCATTGGCCTTGAGGGCCTTGCGCACGCCACGGAAGATATCATTCAGGGCCGACTCTTCACTCACAGCCATGCGCAGCGGGTGATCGAGCTTGATCCCGGTGAACTCCAGGGCCGCGGCTTCGATGTTCGCGCCTTCGAATGGCTCGACACGGAAGAAGTAGGTGTGATCCGGGTAAACAAAACCCTTTTCATCCATGGCGATGGTGGTCGCGGCGATTTCCAGCAGGGCGTCGGTGGCCGAGTTGAAACCACCGGTTTCTACGTCGACGACAACCGGCAGGTAACCGCGAAACCGCGCGGCCATCGGATGACGGGAACCGCCTCCGCCGCCGTTGCCTTCCAGTTCGTCATCGAAATGGTCTTCACTCACGCGTGTTCCTCCAGCAGGCGCCAGCGCAGTTTTTCACCGGCGCGCAGCGGGATAACGGTCAGCTCGCCAAACGGCAGGCTGGCAGGGGCGGTCCATTCTTCGCGGACCAGGGTGATGCGATCGGTGTTGGCCGGCAGGCCATAGAACCGCGGGCCGTTGAGGCTGGCGAAGGCCTCGAGCTTGTCCAGCGCATTACGCTGTTCGAAGGCTTCGGCGTACATCTCGATGGCTGCAAAGGCGGTGTAGCAACCGGCGCAGCCGCAGGCCGCTTCCTTGGCGTGCTGGGCGTGGGGCGCCGAGTCGGTGCCGAGGAAGAACTTCTCGCTGCCGCTGGTGGCAGCGTCGAGCAGGGCCCCCTGGTGGGTATTGCGCTTGAGGATCGGCAGGCAATAGAAGTGCGGCCGAATCCCGCCCACCAGCATGTGGTTGCGGTTGTACAGCAGGTGGTGAGCGGTGATGGTCGCGCCGACGTTGGCCGGGGCCGAGTTGACGAACTGCACGGCGTCAGCGGTGGTGATGTGTTCGAACACCACTTTGAGGGTCGGGAAACGCTCGACCACACGGCGCATGTGCTCATCGATGAAGATTTTTTCGCGGTCGAATACATCGACATCGCCACGGGTGACTTCACCGTGAATCAGCAACGGCATCCCGACTTCGGCCATGGCCTCGAGTGCAGGGAAAATCTTGTCGATGCTGGTAACACCAGAGTCCGAGTTGGTGGTCGCGCCGGCCGGGTACAACTTGGCGGCGTACACGAATCCGCTGGCCTTGGCCTCGCGAATTTCCTCGGGTTGGGTGCGGTCGGTCAGGTACAGGACCATCAGCGGCTCGAACGTGCTGCCGGCCGGGCGGGCAGCGAGAATCCGCTGGCGATAGCCGTCGGCTTCGGCCGCGTTGCGCACTGGCGGAACCAGGTTGGGCATGATGATGGCGCGGCCAAAGGTGCGCGCGACATCCGCGACGGTATTGGTCAACACGGCACCATCGCGAAGATGAATGTGCCAGTCGTCGGGACGCAGCAGGGTCAGGCGGTCGGACATGAGGGGATTCCAGGCGGGTCAAACTCAGGGGAATGCTACCGGAAAAGACTCTTGCAGGCACTCGCTATCAAGTTTTACGGGATGCTTCCGATATCCAACAGGTATGCCGTTAACATGTGTGTGTCGGTCTTTTAGCTGTAGAAGCCAGTGGAGCCTCCCGTGCGCCAGCGTTATTTAGCCTTGCTCAGTGTGTTTGCCAGCCTTCCCGCGATGGCGCTCACTTTCCAGACCCGTCTGGAGAGCATTGAGTGGACGGTTGAAGGTGACAAGTTCGAATGCCGCCTGGCTCAGCCGATTACCGACTTCGGTTCGGGCGAGTTCGTGCGTCGTGCTGGCGAGCAGGCGATTTTTCGTCTGAAAACCTATAACCCGATGATCGGCGGCGGTTCGGCGACGTTGCTGGCCGCTGCGGCACCGTGGCAACCGGGGCGTGAGGATATCAATCTGGGCACAGTGAAAATCGGTAGCGGCAACGTGTTGTTCAACAGTTCACAGGTTCAGGCCGGACGTCTGATCAGCGGATTGATGGACGGTCGCAGCCCGGTGGTTCGCCACTCCTCGGGGGAAGGCCGGGTGTCGGAAGTGCGCTTGCTGCCGGTCAGGTTCACCAATGCGTTTGCCGATTACCAAAGCTGCGTGGCCAAACTGTTGCCGCAGAACTTCGAGCAGGTCAAGCAATCCGAAGTCGGCTTCCCCGGCGGTGGAATCGAGCTCGACAGCGCCGCGAAGGCCAGGCTGCAGGTGATGCTGGAGTACATGAAGGCCGATCCGACGGTCAATCACATCGAACTCGACGGTCACTCCGACAACAGCGGCAACCGCCTGACCAACCGCGACCTGTCGCGACGCCGGGCCCTGGCAGTCATGGAGTTCTTCAAGGCCAACGGCATCCAGGAGTCGCAAATCACCCTGCGCTTCCATGGCGAACGTTATCCGCTAGCGCCTAATACCAACAATGCCAACCGCGCGAAGAACCGACGGGTAGCGGTACGCCTGGAGCGTGGAGCGCCTGCGGAACAAGTTGCCCCTCAAACAACGAAAGCGGCCACTTCGGCAACGTCCTGACTCTTCGGTCATCGTCGCTCTCTCGACATATTCTGTCGCTTCGTCGTCATAAGCTGTCGCGCCACTGTAAATTATTCTGCATGAGCGGTAGACTTCCCGGCTTTCCGTAGAACCCCGTGGAGTGATGGCATGGCGGACGTAAACAAGGTCGTTCTGGCGTATTCCGGCGGCCTGGACACTTCGGTGATCCTCAAGTGGCTGCAGGATACTTATAACTGTGAAGTCGTGACCTTCACCGCTGACCTGGGTCAGGGCGAAGAGGTCGAACCTGCACGCGCCAAGGCTCAGGCCATGGGTGTCAAAGAGATCTACATCGACGACTTGCGCGAAGAGTTCGTGCGCGATTTCGTTTTCCCGATGTTCCGCGCCAACACCGTTTACGAAGGCGAGTACCTGCTGGGTACTTCCATCGCTCGTCCGCTGATCGCCAAGCGCCTGATCGAAATCGCCAACGAAACCGGTGCAGACGCCATTTCCCATGGCGCCACCGGCAAGGGTAACGACCAGGTTCGTTTTGAACTCGGCGCCTACGCCTTGAAGCCAGGTGTGAAAGTGATTGCTCCCTGGCGCGAATGGGACCTGCTGTCCCGTGAAAAGCTGATGGATTACGCCGATAAGCACGCGATCCCGATCGAGCGCCACGGCAAGAAGAAATCCCCGTACTCCATGGATGCCAACCTGCTGCACATCTCCTATGAAGGCGGCGTGCTGGAAGACACCTGGACCGAGCACGAAGAAGACATGTGGCGCTGGACCGTTTCCCCGGAAAACGCACCAGACAAGCCGCAGTACCTGGAACTGACCTACCGCAACGGCGACATCGTCGCGCTGGACGGCGTCGAGATGACCCCGGCTACCGTGCTGGCGACCCTGAACCGTATCGGTGGCGAACATGGCATCGGCCGTCTCGACATCGTCGAGAACCGCTACGTGGGCATGAAATCCCGTGGCTGCTACGAAACTCCGGGTGGCACCATCATGCTGCGCGCCCACCGTGCGATCGAATCGATCACCCTGGACCGCGAAGTGGCTCACCTCAAGGACGAGCTGATGCCCAAGTACGCCAGCCTGATCTACACCGGCTACTGGTGGAGCCCTGAGCGTCTGATGCTGCAGCAGATGATCGATGCATCCCAGGTCAACGTGAACGGCGTAGTGCGCCTGAAACTGTACAAGGGCAATGTGATCGTCACTGGCCGCAAGTCCGACGATTCGCTGTTCGACGCCAACATCGCGACCTTCGAAGAAGATGGCGGCGCGTACAACCAGGCGGATGCCGCGGGCTTCATCAAGCTCAATGCCCTGCGCATGCGCATTGCGGCGAACAAAGGCCGGAAGCTGTTCTGAGTCCTTTGACATCGTGATGAGAACCTGACCTCGTCCAGGACGAGGTCAGGCACCTGAAAATGGGGGGTGACGCCAGTTACTACGTTGTCAGGTGTTCTTGTTGCCGCTGACGATTTCCTGCATATCTCCTTCCAATAGTCTTTCTTGGCCTACACGTTGTTGTTTGCCGGCTGTCCGGTTTGATCAATGATCGTCAACCTGTGCGAGTCCAGATTGTAGGCAACATGAACGGCGGCACAGTGCTTCCTGGTCTGCCTTGAATGTTTAAGCGCACTGGCTTTGAGCAAAGTCTCCGAAACGGCACAAGTGACAAACAGAATCACATACGCCGTCTTTTCCCGTGGCCTCTGGATGGTTTCCAGCAGCGCTGCAAATTCGATCTCCTTGCTTATCCAGCGTGCATCAATGATGCACAGGTCTTTTACAAGCTCCGGCAATTGAAGTTGATGCTGGACAAAAACAGTGGATTGCAGACCAATCTCCGTTGGCGGGTCCTGTGCACCGCAGGGTGTCCGGGCTGAGTGCCGGTCATTCGTTGACGTTTCCGGAACGTGATTTTCAGGCACTTTTGCAGACGATTTTTTTTCCGCGCGTCCAGCATCATCCATGACCCTCATGAAATGTTTTCCCTTTTCAAAGTCGGACGGCGCATACAGTGATCGGTAGTTGAAGTTGAGTGTCGCGAAAAAAAGTAAAAGTAAATAAAACGGAAAGCTGATCAGAAACCAGACATAGAGTTCTCTTTCTTCTTGATCAAGGAAGGGTAGAGAAACAGCTGCCGAAGTTTCAGAGAGCGCTGCGAATATCGCGATAATTGTCATTGGGTTGGTGATTCGTTTTTTGTCATGTTCTGTGTTCATACTATATTGTCTTTTCTCGAATGGTTTGTGAGGTTGGTTTGAAGGGGTGAATATTTAGTATTTTTCATTGTTTTTTTGTTTTGGTAAGTGCTTTCATTTCCTGTTGTGTTGTTTTTCGGTTTTTGAATGCGGGTGGTATTTTAATGATTGCTCAAGAAAATTTATTTGCTGTAAGAGTAATTGGATGCTTGGTGTGTGATATTTCCGGTGTGACTGTTGAGTGAGTAAATATCAGTTACGCTTTAACGGGGGAGTAGAGACTTATGTTTGTCAGGACGCGGCCGTTCGGGCCGGTTCTCGGAAAAATCTGGTCGTAAATCGATAGAGACGACTGCTGGAAAGTGCAACACACTGACGCTGATACAGTTTTCAATTCATTCCGTTCGAGGGATTTTTGTAGGAGGAATCCGTGTTGTTTGTAGGGGATGTCTCTTGGTGCCGGTGGCTGGAAGGGGCGACATGCCATGGGTGAAACGACTAGGCTATTGTGCGGGCTCTAAAAATTCGAACAGCGAAAATTGGACTTGCCCATGAATAAAGTGCTGATCGTGGATGATCACCCCGTCATTCGTCTTGCGGTACGTATGCTAATGGAGCGTCATGGCTACGAAGTTATTGCAGAAACCGATAATGGTGTGGATGCACTGCAACTGGCCCGTGAACTTATGCCGGATATTGTCATTCTGGATATCGGGATTCCGAAACTGGACGGGTTGGAAGTCATCGCGCGTTTGTCTTCGGCCTCAATGCCGATGAAAGTCCTGATTTTGACTTCCCAGGCGCCGGGGCATTTTTCCATGCGTTGCATGCAATCCGGTGCGGCCGGTTATGTTTGCAAGCAACAAGACCTGACGGAGTTGCTCAGTGCAATAAAGGCCGTATTGTCAGGCTACAGTTACTTTCCCAATCAAGCCTTGCATACCGTGCGTTGCAGTTTGGGGAACGCCAGTGAGGCCGATATGGTTGATCGATTGTCGGGGCGGGAAATGATGGTCTTGCAACAGTTGGCCAGAGGAAAGACCAATAAGGAGATTGCCGATGGAATGTTTCTCAGCAATAAAACGGTCAGTACTTACAAGACCCGTCTGTTGCTGAAACTGAATGCAAGGTCTCTGGTCGATTTGATCGAGCTGGCACAACGCAATGGTCTGGTGTGATGACGTAACCGTACGATCAAGGGGTGTCTGCGGGAGTATGGCACCTAGAAAAAAGCCTCCGTTTCGGGAGGCTTTCAGGTGTCATAAGTCAAAATCGTAATCGGCCAATTGCTTTTGCAGTCGGCGCTCCTCCAGCAGATTGTCGATGGTGCGGCGCTTGCTCAGATTAGTTTTCGCTACTTCAACCACCGGCTCGGCGTCATCGGTTTCGGCGGTGGTGAAGTCGTCTTCTACGTCCAATTGCTCTTTGCCAGTACTCATTTAGTTACTCCAGGCTAAGAAGGCCTTTGGGGCTCCTTATATCGACAATCTCCCGGCGGGTAAAAAAGATTTTTTCAATCGACAATCCAGTAATCCCAATAGCGCCTCAATCGTCGGAGGTCTTGTGCTTGTATTCGCACAAGTCCTCGATCCGGCAGCTTCCGCATCGCGGCTTGCGGGCGAGGCAAACATAGCGGCCGTGAAGGATCAGCCAGTGATGGGAGTCGAGCAGGTACTCCTTGGGCACGAATTTCATCAGTTTTTTCTCGACTTCCACCACATTCTTGCCGGGAGCAATGCCGGTACGGTTGCTGACCCTGAAAATATGCGTGTCGACGGCCATGGTCAGCTGACGGAACGCAGTATTGAGCACCACGTTGGCGGTTTTACGGCCGACGCCGGGCAGCGCTTCCAGCTCTTCGCGGGTTTGTGGCACTTCACCGGCGTGACGCTCGACCAGCAAGCGGCAGGTTTCGATCACGTTTTTCGCCTTGCTGTTGTACAGACCGATGGTCTTGATGTACTCCGACAGTCCCTCTACGCCCAGGGCATGGATCGCTGCCGGGGTATTGGCGACCGGGAACAGCCTGGCTGTGGCCTTGTTGACCCCGACATCGGTCGACTGCGCCGAGAGAATCACGGCAATCAGCAATTCGAACGGTGAGGAATAGGCCAGCTCGGTTTTTGGCTCCGGGTTGTCCTCGTGCAGTCTGCGGAATATTTCCAGACGTTTTGCGGCATTCATGGGCGGTGCGTTTCCTCGACGGCAATCAATGTGTGGAAGTGGGGCGCCAAGCCTGCCAGGCGGCGATCAGCAGCCCGAGCAGAATGAATCCGCCAGGGACCGATGTCGCCAGGCGCAGACCGCCATCTGTCACCAGCACCCAGCCTTGCCAGTCAGTTTGCGTTGCGCCGGACAGCCACGATAGATGGTTTCCAAGCGTTCCGTTACCGATGAGTTCGCGCAGCAGGCCCAGCGCGATCATGAGTGTGGCAAACAGACCATCGAGTCGCAGGCGTTGGCGCCAGTCGCGCTGAAAGTACCCAGTGTGTTCCAGTGCTACGCATTGCAAAGCGATCAAGGTGCCATAAAGCCCCAGATGCTGTTGCCATTGCAGCGACCAGGCCTGCGCCATGAGTTCCGCGCAACTGGTGAGCGTGGCCGCCAACAGGATGCTGGCCAGCAGGCGAGTCGCCGGGACCAGTCGGGATCGCAAGGGCCCCATTGCCAGACTGAACAATCGGGTCACCGCCATGAACATCAGGCACAGGCCAAGTGCGGCCATCAGCGAGTGGGTGGCGCCGATCAGTGGCGTCAGCATCAAGGCGTTGCGCAGAGTCGATGAGTTATCCATGGGCAGGAGTTCCGAGCAGTGGTTGCCGATGTTCATCGAAGTAGCGCAATGCATCGTGGACCGCATTGATCACTGCTCTTGAGGTGATGGTCGCGCCTGCGATCTGATCGAACTGCCCCTGATCCTTTTTCAGCGCCCAGCCGCTGTCACCAGGTTCTGTTCGGGATTTGCCGGAAAAGACCTGAAGCCAGGTATTGGGCCAGTCGGCGATCCGTGCTCCCAGTCCTGGTGTTTCCGACTGCATGAGGGTTTTGACGCCCAGCAACCTGCCATTGGCGTCGATAGCGATCAACAGGTCGATGGCGCCAACGTAGCCAAGGGTTTGACTGCGCAGTAACACCGCGACAGGCTGATCGGCCCGGGTCGCCAGATAACCACCCAGCAAGGTGCTGTTGGTCAGAACGGTTGTTTCGAACTTGATGGGGTGTTCGAGCGGCTGATTGTCGTAGCTGTCTGACGGGATCAGGTCGAGCAGGTTGCGGCTGTCGATCAGGCGCTGTTCGGCTGCAATGCGCGGCGCGCTGCCGAGCTGCACGAAGTACGTCACGCCAAAGCCCAATGCGGCCAAAAGCACTACAAGCGCGATGCTTGATGTCCGGCTCATGGCGCCTCCGGCTGTTGTCTGGCCGCCACGAACCGCTCCAGCGCCGGCACACACAGGTTCATCAACAGCACGGCGAAGGCGATACCGTCCGGATAGCCGCCCCAGGTACGAATCAGATAAGTCAGTAGCCCGACGCCAGCGCCGAACAGCAGCCGTGCGCCGGGGCTTCTGGCGCCGGACACCGGTTCGGTGATGACGAAAAACGCCCCCAGCATGGTCGCGCCGGTCAGCAGATGAAACAGTGGAGAGCCATGGGAGTCCGAGCCCGACCCGTTCCAGCACAGCAGGCTGATGATGAACAGGCTGGCGAGCATGCCGACGGGGGCATGCCAGCTGATCACCCTTCGTTGCAGGAGAAAAACCCCACCCGCCACAAACGCCAGGTTCATCCATTCCACCCCCCGGCCGCCAAAGTGGCCGAATGCCGGGTTGCCGGCAAACAACTCATCCATGGTCAGGCTTTTGTTGATCCGCAGACTGTCCAGTGCCGTGGCCTGCACCCATGCATCCGGTGTATGGCCGACACCAAACACTTGCTGCAAACCACTCAGCAGGTCCATGCCATGGGACGATGGCCAGAGGGTTATTGGTTGGGGAAAGGTCACCAGCACCAGGGCAAAACCGAGCATCGCCGGATTGAAGGGGTTCGAGCCGACGCCACCATACAAGTGCTTGCCAAACACCATCGCAAAAGCGGCAGCACTGAGGGGCAGCCACCATGGGCAGTAAGGCGGCAACGCCAGAGCCAGCAATGCGGCACTGACCAGCGCGCTGCCGTCACTCAGGGTTGGCCTCAGCGGTCGCTTGCGCCATGACACGACAGCGGCCTCAGCGGCCAGCGCAGCAGCTGCCGCCAGAACCAGGTTGATCAACACACCCCAACCGTACAGCCAGAATGCCACGAGCATTCCCGGTAGCGTGGCCAGTAGCACCAGTTTCATCGCCTGTTGCAGGCGATCATCCACTGCTTCAAGGGCTGGCATGGGCGTCCACCTGGCGTTCGGCTTCGCCGAGTGCGCGCTCCAGGGCTTCGATCTGTTCCGCTGGTGCTTCGTTGGCCTGAGCCTTCTTGAGTTCGGCGCGGCGCATGGCCAACTGGATCTTGGCCCGTTTCAGATCGGCATCATTTGGCGATGCAGTGGCGACCGTCGGCGCAGGGGCTGGTGGGGTGGCGCTTTCCAGTTGCGCCAGGTTTTGTTCGGCGGCTTCGAACTGCTGTTGCAAGACGATCAGCTGCGATTGCTGTTCGAAGGTCGGTGGATGTCCGAAGGCCTTCAGCGATTTGTGCAGTTGCGCCCGACTCATCGCCACATCGATTTTTGCCTTTTTCAGCGCGGCATCGGCATTGGCGGCTTTCTGTGCGCGAACTCGCTCGAGGGCGGCCTGCACCGGGTCGACTGCCGCTTCGGCTGGTTGTGCGGCCCGCTGTCGGGCCAGGCGCTCGGCGACTTTCTGTTGCTCCTCACGCTGCAAGCGGGCATTGCGTTGTTCGAAGCGGTGTCGTGCGTGATCGCGCTTGAGGGTGCGGGCCTGCCTTGCCTGCGGTGTAAGGGCCAGGCCCCCGACAACGGGCAGTACCGTGTCCGGTGGCAGTGGGCGCATTTCGATGCAGTCCACCGGGCACGGCGCCACGCAGAGGTCGCAACCGGTGCACTCATCGATGATCACTGTGTGCATCAGTTTGGCCGCACCGACGATGGCATCGACCGGGCAGGCCTGAATGCACTTGGTGCAACCAATGCACTCGGCTTCGCGGATATAGGCGATCTGCGCGGGTGCCGAGCCGCGAGTGATGTCCAGTTCCAGCACCGGCACCTTCAGCAACTCGGCCAGGGCCGCGATGGTTTCGTTGCCGCCCGGTGGACACTTGTTGATCGCCTCACCGCTGGCGATGCCTTCGGCGTACGGTTTGCACCCGGGGTGGCCGCACTTGCCACATTGGGTTTGCGGCAAGAGTGCGTCGATGCGTTGAATCAGACTCATGTTTTGATCAGTCCGCTGAATCCGAGAAAGGCCACTGCGATCAGGCCGGCACCAATCAGGTCGATCGGCAAGCCGCGAAAGGGCAGGGGAACATCGTTGTCGGCCGTGCGTTCACGCAAGTCAGTGAACAGGCTCAACACCAGCCAGAAGCCCAGCCCTGCGCCGAGGCTCAAGGCTGTGGCGTGAAAGAAGCCTTTTTCCTCCTGGGCATTGAACAAGGCCACGCCGAGTATGCCGGCATTGCCCAGCAACAACGGCCATAGGCCCTCGAATGGTAGTGTCGAAAACACCCGAGCCAGCCACTTCAGCAGTGGGCTGATCAGCAGCACGCTCAATGGCAGAAACACAAACAGACGCAGCGCCGTCAATTGCAGCGGCACCAGCAGCCAGTGATAAAGCGCGTAGCCGAGCATGCCCACGACCAGCATCAGGCATGTCGTCGCAATGCCCAAGGCATGGACCTGACGGCGCTGGCCGGCCAACAGCGGATCCACACCCAATGGCCAGTGCAACACGAGGTTGTTGATCAGGGCGGTGCTGATGAGCGTAAGCAGGATTTCGGTCATTGTTCGTGCCGGCAGGAACGGTAGTTTTTTGTAGGAGCGAGCTCGCTCGCGATGGACTCAAGGGCGCTGCGTTCAACCGATGGACACGCATAATCGTTAACGACCATCGCGAGCGAGCTCGCTCCTACAGGAGATGGTCTAAAAAGCTTAGGCATTATCCGGCAAGGCGGGAGGGTGGGCCAGACATGAAAATCCCACAGTCACGCCAGGCACGACTGTGGGATCGATTTACCGCAGACCTTACTTGATGCGCTGGCCCGGCTTGGCGCCGCTGTCAGGGCTGAGCAGGTAGATCTCTTCTCCGCCAGGGCCGGCCGCCATCACCATGCCCTCGGAGATGCCGAATTTCATTTTCCGAGGCTTGAGGTTGGCGATCATCATGGTCAGTCGACCGTTGAGCTTGGACGGGTCCGGGTAGGCGCTCTTGATCCCGGAGAATACGTTGCGTTGCTCGTCACCGATGTCCAGGGTCAGGCGCAACAGCTTGTCGGCGCCTTCCACGTGTTCAGCCTTGACGATCAGCGCGACGCGCAAATCGACTGCCGCGAAGGTGTCGAACTCGATTTCCGGCGACAGCGGATCCTTGGCCAGTTCGCCATTGCCGGCAGGTTGCGCTTCGCCGGTATCGGTCTGGCTGGCGGTCAGGTCTTCTTTCGAAGCGTCGGTCATGGCTTGCACCTTGACCGGGTCGATACGGGTCATCAGCGGCTTGAACTCGTTCAACTGGTGATTGGCGAGCAAGGTCGCGTGGTCGTTCCAGGTCAGCGGCGCGACATTCAGGAACGCCTCGGCATCGGCTGCCAGCAGTGGCAGGACTGGCTTGAGGAAAATCACCAACTGGCGGAACAGGTTGACGCCGGTGGCGCAGATGGCCTGGACTTCATCCTGCTTGCCTTCCTGTTTATTCAACGACCACGGCGCCTTGTCGGCGATCCAGGCGTTGGCGCGGTCGGCCAGGCCCATGATCTCGCGCATGGCGCGGGCGAAGTCGCGGGCCTCATAGGCGTCGGCAATGCCTGGCGCGGCGGCCAGGAATGCTTCGGTCAACTCTGGCGCGGCGTTGGTGTCGACCATCACGCCGGCATTGCCTTTGTGAATGAACCCGGCACAACGGCTGGCAATGTTGACGACCTTGCCCACCAGGTCGGAGTTGACCTTCTGCACGAAGTCTTCAAGGTTCAGGTCGAGGTCATCGACGCCACGGCCCAGCTTGGAGGCGTAGTAGTAGCGCAGGTATTCCGGCGACAGGTGATCCAGGTAAGTGCGGGCCTTGATGAAGGTGCCGCGGGACTTGGACATCTTCTGGCCATTGACGGTCAGGTAGCCGTGCACGTTGATCCCGGTCGGCTTGCGGTAGCCGGCGCCTTCGAGCATGGCTGGCCAGAACAGGGCGTGGAAATTGACGATGTCCTTGCCGATGAAGTGGTACAGCTCGGCGGTGGAGTCCTTGCCCCAGAACGCGTCGAAGTCCAGCTCCGGCGTACGGTTGCACAGGTTCTTGAAGCTCGCCATGTAGCCGATCGGCGCATCGAGCCACACGTAGAAGTACTTGCCCGGCTCGTCGGGAATCTCGAAACCGAAATACGGCGCATCGCGGGAGATGTCCCACTGTTGCAGGCCGGCGTCCAGCCATTCGGCGATCTTGTTGGCCACGGCATCCTGCAGGGTGCCGCTACGGGTCCAGGTCTGCAGCATGGCCTGGAAATCCGGCAGCTTGAAGAAGAAGTGCTGGGAGTCCTTGAGCACCGGGGTGGCGCCGGAGATCGCCGACTTCGGATCCTTCAGGTCAGTTGGTGCGTAAGTCGCGCCGCATTTTTCGCAGTTGTCGCCGTACTGGTCTTCGGTGCCGCATTTCGGGCAGGTGCCCTTGATGAAGCGGTCGGCCAGGAACATTTTCTTTTCCGGGTCGAAATACTGGGTGATCGAGCGCTGGGCGATGTGCCCGGCGTCACGCAGCTTCAGGTAGATCTGGCTCGACAGCTCACGGTTTTCTTCGGCGTGAGTGGAGTGGAAGTTGTCGAAGTCCACCAGGAACTCGGCAAAGTCGGCGCTGTGTTCAGCCTGGACGTTGGCGATCAGTTGTTCCGGGGTGATGCCTTCCTTTTCCGCGCGCAGCATGATGGCCGAACCGTGGGCGTCGTCGGCGCAGACATAGATGCATTGATTGCCGCGGTGCTTCTGGAAGCGCACCCACATATCGGTCTGGATGTATTCCAGCATATGGCCGAGGTGAATCGAACCATTGGCATAGGGCAGGGCGCTGGTGACGAGGATCTTGCGTGGCTCGGACATGGGGCTCGGCTACTTGATGAAACGGAGGTCGGCCACTATAAAGCGCCGGCGCATATTTTTCACCCCATGAGCCTGTTTCATTGGATGAGTAACGGGTCGATGCAATCTTTTGTGCATCCCGTCGAACGCTCAGAACAGGTACGATAGCCTTCATCTTTTCCAGTCCTGTTTTCGGAGTTGCCCATGAGCGCCGTCAATCGCGCAGCGGTGGAAGCCGTCCTTCGCCAATACACCGACCCTTACCTGAACCAGGATCCGGTCAGCGCCGGGTGCGTGCGCAACATCGAGATCCAGGGCGACCGCGTCAGCGTTCAGCTCGAATTGGGTTACGCCGCCGGCCTGTTCAAGAGTGGCTGGGCGCAGATGCTGGAAATGGCCATTCAGGGGCTCGATGGCGTGGCAAGTGCCCGTGTCGAGATCACCAGCGTGATTGCCGCACACAAGGCCCAGGCACAGGTTCCGGGGCTGGCCAACGTCAAGAACGTGGTGGCCGTGGCGTCCGGCAAGGGTGGCGTGGGCAAGTCCACCACGGCGGCCAACCTGGCCCTGGCCCTGGCCCGCGAAGGCGCCAAGGTCGGGATTCTCGATGCGGACATCTACGGCCCGAGCCAGGGCATCATGTTCGGCATACCGGAGCGCACCCGTCCCGAGGTCAAGGATCAGAAATGGTTCGTCCCGCTCAAGTCCCATGGCGTGGAAGTGATGTCCATGGCGTTCCTCACCGATGACAACACGCCGATGGTCTGGCGTGGTCCGATGGTCTCCGGCGCCTTGCTGCAATTGGTGACCCAGACGGCGTGGGGCGATCTGGACTACCTGGTCATCGACATGCCGCCAGGCACCGGTGACATCCAGCTGACCCTGGCGCAGAAAGTGCCGGTGGCTGGTGCGGTCATCGTTACCACCCCGCAGGACCTGGCATTGCTGGACGCGCGCAAGGGCGTGGAAATGTTCCGCAAGGTCAACATTCCGGTGCTGGGCGTGGTGGAAAACATGGCCGTGCACATCTGCTCCAATTGCGGACATGCCGAGCATCTGTTCGGTGAGGGTGGTGGCGTGAAGCTGGCCAACCAGTATGGCGTCGAGTTGCTGGCCTCGTTGCCGCTGTCGATGGTCATCCGCGAACAGGCCGATGGCGGCAAGCCAACGGTGATCGCCGAGCCTGACAGCCAGATCGCCATGGTCTACCAGGAACTGGCCCGCCATGTCGGCGCGCGGATCGTGTTGCAGGAAGCGTTGACGCCGGCGATGCCGAACATCAGCATCAGCGACGATTGATCATCTGAATCATTGTCCTCTGTGGGAGCGAGCCTGCTCGCGAAAGCGGTAGATCAGTCAACTTAACTGTTGAATGAAAAATCGCATTCGCGAGCAGGCTCGCTCCCACATGGGTTTTGTATCAGGTTTTAGATCCGCAACCCGCCATCCATCTCCAGAATCCGGCCGGTGTAGTAGTCGTTCTCGAAGATGTACGCCGCCGAGTGAGCGATCTCTTCAGGTTTGCCCATGCGCTTGAGCGGGATTCCGGCAGTCATTTTTTCCAGTGCTTCAGGCTTCATGCCCAGGGTCATTTCGGTTTCGATGAAGCCCGGTGCAATGCCGGCTACGCGAATGCCGTAGCGCGCCAGTTCCTTGGCCCAGGTCACGGTCGCCGCAGCGACACCGGCCTTGGCCGCCGAGTAGTTGGTCTGACCGACGTTGCCAGCACGGGAAATCGACGAGATATTGATGATCGCGCCGGCGTTTTTCAGCTCGACCATCTTCGCCGCGACTTCACGGGTGCACAGGAACACGCCGGTCAGGTTGACGTCGATGACTGCCTGCCACTGGGCCAGGCTCATTTTGGTCATTTCGCCATCCTTCACCTTGAGCAACAGGCCGTCACGCAGGATCCCGGCATTGTTGATCAAGCCATGGATCGCGCCGAAGTCTTCAGCGACCTGGGCAACCATGTGAGTCACTTGCTCTTCGTTGGCCACGTTGCACAGGTAGGCACGGGCCTCGACACCCTGGGCCTTGCAGGCCGCAACGGCGGCGTCGAGTTTTTCCTGGTTCAGGTCCACCAGCGCGAGTTTCGCGCCCTTGCCTGCGAAATACTCGGCCATGGAACGGCCCAAACCCTGGCAACCGCCAGTGATAATGATTACTTTGTCAGTGAGTTGCATTCGCATGCCCCCGGTAGCAGGTCTGAGTGGTTTCCTTGTAGAGAGCCTCTCGATCTGCGCCTGACATGGCCCGGCTGCACATGAGAACTGCCCCGATGGCGTGCTGGGACTTTCACCAGCAGCTCGTCCGTTTTTCTGACGGATTCTATTTAAGGAGTCATAAATTGAGCGTTGAAGCAGCTAAGCATGCACGAGAATTGCTTCTCAAGGAATACCGTGGAGTGCTCTCGACGCACTCCAAATCGATGCCCGGTTTCCCGTTCGGCTCCGTGGTTCCGTACTGCCTGGACGAGCTGGGCCGGCCGCTGATCCTGATCAGCCGCATCGCCCAGCACACCCACAATTTGCAGAAAGACCCGAAATGCTCGCTGTTCGTGGGCGAGCGTGGCGCCGAAGATGTCCAGGCCGTTGGGCGACTGACCTATCTGGCCGAAGCCCAGCAGCTCGAAGACGAAGCCGCCATCGAAGCCGCCTCTGAGCGTTACTACCGCTACTTCCCGGAGTCGCAGGGTTATCACAAGGCCCACGATTTCGACTTCTGGGTGCTCAAGCCTGTACGCCATCGTTACATCGGCGGTTTTGGCGCGATTCACTGGGTCAACGACCTGACCCTGGCCAACCCTTTCGCCGGCAAGGTTGAACTGAGCATGGTCGAGCACATGAACGCCGATCACGCCAAGGCCATCGCCCATTACGTGGAGCTGGCCGGGTTGCCGGCAAACGTGCCGGCGCAAATGGCCGGTATCGACGCCGAAGGCATGCACCTGCGCATCGGTCAAAGCCTGTACTGGTTGCCGTTTCAAGCGCCTTGTAATACGCCGACACAAGTCCGGCAGGCCTTGGTTTCTCTGGCTCACGCCGAACATTGGCCGAAAAATGAAGTGGCCGACGCTTGAATTCACGAAACGGCGACGTCATCTAAGGTGAACTGGCAAGGCATTCTTGCGTTGAGGAACCATTTGATGCGCCCTTTTTTGTTGCTCTTTCTGCTGTTTCCGGTGTTGGAGCTGTTCGTATTCGTCAAGGTGGCAGGGTCCATCGGGTTTTTCCCGGCCCTGCTGCTGATCATTCTCGGCTCGATGTTCGGTGTGTTCGTGCTGCGCATCGCCGGCCTGGCCACGGCCCTGCGTGCCCGTGAAAGCCTGAGCCGCGGCGAGCTGCCGGCCCAGACTATGCTTGAAGGCCTGATGCTGGCATTGGCCGGTGGCTTGTTGATTCTTCCGGGTTTCATCAGTGATGTGATCGGCCTGCTCATGCTGCTGCCGTTCAGTCGCCGCCTGCTGGCGGGTAAAATGCGCCAGCGCGCCGAAGAGCAGGCCATGCGTCAGCGAGCGTTCGCCGACGACCTGCAGGCACGCGGCGGTCCAGCCCCCCGCGAGCCACTGGGGCGTGAGCCGACAGTGATCGAAGGTGAGTTCGAACACCGCGATACCAAGTAATGGCACTCCGCTCACGGCACCTTCGGGTGCCGTGTTCGTTTGCGGAGCATCGACCTGAAAAAATTTCGATCGCCGCCCTTGTAATAAGCTTATGCGCCCTTATGTAACGGTCACCGCAAGGTTTCTGGCGAACACGCCAGACAGACTTCCGCGGTTCGCTTGACGAGCCGCAACCGGCTACGCCGGCCTTTGTTAAACCCGCCGGGACTACACCGGCCGATGAAAACCACAATTAGGAGAGATCGACAATGAAGCTTCGTCCTCTGCATGACCGCGTCGTCATCCGTCGCAGCGAAGAAGAAAAGAAAACCGCTGGCGGTATCGTCCTGCCAGGTTCGGCTGCTGAAAAAGCCAACAGCGGCGAAATCCTCGCTGTAGGCACCGGCCGCGTACTGGAAAACGGTGAAGTGCGTGCACTGTCCGTGAAAGTGGGCGACAAGGTTGTGTTCGGTCCTTACTCCGGCAGCAACACTGTGAAAGTCGACGGCGAAGACCTGCTGGTAATGAGCGAGAACGAAATCCTCGCTGTTATCGAAGGCTGATTACCCGCTCATTTTCCCGCTACTTCAAAGTATTTAAGGAATATCGATCATGGCTGCTAAAGAAGTTAAATTCGGCGATTCCGCCCGCAAGAAAATGCTCACCGGTGTCAACGTCCTGGCTGACGCAGTAAAAGCGACCCTGGGCCCGAAAGGCCGTAACGTGATCATCGAGAAGAGCTTCGGCGCTCCGACCATCACCAAGGACGGCGTTTCCGTCGCCAAAGAAATCGAACTGGAAGACCGTTTCGAAAACATGGGCGCGCAGCTGGTCAAAGACGTTGCCTCCCGTGCCAACGATGACGCAGGCGACGGTACCACCACCGCTACCGTTCTGGCTCAATCGATCGTCAACGAAGGCTTGAAAGCCGTCGCTGCCGGCATGAACCCGATGGATCTGAAGCGCGGTATCGACAAAGCGACCATCGCGATCGTCAAAGAGCTGAAGGCCCTGTCCAAGCCATGCGCTGACACCAAGGCAATCGCTCAGGTAGGTACCATCTCCGCCAACTCCGACAACTCCATCGGCGACATCATTGCCGAAGCCATGGAAAAAGTCGGTAAAGAAGGCGTGATCACCGTTGAAGAAGGCTCGGGCCTGGAAAACGAACTGTCGGTTGTTGAAGGCATGCAGTTCGACCGTGGCTACCTGTCCCCGTACTTCGTCAACAAGCCAGAGACCATGGTCGCTGAGCTGGACGGCCCGCTGATCCTGCTGGTCGACAAAAAGATCTCGAACATCCGCGAAATGCTGCCAGTCCTGGAAGCCGTTGCCAAAGCCGGCCGCCCACTGCTGATCGTGGCCGAAGACGTTGAAGGCGAAGCCCTGGCGACTCTGGTTGTGAACAACATGCGTGGCATCGTCAAAGTCGCAGCCGTCAAGGCTCCAGGCTTCGGCGACCGTCGCAAGGCCATGCTGCAGGACATCGCCGTTCTGACCGGCGGTACCGTTATCTCCGAAGAGATCGGCCTGAGCCTGGAAAGCACCACCCTGGAACACCTGGGTAACGCCAAGCGCGTGACCCTGTCCAAGGAAAACACCATCATCGTTGACGGTGCTGGCGTACAGGGCGACATCGAAGCACGCATCGCCCAGATCCGTGCCCAGGTTGCCGAGACTTCCTCCGACTACGACCGTGAAAAACTGCAAGAGCGTCTGGCCAAGCTGTCCGGCGGCGTTGCAGTGATCAAGGTTGGCGCTGGTTCCGAAGTTGAAATGAAAGAGAAGAAAGCCCGCGTTGAAGACGCCCTGCACGCTACCCGTGCAGCCGTTGAAGAAGGCGTGGTACCTGGCGGTGGCGTGGCCCTGATCCGTGCTCTGGAAGCACTGACCGAACTGAAAGGCGACAACGCCGATCAGGACGTAGGTATCGCTGTGCTGCGTCGCGCTGTTGAAGCGCCGCTGCGCCAGATCGTTGCCAACTCCGGCGATGAGCCAAGCGTAGTGGTCGACAAGGTCAAGAACGGCGAAGGCAGCTTCGGCTACAACGCTGCAACTGGCGAATACGGCGACATGATCGAAATGGGCATCCTGGACCCAACCAAGGTCACCCGTTCGGCTCTGCAAGCTGCAGCCTCGATCGGCGGTCTGATCCTGACCACCGAAGCAGCGGTAGCTGACGCACCGAAGAAAGAAGGTGCAGCTGGCGGCGGTATGCCAGACATGGGCGGTATGGGCGGCATGGGCGGCATGATGTAATCCAGCCTTACCCCTGTACGAAAAAACCCCGTCTGCGCAAGCAGGCGGGGTTTTTTATTGCCTGGATTCAGATGGTCACATCGATCCATTGTGGGAGCGGGTTTGCTCGCTCCCACATTTGAACTGTGATTCAGGCGCTGGCAGGTACTGCTTTTGCCTCGCGTTGAGCCTTCAACGCCGGTCGATACAGAACGCAGTAATACGACCCCAGACAAATCAGCCAGCAGAACACCGCCGTCCACACGTTGTGCGAAAAGAAGTGCGCGCCCTGCATCATCCGCCCGATGGAGAACACCGAGCCGAGGGCGAAGGCGAAGACGAACGCTGCGCGAGCCATGCGCGGGCGACGGTCGCGCAATACGAAAAACAGGGCAAACAGGGTGAAACCGGTGGCTGCATGGCCGCCGGGCCAGCAACGTCCCGGTTTATCGGTGTGCGGGCGAGGGCTCAGCAATTCGCTGTAGGTCTCGTGACCGCCGAATTGCTCAAGGCTCCACGGGCACTGCACCGCAGTCACTGCTTTCATGGGCGTGACAAAGGAAGTCGCCAGGCCCAGGGATAGCACCAGGCAACCCAGTTCACGCTTCAACGGTTTGAGCCTGGTCATGAAAAACGAAGCGACGTAGCCGAAAATGGCGAACACCGAAAATGCAATGACTACCTGCTTGGCGCGGGTATGCAGGATGTTTTCCAGGAAGTAACTGTGTCGTCCGATGAAGTCACCCGCGACCGGGTCGTAGAACAGCTTGGCAAGGTCCATGTCCAGTGAGCTCAGTTCGAGCAACACCAGAGCGATCGCCGCAACGGCGGGAACCCCCAGGCACACCCAGAAGTTGAGCGGGCGAGGGGCAGGGCGGACAGCAGTTGATGACATGGTGGATCCTGAACAAAGGAAAAAGCCCCGGGGCATCAGCCCGGGGCGATTCGGTTAACGATCGCCGACTTGACCGGCACCCTCCTTGGGCGCCTTCCAGCCAAGCAGCTGTTGCTTGAAGCCATAACTGGCGGTTTGGTAATAGGTGATTGCGCGGGTAATCAGCGGGTCACTGGCGCTGGACCGGGACTCGCGACTTTCAGTCAGCGCGTCATCGTGACGACGCAAGCCCTGGCGTGGGCTCAAGATCGCCAGGTCTTTGCCGTCGAACAACCCCAGGTGCTGGTAGTTACCGAGCACCACGCGTGGAGGCAGCGGATTGTCCTGCAACAGGTTACGGCCAAAGAACGTCGATTCATAATCCAGATTGAGCAAACCCAGCAACGTTGGCGCCAGATCGATCTGGCTGGCCAATTGTGCAGTTTCCCGGGCTTCGATCAACTTGGGCGCATAGATGAACAGCGGAATCTGATAGTTGGCGACGGGCAAGTCTTCCTTACCGGCGCTGCCAGCGGTGTGGTCGGCGACAAAGACGAAGATTGTATTGTCAAACCAGGGTTTTTGCCGCGCCTGATCGAGAAACTGACCGATGGCGTAGTCGGTGTATTTCACCGCGCCGTCACGGCCGTTGCCCGACTTGATGTCGATCCGGTTGTCCGGGTAGGTGTAAGGGCGATGGTTGGACGTCGTCATCAGTTGCAGCAGGAATGGCTGCTGCCGGGCGTAGTCGGCATCGGCCAGTTTCAGTGTCTGCTTGTAGAGATCTTCGTCGGCCATGCCCCAGGCATTCTTGAAGTGAATCTCCGACTCTTCGACGCTGCTCTGGTCTACAACGCGATAACCGTTGCCGCTGAAGAACGCATTCATGTTGTCGAAGTAACCGCGGCCACCGTAGACAAACACACTGTCGTAGCCGACGGCATTGAGTTGCTGGCCAAGGCTGGCAAAGCCGCTTTCACGACCGACGCGCTTGACGATCGAGCGACCGGGTGTCGGTGGGATCGCCAGGGTGATGGCTTCCAGGCCGCGGTCGGTGCGGGTGCCGGTGGCGTAGAAATTGTTGAAATACAGGCTCTGCTTGCGCAAGGCATCAAGGTTGGGCGTCAGGTTACGGGTGTCACCGTTGCTGCCCATGTACTTGGCGCTGAAGCTTTCAATGGTGACCAGCACGATATTGGGCTTGCGCAGTGCGCCCGGATTATCGATCTGCCGGCGAATGTCCTGCGGGTCCTCACCTACGAAGCGGGCATTGGGTTCTGCCAGTTCGGCGCGAATCTGTTGGGCAACCACGGCCGATGGCAGTGTGCTGTAGAACTGCGGGTAGTCCAGTTCGTTGTTGCGGAATGCCGCGAAGAATTGATACGGGCCATTGCTCGCCAGTTCGTTCTGATAGGCGTTGCCGCCCTGGGCGCGCGGAGAGTCCTGGCTGAGCAGTTGCATGCTCAGGCCGGCGACGATCAACAAACCGAGTGCATTCAGCAAGCGCCCACGCAGCGGCGGCAACGGTGCATCGAGTGCAGCGTTGAAGGGTTTGCGCAATACAAAACTCAGGACCACAGCCAGCACGGCGAGGATGCTCAGCAGTGTGCCGATCGGGTACGATTCGAGCAGGTTGTTCAGTACTTCGTCGGAATACACCAGGTAATCGACGGCGATGAAGTTGAAGCGCACGCCGAACTCATCCCAGAACAGCCACTCGGCCACTGAAGTGAATAACATCGCGAACAGACTGACCGTCAGCAGCCCCTGAAGGAACCAGCGATGACCACGCGTGCGCCACAGGCCCGGCGGACACAGCAACAGGTAGAGGCCCATGGGCAGCGCGGCGTAGGCAATGAAGCCCAGGTCGTAAATCAGGCCGATGCCGAACACCGACAGGGAGCCGCTTCCGGCCTCATCCAGATGCGTGAGGAGCAGGACTGTTCGAGTCAGAAAAAATATCGCCAGCCAGGCGCCGGTCACCAGCAGTAAAAAGCGCATGGGGGCCGTCTTCAAATAGTCCATTTTTTGTATTCCTTATTATCAAGCGCGTGTGAGTCTCGGCTGACCGCTGTAGTCAGCGCGTGAATCGATAGTGAAAAACTTGTTAATCATACCTTTTGGTTGATCGAATTGATTCACCCCTGGCTTCCCCTAGCCGTAGGCCACACTTGGCCTTAAGCTGCGCGGGCCATGACGGCCGTTACTGTGTACGGAGAGATACCCATGCGAATTCTATTGGTTGAAGACAACCGCGATATCCTGGCCAACCTGGCCGATTACCTGGGGCTCAAAGGTTATACCGTGGATTGCGCGCAGGATGGTCTGTCTGGCCTGCATCTGGCGGCCACCGAGCACTACGATTTGATCGTGCTCGATATCATGTTGCCCGGCATCGATGGCTACACCTTGTGCAAGCGTCTGCGCGAAGATGCCCGCCGCGAAACGCCAGTGATCATGCTCACGGCCCGTGATCAACTGGATGACCGTCTGCAAGGCTTCAAGTCGGGTGCCGATGATTACCTGATCAAACCGTTTGCCCTGTCTGAACTGGCGGCCCGTATCGAAGCGGTCATGCGCCGGACCCAGGGCGGCGGGCGACGGACCCTGCAGGTCGGCGACCTGAGCTATGACCTCGACACCCTGGAAGTCACCCGCGAAGGCCGGTTGCTGAAACTCAACCCGGTCGGCCTGAAGTTGCTGGCCGTGTTGATGCAGAAAAGCCCTCATGTGCTGCGCCGTGAAATTCTTGAAGAAGCGCTGTGGGGGGACGACTGCCCGGACAGCGACAGCCTGCGCAGCCATGTCCACCAATTGCGCCAGGTGATCGACAAACCGTTCGCCAAGCCTTTGCTGCAAACCGTGCACGGTGTGGGGTATCGCTTGGCCGAGGGCCGTGATGGAGTTTAAGCAGAGTCTTGCTCAACGAATCATCATTGCCTTTGCGCTGATGAGCGCACTGGTGGCCGGTGCCTTTGCCATGGGCATCGTGGCGACCGTGCACCTGGTGGAAGAAAAGCTGATTTCGGCAGGTCTGGGCGGCGATTTGCAGCGCCTGTTGCTGATGGACAATGTCGCGGACTGGAGCCATCGACCCGAACCGGACCAATTGTTCTACTTCAGCGGCGGACGGGGTGATTTCAGCTTGCCCAAGGATCTGCGGCACCTGGAGCCGGGGTTCCACGAAGTGTTCCGTGAAAACCTGTCGTACCACGCCATGGTCGAAATCGTCGACGGCCGACGTTACGTGCTGTTGCAGGACCAGAGCGACTTCGAAGAGCGTGAGCGGGTGCTGTTTGCCGTGGTGCTGGTGGGTTTCGTACTGAGCCTTGCGCTGGCAGTGTTTCTCGGCAGAGTCCTGGCACGCAAGGTCATGGCGCCAGTGGTGCGGCTGGCCCGCCAGGTACGCCATCGTGATCAACTGCTGGGTTTGGCTCCTCCTTTGGCTCCGGATTATGCCGCCGACGAAGTGGGCGAATTGGCCGTGGCCTTCGACGCCACCCTCGGGCGCTTGCGTCAGGCCCTGACCCGCGAGCGGTTGTTCACCAGCGACGTCAGTCACGAATTGCGTACCCCCCTGATGATATTGGCCAGTTCCTGCGAGTTGCTGCTGGAAAACCCTGGTATCGATCAGCGCGGTCGCGCTCAGGTCGAGCGCATTGCCCGGGCATGTGAAGAAATGCGTGAGCTGGTGCAAACCTTCCTGATGCTGGCCCGTGCCCAGCGTGAAGATGCCAGCATGTCGCCACAGCAGTCCCTGAGCCAGGTAGCCGAGGGTCTGCTCGGCCTGTGGCGCGAGCCCATTGAAAGCAAAGGGTTGAAGCTGATCTTCGAACCGGGCGAGCCTGAGGCCAAGGGCTACAATGCGACCTTCTTGCACGCGGTAATGGGTAACTTGCTGCGCAACGCCCTGCATTACACCGAACAGGGCTTTATCCGCCTCACGCTGACCGGCACGGGCTTTCTGGTCGAAGACAGTGGTGTGGGCATTCCCGAGGAAAAGCGCGAGGCGATGTTCGAGCCGTTCGTTCGGGGCACTGAAAAGCGCGGGGAAGGCTTGGGGCTTGGGCTTTCACTGGTGCAGCGGATCTGTGAAAACCAGGGCTGGAGCGTCAGCCTGACTACCATGGAGCCCAATGGTTGTCGTTTTCAGGTGGAGTTGTCCCGAACCTGATCCGTTGAGTCAAGCATCCAGCAAACGCTATCAACTCTGTAAAGGCTTGTAATACTTCCGGGTTTCCCGTAATGAAATTTTCACAAGTGGATCACCTGTCACCGACACCGCGAAACCTAAGGTAGGTGCTATCAGAGGTTCAGGAGACGTGATGATGGACGGCCCGATCAAGCTCGATTTTTCCGAAAAGTACGACGATCAGCACGCTCAACGCTATTTGCGCAAACACCAGGAGAGTCTCGGCCGTCGACTGTCCCATTGGCGCGACGAGCAACTGGCGCGCAAGGCGCTGGCCCTGGCTGGCGAACCTGGTCTGGTCCTCGACTTGCCGTGCGGTGCAGGGCGTTTCTGGCCCTTGCTGGCGGAAAAAACCAACCGCGTGATCATTGGCGCCGATAATTCGAAGTCCATGCTGAAGATCGCAACCCAGGCGCAACCAGCCGACGTGGTGAAACGGGTACAACCCTTGCACACTTCTGCATTCGACATCGCCTTGCCGAACAACGCTGTCGACAGCATTTTTTGCATGCGCTTGCTCCACCACATCGGTGAAGCCGAGCATCGCATGGCTATTTTTCGCGAATTCGAGCGAGTTACCCGTGACAGTGTGATCCTTTCTCTGTGGGTCGACGGCAACTTCAAGGCCTGGAAACGCAAGCGTTCGGAGAAAACCCGTGGGCAGGAAGGTTACCAAAACCGCTTTGTGTTACCGGCCGCTACCGTAGAGAAGGAATTTGAGCAGGCGGGTTTCCGTATCCAGGAACAACTGGACTTTTTGCCGCTCTATGCCATGTGGCGAGTTTACGTATTACGCAAGAGGTAACAGGATGGCAGTGCAGTGTGCAGCAGAAACGGAAGTCGCTCCCCAGGATCGCTTCGATTGTTTTTGGAATCAGCGCGGTGAATGGGTAGAAGAACCTAACGTCCGTCGCGGCGGGGAAAGCGGCGTTCAACGAGTGATGGGCAGCGATGGTCAACTGCTCTACGTCAAGCGTCAGACCGGGCATATCCATCGTAGCTGGCAGCACCCTTTCGGGCGGCCGACCGTACTGCGCGAGAGTGCTGCACTCAACGGTGTGACCGCGCTTGGCGTACGGGTTCCGCATATCGTTTTCTGCGGCGCACAGCGTGATCCTGTGCACAAATGGCGTGCCTTGCTGGTCACCAGGTCGCTGGACGGCTTCGAGGAAATCGAACACTGGTACGCCGGAGGCGGTCGTGAACGTCATGGTGAAGCCATACACGACCGCGTGCTCAAGGACCTGGCTGAGAACCTGGCGCGCATGCACAAGGGCCGCTGGCAGCACGGTTGCATCTACGTCAAGCACGTATTCGTTCGCGTGGCCGGTGAGGGCGAGTCGGCCAAGGTCGAAGTTGCCCTGATCGATCTGGAGAAATGCCGACAGCGTTTGACCGCTCATCGCGCAGCTACCCATGACATGAAGCAATTGCGTCGCCACTCGTCGTTCGGCGAGGCAGACTGGAAAAAGCTCGTCTACTTTTATGAAACGGCGTTTGGCAGCGCTATCAAGGGTTTATAGCGATGAAACTCGAAATTGCACGAGGTTTGTTTCTGGTAGGAGCCTTGGCAGTTGCATCGATCGCGATGGCAGCCTGGGAGCAACCGCGCCCCCAGGTTCTCAGCTCGATAAACGCAGAAGAACATTGTCCGTTGCCACGAGTTGCCAAGGCATCCGTGGCCACTCGACCGGATCATGATTTGTTACTGTTCATGTTCGGACTTTCTCAGGGATTGAGGCCGCAGAATTGAACCGATTGAAGCCCAAATGAAAGGCCTCGCTGATGCGAGGCCTTTTTTTGCCTTTGGAAATCTACCGGAGTGCATAGGGCCACTGTGGGAGCGAGCCTGCTCGCGAATGCGATGTATCGGTCAACATCCCTGTTGAATGGTAAGCCGTCTTCGCGAGCAGGCTCCTCCCACAGATTCATCTCCTATAGGTTGTTCCGCATCAGCGCTTATCCGGTTTGGCCAGCAACGTGTAGATGCAGGGCAACACAAACAGGGTGAACAGTGTGCCGATCGACATGCCCGTCGCGATGACCGTGCCGATGTCGAAGCGGCTGACCGCGCCCGCACCGCTGGCGATGATCAATGGCACCATGCCGAATACCATCGCCGCGGTGGTCATCAGCACCGGCCGCAGGCGGATGGCCGCCGCTTCCTCCACGGCCTCCCGTGCCGTCAGGCCCTTGTCCTTGCGTAGCTGGTTGGCGAACTCGACGATCAGAATGCCATGTTTGCTGATCAGTCCGATCAACGTCACCAGCCCGACCTGAGTGTAGATGTTCATGCTCGACCAGCCCAGGAACAGCGGAATCAAGGCACCGCAGATAGACAGCGGTACGGTGACCAGGATCACCAGCGGGTCGCGGAAGCTTTCGAACTGGGCCGCCAGTACCAGGAAAATCACCGCCAGTGCCAGGGCAAAGGTGACCCACAGGGCACTGCCTTCCTGAACGTATTGCCTCGATGCGGCGGCGTAGTCGAAGGCAAAACCGGCAGGTGCCTCTTCCCGGGCGATCTGGCTCACAAGGTCGACGGCTTCCCCCATGCTCACCATCGGCACTCCGGACAGGGTGGCCGAGTTGAGTTGCTGGAACTGGTTCAGCTGTCGCGGTCGAGCCCGGTCAGAGACGGTGATCAGGGTCGACAGCGCCAACAGTTCGCCCTTGGCGTTTTTCACGTAGTAATTGTTCAGCCAGTGCGGATTGTCGCGAAACGGCCGTTCGACCTGGGCAATGACTTTGTAGCTGCGACCTTCAATAGTGAAACGGTTGATCTCGGCTTCACCCAGCAGGGTTGCCAGGGTGCCCCCCAGGTCCTGCATGGAAACCCCCATCTGCGCAGCCTTGGCGCGGTCGATATCCACCACCACTTCCGGCTTGTCGAAGGCCAGGTCAACGTGGACAAAGGCAAACTTGCCGGATTCCATCGCCCGTTTTTTTACCCGGTCGGCCACCTGCAGCAGCAACTCGTAATCGTTGGCGGAGTTGATGACGAACTGGAAAGGCAGGCCTTCGCCGGTGCCCGGCAGGGAGGGCAGGTTGAAGCCGAAAATCTGCAACCCGGGGATCTTTTCCAGTTTGGCCTGAACGTCGGGCAGGATCGACATTTGCGTGCGGCTGCGCTCGTTCCACGGCTTGAGCAGGAAACCGCCGATGCCTGATTGCACGCCGTTGAAACCATTGATCTGGAACGACGAGTAGTACTCGGGAAACGCCTTGAAGATCGAGACGAACTCGTCGGTGTAGGTGTTCAGGTAATCGAGGTTGGTTGGTTGCGGGGCGTTGGCGATCATGAAAATGATGCCCTGGTCTTCATCCGGTGCCAGCTCCGACTTGGTGAATTTGAGAAAGACCGGAATCAGGCACAACACGATCACCGCGAACACCAGCACCACGGGGCGGGTGCTGAGGGTGCCGTGTAGCATGCTCTGGTAGCGGCGCTTGAGGCCTTCGAAAATCAGGTCCAGGCGATGGGCCAGGCCACTGGGGTTCTCATCGTGGCGCAGCAGGAATGCACACATCATCGGCGACAGGGTCAGGGCGATGATTCCGGAAATCACCACCGCGCCGGCCAGGGTCAGGGCGAACTCCTTGAACAGCGCCCCGGTCAGGCCGGTCAGGAAGCCGATCGGCGCATACACTGCCGCCAGGGTGATGGTCATCGAGACCACCGGCATGGCGATTTCCCGGGCGCCTTCAATGGCGGCGTCCAGCGGTGTCTTGCCTTCCTCGATGTGGCGGTGAATGTTTTCCACCACCACGATGGCGTCGTCCACCACCAGGCCGATGGCCAGTACCATCGCCAGCAGGGTGAGCAGGTTGATGGAGTACCCCATCATCTGCATGAAGAACATGACGCCGATCATCGACAGCGGGATGGTCACCACCGGGATCACCACCGAACGCAGGGCGCCTAGGAACAGGAACACCACCACGATCACGATCAGCACCGCTTCGAACAGGGTTTTCACCACTTCGTCGATCGAGGCCTGGATGAACCGGGTGGCGTCATAGGCGATTTCACCCTTGAGATTCGGCGGTAGCTGGGCCTCGAGTTCCGGCATGATCTTGCGCACTTCCTTGATCACATCCAGCGGGTTGGCGCCGGGCGTCGCCTTGATGCCGATGTACACCGAAGGGGTGCCACCGAACGAGCTGATGGTGTCGTAGTTTTCCGCACCCATTTCCACCCGCGCCACGTCCCGCAGCAGCACGCGGCTGTCGCCATCGATCTTGAGCGGAACGGCCCCGAAGGCTTCGGCGGACTTGAGTTCGGTATTGGCGTTGATGCTGGTGACCACGTATTCGCCTTTCACTTCACCCGCGGCCGAGAGGAAATTGTACTGGCGCACCGCGTTGGTCACATCGCTGGCACTGAGGCCGAAACCCGCGAGCTTCGCAGGGTCCAGCCACAGGCGCATGGCAAATACCTGGTTGCCGAGGATCTCGGCTTCGGCCATGCCGGGCAAGGTCGCCAGTTTCGGCTGGATCACCCGTGACAGGTAATCGGTAATCTGCGGGTTGTTCAATTCCTTGCTGAAGAAGCTCATGTACATCAGTACTGACGCATCGGCAGATTGCTTGCTCAGCACCGGGTCTTCAGCATCCTGGGGCAGCTTGCTCTTGACCTCGTTGGCCTTGGCCAGCAGTTCGGTAAACAGACGGTCGCTGTTGGAACCGACGCGTGCGTAGATCGAGATCACCGAAAAGTTCTGGCGACTCACCGAGGTCATGTAGTCGATGCCCTCGGCGCTCGCCAGGCTTTGCTGCAGCGGTTGCGTGATATAGCCCTGGATGGTCTCGGCGTTGGCCCCGGGGTAGGCGGTGGTCACCGTGATCAGGGCGTTTTCCATTTGCGGGTACTGGCGCAGCGGCAGTTTGCCCCAGGCCTGGAAGCCCAGCAGCACAATCAGCAGGCTGACCACGGTTGCGAGGACCGGGCGGCGGATGAACGGGTCGGTAAATGCCATGGGGATTCCTTGATCAGTCCGCGCGTGGCGGGCTGCTCTGCTCAGCCAGGGTCTTGTCATCGCTGATGGCAATGTGTGCGCCGTTGTCCAGTTTGAGCTGGCCGGCGGTCACCACTTTATCGCCGCTCTGCACACCTTTGGTGACCATCACCAGCCCGTCGCGGCGTTCGCCGGTTTCGACAAAACGCCGTTCGGCGATCAGCACCGGCTGGCCCTTGTCATCCATTTGCGGGCTGCCATCTTCGGCCTTCTTGGGTACGGCCACATACACCGAGTTGCCGTAGAGCGTGTAGGTAATCGCGCTTTCCGGTACCACGATGCGCGGCTGCGGGTCGGGCATGAGCACCTGGAGGCTGGCAAACATGCCGGGCAGCAACTTGCCATCGGGGTTGGCCAGGGTGGCGCGAACCTGCACGTTACGGGTGCTGTTCTCGACCTTGGGGTTGATTGCACTGATGGTGGCGGGGTACTCCAGGGTCGGATACGCCGCGACAGTGACCTGCACTGGCTGGCCGAGGGCAATCCTGGGCACCGACTGCTCGGGCACGAAAAAGTCGACATACAGGCTACTGAGGTCTTGCAGGGTGGCAATCATGGTGCCGGTGGCCACATAGTCGCCAACGTCCACCTGGCGAATGCCGATGGTGCCGGTGAACGGCGCGATGATGCGTTTTTTCTCGAGCGCAGCCCTGAGCTGATTGACCGTGGCCCTGCTCTTTTTCAGGACCGCCGAGAGCCGGTCGAACTCACCTTTGGAAATCGCCTGGCTGCCCACCAGCTGGCTGCCTCGGTTGAAGTCCACCTGGGCCAGCCCGAGGTCGGCCAGGGCGGTTTCGAGCAAGGCACTTTCCACGGCACTGTCGAGCCGGACGATGGGTTGACCGGCCTTGACCTTCTGCCCTGACTCGAACTGGACGTCAATGACGGTGCCATCGGTCTCCAGGCTCAGGTCCACGCCTTGCAATGCCTTGAGCGTGCCAACGGTAGGCAGGCGGGCTTGCCATGGGCGTTCGGCGGCGGTGGCCACGGCAACGCTGATGGCCGGCCTGGGTGCTGCGTAGCCTTGAACCATCGTGTAGATCGAGAAGGCTTTGTAGGCGGCCAGAACCAGCACAATCAGTAGAACAACACCCAACATGATCAGCATGCGGCGACGCAGCATATTCCAGTTCCTTGGAGGAAATCAGGTGAGACAGCGGGGCACATTACCGGGAGTGTAGAGGGTAATCCAACTGCCGTTTTTACAGGTTGTGATGTATTAGAGGGGGGAAAGCCTGAAAAAAGTCGTCGCCTTGAGCCGCACCTGCCGGGTGTCCGTCATCCCGATACAGGCGCGGCCCAGGGCGGCGAATTTTTCAATGATTCAGGCCATCAGATGCAGATGGTTGTCCCAGAGCCCTGCGGGTAGCTCCAGCGGTTTTGCAACAAGAGTTGTCTGGCGGCATTCGTAGTAGCGGCAGCGCCCCTGACCCGAGGTCACGACAAAACCGTCGGCCACGGCACCGACCCCGGCGCAATCGGGCAGTGGTGCATCCAGGCGTACTTCACCGCTGTCCAGGTCCCAGATGAAAAAACGGTTGCCCCGCGGTGCCGTCAAAGCCACCAGACGCAAGTCGCTGTGTATCGCGACACTGGCGGTGTAGTGCCCCATGGCCTGCAACTGGTGCTCGGGTACCGGGAACGCGACGAAAGGCTGACCGGGACGCTTGATCGCCAACAGCTCCGACGATTCGTGGGCCGCACCCATGAACTGCTGGCTGGCGACGATGGTGCCGTCGCTGGCGATGGCCAGATGGCGCACGCTGTTCATCTGCTGGGCGAGGGTTTCCTTGCTCAGCAGGGTGCCGTCGCGCTGCATCAGCACCAGGCTCGGTTCCATGGCGTTGAGGTTCATCTCCACCCGGCTTTCGGCCTCGGTGCGAATCCCGCCGTTGGCCACCACCAGGGTTTCGCCGTCGGGCATCCATGACACCTGGTGCGGCCCGAGGCCGTGGGTGGAAACTTCACCGCTGTGCACCAGCCGTTCGCCTTCGAACTGATACACACCGAGCAGTCCGCGCCCCGGATCGGTGGTGTCGTTTTCGGTGGCGTACAGCCGGTCGCCGCTGTGGTGAATGACCGCGTGCCCGTAGAAGTGCCGGTTTGGCTGTGACACCACGGTTTGCAGGAGCGCCCCGTTGCGCAGGTCGATCAGGTAGCTCTCGGTACCCGGACGGCGGGCGACAAACAGCGCAATCGGCTGTGTCGGATGGTTGACGATGTCGTGGCAACGCTGGCCGACCCGGGTGGCGAACACCTGGGTGCCGTCCAGTCGATAACCGACGGCGTAATGCTGGCCATCGGTATCGTCCCGTGCCGAAAGCAACAACGGACTCCTGTCCTTTTGCTTGAACAGCTTCCAGCCGCCCAGTGTCACCGCACCCAGCAACAAACTACCTAATGTCAGAACCTGGCGCCGCAGCATGGAACTCGCCCTCATCAGTCACCGTCGTTGGCGTTGAAGCCCAGTTGGATGCCCAGCGCCTTGGCCAGATCAGCCTCGTGCAGACGATGTACAACGTTGAGGCTTTCGTACAGGTCGTTGAGCTGCTGGCGACCGGCGTCGTCACCGAGCATTTCGGTCAGCGAACGCTGGTTGCCGGCGAACAGTTTCAGTGAGGCGGCATAGGCCGCATCGATCTTGTCGGCCAACGGTTTCTGCTCGCTCGGCAACAGGCTGCGCAGGCCTTTGTTATCCACACCTTCCCAGACGGTTTTGGCGGCCGCGAGGCTGGCTTCGAGGCTGGTCAGGGAGGACTGGCTACGCCATGCATCGGCCTGGAACGGCTGCGGAACGCCCTTGGTCTGGCGACCCATCGGCGTGCCGAGTTTTTTCTTCAGGGTGTCGATGGCCGTGACTTGCACGCGCAGCAGATCGGCGATCGCTTCGTGGGAGTCGGCATAGCGCTGGTTCGGGAACTTGCTCATTTGCGCGAGCATGCCGTCGGTATTGTTCCAGGTTTGCAGAATCTCTTCGGCCAGTTGCTTCTGGCGTTCGCCAATCGCGACCAACAGCGGGCAGTACCTGGCCTTCTGTTCAGCGTTGGCGACGTCAGGCTTGCTGTCGAACAGAATGTATTCGTAGGCCGAGAGACCCTGTACCACAACGCTGGACTTGGCCAGTGCGGCGGCATCGATCTGCGGCTGGGCGGTGACCAGTTGTTCGACCTGACGGCCGACCAGGTTTTTCTTGTCCGGCCAGAACTGTACTTGCCACGAACGGTTGCCTTCGGCCAACGGCCCGATCAGCAATGGTTGCAGTTCGGCCCAGGCTTTTTGCGCGTGCAGGAAATCGGCACGGGCGGTTTCCAGGGTTTCCTTGCCTTCGCAGTAGGCGAGGGCGCTGACCGCCAATTGACGGTCGGCTTCAACCCAGCGGGTGTAGGTCGGCAGGATCACCGATTTGGCGATGGCCGCCGACGTGACCGCTTGCGGGTCCTGGGGCGAGCAGGCGCCCAGGGCGAGTGCGGCAAGGCTGGTGAACAACAATTTGGGACGGAACATGTCGGGCTCCCGCGAGTGGAATGCGTGTTAAAGGGAATTCAGGAACGCCAGCAACGCGGTGCGCTGCTCGGCATTGAAAGACAAAACCTGTTGCTGCGCCGCCGTTGCTTCGCCGCCATGCCAGAGCACGGCTTCGAGCAGATTGCGGGCGCGGCCGTCGTGCAGGAACTGGGTATGGCCGCTGACCGCCTGTGTCAGGCCGATGCCCCACAACGGCGGGGTACGCCATTGGCGGCCGCTGGCCTGGAATTCGGTGCGGTTGTCCGCCAGGCCGTCGCCCATGTCATGCAGCAGCAAATCGCTGTACGGGCGAATCACTTGATTGGCCAGTTCGGGTTCGGCGGCGTTGGCGGCGGTGGTGTATTTCGGTGTGTGACAGGACTGGCAACCGGCCTGGTAAAACAGGGTCTTGCCGGCCAGCACTTCAGGGGCGTTGACGTCACGACGGGCCGGGACGGCGAGGTTGCGGCTGTAGAACAGCACCAGGCGCAGGATGTTATCGCTGACTTCCGGCTCGCCATTCGGGCCGTTGCCACTGGGTGCCTGCTTGCAGGCAATTTGCGCGTCCGTGCAGTCATCAAAGGGTCTCAGGCTGGTCGTGAGGCCCATGTCACCGGAAAACGCGTGAACATTCTGTTGATTGAGGTTTGGTTGTCCGGCTTTCCAGCCAAATCTTCCCAAAACGGTCTTTTGCCGAGCATCGTCCCACACCTGGTTAGGACGCCCGCTGATGCCGTTGTTCGCCCTGGCCTGTGCCTCGGCGTTGGCCAGGATCGCCTCATCGGGAATCGCCTCTAGCAGGCCCAGGCCAATCATCGGCGGTGCCACACGCGCCGAGAAACGCGTGTCGGGGTGCATCGGGCCATAGCCCAGTTGGGTGATGTTCAGGCTTGGCTGGCGCAGCTCGACTTCGGTGCCGTCCTTGAAACGCACCGGCACGGCGGTGTAATCGACCCGCACTTTGCCTTCGGGGGCCACACCGGGCACGGCCATGTCCTGGAACTGACCGCCGTAGACGGGCTCCGGCACCACGCCGAGCTGTTCGATGACCTTGGCATATGCCGGGGCGTCGGGAATCGACAGGCGTACCAGCATCGACACGGCATTCACATCGTTCGGGGTCGGCGGATGGCCGCGGCCGTCCTTGATGTGGCAACCCTGGCAGGCATTGGTGTTGAACAGTGGGCCGAGGCCATCGCGAGCGGTCGTCGTCGACGGGGCGATTACCCAGGGGCTGCGGAAGAAACTGTTGCCGACGCTGAAATCCACACGCCGAGACGGCGGCAGATTCGCCGAGGGCATCGAAAACGCGTTCTGATCGGTCTTGCGCACCGTCGCACTGCCGCCGGAGCGGGTTTCACCGGGTTCAGCCCGGGTGAATTTCGGGGCGTCATCGCAGGCACTCAGGCCCAGGGCCAGAAACAGTGCGGACAAGCGAAGAGGCAGCGGGGGCATCAGACATCCTGCAAGACGAGCAAAACAAGGGCGCAAAGTCTAACAGGGGATACGAATTTGAATAAGAGGAATTATCGTTTGCTTGATGCGGGGCAGGCATTTTGGTTTACGCATAACCCTGTAGGAGTGAGCCTGCTCGCGATGGCGGTGTGTCATCCAACGTTGTTGCGACTGGCACGCCCCCATCGCGAGCAGGCTCGCTCCTACAGTGGTCAGTGTTCCGGCCAACAAAAAAGGCGACCCGCAGGTCGCCTTTTTCATTCAGCCAGCGTTGATCAGAATTCGTGATCAGCGTTGTCCGGGTTCAGGTCGTTGATGCCCAGTTTGCCAGCGGCGGCTTCGATCGAACCGGTCTGCTTGACCAGCGACGCAATGGCGTCACGGACGATCTGGTTGCCCGCGGTGTTGCCGGCAGCGATCAACTGGTCGTAGTGCTCACCCTTGTTGGCGTGATCGACCATCAGCTGGATCTTGGCTTCGGTGGCGGCCAGGTCGGCTTTCAGCGCGGTGTCGGCAGCCGGGTCGGCTTTGGCCACCAGGGACGACAGGCTGGCGCCGGTCATTTTGCTGCCGTCGACACGGGTGTATTCACCCAGGTACACGTTACGAATGCCCTTGGCATCGTAGAAGTGCGAGTTGTGGGTGTTGTCGCTGAAGCAATCCTGTTCGTCTTCCGGGGAGTTGGCTTCCAGGGAAACCTTCATGCGCTCGCCCGCCAGTTCGCCCAGGGACAGGCTGCCCATGCCGAACAGCATTTTGCGCAGGCCGGACTCAGCCGGTTCCGCTTCCAGGGTGGCGCGGTAGTTGTCGGCCACGTTCGGTTTCCAGTTACCGACCATTTCTTCCAGGTCGCTGACCAGCAGTTGGGTCACGGACTTCAGGTAGGCACGACGACGGTCGTTGTGGCCGCCGGTAGCGCCTTTGCCTTCCAGGTAGTCCGAAGCCGGACGGTTGCCGGCGCCAGGGCCGGTGCCGTTCAGGTCCTGGCCCCAGAGCAGGAATTCGATGGCGTGGTAGCCGGTGGCGACGTTGGCCTCGGAACCGCCCAGCTCGTTCAGGCTGGCGAGTTTTTCCGGGGTGATGTCTTTGACATCGACCTTGTCTTCGCCGATCTGCACTTCAGTGTTGGCGATGATGTTGGCGGTGGCACCCGGGTTGCCCAAGGCGTGTTCGTAGGATTTGTCGACGTAGTCGATCAGGCCTTCGTCCAGCGGCCAGGAGTTCAACTGACCTTCCCAGTCATCAATGATGGTGTTGCCGAAGCGGAACACTTCGCTCTGCAGGTAAGGCACGCGAGCTGCAACCCAGGCGGCCTTGGCGGCTTTCAGGGTGTCGGCGTTCGGCTTGGCGAGGAAAGCGTCGATGGCGGTTTGCAGGGTCTTCGCGGTGGATTCGGCATCGCTGTAGACGGCGAAAACCATGTCGGCGTAGTGAGCGACAACGGCTTTGCCGGCGGCTTCGTCGACTTTACCGGCAGCGGCAGGCGCAGCGGCTGGAGCAGCCGGGGCAGCCGCAGTGCTGGCAGCTGGCGCAGGCGCGGCAGCTTTTTCTTTGTCTTTGCCTTCGCCGCAACCGGCGAGGGAAATAGCGATGGCCAACAGACTGGCGGTAGCCAGAGGCATACGAATCATGGCGAACATCCTGCTTCGATAGAGGGTGGAGTCGTGCTATGCGCACGCAAAACTGCGACATAATGCAAATCTTTCGCATTATGTGTAAAGGGTTGTACCTGGAAATATTTCTTATTCACAGAACGCGGGTCGCAACTCTGTAGGAGCGAGCTCGCTCGCGATGAACCTGAGAACAACGCGCTCATCCATAATGAGCGCGTTATCGTTCACGACCATCGCGAGCAAGCTCGCTCCTACAAAAAACAGGGTTGCGTTTTTTTTACAAAATAGCGGCGTTACTGCGTTGGGCCTGCTTCAGGTAAACGCCCAGTTCCCGTGCCGGCAACGGCTTGCTGTAGTGATAACCCTGACCTTCGTGGCAGCCTTCGGAAATGATGTAGGCCTCTTGCTCGGCGGTTTCCACGCCTTCGGCGATCACCTGCATGCCCAGGCTCTTGCCCAGCTGGATGATGGCGCGAACGATGGTCGCATCGTCGTCGTCATCGAGCAGGTCCTGAACGAAGCTCTTGTCGATCTTGATCTTGTCCAGTGGCAGGCTCTTGAGATAGCTCAAGGATGAATAGCCGGTTCCGAAGTCATCGATGGCGATCAGCGCACCGGAGCGACGCAGGCTGAGCAGGTGCTGGGCCGCCGTGCTGATGTCTTCCATCAGGCCGGTTTCGGTGACTTCCAGCTCCAGGCTACGTGGCGGCAGGCGGTACATCTGCAGCAGGTTGTTGACCACCCGTGGCAATTCGGCGTGGTGCAATTGAACCGTGGACAGGTTTACCGCCATGCGCAGGTCGCTGAAGCCCTGGTCATGCCACTCGCGTAGTTGTTTGCAGGCCTGGTCCAGCACCCATTCGCCGATGGCAATGATGGTGCCGTTCTGTTCGGCCAGCGGGATGAACAGGTCTGGCGGCACCAGGCCGTGTTCGGGATGTTGCCAGCGAATCAGGGCTTCGACGCCCACCACGCGGTTGTCGCGGTAGCTGATCTGCGGCTGGTAGACGAGGTAGAACTGATTGCGGATCAGGGCATCGCGCAGGTCTTTTTCCAGTTCGCGGCGGCGACGCATTTCGGTGTCGACGCTGGCGATATAGAACTGATAGCGATTGCGCGAGCGGGTCTTGGCCAGCGTCATGGTCTGCTCGGCCTTTTGCAGCAACTTCTCGGTGCTGTTGCCGTCCTCGGGGAACAGGGTGATGCCGATGGTGGCGCGCAGGCGGATCTCCTGATGATCGAGGGCGAACGCCGCTTCCAGATCATCGAGAATGCTTTGCGCCAGCTCGGCGGCTTCGTAGGGTTGCTCGATATCCGCCTGGACCAGGGCGAACTGGTCGCCACCGAGGCGGGCGAGGGCGCCCAGGCGACCGCTGTGGCCGCGCAGGCGGTCGGCCAGGGCCAGCAGCAACTGGTCGCCGGTCTGGTAGCTGAACTGCTCGTTGATGCCCTTGAAGTCATCGAGGCCGACGCACAATACCGCGACCCGGCGCTGCAGCCTGCCGGCGTCGATGAGGATCTTGTCCAGTTGCTGCTGCAATTGCTGGCGGTTGGGCAGCCCGGTCAGGAAATCGTATTGGGACATGCGCAACAGGCTGTTTTCCGCTTCGTGGCGCAGATGGGTATTGCGTTCGATGGATTCGAGCAATTGGTTGGCGGTGTTGATCCAGATACCCAGTTCGTTTTTCTCGTGGCCCTTGAGCAGCGGAATCTTGTGTTCGCTGGGACGGTCCGGATTGATCTCCGTGAGGTGCTCGATGATCCGTGACAGCGGCTTGGTCAGCAGCCAGTGATAGACCAGATACAACACCAGCCCCATGGCGAGCGCGCGCAGTACCCCGGAGATGAAGATGATCACCGAGCTGATAATGAACCCCTGACCATAGGTGGCGGTATCGAGGGTGATGCTCAGGTCGCCGTAATACTCGCTGTAAGGCCCGCGACCGACCAGTTGGGTGGTGAAGGTGCGTTCCTTGCCAAGAATCAGGTCGGTCAGCCAGCGACTGTTGGAGTGCTGCAGCTCGCGGGATTTTTGCGCGAGCATGGCTTCGTTGGGGTGGCCGATGGAGGCCTGGCGCACGGCGTCGTCCTGAAACAGGCCTTCGATCACCTGCATGCCCATTTCCCGGTCCAGGCTGTAGACGGCCTGGGTCGAGGGGTCGCGAAACATGTCGAGGATGCGCTCGGCATCGCCGGCAACGGCCTGGCGTGTTTTATAGGCATCGAACACGATCTGCGCGCAGCTCAAGACCACGCCGACGATCAATGCCGACAGGAGTACGACCCGGAGCAACTTCACCGACAAGCTGTTCTTGAGTTCCAGCTTCAAAGGGTTATTCCTTGTTCCGTGCGGGTAGCATCAAGTTGCCATGAGTATTGGCAATCCCGTGATGGCAGTCAAAGGGACAATCATCCTTGAGGGATTTTGCCTGCAGCTTGGCCGATTTGCAGTTGTCCTGGCGAGTTTGCCTATTAGCACTGTGTCGGTTGTCGAGTCCTTCAACTTGAGGGGCGGGGTGGAGATATTTTCCTTTTGATTGATGTTAGTCGGCAGTGGCGGTGGGGCAAGGGGCTGGAGGCTGGTTTCATCTTGGGATATTGGCTTCGTGCGGGTTTGGGTGGGGTACATATCCGTTTTTTTGGTAACGGCGACTGATGGTTTCGCCCTTACGGCGACTCACTTTTTTTACAAGCGCCTAAAAAAAGTAAGCAAAAAAACGCTCGGGTATGACTCGCCCCAAACGTACGGCCCCTCGCCAAGGCTCGGGGTTCCTTCGCTCCGGCATTCATCCGGGGGCATTGCCCTCCGGTCGGCTGCGCGCGACCTACATGCAATGGGTTCGACTGCGTCGAACGGCGCTGCGCGCCAGTCCCCGGATGAACACCTCCACTCAGCCTGCCGAGGGGGCGGGTGGATCAAGATCAAGAGCGGCAGGCGAGCTAACGCTCGGCCCTGTAGGAGCGAGCCTGCTCGCGATGGACGTCAACGATGACGCGGGCTGTCGAAATCCCCGCGGTGTCCCGGCGTTTTTCGCGAGCAGGCTCGCTCCCACTGGCTCGGTGGTGACCTGTAGGAGCGAGCCTGCTCGCGAAGGGGCCCTGCCGAACGCTGAGAATCCCGGGCAATAAAAAACCCGGCACAAAGCCGGGTTTTTTGACTGGCATCGAGCTTAAGCGGTGAAGGTTTTGCCTTCGAACTGCTCAGCCACGAACTTCCAGTTGACCAGGTTCCAGAACGCTTCGACGTACTTCGGACGCAGGTTGCGGTAGTCGATGTAGTAAGCGTGTTCCCAGACATCGCAGGTCAGCAGCGGGGTGTCGCCGTTGGTCAGCGGGTTGCCGGCGCCGATGGTGCTGGCCAGGGCCAGGGAACCGTCAGCCTTCTTCACCAGCCAGCCCCAACCGGAACCGAAGGTGCCGATGGACGTCTTGCTGAACTCTTCCTTGAACTTGTCGAACGAACCGAAAGCCGCGTTGATGGCTTCAGCCAGTGCGCCGGTTGGTTGACCGCCAGCGTTTGGCGCCAGGCAGTTCCAGTAGAAAGTGTGGTTCCAGACCTGAGCGGCGTTGTTGAAGATACCGCCCGAGGAAGTCTTGACGATTTCTTCCAGGGTCTTGCCTTCGAACTCGGTGCCTGGCACCAGGTTGTTCAGGTTCACGACGTAGGTGTTGTGGTGCTTGTCGTGGTGAAACTCCAGGGTTTCCTTGGAGATGTGCGGCTGCAGGGCATCGTGTGCGTAAGGCAGCGGCGGCAATTCGAAAGCCATGATGGTTCTCCTAGTCAGGTCAGTTGCGGTGAGCGCAAGGCCGATCACGGGCGGCCAGACAAGCGCCGGGGAGTTTGTACTCTTTGCGGCGCAGGGAGTCGGATCATAGCACCGGGGGGGCGGCATAACCACGCAACAACTGTGTGGAATAGAGGTTGTGCGTGTCAGATGGCCGCGATCAACTGGAGCGCTACGGCAAACATCATCACCGCCACCAACAGATCGAGAATTCGCCAGGTACTTGGGCGGGCGAGCCACGGTGCCAGCCATGCGGCACCGAGCGCCAGGGTGAAGAACCACAGCAGCGAGGCACTGGCCGCGCCGACGACATAAGCGCCTGGCTCGGTCTGTTGTGCGCCGAGGGAGCCGATCAGCAAAACGGTGTCCAGATAGACGTGCGGGTTGAGCAATGTCACCGCCAGCGCACTGAGCATTACCGCCCGCAGCGAGCGTACGGTCTGGCTTTCGCCCTGCTCAAGGCTCTGTTTCGAAAAGGCCCGGCGCAGTGCCTGGCTGCCGTACCACAACAGAAACGCTGCGCCGCCCCAGCGGGCAATCGCCAACAGTGTCGGATTCTGTGCCAGTACCGTCGCCAGGCCAAATACTCCGGCCGCCACCAACAGGGCGTCGCAAGCCACGCAGAGTGCCGCAACCGGCAGGTGATGTTCACGCCGCAGGCTTTGCGCCAGGACAAACGCATTCTGGGTGCCGATCGCCATGATCAGGCCGAAGGCCACGAGCAGCCCGTTCACATAACTTTGCCACATGACGTTTTACTCCGCGTTGGCTGCCAGATCCCGCAACACCTGCAGGGCACGGTCGGCGTCGGCCTGGCCGACAAACAAATGGTCGTGGTAGTAGCCGGCAATCACGTTGCAGCTGATGCCGGCGTTGCCCAATGCCGTGGCGAACGCGGCGGTCAGGCCGACCGCTTCGAGGGCCGAATGCACGTTCAAGGTGATCCAGGCGGCGATGTAGTCGAAGCTGAACCCGGCTTTTTCGGCGTGGGAGCGTTCGAGAATCACCGTCAGGCCTTCCTGTTCGCGGAAGCTGCCGACAATTTCCAGATCCGCAGGCAATTTGCCGTCGCGCAGGGTGCAGAACACGTATTCGCCGGCATTGAGTTGCGGGCTCATGCTGCGCAGCAGCGTTGCCAATGAAGTTTCGCCAGCCATGTGGGTGATCCTTGTTCAAGAGTTCTTGCTGGTCATTGTCCTTGTGAAGCCTGTATAAGAAAAACAAATCATGCTGATCGCTCATTAGGAAAACTGATGTTCGACTATAAATTGCTTTCCGCCCTGGCCGCCGTGGTTGAACAGGCCGGTTTTGAACGGGCGGCCCAGGTGCTGGGCCTGTCGCAATCGGCGATTTCCCAGCGCATCAAGTTGCTGGAAGCACGGGTTGGCCAACCGGTGCTTGTACGGGCCACGCCGCCAACGCCGACGGAAATCGGTCGACGCTTGCTCAACCACGTGCAACAGGTGCGCTTGCTGGAGCGGGATCTGCAAAGCCTGGTGCCGGCGCTGGATGAAGAGGGCCTGCCGGAGCGCCTGCGGATCGCCCTGAATGCCGACAGCCTGGCCACTTGGTGGGCGCAAGCCGTGGGGGCGTTTTGCGCGGAGCAGCATCTGTTGATGGACCTGGTGGTCGAAGACCAGACCGTTGGCCTCAAGCGCATGCGCGCCGGTGAAGTGGCGGCCTGTGTCTGCGCCAGCGAGCGTCCGGTGGCGGGCGCACGCAGCGTGCTGCTGGGGGCGATGCGTTACCGTGCGCTGGCCAGTCCCGCCTTTATTGCCCGGCATTTTCCGCAAGGCGTACGTGCCGACCAGTTGGCCCGAAGCCCGGCGTTGGTATTTGGCCCGGACGATTTCCTGCAGCATCGTTATCTGGCGTCCCTCGGCGTCGAGGGTGGTTTCGAACACCATTTATGCCCGTCGTCGGAAGGCTTTATCCGTCTGACGGAAGCCGGGTTGGGCTGGGGCCTGGTTCCGGAACTGCAGGTACGCGAGCAACTTGAAAGGGGCGTATTGCAGGAGTTGCTGCCAGATAAGCCAATCGATGTGCCTCTGTACTGGCATCATTGGCGTAATGGCGGACAGTTGCTGGGGCTGCTCACCGATCAATTGGTCAGCGCATCGAAGCAATGGCTGGTGCCCTTGGACTGACGCGTAGCGTCAAGACCTCACGTAATACGCAAAACGAAATATTCGGAGCAATTCATGAAGATTCTGGTTACCGGCGCAAGCGGCTTCATCGGCGGGCGCTTTGCGCGTTTTGCCCTGGAGCAGGGCCTGGACGTGCGGGTCAACGGTCGCCGGGCCGAAAGTGTGGAACATCTGGTACGCCGCGGAGCCGAGTTCATCCAGGGCGATTTGAGCGACCCGGAACTGGCACGCGAACTGTGTTCGGATGTCGAGGCCGTGGTGCATTGCGCCGGAGCCGTCGGTTTATGGGGGCGTTATCAGGATTTCCATCAGGGCAACGTCCAGGTCACCGAGAACGTGGTCGAAGCCTGCCTGAAACAACGGGTTCGGCGGCTGGTGCATTTGTCGTCGCCGTCGATCTACTTCGATGGTCGCGATCACCTGGGCCTGACCGAAGAGCAGGTGCCCAAGCGCTTCAAACACCCTTATGCCGCCACCAAGTACCTGGCCGAGCAAAAAGTCTTCGGTGCCCAGGAGTTCGGTCTGGAAACCCTGGCCCTGCGCCCGCGTTTCGTCACCGGGGCTGGCGACATGAGCATCTTCCCGCGCCTGTTGAACATGCAGCGCAAGGGGCGTCTGGCGATCATCGGCAACGGTCTGAACAAAGTCGATTTCACCAGTGTGCAAAACCTCAACGAGGCGTTGCTCAGCGGTTTGCTGGCCAGCGGTTCCGCGCTGGGCAAGGCTTACAACATCAGCAACGGCACGCCGGTTCCGTTGTGGGACGTGGTCAATTACGTCATGCGCAATATGGAAGTCCCACAGGTCACCCGCTACCGTTCCTACGGCCTGGCTTACAGCGTGGCAGCGCTCAATGAGGGGGTGTGCAAGTTGTGGCCGGGGCGTCCCGAACCGACGCTGTCGCGTCTGGGCATGCAGGTCATGAACAAAAATTTCACCCTGGACATCAGCCGCGCCCGGCATTATCTGGATTACGATCCCAAGGTCAGCCTCTGGACCTCGCTCGATGAATTCTGTGGCTGGTGGAAGGCTCAGGATGTTCGCTGACGTTCGCTTGATCCCCCCTACTGAACCGGATACAGGGCTTCAGGGTCAATGGTTACGGCTGTGGGGTTTATACTGCGCGGCATAAAGCCATTATGTGATTGACTAAGGTTGACTCAATGTCCATGCGTAACGATGCCAACGACGACTTCGATGATGTCCCGAGCCTGCGTGCAGACGTTCTCGATGACGATTTTCCGCCCACTGCCCGCACGGTCGTGCATTCGCGCACGGCGCCGGTGGTGAAGGTCAAGGCGGCGGGCACCGGTGCCCTGTGGGCATTGGTCGGGGCGTTGTTCTTCGCTTTTGCGGGCCTGGCCTGGTGGAGCTTTCAGCAGATTTCGCTGATGGAACAGCAACTGGTGGCGACCCAGGAGAGCTTTGCGCGAATCAGTGAAGAGGCGGCAGGGCGCCTGCAGGATATTTCCGGAAAGGTTGTTGCCAGCCAGACCAGTGTCACCACCGACAGCGAGGCCTTGAAGCTGCAAATCCGCCAGCTGGAAAGCAAACTCCAGGACCAGAACGCCCAGCAGCAAGGTGTCGCCGGCCAGGCCTCGGACCTGGACAAACGTCTGGCGCAAATGACCGCACAATCCACAGAACTGGACAAACGCCTGGCGCAGTTGACGGCCCAGAACAACGAACATCAGACGGCCAATACTCAGTTGCAGGCCCAGGTCAAAGCCTTGAACGCTGAATTGGCCGCCCTGAAAAGTGCCCCGTCCGACTCGGAAAAGCTCGATGCACAACTGAAGAGCCTGGGTGCCGATATCACCGCACTGAAGAAACAAGGCAACCCGAGCGCTGCCATCGAGCGTCTCGAGCAGGACATGATCGTGCTCAAGAGCGAGCAGGACAACCGTCCAGCGGTCACACAGGGCTCGAGCAATACCGCCGAGTTCGATGCGTTCCGCAGCCAGGTCACCCGCAACATCAATACCCTTCAGGCGCAGATCCAGAACCTTCAGCAGCAACTGCGCGCCCGGCAGTAATGTAGAGCGCAAGCAAGTCGACTATCAGCGCGTCGGCCAGGAGGACTCTGAGGAAGGTCGGGTACTTTCTGGTGGCGGTCGGGTATTACAGCCCTTGAATCGTAGTGACTCTCAGATCGCCTTCGCGAGCAAGCCCGCTCCCACATTAGACCGAGCACGCGGTCTAATGTGGGAGCGGGCTTGCTCGCGAATACAGGCGACGCGGTCTACCTAGCGAACCTTGTCCTCGCGCCCGCGCAACAACATGTTCGGCATGGCAATCGCTGCCGCCAGCCCCAGCAGCGACACCACCGCGCTGACCGTCAGCAAGTGCCGGAACGTCAACAGCAACTCGGCACGCAAGGCGTTCTGCGCATCACCCGGTGCGGCGTTCAAACCGTCGAGCAGCACATTGCCTGAACTGCCCTCGACGATCAGCGGCGAGCCGGCCAGGTGCGCAAAACTTGAGTCCTGCAGCAACGCCAACAGCAGCGCCGACATCAATGCCACCCCCACGGCACCACCTAGCGAACGAAAGAGGTTGGTGGTGCTGGTGGCGACGCCGATGTCCCGCTGGTCCACCGAGTTCTGCGTGCCGACCAATGACGTCGGGAACTGCATGCCGGATGATATCCCGCAGAGCAACATGAACAGGCTGCTCACGACGAATGCCTGCGGCGGGCTGAACGCCATGCCAAGTATCGCGATGGGCATCAAGGCAGCACCGCTGAGGATCATCGGCTTGTATCGTCCGGTCACGGAAGTACGGCGGCCGGCGAAATACGCGCCAATCGGCAAGCCCATGGCCAGCGGCAACAGATGCAGGGCGGCACTGTCGGCACCGGCGCCGGTCACGCTCTGGAAGCGCAATGGCATCAGCACAATCAGCGAAATGGCCTGGAAACTGGTGAAAAAAATCGTGCACCAGCACAGGATCGCATTGCGGTTGGCGAACAGGTGCATGGGCAGCAAGGGCTCCCGTGCCCGCCGCTCGTGAACGACAAACAGCCCCAGCACCAGCACTGCGCACGCGAGCAACGCCAGTACTTCGGCGCTACGCCAGGAGTGCCCCTGGCCGACCTGCGTGATACCCAGCAACAAGGCGGTCAGCCCGATGATCATCAACACGGTGCCAAGGTAATCGATGATCGGTTTGCGTTGCGGAATCGGCAGGCCCACCAGCGTGCGATAGGCCACCAGCCAGGCGCCCAGGCCCAGCGGAAGGTTGATCAGGAACACCCAGCGCCAGGACAGGTATTCGGTCATGTAGCCGCCGAGCACCGGGCCGGCCACGCTGGCCACCGCGTACATGCTGCTGAAATAGCCCTGATAGCGGCCGCGTTCCCGTGGCGGCACGATGTCACCGATGATCGCCTGGCTCACCGAAATCATCCCGCCGGCCCCGATGCCCTGGAAGATTCGCGCCAGAACCAGTTGCTCCATGCTCTGTGCCATGCCGCAAAAGAGCGACGCCAGGGTGAACAAACCCATACCGAACAGCATCAGCTTGCGCCGCCCGTACAGGTCGCCCAATTTGCCGTAGATCGGCACCGCCACGGTCATGGCCACCATGTAGCCGGAAATTACCCAGGCCAACAGGCTGACGTCCTTGAACTGCGCGGAAATGGCCGGCATCGAAACGGCGACGATGGTCTGGTCCAGCGCCCCGAGAAAGATCGCCAGCATCAGGGCGATCAGCACGCTGCGGATGGCGGGTTTGGGCGTTTCAGGCTGGTGGAGATTGGTCACGGGAAACCTGTGGGCAGTGATTGACCCGCAGGGAGCAAGGCGAGCGGGGATGCTCGCCAGTGTAAGTCGATAGCAAGCTATTCGATAGTCTCGTATGGAAGCCCGACGTAATTTTCCGCAATGGTCTTGCGACCCGCTTCAGAGCCGATGAAGTACTCCAGTTCCGATTCGGCAATGCGCTGGCTGAAGGCATCGTTGTCGTCGAAACGGTGCAGCATCGAAGTCATCCACCAGGAAAACCGCTCAGCCTTCCACACCCTGCGCAGGCAAATTTCGGAGTACTTCTCCAGCAAATCGACGCGATCCTCGCGGTAAACCCTGAGCAGAATGTTGAACAGGGTACTGACGTCACTGGCTGCCAGGTTCAAGCCCTTGGCACCAGTGGGCGGGACGATGTGCGCGGCATCGCCGACCAGGAACATTCGCCCGTACTGCATCGGTTCGACCACGAAGCTGCGCAGCGGCGCGATGCTCTTTTCGATGGATGGCCCCGTGACCAGTCTGTCCGCCAACGCTTGCGGCAAGCGCGACTTGAGTTCGTCCCAGAAGCGTTGGTCCGACCAGTTTTCGACATGGTCGCTGGTGGGTACCTGCAGGTAATAACGGGTGCGTGTCGATGAGCGCATGCTGCACAGGGCGAAACCGCGCTCATGGCGGGCGTAGACCAGCTCATCGTGGACCGGCGGGGTATCGGCCAGAATCCCCAGCCAGCCGAAGGGATAGATCCGTTCGAAGATTTTCAGCCTGTCGGCGGGAATCGATTGCCGCGCCACCCCATGGAAGCCGTCGCAACCGGCGATGTAGTCGCAATCGACTCGCCAGGTCTCACCGTCCTTTTCAAAAGTGACAAACGCTTCATCGGTTTTCAGGCCGTGGGGGACGACATTTTCGGCTTGATAAATCGTCTGCGCGCCGGCCTCCCGACGAGCGGCCATCAGGTCGCGGGTGACTTCGGTCTGGCCGTAGATCATCACGCTTTTGCCATCCGTCAGGGCGTGCAGATCGATGTGCACCCGGCGCCCGTCGAGGGCCAGTTCGAAGCCGCCATGCACCAGTCCCTCGGCGTCCATGCGCTGGTTTACACCGGCCTGACGCAACAGCTCTACCATGCCTTGCTCAAGCACGCCGGCGCGGATTCGGCCGAGTACATAGTCCGGGGTCTGACGTTCTAGAATGAGGGTGTCGATGCCGGCGTTGTGCAGCAATTGGCCGAGCAACAAGCCTGATGGGCCGGCACCAATGATGGCGACCTGGGTTTTCAACGTTTTCATTGTTTTTATGGCTCGCAAGCTTCACGCGACCAGGGCCGGTGAATGATTTTTATGGATCGAGTGCTTGCATTTTTCCCTTGCGAGTCTGTCAATTGAAGGTGAAAACTGAGTCGATAGCTGTACATTCTGCCAATCGGTGCGATTATCGCCCGTCATCTACTCCGAGGCCTGGATTGAAGTGATGAACAAGCCTGACATGCCTTCGATTCCGGTGTTCAAGCTCTACGGTGAAAGCCTGGATTGGCCGACCCCGGACTTGCTGCACTGTGAAACCATTTCCAAACGCAGTAGCGAACATCATTGGGAAATCAAACCCCATCGTCACGCTGATTTGTGCCAGTTGCTCTTCGTATTCAAAGGTCAGGCAGAGCTTGAAATCGAAGGCAGACGCACGCAACTGGTGGAACCGGTCATCCAGATCCTGCCACCGCTGTCGGTGCACGGCTTTCGCTTTGGCGAAGACGTGGAGGGTTTTGTCGTGACCCTGGCTGCACCGCTGATCGCCCACCTGCAGATGCAGCTGGGACAATCGGTCAATGCCCTGGCCCAGGCTGAAAGCTACTCGGCAGGCAATGACGCCGAGTACCTCAACAGCCTGTTCAGTGCCTTGCAGGATGAATACAACGGTCATCAACCGGCGCGGGAAATGCTCATGCATTCGCTGGTCAGCGTGATTGTGGTGTGGGTCAGCCGCCAGGTGATCCAGCGTCGCACCGCCATGGCGCGACCGCAGCGGGCCCAGGAGTACCTCAACGGTTTTATTCAATTGGTGGAAGAGACCTATCGCCAGCACGTCAAGGTCGAGGACCTGGCGCACCGGCTGGGGATTTCCGTGTCGCACCTCAACGGTACCTGTCGTGAGCTGGCAGGGCAGCCGGCGTTGCAGATCGTGCACGAACGGCAGTTGCTGGAGGCCAAGCGTTTGCTGACCTACACCAGCATGACCATTTATGAAATGTCCGACGTGTTGGGGTTTTCCGATCCGACCAACTTCACGCGCCTGTTCCGGCGTCGTGTGGGGATTTCACCCAAGGCGTTCCGCGACCGCTTGAAGGCCGATCAGGACAACGAAGCCTGACCCCCTTCGTTACCGGAGGGCGTTGAGGGTGGCGTTGTGGGGAATGCAGCGCTCGAAGTTGCAGCTCGCGTAATCCCGGGGCAGGTTGCGCAGTTGCTCGACGCGCCAGGCGGCAGCGCCATACAACCCGAGCGTGACTGCACAGGTGATGAAGATCGCAAGGTATCTTCGTGTCTTGATGTTCATGGCGTTGACCTCTGAACGAATACCTTTCGGTATTACTTTGAGCATAGGTCAGCGCCGGTGAGTTGCCAGCAAGCCGGGTTTGGCAATTGAAGCGGTATTCAAAACACTGATGACCCCTGTGGGAGCGGGCTTGCCCGCGATGGCGTCAGGTCAGTCGACAACAGTGCTGAGTGATTAACCGCTATCGCGGGCAAGCCCGCTCCCACAGAATCCTGCTCAAAGACCCACATCCCACTCCGGTTCTTGCGGAAATCTAAGCACCAGAAAATCCAACAGGCTGCGCAATGCCGCCGGCATGTGCTTGCGCGAGGCATACACGGCATACACGTTCATTTGCCGGGGTTCGGCCGTGGGCAGCAGGCGAATCAGTTCGCCGCTGTGGATGTGCACGCCGGCCTGGTACGTGGGCAGCATCGCCACCCCGGCACCGGCGATTGTTGCGCGCAACAGCGTGCTGGCCTCGTTGGCGCTGATGTTGCCCTGCACCGGTACTGAAACCTGTTCGCCGTCCTGCTCGAAATGCCAGAGGCTTTTGCCGAAGTAGGAATGGGTCAGGCAGTTGTGCAGGCTCAGGTCCTCGACCCGTTGCGGTGCCGGGTGCTCGCGCAGGTAAGCGGGGGAAGCGCAGATCACCGAGCGGCAAACCGTCAGGCGACGGGCGATCAGGTTCGGGTCCAGGTCGTTGCTGGTGCGGATCGCCAGGTCGATGCGCTCATCCACCAGGTTCACGGTGCGATCGAGCATCTGCATGTCGATGCTGACGCCGGGGTAGCGTCGCACATAGGCGGCCATGGCATCGGCCAGTTGCGCCTGGCCGAATGAGGTGCTGACGCTGATCCGCAGCAAACCGCGCGGTGCGTCATCCGGTTCGCTGACGGCGGCTTGCATGTCGGTGGACAAGTCGAGCATCTGCCGGCAGCGCGGCAGGATCTCATTGCCGGCGGCGGTCAGGCTCAATTTGCGCGTGGTGCGGTGCATCAGGCGCGCACCGACCCAGTCTTCCAGTTCCGCCAGATACCGCGACACCACCGGCCGTGACAGCTCCAGATGATCGGCGGCGGCCGACTGGCTGCCGAGGTCGACCACCGTGACGAACACACGCATTGCTTGAAGACGATCCATGATTTGCCCGCTTTCAGAAACAAACTATGTTCAAGCATCGCATTTTTTGTACTGAGTCAGGCAACTAAGCTCTGTTCCTCTGTGTAGGAGCGAGCCTGCTCGCGATGGTCGTTAACGATAACGCGGGATACCGGTTATACGCGGCGGCGTCGAGTCCATCGCGAGCAGGCTCGCTCCTACAAAAAGGCATTCGCCAATCAAGGCATTCGGGCAACGGAGCAACAGATGATCGGATTCACCCTTCTCAAGCGTGTATTACTGGCAAGCGCTACCCTCGGTTTCGCCGCCCATGCAGCCGCCTCGACCCTGACGCTGGATGTCTACAACCCCGGTGAAAAAGCCATCTTCCCGGTGACCTCGGTGCTGGTCAGCGGCGAAAAGGAAGCGATTCTGGTGGATGCGCAATTTGGCAAGTCCCAGGCCGAACAGGTGGTGGAGAAAATCCGCGCCAGCGGCAAGCAGCTGACCACCATCTACATCAGTCACGGTGATCCGGACTACTACTTCGGCCTCGACACCCTGACGGCCGCGTTCCCCAAGGCCAGGGTCCTTGCTTCACAGCCGACCGTTGACCACATCAAGCACACCGTCGACGGCAAGCTGGCATTCTGGGGCCCGAAAATGGGGGCCGATGTGCCGGCCAAAACCATCGTGCCGGACGTGCTCAAGGGCGACAGCCTGATCCTCGAAGGGCAGAAGCTGCAGGTGGTGGGGCTTGAGGGTCCGCAGCCGGATCGCAGCTTCGTGTGGATTCCATCGATCAAGGCCGTAGTCGGCGGTGTCGTGGTAGCGCAAAACATCCACGTATGGATGGCAGACACCCAAACGCCACAATCCCACGCCGATTGGTTGGCTACGCTGCATTCCATTGAAACCCTGAAACCGCAGACCGTGGTACCGGGTCATTACTTGGGCGCCAGCACGGGTTCATTGGCCTCTGTGCAGTTCACCGCCGTTTACATCAAGGCCTTTGATGAAGAAACGGCCAAGGCCAAGGATTCTGCCGCGCTGATCGCCGCGATGAAAAAACGCTTCCCGACCCTGGGTGACGAAAGCTCTCTTGAGCTGAGTGCCAAGGTCGCGAAGGGCGAGATGAAGTGGTAACCCATTGAGCTACCCAACCTGTTGGAGAATGTCATGAGCAAAATCGCAATCATCGGGGCCACCGGTCGTGCCGGTAGCCAATTGCTGGAAGAGGCCCTGCGTCGTGGCCACAGCGTCACTGCCATCGCCCGCGACACGTCGAAGATCGGTCAGCGTAACGGTGTGGTCAGCAAAAATGTCGATGCCCTTGATGCCGCTGCCCTGCAAGCCGCCGTCGCCGGTCATGATGTGGTGATCAGCGCGGCGCATTTCGCCACCCTGCCAGCCAGTGCCGTGATCGGGCCTGTGCAGAACGCCGGGGTCAAGCGCCTGCTGGTGGTAGGCGGCGCCGGCTCGTTGTTGTTGCCGGACGGTACCCGGGTGATCGACAGCCAAGGCTTCCCGGCAGAATACAAGGCCGAAGCGGGTGCCGGTGCTGTGTTTCTGGAAGTCCTGCGTCAGGAAAAGCAACTGGACTGGACTTTTCTGTCGCCGTCGGCGGAGTTTGTCGAGGGTGAGCGTACGGGCAAGTTCCGCATCGGCAAGGACGATTTGCTGGTGAGCAGCGCAGGGCGCAGTTGGATCACGTTCGCCGATTACGCGATTGCGATGCTCGATGAAGTGGAAGCACCGAAGCATTCGCAGCAACGGTTTACTGTCGGGTATTGAGGTCACTGATCTCCTGTAGGAGCGAGCTTGCTCGCGATGATCGCCAACGATAACGCTGGGAACCTGATACCCCGCGGAGTTCTCAGGTTCATCGCGAGTAAACTCGCTCCTACAGGGTATTGTTCAGCGGCTTTGCGCCTGCTCCACCAGCCAACCCATCAATTCACGCAACCTCGGCGAAGGCCCGGGTTTTTCGGGGAACACCAGGTAATACGCCAGCCCCGTTGTCACCTTCAATTCGAATGGCATGACCAGCCGCCCGGCGTTCAGGTCATCGCCGATCAGCGACCAGTCGCCAATCGCCACCCCCGTTCCCTGGGACGCCATCGACATCGCCAGGTCCAGTGTTTCGAAATGCTGGCCCTTGCCTACATTGCTCAACTGTACGTCCGCGGCTTTCAGCCAGGCCTTCCAGTCCCGTTCATCGCGGGTCGGGTGCAACAGCAGGTGTTGTTGCAGATCGGCCGGAGTCTGCAGGGGCATGGGGCCTTCGAGCATCGGCCTGGAACACACCGGCGTGAGTTGTTCATCGAAGAGTTTCTGCGACATCAATGAATCGTCCGGCGGCGGGCCGTACATCACCGCCGCATCGAACTGTTCGCGATGAAAATCCACGCCGTGCTTGACCGTGGTGGTCAGCTCCACCGGCACGTCCGGGCGCTCTCTTTGCCATTGCAACAGGCGCGGCAGCAACCAGCGCATGACGCAGGTCGGCGCCTTGAGTTGCAGGGTTTCGCGCTTTTTGCCGATCTGCTCCACCGCCTCGTCGATCAGGCCGAAAATCTGCTGCACCCGTGGCAGCCATTCCCGTCCTTCGGCGGTCAGGTCCAGGCCTCGCGCCTGACGGACGAACAGCTCATAACCCAGAAAATCTTCCAGCCCGGCGATCTGCCGACTCACCGCGCCCTGGGTGATAAACAGCTGTTCGGCAGCCCGGGTGAAATTGCAGCACTGCGCGGTAATCAGGAATGTGTGCAGCGCCGGCAGGGGAGGCAGTCGTTTCATTGGGATCCAAGGTATGACGTGAGGACATGGCTAGTATGACTTTTTATCCATTGTTGCGGCTACGTGTCGCCCGTTCCAATGAGGCCATTCCCGGGCCTGCGAATCCATCATAAACACAGCGCATGCCCGGCGTCTCAAACGAACAAGAAGGGCAAAGACATGGCGACGTGCGGCGAAGTATTGGTCAAGTTACTCGAAAACTACGGAGTCGAGCAGGTGTTCGGCATTCCGGGGGTTCATACCGTGGAGTTGTATCGCGGGCTGGCCCGTTCGAGCATCAACCACGTCACGCCGCGCCATGAACAGGGCGCCGGTTTCATGGCCGACGGCTACGCCCGCACCAGCGGCAAACCTGGCGTGTGCTTCATCATCACCGGCCCAGGCATGACCAACATCACCACCGCGATGGGCCAGGCCTACGCCGATTCGATCCCGATGCTGGTGATCTCCAGCGTGCAATCGCGCAGCCAGTTGGGCGGCGGTCGCGGCAAGCTGCATGAGCTGCCGAACCAGGGCGCATTGTGCGCTGGTGTCGCGGCATTCTCCCACACCCTGATGTCGGCGTCGGAATTACCAGGCGTGCTGGCTCGCGCCTTTGCCCTGTTCCAGGCCGGCCGCCCGCGTCCGGTACACATTGAGATTCCACTGGATGTGTTGGTTGAAGACGCTGACGACCTGCTCACCAGCCTGCCGGTCAACGTCGACCGCGCCGGTGCTTCGCCGAGCGCCGTGTCGCGCATGACCGATTTGCTGGCCGGCGCCAAGCGCCCGCTGATTCTCGCCGGCGGCGGTGCAATCGACGCGGCGGCCGAGCTGACCGAGCTGGCCGAGCTGCTGGACGCACCGGTAGCCCTGACCATCAATGCCAAGGGCATGCTCGCCTCCGGCCACCCGCTGCTGATCGGTTCGACCCAGAGCCTGGTCGCCACCCGTGCGCTGGTCGCCGAGGCCGATGTGGTATTGGCCATCGGCACCGAACTGGCCGAGACCGACTACGACGTGACCTTCGCCGGTGGCTTCGAGATTCCGGGCCAGTTGCTGCGCATCGACATCGACCCGGACCAGACTGTGCGCAACTACCCGCCGCACGTGGCCTTGGTCGCCGACTCGCGCAATGCCGCCCAGGCCTTGCTCAGCGCCTTGTCGCACAAATCCCTGGCCGAGCGCCGCAACGATTGGGGGCAAGTACGCGCCGCTCGTCTGCGTGAAGACCTGGCTGCTACCTGGGACGCACCGACCCTGGCCCAGACCCGTTTCCTGGAAACCGTGCTGCACGAGCTGCCGGACGCTGTGTTCGTCGGCGATTCGACCCAGCCGGTGTACACCGGCAACCTGACGTTCAATCCGGAGCGTCCGCGTCGCTGGTTCAACTCGTCCACCGGTTACGGCACCCTCGGTTATGCCTTGCCGGCGGCGATTGGCGCCTGGCTCGGCGGCAGCGCTGAAAGCGGCAGTCGCCCGCCGGTGGTATGCCTGATCGGCGACGGCGGCCTGCAATTCACCCTGCCGGAACTGGCCAGTGCCGTTGAAGCGCGTACCCCGGTGATCGTGCTGCTGTGGAATAACCAGGGCTACGAAGAGATCAAGAAGTACATGGTCAACCGCGCCATCGAGCCGGTCGGCGTGGATATCTACACCCCGGACTTTATTGGTGTGGCCAAGGCATTGGGTTGCGCGGCCGAAGCCGTCAGCAGTGTCGAGCAATTGCGCGGCGCATTGTGCGTGGCCACCGATCGCCAGGGCCCGACCCTGATTGAAATCGATCAGACCGAATGGATGAAGGCGGTGTCGAAATGAGTTTCCCGACTACCCTGGATGGCTTGTACATCAATGGCCAATGGTCGGCCGGCAATGAACACCTGCGCGTGATCAATCCGGCGACCGAAGCCCTGTTGACCACGGTGAACGGTGGTGATGAACACGCGGTCGATCAAGCCGTGAGCGCGGCGACCCAGGCGTTCGCCGTCTGGTCGAAAACTACGGGCGCCGAACGCGGCGCGATCCTGCGCAAAATCGCCGCGGGCGTGCAGGCCAATCGCGAAAAACTGATGCACCTGCAGTCGAGCAACAACGGCAAGCCGCAGTTCGAAGCCGCGATCGACGTCGATGACGTGATCGCCACGTTCGAGTATTACGCCGGTCTGGCCGAAGGCCTGGACGCGAAACAGGACAGCGCAGTAGAGCTGCCGAGCGATGACTTCAGCGCTCGGCTGCGTCGTGAACCCTGCGGTGTAGTTGGCCTGATCGTGCCGTGGAACTTCCCGATGGTCACCACCGCGTGGAAACTCGCCCCGGCCCTGGCCGCCGGTTGCTGCGTGGTGCTCAAGCCTTCGGAAGTGACGCCGCTGCCGGAACTGGAACTGGCGACGATTATTGCCCAGGCCGGCTTGCCTGCCGGTGTCTTCAACCTGGTGTGCGGCACCGGCCTGGCCGTTGGCGCTCCGCTGTCGGCTGACCCGCGCATCGCCAAGGTGTCGTTCACCGGCAGCAATGCGGTCGGCGTGCAGGTCATGCAGCGTGCGGCGGAAACCGTCAAGGGCGTGAGCCTGGAACTGGGCGGCAAATCTTCGCTGCTGGTGCTGGCCGATGCCGATATCGACCTGGCGGTGGAAGTGGCTTGCGGCGGTGGTTTCTTCAACGCCGGGCAAATGTGTTCCGCCACCAGCCGCGTGCTGGTCGCCAATGAGCTGGCCGACGAGTTTCTGACCCGCGTGAAGGCCCGTGCCGAAGCGATTCGCGTGGCCGACCCGTTCGACCCGAACGTGGAAATGGGCGCCCTGGTCAATCAGGCGCAGTACCAGCGCGTGCTCGGTCACATCGACCGTGGTTTGAGTGCCGGCGCCAAGCTGGTTTGCGGCGGCAATCGCCCGGCCGATCTGCCGCGCGGATATTTTTTGCAGCCGACAGTCTTCACCGAAGTGCCCCTCGACAGTGCGCTGTGGAATGAAGAGATTTTCGGCCCGGTGATCTGCGTACGCCGTTTCGCCTCTGAAGCCGAGGCGATTGCCCTGGCCAACGACAGCCAGTTTGGCCTGGTCGCCAGTGTGGTGACGCGCAATGCCGAGACCGCCGACCGCGTCGCCAACGCTTTGCAGGCGGGGCTTGTGTGGATCAACGCGCCGCAGGTGATCTTCCCGCAGACCGCCTGGGGCGGCTACAAGCAGAGCAGCATCGGCCGTGAATTGGGGCCGTGGGGCTTGCAGGCTTTCCAGGAAATCAAACACGTGATTCGGGCCGTCTGAAGGCCCTCTCCTGTAGGAGCGAGCCTGCTCGCGATGGACGTCAACGATAACGCGGGGAGTCAGACAGCCCGCGTCGTTCATGCATCATTCGCGAGCAAGCTCGCTCCTGCATGAGGCATGCGCTGACGTCATGGCTTCAATGAGTTTTTATCGATAGTCAGGTGTTTTACACGACCTCAGGATGAACTCGCCGGCTCAGCCAGGCCCCCGAAAACACAGGGGCTAAAGCTGATCCAGCCGCGCGGATGCAACAGTTTCGACCAGCCTCATACCTACAAAAACAAAGGGAGTCCGTAATGGGCGAGCATGATCTGAACAGACGTCAATTCATCAAGACCGTGGGCGTAGCCTCGGTTGCAGCAGCGGCCATGAGCATGCCGTTCATCAAGGCCAATGCCAGCGATACACGATTTGCCGGCAAGACCCTGCGTTTGCTGACCTGGTCCGATGACACCGGCCTGGCTGCGCTGCGCAACATCGCCGCGACTTTCGAAGACAAGTACGGCTGCAAGGTCATCGCTGACCGCACCGGCAGTACTTCGGAAATGGTCGCCAAGCTCAAGGCCGGTGGTGATCGTCCGCAATACGACATCATCACCCTGGCAGGCGTCGGCGCCGAAGGTCTGGCCGCCGCCAACCTGCTGGAAAAACCCGACCTCAACCGCATTCCCAACCTCGTCGATGTACCGGAGAAGTATCGCACCGGCGCCAATGGCCACGGTATCGGTTACCTGCTGTGGTGCAACAGCCTGGTCTACAGCACCCGTAGCCAGAAAGAAGCCCCGACCAGCTACGCGGCCCTGTGGGACCCGGAACTGGCCCCGAACATCTTCCTGCCGCCGCCGAACTGGACCGAGGCCATGGACCTGATCATCATCGCCGCCAAACTGGCCGGTGGTGACGAGCACAACATCGAACCGGGCTTCAAGAAGCTCGCCGAGCTGAAAGATCGCGTGGTGACACTGGGTGAGAACCCGAACCAGATCGCCGAGCTGTTCCGCACCGGCTCCCTGGACATGGGCGGTCTGTACGCTCCAGCGTTCTTCCCGAAACAGATCCGCGATCCGAACTATGGCCTGAGCGCTACATTCGGCATGAAGGAAGGTTTCTACACCGACCTGATGCAGTCGGTAATGCCGAAGAACCGTCCGGGCGACACCGACATGGCCTACGCCTTCATCAACCACTCTCTGGACCCACTGGTGCAGGGCAAGATGGCTGAAGACATCTACAACGGCCCGGTCAACGCCAAGGCGATCATCTCCGCCGAAGCACGCAAGAGCCCGTATATCCTCACGCCGGAGCAGATTGCCGAGAAGGCGATCATGCACGACAACGCCTTCCTGGCGACTGTGCATGACCAATGGATTCGTCGTTACACGGAAATCTTTTCTTCCTGATCGAGTGACGCGCCCAGGATCTTCAAGCACTGAAGATCCCCTGTGGGAGCGAGCCTGCTCGCGAATGCGTCAGCACATTCAGTATGGATGTGACTGACACACCGCTTTCGCGAGCAGGCTCGCTCCCACAAGGGGGATGTGTCTGGAGGCCTGGAGTTTGTCAGCTGCTTTCCATTGACGAGACCCTTTGCTATGGAACACCAACCTCTGACCCATCCGGTGAGTGCCGCCCCCGTGCGCGCTGCTCAGGGTGTTTCGCCAACGACGCGGGCCTGGCTTTTTCTCTCGCCGTCGATGCTGTTTCTTGGCGTACTGATTGCCGCCAGCCTGCTGGTACTGCGCATGAGCGTGGGCACCAAGGGCGCGGAATGGTCCGGCTTCAGCCTGGCCAGCTACGCCCAGTTGCTGGAACCCTATTACCTCAAATCGCTGATGCTGACCCTGCGCCTGGCGCTGATCAGCGCGGTGATCGCAGTGATTCTGGCGATCCCGGTGGCCTACACCATGTCGCGGCTGACCTCGCCGTTCGTGCGACGGATCTTCCTTGCGGCAGTGTTGCTGCCATTGCTGGTCAACTTGCTGCTGCAAAGCTACGGCTGGCTGGTGATCCTCGGTCCTGGCGGCATGCTCAACCAGACCCTGATGGGCCTGGGGCTGATCAAGCGCCCGATCATGCTGTTGTACAACCAGAACGGTGTATTGATGGGCCTGGTGCAAACCGCCTTCCCGCTGGCCGTGTTGCCGATTGCCAGCGCCATGCGCGGTGTCGCTCGCAGTTACGAAGAAGCTGCCGCCACTCTGGGTGCGAGTCGCTTGCAGGTGTTCCGCCAAGTGGTATTGCCGATGAGTCTGCCGGGGATCATTACCGGTGCGACCCTGGTGTTCGCCTACAACGCCAGCAGTTTCGTGGTGCCGCTGCTGCTCGGTGGCCGGCGCGTGCCGATGCTGGCGGTGATGGTGCACGACCAGATCGCCCCGCTGATGAACTGGCCCGCCGCATCGGCTGCCGGTGTGGTGCTGATCGTCACCACCCTGGCGATCATGACCCTGTCCGAATACATCACTGGCCGTCGTCGTCGCATGCTGGAGGCTTCGCAATGAGTACCCTGATCAAGAAGCGCCAGTCGCTGTTGCCGGGTGAAACCGGCAAGTTTGCCGGCATCCTCTCGGGCTTCATCCTGCTGTTGGCGGTGTTGCCGATCCTGACCATGATCGTGATGTCGTTCAGCGGCGCGTCGAACCTCGACTTCCCGCCGAGCAGCTACAGCCTGCAATGGTACAAAGCCGCCTGGCACACCTTTGTGTCGCCGGACGCCAGCGACGTCCTGAGCCTCGGCCAGGCCATGACCACCAGCCTGCTGGTGTCGTGCCTGACCATGGTCTTCGCCACGCTGATCGCGGTACCGGCGGCCTACGCGCTGACCCGTTGCGAGTTCCGCGGCAAGGCCGTGGCGCTGCAGCTGATGTCGTTGCCACTGGTGTTCCCGATGGTGGTGTTGGGCCTGGCATTGCTGCTGGTGTTCGACAGCCTGCCATTCCACATGACCACCTCGCGCCTGGTGATTGCCCACGTGATCCTCGCACTGCCGTTCGTGGTGAAGAACTGCACGGCGGCGATGCTCTCCATTGGCAGCGAAGTCGAAGAGGCCGCGCAGATGCTCGGTGCTTCACCGCTGCGGGCGATTGTCGATGTGGTGGTGCCGTTGATGAAGTCGGGAATCCTGGCGGGCATGCTGCTGGCGTTCATCGTCTCGTTCAACGAGTTCACCGTGACCTACTTCCTCTACACCATCGATGTGATGACCGTGCCGATCTGGATGTACAGCCGCACCGTGTCTTCGCTCGACCCAACCGTATTTTCGTTTGCCGTGCTGATCGTGCTGATCGACTTCGTCCTGATCTGGGCGCTGGAGAAGTTAGTCGGCGAAGGTGGCGTTTCGTTCTAGCTTCTGCCCGGAGGTGCCTGCGCTCGATCATGCTGCGTTAAAAGTCAGCTCAGAATGCTCATTGACTAAAGTCAACTCCGCTTCTTCGCAGACTTTTGCCTTGCCTGATCATCGCTCGGCGACCTCCAGACAGAACCTTATTTTTGAGGTGATTCTTATGTCTGGTCTGATTCTGGAAAACGTCGAGAAACATTACGGCTCGGCCTGCGCGGTAACGGATGTGAACCTGCATTTGCCCGAGGGCAAACTGGTGTGTTTCCTCGGCCCTTCGGGCTGTGGCAAAACCACGTTGCTGCGCATGATTGCCGGCCTTGAAACCCTGACCGGCGGCGAGATCCGCCTGGACGGTGAAGACATCGGCAACACCCCGGCGCACCTGCGCAACTTCGGCATGGTGTTCCAGTCCCTGGCTCTGTTCCCGCACATGACCGTGGGCGAGAACATCGCCTATCCGCTGAAACTGCGCGGGGTCAGCAAGGCCGATCAGCAGAAGCGGGTGGTGGAATTGCTGGAACTGATCCAGCTGCAACCGATGATCAATCGCCCTGTGGCCAAGCTGTCCGGTGGCCAGCGTCAGCGCGTGGCGATTGCCCGGGCGATTGCCTCGCACCCGAAAATCCTCTTGCTCGACGAACCGTTGTCGGCGCTGGACGCCAAGCTGCGCGAGTCGATGCAGGTGGAAATCCGTCAACTGCAACAACGCCTGAACATCACCACCATCATGGTGACCCACGACCAGCGCGAGGCCATGACCATGGCCGATATCGTGGTGGTGCTGGGTGAGCATCGGGTGCAGCAAGTGGGCACGCCGATTGAAATCTACCGGCACCCGGCCAACGAGTTCGTCGCCGATTTCATCGGCTCGGGCAACATCTTCCCGGCCACGGCGCTGGGCAACGGCAAGGTCAGCCTGCCAGGTGGCGATGCGCTGCAAGTGCCGATCTGTACCAGCATTGCGGCCGGGGAGAAGTTGAAGATGCTGATTCGCCCGGAAGACCTGCAACTGTCTGCACCGCAGGCAACCGCGGGCAACCGTTTGCTGGGCAAGGTGACGTTCGTGCGCGATATCGGCGCGACCATCGAGACCACGGTCGAGTGTTCCGGGGTGTCGTTTACCGCGCTGAGCACGCCGTGCCAGGGCTTCGGCCTGAGCATCGGGCATCCGGTGTCGGTGACGTTGCCGGCGGAGGCTTGCCGGGTACTCGGGGCCTGATCCGGATTTGATGTTGGCCTTGCTGGCCCTTTCGCGAGCAGGCTCGCTCCCACAATGGATTGGTGTACACAAGACCACTGTGGGAGCGAGCCTGCTCGCGAAGAGGCCGGTAAAGCCAGCACTAATCTCAGCTAAACACTCAGCCGCAACCGCGCCAGATCCCGCAAAGGCGGCGCACCGAACAGCCGGCTGTACTCCCGGCTGAACTGCGAAGGGCTTTCATAGCCGACGCGATACCCCGCCGCCGAAGCCTCCAACCCTTCGGCCAGCATCAGCCGCCGCGCTTCCTGCAGGCGAAGCTGCTTTTGATATTGCAATGGACTCATCGCCGTCATCGCCTTGAAGCGGTGATGCAAGGTCGACACGCTCAGGTTCACTTCTTTCGCCAGATCATCGATGCGCAACGGCTGCTCGAAATTGCCGTTGAGCCATTTGATCGCCTGGCTGATGCGATGGCTCTGACTGTTGGCGATGGCGATTTCGTACAGCCGATGCCCCTGTTTGCTGCGCAACAACCGATAGAGGATCTCCCGGCGAATCAGCGGCGCGAGCATGGCGATGTCTTTGGGCGTGTCCAGTAACCGGGCCAGACGCAGCACCGCATCAAGCATGGCGGTGTCGAGCCGTTCGACATACAGCCCGCGCCCGGTCGGCCGGGTGGGCACACCGAGGGGGCCGGCGTCGGCGATCAATGCAGTGATTTCCGCCGGGTCGATGTCCAGGCGCAAGGCCAGGATCGGTTCCTCGGCCGAGACATCCACCACCCGTCCACTCAGCGGCATCGAGACCGAGACCACCAGGTAGTTCAACGGGTCGTAGTTGAAGTACTCGTTGGCCAACTGAACTTCCTTGCGCCCCTGGGCCATGATGCACAGCGCCGGTTGCGCGAGCACCGGGGCGAACTCGTGGGACTGGCTGTGGCGTGACATGAACAGCGAGCCGATGGCCGTGGCATAACTGCCATCTTCGGCGGTGTTACGGCGAATGATCGCGGCCAGTTCTGCACGCTGCTTTTCCATGTCGGTGTCCAGCGGGGCTTGAAAGTGATCGAGCGACGACATGCGCGGCATCCTCGGCAAGGCAGGGTGGGAATGGGGCAAAGCATAAGTTTGTGCAAGTGACAGCGGTAGACACATCCTGCCGGATGCTTGCCTGATTCTGCCTGGGCTCGACCGGTGGTGTTAACACTAGAGCCTTGCGCCGGAAAAACTTGCTTGAAACTCGTATGGCAGAACCGTGACAGGGTTTTATCGCTTGTTACAGGCTTTCCATGCAGTTTCGCAGGATTGTGCAACGCGCCGGCAGGAATCGACTAACGAGACCGGCGTCGCGGCCCTTAACCTTTGATCCTGTCGCAGCCCGTCCCCCGGCTGCCACGCGACTCCCCGGGAGGGTTGAACATGTCCAAGCAGATCCCCGTCAGTCATATGGCCTTCGTTCGAGCGCGCGCCGGGCGCTCTGCGGAACTCGGTGTGCGCCTCAGTGCCCTGATCGAACCGTCCCGCGCAGCGCCAGGCTGCCTGAGCTTTGCCTTGCAGCATTCGCAGTGTGATCCGGATCTGTGGCTGGTGTTCGGTTTCTGGAGCAATCAACAGGCGATGACCGCGTACTTCAGCACGCCGGCGATGGAGGTTTTTGCCGAGCTGGTGCAGGACCTGGTGGTCAACAGTCTGGATTTCCACACCTTCAGGGATGTGTCGGCGGCACAGGCCCTCGGTCAGTCCGGCGCGGCGGTACACAAACTGGCCGGTTGAGGGTTTAATGACCGCATTCTCAACCAGCCAGGACTCGCGACATGGCACGTAAAGCCTTTGAACACTTTGAAGCTGTTTCCGCTGTAGTACCGGGCGAGGGTGGTTACCACGCCGCTATCGCCGTCAAAGCGCTGGGTGGTTCCGGCGCACCGCGTTTTCACAAAGTGCTGGAAGGCCAGGTCTTCAAGACCGCCCACGAGGCCGATGATGCGGCCGCCAAGGAGCTGACCCGCCTCAAGGACGTCAGAGAAAATACCGACCTGCTCTGGTGATCACTTCACCGCCCCCGGGCGGTACATCTTGAACAACGCCTCAGGCCCCAGCTGGAAATAATCCGCCGGCCCGCCGCCGCGCAGAATCGGTTCTGCCGCGGCGGTGTCGTATATCCCGTCCTTCAGCAGCCATTTGGCGATATGCACGGCGACCACTTCGCCGAGGATCAGCCAACTCGGCACCACATTGCCGTCCGCCCGTTGCAACTGAATGATCTGCGTGACCTTGCACTCGAACGACACCGGGCTTTCGGCCACTCGTGGCACCTGAATGACCTTCGAGGCAACGGGTGTCAGTCCGGCCAGTTCGAATTCGTTGACCAAAGGCCCGACCATGGCGCAGCTCTGGTTCATCTGCTCGGCCAGCGGCCGCGTGGCCAGGTTCCAGGCGAACTCACCGGTCTGTTCGATGTTGTTCAGGCTGTCTTTACGCCCGATGCTGGAAAAACCAATGATCGGCGGAACGTAGTTGAAGGCGGTGAAGAAGCTGTAGGGCGCCAGGTTCAGGCGGCCCTCGGCATCTTGTGAAGAGATCCAGCCGATGGGGCGTGGACCGACGATGGCGTTGAACGGATCGTGGGGCAGGCCGTGGCCGTTGGCGGGTTCGTAGAAGTGGATGTCATCGGGCATCGGGGAGAGTTTCCGGAGCGGGCGGGAGACGCTCATGGTGCAAGCACGCGCCGCAGATTTCCAGCCCGGTTTCTCCCTCTGTAGGAGCGAGCTTGCTCGCGATGGTCGTTAACGATTACGCGTGTTCCCTGGTTGAACGCGGCGCGCTTGAGTCCATCGTCGGATCGCCGCCCGGAGCAAACTCGCTCCTACAGGGGGGAGGCCGGGCTGTGAATCTCCCTCCACGATCAGCCGATACTTTCAGCCGTACCGGTTTTATCGAAACCGTCGGCAGCATAGGCGCCCGAGTGGCTACGTTCGATGGCGGCGCTGGCACCGGAACCGAAAGAGGCCGAACCGGTTTTGTCGTAGCCGTCGGCCGCGAAGGTATTGGCAGCCAGTACGGAAAGAACGAGGGCAAGGATCAGTTTGGTTTTCATGGCGGTAACTCCCGTTTCGTTGGCGTTTTGTGCAATAAAAACTGCGACGCCAGATAATTCGATTTAATTTCGCAAATACATCCTGATAGTGATCGATTAATTAGATGTTAAGGCCGTCAGGCTTTTTCGCTTTCAATGACGAGTGAGCACTTCGCAATGAATCGATCAGGCAATCAAAGGTTGGGCGGCGAGCATTAACGCGTGATTAATCGGCTCTTTTGCCGGCGTGACAGATTTTTCATAAAGCCCTTACCCATTTTTCACTGCTGCATCGCCAATCTGCGCGCCGGCCGAACCAAGATTCGGCCGTCATGACCATTGGAGTTCTACCCTCGATGAATAAACTTCCTCAAATCACCCTGGCGTTCTGGGTGATGAAAATCTGCGCGACGACCCTGGGGGAAACCGCGGGGGATCTGCTGTCGATGACCCTCAATGTCGGTTATGCCATCAGCTCGCTGATCCTGATCAGCGTGTTCGTACTGACATTGGTGACGCAACTGATGTCGAAAACCTACAAGCCAGTGCTGTACTGGATCGTGATTCTGTCGACCAGCACGGCCGGCACCACCATGTCGGACTTCATGGACCGCACCTTGGAGCTGGGTTATGCCACCGGTTCGATGATCCTGATTGCGATTCTGTTGGGGATCTTTGCGGCCTGGCGCCTGAGCGGCGATTCGCTGAACGTGACCAAGGTCCAGACGTTCCGTGGCGAGATGTTCTACTGGATGGCGATTCTGTTTTCCAACACCTTGGGTACGGCGCTGGGCGATTACCTGGCCGATGATTCGGGCTTGGGTTTTGCCGGCGGTGCGTTGCTGATCGGTTCGACCATCGCAGTGGTGGTGCTACTGAAGTACTTCACGAAAATTTCGTCGGTCGTGCTGTTCTGGGTGGCGTTCGTGCTGACGCGACCTTTCGGTGCAACCCTGGGCGACTTCCTGACCAAACCCCATGAAAAGGGTGGGCTGGACTTCGGCACCATCGGCTCGTCGCTGGTGTTGGCGGGGATTCTGGTGGTGATGATTGCCGGGGCTTCTGTTGCACAGAAAAAGTTTGGCAAGCCACAGGTTGCCGAGTTGACCTGATACCGAGGCGAGCCCATCGCGAGCAGGCTCGCTCCCACAGATATCGTGCAGACCTTGTGGGAGCGAGCCTGCTCGCGATGGGGCTCTATCAGTCACTATTGCAGTGACGGTCAATCCGATCAGTCAGTGACGATCCGCGAATGCTTGCGGGTGTCTTTCATGGTGACGTACACCAGCAACGACACGGCAATACACGCGGTGACATACCAGTAGTAACCGGTTTCCATGCCGATGCTCTTGAACCACAGCGCGATGTATTCGGCGGTGCCGCCGAAGATCGATACGGTCAGTGCGTACGGCAGGCCCACGCCCAGAGCGCGGATTTCGGTGGGGAACAGTTCTGCTTTCACCACGGCGTTGATCGAGGTGTAGCCGCTGACGATGATCAACGCCGCCATGATCAGGAAGAACGCGCCCCACCAGGTCGTAACGGTGTGCAGGGTGGTGAGGATCGGCACGGTGAACAGGGTTCCCAGGATGCCGAAGGCAATCAGGATCGGCCGGCGACCGATTTTATCCGACAGCCCGCCGATGACCGGTTGCAGGCACATGAACAGGAACAGTGTGGCGGCGGAAATGGTGGTGGAGTCGGAAATGCTCATGCCGACGGTGTTCACCAGGTATTTCTGCATGTACGTGGTGTAGGTGTAGAACGCCAGGGTACCGCCCATGGTCAGGCCGACCACGGTCATCAGTTCCTTGGGGTGACGCAGCAAGGTGCGCATCGCGCTTTCCTTGGCTTTTTCCTTCTTGGTGAACGACTCGGTCTCTTCCATGCCGCGACGCAGGTACAACGCAACCACGGCACACAGCGCGCCGATGGCGAACGGGATGCGCCAGCCCCAGGCATAGAGCTCTTCGGTGGTCAGCAGTTGTTGCAGCACGATCAGCACCGCCAGGGCGATGAGCTGGCCGGAAATCAGCGTCACGTACTGGAAGCTGGAGTAGAAGCCGCGACGCTCCTTGGTTGCCATCTCGCTGAGGTAAGTGGCGGAGGTGCCGTATTCGCCGCCCACCGACAGGCCTTGCAGCAAGCGTGCGAACACCAGCAGGATCGGCGCGCCGATGCCGATGACTTCGTAGCTCGGGCTCAAGGCGATCAGCAACGAGCCGAAGCACATCAGGTACACCGAGGCCATCAGGGCCTTTTTGCGCCCGACCTTGTCGGCATACAGACCCATCAGCCAGCCACCGATCGGACGCATCAGGAAGCCCACGGCGAAAATCGCGGCGGTGTTGAGCAGTTGGGCGGTGGTGTCGCCTTTGGGGAAGAAGGTCTTGGCGAAGTACAGGGAGAAGGCGGCGTAGACGTACCAGTCGTACCACTCGACCATGTTGCCGACAGAACCGCTGAAGATCGATTTGATGCGGCTGGAAGTGGTTCTTTCTTTGGCCGGCACGGCAGCCGACCCAAGCGGCAGGGAGTTGGAGTTATCCATTGAAGGATCCTTCATTTAATTGTTTTTGTGGAGCGCGATGAAACGCAGCCTGTCTGGGCTATAGCAGGAGCTGTGCCAACGGGGAGAGGGCCGGTTTAGAGGGGGGAGGGTGTTTGGATGAGCGGAAATCCGCTTATAAAAGTTTGGTGGTGAGCGGAAAGTTGCTTATCTGGCGGTGTATTTGTATTGCCTTTGCGGGCCTCTTCGCGAGCAGGCTCGCTCCCACAAGGGATCGGTGTCCACAAAACCAATGTGGGAGCGAGCCTGCTCGCGATGGGGCCAGAACAGGCACTGCAAAAACTCAGCTATCTGGCAGGAACATCTCCCGACTCAACCCATGCCGCTGCATCTTTTCATTGAAGGTCCGGCGCGGCAGTTGCAGTTCTTCGAGCACCGCTTTCACGTCGCCCTTGTGCCGGGTCAATGCTGCGCGCAGGCATTGCGCCTCGAACGCTTCCTGCTGCGCCGCCAGTGACTGACCGGGCTCGATGCCAAAGGGCTCCGGCTCGCCGAGCCCCAATACCTGACGTTCGGCGACGTTCGCCAGTTCGCGCACATTGCCCGGCCAGTCGTGGCTCAATAGATGGCTCAACTGTGGGCCGCTCAACGGCGGCAAGGTCCGTCCCAGGCGTTCGGCGGCGTTGCGGGCGAACGACTCGTAGAGCAACGGGATGTCCTCGCGCCGGTCGCGCAGCGGCGGCAAGCGCAGCTCGGCGACGTTCAAGCGATAGGCCAGGTCTTCGCGAAAACGTCCGGCCCGTGCTTCGTCGAGCAGGTCCGGTTTGGTCGCGGCAATGATGCGCAAGTCCACGCGGATGCTTTGGTTCGATCCCAGCCGCTCAAGCTTTTGCTCCTGCAACACCCGCAGCAACTTCACCTGCTGGGCCAGCGGCATGCTTTCGATTTCATCGAGAAACAGCGTGCCGCCGTCGGCGTACTCCAGTTTGCCAATGCGCTTGCCGGACGCCCCGGTAAACGCGCCGCTCTCGTGACCGAACAGCTCGGCCTCGAACAATTGCTCGGGGATGGCCGCGCAGTTGAGTGCGACAAAGGGCTTGTCGGCCCGCGACCCGAAGTCGTGCAGGCAACGCGCAACCAGTTCCTTGCCACTGCCGGTTTCACCGCGAATCAGCACGTTGACCGGCAGTGCTGCCAGATCCAGCACCTGCCGCCGCAAGGTCTGCAAACCCCGGGACACACCGAGCAGCGTGGCGTCGAGTCTGGCGCGGTTGTCCGCCTGTTCGTGCAGTGTGCGGTTTTCCAGCACCAGCCGACGCTTGTCGAGGGCGCGGCGCAGGCTGCCGAGCAGGGTTTCCGGGCTGAAGGGTTTTTCGAGGAAGTCGTAGGCACCGTCGCGCATGGCCTCGACGGCCATCGGCACATCGCCGTGGCCGGTCAACAGGATCACCGGCAAATCGGTGTCCCGGCGTTGCACTTCGGCCAACAGTTCCAGGCCGGTCATGCCGGGCATGCGCACATCGCTGAGAATCACCCCGGCAAAGTGCCTGGGCAATTGCGCCAGGCATTCATCGGCGCGGCTGAACAGCTGTACCTCGAAACCCGACAGGCTCAACCACTGCTCGACGGCACTGCGGATGCTGCTTTCGTCGTCGACCACCATCACTGAGTTCAGCATGTTTCATGCACCTCCAGGTCGATGGGCAAAGTCACGGTAAACACGGCACCTTTGTCATGATTGGCAGCACTCAGGCGCCCGCCGGATTCGTGAACGATGGCAAACGATACGGCCAGACCGATGCCCAGGCCATCGCCCACCGGTTTGGTGGTGAAGAACGGATCGAAGACCTTGGACAGGTTCTCTTCGGCGATACCGCCACCGTTGTCGATCACGCTCAGGCGCCACAATTGCTCGTCGGCTTCGAGGCGGATTTCCAGGCGTTTGCAGGGTTTGTCCTGCATCGCGTCGAGGGCGTTGCGCAGCAGATTGATCAGCACCTGTTCCAGGCGAATCGCATCGCCGCGCACCCAGGCCGGGCGGGTCAGGTGCAGCACCGTACTGACCTGTTCGTCGCGCAACCTTGTGTCGAGCAGTTGCAGCGACTGGTCCACCACCGTTGCCAGGTCCAGACGTTCGCGCAGACCACTGGGGCTTTTGCGGGCGAAGGTTTTCAGGTGACCGGTGAGGGCCGCCATGCGCGTGAGCATTTCATCCACCGGTCTGAGCGCCTTGTAGGCGTCGTCGACGCGGCCGTGGTCGAGCAGCAGGCGCAGGGTTGCCAGCTGCATGCGCTGGGCGGTGAGCGGCTGGTTGATTTCATGCGCAAGGGCGGCGGACATTTGCCCCAGTGCCGCGAGTTTGGCCGACTGCACCAGACCCTCCTGGGCGGTCTTCAGGTCGCGCGTCCGTTCTTCTACAAGCTGTTCGAGTTCTTCACGACTGCGCTGACGCAGTTTGGCCAGGCGCCAGCGCTGGTTGAGAAACAGCAGCAGGAACACCAGGGTCAGCCATAACCCGGCCGCGGCGAGTGCCGCGTTGCGGCTGTCTTCGAAGGCGACTTGCGGGCGACGCAGCAGGTGCAGGGTCCAGCCCTCGGTACTCAGCGGCAAGGACTCCCACAGGTAATCCGCCTTGCCGTCCGGACCATCGACACGAGCCAGGTCACTGTTGTCGTCGAAGCGCCGCAACGATTGAAACTCAAGCGGCGTCAGGGGCTGCTTGTCGTACTGGCGGGTGGTCTTGAGTTCGGCATGATCGCTGTCGCCGAGCGGCTTGAGCAGGCGATAGCGCCAGCCCGGCTGGTTGGCGATGAAAATGATCCCCCGTGCGTCGCTGACCAGCAGGGTGTCGCTGCCCTGGCGCCACTCGCGTTCCAGTTCGGGAAATTCCAGTTTCACCACCATGGCGCCGAGGAACTGGCCACCGTCATCGCTGACTGCGCTGGAAAGGAAGTAACCGGGAATCCCGCTGGTCACGCCTACCGCATAAAAACGCCCGGTGCCCTGGGTGCGAGTCTGGTTGAAGTAAGGGCGGAACGCGTAGTTGTGACCGACATAACTGCTGGGCAGGCGCCAGTTGCTGGCCGCGATGGCCAGGCCGTTGCGGTCGAGCAATTCCAGGGTCGAGGATTGGGCGGCGCCGTTGATCTTTTCCAGTTTGCGGTTCAATGCATCCTGCTGCCCGGGGCTCACCGTACCCCTGAGCGCCGAGCGCAGCTCCGGGTCCAGCGCCAGCACGGCGGGCAGGGCACGGTAACGTTCGATCAAGGTATGCAGGGACGTGGCGTACAGAGCCAATTGCTGATTGGCGCGGGCGGCGTCTTCGACCATTGACTGGCGCACGGCGTGGCGCATGGCCAGGGTCGCGGCAATGGCGGCGCCGGCGATGATCAACAGGGTGTAGAGCGCCAGGCGCAGGGTTCTGGAGGTCGGGAGCATCGAACGGAAATCGGACAAAAGATAAGAGGCGCAAGATAGCATGCGGACTATCTTGCGCCAGATCTCATCTCACTGCGCCATGGTGAATATCTTGAGCTTTCAACGATTTATATTGCGGCGCATTTGTTTCACTTCATCTGCCAGTTTCCCCAACGGAACAACCGGGATCCTGGAGTTATTCAGGTCATCATGGCTCAGGTGTGCTTCATGCATTCTATTGGCCTCTCCGGTCTGGTTAGATGGACTGTCACCAGGATATGCGTTGAGATGTTCAACCATTATCGAGTTATTCAGCACCATGTTTTCAAGTAGGGAAACGCCACTTACGTTATTGGCGTCGATTTCATAGAAGTAATATGGATGGCCCCCTTGGGCCGCATAGAAAATGGCTCCCTCGAGTGTCTCTGCGACAATCAAGGTTTCACCGCTGATCATTTTGCTAACCGCAGTGAATTCATCTGAAGCTTTGAATCCATCCCGTAGTACCTCTTCAGGGCCACGCCGGTCTGCGCGGTATACCTTGCCACCAAAATCGGTTCTTTCCAGAAGGTTCCTGCTGTTCCAGTAGTGAGTGGGTCGATAGGGGGCTGCATTCAGGATTTCTAGCACCGTATTTTGGTCATCGGTTGGCGCAGGTGGGCTGGCAGGGCTGTTTGCAGAGTCCGGGCTGGACTCACTCGGTGGATGATCGCTTTCGGGCGAGCCTTGATAATCCATTGATTCATCACGGTCTTGCCCTGAGCGCCGCAAGTCAATCGGTGGCGGGCCATAGGTCGCTCTCAAGTCAGGTTCGACCATTACAAATTCGTCCAGGAATTCATCATCGTATGGTTGCCACATATGCCCATCAGGGTCGATCCTGCAGATTGGGTTGTTTCCACAGAATCGATACAGGTTCAGGCCGTTAATCGAGCCAATCGGATCCGGATTTACCCACCGTCCCAGCCACCCCGCGTAATACCGGGCACCATAGTAATCAAGCCCGCTGGCATCCCGCTCCTTGCCCGAATACCGAATGGTCTTGTAATCGGCATCGACCTTCGAGCGGGCAGCCCGCCACGCCGTACCACCATAGGGGTAGTAACCCTCGTGACTGATGACGGCGGCCTGTTGATCCAGCTCAAGACAACTGGAGCCCAGGTGATCTTCGATGCTGTAGCGCACTTGATTGTTATCGATACCGTCCGGTTGTCCCTTGACCCAATGCAGGCACCGCACGCTGCCACGGGCCAGTTGGACGTCAATGACCTGAAACTCTTCGCGCTCACCGGCGGTGCGCACTTCCAGACCCGGGAGGTAGTGGACAATATCCTGATGGGTCACAGTGCGGGCCTGTCGAGTGTTGAACTTGACGACCCGCTCTCCGGCAGCGTTGTAGCGATACCATTCCCCATCATTCACCCCGCCTGGGCGATGGACGGTGGTGACACTTTGCAATTGGTTGCGCGCATCCCAGGTCATCGGTTGGGCGCCTGACGCCAGGTATTGCAAGTTGCCGTTTGCATCGAATTGACGGCTGAAGTCGGGAGCGTCCTCACCCTCATTCCATGGCAAGACACGGTTGCTCTGTGGATCGACGTACATTCGGCGACTGAACGGATTCTTGTCACTTTCATGACGCAACAACGTCCGGTTGCCGCCAGGGTCGTATTCGTAATATTCGGTGTAGTTGAGCAATCGGGCGGGATCGATGGGGCTGGGGATATTCAGCTCCGGCAATCCCGGTGTTTGCCCCGCATCCGCGGTTTTACGACCCTTGGCACTGGTCAGTTGGTAGAGGCTGTCGTAGGTATAGGTGTTCTGCGCAACCACGCGCTGATTGTCGAAATAGCTGTCCGCCTGTGTGTGATCGACCAGCCGGAGGATGTTGCCGACCGGGTCGTACTCGTAACTCATCTCCTGCAAGCGCTGGTGTGTCGAGGTGGTCGCGGTCAGGCGTTCCAGTCGACCGTCTGCAGGCTGGTAGCTGGCAATGCTGGTGACGTTGTTGCCGGCAACCTGACTGAGCAATCGTCCAGCGGCATCGTAGTCGGCAGCTTTGAGCAACGGCTGCGATGCCCGGCCTTTGAGCTTCAGGTTGATACGTTGCAGTTGCCCGGCGCGGTCGAAGTGGAGTTGTCGCAGATGGCCGCTGGCATCGATCTGTTCCAGCACTTCACCTGACGGGCCATATTGATGTTGGCTGGTGTAGCCTGCGCCGGGTTGTAGCAATGCGTCGCGATCAGCCTCTGTCGCCGGCCAGTTGGCTGACAGGTCCGCCTGATCCGGCAGGAAACGCCGGGTCTGGCGGATCAATCCGCCATTCAGGGCGATTTGCCTGAGCCACAGCGTACCGGCCGAATCGTCATGACGGATCAAACTCCCGCACTGGTTACGCTCGGCGAATTCAGCGGAGTTGTCGGCATACGTCAAGCGTTCGACGGTGCGCAGGTCCATACCCAAGGCGTATTCATGGAGAGCGACTGGCCGGCGCAGTTCGTCGTACTCGTTCTGCCAATGACTGCCTCGGCCATCCCATTGTTCGAGCACTTGTCCGGCTTCACTCGTCAGGCTCAGGCGCCATCCGGCATCGACGCTGTCAGTCAACAGCACCGCGCCCGACAGGCTGTAAAGCGCTGTCTGGTTCGGCCGGGTTGCAGTTGAAGAAAACCGTGGGTCGCGTTGTGCCACTAACCGCCCGGCAGCGTCATTTTGCTGAGTGGTGATTCGCGCAGCGGGGTGGTCAGACTCCACTGCACGAAGGTAAGCCACTTGCCGTAGCGCTATGCCACGACCGTCGGTTGCAGCCAGCACTGGCGTCTGGCGATGGATGTTTGCATTCAATGGAGTGTCCAGATGGACCGCCGTTGTTCGGGTGGCGGATCAAACAGGTCGTTCTCGTCAAACGCAATGGTGTACCAGGTGCGGTAGCGTTGTTCCCGGCGCAACGGTTTTTCTTGCGGTGGATTGCCCTGCAACATTTTTTTCGCCAGCACAGTGTGTGTCGGCCGGCCGGCGGCATCGAAGAACTGCTGGTCGTGGTAGCCCGACTCGCGGATCGAGGCGTCGTTGATGTAGCGGTAGGCGCTGGCGAAGTAGGGGCGATAGATCCGCACGGTTTCGCCTTTATTGTTGTACTCGACCCGTTCGCTGACCCGCCAGCGCCGGGCCGCCTGTTCTTCTTTGGGGCGGCCGTTTTCGTCGGGTTCAAGTTCGCCTTTGTCATTGACCATCCAGGCCAGGCCAGGTTCGACCTCCTGCTTGGTTTGCAGGGAGCGTCCGAAGCCATCCCAGCAGGCGATGGCCGCGCGGATTTGCAGCTCCGGATCACCGGGATAGCGGTCAGCCTGCAAGGTGACGACATGCACCGGTTCGCGATGTGCGTCGTCGAGGTATTGCTGAAGCTGCCGTTCGTTCGCGGAAGGATTCTGCAGGCCTTCAAGGTGTACACGAGCCCGGCTGCAGAGATGGCCATCGGGCAATACGAAACCTTCGGCGCGGGCCCAGGTCAGCCAGGGCACGGGCGCTGCCGGGGGGATTTTGCCCATCCAGCTGAAGGGCGCAGAGAAGGTGGCCGTGGCGTAGTTGCCGATGGCTTTGTTCTTGTCGGCGATAGCGCCTGCCGGGGTGCGGTCCTCCGGTGGCTGGTAACCGCTGAGCGGATAGAAACCGACCTCGACGCCCAGTTCCGTGCCGTAGAAACTGGTCACCAGCACCTCGCCGAACGCGTTGTAGCGAGCCTCCTGGGTATTTTGATTGGGGTCGATGATGCCTGCTGGCAGGAACGACCGGTAGTCGATATCGAGGATGCTTGTGGTGCAGCCATCCGGCAGCGTGACGGCGGTACTCAGGCACCAGTGCTCGTCATACGCGACAGAGGTGATGCCATGGCTCTTGGTCTGCTGGAATTTTTCAACGTTATAGAACCCTTCCGGTCCGTGGTAAGTCGGGAAGCTTTTACGTACCGACCACAGGTAGCTCTTGGCATCGGTCGGGTCTACGGGGTCACCCGCTGGAGCAACCGGCAGGAACAGATCCATGATGTGGTAGCCGACTTCAGGTGATTCGAGTTTCTCCTTGAGGTTGAACGGCATGTTGCCGTTTTCATCCTTGAGCTTGTCGTAGGCGCTCAGGGCGGTGGCATCCAGTTCGGCGGTTTCGGTGTAGTCGGGCAGGGCGGTGAAGATCAATGCATCCGGGTCCAGTAACTCGCCGGTGGCCGGGTCCTGATAACGTTGCAGCGACAAACCGGTCAGCACCGCTTTGCCTGCCCAGGCTCCTTCGTCGACGGCCCACTCAAGGAACTTCTCATGGTGGATGTCGACAGGTTTGAGTTGGTCCTTTTCCAGGACCAGTGCATTGCCGCGCTGGCGATAGGGCAGACCCAGGCGCCAGCCGTCAGTGTTTTCCAAATGGCAATACCCGGCTTTCGCCTCGCTCAGATACCAGCATTGTTGCGCTTCGTCGTGGGCGTCCAGCCACCATTTGTTTTCATAGTCTTCATCGCTTTCATCACCGGGCTGATCGACTCGGAAGGGCGGATTGTCCTTGGCGGTTTTACGCCGGGCATAGTGCACGACAAAGCCGTGGGTCAGGCTGCCGAACTTGTCCCACTCCAGGTTGATCGTGTGCTGGACCAGCGGGTCGTCGGCGAGTGCTTTTTCGTACTGGTAAGCGATGCTTTCCAGTGCCAGTGACTGCAACACGGCGTAGGGGTGATGTTTGCCTTTGGGGCGCAACTGGCGAATGAGAAAGCGGTTCTCCTGCACGGTGTAGGGCACAGCCGTTGCGGGATCATCGTCAGCGGCAAAAACCTCTGAGCGCAACACGGAGCCGCTGAGGGTGCGGGCCATCTCGCGGGCGAGTTCCTCATCGGGCTCGATCACTCGTCCCGCCGCGTCGCTGAGGTGGTACTCGTGCAACAGGGTTGGGCGCAAGTCAACGGCGTCGGTGTCCCTCCGATAGTAACTATCGTCACGCATGTCTACGGCTTTACCCGTGTGAAACCAGGTTTTACTCAGGATCGGCGCGGTGAAGCCAGGGTTCGAACGCTCCGCTACCGAAGCCTCGGTATCGGTTTGCAGCAACAGGCCAAAACCACGGAACTCACGTTCGAAACTGTCGTAGAAACCCTGGCGGTAAGTGAAGCCCTGGGTCAGTCGATTGCCGGTGATTTCATCGAGCTGGGTCTGCTGGCTGACCAGGTGCATGGCAAACGGCAGGTGCGAAACCGGGGCTTTGCCGGCCGCGATCAACTCGGCTTTTTCGTCCAGCCATTCCTGGGCCGAACTGCGGTAACTCACTCCCGTCACGGCGCCCATATTGTTGTGGCTGGCACTCACCAGATACGGCTTGGCGCTGACGAAATCGTAGCGCCAGTGCCGGGGTTCCATGTGTGGTACGGTCAGGATCAGACTGGAACAGCCCAGCCCCTGCAGGTCGGCGATGCTCACCTGGCAGAAGCGGTCGTAACGCACGCCTTGCGGCCACGGCATTTTCACCGAGGCCTGATTGAAGCCTTCGCCGCCGCGGTTCATGAACACCCGGAAACCGTCGGACTCCAGATAGATCAGGTCCACGGCACCCGAGCCGTCCAGGTCCGCGAGTCGCACCCGAGACGCATCGAATTCGGCATAGTCGAAGGGCAGGTCGCAGAGCACGAAACCTTTGCCGAACTTTCCATGACCCAGATTCGGCCAGCATTTGACTTCGTTGTGGCGGATGCGGATCAAGTGTTGGGTCGCGCTGCCCAATGGATCGCTGAAGGCCACCAGCTCAGTCTGGGTACTGCTCAAAAGGGGTAGCGAGTCGTCGTCGTGAGGGACATTGGCCCCTTGGCTGAACCCGATTGCACGACGGCTTGAATACAGCCGCACGCTACGCGGGCCGATCAAGGCCAGGTCGGTCAGACCGTCACCCACCAGGCCAGCCAATTGTGCCCCGGGATGAAAAAACTCCGAGGGAAACGCTGCATAGGCTACAAATCTCGACCAGCTTCGGTCGGGATTGAGGGTGAAGAACCCGGACAGGCCAGGCCGGGCGATCACCCAGTCGAGCTTGCCGTCGCCGGTCAAGTCGCTCAGTGACTGGCGAATCGGTTTGCTGCTATCGGCCACGGGAATGCCGGGCAGCAGCTCCCAGTCGCCATAACTCACGTCATTGCCGCCGCTGGCGGCGCGCAGCGGTTCGCGGTAGTACCAGGCTTTTTCACTGCTGAACAGCACGCCGGGCATGCCTTCGCCGTACAAGTCCACCAGTTGATAACGCTGGCCGTCGTTGAGGCCCGGCATTTCGGGGAACTCGCTGTAACCCTCGCGCTGCGGATCGAGTTCAAACGGGTTGTAAAAAAACTCCATGGGCGGGCGACTTTCCATCTGTCCCTGATTGTCATAGGCCTGGATGTGCGCGGCGGTCAGATGGTTGTATCCCAGCGGACTCTCGCGGTGCTCAAGCAGCAGGCGCTGGACCAGCACCGGCTCGCTGCCCAGTTCTTCGGCGAAATGATGAAACATCAGGACTTGACGGCACAGGCGCCGGGAGCCAAATTCAAAACCGTAGGCGTAGTTCCAGAAGGGATCCTTACGCGGTGCTCCCCACTCGCCACGCTCTATACCGGGCAGGTCGTAATCCGGAACTTGCGTCAAGTCGGCACTGCGTTCGCCGTAGTCAAACAGCAGATGGAAATGCCAGGCCACGTTTTTCCAGCCATCGACCTTCCATGCATACAGGTTGGCGCTGGCCTGAGCATTACCGTACAGAACCCGACGCAGGTAACGCTGGCTGCGATAGTCGCGAAACTGCGGGGCGGCCGGCGCTTCGACTTCCGCCTGGTACAGGTACACCACATGTTCGCCGCGCAGGTTCAGGCTTTCATCGATCAGCCACACACCGACGCGGGACTTGTCGGTCGGATCGGCCCGGCGTGACGCCCCGGTTTTACCGTAACAGTGCAGGCTGCCGTCGGCACCGTGGATCAACCAGAATCCCGCCGGATTGTCCGCATCGCCCTCTCTGGTCCAGTGTTCGATCAAATCGAAAGCGCCTTCGACCCGGGGCCAGTAGCGCACGACCTGGTGCAGGCCGATCTGAACGCCGTTGTACTCGGACACCGCCCTGGAGATCAGTTTGCCGTCGTCACTCTTCTCGGGCATCCACACGTCTCCACCGGGGCCAACCACCTGATCGTTGCCATCGTACTTCGGCACGCCTTTGGTGGTGCGCAGGGTGATCGCATTGGTGGTCAGGCGCCAACCGATGCCAAACGGACTGTTACCGACATCGCTGCTGTAACCCAGGCCCAGGGCCGGGACCATGTCACGATTAGGCGCCTTGCTGATGGGCAGCGGCAGTTCCAGCGACGCCGCACCAGTGGTGCCCACACCGCCCCAGCCCTTGCCGATACTCTGGATGGCGCCGCCGCCTTTGGGGAGGGCGGGAGCGTTGATTTCGAGGGTGCCCTGCTGTTCAGTCGCCATGGGAGTGTCCGCCGTGACAGATAATGCATTGAGTGCGTTCAAGCTATCAGCGGCACAGACGGCTGTAACCTGTCAGATCTGACAGGTCAACCGGTTTTTTTTAGAACAAACGATGCTTGAGTTTCAGCTTTCGATGGCTTTTTATCAGGCGAAAAAAAACCGGTCTGCAGTTGCCCGCAGACCGGTTCTTATTGAACGCTGTCAGTGCTTATTGCACTTCCACCGCCAGGCTTTCACTGATCTTTTTCTGCCAGATGGCAGGACCGGTGATGTGTACGGACTCGCCCTTGCTGTCGACCGCAACGGTGACCGGCATGTCCTTGACTTCGAACTCGTAGATCGCTTCCATGCCCAGTTCGGCGAACGCCAGCACCTTGGACTTCTTGATCGCCTGGGCGACCAGGTAAGCGGCGCCGCCGACGGCCATCAGGTACACGGCCTTGCTGTCCTTGATCGCTTCGATCGCGGTCGGGCCGCGCTCGGACTTGCCGATCATGCCCAGCAGGCCAGTCTGCTCGAGGATCTGACGGGTGAACTTGTCCATTCGCGTCGCGGTGGTAGGGCCAGCGGGGCCAACCACTTCGTCACCGACCGGATCGACCGGGCCAACGTAGTAGATGAAGCGACCCTTGAGGTCAACCGGCAGGGTTTCGCCCTTGTTCAGCATCTCGACCATGCGCTTGTGCGCGGCGTCGCGACCGGTCAGCATCTTGCCGTTGAGCAGGACGGTTTCGCCCGGCTTCCAGCTCTGCACTTCTTCCGGGGTCAGGGTGTCGAGGTTGACGCGACGGGCCGACGGGCCGGCTTCCCAGACGATTTCCGGGTAGGCGTCCAAAGGTGGCGCTTCCAGCGAGGCCGGGCCGGAACCGTCGAGCACGAAGTGCGCGTGACGGGTGGCGGCGCAGTTCGGGATCATGCACACCGGCAGCGAGGCGGCGTGGGTCGGGTAGTCCATGATCTTCACGTCGAGCACGGTGGTCAGGCCACCGAGGCCCTGGGCGCCGATGCCCAGCTGGTTGACCTTCTCGAACAGCTCCAGGCGCATTTCTTCAATGCGGTTCTGCGGGCCACGGGCTTTGAGCTCGTGAATGTCGATGGACTCCATCAACACTTCCTTGGCCATTACCGCAGCTTTCTCGGCGGTGCCGCCGATGCCGATGCCGAGCATGCCCGGTGGGCACCAGCCGGCACCCATGGTCGGAACAGTTTTCAGAACCCAGTCGACGATCGAGTCGGACGGGTTGAGCATGGCCATCTTCGACTTGTTCTCGGAACCGCCGCCCTTGGCCGCCACGTCCACTTCCACGGTGTTACCCGGAACGATGGAGTAGTGGATAACGGCCGGGGTGTTGTCCTTGGTGTTCTTGCGAGCACCCGCCGGGTCGGCGAGGATCGAGGCACGCAGGACGTTTTCCGGCAGGTTGTAGGCGCGACGTACGCCTTCGTTGATCATGTCGTCCAGACCCATGGTGGCGCCATCCCAGCGCACGTCCATGCCGACACGGACAAACACGGTGACGATCCCGGTGTCCTGGCAGATCGGGCGGTGGCCGGTGGCACACATGCGCGAGTTGATCAGGATCTGTGCCATCGAGTCGCGGGCCGCTGGCGATTCTTCGCGCAGGTAGGCCTCGTGCATCGCCTGGATGAAATCCACGGGGTGGTAGTAGGAAATGAACTGCAGGGCGTCGGCAACGCTCTGAATCAGGTCGTCTTGCTTGATCACGGTCATGAGTCGCGCTCCTCTAAAAGACGGGAACATTCAATTAAGGTGCTTGCAGCTTGGGTGCATCGGTCGGTTGCAAGCACCTTTCAAGGCACGCCGGGCATGCTGGCGCGACGCTAAAAAGGCGCGGCAGTATACCGCGCCTCGCGCACTGGCACACGTGCCGACAGTCAATCGTTGGTCGCATAGGGGCATACCGAAAATCGATGGTCATTTATCGGCCGCGCCACTAAAGTGACATACGGTCTGTAGAGTAGGACGCTCTGTCAGTCTCCTTTCATTTGGTGAATCAACGATTGACCCATAACGCCATCCAGCGCCTGTTGCTCAAACGTTTCGCCCTGGCGGCCGGCACCTATGTCCTGGCATTGCTGTTGCTGTGGCTGGCGTTTTTTACCGGCCACTACGACGCGCCGCTTTCCAGTGTCGTCATCGGCAGCGTACTGGTAGTGACCAGCCAGGCCGTCCTGTTCGCGATGTTCTACCGCGGCTACAACCTGCGCTTCGCCGACCCCAGCCTGACCGAGGCGCAAGTGTTGCTGGGGCTGGGCTGGCAAACCTGGCTGATCGCCCATCTGGACGAAGCCCGGGGCGCGTTTCTGGTGTTCTACGTGCTGATCCTGCTGTTCGGCCTGTTCCATCTGTCGCGCCGGTCTTTTGTACGATGTGCGTTGCTGGTGTTTTGCAGCTTCAGTGCGATCACGTTGTGGGAGGGCTACCACTTCCAGCCGCCAGACCCGGCCATGGCGGTATTGCAGGTCTGCGTGCTGTTCATCGTGCTGGTGTGGCTGGTGCTGTATGCCCGCCATGTCCAGGCCTCGCGACAGCGTATGCGTCAGCGGCGTTTTGCGTTGCAGGCGCACCAGGACACGTTGCGCGGGATGATGCGTCAGCTCGAAGACCTGGTGGCCACCGACGAGCTGACCGGCCTGTTCAATCGCCGGCATTTCCTTCGCCTGGCTTCCCGCGAGTTGAAAGCCATGGACGCGGGTGTCATGCATGGCCTGGCGTTGATCGACCTTGACCATTTCAAGCGCATCAACGACCTGCACGGCCATGCCGCCGGCGATCAGGTGCTGCAAGCCTTTGCCGGCGTTGCCACCGCATGCCTGCGCGACGGTGACGTTCTGGCTCGCTATGGCGGCGAGGAGTTCGTGCTGCTGCTGCCCGATTGTGATGCCGACAGTCTGACTTCGTGCTGCGAACGGCTGCGCATCGCATTCACCGATGTCGAGTTGATCGGGCTGAATGTGCGCAACCTGAGCCTGTCCGCCGGCATGACCCTGCTGGAACCGGGCGACGACCTCGATGATGCCCTGCAACAGGCCGATCAGGCGCTCTATCGCGCCAAACGTGATGGCCGCAACCGATGCGCGGCAGCGTGGGAGAACGTCGATGCCTGAACTGCGGGTCGGCGAGCGCCGCTGGTCGGTGGCGGCGGGCAGCAACCTGCTCGATGCGCTGAATCAGAACGGCGTGCCTGTGCCTTACAGTTGCCGCGCCGGCAGTTGCCATGCGTGCCTGGTGCAGTGTGTACAGGGCCTGCCGAGTGACAGCCGCCCGGATGCCCTGAGTGCTCAGCAGCGTGAGCAAGGCTGGCGGCTGGCGTGCCAGTGCCAGGTGGTCGAGGACTTGCAGGTGCATGCCTTCGACCCGCAGCTCGATGGCCATCCCGCCGAGGTCGCGGCAGTCGATTGGCTGAGCGCCACGGTGCTGCGCTTGCGGGTGATCCCGCAGCGCCCATTGCGCTATGGCGCCGGTCAGCACCTGGTGCTGTGGGCCGGTAGCGTGGCGCGGCCGTACTCCCTCGCCAGTCTGCCGCAGGAAGACCGTTTTCTGGAGTTTCATCTCGATTGCCGCAAGCCGGGGGAATTCAGCGATGCCGCCAGGCAATTGTGCATCGGTGATCCGATTCGTCTCGGCGAACTGCGCGGCGGCGCCTTGCATTACGACCCTGACTGGCACACCCGGCCGTTGTGGCTGATGGCGGCCGGGACCGGGTTGGGGCCGTTGTTTGGCGTATTGCGCGAAGCGCTGCGCCACGATCATCAGGGCGCCATCCGCGTCATTCACCTGGCCCATGATGCCGATGAACACTACCTGGCCAAACCTCTGCAAGCCATGGCCGCCAGCCGTCCGAACTTGAATGTCGAACTGTGGACCCCGGCCGAGTTGCCAGCGGCTTTGGCGCAACTGCGCCTTGTTTCGCGGCAAACCCTGGCCTTACTCTGCGGAGCCCCCGACAGTGTCGACGCCTTCGCCCGGCGCCTGTACCTGGCGGGATTGCCGCGCAATCAACTACTGGCCGATGTGTTCCTGCCCCGTGGTTGAGCGCTGACTTTCAGACGCGAGACCTGCCATGACCGATGCCATCCAAGTAGAACGCGAACGCGGCCTGTTGACCCTGCGCCTGAATCGCCCGGACAAGAAAAACGCCCTGACCCGCGCCATGTACAGCCACCTGGCCGAAGCGTTGAAACAGGCCGACAGCGACCCCGAGATCAACGCCGTGCTGATCACCGGCTCCGCCGAATGCTTCACCGCCGGCAATGACATCGCCGATTTCATCCAGCAACCGCCGAGCGGCCTCGACAGCCCGGTGTTCCAGTTCATGCTCAGCCTGCTTGAATGCCACAAACCGGTGATCGCCGCCGTGGCTGGAGCGGCAGTGGGCATTGGCACGACGATGTTGCTGCATTGCGATCTGGTGTATGTCAGCCGGGATGCGCGGTTGCGCATGCCGTTCGTCAACCTGGGGTTATGCCCTGAGTTTGGTTCCAGCCTGCTCCTGCCGCGCTTGGTCGGGCATGCCAAAGCGGCGGAACTGTTGCTGCTCGGTGAGGGTTTCACTGGTGAACAGGCTGCTGCGTGGGGCATTGCGTCCGAGGTGCTGGGCAGTGGCGAAGAGGCCTTGGCCAAGGCACGGGAGATGGCGCTGCGCTTCGATGGCCTGCCTCCGGAAGCGGTGCGTATCAGCAAGCAATTGATGAGGGCACCGGACCGCGAGTTGTTGCGCAAGGTGATCGAAGAGGAGGGGGCGTTGTTCACCCAGCGGTTGCGTTCGCCGGAAGCACTGGCGGCGTTGACGGGGTTCATCAAGCGGCATTGAGTTTTTCGCTGACTGTACCGGCCTCATCGCGGGCAAGCCCGCTCCCACAGGGATTGGGATTCACCGCAAAAACGGTGGGAGCGGGCTTGCCCGCGATGGGGCCAGACGAGGCGATACATCTTCCGGATCAAAAAGCAAAAAGCCCCGCCATTCACATGGCGGGGCTTTTGTTTTTCGAACAACCGGTCACTCAGACCATCGGGTCGCCAACGTGCAGGATCTTCATGCCGTTGGTGCCACCGGTGGTGTGGTAGCTGTCGCCCTTGGTCAGAATGACCCAATCGCCTTTCTCCACGACGCCGCGCTTGACCAGCTCGTCGATCGCCTTCTGGCTGACTTCGTTCGGTGCCAGCGAAGCCGGATCGAACGGGATGGTGTACACGCCACGGAACATCGCCGCGCGAGCCTGGGCTTCGCGGTGCGGGGTGAACGCGTAGATCGGCACCGAGGAACGGATGCGCGACATGATCAGAGGGGTATAGCCACTTTCGGTCAGGGCGATGATCGCTTTCACGCCCGGGAAGTGGTTGGCGGTGTACATGGTCGCCAGCGCGATGCTTTCGTCGCAGCGCTGGAATTCCTTGCCAATGCGGTGGCTGGAGGTCTTGCTGGTCGGGTGCTTTTCAGCGCCGACGCAGATACGCGCCATGGCCTGAACGGCTTCCAGCGGGTACAGGCCAGCGGCACTTTCGGCCGAGAGCATCACGGCGTCGGTGTAGTCGAGCACGGCGTTGGCCACGTCGGACACTTCGGCGCGGGTCGGCATCGGGTTCTGGATCATCGACTCCATCATCTGGGTCGCAACGATCACTGCCTTGTTGTGGCGGCGTGCGTGCAGAATGATCTTCTTCTGGATGCCCACCAGCTCGGCGTCGCCGATTTCCACACCGAGGTCGCCACGGGCAACCATCACCGCGTCGGACGCCTTGATCAGGCCGTCGAGGGTTTCGTCATCGGCCACGGCTTCGGCGCGTTCGATCTTCGCCACCAGCCAGGCGGTGCCGCCGGCTTCGTCGCGCAGTTGACGGGCGTATTCCATGTCGGCAGCGTCACGCGGGAAGGACACCGCGAGGTAGTCGACTTCCATTTCCGCAGCGAGCTTGATGTCCGCCTTGTCTTTTTCAGTCAGGGCCGGAGCGGTCAGGCCGCCACCTCGACGGTTGATGCCTTTGTGGTCGGACAGCGGGCCGCCGATGGTCACAGTGCAGTTCAGTTCGGTGGCCGTGGCGGTATCGACGCGCATCACCACGCGACCGTCGTCGAGCAGCAGCTCGTCGCCCACGCCGCAGTCCTTGACCAGGTCCGGGTAGTCGATGCCGACCACTTGCTGATTGCCTTCGGTCAGAGGATGGCTGGTGGAGAAGGTGAATTGATCCCCGATCTTCAGCTCGATCTTCTTGTTGGCGAATTTGGCGATACGGATTTTCGGGCCTTGCAGGTCACCCAGCAGGGCGACGAAGCGACCGTGCTTGGCCGCAAGGTCACGCACCAGCTTCGCGCGAGCCTTGTGCTCGTCGGGGGTGCCGTGGGAGAAGTTCAGGCGGGCGACGTCCAGGCCAGCCAGGATCAGCTGTTCGAGAACTTCCGGCGAGTTACTGGCCGGGCCAAGGGTGGCGACGATTTTGGTACGACGGACGGACATGCAAAGACTCCTGAGTTCAAGCGCTGAGTGAGGCTACTATGCTCCGAAGGTGTAGTCATTGTTCGTTTGCACTACTTTTTTGTGAAGAATCTGGCGAATGCCTTCTTTATTGAATCAGGCAACTTCTCGCTTCCAAATGCTGAAGATTTCCGACCATGGGTCGATACAGGGTTCAAGACAGGAGATCCCCCATGCGATTCGTGCTCATTGCCGCCCTTGCCATCAGCGCCCTCAGCACCACGGGCTGTACCCGTTGGTCGATGAACCATCATTTGAACAATGCCTACAGCGCCTATGACCGGGGCAATTGCGAGCAAGTGATGCTCGAGTTGTCCAAGGTCGAACGCGACAGCCGTGCGCGGCCTTACGTGTGGCCGGAAGTGTCGATGATGCGCGGCCAGTGTCTGGAGCGGCAAAAGATGTTTATCGACGCGGCCCAGACCTACCAGTTCATTATTGCCGCGTATCCGCAAAGCGAATATGCCTACCGCGCCCACGCCCGCCTGGAAACCTTGCAGAGCCTGGGCCACTACCCGATGCGCAGTGCAGCGGCGGTTAAACCGACGCAGTTCTGATGGCAGCAACCCTCTGATCGCTGGATCACCGGCAGTGGTGAGCTATAGTCGAAGAAACCGGTTCTGCAGCCTTGCCTCTGAACCGGGGCAACACCTGTGACCGGCTCAAGCAAGACTCTGCGCTTCAACGACTGGCGCACCGGAAGCGGGGAGAGCGGGCAACGACTCATGCATACCCGTTCCGAAGCAGTAGTGCGGCTCTGCTTAAGAGCCTTGCATAGCGAAACTTCACATGTTCACCGACCGCCGGATTCAGCGGCATCAACTGCCGTACTTCCTGAAAGTCTTCAACGGCACCACCGACAAACCCATCGGTTTTCTGGGCAACGTCTCTGAAGACGGGCTGATGCTGATCAGCCAGCTGCCGATGATGATCGGTGCGGACTTCAACCTGCGCCTGAAAATTCCCGCCAGCGAAGGTGGCCAGCGGATCATCGACCTGCAAGCCTGTTGCCTGTGGTGCCATGAAGACGTAACCCCTCAACATTACGACGCCGGGTTCAGCCTGCAACGGGCACCGCCGGAGTATGGGCAATTGGTGGAGGCGTTGAGGCGGTATTTCAGTTTTCAGCCGTTGCCGGCTTCGGCTTGAAGCATTCACCAGCTCATAGGTTCAATGGGGCATGTGACACGGCTTGTGATCCATCACGGGAGTAGCGGCAGACGCCATTCGTCTGGACTGTCAGATTTTACAGCTAGGCGCGATTTCCTATCTTCGTTAAACAGGACTGCATCAATGCTCATTGAAGGTGCAGAAAGCCATGGTCATTAAATCGCAAGCGGCAGATGAGTCGACTCCACTCAGTGAAAGAGCCGGCCCCTCGATACCGCTATCTCCCGTCGGAGGGGGCGCCTACACGTCCCCGGTGACTTTTGCAGGAACCAACCACTACGTCACCGTTACGGGATGGAAAGCCTATGTCGACGGGGAATTCAAACCGAGGGGGCCGGAGCATAAGAAAGTCGAGATGAAATATAACAACAGAGATTTTTCCTTTGGCGTCAATGTAACACCCGGCCCCTGCTATGTGAGTACGCGCTATTTCCGAATAAATGCAGGTGGAACCGATACTGAGACTTCGGATTGGTACGACACCGATTGGTTTTATGTACTAACCCCCCCTCGAACTGTTGCAGCGTAAACCTCTCGCTGAGGGCGTCGTGACTTCACTTGATGCCGGCGCCTTTGGCTGCTTCTACTTACCTTCGATTTATGCGCGGGAGTGCGCTCGTATCGTTGGATCTCCTAGCCTTCCCTAAAACACTTACCGTTCGTCTGCACTGTTATTTGTGACAGGTGTATGGCTCCTGCCTTTCCTCTAAAACGGTTCTACGAAGTCATCAACGGTTGTTGCAGGAGACGCCGCATGAACAATGACACCCGCCCCTCAGCGTTATCCCAGCTGTTCGACTCGACAATCGGTCCTGATTGGAAAGCCGGTTCGGTTCAAGGCCTGCACTTCATCGAAGAGAGCGGCTCGGTCCTGCAAGTGGTGAAGATGGGACATCAAGGTTTGATGGAGTCATTTGGCTTGTCCAGCCATGAAGCCGGCATTCTGCTGGATAAGGCCAACAGCGTTCTGGTCCATCTGGCGCGGCAGTATCGCAACCATCGATTGACCCGCCATACGCCGCGCAATCCATTGCATGAAACCGGTATTCACGCATTGGTGGATGGCCCTGATTATCACCGCTTGTTCTCACCTGCCTGGGGCAACACCACCCCGGTGGGTAGCCTGGATGCCAATGATTCGCCCGCCGCTTATTTTGTGGAGTTGTTCCGAAAGGCCCTCGACCTGGAGAAGCGCCAGGACAGCGGTAGCAACAAAAAAATAAAGCTGGAAGTTCGGCGTCCCGATTTCGCGACGCGTGAGATCAATCCGCAAATGGCCTATCGGGTTACGCCCACGGTGGTGCTTGTCAACGAAGTGTTTGACCAAATCATTGGCAGGCATGGCCTTGAGAAAGAAGACGCGGTTGATGATCAGTTGCTCAACGCACGATACCCAATGATGACATTGCCGTTCGAGTGGTACCAGGAGCAATGGGACTACGTGCTCAAGCAAAGCGAACTGTCGCTGGGGGATGTGGTGCGTATTGCCGATCCGGACTCCCCGTACTTCAAGCAGCCCGGGGCTCACAGCGCTCGTTCGGATTTCGCCATGCGCCAGGCCAGCGGCCTTGGGCCCGCCATGCAGGCGCTGCTGCTGGAGGATCGTTACAGGTTCGCTGCGGTTTCGCAGAGCGCTGAATCGAGGCCGCGGATAGACCCTCGCACGGGACGTATCGACGCTGACCCACAGCTCACCAATGAGCAGTTTTTTCAAAAGAATTTCGGTGCGAGCTACGAGGAATTACAAGATGTGGTGAAGTTCTGCACCCACACCTCGATCGATTCAGACGTGCTGGCTAGCCTGCTGTCGATAGAGCGCTACGCGCCCACCCTTTCTCCCAACGTGGTCGGCATCCCTGAACCGACGCCAAAGGAGTACGGCTCGGTGTATATCAATGCTGATGGAAGTGAGGGGGCAATCGGCGTAACACAGACTGGCAAGGACGAAACAGAGAGAAAGCTGAGCAACGCAGGCAAAGGCCGGTTCGATCTGATCAACCGCATGCTTCGTCTGGCACGGCGCATTGAGCTGCCGTATGACGAATGTGATCGTTTGGTGATTGCCGCCATACGTGCGGAGCGACGCACCCTGAGCAAGGAAGAGGCGGCGAAGCAGTCGGAAGTTCAACCCTACAAAATAAGCGGCAACACCCTGAAGGCCATCGGGCTCTTTCAGGAATTTCGTCGGCACTACAATTGCACTGCCGAGGATTTTGCGGCACTGATCGACGAGATGAGCGTGTTTTCCCGGGGGGAGAAAAACTCTCAGTTTGACCGTGTCTTCAATGGCCAGTCGTTGTTCGAAACACCGCTTCGGCTTGACGGCAGCACTTTCGCCATTCACCCGCAAACCGAGATTGATCGGCGCACGGTCGATCAGATTTGCAGTGGCCTGGGCATCAACCTGGAAACCTGGCGATATGTGGCGCGGGTCGTCGCTGAATGCTACGACCTGCGCGGTGAACTGACGCGCAGCCTGCCGATTGTTTCGAGTCTGTACCGGCTTGTCAGGCTGGCTTCTTTTTGCCGCATCACCACCATCGAGTTGGCGGCGTTGCTGGAAACCATGAGCCCCAATGGTAGCGATTGGTTACGCGAGCTTTTGGGGGCGCCCCGAATTGGAAATTACCGGACATTCGCCAAGGCCGATGTACTGAATGTGTTGCATGCGGTGCATTCATGCATGGAATGGTGCCGCGAAAACGATCTTGATGTGATATGGCTTGTTCAGCATGTGGCCCCTGTTGTGGTGCCGGTGGTCGCTTCGGAGGCAGAGCTGACGTTGTTGCACGAACTGAGCAAGCGTCTGGAGCCGACCCGGTTAAGTGAAGAGGCATTGTTGGGAGCAGGGGTTCCGCCGCTTGCCGTCAATCTGGGCAGTGACTGGTTAACCTTGCTGGACCAGTTGGTGGATGAAAAAGGGCTGGTTCTCGATGGTCATGCGGCTGATGAAGGCACTTATGAAGCCTTTGCCAAGGGTGAGATCGATGGCGCGGTCGAGTTGGCGAAAATTGATGCCACTCAGGCTGAACGGGTAAAAGCCACGATACTGGCCTTACTCCTGCAGGCGCGGGCTGCGCAGAGTGCGGTAGTGCAGGAAAGCCTGTCGGTTTACCTCAATATTGCCCAGGACCTGACGTTGGTCGTTCTGCGATGGGTCGAGTCGGGAGGGGTGTACTTACTTCTCAACGAAACCATGCGCGTTCTGGGGACGGGAACAGTGGACCAGCCTGGTATCAAGGTTGGTGACGACATTCTCAAAGTGCTGGCGCATCTGGTACGGCGCACCGCTGTTGTGAAAAAACTGGCACTCAGTTCGGCGATGTTGACCACGCTCACCACGCAGGAACATTGGCGCTGGTTTGGCCTGCGGCAAATCGAAGAACTGACCCTCAATACCTTCTATCTGTTGACGATCTACGGTCGGGCAGTGGTGCACACTGAGGAGCCGGCCGAGAAACTGTTGGCGTATTTGAAACTGGTGAATGAACTACCCGCCCAGTTGACTCCGGAAGACCTTCGTCTTATTCGTGATGCCGCGGCGAGTTCGCTGGCGCAGGCACTCAAGTGGGGGATCAAGGAAGTTCTTGAGTGCGCAGACTACCTGGCCCCCGAGAAGCCGCTGATTCGTGAGTTGTCCCAGCTCGACTTCGTGATTCGTGCACGGGGGTTTGCGGCGAAGACCGGCCTGGACGCCAATGCCATCCTGACACTGGGTGCGCTCACGCCGGAGAGTGATGTCATTAGCTGCCGCCAGGCGGCCGAACATGCGTTGCAATGCCTCTCCGAGTCAGCCATTCAGAGCAAAGCCCAGGAGTTTGGTGAAGTCGGGCAAAGCGTGGCAGGCAGCATGACCCTCTCTGCCAATCGGCTGATCTGCAATGCGCCGGGTGAGTATTCGGTGGTCGAGGTCACGCTAAGGGATTTCCAGAACGAGCCGTTGGCCAACATCACCGTGACCTGGGAGTGCGAACGTAGTGGTTTGCAGGATCTGGAGTCGGTGACTGACCAAATGGGCCGCGCCAGTGCACGGTTCAAGGCTGGCAGCTGGATGGGGCTGGCCACGGTCGTGGCTCGTTATGGTCTTGGGCAACGGATCTACGCAGAGCCGATCTTGATCGACTGTGATGAAGAAACGCTCGACTACTCTTCTGATGACACCACATCTCCGCCGTTCGAAGAGAAGCTGGCCGGTGATCTCGAGTTCCTTGAGTTGCAAGTCAGGTTGGTTGATGGATTCGATAACTATGCGATCGACCGACCTATTCGCTGGGGATGCACCGCAGGCCACCTGGATCCGGTGGTGTCTTATACCGACAAGGACGGCTTTGCCCGCACCCGCGTACGCAGCCGCTCACCCGAGAGCAACCTCAGCGTGACGGCGCAATACGCCGACAAGGACCTCATCAGGTTCCAGAACATCAAGTTCGTCGATCGGCCACGCATCACTGTACTGGAGGCTGTTTCGCCGGCGGTGGCCGGGTTGGCCCTGAAACTGCGTTGCAGGGTCATCGGGCTGGACGGTCGTCCTTTCGAAGGCGCCACCGTGAACTGGCTTCAAGGGGCGACGGCACTTCCAGCCAGTATTACCGACGAGAACGGCGAAGCCGTATGCACGGCGGCCAGTGCTGTTGCCGGTGCCGCTGTATTCAAGGCAACCGTCACCGGCAGCAGCATGGCGCTGGAACTCGATGTGGCCAGTGGTGCGGTGATTCATGGGCAGTCGGCTGACTATCTGCTGCCCGTGGCCGGGTCTGACCGTCCCAGCTTGCTATGGGTCGAGGTCCGGGAAACGCCTGCCAACGACGCCCGGCCAATTGCGCGGTATCCGATTGTCTGGAGTGTCGCTTCTGATGCCGATGAAGTACCGGAATCCGTGCTGGTGCTCACGGATGCCAAAGGCCGTTCGACCTTCCCGTTCCTGGCCGACAAGCCCGGTACTTACACGGTGACTGCCAGCGAGCAGGGTGGCACAACTTCGCGGACTTTCGAACTTCAAGTGGTCGAGCCGTTGCAGTGGGAAATCAAGCTGATCGACATCACCGGCGCCCCGGTCGAGGAATCGATTGCACCGAATCAGACGCTGAGCTTTGTACGCGGTTGTCGCTACCGACTGGAACTTACTCCGCAAACGGACCTGGATCTCACCGGCGCCCGGGCAGCTCTGGGTTGGAGCGGTGCGTTCTCCGCCAAAGCCATGGGGATGGCGTTCATCCCGCTGACCGGTGCTTACGTTGAGGTGGCCGGTAAAACCATGAGCTGGGACATCGATTGCGCGAACCTGCGCAGTGGTGATTTCGAATTGACCTGGCTGTGCAACAGGGTTGATCAGACGCTGGTGTTGAAAGGGCAGTTGATGTCTGGTCCGCCAGTGATTCAGCACCCCTTGCCCGACGCGGTAGTCGAGACGCAGATGGTAATTGGCGGACGGGGGGCGGCTGCAGACACCATTCAGATATTTATCGGTAAGGATTTGCCCTATCGAGCCCAGACCCGGGTCGACGGACAGGGGCAATGGAGTATCCAACTGCCGCAGCCGCAAGCAGCAGGTAAGTGCGTCCTGTCCATCAAACAAATATCTCCGGACGGCGCGGAGTTTTGGGCGCCGGATGTTTCCGTGACTGTGCAAGCAAACGTAATCGTCCCCCCCACAATTCTGTCGCCCGCCCAAAGAACCAAGGTTGCTCCGAACCCGTTGATTGTCGGATTTGGACGGCCGGGTACACGGATCAAAGTGATGAATAGTAGCAATAGCGCGATTGTTTATATTGATGGCATTGTGCCGCCAAATGGCCGGTGGGGGTTCACGGCCTCGGAAATGCAGGAAGCACAGACCTATGCCATTGGCGGCATGTTGTATGGCAATAACGAGCAATCCAAATGGGGTTTCCATGGCTATTCATTTGAAGTCGTAGTTAATCCGCCATCGCCAGAATAAGACACCTGTCCAGGCACTGGTTTCGACCAAAAGTGCTGAAAAATATCAAGGCCAACCCTGCAAATATGACAACGGGGTGACCGCCATGAAAGGAGAATTGCGATGAACAAACCCGTTATCGGAGCATTGGCCGAGCGTCGTCGTAGTGCGTTGGTGGATTACTACCGCAGCCATATCGCCAAGGCCCAGGATCAACGTCGTGAGCAGCCGCTGAATCTGACGACCATCGATGACGTCCAACAGTATTTGCTGATGGACACCCAGGTGACCGCCAAGGTCGATACGTCGCCATTGGCCGAGGCGATTGCCTGCCTGCAACGGTACCTGGGACGAATCTATTCGAAGATGGAGCCCGGCTACAGCGAGAAATTTAACGAAGATGAGCTGGAGTACTGGCACAAGCGCCTGAGCAACATCAGCGACTGGGCGGGTTACCAGATGCTTGCGGACTATCCGGAAAACTACATTTCTCCGGGGTTGCGCCTGAAAAAAACCAAGTCATTCATCGATCTTGAAAACAACCTGTCCCAGGCCCGAATCAGCGATGCGTCGGTGCAGGCAGCCCTTTATGAGCATCTGGGTAAATTCGAAAAGGTCTGCAATTTGCGGCTGATTTCCGCTTTCATCGACAGCACTGATCAGTCTTCTAGCGAGCCCGCCGTACCGACCTTCAAGAACACGCATTACTACTTTATCGGCCGCCAGACCGAGCAACCTTACTCCTACTTCTGGCGCAAGGTCCGGGTGCACATCAACGACAACAACAAGGACCTGGACTATCTCAACCCCGCCGGCTGGAGCGAGTGGGAGGAGTTGATTCTGCCCGCCGGCCTCGAAGTCCTGGCGGTGCGCCCCGTGGTGTTTGGCGGTCGGTTGAGCCTCGTTTACATCGAAGGGGAGCAAGCCAAGGATGAGAAGGACAAGGACGGCAACGTTACCAAGCCCGGCGCCTGGACCGTGGAGGCCAAGTTGTCCTGGCTTGGATTGAATGGGATCTGGTCGACGCCTGTCAGTTTGTGCAAGGAAGAGTTTGCCGTTCTGCACAAAGACTCCATGCGGCTGTTAGCGGTCACGGTCACCGGGCCTCGCAAGGATATCGACGACTGGCTTGCCGTGAGCTTCACTTCTCTCGACGCCGCACCGCAGGTGCAAGCCTGGCGAGATGACACCGCGCCGGGCTGGCTGTTTGCCTGTGTGGATGCCTATTTCCAGCCACAACCGGTCAGGGTCGCCACGCTGCAGAGCTGGACGAGCGGGCGATTCAAGGACCAGCGGTTGTTGCAGCACAAAGTCACGCGCGACGAGTACGCAGCGTTGAATCGGGTACTGCGTGCACCGGCGAGTGGTGGAACCATTGAAGGGGACCTGAGTGGCACACTGGGGCTGAATATCAATGTCAGCAGCCGACTGGACGAGCAGGGCGTCATTCAGAATCACCTGCAGGCTCAAGGCCTGTGCCAGGCCAAAAGGAGCGATTTCGACTTGAAGGAAATTGTCCTGCTTTCCAGGCATACCTTTGGCGGCTCACTGGCCTTTTTCGAGATCTCATACGCTGGACCTTCGTCGATTCTATTGACCTGCCATCTGCAATTGCCCGCCATGAAAGTCGAGTTGCTGTTCAAGGATCTGACAGAACGGGAGTCTGTACTGGGAGTGATTCAACCCAATGAGTTTTCTTCCGCGGACGGCTGGGCGCGGGCGACGAAAGTCATTGAGTTGACACAGGCGGATCTGGAGCAGTTAGCGCTCAGAAGGCCTGACGAAGCATTCAGTGGTGCCGGCTTTTCGATTCGTGCCGCAGAAACGTCGGTCCGATTCAACCAGGCGGTGAACAAGATTTCGGTCAACGTAAAACCGCAGCCCATCAGTTTCGGATTGAAATTGTTCGATGGAAACACGCAACTCAAGGCGCAGGATTTCGCCTTCGACCTGGAGCATTGGTACGCCTCGGGCTGGGTGGACTATAAGTGGCAAGGGAATCCCGCCGGCAAGACGCTGAGCGTTTCCTGGGGCGATGATAAGGGTACTCGGGGACGTGACCGGTACGACATCACCGTCAATCAGGCGCCAACAACCGCCAGCTTGCCGTTGCTTGACACCCAGGATTCCGGTGCGCAGTTCCTCGACTTGCAGGCATTGGGTTTGTCCAGGTTACGCTGGGTGCGCCTCAACTCGCCGTTCGGGCCAGTCCTGAAGTCGAAAGTGGCGGTGTCGATTGATGAGCTGCTCTCGTGGGATACCCAGCACAGCCTTGAGCCCGCTCCTCAAAGTGTCGTGGGCGACTTTGCGTCGGTGCCAATGGATTTTTCTGGCGCCCATGGGGTTTTCTATTGGGAGTTGTTCTTCCATCTGCCGTTCCTGATCGCTCATCGGTTGTGCGAAGAACGCAACTATCTGGAATCCCAGCACTGGTTTCATTACCTCTTCGATCCACAGAACGAGCGCGTCAAAGGCCTTCCGGTTGATGAGGCGCATTGGCGCTGCCGGCCTTTGCTCGAGCCCGGTTATGCTGGTGCAGAAGCCGACAATCTGGTGGACCCGGATTCCATGGCGTACGCGTGCCCTGTCATCTATCGCAAAACCATCTTCATGGGGTACGTGCGCTGCATCCTCGCCTATGCCGATTCGCGGTATCGTCGCTTGACCCGGGACGATCTGGTGGCCGCCAAGTTGTTGTATGAACGGGCACTGGCATTGCTCGGCCCCAAGCCGGATACCGCGCCCATGAGCCATTGGGTTCCGAAATCGGTGAGCGATATCCTTAATCCAGCAACGAAGCGTGGCCCTTCGAAACTGGAGCTGTTCGAGCACTCTGCCGACGTCAGTGTGGCGAACCTGCCTGAGCGCGTGGTGGGTACGCCGCAGTTGGCAGGACTTGATCTGGATGAGTTTCGTCCGGCTGCCAACGAGATGCTGTTGGACTTGTGGCGGCATATTGAACAATGCCTGTGGAACATGTCGAACAACCTGACCATTGATGGCAAACCGATGTGGCTCCCGTTGTTTGCACCGCCGACCAATCCGCTGGACTTGCTCCGCGCCCAGGCCGGTGGATCGTCCGGAGCTTCGCGCAGTGCGGGTGGCTGGTTGAACATTCCGCACTATCGATTCCGAACCATGCTGGCATCGTCGCAAAATGCGGTGCAGACCTTGATGCGTTTCGGCCAGCAAGTACTGCAGTTCATGGAGCAACGCGATCGGGGACAACTGGAAGAACTTCAGCAAAGTCACTTGATTGAATTGAGTACGTTTGCCAGGGAAATACAACAGGCAACTATCGACCAGTTGAAGGTGGCCAAAGAGGGATTGGGGAAAAGCAGGGCAGTGCTGGAGAAGCGCGAGGCTTTTTACAAGGAGCAGCAAGCATCAGGTTTGTTGGGTCTTGAGGTTGCTGGTGATGTGCTGGGAGGCGCGGGGCGGTTATTGGGGGCGGCGGCGTTCATCCCAAAGGTGGCGGCGGGGGCTGCAACTTTGGCTGGGAAAATTGGGGCATTTGGTGGCACTGTTGCTCCGTTTCCTGTCGCAATCGTAACCAAGGAATCAGGAGATATGGGCGCGCCCTCAAGGAGCGCGGCATCTGTCCTGGCCGGATCAGGGGCACTTTCCTTTGAAATGTCCGAGGCTCTGCGTCTGACGGCTCACTACAATCGACGCTCGGCCGAGTGGAGCTTTCAGGAACAACAGGCTGCCGCAGAAATAGAAGTCATCAACGAGCAAATCCTCGCCCAGGACCATGCCATCGCTGGCGCTCAAGCCAGTCTGCGTCAAGCTGTAAAAGCGGCTGAGCAGGCCCAGGCGATCTATTCCTTCCACAAGACCCGAACCACCAACGTCGAGCTGTATCGCTGGCTGTTGAGCCAGATGGCCACCCACTATTATCAGGCGCACGACGCCGTGGTCGGGCTGTGCCTGAGCGCCCAGGCCTCCTGGCAATACGAAATGGGTGATTACGACACCACCTTCGTTCGGCCCAACGTGTGGATGGACAACTACCACGGGTTGATGGCCGGCGAATCGATGGCCCTGGATCTGTTGCGCATGGAATCGGCTTTCCTCCATCGTCACGAACGGCGTCTGGAGTTGACCAAGACCATTTCTCTGCGCCAGTTGTTCGATGCCAATGCCAAGGAAGACCCCTCCAGGGATGACTGGGCAAAGGCCTTGGACCAATTCAAAGTGGAAGGAAGCCTGGACTTCGAGTTTCCCCAACAACTGTTCGATCGCGATTATCCCGGCCATTACTGCCGCCAGATCACCAGCGTGGATGTGACGTTGCCGGTGACCCTGGGGCCGTATCAAGACGTGCGTCTGATGCTCACCCAGATTTCGAGCACCACGGCGGTCAAGCCTGTGGTGTCTTCACTGGATTATCTCTATGCCCCCGATGCCTCACGTACGCCAGCAGACATCAAGCTCAATTTGCGCAATAGCCAGCAAGTAGCGGTGTCCACCGGCATCGATGACAGCGGCCAGCACATGCAGAATTTTGGTGACGAGCGTTACCAGCCTTTCGAAGGCACCGGCGCAGTTGCGAGGTGGCGGCTTGAGTTGCCGATGGGCAAGGAAGACAACCAGGAGGAACTCAAGAACAGCCTGACGGACATCATTGTGTGTGTTCGCTACCTGGCCTTCGTGGGTAACTCGACATACACGCAGAAAGTGATTGAGAAACTCAAAGGCCAGGTCTTGAGTTCCTGAGTGGCTTGGCCCCCGACAGTACCGAATAAACAGGTTTTTTGAGCCTGGAAATGTCAACGTCTATAGAGGTGTAGCAACCATGAGCAGTGATGAACTGATTGAAGAAAGAAACTTGATTGAAGAAAGAAACTTGATTGAAGGAGGAAACCTGATTGAAGGAAGAAACCTGATTGAGTACGGCGATTTCAGCGATAACTGGCGTACGGTATGGACAGTCACTGGAAACCCGCTTGAGCGTGAAGACAGTGTATCGGGTAAGACTTACCTACAGATGACCAAGGGCGCCACGATCGCGTATACCTTCCCCTTACCGGTTCGCCCCGATACTGATGCGGTTTACTGGTTTTCGTTTGCCTATGAGGTCGTGGGCAAAAAACCGAGCCAGGTGAGCCTGACGACAGACAAAGGCAAAGTGCTCTTCAACGAGTCTTTTCTGAGCAGAAAAAGTACCGCTGATACTGGAATGTCAGACAATCAACCTCTGGTTGACCTCAGGCCCTACGAGCCTATTGCGATTCAGAGGCTTGAGCGAACTAACACGGAGGTGACCCTGCAGGTCACCAGTGCCGACGGGGGGACGCTGGAGGGTATTCACGTGACAGATTTCAAGATTGATTTGCGTCTTGCGCCTTTGGAGTTAAGTGGGCTTTGGATTGATGGTCGGTCGATTCCAGTGACGGCTTAGCGTTGGCACACCAGGTTAAAGTTTTCCGTCCCGCTTCCAGCCCAAATACCGCGTCACCAACTCTGCCCCCAACTCACCGGGCCGCGCATCCATCACCAGCACTCCATGAGCATTCAACCGCTCATGGAGTTCCGCTCGCGCATTCAAATAATCTACCGTGCCGCAATAAGCCAACGCCTCAGGCAAGGTTTGTACCGGGGCCTGACGCAGGTTGTCGAGCACCTCTTCACGCAGGCTCGCGACCAGCACCTGATGCTGCTGGCTCAGGCGTTTGACTGCCGAGAGCAACTCATCATCGTCCTCTTCACGCAGGTTGGTCACCAGCACCACCAGTGCCCGGCGTTTTTGCCGTGCCAGCAGTTGCGTCACCGCTGCTTGATAGTCGGCGCTGCGTTGGGTGCTGTTCAAGTCATAAACGCTGTTGAGCAGTGTGTTGAGATGGCTGGTGCCTTTCACCGGCGCAAGGTAGCGCGGCTGTTCACTGGCAAAGGTACTCAGGCCCACCGCGTCGCCCTGACGTAACGCGACGTAGCTGAGCAACAGACAGGCATTGAGGGCGTGATCGAAGTGCGACAGCTCATCATCCTGGCTGCGCATGTGCCGGCCGCAGTCGAGCATGAAGATGATCTGCTGGTCGCGCTCGTCCTGGTACTCCCGGGCAATTGGCGTGCGCTGGCGGGCGGTGGCCTTCCAGTCGATCTGGCGCAGGCTGTCACCCTCGCGAAATTCGCGCAATTGATGAAACTCCAGGCCCAGGCCCCGTCGTTGTTTCTGGCGAACGCCAAGCTGGCTGAGCCAGTTGTCCACCGCCAGCAACTGCCCTTCATAGAGACGGGCGAAGTCGGGGTAGACGCGGGTGGCGTCGGGCAGCTCGAGTAGGCGCTTGTCCGACCATAGTCCCAAGGGACTTGGCAGGTTGATTTCGCAGCGTTCGAAGCTGAAGTGGCCGCGCTTGAGCGGACGCAGGCGATAACCGGCTAGGCTGTGCTGGCCGGGTTGCAGTTCGACTGACAGTGGCAGGTTTTCGAAGCTCAGGCCCGCTGGCACATGGTCGAAGACTTGCACGTTCAGAGGTTGGGCAAAGTCGTGTTCAAGGGTCAGTTGCACTTCGCTCCATCGGCCCAGCGCCAGGCTGCCGGGTATTTGTCGTTTCAGCCGGGGCGAAGGCAGGCGCTTCACGCGAATACCATCCAGCAGGGCCAAGGCCAGCAGCGCCAGGAGCAACCCCCAGTTGATCGCCATGAGATTCGCCGGCACCGTGAACTCCAGCGCCCGCAAAGTGCCCGACACAATGCCGCAGGCCAGCAGGATCAACAGCCAGGCGAGCATCAGGCGCGACGGTTTCACAGGCGCGGCGCCGGCACTTGGTCGAGCATCTGCTGGAGCACCTGATCGACATCCAGGCCTTCGATATCCAGCTCCGGTGCGATGCGCACACGATGGCGCAGCACGGCCAGGGCGCAACCCTTGATGTCATCCGGAATCACGAACTCACCGCCGCGCAGCAGCGCACGGGCCCGGGCACATCGCACCAGCGCGATGGACGCGCGGGGCCCGGCGCCGAGGATCAAGCCGGGCCAGTTGCGGGTGGAGCGGGCCAGGCGCACGGCGTAATCGAGCACCTGATCGTCCAGTGGCAGGTCGCTGGCGATACGTTGCAAGGCCTGTACATCCCTGGCCTGCAATAACGTGCGCATCGGTTGAACATCGAGCATGTCGGCCCGGGTCGAGCGGCTGACCTGACGCACCATGTTCAGTTCTTGCTCGGCGTCGGGGTAATCCATGCGCACCTTGAGCATGAAGCGGTCAAGTTCGGCCTCCGGCAGAGGGTAAGTGCCTTCCTGCTCGATCGGGTTTTGCGTGGCAAGCACCATGAACGGTTGCGCAATCGGCAATGGACGGCCTTCGAGGGTGACTTGCCGTTCCTGCATGGCTTCGAGCAGCGCCGCCTGGGTTTTCGCCGGGGCGCGGTTGATTTCGTCGGCCAACAACAGGTTGGTGAACAGCGGGCCTTTGCGCAGTTTGAATTGCTCGGTCTGCAAGTCGTACACCGCGTGCCCGGTGACGTCGCTGGGCATCAGGTCGGGGGTGAACTGGATGCGCGCAAATTCGCCGCCGAAGCAGCGGGCGAGGGCGCGCACCAACAGGGTCTTGCCCAAACCCGGTACGCCTTCGAGCAGCACATGACCGCCCGCGATCAGCGCGGTCAGGACGTCGTCGATCACGCTGTCCTGGCCGATCAAGGCTTTTTGCAATTCATTGCGCACGGCCTGGGCCAGTTGGCTGGCACGCTGACGTTGTTGAGCGGCATGGCTCGGTACGTCGGGCTCGATCGGTTGACTCATAGGGCATTCCTCAAGGATTGCAGGTGGGCGACCTGGCGGCTGAATTCAACGCTGGAAAGCCGTTGCTGCGGTCGCGGGCTCATGGCCTGGCTGATAGCGCGTGTGGGTTGGCCGGTCAGGCGTGCGAGCACCAGCCATTGTTCGGCAACGCCGAGTTGTTCAAAGCCGGGATGGCGCCGCCGCACGCGCCGCAGGATGTCTTGCTGCAAGGCTTGCAGCAGGCCGGCCTGACCGTTGCGACGCAACAGGAAGTCGGCACTGGCGCGCAGGTGCTCCTGCAGTTGCCGGCGTGCTTTCGGCGCCGGTTCTTGCAGTGGTCCCTGGCGCACGCCAAAGTGCCAGAAACCCAGGCCGATCAAGGCGAACAATGCGACCAGCGCCTGGGGGAAATAACGCAGCAGCAAGGTCGGCAGGCTGTCGTGATCGCTGTTGAAGATCAGTGTCACGCGGGTGTCGGCGGTCAGGTACCAGAGCAGCCAGGCGTTGTCGTACTGGTCGATGGCCGGGGTTTTCCACAGGTCGGCATCGGTGACCACGATGACCGAGCCGAGCCCGTGATCGAGTTGCATCATGTGCGTGGCCCTGGCGCTGTTGGCCCAGGCCCAGGCGAGGTTTTTCGGGTCTTCGAGATGGAACGCCGTATCGAAACCGGCATAGGCCGGGGCGTCTTCGTCTTCCAGATAGAGCTTGGTCAGTTGCGGGTACGGATCTTCACCGACATCGGGTGGCGGTGCCTTGAGGTCCTTGCTCAGGAACTGCTGCACTTGCACCCGATCGAGCAGCAGGTCAGTGCTGTGGCCGAGCTTTTCATCCCACAGCGACTCGGCGACGAACAGTAGTCGCCCGCCGGCCTGGGTCCAGTTCATCACCTGGTCGATCTGCCGTGGAGTCATGTTGTCGCGGTCACCGAGCAACAGCAGGCTGTGTTGATGCGGATCGAGGCTGGGCAGGATGTCGAGGCCGTTGGCGTGGTCGACGCTCAGGCCTTGCTTGCGCAGGAAGAGTTCCGCTGCCAGATAAGGGTTGGCTTGGGCTTCCGGTGAGGGGCCGTGGTCGATTTCGCGCTGGTAGGGGGTGGCCTTGAGGTACAGATAAACACTCAATGCAGCCACCAGCGCGGCGATCAATGCCCCGGCCATCGCCCCCCAGCGTCGGCTCAACGGACAGCCTGCGAGCCGAACAGAATACGCCAGCCGTTACACAGTTCCTGCTGCACCTGAGCGGGTGGCAAGCGATGACCGTAGGCCATGTTTTGCCAGTGCCCGGTGAGATCCTTGCTGTATGCCAGCAGGGCCGGTCGCTGTATCAGCTCGACGCGCCGAAGTACCTGGCCTTCGGTATCGGCGGCTTTGAGTGCGATGTTGAAATCGTGCGTCAGGCGACTGAGCAGGGCACGATAAAGCAAGCCGAGGGCTTCGCGCGGATGGGTCTGCCAGAGACTTTCAGCGCTGGTGGCGATGTCGGCGGGCAGGGACTCGGGCTTGAGGTCCAGGCCGAACGCCTGCTGTGGTAACGGCCGCGTGGCTTTTATGTCGAGACTCGCTCGTCGGCTGACGAACGCTTGCGACCAGTCGCGATAGCGCCAGATCAACAGGCCGACGGCTCCGATGACGGCGCCCCACAGGACGATTTCAATCAGGCTCGCCAATGCCCCGAAGCGCTGCCCCTCAAGCAGCTTCAGCAGGGCTTTCAACCATTGCGGTGTCTTGCCGTCGTCCGGGGCTTCAGCGCTTGGCTGGTCTTCGCCAAAGCGGTAGCGCGTTACCGTTTCCCGGTTCTTGAAGGGCGGTTGTTCGAGGATCGTCTTGATGCCGTCCCTGGAAGCCTGGCTGGTCAGGGGCTGGCCCAGCAAGCGCGGGCTGTCGGGTGAAAGGGCCGGTTCGGCGGCCCACACGCTGCGTGTGGTCGGCATCAGCAGTATCACACCGATCAACAGGACAGCGGCTGCATTGGTGAGGCGTTGGCGCATGCGGCGGAACACCAGTTCGATATCCCAGGCCTCCAGCACGGTGCGCCGGTTCAGGTAAAGGCTGAAACCGCAGGCGACATAGATAGGTTCACAGACCACCAGCACCAGTGCATAAAAGGCGTTGGTCAGATGTTCCAGCCAACGCCAGTCCTGGCCGGGCGCAGAGATCAGCGACTGCCAGCTCCAGTCGAGCGCGACCTGTTGTGGCAGCAGCAGATAGAACAACACCATCAAGCCGATCCACAACGCGCCCTCCAGGTGCGCACCGATAATCGTCAGCCAGCGCGCGGCGCCGGCGTCTCGCTGCAATAGCACCTGCAGGCGCTGTTGCCGTTGCGGTCCATCGAGGCCTTCAAGTTGCACCACCGGCATCGCGAAACTGCGGTACAGACTCAGGCGCCGCCAGGTCAGGCTGGCCAGCAATTGCGGTTTGAGCAGGCGTAGCCATTGGTAGAGGGCCTGCTTGAGCGAGGGCGTTTCACCGAACATGGCTTTGGACAGAATGTACAAGGGCAGGCGTTCGAACGCCGGCTTCAGCCACCAGAAAATGAACATGGCGAGAGAGGGTGAATCCCACAACCCCCAACTGAGCAGCGCGAACACGGGCAAGGTGACCATGGCCCAACTGGTCATCAACAGGCGTCGGTGGCGCTGACTCAGGAGCACGCCGAGGTCCATGGCTTCCCAGGTCGGGCGCGGGCGGATCACCGCCGTGGCGTCACTCAGGCGCATGGCGGCGGCGCCCGGCAAACACGAGATAAACCACCACCAGCAGCCAGAGCGCAGCGCCCACCAGGTACTTGGTCTGGTGCGACGGGCCAGTCATCGATGACCAGTAGGCTTCGATAAACGCCGCAATCAACAGAAACAGCATGACCCCGCAGATCAGCAGCACACACTTGCGCGCAGCCAGGCGCAAGGCCTCGGCGCGTGGCAGGCACCCCGGGGCGACCAACGCCCAGCCCAGCTTCAGGCCGGCGGCACCGGCCAGGGCGATGGCGCTGAGTTCGAAGGCGCCATGGCCGATCACGAATGACCAGAAGGTTTGCCCGTAGCCGACGTAGGTCAGGTGCCCGGCCAGCGCACCGATCATCAGACCGTTGAAAATCAGGAAAAACACGCTGCCAAAACCCAGCAGCAAACCACTGGCGAAGGTCTGAAAGGCGATGCCGATGTTGTGCATGATGTAGTAGCCGAACATCGCCCAGTCCTCGCTGGCGGCTCGTTGCGCCGTGCGTCCGAGGTGACCGGCAACGGGGTCGTACATGCTTTGCATCTCGCTGACTTGCTCGGCGGGGATCAGGTTGTAGATGAGGTCCGGGTACAGGTACACCAGCAGCGCGAAACCGGCCAGGCTGGCAAAGAACATCAGGCTGGCGGCGAGGACGAACCGCCACTGTTCGCGCACCAGTCGCGGAAAGTCGGCCAGGATGAATGCCAGCACGCTGGCGCCCGGACGGCTGCGGTGACGGTAGAGTTGTTGGTGTCCGCGCAGCGCTTGTTGCTGCAGGGAATCGATCAGAAAACTGCTGTAGCCGCGCTCCCTGGCCAGTGCCAGGTGTTGGCAGAGACGTCGGTAATCCCTTGGAAAACTGCCTGCCCCCGTGACTTTCCTGTTGTGCTCCAATTGCTCGAGCAGGTGAGCGAACTGTTCCCATTCGGTCTTGTGCCGGTTTTCAAAAAGGCTTTGCTTCATGTCGGCCCCAACAAGCTGCGGGCGATGCCGTTGAGCTCGGTCACCGCCTGCTGTGCCGGTATTTGCAACGGCTGGGCGAGGATCGCAGCCAGTTCATCGGCCCGCGCCCGGGAGAGTTCGCCCTGGCGCTCGGCAAACCCGAGAATGGCCCGCTGCTCGGTGAGTGTCAGGGCAAAGGCCGGGCGGCGGGGCTGGGCTTCGGGGAGTTCGGGGCGGGTGTGCGATTGTTCGCGGTAGATCACCAGGGTACCGGCGGCAATATCGCCCAGGCGCTTGAAGTGGGGGTGTTGCAGGCAACTGATGGCCCCGAGGAAGTAACCGAACGGAAGCAAATCGACAACACGCAGCAGGTTGCGTAGCAGCGACGCGGACCAGCCGACCGGGGTGCCATCGTCGTGCACCACCCGTAGTCCCATCCATTGCTTGCCCGGCGAGCGGCCGTGGTTCAGCACCTCGAACAGCACCATGTACCACCAGCTCACCACGAACAGCAGGATCGAGCCGAGTCCGGCACCCAGTTTGCCGAGCATCGCCATTGCAAAGAACAGCACGCCCAGGACCAGGCCGCGCAAACCGAGGTCGATGGAGAATGCCAGCGCACGGACCATCAACCCGGCGGGGCGCAGTGGCAGGTCGACGCCCTCCGGCGTTTCGATCTGGTACCGCGTATCCAGCGGCGGTGACAGCGGCGCATTCCCTGGCAGTGCTGTGGTCTCGAGCATGGGCAACCTGACGATGTGGCCTGGATCGGGATTGTGTCTCCATTCGATGCTAGCAGTCTATGCGGGAGGGGGCGGGGGGAAACGACATGACTATGTAGTGCATGGCGAGTCGCGCAAGGTGCTTGAATGACAAGACTACTGGCCGGAGCGGGAGGTGAACGCCTAGACTTTGCCGATCTTCTGTTCAGGAATCGCCCGTGACCTCCATCTTCTGGTACGACTACGAAACCACTGGCATCAATCCCCGTAATGACCGTCCGTTGCAAATGGCCGGCCTGCGCACCGACTTCGATCTCAATGAAATCGACGAGCCGGTCAATCTTTACTGCCAGCCCAGTGACGACATCCTGCCGCATCCGGCTGCCTGCACGATCACGGGAATTACCCCTGGGCAACTGCAGGCGCAAGGCTTGAGCGAAGCCGATTTCATGACCCGGGTGCATGCCCAGCTCGCCGCGCCCGGTACCTGTGGCGCGGGGTATAACACTTTGCGTTTCGACGACGAAATGACCCGCTACAGCCTGTACCGAAACTTTTTCGACCCTTATGCGCGGGAGTGGCAGGGTGGCAATAGCCGCTGGGACCTGATCGATGTGGTGCGCGCCGCCTATGCCTTACGCCCCGATGGCATGGTCTGGCCGACCGATGACGAGGGGCGGGTCACGCTCAAGCTCGAACGCCTGACCGCGGCCAATGGCATCGATCATGGCAATGCCCACGAAGCGCTGTCGGACGTTCGCGCGACGATCGCCCTGGCACGCCTGATACGGGAAAAACAGCCAAAACTGTATGACTGGCTGTTTCAGTTGCGCAGCAAGCAAAAAGTCATGGACCAGATACGACTGCTGCAACCCATGGTGCATGTTTCCGGGCGTTTTTCCGCCGCGCGCAATTATGTGGGGGTGGTGTTGCCGCTGGCCTGGCACCCGCGCAACAAGAATGCCCTGATTGTCTGTGACCTGCATCTCGATCCCCAGGACCTGCTCGGCCTGGATGCCGAAAGTTTGCGTCAGCGCTTGTATACCCGCCGCGACGAACTGGCCGAAGACGAGTTACCGGTGCCATTGAAGCTGATTCACATCAACAAGTGCCCGGTGGTGGCCCCGTTGTCGGTACTTCGCCAGGAGGATCAGCAGCGTCTGGGGCTGGATATGGCGCTTTATCAACAGAGGGTGTTGCAGCTCAATGACGCCCGGAAAGTTTGGCAGGATAAAATTCTGGCGATTTATGCCCGCGATGATTTTTCCCCGAGTCAGGATCCTGAGCAACAGTTATACGATGGATTTATCGGTGATCGGGATCGACGCTTGTGTGAACAAGTCAGAACCGTTGACCCGATGCAATTGGCCCAAGAGCAGTGGCCTTTCGATGACGAACGTTTGCCGCAATTGCTGTTTCGATATCGCGCACGCAACTTTCCCGATACGTTGAGTTCCGAAGAGCAAGAACGCTGGCGAATATTCTGTCAGAAACGTTTGTCAGATCCAGAATGGGGGGCGCCAAATACCCTTGAAAGTTTTGCAGAGGCCGCGGCCCAATTGAGCGTTAGTGCTACTCCGTTTCAGCAGGAGGTGCTCTGTGAGTGGCAGGACTATGTCCAGGGACTACGCCAGCGTTTGCGTCTTTGAATTCGAAGATGCGAGGGCTTAAATGCCGCGCATAAAAAACGCCAGCATTTGCTGGCGTTATTTTTTTGTCACGGGTCCGTCTGCGACAAGCCCGGGGGCTTAGCCCAGCAGGGTAGCCCAGCCTTCCACCACGTCACCGCCCCACTTGGCTTTCCACTCTTTCAGAGTCTTGTGGTTGCCACCTTTGGTTTCGATGACTTCACCGTTGTGCGGGTTTTTGTATTGTTTAACTTTGCGAGCACGCTTGGTGCCGGTAGTTTTCACTGCACCGCCACGTGGTGCCTTGGTTTTGGATTCTGGATCCAGCAGCGCGATGATGTCACGCAGGGACTTGGAGTATTCACCCATCAGGGTGCGCAGTTTGCCTTCGAATTCCAGCTCGGTTTGCAGTTTGTCGTCTTGGGACAGGTTCTTCAAACGGGCTTGCAGCTCTTTGATAGCTTCTTCGGTGGCGCGATATTCGTTGATCAAGGACATGTGGACTACCTTATGTTGTGCGCTGGAGGGCAGGTGACAGTGCCGCAATAATAGTCATGGTGTTTCATCAAGTAAACATTTAACCGAACTTTATTTAATTTAACTGCTGTGTCTTTGGTGCACATTGGTAATGCAGTTATTAGTGTGGTCCGGGTCTGACAGATATACATAAATTAACAAATGCACGGTACCGCTAGAGCATCCGGGCGAACCGGCACGGGCGCTGTCCGCCCTGTCGCACCGCCCGTCGGGCAGGGTAAAAACGTCAACAATACTGCAGTTTTGCTGCGCAATCGCTAGAATGGCGGCCTTTGCGAAGTTCTGGAGTTTCCCCCTCATGCGCACTTTTCGTCTGGTGATTTCTTGCCCGGACCGTGTTGGCATCGTTGCCAAAGTCAGTAACTTTCTGGCATCACACAACGGCTGGATCACTGAAGCGAGCCATCACTCGGACAATCTCAGTGGCTGGTTCTTCATGCGTCACGAAATCCGTGCCGACTCCCTGCCATTTGGTATCGAAGCTTTTCGCGAGGCCTTTGCTCCGATCGCCGAAGAGTTCTCGATGGACTGGCGCATCACCGATACCGAACAAAAGAAACGCGTTGTGCTGATGGCCAGCCGCGAGTCGCACTGCCTGGCCGACTTGCTGCACCGCTGGCACAGCGATGAACTGGATTGCGAAATCTCCTGTGTGATTTCCAACCATGACGACTTGCGCAGCATGGTGGAGTGGCACGGTATTCCGTACTACCACGTCCCGGTCAATCCGCAGGACAAGCAACCGGCCTTCGCCGAGGTTTCGCGCCTGGTCAAACAGCACGATGCCGAAGTGGTGGTGCTTGCCCGTTACATGCAAATCCTGCCGCCGGAATTGTGCAGCGAATACGCGCACAAGGTCATCAACATTCACCACAGCTTCCTGCCGTCGTTCGTCGGGGCCAAGCCGTATCACCAGGCCTCCCTGCGTGGCGTGAAGCTGATCGGCGCGACCTGCCACTATGTGACCGAAGAGCTGGATGCCGGCCCGATCATCGAGCAGGACGTGGTGCGCGTCAGCCACAGCGACAGCATCGAAGACATGGTGCGTTTCGGCCGTGACGTCGAGAAAATGGTGCTGGCCCGTGGCTTGCGTTATCACCTGGAAGACCGCGTGCTGGTACACGGCAACAAAACCGTGGTCTTCTGACAGACCTGCGGCACAGTTGAAATTCGAAGGGCCTGGGCGTTCAATCGCTTCAGGCCCTTCGCCGTTTCCGCATCGAGGAAAAAATCATGGCCGATCCACTGGACAAAGCCACATCCAAGGCTCCCGCCACGCTGGGCGAAGGTTGTCTGAGTCGCTACGACCCGGATGACATGGGGCCTGAAACGGGGACGGAATTTCCTGACGCCGCGCAGTTGTGGGAACAGTTGCAGCAAGCGCCTGAGGACAAACCCAAGCCTGCCTGAGTTTCATCAACTTCAGCGGCAGCGGCATGGCTCATGCGGTCGTTTTGCAGCGTCAGCCACTGGGCCTTGGTCATCGGAACCCTTCCGTTGTCGAGCAGGCGTTCCAGGGTTTGCAGCCAGTATCGACGCGAGAACTCATGGCGCATGTCCACCGGGTGCAGGCCCAGGCGAATCACCGGGGCCTGCTGCCAGCGTTGTTCGCGGCGGTCGCTGACGAGCTTCGATATGCCCCGGCGCCAGGCACTGCGCGCACTCCAGACCAGCCCGGGTGCCTCGATCGCGGTGAAATCCGGCAACCGGTATAGATGCTGCGAGTCGCTGGTGTAACTCAACGGCAATTGGCGCAATGCCTGGCGAGTGCCTTGGCTCATCAGCCAGGCAGGGGCGACGAACCCCTCAAGCGGCCAGTCATGGCGGTGGAACATTTCGATGCCCGAGCGCAGGCGGGTGAGGGCGGCTTCGGCTGACAAACGGTAAAACTCGCCTTCGTGGGTGTAGACCCGACACATGAACCAGTCGCGGGGATTGCCGGGCATCGTCCCGTCATCGCAGTGGAAGTAGCCATGCAGGGCCAGTTCGTCGCCGCGGGCAACCCTGGCACTGAGCTGGCGGCGAAATTGCGGATGGGCGTCCAGATCGTTGTGTTTGTGGAAGTTCGGTACCACCAGCCAGGTGATCGGAACGCCACCCAGCACGTCGACGGCTTTGACGAACGGCTGGTAATCGGCCCAGGTTGGCGGTGCCACGTCGTGCATTACCAGTAGCAATCCGGAATTGTTCATGGGCTCAACCATTGGCGGTCAACGACCATTGGCTACCAAGCACGGCGTGGTAGTGACGCAGCAAGCTGTTGACCACCGTGTCCCAGGCGTAATGCCGCTCGACATGCAATCGTGCCTGTTTGCCCAGCGTTGTGTTGCCCGACCCGAATAGTTCTCGAACGGCGGCGGCCATCGCGGCAGGATTGTTCGGTGCACAGAGGCGACCGCAGTCCTCGGCGATGATTTCCTCGAAAGCCCCGGCGGCCACGGCCACCACCGGTATGCCGCTGGCCATGGCCTCCAGAATGACCAGACCGAAGGTTTCATGATCGCCGGCGTGCAGCAATGCGTCGGCGCTGGCCATCAGCCGGGCCACCTGCGCCGCCGGACGGAAATCGTCGATCACCGTCACGTTGGATGGCACGGTCGTGGGCATCGACGAGCCCACCAGCAGCAGGTGATAGCATCGACCCAGGCGTTCCATGCAGTCGAGCAACACCGGCAGGTTTTTTTCCTTGGAGCCGCGCCCGGCGAAGATCAGCAACCGGGTGTTTTCGTCCAGGCCTAATTCGGCCCGTAGTCCGGGGTCCCTGGCTTCGGGATTGAAGGTTTGCAGGTCGACACCGAGCGGCTGCACGAAGACATTCCTGACCCCAAGCCCGGCAAGTTTGTCGGCCATGACCCGGCTGGGCGCCAGGACCCGGTCGAAGTTGCCGTAAAGCTTGCTGACATAGGCCTCGACGTTGTTGGTCACCCAGTTGCCCATGCGGTTGCGGACCAGTAGCGGCAGGTCCGAGTGATAAAAGCCGATGACCGGCACGTCAAGTTGGCGCCGCGCATCCAGTGCCGCCCATGCGGTGAGATAGGGGTCGCCGACTTCGATCAGATCGGGTTGCAAGTCATGCAGGACATTGCGCCAGGGTGCGAGACGCAGAGGGAAACGATAGCCCTTGCCGAAGGGCAGGGCAGGGGCCGGGACGGTGAAGATGCCATCCTGCTCGCTCAATGAGGGTCCGGGGATCAGCAAACTGTGGCGAATGCCCGGCTTGATGCCCAGGCGACGGTGCTTTGCATCCAGATAAGTACGCACGCCACCGCTGGCTGGGGCATAGAACATGGTGACGTCAGCGATATGCACGATGAACGGTCCTCCAGTCCCGGTACTCCCTTGGTTGGCCTATATGAAGGATAGATGTTCGGTTGGGGGTGCGCGGTTGGGGGGGGCAGCGGGGGTGTTTGGCAGGCCGCTATCGCGAGCAGGCTTCCACAGGTTCAGTGACAACTTTGTGGGAGCGAGCCGGCTCGCGATGGGACCGGTTCAGACGCTAGATACGGAAACTGCCTACCAACTGCTTCAACCGCGCCGCCTGCTGCTCAAGGTCCGAGCATGCGCGCAATGTCGATTGCAGGTTTTCCACACCTTCCTGGTTCAGCGTGTTGATCTCGGTGATGTCGACGTTGATCGACTCCACCACGGCGGTCTGTTCTTCCGTCGCGGTGGCGACCGACTGGTTCATGCCGTCGATTTCACCAATACGCAGCGTCACGCTGTTCAGGCGTTCACCCGCCAGGTTGGCGATTTCCACGCTGTCCTGGCTGTGGCGCTGGCTGTCGCTCATGGTGCTGACCGATTCCCGGGCGCCGACTTGCAGCTCCTCGATCATCGTCTGCACTTGCTGCGCCGATTCCTGCGTGCGGTGTGCCAGGTTGCGCACCTCGTCCGCCACCACGGCAAAACCACGACCGGCTTCACCGGCGCGCGCGGCTTCAATCGCGGCGTTGAGCGCCAGCAGGTTGGTTTGTTGGGAAATGCTGGTGATCACTTCGAGAATCTGCCCGATGTTCACCGTTTTGCTGTTCAACGATTCGATATTGGTGCTGGAAGCGCTGAGCATGGTCGACAGCTGATTCATCGCGACAATGCTGCGATCCACCACTTGCTGGCCGTCTTCGGCGAGGCTGCGGGCATCGCTGGCCTGGCTCGACGCCTGGGCGGCATTACGCGCGATTTCCTGGGCGGCGGCGCCGAGCTGGTTGATGGCGGCCGCGACGCTGCTGGTGCGCGAGGCTTGCTGGTCGGAGTTGAACATCGACGAGTTGGAGGCTGCGACCACGCGTAATGCCACTTCGTTGACCTGCCCGGTGGCCGAAGATACTTCGCGGATCGAACCGTGGATACGCTCCACGAAACGGTTGAACGCGGTGCCGAGGCTACCGAATTCATCGTTGTTCACGATGGTCAGGCGTTTGGTCAGGTCGCCTTCGCCGTCGGCGATGTCGGCCATGGCCCGGGTCATGACGTGCAACGGCTGAATCAGGATGCGAATCAGCATGCCGAGCAGGGCGATGATGATGGCCACGGCGATGATGGTCGCGATGACCGCCGAGGTGCGGAACTGGCTGAGCATCGAGAAGGCCTTGTCCTTGTCCACCGACAGGCCGATGTACCAGTTGACCGACGACAGGCCCTTGATCGGGGTGAAGGTCACGATGCGGGTTTTGCCATCGACCTGGATTTCACTCATGCCACTGCTGATCGCGGGCGTATCTTGCGGGTAGACGTCCTTGAGCGTCTTCATCGCCAGCGCTTTGTCGGGATGTACCAGGATCTTGCCATCGGCGCTGACCAGGAAGGCGTAGCCCATGCCATCGAAATCCAGCGCATTGAGGCTGTCGGCGATCACCTGCAGACTCAGGTCGCCACCGACGACACCGATGTTCTGTCCATCCTTGATCACGCTGTTGACGATGGAAATCACCAGTTGGCCGGAGGCCAGGTCCACATAGGGTTCAGTCAGCGCCGAACCGCTGGTGCCTTGGGCGCTCTTGTACCAAGGGCGCGCACGAGGGTCATAGCCGTCGGGCATCTTGCTGTCCGGGCGAATGATGAAAGAACCGTCCTTGCTGCCCAGGTAGGCACCCATGAAGGTCGAAGTCACGGCTTTTTGCACCAGCAGGCTGGATACGTTGCCCGCCTCGGGATTGAGTGCGACGGTTTGCGCGAGGTTTTCTATCAACAGGCTGCGCCCGTTCAACCAGGTCTGGATGTTGTTGGCAGTGACTCTGCCCATTTCCTGCAGGTAATTGTCCAGGTCCTCACGAATGGCATTGCGCTGCAAATAGTCGTTGTACAGCGTGAATGAGGCGAAGGCGGCAATGACGATGAGGGCGGCGGCAAGCAGGATTTTATGGCTGAAACGCAGATTTTTGTTCATGGCTTGGGGTTCCGCTAAGGTCTTAATGTCCAGCGCGTGCTTTTATGAAGAGACGCACAACGGGCAAGGTTGAAAGCAAGTGAATTTTCCGACTCTCCTTAGGGAAATTTCTGACCAGATCGTGTCTGTCTGCTTTGTCGTTATTTCTATCGGCCGCGTAGGACCAAAGATTAATCATGGGTGACCAAATGCCTGATTCATTGCAACTCGTTATCGGTGCCGATCCCAAGGGACAGCCGATCGCCCAGGCCATGCGCCTGGCGAACCGCCACGGTTTGATCGCGGGCGCGACCGGTACCGGCAAAACCGTCACTTTGCAACGACTGGCCGAAGCCTTCAGCGATGCCGGGGTGGCGGTGTTCGCCGCCGACATCAAGGGTGACCTGTGCGGCCTCGGCGCCGCCGGCAACCCCCAGGGCAAGATCGCCGAGCGGATTGCCGGGATGCCGTGGCTCAACCACAAGCCTCAGGCTTATCCGGTGACGTTGTGGGACGTACACGGTCAGTCCGGTCATCCTTTACGCACAACCTTGAGTGAAATGGGACCGCTGCTGCTGGGCAGCCTGCTGGAACTGACCGACAGTCAGCAGTCGGCGCTGTACGCCGCGTTCAAGGTGGCAGACCGCGAAGGCTTGTTGTTGCTCGATCTCAAGGATCTGAAGGCGTTGCTCAATCATCTGCGGGACAACCCCCAGTTGCTGGGCGACGATGCAGCATTGATGACCACCGGTTCCAGCCAGGCGCTGCTGCGGCGTCTGGCGACCCTCGAGCAACAGGGGGCCGAAGCCTTGTTCGGCGAGCCGGCGTTGCAACTCGAAGACATCCTTCAACCCGCCGCGGATGGCCGCGGGCGCATTCATTTGCTCGATGCCAGTCGTCTGGTGCATGAAGCGCCGAAGGTCTACGCGACGTTCCTGCTGTGGCTACTGGCCGAACTGTTCGAGCAACTGCCTGAGCGGGGCGATGCCGACAAGCCGTTGCTGGCGCTGTTCTTCGATGAAGCCCACCTGTTGTTCAACGGTACGCCGCAGGCATTGCGTGACCGTCTGGAACAAGTCGTGAGGCTGATTCGTTCGAAAGGCGTGGGCGTGTATTTCGTCACCCAGTCGCCGGGTGACCTGCCGGATGACGTGCTGGCTCAGTTGGGTTTGCGCATCCAGCACGGTTTGCGTGCGTTCACCGCCAAGGAGCAGAAGTCCCTGCGTGCGGTGGCCGAAGGTTTCCGGCCGAATCCGGCGTTCGAGACGTTGTCGGTGTTGACCGAACTCGGGATCGGCGAAGCACTGGTCGGCACCCTGCAGGAAAAAGGTACGCCGGAAATGGTCCAGCGGGTGCTGGTAGCACCGCCGCAATCACGGATCGGGCCCTTGACCGGTGCCGAACGTACGGCGCTGATCGCCTCTTCGCCGTTGCAGGGTCGTTATGACAAGCCGATTGACCGTGAATCAGCCTATGAGGTGCTGATGGGGCGCAAGGGCCTGGCACCGGACCCTGAAGCGGCGCCAAGCAAACCAGCAGCTGAAGAACCGAGTTTCACCGAGCAGGCCGGGGAATTCCTCGGCACGGCGGCGGGGCAGGCGTTGAAATCGGCGATGCGCCAGGCGGCCAATCAACTTGGCCGACAGTTGGTGCGCGGGTTGATGGGGTCGTTGCTAGGTAGCAAAAAACGACGGTAGCGAGTGGACACAATCTAACTGTGGGAGCGAGCCTGCTCGCGAATTGGTGTGTCAGGCAACATCAATCTTGAATGTTACGCCGCCTTCGCGAGCAGGCTCGCTCCTACATGTGATCTATGTCAGGTTCTGGTTTTGGCGTGCGCCGCCAGTCGCTCCAGTGCAGCCCGCAGATTCGGGTCACTAATGCCATCAGCCGTGGCCTGAATGGTCGCGGCAGCATCATTGGACAAGTCCATGGTGTGCCCGACTGCACCCCGCTGAACGGTAGGCGGCTGGACCTTGAACAGAATTCGCGTGAGATTGTTGAACTCGTCAAACATCTGCAATTGCCGCTGCAGACGCTTTTGCTGGTAACGCAGGCGGGTTGCCCAATGGCCGTCGGTGACAATCAGCAACAAACTGCCTTCGCGCCAGGACGCCACGTGGCAATGTTCGCGCGCGGCGGGCTGCAATTGGCTTTCGAGCAAACGCTGCAGATGACCCAGGCGTTGAGCGTGGCCGAGAATGGCTTTCAGCGGCTTGGCTTCGCGTAGTAGAACGGCAGGTACTTTGGCCGTAAGTGGGCGAAATGCCATGATCAGACACCTGAAGTAACAGAGACGCCATGGTAGCAGAAAGCACCGAATGCACCCGCCCATTGCTTTTGTGAACGCTTTACCCATTAAATCAACAACTAACTTCTGCCTTGAACGGCTTGAAGTTGAGCAAAACGCCCTTATTTTAAGTGAGCCCCGTCAAAGCGCTGTGCCAGCATCGTGGAATATCGCCACTTTCCTCTCCTTCGTTTCCGGGTAGAATGCTCGTTCGCATGCGGCCATGAGGGCTGCACGGGCGACTCACGGGGCCGCCCTCCATCCCTTTAGTGTGGAAGATCCTGCCGATATGTTTGCGCCTTTGTTAAAGAAACTTTTTGGAAGCAAGAACGAGCGTGAAGTCAAACGCATGCTCAAGACGGTGCAACTCGTCAATGCCTTCGAAGAGCGAATGGTGGCCCTTTCGGACGATCAATTGCGTGCCAAGACCAGCGAGTTCAAGGCCCGCATCGCCAAAGGGGAAACCCTCGACAAACTGCTGCCAGAAGCCTTTGCGGTCGCCCGCGAAGCCGGCAAGCGTGTCATGGGCATGCGCCACTTCGATGTCCAGCTGATCGGCGGCATGACCTTGCATGAAGGCATGATCGCGGAAATGCGTACCGGTGAAGGCAAGACCCTGGTGGCAACACTGGGCGTTTACCTCAATGCGCTGTCCGGCAACGGCGTGCACGTTGTGACGGTGAACGACTACCTGGCCCGCCGTGACGCCAACTGGATGCGCCCGCTGTATGAATTCCTCGGCCTGACGGTCGGCGTTGTCACGCCGTTCCAGCCGCCGGAAGAGAAGCGCGCTGCCTACGCCGCCGACATCACCTACGGCACCAACAACGAATTCGGTTTCGATTACCTGCGCGACAACATGGCGTTCAGCATGGAAGAAAAATTCCAGCGCGAACTCAATTTTGCCGTGATCGACGAAGTCGACTCGATCCTCATCGACGAAGCCCGTACGCCGCTGATCATCTCCGGTCAGGCCGAGGACAGCTCCAAGCTGTACATCGAGGTCAACAAGCTGATCCCGCAGTTGAAGCTGCACGTCGAGGAAGTCGAAGGCGAAGTGACCCAGGCCGGTCACTACACCATCGACGAGAAGACCCGTCAGGTCGAACTCAACGAAGCCGGTCACCAGTACGTCGAAGAAACGCTGACCGGCATCGGCCTGCTGGCTGAGGGCGAGAGCCTGTACTCGGCGCATAACCTGAGCCTGCTGACTCACGTTTACGCCGGCCTGCGCGCGCACAAGCTGTTCCATCGCAACGTCGAATACATCGTGCAGGACGGTCAGGTCGTACTGGTCGACGAGCACACTGGTCGTACCATGCCGGGCCGCCGTTTGTCCGAAGGTCTGCACCAGGCCATCGAGGCCAAGGAAAACCTGAATATCCAGGCCGAAAGCCAGACGCTGGCGTCGACCACCTTCCAGAACTACTTCCGTCTGTACAACAAGCTGTCCGGCATGACCGGTACGGCCGACACCGAAGCGTTCGAATTCCACCAGATCTATGGCCTGCAGGTCATGGTGATTCCACCGAACAAGCCGCTGGCCCGTAAAGACTACAACGACCTGGTGTTTCTGACTGCCGACGAGAAATACGCGGCAATCGTGGCCGACATCAAGGAAAGCATGGCCGCCGGTCGTCCGGTGCTGGTGGGTACTGCCACCATCGAAACCTCCGAGCACATGTCCAGCCTGCTCGTGAAGGAAGGCATCGAACACAAGGTTCTGAACGCCAAGTTCCACGAAAAGGAAGCCGAGATCATTGCCCAGGCCGGTCGCCCGGGCGCACTGACCATCGCCACCAACATGGCCGGTCGTGGTACCGACATCCTGTTGGGCGGTAACTGGGAAGTGGAAGTGGCTTCCCTGGAAAACCCGACCCCTGAGCAGATTGCCCAGATCAAGGCCGACTGGCAGAAGCGTCACCAGCAAGTGCTCGAATCGGGCGGTTTGCAAGTGATTGCGTCCGAGCGTCACGAATCGCGCCGTATCGACAACCAGCTGCGTGGCCGTGCCGGTCGTCAGGGCGACGCTGGTTCCAGCCGCTTCTACCTGTCGCTGGAAGACAGCCTGATGCGCATCTTCGCCTCTGACCGGGTGAAGAACTTCATGAAGGCCCTGGGCATGCAGCCTGGCGAAGCGATCGAGCACCGTATGGTGACCAACGCCATCGAAAAGGCCCAGCGCAAGGTCGAAGGCCGCAACTTCGACATTCGCAAGCAACTGCTCGAGTTCGACGACGTCAACAACGAACAGCGTAAAGTGATCTATCACATGCGTAACACGTTGCTGGCCGCCGACAACATCGGTGAGACCATCGCCGACTTCCGTCAGGACGTGCTCAACGCCACCGTCAGCGCCCACATTCCTCCGCAATCGCTGCCTGAGCAGTGGGACGTGGCCGGCCTGGAAGCTGCGCTGCAGAGCGATTTCGGTGTGACGCTGCCGATCCAGCAATGGCTCGACGAAGACGATCACCTATACGAAGAAACCCTGCGCGAAAAGCTCATGAACGAGCTCATCGCGGCGTACAACGAGAAAGAAGACCAGGCGGGCGCCGAAGCGCTGCGCAGCTTCGAGAAGCAAATCGTTCTGCGCGTTCTGGACGACCTGTGGAAAGACCACCTGTCGACCATGGACCACCTGCGTCATGGCATCCACTTGCGTGGTTATGCCCAGAAGAACCCGAAGCAGGAATACAAGCGCGAGTCCTTCACCCTGTTCTCCGAGTTGCTGGATTCGATCAAGCGCGATTCGATCCGTGTGTTGTCCCACGTTCAGGTTCGCCGCGAAGACCCGATCGAAGAGGAGCAGCGCCTGCGCCAGGAAGCCGAGGCATTGGCCGCTCGCATGCAGTTCCTGCATGAAGAGGCTCCAGGCCTGGAGCAACCGGAAGTATTGGGCGAAGAGATTGACGTTGCTCTCGCTGCCGCACCGGTTCGCAACGAGCAGAAGCTGGGTCGCAACGAGCTGTGCTACTGCGGTTCGGGCAAGAAGTTCAAGCATTGCCACGGGCAGATTCAGTAAAACCCGTTTCAAACGCTGAAATACCCGCGCCGCGACCGGCTTCTGCCGTCGCGGCGTTTTACCATTCGAACCACCGTTTCCCTTGAGCGGTGCTGACATCATTTATAAAGGAGCGCATTCATGGCTGTTGGTCTTGGTCCTTTGCCAACGTTGCACCCGGTTGCCGGTTTTGAACTCGGTATCGCCTCGGCTGGCATCAAGCGCCCGGGGCGCAAGGATGTTGTGGTCATGCGCTGTGTCGAAGGCTCCACGGTTGCCGGCGTGTTCACCTTGAACGCCTTTTGCGCCGCACCGGTGATCCTGGCCAAGCAACGCGTACAAGGCCCTGTGCGTTACCTGCTGACCAACACCGGCAATGCCAACGCCGGCACGGGCGAACCTGGCCTGGCCGCCGCCGAGCGCACCTGTGCCAAACTGGCTGAACTGACCGGTGTCGATGCCAGCCAGGTGCTGCCGTACTCCACCGGTGTGATTGGCGAGCCGCTGCCTGTGGAGAAGATCGAAGGTGCGCTGCAAGCCGCCCTCGATGATCTGTCGATCCACAATTGGGAAGCTGCCGCTACCGGCATCATGACCACCGACACCCTGCCAAAGGGTGCCAGCCGTCAGTTCCAGCACGACGGTGTGACCATCACCGTGACCGGCATCAGCAAAGGCGCCGGCATGATTCGCCCGAACATGGCGACCATGCTCGGTTACATCGCCACTGACGCCAAGGTTTCCCGCGACGTATTGCAAAACCTGATGCTCGATGGCGCCAACAAGTCGTTCAACCGCATCACCATCGATGGTGATACGTCGACCAACGACTGCTGCATGCTGATCGCCACGGGTCAGGCAGCGCTGCCGGAAATCACCCGTGCCGAAGGCGAGTTGTTCGCCAAATTGAAACAAGCGGTGTTCGAAGTGTGCATGGACGTGGCCCAGGCCATCGTTCGCGATGGCGAAGGCGCGACCAAGTTCGTCACCGTTGAAGTCAACGGCGGCGGCAATCACCAGGAGTGCCTGGACGTCGGCTACACCGTGGCTCACTCGCCGCTGATCAAGACCGCACTGTTTGCTTCCGACCCGAACTGGGGCCGTATCCTGGCGGCTGTTGGCCGTGCCGGCGTTCCGGACCTGGACGTGAGCAAAATCGACGTATTCCTCGGTGAAGTGTGCATTGCCAGCCGAGGCGCGCGCGCGGCTACCTACACCGAAGCCCAGGGCGCGGCGGTGATGCAGCAGGAAGAAATCACCATCCGTATCGAGTTGGGTCGTGGTGATTGCAGCGAAACCATCTGGACCACCGACCTGTCCCACGAATACGTGAAGATCAACGCCGAGTACCGTACGTAAGACCGAGTTACCCCATTCGCGAGCAGGCTCGCTCCCACACTGGATTTGTGTACACCTCGAACCACTGTGGGAGCGAGCCTGCTCGCGATGGCGGTCTGTCAGTCACTCGCTAGACTGGCTTGTCCCCTTCATCAAAAGGTCCCGAACATGAGCCTGCACCTGATCATCGGCGACAAACTGCTTTCTTCCTGGTCCCTGCGTGGCGCCCTGGCTCTGGATCTGACCGGCGCGACCTACACCGAAGAACTGATCAAACTGAACCAGCCGGACACCCGCGAGCGTCTGCTCAAGCATTCGCCGACGGGCAAGGTCCCGCTGCTGAAAACCGAACACGGCACCATCGCCGACTCCCTGGCGATTGCCGAATACCTGGCAGAACAGTTCCCGGGTCTCTGGCCGAACGACATCACCGCCCGCACCCAGGCGCGCTCGGCGTGTGCGCAAATGCACAGCGGATTCTTCGCCATGCGCGGCAATATGCCGTTTGACCTGAGCCATGACGCCCCGTTGTCGCCGGTTCCAGCTGACGTTCAGGCCGACATCGAACGCATGTCGGCACTGTGGGCCGAGTGCCGTGCTGCCGCGACGGAAACCGGGCCGTACCTGTTTGGTCGCATCAGTCTGGCGGATGTGTTCTTTGCACCGATTGCCGTGCGCTTGCGCACCTATCAGGTGAAACTGTCTGCCATAGACGAAGCCTATGTCGAGACCCTCTACCAATGGCCGGCGTTCAAGGCCTGGCAGAAGGCCGGACTGGAGGAGTTGCAAAGGTGAAACGAGTTCATGTCGCTGCTGCCGTCATTCGCAATGGCAGTGGCCAGATCCTGATCGCCCGGCGTGCCGACTCGCAGCACCAGGGCGGCCTGTGGGAGTTTCCCGGGGGCAAGGTCGAGGCCGACGAGTCGGTCGAAACCGCACTGGCCCGCGAACTCCATGAAGAACTGGGCATCGTGGTCGGCGCGGCGCGCCCGCTGATCAGGATTCGGCACGATTACCCGGACAAGCAGGTGTTGCTGGATGTCTGGGAAGTCTCGGCATTTTCCGGCGAGCCCCACGGGGCGGAGGGGCAACCGCTGGCCTGGGTTACACCGCGTGATTTGTCGAATTACGAGTTCCCGGCGGCCAATCTGCCGATCGTCGCGGCTGCAAAATTGCCCGCTCAGTACTTGATCACTCCGGAAGATCTGGAAACTCCAGCGTTGCTGCGCGGTATTCAGAAGGCCATTGCCGGCGGCATCAAGCTTATCCAGTTGCGTGCACCGAACGGTTACGACCCGAAATATCGCGACCTGGCTGTCGATGCGGTGGGTTTGTGTGCCGGCAAGGCGCAATTGATGATCAAGGGGCCATTCGAATGGCTGGGCGACTTCCCGGCCGCGGGTTGGCACATTACCTCGGCGCAACTGCGCAAATACGCAGCGGCCGGGCGCCCGCTACCGGCATCGCGCTGGCTGGCGGCCTCGTGCCACAACGCTGAAGAGCTGGCATTGGCCGAACAGATGGGGGTGGATTTCGTGACCCTGTCGCCGGTTCAACCTACCCTGACTCACCCAGGCGCCGAGCCGTTGGGTTGGGAACAGGCGTCGAGCTTGATCGACGGGTTCAGCAAACCGGTGTTCCTGCTGGGTGGGGTTGGCCCGGCGGAGGTCGAGAAAGCCTGGGCGGCGGGTGCGCAGGGGGTGGCAGGGATTCGGGCGTTTTGGCCTGAGGCCTGATTCTGTGCTGTAGCTTCTGACGCCATCGCGAGCAGGCTCGCTCCCACAGGTGACCGCATTGTTGCCGAAGAAATGCGATCCCCTGTGGGAGCGAGCCTGCTCGCGAAGGCGGCCTGACAGCCGCCGACTAAACCTCAGGTTTCGCCGCAGGCTGCCAAAGAATCTCCGCCACACCCTGTCGCTTGGCAATCAACCGCGCGGCAACAAACAACAAATCCGACAACCGATTGATGTATGCCAGGCCAACCCCGGCCAACGGCTCAATCGCATTGAGTTGCTGACACCGTCGCTCTGCGCTGCGCGCCAGGCTGCGGCAGACATGAGCCTGGGCAATCAGCGTCGAGCCGCCGGGCAATATGAAGTTTTCCAGCGGCCCCAACTCTTCATTCCACACATCGATCGCGGCTTCCAGGCGTTCAATTTCCGCTGCATTCAGCGCCTGATACGCCGGCATCGCCAGTTCGCCACCGAGGTCAAACAATCGGTGCTGGCAAGGCGCCAAAACATCGATCACTTCCTGCAAACCTGCAAAGGCATGCGTTTGCGCCGCCAACCCGGCCAGCAACACGCCGACCTGACTGTTCAGTGTATCGACTTCGCCAATGGCCTCGATCCGCGGGTGATCCTTGGGGACGCGACGGCCATCGCCCAGTCCGGTCTCGCCTTTGTCGCCAGTGCGGGTGTAAATCTTCGACAAGCGAAAGCCCATGGTTACCTCGATAGCAGATTGAGTTCTTGCGAGACAGGCGGCGTGCTCGCCAGGGGCAGGCGCAAGGTGAAACAAGTGCCTTGGCCCAGGGTCGATTGCACTTCCATCTGTCCCTTATGGTTATTGGTGATGATGAAGTACGACACCGATAGCCCGAGTCCGGTGCCCTGGCCGATTTCCTTGGTGGTGAAGAACGGCTCGAAAGTCCGTTTGCGCACACTCTCGCTCATGCCGATGCCGTTGTCCTCGACCTGGATTTCCGCCCACGGCGGATTCAACCTGGTGCGCAGGATGATCCGCCCCGGCTCGCTGTCGTCTTCACGCTGGTGAATGGCTTGCGCGGCGTTTTTCAACAGGTTGAGCAGCACTTGCTCCAGTTCGTTGGCAGTGCCGGGGACCGGTCCCAGCGCCGGATCGAACTGACGAATGATGGCCTGGCCCTTGAAGTCGAAGCCGATCGCCAGGTCGAAATCGTTACCGGCGATCTCCACCGCCTGGTCGATCAGGGCGGGCAGATCGCAGGGGGCCATTTGCCGGGTGCTGCGACGGCTGAAACTGAGCATGTGGGTCACGATTTTGGCGGCCCGGGCCCCGGCCTGCTGGATGCCGTCGAGCAACTGCGGCACTTCGCGGGTTTGCAGATACTGATTGACCGTCGCCAGTTCGATTCCGGCCTGTTCGGCCATTTCAAGGTTCTTCGGCAGATCGGGCGACAGACGTCGACGAATGTTTTGCACGTTGTGCAGGATCGCACCCAGCGGGTTGTTGATTTCGTGGGCCATGCCGGCGGCAAGCCCCCCGACCGAAAGCATTTTCTCCGACTGCACCATCATCTCTTCCAGGGACAGGCGCTGGGTGATGTCGTCGATCCGGATCACCACACCACGCCCGGCACCGCCCATCAACGGATAGAACGTCAGGGCGTAGTGGCGGGGTTCGTCGTCCTTGAGCCAGGTGACACGTTCTATTTTGGCCACCGTATGCTGCTCGACCGTCTGCTTGAGTTGCGGCAAAAACGGCTTGAGCGGTTCGAAGGCAAGGAAGATGGGCTGGTTCAGGGCTTCATCGAGGCGTGTGCCGGACAGGGCGCTGGCTTCCTGGTTCCATTGAGTTACGTAGAGCTGTTCGTCGAGGGCGATCAGCGCCGACGGCATGGAGTCGATGATGCTGTTGAGGTAGTTCTGAAAGCCCGTGAGCTTTTTCTCGATCTTGCTGCGCACCTGGACTTCGAGCTCCAGTTTGCGGTTGGTATGGCGGGTTTCTTCGGCCAGACCCTGGGCCTGGTCGTAGGCCGCTTGGGAGTCGTCCCGAGCCCGCTTGAGCTGCTGCTCCCTGGCTTCGATTCGCGAGAGCATGGTGTTGAACGCTTCGGCGAGGCTGCCGATTTCATCGTGGTTTCCTCGCGAAGCGCGCAGTGCGTAGTTTTCTTCCCGGGTTACCTGACGGGACAACTCTTCGAGTTGGTGGATCGGCCGGGTAATCAGGCGCTTGATCTGGCGGGCAATGATCAGCCACAGCAGCACACTGAAGATCAGAATGCCCAGGCTGGCCGTCAGGGTCCCGGTGTAGAACGCCACCGGCAGTTCGCTCGTGGCCACCAGCAGCAGGTGCCCGGGTGCTGCACCGGGGCGGGGCAGGGTGATGACTTGATTGGTACGAAACTCGGTGGCCTGCCAGTCTTCGATATGCCGGAAACGCTTGGGCAGGTCCAGGTTGTCGCCATGCTGCAATTGCGCCAATTGCTCGCCCTTGCCGTCATACAGGGCGGCCGCGCGCAGCGGCGAATAGCTGTTGAGTTCCTGTAGCAGGCGCTCGGCGCTTTGTGGTGACGCCAGGGCTTCAGAGGCCAGGCTCGGGTTGGATACCAGTCGGCCAATGGTCTGCAGGGCCTGGGGCGCCATGCTTTCCTGGGAGATATAGTACGCGGCGCTGATAAAGGTCAGGTTGGCAACCAGCAGGACGGTGACCATCAGTACCAGCAGGGCGGCCAGCAGTTTCTGGCCGACGGGCAGGTTTTCAAGGCGCTGGCGCAATGGCATCTGATTCATCGCAAAGAAGGAACAAGTGGCCAGCGTAGCCGCTGCTCAGTCGCTGGGCAATCCAAGGCTTTGCAGGCGAGCAATCAACCTTGACTCAAGCTGATTGAGGTGAGGCAGGTTCAGTTGATGACGCCCGGCAACTTTACAGGCGTAACCCAGCAGGTAGCTGATTTCCGTGCGGCGCTGGCTGGTGACGTCCTGATGCATCGAGGAGTAGTTGGCTGCTGTGGCATGAATCACCCGTTCGACTTCCTGCTGCAGGTTTTCGGCCGCTGCCGGCTGACCGCAACGCTCAAGCAACTCCACCAGTTCGCCACACAGGGTGGCAACTTCGCAGTGATGTTGCTGCAAACCGCCGTTGCGGCAATCGTGCAGCACCGTCAGCGGGTTGATCGCACAGTTGAGGGCGAGCTTGCGCCACAGCCGGGTCAGGATTTCGGTGCTCCACTCGTGGGGGATGCCGGCAGTGCCCAGGTCGTCGAGCCAGATCGGCGCAACCGGATGGCTCGCATCCCCCAGCCAGGTGAAACCATGCCCGGCAAACACCACGCGCCAATCGCCATCGCGGAAGGCGCCTTCGGTGCTCGACGCATAGATGCAGCGTGCCTGAGGAACCTGTGCGGCCACCGCATCCTGACTGCCCAGGCCATTTTGCAGCAGGATCAGTTCGGCGCCTGGGGCCAGGCGTGACGCCACTCGCGCCACCGCACTTTCGGTATCGTAGGCTTTGCACGCCACCAGCAGGCGGTGGATCGGTTGGCTGCTGTCGGCTGTCTCGGCTGGCACGGCATAGTGTTGCGCCTCGCCGTGTTCCACCAGTGTCAATCCACCGGCCGCCTCATAGGCCTGCAGTCTCGCGGTGTCCCGCAGGATCAGCCTGACCGGCACTCCAGCCCGTACCAGACGTGTTGCCCATAAAGTGCCGAGGCTGCCGGCGCCCAGAACATGCCAGGTGGTAGACATCAGCTTTTTGCTCTGTTTAAGGCGTGCATCGGCAGCTCACAGTGAATGATGGGAAAGACCCGTTATAATCAGCGCGGATTTTAACCGCAAGCCAGGCGTGCTCCATCAGTGCGCCTTTAAATTTGGAGAGATTACATGCCGTCGTTCGACGTGGTATCCGAACTGGACAAACACGAAGTCACCAACGCGGTCGAGAACGCCGTCAAGGAACTCGATCGTCGTTATGACCTGAAAGGCAAAGGCAGCTTCGAGTTCAAGGAAAAAGACCTGACCGTCAACCTGACCGCCGAGGCGGATTTCCAGCTCGAAGCAATGATTGAGATCCTCAAGCTGGCTCTGGTCAAGCGCAAAATCGACGTGCAGTGCCTTGAAGTCAAGGACGCGTTCGCTTCGGGCAAGCTGATGAAACAGGAAGCCGTCCTCAAGGAAGGCATCGACAAGGAGCTGGCGAAGAAAATCGTCGCTCACGTCAAAGACGCCAAGCTCAAGGTCCAGGCTGCCATTCAGGGCGAGCAGGTGCGTATTACCGGCAAAAAGCGTGATGACCTGCAAGAAGCCATTGCAGTGCTGCGCGCCAAGGAATTCGGTATGCCGCTGCAGTTCAACAACTTCCGCGACTAAGCTTGAATGCGGAACTTCTTGGCGTTTGCGACGTCGCAGGCCCAGGCAACGGCAGAAACGATTGAGCCCGTCGCGGTTCAATCTTTCTGCCGCTTTTTTTTACGCATGCCGGATAGCCGGAAAAGGAGCAAGCAGATGGACTTAAATGCTGAGGTAGACAACCTGGTCAAGGTCTCCCAGACCTGGATCCCGATGATCATGGAGTACGGCAGTCGTGTACTGCTGGCGGTCATCACCCTGGCCATCGGCTGGTGGCTGATCAACAAAGTCACGAAAAAGCTCGGCGGCCTGATTGCATTGCGTAATGCCGACCTGGCGCTGCAAGGTTTCATCAGTAGCCTGGCGAACATCATCCTCAAGATCCTGCTGATCGTCAGCGTGGCATCGATGATCGGTGTGGAGACCACTTCGTTTGTCGCGGCGATTGGTGCGGCGGGCCTGGCCATTGGCCTGGCCTTGCAGGGCAGTCTGGCGAACTTCGCGGGCGGCGTGCTGATTTTGCTGTTTCGTCCGTTCCGTATTGGTGACTGGATCGAGGCTCAGGGTGTCGCCGGTACTGTCGACAGCATCCAGATTTTCCACACCGTACTGCGCACCGGTGATAACAAAACCATCATCGTGCCCAACGGCAATCTGTCGAACGGCATCATCACCAATACCAACCGTCAACCGACCCGCAAAGTAGTGTTCGACGTGGGTGTGGATTACGAAGCGGACTTGCAGAAGGCCCGTGAAGTATTGTTGGAACTGGCCAGGGATCCACGCGTATTGGCAGATCCGGCACCTCAAGCGGTGGTTTCTACTCTGGGTGACAGTTCGATCACTCTTTCGCTTCGGGTCTGGGTAAAGACGGCGGATTACTGGGATGTAATGTTCATGTTCAACGAACTGTCCCGTGATCGTTTGAAATCAGCCGGTGTTGATGTTCCTTTCCCACAGCGGGTTATTCGCGTGGTTCAGGAGTCTGCGGTGCAGTGATGGGGCATTCCATTAGTGCCTGACTTTAAAGTCAGGCGCGTACCGCAAGAGTTTCATCAGTATGCGCTGTACGGCAGACAACGAAAAAGGCCCATCCGAAGATGGGCCTTTTTTTGATTACCGCAAACTAACTTTCTGTGATTACAGAATGTTGAGCGGGTAGTCGGTGATCAGGCGGAACTCAGAGATATCGCCTTCGCCTTCGTCAGCATTGGCGGTGTGCCATGCTTGACGGATGCGGAAGGACAGATCCTTGGCTGGGCCGGATTGAATGACGTACTTGGCTTCCACGTTGGTTTCGTGGTGCTTGCCGTCTGCACCGTACAGGCCGGCGTAGGCGCTGTTCGATGGAGTGTTGGTGCCGTCGATGTTCCAGCCATTCACGTAACGGACCATGAAGCTCAGGCCAGGTACGCCGTACTCGGCCATTTTCAGGTCGTAACGGGCTTGTACCGACTTCTCGCCAGGGGCGTTGAAGTCAGAGTACTGAATGGAGTTGGCGAGGAAAATCGAGTCGCCACCACGGTTGTTGTCACCCACACCGATGTAGTCGAACGGGGTATCGCCGTTGACCTTCTGGAACGCCAGGGTCAGGGTGTGTGCTTTCAGGAACGAGTAGGCAGCGGCCAGGGAGTAGGCGGTGTTGTTGATGTCGCCTGCTTTAGCGTTACCGGTGTCGCGAGTGTTGTAGATGTTACCGTCGAAGTTGATCGAGTTGTCGCCGCCCAGTGCGAGGGTGTAGTTCGCGTTGGCGTAGTACTGGTTCCAGACGTCTTCGAGCTTGGCACCGTACAGCGATACGCTCAGGTCCGGGGTAATGCCGTACTTGCCACCGAAGTAGTCGATGGAGTTGGCAGTCACGCCAGCGTAAGTAGCGAACAGTTCGCCATCACGAGCGTTGCGGTCCTGGCTGGTTGCCGAGTAGAAGTGGCCGGCTTCGAGGTCGAGGTCAGTAACTTCGCTGCTCTGCAGTTGGATACCGCTGGCAGTTTGGTGAAGGATACGGGAACCACCTACAGCGAACACTGGAGAGGTGCTTGGCTGCATGTCGCCGATTTTCAGCTCGGTCTTGGAGATGCGGAACTTGGCGGCAGCGCCGGCTTTGCCCTGGCTGTTGTTGACTTCGCCATCAGAGTCCACGGACATGTTGCCGGAACCTGCATATTTGTCGGAACCGTCCAGCTTGATGGCCAGTTGGCCCCAGGCTTCAACGCCAACACCGATCAGACCTTGGGTGTAGCCCGAGCTGTACATGCCCTGGATGCCCTGGGTCCAGTCTTTGTCATCGACTTGGCCGTTTTTCTTGTTACGGTTGTAGTAGTAGTTGCGAACCAGCAAGTCGAGTTTGCTGTCTTCAACGAAACCTTTGGCTTCGGCCTGGTCGCTTACGAAAGGTGCGGCTACTGCCAACTGAGTACTGGCTGCTGCTGCAACTGCCAGTGCGATCATGCTCCACTTCATCACGCGCATCGTGATTTGCTCCTTTGGTTTTAGAAGAGTACTGCCGTCCCACCTGATTTATTATCTGGGCGGCTCTTTCTTTTTGTGTCGGCGCAAACTTATATCACGCCGACAATGTTGGCGATACTTGCGTATCTAACCTTTCGCCTTCTTTACGACCCTGTCGCAAACAGCGAGATAGATGTCGCAAATTTCCAGCTCCAACGCAACCGGGCTGACAACTTTAATGCTGTTTTCTGAGCCTTGGCGTCGGTAAAAAGAGTCCTGGTGAAACGTTTGAATCTCCATCGGGCTACCTTGCCACTGTCTTTTTTGCCTGAAGACCCCCGCTTCCAACGGGTGTCACATCAGGTGATGCTGGGTATGAATGCAATAAGCATGCGCAAAATCCGGCTTTGTTACATTTTTTTTAATTTAATGGTCTGGCGCTGTAAAAACCTCATGAAACCGGGGGGGTCAAGCGCGTTTAGCATGGGCTTGACGCCTTGCCTGGCATCATGTTGCACCCTTCTGGTCGACTGCCTGACAACCAAAATGTTACCGGTTCACCCCACCAGTGAGTAAATGGCGGATGTCGAAGCGTTCAGCGTAGACCCACTGTGCAGTTTTGGTGCAAAAAAATTTTCGCCCTGTACCGGGTACATCCCTGTCGGTCACTTGTCTTGCGCGAACATTTCGTTGTGGATCAGTCATTTCGGCGTTTTTTGCCGGTTGATCGGTGCTGTCATGGTGCTCGGCAGCGAAAAATGTGTCATCCGGGGGCGGGTGTCAGCGTTTCGCTTGCGCCTGAGGGCGCTGTGCAAGGTTCACCGTGAAGCGTACGCCGTTCGCAGGTATGCTGCCGTCCGGTCGCTTGGTGCGCTGTCCCTCTGGATGGGCGCTAAGCTGAAAAATGATGATCCGGCGGGAGTGCACGCAGTGTTCGCTTTAGATCCACGACTTCAACAAGACACGTTACCGATCGGGGACTTTCCGCTCTGCCGGTTGCTGTTGTCCAACGATTCGAACTATCCCTGGTTCATCCTGGTACCTCGTCGTGAGGCTATCAGTGAGATATTTCAGTTGGATGTCGCAGACCAGCAGCAGCTTTGGCAAGAGACGACGATGCTTTCGCAAGTGCTCAAGGACTCGTTCGACGCGGACAAATTGAACGTTGCGGCGCTGGGCAATGTCGTCAGCCAGTTGCACATGCATGTGATTGTGCGCAAGCGCGAAGATGCCGCCTGGCCAGCGCCGGTTTGGGGTAAGCATCCGGCAAAACCCTATGGTTCGGAGCAGGTCGCCGCCATTCGCGAACGTTTGCGCCTGATATTGACCGATGATTTTACGTTTCTGGAGGGCTGAATCATGAGCCTGGAAGAACGCGTTACCGATCTTGAAAGCCGCCTGGCCTTTCAGGATGACACCATCCAGGCATTGAATGATGTCCTGGTCGAGCAGCAACGGGTGGTCGAGCGTTTGCAACTGCAAATGGCTGCGCTGCTCAAGCGGCAGGAGGAAATGGTCGGCCAGTTCGAGTCGTTCGAAGAGGAAGCGCCGCCGCCGCACTATTGAGCGACGCGCAGGCATGAAAAAACCGCGGACAGCTCAGCTGTGCGCGGTTTTTTTTAGTGTTGAATCAGCGACGTGGCAGTGCCGCGATCACATCTTCGGCTTGCAGGCCCTTGTCACGATTCATGACGGAGAACTCCACGCGCTGGCCTTCTACCAGGACGCGGTGACCTTCACCGCGAATGGCCCGGAAGTGGACGAAGATATCGTCGCCGGAATCGCGGGAAATGAAGCCGAAGCCTTTGGACGTGTTGAACCATTTCACGGTGCCGGTATCGCGGTTGCTCATGTCGTAGCTTGGCGAAGCGGCAACGGGTGACGATTTGTAGAAGCTGATACCCAGATGCAGGGCGACAGCGATCAGGGTTGCAACCAGGCTGAACAGAACGGCGGGTTGACCGGCGATGACAGGCATCGGTGCGATCAGCGTCAGGGTTTGCAGAACTACCGCCAGAACCAGCAGGGCGCTGACCAGGTTTTGCAGTTGGTGGCGCGGACCTTTGTTCCAGTAAGGGATGACAGGCGCAAGTGTGAGATTGAGCAGGCCGAAAAAGGCCAGGTACAGCGCGTCAGGTTGTTGCAGGTAAGGTAAGGCTTCTGAGTGCAGGCTAGGGATGAAGGACAGCAGCAAGGCCGCTGCGCCTATCAGTAGATGGACGATTTTCAACATTTTGATTAACTCACGTTAAGACAGTTCACAAGGAAGAGCTGATGGCGCACGGTTCGCTTCAAAACAATAAAGAGGCGTTGGACACGTGCCCGGTATCAGCCTATGCGCCATACCGGGAAAAATAGGTGCTGGCGACACGCCGTCTATTTAACAGCAAAGCGGCAGGCTACTCAAATCAGGGCGTCCGGCGGCTCTTTTACGGAGGGTTTGCCGCAGGTTGCCCGAAGTTTCGCGGCTGGGGTAAGGCGGCAGGCTTGCTGGAGTGGTCGGGCACTCATTGCTCGACAAGGTCGGTGACGACCCTGTGGCTGACCTGCTGGCCCAGCGCATGCAGGCGTTAAAAATGCGGCCTGTATGCTTCGGGCTTTTGGTTCCTACACCATCGATACTGTGATTCTGAAGGGAGTGTCACTTCACTGCGTGGGAAATTGTACGGAGTAGGACGTTCTCCAGGGTCTGCCAAAAGTTGTTGGCTTATCCTACGTCGACGGCCATAAAGTCGTCTGGATATACCTTTGCACCTGCGTTTTTATAAGTCGGCAGACAGTTGCTCTTAATGAAACCAGGATGGCAAAGGAGTGTCAGCGTTATGGTTTATGAAAGGCAAGAAGAGGGGCGATACGGTTCGCACAGGGATGTAAGGGTTGATCCATTCGTTCGCGAGTTCGATATGGGCCTGGCCCAGCCCTTGTCCCGCTCCGTACGATTGAATGGCTTCGCCACCTGTTTGCGGCTTGAACAGGTTTATTGGGATATTTTGGGGGGATTGGCCCGGGTCAACGGTTGCTCGGTCAATAGCCTGTTATCTCATCTGGATCGCGAAGTTCACTTGCGTCACGGCGGCGTCAGGAATTTCAGTGGGTTGGTGCGGGTTGTCTGTGTCGTGCACAGCCTCAAGGAAGGAGGGTGCATCGTCACGGCCTAGTCCGGGCGGCGAAAGCAACAGAGTGTCGGCCTGTGCAGTCTTACGGCTGCACAGGCCGCATTTAATGGATATAATCCCGCTCTTTGCCGCAAAACCCTGCGTGTGCGGTAGCAATCTGATCGCCGAGACAACCTCCATGCCGATGTACGATTATCAATGTGCTTCCTGTGGTCATCAGTTGGAAGCCATTCAAAAGATCAGCGATGCACCGCTGGTCGACTGCCCTGCCTGTCAGGCGCCAGAGCTTAAAAAAATGCTGTCCATGCCGGGCTTTCGCCTCAGCGGCACGGGTTGGTACGAAACCGATTTCAAGACCGGTTCCAAGAAGAACCTGGCCGGCGGCGACAAAGCTGACTAAGGTCCTGAACCTGAGTTGAACGACACGCGCGAGCTCTTGCATCATCCCACGGCGGATGTGCCCAAGGCCTCCAACCGAATTTCGAATTACGAGAAGTGAAACCACGACCATGATGCGCAGCCATTATTGCGGCCAACTGAACGAAAGCCTGGACGGCCAGGAAATTACCCTTTGCGGATGGGTCCATCGTCGCCGTGACCACGGTGGGGTGATTTTCCTCGATATCCGTGATCGTGATGGTCTGGCCCAGGTCGTGTTCGATCCGGACCGCGCTGAAACCTTCGCCGCAGCCGACCGTGTACGCAGCGAGTACGTCGTGAAGATCACCGGCAAGGTTCGCCTGCGTCCGGCTGGTGCGACCAACGCCAACATGGCGTCGGGCATGATCGAAGTCCTTGGCTACGAACTGGAAGTGCTGAACGAATCGGAAACCCCGCCGTTCCCGTTGAACGAGTTCTCCGACGTTGGCGAAGAAACCCGCCTGCGTTATCGCTTCCTGGACCTGCGTCGCCCGGAAATGGCCGAGAAGCTGCGCCTGCGTTCGCGCATGACCACCAGCATCCGCCGCTTCCTCGACGAGAACGGCTTCCTCGACGTGGAAACGCCGATCCTGACCCGCGCCACCCCTGAAGGCGCGCGCGACTACCTGGTGCCGAGCCGTACTCACGCCGGTTCGTTCTTTGCCCTGCCGCAATCGCCGCAGTTGTTCAAGCAACTGCTGATGGTGGCCGGCTTCGACCGCTACTACCAGATTGCCAAGTGCTTCCGTGACGAAGACCTGCGTGCCGACCGCCAGCCGGAATTCACCCAGATCGACATCGAGACCAGCTTCCTCGATGAAAAAGAGATCATGGGCCTGACCGAACAAATGATCCGCAACCTGTTCAAGGAAGTGCTGGGTCTGGAGTTCGGCGAGTTCCCGCACATGACCTTCGAAGAAGCCATGCGCCGCTACGGTTCCGACAAGCCAGACCTGCGTAACCCGCTGGAACTGGTTGACGTTGCCGACCAGCTCAAGGAAGTCGACTTCAAGGTGTTCAGCGGCCCGGCCAACGACCCGAAATGCCGCATCGCCGCCTTGCGCGTTCCAGGCGGGGCAAGCATGCCGCGCAAGCAGATCGACGATTACACCAAGTTTGTCGGTATCTACGGTGCCAAGGGCCTGGCGTACATCAAGGTCAACGAGCGCGCCAAGGGCGTCGAAGGCCTGCAGTCGCCAATCGTGAAGAACATTCCTGAAGCCAACCTCAACGTGATCCTCGATCGCGTCGGTGCGGTCGATGGCGATATCGTGTTCTTCGGTGCCGACAAGGCGAAGATCGTCAGCGAAGCCCTGGGCGCGCTGCGGATCAAGCTCGGCCACGACCTGGACCTGCTGACCTGCAAGTGGGCACCGATGTGGGTTGTCGACTTCCCGATGTTCGAAGAGAACGACGACGGCAGTTTCACCGCCTTGCACCACCCGTTCACCGCGCCGAAGTGCACCCCGCAAGAGCTCGAAGCCAACCCGGCTGGCGCTCTGTCCCGTGCCTACGACATGGTGTTGAACGGTACCGAGCTGGGTGGCGGTTCGATCCGTATCCACCGCAAGGAGATGCAGCAGTCGGTGTTCCGTCTGCTGGGTATCAACGAAGCGGAACAGGAAGAGAAATTCGGCTTCCTGCTCGACGCCCTGAAATACGGTGCACCGCCGCACGGTGGTCTGGCCTTCGGTCTGGACCGTCTGGTGATGCTGATGACCGGTGCCCAGTCGATCCGCGAAGTGATCGCCTTCCCGAAAACCCAGAGCGCGGCAGATGTCATGACTCAGGCGCCGGGCCAGGTGGATGCCAAGGCATTGCGCGAACTGCACATTCGTCTGCGTGAAACGCCCAAGGCTGAGTAAGCTTGACCTGAAGGGCGCATCTCGGGATGCGCCCTTTCCTTTTAGACAGAGTTGTTCAAGACTTTTGTTTGTCGGCTGGCGCAATGCAGCGCAGCGGGCAATGTTTCAAAGAAAATTCGGAGCGAGTTATGGCAGGTCATTCCAAGTGGGCGAACATCAAGCACCGCAAAGAACGTCAGGATGCCAAAAGGGGCAAGATCTTCACCAAGTGGATTCGTGAGCTGACCGTTGCAGCCCGCCAGGGCGGCGGCGATCCGGGCTCCAACCCGCGTCTGCGTCTGGCCCTGGACAAGGCCCTGGGTGCCAACATGAGTCGCGATATCATCGACCGTGCTGTCGCTCGCGGTACCGGCGCTGCCGACACGGACGACGTGGTCGAGCTGACTTACGAGGGCTACGGTCCGGGCGGTGTGGCAGTGATGGTCGAATGCATGACCGACAACCGCAACCGCACCGCAGCCGCTGTTCGTCACGCGTTCAGCAAGTGCGGTGGCAACCTTGGGACTGACGGTTCGGTGGCCTATCTGTTCGAGCGCAAGGGGCAGATCTCCTTTGCTGCCGGCGTTGACGAAGACGCGCTGATGGAAGCAGCCATGGAAGCCGACGCCGATGACGTGGTGACCAATGAAGACGGTTCGATCGACGTTTTCACCTCGTTCGCCGGCTTCTATTCCGTGCGCAACGCTCTGGAAGCGGCGGGTTTCAAAGGTGACGACGCGGAAATCGTCATGTTGCCGACCACCAGCGCCGAACTCGATCTGGAAGGTGCCGAGAAAGTCCTCAAGCTGATCGATATGCTCGAAGACCTGGATGACGTGCAAAACGTCTATTCCAACGCGGAGATTCCCGAGTCGGTGGCCGCACAGCTCGGTTGATCCGCTTCCTTCTGTAGGAGCGAGCCCTGCTCGCGAAAAACCCGAGAGCGACGCTGATTTCAAACGTTGCGTTATCGTTAAGGTCCATCGCGAGCGAGCTCGCTCCTACAACGAGCAGCGCCCCGGCCGACGCGTTATTTCAATTTATCCGCAGGCGCTATGACTTTAATTCTTGGTATCGACCCCGGTTCGCGCATCACCGGTTACGGTGTGGTTCGTGATACCGGCCGTGGCTGTGAGTACGTCGCCTCCGGTTGTATCCGCACCGGTGCTGGCGAGCTGCATGAGCGACTGCAGATTGTCTATCGCGGAGTGCGGGAGATCATCCAGACTTACCATCCGGTAACCATGGGGATCGAAAAGGTGTTCATGGCCCGTAACGCCGATTCCGCCCTGAAGCTGGGGCAGGCCCGTGGCGCCGCGATCGTGGCAGGTGCCGAGGAGAGCCTGGAAATTGCCGAATACACCGCAACCCAGGTCAAGCAGGCGGTCGTCGGCACCGGTGCGGCCAACAAGGAGCAGGTGCAGATGATGGTCATGCACATGCTCAAGCTGACCAGCAAGCCGCAGATCGATGCCTCGGACGCCCTGGCCATTGCCATCTGCCACGCTCATACCCGTTCCAGTCTGTTGCCCCATGGTCTGGGAGCCGCACGCAGTCGTGGCGGGCGCCTGCGTCTCTGATAGCATCAGCAATCATTTTTATGCAGTGGGGGCGTTTCGCCTGGGTTGTCGGCGGTATTCCCTTGCTCTATCAGTCGCTGGCCCAGAGCTGGCCAACGCTCAAGGATTTGTAACGTGATTGGACGTTTGCGCGGCACCCTGGCTGAGAAGCAGCCTCCACATCTGATTCTGGATGTAAATGGCCTGGGCTATGAACTTGAAGTGCCCATGACGACCCTTTACCGTTTGCCGTCGGTCGGTGAACCGCTGACCTTGCACACCCATTTGGTCGTGCGTGAAGACGCACAGCTACTTTATGGTTTTGTCGGCAAGCGTGAGCGCGACTTTTTTCGTGAGTTGATCCGCCTCAACGGTGTCGGGCCGAAACTGGCGCTGGCCTTGATGTCGAGCCTGGAAGTCGACGAACTGGTTCGTTGCGTACAGTCCCAGGACACTTCGGCGCTGACCAAGGTCCCGGGCGTCGGCAAGAAAACCGCCGAACGCTTGCTGGTCGAACTCAAGGATCGCTTCAAAGCCTGGGAAACCGTACCGGCCATGTTCGCCCTGGTACCGAACCAGCCGGATGGACCCGCACCGGTGAACACAGCTGAGAATGACGCCGTCAGCGCCTTGATTTCCCTGGGTTACAAACCCCAGGAAGCCAGCAAGGCAGTGTCTGCGATCAAGGAGAAAGGTTTGAGCAGTGAAGACATGATCCGCCGTGCCTTGAAGGGAATGATCTAAGTGATTGAAGCTGATCGTCTGATCGCTGCCACGCACAGCCCGCGTGAGCGCGAAGAAGTCCAGGACCGGGCGATTCGTCCGGTCAGCCTGGCCGAATACATTGGCCAGCCGACCGTTCGCGAGCAGATGGAGTTGTTCATTCAAGCCGCTCGCGGTCGTAACGAGTCCCTGGATCACACGCTGATCTTCGGGCCACCTGGCCTGGGCAAGACCACCCTCGCCAACATCATTGCCCAGGAAATGGGGGTGTCGATCAAGAGCACCTCGGGGCCGGTGCTGGAGAGGCCTGGTGACCTGGCGGCGCTGTTGACCAACCTTGAGCCTCACGATGTGCTGTTCATCGACGAAATCCATCGTCTGTCGCCCATCGTCGAGGAGGTGTTGTACCCGGCCATGGAGGATTTCCAGCTCGACATCATGATCGGGGAGGGGCCGGCCGCGCGTTCGATCAAGCTGGATCTGCCGCCGTTCACCCTGGTTGGCGCCACGACGCGGGCGGGGATGCTCACCAACCCGTTGCGTGACCGTTTCGGGATCGTCCAGCGCCTGGAGTTCTACAACAACGCCGATCTGTCGACCATTGTCAGCCGCTCGGCAAGCATCCTTGGTTTGCCGCTGGATCCGGAGGGCGCCTTCGAAATCGCCCGCCGTGCCCGTGGCACGCCACGGATTGCCAACCGGCTGCTGCGCCGGGTGCGCGATTACGCTGAAGTCCGCGCCAAGGGGCATATCACCAAGCCGATCGCCGACCTCGCGCTGAACCTGCTGGACGTCGACGAGCGCGGTTTCGATCACCAGGACCGGCGCCTGTTGCTGACCATGATCGAGAAATTCGACGGCGGGCCGGTCGGGGTCGACAGCCTGGCCGCCGCCATCAGCGAAGAGCGTCACACTATTGAAGACGTGCTGGAGCCGTACCTGATCCAGCAGGGCTACATCATGCGCACGCCACGGGGGCGGGTGGTGACGCGTCATGCCTACCTGCATTTCGGTTTAAACATTCCGTCACGATTGGGCGAAATGCCCGTGGCAGACGAGTTCCTCGATGCCAGTGACGATTAATTAACGTTGCGTGCTGATTTTTTCGGGCAATGTAGGGTCCCAGGACCGTACTTTCGCGAGAAAGCCGCAGATCAATGAAAAACAGTTGCCTGGCCGGATTGGCAACCTGAGGAGTAAGCACTAGAGTATGCGCGCGCAAAACGGGCTTGAGCCTTTCGCACATCGTTGTCGCGTTTATTACGAGGACACCGATGCGGGCGGCATCGTGTATTACGTCAATTACCTCAAGTTTATGGAACGGGCTCGAACCGAGCGGCTACGAGATCTGGGCTTTGCCCAATCGCAGCTGGCAGGGGAGGACCTGTTGTTCGTCGTGCATTCCAGCGAAGCGCGCTACCACGCGCCGGCGCGACTGGACGACGAGCTTTTGGTAAGCGCTGAAGTAATCGAATTGAACCGTGCCAGCCTGCGCTTCAAACAACAGGTCAGGCGGGCAACGGATAATGCACTGCTCTGCGAAGGGCAGTTTTTGGTGGCCTGTGTGCGCACCGACAGTTTGAAACCCCGGGCCATTCCCGAAGCTCTACGAGCGGCCTTTGCCGACGTGAGCGGCGCGGGTACACACTCAAAGCAGGAGATAAAGCGTGGAAGCTAACGTCGTCGACCATTCCTCCATGTGGAGCCTGGTCAGCAATGCCAGTATCGTGGTGCAACTGGTAATGCTGACCCTGGTAGCCGCATCGGTGACCTCGTGGATCATGATCTTTCAGCGCAGCAACCTGCTGCGCGCCGGTCGACGTGCCCTGGAGAGCTTTGAAGAGCGCTTCTGGTCGGGTATCGACCTGTCCAAGCTGTACCGTCAGGCCGGCAGCAACCCGGACCCTGATTCGGGTGTCGAGCAAATTTTCCGTGCCGGCTTCAAGGAGTTCTCCCGTCTGCGCCAGCAGCCAGGCGTTGATCCGGAAGCGGTCATGGAAGGCGTGGCCCGTGCCATGCGCGTCGCCATTTCCCGCGAAGAAGAAAAGCTCGAGCAGAGCCTGCCCTTCCTGGCCACCGTCGGTTCCGTCAGCCCGTACATCGGTCTGTTCGGTACCGTCTGGGGGATCATGAACTCCTTCCGTGGTCTGGCAACCGCCCAGCAAGCGACCCTGGCCACTGTGGCCCCGGGTATCGCCGAAGCACTGATCGCCACGGCCATCGGTCTGTTTGCCGCGATTCCAGCCGTTATCGCTTACAACCGTTTTGCTGCTCGCAGCGAAACCCTGCTGGGCCGCTACTACACCTTCGCCGACGAGTTCCAGGCGATCCTGCACCGCAAAGTGCACACCAGCGAAGAATAAGCAGGTAATTACCAATGGCTTTAATCGCTCGAGCTCGCAAAAAGCGCAAGCCGGTCGCCGAGATGAACGTGGTGCCTTACATCGACGTGATGTTGGTGCTGCTGGTCATCTTCATGGTGACCGCGCCGATGCTCAATCAGGGCGTGAAAGTTGATCTGCCCAAGGTTTCCAGCGAAGCCTTGCCGCAGGACAACAACACCCAGGTCCTGACCATTTCCATCAAATCCGACAAGACCTACTACTGGAACCTTGGCAGCGAAGTCGACACAGACAAGCAGCAGGACCGGGCCATGACGTTGCCGCAGATGACCGACGCCGTGACCAAGATCATTCGCGTCGGCAATGAAAACGGCAAACACACCCAAGTCTTCATTCGCGGTGACAAATCCGTCGATTACGGCTCCGTCATGGGGGCCATGGGCGGGTTGCAGAAAGCCGGGGTCGGTAATGTTGGCTTGATTACCGAGGCGCCCTGATGCAGCAACAGCGAGAGCCGTCCGCCTCGGAAAGCTACTTCTGGCCTAGTGTCTGGGCGATTGGCTTGCACGTGCTGGTGTTCGGCATGCTGTTCGTCAGTTTTGCCTTTACCCCGGAGCTGCCGCCGGCCAAGCCGATTGTCCAGGCGACCTTGTACCAGCTGAAATCGAAAAGTCGGGCGACCACCCAGACCAATCAGAAGATTGCCGGTGAAGCGCAGAAATCCGCTGCGCGTCAGACCGAAGTCGAGCAGATGGAACAGAAAAAGGTCGAGCAGGAAGCGGTGAAGGCTGCGGAACAAAAGAAAGAAGAGGCAGCTCAAAAGGCCGAAGAAGCCAAGAAGGCCGACGAAGCCAAGAAAGCGGACGAGGCGAAAAAGGCTGATGAAGCCAAGAAAACCGACGACGCGAAGAAAGCCGCGGAAGCCAAGAAGGCAGAAGAGAAACAATTGGCTGATATAGCCAAGAAGAAAGCGGAAGAAGAAGCCAAGAAGGCTGCTGAAGAAGAGGCCAAGAAAGCGGCCGCTGAAGAAGCCAAGAAAAAGATCGTCGAAGACGCGAAGAAGAAAGCCGCGGAAGACGCCAAGAAGAAAGCTGAAGCTGAAGAGGCGAAGAAGAAAGTCGCCGAGGAAGCGAAGAAGAAAGCTGCTGCAGATGCTGCGAAGAAGAAATCGCAGGATGCGGCGCGTAAATCCGCCGAAGACAAAAAGGCTCAGGCCCTGGCAGATTTGCTTTCCGACACGCCGCAGCGTCAGCAGGCCTTGGCCGATGAGCAGGGTGACGAAGTCGCCGGCAGTTTCGATGACCTGATTCGTGCTCGTGCAGCAGAAGGCTGGGCTCGTCCACCTTCGGCACGCAAAGGCATGACGGTCGTGTTGCAAATCGGCATGTTGCCGGACGGTACGGTGACTTCGGTCAGTGTGGCCAAGTCCAGTGGTGATGGTCCGTTTGACGCCTCGGCTGTAGCGGCGGTGAAGAATATTGGACGTTTGACAGAAATGCAGGGAATGAAGCCGAGTGATTTCGCTCCGTATCGTTCATTCAAGATGACATTCACACCTGAGGATCTAGCCTTGTGAGAAACCTTCTACGAGGAATGCTGGTCGTTATCTGCTGCATGGCAGGGATCGCGATGGCAGATGAGAAAAACATTCTGGTTACCAGCGGCAGCGATCGGGCGACCCCGATCGCCGTTGTGCCGTTCGGCTTCCAGGGCGGCAGCGTGCTGCCGGATGACATGGCCGAAATCATCGGTAACGACCTGCGCAACTCGGGTTACTACTCGCCGATCCCAAAGCAGAACATGATCAGCCAGCCTAGCCAGGCCAGCGAGATCATCTTCCGTGACTTCAAGGCACTGGGCGCCCAATACGTCATGGTCGGCAGCATCGTTCCGGCGGGCGGTCGCCTGCAGGTGCAATACGCACTGTTCAACGTGGCCACCGAGCAGCAAGTGCTGACCGGCAGCGTGTCGGGCGGCGTCGATCAGTTGCGCGACATGGCGCACTACATCTCCGACCAGTCGTTCGAAAAACTCACGGGTATCAAGGGTGCCTTCTCGACTCGCCTGCTGTACGTGACGGCCGAGCGTTTCTCCGAGAACAATACTCGCTACACCCTGCAACGTTCGGACTACGACGGTGCCCGCGCCGTGACCCTGCTGCAATCGCGCGAGCCGATCCTGTCGCCGCGTTTCGCACCGGATGGCAAGCGCATCGCCTATGTCTCCTTCGAGCAGAAGCGTCCGCGGATCTTCATGCAGAACATCGACACCGGTCGCCGTGAGCAGATCACCAACTTCGAAGGCCTGAACGGTGCACCAGCCTGGTCGCCGGATGGCAATCGCCTGGCGTTCGTGCTGTCGAAAGACGGCAACCCGGACATCTATGTGATGAACCTGGGCTCGCGTCAGATCTCCCGCGTCACCAACGGTCCTGGCATCAACACCGAACCGTTCTGGGGCAAGGATGGCTCGACCATCTACTTCACTTCCGACCGTGGCGGCAAACCGCAGATCTACAAGACCAGCGCGGGTGGTGGCGGTGCCGAACGTGTGACTTTCGTCGGCAACTACAACGCCAACCCTAAATTGTCGGCTGATGAAAAGACGCTTGTCATGATTCACCGTCAGGATGGCTTCACCAATTTCAAGGTGGCGGCCCAGGATTTGCAACGCGGTAGTGTAAAAATCCTCACTGATAGCACTCTGGACGAGTCGCCTACTGTCGCGCCCAACGGCACCATGGTAATCTACGCCACCCGCCAGCAGGGCCGGGGAGTCTTGATGCTCGTGTCCATCAATGGACGCGTAAGGCTCCCGCTTCCTACCGCACAAGGCGAAGTCAGAGAACCTTCCTGGTCCCCTTACCTGAACTGACGCGGCGCTATACGTTGTACTTAACACACTGGGGTTCATTAGGAGTTTCACGATGGAAATGCTGAAGTTTGGTAAATTTGCTGCGCTGGCACTGGCCATGGCTGTAGCTGTAGGTTGCTCGTCCAAAGGCGGCGACAATGCCGGTGAAGGCGCGGTAGATCCAAACGCTGGTTATGGCGCAAACACTGGTGCAGTTGACGGCTCCCTGAGCGAAGAAGCTGCTCTGCGCGCAATCACCACTTTCTACTTCGAATACGACAGCTCGGACCTGAAGCCAGAAGCCATGCGCGCTCTGGACGTTCACGCCAAAGACCTGAAAGCAAACGGCGCTCGCGTTGTTCTGGAAGGCAACACCGACGAACGTGGTACTCGTGAGTACAACATGGCACTGGGCGAGCGTCGTGCGAAAGCCGTTCAGCGTTACCTGGTACTGCAAGGTGTTTCCCCAGCTCAGCTGGAACTGGTTTCCTACGGCGAAGAGCGTCCAGTTGCTACCGGCAACGACGAGCAGTCCTGGGCTCAAAACCGTCGCGTCGAACTGCGTAAGTAATTCGTCATGCGAACGTGCCGTCGTGCTGTAACTGTTCTGGCTCTCAGCCTCGCGCCGCTTGCGGTGTGGGCTGCGGTTCCTGTGGTCGATGACAACTCCGGTTATAACAATAGCGGGAGCAGTTATCCGCCTGCAGGTTACGGTACGAACGGCGCCTATGCCGGGGGAGGGGTTTCGACCCCTGTCTCGGCACAGGGCGAGCTGTTCAACCAACTGCAATCAATGCAGCAACAGATCGAGCGCCAGCAAGGTGCGATTGAAGTTCTGCAAAACGATATAGCGCGCATGAAGCAGGAAAACCTGGAGCGATACCAGGATCTTGATCGGCGCATAGGAACCGGCATTGCACCAGCCGCGACTCCTGAACATTCTTCCGCCGGTGGTGATGTGAACACCCCCGGTGCAGCCGCAGGTGCGGCAGCAGGCGCAGCCGCTGCAGCCGCCGCTCAAGCACCTGCCGCGGGTAGCGAGCCGGCAGATCCGGCGAAGGAAAAGCTCTATTACGATGCTGCCTTCGACCTGATCAAGGCCAAGGACTTCGACAAGGCCAGCCAGGCTTTCTCGGCGTTCCTGCGCAAATACCCGAACAGTCAGTACGCGGGCAATGCCCAATACTGGTTGGGCGAAGTGAACCTGGCCAAAGGCGATCTGCAAGGTGCCGGTCAAGCGTTTGCCAAGGTTTCGCAGTTGTATCCCAAGCACGCCAAAGTGCCAGACTCGCTGTACAAGCTCGCTGATGTAGAGCGTCGCCTGGGTCACACCGACCGGGTCAAAGGCATTCTGCAGCAGGTGGTGTCCCAGTATCCGGGCACGTCCGCGGCCCAGTTGGCCCAGCGCGATCTGCAGAAAATGTAAGGCTGCCTGACCCGTTTTGAAGAAACCCGCGCTTGTCGCGGGTTTTTTCGTTAGAATTCATCCCCTTTTTCTGAAACACGCTTTTTGGGATCTGCGCATTGTCGGGGTTCCTTGAAGTGCCTGACGGAGGCGGACAGCCTGTTTAGCTGTTACGCCCGTGGCGACTATGCAAGACACATTGAGAATCACCGAAGTTTTCTACTCGTTGCAGGGTGAAACTCGGACTGCCGGCCTGCCCACTGTTTTTGTGCGCCTGACCGGTTGCCCGTTGCGTTGCCAATACTGCGACAGCGCCTACGCGTTCACAGGCGGAACCATACGCACGCTCGACGACATCCTCGAGCAGGTCGCCGGTTTCCGTCCACGATACGTCTGCGTCACGGGCGGCGAGCCCCTGGCGCAACCCAACGCCATTCCCTTGCTCAAGCGCTTGTGTGACGCCGGTTACGAAGTGTCGCTGGAAACCAGTGGCTCTATTGATATCTCGGCGGTAGATTCCCGGGTCAGTCGCGTTGTCGACCTGAAAACCCCGGGTTCGAAGGAAGCGCACCGCAATCGCTACGAAAACATTGAGCTGCTCACGCCCAACGATCAGGTGAAGTTTGTCATCTGCTCGCGGGAGGACTATGACTGGTCCGTTTCCAAGCTGATCCAGTACGGTCTGGACCAGCGTGCCGGTGAAGTCCTGTTCTCGCCAAGCCACCATGATCTCAATGCTCGGGATCTGGCGGACTGGGTGGTGGCGGACAACCTGCCAGTGCGTTTGCAATTGCAGCTGCATAAATATCTATGGAATGACGAGCCAGGGCGCTGAAATGACTGAACAACTGAACACTCCTGAAAAACGCGCGGTCATCCTGCTGTCCGGTGGCCTGGACTCGGCGACCGTCGTGGCCATGGCGCGCGCCGAAGGCTACAGCTGCTACACCATGAGCTTCGACTACGGTCAGCGGTCTCACGCCGAACTGCACGCCGCCGAACGCGTGGCCCGGGACCTGGGTGTGGTCGAGCACAAGGTGATCGGTCTGAACCTGAACGGCATGGGCGGCTCGGCGCTGACCGACACCAGCATCGATATTCCGGAGGAGTTGGGTGAGGGCATTCCGGTGACTTACGTGCCTGCACGTAACACGGTGTTCCTGTCCCTGGCCCTGGGCTGGGCGGAAGTGCTCGGTGCCCGGGACATCTTCATCGGCGTCAACGCGGTGGATTACTCCGGTTACCCGGACTGCCGTCCCGAGTTCATCGAGTCGTTCGAGCGCATGGCCAACCTGGCAACCAAAGCCGGCGTGGAAGGCAATGGCTTCCGGATCCAGGCACCGCTGCAAAACCTCAGCAAGGCGCAGATCGTCCAGGCAGGTGTGAAGCTTGGCGTGAACTACGGGCTGACCGTTTCCTGCTATCAGGCAGACGATGATGGCCGTGCGTGTGGCAAGTGCGACAGCTGCCGACTGCGTGCAGAAGGCTTTGCCGCGGCCGGAATCAGCGATCCAACACCTTATTTTTGATTTATTTCAAAATAGGTGTTGAATAGTCCTTAAAAATCAGTATTATACGCGCCACCACACAGCGGGTCGTTAGCTCAGTTGGTAGAGCAGTTGGCTTTTAACCAATTGGTCGTAGGTTCGAATCCCACACGACCCACCATTTTTAGCTGTTTTAAAAGTCTGGAAGGCCCACGCAAGTGAGGATTTCCGGATTTTTTTTTGCCCGCAAGAAAGTGCCGTGCCACCGCTGCATTGGGCTAGTCACTCATTGCGATGAAGGCGCCCAGTGCTTGAAGCGTCTCTGCGGGGCGTTCGATCATTGGCAGGTGGTTGCACCCGTCAAGGATGACCGAGTCGTTCGCTGAGTTGGCAGGAAGACCGTTGCGCAACGTGTCCAGCGCCGAGACATCAATCACTTTATCTTCGCGACACCAGATGCCGAGTACCGGCATGTTCAATTTTGTCAGCCGATGGTCGAGGGCGAGCCATTGCGAGGAGGGGCGAATCTGCGCCAGGGTGGATTCGATAAACGCTCGCTGTGCGCGGTTGGCAAGGATTGCATCCTGCACTTGCCGGTCAGACATCTGAGGAGGGTTCAGATAGACGAGGCGAGCAGTGCGTTCGACGCCTGCGCGATCATCGTAGATAAATGGATTGCCTCCAGCATTCAACTCCCGCATGAAATCATTGTCTTCGAAGCTCAGCCCCAGCGCGCCTACCAATACCAGCCGACTGACGCGCTGCGGTTGATCGGCTGCATACACGCCGGCGATGGCTCCACCCATTGAATGTCCGATGAGGGTGATGTTCTCGGCGTCGAGCGCCAGGATAAACTCATGGAGCCGGGTCGCTTGCGACTCGATGTCGTAGTTGGAATGTTCATTGTCAGTGGAGGCTCCCCAGCCCGGGAGGTCGGGGATGATGACGTGTAAACGCGAACTCAAAGCCTTGCCAGGTTCGAACCAGGCTTGCTTGCTTGATGAAAAACCATGGATCAGGATCACCGTTGGCCCCTGTCGCTCGCTTTCGTAATACGACCAGGTGCTGTTGCCTGCCTGGATCAGGCGCTCGCAGAGAGGTGGGGTTTCACAGTGCCGGGTTGTCGAGGCTGGATTCAGGTCAGTGTCCGCCAGGACGAGCGTTGAAGACATCAGCCATGCTGTGAGCAGCAAGATTGAGGCGATCATGAATTTGATCGGGCGTTGGAGCGACATGTGTTCAGTCCTTTGGTTGTTCCAGTTTCGGTTAGGCGGTTTCCTTTGGCCGGTGTCACACTTCTATCCGCCCTTGCACAGGTTAGTGGCAAAGCCATTCAGGTTTTGTGCGGTAACTGCAACGGAAAATGTTTTTCCTGAAGGATCAAGGTCATAGGCCTTGTATCAGGGCGCGTCTATTCATCACCCTGGTCAGAATCATCTTTTGCATCCGTCGGATATTCTGTAGCCTTGCGCAGCTTCAACGCTGTCCGTGCCTGATGAATACCCACTTTCCCGGCGGTACCCCGAAGGGTCCGGAGCCGGGTGTATACTCGACTTTCGCGCGAATGCGCCTGCAGGTCTTGCGAACATGACGCAAATTTCCGAACGCCTTCTGGTTCAAGCCCACCTCGACGCGAAGCAGCCCAAGCCGCTGACCGCCGATGAAGAGGCTTATTACCGTGCTGCCATCGCTGCCGAGCTCAAGGCTCAGGACGCGGTGCTGGTGGCCCACTTCTATTGTGATCCTGTCATTCAGGCGCTGGCCGAAGAGACGGGCGGCTGTGTCTCCGACTCGCTGGAGATGGCCCGCTTCGGCAACGCACATCCAGCCAAAACCGTAGTCGTCGCCGGCGTGAAGTTCATGGGCGAGACCGCCAAGATCCTCAACCCGGAAAAGCGCGTACTGATGCCGACGCTCGAAGCGACCTGCTCGCTCGACCTGGGGTGCCCGGTGGACGAGTTTTCCGCGTTCTGCGATCAGCACCCGGAGCGCACGGTGGTGGTGTACGCCAACACTTCCGCTGCGGTAAAAGCCCGAGCGGATTGGGTTGTGACTTCAAGTTGTGCGCTGGAAATCGTCGAAAGCCTGATGGATAACGGCGAGACCATCATCTGGGGCCCGGACAAACATCTGGGTACCTATATCCAGCGCCAGACCGGTGCCGACATGCTGCTGTGGGACGGTGCCTGCATCGTTCACGAAGAGTTCAAGTCCAAGCAGCTTGAAGACATGAAGGCGCTGTACCCGGATGCGGCGATTCTGGTGCACCCTGAGTCGCCGACATCGGTGATCGAGTTGGCCGATGCCGTGGGCTCCACCAGTCAGTTGATCGCGGCGGCACAGAGCCTGCCGAACAAGACGCTGATCGTTGCGACCGATCGCGGCATCTTCTACAAGATGCAGCAGCTGTGCCCGGACAAGGTCTTTATCGAAGCCCCGACGGCAGGTAACGGCGCGGCATGCCGCAGTTGTGCGCATTGCCCGTGGATGGCCATGAACACCCTTGAGCGCACGCTGAAGGCGTTGAAAGAAGGGGCGAACGAGATCTTTGTCGATCCGGCGCTGATTCCGCAGGCAATTCGACCGCTCAAGCGCATGCTTGATTTCACTCAGGCTGCGCGGATGAAGCTGGCCGGTAACGCTTAATAGCCGTCAGATCGCAAAAAACCTGTGGGAGCGAGCCTGCTCGCGAAGAGGGAGTGCCAGCCAACATAAACGTTGCTGATACACCGCTTCGCGAGCAGGCTCGCTCCCACATTGATTTGTGTGTTCAGGGACTATTTTTGGTCTTCTTCGGAATCCGCACCAGTTCGGTATTGGAATACATGTCATGCCAGCTGCGTTTCTGCTTGTCGAACAGCGACCAGAAAAAACCCAGGCCAACACACAGCAGTGAAGCGATCGACACGACAAAGCGCAGCAGCGCCTGCCACAGGCTGATGGACGAGCCGTCGGCATTCTGCACCCGGATACACCACACCTGCATGCCCAGGGTCTGACCGGACCAGGTCCAGAATTTGGCGAAAAAGCCGAACAGTACGAACAACAGGATTGTGGAGAGCAGGGGGTCGCCGTCCAGCGCACCCGCTTCGGTCAGGGCACGCATCCTTTCTTCGCCGATGATCGCCATCTGGATCATCTTGTAAATGCCGCTGGTGACGATCAGCAGGGCGGTGCACAGCAGGAAGTCATAGAACATGGCTGCCAGACGACGACCCAGGCCAGCGGCAGGAAAGTCGCCCTGGGGAGTAAGCAGGTGTTTCGACATGACAGGCTCTCGGCGAAAAAGAAGCCATTTTACGGATTTACGCGCACAAAAAAGCCCCTGATGTCAGCATCAGGGGCTTTTTCGTTACAGAAGATTAGGCTTCTGCTTGTACTTCGTCAGCCTGCATGCCTTTCTGGCCCTGCACGGCGATGAAGGTCACTTTCTGGCCTTCTTTCAGGCTCTTGAAACCGTTGCCCTGAATAGCGCGGAAATGCACGAACAGATCCGGACCGCTTTCTGGAGTGATAAAACCAAAACCTTTCTCGTCGTTAAACCACTTGACGGTACCGCTCTGACGTTGGGACATTTCTTATTTCCTTTGACGCAAAAAATTAATGACAGTCTCTTTCTCATGAAAGAGTACTGGGGCTGGTTGCAGGAGAGTAAGAAGGCGTCGAACGGGATGTAGCTAACTTGTAGGCTACTGCCCAGGTCACGATTCCAAGCGACCCATGCAAACACAGTGAACAAACTCTACGCCAACTACGGGAGAAAAAACAAGCCCTGTGAAGGCCCCGTATTTCCTCAGGTTGATGGCAAAGTCAGGCCACTAGTGGCGCCTTATACGCTAACGTTGTTCAAATGCTTTCGATCGTTATAAGCAAAGTTCATAATCGAAGCTTAGAGTCAAACAATGCACTATTTTATGGCGGTTGCGTTACACATTAGTGCGCTGTTAACGCAACCGCGTTACTTATAGGAACATTCAATCAGCCACGATAGTAGCGTTGTGGAACGAATGGCATTTTGCTTACAAGCAAAGGCACCTTTTTCCCTCGAACGATCGCCCAGACGGGGGTGTCCAGTGCGATGTAAGCGCTGTCGACATAACCCATGGCCAGCGGCCCGCCCAGTGTCGGCCCGAAACCGCCGCTGCAGACGCTACCGATGATGTCGCCGGCTTCGTTGACGATCTCTGCGCCTTCACGCACTGGCGTGCGCTCTTGCGGTAACAGGCCGACGCGCTTGCGGCTGACACCTGCCTGTTGCTGGGCGAATACGCTTTCGGCACCCGGGAAGCCGCCGGCACGAGCGCCATCGGCACGACGTGGCTTGGAGATGGCCCACAGCAGGCTTGCTTCGATCGGGGTGGTGTCGGTGTTCATGTCATGGCCGTACAGGCACAAACCCGCTTCCAGGCGCAGCGAGTCGCGGGCGCCAAGGCCGATGGCAGCCACTTCCGCTTCAGCCAGCAGTGCGCGAGCCAGGGCTTCGGCATTGGCGGCAGGAACGGAAATTTCGTAACCGTCTTCACCGGTGTAACCCGAGCGGCTGACAAAGCAGTCCACACCCAGCAGCTTCACGCGGGCGAACTGCATGAAGGTCATTTTTGCCACTTCGGGGGCCAGACGCGCCAGTACAGTGACTGCGGCCGGGCCTTGCAGGGCGAGCAGGGCGCGCTCTTCGAACAACGGCTCGATCGTGCACTGGTCGCCAATGTGCTGGCGCAGGTGTGCCAGGTCCTGATCCTTGCAGGCGGCGTTGACCACCAGGAACAGCTCGTCGTTGCCCAGGTTGGCGACCATCAGGTCGTCGAGAATGCCGCCGGTCTCATTGGTGAACATCGCGTAACGCTGCATGCCCACCGGCAGGTCGATGATGTCCACTGGCACCAGGGTTTCCAGGGCCTTGGCGGCATTGGCGCCGGTCAGGCGGATCTGGCCCATGTGCGAGACGTCGAACAGCCCGGCCTGGTCGCGGGTGTGCTGGTGTTCTTTCATCACGCCCAGCGGATATTGCACGGGCATGTCGTAGCCGGCGAACGGCACCATGCGCGCGCCAAGTTCGATGTGCAGTGCGTGCAGCGGGGTTTTCAACAGTTGTTCGGTGGACATATTCAGCTCCTGAAGAAGGGTGCAGATGAGCGCACATCAGCACTCGATAATGTTGACCGCCAAACCGCCACGGGCGGTTTCCTTGTATTTGCTTTTCATGTCTGCGCCGGTCTGGCGCATGGTGCGGATGACCTTGTCGAGGGAGACGAAGTGTTGCCCGTCGCCGCGCATGGCCATGCGCACGGCATTGATGGCCTTGACCGAGCCCATGGCGTTGCGCTCGATGCAAGGCACTTGCACTAGCCCGCCAATCGGGTCGCAGGTCAGCCCGAGGTTGTGTTCCATGCCGATTTCCGCGGCGTTCTCCACTTGTTGCACGCTGCCACCCAGCACTTCGCACAAGGCACCGGCGGCCATCGAGCAGGCAACGCCGACTTCACCCTGGCAGCCGACCTCGGCGCCGGAAATCGAGGCGTTTTCCTTGTACAGAATGCCGATGGCGGCGGCAGTGAGCAGAAAGCGCACCACGCCGTCGTCATTCGCTCCGGGGATAAAGCGCATGTAGTAGTGCAACACTGCCGGAATGATCCCCGCCGCACCATTGGTGGGCGCCGTCACGACGCGCCCGCCATTGGCGTTTTCTTCGTTGACCGCCAGGGCGTAGAGGTTGACCCAGTCGAGCACCGACAGCGGATCGCGCAAAGACGATTCCGGGTTCTTGCACAATTGCCGATGCAGCGCGGCGGCGCGGCGTTTGACCTTCAGCCCGCCGGGCAGGATGCCTTCATTGCGGCAACCGGCGGCCACGCAGTCCTGCATCACTTGCCAGATGTTCAGCAGGCCGGCGCGGGTTTCCGCTTCCGGTCGCCAGGCGCTTTCGTTGGTCAGCATCACCTGGCTGATGGACAGCCCGTACTTGACGCAATGACCGAGAAGATCCTTGGCACTTTTGAACGGGAAGGTCAGGGGCGTGGCGTCTTCGACGATGCGGTCGGCGCCGGCGGCGTCCTCGTCAACCACAAAGCCGCCGCCGACCGAGTAGTACTCGCGGCTGCGGACTTGCAGGCCGGCGGCGTCGAAGGCGCGAAAAATCATGCCGTTGGGGTGATAGGGCAACGGTTTGCGAATCATCGCCAGGTGTTCTTTCTCGTTGAACGCAATGCTGTGTTCGCCGAGCAGGTTCAAGCGACCGCTACCGCGAATGTCTTGCAGACGGGCGGCGACGGTTTCAGTGTCCACGGTGTCCGGATGCTCGCCTTCCAGGCCGAGCAATACCGCCTTGTCGCTGCCGTGGCCCTTGCCGGTGGCACCGAGCGAGCCGTAGAGCTCGACTTTGACGCAGGTGGTGGCCGTCAGCAGCCCTTCACGACGCAAACCTTCGACGAAACGCGCAGCGGCGCGCATCGGGCCGACGGTGTGGGAGCTGGAGGGGCCGATGCCAATCTTGAACAGGTCGAACACGCTTAACGACATGGTGGTTCTCCGGTTTCTTGTTATAGGAATTCACGGAATCCGAGACTTGGGGGCAGTCCACTGTGGGAGCGAGCCTGCTCGCGATAGCGGTCGTTCAGTCGACACACAAGTTGGCTGTCAGTCCGTCATCGCGAGCAGGCTCGCTCCCACAGGGGGCTGTGGAATTCTTGAGATTGGGGGGGCGGACGAATCCGCCCCCTCATTCGTTTAAGCGTAGCTTTCGATCGACGGGCAGGCGCAGACCAGGTTGCGGTCGCCAAACACGTTGTCGACGCGACCGACCGGTGGCCAGTACTTGCCTTCGATCAGCGACGCAACCGGGTAAACCGCTTGCTCACGGCTGTACGGGTGCGACCATTCACCGACCAGTTCCTTGGCGGTGTGCGGAGCGTTTTTCAGCGGGTTGTCGTCCTTGTCCAGGGTGCCGTTTTCCACTGCGCGGATTTCTTCGCGGATGCGGATCATGGCGTCGCAGAAGCGGTCCAGTTCTTCCTTGGATTCGCTTTCGGTCGGCTCGATCATCAGCGTGCCGGCTACCGGGAACGACATGGTCGGCGCATGGAAGCCGAAGTCGATCAAGCGCTTGGCGACGTCATCGACGCTGATGCCGCTGCTGTCTTTGAGCGGACGCAGGTCGAGGATGCACTCGTGCGCCACCAGGCCGTTGCTGCCGGTGTACAGCACTGGGTAGTGCTCTTCGAGGCGACGGGAGATGTAGTTGGCATTGAGGATCGCCAACTGCGATGCACGCTTGAGACCCGCGCCACCCATCATGCGAATGTACATCCAGGTGATCGGCAGAATGCTTGCGCTGCCGAACGGTGCCGCGCAAACGGCGCCTTCCTTGCGCTCCATCTGTGCGTGGCCCGGCAGGAATGGCGCCAGGTGCGATTTCACGCCGATCGGGCCGACACCCGGGCCGCCACCGCCGTGCGGAATGCAGAAGGTCTTGTGCAGGTTCAGGTGCGAAACGTCGCCGCCGAACTTGCCCGGTGCGCAGAGGCCGACCATGGCGTTCATGTTGGCGCCGTCGATGTACACCTGGCCGCCGTTGTCATGGATGATGCCGCAGATTTCGCGGATGCCTTCTTCGAACACGCCGTGGGTCGACGGGTAGGTGATCATCAGCGCAGCGAGGTGTTCGCGGTGCTCGATGGCCTTGGCGCGCAGGTCTTCGATGTCGACGTTGCCACGGGCATCGCACGCAGTGACGACCACACGCATGCCGGCCATTTGTGCGGTGGCCGGGTTGGTGCCGTGGGCCGACGACGGGATCAGGCAGATGTCGCGACGGTCTTCGCCACGGCTCTGGTGGTAGGCACGAATCGCCAGGAGACCGGCGTATTCACCCTGAGAACCGGCGTTTGGTTGCAAGGACACCGAGTCATAGCCGGTTGCAGCGCAAAGCATGGCTTCCAGTTCGTCGGTCAACTGCTGATAACCGGCGCTTTGCGCGGCCGGGGCGAACGGGTGCAGGGCGCCGAACTCGGCCCAGGTCACCGGGATCATTTCGCTGGCGGCGTTGAGTTTCATGGTGCACGAACCCAGCGGGATCATGGTGCGGTCCAGCGCCAGGTCCTTGTCCGCCAGTTTGCGCAGGTAACGCATCAGCTCGGTTTCCGAGTGATAGCGGTTGAACACCGGGTGGCTGAGGATCGGCGACTGACGCACCAGCGCGGCCGGGATGGTGCTCTGCACCGAGGCGGCGAGGGCGGCGAAGTCCGGCAGGGCCTTGCCGTCGGACAGCAGGCTCCACAGGGTTTCAACGTCGGCCTGAGTGGTGGTTTCGTCCAGGGACAGGCCCAGGCGTTCGCCATCGACCACGCGCAGGTTGATGCGCTGGGCGTGTGCCTTGTCGTGCAGGGCGGCTGTTTGAGCGCCGGTCTTCACGGTCAGGGTGTCGAAGAAGCTTGCTTGCTCGACGTTCAGACCCAGTGCGCTCAAGCCTTTTGCCAGGATTGCAGTCAGGTGATGCACGCGATTGGCGATTTGCGTCAGGCCTTTTGGACCGTGGTACACGGCATACATGCTGGCGATGTTGGCCAGCAGTACTTGCGCGGTGCAGATGTTGCTGGTGGCTTTCTCGCGACGGATGTGTTGCTCGCGGGTTTGCATGGCCAGGCGCAGGGCCGGGTTGCCGAAACGGTCTACCGAAACACCGACCAGGCGGCCCGGCATGTCACGCTTGAAGGCGTCCTTGGTGGAGAAGTACGCCGCGTGCGGGCCACCGAAGCCCAGCGGTACGCCGAAGCGTTGTGCGCTGCCGATGGCCACGTCGGCACCGAATTCGCCCGGCGCGGCCAGCACGGTCAGGGCCAGCAGGTCGGCTGCCACGGCAACGAGGGCGTTGGCGGCATGGAAGCGCTCGGTCAGCTCGCGGTAATCGAACACGTCACCGTTGCTCGCCGGATATTGCAGCAGGGCGCCGAAGAACGGCGTCACGTCGCTCAGTTCACGCTCGTCACCCACCACCACGTCGATGCCCAGAGGCTCGGCACGGGTGCGCAGTACGTCGAGGGTCTGCGGGTGGCAATGCACGGAGGCGAAGAAAGCGTGGCTGCTTTTGTTCTTGCTCAGGCGTTTGCAGAAGGTCATGGCTTCGGCAGCGGCGGTGGCTTCGTCGAGCAGGGAGGCGTTGGCGATCGGCAGGCCGGTGAGGTCGCTGATCAGGGTCTGGAAGTTCAGCAGCGCTTCGAGACGGCCCTGGGAAATTTCTGGCTGGTACGGGGTGTAGGCGGTGTACCAGGCCGGGTTTTCCAGCAGGTTGCGCAGGATCGGCGACGGCGTGTGGGTGCCGTAGTAACCCTGGCCGATGTAGGTCTTGAACAGCTGGTTTTTAGTTGCAATGGACTTGATCAAGGCCAGGGCATCGGCTTCGCTCAGGCCGTCTTCCAGGCCGAGGACGCTGGTGCCCTTGATGCTGTCGGGAATCACGCTGGCGCTCAGGGCTTCCAGGGAGTCGAAACCGAGGCTGTTGAGCATCGCTTGCTCGTCACCGGCGCGCGGGCCGATGTGACGGGCGATGAATTCGTTGGCAGTAGTCAGATTGATTTGAGTCATGTCAGTGCTCCTCAGGCTTCGGCTTGGGCTTTGATCAGGCGGTCGTAGGCGTCCTGATCGAGCAGTTGGCCGACGGCGGCGGCGTCGCTTGGTTTGAAGCGGAAGAACCAGCCTTCACCCAGCGGATCTTCGTTGACCAGTTCCGGGCTGCTGTCGAGTGCCGGGTTCACTTCCAGCACTTCGCCGTCCAGCGGCATGTACACGCCGCTGGCGGCCTTTACCGATTCCACGGTGGCGGCTTCGGCGCCTTTGTCGTAGGACTGCAGCTCAGGCAATTGAACGAAAACCACGTCGCCCAGGGCGTTCTGGGCGAAAGCGGTAATGCCGACCGTGACGCTGCCGTCAGCTTCGGTGCGCAGCCATTCGTGATCTTCAGTAAAACGCAACTCGCTCATGGAAACTCCTAAGGGGCCAGACTCGTCTGGTGGACGCGATTGAATGCTTGGGCGATGCCCTGGTTATGGAGGACTACATAGCAAGAACGCGGCCAACGTTGTTTTTGTCGTTCTTAATCAATGATTTAGCGGGTTTTGACGCAGGCTGAAATTCAATCGCTGTAGCGAAATCGATACGGCGTATGTCAAGGATAAAAGCCGAGGTGGATCAAAGCCTTGCACAGCCGTGATCGGAGAGGGGTGTAGCGATATCGTTCCGCTGTAGCGCTTTCAGTACAGGTGGAGGTCGTTTTTGGCGCGGTTTTCAGATTGGCCGCTAACCCTGTGGGAGCGAGCCTGCTCGCGAAGGCGTAGTGTCAGGCAATATTGAAGTGACTGACCCACCGTATTCGCGAGCAGGCTCGCTCCCACAGTTGTTCGGGGTTAGGGCTCAAGCCTTGCCCGGAATCCCGTACTTGCGCAACCGATGGGCAATCGCCGTATGGGAGGTTTGCAGGCGGGTCGCGAGTTGCCGGGTCGAGGGATAGCTGACGTAGAGCTTTTCCAGCAGGGTTTTCTCGAATTCGTCCATGGCCTGCTCCAGGCTGTCGACGTCATGGTCGCTCTGACGGGCCACCGAGGTACCGGCGATGTCGAGGTCGCCAATGTCCACCAGGCTGCTTTCGCAGATCGCCGCGGCACGGAAGATCACGTTCTGCAATTGCCGCACGTTGCCCGGCCAGCGATTGCCCAGCAGCGCCGGGTAAGTGCCCGGCGCCAGGCGACAGATCGGGCGCTGGATCTGCGCGCAAGCCTGCTGCATGAAGTAGCGGGCCAGCAGCAGAATGTCCTGGCCGCGTTCGCGTAACGGCGGCACTTCAACGTTGAGGACGTTGAGGCGATAGAACAGGTCTTCGCGGAACAGGCCTTCGCTGACCATTTTTTCCAGGTCGCGGTGGGTCGCGCTGAGAATCCGTACGTTGACCTTGACCTCGCGATCACCGCCGACCCGGCGGAAACTGCCGTCGTTGAGGAAACGCAGCAATTTGGCCTGCAGATACGGCGACATCTCGCCGATCTCATCGAGAAACACCGTGCCCTGGTTGGCCAGTTCCATCAGCCCGGGCTTGCCACCTCGTTGCGCGCCGGTGAATGCGCCGGGGGCGTAGCCGAACAGTTCACTTTCGGCGAGGTTCTCCGGTAATGCCGCGCAGTTCAATGCCAGAAACGGTGCGCTGTGCCGGGCGCTGATGGCGTGGCAGGCACGGGCCACCAGCTCCTTGCCGGTGCCGGTTTCGCCCTGGATCAGCAGCGGCGCATCAAGGGCCGCCACCCGCTGGGCGCGCGCCTTGAGGGTGCGGATCACCGGGGACTCGCCGAGCAATGCATCGAAACCTTCGGCATGGTCATGGTGCAGCGCGGACAGACGCTCGCCGATGCGGTTCGGTTGGTACAGGGTCAGCAGGGCGCCGGCATCGGTGATCGGTGTGGCGTCGAGCAACAAGGTCTGGCCGTTGACGGTGATTTCCCGCAGCGGCAGGCGAAAGCCGTGTTCGAGCAGGGCGTCGAGCAAGGCCGGGTCGGCAAACAGCTCGGCCACGCTTTCGCCGTCGGGTTCGCGGCCGTACAGGGCGATCAAGGCCGGGTTGGCCAGCAGCACCTTGCCGTCGCTGTCCAGCGCCAGCACCGGATCGGTCATGGCGGCAAGCAATGCGTCGAGCTGCAAGTGCCGGCGCTGGCCGGGCAGGATGTCGACCACCGTCACCGCTTGCACGCCGCGCACGCTGAACAGGGCATCACGCAGTTCCTCGAGGACTTGCGGGCTCAGGGTCGGGGCGTCGATGTAGACATTGGGCGGGACCATTTCCACCGCATCCAGGTTCAGATTGCGCCCGCCGAGCAGGGCCAGGACTTCCTGGGTGATACCGACGCGGTCGATGAAGCTGACGTGGATACGCATGGGGCGGTTTCGGGTTCTGCAGTGCGGAGGGTGGCAAGTATGCCTTGGGGCGGGCTAATGGTGAAATCCTGCGCGGATTTCGGGGACTGCATCAATCCAATGTAGGAGCGAGCTTGCTCGCGATGGTCGTCAACGATAACGCGGGAAGTCTGGCTCCCCGCGGCGTTCTCGGGCTCATCGCGAGCATGCTCGCTCCTGCAGTTGGGGGGATTACTCGAAGTTCTCGAGATCTATCGGGTCGCCGGATTTCATGTTCAGCTGTTTGCGTATGTCTTCGAACATCAGGTCGTAGTGCTTGTGTGTCGAGCCGATCTGACTATGGGTCTTCGGAATACCGTACTTCTCGGCGATTTTCGTCACGTTGCTGGCGAAGTTGTAGGCCTCCTCCTTGGGCAGAAAGAAGGGCTCTGACATGACCTTGCCCTGAATGCTGCCATGCATGGTGAACTGGATGCCTTTTTCACCTTTGGCATTCTTGCTGACTTCATAGTCGAGGTGCACGTTGTAGCTGACATCGTCCGGTGTCAGCGCATGACGCTCGATGTGCAAGTGACCTGGCTCAAACTGTGCCATGGGCGTCTCTCCTTACAAGTAGGTAATGCCAGGTGTTGCCGTGCTGATGCGCGTGCCGGCCGTGCCCTGGACGATCGCTTCGATATCCGCGAGTGAGCCGATCACCGCGACCTTTCCAGTATGGCGTGCGAATTCGCAGGCTGCCTGCACCTTCGGTCCCATGGAGCCGGCGGCGAAGCCAAGTTTTTCCATTTCGTCGGGATGCGCCTGGGCGATGGCTTTCTGCGTGGGTTTGCCAAAGTCGATGAAAGCGCCGTTGACGTCAGTGGCGATCACCAGCAGATCGGCTTCAAGCTGTTCGGCCAGCAGCGCCGAGCACAGGTCCTTGTCGATGACCGCTTCGACGCCTTCGAGTTTGCCGGGCGAGGTATACATGGTCGGAATACCGCCACCACCGGCACAGATCACGATGCTGCTTTTTTCCAGCAGCCATTTGATCGGACGGATTTCGAAGATGCGCTTGGGTTTCGGGCTGGCGACCACGCGGCGGTATTTGTCGCCGTCCGGGGCAATGGCCCAGCCTTTTTCGGCGGCGAGTTTTTCCGCATCGGCCTTGCTGTAGACCGGGCCGATGGGTTTGGTCGGGTTTTTGAAGGCCGGGTCGTTGGCGTCGACTTCGACCTGGGTCAACAGGGTCGCGAAGGGGACCTCGAAGTCCAGCAGGTTGCCCAGTTCCTGTTCGATGATGTAGCCGATCATGCCTTCGGTTTCGGCGCCGAGCACGTCCAGCGGGTAAGGGGTGACAGAGGTATAGGCCGCCGCTTGCAAAGACAGCAGGCCGACCTGGGGGCCATTGCCGTGGGCGATGACCAGTTGATTGCCGGGATGAATCTTGGCGATCTGTTCGGTGGCGATCCGGATGTTGGCGCGCTGGTTGTCAGCGGTCATGGGTTCGCCCCGGCGGAGCAGGGCATTACCGCCCAGAGCAACGACGATACGCATGGTGCAGTCCTTCTAAAAGAGAAGTCACAATCAACCCGGTCCTTTGTGGGAGCGAGCCTGCTCGCGAAGGCGTCGTGTCAGTCAACATCAATGCTGAATGTCAGACCGCATTCGCGAGCAGGCTCGCTCCCACAGTGACCGGCGTTGGTCTTACAAGTCAGCCAGCGTCGACACCAGAATCGCCTTGATGGTGTGCATGCGGTTTTCCGCTTGCTCGAAGGCGATGCAGGCCGGCGACTCGAACACGTCATCGGTCACTTCGATGCCGTTCTTCAAGTGCGGGTACTGCTCGGCAATCTGCTTGCCGATCTTGGTGTCGCTGTTGTGGAACGCCGGCAGGCAGTGCATGAACTTGGTGCGCGGGTTGCCGGTGGCTTTCATCAGCTCGGCATTGACCTGATACGGCAGCAGTTGCTGGATGCGTTCGGCCCAGGCTTCAACCGGCTCGCCCATCGACACCCAGACGTCGGTGTGGATGAAGTCCACGCCCTTGACGGCGGCTTTCGGGTCTTCGGTGAGGGTGATGCGCGCGCCGCTTTCTTCCCCGTATTGTTTGCAGCGAGCCACCAGGTCGTCCGCCGGCCACAGGGCTTTTGGCGCGCAGATGCGCACGTCCATGCCCAGCTTGGCGCCGATCAGCAGCAGCGAGTTGCCCATGTTGTTGCGCGCATCGCCGAGGTAGGCGTAGCTGATCTCGTGGACGGGCTTGTCGGCGTGCTCACGCATGGTCAGCACGTCGGCGATCATTTGCGTCGGGTGATACTCGTCGGTGAGGCCGTTGAACACCGGCACACCGGCGTATTTGGCGAGCTCCTCGACGATTTCCTGCTTGAAGCCACGGTACTCGATGGCGTCGTACATGCGCCCGAGCACTCGGGCGGTGTCCTTCATGCTTTCCTTGTGACCGATCTGCGAGGAGTTCGGGTCGATGTAGGTGACATTGGCGCCCTGGTCATAGGCAGCGACTTCGAACGCACAGCGGGTGCGGGTCGAGGTCTTTTCGAAGATCAGCGCGATGTTGTTGCCCTTGAGATGCTGCTGTTCGGTGCCGGTGTACTTGGCACGCTTGAGGTCGCGGGACAGGTCGAGCAGGTAGCGCAATTCGCGAGGGGTATGGTGTTCCAGGCTCAGCAGATTGCGGTTATGGATATTGAACGCCATTTTGGATCTCCTAAGGTGAACAGGTTAGTAGTCAATCGGATCGCGGATGATCGGGCAGGTCATGCAATGGCCGCCGCCCCGTCCCCGGCCGAGTTCGCCGGCGCTGATGGTGATCACTTCCACGCCGGCCTTGCGCAGCAGGGTATTGGTGTAGGTATTGCGGTCGTAGCCGATGACCACGCCGGGCTCCACGGCCACCACGTTGTTGCCGTCGTCCCATTGCTCGCGTTCGGCGGCGAAGCTGTTGCCGCCGGTCTCCACCACACGCAGGGCCTTGAGGTTGAGGGCCTGGGCCACGGTGTCGAGGAAGTTGGTTTCTTCACGGCGGATGTCGATGCCGCCCGCTTTGCTTTCATCGGGACGCAGGGTGAAGGCGACGATCTGGTTCACCACTTCCGGGAAGATCGTGACGAGGTCGCGATCGCAGAAGCTGAACACCGTGTCCAGGTGCATCGCCGCGCGGGATTTCGGCAGGCCGGCGACGATCACTTTCTCGACGGCCTTGTTCTTGAACAGGTTCACCGCCAGTTGGGCAATGGCCTGGCGCGACGAGCGTTCGCCCATGCCGATCAACACCACGCCATTACCAATTGGCATCACATCACCGCCCTCAAGGGTGGAGTTGCCATGGTCCTTGTCCGGGTCGCCGTACCAGATCTGGAAGTCGGCGTTGGTGAACTCGGGGTGGAATTTGTAGATGGCGGTGGCCAGCAAGGTTTCCTGGCGGCGCGCCGGCCAATACATCGGGTTGAGGGTCACGCCTCCGTAGATCCAGCAGGTGGTGTCGCGGGTGAACTGGGTGTTGGGCAGCGGCGGCAGGATGAAGCTGGAGTTGCCGAGGAAGTCGCGGAACATCTCGATGGCCTTGCCACCGAAACTGGTGGGCAAGTCATCGCCTGAAACGCCGCCGATCAGGAACTCGGCGATCTTGCGCGGCTCAAGGCTACGCAACCACGAGCTGGTTTCGTTGATCAGGCCCAGGCCCACCGAGTTGGCGGTGATCTTGCGTTCCAGGATCCAGTCCAGGGCTTCGGGAATGGCGACGATGTCGGTCAGCAGGTTGTGCATTTCCAGCACATCAATGTTGCGTTCGCGCATCTTGGTGACGAAGTCGAAGTGGTCGCGCTTGGCCTGGGCCACCCACAGCACATCATCGAACAGCAGTTCATCGCAGTTGTTCGGGGTCAGCCGCTGATGGGCAAGTCCCGGGGAGCAAACCATGACTTTGCGCAGTTTTCCGGCTTCGGAATGGACGCCGTACTTAACTTTTTCCTTGGTCATTACAGTGATCCTCCAGATGACAAAACAGGGTTGTGCTTCCAACAGCGGAAGCTAAAGGGTCAGGAAGCCGTCGTAGAGTCCGTAGGCCGCTACCACGGCGCCCACGACCACCGCAGCGAAAATCAGCTTCTCGACGTTGGTGAAAACCGGTTTGTTGATTTCCAGCTTGGCCTTGGCGAACAGGATCACGCCGGGGGCGTAGAGCAAGGCGGACAGCAGCAGGTATTTGATGCCGCCGGCGTACAGCAACCAGATCGCGTAGATCAGGGCCACCGCGCCGATGACCAGATCCTTCTGCCGTTCGCCCGGCGCGCCTTCGTAGCTTTCGCCACGCACCGCCAACAGCAAGGCATAGGCCGCCGACCACAGGTAGGGCACCAGAATCATCGAGGTGGCGAGGTAGATCAGCGACAGGTAGGTGCTGGCCGAGAACAGTGTGATGATCAGGAAAATCTGCACCATGGCGTTGGTCAGCCACAGGGCGTTGACCGGTACATGGTTGGCGTTTTCCTTGCGCAAGAACTCCGGCATGGTGTGGTCTTTGGCGGCGGCGAACATGATCTCCGCGCACAGCAGTACCCACGACAGCAACGCCCCCAGCAACGAGATGATCAAACCGACGCTGATCAGCACCGCGCCCCAGTGACCGACCACGTGTTCCAGTACGGCGGCCATTGACGGGTTCTGCAGTTTGGCCAGTTCCGGCTGGGTCATGATCCCCAGCGACAGCACGTTGACCAGGACCAAAAACAGCAGCACGGTGACGAAGCCGATCACGGTGGCTTTACCCACATCGCTGCGTTTTTCCGCCCGGGCCGAGAAGATGCTCGCGCCTTCGATGCCGATGAACACCCACACGGTGACCAGCATCATTTTGCGCACCTGGTCCATCACGCTGCCCAGGTCCGGGTTCTTCAGGCCCCAGATGTCGGCGGTGAAGATGTCCAGCTTGAAGGCGAACAGCGCAATCAGCATGAACAGCAGCAGCGGCACTATCTTGGCGACGGTGGTCACCAGGTTGATGAACGCGGCTTCCTTGATGCCTCGCAGGACCAGGAAGTGTACGGCCCAGAGCAGCACCGAGGCGCCGATCACGGCAGCGGGGGTATTCCCCTCCCCAAATAGCGGAAAGAAGTAGCCGAGGGTGCTGAACAGCAACACGAAATAACCGACGTTGCCCAGCCAGGCACTGATCCAGTACCCCCAGGCGGACGAGAAGCCCATGTAGTCGCCGAAACCGGCCTTGGCGTAGGCGTAGACCCCACCGTCCAGGTCGGGTTTGCGGTTGGCCAGGGTCTGGAACACGAACGCCAGGGTGAGCATGCCGACGGCGGTGATCGCCCAACCGATCAGAATGGCGCCGACATCCGCACTGGCAGCCATGTTTTGTGGCAAGGAAAATATACCGCCACCAATCATTGAACCTACGACTAACGCAACCAGCGCGCCGAGTTTCAGTTTTCCGGGTGCTTCAGACATTGCATGACTCCAATGCAGGAGAAGAGAGGCAGCAGACTAATTCCGTTGCCTGTTCAATCAGCTGACTTAGATCATTAAATGAGAGCGTTCCCAGATTCTTGGCGGAGTGCCATCATCTTTAGTGTTCCTGCCTGTAATGCTTGTCCTAGAGCCTTTATCTGATTATCAAAAGCATATTTAGAATTTGTTTCGAATTATGACGCTAGTTGGTTTTTCAGGAACTGCAAGTTTTATTCGTGCATTTTTTGTACAGAATTGATTTATTAAAAAATCGTATAAAACAAATGATTATATCGACGCCAAAACAGCCGATTTGTGCAAGTAAAAATCCGTTTGTTGGCGTTATTCAATAAACGTTATTACTCTTCAGCAGTTTGGTTGAAGCCCGTTATGTGACGATCCCGCGGCAGGTGTCGCCCCCCCCCCCAAAGAAATGGAGATGCAATGATGTCGCAATCACCGAACAAGCTTCGCCTGAGCGCGTTGATCGCGTTGGTGGTGGGTTCGATGATCGGTGGCGGGATTTTTTCCCTGCCGCAAAACATGGCCGCCAAGGCCGATGCGGGAGCGATCCTGATCGGTTGGGCAATCACCGCCGTCGGCATGCTCACCCTGGCGTTCGTGTTCCAGACCCTGGCCAATCGCAAGCCGGATCTGGACTCCGGGGTCTACGCCTATGCCAAGGCCGGCTTCGGCGACTACATGGGCTTTTCTTCGGCGTGGGGGTACTGGATCAGCGCCTGGCTGGGCAACGTCGGCTACTTCGTATTGCTGTTCAGCACCCTGGGGTATTTCTTTCCGGTCTTTGGCGAAGGCAACACACCGATTGCGATCGCCTGCGCTTCGCTGCTGCTCTGGACCGTGCACTTTGTAGTGATGCGCGGGATCAAGGAGGCCGCGTTCATCAATCAGGTGACCACCGTGGCCAAGATCGTGCCGCTGATCATGTTCATCGTGATCGCCGCCGTGGCCTTCAAGGCGGACATCTTTACCCTCGATATCTGGGGCCGCAACAATCCGGAGTTTGGCAGCGTGATGGACCAGGTCCGGCACATGATGCTGGTCACCGTGTTCGTGTTTATCGGGATCGAGGGGGCCAGTGTCTATTCGGCCCGGGCGGAGAAACGTACCGATGTCGGTCGCGCAACGGTGATCGGCTTCATTGGCGTGTTGGCGCTACTGGTGCTGGTGAACGTGCTGTCGCTGGGGATCATGACCCAGCCTGAGCTGGCGAAACTGCAGAACCCCTCGTTGGCGGCGGTGCTGGAACACATCGTCGGTCCCTGGGGTGCGTTGCTGATCAGCGTCGGCCTGGCGATCTCGTTGTTGGGTGCCTTGTTGTCCTGGGCACTGTTGTGCGCCGAAATCCTGTTCGCCACGGCGAAAGACAAGACCATGCCGGCATTCCTGACCAGGGAAAACGCCAACCATGTGCCGGTCAATGCGATGTGGATGACCAACGTGATGATCCAGCTGTTTCTGCTGATTACGCTGTTTTCCGCCGGTACCTACACCAGCCTGATTTATCTGGCGTCTTCCATGATTCTGGTGCCGTACCTGTGGTCGGCGGCCTATGCGGTGTTGTTGTGCGTGCGCGGTGAGACCTACCAGCAGGCATCGGGTGAGCGGAGCAAGGACCTGCTCATTGGCGTCATCGCCTTGAGTTACGCGGTGTGGTTGCTGTACGCCGGTGGCCTGAAGTATTTGCTGCTGTCGGCGTTACTGTATGCGCCGGGCGTGATCCTGTTTGCCAAGGCACGGCGTGAGCAGGGCATGCCATTGTTCACGGTCATCGAGAAAGGCATTTTCACCGCTGTCATCGGGGGCGCCGGGCTGGCGGCTTATGGGTTGTATAGCGGGGTGCTGAGTCTTTGAAGGTGTTGCTGGCGTATCAACCACCCTATGACTGGCCGGCAATGCTGGGTTTTTTTTCGGCGCGGGCGATTGCGGGGCTGGAAACGGTTGCCGACGGTGTTTACTCGCGCGGCATCGAACTGAACGGTACGCACGGTACCTTTTCCATCCGGCCTGTTACGCATGATGCCCTTGAGCTGACGCTGGATTTTCCCGACCCGAACGCCGTGCCCGACATCGTCGCAAGCGTGCGCCGGATGTTCGATCTCGACGCGGATCTCGCCACGATCCATCGGCATTTGACAACGGTTGATCCACTGATGGCCCGGTTGATTGCCCAGCGCCCCGGGCTGCGTGTGCCGGGGGCGTGGGACGGGCTGGAGCTGGCGATCCGCGCAGTGCTGGGGCAGCAGATTACGGTGACGGCGGCGATCCGCCTGGCGGGGAAACTGGTGGCGCAATATGGCGCAGCGCTGAGTGAACCGTTGCCAGGATTGAGCCACGTGTTCCCCACGGCTGATGTGTTGGCGGGGGCCGATCTGGCTGCGTTGGGCATGCCGAAAAGCCGGGGCCGGACGTTGTCGGGTGTGGCTCAGGCACTACTCGATGATCCGCGACTGTTCGAGCCAGGTCGCGAGGGGGGCGTAGCGCGGTTGCTGGCGTTGCACGGGATTGGTGACTGGACGGCGCAATACATTGCCCTGCGGCAGTTGCGGGAGATGGATGGGTTTCCCAATGGCGACGTGGGGTTGATCAATGCGTTGGCGGCGCTGGAGGGGGGGGCGGTGACGGCCAGGCAGTTGCTATTGCGGGCTGAAGCATGGCGGCCTTATCGAGGGTATGCGGCGCAGCTGCTGTGGACTTCGTTGAGTCGCCCTGATTGATCGGGAGCTGGTTTGGTGTTGTCCCCACTGGCGCCATCGCGAGCAGGCTCGCTCCTACAGGGTACCGCGTTCAAATGCAGGAGCGAGCCTGCTCGCGATGGCTATCTGAAAGTCACCACCACTGTGCGCGATGCGAACCCAGTTTCGTTGCCGGTAGTGCCCACTGCAACGGCGTCCCGGTTATCTTCAATGGTGCGTGTAACCGATGTGCCGGCCCCCACGGCGTCTGCTCCACCCTCAACCCCTGATCCTGCTCATCTTCCGCACGTAACGCTTCACTGCTCCCAGGTCCATGCTCGATCAACAACTTCGCCGTACGCGCCAACGACAACCGCGCCGAGCCCCCCGTACCGTCGCTCAATCGCTGCGCCAACAACCTGATCGCACTGGCCGCCATCAAGTACCCGGTGGCGTGATCGAGGGCCTGCACCGGCAATGGCGTCGGCTTGTCCGCCTGCTTCCAGCGCATGCCCGCTTCGGCAATGCCACTGCTCATCTGCACCAGGCTGTCGAAGCCCCGGCGGTTTTGCCAGGGGCCACTCCAGCCATAGGCGTTCAGGCAAACATCAATCAGGTCCGGGTTCAGTTGCCGGCGCTGATTCGTGCCAAAGCCAAGTCGCTGCAGCGCATCGGCACGATAGCCATGGAGCAGAATGTCAGTGTCCTTGAGCAGGCATTCGAATACGCCGCGGTCGGACCTGTCGTTCAGATCAAGACGTGCGCAACGTTTTCCCAAAGTGACTTCCGGCACCACCCCCGGCTCGTTCCAGGTGGGCGGATCGATGCGCAAGACATCGGCGCCAAGGCCTGCCAGGAAGCGACTGGCGATGGGACCGGCCAGTACCCGGGTCAAGTCCAGCACCTTGATGCCGGCCAGTGGTCGAGCGTCGGAACCTGTCCACGGTTTGCGGCTCTGGCCTGGGTTGTTGGCAAATAGAATCAAGGGCTCGGCATTGACTGCCTGTCCCTGAGGATGGGACTGCCATTGATCCCGGGTGCACATTTGGGCGGCACAACCACCGGCATCGACCACCGCCTGTTCCAGATCGCTTTTCGCCCATTGCACCACTTTGCCGGCCATCGCTGCACGGTCGGCACAGGCACCGAGCACGCTTTCGGCAGCGGCGCGGTGATGCGGCGCGTTGGTGTGCAGGCGAATCCAGCCATCGCGGGTGGCGTAGTCACCGGCCACCGGGTCCCACAGCGGTGGAACGCTCCAGCCGATCGGACGAATCGAGGTGGCGAACCAGAAGGACGCCAGGCGTCGGTCAACTTCAAGGTCTGGCAGGCGTCCGGTTTCCTGGTGCAGCAGTTCGCTGGTGGCCTGGCCGGCGGCAGCAATGCTGGAGCAGGCCAGATCAGTGATGGCAAACGCCGAGAGCAGGGCACCGCTGGATGTGAATGGAATCGGGGTGTGGGGCAAACCGAGTGCGGCTTGAATGGACGTGAGCAGATCAGTCATCGAAGGGCCTCCGGAGCGAGAGACCGAGCATAGATCAAAAAACTCGCAGGCCGAATGAAATCCTTGTGGGAGCGAGCCTGCTCGCGAAGGCGGTGTATGGGCTGCCGTCTTCGCGAGCAGGCTCGCTCCCACAGGGGGGATGTGGCGATTGTTTAAACGCGGAACTGATCCATCAACTTCATCTGGTGGGTGGTCAGGGTGTTGAGCTGGCTGCTGATCTGCGCCGATTCGGTGGCCTGGCCGGTCAGGGTTTCGGTGACGGTGCGGATCGCCGAGACGTTGCGGTTGACCTCTTCGGCCACGGCGCTTTGCTGTTCGGCGGCGCTGGCGATTTGCAGGTTCATGTCGCTGATCACGGTGACCGCGTCGCTGATCTTGCTCAAGGCCTGGACCGCCTGCTGGATCTGCCCGGCATTGCTGTGGGCCTGGGTCTGGCTTGAATGCATGGTGGCGACCACGCCGCGAGTGCCGGACTGGATGCGTTCGATCACCAGGCGAATTTCTTCCACCGAATCCTGGGTACGTTTGGCCAGGTTGCGCACTTCATCGGCCACCACCGCAAAGCCGCGCCCGCTCTCGCCAGCGCGGGCGGCTTCAATCGCCGCATTGAGGGCCAGCAGGTTGGTTTGCTCGGCGATGCTGCGAATCACCTCCAGCACCGAACCGATCTGTTCGCTGTTGACCGCGAGGGCTTCGACTTCGGTCACGGCCTTGCTGACTTCGTCGGCCAGCTGATTGATATCGCGGGTGCTGCGCTCGATGATCGACATGCCATCGCGGGCCGACTGGTCGGCACCCTTGGCGGCATTGGCCGCGTTCGAGGCGCTGTTGGCGACATCGTGGGCGGTGGCACTCATCTCGTTGGACGCCGTGGCGACCTGGTCGATTTCGCGGAACTGCACCTGCATGCCTTCGCTGGTCTGGCGGGCAATCTCCGACGACTGATCGGCCGTGCCGCGGGCGTCGGTGATGCTTTGCTTGATCTGCGCGATGGTCGGTTGCAGCTTGTCGAGGAAGCGATTGAACCAGCTCACCAGTTCGCCCAGTTCGTCCTGCTTGCTGTAGTGCAGGCGCTGAGTCAGGTCGCCATCGCCGCTGGCAATCGCCTTGAGCATCTTGGCCACGCTATCGATCGGCCGGGTCACGCCGGATGCGGTGAGCCACATCAGCAACAGGCCGAGCACACCGGTGATCACCGCCACCGACAAGGCCTTGATCGTGCCGCTTTGCTGGGCATCGTCGAGTACTGCCTGCAGCTTCACCGAGTCGGCCAGCAGCACTTGTCTGGGCAGGTCGATCACCACGGCCCAGGCCTTGGCATCGGCAATCGGGCTGACCGGATACACCGCACGGATCAGGTCACCCTGCTGGATAATCTTCGGTGCACCGCTGCCGAGCAATTGCAGGATGTCCTTGCCATCCGCCCCCAGGGCGTCGCCGATGCTCTTGCCGACTTTTGTCGCGTCGACGCTGTAGGCCGCCATCACGCCGGTGCCCGAGACGATCAGCATGTGCCCGGCGTTGTTGAACAGTTCGCGCTGGGAATCGACCGCTGCCGCTTGCAGGGCGTCCAGGGCGATATCGACACCGACCACGCCGATGGACTTGCCATCCACCAGCAGCGGTACGGAAATGGTGGTCATCAACACTTCCTTGCCGCCGACCGTATCGGCGTACGGATCGAGCAGGCAGGTGCGCTTGCTGTCCCGCGGGCAGGTGTACCAGACGTTGTACGGTGTGCCACTGAGGTTCAGGGTGGTTTTGGTCATGTCCTCTTCGACCATGATCGTGTTCAGCGACTCACCCCCGGCGCGGCTCCAGTACGTGGCGAAACGCCCGGTTTCGTTGGATTGACGGACGGCGTCGCCGATGAACTCGCTGTCCTTGCCGTCCAGGCCGTTGGGTTCGAACGCCAGCCAGATGCCCAGCACTTTGCCGTTGCGCTCGAAGGCGGTTTTCAGGCTCTGGTTCAACTCTTCACGCAGGGCGCCGGGCTCAAGCGAACGCTTGGCGGCCAGATTGCGCATGTCCTTGATCTGATCCGCCAGGGCCGTGACCACCGTCAGGGTTTCACCGAATGTCTTCTGCATCCGCACCGCTTGCTCAGCGGCTTTGGCCTGGAGCAGGTCCTGCACGCTGGCGGTGAGCATTCTGCTGCTGGAATCATTGACCAGGTCATCGTTCTGATTGGTCTGGTAAATGTTCATGCCCACTATCAAGGCGACTACACCCAGCAGGCACAGACCGGACAGCAGGACAATTTTCAGGCGGATGGACACTGAGTCGAACATAGGGCGAACTCGCGAATGGATGAAGTGTTGGCTGTGGGCCGTTGCGGCTCACTCGCTAAGTCCTTTTAGCGCCGATCAATGCACATCGGCGTGGTGAAGAGGTTACATGAGGGGCAACCCGACGAACGGTATTGGTTGAACGTTTGCGCAGAAAAATGTGCCGAAAAGCGCTTTAAAACGAGGAAAAATCGCGGAATTGTTCAGCAGGGTTCTGGCACTGATTCCGGCCGTGACCAGATCCACAGATTGCCCAGCCCCATCCCGGCAATCGCCAGGTAGACCGGCCAGCCGTGATCGAGCATCACCAGCATCAGGCCGGCACATAACAGCATGCTGACAGTGGCGCTGATTTTTGCCCGGCGCGCGATGATCTTGCCGTTGCGCCAGTTCTGGAGGATGGGGCCGAACAGCCGGTGGTTTTCCAGCCAGGCACTCAGGCGCGGCGAACTGCGGGTCGCGGCCCAGGCGGCGAGCAGGATGAACTCGGTGGTGGGCAGGCCGGGAATGACGATGGCGATCAGGCCAATACCCAGGCTGACATAGGCCAGCAGGCCGAAGAGGAGGCGGGAGAGTCTGGAGGAGGCAGGCATGGGCTCAAGGCAACATGTGGGGCTGATCGAAATCTTACAGGCTTGCTTCGTTCCTTGTGGGAGCGAGCCTGCTCGCGATAGCGGAGTATCAGTCGACATTATTGCTGTCTGGAATACCGTCATCGCGAGCAGGCTCGCTCCCACAGGGTCGGAGGTGTGTCAGGCGATTTCCGGAGCGGTAGCGTAAGCCCGCTCCAGCAACACCGTAAAACGGTTGAACGCGTCGATGGCGCCTTTTTCCACTTCGGCTTCTTCCCGGGCGCTGAATTCCAGGCCGTCCAGGGTCTTGACGAAGCTCTTCCAGCCTTCAGCGCGGCCGCCGGCCGGTTCGCCGAGGTGGCGGGCGCCGAAGGATTCGCTCAGGCCAAGGCCCACGGCGCGCTTGATCAGGAAGGCTGCGCCGAGCTTCGAGCCTTCGGAGACGAAAATCCAGCCCAGGGCTTGGGCTTTGGTCGGGTTCTTCAGGGCGCCGGCAACAGGCGCCGGCACGTCGGTGTCCAGGTCCGCCAGGTCCGCCCTGGCCGCATCGGCACGGCAGCGGGCCGGCAGGTCCGGGACGATGGCGGTCAGTTCGGCATCGTTGTACAGCGACACCAGTTCCGACTGGAACAGGTACTGCGCCACCACGAAGCGGGCGAAACTGGCCTGGGTTTCAAACGGGGAGTGGGCCTTGACCAGGGCATCGAGCTTGCTGTGCGGCTCGTTGGTGATCTGGTTCAAGCGCTGGGAACGCAGGCTGGCGCGTTGCTCGGTGTCTTGGGTAGTCATGGCAATTCCTTGGGGAAAAAGTGGCGCTTGGTAACGAGACGAACAGGCAGGCGCCTGACAGTAAAAAATCTTCGCCAGACGGCCCGATCAACCGTCCGGCGGGATGACCGGATCAGATATCCCAGATCAAATTGACTGCGAAGTTGCGACCCGGCTGGGTCAGGCGGTCGAGGTTGGCCGGCTGGGTTACCGACGCTTCGCCGACGCTGTCAAAACCGCGCACGTCATCCCACAGCCAGTATTTCTTGTCGGTCAGGTTGTAGACGCCGCCACTGACGGTCACGTCGTCGGTCACCTTGTAGAACGCGCTCAGGTCCAGAATGCCGAAGCCCGGGGTCTTGAACTGGGTGCTGGTGCCGTCCGGGGTCTTGAAGCTGGCGCTGTCGACGCGGTCTTTTTTCTTCACCAGGGTCCAGCTGAGCAAGCCGCCGTAGGTATCCTGGTCGTAACCGAGGCCGAATACGCCGGTCAGCGGGTTGACGCTGTTGAGCGGCTCGCCGCTGTCGTCGTTGCGACCGTAGGCATAAGCCACCGAGCCACGGGTGTAGAGGCCTTGCGGTGCGCCGAAAGCGTCGAGGTTCAGGCGGCCCTTGACCTCGGCGCCCTTGATGGTGGCGTGCTTGATGTTGTTGCTCTGGAAGGTGGTCTCGGTATAGCCCGGAGTGATGGCGTTTTCGTCAATGAAGTCACGGTATTTGTTGTAGAACACGGTCACGTCAAACGAGCCTTGCTCGAAGTTGCCGCGCAAACCCGTCTCGTAGCCTTTGCTCTTTTCCGGTTCGAGGTTCGGATTAGGCGCGACCTGATAGCCGCCGGCGAGGTTTTCGAAACGACCATACAAGGCCTTGGCGGTCGGGGTACGGAAGCCTTCGGCATATTGGCCATACCAGGTGTAGTGGTCGTTGAAGCTGTAGGTGGTGCCGAATTTTGGCGACAGGCGATGCCAGGTCTTGGTCTCGTCGCTCACCGTGCCGTTGCCGCTCTGGTCAGCGGTGGCCAGGAACTCTTCGGTGATGTGCGGCTTGAGCTCGGTGTAGTCATAGCGCGCACCGGGCAGGAAGGTCCAGTTACCCCAGCTGATCAGGTCCTGGGCGAACAGGCTGTAGCTGGTGACGGTCGGGTCCGGGAAGTCACTGGCGGGTGTCAGCGTGTCGGCGGCACTGGGGGCGCCGATGACCCGGCAGGATCCGGCCACGGTCAGGCAGGTGCCGGTACCGGTACGCAGGCCGGTGATTTTGTCCTGCTTGATGGTGGTGCCATAGGTGACGAGGTGGTCGGTGTCGGCGACGGCAAACGACTTGTCAGCCTGGGCATCGAATACCCATTGGCGGTCCTTGTAGGTGGTATCGCGGTTACGCAGTACTGTTCGTGACGGTGCGTAGATTTCCTCGGTGCTCTGGTCGGTCTTGGCAATCTGGTAGTTCAGCGTCCACTTGATGTTGTCGGCCAGTGCGCTGTCCAGACCGAAGTTGTGTTCCAGGCCAAAGCGTTCGCGGGTGATCGTGTCGTTGCCGGTACGGGACTTGTAGAAGCCGAAACCGCGCCCGGCATTGAACGGGCCGCCCACTGCGCTCAATTGATTGGTATCGCGGTCGTCCTTGTAGTGCTCGTAGGTCAGGCCAAAACGCGCGTCGTCTGCGTAATCCCAGCCCAGTTTGGCCAGCACGTTGGTGGTGCGCACATCCTCGGGGTTGGCTGCAGTGCGATTCAGGCCAGTGCCGCCGGTTTCTCCAAAGGACTCTGTCTCATGACCGTTGCGCTGACTGAGATGCAGCAGGCCATCGAACTCACCGGTTCGGCCGGCGACGGTGCCGGAAGTCAGCCAGCTGTCGTCGGCGGAGCTATAGCCGGTTTTCAGGCGTGCACCGACATCCTTGCCCGGTTTGATGATGTCGTCCGGGTCCAGCGTGTAGTAGCTGACCGCACCGCCAATGGCGTTGCTGCCGTACAGGACAGAGGCCGGGCCCCGGAGGATTTCCACTCGCTTGACGATTTCCGGGTCGACATAGTTGCGGTTGGTCTGGGCGTAAGGGCCGTTGAAGAAACCGTCGGGCACCTGCACGCCATCGATCTGGGTCAGCACGCGGTCGCCATCGATGCCGCGAATGTTGTAGCCCGTGATGCCGGCGCGTTGGCCCGAGCCACCGACCGAAACACCGGGTTCGTAGCGCACCAGTTCCTTGATGGTATTGACGTTGTTACGGTCAAGATCTTCGCGGGTGTAGACAGAGACCGTGCTCGGAACGCTGTTCACATCCTGTTCGTTTCGGGTGGCGCTGATGGTCACCTGATCCAGATTCAGGGCGCTTGTATTGCTGCGCTTTTCCAGGACGATGCTGTTGTTGCCCAGTTTGCGATAGCTCAGGTTGGTCCCCACCAACAGGCGATCCAGGGCTTTCTCCGGCGACAGCGAACCTCGGACGCCCGGCGAGGCCACACCTTGCGCCAGCTCCGACGACACGCCGACCTGCCAGCCCGTCACGGCGGTAAAGGCATTGAGTGCCGATACCAGGGACTGCTGGGGAATGGCGAACGCGTAGTCGCCCATTTTGCGGGTCGACTGCTCGGTGGCGGTGGCAGCCATGAGCGGTGCAGCACCGGCCATCAGGATGGCCGCAGTCAGCAGCGACAGCACGCGGGAGGGTGAAGAGGCTGGGCGGGTAAGGCGAGAGGACATCGATAGCGCTCCGAGTCGCACGAATCGTTATAGGTGCTGATTGGCATGGTTAGATGCGAATCAATTGCATTGGCTATAACGAGACGTACGGGGTTTGGCTATCGAGTAAAAATAATTCTCATTCAGTTCAGAATGACCAGCGTCGGGAATTCCTGCAGCCGTGCCGAGGTGATGTGGGCCAGGGAGCGAACCACGTCCAGCGGCTGGTCGAGACGGTAATTGCCGGTTACCGCAACGTCAGCCAGTTGTTCGTTGGTGTTGATGATCCATCCAGGATAGTAGCGACGCAGTTCCGCCAGCACTTGGCTCAGCGGACAGTTTTCGAACACCAGCCGGCCCTGGACCCACGCCAGGTCGGTGGCGGCGTCGAGTTTGAGCGGTCGGTCGAAACCATTGGGCCCGATGCGGATGCTCTCGCCAGCCGACAGCCGAACCCGCGCATCGTCGCGGGTGGCCTGCAGGTCGACGTCGCCACGTTGCACCCGAACCTGTGCCACGCCATCGAGGTAACGCACCGCAAACGCGGTATCGCGCACACTGGCCTTGACCGGGCCGGCGTCGATTACCAGCGGTTGAACGCGATTGGCCGGCACCTCGAAGAACGCCTCCCCCTGATACAGGCGTGCCACGCGTTGTTGATCGTTGATCGTGCTGGAAAACGCCGAGTTGGTATTGAGCAGGACTTTCGAACCGTCCTCCAGTTGCAGACGCTGACGTTCACCGACCACGGTCAAGTGATCAGCCTGCAGGCGCATCGGCAGATTGCTGAAACTGAAGAGGCCGAGGATCAGCACAGCGGCGGTGGCCAACGGTTTCCAGTGCGGGCGCAGGCGCGACAGGACGGTCACGGTCGGCGGCCGGGCGGCCAGGCTTTGTGCGCATTGCGTCACCAGCGGGCCGTCCCAGATCGCCTGTGCCCTGGCGAACGCTTCGGCATGCAGCGGATCGGCAGCGAGCCAGTACTTGAACTGTCGTGTCTGCTCCTCGTTCGGACTGCCCAATATGATCAGCCAGTCCAGCGCCTGGTCCATCGCGCTTGCGGGGTCCTGCGTCAGGGAGGGCGGAGGGGAGCGGTGGGTGTCCGTCACGGTGTTTCCTCGGCAATGTCTGGGCACTGCTGTTTTTTATAGTGAGGCTTGAAAGAGGCGCCAGGGTAGCAAAGCCCTGTGGATTCAGTCGCCGTTTGACCGCTCGGCGACACCGATGCAGATTGCCATGATCAGCTTCAGCTCCTTTTGCACAGTGCTCAACGACACATCGAGCTGCTCGGCGATTTCCTGGTAGCTGTGCCCGTGCAGGCGGCTGAGGATGAAAATCCGCTGTTGGCGGGCGCTGAGTTCACTGAGGCTCACATTCAGGCGCTCCAGCAATTGTTCGGCATGGGCGGCGTCTTCGGCGCTGCTGGTGGGGGCGGCGACGCTGTGCATCACCTCCTGCGGCACGTCGTCGACCATGGTGCGCGAATGGATGCGCCGCGCACGCAAATGGTCCAGCGCCAGATTGCGCGCCGTCTGGAAGACAAAGGGCTCAAGATGATCGATGGCCCGTTCGCTCAAGGCATGGGTCACCCGCAGGTAGGTTTCCTGCAGGAGGTCTTCAGCGGTGCTGTGATTGCTGACCATCCGCTCCAGCGTGCGCAGCAGGGAGGTGCGCTGGGTGAGGAAAACGTAGTTGAAGCGCGACTGACTCACGGGAGGACCTGATCCATTTCGAGTGAATGATAATGCTTATCATCTACTAGAATGGTCAAGTACTGATTTGTTCAGGTTCAAGTGCGACCCTGCAAATAGCTCGCGTAATCGGGTATTCGATGGGTGTGTGCCTGATCCATCAGCGGGCTGCTGATCAGGTAGTCGGCGCTGCATTCGTTGCAGGCCACCGGGATATTCCATACTGCCGCGACCCGCAGCAACGCCTTGATATCCGGGTCGTGGGGCTGGGGTTCGAACGGGTCCCAGAAAAACACCAGCATATCGACCCGCTGCTCGGCGATTTGCGCACCGAGCTGTTGGTCGCCACCCAGTGGCCCGCTGATCATGCTTTGCACCGGCAGGTCGAGGCGTTGCTGCAACAGCAACCCCGTGGTGCCGGTGGCAACCAGATCATGCCGGGCCAGCTTGTCCTTTTGCCGTTCGGCCCAGTCCAGCAAGAACACCTTGCAGTGGTCATGGGCGACCAGGGCAATGCGCTTGCGCGCCGCCAGGGTCTTTTGCGTAAAGCTGATGCCGATCATCGATGGCTACTCCAGAAATGACACACAACCTGTAGGAGCGAGCTTGCTCGCGATGGACTGTAGAGCACCGCGGGGCAACAGGTTCCCCGCGTTATCGTTCACGACCATCGCGAGCAGGCTCGCTCCTACAAGAACGGGGGGGCTACCTATTCGGCGTTGCACAGCGCCAGGCAGTTATCGAGCATGCGGTTGGAGAAACCCCACTCGTTGTCATACCACGCCAGTACCTTGAGCAACTTGCCGCTGGATTTGGTGTGGTTGGCGTCGAAGATCGACGACAGCGGGTTGTGGTTGAAGTCGCTGGAGACCAGCGGCAGGGTGTTGTAGCCAAGGATCTTCGAGTGCTGGCTGGCTTCTTTCATCAGCGCATTGACTTCATCGGCCGATGCTTCGCGCTTGAGTTGCACCGTCAGGTCAACCAGCGACACATTGATCACCGGTACACGCACCGACATGCCGGTCAGTTTGCCCGCCAGTTCCGGCAGCACCAGGCCGACGGCTTCGGCGGCACCGGTCTTGCTCGGGATCATGTTCTGGGTGGCCGAACGGGCGCGGTACGGATCGACGTGATAGACGTCGGTCAGGTGCTGGTCGTTGGTATAGGCGTGAATGGTGGTCATCAAGCCACTTTCGATACCCAGTTCGCGATGCAGCACCTGGGCCACCGGTGCCAGGCAGTTGGTGGTGCACGACGCGTTGGAAATGATCTGGTGCGATTGACGCAGAATGTCGTGGTTCACCCCGTAGACCACAGTGGCGTCGGCGCCTTTGGCCGGTGCAGAGATAATGACTTTGCGCGCGCCCGCCGTAATATGCGCGGCGGCTTTGGCCCGGTCGGTGAACAGACCGGTGCATTCGAACACCACATCAATCTTTTCCGCGGCCCAGGGCAGGTCGGCCGGGTTGCGGATGGCGCTGACCGAAATGCGGTCGCCGTTGACCGTCAGGCTCTCCTGGTCGTGCTGAACATCGGCATCGAATGTGCCGTGAACGGTGTCGTACTTGAGTAGATGAGCATTGATCGCGCTGTCGCCCAAATCGTTGATGGCGACAATCTGCAGATCCTGACGGTAGCCCTGGGTATAGAGTGCGCGCAGGACATTACGGCCGATGCGGCCAAAACCATTGATTGCGATTCGAAGAGTCATATTGCGGCGCTACCGTCGTTTTGTTGTTGGAATTACAAGATTATTCGCAAAAAAATAGAAAACAAGCCTTTTTAATGGCAATATTTTGTTCAATCTACAACGAGTGACCTGAATCAACTGGTCCGAATGGTCAAATAAACCGTCTGTCATCCCATCGACACCGGCCTTTGATCAGCATAGACAATCAGGTCGCCACATCCGTTAGCCTGGAGTTCTACACATGCATCCCCGCGTCCTTGAGGTCACTGAACGGCTTATCGCCCGCAGCCGCGCCACGCGTGAGGCCTACCTTGCATTGATCCGCGGTGCGGCCAGCGACGGTCCGATGCGCGGCAAGCTGCAATGCGCCAACTTCGCCCATGGCGTGGCCGGTTGCGGCAGCGAAGACAAGAACAGCCTGCGGATGATGAACTCCGCGAATATCGCGATAGTTTCGTCATATAACGACATGCTCTCGGCGCACCAGCCGTACGAAGTCTTCCCGGAGATGATCAAAAAGGCCCTGCGCGAAATCGGCTCCGTCGGCCAGTTCGCCGGTGGCACGCCGGCCATGTGCGATGGCGTGACCCAGGGCGAGCCGGGCATGGAGTTGAGCCTGCCGAGTCGCGAAGTGATCGCGTTGTCCACGGCCGTAGCGCTGTCCCACAACATGTTCGACGGCGCGCTGCTGCTGGGCATCTGCGACAAGATCGTGCCGGGCCTGATGATGGGCGCGCTGCGCTTCGGCCATCTGCCGATGATCTTCGTGCCGGGCGGGCCGATGGTGTCGGGCATTTCCAACAAGCAGAAAGCCGATGTGCGGCAGAAGTACGCCGAGGGCAAGGCCACCCGCGAAGAGCTGCTGGAATCGGAAATGAAGTCCTACCACAGCCCTGGCACCTGCACTTTTTACGGCACTGCCAACACTAACCAGTTGCTGATGGAAGTCATGGGCCTGCACCTGCCGGGCGCGTCCTTCGTCAACCCGAACACGCCGTTGCGCGATGCCTTGACCCGCGAGGCCGCGCACCAGGTCACGCGCCTGACCAAGCAGAACGGCGACTTCATGCCGATCGGCGAAATCGTCGACGAGCGTTCGCTGGTCAACTCCATCGTGGCGCTGCACGCCACGGGCGGCTCGACCAACCACACCTTGCACATGCCGGCCATCGCCATGGCGGCGGGCATTCAATTGACCTGGCAGGACATGGCCGACCTCTCCGAAGTCGTGCCGACCCTGAGCCACGTCTACCCGAACGGCAAAGCCGACATCAACCACTTCCAGGCCGCGGGCGGCATGTCGTTCCTGATCCGTGAACTGCTGGAAGCCGGGTTGCTCCACGAAAACGTCAACACCGTGCTGGGCCACGGCCTGAGCCGCTACACCCAGGAGCCGTTCCTCGACAACGGCAAGCTGGTGTGGCGCGAAGGCGTGACCGACAGCCTCGATGAAAGCATCCTGCGTCCGGTTGCCCGCGCATTTTCGCCGGAAGGTGGCCTGCGGGTGATGGAAGGCAACCTGGGTCGCGGTGTGATGAAAGTCTCGGCCGTCGCCGTGGAAAACCAGATCGTCGAAGCGCCAGCCATGGTGTTCCAGGATCAGCAGGACCTGGCCGATGCCTTCAAGGCCGGTTTGCTGGAGAAGGATTTTGTCGCGGTGATGCGCTTCCAGGGCCCGCGCTCCAATGGCATGCCGGAGCTGCACAAGATGACCCCGTTCCTCGGTGTATTGCAGGACCGCGGCTTCAAGGTGGCGCTGGTGACCGACGGGCGCATGTCCGGCGCGTCGGGGAAAATTCCGGCGGCTATTCATGTCAGCCCCGAAGCCTATGTGGGCGGCGCTTTGGCGCGGGTGCAAGAGGGCGATATCATCCGCGTCGATGGCGTCAAAGGCACCCTGGAGCTTAAGGTGGACGCCGAAGAATTCGCAGCGCGCACGCCGGCCAAGGGCCTGTTGGGCAACAACATCGGCACCGGTCGCGAACTGTTTGGTTTCATGCGCATGGCCTTCAGCTCGGCGGAGCAGGGCGCCAGCGCCTTCACTTCTGCCCTGGAGACGCTTAATTGAAACTGGCTTTGGTCGGTGACATCGGTGGGACCAACGCACGTTTCGCGTTGTGGAAAAACCAGCAACTGGAATCGGTCCAGGTGCTGGCAACGGCAGATTTCCCAAGCCCCGAAGAGGCCATCAGCCTCTACCTCAATGGCCTGGGGCTGGCTCCGGGGGCGATCGGTTCGGTGTGCCTGTCGGTGGCGGGTCCCGTCAGCGGCGACGAATTCAAGTTCACCAACAATCACTGGCGCCTGAGCCGCAAGGGTTTTTGCCAGACCTTGCAGGTCGAGCAACTGTTGCTGGTCAACGACTTCTCGGCCATGGCCCTGGGCATGACCCGTTTGCAGCCCGGCGAATTTCGCGTGGTCTGCGAAGGCACGCCGGAGCCGTTGCGCCCGGCGGTGGTGATTGGCCCGGGCACTGGCCTGGGCGTCGGCACCTTGCTCGATTTGGGTGAGGGCCGGTTCGCCGCGTTGCCGGGGGAGGGTGGTCACGTCGACCTGCCACTGAGCAGCCCGCGTGAAACCCAGCTCTGGCAGCACATCTTCAACGAGATCGGCCACGTCAGCGCTGAAACCGCGTTGAGCGGCGGCGGCTTGCCGCGCGTCTACCGGGCGATCTGCGCGGTGGACGGGCACACGCCGGTGCTCGACACGCCGGAAGCCATCACTGCTGCCGGGCTGGCGGGCGACCCGATCGCCGTGGAAGTGCTGGAACAGTTCTGCTGCTGGCTCGGTCGCGTGGCCGGCAACAACGTGCTGACCACTGGTGGACGGGCTGGCGTGTACATCGTTGGTGGGGTGATTCCACGCTTTGCCGACTTCTTCCTCCAGAGCGGTTTCGCCCGGTGTTTCGCCGACAAGGGGTGCATGAGCGACTACTTCAAGGGGATTCCGGTGTGGCTGGTGACGGCGCCGTATTCGGGGTTGGTTGGCGCGGGTGTGGCGCTGGAACAATCCATTCCAGCCTGAATGCAATCACCTGTAGGAGCGAGCCTGCTCGCGATGGACGTCAACGATAACGCGTGCTTTCCGAATGCACGCGGTGCTCTGAAGTCCATCGCGAGCAAGCTCGCTCCTACAGTTGTTTCTGTGGTGTTTGTAAGTTGAGTGCTTAAGGCATAATCCGCCCAATTCCAACAACAAGGACGCCTTCCCGTGAGCTCAGTCAACAAGTCGATTTTGTTGGTCGATGACGATCAAGAGATACGCGAGTTGCTGGACACCTACCTGACCCGTGCCGGTTTCCAGGTGCGTACCACGCCCGATGGCGCCGGTTTTCGCCAGGCGCTGAACGAGGCGCCGAGCGATCTGGTGATCCTTGATGTGATGCTGCCCGACGAAGACGGCTTCAGCCTGTGCCGCTGGATTCGCCAGCATCCACGCCAGGCGCAGGTGCCGATCATCATGCTCACCGCCAGCTCCGACGAGGCCGACCGCGTCATCGGCCTGGAACTGGGCGCCGACGATTATCTGGGCAAGCCGTTCAGCCCGCGGGAATTGCAGGCGCGGATCAAGGCGTTGCTGCGCCGCGCGCAGTTCGGTCAGGAACGTAACGGCGGCGAGGTACTGGCCTTCGATGACTGGCGTCTGGACATGGTCAGCCATCGCTTGTTTCACATCGATGGCGAAGAGGTGATTCTCTCGGGCGCCGACTTCGCACTGCTCAAACTGTTCCTCGATCACCCGCAGGAAATCCTCGACCGCGACACCATCGGCAATGCCACCCGTGGACGCGACCTGATGCCCCTCGACCGCATTGTCGACATGGCGGTCAGCCGCTTGCGCCAGCGTCTGCGCGACACCGAAAAACCACCACGGCTGATCCGTACCGTGCGCGGCAGTGGCTACCAATTGGCAGCCACTGTGGTTGCCAGCAATGGCCACTGAGCTGTTTCGCAAGCTCGCGGCCAAGGTCCCGATGCCGCGTTCGCTGCTCGGGCGGATGTTGCTGCTGACCTTGCTGGCCGTGTTGTTCGCCCAGACGTTATCGAGCGTGATCTGGGTGTCGCAACTGCGCGCCACTCAGCTCGAAGGCCTGATCACCAGCGCCCGCAGCCTGGCCCATTCGATGACGGCCAGTGTCAGTTATTTCCGTTCGTTGCCGGTGGCGTTTCGGCCCCTGGTGCTCGATCAGTTGCGCAGCATGGGTGGCACCCGGTTCGTGGTGACGCTCAACGACAAGCCTCTGGGCATGGAAGTGCTGCCCATCACCCCGCGTAAAGAGGCGGTGCTCAAAGCCGTGGACGAGGTGCTGCGCCAGTCCCTCGGCCAGGACACCGACATCTCGGTGACCTTCGTCAGCCCGGAAGACCTGCGCATTTTCAATGGCGGCCTGAAACTCGATGAGTTGCCGCGTTCCTGGGCGCACTATGCGCTGACGCTGGAACCGGTGAATCCGCCGGTGCTGGTCACGCAGATCCAGATGGCACCGGGCGAATGGCTGTACATCGCCTCGCTGTTGCCCGAGCCCTACACCAGCCTTGAAGAACAGGGCCTGCCGGCGCAGCAGGTGTGGTTCATTGTCCTGACCAGCGGCTTTTTGCTGTTGTTCATCGGCTTGCTGGTGCACTGGCAGAGTCGGCCGCTCAAGCGCCTGGCGCGGGCGGCGCGGGACTTGTCACTGGGCGCCGATGTCGAGCCGGTGGCCGAGGGTGGCGGCAGTGAAGTGGTGGAAGTCGGCCGTGCCTTCAACACCATGCGCGAGCGCATCAGCCGTTACCTGACCGAGCGCAGCCAGTTGTTCAGCGCGATTTCCCACGACCTTCGCACACCGATCACCCGCCTGCGACTGCGGGTCGAATTGCTCGAAGACGAAACACTGCAAACCAAGTTCGGTCGTGACCTGGATGAGCTGGAGCTGCTGGTCAAAGGTGCGCTGCAATGTGTGAAAGACACCGACATCCACGAAAATATCGAGCCGGTGGACCTCAATCACGTGCTCGACTGTCTGGTTGAACCGTACCTGGCGCCCAATGGCAACGGCCGCGTGACCCAGCAGGGGCGGGCGCTGGCGGCGTATCCGGGTAAGCCGCTGGCGCTCAAGCGCTGCATCGGCAACCTGATCGACAATGCGTTGAAGTACGGGCAGAACGCGCACTTGCACATCGATGACGATGACAGTGCGTTCATCCTGCATGTCGATGATGAAGGGCCGGGCGTACCGGAGCAGCGGCTGGAGCAGGTGTTCGAGCCGCACTTCCGCCTGGCCGGGCAGCAGCAGGGTTATGGGTTGGGGCTGGGGATTGCCCGCAACATTGCCCATAGTCATGGTGGTGAGGTCAGCTTGCAGAATTTACGTGAAGGCGGGTTGCGGGTGACTTTGCAGCTGCCGCGCAGTGCTGATTAGTTAAACCGCGTTATCGTTCTTCGCGAGCAGGCTCGCTCCCACAAAGATTCAGGTGATCCTGTGGGAGCGAGCCTGCTCGCGAAGGCGGCAGAACATTCAACATTGTCCTCAAGGCAATTGTCACAAACCGGTGACATAACCCACCCCCTTCGTTACAAGCCTGCCTTCGTCCGTTGTTTATGCTGCCCAGCAGTCATAACAACAAAAAAGGTACGTCATGAACACCTTCCAACCTGCCTTCAGCAGTTGGCTGAATGCACCTGCCCATCAGCATTGGCTCACCGCCGAAGGCTTGCGTTTGCTGGCATTTGCCAAGGCTTCGAGGCTTCCTGAAGGCTTCGGCAACCTCGATGAAAAAGGTCGGCTCCCGGCCGATGCACAAGCCTGGACCATGAACACTGCGCGCATGACCCACAGCTTCGCCATGGCCCATATCCAGGGGCTGCCCGGCTTTGCCGAGCTGGTCGATCACGGTGTCGCGGCACTGCGCGGGCCACTGCGGGATGCGCTTCACGGCGGCTGGTTCGCGGCTGCCGAACATCGCGACGGCAACACCGGCAAGAATGCCTATCTGCATGCTTTCGTCGCGCTGGCCGCCAGTTCCGCAGTGGTCGCACAGCGTCCCGGTGCGCAGGCCTTGCTCGATGATGCCATCGACATCATCGACACGTACTTCTGGAGTGAAGAGGAGGGCGCCATGCGCGAATCCTTCAATCGCGACTGGAGCGAGGAGGAAGCCTATCGCGGCGCCAACAGCAACATGCACGCCACCGAGGCCTTCCTCGCTCTGGCCGATGTCACTGATGGCAACCGTTGGCTGAGCCGTGCCCAACGGATTGTCGAGCGGGTGATCCATGGTCATGCCGCTGCCAATAATTATCTGGTGATCGAACATTTCGATCGCACCTGGCAGCCATTGCGCGACTACAACCGCGACAATCCGGCCGACGGTTTCCGCCCCTACGGCACCACCCCGGGCCACGGTTTCGAGTGGGCGCGGCTGTTGCTGCACCTCGAAGCTTCGCGGGTCAGAGCGGGGATGCTCACACCGGGCTGGCTGCTCACCGACGCGCAAAAACTCTTCGAGCACAACTGCCGTCATGGCTGGGACGTCGATGGTGCGCCGGGGATCGTCTACACCCTGGACTGGGACAACAAAGCGGTGGTCCGCCATCGCCTGCACTGGACCCATTGCGAAGCCAGTGCCGCCGCCAGTGCGCTACTCAAGCGCACCTTTGAAGCGCAATACGAACGCTGGTACCGACTGTTCTGGGAATTCTGTGACAGTCATTTCATCGACCGCGAAGGCGGCAGCTGGCATCACGAACTCGACCCGCAAAACCGCCCGAGTGCCGATATCTGGCCCGGCAAGCCGGACCTTTACCACGCCTGGCAAGCCGTGCTGATTCCGCGCCTGGCGCTGGCGCCAAGCATGGCCACGGCGCTGGCGCAGTTGTCCCAGAGCGGTTCTATGTAACCATGCGGTGACATTCGCGCATCCCTTCGTTACCTGCGAGGGGATATCCCCTGTTTAGAATCTTATGCAGCGCAAGCAACAGACTTGCATGCATAACAACAAGAAAGGTGCTCCTAGATGAATGCGATTTCTCGCCTCGCTACTGTCATTTCTCTCGCTTCCCTGTCTGCGCTCCCCCTCAGTGTCCTCGCTGCCGAATCCAAAGGTTCCGTTGAAGTCGTTCACTGGTGGACTTCCGGTGGTGAAAAGGCAGCGGTCGATGTCCTGAAGGCTCAAGTCGAAAAAGACGGCTTCACCTGGAAGGACGGCGCAGTCGCCGGTGGCGGCGGTTCCACGGCCATGACCGTGCTCAAGAGTCGTGCCGTAGCCGGCAACCCGCCGGGCGTTGCCCAGATCAAAGGCCCGGATATCCAGGAATGGGGCAGCACTGGCCTGCTCAGCACCGACGCGTTGAAAGACGTTTCCAAGTCGGAAAACTGGGATGGCCTGTTGTCGAAGAAAGTCTCCGACACCGTGAAGTTCGAAGGTGACTACGTCGCCGTGCCGGTGAACATCCACCGCGTCAACTGGCTGTGGATCAATCCGGAAGTGTTCAAGAAAGCCGGGATCGAAAAAGCCCCGACTACCCTCGAAGAATTCTATGCCGCCGGCGACAAGCTCAAGGCCGCCGGCTTCATCGCGCTCGCCCACGGCGGTCAACCTTGGCAGGACAGCACCGTGTTTGAAGACGTGGTGCTCTCGGTCATGGGGGCCGACGGTTACAAGAAAGCCCTGGTGGATCTCGATCAGAAAACCCTGTCGGGCGCTGATATGACCAAGGCCTTCACCGAGTTGAAAAAAGTCACCACCTACATGGACCCGAACCGCGCCGGTCGTGACTGGAACATCGCGGCCGCCGACGTCATCAATGGCAAGGCCGGCATGCAGATGATGGGTGACTGGGCGAAAAGCGAGTGGACCGCCGCGAAGAAAATCGCCGGCAAGGACTACCAGTGCGTAGCGTTCCCGGGCACCGAAAAAGCCTTCACCTACAACATCGACTCCCTGGCGGTGTTCAAGCTCAAGGCCGATCGCAAGGGTGACATCGCTGCCCAGCAAGACCTGGCCAAGGTCGCATTGGGTACCGACTTCCAGAAAGTCTTCAGCATGAACAAGGGTTCGATCCCGGTGCGTAACGACATGCTGAACGAAATGGACAAGCTCGGCTTCGACGAGTGTGCCCAGAAATCGGCGAAGGACTTCATTGCGGACGACAAGACCGGCGGCCTGCAACCGAGCATGGCGCACAACATGGCCACCTCCCTGGCCGTGCAGGGCGCGATCTTCGACGTGGTCACCAACTTCATGAACGACAAGGACGCTGACCCGGCCAAGGCCAGCGCCCAACTGGCTTCTGCTGTCAAAGCGGCCCAGTAATTCGCAATCGCCGCAGGAGAATCCTGCGGCAAACCCCTGAGAGAGCTCCGCCCCATTGTAGGAGCGAGCTTGCTCGCGATGGACTACCAGACACCGCGCTAATCCAGACAGGACTCGGTGTTCTTGATTCTATCGCGAGCAAGCTCGCTCCTACAGGGGGGAACTCTGTCCGGATTTCACTTCTCCACCTGGATTATCCCGATGAGCTCTGTGGCGGTTTTCAGCAAAGCCTCACCGTTCGATGCGCTGCAGCGCTGGTTACCCAAGTTGGTACTCGCGCCGAGCATGCTGATCGTGCTGGTTGGCTTCTACGGTTACATCATCTGGACGTTCATTCTGTCCTTCACCAACTCCAGCTTCATGCCGAGCTACAAGTGGGTCGGCCTGCAGCAATACATGCGTCTGATGGACAATGACCGCTGGTGGGTCGCGAGCAAGAACCTCGCGGTGTTCGGTGGCATGTTCATCGGCATCAGCCTGGTGCTGGGCGTGTTCCTCGCCGTGCTGCTGGACCAGCGCATTCGCAAGGAAGGCTTCATCCGCACCATCTACCTGTACCCGATGGCGCTGTCGATGATCGTCACCGGTACCGCGTGGAAATGGCTGCTCAACCCAGGCCTGGGTCTGGACAAGATGCTGCGTGACTGGGGCTGGGAAGGCTTCCGTCTGGACTGGCTGGTGGATCAGGATCGCGTCGTTTACTGCCTGGTGATCGCCGCCGTGTGGCAAGCCTCCGGGTTTGTCATGGCGATGTTCCTCGCCGGCCTGCGCGGTGTCGATCAATCGATCATCCGTGCCGCGCAAGTCGACGGGGCGAGCCTGCCGACCATCTACCTGAAGATCGTACTGCCGAGCCTGCGCCCGGTGTTCTTCAGTGCCTTCATGATTCTGGCGCACATCGCGATCAAGAGCTTCGACCTGGTCGCGGCGATGACTGCGGGTGGCCCGGGTTACTCCTCCGACCTGCCGGCGATGTTCATGTATTCCTTCACCTTCAGCCGTGGCCAGATGGGCATCGGTTCGGCCAGCGCCATGCTGATGCTCGGCGCCGTGCTGACCATCCTCGTGCCGTACCTGTACTCCGAGCTGCGAGGCAAACGTCATGACTGATCCATTCGCAAAGCGCGGCCTCAGCTTCAGCCGAGTCGCCATTTACGCCACCCTGTTGCTGGCCGCGGCGGTCTATTTGATCCCGCTGGTGGTGATGCTGCTGACCAGCTTCAAATCCCCGGAAGACATCCGCACCGGCAATCTGCTGAGCTGGCCGACCGTGATTGACGGCATCGGCTGGATCAAGGCCTGGGACGTGGTCGGCGGCTACTTCTGGAACTCGGTGAAAATCACCGTGCCGGCGGTGCTGATCTCCACCTTCGTCGGCGCCATGAACGGTTACGTGCTGTCGATGTGGCGCTTCCGTGGTTCACAACTGTTCTTCGGCCTGTTGCTGTTCGGCTGCTTCCTGCCATTCCAGACTGTGCTGCTGCCGGCCTCGTTCACCCTCGGCAAGTTCGGCCTGGCCAACACCACCTCGGGCCTGGTGCTGGTGCACGTGGTCTACGGCCTGGCGTTCACCACGCTGTTCTTCCGCAACTACTACGTGAGCATTCCGGATGCGCTGGTCAAGGCCGCGCGGCTCGATGGCGCAGGCTTCTTCACGATCTTCTGGAAGATCCTGCTGCCGATGTCGATCCCGATCGTGATGGTCTGCCTGATCTGGCAGTTCACCCAGATCTGGAATGACTTCCTGTTCGGCGTGGTCTTCGCCAGTGGCGATGCCCAGCCAATTACCGTGGCCCTGAACAACCTGGTCAACACCAGCACCGGGGTCAAGGAATACAACGTTGATATGGCCGCCGCGATGATCGCCGGGCTGCCGACACTGCTGGTCTACATATTCGCTGGCAAGTATTTCCTGCGTGGGCTGACGTCCGGCGCGGTCAAGGGGTAGAAACATGGCAACTCTCGAATTACGCAACGTCAACAAGACCTACGGCGCCGGTTTGCCGGACACCCTGAAAAACATCGAACTGAAGATCGATGACGGGGAATTCCTGATCCTGGTCGGCCCGTCGGGCTGCGGCAAATCCACCTTGATGAACTGCATCGCGGGCCTTGAAACCATCAGCGGCGGCGCGATCCTGGTGGATGACGCCGACATCAGTGGCATGAGCCCCAAGGATCGCGACATCGCCATGGTGTTCCAGTCCTACGCGCTATACCCGACCATGAGCGTGCGGGACAACATCGCCTTCGGCCTGAAGATCCGCAAAATGCCGACCGCGGAAATCGACGAAGAAGTCGCTCGGGTTTCCAAGCTGTTGCAGATTGAGCACCTGCTTAGCCGCAAGCCCGGCCAACTCTCCGGTGGCCAGCAACAGCGTGTGGCGATGGGCCGTGCCCTGGCGCGGCGGCCGAAGATTTATCTGTTCGACGAACCGCTGTCCAACCTCGACGCCAAGCTGCGGGTCGAGATGCGCACCGAAATGAAACTGATGCACCAGCGCCTGAAGACCACCACGGTCTACGTGACCCACGACCAGATCGAGGCCATGACCCTGGGTGACAAGGTTGCGGTGATGAAGGACGGGATCATCCAGCAGTTCGGTACGCCGAAGGACATCTACAACAACCCGGCCAATCTGTTCGTGGCGAGCTTCATCGGTTCGCCGCCGATGAACTTCATCCCGCTGCGCCTGCAACGCAAGGACGGTCGTCTGCTGGCGCTGCTCGACAGCGGCCAGGCCCGTTGCGAATTGCCGCTGGGCATGCAGGACGCCGGTCTTGAAGACCGCGAAGTGATCCTCGGCATGCGCCCCGAGCAGATCGTTCTGGCCAATGGCGAAGCGAACGGTTTGCCGACCATTCGTGCCGAAGTCCAGGTCACCGAACCGACTGGTCCCGACACCCTGGTCTTCGTCAATCTCAACGACACCAAGGTCTGCTGCCGCATGGCACCGGACGTGGCGCCGGCGGTGGGCGAGACGCTGAACCTGCAATTCGATCCGGCGAAAGTGCTGCTGTTTGATGCCAAGACTGGTGAGCGTTTGGGCGTCGCTGGCGTAGCGAAAACCGAATCACATGCTGACAACGTCGCACAGTTCAAAGGCCGTTGAAGATCAAATCTGTAGGAGCGAGCCAGCTCGCGATGGACGTCAACGATGACACTGGAAACCTGACACCCCACGGTGTTCTCAGGATTCTCGCGAGCAAGCTCGCTCCTACAGGTGGGGGACATGTGGCGGGTGGAGACATCCGTCGCAACTGATGTAACCGCGTTAAAGAAGAAAAGTTAATAACAATAAAACGAGGAAGTAGGGATGAAGATGAAGAACAAGGCCCGGTTGCTCTGCCAAGTGTCAGCAGCGGCAGCACTGGTTCTGGCCGGCAATGCGATGGCCGCTGAAGCGTTCAGCTCCGACTCCAAATGGATGACGGGCGATTGGGGTGGCGAGCGAACCAAACTGATCGAGCAGGGCATCGACATCAAGATGGATTACGTCGGTGAAGTCGGCGCCAACCTGCATGGCGGTTTCAACGATGACAAGACCGCGCGCTACGCCGACCAGTTCGGCCTGGGCGCTGCGCTGGACCTGCAGAAACTGCTGGGCTGGGACAACACCCAGGCCAAGATCCAGCTCACCAACCGTAACGGTGAGAACATCTCCAACGACCGTATCGGCGATCCGCGTGCCGGCACCCTGAGCTCCTCCCAGGAAGTCTTCGGGCGTGGCCACATGGTGCGTCTGACCCAGTTGTGGATCCAGCATCAGTTCCTCGACAACAAACTGGACGTCAAGGCCGGTTACTTCGGTGAAGGTGAAGACTTCAACACCTTCCCGTGCGAATTCCAGAACCTGGCGTTCTGCGGATCCCAGGTGGGTAACTGGGCCACCAACATCTGGTACAACTGGCCGGTGATGCAAGCGGCGATCCGCGTCAAGTACAACATCAATGATGAGCTGTACGCCCAGATCGGCGCGTACAACCAGAACACCTCGCAACTGGAGCACGGTAACGGCTTCAAGCTCAGCGGCAGCGGTACCAATGGCACCGTCCTGCCAATCGAACTGGTCTGGTCGCCGAAGGTCAACAACCTGCCGGGTGAATACCGTGTCGGTTACTACAAAAGTACCTCCGATGCCGACGACGTTCTCAAAGACGACAACGGTCAGGACGCAGCGACCAGCGGCAATCCATTGCGCGTCCACGATAGCAAGCACGGCTACTGGTTCGTCGCGCAACAGCAACTGACCAGCCACAACGGCGACGCCTCTCGCGGTCTGAACATCGCGGCCAACGCCACCTTCCACGACAAGGACACCAACTTCATCGACAACTACCAGTCGCTGATGTTTGTGTACAAGGGCCCGTTCGACGCGCGTCCGAAGGATGACGTGGGCATCGGTTTCGCCCGTATCCATGTCAATGATGACGTGAAGAAAAACGCCGAGCTGACCAACGCGGCCAACGGTGTTTCGGACTTCGACAATCCGCTGTTCTCGCCCATTCGTGAAACCGAATACAACTACGAGATCAACTACGGCTTCCACGTGACCAACTGGCTGACTGTACGTCCCAACCTGCAATACGTCACGCACCCGGGTGGTGTGGATGAAGTCGACAACGCGCTGGTGGCCGGCCTGAAAATTCAGTCGGTGTTCTAACGCTGTTGCGATAAGCTTCTCTCCATGTGCGCATATTTGCGGACAGCCATGGCTGTCCGCTTTTTTTTGCGGGCCGCGCACCCCGGTGACAGATGATTTTCAGGACCGTGGCACATGCTTGAGCATCCGCTACAACGCTTCTTCAAATCCTTGCGCGAGCGTCCGGTGTTCGCGTGGGAGCGCTATCAGATGCGCGACGTGCTGGTGATCGATCATCCGCTGTGTCAGGCGGTGTTCAGCCGTCAGGGCGCGCAGTTGTTGCACTTCCAGCCCAAGGGCCAGAAACCCTGGCTGTGGTGCGCGGCGAAGTGGCCGCAGGTCGGTGCCATTCGCGGTGGCGTGCCGGTGTGTTGGCCGTGGTATGGCCGGCATCCGAGCGAAAACGCCTGGCCGTCCCATGGCTGGGCGCGGTTGCTCGACTGGAAGCTGCTCGACAGCGACAGTGACGACGATGGCGTGCGGTTGCACTGGCAACTGAAGTTGTGCGACTGGCAGGTGGATCTGCACGCGCACTTGGGCGAGCGCATGGAGTTGCGCCTGAGCACCGAGCATCAGGACGACATGCCGTGCCAGTTGAGCCAGGCTTTGCACGCTTACTGGCGTATTGGCGATGTCAGCGAGATAGCGCTGTCTGGGCTTGAGGGGGCGCAGGGTTATGACCAGTTGAGCCGACAGGTTTGTCAGCAGGAAGGCGAGTTGCGCGTGGACGGCGGTTGTCAGCGCGTGTTCCAGCATGAGGGCGAATTGCAGCTCAACGACCATGCCTGGCAGCGGGCGCTGCGCATCGACACTGGCGAAACGGCCGACACCGTGGTCTGGCATCCCGGTTCACGTCCGTTGCTCGGCGTGACCTGGAACGAGATATCCGAATTCGTTTGCGTAGAGGCCGCAAGCGGCGGTACCGACAGCCTGTGCCTGAAGCCAGGGGAGCGGGCGCATTTGAGTTTGCAGGCGCGGGTGGGGGCTTAGATCAGCATTTGCGGTGATGCAACTGGCCCTTTCGCGAGCAGGCTCGCTCCCACAGGGGATTGGTTTTGAACACAAATGCCGTGTTCACTGAAGATCCCATGTGAGAGCGAGCCTGCTCGCGAAGAGGCCGGATCATTCAGCCAGGAAGTATCTGGCCTCAGTTGAACTCATCACCCACCGGATACCGGCTGGCATTCAAGCTCTCCTTGATCTTGCGCAAGTGCGGCTGGAAATCCACGCCCCGACGCAAGGTCATGCCGGTGGCGAGCACGTCCAGCACGGTCAGCTGGATGATCCGCGAGGTCATCGGCATGTAGATGTCGGTGTCCTCCGGCAGAGGAATGTTCAGGCTCAGGGTGCTGGCCTTGGCCAGCGGCGAGTTTTCGGCGGTCAGGCCCAGCACCGATGCGCCGTTTTCCCGGGCGATGCGCGCGACTTCCACCAGTTCGCGGGTGCGACCGGTATAGGAAATGATCACGAACAGCTCGCCGGTGTGGGCCACCGAGGCAATCATGCGCTGCATCAGCACGTCCGCGTGGGCCGTGACGGCGAGGTTGAAACGGAAGAACTTGTGCTGTGCATCCAGCGCCACGGGAGCTGAAGCGCCGAGGCCGAAGAAGTGGATCTGCCGGGCCTGGATCAACAGGTCGACGGCGCGGCTGATCAGGTTCGGGTCCAGGGCCTGGCAAGCGCTGTCCAGCGAGGCGATGGCGCTGCCGAAGATCTTCTGGGTATAGGCTTCCGGATTGTCGTCGGCTTCCACCGCGCGGCTGACGTACGCGGCGCCACTGGCCAGGCTCTGGGCCAGTTGCAGTTTGAGCTCGGGGTAGCCGCTGACGCCGAACGAACGGCAGAAACGGTTGACCGTCGGTTCGCTGACCGAAGCCGCTTGGGCGAGGGCGGCGATGCTGAACCGGGTGGCCTGCTGTGGATTGAGCAGGATCACCTCGGCGACTTTGCGCTCGGCCTTGTTCAGCTCTTCAAGGCGATTCTGGATTTGTTCCAGTAAATTTCGCACGCGGTCCATATGGGATTCCTTGATTCACCGGCACCGATAAGCGCGCGGCTAATGCAAAAAGGGCCTTTGGTGAGGCCCGTAACGGTGGCCTATCCTACTGATGGCTCCGACCGACCACCACTCGGAATCTGTATTTTGCGAAAATGTTGTGGTTATTACTACATTTTCCCTTGAGTGATGCCTTGAAAAAAGGTATTTGTAGCTTAACTTGATAAAAGAACAAACATCATGCTCTCGATTACGGTTGAACCGTGCACCTTTGCCTTGTTCGGCGCCCTGGGCGATCTGGCCTTGCGCAAGCTGTTTCCTGCCCTCTATCAACTCGACGGCGCCGGCCTGCTGCACGAGGACACGCGTATTATCGCGCTGGCCCGTGAGTCTGGCAGCGAACAGGAACACCTGTCGTTCATTGCCTCCGAGCTGCGCCGCTATGTCGGTGCCAAAGAGCTGGACGAAGCCGTGGTCGAACGTTTCCTGGCGCGCCTGAGCTACCTGCACGTCGACTTTCTCAATCCCGACGATTATGTGGCCCTGGCCGATGCCGCCGGTACCGCGCAGCGAGTCATCGCCTACTTTGCGACCCCGGCCGCCGTCTACGGCGCGATTTGCGAGAACCTGGCCAAGGTCGGCCTGGCGCAAAACACCCGTGTGGTGCTGGAAAAACCCATCGGTTCGGACCTGGAATCCTCGCGCAAGGTCAACGACGCCGTGGCGCAGTTCTTCCCGGAGAACCGCACCTACCGCATCGACCACTACCTGGGCAAAGAGACCGTCCAGAACCTGATCGCCCTGCGTTTCGCCAACAGCCTGTTCGAAACCCAGTGGAACCAGAACTATATTTCCCACGTGGAAATCACCGTGGCCGAGAAGGTCGGTATCGAAGGCCGCTGGGGTTACTTCGACAAGGCCGGCCAGCTGCGCGACATGATCCAGAACCACCTGTTGCAACTGCTCTGCCTGATCGCCATGGACCCACCGGCCGACCTGTCCGCCGACAGCATCCGTGACGAGAAGGTCAAGGTGCTCAAGGCCCTGGCGCCGATCAGCCCGGAAGGCCTGACCACTCAAGTGGTGCGCGGCCAGTACATCGCCGGCTACAGCGAAGGCAAGGCGGTACCGGGGTACCTGGAAGAACCCAATTCCAACACCCAGAGCGACACCGAAACCTTCGTCGCCCTGCGTGCCGACATCCGCAACTGGCGCTGGGCCGGCGTGCCGTTTTACCTGCGTACCGGCAAGCGCATGCCGCAGAAGCTGTCGCAGATCGTCATCCACTTCAAGGAACCGTCGCACTACATCTTCGCTCCCGAGCAGCGCCTGCAAATCAGCAACAAGCTGATTATCCGCCTGCAGCCGGACGAAGGCATTTCCTTGCGCGTGATGACCAAGGACCAAGGCCTGGACAAAGGCATGCAGCTGCGCAGCGGTCCGTTGCAGCTGAATTTTTCCGACACCTGGAGCAGCGCACGGATTCCCGATGCCTACGAGCGGTTGTTGCTGGAAGTGATGCGCGGCAATCAGAACCTGTTTGTCCGTAAAGATGAAATCGAAGCCGCGTGGAAGTGGTGTGACCAGTTGATCGCCGGGTGGAAAAAATCCGGCGATGCGCCCAAGCCGTACGCGGCCGGGTCCTGGGGGCCGATGAGCTCCATTGCTCTTATCACGCGGGACGGGAGGTCATGGTATGGCGATATCTGATTTGAAACTGCCGCAGGGCGTCAGCGCCCATGCGTTCAAGAGCCCGGTGCTGCTGGCCGAAAGCCTGGCACTGAAAGTGGCCAAACAATTGAGCGATGCAATCGACGCCCAGGGTACAGCGACGCTGGTGGTGTCCGGTGGCCGCAGCCCGGTGGCGTTTTTCCAGCACCTGGCCAAGCAGGCGCTGGACTGGTCCAACGTGGTGGTCAGCCTGGCCGACGAGCGCTGGGTGCCGGTGGAGCACGCCGACAGTAACGCTGGTTTGCTCAAGAAGTACCTGTTGCAAGGCCCGGCGGCCAAGGCGCAGTTCCTGAGCCTGTACAGCGCCAGTGCCAACCTTGAACAGGCGGCCGAGCAGGCCGACCGCTTGCTGTCCGAGTTGCCGGTGATCGACGTGCTGATCCTCGGCATGGGCGATGACGGCCACACTGCGTCGCTGTTCCCCGACAGCCCGAACCTGGCCGAGGCCTTGAAAGTCGACGGCACACGTCGTTGCTGGCCGATGCTGGCGCCGACCGTGCCGCGTCAGCGCCTGACCATGAGTCGCGCGCTGCTGGCTTCGGCCAAACACAAGATTCTGTCGATTTCCGGTCAGTCCAAGCTGACCACCCTGAGTTTCGCGCTGGCCGGTGACGATGTCGCCGAAATGCCGGTGCGCGCATTTCTGCAACCCACGTTAGAGATTTACTGGTGCCCATGAGCCAAGGAACAGCCGCTATGACAAATCCATCCCCGACCGTTTCCATGGCGGATAAAGTTGCCCTGATCGACAGCCTCTGCGCGAAAGCGCGGATCCTGCCGGTGATCACCATCGCCCGCGAGCAGGACGTTCTGCCGTTGGCCGACGCGCTCGCGGCCGGTGGCCTGACGGCCCTGGAAGTGACCCTGCGTTCGCAGTTCGGCCTCAAGGCCATCCAGATTCTGCGCGAGCAGCGTCCGGAGCTGGTGACCGGTGCCGGCACCGTGCTCGATCGCCAGATGCTGGCGGCCGCCGAAGCCGCGGGCTCGCAATTCATCGTCACGCCGGGCATCACCCGCGACCTGCTGGAAGCCAGCGTCGCCAGCCCGATTCCACTGTTGCCAGGCATCAGCAATGCCTCGGGCATCATGGAAGGCTACGGTCTGGGTTATCGCCGATTCAAGTTGTTCCCGGCCGAAGTCAGCGGTGGCGTCGCAGCCATCAAGGCTTTGGGCGGCCCGTTCGGCGAAGTGAAATTCTGCCCGACCGGCGGCGTCGGCCCGGCCAATATCAAGAGCTACATGGCGTTGAAAAACGTCATGTGCGTGGGCGGTAGCTGGATGCTTGATCCGGAATGGATCAAGAACGGCGACTGGGCCCGCATTCAGGAATGCACCGCCGAGGCCTTGGCGCTGCTGGACTGATCGCTTCACCCGACACCTCGTTGTGTGTTCTACGGCTTTACGGTGCGCTTGGTCGGTGCACCGTTTTTTTTTGCCCGCGAAAACGTGCGGCAATCAACACCTCTGTAGGAGCGAGCTCGCTCGCGAAAAACCTCCAGGCACCGCTGGCTACCGGGTTCCCGCATCATCGTTCACGACCATCGTCGGAACGCCGCCCGGAGCCAGCTCGCTCCTGCAAGGGCATCGTGCGATACATAGTTACCGCATGCCGGAAATCGCCAGGCATTAACCTGCGTTCATCTTATGGAAGAGAGAATGTCATGGACGCTACCCCCTCAGTTGCACCCGCAGCACCGGTCTGCCTGTTGTCCCCCGAACAGATTGCCGGCCCTTATTTCCGCAACCCGAAACTGATCCGCAGGAACATCAGCGAAGGCGCCGAAGGCGTACCGTTGGTACTGCGCCTGACCATCGTCGATGCCATGACCGGTGCGCCGGTCCCCGATGCGCTGGTGGACATCTGGCACTGCAATGCTCGCGGTGCCTATTCGGGCTGGAGCAGGATCAACCCGGATGTCGAGGTCGATAACGGTGACATTGGCGCAGTCCCGCGAACCGATGACGATACCTACCTGCGCGGCGGGCAATTCACCGACAAGGCGGGCATCGTGCGCTTCACCACGATCTATCCGGGTTTTTACGCCGGCCGCGCTTTGCACATTCACGTCGCCGTGCGCATCACAGCCGGCAACAACTATTTGCAAGAACGGCACGTCGCCTGGGTCGGGCAGCTTTACCTGCCCGAGGTGGCCTCTCGCCCGGTGCTCAATAGCCGCCCGTACAGCGGCCGAAGCGTGCCGGTACTGGCCAACGATCAGGACTTTTTCTATACAACCATGGGCGGTGAAGAATCTACCCTGAGCGTGCACACCTTGGGGCGGGACTCGGCTGAAGATGGATACTTCGGGAAGATGACCATCGGCATCGACACGCTCGCCGTGTCGACACGGATCAAGCCCGAGGACTTTGACAAGTACACCGTCTGACGTCAGGCCAGCTCCGTCAGTGCCCTGGCGAGCACATCCATGTCTGCCGCCGTGGTGGTGAGCCCCGGTGTTATGCGGATGCACGGACCGCATGCCGCACCACTGCGGGTCACGGTGAACAGGTTGTATTCATTGAGCAGGCGCTGGACCATGACTTGCTGGTCCGCATGCCGGGTAAAGCGCATCGAGGTGATGCCGCAATACAGGCGCGAGTCATCCGGGGTCAGGACCTCGACTCCCGGCAACTGCCGCGCTGCACCGACCCAGCGATTGCGCAGATAATTGAGCCGCGCACCCTTGGCCGCGGCCCCCCCCATCGCCCAATGCTCTTCGAGCACCAGCGGCAAGGTCAGCAGCGCCGGGATGTTGGGGGTGCTGTACGAGGTTCGGGCGCGGATATCAGTAGGCGGAAAATGCATCTCGCCCATGTCCGGGTCGATGTCGGCCAGGCGTTCGGGGGCGATGTAGATAAAGCCGAGCGTCAGCGGGGCGCCGATCCACTTGTGCAGGTTGTATCCGGCGAAGGCGATGCCCAGTTCGCTCAGGTCAAATTCGAGTTGGCCGAGGGCATGGGCCCCGTCGAGGATGACGTCGACACCATGTTCCTTCGCCGCGGCTGCAATCGCCTGCACCGGCATCACCAGCCCCGTGCGATGGGTGACGTGGGTCAGGGCCATCAGCTTCAGCCGCGGATGCCGTGCGAAGGCGTCCCGATATCCATTGAGCAGGCTGTCGAAGGTGGCCGGGTGCGCGTGTTCGATCTCGATCACTTCGACACCACGATTGCGTGCCAGCCAGCGCATGGCGCCTTTGACCGTGTCGTATTCCAGATCGCAAACCAGTACCTGATCGCCGGGCTGCAGCCGGTTGTAGTTGCGGATCAGCGACTGCAAGCCTTCCGACGCGTTACGGGTCAGGGCGATGCTGTCGGCGGGTGCGCCTGCCAACCTGGCCAGTTGCGCGCGGATCTTCAGGCTGTCGCCCTGTTCGAAGCGCTGGCGCACGTAGAGCGAATTGCCGCGATTGATGAGCTCGATGTTGCGCTGGTATTCCTCGACCACCGTGCGCGACATGCGACCGAAGTAACCGTTCTCCAGGTTGAGCGGGCCGGGTTCGACATCGTAGCGGTCGGCAAAGGTTTGCCAGAAGGCTTCATCACGGGCGCGGCGGGTGTTGTCGGGCATGGGCTACTCGGTAGGTGATTCAGTGGCGCGGGGCCGGTTTGCCGTGTTTGGCGCGTAGCGGTTCGAGCAGGTCCGACAAGCCGTTGTGATCGATTTCCTGCATCAGGGCCAGCAGGCCGCCCAACTCGCCGTGAGGAAATCCCTCCCGGGCGAACCAGTTCAGGTAAGGACCGGGCAGGTCGGCAATGATTCGACCCTTGTACTTGCCGAAGGGCATTTCGCGGGTGATCAGCAGTTCGAGCTTTTCAGGATTCATCGGTCGGTCGTCTTGATTCAGTCAGTCTGGAAAATACAGGCATTCTGCATGCAGGCCAATTGACAGATCATGCAAATAAAACGGATACAGATATCTGAATAGTAGATAAGTGCTTGAAAAATAACGAATAAATAAACAGTTCCAGGCTGGCATGCAGGGTGCACCACTCATTGCATCTTTCATCAACCGCGAGGAACTGAAAAATGACCGACATGAATAAAGAAGCGATTTGCGTACTCAACGACCTGATTGAAACCAGCAAGGACGGTCAGGCCGGGTTCAAGACTTGCGCTGAAGACATCAAGCACCCTGAACTCAGGAACCTGTTCATCGCGCGTTCGGCCGATTGCGCTACGGCTGCTACGGAACTGCAGTCTGCCGTGCGTTCGATGGGGGGCGATCCAGAAACCTCCACCAGTGTCAGCGGTGATTTGCACCGTCGCTGGGTCGACGTGAAGTCGATGTTCACCGGCAAGGGCGAAGAGGCCGTACTCAATGAAGCCGAGCGTGGTGAAGACCATGCGTTGAAGGCTTACCGGGACGCGATGGAGAAAATCGACAAGCACAACCTGGTGGGCATTCGTGACCTGGTTGAGCGCCAGTACCATGGCGTGCAGCGCAATCACGATCAGGTCAAGGCCTTGCGTAACCAGGCGCGTGCCCGCTCATAAGCCAAACCGGAAGAACCTGTGGGAGCGAGCCTGCTCGCGAAGGCGGCGTGTCAGTCACTATCAATGGTGACTGTCAGACCGCTTTCGCGAGCAGGCTCGCTCCCACAGTGTTTTTAACCAGTCGATCAACCGATGCTGATGGCTGGCAGGGTGGTCAAGGTCACGCTCTGCTGCTTGCGTGGCGCGAGGATTTCCGCCTCGCCGTCCACCACCAGCTCATCGCGCTGGTTGAACACGCGAGTGGCAATGCGCACGCGAAATTTCGGCAGCTTTTCCAGAATTTCCAGGCGCACGGTCAGGGTGTCGCCGATCTTCACCGGTTTCTGAAAGCTCATTGTCTGGCCGATGTAGATAGTCCCCGGCCCAGGCAACTCGCAGGCAACCGCCGCGCTGATCAAGGCGCCGCTGAACATGCCGTGGGCGATGCGCTCCTTGAACATGGTGCTGGCGGCGTATTCGGCATCCAGGTGCACCGGGTTGTGATCGCCGGACATCGCGGCGAACAACTGGATGTCGCGCTCTTCGACGGTCTTGCTGAAGCTGGCGGTCTGGCCGATTTCGAGGGCTTCGTATGGAGTGTTGGTAACCTGGGTCATCTGTCTCAATTCCTGTGACGAATTAAAAAATTCACAAAAAAACTATTCGGATCGGTGCGGCCGAGGCGTGCTCAAGGCCTGTGCGATCCAGTTCAGCACATCGGCGATGATTTCATCGCGGTTGCTCTCGTTGAACAGTTCGTGCCGTGCCTGCGGGTAAACGGTCAGTTGCAGGTGCCGGCTGCCGGCCGCCCGCAGTGCGTCGGCCAGATCCTTGAGACGTTTGCCTTCGCTCACCGGATCACATTCACCGCCAATCACCAGCAACGGCAGGCCCGGGTCGATCTGTGCGAGATTGGACGCTTTGCTGATTTGCTGCAAGCCACCGAGCAAGTCGATCCACAGTTGATTGGTGCAACGGAAGCCGCAGAGCGGGTCGTTGACGTACAGATCGACCTGCGCCGGATCACGGCTGAGCCAGTCGAACGGCGTGCGCGCCGGTTTGAACTTGTTGTTGAACGAGCCGAACGACAGCCATTCGATCAATGCGCTGCGTCCTTTGCCGCCCTGGCGCAGGCGTTCGAAACGGGCGATTTGCCGTGCCGCGCGATAAAGCGCCACAGGCTGGAAGTTCGAGCCGCTGAGGATCGCCCCGTGCAGGCTGGCACTGTGGTGCAGCAGATAAGCCTGGGCAACGTAGCTGCCCATGCTGTGACCGAGCAATACGATCGGTACGCCAGGATGCTGCTGACCGATGTGCTGGTTGAGGCAGGCCAGGTCGCTCACGACCTTGGACCAGCCATTGTCATCGGCGAAATGCCCGAGTGTCCCGTTTTCGGCAGTTTTGCCATGTCCACGCAGATCCGGCGCGTACACGCCATAGCCCTGATCGCAGAGCTTTTGCGCCAGGGGTCCATAACGACCACTGTGTTCGGCCATGCCGTGGGCCAGCAGAATCATTGCCTTGAGGCTGCCCTCGGGTAGCCACTGGTTGACGAAGAGGCGGCTGTGGTCGCTCGTGGTCAGCCAGAAAGTGTCATGGATCATGGCGGTTCCTTTGCATGAGGCTGCCGGGTCGTAAACAGCTCGTTGCAGTTTATAGCGCATCCTTGGTCGGGCGTCTGATCAGCTTGCACCACGGCAAGAAGATTCATGGGATCAATGACGGCGGTGGGCATATTTGCCTGCTACGTCATAACTGCTAGTGTCCGTGAAGCTCCGCTTTTTGCATTTTTTTTGAAAAATGACAGAACAGTGGCCCCGGATAGATTCAGGTAAAGAGGACAAGAACAATGCAACCTGATTTCTGGAATGACAAACGCCCGGCCGGTGTACCCCTGGATATCGATCTGGGAGCCTACAAGTCGGTGATCGAGGTGTTCGAGCGTTCCTGCAAGAAGTTTGCTGACCGCCCGGCGTTCAGCAACATGGGTGTGACCCTGACCTACGCGGAGCTGGAACGCCAAAGTGCGGCCTTCGCCGGTTATCTGCAAGCCCACACCGACCTGGTGGCGGGGGACCGCATCGCGGTGCAGATGCCCAACGTCCTGCATTACCCGATTGCCGTGTTCGGGGCCTTGCGCGCCGGGTTGATCGTGGTCAACACCAACCCGTTGTACACCGCGCGGGAAATGCGTCACCAGTTCAAGGACTCCGGTGCCCGGGCGCTGGTGTACCTGAACGTGTTCGGCCAGAAAGTCCAGGAAGTGCTCCCCGACACCGATATCCAGTACCTGATCGAAGCGAAGATGGGCGACCTGATGCCCACCGCCAAGGGTTGGCTGGTCAACACGATGGTGAGCAAGGTCAAGAAGATGGTCCCGGACTATTCCTTGCCCCAGGCCGTTTCTTTCAAGAGCGCATTGCGCATGGGTCGTGGCCTGGGTATCAAGCCGCTGAACGTCGGTCTCGATGACATCGCCGTGCTGCAATACACCGGCGGCACCACGGGCCTGGCCAAGGGCGCGATGCTGAGCCACGGCAACCTGGTGGCGAACATGCAACAGGCACGGGCCTGTCTGGGACAGTTCGGCCGCGACGGGCAACCGCTGTTGCGCGAAGGGCAGGAGGTCATGATCGCGCCGCTGCCGCTGTACCACATCTATGCCTTCACGGCGAACTGCATGTGCATGATGGTGACGGGCAACCACAACGTGCTGATCACCAACCCACGTGACATCGGCGGCTTCATCAAGGAACTGAAGAACTGGCGGTTCTCGGCGCTGCTGGGGCTCAACACGCTGTTCGTCGCGCTGATGGATCACCCGGACTTCAAGACCCTGGACTTCTCCAGCCTCAAGCTCACCAACTCCGGCGGCACTGCGCTGGTCAAGGCGACAGCCGAGCGTTGGGAGCAACTGACCGGTTGCCGCATCACCGAAGGTTACGGCCTGACCGAAACTTCGCCGGTGGCTTGTACCAACCCGTATGGCGACCAGTCGCGGATCGGTACGGTCGGCCTGCCGGTGCCGGGCACTGCGCTGAAAGTCATCAGCGATGACGGCGTCGAACAACCTTTGGGCGAGCGTGGCGAGCTGTGCATCAAGGGCCCGCAGATCATGAAAGGCTACTGGCAGAAACCTGAGGCCACGGCCGAAGTGCTGGATGCCGAAGGCTGGTTCAAGTCCGGTGATATCGCGGTGATCGACCCGGACGGTTTCGTGCGTATCGTCGATCGCAAGAAGGACATGATCATTGTCTCGGGTTTCAACGTGTACCCCAACGAGATCGAAGACGTGGTGATGGCACACCCGAACGTCGCCAACTGTGCGGTCATCGGTGTGCCCGACGAGCGGTCGGGGGAGGCGGTGAAGCTGTTCGTGGTGGCCCGTGAAGCGGGCGTCAGCCTTGAAGAGCTGAAGGCTTACTGCAAAGAGAACTTCACGGCGTACAAGGTACCCAAGCACATCGTGCTGCGCGAGTCGCTGCCGATGACGCCGGTGGGCAAGATCCTGCGGCGGGAGTTGCGTGATATCGCCTGATCGGTGAGTGGCCGCACTTCGCTTAAACCTGTAGGAGCGAGCTTGCTCGCGATGGACGTCAACGATAACGCGCGCTGTCTGAATGAACGCGTTGCCCGGGCGTTTTTCGCGAGCAAGCTCGCTCCTACAGTTTTAGCGTTAAAGTCCCGGTTTACGGGGCTTTTAGGGGGTTATAGGTTTTTTGCTCTAAAATGACCGCTTGTCATTCTTGAGTCACTTTTGTGACCGTAGAGGCCGCTTTTGGCTCTAGTCGACCCTTTGCAAAGCTGCTACTCTCGGCGCGCTTTGTGACTTCTCGGCCTTCTATCAGCCAGATTCACCAATGGCCAAACACCAATAATAATCGCATCAAATGCGGTGCTGAATTCGCGTTGCTGAGGAGTGGGCTTCCATGATCGAAGACTTTTGGAAGGATAAGTACCCAGCCGGGATTGCTGCCGACATCAATCCCGACGAGTACCCGAATATTCAGGCAGTGTTGAAGCAATCCTGCCAACGCTTCGCCAACAAGCCGGCGTTCAGCAACCTGGGCAAGACGCTCACCTACGGTGAACTGTACGAATTGTCCGGTGCGTTTGCCGCTTACCTGCAACAGCATACCGACTTGCAGCCCGGCGATCGAATCGCCGTGCAACTGCCCAACGTGTTGCAGTACCCGGTTGCCGTCTTCGGTGCCATCCGCGCCGGACTGATCGTGGTCAACACCAACCCGCTGTACACCGCGCGGGAAATGGAACACCAATTCAACGACTCCGGTGCCAAGGCCCTGGTCTGCCTGGCCAACATGGCGCATCTGGCTGAAACCGTGGTGCCGAAAACCGGCGTCAAGCACGTGATCGTCACCGAAGTCGCCGACCTGCTGCCGCCGCTCAAGCGGCTGCTGGTCAACAGCGTCATCAAGTACGTGAAGAAGATGGTGCCGGCCTATCACTTGCCAAAAGCGGTCAAGTTCAACGACGTGCTGAGCAAAGGCCAGGGCCAGCCAGTGGCGGAAGCCAACCCGGCCAGCAGCGATGTCGCAGTGCTGCAATACACCGGCGGCACCACCGGCGTGGCCAAGGGCGCGATGCTGACCCACCGCAACCTGGTGGCGAACATGCTGCAGTGCAAGGCGCTGATGGGTTCCAACCTCAATGAAGGTTGCGAGATCCTGATCACGCCGCTGCCGCTGTACCACATCTATGCGTTCACCTTTCACTGCATGGCAATGATGCTGGCGGGCAACCACAACATCCTGATCAGCAACCCGCGCGACCTGCCGGCGATGGTCAAGGAACTGTCGAAGTGGAAGTTCAGCGGCTTTGTCGGCTTGAACACACTGTTCGTGGCCCTGTGCAACAACGAAGGTTTCCGCAAGCTGGACTTCTCCGCGCTGAAAGTGACCTTGTCGGGCGGCATGGCCCTGCAACTGGCCGCGGCCGAACGCTGGAAAGCGGTGACCGGTTGCGGCATCTGCGAAGGCTACGGCATGACCGAAACCAGCCCCGTGGCGACGGTGAACCCGATCCAGCACGTCCAGGTTGGCACCATTGGAATTCCGGTGCCGTCGACCCTGTGCAAAGTCATCAACGATGCGGGTGTCGAGCAGCCGCTGGGCGAAATCGGCGAACTGTGCGTGAAGGGGCCGCAAGTCATGAAGGGGTACTGGCAGCGCCAGGAAGCCACCGACGAGATCCTCGACAGCGAAGGCTGGTTGAAGACTGGTGACATCGCGCTGATCCAGCCCGATGGCTACATGCGCATTGTCGATCGCAAGAAAGACATGATCCTGGTTTCCGGTTTCAACGTGTACCCGAACGAGCTCGAAGACGTGCTGGCCACCCTGCCGGGCGTGCTGCAATGCGCGGCCATCGGCGTGCCGGACGAAAAATCGGGCGAGGCGATCAAGATTTTCATCGTTGCCAAGCCGGGCGTGACCCTGACCAAGGAACAGGTGATGGAGCACATGCGCGCCAACGTCACCGGCTACAAGGTCCCGCGCTCCGTGGAGTTCCGCGATGCACTGCCGACCACCAACGTCGGCAAGATCCTGCGTCGTGAATTGCGCGATGAAGAGCTGAAGAAGATCAACGCGAAGAAAGCCACCGCGTAATCAACAAAAAGCCCCGCAAATGCGGGGCTTTTTTTGCGTGCCTGACAGGTCAATGGCACCTTTCAGACCGCTTTCGCGAGCAGGCTCGCTCCCACAATTTTGACCGTATGCAATCATCTGTGGGAGCGAGCCTGCTCGCGAAGCTTTTGCCTTTATTGGCGAAACGGCGCGAAGTTGACGTTGGTGCCCGCCGGGCGCATGTCCTGCAGGAAGGAGTCCTTGTCGGCGCTCAGTTCCAGGCTCAATGCCGCCTTGCGCTTGCCTTCATTGCGCACCACCAGGCCTTCGAGCTTCTCGCGCAGGAACACGGTCGGCACTTTCAGGTGCAGCAGCTCGTCGGTGTCCGGCGTGTGCATCAGCAGGTGAATCCACTCGTACTGACCCACGGCCAGGCGCGATACCGGGATGTCGAACCACCAGATATTGCGGTTGCGGTTCAATTCGGTGAAGTGGCAGTTGTTGACGCCAAGCACAGCACCGCCGAGTTCCTGGTTTCTGCGGGCAATGGCCTGCTTTTTATCGAGTTTCATAACGTTCCTACGGGATTGGATCTTCAGCGCCATGGCCTGAATGTGTTGCGCATTCTCAAGGGTTGGCCGGCAAACATAAAGCGCAACCTGCACTGAACGATGAAATGTCGTGGTGCAAATAAATGAAACTCCCTGCAAAAGCCCCCGGTCAACCTTATGAAACGACCTTTCCTCGCATTGAAATGCCGTTAATAAAAGAAGAAGCGGCCATCCCCGGATGGCCATTTTTGTGGCAGCCTGAACTTGCACGCTGAATTTGTTTCAAAGTCGCCAACTGGGCTACCTTGGTGAAGGAAACGGCCCCCAGAGTCGCCACGACTTCAACCCAAATGCGAAAGCGGCGAATGGAGACGCTAATGATTTTTCCGGACATGAGAGGCTTACCCCTGCACCGTGTGATGATGCGCACGGTCACCGAGTTCATCGCCGACGAGATGTCGACCTATGCCTCGGCGCTGGCCTATCAAATGTTGTTTTCGCTGTTTCCGTTCATCCTGTTCCTGATTGCCCTGATCGGCTTCCTGCATCTGCCCGACTTCTTCTCCTGGCTGCGCCTGCAATCGGAACTCGTGCTGCCGCCCCAGGCACTGGAGCAGGTCAACCCGGTGATCGACCAGCTTCAGCAATCCAAGGGTGGCTTGCTCTCGGTGGGTATTGTAATTGCTCTATATACCGCTTCCGCTGGCGTGCGGCTGATGATGAGTGCGATGAACGCTGCCTACGACGTGGTCGAAGGGCGCCCGCTGTGGAAACGCTTTCCGTTGTCGATCATCTACACCGTCGGCATTGCCGGCATGCTGCTGATCGCCGCCGCGCTGATGGTGCTCGGGCCGCAGGTGATGGAGTGGATCGCCGCGCAGGTCGGCCTTGAATACTTTATCGTCACGCTCTGGACCATCGCGCGCTGGCCGGTGATCGTGATTCTGCTGATGGTCGCGGTGGCGTTGATCTACTACGTCATGCCCGACGTCAAACAGGAGTTTCGCTTCATCACCCCAGGCTCGGTGCTGGCGGTGGTCGTGTGGATCATCGCCTCCCTGGGCTTCGGCTTGTACGTCAAGGAGTTCGCCAACTACAACGCCATGTATGGCAGTATCGGTGCGATCATTGTGCTATTGCTGTACTTCTACATTTCCGCCGCGGTGCTGCTGCTGGGCGCGGAGATGAATGCGGTGATCGAACACATGTCGCGAGAGGGCAAGGACCCTGGCGAAAAAGTCGCTGGCGAGCATGGTCCCGTCCATGAGGAAAAACACCACGTATCGGGCCTGGGGCGCGATCACTCACACAAACCGACCATTGATGAAACCTGATCATGATTCGTGAAATTCTGAAAATGGGCGACGAGCGCCTGCTGCGCATTGCCCCGCCAGTACCGGCCGAGATGTTCGACAGCCCCGAGCTGTGGCAACTGATCGATGACATGTTCCAGACCATGGAAAGTGTGGGAGGCGTTGGCCTGGCGGCTCCGCAGATCGGTGTCGACCTGCAGCTGGTGATCTTTGGTTTCGAGCACAGCGAGCGTTATCCGGATGCCGAGGCCGTGCCGCAGACGATCCTGATCAACCCGTTGATTACACCGCTGAGCCCGACCCTGGAAGAGGGTTACGAAGGCTGTTTATCCGTACCGGGCCTGCGCGGCGCGGTGCAGCGTTACCAGCAGATTCGCTACGAAGGCGTCGACCCCAAGGGCGAGCCCATCGTGCGCATTGCCTCGGGGTTTCACGCACGGGTGGTGCAGCATGAATGCGATCACCTGATCGGCCGCCTGTACCCGTCGCGCATCACCGACTTCAGCAAGTTTGGCTTCACCGAGGTGATGTTCCCGGACCTGGACCCCAACGCCGACGACTGATGCGACGCAGAACCCTGTAGGAGCGAGCTTGCTCGCGATGGTGTGTCAGTCGACACCACTTAACCTGACACTCCATCGCGAGCAAGCTCGCTCCTACAGGGCTCCATCCCCATCGCAATCATCGGCTTGCTGCGCGCATACCGGCTCAAGCGTTCAACCATTGCGTAAGGCATCGGCGGATCGAAAGTAAAGCCGCGACGCTCATAAAACCCCCGCAAATCCGGATGACAGAACAGCCACACCGGCAGTTCGCAATCCTTCACCGCGGCCGCGATCAACCCGGCGGCAAGCCCTTGTTCGCGACACTGCGGATCGACAAACAACCCGGTCAGCCAATGCCCACCGGACACCGGACGCAAACACAGCGCGGCAACGATTCCGTCACGCCGGGCCACCCACAACTGCGCGTCGCGCACGGCTTTCATCGACGACTGGTGAGCGCGGTAGAACTTGTTCATCAATGGCCATAACGGCTCGTCGAGCAAGGTGTATTGGGTGTCGGACATGGTTTTGGATAGTCGGTAGGCAAAGCGGGCGATTATAAAAGAACACACGCGCCGGGATAGGTGTATACCTGATTTCACATCCCCACGAGTGGAGTACGCATCATGTCCAAAGGTATGGATTCAAAGAAAGCGGCGAAAAAGAAACCAGTGAAAACCGCCATTGAAAAGCGTGCGGACAAGAAAGCCAAAAAGGTCGGCGTGTTCGGTCACTGATCCGGCGTTGATTGATCGCTCCCATGCAACATGGGAGCGATCCTCCTGAAAATAATCTGCAAGATTTGCCAAGGCCATTGCACAGAGAGGGATTGGTCCCGATCTGAGCAACGCCATGCCCCATTACTTCGATAGCGCCCACCAAGAAGAAATCGAAACCCTGCGTCGACGCTTCACCGCTCGCACCGAATGGCCGACCTGGCTGCTGTTGATCGGCGTGTATGGCGGCTGGTTGGGCATCGTGCTCAACAGCCATCGGCTGGGTTTGTGGTGGAGCACGCTGTTGCTGATCCCCTTGCTGGTGCTGTGGTTGTCCGTGCAACACGAACTGCTGCACGGTCATCCCACGCGCTGGGTAACCCTGAACAAAATCCTTGGCTACGCGCCATTTGCCGTTTGGTATCCGTACACCTTGTACCGCGATAGCCATTTGCTGCATCACCGCGACGAGGACCTGACGATCCCCGGTCGCGATCCGGAAAGCCGTTACCTGAGCGCCGAGCAGTGGCAGGGCAGTTCACGGCGGGTGCGCAGCCTGCACTGGCTGAACAAGACCGTGCTCGGCCGCTTTGCCGTTGGCGCGCCGTTGGCCTTGCTGACGCTGGCCCGCGAAGAACTGCAGCGCCTGAGGGCAGGTGAGCTCCAGGCCTGGCTGATGTGGCTGAGTCACGGCGCGATGACCGGGTTGATGCTGTTGTTTATTACAAGTTTCAGCGTACTGCCGGTTTGGCATTACCTGTTTTTGATCAGCGTGCCGGCGCTGTCGATCGCCATGATTCGCTCCTACTATGAACATCGACCTCAGGCGGCACCGGAGCAACGAACCGTACTCAATGAAGCCGCCTGGCCGTGGCGCTGGTTGTTCCTGAACCTCAATTTCCACCTGGTGCATCACGAGTTGCCGGGGTTGCCCTGGTACGACTTGCCCCACGCCTACCGGGCCCGCCGCGAGCAGTGGTTGGCGCGCAGTGGCGGGTTTCTGGTGCAGGGCTATGGGCAGTTGTGGCGTGAACATGGCGTGAAGGCCATCGACAGCCCGAGGCATCCGTTTCACTGATCTTTGAATCGCCATTGATCTACTGTGGGAGCGAGCCTGCTCGCGAAAGCGGTGTGACAGATTGCATTGATGTCGATTGACACGACGCCTTCGCGAGCAGGCTCGCTCCCACAGGGGATATGCGTTGCATGAGGAAGTTTCGATGACCCACCACATCGCCGAACTACAGATGTACACCGCCCCCGACCCCATCCACCAGGCCAACGAACGCTGGCTGGCGCGCATCCTCGAGCACTTGGGCGAAACCCGCCGTGATGCCGAGGGCCTGACACTGCCGGAGCTATGGCTGTCGCCACACCTGCTGCTCACACAAACCTGCGGCTATCCGCTGATGACGGCATTGCGCGGCAAAGTCCGGGTGCTGGGGCGCCCTCGTTATGAACTGCCGGACAGCCGTGGTGGCAATCATTGCAGCCTGATTCTGGGGCGCATCGAAGATGCACAGCGAACCCTGGCGGACTTCCGCGACAGCCGAGGCGTGATCAATGGCGTGGACTCCAACAGCGGCATGAATCTGCTGCGCCAGCGATTGGCGCCGTTGCAGCGTGACGGGCGGTTTTTTGCGCAGGTCGGCATCAGCGGCAGCCATCGCGAAAGCCTGCGCTGGGTGCGCGAAGACCTTGCCGATCTGGCAGCCATCGACAGCGTGACCTTTGCCTATCTGGCGCGCCACGCCGCCGAAGAAGTGGCCGGTTTGCGTGTTATCGCTCGCAGTGCCTTCAGCCCGACGTTGCCCTACATCACCTCAACCACCGTCAGCGATCAGCAGGCTCAAGCGCTATTGCAGGCGATGAATCAAGCGTTGCGTGAATTACCTGACGTCGCCGAAATCCTCGGCTTGCCTGAGGTGTTGCCGGCCAGCGAAAGCGACTATCAGGTGGTGCTCGACTATCAGCGGGAAGCCGAGGCGTTGGGGTATGGGGTTTTGCGCTAGCGGTCCATCGGCCATTTATTTTTAATTCCATACGTGAATATAAAAATAAGTTTTAAGTATTATTAATGAATAAGGCTCCTTGTTAGGATTCGCCACACCGGACCACCGGACATTCAGCGACCCCTAACCCAGGAGCCCCTATGTCCGGCGCCGATATTCTTCATCGCAAACACGTGGACGGACTGTTCCGCGCTCACTACCACTGGCTCTGCACACGCCTGCGCCAGTCTCTGAACGATGCCGCCGCTGTCGAAGACATTGCCGGCGAAACCTTCGTGCAACTGCTCGAAGCCCCTGGCCTGACGGCAATCCGTGAACCCCGTGCCTTGCTCACCACCATCGCCCGGCGCCTGCTCTATCAGCGTTGGCGTCGAGGTGATCTGGAGCGCCGGTATCTCCAGCAACTGCAACTGGCCGGGCCGATCCACGCCGAATCGCCGGAAGAGCTGGCTCAGTGGTCCCAGACCCTGGCCCGTGTCGAGCGCAGTCTTCAGCGGCTGCCCGGCAAAGTGCGCTCGACCTTCCTGCTGTCGCGGATCGACGGCCTGACCTATCCGCAAATTGCCGCAGCGCTGGGCATCTCGCTGCGTTCGGTCAGCGACTACATGACCCGCTCCCAGGCCCTGTGCGACCGGCACAGCGCCAATCAATCCCTGAACCGTCCACTCCAGAACAAGAGGTCCGCATGAGATCGATCAAAACCCTGCTCGGCAGTTCGCTGCTGGCCCTGAGCCTGTTGTCCAACCCGGCCTCGGCCACGGAAAAAGCCGCACCCATTCACTTCGGCGACATCACCTGGGAAAGCGGCAGCCTGATCACCGAAATCCTGCGCCTGATCGTTGAAAAAGGTTACGGCTATCCGACCGACACGCTGCCGGGCAGCACCGTCAGCCTTGAAGCGGCGCTGGCCAAAAACGATATCCAGGTCATCGGTGAAGAGTGGGCCGGACGCAGCCCGGCCTGGGTCAAGGCTGCCGGGGAGGGCAAGGTGTTCGGCCTCGGCGATACGGTCAAGGGCGCCACCGAAGGTTGGTGGGTGCCGGAGTACGTGATCAAGGGCGACCCCGAGCGCGGCATCAAGCCGTTGGCCCCGGAGCTGAAATCCGTTGCCGATCTGGCGAAGTACAAGGACGTGTTCCGCGACCCCGAAGACCCCAGTCGCGGGCGCTTTCTCAACAGCCCGACCGGCTGGACCTCGGAAATCGTCAACAGCCAGAAACTCAAGGCGTACGACCTGACCGCCAGCTACGTCAACTTCCGTACGGGGTCCGGTGCCGCACTGGATGCCGAGGTGGCGTCGTCGATCCGCCGTGGCAAACCGGTACTGTTCTACTACTGGTCGCCGACCCCGCTGCTGGGGCGTTTCAAGCTGGTGAAACTCGACGAACCGCCATTCGACATCGAGGCTTGGAAAACCCTGGCCGACGCCAACAACCCGAACCCCAAAGGCACACGCTCGATGCCCGCCAGCCTGGCCATCGGCGTATCGGCACCGTTCAAGGCGCAGTACCCGGATCTGGTGACGTTCTTTGAAAGGGTCGACCTGCCGATTGATCTGTTGAACCAGACCCTGGGCCAGATGAGTGAAAAGCGCCAGAAACCTCGTGAAGTCGCCGAAGCGTTTTTGCGTGAACAGCCGCAGGTGTGGAAGGGCTGGGTGCCGGGGGAGGTGGCGACCAGGGTGAGTGCCAGCTTGTAGTTTTTTTGGTATCCGCAAGGTTGTCATCGCGAGCAATCCCCCCTCCGACAAGCCGCTGAACCGATTTTGTCCCCAATAGTGGCCGACTAGTGGCCTTGCAAGCCCAAGGTTGCTGTCTATGATCAGGTGTAACTAACTGTGTCGACCGTCGTGAGGCGGTCGATGTCTGGTCGCAAGAGTGCGCAATCGAAGGCACCGACACTTGATGACAGGGAGCTGTCCGCTAAATGGAAATTGTTTTGAATCTGTTAGGGCTGGCCCGCGTGCGGGCTATCAAGAGAAGGATGTCTTGATGGGCGAGTCGCTATAAGGACCCTCCGATTGATCATCATTTATCACCTGACTAGTCCTTCTTTCTGGAGGGATGCGTGTGCCTGTTCCACGGAACGTAGTGGTGGATTTGAAAGACCTGCAACTTTCATCAATCAAAAAAACGCGCGGAAGGTGATACAACCATGTTCAACCTACATCACAAGGCTGACCTGCTGGAAATCGAACGATTCAGCTGTGCGCTGACTGAGGCCAATGCCAAGTTGGCGGCGATCAGTCGTTCGATGGCGATGATTGAATTCACCCCGGACGGCATCGTCATCGACGCCAACGAAAACTTTTGCAGTGCCATGGGTTACAGCGCCGAAGAAGTGCGCGGCAAACATCACCGGGTCTTTTGTGAAGAGCAGTATTACCGCAGCGATGACTACACCAGGTTATGGCGCGATCTGGCGCGGGGCGAGCCGCTGAGCGGGACCTTCTTGCGCTTGCACAAAAGCGGCCGGGAGATCTGGCTCGATGCCAGCTACATGCCGGTGCTGGGCCCTGATCGGCAAGTCAAGAGCGTGATCAAGGTCGCCACCGACATCACCGCCCGGATCAACAAAGAGCACGAAAACGAAAGCCGGCTCTCTGCAATCGGCCGCTCCATGGCTGTGATCGAATTCACACCAGAAGGCAAGGTCATCACCGCCAACGAAAACTTCCTGAAAACCATGCAGTATTCGCTCAGCGAAGTGGTGGGGCAGCATCACAGCCTGTTCTGCCACCGTGCCGAAGCCGAGTCCCAGAATTACCGTAATTTCTGGGCGTCACTCAACCGCGGCGAATACCACTCCCACCGTTTCGAGCGCCGAAACAAACAGGGGCAGACCATATTCCTCGAAGCGTCCTACAACCCGTTGTTCGACGCCAAGGGGCGGCTGTACAAAGTGGTCAAGTTTGCCAGCGACATCACCAACCAGATGACCACCCTGCAAACCGCCGCTGAATCGGCCCACAGCACCTCGGTGCAAAACGACGTCTGTGCCCGCAAGGGGTCCGAGGTGGTGCAGCAGACGGTGCAGATCATCCAGCACATATCCCGGGACCTGAACGAAGCGGCACTGAGTATCGATGCCGTGAGCAAACAGTCCGACATCATCGGCACCATCGTGCAGACCATCCGCGGCATTGCCGATCAGACCAACCTGCTGGCGCTCAACGCGGCGATTGAAGCGGCGCGGGCCGGTGAGCACGGGCGCGGGTTTGCGGTGGTGGCCGATGAAGTGCGCAGCCTCGCGGCGCGCACCAGTCAGGCGACGCTGGAGATTGTCGAGGTGGTGCGCAAGAACCACGATTTGTCGCTCAGTGCGGTCTCAAGCATGCAATCGAGCCTGAGTCGAACCGGCCTGGGCGTGGAATTGGCGAACGAGGCGGGGGAAGTGATCCTGGAAATCCAGCAGGGCTCGCGGCATGTGGTGGATGCGATCAGTCAGTTCAACTCGACGTTGCAATTGAACTGATCGCGGCAACTGCGACGGCCGACAACGATTACGCGTGTTTTCTGGCTGAACGCGGCGCTCTTGCATCCATCGCGAGCGATTACATGTGTTTCCTGGCTGAACGCGGCGCTCTTGGGTCCATCGCGAGCGAGCTCGCTCCTACAAAAAAAGCGCTGAGCCACTGTAGGAGCGAGCTTGCTCGCGATGGTCGATAACGATTACGCGTGTTTCCTGGCTAAACGCAGCGCTCTTGGGTCCATCGCGAGCAACCTGCGGCCATTCAGGGCAAGCCGTTGCAGCAATGCTTGAGGAACCCGCGGTGTTGCGCCAGGCGTTTGAAATACTCATCGACAGCGGGGTAGTCGGGACGCTCGATCGGGGTCATCAGCCAGCGATTGACCGACAGGCCGATGACGATGTCGGCCAGGGTAAACTGCGGCCCGGAGACATAGGCCTTGGTGGTCGCGAGTTGATGTTCGAGGATGCCCATCTTCTGGTTCCAGCCGCGGATGCCGACTTCAAGGCCATGCGGGTCCTGGAATTCCGGGTCCTTGCGCACCAGTGCCATGAACGGGTATCGCCAGGACGGGTTGAGCTCGGTGGCTTGCCAGTCCATCCACTGTTCCACCCGGGCGCGTGCCGCCGGTTCAGTGGGCAGCAACTCGCTGTGATGGTGGTGGTGTTTGCCGACCAGGTAACGGCAGATGGTATTGGATTCCCACAGCACACCGGCGTCGTCGATGATCACCGGCACCTGGGCGTTGGGGTTATACCTGAGAAACTCGGGGCTGTGGGTGGACGCGAAGCCACTACCCCAGTCCTCGCGTTCGTAGGTTATGCCCAGTTCTTCGCAGGTCCACAGGACTTTTCTGACGTTGATGGACGAGGCTTTGCCGAGAATCTTCAGGGTGTGTTCCATTTGAGCAGCTCCATCGCGAATGGCGTGTCTGTAATTGTAGGAGTGGTCTGAAGGAAAGGGGTTTCAGAGAATTTCCGCAGGCAGTGGTTTCTTGCAGAATTGCCTACGACTACGCCAGAATCCGCCGACTTGTGCGCCTGGTATCCGGACTCTATCGTTCCGTGTCGCTGCAAATTCAGCGATCGGGTTTCGCAGCCCGGGTATCTCTAGACGCATAGCGTCCACCGTTCGTGATCGAATTACGTTATGGCGGCTGTGCGTGGGAGACCTTCGGGTCTACCGGGTTCTAGAGTCCCGGTCTGCGACCCGCGTACAGCTGCCACCCCTTCGTATCGCAGCGAATCGTGGCAGCTCCATCACTCTAGGAGCATTGCCATGTTCAAACCCACACCCAACCCCCCACGCAATCCCAGCCCCATGTTCTCCATCTCGCCTGGCATCAATAACGAAACGCTGTTGGCACACGCCTGCGAATCACTGGCCTCGGCGAGCGTCATGACCAATGACTTTGCTGCGTTTCTGGAAGGCGGTCAGCGCAACACGGCGCTGGCGATTGCACAGATCATCATGCTGGCCGAACTGGCGGTGAATCGCGTACTGGATAACCTTGATCCGCAGGATTGAATGCTGACTTGCAGCCAATCATTCCCACGCGCTGCGCGGGAGTGATCAAGGGCCGTCTCAGGTACTCTCGCGCACCTTCAACTCAAACCCCATGTCCTGCACCGGCTTGGCCACGCTATTGCCGGCCATCAGCGTGAGCATCTGCTCCGCGGCACGGCGGCCGATGGCCTCGCGCGGGGTGTTGATGCTGCTCAGGCGCGGGACCATGTGTTCGGACATGGGCAGGTCGTTGAAGCCGAGAATCGCCACCTGCTCGGGAATCCTGATGCCATTGCGCATGGCTTCAAGCAAGGCGCCCTGGGCCAGGTCGTCGTTGCCGAAGAAGATCGCATCGACATCGGGATGACTGGCGAGCAGTTGCAGGAACAGTTCCCCGCCCAAGCCGACCGAAGACGAGCGCGGCGTCAGCACTTCCAGGTCCGGGTCATACAAGCCGGCTTTTTGCAGGGCTTTGCGGAAGCCTTCGCCGCGCAGCAAGGTGCGTTGGTCCAGTTGTGCGCCGATGTAGGCCAGACGCTTGCGACCGCGAGACAGCAAGTGTTCGGCCGCCGTTTCGCCGGCCGCCAGTTGCGAGAAACCAACGCAATTGAGCCCGGCCGCACTGTCCAGTTCCATCATGTACACGCAAGGAATGTTGCTGGCTTCGATCATGCGCCGTGAACTTTCGGTGCGGTCGAAACCCGTCAGCAACAAGCCACGCGGCTGATAGGCCATGTAATTGCGCAGCAGGTTTTCTTCTTCATCGCGCGAATAGTGGAAGTTGCCGATCAGCACTTCGAAGCCCTTGGGCCGCAGGACCTGATGAATGGCTTCCAAGGTGTCGATGAACAACAGGTTGGACAGCGACGGCACCAACACCACCACCGAATGGCTCTGGGCCGAGGCCAGGGCGCGGGCGGCAGGGTTGACGACGTAGTTGAGTTCGAGCGCCGCTTTCTGCACTTTTTCCACCAGTTCGGTGGCCACGGTGCTGACGCCACGCAGGGCGCGGGAGGCGGTAATCGGGCTGACGCCGGCCAGTCGGGCAACTTCGTTCAGGGTAGGGCGGCCAGTGGTACGGGTATTTTTATCGTTCTTGGTTGTGTTCATCGACGGCTTGCCAAACAAAATTCAAGGCACTAAGGTAGCGCTGTCTCGATGCAGCTGCAAATGCGTGAGCGGGGGTTCGCCTGATCCTCGCTTTTTGGCGTTGAGACTTAACCTGCTGCAACCCACAAAATGACAAGAAAGGCGTCGGCAACTCCTGCTTTTGGTCTAGTGTCATAACTGGCAAAGGTAGCGCTGTCTGCGCGCTGAGGTGTTACATGAATCATCCCATCACCGCCCTGGTCATCATGGGCGTTGCCGGTTGCGGCAAGACGTGCGTCAGCGAGGCCCTGTGCCAACTGAGCGGCGCCACTGCCATTGAAGGCGACTCTTTCCACCCTGCCGCCAACATCGAAAAGATGAGCGCGGGCATCCCCCTGAACGACGAAGACCGCGCCGGCTGGCTCGACAGCCTGTGCGATGAGTTGCGCCGTGTCGACGCCATGGGCCAGCGCCCGGTGCTGACCTGTTCGGCGCTCAAACACATCTATCGCGAACGTCTGCGCAGTGCCTTGCCGGGCCTGGGTTTCGTGTTTCTTGAACTGACCCCCGAGGTGGCCGCCGACCGTGTGTCCCATCGGCCGGGCCACTTCATGCCGTCGACCCTGATCGCCAGCCAGTTCGCCACCCTCGAATCGCCCGTCGGCGAGCCGTTGACCCTGGCGCTGGATGCTTCGACCCACAGCGTCGAGCAACTGGCCGCCCAGGCTCATGTCTGGTGGCAGGCGAACGGCCTGAAGCAGGCGGTATGAGCGTGCTTGTAAAGACAGCGCTGTCCTCGCGGCTTCTGATTAACCCGCTTTAATAACAACAACAACCAGGAGACACCCCCAATGTTTGGCATGTCCCACGAGACGTTCCTGCTGCTCGATGCAGTGGTCACGGTGATCGGGCTTATTGTCCTGATCACCAAGTTCAAGCTTCACCCGTTCATTGCCCTGACCATTGCTGCCGCTTTCCTCGGGCTCACCTCCGGCATGCCGATCGGTACCATCATCAAGGCGTTCCAGGACGGCTTCGGTGGCGTACTCGGTTTTGTCGGCATCATCCTCGCGCTGGGCACGATGCTCGGCAAAATGATGGCCGAATCGGGCGGTGCGGATCAGATTGCGCAGACATTGATCCGTGCCTTCGGCAAGGACAAGGTGCAGTGGGCGATGATGTTCGCTGCGTTCCTGGTCGGCATCCCGCTGTTCTTCGAAATCGGCTTCGTGTTGCTGATTCCGTTGGTGTTCATCGTGGCCCGCCGCACCGGCGTGTCGATCATCAAGATCGGCATCCCGCTGCTGGCCGGTCTGTCGGCGGTACACGGCCTGGTGCCACCGCACCCGGGTCCGTTGCTGGCCATCGGCGTGTTCGGTGCCGACATCGGCAAGACCATTCTGTACGGCCTGATCGTGGCGCTGCCGACCGCCATCATTGCCGGTCCGATCTTCGGTACCTTCATTGCCAAGCACATCCCCGGCCATCCGAATCAGGAGCTGGTGGATCAACTGGCGCGCGAGTCGGATTCCGCCGATCTGCCGAGCTTCGGCATCACCCTGGTCACCGTGCTGTCGCCGGTGTTCCTGATGCTGCTCAAAACCTTTGCCGACGTCGTGCTGCCGGACGGCAACTTCTTCCGCACCTTCATGGATCTGATCGGTCACCCGATCTCGGCGCTGCTGCTGGCGTTGCTGCTGTCGCTGTACACCTTCGGCCACAAGCAGGGCATCGGTTCGCAACAGATCCTGAAATGGCTGGATGCGAGCCTGGCGCCGACCGCCGCGATCATCCTGATCATCGGTGCCGGTGGTGGCTTCAAGCAGATGCTGGTCACCAGCGGCGTGGGTGACGTGATCGGCCACATGGCGGTGGCGGCGCAAATCTCGCCGATCCTGCTGGCCTGGCTGGTGGCGGCGGTGATTCGTATCGCCACCGGTTCGGCAACTGTGGCGACCATTACCGGCGCTGGCATCGTGGTGCCGGTGGTGGGGATGATGCCGGGTGTGAACCGTGAACTGCTGGTGCTGGCCACCGGTGCCGGTTCGTTGATCCTGTCTCACGTCAACGACGCCGGCTTCTGGCTGGTCAAGCAGTACTTCAACATGACCGTGGCGGAAACCTTCAAGACCTGGACCGCGATGGAAACCATCCTGTCGGTGGTGGGCCTGGGCTTTATCCTGTTGTTGTCGTTGTTCGTCTAAACGTCACCGCAACACCCAATGTGGGAGCGAGCCTGCTCGCGAAAGCAGACTTACATTCAACATCTTCATTGAATGTTATGTCCTCTTCGCGAGCAGGCTCGCTCCCACAGTGTTTTGTGCAGGGTGTCAGGATTTGGTTACTAGCCCATCCGTCCGGAACATCCCGCGAATCCCGCGTACGGCCTGACGAATCCGGTCCTGGTTTTCAATCAGCGCAAAGCGCACGTGATCATCGCCGTATTCGCCAAACCCGACGCCCGGCGAGACGCATACCTTGGCCTCGGCCAGCAGTTTCTTGGCGAATTCCAGCGAGCCCAGGTGCGCATAGGCCTCGGGAATCTTCGCCCAGACGTACATCGAGGCTTTCGGGTTTTCGACCATCCAGCCCAGCTCATGCAGGCCCTTGACCAGCACGTTGCGTCGCTGCCGATATTGCTCGGCGATGTCGCGCACGCATTGCTGATCGCCTTCGAGCGCGGCAATCGCCGCCACTTGCAGCGGGGTGAAGGTGCCGTAGTCGTGGTAGCTCTTGATCCGCGCCAGGGCGTTGACCAGTTCCGGGTTGCCAACCATGAAACCGATGCGCCAGCCGGCCATGTTGTAGCTCTTGGACAGGGTGAAAAACTCCACGGCAATGTCCTTGGCCCCCGGCACCTGCATGATCGACGGGGCTTTCCAGCCGTCGTAGACGATGTCGGCGTAGGCCAGGTCATGCACCACCAGCACGTCGTACTGCTTGGCGAGGGCGATCACCCGCTCGAAGAAATCCAGCTCCACGCACTGGGCGGTCGGGTTGGACGGGAAACCGAGGATCATCATCTTCGGCTTCGGGATCGAGCCGCGAATGGCCCGTTCCAGTTCGGCGAAGAAATCCACGCCCGGCACCAGCGGCACCGAACGCACCTGGGCGCCGGCAATCACGGCACCGTAGATGTGGATCGGGTAGCTCGGGTTCGGCACCAGCACGGTGTCGCCCTGGTCCAGGGTCGCCAGCATCAGATGCGCCAGGCCTTCCTTGGAACCGATGGTGACGATGGCTTCGCTTTCCGGGTCGATGTCGACCTCGTAGCGATCCTTGTACCAGTTGGAGATCGCCCGGCGCAGACGCGGAATGCCCTTGGAGGTGGAGTAACCATGGGTGTCTTCGCGCTGGGCGACGGTGACCAGTTTTTCGACGATGTGCGGCGGGGTGGCGCCGTCGGGGTTGCCCATGCTCAAGTCGATGATGTCTTCGCCACGACGACGGGCGGCCATCTTCAGCTCGGCAGTGATGTTGAAAACGTAAGGGGGGAGTCGATCGATGCGCGCAAAGCGGCGCGGCGAACCTTGTTCGGCCATTGTTGCCTCGGATAACGTAAGCGCCCGGAACCGTCCGAGCGACGCTGGTCACTGCGGTGACCTGTGGCGGAATGTACGGGCAGCTGTGGCAGACTGTCCAGCCTCAATGTGAACAAATTTTTCCGAAGGAATTGGGTCGATGGAATTTTCCAGTGGCTTCCTGCTGAGCCTCTCGCTGTGCCTGGATATCGGCGTGGCCAACATCGCGATGATCACCCTGGCCATGCAGCGCGGCTATTTCCAGGGCTTTGCGCTGGGCCTCGGCACCTGCGTCGGCGACCTGATCTACGCCGTATTGGCACTGGCCGGCATGACCGTGTTGCTGCAGTACGAAAGCGTGCGCTGGGTGTTGTGGATCGGTGGCTCGGCGCTGCTGGTGTACTTCGCGGCGAAGATGATCTATTCGGCGATTCACCACGAGGCGTTGCTGGCCGAGACGGCGGAGGTCGGGAACAACTCCCACCGCAAGGAATTCTTGCGTGGGATTTTTCTCGCCATGTCCTCGCCCAGCGCCATTCTCTGGTTCGCGGCCGTTGGCGGCACCCTGATCGCCCGTTCCGGTGGCGGTGGCCCGCTCAGTTCGGCACTGTTTCTCGGCGGCTTCCTCTGTGCCGGGCTGCTGTGGTCGGCAGGTTTGTGCTTCGCCGCGAGCCATGGCGGCAAGTTGCTGGGCGACAAGCTGCTGCGCTACTCCTATATGGCATCGGCGGCGATCTTCTGCTATTTCGCGGTCTACGTGATTCTATCTGGCTATAACGAGTTCGTCGGTGCCGCCGCCGTCGAGCAGCTGCACGCGCTGTGACTGGGCGAATCGGGTTTGGCTTCTATACTCCCAGCCGAACCCATTTTCATGCGTCAGGAGTCGAGCCATGGATGAGCAAACACGCGTTGAAGTGACGGAACCACGCTTCGAACACGGACACTTCCTGCTGATTGCAGGGCTGGGCGGACGATTTACCCAGCAAACCACCCAGGACATTCCTGCACTCTGGGAAAAATTCACTCCCCACATCGGCAATGTTCCGGGACAGAAGGGCGAAGTCACCTACGGCGTCTGCTGCAATTTCGATGGCAAGGGCGGCTTCGATTACATCGCTGGCGTCGAGATCAGCAAACTCGACGATTTGCCGGATACCTATCGCTGGGTGGAAGTTCAGCCGCAGCAGTACGTGGTGTTCGAGCACAAGGGGCCGCTGGACACCCTGCCGCAAACCTTTCAGTACATCCATGGTACGTGGCTGCCGCAATCCGGCCGTGAACTGCTGGCGGCCCCGGAGTTCGAGCGCTACAGCGAAGACTTCAACCCAAAGCTCAACACCGGCAAGCTGGAAATCTGGTTGCCGATCAAGGCATGACACCTGCATTGGGAGGCGGATCAGCCGATTCGTCTCTCGATGTCCCTCGGCGGCTGATTTATGATCGCCAGTCTTTCCCACGCTGATCCCGAGCTGCCATGAACACCGTCATCCGCAACGTCACCCCCGCCGATCTTGACCGCTGCTTTGCCATCGAAACCCTCGCCTATGAAGGTGACGAAGCCGCAACCCGCGAAAAGATCGCCACCCGCATCGCCACCTGGCCCGAGGGTTTTATCGTCGCTGAGGTGGACGGGGCCGTGGCCGGTTTCATCAATTCCGGGGCGGCGTTTCAGGTGGAAATGTCGGACGAGGCGTTCAAGGAACTGATCGGCCACGACCCGGCCGGGCCGCACGTGGTGATCATGTCAGTGGTGGTGCACCCGGATTATCAGGGGCAAGGCCTGGCCAAACGGCTGATGGGCGAGTTCATCGAGCGCATGCGTGCGCTGGGCAAGGTCAGCATCAACCTGATGTGCAAGGAACGGCACATTCCGTTGTACGCCGGGTTCGGTTTTGCCTACATCAAACCCTCGGCGTCCGACCATGGCGGCATGGCGTGGCATGAGATGGTGCTCAAGCTCTGAACCGACGTGGAACCCCTGTAGGAGCGAGCCTGCTCGCGATGGAGTGTCAGTCGACACCACTTATGCTGACACACCTTCGCGAGCAGGCTCGCTCCTACAGGGGGCAGTGTTGTGTCAGTAATGTCTGTACAAAACTAACGCGCAGTCAAAACACCAACCCCATCCGCCGTTCATAGCCGATCCGGCCCTTGTACGCCTCGCCGCTGTCGACAAAGCCAAACCTGGCGTACAGGGCGATGGCCGCCTCGTTGTCGGCATCCACCGACAGCTCCAGTCCCTTGATTTCCGGCCAGGCCAGGCGCGCCGCCTCGGGCAGCGCCTGCAGGCAGGCCTTGCCGTAGCCTTTGCCCTGCGCGCGTTGATCGACTTGCAGTGCATGCAAGGTGGCGCTGTGTTCATCGGCCCAGGCCGGCAACACCGGCGGGCGCTTGAGCAGCAGGAACGCGACGGGCACACCCTCGGCCAGCAGGGCGAAGCCCTTGACGCCGGGGCCGGGCCGAGAGAGCAGGGTGTGCAGGGCACCGTGGATATCACCGGAGAATCTGATTTGCTCCGGGTGCACTTCGATGGCCTCGACCTGTTGGCGTTGCAGCGCGTTCAGGCTTTCATAAGGCACGAGTCGAGCTGTCACGGGATTGTCCTTTTTCCTACATGAATGAACCTCGGATTCTAGCGAGTCTGATTGTTTGGATTATTTTTATTTCACCTGTCGATTTGCCGGATCGCCGGACGACTAAGGGTGTCTTCACTTAATAAAAACCACGGAGAACCACCATGAACTCGCAAACCCAGATCCAGAACCTGATCGAAACCTATCGTCAGGCCGTGATGGCCAAGGACGTGGATAAAGTCATGACCCTGTATGCCGACGACATCGTCTCCTTCGACGCGGTCAAGGCCCTGCAATTCAAAGGCAAACCGGCGTATCGCGCGCATTGGGAGGATTGCATGAAGATGTGCCCCGGCCCGCACATTTTCGAATTCCACGACATCCGCATCGAGGCGTCCCAGGAGATCGCCTTCGCCCATTGGCTGGCCCACTGCGGCGGTACCAACGACAAGGGCGAAACCCAGGCCTGCTGGATGCGCGGCAGTGCGTGCTATCGCCAGGAAGACGGGCTGTGGCAGATTGTCCACGAACATTGGTCGGCACCGTTCGACATGGCCAGCGGCGCGGCGCTGTTCGACCTCAAGCCCTGATCGTCGGGAAGCCGCGCCGGAATGCCAACCAGCGGCCATAGTTGATCGTTCGATAAGGAGAGCGTGATGAAGTACTTATGCCTGGTCTACAGCGATGAGCATCTACTGCATTCGCTACCGGAAAGCCCCAAGGACGCAGAGTGCATGGCCTATGCCGAATCGATCCAGGGCAGCGGGCGGATGGTCGCCGCCGAGGCGCTGGAATCGGTGCAGACCGCCACCACGGTGCGCATGCGCAACGGCAAGCTGTCGATCACCGACGGTCCGTTCGCAGAAACCAAGGAGCAACTGGCCGGCTTCTACCTGATCGATGCCAGGGACCTCAACGAAGCCATTCAGGTCGCCGGCAACATTCCGGCGGCCCGGGTTGGCAGTGTCGAAGTGCGCCCCGTTCGGCAGTTGAATCCTTAAGATGCCGGGGCTGCCGGTTCAGGCCCAGGTCGAGCGGGTCTATCGCGAAGACTCGCGGCGGATTCTCGCGACCCTGATTCGCTTGCTGGGGGATTTCGACCTCGCCGAAGAAGCCTTGCACGAGGCGTTTTTCATCGCGGTCGAACGCTGGCAGCGTGATGGCGTGCCAGACAATCCGCGGGCCTGGCTGGTGTCCACCGGGCGTTTCAAGGCCATCGATGCCTTGCGCCGGCGTGCGCGTTTTGCTGCGTCGCAGCCGCTGTTGATCGCGCAACTGGAGGCGCTGGAACAGGCCGACTGGAGTGGTGAAGACGTGGAAGACGATCGCCTGCGGCTGATCTTCACTTGCTGCCACCCGGCCCTCGCGGCGGACGCGCAAGTGCCGCTGACGCTGCGGGAAGTCTGTGACCTGACCACGGAAGAAATCGCCCGGGCCTTTCTCTCGGCCCCGGCCACCATCGCCCAGCGCATCGTGCGCGCCAAGGCGAAGATCCGCGACGCGAAAATCCCTTATCAAGTGCCGACGCTGGCCGAGTTGCCCGAGCGACTGGACAGCGTATTGCGGGTGATTTACCTGGTGTTCAACGAGGGCTACTCGGCGTCCGTCGGGGCCGAACTGATTCGCGAGGATTTGACCCGCGAGGCGATCCGTCTCGGCCGGTTACTGGTGCAATTGTTGCCGGAGCCGGAGGTGATGGGCTTGCTGGCATTGATGCTGTTGCACGAGTCGCGCCGCACGGCCAGAACCTCGGCGAGCGGCGAGCTGATTGTGCTGGATGAGCAGGACCGTTCGCGGTGGGACACCGGGTTGATCACTGAAGGCTGCGCGTTGATCGAACAGGCATTGAGCATGGGGCGATTCGGACCCTATTGCCTGCAAGCGGCCATCGCGGCGGTGCATGCCGAAGCGCCGACGGCGGGGGAAACCGATTGGCCGCAGATTGTCGGCCTGTATGACGTGCTGCTGCGGGCAGTGCCTTCGCCGGTGATCGAGTTGAATCGGGCGGTGGCGATTTCGAAGCGCGATGGGCCACTGGCGGGGCTGATGTTGGTGGAGGCCATTCTGGAGCGCGGAGAGCTGCTCGACTACCACCTGGCGTATTCGGCGCGGGCGGAGTTTTGTCGGCAACTGGGCCGCAAGCCAGAGGCGCGGGCGGCGTGGGAGCGGGCGCTGGCGTTGACCCGGCAAGAGCCGGAGCGGCGGTTTATCGAAGGGCGGCTCAGGGCGTTGGATTGATGTGATATTGGCTGACCTCTTCGCGAGCAGGCTCGCTCCCACACTTGACTCGGTCTAAATGTGGGAGCGAGCCTGCTCGCGAAGGGCGCGCCACTATTCCAGCATCTTGCCCAACAACCAGCTCCCCGCCGGCCCCGGCGGATTCAGCCGCGACCACAACGCATCCACCGACACCGTTTTCGGCCAACCGCGCACCACCAGTTCCTGTAACGAACCTGGCCCGAACCGCTCGACCAGCCAGCGGGGCAGGGGTGCCCAACCAAATCCGCCCTGGGCCATTTCCAGCAGCATCAGGTAACTCGGTGCCGACCAGACCCGACCCTTCGCCCGGCTTTCATAGGGATTGATGATGGTGGCCAGGCGCAGCTCGCGGTGCTGCTGCAGTGCGTCCTGATCGACAGGGTCCAGCCTTGCCAAGGGGTGTGCCGGGGACACGAACAAGGCGATTTCCGTGCGTTCGTCCACCGTCGAACTGACCAGGTCCGGCGGGTAGCTGTCCTGCATTTCGGCGAAGGCAATCTGCGCCCGGCCGCTTTGCACCAGGGACACAAGGTCAGCGCATTCGGCGATCAGGCATTCGAGTTCCAGGTCGGGGTAACGCTGTTCGAAGGCACTGAGTGACGCTTCGAAGCGGTCCGATTGATAGGTATCGGACAGCGCCACCGTCAGCTTCGCTTCCACCCCTTGGGACAGTTGGCTGGCGGTCATTTCCAGGCGACTGGTGGCGGCCAGGATGTCCTCGGCCCGTTGCAGCATGACGTGCCCGGCCGGGGTCAGTCCGGGCTTGCGGCTGCTGCGGTCGAACAGCGTCAGGTTCAAGTCGATTTCCAGGCTGGCCACCGCTGCGCTGATGGTCGACTGACTGCGGCCCAGCTTGCGCGCTGCCGCGGAGAACGAGCCTTGGGTCGCGGCTTCGACAAACGCCAGCAACACTTCGTGAGAAGCCATGAACTATCGCCTTGATCGATGGTTATTGGTTATGAAGTATCGGTGTGATGACAGATCATGGCAACCACAGTCACTCAAGGGAGTACGGCCATGAGCGCCAACAAGTCCATTACTGAACGTATTTTCCAGGCCATCGGTTTCGAACTGCTGGCGATCCTGATCTGTACCCCGTTGCTGGCCTGGATCATGAAGAAGCCGATGCTGGAAATGGGCGTGGTCACCCTCCTCATCGCTGCGCTGGCCCTTGCCTGGAACGTGGTCTTCAACGGCATGTTCGACCGGGTGCTCAAGCGTTTCGCCATCGTGCACAACGCCTGGGTCCGGGTGGTGCATGCGCTGCTGTTCGAAGGCGGGCTGGTCGCCCTGGGCGTGCCGCTGATTGCCTGGTGGCTGAATGTCAGTCTGTGGCAGGCGTTCTTGCTGGATATCGGCGTGCTGTTGTTCTTCCTGCCGTACACCTACGTTTATCATTGGGTGTATGACGTGGTTCGCGAGCGGATGGTGATGACTCGCGAGGTTTGCTGAGTAGCTTTTGAACCAGGCTTATGTAGCGAGGGAGCAAACTCCCTCGCTACAGGGCGTTTTACAAAAACATCCCCCCCGACGCCTCGATGCGCTGGCCGTTGATCCACTGGCTACCCGGTGCCAACAGCAGCGCAATCGCGGCGCCGATGTCATCCGGCAAACCGGCGCGACCCAGGGCGGTGTTGTTCGCCACCAGCGTGTTCAGCTCAGGGTTGTCGCGCACGGCGCCACCGCTGAAATCCGTTTCTATCGCCCCCGGTGCCAGGATGTTTACCGCGATATTGCGCGCGCCGAGTTCCTTGGCCTGGTAGCGGGTCAGCACTTCCATCGCGCCTTTCATCGCCGCGTAGGCGCTGTGCCCCGGCAGGCTGAAGCGGGCCAGGCCGCTGGAAATGTTGACGATACGGCCACCGTCATTGAGCAACGGCAACAGCGTCTGCGTGAGGAAAAACGGCCCCTTGAAGTGGATGTTCACCAACAGGTCGAACTGTTCGACGGTGGTGTCGACGAAGTTGGCGTGCAGGCCGATCCCGGCGTTGTTGACCAGAAAATCGAAACGCTCGCGTTCGAAGTGGCTGTGCAGGACCTTCGCCACTTCGCTGCCGAAGGCGTCGAACTGCTCACTGCGGGCAACGTCCAGTTGCAGCATGACGGCGCGACCGCCGAGGCTTTCGATCTCGGCCACCAGTGCCTGTGCCTCATCGGCGCGGCTGTTGTAGGTGCCGATGATGTCGATGCCCTGGGCGACCAGATGCAGGGCTGCGTTTTTACCGAGGCCGCGGCTGGCGCCGGTGATCAATGCGATTTTACGGTTCATGGGACTTCCTCAGGGGCAGTGGGCGGTTGATGTGAGGAAGTTTATTTATCCGCTTGGTGGTGATAAACAGAGTGAAACCGGAATCACTGGTCGGATAATCCGAACAATAAAAGAGCAGGCCGATGAACAAACTGGAACTGTTGCGCACCTTTGTCCGTGTCAGCGAGATGTCGAGTTTCACCCTGGCCGGCGAAAGCCTGGGCCTGCCGCGCTCAACGGTGTCCGAGCATGTACAGGCCCTGGAGGCCTTGCTCGGCACCCGCCTGCTGCAACGCACCACACGCAAGGTGCAGGCGACCCAGGATGGCCTGGTGTTGTACGAGCGCAGCAAGGACCTGTTGTCGCACATGGACGAAATCGAGGGATTGTTTCGCCAGGACGAGGCGTCGCTGGTCGGGCGTATTCGCATCGACCTGCCGAACATTCTCGCGCGCCGGGTGGTGATGCCGCGCTTGCCGCAGTTCATGGCGCGGCACCCGCTGCTGGAACTGGAAATCAGCAGCACCGACCGCCGGGTCGATCTGCTCGCCGAAGGCTTCGATTGCGTGCTGCGCATCGGCGCCCAACCGGATCAGTCGGTGGTGGCGCGACACCTGTGTGACTTCAGCATGGTCAACTGCGCCAGCCCCGCGTATGTGCAGCGCTATGGCGTGCCCGAGCGGCTGGAAGACCTGGCGCAGCATCGGCTGGTGCACTACGTCGGCGTACTGGGTGGGCGTTCGGAAGGGTTTGTGTACGTCGACAAGGGGCAGGTGCAGCGAGTGCCGATGGCCGGCAGTGTCACGGTCAACAGCACCGATGCCTACGAGGCCGCCTGCCTGGGTGGTTTCGGCCTGATTCAGGCGCCGAAGATGGGCATGCACGCCTACCTGCAAAGCGGTGAATTGGTCGAGGTGTTGCCGCAGTTCAATGCGCCGTCCATGGAGGCGTCGTTGCTCTATGCCCGGCAGCGGCATTTGCCGTTGCGGGTCAGGGTGTTCATGGACTGGTTGGGGGAGGTGATTCGCTCGGTGGCCTGATACGAGTCCCAGTGGGAGAGGGCAGGCCCACTCCCACTGGATATTGCGGTGTTTAAAAGAGTTGAGTGAACAACCAGTACAGGCTGCCCGACAGCAGGATTGCCGCCGGCAAGGTCAGCACCCAGGCCATCAGCAGGTTGCGGATGGTCTTCATCTGCAAACCGCCACCGTTGGCGACCATGGTCCCGGCCACGCCCGAGGACAGCACGTGAGTGGTCGACACCGGCAGGCCGAACATGTCGGCGGCGCCGATGGTCAGCATCGCCACGGTTTCTGCCGAGGCGCCCTGGGCGTAGGTCAGGTGGGTCTTGCCGATTTTCTCGCCGACGGTCACCACGATGCGCTTCCAGCCGACCATGGTGCCCAGGCCCAGGGCGATGGCCACGGCGATTTTCACCCACAACGGAATGAACCGTGTGGCGTTGTCGATCTGTTGCTTGAACAGTTGCAGCTTGCCGCTGGTGTCGGCGTCGAAATTGCCGACCTTGTTCTTGTCCATCAGGCGAATGGTTTCGCTGCTCAAATACATGTCGTTACGCACGTTGCCCACGGCCTCGGCCGGGACTTTCGACAGCGAGCCATAACTTTTCACTTGGGCGCCGATGCTGCCGGTCAGCGCCGCCAGCGCCGGCACCAATTGCGGGGTCGCCTGCTTCGAACGCACGTATTCGGACAGCACCGGACGCGGGTCGGCGGGTGCTGGCAGCGGCGCAGCTTTCACCAGCGCTTGCTGGGTGACTTCGGCGACCGCGGCGAACTGCAGCGCTTGATCCGCCGGCATGGTGCGGTTCAAGGCGTACGCCATTGGCAGCGTGCCGACCAGGATCAGCATGATCAGGCCCATGCCTTTTTGGCCGTCGTTCGAACCGTGGGCAAACGACACGCCGGTGCAGGTCATGATCAGCAGGCCGCGAATCCACCATGGCGGCGGGGTCTGGCCCTTTGGTTCCTTGTACAGCGCACGATTCTTGACGAACGCGCGCAGGGCCAACAACAGCAGCGCGGCGCAGCCGAAGCCGACCAACGGCGAGAGCAGCAACGCGTAACCGATCTTGGTGGCCTGGGCCCAGTCCACACCGCTGGTGCCGTCGCGGCCGTGCATCAAGGCATTGGCCACGCCGACCCCGATGATCGAACCGATCAGGGTGTGCGACGACGACGCCGGCAACCCCAGCCACCAGGTGCCGAGGTTCCACAGGATCGCGGCGATCAGCAGGGCGAAGATCATTGCGAATCCGGCGGACGAGCCGACTTGCAGGATCAGCTCCACCGGCAGCAGGGCGATGATGCCGAACGCCACCGCGCCGCTGGACAGCAGCACCCCGAGGAAGTTGAAGAAACCGGACCAGACCACCGCCACGTTGGGCGGCAGCGAGTGGGTGTAAATCACCGTGGCGACCGCGTTGGCGGTGTCGTGGAAGCCGTTGACGAACTCGAAGCCCAGGGCGATCAGCAGCGCCACGCCAAGCAGCAGGAACGGCGTCCAGGTGGTCACCACCGTGCCGAGTTCGCTCATGTCGCGCATCAGGCTGTAGGCAGTAAACAACAAGCCGATGGCCAGCACGGCAACAAATACCACGATGGTGATCAGGCTGGGTTTTTTGTCGAATTGCAGTCTGGCGCTACTGGCGGGTGTCGGGGCGGCGGTGAAGGAGGGCGTAGCCATCACGGACATTCCTGAGGAGGGAAGGAGTATTCGCGATAATCGTTGTCAATTGTTACGGGGAGACTGCTCTGGGTCAGTATTTGGCTTTTTTTGCAGAACCGCTGATCCGAAGTCGAGCGCGGAAACCAATGTGGGAGCGAGCCTGCTCGCGAAAGCGGACTGGCATTCAACATCTTTATTGAATGTTTCGCCCTCTTCGCGAGCAGGCTCGCTCCCACAGAGTTGCAGGGATGTTCAATAATCCTGCTGCTTGCGAAACGCCCAGCGCCCGGCGATCACGGTAAAAGTCGCGACCAGCGCCACGAGAATCCAGAAACCTTCCGGGTCACCGGCCAGCGGAATGCCGCCGACGTTCATGCCGAAGAAACCGGCGATGATGTTGATCGGCAGCGCGAGTACCGTGACCACCGTCAGGGTGAACAGCGTGCGGTTGGTCTGTTCGTTGATGTTGGCGGCGATCTCTTCCTGCAACAGTTTGATCCGCTCACCCAGCGCGGTGAGGTCGTTGATGATCAGCGCAAACTCCTCGGTGGATTTACGCAATTCCTTCACGTCTTCCTTCTGCAGCCATTGCGGCGGACGGTTGAGCAGGCGCAGCAACGAGCCTGGCTCCAGCGCCAGCAGCCGTTGCAACCGCACCAGTACCCGGCGATTGGCGCCCAGCTCGGCGCGGTTGGTCGACAGCCGCGAGGAGAGCAATTCGTCTTCGATCTGATCCACGCTCTGGCTGGTCTTGCGCACGATCTGGGTCAGCACTTCACCCTGGTCACGCAGCAGATGCACCAGCAGTTCCAGTGGGGAGCGAAAGCATTCCCGGGCCTTCACCGACGAGCGCAATTTGTCCACCGAGTGCAACGGTTGCAGGCGGGCGCTGATGATCAGCCGGCTGCGGGCGCACGCCCACAGGGTCGAGACATCCGACGACACCATGTTGCTGAGGTTGAACACCACGTCGTTGACCACCGCCAGCAACGCGGAGTCGACATGCTCGATGCGCGTCGAACGCGAGCCTTCGTGCAGCGCTTCGAAAAACTCCTCGGGCAGTTCCAGATGACTCTTCATCCAGCGCTCGCACGCAGCATGGGCGAGGTTGAGGTGCAGCCACAGAAATTGCTCGTCGCTTTCCGGTTGTTGCAGGTACTGCAAGGCCTCGGCGGAGTTGATTTCCCGGCCGGCCTCACCGGGGCGAAAACTGAAACCGTAGAGCAGGCCGAACAGATCCGTGTCGCGATGGCTTTGGTCGATGCTGTGGTTCATGAGGACTCGCAAGGGGAGGCGCCTGTCACGTGTTTTACAGGTTCACTTGAGCGGCATCATCGCAAGCCGGGATGACGTTTTTGTGACAGGAAAATAACGTAAACGATTGCCCTACCGGCGGTCGGAATATTCTCAAGAACCGCTCTGGCACGCCGATCACGCTTGGGTTAAGTTGCGCGCCCCCGGCCATTGGCCGTGATCGCAGACAGGGATGTCCGGACACCTTTCACGCCTTTGCGGGGCGTGCCTCATTCCTGTCATGAGTACCATCCGATGCTTTTGCAAAAATCCCTGAGAGCGCAAATTCTCGCCCTGTTGAGTGGCAGCCTGCTGGCGATGCTGTTGATCGCCCTGGCGTGCTTTCACTTCCTGTCCAGCGGCGTGCAGAGCTACGCCAATCTGATCGAAGGCCCGCTGCATACTTCGCAATTGATCGATGAAGCCAACCTGCAATTCAAGGTGCAGGTGCAGGAATGGAAAAACGTCCTGTTGCGCGGCAAGCAACCGGCGGACCTGAGCAAATACTGGGGGCAATTCGAAGAACGTCAGCGCGATGTGCAAAACATCCTTGGCGAACTGGCCGGGCAGAAGGGTATCGACCCTCAACTCAAGCGCCGCATCGAGCGCTTGCGTGACGAACATCGTCAGTTGGGCGCGGCCTATCAGAAGGGCCGGGACGCGTTCGTTGCCGCAGGCGGCGACCCGACGGCGGGCGACACGGCGGTCAAGGGCGTGGACCGTGCCACCAGCGACCAGATGAGTGAACTGGTCAGCGAGTTGCGCAAGCAGGGCGCCGAGCAATCGACCCTGATCAGCGCCAGTGCCGATCGCACGGTGTTGCTGGGGCTTGTCGTGATGCTGGTGTCGGGGCTGCTGATCGGCTTGCTGAGCCTGTGGCTGGTCAACCGCAACCTGGTCGAGCCGATCCGCAAACTGATCGAATACGTGGCGCAGCTCAGCCAGGGGCGTGTTGCCGAGCGCGTGGCCAGCACCCGTCAGGACGAGTTGGGCAAACTGGCGATGGCCGCCAACACCCTGCGCGATTTCCTCGCCGACACCTTCAGCCGCTTGCAGCGCAGCGCGTCGGACCTGGACAGCGCCAGCGGCGAGTTGAATTCGATTGCCACCGTGATGGCGGGCGGCACCAACGAGCAGTTCAACCGTACCGATCAGGTGGCCACGGCGATGAACGAAATGTCCGCCACCGCACAGGAAGTTGCCCGGCATGCCGCCGAGGCGGCGCGGGCCGCTGACGATGCCGACCAGTCCGCCCAGCAGGGCGAAAAAGTCATGCAGGGCACCATCCGCACCATCACCCGGATGCGCGGTGAAATCGCCAACACCGCCACGGTCATCCGCCAACTGGAAACCGACAGTGGGCGCATCGGCAAGGTCCTGGAGGTGATTCGCGGCATCGCCGAACAGACCAACCTGCTGGCGCTCAACGCGGCGATCGAAGCGGCCCGCGCCGGTGAGGCCGGACGCGGCTTCGCGGTGGTGGCCGATGAAGTGCGCAGCCTGGCCCAACGTACGGCGGCGTCGATCATCGAGATCAACCAGATCATCCAGACCGTGCAGACCGGTGCGGTGGAAGCGGCCCAGGCAATTGAAAGCGGTCAGTCACGCAGCGAAGAAAGCGTGCAGCAAGTGACCGAGGCCGGCGCCATGCTCGAACGCATCACCCTGGCCGTGGAAGCCATCCGCGACATGAACCGCCAGATTGCCACGGCCGCCGAAGAACAAACCTCGGTGGCCGAAGACATCTCGCGCAACCTCACCGAGATCACCAGCATCGCCAGCACCAACCTGGACAACGTGCAGCGCACTGAAGCGGCCAGCAACAACCTGCACGGTTTGTCGGGGCAGTTGAACGAGGTGACGGCGCGCCTGAGCGCCTGAATCCTGAACACAAAAAAGCCGCACGATTTCTCAATCGTGCGGCTTTTGTGCGTTTCGGGATCAGGTGTCCTGTTTGTTTTTCAGGACCTTGCCGTTGGAGGCATCGATGTCTACATCCCACTCGACGTTCTTGGCGTCACGCAGTTCGATTTCGTACTCGTAACCGTTGAAGTGGTTGTCCAGTTCGGTTTTGGTGATCGTTGCACCCGGGTGCAGTTCCAGCGCGATCTTGTTCAGGTCTTCCAGCGGCTTGATCTTGCCGTCCTTGACCAGTTGCGGGATCTCATCGACCCGCACATCGGCCTGGGCCAGGCCCGCGGTGAGGGTCAGGGTTGCAGCGGTCAACAAAACAGTCAGGGTCTTCATGGGATTCTTTCCTTGGGCGATCCGTTCAAGTGAGATCAGGTTAGCGTGAGCAACTTAATCCACCCTTAAAACCCGCTACATGTCCTGCATCAATCCCTGTAGGAGCGAGCCTGCTCGCGAAGCAGGCACCTCGGTGCCGTGACAGGCAAGGATCAATACCCGTTGCTCTTCAACACTTGATCGACACTCGCCGCCGGACGTTTATAAAACTTCAACAACTCACTGGCGCGGTTGGTGAAAATGCCGTCGACCCCGGCGTCCATGACTTTCTGGTAGTCCACCGCCTCGTCGATGGTGTAGACGTGCACCAGCAGGCCCTGACTGTGGGTGTACTGGTTCATCCACGGTTGCACCAGGTCCGAATAGCTCTGGTCGCCACCCTCGGTCAGTGCGGCGGACGGTCCGGTGCCGATGGCGCCCTGGGCCTTGGCGTAGTCGACCCACTGCTGGAATTCGGCTTTGTCCTTCGGTTCCTGTGTGGCGTAGTAAGTGGCTTTGTCCTTTGTGCCGGACTCGGCAAATGTCACTTTGGACTTGGGCTCGATACTGCCTTCACCCACCCACAGCAGCAGGATCTTCGGCACCGCCGGCATTTCCTTTTGCAGCAGTTCGAGGCTGCTCTTCTCAAAGGTCTGCAGGACCACTTTGCCTTTACCCTGGCCGACTGCCAGTTCGCTTTTCGCCAGTTTCGAACCTGTCGGGCTCAGCCAGCCGCGGTCCTGAAGTTTTTCCTTGAGGTCGTGTTCGATGCCGGGAAACTGTTTCGGCTCCTTGGTCTCGATGTACAGGCCGGGCTTGTGCAGGGCATTGCCCTCGGCGATGTCGATGATTTCATCAAGGGTCAGGATCTTCAGGCCGGCGAAGGCCGGGCGCGCACGATCCGGGTAGGCGGCGTTGAACCAGCTGCCCGCATCCAGGGTTTTCAGCTCGGCCATGGTGAACGCAGTGGCCGGGCTGTCCTTGCGCTCGGGGAATTTGCTGGCGACATCGGTGGTGCGTTGCAGGTTGTTGTCGTGCAGGGCAAACAGCACGCCATCCTTGCTGCGTTGCAGATCCATTTCCAGGTAGTCGGCGCCCAGGTCGCGGGCAGCCTTGTAGGCGGCGGCAGTGGATTCCGGTGCATCGAAAGACGCGCCACGGTGGGCGATCACCGCTGGATGTGGAATCCCCAAACGGGTTGCCAGCGCCGTCGGGCCAGGTTCGCTGGTGGCCTGTGCCTGGCCGAAGCCGAGCAACAGGCTCAATAACAGGGCGCTTTTAGTAAAGGGTGCAGGCATGGTCGAGATCCTTTCGCAATGAGGGGGCGGTTCCTTTTAACAACTGATCATTGCATGCGCTATCGCGAGACCGACACAAACCTGTTCAACGCAGCACTTTTCAGCGCATTTGTGCGCTTCTTTGCAGTAATCTTGACCTCGGCCATTTCCCCGGCAGAGGGAAACCCATGCACCTGCCTTGCGTGTAAACCATTGATCAGCGGTCCGTTGCGACCTTATGTGAGGTTTACCATGCGCATCACTTCCCAGCTCATCTGCCAGGCTGCCGACCAACTCAAGGGCTTTGTCGGCCTCAATCGCAAGACCGGGCACTACATCGTGCGCTTCAGCGAAGACTCGTTCGGCATGGACGTGGCGGACGACGGCATCATCCCCACCAGCGAGTTCGTCTGGGTCGCGGGCCCCGGGCAGGCCATGACGCTCAAGCGCGAATTGATTCAGTTGCTGCTGGAGCAGCACATCGATGAGCGGATCAACATTACCGAGCCGTTGCGGGTGTACATGAACCGGCGGGACGTGCCGGAGATTTTGGCGGTTCGCAGCCTGGTGCAGGGCTGAGTTTTTGCGGTGACTTGACTGGCCCTTTCGCGAGCAGGCTCGCTCCCACAGGTTTTTGTGGTGGGAACATGTCTTGCGTACACCCAAGATCCCTGTGGGAGCGAGCCTGCTCGCGAAGACGGCCTCAAGCACACCACATCATTTACAGACTGAACTCGTACGCCCGCTCAACCCGACACACCCGCGTATGACACCGCGCATACCAGGTCGAGCGCCCACGTTCGCGAATCGCACTGTGCTCCGGATGATGCTTCCACGCCAGAATGTCCGCTTCACTGGCCCAGTACGACACGGTTATGCCCAACCCATCCTCGCCCCGAGCCGACTCCACCCCGAGAAACCCCGGCTGTTCACGGGCCAGTTCCAGCATCCGTGCGGCCGCTTCGGCGTAACCCAGGTCGCCCTCAGTGCGTACCGAGGTGAAGATCACCGCGTAATAAGGTGTTGCTGGCGTATCGGCGATCATGAAGGCTGCCTTGCACAGGCTGCGACAAAGGCAGCAATCAGCGGCGGCAGGACGCCCTTGAGCGCCGCCCGCTCGGGCTGGAACAAGGTCGCGACAAAGAACGGGTGGCCGCTGAGTTCGACCGCCCGCAGGCCTTGTTGCGAATCGTGGCCGACGGCGTGAAGTTCACGTTTGAGCAGCTCCCCTTCGAACTGTGGATTCACGCCATAGCGACAACGATAGCCTTCACGAATCTGGGCGCTTTCGTACGCTTGGGCGATCAGCGAGCCTTCATGTAAGTGAATGGTATCGACCGCTTCCACCAGCGCGCACGTCAGCGGCGTCAGCAGCGCCCGTGTTGCATCGGGCGCCGTCTCGCCGTGTTCGGCATCCGACCAGCCCAGCACATTGCGCGCATATTCCAGCACCGCGTGTTGAAAACCACCGCAGGTGCCGAGGAACGGTCGCCGTTGTTCGCGGGCAAAACGGATTGCTTGCAATGCGCCGTCCATGTTGCGGTACGGGCTGGCCGGTACACACCAGAAACCGTCGAAGGTGTGCAGCGGTGTCCCGGTGTGGATTTCATCGGTGGCCAGCCATTGCCATTGCAGGTCCAGGCTGGTGTGCGCGGCGGCCCTTTCGAGCGCAATGGGTATGGCCTGGTGGGCGGTGACCTGTGGGTCGTGGTCGCCGATCAGGGCGATGCGAATCGGGCGGGTTTCCATGGATGGCCTCTGCACTTGTTGATACCTGGTGTGCACTATAGATTGGCGCTCACGCACTCAATATTGGCGTTTTCCCAAGTGATCAATGCAGCGACGCACTATCGACTGGACTACCCGGACCTGGCCCTGATCCTTGCGCTGGTACGCGGCGGCTCTCTGGCCCGGGCTGCGCAGCTGTTGAAGGTGGATGTCTCGACGGTGTTCCGAGCGGTTCGCCGGCTGGAGGCTGCACTGGGGCAGCAACTCTTTGAAAAGAGCCGCGCCGGCTACCTGCCCACCACCCTGGCGCGGTCCCTGTCTGAACAGGCCGAGCGCGCCGAGCAGGCGCTGGAGGCGGCGCGCATCGGTGTGGAGCAGGGCGGTGAAGTGATCAGCGGCATCGTGCGCCTGACCTGTACCGATTCGGTCCTGCAAGGTTTGCTGTTGCCGGCGCTGGCGCAGTTCATGCCGAACTATCCGGCGTTGACGCTCGAACTCAGCACGTCCAATGATTTTGCCAACCTCAGCCGTCGGGATGCCGATATCGCCCTGCGCCTGACCCGCTCGCCACCGGAGCACCTGATAGGACGGCGGCTGGCGGACATTTCCTACCGCGTGTGCGCCAGCGAGTGGTACCTGCAATCGGCCAACACCGCAAACCTGGCCTCATTGACCTGGATCGCCCCGGACGACTTCCTGCCTGACCACCCGACCGTTACCTGGCGTCGCCAGGCCTTGCCGGGCGTAACGCCGGGTTATCGCTGCAATAGCATGCTGTCGGTGACCGAGCTGGTCAGGGCGGGGCTGGGCGTTGCGGCCTTGCCGGACTTTTTGATCGGCGACGGGTTACAGCCGCTGGGCGAGCCGTTGCGCGGATACGACACCGCACTGTGGCTGCTGACCCGTCCCGACTGCCGGGCCTTGCGCTCGGTGGTCACATTGTTCGACGAGTTGGGGCGGGCGCTGAAACTGCCGTGAAGCCGTTCAGGCTTTTGGCTCATCCTGGCGCACGAAGTGTTGATGCATTTCGCTGGTCAGGTTTTCGATGCGCTCGGTGAGGGCCTTGGTCATCTCCGTGAGGCGGGTGTTCTGCTCAAGCAGTTCCAACAGTTGTGCGGTGTTCTTCGCGGCTTCGGCCTGCCGTTCGCTGTTGGCGATTGCCAGCGCTTCGCGATGCTGTGCATCGGCATCGGTTTGGGCTTTGTCCCGCGCGGCCTGACGAGTCTGGGCCAACAGGATCAATGGCGCGGCATAGGCCGATTGCAGGCTGAAAGCCAGATTGAGCAGGATGAACGGGTACGCATCGAAGTGGGTGAAACCGGACAGGTTGAGGCACACCCAGGCCACCACGATCAGCGTTTGTGCGCCAAGAAAGGTCGGGGTGCCAAAAAAACGGGCAAAGGCTTCGGCGCGCAGGGCAAACTTGTCATTGCCAAAGGTCGGCGCCAAGTGGGCATGGGGGCGATGGAAACGCAGGTGATCGACGGCGGCGGTTGCGTGGTTCGTGGTGGTCATGATGCTCTCTGTTTGGCGCTGGGACTGAGGCTCACTATAGCTCCAGCGTCATTCAGGCAGTGCAATCGCCTGCTATTGCATCATACGGCCGACGTTTGCAGGCAGGTGTTGCCGGTGTTGACACTGACCTTGTTGCGCCCGGTGTTCTTTGCGGTGTACAGGGCCTTGTCAGCGTCATCGAGCCAGGCCGTTGCATCGGTAAACGCCGCTTGGTAGGCCGACAGGCCGATACTCAGGCTGACCCGCAGTTCGGGCACTTCCCGATGCCGATAGTCCTGCAACACTTTGCGCAAACGCTCCATCACTTCCATGGCCTGAGTCAGCGGCATGTTGGGCAGAATCACGCAAAACTCGTCACCGCCATAGCGACCGGCCAGATCACCTTCGCGCAGGTTGCATTTGAGCTCGATGCTCAACTGGCGCAGTACCGAGTCACCAATGATATGACCGTAGGTGTCATTGATGGCCTTGAAATGGTCGATGTCGATCAGTGCGATACAGGCTTGCTCCTGACGCTGGCTGCATTCGCGAAACCTGAGTTGCAGCAAGTCCTTCCAGGCACCGTGGTTCAAGAGCCCGGTCAAACTGTCGGTGCGGCTCAAGGCGCTGAGCGTACGTTTATGCTCTGACAACTTGATCGTCAACCGGTAGCAGACCATGCCCAACACCAACGGGTAGAGCGTCAGCATCGGCAAGCACGCCCACACCTGCAATTGCGTGGTCGACAGGGTGTATGCCGCGCCAAACAGCGACCAGGAAATCATGATCCCCGCCGCTTGGCTCAGGCTGCCCAACAGGAACATCCGTTGGCCACCGGCGGCGACGTTGTTCATCGCCATCATCGCCAGAATGGTCACGGTGCAAAGCGGATTGAACTGAAACGTCGCGACCCAGAAACCACCGCACAGCGAATCGTAAAGCAGATTGCGGCCTTCGGCCTTGTAGGGAAAAGCCGAGCGACTCGACAGTTGATAAGCGAGGTGCGGCCAGACAAAACCATTGAGCGCCAGCACAACCCAGACCCAGACTGGCAGGTGCAACGGATACAGCGCGGCGGCCACACTGAAGCTGCCGATGCCCAAGCCGATGGCTCGAGGCATGTAGATGCGTCTGGCGAATGACAAACCCTTGCCGTGTTGTTTATCCATAGTTCCGTGCGCCAGATTCATTCTGAAATACTTTATAACATGGAGCTCAGAATTACCGTTCATTGGTAAAACGGCGCACATTGTCATTTATTCCAGCCGGAATCATCAGCGTACTTCGAAGCCATTCGATTGCGGCAGGTGCTGCAAGCCGCTGATCTAGAGCTGGTAACAGGCCAGGAACATGTCCAGCGCGGATTCGGCCACCCGGTGTTGTTCTTCGGGTGGCAAGCCTGGCTTGCCCATGGAAATCTGCGGCCAGAATGCAAAAGACTTGAGCAGGCCATGGATTTGCTGAGCGGCGAATTCGGGGGCCACGGCCTTCAATCGGCCGTCCGCCTGGGCGGCTCGAATCCATACCGTCAGTCCCTCTTCGCGCTCGCCCATGCGGGCCACCATGTCCTGCGCACGCTCCGGGGAATGAATCGTTGCCGCAATGGCGACCCGTGCCAGGTCGAGCAGATTGTCGTCGCCCAGAATCTGCAGTTTGGCCATCAGCAACGCGCGCAGTTGATCGCGCAGCGGCAGGTCGGGACGGTAGGACGTTTCCTGTTCTGCCGTCACCCGGATCCATAATTGATTGAGGATCTCGGCGAACAACTCTTCCTTGCTGGGGAAGTGGTTGTACACCGTGCGCTTCGACACGCCGGCAGTGGCCGCAATCTTGTCCATGCTGGTGATCTCGAAACCGTTGTCACGGAATTCGTTGATCGCGGCGTGAATGATCGCTTGGCGTTTTCGGTCGGTGAGGCGCTGTGGAGCTGTCATAAGTACGCTTCGGCAGGAAAAAGGGGAGAATTACACTCGGTAGTTTACTTGTCATCGACTTTGATGCAACCTAGAAACTACACTGTGCAGTGTAATGTTTTGTTAATCCTGCCCAGTAAAAAATAGAAAGTCCGGCTGATGCGTGCGTGCCTTGGCCATTTATCGTCCCAAAGCGGAAAATCGCGTTGTGCGCGGTTTTTCTGGAGTCATTCAGACATGGCCAATTCAAACTCCCCGGCGGACAACGCCTCCACACCTGAAGCGTCCCGACAGGCTCAAGGGCAGTATCAAAACTTCACACCGATTCAACGTTTAGGCTTTGGCAAAACCATGGGCATCCTGTGGAACGCGCTGTTCCACAAACCGCAAAACACCCGCCCGAGCGCGCCCGTCCCGGTGCAAGCCTTGACTCAAGCCGCACTGATCGCCGCGCCCAACCACAGCGTCTATCGCCTGGGCCACTCCACCGTGTTGCTCAAGCTGCGCGACAAGTTCTGGATCACCGACCCGGTCTTCGCCGAGCGCGCCTCGCCCGTGCAATGGGCCGGCCCCAAGCGTTTTCACCAGCCACCGATCAGCCTGGAACAATTGCCACCGATTGAAGCGGTGATCCTGTCCCACGACCACTACGACCACCTGGATCATCAGGCGGTGTTGAAGCTCGCGGACAAGACCAAACACTTCCTGACCCCGCTGGGCGTAGGCGATACGCTGATCAAGTGGGGCATCGACACCAGCAAAGTCCGCCAACTGGATTGGTGGCAAGGCACGGAAGTCGATGGCATCCAGTTCATCGCCACCCCGTCGCAGCACTTCTCCGGCCGTGGCCTGTTCGACAGCAACAGCACCCTCTGGGCCTCGTGGGTGATGGTCGACGGCGACACACGCATCTTCTTCAGCGGCGACAGCGGCTACTTCGACGGCTTCAAACGCATCGGCGAACAGTACGGCCCGTTTGACCTGACCCTGATGGAAACCGGCGCCTACAACGTCGACTGGCCACACGTGCACATGCAACCGGAACAAACCCTGCAAGCCCACATCGACCTCAAGGGCCGCTGGTTACTGCCGATCCACAACGGCACGTTCGACCTGTCGATGCACGCCTGGTACGAACCCTTCGACCGCATCCTGGCCCTGGCCTGGGAACGCAACGTATCGATCACCACACCGCAGATGGGCGAGGCGTTCAACTTGATGCATCCGCAGCGCGGTGGGGCGTGGTGGCTGGCGGTGGAAGGGGAGAGTGATCGGGTGGTGGCGCAGAACGCGTAGAGTGATTGGTTGAATTATAGACCTCAGCTAAATACCACTTCAATTCGGCCCTCTTTGCGTGAGCGCGGGGTCGACTTGACTACGATTTGCACATCACGCCCGAGAAGTAACAGGCATTCCATCATCTTGGCCTCACTGATCCCACGAAATTTACCGCGTAACATTTCAGATAGCTTGGGCTGTGACAGACCTAAAATTTCAGACGCCTGAACCTGGGTCAAATGACGAGCCTTGATGATTTCGCCAATTTTTGCGGCCAACTGGGATTTGACTCGCATTTCATTGGCGTTTGGTGTCCCGAGGTCTTCGTAGACGTTGCCGCTGCCTTCTTCGATTTCAATCATGTTCTGATCCTTTTGCGTGTTCCTGTGCCGCTTGAAGTCTCTTCCTGATCAAATCGATGTCGTGCTGCGCGGTTTTGATTCCCGTGGTCGACTTTTTCTGAAAACAGTGCAGAACATAAACAGCATTGCCAAAACGAACGGTATAAACGGCGCGATAGGTGTTCGTATCGAAGTCCTCAATCAACTCAAGGATTCCGGCGCCACCAAAGCCTTTCAGTGGTTTTGCATCTGGGTGCTTCTTGTTGCTTTGGGCCAGATCAAGAGCGTGGCCAAAAACGTCCTGTACATCTGCAGGCATCTGCTTGAGGTCTTTTTTGCTGCTGCTAACCCACAGGAGTGGCTTCCTTGTACTCATGTGAAAATATACCTAAATGGGAATAATCGTCAATCGATGAGTTGGCTCACTCCACCATCGCGAAATCTGCCCGCCCAACCGGATTCGGCGTCGACCCTTTCACATTCATCCCTCGACCCGGCGCAAACCCCGGGAAGAACACCAACCCTTCGGCTTCAAGCCGATAGGCCAGCGCCAGGCGCGTGACGTCCAGCACTTCCTGGCGCGCCTCGAAACGTTGAATGGCCTCCACCGAAACCCGGGACTCCCGCGACAGCTCTTGCACACTCCAGCCCAGCATCGCTCGGGCTTGGGCGCAGTGGGCCGGGGTGAATTGGAAGAGGGCGATACGTTCCAGGGTGATCTTCATCGCTTGAGAGGCCATGGTGTTCTCCGGGCTCGAGAGTGTCAGTTCAAAATATACTGTGTTTTTGTACAGTTGTTTTGAGCCCGGATCAAACGCATTTTTTGATTTGTCTTTTCAGGCAGACGAACGGCGCTGCCTTTACTTGCCCGCCAACCCCGGCGCCTCTCGCACGATAAAGTGATCCAGATTCTCGATGTTGGCGCTGAACACCCCGAACGTCTGCTCGGGGTTTTTCTTGCTCGGCACCTGCTTCAGTTCCGGCGTCACCCCATAAAAGAAGCAGTACAACTCCTGCCCGCTCTCGATGGCGTGCTTGATCTCTTCCAGGAACGCCTTGCGCTTGCGGTAGCTGTCGATCAGCTTTTTGCTCAGGTAGACATTGACCGAGTAAGGCTTCTTCTCGAACCAGACCTTCTTCTCGAAATCGATGCGCAAACTCTGGGTGTAGTCCTTGATCTCCTTGACCTTGCCCCAGTAGATCAGCCCCTTGTTGTCTTGCAGGTATTCGATCTTCTTGAAAAACGAGCCGTAGGGCGCGGTGTGCTCGCCAATCTTCAGCGGCACGCGCTTGAGCAAATCCTTGTCGTCGAAGTTCGACACAAAACACTCCACCGGATGGGCGAAGATGCTGGTCTTGTCCGGTGCCGATTCCCTGCCCGGTTGCTCGACGTTGCCTGGCGCCGAAGGCGTCAGCGAGTCATCCCGCACCTCATCCGCCGCGACCTTTGGAGTGATCGGTTTGCGCACATACTCGCGCCTGGTCAGTAACAATTCTGATGGGAAATGCTCCTCGCGACTGTCATCCGTTTCCGCATCCTCCACACCCGACGCCGGCGTCTTCAGGCTCGCATAAGGACACCCCTCGACATGCCGCGTACTCGGCAGGTTCTTGAAATGCGGCGTGCGCACGTAATTCACATTCTTCGCGTTGAAGGTGCCCAGCTCATTGCTCGCATCGAGCGCCAAACGGCAGGCATCGTTGGGGCACTGGAAATGCTCCCTGGCCGAATCGAACGCCATCGTCTCGTCGAAATTCAGATCCCGAACGTCGTAGATCGACAACTTGTCGTTGAGGCTGAGGCAGTAGGCGAGGTCGAATTTCATGTCGGGTTCCAGGTCCTTTATACGACCAGCTTCCAGTGCTGGCGCATTCGAAGCAATAGCTACACTGAGATCACTTCAACATCGCCGGGCCTGCACAGTCCATCAAAGAGGGCGGTTTCATGAGCCATTCAGATGTTTCGCCGCCCCTCCCGGAGCCGGGCCGGATAACACGCCGGGATGAACAGACCGGCTGGCGCCGCTGGCTACCGGGCCTGGGCATGCTGCGCGAATACCAACCGGCATGGTTGCGTTATGACATCGTGGCCGGCCTGGTGCTGACCACGATGCTGGTGCCGGTCGGTATCGCTTATGCGGTGGCGTCGGGCGTGCCCGGTATTTATGGCCTGTACGCGACCATCGTTCCGCTGCTGTTCTATGCCTTGTTCGGCCCCAGCCGGATTCTGGTGATGGGGCCGGATTCCTCCCTGGTGGCCGTTATCCTTGCGGTCATCATTCCACTCTCCGGCGGCGACCCGCAGCGAGCCGTCGCCCTGGCAGGGATGATGGCGATCGTCTCGGGAGCGGTGTGTATCCTGGCCGGTATCGCGCGCTTGGGTTTTATCACCGAGCTGCTGTCCAAGCCGATCCGCTACGGCTATATGAACGGCATCGCACTGACCGTCTTGATCAGCCAACTGCCCAAGCTGTTCGGCTTTTCGATTGAGTCTGGCGGTCCGTTGAGTAGCCTGTGGGCCATCGCCTCGGCGGTGATGGAGGGAAAGGTCAACTGGACCACCTTCACGGTCGGCGGACTCACCCTGGCAGTGATCCTGCTGCTCAAAAGAAAGCCGCAATTGCCGGGCATCCTGATCGCCGTGGCAGGCGCGACGGTCGCCGTGGGTGTATTCGACCTTGCGACCCGCGCCGGTGTGTCGGTCCTCGGTTCGCTCCCGCAAGGTTTGCCCGGCTTCGCCATCCCTTGGATCACCCGCGCCGATATCGTCCCGGTCCTGATCGGCGGCTGCGCCGTCGCACTGGTCTCGTTCGCCGACACCAGCGTGCTGTCCCGTGTCTACGCGGCGCGGACCCGTACCTACGTCAACCCGAACCAGGAAATGGTGGGCCTCGGCATCGCCAACCTGGCGGCTGGGTTTTTTCAGGGATTCCCGATCAGCAGCAGTTCGTCACGGACGCCCGTGGCCGAGGCCGCTGGTGCCAAAACCCAAATGACCGGCGTCGTCGGCGCACTTGCGGTGGCTTTGCTGCTGGTGGTGGCGCCGGACCTGCTGCAACACCTGCCATCCAGTGCACTGGCGGCGGTCGTGATCGCCTCGGCCATTGGCCTGATCGAGATCAGCGACCTGCGCCGGATCTATCGCATCCAGCGCTGGGAATGCTGGCTGTCGATTGTCTGCACGGTCGGCGTGGCCGTGTTCGGCGCGATCGAGGGCATCGGCCTGGCCATCGTGATTGCGATCATTGAATTCCTCTGGGATGCCTGGCGCCCGTATTCCGCGGTATTGGGCCGCGCCGACGGGGTCAAGGGCTACCACGACATCACACGCTATCCCGACGCACACCTGATACCTGGCCTGGTCCTGTTCCGCTGGGATGCGCCCTTGTTTTTCGCCAACGCCGAGCTGTTCAACGACCGAGTGCTGGACGCCGTGGCTGCATCGCCCACCCCCGTGCGCTGGCTGGTGGTCGCCGCCGAGCCGGTCACCAGCGTCGACGTGACCTCCGCCGACATGCTGGCCGAACTGGACGACACCCTGCACGCGGCGGGTATCGAGTTGTGCATTGCCGAGATGAAAGACCCGGTCAAGGACAAACTCAAGCGCTTCGGGCTGTTTGCGCGGCTGGGGGAGACGGCTTTTTTTCCCACGATCGGGACTGCTGTTGACAGCTATGTGGCGAACTATCAGGTGGATGACAGGGAGCGGAAAGATGAAGGGAGCGGATTGTCGTGAAACCCGCGAGATCGAAATAGAGACTTCACATCAAGGAGCGAACTATGCCGAACAACTGGCCAGCCGGGATTGAGCACGTCGTCGTGCTGATGATGGAAAACCGTTCGTTCGACCATTTGCTGGGGGACTACACAAGCATCAATCCCGCGTGTGACGGTATCAACCGCAAGGCGCCCAGCACCAACCCGCTGAAGCTGGCCAACGGCAGTTCGACGGTGATCACCCAGGCATCGGAGTTCCCGGAAAACTACAGCCTGTGGGCGCCGCCGCCCCCTCTGCCTCCGGCGCTGCCGCCGGGCAACAGTGAGGGTTTCGACCTTGGCCACGAGTTCGTCAACGTGGAGAAGCAACTGGGCGTCTCCTTCAAGACCAGCCCGGCTAACCCTACGCTCGCCGGTTTTGCCCAGGACGCCTACGACAAGGCCCGCACCGACCTGAAGGTGTACAAAACCTGGTCGCAATCCATGGCCCAACGGGCGATGAACTACATCCCGTTCGGCGCCACGCCAGCGCAGGATACGTTGCCGGCCATCCAGGGACTGGCGCGCAATTTCACCGTGTGTGATCGCTGGTTTTCCTCAGTCCCGGGCCCCACCTGGCCGAACCGTTTTTTTGCCATGCTCGGCAGTTGCAATGGTCACTTGCTGATGCCCTCCACGGGCACGGTGCTGGCCGGCATCAAAAGCCTGATCGCACAGTTCGGCGGCGAGAGTATTTTTTCGCTGCTGCGCAACAACGGCCACGACGCGCGGATTTATTCCGATGGCGCGATCCCGCTGGCGGCGCTGGTCAAGGGTGGTTTGCAGCACCTGAGCATCGACGACTTCAAGTCGGACGTCGCCGGTGACAGGCTCCCCGAACTGTCCTGGATCGAGCCGAGCTATGGCCTGCTCAACGGCAAGCTCGGGCCCAATGTGTCGCATCATCCACCTGAAGACCTGCGCTTTGGCGATCAGTTTGTCGGTGAGATATTCAACGCCTTGTCGGCCAATACCGCTGTCTGGAACAAAACCCTGTTCGTGCTGCTGTACGACGAGCATGGCGGCTTCCATGACCACGTGGTGCCGCCGACTTGCGTGGCGACCGGTTCAACGGTCGATGTTGAGTGGAAAAATCCATTCACCCGCCTCGGCGTTCGGGTTCCGGCGATCCTGGCTTCGCCGTGGCTCAAGCCGGGCTTGATTCCCTGGACGGGCGATGTCCAGGCGCAGCATTACGATCACACCAGCCTGCTGGCGTTTCTTTGCGATCACTTCAAATTGCCGCGCAGTGCCCTCGGCCCACGGGTGATCGCCGCGCAGCACTTCGGCAACGCGCCTATCTGGCGCGCTGCACCGGGCGTAACGGCTGCACCGACATTGGCAGCCACCGTGGTGCCCAGTCGCGTCGGGTTGCCATTGATCGAGTCCGAACTGGCGACCCAGAGTCGGCAGGTGGTGGACAGCGCCACCGGTTACCTCGACGGCCTCGACCCAGAGCAGATCTGGAAGAGCAGCGCGCAATGGGTCAGCGGTTTTCTCGGCAACCGCAGCCGCGCCTTGGCTGATCCGGCTCAGGCCGCGCTCACGCCTGCCGCGCCCAGTGCCGACAGCCTGGAGGCGAAACTGCGGCGCTTGCAGGATTTGATGGTCACCGCCCAAGGGCAAGCCGTTCGCCCCGTTGCAATGCCTGCCAGCAAAGCCTTGCTCGAGCCGGGAGCGGAAATCGCGCCAACACGGCTGCGCGTCCTGTGCCTGCCGGGTGTCGGCTACACGCCAGCCGGCCAGGGGCAGGGCGGCATCGATGCGAACTGGCAGGACCAATGGCGCACATTGATCCGCACTCAACTGGCACAGAACGGTCGCCCCATCGATGACCAGGACATCGACTTCCTGTCCTTCGACGAGCAACTCAAGGACGGACCGGACTTAGCCCAGATCACCCGAGGCCTGGCGATGCTGAGCGCCGACGCCAGGGGCAAGGCCGACGAGAACTTCGGCAGTTGGGGCCTGCCGGTCAACCAGATGTTGCGCACCACTGTTGGCGCCATCGTGCAATGGATCGAAGACGCCGAGTTGCGTACTGAGCTGACTCAATACTTGTTGGCGAAGATCGAGGCATTCAATCCACAGATCATCTTCGCCCAAGGCCTGGGCAGCCTGATCGGCTACGACGCCCTGCGCCGCTCGGTGGCAAAAAAAGGTTCGGCTCTCAAGCGCATCGATGGCCGAGTGTTCGTCAGCTTCGGCTCACCGATCGCACTGCCGCTGGTGATGCGCGAAGTGTGGGGCGGGCGGGTGCTGCGCCTGAGCGAAAACGGCCGAGGCATCCGCCGCTGGTTCCACCTTCACAACCTCAACGACGGCTTGCTGACCCGGCCGATCACCTCGCCGGATTCCGCACGGGTCGACCTGCAAACCGAATTCAGCGTGCCGCTGCGCGATGACCTGCTCGACCTCAATCACGCCGCCCAGGCCTACTTGTCCTCACCCACCAGCCAGACCGGCCTGTGGCCGCAACTGGCCCGCGATGTGGTGGCCGCACGCGCACTGGAAGTACCGGCGTTCCTGTCCCGCAGCGGCCAACGCAAACGCCGCGCCCTGGTGGTCGGCATCAACGACTACCTCGACCCGGGCGCACGCCTCGAGGGCTGCATCAACGACACCTACCTGATCAGCCGCATGCTCCAGGAAAGCGGCTACGACGCCGGCGACATCCGATTGCTGCACGACGCCCGAGCGACCCGGGCCAACTTCGTCGAGCGCCTCGAATGGCTGGTGGAAGGCGCCCGCGCCGGCGACGAGCGCGTGTTGTTCTACTCCGGCCACGGCACCCAACTGCCGGTCTACAGCGGCAGCGGCGAAGCCGACTGCATGGACGAAACCCTGGTGCTCCACGACTTCGACTGGGACGACGAAAGCACCCACTTCACCGACAAACTGTTCCGCCAGTTCTACAGCCATCTGCCTTTCGACCCGGACGGCCACGGCGCCAAACTCACCGTCATGTTCGACTGCTGCTACGCCGGAGGCATGACCCGCGGCAACGGCCGCGTGCGCGGCATCACCCCACCCAGCGACATCCGCCACCGCATGCTGCGCTGGGACCCCTACGCCGGCGACTGGGACCGCCGCGTCTACGCCACCGACGCCGACCGCCGCGACTTCAGCGAACAAAACAACAACACCCGCGGCCTCACCCGCACCCGCACCACCCAAGGCGCCGCCACCGGCCTGCGCCCCGAGAAAAAAGCCCAGCTGCTGCGCCAAGGCAAACTCTACGGTCACCACGGGCCTTACATGCCGCTGATGCTCTATGCCGCACGGGAGAACGAAAAGGCTAATGAGTATGAGGTGGGCTCCAACAGCTATGGGGCGTTCACTTATGCCCTGGTTGAGCAGTTGCGCAAATTGCATCAGGAGGATGCGACGTTGGGGTTTGATCAGTTGATTGAACGGGTGGGGAGTGTGTTGAGTGCCAGGTCGTTGGGGCAGACGCCGGAGATTGTTGGGCCGAGTGGGGTTAGGGCGGCGGTGTGTCCTTGGCGGATTAGTGGATTGGGGAGGTGATCTCGTAACCGCAATCACAGCCAAGGAAAAGGCCGCAGGATAATCCTGCGGCCCTGATAACACCGACGTTTCCAAGCCAGGCGCTGTACCCCCTGTGGGAGCGAGCCTGCTCGCGAAGGCGCCAGTGAATTTGACGCATAAACAAAATCAGTAACCGGAATCCCGAGTGGAGTTCGTCCCGCAGAACGTCTGCTTGATAACCAGCGGTCGAATGCTTCCAATCTCCGCAGCAGATCTACCTATCCGTACTGCTTTACCCGTGATGGCAATGTAGTTACCGTTGTAGGATTAATCTCCTACGGCTGTAGCCTGTTTCCATGGTCGGGTTTTGGTTCCTATAACTCCTACCGACTTTGATCGAGCCGCCGCCACGCGATGCCCCTTTTTTGCTCACGTAGCCAAGGAAAGCGACTCGATGACCTCGCCTGCACTCAACCAGATCTTGTTTGGCCCTCCCGGTACTGGGAAGACTTTCGCCACTGTCGAGGCGGCGCTAGAAATCCTTGCTCCTGAGTTTCTTCAATCCAACAAAGAAAATCGGGCTGCGCTGAAGAAGCGCTTCGATGAGTTAGCCGCAGATGGATATGTCGAGTTCGTCACGTTTCATCAAAGCTTCAGCTACGAAGATTTCGTTGAAGGCCTGCGCGCGGAAAGCGGAGGCGACGGGCAATTGCGATATGACGTTGTTGATGGTGTGTTCAAAAGATTATGTACCACTGCCAAAGTGACCCAACAAGCGCCCGCAACGGTAGTGAGCCATGGTGTTCTATTTACTAAGGGTGAAACCTTTGGTTCGGGATATGTTGTCGCAAGTTCATCAGCCGAGTTACTAAACTTGGTTAAACCAAACGGTAAAGAGTTGCCGGTTAGTATGAACATGCTTAGCACGCTTGCTGAATATGTGCGGGCAGGACGTTTAACGGTCGCAGATATTCGCAACAAGCAGGTTTTTGACAAAGTGCCAGAGACCATGCTGGAGCCGTTTCTCATCAATGGCTACAACAATATTTTGCCGCTTTTGGTCGCGCGCATATTGGATGTGCGATCCAACGACGCAGAGGTTGAGCCGAAAACTCAATCTTGCAATCCTCATGTACTCATCATCGACGAAATTAATCGCGGCAATATTTCTCGGATTTTCGGTGAACTGATCACGCTAATCGAACCGTCCAAGCGTGCCGGGGCTGACGAGGCTTTGAAAGTGACGCTGCCGTATTCGAAGAAGCATTTCAGTGTACCAAACAATGTCTATCTCATTGGGACGATGAACACTGCTGATCGCTCGTTGGCTGGTTTAGATATCGCTTTACGTCGCCGTTTCACTTTCCGCGAAATGCTGCCTAAGCCTGAGTTGTTGGAAGATATAGTCGTAAATGAGCTCAATATCGCCAAACTCCTGAGAGTGATGAATCAGCGAATCGAAATGCTGCTAGATCGAGATCATTGTCTGGGACACGCTTATTTTATGCCGCTAGAAAGCGACCGTACGCTGGAGCGATTGGGACAGGTCTTTCGTGAGTAAGTTCTCCCGCTGCTGCAAGAGTACTTTTTTGAAGATTGGCAGCGGATTCAGTGGGTGCTCAACGATCATCGTAAAGCCGCTGAGAATTGCTTTATCGAACAGCCACCATTCAATCCAAATTCGTTGTTTGGCGATTCAGTGGTGCTCAGTAACCAAAATAACCAATGGGTGATCAATGAAGAGGCCTTTGCTCGGATCGAGTCCTATTGGGGAATCATTGATCATCAAGCTGTATTTCCAAAGCTACAAGACGCTATCGAAGCTGAAAAAGGCGATATCCAGGTTCGTCAGCTTGAAAGTGGTTCAATTGAAGTTTTACAGGCCGGGAAAATCGTTCGCCCCTCGAAGCCTTTACTGCGTGAACTGGCGGTAGAGCATGGCCTGACAACTCACCATTCAAGTGGTCGTGAGTTCAATACTCGTCAACTTGGCGCAGCAGTTATTCGAGCATTGAAAGACGTGACGGCATGAAACCCATCGTCACGGTTCGCGAATACGCAAGGCTGACGACAGATAACGTCGCCATGCCGACGTTAGATCTTGCTCAGGTGTCAGTTTCAGCCTTTGACTGGTTGTGCAGCTTAAGTGCTTTCTTCAGCAAGGCTGGGGCAGGGTTGGTCCAGCTCGAAAACCGTTGTTTGCTCAAACTCGACAACTACGTCGGCGTATTGGAAACACCTTGCGGTACGCGTCTTGAGATTCTTCCCAAGCATTTCGAGCGCGAGGACTGCATCAAGCAGAGCAGAGCGTTGCTGAGGCGGATGATTCAAGCTTCCCTAGATTTGCCCACCCGTGAGGTCGGTGCGACGGATCTTCAAAGTTTCGATGCGCCGTTGAGCGAATGGGTCATGGGCCGATTCTTATTGGCTCTGGATCACTTGATCAAACGAGGCCTACGTTTTGATTACCAGCGAGTGGAGGAGGAGCAGCGCTTTCTGCGTGGCCAGTTGGATGTGGTCAAGCAAATGCGGCAGCCACCTGGTCGTCAGCATCATTTTCAGATACGACACGACATCTTTTTGCCCAACCGACCAGAAAATCGCTTACTAAAATTCGCGTTAGATCATGTCTGCAAAACCACCAAAGAGCCTCTCAACTGGCGACTAGCTCACGAACTAAGAAGTGTGTTGTTAGAGGTGCCTACAAGCCGCAACGTGCATCAGGATTTCAAACTGTGGAGTAACGAGCGACTGATGGCGCACTACGTACCGGTGAAACCATGGTGCGAGCTGATCATCAATCAACAGATGCCTTTAGCTGTCGCCGGGGATTGGCACGGCATGAGCCTGTTATTCCCTATGGAAAAGCTATTTGAGCGTTATGTAGCTGCGAGCCTAAATAGGGATTTGCTGCACGATGCGCGACTGCTCACCCAAACCGGCGGGGAACACCTGTGTAAGCATAGGGATGAAAACTTCTTTCAGTTGCGGCCGGACCTGATGATCCGCCATCAGCAGAAAAGCTGGGTGCTCGACACAAAGTGGAAGCGGCTGAGTTCATCGGGAGGGGATAAAAATTACGGTTTGAAGCAATCCGACTTTTATCAGTTGTTCGCTTATGGTCATAAATACCTAGCGGGGGATGGAGAGTTGGTGCTGATCTACCCTAGGCGAGCTGCGTTTGATGCTCCATTGCAGGTGTTCGAGTTCACACCGCAACTCAAGCTCTGGGTGCTGCCATTTGATTTGGAGCAGGGCATTTTGATAGGTGGGCCTGAGGGATTGCCGCTGCAATCTCAGTGGTCACAGACGGCCAGTGGTTAGTCGATTGGACGTTTGGCGGGCCAAATCTATATAGGGTGCGGAAGGTTGCACCCTTTTTGCGACAGCCTGTTAAAACAGAAAAAACTGCGAAACCTTCCGCCACCAAGACGTCTGCTGCTGGCCCAGCAGTAAACAGGGCATATCCCGCAACCGTATCCACGGCTCATCCTGCCAATGCAGCAAGCTCAACGACATCTCCGGCCAATCTAACAAACTCAGCATCGGCCGATCCGAATTGTCCGACTGCTCCGCGTCACGTAAGGCCGGCACCACTTGATGGGTGATCCACTCACGCAGCAACCGATTTCCAGGCGCGTAGTGATACACCAACAGTGCATACACGCCGGATTCACTGAGCATCAACTGTTTTTCCGGTTGCCGGTAATATTCAATCCACAATGTCCGGTGCTGGTCCTTGTCTAGCTTGTTGACCATACGCTCACTTAGATGGAAACCCATCAAGCGGCCGATATCACGGGCGCAGAACCAAGGCTGGTTTTCAAGGAGGAGGGCGTGTAGAGGGAGGTTGTGGCGAGTGAAAATTGTCGAAATGTACGGATCAGATATGACTGATCTTTGAGGTGCCGCAGAGCGGTGGTGCGTGTCGGCTGGCATTTCCATTACCCCTACGTATGAAGTTGATGAGGGCCGAACCCGACGTAGAGGATCTAAGAAACCCCAACAAGCTATCCTTTCGGACACAGGAATACGCATTTATAGCTGATGACAGCATGCGGTCTGTGTGGCGAAGTTAGCTTCTACGTTGGGCGTTTCTTAGGCACCTGCGATAGATCTTAGAGTCGCTTTGAATGGTCTTCAATGCGGAAGGAGCTGGAGTTTCCGTAGGAGTTTTAACGATTGCTGAAGCTGCAAGTAAGAGTTTTCCTACCCCACAAAAAAGCCCCGATTAGATCGGGGCTTTCAAATGTTCGATTTGTCGACTCAAGCCGTCAAATCGCGGCTAGCTTAGGAATCAATCCCAGCTCAAAGCCCCACCAGTCTGATACTCAATAACCCGAGTCTCAAAGAAGTTCTTCTCTTTCTTCAAGTCCATGATCTCGCTCATCCAAGGGAACGGGTTAGTGGTCCCTGGGTACTCTTCCTTCAAACCAATCTGCGACAAACGACGGTTAGCGATGAACTTGAGGTAGTCCTCCATCATCGCCGCGTTCATGCCCAACACCCCACGAGGCATGGTGTCGCGAGCGTATTCGATTTCCAGCTGAGTGCCTTGCAGGATCATCTGCGAAGCTTCTTCCTTCATCTCGGCATCCCACAGATGCGGGTTTTCGATTTTGATCTGGTTGATCACGTCGATGCCGAAGTTCAGGTGCATGGATTCGTCGCGCAGGATGTATTGGAACTGCTCGGCGACGCCGGTCATTTTGTTGCGGCGGCCCATGGAGAGGATCTGGGTGAAGCCGCAGTAGAAGAAGATGCCTTCCAGGACGCAGTAGTAGGCGATCAGGTTGCGCAGCAGTTCTTTATCGGTTTCGACGGTGCCGGTTTCGAACTTCGGATCGGAGATCGAGCGGGTGTATTTCAGGCCCCAGGTGGCTTTTTTCGCGACCGATGGGATCTCGTGGTACATGTTGAAGATTTCGCCTTCATCCATGGCCAGCGATTCGATGCAGTACTGGTAGGCGTGGGTGTGGATCGCTTCTTCGAAAGCCTGGCGCAGGATGTACTGGCGGCATTCCGGGTTGGTGATCAGGCGGTACACGGCCAGGACCAGGTTGTTGGCAACCAGGGAGTCGGCGGTGGAGAAGAAGCCGAGGTTGCGCATTACGATGCGGCGCTCGTCGTCGGTCAGGCCTTCCGGGTTTTTCCAGAGGGCGATGTCGGCGGTCATGTTGACTTCTTGCGGCATCCAGTGGTTTGCGCAGCCGTCCAGGTACTTCTGCCAGGCCCAGTCGTACTTGAAGGGTACGAGCTGGTTGAGGTCGGCGCGGCAGTTGATCATGCGCTTTTCGTCAACGGCGACACGGGCGGAGGCGCCTTCGAGTTCGGCGAGGCCTTCGGCGACGTCGAGGGAATCCAGGGCGGCCTTGGCGCGGGCAACGGCGGCGGAGTCAGCGGCGGTCACGGCACGGGCTTCCAGGGCGGCGGCACCGCCAGCGCTGTCGAGACGGTCCATGTTGGCTTCGGCGGCGTGGCCGGCGTTGGCGCTCTTGACTGCTACTTCCGTGTCTTCTTTGTCGAATTCGTCCCAGCTCAGCATGACGTGTCGTCTCCTGCGTGAGGGCCAGTGTGCCCGTGTGAAATTGGATAGGTCGGTTTTTCACACGGCCTTACTGGCCGCGTTGGATCTAAAGGAATCGTTTTTTGCAGCAGCTATACGCAGGCATCAAACAGAATTTTGTACGGGGTTCCGAGAGCCACTGATGGGCGCAGCAAGCGTTGGTCGCTTGTGCGGGGCTTCAGACTGGCTTTTCATCCCTGTAAGGGAATATTGCAGGCCCGTTTAACCCCCGCATTATAGGGAAGTTTTGCGTGCTGTGGTGCGACGAAATGGCCCACGGATCGGTCGACGGTGACCGTTTTTCGGTCGGAGCGAGGGTTTACAGGGCTTTGAAGGATGTTGGCGGGGGAAGATTTTTTTTCCTGATTTTTTGCCCTGGATTATTTTTGCTCAAGAAATAACCAAAAAAGGCTTTTTTCACTACATCTTGTGTTTCGCTGGGGTTTTCTCAGGCTCCAGACACAACTAAGCCCGACCGAAGTCGGGCCATGAAGTCGCGCTGGCGGCTCAGCTCAGGCGGGCGGCACCGACGTGATCGGCACCATCGGCGGCGAGGCGGGCGGCACCGGTGTGATCAGCGCCGTCGGAGGCGAGTTTGCCGGCGCCAACGTGGTCTGCGCCATCGGCTGCGAAGGACGCTGAACCGGTGTGGTCGTAACCGTCGGAAGCGACAGCCGCTTCGCTGGTGTATGCAGCCGAGCCGGTGCGGTCGTAACCATCGGCAGCGAAGGTGTTGGCAGCCAGCACGGAGAGGGTCAGGGCGAGGATCAGTTGGGTTTTCATGGTCAGTGCTCCAGATTCTTGGGCGTCGTTTGTCTTGGGTTGCAATTGATACTACGCCGATTATTTCGATTAAAAAGCGCAAATAAATGCTAAAAATAATCGAATTAATCGATCATTAAGGTTCGGCGCTTCATCTGCCTGATCGTGGCGGGTGGGTCGAACCTTTTCGGGGGAGGGGTGAAGCAGGGGTCAGCCGTTAGAGCAACCGTTGCCCATCGCGCTGTAACGCAGGATATGCCGTTGGCCGTTGGAATCTTCGTATTCCATTTTCATTGGCACAACTTCACAAACATTCGGGGCTTCGCTCATGGAGATCACTTTGGCGATGTCCAGGTTCATCGAGTAAGTGTATTCCTCAATGGGCGGTTGTTGCTGCGCGACATCAGCCGGGACCTCGCCTGCCATGGCACTTGCGCACACGCTGCTGAGGGCCAGAACCAATAAAGCTTTCATTTGAGTTTTACCTTTCTAAGGTCGAGTGGGTTCACGCAACCTTTTTGGGGTTGCGTGTGCAGCTGAACTACTGGGTTTGGGTTAACTGCCTTCGTGGGGGCTGTAACTTGGTTAACTCAGGTTGCCGGGTTGGCGTGGCAGATTTTAGGGGGGGCGGATACGTTCATATAGACGTGGTTTTGATAAACACCTTTGACAGATCCTGTAACAATCCCCGAATAACCTCTTCTCTTCTGTAGGAGCGAGCTTGCTCGCGATGAACCTGAGGGCTCCGTGGGGTGTCAGGCTGGTCGCGTTATCGTTGACGACCATCGCGAGCAGGGCTCGCTCCTACAGGGAACTGTGTGCGGAGTAGAGCTATTCACGACATTTTGTAGGGGCTTGTTACTACCATCGTCGAATGGTTCTATAGGCCCGGCCCGGGCTACAACAGGGTCATACAAAAACAACTATTCCACCGAGGTAAGAAAGATGAGTGCGGCTTCCCTGTATCCCGTTCGTCCCGAGGTTCTGGCCAATACGCTGACCGACGAGGCGACCTACAAGGCCATGTACCAGCAGTCAGTCGTCAACCCGGACGGCTTCTGGCGCGAGCAAGCCAAGCGCCTCGACTGGATCAAGCCTTTCACCACGGTGAAGCAGACTTCCTTCGACGATCACCATGTCGACATCAAATGGTTCGCCGACGGCACCCTGAACGTTTCCTACAACTGCCTGGACCGTCATCTGGCCGAGCGTGGTGATCAGGTCGCGATCATCTGGGAAGGTGATGACCCTTCCGAAAGCCGCAACATCACCTACCGCGAACTGCACGAGCAAGTCTGCAAGTTCGCCAACGCCCTGCGTGGCCAGGACGTGCACCGCGGTGACGTGGTGACTATCTATATGCCGATGATCCCCGAAGCCGTGGTCGCCATGCTGGCCTGTACCCGGATCGGCGCGATTCACTCGGTGGTGTTCGGTGGGTTCTCGCCGGAAGCCCTGGCCGGTCGCATCATCGACTGCCGCTCGAAAGTGGTGATCACGGCCGACGAAGGCATTCGTGCCGGCAAGAAGATCCCGCTCAAGGCCAACGTCGACGACGCGCTGACCAACCCGGAAACCAGCAGCATCCAGAAAGTCATCGTGTGCAAGCGCACCGGTGGCGACATCAAGTGGAACCAGCATCGCGACATCTGGTTCGAGGACCTGATGAAAGTGGCCGGCACCGTTTGCGCGCCGAAAGAGATGGGCGCCGAAGAGGCGCTGTTCATCCTGTACACCTCCGGCTCCACCGGCAAGCCGAAGGGCGTGCAGCACACCACCGGCGGTTACCTGCTGTACGCAGCCATGACCCACGAGCGCGTGTTCGACTATCGTCCGGGTGAAATCTACTGGTGCACCGCCGACGTCGGCTGGGTCACCGGCCACAGTTATATCGTCTACGGCCCGCTGGCCAATGGCGCGACCACGCTGCTGTTCGAAGGCGTGCCGAACTACCCGGACATCACCCGGGTGGCGAAGATCGTCGACAAGCACAAGGTCAACATCCTCTACACCGCACCGACCGCGATCCGCGCCATGATGGCCTCGGGCACCGCGGCTGTGGAAGGCGCTGATGGCAGCAGCCTGCGCCTGCTGGGTTCGGTCGGCGAGCCGATCAACCCGGAAGCCTGGGACTGGTACTACAAGAACGTCGGCAAGTCCCGTTGCCCGATCGTCGATACCTGGTGGCAGACCGAAACCGGCGGCAACATGATGAGCCCGCTGCCGGGCGCTCACGCCCTGAAGCCGGGTTCGGCGGCGCGTCCGTTCTTCGGCGTGGTGCCGGCGCTGGTGGACAACCTGGGCAACATCGTCGAAGGCGAGGCCGAGGGTAACCTGGTGATTCTCGACTCGTGGCCAGGCCAGGCGCGGACGCTGTATGGCGACCATGACCGCTTTGTCGACACCTACTTCAAGACGTTCCGCGGCATGTATTTCACCGGTGACGGCGCCCGTCGCGATGCCGATGGTTACTACTGGATCACCGGTCGCGTGGACGACGTGCTCAACGTGTCCGGCCACCGCATGGGCACCGCCGAGATCGAAAGCGCGATGGTCGCCCACCCGAAAGTCGCCGAAGCGGCGGTGGTCGGTGTGCCGCACGACATCAAGGGGCAGGGCATTTATGTGTATGTCACCCTGAAAAATGGCGAAGAGCCGAGCGAGCAACTGCGCCTGGAGCTGAAAAACTGGGTGCGTAAAGAGATTGGTCCGATTGCTTCGCCGGATGTCATCCAGTGGGCGCCGGGTCTGCCGAAAACCCGTTCGGGCAAGATCATGCGCCGGATTCTGCGCAAGATTGCCACGGCTGAGTATGAGGGGTTGGGGGATATTTCGACCCTGGCGGATCCGGGTGTGGTGCAGCATTTGATCGATACGCACAAGACGATGAATGTTGCTTAAGTAGCGGTTCTGAGTCACTGAAAGCCCCGCCTGGTGTTGCGCCAGGCGGGTTTTTTTTATTCTTCGGGTTTTGTGTTGGTTGGGCGGGCCCCTTCGCGAGCAGGCTCGCTCCCACAGGGATTCGCGGTGTAAACGCGATCCTAGTCACATCACAAAACCATTGTGGGAGCGAGCCTGCTCGCGAAGGCGGCTTATCAGGCGCTACAGCAACATCTACCAATAAATATCGGTTTCCTCTGTCGGCATTTTCCTACTGTTACCCGCGATCATTCAGGTTACTGAATGTGTAACCGCATCGCGCCAGTACGGGGCATTGGGAAACGCCAAGCCCGGTATCAGGGCCTCAAAACCACCGATGAAAAATAAGACCTTACGCTGCGCTTGCCGGATTAGAAGGGTTTGCCAATAATAGGCCCGCAATTTGCAATATAGATCGGTTCAATATCTTTTGCCTTTGCATGATTTTGCAGGGCTGTCAACGTGCCAAAACGGCATTCTCGGTGCTTCTGTAATTAGTTGTCGCATTGAAGAAATATCGGCTTCGGGCCTGTCGTTAGAATGCCGATCACTCGCTCGTCGTTGCCCGTGTTGAAAACTCGCACGCGCAATGTAGGACGCAGCAACGCTTTCCGGTTCCACTCATTCGCATATTGGGCTGTCGCTCACTCTGCCGTTTTAGCCCTTTACCGATGGAGTCCCAAGATGAAGAAACTCGTGCTGCTTGGCGCCCTGGCACTGTCCGTGCTGTCCCTGCCAACTTTCGCCGATGAAAAGCCTCTGAAAATCGGTATTGAAGCGGCTTACCCTCCGTTCGCATCGAAAGCGCCGGACGGCAGCATCGTGGGTTTCGACTACGACATCGGCAACGCTCTGTGCGAAGAGATGAAGGTCAAGTGCGTGTGGGTCGAGCAAGAGTTCGACGGCCTGATCCCGGCGCTGAAAGTGCGCAAGATCGACGCGATCCTGTCGTCCATGTCGATCACTGAAGATCGCAAGAAGTCCGTGGACTTCACCAACAAGTACTACAACACCCCGGCTCGCCTGGTCATGAAGGCCGGCACTCAGGTCAGCGAAGGCCTGACCGAGCTCAAGGGCAAGAACATCGGCGTGCAGCGTGGTTCGATCCACGAGCGTTTCGCCCGCGAAGTCCTGGCCCCGCTGGGTGCCGAGATCAAGCCATACGGTTCGCAGAACGAAATTTACCTCGACGTGGCCGCCGGCCGCCTCGACGGCACCGTGGCAGACGCTACGCTGCTGGATGACGGTTTCCTGAAAACCGACGCCGGTAAAGGCTTCGCGTTCGTCGGCCCGGCGTTCACCGACGTCAAATACTTCGGCGACGGCGTAGGTATCGCGGTTCGCAAGGGCGACAAGGCTGAGCTGGACAAGCTCAACGCCGCCATCGCGTCGATTCGCGAGAACGGCAAGTACAAGCAAATCCAGGACAAGTACTTCGCCTTCGATATCTACGGCAAGTAACACGTCCAAGCGGCAAGTCCGAAATGGCGCAAGCAACAGGATCTCTGAGGTTTGCGCCATTTTTTCATCCCAACTTTCGAGGACCTGAATCATGTTGAAAGGCTACGGGGCTGTCATCCTCGATGGCGTTTGGCTGACGCTTCAGCTCGCCTTGTCGTCCATGGCCCTGGCCATTGTTCTGGGTCTGATCGGCGTGGCACTGCGTCTTTCGCCAGTGCGCTGGCTGGCCTGGCTGGGCGACCTGTATTCCACGGTGATCCGCGGTATTCCCGACCTGGTGCTGATCCTGCTGATTTTCTATGGCGGCCAGGACCTGCTCAACCGCGTCGCGCCGATGCTTGGCTATGACGAGTACATCGACCTGAACCCGTTGGCGGCCGGTATCGGCACCCTGGGCTTCATCTTCGGTGCGTACCTGTCGGAAACCTTCCGTGGCGCCTTCATGGCGATCCCCAAGGGGCAGGCCGAAGCGGGCATGGCCTACGGCATGAGCAGTTTCCAGGTGTTCTTCCGGGTGTTGGTGCCGCAGATGATTCGTCTGGCGATCCCGGGTTTCACCAACAACTGGCTGGTGTTGACCAAGGCTACCGCGCTGATTTCGGTGGTGGGGCTGCAAGACATGATGTTCAAGGCCAAGCAGGCGGCCGATGCCACCCGCGAACCTTTCACCTTCTTCCTCGCAGTGGCGGCGTTGTACCTGGTGATCACCAGTGTCTCGTTGCTGGCATTGCGTCACCTTGAGAAGCGCTACTCGGTAGGCGTAAGGGCGGCTGATCTATGATCTTCGACTACAACGTCATTTGGGAGGCATTACCGCTGTACCTCGGCGGCCTGCTGACCACCCTCAAACTGCTCGCGCTGTCGCTGTTCTTCGGCCTGCTGTGCGCATTGCCGCTGGGCCTGATGCGCGTCTCGAAGAACGCTGTCGTCAACATGTCGGCGTGGCTCTACACCTACGTGATCCGCGGCACGCCGATGCTGGTGCAGCTGTTTTTGATCTACTACGGACTGGCGCAGTTCGAAGCGGTGCGTGAAAGCTTCCTCTGGCCGTGGCTGTCCAGCGCAACCTTCTGTGCGTGCCTGGCGTTCGCGATCAACACCAGCGCCTACACCGCCGAAATCATCGCCGGCAGCCTGCGTGCCACGCCGAACGGTGAGATCGAAGCGGCCAAGGCCATGGGCATGTCGCGGGTCAAGATGTACAAGCGCATCCTGCTGCCGTCGGCCCTGCGCCGCGCGCTGCCGCAGTACAGCAACGAAGTGATCATGATGCTGCAGACCACCAGTCTGGCGTCCATCGTGACCCTTATCGATATCACCGGTGCCGCGCGCACGGTCAATGCCCAGTTCTACCTGCCGTTCGAGGCGTACATCACCGCCGGCGTGTTCTACCTGTGCCTGACCTTCATTCTGGTGAAGCTGTTCAAGATGGCCGAGCGCCGCTGGCTGGGTTACCTGGCCCCGCGGAAGCACTGACATGGAACGCATCGATCATGCTTTGCCGTGGAGCCACCTGGGCAGCGAACGCCGGATCTCGGTGTTCCGCTTCGGCAGCGGCGAGCGCAAGGCCTACATCCAGGCCAGCCTCCACGCCGATGAACTGCCGGGCATGCGCACCGCGTTCGAGCTGAAAAAGCGTCTGGCCGAACTCGAAGCGCAAGGCTTGCTCAACGGTGTGATCGAACTGGTGCCGGTGGCCAATCCACTGGGCCTCGGTCAACTGCTTCAGGGTAACCACCAAGGGCGTTTCGAGGCGGGCAGCGGCAAGAACTTCAACCGCGATTTCGTCGAGTTGAGTGCGCCGGTTGCGGCTGCGTTGGCAGAGAGCCTGGGTGATGATCCGCACGCCAACATTCGCCTGATCCGTCAGGCGATGGCCGATCATCTGGCCGCGTTGCCTGAGGCGAGCAGCCAGCTGCAAGGCATGCAGCATGTGCTGCTCAGCCACGCCTGCAGCGCCGATGTCGTGCTGGACCTGCATTGCGATGCCGAAGCGGCGCTGCACATGTATGCCTTGCCGCAGCACTGGCCGCAGTGGCGTTCGCTGGCTGCACACCTGAATGTGCGGGTCGGTCTGCTGGCGGAGGATTCCGGCGGCAGTTCGTTCGACGAAGCCTGTTCGTTGCCGTGGTTGCGTCTGTCGCGTCTGTTCCCGGATGCAAAGATTCCACTGGCCTGTCTGGCAACTACCATTGAATTAGGCGGGCAGGCCGACACCGGTCGCGCCCAAGCCTGCGCCCACGCCGAAGGCATTCTGGCGTTCCTCGCCGAGCAAGGCCTGATCGGTGGTGAATGGCCGAAACCTGCGCAAGAGTCTTGCGAGGGCATGCCGTTCGAAGGCACTGAATTGTTGTTGGCACCACACCCCGGTGTGGTGAGTTTCCTGCGTAAACCCGGTGAGTGGGTTGACGCGGGCGACGAGATTTTTGAAGTGATCGATCCGTTGGCGGATCGGGTCAGCACGGTGTGTGCTGGTACGTCCGGGGTGCTGTTTGCCATTGAACGGCTGCGTTATGCCCAACCCGGTTTCTGGCTGGCCAAGGTGGCGGGGCGCGAAGCGCTGCGTCACGGGCGCTTGCTCAACGACTGACTGACTGTTTTTGTGAGAACCGACCGCATGTACAAACTTGAAGTCCAAGACCTGCATAAACGCTATGGCAGTCACGAAGTGCTCAAGGGTGTGTCCCTGAAAGCGGCAGCCGGCGATGTGATCAGCATCATCGGCTCCAGTGGCTCCGGCAAAAGTACCTTCCTGCGTTGCATCAACCTGCTGGAGCAGCCGCACGCGGGCAAGATCCTGCTCAACAACGAAGAGTTGAAGCTGGTGGCGAACAAGGACGGCGCGCTGAAGGCCGCCGACCCGAAACAGCTGCAACGCATGCGTTCGCGCCTGTCGATGGTGTTCCAGCACTTCAACCTGTGGTCGCACATGACCGCGCTGGAAAACATCATGGAAGCGCCGGTGCACGTGCTGGGCGTATCCAAGGCTGAGGCCCGTGAAAAGGCCGAACACTACCTGAACAAGGTCGGCGTGGCGCACCGCAAGGACGCCTACCCGGGCCATATGTCCGGCGGCGAGCAGCAGCGCGTGGCGATTGCCCGTGCGCTGGCGATGGAGCCGGAAGTGATGTTGTTCGACGAACCGACCTCGGCGCTGGACCCGGAGCTGGTTGGCGACGTGTTGAAAGTCATGCAGGCCCTGGCCCAGGAAGGCCGGACCATGGTCGTGGTGACGCACGAAATGGGCTTCGCCCGTGAAGTGTCGAACCAGTTGGTGTTCCTGCACAAAGGTGTGGTCGAGGAGAGCGGCAACCCGCGTGAAGTGCTGGTGAACCCGCAATCCGAGCGTTTGCAGCAATTCCTTTCGGGTAGCCTGAAGTAATCAGAACTGCCGTTGTGCACCGCGATAGTGCATGCTTCGCAGTCTAAAGGCCGGCTCCGATCCCTGTGGGAGCGAGCCTGCTCTCGAATGCGGTGTGACATCCAACGTAGATGTCGACTGATCCACCGCTTTCGCGAGCAGGCTCGCTCCCACATTCAGATCCCGGCTGGTTTTTGAGATGTGTGTACATTTACGGGCTAGCATTGGCCCATGCCTTCATCACTGTTCTTCGCTTCGGATCGCTCACCCATGACTGCCCATCGAATTGGTTTCCTGATTTGGCCCAGCACTAAAGCACTGACGCTTGCGCTGGCTGAGGAGGCCTTGCGTGTTGCCCAGCGTGTGCATCCTGATGTGGTCTACGAACTGTCGTTTCTACATGCCGAAGCTCTGGCCGAACCGGCTACCGAAAACGCCTGGCAATTACCGGGCGAAGCGTGGACCGGCAAACTTGAAAACTTCCAGAAACTGTTCCTGCTCGCTGACGAGCCACCGACCGCACTGGCGCCGGCGCTCAGCAGTGCGCTCAAGCAATTGGTGCGTTCCGGTTGCGTGATCGGCGGTCTGTCGGCCGGTGTCTATCCGTTGGCGCAGCTTGGTTTGCTCGACGGTTATCGCGCAGCCGTACACTGGCGCTGGCAGGACGATTTCGCCGAGCGCTTCCCGAAAGTCATCGCCACCAGTCACCTGTTCGACTGGGATCGCGATCGCCTGACCGCGTGCGGCGGCATGTCGGTGCTCGATTTGCTGTTGGCGGTGCTGGCCCGTGATCACGGTGCGGAACTGGCTGGTGCGGTGTCGGAAGAGCTAGTGGTCGAGCGCATCCGCGAGGGTGGCGAGCGTCAGCGCATTCCGTTGCAGAACCGCCTCGGTTCCAGCCATCCGAAGCTCACGCAAGCCGTGCTGTTGATGGAAGCCAACATCGAAGAGCCGCTGACCACCGACGAAATCGCCCAGCACGTGTGCGTGTCCCGTCGGCAACTGGAGCGGATCTTCAAGCAATACCTCAACCGTGTGCCGAGCCAGTACTACCTGGAACTGCGCCTGAACAAGGCCCGGCAGATGTTGATGCAAACCAGCAAGTCGATCATCCAGATCGGCCTGTCCTGCGGCTTCTCCTCGGGGCCGCACTTCTCCAGCGCCTATCGCAATTTCTTCGGTGCCACGCCGCGGGAAGATCGCAACCAGCGGCGTAGCAGCAGTCCGTTCGAGTTGTCGTCGGTGCCGCCAGAACGCGGTTAACCCTCGGCTGACAAGGGTCATGGGTTTAGCACCCATGACCTGCTCGAGGGTTTAGTCAATTTCTATCTATATACATTGGCATCGTGCCAATCCTTGGGCGCTGAATAATGCCCAGGCAAATCCGTGCGCGATGATAAAGATGCAGCGCAGGGTCAGAGCGCGAGCAGGTTCGGCAAATCTAATCCTGGCAACCCTGCCGCTAACCTTGTCAGACAGTTAAACTGCGCCTTTGCGACCCTATATGTCGCATTGCCGTAAACCCGGGAAAATCCGGGGTTTGCGCTATAAGAAGTTGTCGCTTGGCGGCAAGGCCGGGCTGAAAACTGTCCTTACAATCCCCCCATCGCTCGCCAGTTTCAGGCGGGTGTTCCTCTTCAGGAGACTCCGATGTCCGTTGATCACGCTGCGGTAGAACGCGCCGATTTCGACCAGGTAATGGTTCCCAACTACGCGCCTGCCGCTTTCATTCCAGTGCGTGGCGCCGGTTCCCGCGTTTGGGACCAGTCCGGTCGCGAGCTGATCGACTTCGCCGGCGGGATTGCCGTTAACGTATTGGGCCACGCGCATCCGGCGCTGGTCGGTGCCTTGACTGAGCAGGCGAACAAGCTGTGGCACGTGTCCAACGTGTTCACCAACGAGCCGGCCTTGCGCCTGGCCCACAAGCTGGTCGATGCCACCTTTGCCGAGCGTGCCTTCTTCTGCAACTCCGGCGCCGAAGCCAACGAGGCCGCCTTCAAGCTGGCCCGTCGTGTCGGTTTCGACCGTTTCGGCAGCGAGAAGTACGAAATCATCGCCGCGCTCAACAGCTTTCACGGCCGTACCCTGTTCACCGTGAACGTCGGTGGCCAGTCGAAGTATTCCGATGGTTTCGGTCCGAAGATCACCGGCATCTCCCACGTGCCGTACAACGATCTGGCGGCCTTGAAAGCCGCCATTTCCGACAAGACCTGCGCTGTCGTACTGGAGCCGATCCAGGGTGAAAGCGGCGTGATCCCGGCTGAACTCGAGTACCTGCAAGGCGCCCGCGAACTCTGCACCGCACACAACGCGCTGCTGATCTTCGACGAAGTGCAGACCGGCATGGGCCGTACCGGCAAACTGTTTGCCTACCAGCATTACGGCGTGACCCCGGACATCCTGACCAGCGCCAAGAGCCTGGGCGGCGGTTTCCCGATCGCGGCGATGCTGACCACCGAAGACCTGGCCAAACACCTGGTCGTCGGCACCCACGGCACCACCTACGGCGGCAACCCGCTGGCGTGCGCTGTCGCGGGCGCTGTGATCGACGTGATCAACACCCCCGAGGTACTGGCTGGCGTCAACGCCAAGCACGACAAGTTCAAGGCGCGCCTGGAGCAGATCGGCGAGAAGTACGGCCTGTTCACCCAGGTTCGTGGCCTGGGCCTGTTGATCGGTTGTGTGCTGAGCGATGCCTGGAAAGGCAAGGCCAAGGACATCTTCAACGCCGCTGAAAAAGAAGGCCTGATGGTGCTGCAAGCCGGTCCGGACGTGGTGCGTTTCGCGCCAAGCCTGGTGGTTGAAGACGCGGACATCGACGAAGGCCTGGACCGCTTCGAACGTGCCGCGGCAAAACTGACGCAAGCCTGATAGACCCTTCGACGCCTGACCTTTCAGGCGTCGAACCGAATTTTTATGCCGGCCCCGCTTTTCTGTAGGAGCGAGCCTGCTCGCGATGGTGTGTCAGTCGACACCACGGTGCCTGACACACCATCGCGAGCAGGCTCGCTCCTACCCAAGTCTTCAAAAGGCCGGGCCGGCTTATTTTCCTCAAAGAGTTTAGAGAAAGGAGTGACACCATGCTGGTGATGCGCCCCGCGCAAATGGCTGATCTGGGCGAGGTACAGCGTCTGGCTGCGGACAGTCCGATTGGTGTCACTTCCTTGCCGGATGACGTTGAGCGCCTGAGCGACAAGATCGCGGCAAGCGAAGCCTCGTTCTCCGCCGAAGTGAGCTTCAACGGTGAGGAAAGCTATTTCTTCGTCCTCGAAGACACCGCCACCGGCAAGCTGGTCGGTTGCTCGGCCATCGTCGCGTCGGCCGGTTACTCCGAGCCGTTCTACAGCTTCCGCAACGAAACGTTCGTGCACGCTTCCCGCGAGCTGAAGATTCACAACAAGATCCACGTGCTCTCCCAGTGCCATGACCTGACCGGCAACAGCTTGCTGACCAGTTTCTACGTGCAGCGCGATCTGGTGGGTTCGCCGTGGTCGGAACTCAACTCCCGCGGTCGCCTGCTGTTCGTGGCCAGCCATCCGGAGCGTTTTGCCGATTCCGTGGTGACCGAGATCGTCGGTTACAGCGATGAAAACGGCGACTCGCCATTCTGGGACGCCATCGGCCGCAACTTTTTCGACCTCAACTACGCTGAAGCCGAGCGTCTGTGCGGCCTGAAGAGCCGTACGTTCCTCGCCGAACTGATGCCGCATTACCCGATCTACGTGCCCCTGTTGCCGGACTCCGCGCAGGAAGCGATGGGCCAGGTGCACCCGCGGGCGCAGATCACCTTCGACATCCTGATGCGCGAAGGCTTCGAGACCGATCACTACATCGACATCTTCGACGGCGGCCCGACCCTGCATGCCCGTGTCTCGGGGATCCGTTCGATCGCCCAGAGCCGTGTGGTGCCGGTGAAGATCGGCGAGCCGGTCAAAGGTGTCGGTCGCCAGTATCTGGTCGCCAATGCCCAGTTGCAGGACTACCGCGCCGTCATGCTCGAGCTTGACTACGCGCCGGGTAAACCGGTGAGCCTGGACCTGGAAGCGGCCGAAGCCCTGGGCGTCGGTGAAGGTGCCAGCGTGCGCCTGGTAGCGGTTTGACGCCTGCTCTGATCGCCAGAGAGTTTTGCCTAGAAAGCAGCGAAGTTTCACGGGTGGCGCAAGCGGCCCGTTTGAGGAGATAGCATGATCGTTCGTCCCGTACGCAGCAGCGATTTACCCGCTCTGATCGACCTGGCCCGCAGCACCGGCACCGGCCTGACTACCTTGCCGGCCAACGAAGAGCGTCTGGCCCATCGGGTCGGCTGGGCCGAGAAGACCTTTCGCGGCGAAGCCGGGCGGGCCGATGCGGACTACCTGTTCGTCCTCGAAGACGACAACGCTCGTGTGGTGGGCATTTCCGCCATCGCCGGCGCCGTCGGCCTGCGTGAGCCGTGGTACAACTTCCGGGTCGGTCTGACGGTTAGCGCTTCGCAAGAGCTGAAGATCTATCGTGAAATCCCGACGCTGTTCCTGGCCAACGACCTGACCGGCAACTCCGAGCTGTGCTCGCTGTTCCTGCATGCCGATTACCGCAGCGGCCTCAACGGGCGCATGTTGTCCAAGGCGCGGATGCTGTTTATCGCCGAATTCCCGCAACTGTTCGGCAACAAGATCATTGCCGAAATGCGCGGTGTTTCCGACGAAGCCGGACGTTCGCCGTTCTGGGAAAGCCTGGGCCGGCACTTCTTCAAGATGGAATTCAGCCAGGCCGACTACCTGACCGGCGTGGGCAACAAGGCGTTCATCGCCGAGCTGATGCCGAAATTCCCGCTGTACACCTGCTTCCTGTCGCCGGATGCGCGCAACGTCATCGGTCAGGTTCACCCGGACACCGAGCCGGCGCTGGCCATGCTCAAGAGCGAAGGTTTCAGCTACCAGGGCTACGTCGACATTTTCGACGCCGGCCCGGCCATCGAATGCGAAACCGGCAAGATCCGCGCCGTGCGTGACAGCCAGGCGCTGGTGCTGGCCGTTGGCACCCCGGGTGACGACGCCACGCCTTTCATCATTCACAACCGCAAGCGCGAAGACTGCCGCATCACTGCCGCTCCGGCACGTCTGGCCGCCGGTACTTTGGTGGTCGACCCGCTGACCGCCAAACGTCTTCAACTCAACGCTGGCGATCAAGTGCGCGCCGTGGCGTTGTCCGCAGCTCGGGAGTCGAAATAATGAAGTCGCTTTACATCGCAGGTGAATGGCTGGCCGGTCAGGGCGAAGCCTTCGAGTCGCTGAACCCGGTGACCCAGCAGGTGCTGTGGTCCGGCGTCGGTGCCACCGCCGCTCAGGTCGAGTCGGCTGTGCAGGCGGCGCGTCAGGCGTTCCCGGGCTGGGCGCGACGCACCCTGGAAGAACGTATCTCGGTGCTGGAGGCCTTTGCCGCTGCGCTGAAGAATCACGCTGACGAATTGGCCCGCACCATCGGTGAAGAAACCGGCAAGCCTTTGTGGGAAGCGGCGACCGAAGTGACCAGCATGGTCAACAAGATCGCCATCTCGGTGCAGAGCTACCGCGAGCGTACCGGCGAGAAGAGCGGCCCGCTGGGCGACGCCACCGCTGTGCTGCGCCACAAACCCCACGGTGTGGTGGCGGTGTTTGGTCCTTACAACTTCCCGGGCCACTTGCCGAACGGCCACATCGTGCCGGCATTGCTGGCCGGTAACAGCGTGCTGTTCAAGCCGAGCGAGCTGACGCCGAAAGTGGCCGAACTGACGGTCAAGTGCTGGATCGAAGCCGGTCTGCCGGCCGGCGTATTGAACCTGCTGCAAGGCGCTCGCGAAACCGGCATCGCGCTGGCGGCGAACCCGGGTATCGACGGTCTGTTCTTCACCGGTTCCAGCCGTACCGGCAATCACCTGCACCAGCAGTTTGCCGGTCGTCCGGACAAGATCCTGGCGCTGGAAATGGGCGGTAACAACCCGCTGGTGGTCGATCAGGTCGCCGACCTCGATGCCGCGGTGTACACCATCATTCAGTCGGCGTTCATCTCCGCCGGCCAGCGCTGCACCTGTGCCCGCCGCCTGCTGGTGCCGCAGGGCGCCTGGGGCGACTCGCTGCTGGCGCGCCTGGTGGCGGTCAGCGCGACGATTGAAGTCGGTGCCTTCGATCAGCAACCGGCGCCGTTCATGGGCTCGGTGGTCTCTCTCGGCGCTGCGAAAGCACTGATGGATGCACAGGAACACCTGCTGGCCAATGGTGCCGTGGCACTGCTGGAAATGACCCAGCCACAGGCTCGGTCGGCCCTGCTGACCCCGGGTATTCTGGACGTGACCGCTGTCGCCGACCGTCCTGACGAAGAGCTGTTCGGCCCTTTGCTGCAAGTGATCCGCTACGCTGATTTTGAAGGGGCGATCGCTGAAGCCAACGACACCGCCTACGGTCTGGCCGCCGGTCTGCTGTCGGATTCCGAAGCACGTTACCAGCAGTTCTGGCTGGAAAGCCGCGCCGGTATCGTCAACTGGAACAAACAACTGACCGGCGCGGCAAGCAGTGCGCCATTCGGCGGCGTCGGCGCCTCGGGCAACCATCGCGCCAGTGCCTATTACGCGGCAGATTACTGCGCGTACCCGGTGGCCTCGCTGGAAACGCCGAGCCTGGTGTTGCCGGCGGCCCTCACGCCTGGCGTGAAGATGGCTTAGCGCCTATTCGCGAGCAGGCTCGCTCCCACAGGTATTGCGTAATCCTTGTGGGAGCGAGCCTGCTCGCGAAAGCCGCGACCCGGTCTTACTGAACAGTTACTGAAGCCTATAACAACAGATTCTCGTGGAGCCTCGCTGATGAAATCCTATGAAGTCAATTTTGACGGTCTAGTGGGGCCGACCCATAACTACGGCGGCCTGTCCTACGGCAACGTCGCGTCCCAGAGCAACAGCCAGCAGTCCTCCAACCCCAAGGAAGCGGCTCTGCAAGGCCTGGCAAAAATGAAAGCGCTGATGGAAATGGGTTTCCAGCAGGGCGTACTGGCACCGCAAGAGCGCCCGGATGTGGCCGCACTGCGTCGCCTGGGCTTCGGCGGCACCGACGCTGAAGTGATCGAACGCGCTGCCAAAGACGCGATGCCGCTGCTGGTGGCCAGTTGCTCGGCCTCGAGCATGTGGGTGGCCAACGCCGCCACCGTCAGCCCGAGCGCTGACACCGCTGATGGCCGCGTGCATTTCACCGCCGCCAACCTCAACTGCAAATATCACCGCAGCATCGAACACCCGACCACCAGCCGCGTGCTGGGGGCGATGTTCGCTGACCAGAAACACTTCGCCCACCACGCCGCCTTGCCGGCCGTGGCGCAATTCGGTGACGAAGGTGCGGCCAACCACACGCGTTTCTGCCGTGAGTACGGCGCAGCCGGCGTTGAGTTCTTCGTGTTCGGCCGCAGCGCGTTCGATACGCGCTACCCGGCTCCGCAGAAGTACCCTGCACGCCAGACCCTCGAAGCGTCACAGGCTGTTGCCCGCCTGCACGGCTTGAGCGATGACGGCGTGGTCTACGCGCAGCAGAACCCATCGGTGATCGATCAGGGTGTGTTCCACAACGACGTGATCGCCGTCGGCAACGGTGAAGTGCTGTTCTATCACGAGGATGCGTTCCTCGAGACTGAGCAGATGCTGGCCGAATTGCAGAGCAAACTCGCCAAAGTCGGTGGGAAATTTCAGTCTGTCTGCGTACCGCGTTCCGCGGTAACAGTGGAAGACGCGGTTCGTTCCTACCTGTTCAATAGCCAGCTGCTGTCACGTCCTGACGGTTCCATGCTGTTGATCGTGCCGGAAGAATGCCGTGGCAACGAGCGCGTCTGGCAGTACTTGCAGGGTTTGACCAGCTCCGGCGGCCTGATCCGCGAAGTGAAAGTCTTCGATCTCAAGCAGAGCATGCAGAACGGCGGTGGCCCGGCTTGCCTGCGGTTGCGTGTCGCACTCAACGAAACCGAACTGGCGGCCGTCAACCCAGGGGTTATCATGACGGCACCGTTGTACGGCACTCTGACCGAATGGGTCGAAAAGCATTACCGCGACCGCATGACCGAAAACGATCTGGCGGACCCGCATTTGCTGCTTGAGTGCCGGACGGCACTGGATGAACTGACGCAAATCCTTAAACTGGGCGCGGTTTATCCATTCCAGATCAATTGATCGACGGCGCGCTTCGGGCACGACAGCGCGCCGCTTCATCTCAAACGAGAGCGTAATGACATGAGCGACAAACTGCAGCTGATCCTTGAAGACACCGACGGCACGCAACTGGAAACCTCCTGCACCCGCGTCGCGGTCATGTGGCAAGGCAAAGAGCTGTGGATCCAGCACGATGGTCGTGGCCAGTTGCTGATCGGTGTGGACGTCGAAGAAGGCGATGCCGAATACGCAAACCTGCTGCTGCGCCCATTGGCGACTAATCTGGTAAGTCTGCAACTGGAGATGGAACCGGCTGACCTCACCGACGAGGAACACGTTCACGGCCCGGATTGCAACCAAGACCACTAAGGAAACCGCTCTATGCTCGCCCTCGGCAAACTGCTTGAACTGACCCTCGCCGGTCGTGAACCGGCGGAGAAGACTCAACTGACTGTCGAAGGCGTGCGCATGCGCTGGTTGAGCGAAGGTGCGCTGGAAGTCCGGCCGCCCGAAGCGCGCGACAACGGCCTGGACCTGCTGCTGTCGGCGGGGATCCACGGCAACGAAACAGCGCCGATCGAGTTGCTCGATCGCCTGTTGCATGACATTGCCCGCGGCGACTTGAAGCCGCGCGCACGCATTCTGTTCCTGTTCGGCAACCCCGAAGCGATTCGCAAAGGCGAGCGTTTCATCGAACAGGACGTCAATCGGCTATTCAATGGCCGTCACGAACAAAGCAGCGGTTCCGAAGCCCTGCGCGCCTGTGAGCTGGAGCGCCTGGCCGCGAGTTTCTTCAGCGTGCCGGATCGCCAGCGTCTGCATTACGACCTGCATACCGCGATCCGTGGCTCGAAAGTCGAGCAGTTCGCGTTGTACCCCTGGAAGGAGGGGCGCCAGCATTCGCGCCTGGAACTGGCTCGCTTGCGCGCCGCCGGCATGGAAGCGGTGTTGTTGCAGAACAAGCCATCCATCGTGTTCAGCGCCTACACCTATGACAAGCTCGGTGCAGAGGCTTTCACCCTGGAGCTCGGCAAGGCGCGGCCGTTCGGACAAAACGCCGGGGTCAATGTCTCGCTGCTGGAGCATCGCCTCAAGCAGATCATTGAAGGCGCCGAGCCGGAACTGACAGAAGCGGCACTGGATGGCTTGCAGCTGTACAGCGTGGCGCGGGAAATCATCAAGCACAGCGACAGCTTCCGCCTGAACCTGCCGCCGGACATCGAGAACTTTTCCGAACTGGATGTGGGTTATTTGCTGGCGGAAGACATCGCCAATACCCGCTGGATCATCGAGGAGGAGGGTGCCCGGATCATCTTCCCGAATCCCAAGGTGAAGAACGGCCTGCGTGCCGGCATCCTGATCGTGCCGACCACCGACGAAAACCTGGCCTGAATACAACACATAACAAATGTAGGAGCGAGCCTGCTCGCGATGAGCGTAAGAACACCGCGGGATATCAGATTTCCCGCGTTATCGTTGACGACCATCGCGAGCAGGCTCGCTCCTACAGGGTTATGCGGTGATTAGACTGCTACTGCGCGTGGTTCACTGCGGCGCAGCGAGCGGATTTTCATCAGCGTATCCGCACACGTCTTCGCCGCTTCCTGGCCTTTATGCAAGAAATGCTCGAAGAAGAACTTCTGGTGCTCTTCGCCGGCATGGAAGTGGTGCGGGGTCAGGGACACCGAGAACACCGGCACTTCGGTTTCCAGCTGAACCTGCATCAGGCCGCTGACGACCGACTGGGCAACGAACTCGTGGCGGTAGATCCCGCCGTCCACCACCAGGGCTGCAGCGACGATGCCGGCATAACGGCCGGTCTTGGCCAGCAGCTTGGCGTGCAGGGGCATTTCAAAGGCGCCGCCGACTTCGAAGAAATCGATGTCGGACTCCTGATAACCCTGGGCAATCATTTCGGCGACGAAGCCTTTACGGCTCTGATCGACAATATCCTTGTGCCAGCAGGCCTGGATGAACGCGACGCGCTCGCCGTGGTGGTGTTTGCTTTTGCTGTCGATTGCGGTGGGTTGCATGTTCTGACTCCTGTTTGTGTGAAAAACAGGGCGTTATGAATCGAAGGGGATCCAAGGGGACGCACGCTCGCACGAATGCTGGCGGACGGCCCTTTGCTGTCAATCCCGTTCTCTCTTCATCCGGACTATGACCGTCGGCCCCGGGATCACACCGGGTCTGCTGACCTTGCTGCCAGGCACCGCCGAAGCCGTGCTGTCACCAAGCGCTCGCGGGCTATGCGCATTGCGCGCAATTACCGCCGGTGGGGAGTTGCACCCCGCCCTGAGAACGTTTTTGCCGCCGGAATGTTTGGCGGCGCAGCGTTTTTATCACATATTTGCGGTATGCGCATGGCCCCTTTTGGATGATTGTTATCGACTTTTCTGTTGGATTGATCGGCCTTTTCCTACGCAAGGGTTGATTAATCGTCACCATGCCCGCAGTAATTCTTTCCTGAAAGGGATTTCCCCTGCTTACCGAGGCCAGATTCATGAGCGTTATCGATCTTCGCAGCGACACCGTCACCCAACCTTCCGCCGGCATGCTCGACGCGATGGCCAACGCCGCCACCGGCGATGACGTGTATGGCGAAGACCCGACGGTCAATCATCTGGAAGCCGAACTGGCCAGGCGCCTGGGGTTTGCCGCGGCACTGTTCGTGCCGACCGGTACCATGAGCAACCTGCTTGGGTTGATGGCCCATTGCGAGCGCGGCGACGAGTACATCGTCGGCCAGCAGGCCCACACCTATAAATACGAAGGGGGTGGTGCTGCGGTACTCGGCTCGATTCAGCCGCAACCGCTGGAAGTGCAGGCCGATGGTTCACTGGACCTGGCCCACGTCGCGGCGGCGATCAAGCCGGATGACTTCCACTTCGCCCGCACCAGGCTGCTGGCGCTGGAAAACACCATGCAGGGCAAGGTCCTGCCGCTGGAATACCTGGCGCGGGCGCGCAGTTTCACCCAAGAGCATGGCTTGCAGCTGCACCTGGACGGCGCACGTTTGTATAACGCGGCAGTGAAGCTGGGAGTGGATGCCCGGGAAATCACCCAACATTTCGATTCCGTCTCGGTTTGCCTGTCCAAAGGGTTGGGTGCACCGGTGGGTTCGGTGCTGTGTGGCTCGGCCGAGCTGATCGGCAAGGCCCGGCGCCTGCGCAAAATGGTCGGTGGCGGCATGCGCCAGGCCGGGATTCTGGCGGCGGCAGGCCTGTATGCACTGGATCACAACGTAGAGCGCCTGGCCGACGACCACGCCAATGCACAATTGCTGGCCGAAGGCCTGCGTGCGGCGGGCTTCGAGGTCGAACCGGTGCAGACCAACATGGTTTACGTGCAGATGGGCGACAAGGCCGAGGCGCTCAAGGCGTTTGCCGCCGAGCGCGGGATCAGGCTCAGTGCTGCCGCGCGCCTGCGCATGGTCACGCACATGGACGTCAGCCGTGCGCAAATCGGGCAAGTCGTCGCGACATTCGTCGACTTTTCGCGCAAGTGATAGCGTTAGCACTCCAATTGACCGTTTCTATCGTATAAACACGCTGTACCCCGCGCGCAGGGCCGATATAATGCGGCCCTTTGCCGTCGCTTCGTCTGTTGACGTTTCGAACAGGCCTTTGGCCGCAGCCTCCGTGGAAGAACCTAATGAAAAGCGCAGAAATCCGTGAAGCCTTCCTTCGCTTCTTCGAAGAGCAAGGCCACACCCGTGTAGCCTCCAGCTCTTTGATTCCGGGCAACGACCCAACCCTGCTGTTCACTAACGCGGGGATGAACCAGTTCAAGGACTGCTTCCTGGGCCAGGAAAAGCGCGCGTACACCCGCGCGGTCAGCAGCCAGAAATGCGTGCGCGCCGGCGGCAAGCACAACGACCTGGAAAACGTCGGTTATACCGCTCGTCACCACACTTTCTTCGAAATGCTGGGTAACTTCAGCTTCGGCGATTATTTCAAGCGTGACGCCATCAGCTACGCCTGGAACTTCCTGACTTCCGACAAGTGGCTGAACCTGCCGAAGGAAAAGCTCTGGGTCACCGTCTACGCCAGCGATGACGAGGCGTATGACATCTGGACCAAGGAAATCGGGGTTCCGGCCGAGCGCATGGTGCGCATCGGCGACAACAAGGGCGCGCCGTACGCCTCCGACAACTTCTGGACCATGGGCGATACCGGCCCGTGCGGTCCTTGCACCGAGATTTTCTACGATCACGGCGCCGACATCTGGGGTGGCCCACCGGGCTCGCCGGAAGAAGATGGCGACCGTTACATCGAGATCTGGAACAACGTGTTCATGCAGTTCAACCGCACCGCCGATGGCGTGTTGCACCCGCTGCCAGCGCCGTCGGTCGACACCGGCATGGGCCTGGAGCGGATCAGTGCCGTGCTGCAGCACGTTCACTCGAACTATGAAATCGACCTGTTCCAGAGCCTGCTGAACGCATCGGCCAAGGCCATCGGTTGCACCAACGACGCTCAGGCTTCCCTGAAAGTCGTGGCTGACCACATCCGTTCCTGCGGTTTCCTGATCGCCGACGGCGTGCTGCCGTCCAACGAAGGCCGCGGCTACGTGCTGCGCCGGATCATCCGTCGCGCCTGCCGTCACGGTAACAAGCTGGGCGCCAAGGGCAGCTTCTTCTACCAGATCGTCGCGGCCCTGGTCGCGGAGATGGGCGAAGCCTTCCCGGAACTGAAATCCCAGCAGGCGCACATCGAGCGCGTGCTGAAGGCCGAAGAAGAACAGTTCGCCAAGACCCTGGAGCAGGGCCTGAAGATCCTCGAGCAGGATCTGGCCGAGCTCAAGGGCGACGTGGTGCCGGGCGACGTGGTGTTCAAACTCTACGACACCTACGGTTTCCCGATGGACCTGACCGGCGACATCGCTCGCGAGCGCAGCCTGACCATCGACGAAGCCGGTTTTGAACGTGAGATGGAAGCCCAGCGCGTCCGTGCCCGTTCCGCCAGTTCCTTCGGCATGGACTACAACAGCCTGGTCAAGGTCGATGTGGACACCGAGTTCACCGGTTACACCGCTCACAGCGGTTCGGCCAAGATCGTTGCTCTCTATAAAGACGGGCAATCGGTTGACGTGCTGAGCGAAGGCGAAGAGGGCGTGGTCGTTCTGAACCAGACGCCGTTCTATGCGGAATCCGGTGGCCAGATCGGCGATTGCGGCTTCCTCCAGGCTGGCGCTGCGCGTTTCGACGTGCGCGACACCACCAAGACCGGCGGTGCGTTCCTGCACCACGGTGTGCTGGATTCGGGTAGCCTGATTGTCGGTGCTCCGGTCGAGGCTCATGTCGATGCCGAAGTGCGTCACGCCACTTCGCTGAACCACTCGGCGACTCACTTGCTGCATGCCGCATTGCGCCAGGTGCTGGGCGATCACGTTCAGCAGAAAGGCTCGCTGGTCGACAGTCAGCGCCTGCGCTTCGACTTCAGCCACTTCGAGGCCATCAAGCCTGAACAGCTCAAAGCGCTGGAAGACATCGTCAACGCCGAGATTCGCAAGAACTCCGAAGTTGAAACCGAAGAAACCGACATCGAAACCGCCAAGCAGAAAGGCGCCATGGCGCTGTTCGGCGAGAAATACGGCGACAACGTGCGCGTGTTGAGCATGGGCGATTTCTCCGTCGAACTGTGCGGCGGTATCCACGCCAACCGTACCGGCGACATCGGCCTGCTGAAAATCATCAGCGAAGGCGGTGTGGCATCGGGTGTGCGTCGTATCGAAGCTGTCACCGGCGCGCAAGCGCTGGCCTACTTGAACGCAGCGGAAGAACAACTCAAGGAAGCGGCCAGCCTGGTCAAGGGCAGCCGCGATAACCTGATCGACAAGCTGTCGGCTGTGCTGGAGCGCAACCGTCTGCTGGAAAAGCAACTCGAGCAGTTGCAAGCCAAGGCTGCCAGTGCCGCGGGCGACGACCTGTCGGCCCAGGCGCTGGACGTCAAGGACGTGAAAGTGCTGGCCGTGCGTCTGGACGGTCAGGATGGCAAGGCGCTGCTGGCGCTGGTCGATCAACTGAAAAACAAACTCGGCCGCGCAGTGATCCTGCTCGGCAGTGTCCATGAGGATAAGGTCGTTCTGGTTGCAGGCGTAACCAAAGACCTGACTGGCCAACTCAAAGCCGGTGATTTGATGAAGCAAGCCGCTGCGGCAGTGGGCGGGAAGGGTGGTGGTCGTCCAGACATGGCGCAAGGCGGCGGTACCGACGCTGGCGCACTGGATGCGGCACTGGCCCTGACCGTTCCGTTTGTAGAGCAGGGTCTATAAGGCAGTGCTTGCGGCTCGCAGTCTAGTGGCGGGCCGCAACGCTGTTTGAGTGATTATTTGGGCGCCCTTCATGGGCAGAGGCGGCTTTGAAATGGCTTTGATCGTACAGAAATTTGGAGGCACCTCGGTCGGCACTGTCGAGAGAATCGAGCAGGTCGCCGACAAGGTTAAGAAATTCCGCGATGCCGGCGATGACCTGGTGGTTGTGCTGTCTGCAATGAGCGGCGAAACCAACCGTCTGATCGATCTGGCCAAGCAAATCAGTGGCGACGGTCAACCGGTTCCGCGCGAGCTGGACGTGATCGTCTCCACCGGTGAGCAGGTGACGATTGCCCTGTTGGCCATGGCACTGATCAAGCGTGGCGTGCCGGCGGTGTCCTACACCGGCAACCAGGTGCGGATTCTGACGGATAGCGCACACAATAAAGCGCGTATCCTGCAGATTGATGACCAGAAGATTCGCGGTGATCTGAAGGCCGGTCGCGTGGTAGTGGTCGCCGGTTTCCAGGGCGTCGACGAGCACGGCAATATCACCACCCTCGGTCGTGGCGGTTCCGACACCACCGGCGTGGCGCTGGCGGCAGCCCTGAAGGCTGACGAATGCCAGATCTACACCGACGTCGACGGTGTCTACACCACCGACCCGCGTGTGGTGTCCGTGGCTCAGCGCCTGGACAAGATCACCTTCGAAGAGATGCTGGAAATGGCCAGCCTCGGTTCCAAGGTATTGCAGATCCGCGCGGTCGAGTTCGCCGGCAAGTACAACGTTCCGCTGCGCGTACTGCACAGCTTCAAGGAGGGTCCGGGCACCCTCATTACTATTGATGAAGAGGAAACCATGGAACAGCCGATCATTTCCGGTATCGCTTTCAACCGCGATGAAGCCAAGCTGACCATCCGTGGCGTGCCAGACATTCCGGGCGTTGCATTCAAGATTCTCGGCCCGATCAGTGCCGCGAACATTGAAGTCGACATGATCGTGCAGAACGTCGCGCACGATAACACCACCGACTTCACCTTCACCGTGCACCGCAACGACTACCAGGCGGCGCAAGCCGTGCTGGAAAAGACCGCTGGTGAGCTGGGTGCCCGTGAAGTCGTGGGCGACACCAAGATCGCCAAGGTGTCGATCGTCGGCGTTGGCATGCGTTCCCACGCAGGCGTTGCCAGCCGCATGTTCGAATCCCTGGCCAAGGAAAGCATCAACATCCAGATGATCTCGACTTCGGAAATCAAAGTCTCCGTAGTGATCGAAGAGAAGTATCTGGAACTGGCTGTGCGCGCTCTGCACACGGCGTTCGAACTGGACGCACCGGCCCGCCAGGGCGAGTGATGCGTTTGCCAAAAGGCGCGGTCTGACCGCGCCTTTTGTTTTTTTGAATGGCGTGCCCCCCCGAGCCTGTTCTTTTGCTCGCGCTAGTCAATACTCAGGCATGTAGGGCTGCGACCGCTCCGGTTGTGGGTCGAGTGCCTTTTTTTTGCAGACTGTAGTCCCTGAAATGAAACGCGTGAGGAGAAAGGTATGCTGATTCTGACTCGTCGGTGCGCAGAAAGCCTGATTATCGGTGATGGCGAAATCACCGTGACCGTGCTCGGCGTCAAAGGAAATCAAGTGCGCATCGGTGTTAATGCTCCCAAAGAGGTAGCTGTTCACCGGGAGGAAATTTACCTGCGTATCAAGAAAGAGAAGGACGAAGAACCAAGCCATTAATTTTTATCGTTTTTTATGTTTGCAAACGGGGAAGAAGCTGGTTAATATACGCCCCGTGTTGCGGAGAGCTGGCCGAGTGGCCGAAGGCGCTCCCCTGCTAAGGGAGTACACCTCAAAAGGGTGTCGGGGGTTCGAATCCCCCGTTCTCCGCCATTATTTGCGTAGTACGTTGTAATCTGGCTTCTTCGGTAAGTTGTTGAAATTACTAGAAAAAGTGCTTGACATAGAGATTGGACGGCCTATAATGCGCGGCAACAAATGCACTCGTAGCTCAGCTGGATAGAGTACTCGGCTACGAACCGAGCGGTCACAGGTTCGAATCCTGTCGAGTGCACCATTTAAGAGTTGTTTGCAGTGATGCGAATGACTTGGCTTCAACCAGTTGTGATCTGGTCTAAAAACACAAATTGCACTCGTAGCTCAGCTGGATAGAGTACTCGGCTACGAACCGAGCGGTCACAGGTTCGAATCCTGTCGAGTGCACCATACAAACAAAAAGCCCGCCTTTAAAGCGGGCTTTTTGCCGTCCGGGATTTGGCTTTTTCTTTCGTGCATCCCCTCTCGTCGAACTCCACCTGTGCGCTGCGACCTTTGCGGGTGTCGTAACGGTAGGTCGTGGCCGAATTGCGAATACTGATCTTGTCTGGCTTGCCGAGTGCGCTCTCGACGTCTTGCTGGCTCATGCCCGCGACCACCCGCTGATGGATGATCGCTTCCCGGCGCTCCCTGGCGCTGATCAGGTTTCCACACTTGTCCTGCGTTTGGCCGACCACGGTTGGCTCTCTGCTGTTGATGTTCATTGCTGGTGTTTCACGGAGCTCGGCCGGCGGCATAAGCGCCATCGTGCTGCCAGGTGTAAAGGCGCGGGCGTCCTGAAGTGAAGCGCGTTCTCCCGCGGCGCAGCTCAGCGTGGTGAAGGTAATGCGTCCATCGGGCGCTTCACAGCGTTGAACGGTGGTGGCGAGCGCCAGGGGCAGGGGGCCGAGCAGGCTGAGCAGTAAAAGGCATTGTGAAATCGGTGGCATTGGCCGTCCTCCATGACGTTCCTTTTCAAGGGTAGCGGCTACAATTTTCGAAGCGGTGTGTTTTCTTTTCAGAATACGTCGTCGCATTTCGATGGATCAGGACGACGCTCAAGATTGTTGTGCAAGCGCTTGTTTCAGCCACGATTTTTTAACGTTTAAAACCGTCAGGCGGTGTATCATTGCGCCCGTCAGCCCCGCCGGGGCTTGTGGAATACCTCCATGGACTTACCCAGTAGTTACTCAGTACCCCGTTTTACCAATCATGAATTGACTGATTGATCCTTCCGGCGTGCCCCGCTGCTGGGAGTGGAGTTCGCCTATGTCTGAAGTTGAAGTAAAGAAAACGCAGGAAAGCTTGCAGGATCGCCTGGCTCAGGTGGTTGAGTTGCTGCAGCGCCAGCGAGTGGTAGAAGACCTGACTCACCGCCAGGAAGGCCCGCATCATGACCGGGTCGAGAACCTGGTCCACCGGCAGAACCTTGTCGAGTTGCAACGCAAGCTCGATGACCTGCACTCCGCCGACGTCGCCTACATCCTTGAAGCCTTGCCGCTGGACGATCGTCTGACGCTCTGGCAATTGGTCAAGGCCGATCGCGACGGCGACATCCTTCTCGAAGTATCCGATTCGGTTCGTGAATCGCTGATCGCCGACATGGACGATCACGAGCTCCTGGCAGCGGCCAAGGACATGGATGCCGACGAACTCGCTGACCTGGCCTCCGAGCTGCCGCGAGACGTCGTCCATGAGCTCATGGAGACCCTCGACCAGCAACAACGCGAACGCGTGCGCTCGGCACTGTCCTACGACGAGGAGCAGGTCGGTGCGTTGATGGACTTCGAGATGGTGACCATCCGCGAGGATGTCAGCCTTGAAGTTGTCCTGCGTTACCTGCGCCGTCTCAAGGAGTTGCCGGGCCATACCGACAAACTGTTCGTGGTCGATTACGACGGCGTCCTCAAGGGTGTGTTGCCGATCAAGCGCTTGCTGGTCAACGATCCGGACAAACAGGTTGCCGAGGTGATGGCCAGCGATCCGGTGAGTTTTCACCCGGACGAAGACGCTTACGATGCTGCTCAGGCATTCGAGCGTTATGACTTGATCTCCGCACCCGTGGTCGACAAGAACGGCAAGCTGATCGGTCGTCTGACCATCGATGAAATGGTCGACCTGATCCGTGAAGAGAGCGAAAGCGAAGTTCTCAACATGGCGGGTCTGCGTGAAGAAGAAGATATTTTTGCGTCGGTCTGGAAATCCCTGCGTAACCGTTGGGCCTGGCTGGCGATCAACCTGATTACCGCGTTCGTGGCTTCCCGGGTCATCGGTTTGTTCGAAGGTTCGATCGAGAAGCTCGTGGCGCTGGCGGCATTGATGCCGATCGTGGCGGGCATCGGTGGTAATTCGGGCAACCAGACCATCACCATGATTGTTCGGGCCATGGCACTGGACCAGGTGAGCACCGGTAATACCTCGCGCCTGATGCGCAAGGAATTGGCGGTCGCGTTGATCAACGGTGTGATCTGGGGTGGGGTGATTGGTGTGGTTGCCTACCTGCTCTATGGCAGTTGGTCATTGGGCGTGGTGATGACCGCCGCGATGACGCTCAACTTGCTGCTGGCGGCGTTGATGGGGGTCTTGATCCCGATGACCCTGGCGAAGATGGGGCGCGACCCGGCAATGGGTGCCAGTGTGATGATTACTGCCATGACCGACAGCGGCGGCTTTTTCATCTTCCTTGGGCTGGCGACAATCTTCCTGCTCTGAAGCCCCGTTCATTGAAAACCCGCCTTTGGCGGGTTTTTTTTGCCTGGATTTCAGGCAAAAAAAAGCCAGCGATCAGGCTGGCTTGAGCTTTCTACTTGAATCAGGACGCGTCGGCGGTCATTTCAGCATCATGCGCGATCAGCGAAACCAGGGCGTTCTGCTGTCGGTGGGAGAGTTGGCGGAAGCGTTGCAGCAGCTCCCGTTCGTGCAAGGAAAGCTCCGGGCTGTCCAGGCGCATGCTCAACTCTTCTCCCAGTGCGCCTTCCTGAATAAGACTCTGCTCAAGGCGCGCAATGATTTCGGAGTTCATGCTGCGATGATGATTGCGAGCCACCTCGGCAATGCGTTCACGCATTCCGTCTGGCAGACGTACGACGAACTTGTCAGCCGTACGGCTGGAATAAATTGCCTGTTTCAATGGGCGCATATATTTAACCGGTTAGTTCAGGGGAGCGGTTTTCGGGATTGGCCGCAGGATGTCTGGTAGGACAAGCGCTCTGACCAAATGTTCAACCTGAATTGATAGAGGCGCGCATCATGCCTCAAAGCAGCCAGATCCTTGGCGTCAATTCTGTGACAAATATTGAACTGGATAAAGGCGTTCTGCCAGCACCAATTATCAGAAATGCGGACTGGTTTGAAAAGTTCGATCGGGCCCGTAATGCTTAATGCTCCCTCCGCCCGACGAAAGGTTTCTGTCGGGAGAAAAAGGTGGACTCGATCCCTGTTCCTTGCCTTTACAGAATAGTGGCAAATGGCCGATTTACTAGGTGGAAGTCTTCTAGGGGGTTAATTGAGGATGGGTGGCAGGCCCTTGCAGCCGGTCTACCAGGCCGGGATCAACGCAGTACCGGATCGAACTTGATCTTGCGTCCGGCGATCAGTGCGAGCACGAACAGGCCGCTGAAGACAACGCAGGCGATCAGGGGGAGGGTGACGACCATGTCCTGGGTCAATGACAGATGGAAAATGCCGCTCAACAAGGCGAGGATGAAGAAACTCGCGGCTGATCTGGACATGCTGTGCTCCTGGTGGGTGATTCAAAATACCAAACGCTCGGATGACGGCGCCGGTAGCAGGATGTTTTCCTGGCTCACTTGCGGGCTGACAAATCCGTGCCGATCACTCAATTGCGCCAGTTGCGGCGCCTTCTGCAACTGAAGGTAATGCGGCATGAGCTGGGCAACCTGCGTAGTGCTGTTCTCGGGAACAAAATGAAATCCCGATAAAACGGCCAGTGCGATTGCATTCGAGAGTAAAAGGACGCTGTTCATGGCGTGGGCCTCGGTTGCTCTGTAAGAACAGTAGAGGCAGCTCGCATGCCAGAGTCTATCGGCAATTAAATTCTTAAAAAACAATGAATTAAGTTATTTTTGGTAAAACGCCATATTGCATTTTGCAAGGGTGGCTTTTTACAGCGATGCAATTTGCACGGTAAACAGGTCCGCGCCCTTCTGAGGTGTCTGCCTACACTTAAAAAGCCCTATGGACGACATGACAAAAGCCGGCCCTGCCGTTAACATGCACGCCGTCCATCGCGCCACGTTTCGTTGCGCTCGACTTGTGTCTCAGTAGCTCAATTGGATAGAGCATCCCCCTCCTAAGGGGAAGGTTGGCAGTTCGAACCTGCCCTGGGACACCATATAATTCAAGCGGTTACGGTGTTTCCCCGTCTTTATAGAATTGCCGGGGTTACGCTGGGGTTACGTTTCAGGAATATCCAGCTGCCCTTCTTGTAAAAAATGCCTCGTTTCTCAGCCATGCAAAGCGGCAAAGCATCGAGCAGAAGGCGGTGAAATTCGATGCAGCAGAGCGCCTGACTTGTAATCAGTAGGTCCCGTGTTCGATTCCTGATGCTGGCACCATATACAGAAAGGCCCGCAGCGATGCGGGCCTTTTTTGTTTCTACACTGGCTAGCGCCAACTCCGAAACCAATGCGCTGAACTTCTTGGATCACCATGACGTGGCCGTCGGACTCCAAGACGAAGCCATCATCGATTACTGCAAAATTGCACCCAGCTTGACCGCCCGCTTGCATTCGTCCTGACACCGATTGCACAGGATTTGACCAGCACGCTTTGTCACAATGATCGGCAGAGAACGGCCAAAAGCAGCCCCCGATCAGCGGCTGCTCACACCTAAAACTGATGCTCTTGATGGGCACCCACGGGTGTTAGACTTGCGCTTTTGCTCCTACCTCCAAGGTGTTGTTGCGTGAATATGGAAAATCATTCCCAGACGGCCGCTTTTCTCTGGTCGATTGCCGATCTGCTACGCGGTGACTTCAAGCAGTCTCAGTACGGTCGCATCATCCTGCCATTCACCCTACTTCGGCGCATGGAGTGTGTGTTGGCGCCGACCAAGGATGCCGTGATTCGCGAGTTCTACGCCCAGGAGGGCCGCCCAGACACCGTGCGTGAAATGTATATGCTGCGTGCGGCAGGTGGCCTGCAGTTTTTCAACGCCTCGTCGCTGACCCTCGGCACTCTATCCGATACCCAGACCCCAGCCGACCTGATGAGCTATGTCCAGGCCTTCAGCAAGGACGCCCGCGAGATATTCGAGCACTTCCACTTTGAAGACTTTGTTCAGCAACTGGCCAGCGCTAACCTGCTCTATCAGGTTGTGCAAAGGTTTGCTGCCACCGACCTGAGTCCCGAGAGCATTAGCAACTTCGGCATGGGCATCATCTTCGAAGAGTTAATCCGCAAGTTCGCCGAAAGCTCCAACGAAACTGCGGGTGAGCATTTCACTCCGCGCGATATCGTGCACCTCACCACTTCGTTGGTGATCACCGATCAGGACCACAAACTCGCGCCCAACAGCATCGTCACCATCTATGACCCAACGGCGGGTACGGGTGGATTTCTGTCCGAGGGCGATGAGTACATCCAGTCCATCAGCGAAAAGGTCAGCGTATCCCTGCACGGTCAGGAGCTAAATCCCGAGTCCTACGCCATCTGCAAAGCTGACATGCTGATTAAGGGGCAGGACGTTGCCAGCATCAAGCTCGGTAACACGCTGTCCAACGACCAGTTGGGCAACAAGCACTTCGACTTCATGCTCAGCAACCCGCCGTTTGGCGTGGAATGGAAGAAGGTGCAAAAGCAGATCACCGACGAGCATATCCACAAGGGTTTCGACGGCCGTTTCGGTCCTGGCCTTCCGAGGGTGTCTGATGGCTCGTTGCTGTTCCTCTTGCACCTGGTCAGCAAGATGCGTGACCCGCGCGACGGAGGCTCGCGCATCGGTATCATCCTCAACGGCTCGCCGTTGTTCACCGGTGGCGCGGGTTCGGGCGAGTCGGAGATTCGCCGCTATCTGCTGCAAAACGATCTGATCGAAGCCATTGTCGCGCTGCCCACGGATATGTTTTACAACACCGGTATTGCGACCTACGTGTGGATTTTAAGCAACCACAAGACCAAAGCACGTAAGGGGCTGGTACAGCTGATCGATGGCAGCCAGCACTTCGCCAAAATGCGCAAATCCCTTGGTAGCAAGCGACAATTCATCAGCGACGAGCAGATCGACGAGCTGGTGCGCCTGTATGGCCGTTTCGAGCAAACCACGCAGAGCAAGATTTTTCCGATTGAAGCCTTCGGCTACCGGCGAATCACCATTGAGCGTCCGCTACGCCTGAACTTCCAGACCAGTGCCGAGCGCATCGCTAAAGTGTTGGAAGAAAAAGCCATTCAGAGACTTGATAACGCCCCCCAACAACAGCTAATCCAGGCCATACAAGCGCTAGACGGCAGCGTGCTGCACCGCAACCGCGAGCAGTTCACTAAGTTGCTGAAAAAGGCCTTGAGCGACCAAAATGTGCTCCTCTCCACGGCGGAATTTAAAGCGCTGCTGAATGGACTGAGCGAGCGCGACCCCGAAGCGAATATCTGCAAAACCAAGGCTCAGTTTGAGCCGGACACTGCTCTGCGCGACAACGAGAACGTACCGCTGGGCGAGTCGGTGCATGACTACTTTCAACGCGAAGTCATCCCCCACGTGCCGGATGCTTGGATCGACGAGAGCAAAACGGATGCTCAGGATGGCGAGGTCGGCCTTGTTGGTTTCGAAATTCCGTTCAATCGTCACTTTTATGTATTTCAGCCGCCGCGCCCACTAGAAGAAATCGACCGCGACCTCAAAGCCTGCACTGACCGCATCAAGCAGATGATCGAGGGGCTTTCCGCATGAGTTTTTCTTCCTATGGGGCATACAAAGGCACTGACTTACCTGAGCTGGGAGCGGTTCCGGCGCATTGGGATGTGTCCCCTTTGAAGCATATTGTGGCAACCCCAATCACTGACGGTCCTCACGAAACACCTGAGTTCATTGAAGACGGTATCCCATTCGTATCTGCTGAAGCTGTTTCGACGGGTGAGATAAACTTTTCAAAATCCCGATTTATTTCTCAGACGGATCATGACCGCTATACAAAAAAATACAAACCTCGTAGAAACGATATTTTTATGGTTAAGTCCGGAGCTACTACTGGAGTAGTGGCTATTGTTTCTACTGATCGGGAGTTTAATATTTGGTCGCCATTGGCAGTGGTGCGGTGCTCTCGCTTAGCTTTACCTCGCTACGTACTACAAGCGATGAGATCTCGTAATTTTCAAGAGAGCGTTAGGCTAAATTGGAACTATGGGACGCAGCAAAATATTGGAATGTCAGTGCTCGAAAATCTGCGTATTCCATTACCCCCGATTGTCGAGCAAGCCCAAATCGCCCGCTTCCTCGACCATCAAACCGCGCGCATCGATGGTCTGATCGAGCAGCAACAGCGCTTGATCGAACTGCTTAAGGAAAAGCGCCAGGCCGTTATCTCCCACGCTGTTACCAAAGGCCTCGACCCCAACGTTTCGATGAAAGACTCCGGTGTGGAGTGGCTAGGCGAAGTGCCTGCGCATTGGGATGTGAAAGCATTGCGTTTTTTGGGGGAGTGCCAAAATGGTATCAACATCGGGGGAGAGGCTTTTGGATCTGGCTTCCCTTTTGTAAGTTATAGCGACGTACATAAGAATGACGTATTACCAGCTGAAGTTACAGGGCTCGTTCAGTCAACGGCTGAAGACCGGCAGCGTTACTCGATTGACTACGGAGATGTGTTTTTTACCAGGACATCGGAAACAGTTGACGAGATAGGTTTTAGTGCAACCTGTTTGCAAAAACTTCAAAATGCTGTTTTTGCTGGATTTCTTATTCGATTCAGGCCGAGTGGTAAATATCTGATTCCTGGATTTTCGAAATATTATTTTCGAAACCAACGGCTGCGGATTTTCTTCAACAAGGAAATGAATTTGGTTACCAGGGCATCTTTAAGTCAGGATTTATTGAAGCAACTTCCGGTAACTCTTCCGCCTGTTATTGAACAAATAAAAATCACTGATTTTCTAGATAAAGTCACTGCGGAATTTTCTTCGTTGTTGGAGCAGGGACTTGGGTCTATTGACTTACTAATCGAGCGCCGCTCCGCCCTGATATCCGCCGCCGTCACCGGCAAAATCGACGTGCGTGGCTGGCAGTCATCGGCCAACGTGGCATCTCCCGAATTAGAAATAGAGGCCGTGTAATGGCGGACAGCAAGGAAGCGCAATTTCAGCAAGACATTATCGACGCCCTAACCGCTCAGGGCTGGTTGGTGGGCACAGCCAGCGGATACGACCGGCGCACCGCGCTTTATACCGAAGATGTGCTGAGCTACTTCAAGGACGCCTGGCCCGAGCGTTGGAACAAGTTTGTAAAGGCCAATCCCAACAACCCAGACGCCGTGTTAGTGGAGAAGCTCGTGCGCGAGTTGGAGCTAAGCGGCACCCTGGATGTGCTGCGTCATGGTTTTAAGCTGCCAGCGGTAAAAGTGGAGTTATGTAGTTTTCAGCCCGACCACGACATGAATCCTGACACCCTCAAACGATACCGGTGCAACCGCTTGCGGGTGGTGCCGGAGGTGTCTTATTCGCCGCACGCGCGTGAGGCTGGCAGCAGTGGACAGAGCTACAACCCACGGTTGGATTTGGTGCTGTTTGTCAACGGAATCCCCACCGCCACGCTGGAGCTAAAAAGCGAGTTCAAGCAGTCAGTCGAGAATGCCAAGCGCCAGTATCGTTACGACCGCCCGGTAAAAGACCCGCTGACGCGCAAGCCCGAGCCGCTGCTGACCTTCAAGCGTGGCGCGCTGGTGCATTTTGCCGTAGGGCAGAATGAGGTGGCGATGACCACAAAGTTGACAGGTAAGGACACCTTCTTCCTGCCCTTTAACCTCGGTAGTGAAGAAGGCGGCGCGGGCAACCCAATGCCTGTCGACGACAGCCAATACGCCACCAGCTACCTGTGGCAACGCCTGTTGCAGCCGGATGCCTGGCTCAATGTGCTGGGGCGCTTTCTGCACCTGGACAAAAAAACCAGCGAAGGCTTCGACGGAACGTTGGTTACCAAGGAGACTATGATCTTCCCGCGTTACCACCAATGGGAAGTAGTCAACACGCTGATCAAGACCACCCGCGCCGAAGGAGCTGGCAAACGCTATTTAATCCAGCACAGCGCCGGCTCGGGCAAGTCCAACTCCATCGCATGGACGGCCCATCAACTGGCCTCGCTATACGATGATACCGGTCAGCGGTTGTTCAACTCGGTGATAGTGGTCACCGACCGCACGGTGCTGGATAGCCAACTACAAAACACCATCTACCAGTTCGAGCACGCCCAGGGCGTGGTCAAACCGATCAGTCGTGATGTCGGCAATCAGAGCAAATCCGAACAACTGGCTGAGGCGCTGGCTGAGCAGACGCGCATCATCATCGTCACCATCCAGACTTTCCCTGCATTGTTCGATGCCCTAGACAAGTACCCAAAGCTGGCTAGCGGGCGTTATGCGGTAATCGCTGACGAGGCGCATTCCTCGCAAACTGGCTCGTCCGCCAGCAAGCTGAAACAGATTCTCGGTAGCGATGCGCTGGAAGCCGAGGAAGTCAGCGCCGAAGAGTTGCTGGACGCTGCTGTACAGGCGCGCCAACCGAATGAGCGCATCAGTTACTACGCCTTCACCGCCACGCCCAAGGCCAAGACTCTGGAGCTGTTCGGTCGCCCGGCCAACCCCACGCTGCCAACCAGTTCCAGCAACAAGCCAGAGGCTTTTCATCTGTATTCCATGCGCCAGGCCATTGAGGAGGGTTTCATCCTAGATGTGCTGCGTAACTACACCACCTACAGTACCGCCTGGAAGATCGCCCACCCAGTTGGCGAAGACGACGAGGTAGACAGTAAGAAGGCGCGCATCAAGCTAGCGCGCTGGGTGCGTTTGCATCCATACAACATCAGTCAAAAGGTTGAGGTGATCGTCGAGCACTTCCGCGCCAATATCCGTAATCTGCTCAATGGCCAGGCCAAGGCCATGGTGGTGACCAGCAGCCGCCAGGAAGCGGTGCGATACCAGTTGGCGGTGAGAGCCTATGTACAGCAGATGGGTTACAACGATGTGCACCCGCTGGTAGCGTTCTCCGGCAGCGTGCTACCGGATGAGGTGATCCCCGAAGAAGTAACCGAAAGCAGCAGTCTACTCAACCCCGACCTGAATAGCCGCGATTTGGCAGTGGCGTTCGACACCCAAGACTTCAACGTGATGATCGCGGCAAACAAGTATCAGACCGGCTTCGATCAGCCCAAGCTGTGTGCCATGTACGTGGACAAAAAGCTGCAAGGCGTGGACTGCGTGCAGACCCTGTCGCGGCTGAACCGCACTTTCGGTGACAGCAAGGAAACCTTCATCCTCGACTTTTTCAACGAGCCGCAGGATATCCTCGACGCCTTCTTGCCGTACTACACCAAGGCCGAGCTGACCGATGTAACCGACCCGCAGATCATCTATGACCTGCAGAGGACGTTGGATGCCGAGGGGATCTATCACTGGCAGGAGGTCGAGGCGTTCTCTATGGCCTTCTTCGACCCCAAGGCGGCAGCCAGCAAACTCAGCTACTACTGCACTCCGGCCAAGGAGCGCTTTGCCAAGCGTTATGCCTTCTCGGTGGAGTCGCGCCAGCAAGCACTGGATTACAGGCGCACAGCCGAAGCCAACGGCGACAGTGCTGGCCTGAAAAAAGCCGAGCATGCGCTGAAAGAGGCCGGCGAACAGATAGACCAACTAGACCTGTTCCGCAAAAACCTGCAGAGCTTTGTGCGCCTGTACGAGTTCCTCTCGCAGATCGTGCCCTATGAGGACCGCGAATTGGAACAGATCTGCGTATACGCCAAGCACCTGCATCCGCTGCTGCGCGTGGATCGCTTGCAACAAGACGACGTGGACGTGGGCGAGCTGCAACTGAGCCACTACCGCCTGAGCAAGCGCGCCGAACACCAGCTACGCCTGAACGAGGAGCACGGTGAATACACCCTCAAACCTGGCAGTGATGTGGGCAGCGGAAAGCCCCATGACCCGGAGAAGAAGCGTTTGTCGGAAATCATCGAGGCACTGAACGATATCTTCGGTGCCGAGGTGAGCGATGACGACCAGCTGCAGTTCCTCACCGGCATCGCCCAGCGCATCAGCCGCCAGGAAGATGTGATGGCCCAGGTGAACAACCACTCGGTGGATCAAGTGATGCACGGACTGTTCCCCAAGCGCGTTCTGGACACCGTACTGGATGCCATGACCGACCACGAGAAGCTGTCGCTGGAAGTGCTGGATAACGAGACCAAGAGCCGAGCTTTTGCCTTGGTGATTTTGAAGATGCTGAAATCGGCAGCCGCCCTCGATGAATCCGGCTTGCACGATGCCTGAAACCATATAAATCGAATCAACGAAATACGCGCCAACATCTGCTTTTTGCCGATTTATGCTCGTTGTCACCGGCCGCAATGGGTCGGTTGTTGTCCTTCGCGACAGGCAGCAATCGGCCCAGAACCGGACAGTCAAAGCAGACACAGGGGTGGTTGGTCCTATGTCTTCTGGAAACGCTTGCAAACAAAGTGCTGTGTCCACCGCGATAGCTTTCATACCGTTCCCGTCGGCGGTGAAGTAACCCCTGCGTGCATGAGGGCCTCCCGCTCACGGAAAATGCGACATGCAGGTCGCAATCTCGGGCTATACCCAGATCGCTCCCAGCAACCTTTTATTCTTTATCTATCCTCCATCTCGACATATGCCTACAGCCCTCGGTATCGTTGGGTATTGATCGCTGATGCCCCTTGCCCGGGGATTCCCAGCAAAACATGGAATAATTTGAGGAATTTATGGATAGCACTGCAATTCAGTCTCAACTAGACGCCAATCGCAGATCTGTGTCATTCGACAGCTACGACGTCACGGTAAGGCAACTGTACGACATGATTTCAGAAGAAATCATCGATGTAACACCAGAATATCAACGACACTTTATTTGGACCCAGGAGAGACAATCTCAACTGATTGAATCAATCCTACTTGGTATCCCCGTGCCGAGCTTATTCATGGCCACCAACAAAGATTCAACCTGGGAGGTAATCGACGGCCTTCAGCGCCTTACTACCATTGTGAATTTCATCGGCAACAAAGACGTTATAGAACTAATCAGTGAAAACAGCGTCCCACTGAAGTTGAAAGGACTTGAGAAGCTAGATACCCTGAATTCTCTTACTTTTGGAGAAATCCCCAAAGCAATACAATTAATGTTTATGACGCGCCCCATCAGAATTACTGTACTGAATGACAAAAGTGATTTCGGGCTTCGCTTTGACTTATTTGAACGCCTAAATACAGGCGGTGTAATTCTCCATCCGCAGGAAATTCGCAATTGCGTTTATCTAGGCCCCTTCAATGATTTCATTAAAGAATGCGCAAAATTCGTGCCTCTAAGGAACTGTTTGAGACTTAGCTCGAACGCAGAAAAAAATGGAAACGTTGAAGAACTGGTTTTGAAGTTTTTCGCCTATCTCGAAAAGCGTGATGAATTCGTGCATAGCGTAAAAGGATTTCTTAACGACTACATGGCAGAAAAAACTGAAAGCTTTAAGAATAAAAAGCAACTGAAAACCTTGTTCGAGAAAACTTTTACCTTTATTAGCACAAGCTTGCCCGACGGAATAGTACGATCAACCAGAAAAAATACCACCCCCCTTATTCTATTCGAAGCAATCTCGGTAGGTGTAGCTGATTCTCTGAACGCTGGAAAAATTGTACGCCCTGCAAAACTCAAGGCTCTTTTAAATGACGCAACCCTAACCACTTTGACGACAGGGGCAACGAACAGCAGAAAAAAACTTACCGACAGGATTAGGTATGTAAAGGACCACGTATAAAATGAGTTATGAGGGAGTTAAACAATTAGCTAGAGAAAGGCTCACTGAAGTTCAATTACTCCTAAATCACATCACATCCTTGGAGCCCGAAGATGCTACCACGCCTCACCCACCTGAGGTTAAAATCTTAAGAGGCTTCTTTTATGTTCATCTTTATGCGGCCCTGGAAAAGAGCATTAATGAAGCAGTGCAACTTACCTTGCGCTTAATCGCAGATCACAATGCTCCCGCAAAACATTACGAATTTAACTTTGGCAGCATCGCAGCGCGGGGAAAGTTGCAATCATTCAAAAGTTGCAGTCATAAATATTACCATGACAATGCACTGGCTATCTTCACCACACTTAACTCTACTGAAATAATAAATATAGACGAAACCCAGTTCTCGGATACGCTTATGAATGTTTGGATGAAATCTATCACCGAGGTCTTAGACTCTTTTGGAATAGAATTCCCAGTCGAGCCCAGAATTCGCACCACTATTAACGAGCTAGTTGAAAATAGAAATAAGGTGGCGCACGGTCGAGAAAGCGCGCTTACAGTCGGAGAAAGGCATCGCTCAAATGTTCTGCGCGATAAATTCACAATAACGACTAACCTGATTGATGCAGTGACAAACAAGCTTGAGATATTTTATATCTCACGGTCATTCATAAAAGTCTCCGAGCGAGGCTTGTATTAACATGGCAGCTCATTTTGGTGTATTACTGCCCTGAACAGCGCTTTAAAAATTGTAGTTGCAGACTTCTGGCGGCAAGCATGCTGATATCAATAAATTTTTCGGCATTGCGATGGTACGCGTTCTGACGTCAACGGTGTTTCGACCCATTTAACGGATTCAGAGTTGAACATGATCAAGAAGGCTGGGTAGGGATTATCAAAAAGCGTACTGCGTAAAGCATCGACTGTAGCCAAGAAAGGCCAGAATGAGCCCGCATTGAGGCGACAGTCCGCTTAGGGTTGTTCTCTGCCGGTCATGTCCACGAATCGTGCTGGTCAAATCCGATGCAAATGCTGGTCAGGTCGAATGCAAATGGGTGGGCAAGTCCGTGCAATTACCCAATTACCATGACGAAGCCGTCATCGATCACCATGACGTGGCCATCGATCACGTCGCCTAGGTTGTCGAGACCGCCATCTCGATCAAATCAACCTACCCGGCATAACGGCGCGATCGGCTGGCCGCTATTTCCTATCCGTTTCGCTTGCAAGTCATTGATTCTGTGTACGCAATGACATCTGCCAATTTTTTTTAACGGAACCTGGAGCACTCCGCCGGTAATTGTCGGCATTCGGGCGGGAGGCGCCCGGGCGGGAAAGGCGCGCCATCAAGCGCCATACCGTACAAACAAAAATTTCCGTGCATGGACCCAACACACCCCCTACCGCTGATCCGAACCTCACCAGCAAACCCATGCCGCACGCACACTGCGCACGGTCCACCTCATCCAGCACCTGAACCAAACACAAAAAAACCGCACAAAAAAACCGCACAAAAAGCGCACTTTTTTGCATTGGCCGGTATCTGCCGACATTCAAAAACCAGCAGGCAGCCGAAAGCCTCGCCCGCACTGGTACGCGGCGTCCAACAAATAATCTGGAAGTTGAACCTACAAGTGGAAACGTCCGGCCAGGTCCAAGCCTGCTCCCATGGCATTACCGACGCCTTGCCAGAGTTCCAACGCCTGCCGCTTCAGCCTCGACAAGTCCGCCTGCACATAGGTGGAGGTCAGCCCCGGCATGGCGTGATTCAGCAACAGCTCCGCTGTCAGATAATCCACCCCCAGCAGCGCCCATCCCGCCCGCGCCATCTTGCGCAAGTCATGACTGGAGAACGCCCCACCACTCAGATCGCGGACGATCAACTGCGCCGCCTGCTCCGACAGCGGTTTACCCTGCGCCCCAGGGAACAGGTAGACACTCGGCTTTCGCGTTTGCGTTTCCTTGTATCGGCACAGCAGCTCCACCAACCCTGGTGCCAAGGGCACTTCCAAGCGTGTCCGGGTTTTGGTGTGTTCGGGCGGAATTACCCACACCCCCGCACCCAGGTCGAACTCAGCCCAGCGCGCTTGCCGTGTCTCGCCGATCCGCGTGCCGGTGCACAGCATCAACGTCGGCAACATGCAGGCGACCGGCTTGTTCGGGAAAAGCTCCGCGAGCCGCGCCAGCACCACCCCGGCGTCCTTGGGCAACAGCCGTGCCGGCTTCGGCCTGATCGGCCCGACGCCGAACTCCGGGAACTTCACCCCCTCCAGTGGATTGCGCGGCAGGCGTTTCAGCTTCTGCGCCGCATGGATGGCCGCCACCAGCACCCGGTAAACCTTCGCCACCGTGGCCGGCGCCAGGACTGCCTGAATCGGCTGAATCAACAGCCGATGCACCAGCGCCCGGTCCAAATCCTCTACCCACACCGCACCCAGGCGCGGCAGCAGCCATTTCAGGATTACCGTCCGACAGCTCGCCTTGCGTGCCTTCGACAGTGCGGACTTACTCAGTTGGCACTCCAAATACCAGCGCAGCAGATCCTCTACCATGACCAGTTGGCCGAACCGAGCCGCTGGGTGTCCACCGGACGCCCGACTCGCCATCACTCCCGGCAACGCAGCCTCCATCGCAACCCAGGACCAGCGCGGCCAATCGCCGGCCTTCTTCCATTTCCCGCCTTGGCGAACATCCCAGGTCGCCTGCCGTCGACTATCGCGGAACCGCAGCCTTAGCTCTGGATAAAACTCATCGCGCAGGACGCGCACATCCTCATCCTTCGCCGCCCGCTTGATCACCGCATCACTGAAGTTCACATACTCAGTCGCCATTGTTCACCTCGACATCTGGGCGCAGTTCGGCAGCAACCTCGACCACCTTCCCGCCTAACAGCCCGCCCAGGTTCAAGACTTCATGCCAGGATTCAAACACCGCCAGCAGTTCTGCATCATGCCCGCGAGCAAGATCCAGGTCGGATGGGTATGCCAACTCGCGCTCGCGCTTATTCCGCCATTCAGCATCAGCCAGATTTGGACACCGCGTCCGTGCCAGCGCCCCTAGCCCGTACAGCGAGATATGCCCGCACGTAAGGAGTAACACTCCGTCATCGGCCAGTGCCTTGCCCAGCACCGCGCCACCTGAAACCGCGAACAGGTAATCATCCGGAGCGGCACCAGCACAAAACAATAAGAGCCGGTCCAGTACCGCCAGCGCCTGCGCCGTCAGCGGGAGCCGGGCGCCACCCAACCGCAACAGCCACGCCTTTCGGTCGATGGCCGACCACCGTACTCGGAACAACACGTCCGGCGGCAAGCCGTAACCCAGCGTCAGCAACCCCGCCGCCGCTGCCTTCGGATTAGTAGCGAATCCCTCTCGAAGCCGCTTAGCTGCTTCCCTCGCCAGTAAATTTTGCTTATTCAATGGAACCCCCAGGCCGGCGAACCGGCGAGCAGACCACGATTACCACGACGAAGCCGGCATCGGTCACCATGTCGAAACCGTCGATCACCACACTCCTTCTGATTACCCGCAAGCAAAGCGTGCAGGGCGCAGCCTATGGCGTGAAGGAGCGAAACGCCGGTGACCCAAAGCCCAGGCCGTGCGCGCAGTCAACTCGGCGTGCAGCGACTGGAGCGCCATCGAACACAGCATGAGTTACCCACCCCCTACGGCGCTGCGCTCCTCCAGGCGTGGATAACTGCACCAAGGCAAAAGCATGCTCAACCCCGCAAGCGGGGACCCCTTTCGCACAGAGCCAAAGCGGATCAATCCATTGATCTAAAAATCAAAAGTAGGCACCCTTTTTGAGAGGGGTCTTGATCGACTTTTTTCTAAAGGCAGGATGAAGAGGTGCCTCGATCACAATTTCGCCGCATCCGATTCGTCGAGTACGGGGGAGGGGATTCGATAGAAGGTGCTCCCGTTTTCGAGAAGGTGCTCACAGTTTTCTGTGAGCACCTTCTGGTTTTTTGGAGCGCCTTCTGCGGTGAGCTGCCAAACCCATTGCTGTTTTTCATCGCCAAAACGACCGCCTTGCTTGACAGCTATAGCACCGACTTCCTTCTGAGCACGACGGATTGTCGCCCAGGAATAGCCGGCATCGCTCGCGTCTGCTTTTATCTGTTTGGTGGGTACGGGGCCGCGCTTGAGGGTGTCTCGCAGGAAGTCGCAAGCCTCTTCCATTTCAGTGCGCCGCTCGTCGTCGCTCGTGCTCTCGACATCGGCTAGGATGTCGCGAGCGCTGCCCTCAATGCGGTCGCCCCACAGCACGCGAGTTGTCTCCAGTCCGTCGCCGACAGTGCAGGGTTCCACCATGTAACCGACACCGCCCTGATCGTCGCTGATGTTGGACTTGGCGCGAGCGAGCACGCGTACATCCGAATCCTCTTGCTTGGCGGTTACCAGCACGGCGCGGGCGAGTGCGCCGAAGGCCTGGCTACCAATCACGCGATCTGCCGGCGAGGTACCGCCACTGCCCTTGCTGAAGTGGCTTATGCCCAGCACGGCACATTTATATGCTTCGGCAAAGTCAACTACAGTCTGGAGCGCCCGACGGACATCGTTGGCGCGATGCATGTCTCCCTTTATCACGTTGACCACAGGATCAAGTAGCAGCAATGAAGCTCCGCCAACCGACTCTACCGCCTCGCGCAGCAAGTTGAAGTCTGCGGCCGGGTCGAATGGCTCGCGCTCGCCAAACACGTTAACGCGGCCTTGGATGATGTGCACGCGCTCCAAGTTCGCACCGGCTGCCATTAAGCGCGGTACCAGTGTGTCTGCAGGGTCGTCCTCGGAAGACCAGATCAGGACATTGGCGGGCTCGTGGCAGCGCTCACCGTCAGGCCACCGACCACCGCTGGTTAGGATGCCTATCAGGTTTATTGCTAGGGTCGTCTTGCCGCTGCCACCAGCACCCGCCAAGACGGTCAACTTACCCCTAGCGATCCAACCAGGCCATAACCAGTGGATCGGCACGGGGACGATAGATGCCGCTGAAGTCATATCCGCACGCCAGATGGACTTTAGGGTTTCTGACTCGGCACACTGAGCCACGCACTTCCTGATTGAAGTACCGGTTTGACGGTCTGAATCGATGGTCTGATTGGGAGTGACTGGAGGATTCATTGACAGCCACTCCCGCCGCTTGGGTTGGGGGTATGGCAAATTACAGTGCTGTGAGGGTGCCACGAGCTACCAAAGCCTTGGCCATCCAACAAAACTAAATAGTGCCCAGTGTTTTGGCCTGGCAAGTCACCATCGGCGTGGTATCGGTGAATTTTTCCATCAAGCTCAGGCTCGCCACCAATTAGCCTGCGCAGGGCCTGTATGTCGTCTTTTGGGCTCATCAGGACCTCCCTCGATCAAGTGTTTTTGCGAGTGCGCGTTTCTAGCCACTCATCAAGGTCAGATAGGCGATAGCGAACCTTGCGGCCCACCTTCAAAAATGGAAGTTGATACCGACCAGTGCTGCGCCAGACAGATAAAGTGCCTGGGCTAACGTCGAGGTGCTTGGCTGCTTGAACTTCGTCAAGCAGGGGGCTGGCTACGATCATTGGGTTAGGCTCCGTCGATTACGAGTTGCTTTTGTTGCCTTGCGTAATCAAAAGATAACCAACATGCAGTTGCATGGAAGGGGCTCAACTGTCGCGATTTAACACCGCGACAGTTCGAGTCGTTGAGGACGGGGCTTTCAAGAAGGTGAAGCGGATCAGATCACGACAGTTGCGACAGTTTGTCTCTGTAATAGCTGCTCGACCTAGCGCCACTACGGAAAGAACAAATGTCTTTTAAGTCGCTCTTGAACGTTTTTTCGGACATCTCAAATACACGCGGATGCAATCTATGGCAAAGCTCCAGCAGATCTGCGCGAATACCCGGCATGGCGTTGGTGTGTAGATTTTGGTCAATGGCCTTGAGTCCCTCGACAACTTGGCGAAGCAGTCCTAGGCGGTGCTGGCGTGCTTGGCTGGGTCTTCCTGGGCCGACCAAGTAATCACCAAGCCAGTGCTTGAACTGTTCGCTTATCCCGTCCATTGGTTGCCGAATAGATTTAATCCACCGAAGTGCCGTCGGACGGTCGATGGATGCGATTAGCAAATCAATATGCTGAATTGTATAGTCGGTATGCTTAGGGTCGTCACCGACCCAGCGCTGTTGGGACGCGCCCATTGTCCAGACCATACTTGCCCAGGTCTGCCAGTCTTTTGAATTAACATCCTTCGTTCCGGCCAGCAGGTTAACCATGCCCATGCGTGGTATGCGCCCTGGGTAGTCGGTGCTGTCGATTACAAGCTTTTTGCACGCCGTAGTCATGAAATCATCGCCTAAGTCGGCCATCAGCGCTTACCTCTCTGGCGGAGGTCCAGAACTTCGGCTGAATTTTTTTGACTTCCAGCAGCCATCATTGCAGCAGTGGCGGTATTTACAGACTGCCGCACCGGGTCGTCATCGAGGCGCGCATAAATGCGTGTTGATTGCGTAGATTTGTGGTTTAGGCTCTTGCCGATAATCACCAGTGAAGCGCCGGTCTTGGCTTGCCAGCTACCCAAGGTGCGACGCAGATCGTGAATGCGCAGGTCAGTCATATCGTAGGTGGTTGGGTCGATATTGTGAGTGCTTGCCATTGCACGGTAGCGCTTCTCTGCCGTGACCGGGGCTTCGGCTAGGAGCTTGTCGGCGTGTTGGCGCTCTTCTTCGTTGAGATTGCTTTCAGCTTCCAACAGTTCAAGGATGCGGTAAGTGGTGGCGCGTCGAAGAATCGTTGCCCAGGCGGTTTTTGGTTCTACCAAATGGCCGGTTTTTCCGGAGCTAGCGAATACGAATTGTGACATACCGACGTTGGACCTGCGTGACTTGAGGGTGCTGACAGCTTCAGGTGAGAGGGTTACGTTCTGCGGTGTACCGTTCTTAGTCATGCCAATGCGCCAGGTGCCTGCCTCTAGGTCGATATCGCGCCAAGCCATTTCTTGTACATTTGAGCGGCGGGCTCCAGTCAGCAGCGACAGCAGAAAGTAGTCACGCAGCGTCGAGGCCTCCATCGCGGTCAGTAGATGAGGTAGTTCGTGCGGCAGGGCAAAGCGATCGCGTTCGACAGCTTCGTTTTTTTGAATGCGGCTTGCTGGGTTCAGCTTGTCGAACAACTCTAAGTCGATAGCGAAGCTGAACACTGCGGAAACAAGCCTTACAGCCCGATCAGCTTGGGCGTGGCTCTTCATTGATGCCTTGGTGTGAATAGTTTTCAGCTCCGAACGGGTGATCTGGCTGAGCTTTTTGTTTTTGATTGTGTTCAGGTAAATGCGCACTACGTCGGCATAGTTGATTTTGGTTTTTTCAGTCAGGCGCGTGCCGTTGCGTTTCTTCTTTTCGACCAGGTAGCGGTTGAAGACCTCTAGGAATGTCGGCTCGCTACGGATGGCGCGGCGCGCCTTGGCTGGGCTGGCTCCGGCTTCGATCTCGGCATTTATCGCAGCAGCGGATTTTCGCGCCTGCTCTACGGTCATTGCCGGGAAGCTCCCCAGTGTTATGCGCTCTGGCTGTCCGCCTTTTATCCGGCGATACACGGAAAACGTCTTGTTTCCGGTTGCTGAAACCCGGAGCTGTAGACCTTGAGCTTTTGTGTCGTGATAAACCTTGCGTTTGCCAGCCTCGGGCGTCGGCAGCTTCTCTAGTCTGTCCTTGCCGAACGTGATGCGTACTTCATCAGTCATGCCGCGCCCTCCAGTTGGGGTTACGCTGGGGTTACGGTTTAGGTCTAATTTGGTCTGTTTTCGTGTAACCCCATTAAAGTTATTTTAGATTGAAATGCAGGCTCTGTGTAGGTTTGTTAAGGTTGGTGTGCCTCAATAAATGAAGCAGCCTTCAAACTCCTAAGGGGAAGGTTGGCAGTTCGAACCTGCCCTGGGACACCATATTTCGCAGAACCCCCGCCCGTTTCAACGCGTCATTTTCACGATATGCAGATAAGGTTCGACAAATTCAGATGCCTGGATTGATCGAATCCATCAACTCTACCTTCGCGACTTTCCATCTCCTCTCCCAAGTAGTCTGAATCTCCCATCCCGTCTGGGAGTATCGGCCGATGTGCCGCCTCCGATGCCTGTTCATAGTTGTGACCAATAGAACCGAAAATGGTCCACGTTCGGCCCCCGATGACTGGACCCACTGAGGAGAAAGTCATGACTATGCGCAAGAAAACCTCATCGTCAACGAGTGACCTGGCCAATATCGCTGGTGACCATCCTTCACCCGTCAGCCACGACTGGACTTTTACCTACGTAAGCGACCGACCTCGTCTTTACACTCCGCTAGTCACCACCGACCTGAAAGACTATGCCCCCGGCAGCACCGCCATCATCACGGCCAGCGGTTTCGCCGCCGGCAGCACAGTGACGCTCGAAGTGGACCACGCCATCGGGGCTGGTGCGGATGCTGTGTGGGGCACGTCCGACGATGTGCTCGACACCAACACCGGCGAGGGACACGAGCCCTGGTCCGTGACCGACGGAGGCGTCGGTGATCTCGATGGCCAGGTCAACGGCAGCGTCACCACCTCGTGGTACGTGAATCCCGACGACTCGGCGGGCGCGACGTTTTTACTCACAGCGGCCTCTGCGGGCGTCGATGGAGTAGTCGGCACCGCTGACGACGCCGTGGCGACTATGTCCTTTACGGACAGCGTTTTGAGCGTCGTGGCGACTGGCGAGGACGTTACGCTGGACGAAACGGCCGGGTTGCAGAACGGCACTGCCACTCCGGGCTCTGCTGGAGACGCAGACGACAACGACATTCTGGTGGCGTCCCTGCCCACGACCTTCGCCAGTCGTTTGGCCGGACTTGGGGCAGGTACCGCCACGGGTGCGGCCTTGAGCGGCTACACCGGTGTCGCGGGCAACACAGGCAGCAATGCGTTCACCCTTACCTCTACGCCTGGAGCAAGCATTACCGATGTCAGTTTCGTCAGCAGCACTGGCGCACCACTCAATGGCGTGGACAGCGGGCTGTTGACCCTCGACGGCGCCAGCATCTTTCTCTATACGGATACGAACAACAACATCGTTCTGGGCCGAGCCGGTGGCTCAAGCGGCGCGATCGTGTTCGCTGCCTATATTGAAGAAAGCGGATCGCCGGTCACGGGCGGCAAGATCTGGACCGTGGAGTATCAACCGCTCAAGCATCCGGATATGACCAACGCCGATGATTCGCTCAATCTGCTGAACAAAGTTTTCATCGGAGCCAGCCAGGACCTGGAATTCAGTCTGGCCAATGCCCCCTCCGGTCAGAACCTCTTCCTGATGTTTACGACGGCAACCCCGACCGTTGTCAACGACGCTGGTGTCTTGCGGATCACGGACCCTACGATCATCGCCACCGGCAAGGACCCCGCTGACCAGTCAAGCGGCGCCAATATAACGACTGGCGACACGATCAATACCAGCCAGGCGGGTGGCCCGACTACCTTCGGTACCAACAATCAGATGATTGTGGAGCAAGAGGGCATCCGCTTTTCGTTCGTCACGGGTGCCAGGCAGAATGTGACCATTCCCAATCTGGATCAGAACGAAGCAGATGTTGAATCCAACATCGACTTTACCAGCGTCTTCAATGCGAAATCGGCCAGTTTCGACGTCGTGCAGTTGCAAAGCGGCAAGAGCGCTATCGTAAAAGTCAGCGCATTCAGCACTGCGTACGAACCCGGTGTGAATTTCATCAACGGATACGCGGGCGATTCGTCGATTGCAATCACCAATGTTCGCGTCATCAACAAAAGCACCGGGCAGGTGATCGAGAACTCAGACGGATCGGTAAATAGCCCGAGCATTGTCATCAGCGTTGTTGGCGGGGTTGCAACCATCACCGGCGTTTTGGCCGGCTACCAGATTCAATACACCACAACGTTGGATCACAACCGCGTGCTCGTCGAAAACGGGGCGGCTGTCGACGCCAAGGGCACTAACCACGCCGACTTTGATATCGGTGGCTTCAAGCTGGTCCAGGCCTCCATTGCAAAAACCGAAATCGGCTCCAGGATCATCTTCGACGACGATGGGCCGAGCATCAGCACCACCGGTACGGAGCCGACGCTGACGGTGGACGAAACGGTACTGACGACCAACGTCACCCAGAACTTTGCCGCCAACTTCACCTCGGCGTTTGGTGCCGATGGCGCGGGCACCCTGACCTATACGCTGGGCGTGGTGGCCGGTGCCTCCGGGTTAACCGACACGGCCACCGGTGAGGCAGTGAATCTGTCGCTCAATGGCACCGTGGTCGAAGGCCGCACGGCCACCACCAGCCTGCTGGTGTTCACGGCCAGCGTGGCCGCCAACGGTGATGTCACCCTCGACCAGCTCCGCGCCGTGGTGCATTCCAATACCAGCAATCCGGATGACTCGACCAGCTTGACTTCGGACAGCCTGGTGACGCTGACGGCAACCAAGACCGACAGGGACGGCGACAGTGCTCAGGCGACCCTCAACATCGGGCAGAACCTGGTGTTCAAGGACGACGGGCCGAGCATCAGTACCACCGGTGTGGAACCGACGTTGACGGTGGACGAAACGGTACTGGACGCCAACGCCACCCAGAACTTCGCCGCCAACTTCAGCTCGGCATTTGGCGCCGATGGTGCGGGCACCCTGACTTATGCGCTGGGCGTGGTGGCCGGAGCCTCCGGGTTGACCGACACGGCCACCGGTGAGGCAGTGAACCTGGCGCTCAATGGCACCGTGGTGGAAGGGCGTACGGCCACCAGCAACCTGCTGGTGTTCACGGCCAGCGTGGTCGCCAACGGTGATGTCACCCTCGACCAGCTCCGCGCCGTGGTGCATTCCAACGCCAGCAATCCGGATGATTCGAAGACGTTGACCTCGGACAACCTGGTGATGCTGACGGCAACCAAGACCGACAGGGATGGCGACAGCGTCCAGGCAACTCTCAACATCGGGCAGAACCTGGTGTTCAAGGACGACGGACCGAGCATCAGTACCACCGGCGTGGAGCCAACGCTGATGGTGGACGAAACGGTACTGGACGCCAATGCCACCCAGAACTTCGCCGCCAACTTCACCTCGGCGTTTGGCGCTGATGGTGCGGGCACTCTGACTTATGCGCTGGGCGTGGTGGCCGGGGCCTCCGGGCTGACCGACACGGCCACCGGCGAGGCGGTGAACCTGGCGCTCAATGGCACCGTGGTTGAAGGCCGCACGGCCACCACCAGCCTGCTGGTGTTCACGGCGAGCGTCGCCGCCAACGGTGATGTCACCCTCGACCAGCTCCGCGCCGTGGTGCATTCCAATACCAGCAATCCGGATGACTCGACCAGCCCGACCTCGGACAACCTGGTCACACTGACGGCAACCAAGACCGACAAGGACGGCGACAGTGCCCAGGCGACGCTGAACATCGGGCAGAACCTGGTGTTCAAGGACGACGGGCCGAGCATCAGTACCACCGGTGTGGAGCCGACGTTGACGGTGGACGAAACGGTACTGGACGCCAATGCCACCCAGAACTTCGCCGCCAACTTCAGCTCGGCGTTTGGCGCCGATGGCGCGGGCACCCTGACCTATGCGCTGGGTGTGGTGGCCGGGGCTTCCGGGCTGACGGACACGGCCACCGGCGAGGCGGTGAACCTGTCGCTCAATGGCACCGTGGTCGAAGGCCGCACGGCCACGGGCAACCTGCTGGTGTTCACGGCCAGCGTGGCCGCCAACGGTGATGTCACCCTCGACCAGCTCCGCGCCGTGGTACATCCCGACGCAACCAATCCCGATGATTCGAAGACGTTGACCTCGGACAACCTGGTAACACTGACCGCAACCAAGACCGACAGGGACGGCGACAGTGCCCAGGCGACGCTCAACATCGGGCAGAACCTGGTGTTCAAGGACGACGGACCGAGCATCAGTACCACCGGTGTGGAGCCAACGCTGACGGTGGACGAAACGGTACTGGCGACCAACGCCACCCAGAGCTTCGCCGCCAACTTTACCTCGGCGTTTGGTGCCGATGGCGCGGGCACCCTGACCTATGCACTGGGTGTGGTGGTGGGTGCTTCCGGGCTGACCGACACGGCCACCGGCGAGGCGGTGAACCTGTCGCTCAATGGCACCGTGGTCGAAGGCCGTACGGCCACGGGCAACCTGCTGGCGTTCACGGTCAGCGTGGCTGCCAGTGGTGATGTCACCCTCGACCAGCTCCGCGCCGTGGTGCATCCCAACACCAGTAATCCGGATGACTCAACCAGCCTGACCTCGGACAACCTGGTCACGCTGACGGCAACCAAGACCGACAGGGACGGCGACAGTGCCCAGGCGACGGTGAACATCGGGCAGAACCTGGCGTTCAAGGACGACGGACCGAGCATCAGCACCACCGGTGTGGAGCCAACGCTGACGGTGGACGAAACGGTACTGGCGACCAACGCCACCCAGAGCTTTGCCGCCAATTTCAATTCGGCGTTTGGCGCTGATGGGGCGGGCACCCTGACTTATGCGCTGGGCGTGGTGGCGGGTGCTTCCGGGCTGACCGACACGGCCACCGGCGAGGCAGTGAACCTGTCGCTCAATGGCACCGTGGTCGAAGGGCGTACGGCCACGGGCAACCTGCTGGTGTTCACGGCCAGCGTGGCTGCCAACGGTGATGTCACCCTCGACCAGCTCCGCGCCGTGGTGCATTCCGACGCCAGCAATCCGGATGATTCGAAAACGTTGACCTCGGACAACCTGGTCATACTGACGGCAACCAAGACCGACAAGGACGGCGACAGCGCCCAGGCGACGCTGAATATCGGGCAGAACCTGGTGTTCAAGGACGACGGTCCAAGCATCAGCACCACCGGCGTGGAACCGACGCTGACGGTGGACGAAACGGTGCTTTCGACCAACGCCACCCAGAGCTTCGCCGCCAACTTCACCTCGGCGTTTGGCGCCGATGAAGCGGGCACCCTGACCTATGCGCTGGGCGTGGTGGCCGGGGCCTCCGGTCTGATCGACACGGCCTCGGGCCAGGCGGTGAACCTGTCACTCAACGGCACCGTGGTGGAAGGGCGTACGGCCACGGGCAACCTGCTGGTGTTCACGGCCAGCGTGGCCGCCAATGGCAGCGTCACGCTCGACCAGCTAAGGGCCGTGGTGCATTCCGACGCCAGCAATCCGGATGATTCGAAGACGTTGACCTCGGACAACCTGATCACGCTGACGGCAACCAAGACCGACAGGGACGGCGACAGCGCCCAGGCGACGCTGAACATCGGGCAGAACCTGGTGTTCAAGGATGACGGGCCGACACTCACTTTCGGTAACCTGATCGGGACCGGTAGCGTCCTTGCGCAATCCGGGTTCTGGAGTATGGCCACGGGAGCCGACGGGCTGGGTGCAGCCGGTCTGGATATCTCGTTGGTCAATAACCAGTTCACCCTCGTCAGGCCAGACAACTCGACCACGACCGGGACCGGCACGCTCCACGAGCTGTCGCCATCACCGGATGTCAATGGCGCGTACCAATTCGCGGGAACCTTGACCGGTGATTTCGATAACAACGCCGCTACGGCGAATACCACCGTCGACTACACGCTGACTGCCTATGCCGATGGTCGCTATGCACTGGATCTGGTGCAAGGCTTCAGTTCGACGATAGTGCTCAGCAGTGCCGACGGCTCGCTCGCTGCCGGTGGCCCGGATTCTGTGCGCACCTTGTTGATTCCGCAGACGAGTAACCCGGCCATTCCTTCGACCTCCGAGGAGATTGTGTTTTTTTCCGCGAAGGCGCTGGCGTCGACTGCGGACATCCTGGCCGGCATCGGGCTCGGAGCACCCGACCCCACTGAAGCCGCGCTACAGACCAACCCGCTGCCATCGTACATAGACCCGGCGGCCATGAACGTCAGTACGTCCGGCATCGGCGTCGGCAATAACGTTTTCCAGGGCGATAACCTGGCGGCAATCAGCGCCGCCGATGAAAGTTTCGTCATCAACCCAGAGAGCCTGCTGACGGGAATGAAGGTCTTCATCGACAACTCCGTGGCGGGTTACAACACGGCGACCGAGGACCTGTACTACAGGATCTACTACGCGGATGGCTCGTTTTCGAGCCGCGTCGAGGTGAACACCCTGACTCCGGAGGCGGGTGGACAGGTGTCCTTCCTCATCCAGAAGGAGGGGGCGACACTGATCGACGCTGTGCAGCTGACGATGGGCCGGGGTGATGTCAAGATCCCGGTAATCCAGTTCATTCAGCAGAGCGAGAGCCTGGCCAGTGATGTCCAGCTGGTGTTCAGCGCGACGCTGACGGACAAGGATGGGGACTCGGCGACGAGTACATTCGACGCCAACCTGTTCGCCAACGACCCGGCCAACGCATCCTTCGACTTCACGCTGGTTGGCACAGGCGGTGAGCAAGATGCGTTCAACATCGATCTGTCAGTCAATGAGCACCTGTACCAGGTCACCGGCTTCGATGTGGGCCCGGGCGTGCGGGACAAGCTGGTGCTCAATGGCGACCCGAACGCCGTTGTCCAATCGATCAACAACACCGGCGCAGACAGCGTCGTGACGGTTGCCGAGACTGGCGGACAAACAACGACCATCACCTTGGTCGGGGTTGATGTACTGAATACCGACGTCTTTTTTGGCAGTGCCTGAAGTGTTGCGCGCATGAACGGATGCGAGGGTGGCCTGGAAACCACCCTCGCATTCTTTTTGCGGTTCCAATACGAGACTTCCCATGATCGCAGCCGCTGTGAACTGGTGAGCAGCACAGGGTTTACAGAGCGCGGCGGGTAGATACAGGATGACACGGCAGGATAGGCCGAGAACGACTTGTACTGGCTTGATACTCAGTCCAGCTCCACCCAGGTGGACTTGGGCGGTGCTTCGTTGTTGGTGAGCCCGTGTTTCAGCGCATACATCAGCAAGTCGATGCGATTGATGAGATTCAGCTTTTGATAGATGTTGCTGAGATGGTTGTGCACGGTGTGCTCGCTGATCCCCAGGCGCCCGGCGATGCTCACATATTTGGCCGACGGTTCGCCTACGATGGCGCAAATCAGCTCTCTCTCGCGCAGCGTCAACCGCGCCTGTTTCGCCTTCTCCAGATTGCATTTCAAGGGTGCATGGCCGGTCGCGGCATAGCCGGAAAGGCCGCCGGCCCAGGCTCTATCCATCGCGATGTCGCTATGGTGGACCTTGAGGATGGCCTGGGTAATCGATTCCGTCGGGTCTTCCGCCAGCACGATGCCGCGAGCGCCTGCCTCTATCGCCTGGGCAACGGGAACGGCTTCGTAAAGACCCTTGAACAACAGCACTTTCATTTCAGCGTTGCGGGTGAGTCCCGCGACGACCTCCAGAGGATTCAGCGCATCCGGGAAGAAACTGAAAAAAATGACATTGGGCTGTAACTGATCGGCAAGATCCAGTGCATGGGTATAGGTGGTAGCCTGGCCTGTCACTTCCATTCGTGGCTTTCTGGCATCAATCAAGTCGTGAAGGCCCTTGAGCACGAGGGGGCGGCAATCGATCAGCATCACGCTAATTGGCTCTTTTAGGTCAGTGATCATCTTCCTGACCTCCTTGAAAAACCAACGAAGGCCTCCGTCTGATGGCTTTTGCGGGGCAGCAACTGGCTTATCTGGTCGCCGCGATTGAAGGACAGATTTGGACGCCGGCAGGCCGCGATGATGCCCACCCAGGCATTGGCACCGAGCAGCTCCGGGGTCATCTCCATCAATATCGCCGGCAAGGAGGGCAAACATTTCAAAAAGGCAGGCAAAGCCCGAGAGAGATAATAAATACGAATAATGATCAATGGATTGCGCATGACGATGTACTCCCTCACCCCTCAACGGAGTCTAGGTCAGCCCAGGGCGCTGCCGGCCTGACCATCCGTCAGTCGTTGATGCAAGCCCGGTGCGGCCAGGCCTGACCGATGTTCCAAAAGGACGGGGTAATCCTCGAAAATCAAGGTATTAGGCTCGTCACAGATGACCTGCGACCAAAGTCCGACTCTGATCAAAATCGTCAATTAATCGACGAGTGGCGTTAACTTAGGAGTGCTATTTTGGTTTAGTCAATTTATCGGCGTATCTTGCCGGGTCGAGCCACCTGCAAGCCAGGGCCTGGCGAAATCAGTGGGTAGCACTGACCGCTCCCGTCCTTTGGGTTTGAATTGGCAGTTACTGATACCTGCGCCACGACATAGGCGTCCGGCAATTGCGGGCGTTCATTTATCAGCACTTTTTTGTGCGCGATGTCTCGTTTTCAGTAACGTCTTCACCTATTCGAAGTGAGCGTTGGGGAAGGTTCTCAAGGGAACACCACTGCTGGCCGATAACACGGGCAGTCAGGGGCCATTTTGCCTTTTGCGGTTGGCTTGGGGGGAGCTCATCTCTATGAGAAGGTGTTTGATAGCCTAGTGCCACCCGTTATCATCTGCGCGCCAAAACAAGGGCTGCGAAGCTGAGTCCGTCCGTGTATTTGCCTGTGGGTTCTTCTTCTTAAATTGCCTGGAAATCTTCGATGCTGTCGTATCACCAAAAGCGTTTTCTGATCGTCGATGATTTCTCGGACTTCCGCAGTTCGGTTCGGTCGATGCTGCGCGAATTGGGTGTCAAGGAAGTGGACACTGCCGATACCGGCGAACAGGCGCTGAAAATGTGTTCGCAGAAGCAGTACGATTTCATCCTGCAGGACTTTCACCTGGGTGACGGCAAGAAAAACGGCCAGCAGGTGCTTGAAGACCTGATGGAGGAAAAGCTGATCAGTCATGAAGCGGTGTTCGTCATGGTCACCGCCGAAACGAGCCAGGCCATGGTGCTCAGTGCACTGGAGCACGAGCCCGATGCCTATCTGACCAAGCCCTTCAACCGTTCCAGTCTGTCCCAGCGCCTGGAGCGCCTGGAGCAGCGCAAGACCCTGCTCAAGCCAATCCTGCAGGCCCTAGACCGCGGCAAGCCGATGGAGGTGCTCAACGCCTGCATCGCTTTGTGCAAGCAAGACATCCGCTATTCGCCTCTGTGCCTGCGCTACCGCGCCGATGCCCTGCGCGACCTCAATCAGAACGAAGCGCTGGAGCGGCTGTACGACGGCATCATCGCCGACCGCCCGTTGCCATGGGCGTTTGCCGGATTGGGCAAGTTGCTGTTCAAGCGTGGTCAGGTCGGGCAGGCCAAAGGCATTTACGAAAAAGCCCTTAAAGTCTTCCCGATGATGCCGTCGCTGTATGACGGCATGGCTGATGTGCTGGTCGCCGAAGGGGATACCAAAGGTGCACAGCGCGTTCTGGAAGAGGCGGTTCGCCTGTCGCCGCTGGCGGTGCGCCGGCAAGCGTTGCTGGGCAAGCTGGCAATGACCAACGAGGACTTCGATACGGCGGCCAAGGCTTATCGCCAGGCCGTGAGCCAGGGTGCGCAGTCGCGGTTCAAGGATGCCGAGAGCAATCTGGGCCTGGCCCACGCATTGATCAGCAAGGGCAGCGAAAGGGGGCTGGACACGCGGACCCGACTGGAAATCAACACCACATTGAGTGCCGTGGCCAAGGAAAACCCCTCCGACCCGGGCCTGCAAATCCGCGCACGCCTGATGAAGGCCACCAGCCTGTTGCTCAACGATGCCGAGACAGCTGACAAGCTCACCGAGCAAGCCCTGTTGCGCCTCGATGGCATGGAGCAATTCATGAGCGCCGAAGCGGCGTTGCTGGTGGCCAAGCAACTGAAAATGCTCGGGCAGAGCGAAGCCGGCACCGCAATGCTGAAAAACTGCGTGGAAATCTACGGCGACGATCCGGCAGTCATGAAGGGCATCGCCAAGCAGACCGACGACCCGAGCATCCTCAATTCCGGTAGCGCCGCGGCCGAACTCAACCGGCAGGGCGTGCGCGTGTACAAGACCGGCAATCTGGTGGAGGCCCGGCAGGTCTTTCGCAAAGCTCTGGCCATGCAGCCGAAGAACATCAGTATCGCCCTGAACCTGGCGCAGTCGTTGTTGCACGGCACCGATACCAGCGCACCTTCAGCGGAGCTGGAAGAATGCCGGACCTGCCTGAAAATGGTTGGCCTGATGCCCGACACCGACGCGCGCTATCCGCGTTACCAGAAGCTCAATAGCAAGGCGTTTGGATAATGAACGACAACCGGCAGGCACTGGATTTCTCCACGGTGATCGCCTCTACCGTGCACGACATGAAGAATTCGCTGGCCATGCTGATGCAGGCCCAGAGCCAGTGGCTGGCGCGATTGCCGGCGTCGGCGCAGCAGACGCCGGAGCAGGGCGTGATCGACTTCGAGTTCGCCCACCTCAACGGCATGCTGGTGCAGTTGCTGGGCCTGTATAAGCTCGGCGTCAACCAGATGCCGTTGCAACCGGCCTACCATGAGCTGGACGACTTCATCGAAGCGCAGTTGGCTTGTCATCAGGAAGTGTTCGCCAGCCGCGGCATCATGGCCACCTATGAAGTGGACCCGCTGAGCCCGCTGGGTTTCTTCGACCGTGAGTTGATCGCGTCGGTATTGGCCAACTGCATCAACAACGCCATTCGCTTTGCACGGCATGCCGTGTTGATCAGCGTCAGCGACGAAGCCGGACAACTGGTGTTGACCATCAATGACGATGGCGAGGGTTATCCGGCGCAGATGATCGAGCGTCAGGCCGATTACGTGCAGGGCATCAATCAAAGCACCGGCAGCACCGGGCTGGGCCTGTATTTTGCTGGACGAATTGCCGCATTGCATCAGCGCAACGGCGTCGGCGGACGCACTGAAATCGGCAATGGCGGCCCATTGGGCGGCGGGGTGTTCCGTCTTTACCTGCCCTGACAGGCAGCATATTTATCGGCGCTGCTTGAAATTCCGAACACGTGGAGCCTATTTTGTACGGTCGCCGTTCGCGGCCCGCACAATAACAAGGATAGCGTCATGACGACCGTTGGCCTGAGTTCACTCGCGCAGCGATTGACGGGCATTGATGAAGTTGAATGTGTCACGCCGGATTTGAATGGCGTTCCACGGGGCAAGGTGATGACCAGCGAGGGGTTTCTCGACGGTCGACGATTGCAGATGGCGCGGGGTGTGCTGCTGCAATGCATCATGGGCGGATACCCGCCGGCGCGTTTTTACGGCAGCGACGATGGCGACCTGGCGCTGATTCCGGACCCTGCGCAAATCCACCGCCTGCCCTGGAGCCATCCACCGCGGGCTTTCGCCATCTGTGATGCGGATGAACTGGGCACCACCACCAGCTGCAATCTGTCGACCCGTGGCCAGCTCAAGTCGGTGATTGCCCGTTATGCGGCCCGTGGCCTGGCCCCTGTGGTGGCGACCGAGCTCGAGTTTTTTGTTTTCGCTCCCAACACGGATCCGACCCTGGCTTTTCAACCGCCACTGGGGCTGGATGGTCGTCGCGAGGATGGTCAGTCGGCGTTCAGCGTCAGCTCCAACAATGGACTGCGCCCCTTCTTCAATGAAGTCTACGAGTGCATGGCTGCGTTGGGTTTGCCGCGCGATACCTTCATGCACGAAATGGGCGTCAGCCAGTTCGAGATCAACCTGCTGCATGGTGATCCGCTGTTGCTGGCCGACCAGACGTTCCTGTTCAAGCACCTGCTCAAGGAAATTGCCCTCAAGCACGGCCTGAGCGTGGTGTGCATGGCCAAGCCATTGGCACATACGCCGGGCAGTTCGATGCATATCCACCAGAGCGTCGTCGAGATCGATTCGGGGCGCAACGTGTTCAGCGATGAGGCGGGGCAGGAGACGGCCACCTTCCGCCATTTCATTGCCGGCCAGCAAGCTTGCATGGCCGACTTCACCGCGTTGTTTGCGCCGAACGTGAACTCCTATCAGCGCCTGTGTCACCCTTACGCCTCACCGAATAATGCCTGCTGGTCCCACGATAACCGGGCGGCCGGCCTGCGTATTCCGGCCAGCCTGCCGGTGGCCCGTCGGGTCGAGAATCGCCTGCCGGGCGCCGACGCCAATCCGTATCTGGCGATTGCCGCAAGCCTGGCGGCGGGGTTGCATGGCATCGAGAACGCGCTGGAACCGAGCGCGCCGATCCAGGGTGAATTCGAAGTGCCGGACAATCTTTCGTTGCCGTGTACCTTGCATGCGGCACTTGAGCGTCTGAAACGTAGTCAGTTGGCCAAGGAACTGTTTGGTGCGGAATTCATCGAAGGCTACATTGCTTCGAAGAACCTGGAGCTGAGCAGTTTCCTTGATGAAATTACTCCCTGGGAACGGCGTGTATTAGCCGCCCAGGCCTGACGATCCGTCGACATCCGGCTATCGTTTAGCGATAGCCGATTCTCACTGCAAGGAGCCGCTCGGAACGCCGATGCGCCAAATCTGGAAATCCTTTCGAGCGCTGTATTTCGCCTCGCTGATGATGTTGATCGGCTCGGGCCTGTTGAGTACTTACCTGGGCTTGCGCCTGGCTGCCGATCATGTCGACAGCCTGTGGGTCGGTGCATTGATGGCCGCCAACTACTTCGGCCTGGTGCTGGGGGGCAAGATCGGTCACCGGTTGATTGCCCGGGTCGGGCATATCCGGGCCTACTCGGCCTGTGCCGGGATTGTCGGCGCGGCGGTGTTGGGCCATGGCCTGATCGATTGGTTGCCGGCCTGGCTGTTTCTGCGGGTGATCGTCGGCCTCGGCATGATGTGCCAGTACATGGTGATCGAGAGCTGGCTGAACGAGCAGGCCGAAGCCAGGCAACGCGGCTTGGTGTTCAGCGGCTACATGATCGCCTCTTACCTGGGCCTGGTGATGGGGCAACTGATTCTGGTCATGCACCCGGCGCTGGGGCTGGAGCTGCTGATGCTGGTCGCCCTGTGTTTCGCCCTGTGCCTGGTGCCCGTGGCCCTGACCCGACGGATTCACCCTGCACCCTTGCATCCGGCACCCATGGAACCACGGTTCTTTATCAAGCGTGTGCCACAGTCGTTGAGCACGGTGCTCGGGGCAGGCCTGATCGTCGGTTCGTTCTACGGTCTGGCGCCGCTGTATGCCTCGCAACAAGGGTTGTCCACAGAGCAGGTCGGCCTGTTCATGGGGTGCTGCATTTTTGCCGGGTTGCTGGTGCAGTGGCCGTTGGGCTGGTTGTCCGACCGCTATGATCGGGCTGTGCTGATCCGCAGTTTTGCATTCAGCCTGGCCCTGGCGGCATTGCCGCTGGCGATCATGCCGCAGGTGCCGCTGGAGGTTCTGTTTATCGCCGGTTTCGTCTGTTCGCTGGTGCAGTTCTGCCTGTATCCGTTGGCGGTGGCGTTCTCCAACGACCATGTCGAAGGCGATCGCAGGGTGTCCCTGACGGCAATGTTGCTGGTGACCTACGGCGTTGGCGCGAGTATCGGGCCACTGGTGGCTGGCGTGCTGATGAAGTTGTTCGGTAGCCAGATGCTCTATGCGTTTTTCAGTTTCTTCGCGTTGGTACTGGTGTGGCGGATTCGCCCGAAAGCGGTGACCAATCTGCATCAGGTGGAAGATGCGCCGCTGCATCACGTGGCCATGCCGGACAACATGACGAGTTCACCGCTGGTGGCCTGCCTCGACCCGCGTGTCGATGAGCAGGTGGTTCAGGATCAGATGCACGGTCCGGTGAGTGCCGGGGCAGAACCTGAACCTGAAACTGTCACCGAAACTGAATCCGATCAGCCGCCGGAAGATCCCGATACAGGGCGGGCCCCAGACTTCAGTGAGCTCAGGCCTTAAACCCCGGGCGCAAAAAAAAAACGGGCAGTCACCGCAAGGGGCTGCCCGTTTTTTGTTGGCGCTTTATCAGAAGTCGTCTTTGTCGAAGCGGCGCGCTTCGCGTTGTAACTGGTAGACGAAGCGTTCGACCTGGCGCTGCACCAATCCGCTCATGTTGTGGAAGCGAACGCCAGCGAAGGTGGTGGAAATCTTTTCTTCGAAGTGCAGATAACGCAATTCGACCGGAGCGGTCATTTTGCCAAAGGGCAGGTCGGCATTGAAGCGGTCGTAAACCTGACCCAGTTGCAGGCTGCCAGTGATGTCGCCCTCGAAACGCAGTTTGCAGCCGGTCGCGGAAATATCCAGCAGCTTGCCGCTGATGGGGGCCTTGAGCTTTTCGCCGTCGAGGTTGACGTTGACCAGTTGTGCCAGCTTCAGTGCCGCACGGAACGCATTGCGGCGCTGGTGGTAGACCACTTCATCGGGCAGGCTGCCGCGATAGCAGCGGCTGTCACCGGATTCGTCGATGTTCAATTGACCGTTGCTTTCCCAGGCAATGCGCACACCTTCGTGGAAGCCTTCGACCTTGAACGGTTCGCCCGCCAGCAGGAAGCGTTCGCCATCTCGGGGAATCATTTCGTCCAGGGCAATCATGTTGCTGTCACGGTCCAGATCCACCAGATAGCTCTGGAAGCGCTGGCTGCGCTCGTGGAACGTGATGATCAGCGGGTCATGGCTTTCGATCAGCTGGCGCAGGTTGCCGGAGATTTCCAGGGGCGTGGAGAGCACCTTGGGTGGCTGCGGGGCATCATCCACGTTTAAGGCATTGGACACGGTTAATCAATCTCCAGACAAAATTTGACTACGGCTGGCCAGCATTTTGCCAGCATTTTTTGCGTCTTGGATAGAGCGGGCTCATCGAGCGGGCTAAGCCTGACTGAGCGGGCGTGGCTTGACAAGCTTGGAGAATGTTCCGCTGGCATCGTACAGCGCCGGGGTTTCACCGCCGGTGAGGATTTTCAGCTGGGTGGCCGTAGCGGCCTGCTGAGTGAGGATCGACTGACCGTTGTTGGCATTGATGGCCTGGCACTGGGCCAGGAGATCGGTCAGCACGTCACTTTGCGCCAGCAACTGGTCGCCAATGCTCGACTGACTGGCCAACTGCTCAAGGCCGCCACGGTTGGTCGGCAGGTTGAGGCTGGCGAGAGTTTCACTGCGCTTGCGGCCATGCTGTTCGAGCAAGACGATCAATGCCTGTTTCTGCGCCAGGATGTCCTCGAGCAATGGCATGTCGCGGCCATGCAATGCGAGGGATTCGGTCTGCAGCAATTCCAGCAAGTGTTGCGCTGGAGCAAAGTCGTCGGTGATCAGTTGCAGTAAATTAGTGTCGTGCATGGCTGGCCTTGGGTTTTAAGCGTCCAAAAGCCTGGCGCCGGCGGTGGCCTAGCGCTGGGCTTCGAAGTTGAGCAGTTTGCTGGCTACACGGTTGCTGTCGACCTTATAGCTGCCATCGGCAATCGCTGCTTTCAACTCGGCCACGCGGGCTTTGTCGACGGCAGGCTGATCGCGCAGCTTGTCAGTGACCTTCTGCAACTGTTGAGCCTCATTGCTGAGATGTACCGATTCCCCGCTTTTGACGGTACCGGCCTGTTCGGCCGCGGACTCCAGCGGCGCGGATTTGCCGGCTTCGGCGCTTTCCTTGCTGGCACTGGTACGTGTACTGCCCGTAAGGGACGAGGAGCTGTTCAAACGGCTGAAATCGATGACCATGATAAAAAACCTCTGGGAATTTGGACGCTTGCCATGGTTTCGGCCATTCCCTGGAAAACTTTAGGCTCATTTATCAATGAACCTCGCGCGCGTCAGCGCTTGCCCTGCATGGAGCACAGTCTAGGGAACAGCCGCGGCAAGCGCCACATTCCGGTGAACAGAGCGCCTTACATGGACACTTCCACCTGCCCCGGCGCCATGACCTGCGCCTTGATGATTCGCTGGGAGTTGAGGTTTTTAACCCGGATCTGTTCGCTCAGGCCGCCATTTGACAGGGCTTCGCCCGGCATGCGTACGCTGAGCGTCCCGCTGCGGGCGGTAATCACCACCTGATCTCCCTTGCGGATGACCTCGGCCTGTTCGATGTGCACCAGGGTAATCACCTGGTCGGCGACCGTTGGTCGGGTCAGTCGCTGCCCGATCGCCTGATCAAGGGAGGTCAGGTAGCCCTGGCTGATGAGGCTGATATCACGTTCGCGCAGGACCACATCCCCGGGCTCGACAATGGCGGTGCGGCGCAGTGGCCGGGCGGTGGTCACGACATCGCGAAACAGGCGGACTTGAGCGGGCACGAAGACGGTCCAGGGGGCGGCGCCCTCGCAACGGACCTTGACCGTGACCCGTCCCAGCGGCTTGGGGCTCTCAAGGGTTGCTGTCAATTCCTTGTCGCACACGGGCATGTGCATGCGCGGATCGAGCGGGTTGACCTGGATCTCGTAGCGACCTTCCGTTTGACTGGTAGCCAGATAGTCTTCTACGGTGAACTCAAGAAAGCCCTGAGTGACGCCGATAAGCATGTCAGGCAAGGTAACCGCGTCAGCAAGGGCAGGGCTGCCAGCGTTGAACAGGCAAACAGCCGCCAGCACGCCGGGCAATTTGCGGCAGAGTGTGGTCAGGCGTCGAAAAAATGTCGGTTCTGTGTTCATAACGATTAAAAAAGCAAGCGCCGTGCCGTTTAGTGATGAAGGCGCGTCGCAACAACACTTGGCGTTGGTGTAGGAGTCTGGGCATGGCTGGTGTAATGGATGCGGTAAACCAGCGCACGCAACTGGTGGGGCAGAATCGCCTGGAGCTGTTGTTGTTCCGTCTCGACGGCCAGCAGCTGTACGGGATCAACGTGTTCAAGGTTCGGGAGGTGCTGCAATGCCCCCAATTGACGCTGATGCCCAAATCCAGTCCTGTCGTGTGCGGCGTGGCGAACATCCGGGGGGCGACCATACCGATTCTTGATCTGGCGATGGCGACCGGCTCCGGTGCATTGAAGGACAAGAACAATCCCTTCGTGATCATCACGGAGTACAACACCAAGACCCAGGGTTTCCTGGTCCGCTCGGTGGAACGCATCGTCAACATGAACTGGGAGGAAATCCATCCGCCACCCAAGGGCACCGGGCGCGATCACTACCTGACGGCGGTGACGCGGGTCGACAATCAGTTGGTCGAAATCATCGACGTCGAGAAAGTGCTGGCAGAGGTGGCGCCGACGCCGGAAGCGATTTCCGTCGGCGTGGTGGATGTCGAAACCCAGCACAAGGCGCTTTCGTTGCGGGTGCTGACGGTCGACGACTCTTCGGTGGCACGCAAGCAGGTCACGCGTTGCCTGCAAACGGTTGGCGTCGAAGTGGTGGCGTTGAACGACGGTCGGCAAGCGCTGGATTACCTGCGCAAACTGGTCGATGAAGGCAAGAAACCGGAAGAAGAGTTCCTGATGATGATCTCCGACATCGAGATGCCGGAGATGGACGGGTACACACTGACGGCGGAAATCCGCAACGACCCGCGCATGCAAAAGCTTCATATCATCCTGCATACTTCGTTGTCGGGGGTTTTCAATCAGGCGATGGTCAAGAAGGTCGGTGCCGATGACTTCCTGGCCAAATTCCGTCCTGATGACCTGGCATCCCGGGTAGTCGACCGGATCAAGGCAGCAGATATCAGCTAGGGGCCTGCGCCCCTGGCAGTCAACATGATTTAAGAGGCGGCATCATTGTCTACGGGTAATTTGGATTTCGAACAGTTCCGGGTGTTCCTGGAAAAAGCCTGTGGCATTTTGCTCGGTGAAAACAAGCAGTACCTGGTCTCCAGCCGTCTCAACAAACTGATGGAACAGCAAGGCATCAAGTCTCTGGGGGAGCTGGTTCAGCGCATGCAGACCCAGCCGCGCAGCGGTTTGCGCGAGCAGGTGGTAGACGCCATGACCACCAACGAAACCCTGTGGTTTCGTGACACCTACCCGTTTGAAGTCTTGAAGAACAAGGTACTGCCCGAAGCGATCAAGGCCAGTCCAGGCCAGCGCCTGCGTATCTGGTCGGCGGCGTGCTCCTCAGGCCAGGAACCGTATTCGCTGTCGATGTCCATCGACGAGTTCGAGCGGGTCAACATGGGCCAGTTGAGGATGGGCGTGCAGATTGTTGCCACCGACCTGTCCGCCACCATGCTGACCAACTGCAAGACCGGCGAGTACGACAGCCTGGCCATCGGCCGTGGTCTGTCGCCAGAGCGCCTGCAGCGTTATTTCGACCCGAAAGGGCCGGGACGCTGGGCGATCAAGACGCCGATCAAGAGCCGGGTGGAGTTCCGTTCCTTCAACCTGCTGGACAGCTACGCGAGCCTGGGCAAGTTCGATATCGTGTTCTGCCGCAACGTGCTGATCTACTTCTCCGCCGAGGTGAAGAAGGACATCCTGTTGCGCATCCACAGTACGTTGAAGCCGGGCGGTTACCTGTTCCTTGGTGCCTCCGAAGCGCTGAACGGTTTGCCGGATCATTACCAGATGGTCCAGTGCAGTCCGGGGATCATTTACCAGGCGAAGTGATTTTTTGGCAGTATCAAAAAAAACGGGAGTCCTCATGGGCTCCCGTTTTTTTATGCCTGCTGATTTCTTGCAAACGCTGCTGGCCCTTGTGGGAGCGAGCCTGCTCGCGAAGGTGCCCTGACAGGTGAGATCAATGTTGCCTGACACGCCGCCTTCGCGAGCAGGCTCGCTCCCACAGAGGTAGGCGGTGTTCTGAAAAGTGGAGGAAGCGGCAGAAAAGCGGCAGGCGGCGGAAAACCGTTGCCGCTTTTCTGGCATTGCCGCGTTGCCATGGCCGGCAAAGCCCCGGTTTCCGGGCTTTTTTGAATTGGCATGGGGCTTGCTAAGTTGATCCTACGAAAAATCAGGTCACCCGAAGGTTTCCCGACATGAGCATCAGCTTCGATAAAGCGCTCGGCATCCACGAACAAGCCCTGGGCTTCCGCGCCCAGCGTGCCGAAGTCCTGGCCAACAACATCGCCAACGCCGATACCCCGAACTACAAGGCTCGGGATCTGGATTTCTCGACAGTGCTCGCCGAGCAGAACGAGAAAACCAAGAACGGCACGTTCGCCTTGAACATGACCAACAGCCGTCATATCGAAGCTGAAGGTCTGGGCAATGGCGATGAGTCGTTGCTGTATCGCACGCCGATGCAACCGTCGATCGACCAGAACACCGTGGATGCTCAGCTGGAACAGTCGAACTACGCGGAAAACGCGATCGGCTTCCAGGCCAGCTTCACCCTGCTCAACAGCAAATTCAAAGGGCTGGTATCAGCCCTGCGCGGAGAGTAAGCCATGTCTCTATCCAGTGTTTTCAATATCGCCGGTAGCGGCATGAGTGCGCAGACCACGCGTTTGAACACCGTCGCTTCGAACATCGCCAACGCCGAGACCGTCTCGTCGAGCATCGACCAGACCTACCGCGCGCGCCACCCGGTATTTGCCACCATGTTCCAGGGCGGCCAGAGCGGCGGCAGCGACTCGCTGTTCCAGAGCCAGGACGCCGCCGGTCAGGGCGTGCAGGTGCTGGGTGTGGTTGAAGACCAGAGCAATCTCGAGGCGCGCTACGAGCCGAACCATCCGGCGGCCGATGCCAAGGGCTACGTCTACTACCCGAACGTCAACGTGGTTGAAGAAATGGCCGACATGATTTCCGCGAGCCGTTCGTTTCAGACCAACGCCGAAATGATGAACACCGCCAAAACCATGATGCAGAAAGTCCTGACCCTTGGTCAGTGATAAGGGGCGACTCAGATGAGTGTTACCGATTCCACCAGTGGATTGAGCCTCAAAGACATCCTGGCCAACTCCTCGATCAAGACTAACCCCACGACTGACGGCCTCGCGTCGGCAGCCGGCAGCGCCACGGGCAACAAGGCCCTGGGCAAGGATGCGTTCCTGCAGTTGCTGGTGACCCAGCTGAAAAACCAGAACCCGCTGGAGCCTCAGGACAACGGCGCGTTCGTGGCCCAGCTGGCGCAGTTCAGTAGCCTGGAAGGCATTACCACGCTCAACGACACCGTGAGCGGCCTGGCCGGCAACTACAACTCGTCCCAGGCACTGCAGGCATCGTCGCTGGTGGGCCGTTCGGTCATCGCACCGGGCGACAAGGCCGTGGTCGATACCAACAAGAGCCTCAGCGGCACGGTGGTGGTTCCGTCTTCGGTGGCGTCTGCCGCCCTGAAGATCGTCGATGCCAGCGGCAAGACCGTGCGCAGCATCGACCTCGGTGCGCAGAAGGCCGGCAATGCCAGCTTCATCTGGGACGGCAAGGACGATGCGGGTGAGACGGTGCCTGCGGGCACCTACACCTTCGGCGCCACGACCACGATCGATGGCAAGTCCGTCGCGTTGATCACCAATCTGCCCGCGACCGTCAACAGCGTGACCATCAGCCAGACCGGCGGTGAGTTGATGCTCAACCTCGCCGGACTGGGCAGCGTTGCCCTGTCCAAAGTACAAACCATTGGTATGTAGAGCCGACTAACACGGCACAAAGGAGTGATGATGTCTTACAATATCGGCCTTAGCGGTCTCTATGCAGCCAACAAACAACTGGACGTGACCGGCAACAACATCGCCAACGTCGCGACCACCGGTTTCAAATCGTCCCGTGCAGAATTCGAAGACGTGTACTCGGCGACCCGCCTGGGCACCGGCAGCAAGACCGTTGGCAGCGGCGTGCGCCTGTCCAACGTTTCCCAGCAGTTCGGCCAGGGTGACGTGAGCAACACCGGCAACGTGCTCGACATGGGTATCCAGGGCAATGGCTTTTTTGTTCTGAGCAACAACGGCTCGCTGACCTACACCCGTGCCGGTACGTTCAAGACCGACAAGGACGGCTACGTCACCAACAGCGACGGCACTGCCCGCCTGCAAGGTTACGGTGTGGACTCCAACGGCAAGATCGTCAATGGCGTGCTGACCGACCTGCAGATCGATACCTCCAACCTCGCGCCGAAATCCACCAACTCGGTTTCGTCGACCATCAACCTGGACTCCACGTCGCCGGTGATCGACCAGACAGTAGCGACCAACAAGTTCGATCCGTCCAAGACCGAGACCTTCACCAAGTCGTTCAGTACCCCGGTTTTCGATACTCAGGGTAACCAGCACCCCATGGATCAATACATGGTCAAGACCGGGCCGAACACCTGGGATACCTATACCCTGATCGATGGTCGCAACCCTGACGGCAGCGATCCCAAGGTGATCGCGCCGATCCCTTCGACCATGAAGTTCGACGCCTCCGGCAAACTGGTCTCGGTCAGCACGCCGGTGACGCCGCCAACCACGCCACCGACTTCGGTGATCAGCAATGACCTGAAGATCACCAACTGGACGCCGGGTACCGTCACCAATGGCGTGTGGACAGTCAACGGTGCTGCCGCCGACCCGGCCGGTGTGACCATCTCCATGGCCAACACCTCCCAGTTCAACGCCGATACCGCACGTTCGATTCCTTCGCAGAACGGTTACGCCACTGGCCAGATCACCAACCTGACCATCGACGGCAGCGGTGTGCTGCTGGCCAACTTCAGCAACAACCAGACCAAACCGATCGGCCAGATTTCCCTGGCCAGCTTTACCAACGAGCAAGGCTTGCAGCCGGTGGGCGGCACCAGCTGGAAAGAAACCTATGTGTCGGGCATCCCGGGTTACGATGCGCCGGAAACCGGCACCCTGGGTTCGATCGTTTCCAACTCCCTGGAAGAGTCCAACGTCAACCTGACCAACGAACTGGTCGACCTGATCAAGGCGCAGAGCAACTATCAGGCGAACGCCAAGACCATCTCCACCCAGAGCACCATCATGCAGACCATCATTCAGATGACTTGATGCTGGATTGCGCTGCATGAAAAGCCCCTCGAGAGAGGGGCTTTTTTGTGGCCCGGGGTTTGGTATTGGATGTGATGCCCGCCTGTAGGAGCGAGCCTGCTTGCGAGGAACCTGAAATCACCGCGGGGTATCAGGCATCCAACGTTATCGTTGACGACCATCGCGAGCGAGCTCGCTCCTACAGTTGAGCGTGTTTATCCAGGAAAAAACCGGCCCTCTGTAGGAGCGAGCAGGCTCGCTCCTACGGTTGATGGTGTTTATCCAGGCAAAAGAAAACCCCCGACAAGCCGAAGGCCTGTCGGGGGTTTTTGTGTTACCGGCTCAGCTTATTGGCAAGCTTCGCAATCCGGCTCGTCGATGGCGCAAGCCTTCGGTACTGGAGCAGGGCCGGCTGGCGCTGCCAGGACCGAATCTTCACCGTGGTTGCCGCCGCTGGAAACAGCGTTCAGCTTGCCGGTGTTGATGGTCGACTTCTCGGTGCTGGTCGCGGCCAGGGCACGGAGGTAGTAAGTGGTTTTCAGGCCACGGTACCAGGCCATGCGGTAGGTCACATCCAGCTTCTTGCCCGAAGCGCCGGCGATGTACAGGTTCAGCGACTGAGCCTGGTCGATCCACTTCTGACGACGGCTGGCGGCGTCGACGATCCACTTGGTGTCCACTTCGAATGCGGTCGCGTAGAGCTCTTTGAGTTCCTGCGGGATACGCTCGATCTGCTGCACCGAACCGTCGTAGTACTTCAGGTCGTTGATCATGACCGAGTCCCACAGATCGCGAGCCTTCAGGTCGCGAACCAGGTACGGGTTGATCACGGTGAATTCGCCCGACAGGTTCGATTTCACATACAGGTTCTGGTAGGTCGGTTCGATCGACTGCGAGACGCCGGTGATGTTGGCGATGGTCGCGGTCGGTGCGATGGCCATGATGTTGGAGTTACGAATGCCTTTCTGTACACGAGCGCGAACCGGTGCCCAGTCCAGGGTTTCGTTCAGGTCGACATCGATGTACTTCTGGCCGCGAGCCTCGATCAGGATCTGTTGCGAATCCAGAGGCAGGATGCCTTTGGACCACAGCGAACCCTGGAACGTCTCGTACGCGCCGCGCTCGTCGGCCAGGTCGCAGGAAGCCTGGATCGCGTAGTAGCTGACCGCTTCCATCGACTTGTCGGCGAACTCGACGGCGGCGTCGGAACCGTAAGGAATGTGCTGCAGGTACAGCGCATCCTGGAAGCCCATGATGCCCAGGCCGACCGGACGGTGCTTGAAGTTGGAGTTCTTCGCTTGCGGCACCGAGTAGTAGTTGATGTCGATCACGTTGTCGAGCATGCGCACGGCGGTGTTCACGGTGCGTTGCAGCTTGGCGGTGTCCAGCTTGCCGTCGACGATGTGGTTCGGCAGGTTGATCGAGCCCAGGTTGCAAACGGCGATCTCGTCCTTGTTGGTGTTCAAGGTGATCTCGGTGCACAGGTTCGAGCTGTGGACCACGCCGACGTGCTGCTGCGGGCTGCGCAGGTTGCACGGGTCTTTGAAAGTCAGCCATGGGTGGCCGGTTTCGAACAACATGGACAGCATCTTGCGCCACAGGTCTTTGGCCTGGATGGTCTTGAACAGCTTGACCTTGCCCGGGTACTCGGTGAGGGCTTCGTAGTATTCGTAGCGCTCTTCGAAGGCCTTGCCGGTCAGATCGTGCAGATCCGGCACTTCGGACGGCGAGAACAGGGTCCACTTGCCGTCATCGAAGACGCGCTTCATGAACAGGTCAGGGATCCAGTTGGCGGTGTTCATGTCGTGGGTACGACGACGGTCATCACCGGTGTTCTTGCGCAGCTCGATGAACTCTTCGATGTCCATGTGCCAGGTTTCCAGGTAGGCGCACACAGCGCCTTTGCGCTTGCCACCCTGGTTAACGGCAACGGCGGTGTCGTTGACGACTTTCAGGAACGGCACGACGCCCTGGGATTTGCCGTTGGTGCCCTTGATGTACGAACCCAGCGCACGAACCGGCGTCCAGTCGTTGCCCAGGCCACCAGCGAATTTCGACAGCATGGCGTTGTCGTGGATCGCGTGGTAGATGCCCGACAGGTCATCCGGCACGGTGGTCAGGTAGCAGCTCGACAGCTGTGGACGCAGGGTACCGGCGTTGAACAGGGTCGGAGTCGAAGCCATGTAGTCGAAGGACGACAGCAGGTTGTAGAACTCGATCGCACGGGCTTCTTTGTGCTTCTCTTCGATCGCCAGGCCCATGGCCACGCGCATGAAGAAGATCTGCGGCAGTTCGAAACGCACGCCATCCTTGTGGATGAAGTAACGGTCGTACAGGGTTTGCAGGCCCAGGTAGGTGAATTGCTGGTCGCGCTCGTGGTTGATCGCCTTGCCCAGTTTTTCCAGGTCGAAGGAGGCCAGCACAGGGTTCAGCAGTTCGAACTCGATACCTTTGGCGATGTACGCCGGCAGCGCCTTCGCATACAGGTCGGCCATTTCGTGGTGAGTGGCGCTTTCGGCCACACCGAGGAAGCCCAGGCCTTCGGCACGCAGGGTGTCCATCAGCAGGCGCGCGGTCACGAACGAGTAGTTCGGCTCGCGTTCAACCAGGGTACGGGCAGTCATCACCAGGGCGGTGTTGACGTCGTTCAGGGCCACGCCGTCGTACAGGTTCTTCAGGGTTTCGCGCTGGATCAGGTCGCCGTCGACTTCTTCCAGGCCTTCGCAGGCTTCGGTGACGATGGTGTTCAGGCGGCCCATGTCCAGCGGCGCCAGGCTGCCGTCGGCACGGGTGATGCGGATCGACGGGTGAGCGTTGTTGACCGCTTCCTCGGCCGGCGCACGCACGGCACGTTCCTTGGAGCGGGCATCACGGTAGATCACGTAGTCGCGAGCGACTTTCTGTTCGCCGGCACGCATCAGGGCCAGTTCGACCTGGTCCTGGATTTCTTCGATGTGGATGGTGCCGCCCGACGGCATGCGACGCTTGAAGGTCGCGGTGACCTGTTCGGTCAGGCGGGCAACGGTGTCGTGGATTCGCGACGAGGCGGCAGCGGTGCCGCCCTCAACTGCGAGAAACGCTTTGGTGATGGCGACGGTGATTTTGTCATCGGTGTAGGGAACGACAGTGCCGTTACGCTTGATCACGCGCAGTTGGCCAGGCGCGGTGGCGGACAGATCCGAATTCGAATCAGCGGCCGGCGGCAAGGTGCCCTGCGGGTTCTCGCGAGTTGTGTCGGTTTGCATGGGGGAGTGTCTCCACATTCTCTATGTTTGTTTGGGCACCATCACGGTGCCCACCGTTCCGTCCTGAAGCACTACAACCGGCGAGCGCCGGGCATAACAACTTCGGGACAGTAGGAAGGGGCTTTATCGGGCGCCGCTTCCATGCCGAAGTCTTTGGTTTCACGCCTTGGGCCTGAAACCGGGATCCATTGCAGGTGACAGTCGGGACTGCAACACCCGTACCGTTTTCACCACTCGGGGCCGAAATACGGTAGCCATCCGCACGCGCGGTTTGGTCTTTCGAAAATACGTTTGGTTCAACCGGACAGAGGCAATAATAGCGCTTGAAATTGGTGTCTGGTTTGTGTTTGGTTTTTTGCGCAAAACCCTATATCTAGGGTTTTTTTAGCGCCGGGCTACAAGATAATGCGTTTTAGGGGGGGATTGCAACGTACTACCTGTGGATAAACCTGTGCGTAAATTGTGTGTGAAAGAGGGAACCGGCGTGTAGGCCGCGACGCTGCTGGACCGGACCTTTTTTCAGCGATTTTCTACGATCGAAAACGCTCGTTCGGATTTTTAAGGGCGCGAACCCTATCACAAAAAACCCTGTTGTCCGAACGCATTTACCCGCTTGTGTTCTCGACGGGCGGCGTTTATACAATCGGCCCAGCGTGTATACATATTAGTCCCCCCGAATCATTACAAAAAGACGGGTGGATCCTTCCTTATTAGTGTTTTTGGCAAGCAGAGGTCACCCGTGGAGCAAGAAGCCTGGCAGGTATTGATTGTGGAGGACGACCAGCGACTGGCCGAACTGACCCGCGATTACCTGGAAGCCAATGGCCTGCGTGTATCGATCGAAGGCGACGGTGCACTCGCTGCGAACCGCATCATCAAGGAACAACCGGACCTGGTGATCCTCGACCTGATGCTCCCCGGTGAAGATGGCCTGAGCATTTGCCGCAAGGTCCGCGCCCGATATGACGGGCCGATCCTGATGCTCACGGCCCGCACCGATGACACTGACCAGATTCTCGGCCTGGACCTGGGGGCTGACGACTACGTGTGCAAACCGGTACGTCCGCGTCTGCTGTTGGCGCGCATCCAGGCCTTGTTGCGTCGCAGTGAAACGCCCGAAGCCGCCCCGGAAAAACAGCGGCGACTGCAGTTCGGCCCGCTGATGGTCGACAACGCTTTACGCGAAGCCTGGTTGCAGGGCAACGGCATCGAACTGACCAGCGCCGAATTCGACTTGCTCTGGCTATTGGTGGCCAATGCCGGGCGCATCCTCTCCCGGGAAGAGATCTTTACCGCCCTGCGGGGCATCGGCTATGACGGTCAGGACCGCTCCATCGATGTGCGCATCTCGCGCATCCGCCCGAAGATCGGCGATGATCCTGAGCATCCACGGTTGATCAAGACTGTGCGCAGCAAAGGCTATCTGTTCGTTCCCGAGGCTTGCGTAGACCAGACCCTGTGAACTCGATCTTCCTGCGCATCTATGGCGGCATGTGTGCCGCGCTGATTCTGGTGGCGGTGCTCGGTGTGCTGGCGTTGCACCTGCTCAATCAGGTGCGCAGCGAGCAATACCGCGAGCGCCTGGCCCACGGCACGTTTTCGCTGATGGCCGACAACCTGCAACCGATGAACCAGACCGAGCGCCACCGGGCCTTGCTGGTGTGGGAGCGGCTGCTGGGCATTCCGCTGGCGCTGAAAACCTTTACCGAGACTGACCTCGACCTGACCCAGCGCACTCGTGTGCTGCGTGGCCAGGCATTGGTGGAGCAGACCGGGCCGCACGCGGCGAAGGTGTACAAGCTGGTCAGCGACAAGGAGCAGTTGATGCTCACCGGGGAAGTGCAGCAGATCAGCGAACAACTGGCCCGGGCGACCATCTACCTGTTGACCGATGAACTGGTGCGGACTCCGGTAGCCGACCAGCCCTTGCGCCTGGCGCAATTGAAGGAAAGCAAGGGCTTTGGCTTCGACCTGCGCCTGGTCACGGTTGACGAGGCGGACATGGACGAAGACCAGAGCCGCCGAGTGTCCGAGGGCGACACGGTGATGGCGCTGGGCAAGGGGGGCGATTCGATCCGGGTGTTTGCCGGCATGGTCGGCACGCCGTGGGTCCTGGAAATCGGTCCGTTGTACCAGATGAATCCTTATCCCCCGGAATGGCTGGTGCTGATCGCCGCGCTGGGCCTGACGCTGATCGGCTTGATCGTTTATCTGCTGGTGCGTCAGCTCGAGCGCCGCTTGCGTGGCCTGGAGGCCGCGGCCACGCGCATCGCCAAGGGCAGCCTGGAAACCCGGGTGCCGGCGCGCGGCGCGGATTCCGTGGGGCGCCTGGCCTCGGCCTTCAATGGCATGGCCGAGCACTTGCAACAGTTGCTGGCGATCCAGCGTGAACTGGTGCGCGCGGTGTCCCACGAATTGCGCACGCCGGTAGCGCGCCTGCGCTTTGGCCTGGAGATGATCGGCTCGGCCACCACACCGCAAGCCCTGGAAAAATACTGCCAGGGCATGGACCACGACATCGAGGACCTTGACCGGCTGGTCGACGAGATGCTGACCTACGCACGGCTCGAACAGGGTTCTCCGGCATTGAACTTTCAGCGGATCGACCTGGATGCCTTGGTCAACCAAGTGATTGAAGAACTGGCGCCGTTGCGCGCCGACGTCACGGTACAGCGCGGGTTGTGCCTGTCGGCGGCCGATAACGACGACGCCTGGGTCGAGGCCGAGCCGCGTTATCTGCATCGGGCGATCCAGAATCTGGTGAGCAATGCCATGCGCCATGCGCAATCACGGGTGACCATCAGCTATCAGGTGGGGCAGCAGCGATGCCGGGTGGATATCGAGGATGACGGGCCGGGGGTGCCGGAGTCGGCCTGGGAGAAGATCTTTACGCCGTTCCTGCGTCTCGATGACAGCCGCACCCGTGCTTCTGGAGGCCATGGGTTAGGCCTGTCCATTGTGCGACGCATCATCCATTGGCATGACGGGCGGGCGTTGATCGGCAAGAGCAAAAGCCTGGGTGGGGCGTGTTTCAGCCTGAGTTGGCCGAGGAATCAGGAGAAGCGCTGAGTCTTGTGTCGTTTTATAGGGCCCCATCGCGAGCAGGCTCGCTCCCACAGGGATTTTTGGTAGCGACGCGGATCCGGTGTAGGAGCGAGCCTGCTCGCGTTGGCGGCCTGACAGACGCCAAAGACTTCAGGCCTTTATGCTGACCAGACTCAACAACTGCCCATCCTTGACCCCGAACTGCGCATCCAGCTCGGTGCCGTTGCGCCATTCGCAGGACAGGTCCGTGAGCAGTCGCAACTTAACCTCACCCGACTCACGCCACTCCAGCACTTCGGCGTGTTCGAAATAAAAACGCTGCTGAACGATCGGATAGAGCGCCTTGAACAGGCTTTCCTTGACCGAGAAGGTCAGGGTGACCAGCAACGCCCGCTGATCGTGATGAGCGGCCGCCATGCGCTGCAGCTCCGGCGGATTGAGGATCTCCCCGGCCAGGCGTTCGGCCCGATCGGCATTGAGCAGGTTTTCCAGATCCATGCCCAGGCCGCGCCAATGGCTTTTGTTCGCGACAATCGCCGCAGCCCGGCCAGTGCTATGGGTGATCGAACCGGTGATATGGGCAGGCCAGACTGGTGCCCGGTCTTCGCCGATGGCCGGAATGAAACCCAAGCCTTCGAGCCGCTGTAACGCGGCCCGGGCGCACACCCGCCCGGCGAGAAACTCCGCCTGACGTTTGGCGACAGAGCGCTGAATGCTCGCCGGCGCCTCCACAGCGCTGCGCTGAAAATCATCGATTGCCAGCCGGGTGCTATCGAAATGAGTGCTCACCAGAACCGTATCGGGCAGCACAAACGGCAGCGGCCAATGGTCATCGAGGGGGGTGCAGCAGACGGGCAGGGCAGGAGTGGAGTTCATGCCGGGCATTTTGCCGGGTTGCCCTGGGGCTGGGTAGTGGCAGACGGCTTTTGTGGCGAGGGGCTTGCCCCCTCGCCACATATATCAGGGTTAACCAAAGATCCTTTTGAAGAAGGCCTGCATGTCCGCCCAGGACTTTTCATCCGCAGCTTTGTTATAACCAATGTCCGGCCCGCCATGATCGCCATGGCCCAATCGATCGGCATCCGGGTTGGTGAAGCCGTGCCTGGCGCCGTCGAGGCTGACGAATCTGTAGTCGGCACCGGCCTTGTCCATCTCGCTCTTGAACGCCGTGATGTTTTCCGGGGTGACGATGCTGTCCAGCGCCCCGTGTTCCACAAGGATCTTCGCCTTGACGCTGCCTGGTGTTGCCGGCGTATTGGTGGCCAGCGCGCCATGGAAACTCACCACGCCTGCCAATGGCACGCCCTGTCTTGCGGCATTGAGCACCACACCACCACCGAAGCAGTAGCCGATGGCGGCGATTTTATGCGGATCGGTCTGCGGTTGTTGCTTGAGCAGGTCGAGCCCGGCCTTGAACCTCGCGCTCGACACGGCACTGTCTTTTGCCACGGCTTGCATGAAGGCCATGGCGTCTTTGGGGTGCTCGGTATTTTTGCCGTCACCGTACATGTCGATGGCCAGGGCGCTGTAGCCCAGGCCGGCGAGATCCCGGGCACGCCGCTTGGCGTAATCGTTCAGGCCCCAGAACTCATGCACCACCACGACTCCGGGGCGCGGCCCTTTGAGGGCATCGTCGTAGGCGTAGTAGCCAATCATTTTCGTGCCATCGGCACTTTGGTAAGGGATTTCCCGGGTCTGGATGGCGGCCTGGCTGAGCCCGCTCATGGCCAGCAGGAGGGCGGCGAAGAACATGCGCATGGTCGGAACTCCTCTTGAAAAGTGTCGAAACATTCGGGAGGGGCGGTTCAGCCCGGGTTCAGAGTGCGTTCAGGGGGAGTTCAGGGCTCGGTGCGTAACCTTGCCCCGTACCCGAAAAACAAACGGCACATGAGGACACTCCCAATGACTGGATTCAAAAAACTGCTTCTGGCATTCACAGTTCTGGGCGCAAGCACCGCAGCCTTCGCGTCCGACGACAACTTCGCCAGCCTTATTCTTGGACAGACCAGCGACAAGGTCAAAAAATCCCACGCCCTGAATGACAACCTCAACCACCCGAACGCCGATGGCGTGATCGGCAAGGACACCACCTGGGGTGTTCGTCTGGGCCAGCAAAACACCAAGGGCCGGTACTACGCCACTTACGACAATGTGTCGGGCTCGCACAACGGCATTAAACTGCGTCAGGAAAACCTTCTGGGCAGCTACGATCTGTTTTACCCGGTGGGCGGTAGCACCAGGCTGTTCGGTGGTGCGACGGCCGGCCTGACCAAAATGACTCAGGAGTCGCCAGGCTTCAGCCGCGACAGTGATATCGGCTACGCCATCGGTGGCCAGGCGGGTGTGCTGCAACAGGTTTCGCAGAACACCTCGGTTGAACTGGGTTACCGTTACCTGCGCAGCAACGCCAGCACCGAGATGAGTGAGCGTGGTGGCAGCAAGCAGGGTTCGCTGGACCTGACCAGCAGCGCCCAGACGTACCTGTCCGCCAACTACGCTTTCTGACAAGCGTTTCGTGAGCGGCTTGCGCCGGATCAACCCGAGGGGCTGATCCGGCGTTGCCATGTTAGCTATCGAGGTGCGACGTTGCGCCTCTGGAGATGTTGATTTGCCCGGGAGAGCGTTATGAAACTGCTGGTCGTCGAAGATGAAGCGCTGCTGCGTCATCACTTGAAAACCCGCCTGACGGAGAGCGGCCATGTGGTCGAGTCGGTAGCCAACGCCGAGGAGGCGTTGTACCAGACCGCGCAGTTCAACTTTGACCTGGCGGTGATCGACCTCGGTCTGCCGGGCATGAGCGGGCTCGACCTGATCCGGCAGTTGCGCTCAAGCGGCAAGACCTTCCCGATCCTGATCCTCACCGCACGAGGCAATTGGCAGGACAAGGTCGAGGGCCTGGCCGCCGGTGCCGACGATTACGTGGTCAAGCCGTTTCAGTTCGAAGAGCTGGAGGCTCGCCTGAATGCCTTGCTGCGCCGCTCCAGCGGCTTTACCCAGTCGACCATCGTTGCTGGTCCGTTGCTGTTGGACCTGAACCGCAAGCAGGCGACCCTCGATGAACAGCCGTTGGCACTGACTGCATATGAGTACCGCATTCTCGAATACCTGATGCGTCACCATCAGCAAGTGGTGCCCAAGGACCGCTTGATGGAGCAGCTCTATCCGGATGACGACGAGCGTGATCCGAATGTGATCGAGGTGCTGGTCGGGCGTCTGCGCCGCAAACTGGAGGGGCCGGGCGGATTCAAGCCGATCGACACTGTGCGCGGCCTGGGCTACCTGTTCAATGAGCGTTGCACTTGATCCGTTCGCTGCGCATCCGCTTGATGCTCGCCGCCACGCTGTTGGCGGTGTTGTTCATGCTGGCGTTGTTGCCGGCGATGCAAGGGGCCTTCAGCCTGGCGTTGCAGGACTCCATCGAGCAGCGTCTGGCCTCGGACGTGACCACATTGATTTCTGCCGCCCGAGTGGAGAACAACAGCCTGCAGATGCCGGCGCAACTGCCCGACGAACGCTTCAACCTCACCGACAGCCGATTGCTTGGCTACATTTATGACCGTGAGGGGCATCTGGTCTGGCGTTCGAAGGCGACCCGGGAAGAACCCATCAATTACAAGCCGCGCTACGACGGACGTGGCAACGAGTTTGCGCGGATCCGCGAAGAAAATGGCCAGGAGTTCTTCGTCTACGACGTCGAGGTCAAGTTGCTCGGCGGCAAAAGTGCCGCCTTCAGCATCGTGGCGCTGCAGCCGGTTCGCGAGTACGAACTGACCCTCGAAGGCCTGCGGGAAAATCTCTATCTGGGCTTTGGCGCGGCATTGCTGGTGCTGCTGGCGCTACTGTGGATCGGTCTGACCTGGGGATTGCAGGCATTGCGGCGCTTGAGCCAGGAACTGGACCAGATCGAAGGTGGCACCCGCGAAAGCCTCAGCGAGGAACATCCCCGGGAATTGCTGCGCCTCACCGGTTCTCTCAACCGTTTGCTGCACAGTGAGCGTGAGCAGCGCAGCCGCTACCGTGATTCCCTCGATGACCTGGCCCATAGCCTGAAAACGCCCCTGGCGGTGTTGCAAGGCGTCAGCGAAGACATGGCCCAGCGTCCGGAGGATCGCGATCAGGCCTGGGTTCTGCAAACCCAGATCGAACGCATGAGCCAGCAGATCAGCTACCAGTTGCAGCGCGCCAGCCTGCGCAAAAGCGGTCTGGTACGTCACCAGGTGCGTTTGCATCCGGTGCTGAAAAGCCTGTGCGACACGCTCGACAAGGTCTATCGCGACAAGCGCGTGCACGTCGCGTTCGACCTGCCCGACCCGTGCTATGTACCGATCGAGCAGGGCGCTCTATTGGAGATGATGGGCAACCTGCTGGAAAACGCCTATCGCCTGTGCCTCGGTGAAGTACGCATTAGCGTGCGTGAAACCCTCGGCGGCATCGAGTTGTGTGTCGAGGACGACGGCCCCGGCGTACCACCGGATCAGCGCGCACGGATTCTCGAGCGCGGCGAGCGCCTGGACCGTCAGCACCCGGGGCAGGGCATCGGTCTTGCGGTGGTCAAGGACATCATCGAGAGCTACAGCGCCAAGCTGACCCTGGATGACTCTCCGATGGGCGGGGCGGCGTTCCGGATTCACTTCCCGGTGGTATGACCTTGAGTTTGGTCGTGCTCTTTCGGGCCTCTTCGCGGGCAAGCCCGCTCCCACAATGATCGGGGTCGCACACAATTGCTGTGGACGCAGTGAATCCCTGTGGGAGCGGGCTTGCCCGCGAAGGGGCCGGTGAACACACCAGATAAAATCGCTCTTGAACCTCAGCACTCCTGCGCCCGATAAGCCCCCGGCGTCAGCCCCGTCCACTTCTTGAACGCCCGGTGGAACGCCGACGGCTCGGAAAACCCCAGCTGCTCGGCGATCTGTTGCAACGACAGGTCAGCGCGGCCCAGGTGATAAATCGCGATGTCCCGGCGCATCTGGTCCTTCAATTCCTGAAAGCTCGATCCCTCTTCCCGCAAATGCCGGCGCAAGGTCTGCGGACTGATGTGCAACTGCGCAGCCACTGTTTCCAGGTCGGGCCAGCGTGAACTGTCGCGACTGAGCAAGCGGCGCAAGCGACTGCTCAAGCTGTCGCCATCGTCCGGGCGCGAGAGCAGGTCGGCGGGGGAACGCTCGAGGAAATGCTTGAGCGTGCGTTCATCCTGCAATAGCGGCATGGCCAGGTAGCGGCTGTGAAACAACAGGCTGCTCTGGGGGCTGGAAAACTCGAGCGGACAGGAAAACAGCAGGTCGTACTCGGCGCCGTGTTCCGGCCGGGGGAAGCTGAACGCGGCCTGTTCCAGGCGAATGCGCTGGCCGATCAGCCAACTGCCGAAACGGTGCCAGATCACCAGCAGGCTTTCGCTGAGAAAATGATCCGGGTCCCACAGTTGCGAGTCATCGAGGCTCAGGCGGACCCATTCATCTTCGCGGCTCAGGGTCAAACGCGGAGCTCCGGGGAATAGGCTATAAAACAATAAGCCGCGGTTGAGTGCCTTATCCAGGCTGCGGCAGTGAATCACGGCATGGCACATCATCGCGAAGCTGCCCGGCCTGCTGGGGGCTTGCCCGAACCCCAGGTACTCGTCGTCCAGTGCCAGCCACAAGGCCTGAATCAATTGGGTGAATTGCTCTGGAGCGATGCGCGCCCGGGGCTCGTCCAGCAACTCGGGGCTGATCCCCAGTTGCTGTAGCAGGCCCGAATAGTCGTAGCCGTGCCGACGCGCACCACCAAGGACGGCGCGGGCGAAATGACTGGCAATGGTGCGTTCGCGCATGGCAGCAGTTCTGACCGTTGAACGACGGATGGTAGCTGCGCACTGCGGGCGTGAACAGGGCGGATATCCGCCAAATTGCAGGACGACTTTTAATGGAAGGGCGGAAATCCGCCACATGATTGTAACCGTCCGGTGACAGGGAATTCGCTGCGACCCTTGATATCAAAAGGCTCGCAGGGATTTTGCGCAAGGTGGCACGGGCCTTGCGATACAACATGTAGATGCCTGCCGTTGCGCAGCTCGAAAAAACAAATCCCTCCAGTGCAGGAGGGTTCGCAATTGCGGTGTTGCGGGCAACAGATGGATGTTGTCACCGGGCACCCTTGAGGAACTTTGCAATGACGACTCGTCAGCCACTGTACAAATCCCTGTATTTCCAGGTGATCGTTGCAATTGTCATCGGTATCGCACTCGGTCACTACTATCCACAGGTCGGTGTGGCCGTGAAACCGTTGGGTGACGGGTTCATCAAGCTGATCAAAATGATCATCGCGCCGATCATCTTCTGTACCGTTGTCAGCGGTATCGCCGGCATGCAGAACATGAAGTCGGTCGGCAAGACCGGTGGTTATGCGCTGCTGTACTTCGAGATCGTTTCGACCATTGCCCTGCTGGTCGGCCTGGTCGTGGTCAACATCGTGCAGCCAGGCAATGGCATGCACATCGATGTCGCCACCCTTGATGCCTCCAAGGTGGCCGCCTATGTTGCAGCCGGCGCTGACCAAAGCGTTGTCGGCTTCCTGCTGAACGTGATCCCGACCACCATCTTCGGCGCCTTCGCCACCGGCGACATCCTGCAAGTGCTGATGTTCTCGGTGATCTTCGGTTTTGCCCTGCATCGCCTGGGTGACTACGGCAAGCCGCTGCTGGACTTCATCGATCGTTTCGCCCACGTGATGTTCAACATCATCAACATGATCATGAAGCTTGCGCCAATCGGTGCCTTCGGTGCCATGGCGTTCACCATCGGTGCCTACGGCGTCGGCTCGCTGGTGCAACTGGGCCAGTTGATGGCGTGTTTCTACATCACGTGCCTGCTGTTCATCCTGGTCGTGCTGGGTTCGATTGCCCGCCTGCACGGTTTCAGCGTGCTGAAAATGATCCGCTACATCCGTGAGGAACTGCTGATCGTGCTGGGTACTTCGTCGTCGGAGTCGGTGCTGCCACGCATGCTGATCAAGATGGAACGTCTGGGTGCGAAGAAATCAGTCGTGGGTCTGGTGATCCCGACCGGCTACTCGTTCAACCTCGACGGTACCGCCATCTACCTGACCATGGCCGCGGTATTCATTGCCCAGGCCACCGATTCCCATATGGACATCACGCACCAGATTACCCTGCTGGTGGTGTTGCTGCTGTCGTCCAAGGGCGCTGCGGGCGTGACCGGTAGCGGCTTCATCGTACTGGCGGCAACCTTGTCCGCCGTGGGCCACCTGCCGGTTGCCGGCTTGGCGCTGATCCTCGGCATCGACCGTTTCATGTCCGAAGCCCGTGCCCTGACCAACCTGGTCGGTAACGCTGTGGCCACCATCGTTGTGGCCAAGTGGGTCAAGGAACTGGACACCGATGTGCTGCAAGCCGAGCTGGCTTCGGGCGGTCGCGGCATTGCCGAAGAGCCTAAAGACGATGTTTTGGGCCACGTCGAAGGGGCAACCCCGACGAACGCCAAGTAAGCCTTGTCGCTATGAAAAAACCCGCTTTGGCGGGTTTTTTCATGCCTGGTGTTTGAGCGCAACGGTCACTGCACATGGCACATAAGGTGATTGCTGCAATGCCAACGGCTGCCTAGGCTGGGTGCATCGTCAAGGGAGAACGCTCATGCTCGGTCCACTGGCATCACTCAAGGTTCTGGATTTCTCGACACTGCTGCCGGGGCCGTTCGCCTCGTTGCTGCTGGCGGACATGGGGGCCGAAGTGCTGCGCATCGAATCACCGACCCGCATGGATCTGCTGCGGGTGTTGCCGCCTCACGATCAAGGCGTGTCAGCCAGCCATGCCTACCTCAACCGCAACAAGCGCAGCCTCGCCCTGGACCTCAAGCAGTCCGAGGCGCTGGAGGTGATCAAGTCGTTGCTGCAGGATTACGACATTGTGCTCGAGCAGTTCCGCCCGGGTGTCATGGAGCGTCTGGGCCTGGGTTACGAAGCCCTGAAGGCGATCAATCCAAAATTGATTTATGTGTCGATCACCGGCTACGGCCAGACCGGCCCCTATAAGGACCGCGCCGGCCATGACATCAACTACCTGGCCTTGTCCGGGCTGGCGAGTTACACCGGCCGGGCCGACAGTGGGCCGCTGCCGTTGGGCATGCAGGTGGCGGATGTCGCCGGTGGCTCGTTGCACGGGGTGATTGGCTTGCTGGCGGCGGTCATTGCCCGGCAGCAAACCGGTCAGGGCCAGCACCTGGATGTCAGCATGACCGACTGCGCGTTCAGCCTGAATGCGATGGCCGGTGCCGGGTATCTGGCCTGTGGCGTCGAACCGGAGCCGGAAAACCAGGTGCTCAATGGCGGCAGCTTCTACGATTACTACCGCTCCCGGGATGGGCGCTGGCTATCGGTGGGCAGCCTGGAGCCGGCATTCATGAAACAGTTGTGTACGGCCTTGGGGCTGGAGGAACTGGCTGGTCTCGGCCTGTCACCGCAATTGGCGCATCGGCAACAGCTTAAAGAGGTGCTGAAGGTCGAATTCGAAAAGCATGACTTTGCCGAGTTGTGCGCGCTGTTCGCAGAGCTGGATGCTTGTGTCGAGCCAGTGTTGAGCCTGGGAGAAGCGCTGCGTCATCCGCAGTTGCAGGCACGGGAATTGGTGGCGCAAGTGCCACGGGGCGACGGATCAAGCCAGGCGCAGATGGCGTGCCCGCTGAAGTTTTCAGGCGGGGTGCCTGAGCCTCGGTATATCGGCGCTGCGCTGGGGCAGCATACGGATCAGGTGTTGGGGGAGTTGGGGTTCAGCATTGAGCGCATCGAGCAGTTGCGGCGGGCCAAGGTGATTCTCTAGTGCCTGTCAGGCCGCCATCGCGAGCCTGTTCGCGAAGAGTCCGGTACTAACACCGAGAGTCCCGCTATTCGACCCGCATCTCCCCACTGAACACCAACGTATGGCGACACCGCCGACACAAATACCTGCGTCCCTGGCGCACCAGGCTGTGGCGCTGGGCCGAGAACGGGAAGTCGCTGTCGGCGCACGGGCACTTGTAGATGTAGCGGGTCACGCTGCGGCGTTTGACGTCATAGGTGTGGCAGCGGTTGGGCGGCAGTTCGTACACGCCGCGCATGATCAATTGCCACTCTTCGCCATGGGGCTGGATGCTGTCGCCGAACAACTGGTGGGCGATCAGGTGGGCGACTTCATGGGCTACGGTCTGCTTGAGGAAATCTTCGGTGTTTTCCCGATACAGCTGCGGGTTGAAGCGCAGCAGGTTCTCGTGCAAATGCGCGACACCGGCTTTTTGCCCACGCAGCTTGAGGCTCACCACGGGGCGTTTGAAAGGTCGTTTGAAAAAGGATTCGGCTAGTTGGAAACAGTCTTCGACGCGGGAATTGAGTTGCTCGGGCATGCTTGATGGATCTCCAGAGCGGTCGAGTATGCCGCAACCCTCCGGGCTTGCGAATCGCCAAGGTGCCGAATGGTCGTGTGCCTCCTCGTTGCTGAAGAATCAAAAGGCCGCCTTGCGGCGGCCTGTATCGTTGGTTTCTGATTATCAGTGATGGGCGGCTAATTGGTGTAGACCGGCCCCACGCCGAGTCCCCAGACAATCACGGTGAACGCCATGATGGCGACCAGCACCACCAGGCCTACGGCGAGCACCGAACTTGAAAACAGAAAGCCCTCGTCAGATGGAATGTTCATGAATGTCGGTAAGCCCACGTACAGCAAGTACACCGTGTAGCAGATGGCTGCGGTGCCGACGATCATCCCCAGCCACAGGTGCGGGTACAGGGCGGCGAGGCCACCGATGAACAGCGGTGTAGCGGTGTACGTTGCAAACGCAATGCAGCGGGCGAGGCTTGGGTTGGCGTCATAGGTGCGGGCCATCCAGTGAATGAATGCGCCCATTACCGCAACACCACCGAGCATCGCCACGTACGACATGATCGTCATCCATATCGCGCTTTCCACGGTCAGCATCACGGGAGCCCGACTGCCGATGACCCAGCCGACCTGTGTGGTGCCTATGAAGGCAGACACGGCGGGGATCGCCGCCAGGATCAGTGTATGGGTCAGGTACATGTGGCTGATGCTTTCCTCCTGGTCGCCACGGATCTCTTTCCATTCTTGGTCAGGGTGGGTGAAGAGCCCCACTACGTGATGGATCATGCCAGTCACTCCTCTTTTTTACCGTCGCCCCCCAGTGGAGCGCCTACGGGCCAATGTGGCCAAGCAACTCACAGGTCTGAAGTTTTCATGAGACCTTATGTCGCAGTATAGGGATGAGTTTCCCCAGAAGGAGTAGGGGCTTTAGAGCAAATCGCGCTGTAAACACCTCTGTTAATCGCCGCTGGGACTGTCAATGGATCTTTGTGGGAGCGAGCCTGCTCGCGAAAGCGATAGGTCAGACAATACGATGTTGGCTGCTGAAACCGACTTCGGGAGCAGGCTCGTTCCCACAGGGGGATAGGGGGCACTTCGCCCCTGAGGTGTTTTTGCGTAAAATGCCCGCCTTTCGTCACACCTCACGGATTTCGCGTCATGGGCACTCTCACGGTCAACCAGAACAAACTGCAAAAGCGCCTTCGCCGACTGGCCGGTGAGGCGGTTGCCGATTTCAACATGATTGAAGATGGCGACAAGGTCATGGTCTGCCTGTCCGGTGGCAAGGACAGCTACACCATGCTCGATGTGCTGATGCACTTGCAGAAGGTCGCGCCGATCAAGTTCGAGATCGTGGCCGTGAACATGGACCAGAAGCAGCCGGGCTTTCCGGAGCACGTGCTGCCGGCCTACCTGAAAGAACTGGGTATCGAGTACCACATCGTCGAGAAAGACACTTACTCGGTGGTCAAGGAGCTGATTCCGGAAGGCAAGACCACTTGCTCGCTGTGTTCGCGCCTGCGTCGCGGCACGCTCTACACCTTTGCCGATGAAATCGGCGCGACCAAGATGGCCCTCGGTCACCACCGCGACGACATCGTCGAAACGTTCTTCCTGAACATGTTCTTCAACGGTTCGCTCAAGGCCATGCCACCGAAGCTGCGCGCCGACGATGGGCGTAACGTGGTGATCCGTCCGCTGGCCTACTGCAACGAAAAAGACATCCAGGCCTACTCGGACTTCAAGCAATTCCCGATCATTCCGTGCAACCTCTGCGGCTCCCAGGAAAACCTGCAGCGTCAGGTGGTCAAGGAAATGCTGCAGGACTGGGAGCGCAAGACCCCGGGCCGTACCGAGAGCATTTTCCGCAGCCTGCAGAACGTGATCCCGTCGCAACTGGCGGATCGCAACCTGTTCGACTTCACCAGCCTCAAGATCGACGAAAGCGCCGCATCGCGTTTCGTCAATGTCGTAAACCTTTAAACACCATTGTGGGAGCGAGCCTGCTCGCGAATGCGTCCTGCCAGTCGACATTAATATTGAATGACAGACCGCCTTCGCGAGCAGGCTCGCTCCCACATCAGGTTTTTCGTTTTATTCCTCAGGAGAGGGCATGCGCGACTACAAGTGGCTGAACGAATACTGCTTGAACCGCTTCGGTTCGGCGGCTGAACTGCAAGCCCATCTGCCCGTTCCCAAGACTCCCGAGCAACTGCGCAAGATCAGCGACGATCGCTACCTCTCGATGATGGCGCTACGGGTATTCCGTGCCGGGCTCAAGCACAGCCTGGTGGATGCCAAGTGGCCGGCCTTTGAAGAAGTGTTCTTCAGATTCGACCCGGAAAAAGTCGTGCTGATGAGTGCCGAGCACCTTGAGCGCCTGATGCAGGACACGCGGATCATCCGTCACCTGGGCAAGCTCAAGAGCGTGCCGCGCAATGCCCAGTTCGTGCTCGATGTGGCCCATGAAAAGGGCAGCTTCGGCGCGCTGATCGCCGACTGGCCGGTGACCGATATCGTCGGGCTCTGGACCTTCCTGAAAAAGCGCGGACATCAGTTGGGCGGGCTGTCCGCCCCGCGCTTCTTGCGGATGATCGGCAAGGACACCTTTGTACCGAGCTATGACGTAGTGGCGGCATTGAATGCGCAGGACATCATCGACAAGGTGCCGAGCAGTCTGCGTGACCTGGCTTTGGTGCAGGACGTGTTCAACCAGTGGCATGAGGAAAGTGGCGGGCGGCCGATGAGCCAGATTTCGATGATGCTGGCTTATACCGTCAACCATTAAGACCGCGTCGCCCCATTCGCGAGCAGGCTCGCTCCCACAATGGATCTGTGCCATTCACAAATCCCCTGTGGGAGCGAGCCTGCTCGCGAAAACGGTCTGTCAGGCGACGGAGATTTCGCCCTCGCCAGCCAGCTTGCGATTCAACTGATACCGCCAGCGCACATACAGCAGCGCCGAGCAAAACACCGCCAGGCTCGCGCCCATCTCCAGCAAACCGAAAATTTGCCGGTTCGGGTCATAGGCAGCCAATGCTCCCTTGATGAAATACAGGTTTACCACAAAGCACATCCACGAATGCCCGCGAGGGTTGCCGAGGATCATCCCCGGCGCCAGGATCAATAGTGGCACCAACTCGATCAACAGAATCACCCAGGGCCGGGCGCCGTGCAGATCGGCTACAACCAGGTAGTAGATGCACAGCAGACCCACCAGACCGAAAAAACACAACAGACTGATCACGCGCATGGCCCGGACACGAGGTTCAAGCCATTCAATGGCGGGCAGGATCTTCGGCTTCTTGGCCACCCTCAGCCCTCCAGTTTCTGTGCAGTATTGGCCAAGCGCATGCCCAACGCGCGGCACAGCGCCACTTCGTGCGCGTCCAGGCCGTTTTTGCCGTCGGCACCGGCGTGGTGGCTGGCGCCGTATGGTGTGCCCCCGCCCTGGGTTTCCAGCAGGGCCGATTCGCTGTACGGCAGGCCGGTGATCAGCATGCCGTGGTGCAACAACGGCAGCATCATCGACAGCAGGGTCGTCTCCTGACCGCCATGCAGGCTCGCCGTGGAGGTGAACACACCCGCCGGTTTGCCCACGAGTGCGCCGGTCAGCCACAGGTTGCTGGTGCCGTCGAGGAAGTACTTGAGCGGTGCTGCCATGTTGCCGAAGCGTGTCGGGCTGCCGAGTGCCAGGCCGGCGCAGTTCTTCAGGTCGTCGAGGCTGGCATAAAGCGCACCTTCGTCGGGAATCTCCGGCGAAACGGCTTCGCACTCGGTGGAAATCGCCGGCACCGTGCGCAGGCGGGCCTCAAGCCCTGCCTGTTCGACGCCACGGGCAATCTGTCGGGCCATCTCGTTGGTCGAGCCGCTGCGGCTGTAGTACAGAACCAGAATGTAGGGCGCACTCATGGCAACAGTTCCAGGATCTGCTCCGGTGGGCGGCCGATGATGGCTTTGTCACCGACTTCGAGAATCGGCCGCTCCATCAGTTTCGGGTGGGCGGCGATGGCGGCAATCAATTGCGCTTCGCTCAGGCTGCTGTTGGCCAGGTCGAGGGTTTTGTACTCGTCCTCGCCGGTGCGCAGCAGTTGCCGGGCGCTGATCCCGAGTTTGCCCAGCAGGCTCTGGATTTGCGTGGCGTCCAGCGGAGTGTCCAGGTAGCGGACCACGGTCGGGGTCAGGCCACGGGCTTCAAGCAGTTCGAGCGCACCGCGGGATTTCGAGCAGCGCGGGTTGTGATAAAGCGTCAGATCGGTCATGAGCGGGTCGCATCTTGCGTAAGGTGGCGGCTATTCTAACTGTGCAGCGCGCAATCCAGAACCGTGAGAGGCGATGGGTCGCAGGCGCATTCAATTTTTGACAAGGAACACGACATGGCAAGGCGACTGGCAGCAGCATTGGCGATCATTGGAGCGTTGATGCTGGGGGGCTGCGGTAATGACTATGGTATCGACCAGGACGGCCACAAGATCGCCTCCAACAGACTGGACGGCAAATGGCTGGTACTCAATTATTGGGCAGAATGGTGCGGGCCTTGCCGTACCGAAATCCCGGAATTGAACACCTTGGCCGAGCAGCTCAAGGACAGGAAAATCGGAGTGTTCGGGGTCAACTTCGATAACGTCCAGGGTCAAGAGCTGAAGGGCGCGAGCGAGAAAATGGGGATCAGGTTCACGGTGCTGGCCCAGGACCCTTCCGAATTGTTCGAGTTACCACGTAGCGAGGCGCTGCCGGTGACGTACATCATCGATAACAAGGGCAAGGTGCGTGAGCAGTTGATGGGTGAACAGACGGCGGCGGGAGTGATGGCGAAGCTTGAGGCGTTGCAGGCGAAGAATTGAGCTTGCAGGAGCCGGCAAGCCGGCTCCTGCAGGTTTCCGATCAACCCTCCTCGAGCCACCAGCGCAGCGGCTTGCCTTCGGCTGGCCAGAAGCGGATCTGCTCGATTGGGGAAACGTCCCAGCGCTGGACGTTTTCCAGCGCAGAAAGGAAGCGTTTTTCCTGTTCCATCAGCGCCGGCGCGCACAGTTTGCGGGTGCTGCCGATTTTGCCGAAGGTCAGTTTGTCGCCATCAAGGGTGTACGGCGCGAACCAGTGGTTGCAGCCGCCATTGCCGTAGGCCCGGCCGTCTTCGCCGAGGGTGATGGTCAGGTGGCTGTAGTCCATCAATGGCCGCTCGCCGATCCACTCCAGGATGTAGCTGCGATTGTGTTCAAGTTGCACCGGCTCGGCGGCGCAGCCCAGCAGGCTGGCGCCGACCGTAGCGGTCAGAGCGAGGCGTTTCATCACGCAGGCTCCTGGCATTTCGGGCACAGGTGTTTCTCGCCAATGGTGGTCCAGCCCAGTTCGGCAATCCGCGCGGTGGCGGCAGGTTTTTCAGCCTTGTTGCCCAGTTTGGCATCGACGGCGAACTCGAAGCTCAGCTCTTTGGCGCAGCTGTCGCAGTTCACTTGCCAGGTGTGGATCGCCAGTTCGCCGAACACGGGGCCACTGGCTACCGCAACCCATTGGCCGGGCGGGTTGATCAGGTGGCGAACCGTTTCGACGGTCAGGCGCATGGACAAGTCCCTGGCACCCTTGAGGGTCACGACCAGCACGTCGTTGTTGCGAATCGAGCCACCGTTGCCGGTGACCTGATAGCGCCCCGGCACCAGGGCGCGGCATTCGGTGAGGGTGTGTTGCGGGTTCATCAGGCTGTAGCGGAAATCGTGTTCGACCATGGGTCCTCCAAATATGCGCGATATGCTAGCACGGGCTTGCACGCCGCATCGCGCAGGCAGATGACCTTCGATCCGTTTCAGTCTCCCGTGACCTGATTTTCTGCTGTGCCCGCCGCCCAGGCTGCAATGTTGCGTATCGTGGTGGCGGCAATCGCGTCCAGCGCTTCGCGGGTCAGAAAAGCCTGGTGCGCGGTGACGATCACGTTGGGGAAGGTGAGTAGCCGTGCCAGCACATCGTCTTGCAGCGGCAGGTCGGAGCGGTCCTCGAAGAACAGTTGCGCCTCTTCCTCATACACGTCCAGTCCCAGATAACCCAGGCGCCCGTCTTTCAACGCGTCGATCAGCGCGGGGGTGTCCACCAGGCCACCACGCCCGGTGTTGATCAGCATCGCGCCCGGTTGCATGTGTGCCAGTGATTCACGGTTGATCAAGTGCTTGCTCTGTTCATTGAGCGGGCAGTGCAGACTGATGATCTGTGATTCGGCCAACAGTTGCGGCAGGCTCAGGTAGCGCGCACCGAGGGCTTCGACCTGCGGGTTGGGGTAGGGGTCAAAGGCCAGCAGCCGGCAGCCAAACCCGTTCATGATCTTTGCGAAGGTGGCGCCAATCTGCCCGGTGCCGACCACGCCGACTGTCTTGCCTACCAGGTCGAAACCGGTCAGCCCCTGCAGTCTGAAATCCCCTTCGCGGGTGCGGTTATAGGCGCGGTGCAGGCACCGGTTGAGCGCGAGGATCAGCGCCACCGCGTGTTCGGCCACGGCGTGGGGCGAATAGGCCGGGACGCGCACGACGGCCAGGCCCAGGCGCTTTGCCGTCGGCAAGTCGACGTGGTTGTAACCGGCCGAGCGCAAGGCGATCAGGCGTGTGCCTCCAGCGGCCAGGCGTTCGAGCACCGCGGCGCCGAGGTCATCATTGATGAACGCACAGACCGCTTCGTACCCCTGAGCGAGCGCCACCGTGTCGAGGCTCAGGCGTGCAGGCTGAAAGTGCAACTCGATGCCGGCCGGTTGCCCGGCGGCGAGAAAACTGTCGCGGTCGTAGTTCTGGCTGCTGAAAAGAATCGTACGCATGATTTCCCCTTTGTCCCGATCCTGCAGAGTTTGCGCTGATGTTCAATCCGCGCGATTGCGCTGCATCAAGCATTCATGCGCGCCTGGGCTGCCAGGCGATTGATCGCCCGGTCGAGCTCATCCAGTGCAACACTGGCTTTCGGGTCCTGTTGCTTGAGCAGGGTTTCGCTGCGTTGGCAGGCCGCGCGCAATTGCGGTACGCCGCAGTAACGTGTCGCGCCATGCAGGCGATGGACCCGTTCGATCAGGGCGTTGTGGTCATCGCTTTGCTGGGCAAGACGGATGGCTTCGCGGTCAGCCTCCAGGGATGCCAGCAGCATCGCCAGCATGTCTGCAGCCAGATCAGCCTTGCCGGCAGCCAGGCGCAATCCTTCCTCGTGGTCGAGCACCAACAGGTCATGGGCGCCGCCATGCCCTTCGCCGGAGCGCTCCGGGCTGTGATTGCGCAGCGCCAGGCCGCTCCACTTCAGCACCACCTGCGCCAATTGCCGTTCGCTGATCGGTTTGGTCAGGTAGTCGTCCATACCGCTTTGCAGCAGCGCGCGTTTTTCGTTGGCCATGGCGTGGGCGGTGAGGGCTACGATCGGCAGCGGCGTGCAATGCCGTTCGCTTTCCCATTGGCGTATCGCCTCGGTGCTCTGGCGGCCGTCCATGCCGGGCATCTGCACGTCCATCAACACCAGGTCGAATGTCTCGTTCTGCACCGCTTTGAAGGCGGCATAACCGCTGTCCACCGCGAGCACCTTGGCGCCCATGTCTTCGAGCAGGGTCTGCACCAGCATCAGGTTGGCCGGGTTGTCGTCGACGCATAGCACCTTCGGGGCACGGCTGGACACCGGTTCGCTCGGCTCGCTGCGCATCGGGCGCGGGCTGACCAGGTCAGACAGGGAGCGTCGCAGCTTGCGGGTGCAGGCCGGTTTTGCCTGGAGCTGGCTATGCGGGTTGGGCACGGAAAGATGGAACAGTGTCTGTTCCGTGGTCGGGCACAGCACCAGCACTTTGCAACCAAGATGCTCGAGGTCCCAGATGTACTGGTTGAGGCGCTCAGGGGGCATGTCGTTGCTGGTGATGCCGAGCACGGCGAGGTCGATCGCCTGATCGGTCTGGTGGGCAGCGGTAACGCCATTGGTCAGGCTTTCCAGGGTATTGAATGCTGTGGTGCTGAGGCCGCAGTCTTCCAGTTGATGTTGCAACGCCTGCCGCGCCAACTCGTGGTTTTCCAGCACCGCCACCCGGCGCCCGAGCAAGGGTGCGGCGGGCAGGTCTTCGGCATCGTCGCGGGTTTTCGGCAGGCTCAGGCTGATCCAGAACTCCGAGCCTTCCCCCGGCGTGCTGTCGACGCCGATCTCGCCGCCCATCTGTTCGATCAGACGCTTGGAAATCACCAGGCCAAGACCGGTGCCGCCGGGTTGCCGCGACAGCGAGTTGTCGGCCTGGCTGAAGGCCTGGAACAGGGCGCGCACGTCCTGGCTCGACAGGCCGATGCCGGTGTCCTGAATGCTGATGCGCAACTGCACGGTGTCTTCGTGCTCGTCTTCGAGCATGGCACGGGCGACGATGGTGCCTTCGCGAGTGAACTTGATCGCGTTGCTCACCAGGTTCGTCAGGATCTGCTTGAGCCGCAATGGGTCGCCCACCAGTGACAGCGGCGTGTCCCGGTACACCAGGCTCACCAGTTCCAGCTGCTTGGCGTGGGCGGCGGGGGCGAGGATGGTCAGGGTGTCCTGCAGCAGATCGCGCAGGTTGAATGGAATATGGTCGAGCACCAGCTTGCCGGCCTCGATTTTCGAAAAGTCGAGAATCTCGTTGATGATGCCCAGCAGGCTGTCGGCGGATTTTTCGATGGTGCCCAGGTAGTCGAGCTGGCGTGGGGTTAACTCGCTTTTTTGCAGCAGGTGGGTGAAGCCGAGAATGCCATTGAGCGGCGTGCGGATTTCATGGCTCATGTTGGCCAGGAATTCGGACTTGATCCGGCTCGCCTCCAGGGCTTCCTTGCGCGCCAGGTCCAGCTCGATGTTCTGGATCTCGATGGTTTCCAGGTTCTGGCGTACGTCTTCGGTGGCCTGGTCGATGCTGTGCTGCAATTCTTCCTGGGCATTTTGCAGGGTGCCGGCCATGCGGTTGATGCCCGAAGCCAGCTCGTCCAGCTCCTGGCTGCCGAGGGGCGGCAAGCGGGTTTCCAGATGACCGTCCTTGAGTTGGGCCACGGCCTGCTTGATCTGGCTCAGTGGCCGATTGATCGTGCGGCCCATGCGCAGGGCCAGCAGTGCCGCACCGATCAGCCCGGCACTGATCAGCATCAGGCTGGCGAACAGGCTGCGGTAACCGCGCAACAGCATGCCGTTATGGGACAGTTCAAGTTCGACCCAGCCGAGCAGGCGGTCGGCTTCTTCGGGAATCAGGTCCCCGGCGAGGTTGCGGTGTTTGCCGAATACCGGCAGCAGATAGCGGGTTGCATCGTTGCCACTACGGCGCAGCAACTGCGTGCCAGTGCCGGAGGGCGTCTGATTGAGCATGGTCGGGCCGGCGTGAGCCAGCAGCGTGCGGTCGGGAGCCAGAAAGGTCACGGCCCGCACGTCGGTCTGTTCCAGGGCCTGGGTGGCGATGCGTTCGAGCAGTTCATTGTCCTGATGGCCCATCGCTGGCGCCGCCAGTGGTGCCAACTGCTCGGCGATCATTTCGCCGCGCTGCATGAGTTGGGTTTGCAGGTCAGCCTGTTGCATCCAGGTAAAATACCCCCCCAGCACCAACGCCATCAGGCTGGTTGGCAACAGGGTCAGCAACAGCACGCGGCCTTTGATTCCCAGTTTCTTGAGCACGCCTCTCTCCCGCATCCCGCAATTTATAAAACGGCACGTGCATCCGCCATGCGTCACTTGCGCAGTGTAGCGATTTGCTCGCGGGCAATCTTCGTAAAAATGGTGCCGTCATTCGTCGGTCCGGGTGGCTCGTTGGTGATACGGACAAACCGTGGGTTGCCCATGGCGAGGCAATCTTGAATAATCGGCTCAACTGAGAATTGTTTGCAGATAATCATGACTCCCATCACTGCCGGCCTCCCCCGAATCCTGTCCATCGAAGACGACCTTGTGCTCGGCGCCTACGTCCATGAGCACCTGGACCGCAGTGGCTTCCAGGTGACCTGGTGCCAGAACGGCCAGGAGGGCCTGGACATTGCCCGGCGGCAACCTTTCGATGTGGTGCTGATGGATATTCTGCTGCCGGGCATGGACGGCCTGGCGGTACTGACCCAATTGCGCCAGAGCCATTCCACCCCGGTGCTGCTGATGTCGGCCCTCGGCGCCGAGGCCGATCGCATCAGCGGCTTTCGCCTGGGGGCCGATGATTACCTGCCAAAGCCCTTCAGCATGATGGAGTTGCGGGTGCGCATCGAGGCCATTCTGCGGCGGGTGGCCCTCGACCGCCGACCCGCACTTGCAGTGCCGGCCCCTTCGATGGACAGCTTGCGTTTCGACGACGACAGTTTCGAGGTCTTTTATGGCGAACAGGCCGGCGGCCTGACCCGCAGCGAGTATCGGTTGCTGGAGACGCTGTACCGCAGCGCCGACGAAGTATTGAGTAAAGCCTTCCTTTATCAACAGGTGCTGCAGCGCGGTTACGCGACCCATGACCGCAGCCTGGACATGCACATCAGCCAGATCCGCCGCAAGCTCAAGGCCATTGGCTACACCGAGCGCGAAGTGCGCACGGTATGGGGCAAGGGTTACATCCTGAGCGCCGCCGATGAAATGTAACTTGCCGGGCAGGCATTCGCTGTTCTGGAAGCTTGCTTGCCTATTGGTTGCGTTCTGCTTGTTGATGATCTGGCTCAGTTGGTCCTGGGGGCGTTATATGGAGCAACGCAACCAGTTCCTCTCGGACGAAGCCCGCGGCACCCTGACAGGCTATGCCGCCGAAGCCGAACAGGCGTGGCAGCAGCGCCAGAGCGCGGGTGTCGATGACTGGCTGCAAGGCATGTATCAGCGGGAAAACGGCTGGGTCGGTGTCATCGGCGGTGATTTGCAGTCCCTGAGCAACCGATCGCTGACGGACAAGGAAGTCGAACGCCTGACTTTCTTGCGCGGCCTCGATTGGCCGATCCACAAGAAAGGCCGGCCGTGGATGCGCATACCCTTTCCCGGAGACCCGTCCGCCGGCAGCCTGGTGATCGAACTGCCCAAGCGTTTTGTGCCGGGGCATTACCGGGTGTTCTGGCGCGTGATCACCAACGGCGTGATTCCGGGGTTGTTCACTTTGCTGCTGTGCGTCGGCCTGTACCGCTTGCTGGTGGTGCCGCTCAACAGCCTGCGTGAACAGGCCAATGCCTGGCGTGCCGATCAACTGAGCGTACGGCTGTCGACCCGGACCACCAATCGATCGGATGAACTGGGCGAGTTGGGCAGGGCCTTCGATCACATGTCTGAACGCCTGCAAACCACCGTGGCCTTGCAGCAGCAACTACTGCGCGACTTGTCCCACGAATTGCGTACGCCCTTGAGTCGCCTGCGAGTGGCCAGTGAAAGTGAGCAGGGACTGGAGTTATTGCGCGAACGCATCGGCCGTGAGGTTGATGGCATGCAGCGCCTGGTGGAAGACACGCTGCAACTGGCATGGCTGGACACCGAACGTACCCGGTTGCCTGACGAGGCGATCCAGATCCAGGCCCTGTGGGAAATGCTCACGGAGAATGCCTGCTATGAAAGTGGCTGGCCCAATACTCAGCTGCAATGCACGGTGGATGCATCCTGCTGGGTGCGGGGTCATCTCAACACCCTGGCCCAGGCACTGGAAAACATTCTGCGCAATGCAATTCGGCATTCGCCGGCCGAAGGCATTGTCCAATTGGGCGGGCGGCGTGATGGCGATTTCTGGCACCTGTGGCTGGAAGATCAGGGCGGCGGTGTCGAGGAAGCAGATCTAGAGCGGATCTTCCTGCCGTTCACGCGCCTCGACGGCTCACGACCTGGTGACGGCGGGTTTGGCCTGGGTCTGAGCATCGCCAGGAACGCGGTGCAGCGTCAGGGCGGAAAGCTTTGGGCGCAGAACACGGGGGGCGGGTTGCGGATGAATATGCGGTTGTTGGTTCATGCGTCGCCGGTTTAACCGGCGATGTTCAGATTGTAGTTTTGAGACAATTCGCAACATCTTCACATGGCATTTTTTGGATAAAATTCTCAAGGTTTAAAGTTGGGTGGCGATATCTACCTTGAGAATAAAAAAGCCAAGGAGATGTTTGATGAATGTTAATTATCCGGCGTTGTCGATGAAGGCAGATGCCTATTTTGTCAAGAATCCTCTCGAAACAACCAACAGATACACAAAGGGGAACGTCGATGATGCCGTTGATGCGCTAAAGCTAAATGGCAAGCTTTCACTTGAAGAGCTGAAAAACTCATTGAAGGGGTATGATTTCACGTCAGTCAGTACCTATGAACTTGCAATGGCAGGGTCTTTGCTTTTTGAGCACGGCCTGTTAGGCCACGATGTGGCGCATTTTTTTACTTCCGGCAGGAGGGCCTATGATGAAACTGGTCGTCCAACGGGAACGGATGTTAAATTCAATGCAATAGCCATGTTCAATCAGATGCTTGAAGAAAGGCTGGCGGATGGTGAAACGCACGCGGAAGGTTTTCATAGAATAACCAAGGGCTTGATTCAAGCGAACCATGTCTTGGGAGCGCTCTCTTATTTTGCGAACTCGGCTCAAAGTGACCTTTCGGTCAGCATCCAAGCCTGACCTGCCAATGCCCGCCATGGAGCAGGCGGGCATTGGCAGACTTACTGTTTATCGACCATAACGCGTAGTGCCGGAATATCCTCTGGCCACGTTATTATCATTTACATGACGAACCCTATATGTACCTAGTGGCCCAAGTGTCGAAGCAGTGCTGCGATTGCCTCCGTCAACGTGCTTCCAGGTTGAGCCATCCAGTTTTTCAATTACAAGGCCCGGAGGGGAGCCCACTCCCAAGGCCGTAATGGTAGAAGTGATATTTGCTTGTCGGCATCCATTTGCGCCAGTGATGGTGAAAGGGCCTTGTACGATAACCTCAGAGTTGGCAGGCACAATTCCGCTATAAGTGTTTTGAATGTAAATGCATGCAGCAGAAACTTGGCCGGTCGCAAGCATCAGAGCGGCGAAGGGTAGGGCAAGTAAAGTCTTCATTTGTATTCTTCCTTGATATAAATCCAGCTTGGAAAAACTTTAAGGCGTAGGCATCGTAAACGAGTTGCTGCGTTGCCCGGCAGCCTATGCCCGGGCAGACATCTTGTTTGACTGAGCATTGAAAAAGATTATCTGCTGCTTCGGGAGCGCACTAGTTCATGCATGTCTTTATGAGGTGCAGGAAACTTCCGATGAACTCATTCTATTTTCCTACAGAAAATTGCGTTTTCTGACAGCGATTTCTTACCCCGCGTTTTTCAAGGCGGGTCGGAAGGCTGCGACCAGACCCTCCCATTCCTCGCCGAATCCGCCCTTATTCCCATAAACCATAAGCACCACACTTTGCGTGATATGGCCTGCGAACGTTTGCCGGTATGATAGTCGCCCCCGCAGTCTGGATTGCGAATACGCCATGACCTTGCAGTACCCAACCATCGCCGATTGCGTCGGCAACACTCCGCTGGTCCGTTTGCAGCGCCTGCCCGGCGCCACCAGCAATACCCTATTGCTCAAGCTCGAAGGGAACAACCCGGCGGGTTCGGTCAAGGACCGTCCGGCGCTGTCGATGATCACCCGCGCCGAACTGCGCGGGCAGATCCACGCCGGCGATACGCTGATCGAAGCGACCTCGGGCAACACCGGGATCGCCCTGGCCATGGCCGCTGCGATCAAGGGTTACAAGATGATCCTGATCATGCCGGACAACTCCAGCGCCGAACGCAAGGCGGCCATGACGGCCTATGGCGCCGAGCTGATTCTGGTCAGCCAGGAGCAGGGCATGGAAGGTGCCCGTGACCTCGCGCAGAAAATGGAAGCCGAAGGTCGCGGCAAGGTGCTGGATCAGTTCGCCAACGGGGACAACCCCGAGGCGCACTACACCGGCACCGGCCCGGAAATCTGGCGCCAGACCGAAGGCACCATCACCCATTTCGTCAGTTCCATGGGCACCACCGGTACCATCATGGGCGTGTCGCGCTACTTGAAAGAGCAGAACGACAACGTGCAGATCATCGGTCTGCAACCCATGGAAGGTTCGGCGATCCCGGGCATCCGTCGCTGGCCCCAGGAATACCTGCCGAAGATCTACCAGGCCGATCGCGTGGACCGCATTGTCGATATGGCCCAAAGCGAAGCCGAAGACGTGACCCGTCGCCTGGCTCGCGAGGAAGGCATCTTCTGCGGCGTGTCGTCGGGCGGTGCGGTGGCAGCGATGCTGCGCCTGTCCCGGGAAGTTGAAAACGCGGTGATCGTCGCGATCATTTGCGACCGCGGCGACCGATACCTGTCGACCGGCATTTTCGATGCGCCCAACTGATGGCCAAGCATGAAAGAGGCCTGCGCTTCCAGCCCACCGGCGGCAGCAAGGCCCCGCAAATCCCGACCGGCAAAAAGCAGCGCCTGACCATCGAGCGCCTGGCCAATGACGGTCGCGGCATCGCGTTTTTCGAAGGTCGCACCTGGTTCGTCATCGGCGCATTGGCCGGCGAAGAAATCGAGGCGCGGGTGCTCGGTGCCCACGGCAAAGTGGTCGAGGCGCGGACCGAACGGGTGTTCACGGCCAACGATTTGCGCCGCCCGGCACCGTGCGCCCATGCCGGCCGTTGCGGCGGTTGCAGCGTGCAGCATTTGCCGCACAACGAACAACTTGCCCTGAAACAGCGCATGCTCGCCGAGCAGTTGGCGAAGGTCGCGGGCGTCGAACCCGAAGAGTGGGCGGCGCCTTTGAGCGGTGCGGAATTCGCTTACCGACGTCGCGCCCGTGTGGCGGTGCGCTGGGACATGAAGGCGAAGAAACTCGAAGTCGGGTTCCGTGCCGCTGGCAGCCAGGACATCGTCGCCATCGATGATTGCCCGGTGCTGGTACAGCCCTTGCAACCGATCATGAGCCGTCTGCCGGAGATGTTGCGGCGCCTGAGCAAACCTCAGGCACTCGGGCATGTGGAGTTGTTCAGCGGTTCGACGCTGGCGGTTTTGCTGCGGCACATGGCGCCGTTGTCCGACGCCGACCTGACGATCCTCAAGGATTTCTGCGCGTTCCACGAAGCCCAGTTGTGGCTGCATGGCGACGGTGAACCGCAGCCGGTCGAGGCCGGTCAGTCGTTGGGCTATCGTCTTGAACGGTGGGATCTGGAACTGGCGTATCGTCCCGGGGATTTCATCCAGGTCAACGCCGGCGTCAACGAAGCGATGGTTGCTCAGGCGCTGGACTGGCTGAAGCCGACAGCGGATGAACGTGTACTCGACCTGTTCTGTGGCCTGGGCAACTTTGCCTTGCCGCTGGCCAAAGCCGCTCGCGAAGTGGTGGCGGTGGAAGGCGTACAGGTGATGGTCGACCGGGCAGCGGCGAATGCCGTTAGCAATAATCTGCATAACACGAAGTTTTTTCAGGCCGATTTATCCCAGCCTTTGACGGACGCTGAATGGGCCGCCGAAGGCTTTTGTGCGGTACTCTTGGACCCACCGCGCGACGGTGCTTTCGAGGTTGTGCGCAAGCTCAAGACCCTGGGTGCCGAACGGTTGGTGTACGTGTCGTGCAACCCGGCGACTCTGGCGCGCGACACGGTCGAATTGATCAAGCAGGGCTACCGGTTAAAACGTGCCGGGATTCTCGATATGTTTCCTCAAACGGCACATGTCGAGGCCATGGCGTTATTTGAAGCGAGCTAGGATGCTCGTCTGGTCCGACTGGCCCGCCCGTGCAGCCGCGCACCAGCCCGACGTGGGTGCACGGGCAACGAAGGTCAGCGATTTGACGCATTGAATCTGCGTCGTAGGGAAGGTAAGCAAGATGGTACAGGTGAGAGCACACCAGCCGATCAACACCGACGGCAGTATCAATCTCGAGGCTTGGCTCGATCACGCGGTGAGTGTCGATCTGGCACTGGATCGCGAAGCCTTGAAGGAGGCCTGCGAGTATGCTCGCGAGGCCGAACAACAAGCCAATGCGGCACAGAATCTGTGGTCGGAAGGTAACTCGACTTTTCGTACCGGGCTTGAGATCGCCGAGATCCTCGCCGATCTCAAGCTGGATCAGGACTCTTTGGTCGCCGCGATCCTGTATCGAGGCGTGCGCGAAGGCCAGATCAAGTTGCCGGCTGTCAGCCAGCGCTTCGGTCCGGTGGTGGCCAAGCTCATCGACGGCGTGCAGCGCATGGCCGCGATCAGCGACAGCCTGAGCCCGCGTAAATCCCTGGTGCTGGGCACCCAGGGCCAGGTTGAAAACCTGCGCAAGATGCTGGTGGCCATGGTCGACGACGTTCGCGTCGCCCTGATCAAGCTGGCCGAACGCACTTGCGCAATCCGTGCGGTGAAAACCGCCGACGACGAAAAGCGCAACCGCGTGGCCCGTGAAGTCTTCGACATCTATGCGCCATTGGCCCATCGCCTGGGTATCGGTCACATCAAGTGGGAGCTGGAGGACTTGTCCTTCCGTTACCTGGAGCCGGACCAGTACAAGCAGATCGCCAAGTTGCTGCATGAGCGGCGACTGGATCGCGAGCGCTTCATCAGCGACGTGATGAGCCAGCTGAAAAACGAATTGCAGGCCACCGGCGTCGATGCCGACATCAGCGGCCGGGCTAAACACATCTATTCGATCTGGCGCAAAATGCAGCGCAAGGGTCTGGAGTTCAGCCAGATCTACGACGTGCGTGCGGTTCGCGTGCTGGTGCCGGAAATGCGCGATTGCTACACCGCGCTTGGCATCGTCCATACCCTGTGGCGACACATCCCGAAAGAGTTTGACGACTACATCGCCAACCCCAAGGAAAACGGCTATCGCTCGCTGCATACAGCGGTGATCGGGCCCGAGGGCAAGGTGCTGGAAGTGCAGATCCGCACTCACGCGATGCATGAGGAAGCCGAGCTAGGCGTGTGCGCGCACTGGCGCTACAAGGGCACCGACGTCAAGTCCGGTTCCAATCACTACGAAGAGAAAATCTCCTGGCTGCGTCAGGTGCTCGAATGGCACGAAGAGCTGGGCGACATCGGTGGCCTGGCGGAACAGCTGCGGGTCGATATCGAGCCTGACCGGGTCTACATCTTCACCCCGGACGGTCACGCCATCGACTTGCCGAAGGGCGCGACGCCGCTGGACTTCGCTTACCGCGTACACACCGAAATCGGTCACAACTGCCGTGGCGCCAAGATCAACGGGCGCATCGTGCCGCTCAACTACAGCCTGCAAACCGGTGAACAGGTCGAGATCATCACCAGCAAGCACGGTACCCCGAGCCGTGACTGGCTGAACCCGAACCTTGGGTACGTCACGACGTCGCGGGCACGGGCGAAGATCGTTCATTGGTTCAAGTTGCAGGCTCGTGACCAGAACGTCGCGGCCGGTAAAACGCTGCTTGAGCGCGAGCTCAATCGCCTCGGTCTGCCCGTGGTGGATTTCGACAAGCTGGCCGACAAGGCCAACATGAAAACCGCCGAAGACCTGTTCGCCGCCCTCGGTGCCGGCGATTTGCGCCTGGCGCAACTGGTCAACCTGGCGCAGCAACTGGTCGAGCCGGAACGCGGCAACGAACAGCTGGAACTGATTCCGCGTAAAGCCACCGGCTACAAGCCGGGCAAGCGCGGCGATATCCAGATCCAGGGTGTAGGCAACCTGATGACCCAGATGGCTGGCTGCTGCCAGCCGTTGCCGGGCGATGCAATCGTCGGTTACATCACCCAGGGCCGCGGCGTCAGCATTCACCGCCAGGACTGCGCCTCGGTGCTGCAACTGTCCGGGCGCGAGCCGGAGCGAATCATCCAGGTCAGTTGGGGGCCGGTACCGGTGCTCACCTATCCGGTGGACATCGTTATCCGTGCCTATGACCGTTCGGGTCTGCTGCGTGACGTTTCGCAGGTGCTGCTCAACGAGCGGATCAACGTGCTGGCGGTCAATACCCGCTCGAACAAGGAGGACAACACCGCGTTGATGTCCCTGACCATCGAGATTCCGGGACTGGATGCATTGGGTCGCTTGCTGGGGCGGATTTCGCAGTTGCCGAACATCATCGAAACCCGGCGTAACCGGACACCATAAGACATGTAGGAGCAAGCTTGCTCGCGATGGACGTTAACGATGACGCGTGCAACCTGGTTAAACGCGCCGTCCTCAGGTTCTTCGCGAGCGAGCTCGCTCCTACAGAGAGCGGGCAGAAATTGATCGATGTATAGCCTTGAAGATTTATTGCACCTGATGAGCCGCCTGCGCGACCCGCAGTACGGTTGCCCGTGGGACATCAAGCAAACCTGGGCCACTATCGTCCCGCACACCCTTGAAGAAGCCTACGAAGTTGCCGACGCCATCGAACGCGGCGACTTCGATCACGTGCAGGGTGAGCTGGGCGATCTGCTGTTCCAGGTGGTGTATTACAGCCAGTTGGCCCGGGAGGAGGGGCGCTTCGAGTTCGCCGGCGTGATCGACAGCATCACCCGCAAGCTGATCCGCCGTCATCCCCACGTGTTCCCCACTGGTGACCTGTACGCACCGCTGGATGTCCCTCGTCTGAGCGAGGAACAGGTCAAGCAGCGCTGGGAAGAGATCAAGGCCGAGGAGCGCGCGGAGAAATCTTCGGCACCCGAACAATTGTCGTTGCTCGATGATGTTCCGGCCGCACTGCCGGCGTTGTCCCGTTCGGCCAAGTTGCAAAAGCGCGCAGGGCAGGTCGGCTTCGACTGGCCGGACGCCTTGCCGGTGCTCGATAAAGTGCGTGAGGAGCTCGATGAGGTCCTCGAAGCCATGTCGGAAAACGATCCCGAAGCCGTGGCCGACGAGATCGGCGACCTGCTGTTTTCCGTGGTCAATCTGGCGCGGCATCTCAAGGTCGACCCGGAAACCGCGCTGCGTGGTGCCAATGGCAAGTTTGAACGACGCTTTCGTTTTATCGAACAGGCATTGCGCGACACCCGTCGTCCCATGGAAGATTGCACCCTCGAAGAGTTGGACGCCTTGTGGGGCGAAGCCAAACGTCAGGAAAAGAATTTGCCCAGCTGCGGTTGAGCAGTGGCCTAAGTGAGTAATAAGCACCATGAGCATTTCCCTTCGCGACCAGTTGCTCAAAGCAGGGCTGGTCAACCAGAAGCAGGCCAAGCAGGTCAGCAAAGACAAGCAGAAGCAACAACGTCTGGCCCACAAAGGTCAGATCGAACTGGATGACTCGCAGCAGCGCGCGGCACAGGAAGCCATGGCCGAGAAGGTCAAGCGCGACCAGGAACTCAACCGCCAGCAGCAGGAAAAGGCCGAGGCCAAGGCCCGTGTCGCGCAGATCAAGCAATTGATCGAAGCCACGCGCCTGCCGAAGTTGACGACCGAGGACTACTACAACTTCGTCGACGACAAGAAGGTCAAACGTCTCTCGGTCAACACCCTGATGCGCAACAAGCTCAGCAACGGTTCGCTGGCCATCGTGCATCACGCCGGCGGCTATGAAGTGATCCCGCGTGAAGCGGCGCTGAAGATTCAGGAGCGCGATCCGCAACGCATCGTGCAGATGAACGTGAAGACCGAAGAGGTCAGCACCGAGGACGATCCATACGCGGCCTACCAGATCCCTGACGATTTGATGTGGTAAGCCGTTAGCCGCAGCAACAACGACAAACCCCGCTCATGGCGGGGTTTGTCGTTTTCAATGCTGTGGCAGGATCAGGCGGATCGTAAATCCCGTTGTTGTTCTTGCAGTTCCAGTTCGGCCTTGTAGTTGTGGGCATCGATTTCGTTGTGGAACATGCCGACCAGCAAGTCTTGTTGATGCACATCCCAGATCCGTACACCGGCGGCTACGCCTTCATGGGACATGTGTGAATCGTCGCGTTCAGTTACTTTTACAGTCATCTGCTAGCTCCAATCTCTGTTATCTGCAGCAAGGCGTGTGCAGGCCTCTGTTATAGGTTTTGTTAGCTTGCTAAGTAAACTCCTCGATTTGGCAACAGTCTTTTGCAGATTTGAATAAAGTCCTGTAGCCCGTCTAGCACGCGACATTCGGTCGCAGGGTGGTAAGTTTCATGACAAACGTTTCATCTTTCTGCCGAAAATCTGCGGGCAAAACACCGTCCCTGTGGGAGCTGGCTTGCCAGCGATAGCGATGGGTCAGGTGACGCTGATGTTGGCCGTGCCGACGTCATCGCTGGCAAGCCAGCTCCCACAGGTTTTGTGTTTGCTTCGAGGTTTTCTCAAGGCAAAAAAAACGCCCCGAACCAGTCGGGGCGTTTTCATGTGCGGCTCAGCAGCGGGAAATTACTTGCCTTCCCAGCGCTTCAGTACCAGCGTGGCGTTGGTGCCACCGAAACCGAAGCTGTTGCTCATCACGGTGTTGATGGTGGCGTTTTCGCGGGTCTTGGTCAGCACCGGCAGATCGGCCACTTCAGGGTCCAGCTCGTCGATGTTGGCGGAGCCGGCAATGAAGTTGCCTTCCATCATCAGCATGCAGTAGATCGCTTCGTGAACGCCGGCGGCGCCCAGGGAGTGACCCGACAGGCTCTTGGTGGAGCTGATGGCCGGAGCCTTGTCGCCGAACACTTCACGCACACCTTTCATTTCCGCGACGTCGCCGACCGGGGTCGAAGTGCCGTGGGTGTTCAGGTAGTCGATCGGAGTGTCGACGGTGGACAGCGCCTGCTGCATGCAGCGGATCGCGCCTTCGCCGCTCGGGGCAACCATGTCGTAGCCGTCGGAAGTCGCGCCGTAGCCGACGATTTCCGCGTAGATCTTCGCGCCACGGGCCAGAGCGTGTTCCAGCTCTTCAACCACGACCATGCCGCCACCGCCAGCGATGACGAAACCGTCACGGTCGGCGTCGTAGGCACGGGAGGCCTTTTCCGGAGTGTCGTTGCGCTTGCTGGACAGGGCGCCCATGGCGTCGAACAGGAACGACTGGCTCCAGTGCTCTTCTTCACCGCCACCGGCGAAGACGATGTCCTGCTTGCCCATCTGGATCTGTTCCATGGCGGTACCGATGCAGTGAGCACTGGTGGCGCAGGCAGAAGCGATGGAGTAGTTCAGGCCCTTGATCTTGAACGGAGTGGCCAGGCAAGCGGAAACGGTGCTGCTCATGGTCCGCGTTACGCGGTATGGGCCGACGCGCTTGACGCCTTTTTCGCGCAGGATGTCCAGCGCTTCCATCTGGTTCAGGGTCGATGCGCCACCGGAACCGGCGATCAGGCCGGTACGCGGGTTGGACACCTGCTCTTCGGTCAGGCCCGAATCGGTGATGGCGTCTTTCATGGCCAGGTAGGCATAAGCTGCCGCGTGGCCGACGAAGCGATAGATCTTGCGATCGATCAGCTCTTCAAGGTTGAGGTCAATGGAGCCGGAAACCTGGCTACGCAGACCCATTTCGGCATATTCCGGGTTGAACCGGATGCCAGGGCGGCTTGCACGCAGGTTAGCGGAGACGGTCTCTTTGTCATTGCCCAGGCAAGAAACGATGCCCAGACCAGTGATAACGACGCGGCGCATGCGGATAACCCTTAGAAGTTGTCAGTGGAGGTGAACACGCCGACCCGGAGGCCTTCGGCGGTGTAGATTTCGCGCCCGTCGACAGTGACCGAACCGTCGGCGATGGCCAGGTTCAGCTTGCCCTTGAGGACGCGCTTGATATGAATGTTATAGGTGACTTTCTTGGCGGTCGGCAGGACCTGGCCGAAGAATTTCACCTCGCCCGAACCCAGCGCACGGCCGCGGCCCGGCAGGCCTTGCCAGCCGAGGAAGAAGCCGACCAGTTGCCACATGGCATCGAGGCCCAGGCAGCCCGGCATCACCGGATCGCCTTCGAAATGGCAGGCAAAGAACCACAGGTCCGGAGTGATATCCAGCTCGGCGACCAATTCACCTTTGCCGTACTTGCCACCTTCTTCGCTGATCAGGGTGATGCGGTCAACCATCAGCATGTTCGGGGCGGGCAGTTGCGCGTTACCTGGGCCGAACAGCTCACCGCGACTGCAGCGCAGCAGGTCTTCCCGGGTAAAGGCGTTTTGTTTGGTCATGCGAGCTCCTCAATAGTCCCATGCGGCAGGTGGGGCAAATCTTCCCGGCCGATCGAAGCGTTCATGCCTCGAACCGGCAGCCTACTCATAGACTATTGCGTTGTGGTGAAAGTCACAGCAACAAGGACATGAATGTACACTTGTGCACTGAAATTATTATTCAAGCCCCTTTGCGGGCTTGTCGAGGTGCCTAAGACTGCCGCACTTTCGCCTTTCACGCCAGTCGCAGATGGTCGAAAGGCCTGTACTACTGCACCCAACGTTGCAGAATTTGCTGCAGATCAGTCCGTTTGAATGGCTTGGCCAGGTAATCGTTCATTCCCGCCGACAGGCAGGCTTCGCGATCGCCCTGCAAGGCATTGGCGGTCAAGGCAATGATCGGCAGGTCGGTGCAACCGGGCAACTGGCGGATCTGCCGGGTGGCTTCATAGCCATCGATGATCGGCAAGCGGCAATCCATCAGGATCGCTTCGAAAATCAGGCTCTCGGCACTGCGTACCGCCTGCGCGCCGTCAGTCGCGACGCTGACCTTGAAGCCCAGGCTGCGCAACATGGCTTCGATGACTGTCTGGTTGACCGGGTTGTCTTCGACCAGCAGCACATTGCGCCCTTCGCCGTCGCTGTTGCGTGTTTGTGCGCGTGGGGCCAACGGAGGCTGTGTCTGCTGGTGCAGGGCCAGGGGAATTTCCAGGGTGAACACCGAACCGCGGCCTTCCTCACTCTGCGCGCGCAAGGTGCCACCCATGCGTTCGGCGAGCGTGCGGGCAATCGGCAGGCCCAGTCCGGTGCCGCCGTAGCGTCTTGAAATGGAACTGTCGGCCTGCTGGAAAGCGTCGAACATCATTTCCAGGCTTTGTGCCGGGATGCCGATGCCACTGTCGCGCACGGTGCAGGTGAACCATAGCAACTCGTGGTCCAGAGACTGCCACTGAGCCGCGATGGTGACACGGCCCTGCTCGGTGAACTTCAGTGCATTGCCGACCAGGTTGACCAGGATCTGCCGGATACGCGTCGGGTCACCCTTGACCTGCAAGCCGCGCATGTCGTCGGGGATCATCAGTTGCAGGTCCAGACCGCGTTGTGCGGCGCTGTGCTGGAACGACTGGGCGCAACTGCCGATCAGGTCGGCGAGGTTGAACGCAATGTGCTCCAGTTCCAGCTCCGAACGTTCGATCCGGGAAAAGTCCAGGATGTCGTTGATGACCTTGAGCAAGTGCTCGGTGGATTCCGAGGCCAGTGCCGCGTACTCCACCTGTTCCTCGGTCATGTCGGTGGTTTCCAGCAATTGCAGCATGCCCAGTACACCATTCATTGGTGTGCGCAGTTCATGGCTCATCATGGCGAGGAAGTCGGATTTGGCGTTGTTGGCCTTTTCCGCTTCTTCACGGGTCTGGATCAACTGCGCCATGGCCTGGTGTTGTTCGCGGCTGGCCTGTTCGAGGCCGCTGGCGAGGTTGTTGATGTGTTGCGAGAGCGCCCCCAGCTCGGTGTCGTCGACAATGGGCAGCGGTTTTTTGTAGTCGCCGCCCTGGATCGCCTTGACCGCATTGCCGATATCACGGATCGGGCGCGACAGGCTGCCCGCCAGACGCCGGGCAACGAGGAAGGTAAACAGCAGGGCAAACAGCGCCAGGATGGCGGCCTTGAGCACGATTTCCTGCTGACGCCGGCTGAAGGCATCGTTGGACAGCCCGACGATCACCCGGCCGAGATAGTCTTCGGTGGGGGCCGCGCTGGCGGTTTTGCTGCTCTGGAAAAAATCATTGTGCAAGGCGATTCGCTGGAGCCGTATCGGTGCCTGGAACACTTCGAGCTGTTGCGCGCGATTGTGGTGTTCGCTCGGTTGTTCGACGTACACCAGAACCCGGTTGGCGCTGTCCTGGATTTCCAGAAAGCTCACATTAGGCGTGGCCAGCGTCGCCTTGAGCAAGGTTTCAAGCACTTCGCTGTTGCCCGAAATCACGCCATATTCGGTGGCCGGGGCCAGTTGATTGGCGATCAACTGGCCGGTGTGGGTGATTTCCTGACGCAGATCCTGGATGCGCACGAACGTGAAGAAACTGATCAGCAACAAGGTCAGCAGCAATGCAGGGCCGAGGCTGATGAGTTGGGTGCGAGTGTTGATGTCCCAGCGGCGGCGCAAGCTCATGGATGGCGTTCTCCTTCAGCCAGCAACGTGGCGACAGACGCTTCGTCTATCTGTTCAATGCCCAATGAGCGCGCCACCTGTGGATTGCTTGCGACCTTGAATCGGTCGGGGTAGTGCGTACGCGGCCAGGTGGCCGGTGGCCGGTCGAGCAATTCGTTGAGGATCGCCAGCCAATCGCTCTGATCGCTGTAAGTGCTGGCCAGACTCCCGGCCTTGACGAATCCGGCGTTCGGTCCGATCAGCGCCACTTGCTGCGAGTAGCTGCTCAGCAGCAGATTCTTTGCGGTTTGCGGGTTGTACAGGTCGGCATCGTCCAGGCCCAGCAACACGTCGCTGTTTTTCAGCAAGGCCTGTAACGGACGACTGTCGTGAATGTTGTCCCAGCGCTGGGTAACCACCTCAAGACCCAAGGGCAAGGCGGCCTGGCGCAACTCATTCAACAGGAATTCACTGTGGTTGTCGTAGAGCACGCCGATGCGTCTGGCTTGCGGCAACAGGGTACGGGTCAGGCGCAACTGGCGGTCCAGTGGTGGATCGCTCCATAGCAGGCAAAGGCGCGCAGGCAGCGTGTTGTTCAAGCGTTGCCGGGCTTGCAGGCGGCTGATGCGCAACACCAGTGTCGCCGGGCCCCGGGTGTCCTGCAGGCGCCAGTCGAGGCCGGGCAGGTCGAGCAGTATCAAGCGGATGTTTTGCGCAAGCTTGTCAGGAGGCGGCAAACTGGCCAGCGTCTGGAACCGTACGTTGTCGCTCGGTCGCAGCTCCCTCAGGGCCTGAGTAAACGCCCGCACACCGGGGCTGTCTTCGGCTCCCGTGAGCAAAATGTCGGCCGCATTACTCGCCAGGCTGCCCAGCATGCCGTTTGTCAGCAGGCAAAGCATGACCAGCAGCCGACCCAGGGTCGGCGCTCTCCACGCCGGACGATACGGCATCTTAAAGCTCCAGCTCCGCGCTGAAATACATTACGTGGCGCTGCTCATAATTGTTGTCGATGAAGGTGGTTGGCTGATTGTCCAGCCGTTGCTGGAGCACTCCAGCCAGCTCCAGACTGGCCTTGCCCAGGGCAAAACGTTTGGCGATGCGCGAATCGACCCGCTCGAAGCGGTAGCCATTGAGGGCGTCATCGCCATAGTAGAACAGAGCACTGCTCCAGCCCCGGCTCCAATCGCGCAGCCACCCGGCCGAACCACTGTTGTGTGCAGTCTGCCTGGCATCCAGCGGATTGCTGGTGTCGGCATCGACATAGGCATAGGTCAGTCGCAAGCGATCGAGGCTGCCGACACGCCAGTCGAGCTGGGTTTCGGCGCCGGTAAATCGCGCCTCGTTGGCATTGCTGGCGATGTACTGATTGTTGCGCAGCGGTTCACTGATCATGCCGGTGATTTCGTCGTGGAACAACTTAACGTCGATCGCCAGTCCCGGTTCGGGAAAGTAGCCGTTGTAGCCCAGTTCCCGGGAGCGCATGTGCTCTTGATCGAGGTCGCCGGGGCCACGGGTCTTGACGAAATAGCGGGCGCTGGACTGGCCAAAGGCACCGGGACTGAGTTTGGTGACCTGATAACTCCAGTTGACGTTGTTCTCGAACATGTCCGGCGAACGGACGGCCTCGGAGTACACAGCGCGCAAGCCGTGGCGCGGGTTGATCAGGTAGTTGACCGCCATGCGAGGTGTCAGCGAGCTGCCGATCAACCGGGTGTCCTCGAACATGGCTCCGCCCTGCAGCAGCCAGTGCTCGGTGGCACGCCACTCGAGCTGGCCAAATGCCCGCCAGGTCGTGTCATCTAAAGTGCCATTGAAGTAGGTTTCGGAATCCGCCCGGTCGTAACGATAGTTTATCCCGCTGACCAGCCGCAGGTTATCGGCAAGGCTTAGAGTGTCCTGAAGTTCGAGGTCGTAGCGTGATTCGCGGGTGCTCTGGTCGATGTCGCCGCAAAGGGTCTGGTTCGCGCCATTGCGCCATTGATCGAGAACCTGGTTGGCCAGTGCCTGCTCGACGGGTGTGCCGGCCGGTGCACCTGGACCGATGAAGCGCGTGATGTTGCGGGCCAGGCGTTCGGTGTAGTTCGGGTTCAATTGCCAAAGCTCGGTCAGCTGCGGGCTGAACGAAGCCTCCGCGTCACAGGCGCGCCAGGTTTGCTGGCGATCCCAGTGTTGGGCCGATCCCTGGATATAAAGGCTGTGGTCGGGATTGATGTCCAGATTCCAGCGCAATGACCCGGCGTAATCCTTGGCGGTGACGTCGGAGTTGTCGCCCGCGCGGGTAATCCCCGGGAACACTGGCCGGTAGGTATAGGGACGCTGGTTGGTACCGTCCTTGGCATTCAACTGCCAATCGAGGCTTTGCCGTTCGTCGAGGCTCTGGCTGACGGCAAGGTTGAAGCGATCGAGGCGACGACTGTCATGGTAGGCGGCACCGGTTCGGTCGGTGTCGAAGCCGTCGTCTTGTTGGCCGGACAGGGATAGACGCAAGTCACCGTCCTCCCAGCCCATGCCCTGGCTGGCGTAAAAGTCGTTGATGCCGCGTTGGCCCTGGGTGACCTTCATGCGCGTACCGTGACTGTCGGCCGGTCGCCGGGTAATGATATTGACCACCGCCATCAGCGCATTGGCGCCGTAGCTGACGGTATTGGGCCCGCGAAAGACTTCGATGCGCTCGATGTCTTCCATGGCTACTGGAATGTCACTCCAATCCACGGTGGCCAGGCCGGCGCGATACACCGAGCGTCCGTCGATCAGCACTTGCATGCGCCGCGCTTCAGTCGCATTGGTGCCGTGGTAATTCACCGCCGCCTGATTGCCGTTGATGTTGCCGACCATCATCCCCGGCACCAGACGCAGCAGTTCGCTGATGTCGCGGGCACCACTGGCGTGGATCAGGGCACTGTCGATGACCGTCATGCTTCCCGGAACGGCAGCCGGCGACTGCTTCAGGCGCGTGGCCGTGAGCACTTGCGGCAGCGGTTCGCTGTCCAGGAACAAGTCGTCGGCCAGCAATGGCGAGCTGAAAATCAGCGCCATTACCAGTGGCGAGCGCGGTGAAGGAACACCCGGAGTCACAACACATCCCTGTCAGTGATTGAAGGCGCGCATGTTAACCGAGCCGAATGACTTTTCCATTCACGATGTCTGCATTTTCTCAGGTTTTATTGGTCTTCTTCCTACGGCTGCCTGTATTTGATGTCGGGGCTGGCCGCCGATGGGCTGCCCCGTATAATGCTGACATCGCCACTGGTATGGATTAACGGATTGCATATGACTGAACAGCGCCCGATTGCGGTCCTGGGAGGCGGAAGTTTTGGAACCGCCGTGGCTAATCTGCTGGCCGAGAACGGGCATCAGGTCCTTCAGTGGATGCGTGACCCCGAACAGGCCGAGGCCATTCGGGTCAATCGCGAAAACCCGCGTTACCTCAAAGGCATCAGGATTTTGCCGGGTGTGACCGCAGTCACCGACCTGCAAGCCACCCTGGACGCCTGTGACCTGTGTTTTGTCGCACTGCCCTCCAGCGCACTGCGCTCGGTGCTGGTGCCGTACGCCGAACGCTTGACCGGCAAATTGCTGGTGAGCCTGACCAAGGGTATTGAAGCCCACACGTTCAAGTTGATGAGCGAGATTCTCGAAGAGATCGCTCCGCAAGCGCGCATCGGCGTGTTGTCCGGGCCGAACCTGGCCCGTGAAATCGCCGAACATGCACTGACCGCCACGGTGGTCGCCAGTGAAGACGAAGAACTGTGCCAGCAGGTTCAGGCCGCGCTGCACGGGCGCACCTTTCGTGTCTACGCCAGCGCCGACCGTTTCGGCGTGGAGTTGGGCGGGGCGTTGAAAAACGTCTACGCGATCATCGCCGGCATGGCGGTGGCAATGGGCATGGGGGAAAATACCAAGAGCATGCTGATCACCCGGGCTCTGGCGGAAATGACCCGCTTCGCGGTGAACCAGGGCGCCAACCCGATGACCTTCCTGGGGCTGGCGGGCGTGGGCGATCTGATTGTGACCTGTTCGTCGCCCAAGAGCCGCAACTATCAGGTCGGCTTCGCCCTCGGCCAGGGCCTGAGCCTGGACGAGGCCGTCACGCGCCTGGGCGAAGTCGCCGAAGGGGTCAACACCCTTAAAGTGCTCAAGGCCAAGGCCCAGGAGGTTGGCGTGTACATGCCGCTGGTCGCCGGGCTGCACGCGATCCTGTTCGAAGGCCGCACGCTGGAGCAGGTCATCGGCCTTTTGATGCGTGGTGAGCCGAAAACCGACGTCGACTTCATTTCCACCAGTGGTTTCAACTAATCACGCTTGCCATAAAGCAGGGAGTTGCACATGAACGATCCAAAAGTAGAAGCCAGTTACGAATCCATCCTGCTGCGCGTGTTGTGGATGATTGTCTTCGTGCTGGTGTGGCAAGTGGCGCAGTTCATCCTCGGCGCCGTCGTGCTGGTGCAGTTGATCTATCGTTTGTTCTATGGCGCCCCGAGCGCCAGCCTGATGAATTTCGGCGACAGCCTGAGCCAGTTTCTGGCGCAGATCGGCCGTTTCGGCAGCTTTCACAGCGACCAGAAGCCTTGGCCGTTCGCCGATTGGCCAACGCCGCGTACACCGGAAGGTGAAGCGCCGCATGCCGTGGCACCGGCACCGCATCCGGCTCGAGATGAGGAACCCAAGCTATGAAACTCTGGGTATTGCGTCATGGGGAAGCCGAACCACATGGTTCCAAACCTCACGATTCGGAGCGGGAACTGACTGCCAACGGCCGCAAAGAAGTGCTGCGCGCCGCCGCCAACCTGGTGGGCCAGCCGCTGACAGCGATCTATGCCAGCCCTTACATGCGAGCGCAGCAGACGGCGCAGCTGGTGCGCGAAACACTGGGGTTCGAACCGGAAATCCGCACCGTCGAATGGCTGACCCCGGACTCCGACCCGGACAAGGTCGCCGAGCAACTGGTTTCCGTCAGTGAAGTCCTGCTGGTCAGCCACAACCCACTGGTGGGTAACTTGCTGAGCTACCTGCAACATGGTGCCGGATATCCCCCGGAGCGAGTCAGCACCGCCGGGCTGGCCGAACTCAAGGGCGATGAACTGCTGGTCGGTTCGATGACGCTCGACAGCATCAAGCATCCGTAACGCCGCTTTTCTGTGGGACGTCACAACCCGAAAATTTTTGAATGAAATAGTCAACCAAGCACTTGCTTGGTTGACTACGCTTGCTCCAGACCAAAAAACAGGAGCGAGTCATGTCTGCTGCGTTTCGTTTGCCACTGGACGTTTTCTACGAGCGTGAGGCCCGTCATCCCCGCCAGCGGTTTCTGGTCCAGCCTGTCGCAGGTGGCCAGGTCGAGACGTTGACCTGGGCGGACGTCGGTCACCAGGCCCGCTGTGCGGCCCATTGGTTGCGTGCGCGAGAACTGCCGCAGGGCAGCCATATCGCCCTGATCTCGAAGAACTGTGCGCACTGGATCATTGCCGACCTGGCGATCTGGATGGCCGGGCATGTGTCGGTGCCGTTGTACCCCAACCTCACCGCCGAATCGGTTTCCCAGGTACTTGAACACTCGGAAGCGGTGCTGGCGTTCATCGGCAAACTCGACGACTGGCCAGGCATGTCCCGTGGCGTCAGCCCCGACCTGCCGACCATCAGCCTGCCCCTGCATCCGCCGGGCACCTTCGATTTCAGCTGGGCCGACCTGCAACGCAGTTCGCCGATCCAGGACGATCCCAAACCGGCCGCCGATCAACTGGCAACCATCATTTACACCTCCGGCACCACGGGCATGCCCAAAGGCGTGATGCACAGCTTTGGCAACCTGGGGTTCGCCACTACACACGGCACTTCGCTGTTCGGCCTCAATGAGTCGGACCGCCTGTTGTCCTACCTGCCGTTGTGTCACGTTGCCGAACGGATGTTCGTCGAACTGGCGTCGATCTATACCGGCCAAACGGTGTTTTTCGCCGAGAGCCTGGATACCTTTCTCACCGACCTGCAACGCGCACGCCCGACCGCACTGTTTGGCGTGCCGCGCATCTGGACCAAGTTCCAGATGGGCGTGTACAGCAAGATCCCGGCAAAACGCCTCGACTTCCTGCTCGGCCTGCCGTTCATCGGCAAGCGGGTCGGGCATAAAGTCCTCGCCGGATTGGGGCTCGATGCGTTGCGCATTGCGCTGTCCGGCGCTGCGCCGGTACCGCAGACCCTGTTGCTGTGGTACCGCAAACTGGGGCTGGATGTGCTGGAGGTCTACGGCATGACTGAAAGCTGCGGCTATTCCCACATCTGCATGCCGGGCCAGAACAAGCCGGGCTGGATCGGCAAGCCGTGCCCGGAAGTCGAGGTGCGGATCGCCGAGACAGGGGAGGTCATGGTGCGCAGTGGCGCAACCATGCTCGGCTATTTCAAGGAACCGGAAAAAACCGCCGACACCCTTACCGAGGACGGCTTCCTGCGCACCGGCGACAAGGGCGAGGAGGACGCCGAAGGCAATCTGCGCCTGACCGGTCGCCTGAAGGAAATCTTCAAGACCAGCAAAGGCAAATACGTGGCGCCGGCACCGATTGAAAATCGTCTGGCCGTGCATTCGCGCATCGAACAGGTCTGCGTGGTGGGCGATGGCTTGAGCGCACCGCTGGGTTTGTGCGTGTTGTCGGCCGTCGGCCAGCAGGATGCCGGTGGAACCGCGCGCGCCGGCTTGCATTCCAGCCTGGAAAAGCTGCTGGAAGAGGTCAACGGCACCCTCGACAAACATGAGCAGCTGCGGCGCCTGGTGGTGGTCAAGGACAGTTGGGCCGTGGAAAACGGTTTTCTCACCCCGACCCTGAAGATCAAGCGCAACGTGATCGAAGCGGCTTACGGGGAGCGCTTTGAAGAATGGAGCGAGCGCAGCGAAGCGGTGCTGTGGCAGGATTGATTCATGAACAAGACCAACAAGGAAACTCTGCGATGAGCCTGTGGCGCACCACCCCCAACATCGAGCAAATGAACGCATTCCAGAAAAACACCATCGGCGAAGTGCTGGACATCCGTTTCGAGGCTTTCGACGATGAGTCCCTGACCGCCAGCATGGTCATCGATCACCGCACCCATCAGCCTTACGGCTTGCTGCATGGCGGTGCCTCGGTGGTGCTGGCCGAAACGGTCGGCTCGATGGCCAGCTATCTGTGCATCGATTCCAGCAAGTTCTATTGCGTGGGCCTGGAAATCAATGCCAACCATTTGCGTGGCCTGCGCAGCGGGCGAGTGACGGCGGTGGCCAAGCCGATCCACATCGGTCGCACCACCCATGTCTGGGACATTCGGCTGACCAGCGATGAGGGCAAGGCCAGTTGCGTGTCGCGGCTGACCATGGCGGTGGTGCCGTTGGGGGAGACACCGCCGGCGAGTTAATGCGAAGGGGAATCAGGGCGTCTGAACGTTATCATTTCAATACCGTTACCTGTGAACATGTCCGGGTGCCCCGTCCACTCCCTGTTCGGTTGGGTGAAGTTGTCCAGCGTGAAGTTCGCATCGTCGTATCTGAACAGCGCGGCAGTGCCGCGCTGCACATGTTGCCCCAAATACGTCCTGGCTTCAGTGGGCGCTGCCATTGCTGCGACGGTGCCCATCCGCAAATTGACGTTTTCGATCGCGCTGGTCAGCGGGTTGAACATAAGCGTCAGTGAGGTGGTCAAGCCTGACCCGGCCGTGCGCGTAGACCAGCCATACATCAACTCCCAGAAACGTGGCATGGATGGTTGGTTGGTACCTGATGCATAGGTTCCTCCACGCAACACATTGATACTGACGATGGATACCCCATCAAGCCCTTCGACGACAGCACTGATGGCTACCCCGGCAACAGCAGGGAACTCCGCTCGAATGGCGCCGCCGCTAAACAGCAACACCCCGTAGGCGCCTGTGCGCAGGGTAGTCGCAACGCCGGACGGGGCGAGAGTGAGCCTGGGACCGAGTTCTGCGGAGACTCGTTGCCCGGTTTCCCTTGCCAGCGCCCCTGGCACACTGCTGATGATGCTGATGGCTACAACATTCAATGCCCCGGGGTTATTCAGATATGAATAAAGGGGAGCCGCTGCGCCCGCTGCTGCACCCAACAAACCACCAATACCCGCCCCGATCCTTTGCGCGGTACGGCTGTTGCTGTAACGGGAGACTATATTGCTGCCTGCACCCATCCCCATCGATCCGCCGGCCAATGTACCCACCACTGCGCCTGTCACGGTCAAGGCGAGGTTGGAGCCGGGGTCTACGGCTTGACCGTCTGCATCGTCAGACGGTGTTGCCCATTGCGTCAGTGCTTGTGCCGCAAAATACCTGGCGGCCCCACCCGCCAAGGCACTCAGTCCATCACGCGCAAACGTTGCGCCAGCCGCGTTAAACACTTCACCTACAGTGATCAGCCCCTGCAAATCCACATGTCCCATCGGATTGCCATGCACCATGGCATACAGGTTCAACCCATCGGCAACTCCCGCCGGGTCCGCGTTGAGCCAGCGTTGGCACCAGGGTACGTAGTAGCGCAACCCGTAGTAGTACAACCCGGTGGCATCCCGTTCTTGACCTGAATAGCGCAGCGTCTTGTAGCCGGCTTCAAGTTTGTTGCGCCCGGCCCACCAGCAGGTTCCACCGAAGGGGTAGTAACTTTCCCGGGAGATGAGCAAGGCCGCTTCGTCCAGTTCCAGGGCGCAGGAACCCAAATGATCGGTAAAACCGTAGCGATGCTGGTCTTGGGTAATGCCGGCTGGCGGTTCAGTCTGCCAGTGCAGGATTTGCACCGTGCTGCGTCCGGCCTTGATCGTCACGACGTGGAGCGTCTCATTGGCAGAAGTACGCACTTCCACACCCGGCAAGTAACGGGTTTCGTGAGTGCGGATCAATTTACCGGTGTAGGCCTGACGGATTTTTCGCTGACGCTGGCCACTGCCGTCGTACACATAAAACTCGCAATCGTTTGGTTCATCTTCACGCTCCACCTGATCGACCTGCCGCAGTTGGTTGCGCAGATCCCATTGCAGGGATTGCCCCGGTTGCAGCCCGGTACGGTTGCCGTTCAGGTCATGGCCGATAGCAATTTCCTGTTCGTCGGGCAGCTCGCCATTGGCTTTTTCGGGCAGGCTGCGATTGCTGAACCGGGCGACAGCCGTGCGTTCGGTTCGGCTGGCGCTGTCAGCCTGATGCTGTATGAGCTTCAGGTTGCCGGCCTCATCATAGGTGTAGATACGTGTGTAATTTTCCAGTTGTCCGGGATCGATGGTGGACTGGAAATCCGGTAGCTGTGGTCCACCCGGCGCGTTGCGCAATTGCCGGCCACTGGCCTCGATCAGGCGGTAGAGACTGTCGTAGCGATAGCGATTAACTGGCTCGATGCGTTGATTGCGATGATAGTGAGTCGCTTCAGCGGCGTCGGTGATGCTGGTGATATTGCCCACTGCGTCATATTCATAAGTCAGATCCTGCAGGGCTGGTTGACCTGTTACATAGGCTTTCAGGTGTTCCAGTCGGCCGTCGTCGGGCCGATAAGTCGCACATGAAACAACGCCGTTTCCCGCGCGTTGTTGTTCGATCTGGCCGAAGGCGTTGTACTGAATGTCCTGGACCAGTGCCGTTACATCGGCCTGTCCGGCAAGGTTCAGACGAACCTCACGCAATTCGCCTGCACAGGTATGAATGAACGTCTGCCGGTTGCCCAATGCGTCGGTCTGGCTGACGGGTTCGCTGGCGGCGTTGCAATGCAGGCGAGTGATGGCTGGCTCGTTCTCCAGCAAGGCGTCGCGTTCAGGCACTGACTCGGGCCAGTCCACCGGCCATTGCGGGTCGGCGATGAAGGTGCGGCTGTGCTGCAGCAGCGTAGTGTTCAGACTGAACTCGCTGAAGAACAGGGTGCCGGTGGTATCGTCTTGCCGAATCAACTGACCGCGCAGGTTGTGGTCGACATCAGCGTGGTTATCGGCATAGGTGAACCGTGCGACGCAGCGTTCCGATCCTTGCCATGCGCGCTCGAACGTAGCGATCGGGCGGCACTGAGGGTCATGGTCCACGCGGCTCTGGCTTAGCTTCTGATCCCAGCCCTCAACACTTTGCCCGTGCGCACCGAGCAATCCCAGGCGCCGGCCGGCATCGCTGTTTTGCGAAAGGACAACAGCGCCCGACAGACTGAACACGTTTTGCTGATTGGCCGCTGTCAGGCCGTCTTGATGTAAACGGAACAGGCGTGGATCACGACTGAGAACAGCGCGACCGGAGCCGTCATACTCCTGCTGAGTGATGCAAGGCTGCGGTGTCGAGGAGGTGTCCCGACGGTGATACGCCACACCGCGCACGCTCAGCCCGCGCGGATCATATACCGTGATGGCCGGAGTGTTGGCGCGGGTCATAGTGAGTTTGCCCATGACTCAGTTGGACAACCCTACTTATCCACTTGATGCCGGTTGGCAGTCAACTGTCAGAAATAACAGGTGGCGCCCGTAGTGGAGTCATAGCCACGGCAGGTCTGTCATCATTCCTGGCAGTTACGGTCATTGCCGCAGGACGCGCTCTTGCGGACAATCAACACCTGTTCTCGCTCATGGATTTGCAGGTATGTCGCAACAGATCTTTTTCGCCCACGCCAATGGTTTTCCGTCGGGAACCTACGGCAAGTTGTTTGCGGCGCTGGCACCCGATTATCAGGTGATGCATCTGGAGCAGCACGCCCACGACCCGCGTTTCCCGGCGGACGACAACTGGTACAACCTGGTGGATGAGCTGATCCATCACCTGCAACAACAGGCCGAACCCGTGTGGGGTGTCGGTCACTCCTTCGGGGGCGTGTTGCATCTGCATGCGGCCTTGCGCTGCCCGCAGTTGTATCGCGGCGTGGTGATGCTCGACTCGCCAGTGCTCACCCGAGCCGATCGATGGGTGATCCGGGCGGCCAAGCGCTTCGGTTTCATCGACCGCTTGACCCCGGCCGGCCGCACCCTGGGCCGTCGTGAAGAATTCGCCGACCTGGACAGCGCCCGGAAATATTTCGCCGGTAAAACCCTGTTTCGCGGTTTCGACCCGGAATGCTTCGATGCCTACCTGCAACATGGCTTGCACCAGGTCGGCGACAAGCTGCGCCTGCGCTTCGACCCGGCCACGGAAATCAGCATCTATCGCGGCGTGCCGCACACCAGTCCGGGCAGTACCCGGCAGCTGCAAGTGCCGCTGGCGGTGGTTCGCGGCCACAACAGCCGCGTGGTGATGCGCCATCACGCCAGTTCGGTCGACCGCCTGCCGTTGGGCGAATCGCTGACCATGCCCGGTGGCCACATGTTTCCGCTGGAACGTCCCCTTGATACCGCGCAAATGCTCAAAGGCCTGTTCTACCGTTGGGACGGCCGTCGACAACAGGATTGCGCATGAACCCCGTCGTCGAAGAGGTCCGCCTGAGCCTGCCGCACATTGAGCTGGCGGCGCATCTGTTCGGTCCTGAAGACGGATTGCCGGTCATTGCCCTGCATGGCTGGCTGGACAACGCCAACAGTTTTGCCCGCCTGGCGCCGAAGCTCAAAGGCCTGCGCATCATTGCCCTGGACATGGCCGGTCACGGTCATTCCGGGCATCGTCCGCCGGGCGCCGGCTACGCCATGTGGGACTATGCCCACGACGTGCTGCAAGTGGCCGAACAGCTTGGACTGCAGAAATTTGCGCTGATGGGGCATTCGATGGGCGCCATTGCTTCGCTGATCATCGCCGGTTCGCTGCCCGAGCGGGTCACCCACCTGGCATTGATCGACGGCATCATTCCTCCTACAGACAAAGGTGAAAACGCTGCCGAGCGCATGGGCATGGCCCTGCAAGCGCAACTGGATCTGCGGGAAAAGCGCAAACCGGTCTATGGCACCCTCGAACGTGCCATCGAAGCGCGAATGAAGGGGCTGGTGGCGGTCAGCCGCGAGGCTGCCGAGCTGCTGGCGCAGCGTGGCCTGATGCCGGTACCGGGCGGTTATACCTGGCGTACCGACAGTCGCCTCACGCTGCCATCGCCACTGCGCCTTACCACCGAGCAGGCCATGGCCTTTGTCCAGCGGGTCCAATGTCCTGCAACACTGGTGGTCGCTGCTGATGGCATGCTCGCCAAACACCCCGAATTGCTGGAGCGTCTACCCTTTAGCCGTGAACAGCTGCCAGGCGGCCATCATTTGCATCTCAATGACGAGGCCGGCGCGAATCTTGTCGCAGACTGTTTCAATCGGTTCTTCGCCATTCCTTGACTTGCGCCGGGCAACTGTCGAGGCTGGGCGGGTTGAAAAGGGAGACAACCATGATAGATCTCTACACCGCTGCGACCCCGAATGGCCACAAGGTCTCTATCGTGCTCGAGGAACTCGGCCTGCCCTACACGGTGCATGCCTTGAGTTTCGACAAAAAGGAGCAGAAGTCCGCGGACTTCCTCAAGATCAACCCCAATGGGCGGATTCCGGCGATTGTCGACCGTGCCAACAGCGATTTCGCGGTGTTCGAATCCGGCGCCATCCTTGTTTACCTCGCTGAACAGACCGGCAAACTGATGCCGGGCGACCCCAAGGGACGTTCGGTGGTATTGCAGTGGCTGATGTTCCAGATGGGGGGCATCGGTCCGATGCAGGGCCAGGCCAACGTGTTCTTCCGCTACTTTCCGGAAAGACTCCAGGGCGCCATCGACCGCTATCAGCATGAAACCCGTCGCCTCTACGAAGTGCTCGACACTCGTTTGCAAAGCGTGGAGTTCCTTGCTGGCGAGTACAGCATTGCCGACATCGCCACCTTTCCGTGGGTGCGTGGTTACGAGTGGTCGGGCGTCTCGGTGGAGGGCTTGACGGCGTTGCAACGCTGGATGGCAACCATGGAGGCCCGGCCGGCGGTGCAGCGTGGTCTGCAGGTACCGCAACGTGCCGATGAAGCCAGTGTCATCAAGGGTGCCCAGGCCATGCTGATCCGATGAGTCTATCCATGCGTTCATTCAGTTTGCTGGTGCTGTGCAGTTTCAGTCCCTTGTTGTTCGCCGCCGATGTTCCGGGCAGTCAGGACCTCCCGATAGTGCCGCGCATGGTCGACGCCCAGATTGTCGACTATCGTCCCGCCGCCGAGCTGGAGCGGATCTACCCATTGGGTTCGATCCGCAAAATCAGTGGCCAGTTACGTTTCGACGGTCAGGTCAGTGTCCGCGGCAAGGTCACTTCGGTGACCTACGAATTGCCCTCGGAACATTCATCCATCGAGGCGTTCACGGCTGCCCGCGAGGCTTTGCAAAAGCAGGACGCCGGGTTGCTTTTCTGGTGCCAGGCGCGCGATTGCGGTGAAAGCAGCCTCTGGGCCAACCAGGTCTTTGGCAACGCCAAGCTGTATGGCGCCGACGATCAACAAGCCTATTTGCTGCTGCGACTTGCTGCTCCACGGGACAACACGCTCGTCGCGCTGTACAGCATCACCCGTGGTAATCGCAAGGCCTACCTGCATGTCGAGCAGTTCGATGCTTCGGCACCGCTGGGCGAGCTGTTGCCGACCTCCGCGACCTTGCTGCGTGAACTCAAGAGCACCGGTGAGCTCGATTTTTCCACGCTGAACAGCGCACCCGACGAGACCTGGCTGCGCCTGATTTCACGCGGACTGAATCTGGACACCACCTTGCGGGTCAGTATTTCCGGAGCGAACGCCGAAGCCTGGCGTCAGGCGCTGATTGACCAGGGCGTGCGTGCCGCGCGGATGGAAACCGGCAGTGTCGAAGGCTCTGGCCTGCACATCGAGCTATTGCGGTAGGCTGTATCGGGCGAACGTGCACGCTGTATTCGCCTACTCTATTGCTGACTGACTTTTTCGAGACTCTTGATGATCAATAACGATCGCCTGTTGGTGCAGATCCTGCTCGTGGTGTTGTTCGGCGCGAGCTTCTGGGTGATGGCGCCGTTCTGGTCGGCGATGTTCTGGGGCGCGGTCCTGGCGTTCGCCAGTTGGCCGCTGATGCGCTTGCTGACCCGTTGGCTCAATGGCCGCGAGTCTCTGGCGGCGGCATTGTTGACGCTGGGCTGGATGGTACTGGTGGCGGCGCCGCTGGTGTGGCTGGGTTTCAACCTTGCCGATCATGTGCGCGATGCCACGGCATTCATCAAGGATGCGCAGGTCGAGGGGCTACCCGAAGCCCCCGTCTGGCTGGGTTCGATTCCCCTGGTGGGTGAGCGGCTGGTCGGGGTCTGGAACAGCATCGATGAGCAGGGCGCAGCGATGATGGTGTCGCTCAAGCCTTATCTGGGGCAGGTGGGTAACTGGTTGCTGGCGCGCAGCGCGCAGATCGGCGGCGGTATTCTCGAACTGACCCTGAGCATCGTCTTCGTGTTCTTTTTCTATCGTGACGGGCCGCGCCTGGCAGCGTTTGTACACACATTGCTGGAACGCCTGATCGGTCAGCGGGCCGGCTACTACATCGAGCTGGTGGCAGGTACGGTGCAGCGGGTGGTAAACGGTGTGATCGGCACGGCAGCGGCCCAGGCGATCCTGGCACTGATCGGCTTCCTGATTGCCGGCGTACCAGGAGCGCTGGTGCTCGGTATCGTGACGTTCATGCTCAGCCTGATTCCGATGGGGCCGCCGTTGGTATGGATTCCGGCGACCGCGTGGCTGGCCTGGAAAGGCGAGTACGGGCTGGCCATATTCCTCGGGATCTGGGGCACATTCGTCATCAGCGGTGTCGACAACGTGCTCAAACCGTACCTGATCAGCCGTGGCGGTAATCTGCCACTGGTCATTGTGCTGCTTGGGGTGTTTGGCGGTTTGATTGCCTTTGGCTTTATCGGCCTGTTCATCGGCCCGACTTTGCTGGCGGTGGCCTACAGCCTGTTGATCGACTGGAGCAAGACCCAGGCACGGGCTGAAGATCACCGGCCCTGAGATTTGTATTCTGCTCAGGGCCTCTTCGTCGGGACGCCGCCCGGAGCAAGTCGGATCGCCGCACCGCCGCTCCCACAATGGATCGGCTGGGGTTTCAGCTACGCGGCAGGCGAATCACCGCCGTCAGGCCGCCACCCGGGGTTTCTTCCAGGGTCAGTTGTCCGCCCATCCGTTGCGCGGCCTCACGGGCAATGGTCATGCCCAGGCCAACGCCGCCGGAATTGCGATTGCGCGAGCCTTCAAGGCGAAAGAAGGGTTCGAACACGGCCTCACGTTGTTCCGCAGCGATACCCGGTCCATGGTCAATGACCCGAATCACCAGCTGTTCACGATGATCCTCCAGGCTGATCAGCGCCTGCCCGGCATAGCGCAGGGCATTGTCCATCAGATTGTTGATGCAAGAGCGCAAGGCCATCGGCTGGACCTGCAGGGGGGCACAGTGGCCGAGGGCCTGGACGTTCGCGCCCTGGTCCTGGGCGTTTTCGCTCAGGGACTCCACCAGCGCCTGCACGTCCATCCACTGCGGGGCTTCGCTGGTGCGTTGTTCATGCAGATAGGTGAGGGTGGCGTCGAGCATGCTGATCATGTCGTCGAGGTCCTGGCGCATCTGGCCTTGCAGTTTGTCGTCGTCGATTTTCTCCAGCCGCAGTTTGAGCCGCGACAGCGGCGTGCGCAGGTCGTGGGACACCGCGCCGAGCATGCGTGAACGCTGCTTGACCTGTTCAAGGATGCGGCGCTGCATCTTGTTGAACGTGTGCGCCGCTTGCCGCGCTTCCCGTGGTCCCGATTCTTCCAGTGGCAGGCTGTCGAGGTTTTCGCTCAAGCGCTCGGCCGCGTCGCTCAGGCGCTGGATCGGCCGGCTCAGCAGTTTGGCGCCGTACCAGGCGGCAATGATCAGCGAGATCAATTGAAACGTCAGGGGCACCAGGGGGCCGCCGAACCACGGCCGTGGTGGCCGCTTCTCCAGGCGCGGGTCCAGTGGCGGGCGTGGCCCGTCCAGGCCTTCGGAAAACTCCGGTGGAGGCGGAGGGGGCGGCGGGCCGTAATGGTGAAACCAGGCAAAGGCCAGCAGGTGCGCGAGGATGATCGCCAGCAACAACACGCCAAACAGGCGGCCGAACAGCGTATCGAAACGCCCGCGCATCAGCCGATGTCTCGGGCATCGAACAGGTAACCCTCGCCACGGACGGTCTTGATCAACTGCGGTGCCTTGGGATCGTCGCCGAGTTTCTGGCGCAGGCGCGACACCAGCAGGTCGATGTTGCGGTCAAAGGCTTCAATCGAACGACCGCGAGCGGCGTCCAGCAGTTGTTCACGGCTGAGCACGCGGCGCGGACGTTCGATAAACACCCAGAGCAGGCGGAATTCAGCGTTGGACAGCGGTACCACCAGGCCATCGTCGGCAATCAGTTGCCGCAACACACTGTTCAGGCGCCAATGATCGAAACGAATATTCGCGCGCTGTTCGCTGCGGTCATCGCGCACCCGACGCAGGATGGTCTGGATCCGCGCCACCAGCTCACGGGGCTCGAATGGCTTGGCCATGTAGTCGTCGGCACCGAGTTCCAGGCCGATGATCCGGTCGGTCGGTTCACAGCGGGCGGTGAGCATCAGGATCGGGATGTCCGATTCCGCGCGAAGCCAGCGGCACAGCGACAGGCCGTCTTCACCGGGCAGCATCAGGTCGAGCACCACTACGTCGAAATGCTCCGCCTGCATCGCCAGGCGCATCGCGGCGCCATCGGTGACGCCGCTGGCGTGGATGTTGAACCGGGCCAGGTAGTCGATCATCAGTTCGCGGATCGGGACGTCATCGTCGACGATCAGGGCGCGAATGCTCCAGCGTTTGTCCTCAGCGGGCGCTTTCTGCTCGTCGTTCACGGGTGCTTGGGTGTTTTGCATGCGTGCGTTCATCTGCCAGGTAGGCTGCCAACCACAAAGATAGGCTGCGAGGTTGTGGTTCCAGCATAGGCGTCCGGCCTTGAGGCGGGAAGTGCTGTTGATTAGGACCTGTTGCGGTTGCCGAGGGTAGCGGGCCCGGGTGTTATGGGCGTGTCTTGTGTGTATCGAACTCGACACAATGATCTCAAGGGCTAGTCTTGCCTGAGCTGGCGCGACGATTTACCGATCATCGGGTCCCGCAGTGGCGCAGGTTCCGCTACAATGCGCGCCGATTTCGACTTGCCTGAGAGCCCACTCATGTCCGCCTGCCAGACTCCTATCATCGTCGCCCTGGATTTCCCTACCCGTGACGCCGCACTGAAGCTGGCCGATCAGTTGGACCCGAAACTGTGCCGGGTCAAAGTCGGTAAGGAACTGTTCACCAGCTGCGCTTCGGAAATTGTCGGGACCCTGCGCGACAAGGGTTTCGAAGTGTTCCTGGACCTCAAGTTCCATGACATCCCGAACACCACCGCGATGGCCGTCAAAGCGGCTGCGGAAATGGGCGTGTGGATGGTCAACGTACATTGCTCTGGCGGCCTGCGCATGATGGCCGCGTGCCGTGAAGTGCTGGATCAGCGCACCGGTCCGAAACCACTGCTGATCGGCGTGACCGTACTGACCAGCATGGAACGTGAAGATCTGGCGGGTATCGGTCTGGACATCGAACCTCAAGAGCAGGTTCTGCGCCTGGCCGCTCTGGCGGAAAAAGCCGGGATGGACGGCCTGGTGTGTTCGGCTCTGGAAGCCCAGGCCCTGAAAACGGCGCATCCGTCGTTGCAACTGGTGACTCCGGGGATTCGTCCGGCGGGCAGTGCCCAGGACGATCAGCGGCGCATTCTGACTCCGCGTCAGGCGCTGGATGCCGGTTCCGACTATCTGGTGATCGGTCGTCCGATCAGCCAGGCAGCGGATCCGGCCAAGGCGTTGGCTTCGGTCGTGGCTGAACTGGCCTGATCAGACTCTGAAGATCCTCTGTAGGAGCGAGCTTGCTCGCGATGGTCGTCAACGATAGCGCGCATCATGGATAAACGCGGTGTCATTGAGTTCTTCGCGAGCAAGCTCGCTCCTACAGTGTTTTCGGGTTAAACCTTTAGAACCAATTTGCCGAAATTCTCCCCGCTGAACAATTTCATCAGCGTCTCCGGGAACGTCTCCAGTCCTTCGACAATGTCTTCCTTGCTCTTGAGCTGTCCCTTGGCCATCCAGCCGGCCATTTCCTGTGCGGCACTGGCGTATTGGGCGGCGTAGTCCATCACCACAAAACCTTCCATGCGTGCGCGATTGACCAATAGCGACAGGTAATTGGCCGGCCCCTTGACCGCTTCCTTGTTGTTGTACTGGCTGATGGCGCCGCAAATCACTACCCGTGCCTTCATGTTCAGGCGGCTCAACACCGCGTCGAGGATGTCGCCACCCACGTTATCGAAATACACGTCGACGCCTTTCGGGCACTCGCGCTTGAGACCGGCGAGGACGTCTTCACTCTTGTAGTCGATGGCCCCATCGAAACCCAGTTCATCGATCAGGAACTTGCACTTGTCCGCGCCGCCGGCGATGCCAACCACCCGGCAGCCTTTGATCTTGGCGATCTGCCCGGCAATGCTGCCCACGGCACCGGCCGCGCCCGACAGCACCACGGTGTCACCGGCCTTCGGTGCGCCGACGTCGAGCAGGGCGAAGTACGCCGTCATCCCGGTCATGCCCAGGGCGGACAAGTAACGTGGCAGGGGTGCCAGTTTCGGATCGACCTTGTAGAAGCCCCGTGGCTCACCGAGAAAATAATCCTGCACGCCGATGGCGCCATTGACGTAATCCCCGACTGCAAAGCCCGGGTTGTTCGACGCAATGACTTTGCCTACACCCAATGCGCGCATGACTTCGCCGAGCCCGACCGGCGGGATGTAGGATTTGCCCTCATTCATCCAGCCACGCATGGCCGGATCCAGGGACAGGTATTCGTTTTTGACCAGGATCTGACCCGCCGCCGGTTCGCCGACTGGCACCTCCTGGTAAGTGAATGTCTCGCGGGTCGCTGCGCCAACCGGACGTTTGGCGAGCAGGAATTGGCGATTGGTCTGGGAGGTCATGGCAGGCGCTCAGGATGAATGAAGCTTTGTTGATAGCCGGTCAGCGACGATGCCGCAAGTTCGGCTGATGCGGCGAATGCACGTTGATCCAGTGCAGTGATAGTTGGTACAGCAGTTCCATCACTGCAACTCATGGGTGCCCAACCGGAGTCTTGATAGTGCTGCCGTGTTCAAGACCTCCATGGCTAGACTGGTCATGCGCGATTCCCCGCTTTCTACTCTTCGAGGACATAACAATGAGCATGACGTTTTCCGGCCAGGTGGTCGTGGTGACGGGTGGGGCGGCCGGTATTGGCCGCGCGACCGCCCAGGCATTTGCCGCCGAGGGTCTGAAAGTGGTGGTGGCCGATATGGACTCGGCGGGCGGCGAGGGCACGGTGGCGCTGATTCGTACGGCCGGTGGCGAAGCAACCTTCGTGCGCTGCAACGTTACCCTGGAAAGCGATGTAAAAAATCTGATGAATGAGGTGATCAATACTTACGGTCGCCTTGACTATGCCTTCAACAATGCCGGCATCGAAATCGAGAAAGGCAAGCTGGCCGAGGGGACGCTCGACGAGTTCGACGCGATCATGGGCGTCAACGTCAAAGGTGTCTGGCTGTGCATGAAGTACCAATTGCCGCTGCTGCTGGCGCAAGGGGGCGGCGCGATCGTCAATACGGCATCGGTGGCCGGCCTTGGGGCAGCGCCGAAAATGAGCATCTACGCTGCCTCCAAACATGCGGTGATCGGCCTGACCAAATCGGCGGCCATTGAGTACGCCAAGAAAAAGATCCGGGTCAATGCAGTGTGCCCGGCGGTGATCGACACGGATATGTTCCGTCGAGCTTATGAAGCCGACCCGAAAAAAGGCGAGTTCGCCAACACCATGCATCCGGTCGGTCGCATCGGCAAGGTCGAAGAGATCGCCAGCGCGGTGCTGTATCTGTGCAGCGATGGCGCGGCGTTCACTACCGGCCATTCGTTGGCGGTGGATGGCGGCGTTACCGCTTTCTGAACCCATGCATCACTGCTGAGAAAAAGCTGCAACCTGTGGGAGCGAGCCTGCTCGCGAAGAGGGTATGTCAGTCGACATTTACGTTGGCTGGTACGCCGCTTTCGCGAGCAGGCTCGCTTGTATGTTTAGACTTGAAGGGGTGGGCGGGACTAAAAGCTCGATTCCGACTCTAGCCAGTACGGACCGTGGGAGACTTCTCGTTCCGCCCTTTCTACCTAAAGCGCCGATAAGGAATTCATCGGTTAATACCGACGATAGAGGCAAGCCAGCGCTACGGTAGACCCCGACAAGCACTTAAACCCTAGCTCCGAGGATTCGTCATGACAATCCTTACCTCGCCAACGGTGGTTGGTGTCGATGTGGCCAAGGCAGAAATCGTCGTTTACCGCGAAGATCTGAAAATCACTCAGTTCATCAACAACGATCGCACAGCTATTGGGCGCTGGCTCAAATCCCTGCCGGCGCAAAGCTCGATTGCCTTGGAAGCCACCAGTCTCTACCACCTGGATACCGCTGAACTGGCCCATGGCATGGGGCACCGAGTTTACGTTGTGGACCCTTATCGGGTGAGCCACTACCGCGAAAGCATTGGCCAGCGAGCAAAAACCGACCCCTGTGATGCGCGTTTGCTGGCACGTTACCTGACCAGTGAGCAGGATCGGCTTCGCATCTGGAATCCACCTCCGAAGCTCTACACCGTGTTGAAAAGCCTCCTCAACAAACGTGCAGAACTGATGAAAGCCCGGGTTAGCATCATGCTGAGTTGGTCGAGTGAGCCCCTTCTCAAAGACCTTCTGGCCCAAGAGCTGGAGCACTTCAAACAGACTGATCAGGCTATTCAGAAATTGCTGCGCAAAGCCAGCCAAGAGGCCGGGATCACCGAAAACATCAGACGTTGCCAAGCGATTGAAGGGATTGGCGAGCTCACGGCCACGGGTCTGGCAGCCACTTTTATGCGTGGTCAATTCGCCAGTGCCGATGCGTTTATTGCCTTTTTGGGAATGGACCTGAGGCCGAAGGACCCAGGAAAGAAGCACAGTCCGCGCCACTTGAGCAAAAAAGGCGATGGGGAGCTGCGGCGTCTTGCGCACAATGCAGCAATGGCGGCTTGCCGGTCTCCCGTCTGGAAACCGCTCTATGAGTCTTACTTGGCAAGAGGCCTGGCCAGAACTCAGGCTCTGGTCATCCTCGCCCGCAAGCTCTGCCGGGTGGCATTCGCCCTCATGAAAAATCAGAGCGAATACCAGCCAAATTTAAGGCTGCAGGGTTCCCCTGCAACATAGAATCTCCCACAGTTTTTTTGGTTCCGTTGACGAACCGGGCAAAGTGTTTCAAATCATTGGATCCAATGAATTTGGCGGTGTTGTCGCACAGGTCTTCGAACACTCCTGTGATTAACTGCTTCTGGCAAAACCAACAGGAGTTTGTTTGCTCATGGAATTGAGAATCGACCGACAGGCGCTGGTGCCTGTCGTACAGCAAATTGTTGACGCACTGACTTGCTGGCTTCATTCCAGCGGGGTAACGCCCGGTACGCGCCTGCCATCGGTGCGACAGATTGCGCGAATCAATTTGCTCAGTCAGATAAGCGTCGCTCAGGCCTGCGAGCGCCTGGTGACGCAGGGGATGCTGGTGTCTGGTCATGGGGCCGGCTATACGGTTGCCGACCCGGCATTGGCCTCGGGTGCAAGACCCGAGCCGGCGTGGTTCGAGGGGGCTGAACCCGAACACGGGGTATGTTCGAGTGAGTTGCGGCTGGGTTGTGGCGGGCTGCCTGAAAGCTGGCGCGAAACCGACGACCTGATTTACGCGATTCGGCAAGTCAGTCGCAGCGATACGGCCAGCCTGTTCAACTACAGCACACCGCTGGGATTGCCAGCCTTGCGGCAGCAAATACTCAAGCGCCTCAGGCAACTGGACATCCGGGTGCAGGACGACCGGATCATGACCACCGCGGGTGCCAGCCAGGGGCTCGACCTGATTGTGCGAACACTGTTCAAGGCCGGTGACTGTGTGGTCGTGGAGAGTCCCGGTTATCCGGTGCTGTTCGATCTGCTCAGGCTGCACGGCATCCACATGGTCGATGTACCGCGAACACCGCGCGGGCCGGACCTGGACGTGCTCGAATCGGTGCTGGTCAAACACCGGCCTCAAGGGCTGCTCATCAACAGTTTTTATCACAACCCGACCGGCAGCAGCCTTGCACCGTTGGTGGCGCGCCGCGTGCTGCAGTTGGCCAGGACCTTTGGCGTGCAGGTGATCGAAGACGACGTTTATGCGGATTTGCACAGCGGTTCCGGTATGCGACTGGCTGCGCTGGACGACAACGTGATCTACCTGGGCAGCTATTCCAAGACCCTCAGCAGTTCTTTGCGGGTCGGTTTTGTGGTGGCCGGTTCTGAAGTCATTACGCGTCTGGCCGAGGTCAAGATGACCACAGGTATGGGCGCCTCACGATTTTGCGAGTCGGTGCTGGCGTGCCTGTTGGCTAACGGTGCCTACGGCAAACTGGTGCAGCGTCAGCGCCAACGCTTGAGCTGCGACCGGCTGGCGGCGTTGCAGTTGCTTGAAGATGCCGAATGGGAGGTATTCGGCAACCCGGCGGGAGGCCTGTTCATCTGGGCGCGATCGCGAATATCCGACTGCGATCAGGTGCGGACCCAGGCACGGCGTCTGGGTGTACTGCTGTCATCGAAGACCGCCTTCAACCCCTCGGGTGAGGCCAGTGACTGGCAGCGGATCAATGTGGCATATGCCTGCGACCCACGGGCCCGTGCGTTCCTTCAGGCCACTGCCCGGGATCGACCTCAAGCGTTCTGAAAACGACGCTGGCGTAGCTTTTTGCCATTATTCCGGCGCCAGAGCCTTGTGTTGCTACTGGCCCGTTGCGAATCTGCGTCTAAAGACTATGGCAGGGGACTAAGTGCAATGAATTCGGCCGTGCAAGGACGTTTTGCCAACCTCGGTATGGCGAAAAAACTGGGTATCGGGTTTGTCCTGGTGCTGTTGTTGACTGCGCTGGTGGCGGGCATTGGCGTTTGGTCCCTGCAAACCATCAGCCAGCGCTTCGACGGGCTCAAGCAAATGTCATCGCTCAACAGCGGTTTGCTCAAGGTGCGGCAGCTGGAGCAGGAGTACGCCTTGCACGGCAATCCGAAAACCGTCGATGCCCTGCACCAGGGCGTCGATGGCCTGATCGTCCTGGCCGGCCAGCTCAAGGCCGCGTCTGCGGCCAACGTGCCGGTGATGAAGGATGTCGAACAGTCTCTGGGGGCCTATCGCAAGGCCTTCGACGAGTTTGTCTCGCTCACCCAGGCCAAGGACCTGGCGCTGGAAATGGCCAGTTGGTCGGTGTCCAGCGTGGCCAATAATCTTGATGTATTGCAATCCGGGCTCGCCGATGACGGTGCCTATACGCTGAAAGATTCCGAAGGCAAGGACGGTGCGCAATTCATCGAGCAGGCCGGTCAGGTCAGCCAGGTTTCACGCTTGATGCTGCAAGCCATGAATGAAGCACGGGTGCGTCTGGATCAAAGCCGCAAAGGCGACGACAGCGCCGGGCAGGGCAAGATCGAACAGGCCAGCCAGGCATTGGCCCAGGCCGAACAGCTCAAGACCACGGTCAAGGACGAGGGTTACCAGACCGTCCTCAATGAGGTGACGGGTCATATCGCCAGTTTCAGTGACAAGCTTGCCGAGTACACCGGCCTGCTGGAGCAGGAAAAAACCGTCTATCAACAATTGCACCAGCGCGCCGCCCAAGTGGTCGAGCGGGTGGATCAGGCTTATGTCGCGCAAGACCAGGCGATGCAGGCTGAACTGAAAAAGAACTCGCTGCTGATCATCGGCTCTTCCGCGCTGGCCTTGCTGGTCGGGCTGGTTGCCGCGTGGTTCATCACCCGGTTGATCGTGGCACCGCTGCGCAGCGTGATTCATGTGGCGCAGCAGATTGCCTCAGGGGATTTGAGTGCGACCATTGACGTGACCCGCCGTGACGAAATCGGTCAGTTGATGCAGGCAATGCAACAAATGGGCGCGGGGCTCAGTCATATCGTCAGCGGCTTGCAGTCGGGTATCGAGCAGTTGGCGACTTCCGCCCAAACGCTGTCGGCGGTGACTGAGCAGACCAACCTCGAAGTCAGCACGCAGAAGGAGGAAACCGAACAGGTCGCCACTGCGATGAACCAGATGACGGCCACGGTGCATGATGTCGCACGCAATGCCGAAGAAGCTGCGTTAGCCGCGCAAACGGCTGACGGCAAGGTTGAAAGCGGCCAGCAGGTGGTGCGCCAGAGCATGGCGCGGATCGAACAGTTGGCGGATTCGGCCTCTTCGGCCAGTTCGAGCATCGAAAGCCTGAGTGCGGAAATCCAGAACATCGGCACGGTCCTGGGTGTGATCAAAAGCGTGGCCGAGCAGACCAACCTGTTGGCGTTGAATGCGGCGATCGAGGCGGCCCGGGCTGGCGAGCAGGGCAGGGGCTTTGCCGTGGTGGCCGATGAAGTGCGTGCGCTGGCCAGGCGCACCCAGCAATCGACCGAGGAAATCGAACGCCTGGTCAGCGCTTTGCGCGCGGCGGCTCAGTCGTCGGTGCAGCAGATTCAAAGCAGTGGGGAGTTGGTTAAGCTGGCGGTCAGCGATGCCTTGCAGACCGAGAGTGCGCTGGGAAGTATTGCGGCGGCGGTATCGTTGATCCAGCAGATGAACCAGCAGATCGCCGCGGCAGCCGAGGAACAGAGCTCGGTAGCCGAGGAGATCAACCGCAGTGTCACCAGTATTCGCGCCAGTGCCGATCAGTCATCGCTGGCGATGCAGGGCAATGCCGCATCCAGTATCGAGTTGGCGCAACTGGGGGTTGAGCTTAAGGGGATGGTGGGGCATTTCAGGCTTTGAAAGATCATCGGCCAGCCCAAAAAAAGCCACCTCTCGGTGGCTTTTCTGTTTTCGCTGATCAGTCGTAGATCACTTTCTTTTTCCAGTCCGCGTCGGCCTCGACGTCTTTGAGGCCTTCGGTCAACTGATTGACCTCGCCTTCGACCGGCGCAATACGATCCATGACCTGGTCATTGGCGCGGGCCAGGAGTTTTTCCAGGTATTCCAGTTGCTCGGCGTAGACCTGTGGTTCCTGTTGTTTGCGCAGGTATTGCACGCCACGCTCGAATGCCAGGCGAGCCTGTCCGGGCTGGTTCTGTTGCAGGGAGTGCTGGCCGAGGTTGTTGAAGAACTCGATGTGCAGCAGCACGAGGATGTGGCGCACTTCACGGATCCAGCGTTTGGCCTCGTTGGGGGCCAGGAAGCCGTCCTGTGCCGCGCGGGTGATCTGGCCGTGCAGGGCTTCGAGCAAGAAGCGTACATCCTTGGCCTTGGCTTCGGTCTGGATCGGTGCCGGCGGATTGTTGACCGGGAGGGATTCACCCTGGCCGACAAGCGCTTCCAGTTCGGCGATCCGTGCCTTGAGGTTGGCGCTGGATTTTTCCAGGTTGAGCAGGCGCTGGCAGACGTTCAATTCCAGGCGGGCCAACAACAGCTTGAGTGCCGGGGTCATCAATTGGCCGGGGAACGTCTCGGTGATCTCGCCGCAGCGACGCAGCCGATCGTTGAGCTCAATCTTGGTACGGGTCTTTTCCAGCTTGTTGTTTTCCACCACATGGTTGATGTAACCAATGGCGATCAACAGTGCGATCCCGGCTACAACTAGCAGGGTGATCATGAGTGGCGTCACCGGTAAGACCTCTTATAAGGGTACATATGCGAGTTTAGTGGCTTGGCATTTGAGCGCCCGGGCTCGCATGACGGGTTGGATCGGACGTGCCTGCGCTTGTATCGGCCGCAGCCCCGCTTCTATAAATGGTGGCACGCGATATACAGATTGCCATCATCGGTGGACTATAACGTCTTGGCGGGTGCCAGAATATAGGCGTCAAACGCCGGGCAGCGGAAAAACCTCAATGGCGCCCAAAAGCAGGGCGAAGTCATTGATTTAAATAAATTTATATCAGGGGGTTGACGACCTCTCAATCCATCCATAGAATGCGCGCCACTTGCAGCGTAAAGCACACAGCGAAACGAAGCAGGGAGTGAATGTTGTAGTGTGTCCCCTTCGTCTAGTGGCCTAGGACACCGCCCTTTCACGGCGGTAACAGGGGTTCGAGTCCCCTAGGGGACGCCAATGCGGGAATAGCTCAGTTGGTAGAGCACGACCTTGCCAAGGTCGGGGTCGCGAGTTCGAGTCTCGTTTCCCGCTCCAATTTTAAACAGCGTTGCTTTCGGGCAGGGCTGAGTGAAACCAGAACCAAGTCTTCGGATGCGGATCTGGGCACCGAAACACACACCATGTGTTCCGGGCAGCGTGTCCCCTTCGTCTAGTGGCCTAGGACACCGCCCTTTCACGGCGGTAACAGGGGTTCGAGTCCCCTAGGGGACGCCATTTGCGGGAATAGCTCAGTTGGTAGAGCACGACCTTGCCAAGGTCGGGGTCGCGAGTTCGAGTCTCGTTTCCCGCTCCATATTTAACGAAAACGCCGCTCATTGAGCGGCGTTTTCGTTTGCGCGTAAAAAACCGGATCAACCGCTGAGGCTTTGTACCAGGTTATCGAGCGCTTCAGTGGTTTCTTCATCCTGCTCCAGTTGCACAGCTGCAGCCGCTCTGAGTTGGCGTGCCAGGCGGTATTCGCTGGGTGTACAGTTTGCAAACTGCTTGAAGGCACGGGCGAAGTAGGAAGGATCCTTGAAGCCGGCCTCATAGCCGATGCTGGTAATCGGCATCTGGCTGTTGTCGAGCAGCTCCTTGGCGAAGTTCATGCGCTTGTCCAGGATGTAATCGGTAAAGCCAAGTCCATTGGCTTCCTTGAACAGGCGGCTGAAGCGAAATGTCGTCATGCCGCAGCGCTGTGCCAGTTCCCTCTGATCGATGCTGTCTCGAAAGTGCTGTTCGATGTACAGCATGACGCTGTTCAGCGCCTGGTGTTTTTGGTGTCCTGAGGTCAGCCGGATGCTGTCCGGCAGGCTCGGGGAGTGGTCGATCTGCGATGACTTGCCCCGGCCGTTGGTATTTCGGCGCAACTCGCAGAGTTGCACCACCGCCGTCAGATAACGCTTCTTCTCGCTGGCCGAGAACGGGAGCACCATGTATTCCCAGACACTGGAGCGCATGGCCCATACCGCCAGTTCTTCCGAGTGCTGCACGGTGAACATGGTGATCGGGATGCTGGGGGTGGTGCGTTTGATCTCCAGCAAAAACCTCAAACCTTGCGTGTCGGGGCGATCAAAGTGGATGCAGATCATGTCTGCCTGTGCCCTGATGGGCAACACGGAGTTTTTCGCCAGATTGCAGTCGCAGGTGTCCTCGAACTGCGCGACGAGTTCCTTCGTGGACCGATCATGAGTCAGATCGAACCACAGGAGCGATGGCCTTTTGGTCAAATTGGACGTCATGTCTCTACTCTGAGGTTCTTGGTGACTCTCTTGTTGTTAAAGAGTATTGCCAATGTGCCATCATATTGCAGATTTAATACTGATAAGAAAGACGATTTTTAGTTCTTTTTGCACTATGGGCTACCTGGAAGGCAACTCCGGCCGAGTGTTTGTTGGGGTGACTTCGACAAACCGGGTTTAACCGCCTGTCGCTTGTGAATCAATGACAATTGCCTTTGCGTTTCAATGCCTTGTTTACCCCTCCCCGTTACTTCTGCAAAGGCCAATGCTCCGTATTTGGCCGCCCCGCAAAAAAGTCCTAACGATCTGCAAAATCTTCCTAACGCCAATGCCTGCACCCTGACTAGGGTTGCATCAGGCAGCGCAGAAAGTACTGCCTCCGGAAAAAACAACATTCGAGTGAGGTGGGCAAAATGATCATGCAAACAATCAAGGCTTCGGTAGTGAAGTTCGTCAAAGACGAAAATGGTCTGACCATTGTGGAATACGCGGTGGCGGGTGGGTTGATTACGATAGCTGTTGTCGGGGCGTTCACGGCTCTTGGCGGGTCCGTGGACACCCGAATCAGAGCCCTTTGTACTGCAGTTGGTGGTACCGGCTGCGCTGCCGCCCCCGCCGCATAACGACAACTCTGGCAGGAGATTGGGACATGTCCATGGAGCAGCTGGTAGCTACCGTTGTGCTGATCGGACTGCTGGGCGTGGCGGTGGTGAGCGACTTGCGTCGCCACCGCATTCCCAACCTGCTGATCCTGGTAGGTCTGGCCTTGGGGTTGGCCGGCCAGACTTACTCAGGTGGTATCAGCGGGATGGGGGATGGCCTGTTGGGCCTCCTGATCGGTTTTGCGTTGTTCCTGCCCATGTATGCCCTGGGCGGCATGGCGGCCGGTGACGTCAAGCTGATGGCCATGGTTGGCAGCTTTCTACCCCCCCATTACGCCTTGTGGGCTGTGTTCTTCAGTCTGATATGGGGAGGGTTGTGCGGTTTCCTGATCGTTCTGGTGCGCGGTCAATTGTTGCAGACCCTGGGGCGCTATCGGTTGATGTTTTGGGCGCGGGCCTATATGGCGCCAAGTTCAGACGAGGCAGCCAGCAAGCCCTTTCCTTATACGGTAGCGATCCTGCTGGGGACGTTGAACAGCGTCTACTGGCAACTCACTGCCGGTGGATTCGGAGGTTAGACATGCACGTCATCGTCGATAGTGAGGCCTACCCCAGCGATCGGGACGCGGTGCAACGCCTGGCTCCTCAGCCGTGCACTGTCCGCGAAACCGGCCTGACCGACAGTTTTCTCGGCGAGTTGGTGTGCAAGCATTTGTTTGATGCCGGTGTGCTGGACATGTCGCGGCTGGTGGAACGCCTGGCGCTGACCGGCGCGGTACTTGAAGAGGTCCTGGCGTTTCTGCGCAAGGATGGCCGTGTCGAAATACTTGGCCAAGTGAGTCAAACGGGCGGGCAGATGCTGCGTTATGGCCTGACCGAACGTGGTCGCAGTGTCGCCCGCGATGCCCTGTCGCGCAGTGGCTATATCGGGGCAGCACCCTTCCCGGTGAGTACCTACCGGTCCCTGCTCAAGCTACAGACCATTCACCATGGTCGCATCAATGCCAACGATATGCGCAATGCACTTGCTGGCGTAGTGCTCACGGAGGAGATGCTCGATCAGTTGGGTGTGGCGATGAACTCCGGGCGCGCAATCATGATTTATGGCCCCGCGGGTACCGGCAAGACCTATGTCAGCAGTCGGCTGATCCGTCTGTTCGCCGAGGCCATCTGGGTCCCCTATGCCATCGTCATCAACGAGTCGGTGATCGAGATCTATGACCCGCAGGTGCATCAGCGGCTCGATGATAACGTTCAACAGAACAATCTGATGCTCAACGAAGGGGTCGACCGTCGACTGCTGCGCTGCAAACGCCCGATCGTCATCACTGGCGGTGAGTTGAGCATGGAGCAACTGGACGTTCGCTATGACCCCTTCACCCGTCAATACCAGGCCGCCTTGCAGCTCAAGGCCAGTAATGGCCTGTTCATCATCGACGACATGGGACGCCAGCGCATGGCACCCGCCGAGCTATTGAATCGCTGGATCGTCCCGATGGAAGAGAAACGCGATTTCCTCAACCTGGGCGGCGGTCGGCATTGCGAGCTGCCGTTCGACCTGATCCTGGTGTTTTCCACCAACCTCAATCCCCTGGAGCTGGCCGATGAGGCCTTCCTTCGCCGGATTGGCTACAAGCTGCAATTCGGTTACCTCAAGCCCGAACAGTACGAAAAGATCTGGCGTCAGGAAAGCGAGCGCCTGGGCGTTTCCTATGACCCGCTGCTGGTGCGTTATGTGCTGCAAAGGTTGTATGCAAGTGAAGGCATGCCCCTGGTGCCATGCCATCCCCGCGATCTCCTGAACATGGCGCTCGATCGCCAGCGTTATATCGGCGGTTCCGGACCATTGTCACCGAAAGAGTTGGAATGGGCCTGGCACAACTACTTCGTCCAGCTCGACTTTCTTTGATGCGGAGATACTGACATGAGCTCTCGTACGCTGACCCTGATAGGCGTTTCTCTGGCCATGGGCCTTGGGGCTGCATGGATGGCCGACTCCTGGCTGAGCGCGCGGCTCAATGCCAGCCCGGATGACCACCTTCGAAACGTGGTGGTCGCCACGGTAGAGATTCCATTCGGGCAGATGGTCGAGGCCCAGCAGGTCACAACCGTACGCATGCCCATGGATACGATCCCGGACGATGCCTTCGATACCAGCGAAAAAGCCGTGGGCAAGATCGCAACGTTCGACATTCTGCGCGGCGACATCGTGCGTGGTGCACGTCTGAGCGAACACCTGGGTGGCAGCACCCTGGCCTCTTTGATTGCACCTGACAAACGCGCCATATCGGTACGGGTGGACGATGTGGTCGGTGTCGGCGGATTCCTGTTGCCGGGTAACCGGGTCGATGTCCTGGCGACCAAAACCACCAATGCCGGCAGTAACAGCGCCACGTCCAGGACCATCCTCGAGAACCTGCGGGTGTTGGCGGTGGATCAGACTGCGGGCACCGACAAGACCCAACCGGTCGTGGTGCGCGCAGTGACGCTGGAAATGTCGACCGCTGAAGCGGAAGCCCTGGTCACGGCGCAGACGGAAGGCAAGTTGCAACTGGCGCTGCGTAACCCGCTGAACCTCGAGAAGAAAACCGCAGCCGTTGCGCCTGTTGCACCTGTTGCGCCGGCCATGGCCGTGGCCGCCGTCACGGAGCCGAAACGCCTGGTACCGCGCAGCATGGGTGAGGGTGGCGGGGCTATCACCATTATCCGCGGGATAGAAACCAAAGAAGTCAGAATTCGCTGACAGGGTGCAACAGGTACATGGGCACCACGGTATTGGCCGAGCCGATCCGGATCAATATCGGTATTCGAGGGCTTGATGATGAATCTTCGTATTCAGCGGCCGTTCACTTCGACGCCAACGCGCCAGGAAGGATCGGTGAGCGTATTGATGGTGATCGCGTTGGCGGCGATGGGCATGATGGCGGCGTTGGCTTTGGACGGCGGGCATATGATGCTGAACAAAACGCGCCTGCAGAATGCGGTGGACGCCGCCGCCCTGAGTGGCGCCAAAACCTTGAGTCAGGTGGAGGGGGGCGCCAACAGTGCCAGCACGACGCGTGCCGCCGCGCTCTTTACGCTGGTACAGAATGCCAATGCCGCAGGCAACGGCGAATTGGCCACGGCCGTCGCCGGCAATGCAGGCGCATTTGCAGTGGTGGAACTTGCAAGCAGTGTCTATGGCCCGTTTTCCTATCCCGGGCCGACGGATGCGAAGTACGTTCGGGTATCGGTACCGAGCTATCGTCTGACGGGATTTTTCTGGAGCTTCGCCCAGGCATTCGGCGCTGGCGGCCTGGGAACCAAAGCGGTGGCAGCTATTGCTACCGCCGGCCCCAGCCCTACCAGCCCCTGCGATCTCGCGCCGTTGATGGTCTGTGGCGATCCGACTAAAAACAACCCGGCCGCAGGCATGTTCTGGGGCTTTCAATTTGGTGATTTGCAGGTATTGAAGACGGGTGCCGGCAATAAGTCGCCCATTGGTCCAGGCAACTTTCAGTTGCTCGATTTTGGCTCGGGCGGCAGTGCGGTCAGGGAGGAGATGGCCGGCGGTGGCAAGGTCTGCCGCAATGTGGGGGACAGTGTCCCGACCGACCCTGGCAACAAGGTCGGTCCTGCCTCTCAAGGCCTGAATACGCGCTTCGGTATCTACAACGGCCCGGTCAGTGCCTCGGACTATCCGCCGGACCTGGTGACCACGTCCAGCAACCCCGCCATCACTTACGACGACTCAGTCAACCCGCCACAAATGAAGTACAAGGGGCAAAACATCACATCGAGCAACGGTAATCTAACGGCGGGCACCAACGAGATACTTGACTACAACGACTGGCGTGCGAGCGTTGCCGCGTGTGTCGCAGGGGGCAGCGGCTGTGAGAGCAATGGGGTGTTCGAGCGCCGGATGATGAAAATCGTGGTGGGCGACTGCTCCGGGAAAAACAATGGTTCAACCTCGATCCCCGTCCTCGGTTTTGGCTGCTATTTCGTGGTGCAGCCAATGGATGGCGGTGGCGGGGACGCGCAGATCTTCGGCCAGTTCGTGAAGGAGTGCGAAGGCGACAACGTGGCTGGCCCCTCGCCGTCGACCGACTCCGGCCCGCAGATCATTCAGCTGTACAAAACCTATCTCAACGGCAGCGGCACTCCGAGCACTGACTCGTAGGAGGCGTCATGAGACTTCACGGATTCAAGAGTCGGCAGCGCCAGCAAGGCCTGGCCATTTTGGAGTTCACCCTGGTCCTGCCGGTGCTGCTGTTGTTGTTGCTGGCCTTCGGTGAGTTCGGTCGCATGCTCTATCAGTACAACGTGCTGCTGCAGGCCAGCCGCGATGCCGACCGTTTCGTCGCCAGCAATGCCTGGAACTCGACACTTGGTGCGATCGCTCTGAGCAATACGCTACTGACCCAGACGAAAAACGTTGCGGTGTATGGCGTGCCCGCCAATACCGGGACCGCTGTGGTGTCAGGCCTGACGACTGGCAACGTGGACGTTGCCGCGGTGGGCACCGACCATGTGCGGGTCACTATCACTTTTACGTTCTGCCCGGTGATTGGCGGTGGCAATTGCGCCGGAGCGCTTCCCGGTTTTTTTGGCAGTCAGATTGCACTGAGCATTCCGCTGGTTGCCACTACCGTGATGAGGGCCCTGTGATGAATAGAAAACACATGAGCGGCACCTATACGGTGGAATTCGCCTTCATTGGTCTGCTGGTGTTCACGCTGTTGTTCGGCGTAGTGGAAGTCGGTCGCCTGTACTTCACTGTCAATGCGCTGGATGAAGCCGTGCGCCGTGGTACGCGCCTGGCGGCGGTGTGCAATATCAGCGATCCGGTGGTATTGCGGCGGGCGATCTTCAATGCCGCGACCGACGCAGGTACGAGCCAACTGATCAACAATCTGGCCACCACCAACCTGACCCTGACCTATCTGGACGTCAACGGTGCAGTGGTGGCAAACCCCGGCGACCTGGTCAATGTCACTGGTTTTCGTGCCATCCGTTATGTCCAGTTGAGTCTGCAAAACTTCGTTTTCAATCTGTTCATTCCCGGGTTCGGCGTGCCCATTACCCTGCCTCCATTCAGGGCAACGTTGCCACGCGAAAGTCTTGGGCGTCATTCCGATTCGGGGGAGATCACACCATGCTGAATACCAAGGACACACCACTTTCCAGTGCGACCGGCAAAGCCGGGCTCAGGTTGCTGATCAGCAGCCGTGATGCCGCGTCGTTGCGCGACCTGCAGAGCGTCTGCCAACGCATGCCCAGCCTGGAGGTGAGCACTCGCCTGGTGAGCAATGGGCACGTCGACCCGCTCTACGGTCTGGACCGGATGCCCGATCTGTTGCTGTTGCGCGTCAGCCACCTGTGGCGCGAGGAGCTGTCGGCACTGCTGCAACGCCCGGCCCATGAGCGTCCGCCGATGTTGGTGTGCGGGCTGTTGAGCGAGCAGGAGGGCATGCGCCTGGCGATGCAGGCCGGCGCCCGTGACGTGCTGCCGGAGCCCGTCGCCGAGACAGAACTGGTCGCCGCCTTGAATCGCCTGGTCATGGAGGTTCGCAGCGGCAGCGGGACAGAAGGGAAATTGCTCGCCGTGATCAGCGCCAAGGGCGGATCCGGCGGCACCATGCTGGCCTGCAACCTGGCTCAGCAGCTCAGCATGAACGGCGGCAGTACCTTGTTGCTGGACATGGACCTGCAATTTGGCAGCGTGACGCATTACCTGGATGTGGCGCAAACCCACAGTCATCTGGAGGTGTTGCATCAGATCGACGGCATGGACAGCGTCGCGCTACGCGGTTTTTGCAGCCACTTCAGCCCGACCTTGCACGTGCTGGGTGGCCGGGCCGGTGAGCTGTGTCTGCCGCAGGATGCTCAACCCGAGCAACTTGACACCCTGATGCAGTTGGCCCGCGCCAGCTACGACTGGGTAGTGATCGATCTGCCGCGGCAAATCGACCACCTCACAGGCTCCGTGCTGGAACAGGTGGATCGGGTGTACGTGGTGGTGCAGCAGAGCGTCAGCCATCTGCGCGATGCCAGCTCCCTGGTGCGGATTCTTCGCGAAGACCTGGGCGTGCGCGGGGATCAATTGCAGATAGTGGTCAACCGCTATGACAAGACGGCAGCGGTCAGCCTCAAGGATATCGGCGAGGCGCTGCGCTGCACGAACCTGTCGAAATTACCCAACGACTTCAACCTGGTCAGCCAGAGTCAGAACACTGGCGTGCCGTTGGGTCTGCATGCGCCGAAGGCGGCGATCACCGTTGCCCTGCGCAGCGTGGCCGAGGACCTGCTCGGCAACCAGATGGCTGGAAAAAAAGGCGTGTTCAAACGCGCCTTCAACCGTTTTTTCGGGGGGTGACCCATGATCAGCGACTTTCGTAACCGCTTGCGCAAACAGTCCGGTAAATCCGCCCAGTCGTCGGCTAACCAACCGGGTGACGACCTGCCGGATCCGGCAGAGGAAATAATGGCGTGGGAACGCGCAACGCCGGACGTTCTTTACGAAACCAAAAGTCAGGTCACCCCGGTGGAAGCCGAGTGGCGGGAAAGGATCTACCAGCAGTTGCTCAAGGTCATGGACCTATCCTTGCTGGACTCCCTTGAACAGGCTGAGGCCACGCGGCAGATTCGCGATATTTGCCAGCGCCTGCTCGATGAGCATTCGGCGCCGGTGAGTACTTCCAGCCGCCAGTTGATCATCAAGCAGATCACCGACGAGGTGCTGGGTCTTGGGCCTCTGGAACCGCTGCTGGCCGATCACAGTGTTTCCGACATATTGGTCAACCGGCATGACTCTGTGTATGTCGAGCGCTTCGGCAAACTGCAACGCACCGATGTGCGCTTTCGCGATGATCAGCATTTGCTGAACATCATTGACCGCATCGTCTCCAGTCTGGGGCGGCGCATCGACGAGTCCTCGCCATTGGTGGACGCCCGGCTCAAGGACGGTTCGCGGGTCAACGCGATTATTCCGCCGCTGGCGATCGACGGCCCGAGCGTGTCGATCCGGCGCTTTGCGGTGGACCTGCTCAATACCGACAGCCTGATCCAGGTGGGGGCGTTGACCCCGGCCATTGCCCTGCTGCTCAAGGCGATTGTCCGTGGGCGCTTGAACGTGTTGATTTCCGGCGGTACCGGCAGCGGCAAGACCACCATGCTCAATGTGCTGTCCAGTTTCATCCCGCACAACGAGCGGATCGTTACCATCGAAGACTCAGCCGAACTGCAGTTGCAACAGCCCCACGTGGTACGCCTGGAAACCCGGCCTGCGAATATCGAGGGGCGTGGCGAGGTGAGCCAGCGGGAGTTGGTGCGCAACAGCTTGCGGATGCGCCCGGACCGTATCGTGATCGGCGAAGTGCGCGGCGCCGAGGCACTGGACATGTTGACAGCGATGAACACCGGTCACGACGGTTCGCTGACCACGATCCACGCCAACACCGCACGCGATGCATTGGGGCGAATCGAGAACATGGTGTCGATGACCGGGGCGACCTTTCCGATCAAGGCCATGCGTCAACAGATCGCTTCGGCCATCGGAGTGGTCATCCAGCTGGAACGCCAGGAGGATGGCAAGCGCCGCCTGGTCAGCGTGCAGGAGATCAACGGCATGGAGGGCGAGATCATCACCATGACCGAAATCTTCTCCTTCGTGCGCCAAGGCGTGGGCGAAAACGGCGAAGTACTCGGTGAATTCCGGCCCAGCGGCATGATCCCCGCCTTTCGCGATGTGATGGCCAAGCGCGGTATCGAGTTGCCGCTTGCGATGTTCAGGCCTGAGTGGATGGAGGCACGGCAGCCATGAACCAAATTCCTGGTGAATTCATTCTGATGTTCCTCGGCATGGTGTTTATTGCTGTCTTCCTCCTGTCCCAGGGCGTGGCGGTGCCGGTATTCGGCGAGGCCGGCAAGATGCGCAAGCGCATCCGCGGCCGTTTGCATGTGCTGGAGAAAGCCAATAATTTGCCCAACATGCAGACGGTGTTGCGGCAGAAATACCTGACGCGCTTGTCGCCCCTGGAGGCCAGGCTCGAGCAGCTGCCCTTTATGGAGGCACTGACGCAGATGATTGAGCAGTCCGGACACGAATACCCGGCCTATCGGGTATTGCTGCTCGGGCTGGTGCTGGGGAGCTCGGCAGGTATCTTGATCTGGATGGTCTCGTCAGTCTGGTGGATGGCGCTGATCGCGGGTTTCGCGGTCTTCTGGTTACCCATACTGAAAATCTCTCGTGACCGTGGCAAGCGTTTCGCTGCGTTCGAGGAAGGCCTGCCGGATGCGCTGGATGCCATGTGCCGCGCTTTGCGCGCCGGGCATCCATTCAACGAAACCCTGCGCCTGGTGGCCGAGGAGCACAAGGGGCCGGTGGCTCATGAGTTTGGCCTGACCTTCTCGGATATCAACTATGGCAATGATGTACGTCGGGCCATGCTCGGCCTGCTGGAGAGGATGCCGAGCATGACGGTGATGATGCTGGTGACCTCGATCCTCATCCATCGCGAGACCGGCGGCAACTTGACCGAAGTGCTGGAGCGTCTGAGTCGCCTGATCCGCGGGCGCTTTCGCTTCCAGCGCAAGGTCAAGACCCTGTCGGCCGAAGGGAGGATGTCGGCCTGGATACTGGTGGCCATTCCCTTCGTGCTGGCGGGGGCGATCGTGTTCACCACCCCTAAATACATGCCGTTGCTGCTCAATGATCCGATGGGCCACAAGATGATACTCGGGGCTTTTTGTTCCATGTTGGCCGGGATTTTCTGGATTCGCAAAATCATCCGGATTCAGGTTTAAGCGGTATTCGCTACCGGGAGGTACAGGTCATGGATTTTTTGCTCGGGTTGTTCAGTCGGGTCACGGGGAACGAGGAGGTGGCGCGCCTGTTGTTCCTTGGCGCGATCGGTTTGAGTACGGTGCTAGCGGTCGTCGCCGTGATCTTGCTGATGCAGGGGCTTCAGGACCCGGTGCAGCGGCGTCTGGCGCTGATCAAGCGTGGTCATTTAGGCAACACGGCCGGGCAGGAAGCTCCAGGTAACCTGCAACTGTTGCTGGAGCGGGTCGGCCAGCGCTTTGCCTCGACCGAATCGGCTCAGACGTCCGACACCCAGACCCTGTTGATGCATGCGGGATACCGCTCCTCGTCGGCGGTGCAGATGTACTGGGCGGTACGCTTGATGTTGCCACTGATATTGATTGGTATTGCGTTGCTGCTGTTGCCAATGATTCCCAAGGTTTCCCTGATCATGGGGCTGCTGTTGGTGGTCTTGGTGGCCGGTATCGGGTGGTTGCTGCCATCGCTGTATGTCGGCAAGCGCAAGCAGTTGCGACAAGGTCGGCTGCGTGCTGCGTTTCCGGATGCGCTGGATCTGATGGTGGTGTGCGTGGAGTCAGGCCTGGCCTTGCCCACGACCATCGAACGGGTGGCAGAGGAGATGTCGGTCAGTCAGGTCGAACTGGCTGAAGAGTTGGCCATGGTCAATGCACAAATCCGCGCGGGCATTACCAGTACCGCGGCGCTCAAGCAACTGGCCGTGCGCACTGGCCTAGAAGACGTACAGGGGCTGGTCAACCTGTTGGCGCAGAGTATCCGCTTTGGTACCAGCGTGGCCGACACCTTGCGCATCTATGCCGATGAGTTCCGTGATCGGCGTACGCAGGCCGCCGAAGAGATGGGGGCGAAAATTGGCACCAAGATGATATTCCCGCTGATTTTCTGTCTGTGGCCGAGCTTCTTCCTGATAGCCATTGGCCCCGCCATGATCGGGGTATTCAAGGCATTCGGTAAGTGAGCAGGATTGGTTTGCTGTCGAACAAGGTGGCTGTACTGCATAAGAACGGGGGTGGAGCAGGCGAACGGAGTGCATTCACTCCAAGCGACTGCTCCACCTTTTAATATCCGGACTGTATTTTCCTGCACACATGATAGAGCCTGGCTCTTTAGCCAGGCCACTCTGAACTACGCCAGAGGCTGATCACCCATCGCCATGCCTCAGTTGCCGATGGTCATTTTCCCCGCTGCATCCTGGTCATAAAATTCCGGAATCGGGTAGTTGAAGCTATTCAGCCAGCGCTGCATGGCCAGGTCACGTTCGGTGGCCGAAGCGGTTTGCAGTATAGGGGAGGCAACCACGCCGCGAATCTGCAACTGCAACCACTGTTCGGTGCCTTGTTGATACGGCGAAGAGGGGCCCGGCTCGATGGCCCAGGCAGTGGTGGACAGGCAGGCCATGCACAGGATCAACAGCCTTTTGGTATTCATCTCGACTCCTCGTACGTTCTACTTGTTCGCACTGGAAGAGGCATCGGCTACCTCAGCCTTGCGATTCCTCTCGGAAGCCACCACTTTTTCGGCGGAGGCCTTGAGTTTTTCTGCGCGGGTTTGAGCCTCTACGACTTGCTTGGGGCTCAAGTCGGCGCGGGTCACCAGTTCGGCAGCCGACTTCCAGTTATCCTGGTAGATCAGCAGCGTCACCATATTGAGTGCCGCCAGTGTGTTGCCCTGCTTGAGCTCCAAGGCGGTCATGAACTCAAAGCGTGCTTCAGGGATCCGTCGCTGATTGAGGTAGACGACCCCCAGGTCATTGCGCATCCTGTCGTCAGTGGGGGCCATCTTCACCGCACGCTCAAGGTGAGCGGCAGCGCTGGCGTTATCATTCCTGGCGGCGGCCAACTGGCCCAGGCCATGTTCCCCTTCAGCCGCCAGGCAGGTGCCGAGCAGGCTTTCGTACAACGGTTGCGCGTCGCCGCCATGCCCCATCAGGCGCAGCACCCGAGCCTTGCGCAGGCGAACCTGGACCAGGTTATCGGGCAATCCTTCCAGATTCGCCAGGCTGGCATACAAACGGCCTTCGTCGGCCATGTTGTCGGCCAGGTTCAGGGCCAGTTCCTGCTCCGAACCGGGCTTGGCACAGCTGGCCGGTCGCGAAGCAATGCCATTGCTGGCACAACCTGCGAGCATCAATGTCGCCGCTATTGCAAAGACTGCTTTCATTGAAGGTCCTCTGGCGACAACACGTTGAACACCCGGCCAATGGCAATACAGCTGACCCGGCAAGCGTTCAGCGTCACCGTTACGAGTGAGGGCGAGGTACATCCGGTTCAGGCTTCGGTTCATTGCGAGAGCCCGCTGCGACTGTCGAAGTCGCCATTTTCCAGGAAGAACATGCGGTAGAAGTTCGGGTCGTAATTGCGCAGCTGTTCACCAGGCAATGATGGCAGTTGTGCGTTGGCCGCCAGTGGCTGGACCAGATGCGGGGTGACGATCATCAGCAGTTCGCGCTCTTCACGATTGATGGTGTTGTCGCGGAAAAACGCGCCCAGCACCGGGATATCGCCCAGCCCCGGAAACTTGTTCACCTGGGAGTTGTTGCGGGAGCTGATCAGGCCGCTGATGACGAAGCTTTCGCCATCGGCCAGGGAAATACTGGTATCGGTACGGCGCACGGTCAGGGCCGGGACTACCGTGCCGGCGATGCTCACGGCGTTGGTGAAGTCCAGTTCACTGACTTCCGGCGCCACCTTCAGCGCGATACGGCTTTTCCCGACGATGGTCGGTGTCAGGGTCAGGCGGATCCCGAATTCCTTGTACTCGATAGACACGCTATCGCTGCCCGAACTGGGCACCGGAATCGGTATCTCACCGCCGGCCAGGAAGCTCGCGCTCTGCCCGCTGAGCGCTACCAGGCTTGGCCGCGCCAGGGTGTAGGCGAAACCACTGCCTTCGAGCGCGTTGAGTGCCACCAGGGTATTGCCGGTGGCAAAAGTGAGGTTGAAGTTGTTGTTGTTCACCGGTATCGACGGCGTGACAATGCCGCCGATGGTGGGCAAGGTCCTCGGCGAGCCGAACAGGAAGTTGCCGCGGATGCCGAAAATCGAGGCCGAGGCTTCCTTGAGTTTGGTCCGGCTGACTTCAACGAAGCGGATATCGGTCTGTACCTGGCTCGGCAGCAGCGGGTCGTCGGAAGGCACCGACGGCACGCTGGTCAGCGCCGACGTGGCTTTACCCTTGACGAACACCATGCTTTGGCGCGGCGTTTTCGAACAGGCGGTCCAGACCATCAGGCTGGTGGTCCCCGGCGCAATGCCCGTGAGTATGAAAGCGTTACTGCCGCTGGGCTGCACGTCGGCAACTTTCGGGTCACCCACCGCCAGTTGCGTTACCGGAACGGGGCTGCGCAGTTCACTCTGCAGTCCCTGGCCGACCTCGTAGGTTGTCGGCCAATTCTCAAGTTGCGGACAGTTGGCCGGCGCGGCCTGAGCCGCATTCACGCTGAGGCCCGCCCAGAACAGGCCATGGAAAATTCGCTTGAAAGCGGGCACGGTACGAAGGCTCATTAAGTACATCCTCACTGGATAGACCGTCTTTAGGCGGACTGAGTTGTCTCGGATCACTTCACGGGGATCGGGCTATCCCCCCCAATGTGCCAGACCACTTATCCACGGCCTTGGCGTTATTCCTTGCGTGTTACACACGAGCGGGCGCAGCTCGCTGGTCTGGCTGGACAGCGAGCGACCCTGGCTGAAACGGTTTTTGGTGATCCGGTTACCTGAATGGCCTGTCGGAGCGATACTCGCGCCCATGGGCGGTACTGTCTGCTGACCTGCTTCCCCCGGAAAGTAATCGGCCATGAAGGTACAGAGCCGGAAAGCGCCTGCCAGGATCATGGTGAGGTAACTCCTTTTGCCAATCCGCTATCTGATCACTGAAGCTGACGTGGAAATTCGGGTCGTCATGACTTCTTATTGTTTGAAGGTAGTTCAATCGAACCAAAGTGCCATGATTTAAAAGAAAACCGTTGGTGAAAAGGCTGGAGAAAGGCGGGCGGACGGGCAAGGGCGCAGCGCAGTGCGGTTGTCTGATGCAGGCGGGTTGCGCTGAAGGCAAAAAAGCCCGCCAGTCTGACTGGGCGGGCCCTTTGCGTTTTGGGAAATTCTTGTATCGAAATGATCAGGCGTCCCCGAACGCCCTGTGCTCAATCGACGTGGTAGTGGACCGACAGCGTGCCTTTCTTTTGCGAAAGGGTGTTGATCGAGACCGCGCCCAAATCCTTCAGGCTACGCACATGGGTGCCACCGCAACCGTAGGCGGGCAGTTCACCGAAGCCGATTTCCCGGACGCCTTCGCGCAGTGAGGTCAGGCGCGGCAGGTCGTGGTCGATCCACTGCCCGATGCCATGCTCGATTGCCTGGGCCTCGACGTCCTGCGCCGAGTTGCCCGGTGTGAATTGCACACGGCCTTCACCAGGCCAGTGATGCGCCTTGATCGGCATCCAGCCCATGGCTTGTACAAAGTGCCCGATCAGATGCCCGGCCGAATGCATGCGCGTGTTGAACAACCGGCGTTGTTCGTCGACGCGGATCTGCGTCATGCCGGTTTTTACCGGTCGGTCGACAAAATGCATGATCCGCTCGGGATCCTGGACCACTCGCAGCACCTGGCTTTCGCCGATCCAGCCAGTGTCGCAAGGCTGTCCGCCGCCTTGAGGGTGGAACAGGGTCGCTCGCAAGACCACGGCAAACTCGTTTTCGTGGGGGATGCATTCCAGGACTTCCACGTTGGCCTTGAGCTCATCACTATGGAAAAAAAGGCGCAGCGTCATATTCCAGGCTCGTATTGATTATCTGTTTTTATTATAGAAAGCCGGTAAATGCGTGATAATCCGGGCAAACATCAAAGGACTGTTGCGCTGTGAGCATAAATCTTCCGCTGCCGCTGCTGGGTGAAATGGCGATTTTCGTCAAGGTTGTCGAGACGGGCAGTTTCTCCGAGGCGGCTCGTCAGTTGGGTACTTCGCCCTCGGCGGTCAGCCGTAGCATTTCACGTCTGGAGAAGGCGCTCGCGACCCGATTGCTGCAACGAACCACGCGCAAGTTGCGCCTGAGTGACGGTGGCGAGGAGGTGTTCAAGCGCTGCCAGGATATGGTCAATGCCGCCCGGTCAGTGATGGAGTTCAGTGGTCAATTCACCGATGAACCCGAGGGGCTGGTGCGTATCAGCGTGCCGAAAGCAGTAGGCCGAATCGTCATTCACCCGCATATGCCAGAGTTCTTGCGCCGTTATCCCAAGGTGGATGTGGAGTTGTTGCTTGAGGACCGTCAGGTCGACTTGATCGACGATCACGTCGACCTGGCGATTCGCATCACCGACCGGCCGCCTGCTGGGCTGGTGGGGCGGCAGTTGCTGACGATCGATCATTTGCTCTGTGCCACACCGCAGTATCTGGCCGAGCACGGTACGCCGACTCACCCCCATGACTTGCTCAACCACAGTTGCATTTACCTGGGCGAAACCCCGAGCGATGCGCGCTGGAAATTCAAGAAGGGCAACAAATCGGTCACCGTCGGTGTGCGTGGGCGCTATGCCGCCAATCACACCGGCGTGCGTTATGGCGCGGTGTTGCAGCACATCGGGATTGGCAGCCTGCCGTATTTCACGGCGCGGTATGCCCTGGAAAAGGGGTTGATGGTGCAAGTGCTGCCGGACTGGACATTTCTGGCGTCCTATCACGGCGGCGCCTGGTTGCTGCACTCGCCAACCCGGTACCTGCCTCCCAAGCTTCGTGTGTTGATCGATTACCTGGTGGAGTGTCTGGAGAAGGAGCCGACGTTGGGCAGGCCGGGCAGGTCGAATGGTCCGGGCTGGTCGCCATCGGAGTATGAACTGCCGGAGAGTGAGGGCTTGTTCTGAACGCAAAAAAAGGCCCGCATGTTCAACCATGCGGGCCTTTTGCATGAATCATTCGGGGATCAGTGCTTGCTGTCCTGGTTCGACAACGCCAGCAGCTGCTTTTCCTGATTCCAGTCGAACGGTTCGTCGTTCTGTTCGGCTTCGAAGCGGCGCTCTTCCAGGGCCTGATACAGGTCGATTTCTTCATCGGACAAGTAGTGCAGGCAGTCACCGGCGAAATACCACAGCAGATCCCGTGGAATCAGGTGGGCGATTTGCGGATAACGGGAAATGACTTGAGTCAGGATGTCCTGGCCCAGGTATTGGCTTTCGATCGGATCGATCGGCAGTGACGCCAGCAGTTCGTCGAAGCGCTCAAGGAACAAGGCATGGCTTTCTTCGGGAACCTGCTCGGCCTCACCTACGGCGACCAGGATGCTGCGCAGGTGGTCGAGTAAAACGAGATGATCGGCAACGATGTTGGACACGAGATAAGTCCTCAAGAGCAAAACGGGCGCGGGAGTATAAAGCCCCTGCGCCCGTTTTTACATGTTTGAAGGGATCAGCGGACTTTTCCCCCGGCCAGCGCCAAAGCCTCTTGGTCAAAGTCATCGACATCGATCACCTTGCGCCGGGCGGCCTCGGCTTCACGCAGGGTTTGGGCCTCCACTGGCTGCAACACGCCAGCCTCGAGCGCGGCATCGATCACCGACTCGCCGGCCACCGGTTTGACCTGGCCACTCTTGAGTGCCACATGCAGCTTTCTGTACAGCGGCTGTGCGGCGCTCAACAGATTGCAAGCATGTTGCAATGCACCCACCGGATCGTCGCTCGCTTGTGGGCGATAGCAACCCTGGAGCAATTCCTCCAGGGCCGGGTCACCCTTGGCGCGGCCAATCAACGCAGCGACTTCGGCAGCGAGTTTGTCCGATGGTCCTTTGTGTCGGCGACCGATCGGGAACACGATCACTCGCAGCAGGCAGCCCGTGACTTTGTTCGGGAAGTTGCTCAGCAGTTCATCCATGGCGCGCTCGGCCTGCCCCAGGCTTTCCTCCATGGCCCAGGCCAGCAGCGGTGTCATGTACTGCGGTGAGTCGAGATCGTGGTAGCGCTTGAGTGCGGCGCTGGCCAGGTAAAGGTTGCTCAGCACGTCACCCAACCGCGCGGACAAACGCTCCCGGCGTTTCAGCTCACCACCGAGCAGCATCATGCTGAGGTCGGCGAGCATGGCGAAAGCCGCGGCCTGACGATTGAGTGCACGGAAGTAACCCTGGCTGAGCTTGTCGCCCGGGGTGTGTTCCAGGTGCCCGAAACCAAGGTTCAACACCAGCGTACTGGCGGCGTTGCTCACGGCAAAGCCGATGTGTTTGAGCAGCAGACCATCGAATTCCTTGAGCGCCTGATCCTTGTCTTCACGGCCGGCAAGGGCCATTTCCTTGAGTACGAAGGGATGGCAGCGAATCGCGCCCTGGCCGAAGATCATCAGGTTACGCGAGAGAATGTTCGCGCCTTCCACGGTGATGCAGATCGGCGCACCCTGCCACATGCGTCCCAGATAATTGTTCGGCCCCATGATGATCGCCTTGCCGCCGTGCACATCCATGGCGTGGCTGATGCACTCGCGGCCGCGTTCGGTCAGGTGGTACTTGAGAATCGCCGACAGCACCGACGGTTTCTCGCCGAGGTCCACCGCGTTGGCGGTGAGCATCCGCGCGGCGTCCATCATCCAGGCGTTGCCGCCGATGCGGGCCATGGCTTCCTGAATGCCTTCGAAAGCGGCAATCGGTACATTGAACTGCTCGCGAACCTGAGCGTACTGGCCCGTCACCAGGCTGGTGAACTTGGCCATGCCGGTGCCCACCGCCGGCAGGGAAATCGAACGCCCGACCGACAGGCAATTCATCAGCATCATCCAGCCTTTGCCGAGCATTTCCTGGCCGCCGATGAGGAACTCCAACGGGACGAACACGTCCTTGCCTGAGTTCGGGCCATTCATGAAGGCGGCGCCCAACGGCAGATGCCGGCGGCCGATCTCGACACCGGCGGTGTCAGTCGGTATCAATGCCAGGCTGATACCCAGGTCTTCCTGTTCGCCCAGCAGGTGATCCGGGTCGTAGGCCTTGAAGGCCAGGCCGAGGAGGGTGGCCACCGGGCCGAGGGTGATGTAGCGCTTTTCCCAGTTCAGGCGCAGGCCGAGGACTTCCTGACCCTCCCATTGCCCTTTGCAGATCACTCCGGAGTCCGGCATGCCGCCGGCGTCGGAGCCGGCCAGCGGACCGGTCAGGGCAAAGCACGGGATGTCGTCGCCGCGTGCCAGGCGTGGCAGGTAATGATTGCGTTGTTCGTCGGTGCCGTAATGCAGCAACAGTTCGGCCGGGCCGAGGGAGTTGGGGACCATCACGGTGGAGGCGAGATCGCCGCTGTGGCTCGCCAGTTTCATCGCCACTTGCGAGTGGGCATAGGCGGAAAAGCCCTTGCCGCCAAACTCCTTGGGGATGATCAGGGCGAAAAAGCCGTTGTCCTTGATGAATGTCCAGGCTTCGGGCGGCAGGTCCATGGTTTGACCGAGCTGCCAGTCATTGACCATGGCGCAGAGCGTTTCGGTCGGCCCGTCGATGAAAGCCTGTTCCTCTTCGCTCAATTGCGCTTTGGGGTAGGACAGCAGTTTGCTCCAGTCCGGACGGCCGCTGAACAGTTCGCCGTCCCACCAGACCGTGCCGGCGTCGATGGCATCGCGTTCGGTTTGCGACATGGGCGGCAGGGTTTTCTGGAACCAGTTGAACATCGGTGCGCTGAACAATTTGCGGCGCAGGTCGGGCAGCAGCAAGGGCGCGGCGACGGCGGCGATCAAGACCCAGAAGACCAGCAGCAACCAGCCTGGCGCGCGACTGAAAGCGCCCATTGCCAGGACATAGACGGCCACGATGACCAGGGTGGGCAGCGGAGCGATGCGGCGGTGGGCCAAATAAGCCATTCCGACCAGCAGAACCAGTATCCACAACAGCAGCATATTCATTCCTCCGTGAAACCAGGGCGAACCAGCCTTCAGAGCTTAGACGGCATCCGAAAAACAGGCGGATCAGAGCGATGTGACTGGATTCGTGGCAAGCCCCGGATGATTTTCGTGCGGCAGTCGGGCCGCCGCACAGGTGGGAAAAGTGTTCATTGAGCGAGCGGCAAAGCGCCCATGTTTGGCCGAAACGTCGTTATCTCTGTGCTGAAGCTCTCGCTAGACTCGGGGCTTCCCCAGGAGATTTTTCTCATGCACGAGTATCTGAGCCCCGGCCGCTTCATCGATAGTGACCATCCGACCGTGGTGGAGTTCGCCGAAAAACACCGTGGCGCCAGTCGCGATCCGCTTGAGCAGGCAATCAGTCTCTATTACGCCGTGCGCGAAGCGGTGCGCTACAACCCGTATACATTCAGTCGCGATCCGCAGACCCTGCGCGGCAGTCATGCATTGGCGACCGGGGAGAGTTACTGCGTGCCCAAGGCCACGTTGCTGGCCGGTGCGGCGCGGCATTGCGGGATTCCCGCACGCATCGGCCTGGCGGATGTGCGCAATCATTTGTCGACGCCACGGCTGCTTGAATTGCTCAAGAGCGACATGTTCGCCATGCATGGCTACACCGAGTTTTATTTGCAGGATCGCTGGGTCAAGGCGACACCAGCGTTCAACCGGAAACTTTGCGATCTGTTCAATGTGGCGCCGCTGGAATTCGACGGGGTCAACGACAGTGTTTTTCATCCCTTCAACCGCGATGGCGCGAAGCTGATGGAGTACCTGGTCGATCACGGCCAGTTCGCCGACGTACCTGAGGCGTTCTTTTTCGAGCACCTGGAAAAATGCTATCCGCACCTGTTCGGTGAGCAACAGCAACCGCTGCTGGGCGATATGCAGAGCGATTTGAGTCACGCCTGATCCGGCGTATGCTGCCTGCCCACTTACCGAAAAAGAGGCGGTCATGCTGAAGATCTGGGGTCGGAAAAACTCATCGAATGTCAGAAAACCATTGTGGGCCGCCGAAGAACTGGGGCTGGCCTACGAGGCCATCGATGCCGGTGGCGCCTTTGGTGTCGTCGATACGCCCGAGTACCGCGCGATGAACCCAAACGGTCGGGTTCCGGTGATGGAGGACGATGGTTTTGTGTTGTGGGAATCCAACGCCATCGTACGTTACCTGATGGCCCGTCACGCCGACGGCACGGCCTGGTATCCGGCGGATCTGCAAGCCCGTGCCAGCGCTGACAAATGGATGGACTGGACCACGTCAAGCTTTGCCGGCCCGTTCCGTACCGTGTTCTGGGGGGTGCTGCGGACCCCGGCAGACCAGCAGGACTGGCCCGCCATCAAGGCCGCGATCAAGGAGTGCGACACGCTGCTGGCGATGGCCGATCAGGCGTTGGCGAACACCCCCTACCTGTCCGGAGACGCGATCGGCATGGGCGATATTCCCCTGGGCAGTTTCATTTATGCCTGGTTCGAGATGCCGATCGAGCGTGCGCCGCAGCCGCATCTGGAGGCCTGGTATGCACGATTGAAACAGCGTCCGGCGTATCGCAAGGCCGTCATGACCGCGTTGACTTAATACTCACTATCGACACACTTGACTGTACTTGTGTGGCGGCGACAAGCACCATTGTGCAGATGCGACGTGGTTGCAATGCACGCCGCCTGCCCTTACCTGACCCTTTCTTCCCTTCTTGGTGCGTAAATCCGATATGAGTTCCGCTCTGTCCATCCGGCAGCTAACCAAAACCTACGGCAACGGTTTCCAGGCCCTGAATGGTATCGATCTGGATGTCGCCGAAGGTGACTTTTTCGCCTTGCTCGGCCCTAATGGCGCCGGCAAATCCACGACCATCGGCATTCTCTCGACCCTGGTGAACAAGACCAGCGGCACGGTGAATATCTTTGGTCACGACCTGGACAAGAATCCTGCACAGCTCAAGCGCTCCATCGGCGTGGTGCCTCAGGAATTCAACTTCAACCAGTTCGAAAAGACCTTCGACATCGTCGTGACCCAGGCCGGGTACTACGGCATTCCCGCGAAAATCGCCAAGGAACGCGCCGAGCAGTACCTGACCCAGCTCGGCCTGTGGGACAAGAAGGATGTGCCTTCGCGTTCACTGTCCGGTGGCATGAAGCGTCGCCTGATGATCGCCCGCGCGCTGGTCCATGAACCGCGCCTGCTGATCCTCGACGAACCGACGGCCGGGGTGGACATCGAGCTGCGTCGCTCGATGTGGAGCTTCCTCACCGAGCTGAACCAGAAAGGCATCACCATCATCCTCACCACCCACTACCTGGAAGAGGCTGAGCAGTTGTGCCGCAACATCGGCATCATCGACCACGGCACCATCGTCGAGAACACCAGCATGCGTCAGTTGCTCAGCCAACTGCATGTCGAAACCTTTCTGCTGGACCTCAAGGGTGTCCTGCCAGCCGCGCCTCAGTTGCTCGGCTACCCGTCGCGGCTGATCGACAGCCACACCCTGGAAGTCCAGGTGGACAAGTCCATGGGCATCACCGCGCTGTTCACTCAATTGGCACAGCAGAACATTGAAGTGCTGAGCCTGCGTAACAAAACCAATCGCCTTGAGGAGTTGTTCGTGTCCCTGGTGGAGAAAAATCTGTCGAAGGTGGCGGTATGAGTTCCGAGCTGCGCCCCAACCTCGTTGCCCTCAACACCATCGTTTACCGTGAAGTCCGGCGTTTCACCCGGATCTGGCCGCAGACCTTGCTGCCGCCGGCCATCACCATGGTCCTGTACTTCGTGATCTTCGGTAATCTGATCGGTCGGCAGATCGGCGACATGGGTGGCTTCACGTACATGGAGTACATCGTGCCGGGGCTGATCATGATGTCGGTGATCACCAACTCCTACGGCAACGTGGTGTCGAGTTTCTTCGGCAGCAAGTTCCAGCGGTCCATTGAAGAATTGATGGTCTCGCCGTTGTCGCCGCACACCATCCTGATCGGCTACACCCTGGGCGGCGTGCTGCGTGGCTTGATGGTGGGGATCATCGTGACCCTGCTGTCGCTGTTCTTCACCCATTTGCAGGTGCATCACCTGGGCGTGACCATTCTGGTGGTGGTGCTGACCGCGACGATCTTCTCGCTGCTGGGCTTCATCAACGCCGTGTTTGCACGCAACTTCGATGACATTTCGATCATTCCGACGTTCGTGCTGACGCCACTGACCTACCTGGGCGGGGTCTTCTACTCGATCACCTTGCTGCCGCCGTTCTGGCAGACCGTGTCGCTGGCCAACCCGGTACTGCACATGGTCAACGCATTCCGTTACGGCATCCTCGGCGTATCGGATATCCGGATCAGCGTGGCCATCGCCTTCATGCTGGTCGCGACCGTGGTGCTGTATTTCGGTTGTGCACGGTTGCTGGTCAGCGGGCGCGGGATGCGTACCTGAGGGAAATCGCGTCGCTTTGTTCTGACACAAAAAAACGGCCTCCCAAGTGGAGGCCGTTCTGCATTCTCACATCCGGTTCTTCTTGCGCCGCTTCCATTGTCTGGTCACCCACCAGCGCCAATACATCATCACCAGAAAATAGGCCAATGCACCGAGTACCAGCCCCGTCACTACCGAGCCCAACAGAAACGGTTGCCACAAGGTCGAGATTTCACCCCTGATCCATTCCCAGGTCAGTGAGTCCGGCAACTGCCGGGCAGGAACGTCCATCAGCCAGGCGCCAGCCTGGTAGGTGCAAAAGAATACGGCGGGCATGGTGATCGGGTTGGTCAGCCAGACCAGGCTCACGGCAATCGGCATGTTGCCGCGCACGATAATGGCGAGGACTGCCGCCAGCAGCATCTGCAACGGGATCGGCAGGAACGCGGCGAACAGGCCCACCGCCATGGCACGGGCCACGGAGTGGCGGTTGAGGTGCCACAGGTTCGGGTCATGCAACAGCGTGCCGAGAAAGCGTAAGGACTTGTGTTCCCTGATGCTCATGGGGTCTGGCATGTAACGTTTGAATAAGCGCCGGGGCATAAGGCTTCTCGGTCGGTCAGGGGGGCAAGTATGTCTGGATTCTATGAACCGCCTATTCAGACTTTGTGACAATTGATAACGGCGCCTGTGCGACGGACGGGCTAAGCCTTGGAGGGGACTCTCAAGGACGGGCTTATGCGCACAGGGATGATGGCGCTGGCGTTGGGTCTGCTGACCTTGCGTTTTTTACCGGCATTGCCGCCGGTCTGGTTGTTGCTGGCGATGCCGGTGGCGGGTTTGATGTTGTTGCCGTTCAGGGCGTATCCGCTGGCGTTTTATTTGTTCGGTTTGAGTTGGGCTTGCGCGAATGCGCAGTGGGCGCTGGATGACCGCTTGCCCCCGGCGCTGGACGGAGAAACCCGTTGGCTCGAAGGGCGGGTCACGGGTTTGCCCCGGCATGACGACGGTGTCGTGCGTTTCGAATTGACCGACATCCAGTCTCGACGGACCCGGCTGCCGCGGCAAATGCGTCTGGCCTGGTATGGCGGGCCGCCGGTGAACAGCGGCGAACGTTGGCGCCTGGCAGTCAAGCTGAAGCGCCCGGTCGGGCTGCTCAATCCGCAGGCCTTCGACTACCAGGCCTGGTTGCTGGCACAACGCATCGGGGCGACCGGGACGGTCAAGGCGGGCGAACGCCTTGCGCCAGCCCGATGGGCCTGGCGCGATGGCATTCGTCAGCGTTTGCTGGCGGTGGATGCCCAGGGGCGAGGCGGCGCGTTGACGGCGCTGGTGCTCGGGGACGGCGCCGGGCTGAGTCGCGAAGACTGGCAGGTGTTGCAGGACACCGGCACGGTGCATCTGTTGGTGATTTCCGGGCAGCACATCGGATTGCTGGCGGGCGCTGTGTATCTACTGATCGCCGGCCTGGCGCGCTTTGGGTTATGGCCGGGTCGCCTGCCATGGTTGCCCTGGGCGTGTGGCCTGGCATTCGCCGCTGCGCTCGGTTACGGGATGCTGGCCGGTTTCGAAGTGCCGGTGCGACGAGCCTGCCTGATGCTCGGCCTGGTGTTGTTGTGGCGTCTGCGGTTCCGCCATCTCGGTGCCTGGTGGCCCTTGTTGTTGGCATTCAACGGCATTTTGCTGCTGGAGCCGCTGGCGAGTCTCCAGCCTGGTTTCTGGCTGTCGTTCGCGGCCGTGGCCATCTTGATATTCACCTTCGGCGGCCGGTTGGGGCCCTGGCGATGGTGGCAAACCTGGACCCGCGCCCAGTGGCTGATTGCGATCGGGCTGTGTCCGTTGTTACTGGCACTGGGGTTGCCCATCAGTCTCAGCGGGCCGCTGGCCAATTTGTTCGCCGTGCCCTGGATCAGTCTGGTGGTACTGCCACCGGCGTTGCTCGGGACCCTGTTACTGCCGGTGCCTTACGTGGGGGAGACATTGCTGTGGCTGGCAGGCGGCTTGATCGACGGGTGGTTCAGGGGATTGGGGCTCGTCTCCGGTCAGGTTACCGCGTGGGTGCCCATGGTCGTCCCGCCATGGGCCTGGGCAATCGGTGCCATCGGCGCCTTTTTGCTATTGCTGCCGCGAGGCGTACCGATGCGTGCGTTAGGGTGGCCCATGCTGTTGATTCTGGTTTTTTCACCGAGGCCGATGTTGCAGGAAGGCAGGGCCGAAGTCTGGCAACTGGATGTCGGTCAGGGCCTGGCGATCCTGGTGCGCACCCGGCATCACACGTTGCTGTATGACGCCGGACCGCGTTTCGGTGAACTCGACCAGGGAGAGCGGGTAGTGCTGCCGGCGTTGCGCAAACTGGGGGTGAAGGGCCTCGACCTGATGCTGATCAGCCACGCCCATGCCGATCATGCCGGCGGTGCCCGGGCGGTTGCCAAGGGTTTGCCGGTGAAACAGGTGGTCAGTGGTGAACCGTCAGACTTGCCTGTGGAGTTGCAGGCCGAACGTTGTGAGAGCGGTCGGCAATGGACCTGGGATGAAGTCGATTTCCAGCTTTGGCACTGGCCATTGGCCGGTGACAGCAATCAGAACTCCTGTGTCCTGCTGATCGAGGCCAATGGCGAGCGGTTGCTGTTGAGTGGCGACATCGATGCTGCCGCCGAGAGGGCCTTGCTGGACAGCCCGTTGGCCCTGCCCAACGATTGGCTGCAGGCGCCACACCACGGCAGTCGCAGTTCGTCGTCCGTGGCCCTGCTGGATGTCCTGCAACCTAAAGGTGCTCTTATCTCTCGAGGGCAGGGCAATTCGTTTGGCCACCCGCATCCCACGGTGATCGCGCGTTATCAAAAACGTGGTATGGCGATCTACGACAGCGCCGAACACGGTGCCATTCGTCTGCAACTGGGGCGCTTCGAGCCGCCGTGGTCAATGCGCCAGGAACGGCGTTTCTGGCGCGATCCGCCGCCCTTGCAGCAATAAACGAGCGTTATGAAGGCCCGACCGGATGCGGCATCACGGTCTTCGGTGCGTGCACCCCCTATGTTAGAGTGGCGCACTTTTTCGAGGGGACTGTCACTGTGTGGGAATTGGTCAAATCCGGCGGCTGGATGATGCTGCCGATCATTCTGAGTTCCATCGTGGCCATGGCCATCGTCGCCGAGCGTCTCTGGACGCTGCGCGCCAGCCGCGTGACCCCGGAGCACTTGCTCGGACAGGTCTGGGTCTGGATCAAGGACAAACAGCTCAATAAGGAAAAACTCAAGGAACTGCGCGCCAACTCCCCGTTGGGCGAGATCCTGGCGGCTGGCCTGGCCAACTCCAGACATGGTCGCGAGATCATGAAAGAGTGCATCGAAGAGGCCGCTGCCCGGGTGATCCACGAGCTGGAGCGCTACATCAACGCGCTGGGCACCATCGCCGCCATGGCGCCATTGCTGGGGCTGCTGGGTACCGTGTTGGGCATGATCGATATTTTCAGTTCGTTCATGGGCACGGGCATGACGACCAACGCCGCCGTGCTGGCCGGCGGTATTTCCAAGGCCTTGATTACCACGGCCTCGGGCCTGATCGTCGGTATCCCGTCGGTGTTCTTCCACCGTTTTCTGCAACGGCGCATCGATGAGCTCGTCGTGGGTATGGAGCAGGAAGCCATCAAGCTGGTTGAAGTGGTGCAGGGCGACCGTGACGTTGATCTGGCTGAGGGCAAAGCGTGAAATTCCGTCGCAAGCAACGGGAGAACGTGGACATCAACCTCGTGTCGCTGATCGACGTGGTGTTTGTCCTGCTGCTGTTTTTCGTCGTGACCACCACCTTTACCCGTGAGACCCAGTTGCGCGTCGACCTGCCGGAAGCGGTCAGCGGCTCCCCGACGGAAGACCAGAGCAAGCCTCTGGAAATCGCGATCAGCGCCGACGGCGTGTTCTCGGTGAACAACCAGATCCTGCCGAAAAGCGACCTGGCCTCCCTGATGGACGCGCTGCAAAAGGAAGCCAATGGCGACACCAACCGGCCACTGTCGATCAGTGCTGACGGCAAGACTCAGCATCAGTCCGTCATCACCGCCATGGACGCGGCCGGCAAGCTCGGTTTCAGCCATTTGCGCATGACCACTGTCGAAGCGGCGCCACCCTCGTCCTGATGGCCATGTCCGAACGATTGCTGGCGGCGTGGTACGCAGGTCATCCGGCCCTGAAGCTGTTGCAGCCGCTGGAATGGCTGTACCGGCGCGTGGTCATGAACAAGCGCAAGCGCTTTCTGGCGGGTGAGGGCGAGATCTACCAGCCGCCGGTGCCGTTGATCGTGGTTGGCAACATCACCGTGGGTGGCACCGGCAAGACGCCGTTGATTCTATGGATGATCGAGCACTGCCAGCGCAGTGGCCTGCGGGTCGGCGTGGTCAGCCGTGGCTACGGCGCCAAGCCGCCGCAGTTGCCATGGCGGGTCGAGGCCGAGCAGAGCGCTGACGTCGCCGGTGACGAGCCGTTGCTGATCGTCCAGCGTACGGGCGTGCCGCTGATGATCGACCCCAATCGCAGCAACGCTGTCCAGGCGTTGCTGGCCAGTGAGCCGCTGGACCTGATCCTGTCCGACGACGGCATGCAGCACTACCGCCTGGCCCGTGACCTGGAACTGGTGCTGATCGACGCCGCCCGTGGCCTGGGCAACCGCCGTTGCCTGCCTGCCGGGCCATTGCGTGAGCCGGTCGAGCGCCTGCAAAGCGTCGATGCGGTCCTCTACAACGGCGCCACGGCTGACCGCACTGACGGGTTTGCCTTTCAATTGCAGCCCACCGCGCTGGTCAATCTGCGCAGCGGCGAACGACGTCCCCTCGACCACTTCCAAAGCGGCCAGGCCCTGCACGCGGTCGCCGGCATCGGCAATCCGCAACGTTTCTTCAAGACCCTCGAAACGCTACACTGGAAGCCGATTCCACATGCGTTTGCCGACCACGCCGAATATAGCGTGGAGGCTTTGAATTTTGCGCCGTCGTTGCCGCTGGTGATGACGGAAAAGGACGCGGTGAAATGCCGTGCCTTTGCCGCCACCGATTGGTGGTACCTGGCGGTCGATGCTGTGCCATCGCCGGCCTTCGTGGCCTGGTTCGACACACAGCTGATGCGCCTGTTACCGGCTCGTTTGTTGCCTTAACTCCGTTTTTTCCAGGGAATGCTCATGGACACCAAATTGCTCGACATCCTCGCTTGCCCGGTCTGCAAAGGCCCGCTCAAGCTCAGCGCCGACAAAACCGAGCTGATCAGCAAGGGCGCAGGCCTGGCCTACCCGATTCGCGACGGCATCCCGGTGATGCTCGAATCGGAAGCGCGCACCCTGACCACCGATGAGCGCCTGGATAAATGACCACAGCCTTTACCGTCGTCATTCCATCGCGTTATGCCTCCACCCGCCTGCCGGGCAAACCGTTGCTGCTGATCGCCGGCAAGCCGATGATCCAGCATGTCTGGGAACAGGCGAGCAAAAGCAGCGCCGGGCGGGTGGTGGTGGCCACCGACGACGCGCGCATCGTCGAGGCCTGCAATGGCTTTGGTGCCGAAGTGGTGTTGACCCGTGAAGATCACAACTCCGGCACTGATCGACTGGCCGAAGTCGCGATGAAGCTGGGCCTGGCACCTGACGCCATCGTGGTCAACGTCCAGGGCGACGAGCCGCTGATCCCGCCAAGCGTGATCGATCAGGTCGCCGCCAACCTGGCGGCCCACGCTGAAGCGCGCATGGCCACCCTGGCCGAGCCGATCGAAGACGTGGACACCCTGTTCAATCCCAACGTGGTCAAGGTGGTCAGCGACCTCAACGGACTGGCGCTGACGTTCAGTCGTTCCACCTTGCCCTGGGCGCGGGATGCGTTCGCCGTGAGCCGTGAGCAGTTGCCGCAAGGTGTGCCGTATCGCCGCCATATCGGCATCTATGCCTATCGTGCCGGTTTCCTGCAGGACTTCGTCAGCTGGGGCCCCTGCTGGCTGGAAAATACCGAGAGCCTGGAACAGTTGCGTGCCCTGTGGCACGGCGTGCGGATCCACGTAGCGGACGCACTGATCGCGCCGCCAACCGGCGTCGACACGGTTGAAGACCTTGAGCGCGTTCGTCGCCTGCTGGAGGCGTGATGCGGGTTCTGTTTGTCTGCCTGGGCAACATCTGCCGCTCTCCCACGGCCGAAGGCGTACTGCGGCACAAGTTGCGTGAAGCAGGGTTGGCTGAGCGGGTCGAAGTCGCTTCCGCCGGCACCGGTGACTGGCATGTCGGCAAGGCGCCGGACAAGCGCAGTCAGGCCGCGGCGAAGCTGCGCGGTTATGACTTGTCCGCCCAGCGCGCCCAGCAAGTCACCCGTGCCGATTTCGCCACCTACGACCTGATCCTGGCGATGGACAACAGCAACCTGCGCCATCTCAAGGCCTTGCAGCCGGCCCAGGGCAAGGCCGAACTCGACCTGTTCCTGCGTCGTTACCAGTCGCCCATCGATGAAGTGCCGGACCCGTACTACGACGGCGAACAAGGCTTCGAGCAGGTGCTGGACCTGATCGAGCGCGCCAGCGATCTGCTGGTCATCGAATTGAAAGGACGGATATGAGTTTGCAGGTTCAATCGCAGGTTTCGCTCAAGCCCTTCAACAGCTTTGGCGTGGATGTCCAGGCCCGGCTGTTTGCCCAGGCCCATAGCGACGCCGATGTGCGTGAAGCCCTGGCCTATGGCCTGGAACACAAGGTCCCGGTGCTGGTGATCGGCGGTGGCAGCAACCTGCTGCTGACGGCGGATATCGATTCACTGGTGCTGCGCATGGCCACTCGCGGGATTCGCGTGCTGAGCGATGATGCCGGCAAAGTGGTGATCGAGGCCGAGGCGGGTGAGCCCTGGCATCCATTTGTGCAACACACACTGGCCTTGGGGCTGTCCGGCCTGGAAAACCTCAGCCTGATTCCCGGTACCGTCGGTGCGGCGCCGATGCAGAACATCGGCGCCTATGGGGTCGAAATCAAGGACGTGTTCGCCGGCCTGACCGCCCTCGATCGCCAGACCGGCGAATTGCGCGACTTCAGCCTGGCGCAATGCAACTTCGCTTACCGCGACAGCCTGTTCAAGCAGGAACCGGGGCGTTGGGTGATCCTGCGTGTGCGTTTCGCCCTCGACCGCGCCGCGCATTTGCATCTGGAGTACGGCCCGGTGCGTCAGCGCCTGACCGAACAAGGCATCGAGCATCCGACCGCCAGTGATGTCAGCCAGGCCATTTGCAGCATCCGCAACGAAAAACTGCCGGACCCGGCCGTGCTCGGTAATGCCGGCAGCTTTTTCAAGAACCCCTTGGTCTCGGCGGCGCTGGCTGCAAGGCTCAAGGGCGAATACCCGGACCTGGTGGCCTATGCGCAACCCGACGGGCAGATGAAGCTGGCCGCCGGATGGTTGATCGAGCGGGCAGGGTGGAAAGGTTTCCGCGAAGCCGATGCGGGAGTGCATAAACTGCAGGCGCTGGTGTTGGTCAACTACGGCCATGCGACCGGTCTGCAGTTGCTCGACCTGGCGCAGCGTATTCAGAAAGACATTTTCCAACGATTCCATGTCGATCTGGAAATGGAGCCGAACCGGTATTGAACTAAGCTTTCAGGACGGATCAACAAGCCCTGCACAATGTTTATTGTGCAGGGCTTTTTTGTTAATGCCCGGTTAACTTAGTCAGCTAACGATGCTCACACTTGCTCCATCAAAGGCCCGGTGCAGAGCGTTTGTTTCTGCACAAGAGAGCCCATTAGCCTGAGTCGATCTGCGTGCAACCCACTGAGATCCAGCGGCAGATTGCTCGACCCCATAACTCGAGAACTATGCGGGCGTGCCCATGATTACCCTGAAACTCAACGGTCAAGACCATCAACTCGACGTCACCGAGGACATGCCGCTGCTCTGGGCCATCCGTGACGTGGCCGGTTACAACGGCACCAAATTCGGCTGCGGCATGGGCCTGTGCGGGGCCTGCACCATTCATATCGAAGGGGCTCCGGCACGCAGTTGCATCACGCCCATCGGTTCCGTCGTGGGGCAGAATGTCAGCACCATCGACAACCTGCACGCCGACCCGGTCGGCAAAGTCGTGCAACAGGCCTGGCTGGATACGGCGGTCGCCCAATGCGGTTTCTGCCAGGGCGGGCAAATCATGTCCGCCACCGCGTTGCTCAAGACCAATCCGAACCCGAGCGACGAGCAGATCGAAGAAGCCATGGTCGGCAACATCTGCCGTTGCGGCACTTACAACCGCATCAAGACGGCGATCCGCCAGGCCTCCACTCACCTGAAGGAGGCCAAGGCATGAGCCGGTTACCCAAAGATTTTGCCCTGAGCAATCTGAGCCAGCTCAGTCGCCGTGGCTTTCTGAAAGGCGTAGGCGCCACCAGTGCGCTGGTATTGGCGGCGAGCTGGGGCTGGCAGGACGCTTTTGCCGAAGAAAATGACAAGAAGTTCGGCGCCGATGGCATGCCCCACGGCTGGGTCGACGATCCGAAAGTCTACGTGAGCATCGCCGCCGATGGCACGGTGACCGTGATCTGCAACCGCTCGGAGATGGGCCAGGGCGTGCGCACCAGTCTGACCATGGTGGTGGCCGATGAACTGGAAGCCGACTGGGCGATGGTCAGGGTGCGGCAGGCCCCTGGCGATGAAGTGCGCTTCGGCAACCAGGACACCGACGGCTCGCGCAGCATGCGCCACTGGTACGAGCCGATGCGTCGCTGCGGTGCCGCGGCGCGGACCATGCTTGAACAGGCCGCCGCCGCCCAGTGGAAGGTGCCGACGGGCGAGTGTCACGCGCAATTGCATAAAGTCATCCACGAACCTTCCGGTCGTGAATTGGGTTATGGAACGCTCGCCGCCGCTGCAGCTGCATTGCCCGTTCCAGCGCGGGACAGCCTGAAACTCAAGCAACCTTCGGAATTTCGCTACATTGGCAAGGAAGGCACCAAGGCCATTGATGGTGAGGACATAGTCAACGGCCGAGCGGTGTACGGCGCCGATGTGCATCTTGACGGCATGCTGTACGCGACCATTGCGCGGCCCGTGGTATATGGCGGCAAAGTCAAAAGCTTCGATGGCAGCGCGGCGATGCAAGTCCCGGGCGTGGTCAAAGTGTTGCAGATCGAAAGCCGGCCTTTGCCTTCGGAGTTTCAACCGCTAGGTGGTATCGCCGTGGTAGCGAGCAATACCTGGGCGGCGATCAAGGGCCGCGAGGCACTGAAAATCGAGTGGGACGACGGGCCCAATGCCAGTTACGACTCGATCGCTTACCGCAAGGAGCTTGAGGCCGCCTCGCTCAAGCCCGGCAAGGTGGTGCGCAATACTGGCAACATCGATGAAGCCATGACCAGCGCCGATAGCACGCTGGAAGCGTCCTACTACTTGCCGCATTTGTCCCAGTCGCCGATGGAGCCGATGGTCGCCATCGCGCGGTTCAAGGACGGTGCGTGCGAAGCTTGGGGACCAAGCCAGGCACCGCAGGTCACCCGGGAGCGGATCGCTGAACGCCTGGGCCTGCCGTTCGACAACGTCATGTTCAACGTGACCCTGCTCGGTGGCGGATTCGGGCGCAAGTCCAAGCCCGACTTCATCATCGAAGCCGCCATCCTCGCCAAGGAATTCCCCGGCACAGCGGTGCGGGTGCAATGGACCCGCGAAGACGACATCCATTGTTCCTACTTCCATACGGTATCGGTTGAATACCTCAAGGCCGGCCTGAACAAGGATGGCCTGCCGTCCGGCTGGTTGCACCGCACGGTGGCGCCGAGCATCACTGCGTTGTTCGCACCAGGCATGAACCATGAGGCAGCGTTCGAGCTGGGCATGGGATTCACCAACATGGCGTATGCGATCCCCAACATTCGCCTGGAAAACCCCGAGGCGACGGTGCATACCCGGGTCGGCTGGTATCGCTCGGTGTCGAACATTCCCCATGGCTTCGCGATCCAGAGCTTTATCGACGAACTGGCGCACAAGGCCGGGGAAGACCCGCTGAAATACCAGATCAGACTGCTCGGCCCGGACCGTCAGATCGATCCGCGTACCTTGAGTGAAGAGTGGAACTATGGCGAATCCCCGGAGCGTTATCCGATCGACACCGGGCGACTGCGCACGGTACTGGAGACCGCCGCCAAAGCCGCCGGTTGGGGACGCGAATTGCCCAAGGGGCGTGGCCTGGGCCTGGCGGTACATTACAGCTTCGTGACGTATGTGGCGGCGGTCATCGAGGTGGAGGTGAAGGACGACGGTACGCTGGTGGTACACAAGGCTGACATCGCCGTCGACTGCGGGCCGCAGATCAACCCCGAGCGGATTCGCGCGCAGTTCGAGGGCGCCTGCGTCATGGGCCTGGGTAATGCGGTGCTGGGGGAAATCAGCTTCAAGGACGGCAAGGTCCAGCAGGATAACTTCCACATGTACGAAGTGGCGCGCATGTCTCTGGCGCCGAAAGAGGTGGCCGTGCATCTGGTGACGCCGCCGGGTAATGTTCCATTGGGTGGTGTCGGTGAACCGGGTGTACCACCGATTGCGCCGGCACTGTGCAATGCGATCTTTGCCGCCACCGGCAAACGCATCCGCAACTTGCCGGTTCGTTATCAGCTGTCGGGCTGGCAGCAGGCGGGAGCCTGATGGACAGCGTCGATCTGAACGTCCTGCGCAGCGTGTTGCAGTGGCATCGCGCCGGTCAGCGGGTGGTGTTGTACAGCGTGGTCGAAACCTGGGGCACTGCGCCCCGGGCACCCGGCGCCATGCTGGCCTTGCGTGAAGACGGCATGGTGATTGGTTCGGTCTCGGGCGGTTGCGTCGAAGATGACTTGATCGCCCGGCTGCACGACGGCCGCCTTGCGCTGGACGGGCCGCCGGTGCAATTGATCACGTACGGCGTGACCCGCGAGGAAGCTGCACGTTTCGGCTTGCCCTGCGGTGGCACCTTGCGTTTGACCGAGGAGCGTATAGACGATGGGGATTGGGTCGAGCAATTGCTCGCTCGTTGCGAGGCCCATGAAATCGTTGCGCGTGAGCTGAACCTGGCCACCGGCGAAGTGCTTTTGCAGCCGGCCGATAAAACTGACGTGTTGACGTTCGACGGCCAGACCTTGCGCGCAATCTACGGTCCCCGCTGGCGCCTGCTGCTGATCGGCGCGGGGCAGCTGTCGCGCTATGTGGCGGAAATGGCCAGGCTGCTGGATTTCGAGGTGTTGATTTGCGATCCGCGGACCGAGTTCGTCTACGGCTGGGAGGAGCAGCACGGACGATTCGTTTCGGGCATGCCGGATGAGGCGGTCTTGAATATCCGGACCGACGAACGCACAGCCATCGTGGCCTTGACCCATGATCCGCGTCTGGACGACATGGCGTTGCTCACGGCTCTGGACTCCAGGGCTTTTTATGTCGGGGCGCTGGGTTCGCGGGTCAACAGTCAGAAGCGCCGGGAAAACCTGGCTCAACTGGGGTTGTCGCCATCGGCGATTGACCGCTTGCATGGTCCGATCGGTTTGCACATCGGCAGTCATAATCCGGCGGAAATTGCCTTGTCGCTCATGGCGGAAATCGTGGCGGTCAAAAATGGTGTCGAACTGATACAGAAGAAGATCCTGCAGGAGAGGGTATGAGCGAGTCGATTGGCGTCATCGTGTTGGCGGCGGGGCGGGGCAGCCGGTTTCGCCAAGCGGCGGGCGCCGAAAAGGATAAATTGCTGGCCGATTGCACCGGTCGTGACAGCGCGGTTCGATCCGTCATTGAGCACACGTTGGTCAATCTGCCAGCCGCTCTGGACAAGCGCGTACTGGTGACGACCGCTGACCGCCCGCAGGTGATTCGCATGGCTCAGGCCTATGGTTGCGAGATTGTGCTGATCGAGTCGACGGGAATGGGTGACAGTATTGCGGCTGGGGTGGCTGCCAGCACACAACTCGACGGTTGGTTGATGGTGCTGGGGGATATGCCGTTCATTCTTCCTTCGAGCATTGAGCAAGTGGTGGCAGGCATTGGCCGCGACAGTATCAGCGTGCCCGTGCAGGACGGTGAGTACGGGCATCCGGTCGGGTTCGGACGGGACTTCGCGGCGGGGTTGATGGCGCTATCGGGGGATCGTGGCGCCAAACCGCTGTTTGCCCAAGGGCGGGTGGTTGAAGTGGCAGTGGATGATCCCGGTGTGTTATGGGATGTGGATGTGCCGCAGGCATTGAACTTCAAACCCGCCTGATTCCTCTGGTCAGCCTGGGTCTACTGTGGGAGCGAGCCTGCTCGCGAAAGCGATCTGACATCCAGCAGTGATGCAATCTGATCCGCCGCCATCGCGAGCAGGCTCGCTCCCACAAGGGACAGGTTTGAAGTTTCCAGACATAAAAAAGCCCCGCCTGGATCACCAGGCGGGGCTTTTTAGTGGCCGGAGGAATCAGACGAGAGGTTTAGGCTCGTGCTCTTTTTCCTGGGCTTGCTCGTGTTGCTCTACCGCTTCCTGAACGGAACGTGGCGCTTCGTGGATCACCGACTCAACCGGCTCGGCAGCCACTTCAGCGACCGGTGCAGGTTCGGCAGCGACAACCGCTTCAGCCGGAGCAGCAGCGGCAGCCAGTTCAGCTTCCTTCTGCAGACGCTCGGCTTCACGCTTGCGACGACGCACTTCACGCGGATCGTTAGGCGCACGACCACTTGGTGTCAGGGCGCTGACAGGCGCAGCCTCGACTACCGGTGCAGGAACTTCGGCAACGACTGGTGCTTCAACGACTGGTGCTTCAACCACCGGCGCTGGAGTCGGCTCCGCAGCGGCAACTACCGGCTCGGAAACCATGGCTTCAGCCACTTGGGTTTCGGCGGCTGGTGCAGCGGTTTCAGCGACGGCTGGCTCGGCCACCCAGTTGAACGCCGTTTGCTCTTCACGTACTTCGCGAACGGTTTCAGTCACGGTTTCGACGACGGCTTCTGCAACCACGGCAGGTGCTTCAACCACTGGAGCCGGCTCGGCGGCCGCTTCAACGGCAGGCTGTGCCTCGGGCGCTGGTGCCACTTCGATTTCCGGCGACGCGATGACTTCGACCGGCGTGGTCGCTTCAACGACTGGCGCTTCAACCGGAGCAGATTCCAGGGTTGCGGCAGTGGCGCGTTCGGCTTGCTCGTTGGCCTGTGCTTCGGCTGGAGCACTGATCACGCTGCTGGCGACGGCTGCGGTAACAGCCAGGCCGGCGGCCAGATCGGCAACGCTTGGTGCTTCCGCGTTTTCGCCGGACTCGGATTCTTCCGAACCATCGATCACGTTGCCGTTGGCGTCACGCTGACGCTCGCGACGGTTGCTGCGACGACGCTGGCCACGGGAGCGACGGCGTGGACGATCGCCTTCGGCGCCTTCCTGACCTTCTTCCTGCAGTTGCTCTTCGTTGCTGGTCAGCTCTTCTTCGGCTGCGGCAGCGGCGGCTTGCTCGGCACGTGGCTGACGTTCTTCACGCGGAGGGCGTGGAGCGCGTTCTTCGCGTGGCTGGCGAGCTGGACGCTCTTCAGCGGTAGCAGCAGCGGCCGGAGCAGCCGGAGCAGCCGGAGCGGCATCCAGAGGCTCGCGCAGTTCACGAACGCGTTCTTCGCGCTCGCCACGAGGCTTGCGGTCTTCACGCGGAGCGCGCGGTGCACGTTCTTCACGAGGCGCGCGTGGTGCGCGTTCTTCGCGGGCGACTGCCGGCGTTTCTTCACGGGACTCGCGAGGTTCGCGAACTTCGCGTGGTTGACGCTCTTCGCGCGGCTCACGTGGTGCGCGTTCTTCACGCGGTGCACGTTCTTCGCGAGGCTTGCGCTCTTCATCGCGGCGACCGTTACGGCTGCGGCTTTGCTGGCGACCGTTGCGACGCTCTTCGTTGCGGGCCGGACGCTCGGCGGCCGGTTTTTCAACCACGACCGGTGCGACAGGCTCTTCCTTGGTGGCGAACAGGCTCACCAGCGACTTCACCAGGCCCTTGAACAGGCTTGGCTCTGGCACGGCAACCGGAGCCGGGGCCGGGGCAACGACTTCGGCCGGAACCGGAGCGTTGGCGCGGGCCGGGGCCGTCTTGACTGCCGCTTCCTGGCGAACCAGGGTGCGGGTCGCAGCGGCTGGCTGGACTTCTTCGACTTCGGCAGCGGCAGCGGCGATTTCGTAGCTGGACTGGTTGGTCGCGGCTTCCGGGCTGTCATCACGCAGGCGCTGCACTTCGAAGTGCGGCGTCTCGAGGTGATCGTTCGGCAGGATGACGATGCGGGCGCGGGTGCGCAGTTCGATCTTGGTGATCGAGTTGCGTTTTTCGTTGAGCAGGAACGCAGCCACCGGGATCGGCACTTGTGCACGAACTTCGGCGGTACGGTCTTTCAGGGCTTCTTCTTCGATCAGGCGCAGGATCGCCAGGGACAGCGATTCAACGTCACGGATGATGCCGGTGCCGTTGCAACGCGGGCAGACGATGCCGCTGCTTTCGCCCAGGGATGGACGCAGGCGCTGACGGGACATTTCCAGCAGGCCGAAGCGCGAGATGCGACCGACTTGCACGCGAGCGCGGTCGGCTTCCAGGCATTCGCGGACTTTCTCTTCCACGGCGCGCTGGTTCTTGGCAGGGGTCATGTCGATGAAGTCGATGACGATCAGGCCGCCGATGTCGCGCAGGCGCAACTGACGGGCGATTTCTTCAGCCGCTTCAAGGTTGGTCTGCAGCGCGGTTTCTTCGATGTCGCTGCCTTTGGTGGCGCGCGCCGAGTTGATGTCGATGGACACCAGGGCTTCGGTCGGATCGATAACGATGGAGCCGCCGGAAGGCAGTTCGACAACGCGCTGGAAAGCGGTTTCGATCTGGCTTTCGATCTGGAAGCGGTTGAACAGCGGAACGCTGTCTTCGTACAGCTTGATCTTGCTGGCGTACTGCGGCATCACCTGGCGGATGAAGGTCAGGGCTTCGTCCTGGGCTTCAACGCTGTCGATCAGCACTTCGCCGATGTCCTGGCGCAGGTAGTCGCGGATCGCGCGGATGATCACGTTGCTTTCCTGGTAGATCAGGAACGGCGCGGCGCGGTCCAGCGAGGCTTCCTTGATGGCGGTCCACAGTTGCAGCAGGTAGTCGAGGTCCCACTGCATTTCTTCGCTGCTGCGGCCCAGGCCGGCAGTGCGCACGATCAGGCCCATGTCGGCAGGGGCAACCAGACCGTTCAGGGCTTCGCGCAGTTCATTGCGCTCTTCGCCTTCGATGCGACGGGAGATACCGCCGGCACGCGGGTTGTTCGGCATCAGCACCAGGTAACGACCGGCCAGGCTGATGAAAGTGGTCAGGGCGGCGCCCTTGTTGCCACGTTCTTCTTTCTCGACCTGAACGATGACTTCCTGGCCTTCGCTCAGGACGTCCTTGATGTTGACGCGACCTTCCGGGGCTTTCTTGAAGTATTCGCGGGAGATTTCTTTGAGGGGCAGGAAGCCATGGCGCTCAGAGCCGAAATCGACAAAGGCAGCCTCAAGGCTTGGTTCGATGCGAGTAATCCGGCCTTTATAGATGTTGGCCTTCTTCTGCTCGCGTGCACCGGATTCGATGTCCAGGTCGTAGAGGCGCTGGCCATCTACCAGTGCAACACGCAACTCTTCGGGTTGAGTTGCGTTAATCAGCATTCTTTTCATGTAGTACCGTCGGTTTCCGGGCTGCCGGAAACGGCGTTCGGCACACACGACTTCTCACGGTCGGTGTCAGGTGCGTCGGGAGTGGTTGGCCATTTCCCGTGTCCAGCGAAGTCCGGCCAATGTGGGCCTTCATCGCGACGTACGCGTCCTGCTTGCTGTGGCTACTTAAGCACTCAGTCAGGAGGAGGAATCAACCAGCGGCTGTGGACGAGATGAAGCGTCTTGAGAAAGCCTGTTGCTACACAGTCCGGCGGTTGTGCATCTCCACCCTACACGTATCCCTGATAATTCGGGTGCTGCCGCGCGCAGAATCCGCAGCGGGTTGGCATTTACCGTGAGCTCCGAAAGGGGAGGTCACGCATCATGGCTAATTTAGGCGTTGTTTCCGATGCCTTCGCTCGGGGTCATTCGCAGCTGACTGCACTTTGTGAACTGGCCGTGAATATGGCGCGCAAAACGAGTGGAAAACTCTGCTTTGTGGCGTGATTCAGGCCTCATGTCACCTGCGCTCGTTACACCTGCAAACTCCACCGTTACGTAGCGAAAGCCCCGTAGGACGGCCTCGCGTCCTGGTGAATTGCGTTGGTCAGGGCCGGTTTTTGACCGTTGGTCCGCTGTCCAGGCCGCTTTTGGCGACGTTCGCGACTATAGCAGCAATGATTAAGTGCTTCAATTCCATAAAAAATTGTTATCATCCGCGCCATGACGACGACTACCCCCCCGACTCCAGGCGTACAACTGCTTGAGGTCTCGCCGGAATATGCCGGCCAACGCATTGATAATTTCCTTCTCGCCCGACTCAAAGGCGTGCCCAAGACCTTGATTTATCGCATTTTGCGCAAGGGCGAAGTGCGCGTGAACAAAGGTCGGATCAAGCCCGAGTACAAGCTGCAGGCGGGCGATATCGTGCGCGTGCCGCCGGTGCGTGTGCCTGAGCGCGACGAGCCGGTGCCACTGGCACAAGGCCTGCTGCAGCGACTCGAAGCCTCGATTGTCTTCGAAGACAAGGCGCTGATCGTGATCAACAAGCCTGCGGGCATTGCGGTGCACGGCGGCAGCGGGCTGACTTTCGGCGTGATCGAAGCCTTCCGTCAGTTGCGCCCCGATTGCAAGGAGCTCGAACTGGTTCACCGTCTCGACCGTGACACGTCCGGCCTGTTGATGATCGCCAAGAAGCGCAGCATGTTGCGCCACTTGCACACTGCGTTGCGCGGTGATGGCGTCGACAAGCGCTACATGGCCCTGGTCCGCGGTAACTGGGCGAGTTCGATCAAGCAAGTCCGTGCATCGCTGGGCAAGAGCAATCTGCGCTCCGGCGAACGCATGGTCGAGGTCGACGAGGAGGAGGGGAAGGAGTCCGTGACCGTGTTCAAGGTCCTGCGCCGCTTCGGCGACTTTGCCACCCTGATCGAAGCCAAGCCGATTACCGGCCGGACTCACCAGATCCGCGTCCATACCTTGCACGCCGGGCATTGCATCGCTGGCGACACCAAGTATGGCGACGAAGGTTTCAGCAAGGAAATCCGCGATCTGGGCGGCAAGCGCCTGTTCCTGCACGCCTACATGCTGACTGTGCCGTTGCCTGACGGTGGCGAGCTGAAGTTGCAGGCACCGGTCGACGAGATGTGGGCCAAAACCGTGGAGCGATTGAGTGCGCCCATCTGATTACAAGCTGCTGATCTTCGATTGGGACGGCACGCTGGCCGATTCCATTGGCCGGATTGTCGAGGCAATGCACGTTGCCTCGCAGCGTTCCGGGTTTGAACAGCGCGATGACTTTGCCGTCAAAGGTATTATTGGCCTGGGCTTGCCGGAAGCGATTCGCACCCTGTATCCCGAGATTGGTGACGCCGAACTGATCGCGTTCCGCGAGCATTATGCCCAGCATTACATTGCGTCGGAGGCTGTGCCTTCACCGTTGTTCGAGGGCGTGGTCGAGTCGCTCGAGGCATTCCGTGCCGAGGGTTATCATCTGGCTGTGGCGACCGGCAAGGCCCGTCGCGGGCTAGACCGGGTATTGAAGTCCCATGGCTGGGAGAATTACTTCGATATCACCCGGGCCGCTGACGAGACCGCCAGCAAGCCCCATCCGTTGATGCTCGAGCAGATTCTCGCGCATTGCGAGGTTCGCCCGGAACAGGCGTTGATGGTCGGTGATTCGTCCTTTGATCTGCAGATGGCGCGCAATGCCGGCATGGACTCGGTGGCGGTCAGCTATGGTGCTCAAACGATCGATGCGTTGAAGTTGTATGAGCCGCGACTGGCCATCGACCGCTTTTCAGAATTGCATGCCTGGCTGGGCCAGCAGGCTTAACCGGTTGTTTTTGGGGTGGATGGCATGACCGACGAATGGAAAGCTCCTGCCAAGGCGAGCGCAGAGAGCGGTGACGACAAAAACTGGAAGCTGCTGGAAAAGACGCTGCTGGCCACCGTGCAGGAGCAGCGCCGGTCCCGTCGCTGGGGCATATTCTTCAAGCTTCTGACTTTTGTGTGGCTGTTCGGCGCTGTTGTTCTGTTTTCGCCGCTGATGGATATGGAAAAAGCCGCCACCCGCAGTGCCCATTACACGGCCCTGATCGATGTGACGGGCATGATTGCCGACAAGGAACCGGCCAGTGCAGACAATATCGTTGGCAGCCTGCGCGCGGCTTTCGAGGACGAGAAGGTCAAGGGTGTCATCCTGCGTATCAACAGTCCTGGTGGCAGTCCGGTGCAGTCGGGTTACGTCTATGACGAGATCAAGCGTCTGCGCGGCCTGCATCCGGATACCAAACTGTATGCAGTCATTTCCGACCTGGGGGCTTCCGGTGCCTACTACATCGCCAGCGCGGCGGATCAGATCTATGCCGACAAGGCGAGTCTGGTCGGCTCCATCGGTGTGACAGCAGCCGGTTATGGCTTTGTCGGCACCATGGAGAAGCTGGGGGTCGAGCGTCGCACTTATACCTCTGGCGAGCACAAGTCGTTCCTCGATCCGTTCCAGCCACAAAAGCCGGATGAAACCGCCTTCTGGCAGGGCGTGCTCGATACGACCCACAAGCAGTTCATCAATAGCGTCAAGCAGGGGCGGGGTGATCGCCTGAAGGACAAGGAGCATCCGGAGCTGTTCTCCGGCCTGGTCTGGAACGGCGAGCAGGCTCTGCCACTGGGGCTGATCGATGGGCTGGGTAATGCCAGTTCGGTTGCGCGGGATGTGGTCGGCGAGAAAGAACTGGTGGACTTTACCGTTCAGGAGTCGCCATTCGATCGCTTCTCGAAAAAACTCGGTGCCAGCGTGGCTGAGCATTTGGCGATGTGGATGGGGTTCAGCGGTCCGTCGCTGCGCTGATTGTGGAGTGACATGAAAAACCGGCCTGCGAGGCCGGTTTTTTAATATTGGAACTCAGGGGATTTGCACGCCCTCGGCCAGCAGCATGTCGATCAGGCGAATCAGCGGCAGGCCGATCAGGCTGGTGGCGTCAGGCCCTTCGGTGCTGCGAAACAGGCTGACCCCCAGGCCTTCGGCCTTGAAGCTGCCTGCGCAGTCATAGGGTTGCTCGGCGCGCAGGTAACGTTCGATGCGGGGCGCGTCGAGTGTGCGCATGTGTACAGTGAAAGGAACGCAATCGACCTGGCAGTGCCCGGTCTGGCTGTTGAGCAGGGTCAGGCCGGTCAGAAACGTCACGCTGGCGCCGCTGGCGGCCAGCAGTTGTTCGCGAGCCTTTTCGAATGTGTGGGGCTTGCCGATCAATCGGTCTCCCAGCACGGCGACCTGGTCGGAGCCGATAATCAGATGAGCGGTATGGCTGTCGGCCAGGGCGCGCGCTTTCTCTTCGGCGAGGCGTTTGACCAGTTCGATGGCCGATTCACCCGGACGGTGGCTTTCATCGATATCCGGCGAGCTGCAGGTGAAAGGCAGCTGCAGGCGAGTCAGTAATTCCCGGCGATAGACCGAGCCGGAAGCGAGTAATAAGGGCAGCATGCGCATCTCCAGAAGGCAGGTGCGAATTCTAGCGAGGCTTCCAAGTGACGGACAGGGCTGAATTTCCTTTGACATGGGCGGGTGCATCCCTATAATGCTGCGCCTATGTTGAATGACCCGATTCCACCTCACGTTGACCCGCGCAAATTGGCTGATCGTGGCACCACCCTTCAAGGTGAAATGCTGCTGGCCGATTTGGAGAGACTCTGCGACCCGCTTTCCGACAATGTCGGTACGGTGCAGGCTAAATTCGTTTTTGAACGAGATGAACGTAAATCTGTGGTCATCCACAGCTTTATCGACACTGAAGTCAAAATGGTTTGCCAGCGTTGTCTTGAGCTGGTCACCCTGCCGATCCATAGCGAATGCAGTTACGCTGTGGTGAAGGAGGGTGCGAATACCCAGTCGTTGCCGAAAGGTTATGACGTGCTGGAACTGGGCGAAGATCCTTTGGATCTGCAGTCACTGATCGAGGAGGAGCTTCTGCTCGCCTTGCCCATTGTGCCTGCTCATCATCCGGAAGAATGCCAGCAGCCGGCGGGAGCAGATGAGCCCGAACCGAGCGAGGACGAGGTAACGCGGTCCAACCCGTTCAGTGTATTGGCGCAGTTAAAGCGTGACCCAAACGTTTAGGAGTTAATCAATTATGGCTGTTCAGCAGAACAAAAAATCCCGCTCTGCCCGTGACATGCGCCGTTCGCACGACGCTCTCGAGGCTAGCACCCTGTCTGTAGAAAAAACCACCGGTGAAGTTCACCTGCGTCACCACGTATCGCCAGAAGGCGTATACCGTGGCCGTAAAGTGATCGACAAGGGCGCTGACGAGTAATCACTTGTCCGCTCAAGTCATCGCGATTGACGCAATGGGCGGGGACTTCGGTCCCCGCAGCATTGTCCAGGCCAGCGTTGCTTGCCTGTCTGCCACACCCTCGCTGCACCTGACCCTCGTCGGTCAACCCTCCCTTCTTGAAGAATTGATCGCTGGCCATTCGGCTGTGGATCGCGCGCGCCTGTCGATTGCTCCGGCGAGTGAAATCATCACCATGGACGAAAAACCTGCCCAGGCCTTGCGTGGCAAGCCGGACTCATCGATGCGCGTAGCCCTTGAGCTGCTGCGCGACGGCAAGGTCCAGGCCTGTGTCAGTGCCGGCAATACCGGTGCGCTGATGGCGTTGTCGCGGTTCGTGCTCAAAACCCTGCCAGGCATTGATCGCCCGGCCATGGTGGCGGCGATTCCGACGCAAAAGGGTTACTGCCAATTGCTCGACCTGGGTGCCAACGTCGATTGCACTGCCGAGCATCTGCTGCAGTTTGCGGTCATGGGCTCGGTGGCGGCGCAGACCCTGGGCATAACCCGCCCGCGGGTAGCGCTGCTGAATATCGGTACCGAAGACATCAAAGGTAATCAGCAGGTCAAGCTGGCGGCGACGTTGTTGCAAGCCGCCCGCGGTATCAACTACATCGGCTTCATCGAAGGTGATGGTCTGTATCGCGGTGAGGCCGACGTGGTGGTCTGCGATGGCTTCGTCGGCAATATCCTGCTCAAGTCCAGCGAAGGTCTCGCGACCATGATTGCCGCGCGTATCGAAGCCCTGTTCAAGAAAAGCCTCGCTTCCCGCGCTGTCGGTGCCTTGGCGCTGCCTTTGATGAAGCGCTTGCAGGCTGATCTGGCGCCGGCGCGACATAACGGCGCAAGCTTTCTCGGTTTGCAGGGTATCGTGGTGAAAAGTCACGGGTCCGCCGGGGTCCAGGGCTTCCAGAGTGCGATTCAACGTGCATTGATAGAGATTCAGGAGAACTTGCCTGAGCGCCTCCACGGCCGTCTGGAGGATTTGTTGTCTTAGGCGTTTTCGTCGGACAATGCTTAAATGTGACCGCTTGGTTCGATGGGCCATCCAACTGTCAGTTTCTTGCGTCCCCAAGCGGGGCGTCATTCTCCGGCGACAAGATCATTAGGGGCTTGTTACATGTCTGCTTCCCTCGCATTCGTCTTTCCAGGACAGGGTTCGCAGTCCCTCGGCATGCTGGCCGAGCTGGGCGCACAACATCCGCTGATCCTCGAAACATTCAAAGAAGCTTCCGAAGCACTGGGTTACGACCTGTGGGCACTGACCCAGCAAGGGCCGGAAGAGCAACTCAATCAAACCGATAAAACCCAGCCGGCCATTCTGACCGCTTCGATCGCCCTGTGGCGCTTGTGGCTGGCAGAAGGTGGTGCGCGTCCGGCTTTCGTTGCCGGGCATAGCCTGGGCGAATACAGCGCGCTGGTTGCTGCCGGCAGCCTGACGCTGGCAGACGCGGTGAAGCTCGTTGAGCGCCGCGGCCAGCTGATGCAGGAAGCGGTTCCGGCCGGGCAGGGTGGCATGGCTGCCATCCTCGGTCTGGAAGATGCCGATGTGCTGGCTGCCTGTGCCGAAGCGGCGCAAGGCGAAGTGGTCAGCGCCGTCAACTTCAACTCCCCGGGCCAGGTGGTGATTGCCGGCGCCAAGGCTGCCGTTGAACGCGCCATCGAAGGCTGCAAGGCCCGTGGCGCCAAGCGCGCCATGCCGCTGCCGGTCAGCGTGCCCTCGCACTGTGAGCTGATGCGTCCGGCTGCCGAGCGTTTCGCCGAATCCATTGCCGCTATCGACTGGCAGGCGCCACAGATTCCTGTGGTGCAGAACGTCAGTGCCCAAGTGCCGGCCGATCTGGAAACCCTCAAGCGCGATCTTCTCGAGCAACTGTACAAGCCGGTACGCTGGGTCGAGTCCGTACAAACCCTGGCCGCCAAGGGTGCAACCGATCTGGTCGAGTGCGGCCCGGGTAAGGTGCTCGCCGGTCTGAACAAGCGTTGCGCCGAAGGCGTGTCGACATCCAACCTCAATACCCCAGACGCTTTCGCTGCCGCCCGCGCAGCGTTGGCCTGAATCAGGAGAAGCTTGCATGAGTCTGCAAGGTAAAGTTGCACTGGTCACCGGTGCGAGCCGTGGCATCGGCCAGGCCATCGCCCTGGAACTGGGTCGTCAAGGCGCCATCGTTGTCGGTACTGCGACCTCCGCGTCGGGTGCCGAACGTATTGCCGCCACCCTGAAGGAAAATGGTATTCAAGGCACCGGCCTGGAACTCAATGTCACCAGCGACGAGTCCGTGGCGGCAGTCCTGGCGAGCATTCAGGAGCAGTTCGGTGCGCCAGCGATCCTGGTCAATAACGCCGGTATCACCCGCGATAACCTGATGATGCGCATGAAAGACGACGAGTGGCACGACGTTGTCGATACCAACCTGAACAGTCTGTTCCGCCTGTCCAAGGGCGTTTTGCGTGGCATGACCAAAGCCCGTTGGGGCCGAATTATCAGTATTGGTTCGGTTGTGGGTGCCATGGGCAACGCAGGCCAAGTAAACTACGCTGCCGCCAAGGCCGGCCTGGAAGGTTTCAGTCGTGCACTGGCGCGTGAAGTCGGTTCGCGTTCGATTACGGTAAACTCGGTGGCCCCAGGGTTCATCGATACCGATATGACCCGTGAACTGCCCGAGGCGCAGCGTGAAGCCTTGCAGACGCAGATTCCGCTGGGTCGTCTGGGGCAAGCTCAAGAGATCGCGTCCGTGGTCGCTTTTCTTGCGTCGGACGGTGCGGCCTACGTTACCGGAGCTACAATCCCGGTGAACGGCGGGATGTACATGTAATTCAAATGTGACGGATTGCTTCAAAAAAATGTCATACGAGCTGTCTAAAATCCGTTATAAAGCTGCAATCTATTTTATAGGCAGAGGGTCACCGGGTTTGAGGAGTGAAGCTTTCAGTTGAAAAGCTGAAAAGCCTTTCTATACACTTACCCACTGGCCAGCTGCCTGAATTTGTCCATTAGGAGTGAAAACAAGGTATGAGCACCATCGAAGAGCGCGTCAAGAAAATCGTTGCTGAGCAACTGGGCGTTAAAGAAGAAGAAGTAGTCAACACTGCTTCCTTCGTAGAAGACCTGGGTGCCGACTCCCTTGACACCGTTGAGCTGGTGATGGCTCTGGAAGAGGAATTCGAGACCGAAATCCCTGACGAAGAAGCTGAAAAGATCACTACTGTACAAGCTGCAATCGACTACGTTACTAGCCACCAGGCGTAATAGTTTGTAATCGTTGCTCGCTGTCATGGAAAAACCGCACTGCCATCATGGCGTGCGGTTTTTTCTTTAGGCCTGATGCAAAGTCGTCATTTGAAAAAGGAGAGTGCTGTGTCGCGTAGACGCGTCGTAGTCACCGGTATGGGTATGTTGTCGCCACTGGGCACGGATGTGCCAAGCAGCTGGCAGGGCATTCTGGCTGGCCGCAGTGGCATTGGTCTGATCGAACACACCGACCTTTCTGCCTATTCCACCCGTTTTGGCGGCTCGGTAAAGGGCTTCAATGTCGAGGAATACCTGTCGCTCAAGGAAGCCCGCAAGCTCGACCTGTTCATTCAGTACGGTCTGGCCGCAGGTTTTCAGGCGGTACGCAACGCCGGCCTGGAAGTCACCGACGCCAACCGTGAGCGCATCGGCGTGGCCATGGGTTCGGGTATTGGCGGACTGACCAATATCGAAGAGACCAGCCGCACCCTGCACGAAACTGGCCCACGGCGGATTTCCCCGTTCTTCGTGCCGGGCTCGATCATCAATATGATTTCCGGTTTCCTGTCGATCCATCTGGGGGCACAGGGACCTAACTACGCCATCGCCACGGCCTGTACCACCGGTACCCACTGCATTGGCATGGCAGCCCGCAACATCATGTACGACGAAGCCGACGTGATGATTGCCGGCGGCGCCGAAATGGCAGCCTGCGGTCTGGGCATGGGCGGCTTCGGTGCCTCCCGTGCACTGTCGACCCGCAACGACGAACCGACCCGCGCCAGCCGTCCATGGGACAAGGGCCGTGATGGCTTCGTATTGTCCAATGGCGCCGGTGCGCTGGTGCTCGAAGAGCTCGAGCACGCCAAGGCCCGCGGCGCGACCATCTATGCAGAGCTGATCGGTTTCGGCACCAGTGGTGATGCCTACCACATGACCTCGCCGCCTGCAGATGGCGCGGGTGCTGCGCGCTGCATCACCAATGCGCTGCGCGATGCCAAGATCAACGGCGATCAAGTGCAGTACATCAACGCCCATGGCACCTCGACTCCCGCTGGCGATCTGGCCGAAGTCAATGCAATCAAGTCGGTGTTCGGCGATCACGCCTACAAGCTGGCCGTCAGTTCCACCAAGTCCATGACCGGCCACCTGTTGGGTGCGGCAGGCGCGGTCGAGGCGATCTTCAGTGTGCTGGCAATCAACAGCCAGGTAGCGCCGCCGACCATCAACCTTGATGAGCCGGACGAAGGCTGCGACCTCGATTTCGTGCCGCACACGGCGCGCAACATGGATATCGATGTGGTCGTGTCCAACTCCTTCGGTTTTGGCGGCACCAACGGCTCGCTGGTGTTCCGCCGGTTCGCAGACTGATGGACAGCTGGGTCGACGGTCAGCCGGCTGACGCTTTGTCGCTGAAGGATCGCGGCCTGGCTTACGGCGATGGTCTGTTCGAGACCATCGCCGTGCGCAACGGGCAGCCAGTATTGCTGGACCGTCATTTGTCGCGTCTGGCGGATGGCTGTTCGCGTTTGGCAATTACTGCCGATCATGAGTTGGTCCGCAGCGAGTTGCTGGCCTATGCGACGGCACTGGGGGACGGGGTGCTCAAGCTCATTCTCACACGTGGCGACGGTCTGCGCGGCTACGCGCCCGATCCTTGCGCCCGGGCCCGACGCATTCTGCAAGGCAATCCACCTGCGGCTTACCCTGCTGCGCATGGCGAGCAGGGTGTTCGTTTGTTCCCTTGCGCCACACGATTGTCCAGACAGCCGTTACTTGCCGGCCTCAAGCACCTGAATCGTCTTGAACAAGTCCTCGCCCGTGCCGAATGGCAGGACGCCGGGCATGCCGAAGGCTTGATGCTCGATCAGACCGGGCGCGTGATTGAAGGTGTGTTCAGCAATTTGTTCCTGGTGCGTGATGGTGTACTCGTCACCGCTGATCTCAAGCACTGTGGCGTGGCCGGCGTGATGCGTGCCGAAATATTGTTTCAGGCCAAGTCGCTGGGAATCCCCACGCAAATCACCGATATTCCACTTGAACAGCTGCAATGGGCTGACGAAGTCTTTGTCTGCAACAGCGTGTATGGCGTTTGGCCGGTGCGTGCCTATGCAGCACTGAGCTGGCCGGTTGGGCCGCTCACCCGTAAACTCCAATCCATTGCCCATGCACTACTGGATGCTTGATACGTGAGACGTAAACTCTTGCTACTGCTGGAAACCGGACTGGTTCTGGCAGGGCTGCTGTTGGGTGCTTCAGCCTGGAAAATTCATTCGGCGCTGGTACAGCCGTTGAACATTGCCCAGGAACAATTGCTGAATGTGCCCAAGGGCACCACGCCGACCCGTACCTTCTACAGACTCGAAGCCGATGGCGTCATCAAGGACGCATTCTGGCTGCGCGTGTATTGGCGCTTCAATCTCGCCAAACAACCCCTGCACAGCGGCGAATATCGCATGCAGCCTGGCATGACCGTCGAAGGCCTGATCGACCTGTGGAAACGCGGGGAAATGGTTCAGTACAGCCTGACCCTGGTCGAAGGCTGGAATTTCCGTCAGGTTCGTGCCGCGCTGGCCAAGGAAGAGAAGCTCGATCACAGCCTCAACGGTTTGAGCGATAGCCAGGTCATGGACAAGCTCGGCCACACCGGGATTTTTCCGGAAGGACGCTTCTTCCCGGATACCTATCGCTACGTGCGCGGCATGTCCGACGTCGAGCTGCTGAAAACCGCTTACGACCGCCTCGACGAAGTGCTCGCCAAGGAATGGGAGCAACGCGCCGCGGATGCGCCCTACACCGAGCCCTATCAGGCCCTGATCATGGCCTCGCTGGTCGAGAAGGAAACCGGCGTGCCGCAGGAGCGTGGGCAGATTGCCGGGGTGTTTGTACGGCGCATGGCGATTGGCATGCTGCTGCAGACCGATCCGACGGTGATCTACGGCCTCGGCGACCGCTACAGCGGCAAGCTGACCCGGGCGCACCTCAAGGAAGCGACGCCCTATAACACCTACATGAATGCAGGCCTGCCACCGACGCCGATTTCGATGGTCGGTCGCGAAGCCATCCATGCGGCACTCAATCCGGTGGAGGGCAACAGCCTTTACTTCGTGGCGCGCGGTGATGGCACACACGTGTTCTCCGATGACCTGGATGCCCACAACAATGCGGTGAAGGAGTTCCAGCTCAAGCGTCGCGCCGATTACCGTTCCAGCCCGGCGCCCGTTTCCACGCCGGAAACACCGCCAACCCAGGCTGAGCAAGCCGGTACGCAGGAGGCCAAGGCATCGCAAGAGCCAATGCCGATCCCGGCGGCTTCACCGAACACGGCCCCCGAGGCGCAGCCGCAGGTCCCGCCGAAAGAGCCTGCGCCAGCCCCTGAAACGCCGGCCCTCGATGCCAACGCATCGAAAAGCCCGCAATGACTTTGACTAAGGACTGCCTGTGACTGGCTTGTTTATTACTCTGGAAGGCCCGGAAGGCGCCGGCAAGAGCACCAATCGCGAATACCTGGCCGAGCGCCTGCGCGCTGCCGGCATCGAGGTGGTGCTGACCCGCGAGCCGGGCGGCACGCCGCTGGCCGAGCGCATCCGTGACGTTCTGCTGGCCCCCGTCGACGAAGTCATGAACCCGGATACTGAGTTGCTGTTGGTGTTCGCCGCGCGTGCCCAGCACCTGGCTGAAGTGATTCGCCCGGCACTGGCCCGCGGTGCCGTGGTCTTGTGTGATCGTTTTACCGATTCGACATACGCCTACCAGGGCGGTGGTCGCGGCTTGTCGCTGGAGCGAATCGCGAACCTGGAAACCTTCGTTCAAGGTGATCTGCGCCCGGACCTCACACTAATTTTCGATCTGCCAGTCGAAGTGGGGCTGGCCCGTGCCAGTGCTCGCGGTCGCCTGGATCGCTTCGAGCTCGAAGGCCGGGCCTTTTTCGATGCCGTACGCAATGCCTTCCTCAAGCGGGCCGAGGCCGATCCGGCGCGTTATGTGCTGGTCGATGCGGCCCAACCGTTGGCACAGGTTCAGCAATCGCTGGATGCCTTGTTGCCGCGCCTGCTGGAGTTGAGCCGTGGCTGAGGCCTATCCGTGGCAGGAAAACCTTTGGCAGCAACTGGCGGGTCGCGCCCAGCATGCGCACGCCTACCTGCTGCATGGCCCTGCCGGGATCGGCAAACGGGCACTGGCCGAACGCCTGATGGCCAGCCTGCTGTGCCAGCGCCCGATCGCGCTGGATGCCTGTGGCGAATGCAAATCCTGCCTGCTGCTCAAGGCTGGCAGCCACCCGGATAACTACATCCTGGAGCCGGAGGAAGCCGACAAGGCGATCAAGGTCGATCAGGTTCGCGACCTGGTCGGTTTCGTGGTGCAGACCGCGCAGTTGGGCGGGCGCAAAGTGGTGCTGATCGAGCCGGTCGAGTCGATGAACATCAACGCCGCCAACGCCTTGCTCAAGAGCCTTGAAGAGCCGTCCGGCGATACGGTTTTGTTGCTGGTCAGTCATCAGCCGAGCCGCTTGTTGCCAACCATCAAGAGTCGTTGCGTTCAGCAGGCCTGTCCGCTGCCGGGCGAGGCCATGAGCTTGAAGTGGCTGGCTCAGGCGTTGCCGGAGTGTTCCGAAGAAGAGCGCGTCGAACTGCTGACGCTGGCCGCCGGTTCGCCACTGGCGGCGGTCAACCTTCAGGCCCAGGGCGTGCGTGAACAGCGCACGCAGGTGGTCGAAGGGGTGAAAAAACTCCTCAAGCAACAGCAATCGCCGACGCAGCTGGCAGAAGAATGGAAAAACATTCCGATGTTGCGCCTGTTCGACTGGTTCTGCGATTGGTCGAGCCTGATCCTGCGCTATCAATTGACCCAGGATGAAGCCGGCCTCGGCCTGGCCGACATGCGCAAAGTCGTGCAATACCTGGCGCAGAAAAGCGCCCAGGGCAAAATCCTCGATATTCAGGACTGGATCCTCGCCCAGCGACAGAAAGTCTTGAGCAAGGCCAACCTCAATCCGGCCTTGCTGCTGGAGGCCTTGCTGGTGCAATGGGCGTCGTTGCCTGCCCAAAGATGACTGCCTGCGCCTAGACTCTGAGTATCAGAACACCCGACCATCCCACCCATTCGATGCAAGTTGCAGCCCTTTATGCTCGTAGATTCCCATTGTCACCTTGATCGCCTTGACCTGGCCGCCCACGACGGCTCCCTGGATGCTGCCCTGGAGGCTGCCCGGCAACGCGGGGTAGGGCACTTTCTGTGTATTGGTGTCAGCGCGGACAACGCAGCCGACGTCAAGGCCCTGGCCGAGCGCTATGACGACGTCGACTGCTCGGTGGGCGTGCACCCTCTGGATGTACAGCCGGGCGCCGCGCCAGCGCTGGACTGGCTGTTGCAGGAGCTCAATCACCCGCGTGTGGTCGCCATCGGCGAAACCGGCCTCGATTACCATTACGAGCCGGAAGCGGCGCAGTTGCAGCAGGAGTCCTTTCGCCTGCATCTGCAGGCGGCGCAGCAGACCGGCAAGCCGGTGATCATCCACACCCGTGGCGCCCGTTCCGATACCCTGGACTTGCTGCGTGAGGCGGCGCTGCCCCAGGCGGGCGTACTGCACTGCTTTACCGAAGACTGGGAAATGGCGAAGGCCGCGCTGGACATGGGCTATTACATTTCCCTGTCCGGCATTGTCACTTTCCGCAATGCCGACGCGTTGCGCGATGTGGCCAGCAAGGTGCCGGCCGACCGATTGCTGGTGGAAACCGACTCGCCCTACCTGGCGCCGATTCCCCATCGCGGCAAGCCAAACCTGCCGCAGTACGTGCGTGAAGTAGCGGAATTTCTGTCAATGTTGCGCGGTGAATCCTACGAGCGGTTTGCCGAACAAACCACGGCCAATTTCAAGCGGCTGTTCCCGCTGGCACATGTAAAAGGTTAAATCGCAGGCAAAAAAAACCCGGGTTCTGGGGGGTGAATCCGGGTTAAGACCATTAGGAGTAAAACAATGGCACGCGGTCCGTTGGTACCAATATCGGCGTGACACTTGGGGGAGATGCCCCGCCGACATTTCAAGTATTGATCAGGATTGCGCCTAGTCCAGTTTGGTGGCGCGGGTTTTTAAACAAATTTGGAATACGTGCGCTTCGGAAGAGTTCTCATCAAGCTGTAAACGTGCGCGGAATGACCAGAAAGCACAGATATGGTCGGATGATCCGTGCATTTTTGCGCAAGTTAGGCATAATACGCGGCTTCGAATTTTGACCCCGACAGACCTTTTCTTATGCATAAAGAACCTCGTAAGGTCCGTGAGTTTCGTCGCCGCGAGCAGGAAATTCTCGATACCGCGCTCAAGCTGTTCCTCGAACAAGGTGAAGACAGTGTCACCGTCGAGATGATTGCTGATGCCGTCGGTATCGGCAAAGGCACGATCTACAAGCACTTCAAATCCAAGGCGGAAATCTATCTGCGCCTGATGCTCGACTACGAGCGCGATTTGAATGAATTGCTGCATTCGGCCGATGTCGACAAGGACAAGGAAGCCCTGTCCCGTGCGTACTTCGAATTCCGCATGCGCGATCCGCAACGCTATCGCCTGTTCGACCGCCTCGAAGAGAAAGTGGTCAAGGGCAACCAGGTGCCGGAGATGATCGAGGAGCTGCACAAGATCCGTGCCTCGAACTTCGAACGCCTGACCCTGCTGATCAAAGGCAGAATCAGCGAAGGCAAGCTTGAAGACGTGCCACCTTACTTCCATTACTGCGCATCCTGGGCGCTGGTGCACGGTGCCGTCGCGCTGTATCACTCGCCGTTCTGGAGCAACGTGCTGGAAGATCAGGAAGGTTTCTTCCAGTTCCTCATGGACATCGGCGTACGCATGGGCAACAAGCGCAAGCGCGACACCGACACGCCGAGCAGCTGAGCCATTCAGTTGCCTTATTGCGCCATGATTTCGCTACTTGGCGCAGTACCGCAGGAATATACTCAGGTAGAAGGACTTGCTAAAACTTGATTTCTGAGTCAAGTTTTAGCGGCCCGATATTCTTCCGCCGGAGTGAGCATGATCGTTGACCGTCAAGGCAGGCGTTTTCGCAACTTGCGAATCAGTTTGACCTCTGCCTGCAATTACGCCTGTACCTACTGCGTGCCCAACGGCAAGCGGCTGGTGGCTGCGCAGGATGAATTGTCGGCCGAAGCCATGGCGCGCGGTGTGGCTTATCTGATTGAAGCGGCGGGGATCGAGCGTCTGCGCATTACCGGCGGTGAACCGCTGGTCAGCCCGAAACTCGAGGCGTTCATGAGGGCGGTCGGGAAGATGGGCCTGGAAGACATCAGCCTGACCACCAATGGTCAGTTGCTGGCGAAGAAACTGCCGCTGCTGGTGGACGCTGGCATTCGGCGCCTCAACGTCTCCCTCGATACTCTCGACGCCAGTGCGTTCCGCGGAATTGCCCGGGGCGGCGACCTGGCTACAGTGCTCAATGGTATGAGCGAGGCCAGTGCGGCGGGCATGAAGATCAAGGTCAACATGGTGCCGCTGCGCGGGCAGAACCTCGATCAAGTGATGCCGTTGCTCGATTACTGTCTGGAGCGCGGTTATGAATTGCGCTTCATCGAACTGATGCGCATGGGCCACCTGGCCAACGATTCCAATGCCTTTCTGCAGCAGTTCGTCAGCCTCCAGCAACTGCTGAGCCTGATTGGCGAGCGCTACGAATACTTGCAGGCCGATGCCCCGGTCGATGCAACGGCCGTTCGCTATGAAATTCCCGGCCAGGGTTACTTCGGCGTGATCGCCAACGAAAGTGTGCCTTTCTGCCGAACCTGCTCGCGACTTCGTTTGTCCTCCACCGGGTGGCTGCATGGTTGCCTGTCGTCGAGCAATCGCCATTACATCGGCGACCTGCTGGACAAGCCCCGTCACCAGGCGCTGCCGGCCTTGCAACGCCTTCTGGTGAAAGCCTTGGGCGACAAGCAGGAAGTGGCATTCTCCGGCGGCGCGACTGTCATGAAGATTATCGGCGGCTGATCGTCCTCATCGCGAGCAGGCTCGTTCCCACAGGTATTGCGCAAATCCGTGTGGGAGCGAGCCTGTTCGCGATGGCTATAGATAAGTCAGCAATGCTCATGAGCTGGCGCAAAAGCTGCATCCTACGGCCATTCGCCGGTTTTCCGACACTGGCCTCTGGAGGATAGGATGCGTAGCCTGGTTTTGCTGCTGGCCGTTTTGGCACTTGGTGGCTGCATGAACGTCAGCGATATGGCCGAAGGGACTCGTTACCATATGAGCGATGCGGGGTTGCTCGATCACAGCGACAGCCGTCGCGTAAACAACCTGCGCATTCAGCCGGACTCATTCGTCTACATCGCCCAAGGCGCTTTCGTGCCACCGGGCAGCGACCTATATCCACGGCCCAACGTGATTGCCGAAGTCGCGTTCGATGGCTTCGTCGAATACTTCCCGATGGTCCGCCGTGCCCGTACACCGGAAGGCCTCGACCAGGCCATGGGCGAAGCGCGTGCCGCCGGTGCGCACTATCTGCTCTACACCCGTTTTGCCAAGTCTGACGACCGTATTGGCAACTCTGACGAGTGGCTGGATCAGGAAGCCCTGGATCGCCTCGGCATCGACAGCGGTATGATTCAGATCATGTTGATCGAGACCAGCACCCAGTATTTGATTGATACTGCGACTATCAAGAGTCGTGGCGGTTTACTGACGTTCCACGATAAAAAACCCGAAGACCTGATGGGCCCGCCGCTGGAACAATACGCGCGCAGCCTGCTGGGGCTCAGCGACCAGTAATGCCAAGGAGAACGCCATGAGTGGCCCGCAAAAAGCCAACGATTTGCTGGGGCAAATCCCCAAGACCCAAGGCTTGCCGCCGGTGCACCTGTGGAATCCCGATTTCTGCGGCGACATCGACATGCGCATCGCCCGGGACGGCACCTGGTATTACCTGGGCACGCCGATCGGGCGCAAGCCGATGGTCAAGCTGTTCTCCACCATCATTCGCCGCGATGGCGATGATTACTTCCTGATCACGCCGGTCGAAAAAGTCGGCATCAAGGTCGACGATGCGCCGTTCGTGGCGATTGCGGTGGACGTGGAAGGCGAGGGCGAAGCGCAGGTGTTGCGCTTTACCACCAACGTCGATGAAACCACCGAGGCAGGTAGCGAGCACCCGATGCGGGTGGTTATCGACCCGGTAACGCAGGAGCCAGCTCCTTACGTGCATGTGCGTAGCAACCTTGAAGCATTGATTCACCGCAATGTGTTCTATCAGCTCGTGGAGTTGGCGGTGAGTCGCGAAATCGACGGCCAGCGCTGGCTCGGTGTCTGGAGTGGCGGCGAGTTTTTCCCCATCGGTCTTGAGCCCTGACGCATCACCTGTGGGAACAACTGTCTGCAGTGCGCCTTGCGCAGCGCCTCGACCCATTCATTTGTCCTCAAACCGGAAGTTATTGGCTGTCGCTGTCGTCGTCACCCGAGTCACCGCTAGTGGTCGAGCCAAGTCCGCCGCTGCCGGGTGTTTTGCGGCCTGGCAACTGTCGTCCTGCATCTTTGCCTTGAACCCGCGGGTCGGTGCCGGTGGACGGTGGCAGCTTGTGGTCGATCGTGGTGCCATCGGTGTTCATGCCGGGGGCACTCTGGATGGCGGGCGCCCTGGGTTTTTCCACCGGATTGGTCGGGCCGGTGCCCGGACCGATGGTCCCGGCAAGCGCGACAGAAGACAGCAGGGCGGTGAGAACGGGGGCGATCAACCTGGACAGGATCATGGTGTTGTCTCCAACGATTAGAGTCCTTACCTGATTAGTCTGCCCTCGATCCGGATGGGTGCATTATCAGCGACGAACGGCTCAGGCTTGCTCCAGTGCCCTGACCGCCGTGGCTCTTCGCCAGATCAACCGGCCCACGGTGATCATCCAGTTGAGCGAAGCGACCGCCAACACTGTGAGCAACAGCGTGGCCATGCCTTGCTCGACGATGATTTTCCCGGCCAGCAAGGGAAAGCCGAACACGCCGATGAAGTACGACAGGCTGAACAGCAGCAAGGATTGCGCGGTGGTGCCGTTCGGCGCTTCATTGGCGGCCAGGCCGTTGATCACCGAGTAGGTCAGGCCGTAGCCGATCCCGAGCATCACCGCCGCGAGCACGTAGCTGAAGCTGCTGTCGACGACAAAACCGAATATCACGATCGATGCCAGCATCAGCCCCGAAAGCAGACACGACGCACGCAATGGATCGCGCTTGACCACAAAGCCGGCAATCAGCATGCGCCCGCTGATCGCCGCGCTCATGAAACCGAGGAAGAACAGCGAATAGTCAAGTGAGCGGGCTGCGGCATAAGTGGTTTGAAAGCTCGACAGACCACCGAACACGCAGCCGCCGAGACCGACCATGATGATCGGGAAAACGGCCCTGGACGACAGCACTTGACCGGCTGCATGCCAGGAAATTCGCGACACGCTGCTCGATTGCGCGGGCACCGGTTGCAGTTGTCGACCCAAGTGCCAGAACAGCAATACTCCGATCAGGCTGGCCAGCGCCGCCAGATAAAACGCCGCGGTCACCGGATGGCCCAGCGCACTCGCCGCGCGGCCGAGCAGCGGGCCGCTGCCGATCCCGGTCATCATGCTGCCCGACAGCAGGGCGAAGTACCGGGCGCGCTGTGCGGGTGTCACCAGGCCCGCCACGATGATCGGCCCAAGGGTGTAGAACACACCCCAGCCCAGGCCCAGCAGCAACCCGAAAAACAACAGCAGATGGCCAAATCCCGGGGTCAGGGCGAAGCCCAGGCTGGCGGCTACCAGCAATACACCGAACAGCGCCACCGATCGGGCGGCACCGAGCAAGTCGGACAAATGACCGGAAACAATCACCGCCGCAAAGGTGCTGAACATCGCCGCCGAAATCACACTTCCGGCGTCGTGTTCGTTACCACCGCGAGAGCCAATCAGCAGCGACAGCAGGAACGTCGAGCCGTAGGACAACGACAACAGGTAGCTGGCGAGGCAGAACAGGCCGAACAACTTGCTTGAGACAGGGGGTGTTGCGGTAGACATGACGCGGTTCCTTGACCGGATAAATGGGCAGCGCGTCTATCTAACCACGCAGTGCCCGAATGTCAGGTCCGAGTTTATCGATTCCAGGGTTAGTGCCGACTGGAGTAAACACCCTTTGTAGGAGCGAGCTTGCTCGCGAAAAACACAAGGACACCGCATTTATTCAGGCCGCGCACGTAATCGTTGACGACCATCGCGAGCTCGCTCCTACAGGTGTTGGGACAGTTCCCTCGCCACAAATACCGCGCCGACTTAGTATGGCGTTTTCCATTTTTGACAAGGCACGTCCATGACGATCGAAATCCGCCCGGCGACCCCCAGTGACGCACCGCAAATCCTCGCGTTCATCACTGAACTGGCCGACTACGAACGTGCCCGCCATGAAGTCATCGCCAGCGTTGCCGACATCGAGCGCAGTCTGTTCAGCGAAGGCGCCACCGCCCATGGCCTGATCTGCCTGCGCGACGGTGCACCCATCGGTTTCGCAGTGTTCTTCTTCAGCTATTCCACCTGGCTAGGCAGCAATTGCCTGTATCTGGAAGACCTCTACATCACCCCGGAACAGCGTGGTGGCGGTGCAGGCAAGACCCTGCTGCGGCATCTGGCGAAAATCGCCTGCGCCAACGACTGCGGCCGTTTCGAGTGGAGCGTGCTGGAGTGGAATACCCCGGCCATCGAATTCTATAAATCCCTGGGGGCGCAGCCGCAGGAGGAGTGGGTTCGGTATCGGATGGATGGGGCAGTGCTGCGGGATTTCGCAGCAGGTAACTGATCACATTTCAAAGATCGCAGTCTTCGGGCTGCGATTTTTTTTGTCGCGTCTCACAATATGGGATTGATAGTTATATATTGAGATTTACTTCTGTGCAGGCTTATAGTCCCGCTCACTCACTGCCAAAAACCAAAACAGGTGAAGCGATGCAGGCACAATTGATCGCGCTCGACTGGGGGACGACCTCATTGCGTGCTTACAAACTGGCTGATGGCGGGCAGGTGCTCGAACAGCGCTCGCTGTCGTCGGGGATCATGCAGCTGCCGAAGGCGCCGCGAATCATTGGCGGCCGCGAATGCACCGATGGTTTCGAACTGGCCTTCGCCGAGGCTTGCGGCGACTGGCTCGATGCGCAGCCGCAATTGCCGGTGATTGCCAGCGGCATGGTCGGCAGCGCCCAGGGCTGGCGCGAAGCGGCTTACCGCGACACACCGGCGAACGTCGCCAATCTCGGTACTTCCTTGCAAACCGTGCGCAGCCTGCGCGGCGTCGATGTGCACATTGTGCCCGGCGTCATCCAGCGTTCGCGTTTGCCGAACGTGATGCGCGGCGAAGAAACCCAGGTGCTCGGTGTGCTGCACAACCTGGCAGGCGAGGCGGGCGTCGACCTGTTGATCGGCCTTCCGGGCAGTCATTCGAAATGGGTGGAAGTGGCCGATGGCTGCATCGTGCATTTCGACACGTTCATGACCGGCGAAGTCTTCGCCGTGCTCAGCGAGCACAGCATTCTCGGACGCACCCAGCAGCGTGGCGGGTCCTTCGATGGCGACGCGTTCGATCGCGGCGTGCAGGTCGCGCTGTCGGCGGACGCTGAAACCGGTCCGCTGTCGACGATATTCAGCGCCCGTAGCCTGGGCCTGACCGGCGAATTGAGCGCCACTGCCCAGGCGGACTACCTGTCCGGCCTGCTGATCGGCCACGAGTTGGCGGCCCTGGCCAATGTCCAGCGGCGTCGGCGCAACAGCGTGCACCTGCCCTCGATCATCCTCATCGGCAATACCCAACTCTGTACCCGCTACAACCGAGCGCTCGCCGCCTGCGGTTTTGCCCGGGTGACCCTGGCCGAACAGGCCACCGAACGCGGATTGTGGCAACTGGCGCTTGCCGCCGGCCTGGTCACGTCCACCGCATTACGTTAACCCTGCCTGGAGGTCTGACATGCTCAAACAAGCGCTGGCGCAAAACGGCCTGATCGCGATCCTGCGCGGCCTGCGTCCACAGGAAGCGGCCGCCATTGGCGAAGTCCTGTACGCCGCCGGATTTCGCGTCATCGAAGTGCCGCTCAATTCCCCTGAACCGTACGACAGCATCCGCATCCTGCGCAGTACTTTGCCCGCCGATTGCCTGATCGGTGCCGGCACCGTGTTGGCGCCGGAGCAGGTCGAGCAAGTGAAAGCGGCGGGCGGCCAGGTGATCGTCATGCCCCACAGTGATCCCAAGGTGTTGCGCACAGCGAAAGCGGCCGGTTTGTACCTGTCTCCGGGTGTCGCCACCCCGACCGAGGCCTTCGCGGCGCTGGCCGAAGGTGCTGATGTACTGAAGATGTTTCCGGCCGAGCAGATGGGACCGGCAGTCGTCAAAGCCTGGCTTGCGGTATTGCCAGCGGGAACGATTCTGGCGCCGGTCGGCGGGATCACCCCGGACAACATGCAGGCGTTTATCGACGCTGGCGTCAAAGGCTTCGGCCTGGGTTCCGGTCTGTTCAAACCGGGCATGACCCCGGAGGAAGTGGCGGTCAATGCCAAGGCTTACGTCGCTGCCTGGAAAGCCCTTCGCTAAGATTTCATTGGGCGCCGCGTTAGTGCTTCCTCAAGGTCGAAACCGACGAGGGTGTGACCGACCGGGGCGAGACCGTGGTCGTAGGTCGTGCCCACACCGTTGCCGTTGCTGCTGCGGTTGAGGAATTGTCCGATTACCTGATCGGCAAAGCCCCCCGCAACGCCGTGGGCGATGCGGTCGGTCCGAACCTGGGTATCGAGATCGATGAGCAGTACGTGATCGAAGGTGCTGCCGTCGGTCACCGCTGGCGCAACCCGATCTGGCGTCATGCCGATGGCAGCTTTGCAGAGTGGTGAGTGATCTCTAACCACCACAAGTCCCTGTGGGAGCTGGCTTGCCAGCGATGGCGTCCTGTTAGTCACATCATCATTGAATGTGCCTCCGTCATCGCGGGCAAGCCCGCTCCCACAGGGTTCAGCGTCAATCTTTAGACCGACCTCAATAAACATAAGAAGAGGCCCCCATACAACCGTAAACCCACACCGGCCAAGCGTCGTTGGTGACGCCCAGCCGCAAGCGTTTTTTCATCATGGTGCTGATCAACTACCTGGACCGCAGTAACCTGTCGATTGCCGCTCCGGCATTGACCAGTGACTTGGGCATCGATCCGATTCACGTCGGCCTGGCGTTCCTGACGCCGGTGCTGGCCTGGCTCCAGCACGTTTTCGGCTGTCACGGTTGCTCGGCCTGACCGGCGGGGTGTTCAACTTCATCGGCAACCGATCACGATTGCCACGCCAATCGTGATCGGTTTTCTCGCGACGGGTGATTCCTTTGCCCCGGCGATCACCTGCATCTCGGTGCTGGCATTGATCGGCGCACTGTCCTGCATCCTGCTGGTGGGCAAGGTCGAACGTATCAAGTTGTAGTCGTGGCACGCGGGCGACCATAATGCCGCCCGTTCACTCGCTCAACGGTAAAGGCTGGATATGCAGGAAGACGCCCCAAAAGTCGCCAAGGACGCCGCGCCGACCGGCACCCAAACGCTGCTGCGCGGGTTGGGTGTGGTCCAGGCGGTGGCCAGCGGCGCCCGCGATCTCAAGGAAATCGCCCGGCTGATCGGCACTACACGCAGCACCACCCATCGCCTGGCCAGTTGCCTGGTCGACGAGCGTTATCTGCGGGTGGTGCCGCAGGTCGGTTATCTGTTGGGGCCGAAACTGATCGAGTTGGGCTTTCAGGCCCGTGAAGAGCTGCCGTTGGTGACCCTGGCCGGGCCGTATCTGGATGAGTTGTCGGCGTTGACCGGCGACACCATTCATCTGGCGATTCGCGAAGGCGACGAAGTGCTGTACCTGCACAAGAATCCGGGGCGCAATGGCCCGGAAATGCGTTCACGGGTCGGCCATCGCATGCCATTGGCGCGCACCGGGATCGGCAAGGCACTGATGCTCGATGATTCAGCGCAAGAGTGGCGGCGCTTGTATGAAGTCGGCCTGCCGGTGGGTGGCAAGAACCGGTTCTGGCCGCAGCACCCGGAGCAATCCTGGGAGCAGTTCGAGCAGCGCATGCTCGAGTACGTGGCGGGCGGGTACGCCTTCGATCTGGAAGATAACGAACCGTCGATCCGTTGCGTGGCGGCACCGGTCCGCGATGCCAGCAAACGCATCGTCGCCGGCATCAGCATTGCCAGTACCGTACCCTACATGCCGCTGGAAAAAATGGCCGAGCTGATTCCCCTGATCAAAGGGGTTACGGCACGGCTGTCGGCGGAACTGGGCGCCAAAATCTGACTGTATGCGGTAACCCTTGTGGGAGCGAGCCTGCTCGCGAAAGCGCTTTATCATTCGATATGGGTATTGACTGACACACTGCTTTCGCGAGCAGGCTCGCTCCCACATCGGTTTAGTGGTGTTGCATAAATTGCAGGCAACAAAAAGGCCCCGTTTCGGGAGCCTCGTTGTTCAGGCGTTCGGCTTACATGTTCGGGTAAGTCGGGCCGCCAGCACCTTCCGGCGCCACCCAGGTGATGTTCTGTGCAGGGTCCTTGATGTCGCAGGTCTTGCAGTGAACACAGTTCTGGGCGTTGATCTGGAAACGCTTCTCGCCGTCTTCCCTGGTCACCACTTCGTATACGCCGGCCGGGCAGTAACGCTGGGCAGGTTCGTCATACAGTGGCAGGTTCTTGGCCAGAGGAATGCTCGCGTCAGCCAGCTTCAGGTGGCACGGCTGCTCTTCTTCATGGTTGGTACCCGAGATGAACACCGAGCTCAGTTTGTCGAAGCTGATCTTGCCGTCCGGTTTCGGGTAGTCGATCTTCTTGCAGTCAGCCGCCAGTTTCAGGCAAGCGTAATCCGGCTTGGTGTCGTGCAGGGTGAACGGCAGTTTGCCGCCGAAGATGTTCTGGTCCAGCCAGTTGAAGCCGCCACCGACGATGGCGCCGAACTTGTGGATCGCCGGGCCGAAGTTGCGGCTGGCGAACAGTTCGTCGTAGAGCCAGCTCTTCTTGAATGCGTCCACGTAGGTGGTCAGTTCTTCAGTGCCGTCTTTCTCGGCGAACAGCGCCTCGGCCACCGATTCTGCGGCGAGCATGCCGGACTTCATCGCGGTGTGGCTGCCTTTGATCTTGGCGAAGTTCAGGGTGCCGAGGTCGCAACCGATCAGCGCGCCGCCCTTGAAGACCATTTTCGGCAACGAGTTCAGGCCGCCCTTGCAGATGGCACGGGCGCCGTAGCTGATGCGCTTGCCGCCTTCCAGGTACTGCTTTAGCACCGGGTGATGCTTGAGGCGCTGGAACTCGTCGAACGGCGACAGGTAGGTGTTGCTGTAGGACAGGTCGACGATCAGGCCGACTACGACCTGGTTGTTTTCCAGGTGATAGAGGAACGAGCCGCCGGTGTTCTCGGTGCCCATGATGTCCATCGGCCAACCGGCGGTGTGCACCACCAGGCCTGGCTGGTGCTTGGCCGGGTCGACTTCCCAGATTTCTTTCAGGCCGATGCCGTAATGCTGGGCGTCGGCATCGCTGTCGAGGTTGAAGCGCTTGATCAGTTGCTTGCCGATGTGGCCACGGCAACCTTCGGCGAACAGCGTGTATTTGCCACGCAGTTCCATGCCCGGGGTGTACAGGCCTTCCTTCGGATTGCCTTCGCGGTCGACGCCCAGGTCACCGGTAATGATCCCGCGGACCACGCCGTTCTCGTCGAACAGCGCTTCCTGAGCGGCGAAGCCAGGGTAGATTTCTACACCCAGGTTCTCGGCCTGCTGGGCGAGCCAGCGGCACAGGTTGCCCAGGGAGATGATGTAGTTGCCTTCGTTGTGCATGGTCTTGGGCACAAAGAAGTCTGGAACTTTCTGCGCGCTTTCAGCGTTCTTCAGCACGAAGATGTCGTCGCGGGTGACGGGGGTGTTCAGCGGTGCGCCGAGTTCCTTCCAGTCCGGGAACAGTTCGTTCAGGGCGCGTGGTTCGAACACGGCACCGGACAGAATGTGAGCACCGACTTCGGAGCCTTTTTCGACCACGCAGACGCTGATTTCCTTACCGGCTTCGGCGGCCTTCTGCTTCAAGCGGCAGGCGGCGGAAAGACCAGCGGGGCCGGCACCGACGATGACCACGTCGAATTCCATGTATTCGCGTTCCACAGGTTATCTCCTACTCAAGGCTCAACAGTTTTTTTTCTAATTTGGAGGTTGGGTGTCGCATCCATGAATCCCGGCGCAGCGCCGGAAGCGGACAATCGATTGACCACCTTTCTCTTTGGGTGGCGCATTATATCTACACCACTCTCAGCGTCCAATACAAACGTTTGTTTGAATTGGCTCAAAGCCAGAGAAATCAAAGTCACGCGCCTTATGAACGGCTGTTTTGGCGTATTGACCGGAATAGGCGTTCCGGTCAAGATACGGTCGGTTTTGCGCTCGCCGTAGGCTGACTGTTGGTTTCAAGAGCACCTCTAAAGACAGGGCGATGGCAGTAGAGAGTGATGCGCCGCGCGGGTTTGCTGCGCAGTTTACACGCCGCGATGTTGAATGACTCGTCAGTCACCACTGACAAACGGTCATCCACAGCATGAGCGATGGTCACTTGACACCTTAGCCGGCGTTTTTGGAGGTGCCCTTGCGCCCGATGAGCATCAACCGCCAGGTTCGCCTAGGCGACTTTCTTTTCACCGGAGAGTAACGAGGAATCCATGAAGGTTCTTGTAGCTGTCAAACGCGTTGTGGATTACAACGTCAAGGTTCGCGTCAAGGCGGACAATTCCGGCGTCGATCTTGCCAACGTCAAGATGTCGATGAACCCGTTCTGCGAGATCGCCGTGGAAGAAGCCGTACGCCTGAAAGAGAAGGGTGTTGCGACTGAAATCGTCGTCGTCTCCGTCGGCCCGTCCACCGCTCAAGAGCAACTGCGCACCGCGCTGGCTCTGGGTGCCGACCGCGCCATCCTCGTCGAGTCCGCCGAAGACCTGACTTCCCTGGCCGTTGCCAAGCTGCTGAAGGCTGTTGTCGACAAGGAACAGCCTCAGCTGGTGATCCTTGGCAAACAAGCCATCGACAGCGACAACAACCAGACTGGCCAGATGCTTGCTGCATTGAGCGGCTACGGTCAGGGCACGTTCGCTTCGAAAGTCGAAATCAGTGGCGACAGCGTGGCTGTAACCCGTGAAATCGACGGCGGCGCGCAGACAGTTTCCCTGAAACTGCCGGCCATCGTCACCACCGACCTGCGTTTGAACGAGCCGCGCTACGCGTCTCTGCCAAACATCATGAAAGCCAAGAAGAAGCCTCTCGAGACGCTGACTCCGGACGCTTTGGGCGTTTCCACCGCCTCCACCAACAAGACCGTGAAAGTCGAAGCGCCTGCTGCACGCAGCGCGGGTATCAAGGTCAAGTCGGTGGCTGAACTGGTCGAGAAACTGAAAAACGAAGCGAAGGTAATCTAAATGACTATCTTGGTTATTGCTGAACACGACAACAAAGTGCTGGCCCCGGCCACGCTGAACACCGTGGCTGCTGCCGCCAAAATCGGTGGCGACATCCACGTGCTGGTTGCAGGCCAGGGCGCTGGTGCCGTGGCTGAAGCCGCAGCGAAAATCGCTGGCGTGAGCAAAGTCCTGAACGCTGACAATGCTGCTTACGCGCATCAGCTGCCGGAAAACGTTGCTCCTCTGGTTGCAGAGTTGGGCAAGGGCTACAGCCACATCCTGGCTGCCGCTACTTCCAACGGCAAAAACATCCTGCCGCGCGTTGCCGCTGCACTGGACGTTGACCAGATCTCCGAGATCATCTCGGTAGAAAGCGCTGACACCTTCAAGCGTCCGATCTATGCCGGTAACGCCATCGCTACCGTTCAATCGAACGCAGCGGTCAAAGTGATCACCGTGCGTGCCACCGGTTTCGACCCGGTTGCCGCCGAAGGTGGTTCGGCTGCCGTTGAAGCCGTTGGTGCTGCTCACGACGCTGGTATCTCCAGCTTCGTTGGCGAAGAGCTGGCCAAGTCCGATCGTCCGGAACTGACCGCTGCCAAGATCGTCGTTTCCGGCGGGCGCGGCATGCAGAACGGCGACAACTTCAAACACCTGTACGCCCTGGCCGACAAGCTGGGCGCTGCCGTGGGTGCTTCGCGCGCCGCGGTCGACGCAGGTTTTGTACCGAACGACATGCAGGTCGGTCAGACCGGCAAGATCGTTGCTCCACAGCTGTACATCGCCGTCGGTATCTCCGGCGCGATCCAGCACCTGGCCGGCATGAAAGATTCCAAAGTGATCGTTGCGATCAACAAGGATGAAGAAGCGCCGATCTTCCAGGTGGCCGACTACGGCCTGGTGGCAGACCTGTTCGAAGCCATCCCTGAGCTGGAGAAGCTGGTCTAATCCGGCTGCTTCACTTATAAAGAGCCCGGCCTTTTGGCCGGGCTTTTTTTTGCCTTTCGTTTACCTGTAGGAGCGAGCTTGCTCGCGATGGACGTTAACGATGACGCGTTGATCCTGGATAAACGCGGTGCCTTTGAATCCATCGCGAGCAGGCTCGCTCCTACAGGGGGCATCACCAGATTTGAGTGGAGTGTGAAGCCATGGATCTGCGCTACGTGTGGAGCTTGCTGGGATTGACGCTATTGCCGGCGCTGTCGTTCGCCGCCGGCAAATGCGAACGCCTTGTGGTAACCGGCAGCCCGGATGCGCCACCGTACCTGTGGCAAGACCCGCAGAATCCCGGACACCTGATCGGTGCCAGCGCCGATTTGCTGCAGCAAGTGGCGGGGGAGTTGGGGCTCAAGGTTGAACTGCTTTATGCCGGCAAGCGCGCCCAGGCCCTGGACGAAGTGCGCAGCGGGCGCATGGACATGCTGGCGGACGCCGCCTTGACGGTCAGCGAGCTGGAAACCCTGGATTACATCCATCCACCCTTGCTGGAAAACGACTATCTGGTCTGGACGCGCAAGGAGTCGACGCTGGTCTATAACGAAGCACAGGACCTGCACGGTCATCCCGGTGCCATTTCGGAAAAGGCCCGATTGACTGCGCCATTCAGCACCTTTTCCGGACAGCAATTGACCCTCACTCGCACGTCCAGCCTGACCCAGGCTTTTCAGAAGCTGCTGTTGGGTGAGGTCGAATTCGTACTGGCAGGACGTTACTCGGGCATGGCGACTGCACAGACACTGGGCATGGCCGGTGATCTGGTCGCTCGCTTGCAACCGGTCGACAAGCCTGGCCTGTACCTGGCGATTTCCCATGACTCGGCCTGCAACGATCCGTGGTTGCGCGGACAGTTGGCCAAAAAGATGACAGAATTGCCCGCGTCCGGACTGACGGAGACCGTGCTGATGCGCAATATCGAGCGTTGGAAGGCACAGCGCTCACAACCGCAGCAACCCTCGCAACAACCCGTCAGTACCCCAAAACAGTAGGGATATTTAGTGAGTATTCGACCTCTTTTCGCTGCCTTGGCCTTTGTGCTCCTGGCCGGTTGTGCAACCGATCCTGCGCCGAATGAACAGATTCGCCTGACCGAACAGGCACTTGAACAGGCCAAGGCCGTGGGCGCCACCGCCGACGATGTGCCGGAAATGAAACTGGCCGAAGACAAGTTCAACCGCGCCAAGGGCAACATGACCGACCAATCCTTCAAAAACGCACGCATGCGGGCCGAACAGGCCGAACTCGATGCGCGCCTGGCTGAAGCCAAAGTGTTGACGGCCAAGAGCGAGGAACAGTTGAACATGCTTAACGCCCGCATCGCCCGCCTGCGCAAGCAACTGGGAGATGCCGAATGAGCCTCAAGAGCAAAGCCATCGGCGGTTTGATCCTGGCAGGCTGCGCCGTGTTGTCCGGTTGCGCCAGCCAGCACAGCGAGAGCGCGTTGCAGCAGGCAGGAGCCGACTTTCAGAAGGTCAAGGAAGACTCCAATGTGCTGCGAGTCGCCCCCAAGGACGTGATTCGCGCCGGCGAGTCCCTGGCCCGCGCCGATCGTCTGTCCAGCTATTGGGGCAGCGGTTCGGATGTGGTGCATTACGCCTACCTGAGCCAGCGCTACAGCGCCATTGCCCGGGAGCACACCAATAAGGCGCTTAACGACGAGCAAGCGGCGAAACTCGAACTGGAACGGCAGCGCCTGCAACTGGCGTTGCGTGAATCCAAACTGTTCAGTGTGCAGCAGCAAGGCAAATGGCTTGAAGAGCAGATCCTGGCATTGACGACCACCCAGACCGACCGCGGTCTGGTGATGACATTGGGCGACATGCTGTTTGACACAGGTGAGGCGGAATTGAAACCTTCGGCCAACCGTGTGGTGTTGAAGATCGTGCAGTTCCTGCAACTCAACCCCAAGCGAGTGGTGCGGATCGAAGGTTATACGGACAGTACCGGGGGCAAACAGGAAAACCTCAAGCTGTCCCGCGACCGCGCACAATCGGTGGCTGACGTGCTGATGGACCTGGGCATCGACGACAAGCGCATCCAGGTCGAGGGTTATGGCGACGAATATCCGGTGGACGCGAATGCGTCGGAACGGGGACGAGCGCAGAACCGTCGGGTGGAAATTGTGTTTTCCGACGAAAAGGGCCAGCTCGGCGCTGCCCGCTAGGGGTTGCGTCGCTGGAAAACCCGGCCTGCCATGCAGCGCCGGGTTTTTTTTGCCTGCCGATCAGCGCACAAAACAGTACAGATTTTGCTGACACTGCACTGTATGGTCGACTATTGTGGCAACTGTCCCCGTACACTTCTAAACTGTTCCGGTATTGTTTCACACAAGAATAAAATGCCCGTGAAATCGAGTGCTGCGTCATGACCAATCTTTTGCTCTATCAACGTATTGCTCAACAACTGGCCGAAGACATCCGCCGTGGGGTCTATCAGCCGGGAGAGCGCGTGCCTTCGGTGCGCAAGATGAGCTCGCAGCTCAATGTCAGCCATGCGACGGTGTTGCAGGCGTATGCCAATCTCGAAGATCAGGGGCTGATCCGCGCCCGGCCGCAGTCGGGTTACTACGTGCACCAGACGCCGGCACTCACCGCACCGACGCCGGACATCGCCCGGGTCGAGCGCCCCGGCCTGGTCACCCGCAGCAGCATCATTCAACAAGTCCTGGTCGAATCCCGTCGTGAGGGCGTGTTCCCGCTGGGTGCAGCGGTGCCGAGCGTCGACTATCTGCCGGTGCGGGCACTGCATCAGCAATTGGCCAAAGTCACCCGTTTCCATAGCCCGCGGGCCTTCAGTTACATGTTCAGCCCCGGTTTCGAGCCGTTGCGCCGACAAGTGGCGATCCGCATGCGCGATGCGGGCGTGGTGGTCGATCCGTCGGAGGTGGTGATCACCCACGGCTGTGTCGATGCGCTGCAGATGTCTTTACGCGTGCTGACTCGTCCGGGCGATCTGATTGCGGCCGAGTCGCCGACCTATTACGGGTTGCTGCAACTGGCCGACCTGTTGGGCCTCAAGGTCATCGAGATCCCCAGTGATCCAGCCACGGGCATGAGTCTGGAAGCCCTGCAACTGGCAGCCAACCAATGGTCGATCAAGGCGTTGGTGCTGACCACCCGACTGAGTAATCCATTGGGTGGCACCATGCCTGAAGAGCGGCAGAAGCAACTGCTGCGCCTGGCGTCGGACTTTGATATCCAGATTGTCGAAGACGATATCTACGGTGAACTGATGTTCGAGCAGGGGCGCACCAAGTCCCTCAAGGCCTACGATCGGCTGGACCGGGTGATCTATTGCTCAAGCTTCTCTAAAACCCTGTCGCCGGGCGTGCGGATCGGCTGGATGATTGCCGGCAAGTATCAGCAGGAAATCCAGCGCTTGCAGACGTTCAGTACGCATTCTGCGTGCAGCGTGACTCAGATGGGTATCGCCGCTTACCTGGAAAATGGCGGGTACGACCGGCATTTGCGCTTCATCCGCCAGGAATACCGCAAGAACCTCAGTGCCTTCCAGCTGGCGGTACAGCAGTATTTCCCGGAAGGCACGCAGATGACCCGGCCTACCGGTGGCTTCATTCTGTGGGTGAGTCTGCCGGGGCGGGTCAACACCCAGGAGTTGCATGTGCGGGCCTTGCAGCAGGGCATCAGTATTGCGCCGGGGCTGATCTTCAGTAATACCGAGCAATTCAATCACTGCATTCGTCTCAATTGCGGCACGCCATGGAACCGAGAAGCCGAGCGCGCGTTGATGACCTTGGGCATGTTGGCCACCCAACTCTGCCAGGAGATGGCAGGCGGTTTGTAACAGACTGCTACTGCGCTTGTCTTGTGGGCTGCAACAGGCCAGCATATGCACCTCTGCCGTTTGCACCCACTGTGGGATACATGAAACCGATTTTTCCTGCCGCCTGGCTATTGCTCTGTCTGTTTGCGAGTATTCAGCCGGCATCCGTCGTTGCCGCCACCGAGCAGGAACAGGCTACCGGCAGTTTTCACGTTGCACCGATAAAAGCCGAACCTGCAAAAAAAGCCTCGGCGGCCAAAAAACCGGCGACGCCCGCGAAAAAGCATCCGCCCGTTACCTCCAAATCGAAACCGGTCAGCGAAGAGGTAAAGACTGAGCTTCCATCCGCCAATCTGGACCTGAGCTTGCCCAAGGATATGGTTCAGGAACTGAAGCCGGTCGGAACGGTACCCTTGACCAGGCGTGAACCGCTGTTGCCCCAGATGTTCGGAGACAAAAGCGGTAGCAGCCCGTTCCAGCTCAACGGACGCCTGCTCAGCAATGAAATGCAGCTGCAACTGCGCAATGAAGAGCGCCGCGAGGTCGAAGGCGCAGCACTGGATTTCGAGTTCAAACAGTAAGTCGTCAAGATCCGCGAGCCGCAGGGCAGACGCTTTGTCGGAGACTGCCCGGTCATGCCCGTTTGCGTTGAAAAACCCGCTCGCAGGTAATTTAAAACAACTGTTTAAGCGGGTACTCTGTGCCCCGTCCTTTAACACATTGCTCGTCGCGAGGAGCTTGTCGTCATGAAATGCCGTGAGGGCTGTGGCGCGTGTTGCATTGCCCCTTCCATCAGTTCACCGATTCCCGGTATGCCCAATGGCAAAGCCGCGGGGCAGCGTTGCCTGCAGCTTTCCGCGGACAACCTGTGCAACATTTTCGGCCAGCCGGATCGGCCGGCGGTGTGTTCCGCCTTCGAGGCTGACCCCGAGGTGTGCGGAAGCAACAGCGAAGAAGCCATTCGACTGATCGGCTGGTGGGAGCAAATGACGGCGGCGTGATGTGTTCTACGAACGGAACTTCAACAATAAGGAACAAGACTATGGGTTCGTTGCATCGTATTGCTGTGCTGTGTGGTTTAACGGTTGTGCTGGCTACCTCGGCGGCCCAGGCCGAAGACTGGAAAGTCGCGAAGAACGAAGACGGCATCAAGGTCTCCCTGAGTGAAGTGGCCGGGTCCGACTACAAGGCCTACCAGGGCGTCACGCTGATGAAGACCACCGTGGCCAAGCTGCGTGCGTTGCAGGACGACGTGTCCGGAGCCTGTGCCTGGATTCACGAGTGCAAAACCCAGAAGCTGCTCAAGCACGAAGGTGACCAGAGCTGGACCTACACTCAGTTCAACACCCCGTGGCCGGTTACTCCGCGTGATTCGGTGCTGCACGTCACCACCACCGAAGGCGCCGACGGCAGCCTGACCCGCAAGCTCGAAGGCGTACCGAAATACCTTCCTGAAGAAAAAGGCTTTGTCCGGGTCGCCAAGGTCGACGGTTTCTGGAAGTTCGTACCCAAGGGCGACCAGATCGAAGTGACCTATCAGGTGCACACCGAACCGGGCGGTAGCGTGCCGTCGATGGTGGCCAACAAGTTCGTGGTGGATGCCCCGTTCAATACTTTGAAAGCCCTCAAGGCGCGCGCCGAGAAGTAACGCTGTCGTTCCTTAAAGGTGACTTCGTAGCGCCCCGACTGGTTCGGGGCGTTTGCATTTTTGGCGGGAGGCGGGCGCTTTAATTTGTTTCCGAATATGCGTTGCACGAAATTTTCACCAAGTCTCCAAGACAATTCGCCGGCTCTCCCGCGACACGCTGCGTAGTCCTGCATACAGGATGAAAGAGTCGGGATGAGGGTAGTAATCAATGGCAATGCAGCCATTGATCGTGCAACATTTGCGCACCGCGCAAACCCCGGGCCTCGTACAGGCCGAAAAGAGGGCAAGGCGCAGCTGTATTTTCGAAACTTAAACTTCCAATGGGTCCTAAAACGACATGGCAATCCCGGACGCCCTGAATCAGCAGCGAGCCTCTAGTCGCCTGCTGCAACCGACCGTCAAATCGCATCTGGCCTACACGCTGTTGTGTGCCTTGGTCATGATGGTCATGTTCAGCCTGCTGCGCGTCGCGCTGCTGGTTTACAACCGCTCGATGATCCTCGACACACCGGCCTCGACCTTCCTCGAGGCATTCGCCAACGGTCTGCGTTTCGACCTGCGTCTGGTGGTCTATCTGAGCATTCCGTTGCTGCTGGCACTGTTCAGCGCCCGGGCCATGGCCGCACGTGGGCTGTTCCGTTTCTGGCTGACGATCGTCTCCAGCATCGCGCTGTTCCTGGGCCTGATGGAAATGGACTTCTACCGTGAATTCCACCAGCGCCTCAACGGCCTGGTCTTCCAGTACGTCAAGGAAGATCCGAAGACCGTGATGAGCATGCTCTGGTACGGTTTTCCGGTGGTTCGCTACCTGCTGGCATGGGCCGTGGGCACCTGGATCCTGAGCCTGGCATTCAAGGGCGCCGACCGTGCAACCCGTCCTCGCGGCCCGTTCAGTGGCGGCAGCATCGGCACGCGTCAGGTGGCCCCATGGTATGCGCGCATCGCGGTATTCGTGGTGTGCCTGCTGATCTGCGTGGTTGCCGCACGTGGCACCCTGCGCCAAGGCCCGCCATTGCGTTGGGGTGATGTCTACACTACCAATTCGATTTTCGCCAACCAATTGGGCCTCAACGGTACCCTGCAATTGGTGGCGGCTGCCAAGAGCCGGATGTCCGAGGAGCGCGACAACATCTGGAAGGCCACCTTGCCGCAGGAGCAGGCCCAGCAAATCGTGCGTGACATGTTGGTGCTGCCGGACGAAAAACTGGTCGAGGCCGACATTGCCGCCGTACGTCGTGACTACACGCCGCCGGCCGACAAGACGCTGCCGATCAAGAACGTCGTGGTGATCCTGATGGAAAGCATGGCCGGTCACTCGGTCGGTGCGTTGGGTGGCCCGGACAACATCACGCCGTACCTCGACAAACTGTCGAAGGAAGGCCTGCTGTTCGACCGCTTCTTCTCCAACGGCACCCATACCCACCAGGGTATGTTCGCCACCATGGGTTGCTTCCCGAACCTGCCGGGTTTCGAATACCTGATGCAGACCCCGGAAGGCAGCCACAAGCTGTCTGGCCTGCCGCAATTGCTCAGTGCCCGTCACTATGACGACGTGTACGTCTACAACGGCGATTTCGCCTGGGACAACCAGTCGGGGTTCTTCAGCAACCAGGGCATGACCAACTTCATCGGCCGTAACGACTTCGTTAACCCGGTGTTCTCCGACCCGACCTGGGGTGTGTCCGACCAGGATATGTTCGATCGCAGCCTGCAAGAGCTCAAGGCGCGGGAAAACGGCAAGCCGTTCTATGCCTTGCTGCAAACCCTGTCCAACCACACGCCATACGCATTGCCGACGCCACTGCCGGTCGAGCGCGTGACCAATCGCGGCACCCTGAACGAGCACTTGACCGCCATGCGTTATGCGGACTGGGCGCTGGGCCAGTTCTTTGAAAAGGCTCGCAAGGAGCCGTACTTCAAGGAAACCCTGTTCATCGTTGTCGGTGACCACGGTTTTGGCAACGAACAGCAGATCACCGAAATGGACCTGGGCCGCTTCAACATCCCGATGCTGATGATCGCACCGGGCATCCAGGAGAAGTTCGGTCAGCGTGACCACACCGTGGGCACCCAGATCGACATCGTGCCGACCATCATGGGCCGCCTGGGCGGCGAAACCCGCCAGCAATGCTGGGGCCGCGACCTGCTCAACCTGCCTGAGGGCGACAAGGGTTTTGGTGTGATCAAGCCTTCGGGTAACGAGCAGACCACGGCCATCCTCAGCGACGACCAGATCCTGGTGTTGCCGAAGGAAAAGGACATGGCGCCAAAGTTGTACCAGTACGAAATGGGCGCTACGGCGCACGCCGAGATCATTGACGATGCACCGCGTACCGCCGAGTTGAAACTCAAGCTCGAAGCGTTCCTGCAAACCGCGACCAAGAGCCTGCTGGACAACACCGCCGGTGTCGTTCACGGCACACCGCAGTAAGTTGTGACGCAATGGAAAAGAGGCCCTTCAAGGGCCTCTTTTTTTTGCGGGTCTATATCTTTCTCTGTTGCATCAGTTACTTCAAAGGCTCCCGCGGTTTGCTCGGGCCATTCAGCAATCTGATGGAGCGTGGGTCGGGCAATTACCTTCGCTACACTCGATGCATCTTCCGAGAACAACAAGGCTGTTTGCTATGCAAAATCGCATGATGATCACTGGTGCAGGCTCTGGCCTGGGTCGCGAAATCGCGCTGCGCTGGGCGCGTGAAGGCTGGCAACTGGCCTTGTCGGACGTCAGCGAGCCCGGCTTGCAGGAAACCCTCAAGCTGGTCCGCGAGGCGGGTGGCGATGGTTTTATCCAGCGCTGCGATGTACGCGACTACAGCCAGTTGACGGCGTTCGCCCAGGCCTGCGAGGTCAAGCTCGGCGGCATCGATGTCATCGTCAACAATGCGGGTGTAGCGTCTGGCGGCTTCTTCAGTGAGTTGTCCCTGGAGGACTGGGACTGGCAGATCGCGATCAACCTGATGGGCGTGGTCAAGGGTTGCAAGGCTTTCCTGCCGTTGCTGGAAAAAAGCAAAGGCAGGATCATCAACATTGCGTCCATGGCCGCGCTGATGCAGGGCCCGGCGATGAGTAACTACAACGTGGCCAAGGCGGGCGTGGTGGCGTTGTCCGAAAGCCTGCTGATCGAGCTGGCGCATCAGGAAGTCGGCGTGCATGTGGTGTGTCCGTCGTTCTTCCAGACCAATCTGCTGGACTCGTTTCGCGGCCCGACACCGGCCATGAAGGCTCAGGTCGGCAAGTTGCTGGAGAGCTCGCCGATCAGCGCCGCCGACATCGCCGACTACATCTATCGGCAGGTCGCCGCCGGCGAGTTCATGATCCTGCCCCACGAACAGGGCCGCATGGCCTGGGCGATCAAGCAGAAGAACCCGCAACTGCTCTACAACGAAATGACCGCCATGGCCGACAAAATGCGCGCCAAGGCCAGGCAATCCGCAAGCTGATCTTGCTCGCAGGCAACGCTGTGGTTAGGGTGGCCGCCATCGGCCATCCTAGCGGGACACTCGCATGCTCAATTACCTGTGGTTTTTCCTCGCCGCGCTGTTCGAAATTGCCGGTTGCTTTGCTTTCTGGATGTGGCTGCGCCAGGGTAAAAGCATGTGGTGGGTGGTGCCAGCGCTCCTCAGCCTGACCCTGTTCGCTCTGCTGCTGACCCGTATTGAAGCCACCTACGCCGGCCGCGCCTACGCCGCTTACGGCGGCATCTACATCATTGCGTCCATCGGCTGGTTGGCCGTGGTCGAGCGGGTTCGTCCGCTGGGTTCGGACTGGCTTGGCGTGGCGTTGTGTGTGATCGGCGCGAGCATCATCCTGTTCGGGCCGCGATTCTCCGCGTCCTGACAGATCGGTCCTACAATCAAGCGGCCTGTCAGACTTTTCTGTAAGCGTTGTGCGTCATGGCTGTCAGTCCGGTCTGGTTTGCTGTCGGAGCATTGTAGGCGTACCGCAGGCTGGGCATCTTCAGGGGCCAGTAACCCCTGAAGGACACACCTCATGCTCGTACTCACTCGCGTTGTGGGCGAAACCATTTCCATCGGTGAAAACATTTCCGTGCATGTTCTCGCGATCAACGGAAACAATATTCGCTTCGGCGTCGAAGCGCCTCGGAACGTCAATGTGCACCGCTGCGAAATCTACGAACGGATCCAGAAAAAACTGGCGAAAACCAAGGAGCGCTAAAGGCCTCAGTCAAACAGGTGCTTGGGCACGTCGTGCTTGAGCATCAGCTGGCATTGCTCGCTTTCCGGATCGAAGACAATCAGTGCCTGCCCCTTGGTCAAGGCCTGGCGCACGCGCAGTACGCGGGTTTCCAGTGGCGTGTCGTCACCATTGTCCGTGCCGTCGCGGGTCACGAAATCCTCGATCAGGCGGGTGAGGGTGTCGACTTGAAGTTGGTCGTAGGGGATCAGCATAGGTACCTCGGTTCAATCAATGGCGCGATGCTACGGCGATTGGGCGATTGCGGCTAGCCTGAGGGAAAAGTGTGGTCAGTCAGGCCCCTTCGCGAGCAGGCTCGCTCCCACATTTCAGTGCATTCCCCTGTGGGAGCGAGCCAGCTCGCGAAAGCGGCAGAACAGACAATATAAATTGCAGGTCAACTCTCCGACCGCTGCCCCACCAGACTGTCCACCGACGGCACCCGCGTATCGCTTTCCATCTGGGTATCGTGTTCGAGTTGATGGCTGAAGCGGTCCAGTGACCCCTTGGCCGGTTGCGCATCGCTGGCAAACACTGGCGGGCTGAGGATGTACGCGCCGAGCAGGCGACTCAGGGCGGCGAGGCTGTCGATATGGGTGCGTTCGTAACCATGGGTGGCGTCGCAGCCGAAGGCGAGCAGGGCTGTGCGAATGTCGTGGCCGGCGGTAACTGCCGAATGTGCATCGCTGAAGTAGTAGCGGAACAGGTCGCGGCGTGCCGGCAACTCGTTGTCGCTGGCCAGGCGCAGGAGGTGGCGCGACAGGTGATAGTCATAGGGCCCGCCGGAATCCTGCATCGCGATGCTCACTGCGTGCTCGCTGGAGTGTTGGCCGGTTGCGACCGGTGCGATGTCGATGCCGACGAATTCACTGACGTCCCAGGGCAATGCCGCCGCGGCGCCACTGCCGGTTTCCTCGGTGATGGTGAACAGCGGATGGCAGTCGATCATCAGGTCCTGGCCACTGTCGACGATGGCTTTGAGCGCCGCCAGCAGCGCAGCCACGCCGGCCTTGTCGTCGAGGTGGCGGGCGCTGATGTGGCCGCTTTCGGTGAACTCCGGCAGCGGGTCGAAGGCGACGAAATCGCCAACGCTGATGCCCAGGGATTCGCAGTCGGCACGGGTGGCGCAGTAGGCGTCCAGACGCAATTCGATGTGATCCCAACTGATCGGCAGCTCATCCACGGCGGTATTGAACGCGTGCCCGGACGCCATCAGCGGCAAGACGCTGCCGCGGATCACGCCGTTGTCGGTAAACAGGCTGACCCGACTGCCTTCGGCAAAGCGACTGGACCAGCAGCCGACTGGCGCGAGGGTCAGGCGGCCGTTGTCCTTCACCGCACGCACCGCCGCGCCGATGGTGTCAAGGTGGGCGGAAACGGCGCGGTCGGGGCTGTTCTTCTTGCCCTTGAGCGTGGCGCGAATGGTGCCGCGACGGGTCATTTCGAAGGGAATGCCCAGTTCTTCAAGGCGTTCGGCGACATAGCGCACGATGGTGTCGGTGAACCCGGTGGGGCTGGGAATGGCGAGCATTTCCAGCAGGACTTTTTGCAGGTAACCGAGGTCCGGTTCGGGGATTTTGCTGGTCATGGAAACTCCTGATGGGGTGAGGCCTTCGATGGTTTCGATGAGAAGGTTTTTGGCTGCCTGTCAGGCCGCCTTCGCGAGCAGGCTCGCTCCCACATTGGATTGCATTCTCCTGTGGGAGCGACGGTGCGACGATTCGACCTGCTCGCGAAGGGGCCAGTCCTGACAACACAGAACTAAGAGACCACCGGCTGACTGTGCGGAAACAACAAATCCACAAACCGCTCGGCTGTTGGTTGCGGTTCATGGTTAGCCAGCCCGGCGCGCTCGTTGGCTTCGATGAACACGTAGTCGGGCTGATCGGCAGCGGGCACCATCAAATCCAGGCCGACCACGGGGATATCCAGCGCCCGCGCCGCGCGGATGGCGGCATCTGCCAGCGTCGGGTGCACAATTGCGGTGACGTCCTCGAGTGTCCCGCCGGTATGCAGATTCGCCGTACGTCGTACGAACAGATGCTTGCCGGCCGGCAGAATGCTGTCGTAGTCATGACCGGCTGCATTCAAGGTGCGCCGGGTCTCGTGATCCAGCGGGATCTTGCTTTCTCCGCCCGTGGCTGCTTGTCGCCGCCGACTCTGGGCTTCGATCAGCGTGCCGATGGAGTGCTGACCATCACCCACCACTTCGGCGGGGTGGCGAATCGCAGCGGCGACCACTTCAAAACCAATCACCAGAATCCGCAGATCAAGGCCTTCGTGGAAGCTTTCCAGCAGTACGCGGCTATCGAATCGGCGGGCGGCTTCGATGGCTTGCTGGACGTCTTCGATGGTCTGCAAATCCACCGCCACGCCTTGGCCCTGTTCACCGTCCAGCGGTTTGACCACCACCCTGAGATGCTGATCGAGGAACGCCAGGTTGTCATCGGCGGTACCGGCCAGTTGCTGCGCCGGCAGGTTCAACCCGGCAGCCTTGAGCACTTTGTGGGTCAGGCTTTTGTCCTGGCACAGGCTCATGCTGATGGCGCTGGTCAGGTCGCTCAGGGATTCACGGCAGCGTACCCGGCGCCCGCCATGACTGAGGGTGAACATGCCGGTGTCGGCGTCATCGACTTGCACATCAATGCCACGACGGTGTGCTTCCTCGACAATGATCCGCGCGTACGGGTTGAACGCGGCCTCCGGACCGGGACCGAGAAACAGCGGTTGATTGATGCCGTTCTTGCGCTTGATGGCGAAGGTCGTCAGGTTGCGAAAGCCGAGCTTGGCGTAAAGGCTTTTCGCCTGGCGGTTGTCGTGCAGTACGGACAGGTCGAGGCAAGCGAGCCCGCGACTCATGAAGTGCTCGATCAGATGCCGCACCAGCACTTCACCGACACCCGGCCGCGCACAATGCGGGTCGACCGCCAGGCACCACAGGCTGCTGCCGTTTTCCGGGTCATTGAAAGCCTTGTGGTGGTTGAGGCCCATGACGCTGCCGATGACCGCGCCGCTGTCCTCGTCTTCGGCCAGCCAGTACACCGGGCCGCCGAGGTGACGCGCAGTGAGCAGGGTAGGGTCGATCGGCAGCATGCCGCGTGCCTGATACAGCTGATTGATCGCCTGCCAGTCGGCCTCGCTTTGCGCGCGTCGGATGCGGAACCCGCGAAACACCCGGGTCGCTTGACGGTAATCGCTGAACCACAGGCGCAAGGTATCGGACGGGTCGAGAAACAGCTGTGTCGGCTCCAGCCCCAACACTTGCTGGGGCGCGGCGACGTACAGCGCAATGTCCCGCTCGCCGGGCTGCTCGTTGAGCAACTCTGCGGCGAGGCTCGCGGCATCGGCAAAGGTGTGGCCGATCAGCAGGCGGCCCCAGCCGCAATGCACGGCAATCGGCGCCCCGCCGAGTTCACTGCCATCTTCGGCCAGACGTGCCTGCAAACGTTCGTAGGAAGGTGACTGGCCGCGCAACAGACGTTGGCTGAAAGCCGTGGCATGAGGTTTCATCGGTCAGATTCCTTGTTCGCTGAGCCACAGGTTGAGGGCCGCCAGCTGCCACAGCTTCGAGCCGCGCAACGGCGTCAATTGCCCCTGTGGATCCGTCAGCAGACGGTCGAGCATCGCCGGGTTGAACAGGCCGCGATCCTGGCTGGGATCGAGCAGCAACTCGCGCACCCAGTCCAGCGTATCGCCCTGCAAGTGCTTGAGGCCCGGCACCGGGAAGTAACCTTTCTTGCGGTCGATCACTTCGCCGGGAATCACCTGTCGCGCAGCCTCTTTCAAGACCTGCTTGCCGCCGTCCGGCAGTTTGAAGCGCCCCGGAATCCGTGCCGACAGCTCCACCAGGCGGTAGTCGAGAAACGGCGTGCGTGCTTCCAGACCCCAGGCCATGGTCATGTTGTCGACGCGTTTGACCGGGTCGTCCACCAGCATCACCGTGCTGTCCAGGCGCAAGGCCTTGTCCACCGCCGTATCAGCACCGGGCTGGGCGAAATGGGCTTTGACGAAGTCACCGGCGGCGTCATTCGCGGTCAGCCATTTCGGTTGCACGGTGGCGGCGTAGTCCTCGTAGCTGCGGTCGAAAAACGCTTCGCGGTACGCGGCATACGGATCACTCGCCCCGTCCACTTGCGGATACCAGTGGTAGCCGGCGAATAGTTCATCCGCGCCCTGGCCGCTCTGGACCACCTTGCAATGCTTGGCCACTTCCCGTGACAACAGGTAGAAGGCAATGCAGTCGTGGCTGACCATCGGTTCGCTCATGGCCCGGAACGCGGCGGGCAGCTGTTCGATGATCTGTTTTTCATCGATGCGCAATTGGTGGTGCCGGGTGCCGTAGTGTTTGGCGATCAGGTCCGAATAGTGGAACTCGTCACCGCGCTCGCCACCGGCATCCTGGAAGCCGATGGAGAAGGTCGACAGATTGTCCACGCCGACTTCCCGTAACAAACCCACCAGCAGGCTTGAATCGACGCCACCGGACAACAGCACGCCGACATCCACTGCCGCACGCTGACGAATCGCTACCGCTTCGCGGGTGCTGTCGAGCAAGCGGTCACGCCAGTCCTCGAGGGTCAGGTTCATCTCATCGACATGAGGGCCGTAGGGCAGGGTCCACCAGGTTTTCTGCTCGGTGCGTCCATCGGCTTCGATGCGCATCCAGGTGGCCGGCGGCAGTTTTTCAACGCCTGCCAGCAAGGTGCGTGGTGCCGGGACCACGGAATGGAAATTCAGATAATGATTGAGCGCGACCGGATCGAGAACCGGATTGATGTCGCCGCCCTTGAGCAATGCCGGCAGCGCAGAAGCAAAGCGCAGGCGCTGGCCGGTACGCGACATGTACAACGGTTTCACGCCGAGTCGGTCGCGGGCGATGAACAGGCATTGGGCATCGCGCTCCCAGACAGCAAAGGCAAACATGCCATTGAGTTTCGGCAGCAAGGCTTCGCCCCAGGCGTGATAACCCTTGAGCAACACTTCGGTGTCGCCACCGGAATAGAAGGCGTAACCCAGGCTTTCAAGCTCGGCACGCAGTTCAGGGAAGTTGTAGATCGCGCCGTTGAAGGCCAGGGATAAACCCAATTGCGGATCGATCATCGGCTGCGCCGAGCCGTCTGACAGGTCCATGATTTTCAGGCGCCGATGGCCCAGGGCAAGCGGCCCCTGGCTGTGAAAGCCCCAGGCGTCGGGGCCGCGAGGGGCCAGGTGATGGGTGATTCGTTCAACGGCTGCAAGGTCTGCAGGTTGATGATCAAAACGTAATTCGCCAGCTAGTCCGCACATAAATTCCTTACCGGTTTTTCCGTTGGGGAGGGTCAATCGATACCACGCCGAAATGGTGGGGTACTCAGAGACTGACCCACCTGGGTAAGGGGAGTTTTAGACCGATGCGTTATAAGTCGAAATCAATGGTCGAGCGGCGAGTCGGGCAGAAGTGCGTTTCACCGTGGTGGTATTTATTGATGGGATACATGGGAGTACCTGCTTGGATGCGTTGCGGACTGACCCGGTATTCGAATTATTCATGGCTGGCTGAGCTTCATAAACTGGGCATCTCTCAATGCAATAAGGATATTGCTCATGCTACCCACGACATCCGGCACCGCCTCCACGGTTGTGCCAATGACACCCGCACAACGTCTCGAAGCCTTGTTGGAACACGCAGGCGATCTGGACAAGGCGAAAGTACTGCAAGCGACCGTTCCGGACTGGTTGGTCAATGCCGATCTGCAAGTGGTGCAGGCTTTGAGAACCGCGTTCGAGCAGTCTTTTCTTGTTCAGGGCAAGGTGAGAACCGTGCTCGAAACGCTCAAGCCGCTGGACGTTTTCTGCAGAGAGCAACTGACTGCCTTCCTCAAGGCTAGATGGACGATCGATTTTGACGTCGAGCGGGACACGCTGGACATCAAAAGCACCCTGTACACGTCAACTGGAGTGTTTCCTCTGGGCTATGTGGCCCGAGAGGATGTCATTTCATGCAGCCTGCTTCAGGGGGCCATGGAAAATTTCACTCCCGAGCAAGCGCAGAGCGGCGGATTTGAAGACGGCTCCGTTATACGAATCGATAAGCGGGTTCAATCGGGACCTGAGATCACCGCTGAAAAATTCGCGGGGTTCTGTCGTGAACTCGACCTGGGTGCCCGCTATCAACGCCATATCAGTGAGGCCTTGGCGCTGCCGGCCAGACCCGCAAACAATGTCTCGGTCGACGATCGAGCCTCAACCGCCGACATCCGGCAATTGAAGAGGCTGGACATGCAAGTCGCCCTTCACATGGCCTACCTGAAAAAGGACATCAGTCCCGCCGTTTATACGATGCTGCAGAGTGTGCTCGAACAGGATGTCCCGGCGGCTCAAACCAGGGATGCAGTGTTTGATGGCGGGCCTGTACTTTGGCAAGGCCTGATGATTCATGACGCCTGCATATGTGGGGTGTTGGTATTTACCAAGGCATCGATCGATGCCGCGCCGAACGCAAGATGTGTGGTTTACATGCCGAACGAGCCGCGACGGCCGCTGTATGAATACGCTTCGCTGAATGAGTTCAAGGTTTACCTCACCCTCAAATTGCAAACTGCAAGCTACCGAAAATTCTTCGCCGAGCAGTACTTGCCCGGCCACGATAAAGCCGGTTTTTTTGCCCGTTTTGACCCAGGGAGGACCTTGGGAACACTTGCTGCGACTCCTGCCAACACATGTCTTGCCGATTTCTTTTTCAGCAGTTTTGTCAGCAAGACTCAGGAGGATGCACGAATTCTGGCGGTCCCGACCGAGGACGTCGATGAGCAACTACGGGAAAAAACCCTTCAGGTATTGCTCGATGGCGGTCTCCAGTTGTTGAACGCAGCCTCTTTTTTTGTACCCGTGATCGGCCAGTTGATGCTCGCGGCGGCCGTAGTCGACCTCGTCAGCGAGGTGTATGAAGGTGTGCGTGACTGGGCACACGGCGAACGGGCCGAGGCGTTGTCCCATTTGCTGAACGTAGTGGAAAACATCGCGCAAATGGCGGCATTCGCGGTAGGCGGCAAAGTTGTCTCTACAGCTTTCAGCAGAGGCGTAAAAGAACAGGCGGCATTCTTCGACGGATTCGAGGCTGTCACTCGCGCTGATGGCAAAGCAAGATTATGGAAGCCCGACCTCGAACCCTATAAACAGTCCACGGCACTGCCAGCTCGTCTGCAACCTGATTCGCAAGGGCTCTACCAGCATGCCGGAAAGACTTCGATCATTCTGGACGGGACGCCCCATGCGGTCACCCGTACCGCTGCGGGATCGCCATGGACCATCAGTCATCCTGCCCGACCTGATGCCTTCCAGCCTGCTGTCGAGCGAAACGTGGAGGGTGGCTGGCGGCATGTTTATGAGCACGCCGGCGAGTGGCGCGACGGTGCTTATGCGTTAGGACGCACGGATCAGCGTCTAAACGACCTTGGCGGTGATCTGCAAACGATTGCCGACATTACCGACATGACACCCGGGAAGTTACACCACTTGCATGAAAGCAACCTCAAGTTGCCACAGCGGTTGAAGGACTGTGTCGAGCACTTCAGGATCGACCGACGCATCAGCGGGCTGATTGCGGCTATGGAGCGTGGAGAGACTACGAATACGGATTTCATCCAAGAACAACTGCATACACTGCCGGGACTGTCCGGCTGGCCAGTGGAGCGTTTTATTACAGTGGTCGATGCGGAAGATGTAGTCGTCGCGCGTTTCCCCGAAACGGCGATAGGTGACGAGATCGACTGTGTGCATATTACGCAGAGGCAACTTGAAGCAGGACAACTGCTCGATACCGTCATCAGTGGCCTCAAGCCGAATGAAGTCGAGGGCATCATCGGTCACAGGACAACCGAATCGAAACCACATCTATTGGCACAGAAGATCGCAACAAGCCTCAAGAACAATCGTCAGCCGCTGCATGAGTGGCTCCATAAAACCTATGACGGCACTGCCACCGGTGACATGGCGACGTTGCGCGAGCACGCCCCCGACCTTCCCGTGCGCGTGGGGCAGGAACTGCTGGATAACGCTTCCGGCAGAGACCGCAGTTTTCTGCGCGACCGCAAGATCCTCGGAATGGATCTCGCCCGGCAAGTCAACGAGGCGCAGGCCACGATCAGGCAGGACCGCGCCCTCATGGGGTTGCATCTGCCACAACTGGCCAATGCCGATACCGACAAGCTGGCACTCGGGCTCCTGGATCGGCTGCAAGGCTGGGATGACGGCTATCGGCTTGAGGTACGAGAAGGGACAGTGACCGGCACCCTGCTGGACAGCGTGGGCGAAGCTAATGCACAGACATGCGGGGTCATCGTCAGGACGTCAAGCGGTTATCAGGTCACCCACAGCAATGGCAATGTGTCTTCAACGCTTGCCAGTACAACGCGGCTTCAGTCGATACTTGATGCATTACCTGCCAGCCAACGCACCCGGATGGGCTTCACTGGCAACGATACATTGGATCTCACGACGCTACGATCAAGACTGTCCAAGGCCGCCAGTGTCGATCCAGTGCATACCCGGCGGGTGCTACAGGGCGAGCGCATTGACGCGCCGAAACACCTTGCCGCCTGCGTCCAGGCCGATCCCCCGACCGCGAGTTCTTATGCGAGGGGTTTGATCCGCAAGGTCAAAAAGCTCTACCCGCTGTTTACGGATGCCCAGGCTGCGTCGTTTCTCGATAAAGCCGGCAGTACCCAGTGGGAGCGGGCGGTACGCATCGATGAATTGAGGCAGCAGTTGAAGAAATTGCGCGAGGTGCTGCACAACTGGCGCCACGATGAAGTACAAATGAGTGCGCAACCGGGGCAACTCAGCGATATCCGTGTCAATCGTCGTCAGGTCGCCGAGGCCATCGAGAACAGTTGGCGCCAGGTGACTCGGCACAATCAGCCCGCTTCAACGCTCACGCTGGAGCGCAATCCAGTGGGTCCGTTGCCTGTCCTGACCGAGCAGGATGTCGCCCATGTACGCAGCCTTTCCATCAAGGACATGCAGGCCGGGGACGAGTTGGCGTATTTCCTCAGGCCGTTCAAAGAGCTGGTCAGTCTGGAGCTGGACCGCAATCAACTCACACGGCTGCCCGAGGTGTTGTCGCACATGCCCAGGCTTGAACACTTGAGGCTGGACGGTAATCGGATACAGTTGACCGAACACACGCTGCGCAAGCTGGCCGACATGCGCAATCTGCGCACACTGGGGCTCAGCGGCAATCGGCTGGGGGCGACGGTCGATGTCAGCAAAATGCTGGATCTGCAATCCCTGACTTTGCGCGATACCCACGCCACGGAACTGCCCGTCGGGCTTTCCCGTTTGCCGTATCTGGATTTTGTAGACCTGCGTGGCAACGAGATTCGCGAGCTGCCGTCCTGGTTGTTCAATGTCCCGAGACGATTCGCCGAAACGATCAATCTGCGGCATAACCCCTTATCCGTCGCCAGCAGTACGCAACTTGAAGACTATCGTGCCAGAACAGGAGTCGGCATGGGTTTCCTGACCAATGATACTGCGGTTATCAATGATCAAAGGGCTCGGGACTTGTGGATGCCTGAACCGGCCGAGGCCACGTATGCCAGTCGCAACCGCACCTGGATCGCGTTGAAAAACGAACCCGGATCGAAAGGCTTTTTTGAATTGCTGGCAGAGGTTGGAAGCACGGGGGATAACCGTTTTGTGCGTGAAGACATGACACGCCGGGTCTGGGATGTCATCAAGGCGACTCAGACCGACCCGATGTTGCGCGATCAGTTGCTGTCGTTGGCAGTGAAAGCCAACTGTGCAGATTCTGCTGCGACGATCTTCAGTAATCTTGAGGTGGCCGTGGATATCGACACGGTGGTGCGAGAATCCGTCAACGCCCATGATCAGGCCGCGCGGCTATTGAGCCTGGGGCGACGACTGCTCCGTCTGGATCGCCTGGCCAGAATCGCTCGGGAACAGGCGCAGGCCAATCCTGCGCTGGATCCGGTAGAGGTGGAGCTGGCCTATCGCACCGGCCTGGCTGACCGACTCGAACTGGTCGGCCAGCCCCGGCATATGCGTTATGCGTCACTTTCCGGCGTGGCCTCAAAGGACCTGGATATTGCCTACAACAGAGTGGTTACTGCAGAGAACTCCCCAGAATTTACGACTTTCATTAATAGCTGCACGTTTTGGGAGGGTTTTCTACGACAGCATCACGGCCAGCAGTTCACCGACCTGGCTGCGCCTTTTCACGAGCGGATGCAAATGACCTTTGAAAACCAGGCGTCGCTTGGAGCGGGTTATCGCAACGAAGTCGACCGCATAGCAGAGGATTTGAACACGGCTGAGACTGATTTGTTGACCCGTCTGACCGAGGCGGCCATGCAGGCGGATGAGTCAAAAACCTGCTTTGCACTGGATTGAACGCCTCAGGCCTTGCCACGTATCAATCGACGCAAGGCGAAGCGGTTCGGATGACAGGCTTCGGCCACGGCTCTGGGCAATGGCAATGGTTCGTCATCCAGCCAAGCTGCGATCAATTCGCCTGACAACGGCGCGGTGATCAGGCCGCGTGAACCGTGGCCGCTGTTGACATACAAGCCATCCAGCCAAGGGCAAGGGATGTCCGGTGTCTGCCGGGCATCCTTGCTCAAGATGCTATAGGCATCGATAAAAGCGCGACTGTCGGCCATGGGGCCGACAATCGGCAAGTAGTCCGGGCTGGTGCAACGAAACGCCACGCGACCTGCAAGCGCCTCGGGTTGCAAGGTGTCCGCGCCGAGGCGGCCGACCAGGTCCAGCGAGATTTCTTCAAGCATTTGCAGGTTGCCGGCATGCTCGGTCGCTGTCGGTGTCAGGTCATCATTGTTGAAATCAAAACTGGCGCCCAGCGTATGTTCCCCCAATCGTGCCGGTGCGACATAGCCTTCGGCGCAGACTACGGTGCTCAGGCTTCGGCTCCCAGGTGTCTGTGGCAGGCGAGTAATCTGCCCTCGAATGCGTTTGAGCGGCATCTCGCTGCTGTACGGGAAGCGCTTGATTTCAGCGGCACCGGCCAACACCACGACGGGTGCATCGGCCAGTAACCTGTCGCCATCCCACGCTTGCCATCGACCGTTCACTTGACGCAGCTCCAATACGTCGTGATGCATCAGCAGCTCAATGTTCGATTGCGCAGCCTGCCATTGGCACAGTGCGGGAGGATGCACCCAGCCGCCCTCGGGGTAAAACAGGCCGCCCGCTGGCAGCGAGATACCCGCGCAAGCTTCGGCGTGCGTTTGATCGAGTGTGTACAGCAAGTCTTTGGGAAACGCCGCCGCCAACTGCGCTTGACGTTCGGCCTCCTTGTCGTTGAACGCCAGTTGCAGGACCCCGCAATCGTCCCAGTCCGTGCCGCGTTGCAAATGTTCGAGCAATCGTCGGGTGTAACCGAAACCGCTGACAATCATTTGCGACAGCGTCGTGCCGTGGGCTGATAGCTTGAGGTAAAGCACGCCCTGGGGATTGCCCGAGGCCTCCTGTGCCAGCGCGTCGTGACGTTCCAGCAGCTTGACCTGCCAACCCCGTGCAGCCAGGCTGGCTGCCGTTGCGCACCCGGCCAGACCGGCGCCGACCACCAGTGCCTGACGTTCGCCGCTCAGCGGCGTCGGACGCGCAAACCACGGCTTGGCCATGGCCGGTATCGGCACGCCTTCAGGCCAGCCAGTAAACGTGCCCCGCAGGATTTCCCATTTGTGGCCGATACCCGGTGTGCGTTTCATCTTGAAACCTGCAGCATTGAGCAGGCGCCGTACCCAGCCGGTGCTGGTGAACGTGCTGATGGTCGCGTCGGGAGCCGACAGCCGTGCCAGCTCGGCGAACAGCTCGGCGGTCCACATGTCGGGGTTTTTCGCCGGCGCGAAACCGTCGAGGAACCAGGCGTCGATGCGGGCATCGAGTTGGGGCAGTTGTTCCAGTGCATCGCCGATCAGCAGGGTCAGGGTGACGCGGCCGTTGTCCAGCGTCAGGCGCTGGAAACCCTGGTGGATCGCCACATACTGCGCCAGCAATTGATCGGCAAACACCTTGAGTTCCGGCCACAGCGCCAGGGCACGTTGCAGGTCGGGCGGGCTCAATGGGTATTTTTCGACGCTGACAAAATGCAGTCGAGCCCCGGCGGCTGCGTGTTGCTCGAACACCTGCCAGGCACACAGGAAATTCAGCCCGGTGCCGAACCCCGTTTCACCGATGACCAGCCGCCCACCCTCAGGCAAGGCCGCAAAGCGTTCGGCCAGGCGGTTCTGCTCGATAAAGACATAGCGGGTTTCGTCCAGCCCCGACTGGTCGGAGAAATACACATCGTCGAACACTCGCGAATACGGGCGACCTTGGTCGTCCCAGTCGAGCTGGGCGTGGGGCAATACAGGTTTCATGGCAGGCTCGGCAATAGCAAGGTCGCCATTCTAGCCGATCGACGGCGAGCCCAAGCTCTTTGTGGCGAGGGGACCTTCAGGAAAATCTCTGCTGGTCTTCAGCTCCATCCGCTAGTCTTGCTCACATCTGGAAGGGAGTCGCCCCATGTTTGAATCTGCCGAAATCGATCACGCCATCGACAAAGACACCTTTGACGCCGAAGTCCCGGCCCTGCGCGAAGCGTTGCTCGAAGCACAATTCGAATTGCAGCAGCAACGCCGGTTTCCGGTGATCATTTTGATCAACGGCATCGAAGGCGCTGGCAAGGGCGAGACAATCAAGGTTCTCAACGAGTGGATGGACCCGCGCCTGATCGAGGTTCGCACGTTTGATCAACAAACCGACGAGGAATTGGCGCGCCCCCCGGCCTGGCGCTATTGGCGGATGCTGCCGGCCAAGGGGCGCATGGGGATTTTCTTTGGCAACTGGTACAGCCAGATGCTGCAGGGACGGGTCCATGGCGAGTTCAAGGATCCGCGACTCGACCAGGCGATCAATGCCGCCGAGCGCCTGGAAAAGATGCTGTGCGATGAAGGAGCACTGATCTTCAAGTTCTGGTTTCACCTCTCCAAGAAGCAAATGAAGGCACGCCTCAAGGCCTTGACGGATGACCCGCTGCACAGTTGGCGCATCAGCCCGCTGGACTGGCAGCAGTCGCAAACCTACGACAAGTTCGTGAAGTACGGCGAGCGCGTCCTGCGCCGCACCAGCCGCGACTATGCACCGTGGCATGTGATCGCCGGGGCGGATGCACATTATCGCAGCCTGGCGGTGGGGCGGATTCTGCTGGAGGGGCTGCGCGGCGCATTACAGCGGCCGACGATCCATCCGGAAAAGGTCAGTGCCGCACCCGTGTTCCCCAGTGTCGATCAAGTGAACCTGCTAGACAGCCTGGACCTGACCCAGCAGCTGGACAAAGAAGATTACGAAGAGCAACTGATCACCGAGCAGGCGCGGTTTTCCGGGTTGATGCGTGACAAGCGCATGCGCCGCCATGCGCTGCTGGCGGTGTTCGAGGGCAACGACGCGGCCGGCAAGGGTGGGGCGATCCGCCGGGTAGCGGCAGCGCTTGATCCGCGCCAGTACAGCATCGTGCCGATTGCCGCGCCCACTGAAGAGGAACGGGCGCAACCGTATTTGTGGCGTTTCTGGCGGCACCTTCCGGCCCGGGGCAAGTTCACCGTGTTCGACCGCTCCTGGTATGGCCGGGTGTTGGTGGAGCGCATCGAAGGTTTTTGCAGTCCGGCAGACTGGTTGCGCGCCTACAGCGAGATCAACGATTTCGAGGAACAGGTAACCGACGCCGGCGTGATCGTGGTCAAGTTCTGGCTGGCCATCGACAAACAGACGCAACTGGAGCGCTTCCAGGAGCGCGAGGAAATCCCCTTCAAGCGCTTCAAGATCACCGAGGACGACTGGCGCAACCGTGAAAAATGGGACGATTATCGTGCGGCGGTCGGCGACATGGTCGACCGCACCAGCACAGAGATTTCGCCATGGACCCTGGTGGAGGCCAACGACAAGCGCTGGGCGCGGGTCAAGGTCTTGCGCACCATCAACCGGGCGCTGGAGGAGGCCTTCGAAAAGTCCGACCGGCATGAACGCAAGAAGCACAAGGACAAGGACAAGGATTGAGGCGATGGTTGCGCATACGCGGGGTGAATGATTGTCGCAGTCGGCAATTGGGTGCGCTTATTCTCAGTCCACTCTCAACCGATAACAACAATGAGGTATGCCATGCGTGAAGTGGTAATCGTCGACAGCGTGCGGACCGGCCTGGCCAAATCCTTTCGCGGTAAATTCAACATGACCCGCCCGGACGACATGGCGGCCCATTGTGTGAACGCTCTATTGGCGCGCACCGGTATCGACCCTGCCAGCGTCGAGGACTGCATCGTTGGCGCCGGTTCCAACGAAGGTGCCCAGGGTTTCAACATCGGTCGCAACGTCGCGGTGTTGTCGCACCTGGGCATCGGCACGGCCGGCATGACCCTCAATCGTTTCTGCTCCTCGGGTTTGCAGGCGATTGCCATTGCCGCGAACCAGATCGCCTCGGGTTGCAGCGACATCATCGTTGCCGGTGGCGTCGAGTCCATCAGCCTGACCATGAAAAGCGTCAACACCGATCACCTGATCAACCCGCTGCTCAAGGAGCAGGTGCCGGGCATCTACTTCCCGATGGGCCAGACCGCCGAGATCGTTGCCCGTCGCTACAACGTCAGCCGCGAAGAACAGGATCTGTACGCCCTGCAAAGCCAGCAACGCACCGCCCAGGCACAGGCCGCCGGCCTGTTCAGCGACGAAATCGTGCCGATGGCGGTGAAGTACCAGGTCGAGGACAAGGCCACCGGCCAAGTGCAGATTCTCGACGGCGTTGTCGATCGCGACGATTGCAACCGCCCAGATACCACCCTGGAAAGTCTGGCCGGGCTGAAACCGGTGTTCGCCGACGATGGCTCGGTGACGGCCGGCAACTCCTCGCAGCTGTCGGACGGTGCTTCCATGACCCTGGTGATGAGCCTGGAAAAAGCCCTGGAACTGGGGCTCAAGCCGAAAGCGTTCTTCCGTGGTTTTACCGTGGCCGGTTGCGCGCCGGACGAGATGGGTATCGGCCCGGTGTTTTCGGTACCGAAACTGCTCAAGGCCAAGGGCTTGCGGATTGACGACATCGACCTGTGGGAACTCAACGAAGCGTTCGCCTCGCAGTGCCTGTACAGCCGCAACCGGCTGGAAATCGACAACACCCGGTACAACGTCAACGGCGGCTCGATTTCCATCGGTCACCCGTTCGGCATGACCGGCTCGCGCCAGGTCGGGCATCTGGTTCGCGAATTGCAGCGACGCAATCTGCGTTACGGCATCGTCACCATGTGCGTGGGTGGCGGGATGGGGGCTACCGGGTTGTTTGAAGCAGTGCGGTAAGCCTCGATATTTCTTGTTGTCAGTTAGATAGCCATCGCGAGCAGGCTCCCACAGTGTTTAGCGGCGATCACTAATGTTGTGTACGCCACCAAATCTGTGGGAGCGACGGTGCGGCGATCCGACCTGCTCGCGATAGGCGCACCTCGGTTGTAAAAAATCCCCCTCAAAGATTACGACCCGCACAGTTTCATTCGCGGCCAGACCGAAACTGTCCCTGTGTACGCCTTGGCTCCAGGCCTAGAATGACGGCTCCTGTACTTTGGCATTGGGGTTCACATGCACATTTCATCGGGTCGCTGGGTCCACGGTCTGTTCCTGGCCTTGTTGACCGCGTTGTTGTGGGGAGTCCTGCCGATCAAGCTCAAGCAGGTATTGCTGGTGATGGACCCGGTGACGGTGACCTGGTTTCGCCTGATGGTGTCCGGCGGCTGTCTGTTCATTTACCTGGCTGCGACGAAGCGCCTGCCCAGCCGCAAAGTGCTTGGCCCGCGTGGGGGCTGGCTGGTGTTGATGGCGGTGCTCGGCCTGGTGGGCAATTACGTGTTGTATCTGATGGGGCTCAACCTGCTCAGCGCCGGCACGGCGCAACTGGTGGTGCAGATGGGGCCGATCATGCTGCTGATTGCCAGCGTGTTTGTGTTCAAGGAACGCTTCAGCCTGGGGCAGGGGATTGGACTGTTGGTGCTGCTGATCGGCTTTGCGCTGTTTTTCAATCAGCGCTTGAGTGAATTGCTCACGTCACTGACCGACTACACCGCCGGCGTGCTGCTGGTGCTGCTGGCGTCCACGGTCTGGACCTTCTATGCCCTGGGGCAGAAGCAATTGCTGACGGTGTGGAATTCGCTACAGGTGATGATGGTGATCTACCTGTTTTGCGCGCTGCTGTTAACGCCGTGGGTGCATCCACTCGAAGCGTTGCAATTGAACCCGTTGCAGGGTTGGCTGCTGCTGGCGTGTTGCCTCAACACCCTGATTGCCTATGGCGCGTTTGCCGAGGCCCTGGCCCATTGGGAAGCTTCCCGGGTCAGCGCGACACTGGCCATCACGCCGTTGGTAACCTTTGCGGCGGTTGCCATGGCTGCGTGGTTGTGGCCTGACTATGTGCATGCCGAGACGATCAATGGTTTGGGTTACGGCGGTGCGGTGCTGGTGGTACTGGGGTCGGCGCTGGTGGCGTTGGGGCCGTCGCTGATTGCCGGGTTGAGGGCGCGGAAGGCCAAAATGGTCGTTGGCTGAGTATTTTCGTCGAACCCATCGCGAGCAGGCTCGCTCCCACAGAGATCCAATGTGGGAGCGAGCTTGCTCGCGAAGACGGACTTTCAATCAATGCAAAACTCAGCCCTTGGCCCCAGCCTCCAGCATGTTCTCCGGTCTTACCCAGGCATCGAACTCTGCGTCGGTCAGATACCCGAGCTGCAACGCCGCCTCGCGCAAGGTCAGCCCTTCGCTGTAGGCCTTCTTGGCGATCTCCGCCGATTTGTCATAGCCAATGTGCGGGTTGAGCGCCGTTACCAGCATCAGGCCACGTTCCAGGTGTTCAGCCATTTTTTCCGCATCCGGCTCCAGGCCGGCCACGCAATGCTGCTGGAAGTTACTGCAACCATCACCCAGCAAACGGATCGATTGCAGCAGGTTATGGATGATCACCGGTTTGAACACGTTCAACTGCAAGTGGCCCTGACTGGCGGCAAAACCGATGGCGACATCATTACCCAGTACCTGGCAGGCCAGCATCGACAAGGCTTCGCACTGGGTCGGGTTGACCTTGCCCGGCATGATCGAGCTCCCCGGCTCATTGGCCGGCAGCTTGACTTCAGCGAAGCCGGCACGCGGACCGGAGCCCAGCAGGCGCAGGTCGTTGGCAATTTTCATCAGGGCCACGGCGAGGGTTTTCAACGCGCCGGACAGCGTGGTCAGCGGCTCATGGCCGGCCAGTGCGGCGAACTTGTTCGGTGCGGTGATAAACGGCAAACCGGAGAGGGCGGCCAGTTCTGCGGCGATGGCTTCACCGAAGCCGTGGGGGGAATTGAGCCCCGTGCCGACCGCCGTTCCGCCCTGGGCCAGCTCGCAGACAGTGGGCAGTGCGCTGCGGATCGCCCGCTCGGCGTAATCGAGTTGCGCGATGAAAGCCGAGATTTCCTGACCGAAGCTGATCGGCGTCGCATCCATCATGTGGGTGCGGCCGGTCTTGACCAGTTTCATATGGCGGACGGACAGCTCGGCCAGCCCGCCGGACAGCTCGCTGATCGCCGGCAGCAAGTGCTGATGCACCGCCTGGGCGGCCGCGATGTGCATGGCAGTAGGGAAGCAGTCGTTGGAACTCTGGGAGCGATTGACGTGATCGTTGGGGTGCACCGGGGACTTGCCACCGCGCGGGTTGCCAGCCAGCTCGTTGGCGCGACCGGCGATCACTTCGTTGACGTTCATGTTGCTCTGGGTGCCGCTGCCGGTTTGCCAGACCACCAGCGGAAACTGGTCGTCGTGGTTGCCGGCGAGTACTTCGTCGGCGGCCTGCTCGATCAGACGGGCGATATCGGCGGGTATGTCGCCGTTGCGATCATTGACCCGTGCCGCGGCTTTCTTGATCAGCGCCAGGGCATGCAACACTGCCAGCGGCATGCGTTCGTTGCCAATGGCGAAGTTGATCAGCGAGCGTTGCGTCTGAGCGCCCCAATAGGCTTCATCCGGGACTTCAACCTCGCCGAGGCTGTCGGTTTCGATACGGCTCATCTTGCTCACTCCTGTAGGTCCGATTGCGCAGTTTAGGCCGTGCTCGACGACCGTGGTTCCATCAGTCTGGATTTGACCATTCAACCCCTCTAAATCAGGCGCGACAAGGCTTGGGGTTGAGCGACACACTTTTTTAGGCGCAGAATGGACGCCCTTGGGGTCTTACCTCGCCAGTTAGAAAAGGAAACTCGATGACTCGTCTTCGTGCCATCTGTACCGCCGTTGCTTTGGTCTGCGCCAGCGGCCAGGTTCTTGCCGACACCGCCAGCCATAACGCCAGTGCCGAGGCTTTCCTGACCATGGCGCACGCTGACAAACTGGGCACCCCGGTGTACATGCAAGTACAGCAGATGTTTGCCCAGCGTTTCGAACAGGCCAAAGCTCCTGAGTCGAAAAAAGCCTTGCTGGAAACCTACCAGGCCAAGGCCAAGGCCGCTCTGGACCAGGCCATTGGCTGGAACAAGCTGAAGCCGGACATGATCAACCTCTACACCACCAACTTCACCGAGTCCGAGCTCAAGGACCTGGTTGCGTTCTACCAGTCGCCACTGGGCAAGAAAGTCCTGGAGAAAATGCCCCAGCTGACCCAGCAATCGGCCCAGATGACCCAGGCCAAGCTGGAAAGCGCGGTGCCTGTGGTCAACAAGTTGCTGGCTGACATGACCGCTGAGCTGACGCCGAAAGATGCGGCCACTCCAGCCAAGAAAAAGCCTTAAGCGGAGTTCGGTATGACCATGCAACAACGCATCGAATCGACGCTGGCCTTGCTCCAGCCCGAGCATCTGCAAGTGCTGGACGAGAGCCACATGCACAGCCGAGGGCTTTCGACCCACTTCAAGGCTGTGGTCGTCAGTACGCAGTTCGAAGGCCTGAACCGGGTCAAGCGTCACCAGAAAGTCTACGCCACGCTCGGCGAGCTGATGGGCGAGTTCCATGCGTTGGCGCTGCATACCTACACGCCGCAGGAATGGGCAAAGATCGACGCGGCTCCGGCCTCGCCGACCTGTGCCGGTGGCAGCAAGCACTAAACGCCGGTTTTTTGTTAGAATGCCCAACGCGCCGCTAACCCGGCGCGTTTTTTTTCGCATCCGGTTCACCCCTTACGAGGGTAGCCACCTGGAGATTTACCCATGACACAACAGATTGTCGTGGCGGCACTGTATAAGTTCGTCACCCTGGAAGATTACGTCGCCCTGCGCGAGCCTCTGTTGCAAGCGATGGTCGACAACGGCATCAAAGGCACGCTGCTGATTGCCGAAGAAGGCATCAACGGCACCGTGTCCGGTAGCCGCGAAGGCATTGACGGGCTGATGGCCTGGCTCAAGAACGACCCGCGCATGGACGACATCGACCACAAAGAGTCGTACTGCGACGAGCAACCGTTCTACCGCACCAAAGTCAAACTCAAGAAAGAAATCGTCACCCTCGGGGTGGAAGGTGTGGACCCGAACAAAAAGGTCGGCACCTACGTCGATCCGCAAGACTGGAACGCACTGATCAGCGACCCGGAAGTGTTGTTGATCGACACGCGAAACGATTATGAAGTCTCGATCGGTACCTTCGAAGGCGCCATCGACCCGAAAACCACCAGTTTTCGCGAATTTCCCGACTACATCAAAGCCAACTTCGACCCTGCCGTGCACAAGAAGGTCGCGATGTTCTGCACCGGCGGCATCCGTTGCGAGAAAGCGTCGAGCTACATGCTCAACGAGGGTTTTGGTGAGGTCTATCACCTCAAGGGCGGCATCCTGAAGTACCTCGAAGAGGTGCCGCAGGAAGAAACCAAATGGCAGGGTGACTGCTTTGTGTTCGATAACCGCGTGACGGTTCGCCATGACCTGAGCGAAGGCGACTACGATCAATGTCATGCCTGCCGCACGCCGGTCAGCGTGGAAGACCGCGTGTCCGAGCACTACGTGGCCGGCATCAGTTGCCCGCATTGCTGGGATAAGCTGAGCGAGAAGACCCGTCGCAGTGCCATCGACCGGCAGAAACAGATCGAACTGGCCAAGGCTCGTAACCAGCCTCACCCGATCGGCTACAACTATAAGCAAGCATCCTCCGAGGCCTGAACCATGTCTGCGCGCCTGCTCTATGTGATGGACCCGATGTGTTCCTGGTGCTGGGGGTTTGCCCCGGTGGCCAACGCACTGGTCGAGCAGGCGCAAGCCGCAGGTGTGGATGTGCACCTGATCGTGGGAGGTTTGCGCACTGGCAGCGGTTCAGCGCTGGAACCGTCTACCCGTCGCTATATCCTTGAGCATTGGCAGGCAGTCACCGAGGCCACCGGGCAGCCGTTCAAGCTCGAAGGCGCGCTGCCCGACGGCTTTGTCTATGACACCGAACCTGCCTGCCGGGCATTGGTGACGGCCCGCAGCCTGGCGCCGGATTGCGCGTGGAAACTGCTCGGGCTGATTCAGCACGCGTTTTATGCCCAGGGTCGCGACGTTACGCAGGCCAGTGTGTTGGTGGAGCTGGCGGAACAGGCCGGTTTGCCGCGCATCGAGTTCGCCGGCGCGTTCGACCGGGCCGATATGCACGCGGCCACCGCTGCCGATTTCACCTGGGTCCAGGACCTGGGCATTGCCGGTTTCCCCACCCTGCTGGCTGAGCGTAACGGCCAACTGGCGTTGCTGACCAACGGCTATCAGCCTTTGAGCGAGTTGTCCCCGCTGCTCGGCCGCTGGCTGGAGCGTGCTGCCTGTGCATGACCTGCCCGACGATGTCGCTACCGCAAAACGAGTCGATCGCCTGAGCTGGGCGGAAATCCGCCGCCTGGCCCTGCATCACAAAAAATCCCTGTGGATCGCCAACGGCGTGGCCGTACTGGCGACCTTGTGCAGCGTGCCGATTCCCTTACTGCTGCCGTTGCTGGTGGACGAGGTATTGCTGGGGCACGGTGATGCCGCGCTGAAAATCATGAACCACGCGCTGCCTGAAGGCTGGCAGAAAGCCGCGGGCTACATCGGCCTGATGTTGCTGGTGACCTTGACCCTGCGTTGCACGGCGTTGCTGTTCAACGTGGTGCAGGCGAAATTGTTCGCCGGATTGGCCAAGGACATCGTCTACCGCATTCGCATACGCCTGATCGAACGGCTCAAGCGTATCTCGCTGGGTGAATACGAAAGCCTGGGCAGCGGCACGGTGGCTACGCATCTGGTCACCGACCTCGATACGCTGGACAAATTCGTCGGTGAAACCCTCAGCCGTTTCCTCGTGGCCATGCTGACCCTGGTCGGCACCGCCGGCATCCTGATGTGGATGCACTGGAAGCTGGCGCTGCTGATTTTGTTGTTCAACCCCTTGGTGATCTACGCCACGGTGCAGTTGGGCAAGCGGGTCAAGCACCTGAAAAAACTCGAGAACGACAGCACTTCGCGCTTTACCCAGGCGCTCACCGAAACGCTGGATGCCATCCAGGAAGTTCGCGCCGGCAACCGCCAGGGGTTTTTCCTCGGGCGCCTGGGCCAGCGTGCCCGGGATGTGCGCGATTACGCGGTAAATTCGCAGTGGAAAACCGACGCATCGAACCGGGCCAGCGGATTGCTGTTCCAGTTCGGCATCGATATTTTCCGGGCTGCGGCCATGCTCACGGTGTTGTTCTCCGATCTGTCCATAGGCCAGATGCTCGCGGTGTTCAGCTACCTGTGGTTCATGATCGGTCCGGTCGAACAACTGCTGAACCTGCAATACGCCTACTACGCTGCCGGCGGTGCGCTGTCGCGGATCAATGAGCTGCTGTCGCGTGCCGACGAACCCGAATATCCGGGTGGAGTCGACCCGTTCAACGGTCGCGAAACCGTCGGGATCGAGGTTCAGGGGTTGAGCTTCGGCTATGGTGACGAGCTGGTGCTGAGCCAGATGAATCTCTCCATCGCCCCCGGCGAAAAAGTCGCGATCGTCGGTGCCAGCGGCGGCGGCAAGAGCACGCTGGTGCAACTGCTGCTGGGCTTGTACACGCCCTTGGCCGGCACCATTCGTTTCGGTGGTTCGACCCAGCAAGAGATCGGCCTGGAAACCGTGCGGGAAAATGTCGCCGTGGTCCTGCAACATCCGGCCCTGTTCAACGACACCATCCGGGCCAACCTGACCATGGGCCGTGAACGCAGTGACGAGGCCTGCTGGCAGGCGCTGGAAATCGCCCAACTGCACAACACGGTCCGCGATTTGCCCAATGGCCTGGACAGCATCGTCGGGCGCTCCGGCGTGCGTTTGTCCGGTGGGCAGCGCCAGCGCCTGGCCATTGCGCGGATGGTGCTGGCCGAACCGAAAGTGGTAATCCTCGACGAAGCGACTTCGGCGCTGGATGCCGCCACCGAGTACAACCTGCACCAGGCACTGGCGCGGTTCCTGAGCAACCGCACCACGTTGATCATTGCCCACCGTCTTTCGGCGGTAAAACAGGCTGACCGTGTGCTGGTATTCGACGGCGGGCAGATCGCAGAGGATGGCGATCATCAGCAACTGATTGCCGACGGTGGTCTGTACGCCAAGCTTTACGGTCACTTGCAGCGTTTGTAGCGAGACGACATCAAGATCGCAGGGCGCCACTTCAAAATTATAAAAAACATCATCGCGACCGGATTCCATGATCGCGATACGGCCTCCGGGCATAGCTTATCGCTTGCCGGGATCGGAATCGCAACCTAGTCTAGCTACAGCGATTTCGTCCGGAAGACGAGCAAGCAGTGCTAATGCAAGGGACCTCATGAATCAAACGCGGACTCTCGGAACGCCACGGTTGTTGGGCATCGTCTGGCCATTTATCGCCGTTGTGTTGTTTCAAGCCTTGTTGGGCGGCGTTAGCCTATATGTGCTGTCGGCGGTTCGCGGCTATGTTGCCGGCGAAAGCCTCTGGTCCAAGGGCCAGAAAGACGCCATTTTTTACCTCAATCTCTACGCCGACAGCGGCGACGAAGCGATTTTTCATAAATACCAGAACGCCATTTCCGTGCCTCAGGGCGGGCATGAGCTGCGTGTGGCGCTGGATAATCAGCCGCCGAACATCGAGGCCGCACGGGTGGCGATCCTCAAGGGCGGCAACCATCCGGACGACGTTTCCAGCCTGATTTGGCTGTATCTCAACTTTCGTCACTTCAGTTACCTCGAAAAAGCCATCAACCTCTGGACCGTGGGTGATGCCTATCTGGTCCAGCTCGACGGCGTTGCGCGGGACATGCATCGGCACATCGCCTCCGGCCCGGCCTCGGGTGCGGATGTGCAGCGCTGGAAGGAGCAGGTTTTCGCCATCAACGACGGTGTGACACCGGCGGCGAAAGCCTTCAGCGATGCTCTGGGTGAAGGGTCGCGGGTGATCCTGCGTCTGTTGTTGGTGACGAATCTGGCGACCGCCCTGGGCCTGATTGCATTGGCCTTGATGCGCACTCACAAGCTGCTCAAGCAGCGCCACGCCTTCGCCGATGCGCTGCAACTGGAGAAGGAGCGGGCACAGATCACCTTGCAATCAATTGGTGACGGCGTGATCACTACGGATGTTTCCGGTGCGATTGCCTACATGAATCCGGCGGCCGAGGCGTTGACCCACTGGAAGGCCGAGCAGGCAACAGGATTGCCACTGGCGGCGCTGTTCAACCTGCTGGATGAAAATGCGCAGACCGATGGTTTCACCCTGATCGAGCATATTCTCAGCGGCCAGCTCAGTGGCGGCAGTGAGCACTCCAAGCTGATTCAACGCCTGGACGGCAGCACGGTGTCGGTCACGTTGGTGGGCGCGCCAATCCGCAATGCCGGTAAAGTCAGCGGGACGGTGCTGGTGCTGCATGACATGACCCAGGAGCGGCAATACATCGCCAATCTGTCGTGGCAGGCGACCCACGATGCCTTGACCGGTCTCGCCAACCGCCGCGAATTCGAATATCGCCTGGAACAGGCGCTGCACAACCTGACCCGCTACTCGGGTCGCCATGCCCTGATGTTCCTCGATCTGGATCAATTCAAATTGGTCAACGATACGTGCGGCCACGCGGCGGGCGATGAACTGTTGCGGCATATCTGTGCCTTGTTGCAATCCGGGCTGCGAGAAGGCGATACCCTGGCGCGCCTTGGCGGCGACGAGTTCGGCATCCTGCTGGAGAACTGCGCACCGGAAGCGGCGGAAAAAATTGCCGAGTGCCTGCGCCAGACTGTGCAGAATCTGCATTTTGTCTGGAAGGGCCGGCCTTTCGTCACCACTGTCAGTATCGGGCTGGTCCATGTCGCACAGAATCCGACGACGCTCGAATCCTCGCTGCGTGCTGCGGACATGGCGTGCTACATGGCCAAGGAAAAGGGCCGCAACCGGGTCCAGGTCTATCATCCGGATGACTCGGAGTTGTCCCTGCGCTTCGGCGAAATGGCGTGGGTGCAGCGTTTGCACATGGCGCTGGAGGAGGACCGCTTTTGCCTGTACTCCCAGGAAATCGCCCCCTTGGGTCATATCGGTCAGGACGGCGGGCACATTGAAATTCTGCTGCGATTGCATGATGAAGCCGGGCGGATGATCTTGCCCAACAGTTTCATTCCGGCTGCCGAGCGTTATGGCCTGATGAGCTCGCTTGATCGTTGGGTTGTGCAGAACGTGTTCAAGATCATTGCCCAATGCCGAGCCGAGCAAGACCATGGACCATTGGCCATGTGTGCGATCAATCTGTCAGGAACGACGATCGGGGATGAGGCGTTCCTGGACTTCCTGCGCGAACAGTTTGTGTCGTATTCGATTCCGCCTGAAATGATTTGTTTTGAAATTACCGAGACCAGTGCTATTTCAAATCTTGGCAGCGCCATCCGATTCATTAATGAACTCAAAGGCTTAGGATGCCATTTTTCATTGGATGACTTTTGTGCCGGAATGTCCTCATTCGCGTATCTGAAACATTTGCCTGTAGACTTCCTGAAGATCGACGGGAGTTTCGTAAAGGATATGCTGGACGACCCGATTAACCGAGCCATGGTCGAAGTGATCAACCATATCGGTCATGTCATGGGTAAGCGCACGATTGCCGAGTTTGTCGAATCGCCCCAGATCGAACAGGCATTGCTCGAGATCGGGGTGGATTACGCTCAAGGGTATGTGATTGAACGCCCGCATCTGTTTACCAGCGATAGCTTGCTGAGTCGTCCTGCCAGGCCCCAACCGATATTGTTCAAGGCGCCGGGCACGTTCCGTTGAAATTCCTGCCGGTCTTACAATCACAATCAAAAGGAGCTCGACAGTGATCGACACATTCAACCGAACCGGACCGCTCATGGAAGCTGCAAGTTACCCTGCCTGGGCCCAGCGCCTGATGCAGGATTGCAGCGAGAGCAAGCGCCGGGTTGTCGAACACGAACTGTACCAACGCATGCGAGACAACAGACTCAGTGCGAAGACCATGCGCCAATACCTGATCGGTGGCTGGCCGGTGGTCGAACAGTTCGCGTTGTATATGGCACAAAACCTGACCAAGACCCGCTTTGCCCGTCATCCCGGCGAAGACATGGCCCGTCGCTGGCTGATGCGTAATATCCGCGTGGAGTTGAACCACGCCGATTACTGGGTGCACTGGAGTCGCGCGCACGGTGTCAGCCTGGAAGACCTGCAGGCACAGCAGGTTGCGCCGGAGCTTCACGCCTTGAGCCATTGGTGTTGGCACACCAGTTCAGCCGATTCGCTGATCGTGGCGATTGCCGCCACCAACTACGCCATCGAAGGGGCGACCGGGGAATGGTCGGCGGTCGTTTGTTCCAGCGGTATCTATGCCGCCTCGTTCCCCGAGGAAGATCGCAAGCGGGCAATGAAGTGGCTGAAGATGCATGCCCAGTACGACGATGCCCATCCATGGGAAGCCCTGGAAATCATCTGCACCCTGGCGGGCACCAACCCGAGCAAATCCTTGCAGGTGGAGTTACGCCAGGCCATTTGCAAGAGCTACGACTACATGTACCTGTTTCTTGAGCGTTGCATGCAATTGGAGCACGCAGAGCGGGCGCCAGTGGTTCGTGAACGAATGGCACTGGCCGAAGGCTGATTCAATCGCTGCTTGAAAAACAACTGTGGGAGCGAGCCTGCTCGCGAAAGCGGTGTATCGGGTGGCATGGATGTCACTGATATTCCGCATTCGCGAGCAGGCTCGCTCCCACATTGGGTTTTTGTTGTGACTGAAAAATCAGCCCGCCATCTCCAGGCGGTTACGACCTTCGCGCTTGGCCACATACAGCGCGCTGTCCGCCCGTCGCAACAGGCTCTCTGCGGACTCCCCGGGCAGCAGGGTCGAACAGCCGAGGCTGACTGTCAGCAAGATCGTATGAGCATCGGCCAGGTATTCTTCAGACTGCACTGCAAACCGCAGCCGTTCACCGACCATGGCTGCGGCCTCGCGGCAGGTGTTCGATAGCAGTATCAGGAACTCTTCACCGCCATAGCGAAACACCATGTCCACGTTGCGTAGCTGGTGTTTGATCGAGGCAGCGACCGCCTTGAGCACGTCATCACCAGTGCTGTGACCATAGAGGTCATTGACTTGCTTGAAGTGATCGATGTCCAGCATCAGCACCGACAACGGTTGCAGATGGCGCCGGGACAGCTCGATTTCCCTTTGCAGCGTCTGGTCCATGGCGATGCGGTTACCGGTGCCCGTCAGCGGGTCGCGCAGTGCGCTTTGGGTGGCGGTACGGTAAAGCAGCGCGTTGCGCATCGGGAAAAGCAGTGCGGCCAGCAGTGATTCGAGATTGCCCTGTTCCTGATCGCTGAAACGGTGATTGCGACGGAAAATCAACTCGCCCAGATGCTCGCCTTCGTGGCTGAGGCTATAGCTGATGGAGTGGTGGCCGCGTTGGCCAAATTCCAGGCGCAGGTCACTGCTCTTGTGCTGGTAGATCAAGGCGTCCAGCGGCACCAATCGTTGAATCTCGCGATAGAACGTCCCGAGAATGCGTTGCGGTTCCAGACTGGTTTGCAGCTGCAGGCCCAGTTGCTGGCGCATTTGCGCAAGACTGACAGGCCTTTCCAGAAGGGTCGGCTGCTGACCAAAGCCCAGGCGCTGCAATTTGGCGCTATCGAAGTCAATTGCGTTGGTCTGGGAAGGTGGTTTCATAAGGCGTTCGCCCCTAAGCAGTAAGGCTGTCTTACAAGCAGGGTGAGAGCGGCTTAGGGCTGCGCGTCGTACTGGTCCGTCAGTCCCGTAGGACATTTCGTACAAGTTTAATCCGCTTTGTAGAAGATGAGTAACTTCGGCACTCAAGCGTCACCCCCCGTCTGCTTTCACGTTGCGTGTTTGAGCAAACTTAGAGCGAAAGTCGTGCCATTCGGTTCATCTGAATAAAATATGTTTTAAATCAATTGGTTGTTGTTCGTCTTTGACCTGAAAGGCACTGCCTGTGACGTTTGTTTGACAGGTGCCTGGCCTGAATTCGAGAGCCACCGAGTGCCGCGGCGGTAAGCCGGCGCGGCACCAGAATGCGACGTACGGTCGTTACTGTGCATTGAACGCCTGGCCATTGATACCGGTGCTGTCCGGGCCCATCAGGTAAAGGTAGACCGGCATGATCTCCTCGGGCGTCGGGTTGTTCAGCGGGTTTTCACCCGGGTAGGCCTGGGCGCGCATGCTGGTGCGTGTAGCGCCCGGATTGATGCTGTTGGAACGTACCGGGGCCACGGTATCGACTTCATCAGCCAGGGTTTGCATCAGGCCTTCAGTGGCAAATTTGGAAACGCCGTAAGCGCCCCAATACGCACGTCCCTTCCGGCCGACGCTGCTGGAAGTGAACACCACCGAGGCATCCTGCGACAGCTTGAGCAGCGGCAGCAATGTGCTGGTGAGCATGAACATGGCGTTGACGTTGACCTGCATGACCCGCATGAAGTTTTCGCCGGACAACTGTTCGATCGGCGTGCGCGGGCCGATGATCGAAGCGTTGTGCAACAAGCCGTCGAGATGGCCGAATTCGTTTTCGATCATCGCTGCCAGCTCATCGTATTGATGGGGCAGGGCGGTTTCCAGGTTGAACGGGATGACCGCCGGTTGTGGATGGCCGGCGGCTTCGATTTCGTCGTAGACCTGGCTCAGGTTGGCTTCGGTCTTGCCCAGCAGCAATACGGTTGCGCCGTGGGCTGCGTAGGTTTTTGCTGCGGCGGCACCGATGCCACGACCGGCGCCGGTGACGAGGATGACCCGGCCATTGAGCAGGTCGGGGCGGGCGGAATAATCAAACATAAAAAACCTCAACAAAAATTCTTCAGGTCAAGCGCTATCCCTGTAGGAGCGAGCTTGCTCCGGGCGGCGTTCCGACGATGGGCGTAAACGATGACGCGACAAGTCTGGCACCCCGTGGCGCTCTCAGGTACTTCGCGAGCAGGCTCGCTCCCACAAGGGCCAGTCTCAGCAAAAACTCAGCAACTGCAAAGCGCGCTATCAAGCACCTTGCGCAACTCCAGCGGATGATCGACAACCACGTCCGCACCCCAGTTACGCGGGTTATCGTCCGGGTGGATATAGCCAAAGGTCACTGCCGCCGTCCTGGTGCCGGCATCGCGGCCCGATTCGATGTCGCGCAAGTCATCCCCCACGAACAATACGCTGGCCGGGTCCAGGTCGAGCATCTTGCAAGCGAGGATCAACGGCTCTGGATCCGGTTTGCTGTTCTTCACGTGATCCGGGCAGATCAGTAGCGCCGACCGCTCGGCCAGTCCAAGCTGCTGCATGATCGGTTCGGCGAAACGCAGCGGCTTGTTGGTGACCACGCCCCATATCAGGTTGGATTTCTCGATATCGGCGAGCAATTCAGCCATGCCGTCGAACAGCTTGCTGTGAACGGCGCATCCCACGAGGTAGCGCTCCAGGAACTCCTGGCGCAACTCCTCGAAACCTGGCGATTCCGGGTCCATGGCGAAGGTCACTGCGACCATTGCCTTGGCACCACCGGAAATCTCGTCGCGGATGTGCTTGTCGTTCATCGGTGGCAAGCCACGGTCGGCACGCATTGCCTGACAGATCGCGATGAAGTCCGGCGCGGTGTCGAGCAGCGTGCCGTCCATGTCGAAAAGAACTGCTCTGATAGACATCGCTTACTCCTCGCGCAGGGTCTGGATCATGTAGTTGACGTCCACGTCGGAGGCCAGCTTGTAGTGCTTGGTCAGCGGGTTGTAGGTCAGGCCGATGATGTCCTTGACGGTCAGGCCGGCCATGCGACTCCAGGCGCCGAGTTCGGAGGGGCGGATGAATTTCTTGAAGTCGTGGGTGCCGCGCGGCAGCAACTTCATGATGTATTCGGCGCCGACGATGGCGAACAGGTACGCCTTCGGGTTGCGGTTGATGGTGGAGAGGAACACCTGGCCACCGGGCTTGACCATGCGGAAGCAGGCGCGGATGACCGACGACGGATCCGGCACGTGTTCGAGCATTTCCAGGCAGGTGACCACGTCGAATTGCTCTGGCATTTCCTCGGCCAGGGCTTCGGCGGTGATCTGCCGGTATTCGACGTTGACGCCCGACTCCAGCTGATGCAATTGAGCAACCGCCAACGGCGCTTCACCCATGTCGATACCCGTGACGGTTGCGCCGCGCTGGGCCATGGCTTCGCTGAGAATGCCGCCGCCGCAACCGACGTCGAGGACTTTTTTACCGGCCAGATTGACCCGCTCGTCAATCCAGTTGACTCGCAGCGGGTTGATGTCGTGCAGCGGTTTGAATTCGCTTTCGCGGTCCCACCAGCGATGGGCCAGGGCTTCGAATTTGGCGATTTCGGCGTAGTCGACGTTGCTCATGGTTTAAGTCCTCGAAAAACTTGAAAATTCCTGTTGCCCCGGATTGTGCTCCAGGGTGCTTACGATTCGGTACGGCCGCTGATGCGCTGGCCCCAGGCCTTCGCAACAGTGCCTAGCTGCTGTTCATCAAGGCGTGTCAGGCGACGGTCGTCGAGCAGTTGCTTGCCGGCAACCCAAAGGTGTTTCACACAGTCGCGGCCGGTGGCGTATATAAGTTGCGAAACCGGGTCGTAGACCGGTTGCTGGGCCAGGCCGGAGAGGTCGAAAGCCACCATGTCTGCTGCTTTGCCGATTTCCAGCGAGCCGACCTGGGCTTCGATGCCCAGTGCCCGGGCGCCGTTGAGGGTGGCCATGCGCAAGGCGCGATGAGCATCCAGTGCGGTGGCCGAGCCGGCGACAGCCTTGGCCAGCAGGGCTGCGGTGCGGGTTTCGCCGAGCAGGTCCAGGTCATTGTTGCTCGCCGCGCCATCGGTGCCGACCGCGACATTGACCCCAGCCTGCCACAAACGCTCGACCGGGCAGAACCCGCTGGCCAGCTTCAGGTTCGACTCAGGGCAATGAATCACATTGCTGTTGCTTTCTACCAGCAGTGCCAGGTCTTCATCGCTGATCTGGGTCATGTGAACCGCCTGGAAGCGCGGCCCCAGCAAGCCCAGGCGCGCCAGGCGGGCGAGTGGGCGTTCACCGCGCTGCTCGACCGATTGCTGCACTTCGAAAGCGGTTTCATGCACGTGCATGTGGATCGAAGCGTCGAGCTCTTCGGCGATCACCCGGATTTTTTCCAGGTTTTCGTCGCCTACGGTGTAGGGTGCATGGGGGCCGAAGGTGATTTTGATGCGCTCGTGGTGCTTGAGATCGCCAAACAGTTCAACGCCCTGACGAATGGCTTCGTCCGCGGTGCTTGCGCCCGGAATGGGGAAGTCGAGGATCGGAATCGCGATCTGCGCGCGAATGCCGCTGTTGTGCACGCGCTCGCTGGCAACCTTCGGGAAGAAATACATGTCAGAGAAACAGGTGATGCCGCCTTTTATTTGCTCGGCGATGGCAAGGTCGGTGCCGTCACGCACGAAGTCCTCGTCGACCCACTTGGCTTCGGCGGGCCAGATGTGGTTTTCCAGCCAGGTCATCAGCGGCAGGTCATCGGCCAGGCCACGGAACAGGGTCATTGCCGCATGCCCGTGGGCATTGATCAGGCCGGGGCTGAGCAGCATGTCGGGCAATTCGCGGGTTTCGGTTGCGTTAAGCTTCAGGGCGGCGGAACGTGGGCCGATAAACACGATGCGTCCGTCACGGATGCCCACGCCATGTTCTTTGAGGACAACACCAGCGGGTTCGACGGGTACCAGCCAGGTCGGCAGCAATAACAGGTCGAGCGCAGCGGCAGTGTTCGGCATCGAGGGTCGGTTCCAGTGCTTTTGTAAAGGATGGCGAAGTATACCCGAGCGTCTTCGCGGGGGGATCGCTATAATCGGCGGCTTTTGTTCATGAGTGCGAGGTGAGGGATGCGCGATCGACTGTTGGCTGCGGAAAAGGTAAAGGCCATCGATTGGCGTGATGGCGCTCTCCATCTGCTGGATCAGCGTATTTTGCCGTTCGAGGAAACCTGGATCGCCTACACCAGTGCAGCCGGTGTGGCCGAAGCCATTCGCTCGATGGTGGTGCGTGGCGCGCCGGCCATCGGTATCAGTGCGGCTTATGGCATCGTGCTGGCGGCCCGTGCCCGGATTGCCGAAGGTGGCGACTGGTACGCGGCGCTGGAAGAGGATTTTGCGCTGCTGGCTGATTCCCGTCCCACGGCGGTCAACCTGTTCTGGGCGCTGGGGCGCATGCACGATCGGCTTGACCGGCTGAAAGACAATGCCGATCCGCTGGAGGTGCTGGAGGCCGAGGCTATCGCCATTCACGAAAGTGATCGCGAAGCCAACCTGACCATGGCGCAACTGGGTGTTGACCTGATCCGCAAACATCAGGGCAACGCCCAGGCAATCCTGACCCACTGCAACACCGGCGCACTGGCCACGGGCGGCTTTGGCACGGCGCTGGGGGTGATTCGCGGTGCATTCATCGAGGGCATGGTCGAGCAGGTCTATGTCGACGAAACCCGCCCATGGCTGCAGGGCTCGCGGTTGACCGCGTGGGAGCTGGCCAATGAAGGTATCCCCGTGACCCTCAATGTCGATTCCGCCGCAGCGCATATCATGAAGACCAAGGGCCCTACCTGGGTCATCGTCGGCGCTGACCGGATCACCGCCAATGGCGACGTGGCCAACAAGATCGGCACCTATCAACTGGCCGTCAATGCCATGCACCACGGCGTGCGCTTCATGGTGGTGGCGCCGAGTTCGACCATCGACATGAACCTGGCCAGTGGCGATGACATTCCGATTGAGGAGCGTGATGGTCGTGAGTTGCTGGAGGTCGGTGGCAAGCGGGTGGGCGCGGATGTCGAAGCGTTCAATCCGGTGTTCGATGTGACGCCAGCGGACCTGATCGATGCGATCGTCACCGAAAAAGGCATCGTCGAGCGCCCGGATACGGCGAAGATGGCGCAGTTGATGTGTCGCAAGCGTCTGCATTAAAGATATCTGGCGTTTGACAAGGCGCCTTCGCGAGCGGGCTCGCTCCCACAATGGATTTGCGTCGTTAACAAATTCCCTGTGGGAGTGAGCCTGCTCGCGAAGAGGCCCGCAAAGTCAACAAATCGGCCAGAATCGAGCCTGAAATCTGCATTCATCAAGCCTCTAAGCCTCTCTCGTCGCCTTCAAGCCTGTCATCGGTCAACTAACTACTCTCCATGCGCATCTGGGGGATAGGTGCGTGGCGGCTCTTGTGATAACATCCGGCGGTTTCCAGGGCTGCCCGAAGTGGCGACCCGTACTGCGCAGATCCATGGCATAACTCGTTGATTTGTCGTAAGTCGGTGCATGGCACTAAGCCTGTATCGACGAGCTTCGTTGGTCCTGACGAAGTTTCACCAGAAAAAGGAATCAGGCTTCTCATGGGCGAACTGGCCAAAGAAATCCTCCCGGTCAATATCGAAGACGAGCTGAAGCAGTCCTACCTCGACTACGCAATGAGCGTAATTGTCGGGCGGGCACTGCCGGATGCGCGCGATGGCTTGAAGCCCGTGCACCGGCGTGTGCTGTTCGCGATGAGCGAGCTGGGCAACGACTTCAACAAGCCGTACAAGAAATCTGCCCGTGTTGTCGGTGACGTGATCGGTAAGTATCACCCGCACGGTGATACCGCGGTGTACGACACCATCGTTCGGATGGCGCAGCCATTCTCCCTGCGCTACCTGCTGGTAGACGGCCAGGGCAACTTCGGTTCGGTGGACGGCGACAACGCCGCGGCCATGCGATACACCGAAGTGCGCATGACCAAGCTGGCGCACGAGCTGCTGGCCGACCTGCACAAGGAAACCGTGGACTGGGTGCCGAACTACGACGGCACCGAGATGATCCCGGCGGTCATGCCGACCCGTATTCCCAACCTGTTGGTCAACGGCTCCAGCGGTATTGCCGTGGGCATGGCGACCAACATTCCGCCACACAACCTCGGTGAAGTCATCGACGGTTGCCTGGCACTCATCGACAATCCCGAGCTGACTGTCGATGAATTGATGCAATACATTCCCGGTCCGGACTTCCCGACCGCTGCGATCATCAACGGTCGCGCCGGCATCATCGAAGCCTACCGCACCGGTCGTGGGCGCATTTACATGCGCGCCCGCTCGATCATCGAAGACATCGACAAGGTCGGTGGCCGTCAGCAGATCGTCATCACCGAACTTCCTTACCAGCTGAACAAGGCGCGTCTGATCGAGAAGATCGCCGAGCTGGTCAAAGAGAAGAAACTTGAAGGCATCACCGAACTGCGCGACGAGTCCGACAAGGACGGTATGCGCGTCGTGATCGAGCTGCGTCGCGGCGAAGTGCCTGAGGTCATCCTCAACAACCTCTACGCCCAGACCCAGCTGCAAGCGGTGTTCGGTATCAACATCGTCGCGCTGATCGACGGCCGTCCGCGGATCCTGAACCTCAAGGACCTGCTGGAAGCCTTCGTCCGTCACCGTCGCGAAGTGGTTACCCGCCGTACCGTGTTCGAACTGCGCAAGGCGCGCGAGCGTGGTCACATCCTTGAAGGTCAAGCCGTTGCCCTGTCGAACATCGACCCGGTGATCGCCCTGATCAAGGCCTCGCCAACCCCGTCGGAAGCCAAGGAAGCGCTGGTCAGTACGCCTTGGGAGTCCTCGGCTGTGGTGGCGATGGTTGAGCGTGCCGGCGCCGATTCGTGCCGTCCGGAAAACCTCGATCCGCAATACGGTCTGCGCGACGGCAAGTACTTCCTGTCGCCAGAGCAGGCACAAGCCATTCTGGAACTGCGTCTGCACCGCCTGACCGGTCTGGAACACGAAAAACTGCTGGCCGAGTATCAAGAGATCCTCAACCAGATCGGCGAGCTGATCCGCATCCTCAACAGCGCCACGCGCCTGATGGAAGTGATCCGCGAAGAGCTGGAAGTGATTCGCGCCGAATACGGCGACGTGCGTCGTACTGAAATTCTCGATGCCCGACTCGACCTGACCCTGGGTGACATGATCCCGGAAGAAGAGCGCGTCGTGACCATTTCCCACGGTGGCTACGCCAAGACCCAGCCGCTGGCTGCGTACCAGGCCCAGCGTCGTGGCGGTAAAGGCAAGTCGGCGACCGGCGTCAAGGATGAGGACTATATCGCTCACCTGCTGGTTGCCAACAGCCACACCACGCTGCTGCTGTTCTCCAGCAAGGGCAAGGTGTACTGGCTGAAAACCTACGAAATTCCCGAGGCATCCCGCGCTGCCCGTGGTCGTCCGCTGGTCAACCTGTTGCCGCTGGATGACGGTGAGTACATCACCACCATGCTGCCGGTCGAGGAATACACCGAAGGTCACTACATCTTCATGGCCACCGCCAACGGCACCGTGAAGAAGACCCCGCTGGAATCCTTCAGCCGTCAACGCAGCGTCGGCCTGATCGCGCTGGAACTGGACGAGGGCGACGTGCTGATTTCCGCGGCCATCACCGATGGCGAGCGCGAAGTGATGCTGTTCTCCGATGGCGGCAAGGTGACTCGCTTCAAAGAGTCCGACGTTCGCGCCATGGGCCGTACCGCCCGTGGTGTGCGCGGCATGCGCCTGCCGGAAGGCCAGAAGCTGATTTCCATGCTGATCCCGGAAGAAGGCAGCCAGATCCTCACCGCTTCCGAGCGTGGTTTTGGCAAGCGCACGGCAATCACCGAGTTCCCTGAGTACAAGCGTGGCGGTCAGGGCGTTATCGCCATGGTCAGCAACGAGCGTAACGGCCGTCTGGTCGGTGCGGTTCAGGTGCTCGACGGCGAGGAAATCATGCTGATTTCCGACCAGGGCACCCTGGTGCGCACCCGTGTCGACGAAGTGTCCAGCCTGGGTCGTAATACCCAGGGCGTGACCCTGATCAAGCTGGCCAACGACGAAACACTCGTCGGGCTGGAGCGGGTTCAGGAGCCGTCGGAAGTCGAGGGTGAAGAACTGGAAGGCGAAGAGGGTGAAGGATTTGTCGGTGAGGTCGTGATTGACGACGTTGCCCAAGACCAGCAACTCGACGCCGCTGCTGACGAAGAGCCACAAGAGTAAGTGGATATGAGGGGGCGGATGAAAATTCGCCCCCTTGTTGTTTGTCCGAACGGAAAATTTCGACACCCATGGATATCCCCTGTGGGAGCGAGCCTGCTCGCGAAGCAGGCGCCGCGGTACCTCTGAAACACCGCGGTGATGCATTCGCGAGCAGGCTCGCTCCCACAGGTTGTCTGCTTCAGCAGGGATCCTGTGTCGATTGATATTGTGATTTATCGCGTGTTACCACCAAATCAGAGCGAGATTGGATGTGAGCAAGAGAGCCTATAACTTCTGTGCCGGTCCTGCGGCGCTTCCCGAAGCTGTCCTGCAGCGCGCCCAGGGTGAACTCCTCGACTGGCACGGCAAGGGTCTGTCGGTCATGGAAATGAGCCATCGCAGCGATGAGTTCGTGTCCATTGCCACCAAGGCCGAGCAGGATCTGCGTGATCTGCTGAATATCCCCTCGAACTATAAAGTGCTGTTTCTGCAAGGTGGCGCCAGCCAGCAATTTGCCCAGATTCCTCTGAACCTGCTGCCGGAAAACGGCTCGGCCGACTATATCGACACCGGTATCTGGTCGCAGAAAGCCATCGAAGAAGCTTCGCGCTACGGCCACGTCAACGTTGCCGGCACCGCCAAGCCTTACGACTATTTCGCCATTCCCGGCCAGAACGAGTGGAAGCTGTCGAAAGACGCGGCCTACGTCCACTACGCGCCGAACGAAACCATCGGCGGTCTGGAATTCCAGTGGATTCCGGAAACCGGTGATGTTCCGCTGGTCGCCGACATGTCTTCGGACATCCTGTCGCGCCCGATCGATGTTTCGCGTTTCGGCATGATCTACGCCGGTGCCCAGAAAAACATCGGCCCGAGCGGTATCGTCGTCAACATCGTTCGCGAAGACCTGCTGGGCAAGGCTCGTTCCCTGTGCCCGACCATGCTCAACTACAAGATCGCGGCCGATAACGGTTCGATGTACAACACCCCGCCGACCCTGGCGTGGTATTTGTCCGGCCTGGTGTTCGAGTGGCTGAAAGAGCAGGGTGGCGTAGAGGCCATCGGCAAGCTCAACGAAGTCAAGCAGCGCACGCTGTATGGCTTCATCGATGCCAGCGGCCTGTACAGCAACCCGATCAACAAGTCGGACCGCTCGTGGATGAACGTGCCGTTCCGCCTGGCTGATGATCGTCTGGACAAGCCGTTCCTGGCCGGTGCCGACGAGCGTGGCCTGTTGAACCTCAAGGGTCACCGTTCCGTGGGCGGCATGCGCGCCTCCATCTATAACGCCGTCGACATCAACGCCGTCAACGCGCTGGTTTCGTACATGGCAGAGTTCGAGAAGGAACACGGCTAATGTCTGAGCAAGAACTCAAGGCACTGCGCCTGCGCATTGATGCCCTGGACGAAAAGGTCCTGGAGCTGATCAGTGAGCGAGCGCGCTGCGCCCAGGAAGTCGCGCGAGTAAAGATGGCCTCGCTGGCCGAAGGCGAAGTGCCGGTGTTCTATCGTCCCGAGCGTGAAGCTCAGGTGCTCAAGCGTGTCATGGAGCGTAACCAGGGGCCGCTGGGCAACGAGGAGATGGCGCGGTTGTTCCGCGAAATCATGTCCGCCTGCCTGGCGCTCGAGCAGCCGCTGAAAGTGGCTTACCTCGGACCTGAAGGCACCTTCACCCAGGCGGCGGCCATGAAGCACTTCGGCCACGCCGTGATCAGCAAGCCGATGGCGGCGATCGACGAGGTGTTCCGTGAAGTGGCGGCGGGGGCGGTGAACTTTGGCGTGGTGCCGGTGGAAAACTCCACCGAGGGCGCGGTCAACCACACCCTCGACAGCTTCCTCGAACACGACATGGTGATCTGTGGCGAAGTCGAGCTGCGCATCCACCATCACCTGCTGGTTGGTGAAAACACCAAGACCGACAGCATCAGCCGCATTTATTCCCACGCCCAGTCACTGGCCCAGTGCCGCAAGTGGCTGGATGCCCATTACCCGAATGTAGAACGCGTGGCGGTGTCCAGCAACGCCGAAGCGGCCAAGCGGGTCAAGGGTGAGTGGAACTCGGCGGCGATTGCCGGCGACATGGCGGCCGGCCTGTACGGGTTGACCCGATTGGCCGAGAAGATCGAGGATCGCCCGGACAACTCCACGCGCTTCCTCATGATCGGCAATCAGGAAGTGCCGCCAACCGGCGACGACAAGACCTCGATCATCGTCTCGATGAGCAACAAACCGGGTGCGCTTCATGAGTTGCTGGTGCCGTTCCACGACAACGGTATCGACCTGACACGAATCGAGACTCGTCCGTCGCGCAGCGGTAAATGGACCTACGTGTTCTTTATCGATTTTGTCGGCCATCATCGCGACCCGTTGGTCAAAGGTGTGCTGGAAAAGATCAGTCAGGAAGCAGTGGCACTCAAAGTGCTGGGTTCCTACCCGAAAGCAGTTCTCTAAGGGGCGGTAGCAAATGAGTGGCAATTTCCTCGCTCTGGCACAGCCGGGCGTGCAACAACTTTCGCCTTACGTTCCGGGCAAACCTGTGGACGAACTGGCGCGTGAGCTGGATCTCGATCCAGCCAGCATCGTCAAGCTGGCGAGCAACGAAAACCCGTTGGGCCCCGGCCCCAAGGCGCTGGCGGCCATCCGCGATGCGCTGGCCGAGCTGACCCGCTATCCGGACGGCAACGGTTTTGCGCTCAAGACCCTGCTGGCCGAACAGTGTCGTGTCGAGATTAATCAGGTGACGTTGGGGAATGGTTCCAACGATATTCTGGAACTGGTCGCGCGTGCCTATCTGGCGCCTGGCCTGAACGCCGTGTTCAGCGAGCACGCGTTCGCTGTCTATCCGATTGCCACTCAGGCTGTCGGCGCACAGGCCAAGGTGGTCCCGGCCAAGGATTGGGGGCATGACCTGCCTGCCATGCTGGCGGCCATTGATGCCAATACCCGCGTGGTGTTCATCGCGAACCCGAACAACCCGACCGGGACCTGGTTCGACGCCGAGGCGCTGGACGAATTCCTGCAGGATGTTCCGGAGCATGTGCTGGTCGTGCTGGACGAGGCTTACATCGAGTACGCCGAAGGCAGTGATCTGCCGGATGGCCTGGACTTCCTGGCGGCCTATCCGAACCTGCTGGTTTCCCGCACCTTCTCCAAGGCCTACGGCTTGGCGGCGCTGCGCGTGGGTTATGGCTTGTCCACAGCGGTAGTCGCGGACGTGCTGAACCGTGTGCGCCAGCCGTTCAACGTCAACAGCCTGGCCCTGGCCGCTGCCTGTGCCGCTTTGAAGGACGAAGAGTATCTGGCGCAGAGCCGTCAGTTGAACGAGTCCGGCATGCAGCAACTGGAAGCCGGTTTCCGTGAGCTGGGGCTGAGCTGGATTCCGTCGAAGGGCAATTTCATCTGCGTCGATCTCGGTCGGGTCGCGGCCCCGGTGTTCCAGGGCTTGCTTCATGAAGGCGTGATCGTGCGTCCGGTGGCCAACTACGACATGCCGAATCACCTGCGCATCACCATTGGTCTGCCGGCGGAAAACAGCCGCTTCCTTGAAGCGCTGAGCAAGGTTCTGGCTCGTGGTTGATGTCACTGCTCTGCAATCTGCTGAACCTATGATCGGTCGCCTGGTGGTGGTCGGTCTTGGGTTGATCGGCGGTTCGTTTGCCAAGGGTTTGCGTGAAAGCGGTATATGCCGCGAAGTGGTCGGGGTTGATCTCGATCCGCAATCGCGCAAACTCGCGGTCGAGTTGAGTGTTGTGGATCGCTGCGAGGAAGACCTGGGCGTTGCTTGTCAGGGCGCCGACGTCATTCAGCTGGCGGTGCCGATTCTGGCCATGGAGAAAGTGCTCGCGCGTCTGGCCGGCATGGATCTGGGGCAAGCGATCCTGACCGATGTCGGCAGCGCCAAGGGCAATGTGGTGCGTGCCGCCACCGAAGCATTTGGCAGTATGCCGTCCTGCTTCGTGCCGGGGCATCCGATTGCCGGTTCGGAGCAGAGTGGGGTGGAGGCCTCCAATGCCGAGCTGTTCCGTCGTCACAAAGTGATCCTCACCCCGCTGGAGCAAACCGATCCGGCTGCCCTGGCGGTGGTCGACCGTCTGTGGCGCGAATTGGGCGCCGATGTCGAGCACATGCAGGTCGAGCGTCACGACGAAGTATTGGCTGCGACCAGCCATCTTCCGCACTTGCTGGCGTTCGGTTTGGTCGACTCACTGGCCAAGCGCAATGAAAATCTTGAGATCTTCCGTTACGCTGCGGGCGGTTTCCGCGATTTCACAAGAATCGCCGGTAGCGACCCGGTCATGTGGCATGACATCTTCCTCGCCAACCGCGAAGCTGTCCTGCGCACACTCGATACATTTCGCAGCGATCTCGACGCCTTGCGCGACGCGGTCGATGCAGGGGATGGGCACCAATTGTTGGGCGTTTTCACTCGCGCCCGGGTTGCCCGCGAGCATTTCAGTAAAATCCTGGCCCGCAGGGCCTATGTGGACGCTATGAATTCCAACGATCTGATTTTCCTGGCTCAACCTGGTGGCCGCCTGTCCGGTCGGATTCGCGTACCAGGTGACAAATCGATTTCCCACCGTTCGATCATGCTCGGCTCCCTCGCTGAAGGTGTCACTGAAGTCGAAGGTTTCCTCGAGGGTGAAGATGCCCTGGCGACCCTGCAGGCTTTTCGTGACATGGGTGTGGTCATCGAAGGTCCGCACCACGGTCGCGTGACCATTCACGGCGTCGGCCTGCATGGCCTGAAGCCGGCACCGGGCCCGATCTATCTGGGTAACTCCGGTACTTCGATGCGCCTGCTGTCCGGCCTTCTGGCTGCGCAGGACTTCGACAGCACCCTGACCGGTGATGCGTCGCTGTCCAAGCGCCCGATGAATCGCGTGGCCAATCCGCTGCGTGAAATGGGCGCAGTGATCGAAACCGCCGCTGAAGGTCGTCCGCCGATGATCATTCGTGGTGGCAACAAGCTCAAAGGGCTGACCTACACCATGCCGATGGCCAGTGCCCAGGTTAAGTCCTGCCTGCTGTTGGCCGGCCTGTATGCCGAAGGCAAGACCACGGTTACCGAGCCTGCTCCGACCCGCGACCATACCGAGCGCATGCTTCGTGGCTTCGGCTACCCGGTAACGGTCAACGGTGCGACCGCATCGGTCGAGTCCGGCAGCAAACTGACCGCGACCCACATTGAAGTCCCGGGTGACATTTCGTCCTCGGCGTTCTTCCTGGTGGCCGCATCCATCGCTGAAGGTTCCGAACTGGTGCTTGAGCACGTCGGCATCAACCCGACCCGTACCGGCGTGATCGACATCCTGCGCCTGATGGGCGCCGACATCACCCTGGAAAACCAGCGTGAAGTGGGTGGCGAGCCGGTGGCGGATTTACGCGTGCGTGCAGCTAAACTCAAAGGTATCGATATTCCCGAGGCGCTGGTTCCGCTGGCGATCGACGAGTTCCCGGTGCTGTTCGTCGCCGCAGCCTGTGCCGAAGGGCGCACTGTGTTGACTGGCGCTGAAGAGCTGCGGGTCAAGGAGTCGGATCGCATCCAGGTCATGGCGGATGGTTTGCTGGCGCTGGGCGTCAAGTGCGAGCCAACCCCGGACGGCATCATCATCGACGGCGGCCAGATCGGCGGCGGTGAAGTGCACGGTCATGGTGATCACCGTATCGCCATGGCGTTCAGCGTTGCTTCGCTGCGCGCCAGTGCCCCGATCCGCATCCATGATTGCGCCAACGTCGCGACGTCGTTCCCGAACTTCCTGGCGCTGTGCGCACAGGTCGGTATCCGCGTGGCGCAAGAGGCACAGTCGTGAACAACATTGCACCGGTCATCACCATCGATGGGCCAAGCGGTTCGGGCAAGGGCACGGTAGCCGGGATTCTGGCCAAACGCCTGGGCTGGAACCTGCTGGATTCCGGTGCGTTGTATCGATTGCTGGCCTTCGCTGCGCATAACCATGGTGTCGACCTGACCAATGAAGAGCTGCTGAAGAAACTCGCCGCTCATCTGGATGTGCAATTCATCGCGGCGACAGACGGTCAGTTGCAACGCATCATCCTGGAGGGTGATGAAGTCAGCGATGTCATTCGCACCGAAAGCGTCGGTTCCGGCGCTTCCCAGGTGGCTGCGCTGCCTGCTGTACGCGAGGCGCTGCTGCAGCGCCAGCGAGCTTTTCAGGAAGCGCCGGGCCTTGTGGCGGATGGGCGTGACATGGGCACAGTGGTTTTTCCTGACGCGCCGCTGAAGATTTTTCTGACTGCCAGCGCCGAGGAGCGGGCGCGCCGTCGATATTTGCAGTTGAAGGGCAAGGTCGAGGGTGTTAGTCTGTCGAGTCTGCTAGATGAGATACGTGCGCGCGATGAGCGTGACACCCAGCGAGCGGTAGCCCCGCTCAAACCGGCGGCTGACGCCATACAGCTGGATTCCACGGAATTGTCCATCGACCAGGTGCTGGAACGCATCATGAGCGAGATCGCCATTCGCGATATCGCCGGGTGACCAAGAAGGCCGCAGGGGACCAGTCATAGTCCTGCGGTGGCTTCTTTTAAATGAAACTAACCCACACCGTCTGGGGTGTGGAGATGGGCGTATTCTTCGCCCTCATCAACAGGAATTAAAATGAGCGAAAGCTTTGCGGAACTCTTTGAAGAAAGCCTAAAGACCCTGAACCTTCAGGCAGGCTCCATCATCACCGGTGTTATCGTTGATATCGATTACCAGGCTCGCTGGGTAACCGTTCACGCTGGCCTGAAGTCTGAAGCACTGATCCCGCTGGAGCAGTTCTACAACGACGCTGGCGAACTGAACATCAACGTCGGTGACGAAGTTCACGTTGCTCTGGACTCGGTTGAAGACGGTTTCGGTGAAACCAAGCTGTCCCGTGAAAAAGCCAAGCGCGCTGAATGCTGGATCGTTCTGGAAGCAGCCTTCGCAGCCGAAGAAGTGGTCAAGGGCGTTATCAACGGTAAGGTTAAAGGCGGCTTCACTGTCGACGTTAACGGCATCCGTGCGTTCCTGCCAGGTTCTCTGGTTGACGTCCGTCCAGTGCGCGACACCACGCACCTGGAAGGCAAAGAGCTGGAATTCAAGGTCATCAAGCTGGACCAGAAGCGCAACAACGTTGTCGTTTCCCGTCGCAGTGTCCTGGAAGCCGAGAACTCCGCCGAGCGCGAAGCTCTGCTGGAATCCCTGCAGGAAGGCCAACAAGTCAAAGGTATCGTCAAGAACCTCACCGATTACGGCGCATTCGTCGATCTGGGTGGCGTCGATGGCCTGCTGCACATTACCGACATGGCCTGGAAGCGTATCAAGCATCCTTCCGAAATCGTCAACGTTGGCGACGAGATCGATGTCAAGGTTCTGAAGTACGATCGCGAGCGCAATCGTGTTTCCCTGGGCCTGAAGCAACTGGGCGAAGATCCGTGGGTTGCTATCAAAGCCCGTTACCCGGAAAGCACTCGCGTTACCGCTCGTGTAACCAACCTGACCGACTACGGCTGCTTCGCTGAGCTGGAAGAAGGCGTTGAAGGTCTGGTGCACGTTTCCGAAATGGACTGGACCAACAAGAACATCCACCCTTCGAAAGTCGTACAAGTCGGCGACGAAGTGGAAGTTATGGTTCTGGACATCGACGAAGAGCGTCGTCGTATCTCCCTGGGCATCAAGCAGTGCAAATCGAACCCATGGGAAGATTTCTCTGGCCAGTTCAACAAGGGCGATAAAATCTCCGGCACCATCAAGTCGATCACCGATTTCGGTATCTTCATTGGTCTGGACGGCGGCATCGACGGTCTGGTTCACCTGTCCGACATCTCCTGGAACGAAGTGGGCGAAGAAGCCGTTCGCCGCTTCAAGAAGGGCGACGAGCTGGACACCGTTATCCTGTCGGTTGACCCAGAGCGCGAGCGCATCTCCCTGGGTATCAAGCAACTGGAAAGCGATCCGTTCTCCGAGTACGTTCAAGAGAACGACAAAGGCGCCATCGTTAAAGGCATCGTGAAGGAAGTTGACGCTAAAGGCGCCATCATCACTCTGGCCGACGATATCGAAGCGACTCTGAAAGCCTCCGAAATCAGCCGTGACCGCGTTGAAGACGCGCGCAACGTTCTGAAAGAAGGCGAAGAAGTAGAAGCCAAGATCATCAGCGTTGACCGCAAGAGCCGTGTAATTCAGCTCTCGATCAAGTCGAAAGACGTTGAAGACGAGAAAGAAGCAATCCAGAGCCTGCGCGACAAGCCAGTAGCTACTGATGCTCCTGTGGCCACCACTCTGGGTGACCTGCTGCGTGCACAAATGGAAAAACAGAACTAAGTTCTGATTTTCTGTAAAAAAGGGCGACTTCGGTCGCCCTTTTTTGTGCCTGGAATTTGGTGAGTTGCACCGGCTTTAGCTGCTCGAGTCGTGAACCAAAGGTGCTGAAAAAATGTCTGATTGTTTAGTCGGATCAAGCGCTTATTTGCAGCTAGTCTTTAGTCTGAGACTAATGATCGCCCGGTGGGCTTTCTGGCAAAAGGATGTGAATGAACAAGTTGATTGTCGCAGTGGCAATGCTGGCTCTAGCAGGTTGTACCACCAATGCCAAAACTCATGCAGTGCGCGGGGTAAGTGGCATTGAGGTTGATTGTTCGGGGCTTGGTTCGAAATGGGACAGGTGTTACAAGCGTGCGGCCAAAGAGTGCAAAGGGGTGGGCTACAAGGTTGTGGCGAGGTCCGATGATCTCAAGGAAGAGGAGGATGCTTTCCCCTTCGGATTCAATCCGGCAGGTTTCCTGACGCGCACCCTGTTGGTGATTTGCCGATGAGGTTGTGATGGCTCAAGGGGCTTCTCTCTTCCAGGGGGCAAGCATTTTGGGGGAGGGGGATAGATGGCAAAACTCGAGCTGTTCAAAATCATGCGGTCGTGCTAAAACCTTTGGAGCGCTGATCTAGCTGCTTGAAAAAGAAGGGAAAAATATGACGAAGTCGGAGTTGATCGAACGAATTGTCACCCATCAAGGGCTGCTCTCATCCAAGGATGTGGAGTTGGCCATCAAGACCATGCTTGAGCAAATGTCCCAATGTCTGGCCACCGGGGATCGTATCGAGATTCGTGGCTTTGGCAGCTTCTCCTTGCACTATCGCGCGCCGCGGGTTGGGCGTAATCCGAAAACCGGTCAGTCCGTCAGCCTCGATGGTAAGTTCGTCCCGCATTTCAAGCCGGGAAAAGAGCTTAGAGATCGGGTAAATGAGGACGAAGAGGAAGAGGTGTGATGTCTGTAGCACTTCAAGGGTTCGTTCATGCGTAACTTCAAGCGTGTACTGCTCGCTGTATTCGTACTAGTACTGATGCTGGCGTTCCTTGCGTTTATCCTCGAAAATCAGCAATCAATTTCCCTGCTGTTCTTTGGGTTCGCCGGACCGCAGCTGCCAGTTTCGTTGCTCATGGTCCTGGCGCTATTGGTCGGCATGGCAATCGGACCGATACTGGGTTGGGTTTTTGGACGAGAGTTCAGATCTTCGCGCAAGCGTGTAGTCTGATTGCGATCAACCCAAGATGCTCGTCGAGTTGGGTCGCAGCTTGTCTATATCCAATAGTAAAACCTTCATTAAGCTGTAAAATGCTGCGCTTGTTCGATAGTGGCATTTGCCCACATCGCATCAGGCTGACTCTGTCAGAAGCCACAGCAAGCATGATGGCTTTTGCGTTTATGGATTAGACAGTGCTCGGTTGACGGCCCTGTCAGCTACTCAAGGGTATGGTTTCGCGTGAAAATTCTAGTAACCGGTGGCGCCGGGTTTATCGGGTCGGCAGTTATCCGTCATGTCATTTCCAACACTACCGATTCGGTCGTTAACGTCGATAAGCTCACTTATGCGGGCAACCTTGAGTCCTTGGCAGGAGTCAGCGAAGATTCGCGATATGTATTCGAGCGTGTTGATATTTGTGACCGTGAACAGATCGATCGGGTTTTGCGCGAGCACCAACCGGACGCCATCATGCACTTGGCTGCAGAGTCTCATGTCGATCGTTCCATCTCTGGTCCGTCTGAATTCATCCAGACCAATATCATCGGCACCTATACTTTGCTGGAAGCTGCTCGTCACTATTGGCTGGCGCTCGACGATACGCGTAAAGCCGGTTTCCGATTCCATCATATTTCGACTGATGAAGTTTATGGAGACCTTGAAGGTCCCGAAGACCTTTTCACTGAAACCACCCCCTATCAGCCAAGTTCGCCTTACTCCGCCAGCAAGGCCAGTTCCGACCACTTGGTTCGCGCCTGGGCTCGCACCTATGGCTTGCCGACACTAGTAACCAATTGCTCGAACAACTACGGCCCTTGCCACTTCCCCGAGAAGTTGATCCCGCTGATTATCCTCAATGCGCTGGAAGGCAAGTCGCTTCCTGTCTACGGCAAAGGTAACCAGATTCGTGACTGGCTTTATGTCGAGGATCACGCCCGGGCACTCTACAAAGTTGTCACCGAAGGCGTGATTGGCGAGACGTACAACATCGGCGGTCACAACGAAAAGCAAAACATCGAAGTGGTTCACGCCCTGTGCACATTGCTTGATGAACTGCGTCCAGATTCCGCGCACCGCCCGCATGCCAGTCTGATCACCTACGTTCAAGATCGACCTGGCCATGATCAGCGCTACGCGATCGATGCCGGAAAAATCCAGCGCGAGCTAGGCTGGACTCCGGAAGAAACCTTCGAAACCGGCATCCGCAAGACGGTTGAATGGTATCTGGACAATACCGAGTGGGTAGAGCACGTCAAGAGCGGCACCTATCAGCAGTGGATCGACCAGAACTACGCGGATCGCTCGAGCAAAGCATGAAAATCCTTCTGTTGGGAAAAAATGGTCAAGTGGGCTGGGAGCTGCAACGCTCCCTTACGCCTTTGGGTGAGCTGATCGCATTGGACCGTCGTGAAAGTGATGGTTTGACGGGAGATATTTCCGATCTCGATGCCTTGCGCGCCACCATCCGCAAGGTCAAACCTGATGTCATCGTCAATGCGGCGGCCTACACTGCCGTGGACAAGGCCGAGTCCGAAACCGATTTGGCAGACAGAGTGAACAGTCTGGCAACCCAGGTCATGGCTGAAGAGGCCGCCTCCTCGGGTGCATGGCTGATTCACTATTCTACCGATTATGTTTTCAATGGGCAGGGCTCCACCCCTTGGCGGGAGACAGATGCTGTCGCCCCCGTGAATCATTACGGCGCCACCAAGCTGGCGGGAGAGCAGGCAATAACTGCGTCCGGATGTAAGCACCTGATTTTCCGTACAAGCTGGGTCTACGGAGCTCGCGGTAACAACTTCGCCAAGACCATGCTGCGTCTGGCCAAGGATCGAGAAACACTGAACGTCATTGCAGACCAGATCGGAGCCCCCACGGGTGCCGACCTGATTGCAGATGTGACGGCGTTGGCCATCCAGCAAGCCGTCCAGCGTCCGGAGCTGTCAGGTCTATATCACTTGGCCGCAAGTGGTGAGGTTTCCTGGCATGGCTATGCCAGCTATGTGATCGAATTTGCCAAGGCCAATGCCGAGCAACTCGCCGTCACAGCTGTAGATCCCATAGAAACCACTGCGTATCCGACGCCTGCACGCCGTCCTTTGAATTCCAGGCTGAATACCCGGAAACTGCGTGATAGTTTTTCTCTGCACTTACCGGATTGGCAAAGTGGTGTGACCCGAATGCTTATGGAAGTTCTGAACAAATGACAACGACAAATCGTAAAGGCATCATTCTGGCCGGTGGTTCGGGAACTCGGTTGCACCCGTTGACGCTCGGTGTTTCCAAGCAAATGCTACCGATATATGACAAGCCAATGATTTTTTATCCGCTGTCGGTGCTCATGCTTGCCGGAATGCGTGAAATTCTGATCATTTCCACCCCGGAAGACTTACCGTGCTTCCGCAAGCTGCTGGGTGATGGCAGCCTTTATGGCATCAAGCTTACTTACGCGGAACAGCCAAGCCCGGATGGTCTTGCGCAAGCATTCATCATAGGTGAAGAGTTCATCGGCAAAGATCCATGCTGCCTCATCCTGGGTGATAACATTTTTTACGGTCAGCACTTTTCGGACAAACTCCGTTCCGCTAATGCTCAAACTCATGGTGCGACAGTTTTCGGATATCACGTTTCCGATCCCGAGCGATTCGGCGTGGTGGAATTTGATTCTTCAGGCCGTGCCTTGAGTATTGAAGAAAAACCGCTCAGGCCTAAATCCAGCTACGCGGTGACGGGTTTGTATTTCTTTGACAATCAGGTTGTCGAGATAGCAAAAAATATCAAGCCGTCCGAACGTGGCGAATTGGAAATTACTGACGTCAACCGTGTCTATCTCGAAAAAAAGACTCTCAACGTTGAAATGCTCGGACGCGGGTTTGCATGGTTGGATACCGGTACTCATGATTCGCTGCTTGAAGCCAGCCATTTTGTGCACACCATCGAGCAGCGTCAGGGGTTGAAGGTGGCTTGTCTGGAAGAAATTGCTTACAACAGTGGCTGGATTACTGCTGAGCAGTTGGGATCTCAAGCTGATGCACTGAAGAAGACTGGCTATGGTCAGTACCTGCAAAAGTTGTTGGTCTTGCCTTCCCTGTGAGGTGGTCGCGAATCGTTCGCTCCAGCCCGCGCTCGTCAGAGAGTTTCAGTCGCTACTAATAGCTGGTAGCTCTGCGGATCGCCTGGTTATTGTGATGATTCGTGTCGACAGGATGCGAAAGAGTTAAAGCTTGCATCCTGTCTACAATTAAAATGAATAGGCGAAATTTTATATGGCGAACACCCCGGCATCCACGCAGCGCAACAATGATATTGACCTGTTTGAACTGTTTGCGGCGTTATGGGCTCAGAGGCTTTTGATATTCAGCATCGCATTAGTTGGAACATTGGCAGCAGCGACTTATGCATTTTTGAGTAAGCCGGTGTATGAGGCGAGTGTTTACCTGCAGCCACCTACCATGAACGATATCGCCGATTTCAACTATGGTCGGACTTTAGGTACAGAACTGACGCCATTTACGATTAAAGATGTATACGATGTGTTCACCCGTAACTTGCAGAGTGAATCATTACGACGTGCTTTCTTCAATCAAGTATATCTACCTTCACTGTCGCCGTCCGAGCGCAGTGGATCGCAAGATCTGCTGTACTCTGATTTTTTAAAATTATTGACTATAGGCCTACCAACCAAGGAACAGCCAGATCGTTATTCCGTTGTCGCTAAAGGTGAGGATCCTGCAAGTACCGTCGTGTGGGTGAAGGATTTTGCAGCGCGGGCGGGTGACGCAGCGGAAAAAGAAATGATCAATAATATCACCCGTGAAGCTGAAGTACGGGTACGCAATCTTGGCCAGCAGATCACTACGCTGCAGGAAGCTGAAAAGCGGGTTCGCCAGGATTCCATCACACGATTGCGCGAGGCGCTAGCGGTTGCCGAGGCCATTGGGCTGGAAAATCCACCTATCATCTCGGGCAATCTTTCCGCCGAGGTCTCCGCTGGTATGGATGGGCAGCTGACATATATGCGCGGTAGTAAAGCTCTAAAGGCGGAAATTCAGAACCTTGAAGCGCGAAAATCTGATGATCCTTTCATTGGGCAACTAAGAACGCTTCAAAACAGGCAAAGCTTTTACAAGGATCTACATGTTAGCCCGGAGACTGTCTCTGTCTATCGTCAGGATGGTCCAATCGAGCAACCCGACCGCCCTGTCAAACCCAAAAAGAGTCTCATCATATTGTTGGGGCTATCGCTGGGCTGTGTACTTGGTTTCATGATCGCGATGATTCGTCATTTTGTCATTATCGGGAAAAGTCGTGCTTGAGCTTTCACTTATTTAGTTGTTTGTCGCCACATAACAAAGCTGTAGAAATGGCGGGTAGTTAAATGTCACCCACGCCTGCGTAGCATCGTCGGTCCAAGGGTGCGGCGGGTGGATCTTCTGGTTTCTTTTTTGGGTGTTGACTAGGAGTAAATATGTTTTCGGTTAGCGTTTGTGTGGCTACTTACAATGGGGCTGAATTCATTAGGGATCAGCTTGTTTCAATACTCGAGCAAATCCCGGAAGATTCCGAAGTTTTGATTGGTGATGATGGTTCTGTCGATGACACAATTCGCATTGTTGAGGAGTTTCAAGACGACAGAATCAGGATTATCAAAAACACCTCGAATCTTGGATATGTCGGCAATTTTGAGAATTTAATTAGCGAGGCAACGGGTACATATATTTTTTTAAGTGATCAAGATGATCTCTGGCCTGCAGGCAGAGTCGACAAGATGATTTCTGCAATGAAACTTTCGGGTAGCATGCTGGTGGTGGGTTCATTGGAGTCATTTGTCGATGATGTTGACTCTTGCAAGTTTTTTAGTGGTTTTGATCATTCGAGGGATGGTACTTCTTACAAGAATATATTTGACATTTTTGTCGGGCGTAACGTTCCTTATTATGGCTGTGCCATGCTTTTGTCGAAGAAGATAAAGCCCTGTCTGATCCCTTTTTATTCGAAATTGATTAGTCATGATATATGGATCGCTTTTGTCGCAAATAGACGTAACTCAGTCGTTCATTTGAGTGACACGGTTACATTAAGGCGTATTCATGGCGGTAATCTGAGCAGTAGTAACCGTAGATTGTTCGATAAAATCAAAACCCGTTTTTTCTGGTCGTTGGCTATTCTTCATATTGTTTAACAAAGAGGGTAGGCCGTGTTTGATAAAAAACTCTACTGATACTGGGGGCAAGTTTTATTGGCAGCGCTGTGCTCATGCGATTTCTAGATACTGACATAACTGAAATTCGCACTTCCAGCCGCGACGAGAAAAAGCAGGATGACATGCGCAAGCGCTATGTCAGTCCGAGGATGAAATTTTACATTGGGGATGTGCGGGATTATCAAAGCATATTGAATGCTCGTTGTGGTGTAGGTGTCATTTTTCATGCCGCAGCGCTCAAGCCATCTCTGGAGAGCAATTCCACAGCAATAACGCTTCGCAATCCGCTTCCGACTGAACATGTGGCAGCCTCTCCAGTATGCGGGCAGCCACGTATAGGGTTCCTGGCCGTCGACCTTGGCGGTCTCGACCTGGCAGTCGCGCCATTGGGCGTGTCGCTGAACAGCCGAGCGTTGCGACTGATTACAAACGGTTTTATTGCACACTCTACCGGGTTGTTGTCGATGGGTAGAAACCCAGCCGCTACATAGCGCTCCAACCGGCTCCAGTTGTTGGCCAGATAATTGACGGCCTTGCCCAAAACACTTTTCGGTGTCACCTGCGACTGCGTTTGTTCAGCCAGCTTTTCAACTGCTCCAGGATCGACAGGCGCTTTTCCTGACTTCCCATAAAGCGCTGTTCATCGCTGACGCCCTTGAGTTCACGCTCGATGCCATACAGTTTGTTGATCATCGTCAGCGCGATATCGGCACCTCCCGCCTTGCACTTGGGCTGCACTTTTGGTGGGCTGGGCGTTTTCACGAAGCCCGATGCCGACCTGGCAATCAAGGCTTTGGACACGGCCTATGAGGAGGTTGGCCGGCCTCAGAACGGATATTGGCCGGTTTTTGATGCAACGCTACAACTGGAAACGGTCACATCAAATCAACGACGGGCTGCCGCCTGCTGTTGCCGAGGAAAAGCTGAACGCAGTGTCCGGATTAGTTGGCCATTACAGATATTTGACAGGCGTAAAGCCAGCACCCGCTGAGTGGCCATGTCGAGAACCGCGCTCAGATAGACGAAGTCCCGGCACATTCGGGATGTAGGTTGAATCCATGGCCCAGACCTGATTTGGCCGCTCGGTACTTGCCTGGCAGCAGCGTACTCATGCGGCCAGCCTGATCAGGCTGGCTGGACAAAGGAGTTCTGAAGCTCTGACGATTCAATGAATGGTAAAACGGTAGTTCCCAGAACCGGCCTCATAGACCGAATACCCTGGCTCGGTACGGACGAAATTTGCGCCGTCGCTTTGAACGCTACCACCTCTATTTGGTACCCAGATTTCCGCGCTCGTGTTCACCGGGATGCTGACAAAAAGCTCCCCTTGATCACTTCCTTCTTTCCAGCGCACGGCAATCGTTCCGTAACCCGATCTATAACGGAAATTCGCCGAGTGTACTTCGTCCCCTGGGATAGGTCTGACGACAAATTGTCGAAATCCCGGCGCCATGGGACGGATACCGGCAATGTTTTGGTACATCCATTCTCCAATCGACCCGTAGGCGTAGTGGTTGAATGAATTCATCGCTTTGTCTTGAAAGCTCCCATCTGGCCGAATTCCGTCCCAACGCTCCCACATCGTCGTTGCTCCTTTGCTGATCTGATAGCCCCAGGATGGATAGCTATTCTGAAGCAGCAGGCGGTACGCCACGTCTGCATGACCCGCTTCCGATAGTGCGGGTAGCAGACGAGGTGTACCGAGGAATCCTGTGGACAGGTGCCAGTTCTTGTCCTTGATCAATTGAACCAATCGATCTGCGGCAGACTTCCGTGATGCTGCCGGCAAGAGATCCATAGTCAGCGCAAGTGCATAGGCAGTTTGCGTGTCAGCCTTCAATCTGCCATCTGAAAGGACAAACTCACGATTAAATGCATTTCGAATATTCGCGTAAAGATCCGCATAACGGCGGGGATCCTTATTGAGCGCGCGAGCAACTTTTTCGAGGGTGTGGGCGCTGTCCGCGAAGAATGCTGTCGCAATTAGATCTTTTGGCGTCTCATCATTCACGTTCATCCAGTCACCGTACCCGCTACTGGGACGAAGATAGTCAGTACTATTTTTTTCAAGATACGAAAGCCAACTGTCCATTGCATTGAAGTTTTGCTCGAGTATGCGCAGGTCTCCATATCGCTCATACAAGGTCCAAGGCACAGATACACCGGCGTCACCCCAGCCAGCGTCAGCGTTTCTGATACCCTGAAGAGTAGGTGCAACCTCGGCAAAAACCCCGTTTGGCGATTGAGTATCACGAAGATCGGTCAGCCATTTTTCCAGGAAGGATAACGTATGCATATTGTATGCGGCTGTACCCGCAAATGCTGCGAGGTCCCCCGTCCACCCCAAGCGCTCATCTCGCGCAGGTGTATCCATTGGAACCGAGAGAAAGTTCCCGCGCTGACTCCATAATATATTCTGTTGCAACTGATTCAGCATCGGCACATTGGTAACAAAGGAGATAGTCAATGGCATAGCTGTCCGCAATACACGACCGACGATTTCAGGCTTGGACGTTGCCCCGCTAACTTCGACATATCGGAAACCATGAAACGTGAATGTGGGCTCAAATTTCTCCATTCCCCGCCCGTTCATGATGTACTGATCCGTTGATTTTGCAGTGCGAAGGTTTTCCGTATACAACGTGCCGTTCGCGTTTAAAACTTCACCGTACCGAAGCGTAATAACCTGCCCAGCCTTCCCTTGTGCGCGGAATCTTACGACTCCCACCATGTTTTGACCCATATCGTAAATGTATGTGCCGGGCTTGATTTGCGTAACCTTTATGGGCTTGATTTCATGGTCAACGCGAATTGGAGGGTCGACTTGCGCAACCAGGGCGGCTTCCACATTTGGACCTGGCAGTACCTGCTTCCAGTTTCTATCGTCGTAGTTGGGTAAATTCCAGCCTGGCGTTTTCAATCGGGCATCGTATTGTTCACCCATTATCAGATCGGAATTAACAATTGGCCCAAGTGCGCTCTTCCAACTGTCATCCGTAGTGATCTGTTCGCTGCTGCCGTCCGTATATTGCAGCTCGAGTTGTGCAAGCAAGTAAGGCAACTGGCCATACTGGTTCGGACCTAATGATCCAACATGTCCGGCGTACCAGCCGGGGCCCAAATCGACTGCAATTGCATTTCGGCCCGCGTGGATCAGTTTTGTCACGTCGTAGGTCTGGTATTGAATCCGTTTCCGATAGTCGGTCCAGCCCGGTGCGAAATAGTCGGTACTTACAGTTTGGCCATTAATTTGAGCTCGATACAGCCCGAGGGCAGTGATATACAGCCTGGCTTGTTTAATTTCTTTGCTGGCAGAAAAGTGTCGGCGTAATTGGGATGTCAGTCCATCGGGTTCTCGCGTACCACTGACTTCCCATTTTGTCTTATGGTCTCCTGATATTTCCAGCGCATTGGCGTAGGATTCTCCAAACGCATAAGTGCTGTCAGGATATGTGTACCATCCCGCGTCACCGACTAACTCGGATTGTTCGAGATAATATTTTCCAGGTGGGAGGGGGCTGTCGAGCTTCAGGGTTGCCCATTCATTATCCGGGTGGTTCTGGACGCGCCCTTTGGCCACCAGTTCACCATGGGGCCCGTTTTTTCTTAACGAGAGGGTAAAGCTGGAGTTTTTAGTATTGAAGGTCGGAACCTCTGCACTGACTGACGCGATAGCATGATCGGTAGTGAAACTCTGACCTTGAGTTTCACCTGGCTTGAGTCGGGCCTCAGCGGCGGGAAGTTGCGATTTGATAATGTCTGGGGGCACGGGCACCTCGCCACCACGGCCGATCCATTGGGCTTTCCAATCGGAAGCGGTCAACAATCCCATTTCCCACCAGGAAGGTTTGCTCCAGGCAGATGGCCGGCCATGAGCATCCCAGACGCGGACCGTCCAAAAATACCTTGTACGTGAACGTAGGGGGGCACCGTGATACGGAACAAATTGCGATTGCTCGTCGGCGATCTTGCCACTATCCCAAACATCCGCGTCACGGAGTTTCTCCGGACTTGATGCAACTCGGATTTGATAGAAGGTCTGTTTCTGGTTACGCTCGTTCGATGCAATCACCCAGCTGAATTTTGGGGTCGGAGTGTCAATGCCAAGCGGTGTGTTGGCATTTTCGATAGAAACACTCTCAACTTTCACTGTCTCCGTGGCACTTAATGTAACAGTGCAAAACCACAGAATGGCCGCGAGAAGAAAGACGGAAATAATTCCTCGATTTTTCATTTGCAAAGATTTTAATCTCGATCGCCGACCTAGTAGATACGCCTGGATTCCAGACGAGCGATGGAGTGCGGGCCGTGGCCTTCGAGTACATTGAGGTTTTCTACAACCGCAAGCGTCTGCATTCGACCTTGGACTATCGCTCCCCCTGTCAGTTGCTCAGTGACTGGAGCCCTGAGCAACAAGCGGCGAAAAGAGTAGCACAACCACCGCCCTTTGGAAGGCGAAAACCCGAGGGAACCTCAAAGGCGGCTTTGGGGGGGGAGAAGTAAGAGTGCTTTGATCCTAGTCGGGAACGAGCTTGTATAGCTATGGTGAATTTTCAAACTATAGATATCCATTTATACGCGGGTAACTCGCTCCGAATATACAATATGCCTATCAATCAAGATGTATTGGTCAACTAATCCCGGGCTCTGCGTTAAGCTTTTCCTCGGTAACAGCGGGCGCAAGCCCGTCGTTGAATTGATATGGCAGTTCCCGCGTCGGCTCATGCTCTGCTTGAAGCGATAGCACCAGAGTCGCTGACATATTGGCAACCTTGGTCTGAGTGAAAGAGCACGTTCTGAGGCAGGCCACGCTGCTTATAGGCCATGTCCAAGGTCTTGATTACCAGGTCGGTAGCGGGCCTCGATGAAAACGCCCAGTCCACCACGCGACGTCGGCTTCAATGGTCACGCCAAGGATTGGCGCCTGCCACCCACTCCGTTGATGCCCGCCCCTTTGATCGACTGCGGCCGTTCCAGGGCGCGGAAACCTCGGCTAAAGGCAGATCCTGCGTCGATCGTCGGTCCATCGAATTTCACCTGGATACGGTCAAGGAACTGATCGCCACCCATGTCCGAATTCAGCACGTCCTAAACCCTTTTGGGATAAAGAGGTGCCAAAGTGGGTCAAGCAAGGCCGTTCCCAGCAGGGCTTCGAGCAACTGCCAACCGTCGATAGCCATCAAGCACATTTGAAGATGGTTCGCTATCTGATGGCAGCCGCTCGTCCGGCCATCGTCAATGCAGGGAACGGAATGTGTCGCAGCGGTCGAATCGTCAACTATCTGATAGCCATGCTGCACGACCTGCGACACAATGTTCTCTTCGTCGGTTACCGAGCCTAACGCACACTGGGCCGGGCCATTCAAGCCTACGGCCAGCGTGGTGGTTACGTGGAACTGCACAAACAACGCTATGACATCCGAGCACAAGTCCATACCATGGGCGGCTATTCGGCCCATGTGAACCATAAAGGCGTAGTGAATTTTGTTACGCTAATGCGTGCGCGATCGTCAGAAGGGTGCATCGTGCATGGCGAACTGCGGGCCAATCAACAATTAGTCGAAATGCTATCCAGCAAGTAAAAGAGTAGAGGAAGGTTCGTAGCTGCTGTTTACCCGAGCCAGGTAAGGGGGGGCAGTTGATATGTCAGATAAACAAGCAACGATAAAGAAAAATGTAGATGAGAATTTTAGTTACAGGTGGAGCTGCATTTAATGGATCTGTCGTCATTCCTCACATCATTTGCAACACCAGCGATAGCGTGGTCAATCTCGACAAGCTGACCTATAGCGGCAACCTCGAATCACTGGTTGCAGTCAACGACAGCGAGTGCTTTGCCTTCGAGCAGCTGAACATCTGCGACCGTACCGAAGTCGAGCGGGTATTCCGTGAGCTTCAGCCAGATGCTGTGCTGCATCTGGCTGCGGAAAGCTACGTCGATCGGTCTGTAGACGGTCCGGCTGCGTTCATCGAGAACAATATCATCGTGCACCTATGAATAAAATATTATTATCTCTGCTATCTAATATTCTGTTTAGTGCGCCTCCGGTTTTGTTGGTCCTGGTTTATGCACGAGCCGGTAGCTTTGAGGATTCAGCTGCTTTAGGGCTGGCATTAGCAGTTTGCGCTCCCCTGCAGTTGTTTTTTTCAATGCAGCATGGACTTTCTATTCTCTCAGGCCGGATGTCGCTACAGTCGGCCTTGTCGATGAGAGTGTTGTTGCTTGCTCCTTTATTGCTTTTGTCTGCTGCGGCTGCATGGGTTTTAAAAGAGCCGATCGTTATTGTGTTTGCATTATACCGAGTGGGGGATTTTTTATACGAGCCATTTTTCTTTGATTTGATTAGGCAAGCTCGTATGGGAATGGTTTTCACCCAGTCCTTAATCAGATTTTTATTGCAATTTATGTGCGGATGGCTCGGGCTATACTTTTCTGCTGATATTTTGGTGGTTGTCTCACTGCTGGCGTTGATAAATGTATTGTATTCGATTGCAAAAATCATTCGTTGCCGGGAGCTTCTATCATTAGGCTTTTCGCGTCAATATTTCTCAGGGTTCTTCTTGGGGGCGGGCGCATTGATTGCTGCTGTATGCATCAACCTTCCAAGGTACTTTTTGTCGAGTGGCAAAGTAGAAGATTTAGCGGTTTATTCAAACATATTAACTATCGTTGTGGGAGGGACGCTGCTGTTTGGGGCCGTTAACAGTGTGGTTTTTGCGCGAGCGTCCTCGCTTGGCTTGAAGGGGGTCATCGTGTTTCTGAATAGATCGATGTTTGTTACATCTTTAGGTGTTGCAGCTTCGTTTTTGTTTATTGTCTTTGATAGTGCTCTGTCGAAGTTGTTCATTGATATTTTTTTAGGTAGTAAATACTCGGCCTACTATTCTCTGATAGTTGGTTTTTCAGTATTTTATTTTATCTTGTATATGCAGAATTCCTTAAATCTTGTTTATTTATATTTTGGTCGCGAGAAGGATTTTATGATTGGGGCTGCTGTTTTGCTTGTCATGCTTCTTGTTGCTGTTTATTGGAGTAATGCGGCTTTGTCTATAGGGCTTGAATTGATGGTGTGGCTTGTTAATTTGCTCTATTTTTTATTTTGTTTTTCGATGTCTATTATTGTCAAGTGCAAGGCGGAGCGAGTGAAGTGATTGCATATTTTTCAGTAAGCTTGACGTTGTGGATTTTGTTTTTCATGTCTATAAGCCTGGACCAGGATAGCCGGGATAGTCGGGCTCTGGATTTTTGTGCGTTGTTATTGTTTGTTTTGTTTTCTGGTCTCAGGTTTGAAACTGGTAATGATTGGCTTATATACAAGCAGGACTACGAGAGTATTGAGTTTTCTAATTTTTTTGCATTTGCTCATGAGTCGTCATTGGAACCGCTATATTTGGCCATCACATTTATATGCAGCCAGGTTATAAGCTTTCAGGTGTTCCTGTTTTTGGTGTCTGTTTTTAATGGCGCTATTCTTTACAGGTTTTGCAGGTATTTTGGCGCAGGGTTTTCTGGTGTTGGAGCTATTTGCTTTTGTTGGACGTACTTGGCAACAAATATGGCAACGATAAGGTTTTCGCTTTCGATTTCATTGGTGTTGCTTGCGGTATTGTTTTGGCTTGAAAAGGATAAGTTTAAATCCATACTTTACACTTGCTTGTCTGTTGGCTTTCATACCTTTTCGCTTGCTTTTATGCCTTTATTGCTGTTGTCGGAGATTAAATTAAAGGCGCGCATGGCTTTTCTGATCTTGTTGGTCGGTGTTGTTTTTGGTTTGAGCTTTCAGTTTTTGTTAGATTCGGGACTCTTCTCTTATATTCCTTTCTCTGAAAAACTGTTGTTTTATTCTGAAAGATCTGCTCAATCTGAGATATCTATCGGTTCTTTGTTTTATGTGGCGTTAAATGTTTTTTTTATGATTTGCTTGTTTAGGGATCGAATTGAATCAGTTCTGCTGAATCTTGCCAGCTGGAGTACGCTTATACTGCTTGCCTTTCAAGTTGGTATGTGGTTCTTGCCTGTTTTTTGGAATAGATACCAAGTTATCACGGTTTTAATTCAGGCTGTTTATATTTCATTTTGTTTTGTAAGGCGCGGGTTTGTATTGGAAACCTTGGCTCCCATGCTGGTTTCGTTCTTTGCCCTCATGCTTATTTCGTTATCGGTTTTGGCGAGATTTTTGTTGGATCCTGCTTTTGTCTCATATGTGCCTTATCAAAATGTGATTTCCGAAGCTTTGGGTACTTATGGTGGAGATGGAGAACGAAGATTTTATGAGGCTCTCGACGCTCATATAGAACGGAATGTCAAATGATAGTGGCGGAGAAGCAATGCGATTCTGTATTTGCGTTCTAGATGGGGCTTTTATGATTAGTGTTTGTATTGCTACGTATTATGGGCCCTTGTTGCTAGTGTTATCGATTCGCGAATCAAGTTGTTAAGAAATAATTCAAATATTGGGTGTGTAGGACATTTAGGATTCGGGTGATCAAACGTATCCGTAAAGTCTACGGTTGCCGTGATTGTGAAACCGCTCCGGCCACTGCTGAGCAGCAAGTATGTCTGGCCTGGAGTCGGTTACCACGGCCCCTGCTCAACGTGACGCCATGGGCGTTGCCGCTCGGTCTTACATTCGAGCCATTTTTCCAGGCCTACCCTTATGGGGGAGGGCGTCCTGGTTTTGACCACCTGGTTGAGTGGAACACCGAGTGAGTATTTTATTTTTGAATGTGATCGAAGATTTTTCGATTTCGGGGATCAGCGCAGCCCTGCAAACGGTGGATAATCGAGACCAGCAGCTTTTGTTACAGAAGGCGGCATGTGGTAGAGTTTGGACCTTGGAACGCAAGTCTAGCGCCGCCGCCGGTCGAAAAATTGTAGATTTTATGGAGAAATATAGTTGACTATTTTTAGCGGTAAAAAACTGTTGATCACTGGCGGTACCGGTTCTTTTGGCAACGCGGTGCTGAAGCGTTTCCTCGACTCTGACATTGCTGAAATCCGGATTTTCAGTCGCGATGAAAAGAAGCAGGACGACATGCGTAAGCATTACGCCAGTTCAAAGCTAAAATTCTATATTGGCGATGTGCGCGACTATCAAAGCGTCTTGAATGCTACCCGAGGTGTTGACTACATTTTTCATGCGGCGGCTCTGAAGCAGGTCCCATCTTGCGAATTCCACCCTATGGAAGCTGTCAAAACCAACGTGATAGGTACGGAAAACCTGCTCGAAGCAGCTATCCAGAACGAGGTCAAGCGGGTTGTTTGCCTGAGTACCGATAAAGCGGTTTACCCAATCAACGCTATGGGTATATCCAAGGCGATGATGGAAAAGGTCATGGTCGCAAAATCGCGTAATGCTGATGACGATAAAACCGTGATTTGCGGGACTCGTTACGGAAATGTGATGGCGTCCCGGGGATCGGTCATTCCCTTGCTTATTCAACAAATTCGCGACGGTAAGCCATTGACGTTGACCGATCCGAACATGACCCGTTTCATGATGACGCTTAGTGATGCGGTCGATCTGGTGCTGTATGCCTTCGAGCACGGCAGCAACGGCGACCTCTTCGTGCAGAAAGCTCCTGCTGCAACGGTTGAGGTTTTGGCCAAGGCGCTGACCCAGATGCTGAAGAAGCCTGATCATCCTATTCAGGTGATTGGTACTCGCCACGGTGAAAAGCTGTTTGAGGCGCTTTTAAGTCGGGAAGAAATGGCGTGTGCCGAGGACCGTGGCGAGTACTACCGCGTGCCGCCAGACTTGCGCGATTTGAATTACTCAAAATTCGTCGAGCAGGGTGAAGAGAAGATTTCAAGAACAGAAGATTACAACTCCCATAATACCGAACGCCTGGATGTTGAAGGCATGAAGCAGTTGTTGTTAAAACTGACTTTCATGCAAGCCATCCAGCGTGGCGAGCATGCAACGCCGGAGGAGTGATCGATGAAAGTATTGATCACCGGTTCTAACGGTTTTGTAGGTAAGAACCTCATTGCGCACCTGAGGGAGCGGGCGGATGTGGAGCTGGTGCCTTTCACTCGAGAGGACAGCATTTCACAGCTTCCCCAGTTGGTGAGCACTGTGGATTTCATATTCCATCTCGCTGGTGTGAACAGGCCTCAGAACCCGAAGGAGTTCAAAGCTGGTAACACTGATCTGACCAAGGCTTTGTGTGAAGCTGTCGCCGCGAGTGGAAAGTCGATCCCGGTGCTTTACACTTCATCCAGCCAGGCGGAGCTGGATAATGAGTATGGCATTAGCAAACGAGGCGCCGAAAATGCTTTGCTTGAACTGGCTGAGCAGTCTAATTCTCCCGTGTATTTGTTTCGTTTGCCGAACGTTTTTGGGAAGTGGGCTCGGCCCAACTACAATTCTGCAGTCGCCACATTCTGCCACAACATTGTCCACGATCTTCCGATAAAGATTAATGATCCTCTGGCGGTCATTAATCTTGTTTATATTGACGATGTTGTTGCTCGGTTTATCAGCGTTATGGACGGGCACTTGTCCGGTGAGACATTTGTTCGAGTTGAACCGCAGTACAGTATCAGTGTAGGGGCATTAGCCGACCAACTACGAGCATTTCGTGATAGTCGCTCAAGCCTTATAACGGAAGCAGTTGGGACAGGGCTCGTTCGTGCTCTTTACTCAACGTATGTAAGCTATATACCTCCAGACCTGTTCAAATACTCTGTGCCTAAGTATGGGGATCCTCGCGGTACATTTGTAGAGATGCTAAAGACAAGTGACAGCGGGCAGTTTTCCTACTTTACTGCACACCCTGGTGTGACTCGTGGCGGGCATTACCATCATTCGAAAACCGAAAAATTTTTGGTTATTAGAGGAAAGGCTTGCTTCCGTTTTCAGCATATTTTGTCCGGTGAGTACTATGAGCTTTTCACTGCCGGCGAACAGCCAGAAATTGTGGAGACAGTGACAGGGTGGACGCACGACATTACCAATGTCGGAGATGACGAAATGATTGTTATGCTTTGGGCTAATGAGATTTTTGATCGTCAGGCCCCTGATACCTATGCGCGGCCGGTTAGCTCTGAAGTGTGATCATTGAAAGCGCTGCCCGAATTCGTTGAAAAGGGTGGGCAGCGTATTTTAGCGTCATTGACGTAATGGGATGAGAGGCTCATTTTTTGGCAAGGCTTCTTGATGTGCGTATGTCGTCTAAAATGCTCTCCTTTATATTGTGCTGTTTGGTAGCTGAGTCAAGGCAGGTGAACTGAGTTGCCAATTCTGCAATATTGCTATCCAGTAGATGCAATAAAATTTCATATGCCGTTTAGCTCTAACGCTAAATCTAGGCGGCAATCGAAGCCTTTGTTGCCTGACAAGCTGGAGCAAATTCCGCTGATGGATGGCGCTAAAGACGGTTGTAGATTAGAATTTTCTATCGTTTTTTCACCTATTTATAAAATGTGATGTTTAAACATGAAAAAATTGAAAGTCGTAACTGTAGTGGGAACCCGTCCCGAAATCATTCGCCTATCACGTGTTATGGCCGCGCTGGATAGAGATTGTGAGCATATTTTGGTGCACACGGGACAAAATTACGATTATGAATTAAATGAGATTTTCTTTCAGGATCTCGGAATCCGTAAGCCCGATCACTTTCTGAACGCTGCGGGATCTACCGGAGCAGAAACTATTGGCAACGTGATCATCAGCGTCGACCGTGTGCTTGCTGAAGTAAAGCCTGAAGCTCTTCTTGTTCTGGGTGATACAAATAGCTGTATGGCGGTGATTCCTGCCAAGCGTCGCAAGATTCCGACCTTTCACATGGAAGCCGGTAACCGCTGTTTTGATATGCGTGTACCAGAGGAAATCAATCGACGTATTGTGGACCATACAGCTGATATTAATTTAACTTATAGCACAATCGCGCGTGATTATTTGCTGCGTGAGGGTTTGTCTCCGGATATGGTTATAAAGACCGGTAGCCCGATGTTCGAAGTTCTTAATTACTATCGTGATGGTATTGATGCTTCTGACGTTCTTGAGCGCCTGAAACTTGTTCCTGGCGAGTTTTTTGTAGTGAGTGCTCACCGAGAAGAAAATATCGATTCCGATACCAACTTCTTGAAGTTGGTAGACGTGTTAAACTCAACCGCTGAAACATTTGGCTTGCCAGTGATTGTGTCAACGCATCCACGGACGCAGAAGCGTGTTGATGCGATGGGGGTAAAGTTTCATAAAAACGTACGTCTGCTTAAGCCGTTGGGTTTTAAAGATTATAATAAGTTGCAGCTTGAATCTAAAGCAGTGCTTTCGGACAGTGGTACAATTAACGAAGAGTCATCAATCTTGAACTTTCCTGCTTTGAATATCAGAGAGGCGCATGAGCGCCCGGAGGGTATGGAGGAAGCCGCGGTCATGATGGTTGGACTAGAGGTTGAGAGGGTCATGCAAGGTCTGCATTTACTGCAGGTACAAGCACGAGGTGAGCAACGCACGTTGCGCCTGGTTCAAGATTACAGTATGCCTAACGTCTCGGAGAAAGTGGTAAGAATAATCCATAGCTACCGTGATTATGTGATGCGTGTAGTGTGGAAAAAATACTGATCGAAGCGAGATGTATTGATGGCAAACGTTTTTGTTGTTTCAGAGTACGTTGATGCAGGGCAAAACTCTACCGGTTTTTATTGGTCAGGAATTATAAGAAAGATAGGGGTTGAGCTTGGTAATGTTTCGGTTATTTATCCAAGTGATAATCGGGTGTCAACAAATTTTGACGAGTTTACGGTAAGAGAAGTTTCCTTTTCATCTCCGAAATTTGACAAAAACAAATTGCTTTCTAGGCTGTTTGGTCAGCTTTTTCAGATTGCCGGGTTCTGCTGGCATATTGTTCGGCAAGTGAAAAAAAATGACGTCGTATTAAGTGGTACGAACCCGGCGTTGCTTTTAATGGTTCTCCCGCTTTTAAAGTTCATTAAAGGTTTTAAGTGGGGAGTGCTCGTTCATGATGTTTTCCCTGAGAGTCTTGTCCCAGCTGGGATAGTAAAGGTATCCAACCCTGTTTATCCGGTATTCAGTCGGCTGTTTTCTGCTATTTACAATTCTGCAGATCTGTTGATTGTGATTGGTCGTGATATGAGGGAGTTGGTGTGTCAAAAAGTAGAGCGCGTTGACAAAGTCGTGTTTGTCCCTAATTGGGCGGATGAGACGGAAGTGTTTCCTCTTTCTCGGCAAGATGCTCCATTCTTAAATGAATTAGGTTGGCAGGGTAAAGTTGTATTCCAGTTTTTTGGCAATATTGGTCGAGTGCAAGGGATTGAGAATATTCTTGAATCAATTTCCTTGGTGGAGGACGAGCGAGCTGCTTTTTTATTCATCGGTGACGGGGCGTTGGTTTCGAAAGTAAACGATTTTATCAAAAGAAATCCCGATAAAAATGTTGCTTATGTGGGTTCTGTTCCCCTGAAAGACAAAAATCTGGGGCTTGCCGCATGTGATGTGGCGTTGATTACTCTTGAGGAGGGAATGCTTGGTTTGGGCGTTCCCAGTAAAGCATATTTTTCTATGGCCGCAGATAAATTGCTCCTGGCTGTTATGGATGATGACGCCGAAATTTCAAGGGTCGTTCGGGAGGCCGGAGTTGGCTGGCAATGCAAGCCCGCAGACTCTCAAGCATTGGCTGATTTGATAACGATGATTTGTAATATTGATCTTGGTCCTTTCCGCGGTCGTTCTCTTGCGGTGTTTCGTGAAAATTATTCCGAGCAGCAGGCGCTAGATAAATTTTTCAATAATGTTGCCAATCTAATCGGATCAGACAATATATGAAGATTCTTCTTACAGGTGCAAATGGATTTGTAGGACGGGAATTGGCAAAAGTACTGAGTTCTGAGTACGATCAGCTCATCTGTTGTTCTAGAAGTTTCGAGGAGTCAATCCCGGGTTTTTGCTTGGCTCCCTCTTTGAGTGCTGAAGCAGATTGGAAGCCGCTTTTACAGGGTGTTGATGTGGTTATTCATTTGGCAGGTAAGGCTCATAACCTGGGTGAACCAAGGAGTGTTGCGCAGCGTGGTTTCAGGGAGGTCAATGTAGAGGGCACTCTTCGTTTGGCTGAGCAGGCACTTGAAGCCAATGTAAAGCGATTTATTTTTATTAGCTCTATTGGTGTTAATGGATTGTATACAACTGGGGGGGCGTTTGATGAGTCATCTCCTAAAGCTCCGCATGCCGATTATGCGGAAACAAAGGCGGAGGCCGAAGAGAAGCTCGTCGCATTAACTCGAGGCTCTTTGATGGAGCTCGTGATAATAAGGCCACCTCTAGTCTATGCGGCACAAGCGCCGGGTAACTTTCAGAGAATGTTGAAGGCAGTGTCTGCTGGGTTGCCATTACCGTTCGCAACGATAAAGAATTGCCGCAGTATGATAGCCTTGGAAAATCTTGTTGACTTTATACGAGTCTGTGTGAGTCACCCAGCAGCAGCCAATAGTGTGTTCCTGGTTTCTGACGGCATAGATTTATCAATCGGTGAGATAGTCACCTTATTAGCCAACGGAATGGATAGGAAGGTACGCTTGGTTCCGATACCTCGGTTTTTGTTATTAGTCGTTGCGACGATTTTGGGTCGGCGTGCTATGTACTGGCAACTCTGTGGTTCGTTGGTGATTGACTCGTCTAAATCACGCAGTGCTCTGGGGTGGACGCCTGTCGTCTCCCCTCAACAAGCATTGTTTGAGGCAGGTCGGAAATTCAAATCGCTCTAAACTTACGGTATGCGGTGTCCCTATAATGGAAAATGTTCCTCTATCTACCGGTTATTTCTGGTTGGCTCTTTGTGTTGTGATTTGTCTTTCCCTGGTATTGACGGGGGCGTTACGTCGTTATGCCTTGAAAAATAGCCTGATCGACGTACCGAATACACGTAGCTCGCATACGGTTCCCACTCCACGCGGAGGAGGTGTCGCTATCGTCTTTTCCTTCCTGCTAATGATGCCATTGCTGGCATGGTTCGGTTTTGCCACATGGGCACAGGTATTGGGATTGATGGGCGCCGGGTCATGGATCGCGGTGATCGGGTTCCTTGATGATCACGGTCATATTGCTGCCCGTTGGCGTTTGTTGGCTCACTTCATTGGCGCTGCTTGGGCGCTTTTCTGGTTAAGCGGTTTTCCTTCAGTCAGCTTGTTTGGCACAACTTTTAATCTAGGTTGGATTGGACATGTTTTGGCTGCTTTCTATTTGGTTTGGATGCTCAATCTTTATAATTTCATGGATGGCATCGACGGTATTGCAGGTGTCGAAGCTGTAACTTCGTGTGCTGGTGCCTGCGTAATTTATTGGTTGTTGGGGCTGGACGATCTGGTTTGGGCTCCGTTGTTGCTCACCGCTGCTGTTTTGGGTTTCCTTTGCTGGAATTTTCCGCCTGCCCGAATCTTCATGGGAGATGCCGGTAGTGGGTTCCTCGGTATCATTCTAGGTATTCTTTCCCTTCAGGCCGCCTGGAGTGCTCCTCAGTTGCTTTGGGCCTGGCTGATTTTGCTGGGCGTGTTTATTGTGGATGCCACATTTACCTTATTACGGCGGTTGATACGCGGCGATAAAGTTTATGAGGCGCATCGTAGCCATGGTTATCAGTTTGCATCGCGTCAATTTGGTCGTCATTTACCTGTGACGATTGCTGTAGCGCTGATCAATATGGTTTGGTTGCTTCCGATTGCTGTGTGTGTAGGCGTGTTGGGTCTTGATGGTTTGCTCGGGCTAGTGTTAGCTTATTTCCCTCTTGTATTGCTGGCAATCAAGTTTCATGCGGGAGAGCGGGAAGAAGTACGTTAGTTTGAATTTCGCTGGATGTATCGGGGGCATCCGGCGAATCAGGTGCTTTAATATCTGAGCATTTAATTTTCAGAGTTCAGTAGTAGCAGCGTCCAGAAGTGCGAAAGAGGATTTATGGATAAAACACGAGCGTACCTGTTAAGCCTTTCACGTCGAAACAAGCGAATTTTGCAAGTCGTAATAGACTTTCTCTTGGTTTGGCTCGCGTTGTGGATGGCGTTTGCCGTTCGCTTGGGCATCGACGAAATGAGCAATCCATTTACTCAACATTTTTGGTTGTTTATTGCTGCTCCGCTTATTGCGATCCCTCTGTTCATTCGTTTTGGTATGTATCGAGCGGTGTTGCGTTACTTCGGTAATGACGCGTTGATTGCGATTATCAAGGCCGTCAGTCTTTCATCATTGATTCTCGGCGTGATAGTGTACTGGTACGGTAATCATCAGTACGTGGTACCTCGCTCGATTATTTTTAACTACTGGTGGTTGAGTCTGATCATGGTGGGCGGACTGCGCCTGGCCATGCGTCAGTATTTTCTGGGCGACTGGTTTACAGCTGCACAACACGTTCCATTCACCAGTCGTGACGACGGATTGCCTCGCGTGGCCATATATGGTGCAGGTGCCGCCGGTAACCAACTGGTTGCGGCATTGCGTATGGGGCGGTTAATGCGTCCGGTTGCCTTTATTGATGATGATAGAGGTATCGCTAGTCGTATAATTTCAGGGTTGCAAGTTTATACGCCAAAACATATCCGACAGATGATTGATGAAACCGGGGCACAAGAAATACTGCTTGCCATCCCTTCTGCTACCCGAGGCCGACGACGCGAAATACTGGGCTTTCTCGAGGGCTTTCCGCTTCACGTGCGAAGCGTCCCTGGTTTTATGGACTTGGCCAGTGGTCGGGTAAAGGTTGATGATATCCAGGAGGTGGACATCGCCGACCTGCTGGGCCGCGATGCCGTTCCGGCTCAAGATGACTTGCTTGAGCATTGCATCAAGGGTAAGTCTGTATTAGTTACTGGGGCGGGGGGGTCAATCGGGTCCGAACTGTGCCGCCAGATTCTGGCTTTGCAGCCCACCACGCTTTTACTCTTTGAGCATAGCGAGTTTAACCTTTACAGCATTTTGTCCGAGCTTGAACAGAGAATTGCCAGAGAATCAATTTTTGTTCGTCTTTTACCAATTCTTGGTTCTGTACGAAACCAGGACAAGCTACTGGATGTGATGAAAACCTGGCATGTAGACACGGTCTATCACGCCGCGGCTTATAAGCATGTGCCAATAGTTGAACACAATATCGCGGAAGGCGTGCTCAATAATGTAATTGGTACGCTTAATACTGCTCAGGCTGCATTGAGGGTTGGGGTTGCCAACTTCGTCTTGATTTCTACCGATAAAGCGGTACGTCCGACAAATGTTATGGGTAGCACAAAACGTCTTGCCGAGCTTACGCTCCAGGCGCTTAGCCAAGAACTGGCCCCTGTGCTATTTGGAGATAAAACCAACGTCTCCCACGTGAACAAGACACGTTTTACCATGGTGCGATTCGGTAATGTCCTGGGTTCTTCTGGCTCGGTTATTCCGTTATTTCACAAGCAAATCAAGTCCGGTGGGCCGTTGACCGTCACGCACCCTAAAATTACTCGTTACTTCATGACAATTCCCGAGGCTGCTCAGCTTGTGATACAGGCGGGTTCGATGGGGCAGGGGGGCGATGTTTTTGTATTGGACATGGGAGAACCTGTAAGAATCGTCGAACTTGCTGAAAGGATGATTCATCTTTCCGGTCTGAGTGTGCGTTCGGAAAAGAATATTCACGGCGACATTTCTATTGAGTTCACTGGCCTTCGACCGGGGGAGAAACTCTACGAAGAGCTGCTGATTGGCGACAACGTAGCGGGTACTCGACATCCGATGATCATGAGTGCTAACGAGGAGTATCAGCCATGGGATGTGCTCAAGTCCAAGCTGACGGAGTTACTCGTCGCTGTTGAAATGGATGACTACGTACGTGTTCGCCAGCTCCTGCGCGACACTGTCAGTGGCTATACGCCGGAAGGCGAAATCGTTGACTGGATTTACCAACAGCGCCGCCTCGAGCCATGATTGTGTCATATTCTGTAAGAGACACATTTTAACATGCTCCAGATATCAGCTACTTCGGGGGCGGTTTTGGTTTATCTGGCCCTGAATAGTTGAACGTTTTTTAAGTCCGCTGTGCTTGAGTCCTGTATTCCACAGGCCTCAGGCCACTTAGCTTCAAACTCATCGAAATTGTTGAATTTGCTCAGGCGAAAGAACTCGGATTTCATCGAGTCGAAAAAGCTTTTGATAGCCGCATTGCCTTGGCTATTTTCTTTGCTGGGCATGCTTGGCTTTGTTGTGCGCTCGTTCAGCACGCGCCGGTAAATAGGCATCCGGTACCCAGTACATAAGCGCTCCATGAAGCCTACCTATTAAAGATAGTCAGCGCGCTTAGCGAGCTGACATGAGCGAGCAGTTCCAGGGCATCAGGGCTTCGTAATTTTCAACCAGGGCCGCTTGTGGTTGGCGTTCAAGTGCGTGGCGCAGCTACGCATGGGGCTCTTGGCCGTTGGCTTTAGCCGTCTCGACCAGACTGTAGATCTGAGCGCTGGCCATTTCACCTCTAGGGACGCTCTGAAAATGACTTCCATCTCTGGTGAAATACTCGCTTCACGCGAATTGAACGGTTGAGCTCCGATGTAACAGATTTCCTCCGCCGATGCCGAGTTTGCCGGTAAACCCAAGCAGACCCGCCGCGAGCGCTTCCTGATCGGGATGGATCAGGTGGTGCCCTGGAAAGCTTTGATTACCTTGATAGAGCCGAATTATCCGAAAGGCGAAGGTGGTGGCCCGGCGTATCTGTTCATGGTTCTGTTACGGGATCATCTGATGCAAAACTGGTTCGGCAGCCTCGTTGGCAAGGCGGCGAATGTGGCCGACGTGACGCAGGTCGAAAAGTTGCTGTGCGCGAGGAAGCTTATGTGTGCGGTGATGCTGGTTATGCTGGTGTGGAGAAGCATGCTGAGCATCAGAACCGCAGCATGATTATCTGCTCGATTGCCACGCGCCCCAGCAGCTATAAAAAGCACAGAAAACAATGCGAACGACGTCGTTTGCTGAGCGATGTTTTTCACCAAATCGCGAAAGCGCACTTTTGTATAACGAAACTGACGCCGGATTACTCGAAAAGGATGTTCAACCTTAGTCCTGACTTGCGTCTTGACGTATTCGATCTTGCGTCGAATACGACCGATCAAACCGTTCGATGGCTGGCACGCGCAACCGGAGCTTCCATTTCTGGTTTTTTTATCTTGCATGGCATATCCGGTAAAATAGAGGCACCAACGGAGTTTGCAGCGATTACAATTGCATATTTAATTTTTGACTTGGCAAGGACAAAGGCTGCGCAGACGAGAATAGGATAAATCGGAACCCGGGCTGTTTAATATATAGCAATGATATCAAATACCCCTATGCGAAAAGTTACAGCAGAAAGTAATAGGTCTTTAGGTCTTCAATTCTTTCGTCCGGTATAATGAAGGCCTTAAATTCAAGGTGCCGGTCGTTGGCGCGAACTCTATGATGGACTCATAAAGAAAGAGCAGAGTTTCTGCTTACGATCTCACAAAACTGACATGCGTAAGCCAAGAACATTGTGTACGCGGTCTCAAACGGCTATTTTTTTGCTTAGAGCAAAGTAAAAAATCGCGACACCTTACCCGCGCGCAGTCGGGGCACACGCGCGATGGAGTGCAGCCTGTCCCGATCTACGCCTTATGGGCCATGCGCAATAGCGCCAATCACGACAAGGCGCAGTCATGGTGATGAGGGGAATGCAGATCTGTTGCTGAAGCCTTACAGCTCAGCTAGAGAATCAAATTGTCGCTTGGCATCGGGCGAACGAAAACAGCCGCAAGCTGGCCAGGATGCCAGGATGCCAGGATGCCAGGATGCCAGGATGCCAGGATGCCAGGATGCCAGGATGCCAGGATGCCAGGATGCCAGGCATCGGGCCGATCGCGGCCAGTGCAATGGTGCTCACTCTTGGTGATGCCAAGAGTTTCAAGAATGGCCGACAGGTGATTGCTCGGCTGGTGCCGACGCACAATTCCAGTGGCGGTAATACGATACTGACGGGGATGAGTAAGGGAGGGGCTGCGATATACGGGCGCTACTGATCCAGGGGGCACGGTCGATGATCTGCGCAGCACAGCGAAAAGGGATCTCTGACAGCTGGCTTCGCCGGCTACTTAAGCGGCGTAACACCAATGTGGCAGCCGTTGTGCTGGCTAATGAAAACGCCCGAATCATAAGGGCCTTGTTGGTCGGTGACCACGAGTTCCGCTCTGATTACACGCCCGTCGTCGCGTAATCGAAGCGGTTTGAAGACGTCAGCGTAACCCTGTAACGGACTAACTCTAATGATTGCTCAGGTGAGCATGAATTGATTGCAAAATTGGTAAGACCGTGGCCAGGAAATCGACCCGCACAGCGTGCCATGAGCACATGGATCCATTGAGAACTCGGCCAGCGGATTCGATCAAAGACAGCAGCAACGCCGCCCCGTATGAGTGCAACCTCTACCATCGAACCGTCACAGATTGAAGCTTGGCAATGCCCGGGCGTCCATGTGTTTTTTTTGAGGGGGGGCAACCGTCACCTTGATTCGTTGCCCGTTTCGCGGTGACAAGATTTACCTGGCACACCGTAGTCACATATATCAGTTTGCTTCTCGCAACTATCGCAAGCATTCACCCTTGCCGTTGGTGTAAAAAATGGCGGCTGGTTGCTGCCAATTGTGCTTTGCGTGACTTCCATGGAGTAGAGGGTTTGCTGGGGCGGATAGTCACCTACAGTTCTTGTGATTCTGGCAATAAAATTTCACGCGAGTGGATCAAAAAAATGCCAGACGATCAGTAATTGTTTTATGATTGTTTGAAGCAACGAGTGCGTCGGGAGACGTGCACTGATCAAGTACTGTCATGGGGAGCGGTTCGAGGTGTACGATGGAGTGATGGATAAGTTGCGCAAACTGTTGCTTAAACTGCCGCGACGTAAAAAAAGGTTCATTCAGGTTTTGGCCGACATCGTTCTCGTGTGGGTAGCGTTGTGGCTGGCATTTTTGGTACGCCTTGGCATTGACGATATGGTCAATCCACTTATCGTGCATTCGTGGCTCTTTCTGAGTGCTCCCGTAGTCGCGATTCCTTTGTTTGTCCGTTTCGGCATGTATCGTGCCGTGATGCGTTATTTCGGTAACGATGCGCTGATCACAATCATTAAGGCAGTCAGCTTATCGTCTCTGATTCTCGGCGTAATCGTATATTGGTACAGCAATCATCAAACTCTAGTCCCGCGCTCAATTATCTTCAACTACTGGTGGTTGAGTTTGATTATGGTCGGTGGTTTGCGTTTGGCGATGCGTCAATATTTTCTCGGTAATTGGTTCGCTACCGCGCAGCATGTGCCTTTCACTAGTAGAGACGACGGGTTGCTTAGAGTCGCGGTTTTTGGGGCCGGGGCTGCAGGGAACCAACTTGCTGCAGCATTGCGTATGGGGCGGATAATGCGTCCTGTCGCCTTCATCGACGATGATATGAGTATCGCTGGCCGTGTCATTTCGGGACTTCAGGTTTATACATCCCAGAACATTCAGAAAATGATCGATACTACCGGCGCGCAAGAAATTCTATTGGCGGTTCCTTCCGCCACTCGTGGCCGTCGCCGGGAAATTCTCGGTTTCCTTGAAGGTTTCTCGCTCCATGTGCGAAGCGTTCCAGGTTTCATGGATCTGGCCAGCGGTCGGGTAAAAGTCGACGACATTCAGGAAGTGGACATCGCTGACCTTTTGGGCCGCGATACTGTTCCGGCTCAGGAAGACTTGCTTGAGCATTGCATCAAAGGTCAGTCGGTCCTGGTCACCGGGGCGGGAGGGTCGATTGGTTCCGAATTGTGCCGTCAGATTCTGTCACTGCACCCCACCACGCTTTTACTTTTTGAGCACAGTGAGTTCAATCTTTACAGCATCTTGTCCGAACTTGAGCAGAGAATCACCCGAGAGTCGCTATCTGTTCGTCTTTTGCCGATTTTGGGCTCTGTACGCAATCAGGATAAGTTGCTGGATGTGATGAAAACCTGGCACGTGGATACGGTTTATCACGCCGCAGCCTATAAGCATGTGCCAATGGTTGAACACAACATCGCAGAAGGCGTGCTCAATAATGTGGTGGGTACTCTCAATACCGCCCAGGCAGCGCTGAAGGCCGGTGTGGCCAACTTTGTATTGATCTCGACCGACAAGGCCGTGCGTCCTACAAATGTCATGGGCAGCACCAAACGCCTTGCCGAGTTAACGTTGCAGGCGCTCAGTCGAGAACCGGCACCGGTGCTGTTTGACGATAACACCAACGTCTCCAGGGTCAACAAAACGCGCTATACGATGGTACGTTTCGGTAATGTCCTTGGATCCTCCGGCTCGGTTATTCCATTATTTCACAAGCAGATCAAGTCTGGCGGGCCGTTGACCGTTACCCACCCCAAGATCACTCGTTATTTCATGACTATTCCCGAGGCCGCTCAGCTGGTAATTCAGGCGGGTTCAATGGGGCAGGGGGGCGATGTCTTTGTGCTGGATATGGGGGAACCGGTTAAAATTGTCGAACTGGCTGAAAAGATGATTCATCTTTCCGGCTTGAGTGTTCGTTCGGAAAAAAATGTGCACGGCGACATCTCTATCGAGTTCACTGGTCTTCGCCCGGGTGAAAAGCTCTACGAAGAGTTGTTGATCGGCGACAACGTATCAGCCACTCAGCATCCGATGATCATGAGCGCCAATGAAGATCACCTGCCTTGGGATTTGCTCAAGGCTAAGCTAACGGAATTGCTTGCAGCCGTTGAACAAGACGACTACACACGTGTTCGACAACTCCTGCGCGACACGGTCAGCGGCTACACCCCAGACGGAGAAATCGTCGACTGGATCTACCAACAGCGCCACCTCGAACCCTGATTGTTTCACATCTTGCAACGGACACACTTTTGACGGTTCCATCCCATCGCCTAAGTTTGGAAGGCAGCTTCGGAAAGGCTGCTTTCTAAAACGATGTCATGGAGCTTCAATTATGCGTACTGGCTATTTCTGCTCTCTGGTTTTTGCCCTGCTCACCAGTGCTTCTGTTGCCACAATGGCTGCACCTGTGGCGAAACCCGAATCAGGCAGCGCACCTGTGGTGCTGGAGATTTCCCCTAAGACGCCGTCTGGCAAAGTCGATCTCAATGCAGCCGATGCGCCGACACTGCAGCGCGAGTTGACCGGTATCGGAGAGGCCAAGGCCAATGCGATTGTTGCTTATCGTGAGAGTAATGGGCCATTTTCATCCGTAGACGAACTGCTGGAAGTGAAGGGGATAGGTAAAGCGATTCTGGACAAGAATCGCGAGAATCTCCACGTGAACTAAACTTGTAACTCAACGCCAGGGGCCGGTCATTGACCGGCCTTTTTGCTTTTTGGCGAAAGGGTTGGTACTGCGCCTTCCATTGGCCAACAAAAAATTATATCTATCATATTTCGCTTAAATTATGCCTATAATCCATTTGTCGTTCGCTGACGCGCACGGGCACGAGCACTCAGTGCGCGCACTTCCCCTTGATATCTCCCAGGAGCACAGCCATGACTTCCACCCAATCCCAAGGTACGGCCCTCGTCACCGGTGCTTCTTCCGGTATCGGTGCAATTTACGCTGAGCGATTGGCAGCGCGTGGTTTTGATTTGTTGTTGGTTGCTCGTGACGAGCAGCGGCTTGAGGCTGCTGCGAGCAAGTTGCGCGCCGAGCACGGTGTTCAGGTGGAAGTATTCAAGGCAGACCTGACACAAAAGGATGATGTACTGAAGATCGAACAGCGTCTTCGCAGCGATTCGAATATCAGTCTGCTGCTGAACAACGCTGGTGTCGCGGCGGATGGCCTGCTGGCGAATGCCGACATGGAGCAGCTGGAAAAGTTGATTCAACTGAACGTCACCACGGTCACACGTCTGGCATCGGCGGCAGCCGCCAGTTTTGCCAAGGCAGGCCGGGGTTCTATCATCAATATAGCGTCAGTGGTTGCGTTGTTTCCCGAGCGATTCAATGCGACTTACAGCGCTAGTAAAGCGTACGTGTTAAGCCTGACGCAGTCCTTGAATGCCGAACTGGACGGCACCGGGGTCAAGGTTCAAGCCGTGTTGCCAGGCGTGACGCGCACCGAAATCTGGGAGCGCTCCGGTATCGACGCTAGCCAGATTCCGGCGGACATGGTCATGGAAGCAGGTGAAATGGTCGATGCCGCGTTATCCGGTCTGGACCAAGGTGAACTGATCACCATTCCATCGTTGCCAAACGCCTCCGAGTGGGACGACTTTGTAAAAGCCCGCCTGGTAATGGCCCCTAATCTTTCCAGAAGTACGGCCGCCGCACGTTACAAATGAGGCGCCTTCCATCGGTTTGAGGTATTTGCGACATGATTGATCGTCGAGTAGTTGTCACCGGCATGGGCCTGGTGTCTCCGCTGGGCAGCGGTGTTGAAGCTGTCTGGAAGCGTTTGCTGGCCGGGCGTTCCGGGTTGCGTAATTTAGCTGAAGAGGTGGTCGCCGATTTGCCGGCCAAGGTTGGCGGAGCGGTACTCACAGTGGCCGAAGATCCCGAGGCGGGTTTTGACCCGGATCGAGCAACGCCACCCAAAGAGCAGAAGAAGATGGACCGCTTCATCCTGTTTGCCATGGAGGCCGCGCGGCAGGCCTTGGAGCAGGCCGGTTGGCAAGCGCTGGACCCGCAAGCCCAGGAACGCACGGCAACCATTATCGGGTCTGGGGTCGGTGGGTTCGGCGCGATCGCCGATGCTGTTCGCACCACCGACAGCCGTGGACCTCGGCGACTGTCGCCCTTCACCATTCCATCGTTCCTGGTCAATCTGGCGGCGGGGCATGTGTCGATCCAGCACGGATTCAAGGGCCCGTTGGGCGCTCCGGTGACGGCGTGTGCGGCCGGGGTGCAAGCGATTGGTGATGCTGCGCGGCTGATTCGTTGCGGCGAAGCGGATATTGCCGTTTGTGGCGGCGCTGAGGCAGCGATAGATCGGGTCAGCCTGGCCGGGTTCGCGGCGGCGCGTGCCTTGTCCATTGGTTACAACGAAACGCCTGAGCGGGCGTCTCGGCCGTTCGACAGTGATCGTGACGGCTTTGTGATGGGGGAGGGCGCGGGACTTCTGGTGATTGAATCCCTGGAGCATGCCCTGGCGCGCGGGGCCCAACCTCTAGCCGAGTTGGTCGGCTATGGCACCAGTGCTGACGCCTTTCACCTGACCGCGGGGCCCGAAGATGGCAGCGGCGCGCGCCGGGCGATGTCGCTGGCATTGGCGCAGGCTGGTATTTCAGCGGCTCAGGTGCAACACCTCAATGCGCACGCTACATCGACGCCGGTTGGCGACCTCGGCGAGTTGGCTGCTATCAAGTCGTTGTTCGGTACAGACAACAAGGTGGCGGTGACGTCGACCAAATCGGCGACAGGGCATCTGCTCGGAGCGGCTGGCGGGATTGAGGCGATCTTCACGCTGTTGGCAATTCGTGATCAGATCGTGCCGGCCACCCTGAATTTCGATAGCCCGGACCCGGCGACGCAAGGCGTGGACATCGTCCACGGTCAGGCGCGGTCGATGGCTATCGAGTATGCGCTGTCCAACGGCTTCGGGTTCGGCGGAGTCAATGCCAGCGTATTGTTCAAGCGCTGGCAGGATTAGTCCTGGGGTTGTTTAAGAAACGTGCGTGTTACGTCGAGAATCCGCTGGGCCAGTTGCGGGTTCTCGACACTGCGCGATAACAGCAACGCCCCGACCAGTGCGGACATGATGACGATGCTCTGGTCCGCAGCATCCTCGCCTTCAAGGGTGTCTTCTATTTGTTGGAGCCGTGCGTTCAACACTACGTCCGAGGTTGGACTTGGCTGCCCACGCAAACCAAGTTCTGATGACATGGTTGGCAACGGGCAGCCTTCCTGAGGTGAAGTCTGGTGCCATTCGGACAAATAAGCGTCGATGAAGGCATCCAGTGGGCGATCCTGGGCGAACAGCTCGGCACACAACCCTTCGACCTGATCGCCAGCCGCTTGCAACGCCTTTTCAACCAGTTCGTCTTTGGACTTGAAGTGCGAGTAGAAGCCGCCGTGGGTCAACCCCAGCGCTTTCATCAGCGGTTGCAGGCCAGTCGCCCCAATACCGTCCCTACGGAATCGCGCTGAAGCTTCCTTGATGATGCGCTTGTGGGTCTGGGCTTTATGGTCCTGCGAGTAACGCATCTGAAATCTCCGCAACAATGCGCCATCTTAACCAATGAAAATAGGATGGTGACTGTACTTCTACTTTTAAAAAGCATGCAGATACGTCTAACGGTGCTCTAAAAGCGTCAAAGACTTGTCAAAAGTAATGACTGCTCCTATACCAAAGTTTATTGGGCAATCATAAGACCAAGTACATCAGCAAGGGAAAGTCCCTGGCCGACGTGACGCTGGTGGAGAAAAACCAGGTGTTTGCCTGCAACGCCAGATAAACAAAACCCTGTCATTCACTGAGAATGACAGGGTTTTTGGGTTAGCGGTCCTTCGCTTCCTTGGCATCCATTTCCGCATTGCGTTCAGCGACGCGTTTACGTTGCTCATCGGTCAGTTCGATCTTGTTGGCGGTGTCGCGCAACATCATCAAACCGCCAACAATCGAGCCGATTGCAACGATCAGAATCAACCAGGCATACCAGGGCATAGGGCTCTCCTTGAGGGCACGCCAATTGACGGAGTTCGCCAATCGATCGTGCATACCACTTTGATCGATGGATTTTCGCAGTGGTTCCATTCTATGCCTGATAGGCCAAACGCACCTGAGCTGTTTATAACCCGGTCAACATTGCGTCCGCCGGCGCATCCACGCGCAACTGCGCGGTCAGCAGAAAGTACACGAGACCCACTGCCATGAAGCCGAGGAAGATCAGCCCGATCAAGGTGTTGAGCCAGGCCATCGCCACCAGACCGAACAGGCCGATCCACACCAGCATGTGCAGCCCCTTGGAGCTTTCGCCGACCACGGTTTTCATCGCTTGGGGCAATGGGTCGTTGATGTTCGACAGGGTGCGCCAGTCGCCTATGAGTTTGACTCTCTGATCCGTTGGGGACTCTCGATTCCAGGGTAGGGTCAGGCACCTCCTGACCGTATTTCATACTTGTAAACGATGTTTCCGGTTTAAAACGTAAAGGATGTCCCCGGTTTCAGGAAAAAACCTCAGCCTCCTTGAAGTACGCCGCCGCCTGGTCCTTTGCCGACAGTTGCGGCGCTTCGCTCAATTGCCATTCGATAGCCAGGTCGGGGTCATTCCAACGGATGCTGCGTTCGGCTGACGGGGTGTAGTAGTCGGTAGTTTTGTAGAGAAACTCGGCGAAATCACTCAACACCACGAAGCCATGGGCGAAACCTTCCGGAACCCAAAGCTGACGATGGTTCTCGGCGGACAGGCGCACAGCAACCCATTTGCCGAAATGCGGCGAGCTTCGGCGGATATCCACGGCAACGTCGAGTACTTCACCAACGGTTACACGAACCAATTTGCCTTGGGTGTTTTCCAGTTGGTAGTGCAGGCCACGCAATACGCCTTTTTGCGAGCGCGAATGATTGTCCTGAACGAATTTGGTGTTCAGGCCAGTCGCATCTTCAAAAGCCTTGGCATTGAAGCTCTCATAAAAGAAACCTCGTTCATCACCAAATACCTTCGGCTCGATGATCAGAACACCGGGCAGGTCGGTGGTGATTACATTCATGGGGGATTCTCCAGTTGTAGGCGTAGATAACCGACATTCTTGCTCAAAGTGCACACCGAAGCGAGTGGCAGGTTTGGAAACTCATCCAGCATGTCGAGTTTGATCAGCCATTCGAGCAATAGGTGTTATTGCCGTAACGAAACCACAAACCCACTCTTTACGCTTTCTTTATGCCCTGCGTGCACCCTCGGTCTCGTTCCTTTACAGCCTCCTTTCCGACAATGACTCCACACGCGGCAATACGCCGTAACACGGAGAACTTCCATGAGCGTTCTGGACGGGGTGTCACTGCTGTTGGCAGTGGGGCTGTTCATCTATCTGTTGGTTGCGCTGTTGCGCGCGGACCGGAACTAGGAGCGGCTATGCACAGTTATGATTATTGGCTGATCCTCGCGTTTTTCGCGGTGGTATTGGTCCCGGCACCGTTTCTCGGGCGCTTCTACTACAAGGTGATGGAAGGACAGCGCACCTGGCTGACGCCGATTCTCGGCCCGGTCGAACGCGGTTGTTATCGCCTGGCCGGCGTCGATCCGCAGGCCGAACAGAGCTGGCAGAAGTACACACTGGCTCTGCTTGCGTTCAACCTCGCAGGTTTCCTGCTGCTGTTCGCGATACTGCTGTTCCAGGACCACTTGCCGCTGAACCCGCAAAACCTGCCGGGCCAGGAGTGGACGCTGGCGTTCAACACCGCCATCAGTTTCATGACCAACACCAACTGGCAGGCCTACAGCGGCGAAGCGTCCTTGAGCTATCTGAGCCAGATGGTCGGCCTCACCGTGCAGAACTTCGTCAGCGCCGCCACCGGCCTGGCCGTTCTGGTTGCGTTGTGCCGCGGCATCGGTCGCAAATCCACTGCATCGCTTGGCAACTTCTGGGTCGACATGACCCGCGCCACCCTCTACGGCCTGTTGCCGCTGTGCCTGTTGCTGGCGCTGTATCTGGTCTGGCAGGGCGTGCCGCAAACCTTCGCGCAATACGTGAATGCAGTAACCGTGCAGGGCGTTGATCAAGTGATCCCGCTGGGCCCGGCCGCCAGCCAGATTGCGATCAAGCAATTGGGTACCAACGGTGGTGGTTTCTTCGGCGTGAACTCGGCGCACCCGTTCGAGAACCCGACCGCCTGGTCCAACCTGTTCGAGTTGGCATCGATCATCCTGATTCCGGTGGCGCTGGTGTTTACCTTCGGCCACTACGTGAAGGACCTGCGTCAGAGTCGCGCGATCATCGCCTGCATGCTGGCGCTGTTCCTGATCGGCGGCGCGACCTCGCTGTGGGCTGAATACCAACCGAACCCGGCGTTGAACAATGTCGCTGTCGAACAGACCGCGCCGCTGGAAGGTAAGGAAGCACGTTTCGGCACCACCGCTACCGTGCTGTGGTCGGTGACCACCACGGCCGCGTCCAACGGTTCGGTGAACGGCATGCACGACAGCCTCAACCCACTGAGCGGTATGGTGGCGCTGGTCAACATGATGGTCGGCGAAGTGATCTTCGGCGGCGTCGGTGCCGGGCTCTACGGTATGTTGCTCAACGTGTTGATCGCGGTGTTCCTCGCCGGTCTGATGATTGGCCGTACTCCGGAATACCTCGGCAAGAAACTGCAGGCCAAAGAGGTGCAATTGCTGGTGGTGACCCTGATGGTCATGCCGATTGGCGTACTGGTGCTCGGCGCGATCGCCGCCAGCCTGCCTGGCCCGGTGGCTGCCGTGAGCAACCCTGGCGCCCACGGTTTCAGTCAATTGCTCTACGCCTACACCTCGGCCAGTGCCAACAATGGCTCCGCGTTCGGCGGCTTTGGTGCCAACACGCCGTTCCACAACCTGATGCTGGGGCTTGGCATGTTGATCGGGCGTTTCGGTTACATCCTCCCGGTCCTGGCCCTGGCCGGCAGCCTGGCGATGAAGAAAACCGCACCGATTGGCCAGAACAGTTTTCCGACCCACGGCCCGCTGTTCGTCACCCTGCTGACCGTGACCATTTTGCTGGTGGGTGGTTTGACCTTCCTGCCGACGCTGGCGTTGGGCCCGATTGCTGAACATCTGAGCATGGCCTTCTGAGGAAGTTGAAGATGAATATGCCCGTATCCAAAACCGTCGCCGTCAAGGCGCCGGAACAACCGAAAACCGCGATCTCGGCCCTCTGGCGCCCGGCGTTGCTGCAAGCCTTCGTCAAGCTCGACCCACGGCAATTGCAACGTGCCCCGGTGATGTTGGTGGTCGAGCTGACCGCGATCCTGACCACCGTGCTGTGCTTCGTACCGGACACGGCGGTACCGACCTTCGTCGCGGCGCAGATCGCGGTGTGGCTGTGGTTCACCGTGCTGTTCGCCAACTTCGCCGAGGCCCTGGCCGAAGGTCGCGGCAAGGCCCGTGCCGACAGCCTCAAGGCTGGTAGCGAAGGCCTCGGCGCCCGGCGCAAAACCAGCAACGGCACCTTTCAGGTAGTGCCGGCCACCAGCCTGCGCAAGGGCGATGTGGTGCGCGTCGAAGCAGGGGAGATGATCCCAGGTGACGGCGAAGTGATCGAAGGCATCGCGGCGGTCAACGAAGCGGCGATTACCGGTGAATCGGCGCCGGTGATCCGCGAGTCCGGCGGCGACCGCTCGGCCGTCACCGGCAATACAAGGCTGGTGTCCGACTGGCTGCTGGTGAAGATCACCGCCAACCCTGGCGAGTCGACCCTGGACCGCATGATCGCTCTGGTCGAAGGCGCCAAACGCCAGAAAACCCCGAACGAAGTGGCGCTGGACATCCTGCTGATCGGCCTGACCCTGATCTTCCTGATGGTGGTCGTGACCCTGCAACCCTTCGCCCACTTCGCCAATGGCAGCCTGCCGCTGGTGTTCCTGGTGGCGTTATTGGTCACGCTGATTCCGACCACCATCGGCGGGTTGCTGTCGGCCATCGGTATCGCCGGCATGGATCGGCTGGTACGCCTGAACGTGATCGCCAAGTCCGGTCGTGCGGTGGAAGCGGCAGGCGACGTGCATGTCTTGCTGCTGGACAAGACCGGCACCATCACCTTCGGCAACCGTCGTTGCTCGGCGGTGTATGCCGCCCCGGGTGTGACCGCCAGGGAACTGGCCGAAGGCGCATTGCTGGCTTCGCTGGCCGATGACACCGCTGAAGGCAAGTCGATCGTCGAATACCTGCGTGGCACTCATCCGCAACCGGAGCCGTCCGCCGATGTACTGACCGCCGTGCCCTTCAGTGCCGAAACCCGCTTGTCCGGTGTCGACTATCAGGGGCGTGTGTTTCGCAAAGGTGCGGTGGATTCGTTGCTGGCGTTCGTTGGCCTCAAGCGGGCTGATCTGGCTGCACCGTTGTCCCGTGAAATCGACCGGATCGCCCAAAGCGGCGGCACGCCGTTACTGGTCTGCGCCGACGGCAATTTGCTTGGCGCGATCCACCTCAAGGACGTGGTCAAGCCCGGCATTCGCGAGCGTTTTGCCGAACTGCGCAAACTGGGCATTCGCACGGTCATGGTCACCGGCGACAACCCGTTGACCGCCGCCGCCATCGCCGCCGAAGCGGGTGTGGATGACGTGCTGGCGGAAGCCACGCCGGAGAAAAAACTGGCACGCATTCGTCACGAGCAAAACGACGGTCGCCTGGTCGCCATGTGCGGCGACGGCGCCAACGACGCCCCGGCACTGGCCCAGGCGGATGTCGGCATGGCGATGAACGATGGCACGCAAGCGGCACGTGAAGCGGCCAACATGGTCGACCTCGACAGCGACCCGACCAAGCTGCTGGATGTGGTGCAGATCGGCAAGGAATTGCTGGTGACCCGCGGTGCGCTGACGACCTTTTCCATCGCCAACGACGTGGCCAAGTACTTCGCGATTCTGCCGGCGCTGTTCGCCGCGATCTACCCGCAACTGGGCGTGCTCAACGTGATGCACCTGAGCAGTCCGCAGAGCGCGATTCTTTCGGCGATCGTATTCAACGCCCTGATCATTGTGGTGCTGATTCCCCTGGCATTGCGTGGTGTGCGCGTGCAGGCGGCGAGTGCGGCGGCGTTGCTGCGACGCAATCTGCTGATCTACGGACTGGGCGGGATTCTGGTGCCGTTCGTGGGCATCAAAGCGATCGACATGCTGTTGACGGCGTTGCATCTGGTTTGACTGAACACCCCCACACCCACTGTAGGAGCTAGCTTGCTAGCGATGGGCGTTAACGATAACGCGTTCTGTCTGGATGAATGCAGTGCTCTGCGGTACATCGCGAGCAAGCTCGCTCCTACAATTCGAGGATTTTGAAATGTCCACATTGATACGCCCGGCCCTGAGCCTGTTGGTCCTGATGACGCTGATCACCGGCGTCGCTTATCCACTGGTGGTCACCGGCGTGGCCCAGGTCGCGTTCCCGGATCAGGCCAACGGCAGCCTGGTGCGTGATGCCGAGGGCAAGGTCCGTGGTTCCTCGCTGATCGCCCAGGATTTCGTCGGTGATGCCTGGTTTCACCCGCGCCCATCGGCCGGTGCCTTTGCCACCGTGTCGAGCAGTGCCAGCAACCTGTCGCCGAGCAACCCGGCCCTGGCCACTCGCGTGATCGACGACGCCAACAAACAACTGGTGCCAGGCCAGGGGCCGGTGCCATTGGCGCTGGTCACTACGTCCGGCAGCGGTCTGGATCCGCACTTGCCACCGTCGGCGATTGCCTATCAACTGGCGCGTGTTGCGGCAGCGCGCAATCTGCCGGTAGCGACACTGCAACAACTGCTGGACGCCCACATCGAGCAGCCATTGATTGGCCCGCCGGTGGTGAATGTGCTGGAGTTGAATCTGGCGCTGGAAAAACTGTAAGCCGGCGGTGCTGCCATTCGCGAGCAGGCTCGCTCCCACATCGGAATGCGTACACCTGTGGGAGCGAGCCTGCTCGCGAAGACGACCTCGGCATCACCACATCAACATCTGAAAAATGAGATCCCCAGGCATGAGCAACTCCGGCCGCGCCGACGCACTGTTAGCAGACCTGCCCCGCGATGGCCGTGGCCGGCTCAAGGTATTTCTCGGCGCCGCGCCGGGAGTGGGCAAGACCTACGCCATGTTGCAAGCAGCCCACACCCAGTTACGCCAAGGGGTGAAAGTCATTGCCGGCGTCGTCGAAACCCACGGCCGGGCCGAAACCGAAGCACTGCTTGGCGGCTTGTCGCAGCAGCCGTTGCTGCGCTCGGAATACCGTGGCGTATTGCTTGAGGAAATGGACCTCGACGGTCTGCTGGTCGCCAAACCGAAACTGGTGCTGGTCGACGAACTGGCGCACACCAACGCCCCCGGCAGCCGTCACGAAAAACGCTGGCAGGACATTCAGGAGCTGCTCGCCGCCGGCATTGACGTGTACACCACGGTCAACGTCCAGCATCTGGAAAGCCTCAACGATCAGGTGCGCGGCATTACCGGCGTGCAGGTCCGTGAAACCCTGCCGGACTGGGTATTGCAGGAGGCCTACGAACTGCTGCTGATCGACTTGCCGCCACGGGAACTGCTGGAGCGCCTGCGTGACGGCAAGGTCTATGTACCGGAGCAGGCGCGGGCGGCCATCGACGCATTCTTTTCCCAGACCAACCTGACGGCCCTGCGCGAACTGGCGATGCAAACCGCAGCGGCCCAGGTCGATAACGATCTGGCCCAAGGCTATCGCCAACTCGGTCAAGCGGCGCCAGCGGTGCGCGGGCGTTTGCTGGTAGGGGTCGACGGCGATGCCCAGGCCGAGCGTCTGGTACGGCATGCCAGTCGCGTGGCCCAACGGCGGCACCTGCCCTGGAGCCTGGTGCATGTGGACAACGGCCGCGTGCGGGACGAACAGTCGCGCCTGCGCCTGCAAAACGCTCAGCAACTGGCCGAACGGCTGGGGGGGGAAGTGGTGTTGCTGCGCGCTGGCGAGGTGGCGAAAACCTTGATTCAGCATGCCGCCGAACGCCGTGCCAGCCTGGTGCTGGTCGGCCAGTCCCGGCCGCGCTTGCGCCGACGTCTGTTCGGTGGCGGGCTGGCGGCGCGGCTGCTGCGCAATGCCCGCGGACTGGAAATCAACGTTCTCGACAGCGATCACCAACCGCATCAACCCCTTCAGCGGTCGATGCATTCACTGGTCTGGTTCGACTATGCGTTGGCCGTGGTCGCGACGCTTCTGGCCAGCGCCCTGGCCTGGGCCGTGGCGAGTGTTCTGCCACTGCCCAATATTTCACTGGTGTTCCTCGCCGCCGTGTTGCTGGTGGCGGTGCGCAGCAGTCTCGGGCCGGCCCTGGCCTGTGCGGCGCTGTCGTTTCTGACCTACGACTTTCTGTTCATTCCACCGACTTTCTCTCTCAGCATCCAGCGCGAAGAAGACGTGCTGACCTTGCTGTTCTTCCTGCTGATGGCGGCCCTTACCGGCAACCTCGCGGCGCGCCAGCGCCGGCAATTGCAGGCCCTGCGCGACACCCAGGAAGAGACCACTGAATTGCTCGACCTGTCACGCAAACTGACCGCCGCCACCGACCGCCAGGCGGTGGTCAGTGCGGCCGCCCAGCACCTCAACGGCTGGAGCGATGTGCAACTGTGCCTGCTCAATCGCGACGGGCAAAACGGCTGGAAAGTCGAAACCGGTGGCCCGCTGGCGTTCACTGAAGCCGAGCGCGCCGCCGCCGATTGGGCCTGGCAGCACGATCAGCCGGCGGGTGCGGGCACCGGCACCTTGCCGCTTGGCCGCTGGTGGTGGTGGCCGTTATCGGTGGAGGACGGCCCGCTGGCGTTGCTTGGCGTATGCGCCAGGGAAGGCCAGACCCTGAGCGGCCAGCGCCGACGCTTGTTGACCGCGTTGACCCAACCCTTGGCCCAGGCGCTGGCCCGGGCGCAACTGGCCGATGATCTGGAAGCGGCGCGGCTGCACGGCGAAACCGAGCAGTTGCGCAGTGCCTTGCTGGCGTCGGTGTCCCACGATTTGCGCACACCGTTGACATCCATGCGCGGCAGTATCGATAGCCTGCTGGCCCTGGGTGAAGCGATCCCGCTGGAGGATCGACGTGAACTGCTCGAAGGTACCCGCGATGAAGCCGAGCGCCTCGACCGCTACATTCAAAACCTGCTCGACATGACCCGGCTCGGCCACGGTGCCCTGAAGCTGGCGCGGGACTGGGTATCGCCGGCAGACATCGTCGGCAGTGCGTTCAACCGTCTGCGGGCAGTCCTTGCGCCGTTGCAGGTCAGCACCGACGTACCGGCCGAGTTACCGTTGCTGTTCGTGCATGCCGCACTGATCGAACAGGCACTGATCAACGTGCTGGAAAACGCCGCGCGGTTTTCGCCGTCCCACGGGCGTTTGCAATTGTGCGCCGGGGCGGATGACAGTGAGCTGTTTTTCTCGGTCAGCGACGAGGGCCCGGGGATTCCGGAGCAGGAGCGGGCGAAGATTTTCGACATGTTCTACACCGCGGCGCGGGGCGATCGTGGCGGGCAGGGGACCGGGCTGGGGCTGGCGATTTGTCAGGGCATGGTCGGTGCCCATGGCGGGCGCATCAGTGTTGCCGACGGCATCGAGGGGCGCGGCACCTGCATCACGTTGCACCTGCCGCTGCAGGCTCAGCCGGGATACGAGAGTGAAGCCTGATCGTGCTTGCGCTACTCTCTCTTGCCACTTCTTTTTTGTGTTGATGTGAATTCATGAGCCAGACCGCGACCATTCTGGTCATCGACGACGAACCGCAGATCCGCAAGTTCCTGCGCATCAGCCTTGTTTCCCAGGGCTATAAGGTGCTCGAAGCCGGCACCGGCAATGACGGATTGGCACAGGCTGCGTTGAACAAACCGGACTTGCTGGTGCTCGACCTCGGCTTGCCGGACATGGACGGCCAACAGGTATTGCGCGAATTTCGCGAGTGGTCGACGGTGCCCGTGCTGGTGCTGTCCGTGCGCGCGGGTGAAGGGCAAAAAGTCGAGGCACTGGATGGCGGCGCCAATGACTACGTGACCAAGCCGTTCGGCATTCAGGAATTCCTGGCGCGGATTCGTGCGCTGTTGCGCCAGGCGCCCGTCGGCGAGGTCCAGCAAGCGGCGCTGACCTTCGGTCCGTTGACGGTCGACCTGGCGTATCGCCGGGTGCTGCTCGACGGTATCGAAGTTGCGCTGACTCGCAAGGAATACGCCGTGCTGGCGCAACTGGCGCGGCATCCCGGGCGGGTGATCACCCAGCAACAATTGCTCAAGGACATCTGGGGGCCGACGCACACCGAAGACACTCATTACCTGCGCATCGTGGTCGGGCACTTGCGCCAGAAACTGGCGGATGACCCGACTCGACCACGGTTCATCGTGACTGAGGCGGGGGTGGGGTATCGGTTGTTGAGTGAGGAGGTCTGAAATTTTGTGGTGACTGATCTGGCCCCATCGCGAGCAGGCTCGCTCCCACTTGGGGTCAGGGCCAGACACAAACGTTGTGAACACCGAAGATTTACTGTGGGAGCGAGCCTGCTCGCGAAGAGGGCACTACAGTAAATCGAAAACCTTCAGACATTCAGTTCTGCTCATTCTCATACCGATCCAGCGTATCCCGCGCAATTTCCCGTCCCAAAGCGATCAGCTCCGGCGCCTTGTAGAACTCGAAAAAGCGGCACACGCGCTTGGGCACGTTGATCAGGATGTCCGGCGGATACCCGGCAATCTTGTACTGTGCCAGCGACGTCTGCATCACCTCGAAACTCTGGTTGATCAAATCCAGCAAGGACGCCGGTCCTACGTTGTCGATGATGAACGAGCCGGTGGCGGAGCGGGGCGCACCACTGGTTTCCGGAGCGGCCGCGGGTTGCTGCCCCTCGGGCTCGGCGGACTCGATCCACGGGTTGAGGTCCGCACCTTCGGCCTTCAAGGCTTCCTGTTCCAGAACCAACAATTGTTCAGCCTGTTTGCGCCGGAACGGCAACTTCGAACCGACGGAATTGATCAGGCTGTCGAAGCGGGTCTTGAAGGCGGCGGGACGCTGGATGACCGGCAATTGATAGTGGCGCTGGTTGGTGGAGTTGAGGTTGACTGCGATGATCAAGTCGCAATGGCTCGACACCACCGGCACGATCGGTAACGGGTTGAGTATGCCGCCATCCACCAGCATGCGGTTGCCTTGCATCACCGGGGTAAACAGGCTGGGAATTGCTGCCGAGGCGCGCATGGCCTGATGCAGGCAACCTTCCTGGAACCAGATTTCCTGCTGGTTGGTCAGGTCGGTGGCAACCGCGGTATAGGGGATACGCAAATCTTCGATGTTGATCTCGCCGACGATCCTGCGGATTTGCCCGAAGACTTTCTCGCCACGAATCGCCCCCAGTCGAAAACTGACGTCCACCAGACGCAGCACGTCGAGATAGTCCAGGCTCTCGATCCAGTCGCGGTAATCATTGAGTCTGCCAGCGGCATAGATCCCGCCCACCACCGCGCCCATGGAGCAACCGGCGACACAGGCGATGTCATAGCCGCGCCGTTCGATCTCTTCAATGACGCCAATATGCGCGTAACCCCGGGCTCCACCCGAGCCCAACACCAGTGCGACACGCTTTTTCATGAATCGCCCTCGTTTGAATGGTTCAACAATGCACCCATCGAGGGTCATGCTTCAATCGCCATGGTCGTTCGATGGGGCAGGAGCGTCGTATTTTCGACACTCCATGGCGGCACATGATTATTCTCGTCGGCGCTATAGTTTGCACAAGGGACCAACGGCACTTTTCAGGTGCCACACCGTCTTACCTGCATGACTGTTGACCTATCTTTGAGGAGTGAGTGATGAAAGCCTGGATTTGCGTGCCATTGATTGCCCTGGCGCTCGCCGGTTGTGCCGGCAAAACCGCCTACCGCGACAGCTGTGGCAGCCAACTCGATGCCGCCTGGCGTGAGCTGGACCTGGCCAAGGCCGAAGGTTTCGCCGGGACTGTCAGCTACTCCAAAGCCTTGTCGCTGTTGACCGCGGCCAAGACCCAGCAGCAATTCGAGGGCTTCGAGGGCTGCTCCCAGAAGGCCGAGAAGGCCCGTTTCTATATTCGTGAATCGCGCGCGGGGCGTTGAAGGCAAAAAGCAGCGCCAGGCTCTAAGCTTCGAATTGCAAGACTCATCGGGCTTGCAATTCGTAGCCTGGAGCCTGGCGCTGTTTACGGAGTAAACCCCCATGATCGATCGGTTGGTGGCTCAAGTTCTGGGCCTGGAAGTTCGTCTGCTGGCCTGTCAGGCCCGCTTGAAAGAGCGTACTGACCCTGAAGCGTTACACGATCTGCGCACAACCATGCGTCGGCTGCGCAGCCTGTTGCGGCCCTTGCGCGGGCTGCCCGGTGTTGAACAACTGGAAGCGGCAGCCTCCCGGGTGGGCGAGTTGACCACGCCATTGCGTGATCGCGAAGTGCTGGCGGCGTACCTGCTACAGCACCATCAACCCCAGGCCGCACAGTGGCGCATGGCGCAAATGACCGAGGCCTATCCGGCCGTGGCGGCCAGCCCGGAGCTCGCGCAATTGCTGATCGTCCTCGATGCGTTTCCGCGTTTTCTGCGGGCCGCCCAGCGTCAGGGATTGCTCAAGGGCCTGCGCAAGCGCATCGAAAAGCGCTTGGGCAAACAGTGGAAAATACTCGACGAGGCGCTGCACGACCCGGCCCACGACCGTCATCGCTTGCGCTTGCTGATCAAGCGCGTGCGCTATGGCATCGATGCTTACCCCGAACTGGACCGTTTGCCGAAAGCAGCCATGCCCCGGTTGAAATCGGCCCAGGGTGCGCTGGGTGACTGGCACGATTGTGTGCAATGGCTGGCCATGGCTGAACGGGAAGCGGATTTGCAACCCTGTGTTGCAGTCTGGACCGTCACCATGGCCGAAGCCGAAAGCCGTGCAGACCAGGTACTGGAAAAGCTCAGCAAGGCCTGTTTCAAATCCTGAAAACACCGGAGATCCATTGTAGGAGCGAGCCTGCTCGCGATGAGGTCGTGACATTCAACATTGATGTTGGCTGTCCGGGCGCTATCGCGAGCAGGCTCGCTCCTACAGGGTTATATGTTCGGCACGAGCCTTTTGCGGCTCATCTGTCAGTCAATTTGGCCGGAATAGGCGATGTATCAACTTCGCTGACTGGTTAAGATCCTTTCGTCTTTTTATCGATCCTTGAGGTTTTCATGCGTTTTTCCGAACTGCTTGACGCTGTCCGTAGCCAGCCGCTTGAGCTGTCTATTCCGGCCTCCTGGGCCCAGGGACGCGCCACTTTTGGTGGCCTGGTGGCCGCCTTGCAGTACGAAGCCATGCGTGCCCGGGTGCCGGTGGACCGTCCAGTGCGTTCTCTGGCAATCACCTTTGTCGGCCCGGTTGAACCCGAGGTTCCGGTCAGTTTTGAAGTCGACGTGTTGCGCGAAGGCAAGGCGGTCAGCCAGGTGTTGGGCCGGGTGATGCAGAAGGGGCAGGTGGTGACGTTGATCCAGGGCAGCTTTGGCGCCTCACGCCCTTCGGAAGTGGCGGTGGCCGCGCAATCGGCACCTGAAATGAAGCACTGGGACGAGTGTCAGGAATTGCCTTTTGTCGAAGGTGTCATCCCGGAGTTCATGCGGCATCTGGCGATGCGCTGGAGTGTCGGCGGTTTGCCGTTCAGCGGTAGCACATCCCGGCAAATGGGCGGCTGGGTGCGCCTGCGCGGCGACGTGAAAGAAGAGGCCGTCAGCGAGGCGCATATCCTGGCGCTGGTGGACGCCTGGCCGCCGGCCCTGATGCCATTTCTGAAGAAACCGGCGATGGGCAGCACACTGACCTGGACCATCGAGTTCGTGCAACCGTCGCTGGAACTGAACACCCTGGAGTGGTGCAAATACCTTGTCGAAACCGAGCACGCCACCGACGGCTACGGGCATGCCGCCGCGAAAATGTGGAGCGCGGATGGTCGGTTGATCGCCATGAGCCGGCAGACGGTGACGGTGTTTGCCTGATCAGTGACGGCGGTGGCGCTCGCGCCAGGCGCGCCACCAGCCACCGCTGAGGAAGAACCGCGGAAACGTCAGGAACTGCTCGACCATCAAGCGCGATATCGCATCCTTGCGGTCACTGAAGGGTTCGGCGGCTTGCGTCTCCAGGCTGTGGCCGTGACGTTGCAAGGCCAGCGCGGCGATCACACCGATCAAGCCGATGGCGATGTTCGCCAGGCTCAGGCTGAACACCCCGGAAACGATCAACAGAAACGCCACGATGAACAGCGGTACCGCGATCAGGTGCAACACCAGATTGGTCGGGTGCTGATGATTGTTCGGGTACGCTCGCCATTGCCAGGCGGGAAGGTTGGGGTGACGTTTGCCCATGATGCTGATCCTCGATCCATGTTGAACTACATGATTGAAGGATAGGCCCGGTAAATGCCGGCGGCGAATCAAGGATGGCTATAGAGCTGATAGGGGGGCAATGGTCAAATTTGATGTCGTCAAGGCAGACGCCTTCGCGAGCAGGCTCGCTCCCACAATGAGTCTGTGTTGAACCTGAAATTGCGGATCACTGAAGATCCTCTGTGGGAGCGAGCCTGCTCGCGATGGGGCCCTTACAGTTTCAGCTGACCTATCGCCTTGCTCAACTCCCCGGCCAATGCCGCCAGCTCATTGCTGGTGGTTGCCGAAGTCACCGTCTGCTGCACGGTGTTCTCGGTCACGTCACGGATGCTCACCACCGCCCGGTTCATCTCTTCCGCCACCTGGCTCTGCTGCTCGGCCGCCACCGCGATCTGTGTATTGCTTTCACGCATCTGCGCCACCGCGCCGGTGATCTCGGCCAATGCCGCGCCAGCCTCTTGCGCCTGTTGCACGCAGTCGTCGGCCTTGAACGAGCTCTCCTGCATGAAATCCACGGCGTCCCGCGTTCCGGCCTGCAACGCTGACACCATGATGGTGATTTCGTCAGTGGAGGTCTGCACGCGTTTGGCAAGGTTGCGCACTTCATCGGCGACCACGGCAAACCCGCGACCCATTTCACCGGCCCGGGCTGCTTCGATGGCGGCGTTGAGTGCCAACAGATTGGTCTGCTCGGCGATGCTGTGAATCACGTTGACCACGCCGTTTATCTTCTGACTGTCCTCGGCCAGGCGCTGAATCATCTCGGCGGTCTGCTGGACACCTGTGGACAGTCCGGCAATCGAGTGCTGCACCCGTGTCACGACCTCCTGGCCGCTGCCAGCCAGGGTATCGGCCGATTGCGAAAGGTCCCGGGTGGCACCCGCGTGTTGGGCGATGTGATAGACCGTTGCGGTCATTTCATTGATCGCCGTGGCGGCTTGATCGGTTTCGCTTTGCTGGCCCAGCATGCCGTGGCGCACTTCATTCATGCTGGCCGCCAGCCGTGCGGCACCGACGTCCAGTTGCCGGGCGGTGCTGGCGACGGTGTTGACCACCCGTTGGTACCCGGCCTGCATGGCATTGAAGGCGTTGGCCATTTGCCCGACTTCGTCGCTGCAAGCCAATGGCACGCGGGCTGACAGGTCGCCGGTTTTCTCCACATGCAGCATGACGTCTTTCAAGGTGTTGAGCTGACTGAGCAGGAAGCGGATCAATAACTGCGATGCGCCAAGCATTGCCAGCATCAGGATGAACACCGCCAACGCGTAGTTGGCGAAGCGCTCGCTGAACACCTGGCTCAGGCTTGGACCATAGGCAATCACGGCGACCTGCTGGTCGCCGGTGCGCGAGAACACTTCGGCACCCATCAACGGATTGTCACCGAACAGCGGCATTGGGTTGATCTCGACCCAGCCGTTTTCATGGGTGAGTTCCGGCACGGTTTGCCCATTCAGTGACGGCGCCTGACCGCGATTGAACGTCAGCAGATTATCGGCCTTGGGCAGCGGTTGCCCGGCAGGCCAGGCGCCAAGCAATCGCGCCTGTGACTGAGCCGAAGCCCGGGATGCATGACTGCGGGCCTGTTGTTCGAGCTGCACGGCGTACAGCACCAGTAAAAGCGTGGTGATGAAGGCGACAGCGTTGACTGCCCAGAATTTGTATTTCAGCGAGATATTGCTAAGCCAGGCACCCATGGAGGTCTTCTCTGATAGCGGAAACAGTTTTGGCAAGGTGCCATTATTGTGCTGCTACTCAGGTGGCTGAATTTTGATACAGGTCAACGAGCCCCCATTACTCCGGTGGGAGCGAGCCTGCTCGCGAAAGCGGTAGACCTGTCCTATGTGAGGCGACTGTCAGAACGCAATCGCGAGCAGGCTCGCTCCCACAGGGGATTTGTGGTTATTGAGGGATTGATGGCAACCCGAAAAATGCCCGCGCACACGCCGTGGTATGCGCTGCCAGATCTTCCTGGCTTTCCCCGCGATGCAACGCCACTTCGCGTAATACTTCGGTCAGGTAGGCCGGCTCGTTTCGCCCGTTTTTCGGCTTGGGCCGCAGGCTGCGTGGCAGCAGGTACGGTGCATCGCTTTCGAGCATCAGGCGCCCGCGCTTGATCTCCTTGACCAGCGGATGCAAATGCGTGCCCCGGCGTTCGTCGCAGATCCAGCCGGTAATGCCGATGTGCAAGTCCAGGTCGAGATAGCTGAACAGTGCCTTCTGCTCACCCGTGAAACAGTGCACCACGGCAGCCGGGAGTCGGTCGCGGAAGTCGCGCAGGATTTCCAGCAAACGCTGGCTGGCGTCGCGCTCGTGCAGAAAGACCGGCAGCTGCATTTCAACGGCCATGGCCAGATGTTCTTCGAGGACCTTTTCCTGCTGCGCACGCGGCGAGAAGTCGCGGTTGAAATCCAGCCCGCATTCGCCCACGGCCACCACATTCGGTTCCTTGAGCAAGCTGCGCAAACGTCGGGCGCTGTCGGCGTTCCAGTCGCTGGCGCAGTGAGGGTGAATACCTGCGGTGGCGAACAGGTGCTGAGTGCTTTCGTCCAGTTGCTGGCACAGTTCAAGGGCCTGCTCGCTGCCCTCGACGCTGGTGCCGGTCAGCACCAGTTGGCATACGCCGGCCGCGTAGGCACGGTCGAGTACGGCCCGGTGTTTGTCGGCAAAACAGGGGTTGGTCAGGTTGACGCCGATATCGATGAGTTGCATGGTGCTACCTCGGCCCAAAGGCCGGAAAGCATATCAGAGCCGTGGATTTATAAGAAAAGCCAAGAACTACAACGGGTTAACGCTGTCTCTTGAGCCGCGGGGCAGGCCGGGTTGGTAGTTTTGCCATCATTGTGCCAGTCTTCCGCACGTTGCCAGCGCCCAAGGCGCTCTGTTTTTGTCGCTGCGCTGGATGCCATTCGTCATTGAAGCGTGCCTCATATTCTTTCCGGAGAGTGGATGATTCGTCCCTCGGTTTTGCTACTGCTGTGCTGTTCGCTGCTACTGCCGATGTCGGCGGTCGCGCGTCTGCCCGGGCCGCTGCAAGCCGTACCGACGAGCAAGGTGCGTGATCTTGCGGAAATCCGCAGCAGCCGCGTGCTGCGGGTATTGGTCAATCAGAGCCGCAACAGTTCCGGCGAAGTCCAGGGGCAGGCGATAGGAGTCGAGTACCATCGCCTCAGAGCGTTCGAGCAATACCTCAACGGCCACGCCCGTGACGGTCAGGAAATCACCCTGAAGATCATTCCCAAGGCCAAGGATCAACTGCTCGGCGCATTGCAGCGCGGGGAGGGCGATCTGGTGGCGCCAGGCGAGTTGCTCGATCTGCAGGCGGGTTTCGCCGTCAGCACCAGTGAGCCAATTGCCAGCAACATCCCGTTGGTCCTGGTGGGCATCAAGGGCGAACGCCGCTACACCCGTCTTGAACAGCTTTCCGGCAAGACCCTGGCCTTACCTGCCGGCAGCGCCGCCGGGGATGCCGTCAGCCAGATCAATCAGAAGCTCGCCTTGCACAAACTGCCACCCATCAAAATCGAATGGGTCGATCCGAGCCTTGCCATCGAGGATGTGCTGGAAATGGTGCAGGGCGGGATCTTCCACCTGACCATCGTCGAACAGCCGATCGCCGAACGCTGGGGCAAGATCCTGCCCAATTTGCGTTTCGACAAACAGGTACTCATCAGCGATCCGGGAGAGGAGTTCTGGTTCGTGCGCCGTGATGCCTCGATGCTGCGGGCCAGCATTGATCGCTTTCTCACCGTTTACAAAAAACCGTCGGATCAGGACGCCGCGTTCCTGCGGATCTATCGGCGTCTGTATCAAGTGCACTACCCACTGGCCAAGGCCGACCGTCAGCGTCTGGAAAAACTTCGCCCGGTGCTGCAAAAACACGCCGACGCCCAGGGCATGGACTGGCTGAACCTGGCGGCGTTGGCGTTCAAGGAATCAGCGCTGCAGCCCGCAGCCGGAAGTGGCGGTGGCCCGACCGGTCTGATGCAGATCACGGCGTCTGCTGCGCAGCGGGTGGGGGTCAACAATATTCAGGACGTAGACGGCAATGTGCAGGCCGGGGCCAAGTACCTGGCGATGATCCGGCGCAAGTTTTTTGCCAGTCCGAAACTCAATGAACGCGAACGCATGGCCTTTGTGCTGGCAGCCTATAACATCGGGCCGGAGCGGGTTCAGGGCATGCGCGCCGAAGCCCGGCGGCGAGGGTTGAATCCCAACCAGTGGTTCTTCCAGGTCGAGCGCGTTGCCATGGAGCAAGTGGGTATGGGACCCGTCAGCTATGTTAATAGCGTGAACAAGTATTACTTGGCGTTCGACCGCGAGCGGGAGTCGTTGGAGCCTCAGGGACAAACGGTTATCTCACGCAAATGATCAGCCAACCTGATTGGTATGGTGAGTTTTTTGCGCTTTTAACATATATTTTATTGATTAATATAGCGGCCAACCAATACACACTTACAAGGAACGGAACAGCATGAGTACTCTGATCAACAAGGTACTGTTTACCCGAGCTGGCTACGGCCTGACGGTTCTGCGCATCATTGTCGGTATTGTCTTCGCCGCTCACGGTTCGCAGAAACTCTTCGGCGCATTCGGTGGCTATGGTCTGGCGGGAACCGCGCAGTTCATGGAAAGCATCGGGCTGACGCCGGGTTACCTGATAGCGGCAATGGCGGGGGGCATCGAATTCTTCGCCGGTCTGGCCCTGATCATCGGCTTGCTGGTTCGCCCGGCCGCACTTGGCCTGACAATACTGTTGCTGGTCGCGATTTTCTCGGTGCACATCAGCAATGGTCTGTTCATGGCCCACAACGGTTATGAATTCGCCCTGGCGTTGCTCGGTGGCAGCATCGCGGTATTGATCGAAGGTGCGGGCAAACTCTCGGCGGACCGTGTCATCGCCGGTTGACCGCTCTGGCTCAACGAAAAGGCCCGCATTGTGCGGGCCTTTTTTGTTGCGCGTCATTCTTGACACTGTCCAGTCAGCTTCTCTAGGATGTTGCTCATGCGCCGATTTAAACAGCTACTTGCGGGGCGCCAGGTGACTCATTCAGTTGCCGATAGAAGCCGGAACCGGCTTCGAAATACCGCTAAAGCGCTGGTTCGGTGTTGCCTCTCACCTGCCATGCAGACTTTTGAGGCAGAGACACGACACAATGAATGCACTAAACCCCGTTGTACGTCCCGCGCCGATCACGGCACATCTCACCCAGCGCAATCCAAAAATCCTGCTTGGCGGCAAACATCAGCCGACGCTCTTGCGTTATCTCGATGGCTGGCCACGTCGTACCGGCGGTCCCGCTGCCTTCCTGATCCAGTTTGTCGAAGACGGTGAGTCGCTCGCTCGTTTTGCCGACGACAGTTTCGATCTGGCAGTGATTCAATCCCCCAGCCTCGAAGACGCTCCAGAGGTGATCAGGCAACTGACCCGCGTTGCCCGGCAAGGCCTGATCACTCGCCGTTGATTTTTTACGGGTAGTCGATCGCCACGATATAAACACACTGCTCACCGGTCGGTGTCTGGACTCGAACTTCGGCGTCCAGTGCCTTGCCGATCAGGGCACGGGCCAGTGGCGAATCAATGCTGATCAGGCCTTGTTTGAGGTCCAGTTCATCCGGCCCGACAATGCGGTAGCGCGACTCTTTGCCGTCCTCGTCCTCGATCGTGACCCAGGCGCCGAAATAGACCTTGTTCGGATCGCTGGGTTTTTCGCTGACGACCTTGAGCGCCTCCAGGCGCTTGGTGAGGAAACGCACGCGGCTGTCGATCTCTCGCAGCATCTTTTTGCCATAGGTGTATTCGGCGTTCTCCGAGCGATCCCCCTGGGCCGCGGCTTCGCTGACAGCCTGGGTAACCTGGGGCCGACGTACATGCCACAGTTCATGGAACTCGGCACGCATGCGCGCTTCACCCTCGGGGGTGATCAGCGCGGTGCCGGCGGTGCGGGGAGGGCGGTAACGGCTCATGACAGCTTCTTGTGGTGAGGATGACTGGAGTCTATCAACCCTCGCGCAGGACTGTCAGCGGGCTGGCGTTCAATGCCCGACGGGTGCCGAACACCCCGGCACCACCGATCAGCACGGCACCTGCCAATGGCAGCAACAACAGCCATGGGTGAGGATGCCATGGCAGGTCGAAGGCGTAGCGATAGAGCACCAGGCTCACCAGTTCCGATCCCAGCGCCGCCAGCAAACCGCTGACTGCACCGAGCAAGCCGAACTCGATGCGCCGCGCCTTGATCAGCAACTGCCGTTCGGCCCCCAGCGCTCGCAGTAATGCGCCCTGGCGTATGCGTTCGTCCAGTGTCGCCTGCAGGCCGGAAAACAGCACCGCCATCCCCGCCGCCAATACGAACAGCAACACATACTCCACCGCCAGGGTGACCTGGGCGAGAATGCTGCGCAGTTGTTCCAGCAAGGCCTCGACCTGCAGGATCGTCACCGCCGGGAAGGCACGGGACAGGTCGACGATCTGTTGGTCATGACCTGGTGCCAGATAGAAGCTGGTCAGGTAAGTCGCCGGCAGATCCTTCAGAGTGCCAGGCTGGAAGATCATGAAGAAGTTCGGCTGGAAGTTGTCCCAGTTGATCTCCCGCAGGCTGGTGACTTTCGCCTCGCGATTGACTCCGCCAACGCTGAAAACCAGATGGTCGCCAAGCTTGATTTTCAGGCTTTCAGCGACCTTGCCTTCCACTGACACGCCGGGAATGTCGTCCGGCTTCTGTTCGTTCCACCAATTGCCGGTCGTGAGTTTGTTGCCCGACGGCAGGTCCGCGGCCCAGGTCAGGCTCAGGTCGCGCTGGATTGCCCGATCACCCGCCGATTCCTTGGTGACGATCTGCTGCACCGGTTCGCCGTTGATGCTGATCAAGCGCCCCGGCACCACCGGGTATAAAGGTGCCGATTGCGCCGACACGGCGATCAGGTGCTCGGTGAAGGCCTGTTTATCCGCGGGCAGGATGTTCAGAGCGAAGTAATTGGGGGCGTTTTTCGGCAACTGGTTTTGCCAGGTATCCAGCAACTCGCCGCGCAGCAGCGCTATCAGCGCCATCGACAGCAGAATCAGGCCGAAGGCCAGGGACTGGCCCGCGGCGGCGAGTGGGTGACGCAGCAATTGCCCGAGTCCCAGGCGCCAGGGCAGGGACGCACGCGCGAGCATGCGCCGCAGACTCTTCAACAGCAGCAGCAACAAACCGCCCAGCACCAGCGCTGCAATCACGCCGCCGCCGAGCAGGGCAAAGGTCAGCAGCAGGTCCAGGCTCAGGCGCCACATGATCAGGCCGAGGGCACCCAGTGCTGCACCGTAGACCATCCAGGTGCTGGAAGGGATCGGCAGCATATCGCGACGCAATACACGCAATGGCGGAACCCGGCCCAGAGCCGCCAGCGGCGGCAAGGCGAAACCGGCCAGCGCCACCAGTCCGGTGCCGATCCCGGCAACGGCCGGAAACAGCCCGCCCGCAGGCACGTCGGTCGGCAGCAAGTCATGCAGCAGGGCAAACAATCCCAACTGTGCGAACCAGCCGAGAAGGGCGCCGCTGATGCTGGCCAGCAGTCCGAGGGCGCTCAGTTGCAGGCTGAACAGCACCAGGGTTTCCCGGCGCGACAGCCCGAGGCAACGCAGCAACGCACTGGCGTCGAATCGACGGCTGGCGAAACGGTTGGCCGACAGCGCCACCGCCACGCCGGACAGCAACACCGCCACCAGGCTGGCCATGTTCAGGTAGCGTTCGGCTTTGCCCAGGGCGCCGCCGATCTGCCGGTTGCCGTCGCGGGCGTCCTGCAGGCGCTGATTGGCGGCGAGGCCCGGCTTTATGAGTTGCCGATAGGTTTCCAGCGCCTTGGCATCGCCGCGCCACAACTCCCGATAGCTGACCCGGCTGCCGGGCTGCACCACACCGGTGGCTGCAAGGTCGCCGAGGTTGATCAGCACTCGCGGTGTCAGGCTGTAGAAATTGCCGGCGCGGTCGGGTTCGTACGTCAGCACCCGTGTCAGTTTCAGGGTTTTCATGCCGACATCGATGCTGTCGCCGATCTTCAGGTCCAGGGCGGTCAGCAGGCGCGCCTCGACCCAGGCTTCGCCGGACTTTGGTCCTCCACCAGGTTCCTCCACGGCAAAGGGCGCAGGCGCGCTTTTCAGTTCACCGCGTAGCGGGTAGGTGCTATCGGCTGCCTTGATGCTGGACAGCTGGATGCCTTTGTCGGTGGCGATAACACTGGAGAACTCCACCACTTGAGCGTGTTCCAGACCCAGTTCGGTGCCGCTTCCTATTTGCTCGGGCCGCGCCGGGGAGCTGCCTTCGAGCAGCAGGTCGGCACCGAGGAATTCGGTGGCCCGCAACATCATGGCGCCGTTCAGGCGAGCACCAAAGTAACCAATGGCGGTGCTGGCGGCCACGGCCACCAGCAAGGCGAAAAACAAAACGCGCAATTCACCGGCGCGGGCGTCGCGCAGCAATTGACGGATGGCGAGACTGAACAGGCGCGACAGCGGCAGACGTGCCATCAAGGCTCCAGAGGGGCGACCAGCAGGCCGGCTTCAAGACGGATCAGGCGCCGGCAGCGATGGGCCAGGCGTTCATCGTGAGTCACCAGCACCAGGGTCGTGCCGCGTTCCTTGTTGAGCTCGAACAGCAGGTCGCTGATGCGCTCGCCGGTGTGGCTGTCGAGGTTGCCGGTCGGTTCGTCGGCGAACAGCACATCGGGCTCGGCGGCAAATGCGCGGGCAATCGCCACGCGTTGTTGCTCGCCCCCCGAGAGCTGGCGCGGCGAGTGGGTCAGGCGCTGGCCCAGCCCCACGCGTTGGAGCAATTGGGTTGCGCGTTCGCGGGCGTCTTTGCGGCCATCGAGTTCCAGCGGCAGCATGACGTTTTCCAGGGCATTGAGGCTGTCGAGCAACTGGAATGACTGGAACACAAAACCCACGTGCTCGGCGCGGATGCGCGCACGCTGGTCTTCATCGAGTTTGCTCAGGCCTTGCCCGGCGAGGGTGACTTCGCCACTGCTCGGCAGGTCAAGACCGGCGAGCAGGCCCAGCAGGGTGGATTTGCCGGAGCCCGAAGCGCCGACGATGGCCAGGCTGTCGCCCTTGTTCAGTTCCAGGCTGAGTTCGTGCAGGATGGTCAGTTCACCTTCCGCGCTGGGAACCACTTTGCTAAGGTCCTTCGCGATGAGAATGCTTGCGCCCATGGAGAGTCCGATGCGTGTCTGGTTTTTGAGTGCTGGCCTGGCCTTGTTGTGCATGGCCCAAAACGCAGCGGCGGGTACAGTCCTGATCGTTGGCGATAGTATCAGCGCCGGTTTCGGGCTGGATACCCGATTGGGGTGGGTGTCGCTGCTTGAGCAACGGCTCAGGCGCGAAGGTTTCGACGACAAAGTGATCAATGCGTCCATCAGTGGCGACACCAGTGCCGGAGGCCGGGCGCGCCTGCCCTTGCTGCTTGCAGAGCATAAGCCGGAGCTGGTGATCCTTGAGCTGGGCGGCAATGACGGGCTGCGCGGATTGCTGCCAACTCAATTGCAACAAAATCTTGCGTCGATGATCGACAGCTCCCGGGCCAGTGGTGCCAGGGTGTTGCTGCTCGGCATGCAATTGCCACCCAATTACGGTGCGCGTTACACAAAGGCGTTTGCCGAGGTCTACAGCAACCTGGCCGACGAGAAAAAAATCCCGCTGGTGCCGTTTTTCCTCGATGGCGTGGGCGGCCATCCGGACTTGATGCAGGCTGATGGCATACACCCGGCGGCCGGGGCCCAGGAGAAGTTACTGGAAAATGTCTGGCCTACCCTAAAACCGCTGTTATGACACTTTTCTAGACGCAGGCTTTCGGCTAAGGTGGCGCCCCCGATTTGGAGCCCCCGATGCCGCGTCCCGCCTGGTCACTCTTTGCCTACCAACTGATCGAGCCTGACGAACAGCTGGATCTGTTCGCCTGCCAGGAAGTGCGGGTACATCTGGTGACCCGTCAACTGGAGCTCGGTGGCTCGGCGGATCGCACCTTGTGCGGCAGCCTGTTGCCGGCGCAGCCTCGCTGGTCGAGTGTTGATCGCCGGGTGTTCCAGGATCAGCGGCTGTGTTCGTTGTGCCGGGCCATTCTTGAGTCGCAGAAGCGGGGTACTTCGCCGATCTGGCCGGAATTGCGTTTCGAGCTTTGATCCGTCATTGCGCGTTAGCCTTTTGCTGGCTGTGTGCATATCCGTTTTTTGGGTAACGGCCACTTGGGGTTTCGCCCTTACGTACGGCCCCTCGCCAAGGCTCGGGGTCCCTTCGCTTCGGCATTCATCCGGGGGCATTGCCCTCCGATGGGGCGGGTGGATCAAGATCAATAGCGGCAGGCGAGCTAACGCTCGGCCTGTTGAGCGGTGAAGAGCAGAGCGGGTGTTCGCCGACCCATTGTAGGAGCGAGCTTGCTCGCGATGGTCGTCAACGATGACGCGGGCGGCCTGAATCCCCGCGGTGTCCCGGCGTTTTTAGCGAGCAAGCTCGCTCCTGCAGGGGCACGCGTTCAATCGCGATCAGGCCGGCCAGCAGGCCGCCTCGCTTTGGCTTTTGATCTGCTTGCCCCCTCGAGAGGCTTCGTTCCGGTTCTGCGCAGTGGGTAACCCGGCATGGATGGCCGATCGCGGCGGGCCCACGGAGCAGGACCGGAGCGAGGGCAGAAACGGATATGTACACCGGTAAAAACACATCGCCCAACACTCTGACACCGGATTGACCTGCGCCGCGAGGACACCCTCAGCCCATACCGTGATCCGTTGGAAAACCCGCTGGTGCAACCGGTACCGGTGATGGATCATACGCCGGGCCTACGGGCAGATCTGATGCAAGCGCAATCAGGACAATCTGCCGTGGGTCCGGCAAACAGGGTGAAAAATGAAGAGGTTGGTTTGATGGCTGGCAGGTTGATCTATCTCATCGGGCCTTCAGGTTCGGGCAAGGACAGCCTGCTGGATGCTGCGCGAACACGGTTGGCCGAACGCGGCTGCCGCGTGGTGCGGCGGGTCATCACGCGTTCGGCGGAGGCCGTGGGCGAAGCGGCGCTGGGCGTCAGCGCACAGCAGTTCGCCGATATGGAGGCCCAGGGCGCATTTGCCCTGAGCTGGCACGCCAACGGATTGTCCTATGGCATCCCGCGGGAAATCGACGATTGGCTGGCCGCCGGGCAGGACGTGCTGGTCAATGGCTCTCGCGGGCATTTGCAGAACACGCGTCTGCGTTATCCGAACGTGTTGGTGCTGTTGTTGACTGTGGATCAAGCGGTACTGCGCCAGCGCTTGCTGGAGCGCGGGCGGGAGTCGCTGGCCGAGATCGATCAGCGTTTGGCACGCAATGCCCGGTTCAGCGAGCAATTGCTGGCGCAAGACTCGAATGCGCACGTGCTCGACAACTCCGGGCCACTTGAGCAAACGGTCGAACGGTTGCTGGGTTGCATTGACGAGTAACGCGCATCCGCTTGTCAGGCCTCCCAGGTCAGGCAGTACCCAATCCTTCCTCCTCCCTACAAGCGAGCCTGTTCCGAGCGTTGATCCGGCCGGGCTTTGAGGCCTATGCCGTCGCCAGCGAAACCTTCTGCGAAACACTCAGAAACCGCAGCAATGCCAGCAGCGGGAACGCACTGCCGACGATCACGATCCACAACCAGCCACCGTGTTCGTACACCGCGCTGGCCACCGAAGAGCCGAAGGCGCCGCCGATGAAGATGCTGGTCATGTACAGCGCATTCAGGCGGCTGCGGCTTTTGCCGTCGAGGGCGTAGACCGCGCGCTGGCCGAGGACCATGTTCATCTGCACGCAGAAGTCGAGCAGCACGCCGGTCACGGCCAGGCCGATGACGCTGTAGGCCGGATGGATGAACGCCGGCAGAAAACTCAGGCTGGCGAACAGCAGGGCCAGCAATGACGCGATGCGGGTGTGTCCGGCATCGGCCAGGCGTCCGGCGATCGGGGCGGCAATGGCGCCGATGGCTCCCACCAGCGCGAAAATCGCGATCTCGCTTTGCGACAAGCCGTGATTGCGCGCCAGTTCCAGCGGCACGGCGGTCCAGAACAGGCTGAAGGTGGCAAACATGCAGCCCTGGTAAAACGCGCGCTGGCGCAGCACCGGCTGCTTGCGCAACAGCGTCCACAGCGAGCCCAGCAATTGGCCATAGGACGCACTGTGATCAGGTTCCCGCTTGGGAATGGTCATCGCCAGCACGATGCTGATGGCCGCCATCAACAGCGCGGCAATCACAAACATCGCCCGCCAGCCGAAGTGATCGGCCACCACACTGGACACCGGCCGGGCCAGCAGGATGCCGAGCAACAAACCGCCCATGATTGCGCCAACCACTCGGCCACGGGTTTCTTCCGGCGCCAGGTGCGCGGCCAGCGGAATCAGGATTTGCACCGAAACCGAACTGAACCCCACCAACAGCGAAATCAGCAAGAACACGTTCGGCTGATCGGTGAACGCCGCACCCAGCAGGCTGACAATCGCCACCAGCGTGGTGATGATCATCAACCGGCGGTTCTCCAGCAGATCCCCCAGCGGCACCAGGAAAAACAGGCCCAGCGCATAGCCGATCTGAGTCAGGGACACGATCAGACTGGCCATGGCATTGCTCAGGCCGATGTCCGGAGCAATCAGGCCGATGATCGGCTGTGCGTAGTAGATGTTGGCGACAATGGCGCCGCAGCAGAAGGCGAACAGCAGCACCATGCCTCGGGTCATTGTCGCGGTGCCGTGAGGCATCCGGGTCGCTGGGTTCATAACGGGTCTCGCAGTACGGAAAGGATTGCGCGCAGGCTAACGGGCTGACTGAAACGGCGGAAGCGGGATTGGAGTGATAGTAATCATTCCATTGCGAAATGATTGACGGACGCTTGTGTCGTGCGCCGAAGTGCCTTGCGTCAGAACATCGAGGTGAATGATACATTCACTTACATCTTGTTCGATAGCGTGCTTATGTTTTCACTCCACGTCTTGTCAGCAGAGGGCCGCTCCATGAATCCGATGTTCCGTCAGTTGAATCGCTGCGTTTCAATCGTCACCTTGATCAGCCTCTTCAGTGCTGGCCTGGTCCAGGCCGAAGACGCACCGGGCACGCGCATCGGTGTGCGCGGCGAGATCACCGGCGTCAGCCAGGACGTCCTGAATGTCCATGCCAACAGTGGCGACAATGTGGTGATCAATCTGACCAAGGACACCAAGGTCCGCGCCGTGACCCTGGCCAACATCGAAGACATCAAGCCTGGCAGCTACATTGGCTCGGCAGCCATTCCTCAGGAGGATGGCACCCTCAAGGCCCTGGAGGTCCACGTTTTCCCGCCGGAACTGGCCGGCAGTGGCGATGGTCATCGGCCGTTTGACCTGGTCAAGGGCAGCAGCATGACCAACGGCAGCGTCGGCGACCTGGTGGTGAGCAATGGCCGGGTGCTGACGGTCAACTACAAGGGCGGCCAACAGAAGATCCTCGTACCCGAGGACGTACCCATCGTTAACCTGACGCCCGCCGATCGCAGCCTGTTGAAGGTGGGCGTGAAGATCGTGACTTTTGTGACGCAGGGCGCTGATGGCACGCTCACGGCGCAATCCATCTCGGCGGGCAAGGATGGCGTGACTCCGCCGATGTAGTCGGTACGTGGCGACCGACCATCCGAAGAAAAGCCCGTAAAGCCCCGGCAGCTAGAATCTACAGGGGGGATCACTTCAATGTGTCCTTACAAGCGGGAGTATCACGATGAAAATCGTATCTTCGCTGGCGTTAGTCGTAGCAGTCGGCGGGCTCTGTGGATGTTCAACAGTGCCTGACAACCAGGTCACCAATGTTCCCCTGAAAGGCACCTCGGCCAATGTCGGGAAAATCGGCCGGCCGATCATGATGCCCAGTGGGCATGACACCGTGTTCTGGTTTGCAGTCAGTGGCGAGCCCATGGGCAGTGCGTTACCGGGTCGTCTGCTGGCTTACATCTACCCCGGCAGTTGCGAGAACCTGGGCGCAAAACCGGCCTATGACATGAACGACGGACCGAATGCACGGTTCTATTCGGCGGCGTCGTACCAGTATTTCTGGAAAAGCGCACCGGTCGCCGTCGAGACCCTTCGAGCCGGCGGCTATGCCCTGGTGGTGCGGGAAAACCCGGCCGATGGTCACCAGGCTATTTTCTGCGGCAACCTGAGCTGAAACATGCACGGAACACTGTAGGAGCGAGCCTGCTCGCGATGGACGTCAACGATAATGCGTTTTTTCTGAATAAACGCGTTGACCGTGACTCCATCGCGAGCAAGCTCGCTCCTACAGGTGTTTATTGCGCATAAATCTGGTCGAAAACCCCGCCATCATTGAAGTGGGTCTTCTGCACGGTGCGCCAGTCACCGAAGGTCTTCTCGACAGACAGGAAGTCCACTTTCGGGAAACGGTCGGTGTACTTGGCCAGCACGGCCGGATCACGCGGGCGCAGGTAGTTCGCTGCTGCAATCTCCTGGCCTTCCGGCGACCACAGGTACTTCAGGTATTCCTCGGCGGCGGCACGGGTGCCTTTCTTGTCGACCGATTTGTCGACCACCGACACCGGTGGCTCGGCTTCGGCAGAGACGCTTGGGTAGATGACTTCGAACTGATCACGGCCAAACTCGCGGGCGATCATTTCCGCTTCGTTCTCGAAGGTCACCAGCACGTCGCCGATCTGGTTGGTCATGAAGGTGGTGGTGGCGGCACGGCCACCGGTGTCGAGTACTGGCGCTTGCTTGAACAGCTTGCCGACGAACTCCTTCGCCTTGTTCTCGTCGCCGCCGTTTTTCAGCACGTAGCCCCAGGCCGAGAGGTAGGTGTAGCGACCGTTGCCGGAGGTTTTCGGGTTCGGCACGACGACCTGAACGCCGTCCTTGAGCAGGTCCGGCCAGTCCTTCAGGGCTTTCGGGTTGCCCTTGCGCACGATGAACACGGTGGCCGAGGTGAACGGCGCGCTGTTGTTCGGCAGGCGCGTGACCCAGTTGTCCGGGACCAGTTTGCCGTTGTCGGCCAGGGCGTTGATGTCGGTGGCCATGTTCATGGTGATCACGTCAGCCGGCAAGCCGTCGATGACCGAACGCGCCTGTTTGCTGGAACCGCCGAAGGACATTTGCAGGGTGATGTTTTCGTTGTGCTCGGCTTGCCAGTGTTTCTGGAACGCAGTGTTGTAGTCCTTGTAGAAATCGCGCATCACGTCGTAGGAAACGTTGAGCAGGGTCGGTGCGGCCTGGGCGATGTTGCCCAGGGCCAGGCCAGCGGCGAGAAGTGAGGCGCCAAAGAGTTTTTTCACTGCGCAGTCCTTGTTCTTTGTGTAGGAGCCGCCGCACCAACACTGTAGGAGCGAGCCTGCTCGCGATGGACGCTAACGATGACGCGGGCTGTCTGAGTGCCCGCGTTGTCCCGGCGTTTTTCGCGAGCGAGCCCGCTCCTGCAAGTGGTGCGGTCGATACGATTTTGCCAGCGACTATAACCGGGCTCGTTTAGTCCTTTAAATATTAAAAAGCTCTTTGCTTATTCCAGTTTTTTGAAAAGTGCGTTGCCGCAACGGGAGCAGAACGACGCTTCCTGTTCGTGGCTGTTTTTCGCACACACCGGGCAGTCGCGCTGCAACTGGCCGCCACGCATGGCCGTGGCCAGTTCGGCGGTGAAGATCCCGGTGGGCACGGCAATGATCGAGTAACCGGTGATCATCACCATCGACGAGATGACCTGGCCCAGTGCGGTCTTGGGCACGATGTCGCCGTAGCCGACGGTGGTGAGGGTGACGATCGCCCAGTAAATGCCCTTGGGGATGCTGGTGAAGCCATGCTGCGGGCCTTCGACCACGTACATCAGGGTGCCGAACACCGTCACCAGGGTGCAGACGCTGAGCAGGAACACGAGGATTTTCTGCTTGCTGCCGCGCAGGGCATCGAGCAGGTAGTGGGCTTGCTTGAGGTAGGGGCCGAGTTTGAGCACGCGGAAGATCCGCAGCATCCGGATCACCCGGATGATCAGCAGGTACTGGGCATCGCTGTAGTACAGCGCGAGGACGCCGGGCACGATGGCCAGCAGGTCCACCAGGCCATAGAAACTGAAGGCATAGCGCAGGGGCTTGGGCGAGCAGTACAGGCGCAGGATGTATTCGCCGAGGAAGATCACCGTGAAGCCCCACTCGATGAACGCCAGCAGGCTGGAGTAGCTCTGGTGGACGTCATCGATGCTGTCCAGGATCACCACCACCAGGCTGGCGAAGATGATCAGCAGCAGGGCGGTGTCGAAGCGTCGCCCGGCAATGGTGTCGGTCTGGAAAATAATCACGTACAGGCGATTGCGCCACGTGTCGTTGCTGTTCATGCCCATCGCCTTGGCCGTAAATCAACGCAGCCTAGGTTGATTCTCCCCGGTAGCGCAAGGCGCGCTTTCGACGGTGGCTTTGCCGAGCATTTGCATAACGCTGCGAATCAGCCAGCAGGCAAGAATGAACGGCGCGGTCAGTGTGGGCAAACCGATGGCGGCAAAGACCGGCGTCAGCAGCAGCGCCAGGCCGATGCCAACCAGCGGCAGCCAGGGTTGGCGACGCTGCGAACTGAAGGCGAGGGCGGCGAGTACGGCGTTATAGCCACCGAGACCGAGCAATGCGCTATAGAAATCGTGGTTCAGGAAGCTCCAGCCCATGCCCGCGACAGACGCCAACAACGCCCAGCCGAATGCGCGGCGATCGGCGATCAGCAAACCGGCGGCAATCATTGCACCGGCCAGCGGATGACCGAGGAACATCACCTGGCCTAGGCCTTTGAAAGGGGCGGCGAGCATGTTCAGGGTGCTGACTTCGATCAAGTGCGCTTGTGTCGAGGGTGTGGCGAAACACAGCAGCAACCAGCCCAGTCCGACGAAGGGCGCGGTATAGGCAGGCAGGTATTGGCTGACCCGGACGCGTTTGAGCCACTGTTGGGTGATCATTGCGCTCAAGCCACCGGCGGCCAGAATCAGCAGCGGCATCATCGCCGACCAGGGGAAATACAGGCTCAGCAACAGGCCGAGCAGAACGCCGTTGTAGCTGAACAAGCCGGCCTGACGATCAGCCTTGGCATAGTTGCGGCGTTGCGCGGTGAGCAGCCCGGCGACACCGCCGAGCAAAGCGCCGCCGAGCAAGGCGGGCGCCGTGAACAGAATGGCCAGCAGGCACAGCAGGCCGCACAGCGGATTGCGCTGGAGAAAGATCTGGCTGAAGCCGTTGAGCAATGCTTCGGCCCAGTCGGGGCAGTGGGTGTTGAAATGGTTGGCAGGCATGGCAGGTCTGAAAGTCAGTGGGACCGGGTTGCCTGCATCGCGAGCAGGCTCGCTCCCACACTGAATCTTTGTTCAGTCCTGGTTCCGTGAACGACACAAAACCAATGTGGGAGCGAGCCTGCTCGCGAAGAGGCCGGTATGGGCGCTAAATCAACGTCTCAATGCGCAAAGAGTTAGTCGATCCCGGCTGCCCAAAGGGCACACCGGCGGTGATCAATAACGTGTCGCCACGCTGCGCCATACCTTGCGCCTGGGCAATCTCCAGTGCCGTCGAGCAGACTTCATCGACCTGACGCAGGCGATCGTTGACCACCGAGTGCACACCCCACGCCACGCTCAGGCGACGGGCGGTCTGCAGGTTCGGTGTCAGGTTGAGGATCGGCACCGTCGGTCGCTCCCGCGCCGCACGCAGGCTCGATGCGCCGGACTCGCTGTAGTTCACCAGCACCGCCACCGGCAGCACGTTGCTGATGCGACGAATGGCGCAGCTGATCGCGTCGGAAACCGTCGCCTCGGCTTTCGGTCGGCTGACGTCGAGTTGAGTCTGATAGTCCGGACCGTTTTCCACCTGGCGGATGATCTTGCTCATCATCTGCACGGCTTCGAGCGGGTATTCGCCGGACGCGGTTTCCGCCGACAGCATCACCGCGTCCGCACCTTCGGCCACGGCGTTGGCCACATCGGTGACTTCGGCGCGGGTGGGCGCCGGTGAGAAGCGCATCGACTCCAGCATCTGGGTCGCCACCACCACCGGTTTGCCGAGCTGGCGGCAGGTGCTGATGATGTTCTTCTGAATCTGCGGCACGCTTTCGGCCGGCACTTCCACACCCAGGTCGCCACGGGCAACCATGATCGCATCGCTCAATTCAGCGATCTCGCGCAGTTGTTCGACGGCCGAGGGCTTCTCGATCTTGGCCATCAGGAAGGCCTTGTCGCCGATCAGGGTACGGGCCTCGCGGATGTCATCGGGACGTTGTACGAATGACAGCGCCACCCAGTCCACACCCAGCTCCAGACCGAAGGTCAAGTCGCGACGATCCTTGGCGGTCAGCGGGCTCAGGTCGAGTACCGCTTGCGGCACGTTCACGCCTTTGCGGTCCGAGAGTTCGCCGCCATTGAGCACGGTGGTGTCGATGGCGTCGGCGTACTTGGTCACGACGCGCAGGCGCAGCTTGCCGTCGTCCAGCAGCAGGTCCATGCCCGGTTCCAGCGCGGCGATGATTTCCGGGTGTGGCAGGTTGACCCGGCGCTCATCGCCTGGCGTGGCATCGAGGTCCAGGCGCAAGGCCTGGCCACGGATCAGGTGCACCTTGCCTTCGGCGAACTTGCCGACCCGCAGTTTCGGGCCTTGCAGGTCCATCAGAATGCCCAATGGATAATTGAGCTGGCGCTCGACTTCACGAATCCACTGAAAACGCTGGGCGTGGTCGGCGTGATCGCCATGGCTGAAGTTCAGCCGGAAGATATTGACCCCGGCCCGCACCAGTTCACGGATTTCGTCGATGCCGTCGATGGCCGGACCCAGGGTGGCGAGGATTTTGACCTTTTTGTCAGGCGTCATGGTTAGTGCTCTCAAGGATCAGGATGGCGCGGAAGTCGTTGACGTTGGTACGGGTCGGCTCTGTGACGATCAGGGCGTCGAGTGCCTCGAAGTAGCCGTAGCCATTGTTGTTGTCCAACTCGTCGCTGGCGCTCAGGCCCAGCGCCGCAGCACGGGCATAGCTGTCCGGGGTCATGATTGCGCCGGCGTTGTCTTCCGAACCGTCGATGCCGTCGGTGTCGCCGGCCAGCGCGTAGACGCCGGGCAGGCCCTTGAGACTGTCGGTCAGGCTCAGCAGGAACTCGGCGTTGCGCCCGCCGCGGCCATTGCCGCGCACGGTGACGGTGGTTTCACCGCCCGAGAGAATCACGCAGGGCGCCGCCAGCGGCTGACCGTGCAGGACGATCTGTCGTGCGATGCCGGCGTGGACTTTCGCCACCTCGCGGGATTCGCCTTCGAGGTCGCCGAGGATCAGCGGACTGAACCCGGCCTGACGGCATTTCACCGCCGCCGCTTCAAGGGATTGTTGCGGGCGGGCGATCAACTGGAAATGACTGCGTGCCAGGCTCGGGTCACCGGGTTTGACGGTTTCCGATTCAGGGCTTTGCAGCCAGTTGCGCACCGAGGCCGGAACCTCGATGGCGTAGCGTTTGAGGATCGCCAGCGCTTCGGCCGACGTGCTCGGGTCGGCCACGGTAGGGCCAGAGGCGATGACCGTGGCGAGGTCGCCCGGTACATCGGAAATCGCATAGGTGTAGACCGTGGCAGGCCAGCAGGCTTTGCCCAGGCGGCCGCCCTTGATCGCTGAGAGGTGCTTGCGCACGCAGTTCATCTCGCCAATGGTTGCGCCGGACTTGAGCAGGGCTTTGTTGATCGACTGCTTGTCGGCCAGGGTGATGCCTTCGGCCGGCAATGCCAGCAGGGCAGAGCCACCACCGGAGAGCAGGAAGATCACGCGGTCGTTTTCGCTGAGATCGCTGACCAGTTCCAGCACACGCTTGGCCACGGCCAGGCCGGCAGCGTCCGGGACCGGATGCGCGGCTTCGACCACTTCGATTTTTTCGCAAGGGGCGCCGTGACCGTAACGGGTCACCACCAGCCCGGACACTTCACCCTGCCAGCAGCGCTCGACCACCTGGGCCATGGCGGCTGCGGCTTTGCCGGCACCAATGACGATCACGCGGCCGCTGCGGTCGGCAGGCAGATGGGCTTCGAGCACTTGTTGCGGATGCGCCGCGTCGATGGCTGTGGCAAACAGCTCGCGCAGCAATTGTTGCGGATCGACCGACATGGCGGGCTCCCGGAATTCTTGTTATTGGGTTTGTCGCGGACCCAGTGGGAGCGAGCCTGCTCGCGAAGACGGAGTGTCAGTCAACAGATCTGTTGAATGTTAGGCCGCTTTCGCGAGCAGGCTCGCTCCCACAGGTTTGATGCGGTTTGGAGTAGGGCTTACTTCTTGTCGCGAATCGAGAAGTTCGCCATGTGTTCCAGGCCCTTGATCAGCGCCGAGTGGTCCCAGTTGCTGCCACCGATGGCCGCACAGGTGCTGAACACTTGCTGGGTGTTGGCGGTGTTCGGCAGGTTGATGTTCAGCTCTTTGGCGCCTTGCAGGGCCAGGTTCAGGTCCTTCTGGTGCAGGCTGATGCGGAAGCCCGGATCGAAGGTGCCCTTGATCATGCGCTCGCCGTGCACTTCGAGGATCTTCGAGGAGGCGAAACCGCCCATCAGTGCTTCACGCACCTTGGCTGGATCGGCACCGTTTTTCGAAGCGAACAGCAGGGCTTCAGCCACGGCCTGGATGTTCAGGGCCACGATGATCTGGTTGGCCACTTTCGCGGTTTGACCGTCGCCGTTGCCACCGACCAGGGTGATGTTCTTGCCCATGGCCTGGAACAGCGGCAGGGCGCGTTCGAAGGCGTCGGCATCGCCGCCGACCATGATGCTCAGGGTCGCAGCCTTGGCGCCGACTTCACCGCCGGAGACCGGGGCGTCGAGGTATTGCGCGCCTTTTTCGTTGATCTTTGCAGCGAAAGCCTTGGTGGCGGTCGGCGAGATCGAGCTCATGTCGATCACCACTTTGCCTTTGCCAACACCGGCAGCAACGCCGTCGGCGCGGAACAGCACGTCATCGACCTGTGGGGTATCCGGCACCATGACGATGATGAATTCGGCTTCCTGGGCCACTTCCTTCGGGGTCGCCAGAGCGACGGCGCCAGCGGCGACCAGGTCGGCAGGTGCAGGGTCGTGGTGGGCCGACAGGAACAGGCTGTGACCGGCTTTCTGCAGGTTCGCTGCCATTGGGTGGCCCATGATGCCGGTGCCGATAAATCCGATTTTAGCCATGAGAAAATCCTCTTGTTTTTATTGCTGCTTCAACCAAATAGGGGACTGCTTTTTTGTGGGAGCGAACCTGCTCGCGAAAGCGGTGTGCCAGGCACCACAGATGTCGGATGTGCTGGCCTCTTCGCGAGCAGGCTCGCTCCCACAAGGGGAATTGCGTCAGATAGCGTTATGGGTCTTCAGCCAGCCAAGGCCCGCTTCAGTGGTGGTCAGCGGCTTGTACTCGCAACCGACCCAACCCTGATAACCGATGCGGTCCAGGTGTTCGAACAGGAAGCGGTAGTTGATTTCACCGGTACCTGGTTCGTTGCGCCCCGGGTTGTCCGCGAGCTGCACATGGTTGATCTCGCCCAGGTGCGATTGCAGGGTGCGGGCCAGATCGCCTTCCATGATTTGCATGTGATAGATGTCGTATTGCAGGAACAGGTTGGCGCTGCCGACCTGCTCGCGAATCGACAGGGCTTGCGCCGTGTTGTTCAGGTAGAAGCCTGGAATGTCACGGGTGTTGATCGCTTCCATCACCAGCTTGATGCCCGCCGCTTGCAGCTTGTCGGCTGCGTACTTGAGGTTGGCGACGAAGGTTTTCTCCACGGTGGCATCGTCAAAACCCTGCGGACGAATGCCGGCCAGGCAGTTGACCTGGGTGTTGCCCAGCACTTGTGCGTAAGCGATGGCCAGGTCGACCCCGGTGCGGAACTCTTCAACCCGATCCGGCAGGCACGCGATACCGCGTTCGCCCTTGGCCCAGTCACCGGCCGGCAGATTGAACAACACTTGAGTCAGACCGTTGGCGTCGAGCTGGGCCTTGATTTCGGCAGAGCTGAAGTCGTACGGGAACAGGTATTCGACACCACTGAAGCCGGCTTTGGCGGCCGCTTCGAAACGGGCAAGAAAGTCCTGTTCGGTGAACAGCATGGACAGGTTGGCTGCGAAACGCGGCATGGTGGTCTCCCGTAAATATGTGCAGATCCCCTGTGGGAGCGAGCCTGCTCGCGAAAGCGGTGTATCAGCCAATATCCTTGTTGGATATGAAGCAGTCTTCGCGAGCAGGCTCGCTCCCACAGGGAGAGCGGTCAGCTATCAATCAAGCAACGAAATCGCAGTCGGTGCGTCGTCGCCGACCAGCGCCAGGTCTTCGAATTCGTTGACGGCGTTGATCTCGGTACCCATGGAAATGTTGGTCACGCGCTCCAGAATAATCTCGACGATCACTGGAACCTTGAACTCCTCGATCAGTTCCTGAGCCTTGCGCAGGGCAGGCTGGATCTGAGCCGGTTCGAACACGCGCAGCGCCTTGCAGCCGAGGCCTTCGGCCACCGCGACGTGGTCGACACCGTAACCGTTGAGTTCAGGGGCGTTGAGGTTGTCGAAGGACAGCTGAACGCAGTAGTCCATGTCGAAACCGCGCTGCGCCTGACGGATCAGGCCCAGGTACGAGTTGTTCACCACAACATGAATGTACGGCAGCTTGAACTGCGCACCCACCGCCAACTCCTCGATCATGAACTGGAAATCATAGTCCCCCGACAGGGCCACGACTTTACGGTTCGGATCAGCCTTGACCACGCCCAGCGCTGCCGGAATGGTCCAGCCCAACGGGCCGGCCTGACCGCAGTTGATCCAGTGACGCGGCTTGTAGACGTGCAGGAACTGCGCGCCGGCAATCTGCGACAGACCGATGGTGCTGACGTAGCAGGTGTCTTTGCCGAACACCTGGTTCATTTCTTCGTAGACGCGTTGCGGCTTGACCGGCACGTTGTCGAAGTGAGTCTTGCGCTGCAGGCTGGCTTTACGCTGCTGGCAGTCTTGCAGCCAGGCGCTGCGGTTCTTCAGTTTGCCGGCGGCTTGCCATTCGCGAGCGACTTCGATGAACACGGTCAGCGCGGCAGCGGCGTCGGACACGATGCCCAGGTCCGGGGTGAACACGCGGCCGATCTGAGTGCCTTCGATGTCGACGTGAATGAACTTGCGGCCTTCGGTGTACACGTCGACCGAACCGGTGTGACGGTTGGCCCAACGGTTACCGATGCCCAACACCACGTCCGACTTCAGCATGGTCGCGTTGCCATAGCGGTGCGAGGTCTGCAAGCCAACCATGCCCACCATCAGCGGGTGATCGTCCGGGATGGTGCCCCAGCCCATCAGGGTCGGGATAACCGGAATACCGGTCAGCTCGGCGAACTCCACCAACAGATCGCTGGCGTCGGCATTGATGATGCCGCCACCGGCTACCAGCAATGGGCGTTCTGCCTGATCCAGCAAGGCCAGAGCCTTCTCGACCTGGACGCGGCTAGCGGTTGGCTTGGCCAGCGGCAGTGGCTGGTAAGCGTCGATGTCGAATTCGATCTCGGCCATCTGCACGTCGAACGGCAGGTCGATCAGCACCGGGCCTGGACGGCCGGAGCGCATTTCGTAGAAGGCTTTCTGGAACGCGTAAGGCACCTGGCCCGGTTCCAGAACGGTGGTTGCCCACTTGGTTACCGGCTTGACGATGCTGGTGATGTCGACAGCCTGGAAGTCTTCCTTGTGCATACGGGCGCGGGGTGCCTGGCCAGTAATGCAGAGGATTGGAATCGAGTCGGCCGAGGCGCTGTAGAGCCCGGTGACCATGTCGGTGCCGGCAGGGCCGGAAGTGCCGATGCACACGCCGATGTTGCCGGCCTTGGTGCGGGTGTAGCCCTCGGCCATGTGCGAGGCGCCTTCAACGTGGCGAGCGAGTACGTGATCGATGCCGCCGACCTTTTGCAGGGCGGAGTACAGCGGGTTGATGGCGGCACCCGGGATGCCAAAAGCGGTATCGACCCCTTCACGGCGCATCACCAGAACGGCGGCTTCGATTGCTCTCATTTTGCTCATGGTTTTGTGCCTCTTTACGTTTTGTAATTGTATACAAGTGGCTTTGCGCAGAGTGTATTCACGGCGGACGGCGCAGGTCAATCCATTTTCTCAAGCGCTCGTTTCATTCGTCGGAAGCCCAATCTACTGTGGCTTTTCGTCGCATGTGGCGCTTTTCGAGAATTATTGTATACAAAAAAATAATTCATTGTGTTCTATTTGTTGCATCGGGCTGCGGCACAACGGCGCAGCCCAACGGCTTTCCGAAAAACAAAATGAGGACGGCACCATGAGCGCTTTAACCTTGAAAGTCGCAGTCAACCTGGTCAACGAGGCCATCAGTGCGGGGCGGGCCATCTCGGCAGCGCCCTTGACCATTGCGGTACTGGATGCCGGCGGGCATCTGATCACCCTGCAACGCGAAGACGGCGCCAGCCTGTTGCGCCCGCATGTCGCCATCGGCAAGGCCTGGGGCGCCATTGCGCTGGGCAAGGGCTCACGCCTGCTGGCGCTGGACGCCCAGCAACGCCCGGCGTTTATCGCCGCGTTGAACAGCCTGGGGCAGGGCAGCGTCGTGCCGGCACCGGGTGGTGTACTGGTTCGGGATCAGGAGGGGAACGTGTTGGGGGCGGTGGGGATCAGCGGTGATCTGTCCGATGTGGATGAGCAGTGCGCGATCAATGCGATCGAGGCGTTGGGGTTGGTGGCGGATGCGGGGGTGGCGGCTTGATTTGCGCTGACTGAACCACCGCTTTCGCGAGCAGGCTCGCTCCCACAATGGATCCCTGTTGCTCAGATGATTTCTGTGGGAGCGAGCCTGCTCGCGAAGGCATTTCCCCTGACACATCCAGCTAAAAGTTTGCCACTTCCTTTGGTAGTCGCCGGTCTAGCCTTTTTCATGACTTCCTCAGGAGAAGGGCAAAGGAATGCCAGAATTATCCGCTTCACATCGACTTCGGGTCGGTCGCTACGCTGAAGCCAACCGGATTTACCTGCTGACCACCAACACACTCGATAGAAAGCCTGTTTTCAACGATTTTACTTCGGGCAGATTGGTCGTCTCACAGTTTCGCGCAGCGCAGGATCAAGGCTTTGCTAAATCACTCGCCTGGGTGGTCATGCCTGATCACTTTCATTGGTTGATCGAACTGCAGCGAGGATCACTGAGTGGGCTGATGCAAAGGACAAAATCACTGAGTACCAAAGCTGTGAATAGGTCCACTGGTCGCAGGATCAGCCTATGGCAGCAAGGATTTCATGATCGAGCACTACGCCGTGAGGAAGATTTGGTAAAGCTGGCTCGATACATCGTGGCCAACCCGCTACGGGCTGGCTTGGTCGAGAAGTTGGGTGACTATCCGTTATGGGATGCTGTTTGGGTTTGAGCGGAAACCGAGTCGCCTTCATTCGCGAGCAGGCTCGCTCCCACAGTAGATTGGTGGGTACTGAAGATCCAGTGTGGGAGCGAGCCTGCTCGCGAATAGCCGCGCCGCGGTCTACCGCTCCGGCTCACACCCCTTGAGCACCAACCGGATAATCGTCTGCGCCGCCGCTTCGTAATCCTCTTCATCCAGCCTGGCCTTGCCGGTAATGGCGGTGATCTGCCAGTCGAAGTCGGCGTAGGTCTGGGTCGCGGCCCAGATGCTGAACATCAGGTGGTTGGGGTCGATGGGGGCGATTTGCCCGCGGTCGATCCAGGTCTGGATACACTCGATGTTGTGTTTGGCCTGACCATTGAGCTGTTCGACCAGATCGCTGCTCAGGTGGGGGGCGCCGTGCATGATTTCGCTGGCGAACACCTTGGAGGCGAAAGGCAGGTCGCGGGAGATGCGGATTTTCGAGCGAATGTAGCCGCTGAGCACTTCACCGGGTTCGCCATCCGGATTGAACGGTGTCGAAGCCTGCAGGATTGGCTCGATGATACTTTCCAGAACCTCGCGGTAGAGGTTTTCCTTGGATTTGAAGTAGTAGTAGACGTTGGGCTTGGGCAATCCCGCCTTGGCTGCGATGTCACTGGTTTTGGTCGCAGCGAAGCCTTTGTCGGCAAATTCCTCACTGGCGGCACGCAGGATCAGTTGTTTGTTGCGCTCGCGGATAGTGCTCATAACCCAGGTGATTCCTTGCCTGTTCTGGCGGTTGCGCATGGTATCACCGGCCTCGCGCGGCGCTCAAGAATGCACCGCAGCCCTTGATGCCGCGCTATGCTGCTGCGCATTCATTGCAGAAGGAAACCCGATTCATGGCAGGAAGCAGTTTGCTGGTGCTGATCGACGACATCGCGGCCGTGCTGGACGACGTGTCATTGATGACCAAAATGGCCGCCAAGAAAACGGCCGGCGTACTCGGTGACGACCTGGCACTCAATGCCCAGCAAGTCAGTGGCGTGCGGGCCGAGCGGGAAATCCCGGTGGTCTGGGCGGTCGCCAAGGGTTCGTTCATCAATAAATTGATCCTGGTGCCGTCAGCGCTGGCCATCAGTGCGTTCATTCCGTGGCTGGTCACGCCGCTGTTGATGCTCGGCGGTGCGTATCTGTGCTTCGAAGGGTTCGAAAAGCTCGCCCACAAGTTCCTGCACAGCAAGGCTGAAGATCAGGCTGAACATGCCGAATTGGTCGAGGCGGTAGCAGACCCGGCAGTGGATCTGGTGGCGTTTGAAAAGGACAAGATCAAAGGCGCGATCCGTACCGATTTCATTCTCTCGGCAGAAATCATCGCCATCACCCTTGGCGTCGTGGCCGAGTCGGCGCTGAGCCAGCAGGTCATCGTGCTGTCGGGGATCGCCATCGTCATGACCATCGGTGTCTACGGGTTGGTCGCCGGCATCGTCAAACTCGATGATCTGGGGCTGTGGCTGACCCAGAAGTCTGGCCAGCTGGCCAGGAGCATCGGTGGCGGGATTTTGCGTGCGGCACCGTACATGATGAAAAGCCTGTCGGTGATTGGCACTGCGGCGATGTTCCTGGTCGGCGGTGGCATCCTGACCCACGGCGTGCCGGTGGTGCATCACTGGATCGAAAGTGTCGGTGCGGCGGCGGGCGGTGCCGGGTTTATCGTGCCAACGTTGCTCAATGGGGCGGCGGGGATTGTGGCGGGGGCGGTGGTGCTGGTGGGGGTGATGGCTGTCAGCAAAATCTGGAAAACGCTCAAAGGCTAAAGCCAACACCAGGCAAATGTGGGAGCGAGCCTGCTCGCGAAGACGGAGTGTCAGTCGACATCAACATTGACTGACAGACCGCTTTCGCGAGCAGGCTCGCTCCCACAGTGCTTTTTGGGGGGCTATTTACTCAGCGATCTGCAACTTGCGCGCTTCGGTGTACACGTAGCGTACTTTCTCGTACTCGAACGGCGAGTTCAGCTGGCCATAGCGGAAGCTGGTCTGGTGGCGCTTGTCGATGCTGCGCAGGATCCAGACTTCCGGATGGTTGGAGCTGACCTCGGCGACGTTGAGAAAGTTGATTGCGTTCTCGGCGGTGAAATCCACCGCCAGGCCGCCGGTGTCACGCAGGTTCGACGGACCGAGGATCGGCAGGACGAAGTAAGCGCCGCCCGGTACACCGTAGAAGCCCAGGGTCTGGCCGAAGTCTTCGCTTTGGCGCGGCAGGCCCATGGCGGTGGCCGGATCCCACAGGCCGGCGATGCCGATCGTGGTGTTGAGCAGCAGTCGCCCGGTGGTTTCCAGCGAGCGCTGGCCCTTGAGTTGCAGCAGGCTGTTCAACAGGTTGGGGACGTCGCCCAGGTTGTTGAAGAAGTTGCTGACACCGGTACGCAGGAAGCTCGGGGTGACATAGCGGTAACCATTGACCACCGGCATGAACACCCATTGGTCGAAGCGGTAGTTGAAGTGATACACGCGCCGGTTCCACTCTTCCAGCGGATCGTAGACCGCCAGTGCGCTGAGCGTCGAGCGCTCGAACTCGCGCTGATCCAGGCCCGGGTTGAATTTGAGTTTGCTCAACGGTTCCTTGAAGCCGTCACTGTCGACGACCACGGGAGCGTTGGCTTTGCTGTTGTCGGCATTGGCGACGCCTGCACAGAGTAACGCTGCGAAAAGCAGGAGATATTTAGCCACGGAAGAACTCCAGCATGGCGTCGCTGTTGACGCGGTAGTTAATGTTGCCGCAGTGGCCACCGAGCGGGTAAACAGTCAGGCGATCACCGAAGGTCTTGCGCAGGAAGCCCAGGTCGCCAGGGCCGAGGATCACGTCATCGGCGTTGTGCATCACGGCAATTTTCGGGCTTTCGTGCAGATAGTCCTTCAGTGCGTACAGGCTTACCTGGTCAATCAGTTGCAGCAGGCTGCCGCCGTCGGTGCGGGCGCGCCACATCGGGATCACCTGTTCGGTGATGTAGCAGTCGAAGTCGCATTGCAATGCGCGCTTGAGGAATGGCGTGAGGCTGGTGCCCTCGGTAATCGGAAACTTGGGCGGGGTGATCAGGCCGCGACGGTTGATCAGGTCCGAAGTGAAGGCAATGTCGGCCGCCGAAAAGCGGAACGAGGTGCCGATCAGCATGGCCATCTGTTCGTTGCTCAGCTGCTGTTTGGACTGCTGGAAGTCATAGACCAGGGCGTCGTTGAGGTCGATGTAGCCCTTTTGCTGGAAGTAGCGGGTCAGTTTGTTCAGCACCAGTTCATAGAACGTGGTGCTGTTGTTGATGCCCTTGACCTCGGTCTGGACCAGCTTGTCGAGGTTGGTGATCGAGGTGTAGAGGTTGACTGGCGGGTTGAGCAGCAGGACTTTCTTGAAGTTGAAGCTGCGGCGGGTTTCATCCAGGTGCGAGACGAAAGCGGCATCCAGTGCACCCAGGCTGTACCCGGTCAGGTAGTAATCGGTGACCGGTAGTTTTGGGTTCTGTGCCCGCACGGCCTGCATCACACGGTACAAGTCTTCGGCGTCTTCCTTGGAAATGCCCGGCGTGGCGAAGCGCGATGCAGCACTCATGAAGTCATAGCTGGTGGGCGATGACAGCTGCACCACGTGGTAGCCGGCTTTGTAATAGAGCTTCTTCAGGTATTCGTTCAGGCTGGCGTCATAGCGCGCACCGGTGCCGGCGATCAGGAAAATCAGCGGCGCGGCGTGATCCTGCGTGGCAATGCGGTAGTCGAGTTTCTTGACCGCCCAGAAATTATCCGGCAAATCGAATTCCCGTTCCGGACGCAAGGTGACGCTGCGCACCGCCTGATCGATGTCATCGTCCAGGGGCAGCTCCGGACGCAGGTCCGGCGGCGTGGTCGCGATGGTCGCCTCGAACGGGTTGGTCAGGGGGTAGCCATAACTGGCGGCGTCAATCTCGACCGCCAGTGCGGACGCACTCAATATAAGGCCGCTAAACAGGGCGGCGAAGCGCAAGGAACGGAGCATGACTAAATCCCTTAGAGGAAGGTGCCGAATGAATTTCGCAGGCTATGACCGCTGGAATTGCGCCAAAGTGCCACGCATCGACACCAAACTGGCCTGATTTCGAAGTAATAGTAGCTGGACGATACACTTTGCAGCGATTGAATGGCCAGTTAACAGTTGTTAGTGCTTGCGCAAGGCTGTCGTGCGATTAAGCTGGCCGCCGTTTTTCGCCTTTTGGAGTGTTACATGTCCCGCCGTTTGCCCGTGATTTTGCTGCTTGTGTTGCTGCCGGCATGGCTGGCCGCCAGTTATGGCGCGCGTTTTGGCTTCATGGAGGATGCGCAGTGGGTCGGCATTTGCGTGGATGAAGCAAGCCGCTGGGAATGCCAGGTGCGTTCGAACCTGGGGCTGATGATCCACTTCGCGGTTCTGGGCTGGGCTGCGCTGGGCGCGGCGATCCTGGGCTTTGTCGTGCCGGGGCGGGCAGGCTGGTGGCTGGCGGTGCTGGCGCTGGCGTTCGGGTTTCCGGCGCTGGCTTTGTACAACACGACGCTGGCGGTGTTTGCGGTGGTGATTGCGGGGTTGCGGTTGGTCAGGGCTTCTCTTAACGCCTGATAGTCAGTCTTCGCGAGCAGGCTCGCTCCCACATTTGATCGTTGTCGAACACAAAAATTATGTTCGCTGAAGGACTTTGTGGGAGCGAGCCTGCTCGCGAAGAGGCCGGCAGAGTCGCTAAAGAATCAAACTGTGCGAACCCGCAAGCAACGCCACAACGCCGCAACCATCAATCCACTCGCCAGCGCCCAGCCCCAGGCCTGCTGATTCTGCAAGCCTTCACGGAACAGCTGCGGCGCAATGCCGGCGCCGATGATGAAGGTCAGCAACGCGATCTCGCGGCGCGGCACATTCACCGGGCGGCACAGATACACTAGCGCCGGCAGGATGAACGCGACACTCGGGAAGCTGCGGTAGCGCGGGTCGAACACCAGTTCCAGCATCATCACGGCTGCCGCGAAACCTGCCGTTGCCACCAGCCAGCCGGCACGGCGTTCGAGCAAGTTGAATGCCTGTCCGCGCCAACCGCTGCGAGGGCTCAATGTCAGCGCGGCATGGGCCAGCACGAGCAGATTCAGCGCAGTCAGCAACGCGACCCACAGCCACTCACTGGTAAAACGCGTGGTAACCCGCGCCAGGTCACCCCAGGCGCCGATCGAGCACGCCGCCAATGCACCGAGCAGGGGCAGCACCAGCGCCGAGCGCGTCGTGCGAACCCGGCCGCCAAGCAGCAACGTGCCGATGAAGATCAATCCGCCCACCGCCAGCCATTGCGACCAGTAGGGTACGTTTGTCACTGGCCCGGCCAGTACGCCCTTGTCCTGGCGATCGGCATCGAACAATCCCCAGTAACCCCCGACAGCACCTTCGCTGGCGCGTTTCCACGGTTGGTCGAAGGCTTCGATCAGGTTGTAGTGCCAGCCCTGTTGTTCGGCCATGGCGACAAAACCACGAATGAACCTGGCTTCGTTGACCCGGCTCGGCAGGGCCGTTTCGCGCTGGCGACCTTCGCTTGGCCAGCCGGTTTCGCCGATCAGTACATCCTTGGGCGCGAACTTGTTGCCGAACACCTGGCGTACTTCGGCCACATGTTGAAGGGCTGCGTCGATGTTCGATGGGTCATCTTCCCAATACGGCAGCAAATGGATGGTCAGGAAGTCCACGGCGGGAGCGATTTCCGGGTGCTTGAGCCAGAACTCCCAGACGTCGGCATAGGTGACAGGCTGTTTGACGTGGCTTTTGACCTTGTTGATCAGCTTCGCCAATTGCGCACCGGTGACTTCTTTGCGCAACAGGGTTTCGTTGCCGACGATCACCGCGCTCACCACATCCGCGTTGGCGTTGGCCGAGGCGATCAGCAGGTCGACTTCTTTTTCGGTGTCCACCGGGTTGCTGTTGACCCAGGCGCCGATCATCAGCTTCAAGCCATGCTTGCGCGCCAGGTCCGGCAGGGCTTCGAGGCCGGTCATGGAATAGGTACGGATGCATTCGAAGCTTTTGGACAGCAGCGCGAGGTCGGCGTCCATGCGCTCGGGGCGCAGGTTGAATGGCACGTCGAACGGCGATTGGTCTTTGTCGAACGGCGTGTAGGACGCGCATTGCAGCTTGTGCGTGGCGCTGGCGACATCCGGCAGGATCACCGGTTTGCCAATGCCGTACCAGAAGCCACCGAGGGCAAAAAGCCCCAGCAGGCAGGCGAATAGATAAGCAGGAAAAGGAAAGCGTGATGTCGCGGACATGGTCAGGCCGTGTGGGAACAAAGCGGCGCATGTTACCTGCATTTATCGCGTGCTTGGTGGCCTGCATGATTTTGACATGCAAAGTTCGGGCGGAGCCTGCGGTGCGTTGGTCGCGTTGAAGATTAATGGCGTTCTGATGTCGTTTCTCGATGCCTTGAGGTCGCTGGTAGAGCAGGTCGCGATGAGCGTCAGGTTGATTATCGAAGGCGTCAGTACTCCGCTGATGTTCGAACGAGTTTGCGGTTAGGCGTGATGGGGGCGCTGTGCACCATAACAATACGTTTAAGCGACTCGGCAACCGTCGAGCGCAGCACTTTCGGGGAAGTAACGATGAAGATGCGACGACTCTTGGGCGCAGGTGCCGCTTTGGTGCTGGCGATCAGCGCTACCGTGGCCAGTGCCGCCGGTAAGGAAGTGACTTTAGGTTATGTCGACGGCTGGTCGGACAGTGTCGCCACGACCAACGTGGCCGCAGAGGTGATCAGACAGAAACTCGGCTATGACGTGAAGCTGCAAGCGGTCGCTACCGGGATCATGTGGCAGGGCGTGGCCACCGGCAAACTCGACGCCATGCTGTCGGCCTGGCTGCCGGTGACCCACGGCGAATACTGGGCGAAGAACAAGGATCAGGTCGTCGATTACGGCCCGAACTTCAAGGACGCGAAAATCGGCCTGATCGTGCCGGAGTACGTCAAAGCCAAGTCCATCGAGGACCTGAAAACCGACGACAGCTTCAAGAAACGCATCGTCGGCATCGACGCAGGTTCAGGTGTGATGATCAAGACCGATCAGGCCATCAAGGACTACGACTTGACCGGGTATCAAAACAAGGCCAGTTCCGGCGCCGGCATGATTGCCGAGCTGACCCGTGCCGAGAAGAAAAACGAATCCATCGCCGTGACCGGTTGGGTGCCGCACTGGATGTTTGCCAAGTGGAAGCTGCGCTTCCTCGAAGATCCTAAAGGCGTGTACGGCGCGGCTGAAACCGTGAACAGCATCGGCAGCAAAGGCCTGGAAGCCAAGGCGCCGGAAGTGGCCAAGTTCCTGAAGAACTTCCAGTGGGAATCCAAGGACGAAATCGGTCAGGTCATGCTGGCGATTCAGGATGGTGCCAAGCCTGACGCCGCCGCGAAGGATTGGATTGCCAAACACCCTGAGCGTGTTGCTGACTGGACCAAGTAATAGCAAAGAGCGCGCTTGACCCTGTGGGAGCGAGCCTGCTCGCGAAGGCGGTGTAACAGACAACAATGATGTTGAATGTTATGGCCCCTTCGCGAGCAGGCTCGCTCCCATACTTGTTTATGGCGTGCTGGAGATTGGCGAAAACGCCTTGTGGTTCTAAGACTAAGGTCGTCTGGAACCTGTCCCGCAGCCGCATAGAGTGGATACCGTTCCAACTAAATCTGTGCTGCGAGGATAAAAACAATGAACGACAGCATTTACCTCTCGATTCAAAACAGCCCGCGCTTCAAGGAGCTGGTTAGCAAGAGGGAACGATTCGCCTGGATTCTTTCGGCGGTCATGCTAGGGCTTTACTCCGCATTCATCCTTTTGATCGCTTACGGGCCGCAAGTGCTGGGGACGAAAATCAGTCCCGAGTCTTCGATTACCTGGGGCATACCGATTGGCGTCGGGCTGATTGTTTCGGCCTTCGTCCTGACCGGTGTCTACGTACGACGTGCCAATGGCGAGTTTGACGACCTGAACAATGCGATTCTCAAGGAGGCTCAGCAATGATCCGGCGTCTACTGGCTCTATTGAGCATCGCGGCTTTTGCACCGGGCGCCTGGGCGGCTGACGCCCTGACCGGTGAAGTGCATAAACAACCTCTCAACGTCGCCGCGATCCTGATGTTCGTTGTGTTCGTGGGGGCCACCCTGTGCATTACCTACTGGGCCTCCAAGCGCAACAAGTCGGCTGCCGACTACTATGCGGCGGGTGGCAAGATCACCGGGTTCCAGAACGGCCTGGCGATTGCCGGCGACTACATGTCGGCCGCCTCGTTCCTGGGGATTTCCGCGCTGGTGTTCGCTTCCGGTTATGACGGGCTGATCTATTCGATCGGCTTCCTGGTGGGCTGGCCGATCATTCTGTTCCTGATTGCCGAGCGCCTGCGTAACCTGGGTAAATACACCTTTGCCGACGTGGCGTCCTACCGCCTGGGGCAAACCCAGATCCGCACACTGTCCGCCTGCGGTTCGCTGGTGGTGGTGGCGTTCTACCTGATCGCCCAGATGGTCGGTGCGGGCAAGCTGATCCAGCTGCTGTTCGGCCTCGACTATCACGTCGCGGTGATCCTGGTGGGTGTGCTGATGTGCCTTTACGTGTTGTTCGGCGGCATGCTGGCGACCACCTGGGTGCAAATCATCAAGGCTGTTCTGCTGCTGTCCGGCGCTTCCTTCATGGCGCTGATGGTGATGAAACACGTCAACTTCGACTTCAACATCCTGTTTTCCGAGGCGATCAAGGTTCACCCTAAAGGTGAGGCGATCATGAGCCCGGGCGGTCTGGTGAAGGATCCGGTTTCGGCGTTCTCCCTCGGCCTGGCACTGATGTTCGGTACTGCGGGTCTGCCGCATATCCTGATGCGCTTCTTCACCGTGAGTGACGCGAAGGAAGCTCGCAAGAGTGTGCTGTACGCAACCGGCTTCATTGGCTACTTCTACATCCTGACCTTCATCATCGGTTTCGGCGCGATCCTGCTGGTCAGCACCAACCCGGCCTTCAAAGACGCGGCCGGCGCGTTGCTCGGTGGTAACAACATGGCGGCGGTGCACCTGGCCAATGCGGTCGGTGGCAGCATTTTCCTGGGCTTCATCTCGGCGGTGGCGTTCGCGACCATTCTGGCGGTAGTGGCCGGCCTGACCCTGGCTGGTGCTTCGGCGGTGTCCCACGACCTGTATGCCAGCGTGATCAAGAAGGGCAAGGCCAACGAGAAGGATGAGATTCGTATTTCGAAGATCACCACCGTTGCCCTGGGTGTGCTGGCCATCATTCTGGGCATCTTGTTTGAAAGCCAGAACATTGCGTTCATGGTGGGCTTGGCGTTCTCCATCGCGGCGAGCTGCAACTTCCCGGTGCTGCTGCTTTCGATGTACTGGAAAAAGCTGACCACTCGCGGTGCGATGATCGGCGGCTGGATGGGGCTGATCAGTGCGGTAGGCCTGATGATCCTTGGCCCGACCATCTGGGTGCAGATCATGCATCACGAGAAAGCCATCTTCCCGTATGAGTATCCGGCGTTGTTCTCGATGATGATTGCCTTTGTCGGGATCTGGTTCTTCTCGGTTACTGACAAGTCCACGGCGGCTGACAATGAGCGGGCGTTGTTCTTCCCGCAGTTTGTTCGTTCGCAGACTGGGTTGGGGGCGAGTGGGGCGGTTTCGCACTAAGTCTTCAAGGTTTTATATATAAGTTGCACTGACATCCAATGCCCCGGTCGAGAGATCGGGGCATTTTTGTTGGGCGATAATCGACCGGAATTTGGTGGGTGTACCCAATTGACTGAGTACATATCCATTATTTGGGTAACGGCGGCTGGCGGTTTCGCCCTGACGGCGACTCACTTTTTTTGGCAAACGCCTCAAAAAAAGTAAGCAAAAAAAACGCTCGCCCCGAACGTCCGGCCCCTCGCCAAGGCTCAGGGTTCCTTCGCTCCGGTATTCATCCGGGGGCATTGCCCTCCGGTCGGCTTCGCTGCACCTCCCTGCAATGTGTGCGGCTTCGCCGCACGGCGTTGCGCGCCATTCCCCGGATAAACACCTCCGCTCAGCCTGCCGAGGGGGCGGGTGGATCAAGATCAAGAGCGGCAGGCGAGCTAACGCTCGGCCTGCTCTTTTCTTCTGTAGGAGCGAGCCTGCTCGCGATGGACGTCAACGATGACGCGGGCTGTCTGAATCCCCGCGGTGTCCCGGCGTTTTTCGCGAGCAAGCTCGCTCCTACAGGCCTTTCCAAGTGATCCGCTGTAAAAGCGGAACCATAAGCCGCCGTTACCTGAATAACGGATATGTACACAATTAAAAAAGGAAAACAAAAACGGCCTCTATATAAGAGGCCGTTCCCGGTACAACTCAACACGCTACAGCAAGAAAACTCTTACTTGCGGTCTTCCAGCTTGGTGATGTCACGCGACTCGTAGCCGGTGTACAACTGGCGCGGACGGCCGATCTTGTACGGGCTGGAGAGCATTTCTTTCCAGTGGGAGATCCAGCCGACGGTCCGCGCCAGGGCGAAGATCACGGTGAACATGCTGGTTGGAATGCCGATCGCCTTGAGGATGATCCCCGAGTAGAAGTCGACGTTCGGGTACAGCGAACGCTCGATGAAGTACGGGTCGGTCAGGGCGATCTCTTCCAGGCGCATGGCCAGTTCGAGTTGCGGATCGTTCTGGATGCCCAGTTCCTTCAATACTTCGTCGCAGGTCTGCTTCATCACTGTGGCGCGCGGGTCGCGGTTTTTGTAAACGCGGTGACCGAAGCCCATCAGTTTGAACGGATCGTTCTTATCCTTGGCCTTGGCGATGAACTTGTCGATGTTCGAAACATCGCCGATTTCATCAAGCATGGTCAGTACGGCCTCGTTCGCACCGCCGTGGGCAGGGCCCCACAGTGCGGCGATACCGGCGGCGATACAGGCGAACGGGTTGGCACCCGAAGAGCCCGCCAGACGCACGGTGGACGTCGAGGCGTTCTGCTCGTGGTCGGCATGGAGGATGAAGATCCGGTCCATGGCCTTGGCAAGCACCGGGCTGATCGGTTTGATCTCGCACGGGGTATTGAACATCATGTGCAGGAAGTTTTCCGCGTACGACAGGTCGTTGCGCGGGTACATCATGGGTTGGCCCATGGAGTACTTGTAAACCATCGCGGCCAGGGTCGGCATCTTGGCAACCAGGCGGATCGCGGAGATTTCGCGATGCTGCGGGTTATTGATGTCCAGGGAGTCGTGGTAGAACGCCGAGAGGGCGCCGACTACGCCGCACATGACGGCCATCGGGTGGGCGTCGCGACGGAAGCCGTTGAAGAAGGTCTTCAGCTGCTCGTGAACCATGGTGTGGTTCTTCACGGTGCTGACGAACTGGGCCTTCTGTTCTGCGGTCGGCAGTTCGCCGTTGAGCAGCAGATAGCAGGTTTCCAGGTAGTCCGACTTTTCAGCCAGCTGTTCGATCGGGTAGCCGCGGTGCAGCAGAATGCCGTTGTCGCCGTCGATATAGGTGATCTTCGACTCGCACGAGGCGGTCGACATGAAGCCTGGGTCAAAAGTGAAACGGCCCGTGGCCGTCAGGCCCCGAACATCGATAACATCGGGACCAACGGTGCCGGTTAAAATGGGCAGCTCGACGGGGGCTGCGCCCTCGATGATCAACTGCGCTTTTTTGTCAGCCATGTGGCCTCCTATTTATGCTTGAAATCATCAGACAGACCCCCCACGCAGGGCCCGCACCACTATAGTGAGATAAATTCGAATGTCAATTTGCCTAAAGTCTTGCTCCAGAAGGCTTTAACCGGACTTTTTCCTCGAAATTGACTGCCATTTACGCCTTTTATTCAAGATGTGCAATCAGCTGTTTGGGTTAGGTGTTTGCGTTGTCATTAGTAGCCTAACTGTCTATACTCGGCCACCGACCGCCAAGGGCTTTTGGGCTTGCTTTCATTGGGGGTCGCATCCCTGGGTGGTGGTTACCTGACCAGTGCACTCCCCAACAACTTTGCCCTGATTGTTAGGGGCTCTTCAGTGTGAAAAAAAAGCCGTGAAAAGCCAACGACCTGTAAACCTAGACCTAAGGACCATCAAACTCCCAGTCACTGCTTACACGTCCATTCTTCACCGTATTTCCGGTGTCATCCTCTTCGTGTGCCTTGCCATCATGCTTTACGCATGGGACAAGTCGCTGAGCTCCGAGGAAGGCTTCGGTCAGGTGAAAGCGTGTCTGACCAGTCCGCTAGCCAAGCTAGTGATTTGGGGCATCCTGTCCGCTCTGCTGTATCACCTGGTAGCCGGTGTGCGCCATTTGATCATGGACATGGGCATCGGCGAGACGCTGGAAGGCGGCAAGCTGGGCTCGAAAATCGTTATCGCCGTTTCCGTGGTGGTAATCGTTCTGGCAGGAGTTTGGATATGGTAACTAACGTCACGAACCTGTCGCGTTCGGGCCTCTATGACTGGATGGCGCAGCGCGTTTCTGCGGTCGTTCTCGCGGCTTACTTCATTTTCCTGATCGGATACGTCGTGGCCCACCCTGGCCTCGAGTACGCCCAGTGGCATGAACTGTTCGCCCATAACGGGATGCGTATCTTCAGCCTCCTGGCCCTTGTTGCCCTCGGCGCTCACGCCTGGGTCGGCATGTGGACCATCGCGACCGACTACCTGACGCCAATGGCGCTGGGCAAGTCCGCGACGGCTGTGCGTTTCCTTTTCCAGGCAGTATGCGGCGTTGCGATGTTCGCTTACTTCGTCTGGGGTGTGCAGATTCTCTGGGGTATCTGAGTCATGGCTAACATTCCAACGATTTCTTTCGACGCCATCATTATTGGTGGTGGCGGTGCCGGCATGCGCGCAGCGCTGCAACTGGCACAGGGCGGTCACAAGACTGCCGTGATCACCAAGGTTTTCCCGACCCGTTCGCACACTGTATCCGCCCAGGGCGGCATCACCTGCGCAATCGCGTCCGCCGACCCGAACGATGACTGGCGCTGGCACATGTACGATACCGTCAAGGGTTCCGACTACATCGGTGACCAGGACGCTATCGAATACATGTGTCAGGAAGGCCCGGCTGCCGTTTACGAGCTGGACCACATGGGCATGCCGTTCTCGCGTACCGAGCAAGGTCGTATCTATCAGCGTCCATTCGGCGGTCAGTCGAAGGATTACGGTAAAGGCGGGCAGGCTGCCCGTACTTGCGCCGCTTCCGACCGTACCGGTCACGCGCTGCTGCACACCCTTTATCAGGGCAACCTGAAAGCCGGTACCGTGTTCCTGAACGAGTACTACGCTGTCGATCTGGTGAAGAACGGCGAAGGCGAGTTCGTCGGTGTGATCGCGATCTGCATCGAAACCGGTGAAACCACCTACATCCGCGCGAAAGCCACCGTATTGGCCACCGGCGGTGCAGGTCGTATCTACGCTTCGACCACCAACGCCCTGATCAACACCGGTGACGGCGTTGGCATGGCGCTGCGTGCCGGCGTACCGGTACAAGACATTGAAATGTGGCAGTTCCACCCGACCGGCATCGCCGGCGCCGGTGTACTGGTTACAGAAGGCTGCCGTGGTGAAGGTGGATACCTGATCAACAAGCACGGCGAGCGTTTCATGGAGCGTTATGCTCCGAACGCCAAGGACCTTGCCGGTCGTGACGTGGTTGCCCGTTCGATGGTTAAAGAGATCATCGCCGGTAACGGTTGCGGTCCGAACGGTGACCACGTGATGCTCAAACTCGACCACCTGGGCGAGGAAGTGCTGCACAGCCGTCTGCCAGGCATCTGCGAACTGTCGAAGACTTTCGCGCACGTTGACCCGGTTGTCGCTCCGGTTCCGGTTGTTCCGACTTGCCACTATATGATGGGCGGCGTTGCCACCAACATTCATGGCCAGGCGATCACCCAGGACGCCGAAGGCGTGGACAAGATCATTCCTGGTCTGTTCGCGGTAGGTGAAGTGGCTTGCGTATCGGTACACGGTGCCAACCGTCTGGGCGGCAACTCGCTGCTCGACCTGGTGGTATTCGGCCGCGCTGCCGGCCTGCACCTGGAGAAGGCTCTGACCGACGGCATCGAATACGATGACGCTACCGAAGCCGATATCGAAGCTGCACTGTCGCGCCTGAACGCACTGAACAACCGTACCGACGGCGAAGACGTCGCTACCCTGCGTCGCGAGCTGCAAAGCTGCATGCAGAACTACTTCGGTGTATTCCGTACCGGCGAATACATGCAGAAGGGTATCGCCCAGCTGGCTGAGCTGCGTACCCGCATTGCCAACGTGAAGATCAACGATAAGTCGCAGGCGTTCAACACTGCACGTATCGAAGCGCTGGAACTGCAAAACCTGCTGGAAGTGGCCGAAGCTACCGCTATCGCCGCTGAAGTTCGCAAGGAGTCCCGTGGTGCTCACGCCCGTGAAGACTTCGAAGACCGTGACGACGAAAACTGGCTGTGCCACACCCTGTACTTCCCGGGTGACAAGCGCGTCACCAAGCGTGCCGTGAACTTCTCGCCGAAGACTGTTCCGACTTTCGAACCTAAAGTCCGGACTTATTAAGGGTGACCGCCATGTTGCAAGTCAGTGTTTATCGCTACAACCCTGATCAGGACGCCGCGCCGTTCATGCAGGAATTCCAGGTCGATACCGGTGGTAAAGACCTGATGGTGCTGGATGTGCTGGCCCTGATCAAAGAGCAGGACGAAGGTTTCTCCTATCGTCGCTCTTGCCGTGAAGGTGTTTGCGGTTCCGACGGCATGAACATCAACGGCAAAAACGGTCTGGCGTGCATCACGCCGCTGTCCGCTGTCGTAAAAGGTAACAAGTTGATCGTTCGTCCTCTGCCAGGTTTGCCGGTTATCCGTGACCTGGTCGTCGATATGAGCATCTTCTACAAGCAATACGAGAAGGTTAAGCCTTACCTGCAGAACGACACGCCGGCTCCGGCCATCGAGCGTCTGCAGTCCCCTGAAGAGCGTGAAAAGCTGGACGGTCTGTACGAGTGCATCCTGTGCGCCTGCTGCTCGACTTCCTGCCCGTCCTTCTGGTGGAACCCGGACAAGTTCCTGGGTCCGGCCGCCCTGCTGCAAGCGTACCGCTTCCTGGCAGACAGCCGTGATACCAAGACATCCGAGCGTCTGGCTTCGCTGGATGACCCGTTCAGCGTATTCCGCTGCCGCGGGATCATGAACTGCGTCAACGTATGTCCGAAAGGCCTGAACCCGACTAAGGCCATCGGTCACATCCGTAACATGTTGCTCTCGAGCGGCGTGTGATTCAGCTGCTGTACCCGTAGAACCGCTGTACCCGTAGATGCTGCGGCGCAGGCTTCAACCGGCGCCGTAGTTTTAACCTGAGCAGCAGCTTAAAAGGCTGCGGCTCTTATTTTGAAGAAATGAGACAAGCAGGGGCATCCGGGCTGGTACCCGGACTATCAGTGTGATCCTAGTGGCTTGTTTTGGTCGCTGCATTCGGACTTCTGCAAGTTTGCTCGGTGTCGACACCGATGGTGTTCCCCTAACCGAGGGTGACCAAGCATGCAAGAAAGCGTGATGCAGCGCATGTGGAACAGTGCCTACCTATCCGGTAGTAACGCTGCCTATGTGGAAGAGCTTTACGAGCTCTACCTGCACGACCCTAACGCTGTGCCAGAAGAGTGGCGCACCTACTTCCAGAAGTTGCCTGCTGACGGCAACTCTGCCACCGATGTTTCGCACTCCACAATTCGCGATCATTTCGTCTTGCTGGCAAAGAACCAGCGCCGCGCCCAACCGGTTTCCGCCGGCAGCGTGAGCAGTGAGCACGAGAAGAAGCAAGTTGAAGTGCTGCGATTGATCCAGGCCTACCGTATGCGTGGCCACCAGGCAGCCCAGCTTGACCCGCTGGGGCTGTGGCAGCGTCCTGCACCTGCAGACCTGTCGATCAATCATTACGGCTTGACCAATGCCGATCTTGATACGACCTTCCGTGCCGGCGACCTGTTCATCGGCAAAGAGGAAGCGAGCCTACGCGAAATTCATGAAGCGTTGCAGCAGACATATTGCCGCACCATCGGCGCTGAATTCACGCATATCACCGATTCCGAGCAGCGCCAGTGGTTCCAGCAGCGTCTGGAAAGCGTGCGCGGTCGTCCGACGTACTCCGCCGACATCAAGAGCCACCTGCTCGAGCGCGTGACCGCCGGCGAAGGCCTGGAAAAATACCTGGGCACCAAATACCCGGGCACCAAGCGTTTCGGTCTGGAAGGCGGCGAGAGCCTGATTCCGATGCTTGACGAGCTGATCCAGCGTTCCGGTTCCTACGGCACCAAGGAAATCGTCATCGGCATGGCCCACCGTGGCCGTCTGAACGTGCTGGTCAACACCTTCGGCAAGAACCCGCGCGAGCTGTTCGACGAGTTCGAAGGCAAGAAGAAGGTCGAGCTGGGTTCCGGTGACGTGAAATACCACCAGGGCTTCTCGTCCAACGTGATGACCACCGGCGGTGAAGTTCACCTGGCCATGGCGTTCAACCCGTCCCACCTGGAAATCGTATCCCCGGTGGTCGAGGGTTCGGTTCGCGCCCGTCAGGATCGTCGTAACGACCCGACCGGCGAGAAGGTTCTGCCGATCTCCATCCACGGTGACGCTGCGTTCGCAGGTCAGGGCGTGGTCATGGAAACCTTCCAGATGTCGCAGACCCGCGGTTTCAAGACCGGCGGTACCGTGCACATCGTGATCAACAACCAGGTCGGTTTCACCATCAGCAACCCGCTGGACTCGCGCTCCACCGAGTACGCGACCGACGTTGCGAAAATGATCCAGGCGCCGATCCTCCATGTGAATGGTGATGATCCGGAAGCCGTACTGTTCGTGACCCAGCTGGCCATCGACTACCGCATGCAGTTCAAGCGTGACGTGGTGATCGACCTGGTCTGCTATCGTCGTCGCGGCCACAACGAGGCCGACGAGCCAAGCGGTACGCAGCCTCTGATGTATCAGCAGATCACCAAGCAGCGCACCACCCGTGAGCTGTATGCCGATCGTCTGACCCAGGGCGGTGTGCTGGATGCAGAGCGCGTTCAGGCGAAAGTCGACGACTATCGCAACGCGCTGGACAATGGTCTGCACGTAGTGAAAAGCCTGGTCAAAGAGCCGAACAAAGAGTTGTTCGTGGACTGGCGTCCTTATCTGGGCCACGCCTGGACTGCTCGTCACGACACTCGCTTCGACCTCAAGACCTTGCAGGAACTGTCCGCCAAGCTGCTGGAAATCCCGGAAGGCTTCGTGGTTCAGCGCCAGGTTGCCAAGATCTACGAAGACCGCCAGAAAATGCAAGCAGGCGGCCTGCCGATCAACTGGGGTTACGCCGAAACCATGGCGTACGCGACCCTGGCGTTCGAAGGTCACCCGATCCGCATGACCGGCCAGGACATCGGCCGCGGTACGTTCTCGCACCGCCATGCTGTCCTGCACAACCAGAAAGACGCGGGCACCTACATCCCGCTGCAGAACCTGTACGACGGTCAGCCGCGTTTTGACCTGTACGACTCGTTCCTGTCCGAAGAAGCGGTATTGGCGTTCGAGTACGGTTACTCGACCACCACGCCGAATGCCCTGGTTATCTGGGAAGCCCAGTTCGGCGACTTCGCCAACGGCGCCCAGGTGGTTATCGACCAGTTCATCACCAGTGGCGAGCACAAGTGGGGCCGTCTGTGCGGTCTGACCATGCTGCTGCCGCACGGTTATGAAGGTCAGGGGCCGGAGCACTCCTCGGCTCGTCTGGAGCGTTACCTGCAGCTGTGCGCCGAGCACAACATTCAGGTGTGCATGCCGACGACGCCGGCGCAGATCTACCACTTGCTGCGCCGTCAGGTGATCCGCCCGCTGCGCAAGCCATTGGTAGTCCTGACTCCGAAGTCGCTGCTGCGCCACAAGCTGGCCATCTCGACGCTGGAAGATCTGGCCGAAGGTTCGTTCCAGACCGTGATCCCGGAAATCGATGCCCAGGACCCGAAAAAGGTCGAGCGCGTTGTTCTGTGTAGCGGCAAGGTCTACTACGACCTGCTGGAAAAACGCCGTGCCGAAGGTCGTGACGACATCGCCATCGTGCGTATCGAGCAGCTGTACCCATTCCCTGAGGACGACTTGAAAGAAGTCCTGGCTCCTTACACCAACGCCAAGCATGCCGTCTGGTGTCAGGAAGAGCCGATGAACCAGGGTGCGTGGTACTGCAGCCAACACCACTTGCGTCGCAGCATCAGCACCCTCAACAAGTCTCTCGTACTCGAGTACGCGGGCCGTGAGGCTTCTGCTGCACCTGCATGTGGTTACGCATCGATGCACGCCGAACAGCAGGAAAAACTGCTGCAAGACGCCTTTACTGTTTAACGCCTTCGCGCACCTGAAACCGAATTTAAGGAACCACAGACAATGGCTATCGAGATCAAAGCCCCCACTTTCCCGGAATCGGTTGCCGATGGCACCGTTGCCACCTGGCACAAGCAACCGGGCGACGCGGTCAAGCGCGACGAACTGATCGTCGACATCGAAACCGACAAAGTCGTGCTGGAAGTGCTGGCTACCGCTGACGGCGTGCTGGGCGCAATCGTCAAGAACGAAGGCGACACCGTTCTGTCCGACGAAGTCCTCGGCTCCATCGTTGAGGGCGGCGCTGCTGCTGCCGCTCCGGCTGCCGCTGCTGCTCCGGCCGCTGCTGCCGCTGCTCCAGCTGCTGGCGCTGGCGCTGACGAAGACGCTATCGCCGCTCCAGCCGCTCGCAAGCTGGCTGAAGAAAACGGCATCAACCTGGCTTCCGTCAAAGGCACCGGCAAAGATGGCCGTGTAACCAAGGAAGACGTGGTTGCCGCTGTCGAAGCCAAGAAAGCCGCTCCTGCTGCCGCACCTGCCAAGGCTGCCGCTCCGGCTGCCGCTGCTCCTGTGTTCGCCGCTGGCGACCGCATCGAGAAGCGCGTTCCGATGACCCGCGTTCGCGCCACGGTGGCCAAGCGTCTGGTTGAAGCTCAGTCGAACATGGCGATGCTGACCACTTTCAACGAAGTCGACATGACCGAAGTCATGGCGCTGCGTTCGAAGTACAAGGACCTGTTCGAGAAGTCCCACAACGGCGTGCGCCTGGGCTTCATGTCGTTCTTCGTGAAAGCAGCCACCGAAGCGCTGAAACGCTTCCCGGCTGTCAACGCCTCGATCGACGGCGGCGACATCGTTTACCACGGCTACGCTGACGTCGGCGTTGCAGTTTCCAGCGATCGTGGCCTGGTTGTACCGGTCCTGCGTAACGCCGAACTGATGAGCCTGGCTGAGATCGAAGGCGGCATCGCCACCTTCGGCAAGAAAGCCCGCGACGGCAAACTGTCGATGGACGAAATGACCGGTGGTACCTTCACCATCACCAACGGCGGTACCTTCGGTTCGATGATGTCGACCCCGATCGTCAACCCGCCACAAGCAGCCATCCTGGGCATGCACAACATCATCCAGCGTCCTATGGCCATCAACGGTCAGGTCGTTATCCGTCCGATGATGTACCTGGCACTGTCCTACGATCACCGTCTGATCGATGGCAAAGAAGCTGTGACCTTTCTGGTGACCATCAAGAACCTGCTGGAAGATCCGGCTCGTCTGTTGCTGGATATCTGATAGAAGCAGCCATGAGCTGCAAGCCAGTCTGTCGGAAAACCCGCAGCCTGGCTTGCCGCTCGCGGCTTGAAGCTTTTCGCTAAAGAGGATTTTTTGAATGTCGCAGAAATTTGACGTAGTAGTGATCGGTGCGGGCCCTGGCGGTTACGTCGCTGCCATCAAGGCCGCGCAGTTGGGTCTTTCCACTGCCTGCATCGAGAAGTACACCGACAAGGAAGGCAAACTGGCTCTGGGCGGTACTTGCCTGAACGTCGGCTGCATTCCATCCAAGGCCCTGCTGGACAGCTCGTGGAAATTCCACGAAGCCCAGGACGGTTTCGCGATCCACGGTATCAATCACGCTGGCGTGACCATGGACGTGCCAGCGATGGTCGGCCGTAAAGCCAACATCGTCAAAGGCCTGACCTCCGGCGTTGCGACCCTGTTCAAAGCCAACGGTGTGACCTCCATTCAGGGTCACGGCAAGCTGCTGGCCGGCAAGAAAGTCGAAGTCACCAAGCCAGACGGCTCGGTTGAAATCATCGAAGCCGAAAACGTCATCCTGGCTCCGGGTTCGCGTCCGATCGACATTCCGCCAGCTCCGGTTGACCAGAATGTGATCGTCGACTCCACCGGCGCCCTGGAATTCCAATCCGTACCCAAGCGTCTGGGCGTGATCGGCGCTGGCGTGATCGGTCTGGAACTGGGTTCGGTCTGGTCGCGTCTGGGTGCAGAAGTGACTGTCCTGGAAGCCCTGGACACCTTCCTGATGGCAGCGGACACCGCTGTTTCCAAGGAAGCGCTGAAAACCCTGACCAAACAAGGTCTGGACATCAAGCTGGGCGCTCGCGTAACCGGTTCCAAAGTGAACGGCGACGAAGTCGTGGTGAACTACACCGATGCCAAGGGCGAACAGAACATCACTTTCGACAAGCTGATCGTAGCCGTTGGTCGCCGTCCGGTGACCACTGATCTGCTGGCTGCCGACTGCGGCGTGACCCTGGACGAGCGCGGTTTCGTGCACGTTGACGATCACTGCGCCACCACCGTACCGGGCGTCTACGCCATCGGCGACGTGGTTCGCGGCATGATGCTGGCGCACAAGGCCTCGGAAGAGGGCATCATGGTTGTCGAGCGCATCAAGGGCCACAAGGCCCAGATGAACTATGATCTTATTCCTTCGGTTATTTATACTCACCCGGAAATCGCATGGGTTGGTAAAACCGAGCAGGCCTTGAAAGCTGAAGGCGTTGAAGTTAACGTCGGCACCTTTCCGTTCGCAGCCTCTGGCCGTGCCATGGCTGCCAACGACACCGGTGGTTTCGTCAAGGTCATCGCAGATGCCAAGACAGACCGCGTTCTGGGCGTCCACGTGATTGGCCCAAGCGCCGCAGAACTGGTTCAGCAGGGCGCGATCGGTATGGAATTCGGCACCAGCGCTGAAGACCTGGGCATGATGGTTTTCTCCCATCCGACCCTGTCTGAAGCCTTGCACGAAGCTGCTTTGGCAGTGAATGGCGGCGCCATCCACATCGCCAACCGCAAGAAGCGTTAAAACATAATAAGAAACCACGGCGGTTTGGCCCGTCGTGAGCCTTGCATGCAAGACTCACCGCGGAATATCCGCTGGACGCAGTCTTGCATAGCTGCACCGGGTATCCGGAAAGGCTATGCAAGCAGCAGTCACAGGTGGTGCGGCACTTGAATGAGTGCAGCACCGAATGCGCAGTACCTAACGAAGACGGTAATAAGCATGAATCTTCACGAGTATCAGGGTAAGCAGCTGTTCGCTGAGTACGGCCTGCCAGTTTCCACCGGTTACGCGGTAGACACCCCGGAAGCAGCAGCAGAAGCTTGCGACAAGATCGGCGGCAGCGAGTGGGTTGTCAAAGCCCAGGTCCACGCCGGTGGTCGCGGTAAAGCGGGCGGCGTCAAGCTGGTTCGCAACAAAGAAGACGCCAAAGCCTTCGCACAGCAGTGGCTGGGCAAGCGTCTGGTGACTTACCAGACTGACGCCAATGGTCAGCCAGTCACCAAGATCCTGGTTGAATCGTGCACTGATATCGCTAAAGAGCTGTACCTGGGCGCTGTCGTTGACCGTTCGAGCCGTCGTATCGTGTTCATGGCTTCCACCGAAGGTGGCGTGGATATCGAGAAAATCGCTCACGACACTCCAGAAAAAATTCTGAAAGCCACTATCGACCCACTGGTTGGCGCTCAGCCATTCCAGGGTCGCGAGCTGGCATTCCAGCTGGGTCTGGAAGGCAAGCAAGTTGCCCAGTTCGCCAAGATCTTCGTAGGTCTGGCCAAACTGTTCCAGGATCACGATCTGGCCCTGCTGGAAGTGAACCCGCTGGTGATCAAGGCTGACGGCGATCTGCACTGCCTGGACGCCAAGATCAACATCGACGCCAACGCCATGTACCGTCAGCCTAAGCTGAAGACTTTCCACGATCCGTCGCAAGACGATCCGCGCGAAGCGCACGCTGCCAAGTTCGAACTGAACTACGTAGCACTGGAAGGCAACATCGGTTGCATGGTCAACGGTGCTGGCCTGGCCATGGGTACCATGGACATCGTCAACCTGCATGGCGGCAAGCCAGCCAACTTCCTCGACGTGGGCGGCGGCGCTACCAAGGAACGCGTTACCGAAGCGTTCAAGATCATCCTGTCCGACACTAACGTCGCTGCAGTACTGGTCAACATCTTCGGCGGCATCGTTCGTTGCGACATGATTGCCGAAGGCATCATTGGTGCAGTGAAAGAAGTCGGCGTGAAAATCCCGGTTGTTGTTCGCCTTGAAGGCAACAACGCTGAGCTGGGCGCTAAAGTACTGGCAGAAAGCGGTTTGAACATCATCGCTGCTACCAGCCTGACCGACGCTGCTCAACAAGTTGTCAAAGCTGCGGAGGGCAAATAATGAGCGTCCTGATCAATAAAGACACCAAAGTTATCTGCCAGGGTATTACCGGTTCGCAAGGTAGTTTCCACACCCAGCAAGCCATCGAGTACGGCACCAAGATGGTTGGTGGTGTAACTCCAGGCAAAGGCGGCACCGAGCACCTGGGCCTGCCAGTGTTCAACACCGTGAAAGACGCTGTAGCTGCCACTGGCGCCACCGCCAGCGTGATCTACGTTCCGGCTCCTTTCTGCAAAGACTCGATCCTGGAAGCTGCCTTCGGCGGCATCAAGCTGATCGTGTGCATCACCGAAGGCATTCCTACCCTGGACATGCTGGACGCTAAAGTTAAGTGCGACGAGCTGGGTGTTACCCTGATCGGCCCTAACTGCCCAGGCGTGATCACTCCAGGCGAATGCAAGATCGGCATCATGCCAGGTCACATTCACTTGCCAGGCAAGGTCGGTATCGTTTCCCGTTCCGGCACCCTGACCTACGAAGCTGTGAAGCAGACTACTGACGCCGGTTTCGGTCAGTCGACTTGCGTCGGCATCGGTGGTGACCCGATCCCGGGTTCGAACTTCATCGACATCCTGAAGCTGTTCCAGGAAGACCCGAAGACCGAAGCGATCGTGATGATCGGTGAGATCGGCGGTTCGGCTGAAGAAGAAGCGGCTGCCTACATCAAGGCACACGTGACCAAGCCGGTTGTTTCCTACATCGCTGGTGTGACTGCTCCTCCGGGCAAGCGCATGGGCCATGCTGGCGCAATCATCTCTGGCGGCAAAGGCACTGCAGACGAGAAATTCGCTGCTCTGCAAGACGCAGGCGTGAAAACCGTGCGTTCGCTGGCAGACATCGGCAAGGCCCTGGCCGAGCTGACTGGTTGGGCTGTCAAGTAAGCCTCATGCTTGGCTGACGCTTTACCAAACAAAGGCCACCTTCGGGTGGCCTTTGTCGTTTTTGGGGGGTTGTGTTGCCGCCATCGCGAGCAGGCTCGCTCCCACAGAAGTACGCATTCCCATGTGGGAGCGAGCCTGCTCGCGAAGACGGACTTACAGGCGCAAACCATTTACATGCGAAAATGCGACACGCAAATGTCGCGTATCGGAATGTTCGCCCTCTAACAGTGCGTTTGTCGGCCAAATTCGTTAGGCTACGCGCCATTTTTGCGTCCGCGGCCCACAAGGCGGCAACGCGCTAAAAGGGTTGGTCTTATACGGACTGACAGCATTTCCCTCACCCATAGGGAAATCCCTCTCTAAATTCCGATTCAGTAGTGTGGTATTTCCTTAATGAAAGTGTTGAAAGGCCAGGACATCCTGGCACTTGGTTTTATGACGTTTGCCCTGTTCGTCGGGGCTGGCAACATCATCTTCCCGCCTATCGTCGGTTTGCAGTCCGGACCTAATGTCTGGATGGCGGCGCTGGGCTTCCTGGTCACGGCGGTCGGTCTGCCGGTGATCACCGTTGTGGCCCTGGCCAAGGTCGGTGGCGCAATGGATGCGTTGAGCAGCCCGATCGGTAAAGTCGCCGGCGGCCTGTTGGCGGCAGCGTGCTACCTGGCCGTGGGCCCGCTGTTCGCCACGCCACGTACCGCGACGGTATCGTTCGAAGTGGGCCTGGCGCCGCTGACCGGCGAGAGCCCGCTGGCGTTGTTCCTGTACAGCTCGGTCTACTTCCTGCTGGTGTTCTTCATTTCGCTGTATCCGGGCCGTTTGCTGGATACCGTAGGGCGCTTCCTCGCTCCGCTGAAGATCATCGCCCTGGCGGTGCTGGGCATTGCCGCATTCGCCCTGCCGGCCGGTGACATCGGCCAGGCGACGCCGGAATACGTGGCGGCACCGTTCTCCCAAGGCTTCATCAATGGTTACCTGACCATGGATACCCTGGGCGCCCTGGTGTTCGGCATCGTCATCGTCAACGCCATCCGTTCCCGTGGCGTCGAGTCGCCAGCACTGATCACCCGCTATGCGATCATTGCCGGCCTGATTGCCGGTGTGGGCCTGGCGCTGGTGTATGTCAGCCTGTTCCGTCTTGGTTCGGGCAGCCATGAAGTGGCCGCAGGCGCGACCAACGGCGCGGCGGTACTGCACGCTTACGTGCAGCACACCTTCGGTTCGCTGGGCAGTGGTTTCCTCGCCGTGTTGATTTCCCTGGCGTGCCTGGTGACTGCAGTCGGCCTGACCTGTGCCTGCGCCGAGTACTTCAGCCGGGTGTTGCCACTGTCCTACAAGACGCTGGTCATCATCCTGGCTGCATTCTCCCTGCTGGTGTCCAACCTGGGCCTGACCAAGCTGATTGCGTTCTCGATCCCGGTGCTGACCGCGATCTACCCGCCGTGCATCGCCCTGGTGGCCCTGAGCTTCTGCAAGGACTTCTGGCACGAGCAGGGGCGCATTGTCGGCCCGGTCATGCTGGTATCGTTCATCTTTGGTCTGATCGACGCCCTGAAGGGTGCAGGTCTGGCGGACTGGATGCCGACTCAGATGTCCCACTTGCCGCTCAGTGAGCAAGGCCTGGCGTGGCTGGTGCCGTCGGTAATGACTCTGGTGGTCGCCGTGGTTTGCGATCGCCTGCTGGGCAAGCGCGCCGAAGCCTTGGCTTAAGTCGCTTCACGGCCCGCCACAAGCGGGTTTCGAGCAGAAACGGAAATGCCCCGTATCAATCGATACGGGGCATTTTTTTATCCGGGGATGCGGTGCCTTTTTCATTGAGCTAACGTCGAAAGACTGCCAAGACCTGATGTGGGAGCGAGCCTGCTCGCGAAGGCGTCGTTACATTCAACGTAAATGTTGATTGATCTGCCGCTTTCGCGAGCAGGCTCGCTCCCACAGGATTTCAGTGTTCCATGACTACTTCACAAGGACCTGCATGTCGTTCATCCAAGCCAACCTGATCCACATTCTTGCCGCCGTCTGGTTCGTTACCTGCTGGGGCGGGTACACCCGCTATGCCACCTGGAAAGGCCGTGACACTGCGTGCCTGGCCAGTGTGCTGCACCTTTATCGTGAGGACTGGATGCGCCGCATGCTGCTGCGTGACAACCGCATCGCCGATGCCAGCGTGATCGGCAATCTGGAGCGCAATGCTTCGTTCTTCGCCTCCAGTACGCTGATTATCCTGGCCGGTATTCTCACCGTGTTGGGGGCTTCGGAGCGGGCGGTATCGTTGCTGGCGGATATCCCGATGGTGCAACAGGCGTCCCAAGGCATGTCGGAAATCAAGTTGCTGTGCTTGGCGCTGGTGTTTGTCTATGCGTTCTTCACGTTCAGTTGGTGCATGCGTCAGTACAACTTCGCGGCCGTCCTGGTTGGCTCGGCCCCCATGGTCGGTGAGCGCCATGTTTCCGAGCAGGAACGCAAAGCCTTCGCTGCAAGAGCGGCTCGTGTCATTTCCATGGCCGCCAACCAGTTCAACTTCGGGCTGCGTTCCTACTACTTCGGCATGACCATGCTGGCCTGGTTTGTCAGCCCATGGTTATTCATGTTGATGAGTGCCGGTGTCGTGTTTGTGTTGTACCGCCGCGAGTTTCATTCCGACGTTCTCGACGTGATGGTCTATACACCTACAGAGGCGCCGTTGCCGGAGGTAATCAAAGAGGCTGCTTGATGAGTATTCCATTGTGGTGCGTGTTTATCAGTGCAGTGTTGATCTACCTGGCACGCATCCCCGTTACCAGCGCCATGAAAGAGCAGGGCGGCTACGATAACCACCTGCCGCGCCAACAGCAGATGCAACTCACAGGCCTGGGTGCCAGGGCGGTGGCGGCGCATCAGAATAGTTTCGAAGCGTTCATGTTGTTCGCGGTGGGGGTGTTGATGGCGCATACCACGCAGACGACGGGATGGCTGATCGACTGTCTGGCGATCATCTTTGTGGTCTCGCGGGTTACTTACCTGGTGTGTTACTGGAAGGACCTGGCCTGGCAACGCAGTCTGGTTTGGCTGGTGGGATTAATCTGTTCGCTGTTGCTGATGATTAGTCCGACTTTTCGAACGATTTTGCTCTAACCGCTTTTTTCAAGACAAAAGAAAACCCGCACTTGGCGAGTTTTCTTTTGTCACGCTAAAAACCGGATTAGTTCTTAGGGGCTTCCGGAGCGGCCGGAGCGGCTGGAGCGACCGGAGCAGCCGGAGCAGCCTCTTTCGCCGCGTCGTTCATTTTTTGCTGGGCTTGCTCAGCATTTTGGTTAGCATCTTGAGCTTTGTCCTCGGTTTTTTTGCCGCAGGCAGCGAGACCGAGGGAAGCGGTCAACATCAAGGCAATAGCTAAAGTCTTACGCATGGGGTGTTTCTCCTGATGAAAAGCATCTACTGGCCTTAAGAGCCCACGCATCAGGGTTAAGTTCCTTAATTCTTTCAGATATATAAGTTTGCTCTAGTGCGGAACTTTTACCCGAACCTCCACCGCACTCTACGAACATCAACAAGAGTTTTAATAAAATGGCTGAAAACCCCGTTTTTGAGCGTGCGATGCGCTTTTTGTCGGCGCTGCGGCATTGTCAGGTACTTGGACTAAGCGTTCACAGCGCCAGCAGCGAGGGGCTGACGATTGTGCTGCCGTACAGCCCGCAAATCGTCGGCAATCCCGAAACCGGCGTGATTCATGGCGGGGCACTGACTTCACTGATGGACACGGCCTGTGGCATGGCGACACTCTGCGTGCTCCCGGAATTCGAAGTCTGCCCGACCCTCGACCTGCGCATCGACTACATGCATGCCGCCGAGCCGCATAAGAATGTCTACGGCTTTGCCCAGTGCTATCGGGTTACCACCGACGTGATTTTTGCCCGTGGCTTCGCCTATCAGGATGACCCCGGGCAACCCATTGCCCATGTGGTAGGCACTTTCATGCGCATGGGCAAGGGCATCAAGGGTACCAAGGGCTTCGGTGGCGCGGTTGCCGGAGGTGCGCAATGAGCGAGTCTCTGAAGGACCAATTGCAAAAGGCCCACGAGCAGGGCAATTACGCCTCGCTGCTGGATCTGATTCCTTATGCCCGGCTGATCGGCGTCGAATGCTCAAGGGTGGGAGATGAGTTGCTGTTCAAGCTGCCAGCGAACAAGGACAACATTGGTAACCCTTTGTTGCCGGCGATTCACGGCGGTGTGATCGCCGGTTTCATGGAATTGGCCGCGGCACTTCACCTGCTGGTGTTTACCGGAACGCCCGGGGTGCCGAAGATCATCGACTTCTCCCTCGATTACCTGCGTGCCGGGCAGTTTCGCGATACCTGGGCCCGATGCCAGGTTTGCCGCCAGGGTCGTCGGGTTGCCAACGTGGCGATTACCGCCTGGCAAAGCACCGAGGCTGAACCCATTGCCACGGCGCGCGCACATTTCAAACTCGAGGAGCCCTTGAAATCCTGAACTCAGCCCCCAACTCTGAGGACAACCCGCCGCCGACCCTCAAGGTCGCGGCTTATGCCATCTGATTGGAGTTTGATGACCATGAGTGTGGAAACTCAAAAGGAAACCCTGGGCTTCCAGACCGAGGTAAAGCAGCTGCTGCACCTCATGATCCATTCGCTGTATTCCAACAAGGAAATTTTCCTTCGCGAATTGATCTCGAACGCCTCTGACGCTGTCGACAAATTACGTTTCGAAGCCCTGGCCAAGCCAGAGCTGCTGGAAGGTGGCGCCGAACTGAAAATCCGCGTGAGCTTCGACAAGGACGCTAAAACCGTCACTCTCGAAGACAACGGTATCGGCATGAGCCGCGAAGATGCGATCACCCACCTGGGCACCATCGCCAAGTCCGGCACCGCCGACTTCATGAAGCACCTGACCGGCGACCAGAAGAAAGATTCGCACCTGATCGGCCAGTTCGGTGTCGGTTTCTACTCCGCCTTCATCGTCGCCGACAAAGTCGATGTGTACAGCCGTCGTGCCGGCAGCGCTGCCAGCGAAGGCGTGCACTGGTCGTCCAAGGGCGAAGGTGACTTCGAAGTCGCAACCATCGACAAGGCCGAACGCGGTACCCGTATCGTCCTGCACCTGAAATCTGGTGAAGACGAGTTCGCCGATGGCTGGCGCCTGCGCAACATCATCAAGAAGTACTCCGACCACATCGCCTTGCCGATCGAACTGCCGAAAGAAGTGGCCGCTGCCGAAGGCGAAGAGAAGCCGGCCGTCGAGTGGGAAACCGTCAACCGCGCCAGCGCCCTGTGGACCCGTCCGCGTACCGAGATCAAGGACGAGGAATACCAGGAGTTCTACAAGCACATCGCCCACGATTTCGAAAACCCGCTGAGCTGGAGCCACAACAAGGTCGAAGGCAAGCTGGAGTACAGCTCGCTGCTGTACGTGCCGAGCCGTGCACCCTTTGACCTGTACCAGCGCGAAGCGCCGAAGGGCCTGAAACTGTACGTGCAGCGCGTGTTCGTCATGGATCAGGCCGAGTCCTTCCTGCCACTGTACCTGCGCTTCATCAAGGGCGTGGTCGACTCCAACGACCTGTCGCTGAACGTGTCGCGGGAAATCCTGCAGAAAGACCCGATCATCGATTCGATGAAGTCGGCGCTGACCAAGCGTGTTCTGGACATGCTGGAAAAACTGGCGAAGAACGAGCCGGAGCAATACAAGGGCTTCTGGAAAAACTTCGGTCAGGTCATGAAAGAAGGCCCGGCAGAAGATTTCGCCAACAAGGAAAAAATCGCCGGTCTGCTGCGTTTCGCATCGACCAGTGGCGACGATGGCGAACAGGTTGTCGGCTTGGCCGAGTACCTGGCGCGCGCCAAGGAAGGTCAGGACAAGATCTACTACCTGACCGGCGAAACCTACGCGCAGGTCAAGAACAGCCCGCACCTGGAAGTCTTCCGCAAGAAAGGCATCGAAGTGCTGCTGTTGACCGACCGCATCGACGAGTGGCTGATGAGCTACCTCAGCGACTTCGACGGCAAGAGCTTCGTCGACGTGGCGCGCGGTGACCTGGACCTGGGCAACCTGGACTCGGAAGAGGACAAGAAAGCTGCGGAAGAAGTCGCCAAGGCGAAGGAAGGTCTGGTCGAGCGTCTGAAGACTGCATTGGGCGAGTCCGTTGCGGAAGTACGGGTTTCCCACCGTCTGACAGACTCCCCGGCGATCCTGGCCATCGGCGAACAGGACCTGGGCCTGCAGATGCGTCAGATCCTCGAAGCCAGTGGCCAGAAAGTGCCGGATTCGAAGCCGATCTTCGAATTCAACCCGGCTCACCCGCTGATCGAGAAACTCGACAACGAGCAGAGCGACGAGCGCTTCGGCGATCTGTCGCACATCCTCTTCGATCAGGCCGCCCTGGCGGCCGGTGACAGCTTGAAAGATCCGGCGGCTTATGTGCGTCGCCTGAACAAGCTGTTGGTCGAGCTATCGGCTTAACTGCGTTGTATAAAAACCCGCTTCGGCGGGTTTTTTCATTCTGGTGTTCAAAAATCAGGAGTCAGAAATGAGCCAAATCACTGTACGTTCCGTTGCTTATCAGATCGATGGCCAAACCTACGAAAGCCGCCTGGCCTTCGACGCTGACCACAAAGGTCCGCGCCCGGGTCTATTGATGGCGCCGAACTGGATGGGTGTCGGCGCCGGTGCCGAAGAGATCGCCAAATCGGTGGCGGCCAAGGGCTACGTGGTGCTGATTGCGGACCTCTACGGCCAGGCGGTTCGTCCAACGAACAACGATGAGGCGGGCGCGGCGATGATGCCGCTGAAGAACGACCGGGCATTGCTGCGCAAGCGGATGCAGGCAGCGTTCGAGCAACTGCAAAAGCAGGGCGAGGCGGCGGTCGATACGTCGAAACTGGCGACCTACGGTTTCTGCTTCGGCGGTTGCTGCGCTCTGGAGTTTGCCCGTACCGGCGCGCCGGTGAAGGCGGCTGTGTCGTTCCACGGCACCCTCGATACTCCGGACGTCAACGATGCGAAAAACATCAAGGGCAAGGTGCTGGTGCTGCACGGTGCCTCCGATCCGTTGGTGCCGAAGGAGCAGTTGCCAGCGTTCGAGGATGAAATGAACGCAGCCGGTGTGGACTGGCAATTGCTGAGCTACGGTGGTGCGTTCCACTCCTTCACCGACCCGCACGCCAAGGTGCCGGGCATGATGATGTATGACGCGAAGATCGCCGCGCGGGCGTTCACGTCGATGCATAACCTGCTGGATGAAGTGTTCAAGGGTTGATTCAATTTTAGGCACTGAGTGAATCGGTGCCTGACAAGGCCTCTTCGCGAGCAGGCTCGCTCCCACAGTGGAATGCATATCCCTGTGGGAGCGAGCCTGCTCGCGAAGACGGTGTAACTGGCGGAAAAGATTCTAAGGCAATTCGATCCGCTCAACTTCCCCCGGTACTGTCGGCCAATCCCCGGCCGCCCAGCGCCGGCGCGCTTCATCGATAGCCGCCGGATCGCTCGCGACAAAATTCCAGTTGATCCGCCGTGGCCCGTCCAGTGGCGCTCCGCCAAACAGCACGGCATGACAGTCGCTTTCAGCAAACAGCGTCATCTCTTCCCCGGCCGGCAGCACCACTAGCGTGTAGGGCTCCAGCAGTTCGCCCTCCAGTTGCACCTCGCCGCTCAACACATACAGCGCACGTTCTTCATGCTCGGTGGGGATCAGCAGCGTTGTCGCCGTTTGCAGGTGCAGTTCCGCGTACAGCGTAGGAGAAAGCACCGGTACCGGCGATTCCAGGCAAAAGCCTGACCCGGCGATCATGCGAATCTTCACCCCCAGGTTTTCGCTGACCGGCAATGTGGACGCCGGATGGTGGCTGTAATGCCCTGGGCCCTGTTCTTTGTCCTTGGGCGAAGCCAGCCAGATCTGCAAGCCGTGCATCGTGAAGCCACTTTCTTTCAGGGGCTCTGGTGTGCGTTCGACGTGGGCGATGGCGCTGCCGGCCGTCATCCAGCTGACATCGCCGGTATCGACAACCTGATCGGAACCGAGGCTGTCCTTGTGCTGGATTTGCCCCTGGAACAAATAGGTGAGGGTGGACAGGCCAATGTGCGGATGCTGGCGGATGTTCATGCCTTTGCCCGGCGGATAGCGGGTTTCCAGCATGTGATCAAAAAACACGAATGGTCCGACGCTGCGGCACTTGGCGGATGGCAACGGGCGGAGGATCGGCTGGCCTTCGACATCTTCGGTGCGGGGGCGGATCACGAGCGGAGTGTTCATGGTGCGTTCCAGGCTGAGCGGGTGATGCGGACGAGCATAACCCGCTTGGGCAGCCCTTGCCGCTATTGGCTGAACGCGCCTTCGGACAAGTGCGTTTCGATGCTGACTTCAGAGGTGGTCATCAGCTTGTGGATCGGGCAACGATCGGCCACGCGGTGCAGTTCTTCGCGCTGGGCGTCGGTGAGCACGCCCTTGAGGGTCAGTTTGACGTGCAGTGCGTATTGGCCTTTCTGTTCCAGGCTGTTGTCGCGCTTGACCTCGACGCCGACACCGGTCAACGGGATGTCTTTTTTCTTTGCATACAGCTTCAAAGTCAGGGCCTTGCACGCGCCGAGTGCGGCGTCGAAGTAATCGTGTGGCTCGGGCGCCGAGCCTTCGCCGCCTGCGGTGGTCGGCACATCGGCAAAGAGCTCATGGTCATCGATTTGCACACTGTGACGGAAACCTTCGGCGGAGACGGTGTTGACAGTAACGGTCATGGGAAACCTCGCAAGCAACAGGACATTTATTCGATCAAAAAAGACCTTGAAGGTATAGAACATGGTGCCGGATGTGCGTTCCGGTTTTCTTGTACAGGTGAGTCTTTTCGCTGAATCGTTACCGTAGCAGTAGTGGTGTTTTGATATCGCTTTTTCGCCTTGCACAAATTTTCAACAGTCCGATACCGCCTATAGAACCAGCTGCCTGGTGCAGCGCATTTGGAAGGAGCCAGGGGAATGAGTATCAGAAGTCTCAATATTGCGCCTGGCGCGATTGCCGAGCTGACCAATCCTCTGGTGGCGCGGTTTCCGGTCTGAATGACAGGCGAAAAAAAGCCCCGCGATTGCGGGGCTTTTCGTCTCGATCCGGATCAGCTGCCTTTGACAGCCTTGCCGTTGACCGTGCCGTCCAGGAGCATGATGTTGTACTCCTTGCCGTCGGTTTCGACCTGTTGCAGACGGACCAGCAGGTAATCCCAGTCCTTGGCGAACCACATTACTGTGATGCGCTTGTTTTGTGTCGGGTCGCGTACACGTTCAACCTTGATTGCATCGATCTTGCCGGCCTTGGTATCGACCTTTTCAGCGCCCAGCACGCGGAAGTCATAGGTATCGACTTCATTGCCGTCGACCACCTGATAGCTCATGCTTTTCTTGCCTGCGGCAACGTCTTGCTGCAAGGCCAGCTGGTAGGTGGATTTGTCGAGCATGCCGCGGTTCAGCGCAACCTTGACCGCGTCGCCGCGATCGGTGCCGGTGATCACTTTGGTGTTCCAGTCGAAATCCAGATCCGATTTCTTGGCCTTGCCCAAACCGCCGCGTTCGAAGTGGTACGACTGTGGAAGAAGCGTGTCCTTGTCCGGGGTCAGGGTGCTTTCCTCGGACAGGCTGGCGATCATCATCGACGCCTTGAAGCTGAGTTTCCATTTGCCGTCGCTGGTTTTTTCGAGGCTGCGCTCGGCGGTGCCGCTCATGGGCAGCTGTTTCCAGTCGGCGGTGTAGCTGGCGGAGAAGGGCTGAAGGTCTGCCGCCTGGGCGAGGGGCAAGGCGAGCAGAGCGCAAGCGAAGAGCAGGGCGCGACGCATAAAATCTCCTAGTTTCGAATCAAGTGGCCGCTGGCCGCAAGTAACTGTCCATCCAGTAAAGCACCTTGCTCGCCGAGGGCCAGACGGCCTTCGGCAAACCAGCGTACGGCCATCGGGTAGATCAGGTGTTCCTGAACATGGACCCGCTGCGCCAGACTCTGCGGCGAATCCTGTAACTCTACCGGTATTACAGCTTGTACGACCAGTGGTCCGCCATCGAGTTCCTCGGTGACGAAGTGCACGGAGCAGCCATGCTCGGCGTCGCCAGCCTCCAGCGCGCGCTGATGAGTGTGTAACCCTTTGTATTTGGGTAGCAGCGAGGGATGGATATTGAGCAGGCGACCCTGATAGTGGCGTACGAAACCCGCGCTGAGAATGCGCATGAATCCGGCCAATACCACGAGTTCGGGATTGAAGGCGTCGATCAGTTCGATCAGCGCGGCGTCGAAGGCCTCGCGGCCTTCGAAAGCCTTGTGATCCAGGGTGCGGGTGTCGATACCCGCGTCCCTGGCGCGTTGCAGGCCGTAGGCGTCGGCGCGGTTGGAAATCACCGCAGCGATGCGGGCCGGGCTGTCGCCGGTCCGCGTGCTGTCGATCAAGGCCTGCAAGTTACTGCCGGTGCCGGAGAGCAGCACCACGACATTACAGGTTTTAGGCATCAGTGAGCCTTGAGGTTCTTCAGTTCAACCTGAGCCGCGCCTTCGGCAGCGGTGGAGATCTGGCCGATGACCCAAGGCTGCTCGCCCGCTTCGCGCAGAACGTTCAGGGCGGTTTCAACGTGCTCCTGAGCCACGCAGATGACCATGCCCACGCCGCAGTTCAGCACGCGGTGCATTTCGTTCTCGTCAACGTTGCCTTTTTCTTGCAGCCAGTCGAACACGGCCGGGCGGTTCCAGCTTGCTACGTCAACCACCGCTTGTGCGCCTTTTGGCAGCACGCGCGGGATGTTGTCCAGCAGGCCGCCACCGGTGATGTGGGCCATGGCTTTGACTGCGCCGGTTTCCTTGATCAGCTTGAGCAGCGGCTTCACATAGATGCGGGTCGGCGCCATCAGCAGGTCGGTCAGCGGTTTGCCATCGAGCTGGGTGTTTTCGATGTCGGCGCCGGACACTTCGATGATCTTGCGGATCAGCGAGTAGCCGTTGGAGTGCGGGCCGGAAGACGGCAGGGCGAGCAGGGCATCGCCAGCGGCAACCTTGGAGCCGTCGATGATTTCGGATTTTTCCACGACGCCGACGCAGAAACCGGCCAGGTCGTAGTCTTCGCCTTCGTACATGCCCGGCATTTCAGCGGTTTCGCCACCAACCAGCGAGCAACCCGACAGTTCGCAGCCAGCGCCGATACCGGTCACAACCTGGGCAGCGGTGTCGACGTTCAGTTTGCCGGTTGCGTAGTAGTCGAGGAAGAACAGCGGCTCGGCGCCACACACCACCAGGTCGTTGACGCACATGGCCACCAGGTCGATGCCGATGCTGTCGTGCTTGTTCAGGTTCAGAGCCAGGCGCAGCTTGGTGCCGACGCCGTCAGTACCGGAAACCAGCACAGGCTGCTTGTAGCCGGCCGGGATTTCGCAGAGGGCGCCAAAACCGCCCAGGCCGCCCATGACTTCCGGGCGCGCAGTGCGCTTGGCGACGCTCTTGATGCGTTCGACCAATGCTTCACCGGCGTCGATGTCTACACCGGCGTCCTTGTAGCTCAGGGAGGGTTGCTTGCTCATGATCCAGGCCTTTAGGGGGGGATTTCTGGGTAACGACCGAGTCCATCGGGACCGCTCAAACAGGCGAAGGCGAGGGCCAAACGCGAATTTCAGGGTACCCGGCTGTTGCCGGTCTGCGAAGGCGCGCGATTTTATCAGGCTTGAGCCGCAGCGGCCATCCTCAGGCCGACAGCAGGGTCATATCCGTTCAAAAAAAACCGTTGAAGCGCGGTGTCGGTGACATCCTGCATGGCTGTATAAGGTATCGCGATTAACCGTCTATCGTTATGACAGTGCGAAAACTTACCCCGGACGTGTGAATGTTTTGCATCGGGCGATGGTCACAGCCTTGCTCGATTGTCTTCACGCGGTCTGTTCCAGCCGCTCTTGTCGCCAGGAATCTCCCATGCGTTTTTGTAAATTCTTGTTTGCGGGCTGTTTGTCGTTGGTCAGCCTGGTCAGTCATGCCGAAACCGTCAAAGGCCTTTACCAGGTGCGCGAGCCGGTGAATGGCCAGTCGCCCGAGGAGCGTGACCAGGCGACTCAACGAGCGTTGGATACCTTGGTGTTGCGCCTGACCGGCGACCCCAAGGCCGCTCAAAGTCCGGGGCTGGCAGCCATTCGCAAAGACCCGCAACAGATCATCAGCCAATACGGCTTTGATGCCGGGCCGCCGGAGGTCCTGAAAGTCGATTTCGATCCCGGCACCACCGAGCAGGCCTTGCGTCGCGCCGGGCTGTCCGTGTGGGGGGCCAGTCGGCCGTCGATTCTCGGCTGGTGGCTGAATGATTCCGCCGAGGGTTCCAGCCTGGTCGGCGACGGTCAGGCCAGCGCGGCGCCGCTGCGTCGGGCCGCACAGCACCGAGGCTTGCCATTGCGCCTGCCATTGGCGGATTTGAATGAGCAGATCGTCGCGACCGCGCCGAATCTGGAAGCTGCGGATCCCGCGCCTTTGCATGCAGCATCGGAACGCTACAACGCCGATGCCTTGCTCGCGGTACACGCCCAGGAAGAGGGTGGACAGTGGCAAGCCAAGTGGCGTCTGTGGCTGGGCGATCAGAAGGAGGCTGGCACCGTGCAGGGCGCCGATCAGGCCGCCGTGGCCGATGCGGTGATGCTGGCGGTCAACGAGCGCCTGGCGCCGCGATTTGTCGCCAGGCCCGGTAGTTCGGGGGCGCAATTGCTGGAAGTGCAAGGCATGAATCTTGAGCACTACGCGTCCCTTGGGCGCTTGCTGGAGCCATTTGGCGGGCGCGTTCAAAGCGTCGAGGGCGACCGGATCGTGTACCGGGTCAATGGCAGCGCCGATCAGCTGCGTGCACAACTGTCGCTGGCGCGGCTGCAGGAAGCGCCGGCCAGTCCGGCCCCGACTCCGGCTGTGGCGGTTCAGCCTGCCGCCGGTGGTGCAGTGCCTGCCCCAACGCCGGCACCGACACCGCAACTGCGTTTTCGCTGGTAGTTATTCTTTCTCTATATAGAAGCAATGGAGTGGTTCATGGCCGATACGCGGCGTTGGTTCTGGCTCGGTGGGGTGGTCCTGCTTTGCGCGTTTGTCTGGTTGTTGCACCCGATCCTCACGCCGTTCCTGGTGGCGCTGCTGTTGGCCTACCTGTTCGATCCGCTGGTGGATCGACTGGAGAGGGCTGGCCTCTCCCGAACCTGGGGTGTAGTGGCGGTGTTTGCGTTGTTTACATTGATCCTCACCGCATTGCTGTTGGTCTTGGTGCCGCTGCTCGCCAGGCAGTTGTTTCGTTTGTATGAGCTGGCCCCGCAGATGCTCGACTGGGTTCAGCACACCGCATTGCCTTGGGCACAATCGAAGTTCGGCCTGTCGGACGGTTTCTGGAAGTTCGACAAGCTGAAGGCAGCCATCAGCGAGCATATGGGCCAGACCACCGATGTCGTCGGCGTGGTGCTCAGTCATGCCACGGCCTCGGGGCTGGCGTTGATCGGCTGGCTGGCGAATCTGGTGTTGATTCCGGTGGTGAGCTTCTACTTGTTGCGCGATTGGGACCTGATGATGGCCAGAATCCGCAGCCTGCTGCCCCGTGAGCGTGAAGAGCGCGCGGTGTCGCTGGCGGGTGAATGCCATGAAGTGCTCGGGGCGTTCGTTCGCGGGCAGTTGCTGGTGATGGTGGCCTTGGGTGTGATCTACGCGGCAGGCCTGATGCTGGTCGGGCTGGAACTGGGCTTGTTGATTGGCCTGATTGCCGGTCTGGCGGCGATCGTGCCGTACATGGGGTTTATCATCGGCATTGGCGCGGCGCTGATTGCGGGGCTGTTCCAGTTCGGTGGTGATCTCTACCCGATGCTCGGCATCGTCGCGGTGTTCATGGTCGGCCAGGCACTGGAGGGTATGGTACTGACGCCGTTGCTGGTCGGTGACCGGATTGGCCTGCACCCGGTGGCGGTGATTTTCTCGATCCTGGCTGGTGGTGAACTGTTTGGCTTTACCGGTGTGCTACTGGCATTGCCGGTCGCCGCAGTGATCATGGTGCTGCTGCGCCATGTGCATGATTTGTATAAGGATTCTGAAATCTACTCAGGCGTCGACGAGCCGGAGCTGTAAGGGCCGACAATGGGTGATGGCGGGCTGCCCGGGTTCGTGCCGGGTCAGCCTGCTTCTATCGAGTGACTGTCGCATGCACCGCCAAAGAATCTGTCACCAAACCGGGGCATTAACGCAAACCTTTGATTTTGCTTGTGGTCTGTCGCATTGTGCGGCCCGCTTCACGGGTATAAACTTCGCAAACTTTACACAGAGGCCACTAACGGTTCCTATGGAACTGTTCAGTCAGCATGAAACCGATTCAGCTGCCCCTAGGTGTGCGTCTGCGTGACGACGCCACCTTTATCAACTACTACCCAGGCGCCAATGCCGCTGCACTCGGCTATGTCGAGCGGCTATGCGAAGCCGACGCCGGCTGGACCGAAAGCCTGATCTACCTTTGGGGCAAGGATGGGGTAGGGCGTACGCACCTGTTGCAGGCCGCCTGCCTGCGCTTCGAGCAATTGGGGGAGCCCGCGGTGTATCTGCCGCTGGCCGAACTGCTCGATCGCGGCATTGAAATTCTCGACAACCTTGAACAGTACGAACTGGTCTGTCTCGATGACCTGCAGGCGGTTGCCGGCAAGGCGGACTGGGAAGAGGCGCTGTTCCATCTGTTCAATCGCTTGCGCGACAGCGGCCGACGCTTGCTGATTGCCGCGTCGACCTCCCCGCGCGAATTGCCGGTGAAGCTGGCGGATCTCAAATCCCGTCTGACCCTGGCCTTGATCTTCCAGATGCGCCCGCTGTCCGATGAGGACAAATTGCGTGCCCTGCAATTGCGCGCATCCCGTCGCGGGCTGCATCTGACCGATGAAGTCGGGCATTTCATCCTGACCCGTGGTACCCGCAGCATGAGTGCGCTTTTCGAACTGCTGGAGCGTCTCGACCAGGCCTCCCTCCAGGCTCAGCGCAAGCTGACCATCCCGTTCTTGAAAGAAACCCTCGGCTGGTAAACCCGCTGAAACCGCGGCTTTCAGTGGGTTTCGGCATATTTCAGGCGTCAGAAAGCCCGCTTTCCTGCAGGGTGGCAGGCAGCGCGTATGTTTAAAATGGGCTTAAGCGCTTAGATGTAAACGAGAAACGGATAAGTCACAAAAAGATCGATTGAATTTGCAAATGAGGTTGATAGAGGGCATAGTCTCGGCTTCTTTACAACTTTCAGCCACGGTCGTGCCCATGCTCAATCGCTTCGCACCCCTCGTGCCTCTCGCACTCGTCACCCTGCTGTTCGGTTGCGCTGCCCACACTCCAGTGGCCCAGCAAGCGCCGCAACAACAGGTTCAAAACTCTGTTACTGCCCAGTCTTCCGCTCTTTTCCAGGAAGAACTGGCTACCGAAAAAGAGCTCGCAGACTTCGCCGGTGGCAAGTCCTACCAGCTTCCGGTCCTGGCTGACAGCATCCTCGAACGTGGCATGTCCCTGATCGGTACCCGTTACCGTTTCGGCGGTACCTCTGAAGCCGGCTTCGATTGCAGTGGTTTCATCGGTTACCTGTTCCGCGAAGAAGCGGGCATGAACCTGCCACGCTCCACCCGCGAAATGATCAACGTGGACGCTCCTCTGGTCTCGCGCAGCAAGCTCGAGCCGGGCGACCTGTTGTTCTTCGCAACCAACGGCCGTCGCGGTCGTGTCAGTCACGCCGGGATCTACCTGGGTGACAACCAGTTCATCCATTCCAGCAGCCGTCGCAGCGGTGGCGTGCGGATCGATAGCCTGGGTGACAGCTACTGGAACAAGACCTTCATCGAAGCCAAGCGCGCCCTGGCGATGGCACCTAATGCGTCGCCAATCGTCACTGCCCGCAAATAAGCGCACAGTTTGTAAGGCAAACTTAAAGTCTTACTTGAAGTTTGCCACGTAGCCGCTAGAATCCTGATGTATCAATGATGGCAAACCGCCTGCGTCCCGCGCAGGCGGTTTTCTTTTCTGCACTCCCGGCAGAAAAAGCCGCAGCCAGATCAGGATGCTCTGCTTATGACGACGTCGGCCCGCCTCGCAATCATGTTTTTCGCAGCGCTGCTCAGTGCCTGCGCCAGCCGTACACCACCAGCGCCGGTGGTTCGCACCCCCATCGTATTTGGTTCCTCTCAAGCTTTTTCGCCCGAGGCGGAAGACGTGCTGTTTCGCGCGCTCGGTCTGGTGGGCACGCCTTATCGCTGGGGTGGCAATACACCGGATTCCGGGTTTGATTGCAGCGGCCTGATCGCTTACGTGTACCGCGATGTCGCCGGCATTTCCTTGCCGCGCACCACTCGCGAAATGATCTCCATGCAAGCGGCGAGTGTGGGCAAGGAAGGCCTGCAAACCGGTGACCTGATTTTCTTCGCCACCAATGGCGGTTCCCAGGTCAGTCATGCCGGTATCTACGTGGGAGAAGGGCGTTTCGTCCACGCGCCGCAAACCGGTGGCACCGTAAAGCTCGACAGCTTGTCCAAGACGTATTGGCAAAAGGCTTATCTGAGCGCCAAGCGTGTTCTGCAGCCTGAACATCTGGCGCGCAATCCGTAACTTCCGGAGCTGGTTGTCATGACTGCCCGCACGCTCAATCTCGACGATTCGCTGTATCAGTACCTGCTCGACGTTTCCCTGCGGGAAACCCCGCTGCTCAAGCGCTTGCGCGATGAAACCCAGGCGTTGCCCATGGCCCGCTGGCAGGTGGCGCCGGAGCAAGGGCAGTTTCTCGCCTTGCTGGTGAAACTGACGGGGGCCAGGCGCTTGCTCGAAGTTGGCACCTTTACCGGCTACAGCGCCTTGTGCATGGCGGCGGCATTGCCCACTGACGGTTCGCTGATTTGCTGTGACATCCCCGGCGACTACAACGCCACGGCCCTGCGCTACTGGCAGGAAGCCGGGCTCGCCGGACGAATTGACCTGCGTCTGGCGCCTGCGCTGGAAACCCTCGGCAAGCTGGACCAGCCAGGCCAGTTCGATCTGATTTTCATCGATGCCGACAAGGCCAACTATCCGGCCTACCTGGAGCATGCGTTACGTCTGTTGCGTGCTGGTGGCCTGGCGGTGTTCGATAACACCCTGTGGAGCGGGCGCGTGCTTGAGGCCAATCCAGAGAGCGCGGACACCCGAGCGATCCAGGCACTCAACCGGGCCTTGAAGGATGATGTGCGGGTGGATCTGTCGTTGTTGCCGCTGGGTGATGGTTTGACCCTTTGCCGCAAACGCTGAACCCCTGTGGGAGCGAGCCTGCTCGCGAATGCGGCAGGACAGGCAACATCGATATTGAATGTGCTGGCCTATTCGCGAGCAGGCTCGCTCCCACACTGTTATTTGGCGTTATTTGATCGCCGACACCCGCCACACCTTGTTCCCCACATCGTCGGCCACCAACAGATCACCTTGCTGGTCGATCACCACGCCAACCGGCCGGCCCATGGCTTGTTCCTTGTCGTTGAGGAAGCCGGTGAGTACTTCAACCGGATTTCCAGTTGGCTTGCCGGCGCTGAACGGCACGAAAATCACCTTGTAGCCGCTGTGCGGCTTGCGGTTCCAGGAGCCGTGCTGGCCGATGAAGGCGCCTTCCTTGAATTGCGCCGGCAACTTGTTGCCTTGCGCAAACGTCAGGCCCAGTGACGCCGTGTGCGGGCCGACGGCATAGTCCGGGGCGATAGCCCTGGCCACCAGGTCCGGGTTTTGCGGCTCGACGCGAATATCGACATGCTGGCCGTAGTAACTGAACGGCCAGCCGTAGAACGCGCCGTCCTTCACCGAGGTGATGTAGTCCGGTACCAGATCGCTGCCGATTTCATCCCGTTCGTTGACCGCTGTCCACAACGCGCCACTGCGCGGTTCCCAGGCCATGCCGTTAGGATTGCGCAGACCGGAGGCGAAGATCCGGTGCTGGCCGGTGGCGCGATCCACTTCCCAGATCGCCGCACGGCCTTGTTCCTTGTCCATGCCGTTTTCCGCAACGTTGCTGTTGGAGCCCACGGTGACGTAGAGCTTGCTGCCATCCTTGCTGGCGATGACGTTTTTGGTCCAGTGGTGGTTCAACGGGCCGCCGGGCAGGTCGATCACCTTGATCGGCGGTGACTGGATCTGCGTATCGCCACTTTCATAGTGAAAGCGCAGCAGGCGATCGGTATCGGCCACGTACAGATCATTGCCGACCAGCGTCATGCCGAAGGGGGAGTTGAGGTTTTGCGCAAACACCGTGCGGGTTTCCGCAATGCCATCGTGATCCTTATCGCGCAGCAATGTGATGCGGTTCGGGCTGGGCACACGAGCTCCGGCACGCCCCATGACTTTCTTCATCACCCAGCCGCGAATGCCTTTGCCGTCCTCGGGTTTGGCGGGTGCGTTGGTTTCCGCCACCAGCACATCGCCATTGGGCAGCACATAAAGCCAGCGCGGGTGATCCAGGTCTTCGGCAAAAGCGGCCACTTGAGTGCCCGTGGCGGCGACGGGTTTCGCACCCGGTGGCCAGCCGATGGCCGGGGCGATGTTCACGGTCGGGATCAGGGTTTTGTCCGGTTCCGGCAGTCGGGGCGAAGGACCGGTGCCATCGGAGACTTGCAGGCGGGAGGTCTCGCCACAAGCGGCGAGCCCTGCGCAGAGCGCGATAACGAGAACGAGCGGGAACGTGCGCATGCTGGTCTTCCCTATGAATGCCTTGTTCTATTCATAGAGAAGAATTGCGGTCCGATGGTTCAACCCTTAGCCGCGTGCTTCCTTGAACAGCACCGCAATGCCGGGGTGATAATTGCCGGCTTCGTTGCGCAACTTGCGGTAGGCATAAGGGAAATACCAGGCGACCGCGCAGCTGTGTTCCTTTTGCAAGTCGTCGAGCATGTCCTGGAGTTCTTCCGGCGTTGCGCCTTGCTGGGCTTTTTGCGGGGCGACGAACAGGCAGCCGAGTTTCAGGTCACTGGCATGGCTCACGCGTTTCGCATCGCTGGCGATATCGAGCAAGGCCTGGGTCAGGTTGAGGCTGTTGACCCGTGGCCAGCGCTGGCTGGTCTGGATGTAGGCGCGGATTTCGGGCGAGGCGAGGAACAGGTCGGCACGGCCATTGCGGTCGCCCTCTTCGGTCTGCTTACGGGTGGGCGCCTGTTGCAGCGTGACCATCTCGGCCATCCAGGCAGCGGTAGAGAGCAGTCCGAGGTTGGTTTTTTCGTCGTACCAGTACGGTGTGTCGCCATCGCCGCGGACGGCGTTATAGCGGTCGATGCATTCGAACCAGCGCTCGAGCACCGGGCGCAGGAATTCCAGCTTTGGATTGCTGATGATCATGCCTTGCATGGGTTCACCCTTGTTATTGTGTTGTGAAGTTGTGGCTCTTTGATATCACTGCTGCGAGCGTGGCACAAGATTGACGTCAGTTTATTGATTGATGACAGTTATTCGGCAGGTGGGCTCCCGGCTTTAATTGACGCTCCACCCCCAACCCTCTAACCTTCGCGGCTTGTTTCAGGTGCTCTGTGACTTGGGTCGACAGAGTGAAACAGGGAAGCCGGTGAGCGAGTCCTTCCGTACGTCGAAGGCCTGCAATTCCGGCGCTGCCCCCGCAACGGTAAATGAGTGAAAACTGTGTGTGATGCCACTGTGTCGATTCGATGCGGGAAGGCGCACAGTCCGGCCCCGCGGCCACTCATGAGCCCGGAGACCGGCCTGATTCATCCAGCGGCATCACGGTGGGCGATGCCAGGCTTGTTGCCTTCTATTGCTGTGCCTGCCCGCCGTTAATCCTGCCTCAACGGAGAGCTCCCCATGACTGATACCCCCGATCGTGACGAACGCCACCTGGCGCGCATGCAGCGCAAAAAAGCCGTGATCGACGAGCGCATCGCCAATTCCCCGAACGAGTGCGGCCTGTTGCTGGTGCTGACCGGTAACGGCAAAGGCAAGAGCAGTTCGGCCTTTGGCATGCTCGCCCGCGCCTTGGGGCATGGCATGCAATGCGGCGTGGTGCAGTTCATCAAGGGCCGCAACAGCACGGGTGAAGAATTGTTTTTCCGACGCTTTCCCGAGCAGGTGCGTTTTCATGTGATGGGCGAAGGTTTTACCTGGGAAACCCAGGACCGTCAGCGCGACATCGCTGCCGCCGAAGCCGCCTGGGCGGTGTCGCAGCAACTGCTACGCGACCCGTCTATCGGTCTGGTGGTGCTGGACGAGCTGAACATCGCCCTCAAGCATGGCTACCTCGACCTCGAACAGGTGCTCAGCGACTTGCAGGCCCGGCCACCGATGCAGCATGTGGTGGTCACCGGTCGTGCCGCCAAACCGGAAATGATCGAGATGGCTGACACCGTCACCGAAATGGGCGTGATCAAACATGCCTTCCAGGCCGGGATCAAAGCGCAGAAAGGCGTCGAGCTGTGAACCAGCCCCGTCAATGCCCGGCGGTACTGATTGCCGCGCCGGCTTCCGGCCAGGGCAAGACCACCGTCACCGCGGCGCTGGCACGGTTGCATCGCAATCAGGGGCGCAAGGTTCGCGTGTTCAAGTGCGGCCCTGACTTTCTCGATCCGATGATCCTCGAGCGCGCCAGCGGTGCGCCGGTGTATCAACTGGACATGTGGATGGTCGGCGAGCAGGAAAGTCGCCGGTTGCTGTGGGAAGCCGCAGCCGACGCCGATCTGATTCTGATCGAAGGCGTCATGGGATTGTTCGACGGTACGCCGTCGAGCGCCGATCTGGCGCGGCATTTTGGTGTGCCGGTGCTGGGTGTGATCGATGGCACCGCCATGGCCCAGACCTTCGGCGCATTGGCCCTGGGGCTGGCGCGTTATCAGCCGGACTTGCCGTTCGCCGGCGTGCTGGCCAACCGCGTCGGCACACTGCGCCATGCACAACTGCTCGAAGGCAGCCTGACTGAAGGCTTACGCTGGTACGGCGCGCTGTCCCGGGAAACCGGGATCGAACTGCCGAGCCGGCACCTGGGGCTGGTTCAGGCCAGTGAGTTGAACGATCTCGACCTGCGCCTCGATGCGGCCGCCGATGCCCTGGCTAGCAGTTGTGAGGTCGCGCTGCCACCGGCAGTCGAGTTCGCCGCACCGGATGCCATCGCAGCCGAACCATTGTTGGCCGGTGTGCGCATTGCCGTCGCCCGGGATGAAGCCTTTGCATTCACCTACGGCGCGAGCCTGGACTTGCTGCGGGCGATGGGCGCCGAGTTGTCGTTCTTCTCGCCGATCCGCGACCGAGCGTTGCCAGAGGCCGACAGTCTGTATCTGCCGGGTGGTTACCCGGAGCTGCACCATGTGGCGCTGGCGCAAAACACTGCGATGCTCGAGGCGATCCGCGCCCACCACCGGGCAGGCAAACCGTTGCTCGCCGAGTGTGGCGGCATGCTGTATCTGCTCGATTCCCTGACCGATGTCGAGGGTACTCGCACCGAACTGGTTGGTTTGCTGGCCGGTGATGCGGTGATGCAAAAGCGTCTGGCGGCACTGGCGTTGCAAGCGGTGGAGCTGCCGGAAGGTTCGCTGCGCGGGCACACCTATCATCATTCGCTGACCACCACTGAATTGACACCGATTGCCCGTGGCTTGAGCCCTAACGGCGGGCGAGGGGCGGAAGCGGTTTATCGTGAGGGGCGGATGACGGCCTCTTATGTGCATTTCTATTTTCCGTCCAATCCATCGGCGATTGCCGCGCTGTTGGCGCCTGACCGGGAGGGCGCCTTCGCGAGCAGGCTCGCTCCCACATTGGGTGATGCAATGCCTGAAGAAACGCAATCACCTGTGGGAGCGAGCCTGCTCGCGAAGAGGCCATGACGGATAACGCATTTTCCGAAGCCGAGCGCGCAGCGGTCTATCGCGCCATCGCCGAACGCCGCGACATGCGCCACTTCAGCGGCGGCACCGTCGAGCCTGAATTGCTCCGGCGCCTGCTCGAGGCCGCACACCAGGCACCCAGTGTCGGCCTCATGCAGCCCTGGCGTTTTATCCGCATCAGTGATCGAGTCTTGCGCGGGCAAATCCAGGCCCTGGTGGAAGAAGAACGCATCCGCACCGCCGAAGCCCTCGGCGAGCGCAGCGATGAGTTCATGAAACTCAAGGTGGAAGGCATCAACGATTGCGCCGAGGTACTGGTTGCCGCACTGATGGACGACCGCGAGCAGCATATCTTCGGCCGCCGCACCTTGCCGGAAATGGACATGGCTTCACTGTCCTGTGCCATCCAGAACCTGTGGCTGGCGTCACGCGCCGAAGGGCTTGGCATGGGCTGGGTGTCGCTGTTCGAACCCCAGGCACTGGCCGACCTGTTGCGGCTGCCGTCAGGCGCCAAACCACTGGCCGTGCTGTGCCTGGGACCGGTCAAAGAGTTCTACCCGGCGCCAATGCTGGTGATCGAAGGCTGGGCGCAGGCGCGTCCGCTACATGAATTGCTGTACGAAAATTATTGGGGAGTGAGTCAATGAGTGTGGCGTTGTTGAGTGTCGCCGCGGTTGCGCTGGATGCGCTGCTGGGTGAACCCAAACGCTGGCATCCGCTGGTGGCGTTCGGCCGATTTGCCGAGCGCATCGAGCAACGTTTCAATGGCGGCGGTCGCGGCTGGCGCAGCCATGGTGTCACCGCGTGGGTGATCGCCGTGTTGCCGCTGACGCTGCTGGCCACGGCATTCTCCTGGGCGCCTTATGTCGGTTGGATCGTCGATATTCTCGCGCTCTATTGCGCCCTCGGCATGCGCAGCCTCGGCGAGCATGTCGAGCCTGTGGCCAAGGCCCTGCGCGGTGGTGATCTTGATGAAGCCCGCAAACGTGTGAGCTATCTGGTCAGCCGTAAAACCAGTGATCTGGATGAAACCGAAGTAGCCCGTGCCGCTACCGAATCGGTATTGGAAAACGGCAGCGATGCAGTGTTCGCGGCGTTGTTCTGGTTCGCCGTGGCGGGGGTTCCGGGCGTGGTGCTCTATCGCCTGAGCAATACGCTGGATGCGATGTGGGGCTATCGCAATGAGCGCTTCGAACGGTTCGGCTGGGCGGCGGCGAAGATCGACGACGTGCTCAATTACATTCCTGCACGTCTGGTGGCACTGACTTACGCGCTGCTGGGCAAGACCCGGCTGGCGTTGAAATGCTGGCGCACCCAGGGCCCGACCTGGGACAGCCCGAACGCCGGCCCGGTGATGGCGGCAGGGGCGGGTGCCCTGGGTGTCGAATTGGGTGGGGCGGCGATTTATCACGGCGAACTGCATCAGCGTCCTCAGCTGGGCGAAGGCGTGCCGGCGGATGCCGACTCCATTGACCGGGGCTGGCAATTGGTCCAGCGCGGGGTATGGTTATGGCTGCTGATTCTCTGCATGGGGGCTGAGTTTTATGCTTGAGCACGGTGGACGATTGCGCAAGGCAGCGCTCGAGTACGGCATCGATGAAGCCGACTGGCTGGACTTGTCCACGGGCCTTGCACCCTGGCCGTTCCCGGTGCCGGATATTCCGCTGCGGGCCTGGGCCCGTTTGCCGGAAGCTGACGATGGGCTGGAGCAAGCCGCCTGTGATTACTACGGCACCCTGCAGGCGCTGCCGGTGGCCGGCTCGCAAATGGCGATTCAACTGTTGCCGCGATTGCGTCGGGCGGGCAAGGTCGGCGTGCTGTCGCCGTGTTATGCCGAGCACGCCGAGGCGTGGCGTCGCAACGGCTACATCGTGCGGGAAGTGCTGGAACAGGAAGTCGACTTCTTTATCGACAACCTCGACGTGCTGGTGGTGGTCAATCCGAATAACCCCACAGGCCTGAGCCTTACGCCCGGTCGCCTGCTCGACTGGCACGCGCGACTGGCCCAACGCGGTGGCTGGCTGGTGGTGGACGAAGCGTTCATGGATAACACACCGCAACTGAGCCTGGCACCGTTTGCCCATCAAGTCGGGTTGATCGTCTTGCGCTCCTTCGGCAAGTTTTTCGGCCTGGCCGGTGTGCGCCTGGGCTTTGTGCTGGCCGAACGCAAGTTGCTCAAGTTGCTGGCTGAACAGGTGGGGCCGTGGGCCGTGAGCGGGGCGACCCGGGTGGTGGGCCAGGCCTGCCTGCGCAACACCGAAGAGCAGACGCGGCAACGAGTACGCGCGGATGACGCCAGCGAGCGCCTGGCGTCGTTGCTGGAGCAACACGGGCTCCAGCCTCAGGGCGGTTGCGCGCTGTTCCAGTGGCTGATCACCGAACGCGCCGAAGGGCTGCATGAATTCATGGCCCGGCGCGGCATTCTCCTGCGCTTGTTCACGCACAACAGCAGCCTGCGATTCGGCTTGCCCGGTGACGAAGCCGCCTGGGTGCGACTGACGCAGGCCTTCGAAGATTTCGCCAAGGAAAGCCAATGACCACGCTGATGGTGCAGGGCACCACCTCGGATGCCGGTAAAAGCACGCTGGTGACCGCGCTGTGCCGTTGGGCCACGCGCCAGGGCACCAGGGTGGTGCCGTTCAAGCCGCAGAACATGGCACTCAACAGTGCGGTGACCGCCGACGGTGGCGAGATCGGCCGCGCCCAGGCGGTACAGGCCCAGGCCGCGCACCTTGAACCGCACACCGACATGAACCCGGTGCTGCTCAAGCCCAACAGTGACACCGGTGCCCAGGTGATCATCCATGGCCGCGCCGTCACGACCATGAACGCCGTTGCCTATCACGACTACAAAACCATCGCGATGCAGGCGGTACTGGCCTCCCACGAGCGCTTGAGCGCGGCGTATCCACTGGTGATGGTCGAGGGCGCGGGCTCGCCGGCGGAAATCAATCTGCGGGCTGGCGACATCGCCAACATGGGCTTTGCCGAAGCGGTGGATTGCCCGGTGGTGCTGATCGCCGATATCAATCGCGGCGGGGTTTTCGCCCATCTGGTGGGTACCCTTGAACTGTTGTCGCCGAGCGAACAGGCGCGGGTCAAAGGCTTCGTCATCAACCGGTTTCGCGGCGACATCGCGTTGCTGCAACCCGGTCTCGACTGGCTCGAAGAACGCACCGGCAAGCCGGTGATCGGCGTGCTGCCCTACGTGATGGACCTGCACCTGGAGGCCGAGGACGGCATCGATCAACGCCAGACCGATAAAGCCGACCAGGTACTGAAAGTGCTGGTGCCGGTGTTGCCGCGCATCAGCAACCACACCGATTTCGATCCGCTGCGCCTGCATCCGCAAGTGGACCTGCATTTCATCGGCCCCGGCCAGGCGATTCCGCCCGCCGACCTGATCATTCTTCCTGGTTCGAAAAGTGTGTGCAGCGACCTCGCGTACCTGCGGGCCAGTGGCTGGGAAACCGCCATCGCCCGGCACCTGCGTTACGGCGGAAAATTGCTGGGCATTTGTGGCGGCCTGCAGATGCTCGGCGAGCAGGTGCACGACCCTCTGGGTCTCGAAGGTGCGCCGGGTTCCAGTGCCGGTCTGGGGCTGCTGGCGTTGCAGACTCGACTCGAACAAGAGAAGCAGTTGCGCAATGTCCGTGGGCGCCTGGCGCTGGAGGATGCGCCGGTAGCGGGTTATGAAATTCATGCCGGCGTGACCACCGGGCCGGCGCTGGAAAATGCCGCGGTGCAACTGGATGACGGCCGCTGTGACGGTGCGCGAAGTGCAGACGGGCAGATTTTCGGCACCTACCTGCACGGGTTGTTCGAATCGCCAGAGGCGTGCAGTGCGCTGTTGCGCTGGGCCGGGTTGCAGGATGTGCAGGCTGTGGATTACCACGCCTTGCGCGAGCGCGATATCGAGCGGCTGGCGGATCTGGTGGAGAAGCATCTGGATACCGGGCTGTTGCGTCAGCTCTGCGGGATTTGAGGCGCCTGCCATGGCCTCACCGAAGATTTCAAGGAAACAACCATGCTGCAACTGATCCTCGGCGGCGCCCGCTCCGGCAAGAGTCGCCTGGCTGAAAAACTCGCCATCGACAGTGCTCTGGCCGTGACCTACATCGCCACCAGCCAGCCGCTGGACGGCGAAATGAGCGAGCGGGTGGCCCATCACCGCGCCCGTCGTCCAGCCGAATGGGCATTGATCGAAGAACCCGTGGAACTGGCCAGGGTGCTGCGCGAATCCGCCCGTACCGACAGTTGCCTGCTGGTGGATTGCCTGACCCTGTGGCTGACCAACCTGCTGATGCTCGACGATGCCAAGCGCCTGGCGGCCGAGCGTGATGCCTTGCTGGACTGCCTGGCGTCGCTGCCGGGTGAAATCATTTTTGTCAGCAACGAGACCGGAATGGGTGTCGTGCCGCTGGGCGAATTGACTCGCCGTTATGTCGATGAGGCCGGTTGGCTGCATCAAGCTCTGGCTGAGCGCTGTCAGCGTGTCGTCCTGACCGTCGCCGGCCTGCCCCTGACTCTTAAAGGAACTGCGTTATGACTCAATCCTGGTGGCTGAACCCGAGCAAGCCGGTCGATACCCAAGTGGTCGAACAGGCACAGGCACGGCAACAGCAACTGACCAAGCCGGCCGGCTCCCTCGGCCAGTTGGAGTCAGTGGCGGTGCAACTGGCGGGTTTGCAGGGGCGGGTCAAACCGAGCATGGAGCAGGTGTGGATCGCGATTTTTGCCGGCGACCATGGCGTCGTCGCCGAGGGTGTGTCGGCGTTTCCCCAGGAAGTCACCGGGCAGATGCTGCACAACTTCGTCAACGGCGGTGCGGCTATCAGCGTACTGGCGCGGCAACTGGGCGCTTCCCTTGAAGTGGTGGACCTGGGCACGGTAACGCCGTCGCTGAAGCTGCCGGGTGTGCGCCACCTGAACATCGGCCCGGGCACGGCGAATTTTGCACAGGGTCCGGCCATGACCGAGGCGCAGGGGCAACGTGCCTTGCAAGCTGGCCGTGACAGCGTGCAGCGGGCAATGGCCAGCGCTGCGCAGCTGTTTATCGGTGGCGAAATGGGCATCGGTAACACCACCGCCGCCAGCGCCCTGGCATGTGCTTTGCTCGATTGCCCGGTGGGGCATTTGACCGGGCCAGGTACCGGGCTCAACGCCGAAGGTGTCAGCCACAAGGCCCAAGTGATCGAGCGCGCCTTGGCATTGCATGGCGCACAGCGTGACGATGCCTTGCAGACCCTGTTCAACCTCGGCGGTTTCGAGATCGCCGCTCTGGTCGGTGCCTATCTCGCTTGTGCCCAGGAGGGTGTCGCGGTGTTGGTGGACGGTTTCATCTGCAGTGTCGCGGCACTGGTTGCGGTGCGCTTGAACCCGGAATGCCTTCAGTGGCTGTTGTTCGGTCATCGTGGCGCCGAGCCGGGCCATCGTCATGTGCTGGAAACCCTGAATGCGCAACCGTTGCTCGATCTTGGCCTGCGGCTTGGCGAAGGCAGTGGTGCGGCATTGGCCGTGCCGCTGCTGCGTCTGGCTTGCGATCTGCACGGGCAAATGGCGACCTTCGCCGAGGCCGCCGTGGCGGATCGTCCGGCATGACCTTGCGCCTGGATCTGTTGCGTCACGGTGAAACCGAACTCGGCGGCGGGCTGCGCGGTAGTATCGATGATGCGTTGACCAACATGGGGTGGGCGCAGATGCGCGCCGCCGTGGTCGGGCGAGGGCCTTGGGACCGGCTGGTCAGTTCGCCGTTGCAGCGTTGTGCGCGGTTTGCCGAGGAGCTCGGTGCGCAACTGGCTGTGCCGGTGCAACTGGACAGCGACCTGCAAGAGTTGCATTTCGGCACCTGGGAAGGGCAGAGCGCGGCGGCGTTGATGGAAACCGACGCACAGGCGCTGGGCTTGTTCTGGGCTGATCCCTATTCGTTCACGCCGCCTCAGGGTGAGCCGGTTGCAGACTTTTCGGCACGGGTGCTGAAAGCGCTGGAGCGTTTGCATGCGACCTTTCCCGATGAGCGCATTTTGCTGATCAGCCACGGCGGAGTGATGCGATTGTTGCTGGCACAGGCTCGCGGGCTGCCGCGAGAGCAACTGCTTAACGTTGAGGTCGGGCATGGCGCCGTGTTTTCGCTGACGCTGGAGTCCGCTGGCTTGTTGAAGGAAGTGCTCTGACCATGCTGCCGTTCTGGATTGCCTTGCAGTTTCTCAGCAGCCTGCCGATTCGCCTTCCCGGCATGCCTGAACCCCGGGAGCTGGGGCAGTCGCTGCTGTTTTATCCGCTCGTGGGATTGCTCTTTGGCTCGATTCTGTGGGCGGTGAGCTGGCTGTTGCTCGGCACGCCGACGTTGCTGCACGCGGCGTTGCTGCTGAGCGTTTGGGTCTTGCTCAGTGGCGGGTTGCATCTGGATGGCCTGGCGGACAGCGCCGATGCCTGGCTCGGCGGTTTTGGCGATCGTGAGCGTACGCTGACCATCATGAAAGACCCGCGCAGCGGGCCGATCGCCGTGGTGACGCTGGTGCTGGTGTTGTTGCTTAAATTCACCGCACTGCTGGCGTTGACCGAGCAAGCGCATTCGCTCGCCTTGATCATCGTGCCGTTGATAGGGCGCAGCGCATTGCTCGGCCTGTTCCTGAGCACGCCGTATGTGCGTGCCGGTGGTCTGGGGCAGGCGCTGGCCGATCATCTTCCGCGTTCGGCGGGCAAGCAGGTGCTGGTGGCCAGCGCACTGGTCTGTGTGTTGATCGCCGGCCTCAGTGGTGTGCTGGCGCTGGTGTTGGCTGTGTTGGGGTTTGTCTGGTTGCGGCAGGTGATGCTGCGGCGCCTGGGCGGCACGACGGGGGACACGGCGGGGGCAATGCTGGAGTTGCTGGAAGTTGCAGTGCTGGTAGGCTTGGCGCTGTCCTGACTGTTACTGCGGTTCTGTAACTTGATTTAAACGACTCGCGGGTATATACACGCACCATGCTCGATTCCCAATGTTTATGCATCAACCTGCGTCGCGCCGCCCGTGGCGTCAGCAGGCATTACGACGGCGCTCTCGACGGCTTCGGGATCAACGTTGCGCAGTATTCTTTGCTGTGCAATCTGCAGCGTCTGGATCAGCCGAGCATCTCGGCCCTGGCCGAGGCCATGGGGCTGGATCGCAGCACCTTGGGGCGCAATTTGCGGGTGCTGGAGGGTGACGGCCTGGTGACGCTGGTCGAGGGCGAGGACATGCGCAATCGCATCGTCCTGCTGACCGAGGCCGGGGCAGCGCGTCTCAAGGCTGCCTTGCCGGCCTGGGAAGCCGCACAGCAGCGTTTGATCGATCGCCTGGGTGCCGAGAAGCGCGAAACCTTATTGAAGCTGCTGGACGAACTGGCATGAAGCCGGTTTTTCCGATCTTAAGCGGGTATATACCCGCTACTGGAGAATAACAATGACATCGATGTGGCGTACTTGCGGCTGGGTTCTGTTGGGGAGTGCGCTGATCCTTGCGTTGTCTCTGGGCGTTCGACATGGCTTCGGGCTGTTTCTGGCGCCGATGAGCGCCGAGTTCGGCTGGGGCCGTGAAGTCTTTGCCTTCGCCATCGCCTTGCAGAACCTGATCTGGGGCCTTGCTCAGCCATTCACCGGTGCGTTGGCCGACCGCTTCGGCGCGGCAAAAGTGGTGCTGATCGGTGGCGTCCTGTACGCGGTGGGGCTGATTTGCATGGGGCTCTCCGATTCGGCGATGACCTTGTCGCTGAGCGCCGGCCTGCTGATCGGCATCGGGCTGTCCGGTACGTCGTTCTCGGTGATCCTGGGGGTGGTCGGTCGTGCAGTGCCGCCGGAAAAACGCAGCATGGGCATGGGCATCGCCAGTGCTGCCGGTTCGTTCGGCCAGTTCGCGATGTTGCCCGGCACACTCGGTTTGATCGGCTGGCTTGGCTGGTCCGCAGCGCTGCTGGCGCTGGGCTTGCTGGTGGCGCTGATCGTGCCGCTGGTGAGCATGCTCAAGGACAAGCCGCTGCCAGTCCTGGGTCACGAACAGACCCTTGGCGAAGCGCTGCGCGAAGCCTGCTCTCACTCCGGATTCTGGCTGCTGGCGTTCGGCTTTTTCGTGTGCGGATTCCAGGTGGTGTTCATCGGTGTGCACTTGCCGGCCTATCTGGTGGATCAGCATCTTCCGGCGACGGTCGGCACCACGGTGCTGGCGCTGATCGGCTTGTTCAACATTTTCGGCACCTACACCGCTGGATGGCTTGGCGGGCGAATGTCCAAGCCGCGTTTGCTCACTGGTTTGTACGTGCTGCGGGCGGTGGTCATTGCGTTGTTCCTGTGGGCGCCGGTGACCACCACCTCGGCCTACCTGTTCGGCATGGCCATGGGCTTCCTGTGGCTGTCGACGGTGCCGTTGACCAACGGTACGGTGGCGACCTTGTTCGGTGTGCGAAACCTGTCCATGCTGGGTGGGATCGTTTTCCTGTTTCATCAGCTCGGTTCGTTCCTGGGCGGCTGGCTGGGTGGCGTGGTGTACGACCGTACCGGCAACTATGACCTGATCTGGCAGGTCGCGATTCTCTTGAGCCTGTTGGCCGCCGCCCTGAACTGGCCGGTGCGTGAACGGCCGGTGGCGCGTCTGCAAACACAAATGAGTGCGACATGAACAGCCTTTGGCCACGGATCACGATACTTGCCGTCTGCGCGTTGCTGCTCGCCGTAGTGTGGTGGGGCTGGCATCAGGGCGGGCTGGCGCTTTTGCAGTTGGGCATGGGGACTTGCTAGCGGGATGGCGGGGCGAGTAACGTCGAACCCCGACGAACTCCCAAGGATGTCCCGAGATGCTGATGCGCTGTCTGGCAGTTCCCGCGTTACTGGTCGCGTTTTCCGGGTTGGCTCACGCGGCAGGTTGCCCGGATCTTTTGCAAGGCTCGTTGCCCAAGCTGCGTGCCAAGGAATCCATCGACTTGTGCCAGCGCTTTGCCGGTAAGCCGTTGGTGGTGGTCAATACCGCAAGTTTCTGTGGCTTTGCTCCGCAGTTCAAAGGCCTTGAGGCGCTGAATCAGCGCTTCAAGGATCAAGGGCTGGAGGTGATAGGCGTGCCGTCCAATGACTTCAAGCAGGAGTCAAAGGATGGCGCCGAGACTGCCAAGGTCTGCTACGTCAACTATGGCGTGACCTTCACCATGACCGAGCCGCAAAAGGTTCGTGGCGACGATGCGACGCATTTGTTCAAGGTCCTCGCCAGTCAAGCCAGCGCGCCGAAGTGGAATTTCTACAAGTACGTGGTGGATCGCCAAGGCAAGGTGATCGCCAGTTTCTCCAGCCTGACCAAGCCGGATGATCCCGAGTTCATTGCCGCGGTGGAAAAAGCCCTGGCTTCGCCGCCGCTCGTTTCGACCCCCTGATCGACACCCATTAAAAAGCCCCGCCTCTGTGAAGAGAGCGGGGCTTTTTTGATTCGGGTGGCGAGCGGTTCAGGCTCGCCGGGAATCATCAGAAGCGGTAGGTCGCACCGAGACCGAAACCGTTTGCGTAGTTTTCATACTTGGCGTTGTAGCGTTGGTTACGGACGTCGTCGTTTTTGTTGTCGACCTTGACCGACTCTTCGCGCAGGTACGAATACGCCAGGTCGATGGTCAGGTCGTCGGTCGGGCTCCAGCCGGCGCCCACGCTGAATGCCTTGCGATCGCCCGTCGGGATGCGTGGGGAACGGTCGACGTTGTTGGTCGGTGCCTGGTCAACGGACAGGCCGCCACGCAGTACCCATTGCTTGTTCAACTGATAGGACGCGCCGATGGCGTGAGCCCAGGTGTCGTGCCAGTTCTGTTCTTCGGTGATGGTGCCGAACTGGCTGTTCAGAGCAGCCGGAACACCCGTGTTTTCAACGGTGATGTCTTTCAGGCGGCTCCAGCGGGTCCAGGTGCTGCCTGCATACAGAGTCCACTTGTCGTCTAGCTGGTGAGTGACCGAGAAGTCCACCGATTCAGGGGTGGTCAGGTCCAGCGAAGCATCGTATTTCTGATTCGGGTTCTGGCCGATCAGGCCCAGCACGCCGTAGTTGACCTTGGTGCTGCCCTCGAGCTTGTACTTCACTTTCGAGTGGTAGGTCAGGCCGACACGAGTGCTGTCGGTGGCTTGAACCAGCACGCCGATGTTGTAGCCCAGCGCGGTGTCGTCACCTGTGATCTTGACATTGCCGTCTGGCGCGGCCTGGGTGATCGACAGGCTCGATTCCAGGGTGCCGTCAATGCGGTTGATGGTCGGGCCAATACCGATGGAAACCTTGTCGTTGAAGGCGTAGCTGACAGTCGGTTGCAGGGTGACGATCTTGACTTCGCTCTTGCTGCCGAAGTAACGACCGGCAAAGCCGCTCTCGTAGTCGGTTACCAGACCGAATGGTGCGTACACGCCCACACCGACGGCCCACTTGTCGTCGATTGGCTTGACGTAGTAACCCATGGGTACGGCGATGAACGGAACCATGTCGCCTTTGTTGGTGCCGTCGTTCGGGCTGGAGCTGGCGTGGCTGATATCGGTGTGTGCGTCGATCATCGCAACACCGCCGGTGACTTGTTCGCGCTTGAGGCGCGACATGCCGGCAGGGTTGCCAAAAAGGGTGCTTGCGTCATCGGCAGCGGAAGATCGCCCGGCAAAACCTGTACCCATCCCGCTGATGCTTTGTTCGTTGACGGCAAAGCCACTTGCGAAAATCTGGGTGGATGCCATGGCAACGGCGAGACTGATACTGGTTTTGAGCATTACTTTTTTCATTATTAGAACTCCTGGTGATCACCGGGGCGAAAATTACCAACATTTTCGTCCCGGCGCCATAGGCTGTATGCCTTGATTTAGAGCGGTTTTGTAGGACAATCCGACCAGATTCGCGGCGTGTTGCGCGATTTTTGGATCCAGAGGTGTCAGCAGGCTACCTGATTCAGCGGTGAAACACAGGTTTGCCAGGCGCAAGTGAAGTCACGCAGGCGCCCCTGGGGATGAAATGTCTGGCGCCAGATTCTGGCCATACCCAACAAATCATCGGGGGCGGGGAGGGGGGTATTCTGTTCTTCCACCAGGAGCCAGGCGATGGCTGTGGCGTAACGCAGGTTGACGGTCAACTCGAGGTGCGGGCCACTCAGAAACGCATGCTGGCTGGCCAGGCCGCGGACCAGGCTCGCACGTTCCGGATCAAGGGCCAGGTAATGGTCCCAAAGGGCCTGATGACGGGGCTCGGCGATGCGGTACAGGCCGTGCCCACGGCGGTCATGCAGGGCGGAACCAAGGGCGGACTGGCTGGCGGCAATGCCCAGCAGCAGGGATTCGGCAGTAGCGCTATGTTGTCCGAGATAGATCAATGTCGGACGAATCACATAGCGGCACAGTTCGCTGGCAGCGATACCCATATAACCCTCGAAACCTGAATTGGACGGCGATACCTGAAGGGGGCTTGGCAGCTGTGAATCGACTCAGGCTCGCCGCAAGCGGGTCAAGCCGCTTGAGTTGAAGTGTAGTGTCATATTCGCGCTGTAAAGGCCTGTTTTTAAAATATTTCCAGCGGCCAGTTATAACCGTTATATCGGATCGTGATTAGGCGTGGTGCGAGAGGAGGGAAACATTGGGCAATAAAAAGCCCTGCTATTTCGGCAGGGCTTTCGGGGGTTTCAGCCTTTCTGGCGTTTCAGGCAACCAGTGCCTGACGGGTACGCTCGATCACGGCCTGCAGCGGCTCGGCGCTGGAGTATTGATCGGGGTACAGGCGTTCGCTGTGACGAGCGATGCCGTGTTCGTTGACCAGGGTGAAGCTGAAGCAGCCTTTGCGAGCCGCCATGATCAGGCAGTTCATTGGTGCAAACGCGTTGGTTAGGGTGCGAATGGCATCCTGAGTCTGGATTTGAGTAGACATTATTGGGTGTTCCTACAAATGACACGGATAAGAACCGTGCAGCGTTAAAACGTTCCAGTAACGTCGATCACCATTGATCGAACGAAGAACCCGACTGGAACAAAGCAGCCAGTTTGAAGCGCTGACAAGTTGGCGCGCTTGGGCTGGCAGGTAGGTACTTAGGAGGGCAGGCAACACATCGAGGGCAAAGGTTCTGGGCCCGGGGTGAAGATCCTGATCAATTTGCAGGTTGGTTCGAGCAGAGTAGACAGGCGGAACAGCACCCTTTGCTTTCGATTCAAAGGTGGTGTTGGCGCAAGATTTACCTGGAAACCATCGAGGTGGTCGATCCCGCTTGTTCGGTGGAGGCTTCCGTCGGGAAGGCTGACCGGGGGGATTTGTTCGACCAGAATTGACTTTCAGCTTGGTACTAACGCCGCGGATACTAACGGATTGAACTGGTTAAGGGAAGTGTGCTAGCGAAAAAATTTCCCGGCAGGTGCCTGATCGGGCCGTTTTGCCCTGTAGAGAGGTGGGCATAAAGCTGTGCTGCCTACGATCGATACGCCCTGTTTCAGGACAAAATCCGACCACCGGTTATCGAAGTTTGCAGCAGCGCGGTTGTCTAGATGCCGGGTTTGCCAGGGTTTATCCCCAGGCATGACAAAAAATGCGCCGAAGAAGTGCATCGATATAACCGTCGCAAAGGCACTTGTGCACATTAGTTGCGCAGCCTGTCACCCCGCTGTCATCTCATGTTCAAGCGCAATGGCTGCCTGTAACCAAAATTTAAGTCAATGAAAAACATCGCTTTTTTTTACTGGTGAAAAAATCGTCAGTTTGACTGCGAGCCCCATTCCACACGGCTTTGAGCGGGTTCAAGAGCGGTTGTCCACTGAGTTATCCACAGCTTCTGTGGATTGTCCCGAGCGCTTGCTCTAGGACGGGCGTGCCGGGATATTTTCAGCTTTACCTGTAAGAAAAAGAGAGTAAAGTTGCGCGCCTTCCGATCTGCCCCACAGTGCTTTATGAAGTTTCGCTCAGCCCCTGTTTCCTCTTCCTCCACTTCACCCTCTGTTGCCCCTACCAAGCGCTTTTCCATGCGCGTGGCAGAGTGGCTGCTGGACAGCCCGCATCTGGGCGAAAACCGTAACGTCAAACACATCGCCGGACGCCTGCTAAAGCAACCGGCCCGTGAAGGCGTGGTGGCTGCGCAAAGTCGCCTTGGCCAGTTGATGTGCCGGGAATGCGGGAATGCCCGGGACCGCCGGATCGGTCAGGACCTGCTGCGTCAGGCCGCTCGGGCAGGTGATCGCCGTGCTCAACAGGAACTGGGGCTGATCGAAGACTGAGCTGTCCAAGATCAGGCGCCTTGGTTAACCTTCAGGCTTTATCCGAATGGCAGGAGTGGCTATGGCAATGGACTTGACCAGCGTATTGCTGGGTCTGGCAGCGGCTGGGTTGCCATTGCTGGTATTGGCCTGGCAACTTCAGCGTCGGGCCGGTACCACGCAAGCCGACGTTGCACTGCTGCAAGAACGCCTGGCCATGGCGCAATTGGCGCAGGACGGATTGAATGCACAAATCGAATCCAGCCGCGATGACGTCGGCGATCTGACCCAGGCAAACGCCGCCAAACAGGCTGATCTGGCTGCGCTGCGTCGTGAAGTCGAACTGCTGCAGATCGAGCGCGACGACGCCCGGGACGCCGCTCATGCGTGGAATATCGAACGCGCCGGCAAAGAAGCCGAATTGCGCCGTCTGGATGCCCAGGCCGCGTCGCTCAACGCCGAATTGCGCGAGCAGCAGGACAGTCATCAGCAACGCCTCAGCGACCTGCAAGGTTCGCGGGACGAGTTGCGTGCGCAGTTTGCCGAGCTGGCGGGGAAGATTTTCGATGAGCGCGAGCAGCGTTTTGCCGAGACCAGTCAACAGCGCCTGGGGCAGTTGCTCGATCCGCTGAAGGAGCGCATCCAGTCCTTCGAGAAACGTGTCGAGGAAAGCTATCAGAACGAGGCTCGTGAGCGTTTCTCCCTGGCGAAGGAACTGGAGCGTCTGCAACAGCTGAATTTGCGTTTGAGCGATGAGGCCACCAACCTGACCCGCGCCTTGAAAGGGCAGAAGACCCAGGGCAATTGGGGCGAGCTGATTCTTGAGCGCGTGCTCGAGCATGCGGGGCTGGAGAAGGGCCGCGAGTACCAGACTCAGGTCAATCTCAAGGGGCCGGACGGCGAGCGCTTCCAGCCGGACGTGATCATTTACCTGCCGGGCGACAAGCAGGTGGTGGTCGACTCCAAGGTCAGCCTGACGGCCTATCAGCAATACGTGGCGGCTGAGGACGAGGCCATCGGCCAGATCGCCATCAAGCAACATGTGCTGTCGTTGCGAAATCACGTCAAGGGCTTGGCCGGTAAGGATTACAAGCGCCTCGATGGCTTGCACAGCCTGGATTTCGTGTTGCTCTTCGTGCCGATCGAGGCGGCGTTTTCTGCCGCGTTGCAGGCTGAGCCGACGCTGTTTCAGGAGGCATTCGACCGCAACATCGTGATCGTCAGCCCGACCACGTTGCTGGCCACCCTGCGGGTCATCGACAGCCTGTGGAAACAGGAGCGCCAGAGCCAGAATGCCCGGGAAATCGCCGAGCGGGCCGGGTGGTTGTACGACAAGTTCGTGCTGTTCATCCAGGATCTGGACGAGGTCGGCAATCGCTTGCAGCAACTGGACAAGGCCTACAGCTCAGCACGCAACAAGCTGACAGAGGGACGGGGCAACCTGGTCAGCCGCAGTGAACAACTCAAGCTCTTGGGAGCACGAGCGAGCAAGAGCTTGCCGGCGGACTTGCTGGAGCGGGCGATGACGGATGTCGACGGGTTGGTCGAGCTGCCTGAGTAACTTCCAGCCCAAGGCTGCGTCGGAACACCGCTGGCTCCTGTGGGAGCGAGCCTGCTCGCGAAGGCGTCAGATCCATCACCACATCGCTTAAACCCTACAACGGCAAATATCGGCTCAACAACGCGCGCAACGCTGCCGGTTTCACCGGTTTGGCCAGATAGTCCAGCCCCGCGGCATGCACCTGGTCAACCGTCTCCGGCCGGCCATCGGCGCTGATCACTACCCCGGGAACCGGTTCGCCCATCTGGGTGCGCAACCAGGCCATCAAGTCGGTTCCGGTCTCGCCATGATCGAGGTGGTAGTCCACCAACGCCAATTGCGGGCGCACACCTTCGGCCAGCAGCGTTGCGCATTCTTCGCGATTGCGCGCGGTCCAGACCTGGCAACCCCAACGGCTGAGCAGGCTGTTCATGCCGATCAGGATGCTGTCCTCGTTGTCGATACACAGCACCTGCGCGCCATTGAGCAATTTGCCATTGAGTTCGGCGACTTTGACCGGCGCTGCGGTTTGCGTCCGGGCCAGCGGCACGCTGACGCTGAACACGCTACCGCGTCCCGGCCAGGAGCGAACGCGCAAGGTATGACCGAGCACGCGACATAGCCCGTCGGCAATCGCCAGCCCCAGGCCGAGGCCTTTTTCGGCCCGCGTCTGGTGGCTGTCGAGGCGCTTGAACTCTTCGAAAATCACCTGCTGTTTATCTTCCGGAATGCCTGGCCCACGGTCCCAGACTTCCAGGCTCAGCTGTTCTTTGCGCCGACGAACCCCCAGCAACACCGGCCCTTTGCCGTAGCGAAAAGCGTTGGTCAGGAAGTTCTGCAGGATCCGCCGCAACAGTTTGATGTCGCTGTCGACCCGAAGCGCACTGCCGCGAACGCGGAACTCCAGTTTTTGTTCTCGCGCCAGCACCTTGAACTCGGTACCGAGGGTGTCGAACAGTTCGTTGAGTGCGAATGGCTGGCGATTCGGGTTGATCTTGCCGTTCTCCAGGCGGGAAATGTCCAGCAGGTCGCTGATCAAGTCCTCGGCCGAGCGCAGCGAGCTGTCCAGGTGCTCGACCAGTTTCTGCGCTTCGCCGGACAAGCCATCGTCCTGATGGGAGAGGGCGGCGGAGAACAGCCGCGCAGCGTTCAGCGGTTGCATCAAGTCATGGCTGACGGCCGCGAGGAAACGGGTCTTCGACTGGTTGGCCGCCTCGGCGTTACCCTTGGCTTCGGTCAGGGCAACGTTGAGTTGCGAGAGTTCGTGGGTCCGTTCGGTCACCCGTTGCTCCAGGCCTTCGTTGGCCTCGGTCAGCGCCTGCTCGGCTTCGCGGAACGCAGTGATGTCGGTGAAACTCATGACGAAGCCACCGCCCGGCATCGGGTTGCCGATCAGCTCGATCACCCGGCCATTGGGGAACAATCGTTCGGACGTATGCGCGCGGCCCTGACGCATCCAGTGCAGGCGACGCGCGACGTGAACTTCGGCTTCGCCGGGGCCGCACAGACCACGTTCGGCATTATGGCGAATGATGTCGGCGATGGGCCGGCCAACACTGATCAAGCCGTCCGGGTAGTTGAACAGCTCCAGGTATCGACGGTTCCAGGCCACCAGTTTCAGCGACTGGTCGACCACGCTGATGCCCTGGGTGATGTTCTCGATGGCGCCTTGCAGCAAGGCGCGGTTGAATTGCAGCACCTCCGAGGCTTCGTCGGCGATGCGCACGACGTCCTCCAGTTGCATCTCCCGGCCTTCAATGGCCGCTTTTACCACCGCGCGGGTCGAAGAGGCGCCGAGCACACCGGCCAACAGGCGTTCGGTATGGGCGATCCATTCACTGTCGGCGTTCTGGTTCGGGTTGAAGCCTTTGCCCTGGCGATAGGCAAAGCGGATGAAGCTTTGACGGGCGCGCTCTTCGCCGACGAAGCGCGCCGCCAGTTGCAGCAGGTCGTCGATCTGCACCGCCAGCAGCGAGCGTGTGCTGGGGCGGGCACTGATTTCCTGGCCGATGAAACGGCCCGCTTGCCAGTGCTCGGAAACCCGGGTGCGCGACAGCACCGAGACCCAGGCGAACAGCGTGAAGTTGCCTGCCAGTGACAGCACCACGCCTTGGGTCAGCGGGGTGATCGGCAGGTTCAGCGGGTTGCTGTGCAACCAGGCCAGCCCCGGGAATGTGCTCAGGGACAGGCCGAGGCTGAGGGCGGCGATCGGCAGGATCAAGGTGTAGAACCACAGGAACGTGCCCGCGGCGAGGCCAGCGAAAACGCCACGGCGGTTGGCTTGTTTCCAGTACAGCGCACCGAGCATGGCGGGGGCCAGTTGGGTCACGGCCGCGAAGGCGATCTGGCCAATGGTCGCCAGGCTGGCGGTCGAGCCCAGCAGACGGTAACTGACGTAGGCCAGCAGCAGAATGACCACGATGCTGACGCGGCGCACCGACAACATCCACTGGCGGAACACTTCGAACGGGCGCTCGGCGTTGTTGCGACGCAGCAGCCAGGGCAACAGCATGTCGTTGGAGACCATGGTCGACAGCGCCACGCTGGCCACGATCACCATACCGGTGGCCGCCGATGCGCCACCGATAAACGCCAGCAGGGCCAGCGCCGGATGCGCCTGGGCCAGGGGCAGGCTGATCACGAACGAATCCGGCAACACGGAACTGGGCAGCATCATCTGCCCGGCCAGGGCGATCGGCACGACAAACAAGGCAGCGAGGGCGAGGTAGGCCGGGAACACCCACTTGGCGAGACGCAGATCCTGGGGGTCGATGTTCTCCACAACGGTCACGTGAAACTGCCGCGGCAAGCAAATGATCGCCATCATCGCCACGCCGGTCTGCACCACCATCGACGGCCAGTTGATGGTTTCCTTCCAGTACTGTTCGAGCCGTGGCGCCAGCATGGCCTGGTCGAACAGGTCGTCGAAACCGTCGTACAGACCGTAGGTCACGAACGCGCCAACGGCGAGAAATGCGAACAGCTTGACCAACGACTCGAAGGCAATCGCCAGCACCATGCCGCGGTGGTGCTCAGTGGCATCGAGGTTGCGGGTACCGAAGACGATGGTGAACAAGGCCAGCACCAGCGACACGATCAGTGCGGTGTCCTGGGCTCGGGTGCCCATGGCGTCGGCACCGGCGCCGATCAGCAGGTTCACGCCGAGCACAATGCCCTTGAGCTGCAGCGCGATGTAGGGCAGCACGCCGACCAGGCAAATCAGCGCCACCACCACCGCCAATGGCTGGGACTTGCCATAGCGCGCAGCGATGAAGTCGGCGATCGAGGTGATGTTCTCCTGTTTGCTGATCATCACCATTTTTTGCAGGACCCACGGCGCACCGATCAGCAACAGGATCGGCCCGAGGTAAATCGGCAGGAACGACCAGAGCTGTTCGGCGGCCTGGCCCACGGCGCCGAAGAACGTCCAGCTGGTGCAATAGACCGCCAGCGACAGGCTGTACACCCAGGCTCGCACACGCGGCGGCAAGGGCGCGCTGCGACGGTCGCCATAGAAGGCGATGGCGAACATGATGGCCATATAGGCCAGGGCGACGGCGGCGATCAGCCCGGTGGACAGCGACATGGGGACTCCAGACAAAAGACACCCGGACCTCCCGCCCGGACAGACAGTCTCGCACGACCGCCAGCGTTAGTCAGTGTCGACCAAGGTCGTGGCGTGGCGGGGTGTCGCAGGGGGATTTGCAGTGTCTGGACGGGCGCCTTCGCGAGCAGGCTCGCTCCCACAGGGGTCTTGTGTGCGACACAGATTCATTGTGGGAGCGAGCCTGCTCGCGAAGGGGGCCTCACTGACTGAATGCGATCTCGATCAATCGATGCAACTCTTCGATCTCCAGCGGCGCCTCGGAAAACAGGATGCGAAACACCGTCGGCGCGGCGATCAGATTGATCAGCCGATCGACACTGGGCCTGGGCACATCCGGATAGCGATCCAGAATCGTCTGCAGTTGCCCGCCAATGATCGTTGCGCAATAACTCGGCTTCAGCGCCGCCTGTACGTCGCAGAGCATGTTGCGGCCGGGTTCGGAGCTCATCTCGTCGAGGTACTGTTCGGCCCAGGCCCGCACATCACCGTGAAGGCTGCCGGTGTTGGCCGGCTCGTTGTCGGGCTGCATGCGGGCGAGGGCGACGTCGGCCAGCAGCGCCGATACATCGCCCCAGCGCCGATAGATGGTTGACGGCGTGACGCCGGCGCGCGCAGCGATTTGCGGGACGGTCACGCTGGCGCGGTCCTGCTCCTGCAGGAGTTGGCGCACGGCCGCATGGATCGACTCTTGTACCCGCGCGCTGCGGCCGCCGGGGCGTAATGTGGGAGATGTCATCCTGTGTTTCCTGTATTGCGTCGGGTGCCATTGCAGGCACCCGGTCCTGAAAGCCATGCCTGGGACCTTAACACAAAGAATTTGCTTTAAGAGGGATCCGGTAGCACACTCCGCAAAAGCAAAAAATTAGCTTTTGCGGAGTGTGTCCATGCCCGGTTCTCGTTCAAATCGTGCCAGCCTGTGGTTTCTGGCCGTGACCTTGCTCAGTTTCCTGGCGGCCTCCACAGCGCCGACGCCGCTGTATCACCTGTATCAGGAGCAGATGCGGTTTTCTGCCGCGACGCTGACCCTGATCTTTGGCGTGTACGCCTTCAGCTTGCTGGCGGCGTTGCTGACGGTCGGTTCGCTGTCGGATTACCTGGGGCGCAAGCCGGTGATTTTCACTGCGGTGATTCTGAATATTCTGGCGATGCTGCTGTTCATTCACGCCGACAGCGTCGCCTGGCTGATCAGTGCCCGGGTGCTGCAGGGTTTTGCCACCGGGATGGCGACCGCCGTGCTGGGTGCAACGCTACTGGATACCGACCGCGAGCGGGGGCCGCTGGTCAATAGCGTTGCACCGTTGACCGGCATGGCCATTGGCGGGCTGGGCTGCGGTGCGTTGGCCGAGTACGCCCCGGCTCCGTTGCACCTGACTTTCTGGCTGCTGCTGGCTTTGTTCGTGATGCAGGCGTTGTATGTCTGGCGCTTGCCGGAAAGCGTCTCGCGGCAGGTCGGGGTCTGGGCGTCATTGCGACCGACGCTGCATGTACCACTGCAAGCACGCTCGACTTTGTGGCGGGTGCTGCCGCTCAATACTGCCCTGTGGGCCCTCGGCGGTTTCTACGCATCCCTGGCGCCTTCGTTGGTGCGCACAGCCACGGGCTCGACCTCGAACATGATTGGCGGAGCGACCGTGGCCGCCTTGACGTTAACCGGCGCGCTGATGATTTACAGCATGAGCAACCGACCCGCCGGCAAGGCCCTGTTATTGGGCGCCAGCATGATGCCAGCGGGTGTCGTGCTGATTTTGCTGGGGGTGCACAGTGCCAGCCTGCCGCTGTTCTTCCTTGGCACACTGGTCGCAGGATGTGGTTTCGGCTCCGGTTTTCTCGGCACCTTGCGTAGCCTGGTGCCACTGGCCTTGCCCCATGAGCGTGCCGGGTTGGTGTCGGCGTATTACGCGCTCAGCTATCTCGCCTTTTGCCTGCCATCGCTGCTGGCCGGGAACCTGAGCCGGACCCTCGGCCTGGTGGCGACCACTGATGGGTATGGTGCGGTGTTGATTATTCTGGCCCTTGGCGCTTTGGCAGGTTTGATGCGCCCGCGTTCCAGCAGGGTGTGTGAGGCCAATCCATGACATTGCGTCACTGGCATGTCTGATTGAATATCTATGAAGTAGATAAGATATAGAGAAATTACCCGTTATATAGATATTCGATTCGGATCTAACATGGGCTCCACCTCACGAGAGGACAGGAGTTCGCCATGACATGCGCCAATAGCATCAAGCCCGGAATCAAACCTTTCAGTCACTTGCAGCATCCCCGCGAGGTGATCCGTCAGTTCACCCCCAACTGGTTCGCGGCCACCATGGGCACCGGCGTGCTGGCGTTGGCGCTGGCGCAATTGCCGGTCGCCATACCCGCCTTGCACGCCTTCGCCGAAGCCCTGTGGTTGTTCAATATCGGGCTGTTTCTGCTGTTCACGGTGATGTACACGGCGCGTTGGCTGATGTTTTTCGATGAAGCACGCCGGATCTTCGGCCACTCCACGGTTTCGATGTTTTTCGGCACCATCCCGATGGGCCTGGCAACCATCATCAATGGCTTCCTGGTGTTCGGCCTGCCGCGCTGGGGTGAAGGCGTGATTCACGTCGCCGAGGTGCTGTGGTGGCTGGATGTGGCGATGTCGCTGGCCTGTGGCGTGCTGATTCCCTACATGATGTTCACCCGCCAGGAGCACAGCATTGACCAGATGACAGCGGTCTGGTTGTTGCCGGTGGTCGCGGCAGAAGTGGCGGCCGCCAGCGGTGGTCTGTTGGCACCGCATTTGGCCGACGCTCATTCGCAACTGGTGGTGCTGGTGACCAGCTACGTGCTCTGGGCCTTTTCCCTGCCGGTGGCCTTCAGCATCCTGACCATCCTGTTGTTGCGCATGGCCCTGCATAAACTGCCCCACGAAAACATGGCCGCCTCGAGCTGGCTGGCCCTTGGCCCGATCGGCACCGGTGCCTTGGGCATGCTGGTACTGGGCGGCGATGCACCGCTGATTTTTGCGGCCAACGGGTTGCCGGGCATCGGGGAGATTGCTGCAGGGTTGGGGCTGGTGGCCGGCATTACCCTGTGGGGCTTCGGCCTGTGGTGGATGCTGATGGCGCTGCTGATCACGGTGCGCTACCTGCGTGCCGGCATTCCATTCAACCTCGGCTGGTGGGGCTTCACCTTTCCGTTGGGCGTCTATTCTCTGGCGACATTGAAGCTGGCCAGTACCTTGAGCCTGACGTTTTTCAGTGTGTCTGGCTGTGTGCTGGTGGCGTTGCTGGCCGTGATGTGGCTGATCGTCGGCAAGCGCACGGTGTTGGGCGCCTGGCGTGGCGAACTGTTTGTCTCGCCGTGCATTGCCGGATTGAAGAAATAACCGGCAAAGATTAGGTAATGTGTGGCCTGGATCGGCATTTGATAATCCAATAAGAATCCAGGCCACTCGCTACCTAACATCAGGGACACATGGAAGATGAGTCACCCCTCACAGTTCACCTTGCTGCGTACCCGGCGCTTCCTGCCGTTCTTCATCACCCAGTCCCTCGGGGCGTTCAACGACAACGTGTTCAAGCAGTCGTTGATCCTCGCCATCCTCTACAAGCTGACCATCGAAGGTGACCGCTCCATCTGGGTCAACCTGTGTGCGCTGCTGTTTATCCTGCCGTTTTTCCTGTTTTCGGCCCTGGCCGGGCAATTCGGGGAAAAGTTCGCCAAGGACGCGTTGATCCGCCTGATCAAGCTTGGGGAAATCGCCATCATGGCGGTCGGCGCCGTCGGTTTCCTGTTCGATCACCTGTCGTTGATGCTGGTGGCGCTGTTCGCCATGGGCACCCATTCGGCGCTGTTCGGGCCGGTGAAGTACTCGATCCTGCCGCAGGCCCTGCGTGAGGATGAACTGGTAGGCGGCAACGGCCTGGTGGAAATGGGTACCTTCCTGGCGATCCTCGCCGGCACCATTGGCGCCGGGGTCATGATGTCTTCGGCGCATTACGCGCCAGTGGTGTCCACAGCGATCATCGGCATTGCGGTGCTCGGCTACCTGGCCAGCCGCAGCATCCCCCGCGCGGCGGCCGCCACACCGCAAATGCGCCTGAACTGGAACATCTTCAGCCAGTCCTGGGCCACGTTGAAACTCGGCCTGGGGCAAACTCCGGCGGTGTCGCGCTCGATTGTCGGCAACTCGTGGTTCTGGTTTGTCGGGGCGATCTATCTGACGCAGATCCCGGCGTATGCCAAGGAATGGATGCACGGCGACGAAACCGTGGTGACGCTGATTCTGACGGTGTTCTCGGTCGGCATCGCCTTGGGTTCGATGCTTTGCGAGAAACTCTCCGGACGCAAAGTCGAGATTGGCCTGGTGCCATTCGGATCGTTCGGCTTGACCGTCTTCGGTCTGCTGCTGTGGTGGCATTCCGGCGGGATCCCGGACAGTGCCGCCGGCCATGGCTGGATCGAAATCCTCGGTTTCGGCCACACCTGGCTGGTGTTGCTCGACATCCTCGGCCTGGGCGTCTTCGGCGGATTCTATATCGTGCCGCTGTATGCACTGATCCAGTCGCGTACCGCCGAGAACGAGCGGGCGCGGGTGATTGCCGCCAACAACATCCTCAACGCATTGTTCATGGTGGTGTCGGCGATTGTCTCGATCGTCCTGCTAAGTGTGGCCAAGCTGTCGATCCCGCAACTGTTCCTGGTGGTCTCGTTGCTGAACATCGGCGTCAACGCCTACATCTTCAGGATCGTCCCCGAGTTCACCATGCGTTTCATGATCTGGCTGCTCAGCCATTCCATGTACCGCGTCGAGCACCGCAACCTGGACCTGATCCCCGATGAGGGCGCGGCGTTGCTGGTGTGCAATCACGTGTCCTTCGTCGATGCCTTGCTGATTGGCGGCGCAGTGCGTCGGCCGATTCGCTTTGTGATGTACTACAAGATCTACAACCTGCCGGTGCTTAACTTCATCTTCCGCACCGCGGGGACGATTCCTATCGCGGGGCGTCACGAAGACATCCAGATCTACGAAAAGGCCTTCACGCGCATTGCCCGGTATCTGAAGGACGGTGAGCTGGTGTGCATCTTCCCCGAGGGTAAATTGACCGCCGATGGCGAGATGAATGAGTTCAAGGGCGGCCTGACGCGCATTCTCGAAGAGACGCCGGTGCCGGTGATTCCGCTGGCCTTGCAAGGGCTGTGGGGGAGTTTCTTCAGCCGCGATCCGGGCAAGGGGCTGTTTCATCGCCTGTGGTCGCGGGTGACCCTGGTGGCTGGGCCGGCGGTGGCGGTCGAGGCGGCGGAGCCTGCGAAATTGCAGGCGTTGGTGGGGGAGTTGCGCGGGGCCGTAAGATAATCGGTGATTTCGCGGGCCCCTTCGCGAGCAGGCTCGCTCCCACATTGGATCTTCAGTGAACACAATATTTGTGTGAAACGGAAAATCCCTGTGGGAGCGGGCTTGCCCGCGATGGCGTCAGTGGCCTAGGCGCTGACCTTGAGCCCGACCAATCCGGTAATGATCAACGCCACACTGGCCAGCCTCACCAGCGCCATGGACTCGCCAAACAGAATGATCCCGGCGATCACCGTGCCAACGGCACCGACACCGGTCCAGATCGCATAGGCCGTACCCAGCGGCAATTCCTTCATGGCAAGGCCGAGCAGGCCAAGGCTGACAGCCATGGCCGTAACGGTCAAAACAGTGGGGAGCGGGCGGGTGAAACCGTCGGTGTACTTGAGGCCGACGGCCCAGCCGACTTCGAACAGGCCGGCGAAAAACAGAATGATCCAGGACATGAAGACCTCCATCGTCTGACGGGGTCGTCCCCAGGTTAATGACTCGATCGAGCTGCGGGGTCGTCCCCGCGATGCGCAATATGGTGCCCAGTATTAACCCGGGGATCAAGATCGCGGGTCAGTCAGTGGCTTGTTGGGCGGCGATTTCCCGGTCTTCCTTTTCACTCATCCGACGGAAGTACGTCGACAACAGTGCCCCGGAAATATTGTGCCAGACGCTGAACAATGCGCTGGGCACCGCCGCCAGTGGCGAAAAGTGCGCACTGGCCAGTGCGGCACCCAGTCCGGAGTTCTGCATGCCGACTTCCAGGGCCAGGGACTTGCGCTGTGCCAGAGGCAGCTTGAACAGGCGCCCGGTGAAGTAACCCAGCAAGTAGCCAAAGCTGTTGTGCAGCATGACCACGGCCATGATCAGCAGGCCGGACTCGGCAATCTTCGCCTGACTGGCGGCGACTACCGCAGTGACGATGATCACGATGCTCACCACTGACACCAGCGGCAGCACGTCCACGGCGTGCCTGACCTTGTCGCCGAGCAGCCGTTGGGCAACCACGCCCAGCACGATCGGCAACAGCACCACTTGCAGGATCGACCAGAACAACTCCATGAACGACACCGGCAACCACGCCGAGGCCAGCAGCCAGATCAGCGCTGGCGTCAGCAGCGGGGCGAGGAGGGTGGTGACGGCCGCGATGGCCACCGACAACGCGAGGTCGCCACGGGCCAGCCAAGTCATCACGTTAGACGAGGTGCCGCTTGGGCAGCAGCCCACCAGAATCACGCCGACGGCGATTTCCGCTGGCAAGTGGAACGCCTGGCAGAGCAACCACGCCACACCGGGCATGATCACGAAATGTGCAACCACGCCCAGGGCCACGCGCCATGGATGGCGAGCGACTTCGGCGAAGTCTTCGAGTTTGAGGGTCAGGCCCATGCCGAACATCACCAGCCCCAGCAAGGGCACGATGGCGCCTTTGAGGCCGAGGAACCATGCCGGCTGCAGAAACGCCACGGCCGCGAAAATCAGAACCCAGTAAGCGAAGGTGTTGCCGACAAAACGACTCAATGCAGCCAGTGCGCGCATGGCTTGATCCTTGTTATTAAGTAGCACCACAAAACACCAATGTGGGAGCGAGCCTGCTCGCGAAGGCGGTGGGGCAGTCAATCTATATGTCGACTGACACTCCGCTTTCGCGAGCAGGCTCGCTCCCACAGGGGAACCGGCAGGCTTTAGATCCCTTGCGGAGTCTCTTCGCCACCCAGCGCTTCAACCAGCGCCGGCAGGAAATCGCCGAAGGTCAGCATCATCAGGGTGAAGCTGGCGTCCAGTTGGCCCAGGGCTTCGTCGCCGCCGTCCTGTTCCGCCTGGTCTTGCAGCAGGTCTTCGAACTTCAGGCGCTTGACCACCATCTTGTCGTCGAGGACGAACGACAGTTTGTCCTGCCAGGCCAGGGACAGTTGCGTGACCACTTTGCCGGTGCTCAGGTGCAGCTGGATTTCTTCGCTGGTCAGGTCCTGGCGCTTGCAACGCACAATGCCGCCGTCTTCGTGGGTGTCGCGCAGTTCGCACTCGTCCAGCACAAAGAAATCGTCTGCGGCTTTCTGCGTGGTGACCCACTCGGTCATGGTCGCGGTCGGGGACATTTTCACGGTCAGTGGACGCACCGGCAGGGTGCCGATCACTTCGCGCAAGGTCGACAGCAGGTCTTCGGCGCGTTTCGGGCTGGCCGAGTTGACCAGGATCAGGCCCTGTTTCGGCGCGATGGCGGCGAAGGTCGACGAGCGGCGGATAAAGGCGCGTGGCAGGAAGGCCTGGATGATTTCATCCTTGATCTGGTCGCGCTCCTTCTTATAGACCTTGCGCATTTGCTCGGCTTCGATCTCTTCGACCTTTTCCTTGACGGCGTCACGCACAACGCTGCCCGGCAAAATACGTTCTTCCTTGCGCGCGGACACCAGCAGGAAGTCACCGCTGACGTGCACCAGTGGGGCATCTTCGCCTTTGCCGAACGGCGCGACGAAACCGTAGGTGGTCAACTCCTGGCTTGCACATGGGCGCGCCAGTTTGGTGGCCAGTGCAGTTTCCAACGCCTCGGCATCAACAGGCAGATCTTGGGTCAGGCGATAGATAAGCAGGTTTTTGAACCACATGGGGTGAGTCTCTCCTTTATACAAAGGCGGGCATTATTGTCTTCGCCGTGCCATAGGCCAACCTTTCTCTAAGCCTTTGGAAGGCCTGAGAAAATTATTTTAAAAAGTGCTTGCCAGAGGTTGGGTCGCTCCGTAGAATGCGCGCCACACCGAAGCGAAGGGTGATTAGCTCAGCTGGGAGAGCGTCTGCCTTACAAGCAGAATGTCGGCGGTTCGATCCCGTCATCACCCACCATTCGTTTCAAGTGTTTAGCGCAGCGGTAGTTCAGTCGGTTAGAATACCGGCCTGTCACGCCGGGGGTCGCGGGTTCGAGTCCCGTCCGCTGCGCCATATTCGGTAACCTGGAACACTGAACGCCAGGTCACCACGGAAAAGCCCGCTTAGGCGGGCTTTTTTCTGCCTCAAGTTTGTACGTTGTACCCGCGGGATGTGTCGTTTCACCGGTTTTTAGATTTTTTTGAAAAAAACTTCAAATAAATCAACACTTTACAAAAACCTGTGGCATAATGCGTCCCGTAACGAAGCGAAGGGTGATTAGCTCAGCTGGGAGAGCGTCTGCCTTACAAGCAGAATGTCGGCGGTTCGATCCCGTCATCACCCACCATTCGTTTCAAGCGTTTCGCGCAGCGGTAGTTCAGTCGGTTAGAATACCGGCCTGTCACGCCGGGGGTCGCGGGTTCGAGTCCCGTCCGCTGCGCCATATTCGGTAATCTGGAACACTGAACGCCAGATCACCACAGAAAGCCCGCCTAGTGCGGGCTTTTTGCTGTCTGGCGTTTGGCAATTCCCCCTCCCGTACCGTGCATATACATATATACCGCCTGACAGGTACTCAGCTTTCGGACACTGGCAATGTTCTCCATGACCAACCCCGTCATGGAGCAAATTTTTACCAGCCGAGACTGAAGCAATGAAATCCACTACGCATGACCTGGTTGTTCCATCATCCACGGTTGATTCGGGCATTGAATCGAACCGGGCCTTCACCACTTGCGATGATGCCGCTGCTTATTTGCATGAGTCATTGAAAGAGCGACGAGATACCGAGTTCGCTGGATTTATCCTTCAGAACGAGAACGGACACTACTTTTATGCCGCAGAAAAAGTTGAGGAGGAACAAGACCCGACGCTGCCGCTGGTCGTATCTGTGAGTTTGAGCGGCGAATTAGAGATACCTGCCGGATACACGATCGAAGCGCGGTTCATTTCGCGTGCACAAGGGCTGCGAGGTCTGCAGGAAAGTGATGTGGAGTGGAGCCAGCGCAAGCTCTTCTTTAGGGTGTCTGACATGTTCGAGGTGATGACCCGTCGGCGAACGTTCTCCAGGTGTTATCTGTCGGGAAGTGATAATGGCCTCATCTCCTACACCTCCATCGACTCGGCGTTTGAGCGGGAGTTGTCATCAACGTTAGCGAGAAAGCCGGGCGGTACACTCAATTTGTTCGAGAGCCTGTATGAGAGGGGTGCAGTGCCAAGCAGCATTCTGATTTTGCTGGCAGTGGCGGCGGGCGAGGTGACCACGGTGCTACCCGGAAGTCTTTGGAGGCGCAGGGGAAAGCTGAAAGCCAGTTGGAGAGACGATATATTGGCGCAACGTCCGCCGATTGAGCTGATGCCGATCTGTGGGCCGATCTGCAAGGATGACAAAGAGGTAGCTCAATTTCTCAATTGCCGGATGCGCAATCTTTCGTCAGAGCATGTCGGTCTTGTTCTCAAGCATCGAACGCAGAAATCATTTGTCGTCACTGACCCTATTGTCAGTGATTACGCCACTTTCAACCGGACGGTGCTCTTTCCCAAGGATGTGCATGGTAATCCCCTGATTCCAGCAGAGTTTCAAGTCGATGGTTTTTTCCATTCAACCAAACCAGCTCCTGCAAGCAAACTGCCCTCCACGGAAGTTGAACGCTATAAAAATTTCTTCTCCCCCGCAGATTTGAAAGTCGGCCTGGATCGCCTTTCGAGTGCACCTCTTCATCGCTTGTTTTTGTATACGCCCGATGGGGCGGTGTTGCGTTTCACTCATCCGGATAACGCGAAAGTGACAGAGCTACGGCAGCTTCTTGCGCCTGAATCCGACAGCCAGCAAAGCATTGAGCAGCAAGTCATCTCAGGGGGCATGAGCATGCAGACATACATTGAAAAAGTAGCGGCTGCCGGGGAGCTGACTGTCCTTTTTCCAAGCGCGACGTGGCCGGCTGCCGGCAGGGTCAGTGCTCATGCTGCGGTTGACAGCGTTGATCCTGAGGTATTGGAGTGATTATTTGTCATTACGCCTGTGCCGGTAGTCGCTGACGGCTTCATACACGGCCTTGTGCAGGCGATTGATTCCGCCGACAGGGCGATGTGCTTCGACGCCGAACCAGGGGGTGAACGACTGGTTGTCGCATTGCAGGTTCAGCGCCGGTGTATCGAAGTCCTGCGCCGGTACTTTGATCCGCGCCACCGTCTCGAAGGGCGCATCGCTTTTCACGGACGGCGGCGCTCCATTGCTCAAGGTAATGGATCTGTTGTGCAGGCGACCAGGCCGGTAACTTCGGGTTGGCGACGTAGTAAAGAACCACGGCCATGACCAGCCCGAGCAGTACTGCGATGAGAGCCAGCGAGCGAAGGAAGAGGCGCAAGATAGACATCCTTGTCGAGTTGTCATGCCGTTATGCCCAAGGCCCCACGGTGCGGCAAGAAGCCATTACGCCGGATGTTGCAGGTTCTGGAATCAGTCTGCGTCGGAACAAGATGAAAGAAGCTTCATCAGCCGAATTGTGAAAAGCGTTTAAACACCTGAACTTATCAAGTGTTTCCGGCTCTCATGCCGGTAGCCATTGGTCGTGGCGGCCTGATAAGCTCGCGGCTTTACTCGATTGCCCTTTAGGCGCATGAACAAGGAAATAGCATGAAACAGCATCGGTTGGCGGCGGCGGTGGCCCTGGTTAGCCTGGTACTCGCGGGTTGTGATTCGCAGACCAGCGTAGAGCTGAAAACTCCGGCGCAAAAAGCTTCCTACGGCATTGGCCTGAACATGGGCAAGAGCCTGGCTCAGGAAGGCATGGATGATCTCGATTCCAAAGCTGTAGCCCAGGGCATCGAAGACGCCGTCGGCAAGAAAGAGCAGAAGCTCAAGGACGAAGAACTGGTCGAGGCGTTCGCCGCACTGCAAAAGCGTGCCGAAGAGCGCATGGCCAAGATGAGTGAAGAGTCGGCCGCTGCCGGCAAGAAATTCCTCGAGGAAAACGGCAAGAAAGCCGGTGTGACCACCACGGCTTCGGGCCTGCAGTACGAAGTTGTGCAGAAAGCCGATGGCCCTCAGCCAAAGCCGACTGACGTAGTGACCGTTCACTACACTGGCAAACTGACCAACGGCACCGTATTCGACAGCTCCGTCGAGCGCGGCAGCCCGATCGATCTGCCGGTCAGCGGTGTGATCCCGGGTTGGGTCGAAGGCCTGCAACTGATGCACGTTGGCGAGAAGTACAAACTGTACATCCCGGCTGACCTGGCTTACGGCGCTCAAAGCCCAAGCCCGGCGATTCCAGCCAATTCGGTGCTGGTATTCGACCTGGAACTGCTGGCCATCAAGGATCCGGCAAAAGAAGACGGCGCTGCCAAGTAACCAGCGTCTGCTTCGATAACAACGCCTCGCTCATGCGGGGCGTTGTTGCATCTGGCGCCCGGCAGGGGTAAACAAAACGAACAGACGTTCTAGACCGGAGTCTCAGGCATAGTGGCGTTGGCAGTAGACGCACAACGCCGCCAAGTCAATGAAATTATGGGTTTTTTTTGATGAGTAAAAAACGCCCGATCTGAACGCAAGCCTTGTAAAGCGGGGCTTTCAGCGCTGAAAAGCAGCTCTGTTCACAAGGTTATCCACAATTTGTGTGGATAACATTTCAACGGGAGAAATCATGAAAGCACCCTGGAATTTCGCTCGTTTCCTGCCACTGGCCGGGCGCCTGCTGGCGCGCGGTCGCTTGCCGACCCTGCTGTTTGCGGTTGCCAGCAAAGACGCGAGCCAAGGCAATCGACTGGGCAGGCTCAAGGACGACTTGAAGCTGTTGCAGGCACTCTGCCTGGCCTACTGGCGCGGTGAATATCGCGCTATCAGCCCCAAGGCGCTGATTTCGGTCGTCGCGGGCCTGATGTACTTCCTCAGCCCGGTGGATGCGATCCCGGATTTCATTCCGGTATTCGGCATGCTCGATGACATTGCGGTATTGGCGTGGCTGATGAAAGTGCTCGACGACGAACTCAATGCCTTCCGCACCTGGCGCAAACGGCAGGCACCGGAAAAGCTCGCGGTGGTTGAGCGTCTGCCTGATACCCCCGAGCAACTTCAACTTCAAGGTCCGAAAAAAACCTGAGTCGATTTCGACCTGTTCACAGATTGATACGCCCCCGCGACCTTGGCCGCTGTTAGGATTACACTTCTAAGGAAAAGTGCCGACTCGCTAAGTGTTTTTGTCCTACGGGGTAGTCATGGATATTCAGATAATTACACGCGAAGGCGAGCCCGAATATGCGGTTCTGCCATGGGCTCAGTATCAGGCGTTACTGAAAGCAGCAGGCATCAAAGAGCAAGCGTCGCCTGAAGCCGTGAAGCTTCAGGCGGCAACACCAGACCCGATTCTTCCGGGGCTGGATCAACTACGCAGTTTGCGCGAAGGAAAGGGCATCGCCATCGAGGCGCTGGCCCGCACGGTAGGCATCAGCCCGTCTTACCTGGCCATGATCGAAAGTGGCGAGCGTCTGCCCGACGCCGCGATTCGCCGCAGCCTGGCCTGGGAATTGACGGTGCCAGGGTGGAGGGATGAATCGTGAGCGTACGCATCAGTCGTCAACACTGGGACGGATTGCTGGGCGAACTGGATCAGGCGCGGCGCCAGCGCCATCTGTTGACGTATCGGGCACTGCTGGAGCGTTTGCAGCTGCCGACCCCGGCCATGCAGACCCTGACGGCAGCCCTTGAGCATCTGGCGGCCCTGGACGCGAGGGCGGAGCAACCATTGCGCAGTTCACTGGTGATCAGTCAGGGCGCCAGCCGCTTGCCGCGTACCGGGTTCTTTGAGTGCGTCGAGCGCCTCGGGCGTTTTTCCGGGCCGTCGGATGGCGTTGCCGCCGCGTCCTGGCACGCTTCGGAAGTGGTGCGGGTGTTCGAGTACGAATACCCGGAATCGGCCGAGGCCTGAGTGTTTTTACAACTCAAGGCACGGGCCGGTTACTGGCTCGCGCGCCGATTGTTTCACTGGTCATGGTTTGTCCGTCAGCCACGAGGCTGGCGCTGGCTCGAAGGCCAGTTCGCCCGCATGGCCAACCTGGGCAATGTCGGCGCCCAGAGCTTCTATGGGCACATCCTGACGTTTCGTGGCGTCGGCCTCGGTGCTCGTGAGGAGGGCGTGCGTTTGTTGCGCCTGGCGGCGTTGGCGGGCGATGGCAAGGCGGCGTATCAAGTGGGCGTGATCAGCCTGGCCGGGACGGCGAGCAAGGCGCCGGATCCGGTCGAGGCGGCACGGTTCTGGGAGATCGCCGCGAAGGCCGGGCATCCGTTGGCCGAGATCAAGCTCAAAGAGTTGGCGTCTCGCGGTCCTTTGGATAGTTAGTGGCTGGTCTGACGCCTTCGCGAGCAGGCCCGCTCCCACAGGATTTGGTGTCGTTCGCAATACCCACATTTGACTCGACATCTGTGGGAGCGAGCCTGCTCGCGTAAGCGTCAGTTCAATCACCGCTGTCCCACGAACAACTCCCCGTACGACATCTGCTGCGCCAGACTATCAATCACGTGCACGCTGTAGCCCTGCACATTCTTCGCATGATGCTTGGCCTGCGAAGCCAGCTCCGCCAACTGGCTCGCATCGAGTTGTGCACAGGCCTGTGGATGAAGGTGCACCACCCCGATCGACAGCGATAACAGCGCAAACTCCTGCCGCACGCCCTGGCGATTCGGTGCGATGAAGCAGCCGGCTTCCAGGTGCTCGTTGCGGTAGAAGCGCCGGCACTGGCTCTGGAAGTCGTCGAGCAACTGGTTCAAACGTTTGCGCCAGTCTTCCGGGCCGAGCACCAGCAGGAAATCGTCACCGCCGATGTGGCCGACGAAGTCGCGGGAGGGGTCGACGCGGTCGATCAGGCATTGCGCCAGGCACAGCAGGACTTCGTCACCGCGGCCATAGCCGTAGATGTCGTTGAAGGGTTTGAAGCTATCGATGTCCACGTAGCAGATCACCGATTCCCGTTGCTGTTGCAGCAGCCGCGTCAGGCATTGCTGGATCGGTACGTTGCCCGGCAGCAGGGTCAGCGGGTTGGCGTAGCGGGCCTGCTGGATCTTCAGTTCGGTTATCAGTTTGAGCACGTCTATTACGCGGCCAAGCCCGAGATAGCCGCCATTGAGGGTGATGATGAAGTCTTCTTCGATACGCTGGCGGGCGCGGCTGGTGATCAGGCGGCTGACTTGTTGCAGCGACTGGTTCAGTTCGACGGCGAGGAAGTCATCGCTCATCAGGCGGCTGATGGGCTTGCGGGCGAACAGGTCGGTGGCAAAGGGCTTGAGCAGGGCGTCGGAGAGTGAATGGCGATGGACAATGCCGCAGGGCTGGCCCTGGTCATCCACGACCGCCAGCGAGTTCAGGTTGGCCTGGCGGCGAAAGGCTTCGAGCACCGTGGCGGTCGGGGTGTCCCGGTTCACTGCGGGTTGCTCGTTGAGCAGGGCACTGAGGTCGCTGCCGTCTTCGCTCAATACAACGGCGGTGCTGTCCTGTCGGGGCATCAATGCCCGGGCATCCCGCGGTGGGTGTTCCTGGGGGCGACAGAGCAGGTAGCCCTGCACCAGGTCCACGCCCATTTCGGTCAGCACCGTGAGCTCTTCGGATAGCTCGATACCTTCGGCGATGACTTGTGCCCGCGAGGCCTTGGCGATTTGCAGGATCGAGCCGACGAACTCGCGCTTGAGCGCATCCTGATGAATGCCATCAATGAAATGCCGGTCGATTTTCACGTAATCCGGCCGTAGCTCGGACCACAGCCGCAAACTCGAATAGCCCGCCCCGAGATCATCCAGCGCAATCGAAAACCCCATCGCCCGATAGTGATGCAGGGCGGTTTGCAGCAGCTGGAAATCATCCGTTGGCGTCTGTTCCGTGAGCTCGATGACCACCTGGCTCGGCGGAATGCCGAAGTCCTGCAGCAATTGCAGGGTACGCCCCGGTTGATGCGCCGCTTCGAGCAGGGATTCCGGAGAGACGTTAAGGAACAACAGGCCAGGCAGTTGTTGCTCATTGAAACGTCGGCATGCGCTTTCGCGGCAGGCAATTTCCAGCTCGCTCAGGCGTCCGGCCTGGCGGGCGACGGCAAACAGGGCGACAGGGGAGTGCAGAGGGCTGTTGGAGGGGCCGCGACTGAGGGCTTCGTAACCGAGAATGCGCCGTTCAGAGAGGCTGATGATCGGCTGGAACAGGCTGTGCAAACCGCCTTGAGTCAGAATCGAGCTCAATGCACTCAGCTGTTCGGTTGTGGTCATGGCGATCTCTGGCGATTAAAAAAGGACCGGGCGTGCCCTTGGTAAAAAGTGCACGCCCGATCCTTTATTTCACGACAGAATGATGACTGTTTAATGACGCCCCGGGGAGCCTCAGCATTAAATTGCCATCATTGTTTGCAAAACTCAGTGCTTGGCCACCGCCGTGTTGAGTTTCAGGTAGTCCAGCAGAATCCGCCCGGTTTCGCTCAGGTAGGCATCGTCTTCCGGTTTGGTCTTGGCATCCTCGGCCGCAATGGCATCCTCGTCTTCTTTCTTCAGCTCTTTGAGCGGTTCTTCGCCCTTGGCCTTGCGACGGATGTTTTCCATGGCCAGCTGTTTGGCTTCAATGTCGGCGTGCTGGGCGCGACGCTCGGCTTCATTGAGGCTGACGGTCTTTTCGGCCATCAGTTTCTGCGCCAGGGCCAGCTTGTCACGGATGAACACGAACTCCGCATCCTTGGCCGTGCGCACGTCATGCTCGGACTTGAGCTGCGAAATGTACGGCTTGAACGGGTCCACGGCAGGCTTGATTGCAGCCTTGATGGTGTCCCACGGCATGGCTTCCGGCAGGGCGCTTTCACCGATTTCCTTGGTGTCGATGATCGACGGGTAATCGATGTCCGGCAGGACACCCTGATGCTGGGTGCTCTGCCCGGAAACCCGGTAGAACTTGGCCAGGGTCAGTTTCAGTTCGCCATGGTTGAGCGGCTGAATGGTCTGCACGGTGCCTTTGCCGAAGGTCTGGCCGCCGATGATCAGCGCGCGGTGGTAGTCCTGCATGGCGCCGGCAAAAATCTCCGACGCCGAGGCGGACAGGCGGTTGACCAGCAACGCCATCGGGCCTTTGTAGAACGCGCCCGGGTTTTCATCTTCGAGGACATCGACACGGCCATCGGCGTTGCGCACCAGCACGGTCGGGCCTTTGTCGATGAACAGGCTGGTCAGCTCGGTGGCCTCTTGCAAGGAACCGCCGCCGTTGTTACGCAGGTCGATCACCACGCCGTCGACTTTCTCTTTCTGCAACTCGGTCAGCAGTTTCTTGACGTCGCGGGTGGTGCTCTTGTAGTCCGGATCGCCAGCGCGGAAGGCCTTGAAGTCCAGGTAGAACGCCGGGATTTCGATAATGCCGAGCTTGTAGTCCTTGCCGTCCTGCTTCAGGTTCAGCACCGACTTTTTCACGGCCTGGTCTTCGAGCTTCACCGCTTCACGGGTGATCGGCACGATCTTGCTGGTCTGGTCGTTCGGCGCATTGCTGGCCGGAATCACTTCCAGACGCACCACGGTGCCTTTCGGACCACGGATCAGCTTGACCACTTCGTCCAGACGCCAGCCCACCACGTCGACCATCTCTTTGTTGCCCTGGGCCACGCCGATGATCTTGTCGGCCGGTGCAACCAGCTTGGTCTTGTCCGCCGGGCCTGCCGGCACCAGGCGCACGACTTTCACCTGGTCGTTATCGCTCTGCAACACAGCGCCGATGCCCTCCAGGGACAGGCTCATGTTGATGTCGAAGTTCTCCGCGTTATCCGGCGACAGATAGTTGGTGTGCGGGTCGTAGGACATGGCGAAGGTGTTGATGTACGCCTGGAAGATGTCTTCCGCACGGGTCTGGTCCAGGCGTGCCAACTGGTTCTTGTAGCGCTTGGTCAGGGTTTCCTGGATCTGCTTGGGCTCTTTGCCGGCGATCTTCATCCGCAGTACTTCATCCTTGACGCGTTTGCGCCACAGGTCGTCGAGTTCTGCGGTGGATTTGAGCCAAGGGGCGTCCTTGCGGTCGATCAGCAAGTTTTCCCTGGTGGTGAAATCAATCTTGTCGACGCCTTTGCCAAGTTCGGCAAGGGCGAAGTCCAGACGCGCCTTCACGCGGTCCAGGTAGCGCTTGTAGATGGTGAACCCGGCGTTCAGGTCGCCGCTCTTGAGGAAGTCGTCGAACTGCGTCTTCCACTTGTCGAATTCGGCAATGTCGCTGGCCATGAAGTAGCTGCGCGACGGATCCAGCAGCTTGAGGTAGCTGTCGTAGATGATCACCGAGCGTGCGTCATCGAGTGGCGGCTTGCTGTAGTGGTGGCGTTTGAGCAACTCCACGACGTTCAGACTGGCGATCACTTCGTCACGATCGGGTTGAAGCTTGTCCCAGCTATTGGCTGCGAATGTATTGCTCGACATCGGCAGCAAGCCGATACCGATGAACAAGGCGAGGGCAGTGCTGGGGAACAGATGCTTCATGCTGATTCGACGCGGGGACAATTGATAACGCATATTAGGCCGTCTTTGAAGTCGCCGACTCTTTTGGAGCCGGTCGCATAATGCAAAAAGCCCGGCGCTACAGCTTCGGGCTCAGTCCAGACTCACTATGGAGGCACTGTGAAAGCATTGCAAGGCGTTGACGGTCAAGTGGTATGGGTTGATGAGCCGAGTCCTGCGTGCGATGCAGGACAAGTTCGTATTCGAGTGGCGGCATCGGGCCTCAATCGCGCCGATTTGTTGCAGAAGGCCGGCCTTTATCCTCCACCGCCCGGGGCCAGTCAGGTGCTCGGTCTAGAGTGCTCCGGCGTGATCAGCGAGGTCGGCGCCGGGTCTTCCTGGCAGGTGGGCGATCGGGTTTGCGCCTTGCTGGCCGGGGGCGGGATGGCCGAAGAGGTGGTTGTCGACGGGCGGCATGTATTGCCGGTTCCCGACGGAATGTCACTGGTCGAGGCGGCGGCATTGCCGGAAGTCTATGCAACAGTCTGGCTGAATCTGTTTCAACTGGCGGCGCTCAAACCGGGTCAGAAAGTGCTTCTGCACGCCGGGGCAAGTGGAATTGGTTCAGCGGCCATTCAGCTGTGCAAGGCCTTCGGTAACCCGTGCTGGGTCAGCGTCGGCTCTGCCGAGCGACTGGCATACTGCGAAGCACTCGGCGCCCAGGGCGGCGTGGTGCGTAACGATGATCTGGAGGGCTTGCGGGACCTGGGGCCGTTCGACGTGATACTCGACCCGGTGGGCGGCAATTATGCGGCGTTGAACCTCAAGCTGCTCGCGCAGGATGGCCGTTGGGTGTTGATCGGTCTGATGGGCGGGCGCGAGGCCAAGCTGGACCTGGCCCAGGTGCTGGCCAAGCGAGTGCATTTGCTGGGTTCGACGCTGCGCAGCCGTGATGATCAGTTCAAGGCCGATCTGTTCAGCGACCTGAGCCAGCATGTGTGGCCGTTGTTCGCCGAAGGGCGCTTGAACCCGCAACTGGCCAGGACATTCCCGATCAAGGATGCCGAGGCGGCGTTTGCCGAGTTGGCGAGTAATACCGTGGCGGGGAAGGTGGTGCTGGTGATTGACGAAAGCCTCACCTGAGAACACGGAACCTGTAGGAGCGAGCTCGCTCGCGATGAACTTGAAGACGACGCTGATTATCAGGTAGCACGCGTCATCGTTCACGACCATCGCGAGCGAGCTCGCTCCTACAGGGTTATCTGTTATTTCCAGTCGTGAATCGGCCAGCCGGCCTTTTCAGCCTGCTCGCGCAGCACCGGATCGGGGTTGACCACGTGGGGGAAGTCCACCTTCAGCAACAGCGGCAGGTCGTTGCGTGAGTCGGAATAGAAACTCGCGTCTTCGAGGTTTTCCTCTTGCGCATCCAGCCATTCCAGCAGGCGGGTGATCTTGCCTTCACGGTAGGTCAGGGTGCCGACGGTATGGCCGGTGTAAACGCCGTGGGCCACTTCCAGTTCAATGCCGAGAATCTCGTCGATGCCCAGACGCTCGGCAATGGGGCCGACCAGATGAGTGCCCGAGGCCGAGATCACCAGAATCCGGTCGCCGGCCTTGCGATGCGCCGCGATGGTTTTGGTGGCGTCGCTGAAAATGATTGGCTCGATGTAGTCTTCCACCCAAGGGCCAACCAGATGCTCGACCTCTTGCGGCGTGCGGCCGATCATCGGCTCCAGGCTGAAGGTCATGTAGTCTTCCATGCGCAGTTTGCCGTGGCTGTAGGCGTCCATCAGCGCGTTGTTCTGTCGCATGAACGACTCGGGATCGACCCAGCCCAGTCGTCCCATCTGTTCGCTCCAGAGGGTGGCGCAGTCGCCGTGGATCAGGGTTTCGTCCAGATCAAAAATTGCCAGGGCCATCAGTGCAGTTCTCTCTTCAGGATAAGCAAAGGCATCAGGCTACCTCACACAGGGCCGTCGGATCGATGGAAAGCGCCAGCCGCTGACCGTCGGGATGCAAGTCGACCGCCGAACGGTTGAGCACGTCCACCACCAGTTCCACGCCCCTGGCTTCGATTCGGTAGCGAATCACGTTGCCCAGCAGGCTGTGGCTGCGCACCTGCGCGTCCAGCTCGCCGTTGAGGCTCAGCTCGATGGCCTCCGGGCGAATGGCGATGCGATGGTTGACCGGCCGTTGCAACAGCTTCGAGGCCGCGGCGGCGTCCAGCAGGTTGTAGTTGCCGATGAACCCGGCGGCGAACACATCCACGGGCGCGGTATAGAGGGTTTCGGCGTCGCCGCTTTGTACGATTTTTCCCTGATTCATCAGGAAAATCCGGTCAGACATGGTCAGGGCTTCTTCCTGATCGTGTGTGACGAAAATCGTGGTCAGCCCCAGTTCGCGCTGGATCTGACGGATCTGTTCGCGCAGGTGCTTGCGGATACGCGCATCGAGGGCCGACAGCGGTTCGTCCAGCAACAACAGCCGTGGTCGGGTGACCAGCGAGCGGGCGAGGGCAACGCGCTGGCATTGGCCACCGGACAGCTGATGCGGATAGCGGGCGGCAAAATCCTGCAGCTCCACCAGTCTCAGCACTTCGGCGACGCGCTTCTGGCTGTCGTCGGCGTTGACCTTCTGCATGCGCAAACCGAAGGCGACGTTCTGCTCGACGGTCATGTTGGGGAACAGCGCATAACTCTGGAACACCATGCCGATCCCGCGTTTCTGCGGGCTCAATGGCACGATATCGACACCATCGAGCAGGATCTTGCCGCCATCCACCGGAGTCAGCCCGGCGATGCAACGCAGCAGTGTGGATTTGCCGCAGCCGGACGGGCCGAGCAGGGTGACGAATTCGCCTTTCTGGATTTCGCAGTTGATGTCGCTGAACACCGTGGTGCCCGCGTAATTCTTTTGCAGATGTTGGACGCTGACATAGCTCATTCGCTTTTGTCCTTGTTCAAGATATTGGCCGCCCAGGTCAGAACCAGCACGAAGAAGAAGTAGGAAATCACCAGCGCACTGGTGAAGTGGCCGCTGCTGTTGCGCATGTTGTTGAGGTAGACCTGCAAGGTTTCGTAGCGGGTGCCGACGAGGATGTTGGCGAACACGAACTCACCGAACAGGAACGAGAACGACAGCAGCAATGCCACCATCAGGCCTTTGCGCAGGTTCGGCAGCACCACCAGGATCGCCGCTTGCCAGGTGCTGGCACCGAGCAGTTGGGAGGCGTCCATCAGGTCGCGCAGGTTGATCGCCTGCAGGTTGTTGGTGATCGCCCGGTACATGAACGGCAGCGCCACGGTGAAGTAGCAGCCGATCAGTATCCATGGCGTGCCGACCATGGCGAACGGCCCGGAACCGTAGAGCTGCAACAGCCCTACCGACGACACCACCGGCGGCACGGCGAAGGGCAGCAGGATCAGGATGTTCATCAGCGCGTCGAGTTTCGGGAAGTGGTAATGCACCACGAACAGCAACGGCAGAATCAGCACTACCGAAAGTATCAATGAACCAACGCAAACCAGCAGCGATTGCCCGAACGCTTGCAGGAAGCGCGGATCGCTCCACAGCTGCACATACCATTTGATGCTGAAACCGCTGGGCAGGATGGTGGCCGACCAACTGCTGGAAATCGAATAGATAAAGGTGCCGAGCAGCGGCAACAACAGAATGGCGAACAGCAGGTAGACCACTACCCGGTGGTAGATACCGATGGGGCCCGATTCAGCGCGAGACATGGTAGCTCCTCTTCAACAGCAGCTGATGCACGATGGTCACCAGGGTCATCAAGGCCACCAGCACTACGGCCAGGGCGCTCGCCAGGTTCGGGTCCAGGGAAATGTCCCCGGACACCATCGCCGCGATGCGGATCGGCATCACGTTGAAGTTGCCGGTGGTCAGGGCGTACACCGTGGCATAGGCGCCGAGGGCATTGGCCAGCAAAATCACGAAGGTGCCAAGCAGTGCCGGGGTCAGCACCGGCAGGCCGATGTGGCGCCAGAACTGCCAGCCGTTCGCGCCGAGCAGTGCGGCGGACTCGCGCCAGTCTTCGCGCAAGGCGTCGAAGGCCGGGTAGAGCAGCAGCACGCCAAGGGGAATCTGGAAGTAGGTGTAGAGAATGATCACCCCGGTTTTCGAATACAGGTTGAAATCCTGAATGATGCCGGCCTGTTTGAGCATGATGGTGAAGGTGCCGTTGAAACCCAGCAGGATGATGAACGCAAAAGCCAGGGGCACGCCGGCGAAGTTGCTGGTCATGTTGGCGAAGGCGTTGACGAAATTGCGCAGTTTCGAGTCGACCCGGCGCAAGGAATAGGCCCCGAGCACGGCGATGATGATCCCGAATACGCTCGACCAGAAGCTGATCTCGAGGCTGTACTGGATCGCTTGCATATAGAACTTTGAATTGAAGATCCTGGTGAAATTGGCGATGCCCCAGCCAAACTCTTCCGATTCCAGGCTGTTGATCACCACCCACACCAGCGGGGCGATTTCGAACACGATAAAGAACAGGGCGAAGGGCACCAGACACAATGCTGCCAGCCATTTGCCGCGCGTCATGGAGGTCACTTGAGCAGCTCCCGGCACACGGGTTTGTCATGGGGCACGCCCAGCAGTTCGCAGACGGTGCCGCAGATGTCGGTCTGTTTTGGCGCGGCTTTGGTGTTGAAGCTGAAGGCATCGCCGAGCACGAACAGCGGCACTTCGCGTTCTTCGGGCAGCAGGCCGTTATGGGAGCGGTCGTTGTTCATGCCGTGGTCGGCGGTGACCAGCACCTGGTAACCGGCATCGAGCCAGCCTTGCAGGTAGTCGGCCAGGATGATGTCGGCCGAGCGGGCGCTGTTGCGGTACTGCGGGGTGTCGAGGCCGTGCTTGTGCCCGGCGTCGTCGATGTTCATCGGGTGGATCAACAGGAAGTCCGGCGCATGACGCTGACGCAGGCTTTCGGCGTCGGCGAACAGGTGCGAATCGGGGTAGTGGTCGTTCCAGTAGAAATGCCCGTGCTGGATCGGCAGTTGCGGGTCATCGGTGTGGCGATCCCGGGCCGGGACGAAGGGCGAACGGTTGTACAGCTCACTGACCCAGTGATAAGCCGCCGCGGCAGTCACAAGACCGGCGTCGGTGGCGTAGTGATAGATGCTGCGCTGGTTGGACAGGCGCGAGACGTTGTTGTGGACGATGCCGCTGTCGATTGGCGGTACGCCGGTCAGGATGCATTCGTACAGCGGGCGGGACAGGGCCGGCAACTCGCACTCCAGTTTGTAGAGTGCGGCGCGTCCGGCGCCAACGTAAGCCTGAAGGTGCCCCATGGCGTGGCGGGCGACTTCGTAGTTGAGGCCGTCGAGCACGACAAGGATGACGTTGTGTTTCATAGGGGCTGGAGCTCCGCAAAACAGGAATTCGAATTGACTCAGTCCACTGTGGGAGCGAGCCTGCTCGCGAAAGCGGTCTGACATTCAACACAGGCTTTGAATGTTGAGCCGCCTTCGCGAGCAGGCTCGCTCCCACAGGGGGGGCATCAGATCCCGAAGTGGGGATCTACAGCATTACTTCATTTCAACAATGACTTCTTCATTCCACTTCTGAGGCAGGGCCTTGGAAGTCTTTTCCCACGCATCCGCGTCCTTGATCGGCGTGACTTTCTTGTACTGCTCGTTAGGCAGCAGCTTGGCCTGCACTTCGGCTGGCAGGGTCAGGTGCTCGGCGCGGATCGGACGGGCGTTGCCCTTGGCCAGGTTGATCTGGCCGGCGTCGCTGAAGATGTACTCGCGGGCCAGCTTGGCGGCGTTCGGGTTCTTCGCGTACTTGTTGATGATGGTGGTGTAGCCGGAAATCACCGAACCGTCGGACGGGATCAGCACCACGTAGTCATCCGGGTTGGCCATCTTGGCCTTGTAGCTCAAGCCGTTGAAGTCCCAGACCACGCCGACTTCGATCTCGCCCTTTTCCATGGTGGCGATGGTCGGGTTGGCCATCGACAGGCGACCTTGCTTGGCGATGTCGGCGAACAGTTTCAGGGCAGGATCGAGGTTTTTCTCGTCGCCACCGTTGGCCAGTGCAGCGGCCAGTACGCCGTTGGCGGCCTGGGCTGCGGTGCTCACGTCACCGATGGACACTTTGTATTTGCCGCCCTTGAGGTCAGCCCACTTGGTCGGGGCTTCGGAGCCGTGCAGCAACTTCTTGTTGACGATGAAAGCGATGGTGCCGGTGTAGGCCAGTGCCCAGTGGCCGTCCTTGTCTTTGGCCCAGGTCGGTACCTGGTCCCAGGTGGATGGCTTGTAGGGCTGGGTAACGTTCTGCTTGACCGCGATCGGGCCGAACGCTGCGCCGACGTCGCCGATGTCGGCGCTGGCGTTGTCTTTTTCAGCGGCGAACTTGGCGATTTCCTGGGCCGAGCTCATGTCGGTGTCGATGTGTTTCAGGCCATAGGTCTTGGCCAGGTCTTCCCAGGTGCCTTTCCAGTTGGCCCAGTCATCGGGCATGCCGACGCTGTTGACGGCGCCTTCCGCTTTCGCAGCGGCTTCCAGGGTTTTCAAATCATCAGCCGCCATGGCGGCGGTGCACATGGCAATGGTCGAGCCTAACAGTGATGCCAGGAAAAACTGTTTCATTCCGAAGCTCCTTGGGTCGTGTTCAACGCTGCGATTGCGGTTGGTGTTGGTCTAGGTCAGCAATACCTGAGCCAATTTAAGGGGGCTGGATGACACTTTGATGTCGTTCGTCGCCCGGGACGACTATTTGTTCGACGGTATCGCCAGTGGCCTGATAAGCGTAGACCATGGGCAAGGCCCCGGCTGGCAAGGGACTTGGCCGATGAATTGCAGGTTCTTGCAGGCAGCGTATGGCGACCGTTCGGCAGCTTTGTCACATCTCGGTCATCTGCACTGCCTACGCTTGCAGACTATTGAATGAGCCGGTTTGCGCTGCGGTTCTGCCCAGAATTGGTGCTGGTCTAGTCCAGATAGGAAACGTTGATGCGTGACGAGGCAACAAAAGCGGTAACCGCCATCGGCCAGGTGCTTCAGGAGCAGATCGACCACGGTCTGTTGGCTCCCGGCAGCAAGTTGCCGGCTGAGCGCAAGCTCAGTGAGTTGTTCGGTACCACGCGGATCACTTTGCGTGAGGCGTTGTTGCAGCTGGAGTCACAGGGGCAGATCTACCGCGAGGAGCGCCGCGGCTGGTTCGTCTCGCCGCCGCGCCTGGCGTACAACCTGATGCAGCGCAGCCACTTTCACGCGATGGTCAGCGCGCAGGGGCGAGTGCCATCCACCGAGGTGATTTCGGCGCGCTTGCAACCGGCATCGGCGGCGGTCTGCGCCTGGTTGCAATTACCGGCGCTGTCGAGCGTGATCCAGATCTGCCGCGCTCGGCGGATCGACGGGCGACTGGTGCTGTATGTGGAGCATTATCTGAACCCGCTGTATTTTCCCGGGATCCTCGATTTCGATTTGAATCAATCAATCACCGAGTTGTACGCGCGGCATTACGATTTGCATTACGGGCGGGTGCGTTTCGAGATTGTGCCCACGGCGTTGTCGGTGGACGCGGCGGCGGCGTTGAAGGTGTCGGCGGGCAGCCCGGGCTTGCAGATTGCCCGGGTCAACTATGACCAGCATGAACGCTTGATCGACTGCGATCTGGAGTTCTGGCGGCATGATGCGATTCATGTCGGGGTGGATGTGGTCTAACGTCCGACCCTTCTACACGGACTGTTCTGGTGCACCACCCGCGGTAATCACCTGGATACTCATCCGCGGTGTCGCCAGGTCCAGCCCGGCTTCATCCATATGCCGTTTCAGCGACAGGTTGAACGCTCGCGACACTTCCCACTGCTTGATTGGCGCGGTCTTGAAACGGGCGCGCAGGATCGCGTTGCCCGACTCGAAGCTTTCCACTCCCTGAAACTCCAGTGGCGACCAGATGTTGCGCCGTTGCAGCGGGTCGGTGCGCATTTTCTGGCCGACTTCGCGCATCAGCTTGATCGCGTTGTCGATGTCCATGCTGGCCGGCACCGCGACCCGGAAGATTGCGTAGCCGAATTCCCGGGAGTAGTTCTTGATGCTTTTGATTTCGCTGAACGGAATGGTGTGGACGATGCCATCGATGTCCCGCAGCCGCACGGTGCGGATGGTCAGGCCTTCGACCGTACCGAGGTGGCCGCCGACATCCACGTAGTCGTCGATGGCCAGGGAGTCTTCGATGATGATGAACAACCCGGTAATCAGGTCGGCGACCAGCGACTGCGCACCAAAGCCGATGGCCAGGCCGATGACACCGGCACCGGCCAGCAGTGGCGTGACGTTCATGCCCATGTTCGCCAGGGCAACGATCAACGCAACGATGAAAATGGCCACGAACAGCACGTTGCGGATCAGCGGCATCATCGTCTGTGCGCGGGCATTGGCCAGGCCTTTGCGTGAGCGGGTCAGCGCGTGATGCACGGCGGTGTCGCTGAGAATCCAGATCAGCCAGGCGAACAGCAGCGTGCCGGCGAGGCTGAACAGTTTGACGCTGATTTCATGGCCGTCGCCTTCGGTAAAGCGGATCAACGACATGCCCCAGACCCGCAGGCCGAGTTCGATAAAGCCCAGCCACACCAGCAGGTGGACGATGGTGTAGAAGAAGTTTTTCAGCCGTTCCGAATACACCGCGTAGCGCCGGATGCCGTGCTGCGGCTTGAGGGCGTGGCGGCGTACCAGGCCGTTGATGACCATGCACAACACCAGCAAAACGGTGCAGATCAGCGACTGGCGCAGGGCGGTGCTGGTGTCGCCGGCGGAAATGAACGTCGCGAACAGCGAGATGGCCACCAACACCAGCGCCGGCACGTACCAGAAGGTGCCGAGAATCGACAGGGTGTCGTTGAGGGCGCGACGGGTCAGGCGTCGGGACAGCGGCTGGTTGCGGATCAGGTGGGCGATCGGCCGGCGAAAACGCAGGATGAAGCGCCCCGTGGAGAGTGCTGCCAGGACATTGGCGACAGTCGCGGCGGTATGGGCCAGATGGCTGCCGAGGCTGACGACCAGTTGCGGGTCGCTCAGCGCTTCGCCAAACGCGGCAAAGCTGCCGATCAGCCACAGTGGCCGGAACGCCTGGTGCCGCAGGATGTACAGGGCGCGGTGGCGGTGCGGGCCGTCGAGCAGGGAAAAGGCAATTACGCAGATGGCCGAGAAGCAGGTACCGACCACCAACGCATAGGCCAGTACCATGGCCAGGCTTTTGCCCAGGGACGAGGGCAGGGCATAGCTCATGTAGACGGTGATCACCAGAGCGATCAGCCATGGCCCGAGTTTGCGCAAGGCGAAGCGCAACATGTCCAGGGCCCGGGGGTGTTGCGGCAGTTCTTCAGGCAGGCCGAAGCGCATCCGCACGCGGTGGCTGATCCAGATCAGGGCGGCGGCCAGCAGGCTCCAGACCACCAGGATCATGGCGAAGGCAAACAGCATCGGCAGCCATTCGTTGGCCGGCAACGCCAGTGCCACCAGTTCCTCCCTGGCCTGATCGAACTCACTGGACCAGCGCGTGAGCGGACTGTCGTCGCCGGATAACTTCTTCTCGATATTGGTCAGGGTTCCGCCGATCAGGCCCAGCACACCTTCTTCGGTCGTCGGCTGGGCCTTTTTGGTGGCGTCACGGAGCTTTTTCAGGTCGGCCAGCAGCCTGGTGCGTTGCTGATCGTTTTCCAGCGACTTGATCACTTCGTCCAGGGATTGCCCCAGCGGCTCCTGTGCTTCGGGCTGGGTCTTGGCCTGGCTGCCGAGCAGGCTTGGCAGGCCGGCCGCCTGGGCAGGCGCCACTGACAGCAGCGTCATCAGGCAGACAAGGAAAATACACGGGAGGGCAAAAAGACGAGCGAACACTAGGCGGTCAACCTCGCAAGGAGCGGATCGACCGAGTGTACGAGCCCGTCAAAATCAATGCGAGCCAAGGGCGATGAATTATTCGTTGAGTTTGGCAAGGATCTTGATGATCACAGTCGCGAGGATGGTCAGCATGCCGATCCACATGACAAACACACCGGCATTTTTATCGCGAAAGTTGAAGCCGACGGCGAGCATGAGCATCCCGGCAAGAATCGGGATGAGCATGGCGTGAAAGGTAGACATCGAAATCATGGTGACAGCCTTGTCGAAGGAATACTGGAAGTCTAGGCAGCTTTTTGCACGGTGTTGTCTGTCTGTAGGAGCGAGCTTGCTCGCGATGGACTTCAGGGCGCCGCGATTATCCAGGCAACCCACGTCATCGTTCACGTCCATCGCGAGCGAGCTCGCTCCTACACAGGGTGTTGCGGTGCTTACGGCAAATCGCGGCAGGTATAGAACGCGCTCAGCACCTTGACCAGGTGCGCCAGGTCATGGCTGCCGCACAGTTCGCGGATCGAGTGCATGGCGAACGTCGGCAGGCCGATGTCCACGGTGCGCACACCCAGGTGGCTGGCGGTGATCGGGCCGATGGTCGAACCACAACCCATGTCGCTGCGCACCACGAAGCTTTGCACCGGCACTTCTTCAGCCATGCACAGGTGACGGAAGAACCCGGCGGTTTCGCTGTTGGTGGCGTAGCGCTGGTTGCTGTTGACCTTGATCACCGGACCGGCGTTGAGTTTCGGGCCGTGGTTGGCATCGTGCTTGTCGGCGTAGTTGGGATGCACGCCGTGGGCGTTGTCGGCCGAAACCAGCAGGGATTTCTGAATGGTGCGTACGAACTCATCGCCTTCGGGCAGCAGGCGACGCAAGGTCTGCTCAAGCATCGGGCCGTCGGCGCCGCAGGCCGAGCAGGAACCCACCTCTTCGTGATCGTTGCACACCAGCACGCAGGTTTCGTCGGTGTCGGCCGTCAGCAGCGCTTGCAGGCCGGCGTAGCACGACAGCAGGTTGTCCAGGCGCGCACCGGCGATGAAGTCGCCATGCAAGCCAATGACCGCAGCGCTTTGGGTGTCGTAGAAGCTCAGCTCGTAATCGAGCACCACGTCCGCGTTCAGGCCGTGTTCGCGGGCGAGTTGGTCGGTGAGCACCGCGCGAAAGTCCACGCGCTCGTCACCGGCAAATTGCGCGAGGATCGGCGGCAGTTCGGTCTGGGCGTTGATGGCCCAACCCATGTTGGCTTCGCGGTTGAGGTGAATCGCCAGGTTCGGAATGATCGCGACCGGAGCCTTGAAGTCGATCAACTGGCTCTCGACCTTGCCATCACGCCGGAAGGTTACACGGCCTGCCAGCGACAGGTCGCGGTCGAACCACGGCGCCAGCAGCGCACCGCCATACACTTCGACGCCCAATTGCCAGAAGCCCTGGCGTTGCAGTTCCGGTTGCGGCTTGACCCGCAGGCAAGGGCTGTCGGTATGGGCGCCGACCAGGCGAATGCCGCCGTGCAGCGGCGAGTGGCGGCCCATCTTGATCGCGACAATCGAAGAGTCGTTGCGGGTGACGTAGTAGCGACCGTTGGTTTCGGTATTCCACGGCTCGCGTTCGTCGAGGCGCTGATAACCCGCCGCTTCCAGGCGCTTTACAAGGCTGGCGGTGGCGTGGAACGGGGTAGGGGAGGCCTTGAGGAAATCGATCAGGCCTTGGTTCAACTCTTCGCGCATAAAGTAGCTCCAGACAGCAATGGCGCCAGTTTAACGTATTGGTCAGAGAATTGGCGGTGACGTGCGGGTGGAGTGGCGCCCCACCCTGTAGGAGCGAGCTTGCTCGCGATGGTCGTCAACGATAACGCGGGAAGCCTGGCGCCCCGCGGCGTTTTTGGGATCATCGCGAGCAAGCTCGCTCCTACAGGGGGGAGTGCGTTGCGTTCAGAACGGTGCCGGGCACTCGAAGCGCAGGCGTTCGCCGGTCTGGGGATGGGTGAACGTGAGCATGCTCGCGTGCAGGCACAGGCGCGGCCAGGCCGCCAGTGCCTGCTCATGGGCATACAGCCCGTCGCCCAGCAGCGGGTGACCGATCGAGAGCATGTGCACGCGCAACTGGTGGGAGCGGCCGGTGATCGGTGTCAGCTCGACGCGGCACCAGTCGCCGCAACGTTCCAGTACCCGCCAGAAAGTCAGCGCATGTTTGCCGAATTCGTGATCGACCACATGCCGTGGCTTGGTTGGTGGGTCGTAGCGCAGGGGCAGGTCGATGCTGCCACTGTCCAGTTCCGGCTGACCCCAGCACAGGGCGGTGTAGGCCTTTTCGGTTTCGCGGTCGTGAAATTGCCGGGACAGTTCACGGTGCGTATCCGGATCGCGGGCCAGCAGGATGATGCCGGAGGTTTCCCAGTCCAGCCGATGGACGATTCGCGCTTCCGGGTAGCCGTTTTCCTGCAGGCGGGTAATAAGGCAGTCCTTGTTGTCATCGGCCCGACCAGGGACGGAGAGCAACAGGGTCGGTTTGTTCACCACCAGTACGGCGGCGTCCTGATGGATGATGTGGACGTTGGACAACGGCATTAAAACAGCCTCGTAACAAACGCCAACGGCGGTTCAGGCCCCCCGCAGTCGCGCGTGGGGCCTGAACCGCCGTGGCTCCTGCCGGATCGACTCAGCGATCAGGCAGGGTGATATTGAGTTCCAGAATCGAGCAGCTGCCCTGGCTTTCCAGTGCGACATGCACGTCATCGGACCCGATGTTGACGTACTTGCGGATCACCTCGACCAGTTCCTTCTGCAAGGCCGGCAGGTAGTCCGGGGTGCTGCGTTGGCCGCGTTCGTGCGCCACGATGATCTGTAGACGCTCTTTCGCTACCGACGCGGTGCTTTGCTTTTTGTTGGCACGAAAGAAGTCAAAAAGGTTCATTGCTTAGTTGCCTCCAAACAGGCGCTCGAAGAATCCCTTCTTCTGTACATCGAGGAATCGATGATCCACGGTCTTGCCCAGCAGGCGGTCAACGGTATCGCTGTAGGCCTGGCCGGCATCGCTCTGGTCGTCGAGAATCACCGGAACGCCCTGGTTGGATGCCTTGAGCACCGCCTGGGATTCAGGGATCACGCCGAGCAGGGTCACCGAAAGGATTTCCTTGACGTCTTCTACGCCGAGCATTTCGCCTTTGCTCACACGCTCCGGGTGGTAACGGGTAATCAGCAGGTGTTCCTTGATCGGGTCTTCGCCGCGTTCGGCACGACGGGACTTGCTGGCCAGCAGGCCGAGCATGCGGTCCGAGTCACGTACCGAGGAGACTTCCGGGTTGGTCACGACGATCGCTTCATCGGCGAAGTACATGGCCAGGTGGGCGCCTTTTTCGATGCCCGCCGGGGAGTCGCAGACCACGAACTCAAAGTCTTCCTTGAGTTGCATCAGGACTTTTTCCACGCCTTCGACGGTCAGCGCGTCTTTGTCGCGGGTCTGGCTGGCGGCCAGCACGTAGAGGTTTTCCAGGCGCTTGTCTTTGATCAGGGCCTGTTGCAGGTTGGCTTCGCCGTTGACCACGTTGACGAAGTCATACACCACGCGGCGCTCGCAACCCATGATCAGGTCGAGGTTACGCAAGCCCACGTCGAAGTCGACGATAACTGTTTTGTGACCGCGCAGAGCGAGGCCGGTACCGATAGCGGCGCTGGTGGTGGTCTTACCCACACCACCCTTGCCGGATGTAACCACGAGAATCTTGGCCAAGGTGTTTCACCCCTAAGGAAAAAGGACTTTCCAGCCCCTGAAAAACATCTCCTGAAAAACTACTGCAGTCGGACAGCCTTGGCTGGAATCCGGTTTTGAGCGGCATTTACCCCCGGTAAACACTGCTTTCGGCCTTTTTCCTACTTCGTTTGAGCCGTTTTCGCTACGTTTTAGAGATGCTTGAAAATGCGGCAGTATCCGTTAAAGCCGAATGATGTTCAACACGTCGCCGGACAGGCTGACCTGCACACCCGACCCCCATAGAGGATCGCGGCGCAGATCTTCGGAAACCTTGTAATGCCCGGCGATGGAAATCAGTTCAGCACTCATTTGCTGACAGAAAATCCGCGCCTTGGTGTCGCCCTTGACGCCGGCCAACACGCGACCGCGCATCGGGCCGTATACATGGATGTTGCCATCGGCGAGAAGTTCCGCCCCCGGGCTGACCGAGGAAATCACCACCAGGTCGCTGCCCTGGGCATAAATCTGCTGGCCACCACGTACCGGCGAGGTGATGATTTTCGTCGGCTTGATCGTCGGCTCGGGCGGTTTTTCCGGTTTTTTCTTCGGTTCACCTTCGCTCAGGTCCAGTGGACGCTCCCGGGCACCGGACGGCGGCAGCACCGGCAGGTCGACCGCGATGGCGGCGGCAATGTCTTCGATGCGACTGGCACGGATCGCCAGGGTACGCAGGCCATGCTGGCGGCAGATACGCATCAGCCCCGGCAGATCGATAGCGCCTTCGTTGGCCGGGAGTTTGTCCAGGGCCAGTACCAGCGGCGCGTTGCTGAAGAAGTTGGGCGCCTGGGCGACCTTGGCGGCCAGTTGCCGATCAAGGCTTTCGAGGTCGTTACGGGCCAGTTCCAGCACCGTAATGGCCAGCATGCTGCCCTTCAACTGGAACACGGGATCTTGGTCTAGCGGTTCGGTTTGGCTCATGGTCGGCATACAACGACTTGTCACTAAAAGTGCCGAGACTTATAACGAGAACGCCCGCAGGCCGCAAGCCGGGTCGAACGATGTAGAATGCGCGGCCATTGTCATTCCGGAAGCATTAATGGACCGCCCGCGTTTTCGAAAAGCATTTCTATCTCCACGTTTCTGGCCGCTGTGGTGTGGCCTGGGGCTGTTGTGGCTGATCGTCCAGTTGCCGTATCCGGCACTGCTGCGGATCGGTCGCGCACTGGGCGCATTGATGTATCGCGTGGCCGGCGACAGACGGCGCATTGCCCAGCGCAATCTGGAACTGTGTTTTCCTGAAAAAACCGCCGCCGAACGCAAACGCCTGCTCAAGGAAAACTTCGCCTCCACCGGCATCGCTTTTTTTGAGATGGCGATGAGCTGGTGGTGGTCGCGCAAGCGCCTGGCGGCTCTCGCTCACGTTGAAGGGCTGGAGTATCTGCAGCAGGCCCAGCGCGAAGGCAAGGGCGTGATCCTGATGGCCCTGCATTTCACCACCCTGGAAATCGGTGCGGCACTGCTCGGCCAGCAACACACCATCGACGGCATGTACCGCGAGCACAAGAACCCCTTGTTCGACTACATCCAGCGCCAGGGCCGCGAGCGGCACAACCTCGATTCGCTGGCGGTGGAACGCGAAGACGTGCGCGGCATGCTCAAATTGCTGCGCTCGGGCCGCGCGATCTGGTACGCACCGGATCAGGACTATGGCGCCAAGCAAAGCATCTTCGTGCCGCTGTTCGGCATTCAGGCCGCGACTGTCACCGCCACCAGCAAGTTTGCACGGCTGGGCAAGGCGTTGGTGGTGCCGTTCACCCAGGAGCGTCTGGCGGACGGCAGCGGTTATCGCCTGGTGATCCATGCGCCGCTCGAAGGCTTCCCCGGCGAAACCGAGGAAGCCGACTGCCTGCGCATCAACCAGTGGATCGAAAGTGTGCTGCGCGATCATCCTGAGCAATACCTGTGGGCCCACCGCCGCTTCAAGAGCCGTCCACCGGGCGAGCCGAAGCTGTACGCCAAACGCGGTTGAACAACGATCCCCTGTAGGAGCGAGCCTGCTCGCGATGGTGGTCAACGATAACGCGGGGCACCTGACACCCAGCGGCGTTATCACGACCATCGCGAGCAGGCTCGCTCCTACAGGGGAATGGAAAATCCCATCAAGCACCATGGAGAGTTGTGCATGAGTCCAGGCGAACCGGTTACAGGGTTGATTCTTTCCGGCGGCGGGGCTCGGGCGGCCTATCAGGTCGGTGTGTTGGCGGCGATTGCCGAATTGCTGCCGCCGGGGGCGAGCAATCCGTTTCCGGTGATCGTCGGCACCTCGGCAGGTGCGATCAACGCGGTCAGCCTCGCCAGCGGGGCAATGGACTTTCGTAACGCCATCGAACGCCTGACGGCCTTCTGGCAGGGTTTTCGCAGTCATCTGGTGTTGCGCAGCGATTGGCCCGGGGTGATCCGCCAGGCCAGCCGCTTTGTCAGCCACAGTTTGCTCGGCATCGGTAAACACATGCCGGTGGCCTTGCTCAACAGTTCTCCGCTGCGCCATCTGCTCAACGACAAGCTGCATATGAGTGGCATCACCGAAGCAATCGCACAGAAGCAATTGCACGCGGTGGCGGTCACGGCCTTCGGCTATGAGTCCGGCCAGGCAGTCACCTTCTATCAGGGCGGCGGCAAGATCGATGCCTGGTTGCGCCATCGGCGCATCGGCGTCCCCACTCAATTGTCCGTTGAACACCTGCTCGCCAGTTCGGCCATACCGCTGCTGTTCGCCCCGGTGAAAATTGGTGAAGAATATTTTGGTGATGGCGCGGTGCGTCAGTCGGCGCCGATCAGTCCGGCACTGCACCTGGGCGCCAGTCGCGTGCTGGTGGTGGGCGTCAGCGGCAACCCGCGTGGTTTCGATCCGGAGCAGCCACTGCAACGCGCTTACACCGGGCAACAACCCACCCTGGCGCAGATTGGCGGGCACATGCTCAACAGTACGTTCATTGATAGCCTGGAAAGCGATATCGAGTTGTTGCAGCGCCTGAACCAGTTCAGTCGCTTGATGCCCGACGGTACGCCGACCCGCGCCTTGGGCGTGGCGCCGGTGGACGTGCTGGTGATTTCACCGAGCCAGCCGATCGATGAGATCGCTGCGCGACATCGCCAGGAATTGCCACCCGCATTGCGCCTGTTTCTGCGCGGGCCGGGCGCGACCAAGACCAGTGGGGCAGGGGTTTTGAGTTACCTGCTGTTCGAGGCGGGGTATTGCAGCGAGTTGATCGAACTGGGGCGGCGGGATGCGTTGGCCAAGCGCGGGGAGTTGTGCCGGTTTCTGGGAATCCCGGTGGCTGAGACCGTTTGAACTGTCAGATCTGACAGTAGATGTGCTCAAGTTATTCCATCAGATTGAACCCCATTGGCGGAGGGTTCGAAGATGGCGGCTGCGCAATGGATTGATGCTCACACACCGAGCGTGTCAGTGGTGGATTCGCGCGGTTTGGCTGTACGCAGTATCGCGTATTGTCGTCATCCGCTGAACCCGAGCATTGAGACTCGCATCACCCGCAATCACCTGGACGCTGCCGGAAGACTGGTGGCTGCCTGGGACCCACGATTATGGGGAACGGCGCCGAAGCCGAATCTTGCAACGATCTATGATTTACGCAGTCAGCCTTTGCTGGTGGACAGCGTCGATGCCGGATGGCAACTGAGCTTGCTGGATCAGGCCGGTATGGCACGGTCATTCTGGGACGGTCGCGGGAGCGAGCGCCACACTGAGTACGATGAGCTTCAGCGTCCGACAACTGTGACGGAGCAGATGGAGGATGACTCGCCGCGTGTCGCCGAGTGTTTTGCTTATGGTAGTGGGGCAGATGAGTTTGCGGTTCATAACCAGTGCGGCCAACTGGTCCGTCATGATCATCCGGCTGGCACACGCATCCTGAGTGAGTACGGCGTGGGCACTGTCGCATTGGCGGAGCAGACCCGGTTTTTGCTCACCCTTGATCCACCAGACTGGCCGTCCAATGTCGTGGAGCGTGAGCGCTGGCTGGAGACAGAGGTGTTCACGACGGCTCAGCGATACGGTCCGTTGGGGGAGATGTACGCTCAGGCCGACGCGATGGACAACTCCAGGTTTTTCGCTTACGACCGGGCCGGTCAGTTACTTGACGTTCGATTGAAGTTGGCGGGTTCTGCAGAAAGCCCGCATTTGCTCGTCAGTGAAATCCGCTACGACGCCTTCGGCAGGGTTGAAAGCGAACGGGCCGGAAACGGCGTTACCACCACCGCTCGCTACGCCGATGAAGATGGGCGTTTGCTGCAGTTGCTGTCCCGCAATGACCAACCATTGCAAAACCTCGAGTATGAATACGATCCGGTCGGCAATATTTCAAGTATCGAAGACAAGGTGGCGTTGACGCGCTATTTCAATCATCAACGGATCGACCCGATCAACCGCTATCGCTATGACAGCCTCTATCAGCTGATCGAAGCAACCGGCCGGGAAGTGAGTCGGCCCGATTATGGTCCGGCATTACCAGCCTGGCAGGCCACGCCGCTGGACCCCAACCAGTTGCGCAATTACACCCAGACCTTCAATTACGACGCTGCCGGGAATCTGCAATCCCGTCATCACAGCGGCGTGGAGACGTTCGAGATGTTTACCTCGACCGCCAGCAATCGCAGCGTTGCGGATGAAGGCAATCTGGCGGGTGGCTTTGATGCCAACGGTAATCAACTGGAACTGCTGCGCGGCCAGAATATGAGTTGGGACTTTCGCAACCAGTTGAGTCGCGTGACGATGGTCCGGCGGGAGGACGGGCCTGACGATAGCGAATGTTATGTCTACGACAGTCCCGGGCATCGACTGAGAAAGGTCCGACTCATCTCGACGGCTCGTCGCACGCTGCGTGCTGAAGTTCGTTACTTGCCGGGGCTGGAAATCCATCGTGATACGGCTACCGGCGAAGAGCGGCATGTGCTGAGTGTCGAGGCGGGGCTTAGCCATGTGCGGGCCTTGCACTGGGTTGAGAGGCGGCCCAAAGGTGTACGCAACGACCAACTGCGTTATTGCTTGAGTGATCATTTGAATAGCTGCACGCTGGAGCTGGATGAACTGGGAGCGCTGCTGAGTCGGGAGGTTTACTACCCGTTTGGCGGGACTGCGTTGTGGTGTGGCTCCCGCGAAATCGAGGCTGAATACAAGACGATTCGTTATTCGGGTAAAGAGCGGGATGCGACGGGCCTTTACTATTATGGCTATAGGTACTACGCACCTTGGTTGCAGCGCTGGGTGAGTGCGGATCCTGCGGGAAATATTGACGGTGTAAATTTTTTTATCTTTGTTGCGAATGATCCTATTGCTAATGCGGATCTCGGTGGGTTGGTGAGGAAGGGGATAAACGAATTTCTCACAAAAAATGGAAACTGGGAGGATATGAAAGTCAATGCAGGGCGTGTCGCGATGGAGCGTCAAGAGTCTGTTTATAATGCTTTTGATGTCAAGCCAAGTAGTATGCGTCGGGATTATTTTAGGGCTTATGCTTACGATTCGAATTTGATGGTAAATGATTACTTAAGGTATGGCAGAGAGCATGGAATGCTGACTGGGCCACCTTTTTCTTTATTTTTTGTGGCGTCAAATGATATCGCTCGTGTTAGTGCGTTGACAAAAATTGTTAACGCTCTCCCGCATACCGGTGTTGTACCTCTCTATCGGGGTGGTTCAGGAGGACGAGGAACATCAGGAGAGTTTTTCAGGCAGGGCAACCTCGGTCCCGGCTCTGTTTTAATTAATACTGACTTTACTTCGCTTACTGAAAACCCTTACATCGCTGCCGAATTTGCGGGTCTTAATGAAAGCGCTATTTATTTTGATGAAACATCGGTGATTTTTGAGATCGCTGAACATTTCAGTCCAAAACCAATTGCGCCTGATGCATTACGAGTCAAAGATCGCATTAATGAAGCTGAGTCCGTTGTAATGCCTGCAGCAGCGTTTGAGATTATCTCTGTCGGCGTTGTAGATGTCTTTGTTAAAGGTAAAGACCAGAGTTATGTACATGTATCGATGAAAGAGGTTGAACCTCCAAAAGTGACGCGAGGCTCATCTGGCGTGGAGAGTGTATTACCGAATAATGTCTTCGATTTTCGTACTGGCACTACCGTAAATTTCGAACAGTTGAAAAGCAGGCTGGGTGGCTCCTCGAATCTGCTATTGCAACATTATTACTCTTAAGTGAGTGGTAAGGGTGCCACTTGGCGATTTCACACCGCCAAGTGGCAATCAGACCCGGTTTTGACGTCAGAAATGAACCTTCACCAGGAAGCTGGTCACGCTCTGATCAGTCTTGAAGCCCTGGCTGTCTTCAATCCCGTACTTGTTTTTCCAGTAGTCGTACTCGACACCGACGTACAACTGCTTGGCACCCAGGTTCAACGCCTTGCCCAGGTCGTATTTGACCTGTGGATTGAAGTGCAAGTTGGCGTGGTATTCGCCTTTTTTGTTCACATCATTGTCGACGACCCAGTCCATGAAGCCGTCGATCAGCACGTCCGAGCCACCCACCGGGATGGTGTAGGACCAGACCGGCGTGACCTGCCAGATGTTGTCGCCCGGGCGGTCGCCTTCGGTGTGACGGTTGTAGAAGTTCAACTGGAAGTAGTCGAAGCCCGGGATGGCCAGGTCGAAGCCCGGACCGATCAGGTAGGACTCGGTGTCGTCCTCGCCGAATTCATAGGTCATGGCCAGCAGCACGTCCTTGATCGGGCCGAACTCGAACTTCTGGTCGAAGATCTTGTTGAACGACAGGCGCGGGCTGAACTCGCCGTAGTGGGTGTTCTTGCCCGCGAAGGCGTCTTCCTTGCCGTTGTAGAAGATTTTGTCGATGAAGAAGAAGTTGTCGCCGTACTTCCAGCCGTCGGCGTGTTCGAAGGTCACCGTCTGCTGGATGCGCGGGTTGACCTGGAAGTCCTTGCCATACAGGTAGGTCAGGCTATTGTTCTGCCACTGCAGCAAATCGCCGGCCATGGCCTGGCCCCCGGCCAGCATCGATCCCGCCAGCATCAGGCTAGTGCACGTACGTTTCATTCGGTTGCTCCCAAAAAGTAGGTGGTTCCACGTTATTTTTTTAAGGTCGGCGCTCTGGTGTGGCGCCTGTTCTGTAGCTGTAAAAAAATCATCCGTTCGGTCAGCTTCAGTGCGGTTGGCAAGAGCTGGGCCAAGGCTTTCAAAAAGCAAAAAAACTCCCGTTCGGCGGCTCAAGAGCAGTCGATTGAGAGGGGTTTTGGGGTGCCTTGGTACCTGCCAGCGCCGGGATAAGTTGGCCTGCTGGTCAGGTTTTAAATCCGGGCTTTTTTTTAAACCGGATTCGGGCGGCCGCGGAGAATACTGACTCCTCGGCCAGGTCTCAAGTGCTCCGCAACGACGCACCGACGACAGGTTTGGGGCGCGGTTGCGGGGCAGCATCAGAAATGCACCTTCACCAGCAGGCTGGTGGTGTTTTCATTGGTGTCGAAACGGGAGCTGTTTTCGATGCCGTACTTGTCTTTCCAGTAGCTGTACTCGACGCCGGCGTACACCTGTTTCTCCCGCCAGCCCAGGGCCTTGCCCAGGTCGTACTTGATCTGCGGGTTGAAGTGCAGGTTGGCGTGATAAGTGCCATGTGAGTTCTGGTCGTTATCCACCACCCAGTCGATGTAGCCGTCGATCAACAGGTTCGAGTTGCCTAATGGCAGGATGTAGGACCAGGCCGGCGTGATTTGCCAGACATCGTCGCCGGGGCGCGAGCCTTCGGTCTGACGGTAATAGAAGTTCAAGGTGAAAAAATTGAAGCCCGGTACCGCAAGGTCGAAGCCAGGGCCGATCAGGTAGGCCTCGGTGTCGTCTTCGCCGTTCTCGTAGGTCATGGCCAGCAGCACGTCCTTGACCGGGCCGAATTCGAAACGGCGGTCGAGGATCTTGCCGAAGGAGAGACGCGGGCTGAACTCGCCGTAATAGGCGTGAACGCCTTTGTTCCGGTCTTTGTCGCCGTTGTAGTAAGTGCTGTCGATGAACATGAAGTTGTCGCCGTACTTCCAGCGGTCGGCATGTTCGAAAGTGATCGTCTGCTGGATGTGCGGGTTGACCACGAAATCCTTGCCGTACAGGTAGCTCAGGCTGTTGGTCTGCCACAGCAGCAAATCGCCGGCCATGGCCTGACTCGCGGCCAGCAGGCCACCACACAACAGCAGGTTGGTTTGTGTCCGAATCATCTGTTGCTCCCTCTTGTTTTTATTTTTCTGTGGCGCAGGCAGCCCCAAACCCTGTAGGAGCGAGCCTGCTCGCGATGGTCGTCAACGATTACGCGTGTTATCTGGATAAACGCGGTGTTCTCGGGTTCATCGCGAGCAGGCTCGCTCCTACAGAGGGGGGGCGTTTATGTCTTAGTGGGCGTGGCAGTCGTTGGCGGATGCGCGTTCAGCGCCGCCAAGGATGTTGAACAGCAGGTTCAGCGCCAGCGCGCTGAGGGTGGCCATGGCGATGCCGCTGTGGGTGATCGGGCTCATCCACACGGGCAGGTGGGCGAAAAACTCCGGGCGTACTACCGGGATCAGCCCCATGCCGATGCTCACCGCCACCAGCAACTGGTTGCGACGGTCACCGATGTCGGCTTCCTGGAGAATCTTGATCCCGGTGGCGGCGACCATGCCGAACATCGCAATCGCTGCGCCACCCAGTACTGCCGGAGGAATCGAGGCCACCAGGAACGCGGCTTTGGGCAGCAGGCTCAGCACGATCAGCAACCCGCCGGCAACGATGGTCACCGAACGGCAACGCACGCCGGTCATCTGCACCAGGCCGATGTTCTGGGCAAAGGAAGAGTGGGTGAAGGTGTTGAAGAAGCCGGCGAAGAACGAAGCGCCGGCATCGCACAGCAAGCCGCGACGCAGCATCCGTGGGCAGACTTCCTGGCCGGTGATCTTGCCCAGCGCGATGAACATCCCGGTGGACTCGACGAAGATGATCACTACCACCAGGCACATCGACAGGATCGGTGCCAGTTCGAATTTCGGCATGCCGAAATGCAGCGGGGTGACGAATTGCAGCCACGGTGCCTGAGCCATGCCACTGAGGTCGACCATGCCGAGCAGGCCGCAGAGTACGTAGCCCAGGCACATGCCGATCAGTACGGAAATATTGACCCAGAAACCGCGCATGAAACGGTGCACCAGCAAAATGGTACCCAGCACCAGTGCGGCAATGGTCAGGTAGATGGGGGAGCCGAATTGAGTGGCGTCAGCACCACCGCCGGCCCAGTTCACGGCCACGGGGAACAGCGACAAGCCGATCGAGGTGATGACCGTGCCGGTCACCAGCGGCGGGAAGAAGCGCACGACTTTGGACATGAACGGGGCGATGAGCATGCCGAAGAACCCGGCGGCGATGGTGGCGCCGAAGATCCCCTGCAGGCCGATACCGGGCATGCCGGCCATGGCGACCATGCTGCCGACGGCGGCGAAACTGGCGCCCATCATCACTGGCATGCGAATGCCCATGGGGCCGATGCCGAGGGACTGGACGATGGTGGCGATACCAGCCACCAGCAGGTCGGCGTTGATCAGGAAGGCGATTTCTTCACGACTCAGGCCAGCGGCCTGTCCGATGATCAGCGGCACTGCGATGGCTCCGCCGTACATCAGCAGAACGTGTTGCAGGCCAACCAGGATCAGTTGCAAAAGGGGCAAACGCTGAATGGCGGGTGCGTCGGGGATGCGCGCTGCGGATAGCTCGGACATGCAACACCTCGGATCTTTTTTATTCTTGTGTTTTTGTGCATCAGATTGACCGCGGTGCGGCCATTCGCGAGCAGGCTCGCTCCCACACAAGCTATGCAAAACCTGTGGGAGCGAGCCTGCTCGCGAAGCTTTTTACTTAGTTGGTCGGAGCACCCTGAACAATCCAGGCACCGATCAGGTCACGTTCCTGCTGGGTCATCTGCGTGATGTTACCCAGTGGCATGATCTGGCTGGTGACGGCTTGCGCCTGGATGCGCGCCGCGTTCTGGCGGATCTGCTCGGGGGTGTCGAACATCACACCGGCAGGGGCCGCACTGAACAGCGGACTGGTCGGCTTGGCCGAATGGCAGACGGCGCAACGTTCCTGGATCACGCTGTGTACCTTGTCGAAGCCCGGGCCGGCGTTGGAGGCCTGCGCCGGTGCAGCTGCAGGCGCTTCGGCAGGTTTGGCTTCAGCGGGTTTCAAACCACCACCCACGGCTGTTTCCGGCAGTGGCTGGTATTCGATCTTCGCTGGCGCCTTGGCCACTTCCGGGCTGTTCAACGGCGCAGGGCCGGTAACGTAAGCCAGGCTGATCATGCCGACGGCTGCCACAGGCAGGGTCCAGGCAAACTTGTGGCTGTCGTGACGGGTGTTGAAGTAGTGACGCACCAACACCGCCAGTACCGCGATCCCGGCCAGGATCAACCAGTTGTACTGGCTGCCGTAGGTGCTCGGGAAGTGGTTGCTGATCATGATGAACAGCACTGGCAAGGTGAAGTAGTTGTTGTGGCGCGAACGCAGCAGGCCTTTGGCCGGCAGCGCCGGATCCGGCGTGCGGTTCTCGGCGATCGCTGCTACCAGTGCACGCTGCGCCGGCATGATGATGCGGAACACGTTGCCGACCATAATGGTGCCGATGATCGCACCGACGTGCAGGTACGCACCCCGACCGCTGAACACTTTGCTGAAGCCGTAGGCCGCGCCGATGATCAGTACGAACAGGATGAAACCCAGCAGGGCAGGGCGTTTGCCCAGGGCCGAGTCGCACAGGAAGGAGTAGATGAACCAGCCGATGAACAGCGAGCCGATACCAATGGCCACGCCTTCCGGACCGCTCAGGGTGCTGCCCGGAGCCAGCAGGTAGAGCGTCGGGTTGGAGTAGAACACCACGCACAGCAGCGCGATACCCGACATCCAGGTGAAGTAGGCTTCCCATTTGAACCAGTGCAGGTTGTCCGGCATGGTCGGTGGCGCCAGTTTGTATTTTTCCAGGTGGTAGATACCGCCACCGTGGATTGCCCACAAATCGCCCGCCAGACCGCTTTTCGGGTTGACCCGATTGAGGTTGTTTTCCAGCCAGACGAAATAGAACGACGCACCGATCCAGGCCACGCCAGTAATCATGTGAACCCAGCGCACGCTCAGGTTCAGCCATTCCAACAGATGTGCTTCCACAGTCTTTACCTCTCGCCCGTCACTCTGTTGTCGAGTGATCGGACCTTCTCTTATTGGTGGGGGGCGAGGATCAAACGCTCATCCTCTTTGAAAAAATGCTCATCGCAGTTATTGCCTGTGCCACTGCGATCAACCACCAGGAAGTCATCCCGCTTTTCGATCGTCAGCACCGGGTGGTGCCAGACGCCGCGATGGTAATTGATGCCCTGCCTGCCGTTGGTGACGAAGGCGCGGACCAAGCCTGATACAGGTGCATCGCCAAGTGGCGCGACCACGATCAGAAAGGGGTTGCCGAGCAGCGGAATGAAAGCCTGGCTGCCCAGCGGATGACGCTCCAGCATGCTGACGGTTAGCGGCATGTCCTGCGCGTCGGCGCGGAAAATGCTGATGATCGCCTTGTCCTCTGGCGTGGCGGTTTCCACCGTCGCCAGTTTGTGGAAGCGCATGGTCGAACCGTTGTTGATCATGAAGTGATCGCTGCCGTCGGTTTCGATCACGTCACCGAAAGGGGCGAAGGCTTCTTTGGTCAGCGGTTCAATCGTCAGTGTGCGCATGCTGTTCTTCTTATCCGAATTCGTTGTTGTCTGTTCTATTGTCTTCGCGAGCAGGCTCGCTCCCACATTTCGACCGCGTACCCTTGTGGGAGCGAGCCTGCTCGCGAATGGCCGCACCGCTTACTTCGCGACCTTGCCCAAAACGCGCAGGCGGCTCACACCACCATCCGGGAACACGTTCAGGCGGATGTGGGTGATCGGGCCCAGTGCCTTGATCTGCTCGGCGAAGGTGTGTTCGGCGTGCATTTCCAGCTTCTGGCTTGGCAGCAGTTCGCGCCAGAACAGCGACTGGGTTTCGATCTGGCTGTCGGTACCGCCCTTGACGAAGGCGCCCTGGATCGAGCAGCTGTCCGGGTAGTTGCCCTTGAAGTGCAGGGTGTCGACGATGACTTTCTCGACTTCACCGGCATGGCCCAGCGCGACGATGACCCAGTCATTGCCCGGCGTGCGACGACGCGCGGTTTCCCAGCCGTCGCCCATGTTGATGCCACGGCCCGGGTTGAGGATGTTGCTCATGCGGCCGAAGTGTTCGTCGGAGCAGGCGAGGGCGCGACCACCGTTGAGGGCTGCGGCCAGGTCGACCTGTTCGTTGTCGCCGATGGCCGACCAGTCGCGGAACGGCACGCCGTACACGCGCAGACGGGCCACGCCGCCATCCGGGTAGATGTTGAAGCGCAGGTGGCTGAAGGCCTGGTCGTTGTTGATTTCGTGGTAGTGGTGGCTGTTGCCTTGCAGCTCGACGGCCGACAGCACTTCAACCCACTGGGTGTTTTCGTCCGGTTCGCCCGAGGCCAGGAAGCAGGCTTCCAGGGAGGCCGATGGCGGGAAGTTGCCGGTGAAGAATGAAGTGTCGATGTCGACGCCCTTGATCGAACCTGGCACGCCCAGGCGAATCACTGCGCTGTCGAAGCCTTCGAAGCGCTTGCGACGCGATTCCCAGCCGTCCATCCACTTGCCGTTGTCATCGAACACGCCCTCCTTCCATACGGCCGGGGTCGGTTGGAACAGACGGTTGGCGTCTGCGAACCAGTCATCGGTGACCGAGATGATTTTGGTGCCCAGGCGGGCATCGGCCAGGTTGACGAACTTCTCGAAAGGTACGGCGTAAGCTTTCATTCTTCTTGTCTGCCTTTAAATAAGTGGCTTGGGATGCTTGCCAGGCCCCGGGCGGTTTCGGCGTTCTTGAATCCGCCGGGGCCAGGCTTGCTATAGGGTCAGTAATCGGAACAGGGCGATCTTGTTGATCTGCGCCAGCGCGCACTTGAACTCGGTGTCGACCGGGTTGTGGATGCGCGTTTCGAACGCTGCGAGGATCTGATGCCGGTTGCTGCCTTTTACCGCCATGATGAAGGGAAACTTGAACTTGGCCTTGTAGGCGTCGTTCAGCTCGGTGAAGCGCTGGAACTCTTCGGCCGTGCATTGGTGAATACCGGCGCCAGCCTGTTCATGGGTGCTGGCTTCGGTCAGCTGGCCCTGGACGGCGGCTTTGCCAGCCAGGTCCGGGTGAGCGTTGATCAGGGCCAGCTGACTGGTGTGATCGGCGCTCAACAGGATGTCGCTCATGCGCTGGTGCAGGGTTTCGATCTGGTCGATCGAAGCGTCCTGGCCCAGGTCGAAGGCCTTCTCGGCCACCCATGGCGAATGTTCGTAGATGTCGGCGAAAGCGGCGACGAAAGCATCGCGGCTCAGGGTCGACGGTTTGACGGTTTGAAAGGTGCTCATTTGGCAGCCCCTTGGTACGGGTGGGTTTCCTGCCAGTGGCGCGCGATGTCGACGCGACGGCTGAACCACACCTGTTCATGACTTTTAGCGTATTCGATAAAGCGCTTGAGCGAAGCCAGACGCGCCGGACGGCCGATCAGGCGGCAGTGCAGGCCGATCGACAGCATTTTCGGTGCTTCGGCGCCTTCGGCGTAGAGCACGTCGAACGCATCCTTGAGGTATTCGAAGAAGTCGTCGCCCTTGTTGAAACCCTGTACCTGGGTGAAGCGCATGTCGTTGGTGTCCAGGGTGTACGGGATCACCAGGTGTGGCTTGCCGGTCGGGTTGTTCGGTTCCCAGTAGGGCAGGTCATCGTCGTAGGTGTCGCTGTCGTAGAGGAAACCACCTTCTTCCATCACCAGGCGACGGGTGTTCGGGCCGGTGCGGCCGGTGTACCAGCCCAGCGGGCGTTCACCGGTGATTTCGGTGAGGATGCGGATCGCTTCGAGCATGTGCTCGCGTTCCTGGGCCTCATCCATGTACTGGTAGTCGATCCAGCGGTAGCCGTGGCTGCAGATCTCGTGGCCGGCATCGACCATGGCGCGGATCACGTCCGGGTGACGCTGGGCGGCCATGGCCACGGCGAAGATGGTCAGCGGAATGTCGAATTCCTTGAACAGCTTGAGGATCCGCCATACACCGGCACGGCTGCCATACTCGTAAAGGGACTCCATGCTCATGTTGCGCGCGCCTTGCAGCGGTTGGGCAGAAACCATTTCCGAGAGGAACGCTTCGGACTCTTTGTCGCCGTGCAGGATGTTGCGCTCGCCACCTTCTTCGTAATTGAGTACGAACGACAGGGCAATGCGGGCATTGCCCGGCCAGTGTGGGTGCGGAGGGTTACTGCCGTAACCGACCAGTTCGCGTGGGTAGTCAGCGCTCACTGCGGGCTTCCTTCTTGTTCGATGATGACGGTGGGTGCGACGCAGCTGAAAAATGGGTGGCAGGCTTGCGTCACAGCGATGGGCTGATTGTATACAACTTTATATTCACTTTGTAAGCCTGAATTTTCGCATTTTTCACCGGCGGTCATCTTTTACTGCGATTGGCGTGAGCCTGCAAGAAATCTGCCTGACTGGTCAGTAATTTGCTGAGGGGGGCATAGGCTGTACGGTTTGGCCGGAAATCGATGCCAAATACGCTGGTGGCGGGGGTTAAGCGAAAAATGTCGTTTTTATTGTGTACAATTTTTATGGAAAGTGTCTTAATCAATCGCTCGCCGCAGCTTTTCGTGTTCAGAATCGGTGCGGTCTCCTTTTCAACTGACTTCGGGAGGCGCGAAGTCTGACTGCTCCACGCAGGCAGGCGCGCAGAATCAATGGGACGTTTGACTACACACGTTTTAGACGCAGCACACGGTTGCCCGGGCAGCTCGATCAAGGTCGAGTTGTACCGCGTTGAAGGTTCGCAGCTGGAATTGGTCGCCACTGCAGTTACCAACAGCGATGGCCGTGTCGATGCACCGCTGCTGCAAGGCGATGACTACCGCACCGGGGTCTATCAGGTTCAGTTTCATGCCGGCGATTACTACCGCGCCCGTGGCGTCAAGCTGCCGGAGCCTGCCTTCCTGGATGTCGTAGTGCTGCGTTTCGGCATCTCTGCCGAGCAGGATCACTACCACGTGCCGCTGCTGATTTCGCCTTACAGCTATTCGACATACCGCGGCAGCTGATCCCCCAAGCAGCTGCTGCACCCTGGAAGCGACTGCGCATATAGCTTCTTTGGTCTTTCGCCCGCTCACACTGCGGGCTTTTTTTCGTCTTGAAAAATGCTGCGCCTGGTCTGACGCCATCGTCGGATCTGCGGCGCTCACAAATCCCCTGTAGGAGCGAGCTTGCTCGCGATGATCTCCGGTACGCCGCGCTGATCCAGAACGCACGCGTTATCGTTGACGACCATCGCGAGCAAGCTCGCTCCTACAGCTGTTAGCGGCTCAGAAGGGACGCAGCCCCCGCACCACTGAACAAGCCCGCACTCACCCTATTGAACCAGCTCTGCCCCTTGCCGCTGCGCAGATACCGCGCCGCACCATGGGCGCCGAGGCCATAGGCCAATTTGCACAGCAGGTCGAGCAGGGTCCAGGTCGCAATCATCACCAACAGTTGCGGCAGGAACGGCTGTTCGGCACTCAGGAACTGCGGCAGGAAGGCGGCGAAGAACAGAATGTCTTTCGGGTTGCTCGCGCCCAGCATGAACGCACGCCCGAACAGTGCACGAAAGCGTGGCACCGCTGCTGCCTGTGGCACTTCAGCGCCGTGGGACGGCTGGCGCGACTGCTGCCAGCTCTGCCAGGCGAGGTAGAACAGGTAAAGCGCGCCAAGAATCTTCAGGGCACTGAACAGCTGTTCCGAAGCCAGCAACAACGCACCCAGGCCCAACGCCGAAGCGCTCAACAGGCAGATCGAGGCCGATACGCCGCCAAGAAAGGCCGGGTAAGAGCGGCGCAGGCCGTAATTCAGACTGTTGCTGATCATCAGCAACGACAGCGGCCCCGGGATCAGGATCACTATCAGCGCAGCGCCGCTGAACAGCAGCCAGGTTTCCAGATTCATCACTTTCCTCCATTTGCACAAAAGCCCCACCCGACGGGGTGAGGCTGTTTTCAAGCCTGTACAGCCTGTGATTTACAAGAAGATGAACTTGGCGATGAAGATCGCGCAGAGCACCCACAGGCTGACCGAGATTTCCTTGTACTTGCCGGTGCCGGCCTTCAGCGCCACATAGGTGATGAAGCCCAGCGCGATACCGTCGGCGACCGAGAAGGTCAGGGGCATCATGATTGCGGTGACGATCGCCGGAATGCTGTCGGTCGCTTCGTCCCATTCGATGTGGGCCATGCCGCCCATCATCAGCATTGCCACATAAATCAGTGCGCCAGCGGTGGCATAGGCAGGAATCATGCCGGCCAGTGGTGCGAAAAACATTGCCGCAATAAATAGCACACCGACGGTGACTGCGGTAAGACCAGTCCGACCACCAGCGGCCACACCGGCAGCACTTTCCACGTAGCTTGTCACTGGCGGAACACCCACCACTGCGCCGAATACGCTGGAAGCACTGTCGGCTTTCATGGCGCGGGAAAGGTTTTCGATCCGGCCATCAGCGCCTACCAGGTTGGCGCGCTGGGCAACCCCCATCAAGGTGCCGGCGGTGTCGAACATGTGCACGAAAAGGAACGCCAGGACCACGCTGATCATGCTGACGTTGAACACGCCGGCGACGTTCATGGCCATAAAGGTCGGAGCCAGGCTCGGCGGGGCCGACATGATGCCCTCGTAGTGCACCAGCCCAAGGCCCCAACCGGCGAGGGTCACGGTGATGATGCTGATGAGGATCGCGCCGAACACCTTGTGATAGCTGAGGATGGCGATCATCAGGAAGCATACGGCGGCGAGCAGCGGGCCGGGTTCGCGCAGGGAGCCGAGCTTGATCAGGGTGGCCGGGCTATCGACGACGATACCCGCGGTTTTCAGGCCGATCAGCCCCAGGAACAGCCCCACGCCGGCGCCCATGGCGAAGCGCAGGCTGACCGGGATGCTGTTGAGCAACCATTCGCGGATCCGCGAGAACGTCAGGATCATGAACAACACACCGGAAACGAACACCGCACCGAGGGCGGTTTCCCAGTTGTAGCCCATGGTGCCGACCACGGTGTAGGTGAAGAAGGCGTTCAGCCCCATGCCCGGTGCCAGGCCGACCGGCCAGTTGGCGTACAGGCCCATCAACAGGCAACCGAGTGCGGCGGCGATGCAGGTGGCGACGAACGCGGCACCATGATCGATCCCGGCGTCGGCCATGATGTTGGGGTTGACGAAAATGATGTAAGCCATAGTGATGAAGGTTGTCAGACCGGCAATCAGCTCGGTCTTCACCGTGGTGCCATGCAAGCTGAGTTTAAAGATGCGCTCCAGCCAGCCATTGCGTAAAGGCGGCGAGAGATCCAGCGTCGATGCTTCGGATTTGCGGCTTTCCACAGCGAGGTACTCCTCAAGAGTTTTATTGTTATTTCCAGGGCCGGACCCATGAGGGTGGCAGCGACCCTTTGAGGTACTTGCGAATTTGTTGACCTATTGGTCAGGAACTCGCACGAAGTGGATTATGCTTTTGTATACAAAGAAAGCAAATAATGTTTTTGATTTTGTAGACGAAATATTTGGCTTTAGGGATATATCGCCTGGAAAGACGCTTTCGCGAGCAGGCTCGCTCCCACAGTTGAGCGCATTACCCTGTGGGAGCGAGCCTGCTCGCGAAGGTTTTGAGGTATCAGATTTTTTGTTGGTTCTCGCCTAGTGCCAGGTTCACCGCCAACCAGCCATTCACCGCCGTCTCCCCAGCCTCGGCGAACACCCGCTCCAGCAATTTCACCTGCTCATGGCGCAACGACTGTTCGAAACGAGCGCCGTCCTCGGTCAGCTCCAGCAGTCGCTTACGCTTGTCCGACTCGGAAGCGACGCTGTCCACCAGATGCATTTCCACCAACTGACGCAACGGCATGTTCAACGCCTGCTTGCTCACCCCGAGCAATGCCAGCAGCTCCTTGACGCTCAGGTTCGGATAGCGGGCGATGAAAAACACGATGCGTTGGTGCACCCGACTCAGGCCGCGACGTTCGAGCATTTCATCGGCTTTGGCGGTGAAGGCCTGGTAGCCGAAGAAAAACGCTTCCATGGCCTGTTGCTGGGAAAGCGGTTTTTTAAGGTCAAGCATATTGACGTATCCGTTCGACGAAGCGTAATTTTGGTCAATAAGTTTGACTCATTTTATTCGTGCCTCGCTACCGGTGATCCCCATGGCTTTTTCCGAACGTGTCTCGCGCCTTAAAAGTTCTTTGATCCGTGAAATCCTCGCCGCTGCCCAGCGCCCGCAGATGATGTCGTTTGCCGGTGGCCTGCCAGCCGAGGCCATGTTGCCGAAGGTCGAATGGGCCGGGATGCCGCTGTCCATCGGCCAATACGGCATGAGCGAAGGGGAGCCGGCGCTGCGCGAAGCGTTGGCCGACGAAGCGCGAGCGCTGGGTGTGCCGTGCGAGGCCAGTCAGGTGCTGGTGGTCAGTGGCTCACAGCAGACCCTGGACCTTGCCGCCAAGCTGTACATCGACAAGGGCACCAAGATCCTGCTCGAAGCGCCGACTTATCTGGCTGCGTTGCAAATCTTCCAACTGTTCGGCGCCGATTGCCTGACCGTGCCGCTGGAAGCCGACGGGCCGAACCTTGTGGAGCTTCGTACTCGCCTGGAACACCACCGCCCGGCCTTCATCTACCTGATCCCGACCTTCCAGAATCCATCGGCCGTGCGTTACAGCGAATCAAGTCGCGATGCGGTAGCGGCGTTGCTGGATGAATTCGGCGTGACGCTGATCGAAGACGAGCCTTACCGCGAACTGACCTTCGACGGCGGCAGTGCCACGCCGATTGTCAGTCGCTTGAAAAAAGCCAGCTGGATCTACACCGGCACCGTGTCGAAAACCCTGCTGCCGGGTTTGCGCGTCGGCTTTCTGATCGCCAGCCCTGACCTGTTTCCCCATCTGTTGAAACTCAAGCAATCGGCGGACCTGCACACCAATCGGGTAGGTCAGTGGCAGGCACTGCAATGGATCGGCAGCGAAAGGTATCGGCAGCACCGCAGTGAGTTGCGTGACTTTTACCGTGGGCGTCGGGATGCGTTTCAGGCGGCACTGATCACGCATTTCTCCGATCTGGCGGACTGGAACGTGCCGCAGGGTGGGCTGTTTTTCTGGCTGAAACTCAAGCAACCGCAGGACACCCGCACCTTGCTCGACACCGCGTTGGCCAATGACGTGGCGTTCATGCCGGGCGAACCGTTCTTCCCCGAGCCGGATAACCATCCGGGGTATCTGCGGTTGAATTTCAGCCATATCGATCCGGCGCGGCAGGATGAGGGGCTCAAGCGATTGGCGGCGGTGGTGCGCACCGCCCAGGCCGCAAAAGCAGCCTGACGGGAGGGTAGAAACAAACAAACCGGCTTGAGGGCCGGTTTGTTTTTGAAACTTATGGTGCCCAGGCGGGCCTCTTCGCGAGCAGGCTCGCTCCCACTTTGGGGCTGTTTTGAGCACAGATCTTGTTCACAACAACGTTCTATTGTGGGAGCGAGCCTGCTCGCGATAGGGCCATCAGCCCCACCACAGCAACATCAAACTGCAGCGAAACGCTTGTCCAGATAATCAATGATCACCTTGGACTCATACATCCACGTGGTCTGGCCATTCTCTTCGATACGCAGGCACGGCACCTTGATCTTGCCGCCTTGCTCCAGCAAGGTCTGGCGATCCTGCTCGTTGTTCTTCGCATCGCGAAGGGCCACCGGCACATTCAGGCGGTGCAGGGTGCGGCGGGTCTTCACGCAGAACGGGCAGGCGTGGAATTGATACAGGGTCAGGCCCTTGGCGGCGGATTCGACCTGGGCCTGAGCGGCAGCAGGGCGCTTTTTCTTGCTCGGGCGCGTGATGAAGTCGATGAAGATGATCAGTTGGCCAAGGCCGACACGAAGCGCTTTTACGAACACGTTGAAAGCCTCACGGTGCAAATGAATAAGGGCGCGCAGCTTACCTGATTTTTTGCGGGCGAAAAAAAACCGGCGATGAACGCCGGTTTTCTTCGTGCCGCGAATTACTTGATGAGACTGAGGAATTCGCTGCGGGTGGCTGCATTCTCGCGGAACTCACCGAGCATCACCGAGGTGATCATCGACGAATTCTGCTTTTCCACGCCGCGCATCATCATGCACATGTGCTTGGCCTCGATCACCACGGCAACGCCCAGGGCGCCGGTGACTTGCTGGACCGCTTCAGCGATCTGACGGCTGAGGTTTTCCTGGATCTGCAGGCGGCGGGCGTACATGTCGACGATGCGCGCCACCTTCGACAGGCCCAGGACCTTGCCGCTCGGGATGTAGGCGACGTGAGCCTTGCCGATGAACGGCAGCAGGTGGTGTTCGCACAACGAGTACAACTCGATGTCCTTGACCAGCACCATTTCGCTGTTGTCGGAGCTGAACAGGGCACCGTTGGTGACCTCTTCGAGTGTCTGTTCATAGCCGCGGCAGAGGTACTGCATGGCTTTGGCGGCACGCTTGGGCGTGTCGAGCAGGCCCTCGCGGGAGACGTCCTCGCCCAGTTGGCCAAGGATCGCGGTGTAATTCTGTTCCAGGGACATGAAACTACCTGTGGGATTTTACGCAAAGGGCAAGGGTACGGTGGCGGACACGACGCTGCAAGCGTGGCGCATCAGCTTTACTCGTCGCGACCTTCCATCATGGTGCGTTTGAGCATGACGTAAACCGCTCCGGCACCGCCGTGTTTCGCCTGGCAGGAGGTGAAGCCGAGCACCTGTGGATGCTGGCGCAGCCAGGTGTTGACGTGGCTCTTGATCATCGGGCGCTTGCCGTCCAGGCGTACCGCCTTGCCATGGGTGACGCGCACGCAGCGGATTTCGAAGCGGGTTGCCTCGGCCAGGAACGCCCAGAGGGTTTCCCGGGCCTTTTCCACGTTCATGCCGTGCAGGTCGAGGCTGCCTTCGAACGGAATCTGTCCGGTCTTGAGCTTGCGCATCTGGCTCTCCTGCACACCATCACGTGCCCACATCAGATCGTCTTCAGGGCCGACGTCGATGACGAACTGATCGGACAGCCCGTCGACGGTGGTGGATTCGGTGCGCACAGTGGCCGCTTGACGCAGCTTGGCGATCTGCGTGCGGTCAGCCTTGGGTTTGCCGGTTTCGGCGCGATCGTGCTTGATCGGCTTGACGCCTTGGATCGCGCTTTTGAACAGGGAAAAATCGTCGTCTTGCATGTCAGCCTCCGCGAAGGGCGGCCAGTTTACCCAACTCGAAGCGAATCGGGCGCGACAAAAACGCGCGCGACGCTTGGCTCAGTCGTGTTTTTTCATCAGGTGCGGGGACATGGCCAGTTCTTGCGACTGGCGCGAGCGCCGACGGCAACGACGCCACAGCCAGACCCCGAGGTACAGCACGAACAGGCCGATGACCAGGATCACGGCAGCCCCGGTGCGGCTTGTGTTCAATTCACCCAGGGCAGGTGCGTGGCCAAGCAGGCTGGCGGTACCGGCCATGGCGAGCAACACGCCGCACATCGCCAGCAATGCCGCAAACGTCGCGCCGATTCGAAAACGCCAGTTTCTTTGGCCTTTGGGCCGCAAGCGGCGAGCGTCAAAACCATCGGATAACTTCATTCCGACCTTCCTCAATGGGTATCGGCCCTTCGACCGGGAGTTGACCGGGATGTTCCTGAGGCTAAGACAATTATGGCAAACGAGAGGTTTTTGCGGATGAGCGGCGTACCAGGCCGCTCATTGAGCGTCGATCAGATCAGTTCACAGGTCAGTGCGAGGGTGGCGAAGTTGTCGCCCATGATCGCCATTTCGGTCTGGTGAACGTGCGCGGCGCTCAGGACTCCGCCCTTGTAGGGCAAGTCGCGTGTGGCGCAGGCATCTTCAATAAGTGTGCATCGGAAACCCAGGTTCTTCGCTGCGCGCACCGTGGTGCTGACACTGGAGTGGCTCATGAAGCCACAGACGATCAGGTCGAGGGCGCCGAGGTCTTCCAGGCGTTTGGCCAGTTCGGTGCCGTGAAACGCGCTTGGCAGCAATTTGCCAATGACGGTTTCGTCACTCTGTGGCTCCAGGCCCGGAATGAACTCGCCACCGACGCCTTGCGGGTTGAACATTCCACCGAGCGTTCCGAGGTGGCGCACATGCACGATCGGCCGACCAGCGGCACGGGCTGCGGCGAGTAACTGCTTGATGTTCGCGACGGCCTCATCCATGCCGCTGAGGGCCAACGGCCCGCTCAAATACTCTTTCTGGGCATCGATGATGATAAGGGTCGCTTGACTCAGTTTGGCTGCCGGATAACCGCGGCCGCTGAGTTGAAACATCGTTTTTGGAACGGACATTCTGGGGCTCCTTGGAGTGGGGCTTTTGCGACATTGTCCTCTGGCTGAGCGGTTCTGTGAATCGCTACGATCGTAGGTGCCGTCGTTGCTGGCCTGTAGCCTTGTCAATAGTCGCATTTTGTTCAATAGCCTGGCGAAAAAACGGATAACTCCTACATTTGAACCGGTAGTTTTCCCGCGTCGTCGTGGCGCCGTTTGACTGGTAGAATCGCCCGTCGATTTTTCTGGAGTTTGCCGTCGTGATCACTTCCCGCCTTCGCACCCTGCGTGACCATATCCGTTGGGCTGTCAGCCGCTTCCATGGGGAGGATCTGTTTTTCGGCCATGGCACCGACAATGCCTGGGACGAAGCTCGGCAGTTGGTGCTGGGCGCGCTGCATCTGCCGTGGGAAATCGCCGACAGTTACCTCGACTGCAATCTGGAAGACGACGAACTGGTCCACTTGCAGAACTTGCTCAAGCGCCGTATCGAAGAGCGGGTTCCGACGGCGTATCTGCTGGGCGAGGCCTGGTTCTGCGGCATGTCGTTCATCGTCGATGAGCGCGTGCTGATCCCGCGTTCACCCATTGGCGAACTGATCGAAAACCGTTTTACGCCGTGGCTGGCTGCCGAACCGGCGCGGATTCTCGACCTGTGCACCGGTTCCGGTTGCATCGGCATCGCCTGCGCCTACGAGTTCCAGCATGCCGAGGTGGTGTTGGCAGACCTGTCGTTCGAAGCGCTGGAAGTGGCTAACCAGAACATCGAGCGCCACGGTGTCGATGAGCGCGTGTACACGGTGCAGGGCGACGGTTTCGAGGGCTTGCCGGGGCAACGTTTCGATTTGATCGTGTCGAACCCGCCTTACGTCGATGCCGAAGATTTCGCTGACATGCCGGACGAATACCAGCACGAACCGGAACTGGGCCTGGCCTGCGGTGACGACGGTTTGAACCTGGTGCGGCGCATGCTTGCCGAAGCGGCGGATCATCTGACCGAGAAGGGCCTGCTGATTGTCGAAGTGGGCAACAGCCAGGTGCACGTCGAGGCGTTGTACCCGGAAGTCGACTTTGCCTGGCTGGAGTTCGAGCGTGGCGGCCATGGTGTGTTCATGCTGAGCGCGCAGCAGTGCCGGGAGCATCAGGCAGTGTTCGCTTCTCGCGTCTGACTGTCAAAAACTTCGCGAGCAGGCTCGCTCCCACAGAGGATTTGTGGCGTTCACAAAACCTGTGGGAGCGAGCCTGCTCGCGAATGGCGGCGACTCGTTCTCAAGCCATTACCGATGCGTGGCAATCCAGATCAGCAACCCCGCCTGAAACACCGCAAACGCCACCAGGCAAGTAATGGTGAAACGCAGCCCGGCGTCTTCGCGTTTGTATTTGCTGACTTTCTCTTCGTGTTTCTTGAGTTTGACTTCCTGCTCGGCCAGGTTCTGCTCGGCTTGCTGGAGCATCTGCGCCGCCTCGAGAATTTCCACGACCTGCAGTTTTTCGCTGTTCCAGTCGCCAGTAAGGTCGCCGATCTGGACCGGCTTGACGCTGCCTTTCAAATGCTGGGCATCGGCATACACCACGTCGAAACCGTGCACACGCAAAAAATGATCGCGGCGCAGGCGGGTGTCTTCGTTCAGCGCATCCTTGTTGTTCAGGTCAAAGCCGTCGACGGTGTAGGTCGGCCAGCGTTTCTTCGCCCAGTTGATGCCCTGGGCCGCCAGGAATCGGCCGATGCCACGGTTCAGCGGTTCAACCTGCAAGCCGCTTTCCGGGCCGAAATGCACGCGTTTGTCGGCATGGTTGACCCACACGTCCAGATGATTCTGCTCCTTGCGCACGCGCTGGCCGGGCAGGGTGATGTTCATGCGCATCAGGCTGCGCTCCTTGTCGCTGCGCTCGGCATAGCCGAACTCGACAAAGCGCAATGGCCGCCCGCCGGTGTTGCGGTCAGTCTGCAACGGCGCCAGACGGAGCATCCTGTGGTGCTCGACGTGGACGTCCGCCCAGGGCAGCTCGACCGCTGGCGGTGCGTCTTGTTCAGCGGTGGTGTCGGGTGAAGTCTGGGTGTCAGTCATAACGGCGAGATCCTGTCCAAGCTCAGCTTGTCGCCAGCCAATGTGGCGGCGACAAAGGCTTATCGGCCGTTTTCTTCAAGACTGGAGGGCTGGGGGGTGTGAAAACTGGTTGAGAACGCCCCCTACAGCGCTTAACTGGTGCGAAGTCCGTCAATAAACCCGAGGATCCGCGAGCCCAGTTCCGCCGCCAGCGGCAATTGCGGATCTTTATAGGAGGCCAGTTGGCGTTTGACGTCGTTGGGTACGATGCGCATGACGTGGTTCATGCCCTCGATCAGCGCCAGTTCGGCATCCGGTTTGGCGGCCTTGAGCAGCCTTGCGTCATTGACGCCGACCTGGATGTCGTTGCTGCCCTGGATGATCAGCGCCGGCATCTTCAGTTTGGCAAACGCTGCGGCCGGGTCCTGGCGGAACAGGGAAATCAGGTACGGCTGTACGCTCGGACGGAAAATGGCCTGCAACGGTGGCGGCACGTTGTCGTCGGGTTTCCCGGCCTTGAGGCTGTCGAGCAACTCATTGCTGCGCAGCATCAGCGGCGGTGGCAGGCGATTGCCCAGTTGCTGGCGGATGACCTGATCGACCGGCCTTGCGCTGCCCGAGACAGAAATCACCGCGTCGGCATCAATGCCGGGCGCTGCGAGGCTGGCGATCAAGGCACCCTCGCTGTGACCCAGCACAATCAGCTTGCCGAAACGCGGATCGGTCTTGAGCTTGTGGCCCCAGGCTTGGGCGTCGGCGACATAGGCATCCACCGTCAGGTTGCGTTCGTCCGGCGTGGCCGCCAGGCTCGCGGCCACACCGCGTTTGTCGTAGCGCACACTGGCGATGTTGTGCTTGGCCAGTACCCAGGCCAGGCGCTTGAGGCTGTCATTGCGCCCGCCGTCGGTGTTGTTGCCGTCACGATCCGTAGGGCCAGAGCCGGAAATGATCAGGACAACCGGTACCGGGTTATCGGATTTTGGCAGCAACAGCGAGCCGAAAAGCTCGCCGGTGCCGGTATCCAGGGTAATAGGGCGTTGCAGGACGGTCGCCTGGGCGAAGCCGGAAATCAGGGTAAGGCTCAAGGCTAAAACTCGCAGCATCATCGCGCCATCATCAAGAAGATGCCGGTTGGACTCACAGGCACCCATAAGGTTCGAGGATGAACTACTTGGGTAGCCTGCGTATACTGGCGCGCATTACGTATTCAGGTTCATTTCACGGAGCGTCCTGCATGTCCGGCAATACCTACGGCAAGCTGTTCACTGTCACCACCGCGGGCGAAAGCCATGGTCCGGCGTTGGTCGCCATTGTCGATGGCTGCCCGCCGGGCCTGGAGATATCCCTGGAGGATCTGCAGCGTGACCTCGACCGTCGCAAGCCCGGCACCAGCCGCCACACCACCCAGCGTCAGGAGGCCGACGAAGTCGAAATCCTCTCTGGCGTGTTCGAAGGCCGCACCACCGGTTGCGCCATCGGCCTGTTGATCCGCAACACCGACCAGAAGTCCAAGGACTACTCGGCGATCAAGGATCTGTTCCGCCCGGCCCACGCCGATTACACCTACCACCACAAGTACGGCGAGCGCGACTACCGCGGCGGCGGTCGCAGCTCGGCCCGTGAAACGGCGATGCGCGTGGCGGCGGGGGCGATTGCAAAAAAATACCTGGCGAGCCAGGGCATCGTCATTCGCGGCTACATGAGCCAGCTCGGGCCGATTGAAATCCCGTTCAAGACCTGGGAATCGGTCGAGCAGAACGCCTTCTTCAGCCCGGATCCGGACAAAGTGCCGGAACTGGAAGCCTACATGGACCAGTTGCGCCGCGACCAGGATTCGGTCGGTGCGAAAATCACCGTGGTCGCCGAAGGCGTGATGCCGGGCCTGGGCGAGCCGATTTTCGACCGCCTCGATGCCGAACTGGCCCATGCGCTGATGAGCATCAACGCGGTCAAGGGCGTGGAGATCGGCGCCGGTTTCGCCAGCGTCGCCCAGCGCGGCACCGAGCATCGCGATGAAATGACCCCGCAAGGTTTCCTCAGCAACAACGCGGGCGGCATTCTCGGTGGTATTTCCTCCGGTCAGCCGATCGTTGCGCACCTGGCGCTGAAGCCGACGTCGAGCATCACCACGCCGGGCCGTTCCATCGATATCCATGGCAACCCGGTGGAAGTGATCACCAAGGGGCGTCACGATCCGTGCGTCGGCATCCGCGCCACGCCGATCGCCGAGGCGATGATGGCCATCGTGCTGATGGATCACCTGTTGCGTCACCGTGGGCAGAACGCCGATGTGCGTGTGAGCACGCCGGTGCTGGGTCAGCTCTGAATGGCTGACTTCACAGCCGCAGCCGTCTGATGGCGACTGCGGCGCTCCCGTACTGGCGGCTCTCCAGTTTCTATCTGTTCTATTTCGCCTTGCTCGGTTCGACAGCGCCGTTTCTGGCGCTGTACTTCGATCACCTCGGATTCAGTGCCGCGCGCATTGGCGAGCTGGTGGCGATCCCGATGCTGATGCGCTGCGTGGCGCCGAACATCTGGGGCTGGCTGGGCGACTACACCGGCCGGCGGCTGGCCATCGTGCGCTTCGGCGCGGTGTGCACGCTGCTGACCTTTTCGCTGATTTTCGTCAGCAAGACCTACGCCTGGCTGGCGATGGTCATGGCCTTGCATGCGTTCTTCTGGCACGCGGTGTTGCCACAGTTCGAAGTCATCACCCTCGCGCATTTGCAGGGGCAGACCTCGCGCTACAGCCAGATTCGCCTGTGGGGCTCGATCGGTTTCATCATCACCGTGGTCGCGCTGGGCCGGCTGTTCGAATGGCTCAGCCTGGACATCTACCCGGCGGCACTGGTGCTGATCATGGCCGGCATCGTGCTCAGCAGCCTGTGGGTGCCCAATGCCCAACCGGCGCCGGGCAACCGGGTGGCGGGGGAAGGGTTCCTCAAGCAGCTGCGCAGCCCCGGCGTGCTGGCGTTTTACGCCTGCGTGGCGCTGATGCAGATGAGCCACGGGCCGTATTACACCTTTTTGACCCTGCACCTTGAGCGATTGGGTTACAACCGTGGCGTGATCGGCATGCTCTGGGCGGTCGGGGTGGTGGCTGAGGTGCTGATGTTTCTGGCCATGAGCCGGATCCTCGCGCGCGTCTCGCTGCGCCGGGTGCTGATGGCCAGTTTTCTGCTGGCGGCGTTGCGTTGGCTGTTGCTCGGTTCGCTGGCGGAATTTCTCTGGGTGCTGCTGTTCGCCCAGGTGCTGCACGCGGCGACATTCGGCAGCTTTCACGCCGCTGCCATTTCCTTCGTGCAACGTAGCTTCGGTGCGCGCCAGCAAGGCCAGGGCCAGGCGCTGTACGCCGCACTGGCCGGCACCGGCGGTGCACTGGGCGCGTTGTATTCCGGCTACAGCTGGAACGCCCTCGGCGCGGCATGGACCTTTAGTATTGCCAGTCTCGCAGCCGTCGCGGCTGCCGTTATCATTGCCACATGTATGCAAGAGGACAGGCCATGAGCCTTACCCGTGAACACCTCGCCCAGGAAATCATCGACGCCGGGCGTTTTCTGTATGGCCGCGGCTGGTCGCCGGCCACCAGCAGCAATTACTCGACGCGCCTGTCGCCGACCGAAGCCTTGCTGACCGTGTCCGGCAAGCACAAGGGGCAACTCGGCATGGACGATGTGCTCGCCACTGACCTTGCCGGCAACAGTCTGGAACCGGGCAAGAAACCGTCCGCCGAAACCCTGTTGCACACCCAGCTCTACAGCTGGCGCCCGGAGATCGGTGCCGTGCTGCACACCCACTCGGTGAATGCCACCGTGCTGTCGCGCCTGACGCCGCAGGACTTCATCGAGTTCGAAGACTACGAACTGCAGAAAGCCTTCAGCGGCGTGACGACCCACGAATCCCGGGTGCGCGTGCCGATTTTCGACAACGACCAGGACATTGCGCGCCTGGCCGCCAAGGTGCAGCCTTGGCTCGACACCCATCCCGATTGCGTCGGCTACCTGATCCGCGGTCATGGCCTGTACACCTGGGGCGCGCGCATGAGCGATGCCCTGCGGCAGATCGAGGCCTTTGAATTTTTGTTCGAGTGCGAGCTGAAGACGCGCTCGCTCTTTAACCGTAACGCATGAACCGTTAAGGAGTTGCCACGATGAGCAGCCTGTCCGTTTATCACGTCTCCAGCCCTGAAATTCCCAACAAGGTGCTGACCCATTTCGAAGACATCGCCTCGACCCTGGCCGAGCAGGGCGTACGTTTCGACCGCTGGCAAGCAGCGGCGAAGATACAGCCGGGCGCCACCCAGGAAGAAGTGATTGCTGCCTACCAGGAGCAGATCGACAAGCTGATGACCGAACGCGGTTACGTTACCGTCGACGTGATCAGCCTCAACAGCGATCACCCGCAAAAAGCCGAACTGCGCGCCAAGTTCCTCGACGAACATCGCCACGGCGAAGACGAAGTACGATTTTTCGTTGCCGGCCGTGGCTTGTTTACCCTGCACATCGACGATTACGTCTACGCGGTCCTGTGCGAGAAAAACGACCTGATCTCGGTGCCGGCCGGTACCAAACACTGGTTCGACATGGGCGAACATCCGCACTTCGTCGCGATCCGACTGTTCAACAACCCGGAAGGCTGGGTGGCCAATTTCACCGGCGAAGACATCGCCAGCCAATTCCCGCGTCTGGAGGACTGAGTCGATGCCGATCAAAGCGATTCTCACCGACATCGAAGGCACCACCAGCGCGGTGAGTTTTGTGTTCGACGTGCTGTTCCCTTATGCCGCCAAACACCTGCCGGCGTTTGTCCGCCAGCACGCCGAGCGCGCCGACGTGGCAGCACAACTGGCTGCCGTGCGCCGCGACAGCAACGAACCGAACGCTGACGTCGAGCGGGTTATTGCGATCCTGTTGGGCTGGATTGCCGAAGACCGCAAGGCCACGCCGTTGAAAGCGTTGCAGGGGATGGTCTGGGAGCAGGGCTATCAGGCCGGACAATTGAAAGGCCACGTTTACCCCGACGCCGTCGAAGCGCTCAAGCAATGGCATCAGAGCGGCTATCGACTGTTCGTTTATTCCTCGGGCTCGATCCAGGCGCAGAAGTTGATCTTCGGCTGCTCGGAGGCGGGGGATTTGACGCCGCTGTTCAGCGGCTACTTCGATACGACGTCAGGGCCAAAGCGCGAGGCGCAGTCCTACGCCAACATCACCCGGGCGATCCAGGTCGAAGCGGAGCACATTCTGTTTTTGTCGGACATCGTCGAAGAGCTCGACGCCGCGCGTGCGGCGGGTATGGCCACTTGCGGCCTGGCCCGTGAGGGCGGGGAGCTGGCGGGGCATGTCACCGTGGACAGCTTTGCGCGGATAAATCCTTCAGCCTTCTAAACACCGCTCGGAAATCGCCGTATAACCTGTGGGAGCGAGCCTGCTCGCGAAGAGTGCATGTCAGTCAACATCAACGTTGAATGACGCACCGTCTTCGCGAGCAGGCTCGCTCCCACAGTTGTTTTCCACATCTCTTACAGCGAATGATAAGTCGGCAGGGCAAACCGTTGCTGGCTTTGCAGCAGGGAAATCTGCGGCAGCTCACTGGCCTGTTCGGCGAGGTCGCGGCGAATCGCACTGATGACCCACATCAATTGGTCGCCATTGTGCAATTGCTGGTAAGAGATCGAGCGCTTGAATTCTCTGCCGTCATCGCTGCACAAGGTCAGCAGGATCCCGCCGTCAGGGCGGTCCTGGGCAGTGACTGCGAAGTGGGAGAACAGGGATGAAAACTTTTCCTGGATAAGGCTCATGTCGTTCAGCTCCGTGATGACTTGAATGGCAAGCATGGGGAGACAGTTGCAGCCTTTGTGCCAGTCATTTCAGCTGAATAATATTGATAAAAATCAATAAGTTACGTTTTTTGATGATTTTTGCTTTCGTGCAATCTGCATGAATGGCCATCGTGCATCCTGCATTTTGCAGGCATGTCGGCGACTCGATGGAACCAATGGGCGTGCACGGGATCACCTTCGCGCAGCGCGTCGCGGATCAAGATCGTGGATCAAGATCGTAGATACAAAACATTTCAAAAACCGCGTGTACAGCTCAAGAACCGTTGACGTATTTTCGGGCTCAGTCATCGCCGCCCGACAATAAAAAAACATCGAACGGGAGCATTCATGAGCCGTACGTCGAACGACACGATTACCTGGGGCATGATGCTCCGCAAGCTGCCTTCCATTGCCAAAGCCATCCCCCGGGTGGTGAAGGGCATGAAGGTCGCCAACGTCAAGGACCCGACCCAGGCGTGTGGTTTGGGCTGGTGTTTCGAGCAAGCCACGTTGCGCAACCCGGATGGCCCGGCGCTGCTGCAAGGCGACGTGACGCTCGGTTACTCCGAGGTCAACCAATGGGCCAACCGCATCGCCCATCACCTGATCGGCCAAGGCATCGGCAAGGGGGATGTGGTGGCGGTCTTCATCGAGAACCGCCCGGAACTGCTGGTGACGATTCTGGCGGTGGCCAAGGTCGGCGCGGTCAGTGCGCTGCTCAATACCTCGCAGACCCGCGACACCCTGGTGCACAGTGTGAATCTGGTGTCTCCGGTGGCGATCATTGTCGGTGAGGAGTTGGTCCCGGCGTACCTGGCGGTTCGTGACCGGGTGTCGATCCAGGCTGCGCGAACCTGGTTCGTCGCCGATCAGGACACCTCTCGCCAACCGGGCATCGCGCCTGAAGGTTTCATCAACCTGATGACCGTCAGTCTCGATGACGCCAACGACAACCCGGCCAGCAGCCAGCAGATTTTCTTCGACGATCCCTGCTTTTATATCTACACCTCGGGCACCACGGGGCTGCCCAAGGCCGGTGTGTTCAAGCATGGCCGCTGGATGCGCAGCTCGGCGAGTTTCGGCATGATCGCCCTGGACATGCACCCGGACGATGTCGTCTATTGCACCTTGCCGCTGTACCACGCCACGGGACTTTGCGTGTGCTGGGGTTCAGCCGTCAGTGGTGCCAGCGGGTTCGCCATCCGCCGCAAATTCAGCGCCAGCCAGTTCTGGAACGACGTGCGCAAGTACCGGGCGACCACCATCGGTTATGTCGGCGAACTGTGCCGCTACCTGGTCGATCAACCGGCCAGTGTCGACGACAGTCGGCACGAGGTGAGGAAGATGATCGGCAACGGCCTGCGTCCCGGCGCCTGGAACGCCTTCAAGACGCGCTTTGCGGTAAATCACATCTGTGAGCTGTACGCCGCCAGCGACGGCAATATCGGGTTCACCAACATCCTGAATTTCGACAACACCATCGGTTTTTCCCTGATGTCCTGGGAGCTGGTGGCGTACGACCACGACAGCGGCGCGCCGATTCGCGGGGCCAACGGCCTGATGCGCAAGGTCGCCAAGGGCGAGCGGGGGCTGTTGCTGGCAAAGATCTACGACAAGGCGCCGCTGGACGGCTACACCGATCCGCAGAAAACCGCCAAGGTCGTGCTCCATGATGTATTCGAGCAGGGCGACCGCTACTACAACACCGGCGATCTGTTGCGCAATATCGGTTTTGGTCATGCACAGTTCGTCGACCGCCTGGGTGATACCTACCGCTGGAAGGGGGAAAACGTGTCGACCACGGAGGTCGAAAACATCCTCCTGAAACACCCGAGTATTTCCGAAGCCGTGGCCTATGGCGTGGAAATCCGCAACACCAATGGCCGGGCCGGGATGGCGGCGATTACCCCCGCCGAATCCCTGGCAACCCTGGACTTCAGCGAACTGCTGGCCTTCGCCCGAGAGCAAATGCCGGCTTATGCGGTGCCGTTGTTCCTGCGGGTGAAAGTGAAAATGGAAACCACCGGGACTTTCAAGTATCAGAAGACCCGACTCAAGGACGAGGCCTTCGACCCGGGTAAAACCGGGGATGATCCGATCTATGCCTGGCTGCCGGGGACCCAGACGTATGTGCAGGTCACGGAGCAATTGTGGTCTGACATTCAAGGCGGCAAGTACCGCTATTGAATCTGGCTATGGCGGCCCATGAGAAAAAACAAGTGACAGTGCCGGGGTGGCTCGGGAAACTGTCGGCTTTTACGAATGACAGAAAAGGGAGTGCCCAATGTCAGACAAAAGCCGCCAGATGACCCCCGAAGAAGCCGCTGAATTTGCCGAACAGGTATTCAACAAGGCACGGGAGGGCGATGCGGCGATGATGGCCGCGCTGCTGACCAAGGGATTGCCGCCGAACCTGCGTAACCACAAGGGCGACACCTTGCTGATGCTGGCCGCGTACCACGGTCATGTGGACACGGTAAAAGTCCTGCTCGAGCACAAGGCCGACCCGGAGATCCGCAACGACAACGGCCAGAGCCCGATTGCCGGCGCCGCCTTCAAGGGCGATCTGGCGGTGATCAAGGCCTTGGTCGACGGCGGCGCGCAGGTTGAAGGTTCGTCCTTCGATGGCCGCACGGCGCTGATGATGGCGGCGATGTTCAACCGCGTCGAAGTGGTCGATTACCTGATCAGCAAGGGCGCCGACCCGAAAGCCAAGGACGCCAATGGCATCACCGCGCTGGAAGCGGCCAAGACCATGGGCGCTTCCGATGCCGTAGCGCACCTGGAAAAACTGCTGGGCTAATGCCGAGCCTTGTGGCGAGGGGACGCTCACTACAGGTCCACAATTGCGCTATCCTTCGCGCCCTCAACATTCCCCTCGCTACAGGATCCGCCCCCATGAAAGCCGCACTCGTCGAACTCATCAGCAAAATCAGCTCCGGGTGCATGGGCGAAGACGAAATCCTCAAGATCGCGGACGAAGCGGCACAGGCCTACGCCGATCCACAGGCGTTTCTGACCGCCAATCCGGACATCAACTACGACGACAGTTTCCCGATCCCGCTGGGTGAGTGGGTGGTGGTCGGCAGCCTGCCGGAAACGGTGCTGTTCCAGGCTGACACCTACATGGACCTGTTCGCCCAGGTCGTCGCTTCGTTCGGCCCGGGTGTGGATTTCAATCTCAAGCCCAAGCAACTGGCCAAGACCGAAGCCCTGACCGCGCTCAACCGTATCCAGGTGCAGATGAGCAGCCTGAACAAGGAAAACGGTGGCTACACGCTGATGAACTTCAGCCAGTTGCTCGATGACGAGTTGCAGGTGGTGCTGGTCTACGGCAATGACGTGCCACGCGTGCTGGAATTGTGCGCAGAAGTCGGTATTGCAGCCGCACCATCACTGGAAGCCCTGAAAGTGGCGATCCACGTCTGATAGCTAAACACTGTCAATAAAACGGAGCCCTCGCGACGACCGTCTATCCTGAGAGGGCAAATCACTCTTCAGGAGCGTCACCATGGGTTCCACGTTCAACAGTCTGGTTGCCTTGATCATTTTTGTCCTGGACATCTGGGCCATCATCAACGTATTCAAAAGTAGCGCCGAGACCGGGATGAAAATCCTCTGGGTGCTGTTGATCGCACTGTTGCCGGTGCTGGGACTGATCATCTGGGCCATCGCCGGGCCGCGGGGCAATGTCAAATTCTGAGCAGGCGACACCGAACCTGTGGGAGCGGGCTTGCCCGCGAAGGCGGCATCACATCCAGTATATATGTGACTGACAGACCGCTTTCGCGAGCAAGCCGGCTCCCATATTCGACCTGTCATGTTCGGCGACGTAGAATGCGCGCCTTTCCCGGTCAATCGAGACGATCGATTGGCCATCATGGGCGGGTAGCCGTCCGTTGCCACCCGCATTCATCGGAGCACTTCCCATGAGCAACACCCCGACCAGCGACTACCTGGAAACCCTCTACGAAGGCTACGGCCAGCGTTTTCGCATGGAAAAACTGCTGCACGAAGTGCGCACCGAACACCAGCACCTGGTGATCTTCGAGAACCCGCGCATGGGCCGGGTGATGGCGCTGGACGGTGTGATCCAGACCACCGAAGCCGACGAATTCATTTATCACGAAATGCTGACCCACGTACCGATCCTCGCCCATGGCACGGCCAGGCGCGTGCTGATCATCGGCGGTGGTGACGGCGGCATGTTGCGTGAAGTGGCCAAGCACCGCAGTGTCGAACACATCACCATGGTCGAGATCGACGGCACCGTGGTCGACATGTGCAAGGAATTCCTGCCGAACCACTCCAAGGGTGCATTCGATGATCCACGCCTGAACCTGGTGATCGACGACGGCATGCGCTTCGTTGCCACCACCACCGAAAAGTTCGACGTGATCATTTCCGACTCCACCGACCCGATCGGACCAGGAGAAGTGCTGTTCTCGGAAAACTTCTACCAGGCCTGCCACCGCTGCCTGAACGAAGGCGGCATTCTGGTGACCCAGAACGGCACGCCGTTCATGCAGATCGAAGAAGTGAAGACCACCGCCGGTCGCCTGCGCAGCCTGTTCCCGGACTGGCACTTCTACCAGGCCGCCGTGCCGACCTATATCGGTGGCTCGATGACCTTCGCCTGGGGCGCCACCAATACCGCTTATCGCAAGTTGTCCCGCGAAACCCTGCAACAGCGCTTCACGGGCAGCGGCATCATCACCCGCTACTACAATCCAGAAATCCACATCGGTGCCTTCGCTTTGCCGCAATACGTGTTGCAGGCAGTGAACAAGCCAAGCAACGACTGATTGGCTGAAACGCAAACCCTGTGGGAGCCTGCTCCCACAGGGTTTGCGCGCGGGTGTCGGGAGATATTTTCACATGCGTCGATGTGTTGGCTCCGGCGGAACATCAGCCAGCTAACAAGGTCGAGATAGAGGTGAACCCATCAATGGGTTTTATCGAGGAGGCACCAATGCAAAAGTGGAAAGTCACTTTCGTGGATGATCATGGCGAAACCGTCAACGAAGTCTTTGAGTGCCCCGAGCGTCCGGACTACGAGCGTGCCGCCAAGCTCATCAAGGCCCGGCTTCTTCCTGTTGCTGCCGCCCTGGACCTGAACGATCTGGAAGGGCGAACCACCGATGCGGGCGTCAAGGAACTCAAGGCCCAGAACAGCATTCAAATCCTCGATATCGCTCCAATCTGAACGACACCTGTCACATTCAAATCCAGACCTTGGCAGAGGCTCTATCTTGGGGCTACTCTGCAAGCGAGATCAGCGAATGGATCGCTAAGGTCTGGTCTTGTCAGCTCCATGCTTGTTTCCCGCCGGCACATCGATTGCCGTCGCTCGCGCTGTTCGGTTGCGGGTGAGGGAGTACGGAAAGTCTATCCATCGTTTTGAGGAGGACGTTTCATGAGCACAGCCTATCAAGAAGACATCAGCAGCAGCGTGCTGCGCCGCATGAAAGAAGGCGGTTTTGACTTTTCACGGTTTCATCCCATCGAGTTCTACGCCATTTTCCCGGATGAGGAGCGGGCACGCAGGGCGGCAGGTTATTTCCACCGTGGTGAATCCCTGAATGCGCAAGTCAGTGTGCGCGACGACGGCGCCTGGGCGCTGGAACTGTGCAAAGTCATGTATGCCACCTATGACGGCATCGGCGATTTCGAACAGGGTTTCGAAGCTGTGGTCGAGCCGTTGGGCGGCATCATCGAAGGCTGGGGTGTGAAACAGGAGGTACGAGGGCGACTCGCATAACCTTATGAGCAGTGACATCCAGCAATGACGGCTGACCTTCGGGTTGGCCGTTTTCATTTGCGGGCATTGAACACTGATAAAAAAAGCCGCCTGGGCAGGCGGCTAAAAGGGAAGTCCGATGGGCTTTTCAGCGAATGCCCGGATTATCCAGAGCCGTAGCCGGGCAGTGAAATCAACTCTGGCTATGCTGCTGATAGGCGACCACCACGCCTTGCAATGAAGCGGGGGCGATCAGGTTGGGGCATTTGCCGCACAGGATTGGTGCGGTGCGTGCGTGTAGATTATCCAACCGATTGAAATCTAAGCGTTTATGCCGATGGCACGGGCCTTGCGAAGGTCTGTACGTCCGAGTGACAAGGAGTACGGCATGATCCGCACCTGTTTTGATGAGATGTACGATGCCGGCGGCCTGGTCCGCCCGCATTATCGGGAGTTTGCCCGTTGGCTGGCCGAGACGCCTGACGAGCTTCTGGCACAACGGCGACGCGAGGCCGATCTGTTGTTTCATCGCGCCGGGATTACCTTCACGCTCTACGGGGACGAGCAAGGCACTGAGCGCCTGATTCCCTTCGACACCATCCCGCGCAGCATTCCTGCCAGTGAATGGCGGGTCGTCGAGCGCGGCTGCATCCAGCGGGTCAAGGCGTTGAACATGTTCCTCGCCGACCTCTATCACGAGCAGCGCATCATCAAGGCCGGCATCATTCCGGCCGAACAGGTGCTGGCCAACGAGCAGTACCAGTTGGCGATGCAGGGCCTGGACCTGCACCGCGATATCTACTCGCACATCTCTGGCGTCGACCTGGTGCGCGATGGCGACGGCACCTACTACGTGCTCGAAGACAATCTGCGCACACCCAGCGGCGTCAGCTACATGCTTGAAGACCGCAAGATGATGATGCGCCTGTTCCCCGAACTGTTCGCGGCGCAACGCATCGCGCCCATCGACCATTACCCGAACCTGCTGCTCGACACCCTGAAAAGCTCGAGCCCTATCGACAATCCGAGCGTGGTGGTGCTGACACCCGGCCGCTTCAACAGCGCGTTCTTCGAGCATGCGTTCCTGGCGCGGGAAATGGGCGTGGAACTGGTGGAGGGCGCGGACCTGTTCGTGCGCGACGACAAGGTCTACATGCGCACCACCGACGGGCCGAAAGCGGTCGACGTGATTTACCGTCGCCTCGACGACGCTTTCCTCGATCCGCTGGCCTTCAACCCGGAATCGATGCTCGGCGTACCCGGGCTGCTGTCGTCCTACCGCTCCGGCAACGTGGTACTGGCCAATGCCATCGGCACGGGGGTGGCGGACGACAAGTCGGTGTATCCGTTCGTTACCGACATGATCCGTTTCTACCTCGATGAGGAGCCGATCCTGAAGAACGTGCCGACCTGGCAATGCCGTAATCCTTCTGAACTGTCCCATGTACTGGCCAACCTTCCAGAACTGGTGGTCAAGGAAACCCAGGGCTCCGGCGGGTACGGAATGCTGGTGGGGCCGGCGGCGACGGCGGCGGAAATCGAAGCCTTCCGCGCACGGATCATCGCCAAGCCCCATGCGTATATCGCGCAACCGACGTTGTCGCTGTCGACCTGTCCGACCTTTGTCGAAAACGGCATTGCGCCACGCCATATCGACTTGCGGCCGTTTGTCCTGTCGGGTCGTGAAACCCGGGTCGTGCCCGGCGGCTTGACCCGTGTCGCCCTGCGCGAAGGCTCCCTGGTGGTCAACTCCTCCCAGGGGGGCGGAACCAAGGACACCTGGGTGGTCGAGGATTAAAGGAAGCCTGCCATGTTAAGTAGAACTGCCTCGGATTTGTATTGGATGTCGCGTTACCTGGAGCGGGCGGAAAACCTCGCACGGATGCTCGACATCAGCTATTCGCTGTCGCTGATGCCGCAAGACGGTCGTGGCGACGGTTTGCACGAATTGGCCATGCCGCTGTTGATCACCGGCACCCTGGACGATTACCTGGAACGCCATGGCGAACTGCATGCCGAACGGCTGCTGCATTTCTTCGCCCTGGATGCGGCCAACCCGGCGAGCATCTACAGCTGTCTCGGTGCGGCACGGGCCAGCGCTCATTCGGTACGTGGGCGCATCACCGCCGACATGTGGGAAAACATCAACGCCACCTGGCTGGAAATTCGCGGAATTGCCGAGCAGGGCCTCAGTCGCTACGGCATGAGCCGTTTTTGCGAGTGGATCAAGGAACGTTCCCACCTGTTCCGGGGCGCGTCCTACGGCACCATCATGCGTAACGATGCGTTTCGCTTCATTCGCCTGGGGACCTTTATCGAACGGGCGGACAACACTTTGCGCCTGCTCGATGCCCGCTACGAAATGGCTGGGGATCAGGCCGAAGCGGTGAGCGATGGCACCGCTCACGCGTATTACCAATGGAGCGCGTTGTTGCGGGCGTTGTCGTCGTTCGAGGCCTACACGGAAATCTACCGCGACGCCCCCGGCGCCCGGCATGTCGCCGAACTGCTGTTGCTGCGGGCCGACGTACCGCGATCCCTGCGCGCCTGCACCGAAGAAATCGACCAGATCCTTGCGCAATTGCCAGGGGCCAATGGTCGTCCCGCACAACGCCTGGCGGCGGAAATGGACGCACGCCTGCGTTACACCGGCATCCATGAAATTCTCGAAGAAGGCCTGCACGCCTGGCTGACCGAGTTCATCCCGCTGGTGCGCCAGTTGGGTAACGCGATACACAGTTCTTATCTGGAGGCCGCATGAGACTTTCCATTAGCCACGAGACCACCTATCACTACGAAGACAAGGTGCGGGCGAGCATCCAGTACCTGCGACTGACTCCCCACGACAGCGAGCGCCAGCACGTGCTCAGCTGGCAACTCGACCTGCCGCGTCCGGTGCGGGCGCAACTCGATCCGTTCGGCAACATCCTGCATGTGCTGACCATGGATGAGCCGCACGAGGCGATCATCATCGGCGCCCGTGGCCAGGTCGATATCGACGAGTTGCGTGAGGCCGAACACGAGAGCCAGTCGGCACTGCCGTTTCTGCGCTTCACCCGTTTGACTGAAGCCGATGCCGCCCTGCGTGCGTTCGCCGAGAAGGCGTGCAAGCAGCGCCGCGATCGCACGGCGTTGATCGATCTGATGCATGGGCTCAACCAGCATATGACCTATACGCCAGGCTCCACGGAAGTGGACACCAGCGCGGCCCAGGCCTTTGCCGGGCGTTCCGGCGTGTGTCAGGACCATACCCATGCATTCCTTGCCTGCACGCGCAGCCTGGGCATTCCGGCGCGTTATGTATCGGGGTATCTGTACAGCGAGAGCAGCGAACACCTGGCCAGCCACGCCTGGGCCGAGGCCTGGCTGGATGACGCCTGGTACAGCTTCGACGTGACCAACGAACTGGCCCGGCCGGAACGTCACCTGAAACTGGCGGTGGGCCTGGATTACCTGGATGCCTGCCCGGTGCGCGGGATGCGCCGGGGCGGCGGGTGTGAGCAGATGCACGCCAAGGTGCTGGTTTCACCGACGCCGGCGCCGGTGATCTCCGTTCAACAGCAGTAGACGAGACACTGCGGAACCCCGTGGGAGCGAGCCTGCTCGCGAAAGCGATTTTTCAGTCAGGACTTTTGTCGCTGACACACCGCCTTCGCGAGCAGGCTCGCTCCCACACAGGATCCGGTTTCAGGGCTTAACCTTGCGCCCAACCATATGCTGCAAATACCCCACCAGCATCCCCAGGTCTCCATCTGGCAACACCTCGGTCGAGAACCCTGGCATCTTCGCCTGCGGCCACTGGCGCAAACTCTGTGGTTCGCGGATGTAGCGCTTGAGGAATTCCGCGCCGAAATACTCGGTCGGGTTATACGGAATATTCAGGTCCGGCCCGAACTGCGAGTCGCCGGCGCCATTAAGTCGATGGCACGCCAGGCAGTTCTTCTGGAACAGCGCAAAACCCTTGTTCACCGGATCATCCGCCTTCAACGCCGGATCGGGCAGCAGGGCAGGGAAGCGTTGGGCCACGGGCGCCAGGCGTTTGATACTCGCCACCTGGAACGGCCATTGTTCGGGGCTGATGTTGCCGGCCTGCGGGTTGGTCCAGACCAGATAGAACGGCCCGGCGCCTGGCTTGCCTTCGGATAGCGGTGGCCAGGGCTTGGCCGGGTCTTCAATCGCCAGCCAAGCCTGTGCACCCTGGGTATTGAGCAACGGCGCTGCGGCCATTTCGGCGGCAAAGCCATCCAGGGCCACGGCTTGCAGGTGGTCGTCGGGCTTGATGCCGGTCAGCAACGCGGACAGAGGCACGGCGCGGTAGCTCATGTCCTGCTTGTAGGAAACGTCGTTGCTGATGTTGATGGTTTGCAGCTGAGGATGCTTGAGCAATTCCTCGGTCTGCCAGGTGCGACTGTTCGCGCCCAGCTCCAGGTTCAGCTGTGCGGCATACAGGGGCGAGCCGAACAGCAGGGCCCCGAGCAGAATGAGCTTTTTCAAATGATCGCCGTCCATGTCGTGCAAGTGCCGTCAAGGTTGGCACAGCCACGCTGGCCCGGGTAGCGGGCCAGTCACATTTTGATAGTGGCAATTCAAAAACCGTGACGCCGTATCTTACAGACGTGACTAACCGATCACCTTGGTCAGGTTCGGCAATATCAACAACAGTGTGGTGGCGAAAAGGATGAGCCCGGCTTGTCGTACTTTCGATTGTTTGAACATGGCTTGACCGCCTTTTTTGTTATTTCCTGATGCCTGCCTGCATTGCTCCATGACGGCAGGTGCACTTCCTGTAGCGACGAGCGCCTCGGCAAAACCCGACGACAACTTCGTACAAGTTCACCTTAGAGCCCGCGCAGCGCTTGGCTTAGATCCATTTCATATGGGGTTGTTGCGATTCGCTTTAAAAAAGACATGAGGCCTATTGCCAGCTTCTTTGCCGCCCGTTGGCTAGACAGCTTGGTGTCCGGAATCGGCAAATCAGGTAGCTCACTACCGTCCGTCTGAGCGTGAGCGTCAATGTCTGTGAGCGCTGCGGTCATTGAATCAAACGCGGCTCGGGCCAAGAGTGAGCACTCGATATTCACCCACCCGCACTGTGGTTCGAGGACGTCATGACCCAAGCATTGATTTTCGACGCGTTACGCACGCCCCGTGGCAAAGGCAAGGCCGACGGCGCCTTGCACAGTGTCAAACCGGTGGACCTGGTTGCCGGTTTGCTCACCGCGCTGCAACAGCGCACGGCGCTGGACACCAGCCAGGTCGATGACGTGGTGCTCGGCTGCGTGACGCCGATTGGCGATCAAGGCTCTGACATCGCCAAGACCGCCGCTCAGGTGGCCGATTGGGATGTCAGCGTGGCGGGGGTACAGATCAACCGTTTCTGTGCGTCGGGGCTGGAAGCGGTCAACCTCGGCGCAATGAAAGTGCGCTCAGGTTTCGAGGACCTGGTGGTGGTCGGTGGTGTCGAGTCAATGTCCCGGGTGCCGATGGGCAGCGATGGCGGAGCCTGGGCACTGGACCCGGCGACCAATCTGCACAGTCACTTCACGCCACAGGGCGTGGGCGCGGACCTGATCGCCACCCTTGAAGGCTTCAGTCGTCAGGATGTCGATGCCTATGCGCTGCATTCCCAGCAAAAGGCTGCGCGGGCGCGGGCCGACGGTTCATTCAGCAAGTCGCTGGTGCCGGTGCAGGACCAGAACGGCATCATCCTGCTCGATCACGATGAGTTCATCCGCGCCGATTCGACCCTCGAAGGCCTGGGCAAGCTCAAGCCGAGTTTCGAGATGATGGGGCAGATGGGGTTCGATGCCACCGCGCTGCGGGTCTATAGCCATGTCGAGCGGATCAATCATGTTCACACCCCCGGCAACAGCTCCGGAATCGTCGATGGCGCGGCGCTGATGCTCATCGGCTCCGAAGCCAAGGGCCGGGCGCTGGGCCTGCAGCCACGGGCGCGGATTGTCGCCACGGCAGTGACCAGCACCGATCCGACCATCATGCTCACCGGCCCCGCACCGGCGACCCGCAAGGCGTTGGCCAAGGCCGGGCTGCGGGTCGAAGACATCGATCTGTTCGAGGTCAACGAGGCGTTCGCTTCCGTGGTGTTGAAATTCATCAAGGACATGGCCGTCGACCCGGACAAGGTCAATGTCAATGGCGGTTCCATTGCCATGGGCCACCCGCTGGGCGCCACGGGCTGCGCCATTCTCGGCACGCTGCTCGATGAACTGGAAGCCCGACGCCTGCGTTATGGCCTCGCGACCCTGTGTGTCGGCGGCGGCATGGGCATTGCCACCATCATCGAACGCCTCTGAGCCCGGACTTCAAGGAATCCAGTTATGAACGAAGCCATTCGTTACGAAAAAGGCCAGGACCAGATCGTCGTCCTGACCATCGACATGCCGGGCCAAAGTGCCAACACCATGAACGCGGTGTACCGCGAGGCCATGGCCGGCTGCGTGGCGCGCCTGGTGGCCGACAAGGACAGCATCGCCGGTGTGGTCATCACCTCGGCCAAGAAAACCTTCTTTGCCGGCGGCGACCTCAATGAACTGATCAAGGTCGGCAAGCCCGAAGCCAAAGCCTTCTACGACATGGTGTTGACCCTCAAGGGCCAGTTGCGCACCCTGGAAACCCTCGGAAAACCGGTGGTTGCGGCGATCAACGGCGCGGCACTCGGCGGCGGCTGGGAAATCTGCCTGGCCTGCCATCATCGCGTGGCGCTGGACAACCCGTCGGTGCAACTCGGCCTGCCGGAAGTTACTCTCGGCCTGCTGCCGGGCGGCGGTGGCGTGGTGCGCATGGTGCGCATGCTCGGAATCGAAAAGGCCCTGCCATATCTGCTCGAAGGCCAGAAAGTTCGCCCGCAACAGGCATTGCAGGCGGGGTTGATCGACGAGCTCGCGGCAGATCCCGAAGAGCTGATGGCCAAGGCGAAGGCATGGATTCTCGCCAACCCGACGGCGGTACAACGTTGGGATGTGAAGGGCTACCAGATTCCAGGCGGTACGCCGTCTAACCCGAGAGTCGCGCAGATGCTGGCGATCGCACCGTCGATCCTGCGCAACAAAACCCAGGGCACGATGCCCGCACCGGAAAAGATCCTGTGTGCGGCGGTCGAGGGCGCCCAGGTGGATTTCGACACGGCGCACCTGATCGAAACCCGCTATTTCACTGAGCTGACCACCGGCCAGGTGTCGAAAAACCTGATCGGCACGTTCTGGTTCCAGCTCAACGAAATCAATGCCGGCGGGTCGCGACCTCAAGGCTATGCACCTTATGTCACCCGCAAGGTCGGGGTGCTCGGCGCCGGGATGATGGGCGCCGGAATTGCGTTTGTCAGCGCATCGGCTGGTATCGAGGTGGTGCTCAAGGACATCAACATCGCCGCTGCGGACAAGGGCAAGGCGCATTCGGCGGCACTGCTGGACAAACAAGTCGCTCGCGGACAAATGAGCATCGAGCAACGCGACACCGTGCTGGCGCGCATTCAAGCCACCGAAAGCGATGCCGACCTGGCCGGTTGCGACCTGATCATCGAGGCCGTGTTCGAGGATCGGGATTTGAAGGCCAAGGTCTCGTTGGCTGCTCAGAAGGTCGTCGGCGCAGACGCGGTGATTGCTTCCAACACCTCAACCTTGCCGATCAGCGGCCTGGCGTGCGCCGTGCCCGATCAGAGCAAGTTCATCGGCCTGCATTTTTTCAGCCCTGTGGAAAAAATGCCGCTGGTGGAAATCATCAAGGGCGCCAATACCAGCGACGAAACCCTGGCCCGCGGGTTCGATTACGTCCTGCAAATCAGGAAAACCCCGATTGTGGTCAACGACAGCCGCGGGTTCTTCACCTCAAGGGTGTTCGGTACCTTCACCAACGAAGGCATTGCCATGCTGGGCGAAGGCGTGAACGCGGCGATGATCGAGACTGAAGCACGCAAGGCCGGCATGCCTGTTGGGCCGCTGGCGATCTCTGACGAAGTTTCCCTCAGCCTGATGAACCATATCCGCCTGCAAACGGCCAAGGACCTGCAAGCGGAGGGGAAACCGCTGAGAGAGCATCCGGCATTTGCCGTGATTGACTTGCTGCTCAATGAATACAAGCGTCCGGGCAAGGCTGCCGGGGGTGGTTTCTACGAGTATCCGGCGGGCGGCCAGAAACACCTGTGGCCGCAGTTGAAAACCCGCTTCGAGAAAACCGACGGGCAGATTTCGCCCAAGGATGTGCGAGATCGCCTGCTGTTCGTGCAGGCCATCGAAACCGTGCGCTGTGTGGAAGAGGGCGTGTTGACCTCGACGGCGGACGCCAACGTTGGTTCGATCTTCGGCATCGGTTTCGCCGCGTGGACCGGCGGTGCGCTGCAGTTCATCAACCAGTACGGCGTACAGGACTTTGTCGCCCGTGCCCAGTACCTGGCCAGGCAATATGGCGAGCGGTTCGCGCCGCCCGCATTGCTGCTGGAAAAGGCCGCCAAAGGGGAGGCATTCTAAGGGCGCGCTGACGCATTTCGGGGCTTGCCTTGTCACGGTGTTTCAGGGCAGGCTCTGGGGTGTGCATTATTCCCATCACGTGTCAGGTATTTTTTATGTCGTTACGCATCTGCATTCTGGAAACCGACCACCTGCGTCCGGAATTGGTTGACCAATATCAGGGCTACGGGCAGATGTTCAAACACCTGTTTTCGCAGCAGCCGATTGCCGCCGAGTTCACGGTCTACAACGTGGTGCAGGGTGAATACCCAAGCGACGACCTGACATTCGACGCCTACCTGGTAACGGGCAGCAAGGCCGATTCCTTCGGCACCGACCCGTGGATCGAAACCCTCAAGAAATACCTGCTGGCCCGCTACGAGCGCGGCGACAAGCTGCTGGGCGTCTGCTTTGGTCATCAGTTGCTGGCCTTGCTGCTCGGTGGCAAGAGCGAGCGAGCGACCCAAGGCTGGGGCGTCGGCACCCACAAATACAAACTCGCCGCCAAGGCGCCGTGGATGAGCCCGGTGCGCGAAGAGCTGACGCTGCTGATCAGCCACCAGGACCAGGTCACGTCGCTGCCGGAGAACGCTACGGTCATTGCTTCCAGCGATTTCTGCCCGTATGCCGCTTACCACATCAACGACCAGGTGCTGTGCTTCCAGGGGCATCCGGAGTTCATCCACGACTACTCACGCGCCCTGCTGGACATTCGTCAGGAGGCGCTGGGCGAGCAGGTCTACAGCAAAGGCATTGCGAGCCTGGAGCAGGAACACCACGGCGCCACGGTTGCCGAGTGGATGATGCGGTTTGTCGCGCACAAGCCAACAGCTGGTTAAAACCTGCAGGAGCGAGCCCTGCTCGCGATGGTCGTGAACGATAACGCGCCAAACCTGACAGCCCGCAGTGCTCCCAGGTTTTTCGCGAGCGAGCTCGCTCCTACAACCACCCCGATCTCTTGAAGCTCGCCCACAACCCCAGACAACCCACCGTAATGAATCCCAGCACGCCGAAATAGCCGTAGTGCCAGCTCAACTCCGGCATGTTCTGGAAGTTCATCCCGTAGATCCCCGCCACCGCCGTGGGGAAGGCCAGAATCGCCGCCCAGGCGGCAAACTTGCGTTGCACCACGCTCTGGCGAGAGGCCTCCAGCAGCACCCCGACCTCAATCGTCTGGCTGGCAATATCCGCCAGGGTCGTCAGGTCTTCCATTTGCCGCGTTACATGGATCTGCACGTCGCGAAAGTATGGGCGCATGTTTTTATCGATAAACGGGAAACTCAGCCGCTGCAATTCCTCACCGATCTCGATCATCGGTGCCACATAACGACGCAGGCGCAATACATCACGACGCAGGCCATGCAGTTTCTGGATGTCGTAGTCATTCAACACACCGCATAACACGTTGCGCTCCAGTTCATCGATTTCCGCGTGAATGACTTCGCCCATCGGCTGGTAGTTCTCGATCACAAAATTGAGGATGGCATAGAGAACGAAATCTTCCCCATGCTCGAGCAATAGCGGACGCGCCTCACAGCGTTGTCGGACATGGGCGTAGGACGCCGAGTGACCGTTGCGTGCAGTAATGATGTAGCCATTGCCGGCAAAGATGTGCGTCTCGATGAACTCAAGCTTGCCTTCATGGCGGATGGGCGAATACGTGACGATGAACAGCGCATCGCCGAAGGTTTCCAGCTTTGGCCGGCTGTGCTTTTCCAGGGCGTCTTCAATGGCCAGTTCGTGCAGGTTGAACTGGCGTTGCAGGTTGTAGAGCTCCTCGGCATTCGGCTCCTCGAGGCCGATCCAGACAAAGTGCCCGGGTTTGGCAGCCCAGGCTGCGCCTTCGTCGAGGGTGATATTGGTGACTCTCTTACCGGCGCTATAAACCGCAGCAGCAACAACTCTACCCATGATGGTGGTTCACTTCTTATTGGCAGCTTTCAATTGGCAGCAAATGCAATGGTTGTGTTGATCAGCTTAGCCTTGCAGTGTTTGAGAGTCAGTTAAATCTGCCGAGTTCGCCGGTAAAGTCTTGCAGGCAAAAGAAAACCCGCACCAGGCGGGTTTTCTTGTTCAGGCAGCTTGCAGTTGCCGGTCCATCGAATCGATGCACTCACGCATCTGCTCGCGGCACTGGGCAATCAGCATGGGCATGTCGTCCAGGCTCAGTCCGGCGGTGGGAATCGCCGGCAACGAACGAATCAGGATTTTCCCGCTGCGCCAGCGGTTCAAGCGCATGTGTTTGACGTAACTGCTGACACACACCGGCACGATCGGCACTCCGGCGGCAATGGCCATCTGGAAGGCGCCTTTCTTGAAGGGCAGCAAGTCCTCACCCAGGTTACGCGTGCCCTCCGGGAAGACCCAGATCGAGGTGTCCTTGTTTTGCAGGGTGTGGGTGGTGGTCAGCATCGATTGGCGCGCCTTGTGCGCATTGCCACGGTCGATCAGCACGTTGCCGGCCAGCCAGAACAACTGCCCGAACAGCGGTACCCATTTCAGGCTCTTTTTGCCGATGCACACGGTACGGCGGGGCACCACGTTGCCAAACACAAACAAGTCGTAGTTGGACTGGTGATTGGCGATGATCACGCAACTGTCAGGTTTATCCATCAGCGGCCCGACTTCGGCCTTCACCCGCAAGCGCAAAATACACATGGCCGGCCACGCGTACAGGCGTGCGCACAGACGGCTGTTGTCCGGGTTGAACGGCCGGCACAGGCCGAGAATCACACCCAGCACACCCGCCACAATAAAGTGCAGGCCCATCAATGACATACGCAACAAGAACAGCATTTACAGGCCCCACCGGGACAAAAGGTGGCGCAGTGTACGGATGTGCACTGTTTTCGGCAATTGCTGCCAGAGTAGTGGGAGATAGCCGATGTTTGTGCTGATGTTTCCGATCAATTGGTCAGATGCTGTCTAGAGCGGTTACAGATGTTTAACACGGACATGCATGAAAAAGCCCGACACGATGGCCGGGCTTTGCGTTGTAGCAGATCCGGGCTTAACCCAAATGCTCCTGATCCTGGATGATCGCGTTGTCCAGAGCCTCCAGCAGCGCTTTGCGCACTTTCAATTTGGTGTTCTTGTGCGCGGTCATGTTGATCTTCTTCAACTGACGAGCCGCCGCCAGTGCCGCACCTTGCAGTTCTTCAGCCGACACCACGACATCAAGGAAACCGGCAGCCACGGCGCCCTGTGGAGTGAACATCTCGCCGTTGACCACCGAACGCTGCAGCGCCACTTTGTTCAGGCGGTCACGTGCGATCTCAATGCCCGCGTGGTGCATGGTCATGCCGATCTGCACTTCGTTCAGGCCAATGCTGAACGGGCCCTCAACACCGATGCGATAGTCAGCGGACAGCAGTAGAAACGCGCCCTTGGCCACTGCATGCCCCGGGCATGCAACGATCACCGGGAAGGGGTGCGACAGCAGGCGGCGGGCCAGTGTCGAACCGGAGGTCACCAGTGCCACGGCTTCTTTAGGGCCGGCGGTCATCACCTTCAAGTCATAACCGCCAGAGAGAATGCCCGGCTGGCCGGTAATGATCACCACCGCACGATCAGTCACAGCCTGATCCAGCGCAGCGTTGAACGCGGCAATCACATCCGGGGAGATGGCATTGACCTTGCCGTTGCTCAAGGTCAGGGTCGCGATACCGTCTTCGAGATGGTAGGAAATCAACTCACTCATGACGCTATTCCTTTCAATAAAGATGGGCAGACGTTACCCACCGCCGCAGGCCAGGTAAAGCGCCGTGACTGACCCGCCGGTCACCCTTTACCCGCCCGCCAGGCTTAGCCCGCCGTGCCTGCCGCGTATTCCCCTCTATATAGAAGAGGGGGCGAAGCCGGAGATTGGCCGGTTTGCCATGGCCTCGAGCGACCACAAACGCCGAATCGCGTTAACCGCATGAAAATTCTGAAAAAAATGTTTGCCATCGGAAAAGCTTTCGACTACATTAGCGCGCCTCGACAGACAGAACATGTTTGAAGAGATACGGTGAAGTGTCCGAGTGGCTTAAGGAGCACGCCTGGAAAGTGTGTATACAGGAAACTGTATCGAGAGTTCGAATCTCTCCTTCACCGCCACATTCTGAGAACCCTCGCAAATCCATGGTTTGCGGGGGTTTTTCTTTTTCAGCTGTACGACTCGATTGTACTGCTCACTACATCCCGCCTTCCGTCACTTCGATCCATACCTTTCGCCGACCCGTGTGTCTCCACTACGTGAGCTTGAATCGCTCTAGCGCATAGTCCTTACCTGCCAGGGTAAGTTCAAAAGTGGTGGCGCCGAACGTACCCCGTGTCACTTTTTGCTTCACAAGACATTTGGCCTGGAGTTGCTTTAGACCTTCTTCAACTTCCAATTTGCTGAGTGAGACAAGTTTGCAAACCGAGTCCAGGTTTGCAATTTTTCTGAAGTTTGCATGATAGGCCAAAGTTTCCATCAGCAGCGTTTGGTTATCTGTCAATTGTGGGAACTGAGGGTTGTTCGATTTGTAAATTTTCCGCTCTATCTCGTGTAGCTCGCCATGAGCGCCGTCAGGGGTTCGGTAGTAGTAAATCGCTGCAGTCAGAATGCTGATCAAAGCCGCGACAATCATCAGCAGCGACCAATTCGGCATTGGCGTTTCTAACAGAAGCCAGCTCCACGCACGTAGCAGCCGGCTTTTGGTATCTGCCAACAACGTCAACTCGAAGTAAGTGTCGAGCAGCTTTGTGGCAGATACCAAGGCGACAAGAAAGCCTCCGGTCGAGTAGGCAATAGCTTTGAAAGTGAAGGGGAAATGATTGCCTTCTGCTGTCATGCTGCTCGTCTCCAGCGTAGAGAACCGACGCTATCAGCATAGCAGTGGAAAAGTGGCACCCCGGCATTGGTGCGGGTTGGTGTGATGCTGATCCCGTAACATTGCCGGCGTTCGATGCGCTGGCTGAAAATCTGAACAGGAAGGAACAGCAATGATCACCACCACTACCCATTCCATTGAAGGTCGGCAAATTACGGCCTACCTGGACATCGTCAGCGCCGAGTCGGTGCAAGGGATCAACGTCGTGCGTGACGTGTTTGCCGGGATGCGCGACTTTTTCGGCGGGCGCTCCCAGACACTGGAGCGAGCGTTGAAGGAAGCGCGCATTCAGGCCACCGATGAAATCAAGGAGCGGGCACGGGCGCTTGGGGCGGATGCGGTGGTCGGGCTTGATTATGAGATCAGCATGCCGGCCGGCAAGGGCGGGATGGTCGTGGTGTTTGTGACCGGGACTGCGGTCCAGTTGCGGTGAAAGTGCGAAGCCATTCGTCGGTCACGGGGAGATCAGAACGGTAAGTCCATTAGTGACCAGCTAGTCTCAAAAACCTTGGCGATCGATATTTTTTCGGCAAAAGGGCTTGCCGGTGTCGGTCCCGCTTTTTGAAAAGGGGTGATGAGATGGCTGATCCGTATATCGAGGACGATGACGCAGAGTTTCCGATCAACAATTGCGTGCGGTGTGGCCAGACCCAGTATGTGGCCAGTTTCGGCGAGGACCAGACAGAGGTCGACAAGATCAAGACCAGGGCGTGCCGGGTACTGAAGGGCAAATTCCTGCCCAAGGTGACAGCACCGGTCAGGAAGTAAACGAACGCGAGTAGACCCCGTCATCGAACGGGGTTTTACCCGACTGAAAGGGTTGTATGACAAATTTTTCAAGGGGCTGATCTTTCACAAACTTTTCACGGTTCCCTCCGTAATCTCGACTCATCCGTTAGAAAGCAACACCTGGCCCGTCTCCCCAGCGGGCTTTTTTTTGTCCGTCATAAAACCTTTTCCAAAAATGCTGTCCAATCGTCGCCAATCGCGAAGTTGGACCGGTGTGCTGGACTTTATCCGCGCAAAAGCATTCAATCTCGCCCCCCTTTTTTTGTGTCCCTTTTGTTTGAGGTTTTTGTCATGCGTTTAACACTGCCCGCTCTGGTTCTGGGGCTTCTGGTTGCTCAAGGTGCAATGGCTGGTGACGGCACTGCCGCGCTGGGCGGTGGCTTGGGTGGCGCATTGGGTAACGTGGTCGGCCAGAAGATGGGCGGCAGCACTGGCGCAGCGATTGGCGCAGGCGTCGCTGGCGCGGCGGGCAGCGCAGTTGCCGCCAAAAAAGGTCATCGCACCAGCGCTGCCATCGGTGGCGGTGTCGGTGCGGCCGGTGGTTCGGTGATCGGTAACAGCCTTGGCGGCAAATCCGGTGCCACCATCGGCGCGGGCTTGGGCGGGGCATTGGGCGGCGGCGTAGGCAGCAACCTGGCCAATGGTCACAAGCGTCACTGATACTGATCCAGACTTCAAAAAAGCCCGGCTTGATGCCGGGCTTTTTCATTTATGAACGTTTTACCCCGCAGCGGCTCAAATCCTCCAAACCCCCTGAAGAATGCGAGGCGTACCATGAACCCGAAAACCGACGGCAATAAAACCGCAAGCCTGTGTGCTGCGATTGCTTTTGGATTGTTGGTCTCCCAAGCGGCGCTGGCGGGAGGTAATGGAGATGCCGCGGTAGGCGGTGGCCTTGGTGGGGTGTTGGGCAACGTTGTCGGTGGCCAGGTGGGCGGCAGTACTGGCGCGGCGATTGGTGCGGGTGTTGGCGGAGCGGCCGGTAGTGCCATTGGCGCACCCAAGCACAGTCGTACCGAGGCAGCGGTTGGCGGTGGTTTGGGCGCGGCAGGTGGTTCGGTGGTCGGTAACAGTCTGGGCGGTTCGACCGGATCGGCCATCGGTGCGGGTCTTGGCGGTGCGGCGGGTGGCGCGGTCGGCAATGATCTGGGGAGTGACAGCGGCCATTCCCATTCCGGTGGCGGTCATAAACACTCGAACAAGCACCACCATAAACATCACTAGTTAAGCGAGGCACGCCATGGCTGCGCAAACTGAAAGCAAGAAAGAAAAAGACCCTGGCGAACGGCCGTTTATCAACGATCCCGGCAATGAAGATCCGGGATCGCTGATGGACGATGCGACGGTGCCGCTCAACGATGCTGATGATGCGGGCGATGTGGGGAATATTGATTTTGAAGATGAGGAAGAGGACGAAGATTGATCTGATGGTCTTATCGAGCTGAAGTCATCGATCAATTAGAGCCATTGAGTGTTGATCGGGATTTCATCGTTGCTCTGATCCGGTGGCGCTCGTTATGCTGCTGAATCCTTTAATCCATCTGGGCATCAGGTCGTACCTGAACTGCCCTGGATGCCTCGGAAAACGGATCAGATGCGATGAATGCACCCCTGAAAGCATTCGGCCCGATCAAGGCCGTGATTTTCGATATGGACGGCTTGTTGCTGGACACTGAGGGTATCTACACCGAAGTCACGTCTATCATCGCCGCACGTTACGGTCGAACGTTCGACTGGAGCATCAAACAGAACATCATTGGTCGGGGCGCGGGCGATCTGGCGCGCTATGTGGTTGAAGCGCTGGACTTGCCGATTACGGCGCAAGAGTTTCTGGTGATCCGCGAGCCGTTGATGCGCGAGCGCTTTCCTGGCGCGCAAGCGATGCCTGGCGCACAGGAGCTGGTACGGCATCTGAAGGCCAACAACATTCCCATTGCTGTCGGCACCAGTTCTTCAAGTCAGTCGTTCGGCCAGAAAACCACCTTGCACCGCGACTGGTTCGCCTTGTTCGACTTCATCGTCACCGCCGATGACCCCGAAGTGGGTGCGGCCAAACCGGCACCGGATATTTTCCTGACGGCGGCGCGGCGTCTGGGCGTCGCGCCTGAAGATTGCCTGGTGTTCGAGGATTCGCCCTTTGGTGTCACCGCAGCGAAGGCGGCGGGGATGACGGCGATTGCAATTCCGGATGCGGCAATGGCCGACGCCAGGTACGCACATGCCGATGGCATTCTTCGCACGTTGAAGGCGTTCGAGCCGAGTGCTTTTGGTTTACCTGCGCTTGAATGGACCTAGCTAAAAAGACTGGTCGACACTGGCAAGTGTGGGAGCGAGCCTGCTCGCGAAGGTGATGTATCAGACGCAATCAACGTGTCTGATACTCCCTCTTCGCGAGCAGGCTCGCTCCCACAGGTACTGTTGTGGCTGACAGGCTTCAGGCGCCGAAGCCACCGTCGATGCTCAGGCTGGCCCCTGTGATATAGCCGGCTTCAGGGCCGACGAGGTAGGCGACGAAGCTGGCGATCTCTTCGGCCTTGCCGTAGCGGCCCACGGCCATCATCGGGATCAGGCTTTCCGCAAAGTCACCGTGTGCCGGGTTCATGTCGGTGTCGACCGGACCTGGTTGCACGTTATTGATGGTGATGCCCTGCGGGCCGAGATCGCGGGCCAGGCCTTTGGTCAGGCCGACCAGTGCCGACTTGCTCATGGCGTACGGGCCGCCGCCGGCGAAGGGCATGCGATCGGCGTTGGTGCTGCCGATGTTGATGATGCGACCGCCTTCGGTCATGTGCCTGGCGGCAGCCTGGGTGGCGATGAACACGCTGCGCACGTTGATGGCCAGGGTCTGGTCGAAGTCTTCGAGTTTAAACTCGGCCAGCGGCGCGACGGCCAGTACACCCGCATTGTTGACCAGAATATCCAGACGACCGAAGGCTTCTACCGTGGCGGACACGGCACCGCGGATCGCCTCGGCGTCGGCGCTGTCAGCCTTGATGGCCAGGGCCTTGCCGCCCTTGGCGGTGATGCTGTCTTGCAGTGCTTCGGCCTTGCCCGCCGAGCTGACATAAGTGAAGGCGACGGTCGCGCCTTCAGCGGCGAGGCGCTTGACGATGGCTGCGCCGATGCCGCGGGAACCACCTTGTATCAATGCCACTTTGCCGCTGAGGTTCTGAGTAGTCATGTCGATCTCCAAGTCCCGAGGCGAGATGTCCCGGTTGATGGAGCCTAGTATCGATTCAGGATTACACGCTGTGTAGACCATAATTACGATAGTCTGTGTAAACCAAAAGTTTATAGTAGCCACTATGGAAACCTTCAGCAGTATCGAATGTTTTGTGCGCAGTGCCGAAGTCGGCAGCTTTGCCGAAGCGGCGCGACGCTTGAGTCTGACCCCGGCGGCGGTGGGCAAGAGCGTCGCCAAACTCGAGGCACGCCTGGGCGTCAGATTGTTTCAGCGCAGCACCCGCAGCCTGACCCTGACTGAGGCTGGTCAGTTGTTTCTCGGCGAAGTCAGCGGCAGCCTGCACACGATCCAGAATGCCGTGGCTAATCTCGCCAGCGCCGGAGGGCAGCCGGCGGGCACTTTGAAAGTCAGCATGGGGACAGTATTTGGCTGTTTGTACATTGTGCCGATGCTCGGCGAGTTTCTGCGGCGATTCCCGGCGATCAACCCGGACTGGCACTTCGACAACCGCCAGGTCGATCTGATCGGACAGGGCTTCGACGCGGCAATCGGCGGCGGCTTCGAATTACCCCAGGGCGTGGTGGCGCGCAGGCTGAGCCCGGCGCATCGGGTGTTGGTGGCTTCGCAAGCTTACCTGGAGGCTCATGCGTCGATCAGCGAGCCGGATGACCTCAAGCATCACGACGGAATTCTGATCCGCTCGCCACAAACCGGTCGGGTGCGTTCCTGGCAGTTGACCCATCGCAATCAGCAGCACAGCCCGTTGACGCTAAAGGCACGGATGACCATGAGCGATTCCGAGGCGGCCTGCGCCACGGCCGCGCAGGGGCTGGGCATTGCGCTGGTGAGCATGCCGTTTGCGGCGGGCTATCTGGAATCGGGCAGGTTGCAGCGGGTGTTGCCGGACTGGTACATCGACGACGGCTACACCTCTATCTATTACGCCGAACACAAACTGCTGCCCGGCAAGCCCCGGGCGTTTGTCGATTTCATTATCGAGCAGTTTGCCGAGCGAGGGTTGGGGCAGAGGTTCAGTGCGGTTTGAGCCAGGTTCTAGACCGAGTTGCCCCCTTCGCGAGCAGGCTCGCTCCCACAGAGGTTCTATGTGTGCCGCAGATCCAGTGTGGGAGCGAGCCTGCTCGCGATAATGGCGCCACGGTCTACCGGGCAAACCGCGCCGGCCAGCCAATGATGTTTTTCGGCCGCGGCGTTGCGTAAGTCCGCACCTTCGAAGTCGACAACCCCAGTCGCACCAGCGATTCGGCAATGGTCACCGCTGCCGTCACGCCATCCACCACCGGCACGCCGGTACGCCGGCGAATCTGCTCGTCCAGCCCGGCCATGCCGCCGCAGCCCAGGCAAATCACTTCGGCCTTGTCCTGGGTCACCGCCAGTTCGGCCTGATGCACGATGGCTTCCAGTGCGCGCTGCGGCTCGTGTTCCAGTTCCAGCACGGCCAGACCACTGGCCCGCACCGAGGCGCAGCGATCCCAGAGGCCGGAGAGCTTGAGGCGATCTTCGATCAGCGGCACGGTGCGGTCGAGGGTGGTGACCACGGAGTAGGCGTGACCGAGGAACATCGCCGTGCTGGCGGCGGCGTCGGTGATATCCACCACCGGCACGTTGAGCAGCTCCTGCAGGCCTTCACGGCCGTGTTCGCCATAACCGGCCTGGATCACCGCATCGAAGGGCTGGTCGTAGGACATCACCCGGTCCATCACCGCGATGGCGGCCAGGTAGCTTTCGAAATTGCCCTCGATGGAGTCGGCGCCGAAGTGCGGGGTGAGGCCGACGATTTCCGTGCCGGGCGACGCGACGGCTTGCGCCGAGCGGGCGATGGCCTGGGTGATGGATTCGGTGGTGTTGACGTTGACCACGAGAATGCGCATGGGGAGTCCTTATTGCAGGTGGTTCTGCGGCCTGACAACGCCAGGCCGCGACAGGATTAATGGCTGACGTTGTCGACTGCGATAGATTCGCCACTGACATCGGCATAGTGCGGTTGGCGTTTGGCGATGATCAGGTAGAGCATTCCGGCGATCCCGGCACCGATCAGCCAGGAGAACGGCGACACGCTGTGGAAGCCCGGTACCAATGCCAGGACGATGGCGATCAACGCTGCAGGAATGAACGCCGCCACCGCGCGCAAATTGACACCGCGGCTGTAGTAATACACGCCGTTGGGGTCTTCGCTGTACAGCTGCGGCACATTGACCTGGCCTTTTCGCACCAGCCAGTAGTCGACCATGATCACGCCGTACAACGGGCCGAGCAGGGCACCGAGGCCGGACAGGAAGTACACGATCACCAGCGGGCTGTTGTAGAGGTTCCACGGCAGGATCAGCACGGCGATGGTCGCGCTGATCAGCCCGGCGCGACGGAAGGTCAGGTACTTCGGGGCCAGGTTGCTGAGGACGAACGCCGGGGCGACGAAGTTGGCCATGATGTTCACCGCCACGGTCACGATCAGGAACGCCAGGCAGCCGAGCACCAGGAAGAAGGTGTTGGGGATCGAGGCGATGATTTCGGTCGGGCTTTCGATGATCCGGCCATTGATCTGGAATTGTGCGCCGCACAGCAGGACGGTGATGGCGGCGAACACCAGGATATTCACTGGCAGGCCCCAGAAATTGCCAACCTTGATGGTCTTGCGGCAGGGCGAAGAGCGGGCGAAGTCGCAGAAGTTGAGGATCAACGTACCGTAGATCGCCAGCCACAGTGCGCCACCGGCAAAGATGTTGCGCCACATCTCACCGCCCGTCAGCGGTTCGCGGATCGACCAGGCAATGGTCGCGTCGGCCTGGGTGTACATCCACGCGGCGAGGGCGGCGACGGTCAGCAGAATCACCGGGCCGGCAAATGCCTCGTAGCGCCGCACCATCTCCATGCCATAGGCAAGGATCGCCAGCTGCACGAACCAGATTGCGACGAAACTCACCCAGCCGAGGGTCGATAGACCCAGGATCGAATTGTGGTCGTAGTCGGCGAACCCGGGATGGACCGCCGTCAACAACACACGAAAGACCACGGACGCGAGGTACGTCTGGATACCGAACCAGGCGATGGCGATCACCGCGCGGATCAACGCAGGAATCTGTGCCCCGTGAATGCCGAAACTGATCCGGCTGATGACCGGAAACGGCACCCCGGTCTTTTGTCCCATGTAGCCGGACAGGTTCATGAAGCAATACACCAGCGCCGCCCCGATCCCCAGGGACAGCAGGATCTGCCAGCCGCCCAGGCCCAGGGCATACAGACCGATGGCGAAGGAGTAGTTGGCAATGTTGTGAACATCGTTGGTCCACAGGGCGAAGATGCTGTAGCGGCCCCAACGCCGGCCTTCGGCCTTGGTCGGTGCCAGGTCTTTGTTGTGCAGCCGGGGGCTGAGCACGACGGGGCAGTGATGCGCTCGATTGTCGGCGATAGGGGTGGAATGGGAGGAGGGTAGATCCAGCGCGATGGTGTTATTGGAGAGACTAGTACGCATTCCGGCAGGCTCCTGATGCTCGACATCGCGATGACTGTGCATGAGCGTTTGCTCGACAAATCTTCGTCGCGGGTGGCGAATATCATTGGTTACGGGGCATCTGCAGCCTGTACGGGATAGGGCGCTTCAGGCTTGCGGATCTAAAGTGTGTGTATGTTTTGAATTGATTGTATACAAAACATGTATGCACTTAAGCCAGATCCATGCCAGTCGGAAGATCTATGAACGGCGTTGCTCATTCCGTTTTGTTATGGCTTTTCGCCAAGTTGCTGAAAAATAGAAAATATAAATTGACTGTTTGATCAGGTATTTATTTTGCGAAGGGGATTCAGGAGGGTATGGCGGTGCACGTCAGGCGAGGGGATGTAACTTTTGGGGGCGTAGAAACGAAAAGTGCACACATAAATGGCACCGATGGTGACATTCCTGTGTACACATTTTTGTAGGAGCGAGCTTGCTCGCGAAAAACTCTGGATAACGCGGGCACTCAGGCAGCACGCGTTATCGTTGACGTCCATCGCGAGCAGGCTCGCTCCTACAGAAGGGGGGTATCACAAGGCTCGGGATCAGGCTTTGGACTTGCTGATGATATTCCCCGCATGCAACCCGCATTCCTTCTGCGTCGCTTCTTCCCACCACCAGCGGCCTTCGCGCTCATGCTGGTTCGGCAGTACCGGGCGGGTGCAGGGTTCGCAGCCGATGCTGATGAAGCCGCGTTCATGCAGGCTGTTGTAAGGCAGTTCCAGCATGCGGATGTAGCCCCAGATCTCTTCGCTGGTCATTTGCGCCAGCGGGTTGAACTTGTACAGGGTGCGTTCCGGCGTGGAGAACGCAGTGTCGATCTCCATCACCGCGACAGCGCTGCGGGTGCCAGGGCTCTGGTCCCGACGCTGGCCGGTGGCCCAGGCTTTCACGCCGGACAGCTTGCGGCGCAGCGGTTCGATCTTGCGGATGCCGCAGCATTCGCCATGGCCGTCCTTGTAGAAGCTGAACAGGCCTTTTTCCTTCACGAAAGGTTCGAGTTTCGTGTAGTCCGGAGACACCAGCTCGATCTCGATCTTGTAGTGCTCGCGCACCTGATCGATGAAACGGTAGGTCTCGGGGTGCAAGCGGCCGGTGTCGAGGCTGAACACCTTGACGTTCTTGTTCAGCTTCCAGGCCATGTCCACCAGCACCACGTCCTCGGCACCGCTGAAAGATATCCACAGGTCATCGCCGAACTCGGCAAACGCGAGCTTCAGGATGTCCTGGGCGGATTTGTTGGCATAGGTCGTGGCGAGTTCCACGACGTCGAACGTTGGGCTCATCAGGGCGGCTTCCTACAGGTCGGTGGCGCTGGGCGCTCTATATGGGGCCGATGGTAACAAAAAGCTGCGCCGGCCGGGGCATCCTCTGCGTTGCGCAGGCAGGCCTGAGTCGCTAGAGTTCGGCAGTCTTTTTGCTCGCTCGACTCAATAATCAATACAAATGGGAGTGTCTTGTGGAAATTGCCTGTCTGGATCTTGAAGGTGTGCTGGTCCCGGAAATCTGGATCGCCTTCGCCGAAAAAACCGGGATCGAATCCCTCAGGGCCACCACCCGGGACATTCCCGACTACGACGTGCTGATGAAGCAGCGCCTGCGGATCCTCGACGAGCACGGCCTGAAACTCGCCGACATTCAGGAAGTGATCGCCACGCTAAAGCCGCTGGACGGCGCCATCGAGTTCGTCGACTGGCTGCGCGAGCGTTTCCAGGTGGTGATCCTGTCGGACACCTTCTACGAGTTCTCCCAGCCGTTGATGCGCCAACTGGGCTTCCCGACCTTGCTCTGCCATCGTCTGATTACCGACGACAGCGGGCGAGTCACGGGCTATCAACTGCGTCAGAAAGATCCCAAGCGTCAGTCGGTCCTGGCCTTCAAGAGCCTCTACTACCGGGTGATCGCGGCAGGGGATTCCTACAACGACACCACGATGCTGGGCGAGGCCGATGCCGGGATTCTGTTCCACGCGCCGGACAATGTGATTCGCGAGTTCCCGCAGTTCCCGGCGGTGCACACGTTTGAAGCGTTGAAGCAGGAGTTCATCAAGGCCTCCAACCGGACCCTGACCTTGTAATCACATCCCCTGTAGGAGCGAGCCTGCTCGCGATGGTCGTCAACGATAACGCGGGGCACCAGACAGCCCGCGTCGTCCGTTGCACCATCGCGAGCAGGCTCGCTCCTACAGGTTTTGCAGTGTTTCCAGCAGAATTTTTACCTTGGTGATCGACTCCTGGTACTCAGCCTGCCACTCCGAGTCCGCGACAATCCCGCCGCCGCCCCAGCAACACACCTGCCCGTCCTTGACCAGCAAACTGCGGATGGCGATTGAGCTGTCCATCTCGCCGCGCACGTCCAGGTAAAGCAACGAACCGCAATACAGTCCGCGTCGGGTGGGCTCCAGCTCATCGATGATCTGCATGGCGCGAATCTTTGGCGCGCCAGTGATCGAGCCGCCAGGGAAACTGCCGGCGATCAGGTCCAGGGCGTCGCGGTCATCCGCCAGTTCTCCGGTGACGCTGCTCACCAGGTGGTGCACGTTCGGGTAACTTTCCAGACTGAACAATTCCGGCACCCTTACCGAACCGGTGCGGCAGGTACGACCGAGGTCATTGCGCAGCAGGTCGACGATCATCAGGTTTTCCGCGCGGTCCTTGGGGCTGGCCAGCAGTTCGGCGGCGTTCGCGGCGTCTTGCTCGGGCGTCAGACCCCGAGGTCGAGTGCCCTTGATCGGGCGGGTTTCCACGTGGCGCTGGCTGACTTTGACGAAGCGTTCCGGCGACAGGCTGAGTACGGCATTGCCGTCGGGCAGGCTCTGGAAGCCGGAAAAAGGTGTCGGGCACGCAGCGCGTAGCGCGCAATAAGCGGCCCAAGGGTCACCCAGGCAAGGCGCACGAAAACGCTGGGCGAAGTTGACCTGATAACAGTCGCCGGCCTGAATGTATTGCTGGATGCGCTCGATTGCCTGTTGATACTCGTCAGCGCTCAAATCGGCAGTCATCGGGGTGAGCAGTTTGAATGGAGCGACCACCTCCGCTGCAGGCTGGCTGAACAGGTCGATCAGGCGCTGACGTTCGCTGTCGGGCAGCGTCGGGTGGAACACCAACTGGCTGGTCAGCGAAAGGTGATCGCTGATCAATGCCCAGCCGTACAGGCCGAAACGCGCGTCAGGCAGTTGCAGGTCGTCCCGCGCCTGGCTCGGCAGGCGCTCCAGATGCCGGCCGAAGTCGTAACTCAGGTAGCCGATCAAGCCACCGGCAAACGGCAACTCATAAGGTGCCGGCAGAGTGGCTTCGCCCAGGCGTGTCAGGTTATCGCGCAGGCGCTGCAGGAAGGTGTCGCCACTTTCGTCGGGCGATACCGTCAGTTGATCCAATGGCCAGGCGCTGAGCAGGTCATAACGACCGCGGTCGGCACTCGGGCGGCCACTGTCGAGCAGCACGGCACCGGGCGCATGGCGAATCGCCGCGAAGTATTGGGCGGGGTTGGCGCGATAGGGCAGCGGGTGTACGGAACAGGTCAGCATGGGCGAAGGAGATCAGCCATCGAGGCGGGGTGGCGATTGTAGTCCCCTCGGAGAATTGCTCCTAGAGGGGATTGGATACTGTAGGAGCGAGCTTGCTCGCGAAAAACTCTGGATAACGCGGGCAGTCAGGCAGCACGCGTCATCGTTGACGTCCATCGCGAGCAAGCTCGCTCCTACAAGAGATCGGCGTCAGTTCATCGCGAGCAGGAGAAGGGGATCAACCCACAACGGCGGGAATATGCCCAAACATCTCCTGCACGAACGCCACGCGCTCTTCGACCGTTTCGGTCACGCCACGTGCCTTGAGGTCTTCCAGTCGTGCTTCCACCGCATGAGTGCGCGACGTCAGCCCGCAGTCATTGGCAATCTGGATATTCAGCCCCGGCCGGGCGTTGAGCTCAAGAATCAGCGGGCCTTTTTCCTGGTCCAGGACCATGTCGACACCGATGTAGCCCAAACCGCACAACTCGTAACAGCCAGCGGCAAGTTTCATGAAACCGTCCCAGTAGGGCAGTTGCACGCCATCCACGGCATTCGTGGTGTCCGGGTGTTTGTTGATGATGTTGTTCAGCCAGGTGCCGCGCAGGGTCAGGCCGGTGGCCAGGTCCACACCAACGCCGATGGCACCCTGGTGCAGGTTGGCCTTGCCATTGGACTGGCGCGTCGGCAGACGCAGCATGGCCATCACCGGGTAGCCCAGCAAAACAATGATGCGAATGTCCGGCACGCCTTCGTAACTGATGCTCTTGAAGATCTGGTCCGGAATCACGCGGTACTCGATCAGCGCCCGGTCACGGTGACCGCCCAGGGAGTACAGGCCGGTGAGGATGCTGGAAATCTGGTGCTCGATTTCTTCGTGGCTGATGATCCGGCCGGATACCGTGCGATAGCGCCCTTCAAAGCGGTCGGCGATGACCAGGATGCCATCGCCGCCTGCGCCCTGGGCCGGCTTGATCACAAAGTCACTGCGCCCGCCGATGATCTCTTCGAGATTGTCGATTTCCTTCTCGGTGGAAATCACCCCGTAGAGTTCCGGCACGTGAATGCCGGCGGCGATGGCGCGCTCTTTGGTGATGATCTTGTCATCGACGATCGGGTACAGGCTGCGCTTGTTGTACTTGAGCACATAGTCTGCGTTGCGCCGATTGATCCCCATGATGCCCCGGGCTTCCAGGGCCTTCCAGGTCTTCCAGAAGCCGAACATCAGGCGTCAGCCTTTTTCAGGAAGGCCTTGAAGCGCACCAGTTCGGTCAGGCGATAGCCGCGATAACGACCCATGGCCAGCATGAAGCCCACCAGGATCAGCAGGATTGCCGGGAAGGTGAACACGAAGTACACCAGTTCCGGCACGGTCATGATCAGGTGTGCCAGGGATGCGGCGAACAGTGTGCCAATCGCCACTTTCATGGCATGGCCGCCGCCCCGTTCTTCCCAAGTGATCGACAGGCGTTCGATGGTCATGGTCAGGATCACCATCGGGAACAGCGCCACCGACAAGCCGCGCTCCAGGCCGAGTTTATGGCTGAACAGGCTGATCGCCGCTATCAACACCACCACGAACGTCAGCACCACCGACAGCCTTGGCAGCATTTGCAGCTTCAGGTGTTCGAGATAGGAGCGTAGCGACAGGCCCAGCGCCGTGATGATGGTAAACAGCATGATACCGAAGCCGAGTTGGGTTTCGCGGAAGGCCAGGGCGATCAGCACCGGAGTGAAGGTGCCCAGGGTCTGGATGCCGATCAGGTTGCGCAGGATCAGGATCACCAGCACGCCGATCGGGATCATGACCATGATCATGAACGTCTGCTGGGTTTGCAGCGGCAGGCCGTACAGCGAGTACTCGAGGAAGTTGGCGTCGGTGTTTTCGTCGGTCAGCTTGGCCAGGCGAATGGCGTTCATTTCACTGTTGTTCAGGCTGAAAGTCACGTTGGCTTTCTTGCCACCGTCGACGGTGATCAGGTTTTCGTCGCCGGTCCACCACAACAGGCGGTCGGACGGCAGGCCCTGTTCACCGGTTTCCGGGTTGAAGTACAGCCAGTCGGTACCGTTGAAGCTGCGCAGCCACAGTTCCGGCAGTTGCGGCTGGTCGGCCACCAGGCGAATGGTGTGGACCTTCTCGATCGGCACATGGGCGACGGACAGCAGCAACTCGACGATTTTTGCCTTGTGCGCGGTGGATGGATCACCGGCCAGCAACAGTTTGACGTTGTCGTCGTTGAGGTTGTTGACCCGCTTGATGGCTTCGCCGACGAAGGTTTCGACGTCGGCCGAGTGCTGGCGAATCGGTGCGAGCAGGGCCTCGGCGGCGATTTTTTCCGGGCCTTCGATGGTGATGCTGTCGCGGAAAGTCGGGCCTTTGATCTTGGCTTTCTCGCCGGAGTAACGCTTGGTCAGCACCAGGCGGTAATACAGCGTCTGATTGCCTTTGGCCCGGCGTGCCGACCAGGTGACCTTGCGATTGCCGTCGACCCGGTTCACCGCCACGCCGTAGTTATTGGAGATGAAGCTCTCGTTGAGGCTGACGAAGTCGCGGCTCAGCGGTGGCACGAACATCTGGATCTTGACCGGGTCCTTGGCACTGGCGACGAACTCGACCTTGGCGTCGATGTTCCACAAGTCGTCAGTGGCGTCTTCGGTTACCGGAATGCCCAGCACGAAAATCTGGTAGGCCGTAACTGAAATGCCCAGCACCACCAGGATGGCGATCAGCAGTTTCAGATGAAGGGTAAGAGAGCGCATTTGAATTACTCGGCGGTATAAGCGTCGGTGGTGCAGGCGGGTTTGCCGGCAGCATATTTAAGGCTGGGGTCAACCAGTGCATCGAAGCGCTTGAGCGCTTCGGAGCCAATCAGTAGCGGGTATTGGAAGGCACTGCGGTCGGTCAGGTTCACTTCGATGCTGCGCAGGGCCGAGCCCATGCAGATATCCAGTTCGATCACCGGACGGGCGGTGTACTTCTTGCCTTCCTCCGGGTCGTAGTCGCCGGCCCGGCGCTTGATCTTGCTGACACGGGCCAGCGGGCGTTCGATCGGGTGCGAATGGGCGGCGTCGATGGCCAGGTAAAAGCGCACCCACGACTCGCCGTTGCGTTTGAAGCGTTTGATATCCCGTGCGCTCAGAGACGCGGTTTTCGCCCCGGTGTCGAGTTTGGCCGCCACTTCCAGATCAATGCCATTGAGTGACGCGTACTCATTGAGGCCATACACGGTCTTTTCCCCGGCCATTGCGTAGCCGGGCAGGCAAAGTAAATAAAGGAAAGCAGGGAAGGGCTTGAGTCTCATAAATCCTGGTGCGCAGCGGTCCGACTTGATTCAAGGCCCTGGCATCGCTGCGCAAGCTCCCTCGTATGCCTATCAGGGTTTTATGACAGGCAGTGCAGATGTGACAAACAAATGCGGCCGGCATTCTAGCACGGTGGATTGCTGGCGCCAGCGCTGGCGGGTGGCTATAAACCGTGAGGCTGCTTCGTTATGGTGCAACCGGTTATCAGAAGATTGTCGACAATATCGATTTATCCTTTGACTGCGCTGCCTGTATTCGTTAGTTTTTGCGGCATTGGCTCACAAGGTGTCGACAATATGCTGGATCAACTCGATCCCCCGGTTTTAGCGCAAGACGATACGGAGACCCTGTCCGAGAACGTCTTCCGTCGCATTCAGGCGGCTATCGTCAAAGGCGAGATCGCGCCGGGCAGCAAAATCTCCGAACCGGAGCTGGCGCGCACCTATGGCATCAGCCGTGGCCCGTTGCGCGAGGCCATCCACCGTCTGGAAGGCCAGCGTCTGCTGGTTCGCGTGCCGCATGTCGGCGCGCGGGTGGTGTCGCTCAATCACGCCGAGCTGCTTGAGCTTTACGAAATCCGGGAATCCCTGGAAGGCATGGCCTGTCGCCTGGCCGCCGAGCGCATGAGCGTCGAGGAAATCGATGAATTGCGTCGGGTCCTGGAAACCCACGAGCGCGATGAGGCGTTCCAGGCCGGTAGAGGCTATTACCAGCAGGAAGGCGATTTCGACTTCCATTACCGAATCATCCAGGGCAGCGGCAACCGCACGCTGACCCAAATGCTCTGCGGCGAGCTCTATCAACTGGTGCGCATGTACCGCATCCAGTTTTCCACCACGCCCAATCGCCCGCACCAGGCGTTCGCCGAGCACCACCGTATTCTCGATGCCATTGCCGACCGTGACGGTGAGCTGGCCGAGTTGTTGATGCGTCGTCACATCGGCGCCTCCAAACGCAATATCGCCCGTCACTACCAGGACGGCGTTAACCCGACAGCCAAACGAGGTGAGTCATGAGTTTGAACAAGAGCACACCAGGCCAGCGTTTCCGCGATGCGGTCGCCAGCGAACATCCACTGCAAGTGGTCGGCGCGATCAACGCCAACCACGCGCTGCTGGCCAAGCGCGCCGGTTTCAAGGCGATCTACCTGTCGGGTGGCGGGGTGGCTGCCGGCTCCCTCGGCGTGCCTGACCTGGGCATCACCGGTCTGGATGACGTGCTGACCGACGTGCGCCGTATCACCGATGTTTGCGACCTGCCATTGCTGGTGGACGTGGACACCGGTTTCGGCTCCTCGGCGTTCAACGTCGCTCGTACTGTCAAATCGATGATCAAGTTCGGTGCAGCGGCGATTCACATCGAAGACCAGGTCGGCGCCAAGCGTTGCGGTCACCGTCCTAATAAAGAAATCGTGACCCAGCAGGAAATGGTCGACCGCATCAAGGCGGCCGTCGATGCGCGTACCGATGACAGCTTCGTGATCATGGCCCGTACCGATGCCCTGGCGGTGGAAGGTCTGGAGTCTGCCCTGGATCGCGCCGCCGCGTGCATTGAAGCCGGTGCCGACATGGTGTTCCCGGAAGCCATCACGGAGCTGGAAATGTACAAGCTGTTCGCCAGCCGTGTGAAAGCGCCGATCCTGGCCAACATCACCGAATTCGGCGCAACGCCGCTGTACACCACCGAGCAACTGGCCGCTGCCGATGTATCGTTGGTGCTGTACCCGCTGTCGGCGTTCCGCGCCATGAACAAGGCGGCCGAAAACGTCTACACCGCGATCCGTCGCGATGGCACGCAACAGAACGTCATCGACACCATGCAGACGCGCATGGAGCTTTACGATCGCATCGACTACCACACCTTTGAGCAGAAGCTCGATGCGTTGTTTGCCGCGAAGAAATAATTGTAGGAGCGAGCCTGCTCGCGATTGTCGTTAACGATGACGCGGGTAAATTGGTACCCCCGTGGTGTTTGGTCCACCATCGCGAGCAGGCTCGCTCCTACAGGGTCGGCGTGAACCCGGCCCATAAATTTGCCGATTCCCTAACAAATTAAAAGATTGGAGACAGCAATGGCCGAAGCAAAAGTACTCAGTGGCGCCGGGCTCCGTGGCCAGGTAGCCGGGCAAACCGCACTGTCCACCGTGGGTCAGTCGGGTGCCGGTCTGACTTATCGTGGTTATGACGTTCGTGAACTGGCGGCTGACGCGCAGTTCGAAGAAGTCGCCTACCTGCTGCTGTACGGCGAGCTGCCGAGCAAGGCACAGCTGAGCGCCTACATCGCCAAGCTGAGCAAGCTGCGTGACCTGCCGCAAGCGCTGAAAGAAGTGCTGGAACGCATCCCCGCCGACGCCCACCCGATGGACGTGATGCGCACTGGCTGCTCGTTCCTGGGCAACCTGGAACCCGAGGCGAATTTCTCCGAGCAGCATGACAAGACCGACCGTCTGCTGGCCGCCTTCCCGGCGATCATGACTTACTGGTATCGCTTCAGCCACGAAGGCAAGCGCATCGACTGCGTGAGCGACGAGCCGTCCATCGGCGGCCACTTCCTGCACCTGCTGCACGGCAAGAAACCGAGCGAGCTGCACGTCAAGGTGATGAACGTTTCGCTGATCCTCTACGCGGAGCACGAGTTCAACGCCTCGACCTTCACCGCACGTGTTTGCGCATCGACCCTGTCCGACCTGTTTTCGTGCATCACCGCAGCCATCGGCTCGCTGCGCGGCCCGCTGCACGGCGGTGCCAACGAAGCGGCGATGGAAATGATCGAGCGTTTCTCGTCGCCGGAAGACGCGATCAAAGGCACCCTCGGCATGCTCGAGCGCAAGGACAAGATCATGGGCTTCGGCCACGCGATCTATAAGGACAACGATCCACGCAACGAGGTGATCAAGGGCTGGTCGAAGAAGCTCGCTGACGAAGTGGGTGACAAGGTGTTGTTCCCGGTGTCCGAAGCCATCGACAAGACCATGTGGGAGCAGAAGAAGCTGTTCCCGAACGCCGACTTCTACCATGCCTCGGCGTACCACTTCATGGGCATCCCGACCAAGTTGTTCACACCGATTTTCGTCTGCTCGCGCCTGACCGGCTGGGCCGCCCACGTGTACGAACAACGTGCCAACAACCGCATCATCCGTCCAAGCGCCGAGTACACCGGCGTTGAGCAGCGCAAGTTCGTACCAATCGAACAACGCTGAATGGTGGAGGTCGGCACCGGGATCTGAAATCAACGCAGATCCCTGTAGGAGCGAGCTTGCTCGCGATGGAGTGTCATTCACATTGGTGTCGACTGATACACCATCGCGAGCAAGCTCGCTCCTACAGTGGAATGCATTGGCTTCGAAACCAGTGCCAGGCCCCACCTTTTGTAACTACCGTGACCGAGTCCTGACGATGAACACACAATTCCGTAAATCGCTGCCCGGCAGCCACCTGGATTACTTCGATGTCCGCGCAGCGGTCGAGGCGATCCAGCCTGGCGCCTATGACACCCTGCCGTACACCTCCCGCGTGCTGGCGGAAAACCTTGTGCGTCGCTGCGACCCGGCCACGCTCACCGAATCCCTGAAGCAATTCATCGAGCGCAAGCGCGACCTCGACTTCCCGTGGTTCCCGGCCCGCGTGGTGTGCCACGACATTCTCGGCCAGACCGCGCTGGTCGACCTCGCCGGCCTGCGTGACGCCATCGCCCTGCAGGGCGGTGACCCTGCGCAAGTCAACCCGGTGGTGCCGACGCAGTTGATCGTCGACCACTCCCTGGCTGTCGAGCGTGGTGGCTTCGATCCGCAGGCGTTCGAGAAGAACCGCGCCATCGAAGACCGTCGCAACGAAGACCGCTTCCACTTCATCAACTGGACCAAAAAGGCGTTCAAGAACGTCGACGTGATCCCGCCGGGCAACGGCATCATGCACCAGATCAACCTGGAGAAAATGTCTCCGGTGATCCAGGTGCGTGACGGCGTTGCGTTCCCTGACACCTGCGTCGGCACCGACAGCCACACCCCGCACGTCGATGCGTTGGGCGTGATCGCCATCGGTGTCGGTGGCCTGGAAGCCGAAAGCGTGATGCTCGGCCGCGCTTCCTGGATGCGTCTGCCGGAAAGCGTTGGCGTCGAACTGACCGGCAAGCTGCAACCGGGTATCACCGCCACCGACATGGTGCTGGCGCTGACCGAGTTCCTGCGCAAACAGAAAGTGGTCGGTGCCTGGCTGGAATTCTTTGGCGAAGGTGCTTCCGCGCTGACCCTCGGCGACCGCGCAACCATTTCCAACATGGCCCCGGAATACGGCGCCACCGCGGCGATGTTCTACATCGACCAGCAGACCATCGACTACCTCAAGCTCACCGGCCGTGAAGACGAGCAGGTGCAGTTGGTCGAAAACTACGCCAAGCAGACCGGTCTGTGGGCTGACAGCCTCAAGGGCGCGCAATACGAGCGCGGCCTGACCTTCGATCTGTCGTCGGTAGTACGCAATATGGCCGGCCCGAGCAACCCGCACGCCCGTGTCGCGGTTTCGGATCTGGCGGCCAAAGGCATCTCCGGCAAGTGGGAAGACGTACCGGGCCAAATGCCCGACGGCGCGGTGATCATCGCGGCCATCACCAGTTGCACCAACACCAGCAACCCGCGCAACGTGATCGCCGCCGGCCTGCTGGCGCGCAATGCCAACAAGCTCGGGCTGACCCGCAAGCCATGGGTCAAGTCGTCCCTGGCGCCGGGCTCGAAAACCGTGGCGCTGTATCTCGATGAAGCCGGCCTGACCGATGAGCTGGAGCAGCTCGGTTTCGGCGTCGTGGCTTTCGCCTGCACCACTTGCAACGGCATGTCCGGCGCACTGGACCCGGTGATCCAGCAAGAGATCGTCGACCGCGACCTGTACGCCACGGCGGTATTGTCCGGCAACCGTAACTTCGACGGGCGGATTCACCCGTACGCCAAGCAAGCGTTCCTCGCCTCGCCACCACTGGTGGTCGCGTATGCAATTGCTGGCACCATCCGTTTCGACATCGAAAAAGACGTACTGGGTGTGGTCGACGGCAAGGAAATCCGCCTGAAAGACATCTGGCCGAGCGACGAAGAAATCGACGCCGTGGTCAAGGCGTCGGTGAAGCCGGAGCAGTTCCGCCAGGTGTACATCCCGATGTTCGCCATCCACGAAGACACCGGCCCGAAAGTCGCGCCGTTGTACGAGTGGCGCGAGATGAGCACCTACATCCGCCGTCCGCCGTACTGGGAAGGTGCACTGGCCGGCGCGCGTCCGCTCAAAGGCATGCGCCCGCTGGCGGTGCTGCCGGACAACATCACCACCGATCACCTGTCGCCGTCCAACGCCATCATGCTCGACAGCGCCGCCGGCGAATACCTGGCGAAAATGGGCCTGCCGGAAGAGGATTTCAACTCTTACGCGACTCACCGTGGTGACCACCTGACCGCGCAGCGCGCGACCTTTGCCAACCCGAAACTGTTCAACGAAATGGTTCTGGAAAACGGCAAGGTCAAGCAGGGCTCGCTGGCCCGTGTCGAGCCGGAAGGCAAAGTGATGCGCATGTGGGAAGCCATCGAAACCTACATGGATCGCAAGCAGCCGCTGATCATCATCGCCGGTGCCGACTACGGCCAGGGTTCGTCTCGCGACTGGGCGGCCAAGGGCGTACGTCTGGCGGGTGTGGAAGCGATCGCCGCCGAAGGTTTCGAACGCATCCACCGCACCAACCTGGTAGGTATGGGCGTGTTGCCACTGGAGTTCAAGCCAGGCACCAACCGCCACACCCTGGCCATCGACGGTAGCGAAACCTACGACGTGATTGGCGACCGCACTCCGCGTGCCGAGCTGACACTGGTGATCCATCGCAAGAACGGCGAGCGCGTCGATGTGCCGGTGACCTGCCGCCTCGACACCGCCGAAGAAGTGTCGATCTACGAGGCCGGCGGCGTGTTGCAACGCTTCGCCCAGGACTTCCTCGAAGAATCGGCGGCTGCCGTTTAATACAGGCTGTACCGACACGGGACCTTGGGTCCCGTGTCTCATTTCAAGGAGTAACGAGCACCATGGCTCATGCACCGCAAATCAAGATTCCTGCTACCTACATGCGTGGCGGCACCAGCAAAGGCGTGTTTTTCAGCCTGAAGGATTTGCCTGAGGCAGCCCAGGTTCCCGGCCCGGCCCGCGATGCCTTGCTGTTGCGCGTGATCGGCAGCCCCGACCCGTACGACAAGCAAATCGACGGCATGGGCGGCGCGACCTCCAGCACCAGCAAAACCGTGATCCTGTCGAAAAGCATCAAGGCCGATCACGACGTCGACTACCTGTTCGGCCAGGTGTCCATCGACAAGCCGTTCGTGGACTGGAGCGGCAACTGCGGCAACCTGTCGGCGGCGGTCGGTTCGTTCGCCGTCAGCAATGGCCTGGTGGACGCCAGCCGCATCCCGCACAACGGTGTGGCGGTGGTTCGCGTGTGGCAGGCCAACATCGGCAAGACCATCATCGCTCATGTACCGATCACCAACGGTGAAGTGCAGGAGACCGGCGATTTCGAGCTCGACGGCGTGACCTTCCCGGCGGCCGAAGTACAGATCGAGTTCCTCGATCCGGCGGCGGAAGAAGAGGGTGGCGGCGGTTCGATGTTCCCTACCGGTAATCTTGTGGACGACCTGGAAGTGCCCGGTGTCGGTACCTTCAAGGCAACCATGATCAACGCCGGGATCCCGACGATTTTCGTCAATGCCCAAGACATCGGCTACACGGGCACCGAGTTGCAGGGCGCGATCAATGGCGACCCGAAAGCCTTGCAGATGTTCGAAACCATCCGCGCTTACGGCGCATTGCGCATGGGCCTGATTTCGAACGTCGACGAAGCGGCCAAGCGCCAACACACGCCGAAAGTGGCCTTCGTGGCCAAGCCGGCGGATTACGTGGCTTCCAGTGGCAAGGCGATTGCCGCAGGGGATATCGACCTGCTGGTGCGCGCACTGTCCATGGGCAAGTTGCACCACGCGATGATGGGGACGGCGGCAGTGGCGATCGGTACGGCCGCGGCGATTTCTGGCACGTTGGTGAACCTCGCTGCCGGCGGTGTCGAACGCAATGCTGTGCGCTTCGGTCACCCGTCCGGCACCTTGCGCGTCGGCGCCGAGGCCAGTCAGGTCAACGGCGAGTGGACCGTGAACAAGGCGATCATGAGCCGCAGTGCGCGGGTATTGATGGAAGGCTTTGTGCGGGTGCCGGGGGATTCTTTCTAAGATCTCCCAAAAAACTGTGGGAGCGAGCCTGCTCGCGAAGAGGCCCGCTCAAACACCGGAGAGCTACTTGAACCGTCGCTCCACACCTTTCTCCACGAGAATCTTCGCGGAAATTTCTTCCACGGAAAAATGCGTGGAGTTGATGTTCGGGATGTTTTCGCGGCGGAACAGGTTTTCGACCTCGCGCACCTCGAACTCGCACTGGGCGTAGCTCGAATAGCGGCTGTTGGGTTTGCGTTCGTTGCGAATCGCCGTGAGGCGGTCCGGGTCGATGGTCAGGCCGAACAGCTTGTGCTGGTGGGCGCGCAGGGCGCTTGGTAATTGCAGGCGTTCCATGTCGTCTTCGGTCAGCGGGTAGTTGGCCGCGCGGATGCCGAATTGCATCGCCATGTACAGGCACGTCGGCGTCTTACCACATCGCGACACGCCCACTAGTATCAGGTCGGCCTTGTCGTAATAGTGCGTGCGGGCGCCGTCGTCGTTGTCGAGGGCGAAGTTAACGGCCTCGATACGCTCCATGTAGTTGGTGTTGGCGCCGATGGAGTGGGACTTGCCCACGGTGTAGGAAGAATGTTCGGTCAGTTCCTGTTCAAGTGGCGCCAGGAACGTCGAGAAGATATCGATCATGAAACCATTCGAGGTTGCGAGAATCTCACGAATGTCCTGATTGACGATGGTGTCGAAGATGATCGGACGGAAGCCGTCGGTTTCGGCGGCCTTGTTGATTTGTTGTACCATGGCCCGCGCTTTGTCCACGTTGTCGATATACGGCCGCGTGACTTTGCTGAAGGTAATGTTTTCGAACTGCGCCAGAAGGCTTTGACCCAGAGTTTCGGCGGTAATGCCGGTACCATCGGAGATAAAGAAAGCAGATCGTTTCATTTGCACCTTGGGCCTTAAGCTAGTAACGAATCTTGGATATGATAGGCGCGATTTGCCGGCCGCCGATGGCCCGCATTCTCACTTATTTTCCAGGTCCAGGCCATACAGCTGGCAAACGCTCCCCCGAGCAGCCGGTGTCTGAGCTTTTCCAACACAGTTAGTGGAGAGATCACCTTGGTAGAGTACGTAGTTTCCCTCGATAAGCTCGGCAAACACGATGTTGAGCATGTGGGGGGCAAGAACGCATCCCTGGGCGAGATGATCAGCAACCTTGCAGGTGCCGGTGTATCGGTGCCTGGTGGCTTCGCCACGACCGCTCAGGCTTATCGTGATTTCCTGGAACTGAGCGGCTTGAATCAGCAGATTCACGATGCCCTCGATGCCCTGGACGTCGACGACGTGAATGCCCTGGCCAAGACCGGTGCCCAGATCCGTCAATGGATCATGGAAGCCGAGTTCCCTGAAAAGCTGAATACCGAAATCCGCACCGCGTTCGCCGCGTTGTCCGCCGGCAACCCTGACGTGGCCGTGGCCGTGCGTTCTTCCGCTACCGCCGAAGACCTGCCGGACGCCTCCTTCGCCGGTCAGCAGGAAACCTTCCTGAATATCCGTGGTGTCGAAAACGTCATTCGCGCCGCCAAGGAAGTGTTCGCCTCCCTTTTCAACGATCGTGCGATTTCCTATCGCGTGCACCAGGGCTTCGACCACAAGTTGGTAGCCCTGTCGGCCGGCGTACAGCGCATGGTCCGCTCCGAAACCGGCACCGCCGGCGTGATGTTCACCCTCGATACCGAATCGGGTTTCCGTGACGTGGTGTTCATCACCGGCGCCTACGGCCTGGGTGAAACCGTCGTGCAAGGTGCGGTGAACCCGGATGAATTCTATGTCCATAAAGGCACGCTGGCCGCCGGTCGCCCGGCGATCCTGCGCCGCAACCTGGGCAGCAAGGCCATCAAGATGATCTACGGCGACGAGGCCAAGGCCGGTCGTTCGGTCAAGACCGTCGACGTGGACAAGGCCGAGCGCGCACGTTTCTGCCTGACCGACGCCGAAGTCAGCGAGCTGGCCAAGCAGGCGATGATCATCGAGAAGCACTACCAGTGCCCGATGGACATCGAGTGGGCCAAGGACGGTGACGACGGCAAGCTGTACATCGTGCAGGCCCGTCCGGAAACCGTGAAGAGCCGCACCCAGGCCAACGTCATGGAACGTTACCTGTTGAAAGAAACCGGCACCGTGCTGGTGGAAGGTCGTGCCATCGGCCAGCGCATCGGCGCCGGCAAGGTGCGCATCATCAAGGACGTGTCCGAGATGGACAAGGTCCAGCCAGGCGACGTACTGGTGTCCGACATGACCGACCCGGACTGGGAACCGGTCATGAAGCGCGCCAGCGCCATCGTCACCAACCGTGGCGGCCGTACCTGCCACGCGGCGATCATCGCCCGTGAGCTGGGTATCCCGGCTGTAGTGGGTTGCGGTAATGCCACCCAGCTGTTGAAAGACGGCCAGGGCGTGACCGTTTCCTGCGCTGAAGGCGACACCGGTTTCATCTTCGAAGGCGAACTGGGCTTCGACATCAAGAAGAACTCCGTTGACGCCATGCCTGAGCTGCCGTTCAAGATCATGATGAACGTCGGTAACCCGGACCGTGCTTTCGACTTCGCGCAGCTGCCGAACGCCGGTGTGGGCCTGGCTCGCCTGGAGTTCATCATCAATCGCATGATCGGCGTGCACCCCAAGGCACTGCTGAACTATGACGGCCTGCCGCTGGACATCAAGGAAAGCGTCGACAAGCGCATCGCCGGCTACAACGATCCGGTAGGCTTCTACGTCGAGAAACTGGTCGAGGGCATCAGCACCCTGGCGGCTGCGTTCTGGCCGAAGAAAGTCATCGTGCGCCTGTCGGACTTCAAGTCCAACGAATACGCCAACCTGATCGGCGGCAAGCTGTACGAGCCGGAAGAAGAGAACCCGATGCTGGGCTTCCGCGGTGCCTCGCGTTACATCAGCGAATCGTTCCGCGACTGCTTCGAGCTCGAGTGCCGTGCTCTGAAGCGTGTGCGCAACGAGATGGGCCTGACCAACGTCGAAATCATGGTGCCGTTCGTCCGTACCCTGGGTGAAGCGAGCCAGGTGGTCGATCTGCTGGCGGAAAACGGCCTGGCCCGTGGCCAGAACGGCCTGCGCGTGATCATGATGTGCGAACTGCCGTCCAACGCCATCCTGGCGGAAGAGTTCCTCGAATTCTTCGACGGTTTCTCCATCGGCTCCAACGACCTGACCCAGTTGACCCTGGGCCTGGACCGTGACTCCGGGATCATTGCCCACCTGTTCGATGAACGTAATCCGGCGGTCAAGAAGCTGCTGGCCAATGCCATTGCCGCGTGCAACAAGGCCGGCAAATACATCGGCATCTGCGGTCAGGGCCCTTCGGACCACCCGGACCTGGCCAAGTGGCTGATGGAGCAGGGCATCGAAAGCGTGTCGTTGAACCCGGACTCCGTACTGGAAACCTGGTTCTTCCTGGCGGAAGGTCAAGCTTCGGCCTGATCCGGTGTAAACGGGCCGCTCTCTCTGTAGGAGCGAGCTTGCTCGCGATGGACGTCAACGAAAACGCGTTTATCCTGGATAAACGTGGTGTCCTGAAGTTCTTCGCGAGCAGGGAGCGGTCTTTTGAGATTCAGGTAGGGCGGGCTCCTGTAGGATGCCGCCCTTTTTTGTGCAAGAGATTATGCAAAGCAGCAGCAACCTATTTCCTGTCGCCCTGATCAGCGCCGAGCGGCGCGGCGATCTGAGCGAAGATGTGTATCGTTTGAAGCCCGGCAACAGCCCCGACTTCACCGTCGAACTGGCTGTGACGCGTCTCGGCATGGCCGATGAGCCGTCTTCCCGCGGCGTGCCGGTGATCCTGCTGCACGGCAGCTTTTCCAATCGCCGGTTCTGGTTTTCTCCCAAGGGCCTGGGGTTGGGCGCTTATCTGACCCGATTGGGGTTCGACGTCTGGATTCCGGAAATGCGCGGTCACGGCCTGTCCCAGCGCAACCACGACTACCGCAAGAACCGTGTCGCCGACTACGCTCGCTATGACCTGCCGGCCATTGGCGCGTTCGTGCGCGAACAGAGCGGGCAGGTGCCGCACTGGATCGGTCACTCGCTGGGCGGTATTACCCTGGCCGCGGCGCTGGGTGGCGAGTACATCGGTGAGCCAGTCGTAGCCTCGGCGGCGTTTTTCGGCGCCCAGGTCAGTCGCACCTATTGGCCATTGAAGATTCCGCCGGTGGAGTGGAGCGGTCGCTTCATTCTCAAGCGTTTTGCCCAGTTGTCCGGATCAAGGCTCAAACGCGGTCCGGAGGACGAACCCATCGGCCTGGCCCTGGAAAGCATGCGTTGGTACGGTCTGTTCGGGCGCTTTGGCGATGCCGATAAAAACTGGTGGGACGGTTTGGCCGAGGTCAAGTTGCCGGTGCTTGCCGTGTCTGCTGCCGGTGATCATCAGGATCCTGCGTGGGCTTGTCGCAAACTGTTCGAGCAGTTCGGTTCCGGGCACAAACAATTTATCAATCTGGGTCGTGACCAGGGTTTTGCCGATAATTTCGATCATGTTGAAATGCTTGTCAGCAAGCCTGCCCAGGCCGAAGTCTGGCCTTTGGTGGCTCGTTGGCTGACGGACCAGCAGACGCCGTTGTTGGGAGAACAAGGGGATTTGGCCACGGCGGTTTGAGCCTGATGCTCTAACAAGGGCATTTCGCTCTGGTCGGCTTGCGGCTAAGATATGACGCATTGAGCTGTTCTGGTCACTTTCCGTGACTGAGCCATCACTGATGTTCGTGCTGTCTTCCTCTTTACAGGAGTTTCTCGATGATCCATTACCTCACGCCTGACCTGTGCGATGCCTATCCGGAACTGGTGCAGGTGCTGGAACCGATGTTCAGCAATTTCGGCGGCCGTGATTCCTTCGGTGGCGAAATCGTGACCATCAAGTGCTTCGAAGACAACTCGCTGGTCAAGGAGCAGGTCGAGCTCAAGGGCAATGGCAAGGTTCTGGTGGTCGATGGCGGGGGCTCTCTGCGCCGCGCGCTGCTGGGCGACATGCTCGCCGAGAAAGCGGCCAGCAATGGCTGGGAAGGCCTGGTGATCTACGGTTGCATCCGTGACGTCGACGTCATCGCGCAAACCGACCTGGGGGTCCAGGCGCTGGCCAGCCACCCAATGAAAACCGACAAGCGCGGTATCGGTGATCTCAACGTTGCCGTGACCTTCGCTGGCGTGACCTTTCATCCGGGCCATTACATCTATGCGGACAACAACGGCGTGATCATCTCGCCAAGCCCGCTGAAAATGCCTGAATAAAAGCGGCTGCAGACCAGAGGAGTGCGGATGTTCGAGGAAGAAAACGCGCAATGGGGGCTGGTGCATGCCCTGGTGCTGGACGGTAGAGGCGGCGCGCGTTCGATTGCCCGGACTGAACTTGACGACTTGCAGCTGCAGGCTCATGAAAGCCTGTGGCTGCACTGGGATCGCAGTCATCCGCAAACCCGGACCTGGTTACGCAAATCCAGTGGTCTGAGCGAATTCAGCTGTGACCTGCTGCTCGAAGAAAACACTCGTCCGCGACTTTTACAGCTTTCCGACAGCGAACTGCTGCTATTTTTGCGCGGGGTCAATCTGAACCCCGGTGCCGAGCCGGAAGACATGGTGTCGGTGCGGATCTTCGGCTCCGCCCAACGGGTCATTTCCCTGCGTTTGCGTCCATTGCGCGCCACTGAAGAACTGCTGGTGCAACTGGCCGACGGCAAAGGGCCGAAAACAGCCTCCGAACTCATCCTGTACATGGCGCAGTACCTCACCAACAAGGTGCAGGATCTGGTCAGCGACCTCTCGGAAGTGGTCGATGAGGAGGAAGAAAAGCTGGATGCCGACGAACGGTATGCTCCGGAGCATGGCGCCGTATTGCAGATCCGCCGCAGGGCCGCCGCGTTGAAGCGCTTTCTCGCTCCGCAGCGGGATATTTTCGGGCAGTTGACCCGGATCAAGTTGCCCTGGTTCGTCGAGGACGATGGTGATTACTGGAATGAATTGAACAACAGCCTGACCCGCTACCTCGAAGAGCTGGAATTGACCCGGGAGCGGGTGGGGCTGGTGCTGGAAGCGGAAGACCGTCGGTTGAGCGTGCGCATGAATCGCACGATGTATCGCTTTGGCGTCATCACCGGGATCTTTTTGCCGATGAGTTTCCTGACCGGGCTATTGGGAATCAACGTCGGTGGAATTCCATTCTCTGCCAGCCCTTATGGCTTTTTGATCGCCTGCCTGATGATGGTCTCGGTGGCGCTTGGGCAGTGGTGGTTGTTCCGACGTTTGCGCTGGGTCTGAGGGAAAGCATGTGACCCGACCAGAACTCACCGCGTCTTCCTCAGACATCACGAGAGGTGCGTATGCACGATCCGTTTGAACAGTCTTTGCGCGACATGCTCAACGCCTCACCGTCCACCCGGGACGACGATGCGTGCCTTGGGCGTGTACTGAAAACCGCCAACCGCCAGGTCGGCGCCGGCGATTTGTTCAGCCTGCTGGGCCGCTGGCTGCCCGCCCTGATGATCGCCCTGAACAACGGCTCGGCCCATGTCGCGCCAGTGTCCCGTCTTCGCAAACCTACCGCTCGCACTGCTGATAAGGCTGATTGAATATGGAACTTGATCTCTGGACCCAGAGCCTCGTCACTGCAATGACTGCGTTATGGACCAAGGTTGCGAACTTCATTCCGAACCTGTTCGGCGCACTGGTTGTGCTGCTGTTGGGTTTCGTCGTAGCCAAGCTGCTGGACACCCTGCTGTCCAAATTGCTCGCCAAATTGGGCCTGGACCGCTTGATGGGCGGCACCGGCCTGACCAAGCTGCTGTCCCGCGCCGGATTGCAGGTTCCCATTTCGACCCTGATCGGCAAGATCGTCTATTGGTTCGTTCTACTTATTTTTCTGGTTTCCGCCGCAGAATCTCTTGGCCTCGAACGAGTTTCAGCTACGCTGGATATGCTTGCGTTGTATTTGCCGAAGGTTTTCGGCGCGGCGCTGGTGTTGCTGGTAGGCGTTTTGCTGGCGCAACTGGCCAACGGGCTGGTGCGTGGAGCGGCAGAAGGCGTGGGCCTGGACTATGCTGCAGGGCTTGGACGGATTGCCCAGGGCCTGGTGATCATCATCAGTATTTCGGTCGCGATCAGCCAGCTGGAGGTCAAGACTGACCTGCTGAACCATGTGATCGTGATCGTGTTGATAACCGTTGGTCTGGCGGTAGCGCTGGCCATGGGGTTGGGAAGCCGGGAAATTGCCGGCCAGATTCTTGCGGGAATCTACGTGCGTGAGCTGTACCAGGTTGGGCAACAAGTGCGTGTTGGCGAGGTCGAAGGCCAGATCGAAGAGATCGGCACGGTTAAAACCACATTGCTGACCGATGAGGGTGAGCTAGTCTCTCTTTCCAATCGGATCCTTCTTGAGCAGCATGTGAGTAGCCGCTAACCCGGCAAACCCTGCTAATGTATGCCGCCGCAAAATGCCCGCTGAAGCTGGCTGCGGCGGACATTGACCTGACTGTCGGCCCGACTTGTTTTGAATAAAGCCCAATCGTTATCCATGCGCTACGACCCCCGCGAGCTCTCTGATGAGGAGTTGGTCGCGCGCTCGCATACCGAGCTGTTTCACGTAACACGTGCCTATGAAGAACTGATGCGGCGTTACCAGCGAACATTATTTAACGTGTGTGCACGATATCTCGGGAACGATCGTGATGCAGACGATGTCTGTCAGGAGGTCATGTTGAAGGTGCTGTATGGCCTGAAGAACTTCGAAGGTAAATCGAAGTTCAAGACATGGCTATATAGCATCACGTACAACGAGTGCATCACACAGTATCGGAAGGAACGGCGAAAGCGTCGCTTGATGGACGCATTGAGTCTTGACCCCCTCGAGGAAGCGTCCGAAGAAAAGGCGCCGAAACCTGAGGAAAAGGGTGGACTTGATCGCTGGTTGGTGTATGTGAACCCGATTGACCGCGAAATTCTGGTGCTACGTTTTGTCGCAGAGCTGGAGTTTCAGGAGATCGCAGACATCATGCATATGGGTTTGAGTGCAACAAAAATGCGGTACAAACGCGCTCTAGATAAATTGCGTGAGAAATTTGCAGGCATTGCTGAAACTTAGTTCAGCGCAAATATCTCTTACGTGTAGGCAAGTTCTGTTAGACTTGCCGCCGAGTTGTCCCCCGGTTTGCGGGACTGCTTCACAATCACCAGATGGGGATTTAACGGATGAAACTGAAAAACACCTTGGGCTTGGCCATTGGTACTCTTATTGCCGCTACTTCGTTCGGCGCACTGGCACAAGGCCAAGGCGCAGTTGAAGGCGAGCTCAACTACGGGAAGAAGTACAACGACAGCGTTAACAACGTTGAAGACGGCTACACTCCTGGCGCCTCCATCGGTTACTTCTTGACCGACGACGTATCGTTGAACTTGACCTACAACAATGACGACCACACCCGTTCGAACAACGGTACTGGTAATCAGAAAATCGAAGGCGACCAGTTCGGTCTGAACGCTCAGTACCACTTCAACAACGCTGGCGACGCTCTGCGTCCTTACGTTCAAGGTGGTGTCAAGCACGGCAGCATGACCAACGTAGCCGCTGACGGCCACACCGGTCGTGACCAGTCGACTTTCCTGACTGCTGGCGCTGGTCTGAAGTACTACTTCCTCGAAAACGTCTACGCTCGTGCTGGCGTAGAAGCTGACTACAAGCTGGACAACGGCCGTTGGGACTACATCCCGTCCGTAGGTCTGGGTGTGAACTTCGGTGGCGGCAACAAGCCTGCCGCTGCTCCGGTTCCAGCACCAGAAGTCTGCTCCGACAGCGACAACGACGGCGTTTGCGACAACGTTGACAAGTGCCCGGACACCCCAGCCAACGTAACTGTTGACGCTGACGGCTGCCCAGCTGTTGCTGAAGTTGTTCGTGTTGAGCTGGACGTGAAGTTCGACTTCGACAAGGCGGCAGTCAAGCCAAACAGCTACGGCGACATCAAGAACCTGGCTGACTTCATGAAGCAGTACCCATCGACCACCACTACTGTTGAAGGTCACACTGACAACGTCGGTCCTGACGCTTACAACCAGAAACTGTCCGAGCGTCGTGCAAACGCCGTTAAGCAAGTTCTGACCAACCAGTACGGTGTTGAGTCGTCCCGCGTTCAGTCCGTTGGCTACGGCGAATCCCGCCCAGTTGCTGACAACAAAACTGAAGCTGGTCGCGCTGTTAACCGTCGCGTAGAAGCGCAGGTTGAAGCTCACGCTAAGTAATTAGCTCGCAGCTCTGAGAAAAGCCCGGCTCAGGCCGGGCTTTTCTTTGCCTGCGATTTGGTGAAGAGGGGTGCGTCAGGCGCGTTGACGTCCGACATGGGTGTCGACGAGTAGAGTCTCTTCGCGAGCAGGCTCGCTCCCGCAGGAGGTGTTCACGTTGGCTGCGACTGCGCCGATCACCAGGATGGCCGGGCTTTTCAGCTCGAAGGCACAGGCATCTTCTTCCATTGCCATCAGGCTGCTTCGACATTCCCGTTGATGCGGCAACGATGCATTTTCAATCATTGCCACGGGTGTATCCGCCGCCATTGCCCCCGCCAATAGTTGCTCACGGATCTCACTGAGCTTCGCCACTCCCATGTAGATCACCAGTGTCGTGCCACCTTGGGCCAGCGCTTGCCAGTTCAGGCTGCTGTCATCCTGAGTGTGGGCGGTCACCAGCGTCACCCCGCGTGCCACGCCACGCAAGGTCAATGGAATATCGCATTGCGTCGCGCCTGCCAGCCCGGCAGTGATACCGTTGACCAATTCGGTCTCGATGCCACGCTCGCGTAGCCACTGCGCTTCTTCACCGCCACGCCCGAAGATGCACGGGTCGCCACCCTTGAGTCTCACCACGCATTTTCCCTGACGGGCATAACGCAGCATCAGGCGATGGATAAAGGCTTGCGGCGTTGAACGACAGCCACCGCGCTTGCCCACCGGAATAATCCGTGCTCCGGGGCAATGTTCCAGCACCGCGTCGTTGACCAGATCGTCGATCAGCACCACGTCCGCTTCCCTCAACGCCCGAACAGCTTTGAGGGTCAGTAATTCAGGATCGCCGGGACCTGCACCCACCAGCCAGACTTTTGCACTCATAGTGTTTTCCTCACGAGATGGCGGCTTGCGGCTGCGCGGTGGCGGCCAGCAAACGCTTGATTTCCGGGACGCAGGAGCCGCATTGCGTGCCGCAACCCAATTCCTGTTTCAAGCCCTGCAAGTCCAGGCCGCGGCGTATGCCAGTGCAGACCGCGTTCTGGCTGACGTTTTTGCAGTTGCACAAGGTTTTGTTGCCGATCGCTTCGGCGTCGATCTGGCCCGGTGGGGCACTCAGTGGCGCCAGCAGCCAGCGCCGTAACTGTTCATCGGCGCGTCCTTCAAGCCAGAGGTTTTGCAGCCAGTGCCGGGCGAGGGTTTCACCCGCCAGGCGGATCGCGGTGATCCGGCCGTTCTCGATCCGCACGCGTTTACCGATGGAGCGTCGCGGATCGTCGTAGGCCAGGACCGGTCCATCGTTTAGCCCCAGGCATTGATCGATATCGCGCAGCAGTTGTGGATCTGGCGCCATGGCGCTGGCAGCGCGTATCAGCAGTGCAGGGCGCTCGCGACCGGTCAGGCTGAGGCTGACGTAGGAAAACGCCTCGCAGAGAGGGCGTAGAGTCTCAAAATGTTGTTGGACATCGCCCTCTATCAGCGCGAAAAGGTGCCATGGCAATTGCACCGGTTCCAGGCGCACGCCGCTGTGTTTGAGCTCCGGTTGTTTCGACAATGGGTCGAAGGCGGGCAGGGTGAGGCTGTTCACGCCCCCCTTGAGAAAACGGTCGCCAAAATGCATCGGCAGGAAGGCTTGGCCCGGACGCACGCTGTCGTCACTGGCGACCGGCACGATCACCGCACCGCGGCGGCTTTTCAGACTGATCAAATCGCCCGCTTGCAGGCGATGCCGGCGCAGCTCATCCGGGTGCAGGCTCAACACGGCTTCGCCGACATGGCCGAACAACTGTGCGGCGGTGCCGGTGCGGCTCATGCCGTGCCATTGATCGCGCAGGCGGCCGGTGATCAGGGTCAGCGGGAAACGTGCATCGCGTTGCTCTTTGGCGGCACGATACGGATCGGCCACGAACTGTGCACGCCCGTTGGCAGTGGCAAATACCCCATCGACATACAGTCGTGCCGTGCCCCCGACGGCACCCGAAGGGAAGGGCCACTGCTGCGGGCCGAGGCGATCGATCAGCGCATGGCTGATACCGGACAGGTCCAGATCGCGATCGCGAGTCAGTTGTTTGTATTCATCGAAGACTTGCGCGGGGTTATCGAACGCAAACAGGCTGATTTGACCAGGACGCAGGTATTTTTCAAGGCGCTGTGCGAAATCCACGGTGATCGCCCAGTCCGGCCGTGCCTCACCCGGTGCGGCGATGGCCTGGCGTACGTGGGAAATGCGCCGCTCGGAGTTGGTCACGCAGCCTTCCTTTTCCCCCCAGCTGGTGGCGGGAAGAAGGAGGTCGGCAAACTTCGCGGTTTCAGTGGTGCCAAAGGCTTCCTGCAACACCACGAACGGGCAGGCTTGCAAGGCGGCGCGCACGGCCGTCTGGTCCGGCATGGATTGCGCGGGGTTGGTGCAGGCGATCCACAATGCCTTGATCTTGCCGCTGCGCACTTGCTCGAACAGCTCGATCGCCGTGAGCCCGGGATTTTCCGGCAGTTGTTCGACACCCCAGTAGGACGCCACTTGCGCACGGTGCTGCGCATTGGTGGCGTCACGATGGCCGGGCAGCAGGTTGGACAAACTGCCGGTTTCCCGCCCGCCCATGGCATTTGGCTGACCGGTGAGGGAGAAAGGTCCGGCGCCGGGACGACCGATCTGCCCGGTGGCCAGGTGCAGATTGATCAGTGCACTGTTTTTCGCACTGCCGGCGGTGGACTGATTAAGGCCCATGCACCACAGCGACAGAAAGCTTGGAGATGTGCCGATCCACTCGGCACATTGCTGCAATTGCCCGACGCTGATTCCGCAGAGCTGCGAAACCATTTGCGGCGTGTAGTCACGCACCAGGCTTTTCAGCTCGGCCAGGCCCTCGGTGTGGTCCCGGATGAAGTCACGATCGATCCAGTCTTCCCACAGCAGCAGATGCAAAATCCCATGGAACAAAGCGACATCGGTGCCAGGCAGGATCGCCAGGTGCAGGTCAGCCAGATCGCAGGTGTCTGTACGACGCGGGTCAATGACGATGACTTTCATCTGCGGCCGGCGGGATCTGGCTTCCTCCAGTCGACGAAACAGCACCGGATGGGCGTAGGCCATGTTGCTGCCGACGATCATCACGCAATCGCTCAATTCCAGGTCTTCGTAGCTGCAAGGCGGGGCGTCGGCACCCAGGCTGCGCTTGTAGCCGACCACCGCCGAGGACATGCACAGCCGCGAATTGCTGTCGATGTTGTTGGTACCCACCAGGGCACGCGCCAGCTTGTTGAAGGCGTAGTAGTCCTCGGTCAACAGTTGCCCGGAAATGTAGAACGCCACACTGTCCGGGCCATGTTCGGTTAGGGTCGCGGCAAAAACGCTGGCGGCGTGATCGAGGGCGGTATCCCAATTGGTGCGGTGGCGAGCCAGGCCTTTACCGAGGCGCAGTTCGGGATACAGCGCCCGCGCCGTCACGTCGCCGGTCAGGTGCAGGGTCGAGCCCTTGCTGCACAGTTTGCCGAAATTGGCCGGGTGTGCCGGATCGCCGCTGACGCCGAGGATGCGCTCGCCGTCGTGCTCGATTAGCACCCCGCAGCCGACCCCGCAGTAACAGCAGGTGGACGCGGTGATCTGGCGGTCCATCAGCCTGCGTCCCGCAAGGCCAGCATCACTCGGCCATTTTCGACCCGCGCCGGGTGGTGGTGGGCGCAGCCGACGTCCGGGGCCTGGGCTTCGCCGCTTTGCAGGTCGATTTGCCAGTTGTGCAACGGGCAGGCCACCCGTTTGCCATAGATCAGGCCTTGGGACAGCGGCCCTCCCTTGTGCGGGCAGCGGTCGTCGAGGGCGAACACTTCGTCGTCGCTGGTACGAAAAATCGCGATGTCTCCCTTTGGACCGGCGATGATCCGCGAGCCCAGGGCATTGATTTCATCCAGTGCGCAGATATCCAGCCAGTTCATGCCAGCACCTCCAGGTTTTTCACGGGGATGACGTCGAATTCTTTTTTCAGCTGTGGCTGTTCCAGGCGCTCCTTCCACGGGTCCTGTTCGAACGACAGCGAGAATTGCAGGCGATCGTTGAGCGCCTTGCGACGCTCCGGGTCCTCAAGCACGGCTTTCTTGATATGGTCCATGCCGACCCGCTGCAGGTAGTGCACGGTGCGTTCGAGGTAAAAGGCTTCTTCACGATAGAGCTGCAGGAATGCACCGTTGTATTCGCGGACTTCTTCGGCGGTTTTCAGTTTGACGAAGAATTCCGCGACTTCGGTCTTGATCCCGCCGTTGCCACCGATGTACATCTCCCAGCCGGAATCCACGCCGATGATGCCTACATCCTTGATGCCGGCTTCCGAGCAGTTGCGCGGGCAACCGGAGACAGCCAGTTTCACCTTGTGCGGTGACCACATGTTGAACAGGTCATGTTCCAGCTCGATACCCAACTGTGTGGAGTTCTGCGTGCCGAAGCGGCAGAACTCACTGCCGACGCAGGTTTTCACCGTACGGATGGATTTGCCGTAGGCGTGGCCGGACGGCATGTCCAGGTCTTTCCATACCCCCGGCAGGTCTTGCTTGCGGATGCCCAGCAAGTCGATGCGCTGGCCACCGGTGACCTTGACCATCGGCACGTTGTACTTGTCGGCAACGTCGGCAATGCGCCGCAGTTCCGAAGGATTGGTCACACCACCCCACATCCGTGGGACTACAGAATAAGTGCCGTCTTTCTGAATGTTGGCGTGAGCCCTTTCGTTGATCAGGCGCGATTGCGGATCGTCCCTGGCTTCTCCCGGCCAGGTGGATATCAGGTAGTAATTGAGTGCCGGCCGGCAGGTGGCGCAACCATTGGGTGTGCGCCAGTTCAGGTAGCTCATGGTGCCGGCGATGGTCAGCAGGTGCTGCTCGCGAATGGCCTGGCGAATCTGCCCGTGGTTGAGGTCGCTGCAGCCGCAGATGGCCTTTTCGCTTTTCGGCTTGACGTCGGCGGCGCCGCCCACGGTGTTGATCAGGATCTGCTCCACCAGGCCCGCGCACGAACCGCAGGAGCTGGCGGCCTTGGTGTGTTTCTTGACGTCGTCGACGCTGAACAGCCCGTGTTCCTGGATCGCCTTGACGATGGTACCTTTGCACACGCCGTTGCAGCCGCAGACTTCGGCGTTGTCGGCCATGCTCATGGCCTTGTCCTGGCCCTGATGTCCTACGTCGCCCAAGGCGTTTTCACCAAACATCAAGTGATCGCGGATCTCGCTGATGGCGTGGTTTTCACGGATCTGCCGGAAATACCAGCCGCCATCTGCCGTGTCGCCATACAGGCAGGCGCCGACCAACACGTCATCCTTGATCACCAGTTTTTTGTAGACCCCGCCAATCGGGTCCGAGAGGGTAATGGTCTCGGTGCCTTCGCCACCCATGAAGTCGCCGGCGGAAAACAGGTCGATGCCGGTGACCTTCAGTTTGGTCGAGGTCACCGAACCCTTGTAGGTGGCAAAACCGAGTTGCGCGAGGTGGTTGGCGCAGACTTTGGCCTGTTCGAACAGCGGTGCCACCAAACCATAGGCGATGCCGCGGTGGCTGGCGCATTCACCGATGGCATAGATTCGAGGGTCGTAGGTTTGCAGGGTGTCGTTGACCAGAATCCCGCGGTTGCACGGAATGCCGGATTTCTCCGCCAGTTCGGTATTGGGGCGAATGCCGGCGGCCATCACCACCAAGTCCGCGGGGATGATGTCGCCGTTCTTGAATTGCACCGAACCGACCCGGCCGTTGCCCGCATCGTGCAAGGCCTGGGTCTGCTCGCTCAGGCGAAAGTGCAGGCCGCGCGACTCCAGGGCTGTTTGCAGTAATTGGCCGCTGGTCTTGTCCAGTTGCCGCTCCATCAACCACTCGCCGATGTGCACCACGGTGACGTGCATGCCCCGCAGCATCAGGCCGTTGGCGGCCTCCAGGCCGAGCAGGCCGCCACCGATCACCACGGCGTGCCGATGGGTTTTCGCGGTGTCGATCATGGCCTGGGTGTCGGCGATGTCGCGGTAGCCGATCACGCCCTCAAGGGTGTTGCCGGGAATGGGCAGGATGAAAGGGGTCGAGCCGGTGGCGATCAGCAGGCGATCGTATTCGGCCTCGCTGCCGTCTTCGGCGATGACCCGGCGCTTGACCCGGTCGATCTCCACCACTTTGCGGTTGAGCAGCAGTTTGACGTTGTTGTCCAGGTACCAGCTCAGGTCGTTGAGCACGATCTCTTCGAAGGTCTGTTCACCCGCCAGCACCGGCGACAACAGGATGCGGTTGTAGTTGGTGTGCGGTTCGGCGCCGAAGACCGTGATGTCGTACAGCTCTGTGCTCAGCTTGAGCAGTTCTTCCAGGGTCCGGACCCCGGCCATGCCATTGCCGATCATCACCAGTTTTAGTTTTTTCATCAGGTTCTCCGGGGAGCTCAGGCCTGCCTCATCAGGGTTCAGGCCATGCTCGACAAATTTTGCGCAAACAAAAAAAGGCGTCCCGCCAGTTACCTGGCGAGGACACCTTTGTCCTGGTCCCGTTCTCTCGGGAAGTGCAGCCTTCGTCGTTGAAGCCTGCGCTTTATGTCTGTTGAAAGAGATAATGCAGTGGTTGTGCCAAGTCGCTCAGATCCCGTGTTTATTGGTGTTCTTCCCGTTCACAGGGACAGAATCGTGAGGGAATGCACCGATACAAAGCGCACTGCCCGCTAATGGAGCGCAACCACCAGCAGCACCAGGTTGAGCAACAGCGATACCAGTGCCAATGTCCGCCAGACCTTCAGTGGCTCGCGCTCCAGCAACGGCTTGGGGCGCACATTCAAACTGCGGCGTTCGCCCTGTTCGAGCAGCAGCAGCCATTCTTCCGCCGTTTCGAAGCGTTGATCGGGGGCCGCCGCCACAGCGCGCTCCAGGTTGTGGGCGATCCAGTCCGGCAGGTCGGGCCGGTAGCGGCTGGCGTTGACCGGGAGGCCAAACCTCGGGCGCTGGAACGCTTCGATTTCGCCATAGGGATAGTGCCCGGTGAGCAGGAAATACAAGGTCACACCGACGGCGTACAAGTCCTGCTGTGGCGTCGGCATTTCGCCGCGAAAGGCTTCTGGTGCAATGTAACTGGGTGTACCCGGCAGAGCCCAGGGCAGATCCTGCGAGAGACCGGGGCAGTAGGCGAGGCCGAAATCCAGCAGGCGCAACTCACCGTCGTGCCCCAGCAGCAGGTTCTCCGGTTTGATATCGCGATGCAGAATCTGCCGTCGATGCAACAGGCCGACCGCACGCAGCAAGCGTTCGGCGATGTCCTGCCACTGGGGCAACGGCAGCGGTCCGCTTTGTTCATGCCGTTGGGCCAGGGTCGCACCAGAATATTCGCGTATCACGTAGTACAAATGCTGACGCTGGCTGGCGGCATGGACTTCAGGAAAATGCCGACCGGCCACGCGTTTGAGAAACCACTCCTCCGACAGCAGTGCTTGCCCGGCCTGGTGATCGTCGTGCAGGCGCCCCGGCAGCGTTTTCAGCAGCCAGGGTTGTTGCTGATTGTCGCGAACGCGATAAAGCAAGGATTGCTGGCTCTGGGCGACGATTCCCTCGACCTGCCAACCCTCGAACGCCTGACCCGGTTTCAATGCTGGTGGCAATGGCCATTGCTGCAAGTGAATCAACGCATCGCCAATACTCGCTTCACCAAGGGCATCGACCCGCACCAGCAAGGCGCTGGCATTGTCCTGGCTGCCCGCCAGGTGTGCGGCACTGACCAGGGTTTGCGCAGCGCTGTGCAAGTCCGGTTGATCACGCAGGATCGCCGCGATCGCGGTATCGCCCAGGACGGCCCAGATGCCGTCGCTGAGCAGGACGAAGCTTTCATCGGGGCGCAACTCACCGTCGAGAAAATCCAGCACCAGATGTTGATCCAGGCCCAGCGCCCGTTTCAGCACATGTTGCATGCCTGGCTGGTCCCAGACGTGATCCTCGCTGATGCGCTGCAATCGATCGGCGTGCCAGCGATACACCCGACAATCGCCGACATGGGCGAGGGTAAAGCGCCGGCCGCGCAGGACCAGCGCGCTGAGGGTGGTCAGCAGCGGTTGTCCGCCGCCATTGGCCTGCAACCAGCGGTTTTGCGCCAACAGCAGACGATCGAGTGCCTGGGCGACGCTCCAGGTTTCCGGCGTGGCGTAGTAATCCAGCGCCAGGGCCTGCAATGTCGAACGGGCAGCCAGACCGCCATCGGCGCACTGGCTGACACCGTCGGCGATGGCGAACAGGTAACCTTTGCTCGCCGCCAGCGCCGGAGCCGGCGTGACCAGGCGCAGGGCATCCTGGTTTTCCTCGCGGGGACCGGTGGCGCTGGCTTCGGCGAAACTCAGTTGCAGGCTCATCGCGACCTCAGACCCGCGCAGCCGTGACCGCGGCCGAACCCCAGGTGGTTCTCCAGCGGCGTTTCACGCCGTGCAGGCCGAACCACGCCAACACGCCGAGGCTGGCGAACAACCACAGCGCCAGTTGATAGCTGCCGGTGCTTTGCTTGATCGCGCCCATGCCGGCCGCGAGGGCAAAACCGCCGATGCCGCCCGCCATGCCGATCAGGCCGGTCATCACGCCGATTTCCCGCCGAAAACGCTGCGGCACCAACTGGAATACCGCGCCATTGCCGGCACCCAGACCGAGCATGGTGCAGACGAAAAGCGCCAGTGCGGCGTAGGAATTCGGCAGGTTGAAACCGACCGCGGTAATGCAGATCGCTGCGACGGTGTACATCGCCAGCAAGGTCCGAATGCCGCCGAAACGGTCAGCCAGCGCGCCGCCCAAGGGGCGCATCAGGCTGCCGCCGAACACGCAGGCAGCGGTGTAGTAGCCGGCAGTGACCGGGCTCAGGCCGTACTGGTCGTTGAAGTAACCGGGCAGGGCGCTGGCCAGGCCGATGAAGCCGCCGAACGTCACGCTGTAGAAAAACATGAACCACCAACTGTCCCTATCGCCCAGGGCCTTGAAGTAGTCGGCCATGGATTTGGCCTTTGGCCGTTCGGGGGCGTTTTTGGCCAGCCAGGCGAAGACGATCAGGGTCAGGATCAGCGGGATCAGGGCAAAACCGAACACGTTGCTCCAGCCAAACGCCGCCGCCAGCACCGGGGCGATCAATGCGGCGAACACCGTGCCCGAGTTCCCCGCACCGGCGATGCCCATGGCCTTGCCTTGGTGCTGCGGCGGATACCACTGCGAAGCCAAGGGCAGGGCGACGGCGAAAGACGCGCCGGCCATGCCCAGGAACAGCCCCAGCAGCAACGCTTGCTCGTAGCTGTGGATGCCGAGTTTCCAGGCGCCGAACAGTGCGCAGATCACGATGACCTGACCGATCAGGCCGGCAGTCTTGGGCGACAGGCGATCAGCCAGCATCCCCATGATAAAACGCAAGACCGCCCCGGCCAGAATGGGTGTGGCCACCACCAGCCCGCGTTGCTGTGTCGTCAGGTGCAGGTCGGCGGCGATCTGTACTGCCAAAGGTCCGAGCAGGTACCAGACCATGAAGCTCAGGTCGAAATAGAGGAAGGCTGCGAACAATGTCGGTGTATGGCCGGATTTCCAGAAGCTTGAATTCATCGCGCACCTCAGCTGTGAAGAGTCTCGGAAGGAGTCATGAGCTTGCAGGTGGGGCGCCGTTACGGCCGCACCACCGACCCCGTGCTGTGGGGCCAAAACGAAAAAACGCCGCGACCCGGTTTGCCAGGGGCAAATGAGGTGCGCGACGTCTTTGTCGTAGGTGGGGCAACCGCCGTTGGTTACCTGTGGTGATTACTTAGCGAGATTTGTGCCAACACTCGAAACCGGGTCACGGCCATTCGCGAGCAGGCTCGCTCCCACAGGTGGTTTGTGTTCGGCGCAATTCCCTTGTGGGAGCGAGCCTGCTCGCGAAGGCGATAGAACATTCGCCACAGAATTTCAGCCAAGCAGCTCGCTCATGGCAATGATCTGCTCCGCCACCTGGATCAGCTTCTGCTGTCGGCTCATTGCCTGGCGGCGCATCAGGGTGTAGGCCTCTTCCTCGTTGCAGTTCTTCATTTTCATCAGCAGCCCTTTGGCCAGTTCGATGCGCTTGCGCTCGGCCAATTGCTGGTCGCGGGCATGCAGCTGGGCACGCAAGGCCTGGTCGCTTTCGAAGCGCGCCATGGCCACATCGAGAATCGGCTGCAGGCGTTGTGCGTGAATGCCTTCGACGATGTAGGCACTGACCCCGGACTTGATCGCCTGTCGCATCACCCCGGGGTCGTGCTCGTCGGTGAACATCACAATCGGTCGCGGCTGGTCGCGAGTCACCAGCACCACTTGTTCCATGACATCGCGCCCCGGTGACTCGGTATCGATCAGGATCACATCCGGACGCACCGTTTCGACGCGTTCGGGCAAGTCTATGGTCAGGCCGGACTCATCGATCACTTCGAAACCGGCCTCGGTCAGGGCGGCCTTCAGGCGTCCGACTTTTTTCGCCGTGTCGTTGATCAGCAGGATACGCAGCATGTTCGTGGTCTCCTGTCAGCGGCTGGCGGATCGGTGCGAGCTGTCGCTCATGGCGTGCAGTTTGAAACTGCGGGCATAACCGGCCGGGTCCGAGCCGTCCCAGATCTTGCCGTCGATCAACTGACTGCTACGCATTTCCAAGGCTGGCGAAGCAACGCCGACGGCACTGGCAGCCTGACGGTAGAGGTCCAGTTGCTGGACCTGCCGGGCCACCGCGAGATAGTCGGGGTCATCGCGCAACAAACCCCAGCGACGAAACTGGGTCATGAACCACATGCCGTCGGAAAGGTACGGCAAGTTGACCTCGCCATCCCCGTGCAAGCGCAGCGCGTGCGGGTCTTGCCAGCGATGGCCGAGGCCGTCGGCGTAATCACCCAGCAGGCGCGGTTCGATGCTGTCCAGTGGCGCATCAAGGTACTGCGCGGCACTGAGCAATTGTGCGGTACTGCGGCGATTCTCGGTGCTTGCTTCGATGAAGCGGCTGGCTTCCAGGACCGCCATCACCAAAGCCCGCGCGGTATTGGGGTATTGCTCGACGAATGCGCGGGTGCAGCCGAGGACTTTTTCCGGATGGTCGGGCCAGAGCGCCTGGGTCGTGGCCAGGGTGAAACCGAGGTCCTGTTGCACGGCGCTGGCCGACCAGGGCTCGCCGACGCAGAACCCGTCGATACGTCCGGCCCGCAGGTGCGCGACCATTTGCGGTGGCGGCACCACCACGCTGTCGACATCCTGCAGCGGGTGAATGCCCTGGCTGGCGAGCCAGTAATACAGCCACAGGGCATGGGTGCCGGTTGGAAACGTCTGGGCGAAGGTGAGTTTTGAGCGAGTTTGGTGCACGTGCCGATCCAATGCTTCAGGACTGGTCACTCCCAGCGCCTGCAAGCCGCGGGACAGATTGATGCTCTGGCCGTTCTGATTCAGGCCCATCAATACGGCCATGTCGGTCGCGGCCACGCCACCGATGCCCAGGTGAACGGCGTAGACCAGACCGTAGAGGCTGTGGGCTGCATCGAGTTCGCCGCTGACCAGGTTGTCCCGCAGGTTGGCCCAGGACGACTGGCGCTTGAGGTTCAGGGTCAAGCCGTGGGGTTGGGCGAAGCCCTGGGTGGCGGCGACGACCACCGATGCGCAGTCGCTCAGGGCCATGAAGCCGAGATTGATTTCGGTCTTTTCCGGGGCATCGCTGCCATTGACCCAGGCCAGAGGGTCGGCTGACGGTTCGTTCATCGCGCATTCACCTTGCAAAAAAAAAACGTCGTCACAGGGCCGTGCATGAACAGGCCGGGGACGACGCCATTGTCTTTGCACACATTCCGTCGTTGGCATGGGTGCTGGTGCCATGGGTGGTGCAAGGCATATGCCATTAACCGTTGATTTGCTCACGCGCCTCGCTTGCCGCCCCGTTGCCCGGCTATAATCGCCGCCTCAATTCGCCGCCAATCGAGTCAAATCCGCCCATGTACACCCTGGCCCGTCAGCTGTTGTTCAAACTCTCCCCGGAAACCTCCCACGATCTGTCCCTGGACCTGATCGGCGCGGGCGGACGTCTTGGGCTCAACGGCTTGCTGTGCAAGGCTCCGGCGAAGGTGCCGGTGAATGTCATGGGCCTGGATTTCCCGAATCCGGTGGGCCTGGCTGCCGGCCTGGACAAGAACGGCGCGGCCATCGATGGTTTCGCCCAACTGGGTTTCGGTTTTGTCGAAATCGGCACCATCACGCCGCGTCCGCAACCGGGCAACCCGAAGCCTCGCCTGTTCCGCCTGCCGGAAGCCGAGGCGATCATCAATCGCATGGGCTTCAACAACCTTGGCGTCGATCACCTGCTGGCCCGCGTGGCGGCGGCCAAGTACAAGGGCGTGCTGGGCATCAACATCGGCAAGAACTTCGATACGCCGGTCGAGCGTGCCGTGGATGACTACCTGATCTGCCTGGACAAGGTTTACGCCCACGCCAGCTATGTGACGGTCAACGTCAGTTCGCCGAACACGCCGGGCCTGCGCAGCCTGCAATTCGGTGACTCGCTCAAGCAGTTGCTGGCCGATCTGGCCGAGCGCCGTGCGGAACTGGCATTGCGTCATGGCAAGCATGTACCGCTGGCGATCAAGATCGCGCCGGACATGAGCGACGAAGAAACCGCACAGGTTGCGCAAGCGCTGATCGAAACCGGAATGGATGCCGTCATCGCCACCAACACCACCCTGAGCCGCGTAGGCGTCGAAGGCATGGAGCATGGCGACGAGGCTGGTGGTCTGTCTGGCGCACCGGTTCGCGACAAGAGCACCCACACCGTGAAAGTGCTGGCCTCGGAGCTGGCTGGTCGCCTGCCGATCATCGCTGCCGGTGGCATCACCGAAGGCAGGCATGCGGCGGAGAAAATCGCCGCTGGCGCGAGCCTGGTGCAAATCTATTCGGGCTTTATCTACAAAGGCCCGGCGCTGATTCGCGAATCCGTAGACGCCATCGCCGCCCTGCGCTGAGCCTTTGTACTTGTAGGAGCGAGCTCGCTCGCGATGGACTCGAGAACACCGCGTGTTTCCAGAAAGCACGCGTTATCGTTGACGTCCATCGCGAGCAGGCTCGCTCCTACAGGAGGATTGTTCTGGGCCAACGAGCGGGCATAAAAAAGGGCTCCTCAAAAGGAGCCCCTGGGCCGGAGCCCGCCGTCCGGATGGGACGTGCGTGGTTAATTCAGTACAAAGTCAGATTGTCGTGTCGGAGTGTTGTGCCCTGTAATTAGCCGACGGCGTGAAGTTCGTTGAGTCTGTGGATTCCCGCAGTGCCGGTCATACCGTCCCAGTTGTCGCCGCGTCCTTCTCGCCAGCCGTTGATCCAGGCTTGACGTACCGACGGTAGAGTAAATGGGCAAAGCTCACGGGATTTACCACCAACGCCATATTGATATCCGCGCAAAAATGCTCTTTCCAACGGATCACGCTTAAGTCTTCTCATAGGGTGCTGCCCTCACTTGTTGACTGTATTTATCGCGTCGACCTCAATCGAGGTCTGGCAGAAATGTCTGCCGTTGGGGGCTCGCTGCCGGCGTGGCGAGCCAAGGTGTTGACGTCCGTTGTGGCGCCAACCTGTATTGAGTTCTAACCAATGCGTCACATCGAGGGAATGATCGTTTTGTCATAAGGACGTAACTATTAATGTGCTAAGGCCATAAGTAACAGCGTGTATTTAGCGTATTTATTGGCCAAACCCCGGTATGATCGGCCCTGCGCTGGATGATGGGCTTAATCCTTTAGTGAGAATGGCTCCCGTTGCCGGGAAGCACTATTCGACGAAGGGTCGACTTATGACATTTTGTTGCATCAACTTTTTTATCTGTCCTTGCATCTAAGCTCATTTAACCCGGGCAGCAAGGGTGGAACGGCACACCTTCGTGCCACGCGGGCGCTCTTCGAGAAAAGCGCCTGATTGAAAACCGGACCGGCAATGCGTTGCCCGGTCACTCAGCTAAAGGTTCTGGAATTCCCATGTCCGATCGTTTCGAACTCTTCCTCACTTGCCCAAAAGGCCTTGAAGGCCTGCTCATCGAGGAAGCCGTCGGGCTTGGCCTTGAGGAAGCGCGGGAGCACACCTCTGCCGTGCGTGGCATGGCCACCATGGAAACCGCTTATCGCCTGTGCCTGTGGTCGCGCCTGGCCAACCGCGTGCTGCTGGTGCTCAAGCGCTTCCAGATGAAGGACGCCGAAGACCTGTACCACGGCGTGCTGGACATCGAGTGGGAAGACCACATGCTCAATGACGGCACCCTGGCCGTCGAATTCAGCGGCCATGGCTCGGGTATCGACAACACCCACTTCGGCGCGCTGAAGGTCAAGGACGCCATCGTCGACAAGCTGCGCACCCCGCAAGGCGACCGTCCGTCCATCGACAAGCTCAACCCGGACCTGCGCATCCACCTGCGCCTGGACCGCGGCGAAGCCATTCTGTCCCTCGACCTGTCCGGTCACAGCCTGCACCAGCGTGGTTATCGCTTGCAGCAAGGCGCGGCGCCGCTGAAGGAAAACCTCGCGGCCGCGATCCTGATCCGTTCCGGCTGGCCACGTATCGCGGCCGAAGGCGGCGCACTGGCCGACCCGATGTGCGGTGTCGGCACCTTCCTGGTGGAAGCGGCGATGATCGCCGCCGACATCGCGCCGAACCTGCGCCGCGAGCAGTGGGGTTTCACCGCCTGGCTCGGTCACGTTCCTGCGTTGTGGAAAAAGCTCCATGAAGAAGCGTCCGAGCGCGCAGCGGCCGGGCTGGCCAAGCCACCGTTGTGGATTCGCGGCTACGAAGCCGATCCACGGCTGATTCAGCCGGGCCGTAACAACGTCGAACGGGCCGGCCTGAGCGAGTGGATCAAGATCTATCAAGGCGAAGTCGCGACTTTCGAGCCACGCCCGGACCAGAACCAGAAAGGCCTGGTGATCTGCAACCCTCCGTACGGCGAGCGTCTGGGTGACGAGGCGAGCCTGCTCTACCTCTACCAGAACCTCGGCGAACGCCTGCGTCAGGCCTGCCTGAACTGGGAAGCGGCGGTATTCACCGGCGCGCCGGACCTGGGCAAGCGCATGGGCATCCGCAGCCACAAGCAGTATTCGTTCTGGAACGGCGCCTTGCCGTGCAAGCTGCTGCTGATCAAAGTGCTGCCCGACCAGTTCGTCACCGGCGAGCGCCGCACCCCGGAGCAACGCCAGGTCGAGCGTGAACAAGCCGCCTATGATCAGGCGCCAAACGAGCCGCAGGAACGCAAGTTCAACAAGAACGGTAACCCGATCAAGCCGACGCCGGCACCGGCTCCGGTGGTCGAGCAACCGCGCCTGAGCGAAGGCGGGCAGATGTTCGCCAACCGCCTGCAGAAGAACCTCAAGGCCATGGGCAAGTGGGTCAAGCGTGAAGGCATCGACTGCTACCGCGTCTACGATGCCGACATGCCGGAATACTCCATGGCCATCGACCTGTATCACGATTGGGTCCATGTGCAGGAGTACGCCGCGCCGAAATCCATCGACCCGGAAAAGGCCTCGGGCCGCATGTTCGATGCCCTGGCAGCCATCCCGCAGGCGTTGAACATCGACAAGAGCCGCGTGGTGGTCAAGCGCCGCGAACGCCAGAGTGGCACCAAGCAATACGAACGCCAGGCGGCGCAGGGCAAGTTTGTCGAGGTCAATGAAGGCGGCGTGAAGCTGCTGGTGAACCTCACCGACTACCTCGACACCGGTCTGTTCCTCGACCATCGGCCGATGCGTATGCGTATCCAGAAAGAGGCGGCCGGCAAACGCTTCCTCAATCTGTTCTGCTATACCGCAACGGCCAGCGTGCATGCGGCCAAGGGCGGCGCGCGCAGCACCACCAGCGTCGACCTGTCGAAAACCTATCTGGACTGGGCGCGTCGCAACCTGTCGCTGAACGGTTTTTCCGATAAGAACCGCCTGGAGCAGGGTGATGTGATGGCGTGGCTCGAAGCCAGTCGTGACGAGTACGACCTGATCTTCATCGACCCGCCGACGTTCTCCAACTCCAAGCGCATGGAAGGCGTGTTCGACGTACAGCGCGACCAGGTGCAACTGATCGACCTGGCCATGGCGCGCCTGGCAACCGGTGGTGTGTTGTACTTCTCCAACAACTTCCGCAAGTTCGAACTGGAGGCCAATCTCGGCGAGCGTTATGCGGTCGAGGAAATCACCGCCCAGACCATCGATCCGGATTTTGCCCGCAACGCCAAGATCCATCGCGCCTGGAAAATCATGGCCCGTTGACGGTTGAACCCTCCTGTAGGAGCGAGCCTGCTCGCGATGGTCGACAACGATAACGCGTGCTTTCTGAATGCACGCGGTGTCCCTGAGTCCATCGCGAGCAGGCTCGCTCCTACAGTGCTGGTCAAATTAGTGGCTAATAGCTATAACTCAACTCATGGCCATAGGGCTTTCCCGCACCTGGCGTTTTGAGTTTGCGTTTTATGTCGTTGCACGCCGTGCGCCCCAAGATCCTGGGTTTTCTCAGCGAAGATGTCTCGGCCTGGCTGATCGCGCTGCTGGTGCTACTTGTCGGTGGGGTGCTCACGGGGTTGCTGGCGTGGTCGACGCTGAATGTGTTTCACCATCAATTGCGGCAACGCTTTCAACTGCTGGCCAGTGAGCGTTACAGCCGTATCGAAGAACGTTTCGAAGATCAGGAGCAGCGCCTCGATGGCCTGCGCCGGTTTTTCGCCAATTCCGATTCGGTTTCCCGAGCGGAATTCGACGGTTATACCCAGCCTTTGCTGCTGCGAACCCAAGCCTACTCCTACGCGGTAAGGGTTACTGGCGAGCAGCGTGCGGCGTTCGAGCGCCGTGTGCGTGACGAAGGCTTGAGTAACTTCACCCTGCGCGAACTCGACGCCGACGGTCAGCTGAAACTGGCGGGCGAACGCGACGAGTACGTAGTGGTGCTGTATAGCCAGACCCAAAGCAAACTCGGTTCTCCCCTCGGTTACGACTTGCTGGCCCAGCCGCTGCGGCGCGCCACGCTCGATCGGGCCGATCAGCATGGCGCGATGGCGGTGTCGCAACCGATGCATCTGGTGAATATCGAGCCGGCATATGCACGAGGTGTGCTGCTGGTCGCGCCGGTCACGCAGCGCAACAGTCAGGACCATAACGCCACCAAGCCCTACGGTTATGTCATGGCCGTGATCAGCATGCGCCAGTTGCTGGCGGACGGACTGCCGGAAGCGAGCCATGACTATCTCTCGGTACGCATCCTCGATTTGTCGACCAACGACCAACACGAAGTGCTGTTCGAGTCGCCCAACCCGCCGGCCATCAGCGAGTTGTCCACCACGCGCCTGTTGCGCATGGCCGATCATGACTATCAAGTTGATATCCAGCCCAGCGAAGCCTTTATCCAGGCCAATCATTCATCGGTGAACAGTGTGGTGGTGCTGGGTGGTTTGCTCAGCGTGCTGCTCAGTGCCTTGCTGTATGTGCTGGTCAGTCAGCGGCAGCGGGCGTTGAAGCTGGTCGAGCAACGCACCCGGGAGCTGCGCGATCGGGAACAGGAGCTGCGCGGCACCCATGGCCAGTTGCGTGGCGTGCTGAATGCCGCCACCCAGGTGGCGATCATCGCCACCGACCTGCGCGGCGTCATCAGCACTTTCAATGCGGGTGCCGAGCAGATGCTTGGCTATACCAGTGCCGAAGTGATCGGCCATATGACCCTGGAGAGCCTGCACCTGCCCCGGGAACTGGCCGCTCGCTCGGCAGAGTTGAGTGCACGCTATGGCAAACCGGTTCCAGCCTGCCACGCGATGCTGGTCGAAGGCGACATGGAGGGCAGTCACGAGACACGGGAGTGGACGCTGGTGCGCGGCGATGGCAGCCATTTGATGGTCAACATGCTTGCGACACCAGTGCTCGACGAGCAAGGCCTGTGGGTCGGGCACCTGGCGGTGTGCATCGACATCACCGAACGTAAACGGGTCCATGAAGCGCTCGCGGCGCGGGACCTGCTGTTGAAGAAACTCAGCGCCCATGTGCCCGGCGGCATCTACCAGTTCAAGATGGAGTTCGACGGGCGCTTCAGTGTGATCTACGCCAGCGACGGCATTCGCGAGATCTACGAGCTGGAACCCGACGTGCTGCTGCTCAATGCCGAGTCGATCTTCACCCGGATTCACCCGCAGGACACCACCCGAGTCCGTGCCTCGATCCGCGCCTCGGCCGACACCCTGAGCCCCTGGCGCGAAGAATACCGCGTGCAACTGCCGCAACGTGGTTTGCGTTGGGTTCGCGGCGAAGCCACTCCGGAGGAACTGCCCGGTGGCGGAGTGCTGTGGCACGGCTACATCTCGGACATTTCCGATATGAAGCGGGTGGAAGAGGAATTGCGCGCGTTGTCGGTCACCGATTCACTGACCGGTATCCACAACCGGCGTTATTTCCAGGAGCGCCTGACCACCGAAATGGTCAGGGTAGAGCGCGGTGGTGGGGATCTTTCGGTGATCATGCTCGATATCGACCATTTCAAGCGCATCAATGACCTGCATGGCCATGCCATCGGTGATCGGGTGTTGCAGGCCGTGTGCGAACGGATCGGCCATCGGCTGCGTCGTACCGATGTGTTCTGCCGCCTGGGCGGTGAGGAGTTCATGGTGCTGTGCCCGGATATCAACGGCGAACATGCCTACATATTGGCTCGGCAATTGTGGCAAGGCTTGCGCAGTTCACCCATCGAAGATGTCGGTACCGTTACCGCCAGTTTCGGGATTGCCAGTTGGCGGGCCGGGGAGGGCGCCGATGCCTTGCTGTTACGCGCGGACTCGGGAGTCTATGCGGCAAAGCAGGCAGGAAGGGATCGGGTGGAAGAGGAAATGAACTAGGGTTGCATGCAATCCCTGTGGGAGCGAGCCTGCTCGCGAAAGCGTAGTGTCAGTCCTGACGCTTTTCGCGAGCAGGCTCGCTCCCACAGGGGGGGTGTGGTGCTTTACAACACCGAAGCCGTCTGCGGCACCTTCGGTTGGCGGTACAGGTCGAGCAGCACCTGATCAAGCACCGAAGAGGCGCCGAACGGGGCCTTGTCGTTGAGGATCGCTACCACCACCCAGGTGTTGCCGTTGACGTCGCGACTGAAGCCGGCAATCGCCCGCACGGTGTTCAGGGTGCCGGTCTTGACGTGGGCTTCACCGCGCATCGCCGTGGTCTTGAGGCGCTTGCGCATGGTGCCGTCGGTGCCGGCAATCGGCATCGAACTGATGTATTCGGCGGCATACGGGCTGTGCCACGCCGCTTCGAGCATCGAGGCCATTTCCCGGGCGCTGACGCGCTCGGAACGGGACAGGCCGGAGCCGTTCTCCATCACCAGATGCGGCGCGGTGATGCCCTTTTTCGCCAGCCACTGACGCACCACACGCTGGGCGGCCTTGGCGTCGTCACCATCGGCGTCGGTGCGGAAGCGTTGGCCGAGGCTCAGGAACAACTGCTGGGCCATGGTGTTGTTACTGTACTTGTTGATGTCGCGGATGACTTCCGCCAGGTCCGGCGAGAATGCCCGGGCCAGTACCTTGGCATCTTTCGGTGTTGGCGCCAGCACATCCTTGCCCTGGATGCTGCCACCCAGTTCCTTCCAGATCGCCCGGACGGCACCGGCGGTGTAGGTCGCATGGTCGAGCAGCGACAGGTACGTCTGCGAGCTGCAGCCTTCTCCCAGCTGCCCGCCGACCGTCACGGTCACGCTGCCATCGGCTTGTGCCACCGGGTTGTAGCGCACGCCACCGGTGCATTGCTTGGAATTGAGGGCCTTGACCTGATTGTCGATGCGGATGCTCGCAATCGGCGGCTCCACCGAGACCAGCACCTTGCCCGAGTCATTGCGCGCGACAAAGCGCAGCGCCTTGAGGTTGACCAGCAGCGAGTCGGGCTTGACCAGGAACGGCTTGTTCTCGTCGTTGCCGTCGTCATTGAACTCCGGCAGTTGCGGTTGCACGAAGAAGGTTTTATCCAGCACCAGGTCACCGGTGACCTGGGTGACACCGTTGGCACGCAGGTCACGCATCAGCAGCCAGAGCTTTTCCATGTTCAGCTTCGGATCGCCGCCACCCTTGAGGTAGAGGTTGCCGTTGAGGATGCCGCCACTGAGGGTGCCGTCGGTGTAGAACTCGGTTTTCCACTGATGGTTCGGGCCGAGCATTTCCAGGGCCGCGTAGGTGGTGACCAGTTTCATGGTCGACGCCGGGTTGACCGAGACGTCTGCGTTGAACACCGTCGGGGTGCCGGGACCGGTGAGCGGGATCATCACCAGCGACAGGGCGTTGTCCTGCAACTTGCTGGCTTTCAGGGCTTTTTCAACGCTGGGCGACAACGCCGTGTTGATCGGAGCTGCGGAAACGGAGAGGGCCAGGGGGAGAAGAAAACCGGCCAGCAGCAATGGACGCAAAGATTTGATCATCTGAAATAAAACCCTACAGTCGAGGGGAAATAAGACGAGGGCATGGCGATAAATTCCCTCAATGGTCATGAAAGTGTCGGCATTATGCCCCAAGGTGTCCCGGCTTGTGCCGTGCGCGGGCGGTCTGACGGGCTATTTTTTTACCGACGGTAGGCATAGTGGCCCACAGAGTCAGGCAATCGGCGGCTTAAACTGCTAAAGTGCCGCCCGTTATTACTTAAGAGGATTGTTCCAATGGCGACTAACCGTTCCCAGCGTCTGCGCAAAAAATTGTGCGTCGATGAATTTCAAGAGCTGGGTTTCGAACTGAACCTGGATTTCAAAGAAGATTTGGCTGATGAAGCCATTGATGCTTTCCTCGATGCGTTCCTCAAAGAAGCCATGGAAGCCAACGGTCTGGGCTATGTTGGCGGCGACGACTACGGTCTGGTTTGCCTGCAGAAGCGTGGCTCGGTCAGCGCTGAACAGCGCGCTGCCGTTGAAGCCTGGCTCAAAGGCCGCACCGAGCTGACCAGCGTTGAAGTCAGCCCGCTGCTGGACGTCTGGTACCCGGAAAAGCCGATCAATCCGGTAGCTTGATGTTCTAAAAAACGGCGACTCTTGAGTCGCCGTTTTTTTTGTAGGAGCGAGCCTGCTCGCGATGAACCTGAGAGCGCTGCGGGGTGTCATGTTCCCAGCGTTATCGTTGACGACCATCGCGAGCAGGCTCGCTCCCACAGTTCAGTATCACCAGCGTCACCACCCCCGCGACAATCCCCCAGAACGCCGAACCGATGGAAAACAGCGTCAGCCCCGATGCCGTGACCATGAAGGTGATCAGCGCCGCTTCACGCTCCTTCACTTCGCTCATGGCGATGCTCAAACCGTTGATGATCGAGCCAAACAGCGCCAGCGCGGCAATCGACAGCACCAGTTCCTTGGGCAGCGCGGCAAACAATGCGGCGAGCGTCGCGCCGAACACCCCGGCGACCCCGTAGAAAATCCCGCACCAGACGGCTGCGGTGTAGCGCTTGTTGCGATCCTCATGGGCGTGCGGCCCGGTGCAGATCGCTGCGCTGATCGCGGCCAGGTTGATCCCGTGCGAGCCGAACGGCGCCAACAGCAAGCTGGCGATACCGGTGGTGGTGATCAGCGGCGAGGCTGGCACCGTGTAACCGTCGGCGCGCAACACGGCGATTCCGGGCATGTTCTGTGACGTCATGGCCACGACAAACAGCGGGATGCCGATGCTGATCGTCGCTGCCAGGGAGAAGTGCGGCGTGGTCCAGACCGGCGTCGCCACCTCCAGGTGAAAGCCGCTGAAGTCCAGCAGCCCCATGAAGCCTGACAAGGCCGTGCCGATCAGCAATGCGGCCAGCACCGCATAGCGCGGCGACAGGCGCTTGACCAGCAGGTAAGTGGCAAACATCCCCAATACCAGGCTGGTGCGGTGTTGCGCGGCGACGAAAATCTCGCTGCCGATCTTGAACAGGATCCCTGCCAGCAGGGCGGCGGCCAGGGATGCCGGGATTTTTTTCACCAGCCGTTCGAAGCTGCCGGTCAGCCCGCAAATCGTCACCAGCACCGCGCAGGTAATATAGGCACCAATGGCTTCACCGTAGCTAACGCCGCCCAGGCTGGTGATCAGCAGCGCGGCACCGGGGGTCGACCAGGCAATGGTGATCGGTGTGCGATAGCGCAGGGACAGGCCAATGGAGCACACCGCCATGCCGATGGAGATCGCCCAGATCCACGAAGAAATCTGCCCGCTGCTCAGCCCCGCCGCTTGCCCGGCCTGAAACATCAGCACCAGGGAACTGGTGTAGCCGGTCATCATCGCGATGAACCCGGCGACGATGGCCGAGGGCGAGGTATCGGCCAATGGACGGAGTTGGGTGTGCGTGGCGTCGTTCATGACAGGTGTGTTCCTGGTTCATATGAAGATGTCCGCTGCAACACTAACCTTGTGGGAGCGAGCCTGCTCGCGATAGCGGTGGATCAGCCAACAGAAATGCTGAATGTGACGCCGCCATCGCGAGCAGGCTCGCTCCCACAGGGATTGCGTTGCAAAGGCGGATTCTGCGAACAAGCCTAAACTCAAAAGTAACCAGGCGTTGCGATACAGCCGAGGCAACATTCAGCCATACAGTCGTGTTGCCACCATCCATTGTGTACAATCGTGGTGTTTTTTACGCGATACTTGCCAGCGACCCACTGTGCCGTATTACAGTCACCGTCAATTCGCCGCAGTTCTTCCGACTCGAGTGCCCATGAACGAACAGTTGCAACCCCTAAAGAAACAACCGCGAGCAGGCAAAGCCGGCCGCAGCGGTACCCAGGACGATATTGTCTACGCGCATATCTTCGAGGCCATCCTCGAGCAGCGTCTGGCGCCCGGCACCAAGTTGAGCGAAGAAGCGCTGGGGGAAATTTTCGGGGTCAGCCGCACCATCATTCGCCGCGCCTTGTCGCGCCTGGCCCATGAAGGCGTGGTGCTGCTGCGTCCGAATCGCGGCGCCGTCGTCGCCAGCCCGAGTGTCGAAGAGGCGCGCCAGGTGTTCATGGCCCGGCGTCTGGTCGAGCGCGCGATCACCGAATTGGCGGTGCAGCACGCCACTGCCGAGCAGATTGCCGAATTGCGCCAGATGGTCAACGACGAGCGCGACAGCTTCTCCCGTGGCGACCGTGGTGCCGGCATCCGCCTGTCGGGCGAATTCCACCTGAAACTGGCCGAAGCGGCGAAAAACGCCCCGTTGATCAGCTTCCAGCGCAGCCTGGTGTCCCAGACTTCGCTGATCATCGCCCAGTACGAAAGCGGCAACCGTTCCCACTGCTCCTACGACGAACACACCCAGTTGATCGATGCCATCGAAAAGCGCGACGCAGAGCTGGCTGTCAACCTGATGATGCATCACATGGATCACATCGACAGCAAGCTCAACCTCGACGAGGAAAGTGCTTCGGATGACCTGCATGCCGTGTTCTCGCATTTGTTGCAGACCAAGAAGCCAGGGCGTTCGCCAGCGAAAATCTGACACCCCCCCTGTAGGAGCGAGCCTGCTCGCGATGGTCGTTAACGATTACGCGGGGCATCTGAAACCCCGCGGCGCCCTCGAGTCCATCGCGAGCAGGCTCGCTCCTACAGGGCATAAAAAATCCCCCGGAATCTGACGATCGCGGGGGATTTTTTATGGGCGCAAACTTTTACCGCTGATGCACCAGATTCCCCGCCGCATAAGTCTGCAGCACCGTCCGGTCATCCCCCAGCGTCATCAACACGAACAACGTCTCGGCGATGTTATGGGCCTGCTTCAGGCGATAGCCCAGCAGTGGCGTGGCGTTGTAGTCCAGCACCAGGAAGTCGGCGTCGCTGCCCGGCTGCAGGTTGCCGATCCTGTCTTCCAGGCGCAGCGCGCGGGCGCCGCCGAGGGTGGCCAGGTACAGCGACTTGAACGGGCTCAGGCGTGCGCCTTGCAGCTGCATGACCTTGTAGGCTTCGTTGAGGGTTTGCAGCAGCGAGAAGCTGGTGCCGCCGCCCACGTCGGTGCCGATGCCGACATTGAGTTTGTGCTTCTCGGCCATCGGCAGGTTGAACAGGCCGCTGCCGAGGAAGAAGTTCGAGGTCGGGCAGAACGAGATGGCCGAACCGGTTTCCGCCAGTCGCGCGCACTCGTCATCGCACAGGTGCACACCGTGGGCGAACACCGAGCGCTCGCCGAGCAACTGGTAGTGATCGTAGACGTCCAGGTAGCCCTTGCGCTCCGGGAACAGTTCCTTGACCCACTCGATTTCCTTGAGGTTTTCGCTGATGTGGGTCTGCATGTACAGATCCGGGTATTCAGTCAGCAACTGGCCGGCCAGGGTGAGCTGTTCCGGGGTACTGGTCGGTGCGAAGCGCGGGGTGACGGCGTAGTGCAGGCGACCCTTGCCGTGCCAGCGTTCGATCAACGCCTTGCTTTCCACGTAGCTGGATTCGGCGGTGTCGGTCAGGTAGTCGGGCGCGTTGCGGTCCATCATCACCTTGCCGGCGATCATGCGCAGGTCCAGCTGTTGGGCGGCTTCGAAGAACGAGTTCACCGATTGCGGGTGCACGCTGCCGAACACCAGCGCGGTGGTGGTGCCATTGCGCAGCAGTTCCTTGATGAAAATGTCCGCGACTTCGTCGGCGTGGGCCTTGTCGGCGAACTGGCTTTCGCACGGGAAGGTGTAGGTGTTGAGCCAGTCCAGCAATTGCTCGCCGTAGGCGCCAACCATGCCGGTTTGCGGCAAGTGGATGTGGGTATCGATGAAGCCGGGAGTGATCAGTGCGTCCTGATAGTGGGTGATTTCGACGTCAGCCGCCAGGGTGGGCAGCAGTTCGCTGGCGTGGCCGAGGGCGCTGATCTGGCCGTTATCCACAACCAGCAAACCGTCTTCGAAATACTCGTAGGAGGCTTCGATGCCGACTACGGCAGGGTCGGCGATGCTGTGCAGGATGGCGGCGCGGTAGGCTTTGCGAGTCAAAGGCATGAGAATTCTCAGTTGGAGGCTTGGCTGCGGCGTGACGCAGGCAGCAATTTGGCAATCGATCCGGCGCTGGCGGTGTGCTGACCGAAATTCGCGTTATAGGTGGCGATGATTTCGCCGGCGATGGAGATGGCGATTTCCACAGGCAGCTTGCCTTTGACTTCGCCGATGCCCATCGGGCAGCGCATGCGTTGCACGACGCTGGTGTCGAAGCCGCGGTCGCGCAGGCGATGTTCGAACTTCACGCGTTTGGTCTTCGAGCCGATCAGGCCGAAGTAGGCGAAGTCGTTGCGCTTGAGGATGGCGGCGGTGAGTTCGAGGTCGAGTTGATGGTTGTGGGTCATGACGATGCAATAGCTCCCGGCAGGGAGATCATCGACTTCATCCACCGGCTCTTCGCTGACGATCTTGCGCACGCCATGGGGGATCTGTTCGGGGAACTCAGCATCCCGCGAGTCGATCCAGCGCACCCGGCAAGGCAGGCTGGCCAGCAGTGGCACCAGCGCCCGGCCCACGTGGCCGGCGCCGAACACGGCGATCTGCGCCTGCACCTGGCCCATCGGTTCGAACAGCAATACCGTGGCCCCACCGCAGCATTGGCCGAGGCTGGCACCGAGGCTGAAGCGCTCCAGATGGGTGTCCTGTTTGCCGCTGGCCAGCATCTCGCGGGCAATCTGCATGGCCTTGTATTCCAGGTGTCCGCCACCGATGGTGTCGAAGGCCTGGTTCGCGCTGATGACCATCTTCGAGCCGGCATTGCGCGGCGTCGAGCCGAGCTCTTCGATGATGGTTATCAGCACGCAGGGCTCACCCCGGTTTTGCAGGTCGGCGAGGGCGTCGATCCAGTTGTACATGTTCACCTCGACATTGTTGTTGTCTGTTCGGGCGTCTTCGCGAGCAGGCTCGCTCCCACATTTTGATCTCTGTCATTCACAAAATTTGTGTCCACTGGAGATCCATTGTGGGAGCGAGCCTGCTCGCGAAGGCCGCACCTCGGTCTTAGAGAGAAGCCAACTCGGTTTCAGCCTCGACAGCCTTCGCCGCCTTCAACTGGCGCATCTGCTCACAGCCCCACAACACCCGCTCCGGAGTCGCCGGCGCATCGATTTTCGGTTGATGCCTGTAATCGCCCAAGCTGGCCACGGCGTCCTTGATTGCACACCACGAGGCGATGCCCAGCATGAACGGCGGTTCGCCCACGGCCTTGGAATGGAACACCGTGTCTTCGGGGTTCTTGCGGTTTTCCACCAGCTTCACCCGCAGGTCCAGCGGCATGTCCGCCACGGCCGGGATCTTGTAGCTGGCCGGGCCGTTGGTCATCAGCTTGCCCTTGTTGTTCCACACCAGCTCTTCCATGGTCAGCCAGCCCATGCCCTGGATGAAACCGCCCTCGACCTGACCGATGTCGATGGCCGGGTTCAGCGAGGCGCCGACGTCGTGGAGGATGTCGGTGCGCAGCATCTTGTATTCGCCGGTCAGGGTGTCGACCAGCACTTCGCAGCATGCCGCACCAAAGGCGAAGTAGTAGAACGGCCGGCCACGGGCCTGGCTGCGGTCGTAGTAGATTTTCGGGGTCTTGTAGAAGCCGGTGCTCGACAGCGACACCTGGGCGAAGTACGCCTGCTGGATCAACGCTTCGAAGGTCAGGATATGGTCGCGTACGCGCACATGGCCGTTGTGGAATTCCACGTCTTCTTCGCTGACCTTGTATTGGCGAGCAGCGAATTCAATCAGGCGTTTCTTGATGGTTTCCGCTGCGTTCTGCGCGGCCTTGCCGTTCAGGTCGGCACCGCTGGAAGCGGCGGTCGGTGAAGTGTTCGGTACTTTGTCGGTGTTGGTCGCGGTGATCTGTACGCGGTCCATTTCCACCTGGAACACTTCGGCCACAACCTGCGCGACCTTGGTGTTCAGGCCCTGGCCCATTTCGGTGCCGCCGTGGTTGAGGTGGATGCTGCCGTCGGTGTAGACGTGCACCAAGGCGCCTGCCTGGTTGAGGAAGCTGGCGGTGAAGGAAATGCCGAATTTCACCGGGGTCAGCGCCAGGCCTTTTTTCAGGATCGGGCTGTTGGCGTTGTAGCGACGGATGGCTTCGCGACGCTCGGCGTACTGGCTGCTTTCTTCCAGTTCGGCGGTCATCTCTTCGAGCATGTTGTGCTCGACGGTCTGGTAGTAATGGGTGACGTTGCGCTCGGTCTTGCCGTAGTAGTTGGCCTTGCGCACCGCCAGCGGATCGAGGTTCAGATGCCGGGCAATCGCGTCCATCACTTCTTCGATGGCGACCATACCTTGCGGGCCGCCGAAGCCACGGTAGGCGGTGTTCGACGCAGTGTTCGTCTTGCAGCGATAACCGTTGATGGTCGCGTCGCCCAGGTAGTACGAGTTGTCGGAGTGGAACATGGCACGGTCAACAATCGAGTTCGACAGGTCCGGCGAGCAGCCGCAGTTACCCGCCAGTTCCAGCTGGATGCCATGCAGGCGCCCGCTGTCGTCGAAGCCCACGTCGTATTCGACATAGAACGGATGGCGCTTGCCGGTCATCAGCATGTCTTCGACCCGTGGCAGGCGCATCTTGGTCGGTTGGCCGGTCAGGTGCGCGATCACCGCGCACAGGCAGGCCGGGCTCGCGGCCTGGGTTTCCTTGCCGCCGAAACCGCCGCCCATGCGGCGCATGTCGACGACGATCTTGTTCATCGACACGTCCAGCACTTCCGCCACCAGTTTTTGCACTTCGGTGGGGTTCTGCGTGGAGCAGTAGACGATCATGCCGCCGTCTTCGGTGGGCATTACCGAAGAGATCTGGGTTTCGAGGTAGAAGTGCTCCTGGCCGCCGATGTGCAGTGTGCCCTGGATACGGTTTTTCGCGGTCGCCAATGCCCCTGTCGAATCACCGCGTTGATGGGTGTGGGTGTCCAGCACGAAATGCTTTTTGCGATAGGCCTCGACCACGTCCAGCACCGGTTCCAGGTCTTCGTATTCGATCACGGCGGCCATGGCGGCCTTGCGTGCGGTCTCCAGGTCGCGGGCGGCCACGGCCACCACCACCTGACCGACGAACTGCACCGTGTCGATGGCCAGCAACGGGTCGCCGGGCATCAATGGACCGATGTCTTTCAGGCCCGGTACGTCTTCGTGGGTAATGGCGATGCGCACGCCTTCGAAGGCGTAGCAGGGCGCGGTGTCGATGCTGATGATGCGGGCATGGGCGCGGTCCGACATGCGCGCATAAACGTGCAACTGGTTCGGAAACTCCAGGCGATCGTCGATGTACTGCGCTTCACCGGCGACATGCTTGGCGGCGCTGTCGTGCTTGACGCTGCGGCCGACACCGGTGGTCAGGTCCTTGGCGAACAGTTCAGCCAATTCGGCTTGGGTCTTCTCTACGGCGTGATGATTAGACATAAGCGGTCACCCGAGTCTCGATGTGCGGTGTTTGCAGTTCGATGAAGTATTTGCGCAGCAGGTTCTGCGCGCTGAGCAGGCGGTATTCCTTGCTGGCGCGGAAGTCCGAGAGCGGCGTGAAATCTTCGCCCAGGGCAGCGCAGGCGCGTTCAACGGTGGCGTTGTTGAACGGCGAACCGAGCAATGCGGCTTCGCAGGCTGCGGCGCGTTTCGGGATGGCTGCCATGCCGCCGAAGGCGACGCGGGCCTCGGCCACCACGCCGTTTTCCAGGCGGATGTTGAAGGCGGCGCACACGGCGGAAATGTCGTCGTCCAGGCGCTTGGAAACCTTGTAGGCGCGGAACAGTTTTTCGACGCTGGCGCGCGGCACGATGATCTTCTCGATGAACTCGCTTTCCTGGCGCGCGGTGACGCGGTAGTCGATGAAGTAATCTTCCAGCGCCAGGGTGCGGCGGGTGTCGCCTTTGCACAGCACGATTTGCGCGCCGAGGGCGATCAGCAGGGGTGGCGAGTCACCAATCGGCGAGGCGTTGCCGATGTTGCCGCCGAGGGTGCCCTGGTTGCGGATCTGCAAAGAGGCGAAGCGGTGCAGCAATTCACCGAAGTCCGGGTACTCGGCGTTCAAGGCCTCGTAGCAATCGGAAAGGGCCGTGGCGGCGCCGATTTCCAGACGATCGTCAAAACGTTCGATGCGTTTCATCTCGGCGACGTTGCCGACGTAGATCATCACCGGCAGGGTGCGGTGGAACTGCGTGACTTCCAGCGCCAGGTCGGTACCGCCGGCCAACAGGCGGGCCTGTGGATAAGCGTCGTAGAGGTCGGCCAGGTCGGCCACGGTCAGCGGCACCAGGCAGCGTTTGTCGCCGCTGTTGAGCTCGCCGATATCGGTAGGGGCAATGGCTTTCAGGCGCGCGATGGTGTCGGCCTCGCGAGCGTCGAACTGGTCCGGTTGCTTGCCGCAGCAGGACTGTTCGGCGGCTTCCAGGATCGGCCGGTAGCCGGTGCAGCGGCAGAGGTTGCCGGCCAGTGCTTCGTGGGCCTTGGCATGATCCGGTGCATCGCTGTTCTTTTGCAGGGCAAACAGCGACATCACAAAGCCTGGGGTACAGAAGCCGCATTGCGAACCGTGGCACTCGACCATGGCTTTCTGCACGCTGTGCAGTTGACCTTTGTGCTTGAGGTCTTCAACGCTGATCAGCTGTTTGCCGTGCAGGGACGAGACGAACGTCAGGCACGAGTTGAGGCTGCGATAGCGAATGTGTTCGCGGCCGTCATCATCCGTTTGCAATTCGCCGACCACCACGGTGCAGGCGCCGCAGTCACCGCTGGCGCAGCCTTCTTTGGTGCCGGGTTTGCCCACATGGTCGCGCAGATAATTGAGCACGGTCAGATTCGGGTCCAGGGCGTGCTCGCTACGGAGTTCCTGGTTTAGTAAAAACTGGATCACGGAAGGCCTCGCAGACTCATTATTGTTGTTAACCGATAGGACCGAATTTAGCAGGTCTGACTTTTCGGTCAATGATTTTCTGACTTAAAGGTCAGGAAATTGCATTTTGTCGATCAACCACCTGTTCCTTAATTATTGTCGTTGGTTCGATAGCCTGCCTTTTTGCTTGAATCAGCTTGAATCGTGCCAAAATCCTCCGGGCGGGCACTCCGCCCTGAGCCAGCAATTGCGCTACACTGCGCCGCTCGTACAGATCGAAGAGTTTGAAGGACAACCATGACGTTCAAGGCCCCGGACAGCCTCGCCGAGCAAATCGCTCACCACCTCGCCGAACGCATCATTCGCGGCGAAATGAAGCCCGGGGAGCGCATCCAGGAACAGAAGGTCACATTGGCCCTCAATGTCAGCCGTGGTTCGGTCCGCGAGGCCTTGCTGATCCTCGAGCGTCGGCACCTGATCGCGATCCTGCCGCGACGTGGCGCCCATGTCACCGAGCTCACGCCGCACAAGGTGCAGAGCCTGTGCACGCTGATGAGCGAGATGTACATCCTGCTGGCCAACTCCGTGGCCAGTGGCTGGAAAGTCCAGACTGACCTGGCGCCGTTCGTGCAGATCCAGCAGCGCCTGACCGCCAGCTACGAGCGCCAGGACATCCACACCTTCGTCGACGACAGTTTCAGCGTGATGCGTGCCACCTATGGGTTTGCCAACAACCCGTACCTGCAGGAAACCGTCGAGAATCTGCAGCCGGCCATGAGCCGTGCCTATTTCCTTGCCCTGGACCAGCGCAAGGCGTCGATGAGCGAGTTCCTGGAACTGTTCGAACGCTTGCTCGCGGCCGTGATCGCCCGTGACTTTGCGCAGATTCGCGTGGTGCTGACGGCTTACGCCCAGCGCAGTTGCGATCTGGTGATCTCCGCGCTGACGGACGCCTGAGCGTGCGTTTAAAGTGCATCAAGCTGGCGGGGTTCAAGTCCTTCGTCGACCCGACCACGGTGAACTTTCCCAGTAACATGGCGGCAGTGGTCGGGCCCAATGGCTGCGGCAAGTCGAACATCATCGACGCCGTGCGCTGGGTGATGGGCGAGAGTTCGGCGAAAAACCTGCGCGGCGAGTCGATGACCGACGTCATCTTCAACGGCTCCACCAGCCGCAAGCCGGTGAGCCAGGCGAGCATCGAGCTGGTGTTCGACAACTCCGACGGCACACTGCTCGGTGAATACGCCGCCTACGCGGAAATTTCCATTCGCCGCAAGGTGACCCGCGACAGCCAGACCACCTATTACCTCAACGGCACCAAATGCCGTCGTCGTGACATTACCGACATCTTCCTCGGCACCGGCCTTGGCCCGCGCAGCTACTCGATCATCGAACAGGGGATGATCTCCAAGCTGATCGAATCCAAGCCGGAAGACCTGCGCAACTTCATCGAAGAAGCCGCGGGCATCTCCAAGTACAAGGAGCGCCGGCGCGAGACGGAAAACCGTATCCGTCGCACCCACGAAAACCTTGAGCGCCTCACCGACCTGCGTGAGGAGCTTGAGCGTCAGCTCGAACGTTTGCACCGCCAGGCCGAGGCCGCCAAGAAGTACCAGGAACTCAAGGGCGAGGAGCGCCAGCTCAAGGCCCAGCTGTCGGCCCTGCGCTGGCAGGCGCTGAACGATCAGGTCGGTCAGCGTGAAGCGATCATCGGTAATCAGGAAGTTTCCTTCGAAGCCCTGGTGGCCGAGCAACGCAATGCCGACGCGAGCATCGAGCGCCTGCGTGACGGGCACCACGACCTGTCGGAGCGCTTCAATCTGGTGCAAGGGCGCTTCTACTCGGTCGGTGGTGACATTGCCCGGGTCGAGCAGAGCATCCAGCACGGCCAGCAGCGTCTGCGGCAATTGCAGGACGACCTGAAAGAGGCCGAGCGCGCACGCCTGGAAACCGAATCCCACCTGGGCCATGACCGCACGCTGCTGCTGACCCTCGGCGAAGAGCTGGACATGCTCACCCCGGAACAGGAAGTCACCAGCGCCGCCGCCGAAGAGGCCGCTGCCGCGCTGGAAGAATCCGAAACCACCATGCATGGCTGGCAGGAGCAGTGGGATACCTTCAACCTCACCGCCGCCGAGCCGCGCCGTCAGGCCGAAGTGCAGCAATCGCGGATCCAGCAGCTGGAAACCAGCCTTGAGCGCCTGGCCGATCGCCACAAGCGTCTTGGTGAAGAGCGCGCCTTGCTTTCGGCGGACCCGGAAGACGCGGCGATCATGGAACTCAGCGAGCAGCTCGCTGAATCCGAAGCGACCCTTGAAGATTTGCAGACCAGCGAACAAGCGCAGGTCGAAAAACTTGAGCAGTTGCGTCAGGAGCTGCAGCAGGCGCTGTCGGCGCAACAACAGGCCCAGGGCGATTTGCAGCGGCTCAACGGTCGGCTGGCTTCACTCGAAGCCTTGCAGCAAGCCGCGCTCGATCCGGGCACCGGTACGGCCGAGTGGCTGCGCGAACAAAATCTTGCGGATCGCCCGCGCCTGGCCGAAGGCCTGAAGGTTGAAGCCGGTTGGGAGCTGGCGGTGGAAACCGTGCTCGGTGCCGACCTGCAGGCGGTGCTGGTGGACGATTTCAACGATTTCGATCTGTCGGGCTTTGCCCAGGGCGATCTGCGTTTGCTCAGTCCGGCCAGCGATGGCGTACGAGTGCCGGGCAGCTTGCTGGACAAGGTCGAGGCGCAAATCGACCTGTCGCCATGGTTGGGGCAGGTCAAACCGATCGACAGCCTTGAGCAGGCTTTGGCCTTGCGCGGGCAACTGGCTGCCGGGCAGAGCCTGATCAGCCGTGACGGTTACTGGGTCGGTCGGCATTTTCTGCGAGTGCGCCGGGCCAGCGAGGCGGAAAGCGGCGTGCTCGCCCGTGGTCAGGAAATCCAGCAACTGGGCCTTGAGCGCGAAACACTTGAAGCCGCAGTCGAAACCCTGGAAACCCAACTGCAGAATCTCAGGGCGCAACAGCGTCAGCAGGAAAACGGTCGCGAACATTTGCGCCGCTTGCTGCAGGATGAAGCGCGTCAGCAAGGTGAATTGAAGGCTCAATTGTCCGCCGGTAAAGCCAAGGCCGAACAGTTGACCCTGCGCCGTACCCGCCTCGACGAAGAGCTCACCGAGCTGGACGAACAGCGCGCTCTGGAGCACGAAAACATCGGTGAGGCGCGCCTGCAATTGCAGGAAGCCCTCGACAGCATGGCGCTGGACACCGAGCAGCGTGAGCTGTTGCTGGCGCAGCGCGACAGTTTGCGTGAGCGCCTGGACCGGGTGCGTCAGGAAGCGCGGCAACACAAGGATCACGCCCACCAGTTGGCGGTGCGCCTGGGTTCGCTCAAGGCGCAGCATGATTCGACGCGCCAGGCGCTGGAGCGTCTGGAGATGCAGTCCGAGCGGCTGACCGAAAAGCGCGAGCAACTGAGTCTCAATCTGGAGGAGGGCGAAGCGCCACTGGAAGAATTGCGTTTGAAGCTCGAGGAGTTGCTCGACAAACGCATGACCGTCGACGAAGAACTCAAGACCGCGCAGATCGCCCTCGAAGACGCCGACCGCGAATTGCGCGACGCCGAGAAGCGCCGCAGCCAGGCCGAACAGCAATCCCAGTTGATTCGCGGTCAGCTCGAAACCCAGCGCATGGAATGGCAAGCCCTGACCGTGCGCCGCAAGACCTTGCAGGACCAGTTGCTGGAAGACGGCTACGATCTCCACGGCGTACTCGCGACATTGACTGCCGAGGCCAGCGAGAAGGACGCCGAGGAAGAACTCGAGCGCATCGCCGCGAGAATTCAGCGCCTAGGCGCGATCAACCTGGCGGCCATCGATGAGTACCAGCAACAGTCGGAGCGTAAACGTTATCTGGATGCCCAGAACGACGATCTGGTGGAAGCCCTTGAAACCCTTGAGAACGTGATTCGCAAGATCGACAAGGAAACCCGCAACCGTTTCAAGGATACCTTTGATCAGATCAATGGCGGTTTACAGGCGCTTTTCCCAAAAGTTTTCGGGGGCGGGCGCGCTTATTTGGAACTGACGGGCGAAGATTTACTCGATACAGGGGTAACAATCATGGCGCAGCCGCCAGGGAAGAAGAACAGCACCATCCATTTGCTCTCCGGTGGCGAAAAAGCCCTGACCGCATTGGCCCTGGTTTTTGCGATCTTCAAGTTGAACCCGGCGCCGTTCTGCATGCTCGATGAGGTTGACGCGCCACTGGATGACGCTAACGTTGGACGCTACGCGCGATTGGTAAAAGAGATGTCACAGACAGTGCAGTTCATCTATATCACCCACAACAAGATCGCCATGGAAATGGCCGAGCAACTGATGGGTGTGACGATGCACGAACCCGGTTGTTCACGTCTGGTGGCCGTGGATGTCGAGGAGGCGATGGCGATGGTGGACGCCTGAGTCGTGGGTGCAGGAAGGGGTGTTTATGGCTTGCAGGACTCTTTTCCTCGCTTCGACTTGCTGGCCAATCGACATATTCGCACTGGCCAAGGTGGTAGACGGTGTAAAGTTGCCTTTGGTCGTGCTAGTTTAATGTCAATTTTTCGTATACGTGGGCAAAACGCCTGTCAGAACATAGAGTTGGCGCCACGTTTTAAAGCGGTTTACAGGTTGTAAACCCCTTATTTTTCAGCATTTTTTATAGAGGCACGGGATTACATGGAAATCGGTCTGCGCGAGTGGCTGATCGTCATCGGCATAATTGTCATTGCCGGTATTCTTTTCGATGGCTGGCGCCGTATGCGCGGCGGCAAGGGAAAACTGAAGTTCCGTCTTGATCGAAATCTGTCCAACCTGCCGGACGAGGACAGCAGCGCCGAACTGCTGGGCCCGCCGCGAGTGCTGGACACCCATAAAGAGCCGCAACTGGACGAGCAGGACCTGCCGTCGGTGAGCATGCCGGCCCGAGAGCCTCGCGAGTCGGGTTCCAAGCGCGGCAAGCGTAGCCACAGCGAGCCTTCCCAGGGCGACATGAACCTCAGCCTGGATCTGGACGGCGGCCCGAGTTTCAGCAGCCGCGACGACGATTTCCCGGCCGAAACCAAATCTTCGCCATCGATCGCCGACAAGGATCAGCCGCAAGCCGAAGAAGTGCTGGTGATCAGCGTGATCTGCCGCGACCCTGCCGGCTTCAAGGGCCCGGCGCTGTTGCAGAACATTCTGGAAAGCGGCCTGCGTTTCGGCGAAATGGACATTTTCCACCGTCACGAAAGCATGGCGGGTAACGGTGAAGTCCTGTTCTCCATGGCCAACGCCGTCAAGCCGGGCGTATTCGACCTGGACGACATCGACCATTTCAGCACCCCGGCGGTGAGCTTCTTCCTCGGTCTGCCAGGCCCTCGCCATCCGAAGCAAGCCTTCGACGTGATGGTGGCCGCGGCGCGTAAACTGTCCCAGGAGCTCAACGGCGAACTGAAGGACGACCAGCGCAGCGTACTGACCGCCCAGACGATCGAGCACTACCGTCAGCGCATCGTGGAATTCGAACGCCGCGCATTGACCCAGAAACGTTGATTGAAATGGTTATTCCTGCGCGGTGCGCGGGATGATCGGCAAAACAGATTGAGCAGCCTCGGCTGCTCTTTTGCTTTATGAGAGAACACCCATGACCGCCGCCAAGAACCGCATTTTAGAGCTGCGCGCTGAGCTGGATCAGCACAACTATCGCTACCATGTGCTCGACGAGCCGAGCATTCCGGACGCCGAATACGACCGCTTGTTCAACGAGCTCAAGGCGCTGGAAGCGGCCAATCCCGAACTGATCACCAGCGACTCGCCCACCCAGCGAGTGGGCAGCGCGGCGCTGTCGGCGTTTACCCAGGTACGTCACGAAGTGCCGATGCTCAGCCTTGGCAACGCCTTCGAGGAAACCGACATGCGTGAGTTCGACCGCAGGGTGAGCGAAGGCCTGGATTTGCCGGCGGGCGACCTGTTCGGTGGCGGCGCCACCGTTGAATACAGCTGTGAACCCAAGCTCGATGGCCTGGCCGTCAGCCTGCTGTATCAGGATGGCGTCCTGGTGCGCGGCGCGACTCGCGGCGATGGCACGACTGGTGAAGACATCAGCGTCAATGTGCGCACGGTACGCAACATTCCGCTCAAGCTGCACGGTACCGGCTGGCCGGCGACCCTGGAAGTGCGCGGCGAAGTGTTCATGTCCAAGGCCGGTTTCGAGCGGCTCAATGCCACGCAACTGGAAGTCGGCGGCAAGACCTTCGCCAACCCGCGCAACGCGGCAGCAGGCAGTTTGCGCCAGCTGGATTCGAAGATCACCGCCAATCGCCCGTTGGAGTTCTGTTGCTATGGCATCGGCCAGGTGTCGGCGGACATTGCCGACACGCATGTTGGCAATCTGCAGCAACTCAAGGCCTGGGGCATGCCGATCAGCCATGAGCTGAAACTGGCGCAGGGTATCGCCGAATGCCTGGATTACTACCGCGACATCGGTGAGCGGCGCAGCGCACTGCCGTATGAAATCGACGGCGTGGTGTTCAAGGTCAACAGCATTGCCGCCCAGCGCGAACTGGGGTTTCGCGCCCGTGAGCCGCGTTGGGCCATCGCCCACAAATTCCCGGCGATGGAAGAGCTCACCGAACTGCTCGATGTGGAATTCCAGGTCGGCCGCACCGGCGCGGTGACGCCGGTGGCGCGTCTGAAACCGGTCAAGGTCGCGGGTGTAACGGTGGCCAACGCCACGCTGCACAACATGGATGAAGTGGCGCGCCTGGGCCTGATGATCGGTGACACGGTGATCATCCGTCGTGCGGGTGACGTGATTCCGCAAGTGGTGCAAGTGGTCATGGAGCGTCGTCCGGAAAACACCCGGCCGGTGCAGATTCCCGAGCAGTGCCCGGTGTGCGGTTCCCATGTCGAGCGCACGCAATTGATCAAGCGCAGCAAAGGCCGCGAGACGATCAGCGAAGGCGCGGTGTATCGCTGCGTCGGCCGCCTGGCCTGCGGCGCGCAACTCAAACAGGCAATCATCCACTTCGTGTCCCGGCGCGCCATGGACATCGAAGGCCTGGGCGAGAAGAGTGTCGAGCAGCTGGTGGACGAAGGCCTGGTGAGTTCGCCGGCCGACCTGTACGCCCTGACGTTCGAGCAGATCGTCGATCTGGAAGGCTTTGCCGAGCTGTCGAGCAAGAACCTGCTCAGCGCTATCGAAAACAGCAAGAAACCGGGGTTGGCGCGGTTCATCTACGCCCTCGGCATTCCCGATGTCGGCGAGGAGACGGCCAAGGTGCTGGCGCGCTCTCTGGGTTCGCTGGAGCGAGTGCAGCAGGCCTTGCCACAAGTGCTGACATACTTGCCGGACGTCGGACTGGAGGTCGCGTACGAAATCCACAGCTTCTTCGAGGACGCGCATAACCAGCAGGTGATTGCCGATTTGCTCAAGCATGGCCTGCAGATTCAGGATCAGGGCGAGTTGGGGGCCGAGTTTGCCGCCAGTACGACATTGGGCGGTTTCCTCGACAAATTGCACATCCCTTCGGTAGGGCCGGGTGGGGCGCAGAAACTGGCGGACAAGTTCGGTTCGCTGCAGGCGGTGATCGATGCTGACTGGCTCGACATGCGTCAGGCGCTACCGGAGAAACAGGCCAATTCGGTGCGCGAGTTCTTTGCACTCGAAGAAAATCGCCAATTGGCCGAAGCGGCCGAGAAGCAACTGCTTGATTTCGGCATGCACTGGCAGAGCGAGAAAAAGGTCGTCGAAGGCTTGCCACTGGCCGGGCAGACCTGGGTGCTGACGGGCTCCCTGGAGCTGATGAGCCGCGATGTGGCCAAGGACAAGCTCGAAAGTCTGGGGGCCAAGGTCGCCGGCTCCGTGTCGGCCAAGACCCATTGCGTAGTGGCTGGGCCCGGCGCGGGCTCCAAGTTGACCAAGGCCAATGAGCTGGGCCTGAAGGTGCTGGATGAAGAGGCGTTTGTCGAAACATTGCGCGGATACGGCAAGGTAGATTGAGCAGCAATTCAACCTGTAGGAGCGAGCCTGCTCGCGATGGTGGATCAGGCGCATTGATGTCGACTGGCACTCCATCGCGAGCAGGCTCGCTCCTACAGGTGTTGCGTTCGACCTGGGAACGATCCTCCTTGGGGAGTGATCTAGTCTTGGCAAGCCTAGGGAGAGATCACCATGTACCGTTTCTTCGAACAGCTCAGCTCGCGCATCGCCGCGCCGTTCATGGGCGACAACTCGCGCAACGGCAAGGTCTGGCCCTGTCGTTGCGGGCAGTCGCTGTTCTTTCGCAACAGTCAGTGCCTGGCGTGTTCGGCGGCGTTGGGCTATCAGCCGGAGCAAGGCCGTTTATCCTCGCTGCAGCCGGGGGAGCAGGCGGGCACCTGGCTGCTTGATGTCGATCCCGAGGCTGGCCTGTTTCGACGTTGTGCCAACCTCGATTCTCCGGCGGCCTGTAATTGGTTGCTGCCTGCCAATGATCACGAGGTCTTGTGCGTTGCCTGCAGTCTCAATCGCACCATTCCCGATCTGTCGATAGCCGCCAATCACGAGCGCTGGCGCAAGGTGGAAACCGCCAAGCGGCGTCTGGTCGCGCAACTGGTCAGCCTGGGGTTGCAGGTGATTCCCAGGACAGTCGACGAAGAGACAGGCCTTGCCTTCGATTTCATCGGAGTGGACCTTGAAGGCAAGCCGCCCACCACCGGACACGCCAATGGCCTGATCACCCTCGATATCAAGGAAGCCGACGACGCGCACCGCGAGCAGGTGCGGGTGCACTTGCACGAACCCTATCGCACGCTGCTCGGGCATTTTCGTCACGAAGTCGGGCATTACTACTGGGATCGCTTGATCGCCAGCAGCCATTGGCTGGAGCCTTTTCGCCGGTTGTTCGGCGATGAGCGCGCCAGCTATGCCGAAGCCCTCGAGCGACATTATCAGCAAGGCGCGCCGCTCGACTGGCAGCAGCACTGCGTCAGCGCCTACGCGACCATGCACCCGTGGGAAGACTGGGCGGAAACCTGGGCGCATTACCTGCACATGATGGACGCCGTGGATACCGCGTTGGGCTTTGGCATGAACGCCCGGGACATGGATTTCGACTATCGGCCGTTTCCGCCGCAAGCCCTCTACGATCCGCAGCATCCCGGTGGTGCGGCGTTTCTGTCGTTCGTCAACGCGTGGATCGAGCTGGCGGGCATGCTCAATGAGCTGTCACGCAGCATGGGGCAGCCGGATTTCTATCCGTTCGTCCTGCCGCCGGCGGTGATTGCCAGGCTGCACTTTATCCACCTGGTGATTCAGCAAGAGGGCGGCAGGGCGGACGAGGTGCTGCAGGCGCAATAGCAAGTGCTTGAACCCCCTCATATTTTTAATCCGAAACCAACGGTTGTAACTTCGCCTCAGATAGGTACAATGGCGCGGCTCGCCGACAGGTGAGCGTCGTTATGGTGACCCCATCGGTCCCCCCGCAACGATCAACCGTGAACCCGGTCAGGCCTGGAAGGGAGCAGCCGCAGCGGTGACATTGTGTGCCGGGGTGTGGCTGGTGGGGTCGCCACCTATCTCTAAATCCTTGGGTCTACAAGGATTTGTCAGTAAAAAAACCTAGAAGTGTGACAGCGTTCAGGCGCGCCGAAGTGGTGCGTCATGCGAGACGCGCAGGCTTTACGTTTGCACTCTTCAAAACCTTGCAGCGCTCCCCGATTTCTTTGCTGTGGCATCTCTGCGCACCTTCTCGCTGCTGCCCCGGATTGGCAAACACCCACACTCCATTGGCTATGCGTCCTGGTCCGATCGGGAGCAATTTCCTGCTGATTTTTTGGGCTTGTCGGGTCAACGCCATAGACAAATCGAATAGCTGAGCATGTTGTTATGATGATTCGATATTTGCGTAGATTGCTATTTGATCCTATTTGTTATTATGGATAAATGCTTAATTCTAACAAGTTGTAAGGGAGATTAGTTCCAAGGCATCAAGGCGCGCGTGGGTTTTGCCAGAAAATCGTTAGAGCGTCGGAGTTTTGTCTTGCCGCAGAGTCAGGCAGGGGCGGACTTCAGTCTTGCTATTGGAGTGTTTGCAAAATGGAGACTTGAAGTCTGATTTCTAGCCAGGCTGAGATGATCAGTGGTGACGCAGTCGCAATGTTGAAAATGTCAGTGGGGAAAGGGGGGCAGATCAAGGCACCTCAAAACGGATTTTGGTTACTTTTCGGGCGGGAGTGTCTGGCATGAATTCATTGTCTGCAGTATTGCAGTCGAGACGGGTCGGATTTTATAGCGGAGTTCTCCTGGCGGGGGTATGGATTGTTTTTGCTTATGTTCACTTGGTTCGATTTCAGGAAACGCATCAACTGACTCTGCTTTTGTTCTGTCTCTCCGAGACGTTGACAGCAGCTTTGTACATTTTTCGAAGCGAACCAAAGACGGTTTCGATCGTTCCGCTCGACTGGTTGATAGCGATAGGTGGGACGTTTGCCCCACTATTGTTCCGGCCGGAGGATTGGGGGGTGCTCCCATGGACAAGTTTTCTGATAACTGTGGGGACGATCATTCAGGTGCTGAGTGTAGTTTCTCTAAATCGCAGCTTTGCGCTCGTTGCAGCAAAGCGGGTTATCAAGACTGCGTGGATGTATCGCGTGGTGCGTCACCCGATCTATGCCAGTTATTGTCTGATATTTACGGGCTATGTATTGGCAAATACATCGCTGACGAATGTAATTATCTATGTGGTAACAATCGGTTTTCTGATTTTGCGAATATTTCGAGAGGAAGCGCATCTTTCTCTTGATCCATTGTATCGAGAGTATATGCAGGCTGTTCGCTATCGGCTGGTTCCATTCATATTTTAGTTTGCGGGTGCTGACTGGCACCCTTACAGGGTCGTCGGGTCAGGTGCAGCCACAGCGGTGACATTGTGTGCCGGGGTGTGGCTGGTGGGGTTACCACCTTAACGCCACACGAGTGTTCTCTCGCGTTATCTTGCTGGAATTACCTTTTGGCTAGCTGCCAGGATTTTGTCCGGGGCGGTTTTTTGTCGTTTCCGATTTGTCGATAACTGCAGGCTCGCCACCGATATACAGCCGAACAGTCTCATCGATCTCCCCGGACATCTTCATCTGCACCAGGGTGCGCAGAATGCGCTCCACCGGCACTTGCGGGTCGTTGCGTACGTAGCAGCCGGCATTCTGTTCCTGCAGCATCGCCACGCTGTGCAGCTGTCGCTCGGGCAGCAGCCGCTGGTTGAACCAGTCCAGGCTCCATTGATTGCTGACGGCATAGCGGTTGCGGCCGGCCAGGAGTTTTTCCAGCACCTGTTCCTGGTTGCGTGCGTCGTCGCGATGCAACTGATCAGTGTCGAACAACGGTTGCAGGGTCGGGTAGCTGTAGCTCAGCACGGTGCCGACGGACTGGTGTGGCAGATCCGCCGGGTTCACGGCGGCGGGCTGCGCATGTCGGGCGATCAACAGGTCGGGCTGGGTAAAGAGCGGAATGCTCCAGGTGTAGTTACCGGACGGGTGGGGCAGCCATGATTGCGCGACATAACAGCGGACATCGATCTCGCCCTGGTCCATGGCGTTTTGCACTCGCCCGCGAGGCAATACATGGAATTCGGCCGGTACGCCGACCTGGGTCGCGAGACTGAGCATCACGTCATACAGGATGCCCTGGGTCGGTTTGCCCCGTTCAAGTTGCACCATGGGCATGGTCCAACTGTCGGTTATCGCGAAGCGCAGTGGTGCTTGAGCGGCCACGCCGTCCAGGCTGATCAACAGCAATGCCCCCAAGGCCAGCCTCATAAACACTCCGTTAAAAGCCCCCGATGTGCAGCTTAGCCAGAATACACGAGCGCACCGGATGCAATTTGTGCCTTGCTCCGCTAGCATTAGCCGCTTCTGCTTCCTTCGCTGCGACGGTTTTCGATGAGTTATCAGGTTCTTGCACGTAAATGGCGTCCGCGCTCGTTCCGCGAAATGGTCGGCCAGACCCATGTGCTCAAGGCTCTGATCAATGCCTTGGACAGCCAGCGGCTGCACCATGCCTATCTCTTTACCGGTACCCGTGGGGTCGGCAAGACCACCATCGCGCGGATCATTGCCAAATGCCTGAACTGTGAAACAGGTATCACTTCGACCCCCTGTGGCGAGTGCTCGGTGTGCCGCGAAATCGACGAAGGCCGCTTTGTCGACCTGATCGAAATCGACGCCGCGAGCCGCACCAAGGTCGAAGATACCCGCGAACTGCTCGACAACGTGCAGTACGCCCCGAGCCGCGGACGCTTCAAGGTCTACCTGATCGACGAAGTGCACATGCTCTCCAGCCATTCGTTCAACGCGCTGCTCAAAACCCTTGAGGAGCCGCCACCCTACGTCAAGTTCATCCTGGCGACCACTGATCCGCAGAAACTTCCGGCAACGATTCTGTCGCGGTGCTTGCAGTTCTCCCTGAAGAACATGACGCCGGAACGTGTTGTCGAGCACTTGACCCACGTGCTGGGTGCCGAGAATGTGCCGTTCGAAGACGATGCGCTGTGGTTGCTGGGCCGTGCCGCCGACGGGTCGATGCGTGATGCCATGAGCCTGACCGATCAGGCCATTGCCTTCGGTGAAGGCAAGGTCCTGGCCGCCGACGTGCGGGCGATGCTCGGGACGCTCGATCACGGGCAGGTCTACGACGTCCTGCATGCGCTGATCGAAGGCGATGCCAAGGCGTTGCTCGAAGCCGTCCGCCACCTGGCCGAACAGGGCCCGGACTGGAACGGCGTGCTTTCGGAAATTCTCAATGTGCTGCACCGCGTTGCCATCGCCCAGGCGTTGCCGGAAGGCGTCGACAACGGTCATGGCGACCGCGATCGCGTGCTGGCATTGGCCCAGGCGTTGCCGGCCGAAGACGTGCAGTTCTACTACCAGATGGGCCTGATCGGCCGCCGCGACTTGCCGCTGGCGCCGGATCCCCGGGGCGGTTTTGAAATGGTGTTGCTGCGGATGCTGGCGTTCCGGCCCGCAGACACCGCGGATGCCCCAAGGCAACCGCTAAAGCCAGTGGGGATCAGCCAGGCCACAGTTGATTCCGCAAATTCAGTGGCTGCCGCGCCGGTTGTTGCGCCGGTAGTCGCTGCGGCCGTTGCACCGATAGCGGCCGCGCCAGTGGCGGCTCCAGTGCCTGTACCGGAACCGGTAGCGCCGGTCGCTGTGCCAGAGCCTGCGCCTGTGCCTGTGGTTGAAGCGGTGGTGGCCGAAGAGGTTGTCGACCTGCCGTGGAATGACCCGGTCGAGCCCGCGCCCGTTCAGCAACCGGCGGTAGAGCCTGTACTGGAAACTGCCAGCGAACAACCTGAATTACCGCCAATGCCGATGCCGACGCCGGACAGCGTGGTGCCGGACGCCCCGGAGTGGGCTGCCACGCCGATCCCGGAACCTTCGGTGGCCGACGTCGATGCCGCGACGCCGGGCATGGACCTGGATGACGAGCCGCCGCTGGACGAGGATTACATCGAACCGGACATGGATTCGGCCTACAGTTACCTCGACGAACTGGCCAGCGAGCATGCCGCCGACCCGGCTCCGGAACCCGAGCCTGAGCCCGCGGCAATGCCGGCCACCGGCCTGGCCCTGCAATGGCTGGAGCTGTTCCCGAAATTGCCGATTTCCGGCATGACCGGCAGTATCGCCGCCAACTGCACGCTGATCGCGGTGGATGGCGACAATTGGCTGATGCACCTGGACCCGGCCCACAGTGCCTTGTTCAACGCCACTCAGCAGCGTCGCCTCAACGACGCGCTGAACCAGTATCACCAGCGCACGCTGACCCTGAACATCGAGCTGATCAAGCCCGAGCAGGAAACCCCGGCCCAGGCGGCTTCACGCCGTCGTGCCGACCGTCAGCGCGAGGCAGAGGAATCGATCCACGGTGATCCGTTCATCCAGCAAATGATGCAGCAGTTCGGTGCGGTGATCCGTAACGATACTATTGAGCCTGTCGACGCCCTGGTCACTCAGGGCTAATAACTGAAGGCGCTCGGCCGCATGGGCCGGGCGCTGTTTTGATCCAAGTACTTTTGAGGTGATTACCATGATGAAAGGTGGCATGGCCGGCCTGATGAAGCAGGCGCAGCAGATGCAGGAAAAAATGGCCAAGATGCAGGAAGAGCTGGCCAACGCCGAAGTCACCGGTAAGGCCGGTGGCGATATGGTCACCGTGGTGATGACCGGTCGCCATGACGTCAAGAGCGTCACCATCGACCCAAGCCTGGTTGAAGGCCTGAGCGAAGACGACAAGGAAATGCTGGAAGCGGTCGTCGCCGCCGCCGTCAACGACGCCGTGCGCAAGATCGAAGCCAACAGCCAGGAAAAAATGGGCAGCATGACTGCCGGCATGCAGCTGCCGCCGGGCATGAAACTGCCATTCTGATTCGCCTTCAGGCGGCAGATGAGCTACAAAAATGCCAGGCATTGCGCCTGGCATTTTTGTTTCCGGCATTGGAAATGTAGTGTCTGGAATGCCGTCATCGCGGGCAAGCCCGCTCCCATGGGTTTTGTGAGCAATACATACCCTGTGGGAGCGGGCTTGCCCGCGATGAAGTCGCCTCGATCTTGCTGAATAAACATCGAACGCCATGCCGACACAAAGGTCTGCTCCCTATATCACCGAACCTCATCGATCACAGGAGACGCTGCCATGTCCGACCCCATGACCCTCAATCAACGCATTGTCCTGGCTTCTCGCCCGATAGGCGCGCCAACACCGGAAAACTTCCGTATGGAGCGGGTCGCGCTGCCGGAACTGGCCGACGGTCAGGTACTGCTCAAGACCGTTTTCCTGTCGCTGGATCCTTACATGCGCGGTCGCATGAGTGACGCACCTTCCTACGCTGCGCCGGTGGAAATCGGCGAAGTCATGACCGGCGGCGCTGTCAGCCGGGTCGAGCGATCGCTCAATCCGAAGTTTCAGGAAGGTGACCTGGTGGTCGGTGCCACCGGTTGGCAAAGCCACAGCATCAATGACGGGCGCAGCATCATCCCGGTGCCGTCGGGATTGCCAAGTGCGTCGATGGCCCTTGGGGTGCTGGGGATGCCGGGCATGACCGCGTACATGGGCCTGATGGACATCGGCCAGCCCAAGGCCGGTGAGACCCTGGTGGTTGCTGCGGCGTCCGGCGCAGTGGGCTCGGTGGTCGGCCAGGTGGCGAAGATCAAAGGGCTGCGTGTGGTCGGCGTGGCCGGCGGCGCGCAAAAGTGCCGTTATGTGGTCGACGAATTGGGTTTCGACGCCTGCATCGATCACAGGAGCCCGGATTTTGCTGACGAGCTGGCACAGGCTTGTCCCAAGGGTATCGACATCTATTATGAGAACGTCGGCGGCAAAGTGTTCGACGCCGTGGTGCCCTTGCTCAATCCCAAGGCGCGGATTCCACTCTGCGGCCTGATTGCCTCCTATAACGCCTATGAAGCGCCGAGCGGGCCGGATCGCCTGCCACTGTTGCAGCGCACCCTGTTGACCAAGCGGGTGCGCGTCCAGGGCTTCATCGTGTTCGATGACTATGGTGATCGCCAGCCGGAATTCCTCAGTGCCATGGCGCCCTGGGTGCGCGATGGCAAGGTGAAATTCCGCGAAGACGTGGTCGATGGCCTGGAGCAGGCGCCCGACGCGTTCATCGGCATGCTGGAAGGGCGCAACTTCGGCAAACTGGTGGTTCGGGTTTCCCGGGACTGAGTTATTGACGCTGCAATTTGACGCTCAACCGAGGCGCGGGTATAAACCGCGTCTCGTTGTTTTGTCGGACTTTTCCACCATGAGCTTCAGCCCTTTGATTCGCCAACTGATCGACGCCCTGCGAATTTTGCCAGGCGTGGGTCAGAAAACCGCCCAGCGCATGGCGTTGCAGTTGCTCGAACGTGACCGCAGCGGCGGTTCACGACTGGCGCTGGCCCTGAGCCAGGCCATGGAAGGGGTCGGTCACTGCCGCTTGTGCCGTACGCTGACGGAAGATGATCTGTGCCCGCAATGCGCCGATACCCGTCGCGACGACACCTTGCTCTGCGTGGTGGAAGGCCCGATGGACGTCTATGCAGTCGAGCAGACCGGTTTCCGCGGGCGCTATTTCGTGCTCAAGGGCCATCTGTCGCCGCTCGACGGCCTTGGGCCGGAAGCCATCGGCATTCCGCAATTGATGGCACGGATCGAAGAGGCCGGTACTTTCACCGAAGTCATCCTGGCCACCAACCCGACTGTGGAAGGTGAAGCCACAGCGCACTACATCGCTCAATTGCTCAGCAGCAAAGGCCTGATCGCCTCGCGTATCGCCCATGGCGTACCGCTCGGTGGTGAGCTGGAACTGGTCGATGGCGGCACGCTGGCGCATTCGTTTGCGGGGCGTAAGCCGATTACTCTGTAATTTGTGTTGTCCGGGCTGACGCCATCGCGAGCAGGCTCGCTCCCACATTGGATTTGTTTACACCACAGATCCCCTGTGGGAGCGAGCCTGCTCGCGAAGGGTGCACCTCGGTTTCACTGACTCACACAATCCTGTTGAAAACCAAGCAAGCGCTCGGTTAACTTCACTGACCCCTTCAGTGGAGCTCGCCGATGCCTGCCTTTCAGGAATACTTCGACCCCAGCCACCAATTGGTCCGTGACAGCGTCAGACGTTTCGTCGAGCGCGAGATTCTTCCTGATATCGAGCAGTGGGAAGAAGCCGAAAGCTTTCCTCGCGAGCTCTACCTCAAGGCCGGCGCGGCGGGGATTCTCGGCATCGGCTACCCGGAGGTTTACGGAGGCAGCCACGAAGGGGATCTGTTCGCCAAGGTTGCCGCCAGTGAAGAGTTGATGCGCTGCGGCTCAGGCGGCCTGGTTGCCGGCCTGGGCTCGCTGGATATCGGCTTGCCGCCCGTTCTCAAGTGGGCCCGGCCTGAAGTGCGAGATCGTGTACTGCCGCAGGTACTATCGGGAGAAAAGATCAGCGCCCTGGCGATCACCGAGCCCGGTGGCGGCTCCGACGTCGCCAACCTGCAAACCCGCGCCGTGCGAGAGGGTGATTGTTACCGGGTCAGTGGCAGCAAGACCTTTATTACCAGCGGCGTGCGCGCGGATTTCCATACCGTCGCGGTACGCACGGGCGAGCCAGGTTTCGCCGGCATCAGCCTGTTACTGATCGAGAAAGGCACCCCCGGTTTCACCGTAGGGCGGCAACTGAAGAAAATGGGCTGGTGGGCGTCGGACACGGCTGAACTGTTCTTCGATGATTGCCGGGTGCCTGTGGGAAATCTGATCGGCGCTGAGAACATGGGCTTTGCCTGCATCATGGGCAATTTCCAGAGTGAACGCCTGGCCCTGGCGTTGATGGCCAACATGACCGCACAGCTTGCCCTGGAGGAGAGCCTGAAGTGGGCGCGCCAGCGTGAAGCCTTTGGCAAATCGATTGGCAAGTTTCAGGTGATCAAACATCGTCTCGCCGAAATGGCGACCGGGCTGGAAGTGTCCCGGGAGTTCACTTACCGCCAGGCCGCGAAAATGGCGGCGGGGCAGAGCGTGATCAAGGAGATTTCCATGGCCAAGAACTTTGCGACCGATACGGCAGACCGGATCGTCACCGATGCGGTGCAGATACTCGGTGGGCTGGGCTACATGCGCGAGAGTCTGGTGGAGCGGCTGTACCGCGACAACCGGATCCTGTCGATTGGCGGCGGGACGCGGGAAGTGATGAACGAGATCATCGGCAAGCAGATGGGGCTTTGAGATATTGCGGTGTAGCGGCTGACGCCTTCGCGAGCAGGCTCGCTCCCACAGTGGATTGCATTCTGCCTGACAGAACGCGGTCAATGTGGGAGCGAGCCTGCTCGCGAATGGCGCCGGCCCAGACGCCGCTTACTTGTCGGTCAGCGCAAACTGCGTCAGGCAGAACGTAGGAATGCCCATGTCTTCCAGGCGCTGCGAACCACCCAATTCAGGCAGATCGATAATCGCCGCCGCTTCATGCACCCGGGCACCCATGCGGCGGATCAGGTTTGCGGCGGCAATCAGGGTGCCGCCGGTTGCGATCAGGTCATCGAACATCACCACCGAATCGCCCTCGCACAGGCTGTCGGCGTGCACTTCCAGGAAGGCTTCGCCGTATTCGGTCGCATAGGCCTCGGCCAGCACGTCAGCCGGCAGCTTGCCTTGCTTGCGGAACAGCACCAGCGGCTTGTTCAACTGATAGGCCAGTACCGAACCGATCAGGAAACCACGGGCGTCCATCGCGCCGATATGGGTGAAGTCGGCCTCGACGTAACGGTGAGCGAAGCTGTCCATCACCAGACGCAGGGCCGTGGGCGACTGGAACAGCGGGGTGATGTCGCGAAAGATCACACCCGGTTTCGGGAAGTCGATGACTGGGCGGATGAGGGATTTGATGTCGAAGGAGTCGAAGGCCATAGTCGGAGAATCCTGGCAGGGCTGCAAACGACGCAGTATAACGGCGGCTGAACCGTTTCGCTCAGCCGCAATGGTTTGATTCAGCTTTCCAGTGAACCACCGGCCAGGGCACACAGCTGGATCGGGTCGATAATCCGGATCTCCTTGCCTTCTGCCGCGATCAATTCGTTTTGCTGGAAGCGCGTAAAGACGCGGGACACGGTCTCTACCGCCAGGCCCAGGTAGTTGCCGATTTCGTTACGCGACATGCTCAGTCGGAACTGATTGGCGGAAAAGCCCCGGGCGCGAAAACGTGCCGAGAGGTTGACCAGGAAGGTGGCGATGCGTTCGTCGGCGGTCTTTTTCGACAACAGCAACATCATCTGCTGATCGTCGCGGATTTCGCGGCTCATCACGCGCATCAGCTGACGGCGCAACTGCGGCAGTTGCAGGGCCAGTTCGTCGAGGCGTTCAAAGGGGATTTCACACACCGAGGTGGTTTCCAGGGCTTGCGCCGACACCGGGTGCTTTTCGGTGTCCATGCCCGACAGGCCGACCAGTTCGCTGGGCAGGTGGAAACCGGTCAGTTGTTCCTCACCGGTGTCGCTCAGGCTGAAGGTTTTGAGGGCGCCAGAACGGACTGCGTAGACAGAATCGAAGGTATCGCCCTGGCGAAACAGAAATTCGCCTTTTTTCAACGGTCGGCCGCGCTTGACGATTTCGTCCAGCGCATCCATGTCTTCCAGATTCAGCGAAAGTGGCAGGCAAAGAGGGGCCAGGCTGCAATCCTTGCAATGGGCTTGATTATGAGCGCGCAGTTTTACTGGCTCGGACATTTCTTCAATCCTTGTGGGAATTCACACATAAGACGTAAGGGTAACTCACCATAGGATATCGAGGCCAGTCCGGGGCGCTTGCTTGCAGAATTAGACTACACGGGAAAAGCGCTGGCGGCTGTGTTGTTCCAGGTATGCGTCGAAGACCATGCACACTGCGCGCACCAACAGTCGCCCGGCGGGCAGGATGGTGATTCTGTCGCGATCGAGCTCGATCAGCCCGTCTTTGGCCATGTCTTGCAGTTGGGGCCAGAGTTCGCCGAAGTAGCCTTGAAAGTCGATGTTGAAGGCCTGTTCGATGTCAGCGAATTCGAGACTGAAATTGCAGATCAACTGCTGGATGACCGCGCGCCGCAGCCGGTCATCGGCATTGCACAGCAGGCCGCGGCTGGTGGCCAGTTGCATTGATGCAAGGGCGTTCTGATAGTGGTTCAGGTCGCTGCTGTTCTGGCAGTAAAGGTCGCCGATCTGGCTGATGGCCGAAACGCCGAGGCCGATCAAGTCGCAGTGACCATGGGTGGTGTAGCCCTGGAAGTTGCGTTGCAGGGTCGATTCTTCCTGGGCAATCGCCAGCTCATCGTCGGGCAGGGCGAAGTGGTCCATGCCGATGTAGCGGTAGCCGGCGGCGACCAGTTGCTCAATGGTGCGCTGCAACATTTCCAGTTTCTGCGCGGGTGTCGGCAGTTCATCGCTGTTGATGCGCCGCTGCGGCATGAAGCGTTCCGGCAGGTGGGCGTAGTTGAACACCGATAACCTGTCCGGTTGCAGGCGGATGACCTCTTCGACGGTGCGGGCGAAGTTCTCCGGCGTCTGGCGCGGCAGGCCGTAGATCAGGTCGATGTTGATCGAGCGAAACTGCAAGGTGCGGGCGGCGTCGATCACCGCGCGGGTTTCCTCCAGGCTTTGCAGGCGATTGACCGCTCGCTGGACCGCCGGGTCAAGGTCCTGCAGGCCGATGCTGACCCGATTGAAGCCCAGTTCGCGCAGCAGGCCCATGGTTGACCAGTCGGCCTCGCGCGGGTCTATCTCGATGCCGTAGTCGCCGGAGTCGTCGTCCAGCAAATTGAAGTGTTTGCGCAGATGCGCCATCAATTGGCGCAGTTCATCGTGGCTGAGAAAGGTCGGCGTACCGCCACCGAAGTGTAGTTGCTCGACTTTCTGCGTGGGGTCGAGGTGGCAGGCGATGAGCTGGATTTCCTGTTCCAGGCGCTGCAAATACGGCAGCGCCCGGCCGCGATCCTTGGTGATGACCTTGTTGCAGGCGCAGTAATAGCAAATGTTCGCGCAGAACGGCACGTGCACGTACAGCGACAACGGACGTTGAGCCTTGCGGCTGTCGCGCAGGGCGTGAAACAGGTCAAAGGTGCCGACCTGACTGTTGAATTGCACGGCAGTCGGGTAAGAGGTGTAGCGCGGTCCCGCCAGGTCATAACGGCGGATCAGATCGGTGTCCCAACGAATGGCGTCGAGCATCATGCGGGCATTCCCCCGGATAGGCTGGCAGTGTCGGCCACTTTATGCGAGGGCGGGTCGGGGGATCTTGATTTGCATCAAGGTCAGAATCTTTGCCGTTTGTGAGGGCCTCATCGCGAGCAGGCTCGCTCCTACAGGGGAGCGCATTCCAATTGTAGGAGCGAGCCTGCTCGCGATGGGCGCGCCGCCGATCAGTGACCCATCAACCAATGCTGATGCGGCCCCGGCAAGGTCCAGATGCCGAACAGCATGACCAACAAGCCGCCAGCCATCCGCACGCTGCGTTTGCGCAACAGCGCGGTGATGCGCTCGGCGGCAAGGCCTGTCGCCAGTAGCACCGGCCAGGTGCCGAGCCCGAATGCGAGCATCAATAATGCACTGTCCAGTGCGTTGCCCTGACTGGCCGACCATAACAGGGTGCTGTAGACCAGGCCGCACGGCAGCCAGCCCCATAGCGCACCCAACAGCAGCGCGCGCGGCACGCTCGATACCGGCAGCAACCGGTTGGCGACTGGCTGGATGTGCCGCCACAAGCCTCGACCGAGGCTTTCGATGTGGGTCAGGCCGCTCCACCAGCCGGCCAGGTACAGGCCCATGGCGACCAGCAGCAGCCCGGCGAGGATGCGCAGGAACATCGCCGCCGGGCTGCTGGCCACGGCCCAGCCAGCCAGGCCGATCAGCAGTCCGGCGCAGGCGTAACTCAGAATCCGCCCCAGGTTGTAGGCCAGCAGCAGGCGAAAGCGGCGGCTGCGTTGCTCCTTGGGAATCGCCAGGGTCAGCGCGCCCATCAAGCCGCCGCACATGCCCAGGCAATGGCCGCCGCCGAGCAAGCCGAGGATCACCGCAGACACCAGCAGGGGCACCAATTCAAGCATGGGGCGGGGCCTTGTCTTGCGGTTTGGCCGGTTGGCCGCTGGCCTCATCGACGGCGGCGGTGTGGTTCGGGTCCTGATCGTCGAACAGGATGCTGTGGGCCGGGCCGTCGAGGTCGTCGTACTGACCGCTGTCGACCGCCCAGAAGAAGATATAGACGGCGATGGCCACGATCAGCAGCGCAGCGGGGATCATCACGTAAAGAGCTGGCATCTGGACTCCATGCCCGCGCGGCTCAGGCCGGCAGCGGGCGGGTTTCTGACGTGGCGGAGAGGGCGGGCGCGCTCGGCATCCGAGTCAGGCGCAGCGCGTTCAACACCACGGTCAACGAACTGATCGACATGCCCACCGCAGCCCATACCGGAGTGATCCAGCCGAGTGCGGCGAAAGGCAACATGAGGCCATTGTACAACCCGGCCCACAGCAGGTTCTCGATAATGATCCGACGGGTGCGCCGCGCCAGGCTGAAGGCTTGCACCAACGCATCGAGGCGGTTGGACAGCAGCACGGCATCGGCACTGGTTTTCGCCAGGTCGGTGGCCGAGCCCATGGCGACGCTGATGTCCGCAGCCGCCAGTACCGGCACGTCATTGACCCCGTCACCGAGCATCAACACCTTGCGACCTTCCTTGTGCAGTTGTTGCAGGACCTGCAGTTTATCGTCCGGGCGCAAACCGCCGCGGGCTTCATCGATACCGAGTTGCGCCGCCACGCTGGCGACCATCGGCGAACTGTCGCCGGACAACAACAGCGTACGCCAGCCACGTGCCTTGCAGGCGGCCAGCAATGCCGGCGCATCGGCACGCAAGCGATCATCGAGGACGAGCCAGGCCAGCGGTCCCTGGTTGTCGCCGAGCAGCAGCCACTGGCCGGCTTCCTCGGGTATCGGTGGCACCCCGGCGCCACTGAGTGCGCAGACGAAACGCGGCTGACCGATGCGCAGGCGTCGCCCCTCGACCAGGCCTTCCAGGCCAAGGCCCGGAATGCTGTGGACTTCTTCGGCGGCCATCGGCGCGCGTCCGAAAGCACGGGCGATCGGATGTTCGGAGCGGTTTTCCAGGGCAGCGGCGAGGCTCAGGCATCGATCGCTGTCGAGCGCGCCGAGCGGGCGAATCGAGCGCAATGCCAGGCGTCCTTCGGTGAGGGTCCCGGTCTTGTCGAAAATCACCGTGTCGATCTGATTCAGGCCTTCCAGGACGTGGCCGCGGGTCAGCAACAGACCGAGTTTGTGCAGTGTGCCGGTGGCCGCGGTGAGGGCGGTCGGCGTCGCCAGCGACAGGGCACACGGGCAGGTCGCCACGAGCATCGCCAGCACAATCCAGAAGGCTCGCGAGGCATCCAGTTGCCACCACAGCAGACCAATCGCAGCGGCTGCGATCAGCGACAACAGCAGGAACCATTGCGCGGCGCGGTCGGCGATTTCCGCCAGTCGCGGCTTTTCGGCCTGGGCGCGATCGAGCAGGCGAACGATGGCCGAGAGGCGAGTGTCCTGGCCCAGGGCCTGAACCTCGACGGTCAGCGCGCCTTCGACGTTCAGGGTGCCGGCGGTGACCGCATCGCCGAGGGTGCGTGGTTGCGGCAGGTATTCGCCGGTCAGCAGCGACTCGTCGACACTCGACTGACCGTCGAGGATCCTGCCGTCAGCCGGGAGAATGGCCCCCGGATGAACCAGCACCCGGTCGCCGACACGCAGTTCACTGAGCAGAATGCGTTCGCTCTGGCCGTCGGAGGTCAAGCGCAGGCACGAGGCGGGCAACAGGTTCACCAGCTGTGCGGTGGCGGCGGCCGTGCGCTCGCGGGCGCGCCGTTCCAGATAACGCCCGGCCAGCAGGAACAGGGCAAACATGCCGACGGCATCGAAATACAGTTCGCCGACCCCGGTGATCGACGTCCAGATCCCGGCAATGTAGGCGCTACCGATGGCCAGCGACACGGAAACGTCCATGGTCAGGTGACGGGTACGCAGGTCGCGCATGGCGCCTTTGAAAAACGGCGCGCAGCTGTAGAACACGATCGGGGTGGTGAGGAACAGGGCGACCCAGCGCAGGATGGTGTGCAGTTCCGGGCTGAGGTCGATGTTGAATTCAGGCCAGGTGGCCATGGTTGCCATCATCGCCTGGAACCACAGTAATCCGGCCACGCCGAGCTGGCGCAGGGCCAGGCGGTTTTCGCTGGCCAGTTGTTCGCTGGCGCGGTCGGCCTGATACGGGTGTGCGGCGTAACCGATCTGGCGCAGTTCGCCCAGGACCTGGCTCAGCGGTAACTGCGCATCGGTCCAGCGCACGTGCAGGCGATGGTTGGACAGGTTCAGGCGCGCTTCGGCCACGGCCGGCAAGCTGCGCAGGTGTTTTTCGATCAGCCAGCCACAGGCGGCGCAACTGATGCCTTCCATCAACAGTGTGGTTTCGGCGAGTTCGCCATCGTGGCGGACAAAGGGCTGCTGCACATCGGCGCGGTCGTACAGCGCCAGTTCGTCCACCAGTTGCACCGGCAGTGCCTCGGGGTTGGCCGAGGCTTCACTGCGGTGCTGGTAATAGCTATCCAGGCCACCGGCAACAATGGCCTCGGCCACGGCCTGGCAACCCGGGCAGCAGAATTCGCGGGACTCCCCGAGCACGACGGCGGTGAAGCGGCTGCCGGTCGGGACAGGCAGGGCGCAGTGGTAGCAGGGGAGTGGGGTGGTCATGAGGTGGAGTCTACATCGTTCGGGAGGGCCTCTTCGCGAGCAGGCTCGCTCCCACATTGATCTGAGTATCAACACAAATCCACTGTGGGAGCGAGCCTGCTCGCGAAGCGCAGGCTTTTTTACTTCTTCAGGTCTTCGGCACCTTGCAACGGTTCATCACCGAGCAGCAGATCCTTGTCATGGCTGACCAGTTCCTCTTCGAACATGCGCCAGATGTGGTCGTCCTGAGTACCGAGCAATTCGACAAAACGCCGGCCTTCGATCTTGTCGCTCAACTGGCCAATGTAACGGCCCTGTTCGGTTTCGCTGCGGCTCAGGGTGATCTTGCGATCCTTCTCCGGCTGGGTCGGCGAGATCAGGTTCAGCTCCAGGGTCTTGGGCTGGCTCTCGCCGCTCAGGCGCAGGTCAACTTCGCCGGTCAAGTCATCGAGATGCACGCTGGCGCGCATTTTCAGGGTCTGGGCCAGCAGCTCACGGTCGAGGGAGCGGTTGATGCCTTTGCCGGCCTCGTAGTAGTTATCGTTGACCAGATTGTCCGGATTCTTCACCGCGATGGTCACCATGGACAAGGTCAGGGTCACCGAGCAGGCCAGGATCCCGATGATGATCCATGGCCAGAGGTGCTTGTACCAGGGACTTGCGGCGGTTGCTGCGGGCATGTTCAGTTCTCTCAACGATTTTGTGGGCCGATGAACCGGCTCTTGGCTTCAATGTGGACGCTGTCGTCATCGGCATCCTTGAGGATGAACTTCACCTCGTTGGTGCTCGACGGCAGTTTTTCCGGTGCGACGGACAGCTCGGCAGGCTGGCTGACGATCTCGCCGGCCGCCACCTTGATCTCGCGCCGGCCCTGCAATTTGAGATCCGCCAGGCCAGAGGCTTCGAGCAAGTAGGTATGGTCGCGCTGGTCCTTGTTCATGATTTTCAGGCTGTAGACGTTTTCGATCCGGCCTTCGGCGTTCTCGCGGTACAGCACGCGGTCCTTGCTGACATCGAAACCCACCAGCGAGCGCATGAAGAAGGCGGTCACCAGCAAGCTGATCATCGCCAGCAGCACCACGGCATAGCCGATCAGGCGCGGGCGCAGTTTATGGGTTTTCTGCCCGGACAGGTTGTGTTCGGTGGTGTAGCTGATCAGCCCGCGCGGGTATTCCATCTTGTCCATGATGGCGTCGCAGGCATCGATGCAGGCGGCGCAACCGATGCATTCGATTTGCAGGCCGTCGCGGATGTCGATGCCGGTCGGGCAGACCTGGACGCACATGGTGCAGTCGATGCAGTCACCCAGACCCTGGGCCTTGTAGTCGATACCTTTCTTGCGCGGGCCACGGGACTCGCCACGGCGCGGGTCGTAGGAAACGATCAGGGTGTCCTTGTCGAACATCACGCTCTGGAAGCGCGCGTACGGGCACATGTAGATGCACACCTGTTCGCGCAACCAGCCGGCATTACCGTAGGTGGCGAGGGTGAAGAAACCGACCCAGAAGTACGACCAGCCATCCGCTTCACCGATAAAGAAGTCGATGGTCAATTCGCGAATCGGCGAGAAGTAGCCGACGAAGGTCATGCCGGTGACGAAGCCGATCAGCAGCCACATGACGTGCTTGCTGAATTTGCGCAGGAACTTGTTGGCGCTCATGGGCGCCTTGTCGAGCTTGATGCGCTGGTTGCGGTCGCCTTCGGTGACCTTTTCGCACCACATGAAAATCCAGGTCCAGACGCTCTGCGGGCAGGTGTAGCCGCACCACACCCGGCCTGCATAGACCGTGATGAAGAACAGGCCGAACGCGGCGATGATCAACATGCCCGACAGCAGGATGAAATCCTGGGGCCAGAAGGTGGCGCCGAAAATGAAGAACTTGCGCTCCGGCAGGTTCCACCAGACCGCCTGATGGCCGCCCCAGTTCAGCCATACCGTGCCGAAATACAGCAGGAACAACACGGCACCGCCGGTCATCCGCAGGTTGCGGAACAGGCCGGTGAAGGCGCGGGTGTAGATTTTTTCTCTGGAGGCGTAGAGGTCGACGCTGTTGTTCGCGTTCTTGTTGGGTGGAGTGATGTCGTGTACCGGAATCTGGTTGCTCATCATTGCATCCCACGGCAGTGGAAAAATGCCCCGGTCAGTACGTGCCGACCGCGGTCAAAAAGGGGTGTTGCAGTGGCTCAATGATACGCCTGTCGCTCTAGCCTGCGGGTGCGACCTTTGGTCACGTTTGGCAAAATCATTTGATGGTGTAATGACTTGAATCAATTGACTTGGGAATTATGGACGGTTTTGCGCATGTCGCCGGTCATTCGCCCCATGGGTTAATCAGTTGTACACCGCTGGACTGAAAGTCTGCGACATTGCGTGTTACGACGGTCAATCCATGAACCAGCGCCGTAGCTGCAATCAACGCGTCACTTTCATTGGCGCGGTCTGGGACATGCAGTCCTGCACAGCGTATGGCTACGGCCGTATCGACCGGCAAGATGCGGGAATCGAATGCCGGCATGACATGATGCTTCAGCCAAGTGCGCAGTACCTTCCCTTGGGCGGCATCCCGGCGCTCTATTCTCAGGACGCCAGTTTCCAGTTCCTTCAAGGTGATAGCCGAAATGAACATGCGTGGCGCGATCACACTTTTGGCCCATGCAACGACGTTCGCGTCGGCATGCGGTTTGCGCAGTTCAGAAATCACGTTGGTGTCGAGTAGATACATCAGGTCAGATCCACAGGGCGATGATTGATAACGGCGCGCTCGGTTTCGAACTCAATGTCTGCTGCGTCCGGCATCGCCAGCAATTCAACGATGTCGGCGTTGGTGCCAGTCAGTTTTTGGTAGTCCTCAATGCTTAGCAGCACATGGGCCGGTTTGCCTCGGTCAGTGATGAAAACGGGCCCCTGGCGAGTGGCTTTTTTGGCACCACTTGTGTCCTGGTTGAATTCGCGGCTGGATATTGTGGTGATGGCCATCATGGTTGGCCCTCCTGAAGTAGCTTTGTAGAAACGTTACTACTATGTGTGGCGATCGACAACCTCGAAGTAGGTGCCGGGCATTACCATCGGTCGAAACCATTGGGCACTGCGGAACAAACAGAACGGCCCCGCCAATTCACATTGGCGGGGCCGTTTTTTGTTACTTCAGGCGTTTGCCTTACTGGGCGTCCGCTGCCTTCTCGCCGTGAGACAGGCTGTAGACGTAAGCGGCCAGCAGGTGAACCTTGTCGTTGCCTTGCAGCTGTTCTTGCGCAGGCATCTGGCCCTGACGGCCGTAACGGATGGTCTGCTGCAGTTGAGCGAAGCTCGAACCGTAGATGAATGCTGCAGGGTGAGTCAGGTTCGGTGCGCCCATCGCTGGTGTGCCCTTGCCTTCCGGACCGTGGCAGGCCACGCAGTTGGTGGCGAACAGTTTCTGCCCGGCAACCGGATCGGCCTTGGTGCCTTCCGGCAGCTTGCGGCCATCGAGGTTGGTCAGGACAAACGCAGCCACGTCGGCCACGCCTTGCTCGCCAATCACTTCAGCCCACGCAGGCATCACGGCATGACGGCCGCCCATGATGGTGGTCTTGATGGTTTGCGGCTCGCCGCCCCAGCGCCAGTCGGCGTCGGTCAGGTTAGGGAAACCATAGGCGCCCTTGGCATCGGAACCATGGCAAACCGAGCAGTTGGAGGCGAACAGGCGGCCACCCATCTTCAGGGCTTGCGGGTCCTTGGCCACTTCTTCGATCGGCATGGCTGCGAACTTGGCGAAGATCGGACCGAACTTGGCGTCCGACCTGGCCATTTCCTTTTCCCACTCGTGAACGCCGGTCCAGCCGGTCTGGCCGTTGGCGAACGGGGTCTGCTTCTCGTTGTCGAGGTAGCCGTAACCCGGCAGCAGGCCTTTCCAGTTACCCAGGCCCGGATACAGCGCCAGGTAGCCCAATGCGAAGATGATGGTGCCCACGAACAGCATGAACCACCATTTCGGCAGCGGGTTGTCGTACTCCTCGATCCCGTCGAAGGAATGCCCGACTGTCTCGTCCGTCTGTTCTGCGCGCTGGCCCTTGCGGGTCGACAGCAGCAGCCAGGTCAGGGAAAAGATCGTACCGAGACTGAGGACTGTGACGTACAGACTCCAGAATGTAGTCATTCTTTGTTACTCCTAGAAGCTTGCTCGACGTGCTTGATGGCTTCGGGATCATCCGCGAACGGCAGCAAGGTCGCGTCTTCAAACTCCGACTTGCGCTTGGGGCTGAACACCCACAGAGCCAGTCCGATGAAGGCCACCATGACAACTACGGTGCCCAGGCCACGAATCATCCCGATATCCATTTAGATCACCGTTTGCTTTTGATGATGGTGCCCAGGCCTTGCAGATAGGCCACCAGCGCGTCCATTTCGGTTTTGCCCTTCACGGCATCCTTGGCACCGGCGATGTCTTCGTCGGTGTAAGGGACGCCGAGCGTGCGCAAGACTTCCATTTTCTTGGCGGTGTCTTTGCCGTCGAGCTTGTTTTCCACGAGGAACGGGTAGGCTGGCATTTTCGACTCAGGCACTACGTTGCGCGGGTTGTACAAGTGCGCGCGCTGCCAGTCATCGGAGTAACGACCGCCGACACGGGCCAGGTCCGGACCGGTACGCTTGGAACCCCACAGGAACGGGTGGTCCCAGACGCTTTCACCGGCGACCGAGTAGTGGCCGTAGCGTTCGGTCTCGGCGCGGAACGGACGGATCATCTGCGAGTGGCAGCCGACACAACCGTTGGCGATATAAACGTCCCGGCCTTCCAGTTCAAGGGCAGTGCGAGGCTTCATGCCCTCGACCGGCTTGTTGGTGACATCCTGGAAAAACAGCGGAACGATCTGGGTCAGGCCGCCGATGCTGACGGCGATGACCATGAAGAAGGCCAGCAGGCCAATATTCTTCTCGACTGCTTCATGCTTCATCAGTGAGCTCCAACTACAACGATCTGTTCGGCGGCTTCAGCTTCTGCCGGGTTCGAGGCGCGTACGGTGCGGAAAACGTTGTAAGCCATGAAGAGCATGCCGGTGGCGAAGAACGCACCGCCCAGGGCGCGAACGATGAAACCAGGGTGGCTGGCTTGCAGCGCTTCGACGAACGAGTAGGTGAGGGTGCCGTCATCGTTGATTGCACGCCACATCAGGCCCTGGGTGATGCCGTTGACCCACATCGAAGCGATGTACAGAACGGTACCGATGGTTGCGAGCCAGAAGTGCGTGTTGATCAGGCCGGTGCTGTGCATCTGCGCACGACCGAACAGTTTCGGGATCATGTGGTAGATCGCGCCGATCGAGATCATCGCCACCCAGCCCAGAGCGCCGGCGTGTACGTGGCCGATGGTCCAGTCGGTGTAGTGCGAGAGCGAGTTGACGGTCTTGATCGCCATCATCGGACCTTCGAAGGTCGACATGCCGTAGAACGCCAGGGACACCACCAGGAAGCGCAGGATCGGGTCGGTGCGCAGCTTATGCCAGGCGCCCGACAGGGTCATCATGCCGTTGATCATGCCGCCCCAGCTTGGCGCCAGCAGGATGATCGACATGGCCATGCCCAGGGACTGAGCCCAGTCCGGCAGTGCGGTGTAGTGCAGGTGGTGCGGTCCGGCCCAGATGTACAGGGTGATCAGCGCCCAGAAGTGCACGATCGACAGGCGATAGGAGTAGATCGGACGCTCGGCCTGTTTCGGCACGAAGTAGTACATCATCCCCAGGAAGCCGGTGGTCAGGAAGAAGCCTACGGCGTTGTGGCCGTACCACCACTGGATCATGGCGTCGGTCGCACCGGAATAGGCCGAGTAGGACTTGAACAGGCTGACCGGCAGCGACATGTGGTTGACGATGTGCAGCATCGCGGTCACGACGATGAACGCGCCGTAGAACCAGTTGCCCACATAGATGTGCTTGGTCTTGCGCTTGACGATGGTGCCGAAGAACACCAGACCGTAGGTGACCCAGACGATGGCCAGCAGAATAGCGATAGGCCATTCCAGCTCAGCGTATTCCTTGGTGGTGGTGTAACCCAACGGCAAGGTAATACCGGCGGCGACAATCACCGCTTGCCAACCCCAGAAGGTGAAGGCCGCGAGGCTGTCGGAAATCAGTCGCGTTTGGCAGGTTCGCTGCACGACGTAATAGGAAGTGGCAAACAGTGCACATCCACCGAAGGCGAAAATCACCAGGTTGGTATGCAGCGGGCGCAGGCGTCCAAAGCTCGTCCACGGCAGACCGAAATTCAACTCCGGCCAGACCAGTTGCGAGGCGATGAAGACACCGAGCCCCATGCCAAGGATCCCCCAGACCACCGTCATGATGGCGAACTGGCGGACTACCTTATAGTTATAAGCAGTCGGACTGATTGCTGTGCTCATTCTAAGGTTCCACGGTTTGGGTGTTTTATTAGGATTAAAAATCGGCCGCAAGTATGGAGAAAGCAGGGGGTCATTGCAACGCGCCATGACCTGGGTCAATGCTTTCAAATGCTGATTCTGCGGCCTTTCCATGCGCCGCGTAGGGACAAATTTGCCCGCGGGCAAAACATCCCGGCGGACTGATCAGGCGAGGGGGTCAGGTCGGATGTAACGGGGTGTGTTCAAACGCAACGTTTGGCTGACCGAAGGTAATTGGCGCGACAGCCGGTATCTACCAGCCTTTGCGGCCTGTCATCGGGCAGATTCGTCGAACACATCGTTCAGGGTCGACCTGGAACCGGCACCGGCCAGTCCGCATCGGGGGAAGCTTAGACCCGAATCCAGGGATCCGAAAGGAAGTCTGCGCGAGGGTGCGACAATGGGTCGCAAAGGGGCAGGGAACTGCCGCATCCGGGAGAATGCGGCAGCAGAGCGGTCGGGATTTATTTGCGGTTGTCTTCAGCCTGCAGGCGCTCGGTATTCAAACCGTGGGACAGGCTGTACACATACGCGGCCAGCAATTGCACCTTGTCATTGCCCAGCAGTTCATTCTGCGCCGGCATATGGCCCTGGCGACCATGCCGAATCGTCTGTTCAAGCTGCGTCAGGCTGGTGCCGTAGATAAAGCCGGCCGGGTGCGTCAGGTTCGGCGCGCCCATGGCTTCAGTGCCCTGGCCGTTTGCCCCGTGACAGGCGACGCAGGTGGTACTGAATGCCTGCTGTCCGGCCTGCAGGTCGGCTTTGCTGTCGGCAGGCAACGGCAGGCCGGCCAGACCATGGCGCACGTAAGCGGCGACGTTCTTCACGCCGTCTTCCCCCAGGACTTCACCCCAGGCCGGCATCGCCGCCATCCGGCCACCCATGATGGTGGTCTTGATGGTTTCTGCGCTGCCGCCCCAGCGCCAGTCGCTGTCGGTCAGGTTGGGGAAGCCGTATGCACCCTTGGCATCCGAGCCGTGGCACACCGAGCAGTTGGAGGCAAACAGGCGGCCGCCCATTTTCAGCGCCTGTGGGTCCTTGGCCACTTCTTCCACGGGCATCGCCGCGAACCTGGCGAAGATCGGCCCGAACTTCGCGTCAGCCTTGGCCATTTCCTTTTCCCACTCGTGCACGCCGGTCCAGCCGTTTTCATAACCGGGGAGGATGCCTTTCCAGTTGCCCAGGCCGGGATAGAGGATCAGGTAGCCGACCGCAAACACCAGGGTGCCGGCGAACAGCATGAACCACCATTGCGGCAACGGGTTGTCGTACTCCTCGATGCCGTCGAAGCTGTGGCCCATGGTCTGGTCGACGCTGCCCTTGGTTTCGCCCTTGCGGGTGCCGATCAGCAGCCAGGTCAGGCCGATCAGGCTGCCGATGGTCAGTACGCAGATCCACGTACTCCAGAAGGTGGTCATGGCCGGGTACTCCTTGCGGCGGATTCTTGTTGATTGCTGTTTTCGGATTGCGGCTCATCGGCGAACGGCAGCAGGCGCGCTTCGGCGAATGCCGGACCGCGCTTGCCGTTGAACACCCACAGGGTCAGGCCGACGAAGGCGATGAAGACAACGACGGTGCCCAGGCCGCGGATCATTCCAGTGCTCATCTCGACAACCATGGTTCACCTCTTGCTCTTGATGGCAGTGCCGAGCACTTGCAGGTAGGCGACCAGCGCATCCATTTCGCTCTTGCCCTTGAGCGAGGCGACGGCACCGGTGATGTCCTGGTCGGTGTACGGCACGCCCAGGGTGCGCATGGCGCGCAGCTTGGTTTCGGTGTGGCTGCTGTCGAGCTGATTGGCCACCAGCCACGGGTAGGCGGGCATCTTCGATTCCGGTACGACGTTGCGCGGGTTGTACAGGTGTGCCCGGTGCCAGTCATCCGAGTAGCGCGCGCCGACCCGCGCCAGGTCCGGTCCGGTGCGTTTCGAGCCCCACAGAAACGGGTGATCCCAGACGCTTTCACCGGCCACCGAGTAGTGCCCGTAGCGTTCGGTCTCGGCACGGAACGGACGGATCATCTGTGAGTGACAGCCGACGCAGCCTTCGCGGATATAGATGTCGCGACCTTCCAGTTGCAGCGCGGTGTAGGGCTTCATGCCTTCCACCGGTTTGTTGGTCACGTCCTGGAAGAACAGCGGGACGATCTGGGTCAGGCCGCCGATGCTCACGGCCAGGATCATCAGCAACAGCAACAGGCCGACGTTTTTCTCGATAGTTTCGTGTTTCATGGCGGACTCCTCAGGCCATCTGCGCGGCAGCGGCGACTTCGGCAGGCTGCGAGGCCCGCACGGTGCGCCAGGTGTTGTAGGCCATCAGCAACATGCCGCTGAGGAAGATCGCCCCGCCCACCAGCCGCACGATGAAGCCTGGATGGCTGGCCACCAGGGTTTCGACGAAGGAGTAAGTCAGCGTGCCGTCCTCGTTCACCGCACGCCACATCAGGCCCTGGGCGATACCGTTGACCCACATCGAGGCGATGTACAGGACGGTGCCGATAGTGGCGAGCCAGAAATGCGCGTTGATCAGGCCGATGCTGTGCATCTGCTCGCGGCCGAAGACTTTCGGGATCATGTGATACAGCGCGCCGATGGAGATCATCGCCACCCAGCCGAGCGCGCCGGCGTGTACGTGGCCGATGGTCCAGTCGGTGTAGTGGGAGAGGGCGTTGACCGTCTTGATCGCCATCATCGGCCCTTCGAAGGTCGACATGCCGTAGAACGCCAGCGACACCACGAGGAAGCGCAGGACCGGGTCGCTGCGCAACTTATGCCAGGCGCCCGAGAGCGTCATCATGCCGTTGATCATCCCGCCCCAGCTCGGTGCCAGCAGGATCAGCGACATCACCATGCCCAGTGACTGTGCCCAGTCCGGCAGCGCGGTGTAGTGCAAGTGGTGCGGACCGGCCCAGATGTACAAAGTGATCAGCGCCCAGAAGTGCACGATCGACAGGCGATAGGAATACACCGGGCGCTCGGCCTGTTTCGGCACGAAGTAGTACATCATCCCGAGGAAACCGGCGGTGAGGAAAAAGCCTACGGCGTTGTGGCCGTACCACCATTGCACCATCGCGTCGGTGGCACCCGAGTACAGCGAGTAGGACTTGGTGAAGCTGACCGGCAATTCCATGTTGTTGACGATGTGCAGGATCGCCACGGTGACGATGAACGCCCCGAAGAACCAGTTACCGACGTAGATGTGCTTGGTCTTGCGTTGCATGATCGTGCCGAAGAACACGATGGCGTAGGCGACCCAGACGATGGTGATCAGGATGTCGATCGGCCATTCCAGCTCGGCGTATTCCTTGGAACTGGTGTAGCCCAGCGGCAGGCTGATGGCCGCCAGCAGGATCACCAGCTGCCAGCCCCAGAAACAGAACGCGGCGATTTTCGGCGCAAACAACCGGGTCTGGCAGGTGCGTTGCACCGAATAGAACGAACTGGCAAACAACGCGCAGCCGCCAAAGGCGAAGATCACGGCGTTGGTGTGCAGTGGGCGCAAGCGGCCAAAGCTGGTCCACGGCAAATTGAAGTTGAGTTCGGGCCAGACCAACTGGGCAGCGAGAAAAACCCCGAGCCCCATGCCGACGATGCCCCACACCACCGTCATAATGGCGAATTGGCGGACCACCTTGTAGTTGTAGGCGGTACTGATAGAAGTGTTCATGGTTCCCCATCCACGGTTCAGCCGAAGTGAGCGCGCAGCGCTTGGCAGTGCACTCTTCGGCCGGAGTTATAGGCAGACTAAAGCGAGGCAAGCATGGACAAAGGGCACAAGGCCGGTATTGACGGGGATCAATGGGCGCAGTGCGTGCGTGATCATGGATGGTTGTGGAATGCCGCGGCCGGCAAGGCTGCGGCAACGCTGATCCTCGCCCACGGCGCCGGTGCACCGATGGACAGCGACTGGATGAGTAACATGGCTGCACGCCTCGCCGTTCAAGGCATCAACGTATTGCGCTTCGAGTTTCCGTACATGGCGCAGCGGCGCATGGATGGCGGCAAGCGCCCGCCGAACCCGGCGCCGAAACTGCTGGAATGCTGGCGCGAGGTACATGCCCAAGTGCGACGCCATGTCACTGGGCCACTGGCCATGGGTGGCAAGTCCATGGGCGGGCGGATGGCCAGTCTGCTCGCCGATGAGTTGGGGGCGGACGCGCTGGTGTGCCTGGGTTATCCGTTCTATGCGGTGGGCAAACCGGAGAAACCACGGGTCGAGCATTTGGCCGGCCTGAAGACGCGGACCTTGATCGTCCAGGGCGAGCGCGATGCACTGGGCAATCGTGAGGCGGTCGAGGGCTATGCGCTATCGCCGGGTATCGAAGTGTTGTGGCTGGTGGCGGGGGATCATGACTTGAAGCCGTTGAAGGCTTCCGGGTTTACACACGAGCAGCATTTGGCGGCTGCGGCGCAGAGAGTGGCTGCATTTCTTCGGTGAGATTTTCAATGCCCTTGAGGGCCTCTTCGCGAGCAGGCTCGCTCCCACAGGGATTTGCGTACCACTCCGGTCCACTGTGGGAGCGAGCCTGCTCGCGAATGCGATCTGCCAGGTAACATTACAACCAAATTGGCAATAAAAAACCCGGAGGCTTTCACCGTCCGGGTTTTGTTTTTTCCAGCATCAATCAGCGGTTAAACCGCTCCACCAACGAATACTGAGTATTGGCGGTCTTGGTCAGCTCTTCACTCAGCAATGCCGAGTTCTGCGCCTGTTCCGAGGTCCGGTCCGCCAGCTCCGAGATGTTGCTGATGTTGCGGCTGATTTCTTCGGCCACGGCACTTTGCTCTTCGGTCGCGGCAGCGATCTGGGTGGTCATGTCGGTGATGTTGGCCACCGCTTCGCTGATCCCGACCAGTGCCTGGTCCGCTTCCAGTACCCGCGCCACGCCTTCTTCGGCCTGGCGATGCCCAGCTTCCATGGTTTGCACGGCGGTGCCGGCGGTTTGCTGGAGCTTGGCGATCAGCGCATGAATCTGCCCGGTGGACTCGCTGGTGCGTTGCGCCAGTTGACGGACCTCGTCGGCGACCACCGCAAAACCACGACCCATCTCGCCGGCACGGGCCGCTTCGATGGCGGCGTTCAGGGCCAGCAGGTTGGTCTGGTCGGCGATGCCTTTGATCACGTCGACCACGCCACCGATTTCGTTGCTGTCCTTGGCCAGTTGGGTCACGGTCACGCCGGTTTCACCGACCACCACCGACAGGCGCTGGATGGCTTCGCGGGTTTCCCCGGCGATGTCACGACCACGACCGGTCAGCCGATTGGCTTCCTGGGTCGCGTCGGCGGTGCGTTGCACGTGGCTGGCGACTTCCTGGGTGGTAGCGGCCATCTGATTGACCGCGGTGGCCACTTGCTCGGTCTCGACGCGTTGACGTTCCAGGCCACTGGAGCTGTTGTGCGCCAGGGCATCGGACTGCCTGGCCTGATCGGTCAGGTGTTCGGCCGTGTCCTGCAGACGTGTCAGGCAGGTTTTCAGGCGTGCTTCCTGACTGAGGATGGACATTTCCAGACGCGCCTGGGCGCCGCGACTGTCGGTGTACATCTGGGCGATCAACGGATCGGAGGTGGTCTGCTCGGCCAGGCGCAGCAAGCGCTTGAGGCCACGCTGTTGCCACTGAAGGCCCATCAGGCCCAGCGGCACAGAAAGACCGGCCGCCAGGGCAAACCCCCATTGGGAGTTCAACGAGGCACCGATCATGAAGCTCAATTGGCTGACCAGAATGAACGGCAGCCAGTCCTGCAGCATCGGCAACCATTTATCCGAGGAGGGAACAGCCGACTTGCCCTGATTGATGCGTTGGTAGAGCGCTTCGGCACGGCGGATCTGCTCGGCGGTGGGCTTGACCCGCACCGACTCGTAACCGATCACCTGATTGCCTTCGAAGATCGGCGTCACATAGGCGTTAACCCAGTAGTGATCGCCGCTCTTGCAGCGGTTCTTCACAATGCCCATCCAGGGCAAGCCTTGCTTCAGCGTACCCCACATGTGCGCGAACACCGCAGCCGGCACATCGGGGTGACGCACCAGGTTATGCGGCGCACGAATCAACTCATCACGAGAAAACCCGCTGATCTCAACGAAGGCATCGTTGCAGTAGGTGATCATGCCCTTGGCATCGGTGGTGGAAATCAACCGTTGCTGAGCGGGGAAGGTTCGTTCGCGTTGTGTAATAGGCTGGTTGTTACGCATGGCGGTTTCAATCCGTGAGGCTTTGACAGCGTATCGGCGGGGGGGAGGATTTGTTGAGTTTATTTTTCAACAGCCGATGTTGTGCCAAAGGGGGGGACACAAAAACACTGTAGGAGCGAGCTTGCTCGCGATGGTCGTTCAGTTAACGTTGATGTTGTCTGATAGACCATCGCGAGAAAGCTCGCTCCTACAGAAGCTCGGCTAGCGCTTCACGACGTGAGGGCGGATGCCTTTTTAAGCTTGGTGTTCCGATACCCGCGCCACGCCAGAATCACCAACATACCGCACGTCACGCCCGTGGCATTGGCCACCATGTCACCCCATGACGCGCTGCGCAGCGGCATGAAGCTCTGTTCCAGCTCAATCACCATCGAGCCCACCAACGGCCAGAACAACAACCAGATCAACCGCGTGCCGGGGAACGCCAGCCATGCACTCACCGTCAGGCAGGCAAAACCTGCCCAGTGATGCAGCTTGTCCTGATTCTCGAACACCTGGGGCACTGGCTCGCCACGCATACCGGCGAAACACAGCACCAACAGGATCACGAGAAACGCCAGTTTGGGCAGGGCTCGCAGGATTCGCTGCTTCATTCGGTGACCTTGTAGAAGTTGCTGTGGAACAGGTCGATGTTGCGACGCTCCGTCAGGGAATACAGCGAGTAGCTGCGCGCCAGTGCGGCACCACCGTCACGGGTCAGTGGCGTCCAGGCCAGGCTGGCACGGCGGGTGGTGGAGCTGGCCATCAACTCGTCGAACGGAATCGAGAAGTAAATGCCTTTGCCGAAGCTACCTTCGCCGTACTCTTCCGAGGTCGCATTGGTCACCGTTACCCAGCCACCGAAACGCACGCCATTGTTGAATTCGCGAGACAAGTCCACGGTAACCCCGTAGTCCTTGGCCAGATAACGCCCAACGCTGACCGCACCGAGAATGTCCTGGAACGAACTGCGATAGTAGAGGGTGGCATTGCCGGTGATGGTGCTGTAGTCACGCAGACCAAAGCCCTGATCGAAGTCACGCTGCTTGACCCAGTTCATGTCCACACCCACCGCCCAGCGCTCGCCCATCGGACGATACAGCGCTTCGCCACCGACGCCGGCGAACATCGATTCCAGATAGCCACCGTACAGCATGCCGTAAAGGTCCTGATCCAGCTGTTTGACCTTGTTCATCTGGAAGGTCGGCATGGTGACTTCCGAAGTCGTCATGTACTGGCGCAGGTCGGTACGCACACGCGGCAGACCGCTAGGTGCGTCGTACTTGAACTTGTCGAAGTTGTTCGCCAGGTTCGCGCTCAGGGTGCCGCTCCACCACAGGTCAGGCTTGAAGCGATACTCGCCGGTCAAGTCCGCACTGAACTGGTACAACAGGAACCCGTCGGGGCCGCCGACGTTTTGCTTGTAACCCAGGCCCAAGCCATAGCTGAGCGGGTCAGGTTTTTGCTCGAACAGGGTCTTTTCCTGATGCGGTACCGGGACGTTCATCTCGGTCACCCGGCGCAGGTCTTCCAGCGGGCGATCCTCTTGCACCACTTCACGGAAGGTATCGCGCGGCAGGCTGACTTCCTCGACCGGCAGGCTGTAGCGCGTATCGACCATGGTGAACCAGTCGATTTCGTCATTGACGCTGTTGTCCAGAATGCGCGAAGCGCGGCCCACGGCTTTCGGCGTGTGGAAATAACGGCCCTGTTCGCCATAGACGATCACCTCGGAATCCCGCTGGGTGATGCGCGAAACCGTATAGCCCGCGTTGTTTTGCAGGCGCTTGGCGACACCGGCCCACTGCACATCTTGCGGTGCGACCATGGGTTTGGTGTCGGACACAGGTTCAGGCTTCGGGTCGAAGCTTTTGGTCGGCGCCTTGCGGGTGGCGAAGTTGGTGTGCATGGTGATACCGAACATCGCGGTGTTGCCGCGTTCCCAGGCAGCGTGCAGATCGATCCAGTCGTTGGCTTTGAAGACGAAGCCGAGGTTGATTGGCGAGTCCTGGATCTGGTTGTTTTTCAGGGGCTCGTGCTGGTAGTCGTTGCCTTCATATTCCAGCTTGAGCGACAGCGGGTCCCAAGGGGTTTGATAGGTCATACCGCCGAAGAAGGACGGTGATCCTCGGAAATAGCTGTTTGCATTGAAGCCACCGGACGTATCAACCAAGCCCGTCGAATCCGGGCGAGTGTCGAACTTGTCATCTATCCAACCCAGTGGGTTGTCCATGTCACCACGATTGCCAATGTAACCCCAGGCGAGCCCGAGACTGAGATCGAAATCGCCGAAACGTTTGTTGCCTACAAAGTACTCGCTGGAAAACAGGCCGGTACCACCGATGTCTCGTGCGCCTAGCGCAACTTGGGGTATCCAGTGGGTTTCTTCGAGCAAGCGCACTTTTGCGTCGATCGCCTTGTCCTTGAAGCTTTGGTTGCCACTCAAGTCTTCCGAACCATAATCGCGGTTGGTGATAGCGGTATAGCGGAACGAACCCTCCAACCAATCAAACGGCTGAAACGACACGCTGTAACGACTGTAGGGATCGGTACGGTTAGCGTTCAGTGACAACTCGCCCGCAGGCGCCATGCGCGCAGTAGGCGTTTGCAGCAACCCCACGCCACCAAAGTCATTCTGGGTATAACGCGGCTCTGCCCCCGCCCACGTGCTGCAACCCAGCAGCAAGCAAGGGATCAAGTGATACTTCATGGCTTCACCTCCAGCAATGGCTGGGTGGCAATGAAGGCAGCCAGTTCGGTATTCAGGTCAGGCGTGGGATCGCCTTGTTTGCTGTTGTGCACCGGCACGTAAATGCGTGCGCCTGGGGCAGGTGGTACGGATGTGGTTTCGTTCCACAGAGCCACGCCATCCTTGAATACCCGGCCGTCAGGCTGAATCACGAACAGCCAATCGGCATCAGCGTTTGGATCGCGCGGGCAAGCCTTGAGATAGTCGATCGCGGCCTGTAACGGTTGGAACGGCAATTCGCACTCACCCAGCACCGCGCCTTCGACCCTAACCGTGGATGGGCGAAGCGGGTAAAGCAGTACATCGCCGTCACTCAGGAAACGGTTATTAACGCGGTTCAATTCAACCTGCACCGGGTCAAGTTGGGCGACCTGGCGTCCGGTCACCGGCATGGCCTGCACCTTGTCGCGAAGGCGCGCGGCAAGCGTTGCCAACCCAGGCTGATCGCCCACTAGCGCATTACTGTGCAAGGTCGACAGATCGAAAAGAACACCAACTTTCAGGCGTTCTTGCGCATCTCGCAGAGGGGTATGCAACCAGGCGGCCCCGAGCAAATAAGCCTTGGGGCTTACCTGAGCCTGCAGCAGCACGTCATGCAGGCGCGTGCCATCCACAATCGAGTAACGCCCGGGCTTGGCGGCATCGCCCTGCACCGTGACCAACGAGTCGGCATTTGCGGCAAAAGTCATGAGCAGGCTGCAGCAAAGCAGCCAGGAAGAGCGAAAAATCATTGCACTACCGGCTTATTCGGGCGCACTTGAACAATGCGTAGGGGCAATTCGGGGGTCAGGTGTTGCACGCTGGCCATGATGAAACCGTCGGCCGGGTCAACCCAGTATCGGTTCTGCGCGGTGAAGCCCAGGCCGTCCATTGAGATCTCTTCGTCCACGCGCAATAACTCGACGTCGCGGTCGAGGATGTGCACGGTCTCCAGGCCCTTTCTGTTGAAACGGCTGGTCACGCTGATACCCATTCGATAACCGTCGGTAAAGTCCACATGACGTCGGGTTTGCAAGCCATCGGGGATGCGGTGCAGTCCGGTCTTGAACGGAGACGCTCCGTCGAAGCGAGTGCCATCCAGATTGTCGTTGAAACCGACACTGCGAATGGCCAGGCCGTCCTCGAGCATCAGGATCTGGCGGGTCGAGGCCATCCAGAAGCCCACACCATCCTGCAGACGCACCAGTGCCATCACGGCTTCACCCGTAGGGGCCTCGATGGTGATCTGGTAGTAAGGCGTTGCATCGACCTGCTGGCGGGTCAGCTCCAAGGGCGCAGGCCCTTCGAACGCGGCCTTCAGCGTGTCCATGGAAGCGGTCATCAACGGATTGCAGGCGCTCACCAGCAAGGAGGCCACCGCCAGGGTGGCCAGTCGCAGAAATTTCACAAGAATTCCAGATCTTAGTTGGTGGTGCCCAAGTCGTCTTTGATGTTGGCACCAACGCTCAGCAAGTTAGCCGAGGGGAAAACCTGGCTGATAAAGCGGTTCCAGCGAGTGATATCGGCCGGGCCAACATACACTACGTCCTGTGGCTTTAATTTGAAGTGCTGGGCAAGGGCAAACGATGAAGGCGACTTCAAATCGATCTGGAAAACCTTGACCGGCTCATCCGCCAGGTTTTCTACGCCACGGATTACATAAACTTCCTTGCCGCTGGAGGTTTCCTGACGCAAGCCGCCGACACTGCCAAGGGCATCCGTGAGGTTCATGTTGCTGCCCTTGAAGCTAAGGGAGCGCGATGTGTTGACTTCACCCAGCAAATAGACCTTTTTCTGGTCGTTGTAAGGCAGGTGAAGTTGATCTCCATCCTTCAGGTAGAGATGGTGCAGATTGGAGTTCTTGCGATTGAGCGCGTCAAGATCGATCAGGTACTCGCGACCATCGCGCTTTAGAACCAGGCCAGAGATATCTGCAGTGCCAGCCTCCACTGAGCCTTGACCAATAGCTTCCAGAAGGCTCAACGGTGTATTGGTGATTGGTAGCTGGCCCGTTTTGGTAAAAGCACCCGAAAGGATAACTTTCTGGCTGACAAAACGCAGGATGCTGACATCCACCTGAGGCTCGGCAACAACCTTGGACAGGCGCGAGGCTATGATCGAGCGAAGTTCGTCGATAGTTTTACCGGCCGCTTCGATAGTGCCCACATAGGGATAGAACAGCGTGCCATCAGGACGAATCAGGCGTCCGTTTGCTTCGATTTGCTGTTGTGGGCCGGACGGAGCGGTCAGTTCCGGGTGATCCCAGACAGTGATGTAAATCAGGTCACCAGGACCAATTCGGTACTCAGCAGGCTGGTAACGCAGCAGCTCCGGGGCAACCACATTCGAATGGTCTGCGGCCGCTTCAATGGCCACCAGTTTTGGCGTAATCGGAACCAGCTCGATACGGCTGCTTTCCGGGGAACCTTCACGTACCAGATTGCCCGTGTCCATGTGCTGACCAGGGGAGAAAATGCAGCCTTGCAGGGTCAGGCCAACCAGCATGGCCAAGGGAAGCGCGCGATTCATTGTAGAAATTGCTCGAAGGGAATAGGCAAAACAAAACCTCCCAGCAAGGCTGGGAGGTTAGCGTATCGAACTTTAAGCGGGGGTCTGTTACCGAGTGGTACCAGTAGTGCCGGTAGTACCAGTGGTGCCGGTAGTACCTGGGGTACCGTCGTTACCGCCGCCGCCACCGCTGTTGGAAGCAGCAACACCGGCAGCGATTACGCCAGCGCCGATTGCCAGACCAGTACCGACGGTTACACCGCCAGCGATTGGAGTGGACAGGGACAACTCGGAGGATGCACCAGGTGCAGGGGCTTTTGCTGGGGCGGTTTCAGCAGCCATCAATGGCAGGCTGATGGAGGTAGCGAGGGCGATGGCCAGTAGTTTTTTCATGTTCGTGCTCCTTGAAAGGATAATCCTTGGGGGTTATCGGTATAAGGGTATTTCAGTATGTGACGGTATTGCAAGCCAGACTTGCTCGAATTAAAAGTCAAATCAGAGCAACCGGACAGTTGCGGTGTATTTACTCACTTTAAATCACCATTGTTAGCGGCACCAAGCTTGTCGCTGAGTCGCTTTGTGTGCTAGTCGTAACAGAAAAGAAGGCTGCATTTTTCGAAATTTGCTGGTCGTGTCTAGTTGATGTCTATGCGGTGACGATTGGCCATTTTGATAAAAATTGTCGAGCGTTATGCTGTTGTAGCGTAATAGTCCAGGGTTTCTCTAATTTTTGACCAGAAATTCAGTTCATTTTCCTTTATTTTTTTTGTTATGCGTGAGCTGGACTAGTTTTTCTTTGAGCAGCAACCAGCCGAAGATACTATTAGTGATCAGATAGCGCTTCCACATGCGTCTGGGCTCTTGAATGACTCGGTACAGCCATTCCAAACCCCAATTCTGCATCCATTCCGGAGCGCGTTTGACCTTGCCTGCAACTACGTCAAAGGTTCCCCCTACACCCATAACGAAGGTCACTCCGAGTTGATCCCGCCAACGATTAATAAAATTTTCTTTTTTGGGTGAGGTTATGGCGACGAAAAGCATTTTGGCGCCCGAGCTGCGAATTTTATCAACCACCGCCGCTTCGTCGTCCCAGAAGTAACCGTGGTGGAAACCAGCAATTGGCAGCGCTGGATAAATTGTTCGGACGTTTTCGGCTGCAGTGGCTACGATTTCCTCTGTTGCCCCGAGAAGGAATACAGAGAAATTGTTAGTTTCACTCATTGCCAAAAGTTCGTAAAACAAGTCGACCCCTGCAACTCGCTCTTGCACGTCATAACCAAGAAACCTAGCGCCAAGGACTACGCCCATTCCGTCGATATTGATAATGTCGCAAGAGCGCACTGATTCATTGAGCTGTGAATCAGTACGCATATTTACTAATTTTGCGACATTCACGACAACATGTTGAATGAAGCTACCTTTTTCGAGAGCGGTACGAATTTTCTCTACAGTAGTGCTCATGCTGCCGATATCCATCGGGCAGCCTAAAATTTCAACCCTCTTCATTGCTTAGCTCTAGTTCTTGAATGAGTTTAATGGATATTGTTTTTAGCCCATACCGTTGTAGGCACGACTGGGAGATGTCTTGTTTGTTTATTGCGGAGGATAAGCCGTTTAATATCGCTTGGTGGACCGAATTGACTGAAAAGTCATTTGCCATAAATACACCTTCTAGCCCACTCAGTGCTGATATTACTGCCGGATTAGGCCCAATAACTACGGGGCACCCACGGGAAAGTGCCTCTATATAAACCATTCCAAATGAGTCGTAGTCACTTGGGAGGACAAATATATTGCTACTATTGTAAAGCTCGTTTTTTTCGAGTTCATTAACCCAACCTAAAAAATGTATATTTTTTTGCTGTGGGGATGAGGTTGATATTTTTTTTAATTGTTCTAGTTCTGGACCGTTGCCGGCTATTTTTAACTTTGAATTGGTTGGCAGAAGTGAAAATGAATTTATGACTAAGTCAAAATTTTTTCCTTTTGCAAGACGCCCGATAGAAAGTAGTGTTTTCTCATCGTTCCAAGTTTTTGGGGTGATGTGATAACTATTTTGTGGCAAGCAATTTGGGATGACGCTCACATTGGTTATGTTTGCGCTTCTATATATTTTTTCCCACCATTCGCTAAGAACAAAATTTTTATGGCTGATTTTTGATAGGAGTAGCAAGCATTTATTGAAAAATCCGTTGCTATGTAGATAGTCTTTGAAATCAGCGGAGTGGTGGTGGGTGTACGCTTTTACCCCGAGTATTCGAGCGATAAATGCGATCTGAAGCTTTCTTATTAGAGACCCTTTTGGGCCTGCGTGTAAATAAGCAATTGGGGTTTCTTTTAGACAGATGCGACCAAGTAGAACTCGAGAGATAAAGCTAATTGCTGCGATTGCAAAAACAACACTGTTCTGTAGCCTGTTTGCATTCGGTTCATGAGTCACAAATTCTCTTGTTTTGAAGCCTTGCTGGTTCAGACAAGTAATGAAAGATGCTGTGGCGGTTGATATTCCGCCTTTACTTGATGATGCATTCGTAGAGAATATGTAAATTTCACGCATAAGAGTGCTCCTGGCGTTGAGCAGGTAATGCGTGTTTTCGGGGGGGAAGGAACTTGCTGTTAAGCCCGTAAGCGAGCGCTCCCGCGATAAGAGGGGCCGATACACCAGAAAAAATAACGTGGCCAGCAGTAAGGCTGATGCCGGTTAATAGGGATAATAGTAATACCGTGGCTTTGGATCCGGCATGATTTTTATTAAAATAAGCTTTGTAAATTATTAGGGATAGGAAACCATATACTAGCAGCACTCCCAGTATGCCGTATGTCATTAAAGTATCAATGATGTCAATTTCTACTATACCTCCATGCGGCATATTATCAGTCCATCGTAAGCCTCCGCCAAGGATCATGCTAAGTAAGGAGTAATTGTCGAATAAATCTAGTGCTTGCATCGCCCAAATATTTCTAAGGCTAAAGATAAGTGAGGCTAATCCGTTCTTATCATAAAAGTAAGTTAGTCGGGATATTTGATCAATCTGATATAGCGCGTAATATCCAGCAAACCCGATTGTGCCTAGGGCAAATACGAGTATGGCAGCTCTCTTGAGGGCGACATTGCTTGCATTTTTGTGCTTGAGAAGTGGCATGAAAACAAAAAGCACTGCAATCGATAGGATTGATGCTTTCATGGTTGTTAACGCTGCTACAGCGATAGCTAGAATGGAGAATAATAGGTATTTCGCCATTTTTTGTCGTTCAAAGTAACTTATCATTACAATGCCGCCGGAGCACGCAAGCGCCACTGACAGTTCATTTCCTGCATAGAAAAAACCGCGAGTTCCGTATGTTTGATCCCCTAACGAGTACTGTGCATACCCAAATCCAAGGCTGCCTAGGAATATATTTATCGCGATTACCGTAAAGGAAATTTTGGCTAAGGTTATTATATTCTCGTTGTGTTTGCTTGCCGCGGTGGTTGTGGACATGTATTGAAATAGAAGGTAAATAAATACAAGTTTTGAAATCCAGTCAAGTGATCGTTGGAGTTCATCCCATGTTGGGGTTTGTATTGTATGGGCAAAGACAAACAAAGCTATTAATAGCGTAAGGCCAATGTACTTTTTGATGCTGCGTAATTGAAGTACGCAAAGCGCAAAGACTAGCGCTTTATAATATGGTGAAATAGATGTTGAGTAAGAGTAGATAAGGAATCCATTGATGGAGTCTACTAGTAGGCTTATGTAGAGCAGGTAGAAGATAGCGTTACTTCGTTTCATTTTAATAATTGTTCGTTGAGGTGAACGTTTCCAGTTCTACAGAACTGCCATGCTGGAAATAAAAATGGTTATCGGTAAAATTTATAGGTCTTGTACGGCCATAACCAAATGGAATATGGTCGAATCCGCGTAGTAAGTCGATTAAGCCATAAATCAAAATGCGAGCGGCTTTGTTCAGTGCGCCTCGTCGATCTATAAATTTATAAATGAATTCTGGTAGTAAAGAAAGAGTTGCAGAAGAGGCAATGCAGAACTTAAGCTCCGGTGAGATTTCTCTATCAGATGCTCTTATTTTTAAGAGTCGATGCATGAATTGGCTAATATGCGACGTTTTAATAATCATGAAGGATTGTTGTGCTGGGTACGGCGTACCTTTTCCGCAGCCAAAAGCCATAGGCTTATTCATTGAGGATATGCATTGATCAATGAAATTGTCTCCATGGATAAGAGCATCTTGTTCAATGTATACCCAGTAATCATACTCATTTAGTAGTGCCAGGGTCATGCCCATAATGTGGGCTCTAGTAACTCCTGAGAGTTTGTAGTCGCAGCGTGTAGAGTGTCCAAAGTTCTTTTCCAGGCTGATGAGCTGTTCGCCTTGGTTAAGAGCAGGCTTTATTGGTGAAGCAGAGTCAATTATATAAATATTGGCAGATGAACTGGTTTTTCTGATGCTTTCGTGCCAGATTTCATGGAAGTCTTTGTCTCTAATTGTGTCGTCACCAATTAGGGTCTCTCGACTATCGATATTTTCACTCGAGCACCACCATCCCGTGGTAATTACATAATTCATCTAAATAACCCCATTGACTCTATTGCTCCTCGAAGATTTCCTATAAAGTGTGGATTGGGTCGATTCCCCTGAATGAGTAATTCCCAATTCCCAACAGCAGACTCTATAGAATATTTTCTGTGGCAGGTCTTCCGAAAATCTTCCAACTGCCACTCGGGAATGCTCATGTTGTGGACGTGTATTAATTGATTCGCGGACTTTATCGCTTTGATGTTGTACTTCGATTTAAAGTTGGAAAGGGCTTCAATTTGACCGCCTTTGTTGCTGGTTAGTATTTTTTTTCCTAAAAAAGCGGACTCAATTGCGGTGACGCAAAAGGTTTCATTTCCACCTAAACCGCAAGCTATAAAATCAAGCTCATTTATTTTTTTATAAAGATCACTGCGTCCTATTGTGCCGTGCGTGAAAACCTTTGCTTGCTTATCTGTTGAAAGGTTTTCTGGATTGTATAGGCCTCCACCAAAGACATGCCATTCAAATGTCCAGGAGGCAGTAGAGGTTATTCTGTTTTTTAGCTCAATGAACTCATTATAACCTTTCTCTGATGATGTGTTTCCAATGTAAGCGCATTTGATCTTTTTGTGGTTTTTGGGCGCGCTTAAACTGGATGTGAGATGGTTATTCAAAAGAGTTAAATCTAAAGGGTTGTAAATAATTGTAATTTTTTTATAGAAGTGTAGTATCTTCGATGCGTTTATTTTTATGTGTCGTAAAGCATGGTTTAGAGAAACAAAAATATGTCTTTCGATGTCTTTCTCGTGCAGCGTTTTGAAGATGCTGTCTGTTCTTATCGGGTTGTGATGCCAAAACCATATCTTTGCTGCAGTAAGATTAATTATTGAGGCGAAAGTGTGAGAGTACTCTACTCCTACGCAGACAATAATTTTAGGTAGAGGGCTTTCGTTAAGTAGCTGTTTGCTATTGCTGTTTTTTAGGCCTAGGAATTGAACATCGCGCTCTAGGTGGGGTTGTGCGTTTGATGCCTCATTCACTACGGTTACTTTGTGTTTGGACCTTGCCAGACCTTCGGCAATCCAAAGCATGGAGGATATAGTTCCTGATGCGCCCTCGGATTCTAATTTTGAGAAGTCGCTATGCCTAATATCTGCGCAGTAGAAGATTATATGATTCTTTTTATTGTCCATGCTTTTGCCAGGATTAAGCCTAAGTATTGAAGGAAAATTGTAAATACGCCGAGTAATAAACTGTGCTTGGTTGCTATGTAAAATGCAGCGATAAAAATAATATTTGCAGCTGTTGTGATATAAAATTCTATTTTGGTTTTTCCAATTGCGCTTAATGTTAAGTGGTAGGCGCAAAATGCGAAGCCTAGCAAGTGACAGGCAATGTAAAGTCTTATTTGTTGTCTGTGGTCATGTATTGCTGTAAGGATGGTGCTTTCAATGGGGAGTATGGTTGAGGTGAAAAGAGCGAGTTCGAATAATATGTATATGGCTGCAGAGATTAAAACGAAGTGTTTTGTGTGTTCGTTTATTCTTTTTTTGAGTGTGAGCCTGTTGTTTGATGCTGAAACTAAAGCTCCAAAAACTATTGGGTAAACTGGTGCCAAAAATTTTGATAGTGCATAACCAAGTTTTTTTAGTAGGTCATATATTGCGAGTGTGCTCGGCCCTAGGTTGAGGTTTATTATAATTTTGTCGAAGTGGTTTATAAGAAGGTCGGAAGCGTTTTTAGGGTGTAAATAGAGATTGTATTGGAAGAAACTTGCTAGGTCGGGTTTTCTAGGCTTTAGTGTGCTGAGTTTCAATTTCGAAATGCAATAAATATTCGCAATGGCGTGGGGCAGCCCGAAGAGCCAAAGAGTGTAACTTAATAGTTTTATTGCGGTTTCTTTTTCTGTGGTTAGGGTGCAGATTGAAATGATTGTGATGGCCTTTGTAAGTTCAGATGTTAAGGCAATCAGTGCTGGTGGGTTAAATTTTTCTTTGCTTCTATATAGTGCAGTATAAATTGATAGGTGGCTAATTGAGAAGCCAATAATGTAGCTTCTCAAAATTCCTATGTACTCATCAGAGATGATTTGATGGAAATCGTTAATGTTCTTTATTTGAAAAGCGATGGCTAGTGTGGTTATAGTGAATATTATATCGTTTGTGGTGACTGCGGTTATTGCGTTTTGTTGGTTGTCTTTTAACTTTATTAGTAGCCACTGCCATCCATTTACGTACAAAAGTGAGTAAAGTATATTGGCTATAGTAGTGGCTAAAATAAAGTTTCCGTAATTCTCTATGTCTAAAAATTTTATTAATATGGGGATCCATGCTAATGAGACTGCAGCAGTAGATATGTTTAGCAGGCTAAGGCTGCTGACTTTTTTTAAAAAGCTCACATGGATCTCTTTTATTGCTTTTGGTGAAGGCTGTGGTTCACTGGTTTTGGGTTTGCCAGATTCCACGTGTGTCGATCATTGGATATTTGTTTATTTTTTTTGAATCGATTGATTTGAACTCATTGTGATCGACCAGGAGTACAACTATATCTGCTTCCTCCAAGGCTTGTTCAATCGTTTTTAATTCTAATAATTGTTTTGTGTGTTGCGGTAGCTCTTGGATATTTGGCTCTACTGCAAATACTCTTCCCGCGTGCATTTCTGCAATTTTTTGAGTGATCGCTAGTGCAGGACTTTCTCGTAAGTCATCGATGTTTGGTTTGAAGGTGAGACCAAAGCAAGCAATGGTAAGTTCTCTGGCAGTTTTATCTGGATTTGCCTGAAGAACATCTGTAACCGCAATTTTTACCGAATCAATCACCCATTGTGGCTTGTTGTCGTTAACTTCTCGTGCCGCTCGAATCAATTTAGCTTGTTCTGGTGTTTTGCTCACAATGAACCATGGATCAACTGCTATGCAATGACCGCCAACACCTGGGCCAGGCTGTAGGATTTTTACTCTTGGGTGGCGATTCGCCAAACGGATGAGTTCCCAAACATTTATGTCTAGTTTATCGCAGATCATTGATAGTTCGTTTGCGAAGGCAATGTTCACGTCGCGGAAACTGTTTTCGGTGAGTTTGCACATTTCTGCGGTGCGAGCATTTGTAACAATGCACTCGCCTTGAACAAAAACTTTATAAAGCTTGATTGCTAGTTCTGAGCACTTTGGAGTCATGCCGCCAATGACTCGGTCGTTCTGTACGAGTTCACGTAAAACGTGACCTGGCAGTACGCGTTCCGGGCAGTGAGCGATACGTATATCGGAGTCTTCACCATGGGTTTGCGGAAAGCTTAAATCTGGTCGCGCCTCTGCAAGCCAGGCGGCCATTTGTTCAGTGGCACCCACGGGGGAGGTTGACTCGAGGATGACCAAGTCACCTTTCTTCAATACAGGGGAGATGCTTTTGCTGGCGGATTCGATATAGCTTAGATCAGGCTCGTGATCACCTTTGAATGGCGTTGGTACGGCGATCAAAAAGGCGTCAGCGGCTTCCGGTTGGGTAGTCGCACGAAGATATCCTTCAGTTACGGCCGCGTGCACTACCATATCTAGGTCTGGCTCAACAATATGAATTTGACCACGATTAATTAAGTCCACCGCTCTTTTATTGACGTCGACACCGATTACTTGTTTTTTGCGCGAAGCGAATACGGCCGCTGTTGGCAGCCCAATGTATCCGAGGCCAATGACGGAGATGGTTGTGAAAGGCATTGAACGTCCTTGATAAATGTTTGTTTAATATAGATAACCAGCGCGCAAGGCGTTGGTTTCTTACAAATGGTCTTAGTGGGTTAGCAGCGCTTCAATAATGCGCTGACAGGCTTTACCGTCTCCATATGGATTGTGGGCAAAGCTCATAGTGCGGTAGGCATCGGCGTCGGTAAGTAAACTAGTCAACTCAAGGACAATGTCTGCGGTTTCTGTGCCTACCAATCTCACTGTACCTGCGGCGACTGCCTCTGGGCGCTCCGTGGTATCGCGCATCACCAGTACCGGCTTACCTAAAGATGGCGCTTCCTCCTGAATACCGCCCGAGTCGGTCAAGATGATGTGAGAGCGGGTCATCATGTAAACAAAGGGTAGGTAATCCAATGGCTCGATCAAATGAACATTGTCGATGCCGGAAAGCAACCGGTTGACGGGTTCACGAACATTAGGATTGAGGTGCACCGGATAAACGATATCGACCTCCGGGTTTTGTTGGGCGACTTCAATCAGCGCATTACAGATTCGCTCAAACCCGTCACCGAAGCTTTCTCGACGATGCCCGGTTACGAGAATCAATTTCCGGGAAGGGTCGAGAAATGCGCAAGGTGCGGCGGCTTTTTGATTGAGTTCCTGGTCCTTATCAAGTCGCGCCACTACGTCCAGTAATGCATCAATTACGGTGTTCCCTGTAACGATGATGCTTTCGGGGTTGACGCCTTCGCGTAGCAGGTTCGACTGCGAGGTTTCGGTAGGGGCGAAATGCAGGCTGGCCAGAGCGCCAGTCAACTTGCGATTGCCTTCTTCAGGCCAGGGCGAATAGAGATTGCCGGTACGCAGGCCCGCTTCAACGTGCGCGACTGGAATTTGTTGGTAGTAGGCCGCGAGGCTGGCGGCGAAGGTGGTCGCGGTATCACCGTGGACCAGGACAATATCCGGTTTGAATTGTGCAAATACGCCTTTCAAGCCCTGCAGGATAGCTGTGCTGACATCGGTCAGGTCCTGGCCGGACTTCATGATATTCAGGTCGAAGTCTGGGGTGATCGCAAACAGGTCAAGTACCTGATCAAGCATCTCTCGGTGCTGGCCTGTCACACAAACCTTCGCATCGAAGCGTTCGTCTGAGGCAAGAGCAAGAACCAGAGGGGCCATCTTGATAGCTTCGGGCCGAGTGCCGAAGACGCAGAGGGTTTTCATTGAATACGGGCCATTCTATTGGTGTTCGTTTGAGTCAAAAGTGCGCAGCGAAAGAGCGCACTACAGCGAGGAGCAGCAGACAGGCTTCAGTAGATGTTCTTTGACAACAAGGTGAAGGGAGTCTTGATCAGAATCTTGATATCGAGCCACAACGACCAGTTGTTGATGTACGCGAGATCAAGCTCTACACGCTTTTCCATCTTGTCGATGGTTTCTGTTTCGCCGCGATAACCGCTGATTTGAGCAAGTCCGGTAATCCCCGGTTTGATTCGGTGCCGAGCCATATAGGCGTCGATTTTGCCGGTGTAGTAATCGTTATGCGCCACGGCGTGAGGGCGAGGGCCTACCAGTGACATGCGGCCTTGCAGGGCATTGAACAGTTGTGGCAGTTCATCGAGGGAAGTGCGGCGGATGAACTGACCGACGCGGGTGACTCGAGGGTCGTCACGGCTGGCCTGTTTGACTTCCTGGTCGTCGTGCATACGCATCGAGCGAAACTTCCAGACCTTGATGATCTTGCCGTTCCACCCGTGGCGTTTCTGTTTGAACAGGATCGGGCCAGGGGATGAGCATTTGACGGCGATGGCGGTGGCCAGCAGTACCGGGCTAAGAAGGATTATCGCGATGAGTGCGACGGTTCGGTCCATTATCGCTTTAGAGGCGGCGGCGGTGGGGTAGGACGTCAGTGGGCTCTCGTTCAAGTGAATGGCGGGAAGGCCTTCGATATCACTTACGGAGTGGTTGAGCAGGATCAGGCTTTGCAGATCCGGGGTCCAGATGACGTCGACGCTGGAGTCCAGCAGGTCGATGTACAGGCCTTCGATCTGTTCGGCTTCTGTCAGCGGCAATGCGATGTAGAGGCGCCGAATCTGGTGGGTTGCGATCAGGTCCCGCAGGTGGGCAAGGCTGCCGATCACCGGGTACAGGCCATTGCTGGGCGAGGGGTGGTCGTCCGCGGCTACCAGGCCAACCAGTGGTTCGTTTCTGTTGCGAACCAATTTGTCCGCGAGTTCTTGAGCCAGGTCGCCGGTGCCGATAATCAGCGAGGTGCGGGCGGCTTGCAGCTTTTGCTGGTAACGCCGGGAGAGGTTATGCAGCGGTACATAGAGACAGGCTTGGAGTGCGAAACCGGCAATGGCGAGAATGATGATGACTTCGCGGGAAAAAAGCTCACTGGTTTTGGTGATAAACGCCACGACGGTCAAGCCGGAGAGTAGTACCAGCCAGCCAGCCAACAATCGGCCCAGTCCTACCAGATAGCCATGGTGTTTATGGTAGGCCTGCATCATTGAGTAGGCGGGTACCGAGCCGAGCAGTATGAATGCCGCGAGTATCCGGTAGTGGGCTTCGACTTCCCCGGTCTTCATGATTGCCAGTGCGCAGAGCAGGAGGATGAGTACGGAGATTGCGGCAAGCCATTGGGTCCAGAACGTAAGACCGCGACCGGCTGGTAGCGTGGTGTTGCGCTTGCGAATCAAAATAATCTCCCTTGCATCGATTTGGACATAACCTTCCTGGGTATGCCCGCTGTCTGGAGTGTTCACTCCATGCAGCTTTAGTTGCTGTTTGAGCCTCTGGCACAAACCGGTCTGTGTCGTGGCGTTTCCCTTATCCGTGACAGGGAACGCACTCGCCTTGGCCAATATCAAGGTTTTGGGCACGCTACCGCCCCAGGATTGACCGTTGGTTTCCTGAGAACGTGCGCCGTGGGTGCGACGAATGAGCCGATGCGCGAGCGCTGGCAGTTTATTTGGGGGGATGAGGCAGTCAATCGGGCAGGCCGAGCCATAGCTCAGCAGAGGACTATGCGTCTATTCCTTGACTATTGCACAGCGAGGGGACTGTGCAAGGCATCCTGCCGGAGTGAAGTAGTTAACCTCAGCCGGGGGCGCATTCTACCGAATTTGTAGGAAAAGTGAAGACGGATTTGTAGGATGGACCCACTAAAAGCGGGGTTTTTATTGGGCGAGGACTAGGTTCAGCTATATTTGCTGTGGTTCGGGCAGGGGTCGACATTGCAAGCAGTTTCAGCACTTACACGTCAGTCATTGATTTTTATTTTTGTTGTTTTCGGTGAGCAAAACGATAGGGGGGATCAGGTTTTTTCTATTGCGTCGATCGGTACGCTGAGGGTGTGTTCGCGGTGCAGGAGCTGGAGCAGGATCACGATGCGTTCGGCACCGTCGCGGGCCAGGAATATCGCATCCAGTTCCTTATAGCTGCCGCGGTTGATGCGCACCCGGTCGCCGGGTTCGAATGCTGCGGACTCTACGGGCGCCTCGTTGAGCTGCTGTTGCAATTGCTCGATGAGATCGTCAGCGACCGCAATCGGTAGATTGCCGAACGTCACCAGTTGGTTGACGCCGCGGGTGGAGCGGATCGGGTGCCAATTATCGTTGAGTTGGTCGAGCTGAATAAAAAGGTAGCCGGGGAATAGAGACTCCACTGAGGTGCTGCGGCGACCGCGTTGAATACGTTCGACCTGTTGCGTTGGTCGGTAGCAGGTGAAACTCTGGCGAATCAGGTTTTCCTCGGCGCGGGCGTCTTGCCGGGGTTTGCACTGGATCAGGTACCAGCGTGGGGGAGGGTGCGGGCGAGGCATGCTGAGGGCTCTCATGGGTGAATCAGGGCAGCGGCGCTGCCCTGATGTCCGGTGTCACTTTTTGTCCGAGGCGTATTCGTATTGATAGTAGCTGTAGTTGCCGTAGCCGTACGCTGAAGCTTTGCGCTCCACGGCGTTGAAAATCGCACCCTTGACCACGATGCCGTTCTGTTCGAAGCGGCGCTTGGTCACGGCGATCTCTTTGGCGGCGTTTACGCCGAAACGGGTCACGATCAGGTTCGTGCCGGACTGGCGGCCAACCAGGGCGGCGTCGGTCACTGCGAGGATTGGCGGGGTATCGATGATCACCAGGTCGTACTGGCTGCTGACTTGCTCCAGGAACTGGGTGAAGTTGCTGTGCATCAGCAGTTCGGATGGGTTTGGTGGGATCTGACCGCGGGTGATGACGTGCAGGTTGTCCACTTCGGTGGAGTGGGTTGCCTTGTTCAGGTCAATTTTGCCGGCGAGCAGGTCGGACAAACCGTTGCTCACGTCCAGGCGGAACATTTTGTTCAGGTAGCCTTTACGCATGTCGGCGTCGACCAGCAGTACCTTTTGTCCGGTCTGGGCAATGATGGCTGCCAGGTTGCACGAGACGAAGGATTTACCCACGGCCGGACTTGGGCCGGAAATCATCAGGATGTTGTTTTTCGCTTCAAGGGTCGCGAAGTGCAGGCTGGTACGCAGGCTGCGCAACGATTCGACGGCGAGGTCGGCAGGGTTGTTCACGGCTAGCAACAGGGAGCCGGTAGAAGCGCGGCTGTTGCCCTTCAACGTACCTTCAATCTGGGACTGACCCTTGCTGAGAGGGATCGACGCGTAAACCGGGATGCCGAGTTGTTCGATGACCTCTGGGTCTTCGACGCCACGATTCATCGCTTTACGAACCAGCACGTAAGCCACGGCAAGCAAGCCACCGAGAAAGGTCGCGATCAATACGATCAGTGCCTTTTTCGGCTTAACCGGTTTTTCGATGTTCGCATCTGCCGAGTCGATTACTCGAACGTTTCCGACTGTGCCCGCGCGGACAATATCCAGTTCCTGGGTTTTATTCAGCAGCTGAGTGTAGATGTCGGTGGTAACTTGCATGTCGCGAGTCAATCGCAACAGTTCCTGCTGGGTCTCTGGCAGGTTTTTGACCTTTTTTTCCAGTCCTCGCTTCTGTTGGTCGAGTTGTCCCATTTGGGTCATTAACGCCTGGTAGGACGGATGCTCGCGGGTGAAGCGGTGTTCCATCTCGGCTTGCTTCAGCTTCAACTCGGAAATCAGGGTTTCCAGGGCCACGATTTGATCAAGCACTGCTTTTGTTTCGATGGTGATGTCCACAGAGCGAGCGCTGCTCTGGTAGGCATTCAACTGGCCTTCGGCTTTCTCAAGTTGCTTTCGTACATCCGGTAACTGGGTGCGCAGAAACTCCAGGCTTTGTGCTGCTTCGGCGGAGTTGCGCTGGACGTTCTGCAGTACATAGAGCCTGTTAATTTCGTCCAGTACTTTGTTGGCCATCGCCGGATCTTCGTTTTCCAACGATAGCGCGATAATGCCGGACTCTTTACCGCGCTCACTTGCTGACACAGCATCCTGATATTGCAGGATAGTATTGAGGCGACGCTGCTTTGTAACGTTGAACAGCGCGCCCGCATTAGCATTCAGGGTCGAGATTTGCAGTTTAAAACCGTTTTGTTCGAGCTTTTCACCAGCCTGACCGTGAAGGAGGTCTTCATCATCATTTAGCAGGGTAAAGGCACCATTACCCTCTGAGCGCAGCTTCAGCCCTTTGCCAAGATAAGCATCCGGCACTTCCAGTTGGAAAATATCCAGTTTTTCACCGCCCCATGTATAGCTGTCCAAGCCGAGTAGTGGTGCGGCCACTTGGTGTTCACTAGCGGGCTCAAAGCGCCGGCTCAAAAAGTGTCCAATAAATGGGAAATAGTTCGGCTCGATAATGATATCGAGTTTGAGGTTCTCAACTGCCTTGCCGAGTACCGCGCGGGATTTAAGCAGCTCAATCTCGGTCACCGCCGGAGATGTGCCACCGAACATCTCACTCATTTCCCCTATGCCACCCAAAGCAGACATGCCGCCTTTTTTCTGTTCAACCTGAACCAGCGCATTGGCCTGGTAAACCGGTGTCGACAGCACGGCATACGCAACACCCACCGCGCAAAAGAACGCAGTGATGCCAACAATGATCCACTTGCTGTCGATCAAGGTGCCGAAGAGTGCGAGCAGATCGATGTCGTCATCGTCGTCGTCGCGGTGTTCCTGGAGGGGGAGGCTGTTTGGGCTTTGCATGCGGGGTACTTTTACAAGGGGGTGATTATAGTTTTTGCGACCAGCTGTCGACGCCTTGCGTCATCAGTTGGTAGACGTGTTCGAAGGCGACCTTCTGTTGGCGATAGGGGTCGGGGATTTCCTGGTTGTTCTGCCACTTGCCCAGCAGGAACGTTTTGCCCTGTGCTTCCGGTGCCATTTGCACGATGCGTTTGATGTGGCCTGTTTCCATGGTGAGGATCAGGTCGGCCTGTTGCAGCAGTTCACGGGTCAGTTGCCGGCCTTTGTGGTCCGGGTGGTCGCCATGGTGTTCGCGCAGGACTTCCAGCGCAGTGCTGTCCATGGGTTTGTCCACCAGGGCGTGGATGCCCGCTGAACTCACATCAATGCCGCGCTCGGCCAGTCTGCTTTTCAGCAGGGCCTCGACGGTGGGGCTTCGGCAGATGTTGCCGATGCAAACGACCAGGATTTTATTGAACATAGGGGCTGCGCAAGTTGCGATATCAAGTGTGAAAACCGCACAGGCAGGGGGAAAGGAGATGGCGTGTGGATTCCGTTCCCGCGCTACTGTACGGCTATCTCCGGTGGCTAACTGCTACCGGGGCCATTTTAAAAGCGTGCACTCTAGTGGTGTAGGGGGGGAGGGTCAAGGCTCGACTGTTACTTTCTGTCATACGGTTGTTCGGTTCGTCGCGGTGACTATCCTGCCATCGGGTAGGTGAACAGTCCGAAGTGCATCAGGTTCAAGCCGAAGTGGCTGAGGATGGCTGCGCCCAATCCACCGTAACGGTAGGCGAGGCCGTAACCGACCCCGGCCAGACTTGCCAGTACCACCCATTGCCCGCCGGCCCCGGCGTGGCCCAGGCCGAAAATCAGAGACGCCAGCAGCAGGGCGAGGTTTTCACCCTGGGGCAGGGTTTTCATGATCCGGCTCAGTCCGCCCTGGATATAGCCGCGAAACAACGCTTCCTCGACCAGGGTTACCAGCAACAGGTTGTTGAGCATCCATAGCCAGGCCTGGTCCGGCCATTTTGGCGCCCAGGTGATAATGCCCATCAGCAGCGCACCGCCCAGCGCCAGCACGGCGCTCAACGGCAGTGCCAGCACGCTGGCATAAAGGAAGGCGCGCAACGAGCAGCGACCGACAATCCATGGGCAGGCCAACAGCAGCCAGAAGCCGATCAGGGGTTTGTCCAGATTCAGGAACATGGAATACGACACGGCGTTTTCGCTGAAACGCTGCAGAGCAATGCCGCGACCGTTATGGAAGCCCGGTAGCCAGTGCAATGCCAGGGCCAGCGCCAGGACGATGAACAGGCCGTGGCCGAGGATGCGTAGTCCGGGGATTACTTGTTGGCGAACGGTGAAGCCTGCGGACAACAGCAGCATTACCGAGATTGCCGCCAGCCAATCGAGGTGGCCGTAGGTGAGCGCCAATCCGTAGCCGAGGCAGAGCAGGGCCAGAAAAGTCCATGGCAGGGCAGGCATGTAAAGTCCTTGTGTCGGGATTACGCTGTGCGCCCCTGATCCCACAGGTTGTGTGTCGGACACACTATTTGGGGCGATTCCATTGCAAGTGGCGCGCGATTATAGGGATGTAGGCGACATAAACAAAAACACCGCCCGAAGGCGGTGTCTGTTTGTGTATTGCTCGTCAGTTACGAGGCAATCAATTGCCGCAACACGTAATGCAAGATCCCGCCCGATTTGAAGTACTCCACTTCATTGAGGGTATCGATCCGGCACAGCACTTCGATTTTTTCGCGGTTGCCGTTTTCGCGGGTGATGACCAGGGTCAGGTTCATCCGTGGCGTCAGTTCGACGCCGGTCAAGCCGAGGATGTCCAGGGATTCACTGCCGTTGAGGTTCAGGCTCTTGCGGTTCTGATCCAGCTTGAACTGCAACGGCAGCACGCCCATGCCCACCAGGTTGGAGCGGTGGATCCGTTCGAAGCTTTCGGCGATGACCGCTTTGACTCCCAGCAGGTTGGTGCCTTTGGCCGCCCAGTCGCGACTCGATCCGGTGCCGTATTCCTGGCCGGCGATCACCACCAGCGGGGTGCCCGAAGCCTGATAGCGCATGGCGGCGTCGTAGATCGGCATTTTCTCCCCGGTGGGAATATAGCGGGTGTTGCCGCCTTCCTCGCCGCCGAGCATTTCGTTGCGTATGCGGATGTTGGCGAAGGTGCCGCGCATCATCACTTCATGATTGCCGCGTCGCGAGCCATAGGAATTGAAGTCCCGCGGCTCCACGCCTTTGTTGCGCAGGTATTGCCCTGCCGGGCTGTCGGCCTTGATGTTGCCGGCGGGGGAGATGTGGTCGGTGGTCACCGAGTCGCCGAGCAGTGCGAGGACGCGCGCGCCGCTGACGTCCCTGACCACTGGCGGTGGACCGCCGATGTCGTCGAAAAACGGCGGATGCTGGATGTAGGTCGAGTCGTCCTGCCATATATAGGTCGCCGCTTGCGGGACTTCAATCGCCTGCCATTGCTCGTCACCGGCAAACACTTCGGCGTATTCCTTGTGGAACATCGCGGTGTTGACCTGATTCACCGCGTCGGCAATTTCCTTGCTGCTTGGCCAGATGTCCCGCAGGTAAACCGGTTTGCCGTCCTTGTCATTGCCCAGCGGCTCGCGGCTGAGGTCGGTGCGTACCGTGCCCGCCAGCGCATAGGCGACCACCAGCGGCGGGGAGGCCAGCCAGTTGGTTTTCACCAAGGGATGCACCCGGCCTTCGAAGTTGCGATTGCCCGAGAGCACGGAAGCCACGGTGAGGTCGGCTTGCTGGATGGCTTTTTCGATGGGCTCCGGCAGCGGCCCGGAGTTGCCGATGCAGGTGGTGCAGCCATAGCCGACCAGGGCAAAGCCCAATTCATCGAGGTATTGGGTCAGGCCGGCCGCCTTGTAGTAGTCGGTGACCACTTTCGAGCCCGGTGCCAGCGAGCTCTTCACCCACGGCTTGCGTTTCAGGCCTTTTTCCACGGCTTTCTTCGCCACCAGCCCGGCGGCCATCATCACGCTCGGGTTGGAGGTGTTGGTGCAGGAGGTGATGGCGGCAATCACCACCGCGCCGTTTTTCAGGCGATAGGTCTGGCCTTCGTGGTGGTAATCCGCTTCACCGGCCAGATCGGCGTTGCCGACCGCAACGCCGCCACCGCCTTCACTTTCCAGGCGGCCTTCTTCCTTGCTGGTGGGTTTGAATTGCAGGTCGATGAAGTCACTGAAGGCTTGGGCGACATTCGGCAGCGACACCCGGTCCTGCGGGCGTTTTGGCCCTGCCAGGCTGGCTTCGACGCTGCCCATGTCCAGCGCCAGGCTGTCGCTGAACAGCGGTTCCTGCCCGGGCAGGCGCCACAGGCCCTGAGCCTTGCTGTAGGCCTCGACCAGTTGCACCGTTTCCAGGGGCCGGCCGGACAGGCGCAGGTACTCCAACGTTACGTCGTCTACCGGGAAGAAACCGCAGGTGGCGCCGTATTCCGGGGCCATGTTGGCGATGGTCGCGCGGTCGGCCAGCGGCAGGTCGGCGAGGCCGTCGCCGTAGAACTCGACGAATTTGCCCACCACGCCTTTCTTGCGCAGCATCTGGGTGACGGTCAGCACCAGGTCGGTGGCGGTGATGCCTTCCTTGAGCTTGCCGGTGAGTTTGAAACCGATCACTTCGGGAATCAGCATCGACACCGGTTGCCCGAGCATCGCCGCTTCCGCCTCGATACCGCCGACGCCCCAGCCGAGCACGCCGAGGCCGTTGATCATGGTGGTGTGGGAATCGGTGCCCACCAACGTGTCGGGGAAGGCATAGGTATGGCCGTCCTCGTCCTTGGTCCAGACCGTGCGGCCGAGGTATTCAAGGTTCACCTGGTGGCAGATCCCGGTGCCCGGCGGCACCACGCTGAAATTGTCGAAGGCGCTCTGGCCCCAGCGCAGGAACGCATAACGTTCGCCATTGCGCTGCATTTCGATGTCGACGTTCTGTTCGAAGGCGCTGCTGCTGGCGAACTTGTCGACCATCACCGAGTGGTCGATCACCAGGTCCACCGGCGACAACGGGTTGATCCGCTGCGGATTGCCGCCAGCCTTGGCCATCGCTGCGCGCATGGCGGCCAGATCGACCACGGCGGGAACGCCGGTGAAATCCTGCATCAACACCCGTGCCGGGCGGTACTGGATTTCGCGGTCGGAGCGACGCTCCTTGAGCCAGGCAGCAATCGCCTTGAGGTCGGCGCCGGTGACGGTTTTTTCGTCCTCCCAGCGCAGCAGGTTTTCCAGCAGGACTTTCAACGACATCGGCAGCTTGTCCAGCTCACCCAGGCTTTTGGCGGCAGCGGGCAGGCTGAAGTAGTGGTAGGTCTTGTCGCCGACTTGCAGGGTTTTCAAAGTCTTCAGGCTATCGAGGGACGGCATTGCAATCACTCCTTTAAGTCCGCACGGCTACGGACAGAGGGGACGGGCAGAGCATTAAACCTAGCCCTGTTTTCGGTAGCTGGCTAATAACCGGACTCTATCGACAAGCTCCAGTTCCCGATCTCGGCTATCATGCGCCGGTTTTCGTGACAGGCTTTGCTTCAGGGCAAGCGGTCTCTCTTTGTGGGAGCGCGCCTGCTCGCGATGGACGTAAACGATAACGAGGGCTGCCTGAATGAACGCGGCGCCCTCACATCCATCGCGAGCAGGCTCGCTCCTACAGGGTCCAGGAGTAACAATGAACACCCTATTCATGCATTGCCGGCCGGGCTTCGAAGGTGAAGTCTGTTCCGAGATTTCCGACCTTGCCGCTCGGCTGAACGTGGCCGGTTATGCCAAGGCCAAGGCGGCAACCGCCTGTGCCGAGTTTGTCTGCACCGAACAAGACGGCGCCGAGCGCCTGATGCGCGGGCAGCGTTTCGCCGAACTGATCTTCCCGCGCCAGTGGGCCCGGGGGATTTTCATCGATCTGCCGGAAACCGACCGCATCAGCGTGATCCTCGATCATATGGCGGACTTTCCGCTGTGCGGCAGCCTGTGGCTGGAAATGGTCGATACCAACGACGGCAAGGAGCTGTCGAATTTCTGCAAGAAATTTGAAGTGCACCTGCGCAAGGCGCTGATGGCCGCTGGCAAATTGGTCGAGGACGCGCACAAGCCGCGTCTGCTGCTGACCTTCAAGAGCGGCCGTGAAGTGTTCATGGGCCTGGCCGAGTCGAACAACTCGGCCATGTGGCCGATGGGCATTCCCCGCTTGAAGTTTCCACGGGAGGCGCCGAGCCGTTCGACCCTGAAGCTGGAAGAGGCCTGGCACCACTTCATCCCGCGTGACCAGTGGGACGAGCGCCTGCACAGCGACATGACCGGCGTCGACCTGGGGGCCGCTCCCGGTGGCTGGACCTGGCAACTGGTCAACCGCGGCATGCTGGTGACCGCCATCGACAACGGCCCGATGGCCGAAAGCCTGATGGACACCGGTCTGGTGCAACATCTGATGGCCGACGGTTTCACCTTCAAGCCCAAGCAGCCGGTGGACTGGATGGTCTGCGACATCGTCGAGAAGCCGGCGCGCAACGCCGCGATGCTGGAAGAGTGGATCGGTGACGGTCATTGCCGCGAGGCGGTGGTCAACCTCAAGCTGCCGATGAAGCAGCGTTACGCCGAAGTGAAACGGTTGCTGGAGCGTATTGCTGATGGTTTCAAGGCGCGGGGCATCAAGGTCGAGATCGGCTGCAAGCAGCTGTACCACGACCGCGAGGAAGTGACCTGCCATTTGCGTCGGCTGGACGTGAAGAAACCCAAGTCCCGTTGAAACACCGCAACCCCCTGTAGGAGCGAGCCTGCTCGCGATGGACCTGAGAGCGCATTGGGGTGTCAGGCATCCAGCGTTATCGTTGACGACCATCGCGAGCAGGGCTCGCTCCTACAAGGGGGCGGCGTAATGCCACAGGTGACCGAACGCCCGGCAATGCGCGACAATGCCGGCCAGTTTCAGGAGTTAATCATGAGTGAAATGCTTGATACGCCGGTAGACGGCACCCTCGACGCCACCGGCCTCAACTGCCCCGAGCCGGTGATGATGCTGCACCAGCACATTCGTGACCTGGTGCCAGGCGGCCTGCTCAAGGTGATCGCCACCGACCCGTCGACCCGACGCGACATTCCCAAGTTCTGTGTGTTTCTCGACCACGAACTGGTGGGGCAGCACGAGGAGGAAGGTACCTACCTCTACTGGATTCGCAAGAAGTCTGTTTAAGCTCGCATCATGACGCCACTGTAGGAGCGAGCTTGCTCCGGGCGGCGTTCCGACGATGGACTCGAGAGCGCCGCGTTTAACCAGCAAGCCCGCGTTTTCGTTAACGACCATCGCGAGCGAGCTCGCTCCTACAGGATTGCTGCGATCAACCCAGGCTGTTACGAATCCGTTTGCGCGCACTGAGCGTCAGGCGGATCGACAGCATCAGCGCCGCACAGCTCAAACCGGCAATCAACCCTTCCCACAGCCCGCTCGGGCCGCTGGCCGGACCGAACCAGTCGGTCAGCCCCAGCACGTAACCGACCGGCAGGCCGATGCCCCAATAGGCGAACAAGGTCAGGATCATCGTCACCCGGGTGTCCTGGTAGCCACGCAACGCGCCCGCGCAAATCACCTGGATGGCATCGGAAAACTGATACAGCGCGGCATAGACAATCAACATCGACGCAATCTGGATCACGTTCCTGTCAGGTGTGTAGATCGAGGCGATAGGTTCGCGCAGAAGCAGGATCAGGCTCGCCGAGAACGCCGCGAACACCAGTGCTGCGCCGAGCCCGACCTTCGCCGCGAAGCGCGCCTGCCAGGGATTGCCGGCCCCCAGTGCCTGACCCACCCTCACCGTTACCGCCATGCCCAGCGAGTAAGGAATCATGAACAGCAAGGAGCTGATATTGAGGGCGATTTGATGCCCGGCCACCACGGTGGAGCCGAGACTGCCGATCAACAGGGCAATGACCGCGAAGATGCTGGACTCGGCGAAAACCGCGATACCGATCGGCAGGCCAATCCCGACCAGGCGCTTGATCACCGCCCATTGCGGACGGTCGAAGCGTACCAGCACACGGGTGCGGGCATAGAAGGGCGCCCAGAACGTCCAGCCGGCCATGCTCAACGCCATGAACCACATCACGATGCCGCTGGCCCAGCCGCAACCGACACCGCCCAGGGCCGGTGCACCGAAGTGGCCATAGATCAACGTGTAGTTCAGCGGGATGTTCAGCAACAGGCCGCACAGGCCAATGGCCATGCTCGGACGGGTCCGCCCCATGCCGTCGCTGTAGCAGCGCAGTACGTAATAAAAAGCCATGCCCGGCAAGCCGAAGGCGATACCGTGCAGGTAACCCATGCTCGGCTCGATCAATTGCGGGTCGACTTTCATCCAGTGCAGGATCGGCTCGGCGCTGAGTAGCAGGCCACTGCCGATCAACCCGACACACAAAGCGAGCCACAACGCCTGGCGCACCAGTGGCCCGATCTGGTCAAACTGCCCGGCACCATAACGTTGTGCGACCTTGGGTGTGGTCGCCAGCAGGACGCCGGACATCAACAGGTAGACCGGAATCCAGATCGAGTTGCCCAAGGCCACGGAGGCCAGGTCCCGCGGGCTGACGCGGCCGGCCATCACTGCATCGACGAAGCCCATGGCCGTGGTGGCCAGTTGCGCGATCATGATGGGCAGGGCCAGGCCAAGCAGGCCCTTGAGCTCCAGGCGAACCGGGGTCGTGCGTGAGGCGGCGGTAGTGTCAGTCACGGAATTCACAAGCGAAGCGTCCAGAGGTTTTGATGCGCAAGGCTGCGCATTCTACGCGTTGACGCATCGGTCAGGAAAAGACTGTGTTGGGTATTTGTAATCGCACCGCTCTCCCTGTAGGAGCGAGCTCGCTCGCGATGGATGTGAGGGCGCCGCGTTCATTCAGGCAGCCCTCGTTATCGTTAACGCCCATCGCGAGCATGCTCGCTCCTACACAGGGATGCATTCTGCGCCTACACTGCCAACCCGCCAAAGGAGCCTGCCATGCTGATTGTTGCCGACGAAAATATCCCCCTGCTCGATGCTTTCTTTGAAGGTTTCGGTGAAATCCGCCGGATGCCGGGCCGCGCCATCGACCGTGCCACGGTCGAGCAAGCCGATGTGCTGCTGGTGCGTTCGGTGACCAACGTCAACCGCGCGCTGCTCGAAGGCAGCAAGGTGCGCTTTGTCGGGACGTGCACCATCGGCACCGATCATCTGGATCTGGATTACTTTCAGCAGGCCGGTATCACCTGGTCCAGCGCACCGGGCTGCAATGCCCGCGGTGTGGTCGACTATGTGCTCGGCAGCTTGCTGACCCTGGCCGAAATCGAAGGCGCCGACCTGACCCGGCGTACCTACGGTGTGGTCGGTGCCGGTGAAGTGGGCGGCCGGCTGGTCAAGGTCCTGCAGGGCTTGGGCTGGAAGGTGCTGGTGTGCGATCCACCACGGCAAGCGGCTGAAGGCGGTGACTACGTCAGCCTCGAGCAGATCATCGAGTCGTGCGACGTCATCAGTCTGCACACGCCATTGACCAAACAGGGCCCGCTATCGACCTGGCATCTGTTCGATGAAAAACGTCTGAACCAGCTCAGGTCCGGCACCTGGCTGATCAATGCCAGTCGCGGCCCGGTGGTCAACAACGCGGCACTGCGCAATGTGCTGCTGGAGCGCGAAGACCTGCAAGCGGTGCTCGATGTCTGGGAAGGCGAGCCTGAAGTCGACGTGGCGCTCGCCGAACTGTGCGTGCTGGCAACGCCGCACATTGCCGGTTACAGCCTCGATGGCAGGCAGCGGGGGACTGCGCAGATCTATCAGGCGTATTGCGACTTCTTCGGACAACCGGCCCGCGTCAACCTGAGCGATTTGCTGCCGGCACCGTGGCTGTCGCACGTGACCCTGGATGCGCGTACCCATCCGGCCTGGGCGTTGGCGATGCTGTGCCGTGGCGTGTATGACCCGCGCCGTGACGATGCGGATTTCCGTCGCAGCCTGGTCGGCAGTGTCAGCGAACAGCGTGCGGCATTCGATGTGCTGCGCAAGCAATACCCGTCGCGCCGTGAGATCGACGGGTTGCAGGTGCGGATCGAGGGTGACTCGGCTGAGCTGCGAAGGATTGTGGCGGCGTTGGGGGCGACGGCAATCTGATAGACCGCGGCGGTCTCGCTCCCACACTGGATCTTCATGCACCACAAATCCCCTGTAGGAGATTCTATGTTGCAGGGGAACCCTGTTGCTTTAAATTTGGCTGGTATTCGCTCTGATTTTTCATGAGGGCGAATGCCACCCGACAGAGCTTGCGGGCGAGGATGACCAGAGCCTGAGTTCTGGCCAGGCCTCTTGCCAAGTAAGACTCATAGAGCGGTTTCCAGACGGGAGACCGGCAAGCCGCCATTGCTGCATTGTGCGCAAGACGCCGCAGCTCCCCATCGCCTTTTTTGCTCAAGTGGCGCGGGCTGTGCTTCTTTCCTGAGTCCTTCGGCCTCAGGTCCATTCCCAAAAAGGCAATAAACGCATCGGCACTGGCGAATTGACCACGCATAAAAGTGGCTGCCAGACCCGTGGCCGTGAGCTCGCCAATCCCTTCAATCGCTTGGCAACGTCTGATGTTTTCGGTGATCCCGGCCTCTTGGCTGGCTTTGCGCAGCAATTTCTGAATAGCCTGATCAGTCTGTTTGAAGTGCTCCAGCTCTTGGGCCAGAAGGTCTTTGAGAAGGGGCTCACTCGACCAACTCAGCATGATGCTAACCCGGGCTTTCATCAGTTCTGCACGTTTGTTGAGGAGGCTTTTCAACACGGTGTAGAGCTTCGGAGGTGGATTCCAGATGCGAAGCCGATCCTGCTCACTGGTCAGGTAACGTGCCAGCAAACGCGCATCACAGGGGTCGGTTTTTGCTCGCTGGCCAATGCTTTCGCGGTAGTGGCTCACCCGATAAGGGTCCACAACGTAAACTCGGTGCCCCATGCCATGGGCCAGTTCAGCGGTATCCAGGTGGTAGAGACTGGTGGCTTCCAAGGCAATCGAGCTTTGCGCCGGCAGGGATTTGAGCCAGCGCCCAATAGCTGTGCGATCGTTGTTGATGAACTGAGTGATTTTCAGATCTTCGCGGTAAACGACGATTTCTGCCTTGGCCACATCGACACCAACCACCGTTGGCGAGGTAAGGATTGTCATGACGAATCCTCGGAGCTAGGGTTTAAGTGCTTGTCGGGGTCTACCGTAGCGCTGGCTTGCCTCTATCGTCGGTATTAACCGATGAATTCCTTATCGGCGCTTTAGGTAGAAAGGGCGGAACGAGAAGTCTCCCACGGTCCGTACTGGCTAGAGTCGGAATCGAGCTTTTAGTCCCGCCCACCCCTTCAAGTCTAAACATACAAGCGAGCCTTGCTCGCGATGAACCTGAGAGCACAACGGGGTGTCAGGTTTCCCTCGTCATCGTTGACAACCATCGCGAGCAGGGCTCGCTCCTACAGAGAGCGGGGCTAATTGCCTTTTTTGCCGGCAATAAAAAACCCGGCCAACAATGGGCCGGGTCAAGAAGACGGTGGCTATATCACTTTTGTTCGGCAGGTTTGACCAATCGTTTTTCCAGCTCGCGGCAAGCGGTCTGGATCATCTTTTCAGTGATCGGTACTTCGCGGCCCTGCTCGTCAATAATCGAGCAACCCAGAGACTGGTCTGGTTGCGTGCGGATCACTTGAATCTTGTCATCGCTGCTGTGTTGCAAGGACATGGCCTGTCTCCTCATCAGGTTGTGCGTTTACTGTAGATCCGCCAGGTGACCGGGCTATGACAACTCCCTGCGATCTTTCCGGGGGGACAAGACCAGTCCAACAGAAATGCCACGACGTGGCTAGCCGAACTTTAGACCAATAGCGTCTAGCCTCTAGTGTTGGCGGACATAATTAACCTGACTCATTGTGATTTGCAGGGAGCCACCCCATTGAGCGGTGTAGGCTGACTCTATTGACTGCTTTGTTCTGGATGAATGCGATGCTCACTGTTCGTCACCGTCGTGCCTTTCGCCTGGCCAGCCGTTTCATCGCGCCCTATCGCTGGCAGGCCTTCGGCGCCTTGCTGGCGTTGATCGTCACCGCTGGCATCACCTTGTCCATGGGGCAGGGCATTCGCCTGCTGGTGGACAAGGGGTTCATGACCCAGTCACCGCATCTGCTCAACCAGTCCATCGCCCTGTTCATGTTGCTGGTCATGGGGCTGGCGATCGGTACATTCGTACGGTTTTACCTGGTGTCGTGGATCGGCGAGCGCTGTGTCGCCGACATCCGGCGTCAGGTGTTCAATCATCTGATTTATCTGCACCCCGGGTTCTACGAAGACAATCGCAGTTCCGAAATCCAGTCCCGCCTGACCGCCGATACCACGCTGCTGCAGTCGGTCATCGGTTCTTCGCTGTCGCTGTTCTTGCGCAATCTGTTGATGGTGATCGGCGGGATCGTCCTGTTGTTCATCACCAACCCCAAGCTCAGCAGCATCGTGGTGGTGGCCTTGCCCCTGGTGATTACGCCGATCCTGATCTTCGGACGCCGGGTGCGTAACCTCTCACGCCTGAGTCAGGACCGGATTGCCGATATCGGCAGTTATGTGTCGGAAACCCTTGGCCAGATCAAGACCGTGCAGGCCTACAACCATCAGGCCCAGGACGAGGGGCGGTTTGCCGTGACGGTGGAGGAGGCCTTCAATACCGCGCGCAAGCGAATCTTCCAGCGGGCGTGGCTGATTACCCTGGTGATCGTGCTGGTATTGGGCGCGGTCGGGGTGATGCTCTGGGTTGGCGGCATGGACGTCATCGCCGGGCGAATTTCCGCTGGCGAGCTGGCGGCGTTCGTGTTCTACAGCCTGATCGTCGGCAGTGCGTTCGGCACCTTGAGCGAGGTGATCGGTGAATTGCAGCGGGCGGCCGGCGCGGCCGAACGGATTGCCGAGTTGCTGCGCTCGGAAAACATCATTCTGCCGCCGGTGTCCGGTACGGTGACACTGCCGGAGCGGGTCGACGGCCACCTGCAATTGCAGAATGTGCGGTTTTCCTACCCGTCGCGGCCGGAAAGTTATGCTGTCGACGGCTTGAACCTGACCGTCAATGCCGGTGAGACGTTGGCGCTGGTCGGTCCATCAGGGGCCGGGAAATCGACGGTGTATGACTTGCTGCTGCGTTTTTACGACCCGGCCGAGGGACGTATCCTGCTCGATGGCGTGCCCTTGACTCAACTCGACCCGCTGGATCTGCGCCGTTGTTTCGCCCTGGTGTCGCAAACCCCGGCGCTGTTTTTCGGCAGCATTGAAGAAAACATTCGCTATGGCAATCCGAAGGCGACGTCGGCCGAGGTGCAGGAAGCGGCAAAAATCGCTTACGCCCATGACTTTATCGAAGCGATGCCCAATGGTTACCAGACGCATCTGGGGGATGGGGGGCTCGGCCTGTCCGGCGGCCAGCGCCAACGCCTGGCCATCGCCCGCGCGTTGCTGGTGGACGCCCCGATCCTGCTCCTCGACGAAGCCACCAGCGCCCTCGACGCCCAGAGCGAACACCTGATCCAGCAGGCGTTGCCGAGCCTGATGAAAAACCGTACCACCCTGGTGATTGCCCATCGCCTGGCCACGGTGAAAAACGCCGACCGGATCGCGGTGATGGATCAGGGGAAGCTGGTGGCGGTGGGGACGCATCAGCAACTGATTGCCAGCAATGCGTTGTATGCGCGGTTGGCGGCGTTGCAGTTCAGTGATGGATTGATAAACGCTGGGGAACTCTTGTAGGGGCGAGCCTGCTCGCGATGGTCGTCAACGATGACGCGGGATGCCTGGCACCCAGCGGCACTCTGATGTCCATCGCGAGCAGGCTCGCTCCTACAGTGATCATTGATCGTCGAAGTAGCGCTCATGCCAATCCACGATCGGCTGTGGCGAATTGAGCTTCTGACCGTAGATCACCGAGTACGACAATACGTTTTGCACGTACTGGCGGGTTTCGTCGAACGGGATGCTTTCCACCCACACGTCGAAACTCAGGTGGTCGGCACCGCGCAGCCATTGGCGTACGCGGCCGGGGCCGGCGTTGTAGGCAGCGGAGGCAAGCACGCGGTTGCCGTTGAACTGACTGTGCACCTGGCTCAGGTAAGCGGCGCCGAGCTGGATGTTCTTGTCCGGATCGAACAATTGCTGTGGCGAGCTGTAGGGAATGCTGAACTTGCGTGCGGTTTCCTTGGCAGTGGCGGGCATCAGTTGCATCAGGCCCGAGGCGCCGACTCCGGAACGGGCGTCGTCCATGAACGCACTTTCCTGGCGGGTGATGGCGAACGCCCAGCTCGGATGCAGGCCGCGGTTCTTCGCTTCGCGGACCAGGGTTTCTCGGTGAGCCATCGGGAAGCGGATATCCAGGTCATCCCAATACTGCGCCTGACTGATGGTGCGGATCGCCGGGAAGTACCATTTCAGGTCATAGGCCAGCTTGGCCTGGGCGACCATTTCGTCGCGGCTGAAGTGACGGCTGACGTAATACCACTCGCGGCGACCATCGACGACCTGCCCGCGGGCGTGCAGCTCCAGGGCGCGGCGCACGCCGGGGGTGTTGCGCACCTTGTTGATGGTGGCCTGGCTGAGCACCAGCGGTTTGTTGAGCAGGGAGTAGGGCGACTGTGAGCGATCGGCGGCAAGGAAACCGTAGAAGTCGCGTTCGCGGGCCAGGCTTTTATAGAGCGTCTGCGCTTCCGGATTCTGCGGTTGCGCCAGTTCCAGACTACGGGCCTGCCAGTAGCGCCAGCGGTTGGTGGTGGCCAGATCCTGAGGCAGGCGGCGGGTCAACTGATAGGCATCGTCCCAGCGCGCCAGGCGCAGGAGCAGGCGCAAGCGCCATTCGGAAACCGTGTTGTCGCGCAGCTCGGGGTCGTATTTGGTCATGACATCCAGTGCACGGCTGTCGAAGCGTCGTGCGAGGGTCAGGCCGATTTCCCGGGCGATCGCCACTTTTTCATCCCGGGAGAAGTGCATGCTGCTGGCGTAGCCATCAAGCAGGTCCATGGCCTTGTCCGGGTCCTGGCGAGCCAGGCGGCGCAGGCCGAGGCTGACAACGTCGGACATGGCTTCATCGGCCGGGGTGAAGCGTGACGGCTGATTGAGCAGTTCCGGTTTCTGTGCGACGTCCACCAGCAAGCGACCGCGAGGGGCGAGGTTGGTCATGCCGTTGACCAGGCTGTTGGCCAGCGGGTAGTTGCGCGCCTGGGCGGCGAGTTTGGCGCGCTCCCAGCGTTTCTGCTCGGTCAACTGGCCGTCTGCGGCCCACATGCCGAACACGGCATCGCAGGCTTCGGGTTGGGATTTACCGGTCAGCCAGAGCTTTTCAGTGTTGGCATAACCTTCGGATTTGAGGTTATGGCTGATCTGGTACTGCGCATTCAGGCAGTCCAGTTCGGTGAAGTTCATCTTGTGGTCGTAATACCTGACGAAGGTCGCCCAGTCGTCCCGCTCCGCCAACCAGCGCAACCAGCGTAGTTTCATCCAGTTGGCCTGGGGCAGGTCACCGTGTTCGGCGAGGAATTTCTCGATTTCGGCGTTGCTCGCGGTTTTCAGGCGCGCGGTCAGCTCGTCGTAGGCCAGGTACGGTTCCAGTGGATAATCGGCGAGGGCCTGGCTGTAACGGAAGTACGGGCCGCTATCGCCCTTGGCCAGGGCGCGTTTGGCTTCATCGTAATATTGGCGTTGGGTGGAAAGGTCCACCGCCTGGGCGGATTGAACGGCAGCGGCAGAGAGAAGAAAGCAGGATAAAAGTCTGAAGAGGCGACTGCGCATGAGACGTCCGGGCAGAGAAATCATGACAAGTGCGGGCCGGGCCCGCACTGAATTGTCTGTAGCTTAGCCTTTTGCCAGCAGCCGGCGAAAGCTTTGCGGGTCTTCGCGCATCAGTTCGCAACATTTGTCGTTCAGAGTACTGCGAGAGTGAAATTGCCGGCCTTCTGAAGCCTCAAGTCAGGTAGAATGCGCGCCCGGTTTTTGGAGAAGCTCATGACCCTGCTCAAATTCAGCGATGTGTCCCTTGCTTTCGGCGCTATGCCGTTGTTGGACAAGGTGTCCTGGCAGATCGCCCGTGGTGAGCGGGTGTGCATCATCGGCCGCAACGGCACTGGCAAGTCCAGCATGATGAAGCTCGTCAAGGGCGACCAGAAGCCCGATGACGGCTCCGTTTGGCGCGCACCCGGGCTCAAGATCGGCGAATTGCCGCAAGAATTGCCGGTAGCCGACGAGCGGACAGTGTTCGACGTGGTGGCCGAAGGCCTGGATGGCGTCGGTGCGTTGCTCGCCGAGTATCACCACCTGAGCCAGAACATCGTCACCGATGCCGATCTGGACAAGCTGATGCACGTCCAGCACGACCTCGAAGCCCGCGATGGCTGGCGCTTGCAGACGCTCGTCGACAGCACCTTGAGCCGCCTGCAACTGCCGGCCGACAAGACCCTGGCCGAGTTGTCCGGCGGCTGGCGTCGTCGCGTCCTGCTGGCCCAGGCCCTGGTGTCCGAGCCGGACCTGCTGCTGCTCGACGAGCCGACCAACCACCTGGACATCGGTGCCATCGCCTGGCTTGAAGAAGCGCTGAAGGATTTCCAGGGCGCCGTGCTGTTCATCACGCACGACCGTTCTTTCCTGCAGAACCTGGCGACCCGCATCCTCGAACTGGATCGCGGCGGCCTGATCGACTGGAACGGCGACTACGCCAGTTTCCTCGTGCACAAAGAAGCCGCACTGGCCGCCGAAGAAACCGCCAACGCCTTGTTCGACAAGCGCCTGGCCCAGGAAGAAGTGTGGATTCGCCAGGGCATCAAGGCCCGTCGTACCCGCAACGAAGGCCGCGTACGTGCGCTCAAAGCCTTGCGTGTCGAGCGCAGCGAGCGTCGTGAGCGTACCGGCAAGGCCAACATCCAGCTGGAAACCGCCGACAAGTCCGGCAAGCAGGTGATGGTGCTCGATAACGTGAGCTTCGCTCACCCGGACGGTCCGTTCCTGATCAAGGACTTCTCCATGGTGCTGCAGCGCGGCGACCGTATCGGTCTGCTCGGCGCCAACGGTACCGGCAAGACCACGCTGCTGAAGCTGATGCTCAGCGGCTTGCAGCCAACCAGCGGCAAAGTGGAAGAGGGCACCCGGATCGATGTCGCCTACTTCGACCAGTTGCGCCATCAGCTGGACCTGGAAAAAACCGTGATCGACAACGTCGCCGAAGGTCGCGACTTCATCGATATCGACGGCCAGAGCCGCCATGTACTGAGCTACCTCGGCGACTTCCTGTTCAGCCCGCAGCGTGCGCGCACGCCAGTCAAAGCGCTGTCCGGTGGTGAGCGTGCCCGCCTGTTGCTGGCCAAGTTGTTCAGCAAGCCGGCGAACCTGCTGGTACTCGACGAACCGACCAACGACCTCGACGTCGAAACCCTCGAATTGCTCGAAGAGGTCCTGCTGACCTTCAACGGCACCGTACTGATGGTCAGCCACGACCGGGCATTCCTCGACAACGTGGTCACCAGTACCCTGGTCTTCGAAGGTGAAGGCAAGGTTCGCGAATACGTCGGTGGCTACCAGGACTGGCTGCGCCAGGGCGGCTCGCCGCGCCTGCTGGGCGTGACCGAGAGCAAGTCTGGCAAGGCCGACCTGAACTCCGCCGTGGTGAAGGCCGAGCCTGCGCCGGTGGCGGCAGTGGTCGAAGCACCTGTGGCGAAGAAAAAGCTCAGCTACAAGTTGCAGCGCGAGCTGGAAGCGTTGCCGGGGCAGATCGAAGCCATGGAGCAGCAGATTGCCGCCGTTGAAGCACAGATGGCAGATGCGGGCTTCTATCAGCGTCCTGCTGCCGAAACGGCTGCGGTGATTGCCCAGCTGGAGCAGTTGCAGGCTGAGCTCGACATCATGGTCGAGCGTTGGGCCGAGCTGGATGCCTGATTGATCCGGCAATAAAAAAGCCCGGCTTCACACACGTGAACGCCGGGCTTTTCATATGCAATGCAATCAATTCCCTGTAGGAGCGAGCTCGCTCGCGATGAACCTGAGAGCGCCGCGGGGTGTCAGGCTGCCCGCGTCATCGTTGGCGACCATCGCGAGCCAGCTCGCTCCTACAGGGTGGCGTGTAGTCAGCTTTTGTTTTGCAGGCGCACCGCCAGTACATCGCAAGGCGCGCCATGCAATACGTCATTGGCGGTGGAGCCCAGCAGCAGTGCCAGGCCGTGCCGGCCATGGCTGCCCACCACGATCAGGTCGCAGGTTTGCTCCTTGGCCAGGTGGTGAATCTCCTGGCGTGGCTGGCCGTAGGTCAGATGGCTGTATTCCCTGGAGAGCTCTGGATATTTGAGGATCAACCGGTCGAGGCGCTCTTTGGCCTGGTCGAACTGCTGTTGTTGCAGTTGTGACAGGTCCATCGGCACGTCGCCACCGAAGGCCATGGCCATCGGTTCGACAATGTGCACCAGTGACAATTTCGCGCCGTTGCTCACCGACAGCTCGCGAGCGCGGTGGATCACAGGGTCGCACTCTTCGGTCAGATCTACAGCGACCAGAATATGGTTGTAGGGCATGAGGTGCTCCTCCTGAGGATTGCAATATTGGTAAGTATGGCTGGTTTCAAGCGCATTGGTTCCAAAGTGACACAATGGGCTCATCAAGAATCGGGAGTACAGATATGACGGTCTGGATAGTGGTGTCAATCCTGCTGGTGGTACTCAGCCCGCTGGCATGGTTGCGCCCTTCACGTGCCCAGAGTGGGCGTATCGCCCTGCGCATGGAGGCCCGGCGCATTGGCCTGGCCATGCAACTGGCGCCTCAGGAATGGCCGCACTGGCTGAGCCAGGAGCCGCCAAGCCCGTGCGCCCAGTACCATCGCCCGCGCCGCGGCAGTCAGCCGGCGTGCTGGAGCTACTGGCAAAAATCACCGGGGCTGTGGGTGAATCAATGGCAGGAAGCCTGCGAGGATCAAGCGCTGCTCAATCATTTCGAAAAATTGCCAGGTAACGTCTACAAGGTCGAGGCTGACAAACAGATCATCGCTTTGTATTGGGGCGAGAAGGGCGAGGCCGAGGTATTGCAGCACATCGACGCCACCCTCAAGGCGCTGGCCTGAAACCCGACCCCCCTCATGTAGGAGCGAGCCTGCTCGCGATGAACCTGAGAGCACCACGGGGTGTCAGGTATCCCACGTCATCGTTGACGACCATCGCGAGCAGGCTCGCTCCTACAGGTGTTTTTCGCAGGCAATAAAAAGCCCGACATTCATCATCGGGCTGGAGTTGGCCAGGCAGGCCGGTAAAAACGGTGTGGGCTGATCTTGCGCTGGGCGTTCGCCGAAGCGTTCAACTTTTTCCCCTGGTTTCGCCAGCGTAGCTCGTTAAACACGGGCTGCAGCGAATTAGGGCGATTTTTCTAAAGATTGATCTTATGAATGACTCCACATGCAGCCGCATGTTGCAGGCCTTCGTCTTACAGAAATGACCGCAAAGTCGCTTTTCAACCCGCATTCTGGGCGATTGACAATTGGCGGAAATTCCGTGAAGGTGGCGTACCCAAATCAAACGGGCGTATGAATTGAGCGTTTGTATTTCAGACCGCTCCTACAGAATCCCGACTATCGCGTTGGCGGGTGTGCCGGGCAGATTGGCGTAGCATCGACGTTTAAAGTCCTGCCAAGCCGGTCGCCTGCTTCCGACGTGTACTGTTCAGCTTCCATATCGTGGAGATCAGTTGATGATTTACGAAGGTAAAGCCATCACGGTTAAGGCTCTTGAAAGTGGCATCGTCGAACTGAAGTTCGACCTCAAGGGTGAGTCCGTCAACAAGTTCAACCGTCTAACCCTGAACGAACTGCGTCAGGCCGTAGACACCATCAAGGCAGATGCTTCGATCAAGGGCGTGATCGTCAGCAGTGGCAAGGACGTGTTCATCGTCGGTGCCGACATCACCGAATTTGTCGACAACTTCAAGCTGCCGGATGCAGAACTTGTTGCTGGCAACTTAGAAGCCAACAAAATTTTCAGCGATTTCGAAGACCTCAACGTCCCGACCGTCGCCGCGATCAACGGCATCGCGCTGGGTGGTGGCCTGGAAATGTGCCTGGCGGCGGACTACCGCGTCATGTCCACCGCGGCCAAGATCGGTCTGCCGGAAGTCAAGCTGGGCATCTACCCGGGCTTCGGCGGTACTGTGCGCCTGCCGCGCCTGATCGGTGCCGACAATGCCATCGAGTGGATTGCCGCCGGCAAGGAAAACCGTCCTGAAGACGCGCTGAAAGTGGGCGCTGTCGACGCAGTGGTTGCTCCAGAGCAGCTGCAGGACGCCGCGCTGGAACTGATCAAGCGCGCCATCTCCGGCGAGTTCGACTACAAGGCCAAGCGCCAGCCAAAGCTGGAAAAGCTGAAGCTGAACGCCATTGAACAAATGATGGCTTTCGAAACCGCCAAAGGTTTCGTGGCCGGCCAGGCTGGCCCGAACTACCCGGCGCCGGTCGAAGCGATCAAGACTATCCAGAAAGCCGCGAACTTCGGTCGCGACAAGGCGCTGGAAGTCGAAGCTGCCGGTTTCGTCAAGCTGGCCAAGACCTCTGCCGCGCAGAGCCTGATCGGCCTGTTCCTGAACGATCAGGAACTGAAGAAAAAGGCCAAGGCCTACGACGAAATCGCCAAGGACGTGAAGCAGGCTGCCGTATTGGGCGCCGGCATCATGGGTGGCGGTATTGCCTATCAGTCGGCTTCCAAAGGTACGCCGATCCTGATGAAGGACATCAACGAGCACGGTATCGAGCAGGGTCTGGCCGAAGCCGCCAAACTGCTGGTCGGCCGCGTTGAAAAAGGCCGCATGACCGCCGCGAAAATGGCTGAAGTGCTCAACGGCATTCGTCCAACCCTGTCGTACGGTGATTTCGGTCACGTGGACCTGGTGGTGGAAGCGGTCGTCGAAAACCCCAAGGTCAAGCAGGCCGTACTGGCTGAAGTTGAAGACAAGGTCAAGGAAGACACCATTTTGGCGTCCAACACCTCGACCATTTCCATCACCTTGCTGGCCAAAGCCCTCAAGCGTCCGGAAAACTTCGTCGGCATGCACTTCTTCAATCCGGTGCACATGATGCCGCTGGTGGAAGTGATCCGTGGCGAAAAGTCCAGCGAGCTGGCGGTCGCGACCACCGTTGCCTACGCCAAGAAAATGGGCAAGAACCCGATCGTCGTCAATGACTGCCCGGGCTTCCTGGTCAACCGCGTGCTGTTCCCGTACTTCGGCGGTTTCGCCAAGCTGGTCAGCGCCGGTGTGGACTTCGTCCGTATCGACAAGATCATGGAAAAATTCGGCTGGCCAATGGGCCCGGCCTACCTGATGGACGTGGTCGGCATCGACACCGGCCACCACGGTCGTGACGTGATGGCCGAAGGCTTCCCGGACCGCATGAAGGACGACAGTCGCTCGGCCGTTGACGTGCTCTACGAAGCCAAGCGCCTGGGCCAGAAGAACGGCAAGGGCTTCTACGCCTACGAGACCGACAAGAAGGGCAAGCAGAAGAAAGTCGCCGATCCGTCGGTGCTGGAAGTGCTCAAGCCGATCGTTTACGAGCAGCGTGAAGTCACCGATGAAGACATCATCAACTGGATGATGATCCCGCTGTGCCTGGAAACCGTGCGTTGCCTGGAAGACGGCATCGTCGAAACCGCTGCCGAAGCCGACATGGGTCTGGTCTACGGTATTGGTTTCCCTCCATTCCGTGGCGGTGCGCTGCGCTACATCGACTCGATCGGTGTGGCAGAGTTCGTTGCCCTGGCTGACCAGTACGCTGATTTGGGCGCGCTGTACCACCCGACCGCGAAGCTGCGCGAAATGGCCAAGAACGGCCAGAGCTTCTTCGGTTAAGCGCCCCCAACTAGAGTGAGAGTGAACTTATGAGCTTGAATCCTAGAGACGTCGTGATTGTCGACTTCGGTCGTACTCCGATGGGCCGCTCCAAGGGCGGCATGCACCGCAACACCCGCGCCGAAGACATGTCGGCGCACCTGATCAGCAAACTGCTGGAACGTAACGTCAAGGTCGACCCGAACGAAGTCGAAGACGTGATCTGGGGCTGTGTGAACCAGACCCTGGAGCAGGGCTGGAACATCGCGCGCATGGCGTCGCTGATGACCCAGATCCCGCACACCTCGGCCGGCCAGACCGTCAGCCGCCTGTGCGGCTCGTCGATGAGCGCTCTGCACACTGCCGCGCAAGCGATCATGACCGGCAATGGTGACGTATTCGTCGTTGGCGGCGTCGAGCATATGGGCCACGTGAGCATGATGCACGGTGTCGATCCGAACCCGCACATGTCGCTGTACGCGGCGAAAGCCTCGGGCATGATGGGCCTGACCGCGGAAATGCTGGGCAAAATGCACGGCATCACTCGCGAGCAACAGGACGCTTTCGGCGTGCGCTCCCACCAACTCGCCCACAAGGCGACCGTGGAAGGCAAGTTCAAAGACGAAATCATCCCGATGCAGGGCTACGACGAGAACGGTTTCCTGAAAACCTTCGACTACGACGAAACCATTCGTCCGGAAACCACCCTGGAAAGCCTGGCGGCGCTGAAGCCGGCATTCAATCCTAAAGGTGGTACCGTGACTGCCGGTACTTCGTCGCAGATCACCGATGGTGCTTCGTGCATGATCGTGATGTCGGCGCAGCGCGCACAGGACCTGGGTATCCAGCCTCTGGCAGTGATTCGCTCGATGGCGGTGGCGGGTGTGGATCCGGCAATCATGGGCTATGGTCCAGTACCGGCCACACAAAAAGCATTGAAGCGCGCGGGTCTGGGTATCGCCGACATCGACTTCTTCGAGCTCAACGAAGCTTTCGCCGCACAGGCCCTGCCAGTGCTGAAAGATCTGAAAGTGCTCGACAAGATGAACGAGAAGGTTAACCTGCACGGTGGCGCGATCGCCCTGGGCCACCCGTTCGGTTGCTCCGGTGCGCGTATCTCCGGCACTTTGCTCAATGTGATGAAGCAGAATGGCGGCACCTTCGGGGTGGCCACCATGTGCATTGGTCTCGGCCAAGGCATCTCCACCGTCTTCGAACGCGTTTAAGCGTTCCGTTGATGGAAGCCGGGGCCAAGTGCCCCGGTTTTTGTTTTTCCGGGTTTATTTTGTTTTTTATTTGAAAAAATTTGAGTGAGGGCCAAAGCATGCCGATACAACCTGGGCTCTACCAACATTACAAAGGTCCGCAGTACCGCGTATTCAGTGTTGCGCGGCATTCGGAAACCGAAGAAGAAGTGGTCTTCTATCAAGCCCTGTATGGCGATTACGGCTTTTGGGTGCGTCCCTTGAGCATGTTCCTGGAGTCCGTCGAGGTTGACGGTGAACAGGTGCCACGCTTTGCTCTGGTGCAGGCCGAAGAAAGCCTTTTTACCAAGCCATAAGCTGAGTTCGCGCAATACCCTGCGCTTGACCTCACCTTGTTGCCACTATATATAGCGGTGCCGCGTCAGGCGCCAATCGCCTTTCACTTCTCGAATTCAGGAATTTTCTGATCCATGGGCAAATCGCTGGTCATTGTGGAATCCCCGGCTAAGGCCAAGACCATCAACAAGTATTTGGGCAACGAATACGTGGTGAAGTCGAGTATCGGCCATATCCGAGACCTGCCCACCAGCGGTTCGGCTAGCGCCAGCAAAGAGCCAGCCGCCAAGCGCGGCAAGGCTGCTGCGGGTGAAGCGCCGGCACTGTCGCCGAAAGAAAAGGCGCGCAAGCAGCTGGTCGCGCGCATGGGGGTCGATCCCGATCATGGCTGGAAAGCCAAGTACGAGATCCTCCCGGGCAAGGAAAAAGTCATCGAAGAGCTGCGCCGGCTCGCCAAGGATGCTGACACCATCTATCTCGCAACCGACTTGGACCGCGAGGGGGAAGCCATTGCCTGGCACCTGCGCGAAGCCATCGGTGGTGACGACAGCCGCTACAAGCGCGTGGTGTTCAACGAAATCACCAAGAAGGCGATTCAGGAAGCCTTCTCCCAGCCGGGCGAGCTGGATATCGACCGTGTCAATGCCCAGCAGGCGCGCCGCTTCCTCGACCGCGTCGTCGGTTACATGGTTTCGCCGCTGCTGTGGGCCAAGATTGCCCGTGGCCTGTCCGCCGGTCGCGTGCAGTCGGTTGCCGTGAAGCTGGTGGTGGAGCGCGAGCGTGAAATCCGCGCGTTCATCCCGGAAGAGTACTGGGAAGTTCACGCCGACCTCGGCACCGCCAAAGGCGCGACCGTGCGTTTCGACGTGGCCCGCGAGAAAGGCGAAGCCTTCAAGCCGCTCAATGAAGCCCAGGCCATGGCGGCGCTGGAGAAGCTCAAGGCTTCCAGCTACAGCATCGTCAAGCGCGAAGACAAGCCGACCAGCAGCAAGCCGTCGGCACCGTTCATCACTTCCACCCTGCAGCAGGCCGCGAGCAACCGCCTGGGCTTCGGTGTGAAGAAAACCATGATGATGGCCCAGCGTTTGTACGAAGCCGGCTACATCACCTACATGCGTACCGACTCCACCAACCTCTCGGCCGATGCCGTGGCGATGGCGCGTACCTATATTGAAGGCGAGTTCGGCAAGAAGTACCTGCCGGAAACCCCCAACGTCTACAGCAGCAAGGAAGGCGCACAAGAGGCTCACGAAGCGATTCGTCCGTCCGACGCCAACACCGAGCCAAGCAAGCTGTCGGGCATGGAGCGTGACGCTGAGCGCCTCTACGAGCTCATCTGGCGCCAGTTCCTCGCTTGCCAGATGCTGCCGGCGCAATACCTGTCGACGACCGTCACCGTGGGTGCCGGTGACTTCGAGCTGCGTGCCAAGGGCCGCATCCTGAAGTTTGACGGTTACACCCGTGTCATGCCGCAAATCGCCAAGCCGGGCGATGACGACGTATTGCCGGACATGGCCCAGGGCGACGCGATGAAGCTGATCAAGCTTGATCCGACCCAGCATTTCACCAAGCCGCCGGCGCGTTACTCGGAAGCCAGCCTGGTGAAGGAAATGGAAAAACGCGGTATCGGTCGTCCTTCGACCTACGCGGCGATCATTTCGACCATCCAGGACCGCGGCTACGTGGCGCTGCACAACCGTCGCTTCTACTCGGAAAAGATGGGCGACATCGTCACCGAGCGTCTGGCCGAAAGCTTCTCCAACCTGATGGACTACGGCTTCACGGCGGGCATGGAAGAGCATCTCGATGACGTGGCCCAGGGCGAACGCGACTGGAAAAACGTGCTCGACGAGTTCTACGGCGACTTCAAGAAAAAGCTCGAAGTGGCCGAAAGCCCGGAAAGCGGCATGCGTGCCAACCAGCCGGTGATGACTGACATTCCGTGCACGACCTGTGGTCGTCCGATGCAGATCCGTACTGCGTCGACTGGCGTGTTCCTGGGTTGCTCGGGCTACAGCCTGCCACCCAAAGAACGCTGCAAGGCCACCGTCAACCTGGTGCCGGGCGATGAAATCGCTGCGGACGACGAGGGTGAATCGGAGTCGCTGGTGTTGCGTGGCAAGCATCGCTGCCCGATCTGCAGCACGGCGATGGATGCCTATCTGCTCGATGAGAAGCGCAAGTTGCACATCTGCGGCAACAACCCGGATTGCGATGGCTACGAAATCGAAGAGGGCACTTATCGCATCAAGGGCTATGAAGGTCCGAGCCTGGAGTGCGACAAGTGTGGCAGCGAAATGCAGCTCAAGACCGGCCGTTTCGGCAAGTTCTTCGGTTGCACCAATGCCACCTGCAAGAACACCCGCAAACTGCTGAAGAGCGGTGATGCGGCGCCGCCGAAGATGGACCCGGTGAAGATGCCTGAGCTCAAGTGCGAAAAGGTCAACGACACCTACATTCTGCGCGACGGTGCATCCGGCCTGTTCCTGGCGGCCAGCCAGTTCCCGAAAAACCGCGAGACCCGTGCTCCGCTGGTGATGGAAATCATCCCGCACAAGGATGAGATCGATCCGAAGTATCACTTCCTGTGCGAAGCGCCGAAGAAAGACCCGGATGGCCTCCCGGCTGTGATTCGTTACAGTCGCAAGACCAAGGAGCAGTACGTGCAGACCGAGGTCGACGGTAAGCCGACTGGCTGGAAAGCGTTCTACGACGGCGGCAAGTGGAAAGTCGAAGACAAGCGTCCGGCAGCCAAGGCTTAAAGCCGCCAACCCCCTGTAGGAGCGAGCTCGCTCGCGATGGTCGTCAACGATAACGCGGGCCTTCAGAATGCCCGCGTTGCTCTCAGGTCCATCGCGAGCAAGCTCGCTCCTACAGGAAGCCGGCACCATCGCCATTAAAGGCCGTATGGAAACCCTCGGGTTTTCATGCGGCCTTTTTGTTTTGTGCTTGCGGTCGGATCGGCTGATCCATGACACTGTCAAACCTGCATGAAGCAATTATTTCGTTGTGGAGGCTGCCGTCATGGCCCACGAACTTTATACCCGCACCAATCAGAAGATTTACTTCGCCGGCTTGTCGCTGGAAGCACTGGCCCGTACTGAAGAAAGTCGGGCGATGAATTCGCTGGCGCTGATCCAGGCCGGGCGCGAATCCGCGCTGTTTCACCTGTACGGCGCGCTGTTGGGCCTGTGTCACGAAATCGCCGGTTTCTATCGCTTGCCTCAGGCCAATGCGCCCCGTGCAGAGTTGTTGCTGACTCGCGAGGTGCTGGAATCCATCGCCATTCCGGAAATGGCCGAGATGGTCGAGCTGGCCAATAACCCGGAAACCTGGCTGGCCAGACTGTTGGCCGCCCATGCTGCGCTGTTTCAGCCGCCACGCGCGCCGCACAAGCCGAAAGGAGACGTGACCCAGCCACTGATTCAGGCTGTCAATCTGGATGAAGAGGACGCACCGGAGGAGCTGAGCCGGGAGGAGCTGGAGAGCTGGCGTCAGAACCTGAAAGCGTTGGCGATCCGGTTTCGTGAAGGGTTGAACGAGTGCTGACACTCGCAGTCGGGTAATGACATCTGGTCAAGATCCCAAGCGAAGCCCGAGCGATGCCTATATAATCCCCGCCTTTCGTGGAGAACAGTCCTTTATGCCAACGTCCTTTCTAGAAATTGTCGAGTTACCAGACGGCCGTATCGAGCTGCGCAGGGCCGAGGACGAGGGTTCTCTGGTTACTTTGGATTTCTCCGAGGACGCCAAAGCGTTCCTGCAAGGGCAGCACGTGGAAGTCGCCAAGGCGATGTTGAGCGTCGGTGTGCAGATGGCAGGTCGCCTGGTTGAAGGCGAATTCGACAAGGAAGAGGGGACGCGGGTTCTTCATTGATCCCCGCCTGTCGTTTTTCTTGATCTCGCTCCTCATCGGCTTCTCTGCCCCTGGAGAAGCCTCGCGCGGTGAAGCCCGCGTCTTGCCTGTCAGTTAACCCAATCGAATATTCAGGCTCTGAGCGTCCCCGGTGCGGGCGGCGCTGATCAGTTGTTGCCGCGATTGGGGGCTCAACGGGTTGATCCAGCTGACCACCGTGTGGCTGCGCCCCAGGCGCAGCGCTTCGCAGGTCAGTTGCTGGGCGCTCTGGGTGCCTCTGGGTTGCAGCAACAGGATACGTTCGCGGTTGAGGCCGGCATCTCGCAGCCAGGCTTGAGTCAGGCTGGCGGGCGGCGCGATCAATGTCAGCCAGCGTGCGTCCTGGTCCTGGCTCAATTCCCTGAGGATGGGTGCCAGAAGGCTCAGGCAGTTCCCGGCTGCACCACGCAGTGACAGCTCGCTGAAAACGTCAGGTTCGGCGCTCCAGGGGGACTCGACTACGTCTTTCAGAATCGGCGTCAATGGCTGTGCCATGAACGCTTCGAACAACGACAGTTGGGCTTGCTGTGGTGATGTCTGTGGGAACTGCATGGTGCCTCCTTTAGCGGCGAATGACGCCGACACTCAAGCCTTCGATCACCAGTTCCTGATCTTGTAGGTTCACTTCGATAGGGGCGAACTCGGGGTTCTCGGCGATCAGCCAGACTTTGCTGCCGTCGCGCTTGAAACGCTTGACGGTCACTTCGTCGCCGATTCGCGCAACCACGATCTGGCCGTTACGGGCTTCGCGGGTGGTGTGGACCGCCAGCAGGTCGCCGTCGAAAATGCCGACATCCTTCATGCTCATCCCGTGGACGCGCAGCAGGTAGTCGGCACGCGGATGGAAGAAGGCAGGGTTGATGTTGCAGGACTCTTCGATGTGTTGTTGCGCAAGAATCGGGGCGCCGGCTGCGACCCGGCCAATGATCGGCAGGGTGGAGTCGTCGGCCTTGGCTTCGAAGCCAGGGATGCGAATGCCACGGGAGGCGCCAGGCGTCATCTCGATTGCACCCTTGCGGGCCAGCGCCTTGAGGTGTTCTTCCGCCGCATTGGGTGACTTGAAACCCAGTTCCTGAGCGATTTCCGCGCGGGTAGGAGGATATCCGTTGTCTTCCAGGCAGCGTTTGATGAAAGCCAGAATCTCTGCTTGTCGTGGCGTCAGCTTTAGCATATTGATCGCTCTGTTTTTTTATACAGTGACTGGGATTATATACAGTGGAGCGGTCTTGGCAATGCTCCATTTTTCACTCGCCGCCGGACGGTCAATCAGTCAGTGGATTGAAGCTTTGTCGTTGTGTGGTTAAATGTCTGACCGACCATTCCCAAAACGGACTGTCAGACTTGACAAGGCCCAGGCTGAAACGTATGTTTCAAACAAGTGTTTGTCAGGCGGAGTAGCCATGGCCCAGTCGGAAACCGTTGAACGCATTCTTGATGCCGCCGAGCAGTTGTTCGCGGAAAAAGGCTTCGCGGAAACCTCGTTGCGTCTGATCACCAGCAAGGCAGGTGTCAACCTGGCGGCGGTGAACTATCACTTCGGTTCGAAGAAGGCGTTGATCCAGGCGGTTTTCTCGCGGTTCCTCGGGCCGTTCTGCATCAGTCTCGATAAAGAGCTGGAGCGGCGTCAGGCCAAGCCTGAAATCAGGCCGACACTTGAAGAGTTGCTGGAAATCCTCGTCGAGCAGGCACTGGTGGTGCAGCCGCGCAGTGGCAACGACCTGTCCATCTTCATGCGTTTGTTGGGGCTGGCGTTCAGTCAGAGCCAGGGGCACTTGCGCCGTTATCTGGAAGACATGTACGGCAAGGTGTTCCGCCGCTATATGATGCTGGTCAACGAAGCGGCGCCGCGTATTCCCCCTATCGAACTGTTCTGGCGCGTGCACTTCATGCTCGGTGCTGCAGCGTTCAGCATGTCCGGTATCAAGGCCTTGCGCGCGATTGCTGAAACCGACTTCGGCGTGAACACCTCGATCGAGCAGGTCATGCGGCTGATGGTGCCATTCCTGGCCGCCGGCATGCGCGCCGAATCCGGTGTGACGGATGCGGCCATGGCCACTGCCCAGTTGCGTCCGCGCAGTAAATCGACACCGGTTGCCGCCAAGGTTTAACCGTACACGGGTGGGCGCGGCAGCTGACATCCGCTAAGCTAGCCGCCCATGCCGACTCTGTTTCTGAACCCGTTTCCCATCGATACCGCCGACCTGCCGGGCACAGCCCCCGGCGGCGAATCCGTGTGGGGCGGGTTTTCTGTTATCAAGGAAAAACTATGACTGCTGGCTTGCAAGGCTCGTTGATGGTGGACGTCGCCGGTACCTGGCTGACGGCTGAAGATCGCCAATTGTTGCGCCAGCCCGAAGTGGGCGGCCTGATCATCTTTGCCCGTAACATCGAGCATCCGCGGCAAGTGCGTGAGCTGAGTGCAGCCATTCGGGCCATTCGTCCCGACCTGCTGTTGGCGGTGGATCAAGAGGGTGGCCGCGTGCAGCGCCTGCGTCAGGGGTTCGTGCGGTTGCCCGCCATGCGCGCCATTGCCGACAACCCGAACGCCGAATACCTGGCCGAGCAGTGTGGCTGGATCATGGCGACCGAAGTGTTGGCCGTTGGCCTGGACCTGAGTTTCGCCCCGGTGCTCGACCTCGATTACCAACGCAGCGCCGTCGTCGGCACCCGTTCGTTCGAAGGTGATCCCGAGCGCGCGGCCTTGCTCGCGGGTGCTTTCATCCGCGGGATGAACAGCGCGGGCATGGCGGCCACCGGCAAGCACTTCCCCGGTCACGGCTGGGCCGAAGCGGATTCCCACGTCGCAATCCCGAATGATGAACGCAGTCTCGATGAGATCCGCGCCAACGACCTGGTGCCGTTTGCCAGATTGAGCAAGCAACTGGCCGCGGTCATGCCCGCCCATGTGATCTATCCACAGGTCGACGCCCAGCCGGCCGGTTTTTCCCGTCGCTGGTTGCAGGAAATCCTGCGCGGCGAGTTGCAGTTCGACGGAGTGATTTTCAGTGATGACCTGTCCATGGCGGGGGCTCACGTGGTCGGCGATGCCGCCAGTCGAATCGAGGCAGCGCTGACTGCCGGTTGCGACATGGGCCTGGTGTGCAACGACCGTGCGGCCGCCGAGCTGGCCCTGAGTGCTGCCCAGCGGCTGAAGGTCAAGCCATCCGGGCGTATTGCGCGGATGCGCGGCCAGTCGTTCGCCAGCACCGATTACCGTCAGGACCCGCGCTGGCTGACCGCTGTCGGCGCGCTCAAAGAAGCTCAATTGATTGATTAAGGACTGTTCGTTATGACGGTTTACGCAATTATCGGTGGCACTGGCCTGACTCAGCTCGAAGGCCTGAGCATTCGTCAGTCACTGACAGTGGACACGCCTTACGGTGCACCCTCGGCCGACGTTCAGATCGGCGAATATGCCGGCAAGGAAGTACTGTTCCTTGCACGTCATGGTCATCCGCATCGTTTTCCGCCGCATCAGGTCAACTACCGCGCCAACCTCTGGGCGCTGAAGCAGGCCGGGGCGCAGGCGATTCTTGCGGTCAATGCCGTGGGTGGCATTCATTGCGCCATGGGCACAGGGCATTTCTGCGTGCCGCATCAGTTGATCGACTACACCAGCGGTCGTGAGCACACTTACTTTGCCGATGATCTGGAGCACGTCACCCATATCGACTTCAGCTATCCCTACAGCGAAGCGTTGCGCCAGCAACTGATCGCGGCATTGGCGGCGGAAGGCGTGGGTTACAGCAGTCATGGCGTGTATGCGTGTACTCAAGGGCCGCGCCTGGAGACGGTGGCTGAAATCGCCCGGCTGGAGCGTGATGGCTGCGACATCGTCGGTATGACGGGTATGCCGGAAGCGGCCCTGGCCCGCGAACTGGAGCTGGATTACGCCTGCCTGGCGCTGGTGGTGAACCCGGCGGCGGGCAAGTCGACGGCGGTGATTACCATGGCCGAGATCGAGCAGGCCTTGCAGGATGGCATGGGCAAGGTGAAATCGACGTTGGCGCGGGTGCTCAAGGGCTGATCAGTCGATACACCGAGTCGACCCCTTCGCGGGCAAGCCCGCTCCCACAGGTTCAGTGTCGTTCGCAGAGATCGTGTTCGACGCGGTCACTGTGGGAGCGGGCTTGCCCGCGAAGAGGCCGGATCAAACACTGCAAATCTCAGCGTTTTTCGAGGTTTTTCGGCAGCGGCGCAAACAGCGCCTCGATATCATCGTTCTGCAGTTTCCAGTCCCCGGCCTGGCGCCCATCCAGCACGCCGGCCGCGAGGTCGGATTTTTCCTTTTGCAGGTGCTGAATCTTTTCTTCCACCGTACCGCGGGCAATCATTTTGTAAACGAACACCGGCTTCTCCTGGCCGATGCGATACGCCCGGTCGGTCGCCTGGTTTTCCGTCGCAGGGTTCCACCACGGGTCGTAATGAATCACCGTGTCCGCTTCGGTCAGGTTCAGGCCTACGCCACCGGCCTTGAGGCTGATCAGAAAAATCTGACGCTTGCCGCTCTGGAATTCCTTCACGGGTGTGCGGCGGTCACGGGTCTGGCCGGTCAGCAGGGCGTAGGCCACGCCGCGTTTGTTCAGTTCGTCTTCGATCAGCGACAGCATTGAGGTGAACTGGGAGAACAGCAGGATCCGCCGGCCTTCCTCGAACAGTTCCTCGAGCATTTCCATCAGGCTGTCGAGCTTGCCTGACGTGCTGCCACGGCTCGGCAGGGTCGCCTCGTTGACCAGGCGCAAATCGCAGCACACCTGACGCAGCTTGAGCAGCGCTTCCAGAATGATGATCTGGCTGCGGGCCACGCCTTTGCGGGTAATCTCGTCGCGGACTTTCTTGTCCATGGCCAGGCGCATGGTCTCGTAGACATCGCGTTGGGCCTCGTTGAGCTCGACCCAGTGGATGATCTCGGTTTTCGGTGGCAACTCGGTGGCCACCTGTTCCTTGGTGCGGCGCAGCAGGAACGGCTTGATCCGGCCGTTGAGGTGCTGAAGCCTGACTTCGCTGGTGCGCTTTTCAATCGGCACGCGGTAATCGCGGTTGAAGCTTTTGACGTCGCCCAGCCAGCCGGGCAGGAGGAAGTGAAACAGCGACCACAGTTCACCGAGATGGTTTTCCAGCGGTGTGCCGCTCAGGCACAGGCGCTGCCTTGCATTGAGCTCGCGGGCAGCCTGGGCGGCCTTGCTGCCGGGGTTCTTGATGTATTGCGCTTCGTCCAGCACCAGTATGTGCAAGGGCTGCGCCGCGAGGCGTTCGACATCCTTGGGCAGCAGCGCATAGGTGGTCAGGATCAGGTCGTAATCGGCCAGCTTGTCGAAATGCTTTTTGCGGCTGGCACCGTACAGCGCCAGTACTTTGAGCTGCGGCGTAAAGTGCGCCGCTTCATCGAGCCAGTTGGGGATCAGGCTGGTCGGCATCACGACCATGCACGGCCGATCGAGGCGCCCGGCGTTTTTCTCGCTCAGAACGTGCGCCAGTGTCTGCAGGGTTTTGCCCAGGCCCATGTCGTCCGCGAGAATTCCACCCACTTCCAGCTGCCGCAGTGATTGCATCCAGCTCAGGCCTTCGAGCTGATAGGGGCGCAGCGTCGCATTCAAACCGTCCGGGGCGGCGGCCGTGTGGTCCTTGATGTCGCGCAGGCGCTGGGCAAAGGTGCGGATCTGGTCTCCACCCTCCCAGAGCAGTGGCATGTCTTCCAGCGGGTTCAGGCGTGTGGCATCGGCCTTGCTCAGGCGCAGCGTGGTTTCGCCGGGCTCCTGCAGGTAGAACTCGCCGAGTGTCGCCAGCACCGGCTTCAAGCGGCCGAAGGGCAGGGCGACTTGCAACGGGCCGTGCTCGGAGTTCGGGCGATTGGGGATATTGACCAGGATCAGCTCGTCGTCGCGTCGTCGGGCAAGGCGTTCCGGGTTGAGGATTTCGGTGTGGGAGCGCATCAGGTTGAGCAGGATCGGCAACAGGCTCAGGCGTTCGCCGTTGACGATGATCCCCAGCTCCAGGTCGAACCAGTCGCGCTCCGGCACCTGTTCGACCGTGGCGTACCAGTCGTCTACCGCCGTCAGGTCGAAACCGAAGTCTTCGTCGATCTGCAATTCCCAGCCGTGGGTGCGCAACTTCGGCAGTTCATTGAGGGTGAAGGTCAGCCAGGCGCTGTCATTGACCATCTCGAACAGCTCGCCGGCGCTTTCCGGCAAGGCCTTGCTTTGCCGGGTGGCCACTTTGAAGCCGAGGATTCGCAGCTGTTCGCGGTAGGACTGTTCCACTTCCGGGTGGCGTTTTATCCGCAGCGTCTGGGTTTCCTGGCGAATCAGGATGTCGGCGTTTTTCTGACCGGAAACGTATTCGTCGAGATAACTGAAAGACAGCGCCGCGCGATGCTGAATGTAGCGCTGCATTCGACCGTTGCGCGGTTCGAACGCACTGAACTCGATGCTGGCCAGCCACAGGCGCGGAATGGGTTGCACATTGTCCACCAGCACTTGTGGCGGGGCTTTCGGGCTGCGGTTTTCCAGGACTGCCTGGAGTTTTTCCAGGAGTTCGGCGTCTTTGGCGGCGGCGGGGTAGTCGAGGGTTTCCTGCACTTGCAGGAGCACCGCTGCGCAATGTTTGCAGTTGTTGTGGACCGGGCAGGAGCATGTGGCGTCGACCATCAGCAAAGTGCCCTTGGCTGACTCGCGCAGGCGAATGGTCTGACGGTAAACGTTACTGCCAGAGCCTTCGCAGGCGGCGATGATCGTGGCGTCGCCGGCTTCAACGATCCTGACACGATTCTCCAGCGCGTAGCGGCGGCCACGCTCCAGGCTCTGTTCCTTGAATCGGCTGACCCAGGACGGCGCCAGGGGTTTGCTCAGGGTCGCGGACATAGGGACTTCAATCAGTCCGGAATTTCTTCGGGAGCTGGGCGAGGGGCTGGGGCGGTCAGCGAGGTGATCTTGATCAGCAGGCCGAGGTGCCCGTTGTCGAGGAAGTTCAACTGGCCGTTCTTGGTGTGGCTTTCCTGTTTCAAGCGCTCGCTGGCAGTCACCATGCCATTGGCATCGATCTGATTGACCCAGAAGTCGGCGTCGACGTCGGTAAAGCGTCCCAGCTTCATGTTCAGCGTGCCCTCGATCGGGAACTGACCATATTGTTCCTTGCCGTCGCTGATCGCCACTTTGCTGGCAGCTTCGCCGAGGGTCTGTTGCCAGGCCTTGTGCAGCAACACCGTGTAGTCGGCGCTGCTGGTGAGCTTTTCCACTTCGCCATTGAGGCTTGGCGTACGCAGGCTGTCGGGGCTGACGGACTGGGCGCCAGCCGCCCAGTCTTCCGGCGCGGCACGGCTGACAATCGCCGGCACGGCGTTTTGACGGACCAGAATCATTTCGACCTGATACAGGTCATCGGCAAATGCCGTGGGTGCAGCCAGTGCTGGCATCAACAGGGTCAGCAAGGTCAGTGAACGAAACAGGCGCATGCGGCGTCCTTCAAGCAGTTTTCGGAACGAGGTGCTCGAAGAGCGCCTCTACAGTATTAAAGCGCTCTTCCGGGCGCTCCATCGGAACCATGAACTTGAACATCGTGGCGCCTTCGAATTTGTAGCGTTTTGGCTGGCTCTGGATCAGCTTGATCAGGGTCAGCGGGTCGACCGGCGTCTGTGCGGCGAACTCGACGCGACCGCCTTGCGGGCCGCCATCGACTTTCTTGATGCCCAGTTGCTCGGCCTGCAGTTTCAATGCAGTGATGCGGATCAGGTTCTTGGTCGGTTCCGGCAACAGGCCGAAACGATCGATCATCTCCACCTGCAAATCCTTGAGGCCGTCTTCATCGGTGGCCGAGGCAATGCGCTTGTAGAGAATAAGGCGGGCGTGGACATCCGGCAGGTAATCTTCCGGAATCAGCGCCGGTACCCGCAAGTTGACTTCCGGGCCACCGCCCAGCGGTTGATCGAGGTTCGGCTGCTCACCCTTGCGGATCGACTTCACTGCGCGCTCGAGCATTTCCATGTACAGCGTGAAACCGACAGCCTGGATCTGCCCGCTCTGGCCGTCACCGAGCAGTTCGCCGGCACCACGGATTTCCAGGTCGTTGGTGGCGAGCACGAAGCCCGCGCCGAGATCCTGGGTGTTGGCAATCGCTTCCAGGCGCTTTTCCGCGTCCGGGGTGATTTGCTGGCGCGGTGGGGTCAGCAGGTAGGCATACGCCTGGTGGTGACTGCGTCCGACCCGGCCACGCAACTGGTGCAACTGCGCCAGGCCGAACTTGTCGGCGCGCTCGATGATGATGGTGTTGGCGCTCGGTACGTCGATGCCGGTCTCGATGATGGTCGAGGCGATCAGCACGTTGAAGCGCTTGTGGTAGAAGTCGCTCATCACCTGTTCGAGTTCGCGCTCACGCATCTGCCCGTGACCGATGCCGATTCGTGCTTCCGGTACCAGCTCGGCAAGATCGGCGGCGCATTTCTCGATGGTCTTCACATCGTTGTGCAGGTAGTAGACCTGACCGCCACGCAGCAGCTCACGCAGCAGGGCCTCTTTGACCGTGCTCTTGTTCTGCTCCATGACAAAGGTGCGCACCGAAAGGCGGCGTGCCGGCGGCGTGGCGATGATCGACAGGTCACGCATGCCCGACACCGCCATGTTCAGCGTGCGCGGAATCGGCGTGGCGGTCAGGGTCAGGATGTCGACTTCGCTGCGCAGCGCCTTGAGCTGTTCTTTCTGGCGCACGCCGAAGCGGTGTTCCTCGTCGATGATCACCAGGCCCAGGTTTTTGATCTTGACGTCGTCCTGCAGCAGCTTGTGCGTGCCGATGACGATGTCGATCTTGCCTTCGGCCAGGTCCGCGACCGCTGCGTTCACTTCCTTGGCCGACTTGAAGCGGCTCATCACTTCCACGGTCACCGGCCAGTCGGCGAAGCGGTCGCGGAAGCTGTTGTAGTGCTGTTGGGCGAGCAGGGTGGTCGGCACCAGGATCGCCACTTGCCTGCCGCCATGCACGGCAATGAACGCGGCGCGCATCGCCACTTCAGTCTTGCCGAAGCCAACGTCGCCGCACACCAGGCGATCCATTGGCTTGGGCGCGAGCATGTCGTCGCGCACCGCTTCGATGGTGGTTTGCTGGTCCGGGGTTTCCTCAAACGGGAAACCCGCGCTGAAGGTGGCGTAGTCGGCTTTCGGGTCGGCGAACGCGTAGCCTTCACGGGCTGCGCGGCGTGCATAGATGTCGAGCAACTCGGCGGCCACGTCGCGAACCTGTTCGGCGGCCTTGCGCTTGGCTTTCTGCCAGGTTTCGGAGCCGAGGCGGTGCAGCGGGGCCAGGGCGTCGTCGCTGCCGGTGTAGCGGGCGATCAGGTGCAGGTTGGCCACCGGCACATACAGCTTGGCGCCTTCGGCGTATTCCAGGGCAAGGAATTCAGCGGTCTGGCTGTCGATTTCCAGGGTCGCCAGGCCCAGGTAGCGGCCGACACCGTGGTCGATATGCACCACCGGCGCACCTTCGCGCAATTCGGTGAGGTTCTTGATGACGGCATCGTTGTTGGCATCGGCGCGCTTTTCGCGGCGGCGACGCTGCATCACGCGCTGGCCGAACAACGGGCTTTCGGCAACCAGGGCCAGCGCCGGGTCGTCGAGCTGCAGGCCTTCATCGAGTGGCGCGATGGTAATCGCCAGGCGTTCCTTGCCGGCGACAAAGTCCGGCCAGCTGTCGACGGTTTTCGGTCGCAGCTTCAGGCGTTCCAGCAGCTCCAGCAGCACTTCGCGGCGGCCTGCCGATTCGGCGGTAAACAGCACGCGACCGGGGAACTGGTCGAGGAAACCCGACAGCGCCGCCAGCGGCTGGGTGGCCTTGGCTTCGATGGCCAGGTTCGGCAATTCCCGCGCGGGAAAACGCTCACGGCCGGAACCGCTTTCCACGTCCTGTTGGCTGGCGACCACTCGTGGCCAACTCTTCAGGCGGGCGAAGCAGTCTTCCACCGGCAGGAACAGCTCGGCGGGCGGCAATAAAGGACGGGATGGATCGACGCGACGCTCTTCGTAGCGATTGCGCACGTCGTTCCAGAAGTTTTCCGCCGCTTGCTCGATGCCTGGCAATGAGAACACTTGCGTGTCCTGGGGCAGGTAATCGAACAGCGTGGAGGTTTCTTCAAAGAACAGCGGCAGGTAGTACTCGATGCCGGCGGGGGTAATTCCGCTGTTGAGGTCCTGGAAGATCGGGCAACGGCGGAAGTCGACATCGAAGCGCTCGCGGAACCGGGCCTTGAAGCGGGTAACGGCTTCTTTCTCCAGCGGGAATTCCTTGGCCGGCAGCAGCTTGACCGAGTCCACCTTGTCGATGGAGCGCTGGTTCTCCGGGTCGAAGGTGCGCAGGGTCTCGATTTCGTCGTCGAACAGGTCGATGCGATACGGCAGCTTGCTGCCCATCGGGAACAGATCGATCAGCGAGCCGCGTACGGTGAATTCGCCATGCTCGTACACGGTATCGACATAGCGATAACCGGTGGCTTCAAGCCGGGTGCGCATCTGTTCGACATCGAGCTTCTGGCCGACATCCAGCACCAGGCTGCTGCCAAGCAGGAATTTGGTCGGCGCCAGGCGGTGCAGGGCAGTGGTGATCGGTACCACCAGCACCCCGTGGCTCAGCTCCGGCAATCGATACAGCGCGGAAATTCGCTGGGAAATGATGTCCTGGTGCGGCGAGAACAGGTCGTAGGGCAGGGTTTCCCAGTCGGGAAAGTGCAATACGGGCAAATCCGGGGCGAAGAAACCCAGCTCCTGTTCCAGCCGTTCGGCACTTTGGCTGTCGGCGGTCAGCAGCAGGGTAAAGCGCTTGGCAGCGCTGGCGGCCTCGGCAATGGCCAGGCTCAGGGCGGCACCGGGCAGGTTGCCCCAGTGCTGTTTACCTGCCGCGGCAGGGAGAAGCGGTAGACGCAGAACGGGCACGGAAGGTTGAGCTCCAAGCGTTGCGACAAAGTCGGTAATTGTAGCGGTCTACGATGCCGCCTGTCAGTTGCTGACTGTGTCTAAAGCACGGGTTTGGCGAAATGTAGTGGTAAAGACAAAATTCTGCGCTTTTTTACCTGAAATTAATGAATATGTAGTGGCAAAAACAACGAGTGTTACGGAGGGTTACGGATAAGGAGACTTGGGCTCCAAAAAATTGACTGCGCTGAAAGCCCCGGTTTTATTGGGCTGGAGCGCGGCGTAATTTTTTTGAACGACGAATTGTTACGTAAAGCACGACGGGCGCGCATTGCTACCGCTGTCACTCGGCGGCATAATGTAGCCCCTTTTTTCTGCCCCTACATGTGGAAGGTTCCCGTGACTCAGAAGCCCGACCAGTGTCTTGGTGAATGGATCGACCGTGAAGCACTCGCAGAAGCGATGATTCCGCTTATCGGTCAGCTCTACCGCAATAACAACGTGGTGAGCTCGATCTATGGCCGCAGCCTGATCAACCGCTCGGTGATTTCGATCCTCAAAGCACACCGCTTTGCCCGTCATCGCCAGACCGACGAAACCGAACTCTCCGTCCACGAAACATTCCCGCTGCTCAAAGCGATGAGCGAGCTCAAGCTCGGCGCCGCCTCGGTAGACCTGGGCAAGCTGGCGGGCAAATACAAGGCCCAGGCCAATGGTCGTACTGCCGAGCAGTTCGTCCGTGAAGAACTGGCCGACGTGGTTGGCCAGCAGAACGCTTCCGCCCGCAAAGGCACCGACGTTGTCCTGTACGGCTTCGGTCGTATCGGCCGTCTGCTGGCACGCATCCTGATCGAGAAAACCGGTGGCGGCGACGGCCTGCGCCTGCGTGCCATCGTTGTGCGCAAGGGTGCCGAAAACGACCTGGTCAAGCGCGCCAGCCTGCTGCGTCGTGACTCGGTGCATGGTCCGTTCGACGGCACCATCACCATCGACGAAGCCAGCAACACCATCACCGCCAACGGCAACCTGATCCAGGTTATCTACGCCAAGAGCCCGGCCGAAGTCGACTACACCCAGTACGGCATCGAAAACGCGCTGATCGTCGACAACACCGGCGTATGGCGTGACGCTGACGGCCTGGGCCAGCACCTGGCCTGCCCGGGCGCTGCCCGCGTGATCCTCACCGCACCTGGCAAGGGCGCGCTGAAGAACATCGTGCACGGCATCAACCATGGCGACATCAGCCCTGACGACAAGATCATCTCGGCGGCTTCCTGCACCACCAACGCCATCGTGCCGGTGCTCAAGGCAGTCAACGACAAGTACGGCATCGTCAACGGCCACGTCGAAACCGTTCACTCGTTCACCAACGACCAGAACCTGATCGACAACTTCCACAAGGGCAGCCGTCGTGGCCGCGCCGCGCCGCTGAACATGGTCATCACCGAGACCGGTGCCGCCACTGCAGCCGCCAAGGCGCTGCCAGTGCTCAAGGGCAAGCTGACCGGCAACGCGATTCGCGTTCCTACGCCGAACGTGTCGATGGCCATCCTGAACCTGAACCTGGAAAAGGCCACCACTCGCGAAGAGATCAACGAGTACCTGCGCCAGATGGCCATGCACTCGGAACTGCACAAGCAGATCGACTACGTGAGCTCCCAGGAAGTGGTTTCCACTGACTTCGTTGGCTCGCGCCACGCAGGCGTAGTGGACGCTGAAGCGACCATCACCCAGGATAACCGCGTTGTTCTGTACGTCTGGTACGACAACGAGTTCGGTTACAGCTGCCAGGTGGTTCGCGTGATGGAAGACATGGCCGGTGTAAACCCGCCAGCATTCCCGCGCTAAGCCTTAGCTGCACATGAAAACGCCCCGACCCTGGTCGGGGCGTTTTTGTTTGTGGGTTTGCGTAGGAGCGAGCTTGCTCGCGAAAAAATCACAGGTGGCGCGGTTCTCCAGGCAGCGCGCGTCATCTTCACGTCCTTCGCGGGCGAGCCCGCTCCTACAGAGGTGGCGCATAATGGCGTGCCATGGTGTTGTGTCAGGGGCGTGATTGGGAGATGCAGTACTTGTTGATCAAATGGCGGAGCATTTTCTTTGTACTGTTCGGCATGTTGGCGGCCTGCGGCAACGGCGACGCCCTGGAAACCCTGGGCGGTCCGACCATGGGCAGCACCTGGTCGATCAAGTACGTCCGTCACGCCGGTCTTCCCGCACCGGCAGTCGTCCAGATAGAGGTCGAAAGGATCCTGGCCGAAGTCGACCGGCAAATGTCGACGTACCGCAGCGATTCCGATATCGAACGCTTCAACGCATTGCCGGCCAACCGCTGTCAGGTGATGCCGGCGCCGATCCTCGAACTGGTCCGCGTAGGCGAGCAGCTGTCAGTGCAAAGCGATGGTTCCTACGATTTGACCGTGGAGCCGTTGCTGAATCTCTGGGGATTTGGCCCGCAGGCCCGTGAGGAAAAGGTCCCGACCGCCGAAGCGCTCGTCGAAACCCGCAAACGCGTCGGTCACCAACATTTGCGCATCGACGGCGACCAGCTGTGCAAGGACGCCGCCGTCGAGGTCGATTTCAACAGCATCGCAGCCGGTTATGCGGTGGACACGATTGCCGCAAGACTCGAGGCAATGGGCATTCACGATTACCTCGCCGAGGCGACGGGTGAGCTCAAGGCGTCCGGCAGGAAGGCCGACGGTTCGCCATGGCGCATCGCCCTGGAAGAGCCTCGGGATGACCGGCAGGTCGCCGAACGCGTCGTGCTTGTCGATGGTTATGGCTTGTCCACCTCCGGCGACTACCGGAACTATTTCGAGCAGGGTGGCCAGCGTTTTTCCCACACCTTCGATGCGCGTACCGGTGCGCCGGTCTCACATGGCCTGGCATCCGTCACGGTGATTCATCCTTCGGCGTTGATGGCCGATGGCTTATCGACGCTGTTGCTGATTCTCGGTCCGGAGCGCGGTTGGGACTACGCAGAAAAACACGATATCGGCGCATTTTTTGTGATTCGTGCCGATACAGGTTTCGTCACACGCAGCAGTCACGCTTTTGAACGCCTAAGTGGCAAAAAAACCGAGTGATTGTGGCGATTCGAGCATTGAAAACTGGCGTTGTAGTGCAGGCAAAAGTAGCCTACGACGCGACCAAGGGTTAATGTGCGCGGCGTTGACGCTTCTATAGACTGTGTCCGGGTTCTGCACAGGCCCCAAATTGTTCCTTCATGCCACAGATTGGCGTGATTTAGCCGCAGGTGCCGAGGGTGCCGCGGCCTGTTCTGAGGAGTACGCATGGCTGTCTACAACTACGACGTGGTGGTGTTGGGTTCCGGCCCGGCGGGGGAAGGCGCGGCAATGAACGCCGCCAAGGCAGGGCGCAAGGTGGCGATGGTCGATAGCCGTCGCCAGGTCGGCGGCAACTGCACTCACTTGGGCACCATCCCGTCCAAGGCACTGCGTCACTCGGTGCGGCAGATCATGCAGTTCAACACCAACCCGATGTTCCGGGCCATTGGCGAGCCGCGCTGGTTCTCGTTCCCGGACGTGCTGAAAAGCGCCGAGAAAGTCATCTCCAAGCAAGTCGCTTCGCGTACCGGCTACTACGCCCGTAACCGCGTCGACGTGTTCTTCGGCACCGGCAGCTTCGCCGACGAGCAAACCATCGAAGTGGTCTGCGCCAACGGCGTGGTCGAAAAACTGGTGGCCAAGCACATCATCATCGCTACCGGTTCGCGTCCATATCGCCCGGCGGACATCGATTTCCACCACCCGCGTATCTACGATAGCGACACCATCCTCAGCCTCGGCCACACCCCGCGCAAACTCATCGTTTACGGCGCTGGCGTGATCGGTTGCGAATACGCCTCGATCTTCAGCGGCCTGGGTGTGCTGGTCGAGCTGGTGGACAACCGTGGTCAATTGCTCAGCTTCCTGGATTCGGAAATCTCCCAGGCCCTGAGCTATCACTTCAGCAACAACAACATCACGGTTCGTCACAACGAAGACTACGACCGTGTCGAAGGCGTGGACAACGGCGTGATCCTGCACCTCAAGTCCGGCAAGAAGATCAAGGCCGACGCCTTGCTCTGGTGCAACGGCCGTACCGGCAACACCGACCAGTTGGGTCTGGAAAACATCGGCGTGAAGGTCAACAGCCGTGGCCAGATCGAAGTCGACGAGGCGTACCGCACTTGCGTGCCGAACATCTACGGCGCCGGTGACGTGATCGGCTGGCCAAGCCTGGCCAGTGCCGCCCACGACCAGGGCCGTTCGGCTGCCGGCAGCATCGTGGACAACGGTAGCTGGCGCTTTGTGAATGACGTGCCGACCGGCATCTACACCATTCCGGAGATCAGTTCGATCGGCAAGAACGAGCAGGAGCTGACCCAGGCCAAGGTGCCTTACGAAGTCGGCAAGGCGTTCTTCAAGAGCATGGCGCGTGCGCAGATCGCCGGCGAGCCGCAAGGCATGCTGAAGATCCTGTTCCACCGCGAGACCCTGGAAGTGCTGGGTGTTCACTGCTTCGGTTATCAGGCGTCGGAGATCGTGCACATCGGCCAGGCGATCATGAACCAGCCGGGTGAATTGAACACGCTCAAGTACTTCGTCAACACCACGTTCAACTACCCGACCATGGCCGAAGCCTATCGGGTAGCGGCATACGACGGCCTCAACCGGCTTTTTTGAGCGGCTCCGGCCGGTGGCCTGAGCCGGCCGGGGAGACCGATTTCAGCAATTCTCGAGCGTGGCGGTGGCCAAACCGGGAAAGTCTGTAATCAGGCTGTCAACGCCGAAGTCGGCGAGTCTGCGCATCAGCGCAGGCTCGTTGACGGTCCACACCGACACATGCAGCCCCTGACGCTGCGCCCGTTGCAGGCGTTCCGGCGTGCACAGGGTCCAGTTCAGCGCCAGAATCTCACAGCCATAACTGGCCGCGACCTTCAGCGGGTCGAGCCAGGCGTACTCGGCCACCAGCCCCCGGGGCACATCCGGTACCAACTCCAGCGCGGCCTTGAGCACTTCACGAGAGCTCGAGGTGATAGTCACCTTGTCCATCAGGCCATGACGCTGGACCATTTCGCGAATCGCCAGCACGGTGGTCGCGGCACGCATGCGTGATGCGCTTTTGACTTCCAGCTGCCAGTGATCGAAGTCGCATTTCTCGAACAGTTCTTCCAGTGTCGGAATCGGGCAGGGCTTGATCCAGCCCGGGCCACCCTTGCGTGCGTCATAGGTTACAAGCTCGGCCGCCGTGTGTTCGACGACCTTGCCGCGACGGTCAGTGGTGCGTTTGAGGGTCGGGTCGTGGATGACCATCAGCTCGCCGTCCATGGACAGGTGCAGGTCCAGTTCGCAGCGACGCACGCCGTGCTTGAGACATTCCTGAAAGCTGGTCAGGGTGTTTTCCGGTGCTTCGCCCTTGGCGCCGCGATGGCCGTAGATGAGGGTCACGGTTCTTCCTTAAATTAATTGCCTGATTCGAGTTGTTCGCGGGCCAGACGTCGTTCCTGGGCCTGCTTTTGCAAGATGTGGCGGGCCAGCAGTTGGCGCTGGGCGTCGGTCAGGTGTTCGAACTCGGTGCCGACGTCATAGCCGTCGCCCTTGCGGTCGCAATGGGTGACGCGAGCGCGCAGCAGCAGGCCCAGGGCTTGCGGCATCAGCACCAGCTTGACCGACAGGCGTGCGCCGGCGGCAATGGGCGATGAATGCTGAAAGTCGATGCCGCCTTCGGAGATGATCACCGGCTGCGGTTCGCCGATTTGCCCGAGCACAGTGATGGCGATCACCTGGCTCAGCAGATCGATGCGTTTGTTCTGGGATTTGAGGAACGCCGCTATGGTCCGGTCGCGTTCGCTGATCTGGCGCAACAGGTGTTGCGACTCGAATTCGCTCAGGTGCAGTTCGCTGAGCAAGTTGAAGAGCGGGGAAGCATCCTGCAACACTTCCTGGCCTGCCGCTTCCGTAGCGGACAGGGGCCGAATTTCCAGTGCGATCGTATCCTCGATACGGTAGTATTCGCGGCGATCTTCTTCATCTAATGTCGACATGGCGAACCCATGGTAGCGGCGGTGGTCTGAGTGTAAAGCTGGTTATCGACCCCCGCCACAAGGACGTTCCTTTTCCCTCCGAACAAGCCCCGACATGTTCAGACCTCTCTTCGTATTTATCGGCACGCGTTACACCCGTGCAAAACGTCGCAATCATTTTGTGTCATTCATTTCCCTGACTTCGATGATCGGGCTCGCCCTTGGCGTGGTCGTGATGATCGTGGTGCTGTCGGTGATGAACGGCTTCGATCATGAGATGCGCACCCGCGTGCTGGGCATGGTGCCCCACGCGACCATCGAGTCCGGCGAGCCGATCAGCGATTGGCAAAACCTGGCGGCCAAGGTCAGGCAGAACCCGCAGGTGACGGCCGTGGCGCCGTTTACGCAAATGCAGGGTTTGCTGACCAACAACGGCAAGGTCTCGAAAGTGCTGCTCAATGCCATCGACCCGGCGCAGGAGCGCCAGGTGTCGATCATCGATCACTTCATGACACAGGGAAAACTCGACGATCTGGTACCGGGCGAGTTCGGCATCGTCATCGGTGACAAGGCCGCGGCCAAGCTCGGTGCGGCCATCGGCGACAAGCTGACTTTCGTCGCCCCGGAGGTCACCGTGACTCCGGCGGGGATGTTCCCGCGCATGAAGCGCTTTACCGTGGTCGGCATTTTCCATGTCGGTGCCGGTGAGCTCGATGGCTATCTCGGCGTCACCAACCTGCAGGATCTGGCCCGGCTGCATCGCTGGAAACCGGATCAGGTCCAGGGCCTGCGCCTGAAGTTCGACGACCTGTTCCAGGCACCACGCACTGCGTGGAGCATCGCCCGTGATCTAGGCGAAGACCGTTTCTACGCCCGGGACTGGACCCGTACCCACGGCAACCTGTACCAGGCGATCCGTATGGAAAAAGCCATGATTGGCCTGTTGCTGCTGCTGATCGTTGCCGTCGCCGCGTTCAACATCATTTCCACGCTGGTGATGGTGGTGAACGACAAGAAGGGCGACATCGCGATCCTGCGCACACTGGGCGCCACGCCGGGCACGATCATGCGTACGTTCATGGTGCAGGGCACCGTGATTGGCGTAGTCGGCACGGCCATCGGCGCCGTGGTCGGCATCTTCGCCGCGTTGAATGTCAGTGCAGCGATCTCGGCCCTCGAAGGCCTGATCGGTCACAAGTTCCTCAACGCCGACGTGTACTTCATCGATTACCTGCCGTCGCAGGTGCAGAGCCAGGACGTGGTGATGGTCTGCTCCGCGGCGTTGGTCCTGAGTTTCCTCGCCACCCTGTATCCAGCCTGGCGTGCCGCGCGCACCCAGCCGGCGGAGGCGCTACGTTATGAGTGAGTCGGGCATGAGTGATAAAGCAATCTTGAGCTGCCGCAACCTGGGCAAATCCTACGAGGAAGGTCCGGAGTCGGTGGAGGTCCTGGCCGGGCTGCAGCTGGAAATGCACCCGGGCGAGCGTGTGGCGATTGTCGGCAAGTCGGGCTCGGGCAAAAGTACCTTGCTCAATCTGCTGGGCGGCCTCGATACACCGACCAAGGGCAGCGTCTGGCTCGACGGTGAAGAACTGTCGGCGCTGAGCGAGAAGAAACGCGGCCTGTTGCGCAATCGCGCCCTCGGCTTCGTCTACCAGTTCCACCACCTGCTGCCGGAATTCACCGCCCTGGAAAACGTCTGCATGCCACTGCTGATCGGCAAGACGGCGATCCCTGAAGCGCGTCAGCGGGCCACGGCGTTGCTGGAGCGGGTAGGGCTGGGCCATCGCCTGGAACACAAGCCGGCCGAACTGTCCGGTGGTGAGCGCCAGCGTGTGGCCATCGCCCGCGCCCTGGTGAACAAGCCGGGCCTGGTGATGCTCGACGAGCCGACCGGCAACCTCGACGCCCACACCGCCCAGGGCATCCAGGACTTGATGCTGGAACTCAGCACCTCGATGCGCACGGCGTTCCTGGTGGTGACCCACGACATGAACCTGGCCCGCCAGATGGATCGCGTCCTGCACCTGCAGGAAGGCTGCCTCACGCCCATCTGATTGGCTGAAACCCGATGCCTGAAAAGGTGTCGGGTCTTTTATTCTTATACGGTGCCCCAGCGAATGTTCAGACCGTTATCGATCTTTATCGGCACGCGCTATACCCGCGCCAAGCGCCGCAATCGCTTTGTTTCCTTCATCTCGATGACCTCGATGATCGGCCTCGCCCTCGGCGTACTGGCGATGATCGTGGTGTTGTCGGTGATGAACGGCTTTCAGCGCGAAATGAGCTCGCGCATCCTCGGCATGGTGCCTCACGCCAGCATCGTCGGCGTCAACCCGATTGATGACTGGAAGCCGGTGGCAGCGGCGGCGATGAAAAACCCGCAAGTGACGGCGGCGGTGCCGTTCACCGAGATGGAAGGCATGCTCTCTTACAAGGGCACGATGCAGCCCATCCAGGTCAGCGGTGTCGACCCGGCGCTGGAAGGCCAGGTGTCGATTGTTGCCAAGCACATCGTCCAGGGCAGTCTCGAAGCCCTGAAGCCGGGCGAATTCGGTGTGGTGATCGGCGAGATCACGGCGCGCCGCTTCCGCTTGAACGTCGGTGACAAGATCACCCTGATCGTGCCGGAAGTCAGCAATGCGCCGGGCGGCATTACCCCGCGCATGCAACGACTGAATGTGGTCGGCGTGTTCAAGGTCGGCGCCGAACTGGATGGCACGATGGCACTGATCCACATGGCCGACGCCGCGCAGATGCAACACTGGGACTCGAACCAGGTGCAGAGCGTGCGCCTGGCGGTGAAGGACCTGTATGCCGCGCCACAAGTGTCGAGTGACATCGCCACCGGGTTGGGCGCCGCCTACAAGGCTGACGACTGGACCCACACCCAGGGCAGCCTGTTCAGTGCCATGAAAATGGAAAAGACCATGATCGGCCTGCTGTTGCTGATGATCGTCGCCGTGGCGGCGTTCAACATCATCGCGACCCTGATCATGGTGGTGAATGACAAGGGCGCGGACATCGCGATCCTGCGTACCATCGGTGCCACGCCGCGGGAGATCATGGCGATCTTCATGGTGCAGGGCACCGTGATCGGCATCGTCGGCACCCTGATCGGCGGTGTGTTGGGCGTGATCGCCGCGTTGAACGTCAGCGCGATGGTGGGCTGGGTCGAACGGGTCACCGGGCAGCACATCTTCAGTTCCGATGTGTATTTCGTCAGCAACCTGCCGTCCGAGCTGCAAGGCGCGGACGTGGCGCTGATCTGCACGGCGGGCTTCGTCATGAGCTTCCTGGCCACGGTTTACCCGGCATGGCGGGCGGCGAAGATCGAGCCGGCTACCGCTTTGCGGTATTCGTAATCCGATATACCGCTTTCGCGAGCAGGCTCGCTCCCACATTAGATCTGAGTCAACTCGGTCAATTGTGGGAGATTCTATGTTGCAGGGGAACCCTGCAGCCTTAAATTTGGCTGGTATTCGCTCTGATTTTTCATGAGGGCGAATGCCACCCGACAGAGCTTGCGGGCGAGGATGACCAGAGCCTGAGTTCTGGCCAGGCCTCTTGCCAAGTAAGACTCATAGAGCGGTTTCCAGACGGGAGACCGGCAAGCCGCCATTGCTGCATTGTGCGCAAGACGCCGCAGCTCCCCATCGCCTTTTTTGCTCAAGTGGCGCGGACTGTGCTTCTTTCCTGAGTCCTTCGGCCTCAGGTCCATTCCCAAAAAGGCAATAAACGCATCGGCACTGGCGAATTGACCACGCATAAAAGTGGCTGCCAGACCGGTGGCCGTGAGTTCGCCAATCCCTTCAATCGCTTGACAACGCCTGATGTTTTCGGTGATCCCGGCCTCTTGGCTGGCTTTGCGCAGCAATTTCTGAATAGCCTGATCAGTCTGTTTGAAGTGCTCCAGCTCTTGGGCCAGAAGGTCTTTGAGAAGGGGCTCACTCGACCAACTCAGCATGATGCTAACCCGGGCTTTCATCAGTTCTGCACGTTTGTTGAGGAGGCTTTTCAACACGGTGTAGAGCTTCGGAGGTGGATTCCAGATGCGAAGCCGATCCTGCTCACTGGTCAGGTAACGTGCCAGCAAACGCGCATCACAGGGGTCGGTTTTTGCTCGCTGGCCAATGCTTTCGCGGTAGTGGCTCACCCGATAAGGGTCCACAACATAAACTCGGTGCCCCATGCCATGGGCCAGTTCAGCGGTATCCAGGTGGTAGAGACTGGTGGCTTCCAAGGCAATCGAGCTTTGCGCCGGCAGGGATTTGAGCCAGCGCCCAATAGCTGTGCGATCGTTGTTGATGAACTGAGTGATTTTCAGATCTTCGCGGTAAACGACGATTTCTGCCTTGGCCACATCGACACCAACCACCGTTGGCGAGGTAAGGATTGTCATGACGAATCCTCGGAGCTAGGGTTTAAGTGCTTGTCGGGGTCTACCGTAGCGCTGGCTTGCCTCTATCGTCGGTATTAACCGATGAATTCCTTATCGGCGCTTTAGGTAGAAAGGGCGGAACGAGAAGTCTCCCACGGTCCGTACTGGCTAGAGTCGGAATCGAGCTTTTAGTCCCGCCCACCCCTTCAAGTCTAAACATACAAGCGAGCCTGCTCGCGAAGAGGCCGGAACTGCTGGCCTCAATCTCCTTTTGGTAACTCGATCACAAACCTGGTCCATCCACGCTCCGATTCACAACGAATCTGCCCGCCATGGGCGCGGATGATCGACCGGGTGATCGCCAACCCCAATCCCGCATGTTCACTGCTGCCTTCGCGGCGTGCCGGGTCAGCCCGGTAAAAACGGTCGAACAAGCGCGGCAGCAACTGCGGATCGATGCCTTCTCCCGAGTTTTCCACCCGCAGGCTCAGGCCATCGGGTTGCTCGTCAATCGTGACCTGTACCGTGCCCTGGGCCGGGGTGAAACGCAGCGCGTTGTCCAGCAGGTTGGACAGCGCCCGTCGTAACATGCTGCGGTCTCCTTCCATGTGTCCAAGGCCTTCGCGGCTAAGCGTGACCTGGGCGTCTTCCGCCAACGGCGCAAAGAACTCCAGCAGCAGGTCTGTCTCTTGCGCCAGTTCCAGCGATTCGCGTTTTGGGACCAACAGTCCATGGTCAGCCTTGGCCAGGTAGAGCATGTCGTTGACCAGTTGCGCCATCCATTGCAGTTCTTCGAGGTTGCTGTGCAGGGCTTCGCGGTAGTCCTCGATGGGGCGGGGGCGGGTGAGGGTGACCTGGGTGTGGGTCAGCAGGTTCGACAGTGGCGTGCGCAGTTCATGGGCAATGTCGGCGGAGAACGCCGACAGGCGTTGAAACGAGTCATCGAGGCGTCCGAGCATGGCGTTGAAGTTGTGGGCCATTTCCGCCAGTTCCGGCGGCATGTTGTCTTCCGGCAACCGCGAGTTCAACGATTGTGCGCAAACACCGCTGGCGACCGCACTGATCCGGCGCAACGGGCGCAAGCCGCTGCGTGCCGCCCAGGCGCCCAGCAGTGCGGTGGCCAGGGCTGACAGGCCGACGGTCAGCCAGATCAAATGCTGCATGCGTTGCAGAAAGTGCTGGTGGTGGGTGATGTCCAGCAACAAGGTCAGTTGCGCTGATTCAGGTTTGTCCGGGAACAGCGGCGCATTCAGGACGCGATAATCTGTACCCTCGTGGCTCACGGTCGACAATCCGGGCTGGCTCGGCAGTGCCTGTGGCAGGTTTGTCGAGCTGTCGTACCAGCGCCGGCCGTCGCTGCCTGTGATTCGCAGGGACAGGTCAGCCTGGCGGCTCAGTTCCTCCGCCAGCTTCACTTGGCTGTCACTCGACTGAAAGTCGTGCAGGGCCCGGCGCAAGCCAATCAACTTGCCGTCCAGCAACTGCTGGTCGAGCTCAATGAAATGCGCCTCGCTGGCGCGGCTGAACAGCACCCCGGCGAACAACGACACCACGGCGGTGCATGCGGCAAACAGCAGGGCCAGCCGGCTGCTTAGTGAAAGGCGGCGCATCAGGCGGGGCGCTCTTCAAGGACATAACCCATGCCGCGCACGGTGTGGATCAGCTTGTTGGGGAATTCATCGTCGATCTTCAGGCGCAGGCGACGGATCGCCACCTCGATGACATTGGTGTCGCTGTCGAAATTCATGTCCCAGACCTGGGACGCAATCAGCGACTTGGGCAGGACTTCACCCTGGCGGCGCAGGAGCATTTCCAGCAGGGCGAATTCCTTGGCGGTCAGGTCGATACGCTGGCCGCTGCGTTCGACCCGGCGACGGATCAGGTCCAGGCGCAAATCGGCCAGTTGCAGGCTGGTTTCCTGCGGCGTGGCGCTACCGCGACGCAACAGGCTGCGCACTCGCGCCAGCAGCTCGGAAAAGGCAAACGGCTTGACCAGATAATCGTCGGCGCCCAGTTCGAGGCCGTGAACCCTGTCCTCCACGGCGTCACGCGCGGTCAGAAAAAGGACCGGCGTGTCCAGGCCAGCGCTGCGCACCGCTTGCAGAATCTGCCAGCCATCACGACCGGGCAGCATCACATCGAGAATCAGCAGGGCATATTCGCCGCTGAGGGCCAATTGCTGGCCGGTGCTGCCGTCGGCCACCAGTTCCGTGTTGAACCCGGCCTCGGCCAGGCCCTGGCGCAGGTAATGGCCGGTTTTCGGTTGGTCTTCGACGATCAGCAGTTTCATGGGCGACTCATGGCAAATGGAACGAATGCTTTATACCGTGTGAAGCATTCGTACAGGTCAACCTGACAAAGTTGTAATCTGGTTGTCAGGTTGCGGGCAGCGCCGACAGTTTAGAGTTTTGTGCATGCCGAGCCTTATCTTGTTGGAGTATGACGATGTTTTTACGTAAATCCGTGGCGCAAATCCTGTGTTTGCTGGCGCTGAGTTCACCGGTATGGGCGGACGCCGGGCAGACCTACGATTTCGGCCAGCCGGCCCCGGCAGCCAAGGCGACCCGCAGTGTCGAGGTGGTCATGGGCGACATGTCCTTCACACCGAAGGCGATCGACATCAAAGCCGGGGAAACCGTGCGCTTCGTGCTGGTCAATAAAGGGCAGTTGTTGCATGAGTTCAATCTCGGGGATGCGGCGATGCATGCCAGGCACCAGCAGGAAATGTTGCAGATGCAGCAGAGCGGCATGCTGACGCCGACCGGCATGAAAGCAATGGACCATGGCGACATGGCCGGCATGGATCACGGCAAAATGGATCACGGCATGCAGCATGATGACCCGAACAGCGTGCTGGTGGAGCCGGGCAAGACCGCCGAGCTGACCTGGACCTTCAGCAAGGCCACCAACCTCGAGTTTGCCTGCAACATCCCCGGTCATTACCAGGCCGGCATGGTCGGTAAACTGACTGTCAGTCAGTAAGCACTCAAAGGCGGGAGCAAAGGCTGGTAGAATCCGCTGATTCTTCAGTCAGGTTTCCGTCATGCATCCCGCAGCCGAACACTCGCCGCTGGGCAAGTCCAGCGAATACATCGCCACTTACACGCCGTCCTTGCTGTTCCCGATCCCGCGCACCGCGAAGTGGGCGGAACTGGGCCTGACGGCGCAAACCCTGCCGTACAAAGGCGTAGACTTCTGGAACTGCTTCGAGCTGTCGTGGCTGCTGCCGTCGGGCAAGCCCGTGGTGGCGATCGGCGAATTCAGCATTCCGGCGGATTCGCCGAACATCATCGAGTCGAAGTCGTTCAAACTGTACCTCAACTCCCTGAACCAGACGCCCTTTGCCGATACCGCGAGCCTTGAGGCCACGCTGGCCGGGGATTTGTCGGCGGCTGCCGGCAAGCCGGTGGGGGTGCGCATTCGCAGCCTCAAGGATGTCGAGAGCGAAGGCGTCGTGGCGTTGCCGGGCGTGTGCATCGATGAGCTGGATATCAGCGTCAGCAACTACGAGCATCCACGTCCGGAGCTGCTGCGTTGCGATGATTCGCGCATTGTCGAAGAGTGCGTGCACAGTCATTTGCTCAAGTCCAACTGCCCGGTCACCAGTCAGCCGGACTGGGGCAGCGTGGTGGTGGAGTACCGTGGCGCGGCGCTGGATCACGCGAGCCTGCTCGAGTACATCGTCAGCTTCCGCCAGCATTCGGATTTCCATGAGCAATGCGTAGAGCGGATCTTCCTTGACCTGCAGCGGTTGCTCAAGCCGGAGAAATTGACGGTGTATGCGCGTTATGTGCGCCGTGGCGGGCTGGATATCAACCCGTATCGCAGCACTGAAGAAGTGCAGCTGCCGAACCACCGCCTGGTCCGCCAGTAAAGTTCCAATTGTGGGAGCGAGCCTGCTCGCGATGGCTGAGTGTCAGACAGCATTGATGTTGGGTGTGCCGACCTCATCGCGAGCAGGCTCGCTCCCACAAGGGATTGCATTGCCAAATGCGAAAATGAAAAAGCCCTGCTATCGCCAGCAGGGCTTTTTGTCTCAGGCGGGGTTCAGATTCCCATATTGGCCAAGGCCTGCCCGATGTTGCGCAGGGTGCCGGCAAGAGTCGGATGTTCGAGTTCGAAGCGCTCGACAGCCAGGTTGACGCCATCGGCGAGGCTGGAGTCCTGGGTTTTGGTTTCAAGCTCAAGCTGCAGTTCAATCTGCTGCATGAGCGCGCGCAAATCCTCACGCTCGGCTTCGGTCAACGGAGGATTCTGTTCCAATTGCTCGCGCAGGGCATTGAGCTGTTCTTGCAGTTCGCGGGCAGGCATGGCGTTCTTCCTTTTCTCGATAGGCACTGGCATAGACCGCAGCGACGCGCCAAGGTGGCACGCCAAAGATCCATGGCTTCCCTTTAGATTAATCCACTCGCGCGCAACCTGCATGATCTCGGTCAGGGCTTTTCGCCCTTGAGTCGACGCAAGCTGATATCAGCCAGGCAGGTATCGAGTTCACCGAGGTGATCGATCACCGAATGCACGCCCAGGCCGAACAGTTGCATCGTGGCCTTGGCGCGTTTGATGTCGCGCTCCTGTTGACTCAACGCGTGCCATGCCTGGGGCGTCAGCCCGCACAGCGAGCCGCAGGACGCCAGGCCGATGGTCCACAACCCGGCATTGAGCCCGGCTTGCAGCAAGCGGGGCTCACCGCTCACCAGCACACAACCGTCGAGTCGGTTGACGTTCAGGGTCATCAAGGCTTGCCAGCAGGCATTCGGGGCGGGCCATGGATTGTATGTTTCTGGATGTTGCGAGGGTTTGATCCACTCCGGCAGCGCAGCGGCCAGGGAGTGGCTGAGGGCAGGGGGCAGTTCATCGAGCCAGGCGCAGGGGATTTGCTGGTGCTGCAAGCTGCGCAGGCTATCCAGTGCGCCGGGTGTGGTCTCGGCGTGTTCGGCCGAGTGGCTGCCGTGCCGGTGCGTGTGCGCGCCGAAATCCACCAGGCAGCCGCTGAGGCCGAACAGTACGGCGGTCAGGCTGGGGGCAGTTTGGGGCAAGGCTTTGGCGAGCGGCATGAGGACGTCCCTGAAATAGCCTGAAAGCTAGCGGGCGACGGTGACAGTTGAGTGACATTGTTGTGAATCGCTCACTTTTGGCACGACTCTTTCGGTGTGGAGTTCGTGCAAAGTGCCTTAAACGGCGTTTACGTCTTATACTTGCCAACTTATTGCCTGGGCCAAGCGCCCGAGCCGGTACCGACCAAGGAGTTTTTTTCTATGCGCTGGAGCAATCATCTAGCCAGGATTTGTGTATGCGCCAGTGCGATGCTGGTTCCGTTCGTTGCCCAGGCGGCCACGGAAGAGGATCCTTGGGAAAGCGTCAACCGCCCGATCTACAAGTTCAACGATGTGATCGACACCTACGCGCTGAAGCCTCTGGCCCAGGGCTACCAGTACGTGACGCCGCAGTTTGTCGAAGACGGCGTCCACAACTTCTTCCGCAACATCGGCGATGTGCGCAACCTGGCCAACGATATCCTGCAGGCCAAACCTCGCGCCGCAGGCGTTGATACCGCACGAATCATCTTCAACACCACCTTCGGCTTGCTGGGCGTCATCGATGTCGGCACCAGGATGGGCCTGCAGCGCAATGACGAAGACTTCGGTCAGACCCTGGGCTACTGGGGTGTCGGCAGCGGCCCTTACGTGATGCTGCCACTGCTGGGGCCAAGCACCTTGCGTGATGCGCCGTCCAAGTACGTCGACAGCTATACCGGTGCTTATCGTTACGTCAACGACGTGCCTGTGCGTAACTCGTTCTTCGGCCTGGACATCATCGATACCCGTGCCAACTTGCTGTCGAGCGAGAAGCTGATCACCGGTGACAAGTACACCTTCATTCGTAATGCGTACTTGCAGAACCGTGAATTCAAGGTGAAAGACGGTCAGGTTGAAGACGATTTTTAACCGCGACCGGTAAATTGAAAAGGCGACCCTTCAAGGTCGCCTTTTTTGTTCGCGAAGCGCGGGTGGATCGGAATCGATCCGCATAAGGATGAAATCGCGTATTTCGCCGTAGGCCTGGCCGGTATGACGCATGGGTTCGATCCTTCCATTGGGTTACGGATTTGTCTGTTCTTATAACTCTCGGTGATTTGACAAATAAAGACGTCAAGCGACCATCGGCGTGAGCTTGAAACGCCCCGCGGATGGGAGTACCGTCTGCGCCTTAGAAGGGCACCTCTGGTGAACACGTGTGTAGGGCAAATGCCCGAAAGCGGTGCGGCAGAGAGGCTAGAAAGCGAATCCAGTAGTCTGCGCCGGGCAAATGTCCCCGCCTGCTACGCCAACCTAATTCTGGCGCCGTTTGCCCACATGCCAAAAACCAGTGCCACGCTGCTGATAATCGATGATGACGAAGTAGTGCGCGCGAGCCTCGCCGCCTATTTGGAAGACAGTGGATTCAGCGTCTTGCAGGCCAGCAATGGTCAGCAGGGTCTTCAGGTATTCGAGCAAGACAAGCCCGATTTGGTCATCTGCGATCTGCGCATGCCGCAGATGGGCGGACTCGAACTCATCCGCCAGGTCACCGAGCTGTCGCCGCAAACGCCGGTGATTGTGGTTTCGGGTGCGGGCGTGATGAACGACGCAGTCGAAGCCTTGCGCCTGGGCGCAGCAGACTACCTGATCAAGCCTCTCGAAGATCTGGCCGTGCTCGAGCACTCTGTGCGCCGGGCTCTGGATCGTGCGCGCCTGTTGCTGGAGAACCAGCGCTACCGCGAGAAGCTGGAGAAGGCCAACCGCGAGCTCGCCGCCAGCCTGAACCTGCTTCAGGAGGACCAGAACGCCGGTCGCCAGGTGCAGATGAACATGCTGCCGGTCAGCCCTTGGGCCATCGACGAGTTCAAGTTTGCTCACCAGATCATCCCGTCGCTGTACCTGTCGGGTGATTTCGTCGACTACTTCCGGGTCGACGAGCGCCGGGTAGCCTTTTATCTGGCGGACGTTTCCGGCCATGGCGCCTCTTCAGCCTTCGTCACCGTGCTGTTGAAGTTCATGACCACGCGCTTGCTGTTCGAGTCCAAGCGCAGCGGCACGTTGCCGGAGTTCAAGCCTTCAGAGGTTCTTGGTCATATCAACCGGGGCCTGATCAGTTGTAAGCTGGGTAAACACGTCACAATGGTCGGTGGAGTCATCGACGAGGAGACCGGTTTGTTGACCTATAGCATCGGCGGTCATCTGCCGTTGCCAGTGTTGTACACGCCAGACAGTGTTCGTTATCTGGATGGGCGTGGTCTGCCGGTGGGCCTTTTCAACGAGGCCACCTACGAAGACCACGTGCTGGAACTGCCACCGACGTTCAGCCTGACGCTAATGTCTGATGGCATTCTGGATCTTTTGCCAGAACCCACACTCAAAGAAAAAGAAGCGGCGTTGCCCCAACGGGTCAAGGCTGCGGGCGGCACCCTGGATGGGTTGCGGCAGGTTTTTGGATTGGCCACGCTAGGGGAGATGCCGGATGATATCGCCCTGTTGGTGTTGAGCAGGAATCTTTGATGAGTACCGGTAGAATCCAGTTCGCCGAGCAGGATGGCACCTTCGTCCTGAAGTTCATCGGTGAAGTTCGCCTGACCCTGTGTTCGGCGTTGGATGCGACTATTGAGCGAATCTTCAGCGCATTGAATTTCAACGCGATCGTGATCGATCTGACCGAAACCCGCAGCATCGACAGCACCACACTTGGCCTGCTGGCCAAGCTGTCGATCCTGTCGCGGCAGAAAGTCGGCCTGCTGCCGACCGTCGTCACCACCCACGAAGACATCACGCGTCTGCTGCAGTCCATGGGCTTCGAACAGGTGTTCAACATCGTTGACAAGCCTGTACCGTGCCCGGAATGCCTGGACGACCTGCCAGACCAGGATCAGTCCGAAGAAGTGGTGCGGATCAAAGTGCTCGAAGCGCACAAAATCCTCATGGGCCTGAACGACACCAATCGTGAAGCCTTCCATGACCTGGTGAATGCGCTGGAGCGGCACTGATTCCCTGATGTGATGTGGGCCGCACCGGCCCCTTCGCGAGCAGGCTCGCTCCCACAGGTTCTTCGTTTAATACGCGTTCTTCGTCACGGCACAGACCCCCTGTGGGAGCGAGCCAGCTCGCGAAGGCATTTGTGCCAACAGCACAAATTACCCTGCAGCCACAAAAAAGGGCGAACCCACCAGGGTTCGCCCTTTTTGCATTGCTCCCGCTCAGATCACAGCTTGGCCTGCAACAACGCCTCGAGCTTCTCCTGATCCCGCGCGAACTGACGAATGCCTTCAGCCAGTTTTTCGGTCGCCATCGCATCCTCGTTGGACAGCCAGCGGAACTGCGATTCGTTGAGGCTCAGGCGTGCTTCACCGGCATGGCCCGGCACCAGCTTGCGCTCCAGCTTGCCGGTATCCGCCGCCAGCTTGTCGATCAGGTCCGGGCTGATGGTCAGGCGGTCGCAGCCGGCCAGTTGTTCGATCTGGCCCAGATTGCGGAAGCTCGCGCCCATGACCACGGTCTTGTAGTCATTGGCCTTGTAGTAGTTGTAGATGCGCGTCACCGACTGCACGCCCGGATCATCCGCGCCGGTGTAGTCGTTGCCGTTGGCTTTCTTGTACCAGTCATAGATACGGCCCACGAACGGCGAAATCAGGAACACCCCTGCATCGGCACAGGCGGCGGCCTGGGCGAAGGAGAACAGCAGGGTCAGGTTGGTCTGGATGCCTTCCTTTTCCAGGATCTCGGCAGCGCGGATGCCTTCCCAGGTGGATGCGATCTTGATCAGTACGCGGTCGCGGCCAATGCCAGCCTTGTCGTACAGCTCGATCAGGCGATGCGCGCGCTTCAACATGGCGTCAGTGTCGAACGACAGGCGTGCATCCACTTCGGTGGAAATACGGCCCGGGATCACTTTCAGGATTTCTTGCCCCACGGCCACGCCAAAACGGTCGCTGGCCAGGCCCACATCGCCCTTGCAGTCTTTGACGCTGGCGTTCAGCAGCTCGGCATACGCAGGAATGGCCGCGGCCTTGAGCAGTAGTGAAGGGTTGGTGGTGGCGTCCACGGGTTTAACGCGAGCGATAGCTTCGAAGTCGCCGGTGTCGGCAACCACGGTTGTCATTTGTTTGAGTTGTTCCAGCTTGGAAGTCATGAGCGTGCTCTGTCCTATGGGTCTGATGACATTACCCGAGCGCTGACAGCCACTCAAGGGCGTGTACGTGTATCGACGGCCCCTGCGGCAACAACCTGAAAACGGCTGTTTGAAAGGCGGGGCGTGGTATCGAAGAATTCGATGCCGAAACGCCCCACAGGTTCAACGAGAGCGACCGTTAACGCCCTTCGAGCAACGCCGCTGCCTGATCCAGCAGCGCCAGCGGATCTTTCGCCTTGTGAATGTCCACCGACAGCAGCTGCCGAAACTTGCGTGCGCCCGGAAATCCGGTGCCCAGTCCAAGCACATGCCGGGTGATGTGATGCATCGAACCACCTGCAGCGATATGCGCCGCAATATAAGGCCGCAACTGCGCCAGCGCCTCGGCACGGCTGATCACCGGTTCCGCGCTGCCAAACAGCTGTTGATCCACCTCGGCCATCACATAAGGGTTGTGATACGCCTCGCGGCCCAGCATCACGCCGTCGAAGGTCTGCAAATGCTCGTGGCAGGCTTCCAGCGTCTTGATCCCGCCGTTCAGAATAATCTCCAGTTCGGGAAAATCCGTCTTCAACCGCGCGGCCACGTCATAACGCAGAGGCGGAATGTCGCGGTTTTCCTTTGGCGACAACCCCTCCAGAATCGCAATCCGCGCATGCACGGTAAAACTCGTGCACCCGGCATCCCGTACCGTGCCGACGAAATCACACAGTTCGTCGTAACTGTCCCGCCCATTGATCCCGATCCGATGCTTCACCGTCACCGGAATCTCTACCGCATCACGCATCGCCTTCACACAATCGGCCACCAACTGTGGATGCCCCATCAGGCACGCGCCGATCATATTGTTCTGCACCCGATCACTCGGGCAGCCGACATTCAGGTTCACCTCGTCGTAACCGTGGTCCTGCGCCATCCGCGCACACGCGGCCAGGTCCAGCGGGACACTGCCGCCGAGTTGAAGGGCGAGCGGGTGTTCGGCTTCGTTGTGACGCAGGAAGCGCTCGTGATCGCCGTTGAGCAGGGCACCGGTGGTGACCATCTCGGTGTAGAGCAGGGCGTTTTTCGACAGCAGACGCAGGAAGAAGCGGCAGTGGCGGTCGGTCCAATCCATCATGGGCGCAACGGAAAACCGTCTAGACACTGTAGAGCCTGCGTTTACTGGGTATGTAGCTGATTTCTGTACCATTTTACTCTACGGGTTTTGAGCTGGTTTTCAGGGGTAAATGGGCGTTTTTTGAAGGTCATTGGTACAATGTACCAACCCCTTCAGCAAATGTACCAGTTGACTATGGCCACGATCAGAGCACGGAAACGCACGGACGGCAGCATCAGTTACACGGCACAGATACGCCTGTTTCGCGATGGTGCGCAAGTTTACCAAGAGAGCCAGACCTTCGCCCGAAAACAGGCCGCCCAAGCGTGGGTACGCAAGCGCGAGACAGAGCTGGATCAACCCGGTGCTATCGAAAGGGCTCACCGCAAAGGCGCCACGATCAAGGAAATGATCGATCGCTACCTGGTCGAAATGGAAAAAGTGCGCCCATTGGGTAAAACCAAACTTGCCACGCTCAAGGCAATCAGTGAATCGTACCTGGGCAAGCTCAACGACCAGGACATCAATAGTCAGCAACTGGTGGAGTATGCGTTATGGCGGATGGGTAAAGAGGGTGGAAGCGTCCAGCCCCAGACGGCCGGTAATGATCTTGCTCACCTTGGTGCGGTGCTTTCCATTGCTCGGCCTGCTTGGGGATACGAGGTTGACGCGCACGCGATGGCCGACGCCCGAAAAGTGCTGAAAAAGCTTGGCTACAACATGAAAAGCCGCGAGCGCGACCGGCGTCCTACCTTGGATGAGTTAGACAAGCTGCTGACACACTTCCGCGGCATTCAATCCCGCCGGCCAACCTCGATCAATATGCTAAAGATGACGGGATTTGCGTTGTTCTCGACGCGGCGACAGGAGGAAATTACGCGAATTTTATGGGCTGATCTGGATGAGGCAGGTCATCGAGTGCTGGTCCGGGATATGAAAAACCCTGGTCAGAAAATCGGTAACGACGTGTGGTGCAATCTGCCTCCAGAAGCCTGGGACATTATCCAGACCATGCCAAAGACATTACCCGAGATTTTTCCGTACAGCGCCGAATCTGTTTCCACATCTTGGACCAGGGCCTGCAAGATCCTAGGGATTGAAGATTTGCACTTTCACGACCTGCGTCATGAAGGGGTCAGTCGACTTTTTGAAATGGACTGGGACATCCCACGGGTGGCGAGCGTTTCAGGGCATCGAGATTGGAACTCGATGCGCCGTTACACGCATTTGCGTGGGCGGGGGGATGCCTACGCTAAATGGAAGTGGTTCGACAAAATCCTGAAAGCGCCCGTGAAACTGGGCGCTAGAACCTTGAAGTGATCAGCTACTGCGGGGCGGGCTGTGTAGTTGGTTGCACTCCTTAACCGCAGCAGCGCGCTGAAGGTCAAGGTATTCAGAAAGGTCTGTGATATGAATCCCCTTTGCACTCTTTTGGCTCTGCTCTATACGTGTGATGGGAATCTTTATTTGGCCAGCACCGACTTTGCGTTGGAACATATCCGTAGTCAGGTGGGTGAAATAGTCCTCACAGACGCGCTCCAGTGGTATGACTACCTGGCCGTTGTACTGGGCCATAAGGACGAATAGGGTTTTCATATTGTTGTTCCAGTAATGCCCGGGTTAGAGATCATGATTAATCCTTTCATCAAACCGAGATGGGAGAAGTAGTTAGTGGCTCTGACGGCGACCTAGCCAGCAATTGAGCAACCACAGCTGCATCATTTGCACTCAGCTCGCCAAGGTCATGCGCCATAGCAGTTAGGTTTTCAAGCCGTATGCGGGCGTCAGGTGTCTTGTGTACTAGGTAGCCAATCATCGCGGCTCCAATGACGGCGGTAGCCACCTGGTGACGCGCCGGTGTGGTAGCCTTCCCGCCGCTACTACTTTGGTTCAGTGCTTGCATGGTGTTGTTCCTCAGTCGTGGTTGATGTCGGGGAGGGCCAACTCCTCGGCATCGCTTCTTTTCCAGTCAATCCTGGCGCGCCAGGTGAATGACCAGGTCATCGAAACGCTGGTCATCCTCAGTGCATGACCGCCATTCCAAAACCTTCAAAATCTGCAAATGAGTGCAATCAGCCACCAGAATCTCGCGCTGACCGCCAGCAGCTTGAACTTCCAAAATCTGTAACAGAGCCTCTTCGGCATATGCGGCAGCTTGAATGATCGGTGCGATTTGTCCTGCTGCGCGCAATTGGTCCTGGATCTCTTGCAGTTTGCTGGTCGTGCCGTCGCCGGCGTTGCCCATGAACACTTGAACTTGCATTTGTGCTTTCTCCATTGGTGGACTCAGGCAGCCTGGAAAATCCAGCACCGCACGGTTTTCGGCTTATCAGCGGCATCGGTATCCCATGCCGAGCAGACGTTTCTATTGGTCTCAACAAACTTGGGGCACTTGCTTGTTTTCAGGTGCCGCTTGAGCTCGGTTAGGTCCGGAACTTTCTGGCGCTTCTCTGCAGCTTCTTTGGCGAAGTCGTTGAGGTTCACCGCGATCAGACCGTCATTGCGAGAGTGGTTGAGCCCACCGGCAGCGCTGTTCAGGTACTCGTACAGCTCCCAAAACTCGACGACGATCGGGTGATCAGCATTGATCGCTAGCTGGCGATCCTTGGCCATGCTTTGAATCTCGGTGTGAGCCGCTTCCACCTGGTGTTTTTTCAGCGGGACAACGTGCACCAGGGCGTCAATTAGGGCGTGCAATTGGGCGTGATTTTTTGCGATCCGGACAGTGCGGATCTCGGGCAGGGCCAGCAGCTGCTGTTCATACTTGGGGCCCTTTTCGCGGACGCTCTCCATCACCTGGTTTTCCATCATGGTGGACTTGACCAAGAACCCGCTGACGCGGTCGACCGGCATGCGCTCGAGTTTCTCCACCAGCAATTTGGTTGCCGGCGTCTGCCCGTCCTTCGTCATGGCGATATGCACCAGGCGTTGCAGAATGGGTTCGGATGCGTTCACCGCGTGGTTCTGGCCGATGACCACTGCGCCACGAAAAGGAGGCTCGCGGGTATCGTTGCCGTTGTTTTTTACACCGGTGGAGCGGACGCTGCGGCCGTTGTAGGCGGTTTTCAGTTCGTCCCAGTCGTACTGTTTGGTTTGGCTGCCATCGGTCTTTTCCCGCTCCGATTCGATCAGCACCACCGGCAGATTGCCGACTTGGGCAAAGTTACGTGCTCGAGCAACTGGGGTGCCCTTGGTTGGGTCGAAACCCTCGTAATCGATACGCCCGCAGAGCTTCCATAGGAACTCGATCAGCGTGGACTTACCGGCGCCCGGCTCACCGATGATTTCCATGAAGGGGTAGCTTTTCTGGTGCTGTCGGATCTGCTCGGCGAACAGCGAACCGAACCAGAAGGCGAGCGCGACCAGGCCTTTGGCACCGAAGCATTCCCAGATGATGTCCAGCCATTCGGTGTCGAACTTCTCCAAGTCCGTGTTCAGGTTGAGAAGTACCGACTGGCTGAGGGTTTTAATGCTCAGCCGGTCCATGTCGAAGAAGTCCTCTTCGTTCAGCTTGAACACTTTCCCATCGCGCACAGCCACGTCGCCGTAGACGTATGCACTGTGCTCACGGGTGTAGCCGGTGAAGTCAATTGTTTGCACGGTTTTGAGGGCGTCGGTTTGCTCTTCAATGAAGGCGTCCAGCTGCTGGGTGGTGCCAGTGAACATCCCACCCGGGGCAATGCCCAGCAGGCGCTTCTTGAACTCTGCGGAGGAGGCGATCTGTGAGCTGGTGAAGGTGTTCTTGATCGGCGCAGCATCGTGGGCGAACGTGATCCGGAAGTAGTACCAGGACTCGTCGGTAAGTTTGTTTTCTTGGTAATACAGGGCCTTCGGGTTACAGGTGGCAATGCGCTGCAGCGCGCCGCACTGCTGCATGGCCTTAGCCCGCATTTGTTTGTTGTTCAGCTGCTGGTCGTCGTGGTGCTCGCTGTCCTCGAGTTCCTGAATCGCTTTGTTGTACTTCTCCAGATCGAGCTTGAACCAGTACAGGCGATTGCCGAACTCCAAATGAAATTCGCTACGGCGCTTCCAGTCGAACATCACCAGGGCCTTCTCGGTGGCGTTCTCAGCGATCAGCAGGGCGCCATTGTGCCGCGCAGTAGTGATGTCTTTGTCGACCTGAGCATCACGCTTCTCGCCTTCGTCCAGAAACTGCCAACGCTGATGCAGATCGTTCCAGTCGACCTTCTTGTTATCCCGTTGTGGGATTTGGGCCGCTTCGCAGGTGAAGCCTAGCTCGCGGGCCATACGGACCCAACGCTTGGTGTAAGCGTGTGCACCAGGTTCGTTATCAAGCGCCCAAACCAGCTTTGGCAAATTACCTGGGCGAGCCGCTACAAGTGCTTGCAACGAATCCGCTGGAAAAGCGTTTGAGGACATCGCCGATACGGCGGCAATGTGGTGGTGCACAAGGGCGAGCGCGTCGAAGATGCCTTCAACAATCCAGATTTCTTTCGCCTCGAGCACGTCCACGCACGGTGGGCACCACCACACCCCTTTGTAGGATTCACCCGGCTTGAAGCGGGCCTTCATCTTGCCGAAGCGCGAGGGCTTATCGATCAGGCGTTCCCAATAGCCACCTTTCTCTAGGGCGAATCGTACCGTCGCGGTTCCCGCCTCATGTTGGGACGAGTAGTACGTATCCTGTGTGAACCAACCTCCGATTAGTGAAATATTGAAACCGCGGGCGAACTCAAGGTATGCGCGCGCAGTCGCTGTTGGGGCGTTCTCAGTAGCGGGAGCGCGCTTGCTCCAGTCTTCAAATAGGTCGTCATAGATCTCTTTTACATGCAATGTGTGGCCACATTTCTCCTGGCGACCACAGATGAGCTGCCACGGGCTGTCAAAGCGGGTGTACAGCTCTTTCTTGTTGCACTTCGGGCAAGTCCCACCACGCATGTAATTGGTGGAGGGGCGGTGTTTGAGACCGAATTCGGACTCGATGCGCTGTAGAACGTCGTGACGCAGGTCGTCTCTCATGGTTATTTCGCTGCTTTCAGGCTAAGGCCGAGGCTATGAGTGAGGGCGCCAATCAGATGTTTCTGAGCAGCCATCACGGGGCTGTTGGCAAGGATCGATCCGTGACGTAGGCCATCGGGAATCAGGCGGTACTGGTCTGCGTACCAAAGTTCATTGAGGCTGAGACGGTATCGCTCGCGCAGGTTGGCCAAGAGCGCTTGAGCCTGGTCGGGCGTCAGTTTTGCGTTGATGTTCATGGCGTTTTCCATCGTCAAACCTCAATTTCAGGCGCAGCTCACCCAAACCCAATACAGTGGGACAGGCGATTTATTGGGTGGGTATTACGAAGCTGTGACGCGGAAACGCCCGTTATCAGGGGCGATAAGAATGCGTTCGTAGATCAGGCTGACCGGGATTGCCCAGGCTTTGCCGGTGGCAGTGTCGATGATGACGGTGTGCGTGGATGTGCTGCTGGCAATATCCATTCGTTGTCGATTGCTTACAGCCAACATTTCGCTGCTGGCCAGGTGCACCAGCTTTTCGGCGGTCTGAGTCAGGACGTCGTAATCCGCAACCAAGTGCTGAACGGTACGGTCAAACAGTTGCTGACCGTCGCCGAGGTGTTCGCACCGGTGCCGCTCTAGGAATATGAGCGCTGCGGCTTTAAGGGTGTCCTGATATTCCTGTACTGCGGGCAGGTTGTTCATTTGCCTTTCCCCGGTTTTGCCCGATACAAGTCGATGGCTGCGAGTACTTCGGCGTGTCGTGCGGCCATGTGTAGATTGTGAGCATTGAGGATAATTTCGGCCTCTCCCGCATTGATCGAACCGTCCTCCAACGCCTGGGCAATTGCTAGGTCAACGCTACCGCGCTTGGCTGAAACCTGAACGGATCGGGCATACAGCTCAACGTTATCCAGCGTTTCAGGATTGGCGACCGGTACAAAAAGCCCGCCGTACATTTGCGCAATGTAGTTCGGCAAATGAGAGGTGCCGTGCTCCTGTTCCAGCATGTAAACCTGAGCATCGCTGAGCGAACTGCAGCCCGCGCTTTCATAGGCGTGGTTGTCAAATTTTTTGACGTTCATTCCCAAGCGTGCTGCCGCGCCTTCGCGTCCATCAGGGTAGCTGCGAATGATCTGGCGCATAGCTTCCTTGCGTGTCTTTAGAATGGGGCTTTTCATCTTCTACTTTTCCCTATTGAACAGTGCCGTTACTGTGGGATTACGCCGACTTTTATACCGAGTAATACGGCGGCGCGATGTGCCTCCCCACGACGACAAAGGCTCTGTCCACTCAGCACCGCGTATACGGTACTGGGGTTCAGGTCGTGTAGTGCTGCAAAATTCTTTGCGCTCTGACCGCGCTGCTCTAAGGCTTCACGCGCTTGTTGTCGAGCTTGCTCGGTGATACTTCTGTTGGGCATAGTGCAGATCCGTGCAATTTCATGTGGTGTGAGATGCACAATGATGCACTTAGATGCATTTGTAAATATCAGAGATGAAAAATTTTGCACCTTTCCGAAGAAATCGGCTCTCGACTCCAGGAAGAGCGGAAGCGCTGCGCTTTGACGCAGAACGAGATTGCAGAAGCTCTGGGGATTGCCAAGCGAACCCAAGCTAACTACGAAGCCGGAACAAGCGATGCGACAGCGTCTTACCTAAGCAAAGTCGCGAGCCAGTTCGGCTTTGACGTTCCCTACATTCTCAATGGCTTGCGCACGACTTTGGCCGAACAGGCTTTGAATGAAGTGGAGGATTGCCTTGTAAAGCAGTTCAGAAGTATCACGCCATTCGATCAGGAAGCGATACGTCGTTTCCTGCAAGTCATGGCCGACGATGCCGCGAGGAGATCGAATTAATTTGTAACAAAGCCCGCATGAGATTCATGGTCTTTCCATTTTAATGCCGTTTAGCGCCCCGATATCGTCGATTCAATAATGCACTTTACGGAGTAGTTAGCATGTTGGATCGCACAGTTGGCGACGTTGGGGTGGTTGAAATATCTGATATTGAATGGCATCCATTGACGAAAACTGAACGTCGTCTGATCTGTTTCCATCGACAGTTGACCGAAGAGGAGCAGTGCCAACTATATCGATTAGCGGAGCTACTTTTTCAGTCTAGAGAGTCCACATAGATCTTGATCGAGCCTTCAAAAAATTAGAAGTCATTGGATATAACAAGTCGCCGGCTCCGTAGGGACGGGGGCTTGTATGTTACGTAATGGCAGGCGATCCAAGTCTCTCAAACAATTCTCGTTGTTCTGCCCGGGGCATATTGCGCAGGTGGTCGAGCAGCAGACGATCAACCACCTGCGCTGATGGATTGAGGGTATGGCAAAACGTGAGGTTGGCCACCCAAGTGTGACCACAACTGACAGACAGGCACTGGCAATAGAGCCTGGCAAACTCTAGCGACAATTCTTCACGCGAAGCGATCCGACCTTTTTCGCCACATTCCTTACAGTAAATCCGCATAGCCCCACCCACCGTATTCACAGGGGGCTATTTTGCCACACAACATCTGGTAGTTGTGTGGCTCTTCAGATACTAATTATGGTGTCGTCAGGTGGCAGACACGGATTCCGCCCAGGCAATATGGCGGTCAGCCCTCAAACATTCATTAACTTGGAGGAATAGCTGGCAAATTGGTCGAATCTCGTTGTTGGTGTAGATTTTGTCGATCTTTTCGATATCCCCAAACCCACCTGCGTTCTCCGGTATCACGCCAGCTAGGGCAGGGTGCATTCGCCAGGCGGCAATTACGTCGTTACGCGTGATGTTCTTGATCCGCTCGAACTCGTCTTTGGTGGCTACATCCCCAATCGGAATAATTTGAATGGCTTTTTCCGCACCGCCGGGGATATTCACAAACATCGAGCGAAAGTTACCCACACCTTTGGCGCTTTGAATCTGGCTCTTTAAATTCGCCTCGTCCTCTTCGGACAAGTCAGGGTCATTCGTATAAAAGATAAATCCAGCATGCGCACCGTTGTTGTAATAGCGGCGGCGAAACAAAGTAGCCGATTCGTTCAAGAGCAACGCGTGCATGCCGCCCAGGTAATCGGGCACCCCATAAATATTCTGCTCCACGTCGTAATCCATGACGTGCTCCACTTCCTCCTCTTCAAAGTGCAACTCCTTGGCATTGGGCAACAACATCATGAAACCGCCCCCGACTTTGCGCCGCATGTTGATCGCCGGTAAGTGCTGCAACTCAATCACCTGGCCGATGACGTTGCGGATGCGCAGGAAAAACGCATCGCCAAACACCATGAAGTCCAACCCTGCACGGCCCATGGTCTGCCGACTACAGCCGGCCGAGGGGATGAAGTCACGCAGCAGCATGTTGCGTTTGAAGCGCGGAATGGTGCCGTGATGGGCGTTGGCTCGCAGCAGCTTGGCCAACCCGGTGCGCGACACGGGCGGCACGTACACCCGCCCGTCGCTGGTCGAGAACACGCCCAGGTATTCGCCGACGTTGTTGGTCAGCACCGACTCCGGCGCACCGAAGCTGAACGCCTGCACTTTGTGAGGCTGGGGATTGTGCTGTTCGAGTTCGTTCATGGCTGCCTTCTAGGGTTGACCAGCGGCTGCGCCGCTTTTTATTTACGTTGAGAGGTTCGTTGGCCAGTGCGTGCATCACCGCCCAGGCGATGTCGGCATGACCGGTGGCGTCGGTGCGCGAGGCGCTGTAGGTGATCTGGCCGCTGTTGGTTGCACCGCGCTTGATCGTCAGGAAGGCCGAAGCGATGTCGTTCCAGTCGGCGTCCCATTCGATCCGCCGCCCTTGAATGGTGTCCTGGGCTTTGAGTACCAGGGTGTTTTTGGTTTCCAGGCTGTAATGGATCGGCGTCACGCGTGGGAAGAAATCGCGCACCAGGTCAAACACGCCATACCCCACACCAGTGATGTCGATGCCAATGTGTTGGACGTTGAAACGCTCGGTGATCTTTTTGACCTGCGCCGCCTGGTAGGTGAACGAGTGCCCGCGCCAGGAGTACTTCTCCAGAATCCGGAACTTGCCACCTTGCTCCAGGGGCGGCGCGACCACCACGCAAGTGGCATCGTCGCGGGTGCGGCTGGGGTCGTAACCGACCCACACCGGGCTGTTGGCGAATGGCCGTAGCGCCTTCGGGTCCGTGTCGTAGTCGGTCCACAGCAAGCGATCCGAATAGCAGCGCTCCAGATCTGCCAGGGCAAAGGCGCTCTGCGTGCTGTCGATAAATTTGCACAGGTAGAGCTGGTCGAACTGGTCATCGGAGTTTTCCAGTTGCAGCTGTTCCAGGTCGAACAGATCGCAGCCGCCGGCAATGGCATCGTGAATGGTGATGATCTTGCGCCACTGCCCATCCGGGCACAGCGCGCCCTGGCGTAGCTCGGCTTCGCTGGGGAACGGCAGACTGGCCTTCTTGTGTTTGCCACGCTTGAAGGCATCGCCGGTCCAGAACGGATACGCTTGATGGCTGACCGCGCTGGGCGTGGAAAAGTAGGTTTTGCGCCACTTCTTATGGGTGGCCATGGCCCCCGACAGGGTGTTGAGTTTGTCGAAATCGCGAATCCAGAAGTACTCGTCGACGTAGACGTGGCCATGGTGCCCTTGGGCGGTGCTGCTGTTGGTGCTTAGGAACCGCAGCTCGGCACCGTTGCTGAGGATGATCGGGTTACCGGTCAGCTCCAGGCCAAACCACTCGCGGGCAAACTTGATGATGTAGTTGCGGAAAATCTCGGACTGGGCACGGCTGGCGGACAGGAACATCTGGTTGTCACCGGTCAGCACCGCATCCATGAACGCTTCGCCGGCAAAGTAGTAGGTCAGGCCGGTCTGGCGAGCCTTCAGCACGTTGCGGATGCGCCGCGTCAGCGGGTTTTGCTTGGCCTCGAACAACTCTTTTTGATAGCCGAACAGCTTGCTGGTGAACTTGTCGAGAAAGTCCACCTCGGTCAGGTGGCTGATGTCGTTCTTTGGCGCTTTGGGTTTCTTCTTCCCAGGGCCGTCGGCGTCGCGACGGCTGGACTTATCCCCAGGCGCTCGCCGCTCACCATCGGCACCGGCGGGCAGATCCGCAGCAGTGCCGGGGGGCGGTCTGACCGCCTGCTTTTGCAAGCGCTCGCGCACGCTGAGCAGCCGGTCGAGCTCGTCCAGTTCCTTTTTTTCCAGCGTCTCGACCTTCTCCAGAATCAAGGTGATGCGCCGGCTGACCGCCGTCAGTGGTTCCTCGTCCGTCAGCAGTTCATCCCAACTGCCCTTGGCAATCCAGTAGTACACAATCCGGATGTTAGGCAGCTTGAGTTGCGCCTGTATCTCGCGGGGTTTGTAGCGGCGCAAATAGAGCTTTCTGGCCGCGTCTTTGACTTCAGGTAAGTAGGGCATGAGCCGCAGTTTATGCAGCTCCCCCCTCACAAACCCGCCCTTAAATTCCTGCTCAATCCTATTTCCTGAATATAGGATTTTCGCGCAATGGAACCGTTTGTTCGGGCTGGCGCAGCTGCCTATCGTGGCGGCCACTGCACCGAATCGAGCGACTTTGCCCCATGCCCCGCACCCTTGTTTCTGACTGGAAACGTGTCGCCACCAGCGGCAAAACCGTTGATGGCCGAACCATCGAAGCCCAGGACCTGCGCGACATGGCCAGCGCTTACGACCCGGCCACTTACACCGCAACTATCTGGTACGAGCACATTCGCTATTTTGGCAGCCTGGGCACCGTTGCCGAGGTGAAAGCCGAGGACGTGGCCGGCGGCAAGGTGGCGCTGTTCGCCAAGCTCCAGCCCAACGACCGCTTGCTCGGCCTGAACAAAGCTGACCAGGTGCTGTTTTCGAGCATCGAGATTCAGCCGAACTTCGCCGACACCGGCAAAGCCTACCTGCGCGGTATGGCAGTGACGGACAACCCGGCCAGCCTTGGTACCGAAGCGCTGCACTTTTCCAGCCGCGCTGAAGCCGGCAACTACTTTGCCAACCTGGAACCGCTGGACGACCTGACCGTGGGCGACAGCGAAGAAGCGGCGGCCCTGTCGTTTTTTGCCCGTGCATTCGCGGTCCTCCGGGGCAAGGGCGACACCGACTTCCCCGCACACCCCACAGAAGAGAACACCCCCATGGATCAAAAAACCGTGCAGGCCTTTGCCGCTGCGGTGGACAAACTCGGCACCGTGGCCACCAGCCTGGAAACGAGCGCCGCCACCTTTGCCACGCAGAAGCCGAACGAGCCGGACACCGCGCTCACCACTGACAAGACGGGCGATCAGCCCACCGGCCTCACCGTCGAGCAGTTCAACAGCCTGAAAGGCTCGATGGACACACTCACCGAACAATTCAACACCGCGCTGAACCAGGGCAAGGGGCAAGCGCTGCCCCTCACCACCGGTGCCGTGAGTGACCAGCCAGAGGGCATCTACTGATGAAGCTTAGCGATAATGCCCGCTTGAAATTCAGCACCCTGGCCCTGGCGATTGCATCGACCTATGCCGTGGCGTCGGTCCATGAAGAATTCAACGTCACGCCGACCCATGCGCAGACCTTGAATGAAAAAATCACCCTGAGTTCGGCTTTCCTGCAACGCATCAACGTGTTGGCAGTGACCGAGATCAAGGGCGAAAAAGTCATGATCGGGGTCAACGGCACGGTCACGGGTCGTATCAATACGGCCACCAATGACCGGGTCGCCCGTGACGTGCTGGGACTCGATGGCATTGGTTACGAGCTGTTCGACACCCAAAGCGACGTGGCGCTCAAATACGCCACCATCGACGCCTGGTCCAAGTTCCCCGACTTTGCGCAGAAGTACGCCGCCGCCGTGCAAAAGCAGATCGGCCTCGACCGCATCATGATCGGTTGGAACGGCACCAGCGTTGCCCCCAACACCGACCGCACAGCCAATCCGTTGTTGCAGGACGTCAACAAAGGCTGGATGCAGATCGTTCGCGAGCAAGCCCCGCAACAGATCCTGGTCGAGGGTGCGACAGCTGGAAAAATCCAGATCGGTGTCGGCGGCGATTACGCCAACCTGGACGCCCTGGTCTTCGACGTGTCCTTGATGATCGACGAGGAGTTCCGTGACGGTGGCGACCTGGTTGCCATTATCGGGCGCGACCTGCTGGCCTACGACAAGGGCAAGCTGTACGCCGCTCAAGGCGACAAGCCGACAGAAAAAGAACGCATCGAGATGGCCCAGGTGATCGCCACCTATGGCGGTCTGCCGTCGTTCACCTGCCCGCATTTTCCAAGCAAGGGCGTGGTGGTCACCAGTTGGGACAACCTGTCGATCTATTTCCAGGACAGCAGCTGGCGCCGCCAGATCATCCAGAACCCGAAACGCTCGCAGGTTGAAGACTACAACGCGCGCAATGAGGGCTATGTGGTCGAGCAACTGGGCAAGTTCGCCGGCATCGAAGCGGCCAACGTTGAGTTCGTCACCGTCACAGTGCCGGAGGCACCTGCGCCATGAGCCTCGCCCTCAATCACAAAAAGCGCCTGCTTGAGCAGGGGCCGATAGCCGACCCAAAACCCTACACCTCGGCCACGGCCTTGGCGGGACCGGCCAACGCCCAAAAACACCTGGCGTTGATGAACGCGGCGCTGGCCGAGGATTGCGGCCGACTGTCGGAGCTGAACTCGCTGGAGGCTCGCCAGCGCTTGAAGCGCGACGAGCTGTTGCCCAAGTACCTGGTGTACGTGCAGCGCTACCGCGAATCCGGTCTGAACCACCCGAACCTGGTGCTGATGCAGGTCCTGGTCTGGCTGTTCGACACCGAGCAGTTTGAGCAGGCACTGGAGCTGGCGGATTTTGCCATCGAGCAGGGCCAGGCCATGCCGGAGCGCTTCCGTCGAGACATCCCCACTTTCGTGGGTGACACGGTGGTCGAGTGGGCCGAGGCGCAGCACAAAGCCCAGCGCAACCCGGAACCGTACCTGTCCCAGCTGTTGTTGCGCGTGGACGGTCAGTGGCCAGGCCACCGCGAGCCCCGTGATGGCGATCCACGCGAACTGCCGGCACCGGCCGCTTCGTGGGAGCTGTTCGAGAAGATCCCGGCGCGCTACCACAAGCTGCTGGGCATCCTCGCCATGGAAGACAAGCGCTGGGCCAAAGCCTGCGCGCACTTTTACCGGGCCAATGAGCTGTACCCCGAGATCGGTGTAAAGACCCGGATGGATGAGGCCAGCAAGGCCCTGCGCAAGCAGGAAGCCGACGAAAAATCCGGTACCGAATAAACGACTAACCCCCCCAGCGGGGGCCTGCCGAGGTGAAGGCCCTGTGCCAACCGCCTAACGCAGTCACCCCCGCATCTATTCCGTAACAACCCACCGAGGAGGTCAGCACATGAGTTTTGGCGGCAAGCCGACCACCCTGGTGGATTGCACAATACCCAACGACGGTTTCTGGCCGGACCTTGAGCTGGCCGAATTCCAGGCGTCCTATCGTCTGCCGGCGGAGTACCTGCCGGAGATGATGGTCGAGGGGCTGACGCTCGCCATGGGTGAAGTCAACCTGGACCTGGCCAAGCGAAAAGCCGAATGGCAGGACATGGGCTACAAGTACCTGGAAGGCTCCGGCATGGAGCTGGAAAGCTTCTACCTGGCCAGCTACCGGCGTGCCGCGTACTGCCGCGCCAAGTCCTTTTTGCTCCAGCAGTTCGCCACGGTCAACCGCCGCGAGAGCGCCGAGAACCTGGGCAAAGAAGCCCCGGAGCGACACGAGCTTTTTCTGTCCTACAGCCAGCAGTCCGTGCGCGTTCTGCAAGGCCGTGGGCGTGTCACCGCGGAACTTCTCTGATGGAAAAGCTCCGCGCCCTGACCAAGTACCTGATCGAACATCGCGTGGTGGTCGCCGAGCAGCTGGAAAGTTGCGCGGAGCAGGTCAACTTGACGCTGGTCTGGAAGCCTGAAGAACTCGGCTTGCACATGGGCGACATGCGTTACCGCGCTGTGATCTTCCTGGAGCGTTTTACCGAGCAACCGGCGCGGCTGATGGCCTTGCTGGGCACCTGGTTGGTGAACAACGATCCCGACCGCCACCTGGATGAACTTCCGGCGCCGACCTTCGATATTGAACAGATGGACCCGGACGCGTCGGACGTGGAAATCACTGTCGAATTTATCGAACCGCTGCACCTGACCGAGTCGCCGGACGGCGAGTTCGAGGCCTTCGGGACCACCTGGGCCCTCGAACCGTTCGACCTCTGGATTGCTGAGCGCGGGGAGGTGCTGTATGGCGCGTAAACAAGCCATCAGCCTGACCGTCGAGGGCATGCTGGATGTTCAAACCCAGCTGGCCATGCTCAGCCTGCCGCCCAAATTACAAGCGCGCTTGATGAACCGCGTTGGCCTGCGTCTGCGCAGCCAATGGCGGCAGCGTGTGCGCAAACAGAGCGACCTGAACGACAGTCCTTTCCAGCCCCGCAAGTTTCGCAAGCAAGGGCAGAAGAAACGCATGCTCACCGGCCTGGCCAAAAGAATGGGCGTCAAGCGCCTGGTCGGCAACGCCGCCGAAGTGGGCTGGGGCAACGCCAAAACCGCCATGATCGCCAGCGTTCATAACGCCGGCATGACCCTGCGTGGCGGTGCTGACCAACTGAGCCGGCAAAAGGGCAAAAACACCCTCATGGCCACCCGTTTTCAGGCCAAACGCCTGCGGGTGCTGGGCTACAAACGTGCCGTTCAGAACCCGGACAAAAAGCGCCGCAAACCCCGCTTTATGCGACCCGGTGTGGCGTGGATCGAGGCGAACCTGAGTTACGACCAGGCCGGCCTGTTGATCCGTTTACTCAAGGGCGACGACCCCGGCCCGGCGAAGTGGGACATCAAACTCCCAGGCCGCGAATTCTTCGGCATAGCCAACCAGCAAGAGGTCAACGAGCTGGTGACCTACCTCATTCCACAAATCCTTAATTCACCGCGATAGAGGCCCCTTCCATGGCTCTTGGCAAAGTAAGTGTCAACAACCTGAACCTCGGCCAAGGCCCGGTGACGGAGATCGAGCGTTACTTTCTGTTCATCGGTCCGGCGTCCGCCAACGTCGGCGAGCTGGTCGCGCTCAATACCCAAAGCGACCTCGATGTCGAACTGGGGGTCGATGCCTCCGATCTGAAAACCCAGATTGCCGCCGCGCAATTGAATGGCGGTGACCGCTGGGCCTGTATGTCGGCCCCGATTGCCCCGGACGGTGACTGGGCCGAAGCCCTGGACAAAGCCCAGCAAGCCGGTGTTTCGGTCGAAGGCGTGATCATCACCACGCCGGTGACCACCGGTGCCGAGCTAACGGCGATGCAAGACAAAGCGACGGAAATTACCAACGTGTACGGGCGCCGCGTGTTCTTCATGGCCGCCACCAGGGGCATCGACATTACTCCGGAGCCGGAGCCCCCGTTGAAAACTGCCGCTGTGTCCAAGGACCCGGACACCTCCGCGAAAAGCCCACGTGCGACGCCCAAGGCGGTTCAAACCACCGAAGGGGAAACACCGGCCCCGCGTATCCCCGAAGACTGGTCGACCTACCTGACAGCCCAGCGCGCTATCACCGCCGGCGTGGCCGCTCAACGGGTCATGGTCGTGCCGCAACTGCACGGCAATGACCAGGGCGTCCTAGCTGGTCGCCTGGCCAACGCCATCGTCAGCATTGCCGACAGTCCTATGCGGGTTGCCTCCGGCCCGTTGCAGGGTTTGGGGCCGGTGCCCGTCGATGCCGCCGGCGTGCCATTGCCGGGCAGCGTGCGCGCCGAGCTGGATAAGGCCCGTTTTTCCGTGTCGCAAACCTACCCGGATTACCCGGGTGTGTTCTGGGCCGACGGCAATACGTTGGACGCGCCGGGCTCCGACTTTCAGGTGATCGAGTACCTGCGCATCGTGGACAAGGCCTCGCGCCGCATCCAGGTGCTGCTGATCCAGCGGGTCGCGGATCGCCGGTTGAACAACACGCCCAACAGCATGGCCACCGCGACGTCTGCATTCATGCGCCCGCTGCGCGACATGGCGCGCTCCGTCACGGTGAACGGCCAAGTGCAGCCCGGCGAGATCGAATCGCCCAAAGACGGTGACGTGACCATCTTCTGGAAGAGCAAAACAGCCGTGGAAATCTACTTCACGGTGACCCCTTACAACTGCCCGAAAGACCTGACGGCATACATCGCCCTGGACCTGTCCAACGGCGAAGAGGAGTAACCCATGGGTGCGCGCATTGGCGGCAAAAACTTCGATGTGAACATTGGCGATCTGCAAATTCACGTCGAAAAAATCAGCCTGGATATCACCGATAACACCGCTGTGGCACAAACCGGCGGCGTTCCGGATGGCCATGTGGACGGCGACGTGTCGGCCAGCGGCGAGATGGAATTGGACAGCGGCAACTTCTCTTTGCTGATCGACGCGGCCCGCCAGGCAGGCAGCTTTCGAGCCCTGGAACCTTTCGACAGCGTGTTCTTTGCCAAGACCCCCAGTGAGGAGCTCCGGGTGGAGGCCTTCGGCCTGAAGCTGAAGGTATCCAACCTGCTCGACATCGATCCCAAGGGTGGCGAAAAGAGCGTGCACAAGGTGCCGTTCGACGTCACGTCGCCGGACTTTATCCGCATCAATGGCGTGCCGTATCTCGACCCAAGCGAGATCGAAGGCTTGCTCGGATGATCAAGCCCAGCCCTTGCGCATACCACTCGATGGCCGTGCGCATTGGCGGCCCTGGTAACTGGAGACCCTGATGGATCTTTCCCCCGCCAGCGTCAGCGTGATGCTGCTGCTCACTGACTTGCTGGTGACCGGCGTGCTGGGCTTCCAGGTGTACCTGTTCCGGCAAATCAGCTTCGCCCGCCGCGAGCACCTGGAGTTCCGCATCAAGATCGCCGAGGAGTACGTGCGCAATGAGCACCTGGACAAGGCGCTGAGCAAGCTGGAAGAGAACCTGGAGCGGCGTCTGACCGCACTTTTAAGCACTTCAAATAAACGGAACTGAGCAATGAGCGAACGACGCGAAATCACCCTGGAAGTCGGCGACAACGAATTCACCTTCGCCCTCGATCCGGTCGATGTGAGCAAGTACTTCAACCACCTGACGCCGAGCAACAAAGTGGCACCGGCCAACAATCTGCTGACCCAAACCGTCAAGCAGGAACAGCTGGCCAGCCTGCGCCCGCTGCTAGCCAATCCGGTGATTACCCTGCAACTGGCCGGCGCACTGCTGGAGGAATACACCCCGGACATTGAGATCAACGTAAAAAAGCGCTCGCCCGCGCCGAGCGCTTAAACGAAAACGCCCTGGGCCAGCTGATGGCCTTGGTCGACCGCTGGCTACCGGGTGAAGAGCCGACCACGGACAACATGGGCACCGCCAAGTGGCTGGACGACCAGTATTGGAGCCGTATGGAAATCGCCATCGCCAACGGCATTTCCCGGGCGTTCAAAGGGTAACCGGCCAGCACCTGGTCAACGGAGAGTTTCATGGCTGACAACAGCGCCAAGCTCAATTTCATCGTTGCGCTAACCGACATGATCACCGGCCCGCTGAACAAGGTGAACGCCAGTTTCACTGACTTGGCCAGCGGCGCACAAAAGGGCCTCACCCAGATGGGAGTGGGGGCCGCCGGCATGGTCGCCACCGGCTACGCGTTGCAGGCGGCCATGGGCCCCGCGATTGACCAGCAGCGGGCATTGGGCGAAGTGAAGTCACTCGGCGTTGCCGCCGAAAGCCTGGATCTGCTCAACCAGAAGTCCCTGGAGTTCGCCATCAATTACGGTGAAAACGCCCAGGCCTTTGTTCGCTCGGCCTACGACATTCAGAGCGCCATTGCCGGGCTCACCGGCACCCAGTTGGCCACCTTTACCAATGCATCCAACGTGCTGGCCAAAGCCACCAAGGCCGATGCCGCGACCATCACCAACTACGTCGGCACCATGTACGGCATCTTCAAAGATCAAGCCGACGCCATGGGTAAAGGCGATTGGGTCGAGAACCTGACCGGTGTCACGGCGACCGCTGTGAAAATGTTCAAGACGACGGGGCAGGGGATGAGTGACGCGTTTACCTCCGTCGGTGCCAACGCCACCGCTGCCGGCATTAGCTTGAACGAGCAAATGGCGATCCTCGGCACGCTGCAAGCCACTATGAGCGGTGGCGAGGCCGGTACCCAGTACAAGTCCTTTTTGGCCGGTATTGGGGGAGCTCAAGGCAAGCTCGGTTTGAAATTCACCGATGCCCAGGGCGCCATGCTGCCCGTCCTGCAGATCCTCGAAAAAATCAAAGGCAAGTTCGGCGACACCTTGGATGTGGCTGAGTCGGACGCCTTGAAAGCAGCCTTTGGCTCCGACGAAGCCGTGAGCATGATCAAGTTGCTGATGGCCGACACTGATGGCCTGGCCGACAGTTTGAACGCCCTGGGCCAGGTCAAGGGCATGGAGCAAGCCCAGACCATGGCCGAAGCGATGATTGATCCCTGGGCACAATTTGCCAGCACGATAGAGGTGCTGAACATTGCGTTTGGTCAACTGATCGGCCCCGCGCTCACGCCGTTGCTGAAGATGCTCACCGAGGGCGGCGCGAAAATTCTGAAGTGGACCAAGCTGTTCCCCCACCTGACCAAAGTGATTGGCATGACCGTGCTCAGCGTCATTGCGCTGGTGGCGGCCGTCGCGCTCTTCACCTTGGGCATGGGGATGGCGCGCACGGTGATGGTCGGTTTCATCGTCATTCAGAAGATCTTCCGGATGGGCTGGCTTCTGACCAAGGCGGCGGTGATGTCCAACATCGTTTGGGGAGCCCTGTACGTCACGCTGCTTGGCGTCATGGCCATCGGCATGGGCACCGTGAGTGCCGCCATGATGATTTGGCAAGGGATCATCTGGCTGGTGAATGCGGCCCTGTTGGCCAACCCGATCGGGTTGGTCGTCACCGGCATCGTCGCCCTGGTCGCTGTCATTGTTGCAGCCATTTACTACTGGGATGAATGGACGGCGGCGCTGCTCAACAGTGCCGCGTTCACCTGGCTGAATGAACAATTCCAGGCCTTGAGCAGCTGGCTTGCCGCGTTCGGCACGCTGGCCAGCGATGCCTGGAGCGCGTTCACCACTGCCTGGAGCGACCTGTCGGTGTTCGACCTGCTGGGAGACGCGGCCAACGGCTTGATCGAACTGCTGAATCAGATTCCTGGCATCAACATCGAAACCCGCTTTGCGACGCCGACCGCCCCGGGCACTGCTGAAGCCCTGAGCGCCGCAACAGGCCCAGGTACGCCCGAAGCACTCAATGGAGCGGTAGTGCCCGGAGTCCCCGAGGCGATGCAGGCCGCCGACCAGGCCAACATGGCCACCAAGGCACAGCAGACCATCAACGGTGCCATTCCTAGCTTGCTACCTGCCGGCCCCAGTGAGGTTCCCACCGGTGGCTTGATGCAGTCGTTCCAGAACAACACGACCCAGAACAAGGGCACGCAGATTGGCAAGATCGAGATCCACACCAGCCAACCCCTGTCGCAGCACGAGCTCGACAAGATGCTGGAGATGGCCGCCGGATGAGCGAATACGTCGACTTGCTGATCAGTGCCAACGACCTGGTGTTCGATCCATCCAACCAGCCCATGGAGATCGAGGACCGCGCCAGCATCGCCCAGGACATCGCCCACATGATTCGGGAAAGCGGCCTGCTGGTGACCTTGATCGCCGAACGCAACAGCCTGCGTCAGCGTGACTGCATTCAGCAGCTGGAGCTGATGGTCGAGGCTGACGAACGACTGGTGCCAGGTACGGCGCGCATCACTCAACCGGGTTACGGCCAGTACTTGATCGAGGCCGACACCATTAAATTTGGCAACATCGAGGTGGCGTTTTGAGCGACGTAGATTTTCGTCAGGCGTTGGCCGACGCCGGCATTCCGACCACGCAGGAAGAGTTGCAAGCCGCGTGGGAAAGCGAGATCGCCGAACAGGGCAGCCGCTTGAGCAATACCAGTGCCTGGTCACCATTCTGGCGGGTCGTTACCGCCATCGTGACCGAGCCTGTGATGTGGTTCATCGATTTTATGGTTGAAGTCTCGCTGCCCAACGCCTACGTCAAAACTGCCGAAGGTGAGTATCTGGAAATGCTCGCCTGGGCGGTACAGGTTGAGCCCATGGGCGCCACCAAAACCGAAGGCAATCTGCTGTTCACCCGCTCCAGCCCGGTCGGCACGCTGGAAGTTGCCGCCGGCACACGGGTCCAGTCCGGTGCCATCAACGGGCATGTGTACGAGCTGTTAACCAGTCTGCCAGGCACCTTTACCGACGGCCTCACCCAGATCCTGATTCCAGCCATCGCCGCCGAACCGGGCAGCGGTTACAACCTGGCACCTGGTTACTACGCCATTTTGCCGGAGCCGGTACCGGGCATCGTCAACGTGGTCAACCTGGACGGCTGGATGACCGTACCAGGCACCGACAAGGAGTCGGACGAAGACCTTCGACTGCGCACGCGCAACCAGTATTCGGCCATCAACCAGTGGAACACCGACGCGGTTTATCGCGCGCTCATCACCACCTTTCCCGGCGTACAACCGGACGGTGTGTACTTCGAACACGAAGCCCCACGCGGCCCCGGTAGTGCCAATGCTTTCGTGCTGTTTGAAGCCAACGTGCCGGCGGACAGCTACCTGGAAGAAATCAACGACTACATCCGCGACCAGGGCAACCATGGTCACGGCGACGACATGCTGGTCATGGCCATGCCCGAGACCCTGCATGACATCCGCGTGACGCTGTGGCCGGTGCTGAACCTGCCGGTGGAGCAGTCCGACAAGCTGTTTGCCGATGTCGAAATGTTCATCCGCACGGCCTTTCGGGAAAGCACCCAAGCCGACTATCAGCCCACGCTGACCTATCCCCAGTCGCGATTTTCCTTCAGCCGTCTGGGCGAAGAGCTGCACCAAAAATTCCCCGAACTCGACTCGTTGCACTTCGACAACCTCGACATCGTGTCCGACCTGAACATTCCCCGCATTCAGACGCTGGAGGTGGTGCCCGGTGTTTAACCTCAAACTGCCGTTTTGGCTCGACGGACCGGAGCTGGCCAAGCTCAAAGGCGCCGCGCAGGCCTGGTGGGCCAACGTCGAGGGCTGGCTGAATTGGCCGCTGCACCAGATCGACCCCGACATCTGCCCCCTGTCTTTGCTCGACCTGCTCGCCTGGCAGCGCGACATCACCCGCTTCCCGGGGGAAGAGGAAAGCCTGTACCGCCTGCGGATCAAGCACGCCTACATCAACGCCGTGGACGCGGGCAGTACGGCGGGTCTGAAAAGGATTCTGATGCGCCTGGGCGTCGGCCGAGTCGAGATTCAGGAACGCATGGAGGGCCGCGACTGGGACGTGGTCTTCGTGAAAATCACTGACGAACAGAGTGCACTGCATTCGGACCTGCTGCGCGTGCTGCTCCGCAGTTACGGCCGCACCTGCCGCCGCTACGCATTTTTGACCGTGACCCCGCTGGATAACCTGCGGGTGTTCGCGGTGGAGTTCAACGACGACCAGCAGACCCTGATTGCCAGTTACGAGGAAGCCACATGGCCGCAATAACCATCGCCGGTGAAAACCTGATTGCCGAGAAGCAAGCCGCTCAGGAAGTCCTGGTCGTGAGTAAGTTTCTCTACGCCCTGGTGCCGGGGCAGGACCCAACCACACCGGTGGACCGCTATGCCGGCAAACCACCGCCGGACCAGATGATGTACGAAACGGACATCACCAAAGGCGGCTACGTGGACCCCAACCAAGTGGTCTACAGCAGCATGATCGGCTCCAATGTCGGCGACTGGGACTTCAACTGGCTGGGCCTGGAAACCGCTGAAGGCGTGCTGTTAGCCGCGGCTTACACGCCGGTGCAGCAGAAGCGCAAAAACATTCCGAACCAGCAGATCGGCAACAACATCACCCGCAACATGATGCTGGTATTCGACGGCGCGCAGTCGGTCACCGAGCTGACCATCAACGCCGACACCTGGCAGGCTGACTTCACCGTGCGCATGGCGGGCATGGACGAACGCGAGCGCCTGAGCAACCGCGACATGTTCGGGCGAGCCTGTTTCTTTGGCGACAGCCTGGCGCTGGTCTATCAGAACGAACAGTTCACGATTCAGCCGGGCATCGCCTACGTGGAAGGTTTGGCCGTCCATCAGCCTGCCGGCGGATTCATCACGCCGCCGGCGTTTCCCTTCACCTTGTGGTACGACATTTCGCTGAAAGGTGAATTGAGCGACGTGAACGTGGTTTTGGCCGCCAGCTACGGCGACGACCTGGTGGACTTTGTCGACACCAACGGGGTGGTGCACTACTTGGTGCCGGTGGCCACCGTCCTCAGCTCCACCGAAATCACCGACCTGCGCAGTACCGTTGAACCGATAGCTGGAGCGTTGATTCAGCACTTCGCGGCGCGCAGTGGCGACTATCCAGATTTGCGGGCTCGTGCCACCACCAAAGACGATGTCGACCTGGGCAATCTGCCGAATGCAAAAAGCGATGACCCGGAGTCGAATAGCAGCGAGATTCTGGCCACAACTGCTGCGTTGCACGCGGTCAAGGTCGGTATCGACACCGAGCTGGATGCACTCGGTTCAGCCGCCTACTTGGATGCTCAAATCGATCTCCACGATGCAACGCCTGATGTGCTGATGAAGGTCGGAGCATTTGGCTGGGGCGGGGCCGCCTATGCGGTCAGTGATGTTGACATCGGTGGCCTGAACGCGGTGACGGCCCTCTATTTCGTCAGCAATGGTACGGGAGGCCCAGGAGGCGGGATCTATGAGGGTTGGGTTCGCGTCTCGGCGATTACACCAGGTCAATACGCCTTCCAGGAGATTTATGGGAATGCCGACCACACCCTACACCGCCGGGCCTTGACTGCCGGAGTTTGGGGCGAATGGGAAAGCACCTGGGACTCAACCGATCTGGTTAAACAAACCTCTCCCCAAGATGACACACCAGGCCATGTATTGCTCACAGGTGCTTATGGCATCGGTCACGGGGGGATTGTCCTTCCCGACGGCACCGATCTAAACACAATCACCACTGTGGGCATTTACCGGGTGAACCCCGGCCCGAACGTTCCAGAAGGGTGTCAATTCTCCCCCATGCTGGTTGCGGTCAGTCAAGACACCCTCTGGCAACAAATCATCGGCTATAACACCGGTACAACTTACACCCGTGGCGGTGTGCAGACCCCAGAGGGATATGTATTCAGTGAATGGGTAACGGGCTGGGACACCAGTAACTTTGACCCTGCTGCCATATTTTCCGTCCCTGTCGGCGTGCCGTTTCCATGGCCAACCGCTACGCCGCCCGACAAATGCTTCTTGATGGGGGGGCAGCCGTTCAATGTCGCCGGGTTCCCGGAATTGGCAGCTGTGTATCCCAGCGGCATCCTGCCCGACATGCGCGCCGAGTCGATTCGTGGTCTAGATGGCGGGCGCGGAATCGACCCCGACTATGGGCGCCCCGTGTTGAGCCTTCAACTCGACACGCTGCAAAACATGACGGGCGAGTTCGTCCTGCAAGACGACGACTCGACGTTACTGGTGAACACCGCGACTGGCGTATTTACGGGTGGCAATTACGGCACGGCCATCACGCCGGCTGCACCGCAAGTCACTACAACGGGTTACCGCTCAGTCGTTTTCAATCCTTCAGCCGTCGTCCGTGTGAGTACAGAAACCCGTATGCGCAACGTGGCGTACAACTACATTTGCAGGGCGTACTGATGCCGACTTTAGTGAATGGCTTTTTTGATGAAAGTGGTTGGATCGACGTTTACACCTTCAGTGAAAACACTGCCGAATACCTCGGCCAACACGAAACTTATGTCAGCTGTGGTTGCGGTCTCCCAGCGGGCGCCACGTTGGAAGAACCACCCGAAGCCGGGGACGGGGAGGTGGTGGTCTGGAGGGATGGGGCGTGGGTGGTCGTGCCAGACTTCCGTGGTCCGGTGTATCAGACTACCGATGGCGCCGAGGTGCTGTACTCGCTGCCGGGCGAGTTGCCGCCCGAGTTGACGACCTTGCCGCGACCGAGTGCGGCCTATCTCTGGGATGGTCTCGTTTGGGTGCTCGATGCCGCACGCGATTTGGTGATTCAAAGCCGTCGAGAACGGTCGTGGATCGAAAATGAACTGCATTGGGCGGGCAGAGAGATCGACAAGCATCTGGATGCCGACCCGGCCGCGCTCAGCACGGAACTCGCCTGGCGCACCTACCGCAATGAACTGCGGGCCTGGCCAACCAACGAGATGTTTCCCAACCTCGACGCCCGTCCTACTGCACCATCCGGCCAGCAGCCATGACCTGGACGTCGGTCACCATGCAGTGGCCCAGCGAGGCCACACAGTGGGTCGAGGGACTGGATGAAGCCAAAGGCCTGGCCAGTACTGAAATCGCCAAAACGGAAGAGCGCTTGGCCGGAATGACGGTCACTACCAACCCCGGCCCCGTGGGTTCCGCTGCGCAAGAAGCCATCGAAGTCGGGCGCGTCGCCATGACCGAGCAACTGGCCACCGCGCCGGCCAGTCTCGTGGTGACGCCGTTCCAAAGCGGCATGGGGCAGGGTCGGGGATATCAAAAGTTTCTCTCGGCGCCCAACCTGTTGGAGGCGTTGGCCAACAAGCTCATTGATGCCGATACCGGTCGTCCCGAAGGGGAGCAGTATGGTTTGTGCGTGCTGTTTCTCTCTACGCGCTTCGACCAGTTTGCCGCCACCCTGGGCCGCTTCAATGCCTTGCTGCCCACTCCCGACCTGGAACGCGCCGAGCGTCGTGCCGCGAACATCGCACGCCTGGAGGCGGAGAAGTGGACGCTGCCCACCGCAGAGATACTGCCACGCTGGGGAGCCTTACCCTTGGAGCGTTGCACGGTGACCCGGGTGTCCCAGCAGACGCTGAACAGCCAGCTGGCCATCTATGAAAGCTACGCCGCCGACACGTCCCCGATGGCTGACCTGAGCGCCTTGGCGACCCGCAAGGCTGAGCAACAGGCCGCCTGTGATCAGCAGTTGACTGACCTGCAAAACGCACTGGCCAACGGCTTGCCCGATGCCACGATGCAGGCGCGCATGATCGGCCCAGGTGATGCCGCTGAGTTACGCCGGCAACTGCTCGAAGGCCCTACGCCTGGCTATGAATGGGTGCTGTGTGCCGGTCTGTTGTTGCTCGGCAGTGAAGAGAGTCTGAGCTTTGTGCAGGAGCTGATCGGGTTATGACGTTGCTACTCAACGGCGAGAAGGTTCAGGGCAAGGGCCTCAAGGTCATGGCCACCCTGACCATTGAAAGCGAAGACCTATCAGGCCAAACCAGCAATACGGCACAGGCGCACAAGGGCTTCAAACCCAAAACCCTCAGCGTCACGCTGATGATTCCCTACCGTGACGAGTCCGACTTGCGCAACTTGATGCGCATGGCCAGCTCGACCGCCGGCGGCGGGCAGTTGACGGTCTATCGGATCGTCAATCGCACGGCCTCAGCCTTCGGTGTGCGCGAGGTGCAGTTTCGCGATAACGTGAACGCCAATGAAGACGACAGCCTTCGAGCCTGGCGCGTGCAATTCAATCTGATCGAAAAACTGTCGATACCGGAGCGCGTGGAGCAACGCAGCCCGAGTAATCCCGTCGTGCAGCAAAGTGCACCAGGACAACCCGTCTCTGGTACGTCCGGTGCAGACGGTGGCAGCGCGCCCGTTGAAATGGACGGATTTGAGAAGGTCCTGAAGTCCGTCGACGACTGGTTAAAACCGGTCACGCCATGAACCTGCACAAAGTGTTGACCGTCGACGGCGTGTCCTACCCCCTCTGCAAAGATGAAACACGCCTGGACCATCACGCGCCCGGGCGCGCCAGTTTCACCATCACCGCCAGCGAATCCGTACACGGATTGGTGACCTTCGACATCGGCTACAACGACAGCCCACTACAGCGGCATTTTTTGGGTTACGTGGAGCGTTGCACTGCTGCCAACAGTCAACAGCAAGTCCTGCTTTGTCGTGAACTGTCCGCCGCACTGGAAATCCCCATGCCGCTGAACCTGCGTCATGTGGACTTGCACGCGGTCCTGGCTGCGATCAGTGAGCGTAATGGCCTACGTTTTCGGGTTCCCGACCAAGCCTACGCCCACACAAAAACTGCGTTCTTCTTCAACCTGGCCAACGGCGTGCAAGCCATCGACAGCCTCGGCAAAGTGTTTTCGATCCCTGACTTTATGTGGCAGCAGCAGGGCGACGGCGAAATCTATGTGGGCAGTTGGGCCGACAGCTTCTGGGGCCAGCGCCCGCCGCTGCAACTGCCTCGCGAACTCTTTGACAGCTACAACAGCAACCAGAGCGCGGTCATTGCCGCACTGCCTGGGATTCGTCCTGGTGCGCCGATTAACCAGGGCGAACGCATTACCGCCGTGACCCTCACCGAAAGCCAAATGAGCATCAAATGGAAGACGTAATTCGCCGTGTGGTTGACCGCCAGTATCCTGAACTGACCGGTGGCTATCACCTGCCGCGCTTTGCTCGTGTGGTCGCCATTCCGGACCCGCCCACTAACGCAGGGCTATGTGACGACTTCCGCCCGCGCTTCGCCGCTGACCTTGAGGTTCTGGGGCCGGACGGCGAGCCTGATACAGCATTGCCACTGCTCCAAGGCGTGCCGCTGCCGTTGCCGATGGGTGGCGAGTCCATGGGGATCTACGGCCTTCCCGATGAAGGCACGATGGTCGTGGTGTCGTTTGCCTATGGCCTGCCGCACAAGCCCTTTGTCCTGGCCATCCTGCCCCAGGGCTTGAGCCTGCCCAATCTGCCCAAAGGCGATCAGGTCTGGCAGCACAGCGAGGCCGTACAGCAGCGCGTCGACGCCGATGGCAACTGGCTGCGCCAGACGGATGGCCAGATCCATGATCAGGCCAGCGAGCGCCGTGTGGAGGCGCTGGAGAACACTGAGCACTACCAGCGCCACAGCGTGACCGTGGATGATCACAGCATCGAGTCAGTGGGTGGCATCAAAAAAATCGAGGCCCTGGGCTCGCTCAAGCTGCTCTCAGGCGGCTCCGCCAGCCTGGCGGCCGTGGACGACCTGCATCAGGCCACCGGGCGCGACCTGAATCTGGTCGTGGGGCAGAAGCTCAATGCTTCGGTGGGAGGTGATATGGAAGAGCGCATCACCGGCCTACGGCGCAGTGTGGCGGAAAAGACCTGGATGGGATCGGAAGGGGTGAACGTGCTGCAGATCCTGTGTGACCTGCTCGATCTGGTGACGGCAATGAACACGCAACTGGCCGGCCATACTCATGTACCTGGTCCGGAACCGAGCCCGAGCGATGCAAGCGCATTTACCGACAATGCGGCACAAGCCTCCGCTCTGGTCGGTCAGCTAAAACCGATTACCCTGTAGTTGAAGAATTGCTATTAACTACGACGATGGGAATCGGCAGGTGGTAAAAATAGCGTCAATGGAATGGATGAGAAGTAGGCGGGTTAGAATCGTAGCCTATAAAGCAGCCTTCTTATCGAAGGCTGCAGTCTCCGAGACAAACTTACCGCTGCTCCCGGAGGTCGAAATTACCTAGACTAGTACTGACGTAAAAAACCAAGCGCATAAACCTGGGAGAGTAATTTATTGCTTAGTGCATGGTAAGACTGCTCAAAGGGGATGAGGCTAACAGGAACATTGTGGCTGCTTCGACTACGCTCCTTTAAAGCTTTTCGTATTTGATACCACCCCACGTCCGACCTATTTAGCTTGTAGGCGTCACGCACGGCACGAACGTCCACATAGGAAAAATAGCTCTTCCAGATCTCGCGGCCGCAATCTAACACTGCCACTGCTTCACTCGAGAGGATCTTGCCGTCTAGGTACCGAACCATGAAATCCGACTCAAATCGGTCAGTTGCGCCGACTTCTGCTTCGGAGAAGGGAATAAAGTGATTAACTAGAGACCATTTTTTTTCATTCCATTCAATATTATCCGCCCCGGCGGTGAGGTTGTAGTTATTGAAAAGCATCCAGACTAAACAATCATTCTTGAATTCTTCAGTGAGAAACTCTGTTGGCTGCAAAAACTGGTCCCTGTCATTCAGCCAAGTCGGTTTCACTACTCGTCGCATAGAAAAAACTACAGCAACCTGCCAGAGATTGTCTTCGGTAATATATAGGCCGCCGCCATTCCCGCCCGTGTAAATCGATGAAGTAATGCAGGTTTCGATTGCAGCGTGCTGCAAATCATTATTGCTTGCGTAGAGATAGCCAAGCATATCATCGCACGATGTTTTCATTCGCGGATTTTTAGAAACAGTGACAGCATTTGATAGTGGTAAAGCGAGATTTTTGTTGGTTTTAGGCTTTTTAATCCATGCGTTGAGAAATGTATTGTTGGGCAAGTTGTAGTATTTCTTTGCGCCGATTTGGTTCCCTTTTTTATCCAGAACTTCAACCGGCAGATCAACTATTGGTGTCTTCGTCGTTGCGTGCTGATTGGTTTCCCAGATTAGAAAACCAATAGGAAAATCACCTTTTATGCCATCGAAGGCCTTGCTATGCACAACGAATCCACCCAGATACTGCGAATTCCAATGGTTACGAAACTTTTCAAAATTTGGTGAGTTGACGTATTTCATTGTACTGAACATTGCCAGCGTGGCATTGGGAAGCTCTTTCGATATGCGAGTCAAAAATTGCACGAATAGTTCTTTGCTAGCATACCCTTCTTTCGTCATTATTGCATTTATGCGAGTCTGCTCGACCCCAACTTTATTCTTATTGCCCTGCCCGACTCCAGCACCAGTTTCGCCGTAGGGAGGGTTAATTAGTACCAACAACTTTTTCCCATCCGCGATAGATTTTCGCAGTGTATTGGGTAGCTTGTTGGTAAGGTTGTAATCAATTTCACCGCTATCAGTAATGTCGTCATTAAGATAGTCATATTGGAACCTGATTGCGGCTGCGCAGGTTTTGGTAGCTCTCATTACGTCAATGTCGGCTTGATCTAGAGTAGACATGTAAATATTGCGGTGGTTGCTGTGCTTTACCTCCAAGTTCCCTACGCCACAGCACATATCCCAAACTACGTATTCTTTTTGCCAATTTTTCCCTAACGACTCTGATAGTTGGTCATACGCCTTGTCAACCACATGAAGAGGGGTATAGAAAGCGCCCTTAAAACTGCGCTCATTTAAAGGAATAAGGCTGTCGCGACGTTCAAGCAGGTAATCTCTATATTCGGATTTAGGGGGTTTGTGATAAATTGCCCAGAACTCTCTATATCCGTCTTGGTTGCCGAGTTCGTAGTATTTTCCAGCGAGACTAAATATGGGGGCGCCGTTTTTATGAAGCAATTCTGCTGGTAGATTTGAATGCGTGGATATAGTGCCGTCGTGCATTATGTCTGCAAAGAAGAGGAGCGCGTAATCTTCAGGCTCTACTCCTGAGAGTTCATCGCCAATCATGGAGACCCACTTGTCGAACACCTGCTTAAGGTTGTCTGGAGTGATTTGTATACGAATTATGTCTCCAGATTTGATAGCCTCCTTCGCGGTGCTTATAAACTCGTCTTCATGAGTAGATATCTTAAAAGATACAAAGTGCGTGCCAATATGAGCAGATATTTCATCCAGTGCTTCTTGAGTATACTGGCTTGCAGATTTTCCCCACTTAACAGTTTTCTTTTTAAGGAACGGTAAGACGTCGCTGAGTTTCATCAGCGCGGCCTTTTCAGTATCTATAACGGCAAGAAATGGAGGAACAGTTTCACCTTTGTCCAAAGCAAATTGAACATAGTGTAATAACTGGGTAAACATTGCGTAGCATGAATTTTTTCCAGTGTCCTTCGCCTCGAACCACATCTCTTTGGTTTGTATGTCAATCAAGCCTTTGGTGAAACTTTTGAGACCTAATGCTTTTATGTAGGCATCCTTGACATCTTCTTCGGTTTTTGCAGTTTTGAGGTTGGAATACAGGCTCAAGTTAAACTTCCTTTTAGTTTATAGTTAGCCAAGCATCTTGAATGCAGCATCGCATGACTACGTGATTCAGTACCAGCGTGACCATTCAAAGGTTTCCAGCCGGTTGCTGCGGAACTCAAGGGGGCGCTCTCGCAATTTCCTACGCTTGAGCCAAAGATGGCGGCCCGGCTGGTAGTGGACCTAACTCAACGTCAGCCCCCTGCGCGCGCATGGTGGCGACGACACGGGACAGTTCGTCCTCACTCAGCGTTAGCAGGGCCGCCATGTAGAAGTGCATGTGCATGCCCATCACGCGGTCCTCAGTGCGGCCCGTGTACTTGCGCCACTGCGACCCTTTCCCCAACCCGGCCAGATCCGCCATCTGTGGACTGGTGAACCCCAGTTCGATTTTCAGGCGCGCCAAATCTTCCGCTGTGGGCGGTCCATAGTGTTGAATTCGTTTCATTGAAAGTCCGAAAGCCCCAACACATTGGGGCAAAACTGGAGAAGGTCGGTTACAGGTGCGAGATATAGGTGTAAGCCATGAACACCACACCGGCGCAGGCGGCACCGATGAAGAACGGCACGAAGCCGTAGGTGGGCTTCTTGCTCAGGAGCTTGTCCAGGGCGGCAATCTCATCGGCCATCGGCTTGATCGGCGTCTTGTGGCTGTGGTTCATCGTTCATCCTCGTAAGGGGTTGGCAGGCGCGCCTATCGCGGCCCTTTTGGGTAATTTGGACTGATTCCCGGTAAAGCTCAAGGCCGAGAGGGTTGGCCCCGATGTTCGGGGCCGGTGACTCAGGGTTTGTTTAGCAGGTTGATCAGGGAAACTACCGCGGTAATCAGGGCCGCTCCAACCAGTAGCGGGTAAAACATTCCTTCCCGTCTCAACTTCTGTTCTTCGGCGATTAGCTTGCGGGTCTCTGCTACTAACTTCCGATTTTCTAACTGGAGCTTATCCAGTTCGAGGTAGGCTTTTTCATCTAGGTCCATCTGGCTTCCTTGGTTTGGGCGGCGCCTTCTGCGTCCCCCTTGGAAGCTATATTGACCCTTTAGGGGTCAATTAGAAAGGTCGTGTTGTGCCAACATTTCCACTATTTACGTGACTGCACTGGCTGCTGCTGGCGCTAGGGCAGCGCACGCCCCCATGTGCCTTCTCTTCACTTGAAAAACTCTTGCGCGAAGAAAGCGCAGCAAGGAACGCACTTTTCCCCCTCCCGCCGACGGGCCTTGCGTCCTTTTTTTGTGCAAATCTGGATGTAGTGCAAACGAACCTGCAGCCCAGGCGGGCCATGGGGCTCGGCAGGGGATCGGCCATTGCACAGAGTGCAAAGTATTGAAGGGAAATGCAGCGAGGTTGCGCAGCGGCGCTCAGGGCTGTCACGGACGGGGGGCGCGATGGAGGCCCCGGTTTCATTGGGTGGAAAGTTTTAAACAAAGTTTTCGGAGGGTTTTCAAAAACGTGCGCGATCTTTTTTGAGCAGAGATTGATGGTATGCGAAGTGCGGCTGAATTCTCTGCAAGCCATGACAGGCGGGGGCTGTAGGGAATTTAATGGATTTCACAGAGCTGAACACGATCCGCAGCCTGGTTCGCCTTTATGCAGTCGACCAAGGCCCTATGAAAAAATGTCATTTTATTGAGATTGATTCTTAAGGGGAGGGTGGTCGTTTTAAAAAGAGCGATATCAGCTATACGGAGGTGGCAATGGGGCTGGAGGCCCCGGCTTTACTGGGCTCTCGGTATTACAAGGGAAGGTAATATGAAGCGATATGAAAAGTAATATTTCTGTCAAACCCCGGGATTCATTGGGTTTTAAGGAATAGAAATATAGCTTTTAAGAAAGGTAATAGTATCGCCTTCCTATCGCTTAAATATCGCTCTTTCCAAAAAAGCTGGAGGCCTTGATCTACAAGGGCTGTGGCTGTTTTCAGGAGGGGATATTACTAATATTACGTTTTTTCGGGCCCCCACAGATTTTAAGATTGGTACATGTAGAGGCACGGAGAGTCACAAAGTCATTCAGCTTCAAAAGGCTTCAACTCGCCTGGTGTCACACATCTTTGCGTCGAGAAAGCCCTGGAGCAAGCCTCCGATCAGCCCGTACATATAGGAGAGGGATTCGTGAAAGGTAGGAGCTTCAGCTCCAGGGCCCGGAAAAGCCGAGCTCACTGCTTGCATGATCGCTGTCCGGCAGTTTCCGTATTTAACTTCATCAGGTTCGATGGCGTGGGCCATTAGGTTGCGCATGGTATTCAAGTGTCCTATCGAACCCCATACCCACTCTGAGGGGTGTGACTTCACAGGCACCATGGAGCGGACGAGCAATAAAACCTGCTTGAAGGAAAGACGGGCGTCCCTCAAGTACTTTGGATTACTAACGGATGACTCACAAAAGTCACGCAGTAGTTCCTCCAGAAGCAAATGGGTTTTCAGAATGAGCGTGGACTCATCGAGGTCGTCGTTTAAGTGCTTTTCAGCGAGGACGAAATGCTTGGTGCTTATATCCAGCCTTTCGGGGGGATGACTTACTGGGTTCGTCGGATCTTCCAAGTGGAACGTCTCCCAAAACGGCCCCCAACTGATTGCAGTCATGTACATGCACCGCTGGAGGCCTTGAAAACAGTGGAACGGATGAAGGGAATCGTACCCTCGTTATCAGCTTTGGAAACTGGTAACGAGGTGTTTGAAGAAGTTAGTGGATAAGCTGTGGTCGTTTTATTTGGTTGCCTGAGGAGATATCTCCCAGATATGCGCTGGTGGACCAAATAATTGCTGTCGTTATTTTTTTTCCGTCAGGTAAAAGTTGTGTTCTAAGTCAATGAATACCAGATAGAAAGTATTGGGGTCATAGGTCAAATGCCCCGGTATTGATCTATCCACATAGGTGGCAGGTATGGTGAAACCAATTAATCTCGAAAGGTTTTCCATTCTAAATCGGCACCAATTCACATCGTTAGGAACAAATTTTGGATACGTGAAATTGCTTTTCACTGGGAATGAATCGTAGTCTGCAAGGATTTTTAAACCGTGTCCGCCGCAGCGTTGATTACGCCAATAGTTTAAATCGTTTCGGGTATACGATTTAATTTTGTCTGCAATCTCTGCCAATACTCCAGCTTCCAATCCTATAAAGCTTGAACCGCATTTTTGGGAGTCATCAAAAAAAGAAAAATTAAATTTGCATCTTGTTTGAATATCGCTGGTCGCTACACTGGTTTCTGGAAATTGTTCAATGAAACTCATTTTCCGAGGGTTGTTCTTGAATTTTTTCATACCTTCGGAATGCCCCCAAGTTTTCCTTCTCTATACAAAGTTGAAATGGGTCTGTCATTTCTGATGATGTCTCCGGGGATTTCATCGAGGCGGTAACAAAAGCTTTCTCCGTTTTCTTTGGATACTAAATAGGTTCTGTATTTCCCCAGGTAGTCCATTATTTCCAAATTGTGCGACGTAAACAAAAATTGCGCACCTTTAGGATTTGTGTCTTCATTCAGAAACAAGTTCAATATTTGGGGCAGGAGAGCGGGATGGTAGTTTGTGTCGAATTCGTCCATGAGTAGAACACCACCGATGCTAAGAACAGCCCAATATTGGTAAAGTCGACGATAAAGTGCGGTTGTTCCGTCTGATTCCTCCCAATAGGTTAGCCAGTTGGAATTATCATTGAGTAAGTCATGATCATGGTGAAATATGGGGAAGTATCTCAGTTCTCCCGTATCAGGTTTTGTTGATTCATGTATTACTATATCTTTTATGCCTAGGTCAGAGTCCAAGATTATTTTCTTTGCGAACTCTAATGCGGCTGGAAACTTGTAATAGTATTCACTAATGCTGCTGTAATTGTATAAAGTCGTATCATCCATCAGCCCAAGAGAGCTTATATTGCCTCTGAATTTTTTGAAAAAATCATGTATATTTGAAAGATCTTCACCAATGTCTTTTAGGTTGTATTGAATTGCGGTGTCAATTATTGATGCGTTTTTTTTCAGGGTTATCAAGTCTAATGCTGCGTACTCCGCCGTCTTGTGCTTAATAGCATCTAGCTTTCGTTCTATTATCAACGTCTTTCGAGAGATTTTCTTGTAAATTGCTTCGCGAGTTACATGTTCTTTCGTTGCTGATAGCTCGTAAGTGTATTTGATGCCGTTACTTTCGAAATCTATATAGAAGTCTGACGGTTCAGTACTGTTGAAATATGGACTTATAATTATCGGGTCGTCGATTTCATGTTTAAAAGATCTTGTTATGAAGTGTGTTAGGAACTGTAAGCATTTGAGGATATTGCTTTTCCCCGATGCGTTTGCGCCTTTGATACCAAGAATGGTTGAAACTTTACGTGAGTTAGATACATTTTTGGGTACTTTGGAGTTGAACTCAAGGGATACCTGAAAGCCATCTTTAAAGGAGAAGTAGTTGTTAGCGCCGAATGAGTGAATCATGTGATGGTTTTCCTTAGGCGTGGATCTTGCCAAAAAATGACGTGATCGTAGAATAAGGGAGCTGGCGGCTGATTGCTACCCGGTTGTACGGAAATCATGAAATTACTCGTTACCTGTTGAAAAACTGCTTATGACCTGCAGTCGGTCGATCGCAGTCACTCAGGTGTCATGAGCACTGCAAGTGTCAGCTTGATGAACTCTTCGTTACGGTCGATCGCACCCAGGGCGCCACGGATGTTATTGGCGACATCCCCAGACCCGCGCTGCTCCACCCACAGAGTAAGCTCCATGATGGCTGCTTCCAGGGCGAGCTGGTTTTCGTTGATCTTGTACAGAAGGGAAGGGAGCAGGTCTGAATTTGGCATCGTAATTCCTCCTTGAACAGGGGGGGGAGCGTAGCAGTTTCAGAACTTCATGTAGGGAAAGAGGGGAAGGTGAGATTTCGTTATGGTCGACCGGCAGCAGTCGACCTGGAGCAGACGATTGCGGTAGGGAGACGTCTATCGGGAGCTACTTTGCTGACTTATTTGTGCTAGTTCCAACGCCGCTCTTCGCCTTAACTGCCAGGTGTAGACACTTCCGCAGTAGAAAGGTCAGTTGAGAAGTGTGGTGGTACAGAATTGGTACAGCTGAAATCTAAGTTTTCTGCAAGCCTTTGTTTTTGGGGGGCTTTGTCGTTAATCGATCCAATCCATCATGGGCGCGACGGAGAAACGACGGGAAAGCGGGGCGGGTGTTGCGGTGGTTACGGACATGGGGGATCTGGAATCGGTGAGGCTGGGAGGTGGGGGAGTTTATCAGGAATGGGGCTTGTGGGGTTTGGGGGAGTCGGGATACGCCAAAGTACAGGTGCAACCTGAACTGACGCTGTCTCCCCACGAAATTTCATGATCCCTGGCACAGACGAGGCATAGGATGACCACCAAAGATCACGTCCCCGCGCCTCAACCCACAGGAATAAAAAAATGATCGCAAACCTCGTCAAAGTCTCGCTGATCGCCGGTGCTTTGTTGTTGAGCGCCTGTTCGGGTGTGAGCGCCCATAGCGATTATTCGACCGACTCCGTGCAGCCAGCCGGCTTTGGTCCGGGGCCAACCGGCAGCAACCCCGGCAAGATGAATTTCCATGGCAGCGCGCTCGGCAATAGCTTCGGCGAATACAGCTCGGGTTTGCTGCACGACGACTGATACGCGAAGCGCAATGAAGAAGGGCGCTCCTTTGGGGGCGCCCGTTTTTGTGCGGGAAACAACAATCGGTTATTTCGCGTCAGGCACCGCCAGCCACTGCCGCAGAATCTTCTGGTAGTTGCCCGTCGCCTTGGCCAGGTGCAGCCACTGGTCGACGTACTGTTTCCAGGTGATGTCATCGCGGGGCAGCAGGTAGGCTTTTTCGCCGTATTGCATGTAGTGCGTCGGGTTGACCGCACACAGGCCCGGTTTGAGCTTCTGCTGATACAGCGCCTCCGATGCATCGGTGATCATCACGTCGGCCTTTTTATCCAGCAGTTCCTGAAAAATGCTGATGTTGTCGCGAAGCTGCAGTTGCGCCTGGGGCAGGTAGGCGTGGACGAACGCTTCATTGGTGCCGCCGGCAGGTTCGACCAGGCGAACCGAGGGTTGGTTGATCTGCTCGATGGTCTGGTACAGCGCCTCGTCTTCGCAGCGCACCAAGGGGATTTTGCCGTCGACGCCCAGGGTGGTGCTGAAGAAGGCTTTTTTCTGCCGTTCCAGGGTGACCGAGATGCCGCCCATGGCGATGTCGCACTTGCCGGCGAGCATGTCTGGCATCAGGGTTTTCCAGGTGGTGGGCACCCACTCGACCTTGACGCCAAGGCTGTCGGCCAGGGCGTGGGCCATGGCAATGTCGATGCCGGAATACTCGCCGTCCTCGGCTTTGAGGGTGTAGGGCTTATAGTCGCCGGTGGTGCAAACGCGCAGTTGCCCCTGCTGCATGACGCTGTCCAGATGCGAAGGTTCTGCCTGGGCGCCAAGGGCGAGTGCGAGCAAGCCGCCGAGCATCATTGCTCTTTTGCTGTTTTTCATTGTTATCGGGCTTTTGTGCTGGAGTGGTTTTGAAGCGGGGAGTGTAGTGAAACTTTCTCGGGTGTGAAAAATCAACCGCCTCAACCACGCCACCCACTCCACAATAAACACCGCAACGGCCAATTCCACTACCACACAACAGCATCAAATCCACATACAACACAAACCGCAGCACGACATTGGCCGAGTCGCTCATCGATCATTTCACTTTGAAGGTGACGTTACCGGTGATCGGGTGGGTGTCCGACGACACCGCGCGCCATTCGACCTTGTAAGTGCCGGCAGTCAAGGGTGCTGCCGGCATGATGAACATGGTCTTCGGATCACTGCCGCCGCTGACTTTGGCCTTGACCGGCATCGGGGCATGGGCCATGCCGGACATTTCGGTCATCAGCAGTTTGGCGCCGGAAAACTGAGTGACGAGGTTTTCGGAAAAGTGCAGTTCGATCTTGTCGGGTGACGCACCTTCTACACCTTCCGCCGGGGTGGAGGAGAGCAGTTTGGGATGGGCTTGAGCGAGGGTGCTCATGAGCAGGCCGGTGATCAGCGCGGTAACGACGGTGGTGGGTTTGATGAGGCGCATGCAAGGTCCTTTACCGCTTGAAGCGGTTGTTATTGGTTTGAGGTGAATCTGTTCAGAACCACAGTCGAATACCGAGTACCAGGCGTGCTTCGCTGCGGTCCTCGCCTTCGTCGTTGGCAAAGTCGGCGGTGTTGCCGTAGGTGCGGTTCCAGGTGACGCCGAGGTAGGGCGCGATTTCCCGGCGGATTTCGTAGCGCAGGCGCAGGCCGGCTTCGGTGTTGGACAGCCCCGCGCCGATGCCACGTTGCGGGTCGTTTTTGCCGTAGGCGTTGAGTTCGACGGTCGGCTGCAGGATCAGCCGATTGGTCAGCAGGATGTCGTAGTCGCCTTCCAGCCGCACGGCGCTCTGGCCGCCTTCGCCAATGAAGGCTGTGGCTTGGGCTTCGAAGTTGTACAGCGCCATGCCTTGCACGCCGAGCGCGGCCCAGGTTTGCGGGGCACCGGGTTTGAAGTCCTGGCGCACGCCGCTGACGACGTCCCACCACGGGGAAATGGCGTGGCCCCACAGGGCCTGGATTTCCGCGTCTTCGGTCACGCCGTTGCTGCGTTCGCCTTCGGAACGCAGCCACAGGCGATCAATGTCGCCGCCAATCCAGCCGGACAAATCCCAGGCCAGGGTGCTGCCGTTATCGGCGTCCTGCCATTCCAGTTTGTCGGCGAGGAAAAATGAATTGAGTGTGCTGTCATGTACGTGGTGACCGGCGGGATCGGCATAAACCGCAGCGCGATCGGCATCGGTCAGCACCGGGATCGGCGTACGACTTTCACTGGGCGCGGCGGGCTGCATCTGGCCTTCGTCCATGCCTTGCATCTGGCCGTGGTCCATCTGGCTGTGATCCATGCCCTGCATGTCATCGCTGGCAGCCATCGCCGCCGAGGTCACGAGGGCGAAAAAAAACGGGGTGAATCGAATCATGGGGTGCGCCTCATTCTTCCACGCGAACTTCACGGAACATGCCCATTTCCATGTGGTACAGGAGATGGCAGTGATAAGCCCAGCGGCCGAGCGCGTCGGCAGTGACCCGATAGCTGCGCCGGGACCCCGGTGGCATGTCGATGGTGTGTTTGCGCACCATGAACTGGCCGTTCTCGTCTTCGAGATCGCTCCACAGGCCGTGCAGGTGGATGGGGTGCATCATCATCGTGTCGTTGACCAGCACGATCCGCAGTCGCTCGCCGTACTTGAGGCGCAGTGGCTGTGCATCGGAGAACTTCACGCCGTTGAACGACCAGGCGAATTTTTCCATGTGCCCGGTCAGGTGCAGTTCCAGGGTGCGACCGGGTTCGCGGCCGTCCGGGTCTTCGAAGGTGCTGCGCAGGTCGGAATAGGTGAGGACGCGACGACCGTTGTTGCGCAGGCCCATGCCGGGATCGTCGAGCTTCGCTGAGGTGGACATGGCTTGCATGTCCACCAGCGGGTTGTCGGTTTCCGAGGCCGGGTGGGCCTGCATGCCGGGCATGTCGCCCATGGCCATGTTGCTGTGATCCATGCCCGCCATGCTGCCGTGGTCCATGCCGCCCATGCCCATGTCATCCATGGTCACCAGGGGGCGCGGGTCCAGTGGTGGCAGCGGCGCAACCAGTCCTGCCTTCACCGCGAGGGTGCCGCGTGCGTAGCCGGTGCGATCCATCGCCTGGGCGAACAGGGTGTAGGCCGCTTCGGTGGGCTCGACGATAACGTCGAAGGTTTCCGCCACGGCAATGCGAAACTCGTCGACGCTCACCGGTTTGACGTGGAGGCCATCGGCGGCGACCACGGTCATTTTCAGGCCGGGGATGCGCACGTCGAAGTAGGTCATGGCCGAGCCGTTGATGAAGCGCAGCCGCAGCTTTTCCCCCGGGCGGAACACCCCGGTCCAGTTCATGTCCGGCGCCTGGCCGTTCATCAGGTAGGTGTAAGTGGCGCCGCCGACGTCCGCCAGGTCAGTGGGGTTCATCTTCATCCCGGCCCACATCGTGCGGTCGGCGACGGTCGGCCCCCAGCCTTTTTCGCTGACATCGTGGATGAAGTCGCCCACGGTGCGCTTGTTGAAGTTGTAGTAATCGGACTGTTTTTTCAGGGTCTTCATCAGGCCGACCGGGTCTTCGTCGGTCCAGTCGCTGAGCATCACCACGTAGTCGCGGTCGTACTGGAATGGCTCCGGGTCTTTGGCGTCGATCACCAGCGGACCGTAGACGCCGGATTGCTCCTGAAACCCCGAGTGGCTGTGATACCAGTAGGTGCCGTTCTGCCGCACGGTGAACTGGTAGACGTACAGGCCGCCCGGCTCGATGCCCTTGAAGCTCAGCCCCGGCACGCCGTCCATGTTGGCCGGCAGCAGGATGCCGTGCCAGTGAATGGACGTGCTGTCCTTGAGCCTGTTGCGCACCCGCAACGTCACCGTATCGCCTTCGCGCCAGCGCAGCAGTGGACCGGGAATGCCGCCGTTGATGGTCATGGCGGTGCGTGGGTGCCCGGTGAAGTTGACCGGGGATTCGCCGATGAACAGGTCGAAATCGTTACCGGCCAACACCTGCGGTTCGCCGGGACTGCTGAGCGCCCAGACCGGCGTGCGCCATAACCCGAGGCCGCCGAAGAGCCCGCCGATGGCCAGCCCTTTGACGAAGGTGCGTCTTGTAGTGTGGGAGTGCATGCCGTGTGTTCCGCCCGTCAGCCTGTTGAACTTGTCGACGAGGCTAGCGGGCGGTGCCTTTCAGCAGGCTGAGGCGGGGATTACAGTTTTGACAGGTGGGGGCGTTGCCTACTGGCGTGAAGTGGACTTTTCCCTTGAGGCCACAGTGTCGCCGCCGCAGTTGATATAGGACGACGATTTCAGCCAGCGCTGGTCCGGGTAGTAGGAAAACAACAACTGCCCGTCTTTCATCGAATCGATCAGCCGATGGGCAATCGCCGGTCTCACGGCCGGGCAACCCAGGCTGCGGCCGATCCGGCCGTTGGCGCGGGCCAGCACCGGGCTGACATAGGGCGCGCCGTGAATGACGATGGCCCGGTCATAGGCATTATCGTTGAAGCCGGGCTCCAGGCCTTCCATGCGCAGCGAGTAACCGTTCTGGCCGAGGTAGCTTTCTTGTGTGCGGAACAGGCCGAGGCTGGTGGCGTAGCTTTCGTTCCGGTTGGAGAACAGCGTGGCCATGTTTTCGCCGCTGTTGCGGCCATGGGCGACCAGTTCGTGAAACAGCAACTTGCGTCGTTTAAGGTCGAAGACCCACAGGCGTTGTTCGGTCGACGGCAGGGAGTAATCGATCACTGCCAGCCTTTGGGCTGGGGCGATACCCTGGGCACGGCTGCATTGAGTGGCGCGAACGGCAAGGGCAATCACTTTGGCGTCGGCGCCAGGAGCTGCTTTGACCAGCGCGTTTTCAAGCGAATCGGCGTAGGCTGACGTTACTGAAAGGCACGTCAGTAAAATGGCAAATAAAGGGCCAAAGCGGTTTAGCGCCATAGTCGGGTCTCATCATGATAATTTCGAGTCTAGCAGCGAGCGGAAAGTTGGCCGCTTGAAACGGGGGATTAAGGATTATCCATGGTGCAATTAACAAGGTCATTCGTCATAAGCCGCCTGTTTTTTATGGGCTTCCTGATCAGCGGTGCGACGATTGGGCAAACTTCGCCGATTGAGCCGGTATCTGCGGCGAGCAGCGTAATCGATGCCGCGGCACCCGACGACACGGTCGGCCAAGCGATTCAGGCGACGCTGGAACCGCTGCGTTCGGCCTTTCCGCCGTTGCTCACGTCCAGGCGCCATCAGCGTGTGGATGTCAGCCGGGTGGTGCTGGATTTCTATATGCATCGCAACTATCGCGCGGCGTGGACGGATGACCGTGATGTGGCCCAGTTACTCAAGAGCCTCGAAGACACCCGGATCGACGGCCTGAACCCGGCGGATTTTCGCATCTCCGAACTGGCCCAGGCCCATGAATCGCTGGTGGCCGCCGTGCCTTCCACGGCGCAACGGGCAATGTTCGACATGGCGGCCACCCGCACGTTCATCACCGCACTGCTGCAACTGCGACGGGGCAAGGTCGATCCGTCGCGGCTGGATATTCACTGGAATTTCGACCCCGCTGGTGGCGATGCCCGCGAGGACATGAACAAACTGTTCGCTGCGCTCGATGGCCATGACGTGGCACGCGCATTCGCCGAGGCGCCTCCTCAGGAAGAGATTTACCGCAACTTGCGTGAGGGGCTGGCCCGGTTGCGCCAGGTCCGTGATGCGGGCGGCTGGCCGAAAGTCACCGAAGGGCAATCGCTCAAGCCTGGTATGGACGGGGTGGCGGTCACCCAATTGCGTGCGCGTCTGGCGGCGGGCGGTTACCTGAGCCCGCACTTGTCGAAAAAAGCCGGTTACGACGACAAGGTCATTGCCGCGGTGAAGAAGTACCAGGCCGAGCAATACCTGGGGGCCGATGGCGTGGCGGGGGCGGCGACGCTGGCGGCGCTGAACGTGCCGGTCGAGGCGCGGATCGATCAAGTGCGGGTCAACATGGAGCGTGCCCGGTGGCTGTTGTACAAGCTTCAGGGCACGTTCGTGATCGTCGATATCGCCGGATACAAGGTGGCGATGTACCGCGACGGCCTGCCGATCTGGCGCTCGCGGGTGCAAGTTGGTAAGCCGGTGCGCAGTACGCCGGTGTTCCAGGCCGAAATCACTTACATCACGTTCAACCCGACCTGGACCGTGCCGCCGACCATCCTCAAGCAGGACGTGATTCCGAAAGTCCAGAACGATCCGGGCTATCTGGCGGCCAATCGGATTCGCGTGTTTGATCGCGAAGGCAATGAGCTCAGTCCGTCGAGCGTTGACTGGAGCAACCCGCGTGGCATCCATCTGCGTCAGGATGCCGGGCCCGACAGTTCGCTGGGGCAGGTGGTGATCCGCTTCCCCAACGACTATGCGATTTACCTGCATGACACGCCGCACCGCGAGCTGTTTGCGAAAACCGTTCGGGCCACCAGTTCAGGCTGCATTCGCGTGGAAAACCCGTTGCAACTGGTCGAGTTGTTGTTCAACGATCCGGTGCGCTGGAACAGCGCCGGCATTCAGAAGCAGTTGGCCAATGGCAGGACCGAGAACATCGTGCTACCGGTGAAAGTGCCGGTGCTGTTGGCCTATTGGACCGTGGACCTGAGCAATGACGGACGAGTGACGTTCAAGCCCGATATTTATGATTACGATGCCAGGGTGTTGCAGGGCTTGAGCCAGCCTGTGAAATTGCCGGCCCTGGACTTGCGTCGTGCAGAGATACCGCTGGTGGTGACGGGGCAGAGCAAGTTGTAGGAGCGAGCTTGCTCGCGATGGACTTGAGAACGCTGCGTTTAGTCAGTAAACCCGCGGCATCGTTAACGACCATCGCGAGCAAGCTCGCTCCTACAGGTATTACCAAGCCGTTCGGCAAGCAACTTAAAGCGCCAGCGCCTGTTGCACCACTACAAGCAGATCGGTTTCCGTCAGCGCTATCGCGTCCGGCTGTGCGGTGGCCTGCTCGATCGTTTGTAGCCACCATTGTGTTTCACCGTGTTCGTCCACGGTGCGCAACAGGGCGAGTTCGCTGCCATCTGTATGAATCTCGATCCGCCCCTCGCCATCGGCTGTGAAGCGTGCAACCGGGTCAAAGGTAAGGCTGTGGGCGTTGCCGGAAATTACCAACTGGTCGATGGCGTAGTCGTAATCGTCGCCATAGGGGTGACGTTCAATCAAATGGGTGGGGTTGCGCCGCAGGACCAGGCCAACTTCGGTCAAGGGCTGTAGCCAGGCCTCTATCCGTTGATACAGGTCGTAGACCTGGCCCGCCCAGGCATCGATCGCCTGATCCGTGCCGATAAGCCGTGTTTGTTTCAATTTTGCCGCGAGCTCATTTGCCTTGCTCATGTCGATTCCCTGTATAGAAGTCAGTCTAATCGTAGCTCGTTGGCGCGCAGGCGGCGCTGTCATGGGTCATGTTTGCAGCACCTCCGGGCAAGGCCTGTGCGGTTTGCTCTACCTGCATCCGGAACAGTCCCCCGCCATGGCCTGAGCCTGGCGCAAGTGGCGTCTGCGAACCTGACGCGGCGTCGTATCAAGCCAGGCATTCGGGGCGAAACCGTGTGGCAACGTTGTCGATGACCGGCGGTGTCCAGGCATTGATGCGTTCCGATCGTTGAAGTGTACTTTCTGCCGGTTGTCTGTCTTTCTGGCCTGGCCGAATTGATCGTCTAGAGTTCCGTTAGTTCTGTCGATTCCGGCAGACTCCCCTTCGTACGGACGATCGCCAACATGTTGATACCTCAAACATTGACAGCTGTTGCTTTGACTGTCGCAGCCGCTGCCATTTTCCCGCTGGCCAGCCACGCGCAATCGAAAATCACCGCCGAAGAAGCTCACGCGATCGGCGTGGATGCCTACATCTATTTTTACCCGCTGCTGAGCATGGACGTTACCCGCAAGCAATTCACCAACATCGAGCCGGGCAAGGAGTTCGGCAAAGGTCCGATGAACACGTTTGTGAGTGTGCCGCAGTACCCGCCTGCCGAATTCAAAGGGGTGGTGCGCTCTAATTTCGACACGCTGTATTCGATTGCCTGGCTGGACTTGTCCAAGGAACCGCTGGTGATCGCCGCGCCGGATACCGAAGGGCGTTTCTACCTGTTGCCAATGCTCGATATGTGGACGGATGTGTTCGCTTCGCCGGGCTGGCGCACCACGGGCACCGAGGCCGGGCAGTTCCTGGTGACGCCGCCGGGGTGGGCCGGCGCGGTGCCCGCCGGGATGAGTCACCTGCCGGCACCAACCCCGTTTGTCTGGGTCATCGGCCGTACCAAGACGGACGGCGCGGCGGATTACGCAGCGGTGCACAAGATCCAGGCTGGCTACACGGTGACGCCGTTGTCCCGGTTGGGCAAGGAACCTGAAGCCGTCACCGTGAAAATCGACCCGGAGGTGGACATGAAAACGCCACCGAAGATTCAGGTCGACTCCATGTCGGCTGCCAATTACTTCACTTACGCTGCCGACCTGCTGAAGGTGAACCCGCCGCACAGCACCGACCAGCCAATGCTGGCGCAGATCAAGCGTCTTGGCATCGAAGCAGGCAAGCCGTTCGACATGGACGCGCTGGACCCGCAAATCCAGGCCGCGCTGCAATCGGTGCCCCAGGATGCGCAGGCCCTGATGACCTGGAAAGTGCCGACCCTGGCGCGGGAGGTCAACGGCTGGTCGATGAACACAGACACCATGGGCGTCTATGGCAACTACTACCTCAAGCGCGCCATCGTTACGCAGGTGGGGCTCGGTGCCAACCTGCCCGAGGACGCGATTTATCCGTTGAACATCGGCGACAGCAATGGCAAACCGCTCGACGGGGCAAACAAATACGTGCTGCATTTCAACAAGGACGAGACGCCGCCGGTGAACGCCTTCTGGTCGATCACCCTGTATGACCCGGAAGGGTTCCAGATTGCCAATTCACTCAATCGTTTTGCGGTCAGTAGCTGGATGCCGTTCAAGGGCAACGCCGATGGCTCGCTGGACCTCTATTTCCAGAACGAAAGCCCCGGCAAGGATCTTGAGGCCAACTGGTTGCCTGCGCCCAAAGGGCCGTTCAACCTGACCATGCGTTTATACGGCCCGAAAGCCGAGGCGCTGAATGGCAAATGGAACCCGCCGGCAGTCACGCCGATGTAGGCCGCAGGCGACAAGAAACAGCCAATGACTGCCTGTCATTGGCTGCTTTTACCTGTCCAGCTGCCCGTTCCGCCCCCGGCGCCACCAGTTCCGCCGCCGGGGGCGCCAGTGCCACCGCCCGCGCCACTGCCCGGACCATTGACGCCAGTGGTCCCGATTGACGAGCTGGGGCCTTGACCGCGGCCGTAGTCGCCCGAAGGGGCGCTGGGCCTTTTGTTGTCTGGCAGCATGGTCGAGTTGCGGGTTGCGCCCGATGTCGTGTTGGTCGTGCCAGCGCCATCGCCGGACGCCGCAAACGCAGCCAGGGGTGTTGCCGACAGCAATCCCGCCAAGAGCAGCGAAGTCATTGTGATGTTCATCATGGTCGTCTCCTGGGGTGAGTCGTTACCTGATGTTGGTGTGAAGGGGCGCGCAGTTGGATTCGCACAAACAGCATTGAGTTTTTCATACCGGGTGATTGGCTAAATCAATTGTCGGCGGCAGTGCCTGATCCCGTATACATAGCGGCCACTGGCGGAGCAATCCGCCGCTTGCGTGCAAAAGGATTGAACGATGAGCGAGCCACGCCTGACTGACCGTGCTTTGTATCTGCAACGCCTGGGCTTCGATGCACCCCCGCCGCCGACCCTGGAAAGCTTGCGCCAAATGCAGCTGCGCCATACCAGTGTTTTCCCGTTTGAAAACCTCACCACATTATCCGGCGAACCGGTGCTGATCGACTTGCCGTCCATCGAACAGAAGGTCTTGCACGATGGGCGTGGCGGCTACTGCTACGAACTCAACAACCTGTTCCTGGCCTTGCTTCAATCGTTGGGGTTCGATGCCCGCGCCATCAGTGGTCGGGTGGTGATGGGCCAGCCGGAGGGGGCCTGGACTGCCCGAACCCATCGTCTGAGCGTGGTCATCATCGACGACGTGCGCTACATCACCGACGTCGGCTTCGGTGGCATGGTGCCGACCGCGCCACTGCTGCTCGATTCCCGCGCCGAGCAACTCACCCCTCACGAGCCGTATCGCATCGACCTGCACGTCGATGGCTTTACCCTGCGCGCCAACGTTGCGGGTGAATGGCGAGCGATGTACATCTTCGACCTGCAACGCCAGGAAGACATCGATTTTGCCGTGGGCAACTGGTACGTCTCGACCCACCCTGAGTCGACTTTCGTCAAACAGTTGATGGTGGCGCGCACGGGGGAGGGGTGGCGCCGTACGCTCAATAACGGCAGCTTTGCGATCCACCGGATTGGCCGTGACAGCGAGCGGCGAGAGGTGACGGATGTGCAGGAATTGATTGGCTTGCTGGACAGCGAATTCGGCATTCGCGTACCGGAACAGGCGCAGTTGCTGCGCACGCTGGAACGCTTGATCACAGCGCCGCAATAGTACGCCGATCGAAAACATCACATCGCCAAGGGCGGATCCGATCGATCAGCCCTTGGCGTTTCAGGGCCGAACTCCCGGCTCCATCACCTGTTGAATTTCGCGCAAGGCCTCTGCCAGCTTCTGCTCCAGCCCCTTGAGTTCGGCAGGGGTGATTGTTGGTTTTAGCTGTGCAGGCCTGGCTTCGTTGAGCAGGGCCCGGCGCAACGTATTGTTGATTGCGGTCTGGTAGCCGTACCCCTCGTTTTCTGCCAGTGCCCGGGCAGCTTCGATGACGGCGTCATCGAGCATGATGGTAATGCGAGTCTTGCCTTTGGCGGGCGCTACGGCCCCGCGTTTGGCGTTGCTGAAATCGTATTGGTCTTTCATCGGTCATGCCTCCAGGTACTGTCGGCGTTCGCTTTTGGTGGCGATGCGCGCGGAAATGATTCGAACGAAATTCGGATCGCGGCAGGTGTAAGCAACGACCAGCAAACGGCCTTTGGCATCCAGCCCCATGGTGATCCAGCGTTGTTCATCATGGTGGTTGTCCTCGAGGGTCAGCGCTCGCTCGTCATGGAATACCGGTTCGGTCTCTGCGAGGCTGATGCCTTGGTGCTTGAGTTTGTTGGCTGCGTTCTTTGCCTTGTGGAACTGAATCTCGAATGACTTCATTATGCATACTTTATATGTATGTGAAAGGGGGGCTTTGCTGATGATCGCCAGGAGCCGAAAAGACTAGTCAGCAACAGGGGTTGCCCGGGAAGGGATGTGTTTCAAGGTTTCAGGCGGGGGCTGCGCTTGTGGCAACCAGGGGAAATGGACAGGTATCCATTTCGTGATCGATAAGTTGTATACAACTCTATAGACATTTGTCCTGACTATTGCATACAGTGTGCGCATAACAAAAACCAGGGAACCCCCTACCATGAAAACGCCCCATGTTTCACACCAACGGCCCGAGGACGAAAATCTTGGGATCGGCGCGAATATGGCTTATGGCCTGCAACATGTTCTGACCATGTATGGCGGTATCGTCGCGGTGCCATTGATCATCGGCCAAGCGGCCGGGCTCTCGCCGGCGGACATCGGTTTGTTGATTGCTGCTTCATTGTTTGCGGGGGGGCTGGCAACGCTGCTGCAAACCCTGGGTTTACCGTTTTTCGGTTGTCAGTTGCCGCTGGTACAGGGCGTATCCTTCTCCGGCGTCGCAACCATGGTGGCGATTGTCAGCAGTGGCGGGGAGGGCGGGTTTCAGTCGGTGCTGGGCGCGGTCATTGCGGCGTCCTTGATCGGGTTGCTGATAACCCCGGTGTTCTCGCGTATCACCAAGTTCTTCCCGCCGCTGGTGACCGGCATCGTGATTACCACCATCGGCCTGACGCTGATGCCGGTAGCCGCGCGCTGGGCCATGGGCGGTAACAGTCACGCGCCGGACTTCGGCAGCGTGGCGAATATCGGCCTGGCGGCGGTGACATTGGTGCTGGTGCTGCTGCTGAGTAAAATCGGCAGTGCGACCATCTCCCGTCTGTCGATTCTGCTGGCCATGGTCGTCGGTACGATCATCGCGGTGTTCCTCGGTATGGCGGACTTCTCGTCCGTAACCCAGGGCCCGATGTTCGGCTTCCCGACGCCGTTCCACTTCGGTATGCCGACGTTCCACTTCGCGGCGATCCTGTCGATGTGCATCGTGGTGATGGTGACGCTGGTGGAGACTTCGGCGGACATTCTTGCCGTCGGTGAGATCATCGGCACCAAGGTTGACTCCAAGCGCCTGGGCAACGGTCTGCGTGCCGACATGCTGTCGAGCATGTTCGCGCCGATCTTCGGCTCCTTCACCCAAAGCGCCTTCGCCCAGAACGTCGGGCTGGTGGCGGTCACCGGCATCAAGAGTCGCTATGTGGTGGCAACCGGCGGTCTGTTCCTGGTGCTCCTCGGCCTGCTGCCATTCATGGGGCGGGTCATTGCCGCCGTGCCGACCTCGGTGCTCGGTGGCGCCGGCATCGTGCTGTTTGGCACCGTAGCGGCCAGCGGCATTCGGACCTTGTCCAAGGTCGACTACCGCAACAACGTCAATCTGATCATTGTCGCCACCTCCATCGGCTTCGGCATGATCCCGATCGCGGCGCCGAACTTCTACGATCACTTCCCGAGCTGGTTCGCGACCATTTTCCATTCGGGCATCAGCTCTTCGGCGATCATGGCCATCGTGTTGAACCTGACCTTCAACCATCTCACTGCCGGTAACTCCGACCAGCAATCGGTCTTTGCGGCCGGTACCGAACGGGTGCTGCGTTATCAGGATCTGGCGGCGTTGCGTGAAGGTGACTATTTCAGCGACGGCAAACTGCACGATTGCGATGGCAAGGAGATTCCGGTGCTTGAATCGGAACACGGCGTGGCAGAACCACGGACGGTGCACGGCAAAAGCAGTGAACATGTCTGACGTTCACGGTGGCTGAAAAGAGCCGATCTGTTGAATAGACAGATCGGCTTTTTGCGTTTCAAGAGTTGGCTTTTCAATCGGCCACAAAAAAGCCCCTGGATCTTTCGATTCAGGGGCTCTTCGATGTTGCTGTCTGGCTCCACGACCTGGACTCGAACCAGGGACCCAGTGATTAACAGTCACTTGCTCTACCAACTGAGCTATCGCGGAATGGCGCGTATCTTACTGATTAAAAAGGGGAAGTCAAGCATCGAATAACAATTGGAGCGCATCATCGGGACGGGCGGTGGTTTGGCGGTGGTTTGGCGGCGATTGGCGGTTACCAGGATCGTCCCAGAGGTCTACCATGGCCGCCCGGAAGTGGTGACACGCGCTGCCGGCCATTCGCCGAAAAGGTACGCGCCATGAATCATCTGACCCCCACACCTCGCCACCACAGGGTGCACCCATGAGCATCTCTCAGATCAGCCTGCCCAAAGGTGTCGGCCCCCACGCCGAAAAGTTGTTCGACGCCATCACTCAAGCCGGCACTGCTGAAGCATTGAACCGCGCGGGTGGCAAGGCCGAAGGTTTTGTCCTGGGCCTGGAAAGCACCAAGGCGATCAAGAGCCAGGTCGCGGAATCGCTGTATGTCGCCTACGACGACGCTGCCAGCCAGCGTGCGACCGAACTGGCTTAACCGCCGAAGGTAATCGTGCCAAGCATCAGTTTGGCGTAGAGCGCAGTGGCACCCAATTGCACCAGCCACAGGGCCAGGCCGCCGAGGAAGACACCCGCAGCGACTTGCATTACCAGGTTGTTGCCACGTTTGGTCGGGGCGCGGGGGATGAAGTGATCCAGGTCATCCAGGTCATCGCGGTCAGCGCGCAGGTCATCGTTTTTCATGTGGGTTCTCGCAGGAATTCCAGGGTGTATACAAGCCTTTGGAGTTTAGAGGGCAGAGCCACCGCTTTGAGATAAATCTGCAACAAACAAAAAACGGGAAGCCCAAAGGCTTCCCGTTTTTCATTTCAAGGTGTCATCAGATGACTTGGACGATAGCGTCCGTCACAACCTTGATGTTGCTCTGGTTCAGCGCGGCCACGCAGATGCGGCCGGTGTCCAGGGCGTAGATGCCGAACTCGTTGCGCAGACGGTGAACCTGCTCAACGCTCAAGCCGGAGTAGGAGAACATGCCGCACTGACGACCGACGAAGCTGAAGTCGCGCTGCGGCGCCTTTTGTGCCAGCAGGTCGACCATCTGGGTGCGCATGCCACGAATGCGCAGACGCATTTCGGCCAGTTCCGCTTCCCACTGGGCACGCAATTCCGGGCTGTTCAGCACGGCTGCAACAACGCTGGCGCCGTGAGTCGGCGGGTTGGAGTAGTTGGTGCGGATAACGCGTTTGACTTGCGACAGCACGCGCGCGCTTTCTTCTTTCGATTCGCTGACGATCGACAGGGCACCAACGCGCTCGCCGTACAGCGAGAACGACTTGGAGAACGAGCTGGAGGCGAAGAAAGTCAGGCCCGACTCGGCGAACAGGCGTACGGCAGCGGCGTCTTCGTCGATGCCATCGCCGAAACCTTGATACGCCATGTCGAGGAATGGCACGTGGCCTTTGGCTTTAACCACTTCCAGGACGTTTTTCCAGTCCGCCGGGCTCAGGTCCACGCCGGTCGGGTTGTGGCAGCAGGCGTGCAGCACGATGATCGAGCCGTTTGGCAGCGCGTTCAGGTCTTCGAGCATGCCGGTACGGTTGACGTCGTGGGTCGCGGCGTCGTAGTAGCGGTAGTTCTGCACCGGGAAACCGGCGGTTTCGAACAGGGCGCGATGGTTTTCCCAGCTCGGATCGCTGATCGCCACAACGGCGTTCGGCAGCAGTTGCTTGAGGAAGTCGGCACCGATTTTCAGGGCGCCAGTACCGCCAACGGCCTGGGTGGTGATCACGCGGCCAGCGGCGATCAGCGGCGAGTCATTGCCGAACAGCAGCTTTTGCACGGCCTGGTCGTAGGCGGCAATACCGTCGATTGGCAAGTAGCCACGGGAAACGTGTTGAGCGGCACGAACGGTTTCGGCTTCGACAACGGCGCGCAGGAGTGGAATTCGCCCCTCCTCGTTGCAGTAAACACCGACCCCCAGGTTGACTTTGTTGGTGCGGGTATCTGCGTTGAATGCTTCGTTGAGGCCCAGGATTGGATCGCGTGGTGCCATTTCGACAGCGGAGAACAGGCTCATTATTGCGGCGGCTCTGAATGGAGAGTGGAGGGACGTGTCGCGCTCCAGCCGAATGCACTAGAGCGGTGCACAAACGGGGAGCTAGTATAGAGGCCATCCGCGATCAATGGCGACAGGCGATTCGGCTTTTAAGGCAAGTTTTTCCGATTATTTTGCGACCATTAGTCGAATGGCGTCGGCAAAGGTTTTGCGCGATGTAGGACGTTTGCCTTGAAAGCGCTGGCAATCGGCGCCACATTGAGCACAATCCAGTTTTTTTTCCTCGGGCGACATCGGTCGTTTGCGGTCTTTCTCGTTCGTGCCGGTTTTGCCGGCAAGAGTGATCCAGAGGTTTTTCATGTCCGAATTCCAGCTAGTCACCCGTTTCGAGCCCGCCGGCGATCAGCCGGAAGCCATCCGCCTGATGGTCGAGGGCATCGAGGCCGGGCTGGCGCACCAGACGCTGCTCGGTGTGACCGGCTCGGGCAAGACGTTCAGCATCGCCAACGTGATCGCCCAGGTGCAGCGTCCAACCCTGGTGCTGGCACCGAACAAGACCCTGGCGGCGCAGTTGTACGGTGAGTTCAAGGCGTTCTTCCCGAACAACGCGGTGGAATATTTCGTTTCCTACTACGACTACTACCAGCCTGAAGCCTACGTGCCGTCGTCGGACACCTTCATCGAGAAAGACGCCTCGATCAACGACCACATCGAACAGATGCGTTTGTCGGCAACCAAGGCATTGCTTGAGCGCAAGGACGCGATCATCGTCACCACGGTGTCCTGCATTTATGGTCTTGGCAGCCCGGAAACCTATTTGAAGATGGTGCTGCACGTGGATCGCGGTGACCGGCTCGATCAGCGTGAATTGCTGCGACGCCTGGCCGACCTGCAATACACCCGCAACGACATGGATTTTGCCCGAGCGACCTTCCGCGTGCGTGGCGATGTGATCGATGTCCATCCGGCGGAATCCGATTTTGAAGCGATCCGCATCGAGCTCTTCGACGATGAGGTGGAAAGCCTGTCGGCATTCGATCCGCTGACCGGCGAAGTCATTCGCAAGCTGCCGCGCTTCACCTTCTACCCGAAGAGCCACTACGTGACGCCACGGGAAACCCTGATGGGCGCGGTCGAAGGCATCAAGGTCGAGTTGCAGGAGCGCCTGGAATACCTGCGCTCCAACAACAAACTGGTGGAGGCCCAACGCCTGGAGCAGCGCACCCGCTTCGATCTGGAGATGATCCTCGAGCTGGGTTACTGCAATGGCATCGAAAACTATTCACGTTATCTGTCCGGTCGCGAAGCTGGCGCACCGCCGCCGACGCTTTATGACTACCTGCCGCCGGATGCCTTGCTGGTGATCGACGAATCCCACGTCAGCGTTCCGCAGGTAGGTGCCATGTACAAGGGCGACCGCTCGCGAAAAGAGACGCTGGTCGAGTACGGTTTCCGCCTGCCCTCGGCCCTGGACAACCGGCCGATGCGTTTCGATGAATGGGAAAGCATCAGCCCGCAGACGATTTTCGTCTCGGCGACTCCGGGTAACTATGAAGCCGAGCACGCCGGGCGCGTGATTGACATGGTGGTGCGTCCGACCGGGCTGGTGGACCCGCAGATCGAGATCCGCCCGGCACTGACCCAGGTCGACGACTTGCTGTCGGAAATCACCAAGCGCGTCGCTCTGGAAGAGCGAGTGCTGGTCACCACGCTGACCAAGCGCATGGCCGAGGATTTGACCGATTACCTGGCCGACCACGGTGTGCGTGTGCGCTACCTGCACTCGGACATCGACACCGTGGAGCGCGTGGAGATCATCCGCGACCTGCGCCTGGGCACTTTCGATGTGTTGGTGGGCATCAACCTGCTGCGCGAAGGTCTGGACATGCCGGAAGTCTCGCTGGTAGCGATCCTCGATGCCGACAAGGAAGGCTTCCTGCGTTCCGAGCGCTCGCTGATCCAGACCATCGGGCGCGCGGCACGTAACCTCAATGGCCGGGCGATTCTGTATGCCGACCGGATTACCGGTTCCATGGAGCGGGCGATCGGTGAAACCGAGCGTCGCCGCGACAAGCAGATCGCGTTTAACCTGGCCAACGGCATCACGCCAAAAGGCGTGTTCAAGGACGTTGCCGACATCATGGAAGGCGCCACCGTGCCCGGTTCGCGCAGCAAGAAGCGCAAGGGCATGGCCAAGGCGGCCGAGGAAAACGCCAAGTACGAGGCCGAATTGCGCTCGCCGGGTGAGATCGCCAGGCGTATCAAGGCTCTGGAAGAGAAGATGTATGCATTGGCGCGTGATCTGGAGTTTGAAGCGGCAGCGCAGATGCGCGATGAAATTGGCAAGTTGCGCGAGCGGTTGATTACGGTCTGATCTCTAGCGCTTGGCGGGCCCTCTTCGCGAGCAGGCTCGCTCCCACAGGAATTACGCTGAACCTTGTGGGAGCGAGCCTGCTCGCGAAGAGGCCGCCGCGGTCTCAATGCGCCTCGCCAGCCTTCAACCCCGCCGGCAATTTCCTGGTCAGCAACACCGCCACCATGCTGATCCCCAACGCAATCCCGACAAAATGAAACGCATCGTTATAGGCCATGATCGACGCCTGTTGATGCGCTATTTCGCTGAGCTTGCCCAGTGCCGCCGTTTCGTTGCCCAGCGTGCTGGTCAACGATGCCAGGCGCTCAGCCACCTGCGGATTGCCCGGCACGATGGATTCACGCAGGTAGTCAAAGTAGACCTTGGTCCGTGCATCCAGCAGCGTGGCGAGCAGGGCGATGCCGATGGCTCCGCCGAGGTTGCGCAGGATGTTGAACAGGCTCGACGCCGATCCCGCATCCTGGGGCAGGATGTAGGCGGTGGCGATCAGCGAGATGGTCACCATGATCAGCGGCTGCCCCAGCGCGCGGATGATCTGGATCTGGTTGAACTGTGGTCCGGCAAAGTCCGGGTTCAGCACCCCCGAAGAGAAACTCGCCAGGCCGAACAGTCCGAAACCCAGGGTGCACAGCCATTTCGGCGAAACGAATTTCATCAGCTTGGGCACCAACGGAATCAGAAACAGCTGCGGCACGCCCATCCACATGATCACTTCGCCGATCTGCAGGGCGTTGTAGTTCTGGATCTGCGCCAGGTAGAGCGGCAACAGGTAGATCGAGCCGTACAGCCCGACCCCCATCCCGACGCTGGAAATACTGGATAAGCCGAAGTTGCGGTTGCCGAGGATGCCGAGGTTGATCAGCGGATTGGGTTTGGAAAACTGCACGATCACAAAGGTGATCAGGCTGACCAGCGCGATGCTGCCCAGGGTCACGATCAGGTTCGACTCCAGCCAGTCCTTGCGGTGGCCTTCCTCCAGAAACACCTGCAGGCAACCGAGCCCGACGCCGAGGGTGAGAATGCCGGCGTAGTCGGTGCTTTTCAGCAATTCCCAGTGCGCTTCCTTCTTCTCCAGGCCGTACATCAGGCCGGCGATCATGATCAGGCCTGGCGGAATGTTGATGTAGAAGATGTATTCCCAGCCCCAGTTCTCTGTCAGCCAGCCGCCGAGGGTCGGGCCGATGGAGGGGGCGAAGGTGGCGGTCATGGCGAACATGGCCATGCCTTTGGCACGGTGGTGTTCCGGAAGCTTGATCAGGGTCAGGGTGAAAGCCAGTGGAATCAGCGCGCCGCCGGTAAACCCTTGCAGGGCGCGGAACACGATCATGCTTTCCAGGCTCCAGGCCATGGAGCAGAGCAGGGAGGCGGCGAGAAACCCGAGGGACACCCATACGGCCAGGCGCCGCGCCGACAGTAATTGCACGAGCCAGGCGGTGAGCGGGATCATGATGATTTCCGCCACCAGGTACGAGGTGGAGATCCACGAACCTTCTTCCAGGGTCGCCGACAGCGCGCCCTGGATATCCTTGAGCGAGGAATTGGTGATCTGGATGTCCAGCACCGCCATGAAGGCGCCGAGCATCACGCTCATCACCGCGATCCAGTCGCGCCGGGTCGGTTCGCCGACCGGGCGGATCAGTTGATCACCGGCCATCGTCAGGGGCGTCTTTGCTGCTCACTTTGGTGGTGACGTCGTCAGGGGCGTCCTTGATGTTCACCTTGGCGGTCACCGACATGCCCGGGCGGATCTTGCCGCGCAGCGGGTTATCGGCGGCGAAGGTCAGTTTTACCGGAATCCGTTGTACGACTTTGGTGAAGTTGCCCGTGGCATTGTCCGGCGGCAACAGGCTGAACTGTGCACCCGAGGCGGCGAACAGGCTGTCGACCCGGGCTTCGATCGGGGTGTCGCTGTAGGCGTCGAAGATCAGCTCGGCTTTCTGCCCGGGCTGCATGTGGCCGATCTGGGTTTCCTTGAAGTTGGCCTGAATCCAGATGTCTTCGTCCGGCACGATCGACAGCAGGTAGGCGCCAGCCTGCACGAATTGGCCTTCGCGGGCTGCACGCTGGCCGATCAGGCCGCTGATGGGCGCGTGGATTTCGCTGCGGGTCAGGTTCAGTTCAGCCTGGGCGAGGTCGGTCCTGGCGTTGGCGATCTGCGCGTCGAGGCGCTTGATTTCGGCGGTCAGTGCGTTGATCTGCTGGCGCTGACTTTGCGCGTCGGCCTGGGCCTTGGCCAGTTGCGAGCGGGCGATGTGGTTGTCGGCGGAGAGGGTAGTCACCCGCTCTTCCGAGATGTAACCGGGTTTACGCAAGGTCTCGGCGCGGGTCAGGTCGATCTGCGAGCGACCCAGACTGGCCTGACTGGAAGCAACTTGCGCTTCGCTGGCGGCAATCAGGCTGGCCTGCTGGGTCAGTTTGCTCTGGGCTTGCAGGCGTTCGGCCTGGCGGGTGGCGAGGGTCGCATTGGCACGGTCGACAGCGAGGCGAAAGTCGTCGCCTTCGAGTTTGATCAGCAACTGGCCTTTCTCGACATGCTGGTTGTCCTGCGCCAGCACCCGATCGATGCGCGCCCCCAATTGGCTCGACACACGGGTGATCTCGCCCTGGACATAAGCGTTGTCGGTGCTTTCATAAAAGCGCCCCTTGAAGAACCAGTGGGCAAACAGGCCCCCGCCAATCAACAGGACAATCAGCAGGAAGGTGAAGAGGCGACGCTTGAGTTGGGCAGGCATGGGGCAAACTGTAGTCGAGAAGTTGTATTAGAAGTTATCAGCAGGCAAATCTGGCATACAGCCGATAAACGGTAAATGCCATCGGCGGATATTCGGCCATTCACCGCGCCATACGGGCGTTACAGACGCAACCTTGGCTTAAATGCCCTGTTCGCTGGAGCGGGGCGGGTGTCGCCTGTTACCATTCCGCTCTTGTTTGATGTTCTGTTCGAACTTCGCTTTTAATTCTTTTCGAGACATGCCATGACCACCGTCCGCACTCGCATCGCGCCATCGCCTACCGGGGATCCCCACGTAGGGACTGCCTACATCGCCTTGTTCAACTACTGCTTTGCCAAGCAGCACGGCGGTGAGTTCATCCTGCGGATCGAAGACACCGACCAGCTGCGTTCGACCCGCGAGTCCGAACAGCAGATTTTCGACGCCTTGCGCTGGCTGGGGATCGACTGGAGCGAAGGCCCGGACGTCGGCGGCCCGCACGGTCCGTATCGTCAAAGCGAGCGCGGCGATATTTACCAGAAGTACTGCCAGCAACTGGTCGACATGGGGCACGCCTTCCCGTGCTTCTGCACCGCCGAAGAGCTGGACCAGATGCGCGCCGAGCAGATGGCTCGCGGTGAAACCCCGCGTTACGACGGCCGCGCGCTGCTACTGTCCAAGGAAGAAGTCGCCCGTCGCCTGGCGGCTGGCGAGCCGCACGTCATCCGTATGAAAGTACCAAGCGAAGGCGTTTGCGTGGTGCCGGACATGCTGCGCGGCGACGTTGAAATCCCGTGGGACCGCATGGACATGCAAGTCCTGATGAAGACCGACGGCCTGCCGACGTACTTCCTGGCCAACGTGGTCGACGACCACCTGATGGGCATCACCCACGTATTGCGCGGCGAAGAGTGGTTGCCATCGGCACCCAAGCTGATCCTGCTTTACGAGTACTTCGGCTGGGAACAACCGGAGCTGTGCTACATGCCGCTGCTGCGTAACCCGGACAAGAGCAAGCTGTCCAAGCGCAAGAACCCGACCTCGGTGACGTTCTACGAGCGCATGGGCTTCATGCCCGAAGCGATGCTCAACTACCTGGGCCGCATGGGCTGGTCGATGCCGGACGAGCGCGAGAAGTTCTCGTTGCAGGAAATGGTCGACAACTTCGACCTCAAGCGCGTGTCCCTTGGCGGGCCGATCTTCGACATCGAGAAACTGTCGTGGCTCAACGGCCAGTGGCTGCGTGACTTGCCGGTGGAAGAGTTCGCCGCACGCGTGCAGAAGTGGGCGTTCAATTCCGATTACATGATGAAGATCGCTCCGCACGTGCAAGGCCGGGTCGAAACCTTCAGCCAGGTGGCACCACTGGCCGGGTTCTTCTTTGCCGGTGGCGTGAACCCGGATGCGAAATTGTTCGAATCCAAGAAGCTGTCGGGCGATCAGGTCCGCCAACTGATGCAGTTGATCCTGTGGAAGCTCGAAAGCCTGCGTCAGTGGGAGAAGGACAGCATCACCGCGACCATTCAGGCCGTGGTCGAGTCCCTGGAGCTGAAGCTGCGTGATGCCATGCCGCTGATGTTCGCCGCGATCACAGGCCAGGCCAGCTCGGTGTCGGTGCTTGATGCGATGGAGATTCTCGGGCCGGACCTGACCCGTTTCCGTCTGCGCCAGGCCATTGACCTGTTGGGCGGCGTGTCGAAGAAAGAAAACAAAGAGTGGGAAAAGCTGTTGGGCGCTATCGCCTGACACGCTTGATGCAGGACTGATGGCCATTGCGTGCGCGCGTCGTTGGGCGCGCAGTGGTCCTCAGACCCCCGATTTTTCGGGGGGAGGGCGGTAAGTGATTGTTATGTCGGCAAAAAATTTTAAATTTTTTGAAAAATAAGTTTGACAGACTTTCGATACGCCCTTAAGATTCGCCCCGTCCTCAGCGATGACATCAACGATGAGGGGCTATAGCTCAGCTGGGAGAGCGCTTGCATGGCATGCAAGAGGTCGACGGTTCGATCCCGTCTAGCTCCACCAATTTACACTTCAAGGTCTGGCCACACCGGCCTTGAAGCGATCAACGCTCAGCGTTGATCAGTTGTACAGAAGGGTTTGCGTCCCCTTCGTCTAGTGGCCTAGGACACCGCCCTTTCACGGCGGTAACAGGGGTTCGAGTCCCCTAGGGGACGCCAGTTTTACAGAAGCGATGTTGCACGATGTCGCTCCGCCGCGAGGCGAAAAATCCGGGGCTATAGCTCAGCTGGGAGAGCGCCTGCATGGCATGCAGGAGGTCAGCGGTTCGATCCCGCTTAGCTCCACCAATTTTACAGTTCAAGGTCTGGCCACACCGGCCTTGAATCGATCAGCTCTCAGCACTGATCAGTTGTATAGAAGGGTTTGTGTCCCCTTCGTCTAGTGGCCTAGGACACCGCCCTTTCACGGCGGTAACAGGGGTTCGAGTCCCCTAGGGGACGCCACGATTACCCGCTCTGCGGGATTTATAAGGGTCATTCAATTATTGAATGGCCCTTTTGTTTGTCTGGCGTTTGGCCAAATCTCCCATTTCTTTCCAGACTGTTCTTCAGACCAGCGGTCACATCCACGACTTGCGTTAAATTATTATGAGAATAATATTCTAGTCGTAATATTCGGAGGCAACGATGAACGATAAAAAAGCTCAAACCCGCGAACGCATCCTCAAGGCTGCCAGCGCAGCGCTGATTCAGCGCGGCCCGGCCGAGCCAAGTGTGGGCGAAGTGATGGGGGCGGCGGGCCTGACGGTCGGCGGCTTCTATGCACACTTCGAAAGCAAGGACGCGATGATGCTCGAGGCGTTCAGGCAATTGCTCGGTCACCGTCGCGACCTGATTGCCGACATGGATGCGCAGTTGACCGGCGAAGAGCGTCGCGCGCTGGTGGCAGCGTTTTACCTGTCGCGCAAGCATCGTGATTCCTCCGAATCGGCCTGTCCGATCCCGGCATCGGTTGGTGAACTGGGCCGGCTGCCGGAAGCCTTTCGTGTCGCGCTCAATGAGCATGTGGAAATCATGGTCGCGCAGTTGGCGGCCAGTCCTGAAGAAACCGAAAAAGCCCTGGCCGATATGGCCTTGATGGTGGGTGGGCTGGCTCTGGCGCGGGCGCTGGGGCCGGGAGAGTTGTCCGATCGATTGCTGCGCGCCGCCAAATCGGCAGTGCGCTGACCTGAAGGCCGCGGCCTGAGGAGAATGCGATGAGCGCGTTAAAGTGGGTTCGTGGCGTTAATGGCACCTTGGGCTGGTTTGCCCCGAAACTGGTCGCTAGCAAAATGCGACTGGCCTTCATGACTCCGCGCAATCTGCCGCCCCGTGATTGGGAGCTGCCGCTGTTGGCGAGATCCGAACGCATCACCCTGCGGTTTGGCCTTTCGGCCCTGCGTTGGGGGCAAGGCCCGGCAGTGATGCTGATGCACGGCTGGGAAGGTCGGCCGACACAATTTGCCAGCCTGATCACCGCGCTGGTCGATGCCGGTTACTCGGTCGTCGCCCTGGATGGTCCGGCCCATGGCCGCTCACCCGGCAACGAGGCCAATGTGGTGTTGTTCGCCCGCGCCATGCTTGAAGCGGCTGCCGAATTGCCACCCTTGCAAGCGGTCATCGGTCACTCCATGGGTGGCGCCAGTGCCATGCTCGCGGTCCAGTTGGGCCTGCGCACCGAAACCTTGGTCACCATTGCCGCCCCGGCGCGGATCCTTGGCGTGTTGCGTGGATTCGCCCGCTATGTCGGGCTGCCACCAAAAGCCCGTTCGGCGTTCATTCGCCAGGTTGAAAATGACGTCGGCATGCGCGCCTCGACGTTGGATGTCGCTCACTATCAACTCGATATGCCCGGCCTGATTGTCCACGCCGAAGATGACAGCATGGTCTCTGTCAAGGAGTCTCAGCTGATCCACGAAGCCTGGTTCGACAGCCGTCTGCTGCGCCTACAGGAAGGTGGGCATCAGCGGGTACTGGCCGACCCGCGGGTGATTGATGGCGTGTTATCACTGCTGTCCGGTCGCAGCCTGCAATCGCGCCAATCCGCTTGAGCATCCGTTACACTGCCCCGGTCGAATCTATCTGACCGGGGAGCGGGGCATGGGCTGGGATCGGGAAACGCCATTTATCATTGATCTGCAAGTGGGCGCCGAGGACATTGACGGGTTGGGGCACGCGAACAACGCGGTCTATGTGACCTGGCTCGAACGCTGTGCCTGGCGCCACTCCCAGCGCCTTGGCCTGGATCTGGTCGAGTACCGGCGGCTGGACCGGGCGATGGCGGTGGTGCGCCACGAGATCGATTACCTGGCAGCAGCCTATGACGGCGACGAGTTGCAATTGGCGACCTGGATCGTCGATTGGGACCAGCGCCTGAAAATGACCCGGCACTTCCAGTTGAAGCGCCCCAGCGATAATTCGACGTTGCTGCGGGCGCAGACCACGTTCGTCTGCATCGAACTGTCCACGGGCAAGCCCAAGCGCATGCCGGCGGAGTTCATCGAGGGCTATGGCCCGGCGCTGCTATCGTTCTAACCAATGTAGGAGCGAGCTCGCTCGCGAAAAACCCGAGATCGCCGCGGGGTGTCAGGCTGGTCGCGTTATCGTTGACGACTATCGCGAGCAGGCTCGCTCCTACAAGGGATCTGCGGTTTCTCGCGTAATCCAGTAAACTGCCGCACGTTTTTCCTCGAGTGTGTTTTTCATGCAAATTGCTTTGGCGCCCATGGAGGGGTTGGTCGACGACATCCTGCGCGATGTGCTGACCCGCGTGGGCGGTATTGACTGGTGCGTGACCGAGTTCATTCGGGTCAACGACCAGTTGCTGACGCCTGCCTATTTCCACAAATTCGGCCCGGAGTTGCTCAACGGTGCCCGGACGGCCTCCGGCGTGCCGCTGCGTGTGCAACTGCTCGGCTCCGATCCGGTGTGCCTGGCAGAAAACGCCGCGCTGGCGTGCGAACTGGGTTCCGAAGTGATCGACCTGAACTTCGGCTGCCCGGCCAAGACCGTCAACAAATCCCGTGGTGGCGCGGTACTGCTCAAGGAACCCGAGCTGCTCAACCAGATCGTCGAACACGTTCGTCGTGCCGTTCCCGCACACATTCCGGTCACCGCCAAGATGCGCCTGGGTTTCGACAGCCCGGACGGTTCGCTGGTGTGCGCCACGGCCCTGGCCGAAGGCGGAGCGGAACATATCGTGGTGCACGCGCGGACCAAGGTGGATGGCTACAAGCCACCGGCGCACTGGGAGTGGATTCCGCGCGTGCAGGACGTGGTCAAGGTGCCGGTGTTCGCCAATGGCGACATCTGGAGCGTCGAAGACTGGCGTCGCTGCCGCGAGATCAGCGGCGTGGAAGACATCATGCTCGGCCGTGGCCTGGTGTCGCGTCCGGATCTGGCCCGGCAGATCGCCGCGGCGCGGGCCGGTGAAGAGGTGGTCGAGATGACCTGGGCCGAGTTGCTGCCGCTGATCCAGGACTTCTGGCTGCAAGCCAAGGCGCAGATGACGCCACGTCAATCGCCGGGGCGCCTGAAGCAATGGCTGGCGATGCTGACCCGTAATTATCCGGAAGCGGTAGAACTCTTCACCGTCCTGCGTCGTGAGACCGAACTGGATAACGTCTCGCGCTTGTTGGGGCTGCCGGTGGCTGAGGCCGCCTGAAACCTTTTTTAAAAAAAGCAGAAAATACTCTCTTGAAATGCAATCAGCGGTCCCTATCTAAGGGTTACGCGATGCCGAATTCGGGTCGCGGAGACAAAAAACCTTGCTGATTGTTTTCAGGAGATTTGAACCATGAGTACTGCATTTTCCCTGGCACCACTGTTCCGTTCCTCGGTAGGTTTCGACCGTTTCAACGACCTGTTCGAAACTGCCCTGCGCAACGAGCCAGGCAGCACCTATCCCCCATACAACGTGGAAAAGCACGGTGACGATCAATATCGCATCGTCGTAGCCGCCGCCGGTTTCCAGGAAGATGACCTGGAGCTGCAAGTCGAGAAGGGTGTGCTGACCATCAGTGGTGGCAAACGCGACGCCAACGAAGGCGTGACCTTCCTGCACCAGGGCATTGCCCAGCGTGCGTTCAAGCTGTCCTTCCGTCTGGCGGACCACATCGAAATCAAGGCTGCCGGCCTGAGCAACGGTCTGTTGAGCATCGACCTGCTGCGGGTGATCCCGGAAGAGGCGAAAGCCAAGCGCATCCCGATCAACGGGGCGCAGAAACCGGCTCTGCAACACTGAGTCAGAACAAGAGAAAAGGGCGCCATTGGCGCCCTTTTTTGTGACCGTGTGCCGTCACTTCAGGAGTTTTTGAAACGCCTCCACCGGCAACGGCTGGCTGTGCAGATACCCTTGGTAGAAGTGACAATCCAGCCCCTGCAAGAACTCCAGTTGCTCCGCTGTCTCGACCCCTTCGGCAATCACTTTCAAATCCAGGCTGTGGGCCATGGCGACGATGGCGCGGATGATCTCGGCGTCGTTCGGGTCGCTGGTGGCGTCGCGGATGAACGACTTGTCGATTTTCAGGGTGTCGACCGGCAAGCGCTTGAGGTAGGTCAGCGAGGAATAGCCGGTGCCGAAGTCGTCCATGGCGAAGCTCACACCGAGTTTTTTCAGGCGGCGCATTTTATTGATGGTGTCTTCCAGGTTCTGGATCACGATGCCTTCGGTGATTTCCAGCTTCAGCAGCGTGCAGGGTAGCCCGTGGGTGGCGAGGCTGTTTTCGACCCGTTCGACGAAATCGTTCTGGCGGAACTGGCGCGGGCTGATGTTCACGCACAGGCTGAATTTGTACGGATCCACCAGGCCGCCGTCGATCAAATGCTTGAAGGCCTTGCAGGCTTCGTCGAGGATCCAGGTGCCGACCTCCAGAATCAGCCCGCTGTCTTCCAGCACCTTGATGAACTCGGTGGGCGATTGTGCGCCGAGCTCCGGATGATTCCAGCGCACCAGGGCCTCGGCGCCGACGATGCGGTCGCCGCGGGCGTCGACCTGGGGTTGGTAATGCACGTGAAACTCGCCCCGGGACAGGGCCAGGCGCAAGTCGGTTTCCATGCGCAGGCGTTCGCTCGCGGCCTTCTGCATGGTGTTGTGGTACATCTGCGCGGTATTGCGACCCGAGTCCTTGGCGCGATAGAGCGCGATGTCGGCGCGCTTGAGCAGGTCGGTCGGGGTCGAACCGTGATCGGGGATCAGCGCGATGCCGATGCTAGGCGTCACTTGCAGGCGCTGGCCGTCGAGGAACATAGGTTCCGACAGCAGCTCGCGGATGGTGTCGGCCAGTTCGCGAACCTGATCGCTGACTTCGCTGCGCGAGCCTTCCAGGCCGCTGAGCAGAACCACGAACTCGTCACCGCCCAGGCGCGCAACGGTATCCTCCATGCGCACGCTGGCTTCAAGGCGCGCGGTGATGATTTTCAGCACGGTATCGCCCACCGGGTGCCCGAGGGAGTCGTTGATGTGCTTGAAATGGTCGAGGTCGAGGAACATCAGCGCGCCGCGCAGGTTGTGACGTTTGAGCAGGGCAATCTGCTGGCTCAGGCGGTCCATCAGCAATGCGCGATTGGGCAGGTTGGTCAGAGGGTCGTGGTAGGCCAGGTGGCGAATCTGCGCTTCGGCGTTTTTCAGCAGGCTCACGTCTCGCGCGGTCAACAGCAGGCAGGCGGTTTCGTTGAGGGTGATCGGCTCCACCGAGACTTCGACGGTGAGCAGTTCGCCGCGCTTGTTGCGCCCGAGCATTTCCTGGTGATGAACCCGGCCCTTGATCTGAAGTTCCGCCAGCAGTGCCGAGCGTTGTTTTTCTTCGGCCCAGATCCCGACCTGGTACACCGTGCGGCCCACCACTTCCTCGGCGCGGTAACCGGTCAGGCGGCAGAAGCCGTCGTTGACCTCCAGATAGCGTCCGGTGTCGCGCTCGGTGATGGTGATGGCGTCGGGGCTGGAGTGGAAGGCCTTGGCGAATTTCTCCTCACTGGCCTTGAGTGCCGCCTCCGAGCGTTGTTGCTGGGTGATATCGCGCAGCGTGGTGACGATACAGGGCTGGTCGCCGACGCTGATCTGGCGACTGGAAATCACGCAAGTCAGGGCCTGTCCGTCCTTGTGCTGGACCAGAATGGCGACGTTGTTCAGGCCTTGTTCGCGGATCACCTGTTCGATCCGTTGCAGGCTTTTCGCCGATGCGTCCCACAGGCCGATTTCGTCGGCGCTGCGGCCAATCACATCGGCGGTGCTCCAGCCGAAGGTCTGGGTGAAGCTGGAGTTGATTTCAATGAACTGGCCAGTCTCCTGATGGGTGACGCAGATCGGATCGGGGCTGACCTGGAACAGCGTGGCGAACTTCTCTTCGGAGGCCACCAGCCGTTGTTCGCGCTCCACCTGGTCCGTGATGTCGAGCAATGTGCCGGCCATGCGCACCGGCACGCCGTGGTCATCGCGGTACAGGCGGGCGCGGCTTTCCAGGTAGCGCGAGCTGCCGTCGGGCAATTGCACGCGGTAGGTCAATTGATAGTTGCCGGCGGGGCCTTCACGCAGGCTGCGGTAGGCGTCGCGCATGGTGTCGCGTTCTTCGCCGGGCACGCCTTCGAAGAACTCGTCGAAAGACTCGTGGAAGGGTTTGGCGTCCAGTCCGTGCAGTTGGGCGGCCCGTGCCGATCCGTAGAGCATGCCGCTGGGAATGTGCCAGTCCCAGGTGCCGAGTTGCGCCGAGTCCAGGGCCAGGTCGAGGCGCTCCTGGCTGTCCTTGAGGGCCTGTTCGGCGACTTTGCGTTCGGTGGTGTCAAGGAACGTGCTCAGCAGATACGGCTGGCCTTCGAGCTCGACTTTTTGCGCGCTGAGGATGCCGTCATGGATCTGGCCATTGCTGGCGCGAAACTGCACTTCCATGCTGACCAGTTCACCTTTGGCTTTAGTGGCCTTGACCAGCTCGTCCCGTTGCTCGGGATGCACCCATAGCCCCAGTTCCACGGTGGTACGGCCGATCGCGTTTTGCACCGGCCAGCCGAACAGGCTTTCGAAATACTGGTTGGCTTCGGTGATCAGGCCGTCTTCCTGGCGGGTCAGCAGGACCATGTTCGGGCACAGGTGAAACAGGGTGGCGAAGCGTTTTTCCGAGCTGCTCAGTGCCTGTTCGCGCTGGCGCTGGTGAGTGATTTCGCGGATCACGCCGATCATGCGTGGCCTGCCGTGCTTGTCCGGCAACAGGCTGCCGCTGATCTCCAGCCAGTGCAGGCTGCCATCGGGCCAGCGAATGCGGTGGTGCATGGCCTGTTCCAGCGGCGCGCCGGCGATGACCGCATGGAAGGCGCGAAGGGTTTTGGCGCGATCTTCCGGCGGCAACAGGTCGAGGTATTCCAGATCATGTGGCAGCGGTTGCCGGGGATCGAAGCCAAACAGCGCCTGTGTACCCCGGGACCAGCTGATCTGCCCGCGCTCGATGTCCCAATACCAGGCGCCCAGGCGCGCACCGTTGAGCGCGGCCAGTAATTGCGAGGCGCTTTCCCAGCTCTGTTCGGAGCTTTTCGGGTCAAGTGCCTGAATACGCGGCATCGGCGGAATACGGTCAACAGATTTCGGCATTGTTAAGCCTTGGGCTGAATTTGGGCATTTGTTGCAGGTATTCGCGGCTCTATAGGATTAGCACAAGTTAGCCTTGAGTCCCTGGCAGATCGAGTTGAGCGTCCAGCAGGGCCATGAAGGCCCGCGCAGCATTCGACAGCGTCCTTTCCGTGTGCAGGATATAGCCTAGCTGGCGAGTGAGCTGTATGCCCGGCAAAGGTATGCGCGCCACCTGGTCATCGAGCATGGTGCGCGGCAAAACACTCCAGGCCAGGCCGATCGAGACCATCATCTTGATGGTTTCCAGGTAGTTGGTGCTCATGGCGATGTTTGGCGTCAGGCCCTGGGCTTCGAACAGTCGTTGCACGATATGGTGGGTAAACGTGTTGCCGCCGGGAAATACCGCCGGGTGTCGGGCGATGTCCGCCAGGCTGACCTTGCCGTTGTTGAGCAGAGAATGCTCCGGGGCGACCACGAAATCCAGCGGGTCGTCCCACACCGGCGTGGCCTTGACCAGAGCATGGGGTTCCGGTGCCAGGGTAATGACCGCCAGTTCGGCGCGGCCATGGAGGATTTCCTCATAGGCCACTTCCGAATCGAGAAACTGGATATCCAGCGCGACGTCAGGATAGCGTCGGGTGAACTCTCTCAATAAAGGCGGCAAACGGTGCAGGCCGATGTGGTGACTGGTGGCCAGGGTCAGACGACCGGTCACCTCTCCCGTGAGGTTGGTCAGGGCGCGGCGCGTATCATCGAGGACGTTCAGAATCTGATAGGCCCGCGGCAGCAGGGCGCGCCCGGCCTCGGTCAGGCCCACTTCACGACCCAGGCGGTCGAACAGCCGCACCTTCAATTGCTGTTCCAGACCGGCGATGCGCTTGCTGATGGCCGGTTGGGTCAGGTGCAGCCGTTCGCCGGCGCCGGAGAAGCTGCCGGTCTCGGCGATGGCAATAAAAGCATTGAGGTTGGCCAGATCCATAGTCGCATTCCAGTTGGTTATCCAAAGCATAAAAAATATGAATTTGAGTTATTTAATGTAACCCCCTAGGATCGACCTCACAAGCCAAAGGGTTATTGAAGCGTTCAATGCCCGGGGCATAGAAACAAGCTGATGAGGAAACCGTCTGATGGCCGGCAAAACGCTCTACGACAAGCTCTGGGATTCGCATTTGGTCAAGCAGCGCGACGATGGCTCTGCGCTGATCTACATCGATCGTCACATCATCCACGAAGTGACCTCGCCGCAAGCCTTCGAAGGCCTGCGTCTGGCCGGGCGCAAGCCATGGCGCATCGATGCCAACATCGCGACCCCGGACCACAACGTACCGACCACGCCGGAGCGCAAGGGCGGCATCGACGCCATCGTTGACCAGGTCTCGCGTCTGCAAGTCCAGACCCTCGATGACAACTGCGATGAATACGGCATCGTCGAATTCAAGATGAATGACATTCGCCAGGGCATCGTCCACGTCATCGGCCCGGAGCAGGGCGCAACCTTGCCGGGCATGACCGTGGTCTGCGGCGACTCCCATACTTCGACCCATGGCGCATTCGGCGCATTGGCTCATGGTATTGGCACCTCCGAGGTCGAGCATGTGCTCGCCACCCAGTGCCTGGTCGCCAAGAAAATGAAGAACATGCTGGTGCGCGTCGAAGGCCAATTGCCGTTCGGCGTCACCGCCAAGGACATCGTGCTTGCCGTGATCGGCAAGATCGGTACCGCGGGCGGTAACGGCCACGCCATCGAATTCGCCGGCAGCGCGATTCGCGACCTGTCTGTCGAAGGCCGCATGACCATCTGCAACATGTCCATCGAAGCCGGCGCTCGCGTTGGGCTGGTGGCGGCTGACGAAAAAACCGTGGCTTACGTCAAGGGCCGTCCATTTGCTCCGAAGGGCGCGGAATGGGACTTGGCTGTCGAAGCCTGGAAAGATCTGGTGTCCGATACCGATGCCGTGTTCGACACCGTCGTCGAGCTCGATGCTGCGCAAATCAAGCCGCAAGTCAGCTGGGGCACCTCGCCCGAGATGGTTTTGGCGGTCGATCAGAACGTGCCGGATCCTGCGAAGGAAATGGACCTGGTCAAACGCGACTCCATCGTACGTGCCTTGAAGTACATGGGTTTGACCGCCAATCAGGCGATCACCGACATTCAACTGGACCGCGTGTTCATTGGTTCCTGCACCAACTCGCGGATCGAAGACCTGCGTGCGGCGGCCGTGATCGCCAAGGGCCGCAAAGTGGCCTCGACCATCAAGCAGGCCATCGTGGTGCCAGGCTCGGGCCTGGTGAAGGCGCAGGCCGAATCGGAAGGGCTGGACAAGATTTTCCTCGAAGCCGGTTTCGAATGGCGCGAGCCGGGTTGCTCGATGTGCCTGGCGATGAACCCGGACCGTTTGGAGTCCGGCGAGCATTGCGCCTCGACCTCCAACCGTAACTTCGAAGGCCGTCAGGGCGCCGGTGGTCGTACCCACCTCGTCAGCCCGGCCATGGCCGCGGCCGCCGCTGTGAACGGTCGTTTCGTCGACGTCCGTGAAATGATTCAGGGAGCGCAGTAAGCATGAGAGCATTTACCCAACATACTGGTCTTGTCGCACCTTTGGATCGTGCCAACGTCGATACCGACCAGATCATCCCGAAGCAGTTCCTGAAGTCGATCAAGCGCACGGGCTTCGGCCCGAACCTGTTCGATGAGTGGCGTTACCTGGATGTGGGGCAGCCGTATCAGGACAACTCCAAGCGTCCGCTGAACAAGGACTTCGTCCTCAACGCCGAACGTTACCAGGGCGCCAGCGTATTGCTGGCCCGCGAGAACTTCGGTTGCGGCTCCAGCCGCGAACACGCGCCATGGGCGCTGGAAGAGTACGGTTTCCGCAGCATCATCGCGCCGAGCTATGCCGACATCTTCTTCAACAACAGCTTCAAGAACGGCTTGCTGCCGATCATCCTGAGCGATGCCGAAGTCGACGAACTGTTCCAGCAGGTCGAGGCCAATCCGGGCTATCAGTTGCAGGTCGATCTGCAAGCCCAGACCGTGACCCGCCCTGACGGCAAGGTGTTGAGCTTCGAAATCGACGCGTTCCGCAAACATTGCCTGCTCAACGGTCTGGACGATATCGGCCTGACCCTGCAGGACGGCGATGCGATTGCGGCGTTTGAAGCCAAGCATCGGGCGAGCCAGCCTTGGTTGTTTCGCGACGCTTGATTTTGTGTAAGGCGTAGTACGCCTTCGCGAGCAGGCTCGCTCCCACATTGGAATTGCGGCGTTCACAAAACCTGTGGGAGCGAGCCTGCTCGCGAAGAGGCCCGATCAAACACCACAAGGCTAAACCCTGAAAAAGGAAGTCCAAATGACCAGCACCGCCCAGCACAGCCAGGTAGTCCAAAAGCAATTCGGTGAGCAGGCTTCGGCCTACCTGAGCAGCGCCGTACATGCTCAAGGCACCGAATTCGCACTGCTACAGGCTGAACGGGCAGGGCACAGCGAAGCCCGGGTGCTGGATCTGGGCTGTGGCGCCGGTCACGTGAGCTTTCATGTGGCGCCGCTGGTCAGGGAAGTGGTGGCCTACGACCTGTCGCAGCAGATGCTCGACGTAGTGGCCGGCGCTGCTGTCGATCGTGGTTTGAGCAACGTGTCCACGGTCAATGGTGCAGCCGAGCGCCTGCCGTTCGCCGATGGCGAGTTTGACTTCGTGTTCAGCCGCTATTCGGCGCACCATTGGAGCGATCTCGGCGTGGCCCTGCGGGAAGTGCGGCGGGTGTTGAAGCCGGGTGGGGTGGCGGCGTTCGTCGATGTATTGTCACCGGGTAGCCCGCTGTTCGACACTTACCTGCAAAGCGTCGAAGTGCTGCGCGACACCAGCCATGTGCGCGATTATTCCGCCGGCGAGTGGTTGCGCCAGGTCAGCGAGGCAGGGCTGCACACGCGCAGTACCACTCGTCAGCGCTTGCGCCTGGAGTACAACAGCTGGGTCGAGCGCATGCGCACACCTGAAGTGATGCGTGCGGCGATCCGGGCGCTGCAGCAGTCGATGGGCAGTGAAGTGCGAGAATATTTCGAGATCGAGGCCGATGGTTCGTTCAGTACCGATGTGCTGGTGCTGATGGCTGAACGATAAGTTCTGAACGATAGAATTTTTCCGGGCGCGCCCAAGGCGCACCGACTGATGACATGAGGAAAGCATGAGCAAGCAGATTCTGATTCTCCCAGGTGACGGTATTGGCCCGGAAATCATGGCCGAGGCGGTCAAGGTTCTGGAGTTGGCCAGCGACAAGTTCGCCCTGGGCTTCGAGCTGAGCCACGACGTGATCGGTGGCGCCGCCATCGACAAGCACGGCGTGCCACTGGCCGACGAGACCCTGGAGCGTGCTCGCGCCGCTGACGCCGTACTGTTGGGCGCCGTTGGCGGCCCGAAATGGGACACCATCGAGCGTGACATCCGCCCTGAGCGCGGTCTGTTGAAAATCCGTGCGCAACTGGGCCTGTTCGGCAACCTGCGTCCGGCGATCCTGTACCCGCAACTGGCCGAGGCTTCCAGCCTGAAGCCGGAAATCGTTGCCGGGCTGGACATCCTGATCGTTCGCGAACTGACCGGCGGCATCTACTTCGGCGCGCCACGTGGTACCCGTACCCTGGAAAACGGCGAGCGTCAGTCCTACGACACCCTGCCGTACAGCGAAAGCGAAATTCGCCGTATCGCCCGTGTCGGTTTCGACATGGCCATGGTGCGTGGCAAGAAGCTGTGCTCGGTGGACAAGGCCAACGTACTGGCGTCCAGCCAGCTGTGGCGTGAAGTGGTCGAGCAAGTGGCCAAGGATTACCCTGAAGTCGAACTGAGCCACATGTACGTCGACAACGCCGCCATGCAACTGGTGCGTGCACCCAAGCAGTTCGACGTGATCGTCACCGACAACATGTTCGGCGATATCCTGTCCGACCAGGCCTCGATGCTCACCGGCTCCATCGGCATGCTGCCGTCGGCGTCCCTGGACACCAACAACAAAGGCATGTACGAGCCGTGCCACGGTTCGGCGCCGGACATCGCGGGCAAGGGCATTGCCAACCCGCTGGCGACCATTTTGTCGGTGTCGATGATGCTGCGTTACAGCTTCAACCAGCAGGCGGCGGCCGATGCCATCGAGAAAGCCGTTAGCCTGGTGCTGGATCAGGGCTTGCGTACGGGCGACATCTGGTCGGCTGGTTGCACTAAAGTCGGTACGCAGGAAATGGGTGACGCAGTAGTCGCCGCGCTGCGGAATCTGTAATCTCTCGGGCCCGCTGCCAAATTCAAGACAAGGCAGCGGTCCACATTTCAAGAAGGTGTAGTTGCGATGAAACGTGTAGGTCTGATCGGTTGGCGCGGTATGGTCGGTTCCGTGCTCATGCAGCGGATGCTGGAAGAGCAGGATTTCGATCTAATCGAGCCGGTGTTTTTCACCACTTCCAATGTCGGTGGCCAAGGCCCGTCCGTGGGCAAGGACATTGCTCCGCTCAAGGACGCTTACAGCATTGAAGAGCTGAAAACCCTCGACGTGATTCTGACCTGCCAGGGTGGCGACTACACCAGCGAAGTCTTCCCCAAGCTGCGCGAAGCCGGCTGGCAGGGCTACTGGATCGACGCCGCCTCCAGCCTGCGCATGCAGGATGACGCGGTGATCGTTCTGGACCCGGTGAACCGCAAGGTCATCGACCAGCAACTGGACGCGGGCACCAAGAACTACATCGGCGGCAACTGCACCGTCAGCCTGATGCTGATGGGCCTTGGTGGCCTGTTCGAAGCGGGTCTGGTGGAGTGGATGAGCGCCATGACCTATCAGGCGGCCTCCGGTGCCGGCGCGCAGAACATGCGTGAGCTGATCAAGCAAATGGGCGCGACCCACGCGTCTGTTGCCGATCAACTGGCCGATCCGGCCAGCGCGATCCTCGACATCGACCGTCGTGTTGCCGAAGCCATGCGCAGCGATGCGTACCCGACCGAAAACTTCGGCGTACCGCTGGCCGGCAGCCTGATCCCGTGGATCGACAAGGAACTGCCGAACGGCCAGAGCCGCGAAGAGTGGAAGGCCCAGGCCGAGACCAACAAGATCCTCGGTCGCTTCAAGAGCCCGATCCCGGTCGATGGCATCTGCGTGCGTATCGGCGCCATGCGCTGCCACAGCCAGGCACTGACCATCAAGCTGAACAAAGACGTACCGATCGCTGATATCGAAGGGCTGATCAGCCAGCACAACCCTTGGGTCAAGCTGGTGCCGAACAGCCGCGAGACCAGCATTCAGGAGCTGAGCCCGAACAAGGTCACCGGCACCCTGAACATCCCGGTTGGCCGTCTGCGCAAACTGAACATGGGTTCGCAATTCGTCGGCGCGTTTACCGTCGGCGACCAGCTGCTGTGGGGCGCGGCAGAACCGCTGCGTCGCATGCTGCGGATCCTGCTCGAGCGTTGATCGACTGAAGCAATGAAAGAACCCGCGCCTTGAGAGAGACGCGGGTTTTTTTATGGAAGAAATGTTGTCAGGCCCGACGCCTTCGCGAGCAGGCTCGCTCCCACAGGGAAATGCGATCAACTGTGGGAGCGAGCCTGCTCGCGAAGGGGCCATCACAGGCACCACAAGGCCTGGCAGAATTGCCTGCATCCCCACCACCCGGTAAAGTGCCGCTCCCCCCGTTTCGCCAGAGGTCAAACCATGAGCCAGTCCATTGATATTGCCGTGATCGGCGCCACCGGTACTGTCGGCGAAACGCTCGTGCAGATTCTCGAAGAGCGCGATTTCGCGATCGGTACCCTTCACTTGTTGGCCAGCAGCGAGTCGGCCGGCAGTTCCGTAATGTTTCGCGGCAAGAACGTGCGGGTGCGGGAAGTCGATGAGTTCGACTTCAGCAAGGTGCAGTTGGCGTTCTTTGCCGCCGGCCCGGCGGTTTCGTTGAGTTTTGCTTCCCGTGCGACCGATGCCGGTTGCTCGGTGATCGATCTCTCCGGTGCCTTGCCGGCAGAAAGGGCGCCACAGGTTGTGCCCGAGGCCAACCCTCAGGTGTTGGCCGGCTTGAAAAAGCCGTTTCAGGTCAGCAGTCCAAGTCCGTCGGCCACCACGCTGGCGGTGGTGCTCGCGCCGCTGATGAAGTTGCTCGATTTGCAGCGCATCAGCCTGACCGCCAGCCTGGCAGTATCGGCCCAGGGCCGCGAAGCCGTGACTGAGCTCGCCCGGCAAACCGCCGAACTGCTGAATGTAAGGCCGCTGGAGCCGAAATTCTTTGATCGGCAAATGGCTTTCAACCTGTTGGCCCAGGTCGGCAAACCGGATGAGCACGGCCATACGTTGCTGGAAAAACGCCTGGTGCGCGAGCTGCGCCAGGTCATGGCCTTGCCTTCATTGAAGATTTCCGTCACTTGCATTCAAGCCCCGGTGTTTTTTGGCGATAGCTATAGCGTGACCCTGCAGTGCGCGAGTGAAATCGACCTGGCGCAGATCAATGCGGCCCTGGAGAACGCACCCGGAATCGAGCTGGTGGAAGCCGGCGATTACCCGACGCCGGTGGGCGATGCGGTAGGGCAGGATGTGGTCTATGTGGGGCGGGTTCGCCAGGGTATCGACGACCTGTCGGAACTTAATCTGTGGCTGACGTCAGATAACGTACGCAAGGGCGCCGCGCTCAACGCTGTGCAGCTGGCTGAGTTGTTGATAAAAGACCTGCTGTAAAAGATACTTTGCAACTATTTGTCGAATGATTCCGGGCGAGCCTATGCTTGCCGGAATGCTGAAGGCGAGCCACTCTGCGGGGCTTTCCGGGGCATCAATGAAATGATCGCGCGCGACGACCCTCGCCGTTGCGCGCAATGCCTTGCGGCAGCGGCTATCAATACCTTCTCGCTGGCCGAGGAATGTTCAAACTAAGGATGAGCTAATGGTTCAAGTTCGCAAACTGGTGTTAGCAATAGCGGCCGCCTCGGCGCTGTCCTCCGGTATGGCGCATGCCCTCGGGCTCGGGGAGTTGACCCTGAAATCGACGCTCAACCAGCCGCTGGTAGCGGAAATCGAGCTGCTCGATGTCAAGGAACTCACCGCTGCTGAAGTGGTGCCGAGCCTGGCTTCGCCGGAAGATTTCGCCAAGGCCGGTGTCGATCGCCAGGCGTTTCTCAATGACTTGACCTTCACCCCGGTACTCAACGCCAGCGGCAAAAGCATCCTGCGCGTGACCTCCAGCAAGCCACTTTCCGAACCCATGGTGAAATTCCTGGTTCAGGTCATGTGGCCGAACGGCCGTTTGCTGCGCGACTACAGTGTATTGCTCGATCCATCGAAATTCTCGCCGCAGACCGCCGAGGCGGCTGCGCAGCCTGTACCGACTCAATCCGTCGCCGCGCCGGTTACCGGTGCAACCAAGCCGTCCCGATACACCACCACGCCACGGGATACCCTGTGGGAAATCGCCGCAAAAGCGCGTAATGGCGGTTCGATCCAGCAAACCATGCTGGCCATCCAGGCACTGAACCCGGACGCCTTCATTGACGGCAACATCAACCGTTTGAAGACCGGCCAGGTGCTGCGCATGCCGGATCAGGCACAGAGCACGAGCCTGTCGCAACCCAAGGCCATTGCCGAAGTGGCCGCGCAAAACAAGGCCTGGCGTCAGGGCCGCCGTTATGTGGCCAAGCCCGGGGCAGGGCAGCAGCAACTCGACGCCACCCATCGCGCCCGTACCGATGGTGCTCCGGCTCAAGCGGCCGGTGACAGGCTGAGCCTGGTTTCCGCCGAGTCCGGCAAGAACCGAGGCAAAGGTGCTGCCGGAGAAGCCAAGGCCCTCGCCAACAAGCTGGCGCTGACCCAGGAAAGCCTCGACACCAGTCGTCGTGATAACGCCGAACTGAATAGCCGCATGGCCGACCTGCAAAGTCAGGTGGACAAGCTGCAACGCCTGATCGAGTTGAAGAACAATCAACTGGCCAAGTTGCAGGCCGAGGGCGCAAATGGCGCACCCGCCGCCGCAACGGCCCCGGCAATGTCCGCCGAGCTGGCTGCCAACCCGGCGGCCGCGCCGGCTCCGACAGAATCTGCACCGGTTGCACCTGCGCCAGTGGCCACGGCGCCCGATGCCGCTGCGGCGCCGGCTGAAAAACCAGTCGAGGCGACACCGGCTGCATCCGGCGATCAGAAATTCAATGAGTTGCTGACCAATCCGGTGCTGCTGGGCCTGGTGGGTGGCGGTGCGGTGATCCTGCTGCTCTTGCTGCTGTTGCTGGCGCGCCGCCGCAAAGCCCAACAAGAAGCCGAGAAGCACATGCGCATGGCGCGTGCCCTGGCCGAAGAGCAGCCGTTCTCGGCTGATTTCGACTTGCCGGAAAGCAGCTTCGAAGGCCTGGAAGTTCCGCCGCCGAGCGTGAAGCTGGCGACTGCACCGACGCCTGCTCCCGCGCCCGCGCCGGTAGTCGCCCCGGTGGTGATGACCACGCCGATCGCCGCGCCATTGGTGGCGCCGGCTGCCGAGCGTTCCGATGACGTGCTGGGCCAGGCTCAGTCGCACATCAATGGCGGTCGTCTGAACCAGGCTGCCGCGTTGCTGGAGGCCGGCGTCAAGCAAGAGCCCAAGCGCAGCGACTTGCGCTTGAAACTGATGGAAGTCTACGGCCAGCAAGGCGACCGCGATGCGTTCGTCGGCCAGGAGCGTCAGTTGGTGGCCAATGGCGACAACTTCGCCCAGGTTGAAAAACTCAAAAGCCGTTTCCCGGCCATGGCGCTGGTGGCTGCCGGTGGCATCGCCGCAGCTGCCGTTGCTGCCGAACTGGACGCGCAATACGTCAAGGATCTGTTGCTCGACGAGCCGCAAGCACCGGCACCAGAGCCGGCACCGCTCGAGGACGACCTCGACAGCGCCTTCGACCTGAGCCTGGATGATCTGGACACGATCACGCCGGTGACGCCTGAAGTTGCGCCGGAGCCTGAAGTGGCGACGCTGGCAGATCTGGAAGAGTTCCCGCTGGACGACGACCTGAGCTTTGAGTCGGTGTTGCAACAACAGACTGAAATCAAGGAAAGCCTCGACGATCTGTCGGACTTCGATCTTGACCTGGATCTCGGTGCGCAACCCGCGCCGGCGATGCTGGCTGAGGACGATTTCCTGCTGGATCTGGATGAGGGGGTGAAGGATTTTCCAGTTGCCGAAACTCCGGCTGTTCCTGAAGTCGCACTGGATGATCTGGAGCTGCCGGCCGATTTCGATCTGTCGCTGGCCGACGAAATGGACGCGCCGGATGCGTTCGCGGCAGAGCTGGATGATGTCAACGCTGAGCTGGAGAGTCTGTCCGGCAGCATTGGCGAGCCGACCTTTACTGAAGCTGATGCTGCACTGGGTGGCGATGATGACTTCGACTTCCTCTCGGGTACCGACGAAGCCGCTACCAAACTCGATCTGGCCCAGGCCTATATCGACATGGGCGACAGCGATGGCGCCCGCGACATTCTCAATGAGGTCGTGAGCGAAGGCAGTGACGAGCAGAAGAGTGAAGCGAAGGAAATGCTTTCGCGCCTGGCTTGAATGCCCGTCAATTTGTAGACAGAACGGCAGCCCATTGAGGCTGCCGTTTTTGTTTGGTTAGTGCCGGTGTTCCTTGGGATTTTCGCGAGCAGGCTCGCTCCCACATTGGATCAAAGTCGTTCGCAACATTGGGCTCGGCACCAATCCCTTGTAGGAGCGAGCCTGCTCGCGATAGGGGACCACATTCAACGCTGTACTGTCGGATGTACTGGCATCCCCTCCAGTCGGCCTTATAATGCCCGCCTTTGGTACATCAGCAGGCTGTCCCTCCTTGGCAAATATAGATAACCCGGCCGCCGAAATGGCAGCCGACGGCTTTTTCCGGATCGCGCTGGGCGTCGAATACAAAGGCTCGCGCTACCGCGGCTGGCAGCGCCAGGCGTCCGGGGTGCTCACCGTGCAGGAAACCCTCGAAAACGCCTTGTCCAAAGTCGCCGACTCACCCGTTTCGCTGATGTGCGCCGGGCGTACCGACGCCGGGGTGCATGCCTGCGGACAGGTGGTGCATTTCGACACCCAGGTCGAGCGTTCGATGAAGGCCTGGACCATGGGTGCCAACATCAACTTGCCCCACGACGTCAGTGTCAGTTGGGCCAAGGTCATGCCGGCGCATTTTCATGCACGGTTCAAGGCCATCGCCCGGCGTTATCGCTACGTGATCTACAACGATCAGATCCGCCCGGCGCACCTGAACGAAGAAGTGACCTGGAATCACCGTCCACTGGACGTCGAGCGCATGGCCGAGGCCGCCCAATACCTGCTCGGCACCCATGATTTCAGCGCTTTTCGCGCCGGCCAGTGCCAGGCCAAGTCGCCGATCAAGGAGCTGCATCACCTGCGCGTCACCCGTCACGGCAAGATGATCGTGCTGGATATTCGCGCCAGCGCCTTCCTGCATCACATGGTGCGCAACATTGCCGGCGTGCTGATGACCATCGGCGCCGGTGAGCGTCCCGTGGAGTGGATGAAAGAAGTGCTGGAAAGCCGGATTCGACGGACCGGTGGCGTGACGGCGCATCCATTCGGCTTGTATCTGGTCCAGGTCGAGTACCGTGACGAATTCGAATTACCCGAGCGCTACATCGGTCCGCACTTCCTGACCGGCTTCTCGGAACTTGGCGGCTGACGCCCTCGAACGCTTTTGCTACCATCCGGGACTTTCCCGGATTTGTCTTGGAGTTATGTCGACATGTCAGCCGTTCGCAGCAAGATCTGTGGGATTACCCGCATGGAGGATGCGTTGGCAGCCGTCGAGGCCGGGGCGGATGCCATCGGATTCGTGTTTTACGCCAAGAGCCCCCGTGCGGTGACGTTCCAGCAGGCGCGCTCGATCATCAAGGCGTTGCCGCCGTTCGTGACCACCGTGGGTTTGTTCGTCAATGCCAGTCGTTGCGAGCTGGGGGAAATCCTCGATGCCGTGCCGCTGGACCTGTTGCAGTTCCATGGCGACGAAACCGCCGCTGAATGTGAAGGCTGGAACCGGCCGTACATCAAGGCATTGCGGGTAAAGGCCGGTGACGACATCGCGGCGGCTTGTGATGCATATCCAGGCGCCAGCGGTATTTTGCTCGACGCCTATGTCGAAGGTATTCCCGGAGGAACCGGTGAGGCATTCGACTGGTCATTGATACCGCAAGGCCTGAGCAAGCCGATCATTCTGGCGGGCGGTCTGACGCCGGATAACGTCGCCGGGGCGGTTGCGCGCGTTCGGCCTTACGCCGTGGATGTCAGCGGCGGGGTGGAGGCGAGCAAGGGCATCAAGGATCACGCAAAGATTCAGGCATTCATCAAAGCGGTACGCGGTAGCACCTGTTGATGTGACGGCTGGCAGACTGCCGCCGTCCACTGCACTGTACAAAGCGGATGCACTGCACACAGCAGGCATGTCCGAGGGTTTCTGGTTGCACGCAGGTCATGTTTCGCGCTGACCGTGGCAGTCCATCGACCGTCGCCGCACACATGAATTTAGCGCTAGGGCATACACGGGGCTGCGAACCAGAGCGTTCGGGCCGCCGGTACTGGAGAAAGAAAGCATGAGCAACTGGTTAGTAGACAAACTGATCCCTTCGATCATGCGTTCCGAGGTCAAGAAGAGCTCGGTGCCTGAAGGTCTTTGGCACAAATGCCCGTCTTGCGAGGCTGTGCTGTATCGTCCGGAGTTGGAAAAGACCCTGGACGTTTGCCCCAAGTGCAACCATCACATGCGTATCGGCGCCCGCGCCCGTATCGACATCTTCCTCGACGTTGAAGGCCGTACCGAGCTGGGCGCGGACCTGGAGCCGGTTGACCGTCTGAAATTCCGCGACGGCAAGAAATACAAGGACCGCCTGACCGCTGCCCAAAAGCAGACTGGCGAAAAAGACGCGCTGGTTTCCATGAGCGGCACTTTGCTGGGCATGCCGATCGTGGTTTCGGCGTTCGAGTTTTCCTTCATGGGCGGTTCGATGGGCGCCATCGTCGGTGAGCGTTTCGTGCGCGCCGCCAACTACGCCCTGGAAAAACGTTGCCCGATGGTCTGCTTCGCGGCTTCCGGCGGTGCGCGGATGCAGGAAGCGCTGATTTCCCTGATGCAAATGGCCAAGACCTCCGCGGTACTGGCTCGTCTGCGTGAAGAAGGCATTCCATTCATCTCCGTGTTGACCGATCCGGTCTACGGCGGCGTTTCCGCCAGTCTGGCGATGCTGGGCGACGTGATTGTCGGCGAGCCGAAAGCATTGATCGGTTTTGCCGGTCCGCGTGTAATCGAGCAAACCGTGCGCGAAAAACTGCCGGAAGGCTTCCAGCGCAGCGAGTTCCTGCTGGAGCACGGTGCCATCGACATGATCATCGACCGTCAGGAACTGCGTCCGCGTCTGGGTAACCTGTTGGCGCAAATGATGGGCCTGCCGACGCCGAAGTTCGTTGCTGCCCCTGTCGAGCCGATCGTGGTTCCACCGGTACCCGTCAGCCTATGACCCAACGTACCCTTGGCGAATGGCTCGCCTACCTTGAACAGTTGCACCCTTCAGCCATCGACATGGGCCTGGAGCGGTCGCAGCAGGTAGCGTCCCGCATGGGACTGGGCAAGCCGGCGCCTCGGGTGATTACGGTCACCGGGACCAACGGCAAGGGTTCCACCTGTGCGTTCGTGGCGTCCTTGCTGCGGGCCCAGGGCTTGAAGGTGGGGGTCTACAACTCCCCGCACCTGCTGCGTTACAACGAGCGGGTACAGGTCAATGGCGTCGAAGCCACCGATGCCGAGCTGTGCGAGGCCTTTGCTGCGGTAGAGGCCGGGCGCGGCGACACCTCCCTGACTTACTTCGAAATGGGCACCCTGGCGGCATTCTGGCTGTTCCAGCGCTCCGCGCTCGATGCCGTGGTGCTGGAAGTCGGTCTGGGCGGTCGTCTGGACACGGTCAACGTGGTCGACGCCGACATGGCGCTGGTCACCAGTATTGGTGTCGATCATGCGGATTACCTGGGTGATACCCGAGAGTCCGTCGCCTTCGAGAAAGCCGGTATTTTCCGTCAGGGCGCGCCTGCGCTCTGCGGCGATCTGAATCCGCCACAACCTCTGCTGGACAAGGCGCGCGAGCTCAATTGCCCGTTTTTCCTGCGTGGGCGCGATTTTGATCTCGGCATGACCGATCACAACTGGCAGTGGCGCGGTGTCGATGCGCAAGGGCATGCGGTTGAGTTGCACGACCTACCGCTGCTCGATCTGCCGATGGAAAACGCTGCGCTGGCGTTGCAGGCTTACTTGTTGCTCGGCTTGCCTTGGGTGGATGCGCAGATCATCGAAGCACTGCAGGCAACCGGGGTGGTCGGTCGTCTGGATCGCCGTGAGTTCGAGTGGCAGGGCAAGCGCTTGAACCTGTTGCTGGATGTGGGGCATAACCCCCATGCGGCGGAGTATCTGGCTCGCCGCCTGGCCAGTCGCCCGCCGGTCGGCAAGCGACTGGCGGTGTTCGGGCTGCTGGCGGACAAGGACCTGGGTGGTGTTGTCGGCGAATTGAATGCTAGTGTCCAGCACTGGGCTGTCGCACCCCTGGATTCGCCTCGGGCGCGTCCGGTTGCGGATTTGCACGATGCATTGCAGGGGTTGGGTGCTTCGGTCACGTCATACGAGAGCGTAGCGGCCGCCCTGGAAGGGCAGTGCGCCCAAGCCACGAACGATGACGAAATCCTGTTGTTCGGATCATTTTATTGTGTCGCCGAGGCCCTTGAATGGCTGGCCCGGCGCTCCACGGAGGACGCGGCAAATGGCATTGCTGGATAAGGCATACAAGCAGCGCATGGTCGGCGCTCTGGTGTTGGTTGCGCTGGCAGTGATTTTTCTGCCGATGCTGTTTTCCCGCCAGGACGAACAGCGCCAGGTGACGGTCGAAGCGCCTGCAGCTCCGCAGGCGCCGGTGATGCCTCAGGTGCAGGTCGAACCTGTGGCGGTGCCTGAGCCGCAAGCCTTGCCTCAGGAACCCGTGCCGAGCGATGACGAAATCGCCCAGCAAGAATCGGCAGTGCCAACTGCGCCGGTGGCGCCAGCTCCGGCTACCCCTGCGGCTGCCAAACCGGTTGCACCGGCGCCGGCTCTGGCCGCAAAACCTGCGACAGCGCCTGCCCAGCCCATTACAGCGGCACCGGGCAAGCCGGACACCACGCAAAGCCGTGTCGATGCCAATGGCTTGTCTGTCAGCTGGTCGGTGCAACTGGCAAGTCTGGCGAACCGTGAAAGCGCGGAAAAGCTGCAGAAAACCCTGCGCAGCCAGGGTTACAACGCCTACATCCGTACCGCCGACGGCAAAAACCGGGTGTTTGTCGGGCCGCTGATCGAGCGTGCCGAAGCCGACCGTCTGCGTGACTTGCTCAACCGCCAGCAGAACCTCAAGGGGTTTGTCGTGCGCTTTCAGCCGGAACGTGGCTGAAACTATCGCCTCGATATGCAATGCACTGACAATCGCAGCTTACCGATAAGCATGGGCTCTGCTAAAATGCGCCGCCTTATCCGTCTGTAGGCTGCACTGTGCCATTTACCTGGGTTGACTGGGCGATCGTAGCAATCATCGCCATCTCCGCATTGATCAGTCTGAGCCGCGGCTTCGTCAAGGAAGCCCTGTCGCTGGTGACCTGGATCATCGCAGGAGTCGTCGCCTGGATGTTCGGTGGCTCACTGTCCGAGTACCTCGGCGGGTACATTCAAACACCGTCGGCCCGTATAATCACGGGCTGTGCCATCATGTTTGTCGCCACTTTAATCGTAGGCGCAATGATCAATTATCTTATCGGCGAACTGGTTCGCGTCACCGGGCTCTCCGGGACCGACCGATTCCTCGGCATGGCCTTCGGCGCCGCGCGTGGCGGGTTGCTGGTGGTTACTGCCGTCGGGCTGTTGAGCCTGGGGCCGGTACAGCAGGACGGGTGGTGGAAAGAGTCACAGCTCGTGCCAAGATTTCTATTGGTCGCCGACTGGTCCAAAAACCTGATCCTCGGGTGGAGCAGTCGGTGGCTTGCCAGCGGAATCAGCGTACCCGCTGATATTCCGTTCAAGGAGCAACTCTTGCCGATGGCCAAAACGCCTCAGTGAGTAGTGCTCAGTTCAGATCCATTAAGTAGGGGTTGCGTCGCATGTGTGGCATCGTCGGTATCGTCGGTAAGTCGAACGTCAATCAGGCGCTGTATGACGCGCTAACCGTCCTCCAGCACCGCGGCCAGGACGCTGCCGGTATCGTGACCAGCCATGATGGCCGGTTATTCCTGCGCAAGGACAACGGTCTGGTGCGTGACGTGTTCCAGCAGCGTCACATGCAGCGCCTGGTCGGCCACATGGGCATTGGCCATGTGCGTTATCCGACCGCGGGCAGCTCGACATCGGCCGAAGCTCAACCGTTTTACGTCAACTCGCCTTACGGCATCACCCTGGCGCACAACGGTAACCTGACCAACGTTGAACAACTGGCCAAGGAGATTTACGAATCCGACCTGCGCCACGTCAACACCAGTTCCGATTCGGAAGTGCTGCTCAACGTGTTTGCGCACGAGCTGGCCCAGCGCGGCAAGTTGCAGCCAACCGAAGAAGACGTGTTCGCCGCCGTCACTGACGTGCACAACCGTTGCGTCGGTGGTTATGCCGTCGTAGCGATGATCACCGGCTACGGCATCGTCGGTTTCCGCGACCCGCACGGCATCCGCCCGATCGTTTTCGGCCAGCGTCACACCGACGAAGGCGTCGAGTACATGATCGCCTCGGAAAGCGTTTCCCTGGACGTGCTCGGCTTCACCCTGATTCGCGACCTGGCTCCCGGCGAAGCGGTCTACATCACTGAAGAAGGCAAGCTGTACACCCGTCAGTGCGCGACCAACCCGTCCCTGACCCCGTGCATCTTCGAGCACGTCTACCTGGCGCGTCCGGATTCGATCATCGACGGCGTGTCGGTCTACAAGGCCCGTCTGCGCATGGGTGAGAAACTCGCCGAGAAGATCCAGCGCGAGCGTCCGGATCACGACATCGACGTGGTCATCCCGATTCCGGACACCAGCCGCACCGCGGCGCTGGAGCTGGCGAACCACCTGGGCGTGAAGTTCCGCGAAGGCTTCGTGAAGAACCGCTACATCGGCCGGACCTTCATCATGCCGGGCCAGGCCGCGCGGAAAAAATCCGTACGCCAGAAACTCAACGCCATCGAGCTGGAATTCCGCGGCAAGAACGTGATGCTGGTGGATGACTCCATCGTTCGCGGTACCACTTGCAAGCAGATCATCCAGATGGCCCGCGAAGCCGGCGCGAAGAACGTTTACTTCTGTTCCGCGGCGCCAGCGGTTCGCTACCCGAACGTCTATGGCATCGACATGCCGAGCGCCCACGAACTGATCGCCCACAACCGTTCGACCCAGGACGTGGCCGACCTGATCGGCGCCGACTGGCTGGTCTATCAGGATCTGCCTGACTTGATCGAAGCGGTCGGTGGCGGCAAGATCAAGATCGACAAGTTCGATTGCGCGGTGTTCGATGGCCAGTACGTCACCGGCGACGTCGACGAGGCTTACCTGAACAAGATCGAACAGGCACGCAACGATGCCTCCAAGGTCAAGACGCAGGCAGTCAGTGCGATCATCGATCTGTACAACAACTGAGTTTCTACCGGCCCTGAGGGGCCGGTTTTGTATCTGGCAAAAAGACTTTTATCTATCAAGAGCAGGGCAAGGAGTGACAGCATGAGTCAGGAATGGGATGCCGGTCGGCTGGACAGCGACCTCGAAGGTGTAGCGTTCGATACCCTGGCCGTACGTGCCGGTCAGCACCGTACGCCGGAAGGCGAACACGGTGATCCGATGTTCTTCACCTCCAGCTACGTATTCCGTACCGCCGCCGACGCCGCTGCGCGCTTCGCCGGCGAAGTACCGGGCAACGTTTACTCGCGCTACACCAACCCGACCGTGCGCGCGTTCGAAGAGCGCATCGCTGCGCTGGAAAGCGCCGAGCAGGCCGTGGCCACGGCCACCGGCATGGCGGCCATCATGGCCGTGGTAATGAGCCTGTGCAGCGCCGGTGATCATGTGCTGGTGTCGCGCAGCGTTTTCGGCTCGACCATCAGCCTGTTCGAGAAGTACTTCAAGCGCTTCGGCATCGAAGTCGACTACGTTGCGCTGGCCGATCTGTCCGGCTGGGATGCGGCGATCAAGGCCAACACCAAATTGCTCTTCGTCGAGTCGCCGTCCAATCCGCTGGCCGAATTGGTAGACATCGCCGAACTGTCAAAAATCGCTCACGCCAAAGGCGCGATGCTGGTGGTCGACAACTGCTTCTGCACACCGGCACTGCAACAGCCGCTGAAAATGGGCGCGGACATCGTCGTGCACTCGGCCACCAAGTTCATCGACGGTCAGGGTCGTTGCATGGGCGGCGTGGTCGCCGGTCGCAGCGAACAGATGAAGGAAGTGGTGGGCTTCCTGCGTACTGCCGGGCCGACCTTGAGCCCGTTCAACGCCTGGATCTTCCTCAAGGGCCTGGAAACCCTGAACCTGCGGATGAAAGCGCATTGCGCCAACGCCCAGCAGCTGGCCGAGTGGCTGGAGCAGCAGGAAGGCATCGAGAAAGTCCATTACGCCGGCCTCAAGAGCCATCCGCAGCACGAGCTGGCGCTGCGTCAGCAGAAGGGTTTTGGTGCCGTCGTCAGTTTTGAGGTGAAGGGCGGCAAAGAAGGCGCCTGGCGCTTTATCGATGCCACGCGTCTGATTTCGATCACCGCCAACCTGGGTGACAGCAAGACCACCATCACGCACCCGAGCACCACGTCCCATGGACGCCTGGCGCCGCAGGAGCGTGAAGCGGCGGGCATTCGTGACAGCCTGATCCGCATTGCGGTCGGCCTGGAGGACGTGGCGGACCTGCAAGCCGATCTGGCGCGCGGCCTGGCTGCGTTGTGATCGAGTTGGCTGCGCCGACCACGGGCTCGAATGGCCGCGTAGCGCTGGTGACCGGTGCTGCGCGGGGCATTGGCCTGGGGATCTCGGCCTGGCTGATCAGCGAAGGCTGGCAAGTCGTGCTGACGGATCTGGACCGCGAGCGCGGTTCGAAAGTGGCGAAAGTGCTGGGCGACAACGCCTGGTTCATCGCCATGGATGTCGCCAACGAAGGGCAGGTCGCGCTGGGCGTGGCCGAGGTGCTCGGCCAGTTCGGGCGCCTGGATGCGCTGGTGTGCAATGCGGCGGTTGCCGATCCGCACAACATCACGCTGGAAAGCCTGGATCTGGCGCACTGGAACCGGGTGTTGGCGGTGAACCTCAGTGGGCCTATGTTGCTGGCCAAGCACTGCGCACCTTACCTGCGCGCTCACAGCGGTGCCATCGTCAACCTGGCCTCGACCCGCGCCGGGCAGTCGGAACCTGATACGGAGGCTTATGCGGCGAGCAAGGGCGGTCTGTTGGCCCTGACTCACGCGTTGGCCATCAGCCTTGGCCCGGAGATTCGGGTCAATGCTGTCAGTCCTGGCTGGATCGACGCCCGCGACCCCTCGGTGCGGCGTGCCGTGCCATTGACCGAGGCCGATCATGCCCAGCATCCGGCGGGCAGGGTGGGGACGGTTGAGGATGTCGCGGCGATGGTGGCCTGGCTGCTGTCGAGGAATGCCGGATTTGTCACTGGCCAGGAGTTCGTGGTTGATGGCGGCATGACCAAGAAGATGATTTACAGCGAGTAATCGGACAAGGGCGCAGTCTTCATCATCGATGTTGAATGTGCCGCCGTCTTCGCGAGCAGGCTCGCTCCCACATGTGTACCGCGTTCCACTGTGAGCGAGCCTGCTCGCGAAGCGGTCTGATGGTTGCCAGCCTCATGCGGAATGACACGATTTTGTCTTTTTCAGAAAAACTTCAAGCAGGGTATTGACTTAGGTTCGCTACCTGCGTAAATTTCGCGGCCTCGGAGATGCAAACGGGTGATTAGCTCAGCTGGGAGAGCGTCTGCCTTACAAGCAGAATGTCGGCGGTTCGATCCCGTCATCACCCACCACTCCCGAGATACTTGCGAAAGCAAGAGGTAGGCTGAAATGCCTCCACCGACGCGCAGCGGTAGTTCAGTCGGTTAGAATACCGGCCTGTCACGCCGGGGGTCGCGGGTTCGAGTCCCGTCCGCTGCGCCATATTTTTCCGAGTCAGGTTCGCCTGGCTCGAGATTGAAAAGCTACTGAGTTTTCAATCAGACGAGTTACTTGAGCATCTGCTCAAAGCGATACGCAGCGGTAGTTCAGTCGGTTAGAATACCGGCCTGTCACGCCGGGGGTCGCGGGTTCGAGTCCCGTCCGCTGCGCCATATCTGCCTCAAGGCCAACTGAACGCCTTGGAGCTACGAAGAAGCCACTGGCTGCTTCGAGTCGATAGCAAAGACCCTGGTCGAAAGACCGGGGTTTTTTGTTTCTGGAATTTGATTTCTCCCTTCCCGTACTTTTCCTGTCAGTCCTTTCTGTATGTCTGTCCCCCGGATAGAGCCATTTTGTGCGTGAGCGCGACAGGGCGATTCCTGCTCTCGTCGACATCCTCAATGCGCTGCGCCAAAAAGCCGCAGTTTTTTGATCTTTTGGTCAGTTTTTGGTTTTCCGCAAGGTCGTAAGCCTATAAACTTAACCTTTCGGTCAGCTTCGCACTGTCATTACAGCCCTTTGCTACGTCCAGAAGGGCTTCTGCAGACTCGAGATTTCCAGTACATAATCAGAAGGGCGGACTCCATGACCGCCCAGAGGATGATCCATGTCCAACCGTGATATATCCCGGCGCTCGTTCCTTCAGGGCGGGCTGGTAGCGGGTGTGAGCGTGACGCTCGCGCCATTGAGCAGCCAGGCGCTGGCCGCCTTGATGGAAAACAGCGTGACCGTGCCGTCCGAGCAGTGGCTTGGCAACAATGGCAAGGCACGCGCCCGTAACGATGCCTTGTCCAAGGTCTGCGGCAGCAAGGTCTTTGCCCGCGACATCCGCGCCAAGGACATGCCGGGCTGGCCGCAGCAGCAAGGCCACGCCATGTTGCTCAAGACCGTCAAGGCAGACCGCATCTACGCAGGGCTGGACCTTTCATGGCTCGGTGCCGAGTTGCAGCCGGACCGCATCGTCACCGCCGAAGACCTGGTCAAGGACGGTATCGTGTTCCCTGAGGAGCATGCACCGGATCCACTGTTGCCGGCCGGCAAGGTGCCGATGTTCATCGGGCACCCCGTGGCGATCCTGATCTGGAACGATTTCGAGCGTTTCCGTCAGGCCAAGAACAAGCTCAAGTTCAATGACAAGGCAATTCGTTACGGTGCCCAGGTGCCGTTCTATGAAGGCGATCCGTACGGCAGCTTCCGTTACGTGCGCGTTGGCGGGGCGACCTCGGCGGACGAAGACGAGTTCGCCAGCCTCAAGGACTCGATCCTGTTCCCGATGCTGAAAAACCGTCGTCCGGTGTGGAACTCCCAGCCGAACCTGCACGGCAACCTGACCGAGCGCGGGTTGTTCTACGCCGAGCGCATGAAGCAGCAGATCGATGCGCCGCCGGATAACTGGCTGGTGTTCGATGAGCGCTACAAGACCCCGTCGATCGAGCCGGCGGCCCTGGAGCCGGACAACGGCAACGGCTGGTACGACCCGGCCACCAAGACCCTGCATTTCGTGGTTGCCACCCAGTGCCCGCTGGAAGCAGCGACCGAAACCGCGAAAATGATCGCGCCGTCGCGTTTCGGCCTGGCCAACCTGAACATGCACCCGGGCTACACCGTCGGTTATGGCTCAAAGGACCACAACATTTTCGTCTACTACGCAGCCCTCGCGGCGCTGTACGGCGCCGGTGTGCCGGTGCGCCTGGCCAACGACCGCTACGAGCAGTTCCAGAGCGGCATCAAGCGTCACCCGTTCGACATTCGCTATCAACTGGCGGTGGACAAGAACGACTACAGCTTCAAGATCTTCCGCGCTGAAATGAGCGTCGACGGTGGCGGGCGCATCAACTACAGCCCTTCGGTGGCTGCGGTGGGCGCCACGGCGGCACAATCGATCTATTACATGCCGCAGAACGATCTGCAGGTCACCGCTTACCATTCCCGCGCGGTAGAAGCCGGGTCGATGCGTGGCTATGGCACCCTGCAGAGCATGGCGTCGACCGAAATGATGGTCGACGAAATCGCTGATCGCCTCGGCGTCGATGCCATTGAGCTGCGCCGCAAGAACGCGCTGCGCTCGGGCATGAAAAACACCCAGGGCGCGATCCCGGCCGGTGCCTTGCGCCTGCACGAGATTCTCGACAAGGCGGCAGTCCACGACACCTGGAAAAACCGCGACGCGATCAAGCAGCAGCGCGAAGCCGCCGATCCGGACAACTGGTACGGCATCGGCTTCGCCATCTGCCAGAAAGACTTCGGTACCGGTTCGGAAGCGCCGATGGCCAGCATCGAGTTCACCGCTGAAGGGCGCATCAACTTGCGTCACATCGGTATCGAGATCGGCACCGGCATGTCCACTTCGCAAGCGATGGTAGTGGCTGACTTCCTCGGTCTGCCTGCGCACGAAGTGAAGACCGGCGAAACCGACTGGAAGGAAATGCAGCTGATCACCGGCGGCAACCCTTACATCATGAGCCAGGCCGAGCAGGACAACTTCCTGCGTAACCCGCGCTGGGTCGGCAAGATCGCTTCGGCGTCGTCGGCGACCAACTCCGCCTATTACTTCAGCCACGCCACCCGTGAAGCGGCGCGCGTGCTGTTCAACCACGGCCTGTGGCCGGCGGCGCTGGAGATCTGGCGACAAGGCCCTTACGGCGGCCAGGCCAACCCTTACGTGGTGCGCCGCGAAGACGCCCATTGGGTCGACGGCAAACTCACCGCCAACGGCATGGAGCCGTTGCCGTTCGCGATGCTGGCCAAACGTGCCCACGAGCGCGGGCTGGTGACTGGCGCCACCGTGCATGGTTTCAACCGCTGGAGCTGGGCCGAGGCCGAGTTCAGCATCGACGGCGTGCGTGAGCGTCTGCCGCTCGATGGGCTGGCGGTCAAGTACGGTGACGGTGCGCCAAAAGCGAAGCAGGCGCAGATGAACAGCACCGGTTTCCATTTGCTGGATCGGCAGAACATCGCCTACCCGGCAACCCAGTTGAACAACGCGGCGGTGACTTACTACAGCCCGGTCGCGACGCTGGTGGAAGTGAAGGTCAACAAAGGTTCGGCTGAAGTGTCGGTGCTCAATCACCATTCGTGGGTCGAGTGCGGTCGGGTGCTGGTGGAAGAACTGGTCAAGGGCCAGCTCGAAGGCGGTATCGCCATGGGCATCGGCCATGCGTTGATGGAAGAGATGCCGCTGTATGAGGGCGGTCCGGGGGAGGGTGACTGGAACTTCAACCGTTACCGTCTGCCAATGGCGCGTCACGTTGCGGTGTGGAAACAGACCGCGGACATCCTGCCGCCACTGTCGCCGAGCGACCCGTCCAAGGGTATCGCCGAGGTGGTGATGATCCCGGTGGTCGGTGCCATCGGCAACGCCGTGGCCCATGCCATCGGTAAACGTGTCCGCGACCTGCCTATCACTTCTGCACGCATCAAGGAGGCCCTCAATGGCTAACCGTCCGCTTCAACTGACCCTCAACGGTCAATCCGTCGGCCCGGTGGACATCCCTGATGACCTGCCGATGATCGATTACCTGCACGAGTACAAGAACCTCACCGGTTCGCGCCTGGGTTGCGGCCAGGGCATCTGCCACGCCTGCGTGGTGATCGTCGACAATCCCGACGGCACCAGTGAAGAAGTGCGCACCTGCATCACTGGCGCGCACTATTTCGAAGGCAAGAAGGTTCGGACCATCGAAGGCCATGCGACCCGCGACGAGCAGGGCAAGGTCACCGAGTTGAACCCGATCCAGCAGCGTTTTGTCGATGAATTCGCCTTCCAGTGCAGCTACTGCGCGCCGGGTTTCGTGAATGCCGCGACCGTGCTGGTGGAAAAGCTGCAGCGTCAGCCCATCGTCAAAAGCCAGCTGGAAAAAGTCATCGAGGACAGCCTCGGTCATCACATCTGCCGTTGCACCGGATACGTGCGCTACTACAGCGCCACGCGCAACGTGTTGACCGATCTCGGCCTGGTCAAGGAGGGTTAAGCATGAAGCTACTACTCAGCCGCCTGGCGTTGGCGGTCGGCCTGGCTGCGCCTGTATTGCTGGCCCACGCCGATGATGCGCAGGTCAAGCAAGGTCAATACCTCGCCCGCGCTGCCGATTGCATGGCGTGCCACACCGCGCCGGGCGGCGCGCCCTTTGCGGGCGGCCTGCCGATCGTTTCGCCGTTCGGCACGATCTATGGCACCAACATCACCCCGAGCAAAGAGCACGGCATCGGCCTGTACAGCGACGACGAGTTCTTTGCCGCGCTGACCGAAGGCAAGCGCCGCGATGGCGCAAACCTGTATCCAGCGATGCCGTACACCTCGTATCACCTGATGCCGCGTGCCGACTCCGACGCGATCCATGCCTACCTGAAAACCGTCGAGCCGATCGAGCGCGCAGCGCCGGTCACCAGCCTGAGCTTCCCGTTCAACGTGCGCCTGGGCCTGATGGGCTGGAACATGATGTACGGCAAGGACGTGAAGCTGGAGCCGGCCGAAGGCAAGAGCGAAGCCTGGAAGCGCGGCCAGTACCTGGTCGACGTGCTTGGCCACTGCGGCGAATGCCATACGCCACGCGGCTTGCCGGGTGCGATGCAGCAGGACAAGCGCATGACCGGTGGCCTTCTCAACGGTTATCTGGCGCCGAACCTGCTGGCCACTGACCTGGCGGCTCGTGGCTGGAATCATCAGGACCTGAGCTCGTTCCTCAAGCACGGCATGAGCGCCCAGGGCACGATGTTCAACGAGATGTTCCCGGTGTTCCACAACAGCACCCAGGGCCTCAACGATCCGGATCTGGCGGCGATGGCGACTTTCCTGCTCGGCGATCAGCCGCCAGCGGCGAAAGTACTCACCGAAGTGCCATTGGACAAGCTGAGCGCAAGTGCCCAGCGCGGCCGTCAGGAATATTTGAACGTCTGCGCCGGATGCCATGCGCCGGGCGGCGAGGGTAAACCACACATCGCCGTGGCCATGCGTGGCAACACCACGTTGCGCCTGGAAGATCCGCGTAACCTGGTGCGAGTGATCGACGACGGTATCGGTGAGCAGAAGTTCTCCGGTTTCGAACACATGCAGCCGATGCCAGGGTTCGCCGAGAAGTTGAGCGGCGAGCAACTTACGGACCTGTTGAACTACCTGCGTCAGGGATGGGGCGGTCAGCCGAATGATCTGGCGGTGAACGACGTGCAGAAGTTGCGGGCCGATGCGCCGCCGCTCGAGCACAAGGCGCACTGATATGCAGCATCTCGATCTGCAAGTCGTGCGCCGGGCGCTGGAGTGGTCGGCGGCCGGTCAGCGTATCTGGCTGTGTACGGTGCTGGCCACCTATGGCTCGGCGCCGCGCGCACCGGGCTCGCTGCTGGCGGTGAACACCGATGGGCGCTGGATTGGCTCGCTGTCGGGTGGCTGCGTCGAGGAAGATTTTCTCGAGCGAGTCGCCGAGGGCGCGTTTCTGCAGCCGGTCTGCGTTGTTCGTTACGGTGAAGGCGACGATCCACGCTCGCGCGTCAGCCTGCCGTGCGGCGGGGTGCTGGATGTGCTGGTCGAGAAGCTTGAGGCCGATTGCGAGGTGCAAGCGCATCTGCGCGAGCTGGAGTCGGCGCTGTTGGGCCGGCGTCGGTTGATCCGCGAGGTTGATCTGCTCAGCGGTGCGCGCAGTCTGTTCGATGACCGTGAGCAGGGTGTGCGTATCGAGCGTGAAATCGATCGGGTGCGAGTGCGTGTCGGCGCGGCCCAGCGCTTGCTGCTGGCGGGGTACTCCAGTGTCGCCCAGGCCTGTGCGGAGTTTGCCGTGGGCCTGGGGTTCGAAGTGATCCTGTGTGACCCGCGGGACGAAGTGCTGGAAGGCGTCGTGCTGGAAAACGTGGAGATTCGCCGCCAACTGCCGTCGGTGTTCATTGCCGATGGCGGCTGCCACAGCGACACGGCGGTGGTGGCCTTGACCCACGATCCGCGTATCGATGACCTGGCGATGATGGAGGCGGTGCGCACCGAGGCGTTCTATATCGGCGTGATGGGCTCCATGCAGACCTCGCAGAAGCGCTTCGAGCGGTTGCGGCGCATTGGCGGGCTGGGGGACGTCGAGTTGGGGCGGATTCATGCGCCAATCGGGCTGAACCTGGGCAGCAAGACGCCAGCAGAGATTGCCCTGGCGGTGCTGGCGGACATCCTGCGGATTCGTAGCGGTATCGCGCGGGACCGGTTGTAAAACATTGCCATATGAAAAGGGCCGCACATTGCGGCCCTTTTTGCATCTGTCGGTCACACGCCGAGCTTGTCCCGTAATCCGTAGTACCAGGCACCCAGCGCCGCGAACGGGGTGCGCAGCATTTGTCCGCCGGGGAACGGGTAGTGGGGCAGGTCGGCAAAGGCGTCAAAACGCTCGGCCTGGCCACGCAGGGCTTCGGCCAGGACCTTGCCCGCCAGGTGCGTGTAGGTCACGCCATGGCCGCTGCAGCCCTGGGAATAGTAGATGTTGTCGCCCAGGCGTCCGACCTGAGGCAGGCGTGACAGGGTCAACAGGAAGTTGCCCGTCCATGCGTAATCGATCTTCACGTCCTTGAGCTGCGGGAACGCCTTGAGCATCTTCGGTCGAATGATCGCTTCGATGTTCGCCGGATCCCGCGCGCCGTATACCACGCCGCCACCAAAAATCAGGCGCTTGTCGCCGCTGAGACGGTAGTAGTCGAGCAGGTAGTTACAGTCTTCGACGCAGTAATCCTGAGGCAGCAGGGCCTTCGCCAATTCTTCGCCCAGTGGCTCGGTGGTAATCACTTGTGTGCCGCAAGGCATCGACTTGGCAGCCAGTTCCGGCACCAGATTGCCCAGATAAGCGTTACCGGCGACGATGATGAACCTGGCCCTGACTTTACCTTGCGGAGTGTGCACGACGGGGGTAGCGCCACGCTCGATGCGTATGGCTGGCGACTGCTCGTAGATCGTCCCGCCCAGGGACTCGACCGCTGCCGCCTCTCCCAGCGCCAGGTTGAGCGGATGGATGTGTCCGCCACTCATGTCGAGCATGCCGCCGACGTATTGATCGCACGCCACTACTTCGCGAATCCGACGTTGATCCATGAGCTCGAGCCGGGTATGGCCGAATCGTTCCCACAGGCGCTTCTGGGATTCGAGGTGCCCCATCTGCCTGGCGGTCATGGCGGCGAACACGCCGCCGTCTTTCAAGTCGCACTGAATGTTGTACTTGGCGACGCGCTCACGAATGATCCGGCCGCCTTCAAAGGCCATCTGCCCCAGCAACTGCGCCTGCTTGGGGCCGACCGTGCGCTCGATGACATCGATATCGCGGCTATAGCTGTTGACGATCTGGCCGCCATTACGCCCGGACGCCCCGAAACCCACCTTGGCGGCCTCGAGCACCGTGACCTTGAAGCCACTCTCCAGCAGGAACAGGGCAGAGGACAGCCCCGTATAACCGGCGCCAATCACACAGACATCGGTCTCGACGTCATCCTGCAACGCCGGGCGCGGCGGGACCGCATTGGCCGATGCGGCGTAGTAGGACTCTGGGTAGGGAGTGTTCGCCATCCTGCAGCCTCTGTTTAATATATTTTACGAGTGCGTTGATCCTACCCGAGTTGAAAATCGGCCGCCAGCCACCCGGAAAATCTTCTTTGTACCCGTGAAATTAAATATTTCGCATATTCATAGGGTTAGCTCGAAAAAAGGTGTTGACACCCCTCAGGAATTCCGTAGAATGCCGCCTCACAGCAGGCACGTAGCTCAGTTGGTTAGAGCACCACCTTGACATGGTGGGGGTCGTTGGTTCGAGTCCAATCGCGCCTACCAAACAAAATCCGCTCTGCTGGGCGGTCTGGAAGGGCCCACCGAAAGGTGGGCCCTTTTTTGTTGTCTGGTGTTTGGGAAAACTTTGGGCAAACGACCGCCGCGTTACATTATTGGCTCGTGCTTCCAACACCTGACCAGGTTGATCGCCGCTTTCCAGGTGAAGCGCAAGCCCTGCACCTTGCCAGTCGAGCGCGAGATGACGTGATAGGCGTTCTCGCCCTTGCTGACGACCTGGTAGTGAACCGGGTTAGCCGGCGCGTCTTTACCGATCATTGCGTAAAATTGCCGCTATTCGCGTTACTGCCAGAGTAAAGGACGGATGATGAAGACTGACGGCGACGACAGTTTTCACGGTGTCCGCTGGGAACGATGCGCCATGGAGCAGGATTCGGGTGATGTCATCGTTATTGAGTATAACTGCATTTGGTAGGGCGCCCATTTCGATGTCCGCTGGTGGAGGAACTGGTGAAATAGGGAGGGTGCTTGATGCGGGTTATGTATTTCCGATCCCGCCAAGTGCGGGATTTTTTGTTTGGAGAAAGCATGCCCATCACATCGCAGCAGCTGCATCAGGTCATTCCGTGCGCCGGCACCAAAGCCGGCGTTTTTGCACCTGTCCTCAATAGGGCCCTGCGCAGTTTTTCATGCCTGGCGCAAAGCATGGGAGAGCAACGCGCTTAGCGTCGAAGACGTATTTTCTGCCAGTTGTCTTCACTGGAAAACGCTCCTGTATCGCCACAAAAAATAAAGCGGGTCGCTCGATACAGGGCTGTTGAGCGCGAACAGTGCAGCCCGCGTAGTTTGTGATATGCCCATTTCCATCCATGTTTGTTCGCGCTGCTCATGGTATCCCCGATGTTAAAGATCATCCGTTCCCTGATGGTAGCAGGAAGAAATGAATAGCCAACGATCGATTTCAGGCGTCAAAAGTACGTCCGGGAACGATTACATTTTTCTGAAAATCGAATGTTAAGTACACCGGCAGCATGAGTCGCAGCTGCTGCCGATCCTTCCCGGAGCCCGCCAAGTGCGGGTTTTTTATGACTGGAGAAAACCATGTCCGCAACCGTGTAAACGACGGCAAGGCCTGGTCGTGGTGGGGGGGGGCATGTCGGCGTGTGCCAGAAGCCTTGCCAGTTCAGCTGCTGGAGCAGGCCTGCATTTCACTCGGCGAAAAGTAAAATACCGAACACGGATTGATTGCGTTGGCGGTGTGCCAGGCTTACGCCATGGCACTCGCGCCTACACATTTCAAATGAGTTCGCGGGACTTCGCGGAGATTACCGGGTGGGAATGGAAATCAGCGTTGATTGGCTGATGAGTCTCTGTAGCTGATGTCTGTGCTGCTGCGGACTCGTTAGCCAAAAACTGAGTTGAGTCGGAATTGCCGAGCTGTGCTTTCTCACGACGAACTCGCTCCTTTGCGCGGAGCGTCGAAAGCATAGGGAAGAAAAGTATCAGGCTGACTGGCCAAGCCAATATCATGCAAATGATGAGCAGGCTATGGGTAAGCCGGTCATCGTAATTAAGGGCAAAAAAATCCAATACACGATCCAGAACCGGGTTGTTCTGGATTGGATCAGCGCTATCGTTGATCCAGTTCCGGCCAATTTGAAGAAGCTGACAACAAGCGCCGAGGAACAAAGCGACTAGCCAGGCCGCGCTCAAAACGCAGCTGATGATTGCGATGCTACGCATGACTTCCATTGCAGTAACTCCCGATCGGAGGTTGATACAGTAATTCAGCGCAATTGTTTGTAACAGCTGCAAAAATTTAGCAGGCTTTTCCGAACTCGTCGTACAGGAGATCAAAAAATCTGCTTCTGTTGATGGCCCTTCCGGCGCCATCATTACCGCAAGCGTCATCTTGATGAATGCTTCATTCTTATCGATCGCTTCAAGGGCGCCGCGCTCGTCGGCTGGGCAAATGGCTTGGTAAGGTAATCTGCCGTCACTGCATTCCAATGCAGCTTGGCGTCCAGCAGTGTCCGCTTCCGTGCCTTTTCGGGCCGCTGCCCGCCGTTTACCGGCAGACTCAATGTTGATTTTGTTCGGGATTCTGTGCGGGACACTTGGCGCAGCGCTGGGTAAAGTCATGACCGCTTGCCCGGCCTGGTGTGTTTCAGATGGATTACTGAATGGCCAGCAACTGGTCAGGGTAGTCACGCATTCAGACAGGATGAAGGCGATTAGCCAAGCAATTCAGCTAACGTTTAGTCGTTCGCCTCGCCAGCTGCTTTAAACGCAGCTCCCCCGGAAGTCGCTGGCGGGGCGAACCCTTACCGTCGTGGCCCCTTGTGGCAATGCACGTGGGCGAGCCAGGCTGGCCGACTTGACCCAGAGGATGTTCAACGAATTGTCGCCATCACCGACGCGGGCGATCAAGGGCAGATTGCGCCGACTACCATTTCCAGCTCATTTCTGGGCGAAGCTCCCAAAGTTCATTTGGTAGATGGTCACATGTTTCCGTGATGTCAGGCTCAATCAGGAAGTATTACCTGGGTGAGGCAGTAACCGCGATTTTTTGCTGGCCAAAAGAGGTTATCACCTGTGGTAACTTTCTTGAATTTTGCTTATGGCCTGCCGAGACACATGCGTAATCCTTTGTAGTTACCAAGGTCCTTGTTTAACCTTGGAAGTATTTTTTAATTGCTTACCACGCGTTCGGCGCCACTTGCCAATAAGTCCGGCACTATGCATTGCGTGGGAATTAAGTTGATAGTCGTTTCGTCGCTAATCAGCAAACATTCTACTTTGTTGAGCGTCCAGGGTCGTGGTTTTGCCATGAGTGATTTGGGGGAGGGTGTTTTTTCAACAGGGCTTGGGATGTCGAAGGCGAGTGTTGATATTTCTTTATTTTCATTGTGATGGCGTTGTCCCTTTACTGCCGTTGGCTCATTGACCTGCTCGCACATATCGCTCCGAGCAGGATTTGACACTGAGAAAATCTTCACAAGAGGCTATCGGGATTCAAGCGCAATCGCGAATTAATTTCTAACGAGCCACCATTCACGCTGACCTGCCCGATTGAGCGATTGGTTCTCGTGTAAATGTTCTCGCCCTGGATAATTACTCCCTTTGGAGTTACCAGCAGGCTTGCTATGTATGTTCGAGCCACCAAGTAGCACTATTTCAGCAGATGAGCCGAGAGCAGCAACTGCTTGTGCCAAGCATCAGGCTTCTTGTCGCTCTTGTGGGTGACGGGTATTGCGATTGATTCAGGTGGGCGTCATAAACGATAGCTACTCTTGTTTTCTTGCTTCGTATTTAATGTTTTTCAGGCGCCAAATATTTGAATTTTTGCAGTTGTTCGAAAAGCGATTGACCTTAGCGCAATTTATTCATACGCGTCATTACAAGCTCAGCCATAAGTAAGGAAACGTCCAACTAGCACAAGTGGCGAGGAGTACTGCAACTCGACAAAAGTCAAAATGCTGACAACAAAAAAACAGTCACGCTCTCCCAATTAAGTCGGTGATATATCATGATCAAGATCATGGCCTACTTTTTAATTGGAGCTGTAACTGCAGGATGCAACGGCATCGTAAGGCCCGACTTTTCGGGGCCAACTAATGACTCATATTTTTCAGTCTATTCGGGCTTTCCTGCACCGTATCTATACATGGCCTCGGCCGTGCAATGGAACGAGGACTATGCCGTAACCACCCGCCACACTCCGTTCATCCCAAACGTGAAGTACAGCTGCAGCACAGGCTGCGATCTCGTCTTCATCCTGCACAAGGCCGGCGGCCACCACCCATCATGGCGCGCGCCGCGCGTGGGCGAGAGCATAACTGCCGTTGGGGCGAGTCCTTACCTCATGACCACTGCGGGGAAAGGCAAGGTGTATCAAACGCCTTTCGTCAATACCGATGAGCACAGCGGTGATCTCTATGCCATTCATGATGCCCCGCTGGTCAAGGGCATGTCGGGTGGGCCGGTCCTCGCCAGCGACGGCTGTATTGTCGGCATCAATATCGGTTTCTACTCAACCACTCTGAACGATGTGAGCAATCACCCCGGGGTAAAGGGGGCTGAGAGGATCAGCATCTTTATTCCTTACTCGATCATTCAGCGCGAGTGGGGGCTATTGCAGGCAAAACTGAACGATCCACATGGCGCGAAGTATGCCGTGAAGTAACTTTTAGCGATCAAACATTGAGTCATCGCGTCTGACAGAAAAAATCCGCTCTGCTGGCGGCCTGGAAGGGCTCACCGAAAGGTTTAATGCTGTTCAGTCAAGGATCCTGTAGGAGCAAGCTTGCTCCGGGCGGCGTTCCGACGATGGTCTCAAGCGCGCTGCGTTTAGTCAGTAAACACGCGGCATCGTTAACGACCATCGCGAGCAGGCTCGCTCCTACAGTAGCATCGGGCCTTCAAGGTGCGACGGTTGCTGAACCAATGCCGGGCAACCCGTGATGACCAGGTCAATCGTTAAGATCGTCGCCTGCCTCAGTAGCAGTCAGAGGGCAAAGGTCGCCGCAATGCCATGTTGGCCCTCCTGCGCTCCAGCGATCAGGTGCATTGGGATGTTCTGCTGTACTTCAATGGACGCTACCTCGAAGTTCCTTACGATCTGGAGGTGCCGCTCGCTCAGTTCGGTCGACTCTGCTGCCTTTTCCTTAGCCATTCTCGCGTGGTTCATTGCGATTTCGTTGAGCGTTGACACGTTACATCTCCCGGTGACTGACCAAGCGTATCGCTGGAGTCCTTAAGCATTGATTGAATGGCTGCGGCGTCAGAGTTATGTCGTTCCGGCGCTGCTAGGCGCGTACTTTGCAATCCTCAAGCCACGGATGCGAGTGATTTCTTCGCTGGATTTTCGCAGGCGACGAATGGCGGGCCACTGTGGGTGATAGCCCGGTTTATTTGCCATTCCGGCGTAAACTAGTAGTGCTGCCTCATTGAAAGGAGCCGCCCATGAACGCCGATCAAATCATCAAGCAGGCATCTGTGGACAAGACTGTTTGGGATCAATATTTCTGCGCTGCATTGATTGCCGAAAGCAATTTGACTGCCCCGGTTGTTGGCGGGGCTACTCATGAAGACAGGCAAAACCTGTTGATCGAGAGGGCCAAAACCCTTGCGGACAAAATGATGGAAAACCGAAGATAAACAGAGCCCAGCCACCGCGCTGGGCTCTTTGCATGCGGGGTTTTGCTCCGATGCGGGCGATGTGCGTACCGCGGTTCAGGCGATCAGCTCTACCTTGCCGCTCGCCAGGCGATAGACTCCTCCCACGATCTTCAGCATGCCCTTGCTCTGGGCATCGGTCAGCAAGGGCGATGCCTGTTTCAGGCTGTTGACAGAGTTTTTGACGTTCTGTGCGGTGGCGTTTTCCATCAAGCTCCCGGGTTGCTTCATCACTGTCTCGATAGCCGATTTGAGTGCATCAGTCAGTTTCGGGATGTGGCCTGGGAATACCGTATGATCCTTCACGGCCTTGATACCTGCCTCGATGGCGCCGCAGCTCTCATGCCCCAGTACGAGAATCAGCGGGGCGCCAAGTACGGCAACCCCGTATTCAAGACTGGCCAGGCCTTCCGGGGTCACGAAGTTGCCCGCGACGCGGATGGAGAAAAGATCGCCGCGCGCGGTGTCGAACGCGTATTCCGGGGCGATCCGCGAGTCAGAGCAACTCAGTACTGCCACGAACGGATTTTGACCGGATACCAGGGCCTCTCGCTCAGCCTTGAAATCATGCGTCGTGGAAGTACCGCTTATATAGCGTTCGTTGCCCTCCATCAGTCTTTTCAATGCCATATCGGGACTGATTACGTTTTGAGGTTTTGGTGGGGCTGTCGCTTTTTCGGCTGCCTGGATGATCTTGCCGGGCAGTGTGCCGGTCAGAAGCAGGGCGCCTGCGCTCAATCCGGCAAATTGAAGAAAACGACGACGGCCTGTTGTGTTTGAAGCAGAGCTTGAATCACATGATTTACACATGATTTTGTTTACTCAGTTCAATGAGTGAGAGTGAGTTGCTGTTGGGGGCTGGTACTGCCGCGAATGCTCGATACCAGCGCAGTGGAGTCTAGTTGGTCTGTCATATTGTGTTCAGGACATTGCCCACCGTTGCCGTGCAAGCAACCATTTCATGGGCTACTACTGACAGGCTCATACAACTTCGATCTGGCAGGAGCTTCTCGATGCTGACTCACTGGTTACTGGCGGCGGTTCATCTTCTGGCAGTTGCCCTGGGGTTTTGGGCGGTGCTGGTTCGAGGCAGCGCTTTTCGACGTTTGGCCGATGGGGCCGCGCAAGTGCGCAGTGTTCTGATAGCGGACAATGTCTGGGGTATTTCAGCTGTCGTCTTGCTGGTCAGCGGGGGGATGCGAGCCTTTGGCGGGTACGAGAAAGGCACGGACTATTACCTGCATCAGCCGCTGTTTCATCTGAAGATGACCCTGTTCGTACTGATCCTGTTGCTGGAAATTGCACCAATGGTGACCTTGATCAAATGGCGGATGGCACTGGGCCGTAAAGTGGCTGTCGATACTGGCCGTGCGAAGCTGTTTGCACGGATCAGTCATGTCCAGGCGCTATTGGTGTTGTTGATGGTGGTGGCGGCGACTGGCATGGCGCGTGGCGTGATGTTCGGTTAACCACAGAGCGAACGCGCCCTTCCTTGGTACAAACCAGAAAGATCTGACAGCCAGGGCGTTGAGCTTGTCGCTAGTATCGACCCCTGGAAGCGTGTGTGGGAAAACAAGCGGAAGCGAAGCGATGCTGAATCTTTAGCCAGCCGTGATTCCGGACTGAACGGGCTGGCTACTGACTGCAACAGAATTCAGGATTGCGGCTTTTCCGGGGCGGTCAGACCGGCCTGAATGCGCTGATAAATTTCTTCTCGATGCACTGCAACGTCCTTCGGGGCGTTGATGCCGATCCTGACTTGCTGGCCGCTTACGCCCAGAATGGTGATCGTAATGTCATCACCTATGTTTATGCTTTCACCGACTTTGCGGGTGAGTATCAGCATGGTCTTCTCCTTGATTGCTATGTGGGGCACCTGATTCGGACAGTGCAGAGGTCGGTGGTATGTATAGATTAGTGCGAAGTCTCACGGTTTGGGTGCCTCTTTCTGACGCGCAGATGCGACATTAATTCCCAAGGAGTAACTATACAGAGGCCGCAACCATCATTCTCGTAGTTTTGAGCCCATTTTACGGCACTCGTGAAGTATTCATGGATGTTAAAATCGCCGCTTTATGCATTTAGAGGGAAACGCCGTGCGCAAAATGGTTCTGGTAATCGCGATATTGGCGCTGGCGGGGTGCGGCGAGGGCAGCAGTGTGGATGCGCCGAAGCCCAAGCCGGCCATGGCTGCCGTACCCGCGCCGGTGTCCGGCCCGCAATGGGATCTTGAAGTGCGGGGTGAAACCCCTCAGGCGGTCAGCGATTTGAGTGGCTGGCTGATCGAGCACAGTTTCATGTCCAGCATCGTCAAGGACAATGGCAATACGCGAATCCTGATGGGGCCGTTCAATTCCAAAGCCGAGGCGCAAGCCAAGCAGGATGAAGTCCGTGCGGCGCTCACTCGCTCCAAGAAACAGAACATCGAATTGCTGATGCTCGAGCGTCCGGCTGCTCAATAACATTCTGTAGCGCAGACGTTGAAGAAACAAAAAAGGCCTCGGGTGTTCAGTTCCGAGGCCTTTTGTGTTTCAGGCGTAGTCTGGGTTCAGCCGCAGGCCTTCATGTCTACCGGGCCGACGAACTGGTTGCCGCGCCCCATGACGCACGCCACGCTCTGGTTGCGTTGGCGCTCCCAGGCCTGTACCGGATAGGTTTTGTCCCAGGCTTCGAACAGTTGCCGATCCTGTTTCGACAGACGCAAGCCATACTGGTTGCTCATATAAAAGTAGGTACGGGCGATCATGCCGCGAATTGACGGGCGGGGCATGACTTTCCTGGCCTTGAAGTCGATCTGGGTCAGGCAGGAACCATATTGTCCGGACTGCTCGGGCAGCCAGCCGTAACTGAAGTTGCTGCGATCGCCATTGACCTCGCCAATGCTGGGCACCAGGTTGTGCAAGTCAGCCTCGGCCTTTTGGTAAACCGGGTCGTGGCGGGTGCAGTTCTTGCGTCCGCCCTCTTGCCAGCACTGGCGTTGATGACCGATTTGCCAGGCCGGAACGATATGCTCCCATTCGATGCGGGATGCGCGTTTGGCATTTTTACGTGGCACATAACCGCAGGCGGCAAGGTTCACATGGTTGCCGGTGTACTTGCAGCCACAGTAAAACTCGGTGGATTGGGGCGCGTAGAGCTTCCATGCCACCTTTTTCGCTTCGGTGAAGGTGCGCGGAGCGTCGGCTTGCGCAGCCATGGCAAAAAACAGAAACAACAAAGCAAACCAGCGGACACTCATCGACTCAATCTTCCTTCGGTACAACCCAGAAAATCTGCACGCCGCCATCGTCGCGATAGGCGAGGGTGACGTTGTCGTTCTCGTCGATTTCTTCCAGCAAGCGTTCCCATTCGTCCACCGGCTCATCAGGAAGGCGGAAGATCAGCGCTGCCCTGGCCTTTTGTGCGGTGGGAGATTCTATGTTGCAGGGGAACCCTGCAGCCTTAAATTTGGCTGGTATTCGCTCTGATTTTTCATGAGGGCGAATGCCACCCGACAGAGCTTGCGGGCGAGGATGACCAGAGCCTGAGTTCTGGCCAGGCCTCTTGCCAAGTAAGACTCATAGAGCGGTTTCCAGACGGGAGACCGGCAAGCCGCCATTGCTGCATTGTGCGCAAGACGCCGCAGCTCCCCATCGCCTTTTTTGCTCAAGTGGCGCGGGCTGTGCTTCTTTCCTGAGTCCTTCGGCCTCAGGTCCATTCCCAAAAAGGCAATAAACGCATCGGCACTGGCGAATTGACCACGCATAAAAGTGGCTGCCAGACCCGTGGCCGTGAGCTCGCCAATCCCTTCAATCGCTTGGCAACGTCTGATGTTTTCGGTGATCCCGGCCTCTTGGCTGGCTTTGCGCAGCAATTTCTGAATAGCCTGATCAGTCTGTTTGAAGTGCTCCAGCTCTTGGGCCAGAAGGTCTTTGAGAAGGGGCTCACTCGACCAGCTCAGCATGATGCTAACCCGGGCTTTCATCAGTTCTGCACGTTTGTTGAGGAGGCTTTTCAACACGGTGTAGAGCTTCGGAGGTGGATTCCAGATGCGAAGCCGATCCTGCTCACTGGTCAGGTAACGTGCCAGCAAACGCGCATCACAGGGGTCGGTTTTTGCTCGCTGGCCAATGCTTTCGCGGTAGTGGCTCACCCGATAAGGGTCCACAACGTAAACTCGGTGCCCCATGCCATGGGCCAGTTCAGCGGTATCCAGGTGGTAGAGACTGGTGGCTTCCAAGGCAATCGAGCTTTGCGCCGGCAGGGATTTGAGCCAGCGCCCAATAGCTGTGCGATCGTTGTTGATGAACTGAGTGATTTTCAGATCTTCGCGGTAAACGACGATTTCTGCCTTGGCCACATCGACACCAACCACCGTTGGCGAGGTAAGGATTGTCATGACGAATCCTCGGAGCTAGGGTTTAAGTGCTTGTCGGGGTCTACCGTAGCGCTGGCTTGCCTCTATCGTCGGTATTAACCGATGAATTCCTTATCGGCGCTTTAGGTAGAAAGGGCGGAACGAGAAGTCTCCCACGGTCCGTACTGGCTAGAGTCGGAATCGAGCTTTTAGTCCCGCCCACCCCTTCAAGTCTAAACATACAAGAGTTGATGATTTTCTGAACGCGCAGACCCATGCGGACATAGGTGTCAGGAGGGGTAGAGGTGGTGTCCATGGGATTTTCCTTATTAAGCTGTACGTGCATACAGTATTTAACTGTAGGTCATTTCGCAACTGCTTAAAAATCAAGAAAATCCTCTGACAGCGGTTTGTTGCATTTGGCGTAAGGCGAAGGGAGATTTTTTGTCAGATCGAGTGGCAGCCACTCGCCAGGGCCGGCGAATGGCGCACGGGGTGCCCGACCGGATCCGGTCGGGCGAGGGCGAATCAGTATTCCCAGAACATCCGTTGCAGCTCTTTGCTGTCATTGGTTTTGGTCAACGCGACCATCGCCAGGATCCGGGCCTTTTGCGGGTTCAGATCGTGGGCCACGACCCAGTCGTATTTGTCGTCAGGCTGTTCGGCGTTGCGCAAGACGAAACCGCCGGCGTTGACATGGGAGGAGCGAATGATCTGCACGCCATCCTTGCGTAGGGCTTGCAGGGCGGGGACCACTCGCGACGATACCGAGCCATTGCCAGTGCCGGCGTGGATGATGGCTTTGGCGCCGGACTGAGCCAGGGCCTTGTAGGCGGTGTCGCTGACGTTGCCATAGGAATAGGCGATTTCGACGTCAGGCAGGCTCTTGATGGTCTTGATGTCGAATTCGGAATCCATGGTGTGACGCTTGGCCGGCAGGCGGAACCAGTAGGATTTGCCCTCTACCACCATGCCCAGAGGTCCCCAGGCGCTCTTGAACGCTTCGGTCTTGATGTTGATCATTTTGCTGACATCGCGACCCGACTGGATTTCATCGTTCATGGTCACCAGCACGCCTTTGCCCCGTGCATCTTTGCTGCCGGCCACGGCCACCGCGTTGTACAGGTTCAGCATGCCATCGGCGGACATCGCGGTGCCCGGGCGCATGGAACCCACGACAATGATCGGCTTGTCGGTTTTTTCCACCAGGTTCAGGAAGTATGCGGTTTCTTCCAGGGTGTCGGTGCCGTGGGTGATCACGATGCCATCGACGTCTTTGCTGTCGGCCAGCTCGGCTACGCGGCGACCCAGTTGCAGCAGGTTTTCGTTGGTGATGCTTTCGGAGGCGATTTGCATGACTTGTTCGCCGCGAACGTTGGCCAATTGGCTCAGTTCCGGAACGCCGGCGATCAATTGTTCGATGCCGACTTTAGCCGCTTGGTAGGTCGCGCTGTTGGCGGCGCTGGCGCCAGCGCCGGCAATGGTGCCGCCGGTGGCCAGGATCACCACGTTGGCCAGTTTCTGTCGGGTTTCGGCTTCTTTGGCCTGCAGGGCAGTGGGCAGAAGCAGCAAGAGGGCCAAGGCGCCCGGTACAAAGGTCTTGAGTGCAGATGTCATTATTTTTCTCTTCTAGTTGTGAGACGGTGCTGATGCAAGTTCATCTAGATGCGCCCCGGGCGAATCTGAACGCCGGGGGTACGGGGAGAAGAGCAGGATCTGTACCAGTAATACTTCGAATCGAAAAACACGCGTAACTTAATGATTTGTAATGGTATTGCGGTTTGTGTCCGATGTGATTCCAGGTCTGGATGTTCGGATTGCCGAACATGTCCGGCCTTTTACGTTCGGCTCTCCGAAACGGATGGCAGTCCTGTTTAAGACATCAATGCGTCAAATCGTCGTTAACGACTAAAGAAACGCGTGCGTCGGTCGATGCTCCTTCAAGGGATCTGTTTCTGAAGGAGTTCACATGTCGTTATCTATTGGCTTCCCTAACGCCGCGGGCATCACCATCGGGGGAAAGTCTGCGACGAGCATTCGGGCTTTGGGCGATGCGACAGAGGATGTGTCTGCTCAAGCGCTGGCGGCAAAGGAAGGCGGCGCCCAGGTCAAAACGGGCCGGCCAGGTCTGGGAAAAAGTGCTGGCGCACAGGCCGAAACGGAAACGAGCGATAACACCAGCGTTGCGGTGAAGGCCTTGCTTAAACGTCTGAAGGAGCTGCAGCAGCAATTGCGTGAGCAACAGCAGCAACTGGCGCAGGCCCAGGCGGCGTCCTATCCGACTCCGGAAGCCAGGACCAGCGCGGTAGCGGCCATTCAGGGGCAGGTTGCCGAAACCAACGGTGCCATCCTGCAAGTGAGCGCGAGTCTGATCAAGGAGCTGACCAAGGGTTCTGGCACGGGATCGGTGGTCAACACCACGGCGTGAGCTCAATGCCGCTTTTTTCGCTGAACATCTCTGAAAGCATTTTTCAGGTCGTTGACAAATAGCGGCAGGGTTCGCATAGTTTGCTTCACGCAAACGTTTGCGCGGCTCCAATGATGACTATTCATCGCCGTGGGTCGTGAAGCTTACGCCAGCGCAAGCGTTGCTCACAATAATCATAAGATCGGAGTGATCCCATGAAGCTGCCATTCGCTGGACGTCTTCTCGCTGTCGCTATGCTGGCCGCCACATCCGCTGCACTGCCTGTCTCTTCGGCTTTTGCCGAGACCGCTGAAAAACCGAAAGTCGCACTGGTCATGAAATCCCTGGCCAACGAGTTCTTCCTGACCATGGAGGACGGCGCCAAGGCCTACCAGAAGGATCACTCCGGCGAATTCGAGCTCATCTCCAACGGCATCAAGGATGAAACCGACACCGCAGGCCAGACGCGCATCGTCGAGCAAATGATCCTGGCCAAGGTCAATGCACTGGTGATTGCGCCGGCAGACTCCAAAGCCATGGTTCCGGTGATCAAGAAAGCCATCGATGCCGGCATCACCGTGATCAACATCGATAACCAGTTGGACCCCGTCGTCGTCAAAAGCAAAAACATCAACGTTCCGTTCGTAGGCCCGGACAACCGCAAGGGCGCACGACTGGTGGGCGATTACCTGGCCAAACAGCTGAAGGCCGGTGATGAAGTCGGCATCATCGAAGGTGTGTCCACCACCACCAATGCCCAGCAGCGCACCGCCGGTTTCAAGGATGCGATGGAGGCGGCGCAGATCAAGGTCGTGTCCCTGCAATCCGGTGACTGGGAGATCGACAAAGGCAACAAGGTGGCCGCGTCGATTCTCAGTGAGTACCCGCAAACCAAGGCCCTGTTGGCCGGCAACGACAGCATGGCGGTCGGTGCGGTGTCTGCGGTGCGCGCCGCTGGCAAGGCCGGCAAGGTGCAAGTGGTCGGCTACGACAACATCAACGCCATCCAGCCAATGCTCAAGGATGGTCGTGTGCTGGCCACGGCAGACCAGTTTGCGGCAAAACAGGCAGTGTTCGGCATCGAGACGGCATTGAAGATTCTCAAGGGCGACAAGGTCGATGGCGGCGCCAGTGGCGTGATCGAAACGCCGGTGGAACTGGTTACCAAGTAGCCTTCTGGCGACGCAACGGCGCTCGTCCAGCCGGACGGGCGCATGGAGAGTTTTTATGTCCGCTTGCGCCACGAACGCTGTCCTCTCGGTCAGCGGTATCGGCAAGACCTACGCCCAACCGGTTCTCGCCGGCATCGACCTGACGCTCATGCGCGGTGAAGTGCTGGCGTTGACCGGCGAGAACGGCGCAGGCAAAAGCACGCTTTCGAAGATTATTGGCGGGCTGGTCACGCCGACCAGCGGTCACATGCAGTTTCAAGGGCAAGACTATCGCCCGGGTAGCCGGACTCAGGCTGAGGAGCTGGGTATCCGCATGGTCATGCAGGAGCTCAATCTGCTGCCGACCTTGTCGGTGGCGGAAAACCTGTTTCTGCACAATCTGCCCAGCAAGGGCGGCTGGATCAGGCGCAAGCAGTTACGCAAGGTTGCCATCGAGGCCATGGCTCAGGTCGGACTCGATGCCATTGACCCGGACACGCTGGTCGGTGAACTGGGCATCGGCCACCAGCAAATGGTCGAGATCGCCCGCAACCTGATTGGTGATTGTCAGGTGCTGATTCTCGATGAGCCGACGGCGATGCTCACTGCGCGCGAAGTCGAAATGCTGTTCGAGCAGATCACCCGCCTGCAGGCTCGCGGCGTGTCGATCATCTACATCTCCCATCGCCTCGAAGAATTGGCGCGGGTCGCGCAGCGCATTGCCGTGCTGCGTGATGGCAACCTGGTCTGTGTCGAGCCGATGGCCAACTACAACAGCGAGCAACTGGTTACCTTGATGGTCGGGCGCGAGCTCGGCGAACACATCGATATGGGCGTGCGCAAGATCGGCGCTCCGGTGTTGACGGTCAAGGGCCTGTCTCGTGCCGACAAGGTGCGCGACGTGTCGTTCGAAGTCCGGGCCGGTGAGATTTTCGGCATTTCCGGTTTGATCGGCGCGGGGCGCACCGAGTTGCTGCGCCTGATCTTTGGTGCCGATATCGCCGACAGCGGCACGATCGCCCTGGGCGCGCCGGCGCAAGTCGTCAGCATCCGCTCGCCGGTGGATGCGGTCGGGCATGGCGTCGCGTTGATCACTGAGGATCGCAAGGGCGAAGGCCTTTTGTTGACGCAGTCGATAGGCGCCAATATCGCCTTGGGCAACATGCCCGGTATCTCCGGCGCGGGCTTTGTCGATAACGATAAGGAAAGCGCCCTGGCCCAGCGTCAGATTGACGCCATGCGCATTCGCAGCTCCGGCCCGGCACAGTTGGTGTCCGAGCTGTCCGGCGGCAATCAGCAGAAAGTCGTCATCGGTCGTTGGCTGGAGCGCGACTGCTCGGTGCTGCTGTTCGACGAGCCAACCCGGGGCATCGACGTCGGTGCCAAGTTCGATATCTACAACCTGCTCGGTGAGTTGACCCGCCAGGGCAAGGCGCTGGTGGTGGTGTCCAGCGACTTGCGCGAGCTGATGCTGATCTGTGACCGGATCGGTGTGCTGTCGGCAGGAAGCCTGATCGATACATTCGATCGCGACAGCTGGACCCAGGATGAGTTGCTTGCCGCGGCGTTCGCCGGCTACCAAAAACGTGATGCGCAGCTCAATGAAGCCGCGCCTAGGGATCTTCCATGAAAACCGCTTCTTCCGCCGGCATACTCAGTGGCAACTTCTACGGCCTGGGTACCTACCTGGGCCTGGCGGGTGCCTTGTTGGCGATGATCGTGCTGTTCTCGGTGCTGAGCAGTCATTTCCTCTCGTACGATACTTTCAGCACCCTGGCGAACCAGATTCCTGACTTGATGGTGCTGGCGGTCGGCATGACCTTCGTGTTGATCATCGGTGGCATCGACCTGTCCGTAGGCTCGGTGCTGGCGCTGGCGGCCTCGACCGTGAGCGTGGCGATTCTTGGCTGGGGCTGGGGCGTTCTGCCGGCGGCGCTGCTGGGCATGGCCGTCGCGGCGCTCGCCGGTACCATCACCGGTTCGATCACGGTGGCGTGGCGGATACCGTCATTCATCGTGTCCCTGGGCGTGCTGGAAATGGCTCGGGGGTTGGCGTATCAAATGACCGGATCGCGTACGGCCTACATCGGTGATGCGTTCGCCTGGTTGTCCAACCCGATCGCCTTCGGCATTTCGCCGTCGTTCATCATTGCGTTGCTGATCATTTTCATCGCGCAGGCCGTGTTGACCCGTACGGTTTTCGGTCGCTACCTGATCGGTATCGGCACCAACGAAGAGGCCGTGCGGCTGGCGGGGATCAATCCCAGGCCCTACAAAATCCTGGTCTTCAGCCTGATGGGGTTGCTGGCCGGTATTGCCGCGTTGTTCCAGATTTCTCGCCTGGAAGCCGCCGACCCGAATGCCGGCTCCGGGCTTGAGTTGCAGGTGATCGCAGCCGTGGTGATCGGCGGGACCAGCCTGATGGGTGGCCGCGGCTCGGTGATCAGCACGTTTTTTGGTGTCCTGATCATTTCCGTGCTGGCCGCGGGGCTGGCGCAGATCGGGGCAACCGAGCCGACCAAACGCATCATTACCGGCGCGGTGATTGTGGTGGCAGTTGTGCTGGACACTTATCGCAGTCAACGCGCAAGCCGGCGGACCTGAGTCATGGCGACTATCAAAGATGTGGCAGCCCTTGCGGGCATTTCCTACACCACGGTTTCCCATGTGGTGAACAAGACCCGCCCGGTCAGTGAAGAGGTGCGGATCAAGGTCGAGGCGGCGATCCAGACCCTCGACTACGTTCCCAGCGCCGTGGCCCGTTCACTCAAGGCCAAAACCACAGCGACCATCGGCCTGTTGGTCCCCAACAGCCTCAACCCGTATTTCGCCGAACTGGCCAGGGGGATCGAGGATTACTGCGAGCGAAACGGTTACTGCGTCATCCTGTGCAACTCCGACGACAATCCGGACAAGCAGCGCAACTACCTGCGTGTGCTGCTGGAAAAACGCATCGATGGTCTGATTGTCGCCTCGGCCGGTGGCGACAGCGGCCTGGCACAAGGCCTGAAAGGCGTGCGCACACCGATGGTGATCGTCGACCGTGGACTGGACGGTGTCGATGCGGACCTGGTGCGCATCGACCATGAATACGGCGCGTACCTGGCGACCCGGTACCTGCTGGAGTTGGGGCATCGGGATATCGCCACGATCAGCGGGCCGGAAAACACCAGTGTCGCGCAGATGCGTCTGGCAGGTTATTGCCGGGCCTTGAGAGAGGCGGGCGTCGAAGCCTCTCCCAGGCGCATGCTGCAAAGCGATTTCACCAGCACTGGTGGCTACAGCGCTGCCGCGGTTTTGCTGGAAAGCAATCCGCCCAGCGCCATTTTTGCCGCCAACGACATGATCGGCATCGGCGTGCTGCGGGCCGCCGCCGAGCGCAATATTCGCGTACCGAGTGAGTTGTCGGTGATCGGCTTCGACGATATCCAGATGAGTCGGTACGTCTACCCGTCATTGACCACAGTCGGGCAATCGATCCTGCAACTCGGCGAAATGGCCGCCGAAGTGCTTTTGCGGCGAATCGCCACGCCGGACCTGATGACCGATCAGCGGATCGTGACGCCGAGTATTGTCATACGTGAATCGACTGCGCCGCTGGCCGGGGTGTTTGACCAGTTCCGTTGAAAACAGAAAGCCGTTGAAAACAGAGAGCCGTTGAAAACACAAAGCCGCTGAAAACACAAAGCCGCTGACCCGACAGCGCCGCCGAAACAGAATCGATGAGTAGCAATGTATGCCAGCAAAAGTAGTGGTAATAGGCAGTTTGAACATGGACCTGGTGACCCGGGCGCCGCGCTTGCCCAAGGGCGGTGAAACGCTGATCGGTCAGTCGTTTGCCACCGTCTCCGGCGGCAAGGGCGCCAATCAGGCCGTGGCTGCTGCACGGCTGGGAGCGCGGGTGTCGATGATCGGCTGCGTGGGCAGTGACTCGTATGGCGAGGCGCTGCGCGAGGCTCTGCTGGCCGAACGGATCGATTGTCAGGCGGTCAGCACCGTCGACGGTTCCAGCGGCGTGGCGTTGATTGTGGTCGACGACAGCAGTCAGAACGCCATCGTGATCGTCCCCGGTGCCAACGGTGCATTGACCGCTGAAGCCATTGACCGTTTTGATTCGGTGATACAGGCGGCGGACGTGCTCATCTGTCAGCTGGAGGTGCCCGATGCATCTGTTGGCCATGCGCTCAAGCGCGGCCGCGAGCTGGGCAAGACGGTCATTCTCAACCCGGCACCGGTCAGCCGTGCGCTGCCATCGGACTGGTACGCGTCCATCGATTACCTGATCCCCAATGAAAGCGAAGCATCGACCCTGAGCGGACTGGCGGTCGATTCCCTGGAGACCGCGCAAGCCGCGGCAACCCGCCTGATTGCCCTGGGCGCCGGCAAGGTGATCATCACCCTCGGTGCGCAAGGTTCGCTGTTTGCCGATGGTCAGCGCTTCGAACATTTCCCCGCGCCCGCCGTAAAGGCTGTCGATACCACGGCGGCGGGCGATACGTTCGTAGGCGGTTTCGCTGCGGCGCTGGCGGCGGGTAAAGATGAGGCGCAGGCGATCCGCTTCGGCCAGGTGGCCGCGGCGTTGTCAGTCACCCGTGCCGGCGCGCAACCGTCGATTCCCGTCTTGAGCGAAGTGCAGGCGTTTAAAACACCATGAAAAAGACCCCACTGCTCAACATTGCGCTGTCGCGGCTGATCGCCTCATTGGGGCATGGCGACAGGGTCGTCATCGGGGACGCGGGGCTGCCGGTTCCTCCGGGCGTTGAATTGATCGATCTGGCCTTGACTCATGGCATTCCGGATTTTGTCAGCACCTTGAAGGTGGTGCTCAGTGAGATGCAGGTTGAAAGCCATGTGCTGGCTCAGGAAATCTTCGACAAAAAGCCGACGGCCCTGGTCGCGCTGGATGAGCTGGACGGCGAAGGCGCGCTGGGGCGGCGTGAGGTGCTCAGCCATGAACAGTTCAAGGTCCTTAGCCGGCAAGCGAGAGCGGTTGTTCGTACCGGCGAGTGCCAGCCGTACTGCAACATTGTGCTGGTCGCCGGCGTAACGTTTTGACCGGCTGTCCGCGTTTTGATTTCCCCGGCGCAGGGAGTGCGCCATGTATCACTTTGCTCAAAAACTGCACCCACTGCTCCGGAGTCTTCTGCTTTGTCCCTGATTACCGCAACGAACGCCCAGGCGGCACAAAAGATCGACTTGATCATCGACACCGATCCTGGGGCTGACGATGTCATTGCGTTGTTGTTCGCCTTGGCATCGCCGGACGAGCTCAATGTGCGGGCATTGACCACAGTTGCGGGTAACGTTCGCCTGGACAAGACATCGCGCAATGCACGATTGGCCCTGGAGTGGGCGGGGCGCGAAGAGGTGCCGGTCTATGCGGGGGCGCCGAAGCCCCTGATGCGTACGCCCATCTACGCCGAGGACATTCATGGCAAGGAAGGGTTATCGGGCATTGCCGTGCATGAGCCCAGGCAAGGCCTGGCCAAGGGCAGTGCCATCACTTATCTGATAGATACCCTGAAATCGGCCGAGCCCCACAGCATTACCATCGCCATGCTTGGTCCGCAGACCAATCTGGCCCTGGCGCTGATGCAGGAGCCGGGTATCGTTCAGGGCATCAAGGAAGTGGTGGTCATGGGTGGTGCGCACTTCAACGGTGGCAACACCACGCCGGTGGCCGAGTTTAACCTGTTCGCCGATCCGCACGCTGCCGAAGTGGTACTCAAGAGTGGTGTGAAGCTGACCTACCTGCCGCTGGATGTAACCCACAAGATCCTTACCAGCGAAGCGCGCCTCAAACAAATTGCTGCGCTGAACAACCAAGCCAGCCGGCTGGTGGGTGAGATTCTCAATGAATACATCAAAGGCGACATGGAACACTTCGGTATTCCTGGCGGCCCGGTGCATGACGCAACTGTTGTCGCTTACCTCCTCAAGCCGCAACTGTTCAGCGGTCGCTCGGTCAACGTGGTGGTCGACAGCCGCGAAGGACCGACCTTTGGACAAACCATCGTTGACTGGTATGACGGCCTGAAAGCGCCAAAGAATGCCTTCTGGGTTGAAAACGGCGATGCCCAAGGCTTCTTCGATCTGCTGGTCGAACGTCTGGCCCGACTGAAATAGGCATCATGTCCCGCAGGTGCCTGCCTGCGGGTTTCACTCCCGCCTGCTGACGGCTCAGGCCTTTGAGTCCGACAGGTGTTTCTCGAAAATCTGCTCGATGAACGATTGGGCGGCTTCGGTTCCAAGGTCCCTGACCAGCAGGTCGATACCGATAATGGCAAGCTCTTCCGTGCTGCTTGGACTGTAGGAGCTGTGGCCGTCCTGCCACTTGGCCTTGATGTCGGCGTCGATGCTTACGGTGGTCATGTTGGCACTCGTGAAGTCAGGGAAGTCTGAGTGCCGAGTTAACCATTTTGCGGGACTTTTGACACGCCGACTTAGGCAGGAAAGGAGGGCTATGCGACACTTGGTCTTTGACCGATATTCAAGGAACGTGCTGTGCAGATCGATCTGAACTCTCTGGATGGCCTGACCCTTGAGGCCGTGCGTCAGTTGCTGGCCGGCGCCAGTGACGATGAGCACACTCAGTTGCGGGTGACCAAGGGAGGCATTGCCTATATCTCCTCGGGTGTCGTGGGCGGTACCGATATCGACGGGTTGTTGTTTCGTCTCGAAACCTGGGCCAAGGGCTCCGGTTATGTTGGGCGAGTTGCGGCCAGCGATGAAGTCTGGGTCATGCAAATATTCAATGCATTGAAAGAAAACTGGCCCAATCCGCCTTACGACTATATCGACGTCTATTGAACGTCGTTCATATTCAGTCACGATTCAGTGGACAAGGGGAGGGCGTTGCTCAGGCAAAATCGCGACTCAAGCGGATTACGGGCGGGGTGCTGGCACTGCCTGTGAAACCAAACGCCAGTCTGGTGGTCGCACGATCTCTGCATAATTTTTGAAAAAAAGGAGGCTTCATGCCTTGGAAGCTCGCGTCATTGGGTACTTTGTTGGCCGTTGCCACGCTGGCCGGTTGCAGCACTGCCTCTACGGAGTCGGCAACCGCTGATGTAGCGACGACTGACACGGGACACAGCCGCTGTGAAGCGAAGGCTGCCGAGTTCACCATCGGCAAACAGGCATCGCCGCAGCTGCTTGAGCAGGCGCGTACCCGCGCCGGGGCGCAAAATGCACGGTTCCTGCTGCCAACCGACATGGTGACGCTGGAGTACCGTTCCGATCGCCTGAACCTGAACACCGATGCCAACAGGGTGGTTACCCGCGTCAACTGCGGCTGATCCTTCGGCTTTTGATTCACCCATAAAAAACCCCGTCACATGGACGGGGTTTTTTTAGTGCGCCTGGATATTACTCTGGGCGAACTTGAGCAGCTTGCATACCCTTTTGGCCTTTCTCAGCCACGAAGGAAACAGTCTGGCCTTCTTTCAGGCTTTTGAAACCGTCGCTTTCGATAGCTTTGAAGTGTACGAACAGGTCGTCACCGCCACCTTGAGGAGTGATGAAGCCGAAGCCTTTTTCATCGTTGAACCATTTAACGGTGCCGGTTTGGCGATTAGACATGGTGTATCTCCAAGAAACATATATTTTCAGTAGTACTGTGCTGCTCAGGCCAACTGGGCACACCCGGGTATCATAGTCGAAATGTTCGCTTTGGGAGCCCCCCAGACGTGCTGTTTGCTTTCATATTGCACGTCTTTCACCCTCGTGAATGGCTGTGAGCCCCGGTTTCAGGGGGTTTGCGCTACAAAAGAGGGGAGTAAAAAAACCCGTAAAAGCTGCGTAAATTATGCAAATCAGCCGATATCCGGCTGTATTGGGCCCCTGGATTCCTCAAAAAACGCCCTGCGAAGCTCTATTTCTGGACTCTGCACACCGAGATTTCTTTCAGGGCACGCTGGCCGAGTTCAGCGCTGGGCGGGTTGTTTTTGTCCATCAGTTGCGCGATCTCTTGTGTGGTGAATTTCTTTTCCAGCACGTCGGCGCCGCATGCGCAGTGTTTCTTTGCTTCGGCCGGATTGATACTTTGGCTTGCGGCTTTTGTGCAATCGCCCATGTACTGCGCTTTCACGCCCGCTGGCCAAGCGGCGTGGGCGCTCAGTGGCAGCAACAGGGCAAGTGGGGCGGCAACGGCAAAAAGACGGATAAGGCGCATGACATGAACTCCTTGGGATCGGTATCTGTGGCGATTCTCAGCCAATTTGAGGCGGCTCGTACATCTCAAGTTCACTCTGCGCCATAAAAGCGAGGAAATCTTCGCGGTCTGAATGGGGGCAAGTCGATAACCGCTCATCTGTGCTAGCATGCCTCGCTCGGGCGTTTGCAGGCTCCGGCGGACCCATGGTCCCGGTAGCGGCAGACGCGCGATTAACCCTGATTTGAATCCCAGTCACTCTGGTTCGGTTTCCCGGTTGGCCGCAAGGCTCCTGCCGCTGTAAGGCAGGCGTTCGTCATTGAATGGCCTGGACCGGATCTTGTACTGGCTCATCCCAACCCACGTGACCTTTGGTAGGGGTCACCACTAGGAGAGGAGGCGCCATGCCAACTATTACTCTTCCCGACGGCAGTCAACGTTCATTCGATCACCCGGTTTCCGTAGCCGAGGTCGCCGCATCCATCGGTGCAGGCCTGGCCAAGGCCACCGTTGCCGGCAAGGTCAATGGCAAGCTGGTCGACGCCAGCGACATCATCGACAGCGATGCGTCGCTGCAAATCATCACGCCAAAGGATGAAGAGGGGCTGGAGATCATTCGCCACTCTTGCGCCCACCTGGTTGGCCACGCGGTCAAGCAGTTGTACCCGACCGCCAAAATGGTCATCGGTCCGGTCATCGACGAAGGTTTCTATTACGACATCGCCTTCGAGCGTCCTTTCACCCCGGACGACCTGGCGGCCATCGAACAGCGCATGCAGCAGCTGATCGAGAAAGATTACGACGTGATCAAGAAAGTCACTCCGCGCGCCGAAGTGATCGAAGTGTTCACGGCCCGTGGCGAAGACTACAAGTTGCGCCTGGTCGAGGACATGCCGAACGAGCAGGCCATGGGTCTGTACTATCACGAAGAATACGTCGACATGTGCCGCGGTCCGCACGTGCCGAACACTCGCTTCCTGAAATCCTTCAAGCTGACCAAACTGTCCGGTGCCTACTGGCGCGGTGATGCCAAGAACGAGCAACTGCAGCGCGTCTACGGCACCGCATGGGCAGACAAGAAGCAACTGGCGGCTTACATCCAGCGCATTGAAGAAGCCGAAAAACGCGATCACCGCAAGATCGGCAAGCGCCTGGGCCTGTTCCATACCCAGGAAGAGTCGCCGGGCATGGTGTTCTGGCACCCCAATGGCTGGACTTTGTACCAGGTGCTCGAGCAGTACATGCGCAAGGTTCAGCGCGACAACGGCTATCTCGAAATCAAGACGCCGCAAGTCGTTGACCGCAGCCTGTGGGAGAAATCCGGGCACTGGGCCAACTACGCCGACAACATGTTCACCACGCAATCGGAAAACCGCGACTACGCGATCAAGCCAATGAACTGCCCTTGCCACGTGCAGGTGTTCAACCAGGGCCTGAAAAGCTACCGCGAGTTGCCGATGCGCCTGGCCGAGTTTGGCGCGTGCCACCGTAACGAGCCATCGGGTGCCTTGCACGGCATCATGCGCGTGCGCGCATTCACTCAGGACGACGCCCACATCTTCTGCACCGAAGAGCAGATGCAGGCCGAGTCCGCTGCGTTCATCAAGCTGACCATGGACGTCTACGCCGACTTCGGCTTTAAAGAAGTCGAAATGAAACTGTCCACTCGTCCGGAAAAACGCGTCGGTTCCGACGAGCTTTGGGATCGCGCCGAAGCGGCATTGGCTGCAGCCCTTGATAGCGCGGGCCTGCCGTACGATCTGCAGCCGGGCGAGGGTGCGTTCTACGGTCCGAAGATCGAGTTCTCGCTGAAAGATTGCCTCGGTCGCGTCTGGCAATGTGGTACCCTGCAGCTCGATTTTAACCTGCCTGTCCGTCTGGGAGCCGAATACGTCTCCGAAGATAACAGCCGCAAGCACCCGGTCATGCTGCACCGGGCGATCCTGGGGTCTTTCGAGCGTTTCGTCGGAATTCTGATCGAGAACTACGAGGGTGCATTCCCGGCGTGGCTGGCTCCGACCCAGGCAGTGGTGATGAACATCACTGATAAACAGGCAGATTTTGCCGCCGAAGTCGAAAAAACTCTCAACGAAAGCGGGTTTCGTGCCAAGTCTGACTTGAGAAATGAAAAGATCGGCTTTAAAATCCGCGAGCATACTTTGCTCAAGGTTCCTTATCTCTTGGTTATCGGAGATCGGGAAGTCGAGATGCAGACTGTCGCTGTGCGTACTCGTGAAGGTGCTGACCTGGGCTCGATGCCCGTCGCCCAGTTCGCTGAGTTCCTCGCCCAAGCGGTTTCCCGGCGTGGTCGCCAAGATTCGGAGTAATTATTATTAAGCGTGAAATGAGACAAGATAAACGAACTGCACCGAAAGCCCCGATCAACGAGAATATCTCGGCACGCGAGGTTCGGTTAATTGGGGCTGAAGGTGAACAGCTCGGGATTGTGTCAATCGAAGACGCGCTTCTTAAGGCTGAAGAGGCCAAGCTGGATCTGGTGGAGATTTCCGCCGATGCAGTACCACCTGTTTGCAAACTGATGGACTACGGCAAATCGATCTTCGAAAAGAAGAAGCAGATTGCTGCGGCCAAGAAAAACCAGAAGCAGATTCAGGTTAAAGAAATCAAGTTTCGTCCAGGGACGGAGGAAGGGGATTACCAGGTAAAACTGCGCAACCTGGTACGTTTCCTGAGTGACGGGGACAGGGCCAAGGTATCCTTGCGATTCCGCGGCCGTGAGATGGCCCACCAGGAGCTGGGGATGGAACTCCTCAAGCGAGTTGAAGGTGACTTGCTCGAGTACGGTTCGGTCGAACAGCATCCTAAGATGGAAGGACGCCAGCTGATCATGGTCATCGCCCCGAAAAAGAAGAAGTAATCAACAGGGCACGGCAGGCCTTCTGATTATGTTTATCAACTGAATGCGGAGTATCCGAACATGCCAAAAATGAAGACCAAAAGTGGTGCTGCTAAGCGGTTTCTGAAAACTGCTAACGGTATCAAGCACAAGCACGCTTTCAAGAGCCACATCCTGACCAAAATGTCGACCAAGCGTAAGCGTCAACTGCGCGGTAGCAGCTTGCTGCATCCGTCTGACGTGGCAAAAGTCGAGCGCATGCTGCGCCTTCGTTAATTTTAGTCAAGAATAGAGGAAGTAACTCATGGCTCGTGTAAAGCGTGGCGTCATTGCCCGTAAGCGTCACAAAAAAATTCTGAAACTTGCTAAAGGCTACTACGGCGCTCGCTCGCGCGTATTCCGTGTTGCCAAGCAAGCGGTAATCAAGGCAGGCCAATACGCCTACCGTGACCGTCGTCAGAAAAAACGTCAGTTCCGCGCTCTGTGGATCGCTCGTATCAACGCTGGTGCTCGTATCAACGGTCTGTCCTACAGCCGTTTCATCGCCGGCCTGAAAAAAGCGTCCATCGAGATCGACCGTAAGGTTCTGGCTGATCTGGCAGTGAACGAAAAAGCGGCGTTTGCTGCGATTGTCGAGAAAGCTAAAGCCACCTTGGCTTAAGTACCCCCGACAGTCACCCGGCCTCGCATCTGTGGGGCCAGGTGTTAAACGTCATAAATAGGGGAAGAGCCTTCAAGCTCTTCCCCTATTTTGTATCTGGAGTCTGTACATGGAAAACCTGGATGCGCTCGTCTCTCAAGCTCTAGAGGCTGTGCAAAGCGCTGAAGATATCAATGCCCTGGAGCAAATCCGGGTTCACTACCTTGGCAAGAAGGGTGAATTGACTCAGGTGATGAAGACCCTGGGGAATTTGCCGGCAGAGGAGCGTCCGCAGGTCGGTGCGCTGATCAACGTTGCCAAGGAGCGTGTCACAGAGGTCCTTAATGCGCGCAAGGCATTGTTTGAAGAAGCCGACCTGGCTGCCAAACTCTCTGCCGAGTCCATTGACGTGACCCTGCCTGGCCGTGGTCAGACCTCCGGTGGTCTGCATCCGGTCACCCGCACTCTGGAACGTGTCGAACAGTTCTTCACCCGTATTGGCTACGGCATCGCCGAAGGCCCTGAGGTCGAAGACGACTATCACAACTTCGAAGCGCTCAACATCCCAGGCCATCACCCGGCCCGGTCGATGCATGACACCTTCTATTTCAATGCGAACATGTTGTTGCGCACCCATACCTCGCCGGTACAGGTCCGTACCATGGAGTCGAAGCAGCCGCCGATCCGCATCGTCTGCCCAGGCCGCGTATACCGTAGCGACTCCGATATCACCCACTCGCCGATGTTCCATCAGGTCGAAGGCCTGCTGGTCGATCGCGACATCAATTTCGCCGACCTCAAAGGCACCATCGAAGAGTTCCTGCGGGTGTTCTTCGAAAAAGAACTGGCCGTGCGTTTCCGTCCTTCGTACTTCCCGTTCACCGAGCCATCCGCTGAAGTCGACATGGAATGCGTGATGTGCAGCGGTAAAGGCTGCCGCGTCTGCAAGCAGACCGGCTGGCTCGAAGTGATGGGCTGCGGCATGGTTCACCCGAACGTGCTGCGCATGTCCGGTATCGACCCGGAAGAGTTCTCGGGCTTTGCCTTCGGCATGGGCGTTGAGCGTCTGGCCATGCTGCGTTACGGCGTGAACGACTTGCGTCTGTTCTTCGACAACGACTTGCGGTTCCTCGCGCAATTTCGCTAGTCGTAACGAATTCTTAGGAGAGCAGGATGAAATTCAGTGAACAATGGCTGCGTGGCTGGGTCAGCCCGCAGGTAAGTCGCGACGAGCTGGTTGCTCGTCTGTCGATGGCCGGTCTTGAGGTCGATAGCGTTACGCCGGCCGCCGGTGTTTTCAGTGGCGTGGTCGTTGGCGAGGTGCTGAGCACCGAGCAGCACCCGGACGCCGACAAGCTGCGCGTGTGCCAGGTCAGCAACGGTTCGGAAACCTTCCAGGTTGTTTGCGGTGCGCCAAACGTGCGCCCGGGCCTGAAGATTCCTTTCGCCATGATCGGCGCCGAGCTGCCAGGCGACTTCAAGATCAAGAAGGCCAAGCTGCGTGGCGTTGAATCCAACGGCATGCTGTGCTCGCAAACCGAGCTACAGGTTGGTGAAGGCAATGACGGTCTGATGGAGCTGCCGGCCGATGCGCCGGTGGGTGAGGATTTCCGTGTTTACCTGGATCTGGAAGACGCCAGCATCGAGGTCGATCTGACCCCGAACCGTGGCGACTGCCTGTCCCTGGCGGGTCTGGCTCGTGAAGTAGGTGCGCTGTATGCCGCGCCAGTGGTCCGTCCGGTGGTGGCTGTGGTTCCTGCCGCGCACGACGAAGTGCGCTCGGTAGAAGTGCTGGCGCCCGCCGCGTGCCCGCGCTACCTGGGTCGTGTGATTCGTAACGTCGACCTGTCCCGGCCTACGCCGCTGTGGATGGTTGAGCGCCTGCGTCGTGCAGAGGTGCGCAGCATCGATGCTGCCGTCGATATCACCAACTACGTGATGCTGGAACTGGGTCAGCCGCTGCATGCATTCGATCTCGCCGAAATCAACGGTGGCATCCGTGTACGCATGGCCGAAGAAGGCGAGAAGCTGGTGTTGCTCGACGGTCAGGAAGTCAGCCTGCGTAGCGATACGCTGGTGATTGCCGACCATTCCCGAGCGCTGGCCATTGCCGGTGTCATGGGCGGCGAGCACAGCGGTGTTTCCGCGACCACACGTGATGTGTTCCTTGAAAGCGCCTTCTTCGACCAGATCGCCGTCGCTGGCAAGGCCCGTTCCTATGGCCTGCACACCGACGCCTCGCATCGCTACGAGCGTGGCGTGGACTGGAAGCTGGCCCGTGAAGCCATGGAGCGCGCCACTGGCCTGCTGCTGGAAATCACCGGTGGCGAAGCTGGCCCGATCGTCGAAACCGTCAGCGAACAACACCTGCCGTCGATCGCGCCGATCACCCTGCGCGCCCAACGCATCACCCAGATGCTGGGCATGGAAATGGATTCGGCCGAAGTCGAGCGTCTGCTCGGCGCTTTGGGTCTGACCATTACTGCCGATGGGGCAGGGCAGTGGCGCGTTGAAGTACCAAGCTTCCGTTTTGATATCAGCCTGGAAGTCGACCTGATCGAAGAGCTGGCCCGTCTGTACGGTTACAACCGTCTGCCGGTTCGCTACCCGCAAGCCCGCCTGGCGCCACAAGCCAAGGCTGAAGCGCGCAGCGATCTGCCTGAACTGCGCCGCCTGCTGGTTGCCCGTGGTTATCAGGAAGCGATCACCTACAGCTTCATTGATCCGAAACAGTTCGAGCTGTTTAATCCGGGTGTGGAGCCGTTGTTGCTCGCCAATCCGATCTCCAATGACATGGCTGCCATGCGTTCGTCCTTGTGGCCGGGCCTGGTCAAGGCGCTTCAGCACAACCTGAACCGTCAGCAGGATCGCGTGCGTCTGTTCGAAAGCGGCCTGCGATTCGTTGGCCAGCTCGAAGGCCTGAAGCAAGAGCCGATGCTGGCGGGTGTCGTTTGCGGTAGCCGCCTGCCGGAAGGCTGGGCGCAGGGTCGCGATACCGTCGACTTCTTCGACGTCAAGGCCGATGTCGAAGCGGTTCTGGGTTTTGCCGGTGCGCTGGATTCCTTCACTTTCGTACCGGGCAAGCACCCGGCGTTGCATCCGGGTCAAACCGCGCGCATCGAGCGTGAAGGACGTCTGGTCGGCTTCATGGGCGCTATCCATCCTGAATTGTCGAAAAACCTCGGTCTCGACCGCCCGGTCTTCGTCTTCGAGCTGGTTCTGGCGGAAGTGGCGTTGGGCAAAATGCCTGAATTCCACGAGTTATCGCGCTTTCCTGAAGTGCGTCGTGACCTTGCACTGATTGCGCACAAAGATGTTGCAGCCACGGCTGTACTGGACGTAATCCGTGAAAATGCAGGCGAATGGCTGACAGACCTCAGGCTATTTGACGTGTATCAGGGTAAAGGCATTGATCCTGATAGAAAAAGCCTCGCAGTCGGCTTGACCTGGCAGCATCCATCGCGCACTCTTAATGACGATGAGGTGAATACCGCAACGCAAAACATCCTCACCTCGCTCGAACAAAGGTTGAACGCCACGTTAAGGAAGTGACGTATGGGGGCTCTGACGAAAGCTGAGATGGCGGAACGTCTGTATGAAGAGCTGGGCCTGAACAAACGGGAGGCCAAGGAATTGGTCGAACTGTTTTTTGAAGAAATCAGGCACGCGCTCGAAGACAACGAACAAGTCAAATTGTCCGGTTTCGGCAATTTCGACCTTCGGGACAAACGCCAGCGGCCTGGCCGCAATCCGAAAACGGGGGAAGAAATCCCGATCACGGCTCGCCGTGTGGTCACCTTTCGTCCAGGGCAGAAGTTGAAGGCCCGAGTTGAGGCTTATGCTGGAACCAAGTCATAACGACGAGCTCCCCGTCATCCCGGGCAAACGCTACTTCACCATTGGTGAAGTCAGCGAGCTGTGTGCGGTCAAACCACACGTACTGCGCTACTGGGAGCAGGAGTTTCCTCAACTCAACCCTGTCAAACGCCGCGGAAACCGCCGGTATTATCAGCGCCAGGACGTGCTGATGATCCGGCAGATCCGCGCGCTTCTTTATGATCAGGGGTTCACCATCGGCGGAGCGCGCCTGCGCTTGTCCGGCGATGAAGCCAAAGACGACACAACCCAATACAAGCAAATGATCCGCCAGATGATCGCCGAGCTCGAAGATGTTCTGGTGGTGCTCAAGAAATAAATTCCTGCTTTTAAATACTTCCAGTTTTCAAAAGCTTGCGATATATTCTTGAGCGTTCCTCGAGATGAGGAACAGGTTTCACGCCTAGTCGGGGCGTAGCGCAGTCCGGTAGCGCACTAGCATGGGGTGCTAGGGGTCGAGTGTTCGAATCACTCCGTCCCGACCATATTATTCAATGACTTAGCCCAATCTTTTCAGGTTGGGCTTTTTCATTGGTGGGGAGTTTTTCGGGACTTCATCCAGTTTTCCTCTTCAAGATCGTCAGCACCGGCCCCCGAGAGTCAGTTGCTGATACCATATTTGCAGCCTCAATCAGCTGCCCGAGCTCAGCGCCCGAGTAGTGACTGGTGATACTGCCATTCTTGTGGCCCAGAAGTGCCTTGCGGTCCTCCTGTGTGACACCTGCCGCCCGAAGGCGACGGCCAAACGTGTGTTTCAAGTCGTGCACCCTGATGGATGCATACCCAGGGTGAGCGGGGCGAAGGTTTTCCTCCTGCCAGAGTTTCGCCGCTCTCACCCGCGCCTTCTTCCAGGCCGAGTCGTTCATTCGATGCATAGCGTTTCCGTTGTAAGGAAAACCCAGTCCTTACACATGCCACGCTGCTTGTCGATGATCGACTTGGCCACGCTGTTCAGCACGACCAGTCGCTCATCGCCATTTTTCACACCTGAACGCTCGTTTTGGCCGCCAAAGTCGGACGGGATCAGGAACACGCTGGTGCCCAGTTCAGGTACCGAGATTTCCCAGTCCCACCTCAATTTGCAGACCTCCTGCTCGCGGCAGCCCGTATTCACTTTGAACAGGGCCATCGTTTGCAGGTGCGCCGGCAATTCTCCGAAAAGGATCGATTGCTCTTCCCATGTCATAGGGTCGGGCTCGCGAACCTTCTTCTTCAGGTCCAGCTTGGCCAGCATTGGCACCGAATCAAGCCAGGGCCTGCGCTCTTCATCCCGCCACTTCCTTGCACAAAGCGATAGAACCCGAATTACCCGCTCGATCGAGATGTTGATCGTGCGAGGCGCCACCGGCTTCAACTGCTTCCCGTCCGGCAACACCATTCCTTTCAAGCGATCTTTTACGAACGGCTCAAGTGCCTGGTCATCGATATGCGTCAATGGCAGGTCCTTGAGGTAAGGGTGAAGCTGCTTCAGGTGATGCGCCGTCAACTTGATCGAGGGCTGGTCCTTGCTCTCGATCAGAAACCTTGTCGCCGCTTCCTCCCAGGTTCTGGTGCGGCGTACGCCATATACCTTCTGCTGTCGAATCTGCTCCAGCCGGTGAATCAGGTACTGCTCGGCCTCTTGCCGGTCACTAGTTCCAGTGCTCTCTCGAAGGCGCTCGCCTCGGAACACTTTGTCGATTTGCCAGACTCCACCTTTCTGGTAGAGGCCAGAGATCGCTTTTCTCGCCATGGTTTACCTCCTGTGGCCTCACCCTGGCGCTCGCTGCGAGGGCGATTGTTGTCCTGATTCACGGTCTTTTCAATCGACTTGCTCTCGATGCAGGCGTCTGCCCATTCGTCGAGCTCGATACGATCAAACGCAACACCCTGTTTCCCGATAGGAAATTCACGAACGTTTGGCCTGACTGTTTTGTTGAATTCGTCCCGGCACATGCCGAGATAGCCTGGTGTATCCATGAATCGGATGAACCTCGGCGGGATGCTTGAAGCTTTTGCTGCTGTTGCGTTACCCATGGTGGGATTCCTTAGACGAATGCCACCGTCGCTCCCCGTTCATTGGCAGGCCGGTAGGTGGATTGTGAAATCAGATGAGGGGCCTCAGGCGAGCTGAGCGGGTGAGCTACGGTTTATTGGTTCGCCTCGCCAGTTGCGTACACGCTCTCTCCCCTGAGGTGACTGGTGGGGTGAGCCCTTAGCGCCGCGGCCCCTTGTAGCTGTACACGTAGGCGAACCAGGCGAGGGCGATCATGGCGTCACCTGCTGCTGTTCTTGACGTAGCGCCTGTTGCACTGCATCGACAACCCGGCGTAGGTACGTGAACTTGTGGTTTTCTTCGACAGCCTTACCATCGATGGGGTAATGCCATTCCTCGCCGAACAGCTCGGTCAACAGCCTGCTGTGGTGCCAGCATTCGTTTGCGTTCCCGATGCTGCGCAAATCATCGACCTCATGCCAAAGCTCGCGGGCTTCGTCCTGGCTCAATTCGCCAAGCTCCCAGTCGTGGCGCCCGGTTTGTTGCCGCCGGCGTTGGACGATGCACTTCTTGGCCAGGGTATGCAGCGCGTCTCCGCTGAACACGGTGGAGCTGATCCCGCGATCCAGGCAGTTCAGGACATAGTCCCAACCGCATTTCGCGACGAACTCCGCAACGGTGCGCGGGCCCAAACCGCCCCAATAAACATTCCAGCTCTTGTCCCAGCAGTTGATCGTGATCTTGCCCTGGGCGGTCTGGTAGTTCAGATCGGATTCGGTGGGGCAGTCCCGGCGACCGAAGTCCTCGAGGAACACCGTGATCGGGTCGAGCCGTGGCGCGCCGGTGATCACCAGCTTCGTGACAGTCGAGCGCTCAACCTTCAGCGGATCGGCCGGTTTGTTTTCTGTGGGCATGGGGCGTCCTATGCCGGGGCATGCCCGGGCGGTGGATGATGAGGGATCAGCTAGAATCCACCGCTCAGCCAACCAGAGCGGTGCAACGAACATGAAGTTCGAAGAGACACAGAAGGGAAATCCTCACAGACTGACTATCAATCAGCATGTATTTCCAAAGGCAAGCATCAATAGGTTCACAAATGCCGATGGAGTAATAAAGGTCTTTAGTTACAGCGCTGGAAAAGTGCTAGCCATAAATTCCAACAATAATCTGTTTTGCGCTAAGCGTGTATGGGATCAAAAAACTGAAACCGGAATCGGCAAGCAAATTGAAGACAGATTTCAAAATTTGGTCGATGGTATTCAGAGTGGATCCGTTAGTGTCATTGGATACTTCGAAAAATAAGTCGTTGAAGAACTTTTCTCGTTATGGAGGAGTCGTCAGAGGTTTAAGATTGATGGGCTTCCAGATTTGAAGGTAAATGGTAGATCGGGGGACACGCTGACCAAGGATCAGCAGGAGGTTTTGGAGTGTAAACATACGATCTTCCTAAGAGAAGGGGTCATGCCTGGAAGGTTCGCCGCGGGAATTCACGTCGTTGGTTACCTGGATGCCTTTCGCCAAGATAATCGCTACATGGAGTGGGGTATCGTTCGTGCAGGTGAAGGCGAATTCATAGTGCCAGATTGCTTTGAAGATATGATGATAATTCCCGTGTCACCGACGCTGTCTATTGTTGCGGATCAGCCAAACTCTATTCTTACCCGCAGCGAGGTGGCAGTTATTAACCAAGTAGCTATCGATCGCTCAACTAACTACTACTTTGCGAGAAACCTATCGGCATGCCCTGTTTACCGCGATAGGCCGCCTAGTCTTCAGCGGATGTTTGCGCAATAGATGAAAGAGGGGCAGGCGGCTGCTTTCAGTGCTTCAATGATTCGCTGCCCGGCTAGCGGCGGAACCGCATTACCAGCCATGTGCATGGTCAGTCGATGGTTGTCAGGGCGCTTCGTGTTAGCCGGGAACGACATGGCGGCAAGGGCCTCGTTCGCTGAGAGCATTCGTATCTCATCGCCACGCACAAGGGCCCACCGGTCAAGCGTGGTGATGGTTCCGATCGGGCGGTTGATGTCGCGCCCAGTTAGGCCCGAGCCTTTACCGTAGTAAGGCATGATGAAGTGTTCGCCGAAGCGGTCTCGGCCGTTGCGCACTCGATCAAGGGTTGCCTGAGCACGGCCAGGCTTCTCGATGGGTGACCAGCGGCCGCCGTCGAAGTCTAGGAAACTGGCGGCTGGCACATGTTGGCGCCGGTGCAGCTGGAGCATCAGCGGCGCCTTGCTTCGGGTGCGCACCAGAAACAGGCGCACGCGGTGCTGGGGCACGCCGAGATCGGCGCAATTTACGACATGGGGCGCGATCATGTACCCCAGCGCGGCCATGGCCTGCGACCAAGCTGGGTACAAAGTCCAGTCCGTGAACTCTTCGACGTTTTCGACCAGCACCACTTCCGGCCGGTGAAACTCTGCGGCCGATACCACGGCCCAGGCTGTCGACCGAGACGCATCATGCTGGGCATTGCCGGACTTCTTGCCGTGTGGCTTCGAGTGGCCCTGGCAACAGGGCGAGGCGAGCATGATGTCGTGGGACGGGACCTTAGGCCAATCCGCCTGGTGCAGGTCTTGGCAGATGTGGATAGCTTCGGGGTGGTTGGCGCTATGCCACTCAACCGCGACCGGCCAGTGGTTTGCGGCCCAGATAACGTCGATGCCGGCATCGCGGGTACCGGTAGACCATCCGCCGAGACCGGCGAACAAATCGATTGCTGTGGGCATTGTTGATCCTCGCCGGCTGGCGTGATTCGTCGAAGTGGGCTATTGGTTGATGACCCGGCATGTCGCTGGATCAGGGAGGAAAAAATGGTCAAAAAACCAAGCAATAAGTTGATTGCAGAAGTTTCGGGCTTGACTGAGGGCGAGGTGGGAACCTACCTGTGTCAGCTAGATCAACAGCCGAGCGGCGATTGGTTGGCTTATTTCGGTAATGAGATAGAAAAAGCTTCTGCAGTTTGTCAAAAACTCAATAAGGCAAAGACGGTCACGATCCCCTTACAGCTGGCCAACAATTGGTACGACAGAGGCAATGGCTAACCTCCTGAGCATGGCGTGATTCGTTGAAGTTGGGGGGAGGCGTTGGCGGCCGGCGTCGGAGGGTCAGATGTCGACGCACTCCGCATCGATGAAAGCCATCTGCTTCATCGGGAAATTTGTGCAACGGAATCGATGTATTTCACCAGAAAGGGAAAGCCTTTTCAGGATCTCTCCAGAGTTAATCCCTCGTCGATGGCGTCGTCTTGCATCGAACCAAAAAGTAACCACCCGTTAATGCCAGAACCACTGAGGCGACGCCGATGAGCGTACTTCCCTCCATGTGCTCTACGTCCAAATTAATTACGTGGCGGCCTACGGCGATGACGGCTACGGCCAAAATAGTCTCTAACCGAATGCGATGCGATTTGAAATAAACACGCAGTGTTTCCATAAGCTCAAGCCCGAGAATGATGAGCAGGACGCCTGAAAAGGCGGTCTGTACCGACTTCACAAGCTCAGGGACGGTCTCGATGTTGTTGATGCGCTCGACGATATCGGACCCGAACATAACCCAAAGCTGAATGACCATCGCTAAAATCACCACCATCAGCAGGATCTGAGCGGCCACCAATATACTTTGTTCGAACCAGTAGGTGATTTTGGAAGCTAGGTTTCCAATTTGCATGGTCGATAAGATTCCTAATTAGGGCGTGTCCAGGACAACCGGCCAATTACTCGGGCGCTTAATTGCGTTCTCCCAAGCGATGGATAACACTGGGAGTGTAGTCAATATCGAAAAATCATTTCGAAGAGCGACGGTCTCAAGGAGCAGGCCATCACCTGATTCATTTTGATCAGGAGTTCATCAGATCGGCGTGATGACCTCATCCCCCGGCTCGCGCTTCAACTCGGCCACGCTCTGCTCGTGAAATGCCCGCGATACTTTTGCGATTGGCTCGTAAGGTGTCGTGACACAGCGAAGCATCCGGGCCTGCGTCTCGAAATCGGCATTGATCAGGTTGATCAGCAGACGCTGGTGGATGTCTTGCTGGTTGTTGATGCCATGGACCTTCATGACCTTTTTCAGGTCGGGCTTGAACACACCGGCCACCTCAACCGTGAACTTCTCGATGCCTGGCGCGGCATTCCTGGCCGATTCCTTCTCGCGCTTCTTGCGCTGCTTGATGGCTTCCGCCGTCAGCTCCTGCTGTTCCTCGGCCATGGCCTTCTTCTTCAATTCCGTGGGCCGGTAGATCCAGCCATGTCTGTCGTCGGCGCTGGCGCACCTGGTTACTGATGCTTCTCATGCTGCCCTCTGCTGACTCCAGACACCCACGGCGTCGAACACCCGTGCGGCCTGCTCTTCAGTCAGCGATATCTCGGCGGGGATGGCGATCCAGCCCGAAGCGACTCGATGATTCGGATTGCTCTCGGCGATCAAGTCTTTGTAGGTTTCCTCGATCACGTCTTCGAGGTGCGCGGCCAGATAGTTGCCTTGGGGAGCAACCTCTACTGATTTAGTGTAGCGGTGCCCTAATTGATCGCGACACTGGACGCTGAGATAGATCGTCCAGTGGTGAGCAAAGTCGCAGACAGCATCGGCGATGCGCTGGCCGGGCGGTATGAGGCTTTGACCAATGCACAAAAAGATCAGGCTCGCCTGCGCGATCGCCTTGCCACTGCTGATGTGCGGCTGTCAGTCCTCCTGAATGCAAGTTCAGCCGGTGGCTGTGCAGTGCCTTCCGATACCGGCGCCGGCAGCGTGGTTCATGGAGGAACGCGCGCCCGACTTGCCCCAGCGCATGCTCAACGAATTATCGGAATCACCGACGTCGTCGATCGAGGATTGATTGCCCTAGCGGCCTGTCAGGCCTACGCCAAAGAAGCCGCAACACCGAAGTGAAAAGAGCGGCCGGGTCGGATGCATCAGCATCCGCCCCGGCCGCCGTCCCCGCAGATTGTTCCTGATGGCAGGGAGGGAGTAGATCAGAGCTTGGTGTCGCGAGCCTCCATGGTGAATCCAGCATGCTAGCGTGCGCGCTTGGAGGAAGATGGTGTGCGGTCTGCGGGATGTCGAAGAAAAGGGGTTATGCACATTCGGCTTGGGGGAATGAAGTCGCCGCTGGGACCAGTTCCGGAACCAGCGGGTTCATTTCTGTGCGTTACTAGTGATTACTCAAGCCAACTTACCCCAGCAAACACGGATCACAAGCAATCATGAAGATGCATTTCATACCGCATCGTGATGCTACTTGCGCACGTTTTGGTACAGCATCAACCGTGAGGTTTCATGCATGGCGCGGGTCAACGCTGACAGCCGCTTGAACTCTTCAGGGTGTTGCTCGGCGACGTTGTCCAGCGGTGTCGGCGAGGCGAGGTCATGGAGAGTTGGTGAGCTGCCGTCGTGTTCCATCTGTACCAAGTAGTGCTGAGTCACGCCGGCAATCAGCGGGAACGTGCCTTCACGCAACACCAATGGCACCACGCGTTCGCCTTCGGGCGCAGGCTGCTGAATATCACGGCCCATGCCACTGTTGCGAAACCCAAGGCCGGCCATACCCGCCACGGTTGGTAGCAAGTCCACCAGGCCGACGGCTTCCTCGACCTTGCGCGTCCCGATCATGCCTGGCGCGTGGATGATCATCGGCACCGCGTTGCTTTCCAGACCCAGTTGCTCGTAAGCCGGTGCCAAGAAGGGGATCTGGGCGATACGGGTGTTGTGGTCACCGAACAGCACGAAAATGGTGTTTTCGTACCAGCCGCCGGCCTTGGCAATTTCTATCAAGCGTCCGATGTTGAAGTCGAGCAAACGCACGGCGTTGTATTGTTCGACACTGCGCGAGCCTGCGGCCTGGACTTCCTCCAGGGTAGGGTGCTTAACCTCGAATCCGTCGTTGCTCTTTGGAATCGTAAAGGGGCGATGGTTGCCAGCCGTTTGTATATAGGCGAAGAACGGTTTGTCCTTGGGCAGCGCTTGCAGGATCTGGTCGGTCTCCTTGAACAGGTCCAGATCCGAGATCCCCCAGACATCCACTACTGGGGATTTCCAGTCCCGCTCTTCGTACAGGCGAACTCCGTCGATACTTTGCTTGATCAACGCATTCATGTTGGCCCAACCGGAGTTTCCGCCAATGGTGTAGATTTTCTCGTAGCCGGTGAAGGCATTTATCAGCGTGTTTTGATTGGTGATCAGTGGATTACGCGTCGCGGTATCCTGTCGAGTAACGTCTGGCACCCCGCTAATGCTGGCCCACACTGTTTTTGCGGTCCCCGTCACAGGCACGTAGAAGTGCTTGAAGAACCAGCTTTGCGTGGCTAGGCGATCGATATTTGGCGTCGGATTAATCGGGTTGCCATAGGCCCCGACGGCGCTGGTACCCAACGACTCAAGCATGACGAACACTACGTTCGGTGGCCGCGATCCCGATACTTTGTAGGGCTGTGGCGCCTGGTGGCGGACGAGGTTCAGGGTCTGTGGGTCGGGTTGGTCGACGCCCAGATAGTTGGCCATGACCGCGTAAAGTTCGCGCACTTTCGCTTCGTCATAACGCGACTGGCCGACCTTGATGGTGTCGTAGAGGAAAATCACCGGGTTCAGGCCCAATGCGGCGATCTGGTTATTGCCCGAGAAGAACGCATCGCTCCAGCGCAACGGCACCGGGTTTTCAAGATTCAAGTGTTCGACTCGACCCAAAATACCCAGCAGCACCAGCACGACCATCAACGCACTGCCCCATGTTACGGAGAGCGGGTGAATGACTTTGCCGGGGCGGTCTAGCGTGACGCGCTCCAAACGCACCAGGGCCAATGTCACGAGCGCGATGGTTGCCAGCCAACCCAATGAAATCCAGACAACCGGGTAGGTTTGCCAGACCATATCACGGGATATTTGCGCATCCTCGATGAAGCGCAATACCGTGGCGTTGATCCTCACGCCGAGGTACGCGTAATGGCCAAAATCGATGATGTAGATCAGCAGCAGAGCGCCGAGGGCGACGACCAGATACACCCGGGCAATGCAACGAAGGAGGCGGCTGCCGATCAGGTTCCAGCGAGGGAACCAGGCCAACAACGCCAATGGCAGCATGACCAGAATGGCCAGGCGAAAGTCGAAACGAAAGCCGATGCCCAAGGTTTCCAGGATGGCATTTTCGTCGCTCAGGGCTTTGGCTTCGAAACCGGAAAAGCCGAAAAAGAACACCACCCGCAGGAGTGCAAACAGCACAAATGCGATCGCTGTTGCGCCCAGCCAGTATTGCAACCGTCTCGATTTCAGCCAGCCCATCGACGTTTCCCTATTAAGAATTTCGTTAAATTTCAAGCTGGTCTGGTTCGCGTTGGGCCGCGCAGCGTGATGAGTCGGCGATACCCCCATCGCGTCGCAACAATCAGCAGTGCCAGACAGCAATACAGGCCCAGCAGCGGATCAATCAAGTAATCCCAATAATTGTGGGAAGGTTTGATCCCCGCGATAAAGGCCAGGGTCGCACTGGTCAACAACACGACGCCCAGGTAATTGCGCAGGTAAAACAGACTTAATGTCAGCAGTGCGACGACAAATAACAGAGGGCGCGGGCTGAAACCCCGCCGGTAGGGATCCAGATCGCTCAAGCCCAGCGTTGCCGGGTATAGCACCAGGGCCATTACGGCGAAGAGGATCAGCACGCCGGTTTGATCATGCTGCACTGGTGGCAACACATTCAGTCGACGTAAACAGCCCCACCCCATGAACACCAATGAGGTGATCGCAAGGTCATCCATGTGGCTGCGTAAGTAAGCGGCCAGCGAAATCCCGTCCAGGGGTATAAAGCTGGCGGCCAACAATGCAATCAACAGCACAATGCGCCAGACCCTGCTCAGGCCAAAAGACGGCAGGACCAGGAAGATGATCATTGCAAAGCTGACATGGGCTTGCCACAGACTAATCATTTGAGACGCTCTGACAGCCACGCATCGTTAAAGGTAACGTGTTTGATGAAGGTGTTGTTCCAGGTATAAACCAAGTGATACATCCCGTCGGGGCTGCGGATGAAGTACGGGTATTCATACTCAAACTCACACCCTTCGCTTTTGCAGACGCGTTTGTCCAGGTTGCCGAGGAATTGCGCCTCCAGCGGTTGGCGGAGCTTGCCACTGGAATTGCGGAACTCTTTGCCAATGAGTTCCTTGTAGGCGAGAGGCGAATACGGATCGCCTTCGGGATCCGGTGACTTGTCCAGATCGTGCACCGAGCGCCAAACGCCCATTTTTGCATCGGTGGCATAAAGGCTGAGCTTGAAGCGCCCCTCTTGCAGGTCATTGAGCGCTACCAGTAGTTCGTGTTCAGGCGTCGCAACGGCCGCCAACGAGGAATTAGGGTTGGAAGGCGCGAGCGGATGAGGCTCGCTCCAGGTTTGCCCGGCATCCTCGGTGCTGCTCGCCAGGACTCGGTGGTGTGTGTCGCCGGCATAGCGCAACAAGGCGATAGCGCGCTGGCCGTCCAGCGGAACGACTGCGGGTTGCAATGAATTATTACCATGGCTGATTCGGTATTTATCGATCACTTCACCGTCTGCGCTCAAGTACAGGTACTCGGCAAACTTACCCAGAAATTCGTGGTAGACCGGCAAGCCAATGGAACCGTCGACATGGAACACCGGTGCTGAACGGACCAGGGTGCTGATGTTCAGGAAGGGTGAAGTTATCAATTGACGCGGTGCTGACCAATTCACACCAAAGTCGTCTGAAACCATCACATTGACCGCACTACCGGCCCAGCCGCCCATGGAGACAGAGACGAAGAACAGCCACAGGCGGTTGTCCGGCGCTAGTGCTACGACCGGGTTGCCCAGTTTGCGGATGTATTTTCGAGTGCTTTGCTGGGTTGATTCCCGGGTCGCCATGACCTGCTCTTCACCCCATTCGCCGGTGCTCACGTTGAAGCGGGCGGAGCGCACCTGCACATCGGCGGCGCCTTCGCGAGTGCCCGCAAACCAGACCGCCATCAGGCTACCGTCAGGCAAGGCAGTAATCGCCGAGGAATGCACAAAGTCCACTAGCCCGGAGGAAGCGAAACGGCTGGTATAAATGGGCTTGGCTGTTTCATCTGCCTTAGGTAAAACCGGACTTGTCAGGGCAAAGGAAGAATGCTTGGGGGGAGGGTGGGTGAGCCATGCACCCGCAAAGAGGCAAGTAAGGGCCAGGTAAACACCTAGGGCAGGAATGCTGGGGAGCTTTATGCGCATAATTTGGGCGTTGGCATCTCATGGCCAGATAAAGTGCAACAAGCTAACACTCGGTAGTACAAGATCGGACTTTATGAATTTCTATTCTGTAAGCAGTTGTTTTAAAGGTGCTGCCCTGGCGGCGAACAAGGACTGATTGAGTCGCTGACACTACCGGGTTAGATGGCTTGCGCATTTATCCAAGATACTCGTCAGCCATCTCTACCGCTGGTCGCAAAGCTGGGCTTGAACAAGGGGAATCAGAAAAAAGCAGAATGAACGCTTAGCTCGGTTGGTACTGATAATCGTTTCTCTAACCTCTATGCAGTTGAGCGCAATGGTATCTGTAAGATTGGCAACGTGATCGTGTCACTCTAGGTGGTGGGCCGGGCGTAGCAAATTTGTGGTGCAGACGATGGTGGCGCTGGCGTTTGGGGGCCGCCGGGCACGGCAGGCGTCGATGTCGCGCTGTTCCGACAGTAAATGGATTGTCTCAGTTCGCCGACATCGTAGTGAAAATTTTGACGCCTAGGCATTACCGTCTTCGAGGAGTTGGATTCCGAAGACCTGTCGTCGGCGTGGCTAGTGAGGCGAACGCTTCTCCTGCTCTTGGTTTCGGTCGAAAACGCCCCCCACTCTTTGTCCCTGACCGCTTCCATTTGATGAAGGCAGCCGCAGCCCACTAATTGGGGACTCAGTACTATGTGTAAGGACAGTTGCCCCCCACTTATGGGGAGTTCTCCCTGAGGTTACCGGGCCGAAGTAGCGGTTTTTGTCGCCTTTGACATGAGGTCTACAGCTGCCCTACCCACTGGCTTGGTTATTGCTCCGATGCGCGTATTCAACAATCGCTGAATGATCGATTGGAGGTTAGAACCTTGTGGAAACATCCTCTACTTCTAGGCATAACTTGTGGGGTTGCGATCCTTTTTTTCGGTATGGCTGTGAGCATTATCCTTATGCAGTGTCAGCTGAGATAACTATTCGAGCCAAAGCAATATCGTCGACGGCGTAACCGGTTGCGAGCTGAAAGGCATCTCAAACGTCCGTTTTTGGCCGATTTCTGCCTGTCACGACCGACCGAAATCGACCCTTATCTGCTGATTGGAAAAGGCAGAAACCGGCCATTTTCTGGTCAGTTGTGACAGGTACAACCTTGCCCACGTGCCTCTCTGCGGAGCCTCCTTCCCAATGCCAAATCTATCGCATTTCATGTCGCAGATTATTGCGCACCTACGACACCGTCGCGCGACATCGCAATGCCTTTACCGCCAAGTCGGAGTAAGTCGTCGTATGAGTTAGGAGTTACGCAACGATATATCAGAAATTCCAAACTAATTTTTGGGGCGTCCGCTTTACTCAGTGCCTTGGCTGGTATTTTTCAAAATACTGACCCGCTAGCTTTTGCATTGCTTCAAGTTGGGATTTGGATAGTTGTTTAGCCTCCAAATCTCGATAGTTACTGGCGGTGGAAAATCCGTTTGCAGTAGCAACCGAAAACCAGACGTACGCCAGGCTATGATCTTGGGGGACGCCTGAGCCCTTGGCGTAGCTGAGGCCGAGAAAATACTGGGCATCGGTATAGCCCTGCTCAGCGGCCTTACGGTACCAAGCCACTGCCTGTTGATCGTCCTTTGCCACGCCTATGCCGTCGGCGTAGCTATGGCCCAGGGTGTCCTGGGCAATGGCCAGGCCCTGTTCAGCGGCCTTACGGTACCAAGCCACTGCCTGCTTGGTATCCTGCGCCACGCCCTTGCCCAGACGGTAGCTGATGCCGAGCATAAACTGGGCATCGGTATATCCCTGCTCAGCGGCCTTACGGTACCAGTCCACCGACTGCTTAGTATCCCGTGCTACCCCCCAGCCGTCGGCGTAGCTGTTGCCAAGGTTGTACTGGGCAGCGGCATCGCCCTGTTCAGCTCTTTGCTTAATTGCAGTGAGTTCCTCGGCGGAATGCACAGTGCTGGCCGACTGAAGCAAGCACAGTGCCAGGAAGAACGAGCGTGCACAGTGCCTGTAAGGGGAGGGGGCGTCCGACTGGTTCACGTCTAAGCTCTCACTGAATAACAAAAAAGCCAGTTAATGGATCGTCGCGGAGTGCACTCGAGTGAGCGCACTGTGCGCTGAATCGCGTCCACGTATAGGAACCAGAAATTTATCATAAGCGCCGATATGCGCAGTCTCGTTTGCTGACCTTAGCTCGGTTTACCAGTCGATTTCGCCCCTTGACCACAGGCAGAAAACGACCCATTGCAGACGTTCGCTAACGACTGCAAATTGCCGATTTCGGCCTATCACGACGAGCCACAATCGATCCAAATCAGGTAGTCGGGGCGTAGTGACAGCGGCCCAACCGTTGATGGTGATCGTGCCCAAGGATCACCGGTTGAAATTGAAGCTATGCTGGAAAAAAACATCGGATTTGTACATGCCGGACAGCCAGTTACGGTGAAAGTCGAAACATTCTTACTTTTGGTGGCGGAGAAAAGAATGGGTACTAATGCATCAAATCGTTCTAGGGAAGCCTCTAGAAATTTTGCAATAATTAGTTTTGTTGGTTATTTGGGGATTGTGGCTGTTATGTTGTGGTATCAGTCCTCGGCACAGATTCCTAATAAGTTGAATGAGTCGTCAGGTGTGCTTGCGGAGGAAAGGGTTGGACGTAAGCTTATGACGAAAATCACCGATGGTGAGGATGTGTATTGGTTTACCTGTGCTTCGACTTACGGTGGGTTTTCTACATGTATCACGAAGCAAAAAAGCAATGACTTGTTGGGCAAGTATGCAAGTGTTTTCTGGTATGACCAAAAAATACTTCCTGCAATAGAGCAGCGGAAATTGGTCGTTTTGGTAGTGGAAGGGAAAGAAATTATCAGTAGGGCGATGTCCGAGGAACGGCTGGCTAGAGGTAAGATTCTTAGTTTTTGGGTGCTCGGTATCGTCGGTCTTTTTGCGTTTTGCGTTTCTGCTTTCTTTTTAAAGAGGGCAAGGAGGAGTTAAAGTGGATAAGAATACAGTAGAGGCTCTTTCCAGTGTCTTGTCTTACCTAAGTACCCCAGAGGGTTCGGCGCCAGTTATTAACGAGGATTGATTTTGGCATAGGATATCTAACTATTAAGCTAAGGGGCGGCAGCACGCTGATCAGTTCCGACAACCATCCAAGCATAGCTGCTCATTTGCTGATAGCTCCGCTCACCGTCTGCTTTTGGCCGTTTTCTGCCCGTCGCGAGCGGCAGAAAGCGACCCATTGCGGACGGTCGCGGTAAGTGAAGCGAAGGCCCCAAAAATAAAGCCAGACCATCAATGATAGTCTGGCTTTGTTGTTGACCTCGTGAGCTATAGGTTCGGAATGCCCCCGAAACTACTTTGCAAATGGTTTAACGCATCGTTCTTTAACGCCAGTGCGTCTTATGTCGCTTGGCTTTGCGGGTATTCCATCATACACACACAAACCAAGGCACGAACCTATAGCGGCTCGGAAGTCGCAATTCCATTCACAAGACGTTGAATCCCCAGCGGATTGGTATTCTTCAGCGCCTCTGGCAGCAACGAATCCGGATAATTCTGATAGCACACCGGCCGCAGAAACCGATCGATCGCCAGTGTGCCGACTGAGGTACCACGCGCATCAGAGGTTGCAGGATAAGGGCCGCCGTGGACCATGGCATCACAGACTTCGACACCAGTCGGATAGCCGTTGAGTAGCAGTCGTCCGGCCTTTTGCTCCAGTAACGGCACCAGTGAGGCAAAGTGTTCCAAGTCAGCAGGTTCAGCAATCAGGGTCGCAGTCAGTTGCCCATTCAGGCTGGCCAGGGCCTGCTGAAGCTCGGCCTGGTCGCGCACCTGGACCACCACTGTAGTCGGTCCGAAAATTTCTTCCTGTAGCACATGGCTACCTTCAAGCAGCAATGACACGTCGGCCTGGAACAGCTGTGCGCTGGCTTGGCTGTCAGTTTGCGCCCGTCCGGCCAGGTGTCTAATACCCTTGGTATTGCCCAGAGCAGCCAAGCCTCGACAATAGCTGTGCAAACCGCCGGCATTGAGCAGGGTTTGAGCTGGCTGTGCGTCGATAAATTGTCCCAACTTGTCCAGGAATGCCGAAAACTCTGGCGAAGCAATTCCCAGCACCATACCGGGGTTGGTGCAGAACTGGCCGGCGCCCAACACCACTGAGGCACCCAGCTCGACGGCGATTTGATTGCCGCGCTCGGCCAGCGCCTGCGGTAGCACTATGATCGGGTTGATGCTCGACATCTCGGCAAACACCGGGATAGGCTGTGGGCGGGCAGCGGCCATGTCGCACAGCGCTCGTCCACCGGCGAGTGAACCGGTAAATCCCACCGCACTAATGGCCGGGTGCTTGACCAGGCGGGCACCGACACTTGCGCCATAGATCATGTTGAACACACCGGCAGGCATTCCGGTGGCCTCGGCAGCGCGAATGATGGCCTGAGCGACCACTTCAGCGGTGGCCATATGGCCGCTGTGGGCCTTGAGCACAACCGGGCAGCCGGCCGCAAGTGCCGCAGCGGTATCGCCACCGGCCGTGGAAAACGCCAACGGGAAGTTACTGGCACCAAACACGGCCACTGGGCCTACACCGATGCGCGTTTGTCGCACGTCCGGTCGCGGCAGCGGTTGGCGCGCGGGCAAGGCGAGGTCAATACGAGCACCATGAAAATCGCCACGCCGCAGCACTTGGGCAAACAAGCGCATCTGCCCGCTGGTGCGACCACGCTCACCCTGTATGCGGGCAGCCGGCAATGCCGTTTCGCGGCAGACGATAGCTACGAAACCATCATCCAGCGCGTCGATCTGGTCGGCGATGGCCTCCAGGAATTCAGCGCGGCGCAGCGCCGAAATGTTGCGATAGTCCGGGTAGGCATCTGTTGCAGCCTGAGCGGCAGCATCGGCCTCAGCATCGGTGGCTTGATAGAAAGTGTACGGCAGCGCTTCGCTGGTCTGCGCGTCCAGGCTCTGCAAGGTGGCGTCACCTGCGGCGCTACGCTCGCCTGCGATAAATTGGTGGCCAAGAATGTCCGTCATTTACGGCTCCTGTCGAGAAAATAGAGGGAGATCGGTGTCAGGTGATGGCCCCGATTTGCCATGGCACGAATTCGTTCTGCCCATAACCGTGGTCTTCGCTTTTGCTGCGTTCACCGGAGGCAATGCGCAGCATCATCTGGTAGATATGCTCGCCACGCTCTTCGATGGTCATCGAGCCATCGGCAATGCCGCCACAGTTGACGTCCATATCATCCTCCTGGGTCTCCCACAGGCGGGTGTTGGTGGCCAGCTTGATAGAAGGCGAAGGCGCACAGCCGTAAGCCGAACCTCTCCCGGTGGTGAAGGCGATCAGGTTGGCGCCGCCGGCCACCTGGCCGGTGGCCGAGATCGGGTCATAGCCTGGGGTATCCATGAAAACCAGGCCGTGGGCACGCACCGCTTCGGCGTACTCATATACGTCGACCAGGTCACTGGAACCGGCCTTGGCCACGGCACCTAGGGATTTTTCCAGGATAGTGGTCAGACCACCGGCCTTGTTGCCCGCCGACGGGTTGTTGTTCAGCTCGGCGTTCATGCGCTCGCAGTAGGCCTCCCACCAGTTGATGCGGGCGATCAGTTTTTCACCCACTTCGCGGCTGATGGCGCGACGCGTCAGCAAGTGTTCGGCGCCGTATATTTCCGGAGTTTCGGAGAGGATTGCTGTACCACCAGCGGCCACCAAGCGGTCCACGGCGTTGCCTAATGCCGGGTTGGCAGTGATGCCAGAATAGCCATCCGAGCCGCCGCATTGCAGGCCGACAGTGATGTGGCGCGCGCTGACCGGCTCTCGCTGCACCTGGTTGGCCTCATTCAGCAGGGCTTTCACCTGCGCGATGCCATTGGCAATGGTCTTGGTGGTACCACCGATGTCCTGAATGGTGAAGGTGCGCAGCTTTTCCCCTGCCGACAGCCCCTGCCCCGCCAGCAGTTCGGGAATCTGATTGGTTTCGCAGCCCAGTCCGATCATCAGTACCGCGGCGAAGTTGGGATGGACCGCATAGCCGCCCAAGGTCCGTCGCAGCATGGCTAGCGCTTCGCCACTCGGGTCGACCGCGCAGCCGACGCCGTGAGTGAGGGCGACCACACCATCGACGTTGGGAAAATCGGCCAGTACCTGCGGGTGGATATCGCGGCGAAAATAGTCCGCGATGGCCCTGGCCACAGTTGCCGAGCAATTGACCGAAGTGAGGATGCCTATGTAGTTGCGGGTCGCCACCCGACCATCCGCGCGTACGATGCCCATAAAAGTGTCACCGTTGGGCTCGCTACGACCTTTGACTCCGACACCGAACGCGTAGTCACGGGCAAAGTCACCCATGGCCAAGTTGTGAACGTGCACATGCTCGCCGGCACCAATGGCCTTGCTGGCAAAGCCGATGATCTGGCCATAGCGACGCAGCGGCTCACCCTCGGCGATGTCCCGGGCAGCCACTTTGTGCCCGGCCGGTACCGGTTGCCGCACCCGGATGCCTTCCTTGGCCAGGATCAGACCTTCGGGAAGAGGCTGGCGGGCGATCAGCACATCATCCAGCGGGTTGAGTCGGATCACTGCATTGGCGGCGCTCTGGTCGCCTGTTGTAGTAATGATTTGCATCTTGAATGTCCTGGTTGAATGGCGAGGCTCAGGCCAGGCCGCGTTCGCGATAGTCGATCATGGCGGAGAACAGCATCAGGCCGAAGGCCATGACCACAAAGAAGATCAACGCCAAGAAATAGGAACCGGTGAACTGCACGATCAGGCCGATCAGGATCGGCACGATGACGCCCACCATGTTGCCGCAGAAGTTCATGCTGCCACCCAGGATGCCTGCCTTGGACTGACCGCCGAGGATCGCAGGCAAGCACCAGTACATGCCGCACCAGCGGATAAAGAACAGGGCCACGCACAGCAACGAAATCACCACTATCGCATCAGGGCTGTAGGCCACGGCCAGGATGCAGATCGCGGCAATGGCGGCGGAGCCTGCAAACATACTGCGCATCACGGTGTTGGGTTGGCCGCCTGAAGCTTTCCATTTATCGGCAAGCCAACCGCCGAACAATTCACCGACAAAACCGCACATGAAGATCAGGAAAGTTGCGCCGCCCATGGCCTTAATATCCAGGTTGTGGGCCTTGTGAAGGTAGCTCGGCATCCAGGTCAACAGGCCGTAGAACACGCTGTTGTAGCAGGCGTAGCCTGCAAACATGGCCAGCACCGAGCGACTTTTCAGCAGCTCCTTGAGTACCGCCTTTTTCCCACCAGTAGCCTTGCGTGCCGCTTCGTTGGCATCGGCAATGTAGGCAAGTTCGGCAGCATTGACCTTCGGGTGCTCGCTGGGATGGTTGCGGATATACCACCAGGCCCAGATGCCCACCACCATGGTGCCAACACCGGCAATGATGAACGCCATGCGCCAGGAGTCGAACCAGGTGATCAGGCCCGTAATGATAATCGCGCCCAAGGCAGTGCCCAACGGCGCGCCGCCGTCTACCAAGGTGGCTCCGCGGCCACGCTCGTTGGGGGTCAGCCAGGCGCCGTTGAGCTTGGCACCAGCGGGCATGATCGGCGACTCGGCCACACCCAGACCGATGCGGGTGATGAGCAGGGTGATCCAGTTGTGCGCGCCACCGGCCAGCGCCTGGAACAAGCCCCAGCCGATCGTGGCGATGCCGACGATGTTGCGGGTCTGGAAACGGTCAAGGAGCATACCGCCAGGGATCTGCATCAACGCGTAAGACCAGAAGAATGCACTGAGCATCAGGCCTTCGAGCGCCGGGGTCATGTTGAAGTCGGCGGAAATTAGCGGCAAGGCCACCGACAGTGACGCCCGGTCGATGTAGTTGATGGCGGCCAACAACAGCAGAATCAGAAAGATCCGCCAGCGAACGGTGGTCGGCCGGGCAGTGCCGGCAGCCATTTCGGCGGCCACGGGGGCGGCCTGTGCGTTGCCATTGCTCATGTTCATCTCTCTTATGGTTGTTATGAAATGCATCCGTTCATGCGGGCCCGTCAAGTGCACGCGGAGGTCAAAGCGCCTTGACCTTGCCGATGGTGAACGCCGCTTCTGCGACGTCAATGGCATTGCTCAGCGGTGCGCCAAACTCGGGCATGCTGATCTCGAAGCGGTCTCCGGGCTTGGTCTTGATGTTGTCGGCCACCGACAGAGTGGCCGTACCAAAGAAGTGCACGTGTACATCGCCGGCCCGCAGGAACTGGCGATACTTGAAGTGGTGGTACTCCAGGTTGTCCAGGCTGTGACACATGTTGTCCTCGCCACTGAGGAATTCCTTTTCCCAGAGCACCTGGCCGTCGCGCCAGATCCGGCTGGTTCCTACCAGATGGCGAGGCAGATCGCCCACTCGCAGTTCTGGGCCATAGGAGCAGTTACGCAATTTGGAGTGCGCCAGGTACAGGTAGTTGCGACGCTCCATCACATGGTCGGAAAACTCGTTGCCCAAGGCAAAGCCCAGGCGATAGGGCGCGCCGTCTTCACCGATCACATAAAGGCCGGTCAGCTCGGGCTCTTCGCCGGCGTCTTCGGCAAACTCGGGGGACAGGAACGGCTGGTTGGGACGAACCACGATAGAGCCATCGCCCTTGTAAAACCATTCCGGCTGCGCACCTACGGCCCCCGCTTCAGGGCGGCCTCCATCGATACCCCACTGAAACATGCGCGCGGTGTCGGTGAGGGCGGCACTGTCGTCGATCTTCAGTTGGTGCATCTTGTCGCGAGTCGAGGCGCTGCCCAAATGAGTTAGGCCCGTGCCGCTGATCAGGCAGTGGGCCGGGTCCTCATGATCCAGCGGCGGCAGGAGACGGGCAGCTTCCAGCAGCTGGGTATAACTTTCGGTAGCAGGGCTGTAGCCACGCTTCTCGACTTCGCTTACCAGGTTGCGGCCATTGGCAATGGCGGCCAGGGCCAAGGTACGAGTGCTGGTTACCTGGTTGACAATCAAAACCTTGTCGCCCTCGACAACACCGACGCGGCGCTGGCCTTGGAAATCTTCGAACTGGATCAAACGCATGAAGGCTGGCCTCGGATTGTTGTTATTGATGGCCTCACTTTAATTTCCACGCCCAATACTGCCTAATGAGAGTTATGAACTGAGTGATAACTTTCAGGTATACCCATGCTGCCATCCTTTACCACCATCGTTTCGCGCCTGCGCCTGAAGCAGTTGCGCCTGTTGATTGCCCTGGATGAACACGGGTCGGTGCGCAAGGCGTCCGATGCCATGGCGCTGTCGCAACCGGGCGCGACCAAGGCGCTACATGAAATTGAATCGATTTTTGGATCGAGTCTGTTCGAACGGACTAGCAAGGGCCTGGAAGCGAATGACCTGGGCCGTTGTGTGATTCGTTATGCACGACTGATCCATACTGACCTTGAGCACTTGCGTGAGGAAATGGTCGGTATTCTCCAGGGCCATGGCGGGCGCCTGGCGGTGGGCACGATCATGGGCGCGGTGCCGGTGCTAGTGAACAGCTTGGCGCGGCTGCGGGAGAAACAACCGGAGCTATCGGTGGCAATTGTCGAGGACACCAGCGCACGACTTTTGAGCTTGCTGGATCAGGGCCGGCTGGACGTTGCCATTTGCCGGACCAGTGTCAGCCAGCGCCCGACTGCTTACCAAACCCGATCCCGCGCCCAGGAACCGCTGGTGGTGGTGGCCAATCCGTCCCACGCATTTGCCGGGCAAGCGGCGCTGCAGTTGGCTGACCTGATGGCCAGCCGTTGGGTGGTGTTCCCGGTCAACATGCCCATGCGCCTGACCCTGGAGCGTGAGTTTCGGCAGGCAGGTTTGAGTTTCCCTCTATATGCGATTGAAACGTCATCGACCTTTACGACTCTATCGCTGCTTTTGCAGGACCAAAACTTGGTCGCGGTTATGCCGGCCGATGTTGCTCAGATGACGCTGGATCACGGCATGTTGGTGAAACTCGACTTGACGATTAACTCGGTGAGTGAACCCTATGAAATCGTCACTCGTGCGGATGTGGAATTAACGGCGCCGATGGCTCTATTGATTGATGAGTTGACGGCCTGACGGTGAAATCTGCCTGACCACAGAATTATCCTTAGAACAATGCCAAGCCCCAGTGCCGATGGCAACTACTGGCCGAGCGTTTGAAAAAAATCTAGATTCCGTTTCGCTCTTCGAGGCTGAGAGGCAGGCGACACATCTGTAGTGGGAGAGACCGCTTATGGCCGTTAACTGCCTGTTAAGAGCTGCCATAAGCGCCCCAATCATAGCTTGAAGGTCGCCTGTTGCTCACGTCCCCAGTGCCTGATCGGCGCTTTTTCGCCCTACCTGCCACCTCCGCCACAATCGGCGTGGATCTAAAGTCAGGGGTGCACCTTCAGGGGACTTCCAGTCATGTACAGCTCGCTTGCCATACCGAGCACCGCTCGCCAATTGCATGACCGGACCTATGCTGGCTAGATCATTCGCTTCACTGACCTGCAGGGGGCTCCGGCGGCTAAAGGCGAAAGCGCAGCACCAAGGCTTGCTGGTTGTTGGCCACTTGCTGCAGGCGCTCGCCGCTGCTGCGGGTATGAGCAGCATTCTGCCGGTTGTCGCGGGTCATGTCGTGCAGGCGGTGCATGTGCTGATTCACTTCCTGTGTGGTTCCGGCCTGTTCGTCCGCGGCGACTGCTATTTGCACGGCGAGGGTATGCACGCTTTGCAGCGAGTTGTCCAACTGGTTGAGCGAGGTCAGCACAATCTGGGTTTCACGTTCCAGCGTATGTGCCTGTTCGGCCGAGGCCTGCATTGCTTGCAGGGCTTCGGTGGAAGAGCCTTGCAAGGTGTTGGTGATAGCGACGATTTCTTCGGTGGCGCTGCGGGTGCGTTGGGCAAGGTTGCGCACCTCGTCGGCGACTACAGCAAAGCCACGGCCTGTTTCACCGGCGCGCGCAGCTTCGATAGCGGCGTTGAGTGCCAGCAGATTGGTTTGTTCGGCAATGCCGCGGATCACTGCGAGCACGGTACCGATTTGCAGGGCGTCACTGGTCAGGGTGTCGACCACTTTGCCGGCCCGGCCGATGTCGTTCAGCAAGCGTCCCTGCTGGCCGATCATTTGTTGTAGCGTGCCTTGCATCTCGCCAAAGGCTCCACGAGCAGCCGTGCTGCCGTGCGCACTGTCGGTGGCGTTGCGGGCGATCTCCTGGACGGTGCAGGACATTTGCTCGACGGCGCTGACGACCATTTCCAGCGACTCTTGCTGCAGGTCGAGGCGTTCGCTGGTTTGCCCGGCGGCGCTTAGAATATCGCTGCTGACCTGACCGACGTCCTGGCTCGATTGGCGCAAACGCTCAATCACATCGCGCCAGGCCACGGCCATTTCATTCAGGGCCAACATCAGGCCGGCCTGTTGTCGTTGTTCGGTCGGCAGTTTCAGTTCGCCTGCGGCCAGGCGACGGGCCAGTCCGGTCATATTGCTCGGTTCGCCGCCCAGCGGGCGCATCACACTGCGGCTGACCAGCCAGGTGGCGATGGCGACGGCGGCAACGGTCAGCAGGCCGAGCAGCAAGATTTGCCACATCAGCTGACGTACCGGGGCAAATGCCTGGGTCTGATCCATTTCGGCAATCAGGGCCCAGTGGTTGTCATCGAAAGTGACGGGAACAAACACCTTCAACGCACCATTGCCGTCCAGCCCCGGTTCGGCAATGCGTCCCTGTTGTCCCGCCAGGGCATTGCTGACGGCACGGCCAGTGAGGCCGACTTGTGCATTGAGGCTGCGGTTGACCTGGTGTTCAGGGAAGCGTGCCGAGTCCGAGCGCAGGCCGGCATCGCTGCCGACCAGGTAGGTTTCGCCTTTTTCTCCCAGGCCCTGACGGGTTTGCATCACGTTATTGAGCGGCGCGATGGGTAACTCCATCACCAGGGTCATCAGCTGCGTGCCGTTCGACATGACGGGAGTGGCCAGGTACTGGGACGGCTCCTTGCTCTCGGGGTTGTACTGCAAGTCGCTGATCACGGGTTTGCCGCTGTCGCGGCTTTGCTTGACCAGGCGCGCAAGTGAAGTGTCGCGCAGACTGTCTTCGCTGAGCTTGTGCTGGTAGTCACTGCCACGCTGCAGACTGAGCATGACGGTGCCATCGGGCATGATCAGTTTCAGATCGCGGTAACCATAGGTGCTGATGAAGTTTTCAAACACCGGGCGGTCGTAGTTGGCGTTGCTGATCAGCGCAGTGCTGTCCAGCCCCTGGTAGCTGTTACTCATGTTACTGGCCAGGGTGCTGATCTGGTTGCGCCGTTCCTGCCATTTGTCCAGCAATTGCTTTTGTTTGATGTGGGCAACCGCCTCGAGGGCGTTCAGCGTCTGCTCGCGCAAGGCAGTGCTGGCTTGTTGATAGACCGTAAAGGCCATGCCCAGAACCGGAATCAAGCCGATCAACAGATAGCTTAGGGCTAACTTCAAGCGTAAAGGCATGTTTAACGGCTCCGCGGGTAGAAGAGTGACAGATCAGGGTGTTTGTTAATTATTCTGCAAGAACTGTGCAAAATTATTTAACACAATGAGTTTGTTTTGGCTTCCGGGTCGCAGATTGAGCAGGATTGCAGGGTGCATGCCTGGTTGGTGAACGCTACAGGTGGGCGCTTACGACCTGAAACGGCCGGCACGCCGCAGGCCTGTGGGAGCGGGTTTGCCCGTGATCCAGGCGAGGTGATTGACTGAAGCTGCGCGGTGAAGCCATTGCGGCGGTCCGCCGATCCGGTAAGTCCGCTCCCACAGAACTGCGGTGTTATTCCAACGACAGCTTCTGGCCGATAACCGTCACTCCGGGGCCATCATCACCGCGAGCGTCATCTTGATGAATTCTTCATTCTTGTCGATGGCTTCAAGGGCGCCACGCACGTTGTCGGTAACATCGGCCGCTCCACGCTGCTCGACCCAGTTCGTGAGTTCCATGATGGCGGCTTCCAGGGCGAGCTGGTTTTCGTTGAGCTTGAACAGCAGGGAAGGGGGCAGATCAGAGTTTGGCATCGCGAATCCTCGGTTATGAGGTCAGCGTAGCAGGGCGTTTTAGGTCGGCAGAACGCCGGGGATGATCCCAAAAGAGTGTGGGGACTTTTTCGGGGATTCGCTATTTCCTGTTCAACTCTGTAAGGCACCGTTTGCAGCGTGCGCCGGAAGAAGAGCCAGTAAATGCTGGGCCTTGTGCCCATTTTCAAGCATGGGGTGTTAGGGGTCGAGTGTTCGAATCACTCCGTCCCGACCATATTTTTCAATGACTTGGCCCAACCTGAAGAGATTGGGCTTTTTCATTTCTGAAAAATACCCCACCAGCCTTCACTGTGCGTATCCCTCACTTCGCGTGATTCACGCCAGCAGTGGGACATCTTCTGTATCCCGTGAGGCTTTTTGCAGGTCTTGCTGCTTTCTCATACGTTTGCGATTGGGCTCATCGCCCAAATGCCGCTGACCTGCTGTTAGTCCCAGCGCCCGCATAAACTTCACCGCCTGGCGCTTGAGGTTGCCGCAATGGGTCGCTCGGGGGTTGATAATTGGTGTACCGAGGCGAGTGGTCAGCACATCACCTTCGACCGCTAATACCTCTTGAGTCCACTCGATCCGGGCATTGATCTCGGCCAAGTCCGTCGCCAATTGCAGGTCATACGTTCCCCGCACGGTCACCGGCCGCATGCTCACGATCATCTCGAAAATTTGTCGTGCGCGGGGCTGAAGCATGCGCGTCGGCATCAGAACCATTAGCGTCGCCTGCATCGCCTCGACTTTGGAGGTGATCGAGGTATCAGGTCCCTTTCGTGTTTCCGCTTGTTACCTGGCTATTTTTGGGCTTCGAAATCACTCTAATCAGCATTGAACATAGGCTCGGTGGCCGCTGGGTGTCTTTCCGCTTTTTCGAATTATGCTCCCCTTGGTCAACATCCAACCATGTACCAAAAAGTCTAGGTTTATGAATAAGGCCTCATCTCGTCAGATGGATAGTCCGCCCAACGATTTTCTTTGACCTGGAACAAGCTTTAGGGCACTAGCCGGCGATACGGTTGTGTCTGAATAATCCGAGGCACTGCTCCATGAAACACGTTGTCCTTACTGCTTTCGTTCTGGTCTTCACATCGCTTGTTGGCTGCGCGCAGGTGCCACTGAACTACAGTACGCCATCAGGTCAGCCAGAAATCACCATCGCTAACACAAAGGTTGCAGATGTGCGCGGCTACATCATCGGCAAGGCGGCGGCCAAAGGCATGCAAATCATCACGGCCGACGATAGCCGGATAGTGGTCAGCAAAACGATGGAGGGCAACCAGGCCGTGCTAACCCAACTGGCTATAGGTAACGCCTACAGCACGACGCCAACGCGAAACATGCAATTTGTTCTCGTGCAGAATGATTCAGATGTAACGATCTATGCCTCGGGTTGGGTTGAATCGCAAATGGCTTTCGGTCAAGTCAACCGGCTTGAGGCAGATTCCAATGCCGCCAAGAACGAACTGCAAGCGGACCTGATCAAGCTAAAGACCGGATATGACAGTAAGCGACGTGATAGCTGACTCCCACGTAACGCGTGATGGTCAAAACATGTAGATCAATTGCTTGAGTCGGTTTCGGGGTCAATTTGACATAGTGGTGGGCTAAGCGACCGGCACCCAAGGATCAGGTTTCGGCAGACATTGCAATTACTTGCTTTCTGGAGGCCAATTGCTGCGGGCGCCGCCAGATTTTCCCTGTGGCGCTGGGTCCATTCATGAGGTCAGGGGCTTTGGCTCCGCCTGCTTCCAACACACTATACTGACTGCAATACCCTTAATCCCTGACCGCCCTCAGGGATTATCCTTTCAAAGGAGCATGATCGTGAAACAGCTCCTGGCCTTAATCCTCGCAACCTCCATCAGCCTGCCTCCGATGGCTGCCGAGACCGCCCCTGCGGCCAGCGCCGCAGTGCCCGACGCTACCTCAAGCCTGACGCTGTCGACTCCACTCGTCGGTGGCGTAACGGTTGGCACTGGCCTGGCAATTAGCGCCGGTCTTATCGCTGCTGGTGTCGCCATCTCCAGCGGCGGCGGTAGTGGTGGCAACGACGCCACCCCGGGCGCCGCCGGCACTTCAGGTTCCAGCGGAACGACTGGCACGACTGGCACGACCGGCACCACCCGGTAACCGCCCCCTTGTTGATGTCGCAGGGCGTTAATTGACTCGGCCAGTTGCAATTGGGGGTTCCAAAGGTCTGTATCAGTGGCGCGCAGAGCACATCGCAGGTGGCGAGGGGGATCGCGATCAGCCCGGCGCCCGAGTAGTGACTGGTGATGCTGCCGTTCTTGTGGCTCAGAAGAGCCTTGCGATCTTCCTCAGTGACATCTGCTGCTCGATGATCGACTTCTCCACGCTGTTGAGCACGACCAGTCGCTCATCACCGTTTTTCACGCCACGCCGTTCGTGTCTGCCGCCAAAATCAGCCGGAATCAGAACTACGCTGGTCCCGAGTTCCGGTACCGCAATCCCCCAATCCCACCTCAGCTCGCAGACTTCCTGCCCCCGGGTACCGGTGTTCACCTTGAACAACGCAATGGTTTGCAGGTGGGCCGGCAATCCCCTGAAGAGAATCGACTCAGGCGCCGCTCTCCGTGAACGCAAGCGATAGGTGGAGATTCCAGGATTTGCTGTTCAGCTATGCTTTCAGCACTTTGTTCAAGAAATGGATTTCACTATGAGCAGCGTAAGAAAGCCGACACAGCGAGAAATCTCCGATGCCTTGGAACTTAGCGAAAGCGAGGTCGCGTTGTACGTTGCGGACGTAGAGGAAAAGGCTGATGGGGCGGGGCACTGGATCTTTTTCAGTGTATCAACGCCTAACGACATACTGTTCTGGCTCAGGGTCGGTAACAACCTGACGCTTGAAACAGATGCGATAAACATCCTCTGGACAAAACAATCACCGAGTATCGCTCGTTAGGTCTCCGGGGTCGCGCGCCGGTTCGGCCAAACTCTACTCGTGAACCGACCGCGATACTTTTTCTGGAGTCTCACAGGGTGTGGTGACACAGCGAATCATGCGCGCAGCGGTATCGAAGTCGGCGTTGATCAGGCTGATCAGCAGTCGCTGGTGAATGCCCTGTTGGTTGTTGATGCCGTGCTGTTGCATAACCCGCTTGAGGTCCGGCTTGAATACTCCGGCGACCTCAACCGTGAGCTTTTCGATGCCCTGCACGATGTTCACCAGCGCAACGTGGTGGGTGCTGAGCAGCGCCCGGCAGGACCGCTCGTTCCGTACCGCATGTTGTTGGGCTTGCGTTTGCTCATAATGAAGTGGAAGAGAAACGGGCGGCGCACTGACTGATAAAATCAGTGTCAACAGCCAAGCCAGGCTCACTGAAGCTATCACGAAGCTGAACACCATGTTCCGGGACATGCAGTACGTCGTGGTCTCTCTGCGTCCGGGCACGGACCGCACCCTCGACCAGAACGCCCTCTGGTTTGCCCTTTTCCAGCGTGTTGCCGAGATGACGCAGATCGGCGATACCGAGGACGCGCGCCGCTATTGCAAGCCGGACCCCATTTTGGCCGGCTTCACTGCGCGCGGTGGGGTGTTCACCGGCCTGCTTGGCGAGGTGGCGACATGAATCGGATTGATCGCTTCAGAATCAACGAAAGCGGCCGGGACTTTGCGGTTGGTGATATCCATGGTTGCTTCTCCAGTCTGCAAGCCGCCTTGGACGCAGTCCGGTTCAATCCTGATGCTGACCGGCTTTTCAGCGTCGGCGATCTAGTCGATCGCGGGCCGGAGTCGGAGCAGGTCGACTCTTGGCTGGCCAAGCCATGGTTTCACGCCGTGCGCGGAAATCATGAGCAGATGGCTGTAGATGCCTACCGTGCAGACCCTGAGGGCCGTATGAAGGTCATGCACCTCATCAACGGTGGCTCTTGGCTCTATGCGCGTTCGTCAGTTGAGCAGGCTTGTTATTCCGAGCTGTTGGCCGACTTGCCACTGGTGATCGAAGTGTGGACGCCAGCGGGCCTTGTCGGGATCGTTCATGCCGACTGCCCGTATGACCACTGGAATGAATTCGTATGGGCGATCGAGCAGGGAAGCCCCGTGGAAGCAGCTCACGTTGCAGCGATTGCCCAATGGTCGAGGAAGCGTATTTTTGAAGAAAGCTCACAGGTTGTCAGTGGGGTCAGGGCTGTTGTGGTTGGTCATACGCCAGTGCGCCAGCCAGCCGTTCTCGGCAATGTCTACCACATAGACACTGGCGGCTGGATGGGCGGCCACTTCACCCTGCTGAATCTGCATACCCTCCAAGCCTATCCGGCCTTTGATCCAAAGCTGAGCTGTGATTGGGACGAATAGCCTGCAGGGTGCCGCCCGCAGAGCCAGAGTTTGTCGCGCCGGTGGCGCACAAATCGAACGCTGGCTAAAAAATATGATCCTCGTCATCACGTAGGTGGCGAAACCAGCCATACAACGTTACTGCAAGGGTGGCGAAGATGATGGTTATGAGGATGGCGGCTTCCAGGGCGAGCTGGCTTTCGTTGGCATGGCGGGCCCTCCAGTTAAAAGATGAGCATGGCGAGGTGGGAAGGGCCCCAATAGAGCTATCGATCATTCAACAACTCGGCGACCCCGCGTGTGATGAATTCCAGGTTTTCATCCAGCTTGGTCAGGGAGTTGCGGATTCTGGTTCCGTCTTCAGCGGGGCCATGCAGCTGTTCAATCCATACGGACAGATCTTCCACAGCCGCAGCTATGGCGAGTTGGTTTTCGTTGAGTTTGTAGATCAGGGAAGGGACGAGGTCGTTGGTTGGCATGGCTTGATCCTCCTTTAAGTGAGGCAAAGCTTAGCAGGCAGCAAAAAGCCCGCGCAGTGGCGGGCTTTTTGTGTGGGGTCAAATCCTTTTGTCCGTTTAATCTGCGCTCCATTCTGTGAGCGTTTCGTGAAAAGCATGTCGCTGGAATGAAAAAAACTGCTTAGTGGCCGCCTGTCTGCGATGTAGCGCTGACCGATCAGCTGAGGTCGCGTAAATCGGGGGCCGTACGTCCAATGCGGTGAGTTTCTTGAAGTGTACTGGCCTCTACCAAAACACCTGGGAGAAGGACCTTGGATCATGTCAGTGCCCTGACATGCACCTCAGGCGTAAACTAAACACGGTGCAGCATGCACTGAAAGCGCTGCACGTGGAGGTGAGCCGTGCGCTCAATACCCGTTTGCACCTCGATCGCGCTGCTGGCGCTGTTTATGGTGCCACTTGCCACCGCAGCGTCTTCGGTCGAAGTCGTTTTCAAGAACCCCGAAAAATTCAGCGATGCCAGCCTGGATAGTCCAGGTTATGAACGTGGTGCCGATGCTTATGTCATGAAAGAGCTGCGCAGCTACATCCAGAAGCTTGGCGAGCGGTACCTGCCAGACGGCCAGCAGCTGCAAATTGAAATACGTAACATCGATCTGGCCGGTCGTTACGAACCCTGGAGGCCAAATGCCTATGAAGTGCGCTTCATGCGCGACATTACCTGGCCGAGCATCGATCTACATTACGTGCTCAAACAAAACGGCCAGATCATGAGTCAGGCCGACGCCAGGGTCATGGATCAGCTCTACCTCCAACGTCCGGGGCGCGCTAACAGAAGTGACAGACTCTACTCCGAGAAGGCCATGCTCTCGGACTGGTTCCGCAGACAATTCGCCGAGCAACATCAGATCGGGCTGAACTGAACCACTCTGCACTCTGAATCCCCCGCCCGGCACTGGGCCGGGCAGGCTATCTACAAGAAACGCTTATGAAGCGCCATTGCCTTGCTGTGAGGGCTTGAAGGGAGCCTTGGAGCCCCAGCCTTTGGGTGAATCAGCCCCAAATGTAGTGCGCGCGCCCCCTTGTTGGGGAATTTCTCACCACTCGAATTGACCGTTTTCGTGCAATTGCTGGGCCCGGGCTTTGCCTATGTCAAATGGCCTGGATTTTGCTCAGGTGCTCATACTCGAGCATTCATTGAATGCGGTATCCGGAGATTCGAGCCATGTGGGCAAAAACTCTGCTTCTCTGCGTGATTTTTGGAGTCGGGATCGTTACTAGCGGCTTGGCTACGAGCATGATCCTGTTTTGGTGCGAGTTGTGTTAACCACCATCCCTTGTGTCTTACCTGAGTGGCACCAGGCAGAGCCCGTTCCGTGAACTCGCAGGCACGGATTTCCGCTGACCAGGTGATCGATGGAAAGGTGGCGGATCCCACCGAGAACGCTATTGCATTGCCCCAGGCGTTCACCTCAGAAATGGACAATAGCTATTTGCTAAAGCTGCCTTTCTACAGGCGCTGTGATTTTCATATAAATGCCGGAGCTATAATGCCAATAACTATCAACTACGGAGTTCGCCGATAACAAGTAGACGATTTGCTTTTTTACCGGGCTCGTCACAGCCCTCCAAAGGTCAACTCCATCGCCAGTACAGTGGACACTGCCAGTGCAAACAGCAGCGCTATAAACATCAGACTCAACTGAGCGACCTGCTTATAAAGGGCTATCGGTCTGTACGTGATTCGAGCAATTGATTTATTAGTGGAGGCCATCACCAATCCTCACTTTTCCTGGAACACGTAATAGCTGCAGAAGGTGTACATCAGAGTCACCGGCAGGTTGAACACAAACGGCCAGTGCGTATGACGTTGGCGTGGCCTGTGTCGGGTCGGGTTTTTTCGTGCCGAAATCTTTGAACGACAGCATTTGCCGGGTGTACGGCTGGGCTCCGAACAATGGGCTGGGCATGGCGTAGGCGGTGGTCAGGGTAACGCGCAAGGGGCAGGGCAGGCTTGACCTGAGCAGCAGGGCGGCGGAGCGGCATGGTGGTGTCGCGCATTTCATTTTTCACCCCTGGCGTCATGCCGAGTCTGGCGAGCCCCGTCGTCTCCATGATGTCCAGGGCGACAGCTGTTGCGGGTACCAGGGTACGGTGCAACTAATGAGCCATTTCAATAAGGCGAAAAAAGTTCAGCTTAATTAATAAACTGCTTCTGGGCGTTTCGAGTTAGAGAAAGGGGGAGTGGGGAATATTCCTCAAATCAGGTGGTAAACGCCCGGTTGGGTGGGTGTAATGCCCCATTTATGGCGGTGGTAGCGGCCTTGTTTTACCGACCGCACTGGGTAGGGCTGCTTGACCTGAGGCAACAGTTTTTGGATTGTTGTATTTCAAGAATGAATCATTGTGTTACTGAGTGGTCATAATTACGGTTGAATACTACCCCGGATGAAATTCTCGGAGGGTGACAACCGTCTCTGTAGCTCTGACCATTCAGGACGTTCAAATGAAACGCGCAGTAATGATGATCTTGACCATTTCAGGTTCGCTCCTTCTGGGGGGCTGCGGCCCTCACTGGGAAGACGGAGGGCGGTACGGCCGGGATTATGATCATGATTATCGTCGTGGATACGACCAGGGTAATGACGATGATCAAGGTTATAACCGTCGATATGATCGCCGTGACTATGATCGCTACCACCGTCAGTATCGCGATCGTGACGACAGGGACGATTGATACTTTTATCCCTCCAGCTCATTGAGCTGTCGCTGTTACTGTAGGAGCGAGCATGCTCGCGATGGTCATTAACGATACCGCGTGTTTACGGACTAAACACAGCGCTCTTGAGTCCATCGCGAGCCAGCTTGCTCCTGCAGAACCCTTAGCGTCGATCCAGCCAGACCGTTTGTGCATTACAGAATTCGCGCACCCCGAAATGCGAGAGCTCCCGGCCAAAGCCACTCTTCTTCACCCCACCAAAGCTGACACGCGGATCGCTGGCGCTATAGCCGTTGATGAACACGCCGCCGGTTTCAAGTTCGCCGGCCATCTGCCGGGCGAGTTCGACATTGCGCGTGTAGAGGGTGGCGGTGAGGCCGAATTCGCTGTCATTGGCCAGCTCCAGCGCATGGGCTGCGTCTCGGGCCGTGATGATTGAGGCCACAGGACCAAACAATTCCTGTTTGAATGATGTCATCTGATCGGTCACGTCGCCGAGTACCGTGGGCTCATAGTAATTGCCGGGGCCTTCAGCCTTCTTGCCTCCCATCAGTAACGTCGCGCCTTCTTCCAGTGTGTCGCGCACCTGTTGATCCAGTTCGTCGCGCAGATCGAAGCGAGCCATCGGGCCGATGTAAGTGTTGGCGGCGAGAGGATCACCGACGACCAGTTGTCGGGTAGCTTCGACAAACCTGCGGGTAAATTCCCGGGCAATGCCTTGCTCGACAATCAGGCGTTTGGCGGCGGCGCAGACTTGTCCAGTGTTCTGATAGCGTCCGATCACGGCGGCTTTTACCGCCTCATCGAGGTCCGCGTCGTCGAGCACGATAAACGGGTCGGAGCCGCCCAGCTCCAATACGCATTTCTTCAGCGCTGCTCCAGCCTGAGCACCGATGGCCATGCCCGCACGGACGCTACCGGTGAGGGTGACAGCTGCAATCCGTGGATCGGCGATCGCCTTGGATACCCCCTCTGGTGTGACATTGATGACCTCGAAAACACCTTCGGGAAAGCCCGCTTGCTTGACGGCTTCCAGCAGCAGGTAGGCGCTGCCCATGACGTTCGGCGCGTGCTTGAGCACGTAGGTATTGCCGGCGAGCAGGGTGGGGACCGCACCGCGCAGGACTTGCCAGATGGGGAAGTTCCACGGCATGACGGCGAGGATCGGGCCGAGCGGGCGATATTCAATGCGTGCCTTGCCGCCTTCAACCTGGGTCGGTTCCGGGTTCAGCATGGCGGGGCCGTGCTCGGCGTACCACTCGCAGAGCTGCGCGCACTTTTCAATTTCACCGCAGGCCTGGGTAATCGGCTTGCCCATTTCCCGGGTGATCATGTTCGCCATGGCCTCTGCATTGTTGCGCAAGGCCTGGCCGAGGTTGATCAAAAGCTGCGCGCGTTGTTCAACGGGTTTGCTGCGCCAGCTGCGAAACCCGGTAGCGGCCCGCGTCAGCGTGGCCTGCAATGCTGTATCGGATTCGAATGGGTACTGACCGATCTGTTCGCCCGTGGTCGGGTTGATCGAAATGGCATGGGTAAGGCTGGAAACGTTGGTCATGGCACCGTCCTGCGAGGTGGGGATGTGCTCAGGTTATGGGGCTATATGTTTTATGGAAACTGAATAATACTGAGCATAACGTTCACGTTTGGAGAAAGACTTGGATCTGGTTCAGCTCGAAATTTTCAAGGCTGTCGCCGAGCACGGCAGCATCAGCGTCGCCGCCCAGCATATTCATCGGGTGCCATCGAATCTCACGACCAGAATCAAGCAACTTGAGCTGGACCTGGGCGTGGACCTGTTTATCCGCGAGAAGAGTCGCCTGCGCCTGTCGCCCGCCGGCTGGAGTTTTCTGGATTACGCTCGACGCATTCTCGACCTGGTTCAGGAAGCTCGCGCCACAGTGGCGGGTGAAGAGCCACAAGGAGCCTTCGCCCTGGGTTCGCTGGAAAGTACTGCGGCGGTACGTATTCCAGAGCTATTGGCCGCCTATAACCAGAAGCACGCCAAGGTCGAGCTGGACCTGTCCACCGGGCCCTCCGGGACCATGATCGATGGCGTGCTGTCAGGGCGGCTGGCCGCTGCTTTTGTCGATGGTCCGGTGTTGCATCCGGCGTTGGAGGGGGTGCCGGCATTCGAGGAGGAAATGGTTTTGATCGCGCCTCTCAATCATGACCCGATCCATCGGGCGAAGGATGTGAATGGCGAAAACATCTATGCATTCCGCTCCAACTGCTCCTATCGCCATCATTTCGAAAGCTGGTTCGCCAATGGCGCAGCGGTGCCCGGCAAGATTTTCGAAATGGAGTCCTATCACGGCATGCTGGCCTGCGTCAGTGCCGGTGCCGGTCTGGCGCTGATGCCCCGCAGCATGCTCGAAAGCATGCCTGGATGCACGACGGTCAGCGTCTGGCCGTTGTCGGAGTCGTTCCGCTATTTGCGCACCTGGCTGGTGTGGCGCAGGGGGACGGTGTCGCAGAGCCTGACGATGTTTGTGCGCTTGCTCGAGGAGCGCGGGGTGGTGTTGGTCGAAAAATAGTGGAAAGTTAACGGTCTGGGCTGAAAAACCGGATAATGGCGGCCAAATCGTATAGCTCGTTATTCTGGTAAGCACGCATGGAAATCAAGGTCAACTTTCTCGACAACCTTCGACTTGAGGCCAAGTTCGACGACTTCACGGTGATTGCCGATCAACCCATTCGCTACAAGGGCGATGGCTCGGCACCGGGGCCGTTCGATTACTTCCTGGCTTCGTCGGCGTTGTGTGCGGCGTACTTCGTGAAGTTGTATTGCGAAACCCGCAATATCCCCACCGACAATATCCGCCTGTCGCAGAACAACATTGTTGACCCGGAAAACCGCTACAACCAGATTTTCAAGATTCAGGTCGAATTGCCGGCGGACATCTCTGCCAAGGATCGGCAGGGGATCTTGCGCTCCATCGACCGTTGTACCGTAAAGAAGGTGGTGCAAACCGGGCCGGAGTTCGTGATTGAAGAGGTCGAAAACCTCGACGCCGATGCCCAGGCCTTGTTGATGCCGCACTCGACTGGCGAAGCGGGCACCTACATTGTGGGCAAGGACCTGCCGCTGGAGCAAACCATCGCCAACATGTCGGGCATCCTGGCCGACCTGGGCATGAAGATCGAAATCGCTTCGTGGCGCAACATCGTTCCCAACGTGTGGTCGCTGCACATCCGCGATGCGCATTCGCCGATGTGTTTTACCAACGGCAAAGGCGCGACCAAAGAGGGCGCACTGGCATCGGCACTGGGCGAGTTCATCGAGCGGCTCAACTGCAACTTCTTCTATAACGATCAGTTCTGGGGGGAGGACATCGCCAATGCGACGTTTGTGCATTACCCGGACGAGCGCTGGTTCAAGCCTGGCCCGAAGGATGAGCTGCCGACCGAAATCCTCGACGAGTACTGCCTGAAGGTTTACGACCGGGACGGCGAGTTGCGTGGTTCGCACCTGTACGACACCAACTCCGGCAACACCCAGCGCGGTATTTGTTCGCTGCCGTTTGTGCGCCAGTCGGACAATGAGGTGGTGTATTTCCCCTCCAATCTGATCGAAAACCTGTTCCTGAGTAATGGCATGAGCGCCGGCAACACGCTGGTAGAAGCGCAGGTGCAATGCCTGTCCGAGATCTTCGAGCGCGCGGTGAAGCGCGAAATCCTCGAAGGCGAAATGGCCCTGCCGGATGTGCCACAGGAAGTGCTGGCCAAGTACCCGGGCATTCTGGCGGGTATCCAGGCCCTGGAAGAGCAGGGCTTCCCGGTGCTGGTCAAGGATGCGTCGCTGGGCGGGGAGTTCCCGGTGATGTGTGTCACCTTGATGAACCCGCGTACCGGTGGCGTGTTTGCCTCGTTCGGCGCGCACCCAAGCCTGGAAGTGGCGCTGGAGCGCAGCCTGACGGAGCTGCTGCAAGGCCGCAGTTTTGAAGGCTTGAACGATCTGCCTCAACCGACCTTCGAAGGTCAGGCGGTGACTGAGCCAAACAACTTCGTGGAACACTTTATCGATTCCAGCGGTGTGGTCTCGTGGCGTTTCTTCAGTGCCAAACCGGATTTCGAATTCGTTGAGTGGGATTTCTCCGGTCAGGGCGAAAACTCCAATGCTGAGGAAGCCGCAACCTTGTTCGGCATTCTCGAAGACATGGGCAAAGAAGTGTACATGGCGGTCTATGAGCATATCGGTGCCAAAGCCTGCCGCATTCTGGTGCCGGACTACTCGGAGATTTATCCGGTAGAAGATCTGATCTGGGATAACACCAACAAGGCGCTGCAGTTCCGCGCCGACATCCTCAATCTGCACAGCCTGAGCAAAGTCGGTCTGAGAACGCTGGCCAAAGGTTTGGAAAACAGCGAGCTGGATGACTACACCGACATCACCACCCTGATCGGCATCGAGTTTGATGACAACACGCCCTGGGGCAAATTGACGATCCTGGAGCTGAGGCTGCTGATTTATCTGGCCTTGCAGAAGTTTGATCAGGCGAAAGATCTGGTGGAAGCCTTCTTGCAATACAACGACAACACCGTCGAGCGCGGCTTGTTTTATCAAGCCGTGAACGTCGTGCTGGAAATGCAACTGGACGATGATCTGGAACTGAGCGATTACGAAGCCAACTTCCGCCGGATGTTCGGCAACGAGCGGATGGACGCGGCGATAGGGTCCGTGGATGGCAGCGTACGCTTCTACGGTCTGACACCGACGAGCATGAAACTGGAAGGGCTCGACAGGCACCTGCGGCTGATCGACAGCTACAAGAAGTTGCATATGGCGCGGGCCAGGGTGGCGGCTTTATCCAGCTGATGGCAGCAACAAAAAAGCACCTTGGGTGCTTTTTTGCTTTTTGGCGGCCGGCCAGTCGTCGGTATGCGATGGTCTCGTTTTTGGGTTATGTCACGGGCAGCGGCTGCCTACGAGGAAGTCCTTCTATATAGAAGGAGCGTTATGGCTCCTCTATCGAGCTCGGAAAGGGGTGTTCCGGCGCTTTCTGCAAGTTATTGATAGAAAACCATAATCAGTGCTTGACGGCAGATTCTGGAAGCCTATAATTCGCCCCACTTCCGGCGCAGTCGAAACGGAAAACTCCTTGTAAAACAATGAGTTATGCAGTTTTCGGCAGCAAGTTGCTTCAGGTCATCGGAGCACAAAGGAAGTTGAAAAAGAGGTGTTGACAGCAGCGTGTAACGCTGTAGAATTCGCCTCCCGCTGACGAGAGATCTGAAGCGCAAGTGGTTGAAGTTGTTAAGGATTCCTTGAAAACTTCTGAAAAAAATCACTTGACAGCAAATGAGGCTGCTGTAGAATGCGCGCCTCGGTTGAGATGAAAGCTCTTAACCAACCGCTCTTTAACAACTGAATCAAGCAATTCGTGTGGGTGCTTGTGGAGTCAGACTGCTAGTCAACAGATTATCAGCATCACAAGTTACTCCGCGAGAAATCAAAGATGTAACCAACGATTGCTGAGCCAAGTTTAGGGTTTTCTCAAAACCCAAAGATGTTTGAACTGAAGAGTTTGATCATGGCTCAGATTGAACGCTGGCGGCAGGCCTAACACATGCAAGTCGAGCGGATGGCGGGAGCTTGCTCCCTGATTCAGCGGCGGACGGGTGAGTAATGCCTAGGAATCTGCCTGGTAGTGGGGGACAACGTCTCGAAAGGGACGCTAATACCGCATACGTCCTACGGGAGAAAGCAGGGGACCTTCGGGCCTTGCGCTATCAGATGAGCCTAGGTCGGATTAGCTAGTTGGTGAGGTAATGGCTCACCAAGGCGACGATCCGTAACTGGTCTGAGAGGATGATCAGTCACACTGGAACTGAGACACGGTCCAGACTCCTACGGGAGGCAGCAGTGGGGAATATTGGACAATGGGCGAAAGCCTGATCCAGCCATGCCGCGTGTGTGAAGAAGGTCTTCGGATTGTAAAGCACTTTAAGTTGGGAGGAAGGGCATTAACCTAATACGTTAGTGTTTTGACGTTACCGACAGAATAAGCACCGGCTAACTCTGTGCCAGCAGCCGCGGTAATACAGAGGGTGCAAGCGTTAATCGGAATTACTGGGCGTAAAGCGCGCGTAGGTGGTTTGTTAAGTTGGATGTGAAAGCCCCGGGCTCAACCTGGGAACTGCATTCAAAACTGACAAGCTAGAGTATGGTAGAGGGTGGTGGAATTTCCTGTGTAGCGGTGAAATGCGTAGATATAGGAAGGAACACCAGTGGCGAAGGCGACCACCTGGACTGATACTGACACTGAGGTGCGAAAGCGTGGGGAGCAAACAGGATTAGATACCCTGGTAGTCCACGCCGTAAACGATGTCAACTAGCCGTTGGGAGCCTTGAGCTCTTAGTGGCGCAGCTAACGCATTAAGTTGACCGCCTGGGGAGTACGGCCGCAAGGTTAAAACTCAAATGAATTGACGGGGGCCCGCACAAGCGGTGGAGCATGTGGTTTAATTCGAAGCAACGCGAAGAACCTTACCAGGCCTTGACATCCAATGAACTTTCCAGAGATGGATCGGTGCCTTCGGGAACATTGAGACAGGTGCTGCATGGCTGTCGTCAGCTCGTGTCGTGAGATGTTGGGTTAAGTCCCGTAACGAGCGCAACCCTTGTCCTTAGTTACCAGCACGTCATGGTGGGCACTCTAAGGAGACTGCCGGTGACAAACCGGAGGAAGGTGGGGATGACGTCAAGTCATCATGGCCCTTACGGCCTGGGCTACACACGTGCTACAATGGTCGGTACAGAGGGTTGCCAAGCCGCGAGGTGGAGCTAATCCCACAAAACCGATCGTAGTCCGGATCGCAGTCTGCAACTCGACTGCGTGAAGTCGGAATCGCTAGTAATCGCGAATCAGAATGTCGCGGTGAATACGTTCCCGGGCCTTGTACACACCGCCCGTCACACCATGGGAGTGGGTTGCACCAGAAGTAGCTAGTCTAACCTTCGGGGGGACGGTTACCACGGTGTGATTCATGACTGGGGTGAAGTCGTAACAAGGTAGCCGTAGGGGAACCTGCGGCTGGATCACCTCCTTAATCGACGACTCAGCGGCTCCATAAGTTCCCACACGAATTGCTTGATTCATTGAAGAAGACGATAAGAAGCAGCCCGAAATTGGGTCTGTAGCTCAGTTGGTTAGAGCGCACCCCTGATAAGGGTGAGGTCGGCAGTTCGAATCTGCCCAGACCCACCAATTTTGTGTGGGAAACGCCTGTAGAAATACGGGGCCATAGCTCAGCTGGGAGAGCGCCTGCCTTGCACGCAGGAGGTCAACGGTTCGATCCCGTTTGGCTCCACCACTACTGCTTCTGATTGTGTAAAGCTTAGAAATGAGCATTCCATCGATGATGGTGAATGTTGATTTCTAGTCTTTGACTAGTTCGTTCTTTAAAAATTTGGGTATGTGATAGAAAGATAGACTGAACGTTACTTTCACTGGTAACGGATCAGGCTAAGGTAAAATTTGTGAGTTCTCTTAATTGAGAAATTCGAATTTTCGGCGAATGTCGTCTTCATAGTATAACCAGATTGCTTGGGGTTATATGGTCAAGTGAAGAAGCGCATACGGTGGATGCCTTGGCAGTCAGAGGCGATGAAAGACGTGGTAGCCTGCGAAAAGCTTCGGGGAGTCGGCAAACAGACTTTGATCCGGAGATGTCTGAATGGGGGAACCCAGCCATCATAAGATGGTTATCTTGTACTGAATACATAGGTGCAAGAGGCGAACCAGGGGAACTGAAACATCTAAGTACCCTGAGGAAAAGAAATCAACCGAGATTCCCTTAGTAGTGGCGAGCGAACGGGGACTAGCCCTTAAGTGGCTTTGAGATTAGCGGAACGCTCTGGAAAGTGCGGCCATAGTGGGTGATAGCCCTGTACGCGAAAATCTCTTAGTCATGAAATCGAGTAGGACGGAGCACGAGAAACTTTGTCTGAATATGGGGGGACCATCCTCCAAGGCTAAATACTACTGACTGACCGATAGTGAACTAGTACCGTGAGGGAAAGGCGAAAAGAACCCCGGAGAGGGGAGTGAAATAGATCCTGAAACCGTATGCGTACAAGCAGTGGGAGCCCACTTTGTTGGGTGACTGCGTACCTTTTGTATAATGGGTCAGCGACTTATTTTCAGTGGCGAGCTTAACCGAATAGGGGAGGCGTAGCGAAAGCGAGTCTTAATAGGGCGTCTAGTCGCTGGGAATAGACCCGAAACCGGGCGATCTATCCATGGGCAGGTTGAAGGTTAGGTAACACTGACTGGAGGACCGAACCGACTACCGTTGAAAAGTTAGCGGATGACCTGTGGATCGGAGTGAAAGGCTAATCAAGCTCGGAGATAGCTGGTTCTCCTCGAAAGCTATTTAGGTAGCGCCTCATGTATCACTGTAGGGGGTAGAGCACTGTTTCGGCTAGGGGGTCATCCCGACTTACCAAACCGATGCAAACTCCGAATACCTACAAGTGCCGAGCATGGGAGACACACGGCGGGTGCTAACGTCCGTCGTGAAAAGGGAAACAACCCAGACCGTCAGCTAAGGTCCCAAAGTTATGGTTAAGTGGGAAACGATGTGGGAAGGCTTAGACAGCTAGGAGGTTGGCTTAGAAGCAGCCACCCTTTAAAGAAAGCGTAATAGCTCACTAGTCGAGTCGGCCTGCGCGGAAGATGTAACGGGGCTCAAACCATACACCGAAGCTACGGGTATCACGTAAGTGATGCGGTAGAGGAGCGTTCTGTAAGCCTGTGAAGGTGAGTTGAGAAGCTTGCTGGAGGTATCAGAAGTGCGAATGCTGACATGAGTAACGACAATGGGTGTGAAAAACACCCACGCCGAAAGACCAAGGTTTCCTGCGCAACGTTAATCGACGCAGGGTTAGTCGGTCCCTAAGGCGAGGCTGAAAAGCGTAGTCGATGGAAAACAGGTTAATATTCCTGTACTTCTGGTTATTGCGATGGAGGGACGGAGAAGGCTAGGCCAGCTTGGCGTTGGTTGTCCAAGTTTAAGGTGGTAGGCTGAGATCTTAGGTAAATCCGGGATCTTAAGGCCGAGAGCTGATGACGAGTTACCCTTTGGGTGACGAAGTGGTTGATGCCATGCTTCCAAGAAAAGCTTCTAAGCTTCAGATAACCAGGAACCGTACCCCAAACCGACACAGGTGGTTGGGTAGAGAATACCAAGGCGCTTGAGAGAACTCGGGTGAAGGAACTAGGCAAAATGGCACCGTAACTTCGGGAGAAGGTGCGCCGGTGAGGGTGAAGCATTTACTGCGTAAGCCCACGCCGGTCGAAGATACCAGGCCGCTGCGACTGTTTATTAAAAACACAGCACTCTGCAAACACGAAAGTGGACGTATAGGGTGTGACGCCTGCCCGGTGCCGGAAGGTTAATTGATGGGGTTAGCTAACGCGAAGCTCTTGATCGAAGCCCCGGTAAACGGCGGCCGTAACTATAACGGTCCTAAGGTAGCGAAATTCCTTGTCGGGTAAGTTCCGACCTGCACGAATGGCGTAACGATGGCGGCGCTGTCTCCACCCGAGACTCAGTGAAATTGAAATCGCTGTGAAGATGCAGTGTATCCGCGGCTAGACGGAAAGACCCCGTGAACCTTTACTATAGCTTTGCACTGGACTTTGAATTTGCTTGTGTAGGATAGGTGGGAGGCTTTGAAGCGTGGACGCCAGTTCGCGTGGAGCCATCCTTGAAATACCACCCTGGCAACTTTGAGGTTCTAACTCAGGTCCGTTATCCGGATCGAGGACAGTGTATGGTGGGTAGTTTGACTGGGGCGGTCTCCTCCTAAAGAGTAACGGAGGAGTACGAAGGTGCGCTCAGACCGGTCGGAAATCGGTCGTAGAGTATAAAGGCAAAAGCGCGCTTGACTGCGAGACAGACACGTCGAGCAGGTACGAAAGTAGGTCTTAGTGATCCGGTGGTTCTGTATGGAAGGGCCATCGCTCAACGGATAAAAGGTACTCCGGGGATAACAGGCTGATACCGCCCAAGAGTTCATATCGACGGCGGTGTTTGGCACCTCGATGTCGGCTCATCACATCCTGGGGCTGAAGCCGGTCCCAAGGGTATGGCTGTTCGCCATTTAAAGTGGTACGCGAGCTGGGTTTAGAACGTCGTGAGACAGTTCGGTCCCTATCTGCCGTGGACGTTTGAGATTTGAGAGGGGCTGCTCCTAGTACGAGAGGACCGGAGTGGACGAACCTCTGGTGTTCCGGTTGTCACGCCAGTGGCATTGCCGGGTAGCTATGTTCGGAAAAGATAACCGCTGAAAGCATCTAAGCGGGAAACTTGCCTCAAGATGAGATCTCACTGGGACCTTGAGTCCCCTGAAGGGCCGTCGAAGACTACGACGTTGATAGGTTGGGTGTGTAAGCGCTGTGAGGCGTTGAGCTAACCAATACTAATTGCCCGTGAGGCTTGACCATATAACACCCAAGCAATTTGACTACTTCGAAAGAAGCATCAGATTGCGGTGTGTGAAGACGCAAGAACCGAAAGTTCGACGCTCACAAAACACCGATTTCCATCACATACCCAATTTGCTGAAGCGCGGCCAGCCGGCCACGACTCGGTACCCGAATTTCTTGACGACCATAGAGCGTTGGAACCACCTGATCCCATCCCGAACTCAGCAGTGAAACGATGCATCGCCGATGGTAGTGTGGGGTTTCCCCATGTGAGAGTAGGTCATCGTCAAGATTAAATTCCGAAACCCCTATCTGCGTATGCAGGTAGGGGTTTTGTTTTTCTGGCACCTGTAGGGGCGAGCCCGCTCGCGATGGTCTGTAACGATGACACTGGCTGCCTGAAGCCACCGGGTGTCGGGAGTTACAAAAAAGCCCAACCTTTTCAGGTTGGGCTTTTTTGTGCCTGGAAGACGGTCAATCGACTGAGTCTTTCACTGATCCTTTTCGCAGTTGACCATCCACGACACACCAAATCGGTCGACCAGCATGCCGAAGCGCGCCGCCCAGAACGTGGCCTCCAGTGGCATTTGCACGGTGCCGCCGCCTGCCAGCGCATTGAAGACCCGTTCGGCCTCGACAATGCTGTCGACGTTGAGTGAGATCGAGCAGGCGCTCATTTTATCGACGGGGCGATCAGGTGTGGTGTCTGAACCCATGATCGCCTGGTCGCCCACGATCAGGCGGGTATGAATGATCAGATTGTGCAGATCCTTGGGGAAATGCTCACCGGCCGGCGTTTCACCGAAGGTCAACATGGCTTCGAGCTGGCCTTGCAGGCACTGCGCATAGAAGGTGAAGGCGTCTTTGCAGTCGCCGTTGAAGATAAGGTAGGGATTGATTTTCATGGTCGGCTCCGGGTGCTCAAGTACATACATCGGTTTGGACGCCGGTTTTTTCGGCGAATTCCGATTGTGTCGAGCCCATAAGCAAAGCGCTAAATCTTTGTCGGAACTTGTGTTTCTTTAGATGTTTTTTCAATAGGGCGCGCGATGCTTATCGCCTCAGGCACACGCCTTGGCGCCAGCACACGTTCGATGGCGCCGCTGACCATGCTTTCCAGCAGCTCATCACGTTCCTGCTCGTCGAGCACATGGGGCGTCAGCCAGCTGGGGGCGCTGTTGAGCAGGGCGCCGATGGCATGTCCGGCGGCCAGCAGGCCTTGCTCGCTGAAACGGGACTTCGCGCCCAGCATCTTCAGCAACGTGCGTTCGTATTGCTCGCGCAATTGCCGGACCCGAGCCTGTTGCTCTTCGTTCAGGCAACCGCTGTCGCGCTCCACCAGGCGGAAATGCCAAGGCATCTCCCGATGCAGATTCAGGTGCGCGCGGATCAGGCTGTTGAGCTTGTCGCGTTTGGCCGGGGCCTTTTGCTGAATACGCCCCAGGGTGGCCAGCAGCTCCTCGTAGAACTCCTCGATCAGGTCGAGCAGCAGATGCTGTTTGCTGGGGTAGTGGTGATACAGCGAGCCTGGGGAGAGCCCCAGGCACGTCGCGAGCTCACGCATGCCGACCTGGCCGAACCCCTTGCAGGCAAACAGCTCCAGGACCTTGTCCCGGTACTCGGCAAAGCGCGAGCAACGCTCAGGCATAGGCATGGAAGCCGCGCCCCGTTTTGCGCCCCAGGTAACCGGCCGCGACCATTTCCTTGAGCAGCGGTGCCGGGCGATATTTGCTGTCGTTGAAACCGTCATAGAAGGCTTCGAGGATCGACAACAGGGTATCCAGACCAATCAGGTCCGCCAGGGCCAACGGACCGATAGGCTGATTGCAGCCCAGGCGCATGCCGGCGTCGATGTCTTCGGCGCTGGCCAGGCCTTCCTGGAACACCAGGATCGCTTCGTTGATCATCGGCACCAGGATCCGGTTGACCACGAATCCCGGGCGGTTGCCGGCGGTAATCGCGGTTTTGCCCAGAGTGGTCGCCATGTCCAGTGCCAGTTTGTGGGTGGCGTCACTGGTTTGCAGGCCGCGGATGACTTCGATCAGACCCATCACCGGCACCGGATTGAAGAAGTGCAGGCCGATGAAGCGCTCAGGCTGACTGACGCTGGCCGCGAGCTGGGTGATCGACAGCGATGAGGTATTGGAGGCAATCACGCATTCGCTGCTGACTTGCGCGGCGATCTGTTGCAGTACACGCAATTTCAGGTCGAGATTTTCCGTCGCCGCTTCAATGACCAGCTGCGCATTTTGCAGGCTGCTGTAGTCGGTGCTGGTGCGGATCTTGTCGAGGGTGGCCTGTTTCTGCTCCGCCGTCAGGGTTTCCTTGGCGATCTGCCGGTCAAGGTTTTTACCGACCGTTGCGACGGCTTTTTGCAAAGCGCTTTCGGAAATGTCGAGCAAGGTCACGTTGAAACCGGCCATGGCGCAGACTTGTGCAATGCCATTGCCCATGGTGCCCGCACCAATCACTCCGATGTTTTGCAGATTCATCTTCCCATCCTTCGATCAAACCCTGCGATACCTTGGCCGCGACTACGGCCGAAGGCGTACTATTGCCGCGAGTCTAGAGCCGGCAGGGCGGTTGTCCTATGCCAAAACTGTTCAACGGCAATGATGTTTTTTGCCATTCGGGTGATGAGAGAGAAGCGAACCAATGCGGGAAAAGGACTCGGTTGCCGCCTATTTCGTGCAGGCAATGATTCATGGGCTGAGGGATGATCCGCAGCGTGTGACGGCGGTGCTCGAACAGGCGGGCATTGATCCGGCAGTCATGAACCAACCCACGGCGCGGGTGCCGGCCAATGCGTTTGCCGCGTTGTGGCTGATTCAGATCCGCGAACTCGACGACGAGTTTTTCGGGCTTGACTCCCATGGCATGCCGCCCGGCAGTTTCGCCCTGATTTGCCGAGCCTTGATTCAGGAACCCGATCTGCACAAGGCCATGCGTCAGTGCCTGGCCAACTTCGGGTTGTTCCTGCGCGACTTTCGCGGCTCGCTGGCCGTGCGGGGCAAACGCGCGGTCATCAGCCTGGAAACCCGTTCGACGGACAACGATGCCAGCCGGTTTGGTGAAGAAACGTTCCTGGTGTTGATGATCAGTCTGCTGTGCTGGCTGGGCGGTCGGCGCATTCCCATAGACCGCGCAGACTTCCGCCATTCACGCCTGTCGCTTGGCGACGACCGCCTGCTGTGGGGTCCCAACCTGACCTTTGGTGCCGAACGCACCGAAATCGAATTTGCCAGCCACTACTTGCGCCTGCCGGTGGTTCAGGATCTGGCCTCGCTGAAAGTGTTTCTGCGTACCGCGCCGCAATGGCTGGTGATCCGCTTCCGTAACCAGCATGGCCTGGCATCGCAGGTTCATCAGCGCTTGCGCGGCAACCATTACAGTGAATGGCCGACGTTGCAGGCCTTTGCCCTCGAACAGCACCTGAGCCCCAGCACCTTCCGCCGCAAACTGGAGCGTGAAGGCTGCTCCTATCAGGAGATCAAGGACGAAGTGCGGCGCGGTGTGGCCTTTGAGCAATTGCGTGAGAGCGATGCGAGCATCAGCGATATCGCCGAGCGACTGGGATTCCAGGAACCCAGCGCCTTCCATCGGGCATTCAAGAAGTGGACCGGGGAAAGTCCGGGGCGCTATAGGGCACGTTATCAGGGGGAGCGGGGCGCAGAAGCGACCAGCCTTCAAGAGTCCTGCGAGCCCTGAACCACCGCCTGCCCGGCCACCTGATGGGGGCTTGCTTTCATCAAGCCATCAATTGCCTGGCGATACTGGTTGCCACCCAGGCTCATGCTGTTGTTGTGCGTACCGCCGGGTATCAGCAGCAGGCGCTTGGGTTCATGGGCAGCATTGAACAGTTGCTGGCTGAATCGTGACGGCATGAACGGATCGGCCAGGCCGTGCACCACCAGCAGCGGCATGTCGATGTCGACGATCTTGTCGATGGAGTCGAACTTCTGCGACAACAGCCAGCGCACTGGCAACCCGCTCACCGGCAGGTTGTTGTTGGCCACCTCCGCGACCGCATCGCCCAACGAGGTGAAAGAAGACTCGATGACCAGACCGCGCACCGGCACGGCGACCTGCTGCTGTTTAGCCTGTGCGGCCAGGCCGGCCGCGAGTTCGATGGCCACTGCACTGCCCAGTGAGTGTCCATAGATCAGACGCTTGCTGGCGTCCGGCTGCATTGCGGTAAAGCGCTCCCAGGCGACGTGTGCGTCTTCATACACACTGGCTTCCGAGGGCAAATCGCCTTTGCTCTGACCGAAACCACGGTAATCGATGGCCAGTACCGAATAGCCCATGGCCCGCAATTGCTCGATGCGAAACGCCTGGCCCGTGAGGTTCCAGCGCACGCCATGCAGGTAGAGAATTGACGGCGCATCGCGGCGTGCGGCCGGCCACCACCAGGCATGCAGGTTTTGCCCGGCCTTGAAGCTGGCGGGCTTGATATCGAACTCCTGAACGTCCTGCGGCAAGCCGCGATACCAGCCTGCCGTGCCCGGTTCGATGCGGAACAGCAACTCGCGCTCTTTGTATTTGAGCGCCCCACAGCTCACCGGCAAGCCGACGACCAGCACGGCCATGCACAGCAACGATAGCCAGCGTCGGCGCAAGTGAGCGAGGAGGGGAGCGGGCATCGGACGGTCCAACAGAATGTGAAGCACGGGTTTTAACAGATGAACCTGTGCGCCAGGAGATTTTTCCGACCATCGTTGAGGCCCAGCGGTTAAAAGTCGCTGCCTGCAGAAGTTGGCGTCGGATCAGTCCACCCGCAGGACTATCTTGCCGATGTGCTCTCCCGCTTCCATCCGGGCGTGGGCCTGTGCCGCTTCAGCGAGCGGGTAAACCCGGTCGATCATCGGCAGGCAGCGTCCGGCACTCAGCACCGGCCATAGGTGTTCGTGCAATTGACGGGCGATGGCGGCTTTTTCGTCCCCGGTTCTCGAGCGCAGCAGGGAGCCGGTGACAACGGCGCGTCTGGCCATGATCGCCAGCAAGTCGACATCCCTGGCGTGAGCACCACCGAGGAATCCGAGCATCACCAGGCGGCCCTCCAGGGCCAGGGTGGCCACATTGTTGTTGAGGTACGAGCCACCCATGATGTCGAGTATCACGTTGACGCCTTGGCCGGCGGTTTTTTGCGCGATGACCTGCACAAAGTCCTGGTCGCGATAGTTGATCGCCTCGGCGCCCAATTCGCGAATCGCTGCGCATTTTTCTTCGCTGCCGGCGGTGGCGAACGCTTCGATGCCGAGCTCGCGGCACAGCATCAATGCGGTGGTGCCGATGCCGCTGGTGCCACCGTGGATCAACACACGCTGCCCCTGACGTGCACCGCCAAGGCCGAACAGGTTGGCCCACACTGTAAAGAAGGTTTCCGGGATGGCCGCCGCCTGCAACCAGTCCATGCCTTCGGGGATCGGCAGGGCCTGACTGGCCGGGACCACACAGTATTGCGCGTATCCGCCGCCATTGGTCAGGGCGCAGACCTTGTCGCCCAAGGCAAACTCGCTGACGCCCGCGCCAATCGCCACCACTTCACCGGCCACTTCCAGCCCCGGGATCGGGTTCGTGCCGGGTTTCAACGGGTATTTGCCGGCCCGTTGAAGCGCATCCGGGCGATTGACCCCGGCGGCGTGCACGCGGATCAGAATCTCGCCGGCCGCCGCAACGGGCACAGGCGCCTGGCGCGGTTGCAGGACATCGGGGCCACCGGGTTCGGTGATTTCGATCAGGGTCATGGTGAGGGGCAGTGTCATTGCGGATACCTTTTTGGAGTATGAGAGCTCGATGAATTGATTCAATTGATCTGGGAGCGAGCCTGCTCGCGATCGTGGTTCATCAGGCGACAGTGAACGGTGCATGCGCATCGTCCTGTGGAGTCACTCAGGCTTTCAGCATATCGAGAATCATCGAAGCATTAATGCAGCGATTACGCGCTATGCTGATGCGTAATTGCATCATCAGGAGAGCGTTATGAATTGGGATGACGCCCGGGTGTTTCTCGCGGTTTGCCGTGAATCCACACTGCGTGGCGCGGCGCGGGTGTTGGCAGTCGATCAGGCCACGGTCGGCCGGCGCATCACGTCGCTGGAGAAGTCATTGAGCGCGACCTTGTTCCTGCGCACCTCCGAAGGTTACGCGCTGACGGCTGTTGGCGAAGCGGCGCTCAAGGCTGTGGAGAAAATGGAACATTCAGCGCTGGAGCTGGAACGCCGGATCCAGGGCCTGGACGATCGCTTGAGCGGCACAGTTCGCGTCAGTACCACCGACACCCTGGCGATTGATTTCCTGATCCCGGCGATTGCCCGCCTGCATCGACAACACCCGGATGTACGGGTGCAACTGGACGCCACCACGCAGATTCTCAGCCTGGCCAAACGCGAGGCGGACATCGCCGTGCGTAACACCCGGCCGGACAACCCGGACCTGATCGCCCGGCGCATCGCGCGCTGGCCGGTGGGGCTGTTTGCCTCGCAAGCCTATGTCGATGCCCACGGCGTGCCGCAGCCTGGTTCGGCGTTCGCCGGGCATGATCTGGTGGTGTATCAACCGTACTTGCAGGGCAACAAAGACCTGACGCTGGTCTCGGAGCCGGTGGCGCGCGGGCGGATTGTCGCGAGCCTCAGTTCCAGCCTGCTGGTGCGCCGTTCGATTGCGGCGGGGATCGGGGTCGGGGAGGTTCCGGTATACCTGGGGGCGCGCGACGGTCTGGTCAGGCTGTGGCCGGAGCGTTCGCGACCGTTACCCTATGACGTCTGGCTGGTGACCCACGCGGACCTGCGGCATACGGCCCGGGTCCGGGCGGTGATTGATGAGATTGTCGCGGGGTTCGCCGGAACCGGCGAATAGGGTGCGGAGCGTCTCAAACTGTGGGAGCGAGCCTGCTCGCGAAAGCGGTGTGACATTCACTGCAACGGTGTCTGTCAGGCCGTCTTAGCGAGCAGGCTCGCTCCTACAGAGGGTTTTGTCATGGCATTTCCGGCAGTTCCTGTGGGCGCAGGTCGAAGACCAGTACTTCAGCGTCCACGCCGTTGCTCAAGGTCAGCGCCTGTTCGTCGCGGACCCGCACACCGTCGCCTTCCTGCAACAACACGCCATTGAGTTCGACGCTGCCCCGGGCCACGTGTACATAGGCGTAGCGGTTGGCGGCGAGCTCCAGGGTGGCGCTTTCCTTGCCGTCGATCAGGCCGGCATACACCCGTGCATCCTGACGCACCTTCAGCGAACCCTTGGCGCCGTCCGGCGAGATGATCAGTTGCAGGCGCCCGCGTTTCTTCTGGGTGCTGAAGTGCTCTTGCTGATAGCGCGGCTTGGCGCCGCTGACCTCGGGCACGATCCAGATCTGCAGAAAGTGCACCGGCCGGGTACTGGAGTGGTTGAACTCACTGTGGGCCACGCCGCTGCCGGCGCTCATCAGTTGCACGTCGCCGGGGCGGATCACTGAACCGGTGCCCAGGGTGTCCTTGTGTTCCAGGGCGCCTTCAAGCACGTAGGAGAAAATCTCCATGTCGCGATGCGGGTGCTGGCCGAAGCCTTTGCCGGCGGCAACGCGATCGTCGTTGATCACCAACAGGTCAGAAAAACCCTGCTCTTTCGGGTTGCGATAGCTGGCGAAGGAAAAGGTATGGAACGACTTCAACCAGCCGTGATTGGCCAGGCCACGATCCGAGGCTTTGCGAAGAGTCAGCATGATGAAATCTCCTGTGGGGACGTGAATTCGTCCGACTGAGGAGAAGGTTAATGTTTACCAGCCGGTTCAATAAGTAGATGAAAATTGAAATACTGTCTCGATCAGGTTGACAATATTCGAGCGCCAATCAGCTATTCTTTTCCGACTTTGGCGTGTGTCTGGTCATAATGCACAGCACTCCCTGATGCCGGGGGCAGGCCCTGTGGGAGCGAGCCTGCTCGCGAAAGCGGTGTATCAGGCAAAGTTGATAGCAACTGACACTACGCCTTCGCGAGCAGGCTCGCTCCCACAAGGGGCTTGTGTTTGGCAGACCAACCTTATTTGATCCCAGTGAATTCCAATCCATGAAAACCGTGGCAATGGTGTTGTTTCCCGACTTTCTCCTGCTCGACATGGCCGGGCCCATGGAAGTGTTTTCCATCGCCAACCGTTATCTGAAACCCGAAGATCACTATGTGCTGTCTACCATCGGCACCGAACCCGGTGCACTGCGGGCGTCCAACGGGGTGAGCGTGCAGGCCGACCGGCACATCGATCAGGCCTGCGAGGGGTTTGATTTGCTGCTGGTACCCGGTGGCCCAGGGGCCTACAACGAAAAGCATCCGCCATTGCTCGACTGGCTCAGGCACAACGTCAGCCGGTCCGCCGGCTATGGTTCCATCTGCACCGGGGCGTTCGTGTTGGGGCATGCCGGTTTGCTCGATGGCTATCGCGTCACCACCCACTGGCACTACACCGAACGGCTGATCAAGGCCTTTCCGAAAGCGACTGTCGAGACCGATCAGATCTTTGTTCAGGACCGCAGCCTGATCACCTCCGGCGGCGTGACGGCCGGGATCGATCTGGCGTTGTCGGTGGTGGCGCAGGACCATGGCAAGAAGGTCGCCCAGGACGTGGCCAAGGTGTTGCTGGTGGTGATGAAGCGCCAGGGCGGGCAGGCGCAGTTCAGCCCGTTGATGGCAGCGGTGGCGCCCCACGAAACGGCGATTACCCGCGTGCAGAACCATGTGCTTGAACACCTCGATGAAACCTACAGCATCGAGTCCATGGCCGGGCTGGCCAACATGAGCCCGCGTCATTTCGCCAGGGTGTTCGCCCGGGATGTGAACATGACGCCCATGGAGTTTCTGCAAAGCGCGCGCATCGATTGCGCGAGGAACCTGCTGGAAACCACCGAGTTGCCGCTCAAGACCGTGGCGTTCAAGAGCGGCTTCGGCAGCGTGCGGCACATGCGTTTTCTGTTCAGTGAAAAACTTGGCCTGACCCCGATCCAATACCGCGAGCAGTTCAGCTAGCCGGCGTGTGTCCGTCGTGCGCACCGCAATGGCCGTGACGCTCCCCCCGTGACAGTTGTACGGTCACCGAGGCCTGCCAAGATACCGCTGAACTCATTGCAGGGACGGTGCGGAGACTGGATGCAAGTCAGGTTTCCAGCGGGTGACAGCCCATGAACAGCCTCAGAGATTTAAACAGCGAAGCGGTGCTGCGATTTGGTCCTTATGCCTTCCACCTCAGTCAGCGACTGGTGCTGGACGGCGACCGACCGCTGCGCCTGGGTGGCCGAGCCCTCGATGTGTTGCAGGTACTGGTCGAGCACGCGGGCTCGGTGGTCAGCAAGGAGGAGTTGATTGCCCAGGTCTGGCCGCGCTCCGTGGTCGAAGAGATCAACCTGCGCGTGCATATCGCTGCCCTGCGCCGTGCCTTGGGCGACGGGCAGAACGGTCAGTGCTACATCGTCAATATTCCTCAGCGCGGCTACAGTTTTGTCGCCACGGTGCAGCACTCGCCAGAGCCCGTATCGTTCCCGAGCGAGACCGTCCATAAACCTCTGCACAACTTGCCGGCACGGCTGACACCGATTACCGGGCGCGATGCCGTTGTCGGCAGCCTGGTGCGGCAATTGCCGGTGCGGCGATTCATGACCCTGGTCGGGCCTTGCGGGATCGGCAAGACCACCGTGGCCCTGCGTGTGGCCGAACTGTTGTTGCAGCACTATCGGCACGGCGTGTGGCTGGTGGACCTGACGGCGATCGATGACCCGGCGCAAGTGACCGACCACCTCACACGAACCCTTGAACTGAAGGTTGGCACCCCATTGGAGTCGCTGTCGCAGCGGCACGCCTTGTTGGTCCTGGACAACTGCGAGCACCTGCTCGAACGCTGCCGGACGCTGATCGAGACACTGCTGCATTCGATGCCCCGACTGTCGATCCTCGCCACCAGCCGCGAGCCGCTCAAGGCGGCGGGCGAAACCGTATTGCGTCTGCCACCGCTGGCGGTGCCGCCGGCATCGGCGCTGCGCAGTGTCGCCGAGGTGATGGGCTATTCGGCGGTGCAGTTGTTTGTCAGCCGTGCCCGGGCCCGTCAGCAAGGCTTTACCCTGCGCGAACAGGACCTCAAGGTCGTGCGCGAAATCTGCCGGCGCCTGGATGGCCTGCCATTGGCGATTGAACTGGCCGCGGCGCAGATCGATGCGTTGGCGCTGGTGGGATTGCAGGCCCAGCTCGACAACTGTTTTCAGTTGCTGACCCAGGGTCGTCGCACGGCCGTTCCCCGGCATCAGACCCTCAAGGCCGCGCTGGACTGGAGCTACGAAAGGTTGACCGTGGTGGAACAAACCGTGTTGCAGCGCCTGGCGGTGTTCAAAATGGCATTTACCCAGGACGCAGCGATTGGCGTGATCTGTTGCGACAGGTTGCCTGCCGCCGACCTGATCAGGGTGCTGGAAAGTCTGGCGTTGAAGTCACTGCTGTCCCTGGAGCAGGGCCGCGGTGTGATCCGATACCGCTTCCTCAACACCACCCGCACCTACGCACTGGAAAAACTCGAACTCAGTGGTGAGTTGCGCACCCTCGAAGTGCGTTATGCCGGTTACATCAGGCAAATGCGCTGGCCTTCAGGCGGGCAGGTGGCATTGCAGCTCGTCGAGTAGCCGGCGAACCGTCATCAGGTCTGGCGTGGCAAATCCTTCGGTGAAGCGCTGGTAGACCGGTGCCAGCAATTGATGCGCCCGTTGGGGGTGGCCCTGACGCTGCCACAACTGCGCCAGCGAGGTGGCGCTGCGCAGCTCCCAGGCCAGGGCACCCTGGGCCTTTGCCACGTCGAGTGCCTTGAGCAGCACCGATTCGGCGGTCGCGGCCTGGACCGGACAATCCGTTGTCAGCAACGTCCTGGCCCTGGCCCGCAGTATCTCTGCCGTGCTCCAGCCCGAAGCACCGCTTTGCGCGCGTTCGAGCAAATCATCGTCGACGCAGTTCGAATCCAGCGTGACCATGATGTCTTTGATCAAACCGGTACGTTGGCGGCCGGTTGGCCGCACATCGGTGCCACCGATCACCTGCGCGTAGTGTTGCGCCCAGTTGTAAAACAGAGGAACCGAATGTTTCTGCGCCTGTTCCAGCAGCAGGCGCAGGAGTTCGCGGGCACTGCGGGTGTCGCCGTTGTACCAGGCGATCAGGCAGCCGGAGAGTGCCAGGGTGTAGCAGATCGACGTGCCATGGTTGATCCGCAGCGCGATGTCCAGCGCCTGCCGGGCCGTACGCCAGGCCTGTTCCGGTTGGCCTTGCAGCCAGAGGATGCGCGCGTGGATGGTCAGCGCCGCGACGCTCTGGTCGTATTGCACGCCGAAGCCATGGGTGAAACGGTTGAGATGACCGCTGTGGGCCATGCGTTGCAGCACCTGCTCGGCATGCTCCCGGGCCTGATGCTGGTCGCCGGAAAAGTGCAGGGCCAGCACGCGCAACCGGTGCGTGCTCAGGGACATCAGGGCGTCGTCTTGCAGCCCGAGCTGATCGAATTGCCGGCTCTGCTCCAGGGCCATCTGGTAATGACCGCAGCTGAGATTGACGGCCAGGTGACCGGAAATCGCCCGCAGCTGACCGGCGACATCGTCAAGTTGTCTGGCCAGGGCTCTGGCGCTGACAAAGGCGCCAACGGTTTCGGCGCTACCACCCTGAGCGTGGTAACAGGCACTGCCCAGGGCCAGCTTGAGGGCCATCTTCAAGCGCGGGCAAGGCTCAGGTGACTGATCAAGCAAGGCCAACGCCTTGCGCACATAACCGCCATGTTCCTTGAGCAGTGACAGCTCCTGCCACAAGGGCGTGGACGTCGCGGCCAGGCGTATCGCCAGTGCCTTTGGCCCTTGTGCGTGCAAACCCCAGCCGAGGGCCGCGCGGATATCCTCCAGGGCGCGGCCATAGCGCTCGATCCACAGGCCGGTCGAGGTTTTCTCCCAGTCGTCCTGCGCCTGTTGCATCAGCGCCAGGCAGCGCTCGGCGTGCCGTTCCCGCGTGCCGGGCAGGTCGGTGGTTTGCGCGAGTTTTTCCAGGGCATAGTGGCGGGTGGTATCGAGCAAGCGGTAGTACACGTCTTCGTCGCCCACTTCCACATTCAGCAACGACTTGGCGACCAATTGCGTGATCGAACCGAACACCGCGCCGGGTTCGATGTGTTCGCCGACAATCACTGCCGCTGCCGACTCCAGGGTGAAGCCACCGCGAAACACACTCAGCCGGCGCAGGCAGGTTTTTTCGCAGGCGGTGAGCAGTTCGAAGCTCCAGTCCAGCGTTGCGCGCAAGGTCTGATGGCGCGCCAGGGGCGTCTGGCAGGGCTGGGTCAGCACCCGGAAACTGCCTTGCAACTGCGCCAGCAAACCATGCAATCCGAAGGTGCCCACTTGCGCCGCCGCCAGTTCGATGGCCAGTGGAATGCCGTCCAGTCGGTGACAGATGTCGATCAACAGCGGCAGGTCGGCGTCCGTCAGTTCAAAGCTGTCATGGCTGGCCATGGCCCGTTCGACGAACAGTTGCAGGGCGGAAAAGGTCATGGCCTGGGCGCGGTCGAGGACGGCGATGGGGGGCGGACAGTCGAGTGACTCCAGGCGCTGGACGAATTCCCCTTCGGCCCGCAGGCTCTCGCGGCTGGTGGCGAGGATGTGCACTTGCGGCGCACTGCGCAGGATGTTTTCGCTGAGCTGGGCGATGGCGTCGACCAGGTGCTCGCAGTTGTCGATGACCAGCAGCATGTGGCGGTCGCGCAGATAGTCCGCAAGCCCGCTCAGGGGTTCATCGTCTTGCAGGGCCAGTTCGAGCAACGTTGCCAGATGGCCGTCAATCATCAGCGGGCAGTTGATCGGGGCCAGGTCCAGCAAGCGAATGCCGTCCCGGTAGTGACCGATCATCTGTTCGGCGACCCGCAGGGCCACGGTGGTCTTGCCGATGCCGCCGGGACCGACGAGGGTGATGAAGCGCTGGCGTGGCAGTTGCACCACCAGATGGTCGACCAGCGTCTGCCGGCCGATCATGCGCGTACGGCGCAGCGGCAGGTTATGTCGGCTCGGCGCGCGCGCCTCGGGTGCCGGCGGTTGCCCGGTCTGTTCCAGTGAATACGGTGCGACGAAACTGTACCCGCGCTGGGCCACGGTGACGATGTAGCGCTGGCCGGCCTGGCCGTCGCCGAGCGCCTTGCGCAACGCAGCCATATGCACCCGCAGGTTGATGTCTTCGACCACGCTGTCGGGCCAGACCCGGGCGATCAATAGTTGCTTGCTGACCACGTTGCCGGCGTGTTCCAGCAGGATCAACAGGATGTCCATGGCGCGCCGGCCAAGGCGCAAGGGCTGGTCAGCCTCCATCACCAGGCGTTGCCCGGGGTAGACCCGGTAAGGGCCGAAATGCACAACCTGTTCGGGGGATAGGGTCAACGAGTCGCTCCTGCTGCATCCGTCTGGTACGCGGTTTTCGAGCATATTCCTCAGGTTTTTTAGTCAGCGCAATGCGCTGCCCGGGTGACTGTCGGGGGCAGGCGTTGACTGTACCGTATCGGCCAGGGCCCGTCGGCCCCGTGATCATTGGGCGCAACGGATGGACAGCGATTGCCGGGGCTTTTTGCGCGCCATGGAAAATTAACAACGTTTAACTCGTCCTGCGCCCGGTCCGCGCCCAAAACTCTCTTCCTTCTGTTGCACCGAAGGCAGGGATGAAATGTCAGTCAGCCACAAGCGATCCGATGTGGGAGCGAGCCTGCTCGCGAAAGCGGTGTGCCAGTCACTGCTCATGCTGAAGGTGACACTGCCTTCGCGAGCAGGCTCGCTCCCACAGAGGGCAGTGCAATGAGCAACGTGGTGGTGGTCTATCACAGTGGCTACGGGCACACCCGGGTCATGGCCGAAGCCGTGGCCGGTGGCGTGGAACGGCACCTGGGCAGCACCTGCCAGTTGATTGCGGTCGAGGAAGTGCACGAGCACTGGGAACGCCTGCACAACGCCGATGCGATTATCTTCGGCGCGCCGACCTACATGGGCAGCGCCTCGGCGGCCTTCAAGGCGTTCATGGAGGCCACGGCGGCGTTCTACCTGGCCCAGCCCTGGCGCGACAAACTTGCCGCGGGCTTCACCAATTCCGGCTGCCTGTGCGGCGACAAACTCAACACCTTGCTGCAGATGGCGGTGTTCGCCGCCCAGCACTCGATGATCTGGGTCGGCCTCGACCTGCTGCCGGCGCGCTCCAGCACCGGCGCGTTCAACGGCCAACTCAATCGTTTGGGCAGCTCACTGGGCGCCATGGCCCAGTCGAATGTCGAGCAATCCCCCGACGACGCCCCTCCACCCGAGGATCGCTGCACCGCCGCGCACCTGGGCGAGCGTGTGGCGCGCCTGGCGGATCGCATGAAGCAACCACCGGTTTGATCCACCCCCCAAACCCTCGTTAAGGAGACATCACCCATGAGCACTTTTACTACCCGCGATGGCGTCGAGATTTACTACAAGGACTGGGGCACCGGTCAGCCGATTGTCTTCAGTCACGGCTGGCCATTGAACGCTGACAGCTGGGAGTCGCAGATGATCTTCCTGGCCTCCAAGGGCTACCGGGTGATCGCCCACGACCGTCGTGGCCATGGGCGTTCCAGCCAGCCGTGGTCGGGCAATGACATGGACCATTACGCCGACGACCTGGCGCAGTTGATCGAGCTGCTCGATCTGCAAGACGCCGTGCTGTTCGGTTTCTCCACCGGCGGTGGCGAGGTGGCGCGATACATCGGTCGCCACGGCACCGGACGCGTGGCCAAGGCCGGTCTGATTTCCGCCGTGCCGCCCCTGATGCTCAAGACCGAAGCCAACCCCGGCGGCTTGCCGCTGGAGGTGTTCGACGGCATCCGCCAGGCCTCCCTGGCCGATCGCTCGCAGCTGTACATCGACCTCGCCAGCGGCCCGTTCTTCGGCTTCAACAAACCTGACGCCAAACCGTCCCAGGGCATGATCGACTGGTTCTGGATGCAGGGCATGATGGCCGGCCACAAGAACGCCTATGACTGCATCAAGGCGTTCTCGGAAACCGACTTCACCGAAGACCTGAAGAAGTTCGACGTACCGACCCTGGTGGTCCATGGCGACGCGGATCAGGTCGTGCCGTACGAGGCGGCGGGCGTCTCCAGCGCCAAACTGGTGAAGGGCTCGACCCTGAAGATCTACCCGGGTGCCCCTCACGGCTTGACTGACACCCATAAGGATCAGCTCAACGCGGATCTGCTGGCGTTCCTCAAGGGGTGATACCCGACTGAAGGATCGCAGGTGCAGCCTGCGATCTTTTGCCCATCGACGAGGTACCGCGAACAAACTGACAGCGCCAGGCAAACGGGTTGATGCCTTCGCTGCGGGTGAAGATGTGGCAGAAGTGCGCCTGATCGCAGAAGCCGCACTCGAGGCTGATCTGCGTCAGGCTCATGTCGGTGTACTGGATCAATTGCTTGGCCAGGGTGATGCGTTGCCGGCGAATCCAGTCCTGCGGCGAGAGGCCGGTGCTGCACTTGAAGGCACGGGAGAAGTGACTGCGCGAGAGGGCGCAGGCCTGTGCCAGTTCGGTGACTTCAAGGCTGTCGCCGAGGCGTTCGAGGATCAGTTGTTTAACCAGTTTTTCGCGCTGCGGGCTGAGGCCGCCGGTGCTTTTCTTTGGCGCAGGCGTGAATGACGCAGCGGCGGCATTTTGCTGAACGTGAGCCATGATGAGTGTCCGTGTCGGTAGGCTTCATTTTTGGACCCGAAGGCTCTGGCTTGCGAGTTAATCGTTGTTAATTCCTCGTTCATCGCGGGACGACCCGGGTAAAGTCAGACACACTTCTCATCCTCGCGTTTAGCCCAATTCACACAAGGAAACCGTGCTTATGAACCGTAACGATCTGCGGCGCGTCGACATGAACCTGCTGGTGATTTTCGAAGCCCTGATGTTCGAAAAGAACCTGACCCGCGTCGCGGAAAAACTGTTCATGGGGCAGCCGGCGGTGAGTGCCGCCCTGGGGCGTTTGCGCGATCTGTTCGACGATCCGTTGCTGCTGCGCAACGGTCGCGGTATGGAACCGACGGCGCGCGCGTTGGCGATTCTCAAGGAGCTGCAGCCGGCGATGGACACCATTTCCGGTGCGGTCAGCCGGGCCAGGGAATTCGATCCGGCGACCAGTGGCGATGTGTTCCGCATCGGGCTGTCGGACGATGCCGAGTTCGGCTTGTTTCCACCGTTGTTGCGCCAGTTGCAAGAGGAAGCACCGGGCATCGTCGTGGTCGTGCGGCGGGCCAATTACCTGTTGATGCCGGCGCTGCTGGCGTCGGGGGAGATCTCGGTGGGTGTGAGCTACACCACGGATCTGCCGGCCAATGCCAAGCGCAGGAAGCTGCGCGATATTCCCTGCAAGGTGCTGCGTGGCGATACCCGGCCGGGGACGCTGACCCTGGACGAATACTGTGAGCGGCCCCATGCGATGGTGTCGTTCTCGGGGGACTTGAGCGGCAATATCGATCTGGATCTGGCGAAGGTCGGGCGTAGTCGTCGGGTGGTGTTGGGGGTGCCGCAGTTCAGTGGGTTGCGGGCGTTGCTCGCGGGGACCGAGATGATTGCCACTGTGCCGGATTATGCGGCGTGCGCGTTGGTGGAGGGGTGTGGGTTGCGGGCTGAGGATCCGCCGTTCGAGATCGAGGCGGCGCAGTTGTCGATGGCCTGGAGCGGGGTGCATGACAATGATCCGGCGGAGCGGTGGCTGCGGTCGCGGATCAGTCAGTTCATGTCTGTGGCTTTGGATATTCCCTCCTGATTGTGTACATATCCGTTTCGTTGGTAACGGCGGCTGGCGGTTTCGCCCTGACGGCGACTCACTTTTTTTGACAAACGCCTCAAAAAAAGTAAGCAAAAAAAACGCTCGCCCCGAACGTCCGGCCCCTCGCCAGGGCTCAGGGTTCCTTCGCTCCGGTATTCATCCGGGGGCATTGCCCTCCGGTCGGCTGCGCTCGACCTACATGCAATGAGTTCGACTGCGTCGAACGGCGCTGCGCGCCATTCCCCGGATGAACACCTCCACTCAGCCTGCCGAGGGGGCGGGTGGATCAAGCTCGCTCCTACAGGGAAACGCGTTCAATTGCGATCAGGCCGGCCGGTAGGCCGCCTCGCTTTTGCTTTTGCTTTTGCTTTTGATTTTCTTGCCCCCTCGAGAGGCCGAGTGGAGGTTCTGCGCAGTGGGCAACCCGGCATGGATGCCGGGTTAGCCGCGTACGGCCAGGGATGGCCGATCGCGGCGGGCCCACGGAGCAGGACCGGAGCGAGGGAATGCCGAGCCTTGGCGAGGCACCGAACGTCAGGGGCAAGAGCCCTTGGTTACTTGGGGCTCTTCCAAGTAACCCGCTGTAAAAGCGGAACCGTTAGTGGCCGTTGCCGCAGCAACGGATATGTACACAGAAAACGTCACCCACCACAAAGCCTTCGCGAGCAGGCTCGCTCTCACAGGGATCTGCATCGCTGGGCAGTTCTCAGCCCACATTGCAAACAGAGCACGTACATTCAATTTTTCCTTCCCCCGTCCCGGCAGTATCAAATCCTGTCCCGGCGCCTCGTCGCCGGTGGTTTTTCATTTGTGCGGGGTAGGCCATGGACGCTTCGCGACTTGATGATCGGGCGCAAGACTGGGGGCTGCTGTTCCTGCGGGTCAGCGGCGGGTTGTTCCTGTTGTGGGTCCATGGTTTGCCCAAGCTGCTGCACTACAGTGCCGAGTTGCAAAACATCGAAGACCCTTTCCATCTGGGCGCGAACCTGACGCTGATGCTGGCGATATTCGCCGAGGTCGCGTGCCCGCTGCTGATCGTCGCCGGGTTACTGGTGCGTCTGGCATGTTTGCCTATTCTGTTTCTGCTGTGGGTGTCGATGTTGATCGTGCATCCGCAGTGGACACTCTTCGAAGGCCAGTTCGGCTGGCTGCTGTTGATTGTGTTCAGCAGTATTTTCATCGCCGGGCCGGGACGCCTGGCGCTCAATGTTCGTTTCGCCGGAGTCTTGCGTTATGTCTGAATCCAATCGCCGTGAGTCGGCAAGTCCGGGGCCCGATGAGGTGGTGACGCTGATCGTCAAACACCGGGTCAAGGCCGGTTTCGAGGTGCCTTATGCCGCCTGGCTGCGCAACATCGTCAAGGTGGCCGCGCAGAACGTCGGGCACCTGGGCGTGGATGTGGTGCGCGGCAAGAACGCCGGTCTCGACACCTACACCTGCGTGCTGCGTTTTTGCTCCACCGAGGCGATGCAGAACTGGCTCGATTCGCCGCAGCGCCAGGCGCTGGTCGAAGAAGCCGCGCCGATGCTGGCCGATGGCGACCAGACCGAGGTCAATCCGCTCAACGAGTTCTGGTTCTCGCCCCAGACCGAAGCCGGCACACCGCCGCCGCGCTGGAAGCAGTCCGTGGTGACGCTGCTGGTGATCCTGCCGCACACCTTGCTGGTGCCGCTGATCTGGGGGCCGCTGCTGCGGCTCAACGCATTTCTCTCCAACTACGTGGTTGCCACGTTCCTGATCACCCTGACCATCGTGCTGTCGGTGGTCTACCTGTTCATGCCCATGGCGACGCGCCTGTTCGCGCCCTGGCTGTCTCCCGCCCCTTCGCACGAGGAACCGTGATGAACGCCGATCTGATTCTGTTCAATGGTCAATTCCATACCGTTGACCGCGAAAAACCGCTCGCCAGTGCCGTAGCGATCAGCGACGGGCGTTTCGTCGCGGTCGGCAACGATGCGCAAGCCATGGCCCTGCGTGGCGCGAACACCCAGGTGATCGACCTCAAGGGCCGTTGTGTGATCCCCGGGCTCAACGACTCGCACTTGCACCTGATCCGTGGTGGCCTGAACTACAACCTTGAACTGCGTTGGGAGGGTGTGCCGTCACTGGCCGATGCCTTGCGCATGCTCAAGGATCAGGCGGACCGCACGCCGACGCCGCAGTGGGTGCGGGTGGTCGGCGGCTGGAACGAATTCCAGTTCGCCGAAAAGCGCATGCCGACCTTGGCCGAGCTCAATCAGGCAGCGCCGGACACGCCGGTGTTCGTGTTGCACCTGTACGATCGCGCCTTGCTCAACCGCGCCGCGCTGCGTGTAGCCGGTTACACCCGCGACACGCCGAACCCGCCGGGTGGCGAGATCGTGCGTGACGCCAATGGCGAGCCGACCGGCATGCTGGTGGCACGGCCTAACGCGATGATTCTGTACTCGACGCTGGCCAAGGGGCCGAAGCTGCCGCTGGAGTATCAGGTCAACTCGACCCGTCAGTTCATGCGCGAACTCAATCGCCTGGGCCTCACCAGCGCCATCGATGCCGGCGGCGGTTTCCAGAACTATCCGGACGATTACCAGGTGATCGAGCAGCTGGCCAAGGACGGGCAACTGACCGTGCGCATCGCCTATAACCTGTTCACCCAGAAACCGAAGGAAGAGCTGACCGACTTCAAGAACTGGACCGGCAGCGTGAAGCTGCACCAGGGCGACGATTTCCTGCGGCACAACGGCGCCGGGGAAATGCTGGTGTTCTCGGCGGCGGACTTCGAAGACTTCCTCGAGCCGCGCCCGGACTTGCCGCAAACCATGGAAGCCGAACTGGAGCCCGTGGTGCGCCATCTGGTCGAGCAACGCTGGCCGTTCCGTCTGCACGCGACTTACAACGAATCCATCAGCCGCATGCTCGATGTGTTCGAGAAGGTCAACCGCGACATTCCGTTCAACGGCTTGCCGTGGTTTTTCGACCACGCCGAAACCATCACCCCGCAGAACATCGAGCGGGTGAGGGCGCTGGGGGGCGGCATTGCGATTCAGGATCGCATGGCGTTCCAGGGTGAATATTTCGTCGACCGCTACGGCAAGCAGGCCGCCGAAGCCACGCCGCCGATCAGGCGCATGCTCGCCGAAGGCGTGCCGGTCGGTGCGGGTACCGACGCCACCCGAGTCTCCAGCTACAACCCATGGACCTCGCTGTACTGGATGGTCAGCGGCCGTACCGTCGGCGGTCTGGCGCTGTACGAGGAAGGTTTGCCGCGCACCACGGCACTGGAGCTGTTCACCCACGGCAGCGCCTGGTTCTCGTCGGAACAGGGCAACAAAGGCCAGATCAAGGTCGGGCAACTGGCGGACCTGGCCGCACTGAGCGCGGACTTCTTCAGCGTCGAGGAAGAAGCGATCAAGTGGATCGAGTCGGTACTGACCGTGGTCGGCGGCAAGATTGTCTACGGTGCCGGCGACTTCGAAAAACTCGGGCCTGTCAGCCTGCCGGTGCTGCCGGACTGGTCGCCGGTGGCAAAGGTTCCAGGACACTGGCGGCCGAACGCGCTGCTGCAGGCGCAGGTTCACCAGTGCAGCGGCCCGTGCGCCGTGCATACCCACAGCCACGAGAAGGCCCGTATGTCGAACGTGCCGGTGAGTGACTTCGCCGGTTTCTGGGGCGCCTTCGGCTGTTCCTGCTTCGCGTTCTGAGTCTCAACCAAGCGTCAGCCATCGTGGTCGACGCTTCACCTCACCACCCTCCGAGGAGTTTCAAATGAGCAACGTTCCTTACAAACGCCTGAACAAAGACGATGCCGTTGTGCTGCTGGTCGACCACCAGACCGGTCTGATCTCGCTGGTACAGGATTTCTCGCCCAACGAGTTCAAGAACAACGTGCTGGCGCTGGGCGACATCGCCAAGTTCTTCAAGCTGCCAACCATTCTCACCACCAGTTTCGACAGCGGCCCGAACGGCCCGATCGTGCCGGAGCTCAAGGCGCAGTTCCCGGACGCGCCGTTCATTGCCCGTCCAGGCCAGATCAATGCCTGGGACAACGAGGATTTCGTCAAGGCGATCAAGGCTACCGGCCGCAAGCAACTGATCATCGCCGGTGTGGTGACCGACGTGTGCGTGGCGTTCCCGACCCTGTCGGCCATTGCCGAAGGCTTTGACGTGTTTGTGGTGACCGATGCTTCCGGCACCTTCAACACCACCGTGCAACAAGCGGCCTGGGCGCGCATGTCGGCCGCCGGCGCGCAACTGCTGAACTGGTTCTCCGTGGCCTGCGAGCTGCAAGGCGACTGGCGCAACGACATGGAAGGCCTGGCCAACCTGCTGTCGGAACGCCTGCCGAACTACCGCAACCTGATCAACAGCTACACGAAATTTACCGCCAAGTAAGTGCAAAACCTGTGGGAGCGAGCCTGCTTGCGAAGGCGGTGTGTCAGATGACATCAATGTCGCTGATATCCCCTCTTCGCGAGCAGGCTCGCTCCCACAAGGTCAGTGCCTGAGCGTTGTTCAGCGACTCTGCAATCACCCCGCAAAACCGCCTTTCCTGACAGCCGCCACAGATAATCCCTGCACCACACCACACCGCACCTTGAACGCAGATTTACAGGGTGTCCGGTAGAGGGAAAGCGGCTATAAAGTGTCTGACTGTCAACCGGGAAGTGACAATGAACCCCTTCGAAGATATGCGTATTTTTTGCCAGGTGATGGACTCCGGCAGCTTCACTTCCGCCGCCGATCAGCTCGGCCTGTCCAAGCAGTTTGTCAGCCGCCGCTTGATGCAACTTGAAGAGCGCCTGGGGGTGCGTTTGCTCAATCGTTCGACCCGGCGCCTGGATGTCACGCCGCTGGGGCAAAGCTATTACGAGTCGGCCTTGCGCCTGCTCAGTGAAGTCGAACAAGTGGAACAGGGCATTGCCGGCCAGACCACCGAGCCACGGGGGACCATTCGTGTGAGCGCGCCGCTGTCGTTTGCGCTGGCGCATCTGGGGTGCCTGCTGCCGGTGTTTTTGCAACGCTATCGCGACGTGACGGTGGAGATGGATTTGAGCGACCGGCCAGTGGATTTGCTGGGGGAGGGCTACGACCTGGCGTTGCGCATCGGCACGCTCGAGGACTCGACGTTGATTGCCCGGCGGATCGCGTCGATCCAGCGGGTGTATTGCGCCAGCCCGGCGTACCTGGCCGAACGCGGTACACCGCTAAAACCTGAGGATTTGTACGGTCATGACTGTCTGCCGTACGGCCATGGTCGACAGGTGCAATGGCGTTTTGCGGGGCAGGGCAAGCCGCTGACGGTCAATGTCAGCGGGCGGATGCGGGTCAACAATGGCGAGCTGCTCAAGGATGCGGCCATCGCCGGGCTGGGGATTACGTATTTGCCGACGTTCATTGTCGGTTCGGCACTGAAGGACGGACGGCTGGTGCAAGTGCTGGCGGATTTCCGGCCGGACGCGCTGACGTTGTCTGCGGTGTATCCGCAACACCGGCAGAGCTCGCGGCCGGTGCAGGCGCTGGTCGAGTTCTTGCGCGAGCGGCTGGATCGGGTTGAGGGCGGGGTGTAAAAAACGCAGAGTGCCTGACCCAAACGAACCTGCGGGAGCGCCGGTATGACGCTCCCACAGGGTTTTGTGTTGTATGGGAATCAGCGGGGGTCAGGTCCTTTTGTCATCGCCGGGCTGGGCATGGACACCGCGTTTATCCCCTGGCTGGGCATGGACGCCTCGGTCATCGCCGACTTCTCCGTTGGCATGGACTCCGCGGTCATCGCCGACTTCGCCATTGGCATGAACGCCACGATCGTCGCCGACTTCACCCGCCCGATGCACGCCACGGTCATCCCCGGGTTCATCATGGGTGCCGCTGCGTCCTGAGGACGAGGCCGATCCGGAGTGACCCGAACCGCTGTTGGCACTGCCATGGCCGCTGTTGCTGCCATGGTCGCCACCGTGGCCACTGCCTCCACTGTTGCCGCCACCGCCGCCGCCACCACTGCCGCCACCGCCACTGCCGCCACCGCCACTGCCGCCGCCGCCACCGCCGCCACCGCCGCCACCGCCGCCACCGCCGCCACCGCCGCCACCGCCACTGCCGCCACCACCCCCACCGCCACTACCCCCTTCCTTGGCCTGAGCACTGGATACCCCGGACAGGTGGTCAGGAATCAGTACGGTAGACGCCGACAGAACCGCGCCAATAGCTACTGCCAATAAAAGCTTATTGATGTGCATGTCGTTCTCCGTCTCTTATTCAGATTGGAACGTTGATGAACATTGCTACGTGCTGCTTTCTTCCCATGGGAGCTTCTTAAACACCTCGCTGTGCTGATTTATTCAATTGCACGTTGTAGACATTCGACGGGCAGCGTTGCCTTTCTCCATAACGTCAGTGAATGCTTGAGGCCAGTTCGAAAATCGGGATGTACATCAGGATCACGATCACCCCGATCAACAGGCCGATAAACGTCATGAGCAATGGTTCGAACAGCCGCACGAACCATTCGATCCAGCGGCTGATTTCTTCGTCGTAGAAGTCGGCGCTGCGCTCCATCATCTGCCCGAGGTTGCCGGACTGTTCGCCGGCGCGCAGCAGGCGCAGGGACACGGGGGTCACCAGGTGATTGAGTTCCAGCGCGGTAGAGAGTGACTGCCCCTCGCGCACCCGGTCGCAGGCCTGGTCGAGGCGCGAGCGGGAGGCGACGGTGAGCAAGCCACGGACCATGCCCATGGCGGTGACCAGGGGAATGCCGCCTTGCAGCAGAATCCCCAGCGAACGGTAGAAGCGCGCCAGTTCATACATGAAGATGCGCTGGTGCACCGCGGGAAGTTTTTCGATCAGGCGGTCCAGCCCCCGACGAAAGGCCGGTTGGCGCTGGAGCAGGGCGAGGGCGACGATGATGGCCAGCAGGCCGCCGAAGAATTCGCCCTGGTGGGCGTGAAGGAACATGCCGCTGCTCATCAGGATCTGCGACATCCATGGCAGGTTCGACCCCAGCCCTTCGAACACCAGGCTGAAGCGCGGTACGACGTAGCCCATCAAAAACAACACCACGCCACCGCCCACCACCAGCAACAGCATGGGGTAGATCGACGCGCTGACGATCTTCTGGCGGACCTCGTCCATGCGCTGGCGATAGCTCACATATCGGCCCAGGGCATCGCCCACGGCACCGGTCTTTTCACTGGACTGCACCAGCGCAACGTACAAAGGCGGGAAAACCGCCGAGAGCTGACCCAGAGCCTGGGAAAACGATTTGCCCTCGTACAGCAAGCGCACCAGCTCGCTCAGGGTTTTGCGGGCCTGCGGCGCGGTTTCTTTTTCCGCCAGGCTTTCCAGCGCATCGATCAACGGCAGGCCGGCGTTGAGCAATGTGGTCAGCTCCTGACTGAACAACACCAGGTTGAACGTTTCGCGCTTGTTCAGGCGCAAGGCCCGCCAATGCCGCTCGGCGTGCAGGCTGACGACGCGCAGGCCCTGGTCTTCGGCGATGCGCCTGGCTTCGCTGTGCCCCGGGGCCTCGACGGTCATTGACACGACACCTGCCTTGCCGACGGCTTTGAGATGAAAGCGCATGGTCGCCATTCCCGTCAGTTCCAGTTGGTGACTTCGGCGTTCTCGCCTTCACCGCCGGGTTGTCCATCCTTGCCCATGGACAACAGGTCGTACTCGCTGTTTTCACCGGGGTAGCGATAGGTGTAGTTGTGGCCCCACGGGTCTAGCGGGAGTTTTTTCTGCAGGTATGGGCCGGTCCAGTGCGGTTCGTCGGCGGGGGCAGTGACCAGCGCCTGCAAACCCTGTTCGGTCGACGGGTAATGGCCGACCTCCAGGCGATAAAGGTCCAGGGCTTTGCTCAAGCCTTCTATTTGCGCCTTGGCCACTTTCACTTCGGAACGGCCCAATTGGGCGAAATACTTCGGCGCCACGATGCCGGCCAACAACCCCAGCACCACCAGCACCACCAACAGTTCGAGCAGGGTGAACCCGCGTTGGGTCCGCCGGGCATAACACAGTCGCTGAATCATGATGACCTCACACAGTCGGCGGCACAGTTGCCATTTATAAGCATGCAATTGCCATGCTCACGTTTGGTGATCCTCCTGCACCCCCCGAGTTACGGGCCTTCTCACTTACGGCACAGTGCTTGCGTATGGCTGATTCACGACTGGCCATTGGGGCAATGCCCCCATTTTTCGGGGCCGGTAAGGGGAGGTATAACAATGAAATCACTCACCACCGGGTTGCTGGGTCTGCTTGTGTTGACCGGCGCCGCACAGGCTGATGTGTTTGTTTCCGTGGACGCCAATGGCAGCTACGTCCTGTCCAATGTCCACCGCCCTGGACGCCACTATGAACGGGTGATCCATGAGCCCGAGGCGGCGGTCGTCAGCCTCGACCGGCAACCGCAGATGATCGCCGCGCAACCCTACGCCGAGCTGGTGTCGGCGGCGGCCACGGCCAACGAGCTCCCGGCGGCGCTGCTGCACGCCGTGATCAAGACCGAATCGCGCTACAACGCCCGCGCCACTTCACCCAGGGGTGCTCGCGGGCTGATGCAGTTGATGCCCAACACTGCCCGCGAAATGGGCGTGACCAACGTCTACGACCCCAAGGCCAATATCCAGGGCGGTGCCCGCTATCTCAAGCGCCTGATGACGATGTTCGACAATGACATCCGCCTCGCCGTGGCGGCCTACAACGCTGGTCCGCAAGCGGTGCTCAGTCGGGGCAACGTGGTCCCGCCGTTCGCCGAAACCCAGCGTTATGTGCCCAACGTGCTGAACCAGTACCGGCGTTTGCAGGGGTTGTCCGCGGATGCGCCGCTGTGATCGAAACCACCAGGCGGTTTTCCCCAATAGTGGGGAATAGCGCCCCCAGCGAGAAAGTGGGGGATTGGGTGGGGAATACCCCCCCTATTTATCAAGTCTTTATTATAACTGGATGATTAGTAACGTAATTTTTTGTGGCATGCGGATTGCTCTGGACGAATTATCGAGAAGCTCACCCCGGATGATCCGCTACGAGGCCCGAGACCATGATCGGCATATCCCGCGCCCCGTCCCTGATTGATTTGATGTTGTTGGCATCGATGCCCGGCATCGGGATTGCCGGCGCAGCTGTACGTCGCGAGCGCAGGCGACGGTATTCATGAAGCCGCGGTGACCCTTGTCCAGAACGGTGCCTGGTATTGCACGTGCGGGCGGCGTCCCTCGGTTCGAGTTTCGACGACAAGACCATTGCCAGCGTTCGGGTCATACCCGGCGATACCCACCAAGAGGAAGCTGACATGAACCGATTCGCACATCGCGGCCTGTTGACGTTCTGTCTGTTGACCATCGGTAGCGGGCAGGCGCTGGCTCACTCGTCGGATGAACATGCCGGGCACGACATGGCAGCCGGGAAGGCCAGTCCGGAGACTGCCCGGATCAAGTTTGCCGACGTGGACCTGCTGGATCAGGACGGCAAGGTCGTCAGTCTGGAAAAAGACCTGGTGAGGCACAAGATCGTGGTCATGGGCTTCATCTACACCAGTTGCACCACGGTCTGCCCGATGGTGTCCTCGATCATGGGCAAGGTGCAGAAGCAGTTGGGTGCGCGGGTCGGCACTGAGGTGCAACTGGTGTCGATCAGCATCGACCCGCAGCGTGATGATCCCCAGCGCCTGAGTGACTACGCCCGCACCTTCCAGGCTGGGCCTGGCTGGAGCTGGCTGACCGGTTCGCCGCAGTCGGTCGATGCCACCCTCAAGGGGCTCGCCTACAGCGGTGACTTCAAGAATCACACGCCGCAGATTCTGGTGGGGGACGGCAACAACCGATTCTGGACCCGCTACTACGGTTTCACCGACCCGACGGAGTTGGCCCGGGCCGTCGAAAAGCTCAGTGGTGAACGCAACGTCCACGCCAAGCACACCGCCATCGCCATGGAGCATCAGCCATGAGAGCCATCGACTGGTTCGCCGACGCGCCATTGCAGGACCAGGTGGTACTGCGCAATGTGATTTTCACCCGTTGCAACGATGCTTGCCCGCTGATTGCCCGCAAGCTCGAGGAAGTACCTGAAGCGTTGGGCGACAAGGCCGACGGCATCACCGTTATCTCCCTTGCCAGTGATCCGCTGCGGGACACCCCGGCGGTACTCGAGGCTTACACCTTGAAAGAGGGCATCGATGGGCCCCACTGGTTTTTTCTTACCGGCGACAAGGCGCAAATGGACCTTGTGTTGTTGACAATGCCCGTGGCCGGCTGCTGAGCCATGGCCATTAATACTGTCCTGGTCCTTGGCCTGCTGCTCTTCGGGAGCCTTACGTTCAGCGTCCAGGCGCTGCCGCTGAGCCTCAGCGAAAGTGCCGGCAAGCGGTTGTACCGCGAAGGTGTGTCGGCCAGCGGCGAGCCGATCATGGCTCGGGTTGGCGTATCCAACATGGTGCTGCCGGCCACCCGGTTGCCATGCGCCAGTTGTCATGGCGACGACGGCCTCGGTCGCTCGGAAGGCGGGGTGGGACCACCGGACCTGAGTTGGTCGCGGCTGGCCGGCAGCCATGGCCAGCAGCGCGTCAACGGCCGCAGCTACCCGGCCTACAGCGACAGCACCCTGGCGCGGGCGGTGCAGGAGGGGCGCGACCCTGGCAACAATCGGCTCGATCCGACGATGCCACGGTTCGTGTTGTCGATGAACGATCAACGCAACCTCATGGCGTACCTCAAGCGTCTGGCCGAAGACCGCGATCCGGGCCTGGGCCCCGACAGTCTGCACCTGGGCACATTGTTGCCGAGTGCCGGGCCATTGAGCGAGGAGGGTGCCACGGTGGCGGCGGTGCTCAACGGCTGCGTGGCGCATATCAACGAGGCGGGCGGAATTCATGGCCGGCAGCTGCGCCTGACCATCCTCGACCCCGGCACCGATCGCGCCAGTGCCGAAAAGGCGCTGGACCGCCTGATTGATGAGGAGCAGGTGTTTGCCCTGATTGCACCACTGGCGCCAGCATTGGACATTGACCTTGCCGCGCGTCTGGAAGAAGCCGGCATTCCCCTGATCGGACCGCTGTCCTTGCAGGGCACGCCTCACGCCAGCCCGCAGATATTCGAACCGCTGCCGGGGCTTCGCGAGCAGTTGATCGCCCTGGCCGAATACGCCAGTGCCAGCCTGCGGGTGCTTCAGGGGCCGACGCTGATCGCCTATCCGGACGAATCCGGCCAACGGCTGGCGGCGCAGGAACTCAGCCGGTACTTGCAGGGGCATGCCTGGCAAAAGGTGCGTCTGCAAGCCTATGACCCGGCCGGAGATGAATTGCCCTTGGGGTCGCGTTCGGTGTTTTACCTGGGCAGCAGCAGCGGCTTCAGTCGACTGGCCGAGCGCTTGCAAACGGCGGGGCAGGTGCCTTATCTGTTCGCCACCTCGAACCAGGTGGCGGGCAATCTGATGAAAGTGCCCAGCGGATTTTCCCGGCGGGTGTTCCTGGCCTATCCGTTCGTGCCCAGCGACTGGACTCTGGCCGGGCGTCTGGCCCTGACCCAATTGCGCGAACATCAGGGCCTCGGTGGCCAGCACGCGGTACTGCAAGTGGGTGCGTTCAGCTCGATGATGCTGTTCAGCGAAGGCATGAAGCAGGCCGGGCGGGATGCCAGCCGGGGGAAGCTGGTCAGTGCCCTGGAAGGCTTGCGTGACTTCGATACCGGGCTGACGCCACTGATCAGCTTTGGTCCTGGGCGGCGCCTGGGCTTGAGCGGTGCCCATATCGTCACGGTGGATCTGCCGGACCAGCGCTTCTTTCTGGTGGCCCCCTATAAACCCATTGCTGCCACACCCTGACAGGAGGCCGATCATGAAATTCAACACCTTGCTGGTCGTGATGACGCTGTGGGTGCCCGTGGCGTGGTGCAGCAATGGCCCGGCCGCGGCGCGGGTCAATGGCGAGGAGATTTCCCGATTGCGCCTGGAGCGCTACTTCGCCGAGTACCTGGAAGATCAGGGCCGGGCGGCAGGCAGCATTGGCGATTCGAAAGCCTACGAACAACTGCGCAAGACCGCGCTGGATGCCTTGATCGACCGCGAATTGTTGTGGCAGGAAGCCGTCAAGCGCGGCGTGGTGATCAGTGATGCCGTGGTCAAGGACCAGGTCGATCAGACCCGCCAGGCCATGGGCGGCGCCGAGGTGTTTGCCAGGCGTCTGGAGGATGCCGGTTTTGACGAAGCCGGTTACACCGAATACACCCGCCGTGAACTGGCGGCCCGGCAAGTGTTCAATGACCTCACACAGATCGGTGGGCCGGACGAAAAACAGGTCCGGGCATTCTACGAAGAACACCTTGGCGAGATGAACCGGCCCGAGGCAGTGCGGGCCCGGCATATCCTGGTCAAGGTAGCGCCCGGCGCAGACGCTTCCACTGTCGAAGCCGCGCGGCTACGATTGACGGGAATGCGGGCGTCCATCGTGGCCGGGGCCGATTTCGCCAGCATTGCCCGCAGCGGGTCCGAAGATGCGTCGGCCAGCGAAGGTGGCGACCTGGGCTACTTTCCCCGTGGACGAATGCTGCCGGAGTTCGAGGCTGCCGCGTTTGCCCTGGCACCGGGGGCTGTCAGCGAACCCGTGCGTACGTCGGTGGGCTGGCATTTGATTTATCTGGAAAACCACATGGAGGCGACCAATGTTCCGCAGGAGCAAGGACTTGAGATGGTTCGGGCGTACCTTGCCCGGCAGCAACAGGTTCAAGCTCGCTTGCAGGCATTGGCGCAATTGCGCTCGCGCAATCGAATCGAGCGGATTGACGATGAATAGGGTTTCCCCAAAAGTGGGGAAAAAAAGTCAATGCCGATCCGATCGCTTTCCCCGCGTTTGGGGGGTGGAATGGCTGGACGAGAAGGCATTGTTTTTAAATTCAAGGACATGAAGACCTGACATTACCGGCATTCAGCATGGCATGAAGTGTGCGTAAGTCCTGTCAAGGCGCGCACTCGGCCAGGTTCAATCCCGGACCTGCGGTTTCAAGGAGTCGACCTTGTTGAACAAAGTACTGGTTGTTGATGACGAACAGCTGCTGGCGGAAAACCTCCAGGGTTACCTGCAGGCGCAAGCACTGGAAGTCCGGATTGCTCACGACGGTGCACAAGGAATCGCTGAAGCTGACGATTTCGCACCCGATGTGATGGTGTTCGATTACCGCTTGCCAGATATGGAAGGCTTTCAGGTGCTCGATGCCGTCCGCCAGAACAGGAATTGTCATTTTGTGCTGATCACAGGGCATCCAACCGCAGAAGTTTGCGAGCGGGCCCGGCAACTGGGAGTCAGCCATATCCTGTTCAAACCGTTTCCACTGGCGGAATTGGCCCGTGCAGTACTTGATCTTCTGGGCAGGAAGCGCGAACCCAGACCGGGTGTGAGCACTTGCGAAGGATTCGTCGAACGACGCCAGAGCAAGACCGAAAGTTTCCCGCTGCAGTTGTACGACGGTAGTTGGGTGCTTGCAGATCGCCGAAAAAACACATCGGCCTCCATGGCACCGGACGACGAACAATTGCTCACCGGGGAGTAGTGGCGCGACAAGACGTTCCGGCCTCCGCCGAAATCGCTCGTCGCGTCGACAGGGCTCAAAGCCCCGGGCGTTGGAGAGCATGCCATGGACCGTCTATCCCTTGTTGTAGAGCCGACGCAACAGGAATGTATACCGACTCGTTTTACCAGTGAACAACTGGCCCAGGCCCGGGCCCAGGCCACCAGTTCCGGCGAGCGGATGCTGGGCACCCTCGGGGAGTTGAGTGGACTGGCCCCCATGCCTTTCATCCAGTGCCTGGGGGTAACCCTGCACTACCCGGTACTCGACACCGACAGCCTGTTCAATTCCACCCCGGTGTTCGACCGGGTGACCCTGGCCCAATGCCTCAAGCGCGAATTCATCCTGCTGCGCCATGACGATGCGGTCATTGGTGTGTTCGCCGACCCTTTCGACAGTGCACGTCTGGCCTGGATCGATGAATGCCTGCACGGCGCGCCGCTGTACCTGGTGCATGCCGACGACCTGAAGGCCTACCTGGCGCGGCACGAAGAAAGCTTCCATGCGGTGGAGTCGCTCAACGCCCAGGCCGAGGCCGGAACCGAGATCGACACCCTGCAGAGCCTGTCCCTGACCAGCATCAGCGAAGACTCCAGCGTGGTGGTCAAGCTGGTCAACTCGACCCTGTACGACGCGTTGAAAATGCACGCCAGCGACATCCACCTCGGCACCACCGGCAGCGGCCTGGTGATCAAGTACCGGATTGACGGCGTGCTCAACAACATCAGCAAGATCCAGGGCAGCGAGTTCGCCGAGCAGGTGATTTCCCGGGTCAAGGTCATGGCCGAACTGGACATCGGCGAAAAACGCGTGCCTCAGGACGGTCGTTTCAAAGTCGGTATCAGCGGCCGGCAGATCGACTTCCGGGTGTCGATCATGCCAAGCATCTTCGGCGAAGACGCGGTGCTGCGGGTACTCGACAAGCAGGACCTCGCCGACAAAGTCTGCGGTGTGCAACTGCAGGCCCTGGGCTTTGAAGAAGAAACCCTGCGCCAGCTGCGCCGGCTGGCCGCCGAACCCTACGGCATGGTGCTGGTGACCGGGCCTACCGGTAGCGGCAAGACCACCACCCTGTACGCGATGATCACCGAGATCAACCACGGCGTGGACAAGATCATCACCATTGAAGACCCGGTGGAATATCAATTGCCGGGCGTGCTGCAAATCCCGGTCAACGAGAAAAAAGGCCTGACATTCGCCCGGGGCCTGCGCTCGATCCTGCGGCATGACCCGGACAAGATCATGGTCGGTGAAATCCGCGACCCGGACACCGCACAGATCGCCGTGCAATCGGCGCTCACCGGTCACCTGGTGTTCACCACCATCCACGCCAACAACGTGTTCGACGTGATCAGCCGTTTCACCCAGATGGAAATCGACCCCTACAGCCTGGTCTCGGCGCTCAATGCCGTGCTGGCCCAGCGTTTGATCCGCCTGGTCTGTACCAGTTGCAGCGCCCCGTACAGCCCGACAGTCGAAGAGCTGGAAGTCTCGGGGCTCGATCCGCAAAAGGTCGCGCACTTCCAGTTCGTCCACGGCAAAGGCTGCGGGCATTGCCGCGGCACCGGATATCGCGGGCGTAGCGCGATTGCCGAGCTGCTGCACCTGGACGACGAGCTGCGGCAAATGATCGTCGAGCGCCAACCCATTTCCAGAATCAAGGCCCATGCCTGCAAGCGTGGCTTGCGTCTGTTGCGCGAGTCGGCGCTGGAACTGGTGGAAAAAGGCCGGACCACTCTCGAGGAGATCAATCGTGTCACATTTATCTCGTGAGCAATTTGTCGCCGTGCTCGGCGCCAGCGGTGTCGGCCTGGGGCAACGGCAAGGCAGTACAACCCACTGGCTGGGCAGCGTCGGCTACATCGACGAAGGCTTCCAGGCCTGGACGGTGGCCCTCGACACCCTCGACCGTTTGCTGGCCGAACATACCGTTGCCAGGGCGGAACTGACCGTGGTGATCTCCGCGCACTTCAGCCGCTATTGCCTGGTGCCCTGGAGCGAGCAGATCAGCAGCCCGGCCGAATTGCTCGGCTTCGCCCAACTGTGTTTCGAAGACCTCTACGGTGCTCCGACGCAACCCTGGAGCATGGTGCTCTCGCCCGAACCCGCCGGTTACGACCGTATCGCCACCGCGCTGCCACAGGACTTGCTCGAACGCCTGCGCGCCCTGGTCAGCGCTCGCGGCCTGCGCTTGCGTTCGGTGCAGCCGTACCTGATGGCGGCGTTCAACCATTTCGATCAAAGCCTTGATGCCGGAGACTTCCTGTTCGTGGTCGCTGAACCGGTACGCAGCGTGTTGCTGCTGGCCCGGGAGGGGCGCTGGGTCTCGGTGCGTTCGGTGGGCAGCAGCGACAGCGATGCTGCGCTGAGCGCATTGATCGGCCGTGAAAACCAGTTGCAGGCATCCACCAGCGATCGACCGTTGAATGTCTACCTGCACGCACCGGCGCGCATCGATTCGCACCCTGACGTGCCCGGTGTGCTTCTGCGCACCCTCGAAGAGGACCGGACTGCCGTACGCGATTGCCTGTACGTCATGTCCCGGGCGGTGGCCTGACATGCGCCCCCTGATGCTCGACTTTCAGCCGCGCCACCGTGCAGGTCCTCTGGGCTGGAGCCTGCTGGCCGGTGGCGTGGTGCTGACACTGACTTGCCTGCTGGTGCAACAGCACCTGAGCAACGAGGCCGAACAACAGCAAGGCCACCTGCAAACCACACAGCGGGTGCTCACCGGCGATAACGGCAGCAAGGTCAGCCTGACCCCGGCGCAGATCCGCGAGCAGGCACAGAACCTGGCGGAAATGCGCAAGGTCTCGCAGCAACTGCGCCGCCCCTGGGAGCGCCTGTTCGCCACCCTCGAAGCCATGCCGCGAGACAACATTGCCCTGCTGAGCCTGACCCCCGATGCCCGCAAAGGCCAGGTGCAGATCAGCGCCGAGGCGCTGGACCTGGACGCCATGCTCGAATTCCACCGCCGCCTCGAAGCCAGCGGCGAACTGTCCGATGTGTCGCTGCTGAACCACGAAATTGTCGCCAACGTGCCGGAACACCCGGTGCAGTTCAACCTGTCGGCTACCTGGGAGATCGGCGATGCAAATCCATAAATTGATCGTCCACGAATACCTGCAAGGCCTGGGCGTTCCGGGGCTGGCAGGGCTGGGCATGCTGGTGCTGGCACTGAGCTATGGCCTGCTCGGGTTGCTGCCGGACTGGGAGTCGCTGCAAAACCTCAACCAGCAGACCCGCGAAGCCACCGAGTACCTGGCCAAGGTCGAAGACGGCACCGTGGCTCCACCGGTTGTACCGCAGCGCCAGCTCGACGATTTCCGCAGCAAGCTGCCGTCCCAGCCTCAGGCCACTGTGGCCATCGACAAGATCTATGCCCTGGCCGCCCAGGAGCGCATCACCCTGTCCCGGGGTGAGTACTCCCTGGGCGTGGACCCCAAGACACACCTGGCCCGCTACCAGATCCTGCTGCCAGTACGTGGCAGCTATCCGCAACTGCGGCGTTTCCTGCACGCCTTGCTTGGCCAGTTGCCGGCGGTGGTGCTGGAGGATGTGGAGTTCCAGCGCAAGAACATCGCCGATACCGACCTGACCGGGCGGATCCGCATGACCCTTTACCTGTCGAGGTCATGATGAATACCAAACGAGTGGTGGGTTGGGTGGCGTTCTTCGGTGTAGCGGCAGCGCTCGCCTGGTTCCCCGAATACTTCAAACAGGCTGACGACAGCGAACCCGCGGTGGCCACCGTAGCCACGCCAACCAGAGACAAGACCCCTGGCGCATCGGCGGCGGCATCGACTGCCGCTGCGGTGACGCCGATCAAGGATCTGAGCCCGGCCGGCGACCTGTTCGCCGCCCGCAGCTGGAAAGCGGTACCGGCCCCCGGCACCGGCACCGTCACTGAACAGTCGGAAATCGTTAATCCGGTGGTGCAAACCCCCACTGCACCGCCGTTGCCCTTCCAGTTTGTCGGCAGGCTGGATGACCGTTCCGATCTGCAGGTGTTCTTGCAGAACGGCGAAAAAATCTACGTCGTGCGCAAAGGGGATGTAATCGACGAAACCTGGCGGATCGAGCGGATTTCCAAAGCGGAACTGAGCCTGGTCTACCTGCCTCTGCATTTGGCGCAGACCTTGTCTGTGGGGAGTACGGAATGAACAAATCCCGTTTGCTGATGAGCCTTTGTCTGTGTGCGGGGCTGGCCGCATGCAGTTCGGCGGAGATTGCCAGGGACGAAGCTTCTGCCCTGATGGAGTCCGGCCAGTACGAAGCCGGTCTGGCCCGCATCGAACAGGGGTTGCGTGAAAACCCTCGCGATACCGATCTGCACATGGCCCTCAACAGCGGTCGGGCCCGCGCCGTGACGGCGCTGCTGACCCAGGCCGACATGGACCGGGCCCAGCGTAATTTCGCCGGGGCCCGCATGACTTACAGCCGGGTCTTGACCATCGAACCGCACAACCGTCGTGCCCAGGATGCCCTGCACCAGCTGGACTACCTGCGCAGCATGGACGAGAAACTCGAATTGGCCCGTGGCGACCTGCGTCGCGGTGATATCTACGGTGCCGACCGCCAGGTCAAACAGATTCTCGAACTGGACCCGAACAACGAAGGTGCCCTGGAGCTGCAAGCCAGCATCCGCCTGGTGCAGAGCCGCAACGTGGTGCAATACCCGCAACTGCGCACGCGCCTTGATCGGCCGGTGACCCTGGAATTTCGCGATGCCAACCTCAAGACCATTTTCGAAGTGCTGTCCCAGGTCGCCGGCCTGAATTTCATCTTCGACAAGGATCTGCGCCCGGACATGAAAGCCACGATCTTCGTACGTGACGTACGTATCGAAGACGCCGTGGACCTGCTGCTGCAACAGAATCAGTTGCATCAGAAAGTGGTGAATGAAAACACCTTGCTGATCTACCCGGATTCGCCGCAGAAGCTCAAGGATTATCAGGAGCTGGTGATGCGCACCTTCTACCTGACCAGCATCGATGCCAACACGGCGCTGAACATGATCAAAACCATGCTCAAGACCCGCGACGTGTTCGTTGACGAACGCCTCAACACCCTGACCATGCGCGATACCGGTGACGCGGTGCGCATGGCGGAAAAACTCCTGCAATCGCAGGATCAGTCCAACCCGGAAGTGGTGCTGGAAGTGGAAGTGATGGAGGTTGCCCGTCAACGCATTCTCGACCTCGGCCTGCAATGGCCCAACACCTTCGGTGTGATCAACAGCGACGGGTCGCCAGTGTCCATTCTTGATCAGCTCAAGGGTATCGACTCCAGCCGGATTACCATCAATCCATCGCCCCAAGCCAAGATCAATGCGCAGGACAAAGACATCAACACCCTGGCCAGCCCGGTGATCCGGGTCAGCAACCGCGAACAGGCGCGCATCCACATCGGTCAGCGGGTGCCAATCATCAGCGCCACGTCGGTGCCTTCGACCCAGGGCCCGGTGATCACCGAAAGCGTGACCTACCTCGACGTCGGTCTCAAGCTTGAAGTACAACCGATCGTGCACCTGAACAACGAAGTGGCAATCAAGGTCGCGCTGGAAGTCAGTAATGCCACGCCGCTGACGCCGACCGCGCAGGGCACCATTCCGGTCCAGGTCGATACCCGCAACGCCCAGACCACCTTGCGTCTGCATGATGGCGAAACCCAGATCCTCGCCGGTCTGGTGCGCAACGACCATGGCGCCAGCGGTAACAAGATCCCTGGCCTGGGCGACATTCCTGGCCTGGGCCGTCTGTTCGGCAGCAACAAGGACGACGTCAGCAAGTCCGAGCTGGTGCTGTCGATCACCCCGCGGATCGTGCGCAACCTGCCGTACCAGAGCCCGTCGGACATGGAATTTTCGACCGGCACCGAAACCAGCATGCACATCCAGGCACCGGACCGCTCGATGAGCACCACGGTTCAGGCCGCCCCCGCGAGCGACCCCATGAGCGCACCGATCGCCACCACAGTTACCGTCGGGAAGCCTTGATCATGAACGCCTCGCAACGCGGTTTTACCCTGATCGAAGTCGTGGTGACGCTCGCCCTGGTCGGCCTGTTGGCCGGCATGGCCGCACCGCTGACCGAGACCGTGGTGCGCCGGGGCAAAGAGCAGGAAATGCGCACCTCGTTGTACCAGATCCGCGATGCCATCGACGCTTACAAACGCGCCTTCGATGCCGGCTACATCGAGAAGACGCTCGACAGCAGCGGCTACCCGCCGAACCTGAAAGTGCTGGTCGACGGCGTGCGTGACGTGCGCAGCGCCAAGGGTGCCAAGTTCTATTTCCTGCGACGCATCCCCCGTGACCCGCTGGCCACCGTCAAGCGTGACGACGATGGCGGCTGGGGCCTGCGTTCCTATGACAGTTCGGCCGAGAACCCACGGGAGGGCCAGGACGTCTTTGACGTTTACTCCAAGGCCCGGGGCAAGGGTCTCAACGGCATCGCCTATCGAGAGTGGTGAGCATATGCGTCGGCAAAAGGGTTTTACCCTGATTGAACTGATGGTGGTCATGGCAATCATCGCGACCCTCATGACGATTGCCTTGCCACGCTACTTCAACAGCCTGGAGGCCTCGAAAGAGACCACCTTGCGCCAGAGCCTTTCGTCCATGCGCGAGGCGCTGGATCACTACTACGGGGACACCGGACGTTATCCCGATTCCATTGAACAACTGGTCGAACTGCGCTACCTGCGCAACCAGCCGCTGGATCCGATTGCCGAGCGCAAGGACACCTGGGTCATGGTCGCGCCGCCGGATGGCGTGGCGGGCGGGGTGGCCAATATCAAGAGCGGCGCGACCGGGAGGGCGCGTGATGGCAGCCTTTATTCCGAGTGGTAAGCCTTCGGACCAGGACGGCTTCACCTACCTGGGTGTGCTGTTTCTGATCGTCGTGATGGGCATGGGCCTGGCCAGTGCCGGCGAGTTGTGGGCCACCGCCGCACGCCGGGATCGCGAAAACCAGTTGCTCTGGGTCGGCACGCAGTATGCCCAGGCGCTGCGCAGCTATTACCGCAGTTCGCCCGGTGTGGCCATGTACCCGAAAGAACTCGCGGACCTGTTGCAGGACGAGCGTTTCCCGACGGCCAAGCACCATATCCGGCAGTTGTACCCGGAGCCGATGACAGGTGGTGAATGGGAGCTGATTCGCGGTATCGACGGACGCATCAGCGGTGTGTATTGCCCGTCCACCGAGAAGCCGCTCAAGCAGGTGAACTTTCCCAGTGAGTGGTCGGACTTCAATGGCATGGCCAGCTACAAGGACTGGCAGTTCGTGGCCGAGAAAGCCTCCCTCGGGGAAAACGCGGGGCCACCAAAAGCACAGTTCACAGGGCCCCAGGCTTTGCAGCCATGAATCGTCGCTGGCTGGCGGCATTTGTGTACGCCGATCTGCTTTTGCTCTGCTCTTCTGTGGGAGCGGGTTTGCTCGCGAAGGTGGCCTGACTGAGTACATATCCGTTTTTTGGGTAACGGCCACTTAGGGTTTCGCCCTTACGGCGACTCACTTTTTTAACAAGCGCCTTAAAAAAGTAAGCAAAAAAGCGCTCGCCCCGAACGTCCGGCCCCTCGCTTGGGCTCGGGGTTCCTTCGCTCCGGCATTCATCCGGGGGCATTGCCCTCCGGTCCGCTTCGCTTGACCTACATGCAATGAGTTCGACTGCGTCGAACGGCGCTACGCGCCCATCCCCGGATGAACGCCTCCGCTCAGCCTGCCGAGGGGGCGGGTGGATCAAGATCAAGAGCGGCAGGCGAGCTAACGCTCGGCCTGCTCCTCTCTTCTGTAGGAGCGAGCTTGCTCGCGATGGACGTCAACGATGACGCGGGCTGTCTGAATGCCCGCGGTGCCCCGGCGTTTTTAGCGAGCAAGCTCGCTCCTACAGAGGAACACGTTCAATCGCGATCAGGCCGGCCAGCAGGCCGCCTCGCTTTGGCTTTGGCTTTTGATCTTCTTGCCCCCTCGAGAGGCCGAACGAAAGGGGCAAGAGCCCTTGGTTACTTGGGGCTTTTACAAGTAACCCGCCGTCAGGGCGGAACCGCCAGCCGCCGTTACCGCAGCAATGGATATGTACACCAGTAAAAAAACATCGCCCAACACTCCGCCATCGCAAGCAGGCTACTCGCGAAGGCGGCCTGGCATCTAACGAAAATCTTCAAGCCCCCTCGCCACTGAGGTTGGGGATGTCTGTACGATCTTCAGACGTTTTCCAGCATCTGGATCAACTGCTCCGGCCACACCGTTTCACCGGTCTCCCGCAGCTCTGCCACCGACCACCATTTATGGTCCGCCATCACTCGAACCTCGTGAGCCGTCCACCCCTCACGGGACAGGCGTTCACTGTCGGTATGAACCACGAAATAGCGCTCAACAGATAGCACAGTTTCACCGCTCGGCAGCATCATTGGAAAACTGCGATCGGCAATGCTCGAACCTATGGTGTCGACCTGGAGGCCCGTTTCTTCAAACAGTTCACGAACCGCCGCAGCCTCAAAGGATTCACCCTGCTCGAGCCCACCACCGGGTGTCGCCCAGTGGCTCTGGCCGGCGAGGGCATCGTTTGTGTGCTGGAAGTGAAACAGCAGAACCTGTTGCGAGGGATTGATCACCAGCAGTCTGGCGGAATTGCGTTGGCGCATTTTTTCTTTCCATAGAGTGCCGCGAACCGCAGCTTTCACTGCGGTTCGCGACGGTAAAGCTCAGGTTGGCGCTCTCACACTGAATTCGTTATGCCACCACCCGATAACACGGCACATACGCCGCGCCGCCTGGCAGTTTCATGCGGTGCTGGGCGACGAAGGCTTTGAGCAACAGGTCCAGCGGCTGCATGATCGCCGCGTCGCCACGGATCTGGTATGGCCCGTGTTCTTCGATCAGGCGGATGCCCTTGTCCTTGACGTTGCCGGCGACGATGCCGGAGAAAGCACGGCGCAGGTTGGCGGCCAGTTCATGGGGTGGCTGGTCGAGGCTGAGTTTCAGGTTGGCCATGTTTTCGTGGGTCGGGTCGAACGGGCGCTGGAAGCCTTCGTCGATTTTCAGCAGCCAGTTGAAGTGGAACGCATCGTTGCGCTCGCGACGGAACTGCTTGACCGCTTTGAGGCCCTGGGTCATTTGCCGCGCCACTTCGGCCGGGTCATCGATGATGATCTGGTAGTGCTGCTTGGCGGCGTCGCCCAGGGTGGCGCCGACGAACGCATCCAGTTGTTCCAGGTATGGCGCGGCATGTTTCGGCCCGGTGAGGATGACCGGGAAGGGCAGGCCTGCATTGCCCGGGTGCATCAGGATGCCGAGCAGGTACAGGAACTCTTCGGCCGTCCCGGCGCCGCCCGGGAAGATGATGATGCCGTGGCCGACGCGGACGAAGGCTTCCAGGCGTTTTTCGATGTCCGGCAGGATCACCAGTTCGTTGACGATCGGGTTCGGCGCTTCGGCGGCGATGATGCCGGGTTCGGTCAGGCCCAGGTAGCGGCCGCCGTGGATGCGCTGCTTGGCGTGGGCGATGGTCGCGCCTTTCATCGGGCCTTTCATCACGCCCGGGCCGCAACCGGTGCAGATGTCCAGGCTGCGCAGGCCCAGTTCGTGGCCGACTTTCTTGGTGTATTTGTATTCTTCGGTGTTGATCGAGTGCCCGCCCCAGCACACCACGATCTTCGGCTCGACGCCGGGGCGCAGGGTGCGGGCGTTGCGCAGCAGGTGGAAGACGTAATCGCTGATGCCCTGGGAATTGCTCAGGTCGATGCGTTGGCTGTCGAGTTCGTTTTCGGTGTAGACGATGTCACGCAGGGCGCTGAACAGCATTTCCCGGGTGCTGGCGATCATTTCGCCGTCGACGAAGGCGTCGGCCGGGGCGTTCAGCAGTTCCAGGCGTACACCGCGGTCCTGCTGGTGAATGCGGATTTCAAAATCTTTATAGGCTTCAAGAATGGTCTTGGCGTTGTCGACATGGGCGCCGGTATTGAGGATGGCCAGGGCGCACTGGCGGAAGAGGGTGTAGGTGCTGCCGGAACCGGCTTCGCTCAATTGCTGGACTTCCCGTTGCGAGAGCGTTTCCAGGCTGCCTTTGGGGCTGACGGAGGCGTTGATAACTTGGCGTTGGGTCATTCAATGATCCTTAAAACGATGCCATTCACACAGCAACCACGAATGGCATCCGAATAATGTGTATTCATGAAAGAAGATGGCACGAACTGCGTGGTCTCGCCATGTCCCCCGCTTGACGATGAAAAGATGAAAAGGAGCTCCAGCATAGCTAAATCCTTCGCAGAGGCGATAATGGCCCGCAGTCTTTTTGCCTCAGACCCCTTTTTACCATTGAAGCTCAGGAAACCCGACGCAATGTTCGAAATCCAGCCGATGAACGCCGATACCTACCGGCAGCAGACGCGGCGCAGCACCTTTATCATTGCCCTGATCTTTCTGGCGCTGGCGATGGGCCTGTCCACGGCGGCGGTGGCTCTGTTCGGCGCACCGGGGGGCGACAATCTGCGCTTCAACGTCGGTGGCGTATTTGTTGCGGTGCTGGCAATGGCCGTGCTGATGCGCAAAGTGTTCTGGCAGCAGGAATGGATGGCGCCGGCGGTCTACGGTTGGCAGCTCAAGCGCAGCCTGATGAGCATCACCAATGTCATGCATCATGTAACGGCGGCCGTGGAACAGGGTGATCCGATTGCCATGAAACTGTTGCGTTTCTACCATTTGGGGTTGAACCAGATGCATCAACTGGACGGCAATTCCAGTGACCACAGCCAATTGATCCGCGAAATGGATCAGCACGAGGAACGGATGCAGGCGCAGGGTATCGATACCGGGCAGATGCGACTGGATCCGGCGTGGCTGGAAGCGCTGAAGCAGGCGTCGCGCTAGCATCATTGCGAGCCTGGATCAGGCATAGTGAGCAAAAACGGCGATCAGGAAGGTTCGTCCGGTCATAGGCACTCAGGGAGCACCATGGGACATCCATCGATCAACGATCATATTGAAATGCTCCGGCCAGCGGTGCCCCGGCTCAAGGTCCGCTCGGCAGTGATCCTGCTGGTCGCCGTGTGCCTGTCGATGGTGGTTATCGTGATCCGGGAAGCCTGGAGCTCACGCCAGTACCACCTGCATGACAAGGAAGTGGCGATGTCCAACCTTGCGCAGACCCTGGCTTCGCAAGCGCAGGCAACGATCAAGCAGGCTGACACGCTGTTGTTCACTCTGGTCGATCGTCTGGAGCACGACGGTATGGATCGGTCCCGGTTGCCGCAATTGCTCAATGCCCAGCGCAGCGAGTTGAGCCAGCTCCACGGCCTGTTCGTTTTCGACGAAAAAGGCCAGTGGGTCGCCAATTCCAATGGTGCCGGCCAATCCGGCGTCAACAACGCCGACCGCGAATACTTCATCTTCCATCGCGACAACCCCAGCCGCGGGCCGCATATCGGGCCGTCGATCAGGAGCCGTTCGAGCGGTGAATGGATCATGACGGTATCGCGCCGGGTCAATCATCCCGATGGCAGCTTTGCCGGCGTGGCACTGGCGTCGATTTACCTCAGCCACTTCCTGCAACTCTACGACAGCATCGACATGGGCAGTAACGGCGTGATCAACCTGATCGCCGACAATGCCAGCATTGTCATTCGCAGACCCTTCAAGGAGGCGGATATCGGCACCAGCCTGGCCAAAAGCCCGTTGTTCACCCAATTGTTGCCCAAGGGCGATGCGGGCACCGCCACGATCACATCGGTCATCGACGGTGTCGAGCGGGTGACGGGGTACCGCCGGGTCGAGGGTTATCCGCTGATCGTTTTTGCCGCATTGAACAAGCATGAAGTGCTGACCAGCTGGCGCCGGGAAACCCTGCTCAGCATCTGCATCGTCTCGTTGTTGCTGGGTATTCTCGGGATGCTTGGGTTCCGGCTTATCAAATTGATGAAGCAGCAGAATCTGGTGCAGGTCGAGTTGCTGGATACCCAGGACAAGCTCCTGGAGGTCAATCGCAACCTCGAATGCCTGGCCCTCAAGGATGCACTGACGGGGCTGGCCAACCGGCGTCAGTTCGACGCGTTCATCGATGCCGAAGTGGGACAAGCCCGGCGCAGCCAGACCGGGTTGGCGCTGCTGATGATTGATGTCGATCATTTCAAACCGTTCAATGATCGCTACGGCCACGTGGCCGGTGATGAGTGTTTGCGCAAGGTCAGTGCGATCATCACGGACAACATCAACTGCCCCGGTGACCTGGCCGCCCGTTATGGTGGCGAAGAGTTTGCCGTGGTGCTGCCCGGCACCGACTACGTGGGAGCATTTCTGGTGGCGGAGAAAATCCGCCGCGCGGTGCTGCAGGCTGAATTTGCCCACAGCGATAGCCCGCAAGGCAGCGTGACCGTCAGTATTGGCGTGTGTGCCAGCAATACCGCTTCCCAGGTTCGCCCCGAAGACCTGATTGGCGCGGCGGACAAGGCGCTGTACGTGGCCAAGGCCAGTGGGCGCAACATGAGTGTGATCGCCAACTGAATGTCAGGCGTCAGGCAAAGCGGTCCGTTCCCTGCACCAGCCGGGTAGCCAGGTTGGGCCTTTCAAGCTGCTCCAGCCACCAGCCCAGAGCGCGACCGTCATGGTCGCCACGCCAGCCGGCGTACAGGATGTTCGGTTCGCGCGGGTCGGCCATCGGCTTTTCAACCAGCGTGCCGTTTTTCAGCAGCGAGCCAACCCGGTGTCGCGGCAGCCAACCCACCCCCAGCGCATTGCATTGAGCGAGGATTTTTGCGTGCATGGTTGGCACGGCCAGCACCGCTTGTCCCCCGGTGACGCCATAGGTGCTGCCTTCGGTGACTCTGGACGAATCGGCCACCACAATCGCCCGGTGCTGCGCGACCATGGCCCGGGTAATCGGGCCTTTGGCCTTGGCCAGCGGGTGCTTGGGCGACACCGCAAACACCCATTCCATTTCCCCCAGTTGCATCCAGCGCAAGGACGCGATTGCCGGAGGTTCGTTGGTGGCGCCGATGATCAGGTCCGCGCGGTCTTCGCGCAGGGCTTCCCAGACCCCTTTGAGCACTTCCTGGGTGATGCGCAGCGGTACGCCCGATTGCAGCGCATCGAATTCGTCGATCACCGGGATCAGGGTTTCGAACTCCAGCAGTTCGTCGGTCACGATCCACAAGCGACTCTCCCAGCCGTTGGCGACTTGCCGGACCCGTTGGGTCAGGCGCGAGACGTCCTGCATCAGCCGCGCTGCTTCATTGACCAGCAACTCGCCCGCCGGGGTCAGTTGCAAGCGGTAGCGGCGGCGGTCGAACAGCAAGGCATCGAATCGCTCCTCCAGTTGCCGCGCCGCATAGGACACGGTCGACGGCGCCTTGCCCAGGTGGGCCGCCGCCCGCGACAGACTGCCGGTTTGTCGGATGGCCTCGAGCAGGGCCAGGTCTTCGGTCGACAGCATGTGTTCAGTCCTTGGCGGATGGTTGAAGTTTCAGGCGGCCCATTGCCGGATCAATCGAAGATAGACCAGCACGTTGATCACCAGCACCACGGCGCCCAGTCCCAACTGAATGCCGGGTGTCAGGCCGGCGGGATAGATGACCGGCCAGAGATAGTGCTCGATGAATCCACCGCCATAGCCGGATTGCCCGGCCCCATGGCGCAGACGGTTTTCCCAGTCGGTCAGCGGGCAGGGCAAGTGGAAGAATTCCACTGCCATGCCCCACAGCGCCGCAGGCGGATGCCACCAAATCAGGTGGCGCCATTTGAGCACCAGCAACCCGCCGAACAACACGAACACAATGAACAACAAGTGAAACAGCATCAGCCCGTCGGCTGCGATCCGGTACAGCATATCGGTGCCCCTGAAGGCTGAACGAATCGCTCCATGGTACTCGGACCGGTGGCGGGCGCTCTATCGATTGTCGCGGCCCAATGCGCTGAGCACGCCTTTCAAACGCAGGGTCATCGATTCACTGCTGCGTTGCATCGGCGCACGCAGTTCGTCACCGATCAAGCCTTGCAGGGCCAGCGCGGTTTTCACCGGGGCCGGTTTGGGTTCCAGGAACAGGCTGTTGATCAGCGCCAGCAAACGGAAAAACGTGGCGCGGCCGTCCGCCAACCGGTTGTCGCGGATCTGCCGATGCAACTGCACGAACAGTTCGGGATGGATATGCGCCGATGCGGCAATCGCGCCTTTGGCGCCCAGGCACAGGGCATTGAAGATCTGGTTGTCTTCCCCGCACAGCACGTCGACATGGCCACTTTCGAGCAGGGCGAGGGTGTTGGAAAAATTCCCTCCGCAATCCTTGATGGCAACGATGCGCGGGTGGGCGACGATGTTGAGCAGGGTCGCCTGTTCGAAGGCCACGCCGGTACGGTAGGGGATATCGTAGAGAATCAGCGGAACGCTGGAGGCATCGGCGACCGTGCGGAAGAACGCCTCCAGGCCAGCCTGGGACGGGCGGATGTAATAAGGCGCCGGCACCAGCAGGCCAGCCACCGGGCGCTTGAGAATCTCGCTCTGGAACTGCAACAACTCGGTCAGGTTGTTACCCGCCAGGCCCATGACCACCCGTTGCGCTGGCGCCTGTTCCAGCACCGCATCGAGCACCGCCAGTTGCTCATGCTTGCCCATCGCCGCCGGTTCGCCGGTGGTGCCGCAAACGATCAGGCCGTCGACGCCTTTTTCCAGCAGATGGCCGACCAGCCGCCGCAAGCCGACGAAATCGATGGCGCCGTTTTGGAACGGTGTGACCAGTGGAACCCAGATACCTTGAAACGCGGACATGCACTTTCTCCTGATGATTGACCGATTTCGTCACCGTCAGGAGCGTAGAAGGAGAGTAAGCAAGGGGAGGGTGGTCCGTAGCGCTCAATGTCCTGTCAGCTCATCTGACGGGACAGCGCGCCCCGGTCACATGAGCGACTGTTTCTTCGATTTGAGGGTGTGCGCAACGCAACCTTGCGCCTTGGCAATCAAGCCAAAGACGGAAAAGTTGAAGTTGAAGGTTGCGGACATACTTGCTTACACCCTGAGTGAGGCGCCCAGTTTTAAAAGCCGGTGCGCCGTTTGTCAATCACGAAAATCAGCGAACTCGGCACGCATCCGCCCCATGTGCTTGGCCTTGTAGAGCAATTGATCGACCTGGTCGACGAATTCCAGCGCCGTGGCATGCTCAGAAGCGGCGGTAGTGCCGACGCCCAGGCTGACGCTCAGCAGGTTCGACACGTTCGAGAACTCATGGGGGATCTGCTGCTGGCGAATCAGGTGCAGGCATTTGTGCGCCACGAGCCTGGCGGACTCGGCATCGCTTTCCGGGAGTAGCCAGACGAACTCTTCGCCGCCGATCCGGGCGATGAAATCCCGTGGCCGGTTCGCCGCCAGGGACAGGGTTTGCGCGACGCGGCGCAGGCATTCGTCGCCCTTGATGTGGCCGTAATGGTCGTTGTACTGCTTGAAGTAATCGATATCCAGCACGATCACCGACAATGGTGAGCCCGTGCGCTGGGCATTGCTCCACTCGCGTTCCAGCACGGTATCGAACATGCGCCGGTTGGCGATGCCGGTCAGGCCGTCCTGGAAGGAATATTCTTCGAGCTGCTTTTGCAGGCGGATCAGGTGTTCTTCGGTTTTCTTGCGCTCGCTGATATCGAACATGAAACCCACCAGCGCTTCGACTTCGCCGTCCTTGCGCACCACGTGCACCACATCGCGAATCCACACGTACTCGCCGCTGTCGGTCAGCGCCCGATAGTCGGCCTCGTGATCGAGACCGGCCCGCGATTGCGAGACGCAGAAGTCCATCACGTAGTCGCGATCATCCGGGTGCATGCGTTCGACCCAGTCGTTGACCGAAGTCCAACTGTCCTGCTTCCAGCCCAGCAGTTCCTCGATCTGTGGCCCGATATAGCTGAAAGTCATGGTTTTCCAGTCGATGCGCCAGGGAATCGCCCGTGTTGACTCAAGCAGGGTTTTATAAACGTCGCTGTCGGTTTCCATTGAACTCATGAAGGGCCTGCCTCGATGAAAATGCAGCGCCATCATGTTGTTGTCACTTTAGCGAATCAAGCGGCCAGCCGATGAATGGCACGCAGTCGTATCAGTGAGCAAGATTGTTCAAGCCATTGGCCGCCATAGCTGGCAAAGTCTGGGGTCTTTCCCTGTCTGTAGAACGTCATGTCCAACTCTATGATGCCGCGCAGTGCCTTTCTGCGTGGCGCTGCGGCGATCATGCCGCTGTCCCTGGCCACCGCGCCCTGGGGCCTGCTGGCCGGTTCCATGGCCATCGAGGCCAACCTCACGCCTCTGCAAGGCCAGGGTTTGTCGAGCATTGTGTTTGCCGGAGCCGCGCAACTGGTGGCCATCGGCATGCTCAAGGGCGGTGCCGGGATCTTTTCGATTCTGCTCACCACGTTGTTGCTGACCTCCCAGCATCTGCTGTACGGAATGAGCATGCGCTCGGTGATTTCACCGTTGCCGGGGCACTGGCGTGCTGGCCTGGGTTTTCTACTCACCGATGAGTTGTTCGCCCTGACCAGCCAGCACGACAAGCAGCAATTCAACCGTTGGTACGCCTTGGGCGTGGGCCTGACGTTCTACATCGCCTGGAACCTGTTCACCCTGGCGGGCATTGTGCTCGGCAGCAGCATTCCGGGTCTCGAACACCTGGGCCTGGATTTCTCCATCGCGGCCACCTTCATTGCCCTGATCACTCCGGTGGTCCGCAACGTGCCGACGGTGGTGTGCGTGGCGGTATCGCTGTTCTGCTCGGTGCTGTTCAGCTACTGGCAATGGGGCTCGGCGCTGGTGCTCTCGGGGTTGGCGGGCATGACCGCCGGTTTTGTCTGCAATAAATTCTACGGTGGACGCACATGATGGTCTGGGCAGTGATTGTCGGCATGGGCGTGTTGGTGTTCCTCAACCGCTATGTTTTTCTGGAGCCGCGACTGCCGGTGCGCCTGAGCAGCAATGCCCGGCAATTCCTCGGGTTTGCCGTACCGGGCATGTTGACCGCCATCTGCGGGCCGATTGTGTTCATGCCGGAGAAACAGCTGAACCTGCAGTGGGACAACCCTTATCTGATCAGCTCACTGGTGGCCGTCGGCCTGGTGCTCTACACCCGCAACACCTTGCTCAGCATGCTGTTGAGCATGGGCTTCTTCTTTTTGCTGCGCTGGTGGCTGTGAGCCGGTCGACGCAAACTGTTCTACGCTTAAAGTGGATGACCGATCCCTTCAGGAAGAGAGGTGAACATGGCCAATGACCCCAAGCGTCCGGATCTGGAAGAAGAAGAGGACGAGCCCACGGAAGAAGAGATTGAGCAGCAGAAGCGTTCGGTACCGGACTGGAAGCATCCTGACGACGGCAAGGAACTTTCGGAGCCTGACCGCAAGTTCTGAGCGGCACGCGAATACAACAGAGCCCCGCCATTGCGCGTAATGCTGCTTGTGGGAGCGAGCTTGCTCGCGATGGACTCAAGAGCGCCGCGTTTAGCCAGTAAACACGCGTAATCGTTAACGTCCATCGCGAGCAAGCTCGCTCCTACAGCAGCGTTACGCCTTTGAGCGGGGCCTTGTCATGTGCCGTTGTGGCATTTCAGTTTGTATGCACAACGGTCGTTACTGATCAGTTCATGGAACTTCTTTGATCAGCGCGGCGCCCTGGTTCCTGACATTGCCAACGGCCTTGTCGACCTTGTACCACTCGAATACGTGACTGGCCTCGCCCTGGGACAGCGCCATTTCCTCGGCCCGTTCCTTGGGCGTGGCCGGGTCCAGCCATTCCCGCGCCAGCTCCGGCGAGAATACCACCGGGCGTCGGTCATGTACGTCCAGCAGGCCGCCCGCGCTGTCGGCCGTCAGGATGACGAAACCGTCATGCTCCCGGTGAGGGGCTCCGCCGATGGGGTACTGGCCGATGGCCGCGCAAAAAGCCGGCGCCCGGTTCCGTCGCCGAATCAGCCACGGTTGTTTGTTGCCATTACCGTCGTCGACCCATTCGAACCAGTTATCGATCGGGCAGATTGCGCGATGGGGCCAGATCGCCCGGAAGTACGGGCCATGGGCGACTTTCTCGACCCGGGCATTGATCGGCGCCACGCGATCCGTCGCCCAGTGCGGTCGCCAACCCCAGCACACGGCGTCGGCGTGCAGCCGCTCATTCTCCAGGTGCAACAGGGCGAGTTGCGTGGTGGGCGCGGCGTTATAGTGCGCCAGGGGTTCGTTGCCGACGCGGTTGACCAGCGCGTCGGGGATGCTCAGCACCGCCACGAAGTCGTGAATTCCACGGTATTGCGACAGTCGTCCGCACATGGCCTGACACTCTGCTTGAGCGTTTTTTTCAGTTTAGCCGGTGGCGACGAAACGGGCTGGCAAGTACTGGAACCAAACTCTGTGTACCTTATCCAACCTCGGCTCGCCCTCTTGATGCGGGCTGACGACGGATGAACGGGCGAAGGATTCGTGCCAGTTGAAGTATTGACCGTGATGGTCTGGCCCAAGGCAGAAGATGAAACAGTTGTTGAAATGTTTAACGGTGTGCGCCCTGGCAGTGGGTCTGCTGGGTTGTATTGCAGCACCGATTGAAATGACTGCGCAGACCGAACAGCGTTTGCGCGAGCAACCCCCCATCCGGTTTCTGCTGACCTTCGATGACGGCCCCAGCGCGTCGAGCTGGTGGAATCCGACTATCACAGTGCTTGAGAGCCTGGCGCAAAACCCGCTGCAACCGGGCATCAAGGCCGTGTTCTTCGTGCAAACCCGCGCACCGCGAGCCGGCGGCAGCGAGTTGGGCCGGGACATCATGCGGCGCGAACACGCCGAAGGTCACATTCTGGGCTTCCACACGGCGACGCCCTGGCACACCAACCATCGCTCGCTGGAGCCGCAAGAGCTGGAACAGGCCCTGACCGATGGCAGCGCCGACATCGCGGCGATCACCGGCGCCCCCCCGATCCTGCTGCGCCCGCCATTCTGGAACTACGACAAGCGCACGTTCGCCGCCTATCAGCAGCATGGCCTGCATGTACTGCTGACGGACTTGAGCGCCAATGACGGCAAGATCTGGGGCTTCAACGCCAGCCCCCGCCGCCGGTCGCACATGCTGCGCTCCATGTCTGAGGTACGCGAACGCATGGCTCGTGGCGAATTGCCGGTGGTCGATGGCGTGATTCCGGTGGTGGTGACCTTCCACGACCTCAACCGTTATACCGCCCGGCATACCCGCGAGTACCTGCAGATACTGCTCGACAGCGCCCGGGAGACCGGGGTGAAGACCGCGGACAAGCCATTCTACGAGGATCAGGCCGCGTTGCTGCGGGCCGCCATGGCGCGAACCGTGCGTGACGATTCACAGCCGGTCGAGTTGCCGGGGTTCTGGAACTGGATCTGGGGCGCTAACACCCATTAGAAACGTGCAGGAATCAGAGCTGGACAACACTCATCGCGAATGAGTTCCGGTGCGGAATCGGCAAAGCGTATCTATGCTGAAACGGATCCAATCGAAATGACTGTTGCCCGAGGGACCGGCCATGCTTCCGATTTCAGTTCTTTGCAGCATCGTAGAGTCCGGGTTTGCGCCGCTGTCGTGCGAATGCACGGAGAGCCTCGGACTGCTGCGCATCGAAGTCTACGACCCTGTCACCAGGCGGGTGGAGCTGTTGGTCAGCGGTGTTTCGACGGCCGAACTGACCAGTGTGCGCGTCGTCTCCGATCTGGTCGGCGAGTTGCGTACCAGGATAAAGGCAGGGCGCCGGGCCTTTGCGGGTTGATCGTTATCAGCCTTGCGGCTGTAGTTCATCAATCATCCGCAAGCAATGGTTCAACCCCGGCGACACATCGCCCACCCGTCGGCTGAGAATGATCGGCGAGGTGGCGTTGTCTTCCAGCAGCGGGGTGAAGCCGATGTCGTCGCGGTGCAGCAACTGCACCGAGGCCGGTACCAGCGTGACCCCGATTCCTGCCCCCACCAGACCGATTGCCGTTTGCAACTCGTTGGTCCATTGCGCGACGTGAATGCTCACGCCATAGGACTCAAACAGGGCAATCACATGGTCGGCGTAGCTCGGCCGTGGATTGCCGGGGTACAGCACAAAGGGTTCCTTCGCCAGGTCCCGCAGGCTGATGGGGCCTGCGAGCAACGGGTGCCCGGCGGGCAGGGCGGCGACCAGGCGGTCTTCGGTGAGCACGGTCTGGACGATGGCCGGGTCGTCGATACGGATTCGGCCGAAACCAATGTCGATGCGCCCGGCCTTCAATGCCTGTACCTGTTGCAGGGTGGTCATTTCCGACAGACCCAATTCCAGCTCCAGCGGCTCGCCACTGCGTAACCGTCGGATCAGTTCCGGCAGCACGCCATACAGTGTCGACGGCGCAAAGCCGATACCCAGCCAGGTTTTTTCACCCGAGCCGATACGCCGCGTGTTGTCGCAGACCTTGTTCAATTGTTCGAGCAGGGCGGTGGAGTGCTCATGGAAAAACCGCCCGGCGTCAGTCAACTTCAGCGGTCGGCCGCGCTCCAGCAGCATCACCCCCAATTCGTCCTCCAGTTGCTGGATCTGCCGGCTCAACGGCGGCTGGGCAATATGCAGGCGCTCGGCGGCGCGAGTGAAGTTGAGGGTTTGAGCCAGCACCTGAAAGTAACGCAGGTGACGCAGTTCCATGGAGCCTCCGGATTTTCAATTGAATACCTTTAAGGTATCAAGCCAGACCAATTCTATATTGGCCGCCCGGAAAAAGCCGTATGAGAATCCAACTCAGAACTTCAAGAACCTGACGGGTATCGAAATGCTAGCAACCGCCATTGAGTCGATCGAGACGATCATCGTCGATCTGCCGACCATCCGCCCGCACAAGCTGGCGATGCACACCATGCAGAACCAGACCCTGGTGATCATTCGCGTGCGTTGCGCCGACGGCATCGAAGGCATCGGCGAATCCACCACCATCGGTGGCCTGGCCTACGGCAATGAAAGCCCGGACAGCATCAAGACCAACATCGATACGCACTTCGCACCGCTGTTGATCGGCCAGGACAGCGGCAACGTCAACGCCGCCATGTTGCGTCTGGAGCGCAGCATCCGTGGCAACACTTTTGCCAAGTCCGGTATCGAAACCGCGCTGCTCGACGCCCAGGGCAAACGTCTCGGCCTGCCCGTCAGCGAATTGCTCGGCGGCCGTGTTCGCGACTCGCTGCCAGTGGCCTGGACCCTGGCCAGCGGTGACACCGAAAAAGACATCGCCGAAGCGGAAAAAATGCTCGATCTGCGCCGCCATCGCATCTTCAAACTGAAGATCGGTGCCGGTGAGGTCAATCGCGACCTCGCCCACGTAATTGCCATCAAGAAAGCCCTGGGTGATCGTGCCAGCGTGCGGGTCGACGTCAACCAGGCGTGGGACGAAGCCGTCGCGATACGTGCCTGCCGAATCCTCGGCAGCAACGGTATCGACCTGATCGAACAGCCGATCTCGCGCAACAACCGCGCCGGCATGGCCCGCCTGAACGCCATGAGCCCGGCGCCGATCATGGCCGACGAATCCATCGAAAGCGTGGAAGATGCGTTCAACCTGGCCCGCGAAGGCGCGGCCTCGGTGTTCGCCCTGAAAATCGCCAAGAACGGTGGCCCACGCGCCGTGCTGCGCACTGCCTCCATCGCTGAAGCGGCCGGCATCGCCCTGTACGGCGGCACCATGCTCGAAGGCGGCCTGGGCACCATGGCTTCGGCCCATGCCTTTGTCACCCTGAACAAACTGGCGTGGGACACCGAGCTGTTCGGCCCGTTGCTGCTGACCGAAGACATTCTCAGCGAACCGCTGGAATATCGCGATTTTGAACTGCACGTGCCGAAAACGCCGGGCCTGGGCCTGAGCCTGGATGAAGAGCGCCTGGCGTTCTTCCGCCGCGACAAGACCATTCATCAAGCCTGAGGAGAGCATTATGCTGTTCCACGTAAAAATGACCGTGAACCTGCCGGTCGACATGAATCCTGAAGCGGCCGCCAGGCTCAAGGCTGACGAAAAAGCCCTGGCCCAGCGCCTGCAAGAGCAGGGCAAGTGGCGCCACCTGTGGCGCATCGCCGGGCATTACGCCAACTACAGCGTGTTCGATGTCGACAGCGTTCAGGAACTGCATGACCTGCTGATGCAATTGCCACTGTTCCCGTACATGGCCATCGAAATCGACGCGATGTGCCGGCACCCTTCTTCCATCCGTGACGATGACCGCTGAGCCCAGCCGGTTCAGCCCGCTACGCTAATAATTACAAGATGAGGAACCCTGCAAAATGAACGTCAAGATTTCCCACACTGCCGAAGTCCAGAAATTTCTCGAAGAGGCCAGCGGCCTGCTCAATGACGCCGGCAACCCACGGACCAAGGCGCTGGTGTACCGCATCCTGCGTGACTCGGTGAACATCATCGAAGACCTGGCCGTGACCCCGGAAGAGTTCTGGAAAGCCGTCAACTACCTCAACGTACTGGGTGCGCGCCAGGAAGCCGGGCTGGTGGTGGCCGGTCTCGGTCTGGAACATTACCTCGACCTGCTGATGGACGCCGAAGACGAACAGGCCGGCAAGTCCGGCGGCACGCCGCGTACCATCGAAGGCCCGCTGTACGTGGCGGGCGCGCCACTGTCGGTCGGCGAAGCCCGCCTTGACGATGGCATCGATCCGGGGGTGACCCTGTTCATGCAAGGCCGCGTGTTCAACACCGCTGGCGAACCCCTGGCCGGCGCTGTCGTCGACGTTTGGCACGCCAACACCGGCGGCACCTACTCGTACTTCGATACCGCGCAATCGGAATTCAACCTGCGTCGCCGTATCGTGACCGACGCTGAAGGCCGCTACCGTTTCCGCAGCATCGTGCCGTCGGGCTACGGCTGCCCGCCGGACGGTCCGACCCAGCAACTGCTCGATCAACTGGGCCGTCATGGCCAGCGCCCGGCGCACGTGCATTTCTTCATTTCCGCACCGGATCACCGCCACCTGACGACCCAGATCAACCTCGACGGCGATCAGTACCTGCACGATGACTTTGCCTATGCCACCCGCGACGAACTGATCGCTAAGATCACCTTCAGCGACGATCAGCAGCGTGCGGCAGCCCATGGTGTAAGCGGTCGCTTTGCCGAAATCGAATTCGACTTCACCTTGCAGTCGTCCGCCCAGCCCGAGGAACAACAGCGCCACGAACGGGTCCGCGCACTCGAGGACTGATATCGCAAAATGTTCGACCCCTGTGGGAGCGAGCCTGCTCGCGAAGGCGGCGTCAGCTTCAACTTCAACGTTGATTGACACTCCGCTTTCGCGAGCAGGCTCGCTCCCACAATGGGGGATGTGCAACTGGCCGGAAATATCTCAAGCCACAGACGCACTGTTCTAGAATGGACCGACGCAACCGATAACAAAAACGAGAGTGACCTGATGATGCAAGCTCAACTATTGAGTCAGCGCAGCCGGGTGTTCGACCAGGCCGACCCTTACGCGGTGTCGGGCTACGTCAATCAGCACGTCGGCAACCATTGCATCCTCATGCCCCGTACGGGACAGCCACTGGCCAGTCTCGACCATCGAAAGTTCGCCAGCCTCGACCTGTGCCGGATCAGCTACGGCGCGAGTGTGCGGGTGACGTCGGGCGCACTGGAGAACATCTATCACCTGCAAGTGTTGCTGCGCGGCAATTGCCTGTGGCGCGGGCATGGCCAGGAGCATTACTTCGCCCCCGGCGAACTGCTGCTGATCAATCCCGATGATCCGGTGGACCTGACGTATTCCGCCGATTGCGAAAAATTCATCCTGAAGATCCCCACCCGGTTGTTCGAGTCGGTTTGCGATGAGCAGCGCTGGCAGTATCCGGGGCAGGGCGTACGGTTTCTGGAGAACCGCTATCAATTGGGCAAGCTGGAAGGTTTCGTCAACCTGCTGGCGATGATTTGCCAGGAAGCCGAGGCCACCGAACAGATCCCCAGGGTGCAGGAGCATTACGCACAGATCATCACCAGCAAAATGCTGAGCCTGATGAAAACCAACATCAGCCGCCTCGAACCTGGTTCCCAGGCCGCCACCTTCGAAGCGATTGCCGACTATATCGCGAGCAATCTCAAGCGGGACATCGACAGCGAGGAGCTGGCGCGCCAGGCGCACATGAGTTTGCGCTCCTTGTATGGCCTGTTCGAACGCAATGCCGGCCTGACGCCGAAAAACTACCTGCGCCAGAAGCGTCTGGAACGCATCAATGCCTGCCTGAGCGACCCGACCTGCAACGTGCGCAACGTCACGGAAGTGGCGATGGACTACGGCTTCCTGCACCTGGGACGATTCTCCGACAGCTACCGCAAACAGTTTGGCGAATTGCCGTCCGATACCCTCAAGCGCCGGCACTGAGGCCTTCAACATCGATGCCGCCTGACCTGACGCCATCGCGAGCAGGCTCGCTCCCACATTGGATTTGTGCCATCCAGTGATTCTGTGTCCGCTGCAGAACCTCTGTGGGAGCGAGCCTGCTCGCGAAGAGGCCAGTAAATTCAGTATTGAAATCCCCCCTGCACAAAACGGATAAAGGTCTGCACCCAGCGGATATTCCAGCCTGATCCCCCGTCCTAGCATGGCCCTGCCTGAACAATAACAATGGAGGCGGCGGCCATGACCCTGCGACCCGAATATTTGCATTCCCTGCTTGAAGACGATCCCGAACAGGGCCTCTATCGCTGCAAGCGCGAGATGTTCACCGACCCCCGGTTGTTCGATCTGGAGATGCAGCACATCTTCGAAGGCAACTGGCTGTATCTGGCCCACGAAAGCCAGATTCCCAACATCAACGATTTCTACACCACCACCATCGGGCGCCAGTCGATCTTCATCGCGCGCAACAAGGACGGTGTGCTGAACGCGTTCATCAATGCCTGCAGCCATCGCGGCGCGACCCTGTGCCGGCACAAGTCCGGCAACAAGAGTTCCTACACCTGCCCGTTCCACGGCTGGACGTTCAACAACTCCGGCAAGCTGCTCAAGGTCAAGGATCCGGCCCAGGCGGGCTACCCGGCGAGCTTCAACTGCGAAGGCTCCCACGATCTGACCCGCGTGGCGCGTTTCGAGTCCTATCGCGGATTCCTGTTCGGCAGCCTCAAGGCCGATGTGCTGCCGCTGGTCGAGCACCTTGGCGAGTCGGCGAAGATCATCGACATGATCGTCGACCAGTCCGCCGATGGCCTGGAAGTGCTGCGCGGTTCTTCGAGCTATATCTACGAAGGCAACTGGAAGCTCACTGCTGAGAACGGCGCCGACGGCTACCACGTCAGCTCGGTGCACTGGAACTACGCGGCTACCCAGAACCAGCGCAAACAGCGCGAAGCCGGCGACAGCAATCCGACCATGAGCGCCGGCAGCTGGGCCAAACAGGGCGGCGGTTTCTATTCCTTCGACAAGGGCCACATGTTGCTCTGGACCCGTTGGGCCAACCCCGAGGACCGTCCGCTGTACGAACGTCGCGATGAGCTGGCCCGGGACTTCGGCAAGGCTCGCGCCGACTGGATGATCGAGAACTCGCGCAACCTGTGCCTGTACCCCAACGTGTACCTGATGGACCAGTTCAGCTCGCAGATCCGCATCGCCCGGCCGATCTCGGTCAATCGCACGGAAATCACCATCTACTGCATCGCCCCCAAGGGTGAAAGCGACCACGCGCGGTCCAGCCGGATTCGTCAGTACGAAGATTTCTTCAACGTCAGCGGCATGGCCACACCCGACGATCTGGAGGAATTCCGTGCCTGCCAGACCAGCTACCAGGGCAGCGTCACCACCTGGAACGACATGTCCCGTGGCGCCGAGCACTGGATCGAAGGCGCCGATGAGGCAGCCAGGGAAATCGACCTGCATCCGCTGCTCAGCGGCGTGCGCACCGAAGACGAAGGCCTGTTCGTGCTGCAACACAAGTATTGGCAGCAGACCATGCTCAAGGCCCTGGCCGCCGAGCAGTCGAAGTTGATCGCCGTGGAGGACGTGCAATGAGCATTGCCTTTGATACCGTGCGCGACTTTCTCTACCGCGAAGCGCGTTACCTCGATGACCGGCAGTGGGACGAGTGGCTGGAGCTTTATGCCCCGGATGCAACGTTCTGGATGCCGTCCTGGGACGACAACGACGAATTGACCGAAGACCCGCAGCGGGAAATCTCGCTGATCTGGTACGGCAACCGCACCGGCCTGGAAGACCGCATCTTCCGCATCAAGACCGAGCGCTCCAGCGCCAGCGTGCCAGACACCCGCACGTCTCACAACATCAGCAACATCGAGCTGCTCGAACAGGCCGACGGACTGTGCAAGGTGCGCTTCAACTGGCACACCCTGAGTTTTCGGTACAAGACCGTCGACAGCTATTTCGGCAGCAGTTTCTACACCCTCGATGTGCGCGGTGAAAACCCGTTGATCAAGGCCAAGAAAGTGATCCTGAAGAACGACTACGTTCGTCAGGTCATCGATGTTTACCACTTGTGAGGCGGCCGTCATGACCCATTCCATCGCGTTCAATTTTGAAGACGGCGTCACCCGTTTCATCGACGCCAATGCCGGCGAAACCGTGGCCGACGCCGCTTACCGCCAGGGCATCAACATCCCGCTGGACTGCCGCGACGGCGCCTGCGGCACCTGCAAGTGTTTTGCCGAGGCTGGCACCTATGATCTGGGCGAGGAATACATCGAAGACGCCCTCAGCCCTGAAGAGGCCGAGCAGGGTTTTGTCCTGACCTGCCAGATGCGCGCCCGCAGTGACTGCGTGGTGCGGGTGCCGACGTCCTCGGAGGTTTGCCGTACCCGCCAGGCCAGCTATGACGCGACCATCAGCGCCGTGCGTCAGTTGTCCGACAGCACCATTACGCTGTCGATCAAGGGCGAGTCCTTGAGCAAGCTGGCGTTCCTGCCGGGGCAATACGTGAACCTGGGGATTCCCGGCAGCGAGCAGACCCGTGCCTATTCATTCAGTTCGTTGCAGCGCGATGGCGAGGTCAGCTTCCTGATCCGCAACGTGCCGGGCGGCTTGATGAGCAGTTTCCTCACCGGCATGGCCAAGGCCGGCGATAGCATGCGCCTGGCCGGACCGTTGGGCAGTTTTTACCTGCGTGACATTCGCCGTCCGTTGCTGCTGTTGGCCGGTGGCACAGGACTGGCGCCGTTCACCGCGATGCTGGAGAAGATCGCCGAGCAGGGCAGCGATCACCCGCTGCATCTGATCTATGGTGTGACCCACGATTTCGACCTGGTGGAAATCGACCGCCTCGAAGCCTTTGCCGCGCGCATCCCCAACTTCACCTTCAGCGCCTGCGTGGCCAGCCCCGAGAGCCAGCACCCGCTCAAGGGCTATGTGACCCAGCACATCGAGCCAGAACATTTGAACGATGGCGACGTCGACGTCTACCTGTGCGGCCCGCCGCCGATGGTCGAGGCGGTCAGCAAGTACATTGGTGAGCAGGGCATCAAGCCGGCGAATTTCTACTTTGAGAAATTCGCCGCCAGCGCGGCTTGAGCTGCGCACTTATACCCAATGTGGGAGCGAGCCTGCTCGCGAATAGGCCGGAACATTCAACATCGATGTTGCCTGTGAAACAGCTTTCGCGAGCAGGCTCGCTCCCACAGTTGATAGCAGTCATATACAAACTCGGTGCCCGACACAGGACCGGGTTTGGCCTGCATATTCCTGGTTGGCCGGAATTATTTGAGGTGTCCATGAACAAATTTCACGAAAAAGTCGCACTGATCACCGGCGCCGCCCAAGGCATCGGGCGGCGGGTGGCCGAGCGTATGGCCGCGGAAGGGGCGAGGCTGATCCTGGTGGATCGTTCCGAACTGGTGTTCGAAGTGCAGCAACACCTGGCGCCGGCCACCCAGGTGTTGGCCCTGACCGCCGACCTTGAGCAATACGAGGAATGCTGCCGGGTGATGCAAACCGCCGTCGAGCGATTCGGTCGTCTCGACGTGCTGATCAACAACGTCGGCGGCACGATCTGGGCCAAGCCGTTCGAGCACTATGAAGCGTCGCAGATCGAGGCCGAGGTACGCCGTTCGCTGTTCCCGACCTTGTGGTGTTGCCATGCGGCGCTGCCGTTCATGCTGGAGCAGGGCAGCGGGGCGATCGTCAACGTCTCCTCCATCGCCACCCGCAGTCTCAACCGCGTGCCCTACGGTGCGGCAAAGGGTGGGGTGAATGCCTTGACCGCTTGTCTGGCGTTCGAAACCGCCGGTCGTGGCGTGCGGGTCAACGCCACTGCACCTGGCGGCACCGAAGCACCGCCGCGACGCATACCGCGCAACGGTGCCGAGCAGAGTGAGCAGGAAAAACACTGGTACCAGCAGATCGTCGACCAGACCCTCGACAGCAGTTTGATGAAACGCTACGGCACGCTGGATGAGCAGGCGGGGGCTATTCTGTTTCTGGCCAGCGACGAAGCGTCCTATATCACCGGCATGGTCATGCCCGTGGGCGGCGGCGATCAGGGCTGACGCAAGCGACTGACAACCCCATCCGCAATCGGAGACATGATGATGAGTGTCAAACCCACGATCGTGCTGGTCCATGGATTCTGGGGCGGCGCTGCCCACTGGAACAAGGTCATCGTCAAATTGCTCAGCCGGGGTGACACGCACATTCGTGCCGTCGAGTTGCCGCTGACGTCCCTGGCCGAGGATGCCGAGCGTACGCGCCAGATGGTCGCCCAGGTGCCGGGGCCGGTACTGCTGGTGGGGCATTCCTATGGCGGTGCGGTGATCACGCAAGCGGGTGATTTGCCTAATGTGGTTGGGCTGGTGTACATCGCCGCCTTCGCGCCGGACGCCGGCGAAAGCCCCGGTGGCATTACGCAACGGCATCTGCCTGCAGCGGCGGCCAACCTGGCGCCCGACAGCGACGGATACCTGTGGGTCAAGCCCGAGCTCTATCACGAAAGCTTCTGCCAGGACCTGCCGGCGACCGAAGGGCTGGTCATGGGGCTCACCCAGAAAGCGCCGCTGGCCAGCACCTTTGGTGACACCATCAGCACCGTGGCCTGGAAGAAAAAACCATCGTGGTATCAGGTTTCCAGCGCAGACCGGATGATCGCGCCGCAAAACCAGCAATGGATGGCCGAACGGTTGAACGCCCGGGAGATTCTGACCTTGAATGCCGGCCACGCGTCATTGGCGTCGATGCCCGCCGAAGTGGCGGCCTTGATCGACAGGGCCGCGATGGCGTTGGCCGAGGGCTAGGGTCCAGGTGCAATGAAATCGGGAATTTCCATGGCGACATCTGGTCGGTATTTCACAGAAGGGTGGGTGTAAGGTAAACAAGTCAACCTGAGAACACTGCCCAGGAGGAGGTGACTATGAGCGTTCCAATGTTGAACAAAATGCACATGAACGGTTACGACGTACTCAGCGTGAACAACGGCCCCTGGCGGGTATGCACCCAGGGTGACCGGCTTGGCTCGTTCGACAGTCGAGAAGAGGCACTGGCGTTTGCCGCGGCACTGCCCGGCTACAGGGCGCGAACCACCCGGCCTGCGCGCAGCCACCAGGCCAAATGACAACAGGCTCGAAGCCCCGGTCCGCCGGGGCTTTTGCGGTATGGGGCTGGGTCAATAGCCGCCGCCGCCGCTGCGGGCCGGTTCCCGGGCTTTTTGCTGCATGTGGCTCCATTCCGCGCAGGTCATGAAGCTCTTGTGGTCGACCATGCCACGGCCGTCGAAGCTGACGTTGTACGACTGCTGATGGCCGGGCTGAGTCAGTCTGTAGTCAAAGCAGGTACCGGGTTCGACGGTGCGATCGGTGACTGCCAGGGGCTGGCCACCGATTTGCCGGACTTGCTCCTGAGTCATGCCAGTGTTGACTTTCGCGACCAGCGGCTGGTCCTGGTAGATCGAGTTGGTGCTGCAGCCTGCCAACGCGGTCAGTGCAACGACCAGCGTGAATAGAGGCCTGTTCATGGCAGCGCTCCCGCTATTGAGTCTTGTTGCGGCTAATGACCTTGGCTTTCACTTCCTCGGCATAGCCGGACAGTTTTGCTTCATCGCCCTGAAATAGAGAACACAGTCTTTTAACGGCTTGTGCGTCGGCCTCGCTTCCAAGCAGGCGCAATTGCTCCTCTATGCGCAGAAGCTCCACTGCCGACCAGCGCAAATCTGACGCAAGCCCTTGCAGATCACGCCGAAGCTGCTGTTCCGATTCGTTAAGCCACATGATGACCTCCTGAATACTGCACTCCGGAATTTTAGACCTGTTTGCCGGATGTTGTGTTCGTCTGAATCAGCCGGGCTTCCTTTGGTCGGGGAACTAACCGAGAGAAGCGATATCAATGACAGTCGCCGAATCGTCGGGATGGCTGTACGGACGACGGCAAGCTACATTTTCTTATTTCGAATTCAAGGAAACAGCATGCGGATGTTGATGGGGGGAGTCGCGCTGGCATTGCTGGCCGGGTGTTCGTTGCCGGCATCGCTGGTTCCGGGCGAGCCGAATGTCAGCAAGCACAGCGCGAAGGCGCCAAAAGAGTATGCAGCCTGTGTTTTGCCTGCCTGGCAAAAGGAAGTACCGAATACGACCCAGGTTTCGATATCCAACGGATTTCGCATCACCGCACCCAGCGTGATCACGGCCGATGAAGTACTGGATATCGTGAAGTACAAGGATGGCAGCCGGGTTTCGCTGTATCAGGGGCCACCCTGGGCCAAATCCGGCAATTTGCGCCAAATCGTGCGTGACTGCCTGTAAGCGCGGGAGCGTGAAAAAAACCGGATGCCTGGCGTGCATCCGGTTTTTTTTTGTGGGTCAGTCGGAAAGGTCGGTCGTCGGGATGAGTTGCTCACTGCCCTGGGCGGCACTTTTGCGTTCCCGGCGCTCGGTCATCCAGTTTTCCACCTTTGCACCGAAATCCGGCGGGGCTTTGCGCCCGAGTTTCCTGGCGATGTCCAGGATGGTCTGTTGGGCGAGGGCCTCTTCCATGCGTTTTTGCGCAACCATCATCGCGCCATTGACCGCGCACGGACCGTCCAGCGCCCATGCAGGCGGGGCACCGTCAAACACGGCGCAACGGCCACGGATCTCCCGGCAATCGAAAATCGACTTGCGACCGTCGATGGCGTTGACGATATCCAGCAGGGTGATTTCGTCAGCGGGCCGGGCCAGCTTGAAGCCGCCGCGCATGCCTTCGGTGGCGACCACCAGTTTGCCTTTGGCCAGTTTGGTGAAGATTTTCGCCAGATAGTCCAGGGGAACGCCTTGCAGTTCGGCAAGGTCACGCACGCTCGCCTCGCGAGAGTCGCCGCCATTGCCGACGAGAAAAAGCAGGCAGTGGATGCCGTACTCGACACCCGCGCTGTAAAGAGACATACAGATCTCCGACTTGATTAGTCGCCAATTCTAACAGCCGAAAGCAAGCCGGGCAACGAAGCGTCGCGTCCTGAGTTTTCTTTTGCAGCTTGAAATGTCGGCGTTATGCGCGTTCTTGAGCCTTTTCTGAGAAGGCGTCGAGGCTTTCGATGGCGGTCATCAAAAAAAACGAGTTGCAGGATTTAACTAGGATCAATACAGTCGTAGTTGTTCGAGCGGCACAGGTGAGCGATTCTCGAAAGACACCGGCCTCATGCCCGCTCCCGATGAGCGTGACCCATCACGATCGACAACACTTGTTTATCCTCTGGAGTTAAAAATGAAACAGCACATTCTGGTGATCGGCGCAGGTTTCGGTGGCATGTGGACCGCTTTGAGTGCCACGCGTCTGTTCGACATTCACGGTCACAACGATGTTGAAGTGACCGTGCTGGCTCCTCAGGCGGAACTGCGTGTACGTCCGCGCTTCTACGAGCCGAACGCCCACCAACTGGCGGCGCCGATCGGCGATCTGTTCGATGCTGTAGGGGTCAGGTTCATCAAGGGCGCGGCGCAGACCATCAACGTCGAGCAAAAGCAGGTCGGCTATGTCGATGCCGCAGGTGCCCAGCAAGTCTGCAGCTACGACAAACTCGTTCTGGCCACTGGCAGTCGCCTGGCTTCACCGAACACGCCGGGCGTGGCCGAACATGCGTTCGACGTCGATCAGATCGAACAGGCCGTGCGCCTGGAAAACCACCTCAAGGCGCTGGCCAATCAGCCAGAAAGCAACGCACGCAATACGGTGGTAGTGGCCGGTGGCGGTTTCACCGGGATCGAAACGGCGACTGAAATGCCCACCCGCCTGCGGGCCATCTTCGGCGACCGTGCCGACATCAATGTGATCATCGTTGACCGCGGCGACAAGGTTGGCGGCTCGATGGGTGAGGAAATTGCTGAGTCGATCGTCGAGGCCAGCGTGGCGACCGGCGTGAAATGGCACTTGAACGCCTCGGTCGTGTCGGTCGATGCCAACGGCGTGACCCTGTCCGATGGTGCGCGTATCGATGCCAAAACCGTGGTCTGGACCACCGGCGTTCGCGCCAGCTCCCTGACCGAGCAGATTCCGGCCGAACGCGATCACTTGGGCCGTCTGCATGTCGACGCCCACCTGAAGGTCATTGGCCAGGACGACATCTTCGCCACCGGCGACGTCGCCTACGCGGCCAGTGACGAGATCGGCAACTACGCCTTGATGACCTGCCAGCACGCGATTTCGCTGGGCCGCCATGCCGGCAACAACGTCGCCGCGCAGATGCTCGGTGTCGACCCGACGCCGTACAGCCAGCCGAAATACGTGACCTGCCTCGATCTGGGCGCCTGGGGTGCGGTCTACACCGAGGGCTGGGACCGTCAGGTGAAGCTGGTCAAGCATGAAGCCAAGGCATTGAAGACGCAGATCAACACCCAGTGGATTTACCCGCCAGCGGCTGACCGTGTCACGGCATTGGCTTCGGCGGACCCGATGATTCCCGTGGCCTGAATCGAATATCGCACCGGAACAAAACAATCCCGCTCGGGTTCGCCTGAGCGGGATTTTTTACGCCATGATTGCCTGTGTGAAATTTACCGTGTATTTTTTCATGAAATTACAAATAAAAAATTTCACGAGGCCGTATGTTTCAGCAATCCACCCGGCATGTCGCCAGTTACTACGCCCATTCCTGCGCCGATCGTCTGGTTGAACGAGCCGCACTGGAAGGTGAGCAAGACACTGAGGTGCTGATCATCGGGGCCGGTTTCAGTGGCTTGCACACCGCGTTGCGCCTGGCATTGGCCGGCAAGCGTGTGACCTTGCTCGAAGCCAGCCGGGTGGCGTGGGCCGCGTCCGGGCGTAATGGCGGGCAGGCGATTCTCGGCTGGTCGTGCGACATGCCACCGCTGGAAGCGGCGCTGGGATACGAACGGGCGCGGCGCTTGTGGGACGGCATGCGCTGGGCCGCGCGCGAACTGCGTGATTTGCCCGGTCGCCATGAATTCGACTGCGACTACCGCGCCGGCCATCTCTGGACCTCGGTGATGCCGCGACGAGTGGGGCTGCTGACCGAGTGGCAAGACGAGGCGAGCCACAAGTGGGGCCACGACAAACTGCAATTTATCGAGCGCAGCGATTTGCCGCGATGGGTTGCCAGCGAGCGTTATCAGGCCGGCCTGTTCGATCCCGAGGGCGGGCATTTGAACCCGCTGAAACTGGCCCTGGGCCTGGCCGATGCGATTGAACGGGCCGGTGGCCGCATCCACGAGCAAAGCAAGGCGCTGAGCTATGGCGAGGAGGGCGACGGCTTTGTGGTGACCACCGAGCGCGGTCGTATTCGCGCCGATGTGCTGGTGCTGGCGTGCAACGCTTACCTCGATCGACTCGACCCGCAACTGGCCAGTTGCGTGTTGCCGGTCGGGACGTATCAGGTCGCGACCGCGCCGCTGACGACGGAGCAAGCCACCGCGCTGCTGCCGAGCAACGTGTGTGTGACCGACAACCAGTTCGTGCTCGACTATTTCCGGCGCACCCCGGATAACCGCCTGCTGTTCGGCGGCGGTTGCACGTACCTGGGCGGGATGCCGAAGGACATCGCCGCGGCGACCCGACCGTTCCTGGAGCGCGTATTCCCGCAGCTCACGGGCGTCGAACTGGAGTTCGCCTGGGGCGGACACATCGACCTGACCCTCAAGCGCACACCGGATATCGGACGGCGTGGCGAGCTGTACTGGATGCAGGGCTATTCCGGGCATGGTGTGCTGCCGACACTGGCCGCGGCGCGGGCGGTGTCCGACGCGGTACTCGGTCAACCCGACGAGCTGTCCCTGTACCAGGGCCTGAACAACGGCAGCTTTCCCGGCGGCAAATACCTGGCCGCGCCGCTGGAAGCCATCGGCAAGGCCTGGTATCGACTGCGCGATAGTATTTGAAGCGACACTTTCCGGAATCCTCAAGATGGACATGCAAGAAGAAATCTCGGCGCTGGCGATCCTGATCCAGGACCTGCGCAAACACAAGAAGTACACCCTGAAGGAACTGGCGGACAAAATCGGTCGCTCCGTCGGTTTCCTGTCCCAGGTCGAGCGCGGTCTGTCGCGCCCGACCGTGGCGGACCTGACCGCCATCAGCGAAACCCTGGGCGTGCCCACCACCTATTTCTACAGCCTGCCCAAACCCATGGCCCTGGCCTGGGTCACCCGCCCGGACGAGCGCCGCACGCTGTACTACGCCGATGGCATTACCGACATTCTCGTTTCGCCAAAAATGCGCGCCTCGTTCTCGATGCTCGAAAGCCGGCTGGAGCCCGGTGCCAGCAGCGGCGACCGGCACATGAAGGACAGCTCGGAGCAGGGCGGTTATGTCCTCGAAGGCGAGCTGACCCTGTGGCTCGACGACAACGAACCGGTGACCCTGCATCCCGGCGACAGCTTTCAACTGGCCAGCCATGCGCATTGCCGTTACGGCAACCAGTCCGACCAACCGACCCGCGTGCTCTGGGTTTACACCTGATAACAACAAGGAACAAACCGATGGATGCTGTGTGCTCTGAACTGCTGGCCGAGGTTCGCAACTTCCGCCACTGCAACCCCGAAGTGCGTTACGTCGACCTGATCTGCCTGGATATTCCAGGGCATTTCTACGGCAAACGCTACCCGATCGAAATGCTCGAAAAAGTCGCTGCCGGCAGTGCATTGAAGCTGCCGCAGAACTGCGTGCTGCTCGGCACCCAGGGCGGGCTGTTCAAAATCGGTGATTACTGTTTCAACGATGGCGACCCGGATGCGCTCCGGCGCCTGGTGCCCGGCACGCTGAAACGGGTGAACTGGGAAAAACAGCCATTGGGCCAGATGCTGATCACCTCCGACGGCACTGAAAAACCAATTGTCTTCGAACCCCGCGAAGTATTGGCGCAGGTGCTGGAGCGGCTCAAGCGCAAGGGCATCCATCCGGTGGTGGCGTTCGAGCTGGAGTTCTACCTGTTCGACAGCCGCCTGAAGGAAGGCTTGCCGCAATTTCCCCGTGACGAGCTGACCGGCGATGCCGATGATCAGCCGAACATGCACATCGAACGCTTGTCGCGATTTGCCCCGGTGCTCGATGAAATGGTCGAGACCGCGCGTGAACAAGGCGTCGATGCCACGGTGATCACGGCCGAGCTCGGCCCAGGGCAGTTCGAAATCAACTTCGGCCATTGTGATGACGGCCTGCGCGCCGCCGACTGGGCCGCCCTGTTCTGCCGCAGCACCCGGGGCGTGGCGCTCAAGCACAACCTGCGCGCCAGCTTCATGGCCAAACCTTACCTGCAGCACCCCGGCAGCGGCATGCACGTGCATGTCAGCCTGTATGACCAGGCCGGCAACAACCTGTTGGCGGCGAACGGCCAGCGAGCGCTGCGTCATGCGGTGGCCGGTTGCCTGGACGTGTTGCCGCACTGCATGCCGATTTTTGCCCCGAACCACAATGCCATGCGCCGCCTGAGCGGCACGGTGAACGTCGCGTCCCGCGCCAGTTGGGGCTTCGAGGATCGCGATGCGTGCCTGCGCATACCGGAGTCGGACCTCAAGAACCTGCGCATTGAACACCGTCTGGCGGGCGCCGATGCCAACCCGTACCTGGCGTTGGCGGCGATTCTGGTGGGGTTGGAGCAAGGCCTGGAAGGGGAGCGCGAGCCAATTGCACCGCTCAACGAAGATCGCAGCAGTGGCATCGACTTTCCGTTGGAAATGCTCGAAGCGGTGCAGTCCATGCAAAGTCATGCATCACTGCGCGAAGGCTTGGGGGCGGAGTTTGTGGACGTCTATTGCGAAAACAAACGTCAGGATCATCTGGCATTTCTGCATGATATCAGCGCGCGGGAATATCGCTGGTTCCTCTAGTAGTCCTTGGAAAATATGTGGATATTTAAGGACTTGGAGCGCTTATTAACTGGATAGTGAATAAAAATATCTTGTTACAGCGTGAAATATTCCGTAATATCCGCGCCGCGTTCACCACCACGGTTTATGCATTTTTAAATCCCAGGCGTCCATCAGCTGCCTGGGATTTTTTTTGCCTGAGATTTAGTCGACTGCCGACTCCAGCATCGGCACTCGCTTGCCAAGCTTCATCAGCCAGTAATAACTCAACGCCGGCACCAGCAGCCCGACGATCCACGCCAGGTCCACCCCGTCCAGCGCCGTGGCCACCGGGCCGACGTACAGCGTGGTGTTCATGAACGGAATTTCCAGGGCAATCGCCAGCAGGAAGCTGCCGCAGGCAATCCGGTTGACTCGCCCGTAGATCCCGTCCAGGTCGAAGATGTCGTCAATCCGGTACTGGCCTTTGCGCAGGCAGTAGTAGTCCACCAGGTTGATCGCCGTCCACGGGATCAGGAAGTAGCTCATGAAGAAGATGAAGTTCAGGAAGAAGTTGATGAAGTCGTCCTGACCGATGGTGCACAGGGCCGTGGCCACCAGGCTGATCAGCAGCATGAACACAGCGCGTACCCGCGGGGTCACCTTGAGTCGGGCGAAAGGTTCGATCACGGTGATGGTCGACATGAACGCGCCGTACAGGTTGAACACGTTGATCGACACCTGGCCGTAGACGATGAAGGCGAACAGCAGCACCGCGCCGGCGCCGAACAGACCGGCGACATGCCCGCCGACGTTGCTGGAAAAGTCGCCGATGCCGACGCTCAGGATCGCCCCGAGAATCATCATCCACGCGCCGCCGCTGACCGTGCCGGCGTAGCTGTACCAGAACACCCGGGCGGTCGGCGTGCTGCTCGGCAGGTAGCGCGAGTAGTCGGCGACGTAAGGTGCATAGGACAGCTGCCAGGTCACGGCAATGCTCACTGCCACCAGGAATTTCGACAGCGAGAAACCGGTTGGCAGCCACTGTTCGGCCGGGATCGGCAACTGCAAGGCGAGCACCGTGGCAGCCACGAACACCACCAGCGACAGGATCGACAGCAGCTTCTGCAAGCGGTGAATCAACCGATAGCCATAGAGCGCGACGACGAAGCACAACGCGCCGATCAGGTAGATGTTGCCGGACATCGGCAGCGGGCTGACGGACTCCAGTGCCTGGGCCGCGAGCAAGGTGTTGCTGACGAAGAAGCCCAGGTAAATCAGCATCACGAACAGCAGCGGCAACACCGCCCCCAACACGCCGAATTGCGCCCGGCTCTGGATCATTTGCGGAATGCCCAGCTTCGGTCCTTGCGCAGAATGGGAGGCCATGAATATCGCCCCCAGCAACGAGCCGACGATGATCGCCAGCGCGCTCCAGAACAGGTTGAGCCCCATCACCACCGGCAACACGCCGGACGCGATGGTGGTGATGTTCATGTTGGCGCCGAACCAGATGTAGAACAGCGAACCCGGCTTGCCGTGGCGTTCGGTCTCGGGGATGAAATCGATGCTTCTTTTTTCGACTTGCATGGCGATCACTCCTGAGTCCGGACGAGGTGGGAATGCAGGCGGGCGATGGTGCCGGGCAGCTCATGGGGCTGGTGGGCAAACAGGTCCGGACGCTCGGGGATCAGGCTCAGGTAGTCGCGCTGTTCCAGGGCGTGCTGGCATTCGGTGGTGGTAAGGATTTCCAGCGAGTAGACCCAGTTGGCCATGATCAGCAGGGCCGAATAATGCCCGGCCCCGGTGGTCGTGGTGCAGGCATCGCTGACCAGGCGCACGCGATAGCCCAGGGCGAAGGCATCGAACACGCTGGTCAGCACGCAGACGTCGGTCAGCACGCCGCAGACGATCAGCGTGTCGACTGCCAGTGCCTTGAGTCGGGCATCGAGGTCGGTGCGGTGAAAGGCACTGTAACGGCCCTTGTCGATGATGAGTTCACCGGGCTGTGGCGACAGCGACTCGATGATTTCCACTTGCCGGGTGCCGGCGCGGTAACTGCCGGGGCCACCGTCGGCGGCCAGGGGTTCGCCGTGGGGCAGGTCACTGCCGTCGGCCTGATTGATGTGGCGGGTATAGATGACCGGCATCCGCTGGCGGCGGGCGGTATCGAGCAGGGCGGCGGTATGGGCGACCACCCTGTCGAAGTTTTCCAGGACGAAACCGTCCTCCTGCTGCATGTCGATGATCAACAGCGCGTTGTTATTGTTCATTGGGCAAACCTGATCAAAGGCGAAACACGATGCACCGCACGCGCCATGCCATGGCGTGCCGCGGGGTGCGTGATTGGCTGTTCGGGTGTACTCAGTGAACTATTTGCCAGAAGCCGTTCTGCTTGGCCGAAACGCTGGCGCGCAGGCGCTTGAAATGCAGGTGCGAAGCGGTCCATTCACCGCGCAGGTAAGCCCGCGCGGCGCCGCAGGGAAGGGCGAGTGATGGGAGACGACCAGTCATCATTGGAATCGACCCTTGTGGGGGCGAGCCTGCTCCCACAGGACAAAAGCGTACCTGTAGGAGCGAGCTCGCTCGCGAAAAACTCTGGACAACGCGATCATTCAGATGACCTGCGTTATCGTTGGCGCCCATCGCGAGCGAGCTCGCTCCTACAGGGGCAGCGCATTCAGCGGAACGCCGGCACCACGTGCTTGATGAACAGCTCCAGGGATTTTTTCTTCTCCGCGTGGGGCAAGCTGTTATCGCACCAGAAGCTGAATTCGTCGACCCCCAGTTCCTGGTAGTACTTGATGCGCGGAATGATTTCTTCCGGAGTGCCGATCATGGCGGTCTTGTGCAGGCTCTCCAGTTCGAACTCCGGGCGACCGGCGAATTTCTCTTCCGGGCTCGGCGCGAGGAAGCCGTTGACCGGGGTGGTCTTGTTGCCGAACCAGGCATCGAAGGTGCGGTAGAACTTCGAAATCGCCTTGGCCCCGACTTGCCAGCCTTGCGGATCGTCGGCGGTGTGCACGTGGGTGTGACGCAGCACCATCAGTTGCGGGCGTGGCACGCCAGGGTTGTTGTCCAGGGCGGCCTGGAATTTGTTCTTCAGGTCGAGGACTTCTTCGTCGCCTTTCATCAGCGGCGTGACCATGACGTTGCAGCCGTTGGCCACGGCGAAGTTGTGCGAGTCCGGGTCGCGGGCGGCGATCCACATCGGCGGGTTCGGCTGCTGGATCGGCTTGGGCACGCTGGTGGACGTCGGGAATTTCCAGATGTCGCCGTCATGGGCGTAATCGCCGTTCCACAGGGCCCGCACCACCGGCACCATTTCGCGCAACGCCTGGCCGCCGGAGGAGGCTGGCATGCCGCCGGCCATGCGGTCGAATTCGATCTGGTAGGCACCACGGGCCAGACCGACTTCCATGCGGCCGTTGCTGATCACGTCGAGCAATGCGCATTCGCCGGCCACCCGCAGCGGATGCCAGAACGGCGCGATGATGGTGCCGGCGCCCAGGTGAATGGTGGTGGTCTTGCCCGCCAGATAAGCCAGCAGTGGCATCGGGCTTGGCGAGATGGTGTATTCCATGGAGTGGTGTTCGCCAATCCACACGGTGCTGAAACCACCGGCCTCGGCCATCAGGGTCAGTTCGGTCAGGTCTTCGAACAACTGGCGGTGGCTGACGCTTTCGTCCCAACGTTCCATGTGTACGAACAGGGAAAACTTCATGACGTTTACCTCGGATCTTTTGTTATCGGCCTGTCGACTGCGGGCTCGTTGAATATTGGTATACCATAATACGAAATGTCTGCAAATATTTCTGTATGGTCAGCGTGCAACCTTGTGGGAGCGAGCCTGCTCGCGAAGGCGGCGTGTCGGTCAACATCCTTGTTGCCTGGCAGATCGTATTCGCTAGCAGGCTCGCTCCCACAGGGTGTGCGTGAAACCGCCGATCAGGCCAGAACGGGCAGGGCACCCATCTTGCCGTGGCAATACACCAGCGGCCCGCTGCTCTGGCGGGGCACGATCAGGTTTTTCACGGCGCCGACCATGATGGCGTGGTCGCCCCCTTCATATTCGCGCCACAGCTCACATTCGATGACCGCCGTGGCATTGGCCAAAATCGGGTTGCCCAATTCGCTGAGCGTCCACTCGATCCCCTGGGCCTTGTCCTTGCCTTTGCGCGCGAAGGCATAGGCTTCGTTTTGCTGGCCGCCGGAAAGCACGTGGATGGCAAAACGTTTGTTCCTGATCAGCACCGGGTAGGAGTCGGAGCTGTAGTTCGGGCAGAACAGCACCAGGGCCGGGTCCATCGACAGCGAGCTGAAGGCGCTGGCGGTGAGGCCGACGATTTGCCCGTCGTCATCCAGGGTGGTGATCACGGTCACTCCGGACGGGAACGAACCCATGACTTGTTTGTAGATGGCGGCATCGATCATTGGAGGGTCCTCGGGTGGTGTGAGGCGATTTTTATGTGTTTGTAGGTCTGATGGTATACCGTAATACATCGATTGCAAGGTCTTTTTGGGTGAACCGATAAACGTACGTCTTTCGTCGGAAACTCAATGATTACGGGGCTTTCAGCTATCAATGGCTGGCGTGAATCGGGCAGGATGCCGGTTCAGATGCGTGTTCAAAGACCGGATCAGTCTTGTTTAAAGTTTGGAATACCATAATATGGTTTGCATCTGAGGGGCGGCCAGAGAGTCCCCCCGGTTTGGCTTCATACAAAGATAAGAACAGACCAACTCGAGTTCATGCACATGTCCCAGATGTCCCGGCAAGATCCGTTGATCGAGAATCACACGGTCGACTACGTTCCACTCGCAGAGCGCCACGGGAAGGCCCGCGATCTTTTCACCCTGTGGTTCAGCACCAACATCGCGCCACTGCCCATCGTCACCGGCGCCATGGTGGTCCAGGTGTTCCACCTCAACCTGTTCTGGGGCCTGCTGGCGATTGCGCTCGGGCACATGATCGGCGGTCTGGTGATTGCGCTCGCGTCGGCCCAGGGGCCGTGCATGGGCATTCCGCAAATGGTGCAGAGTCGTGGTCAGTTCGGCCGCTATGGCGCGCTGCTGATCGTGTTCTTCGCGGCGTTGATCTACATCGGTTTCTTCATTTCCAACATCGTGTTGGCCGGCAAGTCGATTGTCGGCATTGCGCCGTCGGTTCCGGTGCCAGCGAGCATTCTCATCGGAGCCCTCAGCGCCACGGCCATCGGGGTGATCGGTTATCGCTTCATCCACACCCTCAACCGCATCGGCACCTGGGTCATGGGCAGTGCCTTGCTGGCCGGTTTCCTCTACATCTTCGCCCATGACTTGCCGGTGGACTTCTTCACTCGCGGCGGGTTCAACCTGTCCGGCTGGCTGGCCACGGTCTCGCTGGGCATCATCTGGCAAATCAGCTTCTCGCCGTACGTGTCGGACTACTCGCGCTACCTGCCGGCGGATATCGGCATCACCCGGCCGTTCTTCGCCACCTACCTGGGGGCGACCCTGGGCACGATCCTGTCGTTCACTTTCGGTGCCGTGGCGGTACTGGCTACCCCGGAAGGCACCGAGGCGATGGCAGCGGTGAAGCAGTCCACCGGTTGGCTGGGGCCGATCCTGATGGTGCTGTTCCTGCTCAACATCATCAGCCACAACGCCTTGAATCTGTATGGCGCGGTGCTGTCGATCATCACCTCGATCCAGACCTTCGCCAGCCAGTGGACGCCCAGCATCAAGGTGCGCGTGGTGTTGTCGAGCATCGTGCTGGCGGGTTGCTGCGTGGTGGCGCTGGGTGCCTCGGCGAATTTCATTTCGCAGTTCATCGGCCTGATCCTGGCGCTGTTGCTGGTGTTGGTGCCGTGGGCCTCGATCAACCTGATCGACTTTTACCTGATCAAGGGGCGTCGCTATGACATCGCCTCGATCTTCCAGGCTGACGGTGGCATCTACGGGCGCTTCAACCTGCACGCGATCATTGCCTACTTCATCGGCATCATCGTGCAGCTGCCATTCGCCAATACTTCACTGTACGTCGGGCCGTACGCCAATCTGGTAGACGGCGCGGACCTGTCGTGGCTGGTGGGGCTGGTGGTGACGTGTCCGTTGTATTACTGCCTCGCTACCCGGAGCCAGTCGCAGGCAAGCCGTTCGGTGAAGTTCGGCTACGCCGACTGAGGCGAATCGTTTCGTGTTCGTCTGAAAATGCCCGGCACATTACCGTCACTGTAGGAGCGAGCCTGCTCGCGATGGACTCAAGAGCGCTGCGTTTAGTCAGTAAACACGCGTAATCGTTAACGACCATCGCGAGCAAGCTCGCTCCTACAGTGATGGCGACCGCTCAGCAATGGTTGAACGCATTCAGGCCACGTTGCACCGCCGGCCTGGCTTCGACAGTGTCGAACCAGCGCGATAGCCGAGGCAGTTGCCTCCAGTCCAGCCGGTCACGGAACGCGGTGGCGATGGTGAACGCCGAAATGTCGGCCATGGAGAACTGCTCTCCGGCCATGAATTGCTCCGTCAAAAAACGTTCCGAGTACGTCAGTTGCTCGATCACCCGCAGGTCGAGGATCGCCGCCGCCTTGTCCTGCCCCGCCTGGCGCAGGAAAAACGCGGCATGGCTGGGGGCGATGACATCGGTCACGAAAAAGAAATAGCGGTCGATCACCCGAATGCGCTCAGGCCCCGGCTGCGCCGGTGCCAGCCGTCCGGGCACCTTGGCATCGGCGTACTGGATGATAGCGTTGGACTGGTTGATGATCAGCGTCGGCGTAGTCCCGTGATCGATCAGGGTCGGGACTTTCCCGGCCGGGTTAAGCGCCAGGAAGACCGGCCCGCGATGCTCCTGTGCATACAGGTCCAGCTTGCGCGCCGTGTAGGCGATGCCCGATTCTTCCAGGGCGATCGCTGCCCGCAGACTGTTGCCGGTGTTGGCGCCATACAGCTCGATTTGATCGTTCATGAGTCATTGCTCTTGTCGGGACATACAGGCAGACACCGAACACTGCCAATGATGTCAGTATGATGAAAGTTCGCCGCACCGATATGCAAAAACAGTGATCGCCCATACCCCGGGGCGACAAGCCGTATCCCTCCACGAAAACTACTTTCACCACGTTTGATAATAGCCTCTCGAAATGTTTTAAGAGTTTCACAAGCCAGTCAGTCAATTCTCACCTCGAACGACGCATGACACATGTCATTCATCGAGCGCGCCTGTGTTCGCGTCCGTGTTGAGCGCTGTTGCGTGGGCGCAAATCGGGTCCTGCCTGGCGTTGAAACCTTCACATAACGATAAGAAACACCCAGGAGCACCGTATGTTCAAACGAGCGATTCCCACTGCAGTCCTGTTGGCCACCGGTTCGCTGTGTGCACAGGCCGCCGATACCGCCCATGGTTTTCTCGAAGACAGCAAGGCCAGCCTCTCGATGCGTACCCTGTACTTCAACAGCGACAATCGCGACGGCGCAGCCGCTCCTTCGAAAACCGAAGAGACGGCCCAGGGGTTTGTATTGCGCTATGAGTCCGGGTTTACCCAGGGCGCGGTGGGGTTCGGGCTCGATGCCCAGGCATTGCTCGGCATCACACTGGACAGCGGAGCGGGGCGCCATGTCGGTAGCGGCATGATTCCTTCTGACGGCGACGGCGCGGCCGACGCCTGGAGCAGCTTCGGCCCGACGGCGAAGATGCGCCTTGCCAGGACTGAATTGCGCTACGGCACCTTGCTGCCAAAGTTGCCGATCCTTCTGGCGAACGATGCCCGCGTGTTGCCGCAATCATTTACCGGTGCCCAGGTCACCTCGAACGACATCGATGGCCTGACGTTGACCAGCGGCGTGCTCGAGCACGCGGTAGGGCGCGCCTCGACGGACCGCACAGGCTTGTCGGTCGCCGGCAGCACGCGCGAGAGCAACAAGTTCTACTACGCCGGTGGTGACTACAACCTCAGCCAGAATCTGAAAACCCAGTATTACTTCGCGCAACTGGAAGACTTCTACAACCAGAACTTCCTCGGCCTGACGCACATCCTGCCAATCGACAGCGCCAGCGCACTGACCACCGACCTGCGCTACTTCCGTACCACGTCGAGCGGTGCCAACAGCTCGGCCTCCGGCCGCGCACAAGGTTATCGGGTATCGGGCTTCACCGACGACAACGACGGTGAAATCGACAACAGCACCTGGTCGGCGATGGTCACCTACACCCATGGCGGCCATGCGGTGTCGGTGGGACATCAGCGTGTGGGCGATGGCAGCAACTTCGTCCAGCCCAACCAGGGTAGCCTGGTGGACAAAGGGGCGGGCGGGGGCAGCGTCTACCTGCCCACCGACAAAATGATCCAGAACTTTGCCCGGGCCGGCGAGCAGACGAACTTCGGGCAATACACCTACGACTTCGCGCCCCTGGGCGTGCCGGGCCTGAAAGCCTCGATCGTGTATCTGAAGGGCACGGACATCAAGGCGCAAAACGCCAGCGATCAGTCCGAGTGGGAGCGCGACATGACCCTGGACTACGTGTTGCAGTCGGGCACGTTCAAAGGGGTGGGTTTCACGCTGCGTAACGCCAAGTCCAATACCGATGCCGGGCGCAACGTCGATCAGAACCGGTTCATCATCAATTACACCTTGTCGCTGTTGTAATCACATCACAACCCCAGTGGGAGCGAGCCTGCTCGCGAAGGCGGTGTGTCAGGCAGCACACGGAAGGTTTGGGGGACCACCGCGGCGCTGATCAATACGGACACGTATTTTGGCCGTTTCGATCTCCTTTTGGCCTGCCTCACGCTGTGAACGGGCCACGCCGTCGGCAAGAATCAGACGCGGGTTGCCGGGGCGGCAACCCCAGGTCGAATCACAACCAGACGCTTCACTTCCTTGCCCTTGGCAATTTTCAAGGCTGCTGCCGTGTACAGAACATAAAAACCATCGAACTCACGCCACACTTGGGGAAATGATCCATGGACTCAATGAAACGCATACTGGGCGCCACCGTTTGCGGACTGTCGCTGCTGGCCAGCGCGGTGCACGCCGAACAGCACGAATTGCGGGTGTACAACTGGGCGGACTACATCCTGCCGTCCGTGCCCAAGGATTTTGCCAAGGACACCGGGATCAAGGTGACCTGGGACACCTTCGACACCAACGAGTCCCTGGAAGCCAAGCTGCTCACCGGCAACTCGGGTTACGACCTGGTGGTGCCATCGAACCAGTTCATCGAAACCCAGATCAAGGCGGGCGTGTTCCAGAAACTCGACAAGTCCAGACTGCCGAACTGGTCGCACCAGGACCCGGCGTTGCTCAAGCTGCTGGACAAGAACGACCCGGGCAACCAGTACGGCGTGCCCTACATGTACGGCACCGTGCTGATCGGCTTCAACCCGGCCAAGGTCAAGGCGGCACTGGGCGAGAATGCGCCGGTGGACAGCTGGGACCTGGTGTTCAAGCCCGAGAACATGGAGAAGCTCAAGGCCTGTGGCGTAGCGATGCTCGATTCGCCGTCGGAGATCCTGCCGCTGGCCTTGCATTACCTGGGTCTGGACCCGAACAGCCAGAACCCGGATGACTACGAAAAAGCCAAGGCGCTGATGCTCAAGGTTCGCCCGTACGTCACCTACTTCAACTCCGCCAAATACATGACCGACATCGCCAACGGCGATATCTGCGTGGCCATCGGTTATTCCGGCAGCTTCTATCAATTCGGCAATCGCGCCAAAGAGGCGGGCAACGGCGTGGTCGTCGACTGGCGCCTGCCCAAAGAAGGCGCGCCAATCTGGTTCGACACCTTCGCCATCCCGAAAAGCGCGAAGAACGTGGCCGAGGCCCACGAATTCCTCAACAACCTGCTGGACCCGAAAGTCATTGCGCCGATCAGCGACTTCCTCGGTTATCCGAATGCCAACAAGGACTCGCTGGCGCTGATCGACAAGGACATCACCGGCAACCCGAACCTGACACCGACCAGCGAGGCATTGAAGACGCTGTACGTTGTGCAGCCACTGCCGCAAAAGCTTGAACGGGTGCGTACCCGGGTCTGGACGAGCATCAAGTCCGATCAGTAACACCGGGATCCTTGTGGGAGCGAGCAAACCCGCTCCCACAGGTGTTGTGTACACCCGGGTTTAGTGGGAGCTCGCACCTGCAGGAAGAAATGTGTTGGTTTTCAGAGGCAAAAAAAGAGCCTCAAAGCTCTTTGATGGGGAGGAAGTAGAGCCATTGAGGCTCAAGATGCGCATGAAGCAGGCGGTGAGCTTGGTAGGGGTTCAGTTCACTCACCACCTGCGCAGCGGCTTGAGCAAGCAAGCGACTGCGCAACTTCATCCTAAAAAGACCTAGTGTTTCACTCAAGTACCGCTAGTCGCATCCCCCGACCAGCCGGCGCGGCGCAAGGCCTTGAGCAAGGTTTCGCCATCCAGCCCCGGTACCGCGTGCCCGTTGCCTTCGGCGGTGTCGGCGGCGAGCAAGGCATTGATGATGGCTTCTTCCACGGCCTCGGTGGCGGCCAGGAACAGCTCGCTGATGTGGTCGTTGTTGACCATGCTCAGGTTGTGGGTGGTCGGCGCTTTCTTGCTCTCGTAGGCGGCCGGTGGCACGTGATCGTTGCCGGTGGCGAAGGCGATGAAGATGTCGCCGCTGTGGTCTTCATTGCCGCCGCCGGTGCGGGCCAGGCCGAGGCTGGCGCGCTGGGCCAGGCGGGTGCACTGGTGCGGCAGCAACGGCGCATCGGTGGCCAGGCAGACCACGATCGAACCCATGCCCGGATGGGGCAGCGATGCCTTGAGGAACGGTGAATCGATCTGTTCCATGTAGCGCCCGACCGGATACCCGTCCACGCGCAGTTCATTGCGTATGCCGTGGTTGGCCTGGACAATCGCCCCCACTGTCCAGCCGCCCTGGGCGCTGTTCAACCGTCGCGACGCGGTGCCGATGCCGCCCTTGAATTCGTGGCAGATCATGCCGCTGCCACCGCCGACATTGCCTTCGACCACCGGACCGCCCGCCGCTGAACGCACGGCCTGGGCCACGTGTTCCGGCTTCACGTGAAAACCGTTGATGTCGTTGAGCAAGCCGTCGAAGGTTTCCAGCACCACCGGCATGTTCCAGTAGAGGCGCCCGTCATCCGGTTGCTGCTCGCGGTCGAGCACGATCAGCGCATCGCGCACCACGCCCAGGCTGTGGGTGTTGGTGAAGGCGACAGGACTGGTCAGCAAGCCTGCTTCGCGAATCCACTCCAGTCCTGTGGCATCGCCGTTGCCGTTGAGCACGTGCACACCGGCAAAGCACGGTTGCTGGCTGGTGGAACCGGCGCGCGGTTCGATGACGGTGACGCCGGTGAGGATGTCGCGGCCGTTGGCAGTGCGTCCTCGTACATTGCTGTGGCCGACCCGTACGCCGGGGACGTCGGTGATGGCATTGAGCGGGCCGGGTTGAAGTTGGCCGATCGGGATGTTCAGGTCGCGGGCACGTGGTTTCATGGTTTTCTCATCTTCGATTCGTGGCAGAAAAAAGAAAATCTGTTGGGCGACACCGTCTCTGTGGGAGCGAGCCTGCTCGCGAAAGCGGTGTGTCAGCCAACATTTTTGGCGACTGATATGACGCATTCGCGAGCAGGCTCGCTCCCACAGGTTTTGTGGTGCCCGGTCATTGACCGTTCTTGACCTTGCTCCAGATCCGCGTCCGCACGCGCTCGGTAGCCGGCGGCAGGGGCTGGAGGGTGAACAGGGTGGCCATGGCTTCGGCGGGCGGGTAGACGGCCGGGTTGCTGCGGGTCGCTTCGGTCACCAGGGTGGTCGCGCTGCGGTTGCCGTTGGGGTAGTTGAGGTGGTCGCTGACCGGCGCGATGACCTCGGGGCGCATCAGGTAGTCGATGAAGGCCAGCCCTTGTTGCGGGTGCGGGGCGTCCTTGAGCAGCACCAGGGTGTCGAACCACACCGGCGCACCTTCCTTCGGCAGGCTGTAGGCGATCTTCACGCCGTTGCCGGCCTGCTCGGCGGTGGTCTTGGCTTCGAGCATCGCCCCGGACCAACCAACCGCCACGCAGATGTTGCCGTTGGATAAATCGCTGATGAACTTCGACGAGTTGAAGTAGGCGATGTGCGGACGCAGCTTGAGCAACAAGGCTTCGGCCTTCTTGTAGTCCTCGGGGTTGGTGCTGTTGGGCGGCAGGCCGAGGTAGTGCAGGGCAACCGGGAGCATCTCTGACGGCGAGTCGAGCATGGCCACGCCGCATTCGCCGAGCCTGGCCAGGTTCTCTTCCTTGAACACCAGGTCCCAGGAATCCACCGGCGCCTTGTCACCCAGCACCGCGCGCACTTTGTCGACGTTGTAGCCGATGCCGTTGGTGCCCCACAGGTAAGGCACGGCGTACTGGTTACCCGGATCGTTGTTGGCCAGTTTCGCCAGCAGATCGGTGTCCATGTCCTTGAAATCCGGCATCTGCGCCCGGGGCAGTGGGGCGAGGGCGCCGGCCTTGATCAGCGTGGGCAAACTGAAGTTGCTGGCCACCACCACGTCGTAACCGCTGCGGCTGGTGAGCAACTTGCCTTCGAGCACTTCGGCGCTGTCGAAGGTGTCGTAGACCGGCTGGATCCCGGTGTCACGCTTGAAATCCTGCAGAGTGGTGGGGCCGATGTAGTCGTACCAGTTGTACACGTGCACCGTCGGGGCTTCGACTGCAAACGCCGACAGCGACACCGCCAGACAGGCGCCAAAGCCCAGATTGAAATACAAGTGGTGACGACTCATGATGCGGCACTCCTGGCCTGTTGCGGCCGGTGGTAATCAGGAGTTTGCAGCGTATCGACCGGGGTGGCCTTCACCCATTCCCATCATGGGTTACTCAAAAGGGGTAGTGCGTGGACGCGTTGTTGAAAGAGTTGCCGGTGCACCAGGGACTGGCGCGGGTCTTCACGGCGGTGGGGCGGGAGGGTTTCTGGCGTGCGCTGGTCGATACCCTGCGGTTGCTGGTGCCGCTGGACAACGCGCTGGTGGCGTTGATGCGGCCGGGCCATGTGCCGCGCCTGCTGATTGATTTCGATGCCAAGGGCAGCAGTGACGAGCAGGAAGAACTGGCGGACTACCGCGCCGGCATGTACCTGCTCGATCCGTTCTATCAAGCCGCTTGCGCCGGCATTGCCGACGGCTTGCACAGCCTCGAATCGGTGGCCCCCGACCAGTTCCAGCACAGCGAGTACTACCTGAGTTACTTCAGCACCGTGGTCGGTGGGGACGAGTTGCAGTTCATGGTCAACCTCGACGGTGCCGTGCTCGGCCTGTCCCTCGGGCGTACGGCGCGCTTCAGCCTTGAGGAACAGGGCCGCCTGCTGTGCGTGCGTGACTGGGTATTGGCGGCGATGCGCCGACACCTGGACCTGACGCCAGCGCAAGGGCCGGTCGCCGAACCGCCGGCCGGCGATCTGGCCACGTTGCTCGATCGCTTCGACGCACGCCTGACGCTGCGGGAAATCGAAACCGCGCGCCTGATTCTCCAGGGTTTTTCCAGCAAGGCCATCGCCCAGAAAATGGGCATCTCCCCGGAGACGGTGAAGGTGCATCGGCGCAACCTCTACCACAAGCTCAATGTGAACGGGCATGGCGAGTTGTTTGCGCTGGTGTTGCAGCCGCGTTGAATCGCCTGCCCGGCGTCTCATCCGCTTGAATGGAAAAAATTTTGCCCCGCATGGCGATGTCAAAGACGCTCACCTGTAACTTCTTACAGTTTCGGTCCGGCGAAAAAAGGCCCAGTCTTTCCTGATCAAAGCGAAGGACCGACAACGCAATGAACCCCCACGCTGCGACACCCACGCTGTCGGTCATCGATCCTCGTGCCCTGGCAATCCGCAGCGTGAGTTTTTGCCGTCACCCGGATAGCCCGGTGATTGATCCACGCATCACCCGGCAACGCTTCGACGCGGCAGGGCGCTTGGTCGAGTCCTGGGACCTGCGGTTGTGGGGCTCGGCACCAAAGCCGAACCTGACCACGCTCTACAGCCTGAGCAGCCAACCGTTACTGACGGACAGCGTCGATGCCGGCTGGCAATTGAGCTTGCTCGATCAGGCGGGTTCGCCCTGTTCGTTCTGGGATGCACGGGGCAGTCAGCGTCACACCGAGTTCGACGAACAACAGCGGCCTACCACCGTCACGGAACAGGCCGCGGGGGAACGTCCTTGTGTGGTGGAACGCTTGACCTATGGTGGCTCCGAACCCGCGTACGCAGCGCACAACCAGTGTGGACAGATGATCCGCCGTGACGATCCGGCGGGTACTCAAATCTTTCCCGTCTATGGGCTTGCCGGTGCCGTGCTGGTGGAAGATCGACGCTTCCTGGCTGACCTGGAAACACCTGATTGGCCCTTGGAAATCGATGACCGCGAGGCGTACCTGGAAGCTCAATCATTCATCACCCGCCACATCTTCAATCCCATCGGCGAGCTACAGGAACAAACCGATGCCATGGGCAACGTTCGCACCTTTGGCTACGACGTGGCGGGCAAGTCAAGTGAGGCCTGGCTGCAAATGGCCGGAGCAGGACAGTCGCCGCAATCCTTGGTCAACGACATCCGTTACAACGCCCAGGATCAGGTCGAATGCGAAACTGCCGGCAATGGTGTGCTGACCCACATCGAATACGCTGCCGATGACGGGCGGCTGATCAGGCTGACGGCGGCGGTCGGCAACCAGAAACCCTTGCAGGACCTGAACTACCTCTACGACCCGGTGGGCAACATCGTCGAGCTGCACGACCGGTCCCAACCCGTCAGCCATTTCAACAACCAGCGCATCGAGCCGATCAACCGCTACCGCTACGACAGCCTGTATCAACTGGTCGAAGCCCTGGGATGGGAGGTCAGCCAGCCGAGTCATGGCCCGGCCCTGCCGGCACTGCTGCCTACACCGCTGGACCCCAACCAACGGCGCCATTACACCCAACGCTTCGAGTACGACCGGGGCGGCAACCTGATCACCCGCCACCACAGCGGGGCGCCTGGGTTTTCGATGTTCACCTCGGCGCAGAGTAACCGCAGCCTGGCGCAACGGGACGACGGCTCGCTGCCGGGAGAACCCGAAATCGCCTTGGGTTTCGATGCCTGTGGCAACCAGTTGGAACTGCAACGCGGGCAAGCCATGCTCTGGGACATCCGTAATCAATTGAGCCGTGTGACGTTGGTGAAGCGCGAAAACGAGCCTGACGACTACGAATGTTACCGCTACGACCGCCCCGGCCATCGCTTGCGTAAAAAGGGATTCGCCCAAAGCAGCGGCCGCACCCTGCGCACCGAGGTCCGTTACTTGCCAGGTCTGGAAATCCACCGCCAGACCGATAGTGAAGAGCATCACGTTATCAGCGTCGAAGCCGGGCGCAGCCACGTGCGCGCCCTGCATTGGCCTGATGGTGCTCACGACGATCAGTTGCGATACAGCCTTGGCGATCAACTCGGCTCCAGCACGTTGGAACTGGATGACGAGGCGGGCGTGCTAACTCAGGAACACTATTACCCCTTTGGCGGCACGGCGTGCTGGGCGGGTAAAAATGTGTTGGTGGCGCAGTACAAAACCATTCGCTATTCGAGCAAGGAGCAGGATGCGACCGGGCTTTATTACTACGGTTACCGGTACTACGCACCTTGGCTGCAGCGCTGGGGAAGCCCGGATCCAGCAGGGAATGTAGATGGGCTTAACGCCTATCAAATGGTAGGCAATAACCCGATCAGCTTTTACGACTGGCAAGGTACTTTAATGATTCCGGCGGACATTTTTATTGCCGATATTGTTAATCCCACTGCAAAAAGTATTGGAACGGGGTGGTTCGAAGAACTGATTTGGAATGAACAAAAAAGCACTTTCGTGAGTGTCGGACCCGTTTATGGCCGAGGAATGAAAGTATTCGAGGGGGAAAGTTCTGAGTGGACACCTAGTTCATTCGGGCAACCGATTGTTCTATTTCGCGATCAGGACCGTAAGCTTCGTCTTTTTGTAAACATGTATTTTCAGCACATGGGCATACAACCCGAGATGGGCCTGCCAGAGTTTGCCGGGGTGTTGAAGGTTGACGAGCAGGACTCGTCAAAATTCGTTATCACCAACCATTCCGGGCACTACAAACCCGAGTCATCGATCGACGTCGAGGCGATGATTCGTGAGATCGCTCCACAACAACAATCAGTGAGCTATGTGCCAATTCCTGAAAGTTTGACTTTTGATTCAGCGCTGCGATTGAGTTCCATTGACTCGCCAGAGGAATACTCGCGTCTTGTGAATGCGTTCAGTCGTAATTTCAACGGTTTGATCGGGTACTTGAAAGAACAGGGCGTTTGGGAGGATTCCAAAAAGCGTTGGGACGATAACGAAGGGATGAATATAATTTTTAAAATGGAGGCTACAGGCCTGACAGCACAACAAATCTACGCCAAAGAAGTCGAATCAAGGAGTGCCAATCCCCCGAAAGAACCTGAGCCATTGACCACAAATTTTGCCAATACAACGTCCCCGCCGATTCAGGGAAAAACCAAGAAACCTTCTTTTTTTACGAAGTTGTTTGGTAAACGCTGAAAGGGCTGCGCTTATCCATCACGCGGTAACCCTCTTTATCGCTCCAGTTGGAACACCAACGCCTTCAACCCGCATTCCACATCAGCATCGGGAAACTCCGGCGGGTTCTCCAGACGCTGCTCAAAGCGCAGGCCCGGTGCCTCACGGGTCACGCCGTCGATCAGGAAGTCGGCACCGAACGCCGGGTCGTTCATGCAGGCCAGAACCGTGCCTTGCGGGCTGAGCAGTTCCGGCAAGCGGCGCAGTACACGCTGGTAATCCTTGGTCAGCAGGAAGCTGCCTTTCTGGAACGACGGCGGGTCGATGATCACCAGGTCGTACGGCCCCTTGCCGATCACCTTGCCCCAGGACTTGAACAGGTCGTGGCCGAGGAAGGTCACTTTGCTCAGGTCGTGGCCGTTGAGGCGGTGGTTGTCGCGACCACGGCTCAGGGCCGGGCTCGACATGTCGAGGTTGACCACGTGGCTCGCGCCGCCTTCGATGGCCGCCACCGAGAAACCGCAGGTGTAGGCGAACAGGTTCAGCACACGCTTGCCCTCGGCGTTGGCGCGGACCCAGTCGCGACCGTAGCGCATGTCGAGGAACAGCCCGGTGTTCTGTTTGCGGCCAAGGTCCACCCGGTACTTCAGGCCACCTTCGGTGATGGTCATTTCCTCGATGAGGTCCCCGAGCAGCCATTCGGTGGTGCTTTGCAGCAGGTAGCGATGTTGCAACAGCAGTGTATGGGCACCGGATCGGGCCCATTGCGCTGATTGGGTGATCGCCATCAGCACCTGCTTCAAGCCTTCCAGTTGCGCGGCTTCTGGCTCCTTGAACAGCGCCACCAGCACCACGCCCTGCAACCAGTCCACGGTCACTTGCTCCAGCCCTGGCCAGCAGCGGCCGCGGCCGTGGAACAGGCGACGGGTTTCTGCGGGGGCGGTAGCCAGGGCGGTGAGCAGCTGTTGGTTGAGGGTGGCGAGGGCTTCAGGGTTCATCGGGTCGGGTCGGTCATTTGCAGGGGGCGGCATTTAACCATAATTGCGCTACTGGTGGATCACCACAAACCACTGTGGGAGCGAGCCTGCTCGCGAAAGCGGTGGGTCATTCAGCCTTTGCATCGTCTGACACTACGCCTTCGCGAGCAGGCTCGCTCCCACAGGGTCTCCCACAGTTATTGGGGACTGGCGAGTTATCACGATTAATTTAACTCTGCGTGAGGATTTGGCGATCTTCCCGCTCCCATAATCGGTCCCAACGAACAACAAACCGGAGCCGGACATGTCGCAGAACACTGCTTCACCCAAGTCCAGTCATCCACGCTGGCTACGCCTGACCCATTGGCTCAATGCCCTGGCGGTGCTGGTGATGGTCACCAGCGGCTGGCGCATCTATAACGCCTCGCCGATCTACGAATTCAGCTTTCCCAAGTCGATCACCCTCGGCGGCTGGTTGGGCGGCGCACTGCAATGGCATTTTGCGGCGATGTGGTTCCTGGCGATCAACGGCCTGATCTACCTGGCCTTCAACCTGTTCAGCGGGCGCCTCAAACGGCGTTTCTTCCCGGTTTCGCCCAAAGGCGTGCTGCACGACCTGTGGGCCGCGTTACGCGGAAAATTAGGGCACGCCGACCTCAGTCATTACAACCAGGTGCAACGGGTCGCCTACCTGTTCGTGATGGTCGACATCATGCTGCTGGTGCTTTCCGGCCTGGTGCTGTGGAAGTCGGTGCAGTTCCCGCTGTTGCGTGAATTGCTGTTCGGTTACGAAGGCGCGCGTCGTGTGCACTTCTTCGCCATGGCGCTGTTGGTGGCCTTCGTCGCGGTGCATCTGGTGATGGTTGCGCTGGTCCCGAAAACGCTGTTGGCCATGATCGTCGGCCGCAAGGAGCCGGTATGAAAAAGCGCATCCAGGTACCCGGGCTGGACGAGGCTTCGATCCTCACCGATGCCCGCAAGATCCTCGCCCCGCAAATCGAAGACCGCTCGCGCCGCTCGTTCCTGCTGCGCGGCCTGACCCTCGGTGGCGTGGCCATGTTGTCCGGCTGCAACATCACCGACAACGACAGCGTCGAGACTGCGCTGTCGTCCATGTCGCGCTTCAACGATCGGGTCCAGGGCTGGCTGTTCAACCCCAACGCGATGGCGCCGACCTATCCCGAGTCGATGATCACCCGGCCGTTTCCCTTCAATGCCTTTTACGCCGAAGACGAGGCGCCGACGGTGGAGGAGGAGAGCTATCGCCTGGAAGTCACCGGCCTGGTCGCCGACAAGCGCAGCTGGCGCCTCGAAGAACTGCGCGCCATGGCGCAGACCGAGCAGATCACCCGGCACATTTGCGTCGAAGGCTGGAGTGCGATCGGCCGTTGGGGCGGTGTGCGTTTCAGTGATTTCCTCAAGCGCATCGGCGCCGACACCGATGCCAGGTACGTCGGTTTCAAATGCGCCGACGACTACTACACCAGCATCGACATGGCCACTGCGCTGCATGCGCAAACCCTGCTGACCCTGACGTATGACGGCGCGGTGCTGCCGCGCCAGTACGGCTTCCCGATGAAGCTGCGCATGCCCACCAAGCTGGGCTACAAGAACCCCAAACACATTCAGGCGATTTTCGTCAGCAACACCTACACCGGCGGCTACTGGGAAGACCAGGGCTACAACTGGTTCGGTGGCAGCTGATGAACGTGCGCAACACTCACCGTCCGCAAACCCGTGCTCCAAGGAGATTCATCATGAAAAAATTGACCACCGTTGTTCTGTCCATGTGCCTGGCCGTTGGTGCCGCCAGTGTTTTTGCAGCCGATACGATGAGTAACGACAGCATGAGCAAGGATTCGATGTCCAAGGATGCGATGAAAAAAGGCGATGCGATGTCCAAAGACGCCATGAAAAAAGGCGATGCGATGTCCAAGGACACGATGAAAAAAGGCGATGCGATGTCCAAGGACACGATGAAAAAAGGCGATGCGATGTCCAAGGACGCGATGAAAAAAGGCGATGCGATGTCCAAGGACGCGATGAAAAAAAGCGAAATGTCGCAGTAAGTCCAACCACCGCGATCCATTGTAGGAGCGAGCCTGCTCGCGAAGGCGTAGTGTCAGTCGCTATCAATGTTGGCTGAACTAGCGCTTTCGCGAGCAGGCTCGCTCCCACAGGTTTTTTACCCGCCTTAAAAGGGTATGACTTGAAGTCATGCCCGCATGACTTTTAATGGTTACAGCCCCGCCAACCCCCAGTGTTAAAAAATCGCAAACCAGCTCATCAACAACAAAAAAGAGCGTTTGCAACCATGATCATTCATCACTGCCGCGTCTTCGCCAGCGTCCTGCTGCGCTCTTCGAACCCGAACATTTGCCAGCGTGTGCCCCGTGCATGCGTGCGCTTCTGACACCCAAAAAATCCTCTGCGTCCGGAAAAGAGTAACGACTCATGAAAGAACTCGACCTGTACATCGGTGAAGGCTTCGAAGGCCCTGGCGTGAATGCCGCGCACATCAACATCCTGATCGGCCCGCGCAATGGCCCGGCAGGGCAGGCGTTCGCCAACAGCCTGGCCTCGCCAAGCCAGGGGCACTGCCCGTTCATGGTGATCGCCCAGCCGAACATCCCGGTCAAGCCAATGACCCTGTATGTGAACAAGGCCGCGATCGGCAGCGACCTGCACGGCAACGCCACCTGGGGCGCGTCCCAGGCCGGCATCGCCAAGGCGGTTCTCGAAGCGCTGCTCGACGGCACCCTGCCGCCGGAAGCGGAAGACGAGTGGGCCATTGTCACCGCCAACTGGGTCAACCCGGCCTGCGACGACCTCGACGCCGTGTACCTGAACAACTACAACGCCTGCCGCACCGCGATCCGCGCCGCCCTGACCGGCAAGCCGGAAACCGCGCAGCTCAAAGATGTGGTCAAGCACATCAGCAACCCTTTCTACACGCCAAAAGCCTGAGGTCCGCGCCATGCAATACATTCGTTTGGGCAACTCCGGCCTTGAAGTCTCCCGCCTGTGCCTGGGCACCATGAACATGGGCACCCCGGACTGGAAACCGTGGATCTTCGATGAGAAGAAAAGCGAACCGATCGTCAGGCACGCCCTGGACAACGGCGTGAACTTCATCGACCTGGCGGACTTCTATTCCGCCGGTGTCGGCGAGGAAGTGGTGGGGCGCATCGTCAAGCGCCTGGCCCGTCGCGAAGACCTGGTGATCACCACCAAGGTCGGCTACGGCACCCGCTCCGGCATCAACGCCAGCGGCCACTCGCGCAAGCACATCATGGACAGCATCGATGCGTCGCTCAAGCGCCTGGACATGGACTACGTCGATGTCTTCATGCTGCATTACTTCGATGTGAACACCCCGGTCGAAGAAACCATGAGCGCCATGAACGACATCGTGCGCTCCGGCAAGGCCCGTTATATCGGCGTGTCGACCATGCTCACCGGGCAACTGGCCAAGATCCTCATGGCCTGCGAGCGCAATGGCTGGGTCAAGCCGATCAACATGCAGCTGCAACTGAACTGCGCCTACCGCGAAGAGGAACGCGAGATGATCCCGTTCTGCCGCGACCAGGGCCTGGGTGTCTCGGTGTTCAGCCCGTTGGCGCGTGGCCTGCTGACCGGTGACGCACAGTCAACGCGCAATCAGACCGACTTCTTCACCCAGCAGATGTACAGCGACGAAGCCTCGTTCGAAATTGCCCATTCGGTGCAACGCGTGGCCCGTGCCCGTGGCGTGTCCAATGCGCAGATCGCCCAGGCGTGGGTGGCCAACCATCCGGGTGTGGATTGCATGTTGGTCGGCGCCGACACCACCGAGCAGTTCGACAGTGCCCTGGCGGCACTGGAGACCAAGCTCGATGCCGAAGAGCTGTACGAACTGGAACGCAATTACACGCCGTGCGACGTGATCAACGATTACACCGCCGGCAAACGTATCCTGCGTTCGGCCCGCCCAGGCCTGGAGCGCTTCAACCTGACCGAGGCCGTGGCATGAGCGCGTTGATTCGTCACGGCAATTTCATCGATGGGCAATGGTCCGGCGGTGGCGCCACCTACCCGGTACGGAACCCGGCCAACGGCGAGCTGATCGCCGAGGTGCAAAAGGCCGGCGCTGAAGAAACTGATCTGGCCATCGAAGCCGCCAACCGCGCATTGCCGGCCTGGCGCAAGCTGACCGCCAAGGAACGCAGCCAGCGCCTCAAGCGCTGGAGCGAACTGATGCTGAGCAACCAGCAGGACCTGGCCACGCTGCTCAGCCGCGAACAGGGCAAGCCGCTGGCCGAAGCCATGGGCGAAGTGGTCTACGCCGCGAGTTTCCTGGAGTGGTTCGGTGAAGAAGCCAAGCGCGCCTACGGCGACGTGATCCCGAGCCACAAGGCCGATGCGCGGATCATCGTAGTCAAGGAAGCCATCGGCGTGGTGGCGGCGATCACCCCGTGGAACTTCCCGTTGGCCATGGTCACCCGCAAGGTCGGCCCAGCGCTGGCCGCCGGTTGCACGATGATCCTCAAACCTTCGGAAGAAACCCCGCTGTCGGCCTTTGCGCTGGCAGTGCTGGCCGAACAGGCCGGGATTCCGGCCGGGGTGTTCAACATCGTTTCCGGTGATGCCGTGGCGATTGGCGGCGCGCTGCAAGCGTCCAGTGTCGTGCGCAAGCTGTCGTTCACCGGCTCGACCCGCACCGGCAAGTTGCTGATGCGCCAGGCTGCCGACACCTTGAAAAAGGTCTCGTTGGAGCTGGGCGGCAACGCGCCGTTCATCGTGTTCGACGACGCCGATCTGGATTCGGCGGTGAGAGGCGCAATGGCCTCGAAGTTCCGCAACACCGGGCAAACCTGCGTCTGTGTGAACCGCTTCTTCATTCAGGACGGCGTGTACGAAGCCTTCACCGGCAAACTCGCTGAAGCCGTGGCGGCCATGCGTGTCGGCAGCGCCCTGGAAGGTGAAACCGAGCAAGGTCCGCTGATCAACAGCGCTGCGCTGGCCAAGGTCGAACTGCACGTGAGCGACGCGGTGGAGAAGGGCGCCAAAGTCTTGTGCGGCGGCCGTCGTCATGCGCTGGGCGGCACGTTCTATGAGCCGACCATCCTTGCCGAAGCCAACGGCGAGATGCTGATTGCCCAGGATGAAACCTTTGGACCGGTGGCGGCCTGCTTCCGTTTCAAGGACGAAGCCGAGGTGCTGCAAAAGGCCAACGACACGCCGTTCGGTTTGTCGGCCTACTTCTACAGCCGCGACATCGGCCGCGTCTGGCGCATGGCCGAAGGCCTGGAAGCCGGCATGGTCGGGATCAACGAAGGGATCATTTCCACGGAAGTGGCGCCGTTCGGCGGCATCAAGGAATCGGGCCTGGGTCGCGAGGGTTCGAAGTACGGTCTGGATGACTACCTGGAAATCAAATACCTGTTGATGGGTGGCCTGTAAACGCCACGCCGCCCCTGTAGGAGCGAGCCTGCTCGCGATGGTCGCCAACGATAACGCTGCAAGCCTGACACCCCGCGGCGTTCTCTGATCCATCGCGAGCAGGCTCGCTCCTACAAAAAGCAAAAAAGCACACAACCAAAGCGATCGGTTTCATTTCTCCGTCAATAACAACAATTGGAGACTTACATGTCCGTACAACCGGTAAAAATCGACGACCTGCCCATCGGGCGTTTCCACATCAAGATCGCCGGCCTGACCTTCGGCGCACACTTCACCGACGGCTACATTCTCGGCCTGATCGGTATCGCTTTCACCCTGCTGAGCCCGCAGATGCAACTGGACGCATTCTGGCAGGGCCTGATCGGCGCTTCGGCCCTGATCGGCCTGTTTCTCGGCAGCCTGTTCTTTGGCTGGATTTCCGACAAGGTCGGCCGGCAGAAGATCTTCCTGGTCAGCTTTGTACTGATCACCATCGCTTCGGTGATGCAGTTTTACGTGGAATCGGCCATGGCGCTGTTCCTGTGCCGGGTGCTGATCGGCATCGGTCTGGGCGGTGACTTCAGTGTCGGCCACGCCATGCTCGCCGAGTTCGCACCGAGAAAGCACCGTGGTGTGTTGCTCGGTTCGTTCAGTGTGATCTGGACATTCGGCTACGTCGCCGCGACCTTCGTCGGCACCGCCATGCTCAGCCTTGGCGATGATGCCTGGCGCTGGATGCTGGCCTCGTCGGCGATCCCGGCGGCACTGATCCTGATTGCCCGTATCGGCACCCCGGAATCGCCGCGCTGGCTGATCAATCAGGGCCGTATCGCCGAGGCCCGGGCGATCGTCAAGAAGCATCTGGGCGAGCACGTCGAACTCGACGAAACCCCTTCCAGCGAAACCCGCTCCGGCTACGCGGTGCTGTTCAGCCGTGAATACCGCAAGCGCACGGCGTTCAACTGCCTGTTCTTCGTGTGCATCGTGATGCCGTACTTCGCCATCTACACCTTCCTGCCGTCGATCCTGCAGAAAATGGGCCTGGCCGAAGGCTTCGGCACCGAACTGATGTTGAACATGTTGCTGATCCTTGGTGCGCTGATCGGCATCTGGTGCACCATCAAGTTCACCCGGCGCGGGTTCCTGATCAACTCGTTCATCATTCTGGCGGTGGCGCTGTTCCTGCTGGCGGTGTTGCCGGGTAGCGCGGCATGGCTGATGGTGCTGGTGTTCGGCGCGTTCACCCTGGTGCTGTCGGCGGTGAGCAACCTGGTGGGCGTGTTCCCGGCCGAGAGCTTTCCGACCGAAGTGCGCGCCAGCGGCATCGGCCTGGCCACGGCGGTGAGTCGCCTGGGGTCGGCGATCAGTACCTTCCTGTTGCCGGTGAGCGTGGCGGGGATCGGCCTGAGCCCGACCATGGGCATTCTTGCGGCGATCCTGGCCATCGGTGCGTTGCTGTCGTGGGCGTGGGCACCGGAGACCAAGTCGCTGACCTTGAGCCAGGCGTGCAAGGCGCAGAGTCCGGTGGAGGGGAGTGCTGCGGTGGCGGTGAAAGCAGCGGCGACGATCTGAACATCGATGCAGATAAACTGTAGGAGCGAGCCTGCTCGCGATGGTCGTCAACGATAACGCTGGGTGCCTGACACCCCACGGCGCCCTCAAGTCCATCGCGAGCAAGCTCGCTCCTACACAGGGGGTATCGGTAACTCAAGGGTTACTGACCAACCCCAACCACTCGGTAAACAACCGCACCTTCGACAAGCCCTGCTTGTCGTTCGCCACATCCAGCCAATAGCCATACGGCCCGAGCACTTCCACCGGGGTGATCGGCAGCAGACTGCCATTGGCCAGTTCCTTTTCGATCATCTGCCGGTCGATCACCGCCAGCCCGCCGCCCGCCAGTGCGGTGTGGATCACCTGGTCCAGGGTGCTGAATTCCAATCCTTGCCCGGCATCGATGTCGTCCCGGCCCATGGCCGCCAGCCAGTTCTCCCAGACCTTCAAGCGTTTGCCGTCGTGCAGGATGTGCAGCAATGGAAATTGCCGCAGGTCCGGCGGCTGGTCGCCGTTGAACAGCTCCGGGCTGGCCACGGCGATGTGCCGTTCCATCACCAGTAACCGGCTGCTGCAATGGCTGGCCGCTTCGAGGCCGAAGCGGATGTGGCAGTCGATTTCCGCGAGGCCTTCATGGCCCATCTGGTTGGTCACGCTCAGGCTGATGTCGGGGTAACGTTCAACGAATGCGCGCAAGTGTGCCGACAGCCAGCGTGTGGCCCAGGTCGGCGGTGCGACGATGCGCAGACGTTGGCGCAGATTGGGCACGCGTACGGCTTGCAGGGCACGTTCGATATGGTCGAAGGCTTGCGCCAGATGCGGCGAGAGGGCGATGCCGGTTTCGGTCAGGGTCAGGCCCTGGGGCGTGCGGATGAACAGCGCCACGCCAAGGTAGTCTTCAAGCTGTTTGATCTGCCGGCTGACGGCGCCCTGGGTAACGTTCAGGCTCATTGCCGCCTGACTGAAACTGCGGTGCCGGGCGACTTCTTCGAAGATTCGCAGCATGTTGAGCGAGGGCAGTTGACGCATGGAAGGGTGACTCCGCACCTGCCGCCGACAAGGGCCGCGTGGGGTACATGTTCAAGAGGGCGCATGGGGCCAGTGGTACCTATCTGACTATCTGTGGCGGGGCGATGCAAGCGTTCTTTGAAGCATCGAGATTATCCCCGGTTTTCACGGTGCGACCACTCGTCGCCCTTTGTTGTCGGTTGTGCTGAATCAAAAATGAATTTCCGCCGTGCCCGCTGCTCATACCTTTTAGGTAGCGGGTCAGGACCCGCGCAATCATTGAGGCAGTCAGGGAGCGGCACGGTCATGAGTCGAGCATCGACAGCGGGTGGAGATCTTCCAGGCGGGTTGATCCTGGTGGTCGAGGACGACCCGCTGATCCTCGAGTTTCTCTGCGAGATTCTTCAAGAGGAAGGTTTTGTCGTCGAGCCGCAAATCAGTGCGGACGCGGCAGTGATCTATCTGGAGCAGCATGCGCCGCAGGTGGGCATGCTGCTGACAGACATCAGCATGCCCGGCACGCTCAATGGCGCGGACCTGGCCAACCAGTTCGGCGATCGCTGGCCGGACAAGCCGATCATGATCATGTCCGGCTTCGAAACCCCAGAGAGCTCAGGCGTGCGGCACGCGGTCTCGTTCATCAAGAAGCCCTGGATGATCGGCGGGCTGCTCGATTGTGTGGGCCAGACCTTCAAATCCAGGCGACTCAACTGACCCGTGCAGATGCTACATTGCCGGGCAAATCCGTCCGGCACCTGCGAGGTTCTTTTCCTTGGCTGATCACTCTGTTTTCAACTCGACGTACCGTGCCTTTCTGTTCGACATGGACGGCACCGTCCTGACCTCCATTGCCGCCGCCGAGCGGGTCTGGACAACCTGGGCCGTGCGCCATGGCGTCGATGTCGACAGCTTCCTGCCGACCATTCACGGTGCCCGCGCCATCGACACCATCAGCCGTCTGGGGCTGCCCGGGGTGGATGCCGAAGCCGAAGCCGCGTGGATTACCGAAGCGGAAATCGAGGATGTCGATGGGGTACTGGAAGTGGCTGGCGCGGCGAAATTCTTGCGGTCTTTGCCAGCCAGGCAGTGGGCCATCGTCACTTCCGCCCCGCGGGAACTGGCATTGCGGCGGATGGCGGCGGCGGGGATTCCTGAACCTGAGGTGATGGTGACCGCCGAGGACGTCACGGCCGGCAAACCCGACCCTGCGGGGTACAGGCTCGCGGCCCGGCGCCTGGGTGTCGAGCCTGGGCAGTGTCTGGTTTTCGAGGACGCCACGGTGGGGATTCTGGCGGCTGAAGCGGCGGGGGCGGACTTGATGATTATCACGGCGACCCATGAGCAGCCGATCAGGACGTCCCATGCGACGTTGGTCGACTATGAGCGGGTTGGTGTTGGCGTGGACGCCGACGGACTCCTGAGTGTGCGCAAAACCTAGTGGGAGCGAGCCTGCTCGCGAAGGCGTCTGTCAGGCAATACAGTATCGACGGACACATCGCATTCGCGAGCAGGCTCGCTCCCACTTGGGAATGGGGTTGCTTCAGTAGAGCCCGGGAAACAGCCGCCAGGAGCGGGCGCAATAGGCCTCGTATTCGCTGCCGAACTGCGCCTTCAGCAGGGCCTCTTCCGAGTGAATCCGGGCAATCAGCGGGATCAGGGTCAACGCCGCCAGCAACAGACCGACGCTCGAGCGAAACGCCAGCGCCCAGCCCACGGCAATGACCATCATCCCCAGATAGCTGGGGTTGCGCAGATTGCGGTAAATCCCCTCGGTGACCAGTCGATGCCCCGGCTGGATGGCCACCAATCCGCTGAAGCGCTTGCCCAGCACAAAGACGGGCCACAACCGCAGCGCGCCGCCTGCGATGAACAGCAGCGCCCCGAGCCAGCGCACGCCCTCACCACCGAAGGTCCAGAAGTCGATGCGGTCGGTATAGGCCGGCAGAAAGCCGCTCAACACACCGATCGCGCCGAAAGCCGGGAGGACCCAGCGATTGGCCCGGTCCTCGCGTTCTCCCGAACTCAGGTTGACCTCGCTGAACAGTGAAACGACGGTCATGACCAGAGTGGCCAGGGCAACGACGAGCAGTGAACCGTGGCTGAAATAAGCCGCGAATCCACCCAGCCCCCAGATCGCCAGGCCGAGATAGGCGAGGGTGCTGACGACGGCGAAAAAAGCCAGTCTGGCCGAGAGTTTCATAAGTGCCTCACACGCGAAAGTGCCTCCCTTCATTGTAGGAGCTGGCTTGCCAGCGAAGCGTTTGAACACTCGACACAGGCATCAGAGGCAATCGCCGGCGCCTACACCAACATCTGCGCTCTCGCATTGCGCCGAATCACCTGTGGCGGTTGACCGAACACCCGCAGGAACGTTTCGCGCATGCGGCGGCGGTCAGTGAACCCGGTTTCCTGGGCGATCTGGTCAAGGGTCAGGCGTCCGCGTTCAAGCATCTGTCGCGCCGCTTCCAGACGCAGGTTCTCGATGGCCTTGGCCGGCGATTGCCCGGTTTCGGCGCGAAATGCCCGGCTGAATTGCCGAGGGCTGAGGTTGGCCACTTGCGCCAGTTGCTCCACCGAAAGAGGCAGGGCGAGGTGTTCACGGGCATAGCCGAGCACGGTTTGAATACGGTCGGATTTCGGCGCCAGCTCCAGCAGCGCCGAGTGCTGCGACTGGCCGCCGGCGCGACGGTGGTACATCACCAGTTTCTGCGCCACGGCCCGCGCCAGTTCGGCGCCGTGGTCCTTTTCCACCATGGCCAGGGCGAGGTCGATGCCCGCCGTCATGCCGGCGGAGGTCCAGACCGAACCGTCGATCACATAGATGCGGTCGGCCTCGACCTTGATCGCCGGAAACCGCGCCTGCAGTTCCCGGGAGTAGGCCCAGTGGGTGGTGGCCCGCCGTCCGTCGAGCAAACCGGCCTGGGCCATGACGAACGCCCCGGAGCAGATCGACGCCGTGCGGCGTGCCGTGTTGATACTGGCCCGCAGGTAATCCAGCACGGCCTCGGGTGCCTGTTCGATGACGCAATCGCCACCGACCACGATCACGGTGTCGTACACGCGTTCATCGAAGGGTTCGGTGCCGATGCTCAACCCGCCGGAGGCTCGCAGGTTTTCACCGTTTTCCGACAGCACGCGCACGTCATACAGCGCCTCGGCGGCACTGAAATTGGCGTACTCGAACACCGGCATGGCGGCCAGCGCCATGGACTGGAACCCCTCGAATACCACGAACGCCACGCTGATCATGGAGCTGCCCTCAAATGGTTTTGTCCTGAAAACGTACTTTAAACGTCATTTGAGACAGGCGTAAGTCCCTTTATAACGGTCTGCACCCGGCGAATCTCTCGCCTTACCGTAGAGGAATTGCACCATGGCGCTCTCATCCAAAGGTACTGCACTGATCACCGGCGCTTCTTCGGGGATTGGCGCGGTGTATGCCGATCGCCTTGCCCGGCAGGGTTACGACCTGATTCTGGTGGCCCGCAGCCGGGCCAGGCTCAATGCCCTGGCCAATCATTTGAGCGACCAGACCGGGCGCACCGTGGAGGTGGTTGCCGCCGACCTGAAGAACAAGGCGGATTCGCTGCGGGTCGAACAGATCCTGCGCAACGATGCCAGCATCACCCTGTTGGTCAACAACGCCGGGGTCGGTGCCGTCAATTCGCTGCTTGGAAGTCCCGTGGACGACATGGAAGCGATGATCAACCTCAACGTGACTGCGTTGATGCGCCTGGCCTACGCCGTGGTACCGGGCTTCGTTGCCCGGGGCACCGGCACCGTGATCAACATTGCCTCGATCGTCGCCATCGCCCCGGAAACGCTCAATGGCGTATACGGCGCCACCAAGGCGTTCGTGTTGGGCCTGAGTCAATCGATGCAGCACGAACTGGCTGACAAAGGTGTACGCATTCAGGCTGTGTTGCCGGGAGCGACTGCCACCGACTTCTGGAACGTGGCCGGCAACCCGGTGGAAAATCTGCCGAAGGAAATCGTCATGTCCGCCGAAGACATGGTCGATGCCGCGCTCGTCGGCCTGGCGGCAGGCGAAGTGGTGACCATTCCGGGCCTGCATGACGGCAGCCAGTGGGACCGCCACGAAGCCCAGCGCAAGACCCTGTCCGGGTTGTTCCACAACACCGCGCCGGCGCCGCGCTATCGCTGAAACGGTCGCCCCGAGGCGGGGTGAACTAAGCTTGGGAGAGAGGACCGTTCACCACCGGCTCGCGCAAGCGCGACGAGCCGGTGGCGTGTAACAGGAGCCCATATGCTTCACATCCGAACGCCTTTGATCCTGCACCCTGGCCTGTCGACTCCGACTCGCCGCATCTGGCTGAAACTGGAAAACCTGCAACCTGGCGGGTCGTTCAAAATACGCGGCATTGGCTTGTTGTGCAGCCGGGCGGCGCAGCAGGGCAAGCGCAAGGTGGTCTGTCCCTCCGGCGGTAACGCGGGACTGGCCACAGCCATGGCTGCCGCGTGCCTGGGGCTCAAGGCATGCATCGTGGTGCCGCACACCACCCCGCAAAGCACCCGGGTGCGGATCAGCAATACCGGTGCCGAGGTGATCGTGCACGGCAAGGTCTGGGACGAAGCCAATCAACGGGCACGGGAACTCGCCCAGGACCCGCGCAGTGAATTCGTGCCGGCCTTCGACCACCCGGTGTTGTGGGAAGGGCACAGCACCATGGTCGATGAAATCCTTGAAGACTGCCCGCCCGTGGATGTGCTGGTGACATCGGTGGGCGGCGGTGGCTTGCTGGCGGGGCTGCTCACCGGCCTGATTCGACATCGGCACACCGATTGCCGCATCGTTGCCTGCGAAACCGAAGGCGCGGCGTCGTTCGCCGCAGCGGTAGCGGCCGGGCACCCGGTCAAATTGCCGAAAATCGACACTGTCGCCACGTCTCTGGGCGCTGCGCAAGTGGCCGTCTGGCCGGTCAAGCACATCGGCGAATTCCCCTATGAGTGTGTGGTGCTCAGTGATGATGAGGCGATCATGGGCGTGGTGCGCTACGCCAATGATTTGCGTCAGTTGGTCGAGCCGGCATGCGGCGTTTCATTGGCGATTGCCTACCTGGATCACCCGGCGATTGCCGATGCCCATGACGTGGTGATCGTGGTGTGCGGCGGGGTGAGTATCAACGCGCAACTGGTGGCCGGGTGGGCACGCTTGTCCACGGGTGCGCACGCCAGGTAGGGCCGCAAACGCTATCCCGGTGTCACAAGCCCCACCACTGGCGATGACGATCCTCAGTGATCAGCGGCAACGCCATCCTGGACGAGAATGGCGCGGGCCAGGTCTTCGTCGCTTGCGTTGTTGAGGGCAGGATTGTCCTGACGGATTTTTTTCAACACCGCCTCCAGATAGGCTCCTCGAATTGCACCGCCGCTGGCGACGAAGCTGGAGGCGTCATCCCGGGCGGGAATCACGAGTTTGTCGTCTTTGAACGTCGAGTAAAGCGAGGCGGAAACCCCTGCCGAGGTGGCGACATCTTCGGCATCCACTTTGGCCAGGGCCGAACCTGCGGGCAAACAAAGTACCAGGGAAGAAATGATAAACAAACGGCGCATGACGGTGTCCTCCGACAGCATGAAGCATTAGGGAAGTACCACATAATCTAGGATGCGCGGCGGTCCCCGAGAGTTCCCCCGGCATTGCCGGCTCTGCGGATGGACCGGTGAATTCATGGCCTTGCCGCTGGCGATTTTCTCCAGCCTGATCGACTATCCGCAGCGAGGAACCGGGCAAGAGGGAGGCAAGGCCGTTGAACGCCGATATTCAAAGCGTGGTGATCGGGGCGGGCGTCGTCGGGTTGGCGGTGGCCAGGGCCATGGCCATGAGCGGGCGGGACGTGCTGGTGGTCGAGGCGGGTGAGGGCATCGGCACGGGCATCAGTTCGCGGAACTCTGAAGTGATTCATGCCGGTATCTATTACCCGGGCGGTAGCCTCAAAGCGCAGTTGTGCGTGGAGGGCAAGCAGCGTCTCTACGCTTATTGCGACGGGCACGCTGTTGATTACCGGCGCGTGGGCAAGCTGATCGTCGCCACCGATGAGCAGCAGCGCTCGGCGTTGCAGCGTATGTTGCAGCAGGGGCGTCTTAATGGCGTCGATGACCTGCAATGGCTCGATAGCGCGCAGGCCCGGGAGCTTGAACCGGCGTTGTCCTGCGTCGCAGCGCTGTGGTCGCCTTCTACCGGCATTGTCGACTCCCACGGGTTGATGCTGGCGCTTCAGGGCGATGCAGAGAGGTTCGCAGCGACGCTGGCCTTGCGCACGCCGCTGCTGTCGGCCCGTTGCACCGAACAGGGCTTCGAACTGCACATGGGCGGCATTCAACCCATGACGCTGGGTTGCCGCGAATTGATCAACTGCGCGGGGCTGTCCGCGCCCGAGGTGGCGAGCAGCATCGTCGGTCTACCGGCGCAGTTCATTCCCCGGGCGCATTTGTGCAAGGGCAGTTATTTCAGTTTCAGCGGCCGGGCGCCGTTTCGCCATCTGGTGTATCCGGCCCCGGAGAGCGCGGGGCTGGGTGTGCACATGACGCTCGACCTGGGCGGGCAGGCGCGCTTCGGGCCGGATGTCGAATGGGTCGAACGCATTGATTACCGCGTCGAACCCCGGCGGGCCGAAGGGTTCTATCAGGCGATCCGCCGCTATTGGCCGGGTTTGCCGGACAACAGCCTGCAACCGGCCTACAGCGGCATTCGCCCGAAAATCAGCGGGCCGACCGAGCCGGCCGCCGATTTTCTCATCAGCGGATGCGCCGAACATGGCGTGCCGGGCCTGGTAAATCTGTTCGGCATCGAATCACCGGGGCTGACCAGTTGCCTGGCGCTCGCCGAGCGGGTGGTGACGCTGCTGGACGACCGATGATCAGTGCCGGCGCTGCCTTGCAGGCATCGGGTCTATGCTAGGGAGTGCGCTTACCGCCATCGGAGAATTCTGATGATCACCGTACGCACTGCCTGCCTGCTGGCCGATTACAAACGCTGGGCCAATCAGCGCCTGTTTGACAGCCTTGCGGCGCTCCCTCCGGGCGAAGTCAAAAAAGAACGGGTGTCGGTGTTCAAAAACATGATCGGCACCCTCAATCATGTCTATGTGGTGGATTGCATCTGGCGGGCGCACCTTGAAGGCCGGGGGCATGACTTCAAGACTTCACATGATCTGTTGCATGCGGATCTGTCCGAACTGCGCATGGCGCAAAAAGACATCGATCGCTGGTATTGCGACTGGAGCGCCCGGCAATCCGATGCCTCTCTGGACAAGCCCGTGGAGTTCACCTTTGTCTCGGGCGAAAGCGGCATCATGAGCGCCGGCGCGATGCTGATGCATGTGGTCAACCACGCCAGCTATCATCGTGGCTGGGTGGTGCAGATGTATTTCGAGATCCCGGCCATGCCACCGGTTACCGACATGCCGGTGTACCTGCGCGAGTCCGAGCCGGTGCTCCTGCAGTCGATCAATGCCCCGATAGTGGCACCGCCATGTGCTGTGCAATTTTCGAGCGCAACCAGCGTTCTGCCGGATCGTTATCGTTGACCCCGTTCCAGACCATCGACAGTTCCGACAGGTTGATATCGAACGGTGCGTCGTCCGCCCGTAGCTGGCTGCTGCCTTCGATCAGCGCACTGGCCGCGTAGTCCGGCACGGTGGCGAGCAAGTCAGTACCCGCGAGCAAGGCCCGCAACCCCGCGAACTGTGGCACCGCCAGCACCACCCGGCGCGAACGGCCGATCCGTGCCAGGTCGTTGTCGATGGCGCCGCTAAGATCCCCGGAAAACGACACCAGCGCGTGCGGGCGTTCGCAGAACTCGTCCAGGGTCAACGGGCCGGGCCGGTCATCGCCGCGCAGGATCTTCACGCTCAAGTCGCGCAACTTCCTGCGCTTGGCGTTGGCCGGCAACTCCGTGGTGTAGCTGATGCCGACGGAAATCTCGCCGCTGGCCAGCATCGACGACATCAGCAGGAAATTCACCCGGCGCACCACCACCACGACGTTCTGCGCCTCTTCGCGAATCTGCTTGAGCAGAGGCGGAAACAGGCCGAATTCGGCGTCGTCGGACAGGCCGATGCGAAACACGTCGCGACTGGTGGATGGCTCGAAATCCTTGGCCCGGCTGACCGCGCCGGAAATGGTGTCCATCGCCGGCTGCAATTCCCTGAGAATCTGCAATGCCCGCGGGGTCGGCTCCAGGGTTCGTCCATTGCGCACCAGCAACGGGTCGTCGAACAGATCGCGCAACTTTGCCAGCGATGCGCTGACAGCGGGCTGGCCGAGGAACAGCTTTTCCCCGGCCCGGGTCAGGTTCTTCTCGAACATCAGGGTTTCGAAAATCACCAGCAGGTTCATGTCCACGCGGCGCAGGTCGTTGCGGTTCATGCCGGGGTTCTCGGTGGGCTTTGGAGTCTTCTCAGTAAAGCACCAAACCCCGCGCAATCTAGAGTCCGCTGATGACCTGTGGGAGCGAGCCTGCTCGCGAAAGCGGTGGGTCAGTCAATGCTAATGCTGTCTGTGCTGGCCCCTTCGCGAGCAGGTGTCAGGTTCGGTCAACATTTTGCGGAAGGTTTCCACCAACGGCCGCAGGTTGATCCGGTGCCACGCCGCCCACAGCGGTCGGGTGAGGGAAATCCACGGCACTTCCCGCAGGACTACGCCCGGCGGTGCGTTGCGGCTCAAGCCTTTCTGAATCATCGCGATGCCCAGTCCCGAGGCCACCAGGGCCATTGCCGTGAAGGGACCGGTCGCTTCCATGCGGATGTCCGGGGTGAAGCCTGCGCGGATGCAGGCGCTGATGAAGTCTTCGCGGCTGGTGGAATTCTGGTGGTGCTGCACGCCGATCCATTCCTGGCCGGCGAGATCTTCCGGAGTCAGCACGGCCTGCTGTGCCAGCGGATGGTGTTCGGGCAGGGCCAGCAGCATCGGGTCGTCCAGTACCTGAAAGCCCAGCAGGTCCGGATCGTCTTTGGCCGGCGGTTCGCTGACCAGTGCGATGTCGAGGCTGCGCTGGCGCAGGCCTTCAAGCTGTTCGTGGGAGCGAAGGTTGTACAACGCCACATGCACGTTCGGCCGGTCGACCCGCAGCACGCGCAAGGCATTGGGCAGCACGCCGGCGTGCATGGCGTTTTCGATGTAGCCGATGCACAAGCCGCCTTCTTCGCCGCGCCCCAGACGCTTGCCGAGGGATTCCAGGCGGTTGGCGTGGGTCAGCAGGGCGCGGGTTTCGGCGAGGAAGGTCTGGCCGTCGCGGGTCAGGCGGATGCGTTGCTGGCTGCGCTCGAACAGGGTCAGGCCCAGGCGTTCTTCGAGCTGGGCGATCTGCCGGCTCAGGGGCGACTGGGAGATATGCAGGCGTTCGGCGGCGCGCCCGACGTGTTCTTCTTCGGCGACGGCGACGAAGTAGCGCAATTGGCGGATGTCGATCATGTCAGACCTGTAGGGACTCAAGTGCTGCACATTATGTCTTGGACGGTCAGACCCTCGCAATCTAGGATCTGCTCAACGGTCACCCATGACCACTGAGCTGACGAGGATTTGAATCATGAGCTTGAAAGACAAACTGCCCGGTGCGCTGGGATTCGGCACCGCCCCTTTGGGCAACATGTTCCGCGCCATTCCCGAGGAAGAAGCGCAAGCCACCGTCCACGCGGCCTGGGATGCCGGCGTGCGGTACTTCGATTCTGCGCCGTTCTACGGTTCGGGCCTGTCGGAGATCCGCCTCGGCGAGGCACTGTCGCGCTACCACCGTGACGACTATGTGCTCAGCAGCAAGGTCGGCCGGGTGATTCTCGATGAAGTCGAAGATGCCGCTGCCCGTGACCTGGGCGAGAAGAGCGGGGTGTTCGAACACGGCCGCCCGAACAGGATCGTCAACGACTACAGCGCCGACGCCACCCTGCGTTCGATCGAGGACAGCCTCAAGCGTCTGCAGACCGATCGCCTGGACATCGTCTGGGTCCACGACATCGCCCAGGATTTCTACGGCGATCAATGGCTGGAGTACTTCAATCAGGCCCGTACCGGTGCCTTCAAAGTGCTGACCCGCCTGCGTGAGGAAGGCGTGATCAAGGGCTGGGGGCTTGGCGTGAACAAGGTTGAACCCTGCGAGCTGACCCTTGATCTGAGCGAGGCGCAGCCGGACGGCTTTCTGCTGGCGGGTCGCTACACTCTTCTCGACCACGATCGTGCCTTGCAGCGTCTGATGGACGCGGCGCTGGCGCAGAACGTCGAGATCGTGGTCGGCGGTCCTTACAGTTCGGGCATCCTGGCCGGTGGCGCACACTTCGAGTACCAGAAGGCCAGCCCGGCGATCATCAGCAAGGTCGAGCAGATCAAACGTATCGCGGCGGCCCATGGTGTCGATGTCAAGGCGGCTGCATTGCAGTTCTCGTTGGCTAACCCCGCCGTTGCGGCGGTGATTCCCGGTTCCAGCCGCCCTGAGCGGATTGTCGAAGATGTCGCCGCGCTGTCAGCGGTGATCCCTGCAGCCTTCTGGCAAGCGATGCGCGAAGCGAAACTGGTGTCCGAGCGCGCACCTTTGCCGATCATTGGAGCATGAGTATGAAAATCGATCTGACTGGAAAACTCGCCATTGTCAGCGGCAGCACCGCCGGCATTGGCCTGGGCATCAGCAAGGCGCTGGCCGAATCCGGCGCCACGGTGGTCGTGATCGGCCGCGAGACGGCCAAGGTCGAGCAGGCGCTGGCGAGCATTCGCCAGCAGGTGCCGGGCGCTCAATTGCGTGGGCTGACTGCCGATCTCGGAACGCTCGAAGGTGCGCAAAAACTGTTCGCCGCCGAGCCACGGGCCGACATCCTGGTGAACAACCTGGGGATCTACAACGCGGTTGATTTCTTTGACACCCCCGACAGCGAGTGGACGCGGTTCTATGAAATCAACGTGATCTCCGGCGTGCGCCTGTCCCGGCATTACGTGCCGGACATGGTCAAGCAGGGTTGGGGGCGGGTGATTTTCCTGTCTTCGGAATCCGGGATCGCGATACCGGCCGACATGCTCAACTACGGCGTGACCAAAAGCGCCAACCTGGCGGTGTCCCATGGGCTGGCCAAGCGGCTGGCGGGCACCGGGGTGACGGTCAATGCGATCCTGCCGGGGCCGACATTGACCGACGGCGTGGAGCAGATGCTCAAGGACGCCACCGCTAAATCAGGGCGCAGCGTTCGCGAAGAAGCCGACGCCTTCGTGCGCAGCGCCCGGCCAACGTCGATCATCCAGCGCGTGGCGGATGTCGAGGAAGTGGCGAACCTGGTGGCCTACATCGCTTCGCCGCTGTCCTCGGCCACCACCGGTGCGGCCCTGCGGGTCGACGGCGGTGTCGTCGACAGCATGGCCATCTGAACCTTATTGATTAATAGAGAGCATTACATGGCAACTGCATCAGCCTATATCGACATCCCGGCCTCGGCCGATCAGGTCTGGCAATTGATCGGCGGTTTCAATTCGCTGCCGGACTGGCTGCCGTTCATTCCCAAGAGCGAACTCAGCGACGGCGGGCGCGTGCGCAGCCTGCAAACGGCGGACGGTGCGGTGGTCATCGAACGCCTGCAAGCCTTCGACAACGCGGGCCAGACCTACAGCTACTCGATTTTGCAGGCACCCTTTCCGGCGACTGATTATCTGGCGACGATCAAGGTTCAAGCGCAAGGCGAGGGGGCGCGGGTGACCTGGTCCGGTCGCTTCGAACCGGTGGGTGTGAGCAACGAGGAAGTGGTGGCGTTGTTTACCGGCATCTATCAGGGTGGGCTTGAGGCATTGCGGGCCAATTACCCGGCTTGATAAACACCACCAATCTCTTGTAGGAGCGAGCCTGCTCGCGATGGGCGCAAGGTCGACGCGTCGAATCAGACTGCACGCGTTATCGTTGACGTCCATCGCGAGCAGGCTCGCTCCTACAGGGGATCAATTTCAGGCTTGAGGAATCAAACTCTCCCGACAATCAAGTACCAGCCGCGCGCCGCCCAGTTCGCTGCTGCCCACCTCCAGCGTAAACCCGTGCAGGCTGACAATCGCTGCGACGATGGACAGCCCCAGCCCGAAGCCGCTTTTCTGATTGCCCGCCTCGGCGCGATAAAACCGCTGGAACACCGCTTCACGTTCCGCCTCGGGAATGCCCGGGCCGGAGTCGAGCACTTCGATCCGCGTGTGCCCGCCGTCATTGACCCCACGCAAGATCACCGCGCCACCGGGCGGGGTGAATTTGATCGAGTTGCTCAACAGGTTCGCCACGGCTTCGAACAGCAGTGCCCGGTCGCCATTGAGGGGCGGCAATGACGCAGGCAGGTGCAGTTGGAACACCAGGCCGTCGTCTTCCGCCAGGGGCAGATAGAACTCATGCAGTTCCTGCAGCAACGCCACCGGGTCCAGTTGCACGAAACCGGAGCGGCGCTGGCGGTCTTCCAGTTCGGAAATGCGCAGCAGGCCACGGAAGCGCGCCATCAACGTATCGGCCTCGGCCAGCACCAGGTCCAGTTGCATGGCCTGCGGTGAACCTTCGCCGGCTTGCTGCTGCATGCGGTAAAGCTGGGCGCGCAGACGGGTCAGGGGCGTGCGCAGGTCATGGGCGATGTTGTCGCACACGCCCTTGACCTCGTTCATTAGGCGCTCGATGCGTTCGAGCATGGCGTTGACGATGGCCGCGAGCATGTCCAGTTCGTCACGCCGATTGGACAGTGGCAAACGCCGGCTCAGGTCGCCAGCAACGATGGCCTCGGCGCTGGCCTGGATCCCGCGAATGCGTCGCAACGGTCGGCGCCGCAGCAGATACCAGCCGATGATGCCGGGGACGATGGTCAGGGTGACCCCCCAGAACAGGGCGTGAAGGATGATCCGGGTCACGGCGAACAACGAACCGTTGTCGCGCACCAGCACCAGCCAGCGGCCGTCGAGGGTGGGGGTCGCCACAGCGTCGCAACTGTCGGCGGGCAGCGTCTGGTCACCAGTGTCGTCGGAGGCGTCGCAGTCGCGCAGCGTGTGGATCCTGCCATCGAGCGGCAAGCCGTCCGGAATATAGCGCAGGGCGCCACTGAGGTAACGGTGCCGCGCATCGAACAGGCCGTAGGCGTCGATGCCGCGGATGTCGAAGGTCATGCTGACGGCGAGCACGTCCACCAGTTGCTCGCCCGAGAAGCGCGAGAACAGGTGCTGGCGTTGCATCAGCGAATGTTTGGCCAGGTTGTCCAGGTAAGCGGAAACCTCGTAGTACATGACCCCCATGAGAATCCCGCTCCAGATCACGAACAGCGAACTGTAGAGCGCCAGCAGGCGGCTGCTGGAGGAACGCCAGCCTTTAGACGGGTTCGGCAATGACATAACCCGAGCCTCGCACGGTCCGAATCAGTGGGACATTGCCAGGCGGGTCGATCTTCTTGCGCAGACGGCCGATGTGGACGTCGATCAGGTTGGTGCCGGGGTCGAAGTGATAACCCCAGACTTCTTCGAAAATCATCATCCGCGAGAGGATTTGCCCGGTATTGCGCATCAGGAATTCCAGCAGTTTGTATTCGGTGGGCAATAGCGTCAGCAACTGACCGTCGCGGCTGGCTTCGTGGCTGATCAGGTTCAGCTCCAGGTCGGCCACCCGCAGCGTGGTGGCCTGGGCGGTCACGTTATTCTGCCGGCGCAGCAGGACCTCGACCCGTGCGGCCATTTCATCGGTGGCGAAGGGTTTGGTCAGGTAGTCATCGCCGCCGGCGCGCAAGCCGCGTACGCGCTCATCGACGTCGGACAGCGCGCTGATCATCAGGATCGGCGTGGCCACGCCCATGGTCCGCAGCGTGGTGACAATCGCCAGGCCATCGAGCCCGGGCAACATGCGGTCGAGGGTGATCAGGTCATAGTTGCCGCTGACCGCCCGCTCCAGCCCTTCGCGGCCATTGTCGACCCAGTCGACGTCGAGGCCGTGGCTACTCAGTTCGGCGACAATTTCCCGGGCGGTCACGGCGTCGTCTTCGATGGTCAAGATGCGGGTCATGGGGCTGGCCTGATTGAATGTTCACAACGTTGTGCGGCATTTTGCCAAGAAATGATCGCAGGCTTTCTAAATAAAAGTTCATGGGCATTCCGGGTTTCGGCCAATGCATGAACCCCTCTGAGCAAATTCGCCGCCACAAGAGAACGCAAATCCCCTTGTGGGAGCGAGCCTGCTCGCGAAAAGGGAGGATCAGGCGAAGCGAATCCACCTATTGAATCGGCGTATCCACAAACACCTCAAGTCCCTCGGCATACGCCGTGAATGCAGCGATCCGCGGAAACTGCGCCGCACTCACCTGATCCGCCAGCACCAGGTTGGTAAAGCTCCAGGCCACGGCGAGGGTAATGCCGTCCTGCGCAATCGAACCATCTGTCTTCAGCGGCTGTTTTTCCAGCTCCCGCTCCAGCGCCGAATAAGCAGCCGTCAGCTGTCCTTCGACCCGCTGCACCCAGGGTTCGAATTGAATCTCAGCCGGCCGCAGGTTGCGCTCATAGTAAAGCTGCACGGACTTTTCGCTGGCGGCCAACGCCAGGCCAATCAGGCGCAGCGCGCGCAGGCGCTGACCCGGCGCGGCGGGCATCAGGCTGTTATCGGCCAGGGTTTCCAGGTAGTCGATGATCAGCGTCGAATCCATCAACACCTCACCGTCATCCAGCACCAGTGTGGGCGCCTTGACCACCGGGTTGATCTGGCGGAATTGTTCGAAGTGTCGGAACACCGAGACCGACTGATGTTCCAGCGTGATTCCCAGGCATTTGGCAGAAATGGCGGCGCGCCTTACATAGGGCGAGTCCAGCATACCGATCAGCTTCATGGTCCTTTCCTTTATATGGCCATTTCGGGAGGGACAACCTTAGCTGAGGTTCGCAACCCTGCAAATGACCGTGTATAACGCCCGGTTCACGCCGTTTGTCTTCCATATACAGCCGCTCGATTGAATTTCTTGCTATAAACGCACTCCGATTACCACCTCAAAGCCTGCCGTAGAGCATTTTCAGGGCTTTGTCGGACAAATTCGCTGTCTTTTCAGTTGCTGAGGCCTCAAGTCGGCCTTAGACTGCCGCCCCTCGTAAATTGAGTGCCGGGTGGCGCTTGGAACAAACGGCGCCTTTCCGATGGCCTGCCAAGGTCTGCCGGAACGCTCCCTTATTCGCCTTAATGCACGTTTTTTTATAGAGATATCAATGACAAAGGACAAGTTGCTGGCCATGCCGGCGGATGACTACATGAATGCCGAGCAACATGCTTTTTTCTCCGAGCTGTTGCAGAACATGAAAGTCGAAACCCATGAGCGCATCGAACAGAACCGCATCGCCATCGAAAGCCTGGACACCCCGGCCGATCCGGCAGACGCGGCTTCGGTCGAAGAAGAGCGCACCTGGCTGGTGAACGCGATCGATCGCGACCAGCGCATGCTGCCTCAGTTGGAACAAGCGCTGGAACGCATCAAGGAAGACAGCTTCGGCTGGTGCGACGACAGCGGCGAGCCGATTGGCCTCAAGCGCCTGCTGATCAGCCCGACCACCAAGTACTGCATCGAAGCTCAGGAACGTCACGAGCAAATCGACAAGCACCAGCGTCAGGCCTGATTCTGCCAGGCAGCCCCGTTTATCCGGGCTGCCTTGAAAAGATCGCAGCCTGCGGCAGCTCCTACGCCATTGATGTAGGGCGCTGCCGCAGGCTGCGATCTTTGTTTTCTGCTGCCTTCGATTTCCCGGTTCTTCTATTGATCTGCTGCAACATTCGCGACTAAAGGCTCATGGATAATGGCCTTATGGTGGCGCTTAATGCGAAGACAACAATTAGAAGCTTTCCGGGGTGACGATGATGACGAGAGACGGGTCTCTGGTTGCGGCAGTGCCTGCACCAGTGCTGGTGCCGAAAAACCGCTGGCTGACACCGACGCTGCAAAGCATCGCCCTGATGCTGTTGTCATGTGGCATGACGCTGGGCGAATGGTCGCTCTACCTTGGCCTGCCCCTGGCCGTATTGATTATCTGGCTGCCTCGCCTGCGTTCGCGCGCGACCCCGCAAGCCGCCACCCCCGACAACTGCGATGCCATCGGTGAGTTGACTCGCGATCTTTCCCACACCACCAGTCATAACGCGCTATCGGCGGCGGGTGTGGCGTTTTCGGTTCGGCAACTGGCGGAAAAACTGCAATCGCAGCTCTCGGCGGCGGCCCGGATCGTCAGCAACGCCGAGGTCATGATCACCACCGAACAGGCCACCTCGACGCTCAGTCGCCAGGCGCTGAGTGCCGCCAGTGAGGCTCATCAAAGTGGTTTGGCCGGGCGTACGGAACTGATCGAGTCCATTGCACGCATGCACCAGCTCAGCCAGCGCGCCAGCAATAGCCGTGAACTGATCGAAGCCTTGAGCCTGCGCAGCGATGATATCCAGCGCGTGACCCTGGTGATTCAGTCCATCGCCAGCCAGACCAATCTGTTGGCGTTGAACGCCGCCATTGAAGCGGCGCGGGCGGGGGAACACGGTCGCGGGTTTGCCGTGGTGGCCGACGAGGTTCGTGGGCTCGCTGCGCGCACGGCGGCCGCCACGGGTGAAGTCGGCGAGATGGTGGCCGATATCCAGCAACGCACGGCGCAGGTGGTGGAGCAGATCCGCGAACTGTCCAGCGACCTCGACACCGGCGTCGGGCAGGTCGAACGGACTGGGCAGCACCTGGAGAACATTGCCCGTCTGGCGGCGAGTGTCGAGTCCCAGGTCGGAGAAATCGCCCAAGGGGCAGACATCAACCGTGAACAGCTCGACAGCCTGTTTCACGCCATCGAACAGATGCGCAGCGACCTGGCGGTCAGCGACCAGCAGACTCAGCGTCTGGCCCATGCGGCGGTGCAAATGGAAGGGCAGGCGGAAACCATCAGCGAGCGTCTTGCCGAGGTGGGGCTGGATGACTATCACCAGCGGATCTATGACCTGGCCCGGGAAGGCGCGAGCCAGATTGCAGCACGTTTCGAGGCGGATATCGACACCGGTCGAATCAGCCTCGACGATTTGTTCGACCGCAATTACCAGGTCATCCCCAATAGCAGCCCGACCAGGTATCAGACGCGTTTCGACCGCTACACCGATCAGGTTTTGCCAACCATCCAGGAACCGTTGTTGCCGCGTCACGAAGGATTGGTGTTCGCCATCGCCTGTACCCAGCAGGGTTATGTGCCGACCCACAACCATGCGTTCAGCCAGCCGCTGACGGGCGACGCGCAGATCGATGCCTTGCAGAACCGGACCAAGCGCAAGTTCGCTGACCGCACCGGGATCCGCTGTGGCAGCCATCAGAAGGCCGTGCTGCTGCAAACCTATACCCGTGACACCGGAGAGTTGATGCACGATCTTTCGGTGCCGATCATGCTCAAGGGCCGGCATTGGGGCGGTTTGCGCCTGGGCTACAAACCGGAAAAGCCGAGCTAAAAATCGTGGATTGCCGGGCGATTGTTACAGGTTATGCAATTAACCTGTGCAAGGTTTTGCTGTTTCCTCGTCGAAAGACTAATTAACATACCTATTAATTAGGTTGCTAATGAAGTTCGGAGGCTGCATGCAAGGCAAAGTTGATGTCGCGGTCATGATCGGCAGCGGTGTGCCTGCCAATCTGCGTTCCATGGGGCGCAAAGTGTGCTGGGTGGTGTTGCTCAATGGCGAGCGCCGGGGCACGGCGTTCTCCAGTCGCGACGAAGCGGAAGAGTGCAGGGCTGCCTGGTTGACGCAATTGAACGCCGAAAGACCTGACAGCCTGCATTGAGATTGTCAGTGCGTCTGGTGCATGCGCAGGTTCAGGTCGTCGACCACCCGCGCCCAGTCTGCGTCTTCGCGTAATTGTTCCTTGAGGAAGCCGGCCTGTTGCGGTGACCAGAACTCGGCGTCAATGAGTTTCCTGTCGCAAGGCAGGGTATGGCCGGCAATGAAGTCGTCGATCGCTTTCTGGGTGGAATCCAGACCTAGCTGGTCGAACAGGCCTTTCAAGTCGTGTGTCGGTGATTCCATCTTCATCTCCTTGCTGGTCGTCAGTCGGGTCGAGGGGCGACGTGGGGTACCCTGGCTTCGAGGGCGCCGCACGGGTGGAGTTCGATCACGAAGTTCAAGCGCAACAGTGAGCATAGACCGCCAATCCGACAATCAGGCTTTCAATGCCCCCGCATCGACTGCCGCCTTCAGTTCCCGGGCCGATTCCTGGGCTGCAATGGCGGCGACATCCGGGGTTTTGAACCAGCGATCCTTTTCGACCTGGTGATACGTCACGGTCTTTAGCGGTGGTTTGGCGCGCATGACAATCACGGCCTGGAATTCACCGTCGATCTCTCTGGCTTCACCCCGGATAAAAAACTCGCCGATATCAAATTCCGTCACGTTGCAGACTTCCCCTGGAAATACATTGTTGTTGTAAACGTAACCCGATTTTTCCGGATCCGTTTTATTGGACGGGCAGTATGGCAGTAGTTGCCCGCCGACGGCTGAGATAAGTCGGCGGGCAGACCAAACGTCTATGCAAAGGCGCGCGGTGAGCGTGTCAACTGTGTGATTCCAGAAACCGAGCGAGGGCGCAGGCTTCGTTATGACTGGCTCGGAAACCTCTTACGCAACCTGTAGAAATTTCCTTGATATGAAAGAAGGCAATGCCCGCCATCACCACCTGAAATCTTGGCCGGGCCGGGGCGTCGGGGCGCGGTTCATGGCGGCGGAGCCGTGCCGGGTGCGGGATTGGCGCGGTTTCCGAGTCAGGTACCACGGGATAGGCAAAGTGGGTCAGTGTGCACATATGAAGTCCTTTTCATTGTTTTACCGACGTATGTACGTCGTTTTGGCTAGTCTCCAAGAGCATCGCTGCTCTAGAATCACCCTCACTGGTGGGTGAATGATGTTTATCTAAAGCAATTTTTTGCGGACGATATGTAGGAAAAGATTTTTTCTTGAAGAGATTTTTCCCCGAAGTTGATAGTCCATAATTTTCTGGCAGCAGCAAGGGTGTTTTCCTTCAGCCTGTGACGAACGCCAGTCAGGACGACGCGAGTGACATTCCAGTAGTCTTCTCAAGCTTCGTGATGAGTGAGTGCACTGCTCATTCAGGACATCAATCCGGGTTCTTTGGCTACACCTTCGGCATTGCCGCTTTTTTTGCTGTGCGTTTATTTTTCGCGCACGACACCATTTTTCAGATGTGGGGATGTTTCCTTGGCAGTAAGTAATCTCGATATGCATGCCTTGTTCGTGCTGGGTGATTTGCGCGCAAAGCTGGTCAAGCAGTTTCAGTCACGTTTCGTTTACATCACCGAACAGAACGCTGAAGGCATTTACATTGCCGAAATCGACACCGAATCAGCCCTGGTGGTGGACGACAAACCGGGACTCAAACTCAAGGTCGGCGATCATTTCAGCGCTTCGGTGCTGCCCAGTCGCGAAGGCGGCAAGCTGGACATCAGGTTCCGCGACATCAAGCTGACGGTTTACGGAATTGGCGATTACGCCTTCGTGACCACGACCGACGGTCAGGGGATTGTGTTCAAGGAAGGGCACAGCGTGGTGATGGTGTTTGCCGCCCATCAACAGTTGCAGGAAGGCCTGACCAAGACCCTGAAAGCCGTGACCGCCAAAGCGGCCAAGTGGCGCAAGGGCGAACTGGTGACCTTCAAGGCCAGCGAGTGATGAGCCTGACCCGCGCCGATTTCCACGAGCAGAACCTGGCCAGCGCACAAGACGACGCGCGGCGGCTGTTCGGGCAGAAGACCATTCTGCAAGGAGCCTGGCTGAACTGGGTGGCGTCACAGCTTTACCAACTGCAGCCGGCGCAATACGCCAGTATGGTCAGACGAGAGCTGATGCATTTGCAGGAAACTTCCGAAAACTGATCCACGCACCTCGAAAACGGGAACCTCTACTACAGTCAGTGAACTGAGTATTCAGAGGCTTCGCGGCCTGCTGCCAGGCCATCCTGCCATTGCTGTGAACAGCACGAGGTGCAAAAGCATGAACGGATTTCGACGGTTGCTGGCTGCTGTCCTGGCCACTTGCGGTTTGCTGGCGACACCGGCCCCGGCTTTGGCCGCCCAGACGCCAATCCACTTCGCCGACCTGAACTGGGAAAGCGGCAGCCTGATTACCGATGTCCTGCGCATCATTGTCGAGAAAGGCTACGGGCTGCCGACCGATACCTTGCCGGGCACCACCATCACCCTGGAAACCGCGCTGGCCAACAATGACATCCAGGTCATTGGCGAAGAGTGGGCCGGTCGCAGCCCGGTCTGGGTCAAGGCGGAAGCCGAAGGCAAAGTCGTCAGCCTCGGCGACACGGTCAAGGGCGCTACCGAAGGCTGGTGGGTGCCGGAATATGTGATCAAGGGCGACCCGGCCAAGGGCATCAAGGCGCTGGCGCCAGAGCTGCGCAGCGTCAGCGACCTGCCGCGTTACAAAGACGTGTTCAAGGACCCGGAAGCCCCGACCAAGGGACGTTTCCTCAACAGCCCTATCGGTTGGACTTCGGAAGTGGTCAACAAGCAGAAGCTCAAGGCGTATGGGCTGGACGACACTTACGTGAACTTCCGCAGCGGTTCGGGCGCGGCACTGGATGCCGAGATCAGTTCGTCAATTCATCGTGGCAAGCCAGTGCTGTTTTACTACTGGTCGCCCACGCCGTTGCTTGGCCGGTTCAAGCTGATTCAACTCGAAGAACCACCGTTCGACGCCGAAGCCTGGAAGACCTTGACCGACGCCGACAACCCCAATCCGCAGCCGACCCGTTCCCTGGCCTCCAAACTGTCGATTGGTGTGTCCACCCCCTTTCAGAAGCAGTATCCGCAGATTACCGAGTTCTTCGCCAAGGTCGACTTTCCGATCGCCCCCTTGAACAAGGCGCTGGCCGAGATGAGCGAGAAACATACTCCGCCGCGTCAGGCTGCGCAGGCGTTCATGAAGGCTCATCCGGACGTCTGGCGGGCCTGGCTGCCCAAGGACGTGGCGGATAAAGTCGCCGCTGGAATGTGAGTGGCCGCCGGTATGAACTTTTGGTCTTGCGCTTGCCCGCGCAATACAGGAAAAGCCGGCTAGCCTGTTCTGTTCATATCCCTTTCAAGGATCTCTGAATCATGACCTTGTTGTTGGCTCAATGGCTGGTGACGATCTTCGCAGTGATCAGTCTGGTGCATGTGTATTGGGCGTTGGGTGGTGAGTGGGCGGCGGTGGCGGCGGTCCCGCAAGTACCGCAGGAGGGCAGCGCACAACTGCGGCCGGCGTTCAAGCCTCGAGGCTGGATCACGTTGGTGGTGGCTGCGATATTGCTGTTGATTGCCGTGCTGGTGTGTTGGCGGGTGGGGTGGTGGCTGCCACCGTTGCATCACTGCTCGTTGCAGTGGGTGATCAGCGCGATAGCGATTCTGCTGTTTGCCCGGGCCATTGGCGACTCGGAGCTGGTGGGTTTTTTCAAGGAGGTCAAGGGTTCGGAATTTGCCCGGCTGGACACCTGGATCTACTCGCCGTTGTGTGTGGTGCTGGGGGCCGGGTTGTTGGCGGTGGCCTGGGGTTGAGTCAGGCCGGTCGTACTGTATTGGCTGACCTATCGCTTTCGTCGGATCGCCGCCCGGGGCAAGCCCGCTCCCACAGTGATCCCGGTCGATCACAACTTTTGTATACACCCGAGAACCTGTGGGAGCGGGCTTGCCCGCGATGAGGCCGGTCCAGGCACTAAAGGTCTTTGCTCTAACTGCCGCTCTCGGTCCGCCGACTGCTCACCTCGGCCGGCACATCATCCCCGGCCATGCGTTTGCGAAACAGTGCCGCCCGGGCCAGCAGCAAGGTGGTCACCGGTACGGTAATCGCCAGCAGGATCGGAATCAGCCAGGCGTGCAATACCGGCGCGGACTTGAGCGCTGAAAAGTAGATGATCGAAGCCAGCGCCACGCACCAGGCTCCGAGCGTCGAGGCCAGGGCGGGTGGGTGCATGCGCTGGAAGTAATCCTTCATGCGCAGCAGGCCTGTGGCGCCAATCAACGCAAACAGGCTGCCGAGCACCAGCAGGGTCGCCACCGGGATTTCCACCCACATCGACAATGGCGCATTCATTCGATCACCTCACCACGTAGCAGGAATTTCGCCAGGGCGAACGAGCCGACGAAACCGAACAGTGCTATCAGCAGCGCCGCCTCGAAGTACGTGTCACTGGCATAACGAATACCCAGCGCCAGCATCATCAACATCGCGACGATGTACAGGTAGTCCAGTGCCAGAACCCGGTCCTGGGCCGACGGCCCCTTGAACAGGCGGATCAGGGTCAGGATCATCGCCAGGGAAAAGAAGAACAGGCTCAACAGGATCGCGTTCGACAGCAACGGGCTCATTCGAAGATCTCCATCAACGGACGTTCGTAGGTCGCCTTGAAGTGCTGGATGAACAGCGCCTCGTCGTCCAGGTCGAAGACGTGCAACAGCAAAATGCTGCGGTCCAGCGCCAGCTCCGACCAGACCGTGCCGGGTACCACCGTGGTGATCATCGACAGCGCGGCCAGGCCGTTGGCATCGCGCAGGTCCAGCGGCACCTTGATGAATTGCGAGCGGGGCGGGCGGCGACCGGCATTGAGCACGCTCCAGGCCACGGCGAGGTTGGACACCAGCACATCACGCCCGACCAGCAGCACCAGGCGCAGGATTACCCCGGGACGACGGATGCGTACCGGCAGCGGACGCAGTCTGCGCATCATCAGCGGCGCGCAAAACCCCAGCGCCGCACCCAACAGCAGATTGCCGGGGCTTGCCGAAAGGTTCAGCAACAGCCACAGCAGCCACAAGGCCAGCGACAGCAACGGTGCAGGAAACAGACGCTTCATGGTTGCACCTCCTGCGGGGCCGTTTTGGCTGTCGGGTTCGGTACGACGCGCGTGTCGAGCACGGCCATCACGTATTGCTGCGGGTTGTACAAGGCGTCGGCGGCGGCCTGGGTGTAGCGCAGCAGCGGATCTGCCTTGAAGGTCAGCGCAATGCTCAAGCCCAGCAGCGCGAAGATCGGCACGCATTCGAAGCGTCGCAGCAGGGGCGATGGTCGTTCCGCCGGCGTCCAGAAGCGCTGGACGCCCAAACGCGAGAACGCGATCAGCGACGCCAGCCCGGACAAGATCAACAACACCAACAGGCCCCAGGCGGCGCTGGAAATCGGTGCGTCACCGCTGTTGCCCAGACCCAGCGGATTGAGCAGGGCACCGATCAACCCGAGCTTGCCGATAAACCCGGAGAGCGGCGGCATGCCGATGATCAGCAAGGCGCAGGCGATGAAGCTCAGGCCGAGAAACGCCATGGTCCAGGGAATCACCTGGCCGACCACAGCCTTCTGTTCGTCGTCGAGGTTGGTGCCCTTGGGCGGATGCAGGGATTCCAGTGGGCGGGGCAGCAGTTCGGTTTCATCCTCGAGCAGGACTTCGTTGGCCGAGCGCGAGCGCTCGATCAGTTCGGCCAGCAGGAACAGTGCGCTCAACGCCAGGGTCGAGCTGAACAGATAAAACAGCGCCGCGCCGATCAGGTTTGGCTGGGCGAAACCGATGGTCGACAACAGAATGCCTGCCGACACCAGAATGCTCAGGCTGGCCATGCGCTCCAGGCGTTGCGCGGCGAGGGTCGCGATGGCGGCGCAGACGATGGTCGCCATGCCGCCGTAGATCAGCCACTCACCACCAAAAAACGCCGATGCCCCGGCCTGGGCGGAGAACAGCAGTGTCCACAGGCGCAGCAAGGTGTAGACGCCGACCTTGGTCATGATTGCGAACATCGCCGCCACCGGCGCGCTGGCCGAGGAATAGGCCGGCACTAGCCAGAAGTTCAGTGGCCACATGCCGGCCTTGGCCAGGAACGCGATGGCCAGAATCCCCGCGCCAGCGTGAAGCAATCCGCGATCGGCCTCGGACACCAGCGGGATTTTTACCGCCAGGTCGGCCATGTTCAGCGTGCCGGTGACGCCATAGATCAGCGCCGCGCCAATCAGGAACAGCGACGAGGCCAACAGGTTGATCGAAATGTAATGCAGCCCCGACGACACCCGCGCCCGGCCCGAGCCGTGGAGCATCAAGCCGTAGGACGCGGCCAGCAGCACCTCGAAGAACACGAACAGGTTGAACAGGTCAGCGGTGAGGAACGCGCCGTACAGGCCCATCAACTGGATCTGGAACAGCGCGTGAAAGCTCGAACCGGCGCTGTCCCAGCGGGCCATGGCGAACAGCAGGGCACTGACGCCGATGATGCCGGTCAACACCAGCATCAGCGCCGACAGGCGATCGACCACCAGCACCAGGCCGAACGGCACTTGCCAGTTGCTTGGCAGGTACACGCCGATGGAGCCGGGCACGCCGGTGGTTTGCGTCCATTGCAACAGCGCTACGGCAATGCCCAGCCCGAGCAGGCTGGAGAACAGGTTGATCTTTGCCTTGAGCGGCCGGTGCTTCTCGCCAAGCATCAGCATGATCGCGGCGGTCAGCAGCGGCAGCAGTATGGGCGCGACGATCAGGTGGGTCATCGCCATCATTCCCTGGGCTCCCGGCCATCCACATGGTCGGTGCCGGTCAGGCCCCGGGAAGCCAGCAGCACCACCAGAAACAATGCGGTCATGGCGAAGCTGATGACGATCGCCGTCAGCACCAGTGCCTGCGGCAACGGGTCGGTGTAATGCAACAGATCCTGAGGTATGCCGTCCTTGATGATCGGCTCCTTGCCGATGAACAGGCTGCCCATGCTGAAAATGAACAGGTTGACCCCGTAGGACAGCAGGCACAGGCCCATGACCACCTGGAACGTCCGTGGGCGCAGGATCAGCCAGACGCCGGACGCGGCCAGTACGCCGATGGCGATTGCGATGACTTCTTCCATCAGACGGCTTCCTTGGCGGTAGCGGATTTGGGCTGGGCAGCGGTTTTGTGACCCCGCACCGATTGGTGGGCGAGGGCGGTGAGGATCAGCAGGGTCGAGCCGACCACCACGCCGTACACACCGATGTCGAAGAACAGCGCGCTGGCCAGGTGAATGTCCCCCAGCAGCGGCAACGAGAAATGCCAGGTGTGGGTGGTCAGGAACGGATAGCCGACCACCATGGCCCCCAGGCCGGTGGCCGTGGCGAACAGCAGCCCGGTGCCCATCCAGCGCAGCGGCCGCAGGCTCATTTGCGCCTCGACCCACTGCGTGCCGGCGACCATGTATTGCAGGATGAACGCCACCGACATCACCAGCCCGGCGACAAAGCCGCCGCCCGGTTGATTGTGCCCACGCATGAACAGGTAGAACGACACCACCAGCGCCACCGGCAACAGCAGGCGCACCAGCACCGCCGGCACCATCATGAAGCCGAGCGCGGTGTCGCTGGCGTGACGCGGGTTGACCAGATCGGTGACCACATCCGGTGCGAGCAGGCGTTGCTGGGCCGGCAGTTGCAGGCTTTCCTTCGGCGGGCGGAAGCGGCGCAGCAGGGCGTACACGGTCAGGGCCACGGCCGCCAGCACGGTGATTTCACCGAGGGTGTCGAAACCACGGAAGTCCACCAGCATCACGTTGACCACGTTGCTGCCACCGCCTTCCGGCAGGGCGCGACTCAGGTAGAAGGAGGAAATGTCGTTGGGGGTCTGGCGCGTCAGCATGGCGTAGGCCAGCAGCGCCATGCCGACACCAACCGAGGTCGACAGCAGCAAGTCGCGGATACGCCGCACCCGCGCCCGGCGCAGGCTGCCTGGCAGCGGCGAGACTTCTTCGATCCGTCGTGGCAGCCAGCGCAGGCCCAACAGGATCAGCACCGTGGTCACCACTTCGACCGCCAGTTGGGTCAGGGCCAGGTCCGGTGCCGAAAACCAGACGAAGGTGATACAGGTCATCAGGCCGCAGACGCTGACCATGGTCAGGGCCGCGAGCCGGTGATACTTGGCCTGGTAGGCCGCGCCAAGGGCGCAGGCAATGGCCAGCAACCACAGGGTGACGAAGACGATCGAGCCGGGGATTTTCGGCCGGTCGCCCCAGTGAAGGCTGCTGTGCAGCATGGGAATCAACCCGGCCAGCACGGCGGCGAGCACCACCAGAAACAACTGCATCTGCAGGCGCCGGGTACCGATCCAGGGCTCCAGGCGACGTGCCAGGCGCAGGATGGCGACCAGTGCATATTCAAACAGGTGCTTGCCGTCCAGGCGACCGATGACGGGCGGACGGTTGAAGCGTCCACGCTTGAATTGATTGCGCAGCAGCAGATAGAGCGCGGTGCCGCAGGACAACGCGATCAGGCTCATGATCATCGGCGCGTTCAGGCCGTGCCAGATGGCCAGGCTGTATTCGGGCAGCGTGCCACCAACCACCGGTTGCGCCGCGGCAGCAAGCAGCGGGCCGACCACCTGGGCCGGGAAGATCCCCACCAGCAGGCAGGTGAACACCAGCAGCTCGACCGGCGCGCGCATCCAGCGCGGTGGCTCGTGGGGCGTGTGCGGCAGGTCGGTCGCGGGCGGACCGTAGAACACATCCACGGTGAAACGCAGGGAGTAGGCCACGCTGAAAGTACCGGCAATCGTTGCCACGATCGGCAAGCTCAACTCGACCCAGCGCGTGGCATTGATGAACACGGTTTCGGCGAAGAACATTTCCTTGGACAGGAAACCGTTGAGCAGCGGTACCCCGGCCATCGAGGCGCTGGCGACCATGGCCAGGGTGGCGGTAAACGGCATCAGCTTGTACAGGCCGCTGAGCTTGCGGATGTCGCGGGTGCCGCTTTCGTGGTCGATGATCCCGGCGGCCATGAACAGCGAGGCCTTGAATGTCGCATGGTTGAGGATGTGGAACACCGCTGCCACGGCGGCCAGCGGGCTGTTCAAGCCGAGCAGGAGTGTGATCAGGCCGAGGTGGCTGATGGTCGAGTAGGCCAGCAGCCCTTTGAGGTCGTTCTGGAACATCGCGCAATAAGCCCCGAGTAACAGGGTGCAGGCACCGGCGCCGCTGACGATGTAGAACCATTCTTCACTGCCCGACAGCGAAGGCCATAGCCGCGCGAGCAGAAATACTCCGGCCTTGACCATCGTCGCCGAGTGCAGGTACGCGGACACGGGGGTCGGCGCGGCCATGGCGTGGGGCAGCCAGAAGTGAAAGGGGAATTGCGCACTTTTGCTCAGGGCGCCGATCAGGATCAGGGGCAACAGAATAGGGTAGAGGGCATGGGCGCGAATCAGGTCGCCTGCAGCCAGGACCTTGTCCAGGTCATAGCTGCCGACCACATGGCCAAGCAGCATGACCCCCGCCAGCAGGCACAAACCGCCCGCACCGGTCACCATCAGCGCCATGTAGGCGCCGCGCCGCGCATCGGCACGATGGTGCCAGTAGCCAATCAACAGGAACGAAAAGAGGCTGGTCAGTTCCCAGAAAAACACGATCTGGATCAGGTTGCCGGAGATCACCAGCCCGAGCATGGCGCCCATGAAGGCCAGGAAAAATGCGAAGAATCGCGGCACCGGATCGTTCGGCGACATGTAGTAGCGGGCGTACAGCGAAACCAGAGTGCCAATGCCCAGCACCAGCATGGAGAACAGCCAGGCGAAGCCGTCCATGCGCAGGACGAAGTTCAGGCCCAGGCTGGGCAGCCAGGTAAACTCTTCGCGTATGACGCCTCCGTGGGCGATCTGCGGGTACAGGAACGCGACCTGAAGGGTGCCGATCAGGGCGATCAGGCCAGCCAGCAGGGATTCGGCGTTACGTGCGTTGTGCGGCAACACGGCCGCCAAACAGCTGCCCATGAAAGGCAGAAGCAGTAGAACTATCAGGGACATAGGCTTCTAATCTGCGGAAGTTTGTGAAGCATCATACGTGCCAGCTCCCGGATCACCAAACGCCAAGCTGTCGCAGAATCCTACACGGTAGCCGGAAAAGCCCTGATTCACATTGTTTCGGCTGGGGGGCTGTTTATTTGTTTAGGGTGTACATATCCGTTGCTGCGGCAACGGCGGCTGGCGGTTTCGCCCTTACGGCGAGTTCCTTTTGTCAAACGACACAAAAGGAACCAAAAAGTCTCGCCCCTTACGTACGGCCCCTCGCCAGGGCTCGGGGTTCCTTCGCTCCGGCATTCATCCGGGGGCATTGCCCTCCGGTCGGCTGCGCGCGACCTACATGCAATGAGTTCGACTGCGTCGAACGGCGCTACGCGCCCATCCCCGGATGAACACCTCCACTCAGCCTGCCGAGGGGGCGGGTGGATCAAGATCAAGAGCGGCAGGCGAGCTAACGCTCGGCCTGTTGAGTGGTGAAAAGCGTGGGTGTACGTGGCCCAGCCTTTGCTCTGCTCTTCTGTAGGAGCGAGCCTGCTCGCGATGGTCGTCAACGATGACGCGGGCTGTCTGAATCCCCGCGGTGTCCCGGCGTTTTTCGCGAGCAGGCTCGCTCCTACAGAGGGGAACGCGTTCAATTGCGATCAGGTCGGCCAGTAGGCCGCCTTGCTTTGGCTTTGGCTTTGGCTTTGGCTTTGGCTTTGGCTTTGGCTTTGGCTTTGGCTTTGGCTTTGGCTTTGGCTTTGGCTTTTGATCTTCTTGCCCCCTCGAGAGGCCGAGCGCAGGTTCTGCGCAGTGGGCAACCCGGCATGGATGCCGGGTTAGCCGCGTACGGCCAGGGATGGCCGATCGCGGCGGGCCCACGGAGCAGGACCGGAGCGAGGGGATGCCGAGCCTTGGCGAGGCACCGAACGTCAGGGGCAAGAGCCCTTGGTTACTTGGGGCTTTTCCAAGTAACCCGCCGTAAGGGCGGAACCATAAGTGGCCGTTGCCGCAGCAATGGATATGTACACCCTCAAAAACCCACGCCGCTTGCTCGCGATAGCTATTCAACAAAGCAGAAGCTACGGCTTAACCCTGTGTTTCCTGTTCCAACTCTTCCTCGACCGCAGCCGCCTTACCCTTGGTCTTCAACTCACTGACAATCACCGCCGCCACAATCATCCCGGCACCGACCAGGGCAATCGCCGGCAAGCGTTCCCCGGCGATGCGCCCGACAATCCCGGCCCATACCGGCTCGCCGGCATAGATCAGCGTGGCGCGAGTCGGTGACACGCTTTTCTGTGCCCAGTTCATCGCCACCTGAATCGCCGCACTCATGGCCCCAAGGCCCAGCGCGCTGCACAGCAGCAACCAGGAGAAGTCCGGAATCGCCTCGTTGGTCGGTACCACCATCAGGAACGACAGCACCGAAGTGACTGCCAGTTGCACCGCCGTCACCCGGCGCACATCGACCTGGCCGGCATAGGTGCTGATCAGGATGATCTCGGCCGCAATGGCCACGGCGCTGATCAAGGTGGCGATTTCACCGGGGCTGAAGTTGAACGACGCACCGGACGGCCCGGATAACAGCATCAACCCGGTAAAGGCCAGCATGATGCCGATGCTGGGCATCAACCCCGGACGCCGTCCCAGCACCAGCCATTGCAGTAATGGCACAAACGGGACATACAGCGCGGTAATGAACGCCGATTGGCTGCTGGGAATGCTCTGCAACCCGACCGTCTGCAAGCCGTAGCCGAGCATGATCGCCACGCCAATGAACGACCCGGCCTTGAGTTCGAACAGGGTCAGGTCGCGCAGGTGGCGCCAGGAAAAGAGGGCGACGATGCTCGCGGCGGCGGCAAAGCGCAGGCCGACGAAAAACATCGGGCCGCTGACGGTCATCGCATGCTGTACCAGCAGGAAGGTACCGCCCCAGACCATCGTGATCAGCACCAGCACGCATTCGGCCTTGCTGAGCCTTGTAAAACGGGAGGAAGCCTTTGGGGAGTTCACCGACGTCATGACCTTGCACGCTACTGGAGGGGGACGCACAATGCGCCGAATGTTGCGCAGTATACTGCCCAACCCCACTCAGTGAGCAATATAGTGCACAAAGATTCCAGCCAACGGGCATCGGTCCTCCAGCACGTCAGTCAAAACGTCCGTCGCTTGCGTCATGCCGCCGACCTGAGCCAGACCGCACTGGCCGAAAAGTCCGGTGTCAGCCGTCGAATGCTGGTGGCGATCGAGGCGGGGGAAAAGAACGTCAGCCTGACCACTCTCGACCGGGTGGCCGAAGCCCTCGACGTTGCCTTCAGTGATCTGATCCAGGCTCCCGACGCTCGTGATCCGAGCCGTATCAATGAGCTGGCCTGGACCGGTACGATCCCCGGCAGTAAAGCGGTGTTGCTCTCCAAGGCCCAGGCCAGCCGCGAAGTCGAGCAGTGGGAGTGGTGCCTGCAACCGGGCGAGGTGTATCCGTCGGAGCCGGACGCCGATGGCTGGAGCGAGCAGATTTATGTCTTTGAAGGTTGCCTGACCGTTATGCTTGGCGACCAGCCACAGCATATCGCGACGGGTGAATTCTTCATGTTCGCCAGCAACCAGCCGCACTGTTATCGCAACGACGGAGCGGTGGCGGCGCGGTTTGTACGTAATGTGGTGATCTGAACAGGGAGAGCACGATGGACCAGACCTTGACCAATGACGCCGACATCCTGATTGTCGGCGGTGGCCTCAGTGGCGCGATGCTGGCGGCGCAGTTGATGCGCTTGCCGGGCCGGCGCCGGGTGCTGGTGATCGAGCCCCGGGCCGAGTTGGGGCGGGGCGAAGCCTACAGCGCGGTGGAACCGGGCCATACGCTCAACGGCAACGCGGCGCGGATGAGTGTCGACCCGGACAACGCCGACGACCTGACCCAATGGTTGACCGAGTACATCGAGGCGGGCGGCTGGCCGGAATCGGATCAGCAGCACGTGCCGGTCAGTGAGTTGTTTCCACCAAGGGGCGTTTTCGGCCTGTATGCCCGGCAGCGCCTGGCAGAAGCGCAGGCGCTGGGCGCCTTGAACGGTTCGACGGTCGGGCATGTGCAGGCCGAGGTGGTCGATCTGCAATCCGATGCCGACGCCGTGCGGTTGACCTTGAGCGATGGCCGATCCGTGCAGGGGGCTTTTGCAGTGCTGGCCACCGGGATGTTTCCCGCCGCGCGCACGCCACAAACCCAGTCCAGCGGCTTGAACGCAGCGGCCCTCGATCCGTGGGATGTGGCGGCCATGCAGCAACTCGATCCGCAATCGACGGTCATGATCATCGGCTCGGGCCTGACCATGGTCGACGCCGTGGTATCCCTGGAACAGGCCGGGCACCGTGGGCCGATCGAGGTGTTTTCCCGCCATGGACTGTTGCCCCATGTACGTCGCCAGCCACCGGCCTGGGTGGATTTTCTCGCTGAAGACCCGAGTATCCGCACACCCCGCCAGTTGATGCGCGAACTGCGTCGACACTGCCGGGACGCCATCGCCCAGGGCGTCGATTGGCAGGCGCCACTGGACACGGTGCGGGCACACATTGGCCGCTTGTGGCATCAGGCGACGGATGAGCAGCGTCGGCAGTTCGTGCGGCATGTGCGGCCGTGGTGGGAAAGCCATCATCATCGCTCGCCACCCTTGAGCGCCGACTTGGTGGAGCGCCTGTATAAAGAAGGGCGGTTACGTGTTCACGCAGCCTCATACAAGGGCCTTGAGCCTGCGATGAATGGCGGGGTAAGTATCCGCCTTCGGCGGCGCGGCGAGGCGCAGACCTGTGTGGTCAGCGGTGCCGCCCTGATCAATTCCAGCGGTATCGAATACGACTGGCGCCGGGTCGCGCGACCGTTGCCCCGGCAACTGCTCGCCCGTGGCCTGGTGCGGCCCGGGCCGTTGGCCCTGGGCATTGCGGCAGAGGTTGATGGTGCGGTCCTGAACGCCGAGGGGCAGCCTGCCCGCCGTTTGTTTGCCATGGGCCCGCCGTTGCGTGGCATGTGGTGGGAAAGTACCGCCGTGACCGATGTGGCGAGCCAGGCCAAGGCGTTGGCCGAGCGGTTGGTGCGCTGATCAGGTGCTGGGGCTGAGTGCATATCCGTTGCTGCGGTAACGGCGGCTGGCGGTTTCGCCCTTACGGCGACTCACTTTTTTTACAAGCGCCTTAAAAAAGCAAGCAAAAAAGCGCTCCGGCATTCATCCGGGGGCATTTCCCTCCGGTCGGCTGCGCGCGACCTGCATGCAATGGGTTCGACTGCGTCGAACGGCGCTGCGCGCCATTTCCCGGATGAACACCTCCGCTCAGCCTGCCGAGGGGGCGGTGGATCAAGATCAAGAGCTGCAGGCGAGCTAACGCTCGGCCTGTTGAATGGTGAAAAGCGTGGGTCTACGCAGACCCATTGTAGGAGCGAGCTTGCTCGCGATGGACGTCAATGATGACGCGGGCTGCCTGAATCCCCGCGGTGTCTCGGCGTTTTTCGCGAGCAGGCTCGCTCCTACAGGGGGAACGCGTTCAATAGTGGTCAGGTCGGCTGTCAGGCCGCCTCGCTTTGGCTTTTGATCTTCTTGCCCCATCGAGAGGCCGAACGTCAGGGGCAAGAGCCCTTGGTTACTTGGGGCCGGGCGGCGATCCGCTCTTCCAAGTAACCCGCCGTCAGGGCGGAACCATAAGCCGCCATTACCAAAGAACCGGATATGTACACCTTCAAAACATAAGCTGCCCCCCCCCACCCGAGGTCGCGGTTTTCCATAGGGTTGAAACCGGCCCCATCAGCCAACGTGGCTGATGGGGCGCGGGCTCAGTTGGGGATCACCTGCACCGTGCGCACGGAGCCTTGGGACGAGCTGACCGTGGCCGTCGGGCTCGCCGACGGAACGACCGCGGTGGTGTTGTTCACCGTCAACTTCCAGCGTCCATTCCCCGGTACGGCGGTGGTGCCCAGGGTGACCAGTCCGGTCGGAGTGGTGACCTTGATGGTGATGGTGTTGCCGGTGGTTACCGATGAGGTACCGGCAAAGTTCCAGGTGAAGCGGTTATTGCTACGGGCGCTCACCGTTGCGGTGGTCACTGCGAAGGTTTCCGCAACAGGCCGTGGCGAGACCTGCACCGTGACCGTGGCCGGCGACGTCGACTGGGCGCCGAGGCTGTCCCGGGCGATGTAGGTGAAGGTCGTGGTGAAGGCCGTAGTGAAGTTGGCCGGTGGGGTGTAGGTGAGCACCGTGCCGTTACCGCTGACGATGCCGCGACCGGTCGGTGGTTGAGTGAAGCTGGCGACCGCTAGCGGCAGGTTGCCTTCCGGATCGGTGTCGTTGGCCAGCACGTTGATTGGAATCGCTACGCCCAGTGAGGTGGCGGCATCGGCGACTGCCACCGGAGGCCGGTTAGGCGCCACGGTGATGGTCACGGTTGCCGCTGTCGTCGAGGCCAGGCCTTTGGCGTCCTGGGCCTTGTAAGTGAAGGTCGTGGTCAGCGGCGCGTTGACCACAGCGGGAGGGGTGTAGACCACCGCTGTAGTGCCGCTCAATGCCACGATGCCCTGACCGCCGGCCGGTTGGGTCAGCGCGGTAATGCTCAGCGGCGTATTGCCGTCCGGGTCCCTGTCGTTGGCCAGCAGGTTGAGGGTGATCGGCACACCGAGGCTGGTGCTGCCGGTATCGGCGACGGAGATCGGTGCCTGGTTCGCGCCGGTGTCCGGTGCAGTGCCGACGACTACGACCGGTTCGGTGTCACTGCCGCCGGCGGCGGATTTGACCGTAACGGTTGCAGGGGGCTGGCTCAGGTCAGCCACCGTCAGGCGTTGCAGAGTGCCGGTTTTCGACAGCCGTCCGTAACCTTGGGCGACCATGTCCGGTACCACCACTTCGTCTGTGGAGGTGGCCTCGATCAGCAGGCTGTGATTGCTCCAGTTGTATTGAGCGGTCTGGATTTTCACCACGTCCGAGAGCTTGCTCGACACTGCGGTCGGGCGTGTGGTCCCTGCCGGGTTGGTGGCGGTGACCACAACGACCGGGGGCACGGTTGCGTTGGTCAACAGATGCTGAGCGAAGAACACGCCATTGTTATCGCTCACCATGTTGGTCTGGCAAGGCGAAACAGGCGGGCCGGGCACCAGGGCGATGCTTTCGCGGAAGCACAGGGTCGAACCGTTGGCGGCTTTGGCAAACACTTCGACCTGGGTGTTGTTGCCGCCCGTGCCTGCTGTGCGGCGGTAGGTCGCGCGGCTCATGTCCACTGCGGTTTGTGCACGGTTGTCGAGCACCTTGCCGGACAGGGTGAAGAGGTTGGTCTGGATGGTCCCGGCCGGACCCTGGATGCGCACGAAGTTGGTGTTGTTCGGGCTGCCGGTCACCGCTTCGGTGAGGTTCGGGTCGCCAATGAAGGTTTCGATGGCGCCGGTGTCCGGATTCACCGCGGTATAGGGGGCGTTGACGCTGCGCAGGAACGGCCCGATGGCACCGTTGACGGCGCCGCTGAAATTACCCGGTGCACCGATGCCGACGTCCCTGGTGATGTTGATCGCACGACGGCCGGGGGTGGTGACATTGACCGTTTCCACGCCGTAGGGGTGGGTAATGGTATAGGTCCCGGCAACGGGAATGTTCACCCGCATGCGAATCCGCGCGAAGCTGATCTGGTCGCCGTCGAGCGGGTTGCCGCCAGCAAAGGCAGCCTCGATCCCGGCGACATAAGCGTCCATGCCATAGCCGGCGGTGTTATTGGGGATGCTGGTCTCGGCGAGGAACCAGAAGGCTTCGTCCGGCCAGTTATCCGGGAACACCATCGGCAGGGTGTCGTCGAAAATGCCAGGTGTCGGCAGCAGCGTGCACATATAGGCCGGTGGCACACTGGCTGGTACCCGTGTGCTGACGGCTCGGGACTGGCACAGTTCCATCGACAGCTGATTCTTGTCCTGATACCAGATCGGGAATTTCCCGGTGGCAAAGGTGTAAGGGCCGGGATCGACGGCGGCAAGTTGCGCGAAAGCACTGCCGGACAGCGATACAGTCAGTCCCAGGGCGTTGAGCGCCAGGCGTGGCCATTTGTTCATGATGCCTCCTGATGAGGATCTGGGCATGTGAGCGTTCATTGCACGATGACCACTTCTTCGGTATCGCTGCCGCCATTGGCTGACGTCACGCGAACCTGGGCTGGCGGAACCGGCGTGATGCCGGTGGTCAGGCTTTTCACGGCGCCGTCGCCACTCAGGGCGCCGATGGCGATCCCGGTGCCGGTGGTCGCGGTGAGTACCGGTGGCGATGTTTCATCGCTGGTCGAGGCCGTGATGGTGATTTGCCCGGTGCTCAGGCTGTATTCGGCGCTCGAGATCGTCACCAGGTCGGTCAGCGGCATGGGCAAGGTGGTCGGCGTGCTGCTGGCGATGGCCAGGTGGTTGTCGGCGGTCACCTGCAAGGTGCTCGGCAGCGTCGGATTGTTCGGCGACTGCGCATACCAGTGGCCGGTGGTGTTCGCTTCGGTGAAGTTCAGGACCGGGTTGTTGCTGGCCAGGGTCACGCTGGCCGGTGGCGGCGGGGCCAGCACGAACACATCCTGCTGGGCCACCGGCGCGCTGGCGCCGGCATGCCGCGAGTAGGTGCTGCGCTCGGCGATCACCGGAGTCGGCCGGACCACCGACGACAATTTGCCGGAAACGGCGAAGAGGTCGGTGCGCAAGTCCAGGCCATTGGGGCCTTCGATGCGCACGTAGTTGGTGTTGAACGGGCTGCCGGTGACGGCTTCGTTGAGGTTCGGGTCGCCGACGAACTGTTCGGCCTGGCCCGTGGCCGGGTTGGTCTCGGTATAGGGGCCCTTGACGCTGCGCAGAAACGGCCCGACGTCGCCCTTGAGCGCGCCATCGTAGGTTTTTGGCGCACCGATGCCGATGTCCCGGGTCATGTTGATCGCCCGCCGGCCGGGCGTGTCGACGTTGAACACTTCGACGCCGTAGGGGTGGGTGATGACATAAGTGCCAGCGGTGGGCACGTCGATGCGAATACGGATACGGGCGAAGCTGATCTGGTCGCCCTCCAGTGGATCACCGCCACTGAAAGCTGCTTCGAGCGCCGACACATAGGTCAGGTCGATGCCCCGGGCGGCATCGACGATGGTCGTTTCGCCCGTGGCCCAGAACGCTTCGTCGGGGAAATTGGTCGGGAAGACCAGTGGTTTTGTGTCATCGAAAATTCCGGGATTAGGGATCAACGAGCACATGTAAGTCGGGGCGCCCGGCGCACTGGCAACCCTGGAACTGACAGCCTTTGATAAGCACAGGTCAAGGGTTCGGCCGTGGCTGTCCTGATACCAGGCGGCGAAGTTGCCGTTGGCTGGCAGGTAGGGCCCGGGGTCTACGGCAAACAGCGCTGCCTGGGCGATGCCTTGGGCTAGAGCGGTCACGACCAGGGCGGTCGTGGTTTTGCGCAGTAAAGGGTGCATGAGTATTCCCTCTATCGAAGTACCTGCCCCTTGGGGATGGGTCAGTTGGCTGGGAGGTTGGCAACTTCCATACCAATCAGCGAAAACGCCCGTGAGAGGTCCGAATTACAGGCGTTGGCGCAGTCGCGGGTGACAGGCCGGAAAGCTCGAGATCGGGCGGTTTTCCCCAACATTGGGGGGGATTGGGCGGCGGGGTGAATGGGGAATCGCAGTCCCCAGGTTCGGGCAATCCGCCATGAGTGGGCTATAAACCTAGAGGGGGGTAAACCGGGAACCGTGTCCATGACCACTATCGCCAAAGTGCTTGCGACCGAAAGCGAAGTCCGCTTGAACACGCGAAAGCAGCCGTTTGACCTGCTGCGCTGGTTTTCGCTGGTCAGCATGGCGGTGATCGGGACGGTGGCGGTGGCGCTGGGGGCGGTATCCACGCGGTTCGTGATTACCGAAAGCGTGCAGCGCGATGCGCTATTGACCTCGCAATTCATTCAGGCGATTGCGTGGGCCGAGGTGCACCATGCACCGATTCCCAACATCCGGACCATGGGCGAATTGCTCGACCCACGAAAAGACAAGGACTTTCCAGACGTCGACCCGCTGGCCCGCGCCAGTACCCGTGGCGATTTCCTCGACCATATCGAAAATTTGCCGGACGTGATCCTGGTCAACATCTATGCCCCTGACCGCATGGTGATCTGGTCGACCAACCCGGCCTTGATGGGCACCACGATCCGTGGCGATGAAGACCTCGAGCGGGCGTTCAGCTCGAAGCTTCCCGTGTCGACCAGCTACCACGATGTGGACAAGTCCCGCATGGAACAGAAGTTCGTGGTGCCACCCAAATACCTCTTCATCGAAAACTACATTCCCCTGTTCGATGCCGATGGTCGTAACGTCACGGCGATGGTCGAGGTTTACAAGGAACCGCAGGACCTGATCAGCCGCATGGAGCGCGGCCTGGTGCTGATCTGGTTGGCGACCGCCCTGGGCGGCGGTCTGATTTACCTGGGCCTGTACTGGATCGTGCGGCGGGCGGCGATCCTGCTGGCGATGCAGCAGAAGCAATTGATCACCAACGAAACCTTTGTGGCACTGGGGGAGATGTCCTCGGCGGTCGCCCACAGCCTGCGCAATCCGTTGGCGACCATCCGTTCAAGCGCCGAACTGGCGATAGAGTTCGACAGCGGTCCGGCACACAGGAACATCAACGACATCATTTGTCAGGTCGATCGCATGTCGACATGGGTCCGGGATTTGCTCCAGTCCCTGCGACCGCTCAATGACGAGGCTGAACCAGTGAATCTGGTAGCGGCACTGCATGACAGCCTGATGGCTTACGAACATCAGATCAGCAAGGCCAGGGTCAAGGTGGTGTTCGAGCCGGACCAGACGCCCATGGTCCTGAGCCAGCAGGTGCAACTGACCCAGATCCTCAACAGCCTGCTGTCCAACGCGGTGGAAGCCATGGACAACGGCGGGACGCTGACCATTCAGATCGAGCCGCGCGATGCCCAGAACGTCAGTGTGAGGGTGAGCGATACCGGCAGAGGCATGAACGAAGAGCAGCGCACCATGGCCTTCCGGCCGTTCTTCACCACCAAGCAGGGCGGGCTGGGCGTCGGGCTGGTGCTGGTCAAGCGGATCATGGAGCGTTTTGGCGGTGTGGTGACGCTCGATAGTCGTGAAGGAGCGGGCACCACTGTCCGTCTGTCGTTTAAATTGGCCCCCTGAAAATGGGGATGAACTATCCCCGTTAGCGGGTGTCAATCCCCGGTCACTTTCACAGCCTTAGCATATTTAAGCTTTTAAGTCATTGTTTTTTATGGTGTTAATGCTTATGTATTAAATAGTTACAAGATTGGCGAGGTCCTTGCAAAACCACCATTACCCCCTTCATTACTTCGAGGCGGCTGGTGATGGAAAAGAAAGCGCGGCACAACTTCAAACGCTTGGGAATGTTAACGCCATTGGGCGTCTTGCTGACGATGGCGCTGGGCACAGCGACACTGCGCGCCAGCCCGATCGATGACGAGCGACAGCCAGAGCCTACCGATCCTTCGGCGTATTACGACGAACCCGCGGATGAACCGGCGGCGCTGAATGCCATTTTGAGCATGCCTGAGGCCAACCAGGATGCCTTCGATCTGCCTGGCGGGGTCAAGGGCTCAAAGGCTACCACCCGGGTGGAAAACAGACTTCCGCCTGCACAGGAAACCAGTTTCAACTACCCCACCAATGGCAAGCCCAGCCCACTGTTCGGCGCGCAGCCATTTACTCAGCAAATGATGTTGTTCGAGGAGTTCGGACCGGAAAAGCTCGACCCCACCACACCCTCGGCACCGCTGCCGTTTCCACCGCCAGCCATTGGCCCGTTGCCGCAACAGGACCCCACCAGTGCGGCACGCAGCGCACCCCCCACTGCTGCGCTCGATACCTTCTTGCGCCAACCGGGGCTGACGCCGTTTCCGAGCCAGTATTCCAACGTGGTTGACCGCAACCCGTGGCAGGCACAGATCGAAGCCTTCCTCAACCGCCATATCGGTTCTTCCGCTGAAGGTCGTCCACCAGGAAAGGGCTGGTCCCATCAGCGCTGGAACGAGTTCTACCCGCAAAAAGCCTACAAAACCGTGCAGACCGGTGCGCGGACCAACGGCGGTATTCGCGACAGCCATCAGATGCACGGCTATGCCGTGGGCGAGTTTGGCCCTGGTGGCCTGTATCACAACGTTGCAGGCGTATCGGCAACGGACGGCACCTCCAAGGGCATCGAGGCGCGCTTCCACCCGAACATGCCGGTACAGAACCACAACTCGGTGTGGACCTTCGACGGCACCTTGCCGCCAAAACTGTTGATGGTGCGCTACGGCCAACCGGTAATGATGCGTCATTACAACGGCTTGCCGATCGACCCGGGAGCGAACATGGGGTTCGGCCTGCACACCATCACCACCCACGAACACAACGGTCACGCACCGGCGGAAAGCGACGGCTATGCCAACGCGTTCTTCTTTCCGGGGCAGTATTACGACTATCGCTGGCCGATCCAGTTGGCCGGCTATGACAGCATCAACACCACGGCCCAGGACCCGCGTGCGGCGTTCCCTTGCGCGCCAGGTGAAACCCTGTGGACCAACGACGGCAGCCCGGGCCTGAAAACCTGCGACCACGGCACCATCAAGATCCGTGGCGACTGGCGCGAAACCATGAGCACCCACTGGTTCCACGACCACATGCTCGATTTCACCGCGCAGAACGTCTACAAGGGCAACGCGGCGATGATGAACTACTACAGCGCCCTGGACCGTGGCAACGAATCGGTGAACGATGGCGTCAACCTGCGGTTCCCCAGCGGCAGCGCCTTGCCTTGGGGTAACCGCGACTACGACGTCAACCTGGTGGTGGCCGACAAGGCCTGGGACCAGACCGGCCAGTTGTGGTTCAACCCGTTCAACACCGACGGCTTCCTCGGTGACCAGGTACTGGTCAACTGGCAGTGGAAACCGACCCTGGACGTGCGCGCACGCAGCTACCGGTTCCGCATCCTCAACGGTTCGGTATCGCGCTACTACAAACTGGCCCTCGTGCGTGAAATCAAAGGCAACAGCGGCGAATTCCAGGGCCCCAGCGGTTCCGGTGTGTCCTATGCCCGGGTGCCGTTCCACATGATCGCCAACGACGGCAACATCATGGAACACAGCGTGCCCTTCGACGGCACCATGGACCTGGACGGCGATGGCGATAAACAGAACCACAACGCGATCCTGCCTACCCAGGGCATCGCCGAACGGTTCGACATCATCGTCAACTTTGCGAAAAACGGCATCAAGCCAGGGGACAAGATCTTCTTCGTCAACCTGCTGGTGCATGAGGACGGCAAAGGCCCGAAAGAACCGGTGGCACTGGCGGACGTGCTGTCGGAAAAATACCTGGCGGTGATCAAGCAAGGCAGCAAGGGACCTCAGTGGGACAGGGGTGACCCGGCGGTGGGCAAGATCCTGCAACTCAACGTCAAGGCCTACACCGGGCAGGACCTGGCCATGGACCCGGCGCTGTACGAACCGGCCAAGCCGGGCAAGGCTGAAGGTCTGGTGATGATCCCGCTGAAGATCCATCGCGACAACCCTGCGGACAAGGCCCTGCTGGCCCAGGCCCGCCATCGCACCTTCACCTTCGGCCGCTCCGACGGCACTGATGAGGCGCCCTGGACGGTCAAGACCGATGGTGGCTTCGGCTACCACATGGATCCCCGTCGCCTGAATGCTGCCACTCACTTGGCCAGCGGTCCGACGGATGCAGGGACCACCGGTTTCGGCACCCTGGAGGTCTGGAACATCAGGCTCGGCGGCAGTGGCTGGAGCCATCCGGTGCATGTGCACTTCGAGGAAGGGATCATCCTCAGTCGTGGCGGCAAGGCCCCGCCAGAGTGGGAAAAATGGGCGCGCAAGGACGTGTACCGCATCGGTTCGGAAAAAGACGGCCTGGATAACGTAGAGATGGCGATCAACTTCCGTGAATTCGCCGGGACCTACATGGAGCACTGCCACAACACCCAGCACGAGGACAACTCCATGCTGCTGCGTTGGGACATTGAGCATCCAGGGCAATTCCAGTTGATGCCGACTCCGCTGCCAAGCTGGGACGGGGTGCGCTACGTGAGCTCTGCCGCGCTGCCAACCTTCCTCACTGGCGACGGCTCCGGCCCTAAAGTGGTAGTCAAACCTTGAACAGGGAGGGTGCCGACATGAAGCTGCATACACCACGCTCGCGGGCCTTGGGCATGCACCTGGTGCTGATGCTGGTGACCGGATTGCTGGCCAGCCAGCTGCTGGTGGCCAGCCAGCCAGCGTCGACACCCGCACCTGCTCCGGCATCCACTCCGGTACCCGCTGTCGCTGAATCCGCCACCCCTTGGGGTGGCGACTATTTCCCCAACACGCTGCTGACCGACCAGGACGGTCAGCAGCTGCGTTTTTTCGATGACATGATCAAAGGCAAGGTGGTGGTGATCAACTTCATCTTCACCTCCTGCAGCGACTCCTGCCCCCTGGAAACCGCGCGTCTGCGCCAAGTGCAGAAATTGCTGGGAGATCGCGTCGGCAAGGACATTTTCTTCTACTCCATCAGCATCGACCCCTTGAGCGATACCCCCGAAGTGCTCAAGGCATATGCGCAACGTTTCCAGGTCGGGCCGGGCTGGAAATTCCTCACCGGGGAGTTCGCCGACGTCACCGAGCTGCGCAAGAAACTGGGGCTGTTCATTGAAGGCATCGATAACGGGCGCAGCAAGGACCACAACCTGAGCCTGATCGTCGGCAACCAGGAAACGGGCCGCTGGATGAAAGCCTCGCCGTTTGAAAACCCGTGGATCCTGGCCGACCAACTGGCCAATACCCTGCAGAACTGGAAGCAGCCCAGCGTCGAAGAAAGCTACGCCAATGCTCCGGAAATCCGCCCGCCGAGCAATGGCGAAGAGCTGTTCCGCACCCGCTGCGCGTCTTGCCACAGCCTCGGTCCGCTGGACGGACAAGGTCTCGGCTTGCGCAGCATCGGCCCGGACCTGATCGGCGTGACCCACAAGCGCAATCCGGCCTGGCTCAGCCGCTGGATCCGCGAGCCGGATCGCATGCTCGCGGAAAAGGACCCGATTGCGATGGAGCTGTTCGATAGCTACAACAGGATCCCGATGCCCAACCTGCGGCTGGATGAGCAATCCGCCCGGTCCATCATCGATTTCCTGCATGAAGAGACTGACCGTCAGCATCCGCCAGCGGCCAGTGGTAACGAGGAGCCTGAGCATCATCATTCGGTCGCGCAACCCGAGATGACCCAGGCGCAATAGTGTCAAAAAAACAACATTGGCCAGTCAGTTGCTATCAATGCCACCTACACTGATGCAGAAAGCGGCAGAACAGGCTCGACTTCAAGCATCCAGGACACAGCCATGCAGATACTGGAACAACAAAAAGTAGCTGCGCCGCAGGCCCCGGCAGCACCGCGCAAGGGTTGGCGGCCGCAGTTCAACCTGCTGCGCTGGTTCTCCCTGGCAAGCTTTTTCATCATTGCCGCGGTGGCGTTGGGGCTGGGTTACATCTCCACGCGCTTTGTGGTCGATGAAAGTATCGAGCGCGATTCAATGCTGACCGCGCAGTTCATTCAAGCCATTGGCGAGGCCGAAATCCGTCATGCCGGGATTTTGCCGGGCAAGACCATGGGCGAAATGCTCGACCCGCGCCTGGACCATGCCGATTCCGACATCAAGCCCGAATCCCGGGCTGCCGCGCGCGTCGAGTTTCTCGACCATGTGGAGCATCTGCCGGACATCCTGCTGGCGACGGTGTACGCCCTTGACCGCACCGTGGTCTGGTCGACCAACTCCGAATTGATCGGCGTGCGCATCGAAGACGACAAAGAGCTGGACGAATCCTTCGAAATGAAATCGCCGGTGTCCACCAGCTACCACCAGATCGATGAGGAGCGTCCCGAACAGCGTCTGCTGCGTGAACCGGAATACCTGTTCGTCGAGAACTACATTCCGATGTTCAATGCCGACAGAAGCAAAGTGATTGCCATGGTGGAGATCTACAAGGAACCGGTGGACCTGGTGGAACGCATCCAGCGTGGCTTCAAGGCGATCTGGCTGGCCACCCTGATCGGCGGGGCGGCCATTTACCTGGGGCTGTTCTGGATCGTCCGGCGCGCGGCGATACTGCTGCAGAGCCAGCAAAAACAACTGATCGCCAATGAAACCTTTGTCGCCCTGGGGGAAATGTCCTCGGCGGTGGCCCACAGCCTGCGCAATCCGCTGGCGAACATCCGTTCCAGCGCCGAACTGGCCCAGAACATCGCCAGCCAGACCGCGCAGAAAAACATTGGCGACATCATCAGTCAGGTCGACCGCATGTCGCGCTGGGTGCGTGAATTGCTGGTGTCGTTGCGGCCGATGAATGACGACTTTGAAACGGTCGACCTGGTACTGTCCCTCGAAGATACCTTGAGTGCCTTCGAGTCCTTGATCAAACGATCGAACGTCGACGTGCGTTTTTCTCCTGCCAGCGTGCCACCGGTCGTCAGCCAACAGGTGCTGCTTACGCAAATACTCAATAGCCTGTTTGCCAATGCTCTGGAAGCCATGCCCAAAGGGGGCGTGCTGACGATCGAGATCGACGCCTCGGTGCCCGGCGACGTGAGCATGATCCTGACCGACACCGGCAAGGGGATGTCCAAACAACAACAGCAAATGGTCTTCAAGCCGTTTTTCACCACCAAACAAGGCGGATTGGGTGTTGGCCTGGCTCTGGTCAAAAGAATAATGGAGCGGTTTGACGGCTCAGTCGAACTGACCAGCCGGGAGCAGGAAGGAACCCGCGTTTGTCTCAATTTCAAAGTGGCAACGGGAGGGGTATATGGAGCACAGCATTCTGCTGGTCGAGGATGACGAAATCCTCGCCGAGAATATTCAGACTTACCTGGAGCGCAAGGACTTCGAGGTGACCGTCTGCCACTCGGCGGAAGACGCACTGGAGCAATTGGGTTCTTTCGCTCCTGACGTGGTGCTGACCGACAACTCGTTGCCAGGCATGAGTGGTCACCAGCTGATCCAGAAGCTGCGCATCAGCGCGCCGGATCTGAAAGTGATCATGATGACCGGCTACGGCAACGTCGAAGACGCCGTGGTGGCGATGAAAGAGGGCGCGTTTCACTACGTCACCAAGCCGGTGGCCCTGCCGGAGCTCAAGCTGCTGCTGGACAAGGCCCTGGCTACCGACCGCATGGAGCGCACACTGTCGTTCTACCAGGAGCGCGAGGCTCAGAAGTCGGGAGTACAGGCGCTGATTGGCGAATCGGCACCGATGGTGTACCTCAAGGGCACCATCAGCCAGTTGCTTGACGCTGAACGGCGGATGGCCAACAGCGATCTGCCGCCGGTGCTGGTGGAAGGCGAGACCGGCACCGGCAAGGAACTGGTGGCCCGGGCCTTGCACTTCGATGGCCCGCGCAGCAAAGGCCCGTTCATTGAATTCAACTGTGCTTCGATCCCGTCCAATCTGGTGGAATCGGAACTGTTCGGTCACGAGAAGGGCGCCTTCACCGACGCCAAGGATCGTCGCATGGGGCTGGTGGAAGCGGCCGATGGCGGCACGCTGTTCCTCGATGAAATCGGTGAAATGGACCTGCTGTTGCAAGCCAAGCTGCTGAAACTGCTGGAGGACCGGACCATTCGCCGGGTCGGTTCGGTGAAGGAGCGCAAGGTCGACCTGCGGGTGATCAGTGCCACCAACTGCAATCTCGAACAGATGGTCCAGCAAGGCAAATTCCGCCGCGACCTGTTTTTCCGCCTGCGCATCATTTCGATCAAGGTGCCGCGCCTGTATGCCCGTGGCGCCGATATCCTGCTGTTGGCCCGGCACTTCCTGGCAATGCATGGCAAGCGCTACGGCAAGCCGCACCTGCATTTCAGCGACCAGGCCGAAGAGTTGCTGCTGGGCTACAGCTGGCCGGGTAACGTGCGCGAATTGCGCAACATGCTGGAGCAAACCGTGCTGCTGGCGCAAAGCGACACCATTGCCGCCCATCAGTTGAACGTTTGTCTGAGCCTGGTGGATGAGCCTCCGATGTTTCATCACGAGCCGCAACATTTCAGCGAACAGCGTCCGTCCTACAACGGCAGCGAATCCATGAACCTGCCGGAAGTGGAACGCGACATGGTGCGCAAGATGCTCGACAAGACCGACTGGAACGTCACCAAATCGGCACGCCTGCTGGGGCTCAGCCGCGACATGTTGCGCTACCGGATCGAAAAGCTCGGCCTCGCCCGCCCGGACAAACGCCAGTGGTAGGGGGGGCGCCTACCGCGACAACGCGGTGGGGGAAACCAATTGAGAACGCCCCCTGTTGCTCACTGCAACACCGGGCCCTGCCTCAGGCAGGACAACATGCAATCGGGATTCTCGACTTCCTGGTTCACGTAGACGCCACGCTCCGCATCGTAGGAGCGGATAAACACCCGGACCGTGGCATCGGCCACGGTCGGCAGGCGCGAATCGTAGAACACGTGCTCGCCGGAAATCGGTATGAATTCCCCGGGCGCGGTTGGAATGTACGAACCCGGCGGCACGCTGCTCATGGATGGTGGCACGGGGTGCGCGAAGGGTTGGTCGGCGCCGTAATAGTTGAATTCACTGCTGTAGTCAGTGGTGGCTGGCAAGTCGTAGGCGTGGGCGGCAAAGGGCGCGCTCAGGCAGACGGCGAGCAAAAGCGTCAGGTCGGCTTTTTTCATGACAACACCTGCAGAATCGGTTTAACCCCATATCCCCAAGGTCATTAACTATAGCTGCCGCGGTGGGCGGCTGTCGTTGCTGCGCGGATTACAAGTTCGCAACACCTGCCGGGATGGGCTTGATCTAGACTTCGGCCGGTCAAATCGACGACCCGAACCCTGGAGCGAGCAATGGAACTGCCGACAAAAGAACAAGCCATCGCCAGTAACCGCGAGGCCTGGAATGACTCCGCCCGTCACCACAAGGATTCCTGTGAATGGCAAGCCTTGCTGAGCGATGTGCAGCACGCGGATTTTTCCTGCCTGGATGAGACCCTGACCGCTTTGCTGACCCAGACAGGTGTCGACGGCAAGGAGGTGGTGCAACTGGGCTGCAACAACGGCCGCGAAAGTCTGTCACTGTTCGCCCTGGGCGCGCGCAGCGTGGTGGGTGTCGACCAGTCTGAAGCATTTCTCGAGCAGGCACGGGAGCTGGCATCCCGCTCGCCCCATGCGCCGCAATTCATCGAAGCGGACATTCACCACCTGCCTGCGCAACTGCAGGAGCGCTTTGACCTGGCGCTGATCACCATCGGGGTCTTGAACTGGATGCCGGACATCGGCGAGTTCTTCCGCCATGTGGCGCGCACGCTGAAGCCGGGTGGGGCGCTGGTGGTGTACGAAACCCACCCGTTCCTGGAAATGTTCGACCCCGAGGCAGCCGATCCTCATCACCTGGCCAGTTCATACTTCCGTCGCGAACCGTTCGTGCAACACGAACCGATCGTCTACGAAGGCAGGATCGAACAGCCATCGGCGGCGTCCTACTGGTTTGTCCATACCTTGAGCGACCTCTTCAGCGCCGCCCTTGCGGCAGGGCTGCAGATCCGCCACTTCAAGGAGTACCCGCACTCCAACCGCGAAGAACTCTATGACCGCTATCAGCAGCAGGCAGCGCAGTTGCCGTTGTGTTTTACGTGGGTGGTGGTGAAGAGCTGAGTAGCGGCTGTTGACTGTGTACATATCCGGATTTTGGGTAACGGCGGCTTAGGGTTTCGCCCTTACGGCGACTCACTTTTTTTACAAGCGCCTAAAAAAAGTAAGCAAAAAAACGCTCGCCCCGAACGTCCGGCCCCTCGCCAGGGCTCGGGGTTCCTTCGCTCCGGCATTCATCCGGGGGCATTGCCCTCCGGTCCGCTTCGCTTGACCTACATGCAATGAGTTCGACTGCGTCGAACGGCGCTGCGCGCCAGTCCCCGGATAAACACCTCCACTCAGCCTGCCGAGGGGGCGGGTGGATCAAGATCAAGAGCGGCAGGCGAGCTAACGCTCGGCCCTGTAGGAGCGAGCTTGCTCGCGATGGACGTCAACGATGACGCGGGCTGTCTGAATGCCCGCGGTGTCCTGGCGTTTTTCGCGAGCAAGCTCGCTCCTACAGAGGGGAACGCGTGCAATTGCGATCAGGCCGGCCGGTAGGCCGCCTCGCTTTGGCTTTTGATCTGCTTGCCCCCTCGAGAAGCTTCGTTCCGGGCCCTCAAGGGGCAAAGCGAATACCAGCCGAAAGTCGGTTGAGGGCTTCCCCTCAACCATAGAATCTCCCACAGGTATTGCATTTATCCTGTGGCAGCGAGTCTGGTTTCAGGGCGTAACGATATTGAACTGCGGCGCAAAGGTATCGAGGCTGCTCATCAACTCTCCAAGCTTCTTGCCATTGCCTTGCACTTTGATCAGGCCTTTCTGGATCGCCGTCGGGATATCCAGTTGCTTGAGGCTGATCTGTTCCAGGGTTGCCTTGCTCATGCTCACGCCGGCATCCGCCAGGGGGTTGAGGCCGGTACGGTGGGTCAGCACGCCATTGCGCAGGGTCAGGTTGAAGTCCTTGTTCTGATCCTCGAAGGTCCAGTTCAGGGTCAGGTCATGGCCTACGGCTTTTTCACTGTCCAGGCGAACCGCGAGGAAGTCGAAGAACATCTGCGGGCTCATCGCCCGCACCATGTCCACCGAAACCGAAGTGCCCGCATGGGGTGGCACGCCGTTGCGCAATTCCATGGCACCGGTCAGGTACATGTTGCGCCAGGTGGCGTTTTCACTTTGATAGCCCATTTGCTCCAACGCTTCGGCCTGGGCTTTGCGGGCTGCGCCGTTGTCCGGGTTGGCGAACAGCAACTGATTGCCCAGTTGCGCGGCCCAGCGGTATTCACCCTTGGCCATTGCCGCCTGCATTTTCCCCAGCACAGCCGCGTCGCCGCCCATGGCTTCGACCGAGCGCCTGGCTGTTTCTACCGGTGGCAGTGGATTGAGGTTGGCCGGGTTACCGTCATAGAAACCCATGTAGCGCTGATACACCGCGCGGGTGTTGAAACTCAGCGAGCCGTAGTAGCCACGGGTGTACCACTTCTGGTCCAGGTTGCCGGGCAGTTTCTTGATCGAGTCGGCGATTTCCAGCGGCGTCAGGCCCTGGTTGAGCAGGTGCAAGGTACGGTCATTGAGGAAGGCGTACATGTCGCGCTGGTCGGCGAGGAAGGTGCGGATGCGTTCGCCGCCCCAGGTCGGCCAGTTGTGCTGGGCGAACAACACGTCGCTCTTGTCGCCGTAACGCGCCAGGCTACTGTCCAGGTACTGCGCCCAGGCCTTGGCATCGCGCACTTGCGCACCGCGCGGGGTGAGGATGTTGTGCATCATCTGCGTGGCATTTTCCGCCATGCACAAGGCACGCAATTGCGGCAGGTACAGGTTCATTTCCGCCGGCGCCTCGGTGCCCGGAGTCAGCTGGAATTCCACTTCGAGGCCGGCAATGGTGCGGGTTTCCAGCTCCTTGTCGATCAGGTCTGTGGGCGCGATCAAGGTGACGGTGCCGCCGCTCGGCGTGCTCTTGCCCAGGCCGGCATCGACCTGGCCATTTTCACCTCGGGGCAGCAGGCTGCCGAACTGGAACTGTGCGCGACGGCTCATGGCGTTGCCGGCGTAGACGTTCTCGCTCATCACGTGTTCCATGAACCCGGTGGGGGCGAACACCTTGACCTTGCCGGCCTTGACGTCGGCCTCGTCGATGACCCCGCGCACACCACCGAAGTGGTCGACGTGGGTGTGGCTGTAGATCACCGCCACCACCGGTTTGTGCGGACGGTTCCGGTAGTACAGGTCCAGTGCCGCCCTGGCCGTTTCGGCCATGGTCAGCGGGTCGATGATGATCAGTCCGTCGTCGCCTTCGATGATGGTCATGTTGGCCAGGTCGAGGCCGCGCACTTGATACAGCCGTGGGCTGACTTCGAACAGTCCGGCATGGGCGCTGAGCTGGGCCAGGCGCCAGAGGCTCGGGTTGACCGACTCCGGGGCCTGGTCTTTGGCGAGGAAGTCATAGGCCTGGATATCCCAGATGACCTTGCCCGAGGCGTCCTTGATCTGGCCCTTGAAGGGCGCGATCAAGCCCTTGGTGACCGACTCGTAGTCGGTGCGGTCGGTGAAGGGCAGTTGTTGCAGCACGGCGGTGTTACTGGCCTTGGTTTGCGGGCTGGCCGCGACCGGTTCAGCGGCGGCGACCGCCGAATGCGCAAGACAGGCAGTGATCAGGCAAGCGAGCAGCCCACGAGGGCTCAGGGTGAAACGAGGCATGGCGTCTCCGTTTTTATCGTTATGATCAGACCAGCTTCGAGGGTAGGGCGATGGGCGTGCGGGGCGATGAGCGTCACCGGACAAAAACCATTCAGGGCCGCTATCCTTGGGCCAAGCATATCCAACAGGTTGTCCCATGCTTGAAGTCCACGGCGTTTTCAAAAGCTACGCCACACCGCAAGGGCCGCTGCCGGTGCTGCAAGGTGTCGACCTGACGCTCAGGCCCGGCAGCAGCCTGGCGCTGATGGGCGAGTCAGGCAGTGGCAAAAGCACCTTGCTGCACCTGATCGCCGGGCTGGACAAGGTCGATCGCGGCAGCATCCGCAGTGGCGAGCATCGTCTGGAACAGATGAACGAAGGGCAACTGGCGAGCTGGCGCCGCACGGAAATCGGCCTGGTGTTCCAGCAATTCAACCTGATCGGCAGCCTGCGGGTCGAAGACAACCTGGCGATTCAGGCGCGTCTGGCGGGGCGCCATGACCCACGCTGGCAAGCGCATCTGGTGCGGCGCCTGGGCTTGGGCGAGTTGTTGCGGCGCTACCCGGAGCAACTGTCCGGTGGGCAGCAGCAACGGGTCGCACTGGGCCGGGCGCTGGCGTCGCGCCCGCCGTTGCTGCTGGCCGACGAGCCCACCGGCAGTCTCGATGAAACCACCGGTGCCGAGGTGTTGCAGTTGTTTCTGGAGTTGCTCGACGACAGCCCCACCAGTCTGTTGATGGTCACCCACAGTCCCGGCGTGGCAGCGCGGCTGGGGGAAAAAGCCTTGCTGTGCGGTGGTCGCCTGGCCAGTGCGGGCGAGCGCTGACATGCGCATTTTTGGCGAAACCCTGCGCGCACTGCTCAGCCACTGGCGGCAGCACCCGGTGCAGTTTTTCAGTGTGCTGACCGGGTTGTGGCTGGCCACCAGTCTGTTGACCGGCGTCCAGGCACTCAACAGCCAGGCCCGCGACAGCTATGCCCGCGCCAGTCAGTTGATCGGCGGCGAACCTCAGGCCAGCCTCAGTGCGCCCGGTGGCGGCACCTTCGCGCAGCAATGGTTTATCGATCTGCGCCAGGCGGGTTGGCCCGTGTCGCCGGTGCTGCAAGGGCGGGTCACGCTCAAGGGGCATGAAGAGCAGCGCTTGCAATTGATGGGCATCGAGCCGGTGTCGCTGCCGGCGGGCGCGGCGGTGGCCGGGCAGGCCTTGGCGATTGAACAGGTCGTCGGCTTTTTCAGCCCGCCGGGCAGTACCTGGATATCGTCGCAGACCTTGCAGGCACTGGGTTTGCGCGAAGGCGACCGGCCCTTGAGCCTGGATGGCGCGGCACTACCGCCGATGCATGTGCAGGCCGATATGGCGCCCGGTGTGCTGCTGATGGACATCGGTTTTGCCCAGCAGATTCTGGGGTTGCCGGAGCAACTGTCGCGACTGCTGTTACCGAAGGATTTCACTGCGCCGCTGCCGGACGCGTTAAAGGGACAGTTGCAACTCAACAGCGCCGGTGAAGAAAACAACCTCACGCGCTTGACCGAAAGCTTCCACCTGAACCTCGATGCCCTGGGGGTGCTGTCGTTCGTGGTCGGTCTGTTCATCGTGCATGCCGCCATTGGATTGGCGTTGGAGCAGCGGCGAGGCTTGCTCCGGACCTTGCGTGCCTGCGGTGTGAGTGCGCGGATGCTGATCGCTTGTCTTGCCGTCGAACTGGGCGCACTGGCCCTGATCGGTGGCGTGGCTGGAGTGGTCAGCGGCTACCTGCTGGCCGGCATGCTGTTACCGGATGTCGCCGCCAGCCTGCGCGGCTTGTACGGCGCCGAAGTGGCGGGGCAGTTGAGCCTCAGCCTGTCATGGTGGTTCAGCGGTATCGGCCTGAGTCTGATCGGCGCGATGCTGGCCGGGGTCAACAGCCTGCTGCGGGCAGCACGTTTACCCTTGCTGGCGCTGGCCGACCCGCAGGCCTGGCATCAGGCCCATGCCCGCTGGTTGCGACGCCAGGGCGCGGTGGCGGCATTGGCCGGGGTGATCGCGCTGCTGGCGTTGGTCTTTGGCGACAGCCTGGTCAGTGGTTTCGTATTGATGGCGGCGCTGTTGATCGGCGCTGCACTGGCATTGCCGGTGGTGCTCAGTTCGCTGCTCAATCTCGGCGCGCAGCGCAGTCGCTCGGTGCTTGGCCAATGGTTTGTCGCCGATTGCCGCCAGCAATTGCCGGCCCTGAGCCTGGCATTGATGGCGCTGCTGTTGGCCATGGCGGCGAATATCGGGGCCGGCAGCATGACCGCCGGCTTTCGCCAGACCTTCAGCGACTGGCTCGAACAACGGTTGACGGCCGAGCTTTACCTCAACCCACAGAACCCGGCCCAGGCCCGGGAACTGCACGACTGGCTCAACCAGCAACCGCAACCGGCGGCGGTGCTGCCCAACTGGCAGGTGTCGATCCAGTTGCAGGGCTGGCCGACGGACCTGTCCGGGATCATCGACCACCCGACCTATCGCCAGCACTGGCCGCTGCTCGAAGCCTTGGGCGATGACCCTTGGGAGCGACTGGCCAAGGACGATGCGGTGATGCTCAGCGAACAACTGGCCCGGCGCCTGCGAGTGCAACTGGGCGATCACCTGACGCTGCCGACGCCCATCGGCCCGTGGTCGCCACGGATCGTCGGGATCTACGCCGACTATGGCAATCCCAAGGGCCACATTCTGGTGAACATCCACCACCTGTTGCGCGGTTGGCCGCAATTGACGCCGAATCGCTTCAACCTGCGCATCGATCCGGCGTCGATCCCGGCGTTCGTCACGGCGTTGCAGGCGCGGTTTACCCTGGACGACAGCCGCATCGTCGATCAGGCGCGGCTCAAGGGCTGGTCCACGCAAGTCTTCGAACGCACCTTCGCCGCCACCGCCGCGCTCAACAGCCTGACGTTGTGCGTGGCCGGGGTGGCGCTGTTCATCAGTCTGCTGACCCAAAGCCAGAGTCGTCTCGGGCAACTGGCGCCGCTGTGGGCGCTGGGCGTGACACGTCGGCATTTGATGTTGCTCAACCTCGGGCAAACCTGGTTGCTGGCGCTGCTGACCCTGGTGCTGGCATTGCCGTTGGGCATCGCCCTGGCGTGGTGCCTGGACACGGTGATCAACGTGCAGGCCTTTGGCTGGCGCCTGCCGTTGCGGGTGTTTCCAGGGCAACTGCTGCAGTTGATGGGGCTGGCGCTGGTGGCGACGTTACTGGCCTCGGCCTGGCCGTTGTACCGTTTGTACCGCACGCAACCGGCGGATCTGCTACGGACCTTTGCCCATGAAGATTAAGCTCGGCGTCTTGCTCCTGGCGCTGCTGGCGAGCGGTTGCGATCAACCGGCACCGGTAGAAAAAGGCTTTGCCGGGCTGGGCAACCAGGCCGCTGCGTTCACCCCGGTGGTGCCCGGTCGGGAGTTCAGTTTCCCGGCGGATCACGGCCCGCACGACGGCTTTCGCATCGAATGGTGGTACGTCACGGCCAATCTCAAGGACGACCGGGGCCATGAGTTCGGCGCTCAATGGACGTTGTTCCGCAGTGCCTTGAAGGCCGCCCCCGAGGTGTCGGGTTGGCAGAATCAGACGATCTGGCTCGGTCACGCGGCGGTGACGTCGGCGACGGCGCATCACGCGGCTGAACGTTATGCCCGTGGCGGCGTTGGTCAGGCCGGTGTCAGCGTCGCGCCGTTCAATGCATGGATCGACGACTGGCAATTGCGCAGTCAGGCGACTGCCGACAATCCGTTGGCCGACCTGCTGCTCAGCGCTCGCGACAAGCGCTTCGGCTACCGGTTGCGGTTGACCTCGACAGGTCCGCTGGTGCTGCAAGGAGACCAGGGCTTCAGCCAGAAATCCGAACAGGGCCAGGCCTCCTATTACTACAGCCAGCCGTTTTTCCTGGCCAGCGGGACCCTGGACATCGACGGTCAGACCTTCCAGGTCAGTGGCCCGGCCTGGCTTGACCGTGAATGGAGCAGCCAGCCCCTGACGGCCAACCAGAGCGGTTGGGACTGGTTCTCCCTGCACCTGGACAGCGGCGAGCAGGTGATGCTGTATCGCATGCGGCAAAAGGACGGTGAGCCTTACCTCACCGGCACCTGGATCGATGCCAGGGGTGAGACACAACCGCTGCACGCCAGCGACATCAGTCTCATACCGCAAGACACCGCCCGCGTGACCGGGCGCGAGATGCCCGTTCGCTGGTCGATCAGAATACCCGCCAGGCACCTCGATATTGTCATCACCGCGCTCAATCCCCAGGCCTGGATGGACTTGCGCATTCCTTACTGGGAAGGCCCGGTACGCCTCAGTGGCAGCCATGCAGGGAACGGATATCTGGAAATGACCGGTTATTAGGGGGCGTTCTGTGCCAGGAAATTCAACGGCCCGCGGCGACCACTCGCCGAACAGCGACTATGCTCATCGCACACATGGCGTTGAGCCCGGCTTCAACGCCGTCTGTTGCCATCTATCACAGGGAAAGTTATGCCTATGAAACGCCACGCACTGACCAAAGCCATCACCCTCGCTACTTTGCTGTCGGCCGCCAGTTTTGCCGCAGTTGCCGCCGATATTCCGTTGTCCGAAGTGGTGGTGGCTGACCAGGTCTCCACCAAAGTCGTTTCGGTTGATACAGCGAACCATTCCGTGGTCCTCAAAGGCCCGCAGGGTAACGAGTTCCCGGTGCAATTGACCGACAAGGCGAAAAACCTCGGTAACCTCAAGGTCGGCGATACCGTCGATATCAGGGTCACCAGCGCTGTTGCGGCCTACCTCGACACCGATGTCGACAAAGGCCTGCCAGGCACCGCCGAAGTCAGTGGCGAAGTGCGCGCAGCACCCGGTAGCGCCAAACCGGCTGGTGAAGCTTACCGTCAGGTGAAAGTGCAACTTAAAATCACCCACATTGACCTGAAGAAAAACCAGGTGACTTTCGAAAACCCGGAAGGCAAGTCCAAGACGGTTGATGTCAAACGGCCTGAAGTCCAGGCCAAACTCAAGGAATTGAAAGTCGGGCAAAGCGTGAACGTGGTTTACACCGATATATTGACGGTGACCAGCAAGCACTGATATTGAATATTGGCTCTAAACGGGTTGATTATTTTTGTGCAGATTTTGTATAGGAATAATCAACTCTAATGGTCGAACTGGTGAGTTCGTAGTTTGGTACTGGATTGGATTTAAATCGACATTTTATTAAATATAGTGTCGATAAATTTCATCTTCAGCGCACGGACATATTTAGCCACTTCTACTAAAATACCTTCCGTTCGCCCAGTGCAGGGCTCTTTACCAGTGCATGGATTGCCGAGGCCAGTGCACTGGGCGAACCCTTTGTTTGCTGTATTGAAAGTTTTGGATATAAAAAAACGGGCGACCTGCGGGTCGCCCGTTTTTTTTTGCCGAGTCCTGTTTTTACGCAGTTGTGAAAAGTCGTTCAGTCCTGTTTTTTATTGACTTGAACAACACCGGCCAACGCGGCGAAACACTGTTCGATCGAACGCTGCTGGCTCTGGGCATACAGCCCCAGTTCATCGATCGTCGGCCGCCCCAGGGCTTTTTCGAACGCTTGCTGATTGGAGTGCACGCCGTAACGGGTTTGCGCTGCGTCCCCCAGGTTTGACTGAAAAATCCCCGCCGCGCTGACCGGCAGGAAGTCTTCGTACACCAGCGGTTCAACTCGCAGGTAACCGCTGCCGAGCAGGTCATCCAGGGCGGCGTTTTTCAGGTCGCCCGCCGCCAGGCCTTTTTCCGTCACGAAGTAGCGGAAGTAAGCCAGGTCCTGTTGGCGCATGCCTTCCCAGGTGTCGGGGAACTCGTTGAAATGCTGCACCATCAGGGCGTTGTAGCGCGCGGCGTTGGCTTCGTTGGGGAAGTCCTTGAGTTCGTCCCGTGCGGCATTGAGCAAGCGGTCGTACAGTGCGCGGCCCTTGGGCGTGAGGGCGGCACCGCGCTGTTCGATCTCGCCGAAGCGGGCGCTGTGGCTGCCGCGAGCCTCGTTTTGATCGGTGAAGGCAATCGGCTCGTCGAGGGCCTTGAAACTGGTCTGGCGCAGCAGGATCGGGCACTGTCGGCGGGGTGGGCCTTCGATCACCGCTTTGGGGGTGATGCCATGGGCCGGCATTTGCGCCTGGACGATGTCGATGTCCAGGGTCCGTGGTGTCAGGTGGTTGATGTGCGGTCCCTTGAACGCCACCACATCGGCGATCAGACGATGCTGGGCACTGAGTTGTTGATACTGCTCGGCGGTGACGGTGGCGCTGTGGTGCCAGCGAAAGGTTTCCAGGGCCTGTTCGACGAACTCCAGGGCTTGCGGCTCGGTCAGGCCGCCCCGGGATTCGGCAAGCTCGATGAGCGTGAGGGCCGTGGGGGTGAAGATCGAGCGCTGGTCGAGCATCGATTGGGCAAACGCCCGCAGCTGCAGGTCTTCGATCAATTCCAGGCGCAACAGCGAGGTGAACACCCGGAACGGGCTGACCTGCAACGAGGCTTCGTGCACCGCGCGAAACGCCGTGGAATGCACCGGCACACCGGCCGGTGTCAGGTCGTAGTAACCCACCGGTTGCATGCCCATTACCGCGAACAGGCGGGCGAGGGTTGCCAGTTCATCGGCCGTACCGACGCGGATGGCGCCATGACGCTCCAGGTCCAGACGCTCGATTTCACCGGTGCTCGTGAGCTGCTGCAGGAGTTGCGGATCGCTTTCCAGCACGTGGCGGTTGGTCTGTTCCACCAGTTCCATCAACGCGCCGTACAACGGCACTTCCTCGCGGTACATGTCGGACATCGCTTTGGAGAAGCGTTGGCGGATCAGGTCAGGGCTGACGAAGTTCGGGTGATTCATGAACAGGATTCCTGGCGCGGTGACGTAAAGGATGGACGAAAGATCGCAGCCTTCAGCAACGCGGACAAACGAAGTTTCTGACGAACTTCATTCTGCAAAGGACTGCAAGAGGGCGTTCTCAATTACTTTCCCTAATGCAGTCGTTGATCCTGTGGACTCTCCGAGCGTAGCGATGCCAAAAACTCGCGATACAGGCGCGCCGAGCCAGTGGGCGCTTCCACCATGGGCATGTGCCCGACAGCGTCCCAGATATGCACGCGCAAATCGACGATGCCCTTGCTCCAGACCGCTACGCTACTGACATCGATCAGCCGGTCCTTGCGTCCCCAGAGCAACAGTGCCGGGGCGCTGATATTGGACAGGTGCGGCTCCATCGGCGGGCTGGCACGGAACTCGCGGAAGATTTCTTCCAGCTCCTCGCGGGACTGTTCATAGCGCTGGGCGACGGCATCGAGCACGAGCCTGGGTACCCAGGGTGGCGAAGCCATGGTCATGGCGTAGAAACGCCGGAATTCCTCCCGCGAATGAATCAGAAACGGGTTGTGGCCCTTGGCCAAATGCCGCTCAAGGTCACTGGGCTCGGGCGAGGTGACGCCAGCCGGGTCTATCAGGGCCACGGACACGATGCGCTCCGGGTAGTTGGCCGCGAGCCACGCGGCCATGTAGCCGCCCATGGAGTTGCCGATGACATGCACTTTCTCGACTCCGCACACGTCCAGCAGCTGGATCATGCGCTTGGCCTGAAGGGGGATGTCATAGCCGCCGCCCGCCTTGAAGCCGGTTTCGCCATGGCCGGCGATGTCCGGGATGATCACCCGATGGCTGCCGACAAAGTGCCGGGCGAAACGCAGCCAGAGGTTCTTGTCGGCGCTGAAGCCATGGAGCATCAGCACATTGCTGGTGGCTTCGTACGGCCCGCCTTGCCAGGTCGAGACGGTCATCTCGGGGATGGGCACGACGATTTTGTGCAGCCGGTACAGCTTGGCCTCGGCCGCCATGTTCAGGTCGTAGAGCCAGTAGCCGATGGCCGGGTAGGTCAGCCAGCTCCAGGCGACGAAAACTGCCAGAACGACGAATAACAAAAGCATCATGCGTCTCCCTTCTATCTGCTCAGGACAAAATGTGATCGGCGGGTTTCAGCGCTCGGGTCAAACGATGAAAACTGAAGCTGAACCCCGGAAACATGGCAATCACATGACCGCTCTTGCTTTGGTACCAACTGTGGCAACCTCCGGATTTCCACACGGTACGTTCCATTTCCCGGTGGATCATTTCAGTGTAGGTACGTTCCGCCTCATGGCGAACTTCGATGCTGCGTAAACCTTGAGTCTTCAAGGTGCGAATGCAATCGAGGATGTAGTTCATCTGGGATTCGATAATGAACAGCGCCGAAGTGTGACCGATGCCGGTGTTCGGCCCGGTGACGATGAACAGGTTGGGGAAGTCGGGCAGGGCGGTGCCGAGGTAGGCCCGCGGGTATTGCGCCCAGACCTCCTTGAGACGAGTGCCGTTCTTGCCCGTTACCGGGTAGGAAATCACCCCGTCGGTGGCATCGTAGCCGGTGGACCAGACGATCAGGTCGACGTCGATGTGGTGGCCATCGAGGGTCACGATGCCGGTTTCGTCGATGGACGCGATGCCTTGCTCGCGGCTGTGCAGCGTCACGTTGCGGCGGGCCAGTGCCGGGTACAGCGTGCTGGACAGGATCACCCGTTTGCAGCCAATGGTGTAGTCCGGCGTCAGTTTGCGCCGCAGTTCGGCGTCAGCTACCTGGCGTTTGAGAAAGCGCAGGGCCTGGCGCTGGACCATGTGCACCGCCGGTTTCGAATACTTGAAGGCAATCACCCGGGTTTCGAATTGCCAGTAGATTGCCCAGCGCAGCAGCTTGTAGGCGGGCTTGATCCCCAGCAGCCAGCGCTGCAAGCGACCGAAGTTGCGGTCAGCCCGGGGCAATACCCAGTGAGGCGTGCGCTGGAACACATGCAAGTGCCCGACGTGCGGGGCAATCGCCGGAATGACCTGGGCCGCACTGGCGCCGCTGCCGACGATGGCTACGCGTTGTTGCCGGTAGTCGTAGGTGTGATCCCAGTTGTTGGTGTGGAACGTCTTGCCCTGAAAGCGTTCCTGTCCGTCGAAGTGCGGCTCCACCGGTTGGCTCAGCGGCCCGGTCGCGTTGATCAGGAACTGCGCGCAAAACATGCCTTTGCCGGCGGTGAACACCGTCCAGTGCCTGTTGGCGTCGTCCCATTCGACGCGTTCGACATTGGCGTCCAGTTCCACCTTGTCCCGCAGGCCGAAGTGTTCCACCACATGGCGGGTGTAGCGGTGCAGTTCGGCCTGTCCGGCGAACATTTGCGTCCAGCGATACGGGGCGAAAGACAAGGAGTACAGCGGCGAAGGCACGTCGACTGCCGCGCCGGGGTAGGTGTTCTGGCACCAGGTGCCACCGAAGAAATCCCGTCGTTCCAGCAGGCGGAAATCGTCGATGCCGGCCTTGAGCAGATTGATTGCGGCACATTGGCCCCCAAAACCGCTGCCGATGATCAATACTTGAAAGGTCTGCATGAGCCTCCTCTTGTGGTCATCGTTCTATCCCTTCTTTCATGTATAGCCGTTTCTGGAGACGAGGCTTTTGCTTTTACACGAGCGTGATGGCGCGATGTTCAGCCCGCCAGTCGGTGATGGCTATTTAATCTCGCCCTGATAGACTCCAGCGCAGAAGCACAGGCTGTTATCGCATTTCGTCGAGTGGTACAGAGGCCCTATGGAAAACACGGGAGGAAAGGGATTCTCATTGGCCAGGAGGCTCTATACATCGCGAATCCTGGGCTTGGCCCTGGGATTGGTGTGTGTGAGCGTAGCGATGTATCCACTTGATCCGGCACCTTGGGTCTGGGGTTTCATGTGGTTCAATGGCCTGCTCTGGCCGCACCTGGCCTACCAATGGACGCGCCGGGCCAGGACGCCCTACTATGTCGAACACCGCAACCTGCTGATCGATGCCTTTCTCGGCGGCTTCTGGATTGCCGCGATGCAATTCAACCCACTACCCAGCGCGACCACCATTTCCATGATGGCCATGAACAATGTGGCCATCGGCGGCATGCGTTTCCTGCTGGCCGGGACGGCCGCGCAAGTGCTGGGCGTTGGTGTCGGCCTGCAGATTTTCGCCCCGGCGTTCATCCCTGCCACCAGTCCGGTGCAGCTCTATGCCTGCTTGCCGTTGCTGTGCCTGTATCCGCTGGTGCTGGGCTGGATCTGCTTTCGCCAGGCCCATACCCTGGGCCGTCAAAAGCGCGAGTTGCTGGCACTGAGCCGCACCGACAGCCTGACCGGCCTGCTGAATCATGGCGCCTGGAAGGACCAGCTGGAAGTCGAGTTCCAGCGCTGCAAACGCCAGCAAAAAGGCGGGGCGATTGCCCTGATCGACATCGACCATTTCAAGGCCATCAACGACACCTACGGCCATGTTGCCGGCGATATCGTCTTGCGCCAATTGAGCAAAATGCTCAGGCAGAACCTGCGGGCAACCGATGTGGCCGGGCGCTACGGCGGAGACGAGTTCTGTGTGATCCTTCCGGACCTGCCCCTGAACCGCGCCGCCTCAATCATGGATGCTCTGCGTGATCGCTTCGCCACCTTGGGGTACGAGCAGAGCCCGGCGCTGAAAGTCAGCCTGAGCATTGGCCTGGCTTCATTCAACCCGGCCCATGCCGACGCGACGCTTTGGCTCAACGACGCCGATCATGCGCTATACGAAGCCAAGACCACCGGGCGTAACCGGGTGATCTGTTGCAGTGACGGGAACCCCTATCGCGAACTGCTCGACTCGGCGTGACCGTCCGTTGCATGACATGTGGGAGTGAGCCTGCTCCGGGCGGCGATCCGACGAAGGCGGCGTTTCAGTCGGTAGGGATGTTGGCTGAGATGGCCCCTTCGCGAGCAGGCTCGCTCCCACAATTGATCGCTGGTGGATGCAAATGATGTGCTCACCGCCAATCCACTGTGGGAGATTCTATGTTGCAGGGGAACCCTGTTGCTTTAAATTTGGCTGGTATTCGCTCTGATTTTTCATGAGGGCGAATGCCACCCGACAGAGCTTGCGGGCGAGGATGACCAGAGCCTGAGTTCTGGCCAGGCCTCTTGCCAAGTAAGACTCATAGAGCGGTTTCCAGACGGGAGACCGGCAAGCCGCCATTGCTGCATTGTGCGCAAGACGCCGCAGCTCCCCATCGCCTTTTTTGCTCAAGTGGCGCGGACTGTGCTTCTTTCCTGAGTCCTTCGGCCTCAGGTCCATTCCCAAAAAGGCAATAAACGCATCGGCACTGGCGAATTGACCACGCATAAAAGTGGCTGCCAGACCGGTGGCCGTGAGTTCGCCAATCCCTTCAATCGCTTGACAACGCCTGATGTTTTCGGTGATCCCGGCCTCTTGGCTGGCTTTGCGCAGCAATTTCTGAATAGCCTGATCAGTCTGTTTGAAGTGCTCCAGCTCTTGGGCCAGAAGGTCTTTGAGAAGGGGCTCACTCGACCAACTCAGCATGATGCTAACCCGGGCTTTCATCAGTTCTGCACGTTTGTTGAGGAGGCTTTTCAACACGGTGTAGAGCTTCGGAGGTGGATTCCAGATGCGAAGCCGATCCTGCTCACTGGTCAGGTAACGTGCCAGCAAACGCGCATCACAGGGGTCGGTTTTTGCTCGCTGGCCAATGCTTTCGCGGTAGTGGCTCACCCGATAAGGGTCCACAACGTAAACTCGGTGCCCCATGCCATGGGCCAGTTCAGCGGTATCCAGGTGGTAGAGACTGGTGGCTTCCAAGGCAATCGAGCTTTGCGCCGGCAGGGATTTGAGCCAGCGCCCAATAGCTGTGCGATCGTTGTTGATGAACTGAGTGATTTTCAGATCTTCGCGGTAAACGACGATTTCTGCCTTGGCCACATCGACACCAACCACCGTTGGCGAGGTAAGGATTGTCATGACGAATCCTCGGAGCTAGGGTTTAAGTGCTTGTCGGGGTCTACCGTAGCGCTGGCTTGCCTCTATCGTCGGTATTAACCGATGAATTCCTTATCGGCGCTTTAGGTAGAAAGGGCGGAACGAGAAGTCTCCCACGGTCCGTACTGGCTAGAGTCGGAATCGAGCTTTTAGTCCCGCCCACCCCTTCAAGTCTAAACATACAAGCGAGCCTGCTCGCGAAGGCGATCAGACGAAGACGGTGTGTCGGTTCACACGGTCATTCCTTCACGCTCATGAACTCTTCCGCGAAGCGGATGTATTCCTCCGGTTGCGTGTAGGTGTGCGTCAGCTCGGTCGCGCTCAGGTCCGATGTCTGGGTGAGGATCTGGCGTTGCTCGCGCAGGCTGTCGTAGGTCGCCTTGATCGCGGCGAAGTACGCGCCATGGCCGTCGATGGTGACGCGCACGCCCAGTTCGGCCAGGCGCTTGTCATCGCGTAGCAGCGGGTTGCCGTAGGTCACCAGCATCAGCGGCACGCTCAGGTGCTCGGCGATCTGCTCCAGATGGTCGAAGTCCTTGACGCCCACCATGCAGATCCCGTCTGCCCCGGCGCTCTGGTATTGCCGGGTGCGGCTGATGATTTCCTGCACCGGCAGAATGCCGGCGTGGGTGCGGGCGATGATCGCCATTTCCTTGTCGCAGCGGGCTTCCAGTGCCGCGCGGATCTTGCCGACGCCTTCGGCGACCGTGATCAGGTCGGTGGACTTGCGGCCGAACTGCGCGGGCAGCAGGGTGTCTTCGATGGTCAGCGCGGCGACGCCGGCACGTTCGAGTTCGACGATGGTGCGCATGACGTTGAGCGCGTTGCCGTAACCGTGGTCGGCGTCGGCAATCACCGGCAACTGGGCGACACGGCCGATACGGGTGGCCTGTTCTGCGAACTCGCTGAGGGTGATCAGGGCAAAGTCAGGGGCACCCAGCACTTGCAGCGAGGCGACCGAACCACCAAGGATCCCGACTTCGAAGCCCAGGTCGGCGGCGATACGGGCCGACATCGGGTCGAACACCGAGGCGGTGTGGTAGCAGGTGTCGGAGGCGAGCAATTGGCGAAAATTGCGGCGCAAATCTTGATGGGAAAGCCTGGACATATGAGTTCCACCAATGGAATGGAAAGGCTTGAGCAAAAGTGTCAACGCCGAAGAGATAAAAGGCTATCACGCGCGCCGGGGGAGAATGATGACGAATTTGCTGGGTTGGGCAGATTGACTTCGCAACGATGGACCTGATAGATCACGCCGCCTCGGTCTGTTGCCGCAGGTCAGGCAGCGGCACGGCGCGCACCGAGTCACCGGGTTGCAGCTGCAAGCGCTTGGCGGTCAGGCGATCGACCACCAGGCTGTTGCCCACCTGTCGGGCCGGGGCGCAGGTAATGCGGCAGTTTTCCAGGCGGCGATTGTGGATCAGCCAGGTGGGCGCTTTATCGTCCGGTGAGCCGATGACCAAGGACAGTGGTTGGCTGTCACGCACGGTACGGATCCCGCAAACCGGGGCTTCAATGACCGGTCCGCCGTCGAAGATATCGATATGGCCCTTGTGGGCAAACCCTTCGGCGCTGAGGATTTTCAGGGCCGGCCCGGTATTGGGGTGGGCCTTGCCGATCACCGCCTGAGCCTGTTCGGTGAGCAGGCAGGTGTACAGCGGCTGGCGCGGCATCAGTTCGGCGATGAACGATTTGTTACCCAGCCCGGACAAGTGATCGGCATGGCTGAAATCCATCTTGAAAAAGTGCCGGCCGAGGCTGTCCCAGAACGGTGAGCCACCTCGTTCGTCGGCACTTCCGCGTAATTCGGCGATGAGCCGGTTGCCGAACAGCTGGGTAAATTCGGCCACAAACAACAAACGCCCGAGCGACAGCAGACGACCGTTGCTTCCCCGGCGTTGATCGGGGCGCAGGTACAATGAGCAGACTTCCGATTGCCCGGTCAATTCATTGCTCAGGAACAGGGTCGGGATCTGGCGCTGGATACCCAGGTCCGCGCAAGCACTGACCGTCAGTCCGACCCGGTAGTTGTACCAGGGCTCGCGCAGGCCGACCCCACCCTTCAGGGCGCTGACGCCCACCACTTGCTGCTCGTCGTCCTCGAGCACGAACAGATAATCGGCATCGGCCCGATCGACCTGCCCGGCGAAAGTGCGTTGGGCCCAGCGGATCCGATAGGCCAGGCGCTCTTCGTCGGCCGGCAGGCTGGTAAGCCCCGGAACTGCCTGACGCACCAGTGTGAGCAGGGCGGGCAGGTCGGTGATCTGGACCGGACGGACAATCATGCGGCTGTTCCTTGTTCGCGTGTGCTCGGGCGTTGGCGTTGGCCCTGGTGGGTATTCACAGGGCGATCAGCCTGATCGGGCTGCCCACGCTCACCTTCAGCGCGCTACACATGGCAGCGTCCAGCGTCACGGGTTGACCGGCGATGTAGTCAAGATCGGCAACGATGGCCCGATAATCCTGCAAGGACTCGTTGCTCACCAGAAAACGGCCACGGGCATCGATCACCGGGCCAGGCAGCGTGATACCGCACTGGCTGTGGGCGATGGAGCGAATGCCCGACGTGCGCGCAAAAAGCGTGGGGCCGCCATCGAACAGATCGATGTAGCTGTTGGTTTCGAAACCTTCACGCTGGAGGATATCGAAGGCTTCCTGGCCATCGGGATGGATGCTGCCGATGCAGTCCTGCGCCGCCTGGGGCAGCATGGGCACATAAATCGGATAGTGCGGCATCAGTTCAGCAAGAAAGGTGCGGTTCTGCAGGCCGCAAAGCCGTTCGGCCTCGACGTAGGGCAAGTCGAAGAAGTGCTTGCCCACGGCATCCCAAAATGGCGATTGGCCTTCATTACTGCTGTAGCCGACGATCTCGGTGATCACCGTTTCGGAAAAACGCCGGGCGTGGGCGGCGATGAACAACAGGCGCGCCCGCGACAGCAGTTCGGAGTGCGCGGTGCGTACCAGCGTGGCATCGATATGGAAGCCCCGCAGCAAGGTGTGGCCACTGAGGTCGTGACACAACGACAGGGCCGGTACGCCGTGCTCGATGTTCAGCTCCCTGGAGGCACTGGTGAAGTGCCGGTTGCGCAGGCTGTAGAACGGCTCGCTGTACCCCGCCGTGGCGAGGACTTCCGAACAGCCGACCAGGTGTTGCGTGGTCAGGTCTTCGAGGACGAAAAAATAGTTTTCCGGGCCATGACCCTCGATGTCTTTCTCGAACGAGGCACAGGAATCAAGGATTTTTCCGCGCAACCGTTCGCTATCGTCGGGCAGGGATGAGACGCCCACGAGGCTTTCACGAGCCAGCTTCTGCAACCGGGGCAGGTCGGCTAACTCGACTGGACGCAAGACCAGCATGGAGACACTCCTGTATCAAACGATTCGGCGGCTTGAGCCGAACCTGACTATCACTGTCGGTTTTTCCACACATCAAATCGGAGGTCGTCTGAACGTAGTCAGGCGCCACTGTTTTTCTTGTCAGGTGTTTCTTGGGAGGGACCGTTTTAAACGAGGATCGGGCGGTTTGACCGGATGCGATGCCTGGCCGGGCGCGTTGATCGGGTGTTCGGGAAAGGGTATCCGGGCTCCTGCTGGATGAGTGTGGTTCATGTTTTAACAGTCCGTTGAAAAGAGTATTTAATTATCGCGTACTGGCTGTCTAGTTAATTTTCGCAAGGTCTGGCCGTGCCCGAAAAAGGGGCAAAATGCCTATACCAAGGGACTACAGCGATCTCGTAAAGTCTTGTAGGTGATCGCCTTTATTGCAGTCAGCCATCACAGAAAACCTGGCAGGAAATGACTGAACGAATCCGTTTCATGCAGGAATATTAAACACCCCCAAGGCGTGCTTTCTTGCGGCACAATTGCGCAATGGCGCTCACCTGACGCCGTTCCCATCCCTGGAGTGATTGCCGGTGCAGGCAACCCGTTTAACCCTGATTTGTCACGCTCGAACCGTCGCCCAGAAACTGGCGCGATTTCCATTGGACGAGCCTCTGGAGATGGATTGGCACGCGCTCAGGCTGTCCCGTTGCAATCAGTTCAAGGGTGCTGCGCGCCTTGTCTGCGGCCCGGAATTGCGCACCCGGCAAACCGCTGAACTGTTCGGCAGTGCGCCGCAGATTGTCGAGGCGTTGAAGGACTGCGATTTCGGACGCTGGGGCGGTGAGCGCATCGGCGACCTGCAAAAAAACGATCCGCAGGCGCTCGGGCATTGGCTGGGGGATCCGGCTTCGGCACCCCACGGTGGCGAGTCGCTGGTGCAACTGGGCGAGCGGGTGGGTGCGTGGTTGACAGCGTTGCAGTCGACACCAGGGCACATCGTTGCCATTACCCACCCCTTTGTCATCCGCGCCGCGCTGACGCAGGTATTGCAGGGTGGATCGTCCAGCCTGATCGACGTCGAACCCCTGTCGGCGCTCGAATTGAGATTCCATGGCCGCTGGCGGCTGCGCTTGCCGGGCACCGATGCCGAGGACCTGACGTGATGAAAAAACTCCTGGTCATCGGCATCGGTGCCGGCAATCCCGACTACATCACGATGCAAGCGGTGAAGGCGCTGAACCGGGTCGATGTTTTTTTTCTCATGGACAAAGGCCAGAGCAAAGACAAACTCATCGATCTGCGGCGCGAAATCTGCGAACGCTACATCACCGACCCCGATTACCGTTTTGTCGAAGCCCGCAGCCCCGAGCGCGAGCGCGGTGAGGTGGACTACAGGACCAGTGTCGACGACTTGAACCTGACCAGGCAGCAGACCTTCGAACGGCTGATCAATGAAGAAGTGCCCGACGGCCAGTGTGGCGGCTTTCTGGTGTGGGGCGACCCGGCGTTGTACGACAGCACCATTCGTATTCTGCAGGCGATCCAGGCTTCAGGCGCCTGCGCGTTCGAGTTCGAGGTAATCCCCGGTATTACCAGCGTCCAGGCGTTGGCGGCGCAGCACAAGGTGCCTCTCAACCAGATTGGCCGCTCCGTTGAAATCACCACAGGCCGGCGCCTGGCGGCAGGGCAGGTGAGCGATGCCGACAGCCTGGTGGTGATGCTCGATGCTCAGGATGCTTACCGTCAGGTGGTGGATCAGGACACCGAGATTTACTGGGGGGCTTATCTGGGGACGCCGGATGAAATCCTGATCAGCGGCAAGCTCAAGGATGTGGCGGATGAAATCGAACGGGTGCGCAAGGCGGCGCGGCTGGCCAATGGCTGGATCATGGATACCTATCTGCTGCGAAAACCCTGAGCGGTAAGGTGACCGGGCTGACCTCTTCGCGAGCAGGCTCGCTCCCACAGGGAATTGCATTTCAAATGTGGGAGCGAGCCTGCTCGCGAAGGGGCCCTCGAGAACTCCTCAAAAAGCAGCATTGCCCCCACGCCCAAACCGCTCCCGATACACCGACGGCGGCACGCCAACCACCGTGCGAAACGCCACCCGGAAGCTTTCCACCGAGCGATAACCACAACGTTCGGCAATCTGCTCGGTGTTCTGGTCGCTGCTTTCCAGCAGTTCGCGGGCGCGGCCCAGGCGTTCGTGCTGCAACCAGGTTTTCGGTGACTGCCCACTGGCTTCGCTGAAGCGGCGCAGGAAAGTGCGTTCGCTCATTGCGGCTTCGCTGGCCAGGTCGCGCACCTCCAGCGGTTCGTGCAAACGCTCACGTGCCCATTGCATGACACGGGAAAGATCGCTGCGCGGTGTGGGACTGACAGGCGTCGGAATGAATTGCGCCTGGCCACCGCTGCGTTGCGGCGACATGACCAGGCGCCGGGCCACGGAGTTGGCTACCTGCGTGCCGAAGTCCCGTGCCACCAGATGCAGGCAGGCATCGATGCCTGCCGCGCTGCCGGCGGAGGTGATCAATTGGCCGGAATCGACATACAGCACGTCCGGGTCCACCAGGATGCCGGGAAACCGCTCGGCCAGTTCCGAGGTATAGCGCCAGTGCGTGGTCGCGCCGCGCCCGTCGAGCAACCCGGTGGCGGCCAGGACGAAAACACCGGAGCAGATCGACAGCAACCGCGCCCCCCGCGCGTGGGCCTGGCGCAGGGCGGCGATCAACTGCGCAGGCACTGCGGCGCTGCGGTCGCGCCAGCCGGGAATGATGATGGTGCGGGCATCGGCGAGCAATTCCATGCCGCCATCGGCCAGTACCTGGATGCCGCCCATGGCACGCATCGGGCCTTGATCGACCGCGACGATACGATGTTCGTACCACGGGAAATCGAATTCAGGTCGCGGCAGGCCGAAGATCTCCACAGCAATGCCGAACTCGAACGTGCAGAGGCCGTCGTAGGCCAGAATCGCGACCATTCCAGGGGTAGGGTGCATTTGGCGGAAAGTTCCCGGTGAGTGTCTTGTACGCCACTGTAGCCGCAAGTGACTGGCGGATAAAGTCTCCCCACACCCACCGCTACTTTGGAGTACAGCCCATGACCAGCCTGGTTCGCGAGATTCCCGCCGCCCCATCGGCCATCGCCCTGATGCACTTCAGCAACCGTCTGACGTTCGAAACCGATTGTTCCGACGTCTACGCCAGTCAGCAGAGTGGTGAAGTCGATTTCGTTCTGGTGGATGTTCGTGGCCCGCAGGCGTTCGAACGCGGGCATGTGCCGGGAGCGATCAACATTCCGGGGCGCTTGCTGAGCGCCGAATGCCTGGCGGCTTATCCGAAAAGCAGCCTGTTCGTGGTCTATTGCGCCGGGCCCCATTGCAACGGTGCCAACAAGGCTGCAGTGAAACTGGCGGCCCTGGGTTATCCGGTCAAGGAGATGATCGGCGGCGTCACCGGATGGCTGGATGAAGGGTTTGAGTTGAGTGTCGAGGTGCCGCGGCCGGCGAATGCTGCGATCGGTTGCGAATGCTGATCTTCAACTGCCATTGATCAGTGTGGCTTGGAGGCCGCCCACCACTCATCCAGTGTTGCCTGCAACCACGTCAACACGTCGGCGTAGGCAGCACCGTCCTGCGGCCCTCGTGGCAACGGCGACTCATCGCCAAAATGCGCATTGAGCATGGCCACCGACTCGGCGTTCCACTCCGGATGAAACTGCAACCCCAGCCGCGTCGGCCCGGCGCGGTACATCTGTTGTACGCATTGCGCGCTGCTGGCCAGCAGTTGCGCGGCAGGCGGCAGGTCGATGGCGTCTTCGTGCCACTCCAGTACCTTCAGTGTTTGCCCATCGATAAAGCTCACCGTGGTCCATCCGGTTTCGCTTCGCTCCATCCGCCGTACGTTCCCGCCCAGACTCAACGCCAGCAACTGAGCCCCCAGGCATATGGCGAATACGGCTGCACCCAGATCCAGACGGCCTTTGAGCCATTGCCGTTCGGCCTCCAGCCAGGCCGGACCGGCGTTGGATTCGTAAGGCCCGCCCAACAGGATCACCGGATCGGCGCTGACGGGCGGCAACTGACCGAGGTCGGCGCGAAACACCTTCAGCGTCAACCCCCGGGACTCGGCCCAAAGGGCGATGGCACCCGGACCTTCGGCGGGGTGGTGCTGGATCAGGTTCAACGTGGGCATCGCGCTACTCTCGAGGGGACGCAAAGGGGGCATTTTTGCATCGTCATTGCGCGTTCACCTCAATGCTTCCCTCGTTGCGCCACTTTTCTATAAATATTTGTCGCCTTGGCGTAATTTACCCTCCTGTAGCCGCTCTAGACTGCCGGCCACTTCGGTTCCCGCCCACAAGGCGATGACCGAACGCTGCCAATCGAAGCTGCCAATAAAAGCCTCCGCACACAGGAGTTATAAATGAAGAAGCTAATGATGTTCGGTGCCCTGGCACTGTCGATGTTGTCCCTGACCGCCGTGGCTGAAGACGCCAAGCCGATCCGCATCGGCATCGAAGCCGGCTACCCGCCATTCTCGATGAAAACCCCTGACGGCAAACTCACCGGTTTCGACGTGGACATCGGCGACGCCCTGTGCGAGCAGATGAAAGTGAAGTGCACCTGGGTCGAACAAGAGTTCGACGGCCTGATCCCTGCGCTGAAGGTCAAGAAAATCGACGCCATCCTGTCGTCCATGACCATCACTGACGACCGCAAGAAGAACGTCGATTTCACCATCAAGTACTACCACACCCCGGCGCGCTTCGTGATGAAGGAAGGCACCGACATCAAGGACCCGCTGACCGAGCTCAAGGGCAAGAAAGTCGGCGTGCTGCGCGCCAGTACCCACGACCGCTTCGCCACGGAAGTGCTGGTGCCTGCCGGCATCGAGCTGGTGCGTTACGGCTCGCAACAGGAAGCCAACCTGGACATGGTCTCCGGCCGCATCGACGCGCTGCTGGCCGACTCGGTCAACCTGGACGACGGTTTCCTGAAAACCGACGCCGGTAAAGGTTTTGCTTTCGTCGGCCCTGAGTACAACGATCCGAAATACTTCGGTGGCGGCGCGGGTATTGCCGTGCGCAAGGGTGACAAGGAGCTGGCGGACAAATTCAACACCGCCATCACCGAAGTCCGCGCCAACGGCAAGTACAAGCAAGTGCAGGACAAGTACTTCAAGTTTGACGTTTACGGCGAGTAAGCGAGCAGGCTGAAAAAATGGCAACCGTTGGCGCGGTTGCCATTTTTTTTGTGCAATCATTTTCAGCGTAGAGAGACCTGTGGGAGCGAGCCTGCTCGCGAAGGCGTCGGCACATTGAATATTCACGTTGCCTGACACGGCGCTTTCGCGAGCAGGCTCGCTCCCACAGGTGCTCTCACCGCAAAGACACTCAGGAGTTCCCCACATGCAACGCATCGACCACCCGCTTCCCTGGAGCCACCTGGGCACAGAGCGCACCCTCAGCGTGTTCCGTTATGGTTCCGGCCCACGCAAGGTCTACATCCAGGCCAGCCTGCACGCCGACGAACTGCCGGGCATGCGCACGGCCTGGGAGTTGAAGAAACGCCTGACCGAACTTGAACGACAGGGACGGTTGAACGGTGTGATCGAACTGGTGCCGGTGGCCAATCCCATTGGCCTCGATCAGCACCTGCAAGGCAGCCACATGGGGCGTTTCGAGCTGGGCAGCGGCAAGAACTTCAACCGCTCGTTCGTCGAACTCAGTGCACCGGTGGCCGAGTTGATCGGTGATCGCCTCGGCAGCGATGCCCAGGCCAACATCGTGCTGATTCGCCAGACCATGGGCCAGGTCCTTGACGACTTGCCGGCAGCGACATCGCAGCTCGAAGCGATGCACCGCCTGTTGCTGCGCCATGCCTGCGACGCCGATATCACCCTCGACCTGCATTGCGATTTCGACGCTGCGATTCATATCTACGCCTTGCCGCAGCACTGGCCACAATGGCGATCCCTGGCGGCGCGCTTGAAGGCCGGCGTGGCGTTGTTGTGCGAAGACTCCGGTGGCAGCTCGTTCGATGAATCCTGTTCTTCGCCATGGTTGCGTCTGGCCAGGGCGTTCCCGACGGCGGCGATTCCACCGGCCAACCTGGCGACCACGCTGGAGCTGGGCAGCATGGGTGACACCCGCGTCGATCAGGCCCAGGCCAATTGCGAGGCGATTCTCGGGTTCCTCGCCGAGCAGGGTTTGATCTCCGGCACTTGGCCGGCGGCACCGGCCGAATGCTGTGAAGGCATGCCGTTCGAAGGCACCCAATACCTGTTCGCACCGCACCACGGCGTGGTCAGTTTCCTGCGTGAAGCCGGGGAATGGGTGGAGAAGGGCGATGCGCTGTTCGAGGTGGTCGATCCGTTGAATGACAAGGTCACTACAGTGCGGGCGGGTACCAGCGGTGTGTTGTTTGCCATTGACCGTGGGCGCTATACCCAGCCGGGCACCTGGCAGGCGAAAGTTGCCGGGCGCGAGCCGATTCGGGTGGGGAAGTTGATCAACGACTGATCCGGGGGTTTGGCCTGACAGCTTGTGTTTTTTTTGTTGGTGTACATATCCGTTGCTTCGGTAACGGCCACTTAGGGTTTCGCCCTTGCGGCGACTTACTTTTTTAACAAGCGCCTTAAAAAAGTAAGCAAAAAAGCGCTCGCCCCGAACGTCCGGCCCCTCGCCAGGGCTCGGGGTTCCTTCGCTCCGGCATTCATCCGCTCAGCCTCCCGAGGGGGCGGGTGGATCAAGATCAAGAGCGGCAGGCGAGCTAACGCTCGGCCCTGTAGGAGCGAGCCTGCTCGCGAAGACGGCATCAGCTACGCCTGAGATGTTCCTGCCAGGTTCACAGTGTTAGGCTCTTGCGCGAATCCTGCATTCCGTGAAGGAAGACCCATGTTGAAGATTCTCGCGTTGCTCACGCTGTTGGCATCCACTGCCGTCCACGCCCAAACCCCGCTGCAAACCGACTTGCCGCTCAAGTACCTGGAGCAGGCCAGTGTCGATTCGAACCATCAACCCTTGGTGATTTTCCTCCACGGTTACGGCAGTAACGAGCAGGACCTGTTCGGCATCAAGGATGACTTGCCCGCGTCCTACACCTACCTGTCGGTGCGGGCACCCTTGGTGATGGAGGCGGGCAGTTATCAGTGGTTTCGCAAGAAGGGCGAAGGGGCCTACAACGGGGAGACCGATGATCTGAAGTCCAGCGGCCAGGTGCTGCTGGATTTTGTCGCACAGGCCGTGAAGAAATATCACACCGAAGCCGAGAAAGTGTTCCTGGTCGGCTTCAGCCAGGGTGCGATCATGTCCTACGAAGTGGGGCTGCGGCATCCCGAGGCGCTGGGCGGGATTGCTGCGTTGAGCGGGCGGGTCCTGCCGGTGCTCAAGGCCGAGCTCAAGCCGGATGAGAAGCGCCAGTCGCTGGCGATTTTCATCGGCCATGGCGAGCAGGACAAACGCCTTCCCTACAGTGACGGCACCGAAGCCAACAGCCTGTTGCAGAGCGTGTCACTCGAACCCGAGTTTCACGGCTACCCAGGTGTTGGCCATAACATCAGCGCCGACGAGATACAGGATTTGAGCGCCTGGTTGCAGCGCCTGAACCCCTGAGCCCTATTTTCCGCTGACGATCTGTTTGATCAACGTTTCGTGGGCTGCCATGTCGCCAGGACGGGAGATCACCTGGATCACCGTCATGCGCGTGCCGGATGCCGCCATCAGCGTGGTGGTGAGGGTCATGCCGCCGCCCTGTGTGGCGGTGCCGTCGACCTGGCGCAGGCCCAGTCCGGTTTTGCGGGTCAGGGATTTCTCGCTGAGCTTGTTGTAGTCGGGCAGGGATTTGCGTTGCGCCGAATCGAAGTCGGCCACGGTGCTGTCGAGAAACTGGCCGTCATTGTCCTTGACGTCGATACCTTTGGGCAGGTCGTTTTCAGCGGCGATAACCACGGTCTTGGTCGTCGCGTTGCTGTACAGGGTGCCTGTCGCTCCGTCCGGGCTGGCGGGCAGCGGGCTGGCGAGGAAACCCTTGGGCAGGTTGAAAGTGAACTTGCCGCCGAGCATCGAGACTTGTTGGGCGGGCGCGTTATCGCTGGAAGGCGCCTTGGCGGCCTGCGCATTCAAAGCCCCCAGGCCGGTAGCAGCGGCCAGCAGCAGGACAAGGGCTTTTTTACTCAACAATGACATCGGAATCTCCAGGGATGGGCGCGCGGTGGGGCGCGATCATCCCACGGAGGATGTGATGCATTCCAGTGTGCGCTAACGGGCGGTCGCTTTCTTCCTACGCCTGGTTTTGCGGGAACAGGTTGCGACGGGTTTCTTCGTCGAATTCGGCCTTGAGCACCAGTTTCTCTTTCAGGCCGTGGGCGCGCAGAGCGGCCGGTCGGGCGCTGATTTCAGCGTACAGGCGCTGGACGTTCGGGTACGCCGCCAGACCGTTCTCGCCGAGGATGTAGGGCGCGTAGTTGGCCCAGCCCCACAGGGCCATGTCGGCGATGCTGTAGGTGTCGCCAGCCAGGTACTGATGCTTGGCCAGGCGCTCGTCGAGGATGCGATAGTGGCGTTCGACTTCCTTGAAGTAGCGGTTTTTCGCGTAAGGCAGATCTTCCGGTGCGTGGTGCAGGAAGTGCACCGACTGGCCGGAGAACGGCGACAGACCGGTACCGATGAACATCAACCACGAGAGCATTTCGGCCTGGCCGGCAGCGGATGCCGGCAGGTAGCGCTGATGTTTCTGCGCCAGGTGCAGCAGGATCGCCTGGGAGTCGAACACGCTGGCATCGCCATCAACCAGTGCGGGTACCTTGGCGTTCGGGTTGATCGCCAAAAAGGCAGGCTGGTGTTGCTCGCCCTTGAAGGTGTCGACGCCGATCAATTCGTAGGGCGTTTGCAGCTCTTCGAGCAGCAGGGCAACTTTCATCGGGTTCGGCGAAGGGTGGAAAAAGAATTTCATGGTGTAGGCCTCAGTCGGGTAGGGGTTGGAACTGAGGTTGATGTTGAAGCAAACCTGTTCGAATGACGTGCAGGGTTGTTGTTTCAGTCGTTCGAAACTATCGAACGTGTTTGGGTACTTTGACGGTTCTTTCAGCGTCCGTCGTTGGGCCGGCCGGCCGCGCCAGCAAGCGTTTGGTCACGCCCAGCATGGCCACCGACACCGCGATGCCCAGGCCAAAAGCGTTCATTCCCATCGTCGGCAGCGCCAGCGCCAACACCAGGCAGAAGGCGGCGAACGAGTACATGCCGGTGGCGGTGGCGCGCAACAATGCGGCGGTAAAGGCCGGGCCTCGGGTTTGCTGGGAGAACACCGCCATCACGCTGCCCAATACCGGGAACACTGCCAGCAGGCCGCTCCAGCGGTCGCCCACGGTGCTGGCCAGCAGCGTCACGACCAGCGTGAGCACTGCACCGGCCACCATGCGCAGCAAGAGCTTGTCGGATTTCGGCGCCGGGCCACTGAGCACCGGTTGCACGGTGGGGAACAGGTACGGTGCGGCGAGCAGCGCGGTGGCGGCGGCGCACACCGAAAACACCAGGGATGCCGGGATCAGCGACAGCACGATTGCCACCGCCGCCCAGACCGACAGCGAGACCAGCAACGCCAGCGGCCATCCGGCCCGTTGTGCGACCTGAGCGTAGGTCACGCAAAACGCGATCATCGCGAACATCGCCGACAGCGCAGCGGTGGCCGATTGCGCAGCGAACGCCTGGCCTTGTTCAAGGGCGAGGAACAGCAGAATCGGCCCGACCACCACCGGCAACCCCGACAACCAGCCGGCCACGCTCGGCCCCCAGCGTTTGCCGGCCAGGGAAATCAGCAGCAGGAAGCCTGGAATCACCAGCAGTTTGAGAATCAACACGCGCACGTCTCCGACCTGTGTGAGGTGGCAACGGTAACATTGCGTCGGATAGATTGCTGTATCTGTGTGCGATTTTTGTATACAAAAAATCAGACCCCTTGAAAATTGTACGAAAGGGGTTTTTGCGCATACGTCTTATCCGGGCATCCACAATGAGGCCAACCCGCCATGAACCGTCAACGATCGCTGCTGCGCCATGGCCTGTGGCTGCTTGTATTGCTGAGCTGTCAGGCACTGGCCAATTGGCAGGAGTCGCTGCCGGGTGCGCAAGTCCTCGGCAGTGGCGAGTTTCGCAAGTACGGCTTCGATGTCTACAGCGCGCGGCTCTGGAGTACGTCGCGGCCCTTGGCGAACGATCAGCCGTTCGCCCTGGAGTTGATCTACCAGCGCAGCATTGCCCGTGATGACCTGGTGAACGCCAGCGTCAGGGAAATCAAGCGGCTCGCCGGTGCCGCGATCAGTGACGAGCAACTGGCATCCTGGCAGGCGCAGATGCAACAGTCGTTCGTCGATGTGCAGGCCGGCACGCGGCTGACCGGTGTCTATCTGCCAGGGCAGGGCGCGCGGTTTTTTCTCGGCCAGCAGTTGTTGCGTGAAGTGACGGACCTGCAATTCGCCCAGGCATTTTTTGCCATCTGGCTCGATCCGCGTACCAGCAACCCCGAACTGCGCCAGCAGTTGTTGGGTGTGGCGCGTTGAATGGGTTGATTCTGCGGTTTTTGGGGTGATGGTTCGGGCCTCTTCGCGAGCAGGCTCGCTCCCACAGTTAATCCTCAGTGGACACAAGACCCTGTGGGAGCGAGCCTGCTCGCGAAGAACGATAACGCGGTCTACCTGATAAAAACGCAGGCAAAAAAGAACCCGGTGCAACTTGCGTCACACCGGGTGTTTTTCCAGGCGGCGACGGTTCTTCGTGGGTCCCCGTGCCGTCTGTTGAACGCTGTTGGCTTACGCCCGCTCGAGCGCCAGCGCCACGCCCTGACCACCACCGATACACAGGGTGGCGAGGCCTTTTTTGGCGTCACGCTTGAGCATTTCATGCAGCAGCGTCACCAGCACGCGGCAACCCGAGGCACCGATCGGGTGACCCAGGGCGATGGCGCCGCCGTTGACGTTGACCTTGTTCAAGTCCCATTCCAGGTCCTTGGCCACGGCCAGGGATTGTGCGGCGAAGGCTTCGTTGGCTTCGACCAGATCAAGCTGGTCGATGGACCAGCCTGCCTTGTCCAGGCAACGGCGAGTGGCCGATACCGGGCCGATGCCCATGATCGCCGGATCGACACCCGCATTGGCGTAGGCGGCGATTTTCGCCAGTACCGGCAGGCCAAGGGCCTTGGCTTTGTCGGCGCTCATCAGGATCACGGCGGCGGCACCGTCGTTCAGCGACGAAGCATTGCCGGCGGTCACCGAACCATCTTTCTTGAAGGCCGGCTTGAGCTTGCCCAGGGAGTCGGCCGTGGTGCCGGCCCGTGGTTGCTCGTCGGTGGCGAAGGACAGCGGATCGCCCTTGCGCTGCGGGATCAGGATCGGTGTGATTTCGTCAACGAAACGCCCGGCTTCGATGGCGGCCACGGCTTTCTGCTGCGAGGCGGCGGCGAACGCGTCCTGCTGCTCTCGGCTCAGGCTGTATTTCTCGGCCAGGTTTTCGGCAGTGATGCCCATGTGGTAATCGTTGAACGCATCCCACAGGCCGTCGCTGATCATGGTGTCGACGATTTGCGCGTGGCCCATGCGCAGGCCGGTGCGCGCACCTGGCATGACGTAGTTGGCCAGGCTCATGTTTTCCTGGCCACCGGCGATGATCACTTCGGCATCGCCGCAGCGAATCGCCTGGGCACCCAGGTGCAGGGCCTTGAGACCGGAGCCGCAGACCTTGTTCAGGGTCATCGCCGGCACGGCGAAGGGCAGGCCGGCCTTGATGGCTGCCTGGCGCGCAGGGTTCTGCCCGGCGCCGGCGGTCAGCACCTGGCCCATGATCACTTCATCGACTTGCGCCGGGTCCAGGCCGGTCTGGGCCAGCAGCTGGCGGATCACTGCCGCGCCCAGGTCGACAGCGGAGACATTGGCCAGGGAACCCTGGAAGCTGCCGATCGCGGTGCGCGTGGCGGCAACAATGACGACTTCTTGCATGGAATGATTCCTCACTGGTCTGCGAACTGCATTTCCGGTACGTGGTCCGGGACGATCAGTTTACCAGCGGTTTTGGCGACGATTTCTTCGACGCTGACGCCAGGTGCGCGTTCCTTGAGGACAAATGCGCCATTTTCGATTTCCAGGTAAGCCAGGTCAGTCAGTACGCGCTTGATGCACCCGGCGCCGGTCAGCGGCAGGCTGCATTGGGACAGCAGCTTGGATTCACCGTCCTTGGACGCGTGGGTCATGATGACGATGATGTTGTCGGCGCCGGCCACCAGGTCCATCGCGCCGCCCATGCCCTTGACCAGTTTGCCGGGGATCATCCACGAAGCGATGTTGCCTTGTACGTCCACTTCAAAGGCGCCCAGCACGGTCAGGTCGACATGACCGCCGCGGATCATCGCGAAGGACTCGGCGGAGGAGAAAATCGACGCGCCGGTACGTGCGGTCACGGTTTGCTTGCCGGCGTTGATCATGTCGGCATCGATGGTTTCTTCAGTCGGAAAGGGGCCCATGCCCAGCAGGCCGTTTTCCGACTGCAGCATGACTTCCATGCCTTCGGGGATGTAGTTGGCGACCAGGGTCGGAATGCCGATGCCCAGGTTCACGTAGAAGCCGTCCTGCATTTCGCGGGCGACGCGTTGAGCCATTTGTTCGCGGGAAAGTGCCATTGTTTTTATTCCTTCATTCGGTCCGGGGGCAGGGGATCACTTACGCACGGTGCGCTGTTCGATGCGCTTCTCGAACGTGCCGCAGATGATCCGGTCGACGTAGATGCCAGGGGTGTGGATCTGTGCCGGGTCCAGCTCGCCGGGTTCGACGATTTCTTCGACTTCGACCACGGTGATCTTGCCGGCGGTGGCGGCCAGCGGGTTGAAGTTCTGGGCGGTGTGGCGATAGATCACGTTACCGAAATGGTCGGCTTTCCAGCCTTTGACGATGGCGAAGTCGCCGGTGATGGACTCTTCCATCAGGTACTTGCGGCCATGGAATTCGCGCACTTCCTTGCCTTCGGCAACCGGGGTGCCGACGCCGGTGGCGGTGAAGAAGGCCGGGATGCCGGCACCGCCTGCGCGCATTTTTTCGGCGAGGGTGCCTTGCGGGGTCAGGATGACTTCGATTTCGCCCTTGAGCAGTTGCTCTTCGAACAGCTTGTTTTCGCCGACGTAGGACGCCACAACCTTGCTGATCTGACGGTCGGTCAGCAGTACGCCCAGGCCGAAACCGTCGACGCCGCAGTTGTTGGAGACCACCGTGAGGTCGCGAGTGCCCTTGCGCTTGATCTCGTTGATCAGGTTCTCCGGGATGCCGCACAGGCCGAAGCCGCCAGCGATCACGGTCATGCCGTCTTCAAGACCTGCCAGAGCTTCCTCATAGGAACTCACGCGCTTGTCGAAACCTGCCATATGCACCTCTTTTATTCTTTGTGGGCGGCTGGCTAGCCGAATGGGGTTGAGTGTCGCGCTGGTTGATTCATTTGTTAAGTTGATTTTTAAGGTTGATTGATAGATAAAACTCACCAATAAGCCCTGTAGGAGCGAGCCTGCTCGCGATGGCGATTTCATTACTGGAGCAATTCTCACATGACAGTCAAGCAGATCCGCGCCTTCCTGGCCGTGGCCCAGAGCCTGAGTTTCGCCGTGGCCTGCGAGCGCCTGCACCTGTCGCAGTCGGCCCTGAGCCTGACCATCAAGGCGCTGGAGGAGGGCCTGGGCGGGCGGCTGTTCACCCGCAACACACGTAACGTGGCGCTGACCGCCGAAGGCGAATCCCTGGTGCCATTGGCGCGCCGTCTCATCGCCGACTGGGACAATGCCGAGGACGAGATGCGCCAGCGCTTCACCCTGCAACGCGGCCGTGTGACCCTGGCGGCGATGCCTTCGTTTGCCGGCAACCTGCTGCCGCCGATCCTCAAGACCTTCCGCGCGCGCTATCCGAACGTCAACGTCACGGTCAACGATGTGATCAACGAGCAGGTGCTGGAAATGGTCCGGGATCGGCAGGTGGAACTGGGGGTGGCGTTCGAGCCGACCATGAGTTCGTCGCTGCAATTCACGCCGTTGTACATCGACCGTTTCGTCGCGGTGGTGCCCCTGGACTCGGCGCTGGCCGGGCTGGATGACATCGATTGGCAGACCCTGCTCAAGGAGCCGTTCATCACCTTGCAGCGACCTTCCACCGTGCGGGTAATGCTGGAAGAGCACCTGCAGGCCCGTGGCATGAAGCTGCCGGTGGAGTTTGAAAGCCATCAACTGGCGACGGTCGGGCGCATGGTCGCCAGTGGCCTGGGCGTAAGCGCGGTGCCGGCCTTGTGTGCCGGGCAGATGCGTGAGCTGGGCGCGCGTTGCATCACATTGCGTGACCCGGTCGTGGAGCGGGCGCTTGGGGTGCTGACGTTGCCGGGGGGAGAGCTGTCGGCGGCGGCGCAGGCGATGTTTGATGTGCTGAAAGCGGAAAATTTCAATCATCAACTTTCATGAACAGATCACAATCCACTGTGGGAGCGAGCCTGCTCGCGAAGGCGGTGTGTCTGTTGACATGGATGCTGAATGTGTCGGCCTCTTCGCGAGCAGGCTCGCTCCCACAGTGATTGGGTCACATCAGCTGTTAAGTCGCTGTGCCAGTAGCGGCAAAAGCCGCTCGCACGACCCCTCGATCTTCAAATCCAGCATCTCATCCGCCCGGGTCTTGCCCAGGTTGATCGCAATCAACGGCTTGCCCTGATCCACCACCGCCCGGCACAGGCGAAATGCCGAATAGGCCATCAGCGATGAGCCGATCACCAGCAATCCTGCCGCCTGTTCGACGGCGGCCATCGCCCTGGCCGCCGTGGCCTGCGCGACGTTCTCGCCAAAAAACACCACATCCGGCTTCATCCGTTCCCCGGCGCAATGCGGGCAGTGCGGGACCTGGAAGCGTGCCTCGAAAGCCGGGTCGAGCAAGGTGTCGCCGTCCGGCGCCTGTACTGCGTCGACGCCGGCCAGATACGGGTTTTGCGCTTCCATCAATTGCTGGATCGAATCGCGCTCGCTGCGCCGGCCGCAATCGAGGCACAACACCCGGTGCAAACTGCCGTGGAGTTCGATCACGTCATGGCTGCCGGCCTGGTCGTGCAGGGTATCGACGTTCTGCGTGATCAACCCGCTGATCTGTCGTGTGCCTTGCAGGCTGGCCAGGGTGTCGTGGGCCACGTTCGGCTGCGCCTGACGCACCCGTGGCCAGCCGAGCATCGCCCGCGCCCAATAACGTCGCCGGGATTGCGGTGCAGAGAGAAACTCCTGGTACATCATCGGCTGCCGGCCCCGTCGCACGCCCTGGTTGTCGCGATAATCCGGAATGCCCGAGGGCGTGCTGATGCCAGCCCCGGTCAGGACCGCGAACGGCGCGTCGGCCATGAGCTGATGGAGGCGATCGAGCTGTTCGTGGATCAGGCTATCGAGCATGCCGGGAAACCTGTAGGAGCGAGCCTGCTCGCGATGGTCGTCAACGATAACACTGTAAGCCTGAAACCCCGCGGCGTGATTGCGTTCATCGCGAGCAGGCTCGCTCCTACACCTACAGGGGATTATTTACGCGCCTCCAGAATCAGGTTGAACGGCGTTTCGGTGGCCCGGCGAAAGCGCGTGAAACCAGCCTCTGTAAATACCTTGCGCAACCGCGCCTCACCGGCCTGGGCGCCGAGGCCGAGGCCGACTTCCTGGGACAGCGAGTTCGGTGTGCAAATAAACGTCGAGGCAGCATAGAACAGGCGTCCGACCGGGTTGACGTTGTCGTCGAGCGAGTCGTTGGCGTAGGGCTCGACCAGCAGCACCGTGCCGTCGTCTTTCAACGACTCATAGGCATGCCTGGCCGCACCCACCGGGTCACCCATGTCGTGCAGGCAGTCGAAGTAGCAGATCAGGTCGTAGTCGCTGCCGGGGTAGCTTTTGGCCGTGCCCTGGAAGAACCGGGCCCGACCGGACACACCGCCTTCTTCGGCCCTTTGGGTGGCGACGGTAATGGAGGGCGCGTGGTAGTCGAAGCCGACGAAGCGCGAATCCGCAAACGCCTGGGCCATGATCACCGTCGAGGCACCATGACCGCAGCCGATGTCCGCCACTTTGGCCCCGGCTTCCAGTTTGGCCACCACGCCGTCGAGGGCCGGCAACCATTCGGCGACCAAATGGGCTTTGTAGCCTGGGCGGAAGAAGCGTTCGGTGCCGCTGAACATGCACGGATGGTGTTCTCCCCAAGACAGGGCGCCGTTGCCACGCATGGCGTTGACCAGCTTGTCCTTGTCGTGGAAAAACGACGCGACGACACCGATGCCCCCGGCGATATAGACCGGTGAGTCTTCGATGGCCAGGGCCAGGGCTTGCTCTTCGGGCAGGCGGAACTGGCCGTCGTGGTGTTCCATGTAGCCGGAGGCGGCATGGGCGCTGAGCCATTCGCGCAGCAGGCGGGTGTTGCAGCCGGTTTTCCCGGCAAGGGTTTCGGGAGTGATGGGCTGGCTGTCGGCCATCGCCCGGTACAGGCCGAGCTCTTCGCCGAGGATGACGTTGGCGAGCATGGCCGCGCCGCCCATGTCATTCACCAGTTTGCCCATGAAGTCGTTGAGTCTGGCCTCGTCCATCACGTGTGCTCCTTCTGCAGGATCATGGTCCAGGGGCATTGTCTGGCGGGGCATTCGCCACTGGGCGGTGGTCGTGGGGATGTGCAGGACGCTGAGCCGGTCCTGTGTGCATTAAGTTTAGTTTGCAGCCCTGGCAGCGCGGCGTTGAGCGACGAAAGCTACCTGTCCCCCTGTGGGAGCGAGCCTGCTCGCGATAGCGGTGTGTCAGGCGAAGTTTTTTGACTGAAAAAACGCCATCGCGAGCAGGCTCGCTCCCACAGAGGGCTGATGTATCCCACTGTATCCAACCCGTCTTTCGATACAGTCCCGCGCAACTTCAGGCCCCTGCCGAACACAGTCCCGATACAAACCTGCGATGAACTGTGAAGGCCGTTTTGGCGCCGTTGATCCGTGGTGGCCAAGACGCTTTCCCTGGCCGTCGCAACCGGCGGTCGCACGCTCCTGACTCTGTTCCGCGCCTGATGCGGTCAAGGGGATTTCCATGACAACACTTGTGTCTCAACCTGATTCCGATGTCACACCCGTGGATCGCCTGCGGGTCGATCACTACACCCATGGCATCATCGGCCCAAGCCAGCCGATGCTCGGGCCATTGGCCGACGGCGGCACGCTGATCACCGGTACACCGCCGGGCTGTTGGGGGCCAATGATCACGCCAGCCTTCGAGGGCGGGCATGAAGTGACGCAACCGGTGGCGATCGCCGGGGCGCAAATCGGTGATGCGGTGGCCATCAAGATCAAAAGCATGCGCGTGACGTCGCTGGCGACTTCGTCCGGGGTCATGAGCTTTGTCGAGGGGCGGTACAACGGCGATCCGTTCGTCTCGAAATTCTGCTCCACCTGTGGCACCGATCATCCGGCCAGCCATGTCGCAGGCATCGGCGCCGAGGCCATTCGCTGTAACCACTGTGGTACCGAGGTCAGCGCGTTTCGGTTCAGCCACGGTTATGTGATTGTGTTCGATGCGCAGAACCAGGTCAGCCTGACGGTCAATCAGGACATCGCCAATCGTCTGGCGGGTAAGGCTTCAGAAATGTCGGCACTGCCGGAGTTCGCTGCCCAGCATTCGATCCTGTCCCTGGCCCGTGCCGACATCCCCGGCGTTGCGGCTCACATGCGGCCGTTTCTCGGCAACATCGGCACGTTGCCATCGCGGGACTTGCCCGACTCCCACAACTGCGCCGACTTCGGCCAGTACCTGATCAATGCACCGCACCGTTTCGGCATGACCCGCGAAGAACTGCACGCGGCGAAAACCGACGGCCACATGGACACCAACTCGATCCGCGAAGGCTGCGTGCTGATTTGCCCGGTGAAAGTTCCCGGTGCCGGGGTGTACATGGGGGACATGCATGCCCAGCAGGGCAACGGCGAAATCGCCGGACACGCCACCGATTGCTCCGGGGAAACCGAAGTGGTGGTGGAAGTGGTGAAAAACCTGACCCTGGAAGGGCCGATCCTGTTGCAAAACCTGGATGACTTGCCGCCGATGGCGCGGCCAATGAACGCCGGACAAAGGGCAAAAGTCCGTGAGCTGGGTGAGCGTTGGGGCCAGCACGAGATCGAACAGAGCGGGCCGATCACCTTCATCGGCAGCGGCGAAAACCTCAATCTGGCGGTGGAAAACGGCCTGCAACGCGCCGCTTCCGTCACCGGCCTGCCTTATGACGAAGTCCTCAACCGCGCCACCATCACCGGCTCGATCGACATCAGTCGCCTGCCGGGCACCGTGCGTGTGACGTTCCTGTGCCCGATGGCGGTGCTCGATCGCATGGGCATCGGCCATCTGGTGCGTGAGAAATACGATCTGGCCTGACAGCCAATGGCGGGTCTGTACCACAGTGTGTATGAGGTTGCCGGCGATACAGACACTGGCATTTTCCGGCACAAGTGGACACAGGCCCGATACACCCCTTCGATTAACTGTGTCTGACGGCGAGCATCCAATCGGTGCTCGCACCCCGGACACCGTTCGAGATCGACATCATGCAGACATCCATTCCCCCCGTAGCCAAGGCCAGCGCAGGGCTTGGCCTGCGCCGCGGTTTACTCAAAGACCTCCAGGCGGCACCAACAGGCGATTTCGACTTTCTGGAAGTCGCCCCGGAAAACTGGATCGGCATCGGCGGCGCTCACGGCGCGGCATTGCGGGCCCTGGCCGAGCGCTATCCGTTGTCCTGTCACGGCCTGTCCCTGTCCCTGGGCGGGCCGTCGCCGCTGGACGTCGGGTTCCTGCAGGAAGTCCGGGTTTTTCTCGATCACTACAACGTGCCGCTGTACAGCGAGCATTTGAGCTATTGCAGCGATGACGGTCACCTGTACGACCTGTTGCCGTTGCCCTTCACCGAAGAAGCGGTGCACCACGTCGCCGCGCGGATTCGTCAGGCCCAGGACATCCTGGGTCGGCGTCTGGCGGTGGAGAACGTTTCCTATTATGCCGCTCCCCAACAGGACATGGACGAGGTGACATTCACCAATGCGGTGCTGCGTGAGGCCGATTGCGACCTGTTGCTGGACGTCAACAATGTCTACGTCAATTCGATCAACCACGGTTTCGATCCCCAGGCGTTTCTCGCCGGCATCGATTCCGGTCGGGTGGTGGCCATGCACATTGCCGGGCATTTCGACGAGTCCGATACCTTGAAGATCGACACCCATGGCGCCTCGGTCAAACCGGCGGTGTGGTCGTTGCTGGCCCAGGCGTATGCCCGGTTCGGTGCGCAACCGACCTTGTTGGAGCGCGATTTCAATTTTCCGGCATTCGCCGAGCTGGTGGCGGAATTGCAGACCATTCGCCGCTTGCAACAGGAGGGGGTGAACCGTGGATAAGTCGGGTCTCTTGCATCAACAAACCACCATGGGCCTGTACCTGCGCGACCCTGAACACAACGCGCCACCCACCGGTATGGATCCGGCGCGGGCGCAGGTTTACCGCGATCTGGTGTTCGCGAATCTGTCTTCGCTGCTCAGTGGCACCTTTCCGGTGTTGGTGAAGATTATCGGCAATGAACGCTGGGGTTCGCTGGTGCGGATTTTTTTGCGGGACTACCGCGCCCGTACGCCGAAGTTTGGTGAAATCGCTGAGGAGTTTGTCGAGTTTCTCGCGAGCGGGCCTGAGGCATTGAGCGATGGGGGGTGGCCGCCGTTCATGGTGGAGCTGGCGCATTACGAGTGGGTGGAAATGGTGTTGCAGCAGTCCGATGCGCAGCCCCTGGCTGGCGGTGATGCGGCGTTGTTGCTGGATCGGCCCTTGCAGGTGTCGCCGCTGGCCTGGCCGTTGGCGTACGCCTGGCCGGTGCAGTTGTTGGGGCCCGATTTTCAGCCGGATGCTTTACCTGATCAGCCGACGTTTTTGCTGGTGCGTCGGGCTGAGGATTGGAGTGTGAGGTTTTCCGGGTTGAGTCCGGTGGCGTGGCGGTTGTTGCAGCGGATTGTGGAGTTTGCGGAGTTGACCGGGGTTGCGCAGTTGCAGGGGTTGGCGGTGGAGGTGGGGCAGGTGGGTTCTGCGGCGTTTTTCGAGGGTGGTTTGGGGTTGTTGCGGCAGATGCATGGGGAGGGGGTTGTTGGGGTTGTTTGACCTTGGCGGCCTTTGGGCCGACCAGGTTCTTGGTTGACCGTGTACATATCCGTTTCTTCGGTAACGGTCACTTATGGTTTCGCCCTGACGGCGACTCACTTTTTTTAACAAGCGCCTCAAAAAAAGTAAGCAAAAAAAGCGCTCGCCCCGAACGTCCGGCCCCTCGCCAGGGCTCGGGGTTCCTTCGCTCCGGTATTCATCCGGGGGCATTGCCCTCCGGTCCGCTTCGCTTGACCTACATGCAATGAGTTCGACTGCGTCGAACGGCGCTGCGCGCCATTCCCCGGATGAACACCTCCGCTCAGCCTGCCGAGGGGGCGGGTGGATCAAGATCAAAAGCTGCAGGCGAGCTAACGCTCGGCCTGTTGAGTGGTGAAGAGCGCCTGTGTACGCCGATCTGCTTTTGCTCTTCTGTGGGAGCGGGCTTGCCCGCGATGGTCGTCAACGATGACGCGGGCTATCTGAATGCCCGCGGTGTCCCGGCGTTTTTAGCGAGCAAGCTCGCTCCTACACGGGGAACGCATTCATTTGTGGTCAGGCCGCCTCGCTTTGGCTTTGGCTTTGGCTTTGGCTTTTGATTTTGATTTTCTTGCCCCCTCGAGAGGCCGAGTGGAGGTTCTGCGCGGCGGGCCCACGGAGCAGGACCGGAGCGAGGGCATGCCGAGCCTTGGCGAGGCACCGAACGAAAGGGGCAAGAGCCCTTGGTTACTTGGGGCCGGGCGGCGCTCCGCTTTTCCAAGTAACCCGCTGTAAAAGCGGAACCCTAAGTGGCCGTTACCGCAGCAACGGATATGTACACCGGTAAAAGATACGTCGCCCAACACACTGCCATCGCGAGCAGGCTCGCTCCCACAGGTGGCAGATCAAAAGCCGCGACCATCAGCGAATAAAGTGAATCTTCCCGCTGTCGTCATTGCCCATATAAATGCCATACACCCCAGCCTGCCGCTCCTCGATATAACGCTCAAGAATCTGCCGGATCGCCGGGTAGTAGATGCTGTCCCAAGGAATGTCCTCGGGCGCGAAGAACTTGTAGTCAAGGGTTTCCGGACCGTACTGCCCGGTGATCTCCAGCGCGATGGCGCGGAAGATGATGTACACCTCGCTGATCTGCGGCACGCTGAAAATCGAGTAGGGCGAGACGATTTCCGCGCGCACGCCGCTTTCTTCCCAGACTTCGCGCAAGGCCGCCTGCTCGGTGGTCTCGCCGCTTTCCATGAAACCGGCCGGCAGGGTCCAGGTGCCGGGGCGCGGGGGAATCGCGCGCTGGCACAAGAGGTATTTGCCGTCCTGCTCGATGATGCAGCCGGCAATGATTTTCGGATTGACGTAATGGATGTAGCCGCAGCCGCGGCACATCAGGCGCTCGTGCGTATCGCCCGGCGGCACTTGCTGACCGAGATCAGCGCTGCCGCACCTTGGGCAAAAGCTCGGGCTGAACATCTCAGCGACCTATGCGCGGTTCTTTCAAGGCGATGGGCAGGGTGATCTGCGGCGTGGCGCCGGTTTCTTCCTGCTTGCGCTTGAGGTAGTCCAGGGCCACGGCCGCCGCCGCACGCACGTGGTCGACGCAAGCCTGGTGGGCGGCCAGCGGATCACCGCCCTTGATCGCTTCGACCATGCGTTCCATTTCCTGGTTGCTGGCGCCGCGACGGTTCTCCTGGGACACCGAGGTCGCACGCAGGTAGCTGATGCGTGCCTGCAACTGGCGCAACTGAGTGGCCGCGACATGGTTGCCCGAACCTTCGAGCAACACATCGTAGAATCCCTGCACCGAATCGATGACCTGTTGCAGTTCGCCATCCTTGAGCGCCTTGCGGTTTTCTTCCAGGGCTTTTTCCAGGGCCTTGATGTCCTTGGCCTTGGCGCGCAGGGTGAACAACTGCACGATCAGCCCTTCGAGCACGCAGCGCAGCTCGTAGATGTCCACGGCATCGGCCAGAGTGATGATCGCGACACGCGGGCCCTTGGCATCGGCGAATTCCACCAGGCCTTCGGATTCCAGGTGGCGCAAGGCTTCGCGCACCGAGGTGCGGCTGACGCCCAGGCGATCGCACAGATCGCGTTCGACCAGACGGTCTCCCGGCAGGAGCTGGAAGTTCATGATGGCGCTTCGCAGTTTATCCAGCACGATTTCGCGCAGGGTGACGGGGTTGCGATTGACCTTGAAGCTGTCGTCGAGTGGCAGGCGTTTCATGGGGTCCGCTCTGATTGTGGCTGTCCATGCAAAAAGGAGCACTTCGATTTCGGGAATCTGCGTGCTCGGTCAGATCAAACAGCCAAGGGTTAACTGGAGGTCTCGGCATCGGCTTCGGCGAAGGCTTCACGGGCGAGCCGGAAACTGTCTACGGCAGCGGGGACACCGCAATAAATACCGACCTGAAGCAATATTTCGCGTATTTGCTCACGACTCAGGCCGTTACGCAAGGCGCCGCGCACATGCAGCTTGAGTTCGTGCGGCCGGTTGAGGGCCGAGATCATCGCCAGGTTGATCATGCTGCGCTCCTTGAGCGACAAACCCTCTCGACCCCAGACATGACCCCAACAGTACTCGGTGACCATTTCCTGCAAGGGACGGGTGAAGTCGTCGGCGTTCTCGATGGAACGCTTGACGTAGGTTTCGCCTAAAACCTGGGTGCGGATCTTCAGGCCTTTTTCGTATTTTTCGTTGCTCATTTCATTGGCTCCCGTGGGCTCAGAGGCCGCCCATCAAGGTGTATTTGAGTTCCAGGTAATCCTCGATGCCGTACTTCGACCCTTCGCGGCCAAGCCCCGAGGACTTGATGCCGCCAAACGGCGCGACTTCCGTGGAAATCAGGCCTTCGTTGATCCCGACCATGCCGTACTCCAGCGCCTCGCTCATGCGCCAGGCGCGACCCAGGTCGCGGGTGTAGCAGTAGGCGGCCAGGCCGAACTCGGTGTCGTTGGCCATTGCGACGGCCTGGGCCTCGGAGTCGAAACGGAACACGGCGGCCAGTGGGCCAAAGGTTTCATCGCGGGCGACTTTCATCTGCGTGGTGACGCCTGTGAGCACGGTCGGCTGGAAGAAACCGTTGCCCAGCGCATGGCGTTCGCCGCCGCACAGCAGTTGTGCGCCGTGGGCCAGCGCGTCTTGCACGTGGTCTTCGACCTTGGCCACGGCACGCTCGTTGATCAGCGGCCCCTGGGTGACACCGGCGTCAAAGCCGCTGCCGACCTTGAGCTGCGAGACCCGTTCGGCCAGGCGCTTCACAAAGGCGTCGTGGATGCCGGCCTGCACCAGGAAGCGGTTGACGCAGACGCAGGTCTGCCCGGCATTGCGGAATTTGGCGAGCAGCGCGCCGTCGACGGCACGTTCCAGATCGGCGTCGTCGAAGACAATGAACGGCGCGTTGCCGCCCAGTTCCAGCGAGACTTTTTTCAGGGTCGGTGCGCACTGCGCCATCAGCAGTTTGCCGATGGCGGTGGAACCGGTGAACGACAGTTTGCGCACCAGGCTGCTGCCGGTCAGCTCGCCGCCGATGGCGATGGCGTCGCCGGTGATCACGTTGAAGATACCCGCTGGAATGCCAGCCTGTTCCGCCAGTGCGGCCATGGCCAGTGCCGAGAACGGTGTTTCCGGAGCCGGCTTGACGATGCACGGGCAACCGGCCGCCAGTGCCGGGCCGGCCTTGCGGGTGATCATCGCCGCCGGGAAGTTCCACGGCGTGATGGCCGCGACGACGCCAATCGGCTCCTTGCTGACCACGATGCGCGCATCGCCCTTGTGACTGGGAATGGTATCGCCGTAGATGCGCTTGGCCTCTTCGGCAAACCACTCGATGAAGCTCGCGGCGTAGAGGATTTCACCCTTGGCTTCGGCCAGTGGCTTGCCTTGTTCGAGGGTGAGGATTTCAGCCAGGGCGTCGGCATTCTCCAGCATCAGCGCGTGCCAGCGCTTGAGCAGGTTGCTGCGCTCTTTGGCGGTCAGCGCGCGCCAGGCCGGCCAGGCGTTGTTGGCGGCATCGATGGCCAGGCGCGCGTGCCCGGCACCGAGGTTCGGCACCTGGCCGATCAGTTCACCGGTCGCCGGGTTGAAGATGTCCTGACAGGCGCCATCCGGCGCGTCCAGCCACTGGCCATTGATATAGGCCTGCTGACGGAACAATTGCGAGGCTGCTGGGCTCATGCCGGCTCCTGAAAAAAGAGAGGGTTACCTGTAGGAGCGAGCTTGCTCGCGAAAAACCCGAGAACGCTACGGGGTGTCAGGACGCCAGCGGTATCGTTGACGACCATCGCGAGCAAGCTCGCTCCTACAGGAAGCAATGCATCAAGCCAGCGCGGGCAGTGGCCCCAGCTTGCCTTTGTGGTAGATCATCGGCGTCACCGGTTGCTCGGGCAGGATCAGGTTCTTCACCGCGCCGACGATGATCGCGTGATCGCCGCCGTCGTATTCGCGCCACAGTTCGCACTCGATGATCGCCGTGGCCTTGGCCAGGATCGGGTTGCCCAGTTCGCTCAAGTGCCACTCGATGCCTTTGGCCTTGTCCTTGCCTTTACCGGCGAAGGCATAGGCTTCGGCCGTCTGGTCGGCGGACAGCAGGTGAATCGCGAACTGCTTGCTGTCGCGCAGCACCGGGTAGGTGTCGGAGCCGTAGTTGGGGCAGAACAGCACCAGTGCCGGGTCGATCGACAGCGCACTGAAGGCGCTGGCGGTGATGCCGACGATGCCGCCGGCCGGGTCCAGGGTGGTGACCACCGTGACCCCGGACGGGAACGAACTCATCACGTCTTTGTAAATGCCGGGTTCGATCATTTTCCAGGACTCCTAGCGCATCACGAAGGGATCAGGCATCGGTGCCTGGGACAGGTTGATCCACACCGTTTTCAGCTCGGTGTAGGCCAGCACCGAATCGATGCCGCTTTCGCGTCCATAGCCACTGTTCTTGAAGCCGCCGATCGGCGCCATGGCCGAGACCGCCCGGTAGGTGTTGACCCAGATGATCCCCGAACGCACGTCCCGGGCCAGGCGATGGGCACGGCCGAGGTCGCGGGTCCAGATGCCGGCGGCGAGGCCGAACTGCGAGTCGTTGGCAATCGCCAGCGCTTCGGCTTCGTCCTTGAAACGGATGACCGAAGCCACCGGACCAAAGACTTCTTCCTGCATGATCTTCATCGAATTGCGGTCGCACTCGAACAGCGTCGGTTCGTAGAACCAGCCGTCGCCCAGACCGGCCGGACGCTTGCCGCCCAGGCGCAGGCGCGCACCTTCGGCAATGGCGTCGGCCACCAGGCCTTCGACCACGGCCAATTGCTGCGCGGTGGCCATCGGGCCCATTTCGCTGCTGTCGTCCTGCGGGTTGCCAATGCGAATGCGCTGGGCGCGCTCAACCAGACGCCCGACAAACTCGTCGTAGATTTCGTCCTGCACCAGCAAGCGCGATCCGGAGACGCAGCTCTGCCCGGAAGCGGCATAGATCCCGGCGATGGCGCCGTTGATCGCGCTGTCGAGGTCGGCGTCGGCGAAGATGATGTTCGGCGATTTGCCGCCCAGTTCCAGCGACAGCTTGGCGAAGTTCTCCGCGCTGCTGCGCACCACATGCCGGGCCGTGGCCGCGCCGCCGGTGAAGGCGATCTTGCGCACCAACGGATGGCGGGTGAGGGCGGCACCGGTGCTTGGGCCGTAACCGGTGACCACGTTGACCACCCCCGGCGGGATCCCGGCTTGCAGCGCCAGGCGTGCCAGTTCGAGGATGGTCGCCGAGGCGTGTTCCGACGGCTTGATCACGATGGTGTTGCCCGCGGCAAGCGCCGGGGCCAACTTGATCGCGGTCAGGTACAGCGGGCTGTTCCACGGAATGATCGCGGCCACCACGCCCATGGCTTCGTGCACGGTGTAGGCAAACAGGTCCGGCTTGTCCAGCGGCAGGGTGCCGCCTTCGAGCTTGTCGGCCAGGCCTGCGGTGTAGTGGAAGAACTCCGGCAGATAGCCGACCTGGCCACGGGTTTCGCGGATCAGCTTGCCGTTGTCGCGGCTTTCCAGCTGCGCCAGTTGTTCTTTGTTCTCGGCGATCAGGTCGCCCAGGCGGCGCAGCAATTTGCCGCGAGCGGTGGCCGTCAAACCGCGCCAGGCCGTACCGTCGAAAGCCGTCTGCGCAGCCCGCACGGCGCGCTCGACATCGGCTTCACCGGCATCGGGCAATTCGGCCCAAGGCTCGGCCAGCGCCGGGTTGAGGCTTTCGAAGGTCTTGCCGGACAGGGCATCGACCCATTCACCGCCGATGCACATCTGGAAGCGTGCGAGAGTCATGCAACGATCCCCTTGATCTGGTTTTGTCTGGAGTGCGCGGCCTGCAGAAACTCCAGCAACAGCTGGTTGACCAGGCGCGGCGATTCTACGGGCATCATATGCCGTTGCTCGGCGAGTACGGCAACGGTTGCACCGGGTATGCGATCGGCCAGCTGCCTGGCCATTTCCGGGGTCGAGCCCGGGTCCAGCTCGCCGGTGGCGATCAGCGTCGGCACCTTGATGCCGCCCAGGTCGTCGGCGCGGTACATGTCCTGGGTGGCGAACAGTTCATAGGTGGTCAGGTAACCCTGCGGGTCGTTACCGGCCAGGGTCTGGCGAATCGCGGCGATCTGCGCCGGGTTCGCCGCCTGGTATTCGCGGCTGAACCAGCGCGACAGGGCCGCTTCGGCATTCGCGTCCGGCCCGTGTTCGGCGGCCTGGCTGGTGCGGGCGATGACCCCGGCGCGCTGTTCGGCGCTGCGGTTGAACACACTGTTGAGCACCACCAGGCCTTCCAGGCGTTGCGGGTAGTGCAGGGCAAAGGCCCGCGCCACCAGCCCGCCCATGGAAAAACCGATCACCGTTGCCTTGGGCAATTGCAGGTGGTCGAGCAGCTCCAGCAACTGGTCGGCATAGCCGAGCAACTGCGTGCCGTTCGCCGGTCGCGGACTGGCGCCATGGCCAAGCATGTCGTAGGCGATGACGCGGTATTTCGTGGCCAGGCCAACGATCTGGCCGCCCCACATTTCTTTGTTCAGGCCCACGCCGTGGATCAAGACCACGGGCTGGCCTTGGCCGGTCGCCAGGTAACTGGTGCCAGCCGGGGTGAGTTCAGCGGTGAGCCGAATCATGGAGCGCTCCTGCAATGCCTTCTTGTTGTCGTTCTGCTGGCCGGTTACTGGGCTTTTTCGGCGGCCAGTTCTTCCAGGTCGATGTAGCGGTTGCCGATGCGCGGGTGCAGGCGGCCGCCGTCGGCGCAACCCAGGACCACGACGATTTCGTCGGCACGCGGTGCGTCTTCGATCTGCATTTCCAGGGTGATGTAGTGCGAGCGCAGGCCTTCGTCGTCCTTGTGCATCATCGGGATCTGGATCGAGGTGCCCGGGCCGCCGCGCTTGTTGGTGAAGCTCAGGTAGCTCTTGGCCTTGACCGCTTCGCGGTAATGGTTGCCGAAGCGCAGGGTGTGGATCACCGCCGAAGCGTGTTCGATTTCGCCATCGGCGCCGACCACGGCCGCCTTGCCGTAAGCCTCGATCTTCTCGGCACCGCCGATGATGCCCACCAGGCGCTCGACCATCAGTGCACCGAGGTCGGAGCAGTTGGCGCGGATCTGTGGTTTCAGGTCTTCGACAAAACCGTTGCCCAGCCAGGGGTTTTTCATCACCACGGCCAGACCGACCATGGTCACGGGCTTATCGGTGGCTTTGCCGCCTTCGATGAAGGTTTCTTCGACATAGCTGACGATCTTGCGGATTTCGAAACTCATGAGCTGCTCCGTAGAGGTTTGGGTGTCTGTGCGTCTGATGGTATACCATAATACCGGAAGCACAAGTCCCCCGAACGGAGTTTCTGGCTGGATGGCGATAAAAAGCGTGCGGCGAGACGCTATGCGTGGCGGGAAGGGCTTATGAAAGACGTAAAAAAACCCGGCGGGTGAGGCCGGGTTTTTCGTCGAGTCCTGCGGTAAAGCACTGCATTCAGACAGCGCGGCTTTCGATCAGGTGATCCGAACCGCCTTCAGCGACGCGGTTTTGCAGCAGTTTGTCGGAACCGCCTTCAGCGACGCGGTTTTGCAGCAGTTTGTCGGAACCGCCTTCAGCGACGCGGTTCTGCAGCAGCTTGTCCGAGCCACCTTCAGCGACGCGGTTTTGCAGGAGCTTGTCGGAACCACCTTCGGCAACGCGGTTCTGCAGGAGCTTGTCGGAGCCGCCTTCGGCAACGCGGTTCTGCAGCAGTTTGTCGGAACCGCCTTCGGCCACGCGTTTTTCCAGCAGGCGATCCGAACCACCTTCAGCCACACGATTCTCGATCAGGCGATCGGAACCACCCTCGGCCACACGGCTTTCAATCAGACGATCCGAGCCGCCTTCAGCGACAACAGGTTGAGCGGCGGTAGCGGCGAAAGCGTTAACTGCGAAAACCGAGAAAGCGATGCCGAGAAGGGTTTGGCGTTTCATGATGGTGTGCTCCGGGGTGCTGATGGGTTGGTATGGAGCAGATGTTACGCCGGGGATTTTTTAAGAGAACTTCATTGAATCAATGGTGACTATCGACGCAGTCAATGGATGATTTGGTGATCACTGTGGGAGCGAGCCTGCTCGCGATGGCGGCGTGTCAGTCGCCATCAGTGTTGAATGTGCCGGCCTCTTCGCGAGCAGGCTCGCTCCCACAGGGCTCGTGGTGTTAGCGGGAAATAAGGCCGTGATCGATGGCGTACTTGACCAGTGCCGCCGGCTTGTCGATGTTGAGCTTGCGGCGAATGCTCAAGCGGTGTGTTTCCACCGTGCGCACGCTGATATCCAGTTCCCGGGCCATTTCCTTGTTGTTCAGCCCTTGTGCCATCTTCGACAGCACCTGGCTTTCCCTCGGGGTCAGTTCGTTGTCGGTGTTCCTGTCGGCGATCAGCCGCTGGGCGATTTCGGCGCTGTAGAAGGTGCCGCCGCTGCTGATGGCTTCGATGGCGGCGATGATTTCCCGTGACGGGGCGTTCTTGAGCACGTAGCCGCTGGCGCCGGAGCGCACCGATTCACTGACGTATTCGTAATTGTCGTACATGCTCAGCACCAGCACCTTGAGCGACGGGTACTGGCTGCGTAGCACGCGGGTCAGTTCCAGGCCGTTCATGTCCGGCAGGCTGATGTCGACCAGCAGCAGGTCGGGCTGGCAACGTCCGACCATCTCGATGGCCTCGGCGCCGTTTTCCGCTTCGCCGACCATTTCCAGGGGCGACATCACGGCCAGTAGCGCCTTGATGCCGTCGCGGACCAGGGAGTGATCGTCGACCAGGGCGACGCGGATCGGGGAGGGCAGGTTCATCGCAGCTATTCACTCTTGTCGTTTTGGGCTGGGTCAGCGTTATGCGTCTGGTTTCATTGGCAGCCGTACGTCCAGCTCACTTCTGCCCGGCATCGAGATCAAATCGAAGCGCCCGCCAAAATGTTCGACGCGTTCGCGGATGTTACGCAAGCCAATGCCGGCCTGGCGACGTTCGACCTGGGCAACGTTGAAACCGATGCCGTCATCGACCACCGTCAGCCGCACCGATTGTTCGCAGCCGCGCAGGGTAATGGACACGTTCTTCGCCTGCGCATGGCGTTCGATATTGGTCAGGCCTTCCTGGACGATGCGGAACAAGGCGACGGCGGCACCGTCGACCAGTTGGCAGTCGAATTCATTTTCGTCATAGGTCACGGTCAGCCCGCTGCGCTGTTCGAATTCCGCGGCCAATTGGCCGATGGCCGCCGGCAGGCCGAGGGTGTCGAGCAAGGAAGAGCGCAGGTCGTGAGAGAGGCTGCGGACTTCACCGATGGCATCGCCCAGGCGCTCGGTGGCGTCCTTCAGCGTGTTCAGGCCCTTGTCGTGGGCTTGTCCGCTTTCCAGCAGATGGCTGGCCAGTTCGAACTGAAACTTGATCGAGACCAGCACCTGGCTGATGCCGTCGTGCAACTCGCGGGACACCCGTGATCGTTCTTCTTCCTGCAGGCTGACGATGCGTTGGGTCAGGCGCTGCAGTTTCTTGTCCGCCAGACGATGCTCGCTGACGTTGAGGGTCATGCCCGTGGCGAAGACGAACAGCACCGCGACGAGGGCAACCACGGCAATCGCCATCATGGTCTTGCGGATGCCCATGGCCACTTCGGCGCGGGCCTGTTGGGTGGCGCGTTCGACGTCCTCGAGGTAGATGCCGGTGCCGAGCATCCAGCCCCAGCGGTCGAGCATCACCACGTAGGCGAGCTTGTCGGTGACCTGGCCGGAGGAGGGTTTGTTCCAGGCGTAGCGTTGAAAGCCTTCGCCCGACTGCGCGCTTTTGAGCAGCGCCTGAATCACCGGCAGGCCGTGGGGGTCTTTCATGTCCCACAGGTATTGCCCCACCAGCTCCGACTGCCGTGCATGCATCAGGCTGCGGCCTTCGCGGTCGTAGACGAAGAAATAGCCGTTGATGCCGAAGCTGAGTTTGCGCAGTTCTTCCAGCACTTGTTGCTGGGCATGGGCGTCACCGTGGCCGTCGTCGTACAGCGGCGCGATCAGGCTTTGCGCCATTTCCACGTAGTTTTTCAGTTCCGCGCGCTTGCTCGCCAGAATGCTGTCTTCGATCAGCTGCGCCTGCTGGTCGCCCAATTGGCGGTTGAGGGAAATCACCAGCGCACAGATGACGGCAATGGCCAGCACCAGCGGCAGGATCCCGAGGGCGACGATCTTGTGTTTGAGCTGCATGTTGACTCCTGCCCGCGCGAAGGCTCGGCATCATATGCCAAAGATACGTCGGGCCTGTAGCGTTGCAGGACGGAATGACCTGGCGGGGGCATAGCCTGTGGGAGCGAGCCTGCTCGCGAAGGCGGTCTTTCAGGCGACATCCATGTTGAATGACAGATTGCTTTCGCGAGCAGGCTCGCTCCCACATTTGATCGGGGACGGCCCCGGTTCCGGTGGTCAACCCACAGGAGATCTGCGTCATCTACGTAGAACTACGTAGACGCCACGTACGTAGTAACGCGGATTTATTTGTGGACGGCATGCGCAGATATTGGGCCAGCTCCGCATCGCGGACACAATTATAAAAATTACCGCCGCAGTCACGAGCTGTCGGCAGGAGACCCTCTATGCCCCGTCTGGCTAAACACCTCGCCTGGTTTGCCGTGGCTGTCCTGGGAGCGATTGCGCTGAGTGTCGTGGCCCTGCGCCGCGGTGAAGCGATCAATGCCCTGTGGATCGTAGTCGCAGCTGTCGCCATCTACCTCGTTGCCTACCGCTATTACAGCCTGTTCATCGCCAATAAAGTGATGCAGCTCGACCCCAATCGGGCCACTCCCGCTGTGCTCAACAATGACGGTCTGGACTACGTACCGACCAACAAGCACGTACTCTTCGGTCACCACTTCGCGGCCATCGCCGGTGCGGGGCCGCTGGTCGGCCCGGTGCTGGCGGCGCAGATGGGCTACCTGCCCGGCACGCTGTGGCTGATCGCCGGCGTGGTGCTGGCCGGTGCTGTGCAGGATTTCATGGTCCTGTTCATGTCCACCCGCCGCAACGGCCGCTCCCTGGGCGACATGGTCCGTGAAGAAATGGGCCGCATCCCCGGCACCATCGCGCTGTTCGGCTGCTTCCTGATCATGATCATCATCCTCGCGGTGCTGGCGCTGATCGTCGTCAAGGCCCTGGCCGACAGCCCCTGGGGCATGTTTACGGTGATGGCGACCATTCCGATCGCGATGTTCATGGGCGTCTACATGCGCTACATCCGCCCCGGTCGCATCGGTGAGATCTCGGTGATCGGCGTGGTGTTGCTGCTGGGCTCGATCTGGCTCGGCGGGCAGATTGCCGCCGACCCGGTGTGGGCCAAGGCCTTTACCTTCACCGGTATCCAGATCACCTGGATGCTGATCGGCTACGGTTTCGTCGCTGCCGTTCTGCCGGTATGGCTGATCCTGGCACCGCGTGACTACCTGTCCACCTTCCTGAAAATCGGCACCATCGTCGCCTTGGCCATCGGTATCCTGGTGACCATGCCCGAGCTGAAAATGCCGGCCTTGACCCAATTCATCGATGGCACCGGCCCGGTCTGGAAGGGCGGTCTGTTCCCGTTCCTGTTCATCACCATCGCCTGTGGCGCGGTCTCGGGTTTCCATGCGCTGATCGCCTCCGGCACCACGCCGAAGCTGCTCGCCAGTGAAGGGCATGCCCGCTACATCGGTTACGGCGGCATGCTGATGGAATCGTTCGTGGCGATCATGGCCATGGTCGCCGCTTCGGTGATCGACCCGGGCGTGTACTTCGCCATGAACAGCCCGGCGGCCGTGGTGGGTGCCGATGCGGTTGCCGTTGCGCAAACCGTCAGCAGCTGGGGCTTTGCGATTACCCCGGACGCGTTGCAAGCCGTGGCCCACGACATCGGTGAAACCACCATCCTGGCCCGTGCCGGCGGTGCGCCGACCCTGGCGGTGGGGATCGCGCAGATCCTGCACCACGTGTTGCCGGGCGAGAACACCATGGCGTTCTGGTACCACTTCGCGATCCTGTTCGAAGCGCTGTTCATCCTCACCGCAGTCGACGCCGGTACCCGTGCCGGGCGCTTCATGCTCCAGGACCTGCTCGGCTCGTTCGTGCCGGCCCTGCGCCGCACCGAATCCTGGACCGCCAACCTGATCGCCACCGCCGGTTGCGTGGCCATGTGGGGTTATTTGCTGTATCAGGGCGTGATCGATCCATTGGGCGGCATCAACACCCTGTGGCCGCTGTTCGGTATCTCCAACCAGATGCTGGCCGGGATCGCGCTCATGCTCGGCACCGTGGTACTGATCAAGATGAAGCGCCAGCGTTATGTCTGGGTGACCTTGCTGCCAGCCGTGTGGTTGCTGATCTGCACCACCACTGCGGGCTTCATCAAGCTGTTCGATGCCAACCCGGCGATCGGCTTCCTCGCCCTGGCCAGGAAGTACAGCGATGCCCTGGCCAATGGTCAGGTGCTGGCTCCGGCCAAGAGCATCGACCAGATGCAGCACGTGATCTTCAACGCCTACACCAACGCAACGCTGACCGCGCTGTTCCTGTTCGTGGTGTTCAGCATCCTGTTCTTCGCGCTCAAGGTCGGTATTGCCGCCTGGGGCAGCAAGGAGCGTACGGATAAAGAAGCACCATTCCAGGCCGTGCCGAATGCATAGGCGAGGAGGGCAGCATGTTCAATGACCTGAGTCGCCTCGGTAAATACCTCGGTCAGGCCGCGCGCCTGATGGTCGGCATGCCCGACTACGACAACTACGTCGAGCACATGCAGAGCAAACACCCGGACAAACCGGTGATGGACTACGAGGCGTTCTTCCGCGAGCGCCAGGAGGCCCGTTACGGCAGTAAAGCCGGACCGAAGTGCTGTTGATCGAAACAAAAAAACCGGCCGAATAATGGCCGGTTTTTTATTGCATGCAGGAACGCCCTGAATGATTCAGGCCGCGTGGCGATCCGAGTCGTCACCGCCACTTTTGTCCCGGGTCTTGGAAGCACTGCCAACCTCCATACTGATTTGCGCTGTTTATCAGCTATCTCCCCAGATGAAGCGACAGTTTCCCGGTCCGGTACTTTAATGGATGTTCTGGAGCGATTGATCACGGGACTGTCATAGCCTTAAGGCTATGGATCCCATACCGAAAAGCTATTTCATCAATCGGTGATCCGGATCCACGCTCAAAGGTGGTTAGCTGAAAACAAAATCAAGAGGAGATGCCATGTCAACTGAATCGAAATGCCCGTTCAATCACGCCGCTGGCGGTGGCACGACGAACCGCGACTGGTGGCCGAACCAACTGAACCTGAAGATCCTGAGTCAACACTCGCCCAAGTCTGACCCGTTGGGGGGCGATTTCAACTACGCCAAAGCCTTCAAGAGCCTGGACTTCCAGGCGCTGAAAAAAGACCTGACTGCGCTGATGACCGATTCCCAGGACTGGTGGCCGGCGGACTTCGGTCACTATGGGCCTTTCTTTATCCGCATGTCCTGGCACGCCGCAGGTACCTATCGCACCGGTGACGGCCGGGGCGGCGCCGGCTCCGGCCAGCAACGCTTTGCACCGCTCAACAGCTGGCCGGACAACGTCAGCCTCGACAAGGCCCGTCGGCTGCTCTGGCCGATCAAGCAAAAGTACGGCAACAAAATCTCCTGGGCCGACCTGATCGTCCTCGCCGGCAACGTTGCACTGGAGTCCATGGGCTTCAAGACCTTTGGTTTTTCCGCTGGCCGCCCGGATGTCTGGGAACCGGACGAAGACGTTTACTGGGGCTCGGAAAGCAAGTGGCTGGGTGGCGACGTGCGTTATGGCAAGGATGCCGGGCAAAATCCCGCAGAGCGCACTCTGGAAAGCCCCCTGGCAGCCGTGCAGATGGGCCTGATTTACGTAAACCCGGAGGGCCCTGAAGGCAACTCCGATCCGGTTGCCGCCGGGATAGACATCCGCGAAACCTTTGCCCGCATGGCAATGAACGACGAGGAAACCGTCGCGCTGATCGCGGGCGGTCACGCCTTCGGCAAAACCCACGGTGCAGGTACCGTCGATCATGTCGGACCCGAGCCCGAAGCCGCCGGCCTCGAATTGCAGGGCCTGGGCTGGAAGAGCACGTTCGGTACCGGTAAGGGTGGCGACACCATCTCCAGCGGCCTGGAAGTGACCTGGACGACCACGCCAACCCGGTGGAGCAACAACTACCTGGAGAACCTGTTCGCCTACGAATGGGAACTGACCAAGAGCCCGGCGGGGGCCAACCAGTGGAAGCCGAAAAACGGCGCTGGCGCCGGCACCATTCCGGATGCTCACGATCCGTCAAAACGGCGTGATCCGACCATGCTGACCACGGACCTGTCGCTGCGCTTCGACCCGATCTATGAACCGATTTCCCGGCGCTTCCTGGCCAATCCGGACCAGTTGGCCGACGCCTTCGCCCGTGCCTGGTACAAGCTGATTCACCGTGACATGGGCCCGCTGTCGCGCTACTTCGGCCCGGAAATGCCCAACGAAGAACTGCTGTGGCAAGACCCGATCCCGGCTGTCGATCATCCGCTGGTCAATGACAGCGATGTGGCGGGCCTGAAAAGCAAGGTGCTGGCGTCCGGCCTGTCGGTCTCGCAGCTGGTATCTACAGCTTGGGCGGCGGCCTCCAGCTTCCGTGGCTCCGACAAGCGCGGCGGTGCCAACGGCGGACGTCTGCGCCTGGCACCGCAAAAGTCCTGGGAAGCCAACCAGCCGGTGCAACTGGCCAGTGTGCTGGCCAGACTCGAAGGCATCCAGAAGGAGTTCAATAGCGCGCAAACCGGCGGCAAGAAAATATCCCTGGCCGACCTGATCGTGCTCGCCGGTGGCGCGGGTGTCGAACAGGCTGCGAAAAACGCCGGCCACAGTGTGACGGTGCCGTTCAGCCCGGGACGCATGGACGCCAGCCAGGAACAGACCGATGTCGACTCCTTCGGCTACCTTGAACCGATTGCCGACGGCTTCCGCAATTACCTGAAGCAACAGTACCGTGTGCCGGCCGAAAAATTGCTGATCGACAAGGCACAACTGCTGACGCTCAGCGCCCCGGAAATGACGGTGTTGCTGGGTGGGCTGCGGGTGTTGAACACCAATGTCGGGCAAACCCGGCATGGCGTGTTCACCCAACGGCCGGAGACGCTGACCAACGACTTCTTCACCAACCTGCTGGATATGGGCGTGGAGTGGAAGCCCGTGTCGGATGCCCAGCAAGAGTATGAAGGGCGTGATCGCAAAACCGGTGCAGTGAAGTGGACGGGCACCCGGGTGGACCTGGTCTTCGGTTCGAACGCGCAGTTGCGTGCGCTGGCCGAAGTCTATGCCTGCGCCGATGCGCAGCAGAAGTTCGTCAAGGACTTCGTCGCCGCCTGGACCAAGGTGATGAACCTGGATCGCTTCGACTTGACTCGCAGCGCCTAGAGGAGAGGTTGTCATAACGCTGGCATGACCGGCAAAAAGTGCCTCGGCTTGCCCTCCGGCTTCCACATCAGCGGAGGGCGTCCAGCACTCAAGGCCGCCCGTAATGAGGCCGCCTGTAATGAAAGCTCAATCGTGTCGAGCGCGCGTCAGCTTTCAATAAATGAGCGGTTCTCTTCTCGAATGGCGCGAGCAGCATCATCGTATAGAAACGGCAGAAACATATATCGGCGACCTTGGGTTACCGGAGTGGCTTCGTGCAAAAGTGAACACGAAAACACCACAGCCCCGCCCGTTGGAGCGCTGTAAAGGACCTTTCCATACTCCGGGAAATGCAGAAAACCACCTTCGTACTCTCCCGCATTGAGAAACAGCGAAACGGCAAAACGGCGATGTGCCGTACCCTTCGTGGTGTTATCCCGATGGGGCCGGAAATGCCCGCCTTCCTCGCTGTTGTAGCAGGCCACCAGATAGCGCTCCATTCGAGTGGCATTGAACTGGAACGCTTTATGTAACTCTGGAAGCAGACGGTTGGCGATACGCAATGCACAGGCTTTGGATAGAGCCTCATCTTCAATAGTGCAGTCACGACGTCGCTTGTGGCTATGGTCGGTGATCTGGACGGTTTTACCCGACTGTTCTGTCATGAACCCGGATTCCTCTCCGCCACGTTCGTCGTAATAACTTATCAGTGCCTTACACAGCGAGGGCTCGAATATACGCGGGACCACCAGGACTGGTGCGTGTGGAGTGGCGGGGCGTGACGGAGCCGGTGCAGGCAATCTGTCCAGAAAGCGCATCAACGAGGGGACATGGTTATCAACCGGTGTTTCTATCGGGACGACGGCCAGGACACGCAGCGCAGGATCCAGCACATAGGTGATTGGCCTGATGCTGCCGTCTGTTTGCAACGTACCGTAGAGCTTGCTGACCGACCGATCGAAATCCCAGATGTAGCGCATGCCGGGTATCGAACTTTCCACCCGCTTGAGCTTTTCATCATCCGGATCTACGGAAACACCAAAGAAGCAGACTCGATCATCATCGAACCGTTGGCGATGGGCCCGGATATCTTCCAGGATTTTAGTCGATACAGGATCAGCCGCGGAACCAAAAAAATAGAGCACGACATACCGGCCGGCAATCGTGTCGAAACAAAAGCGTTCTCTTAGTTGAGTGCGGCAATGGAACCACGGGGCTGGTTGACCGACTGAAAATGCTGTGGCGCGCATCACAACTCCTTGCCGGTTGGCGGTGGATCGCTGACAGGAAGAACTCCAGGCACTCGAACTTGCAGGTAAAGCTAGTCCAGTCTTGTTGAAGCTGCCCGGAGCGCTGGTGGCGACTCCTCATCCAGGCCAGTCATGCCTGGGCGTCGGCAGACCAGGCATCGATCACCGATTGCAGGAACTGCTCCGACAGTCGAGGGTTGTCCAGGGCTCTGGCGATCAGTATTGCCCCGGTGATCGATGACAGGATGCGCAAGGCTTGCTGGTGCTTTTGCTCATCGGTTTCGCCGTCGACCAGTGGCATCAGGGTTTCGATCAGGGTCTGCACGCCTTTGGTGAACGAGTGGCTGACGGCACCGCCGTTACGTGCGACATCGGCTCCCAGGGCGGGGATCGGGCAGCCTTCGGTCCAGTTGCTCAGGTGGGCTTGGGTCAGGTAACCCTTGAGCAGTTCGGGGATGGATCTGGCCGCTCGCCAGTCTTCGATGTTGGTTTCGAACGTGCGGCTCACAGCCTCCGACGCCAACTGCTCCTTGCCTCCGGGGAACTGTCCGTAAAAGCCGCCATGGGTCAGGCCCACCGAGCGGGAAAGCTCGCCGATGCCAATGCCGTCGATGCCTTTTTCCCGGTACATCTTCGAGGCCGCGCCGAGGATCGCTTCCTTGTTGGCTGCTGCCTGGTCTTTCGTCACTTTCATGAGTGGGTCCTGTCATCCGATGAGCGCCCTGGCAAATGTTTGCCGGGGGCTGGTAATTATGATGGTCGTCATATAAATTCGCTGCAATGGCATTGCCGGTCCCGAGCCCGTGGCTCAAGTCAAAACACCTCACAAGGTGCTGGCCCATGAAACGTAATGATCTGCGCAGTATCGACCTCAATCTGCTGGTGGTTTTCGAGGTGCTCATTCAGGAGCGCAACGTCAGTCGGGCCGCAGAAAGACTTTGCCTGGGGCAACCGGCGGTCAGTGGCGCATTGGGTCGTCTGCGCACGCTGTTCAACGACCCACTGTTTAAACGTATTGGCCACAAAATGGAACCGACCACCCGAGCCTTGCAGGTCGCGCAAACGCTTGGGCCCGCATTGGACTCCATTTGTTCCGTTGTCAGTCCGACGGTTTCCAATAAAAAAACCTGTTAATTCATAGGCTTGATGTAAGCAATCGTTTTTTTGTGCTTATACATGATAGTCATCATTAATGGTGATAGCCAAGTTCACTCCGTTCAATTCGTCGCTGCCCCCTGTGCGGCCGAGAATTCTCCAACCCCTAAACCGTCAGGCGGACACCCCCCATGGAACAGTCACTCAAACCTTTGCGTTATCCACTTGTTGTCCTGACCCTGGCGGCCATCACGGCCTGCGGTCACGCACCCGATGCCGCCAAGGCGCCTGGTGCGCCATCTGTCACCGTCGCCAAAGTGCTTGAGCAACCCATTACCGAGTGGGACGAAGTCACTGCCCGTCTGGAAGCGCCGGAAACCGTCGTGGTTCGCCCACGGGTTTCGGGGCAGATCGATCGTGTCGCCTTCACGGATGGCGAGTCGGTAAAGAAAGGGGATTTGCTGTTCCAGATCGACCCACGGCCGTTCGAACACGAAGTGCATCGCCTTGAAGCGCAGCTGCAGCAAACTCGCGCCACGCTGGTTCGAACTGGCAACGAAGCACAACGCGGCCAGCGCCTGCTGAGCAGCAATGCCATCTCGGCGGAACTGGCCGACACGCGCAACACCACCGCCCAGGAGGCCAAGGCCGCCGTCGATGCCGTGCAGGCACAACTCGATCTGGCACGCCTGAACCTGAGCTTCACCCGCGTCACCGCGCCGATCAGCGGCCGGGTCAGCCGTGCCGAAATCACCGCCGGCAACATCGTCACCGCCGACACCTCGGCGCTGACCAGCGTGGTCTCCACCGACAAGGTCTACGCCTATTTCGATGCCGACGAGCGTCTGTTCCTCAAGTACGGCCAACTCTCCCGCGAAGGCCGGCGCAGCCAGTCCACGCCGGTGTACATGGGCTTGTCGAACGAAGAAGGCAACAGCCACCTGGGGCAGATGAACTTTGTCGACAACCAGGTCAATCCCAAGACGGGCACCATTCGTGGCCGCGCGGTGTTCGACAACGCCGACGGCCAATACACCCCGGGGCTGTATGCCCGATTGAAGCTGGTGGGCAGCGCGGCCTATGCCGGCCTGTTGATCAAGGACGAGGCCGTGGGCACCGACCTGGGCAAGAAGTTCGTGCTGGTCATCGACCAGGACAACAAGGCTGTGTACCGCAGCGTCGATCTGGGGCCGAAGCTCGAAGGGTTGCGCATTGTGCGCAGCGGTTTGCAAAAAGAAGACCGGATCGTCATCAACGGTCTGCAACGGGTTCGTCCCGGCGCGGTGGTCGCGCCTCAGGACGCGCCAATGGCCGATGCAGAGACCGTTGCCACCCTGGCCCGTCAGCGGCAGGCCATCGAGGCGGGCAATCAGCCCGTCGCTCCGTCACCGGCGCTGGTGAAAGCCGATGCCGCCGTTTCGCCACGCGGATAAAGGTACACAGCCATGAAGTTCTCACAGTTCTTTATCACGCGGCCGATCTTCGCCGCCGTGCTGTCGCTGCTGATCCTGATTGCCGGTGCCATCTCGCTGTTCCAGTTGCCGATCAGCGAATACCCGGAAGTGGTGCCACCGACCGTGGTCGTGCATGCCAACTACCCGGGCGCCAACCCCAAGGTCATCGGCGAAACCGTGGCCGCGCCGCTCGAACAAGCCATCACCGGGGTCGAGAACATGCTGTACATGTCCTCGCAGTCCACGGCAGATGGCCGGCTCACACTGACCGTGACTTTCGCCCTCGGCACCGACCTGGACAACGCCCAGGTGCAGGTGCAGAACCGCGTGACCCGCACCGAACCGAAACTTCCGGAGGAGGTGACGCGCATCGGCATCACGGTGGACAAGGCCTCGCCCGAACTGACGATGGTGGTGCACCTGACCTCGCCGCAAAAGCGCTACGACATGCTCTACCTGTCCAACTACGCGATCCTCAACGTCAAGGACGAACTGACGCGACTGAACGGAATCGGTGACGTGAAGATGTTCGGTATCGGCGACTATTCGCTGCGGATCTGGCTCGACCCGAACAAGACCGCGTCACGTAACCTGACTGCCACCGACGTGGTCAATGCGGTGCGTGAACAAAACCGTCAGGTCGCGGCCGGCCAACTGGGTTCACCACCGGCGCCCAATGCCACCAGCTTCCAGATGTCGATCAACTCCCAGGGCCGCCTGGTCACCGAGGAAGAGTTCGAGAACGTGATTGTCCGCAGTGGTGCCGATGGCGAGATCACCCGCCTCAAGGACATCGCCCGGATTGAACTCGGCTCCAACCAGTACGCCTTGCGCGCCTTGCTCAATAACCAGGAAGCGGTGGCGATGCCGATCTTCCAGCGCCCGGGTTCCAATGCAATCGAGGTGTCCGACCAGGTACGGGCGACGATGGCCAGGTTGAAGCAGAACTTCCCCGAAGGCATGGACTACGAGATCGTCTACGACCCGACCATCTTCGTGCGTAGCTCGATCGAAGCGGTGGTCCATACGCTGTTCGAAGCGTTGGTCCTGGTGGTGCTGGTGGTGATCCTGTTCCTGCAAACCTGGCGCGCCTCGATCATTCCGCTGGTGGCGGTGCCGGTCTCGTTGATCGGTACGTTTGCCGTGATGCACCTGTTCGGCTTTTCGCTCAATGCCTTGTCGCTGTTCGGCCTGGTACTGGCCATCGGCATCGTGGTCGACGATGCGATCGTGGTAGTGGAGAACGTCGAGCGCAACATCGAGACGGGGCTTGACCCGGTCGAAGCGACCAAAAAAGCCATGGGCGAAGTGACCGGCCCGATCATCGCGACGGCGCTGGTGCTGTGTGCGGTGTTCGTGCCGGCGGCGTTCATTTCTGGCCTGACGGGGCAGTTCTACAAACAGTTCGCCCTGACCATCGCCATTTCCACGGTGATCTCCGCGTTCAACTCGCTGACCTTGTCGCCGGCATTGGCGGCGGTCTTGCTCAAGTCTCACAGCGCACCGAAAGACCGCTTCTCGAGGATTCTGGATCGCCTGTTCGGTGGCTGGCTGTTCAAACCCTTCAACCGGCTGTTTGAAAAGGCCGGCCATGGCTATGTGGGGACGGTGTCCAAGGTCATTCGCGGCAGCAGCGTGGCATTGCTGGTTTACGCCGGCCTGATCGCCCTGACCTACATGGGTTTCAGCACCACGCCGACGGGGTTTGTGCCGACCCAGGACAAAAAGTACCTGGTGACCTTTGCGCAACTGCCGGATGCCGCCAGCCTGGATCGCACCGAATCGGTGATCCGGCGCATGAGCACCATCGCCATGAACGAGCCCGGTTTCGACAGTGCCGTGGCCTTCCCGGGCTTGTCGATCAACGGTTTCACCAACAGCCCGAACGCCGGTATTGCGTTCATCGGCTTGAGTTCATTCGATGAACGCAAAAGTCCGAGCCTGTCCGCCGGGGCGATTTCCGCATCGTTGAACGCCAAGTTCGGCGGCATTCAGGACGCCTACATTGCGGTGTTCCCGCCGCCACCGGTTCAAGGCCTGGGCACCATTGGCGGTTTCCGCCTGCAGATCGAAGACCGGGGCAACCTGGGTTACGACGAGCTGTACAAGGAGACCATGAATATCATTACCAAGAGCCGCAGTGTTCCGCAGCTCGCCAACCTGTTCACCAGCTACACGGTGAACGTGCCCCAGGTCGAGGCCGCCATCGACCGGGAAAAAGCCAAGACCCATGGGGTGAAGATCAACGACATCTTCGACACCTTGCAGGTCTATCTCGGATCGCTGTACGCCAACGACTTCAACCGTTTTGGCCGTACCTATCAGGTCAACGTCCAGGCCGAGCAACAGTTCCGCCAGGAGCCGGAACAGATCGGCCAGTTGAAGGTGCGTAACGACCGAGGGGAGATGATTCCACTGGCCACCTTCGTCAAGGTCAGCCCGACTTCCGGGCCTGACCGGGTCTCGCACTACAACGGTTTCGTCACTGCGGAAATCAACGGCAGCGCGGCCCCGGGCTACAGCTCCGGCCAGGCGCAGGCGGCGATTGAAAAGCTGCTCAAGGAAGAGCTGCCCAACGGCATGACCTACGAATGGACCGACCTGACCTACCAGCAGATCCTGTCCGGCAACACCGCGCTGCTGGTGTTCCCGCTCTGCGTGCTGCTGGCGTTCCTGGTGTTGGCGGCTCTGTATGAAAGCTGGAGCCTGCCGCTGGCGGTGATCCTGATCGTACCGATGACCCTGCTGTCGGCGATTGCCGGGGTGATCATCTCAAAGGGCGACAACAACATCTTCACCCAGATCGGCTTGATCGTACTGGTGGGCCTGGCCTGCAAGAACGCGATCCTGATCGTCGAGTTCGCCAAGGACAAACAGGACCAGGGCCTGTCGCCGCTGGACGCCGTGCTGGAGGCCTGCCGCATGCGTCTGCGGCCGATCCTGATGACCTCGTTCGCTTTCATCATGGGGGTGATCCCGTTGGTGACATCCACCGGAGCCGGTTCGGAAATGCGTCGGGCCATGGGGGTTGCCGTGTTCTCCGGGATGCTCGGGGTGACCTTCTTCGGGTTGCTGCTGACACCGGTGTTCTTCGTCCTGATTCGTCGCTACATCGAGCGTAAAGCCGCACGCAAGGCGGGCCACGTTCACTCGCTCAATGTTATTGATCCGGAGGCACACTGATGAGCGCTTTCAAGCTGTTTTTACCGAGTCTGCTGGTCACCGCGTTGGCGGCGTGCACGGTCGGGCCGGACTACAAAACTCCAGACACGGCACCTGCCCATGTCGTCTCGGCACAAGGGGCCAACTACGATCAAACGCGTTTCGAAACGCTGTGGTGGCAGCAATTCGATGACCCCACGCTGAACCAGTTGGTCGGCAAAGCGCTCAATGGCAACCGCGATCTGCGCGTGGCCTTCGCTCGCTGGAAAGCCGCCCGGGCCATCCGCGACGACGTCAGCAACGACAACCTGCCGGTGGTCACCAGCCGGGTCAGCAGCCTGCAGGGCAAGTCGCAGGTGCCGGGGTTGACTGAGCACCGGGTGAACACCGAACGCTACGATCTGGGCCTGGACATGGCCTGGGAGATCGACCTGTTCGGGCGCATCCAGCGCGCACTGGAATCCAGCGATGCCCGTGAAGACGCCTCGGCGGCGGACCTGTACCAGCTGCGGGTGAGCATGATCGCCGAACTGGTGGATGCCTATGGTCAGCTGCGGGGGGCGCAACTGCGGGAAAAAATCGCCCTGGCCAACCTCAAGAACCAGAGTGAATCGCGCACCGTGACGGTGAGCCTGCGTGACGCTGGCGTGGGTAACGAGCTGGACGTGGTACGTGCCGATGCCCGGTTGGCGGCGGTCGAGGCGAGCGTGCCGCAACTGCAAGCGGAGCAGGTGCATCACAAGAATCGCATCGCCACACTGCTGGGCGAACGCCCGGACACGCTGAGCATTGACTTGAGTCCAAAGGACTTGCCGGCCATCGCCAAGGCGCTACCAATCGGCGATCCCGGTGAGCTGTTGCACCGGCGCCCGGACGTGCTGGCGGCAGAGCGCCGGTTGGCGGCTTCCACGGCCGATGTCGGCGTGGCCACCGCCGACCTGTTTCCCCGGGTGAGTCTGAGCGGGTTCCTCGGGTTCACGGCGGGGCGTGGTTCACAAATCGGCTCCAGTGCCGCCCGCGCCTGGAGCCTGGGGCCGAGCATCACCTGGGCGGCGTTTGACCTGGGCAGTGTGCGGGCGCGTATTCGTGGCGCAAACGCCGACGCCGAGGGGGCATTGGCGACCTATGAGCAACAGGTGCTGCTCGCACTGGAAGAATCGGAAAATGCCTTCAGCGACTACGGCAAACGCCAGCAGCGCTTGCTGTCGCTGATCAAGCAAAGTGAGTCGAGTCGTTCGGCGGCCGACCTGGCGGCGACGCAATACAAGGAAGGGGTGGTGGATTATCTGGTGTTGCTGGACGCACAACGTGAGCGGTTGAACGCCGAGGATGCCCAGGCACTGGGTGAAACCGACCAGTACCGGGCCATTGTTGCGATCTACAAATCCCTGGGTGGCGGTTGGGACAGCGGTGAAACCAAGCTTGCCAAACTCGACTGACTGACCGTTGTTGTGGTTGTTGTAGGAGCGAGCTCGCTCGCGATGGACTCAAGAGCGCAGAGTTTAACCAGCAAGCACGCGTTTTCGTTAACGACCATCGCGAGCGAGCTCGCTCCTACAAGTTAACGTAATGACATTTTTCGTCTATTGACCGTCCACAAGGCGCGGTAGCCCCAAGGGATTTCCCTCGCGCAGAGGCTCTGGCAGCAGGGCATCCGGAAAGCCCTGGTAGGTCACCGGGCGCAGGAAGCGTTCGATGGCGGTCATGCCCACTGAGGTAAAACGGCTGTCCGAAGTGGCTGGAAACGGCCCGCCATGCACGGTGGCAAAACACACTTCCTGCGGATGGGCAAAGGCGTTGACCACGATGCGCCCGGTGCGCCGTTCCAGGGTCGGCAGCACGCGACGGGCCAGGGGGAGATCGTCCTGTTCAAGGTGCAGGGTTGCGCTGAGTTGTCCCTTGAATGAACGCGCTACCCGTAACAGTTCTTCCTCGTCCCTGACCTTCACCAGCAGCGCGGACGGGCCGAATACTTCCTGTGAAAGCGCCGGTTCGGCGAGAAAGCGTTGGCCATCGACTTCGAACAGCGCCGAGCGGCCATCGACTTCCGCAGTGGAAGTCGAACCAACGGCGACGAGGCGGGCGCCGGCGTTCTCCAGGTTGCCAAGCCCCTTCAGGTACGCGCCATGGATGCCCGGTGTCAGCATCGTGCGTGCCGGTGCTTCGCTCACGCGTTTGCTCATGGCCTGGCGCAGTGCTGCAAACCCGGCACCGTCGATGGCAATCAGAATCGCCGGCTTGAGGCAGGCTTGGCCGACGTTGACCAGCATGCGTTCGGCAAAACCGTCGCCGATCTGCGCGCCGCGTTCGGCGAGTGCCCGGGGCAGGATGAAGGTCGGGTTGACGCTGGTCATTTCGGCGAAGACCGGGATCGGCTCGGGGCGTTGTTGCGCACGCCGATACAGCGCCATGCCACCCTGTTCGGAACCGGTGAAGGTCACGGCCTTGATCAGCGGATGATCGACCAATGCTTCGCCAATGGCATTGCCGCTGCCACGCACCATCGAGAACACGCCTTCGGGCAGTCCACAGGCCTGCACCGCCTCACGAATGGCGCGGGCCTGAATTTCCGAGGCGCCGGGGTGCGCGTTGTGCGCCTTGAGAATCACGGTCGCGCCGGCTGCCAGCGCCGAAGCGGTATCGCCACCGGCCACCGAATAGGCGATGGGAAAGTTGCTCGCACCGAAGATCGCCACCGGGCCGATGGCGATTTTCTGCAGGCGATGGTCCATGCGCGGGCGTGGCTGGCGCTCGGGTTGTGCCGGGTCGATAGCCAGTTGCAGGAAGCGCCCCTTGCGCACGACATCGGCGAACTGGCGGAACTGGGAAGCCGCCTTGATTGCCTCGCCTTGCAGTTGCGCCTCGGGCAGGCCGGTTTCCAGGGCGGCCCGTGCCGCCAGTGCTTCGCGGACCCTGTCGAGGTTGTCGGCGATGCACTCGAGAAACGCCGCCCGGACGGCGAGCGAGGTATGGCTGTAAACATCGAACGCCTCGTCGGCGAGGATCGCGGCGCGGTCGACGTCGGCCACGCTGCCCAGCGCAAACGCCGGTTCAATCGGTTGGTTGGTCGCGGGATTGAGCGCCTTCAGGGTGCCTTCGCGGGCGCCGACATCGCTGGCGCCGATCAACAGGTTGCCAGTCAACTGCATCACGCACCTGCCTGTGCCAGCGCGGCAACGAGTTCAGCGGTGGTCACGATGGAATGAGCGAAAGTGGGACCGTTCAGCTCATGGGCCGAATGCATCATTTCCGGCTTGAAGGCTGCGGTGGCATCGCGTACCAGGGTGACGTGATAGCCGAGTTCCTGAGCGTAGCGGGCGGTTGCCTCGATGCAGGTATTGGCCAGCAGGCCGACGATGATCACGTGGGTAATCCCCTTTTGCTTGAGGCGAAAATCGAGATCGGTATTGGCAAAACCGCTCGACCCCCAATGCTCCTGTACGACGATGTCGCCTTCCTTCGGTGCGAAGTCGGGGTGCCATTCGCCGCCCCATTCCCCGCGTGCGAAATGATGCATATGCATGATCTTGCACTGGGAGGGGCTTGGGTGATCCCAGTTTTCGTAGTCGCCTTTTTCCCAGCGGTGGTGCGGTACGATGACCACTGGAATGTCGAGCGCGCGTACAGTGCGATCGAGCGTGCGCAGGTTGTCGAGCAGGCCGACCTGCCTGGCGATTGGCTCGATCAGGGGAAAGACCTTGCCGCCATCGGAGAGAAAATCGTTATAGGGATCGACCAGCAGATAGGCAGTCCGGTCAAGAGGGTAGGTAGCGTTGGACATGACGGTGCTCCGCAAAATAATCGGTGGGTGTGAAGTGTAGTTGCTCGGAATTCACGTAGATATGATAATCATAGTAACTAGGAAAGAGGCACTACCGCATGTCGGTGAAAAAAACCGTTTCTGAAACCCTGTGTCCGATTTCCCGGGCCGAATCCGTCGTGGGCGACCGCTGGACGGTGCTGGTGCTGCGTGAATTGTTCATGGGCAGCCATCGTTTTGACGACATCCAGGCGCAGACCGGCGGTACGCCGCAAATGGTCGCGGCGCGTTTGAAGAGCATGGAAGCGGACGGAATCATCACGCGTCGGGCCTACAGCGAACGGCCAAAACGCTACGAATATCACCTCACGGAAAAAGGCGATGCGTTCTACTCGGTGATCCTGGCGCTACGGGCCTGGGGCGAAACCTGGTGCAAGTCGCCCGAGGAAGGGCTGGCGGTGGTGTATACCCACCGCAGCTGCGGCGAGCCGGCCGGGCTCGGGCCGTTGTGTGTGCATTGCGGGCAGCCCTTGCGCCGCGCAGACCTGATCAGTGAACCGAGTGTTGCCTATGTCGCCGAGCGCAGCGCCCGGCGCGAAGCGTTCAAGGGCAGTCGCGGGGCCGATCCGGTAGCGGTGGGGGAGTAGACCCGCAACATACCGGCAGCGGTGGGTTTGTATCCGTAGGTGTCGGCGACGCCCGCCGTTACCCGAGAATACAAAACCGGCGTTTCCCGACACCCGGGCGATACACGCTGGCCTTCAAATGGCACCACCGGCATCGCGCCACTTTCGGCGCGGCCTGGCGTGGTTCAACTGGAGGAAAGACAATGTTGCGTACCCACACCCGTCACACCCTCGGCAAGCTTGGCATGATCCTGGCCGCGACGGGGCTTGCCACCGCAGCAAGCCTCGCTCAAGCCCAGGAAGCACAGCCGGCCCCGGCGATGAAAAGCTGGCAGCAGGGCCTGCATCGCACCGACCTGGTACACCAAGACCTGGGCTCTGCCGATCGCGAAGTCCTTCAAGTACTCGTGGATTTCGATTCCGGCGTGACTTCGCCCAAACATACTCACCCGGGCGTCGAAGTGGCGCACGTGATCAGCGGCACATTCGAGTATCAACTGGAAGGGCGGGCACCGGTGACGCTCAAGGCCGGTGATTCGTTGTACATCCCTGAAGGCGTCGCCCATGTGGCGAAGAACGTGGGTGGGGGCAAGGCCTCGGAACTGGCGACTTACATCGTGAAGAAAGGCGAACCGCTGCTGATCCTGAAGTAATTGTAGGAGCGAGCTTGCTCGCGATGGTCGTTAACGATAACGCGTGCTTACTGGCTAAACGCGGCGCTCTTGAGACCATCGCGAGCGAGCTCGCTCCTACAAGTAATTGCGGTGTTCAGGAAGCCTGGCCTGACCGCTATCAAGACTTCAGGCCAGGCTTTTCTGCATCGGTCAAACCAGATTGATCTCGACGTCGATGTTGCCACGGGTCGCCTTGGAGTACGGGCAAGTCTGATGCGCCAGTTCCACCACCTTGCGTGCGATGGTCGGGTCCAGGCCCGGCAGGCTGACATTCAGACGGGCTTGAAGGAAGAAAGCGTTTTCGGACTTGCCCAGATCGATTTCGGCATCCACTGCAACGTCGCTCGGCAAGGCCACTTTCAGCGCGACGGACGCCTTGCCCATCGCCCCGATGAAACAAGCCGACCAACCCGCCGCCAGCAGTTGCTCGGGATTGGTGCCGGCACCTGAGGAGCCGGGAGGCGAAAGCTTGATGTCCAGGCGTCCATCGGTGCTGCGCGCCTGACCGTCGCGGCCGCCGGTGGTGTGGGTCTTGCCGGTGTACAGCACGGTATCGATTGCATTGATCATGGTGGTTTTTCCTGTCAGTGGGTCGCTGGAATGCTCGGAAAACCTGCGCTTTCCGATGCGCCCCACTTTTTCATTGCCATGTACTGCCTATATGTCCTGAACCTGGCGGATTTGTATCGCTGTGTAATGTGGCCGGGGGAAATACAGTTCGATACAAAGCGCTTGAATGCCTTCGACCGGGGAGGGTGTGGCGGTCAAGCCTGGCGGTAGCGTTATTGACTGCAAACCTCCCACACGCACCCGCGTAGCCAGCGATGCGCCGGGTCGGCGTCCATGCGCGGGTGCCACAGCATCGAAACCGTGATCGGTGGCGTGGGGAACGGCAGGGCAAAGCTATGCATCCCGTGGCACAGGTTGCCGACGTGCCGCTGCGGTACGCTGGCGACCAGGTCCGAAGCCCGCGCCAATGCAATCGCCGACGAGAAACCGGCGACGATGGTGACGATGTCGCGCTTCAGGCCCAGCTCATTCAAGGCATCGTCCATGACGCCTTTATCGTGACCCCGGCGTGAAACCAGAACGTGCCGGGCGTCGGCATAGCGCACTGGTGTCACTTCACCTTGAGCAAGTGGATGCCCTGTGCGCACGACGCCAATGAACCGATCGCGAAACAGCATCCGGGTGCGCACTTCCGGGCTGGTCGATTCGCCGATCACACCGGTTTCCAGGTCCACCGAGCCCTCGCGCAGCAAGGTGCTGTCCTTGTTCAGCTTCTGCACGAAATTCAAGCGCACACCGGGCGCCTCCTGGTGGATGCGTGAGATGAGCTGCGGTCCGAAATTTTCCACGAAACCGTCGCTGGTGCGCAGGGTGAACGTGCGGGTCAGTTGAGCGAGATCGAGCGCCTCGGCGGGGCGCAGTACGGCTTCGGCGTCCTGTACGAGCGCGCCGACGCGCTCACGCAATTCCAGCGCCCGAGGTGTGGGAACCAGCCCGCGCCCGGCCCGCACCAGCAGCGGATCGCCCGTGGTTTCGCGCAATCGCGCCAGCGCCCGGCTCATGGCTGACGGGCTCAGGCGCAAACGCTGTGCGGCCCGCGCGACGCTGCCTTCCTCCAGTAACACGTTCAGGGTGATCAACAGATTCAGGTCGGGCATCGAATCATTTCCTGTGGGAGCGAGCCTGCTCGCGAAAGCGGTGTGTCAGCCAACTTAAATGTTGAAGCTGACGGCCCCTTCGCGAGCAGGCTCGCTCCCACATGGGTTTGTGGGTAGGTGGCGTTGTATGCACGTATAAGCTGCAAATGCTGCGTCTTCCGCCATGTTATGGCCAGGCTTACGCTCGGGACAACCTGTTTGCGGAGTCGCGAGAAAATGAAGTCCATATCGATTCGGGGAGCCTTGGCCAGCCTGTCGTTATCCATGTTGCTGTCGTCCCTGGGCACCAGCAGTGCCAACGTTGCACTACCGGCATTGGCCGAGGCGTTTGCAGCGTCGTTCCAGGCCGTGCAGTGGGTGGTGCTCGCCTACCTGCTGAGCATCACGGTGTTGATCGTCAGCGTTGGCCGGTTCGGCGACCTCATGGGGCGGCGGCGGTTGCTGCTGATCGGCATTGCGCTGTTTACCTTCGCCTCGATCCTCTGCGCACTGGCACCCAGCCTGTGGCTGCTGATTGCTGCCCGGGCCTTACAGGGCGTTGGCGCGGCGACCATGATGGCGTTGTCCATGGCCATGGTGAGCGCGGCGGTGCCCAAGGAAAAAACCGGCAGTGCGATGGGCGTGCTCGGCACGATGTCGGCAGTCGGCACTTCCCTGGGGCCAACGCTTGGCGGCGTGTTGATCGCACAGGTGGGCTGGCAGGGGATTTTTCTGCTCAACGTACCCTTGGGTGTTTTGGCGCTCGGACTCGCCTGGCGCTTTTTGCCAGCGGATCGACACGAAATGACGTCCACCCGGCCAGACTTCGACGCACTCGGCACGCTGGTACTGGTCCTGACCCTGCTGGCCTACACGCTGGCCGTGACCCTGGGGCACGGCAGCTTCGGCCCGCTCAATACGGCGCTGCTGCTGGTCGCGGTGATCGGCTTGATCCTGTTCGTGTTCGTCGAGCAGACGGCCACGTCGCCGCTGGTCAAACTGACGATGTTGCGCAATCCGCTGCTGAGCGCAGGGTTCGCCATGAGCACCCTGGTGACCACGGTCGTCATGGCCACCCTGGTGGTCGGCCCGTTCTATCTGTCGGGTGCACTGGGTCTGAAGGCAACGAGTGTCGGCCTGGTGATGTCGGCCGGCCCGCTGGTGGCGGCATTGGCCGGCGTGCCCTCCGGGCGGCTGGTCGACCGCCTGGGCGCACAGTGTTCGAGCGCACTCGGGCTGATAGCCATGTTGGCCGGCGCTGCCATCCTGCCGGCCATGCCGATGAGCGTCGGCGTGCTCGGCTACCTTGCACCACTGATGGTGCTCACCGCCGGCTATGCGCTGTTCCAGACGGCGAACAATACCGCCGTGCTGTCGGACATTGCGCCGCAGCAACGTGGCGTGATTTCCGGTCTGCTTGGCCTGTCACGCAACCTGGGGTTGATCACCGGCGCTTGCGTGATGGGCGCGGTGTTCGCCTTCGCCACGGCCAGCAGCAACATTGTGCAGGCACCACCGGCAGCGGTTGCGCAGGGGATGCGGGTCACGTTCGCCGTCGCGGCGGCGCTGGTTGTCGTGGCGCTGGTCATCGGCAGGCTCAGTCAATGGGTATCCCGGCGCCTGGCAACCTCGTACTGAAAAACGGCGCGACTGTCGTGAAAACGACCTGTTTGCGCTGAACGCGAAGCCTTGTGAGTTTTCTGTTGAACGAGTGTTCAGTCTCGACTATGTTGGGGACCACCTTCCCCCGGCTGGTTGCGGGCTTGCGTTTCTTCAATTCGAACGAGGCACTGGCATGCGGTTTTCACCCTTTGTTGAGCGGATCAGTGGCCAAGGCGTTGCCGCCTGGGATATTCACTACGCGGCCAATGCGGCGCAGCGCAACGGCGAGGACGTGATCATCCTCAGCGTCGGCGACCCGGATTTCCCCACCCCCGATTTCATTACCGACGCCGCCATCCACGCCCTGCGCGAAGGGGATACCCACTACACCGAAATCGCTGGCCGCCAGGCCCTGCGCGAGGCCATTGCCGGTCGCTACAGCCCGTTGATCGACCGCGAACTGCAGGCGTCCAACGTCATTCTCACGGCCGGTGCGCAGAACGCGTTGTTTGCCACTTCGATGTGCCTGCTCGGCGCCGGCGACGAAGTGATCGCCTTCGACCCGATGTACGTGACTTATGAAGCGACGCTCAAGGCATCCGGCGCCACATTGGTGCGGGTGCCCTGCGCGGCGGACTCGGGTTTCCGTCTCGATGCTGCCGTGTTGGCCAAGGCCATTACCCCGCGTACCCGGGCGATTTTCTTCTCCAACCCGAACAATCCCACCGGCGTAGTACTCAATCGCGAAGAGCTGCAAGCCATCGCCGACCTCGCCATCGCCCATGACCTGTGGGTGGTGGTCGACGAGGTCTACGAAAGCCTTGCCTACGAGCGCGAACACCTCAGCCTGGCGGCGTTGCCGGGCATGGCCGAGCGCTGCGTGGTGATCGGCAGCCTGTCGAAATCCCATGCCATGACCGGTTGGCGCATCGGCTGGGTCGTGGCCAACGAAGCCCTGGTCAACCATGTCGAAACCCTGGTGTTGAGCATGCTGTACGGCCTGCCCGGGTTTGTCATGGAAGCGGCGCTCAAGGCTGTGCAGGCCTTTGATGAAGTCACCCACGGCATGCGCGAGATCTATCGTCGGCGCCGCGATCTGGTGGTGTCCGGCCTGGCCGATTGCCCGGGCATCAGCGTGCTCAACCCCGATGCCGGCATGTTCGTGCTGGTGGACGTGCGGAGCACCGGCCTGTCGTCGCTGGAATTCGCCTGGCGCCTGCTGCGCGAAGCCGGCGTCTCGGTGCTGGATGCGGCGGCCTTCGGTGAACCGGCCCAGGGTTTCGTACGCCTGTCGTTCACCTTGAGTGAAGAGCGACTGGCCCAGGCCTGCCAGCGCATTCGCGACTTTGTCCGGGTGCTCAACGGCGAAGCGCCGAGGCCGGTGATCGGCACCGTGACCAGTACCGCAACCGTCGAACCGACAGCGGGCAAGACCATGATCGAGGTCGATCGCCTGCACAAACGCTTCGGCAATATCGAAGTGCTCAAGGGTGTTTCCCTGACCGCCCGCGAGGGCGAAGTGATCTCCCTGATCGGTGCCAGCGGCTCGGGCAAAAGTACTTTGCTGCGCTGCATCAACATGCTCGAAGTGCCGGATCAGGGACGCATCCTGGTCGATGGCGAAAGCATTCACCTCAACCAGAATCGTCCCGGCGCACCTTTGGTGTCGGACGCCAAGCAGCTGGTGCGCATCAGGTCCAGCCTGGGCATGGTGTTCCAGAACTTCAATCTCTGGCCCCATCGCACGGTGCTGGAAAACCTCATCGAAGCGCCGACCCAGGTCCTGCGTGAAAGCCGTGCGGAGGCCACCGAACGGGCCGAAGCCCTGCTCGAACGCGTGGGGCTTGCGGCCAAGCGCAACGAGTACCCGGCGTTTCTCTCCGGGGGACAGCAACAACGGGTGGCCATCGCCCGGGCCCTGGCCATGCGGCCCAAGGTCATGCTGTTCGATGAACCCACCTCGGCACTCGACCCGGAACTGGTCGGGGAAGTGCTGCGGGTGATCCGCTCCCTCGCCGAAGAAGGCCGGACCATGATCCTGGTGACTCATGAAATGGCGTTCGCACGCGATGTCTCTTCCAAAGTCGCCTTCCTGCATCAAGGGCTGATCGAGGAAACCGGTTCGCCGGACGAAGTGTTCGTACACCCACGCAGCGAGCGTTGCCGACAATTCGTCAACGCTCATCAGACTCGCTAACTCATCATAAAAAGACGGGAAAACAACATGGGAAATCGACGTTTTGCAAACTGGTTGACCGGTGCAGCCTGCTTATTGCTGGCCGGCATGAGTGCCGCTCAAGCGCAACCGATCAGGTTCGCGGTGGCAGCCGAACCCTATCCGCCCTACACCGAGAAGCAGGCCAACGGTGAGTGGAAGGGTTTTGAAGTCGACCTGATCCACAAGCTGTGCAGCGAAATGAAAGCCGATTGCGAGATCAAGGAAGTGGCGTGGGACGGCATCATTCCATCGCTGCTGGCGAAGAAGATCGACGTGATTTTTTCCTCGATGTCAGTGACCGAAGAGCGCGAAAAACAGATCGCCTTCAGCAAGGCCTACTACGACTCGGCGATTGCCGTGGTCGGCCCGAAAGAGTCGTCGGTGAAGAAATACCCGGATGACCTCAAGGGCAAGATCATCGGCGTGCAGAACTCGACCGTGAGCGCCAGTTACCTGAAGACCTACTACGAAAAAATCGCCGACATTAAGTACTACGACACCCAGGACTCGGCCAACGCCGACCTGATTGCCGGCCGCATCGACCTGATGATGGCCGACGGCACCGCCATGGCGTCGTTCGTCAAGACCCCGGATGCCAAGGACCTGGCCTACCTCGGCACCGTGCCTTATGACCCGATCTTCGGCAAAGGCGTGGGGGCCGGCTTGCGCAAGGACGACACCGAACTCAAGGCCAAACTGGACAAGGCCATCCAGGAGCTGCTGGCAAGCAAGGACTACGACGACCTCTCCCAAAGCTACTTCGGCACCAGCGTGAAACCTGCGTTCTGACCCCAGCCCTGAAAGCAAAACCTGTGGGAGCGAGCCTGCTCGCGAAGAGGGCATGACAGCCAACATCCCTGTTGACTGAACCACCGCTTTCGCGAGCAGGCTCGCTCCCACAAGGGATCGCGTGTGCTAACTGGAGGTTGAAATGCCGGCAATGTTCGATCTGATCAATTTCACCGAACAGGGATGGGGCAGTGCGCTGTTGAAGGGGCTCTGGATGACCCTGCAGATTTCCGCCGGGGCCTTTGTGCTCGGGCTGGCCATCGGGCTGGTGGTGGCGTGCCTCAAGCTTGGCGCGCCGAAGCCGATTGCGGCGCTGATGCGCGGCTACACCACGTTGTTCCGGGCGGTTCCGGAGTTGCTGCTGATCCTGTTGCTGTACTACGTCGGCTCCATGCTCCTCAATTCGCTGATGACCGAACTTGGCTACGGCGTGGTGAATGTCAGCGGTCCGCTGGCGGCCATCGTGGTGCTGGGGCTGGTGCAGGGCGCCTATGCCTCGGAGATTTTCCGCGCAGCGATCCAGGCGATTCCCTTCGGCCAGATCGAAGCGGCCAAGGCGTTCGGCCTGAGCGGTTTCGGGCTGTTCCGGCGGGTCACGCTGCCGATCATGGCGCCTTACGCCATGGCCGGGATGGCCAACCTGTGGATCAACCTGATCAAGGACAGTGCGCTGATCAGCGTGGTTGGCACCAACGAGTTGCTGTACACCGCCAAGCAAGGCGCGGGGTCGACGCGCCACTATCTGTTGTTCTACCTCACGGCTGCCGCGTTGTATTACGCGGTGACGCTGGCGTCGAACTATCTTTCGGGACGGTTGGAGCGACGCATTCGTCGCTGGATGCCTCTTGTTGACTGAACCGGCAGAGAGAATGAAATGATTCCAGCGTGGATAGTTGAATACGCGGCACTGTTGGGCCGGGGGCTGCAAACCACCCTCGCGATCCTGTTGGTCTCCAGTGTGTTGGGTTTTGCCCTGGCGATCCTGGTGGCGCTGGCGCGGATCTCGAAAAACAAGGTGATCGCCAAGGTCAGCCTGTTCTACACCAGCGTGACCCGCGGGACACCGTTGCTGATCCAGATCTACATTTTCTACTACGGCCTGGGCAGCCTGTTTGCCCAGTTCCCGCTGATTCGCGGCAGCTTCCTCTGGCCGTACCTGCGCGACGGATACTGGTACATCGTGTTCGCCCTGGTGGTGTCGGTCGGTGCCTATGTCGGCGAAGTGATTCGCGGGGGCCTGCTGGCGGTACCGAAGGGCGAAATGGAAGCGGCCTCGGCGTTTGGCATGACCGCGCGCCAGTCCTTGCTGCGGGTGCGCCTGCCCCGGGCGATGCGCTTGCTGCTGCCGACCCTGGCCGGGGAAACCGTGATGCTGCTCAAGTCCACGGCACTGGCCTCGACCATCGCGGTGATCGACCTGCTCGGCGCCGCCAACGTGGTCCGCGCACAAACCCTGCAGGTGTACGAACCTTTGTTGCTGGTGGCCGGCGTCTATGTCTGCCTGACCTTCCTGATCGAAGCGCTGTTTGCCTTTGCCGAACGGCGCGGAACGCCCGTGCGCAGGTCGGCCTGATGAATTCGTCGAACGTCGACCGCTCGCTGCAGGGCATTGGCCTGTGCACGTTGGGTTACGCATTCCTGTCGCTGCAGGATGCGGCCATCAAGTGGCTGGTGGCCGACTATTCGGTGGTCACCATTCTGTTCTGGCGCGCCGCCGTGGTGGTCGTGGCAGTGTTGCTGGCGGGGCGTTTGCGCGTTATCCAGCGGGCCTGGCGCTCGCCGAGCCGGCGCTTGCTGGTGGTGCGCGGTTTGCTCTCGATTGTCGCCTGGGTGCTGTACTACACGGCGGCCAGGGACCTGACCCTGGCCGAGATGACCACCCTGTATTTTTCCGCGCCGATCATGGTCACGGTGCTGGCGGCGGTGATCCTCAAGGAGCGCGCCAGCGGCTGGCAGTGGTTCAGCCTGATCGTCGGTTTTGTCGGGGTGGTCATTGCCTGTCGCCCCGACAACATGACCGACCCGTTGCCGATCGTCCTGACCCTGCTGGCGGCGATGTGTTGGGCGTTCACCTACATCCAGTTGCGTCAGGTGGACGAGCAGACGTCAGTGCTGGAGCAGATGCTGATCACCAACCTGGTGTTCGTGATTTGCATGACGGTCGCGTTGCCCTGGACCCACACGCCATCGCCGACGCCCGCCTGGCTGGGCATGCTCGGCGCCGGTCTGGTGGGCGGCATCGGCCAGTTCCTGTTGTTCGCCAGTTTCCGCCGTGCCACCGCGACCTTGCTCGCGCCGTTCGAATACACCGGGCTGATCTGGGCGTTTGCGCTGTCGAGCCTGGTCTGGGGCACGCTGATGGATACGTCGCTGATGTTCGGTGCCGGGCTGATCGCCGTCAGCGGCACCCTGGCGATGATCTTCGGCCGGCACTCGTCACAGGACGTCGTCGGTGCTGAATGCTCCGTGACGCAGCCCCTTTATCCAGCAACGGCAGATATGCAGTCCGTTGGCGGCACTGAAGGTCTCGGGGTTGAGGCACCACTCGAGCCAGAGACCGTCGAGCATCGCCGATAAGCCGATGGCCGCGAGGCGGGTGTCGTGGATCACGAAGCCTTCGCTGGTCGCCAGCCCGTCGAGCAACTGGCGGATCAGATCCAGGTAGGCGCGGTAGCTTTTTTCGTGGGACTGGCTGACGTGATCGGAGTGGCGGATCAGGCTCCAGAACACCACCCACACGCCGAGCAGTTTCGGGTCCATGACCCTGGGCGAGAACGAGCCGACCAGGAAGGCATCGATCTTTTGCGCGGGGGTTTCGGCCTGTTCGATTTCCAGCAGCAGGGCAGTGGTCAGTTCGCTCGCGAGCCGCTGGTAGGTTTCCGCGATCAGGGCCTCGATGCTGCCGAAGTGATGGTTGAGCAAACCTACGGACACCCCGGCCTCGGTGGCAATGCGGCGCACGGAGATCCCGGCGTGACCGTCGCGGCCCAGGCAGCGCAGGGTGGCGGCCACCAGCATTTCGCGGCGGTCATCGGGTTCGGCGCGGCGGTTTTTCGGGGCATCGGTTGTCACGAGGCTGTCCTTGGATGAGGTTCCACGTTGCCGAGCTTAGTTGAACGTCTGTTCAATCACCAGCCTCGGCAGTAGCGATACAACGTTTTTCAACGTTCATGACGGGAGGGAAAGCCCATGCCGCAGGATCTTTCATTCAGCGTTCGCAACAACAATGGCGATGCCGTGCAGGTCGGTGCCTGGCGTTATGCAGGCGATGGCAGCGGGCCAAACGTGCACCTTCAGGCCGGCGTACATGCCGATGAAATCGCCGGGATGCTGGTCCTGCACCTGCTGATGCAACGGCTTCAGGTCGCCGAAACCCAAGGCCGGCTCAAAGGCAGCATCACCGTGGTGCCGCAGGCCAATCCGCTGGGCATCGGGCAGTTTCGCCAAGGGCGGATTCTCGGGCGTTTCCATGACGCCACCGGGCATAACTTCAACCGCGCGTTCGACCAGTCGGCGGCCATGGCGCGACCTTCGACCTGCGTCCAGCAATGGCAGAAAAAACTGGTGCAACTGGCCGCCCCGGCCGATGTGATGCTCGACCTGCACACCGATGACGAAGCCTTGCCATACCTCTACGTGCACCGCAGTTTCTGGCCCCGTGGCCGTGAACTGGCGGCGGCGATGAAAATGGACGTGGCGATCATCTGGGATGACGGCGGCGATGGCTCCTTCGAAGAAACCATCATTGCCCCGTGGCTGCGCGAAGGCGTCACCGCGCACCGCATGGCGGCAACCCTGGAGCTGCGCGGGCAGGGCGATGTCAGCGACCGTTTCGCCGAGTCCGATGCCCAAGGGCTGTACAACTGGCTGTGCGGTTGTGGCGTCATCGATGAGTCAGTGGCGCCTGCCGACTGGCCTGTCGAGGCCGTGGAAATGGGCCACATGGAAACCATCATCGCCCCGCAACCGGGCGTGTTGATCTTCGAAAAAGAGCTGGGGGATTTCGTCGAAGAAGGCCAGCGCTTTGCCCGGATTCTAAGAACCCCGGGCGACCCATCTTCCGAAGTGGTACTGCACGCCGAGCAAGCGGGGCGCCTGGTGACGCGCTATCGCGACCGATTGATACCCCAGGGCATGGGCGTGGCGAAATTCACCGGCAGCCGGGTGTCGCGCAACTGGAGTGGCGGGTTGCTCGACCCGAACTAGCGATAGCCCAGCCAACATCAAACACACCATTGAGCGTTGTGATTACGACCTGTAGGAGCCGGCTTGCTGGCGATGCGATGGTGAATGTGCCGGTGCCATCGCTGGCAAGCCAGCGCCTACGATTGACCGTGTTTATTCGGCTGGGCTGATTTGGTCCAGCAGCCGGTTCGCCGTGATCTCCGCCAGCATCACGCTGTTGGAAATTCCCAGCAGGGCATTGCGTGACCCTCCGTCCAGATGATCGACCAACTGGTGCACCATCACATCGATCGAGGCCAGGGTTTCGACCAGATACACCGTCAGGGTTTCGGTATCGGCACTGGGATCGACGGTAAACAGGGTGCCGGGTGTGCGCGGTGTTGCCTTGATGTCAGCGGTCGAAGGGAAGGCGAGCGCGTATTCGACGGCCTCGTTGAGCATTTTTGCATCGGGTTCGTGCGGGGATACCGGATCGGTGTCCGGCGGGTTGGGGGTGACCTTGAACATGGCAACTCTCCGTCTACGAGTTAAAGCTGCACCATTCGGTTCCAAGCGAAGGGTGGCAGCTGCACGCAGGTTGGAACCCGGGGTAAACGGAACCCGGCAGACCCGAAGGTCTCCCACGCACAGCCGCCATAACGGAGTACACGCTCAAAGCATGCAAGCATTGTTATGAAGGGCGCCATGCACCGTTTATTCATCAGGGTTCCAAGCCTGGTCGCTGAATGGGCAACGACGCGGAAACGATAGAGACCAGGGGCAGGGCGCACAAGCCGGCGGATTCTGGCGTAACCGTAGGCAACGACGCAAGGTGTTGTGGCTTTCAGGAAATACCCTACAACCTTTTTAAACACGCGCTCTTGCGGACATGACCAACTGAGTATCGGCTTTCGTGTATCGCTGTGTATCAGGGCACGACATCCGCATACAGCCATACAAAACCCACGCTTCACGGATACAGCCGGGATACACCACGGGGGCCAAATAGACCTGCCAAAGCGAGATGCCCAACGCAGATCGCACAGAGCTTCATCAACCCTTGTGGTACGACCAATAGTGGTCCAGCCACGCCATTGATCCGGAGTATCAACATGTCTCGTATCCAGTCGAACAAAACCCGTATTGGCCTGCTCGCTGTTGCACTGGTCGGCGGTATCAACTTCGCTTCCACCGCGTTCTCCGCTGAAGCCTTGCCTCAAGGCTATCAACTGGCCTCTGCGGAAAAGACCAGCGAAGGCAAATGTGGCGAAGGCAAGTGCGGTGCCAACGAAGCCAGCGCGAAAAAGACCCAGGCCGAGGGCAAGTGCGGTGAAGGCAAGTGCGGCGATGCGTCCTTTGCACGCACCGACGCCGATCATGACGGCCGCGTGTCGCTCAAGGAACTGCTGGCGGTGGCACCCAATGGCACCGAGGAATTCAAGGCGATAGACACCAACGGCGACGGCTTCCTGTCCGAGGCTGAGACGTACAACTACCGCTCCAACCAGTTCATCTCCAACGGCAAGAAAGTACCGACCGAGCTGTACACCAAGTTGAGCCAGGCCAAAGACTGATCGGCCGCAAACAAAAAAAACCTTCCTGCGTTGACGCGCAGGAAGGATTTTTTGCGTGGGCAGTACTGGTTTGGTCGTCAGGCGTGAAATTGCACTGCACTTGACCACCGGTTGCATCGGATTTAACCAACAGGCTTTGTGAGCACGACCGGTTGAATCCACAGCCAAAAGCGATCATTCCAGTACTGTTTGCACGAAACCTTGGAATTGGCCAATACGCCCTCATAACAATGGCTATACCCAACGTCCCCGAAAGGAACGACAGACCATGACCAGACAAACCGAAACTGCCATTCTCGCCGGCGGCTGCTTCTGGGGTATGCAGGATCTGCTGCGGCGCTATCCCGGTGTGCTGCACACGCGGGTCGGTTATACCGGCGGCGATGTGCCGAATGCCACCTATCGCAACCATGGCAACCACGCCGAAGCCATCGAGATCGTGTTCGACCCTGCCGTGATCAGCTACCGGCAGATTCTCGAGTTCTTCTTCCAGATACACGACCCCAGCACGCCCAACCGCCAGGGTAATGATCTTGGCCCCAGCTATCGTTCAGCGATCTACTACCTCAGCGAACAGCAACGCGACATCGCCGAGGACACCGCTGCCGATGTCGATGCTTCACACCTGTGGCCAGGCCGGGTAGTCACCGAAATCGAACCGGCGGGGCCTTTTTGGGAAGCGGAGCCGGAGCACCAGGACTACCTCGAACGCATACCGAATGGCTACACATGCCACTTCATCCGCCCGAACTGGAAGCTTCCCAAGCGCGCCTGACAGTCGCGTTCGGGAGATGCAGAGGTGACCGCTCGCTGCCTTTCGCGACGGACTATCTATATCGGGTCGTTTTCTGTTTCACACGACGGGCAGAAAACGGCCAAGTATTACCTGCAATAAACTCCCAGCACTCGACAAAATAGTCCTAACCGTTCTATTTCATGCGGACTAAGGTTCCCACAGGTAGTGCATCAAGCACTGATCCAGGAACTCCAAGAAACTGAAAGCTGCCAGTGCTGCCAGTGCTGCCTTGCTCCACGCGACCTCTTTGGGCATGGCCGCTAGCGTTACCGTCTCCGAGTCGCAGTCGCAGTCGCCGCAGGAGTTGGAGTGGATCAACGGAAACAGATCAACAAAAATTGGCAGAATTGAGGGCTAGCTAATGAAACCCGGTATCCAACGACCGTTTACCGCATCCCCAAGCCGTCAACGGGGGGCAGTGGCAGTGCTGGTCATGATTACCATGGCTGCCATGCTGCTGATGGGCGCTTTGGTGCTGGACGGCGGTCATATGTTGTTGAACAAGACACGCCTGCAAAATGCAGTGGATGCGGCAGCGCTGAGTGGAGCCAAGAAGCTCATGATGGTATCCGGTTCAGTCGGTGCGGCCACTCTGACGCAAAGTGCTGCGCGCAACACCCTGCTACTGAATGCCAATGCCACGGGCAACCAGGAGTTGAGCACCGCCATCGGCAGCAATATTGCCAGCTTCGTCACTGTGGAGCTGGCCGCGAGCGTCTACGGGCCTTTCTCCTTCCCTGGCCCACCGAATGCGAAGTTTGTGCGGGTATCGGTACCTAACTATGCTCTGGCCGGTTTTTTCTGGGGCATGTTGCAGGCAACGGGTAATGGCGCCGCCCCGGCCAAGGCTGTGGCGGCCATTGCCACCGCCGGGCCTAGCCCGTCCAGTCCTTGTGATCTAGCGCCACTGATGGTCTGCGGCGACACCTCACAAAACGACCCGGCCACTGGCATGTTCTGGGGTTACCGCTTCGGTGATCTACAGCTGTTGAAAACCGCTTCAAACAATAGTGCTTCGATCGGCCCCGGCAACTTCCAACTGCTCGACTTTGGATCCGGTGGCACTGTCGTCAGAGATGGGCTGGCGGGGGGGATCAATCAGTGCAACATTGTCGGCGCGCAAGCCAGTACCAAGCCGGGCAACACTGTAGGGCCTTCCATTCAGGGTCTGAATACTCGCTTCGGTGAGTATTCAGGCAACCTCAGTTCCCAGAATTACCCTTCGGATCTGGTGATCACCGCCAACTCACCAGCGCTGCAATACAACGATAAAGCATCACCGCCCCAGATCGAGTATCAGAGTAAGCCGATCACTTCTGCGAACGGCGATCTGTCTACCACAGCCGGCCCATTATTCGATTACAACGATTGGGTGCAGAGTTCTGCCGCCTGTGTCTCCGGTACTGGCAGCGGCTGCCAGTCCGGCGGTACGTTCGAACGGCGCATGCTGAAGATCGTCATTGGTCAGTGTAGCGGTACCGATGGTGGGCAGAACTCGGTACCAGTGCTCGGCTTCGGCTGCTTCTTCGTGCTGCAGCCAGCGACTCAAAAGGGCAACGAATCGCAGATCTTCGGTCAATTCGTTAAACAGTGTGAAGGCGATAACGTGTCCGGTCCCAACCCTTCGCAGGACGCGGGTCCGCAAATCATTCAGCTCTACAAGACCTATATCAGCGGCATGTCGACGCCGAGCACCGACTCATAGGAGTTCCATCTGTGGGGCGGTGCACGCACAAACTGCAGATGGACATCTGTCTGCACCCTCCCACTAGGCGCCTCAGGCTTTTCATGTTGACCCATCATCCAGGGAGGGGGGCGGAAAAATTGAGTCCATCCGGCTGATCAGGGCCTGACCCGATGGCTCAGAGCACCCCGGGCACCACCAGGGTCAACCAGGCAACACAAGGTCCCACCAGGGCAACCACCGCGCTGTAGATCAGCAGGCTGCGCAACACTTTTTCTCGCTCCTGCGGGGGTGTATTGGCAACCACCAGCGCACCATTGGTGGAGAACGGGCTGGTGTCGACGATGGTGGTGGAAATGGCGATAGCCGCGACCACGCCGACCGCACTGATGTGGCCCTGACTCAAGAATGGCACGGCCAGGGGAATGATCACCCCCAGCAACGCCGTGGACGAAGCGAAGGACGAGATGATTGCGGCAGTGAAGCACAGCAGCAAAGCGACCAGCAGCGGTTCACCCAGGCCGGAGATGCCATGGGCGACATAGTCGATGGTACCGATGGTCTGCATCACTCCGATGTAAGTGATGATCCCGGTGATCAGCAGAACAGTCGACCAACTGACCTTGTCAATGGCCGCCTTCTGCGCCTTGGGCGCGAACATGGCCAGGACTACCGCGACCGTCATGGCCACCAACCCGATATTAAACTTGAACACTAATGCCGAGATCGCCAGGGCCAACAGCCCGACCAGCGTCGACAGCTTGGCCCTGTCCAGGCCGCTGAGGGTATGTAGCGGCGCACCGGCACTCGTCAGGTCAGTACGATGATACGCAGGGGACGCCGGCGTACCGCCGTGGCCAAGAATGGCCAACGATGCACCAGCAGCATGCAACTCGCGACCGGACGGGACCACCACCAATGACAGGCGAGCGCTGCGTAAACCACCGAAGGCCACGAATACCACCATGGCAATCCCCAGGTTGAACAGCAGGCTGGCGATGAACAGAGTGAACGGTGCATAAGGCAGCCCGGAGGACGCAACGATCTGATTGGTTATGCCACCGAAAATACTCACAGGGGAGAAACTGCCGCCTTGAGCGCCGTGAATCACCATCAGTCCCATGAGCACCGGGTTGATGCGGTATTGCACGGCGAAGTTCAGAGCAATAGGCGCGAGGATCGCTGCCACCGCAGGACTCAGCGCACCGAAACCGGTGAGCAGCGCCGCCACCACGAACATCACCCAGGGTATCCAGGCGACATGACCACGCACCATCAACACTGCCCGTTCGATCAGCCAGTCGATGGTGCCGTTGTTCTGGGCGATGCCGAACAAATAGGTGACACCGACCAACGTCAGGAACAGGTCACTGGGAAAGCCGGCGAAGATGGTCGCCGAAGTCATGTCCATTATCACCGAACCGACGATAAAGGCCGCCGCGAACGCCAGTGCACCCATGTTGATGGGCAGCACGCTGGCGATGCCGAAAATGACCACCAGCACTAAAATCGACAGAATTTCATTATTCATTTCTATCTGACTCCCCGCATTCGGACGGTCCCGCAGGTACCGTCCTTGTTGTTATTGTTTCGGGATGATTAGCAATCGACTCACGTCGGGCCGAGCGTGCCGAAACGAGGAAGCGTGGCTGCCTGCGAAGTCGGTCGTACAAACACAGAAGCTTTCAAGTCTGTCGTGCTAATTGCCATTAAATGCTGCTGGCCGGCGCTCGGCAAAGGCTGCCAGTCCTTCGCCAAAGTCGGCACTTTCGCAGGCTTGTCGGCGCAGTTCGGCAATCTGCTCCATCGCCTGCACCGGAATCGGTTGCAGGTCTTCGAGGATACGCAGCTGTTCCTTGACCGCCGCAACGGCTAGCGGCGCTTTGCTGGCGATGCCGTATGCCAGTTCCAGCGCGGTCGCTTCCAGCACATCAGAGTCGACCAGGCGGTTGACCAGACCAAACCGTTCCGCCCGCTGCGCATCGAGCTTTTGTGCAGTGAAAAACATCTCCTTCAACACATGAATCGGCAAATTGTTGAAGAAGCGCAGCAATCCACTGGTGGTGTACGGCAATCCAATGTTCACCGGCGTCATGGCAAAGCTTGCGCTGCGGTCCGCGACAACCATGTCGCAGCTCATTACCAGATCCACCGCGCCGCCCCACACCGAGCCGGATACCAGGGCAATCACCACGCCGGGATAGGCGCGGATGCGCCGCAATACCTGTTCGAGCGGTTTGCCATAGGCAATCGGGTCGCGGTCGTGTTGCAGTTCGCGGATATCGTGGCCGGCACTCCACACGGATTGGCCGACTTCGCTGCCGAGGATCACCACCTGAATGCGTTGTGACGCCAGGGCGATGAGACTTTCGTCGAGCGCCGTCAGCAGTTGCGCGCTGAGTGCATTGCGGTGTGTGGGGTTGCTGAAGACCAGTCGCGCGATGCGTTCATCGACCCGGTTGACGGTCACGGTTGTGGAAGAGGCTGGATTCATTGTGCGACTCCTGTCGATTGCGCGCCGGTCATGTGATCGGAGTTCTGGAACACTACTTTAGCGGCGAGCAGTGCGTTGATTGATGCAGCGTCGAAACCTGCTTCGCGCAACACTTCGACGGTGTGTTCGCCAAGCAGTGGCGGTGGGCGGCTGACAACGCTGTCAGTGGCGCAGAACACCGGGGTCACTACCTGACGCAGTGCACCAAGTGTCGGGTGCGTGAGTGTCTCGGTCAGTTGGCTGTGCAGCACTTGCGGGTCGTCGAAGACCTCATCGAGTGTGTTGATCGGGCCGGCGGGTAATCCTGCGTCGACGAACATCGCGGTCCACTCGCGTTTGCTGCGGGTTTTCAAACGACTTTCCAGAATCTCTCTCAATTCGTCACGACGTTCGACCCTCGCTTCATTGGTGGCGAAGCGCGAATCGTCCGGCAGCCCGGGCAAATCGAGCAGTACGCACAAACGCCCCCACATGGCTGAAGTGATCGGCGCCAGGTTGAGCGGGCCATCCTTTGTCTGGAACACGCCGTAAGGTGCAATCACCGAATGGGCGTTGCCGGTGCGACGCGGCACTTCCCCCAGGCTGAGGTAGCGTTGGCCGTGCACACTCAGCAACCCGACCAGACTGGCCAGCAGCGACGTGCTGACATGTTGGCCGCGCCCGGTGCGCTCGCGCTCGAGCAGCGCGGCCAGCACCGCTGTCACCAACCACATGCCCGAAGTCAAATCGCCGATGGCGGTGCCGGTGCGTGTCGGGTCGCCATCGACGAAACCGGTCAGGCTCATCAGCCCCGAGTAGCCTTGGGCGATCTGGTCGAAGCCCGGCCAACTGCTCATCGGCCCGTCGGCGCCAAAGGCGTTGATGCTGCCCATTACCAGTCGCGGATTGCGGGCGCTGAGCACCTCATAACCGAGGCCCATGCTTTGCAGCGTGCCAGGTTTGAAGTTTTCGATGACGACGTCGGCGTCATCGATCAGCTGCTGGAGGGTGGTCAACCCTTCGGGAGTGCGCAAATCAATGCACATGCCGCGCTTGTTGCGATTACACGATAAATAGTAGGTGCTCACGCCCCGGTCGAAGGGCCCCCAGGTGCGGCTCATATCGCCAGTCGGGCCGGACTCGATCTTGATCACATCGGCACCGAGGTCTGCCAGCACCATGGTGCAGAACGGCCCCGACAGTGCGCGACTCAGGTCGACGATTTTCACGCCTTGCAAAGCTTGCATGGGATTCTCCATTGAAGGGTTGAATACGGGCCATTGCGCCAAGGCCTTTGAAGCGCTGTTCGCCTTTGGCGACCGTCAGCGCTTCGTGTTGTGAGACGAGTCTAGGCGCCGTATCTCATATCCTTCAAATATGATATTCCTCTCAAACCATCGGATAATCATATGGCTTGAGAGGGTACACATGGACCTGCGCCAGTTGCGGTATTTCATCAAAGTGGTCGAGTGCGGCAACATCACCCGCGCCAGTGAAACGCTGCATATCGCGCAGCCGGCCATCAGCCAGCAGATGCGCAATCTGGAACAGGACATGGGCATGCAACTGCTCGAGCGCAGCGTGCATGGCGTTGTTCCCACGGCGGCTGGGCAAACGCTTTATCGGCACGCCATCGAACTGCTGCGCCAGGCCGACGGTACCCACGAACTGCTGCGCCAGGACGCCGAATTCCCGCGAGGCAAAGTCTCGGTCGGCATGCCGTCGAGTACGGCGCGCATGCTGGCAATTCCGCTCGCGCGCACGATTCGCAGCCGTTATCCGGGTATCAAGCTGGAATTGATCGATGCTCCGAGCGCCGAACTCGGACGTCTGATCACGGTAGGGCGAGTGGCACTGGCGGTGAATGTCGATGTGGTCGAAACCCGGGGCATGGCTTTCCGGCGGCTGTTGACCGAAACGCTGTACTTGGTGGCGTGGCCGGAATTTCCATTATCGGATGAACCGGTGTCGATTGAGGCATTGGCGAAGATGCCGCTGGTGCTGCCCTGTGCTCCGAACACCATTCGCAGTCGGGTCGAATTTGCACTGCAGGAGGCTGGCCTGAAATGCGAGGTCGAATTCGAAGCCAATTCCACCGACCTGTTGTTTTCAGCCGTCAAGGCGCAGCTCGGTGTCACGATCCTGCCGTGGGCCGCGGCCAATGTTGAGCTTGTGCAACACAGGCTCAAGCTGGCCAGGATCGATCATCGACTGTTCAAGCGGGATCTTTCGCTGTGCTGGCACGACACGGTTGTAGAGAGCAATGCCGTGCAGAAGGTGAAATCGACCATTTTCGAGCTGTTCGAGGCATTCGAGCGGCAGCCCGGGTGGGCAGATGAACGGGTCAAAGGAAAGAACCTCCAAGACTACTGACGGGCTGCCTTGGGTCGGTTGCTGCCCTTGGTGGCAGGTAGAAATCGGCCATTACAACAGCTCCCTCACCGAGTGGCGGGGCTGGTGTTGATTGCGACATCACTGCGCCCGGACGCGCCTGTGCAACAGCCGCTCAAGCAAGCCGCCGTGGAAACCTCTGCACGAGGGCAGTTTCGTGACTTGAGTTCGGTCTCGATTGCCCGATCGGTGCACCCGCAGGGGGCTATTCAGTCGCCCATTGATCCCAGTAGCCACTGGCGGAAAATCTCGGCAGCGGCAGAACGCTTGCGATGCTTGAGCGACACCAGGAATTCGCCATTGCCCGTCACGCATTCGAAAGGCGTGACCCGCTGCAATTCGCCCTTGGCCAGCGCTTCGTCAGCCATGAACGTCCAGGCCAGGCCGATGCCCATGCCTTGCTGAACGGCCCGATAGGCCAATGTCAGCTGGTTGAAGACCGGGGCTTTGTCCCGCGCAACGTAGTCGATGGCAAAGTGGCCGAACCATTGATGCCAGTCCAGGCACTGCCAGGCGCAAGTGTCGATCTGCACCAGGTTGGCCTGCGCCAATTGTTCCAGTGTCTTGATCCCCGAGACATTCAGTGACGGATGAGCCACGGCATAGACGATTTCCGGCAGCAGGAAATCGCTGTCCAGCGAGGGCCATTCGCCTGAACCATAAAGAATGCCTACGTCGAAATCATTGAGGCTGGCCTCATCGAACTCGTTGATCGCGTGAACGTGCACGGCGATATCGGGATAGGCCTTGTTGAATTCGATCAGCTTCGGGAACAGCCAGAACTGGGCCAGGGCATGGGTCGCCAGCACCGAGACGGCGTTGGACTGATGGACATTGCGAATTCGCGTGACGCTTTGGTACATCGTGGTGAGGAGCACGTTGACCGTCATCAGCAGCTCATCGCCTGCGCTGGTCAACTTGACACCCCTTGGTTTGCGCTCGAAGAGCGGGACGCCCATGCAGTCCTCAAGCTGGCGCATCTGTTTGCTCACGGCGCTCTGGGTCAGGAACAGTTCGCTTGCGGCACCTGTGAAACTGGAGTGCCGTCCCACCGCCTCGAACGTGATCAGGGTTTCCAATGGGGGCAAGGTACGCAGGTAGCGGTTAATGAGTGTTCTCCTGGGCGGGCGATTGCGATGCGACATTCCGCATGGGAATGGGTGGCCAACTTTTTATCGCAGGTGGCGCTTATATACCATGGCTAGAATGCCGCTAAACAGCCTGTCAGAGCCGAGATGATGAACAGTGGGATTGTATTTGCGATGTTGGCGGGTGCCATTTGGGGAGGGGTGATCATCGCCCCTTCATTGCTGCCGGAATTCAATGCCGTACTGATCAGCAGTGTGCGGTTTGCGATGTACGGATTGATCTCGCTGCTTGTGGCGTTGCCCATTGCGTCCCGTCTGATCTCGCAGTTGACGCGCCGTGATGCCTTGATGCTGCTACGGCTTTCATTCACCGGGAACATTCTGAATTACGCGTTGCTGGGCGCGTCCGTACAACTGAGCGGGGTGACTGCCGCCGCCCTTATCAACGGCATGATGCCGGTTGCCATTACCTTCCTGGGGCGTGGTGATGCCGGATCCCTGCCCGTGACAAAGCTCAAGCTGCCCCTGCTTCTGATATTCCTGGGCATCGTATCGGTCAGTCTCGAACACTCAGGCGCGCGGGCAGCGGGTACCACGCTGTCTTCCCAGTTGCTGGGCCTTGCCTGCGGGTTCAGCGGTGTGGTCTGTTGGTCCTGGTACGCCACCCATAACGCCCGTTATCTCAAGCAAAGCCATTTCAACAGCAGCGAATGGTCGACGTTGTTGGGGATCGTGACGGGCGTCGTGGCAGTCGTGTTCGGCATCGCTGCCTTGATCCTGTTCCCGAACCTGGTACCCGCTCAGGTTGAAAACAGCCGCTGGACAGCTTTGCTGTGGGTCTGCCTGTTCCTGGCACTTTGTGGCTCGTGGATTGCCAATGGGCTGTGGAATGCCTGCTCGCGTCGACTGGCCACCTCGTTGAGTGGCCAGATGATCGTGTTCGAAACGCTGTTTGCCTGTGTATACGGTTTTCTGTTCAGCCAGCGGGTGCCTGGCTTGATGGAGTTGGCGTCGATCGTGTTGTTGGTGGGTGGGGTCGTGTGGGCGGCGAAGCGTCACCGAATGGCACCGGTAAAACATGCTGAATCGTAGCCGCTGATGGTCGTTTTCTGCCGGTGCTGATCACCACTCAGTTTAATTTCATGGCGGGTAAGGTTTGCCTGTGGTTCAACTTCCCAACATATCGTAGGGTGTCGGGTAGCGACAAAGAACACCGACCTTTCAAGGATGTTGAAGATGGCCACTCACCCTGCCTCTGGAGATGCGCGCGTTGCCGTGCTCGTAGATTGCGACAATGTTTCACCCGACGTTTTGGAGCACGCTCTTCGGGTTGTCGCGCAGTTCGGTCGGATCGTTCTGCGGCGCGGTTATGGCAACCATGCCACGCTGGCCAATAAATGGCAGGAAGCTCTGGTCCGCCTGGCCTTCACTCCCTGCCTTCAATACCAGTACGCCTCCGGCAAAAACACGTCCGATATCGCCCTTGCGCTCGATGCACTGGAAGCCCTTTTTGACCACAGAGCCGACATGTTCTGCCTGGTTACCAGCGACTCTGACTTCGCCTACCTGTGCCGCAAACTTCGCGAGCGTGGAGCATCTGTATGCATTGTCGGTGAAGCTAAGACGCCTGATGCCTTGCGAAATGCCAGTGATCAGTTTTTCGAGTGGAACCGTCCTGCCCCCGTTGTAGAGCAAATGGCAGCCACTGCCATAATCACTCAATCAGATTGCTCCCCTAAAACGGGTTCGAGCAAGGAGGAGTCTGCAACTCATGTGGTTAAGCGCAGGCCCAAGTTTGTTGTTGAGGCGGTGTCGTTGCTGGCCAGTGGTGCAACTGACGGTAAAGTCACAGCAGGCTTACTGGGCGCCTACCTGAAACGCACCGATCCAGCTTTTTCACCTAGTGTGTACGGGCACTCCGGATTGGTCGACATGATCAAAACCTACGACTTGCTGACGGCGGTGATGGAGCCTGGCGGCCATTGGATGGTCGGGATTGCCACCAAAGAGGGTCAGCCAGAGCTGTCTACCCATGGCAAGTAGTTCATGGCCGTCTGCGTTTGGATGGCCACTGCACAAAGCCACAAATCTCAGTGCAACGAACGCTTTTATGAAGCCTCTTTGGATGGATTAGGCAACGGTCACTGTGTTTTGCCTGGATCAGCTGACGGCGGCGCAACCCAAAGCTGCCGGTCAGCAGCGGCAGAATTCGGCCAATAGCTGCCGGTGCGACCGGTTGAGTCCACAGCCAAAAGCAGCCCTTCACGACCAGTAAATCCATGGTTATAGGGCTGACATGGCTTGCTTAAGGCATAGTGCTGCCACTTTTAATGACTTGATATGCATATACCTTGCGCCGTCAGAAATTACTCTTCCAGATACCCAACATGCTCTTCAAAAGTTCTAAATTTCGATCCGTCAAGGGCAGTCAATCCCTCGTTTGTGTACAGGAATACGTATGATTTATTGCCGGTATAGCCTCCAAAACTATTCTTTGCATTAACCATACATGGAGTCACCCAGCCAAATTGAGGTGCTCTATCCCTGAACTGTCGCGCCCATCCTTTTCTAGTCGCTGTACACTCCAGCTTCAAAGAGTCTGGATCCTTAAGCACACCAACCAGATACCCTCGAATCATAGAGTCAATCTCTTGTGCTGATGGTTTTTGAGGGTAGCGTGCATTTGCCATGTCGGAACTGTTTACGGCGACAGTGCAGCCAGAAACCAACAAAACAACCATAAAACATAAAGCATAAGTTTTCATGAATTATCCAATTAATTATATTTATTTAAAAAAGCGACTTGTAAGTCGGTTGCTTATTGGCTTCCCAGTGAGCGAAGCGAGCAACCTGAATCGCTAGTTAGAGTAATGTGTATGTTTATTTTGATTGCATCTTTAGCTTGAAAGACTTTCGATACAACTCTTGTTTCTCATTTATTTTTTTGCAGTTGGCTGTTGCGTCACTAAGTTCTTTGCCAATATTTGGATCGTTGCGCTCTACTGCAGCATTCCAATGTGCCAGCGCCCCATTATAAATGGAGTCGGCAGTTGATACGATATTTTCACTTTTCCAGCCGGCTTCAACAAGTGCTCCCATGGTAGCAATTCTCCATCCGTTAGCTTTTTGATGCAAATCTTCTGCATTTGCCGGTTGCCCTTGGGCGACCTGAACCCGGCTATAAAATTCAAGCATACCTGCACAAAAACCAAGTTGCTGCGCGTCATCGTAAGCTTGGGATTTATTTATGTCAGCAGCGTGCGCATTAAAAACTAACGCTACAAGGATGATTTTTATCGGCGTTGCGAGTTTGATTTTTATCTTCATTTTTTTGGCTCGACTCTGTATGGGTCTAACTAAAAAAACTCAAGTTACGCACTACTCCCCTTGGACGAGTGTAGTGCATAGTATTCCGGCAGCAATGTGATTTGCGTCCGAGCCTCACCTTCATTGAATCGCTTCATGATCGTCCTCAGCACGATCTTGACGATTAGAAGGTTAGACAATCGCTGGCGTTTTCACACAGCCTGGGTAGATTGCTGCCGCTGCCTCTCTTTGGGGGGGTCAATGAAACTGAGGTGCAGACTCGCCGAGCGCTTTACGCTGATACTCGTTAACAGCAGCGAACAACGCTTCCGCTTCGAGACGCAGTTTCTCTAATTCGTCCGCGGGTCGAGTCTCTTGCGCTTCATGGTATCGGCGCACCGCCTGCACCGCCTGTACCGCCTGTTCCACCAACGCTTCGCCTACCTTCATTTTTCATTCAGGCTCTGGTTTTCTTTGCTATCTCGATCCTTGATCATCGATTTCTCCGCTTCCAATTGTTGTGGAGGTCAGAATAGTCGTCCTCCAGTTCTGTATCCACATCACCAATTCCCCCCGTCTGAAGCTTCCAAAATTGACGGACTGAGTTTGGCCGTTTTCAGCCCTTACGACAGGCAGCTATCGGCCATAAGCAGCCAGTCGCAAATGTCCACGAAACCATGGGCGATTCACTCTGGCGCACACAGGTTTTCAGCTTCCCTCAGCCCTCGGTTCCCGACCGGGAGCGCGGCGCCTACACCGTTGCCATTATCATTTGTCGTCCATCTTTGTTGACGATTGTGGCCGGCGCTCAGTGTTCTCTTCGGCGTTGGGCGCCTCTGGAAAACTCCCTGGCGTGAACACGTGGGTCTGCAATTCGCTGGCATCGACTTCGGCGACACCCTGAACCGAACGGGCCAGATCAATGACCTGGTCACACTGTCTATGGGTGTTGACGCGGCCGCTCAACCCCACTTTGCCCGCATGGGTTTTGACATTGATATGCAGGCTCAGGGTCGGATCGGAAAAAGCCAGGGCCGACTTCACCTTGGCGGTAATCCATGCATCGTGAACGGCCATTTCCAGGCCATGAGAGTAATGCTGGAAGGAGTGGATTTTCATGGCTGAACCCTCTGTCACGTAATCAGACGTACTGTCATTCCATTTGCTGTACTGCCCTCTGCCTGTCAGGTGAACGCTATGGATACCTGTTTCGTTCTGGAGCGCTCGCCACGCAAACATTGGCAGTGATTAATTATAGTACGGCTGTTGCATCGACCGGATGGATAGCGGTTGGCTTAGCGCAACTCGAAATCGGACAGATCAATCCAGACCAAAGTGCGACTGCGATCCGGTTGCAAGTCAGCGCCACATGGGTGTACCCGCCTGCGACTCGGAAAGCGGATGCCCTGCACTTCAATAAAGTCATAAACATATTGAGCCGCCTCCAGGCCACCGGACACGTCCACCTGATAGTCGTGACGTCGCAGCAGGAAATCAGGCCCGAAGTAGAAATCCTGAACAGCACTGTGGGTAGCGATAGCCGGGGGGAACTTTGCGCGCAGAACCCGCCACATTTCACCGTTCTCGTACCAAGGTGCGACCTCTTGTACGGCAACCCCTGGCATGACAAGCAAGAATGGCGTCGACAGATAGGTCCACAGCGCATAGCCACTGAAATAGGCCCGGTGCAGTGGATCCCAGGGTGTGCGCGCGCCGTGCCCGTCAAACGCTGACCCTGGATTGTCGCGCTGCGCAATGGTCTCGCCCTGGCTGTTGCTGATCACGACCCGGTCCGGAACGAAAGTCATGACAAACCCCGGGGCTCCATAGGGCGTGAGGGTCACCCATTCTTCCTGTGTCTTCGTAGTGATACTGCGCGGGTTAGCATCCGTGACAATACCCTTGGTCGCCCAGAATTCACCGCCGGTAACGATTCTGGCACTTACCGTCCCGAAGGCATTCCAGCGCTCAAGTCCGCCATGGGCGGCAATCACTTGCTTCAGAAGATCATTCATAACACGCCTCCGTTAGTCGGCATGACATAGGCCGGCAGACCTGCGGCGAAAACGGCGACCCACCACCCAGCGGCTTTTGTCGCAGGCGAGAGCGTGGGCCGCTTCAGTAGTCGGACTGGCGATCGCCGTAACCGCTGGCCAGTGCGACGCAGGCTGGACTGGTCACCCAGCCGGCAGCTCATCAGGACGTAATAATGGTTTGCTCGAGATAAACGGTTTCGTGCACTGCCCTCGAATATGGGCACAGCAGATGCGCCGAGTGCACAATGGTTTCGGCGACATTCTGTACCAGGCCAGGCATGCGGACAGTGAACCGGGCATTGAAGAACCAGCCCGGCCCCGTCTGGCCCAGGTCGATCTGGATATCCACGGAATAGTCCGGTGGCAGCACGACATTTTTTTGCGCGGCCACGAGCCCCAGCGCAGTGATATAGCAGGCCGACCAGGCACCTGCAAACAACTGTTCGGCGGTCGGGTGCGGTTCGGCCGCGATTATTTCATGCCTGTCACCTCCAGGCGCAGACAGTCTGATGTCGACGACGCCGTAATCGCCACGCTGGGCGCTTGGGTCGCGGTTGACAGTGGTGTGGGTCGTACCCGAGTAAATGACTTTTTCGAGCTTGGTCATGACAGTTTCCTCAGTTTGAGTTCAGATCAGAACAACCTTCTGATTGGTGCGTTGATCATCGCGCCGGCGGCAATCGCAACGTGGCTTTTCACCTGTTGGCCAAGAACGCATTTGTAGTTAAAGAGTTCTATGTATCGTGCGTGTATCGCGTGAAGGCTGATTTTGTCGGAGCACGTATCTCTGCTGCGCACTGATACAGTGCAATACAAAGATCGATTGGGTCTGTCCCGAACGGGGCAAGACGCTGGTGTAGCGCAGGGGGCTATCCTGCTGTGAAGATCAGCGAGTTGCCTGATATTGGTCAGGCTTCGCTGGATTTCGTCCAGTGAGGGTTGGACTATCCCGGCTCAGATAGACATCCCTGATAAAATTCCGGACTCAACAGCGGCCCATTGCGACTGACCGCTTTTGGCTGTGGATTAACCGGTCATAGCCATAAGGCGCGGTAGTCAACCCCATACAAATGCCTGCCCGGCTCGAATGCAATCAGGTAAGCAAATCCATGCAATTGACCATCACGCCTTGACCCAGCGCTGGCGACTCCAGCTGCTCAAACCATCAACGGCAAACACCAGCAGCAACATCGCCAGGATCACCGTGCTGGCCTGGGCCTCCTGGAACAGGCTGAGGCTGACATAGAGCATCTGCCCCAAGCCGCCGGCACCGACAAAACCGAGCACGCTGGCCATGCGGATGTTGTTTTCCCAGCGGTACAGAATGTACGCCAGCAGCTGTGGAAACAGGTTGGGCAGGGTGCCGTAACAGAAGGCCCAGACGACGTTGCCGCCTTGCAGGCGGATGGCTTCGGCCGGTTGTGCCGGGGTGTTTTCCAGGGCTTCGGCGAACAGGCGGCCGAGTACGCCGGTGGTGTGCATGGCCAGCGCCAGGGTCCCGGCGTTCGGGCCGAGTCCGGCGGCCAGCACCATCAGCGCCGCCCACACCAGTTCCGGAATGGCGCGAAGGGCGTTGAGCACAAGGCGCGATGCGCTCTGCAACGGCCAACCGAAACGCCCGGCCGCCGGCAGTGCCAGGAGCATTCCGAACACGGCGGCGAGCAGGGTGCCGAGGGCCGACATGGCCATGGTTTCCACGGCGCCACGGCCGATGGCTTGCAGATGACCGGCGCTCAGGTCCGGGCTGAGAAAACGCAGCACGTAGGCGCCCATCTGCTTCAGGTTGCCGCTGCCGGTCAGCTCGCCGAGATCGATGCCCAGATAGCTGAACGAGGCGACGACCGCTGCGACGATGCCCAGGATCAGCAACAGGTTGACCAGGCGATTCATGCGAACCTCCAGCGCAGCAGGCGGCTGATCTGATCGGCGAAAAGCACCAACAGGAGAAAGGTCAGCAACATGCTCGCCACTTCACCGCCGGCGAACATGCGCAAGGACAAGTCGATCTGCTGGCCGAGCCCGCCAGCGCCGACAAAGCCCATGACCACGGAGGCGCGGATCGCGCATTCCCAGCGATACACGGTGTACGACAGCAACTCGGCCCCGACATTGGGCAGGATGCCGTAGCAGAAGGCCGCCAGCCGGCCACTGCCGGCTTGCAGCAATGAGTGGACGGGGCGCTGGTCGACCGACTCGAAGATCTCCGCGTAGACCTTGCCCAGCATGCCGCTGTAGGTAATGGCAATGGCCAGCACCCCGGCCGTCGGGCCAAGGCCGACGGCGCGCACGAACAGCAAGGCCCAGACGATTTCCGGCACGCTGCGCAGGAAAATCAGCAGCCCACGCACCGGCCAGCGCAACAGCCGGCCCAGGGCGCTCGGGCGACCGCTGCGCGAGGCGGCCGACAGCGACAGCGCCCGGCTGGCCAGCAGGCTGGCGGGCACGGCCAGCAATAAGGCCAAGGCCATGCCGGCGGTGGCGATGGCCAGTGTCTGCAGCGTGGCTTGCCACAGCAACTGGAGGAATTCTTCGCCATGGGCGGGTGGCCAGAAGGCCGAAACGAAACGGCCCATTTCACTCTGGCTGTCGGCTTGGAGCAGCACGCCCAGGTCCAGTTCGCTGAAATGGATGCCAGGCCACAGCAGGGCAAGCGCCAACAGACTGAGCAACAGCCGAGGCAGGGTGGCCGGGTCCCGCATATCACGCGTCAGCATCGGGGTATCTGCACACTCAAGGGCACCACCGGGACGGGCGGCGATTGCAGTTGCTCGTTGGCGTAGAGCTTGTCGAGCAGCGCGTGGTCGACGTCGCTGGCGGGCAGGTCGAACAGGACCTGGCCATCGCGCAGGCCGATGATGCGCGAGAAGTGCGTCAGGGCCAGCTCCACCGCATGCAGGCTGGCGACCAGCGTCACCTGGTGTTCCCGGGCATGGCGGCAGAGGATCGACAGGGTGTGCCCGGCCAGTACCGGGTCCATCGCTGACACCGGCTCGTCGGCCAGCAGCACCTCGGGCGCCTGGTACAGCACGCGGGCAATGCCCACGCGCTGCAGTTGGCCGCCGGACAATTGCTGGCACTGGGCGAACAGCTTGTCACTGAGGTCCAGCTTGAGCAGTGCCGCCCGCGCTCCCGGAACGTCCACCGGATGCAACAGGCTCAACAGGCTTTTGGCGAACCCCCATTGCCCCAGTTTTCCGGCCAGCACCGCCGTGACCACCCGTTGCCGCGGTGGCAGAGGCGGTGCCTGATGGACCAGGCCGATGCGTGCGCGCAAGCGCTGGCGCTGGCGGGCGCCGAGCTGCCAGGCGTGCTCGCCGAGCACTTCGACCGTGCCGCTGCCGGGGCGCAGGGCGGTCGCCAGCAGGTTGAGCAGGCTCGACTTGCCGGCACCGGACGGCCCGATGATTGCGACCTGCTCACCGGCAGCGATGTGCAGGTCGACCTCATGCAGCGCACGCACGCCATTGCCGTGGGTGAGGCTGACCCGGTTCAGGTGCAATGTCATTTCAGCAGGTCGGCAGCGCGCGCGGCTTCCTCGATGCCCTTGTAGTTCTCAGGCTTGGTCTCGATGAAGCGGCTGGCGGCCTGCAGGTCCAGAATGGCTTTTTGCTCCGGCTTGGCCGGGTCGAGCGCGAGCAAGGCTACCTTGATCTTGTCGGCGAGGGCCGGGTCGAGGGTGCCGCGCACGGTCCAGTTGTAATCGAAATAGGCTGGCGTGGTGGCGAAGACCTTGACCTTGTCGGTATCGACCTTGCCGGCCTTGACCAGTTTTTCCCAGACGCTGGCATTGAGTACACCGGCGTCCACTTTGCCTGCCTGAACCCAGGCGACCGTGGCGTCGTGGGCGCCGGAGTAGCCGACGCGGCTGAAGTAGGTTTCCGGCTTGATGCCGTCCTTGAGCATGAAATAACGCGGCATCAGGCTGCCGGAAGTGGAAGACACCGAACCGAAGGCAAACGACTTGCCCTTGAGGTCGGCCAGCGACTTGACGTTCGGATCGGCGGTGATGAACTTGCTGGTGAACTGGGCATCCTGCTCACGCTGTACCAGTGGAATGGCATTGCCCGTTTTCAGTCGCGCCTGCACGAACGTGAAGCCACCCAGCCAGGCCATGTCGATGCGGTCAGTGGCCAGCGCCTCGACCACCGCCGGGTAGTCGGACACCGGCACGAACTCGACTTTCATGCCCAGTTGTTGCTCGAGATAAGCGCCCAGAGGCGTGAACTTGCGCAGCAATTCGGTCGGGGCTTCGTCGGGAATGGCGCTGACCTTGAGGGTGTCGGCAGCCTGTGCCAGCAGGGCGGAAAAGGATAGGGTCAGGCCGACGGCCAATGCCAGGGTACGTTTGAGCATGGAAGTTCTCCGGTTCAATAGCGGAAAAATGTCGATGCGCCCCGCACAAGCTGATTGCTGCACGACGCTTCGTGAGGGTAGACGAAAACGCCGCGATTATAGGGACTCTTGTTTGCTTGACCAGCCTGCAATATGGGTGACGGCGCAAAAAACTGTGGGAGCGAGCCTGCTCGCGAATGTGGTGTGTCATTCAATATCGATGTTGAATGAACTGACGCTTTCGCGAGCAGACTCGCTCCCACAGGGGTACGGTGCTCAGGACTTGGCTGATGTTTGGGACAACTTACATCCTTGCCAACGCCTGCGCCAGATCGGCCCGCAAGTCCTCGACATCTTCGACCCCCACCGACAACCGCACCAACCCGTCACCGATGCCCAGTTCTGCGCGGGTGTCGGCGGGAATGGTGGCGTGGGTCATGATCGCCGGGTGTTCGATCAGGCTTTCCACGCCGCCCAGGCTCTCGGCCAGGGCGAAGATCCGCACGTTCTCGAGGAAGCGTTTGGCGCCGGCCAGGTCGCTGTTGAGATCGAGGGAAATCATCCCGCCGTAAGCGCGCATTTGCTGGCGTGCCAGCGCGTGCTGCGGGTGTGACGGCAGGCCGGGGTAATACACCCGCGACACTTGCGGTTGGCGTTCCAGCCACTGCGCCAGGTCCAGCGCATTACTGCAATGACGTTCCATGCGCAGCGCCAGGGTTTTTACGCCGCGCAGGGTGAGGAACGCATCGAACGGGCCGGCAATGGCGCCGACGGCGTTTTGCAGGAAGCCCAGGCGTTCGGCCAGTTCGGCGTTCTGCCCGACCACGGCGATGCCGCCGATCACGTCGGAGTGGCCGTTCAGGTATTTGGTGGTCGAGTGCAGCACGATGTCGAAACCCAGTTCCAGCGGGCGCTGGATCCACGGGCTGGCGAAGGTGTTGTCGGCCACGCAGATGATGCCGCGCGCGCGGCAGGTGCGGGCGATGGCGGCAAGGTCGGTGAGGCGCAGCAGCGGATTGCTCGGGGTCTCGACCATGACCATCCGGGTGTCGTCCTGCAGGGACGCCTCGAACGCCGCCAGGTCGGTCAGGTCGACGAAGCTGAAGCGGTGCCCGGCGCTGCGCTGGCGCACCTTGTCGAACAGGCGGAAGGTGCCGCCGTAAAGGTCGTTGCCGGAGACGATGTGCGAGCCGGCGTCGAGCAGTTCCAGCACGGTGGAAATGGTCGCCAGGCCCGAGGCGAACGCAAAGGCCCGGGTGCCGCCTTCGAGGTCGGCCACGCAGCGTTCCAGCGCCCAGCGCGTCGGGTTGTGCGAGCGCCCGTAGTCGAGGCCTTTGTGCACCCCGGGGCTCTGCTGCAGGTAGGTGGAGTTGGCATAGATCGGCGGCATCAGCGCCCCGGTCGACGGGTCCGGCGTTTGCCCGGCATGGATCACGCGGGTGGCGAAGCCCCGTGGCGGGGCGTTTTCATCGTGCTGACTCATGGCAGGGATCTCCGCAGGTGGTTGAGCATGTCGGTTCGGGTAATCAGGCCGTGGAAACCCGAGGCGTCCTTGATGATCGCCACCAGTCCACGGCCCAGCTCTGCCTCCAGTTCAGCCAGCGTGGCGTCGGGGGACAGGGTTTGCAGCTTGTCGGTCATGGCACTGGCCACGGCTTTACGGAAGTGCGCAACGTCTTCATGCACCCCCAGCAGGATGTCGGACTCGTCGATCACGCCGACCAGTTGTTTGCCGTTCACCAGCACCGGCAGTTGCGACACATCCGCCAGGCGCATGCGCTGGAAGGCGGTGAGCAGGGTGTCGTCGGGGCCGACGCTGATCACCCGGCCGTCCTCGAAGCGCCGCGCGATCAGGTCGCGCAGGTCACCGTATTGCTTGCGTTGCAGCAGGCCCTGATCGTTCATCCACTGGTCGTTGTAGATCTTCGACAGGTAGCGCGTACCGGTGTCGCAGACGAAGCTCACCACCCGTTTCGGCGTGGTCTGTTCGCGGCAGTAACGCAATGCGGCGGCCAGCAGGGTGCCGGTCGAGGAACCGCCGAGAATGCCTTCGGCGCGCAGCAACTGGCGGGCGTGGTCGAAGCTTTCTTCATCGCTGATCGAATAGGCGTGGCGCACGCTGGACAGGTCGGCAATCGACGGAATGAAGTCTTCGCCGATGCCTTCCACCGCCCACGAACCGGGGGTGGGCAGGGTGCCGCTGCGGCTGTACTCGGCCATCACCGAACCGACCGGGTCGGCCAGGACCATTTCCAGCTCCGGCTGCACGCGTTGGAAAAAGCGCGTCAGCCCGGTCAGGGTCCCGGCGGAACCGACGCCGACGACGATGGCGTCCAGATCATGCTGGGTCTGCGCCCAGATCTCCGGCGCGGTGCTGTATTCGTGGGCCAGCGGGTTGGCCGGGTTGTTGAACTGGTCGGCGAAGAACGCATCGGGAATTTCCGCGGCCAGCCGCGCAGCGACATCCTGGTAGTACTCGGGATGGCCCTTGCCGACATCGGAGCGGGTGATGTGCACCTCGGCGCCCATGGCCTTGAGGTGCAGGACCTTCTCGGTGGACATCTTGTCCGGCACCACCAGCACCACCCGGTAACCCTTGGCGCGACCGACCAGGGCCAGGCCCAGGCCGGTGTTGCCGGCGGTGGCTTCGACAATGGTGCCGCCGGGGCGCAGGCGGCCGTCGCGTTCGGCGGCATCGATCATCGCCAGACCGATGCGGTCCTTGATCGAACCGCCGGGGTTCTGCGATTCGAGTTTGAGAAACAGTGTGCACGGGCCGGTATCGAACCGGCTGACCCGTACCAGAGGTGTATTGCCGATCAGTTCGAGTACGGCAGGGCGGGAGTTGTCAGGCATGTCGTCACTTCCTTGCGCAAATACCCACTGGGTGGACAGTGGCCTGCGATGTGCCATCAGGCCTCGATCGCAGGCATTGCATCGCTAGGACCATAGGCCGGGATCGGGCCTGCCGCAACCTCATGCGGCCAGCCGGTTGCCTCGACGCTTTTTCCTCGCCAGCGACCACAAAAAACATAATTTCGCTATTTCCCGGCTCCGAACAGAATGCGGCCAACACCCTGACACCGATAGCCGCAGCAGAAGAACAACAGTGATCAGAATCGAGGCGGCAGCCATGACCGACCTGAATCAAACCACCTTTCAGAAGTGCACAGCCATGACAGTTGATAGAACCGAAATTGATACGCTTGTTATTGGCGCCGGCCAGGCCGGCGTGGCCATGAGTGAACACCTGAGCAAACTCGGAGTGCCCCACCTCGTGCTGGAGCGCAACCGTATCGCCGAAGCCTGGCGCACCGGCCGCTGGGATTCGCTGGTGGCCAATGGTCCTGCCTGGCACGACCGCTTCCCGGGCCTGGAATTCGACGGCCTGGACCCGGATGCCTTCGCCGGGAAAGAGCAGGTGGCTGAGTACTTCGAAGCCTACGCCCGCAAGTTCAACGCACCGATCCGCACCGGCGTTGACGTGAAGAAAGTAGAGCGCAATGCCGATCGTCCGGGTTTCACCGTTGAAACCTCCGATGGCGTGATCGAGGCCCGCCACGTGGTGGTCGCCACCGGCCCGTTCCAGCGTCCGGCCATTCCGCCCATTGCTCCTGAAATCGCTGGCATCAGCCAAATTCACTCCGCCCAATACTACAACCCGCAGCAATTGGCTGAAGGCGCGGTATTGGTGGTGGGCGCCGGTTCCTCGGGCGTGCAGATCGCCGATGAACTGCAACGTTCCGGCAAGCAGGTCTACCTGTCGGTCGGCGCCCACGATCGTCCGCCGCGTGCCTATCGCAACCGCGATTTCTGCTGGTGGCTGGGGGTGCTTGGCGAGTGGGATGCCGAGGCCATGCAGCCGGGCAAGGAGCACGTGACCATCGCCGTGAGCGGTGCCCGCGGCGGTCACACCGTGGACTTCCGCCGGCTGGCTCATCAGGGCATGACCCTGGTCGGTCTGACCCAGGCGTTCAACGGCGCGCTGGTGAGTTTCGAAGACAACCTCGCCGACAACATCCGGCGCGGCGATGAAAACTACCTCGCGCTGCTCGACAAGGCTGACGCCTATATCGAACGCAACGGCCTGGACCTGCCGCTGGAACCCGAAGCCCGCGCGATGCTGGCCGATCCGGACTGTGTGATCCAGCCGATTCTTGAGCTCGACCTGGTCAAGGCCGGCGTGACCACGATCATCTGGGCCACCGGTTACTCCACCGATTACAGCTGGCTGAAGGTCGATGCCTTCAAGGACAACGGCAAGCCGCAGCACCAACGCGGCGTGTCGGCCGAGCCGGGCGTGTATTTCGTCGGCTTGCCTTGGCAGTCCCGTCGTGGCTCCGCGTTCATCTGGGGCGTTTGGCACGACGCCAAGCACATCGCCGATCACATCGTTAAACAGCGCACCTATTTCAACTATCGGGATGCGACCCAGCGTCAAGCGGACGCCGCCCGTGCACCTCTTCAGAAAGCCAGCCTCATGGGAGTTCGTTAATGCCTACTCATACCCGCATCCGCATGTTCAACACCAAAGACACCTACCCGAACCAGACGCTCGACAACGACCTGTGCCAGGCCGTGCGCGCCGGCAACACCGTGTATGTCCGTGGCCAGGTCGGTACCGATTTCAACGGCCAACTGGTGGGCCTCGGTGATCCGCGCGCCCAGGCCGAACAGGCCATGCGCAACGTCAAGCAACTGCTCGAAGAGGCCGGCAGCGACCTGAGCCACATCGTCAAGACCACCACTTACCTGATCGACCCGCGCTATCGCGAGCCGGTGTACCAGGAAGTCGGCAAGTGGCTCAAGGGTGTGTTCCCGATTTCCACGGGCCTGGTGGTCAGCGCCCTCGGCCAGCCGCAGTGGCTGATGGAAATCGATGTGATCGCTGTCATCCCTGAATAAGGAATTCGCCATGACCTTTTCCATCGTTGGTCGCTGCGCCGAGACCGGCCAGCTGGGCATTGCCATCAGCTCTTCGAGCATTGCCGTCGGCGCGCGTTGCCCCTGGCTGCGGGCCGGTGTCGGCGCGGTGTCGAGCCAGAACATCACGCTGCCGGCCCTCGGCCCGCAGATCCTCGATGAACTGGCCAACGGCTCGGCGCCGCCCCAGGCACTGGACCGCTCATTGACCCGCAATGGCTACAGCCAGTACCGCCAGGTGGCGGTGGTCGACGCCCAGGGACGCACGGCGGTGTTCAGCGGCAACCATGCGCTGGGCATCAACAACGCCCTGGCCGGCGACCAATGTGTGGCGGCCGGCAACCTGCTGGCCAACAGTGGGGTGATCGAGGCGATGGTCGCGGCGTTCGAAAACAGCGAAGGCTGCCTCGCCACCCGACTGATGAGCGCGTTGCAGGCCGGGCAGGATGCCGGGGGCGAAGCCGGCGCGGTGCACTCGGCGGCGTTGTCGGTGGTCGGTGACCTGACCTGGCCGATTGTCGACCTGCGAGTGGATTGGGCCGATGAAAACCCGATCGGCGAGCTGGGCAAACTGTGGTCTGCCTACGAGCCGCAACTGCAGGACTACCTGACCCGTGCCCTCAATCCGACCCTGGCTCCGAGCTATGGAGTGCCCGGCGATGAGTGAGTTGCGCAGCCGCGCCATGCTCGCGCGAATGATCGGGTTCGCCACGGTCAGCCGCGATTCGAACCTGGCGCTGATCGAGTTCGTGCGTGACTACCTGCACGGACTGGGCGTGGATTGCGAACTGATCTACAACGCCGAGCGGACCAAGGCCAATCTGTTGGCCTCGGTCGGCCCGCGCGTGGCCGGCGGCATCGTGCTGTCCGGGCATACCGATGTGGTGCCGGTGGACGGTCAGGCGTGGACGGTCGAGCCGTTCTGCCTGAGCGAGGCACACGGCAAGCTTTACGGACGCGGCACCGCGGACATGAAGGGCTATCTGGCTTCTGTGTTGGCGGCCGTGCCGATGTTTCTGCAAAGTCCTTTGAAGCGCCCGGTGCACCTGGCGTTCTCCTATGACGAGGAGGTCGGTTGCCTTGGCGTCCGCGGGTTGCTGGAAGTGCTGCCGCAACGCATCCCGGCACCGGCGTTGTGCCTGATCGGCGAGCCGACCGAACTCAAGCCGGTGCTCGGCCACAAGGGCAAGTTGGCGATGCGTTGCCACGTGCGCGGCGCCGCCTGTCATTCGGCTTACGCGCCTTATGGGGTCAACGCCATCGAGCAGGCTGCCCGCCTGATCGGTCGGCTGGGTGACATCGGCACGCGCCTGGCTGAACCGCAACATCACGACGAGCGTTTCGACCCGGCGTATTCGACGGTGCAGGTAGGTGTGATTTCCGGCGGGACGGCGTTGAACATCGTGCCGCAGAACTGCCGTTTTGATTTCGAAGTGCGCGCCTTGCCGGGCTTTGCACCGGAAGCAGTCGCCGATGAGCTGCAAAACTACGCCGAGCAAACCTTGCTGCCGGCGATGCAGGCGGTGAAGGCCGACACATCCATTCGCTTTGAAAAAATCTCGGCCTATCCCGGCCTGGCGACACCTGCCGACAGCGCGGCGGCGCGGCTGATTGCCCAGCTGTGCGGCAGCGATGATTTCAGCACCGTGGCCTTTGGCACCGAAGGCGGGCTGTTCGATCAGGCCGGCATACCGTCGGTGGTCTGCGGTCCCGGCAGCATGGATCAGGGGCACAAGCCCGATGAATTTGTCAGCGTCGAACAGATGGCGGCCTGTGACCGCCTGATGGATCGCCTGGCGGCTTACTTGAGTGAATCCGAACACCCATAACAACAACGGGCCATTCAGGCCCGAGGAAGCGATCCATGTCCAGATCCTTGCGTTGCAGTGTTCCGTTTGCCCTGGCGTTGTTGAGTGCCAGTGTGTGGGCGGCCCCCCAGGACCTCACCGTGATTTCCTTCGGTGGCGCTACCAAGCAGGCCCAGGATAAAGCCTATTTCCAGCCCTTCAACGCCAGCGGCGCGGGCAACATCATCGCCGGGGAGTACAACGGCGAGCTGTCGAAAATCAAGGCCATGGTCTCGGCCGGGCACACCAGTTGGGACGTGGTGGAAGTCGAAAGCCCCGAGTTGCTGCGCGGCTGCGAGGAGGGTTTGTTCGAGAAGCTCGATGCCGGACGCTTCGGTGATTCGGCGAACTTCGTGCCGGGTGCGCTGACCGAATGCGGGGTGGCCACTTATGTCTGGTCGATGGTCATGGCTTATGACCAGAGCAAGCAGGCCAGGGCGCCGCAATCCTGGGCGGACTTCTGGAACGTCGCCGACTTCCCGGGCAAGCGCGGCCTGCGCAAGAGCGCCAAGTACACCCTGGAAATCGCCTTGCTCGCCGACGGCGTCAAGGCGGACGATGTGTACAAGGTGTTGAACACCCCGCAAGGCGTGACTCGGGCCTTTGCCAAGCTCGACCAGATCAAGCCGAACATCCAGTGGTGGGAGGCGGGCGCCCAACCGGCGCAATGGCTGGTGGCCGGGGACGTGGTGATGAGCGCGGCCTACAACGGCCGGATTGCCTCGGCGCAGAAGGAAGGCATGAAACTGAGCATCGTCTGGCCGCAAAGCCTTTACGACCCGGAATACTGGGCGGTGGTCAAGGGCACGCCGAACAAGGCGTTGGCGGAAAACTTCATTGCATTTGCCAGCCAGCCGCAGACGCAAAAAGTCTTCTCGGAAAACATCCCTTACGGGCCAGTGCATCGCCAGACCCTGCCGTTGCTGCCCAAGGACGTGCAAGAGCAGTTGCCGACCGCCGAGGCCAACCTGGCCGGTGCGCGGGCAGTGGATGCCGAGTTCTGGGTCGACCATGGCGAGGAGCTTGAGCAGCGCTTCAACGCCTGGGCTGCGCGGTAACACAGGCACCAAAGCCCCCCTGTAGGAGCGAGCCTGCTCGCGATGGCGGTGCATCAGTCAACAGAGATGTTGAAGCTGATGGCCTCATCGCGAGCAGGCTCGCTCCTACAGGGATTTCTTCGTTCCGGTTGTCACGGTGTGCTGATCAATATTTTGATTTTTATTGGTTTTTTCTGCCGACCAATCCATAAAACTGCGCAATCTTTTTTAACGTTTAAAGGCACAAATTAACTAATTTTCCTCCCGCCGCTCTTTGTCCATGATCGCTCCCAACAAGAAATGCGCCGTTGCGTTGGCGCACACCGAAGTACGAACACGTACTCATCCTTGCCTTGGAGTTCGTCATGTCCACCACCGCTTCATCCGCCCCGCTCATCGAGAAACACACGATCGGGTACGTCCCCCCTGAGGATCGCCACGGAAAGGTCAAAGATCTGTTCACCCTGTGGTTCGGCGGCAATATCGCGCCGTTGCCCATCGTCACCGGCGCGCTCGGCGTGCAGTTGTTCCACCTGAACCTGGTCTGGGGCATTGTCGCCATCATCGTTGGCCATCTGGTCGGCGGTGTGCTGATGGCGTTGCACTCGGCGCAAGGCCCGCAAATGGGCATTCCGCAGATGATCCAGAGTCGCGCACAGTTCGGTTCATTGGGCGCGTTGCTGGTGGTGGTGATTGCCGGCGTGATGTACATCGGTTTCTTCGCCTCCAACATCGTCCTGGCCGGCAAGTCGCTGCATGGCGTGGTCGAGAGTGTGCCGGTATCGGTCGGCATCGTCCTCGGCGGCCTCGGTTCGGGGATCATCGGCATCATCGGCTACCGCTTCATCCATGTGCTCAACCGCATCGGCACCTGGGTGCTGGGGCTGGGCATCGTGCTGGGCTTCGGCTACATCCTGACCCACGTGCAGACCGATGACTTCCTGACCCGCGGCAGTTTCAACATCTCCGGCTGGCTGGCCACGGTGTCGCTGGCAGCGCTCTGGCAGATCGCGTTCGCGCCTTACGTGTCCGACTACTCGCGTTACCTGCCCAAGGACGTGAAAGTCAGCTCGACCTTCTGGGCGACCTACCTCGGCTCGTCGCTGGGCTCGATCCTGTCGTTCGTGTTCGGCGCCGTTGCCGTGCTGGCAACGCCAGTGGGCATGGACACCATGGACGCCGTGAAGCTTGCAACCGGTGCCATCGGCCCGTTGATGCTTGTGCTGTTCCTGCTCAGCGTAATCAGCCATAACGCCCTGAACCTGTATGGCGCCGTGCTGTCGGTGATCACCTTGCTGCAAACCTTCGCCCATCGCTGGATTCCGACGGCGCAAAGCCGGGCGGTGCTGTCGCTGATCATCCTGGCTGGTTGCTGCGTGGCGGCCATCGGCGCCTCGGCGGACTTCATCGGGCACTTCGTCGACCTGGTACTGGCGTTGCTGGTGGTGCTGGTGCCCTGGACCGCGATCAACCTCATCGACTTCTACGCGATCCACAAGGGTGACTACGACATCGCCTCGATCTTCCGCGTCGACGGCGGTATCTATGGCCGCTTCAATCCGCAGGCGCTGCTGGCCTACGCCATCGGCATCGTGGTGCAGATTCCGTTCATGAACACGCCGATCTACACCGGGCCCGTGGCGGTGCATATCGACGGTGCGGATCTGTCCTGGCTGGTTGGTCTGGTGGTCACCACGCCGCTGTACTACTGGCTGGCCAACCGTGACACGGCTTATCGTCGGCGCCAGACCATGGCCGGGTTGATGCCTGCCCGTTAATTCCTTACACCACCGAACGCTCTACCCGCAGGAGCTGCCGCTGGCTGCGATCTTTTGACTTCAAAGGATCAATGCCCCGGCAGCTTTTTGCATTCATGGCATGCCTGACAGTCGTTCCAGCCATGGCCCGCGATCCTTTCCCCGCTGCTCTCTCATTCACCTTCCTCCAAAGTCGTTGTGCGACCGCTCAGTCATCTTTTTGAAAAAATTTTCTGACGCGTGTTGACAGTTCAATTCGTTCAAAACTACTCTGCATACATCGCTGCACACATGACGGCGTACATGGTTGTAGATTTGTACCTTCCTGCCTACAAGAACGAAATTATCGGAGAGGTCAAAATGTCTCGGTTCCTTCCTCGCACCATCCGCAACATGCTCGTTTGTGCTTCCGCTATTGGCGCGCTGCTCACTCAGGTCCCAGCCCAGGCGGCTGAAGTTTCACTCTGGAAAGACATTCAGAAAGCAGGCGTCCTGCGTTGTGGAGCAGCCGTCGCCGCGCCTTACGTCATGCGCGATGCTCGCTCTGGTGAATACAGCGGTTACTTCGTGGATCTGTGCCGCGACTTCGGTGAGAAGGTGTTGAAGGTCAAAGTCGAGTTTGTCGACACCAACTGGGACAACCTCGTTGCGGGCCTGCAAGGTGGTAAATGGGACATGGCCATGGCACTCAACCAGACGCCTGAACGCGCTTTGGCTGTCAGCTTTTCGGTGCCGGCGACGGACTATCAGGTCTCGTTGGTGATCAACAAGGACAACTCGAAACTGGCCAGTGCTGGCAATACCCTCGGCGATTTCGACAAGCCTGACGTGACCTTTGCCGTAATGTCCGGCACCGCTCAGGACAAAGCCATTTCGGCAGTGATCAAGCAAGGCAAGATCATGCGCCTGCCCGGCATGGACGAGGTGCGGCTGGCCGTGATGTCCAAACGCGCTGACGTGCTGGTCGATGCCAGCGACACCAACCATCTGTTCGCTGTGGCCAACCCTGGCTGGACCAGGGAAGTGCTGCCAAAACCTGCGCTGGCCAAGCAAGGCGTGGCGTTCGGTGTGCGCCGGGATGTGAGTGCAGCCGACTTGCAGACGTTGAACATCTACCTTTCTCAGCGCCGTGAGACAGGTGAAATCGACGCCCTGGTCGACAAAGCCTCGCAATTGGCCAACGCCGAAAAAACCCCTCAGTAAACCCCGCCGATGCCGAGCGCGCAGCGGGCTGCGCGCTCCCGGAGAATGTTCGATGAAAGCTTCCAATCTGGCGGCGGTGCCGTCACGGCCTCCTCATGCCTGCGAAACGAAGAGCAGTGAGTTCATCCAACTGCGCGATGTCTACAAAACCTACGGCGAAAACCTGGTGGTGATGGATCACTTTGACCTGGACATGCGGGCCGACGACCGACTGGTCATCATCGGGCCCAGCGGTAGCGGCAAGAGCTCTTTGCTGCGGGTCCTGATGGGACTCGAAAGCATTCAGGGCGGGACCATCCGTTTTCAGGGCAAGCCATACATCGACGGCAATGTCCGGGGCAAAGGCAAGCCGATGGACTGCTCGCTGCAAACCCAGGTGGGCATGGTGTTCCAGCATTACACCTTGTTTCCGCACCTTTCGGTGTTGGGCAATCTGATCCTGGCACCGATGAAAGTGCATGGCCTGTCTCGCATGCAGGCAACCGAAAAGGCTCGAGTACTGCTGGCCCGACTCGGCCTGGAAAGCAAACTCAACGTTTATCCCAGCCAATTGTCTGGCGGCCAGAAACAGCGGGTGGCGATTGCCCGGGCTCTGATGTTGGAACCCAAACTGATGCTGTTCGACGAAGTCACTTCCGCGCTCGATCCCGAGATGGTCATCGAAGTGCAGAACGTGATGCTGCAACTGGCCGAACAGAAGATGGCGATGATCATCGTCACCCACGACATGCACTTCGCCCGTCACATCGCCACCCGTGTGGTTTTCTGCGCCAACGGCAAAGTGGTCGAGCAAGGCCATCCCGACCAGTTGTTCACTCAACCAAGGGAACCCCGCACCCGCGAGTTCCTGGAAAAAGTGCTGCACCTGGATTGAGGATCCGGACCATGAACTATCAATTTGATTTCAGCTTTCTCCAGGGCAATTTCGGCCTGCTATGGGACGGATTGAAGGTCACCTTGCAACTGGCGCTGGTGTCTAACATCGTTGGGCTGGTGATGGGTTTTGGCTTGTGCCTGTTGACCTTGAGTCGATGGTTTTTCCTGCGCTGGCCGGCGCAGCTTTTCATCGAATTCTTCCGTTGTACGCCGGTGCTGTTGCAGATCGTCTGGTTTTTCTACTGCGTGCCAATGCTGTTCGACGTGTTCATCGACCCCATCACCATGGGCGTGTTGGCCCTGGGGCTGAACCTCACCGCGTTCAATGCCGAGGCCTACCGGGCGGGGGTGCAGGCGGTGCCCCATGAACATCTGGATGCCAGCATTGCATTAGGTCTGCGCCCATGGCAACGCACGCTCTACGTGATTCTTCCGCAAGCACTACGCAGTGCCGTTCCGGTGTTGATGACCAATGGCATCTCGATCCTTCAGCAAAGTGCGCTGGTGGCAATCGTCGCAGTGGGCGACCTGATGTACGTCGGCAAGAGTATCGCCACCGAAGCCTACCGCCCGCTGGAAACGTATTCGCTGATCGCGCTCATCTACTTCGTCCTGTCATTACCCATCGCTCAGTTCGTGCAATGGCTGGAACGCCGTCAGGACACTGCGCTCGCGCGCTGAGGAGGCTGTCATGAATCTTGATTTTTCGGTGGTGTTTTCTTATTGGCAAGCCTTGCTGCAAGGGCTGGCGCTGACCCTGGTGTTCACCGTGGGGTGCGCGATCCTGGGTAGCTTGTGCGGTTTTCTCTTGAGCCTGTTGCGCGCTTCTCGGAGTCGCTGGCTGAGCATTCCGGCCGGCCTTTATGTGGAACTGTTCCGTGGCACACCACTGCTGATCCAGTTGTTCTGGGTGTTCTTCTGTTTTCCGGTGGTGTTCGGCATCGACATCCCGCCCTACGTGTCGGTGTTGTTGGCGCTGACCCTGTACATGACGGCGATCACCAGTGAGACCTTCCGCGGCGCGCTCAAATCCATTGCAGGCGAACAGCATGACGCTTGCGTTGCGCTGGGTCTGGCCTCGTGGAACAAAACGATTTTCGTGGTGTTCCCCCAGGCTTTGCTCCGGGGTATTCCGCCGCTGCTTTCCAACGTGGTTTCACTGTTCAAGGAAAGCGCACTGATTTCCTCTGTGGGCATCGCCGATCTGATGTTCGTCGGCCAAAACATTTCCAACAGCACCGCACGGCCTGTTGAGTTTCTCTCTGCGGTGGCGGTCATCTATTTCCTCGTGGCGTTCCCGTTGACCCGGCTGGTTGGCGTGGTCGAGACGCGGATGCTGCGTCGTTATGCGTACTAACCCAAACCCTCGTATCCAAATCCGTGGAGCGTCTGCAATGACTCAACTCAAAGGCATCCTGCCTGCTCTGGTCACACCGTTCGACAAGGCCGGCAAGGTCAATTACGACATGCTCGGCAACATCATCGAGTATCAACTCAAGGCTGGCGTCACAGGCTTCGTGCCACTGGGCTCCACCGGTGAGTACTACGCGCTGACCAATGAAGAGCGCCGGCAGATTCTGGCCACCGTGCGTGAAGTAGTAGGAGATCGTGGCGTACTGATTGCCGGTGCCAATGGCTCCTGCACCCGCGAGGTCATCGAGCAGGTCAAGCAGACCCGTGATGCGGGCTACACCAACCTGTTGATCGCGCCGCCTTACTACGCTCTGCCGTCCCAGGAAGAGCTGGTTGGTCACTACCAGGCCATTCTTGATGCCGTGCCCGATATCGACCTGGTGTTATACAACTACCCGGTGCGTACCAACGTTGAGGTTGGCTTCGGTGTGCTGGATGCATTCAAGGACAACAAGCGCGTAATTGCGATCAAGGAAAGCAGCGGCAACCTGCTGCGTGCCATCGAAATCGGCAACACCTACAAAGATAGCTATCAGTTGTCCTGCGGTTCCGATGACCAGGCGCTGGACTTCTTCCTATGGGGCGCGAGCAGCTGGATCTGCGGCCCGGCCAACTGCCTGACGCAACAGGTCTGTGATTTTTACACCAAGTACACCAGTGGCGACCTGAGCGGTGCCCAGGCCATCGTGCGTTCGCTGTTCCCGGTGCTGGCGGATATGGAGTCCGGCAAGTTTATCCAGAAGGTCAAGTACGGCTGTGAGCTGGCAGGCTTCGATGCTGGCGCCGCGCGCATGCCGCTGCAACCCTTGACGGACGACGAAAAAGCCAGCTTCCGCAAGGCTTTCGAGCTGGCCCAAGGCTGATGTTGCCTGCCACATCAGTCGCCACGACCGGCTGATGTGGCTTGACAGGAGAGAGTGAGATGCCCCGACACGTTTTCAGCAGTATTGAAGGCCATACCGAAGGCATGCCGGTGCGAATGGTGATTGCCGGAGCGCCAACGCTCGAGGGCCGAACCATGAGCGAGCGGCGTGAGTATTTCGTGGCCAACTTCGACTGGATTCGCCGTAGCCTGATGCTCGAGCCCCGTGGCCATTCGCACATGTCAGGTACGATTTTCTACCCGCCGATGCGCTCTGACAGTGACTTCAGCCTGTTGTTTGTCGAGACTTCCGGCTGCCTGCCGATGTGCGGTCATGCCACCTTGGGCTCAATTACCTTTGCGCTGGAGGCCGGCTTGATCGAGCCAAAAGTCCCCGGCACCGTGGTGGTGGATGTTCCAGCTGGGCAGATCCACGCGACTTATGTACGCGATGGCGACAAAGTCACTTCGGTATGCTTCACCAATGTGCCGTCGTTCTTGTTGTACCGTGACCTGACGATCGACTTCCCGCCGTTGGGGCAGTTGAAGATCGACATCGCCTACGGCGGCAACTTTTATCCGATTATCGAAGTGCAGCCCAACTACCCGGGTTGTGAGCATTTCAGCGCGCAGCAGTTGCTGGAAATGGGCCGGCAGATGCAGGAACTGGTCAACCGGTCTGTGGATGTGGTCCACCCGGAAAATCCGGCCATCCGGGGCGTCAAGCATTGCATGTGGACCGGTGCGCCATTGTCATCCGAATCCCAGGGTCGGGCCGTGGTGATTGCAGGTGACAGCCTGATTGACCGTTCGCCATGCGGCACCGGCAGCTCGGCCCGGGTCGCCCAGCGTTTTTCCCGGGGGTGGTTGGCCGAAGATGGCGCTTATCGCCATGAAAGCCTGATCGGCAGTTTTTTCGTCGGTCGTGTAGCCCGGACGCTGCAATTGGAAGACGGCAGTGCCGCGATTCGCCCCAGCATTGAAGGAAGGGCATGGATCACCGGGCGTGCCGAGTTTATTGTCGACGATACCCAACCCTGGTGGGACGGCTTCAGTCTGGAAGATTATGCCGCTCCAGCCTCTGCTCAAGAGACTTCCCTATGACACCTGCACAGCCCGTTGCACAAGCACCCTTTCCCGGAGAGAAGGCTGTCGTGGTCGGCGGTGGTATCGTCGGCGTCTGTTGTGCCCTTTACCTGCAGCGCGAAGGCTATGCAGTGACCCTGATCGACCCGGCCGCCGCGGGCGACAGCACTGCTAAATGGAGCTGTGGGCAAATGGCGGTCAGTGAAGTGATTCCGCTATCCAAGCCCGGCATCCTGAAAAAAATCCCCGGCTGGCTGCTCGACCAGAAGGGGCCGCTGGCGCTCAGGCCCGGCGCCTTGCCCGGTATCCTGCCGTGGTTCCTGCGGTTTCTGGCCTGTGCCCGGCATGCGAAAATTGTCGAAATCTCCGAAGATATGGCGACCCTGACGCACCATGTCTACGAGGACTATGCGCCTTTGTTGGAGGCTTGCCCGGACAAGACCCTGATGGGGCAACGGCCGATCATCGAGGTGTTCGATACTCCGGCGGGCATCGAACACGAACGTGAGCATCTGGCGCTGCGTCAGGCACTGGGTTTCAAGTCCGAAGTGCTGGACGCGATTGCCATCTCGGATCTCGAACCGTCATTGGCTGGCAAGTTCAGCCATGGCCTGCTGTTTTCAGACTGGCGCGCGGTCAGCGATACCAAAGGCTTTATTGCCGCATTGACGCAAAGCTTTCTCGATCAGGGCGGCGTTCGCATACGCGGCCAGGTCAAACGGATTGATGAGGTGGCCGACCGTGCCAGCGGCGTCACCCTCGGCGATGGTCAACGCTACGCAGCGGATCATGTGGTGATTGCCGCCGGCACTGGCTCGCGACATTTTTTCGAGCAGATTGGAACGCAGGTACCACTGGCCGGAATCGCTGGTTATCAGGTTTTGCTGCCCACCCCGGGCGTGGAGATTCGTCACTCGGTGATTTATGCCGACGGCGGATTCTGCTTCAGCCCGATGTCCCGTGGTTTACAGATTGGCGGCACCATCGAGTTTGCAGGCCCGAACGCCGAGCCGAACTTCAAGCGCGCCGACATCATTCTTGAGAAAGCGCGAAAAATTCTTCCCCGGTTACAACTGGACAACGTCGAGTACGGAGTCGGCTATCGCCCGTTTTTGCCCGACACCAAACCGGTCATTGATCGCAGCACCCGACTGTCGAATGTGTTCCTGGCGTTCGGTCATGGTCAGCTCGGCCTGACGTTGGGTGCCACCACGGGACGACTGATTACCGACCTGGTTGCCGGACGAAAGCCTGCTCAGGACCTGACCCCTTTTAGCGCCCAGCGCTTTGCCCTTGTTGGAGGCCACGCATGAAATCCTATGACCAGCTCTATATCGACGGCCAGTGGGTACGCCCCAAGAATGGCGGCACCTTTGACACACTCGATCCAAGCGATGAGTCAGTGATCACCCAGGTCGCTGCAGCCACTGCAGACGATATCGACCTGGCCGTCAGTTCCGCGCGCCGTGCTTTTGACGAAGGTCCATGGCCGCAAATGACCGGGGCCGAACGTGCGACGATTTTGCGAGCTATCGCCAATGGCATCCGTGAGCGTCAGGACAAACTGGCAGAGCTTGAGGTGCGAGACAACGGCAAACCGTTGCCCGAAGCCCAGTGGGACATTGCCGATACCGCAGGCTGCTTTGATTTTTATGCCGATCTGGCCGATGACCTTGATGGCCATCGTGAGCAGAACATTTCCCTCGCCGATGAGCGCTTCACGTCTATCGCGCGCAAGGAACCGGTGGGTGTCGCCGGGGCGATCATTCCCTGGAACTTCCCGATGCTGATGGCCGCCTGGAAAGTCGCGCCGGCATTGGCCACCGGCTGCTGCATGGTGCTCAAACCGTCGGAACTGACCCCGTTGACCGCCCTGGAGCTGGCCGATATTGCCCATCAGGCAGGTTTGCCTGCTGGCGTACTTAATGTCGTGACCGGCCTTGGCCCGGATGCCGGCGCACCACTGAGCGAACATCCCGGTATTGACAAACTGGCATTCACCGGCAGCGTGCCAACCGGTACGCGGATCATGCAGGCCGCCGCCCGCGACATCAAAAACATCAGCCTGGAGTTGGGGGGCAAGTCGCCGTTCATCATCTTTTGCGACAGCGATATAGAAGCCGCGGTTGAGTGGATCATGTTCGGGATCTTCTGGAACCAGGGGCAAGTGTGTTCGGCGACTTCAAGGGTGCTGGTGCAGCGTGATCTGTACGAGCCACTGCTCAAGCGACTGGTGGAGCAGACCCAACGGGTCAGCATAGGCAATGGCATGGACGATGGCGTACTGCTTGGTCCGCTGGTCAATCGTGGCCAGTATGACAAAGTGCTGGCGGCCATCGCCCGTGGCCGGGAGGAGGGTGCGACTCTGCTTGCCGGTGGTACCCGTCCGGCGAATTGCGAGAAAGGCTACTTCCTGACTCCGGCGATTTTTGCCGACGTGCCGGAGGACAGCTGGATCTGGAAAGAGGAAATCTTCGGCCCCGTGGTGTGCGTACGGCCATTCGATGACGAAGCCGATGCATTGCGCAGCGCCAACGACTCGCGCTTCGGGCTCGCTGCTGCTGTGATGTCCCATGATCTTGCACGTGCCGAGCGTGTTGCCCGCCGACTGCGAGCGGGTATCGTCTGGATCAATTGCTCCCAACCGACTTTCACCGAAGCCCCTTGGGGCGGCTACAAGCAAAGCGGTATCGGGCGTGAGTTAGGTGAGTGGGGCTTGAACAATTACCTGGAAACCAAGCAGATCACTCGCTATGACAGCGAGCAGCCCTGGGGTTGGTACATCAAGTAAAGGAGCTGTCATGCGCTGGAAGAAGACGCTGCAAATGGCCGATGTGCATTGTGAAGGCGAGATCGGCAAGGTCATCACTGGCGGAGTCATTGATATCCCCGGCAAGACCATGCTGGACAAGATGAACTACATCAACGAAGTCGACGACAGCTTGAGGCGCCTGGTGATCCTGGAGCCGCGCGGTTGTCTGCAAATGTCGGTGAACCTGCTGCTGCCACCGACCCGACCCGAAGCACACGCTGGCTTTATCGTGCTGCAGGCGGATAAGGCTCACCCTATGTCCGGCAGCAACTGCATTTGTGTGGTCACCGCACTGCTGGAGCTCGGGATGCTGGAGATGGTCGAGCCAGTGACGACGGTTTTGCTGGACACCCCGGCGGGTCTGGTGACCGCCCGAGCCCAGTGCTCGGACGGGCGTTGCCAGAGCGTTTCGCTGGATATGGTGCCGTCTTTTGTCGAACAGCTGGATGCACCGATCGAGACCGCAGACTTTGGCTTGATCAAAGCAGATATTGCGTTTGGTGGAGTCTATTACGCGCTGGTGGACGTAGATCAGGTCGGCTTGACCATCGCCCCGGAGAACGCCCGTCAACTGGCGACTCAAGGTGTTCGTCTGAAAGCCCTGATCAATGAGCAAGTGAAGGTGTGTCACCCGTTGTTCAAGGAACTCAACGAGGTAGCGTATGTGATGTTCCGTAACCGTGTGGACCGGCTCACCTACCAGACCTGCACCACACTGCCGCCCGGAAGGGTCGACCGTTCGCCATGCGGCACGGGCAGCTCGGCGAACCTGGCAACTTTGCGTGCACGAAATCTGGTTGAAGTGGGGGATAAGCTCGTCTCGCGCTCGACCATTGGCGGCGAGTTTCAGGTTGAGTTGCTGGGGCTGACGGAAGTGGCCGGAAAACCGGCGGTTTTGCCCAGGGTCACTGGACGAGCGTGGATCTATGGGCTGCATCAGATCGGGGTCGATCCGGACGACCCATTGACAGCCGGTTTTATGCTGAGCGATACCTGGGGGGAGGGTTTTTAACTATCCCCGGCCGGATGTTAAAGTTGCAGGCTGGCCGGATGACTGGCCTGCACTGCCGAGAGCATGACCCTATGAGCAAAGAAACGCCTGAAGCTACCAGTGGTACCAAACGCCATGGCGGTCGCTATATCTACGAAGAGTTGCGCAAGCAGATCCTGACGCTGAAACTCAAGCCCGGCACGCCTCTGGACGAAGTGTCTCTGGCCGCACAGTTTGGTCTTTCCCGCTCTCCAGTGCGTGACGCGCTTGCCCGTTTGATCAGCGAGGGCCTGGTCACCATATTGCCTAACCGCACGCTGTTGGTGACTCCGTTCGAAATCGAAGAATTCCCCAACTATATTTCGGCCCTGGACCTGATTCAGCGAGCCGTGACCCGTCTCGCGGCACTGCAGCGCTCGGACGACGATCTGGCGCGCATACGTGCTGCCGATGCCGCTTACCTCGAAGCGGTCAGTACGGGCGATTTTCAGGCCATGTCCGAAACCAACAAAGCCCTGCACATGGCAATTGCCGAAGCCGGGAAGAATCCGTACTTCATCAACTACTATGAAAAACTCTTGGGCGAAGGCCAGCGCCTGCTGCATTTGCACTTCGACTACATCATCAGTGCGGCCAGCAGCTCCACGGCAATCGGACGCGATCACGATGACATCGTCAATGCCATTGCCGAACGCAAGCCCGATGAGGCCGAACGGGCGGCGCATGAGCATACAATGCTGTTCCAGCGGCGTTTCCTGGCTTACATGCAGCAGAACCTGACTGAAAAAATGTCGGTGGTTTGAGCCCGGCTCAGGCTTCGACCGAGTACTGGCGTCCAATAAATAATGTGCGTTGTGTCGCAAGTCATGATGGCCGATTTTCGGGCGTATGGTTATGCTCAGCGAGTTTGCCAATCGCCAAATAAAAACAACCACAGTGAAGCCATGAGCCAATCAGACACACGTGCGACTGTTCTAGCGCTGTATCCAGAAGACTCCCGCGAGGCAGCGGCATTGCTCAAGCAGGCAGTGCCACTGATGGTTCGTCACAACATTCCGCCCAATCCGGTGCATTACGCGCTCTGGTACACCTACAGCAAAGGCCAGGAGCCGGAACTCAATCGGCACCTGGACCGGGTCGTCAACGATTTCGACTACTTTCCTGCGGAGTCCGCCGCCAAATTGTTTCGCGAGTACATCATCCGTGATGAGCTGGCGGACGCCCGCTCCGGGCAACAGGAAGCGATCAATCTGGTTGATGATATGGAGCGCGATGTTTCGCGCAGCGTGAAGGGCAATCGGAATTTCCAGGCCAGCCTCGGCCAATACCTGCAAATGCTTGAAGAGCCGACCAGCGAGCGCTTGCCGGGGATCCTGACCCAGCTGCAAAAGAGCACCCAGCTCATGCAGAGTCAGCAGGAGCATTTCCTCGCCCAGTTGCAGTCCGCACAGCACGAAATCAAGAGCCTGCGGGACAAGCTGGAGCGCGCCCAATTGGCAGCGACCCTCGATGGCCTGACCGAACTGCTCAACCGTGCCACCTTCAACCGCAAGCTGGAACAGGCAATGAGCAACGCGGCGCCTGGCGTGGCGCTGGTGATGCTGGATATCGACCACTTCAAGCAATTCAACGACCAGTACGGCCATCCCTTGGGCGACCGGGTGCTTCAGCATGTCGCCCAGGTGTTGCGCGATTCGCTGCCGGCCGAGGCCTTTGCCGCGCGTTATGGCGGTGAAGAATTCTGTGTGGTGCTCAAGGATTGCCCGGATCTGGCGGCTGCCGACGCTTTTGCCGAGCGCCTGCGCCTGAAAATCCAGGCGCTGCGGGTCAAGGCCCGCGGCACCGACACCGTGCTGGACACCGTCACTGCGTCGTTCGGCGTGGCCCATGCACAACCCGGCGACACCCCGGAAAGCCTGGTGACCCGCGCCGACGACGCGCTGTACCAGGCCAAGCGCAACGGGCGCAATCAGGTACGCCGGCAGCCTGACGTGGCAGTCGAGGCCCGTTAGCCGAGGATGAAGTAGACGTCATGTTTTCCTGATTTGTACGCCGATGGAACTGAAAACCGTTCTTGCAATCGTAACTTTCACGGGCGTCCCAAGGGTTGCACATTCGCATTGAACGCCCGGCATGGCTATCAAGGCGGGAGGGTGGCATGGAAAAGGACTCGACATTCAGGTTCGTTGCGGGCTACCTGTTCGTGTGCGCCCTGTTGGCATGGGGGGTGGCCCAGGCGTCTCCGTGGATTGCCTCTCATCTGCTGCTTGGCTGGATACTCTAGCGCCGAACCTCGTTGCCACACTCAACAACTCCCGATACCGAAAGCACCGCGACCTGTAGGAGCGAGCTCGCTCGCGATGGTCGTCAACGATGCCGCGTGTTTACTGAATAAACGCGGCGCTCTTGAGTCCATCGCGAGCAAGCTCGCTCCTGCAAATTCAAGGATTGAACCAGTGCCGGTGCTGCCGGGTTAGTGGAACGGAAAGATGTAGTTCATCCATGCCGCCATGCGCAGAAGGATCTTGCGCATCATCGCGATGTGATGGAAATGCTGACTGTACAACGCCGCCTGGCCATAAGACCCGCCGGGCATCAGGCTGCTGTACTGGGCATAGTCGGGGTCGGTGATTTCAATGATCACCGGGACCCGGCCGGCCGGTGGTGAACCGGTGAAGCCGATCAGCGTGCCCGAAGGTTGAACCTGGCCTTCGGCGATGACCGAAACCACGGTTTTGACCTTGCCTTCGAACACTCGCCCGGGAATGCCGTCGAAGGCGACTTCGGCTTCGTCGCCCTCGGTCAGGCGCAACAGGCTGTTCTGGCGCATCCACGCGGCGAAGTAGTGCCCTTCGTCAGGAATGAAGACCATCGAGGGGCGCAGCGGCAACTTGGTCGCCATCATGCCCGGACGCAGCGAAACATGGGTGACGAAGCCTTTGCTCGGCGCACGGACCGTGGTGTTGTCGAGTTCGTACTGCGCGTTGTCCAGTTGTGCCTTCAGGTCATCACTGCGAGCGACCACGACGTCCAGTTCCCGTTGGGTGCCGAAGTTGCGCTTCATCAACTCGGTGATCCGCGCGCGATCGGCCTGGGCGGAAATCAGTTGTGCCTTGAGGGATCTGACCCGGTATTCGAAAGGCGCGGGATCGATGGTAAACAGCACATCGCCTTTTTCCAGGGGCTGGTTGGATTTCACCGGCACGTCGATCACCTGGCCGCTGACCACGGGTATCACCGGCACCGATACGAAATAGGTACGCGCCACCTCGGAGTAGGGGTGATTGTAGTTCATGGTGAAAATCAGCGCGCCGATGATCACGATCCCGCCCAGTACCGCCGTGGGTACCGTCCATTTGTTCAGGGGGATGCGGAAGATCTTGAAGATGGCAACGCAGAGTGCGGCATACGTCAGAATGAGTAAAAGATCCATGGCTCAGAGGCCCTCGCCTTGATTGTCCGTTGGCAGCCTGGTCTGTGCCGTGCCCGTTGTCGCCTCGAGGCGCTCGATCCGCCCTTGCAGTTCGGCGACCTGTTGTTCGAGGTGCACCACATGGCTTTTTGCTGAGTGTCCGTCACTGAAACCCCAGCCCCGGTCCTCTCGATAGGCCATCGCCCAGATCCACAGGAACGGCCAGAGCGCATGCAGGGTGAACAGGCTGACCCAGCCGGTGGCGTGGATCGCATCCTGGTGAGGGTGGTTGCGGTGAACGGAAATTTCATAGGGGATGTCATGGAGCACGATGATCCCGTAGAACAAGACGAGCCCGACAAATATCAGTATGCCCAGCGCGAAGTAATCAAGCATGAATCGCTCCTTTTGAAACAGGTGACGTGTGCGCATGAGTGTAGCCGTTCAATCTACACTTGACGGAAACGCGGCTATCCAACTTGAACACTCGGTGCCTGGACGCAGCGTTGACCGATATCGTGCCGACAGATCCTGGCGAGGTGAATTCATGCAAACCAATGGTCAATTCGAAAGGGCGCCTGTACTTGACCCTGTCGAGCGCATTACCGAGGTGATCTTCGGCCTGCTGATGGCCATGACGTTCACCGGTACCATCAGCGTGTCCACGGCAGACCAGGCGGCCGAACGCACGATGATGATTGCCGCGCTCGGATGCAATCTCGCCTGGGGACTGGCCGATGCGATCATGTATCTGTTGCGCGCACTGGTCGAGCGCACGCGCCGGATCAAGCTGTACCTCGACCTGCGCAATGGCACGGACGCCGAGGCCGGTCAGGCACTCGTTGCGCAAGTGTTGCCGATGCAATTCGCGACGGCGGCCGGTAGCGAGGGCCTGGAATTGTTGCGTCGTCGGCTGCTCGAGCAGCCCCCCTTGCCGATCAGGGCCGGTCTTGGCTGGAACGACTTCAAGGGGGCTCTCGGTGTTTTCCTGTTGGTGGTGTGCTCGACATTTCCGCTGGTGGTGCCGTTCATACTGCTCGACCAGACTGCACTCGCCATTCGCCTGTCCAACCTGATCGGGCTCGTGGTGCTGTTCATCGCAGGCTGGATGCTCGCCAGATACGCAGGCGCCACGCAATGGCAGGGCGGGGTGATCATGGCCGCCACGGGGGCCGTGCTGATCCTTGCAATCATTGCGCTGGGTGGATAACCGCTGGGCATAATTCAACACACTAAAGACTCATTCTCATTTACTATTGCCCTTCCATTTTTGTCGGGCAGTCTGGTATGGATGTTCTTGCCACTATCCATCTTCATATACTCAAGTGGGTGATCGAACCGGTCACCGGGCAGTTCCTGGGCATTTTCGACTTCAACGGTCGGCTCGGTCTATCCTTTCTCTGCATGTCTTACGGCGTCGCTTATGGCCTGTTTCGCTGGCGCAAATCCCGGGGCCTGACCGACGCGCGCTCATTCGGGCAGTTCATCGGCGGCTGCCGTGTGTATCTGCATCGCTCGGCGCTGCTCGACTACCGCTACTACTTTGTTCTCGCCGTCCTCAAGGTTGTCCTGGTGCTGCCCATCGTCGGCCTGGTCGACCCGTACGTCTTGCGTTCAGCGGACTACATCGCGTTCTTCACCAACCTGTGGGGTGCGCGCACGCAAGTGGAGGAGAACCTGGCGCTGACCCTGCTTTATGGGCTGGGCGTTTTCCTGGTCAAGGATTTCAGCCATTACTGGGGCCATCGCGCTTTTCATTCGCGCTATCTGTGGGCTTTCCACAAAGTCCATCATTCGGCGCCCGTGCTGGTGCCGGCGACGGCCAGCCGGGTGCACTTTCTGGAAGAGGTGGTGGAAAAGCTCACCGACATCGTCTGTGTAAGCGCGTTTGCCGGAGTCTTCTGGTACGCCTGCGGCGGGGAGATCAGCCGCTATACGCTATTTGGCGTGACGTACATGGTGTTCATCTTCAATAGCCTGGCGGCCAACCTGCGCCACAGCCATGTCTGGTTTTCCTTCGGGCCGGTGCTTGAGCGGGTGCTGAGCAGCCCGGCGCAACACCAGATTCATCACAGTGATGCGCCGCGACACTTCAACAAGAACTTCGGCATCAACCTGTCGCTGTGGGACTGGATGTTCGGCACGCTCTACGTCACGCAGTCCAGGCCCGAGACCCTTCACTTCGGCACCGGTGAGCAGGATCACGAGCGTTACCTGACGATGCAGGGTCTGATCGTCACGCCGTTTGTGGACGTCGCCCGTAAACTCTTCCCGGCAAAACGCCCGGAAATACAACCTGAAAGCGAATCTGATCCGTATTTTTCAGGGCGATCTGCCTCTGTAACGAATACAGCCGCCAGCCCACAATAAGTCTTCGGTACGCCGTTGGGGCAGCGCAAGACGCCCCTGTACCGCCAATTCATAGTGTGGGAGGCCCTATGGCCAAGATGACGATTTTTCTCGGCGGCTTTTTGCTGTTGACCATTCTGATCGGTGTGCTCGCGACGATTCCACCGGGGTGATTACCCCGGCCGGTTTTCGTCGACGGCCAGGCGCAGTTCGCGGTACGCCGTGACCAGTTGCTCCAGGCTGAACCCACGATTTCTGCCGCTGGGGTTGGGCAGGATCCAGACTGAAGCGTTGCCGAAGGTTTTCGGTTGCAGGCCCCAGGCAATGTCCCGCCGACCGGACAGTGCGCAATAGGCCGCCTTGCCCAGAAACGCGACGAAACGCGGCGCATGACGTGCGATTTTCTGTTCGAAGCCTGCTGCGATGGCGCTGAACTCGTGCAACGACAACTGATCCGCACTGGCCGTCGGCCGTTCGACCACTGCGGTCAATCCGCATTGGTACTGCAAGATCGTCCGATCGTTTTCCGGCCGCACTTGCTCGGGGGTAAACCCGGCGAGATGCAGCGTGCGCCAGAAGCGATTGCCGCGCCCGGCAAAATGATGCCCCTGGGCGGCGGCAGTCATTCCGGGATTGATGCCGCAGAAGATCACGGCCAACTGCCCGGCGAGGATATCTTCGAGTTTTTCACCCACCGCAGATCACTCTGATCGCCTGGCGCGTCAGTTCCGTCAGCTCGGCTCGGGATTTCCCGGCGCGGGCACGTATCGAAATGCTGTGCAGCAGAGACGAGGCGAGCACGGCAAGGGCCGCAGGGTCGGCATCGCCTTGCAACTCGCCAGCATTTTTCGCCGCTTGCAGGCGAACTTCCAGATCGGCATCCAGCCGGCTCAAGCGGTCGGACAGCACCTCGCGAATCTCCGGGTCCTCGACGGCTTCGGTGGTTGCCGTGCCTATGGCGAAGCAGCCACGGGGCTGGCCATCGCCCGAAAAATAAATCGATAACTGCCCCTCGTAGAAACGCTGCAAGGCCTCGGCCAACGGCAGCTCCAGGTCCGTCAGCGCCTCGTGCATGGACGCCGCGGCAAATTCCCAATATTGCTCCAGCGCTCTGATATAGAGCGCGTGCTTGTCGCCGAATGCCGCATAGAGGCTGGGGCGATTCATGCCGGCGGCGGTGGCGATGCTGTCGAGCGACGCGCCGGAATAGCCAGTGTTCCAGAACACCCCGAGTGCTTGCTGCAACGCTGTCTGCGGGTCGTATGCCCGAGGGCGGCCACGGCCTTTGCCCTCTGTCGATTTATTTTGTGCCATGTCGTACAAAATCCTTGTGGGGAGGTGGGTCGAGGGATATTCTTACACCATCGCACAAAATTAAGGAATCAGAAATTCCTTGAGCCAGGGTTTGTTGTAGCCGAGCGCAAACTGAGTGTTGCGGCGACGAAACCGACGCGGCGGGAGCGATCCTCCTGGCCGCGCACGGGCTTGCTTGTTTCCAGCATTTATTGACTTGCGGGCCGTCGGCGCTTGCTGCCGACGCCTGCCCGATTACCCGGCCAAAGGCGTACCCGACCATGACCAAAGCGTTCGATATCCCGGCTTCACAGACCTTCGGACAGCCTGGCCCCAACCCGGCCGGCGTGCCCACCCAGAAACCGCTGAAACAGAAATTACGTCCCTGGCTGATGGTGGGTGTTCCCGTTCTCTTCGTGGCGCTGGGCTATGCCCATTACGTGTCGGGGCAGGCTTATGTTTCGACCGATAACGCTTACGCCCGGGTGGCGAAGGCGTCAATCAATGCGCGGATCTCCGGGCAAGTGGTGGACATCGCCGTCGAAGACAACCAGCAGGTGCACAAGGGCCAGGTGCTGTTCCGGATCGACCCGAAACCGTTCCAGATCGCCGTCGACCGCGCACAGGCACAACTGAGCGTGGCGCGGCTGCGTATCGACGGGCTCAAGGCCAGCTATCAGCAGCAACAGGCGGAACTGCAGTCGGCGAAAGCGTCGGCCGATTTCGACCAAAAGGATTTTGCCCGCAAGAAAGCACTGGTCGCGTCCGAGTTCGTTTCGAAATCGATTTACGAACGTGCCGACACCGACGTGAAAGTGGCGCGGCAACGGATCGCGTCCATCGAACAACAGATCGCCAGCACCGTGGTGGCCTTGAACGGCAATCCGGACATCGATGCCGATAGCCATCCGACGGTTCGCGAGGCCAGGGCGCAGCTCGACGAGGCGCAGTTGTACCTCTCGTACACCACGGTGTATGCGCCGCAGGATGGCACCGTGGCCAAGGTCGACGACCTGCAGGTGGGCAACTACGTGAACAACGGCGCGCCGGCCTTTGTCTTGTTGTCCGGTCACGAGATCTGGATCGAGGCGAACTTCCGCGAAACCGACGTGACCCACATGCGCCCGGGCCAGGAAGCCACCATCCGCATCGACACCTACCCGGATCGTGTGTTCAAGGCCCACGTCACCAGCATGAGCCCGGGGGCCGGGTCGGACTTCGCGCTGCTGCCACCGGAGAATGCCACCGGCAACTGGGTCAAGGTGACGCAGCGGGTGCCGGTGCGGCTTGAGCTCGACGAAGTGGACCCGGCGCTGCCGCTGTTCTCCGGGACCAGCGCCACGGTGCGGATCGACACCCGGTTTCGCAGCCCGTGGTGGCATCCGCTCAAGGCATTGCTGACCGCAGGTAACTTCTGATGAACACCCAACCGATGGTAAGCCCCGGAGGGGAGGGTGCGCGTTCGCTCAGGTTCGCCGCCTTGCTGGCGACTTATATGCAGTCGGCAAACCTGCCGCTGCCGAACGCGGCACTCAGGTTGATCCAGGGCAGCCTGTCGATGAGCGACGATCAGGCCGGGTGGATTTTCACTTCGTACCTGGCTGCGAGTGCAATCAGCATGCCGCTCGCGCAGTGGCTGGCCGCACGCTTTGGCTTGAAGCGGGTGTATCAGGCGGCGTTGGTGTTGTTCGTCCTTGGCTTGTTGCTCGCCACGGCAGCGACGACGCCGCTGGAGTTCGTGGGGGCGCGCATCATTCAAGGCATTGCCAGTGGCCTGTTGGCACCGCTGTCGATGGCGATTGCCACGGAAACCCTGGCGCAGGACAAGCGGGCAAAATTTGCCGCGAGCTGGACCGCCATCGTGCTGTTCGGCATCGTCAGTGGCCCGAGTATCGGTGGCTGGATCGCCGAACATTTTGGCTGGCGGCCGATGTTCTATCTCAGCGTGCCACTGTCGGCGTTCATTTTCCTGGTGGCGGCACTGTTGTTGACCGAGAAGAAAGCCGAGAAAGCTCCAGCGTTCGATTTCTTCGGCTTCGGCACCTTCACCCTCGGCTTGATCAGCCTGCAAATGCTGCTCGACCGCGGTGAGCGGCTGGACTGGTTCGCCGCGCCTGAAATCTGGCTCGAAGCCGTGGCGTCGGCACTGGGGATCTACCTGTTCGTGGTGCATGTGCTGACCTCGAACGTGCACTTCCTCAACAAGCGCCTGCTCAAGGACCGCAACTTCGTGTTGTCGACGGTGATCTTTTTCGCCCTCGGTTTCGTGCTGTTGTCGACCATGGCCCTGACCTCGCCGATGCTCGACGAAATTCTCGGTTACCCGCCGGACATCACTGGCGCCCTGACGATTCCACGTGGCATCGGCCTGGTCGGCGCCTTTGTGCTGATGGGGCGGTTGCCCGAGCGCTTCGACCGGCGCCTGTTCGTGGCGGCCGGTGTCGCCCTGGCGATTTATGCCAACTGGCTGATGCTCGGTTATTCGCCGCTGATGGACGAGTGGCCGGTGGCGGTCGCCGGTGCGATCCAGGGCGCGGGGCTGGGCATCCTGATGCCGGCGGTGAGCAAGGTCGCGTTCAGCACGCTCGACCCCACGCTGCGCCCCGAAGGCACTGGCCTGTTCAATCTGGCCCGTGTCTACGGCAGCACGTTGGGGGTGGCGATCGTGCAGCTGTTCTTCTTCAACAACACCCAGGCGATGCACATGGCGCTGGCCAGCAACCTGACGCCGTACCGCGCCGCTGCGCATTCGCTGGCTTCGGCGCCGTTGCAGTTGCTGGGCGGGCTCAATGAAATGATCACCGGCCAGGCCGCGTTCATCGCCGTGATCGACCAGTTCAAGATCCTGATGGTGGTGATGCTGGTGGTGAGCCCGCTGGTGTTGTTTCTTCGCAAGCCCGTTGCGGCCAATTAGTTTTCGTGGAGTCTGCCAAATGAAATCCTGTGCGCTGGTCATCAACCGCTACTGGATACAAACGAAGCTCGCGGCGTTGTCGGTGCTGGTATTGCTGACGGCCTGCACCGTTGGCCCGGACCATGAAGTACCGGCGGCGAGTACATCGCAGCACTATGACCCACAAGCCGAGCAACGTCTGGCCCAGGGTGCCGCCCCACGGATCGACCTCGGCAGGAAGGTCAGCGGCGATTGGTGGTCTGCCTTTCGCTCGCCGAAGCTCGATCACGTGGTTCGTCGCGCCATCGACGGCAACCTGGACCTGGTGGCGGCCGATGCCACGATCCGGCAAGCCGCTTCTTCTGTCGCGGCGGCGCAGGGTGCGCTCTATCCGCAGGTCGATTTCGGCGCCGTGGCCGGCCGTCAGCGGGTACACAACGCCAAGGAGCCCTCGGTCTCCAACTTCTATGCGATTGGACCCCGGGTGGGTTTCGACCTTGATGTGTTCGGCGGCAACCAGCGATTGGTCGAGCAGCAGCAGGCGTTTGCCGAGCTGCAAGAACACCGGTACGAAGCGGCCTACCTGACCCTGACCGGCAACGTCGCCAGCCAGGCGTTGCTGGTGGCCTCCGCCAATGCGCAGATCCAGGCCGTGGAAAAGCTGCTGGCCAATGACACGAGGAACCTTGAGCTGGTGCGCATGGCCCACCTCAATGGCAGCACCACGCAGATCGATGTATCGCTGGCCGAGACACGGCTGGCACAGGACCGCACGTTGCTGCCGCCCCTCGCTCAACAGCGTGACGCCGCACGTCATGCGCTGTCGATTCTGACGGGTAAGGGGCCGGCGGACTGGACCGCTCCCGACTTCGACCTCGGCGAGTTTGTCCTGCCGTCGAACATGCCGGTGAGCCTGCCTTCGGAAATGGCCCACGACCGGCCGGATGTGCTGCAAGCCGAAGCGCAACTGCACATGGCCAGCGCAGCAGTGGGGGTGGCGACGGCGAACCTCTATCCCCACGTCACGCTGTCGGCGTCCTTGGCTCAGGCGGCTTCCGGCAATGGCGGCGCGGCACTCTGGGGGTTCGCTGCCGGGCTGGCCGGACCGCTCTTCGATGGCGGAACGCTCAAGGCGCAACGGCAGGCAGCCGTCGACGGTTACAAGGCGACGCTCGCCGGTTACCAGCAGACGGTCATTACCTCGTTCGGGCAGGTCGCCGACACCTTGCAGGCGATCAACCATGACGCCGAGGAAAACCTCGCCCAGGCCGATGCCTTGCGTGCGGCCGAAACCAGTGTGCAGTTGAACCAGCAGGCCTTTGCCCAAGGCGAAAACAGCATTCTCCAAGTCCTCGAAGCGGAGCGTGCCTATGAACAGGCACTGCTGGGACAGATCCGCGTGAAAACCGCGCAGTACCTCGACACCGTGCAGTTGTTCATTGCGCTGGGCGGCAATTCGGTCGGTGCCTTCGAGCAACGCGTTGCCTCTGGCGACGGGCAGAAACCTTCGTATCAATAATGGCTGCGGCCTGGAGTAAACCACATGACCTATGAAGCCTTTCACGACGGCCTGCGCGATACCCGGTTTGCGCTCAACCACGGGACGGTCGAGATGCCGGCGGTTGGATTCGGTACCTTGTTCCGCGATCTCGCCACCACGACCGAAGCGGTGAAGGAAGCGCTGGCCGCCGGTTTCCGCCATTTCGATTGTGCCGAGCGCTATCGCAACGAAGCGCAGGTTGGTGTAGCGCTGAAGGAGATGCAGGAGGCCGGCAAAGTCCGGCGCGAGGAACTGTTCATCACCACCAAACTGTGGAATACCAACCACCGTCCCGAGCGCGTCAAACCTGCGTTCGAAGCCAGTTGCCAACGCCTGCAAGTGGACTACATCGACTGCTACCTGATCCACACGCCGTTTGCTTTTCAACCCGGCGAAAACCAGGACCCGAGGGACGGGCAGGGCAACGTCATCTACGACAACGGCGTGACATTGATCGAGACGTGGCGGGCGCTTGAGCGTCTGGTGGATGAGGGGCGGGCACGGTCCATCGGCCTGTCCGATATCACACTGGACGCGCTGAAGGCGATTGTCGCCGTCGCCCGGATAAAACCTGCCGTGGTGCAGGTCGAGTCCCATCCTTATCTGCCGGAGTGGGAGTTGCTCGAGTTTTGCAAAGAGCACGGGATTATCGTGCTGGCGTTTGCCCCACTGGGGCATGGCATGCAGCCGAATGTATTGCAGGACCCGGTGATCACCGGCATCGCCCGGCGCCTGCAGAAAACACCGGCGCAGGTGGCACTGGCCTGGTCGGTACAACGTGGGGTGGCGTTCCTGACCACTTCGGCAACGCCGAGTCATATCCGGGAAAATATCGATATCTCGACCTTGCCGCACAGGGCCATGATCGAGATTCAACAAGACATCACCACCCGTATACGCTTCAATTCGGTGGTTGAAACCGGTGTCCCCGGGTTCATTGCGCGCAAGCCGTAGTGCCTGACGCCGGGGCGGTCCGTCACGGGGCCGTCCTGTTGGCTTTTTCCTTGAGGTGAAAACGATGGATGTTTTCCAGACCCTGCGGTGTTTCGTGGCAGTCGCCCAAAGCGGCAGCTTCACCGCGGCGGCCGCGATGCTGGACACCACCACGACCAACGTTTCCAAAGCCGTTTCCAGCCTGGAGGCCAGGCTGCAGACGCGGCTGATCAACCGGACGACCAGACGCCTGGCATTGACCGAAGCCGGTGTGCGTTATTTGCAGCGCTGCGAGCGAATTCTGCAGGAAGTACGCGAGGCCGATGCAGAGGCGGGCACGGCTCAGGTCATGCCCGCCGGCCGGCTGAAAATCCATGCCATGTCGGCCATTGGCAACCATTACGTGATCGGCGCCATTGCCCGCTACCGGGAAACCTATCCTTCGGTGCTGTTTGACCTGACCGTGACCAATCGGCTGCCGGACCTGCTGGAGGAGGGCTATGACATGTCGATCGTGTTGGCGCGGGACCTGCCCGATTCCGGGTTTGTCGCCCAGCGGTTGGGCATTACCTACAGCATTCTCTGCGCTTCGCCGGGGTACCTGAGCGAACGCGGGATTCCCGGGTCGCCGAGTGAACTCGACGGCCATGATTGCCTGCGCATCGTCAACACGGTCATGCCGGCCGAGAACTGGGTATTTGAAGGCCCGCTTGGGGCGGAAACGTTCAGCACGCCTGTGTCTCCCTTTCACGTCAACACGGCTGACGCCATGACATTCGCGATCAAGAACGGGATGGGGATTGGCATTCAGCCGATTGCTACAGCCGTCGAGGGCCTGCGGGCGGGGACTTTGGTGCGCGTATTGCCGGAGTATCGGCTTGAAGAGTTGAACCTGTTTGCGATCTACCCGTCACGCAAGTTCGTGGATGCAAAGATCAAAACCTGGGTGGAATTCCTGAAGCATTCCATTCCGGGGTTACTGGCGTCTGATGAAAAAATTGTGGGTGCATCTGTGTAGCGATGTGGCTGGCGCTGCAGGCATGGAGTGTCGACCCTCCATCGTCCATACAGTGCTCAACCGTTCGAGCATCCGCTGCCCATCACCTGGTATTCAAGGGTGTGGCGCTGGCCTTGGGAATCTTCATAGGTCATGCGCGCCGGGACCGGAGCACATTCATTGGCGATTTCCGACACTTCGATGACGCGCTTGATATCAAGGTTTGTGCCGTATGTGTAGGTTTCAACCGGTGATTGGCCGGTGGCGGCAGTCGAGTGGCTGTCGTCTGCAAAGGCCTGGGTGCCGGCGGTGCCAAGCGTTAGCAAGAGTGCGATTTTCAGCAGTTTCATGAAGTTCACCTCGTGGTTGAAGCGTTGTCGTGCAAAGGTTTTTACCGCGTGAGGAAGCTGTGCCCGACTGGGTTTGCTCACTTGGGTAGAGCCGATATTAGGCGTTTGGTGGGGGCGCAAATATCGGTCGGCGGGATAAACACTGTTGCCGGATTGCTCATGAATCGAGGGGGATTCGTTGAGACGATCGGTCAATCCACCGGGTGCTGCCTCTGGTTTTGAAGACGCACCGGACTACGATCGTTGCTTCTCGCGACGCCATGTCGACACGCTGCAACCAAAGCGACCCGAGAACCATCTCGAAAAGGCACTCAAGGAAGAGAAGCCCAGGAGAATCGCTATTTCTGAAAGCGATCGCTCGCGGTTCACGACATAGCGGTTCACCAGATCGATCCGCACGTCATCGACAATGGATGAGTAACTCTGGTCGTGGTGGGCGAGATGGCGATACATGGTCTTGCGGTCCACACCAAGCTGCTGGGCCACTTTTTCGGCTACGCACTCGCCCGTGGGCAACAGCGCGAAGATCAGTTTCCTGACCTTGTCGGGCATCGTGACGTCAGACTGTGCCAGTTTTGCATCGAGAAATTCCCGTGCGTGCCGCGCAATCAATGGGTCATACGACTGGATCGTTGTATCCAGATCGGCGGTGGCCAAGACAATGCCGTCGAATTCATGATTGAACCGCACCGATGTACCAAACACATGGCGGTGCTTCGCCTGGTTGGCTGGCGCAGGGTGCGTGAAACAGACACTCAGAGGCGTCCAGGCAGGACCCAGCAGCTGTTTCATTGTCCGGAAAATCACGCAGGTGACGAGCTCTGTCCCCTGGCGCACGGAGCCCCCCATATTGTCCGTGACTTCTTGCCTGAAAATCGCCACGCCGTTCGCTTCTTCAATGCGCAGGACCATTGATCCGTTAGTCAGCCCGAGGCGACGCGTCAGCGATTGCCAGGCTTTGCGCAGCGTCTGCTCCTCACGCAGGGCAATGGCCAGGGGACCGAGGTTTTCCAACTGACGGGTTTCGCCCATGCGCAGGCCAAAGTCTTCGATCCCTGCGGCAAGTGCCGAGTCTTCCAGCAAATGCATGATCGATTTCGCCGGGACCATGATGCTCGGGTCCATCAAGGCCGAATAGCTGATACCTGCCTTGCGCAATTGCCGATAGGGATCGAGTCCGGCGGCCAGAGCAACCTCGATAAAATTCGTCAGGCTTGAACTTCTAAGAAAACTCGGCATAAGGGCTCCATTTTTTGTGCCACGAAATGTAAAAAAAACACCCCAGAATGTCAAATTCGCCAACGGACGTTCACGGATACTTTTTCTACGAGTGGAGCTAACCACACTGATAGCTGGCGCCACCGATCACACTTTCGTGTTCAAGGAGAATCAAATTGGCACATGTTATTCGTATGAATGAAACAGGTGGTCCGGAAGTTCTTCGTTGGGAAGAAATGGACGTTGGCGATCCTGGTCCCGGGCAAGTTCGATTGCGTCATGAAGCCGTGGGTCTGAACTTTGCCGACACTTATTTCCGCTCGGGGTTGTACCCGATGCCGCTTCCCGCCGGCATGGGCGTGGAGGGCGCAGGCGTAGTCCAGGCCGTCGGCGAAGGCGTGAGCAATGTTGCGGTCGGCGACCGTGTGACCTATACCGGCTTTCTCAACACCTTGGGTGCCTATAGCACCGAGCGCCTGATACCCGCGGCACCCTTGATCAAGCTGCCCGATGCCATTTCGTGTGAAACGGCAGCGGGGATGACCATGCGCGGGCTGACGTCGTCCTATCTGATGCGTCGCATCCATGACTTCAAGCCGGGCGACACCCTCCTTATGCATGCTGCGGCTGGCGGTGTCGGACTGATCGTGTCGCAGTGGGCCAAGCTACTGGGCGTGACTGTTATCGGCACCGTATCGAGCGAGGCCAAGGCCGAGGTTGCGCGGGCCCATGGCTGCGACCATACGATCAACTACAGCCACGAAGATGTGGCCGCGCGGGTCCGCGAATTGACCGATGGCGTTGGCGTAAACGTGGTGCTCGACAGTGTGGGTAAAGACACCTTCGAGGCCTCTTTGAATTCGGTCAAGCGGCGCGGGCTGATCGTTTGCCTGGGCTTCGCTTCCGGCCCGGTGTCAGGCTTTGATCCGCAGATCCTTGCCACCAAGGGTTCCCCGTTCCTGACCCGTCCGGCACTGGCCGATTACATCATCGACCCGGTTGAAAAGGCGGCACTCGCTGCGGAACTCTTCGGCCATGTTGCAGCCGGTCGCATCAACATTCCGATCAATCAGCGTTACGCGCTACAGGATGCTGTGCAGGCCCATCGGGATCTGGAAGCGCGCAAAACCACGGGCTCCTCGATTTTTGTGATTTGAGGAGGTCGTCATGCGAGTTGAACCACTGACCTGTTCCATCGGCGCCGAGCTCACCGGTGTCAATGTCGCCGACGCCATCCACGACGATGGCTTGTTCAGGCTTATCCGCGAGGCGTTGATCAGGCATCGGGTGCTGTTTGTGCGTGACCAGGACATAACGAGGGCTGAGCATGCGGGCTTTGCCCGCCGCTTTGGTGAGCTGGAGGACCACCCCGTAGCGCCAACCGACCCCGAGGCGCCCGGTCTGGTGCAGATCTACAAACGCCCGGACGTCCCGCTCGATCGCTATGAAAACACCTGGCATACCGACGCGACCTGGCGCGAGGCGCCACCCATGGGGGGCGTGCTGCGCTGCGTGGAGTGCCCGCCAGTCGGCGGTGACACGGTGTGGGCCAACATGGTTTTGGCGTACGACAACCTGCCGGATCAGGTCAAGACGCAGATCACCGAGCTGATTGCCAGCCATAGCATCCAGTCGAGTTTCGGCGCTGCGATGCCGCGTGAAAAGCGCCATGCGTTGAAGGCGCAGTTTCCGGACGCGGAGCATCCGGTCGTGCGCACCCACCCTGAAACCGGCGAAAAGGTCCTGTTCGTCAATGCCTTCGCGACGCACTTCGTGAACTACCACACCAAGGAACGCGTGCGCTTCGGACAGGACTGCAACCAGGCCGGTGGCGACCTGCTGCAGTACCTGATCAGCCAGGCATACATACCTGAATATCAAGTGCGCTGGCGCTGGAAGAAAAACAGCATGGCCATCTGGGACAACCGCAGCACCCAGCATTACGCCGTGATGGATTACCCGCCGTGCCATCGCAGGATGGACCGCGCCACGATCATCGGTGACCGGCCTTATTGAGCGGGAAAGCGCAGCCTTTTTCCAATCCGATCCAACTAGCTGACAGTGAGAGAAAGAATGCAATTTCTAGACGATTCGCTGCACCCGGAAAACCAGGAAAAAGTTGTTATTACCGTCGCTCCATACGGTCCCGAGTGGATGCCTGAGGACTTCCCGGAAGACATCCCCGTCACCATGGAACAACACATCGAAAAGGCCGTGGAGTGTTACGACGCTGGCGCCACCGTGCTGCACCTGCATGTACGTGAACTGGATGGCAAGGGATCAAAACGGCTGTCCAAATTCAATGAGCTGATCGCCGGTGTGCGCGAGGCTGTTCCGGACATGATCATCCAGGTCGGCGGTTCGATTTCATTCGCTCCGGAAGACGACGGCCAGGCCGCCAAGTGGCTGTCCGATGACACGCGCCATATGCTGGCAGACCTTGATCCGAAACCCGATCAAGTGACAGTGGCGATCAACACCACGCAAATGAACATCATGGAGTTGCTCTACCCCGAATACATCGAGGGGACTTCACTGGGTAATCCGGCACTCGGCGCTGCCTATAGCGAGATGACGGTGCCCGCAGGACCCGCCTGGGTAGCGGAGCATCTGCGCCGCCTGCAGGCATCCGGGATTCAGCCACACTTTCAGCTGACGGGTATCCACGCGCTCGAAACCCTCCAGCGCCTGGTCCGTAAAGGCCTCTACACCGGGCCATTGAACATGACGTGGATCGGGGTGGCCGGTGGGTTCGAAGGTCCAAACCCGTTCAACTTCATGAACTTCGTCCAGCGTGTGCCGCAAGCTTGCACGTTGACCGCCGAGTCTCTGCTCAAGAATGTGCTGCCGTTCAACATGATGGCCTTGGCCATGGGCCTGCACCCGCGCTGCGGCAACGAAGACACCATCATCGGCCAGCATGGTCAGCGCTTTGGCTCTGTGGATCAGGTCAGGCAAACCGTGCGTGTGGCCAAGGAACTGGGCCGCGAGATTGCGACCGGCAAAGAGGCGCGCCAGATCTACCGCATCGGTACCTGGTACAAGGATGCCGACGAAACGCTCGCTGCAAACGGCATGTTGCCCAATCGCACTACCGGCCCGATCGTCCCTTCAATGCACGTTCGATAGTTGGCCTATCAGTACGTCTACGCACGACCTGAAACGTTGATAGCACGAGCACGAAGGCGGTAGAGCCTTCCTGCCCGGTTGTACCGGTGCGGTCGTGCGCAATTCGCTTGAATGGCGTGGCATAAAAATAATGGGGGCAGTATGCAGGCAGAGCAGTTTTCCATGTCGGTTGCCACGAACCCGCCGCGTGAGGTTTCACGCCCGCGAGCCTATTCCTGGCTGGTATTTATCATTATCTATGCATTGATGCTGTCCGATTACATGTCGCGTCAGGCACTCAATGCAGTCTTTCCACAGCTCAAGGCCGAGTGGGTCTTGAGCGATGCGCAACTTGGCCTGCTCAGTGGCATCGTGGGGCTTGCAGTCGGCTTGCTGGCTGTTCCGGCCGCATTGGCGGCTGACCGCTGGGGGCGTGTCAAAAGCGTCGTGATCATGGCGCTGTTCTGGAGCCTGAGCACCTTGGCGTGCGGGCTTGCAGAACACTACAACCAGTTGCTGCTCGCCCGATTGTTTGTCGGTGTTGGCGAGGCCGGCTACGGCAGCGTCGGGCTTGCAATCATTTTGAGTGTATTCCCGCCTTCCATGCGGGCCACGCTGACCGGGGCCTTTACCTCCTCCGGCATGTTCGGCTCGGTACTGGGCATGGCCTCCGGCGGCGTGATAGCGACTCACTTTGGCTGGCGCGCCGCATTGATTGCCATGGCGGCGTTCGGATTCCTGCTGATCCTGTTCTTTGCATTCACCATTTCCGAAGCTCGCCTGGCGCGGCACATGCCCCTGCAGTTGGCCGAATCGCCGGCAGAGGGCCAGCGTGTCAGGAAAATTCAGTGGCGCTCACTGTTCAAGGCCCTGTTCGGCGCGCCTACGCTGGTGTTCACCTATGTGGGCAGCGGGCTTCAGCTCTTTACCGCCTACACCATCATTGCCTGGATGCCCAGCTACCTTAACCGTTACTACGATTTACCCGCGGACAAGTCGGCACTGGCGGCGGCAGTGCTGCTGATCGCCAGCGGGATTGGCATGGGTTTGTGTGGCTTGTTCACTGACTGGATGGGACGCAAGTCGGGCAGGAATAAAGCGTCGATCGCAATCATCTACTGCCTGGTCTCATGCGTGCTGCTGATGACCAGCCTGCGCTTGCCACCCGGAACCGCGCAGTTTGCGGTGATCATCGCCGGCGTCTTTTTTGCGGCGGGCACTTATGGCTCAGCGGGCGCCATGGTCACCGACCTGGTGCACGTCTCTCTTCATGGAACCGCCATTGCCACCCTGGCGCTGGCTGGCAATTTGCTGGGTGGTGCGCCGGGGCCCTACCTGACGGGGCTGCTTGCCGACAAAGTCGGCCTGCTCGGTGCATTGCAGTGGGTCCCGTTAGCCTCAATTGGCGCAGCGCTGGCGTTTGCCTTTGCGAGGGCCAATTACCTGCGCGACCTGCACCGCCATGAGTCTTCAGGCTGCCAATGATCGCTTTGAAAAAACCAGCTCTCACATCCCATCAGGAAATGCAGACGATGAATCACACCCACTCAAAACCGCTCAAGGGTAAAGTCGCCGTGATCACCGGTGCCGGTCGTGGCATTGGTCGCGCCATTGCACTCGCTTATGCGCAGGCCGGCGCCGCTGTGGTTTGCAGCGCACGCAGCGCAGCAGAAATAGCCGAGACTGTCCGCCTGATTATCGAAGCAGACGGCCAGGCTGTCGCTCAAACAGCCGACGTTGGTGACTACAACGCAGTCGTTGCGCTGTACCAGCGCGCCAGCGATGAATTCGGCGGTGTCGATATTGTGGTCGCCAACGCCGGCGTCGCGACCGAGCAACGGCGGATCGAGGACAGTTGCCCGGCACAGTGGCGCGCGACCATCGACATCAACCTGACCGGTGCATACCACACCGCCCATGCCGCCATCCCCCACCTGCGGCGGCGCGGTGCCGGGAAAATCATCATGATCGGTTCCGGTCAGCGCAACCGTGCCACCCCAGGCTTTTCGGCCTACTCCTGCTCCAAGAGCGGCATGTGGATGCTCACCCAGTCACTCGCGGTGGAACTGCTTGAATACAACATCAGTGTCAACGAACTCATCCCCGGGCCTGTACAGACCGAGATGACGCGCAGCGCGGCGATCCCCCCGGGTGAGTGGTTCAAGACCCCGGAAGACGTGGTGCCCCTGGCCCTGTTCCTGGCGGACATGGCCGATGCAGGACCTACCGCCCAGAGTTACAGCCTGATGCGCCGTGCGAGCTGAGATACCGTCGCGACGTATGCCTTTCATGTAACAAGGCCATTTCGAATGGGCACAGGAGAATGGCCGATTGAATATATATAAGATCATGATGAGAAGAATAAAATGAGCGAAAGTGCACTGTTTACCCGGATGGACCAAAGCACCCAAAAAGACTGGGATATCATATCCGCCGAATTTAAAAACTTTGCCGCCGCTCTGCCTGATCGAATACTCGCGCACATGAATCTGCTCGCGGGTGATTTTTCCGGCTTTCCAATCGATCGCCTGAGCCACTGCCTGCAAACCGCTACACGCGCCTACCGTGATGGTCGCGATGAAGAATATGTGGTTTGCGCGTTACTGCATGACATCGGCGATACGTTAGGTGCCTACAATCACTCTGAAGTGGCGGCCGTCATCCTCAAACCCTTTGTCAGCGAAGAAAATCACTGGATGATCCAGAACCACGGGATTTTTCAGGGGTATAACTTTTTTCACCGCATCGGAATGGATCGCAACATGCGCGACATGTTCAAAGAGCATTCGAACTATGTGCGGACTGCAGAGTTTATCGAGTTATATGACAGTCCTGCCTTCGACCCTGAAGGTGAAACTTTACCCATGAGTTTCTTTGAGCCGATGTTGCGGCGCGTTTTTGCCAAACCCAAGTCTTCACTCTATGGGCTCATGTTTGAGCGCAGCAACCAGGAGGACTCTGTAACCTGATACGGCCTGAACCAGCTGCCCCAAAATGTAAAATTATTACCCCAAATCGTCAAAGCCGAATTTATTTTTCCGCCGATAGTTGTCTTGCGCCTTCCGACGCGGGGCCAGCAGCTCAAAGCTGTTAACCGATGCCCCGCGACTGATCCCGGCGTGTGCCACTTCATCCAGATATCGGAGACATTTATGCAATTGGACGAGCAGGTTGAACACGCGCCATTCGGGATGGCGCAAGCAGGCGCGCGAAACTTTGCCGGTCGTGTCGTATTGATCACCGGCGCGGGCCGTGGCCTGGGGGGAACCATTGCCCTGCATTTCGCAAGGGCCGGTGCGGATGTCGTCATCTGCGATATCGATATGCCTGCCCTGGAAGAAACCCGAAAGGCTGTCGAAGCGGCGGGTGCCAACTGTCTGGCCTTGCACTGCGACATCTCCTCGAGCAGCCAGGTCGTCGACCTGTTCGCCAGCATTGTCGAACGCTTTGGCACTTTGCATATTCTGGTGAATAACGCGGCGCGGGCTCCCACGGCGGCGGCTGACGAGGTGCGACGCAACAAGCACTACGCGTACATCACTACACCGCAGCCGAGGCAGTCACTGGGTTTCACCAGTGAAATCACGGACGAAGAGTGGCACCGGTACTGGGATGTCAACGTGCACGGCATGTTCTATTGCACGCGCGAAGCGCTCAAGCTGATGCAGGAGCAACGCTATGGTCGTATCGTGAACCTTGCGTCGATCGCCGGGATCTCGGCAATCAGTGCGCACAGCCCGCACTACAGCGCATCGAAGGGCGCCGTTATTGCCTTCACGAAGTCCGTCGCGGCGGAAGTTGCCGGGGGCAATATCCTGGTCAACGCGCTGGCACCGGGCGGGGTGTCGACCGCCTTCTTTGAAGAATATCTTGACTCCATTGGCGAGGAAGCCCGGCGCAGGTTCTGGCAAGTCATACCGGCCGGACGGTTCGGGACAACTGACGAATATGCGTCCGTGGCGACGTTCCTTGCAGGCGATCACTATTTTGTGGGTCAGGTGATCAGTCCCAACGGGGGCGCAGTCCTTTGAACAGCGCCGCGCGGTTCCTGTAAAGCCGCGCGGCCTTTGCTGTTTAGCACATGACCCAACTGGCACATCTGGACGAAATCATGCGACTGGTAAGATTCGGAGAAAAAGGTAAAGAGAGACCTGGCCTGCTCGATAGCCAAGGCATCCTCAGAGACCTGAGCAGTATTCTCGGCGACATCGATGCAAGCACCGTCACGCCGGCATCTCTCGACAAACTACGAAAAATCGACCCATTGACGCTCCCAGCCGTGGAGGGGAGCCCAAGGCTGGGGCCGCCACTGCGGGTAACCGGCAAGTTCCTCGCGATCGGGTTGAATTACCGGGATCATGCGCAGGAGGCAAATCTGCCGATCCCCGCAGAACCTATCGTTTTCATGAAGGCCAACTCCTGTGTCACCGGCCCCGATGATGAAATCATCATTCCACGCGGTAGCCAGAAAACCGATTGGGAAGTCGAACTTGGAATCGTCATTGGCAGCGAGGGTGCCTACCTCGAAAAGGAGGAAGCACTCGCGCATGTAGCCGGGTATGTCCTGATTAATGATGTCTCGGAAAGATCATATCAATTGGAGCGTGGAGGCACTTGGGATAAAGGAAAAAGTTGCGATAGCTTTGGTCCGATTGGCCCATGGTTAATCTCCAGGGATGAGATCGAGGACGTACAGAACTTATCCATGTGGCTGGATGTGAATGGTGTTCGCAGACAGACAGGGAATACGTCTACGATGATCTTTGATGTGCCAACCATCGTGGCTTATATCAGCCAGTTCATGCGGCTTTACCCTGGAGACATTATTACAACGGGTACACCTCCTGGTGTAGGGATGGGTATCAAGCCGACACCTGTATTCCTTGAAGAAGGAGATATTGTCACCTTGGGTATTGAACGCCTAGGCCAGCAACGCCAGACGTGCGTTCGCTATAAAGGTTGATTTCAAGAAAGAGCATGGAGCGATGATCTATATATTCCAGGCTATTGCAATGGACTGCAGAACCTGAGAACAAAATAATCCGTAGTTTGCCGGGCACCTGATGTTGTTTGAATAAAAATAAAAACAAGCGGAGGCAAATCAATGCATGAGCATAGAGTTTGTGATGCGCGCCCGTTGCGGCGAAGTCTGTTGGCCGGGGCGGGCAACAATACCGGTTCAAACGCCAACCCGTTATACAACGCAAGACCGCAGTGCGATGTACCTGACCTTTAAACCACTTTCCAAAATTCGCATTGTCCGGTTTCCGGGCAGGAGTTCTACGAAATGATGTTCGTGAAAAGTTTGATGGCGACTTCGCTTGCAGTGGTTTTCACAGGTGCGGCGCACGCCGCGGTTTCCCCTGTCGATGTGGCCAGGCTGGGTACCAGCCTGACCCTGGTGGGGGCCGAAAAGGCCGGTAATGCCGATGGCTCCATTCCAGCCTATGGCGGTGGCCTGACCACCGCTCCGGCCGGCTTCAAGGCGGGTGACACTTTGCGCCCGGATCCCTTCACCAGCGAGAAAACCTTGCTGGTGATCGATGGCAAGAACGTCGATCAGTACAAGGGCCTGCTCACCGCCACCACGGTGGAACTGGCCAAGCGTTACCCGACTTACCATGTCGACGTTTACCCGACCCACCGTACCGTTTCGCTGCCCCAGACCATTCTGGACAACGGCGTGAAGAACGCCACCGGCGCCAAGTCCCTGGAAGGCGGGTTGGCCATCGACAACATCCTGCCGGGCGTGCCGTTTCCGATTCCGCAATCGGGCGCCGAAGCGATGTGGAACTTCCTGCTGCGTTACCAGGGCGTCAGCATCACTGCCAAATATGACTCGTGGAACGTCGACTCGGCCGGTGTGCCAAGCCTGGCCACCACCGCCCAGGCGTTCATTACCTACCCGATCTACGAGAACCTGTCGCAGCTGGTCACCAGCTCCGACGTGTACTACCAGATCAAGCTGTATTACACCGGCCCTGCGCGCCGTGCCGGTGAAGCCATCATGCTCAAGGACTCTGCCAACGCAGTCGAGCAGCCGCGCCGCGCCTGGCAGTACCTGCCGGGCCAGCGTCGAGTCAAGCTGGCCCCGAGCCTGGCCTACGACACGCCTAACCCGGGCACGGCCGGCGCCGGTACCTACGACGACGTGTTCGTGTTCAACGGCGCGCTGGATCGTTATGACTGGAAGTTGGTGGGCAAGCGGGAAATGTTCGTGCCCTACAACACCTACAAGCTGACCTACGCCCAGGATCCGAAGTCACTGACCACCGCGAATCATCTGGCACCGGATATGGTGCGCTGGGAGAAACACCGCGTCTGGGTCGTGGAAGGCAACCTGAAGTCCGGCGCACGTCACGTGTACCAGAAACGCCGCTTCTACCTTGACGAAGACAGCTGGGTCGCTCTGGCATCTGACGAGTACGACGCCCGTGGCCAGCTCTACCGTGGATCCTTCGCTTTCCTGAGCCAGAGCTATGACAAGCAGGTTCCCGACGCCACGCCGTACATGATCTACGACCTGGTCGGCGGCTCCTACAACATCAACGGCGTAGTCGGCCCGTATGGCGGCATCCACTACATCAATTCGCTGTCCAAGGCGCAGTGGTCGCCTGAGTCGCTGGCAGGGGCTGGTATTCGCTGAACACTCTTTGACAAGGCTCAGGCATGAGTCGCCTGCAACGCACCCTGCAGGGTGCTCATGACAATGTCATGCAGCAGCTTGCGGCGTGCCCCCTTGCTTGCCTGGGACTCTCCAACCCAGGCCGGCAATTGGTTGAGCAGGGAAACGATGCCGCTCAAGGTCGCGCGACGGGTAACGCTCACCGGCATGCCGGTGAGCTGCTCTATGGTGTGCACCAGGTGTTCTTCGTAGCGCCGGCGCAGGCCCCGTATCAAGTCATGCTGCTCGCTGTTCAGACAATGAAGGTCATATTCGGCCAGGCGGAAATGCGCGCCCATGCGCTCATGCAGCAAGAGGTGCGCCTCAAGCAGGCCATGCAGTCGTACGGCGGGTGTGGATTTGCGACGGTTCACCAGGCTGGCGCCATGCAGCAACTGTTCGTAGAGTTCCTCGATCAGTTCGAACAGCAGTGCCTCCTTGCTTTCGATGTGGTTGTAAATGGAGCCGGCCTTGATGCCCAGACAAGCCGCCAGGTCGCGCATGCTTACCCGGCTGAAACCGCATCGGGCGAATAGCTCGAGCGCCTTGTGGCGAGTTTCCAGATAGCGCGAGTGGTGCACTTGTTCGATGGACTCCACCAAAAGAGCGTTCTGGCTGGCGAAGCGGGGCGTGACTGGCTGGGGGTTAGTCATGGAATCAATACCTCCATCGTTGCTCATCCACCTCATACGCGAAACTGCCCCAACAGCCGATTGAGCTCGCCCGCCAGTTGGCCCAATTCCAGGCTGGCCTCGTTGGACCGGTCTGCTGCCAGGGCATTCTCTTGCGCCAGCGAGGCTGCGCGGGTGACATTCTGGCTGATGTCCTCGACCACGTGGGACTGTTCCAGGTTGGCACTGGCGATCGAGGCGTTCAGCTCGGTAAGGTTACGCAGTGCAGTGATGACCTGGTGCAGGCTTTCACCGGTTTCGCGGGCCTGCGCCACGGTTTCCTGAGCGGCCTGGCTGCTGACATTGATGACCTTCACTGCCGCTTCCGAATTGCTCTGCAGACGCTCGATCATGCCCTGGATCTGCGCGGTGGACTGCTGGGTGCGCTGGGCCAACAGGCGTACTTCGTCTGCTACCACGGCGAAGCCGCGACCCTGTTCGCCAGCGCGTGCCGCCTCGATTGCAGCGTTCAGCGCCAGCAGGTTGGTCTGCTCGGCGATGGCGCGGATCACTTCCAGCACGGTGCCGATCTGGGAGCTTTCCTGGGCCAGGCTCTGGATCACTTCGACAGCCTGGCCGATGGTCGCGGACAACTGGTCGATCTGCTGCAGGCTGCTATCGATGTTGTGCTGGCCCTTGCAGGCTTGCTCATCGGCCTGGCGAACTTCGTTGGCGGCGTGTTCGGCGTTCTTCGCCACCTCCTGCACCGCGTAGGAGACTTCGTGAATGGCGGCGGCCACCAGTTCCATCTGCTGTGACTGCTGCTGGCTGTGGCGTTGGCTATCGCTGGCAATCTCACCGAGCGATTGCGAGGCCTTGTCCAGGCTGCCGGCGCTCTGCATGGACTGGCCGATCACAGTGCGCAGCTTGCTGGTGAACGCGTTGAAGTGGCCGCTCAGAGCGGTCAGTTCATCGCGCCAGCGACTGTCCAGGTTGTGCGTCAGGTCGGCATCGCCGCTGGCGATGTTCTCCATTGCATTGACCACCTGCGCCAGTGGCGAGGCTATGCTGCGGGCAATCAGCAAGATCAGCGCGCTCAGCAGCAGGGCGATCGTCAGCAGAATGACGAAGGTTTGTAGCAACTGGCGGCGGAACTCGACTTGCACGTCGTCGATGTAGATGCCCGAACCGACAATCCAGCCCCAGGGCTTGAACAGTTCGACGTAGGAAACTTTCTCCACTGGTGCGTCGGAGCCCGGTTTAGGCCAGCGGTAGTGCACCAGGCCGGAGCCGTCGCGCGTTGCCACGGTCACCATCTCGTCGAACAGTGCCTTGCCATCAGGGTCGCGGGTACCGGCCATGCGCTTGCCCTCGAGCTTGGCATTGGGGTGCATGACCATGCGCGTGTCGAGGTCTTCGATCCAGAAGTAGTCCTCGCGGTCGTAGCGCAGGTCGCGCATGACCGCGCGGGCCTGTTGTTGCGCTTGTTCACGATCGAGACCCTGGCTTTCCAGGTTCTGGAAGTGGCGCAGGATGCCGCTGGCCGTTTCTACCACATGACGGGTTTTCAGCGCCTTGGCCGCGTAGAGGTCGTCATGGTTCTGCTTGAGCATCAGGCCGGCGAGAATCAGCAGCATCAGGATGGACGTCAGCAGGATCAACCATAGGCGGCGGCTGATGGGAATATTGCGCAGGCCGGGCATCGGCAGCTCCAGAAGGGGGCGGAAGAAGGGGCAGCCGGACGCAGCAGGGCGTCCGGCCAACGGCTCAGAGCGCGTAGTGGGCCAGTTCGCGGGCGATCAGCAGGCGCTGGACCTCGCTGGTGCCTTCGTAGATCTGGGTGATGCGCGCATCGCGGTAATAGCGCTCTACCGGGTAGTCCTCCAGATAGCCATAGCCACCATGAATCTGCAGGGCGCTGGAGCACACGCGCTCAGCCATTTCCGAGGCGAACAGCTTGGCCTGGGACGCTTCTGACAGGCACGGTTGCCCGGCGCTTTTCAGGCGCGCGGCATGCAGCACCAGCAGGCGGGTAGCATTGAGGCGGGTGTGCATATCCGCGAGCAGGTTGGACACGCTCTGGTGCTCGATGATCGGCTTGCCGAACTGCACGCGTTCGCGGGCATACCCCAGCGCGGCCTCGAAGGCGGCGCGAGCGATGCCCAAGGCCTGGGCGGCGATGCCGATGCGACCGCCTTCGAGGTTGGACAAGGCAATGGCCAGGCCCTTGCCGCGCTCGCCCAGCAGATTGGCCTCGGGGATCGTGCAGTTATTCAGGGTCACCGCACAGGTATCGGAGGCCTTGATGCCCATCTTGTGTTCGCTGCGGTCGACCACAAATCCGGGGTTGTCGGTTGGCACCAGGAAGGCCGACAGACCCTTCTTGCCCAGCTCCGGATCGGTGACGGCGAAGACAATCGCAAGCTTGGCGCGCTTGCCGTTACTGACGAACTGCTTGGCACCGTTGAGTACCCACTGGCCGTCGCGCAGTTCGGCGCGGGTGCGCAGGTTGTGTGCTTCGGTGCCGGCCTGTGGCTCGGTCAGGCAGAAGCAGCCGATCGCCTGACCACTGGCCAGAAGCGGCAGCCAGCTGTCTTGCTGGGACGGGCTGCCATATTTCAGCAGGGGGCCGCAGCCCACTGAATTGTGGATGCTCATCAATGCGCCGAGGGCACCGTCGCCGGCCGAGATTTCCTCCACGGCCAGGGCATAGGCCACATAGTCGGTGTAGCTGCCGCCCCAAGTGTCCGGCACGACCATGCCCAGCAGGCCCAGTTCACCCATCTGCACTACCACGGCGTCATCGATCCAGCCTGCCTTCTCCCAGGCTTGGGCCTGCGGTGCGACTTCGCTGCGGGCGAAGTCGCGTGCCATGTCGCGGATCATGCGTTGTTCTTCGGTCAATTCGATATCGTGCATTGCGTTGTCTCCTGCTGATCAGGCGATGCGAAGGGAGGGCGGGAGGCTGGCCGGAAGCCGCTGAAAAAGGCTTGCACCCGTGGTGGTGCCAGCTCTGCCAGGGTTGGCGGATTCCAGCGGGGGCTTTTGTCCTTGTCGATGATCAGGGCGCGTATGCCCTCCATCAGGTCGCCCTTGTCGAACCACTGGTCATCCAGGTGCAGCTCCAGAGCGAAGCAGTCGGCCAGGCTCAGGTAACGGCCGCGGCGCAACAGCTCCAGGGTCACGGCCATCGCCAGTGGTGAGCGGCTGTCGAGCAGTTTGACCGTCTGCTCGGCCCAGTCGCGCAGTTCCGGACGCTGCTCGCGCTGCAGGGCGGTGCGAATGGCCGGTACATCAGGCAGGGCGAAGTATTCGTCGATTACCTGGCGATAGGCCTTGAGTTCCGACCCCGCTATGCGCTCGGTGGCCAGGCCGTCGAGCAAATCCTGCAGGTCTTCTTCGGGCGTACTGGTCCAACTCATGTAATCCAGGACGGCATCCAGTTCGGCCAACTGCCCGCTGGACAGGCAGTAGTCGGCCAGATCGGCATAGAGGGCATCGGCGGCACGAATCTGGCAACCTGTGACCCCCAGATAGATACCCAGCTCACCCGGAAGGCGTGGCAGGAAGTAGCTGCCGCCGACGTCGGGGAAAAAGCCGATGCCGACTTCCGGCATGCCCATGCGGGTGCGCTCGGTGATCACCCGCAGCGAGGCGGCCTGGGCCAGGCCCATGCCGCCACCGAGGACAAAACCATCGAGCAGCGCCAGCACCGGTTTGCAATAGCCATGCAGGTACTGGTCGAGGGCGTACTCTTGCTTGAGGAAGCGCTCGTGCAGGTTGTCGCCGGACTTGTGGCTGTCATACAGCATGCGGATGTCGCCACCGGCACAGAAGGCCTTCTCGCCGGCGCCGCGGATGGTCACGGCGACGATCTCCGGATCCCGTTCCCAGGCCGACAGATGCCGGTACAGCTGCGTCACCATGGTCAGGTCCAGGGTGTTCAATGCGCTCGGTCGATTCAGTGTCAGGTGGCCGACGCGGTTGCGCACGCTGGCCAGCACCGGGGCTTGCTGCTCGCTCATGCTCAGGCTTCCCCGCGGAACAGTTTGATGATCGCGGAGAAGTCCAGGCCGCCATTACCTTGCAGGCTGAAGGTCTGGTATAGCTGCTGAGCGGCAGCACCGAGCACCACTGGCTGACGCGCATGCCTGGCTGCTTCGGTGGCCAGGCCGAGGTCCTTGAGCATCAGGTCGGTACCAAAGCCGCCAGTGTAACCGCGCGAGGCCGGAGCATTTTCCAGCACGCCCGGGAACGGATTGTTGATCTCCGAGCTCCAGCAGCGTCCGGTGGAAGTACCGATGACACCGGCCAGAACTTTGGCATCCATGCCCAGGGCCACACCCAGGGCCATGGCCTCGGCAACGCCGACCATCGAGATGCCGAGCAGCATATTGTTGGCGATCTTGGCCACCTGGCCGTTGCCTGTTGCGCCGCAGTGCACGATGTTCCTGCCCATGGCCGAGAGAATCGGCAGGGCCTGGTCGTACACACTGACCGGGCCGCCGACCATGAACGTCAGGGTGCCTGCCGTCGCGCCGCCGGTGCCGCCGGAGACCGGCGCGTCGAGCATCGGGTTGCCTTGGGCAAGGGCGAATTTGGCCACCTCGCGGGCACTGAGTGGGTCGATGGTCGAACTGTCGATCAACAGCACGCCTTGGCCAATATTGGCCAGCAGGCCATCCTTGCCGCGATAGACCTGCTTCACGTGCTCGGCGGTTGGCAGCATGGTGATAATCACCTCGACCCTGGCTTTGGCCACACCGGCAGGCGAGTCAGCGGCGCTGGCGCCGGCCTCGACCAGGGCGGCGACGGCCTGCGGGAAAGGATCGAAGACGGTCAGGCTGTGGCCTGCCTTGAGCAGGTTGCGGGCCATTGGGCCGCCCATGTTGCCCAGGCCGAGAAAACCGATATGCATGATGACTACCTTTTGCGAGTGGGGAGCGCTACTGCGCATCGATCCGTTATGTGGGGTATTGCACCGTTCAGCTCCGGTCCGGCCGACGCTTTGCGCCGGCCGGCAGAGATCATTTCAGGGTGATGGTGGTGTTCACCGAACCGCCGGTGTCATCCTCGTCGAACCAGCGCTGGGTGACCGTCTTGGTCTGGGTGTAGAAGGTCACCACTTGCTTGCCGTAGGGGCCCAGGTCGCCGAGCTTGGAGGCGCGGGAGCCGGAGAAGGAGAACAGCGGCACCGGTACCGGGATCGGCACGTTGATGCCCACCTGGCCGACGTCGATTTCTTCCTGGAAGTGACGGGCAGCCGCGCCGGAGCGGGTGAACAGGGCGGTGCCGTTGCCATTCGGGTTGGCGTTGATGATCTCGATCGCCTCGTTCAGGCTGGCTGCGTGCATGACGCACAGCACCGGGCCGAAAATTTCTTCGCGGTACACCGACATTTGTGGAGTGACGCCGGAGAAGATGGTCGGGCCGACGAAGTTGCCGTCCTGGTAACCAGGCACGCTCGGGTTGCGTCCATCCAGCTCGAGCTTGGCGCCTTCTGTGACGCCGCTGGCGATCAGGCTGTTGACGCGATCCAGGGCCGCGCAGGAGATCACCGGACCGATGTCGGTACCCGGTTCGGTGCCGCCATTGATCTTGAGGGTTTTGGTCCGCTCGATCAGGTCCGGCAGCCAGGCCTGCGCTTCACCCACCAGGATCACCACCGGCAGGGCCATGCAGCGCTGGCCGGCGGCGCCGAAGGAGGCGCCCAGCAGGTTGTTCAGCGTCTGCTGCTTGTTGGCATCGGGCAGGACGATGGCGTGGTTTTTCGCGCCCATCATGCACTGTGCGCGCTTGCCGTTCTGGGTGGCGCGGTTGTAGACATGGGTACCGACCTTGGTCGAGCCCACGAAGGACACGGCCTTGATGTCCGGGTGATCACAAATCAGGTTCACCGCATCGACGCCACCGTGGATGACGTTGAGCACGCCCTTGGGCACACCTGCCTCCACAGCCAGTTCCACCAGGCGCATGGTCACCAGCGGGTCTTGTTCGGACGGCTTGAGGATGAAGGTGTTGCCGGTGGCGATGGCCATCGGGAACATCCACAGCGGGATCATCGCCGGGAAGTTGAACGGAGTGATGCCGGCGCACACGCCCAGCGGCTGCATCAAGGTGTAGGTGTCGACACCGTTGGCGACGTTGTTGGCCAACTCGCCCATCTGCAGGTTGCCAATGGCGGTGGCGTGCTCGACCACTTCCAGACCGCGGAATACATCACCTTCGGCATCGGGCAGGGTCTTGCCCTGTTCGGCGGTGAGCAAGGCAGCCAGTTCCTTGATGTTCTCGCGGATCAGTTGCTGGTATTTGAAGAAGATCCGGGAACGGGCGCCGATCGGCGTCTTGCGCCAGGTCTTGAAGGCTTCCTTGGCGCTGGCGACGGCGGCGTCCATTTCCTCTGCGGTGGCGAAGGGCACGCGAGCCAGGACTTCCTGAGTGGCCGGGTTGACCACGTCGCGCCACTGAGTGGTGCGCGATTCGACGAACTCGCCGTTGATCAGGAGCTTGACGCTTGGAACGATGGAAGAGGTCATTTTCGGGTCCTGCCTGCTTTCTTTGGGTCGAGTTAAGCCCCTCGGCCAGATTGGCCGAGCGGTCGGATTTGAATTCGGAAGGGCCGGCGCACCGGCCCCGGTTCAGCCCTTGAGCTGAGGGAAGTCTTCTTCGAAGTACTCTTGCGGGCCGCGTGCGTCGCTCTGGCGACGCTGGGTTTCCATCTGCCGCAGTTCTACCCGGCGGATCTTGCCGGAGATGGTCTTGGGCAACTCGGTGACGAACTCGATGCGTCGTACCCGCTTGTAGGGCGCCAGGTGCTCACGGGCGAAGGCGAGGATGTTGCCGGCCAGTTCGGCACTCCCGGGTTCGTCATGGGCCAGGATCAGAAACGCCTTGGGCACGGCCAGGCGCACTGGGTCCGGGCTTGGCACCACAGCCACTTCCATCACCGCCGGGTGCTCGATCAGTGCGCTTTCCAGCTCGAAGGGGCTGATTCGGTAGTCGGAGGCTTTGAACACGTCGTCGGCGCGACCGACAAAAGTGATGTAGCCATCGGCGTCGATCTGCGCGGTGTCGCCGGTACGGTAGTAGCCGTCGCGCATCACTTCGGCGGTTTTTTCCGGGCAGTCCTCGTAGCACAGCATCAGGCCGAGTGGTCGCACGTCCAGCGGCAGGGCCACTTCGCCTTCGTTACCCGGCACGCCATCAGGGTCGAGCATGGTCACCCGGTAGCCCGGCAGCGGACGGCCCATGGACCCCGGCTTGAGCGGCTGGCCGGGCGTGTTGCCGACCAGAGCGGTGGTTTCCGACTGACCGAATCCGTCGCGCAGCGCAAGGCCCCAGGCATGCTGGATCTGCTCGATGATTTCCGGGTTGAGCGGCTCACCGGCGCCCACCAGCTCGCGCAGGCACAGGCGATCCTTGATACCGGCCAGATCCTCCTGGATCAGCATGCGCCACACGGTGGGCGGAGCGCACAGGCTGGTGACGCCGTAGCGTTCCAGAGCGCCGAGCAGGGCTGGAGCGCTGAAGCGCGCGACGTTGTGGATGAAGATGCAGGCGCCGGCGTTCCACGGCGCGAAGAGGCAGCTCCAGGCGTGCTTGGCCCAGCCCGGTGACGAGATATTCAGATGCAGGTCGCCCGGCTGCAGGCCGATCCAGTACATGGTCGACAGGTGGCCGACCGGGTAACTCTGGTGACTGTGCAACACCATCTTCGGCTTGGAGGTCGTGCCGGAGGTGAAGTACAGCAGCATCGGGTCGGTGGCCAGGGTGCGACCCTCGACTTCGAACTGTTCGCAGTGTTCGCTGGCAGCGCTGTGCGGGGTCCAGCCTGCGGGGGCCGGGCCAACACAGATGCGGCTGCAACCTTCACCCAGGCCGTCGAACTTGTCGACATGAGCGGCGCCGACCACCAGGTGACGCACATGGCCGCGCTCGATGCGATCACGCAAGTCTTCAGGGGTCAGCAGCGCGGTGGCGGGGATGACCACGGCGCCGAGCTTGAAGGCCGCCAGCATGGTTTCCCAGAGGGCAACGTCGTTACCGAGCATCAGCAGGATGCGCTCGCCGCGGCGTACGCCAAGGGCACGCAGGTGATTGGCCACCTGATTGGAGCGCGAGGCCAATTGCTGGAAACTGTAGCGCTGTTCGCTGCCGTCTTCTTCGACTATCCAGAGCGCGTTGGCCTGGTTGCCCTGCGCCATTGCATCGAAGTAGTCCAGAGCCCAGTTGAACTCGGTCAACTGTGGCCAGCGGAAATCACGCACGGCTGTGGCGTAATCGGTGCGGTGCTCCAGCAGGAAGTCTCGAGCGGCGAGGAAAGGTTGGCAGTGGCTGTTCATTGGTGTCTCCCGAGACCCGTGCGGGTACTTGATGGCAAGGAGACGGCGGTAAGCATGAATGTCTTCACGATGGGTGCCCTTGTTTGTTTTTATTGGGTCTGAGCCGGTGCATGACCAGGCGGTGAAACCGAGTATAGGCATGCAAAAATCAAATAAGAATGCTCATAAAAACCGGTGCGTTGTGCAAAAAAATCATGGCATTTCCGCGCCGGTCGGGAGCCGCCTGCATCCGCGGAAATTGGACGCGGCCCCCGGCTGGCGGGGCTATTTACCAGAGCGGCAGGGTATAGCTGAGGATCAGGCGGTTCTCGTCGAGGTCGCTACCAAAATGGGAGGTGCGCACCGTTGCATTGCGCCATTTGAGACCGACGTTTTTCAGTGGTCCGTCCTGCACCACGTAGCCGATGTCGGTATCACGTTCCCATTCGCGGCCGTCGGGCTTGCGCGCACCCAAGTCGATGTTGTCGCCCGACAGGTAGCGGGTCATGAAGGTCAGGCCGGGAACTCCGAGCGCAGCGAAGTTGTAGTCGTAGCGCGCCTGCCAGGAGCGTTCGTCCTTGTTGGCGAAGTCACCGATCTGCACGAAGTTGACGAGGAACGCGTCACTGCCGTTGACGTAGGCGAAACCGGTATCGCCGCTCATGCGCTGGTAGCCGAGACCGAAGGCATGGCCACCGAGGGCGTAGGTGAACAGCGCGCCAAGCGCAGTGTTGTCGATGTTGCTGCTGCCGTCGTCGGTGGAGCGGGCGTAGCGCAGGTCGCTCTTGAGCGACTGCCCCTCACCCAGTGGCAACACCTGCACCAGGTTGAGTTGGTGCTGATGGTAGAAATTGTCCAGGCCACCGTAGCTGTAGCTCGTGTTCAACCGGTCGTTCCACTGGTAGGCCAGGGTGGCGAAATCGAAGGCATTGCTGCGCGCCTGGCTGCTGACGATGCCTTTGGCGCCCGTGGTGGTGATGCCCATTTTCTCGTAGTCCGAGGAGTCACGCTGGTTGACCCGGTCCACGTGCCCGGCATCGATGGTCAGGCCCTTGATCTCCTGAACGTTCAGCTGGCCACCGCGAAAGGTTTGCGGCAGCAGGCGCGAGTCATTGGCCAGCAGCACCGGTAACCTGGGTGTCAGGGTGCCGACCTTGAGCACGCTGTTCGAGGCCTTGAACTTGGCGGTCAAGCCCAGCTCGCCGTATTCGTCCTTGGCGCGCCTGGGCGATTGGTTTTCGCGCTTGAGCAGGCCGGAGCCGGCGCGATCGGGGCTGGAATCGAGCTTGAGGCCGAGCAGACCGAGGGCGTCGAGGCCGAAGCCGACCGTGCCGTCGGTGTAGCCGGACTCGTAGCGCAGCAGCAGGCCCTGGGCCCATTCCTCTTGTTTGGACTGGGCGGCACCTGGCTGACGATAGTCACGATTGAAGTAAAAATTGCGCAACTCCAGTTTGGCCTTGCTGTCTGCGAGGAAGTCCGCGTGGGCCTGGGTGGCAAGGCTGCTGCCTGCCAGGAACAGGGTAAAAAGGGTGGGTTTCATTGCATGCCTCTTGTTGTTATAGGCAAGCCGTTCCCGCACCGGTCGGGGCCGGTGGAGGGAGGGCTCTGTGGCGGTGCCCTGCGCCAGGTGGCGCAGGGCGTGAGTAAAAAAGCGCGAAGCAAAGGAGCGCACTCGCGCTCGGGGCCGTCGGCCCCGAAAAGCTGTGGCCTTAGTGACCGCTGGCCATGGCAGCGCCCAGGCCGGTCTGGGCGCGGACGAACTGATCGGCAAAGGCGGCACGCTCGCGGTCGGCGCGTTCGCTACGGTCCAGCCTGGACACCAGCACGATGACCAGGAACGCCAACGGCATGGAGAACAGCGCAGGCTGATCGTAGGGGAAGATCGCCTGGGCATGGCCCAATACACCGACCCATACCGACGGTGAGCCGATGACCAGGGCCAGCGCGCTGACCAGGCCGGTCAGGCCACCGTAGAGGGCGCCACGGGTGGTCAGGCCACCCCAATACATGGCCATGATCAACACCGGGAAGTTTGCCGAGGCCGCAATGCCGAACGTCAGGCCGACCAGGAAGGCGATGTTTTGGCCCTCGAACAGAATGCCGAGGGAAATCGCGACAATGCCCAGACAGACAGTGGCGATGCGCGACACGCGCATTTCCTGCTTCTCGTCGGCGTTGCCCTTCTTCAGGACCGAGGCATAAAGGTCGTGGGAGATGGCCGAGGCGCCCGCCAGGGCCAGGCCGGCCACCACTGCAAGGATGGTGGCGAAGGCTACGGCGGAGAGGAAGCCGAGAAACAGGTTGCCGCCCACCGCCTTGGCCAGGTGCATCGCCACCATGTTGCCGCCGCCGATCATCGCGCCGCCGAGCTTACCGTCGACGTAGTACTGTGGGTCCGTGCCAACGATGACGATGGCGGTATAGCCCAGGATGCAGACCACGAGGAAGAAGAAGCCGATGAACACCGTGGCGAACAGCACCGACTTGCGCGCCTCCTTGGCGTTGGGCACGGTGAAGAAACGCATCAGGATGTGCGGCAGACCGGCGATGCCAAAGACCAGGCCAAGGGACAGTGATACGGCGTTGATCGGGTCGGCCAGCAAGGTGCCCGGGCCCATGATCTTCACGCCGCTGGCGTGCACCGCCACCGCCTGAGCCGACAGCGTCTCGAAGCTGAAGCCGAAGCGGCTCAGGGCCATGATCATCAGGGTCGTACCGCCAGCCAGCAGCAGGACCGCCTTGGTGATCTGCACCCAAGTGGTGGCGAGCATGCCGCCGAAGATCACGTAGACCAGCATCAGCAGGCCAACCACCACCACCGCCGTGCGATAGTCGAGGCCAAACAGCAGCTTGATCAACTGGCCGGCACCGACCATCTGCACCACCAGGTAGCAACACACCACCGTCAGCGAACCGAGGGCGGCGAAGCTGCGCACGCGAGTCTGATCGAGGCGGAAGGAGACGATGTCGGCGAAGGTGTAGCGGCCCAGGTTGCGCAGGCGCTCGGCCATCAGGAAGGTGACGATGGGCCAGCCGACAAAGAAGCCGATGATATAGATGAAGCCGTCATAGCCCTTGGTGAACACCAGGCTCGAGAGGCCCAGCAAAGTGGCGGCAGACATATAGTCACCGGCGATCGCCAGGCCATTCTGAAACCCCGTGATACCGCCACCGGCACTGTAGAAGTCGGCGGCAGAGCGCGTGCGGCGCGACGCCCACCAGGTGATCAGCAACGTGGCGAGGACGAAGACGAAGAACATGCCGATGGCATGCACGTTGAGCGGTTGCTTCTCGGCGGTGATGGGGCCGGCGTTGGCCAGCAGGGGGCTGAGGGCGAGCAGGGCGATCAGGCGTTTCATGCGCGGGTCTCCTTGAGGATCTGCGCGCTGAGCGCGTCGAAGCGGGTGTTGGCGGTGTGCACGTACCAGGCGGTCAGCAACCAGGACAGCAAGATGATTGCCACGCCAATCGGTATGCCGAGGCTGAGGTGACTGCCGTCGTACAGGGGCAGGTGCAGCCAGGCAGGGGCGAAGGCCACCACCATGATGAAGCTGTAATAGACGGCCAGGACCGCGCCGCTCAGTGACCAGGCCAGCAGCGAGCGCTGGCGGGTGAGGTGCTGGAACTTGGGATTGGCCCTGACTTGGGCGCAGGTCCGGGCGTGATCCGGATGGTCAGTCGTCATGGTGAGGCTCCGCTTTTTAATTGTTTTTGTTTGTCGGCCTTTTCAGGGGCGTACGGGTACCCGGGCGACGACCCGAAGCGGGGCGTCACCTGAATGCTTTTGCTGGAGTCATTGCCTCTCTGGTGATCTTCCCGAGGCGAGGGGAGGGTGGAAGGTCGCAGGAATCACGCCTGTAAGGTGCTCGCCGCACGAGCCCTCGGCGGGCAAAAATCCGGCCGTGATTGCGCTGCCGCGCAGCGGCCTGTTTTCAGTTTGAAAGCCAACATTGCGCCCTGCATTCATGCTGTCAGTCCTGTTTGGGTTGGGGACCTTGCTGGCTGGCAAACGGTGCTGTTCAAACCAGGCTGAATGCGAGTATATGGTTGCAAATTTCCAATATGTATTGGCAGAAAAGCCTAATGAATATGCAAAAACGCACAACGCACAGTCAGGTGAATTGGGACGATATGCGCTTCTTCCTCGAAGTCGCCCGTGCCCGCACCGCCAGTGGTGCCGCACGCCGCCTGGGGGTGGACTACACCACGGTGTCGCGGCGCATCCGCGCCCTCGAGCAAAGCCTGGGCGCTTTGTTGTTCGAGAAATCCCGAACGGCGGGCTTCGTCCTGACGGTCGAGGGGCAGCACCTGATCAGCCACGCCGAAACGTTGGAGAGCACGTTGCTGGCAGCCTGCGAGCAGGTTTCCGGAACCACCGGCGGGCTCGCCGGGCACCTGCGCATCGGCTGTACCGAAGCGTTTGGCTCCTGCTTCATCACCACGCAGATGAGCCACTTCATCATTCACTATCCGAATATCTCAGTGGACATCCTGCCGGTCCCGCACTTCGTCAACCTGTCGCGGCGCGAGGCGGACATTGCCATCACCCTGGAGCGGCCCGAGCGTGGTCCCTACGTGTGCTCGCGTCTGTGCGACTACCGCTTGCGCCTGTATGCGACACCGGCGTACCTGGCCAATCATCCGCCGATTACCAGCAGCGAGGACCTGGCGAGTCACCCGTTCGTGACCTATGTCGAGGATCTGGCCTTCAGCTTCAAGCTGCTCTACCTGAACGACCTGCTGCCCGGCGCGCAAAGCCGCCTGCGCAGCACCAGCGTAGTGTCCCAGTACCATGCGGCGCTGGAAGGGCGCGCGCTGGCCATTTTGCCCTGCTTCCTCGCAGGTCCCGACCCGCGCTTGTGTGAAGTGCTGCCGGATGAGGTCGAGGTCACTCGACAGTTCTGGATGTACTACAGCGAGGATCTGCGCAAGCTCAAGCGGATCACCCTGGTAGCCGACTATCTGCGCGCCTGCGCGGAGCTCAATCATCCCCTGCTGATGGGCGAGTCGCGCGTGATGGCCTACCTGCCGTCGCCCTGAGTTGCAACGTTGGTCCGCGGCTAACCAGCACGCACCCGGCGGCGCTTGCGGCCGCCGATGAGGGCTCATTGACGTGGCCACGGTGAGCCTGGATTCATGCATTAACCGACCTTGACGATCAGCCGTGAATTTCGTTCATTGCGAAAGGCCAGTTGGTCGATGGTCTGGGTCGCGTGTTCGGCTTCTTCGCGAGCCTTGAGGATCACGCCGTGTTGGGGCGACTTGCTGCACACCGGGTCGGCGTGGCTGGCGTCGCCGGTGAGCATGAACGCCTGGCAGCGGCAGCCGCCGAAGTCTTGCTCTTTCTCGTCACAGGAGCGGCACGGCTCGGGCATCCAGTCATAACCGCGAAAGCGGTTGAAGCCGAACGAGTCGTACCAGATGTGTTGCATGCTGTGCTCGCGCACGTTGGGAAACTGTACCGGCAGCTGTCGGGCCCCGTGACAGGGCAGGGCGGTGCCGTCGGGCGTGACCGTCAGAAAAATACTGCCCCAGCCATTCATGCAGGCTTTCGGGCGTTCTTCGTAATAGTCCGGGGTGACGAATATCAGCTTGCACGGATGCCCTTCGGCTTGCAGTCTGGCGCGGTATTCATTGGTGATGCGCTCGGCACGCACCAGCTGTGCCTGGGTCGGCAACAGCCCGACGCGATTGAGCTGCGCCCAGCCGTAGAACTGGCACGTGGCGAGCTCGACAAAGTCCGCTTCCAGGGCGATGCACAGCTCGATGATGCGGTCGATCTGGTCGATGTTGTGCCGATGGGTGACGAAGTTCAGCACCATCGGATAACCGTGGGCCTTCACCGCCCGGGCCATTGCCAGTTTCTGCGCAAAGGCCTTTTTCGACCCGGCCAGCAGATTGTTCACCTGCTCGTCGCTGGCCTGGAAACTGATCTGGATGTGATCGAGGCCGGCCTGCTTGAAGTCGCTGATTTTCTGCTCGGTCAGGCCGATGCCGGAGGTGATCAGGTTGGTGTAGAAACCCAGCTGGCGGGCTTCGGCAATCAGCTCGGCGAGGTCCTGGCGCACCAATGGTTCGCCGCCGGAAAAGCCCAGTTGCGCCGCACCCATTTCCCGCGCCTCGCGGAACACCTTGATCCACTGTGCGGTGCTCAGCTCCTGGCCTTGCTCGGCGAAATCCAGCGGATTGGAACAGTAGGGGCATTGCAGCGGGCAACGATAGGTCAGCTCGGCCAGCAGCCACAGCGGCAGGCCGACTTCCGGTGTGGGCGGCACCTGCACCGATGCCTCAGGCAAGTTCGATCCAGTGCTGCGCACGGGCCACCTCCATGAATTGCTCGATGTCGTCACCCTGTTCGGGCACGCCAGGGAACTGCTGGTCGAGTTCGGCGATGATCGCCGCGACATCCCGTTGTCCGTCAATCAAGCCACCGATCAGCGCGGCACTTGCGTTGAGCTTGATCATGCCTTCCGGGTACAGCAGCACGTGGCCTTGTTGCGCCGGCTCGTACTGGAAGCGGTAGCCGGGGCGCCAGGTCGGGGTCTTGCTGCGATCGAAACTCATACGGTGATTCCTTTGTGCCAGACCCGTTCCCCGGTCACGCTGTGATACGGCGGGCGTTTCAGTTCGTAGGCCATGCTCATGGCATCGAGCATGCTCCAAAGAATGTCCAGTTTGAACTGGAGAATGTCCAGCATGCGCTCCTGGCCTTCGCGGGTCGTGTAGTGCTGCAGGGTGATCGCCAGACCGTGCTCGACATCCCGCCGTGCCTGGCCCAGGCGCGTGCGGAAATATTCGTAGCCGGCCGGATCGATCCACGGGTAATGCTGTGGCCAACTGTCCAGGCGCGACTGGTGGATCTGCGGGGCGAACAGTTCGGTCAGCGAGCTGCTGGCGGCCTCCTGCCAACGGGCGCGGCGCGCGAAGTTGACGTAGGCGTCCACGGCGAAGCGCACGCCAGGCAGCACCAGCTCCTGGGAGCGCAACTGGTCCGGGTCGAGGCCCACGGCCTGGCCCAGGTGCAGCCAGGCTTCGATGCCGCCGTCTTCACCGGGCGCACCGTCGTGGTCGAGCAGGCGCTGAATCCACTCGCGGCGAATCTCGCGGTCCGGGCAATTGGCCAGAATGGCCGCGTCCTTCAGGGGGATGTTCACCTGGTAGTAGAAACGGTTGGCGACCCAGCCCTGAATCTGTTCACGGCTCGCCCGGCCTTGGTACATCGCCACGTGATAGGGGTGATGGATGTGGTAATAGGCGCCCTTGGCGCGCAGGGCCGCTTCGAATTCGGCGGGGGACAGCGGGGTGTCGGTCATTGCTTTTCTCCGGGTGCAACCGGTGGAATCCTGGGTGTCTGGGTGGACGCCTTCGCGAGCAGGCTCGCTCCCACAGAGTTACGCGGTCAACTGTGGGAGCGAGCCTGCTCGCGAAGGGGGTATCCGCTACAGCACAATACTCATGCCGTCATACGCCACTTCAACCTGGCGCCGCTCCAGCTCCGCGCGCTGCGGCGAATCCTCATCGAGAATCGGGTTGGTGTTGTTGATGTGGATAAGCACCTTGCGCTGTTCCGGCAGTTGCTCGAGCACTTCGAGCATGCCGCCGGGGCCGTTTTGCGCCAGATGGCCCATCTCCCGGCCGGTGCGGGTGCCGACGCCACGCCGCTGCATTTCATCGTCATCCCACAAGGTGCCGTCGACCAACAGGCAATCGCTGCCGGCCATGATCTCCAGCAGCGGTGCATCGACCTTGCCCAGCCCCGGCGCATAGAACAGCTTGCCGCCGGTGCCCCGGTCTTCGACGATCAGGCCGATGTTGTCGCCCGGATGCGGGTCGAAGCGGTGCGGCGAGTACGGTGGCGCGGCGCTGCGCAGAGGCAGCGGGGTGAAGCGCAGGTTCGGGCAGACGGGGACGGTGAAGCTTTGATCGAGTTCGATGCGGTTCCAGTTCAGCCCGCCGTTCCAGTGCGTCAGCATGGTGAACAGTGGAAAACCGCTGCTCAGGTCTTCGTGGACCATGTCGGTGCACCAGACCTGGTGCGGGCACCCCTCACGCAGCATGAGCAGGCCGGTGGTGTGGTCGATCTGGCTGTCCATCAGGATGATCGCGCCGATCCCGGTATCGCGCAGGGCCCGGCCCGGCTGCATCGGGGCGAAGCCCTGGAGTTGGGCGCGGATGTCCGGGGAGGTGTTGCACAGCACCCAGTTCACGCCGTCATCGGAAATCGCGATGGACGATTGCGTCCGCGCCTGGGCCCGCAGGCTGCCGTCGCGAAAGCCTGCGCAGTTCACGCAGTTGCAGTTCCACTGGGGGAAACCGCCGCCGGCGGCGGAACCTAGAATCTGGATATACATGATTTGATCCGACAAACAATCGCGTCAGGGCGCGACTGCGCAAAAAAGTGCCCCGGCGCACCGGGGCCAAATTGACGTGGTGCCATGCTGGTGGAGTGGAGTCGCGCACAGCACCACGCTTGCGGGTCAGCGGCTGGCGAAGTACATGGTGACTTCAAAGCCGATACGCAGGTCGGTGTAGGCAGGTTTGGTCCACATGATCGAATTCCTCACTATTGTTGGATGGTTCATCTCAAAAAGCTGTTGCGCATCCTTGCTCGACGGCGAGTCCGGTCACGCCGGCTCACCGCCATCGCGTTACCCAAGTGCGGTCATGGCGTGGCTTTGGCCGTGGCCGGCTGTTGCGCCTTGAGGTAGTCCGCGTATTCGCGGCTCATCACGTATTGCTTGATTTTCTCGACATCGGCGGGCTCCAGCGTGTCTTTGAAAGCAGGCATGCCCAAAGGCTTCAACACGCCATCAAGGACGATCTGCCGGAACAGGCTACGCCGCGCCTCGTCGGACTTGCGCAGGTCGGGAATCAACCCGCCGCTGACGGCGCCCACGCCGTGGCAGACAGAACAGTAGGAGCCAAACAGCTGTTGGCCCGCGGCGAGGTCTGTGGTGGATGCCTCGACCGGCTTCGGTATGCGGGTCACGACTTGCGCTTTTTCCGACAGTGGCGGCAATGAGTCCTTGCCACCGAGTTTGAACACCAGCAGGCGACTGACGTTGCCCACCCCCGGGGCATTCGCGGCATCACCGCCGATCAGGGGCGCGACACCGCCCCAACCCGCCATCACGGCAATGTACTGCTCACCTTCGAAGCGATAACTGATGGGGGCCGCGACGATGCCGGTCTGGGCGCCGAAGGACCACAGCTTCTTGCCTTTGTCCGCAGAGTAAGCGATGAGGTTGCCGTCTGCCGTTCCCTGGAACACCAGGTTACCCGCGGTGCTCAGGGTGCCGCCGTTCCAGTAGTGCGGGTAGGGCGCGCGCCAGACTTCTTTTTGCTTCACCGGGTCCCAGGCCAGTAATGCACCGGACACTGCCTCGCGGGGGATTTCAGTGGCGTCGGAAAACCCGGCGCCGGTGTTGAATCCCTTGCGTTTGATGAAGTCCTTGGCTTCGTTGCGGTAGACGCCTGGAATTTCCTGGTAAGGGATGTACACCAGACCGGTCTGCGGGTTGAACGACATCGAGTGCCATCCGTGTGCGCCGAACGGACTCGGCCACATCACAATGGGCTTGTCCTTGTAGCGCACACCGGGTGTTTCCACGGGTTTGCCGGTCGCCATATCGATCTTCTCGGCCCACGTCACCTTGCCGAATTTTTCCGCGGAGAGCAGTTGGCCGGTTTCGCGATCCAGCACATAGAAGAAACCGTTCTTCGGTGCCTGCATGATCACTTTGCGCTGTTTGCCGGCGATCTCCAGCTCGGCCAGGGTGAGCTGTTGGGTCGCTGTGAAGTCCCACGAATCACCCGGGGTCACTTGATAGTGCCAAGCCAGGCGGCCACTGTCCGGGTGGATGGCCAGAATCGATGACAGGTAGAGATTGTCGCCGCCACGCGGGCTGCGAATGTTGCGGTTCCACGGTGAACCATTGCCGGTGCCGATGTAGAGCAGGTCGAGTTGCGGATCGTAGGCCATGCTGTCCCACACGGTGCCGCCACCGCCAAGTTTCCAGTACTGGTCACCGGTCCAGGTCTTGGCTGCCTCGGCCAGCTCCGGGTGCTCGTAGGGTTTGTTCGGATCGCCTGGCACGGTGTAGAAGCGCCATTCCATTTTTCCGCTTTCGGCGTCGTAGGCAGAAAAGTAGCCGCGTACGCCGTATTCGGCGCCGCCGTTGCCAATGATCACCTTGCCTTTGACCACCCGTGGCGCACCGGTAATGGTGTAGGGCAGGCTGTTGTCGGTTGTCTGCTGGCTCCACACCTGTTGACCGGTCTTGGCATCAAGGGCGATGAGACGGCCGTCGAGGGTGCCGATATAGACTTTGCCATTCCACAGTGCGACACCGCGGTTGACGGCATCGCAGCAGGCATCGCGGGCTTTGCCGCGATCAATCTGCGGGTCGAAGGTCCATAGCTGTTTGCCGGTCTTGACGTCGATGGCGATGGCACGGCTCCAGGACAGCGACGCATAAAGCACGCCGTCCGAGAATAGCGGCGTCGCTTCCAGGCCCCGGTGGTTATCGAGGTCCAGATGCCAGGCCAGGCCCAGTTGGTCGGCGTTCTGTTCGGTGATCTGCTTGAGGGGGCTGAAGCGCTGTTCGGAATAGGTTCGACCGTGGCTGAGCCACTGGCTGCCGTCGTTCTCGCTGGCGACGATGGCGGCTTGATCGACTGGGGTGGCGCCGACCATCGGGGCGAGCAGGGCCAGGGTCAGGGCGGCGATTTTCAGAGGTGCTGACTGCGTCTTGATCATTACGCAAGAGTCCTGTTGTGCTTGTTGTAGGTAGATCGTTTTGCGTGCTGTGCGCGCGAACGCGTGAAAGCTAGAACAGTTGCAGGAGGCGTAGATTGATTCGCCTTTCCTCTTTGAAGCCATTGTCCACGGACATGTCCTGGCCGTAATTGACCATCAGCTGGGTGCTCGGCGTGACGAAGTAGGAAGTGCCCACGGTATATTTGCTGGTGCCGGGTTTATCGTCCATGTCCAGCCCGGCGATTTCGCTTTCGCCACCCCAGAGTTTCGATACGCCGGCACGTACATCGAAGCGCTCGGTAAAGTTGTAGCGCAGAAAAGCCTGGCCCTGGTAGAGCGGATCCTGCTTTTGGGTAACGCCTGCGCTGCCGTAGTCATTGTTGTGGCCGAAGAACGTGACATCGCCCACCAGATCGAGGGTCAGCTTTTCGGTCAGCCCGGTGATGTAGCCACTCTGCAACGTGAACTTCCAGCGGTTCTCGCCCAGGTTGATCGCGTCGTGTTTGTCGTAGCTGCCGGTGGGCACGAAGAGAAAAGGGGTGATGCCGAAGTAGCGGCGTTTTTCAGGTTCATTCACCAGCCAGACGGTAGCGGCAAGGATCAGGTCGCCGATGCCGCTGTCGCTGCCCAGGTCCTTCAGGTCGTCCCTGGCCCGCAGGTTGCCGAATGGCAGGAGAAACTGCGGATCGACGATGTAATCGCCCAACTGCATGAAATGCACGCCACGCAGGATACCGATATCCGAATCCAGCCCTGCATGGATCGGCACCTTGTGGCCATCGGCATAGAGCGCATTGCGTTCGGCATGTTGGTAATAAAGCAGGCCCAGGTTGGTGTCCTTGGGAAGTGCGGTGTAATCGCCGGCATCGACGTCCAGGGCCAGGGCGCCGCAGGAAAAACCGGCCATCAGGCTAAACAGCGAAGCGTGCAACAGATGCGCTTGAAGAAGCTCGCGCGATAACCGGCCCGGGTTGGCGCGAGCCGGCCCTGTGCTCATTTTCATGACATCACCTTTATTGTTTTTGTTTATGATTAACGCCAGGCCGGAGGGGATGTCCGGCTTGGTGATGTCATTGAGCAGGGCCTGTGCCAGTTTTTCTGTTTAGTGAAAAACTTCATATAAATCAATAATATGAATAACATTAAAAGTGATCGAAGCAAGCGCGGGGGTTGTCCCGCTGTATCGCTGGCTCAAACTGAGACAGTGGCTTGGGGTCAGGTCGGCCCAGTTCGAGACACCTGCCTGCGAGATGCCTGCCATGCGCAAAATCAGTCCCCCCTCTGAGACGCCTCCTTCGCGCAAACGATTCGTCGATTCCCAAGTGGTCGAACGCTCATGGCAGCGTTCGTGGAACTACGGAATATGTCATCGCGACAACCTGCTTTTCGAAGCGCCGGTCGTCGCCAGCAGTTCGCAGATCGCTGAAAGCAATCGCCTGTTATTGAGCTGTGCCACTCCGGAAATGGAACAACTGCACGCGGCCCTGTCGCCCAAGGATTGGGTGCTGGCGTGTCTTGATCTGGAAGGCGTGGTCATCAGCAGCCTGGGCCGACGCAACGCAGAGAATCGTGAGTTGAACCAGGTCTTTCGCGTTGGCGCACAGATTTCCGAGCAGAATGTCGGTACTACCGCACCCAGTTGCGTGCTGACCGAATGCGATTCGGTTTTTTTCGTCGGCGAGGAACACTATCTGGAAGAGGCACGCCAGTTTTCCTGCCTGGCCACGCCGATCTTCGGTCTGAACGGCAGCATCGTCGGTGTCCTGGATGCGAGCAGTAAACAGGGGGCGCCTTCGATCTACACCCTGGAGTCCCTGGTGTTTGCCGCCCGGGCCATAGAAAACCGCATGTTCGCCCAGCTCGGGGAGGTGCTGCTGGTGCATGTGCACCACCGCCTGGACATCCTTGGAACGCCCATGGAGGGGCTGCTGGCTTTCAATTCGGCCGGCAAGCTACAGTGCGCCAACCGCATCGCCGGTCAATTGCTGAAGCTCGGAGAAATCCAGATCGACCTGGATTTCTCCGAGCTGTTCGACATGCCCTTCATCCATGCCGCCTGCTACCGACGTCACGACCTCAGCGCACCGCTGCGTCTGCGCAGCCACCATAGCGGCGAGCTGCACGCTTGCATCACCATGACACCTGGCCAGAAACCGGCGCGGCGCGAGGCTGCGAAGTTCCTGCCAGCCATCGTCGCCGAACAGCCTCCAGCGCCGCAATCCAGGCCCTGTCTGGAGGATCCTGCCTTGCAGGGTGCCCTTGACCGCGCACGCAAGGCCTTTGCCCACGACATCCCGGTGCTGGTCAACGGCGAAACCGGCACGGGCAAGGAGGTCTTCGCCCGACTGTTGCACGAAGGCAGCGACCGCGCCGGCGAAGCCTTCGTCGCGATCAATTGCTCATCGATCCCGGCCAGCCTCATCGAATCTGAACTGTTCGGTCACGTTGAAGGTGCCTTTACCGGTAGCCGCAAAGGGGGCGCCAGCGGGAAGATCGAAGAGGCCCACAAGGGCACACTGTTTCTCGACGAGATAGGCGACATGCCCCTGGAGCTTCAGGGGCGGCTGCTGCGTGTTTTGCAAGAGCGCAGCCTGACCCGTCTTGGCAGCAGCCAGGTGATCAAGGTCGATTGCGCGCTGATCTGTGCCACCCACCGCGACCTCAAGCAACTCACGGACAACGGGGGCTTTCGCGAGGATCTGTACTACCGCATCAATGGCCTGCGTGTGTCCCTGCCGGCCCTGCGTGAACGCAGTGACCTTCAAGCGCTGATCGACCATCTGCTGCGCGCTGAAACCTCCGCACACCGGCCGGTTCAGCTCAACAGCCAGGCGTTGCAGGCGCTGTTGGCCTACCGCTGGCCAGGCAATATCCGACAGCTTTACCAAACCCTGCGTCTGGCAGCCGCCCTGGCAGAAAATGAAGGGGAAATCGGTTTGCAGCACCTGCCGGACGAAGTCCTGGAAACCTGTGCCGCGCAGACCGCAGTGGATCCTGGCACACCGCAACCTCAGGAGCGGACGACCTTGCACGCCACCGAACTGCGCGCCATCAAGGCGGCGGTGGAAGCCAACGGCGGCAATCTCTCGGCGACAGCACGCAGCCTGGGTATCGGCCGGGCGACGCTGTACCGCAAGCTCAAAGGCATGGAGCAAAGTTGACGCTGTGGGCAAGGCTGCGCTCCGACGGGGCGCCAGCCTTGTCCAGGCAGACGGTCTATTCGGCGGTGGTCGGATCGATGATTTCAACCACTTCGGACACGCGGTTGGCCGGGAAACCGCCCTGTGCGGCGTGTTCGCGAACCTGTTGCTCGTTCGGTGCGATGTACAGGCAGTAGACCTTGTCGTCCGTCACGTAACTGTGCAGCCATTGAATCTGTGGCCCCAGGGAGCCAAGCACGGCACACGACTTTTGCGAGATCGCCCGGAGTTCTTGCGCCGAGAGTTTTCCGGCTCCCGGGATTTCTCGTTCGATGACATATTTCGGCATAGTGGTTTCCTCGAAAAGCAGTGAAGGGCGAGCCGCCCGGAATAAAAAGCAGGCCGAGGCCGCGTGAGACGGCCCCGACCTGAAAGCGGGATTCAGAGTTTGATCATGACGGTTTTCAGTTCGGTGTAGTGCTCGATGGCCGCCGCGCCCATTTCGCGGCCGACGCCGGAAAGCTTGTGGCCGCCAAAGGGCAGTACCGGGTCGAGGGCGCTGTGGCAGTTGACCCACACCGAGCCCGACTTGATGCGCGGGATCATGCGATGCACCGCCCCCAAATCGTTGGACCAGATACTCGCCCCCAGCCCATAGGGATTGTCGTTGGCCAACCGCACCACCTCGTCGATGTCGTCGAAGGGCATGGCCACCAGCACAGGACCGAAGATTTCCTCCTGGACCAGGCGATGCTTCTGGTCGACATCCACGATCACCGTGGGTTGGACGAAGTAGCCGGGGCCTGATTTCTCGCCGCCGCAGGCAACAGTGGCGCCCAGCTCGCGGCCCATTTCGATGTAGTGGTGCACCCGGTCCTGTTGCTTGGCGGAAATAAGCGGGCCCATGTCCACGCTGGGGTCGAGGCCATTGCCCAGCTTCATGCCATTGGCGACCTCGACGATGTCACCCACCACCCGGTCGAAATGCTTGCGCTGTACATAAAGTCGCGAACCTGCGCAGCACACCTGGCCCTGATTGAAGAAGATGGCATTGGCAGCGCCGGTGGCGGCCTGCTGCAGGTCGGCATCGGCGAGGACGATGGTGGGGGACTTGCCGCCCAGTTCCAGGGTGACGCGGGTCATGTTGTCCATGGCCGTCTTGCCGATCTGCTTGCCCACTTCGGTGGAGCCGGTGAACGTGAGCTTGTCCACGCCGGGGTGACGGGTAAGGGCAGCGCCGGCATTGAGTCCGGTCCCCGTGACCACGTTGAACACGCCGGCGGGATAACCGGCCTCCAGCACCAGTTCGGCCAGCTTGAGTGCACTGACCGGTGTCTCGTCGGCAGGCTTGAGTACCAGGCTGCAACCCGTGGCCAGGGCGGGGCCAAGTTTCCAGCACGCCAGCATGAAGGGAAAGTTCCAGGCAACGATGGCCCCGACCACACCGACCGCCTCACGACGGATGAAAGCGTGGAAATCGGAATCCGGCATCAGCGGCAGCGACGGATCCACGGTGCTGCCCGAAATCTTGGTCGCCCAGCCAGCCATGTAGCGCAGGAAGTCGATGGACAACTGAACGTCCACCAGGCGCGCCATCTGCACGCTCTTGCCATTGTTCAGACATTCAAGCTCGGCGATCACCTGCGCATCGCGCTCGATGAGATCGGCCAGGCGCCACAGCAGATTTTGCCGCTCGCGCGGGCGCATGCGACTCCAGACGGAGTCGTCGAAGGCACGGCGCGCGGCTTGTACGGCGCGATCCACATCGACATGGTCAGCGGATGGCACTTCCAGCAAGAGGTTGGCAGTAGCCGGATTGCGCACGGCCATGGTTGCGCCGCCGGAAGCGAACACCCATTCGGTGCCGATCAACATGCGCGGTTGCCTGGAAAGGAATTCGACGGTCTTGTGATGCAGCGGTACAGATTCCATGGGTGAGGCCTCGTTGTTGTGGGTCTTGTGCGTGACCCTGGAGCAACGCATGTGCCAGCCACAGGAAAATGCCGCGGGCACTGGCCGCGGCGTTGTCGGCAGGCAAACCAGACAGTTGCGGACATGGGGGAGTTGTATCGAACCCGTACAACTGTCTCGGAACGGGGCAGTCACAAGGGAAGCCGGATACGATCAGATCAGGGCAAAGACCTTGATAACTGCGGTGCAAGTCATCCAAACCCGATGATTGCGATTGGCCGATTGCTGACTGTCACGAAGGGCAGCAACCGATACAAGTCGGGCAGTCGGGGGCGTAGTGACAGCGGCTTAACCGTTGATGGTGATCGTGCCCAAAGATCACCGGTTGAAATTGAAGCTATGCTGGAAAAAAACATCGGATTTGTACATGCCGGACAGCCAGTCACGGTGAAAGTCGAAACGTTCTTACTTTTGGTGGCGGAGAAAAGAATGGGTGCTAATACATCAAGTCTTTCTAAGGATACCTATAAAAAATTTGCGATAAATAGTGCTGTTGGTTATTTCGGATTTGTGGTTGTTATGTTGTGGTATCAGTCCTCGGCAGAGATTCCAAATAAGCTGAATGAGTCCTCAGGTGTACTTTCAGAGGAAAGGGTTGGAGGTAAGGTTGTGACGAAAATTACCAATGGAAAGGATGTGTATTCGTTCACCTGTGCTTCGAGTTTGAGAGGGTTTTCGACATGTATCACGAAGCAAGAAAGTTCTGAGTTGTTGGGCCGGAATGCGAGTGTGCTCTGGTATGACCAAAAAATCTTTCCTGCAATAGAGCAGCGGAAACTGGTCGTGCTGGTGGTGGAAGGGAAAGAAATTATCAGTAGGGCGATGTCCGAGGAGAGGCTGGCTAGCGGTAAGAGAATTAATTTTTGGATATCCGGTGTCGTTGGTTTTTTTGCGCTTTGCGTCTCTGCTTTCTTTTTAAAGAAGGCAAGGCAGAGTTAAAGTGGTTCAGAAAATATTAAATTCTACTTCCAGTCTCATGTCATACCTAAGTACTCCAGAGAGTTCGGCGCCAATTATTAACGTGGTTTGATTCTGGCATAGGATATCTAACAATTAAGCTAAGGGGCGGCAGTACGCTGATCAGTTCCGACAACCATCCAGGCATAGCTGCTCATTTGCTGATCGCTCCGCCCACCTTCTGCTTTTGGCTGTGGATTCAACCGGTCGATGCAACGGATTGGCTAAATCGTTCAGCGGGCGTTTCTGCCTTTCGCGACGGGCAGCAAACGACCCAGAGTGTGCAAGAACGCCTCCGCGAACCCTTGCTATGATTTCTAAGGATTACATCGCAGGGATTGCCCATGAAGCGCTTCATCCAAGGTAAACATCGAGGCCAGGGCACCTTACTTCCCGAGAGCCTCGACAACTACGTGAGCGATACCAATCCAGTGCGCGTAGTCGACGAACTCGACCAGGTCACACGAGGATTTGAAGGTGCCATTCCAGTCGATACTGGCCGACCTGCTTCCTTCCCCGCGCACACCAAGCGATAGACAGATGTGGGGGAAGATGGAATCCTTTCTGAATGCACATTGGGAGTTTAATTGTTGTGCTTGAAGGTGAAGTAGAAGCACTGTTTCCAGAGAGGGCAGAGAGGGCAGAGAGGGCAGAGAGGGCAGAGAGGGCAGAAGTGTAGAGGGAAAAGCACTAGATGATCGACTGTTTCCTGGTTTTACTAGCGCAGTACGGTGATAAAAATTATAAAGTGCGATAGAGGGGTGTAGCTAATGACGGATTTTTTATTGTTCTTGGCTGGCTTTTTTCCTTCTCTGGCACTTGTGGTGCATTTGGTTGTCGAGCGTAGAAAGGTGCTGGGGGAAGATGTGGGGTCGATATTGGATGTAATTAATAAAGTCCTGGCTACTCTGGTTTTGATTGAGTTTGCTTTTCTTGTTCTAATGTATCTAAGGTTTGTTGCTGGCTAATGGTGTTAATGAGGTGGAAGTGATTTTCGCGGCGGATTGCCAGTTTAATGCGGCTGGCGCTACGCTGGATAGCGATGAAGTCCTCGCGCGCTCAAGGACGAAGTTGAGCACGAACCGGAGACCTATGATACTCCGGGCACCTAACGCGGCATCCAAGTCGTTCGCTTCGCTCACTGGGACCGCGTGCCGCAGCCCCTTAATTTAAACGTCAGGCGTCAAATGCATAGCATCCTGCAGTGAAAAGGGGGCAGATTTATTTTTGTTACTAAACGTCCGTTCCTGGCCGATTGCAGCCTGTCGCGAAGGGCTGCAACCGCCCCATACCGGTCTTTATACCGGGGTTACCTTGGCAGCGGGTCAGGCGTTCAAACAGGGGCCGTGTTGGCCTTCTTCAAAACGACAAAGTAAGCACATCAAACAATGCCCGGTCCGCCACCGCCGCCGAGCGGGCGCGCCGCTTGATTTCCATCAGCAAGCAGTCCTTGAAGCATTGCGCCGCCGTACTAAGCACGGCGTTGCGACGGGTGATGACGCCAAGTTGGCTGCTTTCGAACCGCTCTTGCAGCGGTAACGCAGTTACCCAGCCTTGCATCGATTCGGTGGCCATCATCACGCTTGGGCAATGGGTGAGCATGCCCCCATGGCGCACCATTTCGAATAGCAGCGAGGTAGAGTGGGCGCAGTGCAACCGCGCTCGGTCAATCTGCGCGCCATGTTGCCAGAACAGCTCCTGCATGAAAGCGCCATAGTTGGCCTGTGTGTAATTCACCACCCAATCCTGATCCAGCAATTGGTGCAGGGAGGTCGCGTTGGCGCAGGGGTGGTCGCGGTGAGCGATGACGCTCATTTCATAGGTCATCAACGGCGTACTGTCGAACTCTTGTAGCGACATGGTCGGCGTTACCGGTCCAACGGCAAAATCGAGTGTACCTTCGCGCAAGCGTGGCAGCGCCACAGCGCTCAAGCCCTCGAAGATTTCCAACTGCACGCCGGGCATGCGTTCACGAAAATGCTGCACCGCCTTGGTCAGAAAGGTCAGCATGATCCACGGCGTGACCGCAATGGACAGCCGACCCGTTATTTCGCCGCGTAGTTGTGCAAGCTGCGTATTGGCCCGTTCGATCTGGCCAACGACCAGCCGCGCATGCCCCAGTAGTATCCGGCCGGTCTCGGTGAAGTCGATCCCTCGAGCGGTTCGCATCACCAGTGGCAGTTGGGCCGTTGCTTCCAGCTCACGTAGCGACTTGGTCACGGCCGCATGGGAAAGATCCAACAGGCGTGCCGCCGCGCGGATGCTGCCGGTATCGGCTACGGCAACCAAGGCTTGAAGGTAATGAACTTTCATGAAGGGGGCTCGAAATAATGGCGAGGGGGCAACCAATGGTTGCCAGTGTAACTAATTTGGGTCTCCCTGGGCCGCAGGTGCCTGCTTATGCTTGGAACCACCCCCCAACACCGACCAGGAACCCCATTATGCAGCACGACGCCGTATTAGCCGGTATCCGCGATATTCAGGACGAGATGATTGAGTTGCGTCACCGTATTCACGCGCATCCGGAACTCAGTTTCGAGGAGTTCGTGACCAGTGACCTGATCGCCGATTGCCTGCAGCGCTGGGGCTATGCCGTGCATCGCGGACTGGGGGGTACCGGAGTGGTCGGCACACTTCGCAATGGCGAAGGCCGCGCCCTGGGTCTGCGGGCCGATATGGACGCGCTGCCCATTCAAGAGGCCACCGGCCTTGCCTATGCGAGCAAGCTCGAAGGCAAAATGCATGCTTGTGGCCACGACGGTCATACCGCCTCGTTGCTTGCTGCGGCTAAATACCTGGCTGAGTACAAACCGTTCAAGGGCACGCTGCACATGATTTTCCAGCCTGCCGAGGAAAATGGTGGCGGCGCCCATGAAATGCTCAAAGACGGTTTGTTTGAGCTGTTTCCATGCGACGCGGTGTTCGCGTTACACAATATGCCAGGCTATCCAGTGGGCAAGTTCGGCTTTCTGGCCGGTCCTTACATGGCTTCGGCCGACGACGTCACCATTCACGTTCGCGCCTTGGGTGGTCATGGTGCAATGCCGCACAAGGCAATCGATCCTGTGGTGGTCAGTGCTTCTATCGTGATGGCGCTGCAAAGCGTGGTGTCGCGTAACGTCCATCCGCTCGACACAGCCATTATCACGGTGGGTTCTATCCATGCGGGTAAGGCGAGCAATGTCATTCCCGATAGTGCCGAAATGCGCCTGTCGGTACGAGCGCACAGTGCGCAGGTGCGGGATCTGCTGCAAAGCCGTATTACCGAGTTGGCGCAGCACCAGGCCAAGAGCTTCGGAGCGACCGCCGATGTTGAGTACACCCGCAGCTATCCGGTGCTGATCAACCATGTCGAGGAGACCGCACTGGCACGTGAGGTGGCGCGCGAATGGCTGGGGGAGGCAGGTCTGATCGAGAATATGGTGCCGCTGACCGGCAGTGAAGATTTTGCCTTCCTGCTGGAGAAGTGTCCCGGGTGTTACCTGATTATTGGTAATGGCGAGGGCGAGGGCGGCTGCATGGTGCATAACCCGGGTTATGACTTCAACGATGACTGCCTGCCGCTGGCAGCGACGTACTGGGTCAAACTGACTGAAAGATTTTTACCGTTGAATCCTTGAGCTGCAAAGCTCACTTATTGCCGATAGTCCTAATCTAATAATGAGGTGATTATGTTCCGACTCAACACTCTTTTTGCAACTACATTACTGGGTTTCAGCATGGCGGCCATGGCCCAGACCGATACTGAAATCAAGTTTGGTGTGGACCCCAGTTATCCGCCATTTGAAGTCAAACAACCTGATGGCTCCCTGAGTGGCTTTGACATCGACCTGGGTAATGCTATTTGTGCCGAGCTCAAGGTCCGTTGCGTTTGGGTCGAGCAGCCTTTCGACGGCATGATTCCTGCCTTGAAGGCGAAGAAGTTTGACGCAATCTTATCGGCGTTCAGTGCCACCGAGGTGCGACGTAAACAAGTGGACTTCAGTCATCGACTTTACAACGGTCCATCGGCCCTAATCGCCAAAGAACATTCAAACCTGCTACCGACCGCCGAGTCCTTGAAAGGCAAGACCGTTGGGGTTATGCAAGGTTCGGCGCAAGAGATGTTCGCGAAGGCAGAATGGGGGCCTCACGACGTCAACATTCTCTCCTATCAAAGCCAGGATCAAGTTTACATCGACCTGATCAGTGGCCGCTTGGACGCGGCTTTTCAACCGGCGGTACAAGGTGATCTCGGATTTTTGCAAAAGCCTCAGGGCAAAGGCTTTGCCTTTGCCGGCGAGCCCCTTACCGATAAGCGCTTGACCGATGACGGTGTCGCGATCGGAATTAGAAAAGGAGACGATCCGCTTCGAGAGAAACTCAATACAGCCATTGCCAGCATTCGCGCGTCGGGTGAGTACGACAAACTTGCGAGTCAATATTTCAACTTTGATATCTATGGCAAATGATCCCGGTTCGACGAGTCAAGATGTCAGGGAAGTGAAGTAGATATCACTGGTGCGCAGCATTACAGCTGTAAATCATCGCAATAACTCGTGCGGTTATTTGGTTTGAAGCAAGTTATGTATTGCCCGTTTTAGATTATGGGTTTCACCCGCTGAGGTTGGTGGCATGTTTTCTGTGCGTGGCGCATCCACGCAAATGGTTCTTGATCATTGGCTTTGGCGGTTCTACCCACTCGAACGCTGAGCGCTGGCTGGCGTGTAATTAGTTGTATGCCAAGGATGGCGAGTGGACAAAATCGCGTCGAACAAATAAACAGTTGTCCCGAACAAAACTGATTTGGGGTGACAGTACTTTTAATAATAAAAAAGAGCAAAGCACGATGTGTATGATGAAGTGGAACATTGTTGCCCTGTCTGTTGCCGCAAGCATCTCGCCGATGGCGATGGCCGCATCCCAGGACGACAGCAAGGGTTTCGTTGACGACAGCACTCTCTCAGCCCTGACTCGCCTGCAGTACATGAACCGCGACTTCAAGGATGGTTTCAGCAACCCTACCAACGGTGGTAAAAGCGGTTATCGTCAGGACACCGGCTTAGCCGAACGAGTCAACTACAACTCAGGCTTCACTCAAGGCACCATCGGCGTCGGTGTCGATGCTTATGCCATGGGTACCGCCAAACTCGACGGTGGCAAGGGCCGCGCAGGCAACGGCATGTTTCAGGTCGACAATGATGGCTCCGAAGCTAAAACACAGTCGGCCGCAGGGGGCGTAGTCAAGTTTCGCGTTTCCGACACCGTCGCCAAATACGGCAACCAAGTGGTTGTCAACCCGGTATTCAGCACCGGCGATAGCCGCCTGCTGCCAGAAGTCGCGACCGGCACCCTTGTTACCAGTAACGAAATCAAGGGGCTGGAATTGAACGCCGGCCACTTTACCGCGCTGCGTACACAGACCGGCCAATTTAATGACAGTGCGGGCCTGGAGTCGATCAATTTCGGTAGTGCAACCTATAAGTTCACCCCAGACCTTGTTGCTGGCTTCGCCGCCTCCGATGTTGAAGACAACTTCAAGAAGCAGTACATCGAAACCTACTACAACCTGCCTATCGTCGAAGGCCAGGCGCTGAACTTCAGCCTCAACGGCTACCACACCAAAAGCCAGGGACAAGCACTATCCGGTAAGTTGGACAATAACCTGTGGAGCCTTGCAACCGCCTACAGCTTCGGTGCTCACAAGTTCACTGTTGCATATCAGCGTTCTAGCGGCGACACCCACTACGCGAATGGCGTGGACGGCAGCGACACAGTGTATGTGTTCAACTCAATCCAGATGTCCGACTTCGATGGTGAACAAGAACGTTCCTGGCAGGGCCGCTACGATCTGAACATGGCGGGCTACGGTGTTCCTGGATTGAGCTTCATGACTCGTTATGTGTACGGTGACAATATCCGGACTACAGAAGGTCCTGAAGGCCGCGAGCGCGAGCTCAATGTCGAAATCAAATATGTGATGCAGAACGGTCCCGCCAAAGATCTTTCCTTTCGCGTACGTGCTGCGTACTTCCGGGCCAACGATGCTTACATCTTGGCCGCTAACAACAATGATATCGGCCCGAGCTGCGACGACATACGCTTGATCATCAATTACCCGCTGAACATTCTGTAAAGCGCTTTAAATGCGTTGTACGCAAGGGACTGAGTCTCTCTCTCTGAAGCCCTTTTAAGGGACTTCGCGCAATCCCGGGAAATACAGAGACTGCACCCATCTCCAGATGGGTGCCTTCTTGATTGAGGTAGGGCTGCTCAATGCTGGAAAACCTATTGCAGATTCTTGGGCTATCAGGCTTCAGCCTCAAGGGTTTCGGCCCGCTGTTGCTGCAAGGCTCCTGGATGACCGTCAAATTATCCTTTCTGTGCTTGCTGGTGAGCGTTGGCCTGGGCCTGCTCGGCGCCAGCGCCAAGCTGTCGAACTCGGCACTGCTGCGCGTCCCCGCACAGGCCTACACCACGCTGATCCGCGGGGTGCCGGACCTGGTGCTGATGCTGTTGATCTTCTACAGCCTGCAAACCTGGCTGACCAGCCTGACCGAAGCCCTGGGCTGGGACTACATCGAAATCAACCCGTTCAGCGCCGGGGTCATTACCCTGGGCTTCATCTACGGCGCGTATTTCACCGAAACCTTCCGTGGCGCCATCCTTGCCGTACCACGCGGGCAGATGGAAGCGGCTACCGCCTACGGCCTGAGCCGCGCCCAGCGCTTTCGCCTGGTGGTGTTCCCGCAAATGATGCGTTTTGCCCTGCCGGGCATCGGCAATAACTGGATGGTGATCCTCAAGGCCACCGCGCTGGTGTCGATCATCGGCCTGGCCGATCTGGTCAAGGTGGCCCAGGACGCGGGCAAGAGCTCCTATCAGCTGTTCTTCTTCCTGATTCTGGCGGCCTTCATCTATCTGGTGATCACCACCGTTTCGAACTACGTCTTGCGCCGGATGGAAATCTTCTACGCCGCCGGCACCCGGGAGGCCGTGCGATGATCGAGCTACTGCAGGAATACTGGAAGCCTTTCCTGTACCAGGACGGCACTCACATCACCGGGCTGGCCATGACCCTCTGGCTGCTCAGTGCCTCGATCTTCTTCGGCTTCGTGATGTCGATCCCGCTGTCGATTGCCCGGGTCTCGAGCAATGTCTGGGTGCGCTGGCCGGTGCAGTTCTACACCTATCTGTTTCGGGGTACGCCACTCTATATCCAGCTGCTGATCTGCTACACCGGCATTTACAGCCTGGCCGCGGTGCGTGCTCAGCCCGTGCTGGATGCGTTCTTTCGCGATGCGATGAACTGCACCATCCTGGCGTTCGCCCTGAACACCTGCGCCTACACCACGGAGATCTTCGCCGGGGCGATTCGCAGCATGGCCCATGGTGAAGTCGAAGCGGCCAAGGCCTATGGCCTGACCGGCTGGAAGCTGTACGCCTACGTGATCATGCCGTCGGCCCTGCGTCGTTCGCTGCCTTACTACAGCAACGAAGTGATCCTGATGCTGCACTCGACCACCGTGGCCTTCACCGCCACCATCCCGGACATCCTGAAAGTCGCGCGGGACGCCAACTCGGCGACCTTCCTGACCTTCCAGTCGTTCGGCATCGCCGCATTGATCTACCTGGCAGTCACCTTCTCCCTGGTCGGCCTGTTCCGCCTGGCTGAACGCCGCTGGTTGTCCTTCCTCGGCCCGGCTCACTAATTCAGGATGCTTGTTCATGTACAAACTGACCGTTGAAAACCTGCACAAAAGTTACGGCAACCATGAAGTCCTCAAGGGCGTGTCGCTCAACGCCAGGACCGGCGATGTAATCAGCCTGATTGGCGCCAGTGGTTCGGGCAAGAGCACCTTTCTGCGTTGCATCAACTTCCTGGAAACGCCCAACGACGGCGCCATGAGCCTGGACAACCAGCCGATCAAAATGGTCCATGACCGCCACGGCATGCGCGTGGCCGACGCCAATGAACTGCAACGCATCCGCACGCGCCTGGCGATGGTGTTCCAGCACTTCAACCTGTGGAGCCACATGACCGTGCTGGAAAACATCACCATGGCGCCGCGCCGGGTGCTGGGCGTGAGCAAGAAGGACGCCGAGGATCGTGCCCGGCGCTACCTGGACAAGGTCGGTTTGCCGGCACGGGTTGCCGACCAGTACCCGGCGTTTCTCTCCGGGGGTCAGCAGCAACGGGTCGCCATTGCCCGGGCCCTGAGCATGGAGCCGGAGATCATGCTGTTCGACGAGCCGACGTCGGCCCTGGACCCGGAACTGGTGGGCGAAGTGCTCAAGGTGATCCAGGGGCTGGCCGAAGAAGGCCGCACCATGATCATGGTCACCCACGAAATGAGCTTTGCGCGCAAAGTGTCGAACCAGGTGCTGTTCCTGCACCAGGGACGGGTCGAAGAACAGGGTGCGCCCGAGGATGTATTGGGCAACCCCAAGAGCGAGCGCCTGCAGCAGTTCCTCAGCGGCAACCTGAAGTAAGTCTCAACCTTTGAGCAATTAGTAAGTCACTCAATGCGGCAAAAGTCTGGGCACCTAGTAATACAGTGCAGGGCATTTCGCCAGCGTTGGCGTCCAGCTATCACTTTCAAGCGTTATTGCGCGGGTACCTTCACGGACATGTCGATGGATTGGATCAAAAAGCGGAAGTCAGCATGTCTGACCCCAAAAAGCGAGCCTGAGTCGATGTCCTCGTGCATGCGTGTTGGTTGATATTGTCAACGACACAAGGCTTTGGGGTCGTGGCTGTCAGCGGGATTGCCTTTGGTGGATTTTGATGTGCATCAGTGAATGACTGCTTTTGGGTGTGGCTGCCTGGCACGAAGGGCAGTGATCGACCCATAGCTGCCTGTGAGCAGCGGCAGCAGTCGGCCAATATCAGTCATTCACTTGAAATCGTTTGTGTCCCTTTGGACATCAAAAACGGCTCCAGGGACTATCACCCGTTAACCAACTCGCTAGGGCTCGTCCCGTACCATCGACGAAAAGCCCTGCTGAAATTTGATACCTCTCGATACCCTAGGGACTCCGCCACTCCGCCACTCCGCCACTTCGCTCACTGTAAGCTTGCCGGTCGTCAGCAAGTCACGCGCCAGATAGCGGCGTTGCACATCGATAATCGCGTTGAAGCTCCAGCCTTCGCGCTGCAAGGTGCGATGCACCGTCCGCGAGGTCATGTGCAGGTGCTGGGCGGTCTGCTCCAGACTGGGTTCTTGGGCAATGCCTTCAAGTACATCATTGGCTACCGCCTCGAGCACCGATTCATGAGTCGTTTGGGCGGCATAATTTTTGAGCGCCGCAACCAGCGCCGTGCAAACCGCCGGGCTGCCTGCCGGACGCGGCTCGCGCAAGGCCGTCATGTCCAGTACCACTTCATTTCGCGTGGCACCAAAATGAACTACACCAGAGGCAAGCTTCAGCCAGGGGCCTGGGTCGTCCGGTGCTGCACGACACATAAAGGCGTACTTCAGCCGCACTCCTTGGAAAAGTACGCGGCGGCCTGTTTAAGGTGTCTCGCTCTTCAATCCGCTTGAGTTCTGCTCGCAGACGACGCATTTCAACGTGCGGATCATCGTCTTGCTGCCGTTCTTCTTGAGATTTGCTGCAGCGCTTTTTCCAGGCATAGAGGCTATGCGTGATGCTGGATCTTCAACCTGAAACAGTCGATGACTAGCAAGAAAGCGACGGGTCTGTCATACCCACCTGTATAAGTCGCTGCAAGGGCAGCGGTCATTTATCTCTCCATTCATAAAACTCAAGGTCATCGAAACTGGGGTTTCGACGACCTTGTCATCACAGTGCCTGCGCGCGCTCTCGAATCTCGCTGTTCAAGATCCGGTCGTTCTCGCTGTAATCGACCGGGCAGTCGATCACATGCACGCCCGGGGTCTTGATGCAGTGCTCCAGCAGCGGCAGGAATCCATCGGCGCTTTCCACGCGATAGCCATTGGCACCATACGCCTGTGCGTATTTCACGAAATCGGGGTTGCCGTAATCGAGGCCGAAGTCGGTAAAGCCCATGTTCGCTTGCTTCCAGCGGATCATGCCGTAGCCATCGTCACGCAGGATGACCACGGTGACGTGCATGTTCAGGCGCACCGCCGTTTCCAGTTCCTGGCTGTTCATCATGAAGCCGCCGTCGCCGCACACTGCGATGACGGGGCGATCCGGATACACCAGGTGCGAGGCCATCGCCGATGGCAGACCGGCGCCCATGGTCGCCAGGGCATTATCGAGCAGTACGGTATTGGGTTTGTGCGCCTTGTAGTTACGGGCGAACCAGATTTTGTAGATGCCGTTGTCCAGCGCCACGATGCCCTCGGACGGCAGCGCCCGGCGGACATCGGCTACCAGACGCTGCGGGTACACCGGATAGCGATTATCGTCGGTTCCTTCGGCGATCTGCACTTCGTTGGCTTCACGAATCGTGAGCAGGCGGGTGAAGTCCCAATGTGCAGTGTCGTCCAGCGCCTCGCCGATCTGCCAGACCGCGTTGGCAATGTCGCCAATCACCTCGATCTGCGGGAAATACACGGCATCGACTTCAGCGGAACGGAAGTTGATGTGGATGACCTCTGTACCGCCACGCACCATAAAGAACGGCGGTTTCTCGATCACGTCGTGGCCGATGTTGACGATCAGGTCGGCAGCTTCGACCGCGCGGTGCACGAAGTCGCCTGAGGACAATGCGGCATTGCCAAGGAAGCGCGGGTGGCGCTCATCGACCACCCCCTTGCCCAACTGGGTAGTGACAAATGGAATGCCGGTCTTGTCGATCAGCTGCTTGAGGACCTTGGCGGTCATCTTGCGGTTGGCGCCGGCACCGATCACCAGGATCGGACTGCGGGCCTTTTGCAGCTTCTCGACAGCGGCGTTGATGGCGCAGTGCTCGGCCAACGGGCGGCGATGCAGACTGCGCGGGATTGGCAAGCTGTCGGTCTGCTCGGCGGCAATGTCTTCCGGCAGTTCCAGATGCACCGCGCCCGGCTTTTCCTCCTCCGCCAGACGGAAGGCTTCACGCATGCGCGAAGGAATGTTATCGGCTGAGGCCAACTGGTGGGTGTACTTGGTGATGGGCGCCATCATGTTGCACACGTCGATGATCTGGAAGCGACCCTGCTTGGACTTCTTGATCGGTTTCTGGCCTGTGATCATCAACATTGGCATGCCGCCCAGGTAAGCATAGGCACCCGCGGTAACGAGGTTAGTGGCACCAGGGCCAAGGGTCGAAAGGCTAACGCCAGTTTTGCCGGTCAGGCGACCATAGGTGGCGGCCATAAAACCGGCTGACTGTTCATGGCGAGTCAGTACCAACTTGATCTGCGATTTGCGCAGGGACTCCAGCAGGTCCAGGTTTTCCTCACCGGGAATGCCGAACACATACTCGACATCTTCGTTTTCCAGGCATTGCACAACGACATCAGCGGCCTTGGCCATCTTGCTATACCTCAAGTGTTGTATTGGATTGAAATCGCAATCGCGGGTCACTTCGCGTAGATCAAAAAAAAGCGACGGCCTCCAGCATGCTCAACCGCCACACTGGAGTGCCGAATCGCTGAGGAAAACGACAAGAGAAGCCGCCCGCTCACTACGTTCGAGCGCAGCTCAATTAGCTGATAGTCATAAGGTTGGCATTACCACCCACTGCAGCGGTATTGACGCTGAGGGCATGCTCGACCAGCAGGCGCTCCAGCGGTACGTCAGTTTCGCCAGTGCTTAGGCCGTGCACACTGATGATCGCGCCTTTGCGCGAGGCGACACGGCGGCTTATTTCAACCAACTGGTCACAATCGCCGTGGTGCAGAATGGCGTCAAACTCAACGCCTGCAGCCATCCAATCGGAAACAGTGATCACACGCTGAGTGACGGATTTCGGCAGGGTGGCGATCAACGCGAACTGACGCTCGGGGACTACGGCCAAGCTTCCCACCGCCAGCGCTGCGCCAATCTCCACCAGCAGATCCTGCTTGTTTTGCGCCAAGCACAGCACGCGATCGCGAGGAAGCAACGTGTATGTATTGCATTCACCCGTCGGGCCTACCAGGGTGTGACAACGGAAGCTCGGTGAGCGGAAGGCGAAATCGTCCAGTACACCAGCAAGGGCTGTGTCGTGCTTTTCGGCCCATTGCCGTAAACCGGCCAACCCTTCAGCCGTTGCCGCAGGCACCGCGACAACCTCGGAATTCCCTTTGGTCAGCTGCTGGATGATTGCGTTCTCTGGTCGGCTGGACAGCAGGCGATACATGTACAGCGGGCCTCCGGCTTTCGGACCTGTACCAGACAAACCTTCGCCCCCAAACGGTTGCACGCCGACAACGGCGCCGACGATGTTACGGTTGATGTACAGATTGCCCACGTTCGCCGAATCGACTACTTGAGCGATGGTCTCATCGATCCGGGTGTGTACACCCAAGGTCAACCCGTAACCGGAAGCATTGATCTGATCCAGCAGGTTAGCCAGTTCGCTGCGCTTGTAACGTAACAAGTGCAGTACTGGGCCGAAGATTTCCTTCTTCAACTCATCAAAGCTTTCCAGCTCGACAAGTGTCGGCACCACGAACGTACCGTTGCGGATGTCTTCGCTCTGAAAGCGTGCAGCTTGAAACACGTTGCGGCCTTTTTGCCGCATCGCCTGAATGTGCCGATCGATCAGGCCCTTGGCCTCTTGGTCGATCACGGGACCGATATCGGTTTCCAAATGTTCTGGAGAGCCTAAGCGGTACTCGGCCATGGCACCTTTAAGCATTTGTATCACGCGGTCGGCTACATCCTCCTGCACGCACAATACGCGTAGAGCAGAGCAGCGCTGGCCTGCACTGTCGAAAGCCGAGCTGATAACGTCCCCTACTACTTGCTCAACCAATGCCGACGAGTCGACGATCATTGCGTTCATACCACCGGTTTCGGCGATCAGCGGTACGTTGCGGCCTCGAGAATCCAATCGACCTGCAATGTTGCGCTGTAGGATGCCAGCCACTTCGGTGGAACCGGTGAACATGACCCCACGTACACGGCTGTCACCCACCAGGGTCGCTCCGACGGTTTCTCCACGGCCTGGTAACAGTTGCAGTACACCCTCTGGGATGCCAGCCTGAAGCAGGATACGCACGCCTTCGGCAGCGATGAGCGGGGTCTGTTCTGCCGGCTTGGCCAATACCGTATTGCCTGCGGCCAGCGCTGCAGCAATCTGCCCTGTGAAAATCGCCAGTGGGAAGTTCCAGGGGCTGATGCAAACAACGGCGCCTAGTGGGCGATGGCTGTCGTTCGAGAAGGTGCGCGCCTGGTCTGCGTAGTACCGCAGGAAGTCCACTGCCTCGCGGACTTCAGCTATCGAGTTGTTGAAGGTCTTGCCCGCTTCACGAGCCAACAGCCCCATCAGCGGCTGCATCTCACCCTCCATGATGTCGGCTGCACGGTCCAGAATCTCGGCGCGCTGCTCGACCGGGGTCGATTGCCAAATCTGTGCACTCGACTGGGCAATGTCCAAAGCCTTGTGTACGTCTGCCAAGCTGGCTTCACTTACCCGGCCTACCACATCGCGATGGTCGGCCGGGTTGAGCACAGGGGCTGGCTCCAGGCACTGCGGCGCATGGTCGCCAATCACCGGTTTGGCCTCATAGGCTTGATGAGAGCTTGTCAGCAGGGTCGAAGACAGCGAGGCAAGTCGCTGCTCATTGGACAGATCGAGACCGGCGGAGTTGACCCGCGCGTCACCGTACAGGTTACGGGGCAGCGGTATGCGCGGGTGCGGCTTGCCGACCTCGCCTTCTTCGGCGGCGAACTTCTCCACCTGACGCACTGGGTCTTCAACCAAATCCTTTAAAGCAATGGTGTGGTCGGCGATGCGGTTCACGAATGATGTGTTGGCACCGTTCTCCAGCAGGCGACGCACCAGGTAGGCCAGAAGGGTCTCGTGACTGCCGACTGGTGCATAGATGCGGCATGGGCGATTGAACTTGCCATCGGCTAGCTTGCCTACCACCTGCTCATACAGAGGCTCGCCCATGCCGTGCAGGCACTGGAACTCGTACTGTCCAGCGTAATAGTTCTGTCCGGCAAGCTGGTAGATGGCCGACAGCGAATGGGCGTTGTGGGTGGCGAACTGCGGGTAGATGTGTTGCGGTGCGGCCAGCAACTTGCGGGCACACGCAATGTAAGATAGATCGGTGTACGGCTTACGGGTGTATACCGGATAGCCTTCCAGGCCGTTGATCTGCGCGACCTTGATCTCACTGTCCCAGTAAGCGCCCTTGACCAGACGGATCATAAGACGGTGGCGGCTGCGCGTGGCCAGATCGATGACGTAATCGATCACGTACGGGCAGCGCTTTTGGTAGGCCTGGATGACAAAGCCAATGCCGTTCCAGCCAGCGAGGGATGGGTCGAAGCACAGGCGCTCGAGCAGATCCAAGGAGATTTCCAGGCGATCGGCTTCTTCGGCATCGATGTTGATGCCGATGTCGTACTGCTTGGCTAACTGAGTCAGTCCCAGCAATGTTGGGTACAGTTCGCTCATCACCCGGTCGTACTGGGCGCGGCTGTAGCGCGGGTGAAGTGCTGAGAGTTTGATGGAAATGCCCGGTCCTTCATAGATGCCACAGCCTTGCGAGGCCTTGCCGATGGCATGGATGGCCTGCTCGTAGGAGGCTAGGTAACGACGGGCATCCTCCTCGGTCAGGGCGGCCTCACCGAGCATGTCGTAGGAATAACGGAAGCCTTGGTTCTGCATTTTGGTGGCATTGGCTAAAGCTTCGCCGATGGTCTCGCCGGTAACGAACTGTTCGCCCATCAAGCGCATCGCCATATCGACGGCCTTGCGGATTAGCGGCTCTCCGCTTTTTCCGACGATCCGACTGAGGGTTGAGGTCATGCCCGCTTCGTTGTGAGTACTTACCAGCTTGCCGGTGATCAACAATCCCCAGGAGGCGGCGTTGACGAACATCGACGGGCTGTTGCCGAGATGTTGCCCCCAATTGCCATTGCTAATCTTGTCTCGGATCAGCGCATCGCGGGTGGCTTTGTCGGGGATACGCAGCAATGCTTCGGCCAGGCACATCAGGGCTACACCCTCCTGAGACGAAAGCGAAAACTCCTGCAGGAGGCCCTGCACTAAACCCTGACGGCCACCGGAGTTCTTCTGGTTGCGCAGCTTCTCAGCGATACCGAGGGCCATCTCGTTGGCAGCCTCGGCTTGGGCTTCACCTAGGCGGGCCATTTCAAGCAGCATCGGCACCGCTTCGTTCTCTGGGCGGCGGTAAGCGGAAGTAATTGCCGCACGCAGCACCGTCTGCGGCAGGACGCTCTCTGCAAACTCCAGGAACACATGTTCACCACCCTCAGGGATAGCCTCGAGGATCTGTTGCTCGTTGACAGCTTCATCAAAGAGGTTGACCAGGTGGCCGACGGTCGAGCCCTGTTCGGTACGCTCAATGAAACCGAGCACCAGTTGCTTGATAACCCAGTGGGGTGTGCGCTCGATCGACTGTGCGGCAGTTTTCAGGCGATCACGAAGATCGGCGGTCAGTTTGACGCCGACCGTAGTTGTTGTGCTCATTTTTTTATACCTGCGTTCGGCGAATACTGAAATGGAGGTTGCGGCGTGATGGCGCTGCGGGTCAGCGCTGGTTGCCCGCCGGGGTAGCGCGTCCTGCTGTGGATTTTGTTAAAGATGACATCCATTCCCTCGATGCTTTGGCCAATGATCTAGGCAGCCAGGCGGCTTCTGCTTGAGTGTGACCGGACAGCATTTCTACACGTGCCATGGCATTGGCCTCACGGTGAGTGGTGTTGTTCTTATCCAAATAGCTTTCGATAGTGGTTTTAAAAACGACCGCGTTTAAACGAGGCTCTCTAAAAAACGCAAGTGACCCACCTAAATAGAGAAATTGGTCACTGTAGAGCCCGAATATTGGTCATCTTAGGTCCAGTGAATCGAAGGTTGCAATAGGTGCAACCAGATAGGTTGCAAAATATTTCGCTTGGGTAGCACCTAGCGGTTGCAATGAACTCACTTGATCCGGTTGCACCCCGCTCACATCGGTTAGCAACGGCACCGTTTGCAGATAGTGATAAAATTCCGGCCCGAACCCCCCCCTTGCGAAGAGAGCCACCGCATGCAAGTAGACTTCCGCCCCAAGCAGATCTATGAACAGGTCGCGGATCAGATCCGGGCGGGTATCCTCAATGGTCAATATACTCAGGGGGCTCGCCTGCCATCCGAGCGAGATTTGGCGCAACTGCTGAGTGTGAGCCGGCCAGCAGTGCGTGAGGCGATTGGCGCCCTTCAGAACGAAGGTCTTGTCCTGACGCGGCATGGCTCCGGCACTTACGTTGCCGATGTTTTGGAACCCTGTAACAAAGGGCTGCCGCTTAAACCGAATGAGCTGCTGGCCGATCCTGATTTCAGTCCTATTAGCACTCTCGGGGTCCGCATGCTGATCGAGCCTGCTATCGCCCGTCTGGCTGCCCGCCGCGCGCAACGCGACCCAATAGCTGAGCAGTACCTCAAACAGATGGCCGACGTGAAGGACATCACCGATCCGCTTCACCAGGCGCGCTGGAGCGAATCCGATCGGCTATTCCATCGCCAGCTCGCAGTTATGACTGGGGACCAACTCATCGTGAAGATCGCCGAAGAAATCAGTAAGACCATGGCCCAACCACTATGGAACAGGTTGCGGGACGACGGGATTTACGACCCGGAGCGGATTCAGCTGTATGTGGCTGAGCATCAATTGATCTATGAAGCGATCGTGACTGGTGACGAAGAGGCCGCAGCGTTCTATGTGGAGGGGCATCTGAAGCGCGTGCAGCGAGACATGAACTCGCTGGAGTGATGGCGCTTACTACTTACTTGTTCGCTTCGATCATAAGCGATCGCTTCTTAGACACAGTCGGCGCCTAGCAAATTTTCAAAGTTGGCTCGCCTCCCTCCTAACGCCTCCAGTTCGCGAGTGCGGTCCGCCGCGAGAATCGCTGGCTTATCCATGCGTACTGCGCGCCCCGAAACCTCATGCCGATTAGTGGTTGGAAGACGGTGTACCGATGCCTTGTCATTCAGGTGGTTGCCGGCTTCCGCACCACCTCTTCCGAAGTGACCGGCCTGTGTTCTGAACCATCGAGGTGAACCGATGGAGATATTTCGAAGCCGACCGGCGTTGCCGCCGGCTGCTCCCCCAATACACGCGCTTCACTGCTGCTCTTGACGAAGCTGAAAGCTCAGCCATCCCTGCCGGTCAAGTGTGGATCGTTTTACAGAATGATAATCATCTCTCATCAGATTGAACCGGCCGCGACTTAGGCAGCACAAGCGCGGAATGGGCGAATGTTGCATCTATGGGGTGGGATGTGCCCTGATGCGCGCCTGCATTCACGCGGGCACTGTGGGTTGCTTCAGTGCCGACTGTCAGAATTATAGTAGGACTACAATTATAGCTTGACTAAAATTTTTAGCCCTACTAAATTTCAATCAACCTTGGTTGGTCTCCAGCCAGGAAATAGAGGAAACCAGCATGATTGGTCCGTTGGGCGAACGACTTCGGGAACGCCGTCGCGAATTGAAATTGACCCTAAAGGACGTGGCGGAAGCTTCGGGGCTTTCAACAGGCTTCATTTCGCAAATCGAGCGTAATCAGACGACTCCGTCGCTCTCGTCGTTGGCGACCATTGCCGAGATTCTCGGCACTTCAATTGGTGAATTGACAGGTCGGCCTGCAGGCCCACATCCGGACACCTACCACGACAAACGTGTTCAGTACAAGTTAGATGACGGACAGGTGCAGTATGAAAGGCTCTCCAGTGCCTTTACTGGAAGTGCATTGCATTCGGTAAAGTTTTCAATGCCGAGTGGCTATCGTTCTGAAACCGTTTCACACCACGGTGAGGAAATGGTTTTTGTTTTGCGCGGTCGCATTCAGTATGAAGTAAATTCAGAAACTTTTATTTTGGAAGAGGGCGATAGTCTGCATTTTGATGCTATGACACCACATAGTATTGAGGCCTTGCCAAGTGATTTCGGATTTGCAGAGGTTATATGGACAGGAACTCTGGATATATTCGACGGTGAAACTCATGCGGTAGGCGAGACAAGCTCTTTGGCTATGAACGGTACTGAGTTTTCTGAGTTGGCAAAATAGAATAATCAATCAAGTTTAGAATTTCTATAGAGGGGGCGCCTCGCCAATTATTTGGCGAGGGAGGGATTACTTTGTCTAAAATTAATAAAAATAGTGATATTTCATTCGAATGCCTTGCAGATATTGCGGCGGACTTGGCCTCTGGAAGCAGTCGAGATACAGGCTTTCCGTCGGTAGCGAAATTGCTTCAGAAATTAATTGGCTTTCGATTACTGACGATTACTTCAATTTTAAAGAGCAGTTCTACGGTCGAGCGGCTGTGGAGTTCAGATGAAAGCAGATTCCCGGTCGGCGGCAGCAAACAGCTTCAAGGCGGAGAATGGGCTAGTTTGATCTTTGAGCAGCACAAGCCCGTGATTTGTAATAAACCGAGCGACTTGCGTAAGTTTTTCTTTGATCACGAAACAATTGCGGAAGTTTATTGCGGATCCGGTGTGAATCTCCCTGTAGTACTGCACGGAGAAGTTGTAGGTACAGTTAATATTTTCAATGAGACGGATTGGTTTACACCGGAAAAAATTTCCCAAGCAAATGCGCTATTGGCACTTGTGTATACACCATTGCTCCTAGCTCGTCGTTCGGACAAACAAAAATAAAGGAGAACAAAGTGAAGCAACATAATCGCGTGTGCACTGACGTAGGTGGTACTTTTACAGACTTGGTTTACTTCCAAACCGACGAGTCTGGTCATCACACTGTCAGAACTGCCAAGGCGGACACGACACCCCCAAATTTTGAAGAAGGGATTCTTGAGGTTCTACGGCGTGGAAATGTCGATATTGCAGATATTGGCATCTTTACCCATGGCACTACGGTCGTGATCAATGCCCTTACCGAAAAGCGGGGTGTCAAAACGGCGTTGTTGACGACGGCAGGGTTCCGCGATGTCCTGGAGATCGCGCGGGGCGCGCGACCTGATTTTTACAATTTACAGTATCGTAAATCAGAGCCATTCGTCCCTCGCTACCTCAGGCGCGAAATTCCTGAACGTATGGGCCCAAATGGCGAAGTCCTGACTGCTATTGATTTGTCCGGTCTTCCCGAAATCCTGAATAAGTTCCGCGCAGAAAGTGTCGAAGCAATCGCCGTCAGCTATTTGCATGCTTACGCAAACCCGTCACATGAACAAGAGACCTTGGCTGCTATCAAATCGCTTTGGCCAGAGGTATCAGTGGTTGGTTCCCACCAAATCACCAGGGAATGGCGTGAATACGAGCGCACCAATACTGCCGTACTTTCCGCATATGTTCAGCCAATCGCTGAACGTTACCTTTCACGCTTGGAGAGTGAGTTACGGCGCAGCGATTATGCGGGCCCGATTTATGTAATGCAGTCAAACTGTGGAGTGGACACCCTTGACCACGCGAAGCAGGCGCCGATCACAATGGTGGAGTCCGGTCCGGCTAGCGGCATGTGGGGTGCAGCAGCTCTGGGACGCTTGATCGGCGAGACAAATGTTATCGCGCTTGATATTGGTGGAACTACTGCTAAATGTGCCCTGATTAAAAATGGTGATGTCCAGATCAAAACGGATTATTACATTGAACGGGACCGAGCCAATCCAGGCTACCCAATTATGGTTCCGGTTGTTGATCTGGTTGAAATTGGAAATGGTGGTGGCTCCATCGCATGGGTGAATGATTTCGGCAAATTGCATGTCGGACCTAAATCCGCAGGAGCATTACCAGGGCCTGCTGCATATGGTCGAGGTGGCATGAACGCTACCACTACTGATGCAAATTTGATGCTTGGTCGGATCAACCCCAATTATTTTTGTGGGGGTACGATTGAAGCCGATATGGGTGCCGTCGAAACAACGATGTCTGGGCTTGCGGAGCGCCTGAATCTGCCGCCAGTCGAGGTTGCCAAGGGCATTATCCAGATTGCTGATTACAATATGGTTAATGCTTTGAAACTGGTATCTATCAACAAAGGATTTGATACTAGGGACTTCACCCTTGTAGCGTTTGGTGGTGGGGGCGGTATGCATGCTGTATCCCTGGCCCAGGAACTTGGGGTTAAAAAGGTTATTATTCCGCAAGCAGCAGGCGTATTTTCCGCTTGGGGAATGATGATGTCGGATTTGCGACGTGATCAGTTCATCACAAAACTTGCGAGTTTTGAGGACATTCCAAACATTAAAACGGCGCAAGCGCTGCTGGATGAATTGGTTGATAGTGCTTATAAGGACTATGAGCTAGAAGGTATTGCTGCGAAAAATGTCAGCATTGGTCGTGCAGTTAAGCTCCGCTATCAAAACCAAGAGCACGCTATTGAAGTTCAACTGAATGATGATGAACGGTTGCCCGAAAACCTAGACCAGGTAGCTATCAGGTTTCATGCTGAATATGAGAGGCAATTCACTTATCGACTCTATGCTCCAGTAGAAATGGTTGGCTTCCATCTGGTTTCCACTGCGGCTGTAGGGGCTCTTGAAATCAAATCTCAAGAGTGCGGAGGCGCAGAGGCAAGCGCAGCCAAGAAAGGCTCCCGAAGTGTCAACTACTCTGAGTGGGGTGTGCATGAGGCGGACATTTATGACAGCTTGCGCCTCGCTCCAGGTATGAAGTTTACCGGTCCTGCCGTGATTGAAGATCCAGGCACGACAATTGTCATTTTCCCAAACAATCATGTGGAAATTGATGGGTATCGCAATGTCTGTGTTACCAATTTGAACTTTGGAGACGATCATGAGTAAGACCAGCGCGTTTACTTCGGAAATTATCCAGAACTCGCTTCAGGCGATTGCAGCTGAAATGTTCGACGCCATGCGGGTAACTGCAATGAGCCCGATTATTTACGAAGTACTGGATATGGGCACCGGTATTCTGAACGCGCAGGGTGAGATGGCGAGTTCAGGTGCTGGCATCCCGGTTCTCGTAGGGGTCGTTGACAAAGCGGTAAGGCGTCTGGTTGAGATCTACGATCAATCAGGAGATATCGAACCTGGTGATGTATTCATTACCAATGATCCGGCGTACGGAGGTGTTACTCACCTCAACGATATGGTTATTGCCATGCCTGTTTTCGTTGGCGATAAAATTGTCGCCTGGACAGCGAATAGTGCGCATTGGAATGATGTCGGTGGCATGGTTCCGGGCTCCATGGCCATTAATGCAACAGAGATTTTCCAGGAAGGGCTTCGTCTTCCAGCTGTCAAGCTCATCTCGAAGGGAAAGGTGCTTCGATCAGTAGTCGATATCATCAAGGCAAACTCTCGTATGCCCGACTTCTCCGAGGGTGACATGTGGGCAGGTGTTGCTGCGGTCAGGAGTGGTGAACTACGGCTTAGCGAAATCATCTCCAAGTATGGGGTTGACGCGTTCAATAGCGCTCTCAACGAATCCATGGACCTTGCGGAACAAGTCTCCCTGCGCTCGTTACAAGCGCTTCCCAAAGGTCGTTTTAAATACGAAGAACCTCAGGATGACGGCGCCACATATCGTGTTGTGATTGACATCAACGATGAGGGCATGGTCATTGACCTGCGCGACAACCCAGATAGTGTAAAAGGGCCAGGCAATATCTGCCGTGATGCGACCGAAATCGCGGCTCAAATGGTATTCAAATCGATTACTGATAGTTCCTCTCCTGCGAATGGTGGAACCTTCCGTCCGCTTACCGTACTCACCCGGCCTAATAGTGTGTTCGATGCGCAGACTCCAGCAGCAGTTGGATTCTATTTTGAAACATTGATTCGAGTGCATGACCTGATTCTCCGGTGCCTCGCCCAACACAACCCAAAACTGGTTTGTGCAGGAACGTATTCCTCAAATTGCGTAACGTTTATTGGTGGGGTTAATCCGAGCACCGGTAATGCATTCACTTTGGTGGAGCCTGAATTAGGAGGGTGGGGGGCTACTCATGAACATGACGGCAATCATGCTGTTTTCTCTCCGATCCATGGCGATACATTTAATTGCCCGGTTGAAATTGCCGAAAACCGTTACGGTGTAAAAGTTGATAAGTTGTCGCTTAATATGGAACCTGGTGGAGAAGGGCAGTATCGTGGCGGCCGCGGTATCGTTCTTGAGTACAGAGTTCGGGAGGATAACGCATCCATGACCTGCGGTTATTCCCGCTCCAAAGTTCTGCCGTGGGGGCTTGAAGGCGGCAATGATGGAACTTCCAACCATGTCCAATTAGTGCGTACCGATGCATCGGTTACTCGTCATGCGTTTGATAGTGACATCCGCATGAATAAAGATGACGTCGCCAGGATTATAACTGGCAATGGTGCGGGGTATGGCGATCCTCGTAAAAGGTCTCATGAAGCTATTTTGCAGGATCTGCGTGATGAGTTGATCACGCCGGAACGTGCCTTCGAAGTCTATGGCTTCCGGTAATTTACTCGAAACCAACTGTAAGTAAGTTATACGTTGTATCGATGTGGCCAGCAATTGGTTGCAGGTGAGTCTGTATGGGCATGTGCCAAATATTTTTTATTGATGAAGTGAGATCGCATTATGTTTGATGCAATAACTTATCAGGATAGGCGCGATAGGCTTTGCTCTCTAATGCCTTCTGGCATAGTAGTGCTTATCGGCAATACAGACTCACCGATCAACTACTCTCATAACGTTTACCCATTTAAGCAGGATGGCTCTTTTGCATATCTGTTTGGGCTAAATGTTCCAGGGATGGCGGCCGTTATTGATTTGGATGATAGAACGTCAACATTGTTCGGAATCCAGGCCGAGGCAGATGACAAAATCTGGCACGGCGAGACCGCGGACTTGTCAGACCTAGCTGCGGCGTGTGGTTGTTCGGGCGTCAAGCCATATGAGGCCATTGGCACGGTTATTAGTGCAGCAAAATCCAATCAGCGGAATATCCATATTTTGCCGGCATATCGTGCCCAAACAAAACTGGAACTTTGTCGTCTCCTTGAAATCAATTTTGCGCTACTGGAGAGTTTCGTATCTAAAAATTTAGTTGAAGCACTGGTTGGTCTGCGAGAGATCAAGAGTGATGCTGAAGTCATACAGATCGAACAGACTATGAAAGTCACCGGCCTGATGCATCGGGAGGCGATGATATCGTCACGTCCGGGAGTCTCGGAGTATGAAGTGGTTGCGCGAATGCGTCATGTAATGGGAGCGCACGGACTCGCTGAGGCATACGCCCCAATATTCACCAGGCATGGAGAGATTCTCCATAATCACAGTCACGATAATGTGTTGCGAAAGGGTGATTTGGTAGTTAATGACTATGGCGCATCAAGCCCTCTAGGATATGCCACAGATATAACTCGAACCTTGCCAGTCGGTGGGCGATTTAGACCAGAACAACGCGAACTTTATCAGTTGCTTTACGAGGCGCAGCAAACCGCTATTGCTGTTCTTCGGCCAGGAGTTCCGTTTATCACTGCTCACCGTATTGCAGCAATGCAAATCGTCAAAGGAATGGTTTGCCTGGGGTTTTTCAAAGGGAAAGTGGAGGATGTCGTGGATTCAGGGGCATATGCGCTCTGTTTTCCCCATGGGCTTGGTCATCAACTTGGACTGGATGTACATGATATGGAGTCCTATGGAGAGGAGAATGTGGGGTACGACAGTGCACACAGCCGAAGTGCTTTGTTTGGACTTAAATACTTAAGGCTGGCTAAGCCCCTGAAAGAAAATATGGTGGTAACAGTCGAGCCTGGTATTTATTTTGTTCCTGAGTTGATCCGCCAGTGGGACAGATCAAAAAAGCATTCGGATATGATCGATTACTCGGTGTTCAATCGTTATATAGATTTTGGTGGGATGCGTATTGAGGATGATGTTCTCATCACCAGAACAGGATCTAGAGTGTTAAGTGACGGTATTCCAAAAACGGTAAAAGATGTTGAGGAGCTATTGATGTGATGAGATAACAGTTCTGATTGGTGAGTATTTATATCTTTTAACAACAATAAAGCTGCGGATAGCCCGCGTTTGCAAAGCAAACGCTAGTTGTCACGTGCTGGGATATTTTAGGGCTTGTCATGAGTAAATCCTTCTCCAAAGTTTTCACTTCCATAGCGTCAAGTATGGCTTTTGTTGCAGCATCGCCTACATTTGCTAATCAATTTATAAACTATGGCGGAATGGGGGCAACAAACGAGTTCGCGTTTGAGACCTTCCCAACGGTAACGCATCAGGATGGCAAAAATAGCCTCTACACGAACAATATCCTCGCCTATTTCACTGACGGCTTTACTGGAACAGGAAGGGACCAGTTCGAAGTCTGGGCAGGTGCTACTGCTGGATACAGTGAAGCTGACGATGCTGGTAAAGGGAAAAGCTGGGGCGTTTCCAATCCCAACGTCGGGCTTGAGTACTACTATAATATTATCGACCCGAAAGATTGCTCTAAGTGTGACTATTCTATTTGGACAATTTCTCCGTTGCTAACGGTCTCATTTCCAAACAATTCATCTGACACTACAGGGTTTCGAGCCTTCGGAAACAATTATTCGTATTACTTTGGTGTAAATAACTTCTTTAAGTTCGGTAAGTTTACGGCCACAGTAAACCCGGTTTCTGTTTTTTATAGTGCAGAGTCAAAAAATTCTACAGACCTGGGCGGTGGGGTGTCGGATCACCTTCGCGGTGGCGTTTCATATACTGTTGCCGATATGGTGGCAGGTTATGATGTCACACCTGATGTGGGTGTTGGTATTCACCACGAATACCGCTTTAATAACCAATCGGCCTCTGATTTTAAGCCTTCCGAACAAGGTTTCATCGGTCCGTCCATCTCGTACTTTGGGTTTAGCAAACAAGGACTTTATCTGTTTGGTAACGTAAGTTTCGATTACCACCATACGGATAATTTGGAGGCCGCACCTTTCGCTTCGTTTGTACTGGTAAAATATCTATAGACCGAAGGCTTTTGCCCGCCAAGCTATAGCGGCTTAATTAATTTTTACAAAAAACCATTTAACGGATCGTTACATGAGCGTTGACTTATTTGGGTGTGTATTGCCCGCTATTTTTACCGCTATGTGATTGATTTTAGTTAAACAGTGGGAGGTCGCATGTCTGTCCTAGAAGTAGATAATGCCAATAAGTTGAAAGAGCCATCGGTTTCTTTCGGTCCAAGTGCTCCATTGGGGGAGGTTTTTGAAAAGCTCCCCTTGACAATGCAGCATTTTAAAAGTTGCCTGGCGCTTTTCTTCGTTTTTGTAATTGAGGCGTGGGAGATGATGATTATCGTCTATACGTCCTCACTGATAGCCAAAGATTTTTCGCTTACCCCTTTGGAAATTGGTAACTTAATTGGCGCGATTTTTGTTGGGATGGCCGTAGGCTCAATTTTATGGGGCTTTATTACAGATAAAATTGGCAGGAAGAAGACTGTAATCTCGAGCATGATTCTTTACGGTATCATCTCGCTGATCAGTGTCTTTTCCAAAGACTATAGTATGCTTTACGCGACTCGCTTCTTATCTGGGGTTGCTGCAGCTGGTATGCTGATCGTTACATTCCCCTATTTCGCTGAATTACTACCAGTGAAGTGGCGAGGACGTCTTACTGTATACCTCGCATCAGGTTGGCCAATTGGTATCATTTTTGCGCTGGGCGCAACCGTACTACTTGAGCCCTATGGGTGGCGTTGGATACTTTTCGCCAGCAGCTGTGCCGCCTTGTGGTGTGTTGTAGTCGCGCTATTTGTTCCTGAATCACCCTATTGGCTAGTCTCTGTTGGTCGTCAACAGGCCGCACGAGATACTATTGCTCGCCTCAGCGGAGGTGAATTACATATCCCCAGTGCTACCAAACTGCTCTTGCAGACATCGAAAAGCGGAGGGTGGCGAGAGGCGCTTTCGGGGCCTATGTTTAAGCTCACGGTGGTCCAACTTGCTCTTAACTTCACGTTCTCTTGGGGATATTGGGGCTTACAAACCTGGTTGCCGACGCTTCTTCAGCAACGTGGTTTCAGTATTCCACAAAGTTACAGCTTCATTGCTATTTCCGCTCTTTGCATGGTCCCGGGATATATCACTGCTTCCTACTTTACCGGAAAGTTTGGTCGAAAGAAGGTATTGGTAGCTTATATAGCCGCAGCGGCTCTTTCGGGATATGTTTTTGCAAACGCGGAGTCATTGAATTCAGTGGTTGCTGCTAATTTTGCATTGGCCTTCTTCAGTCTGGGCGCTTGGGGTGTATGGGACACTTGGATCGCAGAGCTTTATCCCACCCGTGTTCGTACTATTGGTTACAGTTGGGCGATTTTCTCTCAACGCATCGCAAATATCTTTGCGCCCACAGTTGTCGGAGCATTAGTCGCCCAAGGTGCTTCTTATAACTTCACCACTACTTCTATCAACATTTTTATGATCGCCAGCGTCCTTCTGGCGCTTCTTTTGCCTGAGACCGAGGGTAGAGACCTAGAGTAAATATGTGAGTAATAAGGCGTCGCATCAGTAGGGCGTGGCGAATTGGATCGCGAGATTTCAATTAATCTGCTTAAGTCGGATTGGCGCATGCACTATTTGTTGAAGATGTAAATATTAGTTAGTGATCACCCGGCACGACGCAAGGACGCGGTGCTGGGATGTGATCTCGACCAGAAACACGCGATTACTTCAGGCCATCCCTAGGCCTGCCCAAGTGAGTTGTATGAGCGGAGTAGAGGATGAGTTATATCCCCCTCACTGAAATGGTTACTTTTTAGGAGATAATGAAATGCCCACAATACGAGTTGAACTTAGCCCTGGGCGCTCGCGTGAGCAGAAAGCTAGTTATGTTAAGGAACTAACGCGCTTGACCGTTGAAATTCTGAAATGCCAGGTGGAATCCGTAGACGTCGTCTTTGTCGAAATACCGTCCTACGACTGGGCTCGTGCTGGCCAGTTCCTGGCGCCGCCACCGGAGGAGGCCCGCCACCGCTGATCCTCAAGTCCGTCGCGCATGCGGCGGTTGGTTGCCGCGACGAACGGGCAGGCATTGCGCTGCTACTCCGTCAGGGTGCGACTTAAGACTCCTTCTGGTCCTCCGTGAATTCTGTCCATTGACCGATGAGCAGCAGGAGATCAATCAGTTCAAAAGCAGCAACGCTGCGCCGCTGAGTGCAATCATTTCCATCGAGTGTGACGAAAGTACCTGTAGCGCCATCAGTGACTCTAAAGGCCGAATCACAGAAGCCGTCATCGGCACGCTCTATGGATAGTGTCTCTGGAAAGCATGGATGTTCCAGAACAAAACTCACGGACATCCTGACCCAGTTGTCCTAGACATCATCACCAGTGGCAAGGACTCAGCGCTCAAGGCATAGGCAACAATAAGGCAAAGGCCACCATGCACCCGCTACGACATACGCTGCACAACGAACTGCACGCCCGCCCTTCCCTGTACTTCAGCGAACCGGCCCATGTGTTTCACTTGGCCATCCTGGGCAACAATGGCGATCGACAGGCGCTACTCGACAGTCTCTACACAGAACCCGTGGCTGATGAAACGCCCCAAGGCATCATCAAGCTGGATGGGCACTGGCTGAAATGGGAGCGACATGCCGAGTTCTTCACCCTCACCTACGTTGTGACCACTACCGAGCAAAATCCGCACTGGATTGCCTTGCCAGATGCCCTGGCCGCCAAAATCAGCCCTTACACCCAACTGTTGATCAGCCGCGTGCAAATTGTGGTGCGAAACGAGCACTCCTGGAACGGCGATCATTTGGAGTACGGGTTCAAGGACCCTTGCGGCTCCTCCATCGGTGGCGGTGATGCAGCGGTATGGAGCGACTTCAGGCTCGGTGAGGACGGCGAAAACGGGTTTTTGTTCATCAATAAGCACCTGAACGCCTACCGCCAGGGTCGGATGATTCGCCGGCTGCTCGAGATTGAAACCTATCGCATGATGGCCTCGCTCTCGCTTCCCGCCGCCAAGCAGTTGAGCTCGCAGCTCAATGTTTTCGATAAAACCCTGGCCGAACTATCGGAGCGCAATTCAGCTCCCGATTCGAGTAATGCAAAGGAGTTGCTCACGGAAATTGCAGCCCTGTCGGCGAAAGTCGTCAGTCTCTCAGCCAAGCACCGACACCGCTTCAGCGCCACGCAAGCCTACGCCCAACTGGTCTTCGAACGCTTGGCAGAGTTGCGGGAGAATCACGCCGGTGATTGCCAGCGCGTGGGGATCTTCATCGAGCGACGCTTCAAACCGACGGTCAGATACTGCGCCGTGACCGAACAGCGCCTCGACGTGCTGGCCAAGAGCGTGGCCAATCTGGGCGAACTCCTGCAGGCTCGCGTGCAGGTGGAAATGGAAGAACAGAATGCCGAAATCCTCAAAAGCCTGAATGCCCGGGCCGATGCGCAAATCAAGATCCAGCGGGCGGTGGAGGGGCTCTCCATCATCGCCATCACCTACTATGTGCTAAGCCTGTTCAAGCTGCTTTACTCGGGCATCCATGTGCTGGGAGTGGACGTGTCGCAAAGAGCGGCCGTGATGGTAATGGCACCTGTTGCAGCACTGGTTTTGTTGAAGATATTGATGAAAATCAGAGCCGTAAAATATCATTGAGATACCCTCAGACTTTGTACCGAGGGATCAACCTCCGTCACCACGACTGCAGGTCATAGAAAACGTTGAGTGATTGGGGACTTCAACTTCGAGACTCAACCGGAAAAACCAATGCTATGTCAGGTTCAAACGAGCCTCCTCGAATAGCTGTTGACGCCAATGCGGAATTAACCCACGTGCTGACGTATCACTCACCCACCTTCAAATCGGAACAAATCCAGTAAAGGTAGTGGTTCGCGTTGAGTCGGACGGGGTCAGTGACATGTCGGAAACTGGGTCAATTCGGCGTAGGCACCAACACACAGTCCGCTTTTGGCCGATTGCTGCCTTTCAGACGACTGATCGATGGCTCAACGGGACGTTAGTCAATACGAGTTAATCCGACTGGCCGGAGACAGTGTTTTTCCCCGCCGAACATAGTTCAGATACCTGATCTAAGCTCATCGGCGGCAGGGTCATCCTCAGCCTTGTAACCGCGATACAACAGCCCAAGCTCTCAATTTCGAGAAAGGAGTTGGAAATGAACAATGGCGTTCGACTTGTTCCTTTCATTACCTTTGCGGTGGTATGGCCCGAAATCAGCCTCGCCGTCGATAGTCAGGCCGAGCTGGCCAAGCAAACGCTGAATCCCGTTGCCGCACTCTACAGCGTACCTGTTCAGTACAACTGGAACCAAAAACTTGGCCCGAGCGGTGAGGGCTACCAAAGTGTCACCAACATCCAGCCAGTGCTGCCATTCAGTATCAATGACGAGTGGAACCTGATCTCCCGAACCATCCTGCCGATCATTGATCAGCATGGTCTGGTACCTGGTGGGCAGGCGGACAAATCCGGTATGGGGGATGTGACCCAGAGCTTCTTTTTTTCACCCAGGCAGCCGACTTCCAGTGGTTGGATTTGGGGGGCAGGACCGGCGATTCTGGTGCCGACCGGCAGCGATGAGCTTTTGAGCAGTGAGCAATGGGGGTTGGGGCCCACAGTGGTGGCCCTCAAACAGAGCAATGGTTGGACCCGCGGCATTCTGGCCAATCACATCTGGTCGCTGGAAAACAGCCCGCCCGATGACAAGGACAAGGTCAACGCGACTTTCCTGCAACCTTTCTTCAGCTACACCACTCACACCTACACCACCTTCGGCATCAACACCGAATCCACCTATGACTGGCAGACCCGCGAATGGTCAGTGCCAATCAACCTTTTCGTCACCCAGTTGTTCAAAGTGGGCCATCAACCCATGACCCTGCAAGCAGGACCACGCTATTGGGCAGATAGTCCGAAAGATGGTGCCGAGGGCTGGGGATTCCGGGTGGCGTTTACACTGTTGTTTCCCAAGTGAGCGCCAAAGCTCAATGGAGCATGCAAAGCGTCTGCTTTTGGCCGGTTACTGCCCGTCACGAAGGGCGTGAAGCGGCCTATAACGACGCTGACAGGGTACATCCGATCGTACTCGTTCTGAGTGTTCCTATCGCACAGGCAGGACGGACGATATGCCAACAGTCATCAAGTAATGGTCAGGTGGAGTTCAAGAAGCATGGGGTACTCCTGATTCATTTGGTGAGGGGCGGGTGGTTCGATCAGCAAGGGCAACCGAACCGACCGCACCTAAGCTGGAGTCATTGTGATTCGCCCACTGGCCAGCAAACTCGAAAGGAATCCTTCCACCAGTGAAAGGCCCTGGATCCCTTCGAAAACCATGAATGACATTCCCACGGTATGGCTGACCAGGCACTTTGGTAGCCGAGCCGCTCCCTTAATCGCGGAACCGAGAAGTCCAGGAACGCGCGTACCTTCAGCGGAACCTGGCGCTGGCTGGGGTAGAGCAGGTTGACAGGCATGGGCGCAGGTTCATACGCCTCCAGCAAGGATACCAGCGCGCCCGATTCCACCAGCTTGTCTACCTGATACGACAATGCTCGTTCGATTCCTGCCCCGGCTGTTGCGGCGATGATCGCCGCCTCGGTTGAGTCTGCGACGAGCCGCGAGGAGACACGGATCTCCTGCGCAATTGCGTTTGTACCGAAAGCCCAATAGTTCCCGGTCCAGAAACCTTCGTACGTCACACAGTCATGTGATTCGAGATCATCTTGCATCGTCGGTGCGCCACGGACTTTCACGTAAGTGGGGCTCGCGCACAGCACCTGTCGAAGCAACGCAACACGCGTGGCGATCATGCTGCTGTCGGGCAGTTCACCGAAGCGTAGAGCGAGATCGACGTGCTCCTCCAGGAGGTTCACGTTCCGATCGGTCAGTTGCAAGCGCACACGGATGTCCGAACAGGTTCGGAGAAACTCCACGACAATGAGCACAATATGCATTTGGCCCATGATCGCGGGCGCGCTGATGGTCAATTCCCCTTGCGATCCATGGTCTCCCACCTGTGAAAGGATTCCTTGCGAATCTACAGGCTGGTTGCTGGAGAGTGAAGGGCCTAATGTCTATCCCATTGGCAGTCGCCATCCGCGGCAATAAGGCATGAATACGCATTGTCTGCGCCTGTACGCCAAGCTGTTGAAGCACCGTCTCATGTCACCCGGTGTGACCTTCGCAGGCCGCCAACCCAGTGGAGTCGAGCATGAAAACGATAGCGCGCCCTGCCATTTTTGCGTTCGCATCTCTGGGCCTGATCTGGGGCAGCAATTTCATTTTCATGAAGTGGGCGGCCGAACTGATCAGTCCTATCCAGATCGTGTTCCTGCGAGTGCTGTTCGGTTTCTTCCCGATCCTGGCGCTCGCGCTTTATCGCGGCGTCCTGCAAAAGCAACACCTGCGTCACTGGCCCCACTTCCTTGTCATGTCGATATTGGCAACCGTGTTGTATTACTACGCCTTCGCAAAGGGGACCGCGCTGCTGCCATCCAGTGTCGCCGGCATGCTCAGCGGTGCCATCCCGCTTTTTACGTTTGTGTTGACGACGCTGTTCCTGAAGCAAGAGTCGATCAACGTCAGAAAGATCGTCGGCGTGGTATTGGGGTTCCTGGGTGTGCTGTTGATCGCTCGCCCCTGGAGCACCGGTGCTGGCGGGCTCGATCCGTGGGGTGTGGGCTACATGATCCTGGGGTCGCTCAGTCTGGCAAGTTCGTTCGTCTATGCCAGGCGATTCATGTCGAACCTGGAAATCGCGCCGCTCGCGTTGTCCACCTATCAGGTCGGATTGGCGCTCTTCATTCTCGCACTGATGACGCCCTATTCGGGCTTGAGCAACATCGGCCAGAGTGGCGTCGCCCTGAGCGGACTCGTCCTCGGTCTTGGATTGACCGGCACCGGGATCGCGTATGTCCTCTACTACTTCATCGTACAGCGGATGGGAGCGGTGCAAGCCTCGACAGTGACGTACCTGCCACCGGTGGTGGCGCTGCTGATCGGCATACTTGTCGGGGAGGGGCTGCGAGCAATGGATCTGATGGCGATGAGCGCAATTCTGGTTGGCGTGTATGTGATCCAGACGCCCGTTCGGCAGCGCTAGCAATGTCCGCTGCCGAATTCAAATGATCTGAAGGCATCTAACCGGCAACATGTTCCAAATTCTCGAACGAGCAGGGCAGAAACCTGGTGCGTCATTCGAATGGTATCGGCAGATGATCACTCTCAATCCGCAACCCATCATGGACGCGACCTCGCGGACTGTCTTCGCAAAGGGTGGCGTATGGGGCAACAAGATTGCAGCCGGTTTTACCAATGCCGCCTCCCGTTCCGGTGACAAACTGGCAACCTTGCAGCAACTGTCGATCTTCGCCGCGCAGCACGGCATGCACTGGATCAACCTGGGTCTTCCACCAGGTCACAACAGCAGCAAAACCACGGAAGACATGCTGAACCGCCACAGCTTCTGGCTCGGTGCAGCAGCCCAGTCCGATGCGGATGTCAGTGCTGAATTCGGTCCGCCGAAAGCTGACCTGCTGACCGCCGAACACCTCGGTGCCCGTGTGGCAAAGGTAGCCCGTCAGATGGCTGCGGGTCGCCACGCTGTGGAATGATCCCCGACGAGTGTTTAACCACCGATGTACGATGGCTCATCACCCAGTGAGCGCGATCGTACATCGGTTTTTTGCTGGTTTTTCTCGGCCAGAGGCGAACTGCCGAGAACAGGTTCAGGTCCAGGGCCCGTTGCCATTCCTGGTCGTCGAGCACCGCACAGCCACCGGCTGGAGCCGATGAGCCGCCAGCGACATGAACGATGATATCGAGCCCGCCGAGACGATCATGGACGGCATCGAAGACGCTGGCACCACCCTAGGTGGTGGTAATGTCCGCCGTGACTAAGAGGTCCTCGGGCAGGTGAGCTGTCAGGACTTTTGCGCCAGCCTCGCGAAGTCGGGAGACGACGGCTTCTCCAATGCCTTTGGTTCTGCCGGTGACCAGAGTCCGGAGGTCTTCGAGTTCCAGTGCGATGCTCATCAGCGAATCTCCAGGGATGCGATCTTGTCGTCGACCAGTACAACGGTGTAAGTGAGCTCGACAGGGCTGCCAGGGAAGTTCCCCGTAAGCCGGGCGAGCAGGGTCACGGTCTGTCCTTGCTGCGAGCTGCTCAATGGTTCGATGCTGTATTGATACTTGGCCTGCGAGGCTTGCTTCCAGGACTTGATGGCCTCCACCCCCTTGTACGTATGGCCTTCGTCGCGCACGGTGGCATCTTTGGCGAAGCAGCGCTCCAACACCTCGGTGTCTGTAATCTTTTCGGCCGCAAGGTAGCTGGCGAGCGGTTCAGGCAATTCGATTTTCATGGCGATTTCACCTCACTGGTGTAAGGATTTCTTCATCCACATGCTCGCCTTCGGCCATACCGGATGACAAGAACCCACGAAAAAGTAAGCCAGGGAAATATGAGAAGAATCTATACGCCCTCTACTGCGGCCAGCGAAGTAGAAGCAGTGTTCAAGCAACTCGAAGGACGGAGGAAGCTGGTGATCCTGTTCCACCTCTTCGGTGGCCAGGTGCAACGCTTTTCCGAGCTGGAAAAGCTGATCCCCGAGATATCCCAGAAAATGCTCGCCCAGCAGTTACGCCAGTTGGAAGCGGATGGCATCGTGCATCGCACCGCCTATCGGCAAGTACCACCCAAGGTGGAGTACCGCATGACAGAGTGGGGTCAGGCGCTTTGTCCGGCACTGGATGCACTGTTGAAATGGGCGGAACTTCGGGAGACGCTCAAGCCGGCAGGTTGAACCTTCCAGGTTTCGCAACTCCACCTGAGAGGCCGCTTTTGGCTGTGGATTCAACCGGTCGATGCAACAGATTGGCTAAATCCTTCAGCGGGCGTTTCGTAGTTTAGTGTTTTCCGGGGACGGCTGTTCACCGCCATGGCGCAGTAGTGAATATCTCAGGCAACTGCGCCGTCACCGGCGATACGTTGAGTCAGCGCGGAAAAACATAATGGTCACCTTCCGACAAGAGAATGCGACCTCTCTCCTGTCGGTCCCTGCCATACATTTGATCTTTTCCGCGCTTGGCAAAACTGTGCCCGAATGAGCGCACCCGGTAATTTACGATGGTGGCGGGATTACTTCTCGACCAGTATTTTCGGGTTGGCACTGCCCCAGACGGTGTAGAGGTCGGCCAGAAGCGCGCCGTTGATCTCTTCGACTTCAGCCTGGCTGACTTCACTTGCGCCTTGCTTGCCAAACAGCACTACTTCATCACCTGCCTTGACGTCGGGTGCATCCGTGACATCGACCATCACGGTGTTCATCGAAACCTTGCCCACCACCGGCACGCGATGACCATTGATCAATACCACGCCTTTATTGGTGAACACGCGGCGATACCCATCGGAGTAACCGACCGTGATGTTGGCAAGTTTCGAATCACGTGTCAGGGTGAAGGTGCGGTCGTAACCCACTGTGTTTCCAGCGGGATAGCTATTGACCGAGGCCACATGCGACTTGAATTGCATCACGCGCCGATATTCAGTGCGCGAAATGACGGTATCGCCAAACAACGCGCCGCCCGTGCGCACCATGTCCAGGCGCGATTCGGGCACTTCCAGGGTGGCGAAGGAGTTGGCCGCGTGCAGGGTGATTTTCTTGCGATCGAGCTGGGCCACGTCCATCAGCCAAGCCGCTTGTTCATTGAAGGTTGCCAGGCCCTTGCGTACGTCGTCCTTATCCTCCACCGCGAAGTGGGTCATGATTGCGACCACTTCCAGATTCGGTACCTTTGTGATTGCCACGGCGTCTTTCTTGCCCTGTTCGGTGGCCATTTCCACGCCGTTACGGCTCATGCCGCTTGAGTTGAGGCCGATGTGCACCTGCAGTTTGCGACCGTGGTTATGTGCAAGATCGGCCGCCTGACGGGCGAAATCGAGGTTGCCAACCAGTTCCTCGACGTTGTACTGCAGAGCATTTTCCAGTTCACCCAGGGAGGCGGTGCGAACACGGATTAACTGGCCTTTAAAGCCGCTTTGGCGAACCACTCGCGCTTCTTCGTTACTGGCGACTGCCACACAGGGTACACCCAGCGCGATCACCGAAGGCATCACCAGTCCGATACCATGACCATAAGCATCGGCCTTCAGTACCGCACAGAGTTTCGACTTGCCGGCCAGCTCCGCTTGCAGGGTACGGATATTATGCTCTAACGCGGTCTTGTTGATTTCAATCCAGGCATTGCTGATTTGCGCAGTCAGCTCGGAGTTGCCGTTAGTGAGCGACAGCGGCGGTGCCGCCTGGGCCTGGCTCTGCAAAAAAATCAGGCCGAGGGACAACGCTAGAACAGTACGGGTAAAGGGCATTTGAAACTCTCCATGTAATCGGTCTTTTTGTTATCCGAGTGCCGATTATTGGAAGGCGATGTAAGTTATCGTTGTGTGCCGTGTTCAAAGTTGTAAAAAGAAGTAAGGAGTTTGTTCGCGCCCACCTTGGCCCTAAGCGATGGCATCAGGAATGTGTGTTACCTGGATGGCTTCCCTCTAAGCTCATGTCGAGCTACAACGCAGGCAATGGACCGAATCGTTTTTGGAGTTGCTGATCTTTATCGGTGTTACGGTTTGAGATCGCGGATGACCGCTTCTGGCCGGTTGCTGACTATCGGGAGGGGCAGCTGACGACCCGAAGCAGCCATTGAGATCTATTTGTTGTCGCTTTATGTTATTCGCTTTCATGGAGGATTCTGACTGCTGGCACGCTTGAGCTTGATACTGACACCCGGTTTTGCGGACTGGGAATACGCTTTCATCGGTGGAATGATCTGGGAGCGTGCAGATGCACCGGATATTCGGGACTTTCTTCATACCAGTCGTTCAAGTGGAGCGACAATTGCCGGTATCTGTGGAGGAACGCTGACACTTGCGAGGGCCGGGCTTCTCGACACGGTTCCTCACACCTCGAACAGCGCCGACTTTTTACAACAGAATGCCGTAGGTTATGACGGGGCCGCGCTCTATCGAAGCAGTCAGGTTGCTGTGGTTGCTGACCGCATCATCACTGCTCCAGGTCCTGCCCCTGTTAGCTTTACCTGCACAGTATTCAAAGCTGCCGGGTTATCTTCAGAGATCATTTCGCAGTTCAGGTCATTGTTGGCAGCGGAGCACGGGTGACCGCTTCGTCCTACAAAAACAGCCGATCAGGTGATGTGTTCGAGTGTTCGCTCTTTGGCTTTGCGGACGTTCAAAAACGTCTACACAGGTTCGTTTCAAGTAACTCACCCTTGATAGCTGACAAGGTTAAAACCTTTGAACTCAAGGATGCCGAGCAGGCTCTGACTGGACCACGCTGGCTCTTAGCGCTCTGGCTACCTGGGTTTGAATCTCGTAAGCAGGCGCCTCGACGGCTGTGTAATCACGGGTATAGCGAGTAGAAAACTCCCGAACACCCCATTGCAGGTACTGCTGCACGTGCTTCAATTCATGCGCCCACAGCGCGACATCGTTAAGTGCATCATCGGCACTGCGAAAGACGATGATGTCTATAAGAGTGACTGCACTAACATCGGGATTCTGCAGCATGGTGTTTGCGGCGTTCAGCTCCACATCATCGCCTACCTTGTAGCGAGCCGAGTCAAGCACTTGAATGTCATAGTAGGGTTCGAGTTGGGCTCGGATATTCAGCGGGATTGTCTGAATATCGCCAGTTGCCGCGGTGTTGCGCGATTGCACAATCCAACTCTGTAATCCAGAGGAAGCCATTTGGTTCATGCTTTCAAAGATCGCCCCCGTTTCCTCTCTGGAGCCTGGAGCACAAAAGCAAGCGACCACGCAGACTTCGTACTGCCCTTTTGGGCAGGCGTAAACAGAAAATGAAGTACCAACGGAAAAGAGCAGTACCGCTAAGCGGAAGACTTGACGCAAAAAGACAGCTGACAATTGGTTCTCCCAGAGGTAGTGGTGGTCGGCAGGTGATCCTTCTGGTATCTCGCACCCGGTGTCCAGCCACGCGTATGACCATTGCGGCCACCGTTTGTTGCCTTGGCCCGGATTCATTCCTCTATTTGTGTATTCATGCGCCGTAACAGGCAGCGATGACAGTGAGCGCGAGAAAACAGACCAACTGCAGAAGCCCTGGCTCTTGAAGTGGACATGTCGCGCTCGTTATTCGCAGAGTGATTCACGGCATTGGTCGGACAGCCACCGATGCAATACCTGACGCTCTGGCGGATGCACGTGGCGGCTCAACACCTACGCGAAGGCCGCGGCAATGTGGTGCAAATTGGCTTTACAGCTGGCTACGAATCCGAAGCCGCGTTCAGTCGCGCATTCAAACGCCAGTTCGGCAAAGCCCCCGGCACTTGGCGCAGACAATCAGCATGAGAAGTTTCGGTGCCTGGCTCCCAAGTACTATTCGACCTTCAAGGCTCCTGACCCTGGCAAGTCCGTCACCAGGTCGACCCCCAGCAGCCTCGCTGGTGTGTAAGTGCCGCCAGCCGGACGCACCTGCAACAGGTAATCGACCACGGTCAACGCACCGTAGATCGTCAAGCTGTAGACGTTCGCAGTGTGCACGCGTGCCACTTTGCATTCTCCGCGAGCGTTACGGGCTTCGCCCCACACATAAGTGCCTTGATCTGCACGCTTTTCGTCATCCGGGCCGATCACCGTCTTGCCGATGCGTGCCTTGAGCAGTCTCTGCACGAACGACAAACCCAGCAGCGGACGAATGAAGTTGGCGACCCTGGCGCCGCGAATCATGCCGGCAGAGCCCGGTATGAACACCTCGATGTTGGGAATGCCGGTGGTGTGCCAGGCCGTGGAAACGTCACCCCAGGGAATCGTCATCGCGAGCTTCTCGCCGTCGCCGAAGTCGATACGACGCACTTGATAGGCCAACGGAACAGACACGATTTTCCCGTCGCGACGTATCTTGCCGCCCTGCGCCATGCCTTCGATTGACGTCTTGGCAGTGCCAGGCGAAAAGCTGGAACGGGAATCAAAACCCAGCGCCAGATGCGTTGCGTCCGGCAGCGCACTCTTGAGTGCAGCGGCGACACAGTCAGTGGGGATCACGTCGAAGCCGACGCCTGGGCAGATGACTACGTTTGCCGTTTGCGCACGTTCCTGCAGGGACTGGGCATGTTCGAATACGGCAATTTCGCCGGTGATATCCAGGTAGTGCGCATTGGCGCGCAAGCAAGCGTCCATCATCGGGGCGGCGGTCGCCGAAAACGGCCCTGCGCAATGCAGAACCAGACCATGGCCCTTGATCTGGGCGAGCAATCGCGCCTCGTCATCCAGTCCGAAAACACGGGCTTCAAGGCCCAGTTCCCGGGCCAGGGCTTCGATCCTGTCGCGGCTTCGTCCCGCCAAAACCGGCCTGAGTCCACGCTTGACGGCTTCGCGAGCAATCAACTCGCCGGTATAACCGTAGGCGCCATAGATCATCCATTTCATCTGCGTCACAGGGTTTTCTTGCGGACTCATGTATTGCTCCTGACAGGATTGATGAAGTGCGTTGTTGCCTTGCCCAATCAGCGTCAGACGCTAACGTTAAAGTCAGGTTTAGAGTCAAGCAGAAGTGTGCCAGCGCTGGCAGGATACTTTCAGAGGTGCAGGGGTTGACCTTAAAGTAAGGTTTAAGGTGAGCATGCGCGGACATGAATGACTGTTGGAACCCGGATGATGTTGAAGACCTTTCTTTCTTGTGCGTTGGTATTGATAGGCGGTGCTTTCATGACCTTTTCAAATGCTGAACCGAACGCTTCCACTGCGATTGCGAAGGATCGCCAGATACTGGTGATCATGACCAATCACGCCAGCTATCCCTCACGAACCGACACCACGGGGCTGTGGCTGACCGAGCTGACGCATTTCACCGATGTGGTGGAAGCGGCCGGCTACACGACGGTTTTTGCCAGCCCCAAAGGTGGAGCTGTTCCTTTGGACGAACGCAGCCTCGGTTGGCTCTATATGGACAAGGCCGCCCGTGAGCATTTGCAGTCACCGGCCTTTCGCGCTCGACTGAAAAACACGATACCGGTTGCCGATATCGATCCGTCTCGATTCAGCGTCATCTATTTCACGGGGGGGCACGGTGTCATGTGGGACTTCCCCGCAAATCCGGACCTGCGTCGTGTCGCCGAAAACATCTACAACCAGGGCGGCATCGTTTCTGCCGTCTGCCATGGTGTAGCGGGACTGCTGGATCTTAAGGACGAGCAAGGCCAGTTGATCATAAACGGCAGAAACATCACCGGATTCTCTGATCGCGAAGAGCTGTTTTCAGGCATGAAGAGTCAGGTGCCCTTCTTCCTGGAGGACAGGCTGGTGAGCCAAGGTGCGCGTTACCGCAAGGCCTGGCTGCCATTCACGCCATTTGCCATCACCGATGGAAGGCTCGTGACGGGTCAAAATCCTCAGTCGCCCAAGGCCGTTGCTGAAGCCGTAATGGCCTTGCTCTCCGCCGACACTGCAACTCGCTAAACCTTTGTCGATGACCCACTGAAAACACGGTTGCGAGCGAACTAAAAAATCTGTCTCCCTGGCGCTTGACATTAAAGTTAAGTTTAACGTTAAGGTTTGTTTCGGCAAGCCTTAAAGCCTGCCCTGGCGAATTTCGACTGGCGTGAGCAGCGTGGGTTATCAAGCGCAGTGAGTGCTCAGCGAAGTTCTCTGGTCGACGCCATCAAGCAGATGCAATCACCTGGAGAGAAAGATTGAAACTCGCAAGCGCCGTTTTAACAGGATTGCTTTTCAACACTGTTGCCAACCATGCGTTGGCGGGGATGCCTGAAATGCCCAGCCAGACCGACACCACCATGATCGATATCGCAGGTCACCAGGTGCCTGTCGTCAAGGGCGGCTTGTACGACCGCTTTCGCTCCAACCCTCCTTTGTCGGTGATTGCAGCAGAAGTACCGGGCGTTGATTTAGGCTGGTTCAAAGGATTGGAGAAGAACAAGGTCGACATTGGCTTTGAATCGTACTCGCCAAACTTTTACTACGAGAACAGCCGCGCGACGGCGGTCTATACGGCGGATCTGGAAAAGCTCCGGGAACTCATGCCACCCGAGGTACTGGCAACAGTCCAACCCCTGCAGATCTGGCCAGGCCGAGGCTTGATCGCATTTACCGCGTACACCTATGAGCACTGCGATAACGACGCCTATAACGAAGTCGCTGTGTCGATCATCACCAACAAGCCAGGCAAAGCCAATCTGGGTCCGTTCACGCTGATTGGCCAGTCGATGTCTGGCGACTTCTGGGGCTATGTGCTCAAGCTGCCGGTCAATACAGAGCTTGCACGGGTACGTGGCGTCGTCGGTTACAACCTGCCGAAATGGCTGACGGGCATTGATCGAAAAGAGGATGCCCAATCGGTGGTCTATGACATTACTGATAGCCAGACCGGCAAAGTGGACGTGTCTTTCAAAGCGAAGAAGCTCGATGACCTGTCCGGTGACGTCGATATCGTCACCAGCAGTTTCACCAATCTCGATCACCAAGGCCGGTTAGCCTATGGATATGCCGTTTCCCGCCAGCTCAGCCACGGCTCCAGCAGGAACGAGGATTCGGCAACCCTCACGCTGGGCGACGGCAGCCTGTCGAACTACATCCGCTCCTTGAAGCTGGGGAAAATGATGAAGTACGAATACGTGCCGGCGTTCCAAAGTGCGCTTTACGCGCCGAAGCCGTTAGCGGCACTGGCTAACGCGCACTGATTCAACGATCCGGCAAAAAAAATGTCAGGTTTCACTAGCCTGACAGGCCACGCTTCAGTTGGACGACGCGATATCGCGGCCACGCGGTGCTGCCGCCGCACCTTCCTCGCGCAGACGATGCAATAACAACTGGGTGTTATCCACGCAGCCCATGCCTTCGGGCTTGCTTTCAACGCCCTCGATCACCAGCAGCAGTTGCGCTTTGTTCCGGGCTAGCCGTTGCTGGAGGATTTCGATTTCCTCGACCTTGCGCTTGAGCCCGCTGAGCAGCTCTTCATGCTGCCAGCCGTTCGCATTCATCGGCAGTAATTGTCGGATTTCCTCCAATGAAAAACCCGCGGCCTGGGCGCCCGTGATGATCTCCAGAACCCATTCCGTGTCAGGTGCATAGTCGCGATACCCATTGGCTTTGCGCGCGACAGATTTGATCAGGCCGCTCGCTTCGTAAAAGCGGATGCGTGAAGGCGCCAGCCCACTGATTTTCGCCAGTTCGCCTATTCTCATATTCCCCCCCAAAAAGCCATTGACCTTAAAGTTGACTTTAAACCTAAAGTGATTTGGCGGCCAAGCGGCGCAGATGCAAAGCGTGGCTCAAACGCCATGGAACTCAGGGGTAGGCGAAAACCGGATCGGGACTGTTCCCTCTGAACCGCCTATTGAATGGACAGTACGTCACTCAACAAGGGTCGCGATCAGAACACGATTGGTCATGCCCTCCATTTCATTCGGGAGATGCGAACATGGGTTATGTCACTACGCAGGACGGTGTTGAGATCTTTTACAAAGACTGGGGTCCACGCGATGCCCAAGTGATCTTTTTTCATCACGGATGGCCGCTCAGCGCGGACGACTGGGATGCGCAGATGCTCTTTTTCCTGGCGAACGGCTACCGGGTCATTGCACACGACCGGCGCGGCCACGGGCGATCCAGTCAGGTCTGGGACGGGCACGACATGGATCATTATGCTGATGACGTCGCGGCCGTGGTCAACCATCTTGGGGTGCAAGGTGCAGCCCATGTGGGGCACTCCACCGGCGGTGGTGAAGTCATCCATTACATCGCTCGCCACGGCGAAGACCGAGTGTCGAAGGCCGCCATAATCAGCGCCGTGCCACCCTTGATGGTTCAGACGCCGAGCAATCCGGGCGGCTTGCCAAAGTCGGTTTTCGATGACTTGCAGGCACAGCTGAAGGCCAACCGCGCACAGTTCTACCATGACGTTCCAGCTGGACCTTTCTACGGTTATAACCGCCCTGGTGCAAAACCGTCTGAGGGCATCATCTGGAACTGGTGGCGACAAGGCATGATGGGCTGTGCAAAGGCACATTATGACGGGATCGTGGCCTTTTCTCAGACCGACTTTACCGACGATCTAAAGAGCATCACGATCCCCGTGCTGGTGATGCATGGTGATGATGACCAGATCGTGCCTTATGAAGATTCCGGGCTGTTGTCGGCAAAGCTATTGCAAAACAGCACGCTGAAAACCTATTCGGGCTTCCCGCACGGAATGCCTACGACGAACGCCGATACAATCAACGCCGATTTGCTCGCTTTCCTGCGAGGTTAGGCAACTGGGGGGTGGGTAAAAAACTGCCCCCTATTTTCTTCAAAGCCAAAAAATCGATGCGTTGAAGATTCGACCAAGTGGCTAAAAGTTGAGCTAACCGAGTGTCCGCTATTGGCTGTGGATTCAACCGGTCGATGCAACACAACTAAATTCTGTGTAAGCAGAAGGTGTGTTGCAGATGAAGCAGAGACCTCGGATCTATTACACCGAAAGCCAGAAAAACTGATGTGGGATCACCGGCTGAAAGGCGACTCTCTCCAGCACATCGCCCAACTATTTGATCGAAACCACTCATCGATACAGCGCATCCTGGCGGAGACCGGGGGGATCAGACCCGCTATACGCCGCAGGTCCGGATTGGCGCTGACGTTGGCTGAACGCGAAGAGATTTCGCGTGCAGTGGTGGCAGGTAACTCGATCCGTTCCATAGCCGCGCTGCTAGGGCGAGCAGCCTCTACGATCAGTCGTGAGATCAGACGCAACGGTGGCCAAGGAGGCTAGCCAAGGCGGCTTGCACCGCGGTTGCCGATATCTCACGAAGGTGCCCGTTGTGGCATCAAACGCCTGGTTTGGCTCGCGCGTTTTCAAATTCTGGCACCACCGTTTTATTTTCTGCTGAACGCCGAGGGCGCGCGATTCGGCAGTCAATCGCGTTTGTTAAATTTATTGACTTCAAAGTCAGCTTCTAGAAAGATGCAGGCCGCCAGACCTGTTTCGATCTTCTCCGAGCCTCAATCACGACCACTGATGGCGCCTGCAGACCTGCAGGCTCTGAATTTCGCCAATCGCTATATACAAAAATATATAGCGATTGGCGAAAACGTCGAGTCGCGAGGGGATCAGGACCCTGGACACCTAAAAAAGAGACCCGCACTGGAGTAAACACAATGAAGCTGCAACCCCTGGCCCTGGCCATCACCCTGGGTGGTTTGACCCACCAGGCCATCGCCGCCGGTTTTATCGATGACAGCAAGGCCGCGCTGAGCCTGCGCAATTTCTATTTCAATTCGGACAACCGGGAAAGCCAGGGCAACGTGGGTAATGCCGCCTACAGCAGCCAGGCGAAGGAGTGGGGGCAGGGGCTGCAACTCAACGTGATTTCCGGATTCACCCAGGGCACCGTCGGCTTCGGTCTGGATGCCATCGCCATGACGGGGTTGAAACTGGACAGCGGCGGTCGTGCCGGCAAGGCCGGTATCGAGCGCACGCCAGGCGCGCTGTTTCCCACGGACAGCGACGGCCACGCGGTCGATGAGTATTCCAAGGGCGGCGTGACCGGCAAGGTGCGCATCTCCAAGACCGAGGCGCGGCTGGGGACCCTGCAACCCAGGCTGCCCGTGATCAACTTCAACGACGGTCGCCTGCTGCCGCAAACCTTCGAAGGCGGGCAGATCACTTCGAGCGAGATCGACGGCCTGACCCTCACCGCCGGCCAACTGCAAAGCACCAAGACCCGCAGCTCCACCGACGATATCGATCTGCGCATCGGTGGCGCGACGCGTCCCGCCGGTACCCTGGCCAGCACCGCGCTGGCCGATTCGGACAGCTTCGTCTTCGCTGGCGGCGACTACAAGATCACCAAGGACCTGACCGCCCAGTACTACTACGGCAGCCTCGAAGATTTCTACAAACAGCATTTCCTCGGCCTGATCCACACCCTGGCCATCGGCCCCGGCGCGCTGAAGACCGACCTGCGCTATTTCAACAGCAGCGCCGACGGCAAGAACGGCAATGCGACCGGACGTGCCCAGGGCTACAAAAGCAGCGGTTTCTGGAGAGCGGGTGACACACACGCCGGTGAGGTGGACAACAACACCTGGAGCGCCATGTTCACCTACAGCCTGAGTGGTCATGCATTCAGCGCGGGCTATCAGCAAGTCTCCGGCGACAGCGCGTTCCCGTTCGTCAACCAGGGTGACGGCGCCACCGCCTACCTGATCACCGACCGGCAGATCGGCAAGTTCCTCAGTGCCGGCGAGCGCACCTGGCTGGCCGAGTACGGGTATGACTTCGTCGCACTGGGCGTGCCGGGGCTCAAGACCGTGGTCACTTATCTCAGCGGTGACAATATCGATTCCGCCGCCGGTGATCGCAAAGAGTGGGAGCGCGACCTGCGGATCGACTACGCGCTGCAAAGTGGTCCACTCAAGGGGTTGGGCGTTTCCTGGCGCAACGCCAGCTTGCGTGGCAATGCCAGCAGCGACCTGGATGAAAACCGCCTGATCCTCAGCTACAGCCTGCCGCTGCTTTAAGCACGGCGGAGCGGTCTTCGGCTGCCAGTGCGCAGCCCTGGACCCCAGGGTGATTGGTCAACCACGACAGGAGCATCGCCATGCGTTCAATTTTTTCGACTGTGCAAAGTCTTGTTCGCCCCAGCGCAAAACCCGTGTTGTTGCCAGACGCGGCCATCGATGTGGCCGAGCAGACGCTGCAGGTGGTCGGACAGGTGCAGAACCCGCTGTGCCTGAGCGTGGCCGACCTGCAAGCCATGCCTGGTTATGACTGGGTGACACTGACCAGCAATACCTGCGAGGGCAATCCGCAAAAAGCCCGTAAAAACGGCTATCGCGGGGTGTTGTTGCGGGAAATTGTCCTCAAGGCCGGGTTGCAGAGCGACGATCCCAAAGGCTGGAAACGTGCCTATGTAGTGGCGCGCGCCAGTGACGGCTATGTCGCATTGTTCAGTTGGAACGAACTGATCAATACCGATGTGGGTGATGCGGTGCTGGTGGTGTACCGACAACACTCGTATGCGCAGGCGGCTGACGGCGAGCCAGGCGAGCCCCTTTCATTGGTCTCGGGAAGCGATCGTCATTCCGGGGCTCGTCAGGTGAAGTGGTTGCGCAGCATTGAACTGTGCAGCATCTTTGGCTGACTCGTCGACAACGCAGTACCGAGGAGAATGCCGATGCCAGTCCTCCATTCGCTGGGTCATGATCGACAGCCCTCGGTCGAGCAGGTGTTGGCCGGTGAACAGTGGCCACCCGAATTCGAAGTGGCCCTGAGGGATTTGCTGGAGCAAATGGCCAGCGCCGGTCATGAACTCACGCTGCATAACCTGGGCCGGTTCCTCGGCGACTTTGTGCCGCGATACACGCTTGACCGTGCCGAGGAATGGCAGGAATGGGCGACCCGGCGCTGGTTCGCGCAGACCAAGCCGGCGCTGGTGGACAAACTGGCGGATGTCTTCATCGGCAGCCAGTGACACCGTTGGCACTCATCACTTGTACTCATCATGCCGGCGCCACCATGGCCCGGTTTCATTGCGCCCCCTGGGTGCGCGGTCGAGCCATTGGTACATGCTCCACAATCCGTCCAGGCCTCGGGCGTAGGTGGAATAGGTGTGATAAATCTCGCCGTCTTCCAACACGAACGTGCTCAGCCCCGGCCTGTCGCGGGTGTAGGTCGGCGCGTCGGTGCCGCAGGTCGCGGCGAACTGTTTCACCGGTTCCGGGACCTGGCTGGCGTCCATCGCATGCCCGCCGCGCTGATAGTTGTACTCGACCTGTCCTTCACGCTGCTGCGCTTCGGTGAAGTAAACGTTGAAGTCGGCGGTGAAGTCGCTGTCGGCGGCCGAGGCCCAGGGGAACGTCCAGCCCATTCGGCGCTTGTAGGCCTGCAGTTTCGCCAACGGCGCGCGGGATATCGCCATCAGGGTCACGTCGTGGTTAGCCAGGTGGATGACGAGGGGGTCGAAGCCATCGGCGATGGCTGAGCAGGAAGGGCAGCCGGCCGTGTAGTCGGGGCCGAACATGAAGTGGTAGACCAGCAGTTGCGAGCGCCCCTGGAAGAGCTCGGCCAGGGTTGCGCTGCCGCTGTCGGTATCGAAGCGGTAGGCCTTGTCGAGGCGAACCCATGGCAATGCCTGGCGTTGCCTGGCCACTTCATCGCTGCGTCGGGTCAGGGCCTTTTCCGCTTCAAGCAATTGCAAGCGTGCTGCCAGCCATTGTTCCCGGGTCGCGGTTTTGTGCGTGTTCATCGTTGTACGCTCCTGGTGGAAGGTCGTGATTTAGACTAAACCCGGGTATCGAACGGTGGGAGTGACAAGCGTGGCGGGATTTCGATGGATTCGATGATCACGGCAGCCGCCCAGGCGCTCGCGGCAGGGAACCCGCTGGGCGCACTGGACCGTGTGGCATTGCGCGACGATGCGCCGGCATTGGCCCTGCGCGGTATCGCCATGGCGCAACTGGGCGATCTGGTGCGGGCCAGGGCGCTGGTCAAGCGTGCGCAACGGGCCTTTGCGCCCCGGGAAGTGCTGGCCCGGGCGCGATGCGTGGTGGCCGAGGCCGAAATCGCCCTGGCTTCGCGGGAACTCGGGTGGCCGGTCAAGGCACTCGAAACGGCGCGGGTTACCCTTGAACACCACGGCGACCGGGTCAATGCCGCCCATGCGCGCTATCTGCAAATCCGCCGTTTGCTGTTGCTCGGTCAGCTCGATGAGGCGCAGCAGTTACTGGCCGAGCTCGACCCCGGCCCGTTGCCGGCGGCGCTGCGTGCAACCCATGAACTGGTCTTGGCGGGTATCGCCATTCGACGCCTGCAATCGAACGCGGCACGGGACGCGTTGACGAGGGCCGGGCAGGCGGCCGGTCAAACGGGGATTGCCGCGCTGATGGCCGAGGTCGAACAGGCTGCGCGCCTGCTCGACGCACCCGCGGCCCACCTGGTTGCCCAGGGTGAAGTACGGCCGCTGCTGCTCGATGAAGTTGAGGCGTTGTTCGGTTCAACGTCATTGGTGGTGGATGCCTGCCGGTACGTCGTGCGTGGCTGTGGCATGTCGGTGTCGCTCGCGACGCGGCCGGTCCTGTTCATGCTCGCCCGTGCATTGGCCGAAGCGTGGCCCGCCGACGTTGCGCGGGAAACGCTGATCGCCCGGGTGTTCCGCTTGAAGCTCTCGGATGAATCCCATCGCGCCCGGCTGCGGGTGGAAATCGGCAGGTTGCGTCAAGCGCTCAAGCCATTGGCCGGCGTCATCGCGACGGCGCGCGGTTATGCCCTGCAATCATCGGTCTGTACGCAGGTGGTGACACTGGCGCAACCGTTCGAGGAAAAGTTTGCCGCGGTCTTTGCCTGCCTCGCCGATGGCGAGTCGTGGTCGAGTTCCGCCCTGGCATTGGCGCTGGGTACCAGCCAGCGTACGGTACAACGGGCGCTCGATACACTGGCGGCACAGGGCAAGGTGCAGTGGTTTGGCCGTGGTCGCGCAAGGCGCTGGATGACGCCGCCCGTACCGGGATTCGCGACGACCTTGTTACTCCCGGCGCCGCTGCCCGGTGGCTAGGATGAACGCCACCACCCCCATCGAGGAATGCCAGATGAAACACGCAACTGCTGAAATCATTCGTGAGTATGGCCCGTTTGCCGATGTCGACCATGTGTGCGGCGTCACCTGGGACGGCGAAAAGGTCTGGTTCGCGAGCAACACCAAGATCAACGCCCTGGACCCGCAAAGCGGCCAGCTGCTGAGCTCGATCGATGTCGCAGCCCACGCCGGCACCGCGTTCGATGGCGAGCATCTGTTCCAGATCGCCGAAGACCGCATCCACAAAATCGACCCGCGTACCGGCCGCATCCTCTCGACGATTCCTGCCCCCGGAGCAGGCACCGATTCGGGGCTGACGTGGGCCGAAGGGACGTTGTGGGTGGGCCAGTACCGCGAACGCAAGATTCACCAGATCGACCCCGAGAGCGGCAAGATCCTGCGCACCATCGAATCCAACCGATTCGTCACCGGTGTGACCTGGGTGGACGGCGCGCTGTGGCACGGCACCTGGGAAGGCGATGAAAGCGAATTACGGCGGATCGATCCGCAATCGGGCGAAGTCCTGCAGAGCCTGAAAATGCCCGAAGGCGTGGGCGTGTCGGGACTGGAGTCCGATGGTGGCGAGCGGTTCTTCTGCGGTGGCGGCGATAGCGGTCGGGTGAGGGTGGTGCGTCGGCCTTCATGAGGCACCTGTTGTCAGGTGCAACCTGTGTGGGAGCGGGCGTGCTCGCGGAGGCGCTGTGACAGGCGCCATGGATGTTGAATGTGCGGGCCTCTTCGCGGGCAGGCCTGCTCCCGCAGGTCGTTTTTTCCAGCCGTTTATCGAACCTGCTGAGCATTACGAACAAACGTGATTTAATAGCCGCCTTTCACGTTTCCGGGAGCGGAAAACGGCGTGATCCGCGCCTGCACTCCACCCCTCCATTATCCCTGTGGGAGCGAGCTTGCTCGCGATAGCGTTGGCTCAGTCGACATCAATGTTGAGGCTAAAATCGCAATCGCGAGCAAGCTTGCTCCTACAGGTTGGCGCATAAGGCTGTCATGGACACGGGCTCACGACTCAAATTAGTACGCGAAAGCTACAAACTGTCCCAGCGCGAGCTGGCCCGGCGTAGCGGCGTCACCAATGCAACCATCTCCCTGATCGAACAGAATCGGGTCAGTCCTTCCGTCAGCTCCCTGAAAAAGTTGCTGGAAGGCATCCCCATGTCCCTGGCCGACTTCTTCACCTTCGATCAGCCACCGCGCGAACACCAGTACGTCTTCCGCGCCAGCGAACAGCCCGACCTCGGCCGCCATGGCCTGCGCCTGCTGCTGATCGGCGCGTCCGTGCCGAGCCGGCAGATGCGCCTGTTGCGCGAGCAATACGCGCCGGGCGCCAGTTCGGGTGAAGAGCCGATCGTGCATTCCGAGGGCGAGGAGTGTGGGTTGGTGACACGGGGTACCGTGGAGTTGACCGTCGACGGGCAGGTGAGTGTGCTGAATGCCGGGGATGGCTATTACTTCCCGACGACCTTGCCGCATCGGTTTCGTAATATCGGGGCGGATGAGGCGGAGATTATCAGTGCGAACACGCCGGCGAACTTCTGATAGGGAAAAGTGGCCTGGGAGGCTGCTTTCACTCTGCGTTTAAATAGCGTTTTCTCGCGCTCCGGATCCCAGGAGTTGATCAATTATCAAGGCGTGAAAATGCGGTTGACTGCCGAAGAGTTGGCCTGGAGCGCTATGGCCAGCCCGATTACGTATCAATCCGAAGAATCCGCAGCCGTGCTTGTTTGATCAGAAAGCCAAAAGTTATAAAGCTCGCTGGCTGTAACCCAGAGTGTTCCCTCCATGATCAAGCGCTGCACATTACTAGATCATAACGGTTGGCTATCCCTGCGTGTTGCCCTGTGGCCTGATTCCGCCGCCGACAATGACCATGACAAACAGAAAATACTGAGCGCGCCAGAGCGCTATCTGGTATTGCTCTTCGCTGATGAGAGTGGCAACGCTCTAGGGTTTGCCGAGGCGTCGATTCGAGCCGACTACGTCAATGGTACCAGCACCTCGCCCGTGGCCTTTCTCGAAGGTCTGTACGTCCGACCCTCCAGTCAGGGTCAAGGCATAGCACGGCAACTTGTAGCAGGCATCGAACAGTGGGCCGAAGAAATGGGCTGTACAGAACTGGCTTCGGATGCACTGCTGGATAATCAGGGAAGTCACGCCATGCATGAAGCCTTGGGCTTTGCAGAAACCGAACGGGTGGTTTACTTTTTGAAGCCGTTAGAGGCTATCAAGGTGCAGTCGTAAGCACACAGCAGTCGGTTACCAAGTAAAAAAAGCTGACAGATCTATTTGAAATGTTAGATCTGTCAGCTTTTGACGTCACTTATCGATAAACCCGCGTATCGCCGCAATCGTCTGCGTCGGCGCTTCCTCCATCAGCCAATGCCCGGCCCCCGGAATCACCACTTCGGTGACCTTGTCCGCCGCATTGCGCATGACGATGGCCTCATTGGCCCCGAAGGATTTCTCACCGCCGACCGCCAGCACCGGCATGTTCAGCTTTTTGACCATCGACGCCTCGTTGTCCACGGCATCCTGGCGAATGCTGCGGAACTGGGCGAAGGCGGCGTGCATGGCGCCGGGGCGGGCGTAGAGTCTGGCGTAGTGTTGGCGGGTGCCTTCATCGACCTTGGCCGGGTTGCCGGCGAACTCGTTCCAGAAGCGGTCGAGGTAGAGACGCTCGCGCCCGGCGACCAGGCGTTCCATGTCCGGTCCGCCGAAGTCGAAATGCCACAGCATCGGCGAGCGAACGATGTCGTTCCACGGTGCAATGCCCGGTACCGGCGCGTCCATCACCACCAGGCGATCGGTGTGCTCCGGGTAGCGCGAGGCATAGGCGAAGGCGACCATGGTGCCGATGTCGTGGCCGACGACTACCGAGTGCTCGATCTTCAGCGCATGCAACATGCCGCGGATGTCGCCGGCCTGGGTTTTCTTGTCGTAGCCCGCCGTCGGAATCGATGACAGGCCCATGCCGCGCAAGTCCGGCACCACCACGGTGTGGTCCCGTGCCAGATCGGCCGCCAGCGGTGCCCACATGTCGCCGGTGTCGCCAAAGCCATGCAACAGCACCACCGCCGGCCCCTTGCCGCCGACGCGCACGTGCATCGTGACGCCATCGACGGGGATGTCCTGGGTGTGGAACGAGGCCGGGAACGGTGTGACATCGGCGTGGGCCGCAACGCTTGCGGCGAGCAGGGTGAGGGCGGTCAGCAAGGGGCGGATCATGGCGCTGTCTCCAGGGAGGCGTTGTGAGGTGCATACAATCGACATGCCCCATCCTTCGGCAAACACCTGCAAGGCTTCGATCGGATGAGCGTAGACGGTTTATGGTTCTGTGCCTCGAAGGAACCAACTTCGCCAACAGCGTCTAAATTTCAGGGAATATTCCCGCCACGAAGGAGCGACTCATGTTCAGGTCTCGATCATTGATTGCAGCGCTAACCTGCCTGACTCTGGTCAGTGGCCCGCTGACGGCGCTGGCTGATCCCGGTAACGGCCAGGGCAACGGCAAGGCAAGCCATGGCAACAAAAACAAGAATTCCGGTGGCGGGGACTGGAGCAATGGCCCGAACATCAATCGAGGCAACGTGCTCGAGATCATTGGCGGCAATACGGGCTACTGGAGCCCCGGTCCGGCTTTGCCGCCGGGTATTCAAAAGAACCTTGCCCGAGGCAAGCCACTGCCTCCCGGCATTGCGAAAAAACTCGATGGGCGACTGGTCGGCAGGCTGCCCCACTATGACGGCTACGAGTGGCAGCAAGTCGGTACGGATTTGATCCTGGTTGCGCTGGCCACCGGGGTCATTTATGAAATTCTCGACGGTGCGTTCGATTGACCTGTGGAAGGTCGTCTTCCTGCTGATTCAAGGTGCTGCAGCCGTCTGTCGTGACAACTTGAACTGTGTGAGGGATATCGCGTCATAAGCCACGCGATATCAACCACCTACGGAAGCAATCATGCTTTTTAAAAACAAGAGTCTCGTAGCTGTAATGTCATGCGCCATGATGCTTGCAGCCGCACCGTTACTCCCTGATGGCCTGTCGATCATGGGGTCCGCCTACGCGAAGGAAGGTGGCGGTCACGGTGGTGGCGGAAACGGCGGTGGTAACGGTGGCGGAAATGGCGGCGGAAACGGTGGCGGAAACGGTGCAGGCCATGGCGGCGGCATGGGTGGCGGGCACGCCGGTACAGGTCACTCCGGCAGTAACGGCCGCGGCAACGGGCTGGACAGCGACCATGCCGGCAAATCCGTGCGCGACCATGGCATCAGCGGGAACCATTTCGGCAGTGAGCGCAATGATGATAACGGCCGTGGCACCACGACCTCAGCCATCGCCCATTCCAAGGATACTCGCGGTCTTGCCAAGTCAAGGGCCATTTCGGCTTCGAAACCAGGCGATCACAACACCAAAGGCTTGAGTAAAGCCGGGCTGTCGACCTCGAAAAAAACCCATTGAGTTCGCGGTTGTAGAAATCAGTTTTGGAAAAGCCCAAAACCCGCCGAAAGGCGGGTTTTTGGTATCTGGCATTTGATCACCGGCCATTGCACCGCTCGCTTTCAACCTGGCACATCATTCATTTCCGGCACCCGGTTCGGCTGCGCAACAGGCGTAGCACGGACAGAAAACGAGCCACCCGGACACATCGCGCAGTGATTTGCGTCCGTGGGCGATTTGTCATGTTCAGCGCCATTTCAATGTAGATATTAGTCAGCCCAATGCGATTTCAATGAGGCTGCCCTGTGTTCCAACGACTTGTGTGTTCGCTGTCTGTCTTGAGCCTGTCCATCGCTGCCGCCCAGGCTGCCGAGACGGTCCCCCTCAACACGCCACGCCTGAAAAGCATCGACAACTTCCGCGATGTCGCCGGTCTTGCCACCGCGTACACCACGGCCAATGACGGCACCCTGCGTGGCGGGGTGTTTTACCGCTCCAACGCGCTGACCCCGTCGGCGGCGGATCTGGCGACCCTGAACGGTCTGGGCATCAAGGCGGTCTACGACCTGCGCACGCCCAGCGAGATCGCCGCCACGCCCGATACGATGCCCACGGGCGCGACCTACACCAACATCGACATCATCGGCGGCTCCACGTCCGGGGCGAACGTTACCAACGTCGCGTTCCACAGCGCCGCCGAAGCCACCGCCATGATGCAGGACACCAACCGTGATTTCGTCAGGAACGCGGGGATGCGCAGCGAGTTCAACCAGCTGTTCAATGAGCTGGCCGCGGTCGACGGCGCCGCGCTGTTCCATTGCACCGCCGGCAAGGACCGTACGGGCTGGACCGCCGCTGTGCTGCAAAGCATCGCCGGGGTCGACGATGCCACCATCATGAGCAACTACCTGGCGACCAATGACTACACGGCTGCGCGTATCAAGGCGACCCTGGCGGCGATGCCACCGGCCATGGCGACCATCTATGCGCCGCTGATCGGTGTGGAGGCCAGTTACCTGCAAGCCGGGCTGGACCAGGTGACCGCGCAGTACGGCACGATGGATAACTACCTCAAGCAAGGTCTCGGCCTGTCCCAGGAAACCATCTACGTGCTGCGCGGCAAGATGGTGTTCTACAACAGCTTGCCTGGCGCGGCGGACCTGGCCGGCAACGCCGCGGCCGGCGCGCAGTTGTTGCAACAACTGCAGAACAGCAACCTGTCGGGCACCTACAGCGCCTACAACTATTACCTGCAGTCGGCCATCGACGCGCGCAGCCTCGGGGGCGTCGAGTCCACCGTCGGCGGTCAGGTGCATGCCGACGCTGCCAGCTATCTGTTGCGCCAGGGCGCAATGATCGAACAGGCCGCTGCGCCCTTCACCAGCGGCATCGACCTCAAGGCCGGGCAATACCGCCTGTGGAGTACCGCGCTGGCGGGGTATCTGGGCACCGACGGCTCATCCCAAGCCTCCAGCAGCAACGAGCATAGCCAGGGCATGATGATTGGCCTGACCCAGCGCTTTTCCGAACAACTCAGCGCCCATGCCGGTTTCGGCTACAGCAGTGGCAATGTCGGTGGCGCCGGTGGCGAGGCCGATACCGACCTGACCTTTTTCAGTGCGGGCGCACGCTTCGCACCCAACGGGCTGGAACGTGGCCTGTTCGTGGATGCCGATGCCAGCGCCGGCTACCTGGATTACGAGAGCAAGCGCGAACTCGGTGGCGGACTGGGCACGGTCAAGGGCGACAGTCATGGCAACCTCACCGGCGCGACCCTGGCACTGGGTTACCGCGTTCCGGTGAACGGCGTGACCCTCGAGCCAAGCCTCGGTGTGCGGGTCAGCCACGTCAACCTGTCGGGCTTCCAGGAAAAAGGCAGCGAACTGGCCCTGGACGTCGATGGCATCCACGAGACCCGCAAAAGCGCGGTGGCCAACCTCAACGCCTCATTTGCGCCGGTCGGCCTGGGCGCCTGGCAAGTGGTGCCGGGTGTGCAAGTGGGTTACGAGCATGTGCTGGGCGACCCTGAAACCGACAGCGAAGGGCACCTGCTGGGGCTGGACATTGAACAGCAGGCCGCCTTCGACAACCGTGACCAGTTCACCGGTGGCGTCAATGTCATGGCCAACCTGGGGGCTTGGAGCGTGGGTGCGGAAATTGGCGCCAGTGGTGGCGGCGACAGCCATGGTTTCAATGGTGGCCTGAAGGCGAGCTATCTGTTCTGATGGGGGCCTTGTGGGAGTGGGCCTGCTCCGGGCGGCGTTCCGATGATGACGGTCTGACTGAGTACATATCCATTATTTGGGTAACGGCGACTGGCGGTTTCGCCCTTACGGCGACTCACTTTTTTTACAAGCGCCTAAAAAAAGTAAGCAAAAAAACGCTCGCCCCGAACGTACGGCCCCTCGCTTGGGCTCGGGGTTCCTTCGCTCCGGCATTCATCCGGGGGCATTGCCCTCCGGTCGGCTTCGCGCGACCTACATGCAATGTGTTCGACTGCGTCGAACGGCGCTGCGCGCCAATCCCCGGATGAACGCCTCCACTCAGCCTGCCGAGGGGGCGGGTGGATCAAGATCAAGAGCGGCAGGCGAGCTAACGCTCGGCCTGCTGAGTGGTGAAAAGCTTGGGTGTACGCAGACCCATTGTAGGAGCGAGCCTGCTCGCGATGGACGTCAACGATGACGCGGGCTACCTGAATCCCCGCGGTGTCCCGGTGTTTTTCGCGAGCAGGCTCGCTCCTACAGGGGGAACGCGTTCAATTGCGATCAGGCCGGCCGGTGGGCCGCCTAGCTTTAGCTTTTGATCTGCTTGCCCCCTCGAGAGGCCGAGTGGAGGTTCTGCGCAGTGGGTAACCCGGCATGGATGCCGGGTTAGCCGCGTACGGCCATGGATGGCCGATCGCGGCGGGCCCACGGAGCAGGACCGGAGCGAGGGAATGCCGAGCCTTGGCGAGGCACCGAACGAAAGGGGCAAGAGCCCTTGGTTACTTGGGGCTTTTCCAAGTAACCCGCTGTAAAAGCGGAACCCTAAGTGGCCGTGACCGCAGCAACGGATATGTACACAAAAAACGTCGCCAGCCACACAGCCTTCGCGAGCAGGCTCGCTCCCACAAACCCTCAATTGACCGCCATTGGCCGCGTTCGCACACCCTTTCTCACATCGGCGGGACTGATGCCGTAGGCACTCTGGAAATACTGGCAGAACCGGCCGACATTGCTGAAGCCGTGCTGCAACGCCACGTCGGTCACCGAAGGCGACATTCCCTGGGACAGCGCAGCAAAGGCGCGCTCCAGGCGTACCTGACGCTGATAGGCAACGATCGAAGTGCCCATGAAACGCTGAAAACCCTCCTGCAAGGCGCGTAGGCTGACGTTGCTCAGTTGCGCCAGTTCCGTGCCGCTGGCCAGATGGTCGGGGTGCGCCTGAATGTACTCGACGGCCAGCTTCACATGTCGCGGCGCGATCAGCGGGGAAGGGCGCCGAAGGGCTTCGGTGAAGTTGTGCGGCCAGGTTTCCAGCACCGCATCGACCAGCATTTCGCGCAGACGCGAAGGCATCAGCGAACCGGTGTTGATCAGCAGGTCGAACTCGGTTCCCGTGGCCAGGTCCACCAGGGCCTTGATGCCCTGCAAGGCGGGTACGTTCAAATCCACCACGGGCTCGAAACAGACTTTTTGCAGGATCGGCTTGCCCAGCAGCATCGACAGTCGTTCGGTGATCAGCGCCCGGCTGATCGAGATCCCGTGCTGCGCATGATTGTCGACGAAGCGTGCCGAGCGCACCTCGGCCTTGTCGATGGCCAGCCCGACCTGGGCAAAACCGGTCGACTCGGTGACGTGGTTGAAGATGATCTTGCCGGCGGTGGGAATCACGAAGGTGATTTCATCCAGAGGGGCGGGAAAAGCCACCGTGAAGTCACCGCGATAGTGCATGCGACGGAAACTGACACCTTCGTGCCTGCCGTAGACCCCGCCGATGATGATGTTTTTCGGCGGCGGCGGAGAGTCGGAATAAAGATTGCCGAACAGGTTGGAGAACAACGCGCCAAAGTCGTCGCAACTCATGTCGTTGGATCTGATGATGATTTGCTTGCGCGTCGTGCTTGAGTACACCTGAAGTGTCACCTTGAGCGGAGGGGCAAAGCCCCGGTACAGGGAACTGGCGATCGGAGATCGAGCGGATGCGGTTCGGGGAAGCGCCAAGACGTTATCAGTGAGTAATGACAGGTATGTGACCAGGGTTTTTCCCGCTGTCGCCGCTCGCACTGAACAATCGGTGGCACGAGCGGTATCGGCAGGAGGGCTGACCTGAAGTGGCCGTGGCTATTTCACCGGCTCTGCAGACTTGATATCCCCGCAGAAAATATCGTAGTTGCCATCGGTCGCAGCCGTTCGCACGACCACCGAGTATTTGCCGGCAAGCAGGGTTTGCAAGGACACAGGTGCCGACCTCGAAAACGTCCAGCCACGTATGGGTTGGCGTTCGGTGACAACGATGTTGTTCATCGCATAGGCGACAGACCCGGGGCGCTCGCAGCTGCCATTATTGATGAACGAGTAAAGGCGCAAGGGCAGGGAAACGTAGGATGGAGCGCCGCTGATGAAGAAACTGAGCCCGGTCTTGTTGTCCCAGTCCGTCAACGTGACGTTTCCGATCTGACCGGCGTTTTGCCGGGTGGCAACCAAATTGACGTTCACGCCATGGGTCGATGACGTGGCGCAGCCGAAAAGGCTTGCCGCGACCATGAGTGCTGCCAGTGAGATTTTGAGTTTCATTGCCAAACTCCTGAGTTGAAGAACTGCAATGGGAGAATTAGCGGGTATAGCTCAATTATCGCCCTCTGACGTCGTCCGGATAAGGCTTTCCATTTTTGACCGGTGATGGTGGGGCGTCTGTGCCCTTCGCCAGCCACGGAGCAGCGGGACCGCGCAAACCGGCTACATTTGTAACTGGCCGAACCTGCGTGGATTGCCGGCTGGCACACGCGTCTGGATGCCGATGCGGTTTGCAGTGGTTACGCGTGCAGTTAAAGGATTGTGCGGTCAGTTGAGCCCACTCATCATCCGCACCGGACGAATTGTGACTGGAGTGACTCATGAATCAACAAGGCAGCCATCTGCAGGAGCGCAGTCCAGGCGCTCCACAACGGGGTATCTTGCGCAGCCTGTTGATCCCTGAGTGGCTAGGCAGTTATAGGCCCGACTGGCTGCGAGGCGATGTGGTCGCCGGGCTGACGGCAGCGGCCGTGGTCATTCCCAAGGCGCTGGCGTACGCCACGATTGCCGGCCTGCCGGTACAGGTCGGGCTGTACACGGTGCTGGTGCCGATGGTGATCTATGCCGTACTCGGTACCTCACGCCCGCTCAGTGTCAGCACCACAACCACCCTGGCCATTCTCGCCGGCTCCGCGTTGGGCCAGATCAGCCCCGATGGCGATGCCGCGACCTTGCTGGCGGGGTCCGCCACGCTGGCATTGATGGTGGGGGCGATCCTGATCGTCGCGGGGTTGCTGCGCCTGGGCTTCGTCGCCAACTTCATTTCCGAACCGGTGCTGGTGGGGTTCAAGGCCGGCATCGGCGTGGTCATCGTGCTCGACCAGTTACCCAAGCTGCTGGGGACTCACATCGACAAAGGTGGCTTCCTGCACAATCTGCTGGCCACGGTACAGAGCATCGGGCATGCCTCGCTGCCGACCGTGGCGGTCGGCGTGTTCATGGTACTGCTGCTGGTCGGCATGAAACGTTTTACCCCGCGACTGCCGGCACCGTTGATTGCGGTGGCGCTTGGCATCATCGGCATGAGCCTGTTTGGCCTGGAGCGCTTTGGCGTGTCCGCGGTCGGCGTGGTGCCGATCGGATTGCCGGCGCCAACCCTGCCGGTATGGTCGTTGGCCGAAACCCTCTGGCCTTCGGCGATGGGCATCGCGTTGATGAGTTTCACCGAAACCATCGCGGCAGGGCGTGCGTTCGCCCGCAGTGACGAACCCGCGCCACAACCGAACCGGGAGCTGCTGGCCACCGGCGTTGCCAACATCGGCGGCGCATTTCTCGGCGCCATGGTCGCAGGTGGCGGGACCACCCAAACAGCGGTGAACCGCTTGGCGGGTGCCCGTTCGCAACTGGCTGCACTGGTCACCGCTGCACTGGCATTGGGCACGTGCCTGCTGCTGGCACCGCTGATTGGCCTGATGCCCAACGCCACGCTCGCCGCCGTGGTGATCGTGTATTCGGTGGGCCTGATCGAGCCGGCGGAATTTCGCGAGATCCTCTCGGTGCGCCGTACCGAATTTGCCTGGGCCGTGGTGGCCATGATCGGCGTGATGCTGCTGGGCACGCTGCAAGGGATCGTCGTGGCGATTGTCGTTTCGTTGGTGGCACTGGCCTATCAAGTCTCGGACCCACCCGTGCACATCCTCGGGCGCAAGCCTGGCACCAATGTGTATCGGCCGCAGTCCGCCGAACACCTCGAGGACGAACACTTTGACGGGCTGCTGTTGCTTCGGCCCGAAGGCCGGATCTTTTTCGCCAACGCCCAGCGCATCGGCATGAAGATGCACCCGCTGATCGAAGAAGCCAGGCCCGCCGTGGTGATCCTGGACCTGCGCAGCGTGTTCGACCTGGAATACACGGCCCTGAAAATGCTCACCGGGGCGGAACAGCGAATGCAGGAAAAAGGCATTTCATTGTGGCTGGTGGGCATGAGCCCGGGCGTATGGGACATGGTCATCAAGGCACCCTTGGGCCATACGCTGGGCGAGGCCCGCATGTTCCTGAACCTGGAGCAGGCGGTTGAACATTACCAGCGCACTCGACGTTGAATGAATGCGGCCGGGCGTACTCCGGACGCGGTGTGATGCATTGAAGGAGATAACGGGCATGGCAAAGAAGAAGGCGGCACCGAAAAGCAAACCGGCCGAAGGAGAAAAGCTCAAGAACAAGGTTTATCTCGAAGAACTGGAGCGGCTGCATGTCGAGCTGGTCAAGCTGCAGGAATGGGTGCAGCACACGGGCGCCAAGATCTGCATCATCTTCGAGGGCCGTGATGGCGCCGGCAAGGGCGGGACCATCAAGGCGCTGACCGAACGGGTCAGTCCGCGGGTGTTCCGGGTGATAGCGTTGCCGGCCCCGACCGACCGGGAAAAAAGCCAGATGTACTTGCAACGTTATCTGCCGCACCTGCCGGCCGCCGGTGAAGTGGTGATCTTCGATCGCAGCTGGTACAACCGCGCCGGTGTCGAGCGGGTCATGGGCTTTTGCAGCGAAGAGCAGGTGCGCACGTTCCTCACCGTGGCGCCGCGAGTCGAGCAGGCGCTGGTCGAATCCGGAATCATCCTGATCAAATACTGGCTTGAAGTGAGCCAGGAGGAACAGACCCGACGCCTCAAGGCGCGTATCACCGACGGGCGCAAGATCTGGAAGCTGTCGCCGATGGACCTCAAGTCCTATAACCGCTGGTACGACTACTCCCGTGCCCGGGACGACATGTTCAAGTACACCGACACCAAATTCGCCCCTTGGCGGGTCGCCAACTCCAATGACAAGCGGCGGGCACGACTGAACATCATCAGCGATGTGCTGGGCAGCATCCCTTACGAGGAAGTGCCGCGGGAAAAAGTGAAGTTGCCCAAGCGGCAAGCTCCCGGTAACTATCGGGAACCGGTCTATCCGTACAAGTACATTGCGGAAAAATTCTGATCGAGGCGTTGCACAGGAGCCGGCCCACGCCGGCTCCTGCTGCATGCCGTCAGGCCTTGATCACGTACCCGTACGCCCGGGTGCGACCGCCTTCGTGTTTCAGATAGACGCCCTGTAGCTCCGGTGTGAAGCCGGGCAAACGGTTGATGCCTTCTTCCAGGGCCAGGAAGTATTTCAACACCGCACCACCCCAGATCTCTCCGGGTACCACGCAGAGCACGCCCGGCGGATAGGGCAGCGCACCTTCGGCGGCGATACGCCCGTCGGCATCCGCCAGCGCCACCAGTTCGACGTTGCCACGGATGTATTCGATCTGCGCTTGCTGCGGGTTCATGGCCTTTTTCGGGAAGTGTTCCTTGCGGAACATGTTCTTCTGCAACTGCTGCACATTGTGGCTGCGGTACAGGTCGTGCATTTCCTGGCAGAGCTGGCGGATGGTGTAGTTGCGATAGCGCTCCTGATGCTGCGCGTAGATGGCCGGCAGCACCCGGCTCATGGGTGCGTCATCGCTGATGAAGCGTTCGAAACGGGCGATTTGCGCGGCCAGGTGGGTCATCTTCGCCCAGTCTTCAGCCGGGGTGAGCAGGAACAGAATCGAGTTCAGGTCGCATTTTTCCGGGACGATGCCGTTTTCCCGCAGGAAGTTGGCGAGGATGCCGGCATGAATGCCGAAGTCGGTGTAGCTGCCGTCCACCGGGTCGATGCCCGGTGTGGTGAACAGCAGTTTGCACGGGTCGATGAAGTACTGCTTCTCGGCGTAGCCACCAAAAGCGTGCCAGCGGTCCTTCGGATGAAACTCGAAGAAGCGGATGTCATTGGCGATTTCGTCCGTCGGGTAGTCTTCCCATGCGCGCCCTTCGATGGTGGAGGGCACGAACGGCCGGACCATGGTGCAGGCTTCGATAATCAGCTTGCGCGCTTCGATGCCGAACTTCACGCAGTCCTCCCACAGGCGCAGGCCGCTGCGGCCGGAGTGAATGCGTGCGTTGACATCCAGCGAGGCGAACAGTGGGTAGAACGGGCTGGTGGACGCCTGGGACATGAAGGCGTTGTTGAGCCGGTGGTGGTTGCAATAGCGGGCCTGGCCCTTGATGTGCCGGTCTTTCTTGTGCACCTGGGAGGCCTGGGAAAAACCGGCCTGCTGTTTGTGCACCGATTGCGTGACGAAGATGCCCGGGTCGTTCTCGTTCAGGTCGAGCAGCAGTGGCGAGCAGTCTTTCATCATCGGGATGAACTGCTCGTAACCGACCCACGCCGAGTCGAACAGGATGTAGTCACACAGCTTGCCGATGCGGTCGACCACCTGCCGGGCGTTGTAGACGGTACCGTCATAGGTGCCCAGTTGAATGATCGCCAGGCGGAACGGACGCGGCAGTTGCGCCTTGTCCGGTGCGACTTCGGCAATCAGTTCGCGCAGGTAGTCTTCTTCGAAACAGTGGGCGTCGATCCCTCCGATGAAGCCGTAGGGGTTGCGCGCGGTTTCCAGATAGACCGGCGTGGCGCCGGCCTGCAATAGCGCGCCCTGGTGGTTGGACTTGTGGTTGTTGCGGTCGAACAGCACCAGGTCGCCCGGAGTCAGCAAGGCGTTGGTCACCACCTTGTTCGATGCCGAGGTGCCATTGAGCACGAAATAGGTCTTGTCGGCGTTGAACACCTGGGCTGCGTGTTTCTGTGCCAGCAGCGCCGGGCCTTCGTGGATCAGCAGGTCACCGAGCTTGACGTCGGCGTTGCACATGTCGGCACGAAACAGCGTCTCGCCGAAAAAGTCGAAGAACTGCCGGCCGGCCGGGTGCTTGCGAAAGAACTGGCCGCCCTGGTGACCGGGGCAGGCAAAGGTCGCGTTGGCGGCCTCGGTGTAGCGTTTGAGCGAATCGAAGAAGGGCGGCAGCAGGCTCTCTTCATAGGCTTTGGCCGCTGTCTCCAATTGGTTGCCATGGTATTCGACGTTACTGGGGGACAGGTCGAAGATGCCGTTCACTTGCAGCAGCACGTCATTCAGGTACTTGTAGACTTCCCGGGGGCGGGTGCTGGTGCCAGGGGAGGGCACCAGGAAAATCGGCACATCGAAACCGGTGCGCTGAATGACGTCCAACGCTCCAGCCAACACATCATCGACCGACACCACGGCCACGGCGACGTCGGTGAAGTCGGTCTGACTGAGCGGGACTACCTCCCGGGCGTTCAGGAAGCATTCGGGGGTGCCATCGCTGGCGGCGATTTTCAGAGCTTTCATGGGTGGTGTCTCCTGGCGGGCACTCATTTGTCCGCGGCTTTTTTAGAGAACAATTTCCGAGGGAGCCTTCCAGTTCCCCTGATCGGAAATCATGTCACCACTGGTTATAGAGCATATTCCTGATATGTCAGGCTTTTAGCGATTTGTTGGACGAGAGGCCATGGCCCACCGATAGCGGTCAGGCGTGTACCAGTGCAATCGTGAACGAGACTACGATCATGCACGCAAAGGCAAAATTGATATTCATGAAGTTTCCATCCAGAACATGAGTGACGGCGCCATCTTGAACAGGTCACAGGCAAATAAAAAATTCGCTGTAATGATTTGAAAGATCGAAAAAAATGATACCGGGAGGTGTTTTCCCCGCCGGCCGTTTGTGTTTAACCCATGCTTTGGCTAATCTCGCGAAAACACGCAGATACACGCATAAACGGGCGAAAACATGCGCAACAATCATTCTGCTGCCGAACTGCCGTCAGTGCGCCGGCAAAAAATCCTGTTGATCCTCGAACGTGACGGAAAGGTCATGGCCGCGGAGTTGAGCCAGCATTTCGCGGTGTCCGAAGACACCATCCGCCGCGACCTGGCGGACCTGGCCAGCGCCGGCCTGGTGCAGCGGGTGCACGGCGGGGCGTTGCCGCGGCCCAAAGACACGGGCAAGGACTATTTCACCCGGATCAGCGAAATCGATGAGGTGAAGACCCATCTGGCGCAACTGGCGGCGCGACGGGTGCAGGACGGCCAGATCGTGGTGTTCGATTCTGGCACCACCACCTTGCAGATCGCGCGCTCGCTGCCGGCGGACATCGCCATCACCGCGATCACGGCGTCGCCGATGACGGCCATTACCTTGTCCGAATACAAAGGCATCAAGGTGATCCTGGCCGGCGGCCAGCTCAACCCGGCGACGATGTCGGCCAGCGGCCACGAAACCCTGCGGCTGCTGGCGGGCATCAAGGCCGACCTGCTGTTTACCGGGGTCTGCGCGATTCACCCGCAGGTGGGCCTCAGTTCACTGCACTTCGATGAAGTGCCGGTGAAACAGGCGATGCTCGACTGTGCTTCCCACGTGATTGCCGTCACCACGGCGGACAAGCTCGGCGCAGTGGAACCCTTTGTCGTCGCGCCTTGTCAGCGCGTGCATACGCTGATCACCGAGCAGCATGTGGCGTCAGGCAGTGTCGAGGACTACCGGGTGTTGGGGGTTGAGGTGGTGCAGGCTTGATCATTTTTTGCTGGCAGATGTATTGAATGTACCGGCCCCTTCGCGAGCAGGCTCGCTCCCACAGGGACTGAGGTCGGCAAACAACCCTTGTGGGAGCGAGCCCGCTCGCGAAGAGGCCAGCACAAACAACATCCAAGCTGAATGTACCGGCCAACAACCTCAGCGCAGTCGCTCAAGCATCTGGTAGTACCACATGCCGGCCGCGAGCATCGGGTTGCCGAGCAGGTCGCCCATGGGCACGCGGATGTGCTGGCAGGCGGCGAACGTATCGAATTGCTCCAGCTGCCCGGTGATCGCCCGGCCCATGATTTCACCCATGATATGGGTGGTGGCGATGCCGTGGCCGGAGTAGCCCTGGCAATACCAGACGTTGTCCGACAGCTTGCCCAGTTGCGGGATGCGGTTGATCACGATGCCCATCGCGCAACTCCACTGGTAATCGATGGCCACGCCTTTGAGCGCCGGGAAGGTCTGCTCGATGCACGGGCGCAGCTCGGCGGCGATGTCGCGTGAGTCCTTGCCGCTGTAGTTGGCACCGCCACCGAACAACAGGCGACCGTCAGCGGTGAGGCGGTAGTAGTCGAGCACGAAACGGCAGTCGTAGACCGCCAGGTCTTCGGGGTTGATCTGTCGGGCCAGCTCGCCCAGCGGCGCGGTGGTGACGATGCCGCCCATGGCCGGGAAAATCTTGCCCTTGAGCTTGCCCGGTTCCAGCTTGTGGTAGACGTCGCCGGCCAGCAGTACCTGATTGGCCTCGATGTGCCCGTGGGCGGTCCGTACGCCCGGGCTCTGGTGCAGGCCGTCGCCATGGATGATCTCCAGCACTTCGCTGTTTTCGAAGATCAGCGCGCCCAGGCTTTCGGCGGCGCGGGCCTCGCCGATGCACAGGTTGAGCGGGTGCAGGTGCATGTTGCGGGTGTTCTTGATCGCGCCATGGTAGAGATCGCTTTGCAGCAGGTCGCGGACCTGGCTGCGGTCGAGCAGGCTGACCTCATCGCCCATGCCACGGCGCACGGCCTCAGCGTAATCCTTGCGCAAGCCATCCATGTGCGCGGGCTTGTACGCCGCGTGCAGGTGGCCGTGCTTGAGGTCGCAGGCGATGCCGTACTTTTCCACGCGCTGGCGGATGATCTGGTGCCCGCGCCAGCGCAGGTTCCAGATGAAGTCGTCGACCTCGTCGCCAAGGGTGCGGCGCATTTGTTTGCGCATGGCTTCATCGCCCGAGAGGCTGCCGGTGACCTGGCCGCCATTGCGCCCGGTGGCGCCCCAGCCGATCTTGTGGCTTTCGACGATGGCGACCTTCAGGCCTTTTTCCGCGAGCTCGACGGCAGTGGCCACGCCGGTGAAACCGCCGCCGATGATCACCACGTCAACCCGGTGCCGGCCTTGCAGCGTCGGGTAATCGGTGTCCTGGTCGAGGGTGGCGGTGTAGTAGGAATTGCAACGTTGAGTCATGTCAGTGTCCAGGCAGAATGGGGGAGAAGCTCAATGCCGGTCAGTCGAAATACGCAATGTGTGGGAGCGAGCCTGCTCGCGAAGGCGGTGTGCCATTCACCGTTGATGTCGAATGACACACCGCCTTCGCGAGCAGGCTCGCTCCCACAGGTTCTGTGTATGGCTGAGCGGGAGCGAAAGGAGGAGGGTGCTCGCCGATCAGGCGAGCAGGGCGCTATCCGGCGGACGTGCGGAATGACGCAGTTTGGAACGGCGCAGGGCCATGGGCAGGTTGACGATGCGCTTCATGCAATGCCGTCCAGGGCCAGCAGCGAGGTGGCCTGGAGCGAAATGTTCAGCAGGTGCTGTTCTGACGGCAAAGTACGCATGGCGCAGGTTTCCGGCGGCGCAAATCGTCGGTGGCGAGTAGCACAAGCCATCCGGGGATGGCTGGATACTAGGGAGGATTGTGACGCGTGTAAATGCCTGGTTCAGGACATCAGGTGCACACCAAGGCCGATCAACCCGCAGCCGGTCAACACCTCGATCACCCCGCGCTTGAAACGAAGCAACGCAATGCCCGCCACCAGGGCGATCAGCAGCGAAGGCCAGTCCAGTCGTCCTTCGAAGCCTTTGGGCCAAAGCACGTGGTAGGCAAAGAAGCACGCCAGATTGAGAATCACGCCCACCACGGCCGCCGTAATGGCCGTCAGTGGCGCGGTGAAGGTAAGTTCGTTGTGCGTCGACTCCACCAACGGCCCGCCGGCGAGGATGAACAGGAACGAAGGCAGGAAGGTGAACCAGGTCACCAGCGTGGCCGCTATGGCACCTGCGACAAAGACCTGATCCGGACCGAAGAGCTGATGCACGTAGCCGCCGATAAAACCGACAAAGGCGACGACCATGATCAACGGACCCGGCGTGGTTTCACCGAGCGCCAGGCCATCGATCATCTGCGTCGGCGTCAGCCACCCGTAGTGACCGACCGCGCCCTGGTAAACGTACGGCAGCACGGCATAGGCGCCGCCGAAGGTCAGCAACGCGGCCTTGGTGAAGAACCAGGCCATCTGGGTCAAGGTGCCTTCCCAGCCGAAGAGCGCGGTGAGCATGGCCATGGGCAGTGTCCACAAGATCGCTCCGACAATGGCCAGGCGCGCCAGTTTCCAGCCACTGAAACGGGCGTGCTCCGGGGTCGGGGTGTCGTCGTCGATCACCGCCGGGCCGAAGGATTGTTTCGCCGCACCGTGGCCGCCGGTCCTGAACTTTTCCGGTGCCAGCCGTCCGCCGAAGTAACCGATGACCGCTGCACCGAGCACGATCAGCGGAAACGGCACGTTGAGCACGAAGATGGCCACGAAAGCCGCGGCGGCGATGCCCCATAACCAGCCGTTCTTCAGCGCCCGCGAGCCGATCCGGTGAGCCGCCTGCACCACGATGGCCGTGACCGCCGGCTTGATCCCGTAGAACAACCCGGCGACCACGGGCACTTCGCCAAAGGCAATGTACACCCAGGACAGTGCAATCAGGATGAACAACGACGGCAACACGAACAGCACGCCAGCGATCACGCCGCCCCAGGTCCGATGCATCAGCCAGCCGATGTAGGTCGCCAGCTGCTGCGCCTCAGGCCCGGGCAGCAACATGCAGTAGTTGAGGGCATGCAGAAAGCGTCGCTCGGAGATCCAGCGCCGGCGTTCGACCAGTTCCTGATGCATGATCGAAATCTGCCCGGCCGGTCCGCCAAAGCTGATGAAACCGAGCTTGAGCCAGAACAGAAAGGCTTCGCGCAGGCTGATGGACCGGGGCAGCACATCCTGCTCCGTGATCGGGGAGGGCGTGGGGCTCAAGCGGGAACTCCTTGTGCAGAGGCGTTTTGAGCCAATGACTGTAGCTACACCGAAGCGTGTTGGATAGTCGTCTGATGCTGCACATCTACCCAGCGCGCAACGGCTGACCGGTCGCTGTCACGGGCATCGACCCAGCGTGTGCCGCCCGCCACGTCTTCGCGCTTCCAGAACGGCGCGTCGGTTTTCAGGTAGTCCATGATGAACGCACAGGCTTCGAAAGCGGCTTGCCGATGGGGGCTGCTGACGCCGACAAACACGATCGGCTCGCTGATCGACAACGAGCCGATCCGATGCACGATCTCCACGGCCCGCAGCGGCCAGCGGGCCCTGGCGTTGTCGATGATGTTCTGCAGCGAGCGTTCGGTCATCCCGGGGTAATGCTCCAGAAACAACCCGGCGACTGCCTCACCCTGATTGATGTCGCGCACGTAGCCGACGAAGTTGACCACGGCGCCCACACCCGGATCGTTCGCCTGCAGGCTGTCGATCAACCGGCTGACGTCGAACGCTTCACGCTGGACCCGAACCGTCATGTCTCAACCCCCGGTGACCGGTGGAAAAAAGGCGATCTCGTCATAGTCCCCGATCACCTGGTCCGGATGGCACAGCTCCTGGTTCAGGGCACACATCAGGTTGTTTTCACCCAGCACGTTGCTCCACACCTCACCGCGAGCCATCAGCAATCGGCGCACGTCTTCGATGGTCTTGAGGCTGTCGGTCAGTGGCAGCTTTTCACCGCCCAGGTTGAGTTGCACGCGGTAACGGGCGAAGTAGTTGATCAGGATCATTGTGCGTCCTCGAACTTGAAATGACCGGAGCGGCCACCCTGTTTGCTCAGCAGGCGGATGTCATCGATGACCATGGCGCGGTCCACCGCCTTGCACATGTCGTAGAGGGTCAGCGCGGCCACGCTGACGGCGGTCAGGGCTTCCAGTTCGACCCCGGTCTGGCCCTCGACGCGGCACGTGCCGAGAATTTTCACGCTGTCCGGTGTGCAGGCCTTGAGTTCGACGTGGATCGAACTGAGCAGCAGGCTGTGGCACAGCGGAATCAGCTCATGGGTTTTCTTCGCCGCCATGATTCCGGCGATCCGCGCGACGGCAAACACATCGCCCTTGGGATGGCCGTCGCTTTGGATCAGCTTCAAGGTTTCCGGGCGCATCCGCACCCAGGCCTGGGCTTTGGCTTCACGCAGCGTCGAGGTTTTTTCGCTGACATCGACCATGTTGGCGCGACCCTGACGGTCGAGGTGGGTCAGGCCATTGGGCGATACATCTGAAAGGTCTGTCATGGGAGGTTCCTGCGCTTGCCAGCGCGGTGATCAGGTGAAGGCATCATGCCGGGCTGTAAATGCGTGGCGCATTTCGGTGTGGGACGTGAATCAGGTTGAGGCGATGTTTGATTGCCCATTGCACGGTCAGGGCAGTGGGCGCCGAAAGGCTGACCAGTGTGCCGAGCCTGGCCCTGACGGCTTTGTGAATCAGTTCCAGGCTGCAACGACTGGTGACCACGGTGAATCCACTGCGGCTGTCGACGCCGGCGTGTTGCAGGGCACCGATCAGTTTGTCCAGCGCGTTGTGGCGGCCAATGTCTTCGCGGCAGATCAGTGCGTTGCCTTGGCGGTCGAAGTACAGCGCCGCGTGCAACGCGCCGCTGCTGCGGGCCATCTGTTGTGCCTGTTCGATGCGGCCGCGAATGTCGATGAAATGCTCGGCGGGCGGCAGGGGAACCGGATCGAGAATCTGCAGTTTCGGCAGGGCCTGCTCCAGCGCTTCCACGCCGCACAGTCCGCAGCCACTGGTGCCCGCCATTTGCCGACGATGGTGCTTCAGTGCCCAGAACGCGCGGCTGGAGATCTGCACGTCGGCTTGAACGGCCTGGTCGAAATGGGTGAGGCGCAGGTCGTAGATTTCGCTCTGGTCTTCGACGATGTCGTTGCTGACGCTGAAACCTCGGATGAAATCTTCGAGGTTGCCCGGCGACACCATCATCACGGCCTGACTCAAACCGTTGTAGGTGATTGCCAGGGCGATCTCCGAAGCCAGCGCCGCCTGACAGACTGACGCGGTGTTGTCGTATTCGCGAAAGTTCACACTCAGCGGTTTGGGCGCGGGGGCGTTGGTGTCGCTTCGAATATCGGCTTGTTCAACTTGGCATAACATATAAAGAACCTCGAAGCGCTGAATTGAGTTCAGGCTACGGGTAACGTTTCAATGCGTCCAATCGCTTGTTCCGATGCGCCGATTGGTGATGTCTATCAGGTTGGGCAAACATGTCTTTTTCGGTTTTATATAAAACCGAAACTTGATCAGTGAGTCCGGCTGAATAAAGTTCGGGCTTCGGCGAAACACTTCTCGGCAATTGCCGAGCGCGGTTCGGTCTTGCGCATGACCAGGCCCAGGGGGGCGAGCACACTGGCATCCGGCAATTCGATGAACGACAGGTGTTCGATGGGTTCTTCCAGGCCGCTGTCCAGCGGCATGATCGCGCAGCAGAAACCTTCGTGAATCGCCTGCAGCAATTGGTAAGTCGAATCGCTTTCCAGGATCGGCTGCGGGTCCAGTCCACGGCTGCGAAAGCTCAGGTCGATGGATTTGCGGTAGTGCATGCCGTTGCTGAGCATCCCCAGCGGCAGTTCGGCGGCATCCTCCCAGCTCATTTGCGTACCGTCGAAATGGAAGTGGCGGGTGTCATAGAGCAGGCCGACGCGGGTTGCGCCGATCTCGAAAAACTCGAAATAGCTCGGGTTGACGTGATCGAGGTAGCACACGCCCAGGTCAAGCTGGTTGTTGCCCAGGCCCTCGATGATCTGGTCGGAACTCAGGGAAGACAGGCTGTACTTAAGCTCGGGAAAGCTGCGGGACAGGCCCTGAATGTAGGTGACGGGGTTGAAGCTGCTGAGCGGCACCAGGCCCAGGCGCAAGTTGCCGACGAGCTGGCCCCGGCACGCGGCGGCCTCGGCGAAGAGCCCGTCGTGGGCGGCCAGCAGGGTTCTGGCCCACGCCAGCACCCGCTCGCCGGCCTGGGTAAAACCCTCGAAGCGCTGACCCCGGGTGACCAGCACCAGGTCCAGTTCATCCTCCAGGTTGCGCAGGCGCATGGACAGGGTGGGCTGGGTGATGTGGCAGCGCGCGGCAGCCTGGCCGAAGTGGCGGGTCTGCTCCAGGGCGATCAGGAACTTGAGTTGTTTGATGTCCATGACGGCACCTGCTGACGGGGGAGTGAAGGGTAAGTATTGACTCAGGTACGCAAGACACAAGGCGTGGCGGAAAACGTGAGGTGTGGACGATCTCACTGTCTTTGGCGTGCGTCCAATCACTGGTATTTAAGGGGTTATCGATGCGCTCTATCGTCGATGGTGTTTTCCTGTTTTTTATATGATAGAGCGGCTCGATAGTCTGGTTGGTTAGAGTGATTAGACAGTCTTCGTTTTATCGATTTAGTCTCCGAAAGTTATTTAATTCATATCTGACGGAGAATTCCATGAGCGTTAAACCGGATGCGTTGTTTATCCCTTTGAATATCGCCGTGCTGACGGTCAGCGATACTCGCGAATATGCCAATGACACTTCCGGCCAACTACTTGTCAGTCGTTTGCTGGAAGCCGGCCACACCCTCAGCGAGCGCAACCTGCTCAAGGATGACCTGTACAAGATCCGCGCGCAGGTGGCGAACTGGATTGCCGACGACGGCATTCAGGTGGTGCTGATCACTGGCGGTACCGGGTTCACCGGCCGCGACAGCACGCCCGAGGCGGTGGCGTGTTTGCTGGACAAGCAGATCGATGGATTCGGTGAGCTGTTCCGGGCGATTTCGATCCTCGACATCGGTACCTCCACGGTGCAGAGCCGGGCACTGGCCGGGCTGGCCAATGGCACGCTGGTCTGCTGCCTGCCGGGTTCCACGGGCGCCTGCCGGACCGCGTGGGAAGGCATCCTCGCCGAGCAACTCGACGCTCGCCACCGGCCGTGCAATTTCGTCCCGCATCTCAAGCCCGTGCAAGCCTGCGGGGCACGGGGATGAGCGCTGCAGCGCTGATGTCGGTGGAGCAAGCCATCGACCGGCTGCTGATAATGGCCGAAGCACACAGGATTGAAGACAGCGAAGCGGTGCCGTTAAGTGCCGCCCGGCAGCGGGTGTTGGCCAATGACCTGGTGGCGAGCCTCGATCTGCCGCCGTGGCCGAACAGTGCCATGGACGGGTATGCCTTGAATGTCGATGGCTGGGACGGGGAGCCACTGAGCGTGTCGCAGCAGGTGTTTGCCGGACACACCCCCGAAGCCCTGGCACCGGGAACCTGCGCGCGCATCTTCACCGGCGCGCCTGTTCCGCCGGGTGCCAACTGCGTGGAGATGCAGGAAAACACCGAGGTGCTGGATGACGGACGTGTCCGGTTCAAGCAGCCACTGCGCGCGGGCAATAACATCCGTCCGCAAGGCCAGGAGAACGGCGTCGGCGATGTGTTGCTGCGCGCCGGCAAGCGCCTTGGTCCGTTCGAATTGGCGGTCGCGGCGGCGCAGGGCTGCACCCATGTGCAGGTCGTGCGGCGACCACGGGTGGCGTTGTTGTCTACCGGCGATGAACTGGTCGACCCGGGCACGCCACTCAAGCCCGGCAGCATTTACAACAGCAACCGCACATTGTTGAGCCATTGGTTGAGTGTGCTGGGTTGCGAGGTCATCGATGCCGGCATCCTCCCCGACGAGCCACGCCACACTCGGCTCAAGCTCGAACAGCTGCAACACGCCGCTGACCTGATGCTCAGCACTGGCGGCGTGTCCGCCGGTGACGCTGACTGCCTCGGTCAGGTGCTGCGTGAGTGCGGCAAGCCGTTGCTGTGGAAACTCTCGATCAAACCCGGAAAGCCATTGACCGTGGGCCACTTCGGCCACGTGCCGGTGATTGGCCTGCCGGGCAATCCGACATCGGCATTGGTCACGTTCGGTCTGTTGGCCCGGGTTTACCTGTTGCGGATTCAGGGTGTCGAAGACGTCAAGCCCTTGAGCTTTCCGGTCTCGCTCGGCTTTGCCTGGCCCAGACCCGGGAGTCGGCGCGAGTACCTCAGGGCAAAACTCGAAGCCGGCCGAGCGGTGCTGTATCCGAACCAGAGCTCAGGCGTTTTGTTGGGGGCTTCCTGGGCCGATGGGCTGGTGGAAGTGCCGGTAGGTTGCGCGTTGGTGGTGGGCGACATCGCGCGATTCATTCCCTTCAGCGAGCTGTTCTGAATACACCGGACAAACTGTGAATGCCATTCCTGCGGTCGCCTGAAATTCCTGTGGGAGCGAGCCTGCTCGCGAAGAGGCCGGCACATTCAACACAGATGTTGCCTGATCCTGCGCCTTCGCGAGCGGGCTCGCTCCCACGGTTTTGATCTTCAGTGAACGCCAATCTCACGGCCAGCCACAATCCCTGTGGGAGCGGGCTTGCCCGCGATGAGGCCGGCATATCCAACAGAGATGTTGGCTGACCTGACGCCTTCGCGAGCAGGCTCGCTCCCACAGGTTATGCGTTTTTCCTGAATATCAGTTCAACACAAAATCCACCGGCTCCAGTTGTGGCGGCAGTTCCGTCACGCCCAGTGCTGCCAGTACATCACGCTCGATATTGCGCACGATGGCGTCGGTGGGCAGGTCATTTTCATCGCGGCCGAACGGGTCTTCCAGTTCATCGGCAATCGCGTCCAGGCCGAAAAAGGTGTAGCTGACAATCGCGGTGAAAATCGGGGTCAACCAGCCCAGGGGCTCGGCCATGGCAAACGGCAACAGGATGCAGAACAGGTAGATGGTGCGGTGCAGCAACAGGGTGTAGGGGAACGGTAGCGGGGTGTTCTTGATCCGTTCACAGACCGCCTGGGCGTGGGTCAGGCAGGTCAGGTGGTTGGCCATGAGCGTGTAGCGCCAGTCGTTGATCGCCCCGGACTCGTTGAGAGTCGAACACTGCTGGCCGACCTGCATCAGTATCTGCCCGCTGATGTCCGTGGTGTCGCCCGTGGGCATCGGGTGCAGCCAGTCGCCACTGGCGGCCAGTTCGTTCTCCCGGCGCAGCCGCGCGTTGAGGGCATGGGCAAAGCCGCACAGGTTGCTGAGGATGGTGTGTCGCTCATCCGTGTCCTTGATGACCAGGGTTTCACGAATCATCGAGCGCACCTCCACGATCACTTCGCCCCACGCCTTGCGTGCTTCATACCAGCGGTCGTAGCAGGCGTTGTTGCGAAAGCTCATGAAGATCGACAGCGACAAACCCAGCAGCGTGAAGGGTGTTGCACTGACCTTGGAAAAGTAGCTGGGATGCAAGGTTTCAACGAGCACGATGGCCGAGGCAAGCAACGTCACCATCAGGCTGCGCCAGGCAATGCGCTTGGCAATCGAACCCTTGAGGGACGTCAGGACGCCGATCAGGTTGGGTTTGGGTCTCACGATCATAGGGGTCAGCCGCCCGTCATGTTCATGAAGCGAATGACCTGTACCTCGTCGTTCACTTCGAAGTTGTGTCGATAAGGCTTGAGTTTCATCGCCTCGATAATGGCTTTTTCCAGGCGCTCGGGCTGTCCGGGGTGGCTGCGCAGAACAGCCTTGAGATCCACCGAGTGTTCATTGCCCAGGCACAGCAACAGACGTCCTTCCACGGTCAGCCGCACCCGATTGCAGGTGCCGCAAAAGTTGTGGCTGTGGGGCGAGATGAACCCCAGGCGAATCTGTGGCGCCTCGGCCAGGCGCCAGTAGCGCGACGGCCCTTGGGTCGACTCGGCGGAATCAATCAAAGTGTAGCGTTCGGCAATGCGTTCGCGGACCTGGGCGCTTGAGAAAAACGATTCGGCGCGGCTGTGCTCGTCGATGGTGCCCAACGGCATTTCCTCGATGAAGGAAATGTCGAGGTTGCGGTCGATGGCGAAGCTCACCAGATCATTGATCTCATGGTCGTTGCGGCCTTTCATGACCACGCAATTGAGCTTGGTGTTACGGAATCCGGCCTGGTTGGCCGCGTCGATGCCCTTGATGACCTGCGCCAGATCACCGGTGCGGGTCAGTTCGCGAAAGCGTTGCGGGTCCAGGCAGTCGAGGCTGATGTTGAGGCGCTTGACCCCGGCCTCGAACAACGGCTCGGCCAGTTTGGCCAGCTGTGAACCGTTGGTGGTCATGCACAGTTCACGCAGGCCGGGCAGGGCGGCGATCTTCTGGCACAACTGCACCACGCCCGGACGGATCAGCGGCTCGCCTCCGGTCAGGCGGATCTTGCGGGTGCCCAGCGCCACGAAGCTTTGTGCCAGTTGATAAATCTCTTCCAGCGTCAGCACCCGTTGGCGTGGCAGGAACTGCATGTCCTCGGCCATGCAGTACACGCAACGGAAATCGCAGCGGTCGGTGACCGACATCCGCAGATAGTCCACGCGCCGGGAGAATCCATCGATCAAGACACGTTCTGACATGACACCCTCGCTTGGCACGCATTGAATGAATGTTCCGTGTAGGAGCGAGCTCTGCTCGCGATGGTCGTTAACGATTACGCGAGCTTGCTGGCTGAACGTGGTGCTCTTGAGTCCATCGCGAGCAGGGCTCGCTCCTACAAAAAATGCGCCGATAACCAATTTGTTGAGCGCAGATGTAGGAGCGAGCTTGCTCGCAATGGTCGTTAACGATTACGCGGGCTTGCCGGCTTAACGCGGTGCTCTTGAGTCCATCGCGAGCGAGCTCGCTCCTACAGAATTGCGCTGATAACGGATTTGTTGAGCGCAGATGTAGGAGCGAGCTTGCTCGCGATGGTCGTTAACGATTACGCGGGCTTGCTGGCTGAACGCGGTGCTCTTGAGTCCATCGCGAGCGAGCTCGCTCCTACAAAAAATGCGCTGATAACGGATCTGTTGAGCGCAGGCTAAGAGCAATTTCAGGGGGCGTCCAATCACTATTGGCAACCGGTTGATCGAGTGCATCTATGATGAAAAAAGTTACTGCGTAAATGGCTGTTTAAATTTTATAAACCATTGATAATAAACAATAAATATCGACGATAAATATCCTCGATCATGTGGTCATAAATAGCGATTAGACAGTAATTAATCCCTGTTCATATGCTTTCTCCGTCAAACGATCAATGGCCTGAATCAGGTCGTAGCCTGTGTGCATTGTCACGGAGAAGTACCATGACTCAAGTCGACCGCTACAAACCCTATAAAGGTGCCGCCGCCGGTTGGGGCGCGCTGATCGCTGTTACCAGGAACTGGCTGGGCAGTGAAAACGCGCTGAAGAATATTCGCGCCATGCTCAAGACCAACCAGAACGGCGGGTTCGACTGCCCCGGTTGCGCCTGGGGCGAGTCGCCGGAAAACGGCATGGTCAAGTTCTGCGAAAACGGTGCCAAGGCCGTTAACTGGGAAGCCACGGGCCGTCTGGTTGACCCGGCCTTCTTCAACAAATACAGCGTCTCGGCGCTGGCCGAACAGAGCGATTACTGGCTGGAGTATCAGGGGCGCCTGACTCACCCGATGCGCTATGACGTTGCCACCGATCGTTACGTGGAAACCACCTGGGACGAAGCGTTCGCGACAATCGCCCGGCACCTCAACGCGTTGGAATCGCCGGATCAGGCCGAGTTCTACACCTCGGGCCGGGCCAGCAACGAGGCCGCCTTTCTCTACCAGCTGTTCGTCCGGGCCTACGGTACCAACAACTTTCCGGACTGCTCCAACATGTGCCACGAAGCCAGCGCGGTGAGCATGATCGAAAGCCTCGGCGTGGGCAAAGGCACCGTGGTGTTCGACGATCTGGAGCATGCCGATGCGATCTTCGTCATTGGCCAGAACCCCGGCACCAACCACCCGCGGATGCTTGAGCCGTTGCGCGAAGCGGTCAAGCGTGGTGCCCAGGTGATCTGCATCAATCCGCTGAAGGAGCGTGGGCTGGAGCGCTTCCAGCATCCACAGCACCCGATCGAAATGCTGATGAATGGCTCCGAGCCCACCAACACCGCGTACTTCCGCCCGGCACTTGGCGGTGACATGGCGGTCATGCGCGGCATGGTCAAGTTCTTGTTGCAGTGGGAACGCGAGGCACAGGCCACCGGCGGCGAACCGGTGTTCGACCATGAGTTCATCGCTGAACACACCTCGGGCATGGATGCCTACCTGGCCGAAGTCGACGCAACCAGCTGGGAGCACATCGAGCAGCAATCGGGCATGACCCTCGCCGACATCGAACTCGCCGCACGCATGTACGCCCGCGCCAAGCGGGTGATCATTTGCTGGGCGATGGGCCTGACCCAGCACACGCACTCGGTGCCGACGCTGCAGGAGGTCATCAACCTGATGTTGCTGCGCGGCAACGTCGGCCGTCCGGGTGCGGGCCTGTCGCCGGTTCGCGGTCACAGTAACGTGCAGGGCGACCGCACCATGGGCATCAATGAACTGGCGCCCACCGAGTTACTCAATGCCCTGGAAAAACGCTTCTCCTTCAAGCCGCCGCGTGAGCATGGCCACAACACCGTGATGGCGATTGGCGCGATGGAGCAGGGGCGTTCAAAAGTGTTTATCGCCCTGGGCGGCAATTTCGCCCAGGCCACCCCCGACACGCCGCGCACCCACGCTGCGTTGCGCAAATGCGACCTCACCGTACACATCGCCACCAAGCTCAACCGCAGCCATCTGGTCACCGGCCGTGAAGCGCTGATCCTGCCGTGCCTGGGCCGCACCGACATCGACATGCAAGCCGAAGGCCCGCAGGGCGTGACCGTGGAGGACACCTTCAGCATGATCCACATCTCTCACGGTCAACTGAAGCCCAAGTCGAAACACCTGCTGTCGGAACCGGCAATCATCGCCGGCATCGCCGCCGCCACACTGGGCAAGCACCCGATCGACTGGAAGTGGGCCATCGGCGACTACGGCCGCATCCGCAACATGATTGCCGACACCATTCCCGGCTTCGAGGATTTCAACCGGCGCTTGCTGCATCCGGGCGGTTTCCACATGCCCAACGACGCGGCCCGGCGCATCTGGAAAACCGCCAGCGGCAAAGCCCAATTCACCGCGAGCGTGTTGCCGCAGCACCTGATCAGCGAGGGTGTGCGCAACCTGGCCGTCAAGCCGCACCTGATTTTGCAGACCATGCGTTCACACGATCAGTACAACACCACGCTGTACGGCCTGGATGACCGTTATCGCGGGGTGTACGGCATGCGCGACGTGGTGTTCGCCAACGAGCAGGACATTCGCCGGCTGGGTTTCGAACCGGGGCAGAAGGTTGACCTGGTGGCGCTGTGGGACGACGACCGCGAACGTCGGGTCAGCGGTTTCACCCTGATCGCCTACGACATTCCGGCCGGTCAGGCGGCGGCGTACTACCCGGAGACCAATCCGCTGGTGCCATTGGAAAGCTACGGTGACCGTACCTTCACCCCGACCTCCAAGTTCGTTGCCATCCGGCTGGAGCAGGCCAAGGCCAGCAGCCTGATTTCGACTTCCGCCGCATAGCAGCGGGGCGGCCCGGTGCCGCGCCCGCTCACTGCATACCTTTCGACTTGTGTTGGCTGCAGGCCCTCCGGCCTGACGGTGGCCCGGCCGTGCGCCGCCGTTTTTCAGCCGCGATGAGGATATCGACATGTTTAACCTGGAGGCACTGGACCTGGCGCGGATTCAATTCGCGTTCACGGTTTCGTTCCACATCATCTTTCCCGCCATCACCATCGGGCTGGCCAGTTTCCTGGCGGTGCTCGAAGGCCTTTGGCTGAAGACCCACAACGACACCTATCGCGATCTCTACCATTTCTGGTCGAAGATCTTCGCCGTCAACTTCGGCATGGGCGTGGTCTCCGGGCTGGTGATGGCCTACGAGTTCGGCACCAACTGGAGCCGCTTCTCCGACTTCGCCGGCAGCATCACCGGGCCGTTGCTGACCTATGAAGTGCTCACCGCGTTCTTCCTCGAGGCCGGTTTCCTCGGGGTCATGCTGTTCGGCTGGAACCGGGTAGGGCGTGGCTTGCACTTCTTCTCGACGGTCATGGTCGCCATCGGCACCTTGATCTCGACCTTCTGGATTCTCGCGTCCAACAGCTGGATGCAAACGCCCCAGGGCTTCGAGATCGTCGACGGTCGCGTGATGCCGCTGGACTGGCTGGCCATCGTGTTCAACCCGTCGTTCCCGTACCGCCTGGCGCACATGGCGATTGCCGCGTTCGTGGCCACGGCGTTCTTTGTCGGCTCGTCGGCGGCTTGGCATCTGTTGCGCGGCAACGACACCCGGCAAGTGCGCAAGATGCTGTCGATGGCGTTGTGGATGGCATTGATCGTCGCGCCGATCCAGGCCGTGGTGGGTGACGCCCACGGCTTGAACACCCTGGAACATCAACCGGCGAAAATCGCTGCGATTGAAGGCCACTGGGAAAACAACGGGAGCGAAGCGACGCCACTGGTGCTGTTCGGCATCCCCGACATGCAAGCCGAGAAGACCCAATACGCCATCGAGATTCCGTACCTGGGCAGCCTGATCCTGACCCACAGCCTCGACAAGCAGATCCCGGCGCTCAAGAGCTTCCCGAAAGAGGACCGGCCCAATGCGACGGTGATCTTCTGGAGTTTCCGCGTCATGGCCGGGCTGGGCATGTTGATGGTGCTGGCCGGCGTGCTCGGCCTGGCCCTGCGCCGCAGCGGGGCGATTTACCGCAACCGCTGGTTCCTGCGCCTGATGCTGTGGATGGGCCCAAGCGGGCTGATCGCGATGCTGGCCGGGTGGATCACCACCGAAGTCGGGCGTCAGCCATGGGTGGTGTATGGCCTGCTGCGTACCGCCGATGCCGCGTCGAATCACAGTGTCGCGCAGTTGAGCATTTCGCTGGCGCTGTTCGTGGTGATCTATTTCTCGGTGTTCACGGTGGGCATCGGCTACATGATGAAACTGGTCGGTAAAGGGCCGCAGCCGCATCACGGGCATTCCGCAGGCGGGCATTCCGACCAGGTGATCACACCGCGCCGGCCACTGTCTGCCGACGCCGAAATCCTCGAAACCGACGCCCGCGTCAATTGAAGGAAGGGAGTTGAATCATGGGTATTCAAGGTATCGATTTATCGCTGATCTGGGGTGTGATCATCGCCTTCGGCGTGATGATGTACGTGATCATGGATGGCTTCGATCTGGGGCTGGGCATTCTGTTCCCGCTGATCCCGGATGCGAAGGAGCGCGATGTGATGATGAACACCGTGGCACCGGTCTGGGACGGCAACGAGACCTGGCTGGTGCTGGGCGGCGCGGCGTTGTATGGCGCATTCCCGCTGGCCTATTCGGTGATTCTGGAAGCGTTGTACCTGCCGTTGATCCTGATGTTGTGCGGCTTGATCTTCCGCGGCGTGGCGTTCGAGTTTCGTTTCAAGGCCAGCCCTGAAAAGCGTCATATCTGGGACATGGCGTTCATCGGCGGTTCGCTGCTGGCGACGTTCTCCCAGGGTGTGGTGATCGGCACTTACATAGCCGGTATTCCGGTGGTCGACCGGCAGTTCGCCGGGGGGGCGCTGGACTGGCTGGCACCGTTTCCGCTGTTCTGCGGTGTCGGCTTGATCATTGCCTATGCGCTGTTGGGCAGCACCTGGTTGCTGGTCAAGACCGAAGGCATGCTGGAATCGCGGATGCGCCTGTTTACCCGGCCGCTGGCGTGGCTGCTGTTGGCGGTGATCGGCGTGATCTGTGTGTGGACGCCGATTCTCCATCCGGAAATCGCCACGCGCTGGTTTGCCCATGCGCATTTGGCGGTGTTCGGTGGTCTGGCGGTGCTGGCCTTGCTGGCGGTGTTCGGCTTGCTCAAGACCTTGCGCCAGCGCCACACCCATTGGCCGTTCGCCTTCACCCTGATGCTGGTGTTCCTGGGCTACATCGGCCTGGCGTTCAGTATCTGGCCGAACATCGTGCCGCCTTCCATCAGCCTGTGGGCGGCGGCGTCACCGGCGACCAGCCAGTTGTTCATCCTGATCGGGGCGCTGTTCATTTTGCCGATCATCTTGATGTACACGGTTTGGAGCTATTACGTGTTTCGCGGAAAAGTGAGGACTGGCGATGGCTATCATTGATTCTTGTGAACGGGCACCGGTGTCTTGGTACAAGCGCCTGGGGTGGCTGGTGGTGATCTGGCTGGGCAGTGTGGTTGGGTTGGGGGTGGTGGCGGGGGGATTGCGGATGTTGATGCAGGCGGCGGGGATGAGTAGTCACTGATAGCAAGTCATTGAGGGGGGCAGTTCAGTTTGAGGCGTATGTATGGATTGGATTGGGTGAATATCCATTTCTGCGGTAATGGCCGCTGACGGTTCCGCCTTTACGGCGGGTTACTTGGAAGAGCCCCAAGTAACCAAGGGCTCTTGCCCCTGACGTTCGGTGCCTCGCCAAGGCTCGGCATTCCCTCGCTCCGGTCCTGCTCCGTGGGCCCGCCGCGATCGGCCATCCATGGCCGTACGCGGCTAACCCGGCATCCATGCCGGGTTGCCCACTGCGCAGAACCTCCACTCGGCCTCTCGACGGGGCAAGCAGATCAAAAGCCAAAGCAAAAGCAAAAGCGAGGCGGCCTACCGGCCGGCCTGATCGCTATTGAACTCGTTTCTCTGTAGGAGCGAGCTTGCTCGCGAAAAACGCCGGGACACCGCGGGGATTCAGGCAGCCCGCGTCATCGTTGACGTCCATCGCGAGCAAGCTCGCGCCTACAGGTGTCCCGTTGGATGGCCCGTCCGCGACACACTCGGAGTCTTGTCATTACTGCGCCCCAAACATCGCCGTCCAGTAAATCCCCGCATCGCTCTTCGGGTCGGTCGCGTAAGCGGCGCCCAGTTCGCGGAACTGCGGGTTCATCAGGTTGGCGCAATGCCCGGGGCTGGCCAGCCAGCCTTCGACCACTTTGTGTGGCGTGTCTTGCCCGGCGGCGATGTTTTCGCCGATCTGCTGGTAGCCGTAGCCGGCCAGTTCCGCGCGGTCACCCGGGGTGCGGCCGTCGCGGTCCTTGTGGTCGAAGTAGTTGTTGTTGGCCATGGAGCGCGAGTTGCCTTCGGCGGCGCTGGCGAGTGTGGCGTTCCAGGCCAGCGCTGGCGCGGCGGCAAAGGATTGCGGGCCGCACTGGCGTGGCCGGGTGCGTGCTGCGTTGACTTCGGTCAGCAGCTTCTGGCCTTCGGCCTGCGCGTCGCCCAGGCGTGCGCTCAACAACGGCCGTGCGACCACAATGCGCCATTCGCGGTCCTGGCGGCTGACGCCGACATCGACGAATTGCGGGTCGAGGACGATCTGGCAAAAACTCTCCTGGATCGCCTTCATCGCCGAGGCCGCATCGCGAGGCCCGGACAGGCTGATGACCTGCACATTCTTCATGGGATAACCCGCGGTGGCCATGGCCTGCTGCAGATTGCCGATGCTCGGGGCGGTCAGCACCAGGCGCGGGTCGGCCGACAGTGGCGGCAGCTCGGAGGAGACCTGGCCGGAACAGCGTTGCAGCTGGCTGCGGTAGACGTTGATCGATTCGATCAATTGCGATTCGTCTGTTGCCGAGGCGTTGGCGGCCAATACCAGGCCCAGTGACAGACCGGCCAAGCGCATTGCGGATGAGATGAAACCCATGAAAATCCCCCTTGAGCAGTTTGCGCCCATGATGCGCGAAGTTGCCCCATCCAGGGCAACGGATTTATCCAGAGTGTAGTGGGGCGGGTGAAATCTCCGCCGTACTAAGGTTTGCCGTGATTTCGCTACGTAGCTGAAAGCCTTTAAATACGGGGCTTTCAGTTGAATAGTCGTGTCTGTAAGTGTATCGTCGTTCCCATCGAATCCCGAATTTTAAGGGGTAAATTATGGGAAAAATCAGCGGATACCTAACCGCAAGACAAGTCGATTCGACGACCGAACCCGGTCGGTACAAGTGCGCCGATAGCCTGTTTCTGTCGGTAGCCGCTGGCGGTTCGAAAAGCTGGCTTTTTCGGTACAGCTTCGGCGGTAAGCAAAAGGAAATCGGTCTAGGTTCGGTTGGCAAGGTGAAGCTCGCCGAAGCCAAGACGAAAGCCGACAAGGCGCGGGGATTACTGGCCGAAGGTATCGACCCGGTAGCCCACTTTCGTAACGAGCGCGCACGCAAGGCCGGTCGGGTTGCCGACTTGCCGGAAGGTAACGCCCGGTCGTTCGAACAGGCGGCTCGTGAGTATTACGCCCTTCGCAAAGACGGTTGGAAAAACGAAAGACACCGAAAGCAGTGGATAGCGTCGCTTGAGCTTCACGTATTCCCGCATTTGGGATCGCTAGACGTTGCCGTTATCGCGTCGAAACAGATTGCCGCGTCATTGAGTACAAGCGGCATTTGGAAGCGCTCCAACGAAACCGCCCGTCGCATACTCACCCGAATTTCGGTCGTCTTTGACTACGCAATCGCCAAGGAATACCGGGAAGGCGATAACCCGGCGCGCTGGTCGATTATGGAATGGCACCTAGATTCGATACAGGTAACGGAAACACGACACCATGCGGCGATTGATTACCGGGATATGCCGTCGTTCTTTTCCCAGTTGCGAAGCCTTAAAGGCATTGGGCCAATGGCGCTGCAATTCGCCATCCTGACCGCTGGCCGTACCGGCGAAGTCATTGGCGCACGTTGGGAGGAAATCGACGGCGACGTTTGGACGGTTCCAGTCTCCCGAATGAAAGCCGGTCGGGAACATGCGGTGCCGTTATCCGATGCAGCAACCGATATTCTGAATCAACTTCGCAGCCTCGACGATTCCATTGTATTCGTCGGCAGGGACCGCCCAATTAAACCGATTGGTGACGGCACTATGTTAGCTGTCTTCCGGCGCATGAAAGTTCCGGCAACTGTTCACGGTACAGCGCGAAGTGCGTTTCGTGATTGGGCCGGTAATTCGCCAAAGCATTACGACCGGCAAGCGATAGAGTTCTGTCTTGCTCACAGTTTGAAAGATAAAACCGAAGCGGCGTACTTCCGTTCGAATCTTTTGGAGAAACGCCGCGAGATCATGCAGGACTGGGCTAATTACCTCACTGCCGCGCAATAAGAACCCCCGCCAGCGGGCCGCCAATGGCCCGCGCAGCCGCTTTAGAGCCTTACCCTAGGCTACCCCAGCCAGTAAGCATCACAAGCCCCTTACACCTGTGGGCATGAAAGGCCTTAGTGTTCACTTATATATTCAATTAGTTATCCGGTAACTTATCCGAAGTTAGTTAGCTTGCCCGGTGAAAGTTGCATGAAAAAAGTTGTTGACATAAAAGGGTTGTCGGGATCACCGTAAAAACTCTTCTATCAACTAACAGAGTTTATTCTCATGCAACGACTTATTCGTATGCCCGAAGTAATTACCGCAACCGGGATGGGTAAATGCACAATTTATAAACGCATTCGCGCCGGTTTATTCCCGAAACCCATAACGTTTGGCGAGCGTTTCTCCGCATGGCCGGAAAGCGAAGTTTACGCAATGAACGCCGCATTGATTCGCGGCGATAGCGAGGAAAAGTTGTCGGCTTTGGTCAAGCAGTTAGAAGAACAACGTCAACAGGCGGCCGCATGAATATAAATATCGAAAACATCCCGTCCGAACTTAAGGCGCTGCGGCAATGGGTGAACTGGGAGTTCCGCCAAGGCAAAAAGGTGCCGATTGACCCGAAGACTGGGCAAAACGCCAACGTTACCGAGTCCACTACTTGGGCCGATTTCAGTACCGCTGTCGCCGCTTACGACGCGCAATTGTTCCCGAATGATGGCATCGGCTTCGTGTTAACGGCTGGCGACCCCTACGCATTCGTTGACCTTGACGACCCGGAAGGCAATCCGGAAATCATAGAAACTTATATAGAGATTTGCCGCATATTTGATTCGTATACAGAGTGGTCGCCGTCCGGTAAAGGCGCGCATATCATCGCTAGAGGTACTGTGCGGAATGGTCGTAGAGTCGGCACGATTGAACTGTATCCAAAATATCGTTATATGACGATGACCGGAAATACAATGGCCGGAACAAATCCTGCAATTGAATACAGACAAGACCGCATTAACGATTTGTTCGTGTGGCTGGGCGGAAACAAAGCTAGCGGTAGGGATCACACAATTAACAGGCCGCAAACTAAGTCGGATGACAAAGTAATGTCTACCGCATGGACTGCCAAAAACGGCAGCGGCGAGAGGTTTCAAACACTTTGGCGCGGCGAATGGGACAAATACTTCACCGAAAAGTACGGCCGTCCCAACCATGGAAAGTCGCCTTCGGAAGCCGATTTCGCATTAATAAATATGCTTGCTTTCTACACGCAAAACCGGTCGCAAGTGCGACGGCTATTCAACTGTTCGGCACTAGGCCAGCGGGAGAAGGCAAGGCGAGACGATTACATAGAGCCGATGATTACGGACGCAATAGAGTGCGTGGAGCGGAATCGGCCTCGTATAGATTACGAAGAGAATCGTCGGCTATGGGTTGAGTATGCTCGGAATTTGAAAAAAAGCGGCGGCTGAATAAGCCGCCGTACTACGTGGTAAGTCAATGGGTTCCGGGTCGCATCCCCTACAAGGTTAGACCGTTTCCACTAAACATCAACATTTGGTGGAGCATTTTAGTATGGCAATGCTAGAACCGCCGTTTAACGCATTTGATTTTGATCCAACAAGCCGGGCGCTTGCAGATTGGGAATTTATAGAGATTGCAAAAAACAGTCAAACATCTTGGAAGCGGTTTAGCGAAAGATTGGCCGTCACTAAGGAGAAGCCGCCTCGCAAGTTTGCTACGGAATTTCTAGCCCCTATCGGTGAAGTAACGTTACTGGCGGCGGATGGCGGCATTGGTAAATCAATGATTTCGCTGGCGTGGGCGGTTACGTTCACGCTAGGCATAAAATTCTACGGCATTCGGAACTCACAAGGGCCGGTCATATTCTTTACTGCCGAAGACGACGAAGACGAATGCAACCGCCGCGTTGACGCATTTTGCAAAGCGGAAGGTCTGGATAATATGCCGCTACTTGATGCGAACTTGCTAATTATTGACGCTTGTGAAGACCCGATATTAAACGTTAACCAGTGGGGCGCGGGCGGAAACTTCGCCGCATTGTCGCAAGTTATTTCCGATTGGGGCGCAAAACTGGTCTTTATCGACAATGCGACGACCGTATTTAACGGCGACCATAACGACATGGGTGAAGTGTCGAAATTTATTACCGAACTTCGCAATGTCGCACGCAACAACGGATGCGCCATCGTTTTGCTTGCGCACGTCAATTCGGATGCCGCTAACAAGGGCGGCACGAAAACGTATTTCGGTTCGACGGCATGGCATAACCGCGTGCGCTCCCGAATCTTTATGTGGATTGAAGATAAAGATAAAGAAAGCGGCGGCATTATCCACTTTCGACACGAAAAGCATTCGTATAGCAGGCAAGCGCCGGAACTGGTGTTTCGTCGCAATGACGACGGTTCGTTACGCCGGTTTACGTCGAAACAGCGCACAGAACAGGACGAACAACAATTTAACGAATATACCGAACAGCTTTTCGCGGATGTTCAGGCGCTATATAATACCCCTAAAAACTACTTCGTACAGGCGTTGACCGGTAACAATTCTGCATTTCAGAAAATGAGTAGGCTATTCCCCGACAGGTATCCCAGTAATAGTAATAAACCAATACGCGACCAGTTTACGCGGGCGGTTGACAAGTTGGTATCGACCGGAAAGCTAGGCGAATCGTCGCATTTTGATAACTATCGAAAGCCGGTAAAAACCTATGTACCGAATCATCTTTTGGGCCGGTAGCGCTTTGCGCTTCGGTGCGCGTCACCTACCTAAGCGCACTTAAGCGCAACACCCACACCCAAGTGCGTTTACTCCCGCACTTAGGGGGTATGGGGGAAGCGAAGCGCAAGGCGTAAACGCAGGGTAAAGTGCAAACGACGGCCGATGAATGCGGCGATTAAATGCGGTGATTAAATCCGATGATACGATTAACGATGACCCTAAATTTCCACAGGGGTAGGTTTAATTCTTTCATCGGAACGCTTATCGAAATCGCTCGGATAGGTTGTCGGCTTACCCTGTATGTCTACAGGGGTAGTTTGATTGGTAAAAGCAACTACCTCCCCCCTCCCTGTCGATTCAGTCGGCCCATCAAGGCACCGGAAACGCCGCCAAGTGCGCTGTCAGGGATTAACCCTGGCCAGCCTACTGCTAAGTTGTTTTAACGCTCAGAAGCGCACTACAGGCGGCTTCATGAAGTTAAGGCTGCCACACAAAATAAAACCTAACTCTGTGGACATTTAGGGTCACATAGAATGAATATACCTAATATTTATCCGATAACTTATCCGATCACTTACTTTTGCAAATTCGCCACTCGCAAACCCAAACAAGTAGGTGAAAAAATACAAAAGCCATTGCGCAAACTTAAATAGCGGCCTTTAATGAGATTACGCCGAACTTGTAACTTTCTTGGGGCTTATCGAATGAATTCCGCAACCCATAACGGCTGGCCGTCCGAAACTAAAGCGCCGGAACCTGAATTGGATAACGACAACGAAGACTTGCCGCATTATCGCGCACGGCTTCGTAACTCTGACGATGTAGCAAAGGAAATCGGTCGGCTCTATCGGATGGCGCGTCGCAAAACAATTCCAGTCGATGACGCAAGTAAGCTCGGAAACTTACTTTCTATTCTTAGTCGGATTTTGCAGCAAAGCGAAATCGAAAAGCGGCTTGATAGACTGGAGGGTAAGGACTAATGATCGGATATCTAAACCGAATTCGACGATTAGAACAGAAGAAACACCAAGAGTCAGAGTTAGCGGCCATCCCTTTAAGCTCGCAAGTGTCGCATGTTGTCGTTATCCGGGCCGGTACAAACGAACTGTTACGGTCGGCTTATTTCGGAATGGTTAAGCAATCACGGACGAATCAGATAGGCCCATGCTGTGTAATGGTCGTAACTGATTTCGGTAGCGATGATGAATGGGAACGAGCAGCTATAGCACAACAAATCAAACTTACGTCCGGTAAGCATCAATCAAGGGTACACAATCATGGCTAAATTTCTTGTAGGTAACCTGAACACAACTCGGTTTCTGGACCTGGCTTCGACCAATGCAGGTCGCAAAGCTACCTTGGCGACGCGTCGAAATTCCCGACCGCTACTCAAGGCTATATAACGGCCGCAATAAAGGCGCTTAGCGATGGCGTCGCATCTGCTTTGGTCGGTTGCTGCCGATAGCGATTTGTGGACGCTCTCTCCTCGGCGATCGTTTAAATGCACACTCGGCAGTGTCAGTTGGTTCGGCTTGTTATACCTATTTGGCCTCGTTAATAGTCGCTTCGAACAGCCCAGCGGCATTTGATAAGCAGCGAATATTGTATTTCAGCTCTAAATTGAAGTTGTTTTTAGCTGTGAAGGACGAGGTGACTGTAGTATTTCCATTCGGATGCTCTGTAATTGCCAAATCCAAGAATCTCGAAAATTCTACTGTGCTTGGGTGGGTTGCATTTTTTCTTGCATATTCTTCGCACTGTTGCGTTGCAAAATTTTTGTCCACGTGCTTGGTTGCAGATAGGTTGTTACCCTTTTCAACGTCTGATTTTGAAAAGAATGCATTGAATGTATTTGCATCCTTGCCGCAAGTCACATAAAAAACTGGGTCTTTGGTGGATCCTTTGCTTGATGATATGTCGGCTGAGGACGGGGATATTTCTTTGCAATTTTTGTTTTCTTTGTGGATCTTGTTGACCCCTGTAATTATTATTTCTTTGTATTTGGCTGTCTTTTTATTCCAGGAAAAATCTTCCTCTGTAAATTCTTCTTCGCCAGCGGCGTTCTTTTTTTGGCCGCGCAGTGCTTTGCTAGGGATCCAGCCGATATGAGAGTCTTTTAACCACTCCGGGTCAATGACACCGATTTTAGACCAGCCCGAATCGCTACATTCTTCTTTGATGGTTGTTGAGTTATCTATTGTTAGATATTGAGTTGAGCCTAGCGCGGCAGTTGACTTTTCGTTCACCAGTTTCTTGCCTTTTCCACCAGGTGCTGACATTAAGTAAATTTCGGAGCCGCTCACTTTATATGTTTGGCCTGTTTTTTGGCTTTGCGGTCCGCAGGGCAGTACATCTGAAAGTGCTGTGCCGCTTGAAATCAAAGTCGCGAAAGCAAGCGAGGTTAACGCTGGGTTCTTAAAAGTCATGTAATTAGCTCCTTTTCTGTAGAAGCCTGGCTGTCGGTGGATGAAGCTTTGGCCAGTATTTGTGCTTATTTACCAGGATGCAAAATTTGTGCAGAAATTAGTGGCGTGGCTCTGCACTGATACTGCTGCGGAGGGAATTCTTTTGGTGCACGATGTTATGACCGGGTTGAGGCTAGCACTTGTAAAGGCAGGCATCAAACCACTCCACATTGTTGGCGCGTATCCGAAAACATCTACAGCTGATCAACCACGTGCTACATCTACAGCTGAAATTCTCGAGTACCTTTGAGTGATGTCTGCTGAGCGGCACCCTCGGTACTGCGGCATTCTGAAAGCATCGGACACCAAAGCATCCGACGTTTCTGGCCATAACCTGGGCAGACTGAATCTCCCTGGGTTCCGTCGACAGATTAAAGCGGCAGCTATGGGCGGCTCAGGCGGTCCCAGCAAGCAGCTACGGGCCGCTCTCTGCCAGTTAAGATTGAGGAGCGGTATTCAGGGCGAGCGCAAGCGCTGGTAAAGTCCAGTGCTTAGCAAGCCGGCGATACAATCCACAACACGATTTGAAAGGAGGGGACCATGAAGAACCTCATAGGAGGAGCTGTACTGCTGATATTGTTCGGTTGCGCTACCTCACCCATAACGGCCGAGAAGGCCGACCCAGTCCCCAGCAATAGGCTATATGGCTACCAAGCCGAGTCGGACGGCCCTGCGCGCCTAGTGATAACCCGTGACACCGGTTTTATTGGCAGTGCCTGCAATACAAGAGTACTGATCGACGGTCGATTGGTGGTACTAATCGGACCCGGCGAAACCGCCACATTCCACGTTCCCGCCGGCGGGTTTATCCTCGCGGCAGAAGGCAACGCTGCCTGCTACTCGGGTCTCAAAGAACGGGAAGTCGTCATTGAAAGCGGCAAAACGAAGCGTTACAGAATCTCCATCGATACCTCGATGAGCATGGACATCTCGCCGACAGCCATATGAACCCAAACGAAATGGCGCCAGGGGCAATTCCGTTTTCTGCTGAATCCGCAGTAGGTTGATAGGAAATCAGAGGCAAGTCGGTCTGGTTTGCTAGGGGCATTAGGCTGGCTGCTTTTGGCCGGTTTCTGCCTGCCACGACCGGCTGAAACCGACCCTTTCCGGCCAGTCGTGGCAGGTACAAACTCGTTCGCGCAGCCTCGCTGCGGCTACATACCCTGAGAAGGACGCGAGCACATCGGATTAATATCACTTCTTCTCATATGCCACATCTATCGCATTTCATTTCTCTGGTCATTGAGCGCATGCGAAAGGCTTAAACGATATCGCAATATCTTTACCTCATGGCCAAAGTGAGTCGTCGCATAACTTAGGACGTGCTCGAGATTTTTAGAGCGATACGCCCGTCTAACGAACCGGCAGCGTTGTAGCTATTTCGTACGGCATAGGAGTTGATCTCGTGCACTTTTATTGAGTAAGCGTGTTGCGCTCGGCTCTATAGGCTCCGATGTGCTATACTGCGATAGCCTAATTTACAGATCATTGAAAAACTCCCCTAGCCATGAAGAATCCCCAATATATCCATCCCGTCACCAAGCAACCTATGAGCTATGCAGAACTCATTGTAATGCTTGAGCGTACGGCTATGGATCGTAAAATGGTAACGTACATGGAGTCCGCCCTTCTGTTACGCAAAGATTCCCGTAGAGCTGAACTGATGGTTGCGTATTCAGCCTCCGCTCTCCAGGGACTGCTAGCTCAAGGTGCCAAGTACAAAGGTTTGGATGCAATGGAAGATCTTGTAGCACAAGCTGATGAAATCGCCCGTTTTATGACCGATAAAACTATGAAAGGGGAGTTTTATCGTGAATAAATATATTATAATTCTGAATTTCTGCACATCCTGAAGTTACTAGTCGGGTAGTTAAACATCCATTACAAAAAACGACGCTTGAAAGAACTGAACGGTACGAGATTGGTACAAGTGGAATGGGTAGCCGCTGCAAGTCTTGGTCTTAAAAGCTTAATGGTTAGTTAGTCCAATCCATTGCCGAGAACGCAGAGTATTTTATATCGTGACTGGCAGCAATTAATCAAAGTACGGCGGCTAGGACAGCGTTTCCACCTCCGAAAAGCACAATGGACTCCACTCAGCGGCCAATAAATTTTCCGCAGTAGGTTCTTCCTTCAAAGCTTATACATTTAACTTCAAGCCGATTCCATAATCGGTTTTTAATGTTTCGTGTAATTTGTCTCTCATTTGCCATCATATTGTCCGCCTTACTCATGCGCATCGGTCTTGCAGGAAAAAGCAAATATCTCTAGGAGTTTATCGGACCGAACCGACAGGCTGCTTTTGGCCGTTTACTGCCCTTTGCGAGAGGCAGAAAACGACCCAGGCTGTGTGAAAACGCATGCGCCGTTTTGAAGTCTGCGTTGCTACGTAAAATCTGCCAGCGTTTGGTTAACCAGCAGACCGGAAAATTGCGTAGGAACGCGATTTTCGTTCCAGTCCTGACTGTCAAACCTGCTCTAAAACGTTTTCACACGGCCTGGACCCATGGCGGACATGCATCGGGGCGCTATGCGCTCACTGTTTTGATGCCGAGGTTAGAATGGGACTAGGTTCTTGCTGTAGCCGAATTTAACGCCTGATGCGAAAAAACCTCCGCATTCTCGCTGTTTTGTACAGCTTTGGCATTCAGGCGCGTACTCGTTCTTCCAGTCGCTGATTGATTTGCGGTAGTAGGGTTGAATGTCCGGATTCACCAAGCAAAGCTGATGGTTGTAAACCGAGATATTCATGCCGTACTTGGCAAGAATGCCAACTGACTTGCTGAGAATGTCTTTGTATTCGATTGGGTCGATCCATAGCTCATCGAGATTGGCCCGGGTGAAGCCCATCATCTCAAGGCCCATCAGCGCCACATGGTCAACAAACAGCAGATTGCGTGCGATGAACTCACACAGTTCAGTAAGGCGCTGCACCGATAGCTTGTGAATGACGACTCGGATCTCAACCTTCTGACCCAAACGCTTCAGATTGAGAATGCCCTGAATGGTTTCATCGAATGCGCCTTGGGCCTGGACGATGTAGTCATGCAGTGTCGGATCGTCTGAATAGAGAGGAATGCCGATCATCGCGTCGGGCAATTCAATCCGCGCATACTTTTCAGCGAACGCCGGATCTTTGAAGCTGCGTCCGTTCGAGAGAATGTGGATTGCGGTTCTTGGCAGATAGCTTTTTGTCAGGCTAATGATCTTAAGGAAGCGTTCCCGATTGGTCGTAGGCTCGCCGCCAGTAAACCCCAATTCGCGGGTATCTTTTGGAATGAGGGGGATCAGGCTCTCGATTTCGTCAAGTATCCAAGAGTCATCAACAGCCTTAGGCGGTTGCGAACACATAAGGCAGTAATGATTACACTGCTCGGTAACCAGGATGCTGTTGTGAGGTGACGATGCTCGAAACAGCACGCTAATGCTCTGACGATCTGCTGAAAGCCGGATAACGTCACCATTACCGATATAGCTGTAGTCATTCGGAAGGATCGAGTAGTCAGAGTCGGAAGGCAGTATCTCAACAAGCAGCCGATGTTTATCAAGCAGAAGATAGTGGGCGAATCCTCGGGGGATCTGCTGATCGGAAACCAAATAAGCCATTTCCCGTCGCAAGACTTCAGGCAGATTCCGACTGGTCGACACCTTGAGCAGAGTGAGGTCCCTATGAACATTAACCGCATGGATACGGATAATCTTTCCGCCGAGTTTTAGCATCGGTTGGCCCAACCCATAAAAATCCGTTTTGTTTGCTCGTCACTTCCCATCAGCTCAATGAGATGCTTGAAAATCGCCATATTTCGCTTGCAGAAGGAGGACTCTGGCTTTCTTGCTACCACGTCTTTGTGAATGGCGTGATGGTAGACGGGCTCAGCTCCACAGTAAGGTTCGAATGCACAGTCAGAGCACATTGGAGCGCTTAAGGTGAAAGAGTTTTCAAGTGCATCCAGAAGCTGATCAGAGAGGATAATCTCCTCATACGAATGCTCAAGAATGTTGCCCAGACGGAACGTATGATCACCCATTTCGGCAAGCATACGACTTTCATCTGAGGCGTAGACCGATCCGTCGTAGTTGAACACGATGGCTGCGATACCAGCACCGGCAGGGTTCATTAAATCAACAAACCCAGGTTCCCCTGAAGTCAGCATTTTTGTCAGCACGAGCGAAGAATACTGCTCTACAAATCGGATGCCGGATTTGTTTAGTTCAATGATGTACTGAAGACCTTCCTTATAAAACTCAAGCCAGCGCTCCGTGTCATATGACATGAATTTTTTGGTCTTGATCGCAAAGCCGTAGGGGGAGAGCGTGCGGAGGAAGATGCCATCAAAGCCTAGGCGCAGGTATTCATCAATGATGTCCCGCGCTCGTGGCAGGCTCTTGTCTGTGGTTGTCATCAGGGCTGACACTTGGTCATAGCCGAGGGCTGCACGGGCTTTCTGCAAACCTTCTTCGAAACGCTGATGACTATCTCGGCCTGGTCGTGGGCGATTTGCATTATGCAGATCCAATGGCCCGTCAAGCGAAGATGAAAGCACAATGTTGTGCTGCTTACAGAAGTCGAGCACGTCATCAGTCAGTAGTGAAAGCGTGGTCGCAATCACGAACTGTAAGTCACGTCCTTCCTTGACGTTACGTTTTTTTGCCTCAAGAACAACATACCTCACCATCTCGAAGTTCAGCAGCGGCTCACCACCCTGAAACTCAATTTTGATGGCTGAATTGGGAGACCTAAAGACGAAGTCCAGCGACTTGTCTGCCATCTCTGTGGTCATGTCAAATTCGCCTTTGCTCTCCGACTGCCTTGAAACCTGGCAATAAGGGCAGCTATGGTCGCACCGAAGAGTCACTACAAAGATATGCAGATTGGTGAACTCGGCCAGCCTAGACAATCGCGTGCGGATCTTGAGTGCCAGAAGCTGAAGTGGCGCTTGCTCGTTGGTGAAGCGAATGAACTGTTTGGATCGAAGCGTAGGGATCAGCTCTGATGAGAGCGGAAGCGTCTTGCTAATGATCGGTTCAAGCATCGGCACCGGTATGACAAGAAATTCGCCTGCCATGTTAGTGATGACGTACTCGTCGTCATTCAGGCGGTCGAACTTAAAGGGCAGCAGCTCATAGGGACGTTGCTGCGCGTAGAACTCCAGCTTTTGAAATTTACTCACTGATCAGCCCGGTTTTTGAAAAGGCCAGTCCGAGGATCAGGTTCTTGATAGGCTGCGTTTCAACTGCCAATCGGTGGCGCAGCTGATAATCGAGCACATCTTTTTTGAACTCTTGGATGGCAGACAGAAAGGCCGGCTCGTCCAAGCCGATATTCAATGACAAGACACAGATAAACCGTCCCTCTTCGGAGGTGATATCGACCGTGAGGGTGTTGATCGATCGATAAGCAGCTTTCTGCAACACCTGGGCGTCATAAAGCCGTTCATCAAAGACGAGCGTATGAAAGCAAGCCATTATCGACCCGAATAGTGGGAGCTATGGGAGCTGTGCGAAGAGTGGGAGCTATGGGAACTGTGGTAAGCCATCAGTTGCCCCTGATCCCCTCGCTTGAGAATGAAGGCGAACAGATCATTGCCGCCGCGAACAGAAAGGTTCTCGTTTTGAGCTTCCGCTTGAAATGTGTTCTTGGCTTCTGTGGTGGGCTCGACGACTTCATGAGAAGTTATAGCGGAAGCCTGCTCTGTAGCTATGGCTGCGGCCAAAGTGGCCATTGGTACCAGAAAGGAGCGTTTTTTCATCGCAGAATTACCCTATATTGTTTGTGGTTTTAGGGAGTCTCGCTGACGCATATCCATGATGTCAATGTGAAATCGACTGGTGGCCTTTTACTCTCCCATAACCCGACAGACGCCACGCTTTTCCGTATCGGAGATTTAAGGGCGCGGCAATGATCGATGCTCAAGGCTTGCGCGCCGTGTACCGCAAAGAGTTTCCTGAGTGGGTGCGACTTCCGGCGCTGGTTGGTGCTGATTTGCTCTGCTTGCCGGTCAACTGGCGGGAAGAAAAAAGGGGGATTAATTTTCCAAAAGGTGACGGAAAAATAGATCCGCCCCCTATTTGTTCAATAGGCTGCTTTTGGCCGATTTTTGCCTATCACGACCGGCTGAAAACGACCCTAAGCAGTTATTCGCTAGCGTCCAAGTGAGAGATACTGATCGATTTTTCTGGTAACCATTTATTTTGGCCGAGTAAGCAATACAAATAAGCCAAGAATGATGTCACCAAAAACCCAAAGGCCAATAATCATGAAAAATCCAAGACCTGTGCCTATAGCGGCTCCAGCGTGTTCTGCACCGGAAGCGGCTGAATCTACAACAGTCGTTGCGACTCGCATGCCGGCAATAAGCCACCATCCCATGAGGATATTGAATAGCACAAAAGTGTACTTTATGAGCTTTCCAAAAAAGCCTCTTTTGGGCTTTCTTAATTGAGCCCCGCACTTTGCACAGTTAAGAGCAGTATCGCTAACTTCGGCAGAACATTCTGGGCAGGTTATAAGTGCCATTTTACTTTCCTTACGTAGACAGGTATTTTATTGGCTTGCTATGGAAAAATCTTTAATAAAGCATGAGGATGAATTCGCTTGGCTGTGAATGAATCCCATGTTGAATTTCAAATAACGACCTTTCGATTTTGCTTTTATTACTTCATATATAGTTCTGTTGTTTGAGTCGATTTTCGTTTTACTTTTTGCAAAGTGGTCGCACTGTATCTCGATATCTTTTATGTCTATGGCGCTATTGTTTTTTATTATAAAATCCGCCTCCATGATCGAGCCGAGACTTTTTCCCCATGTGTACTCTAGACTTAATTCGTTGGATAGTTTCTTTTTCATGGTTGCTGGGCTTTCGACTTCTTCTTGAGGCTTTGGTTTGGTTGGTGAGTTTATTGCCCCAATGAGAATTAATGCGCCAAAAATAATTCCGATCCATTGAATCGCACTGATTTTTTTCACTTTTTTTCCGCAGTCAGGGCATTTTGTTGCGACCTTTGAGATCGTCTTGCCACAAGACTTGCATTTTTTATAAAGACTTTCACTAGACATTATTGTCACCTCGATGAAGCATTACTCACCGCTTTTTGAAGAGGTCCATATACGCATTGTTATGCGTGGCAATTAATCTGATCTGCAATCGTTTCCCTTCCAGCTCCAGCGGGAAATTGTTCCGTTGGAAACCTCAAAGGTTGTTTGGCATCCCATGCTATAAGTTTGTGCTGGGGTGCCTCCTGAGGTTGTGGTGGTCGCACTGTAGGTGTAGGGGTTGTAATTTGTTGTGTATGTTGGAGGTGTGCCGGGAACGTAAACTTGACGGGAGCTTGAGTAGGTCAAGTATTTTGTGCCGCTACCTGTCTCATAGACTTGTTCAGGCGGTCCCCAGCTTTGTATGAGATCACCCTCAGGCGAGCCAACCCAAGAAGCTAGCTTGGCTTCATATTTTTCGGTAGTTGCGCATCCGGCTATCAGAGCTGCACAACAGACTAAGAGAATTTTAGGGGTGTTCATGATGCCTAGCCTCGCCAGAACTAAATGGGATTGCCTCCTCAGATAAGCACCGGCTGAGGTCAGCCTATATTCATTTAGCTGATCTCGCATTGACCTGGGACAATACAGCAGGAGAATTTCACGAAGAGAGCCCAATTTTGCAGACTTCCACAATTTCCTTGGCCGCAGCTCAGCTCACAGGCCGATGGCATCGCCGAGGCGCTGACTAGCCTGTACGCCATCGCATTCGACCCAATTACGGCCGGTCTAGGGCCGGATTTCATACCCTTCGAAATCAAACGAGCGTCGTAAAGATTCAGAAAGAGAGCGCCATTTGTCCCGGAAGGTTGAGCCCCAACCGGAGATTTTTTTGTCGAATAGAGACGGATACCTATCTGTACCGTATCCAGAACCAGCGGATTGCTTGGCACATGGGTAATCCATGCTTACCGGCGTATGAAAAGCGTGATCAAAATAAGGACGCCGAAGATAACAATTGCCCGCAAAATTGCCCGTAACTGTTGGGCGGATTGCGGATCAGATATCAATACGGGCCGAAGCGGTTCCGGTTCTAGCTTTTCTTTGGATTTGACCGTAGTACTGACTGACTCAATCGGAAGAAGCTTTGACTGTTCTATTTCCCATATCGTCTTTGCAGTACGTGAGGTAAGAGCATTACCACCGATATCAACCCAAAGACTTATTTCGGTGGTGTCCATATTGGCGTTAAGCAATGAATCGAAAACTTCGACCGGCAGCACCGTGCTAATGCAGTAAGTTTCCATGCTATCCAAATAACGAATATTCCCAATTGGCCCGGACGGCTCACCGCATTCGATAGCTACACTGCCTTCCCTCACCATGCCGTGCCCAGGAATTTCAAAAGGGTTGCTCAATTCCAAGGCTGTTTTGAAGGTCAACTGTCTAAAGCTGCCTTCCGCTGACAATTCGTAGTTGGAGCGTCGGTCGCTCAAATCGAAACTCAGTAATGTCATGGTTTGTCATCCGGTTGTAGGGGCGGTCGGCATACCGAAACAAGTATATTCAGGTTGTGTACTTTTGGGCCTACACCACCGCATAGCCGTTCGGAACGGTTCCCTACGCCCGGATTCGGTCATGACGTTCGTCGGATAGGTTGCCGTTTCGACTTTCCCCGCCCTAGGGGAAGCGCTGGGGAAATCTCTTCAAGATTCAATTTAATTCGTTGTATATCAACAGCTTACATTGCCGCATACACGGGTGAAATCATTTCACTACTACACTGAAGCGAACCACTCCCCCGAGTGACACCGATCATGCGCTTCGACTGGATGGCCTCCTGCCTCGCCCTAACGTTGCTTGCCGACCCGGTAGCCGCCGGGGATCAAGCGCAAAAACAGCAAGCGGCGGAGAACAAGGCCGAGGTGCTTGAGCAGAAAGCCGCCGAAAACGACAACTCCGCACCGGTACCCAAGGCGCAAGCCATTACCCCGTCCGAAGTCCAGGCCGTCGACCCGGCGGGGTCCGCGCCCCTGGACGATGCGATCACCTGCCTGGCCCGCTCGATTTACTGGGAAGCCAAGGGCGAGGACCCCGCCGACATGGAGGCGGTGGCCAACGTGGTCATGAATCGCCTGGGCCACGAGGGCTTTCCGGACACGGTATGCAAAGTGGTCAAGCAGGGTTCCGAGACCAGGAGTTGCCAATTCTCCTGGTGGTGTGACGGCAAATCCGACTCGGTGCAGGAAGAGGTGCCTTACGCGATGGCCAAGGAAATCGCGCGCAAGGCCCTGAACAAGGAACTGCCGGATCGCACGCAGGGTGCCCTGTATTTCCATGACCGTACCGTCACCCCGGATTGGGCCAGGGAATACATCCGGACCGTGGATATCGGCTTGTTCCGGTTTTACAAGCCACATGACATATCGGCCAAAAAATAGCAGTCGTTTCGGCCAAATATCGTTTTTTTGCTGATGTCGTGCGCGCAATTATCGAAACTAAAATGTTTCTGTTTTATAAGCTTCATAACGTAACCTTGCGCGAATGACGCCATATGCAGGAACTACACATGAAGCTGTCGAGGGTCTGGAACAGTAATCTCGCGCCAATCGCGGCGCAGTCGCAGGTGTGCGCCCAATGACCGTTCTGGTCACCGGTGCGGCCGGTTTCATCGGTTTTCATACGGTCCAGCGTTTGTGCCGTGAGGGTCAGGACGTTGTCGGTATCGACAACCTCAACGACTACTACGACGTGGAACTCAAGCACGCACGCCTCGAATTGCTCGAGGCTTTGCCGGGCTTTCGCTTCCGGAAAATGGACATCGTCGATAAACCGGCGCTGATGAGCCTGTTCCAGGAACACCGTTTTACCGAGGTGGTGCATCTGGCCGCTCAGGCTGGCGTGCGCTACTCGCTGGACAACCCGGATGTCTATGGGCAATCGAACCTGGTAGGTTTTCTCAATGTGCTGGAAGCCTGCCGGCACCATCGGCCCGAGCATCTGATCTACGCCTCGAGCAGTTCGGTGTACGGCACCAACAGCAAGATGCCGTTCAGTGTCGAGGATCCTGTCGAACATCCCGTTTCGCTGTACGCTGCCAGCAAACGCGCCAATGAACTGCTGGCCGAAAGCTACTGCCATCTGTATGGCCTGAAAGCCAGCGGCCTGCGGTTTTTTACCGTCTACGGTCCATGGGGCCGCCCGGACATGGCGCTGTTCAAGTTTACCGACGCCATCCTCAAAGACCTGCCCATCGATATTTACAACCAGGGGCAGATGTCGCGCGACTTTACCTATGTCGACGACATTGTCGAAGGTATCGCCCGACTTCTCCCGAAGCCGCCGGTGCCGCAAGGCTCCGTCGCCGGGGTAAACCGGCTGTTCAATATCGGGCGTGGCATGCCGGTGGCATTGCTGGATTTCGTCGACTGCCTGGAATCCGCCCTGGGCCTGCAGGCCCGACGCAACTACATGCCAATGCAGGCCGGCGATGTGGTCAAGACCTGGGCCGACGTCTCGGCACTGGCCGAGTGGGTGGGTTTCAGCCCGCAGGTGACGCTCGAGACCGGCGTCGGTGAATTTGTGAAGTGGTATCGACAGTTCTATCAGATTTGAAGCGTTCGCCTCTGATCTCGAAGAAATCAAAAAGGCGAGAGAGACTCCATGAGCCAAGACATTTTTGTATCCGTACTGATTCCCGCCAAGAACGAAGCGAACAACCTCAAGCCTTTGCTTGAGGAAATCCGCGTGGCGCTGGCCGATGAATCCTACGAAATCATCGTCGTCGACGATGGCAGTACCGACTCGACCCTGCAGGAGTTGCGGCAGATGCGCCACGACGGCCTGAACACCCTGCGCATCCTCCATCACGAGCGCTCGTTGGGCCAGAGCACCTCGCTGTACCACGCGGCACGGGAGGCCCGCGGGCAATGGCTGGCGACCCTCGACGGCGACGGCCAGAACGACCCGGCGGACATTCCCGGCATGCTCGCGCTGGTGCGCGGCGAACCGGGCCAGGTCGATGTGCAGCTGGTTGCCGGGCACCGGGTCAATCGCCGCGACACCGCGAGCAAACGCTACGCCTCGCGTTTCGCCAACAACCTGCGCCGGCGCCTGCTCAAGGACTCGACCCCGGACACCGGTTGCGGCCTGAAGCTGATCGAGCGCGCGGCGTTCCTGCGCCTGCCGTACTTCGACCACATGCATCGCTATATTCCGGCGCTGATCCAGCGCCATAACGGGCGCATGATCGTGCACCCGGTCAACCACCGGCCGCGCACGGCCGGGGTGTCGAAATACGGCAACATCGACCGCGCGCTGGTCGGCATTCTCGATCTGTTCGGGGTCTGGTGGCTGATCAAGCGTACGCGGCTGAACACCACTGCCCAGGAGATCGAAGGATGATGTTGTCTCGTGAAACCCTGTGGCTGATCGTCGGCTTTGCGGGGCAGGTGGCCTTTACCGGGCGCTTTGTCCTGCAGTGGTTGTACAGCGAGTACAAGAAACGCAGCGTGATCCCGACCAATTTCTGGTACCTGAGCATCGTCGGCAGCACCTTGCTGCTCGCCTACGCCATCTATCGCGAGGACCCGGTGTTCATTGCCGGGCAGGCGTTTGGCTCCATTGTCTATTTTCGCAATCTGCAATTGATCGCCAAAAGCAGAAGCGTGAAGGAATAAACCATGCGTAGATCGTTGTCGCCCAGGGTCGAATGCCTGGGCCTGATGCTGCTTGCCCTGTTGCTGATCGGCGCGGGAATGGGGCTGCGCCAGGCGCAGAATGTGGATGAGGAACGCTTCCTCGGCGTCGCACTGGAAATGCTGCAAAACGGCTCGTGGCTGATCCCGCACCGGGCCGCCGAGATCTACGGCGACAAGCCGCCGATTTTCATGTGGACGGTGGCGTTCTTCACCTGGCTGACCGGCAAACCGAACATCGCCCTTTACATCCCGGGACTGTTTTCGGCCGTGACGGTCACGGTGATGGTCTATGACCTGGGCCGTCGCCTGTGGACCCAGCGTACCGGGCGTAACGCCGCACTGTTGTACCTGGCGACGTACCAGACCTACAGCATCCTGCGCACCGGTCAGATCGACAGCTTGCTGATTCTGTTCACCTCCCTGGGCCTGTACGGTCTGGCGCGACACCTGCTGCTGGGCCCTGCGTGGCGCTGGTTTTACGTAGGCTGCGCGGCCATGGGCATCGGCGTGATCACCAAGGGCGTGGGTTTTCTGCCGGCGCTGTTGCTGATTCCTTACGCCTATGCGGTGCGCAAAGGCTGGCCCGGTGTGGTGGCCATGCCCGGCGAGGCGCGCAAGTGGTTGCTGGGGTTTGCGCTGATGCTCGCGGCGATTGCGATCTGGCTGTTGCCCCTGGCCTTGTCCATCCTCTTCAATGGCAGCGAAGACGAAATTGCCTATGCGCGGGAAATCCTCCTGCACCAGACCGCGGGCCGCTATGCCGCCGCGTGGCATCACCGCGAACCGTTCTGGTACTTCTTCACCAACGTGATTCCGCAGTACTGGCTACCGCTGGTGCTGGTGCTGCCATGGCTGGTGCCCGCCTGGCGCCGTCAGTTGCAAAAACGTGACGGCCGGGTCCTGGTGTTGCTCGGTTGGGTAGCGCTGGTGGTGCTGTTTTTCTGCATCAGCAGCGGCAAGCGCAAGCTGTACATCTACCCGGCGCTGCCTGGGCTGGTGCTGGTCGCCGCGCCGTTGATTCCGTGGATGCTCAAGCGCTGGTTCAAAAGGCACCCGCGTTTGCGCCGGGTGTTCCCGGCACTGGTGGCGACCTGGTTCGTATTGTGGTTCGTCCGTGGATTCATCGAACCGCTCAAGGAAGGCACCAACATCGATCAGGTGCTCATGACGCAGGCTGCGACCATGACCCAGGGCGCCGATCTGGTGCTGGTCAACTGGGAGGAGGGGCACTGGTTGTTTGCCCGTCAGCCGATCGTGCATTTCGGCATGGATTATTCGTCCATCGAAAAAGCCGCGCTGTACCTGCGCGAACACCCCAAGGCCTACGCCCTGGTACCGGATGACGTGCTGAACCAGTGCTTCAAACCCGAAGCGGCCCGTGAACTGGGTGAAAACTCCCGGGCTAACTGGTCGATCGTGGGCGCGGATGCCGACACCGGCAAATGCGTGCCGCAGGAAGCCAGCAAGGCCTATCGGTTCACCTGGAGTGACCCGCATATGCCAGCGGTGCCGGCGCAAGTGGCCAATCCTTGACAGAAAACGAGCCTGCCAACCGGGCAACGGTTGATCAGGCTCGTCACGGTCGGGTCGCCTGCACCGCAAGGGCAACCCGTCTGTTTCTGCGTTACTTCACCCCGGGAACTGCTCGCCGAACATGGGATGCCCGCCAGCGGAGCTGTCGCGCGTAGCCTCGTCCTGAATGACATCCCAATGTTCGACCATCACGCCATCCTCAAGGCGCAGGATATCGACCACTACCCAGTTCACCGGTAGACCGAGACCGGAGAACCGGCCGTGCAGCATGACAAAATCGCCCTCGGCCACCGCCAGCTGACATTCGTAACGCAGGTCGGGTGGCGCTGTGGCGACCAGATTGAACAGGCCCTCACGCCCTGAGGGCACATGGGCACTGTGCTGGATGTAGGCGGGCGACCAGAAGTGCTCGGCCGCGGCCAGGTCTTTGCGATTGAACAGGGTTTCGAAGCCTTCGAGAACGATTGCCTTGTTCTCGCCGGGGGGGCGTGTGCTCATGGTGTGGGTCCTGCAAGTGGTGAGTGGATCTGGAGCCAATGGTCTCAGCCGAATGCCGGTCCGCTGGCAACCATGTCGTTGAACTGATTGACCCACGCGTGCTCGTTCGGGCCCGGATTGGCTCGCATCGCCTCGGCGGGCGCGACCAGGATTTCGTCCACGCCGCTTTCGAACTGCGCCATGGCGCCGGTAATGAACTGGTCGAGGGGAATGGCGCGCTCTTCCTCGCTGCTGTTGAGCAACTCGGTGCGTACCCAGGGCGGCGCGATCTCGACCACCTGCACGCCGTGTTCGCGCAGCAGGTAACGCTGCGACAGGGTGTAGGAGTGCAGAGCGGCCTTGGTCGCCGAATAGACCGCCGTCACCGCCATCGGCACGAAGCCGAGCACCGAGGAGACGTTGACGATGACCGCATCAGGCTGCGCCTTGAGGTGCTCGACCAGTGCCGAGGTCATGCGGATCGGGCCGAGCAGGTTGGTGGTGACGGTCGACAGTGCCATTTCATCGTCCACCGGACCTTCGGCATGATCGAGCAGCATGATGCCGGCGTTGTTGATCAGCACATTGACTTCGGGGTAATGGGCGATGAGGTGCCGGGCTGCCGCCTGGATACTGGCGGTGTCGTTGATGTCGAGTTCAAGGGCGGCCATGCCGGGGTTGGCGTCGAGCGTCGCTTGCAGCCGCTCCTTGCGCCTGCCGGAGATGATCACTTGATTGCCGAGCTTGTGGAAGGCTTCTGCCAGACCGCGGCCAATGCCGGAGCCGCCGCCAGTGATGAAGATCGTGTTGCCAGTCATACGCATGAGGGATTTCCTTGAACGAAAAAGTCAGGGCGTCCGCCACGCTGCCAGGTCGATCAACTCGACCATTGCGTCGCGGGGTATGGCGATAAATTGGCAGCTTCGGCGGGAACGCAGTAGACGCAGTGGCGGGCTATCTTCTATGCGTCGGATGCATAAGCGCCGCCGGCATCGTCAAGCAGGCTGGCGACAAGGTGTTCGATCAGGGCACGACCGGCACTGCGGGTCCGCGAGCCATGAGGGAAGTAGGCGTGAACGGGGACCGATTCGGTCGTCCAGTCGGTGAGCAGGGCGACCAGTTCGCCGCTTTCCAGCTCACGGCGGCAGGCCCATGCCGTCGTCGAGGTTATTCCCAATCCAGCCGTGGCCGCCGCGACCGCCCCTTCGTTTTCGTCGGTCGAGAAGTGCGCCTCCAGCGCAATGGTTTGGGTCTGTGCGTCGCGCGTGAACATCCAGCCGCTCGGCACAGTCGAGGCTGGACCAGCGATGATTCGGTGGGCTTGCAGGTCTTGCGGTGTCTGCGGTACGCCGGCCCTGCGCAAGTAGGAAGGCGAGGCCAGAATCAATCGGGAAATCGTCATGATCTGCCGGCTCGTTGCCGTGGAGTCCACCAGGCGCCCGAGTCTTATCGCCACATCGATGTTTTCACGCACCAGGTCCTGCCAGTGATCGGCGAGCAGGACCTGAATATGCAGGTTGGGGTGCTTCGCCACGAAAGGCGCCAGGCGCGGAATGATTTCCCGCACACCGATGCTCGTGGGCATGCTGATGCGCACGATGCCACGCAACTCCCCACCTTCGCGTACGCTTTGCTCGGCTTCTTCGACCGCCGCGAGGATGGGGTCCATGCGCGCCAGAAAGTCCGCCCCGGCCTCGGTGGGTACGACGGCGCGTGTGGAGCGCGCCAGCAACAGGGTGCCGAGATCGGCCTCCAGTTCGGCAATGATCCTGGAAACCTGGGGTTGTGAAAGACCGGCTTCCCGGGCGGCGGCCGAGAAACTGCCCAGCCGCGCCACCCGGATGAAAAGCCGGTAGGTAAAAAGGTCCTTCATGGGCAACCGGTCACTGACTGGCGTCCAGCACCACCCGGTAGCGCGCCTTGCCGCTGCGCAGATGATCGATGGCTTCGTTGATCCGGCTCATGGGAAACATCTCGACCTGTGGCAGGATCTGATGGCGCGCGCAGAATTCCAGCATGGTCGCGGTGTTGGCCGGTGAGCCGACCGGTGAGGCGGACAGGACCTTTTGCTGGGGAATCAGGTTGAACACGTGCACCGGAATGGCATCGGGCACGACGCCGACGAAGTGCAGGCGACCCTTGCCGCGCAGGGTGGCAAGCATGGCGGTCCAGTCGAGGTTGGCGTTGGCGGTGACCAGGAGAAAATCCAGGGTGCCGGCAATGGCATTGAGTGCATGGGTGTCGGTCGAGGCGACCACCTTGTGCGCGCCCAGGCGCCTGGCTTCGTCCTGCTTGCTCAGCGATGAGGTGAACGCCGTGACGTCGCAGCCCCAGGCGTTGAGAAAGCGCAGCGCCAGGTGGCCGAGGCCGCCGATACCCACCACGCCGACCCGGTCGGTGGGCTTGATGCCGAATTCCAGCAGCGGGTTGAACACGGTCGAGCCGGCACAGAACAATGGCCCGGCCAGCGCCGGATCGAGCCCGTCGGGAATCGGCAGGGCCCAGGCCCAGTGCGCGCGAATGCGGTCGGCAAAGCCACCGTTGCTGCCAATGATGGTCGGTTGAACCGTGCTGCACAGGTTATGGGAGCCTTCGATGCACGACGTGCAATGCATGCAACTGCCCTTGTACCAACCGATGCCCACCCGCTGGCCCGGTTCCAGACCGCGCACCTGGGCGCCCAGCCGCACGATACGGCCGACGACCTCGTGGCCGGGAATGAACGGGTAGCTGCTGATACCCCAATCGTTGTCGATCAGCGACTGGTCGGAGTGGCAGACGCCGCAATATTCCACGGCGACTTCCACCTCATCGTTTCCCAACGGGCCGGGATCGTAGCTGTAGCGTTGCAGTGGCGCGCCCGCTGCCGTGGCGGCCCAGCCGGTAAAGGTAGTGAGTTCGCTGCTGTCGCTCATGGGACACCTCCAGATCAGAAGTCAGGGGTTTTGGCCGCTGGGGTACAGCGGCGGAGCGAGGAAAGTGTAGCGGGTTGCCGGCGCTGTATCGGGCGCGACCCTGGCTACTTGCAAATACAAAGGCGTCTGATGTGGACACAATGCAGATACATGAGCGCGGTTTCATGGGCCAACTCCGACGTTCACAGAGAGATCAGCCATGTTCCGCAAATTGCAGCAGGTCGTCAGATTGCTCGGCCAAAGCGCCCGCTTGATGGTCGGCGTTCCCGAGTACGACAACTACGTGGCGCAAATGGCCCGCAACCGTCCGGGCGAGCCGGTGATGAGTCATGAGGCGTTTTTCCGCGAACGCCAGGAAGCGCGTTTTGGCCGGGGCAAGTGTAATACGCGGTGCTGCTGAAGGCGTTGGGTGTATGCGCGGGCCTTTAGTGACCGACGCATACGCCCGCCACGGTCACTGTTCGAACATTTGGCGATTGGCCTGTACGAAGTCAGCCACCGTTTGCGGCGCTTGACCGGTGATCTGCCCGATCACGCCATCCACTCCGGCAAAGATCCCGTTCTGGTAATCGACGGCCACTTCCAGGAAGTGCTGGATGACAAATTCTGGCAGATCGTAGGTTTGCAGGTGCTGGCGATACTCTTCCAGTGTCGACGGACTGTAGGTGATGGCACGGCCGACGATGGCGCTGATTTCCTCGGCGATTTGCCCATGGCTCAGTTCCACCGGGCCGCACAGGGGGTAGGTCTTGCCGATATGGCCGGCCGGCTGGGTCAGTAGCCTGGCGATCACACGGGCCTGGTCTTCGGCGGCAATCGGTGCGTGTCGTCCGTTACCGTACGGCAGCGTTATTTTGTTTTCCTTGACGATCTGATCCAGCACCCACGGAAAAATCAGCCATTCGGAAAAGAATGTCGGGCGAATGTGCACCACAGGCACACCCGACCAGTCGAGTACGCGCTCGGCGATCCAGTGGTCGCGGGCGGCATGGCTCAGCGAGTCTTCGCGGGCGGAAATCTGCGACATTTCCACCACCACCTCGACGCCTGCACGCCGTGCGGCATCGGCAAAGTAGGCAGTCGCCTGAATGTAGCCGGGGCGAACCGGGTAGCACAGGTAAGCACCGGTCACGCCCTCCATGGCACGCAAGATGTCGTCATGCTCCAGCAGGTCGCCGACGAAGATTTCGGCGCCCTCGTTCTGCAATGCGGTGCTGCGTTCGTCCAGTTGATGCACGAAGGCGCGCACCGCATGACCTTCATTGAGCAGATGACGGACGGTATGAACCCCGGTTTTACCGGTTGCCCCGGTGATGAGGTAGGTACGTGGCTGCATGGTGGAGTCTCCCAGAGTAATGAACGGATTGGCGTGGGTCAGCTGTCGAAGGGCGCGTTGTCGATCAGGTCGCAGACATTCGGGCAGTCGAAGCCATGGATATGGCGACGCCCGACATCCGCGAGCCCGGTGCCAATGGCCGTATGGGGTTTCTTCCTGGCCACTTCGGCAACGGCCTGGGTAAAGGCCGCTTTCATGCCGATGCGGGGGTAGAGCGCGAGCGTGTCGTCGACCAGCGAGGGGGTGATTTCATCCAGGTGCAGCCCCATGACATCGACATGGGCACCCAGATAGATCAGGGCGATTTCCGGCTGTTTGCGGTCGGCGATGCCGGCACTGGAGTGCAGGGCGATCGCATCCCAGACCTGTTCGGCTTTTGCCTGCGCATAACCGTTGGCCAGGAGAAAACGACGGGCGGCATCGGCGCCATCGACTTCAAAGCGCTGGTCGGCGGCAAACTCGGGCGTCAGCCCCAGATCATGCAGCAGTGCCGCGAGGTAGACCGTTTCCCGGTCGTACTGCAAGCCCCGGCGCTGACCGAGGAATTCGGCAAACCACCATGTCCGGTGCACGTGATGCAAAAGTGCCCTGGAGTGGACGCGTTCCACGAGCGCAGCGGCTCTGCGGGCCAGCTCGGAGTCTGGTGCGCTGAAGCCGCCGATGTTGATGGGTGTATTCATGTTGCCTCCCGGGGATGACGTTGACTTGACGTTCACTCTAGGGATGTGACGAGTGGCACGATTGACTATTTTCGGATGATTTGTGCCAATATTGATGTCCTGAACCTGCAGGAGTCAGCCGTGATCAGCAAGACAAAACCCGGCCAGCCATCGATTGGCCGCACGCCAAAACGCATCGTGATATTGGGCCTTCCACCGGTGGACGGGCTCGATGTGATCGGCCCGGCCGAGGTGTTTTCCCTGGCGAATACCCTGCACGAGGGAGCCTTCGCGCCCTACGTACTTGAGCTGGTTTGCGCGGGTGTCGACCCGCAGATGGCGAGTAGCACCGGCATCGGGCTCATGGCGCACACGACCCTGGAACACGAGCGGCGTGCCGACAAGTCCATCGACACGCTGATCGTGGCGACGGGCTGGCAGGCAATCGATCAACTGGACGGGGCGGCCATCGAATGGATTCGCACGCGTTCACAAAACGTACGCCGGGTGTGCTCGATCTGTGTCGGCGCGTTCGCCCTGGCGGATTCGGGGCTGCTGGATGGGCGCCGTGCGACGACTCACTGGCGCATGGCGCGTGACCTGGCCGAGCGTTTTCCCAAGGTGCGGGTCGATCCGAATCCGATCTGGATCAAGGACGGCAACGTCTACACCTCGGCGGGCATCTCGGCGGGCATCGACCTTGCCTTGGCTCTGGTCAGCGAAGACCTGGGGGATGACGCCGCGCTGGACATCGCGAAAAACCTGGTGCTGTTCCTGCGCCGTCCCGGTGGGCAGGCGCAGTTCAGCGTCGCCCTGCAATCGCAGCAGGTCCCCGGTTCAAATCTGGATGAGCTGCGTCACTGGATCAGCGAACATCTGGGTTCACAACTGACCGTGGAAATCCTCGCGGACCGCTTTGCCACCAGCGTGCGAACCCTGATCCGGATCTTCCAGCGGGAGTTGCAGACCACGCCGGCCAGGTACGTTGAAGACGTTCGGCTGGAAGCGGCCTGCCGGGAGCTCGAACTGGGCGGGCGCTCGATGGAAGAGGTCGCACGCCGATGCGGATATCAAAGCGTCGATGTGCTGAGGAAGGTTTTCGTCCGGCGCCTTGGCGTGAGCCCCAGGGAGTACGCGCAACGTTTCGCGCCAAGCGTGGGGTAAGGTCGCCCGAGGCTTTCGGGCGACCCCTTGACCAGCGGCCTAGTCGAGCGGCTTGCCGGCGGTTTCCTTGACCCGCGCCAGTCCGATCAGGGTCAGGCACAGGCACGCCATGACATACAGCGCCGGGGCGTTGTTGTTGCCGGTCAAGCCGATCAGCCCGGTGGCGAAGAACTGCGCGAAGCCACCGAACACCGAGACGCCCAGGCAATAAATGATCGACAACCCGGTGGCACGAATCGCCCTTGGGAACAGTTCAGTGATCAACACCAGGGTCGGCACCGTGATCAACACCAGCAACAGGGTGGTGAGCAACGAGACGGCCAGCAACATGCCGAGCGTCGGAAACCGGTTCATCAGGATGAACGCCGGGTAAATCAGCAACAGCATGGGGATACTGCCCAGGGCGATGGTGCGGCGCCGGCCGATCCGGTCGCTGAGCCGGCCGGCCCAGATCGACAGGCTGATCTGTACCAGTGCGCCAAGGCACGCGGCGGTGGTGCCCATGGTCATCGGCAGGTGCAGCACCGTGACCGTGTAGTTGGTCATGTAATCGAGCACGATGTAGCTGGACGCGGTGCTGCCGATCACCAACAGCACGCCGGTTACGATCAGGCGACGATAGCCGGTGAAGATCACCCGCACGCTGGATACCGCTTCATGACCTTGTTCGGCGGCGGTTTCCTTGAGGTGGCGACGGATGTAAATGCCGACCGGGATCACCAGGATTCCCAAGGCAAAAGGCACCCGCCAACCCCAGCTCTCCAACGCCTCGGGCGACAAGGATGAACTCAGGGCCAACGCCACCAGCGCCCCCAGCAGAAAACTCAAACCCTGGCTGAACAGCTGCCAACTGCCATAGAAACCGCGGCTTTTGTCGTCGGCGTATTCCATCAGCATCGCCGTCGAGGCTCCGACTTCACCGCCGATGGCGAAGCCCTGAATCAAGCGTGCCAGCACAATGATCAACGGCGCGAAGAGGCCGATCTGCGCATAGGTGGGGGCGATAGTGAACAACAGCGAACCCAGTGCCATCAGCCACAGGGTCAGCATCATCGCCGGTTTGCGTCCGGCCCGGTCGGCATAGGCCCCCAGCACCAGGCCACCGATGGGGCGCATGCCGAAACCGACGCCAAAGGTGGCCAGCGACAGCAGCAATTGCCCGAGCGTGCTCTCCACCGGGAAAAACTGGCGACCGATGAGCGTGGCGAAGAAGCTGTAGACGGAGAAATCGTAGAACTCGAGACCCGAGCCGATGGTGATGGCGGCGATGGCTTTTGCGCCAATCGGCCGCCGGGCTGCGGCGGCATCGGGCAGGGCGGTAGAAAGGGGAGTGGACATGGGGCGAACTCCTGAAGACGAGGGCGATACCAGCAGGTTTTGGAAGGATCAGGCCAGGAAGGCCTCGACCAGTCGCACCCAGTAGCTCGCACCGGTCGCCAGGCAGTCGTCGTTGAAGTCGTAGCCGGGGTTGTGCACCATGCAGCCGCCTTCACCATCACCGTTGCCGATCAGCAGGTAACAGCCGGGGCAGCGCTCGAGCATCACGGCAAAATCCTCGCTGCCGGTCAATGGCTGCATGTTCGCGATCAAGCCTTGTTCGCCCACCCAATCGAGCGCCACCTGCCGAGCGAATTCGGTACTGTCGGGGTGATTGAACAGTGCCGGGAAGCGCTGGGCCTCGTCGACCGTCACCGTGGCGCGTGCGCCAAAACTCGCTGCCTGGGCTTCGGCCACGGCGGTGATCCGTGTTATCAGCTCGTCGCGTACTTGCGCCTTGAGTGCGCGCACGCTCAGTTGCAACTCGGCATGATCGGGAATCACATTGGCCGCGATCCCGGCATGGAACGCGCCGACGGTGATGACAGCGGTGTCGAGCGGCGCGACATTGCGCGAGACGATGCTCTGCAACGCCATGACGATGGCCGAGCCGGCCAGCACCGGGTCAACGGCCTTGTGCGGCATGGCACCGTGGCCGCCAACGCCGTCGACCCGAATGCTCACGGTGTCGGTCGAGGCCATGAACGGACCGGCGAGGAAACCCAGTTTGCCCGTCGGCAGCCCCGGCATGTTGTGCATCGCAAATACCGCATCGCAGGGGAACAGTTCGAACAGACCGTCTTCGAGCATGCGCCGGGCGCCACCGTCGCCTTCCTCGGCGGGCTGGAAAATCACCACCAGCGATCCGTCGAACGCGCAACTCTCGGCCATGTAGCGGGCGGCCGCCAGCAGCATCGCCGTGTGCCCGTCGTGACCGCAGGCGTGCATTACACCCTCGTGGCGGCTGGAGTAGGGCAAACCGGTCTGTTCGATGATCGGTAGCGCATCCATGTCGGCACGCAGGCCGATCGTCTTGCCGCCGGTGCCTCGGCGCAGCAGCCCGACCACGCCGGTGCCACCCAGGCCCCGATGCACTTGATAACCCCAGGCCTGAAGCTTGCCCGCCACCAGGTCGGCGGTGGCGAACTCTTCAAAGCTCAGTTCCGGGTGGGCGTGGATGTGCCGGCGCAGGGCGATCATCTCTTCTTCGAGCGCACGAATGCCGGGCAGGGCGGGCAAATCGATCATCAGATTCTCCTCGTTTTTATTGGTCGTTTTCGGCTGTTGGACTGATACCCTGCGATGCTAATGAGTTGGCGAATGCCGCGGCAGTCGCAAAAAAGCTGGGCTGAAAACCATTGGTTTACACCCGGTGCATCAGGAGGAAGAGATGAAGCTGCATCAATTGCGGGCGCTGGTGATGATTGCCGACTGCGGCAGCATTCGTGCGGCGGCGCGGCAACTGGGCGTGTCGCAGACGGCAGTGGCCAAGGCGTTGCGCGAGCTGGAGGAGCACTTGAACCTGCCGCTGCTGGTGCGCAATGCCAGCGGCGTGGTGCTGACCACCTACGGTCAGTCGCTGTTGCAGCATGCGCGGCAGATGCTCAGCCAACTCGAACGCGCGCAACTGGAACTGGCACACCTGAGCGATCAGGCCGAAGGGCAGTTGCGCCTGGGCATTTCGCCGTGGATGGGCATGACCCTGTTGCCCGAAGTCGTGACGCTGTTCCGCCAGCGCATGCCCCGGGTACGCCTGGAAATTTTCGAAGGCCTGATGGCGGTGACGTTGCCGCGTTTGCGCGACGGCACCATGGAGTTTGCGGTGGGGCTGGTGTCTTCGTTACTGCCGCGCCCGGAGTTTGTCAGCGAGCAGATTTTTTCGTATCGCATGGCCGTCGTCGCCCGCCATGGGCATCCACTGCGTGAAAGCCGCTCCATCCACGAATTGCTCGATCAGGATTGGGTGGTCAATTACCCGGATGCCAACCACGAAGGTTTGATGACCGAGCTGTTCTGGCAGCACGGCGCGCAGATCGACATGCAGCATATCCACCGTGCGCATTCACCGCAGCTGACGCTTTCACTGGTCGAGCAGACCGACATGCTCAGTTATTTTCCGGAACCGATGCTCACCATCCCGGGCTACCGCGAACGGGTGAGGCGCCTGGCTCTGGAGGAGAGCTTTGCCACCGACACCATCGGTATCGTCACCGGGCGCAATGCCCAGATGGGTGTGGCCGCGCAATGCTTCGTCGACTGCCTGTTCCAGATCATCCGGCGCCGCGCCCGGTCGGCTCGGCCGGAGGATGTCGAGCTGTTCGATACACTGGAACTGTTGATCTGAGGGTTGCCTCAGAGCGCAAGGTCGATGACGAAGGCGTCATCGAAATCAGGATTTTCGTTGATGCCATTCCTGGCATAGCCCCGGGGGTTGCAGACCACGCGGGTGTTGCCCACCCGATAATCGAAGCTGCCATGGGTGTGGCCATGCAGCCACAGTGCCGGCTGCCAGTCTTTGATCCGCGCTTCGAGGTCCGAGACAAAACTTGAGTTGATCGGCGAACCGGCAAACGCCGGGCTGATGCTCGACCGTGTCGGGGCGAAATGAGAGACCACCACCGTGGGCATGCTGCGGTCGCGGGTGAAGCAGTCTTCCAGCCAGGCGACCGTCTGCAGGAACACCAGCTGGGAAATGGCGGGCGTGAACAGGTCCGGAAAGTCGGGGGCGATCTTGATGTGGCTGAAGTCACGGATCAGTTGGGTCGCCAGATCGATGCCCTGCGCCCGATCCTCGGGGCTGTCGAGCAGACGATGATCAGACCACAAGGTGCAACCGAGAAAACGCACACCGTCGTGGACATACTCCGAACGCTCCAGAACGTGGATCCGGGTGCCTTGCGCCAGGCTGTTCAACTGTTCGTGGGTGGACACCAGGTCACTGCCGTAAAACTCGTGATTGCCCGCCACGTACACCAGCGGAACCGGGCACGCCCTGGCCCACTCGATGGCCTTGACCGGCCGGGCGATATCCCCGGCGAGCACGACAATATCGGCATCCACGGCGGGAAAGGGGATCGCGTTGACGGACAGGTGCATGTCGGACAGCAAGGCGATGCGCATTGATCAACTCCGGCGGGTTTTGCAGGGCAGGTCATTCAACTTACGCGTTGTCAGCCCGTAGCCACAAGCCCTGTGGGAACGAGCCTGCTCGCGAATAGGCCGGCATATTCAACAGATATTTCGACGGACCCAGCGCTTTCGCGAGCAGGCTCGCTCCCACAGTTTTGATCTGCTGTGAACGCCAATCCTGCGGCGGACCGCAAGCCCTGTGGGAGCGAGCCTGCTCGCGAAGAGGTCGGTACATTCAACAGAGATGTCGACTGACCCAACGCTTTCGCGAGCAGGCTTGCTCCCACAGTTTTGATCTTCAGTGAACGCCAGTCCTGTGGCGGGCCACAATCCCTGTGGGAGCGGGCTTGCCTGCGATGAGGCCAGCACATCCAATAGAGATATTGGCTAACCCACCGCTCCCACAGTTGACCCGCTTACTTCAAATACCACCCCCACGGCTGGTCACTGACGTACTCGGTGACCTGCTTGACCTCCAGGTAATTGTGCAGGCCCCATTGGCCCAGCTCCCGGCCGATGCCGCTGTGTTTCATGCCGCCCCAGGGTGCCTCGACGAAGGTCGGTTGCGAGCAGTTGACCCAGACAATCCCGGCGCGCAGCTGGTTGGCGACCCGGGCGCTGCGTTGCAAGTCGGCGCTCATCACGGCGGCAGCCAGGCCGAAGCGGCTGGCGTTGGCCATTTGCACTGCTTGCTCTTCGGTCTTGAAGCGCTTGATGCACAGCACCGGGCCGAACACTTCCTCGCGCCACAGAATGCTGCTGTGGCCCGGCTCATCGAAAATCGCCGGTTCGATGAAATAGCCTTCGGCCAGGTGCGCCGGTCGCTGTCCACCCGTGAGCAGGCGGGCGCCGCTGGCCAGGCCCTGGTCGATGAAGCCGAGCACCTTGTCGTACTGGCCCTGGCTGACCAGCGGCCCGAGCAAAACGCCGGGCTGCATGCCGGGTCCAATGCTGATCCTGCGGGTCTCCTCCACCAGCCGCTCGATCAGGCGCGGGGCGATGGTTTCCTGCACCAGCAGGCGTGACGTGGCGCTGCACACCTGACCCTGATTCCAGAAAATCCCGAACAGAATCCACTCCACCGCCGCTTCGACATCGGCGTCGTCGAACACGATGAAGGCCGACTTGCCGCCCAGTTCCAGGCTGATGTTCTTGATGTCCCGCGCCGCCGCCGACATGATTTTCGCCCCGGTGGGCACGCTGCCGGTGAACGCCAGTTTGTCCACGCCCGGGTGCTCGGTGAGCGGGCTGCCGGCGTCGGCACCGAGGCCGCTGACCACGTTCAACACCCCGGCGGGCAAGCCAATGCGATCGGCGGCGGCGGCCAGTTCCAGGGCGGTCAGCGGGGTCAGCTCGGACGGTTTCAACACCACCGTGGCCCCGGCGGCCAAGGCGGGCGCCACCTTCCATGCAGCCATCAGCAACGGGTAGTTCCACGGAATGATTTGCCCGGCGACGCCAATCGGCTCGTGGCGGATGCGGCAGCGGAAACGCTCGTCCGGCAAGGCCAGCGGCTGGTCCTGCTGCTGGTCCAGTTCGCGGGCCAGGCCGGCGTAGTAGCGAAAGCAGGCGATGGCGTCGCCGATGTCCCATTGTGCTTCCGGCAAGGGTTTGCCGTTGTCGCGCACTTCCAGTTCCGAGAGTGCCTGTTTGCCGGTTTCCAGTTCATCGGCCAATGCCTCCAGCCACTGCGCGCGTTCGGCGCCGCTGCTTTGGCCCCAGCCATTGTCGAAGGCACGACGGGCTGCGCGCACGGCATGGTCGACGTCTTCTTCGGTACCTGCCGCGACACGGTGGAAGACCTGTTCGGTGGCCGGGTCGATCACGTCCAGATAACCGCCCAGATCCGGGCTGACCCACTCGCCATTGATGTAAAGCTGATCACGCATGGTGCGACTCCTGGATGCCGGTACGGCGGTTTTGCAGATGGCGGGAAGTGAACAGCAGGGCCAGCGACACGCAGATGATCACCGTCGAGATCGCGTTGATCTCTGGCGTGACGCCCCGGCGGATGGAGGAAAAGATGTAGATCGGCAGCGTCGTTTCGGAGCCGGCGACGAAGAACGCGATGATGAAATCGTCGAAGCTGAAGGTGAAGGCCAGCAGGAACCCGGCCATGATCGCCGGGCTGATCTGCGGCAGGGTCACCCGCCAGAAGGTGTCCATCGGCGGCGCGTAGAGGTCGGCCGAGGCTTCGAGCAAGGCCTTGTCCAGCGAGTCGACGCGGCTGCGCACGATCACCATGACCAGGGCCATGGTGAACAGCGAGTGTGCGGCGATCACGGTGAAAAAACCCATGTTCAACTTCGGCAGCGTCGGCAACCAGCTCGCCAGCAGCGGGTTGATCAGGTCGAACAGGCTGATGAAGGCGATCAGCGTCGAGATGCCGATGACGATGCCCGGCACGATGATCGCGCAATAGGTCAGCGCATCGAACAGCATCCGCACTTTGCTACCGCAGCGCTGCAAGCCGAACACCGCCAGGGTGCCGAACAGCGTGGCGATCACCGCCGAGCTGAAGGCGATCAGCGCGCTGTTGCCCAGTGCCTCCATGATGAACGGGTTGCCGAAGGCAGTGCCGAACCATTGCACCGAGCAGCACTGAAAGGCCAGGCCACTGCGCCCGGCGTTGAAGCTGAACAGCACGATCAAGGCAATCGGTGCGTAGAGGAACAGGTACAGCGATGTCGAATAGCTGCGCAGCCACATGTCACAGGCCTCCGTCGGCAGGGCGGCCGCCGTAGCGCGCCACCAGTTTCAAATACACGCCGATGATCAGCAGCATCATCGCCACCAGCGTCATGGCCAGGGCACTGCCGAACGGCCAGTTGCGCGATTGCAGGAACAGGTCGACCAGCGCGTTGCCGACAAAGAACACCTTGCCGCCACCGAGAATCGCCGGGATCAGGAACTCGCCCATCAGCAGGATGAACACCAGCATCACCCCGGTGATGATCCCCGGCGCGGACAAGGGCAGGGTGATGCGCCGGAAACTTTCGAAGGCGCTGGCACCGAGGTCCGCCGAGGCTTCGAGCAGGCGCTTGTCGAGTTTTTCCAGGCTGACGTAGATGGGGAATACCATCAGCGGCAGGTAGCCGTAGACGATGCCGATCAGCACCGCCCACGGCGTGTTGATCAATCGCACATCCTCAAGGCCCAGGCTGGCCAGCAGCGCCGGAATGCCTTTGCCGCTGAGGATGAAAATCCACGCATAGGTGCGGATCAGGAAACTGGTCCAGAACGGTACGATCACCAGGGTCAGCAACAGCGAACGGTTCTTCGTGACCTTGACCGCCAGGAAATACGCCAGTGGATAAGCCGCCACCAGGCACACCAGGGTGCCCAGCGGCGCGAGCATCAGCGTGTTGCTGAACGCCGCACCGCGCGAGCCGAGGTTCAGGTAGTTGGCCAGGGTGAAGCCACCGGCGTAACCGCCCACGGCACTGCGCTCGCCGAAACTGAAGACCAGGATGATCACCAGCGGCATCAACAACAGCAGCAGGAACCACAGGGTCGACGGCAAGAGCATCAACAGGGTGATGCGCCCGCCGAGGCTGCGCCGTTGGCGAACCTCGGCCGACAGGGCACGGCCCGGCTGCACCGTTTGCGGGTGGGCGGCGGCATTCATGGGTGACTCCTCATTGGCCATGGTCAAGCGATCAGGCGGACTTGAAACGTGCCATCAGTTCGGCGCGTGCCGGGCTGGTGAGCGTGGCGGCCGCCCCGAACTCCAGCGGGCTCAAGGCCTCGGCGGCCGGGTACATGATCGGGTCGTCGAGCATCGCCGTGGGCAGCAAGGCATCGACACGCTTGTCGCCGCTCGGGTAGCCGTGGCTCAGCACTTCGAGTTTGTTGTGCTGCGGATCGAGCAGGTAGTTGATGAAGGCATAGGCGGCGTCCTTGTGCTCCGAGCTTTTCGGAATCGCGAAGAAGTCGCTCCACAGCTCGCCACCTTCCTTGCCCAGCTCGAACTGCATTTGCGCGTTGTCGCGGTGCAGTTGCGAGGCGTCGCCGGTCCACGACATCGCCAGCCAGGCGTCGCCGCTGCGCATCGATGGCTGGATGTCGGAGTTGATCGCGAACAGGTGCGGCTTGACCTCGATCAGCAGTTTTTCCGCGTCGGCCAGTTCTTTCGGGTCCAGGGAGTTGAAGCTGTAGCCGAAGCTTTTGAGGGCGTTGCCGATGGCGGTCAACTGGTAGTCGTGGACCATCGTCCGGCCACTGGCCGGGCCTTGGGCGGCGGCCCAGAATTCCTTCCAGCTGCTCGGGCCGTTTTTCAGTTTGCCGGTGTCGTAGAGCATGCCGGTGGTGCCCCAGTTTTTCGGCACCGCGTAGACCTTGCCATCCACCGTGCCCTGGGCCATGAACTTCTGCTGGAACGCCGAGGCGTCGAAGTTGGGAATGCGCGACAGGTCCAGCGGCTCGATCAGGCCCAGCCCGACGTACGTGCTGATGGTGTAGTTGGTCGGTACCAGCACGTCCCAGCCACTGCCGCCGGCCTGCAATTTGGCGAGCATTTCTTCGTTGGAACCGAACACACTCATCGACACCCGGGCGCCTGTGGTCTTGCCGAAGGCGTCGAGGTTTTCCTGGCTGTGGTAGTTCGGCCAGGTCGCCAGCGACAGGCGATCACCGAGTTTGCTCTGCTCGGCCGCCTCGGCGGTGGAGGTCAGCAGGCCGGGCATATTGGTCGCGACCACGGCGGCGGCAATCCCGAGGCCCGTGCGGCCAAGGAAGTCGCGGCGACTGATCGAGCCGTTCTGCCAGCTGCGCAGGGTTTTTATAAAAGTCTTCTGGTCCATAGCACGCTCCACATCCGGTTGATGAAACGAATCGATGATTTACAACGCCATGGCCAGGCCATTGGCGTGATCCCAGCCGACGCGTACTGCCGCGCCGTGTTCGAATGCATTGGCGCCGTGATCCAGATGGCGCGGTACACGCACGCACACCACCCCGAAGGCCTGGGTGCGTACGCGGTATTCGGTGGAGTTGCCCAGGTAAATGCGGTCTTCGACGTTGCCCGGCAGCTTCACTTCGCGGGTCATTTCGGTGTTGGCCCCGGCGATGCTGATCAGCTCCGGGCGTACCGCAATGCAACCGGCGGCATTGGCGCTCAGGCCCTTGCCGGTGGGGGTGAGCGGGCTGGTCAGCTCCAGACCCTGCTCGGTACGCAGCACCACCGAATGGCCGTTGAGCTGGCGAACGGTGCCGTCGAACAGGTTGGATTCGCCGATAAAGTCGGCCACATAACGGCTGGCCGGGGCTTCATAGAGTTGTTCCGGGGTGGCGGTCTGGATGATCGAACCGTTGTGCATCACGCTGATGCTGTCGCTCATCGACAGCGCTTCTTCCTGATCGTGGGTGACCAGCACGAACGTGATGCCGACCTCGCGCTGCAAGCGCAGCAGTTCCGATTGCATCTCCTTGCGCAGCTTGCGGTCCAGCGCCGCCAGTGGCTCGTCGAGCAGCAACACCGTCGGCTTGTTGACCAGGGCGCGGGCGAGGGCGACACGCTGTTGCTGGCCGCCGGAAAGCTCGCTTGGCTTGCGTTGGCCGAAGCCGCTCAGGCGCACCATTTCCAGCGCTTCATCGGCCATGCGCAGTTGCTGTTTTTTATCCGGGCGCGGGGTGCGATAGCGCAGGCCATAGGCAATGTTCTGCGCCACGGTCAGGTGCGGAAACAGCGCATAATGCTGGAACACCATGTTCACCGGCCGCTCGAACGCCGGCACGCCGGCCACGCTCTTGCCGGCCAGACGCACCTCGCCGCTGGTGGGCTGTTCGAAGCCGGCGATCATGCGCAGGGTGGTGGTCTTGCCGCAGCCCGAACCACCGAGGAAGGAGTGAAACGAGCCACGCCGCACCGCGAAATTCAGACCGCCAACGGCCTGCACCTCGCCATAGCGTTTGACCACATTGCAGAATTCGATATCGCTTGGCGGGGTGTCGTTCACGCTGTTGTTCACGATGCGGGCTCCCTTGCAGTGATGAATCAGTGCGTCGGGGGCCAAACTAGCAATCGGGGTTTTGCGGTGTATATATCCCTTGGGGGATAGGAGCGATTTATTGTAGGAGCGAGCTCGCTCGCGATGAACTCAAGAGCGCTGCGTTGAGCCAGTCATCCCGCGTAATCGTTAACGACCATCGCGAGCGAGCTCGCTCCTACACAAAATGCAGGTGTGTGTTTAAAGACACCCGGCGTTACTTCGCGGAGGCTACAACACCTTGCGTCGTTGCCTACGGGTACGCCAGAATCCGCCGGCTTGTGCGCCTTGGACCTGGGTTTTATCGTTTGCCGGTCGCTGGAAAACAACAGCGATCGGGTTTGGTAGCCCAGGTATACGAGGTGCAATGCTTCATCATCTGCAGCGTTTTTCTACGCAGCTTTATGGTGGCCATGCACAGGGCGCCTTCGGGCGCGCCGGTCTCCTTGTATCCCGGTCTACCAACCTGCGTATGGCCACCACCCTACGTTTGGTAGCGTGAGAGTGATGGCTCCTTTTTACGATACGAGGAGTTTCACTATGTTCAAGGTCACATCCAGCCCGCCAGACACCGATCCGGCAACCCCGCGCACACCCTGCACGATGTTCATCGTCAATCCCGAGCTCAATACCGAAACCCTGCTGGTGCATGCCTGTGAATCGCTGGCGTCGGCCAATGTCATGGCCAACGATCTGGTGGATCATCTGCAGGGGACGAGCCGCAATGCACTGTTGGGGATTGCGCAGGTGATCATGTTGGGGGAACTGGCGGTAAACCGGGCGCTGGATCAGCTTGATCCACCTTAGGTATCTGAATCAGCGCCAAACAACCTGTGGGAGCGAGCCTGCTCGCGAATACGGTTTCACATCCAACGCTGATGTTGGCAGATACACCGCTTTCGCGAGCAGGCTCGCTCCCACAGGGATTTGCGTAAACCGACAGGTATCAGGCCTGCAGCTTGAAGCCGGGCGCCTGCAACGGATCCTCCGTCAGCTCCCGAATAAACAACCCGAGCAACTCCGACTGGCTGCCAATGCCCAGCTTGGCGTAGATGTTCTTGCGGTGAATCTTCACCGTGCCGGGGCTGATGCTCAGTTGTTCGGCCACCGACGCGCTGGAGTGGCCGCGCAGCAGCAGTTGCACGATTTCCTGCTCGCGCCCGGTGAGGATGTGCGCGCCGAAGTGGTCGAAGGCTTCGCGGATCTTGAAGTCCAGGTCTTGGGCCGGGCGTGGTTGCTGGGCCTGACGCAAGCGCCAGGCTTCATTGATGACCTGCTCGACCACCGCTTGCGCGCATTCGACCAGCTGCATTTCGTCACGGCTGAACGCGCAGCTGGCGGTCGAACGCATCAGCGACAGCACCGCCGTGGCGCCGTCGCCGAGGTCGACGAAAAACGCCACTTCCTCGGCCAGTCCGGTTTGCTGGTAATAGGTCAGGAAGTATTCGCCGAGATAGAAATGGTCGGGGGCGAACTGGCGCAAGCGCCACAGTCCCGGTGCCTGACCGCGGGTGCAGGCCAGGTAGAACGGATCGAGCAGGTAAGGCCCGCACTGGTAGTCGTCGACATACACCGCGCGCTTGTCCGCCGAGAACGTATCGAACAACGCCAGTGGCCGGTGATTGCCTTCGTAGACAAACAACACGAAATGATCGACCGGGCAGATTTGCCGGATCCAGTGGCTCAACCCCGACAGCCGCGCATGCCCGGCGGGCAGGTCGAGCAGGTGGGCGACACCGGTGGTCCAGAGTTTCAGTTCCTTGGGGCGCATGGCGGCTACAGGCAGAAGAGGATGGCCTTTGGATGCACAAAGTACGCCATGGCGGTTCTGCCCGTGTGGAGCGCGGCGGTTGGCGGCGCGTCGTGGAGAACACGCACCGCAACAGGGCCGGGTGTTACCGAGTGCTACAGGGCGGGTAGCAAAAGTGATCAGGTGGAGCGGTCATTCACGCTCCCGACGGGCGTTTTGCGGTAGACGGCAACAGGATCGTCAGAATCCCCAGCAGCGGCAGGTACGAACACAGCGTGTACACGTACTCGATGCCCTGGATATCCGCCAGATGCCCCAGCAGCGCGGCGCCAATCCCGCCGAATCCGAACATCAGGCCGAAGAACACCCCGGCGATCATGCCGACGTTGCCGGGCACCAGTTCCTGGGCGAAGACCACGATGGCCGAGAAGGCCGAGGCGAGGATGAAGCCGATGATCATGCTCAGCACGCCTGTCCAGAACAGGTCGACGTAGGGCAGGGCGAGGGTGAACGGCGCGGCGCCGAGGATGGAAAACCAGATCACCCGCTTGCGGCCGATCCGGTCACCGATCGGGCCACCAAAGAACGTTCCCGCCGCGACAGCGCCGAGGAACAAGAACAGGTACAGCTGCGAACTGGCCACCGACAGGTCGAACTTCTCGATCAGGTAGAAGGTGAAGTAACTGGTGAAGCTGGCCATGTAGAAGTATTTGGAGAACACCAGCAGCGCCAGCACCACCAAGGCGAACGTCACCCGTCGCTTGGACAGGCCGTGGGTGGCCTTGCTGCCTTGCTTGAGCTTGAACAGATTCAGGTGATTGCGGTACCAGCGGCTCAGGCCGTACTGCACGAGGATGGCAAACACTGCGAACAGGCCGAACCAGGCAACGTTGCCCTGGCCGTAGGGAATGATGATCGCCGCCGCCAGCAATGGGCCGAAGGCGCTGCCGGCATTGCCTCCCACCTGAAAGGTCGACTGCGCCAGGCCGTAGCGACCGCCCGAAGCCAGGCGCGCCACCCGCGAGGTCTCGGGGTGAAAGGTCGACGAACCGACGCCCACCAGTGCCGAGGCCACGAGAATGGCCGGGAAGCTGCCGACCATCGACAGCATCAGAATGCCGATCAGGGTGCAGACCATGCCGGCCGGCAGCAGCCACGGTTTGGGATGACGGTCGGTGTAGAAACCGATCCACGGTTGCAGCAGTGAGGCGGTGAGCTGGAAGGTCAGGGTGATCAGCCCGACCTGGGTGAAGCTCAGGCCATAAGTGGCCTTGAGCATCGGGTAGATCGACGGCAGCACGGCCTGGATCAGGTCGTTGATCAGGTGCGCCAGTGCGCACGCACCGATGACACGCATGACCAACGGGCTGGCCTGGTTGGCAACCGTGACGGTGGCTGAGGGGGAGCTGAGGGTAGTGGTCGACATGGGCGGGTTTCCGGATAAAAAACGCGAACTGCGAACGCAAGGCGCAGCCAATTTCGGGGTTCGGCGTTATCCTAGGGGCCGTAAAGGCGCCCGTCTCGCGCAACTCGGGCATGGACCATCGCAAAAAGGGCGTCATGATCAAGCCATTGCAGACATTTCTTGCGGAGATCGACCAAGGCGGCTGGAGCGTTCGCAGCAGTGCGACCGACTACCCGGAAAACTGGTTCATCGCGCCGCACTCCCATGAAAAACATCAACTGATCTATGCCATCGAAGGTGTGATGGTGGTGCACGCCGCTGCGGGCCAATGGACGGTGCCGCCGAGCCGTGGCATCTGGATGCCGAGTGGAGAGGTGCACTCGATTCGCTGCGTGGGGGCGATCAAGATGCGCAGCGTTTTCGTGCACCCGGACGCGAGCCCGGATCTGCCCGCCGAAACCCGGGCGGTGAGTGTTTCCGCGTTGCTGAGTGAGCTGATCAAGGTCTCGGTCGATTTCGACTTTTCCGCCGATCCGGACCCGCGGCAAGCCCGGGTGTTGCGCCTGATCCTGGATGAACTGACGATCCTGCCGACCTTGCCATTGAACCTGCCGCAGCCCACTGATCAACGTATCAACCTGATCTGTACCGCGTTGCAGCGTGATCCCGGTGATGGCTCGACAGTGTCGGACTGGAGCGCCCGGCTGGGCCTTGACGAAAAGACCATCCAGCGACGCTTCCGCAAGGAAACCGGCATGACCTTCGGCCAATGGCGCCAGCAAGCGCGACTGCTGCTGGCGCTGGAGCGAATCGCCGTCGGCGAGAAGATCATCGACATCGCCGGCGAGCTGGGGTACGACAGCCCGAGCGCGTTCACCACCATGTTCAAGAAGCAGTTCGGCAAGACGCCGAGTGATTTTTTCAAGTGATGGAAAGGGTGTTCACTTATAGAAGAGAACACCCCTGTCACTGGCCCATCTTCAAACAAACAGACGCAACAGTATCGTCGCCAGAATCACCGTCGAAGCCCCACCGATACGGGTGGAGATCTGCGCGAACGGCATCAACGACATGCGGTTCGAGGCCGAGAGAATTGCCACGTCACCGGTGCCGCCCAGGCCGCTGTGGCAGCAGGTCACGATGGCTGATTCGATGGGGTACATCTTCATCAGGTTGCCGATGAAGAAGCCGGCCACGGTCATCGACACCACCACCGAGACGCAGACCAGCACATAGCCGATCGAGAACACTTTCACCACGCTGTCCAGTGGCACGTAGAGCATGCCCAGGCCGATCATCACCGGCCAGATGAACGCCGAGGACACCAGTTTGTAAAAGCTGTTGGCACCTTTCTCGAGTTTTTCCGGTAGCACTCGAAGGTACTTAAACAGCACCGCGGCGAGGATCATCATCACCGGGCCGGGAATGCCCACGACTTTTTCCAGCAGACCGCCGAGGACGAAGAAAGCGCAGATCAACAGTACGCCGGCGCCCATGACACGGAAGTCGACGATGGCGCCTGCGTCTTCCTTGACCTGGAACCGGTCATTCTCGGCCTTGGCGCGAATCAGCGAGCCTTCACCGTTGATGGTCGGGCGTTTGAGGGCCAGGCGCGACAGATAACCCGCACAGATGATCGCCACGATGTTGCCGACCACGGCGGCGGGTGCCAGTTGCGCCACGTAGATATCCGGGGTGCCGCCGAGGATCGCCGAGTAGGCCAGCGACAGCGGCAGAATCCCTTCGCCGATCCCGCCGCCAATAATCGGCACGATGATGAAAAAGAACGTGTGGTGGAAGCTGTAGCCCATCAGTTTGCCGACCATCAATCCGCTGGCAACGGCGGCCAGGGTGCCGACGAGCAGGGGAATGAACATCCGCAGCATGCCCTGGACCAGAATGAAACGGCTCATTCCCAGAATGCTGCCGACCACCAGGCTGGCGATCACGAAGTACAAAAAGTTGGCTTCCTTCATCAACATTTTGGTCGCGTCGATCGTTGCCGGCCCGAAGAAGCCATAGAACACCAATATCGACGGCAGCATCAGGCACAGGATCGCGCCGCCGCCAATTTCCTTGAGGACCGGCAGGCGCGAGCCCATCTGGCCGAAGAACATGCCCATGGTCATGATGACGGCGAGCCCGCCGATCATGTTCTTGGGCAGGAAGCCCAGGTGGGCCGAGAGATAAACGATGACAGCGATGCCGAGAAACACCGGCAGCGGGATGACGCCGATTTCGTAGGCGCACAGGCTGCGCAGGCGTTGCACAAACCCGCCATCGGAGGCGGTTGCGACTTTCAGGGATTGCTCATAGGGCTTGTTCATGTCGCTCTTTCCTCATGTTGTTTTTATCGAGGATTCAGAAACCACGGCGGACCGGGGATGGATTGCCACTCGGTAGATCGATGGTATCCTTCGCAAATAGCGCAATAAACAGCGAAAGTATGAGGCGTATGAACACGAATCGTGATCAGTTTCCGTTGCCGGAAGACCTCAAGGTTTTCCTCACCGTCGTTCGAAAAAACGGCTTCGCCAGCGCCGCCGAGGAATTGGGTTTTTCACCGGCTTACATAAGCAAGCGCATTTCCGTTCTGGAAACCACGCTCTCGACCCGCTTGCTGCACCGCACCACACGGCGCATTGCGCTGACTGACGACGGCGAGCGGGTGCGGGTGTGGGCGGAGAAATTGCTCGGTGACTTCGATGATTTCGTCGGCGAAATATCCCAGGCGCGGCAACAGCCAATGGGCTCGCTGCACATTTGCAGCAGCTTCGGTTTCGGGCGTAACCATGTGGCGCCGGCCATCTGCGAACTGTCGCAAACCTATCCAAAACTCGAGCTGCGGCTGGACGTGTTCGATCGCGTGGTCGATATCGTCGGCGAAGGCTTCGACCTGGAAATTCGCGTGGGCGATGACCTGCCGGGCCAGCATCTGGGCCGCAAACTGGTGAGCAACCGGCGGGTGCTGTGTGCGACGCCCGAGTACCTGGAACGGCGGGGTGTGCCGCAATCGCTGGCGGACTTGAAAGACCACGATTGCCTGGTGCTGAAGGAGCGCAACAATGCGTTCGGCGTGTGGAGCCTGACGAAGGACGGGCAGGAAGAATCGGTGCGCGTCAGCGGACCTTTGTCCTCCAACAACGGTGAGATCGTGTTGCAGTGGGCCTTGAGTGGCGGCGGGATTCTGTTGCGCTCGATGTGGGATGTGAAGCCGATGCTGGAGCAGGGGCGGTTGGTGCAAGTGCTGCACGATTACACTCAGAGCGCCAACGTGTGGGCCGTGTACCCGACGCGCTTGAGCCAGTCGGCCAAGCTACGGGTTTGCGTAGAGTTTTTGGAACAGTATTTTCGTCATCTCTCGGTTGAGTGAACCATTGGCATCTGCACTGCTGTAGGAGCGAGCTCGCTCGCGATGGTCGTTAACGATAACGCGTGTTTGCAGGTTAAATGCGGTGCCGTTGAGTCCATCGCGAGCGAGCTCGCTCCTACAAAAATCCGTACATCCGCCGGGGTTTTCCATCAGTTCAGCCAGGGATTTTCCGCCAGGTGCCGGGCCTCGAAACTGCGAATCTGCGCCTCACGTTGCAGCGTGGTGCCAATCGCATCCAGGCCCTGCAACAGCGATTGCTTGCGCAATTGATCGATCTCGAACGGGATCACGTTGCCGTCTGCCAGTTCGATGGTTTGTTCCGGCAGATTGACGCTGATTCGAGCCGTTGCCGGGTTGCTGGTCAACGCGGCAATCTGCTTGAGTTGATCCTCGGCCAGCTGAATTGCCAACACACCATTGCGCTGGCAGTTGTCATAGAAAATACCGGCAAAGCTGCTGCCGATCAGCGCCCGGATGCCGACCTGTTTCAGCCCCCAGACCGCGTGTTCACGGCTTGATCCGCAACCGAAGTTAGGCCCTGTCACCAGAAAAACGGCGTCAGCCCAGGCTGGCTGGTTGAGGATGAATTCAGGATTGGCTGCGCCGGACTCCAGGAACCTCAGGTCAAAGAACAGGCCCTTATCCAGGCCCTTGCGATCGATTCCCTTGAGGAACTGCTTGGGCATGATCACGTCGGTGTCGATGTTGGCGGCCAGAAGCGGTGCGGCGCTGCCGCTGACGATAGTGAAAGGTTGCATGGTTCAAGCCTCCTGCGCGAACGTGCGCACGTCGGTCAAATGCCCGGTAATCGCTGCGGCGGCGACCATGGCCGGGCTCATCAGATGGGTGCGCGCACCGGCGCCTTGCCGGCCTTCGAAGTTGCGGTTGGTGCTCGAGGCGCAGCGATCGCCGGGGGCGAGCACATCGTCATTCATGGCCAGGCACATCGAGCAACCCGACTGGCGCCATTCAAAACCGGCATCGAGGAAAATCTGCGCCAGCCCTTCCTCTTCGGCCTGATTACGCACCAGTGTCGAACCGGGCACGATCATCGCCCGGACGTGGGCCGCCACCTGTTTGCCGCGCACGACGCGGGCGACATCGCGCAGGTCTTCGATGCGCGCATTGGTGCACGAACCGATGAATGCATGGCTGATCACCACGTCGCTCAGCGGCATGCCCGGTGCCAGGCCCATGTAGTTCAGGGCGCGTTGCATGCCCTGGCGCCGGATCAGGTCAGGCTGCGCGGCCGGGTCCGGTACATGCCCGCCCACCGGTGCCGCCTGATCGGGGCTGGTGCCCCAGGTCACCATGGGTTCCAGCGCCGCGACATCCAGGGTGACTTCGCGATCGAACACCGCGCCTGCATCACTGTGCAGGCCGCGCCATTTCGCGACGGCCTGTTCCCACAATTGGCCCCGAGGGGCGCGGGGCTTGTGTTGCAGGTAGGCGAAGACCTTGTCATCCGGGGCCATGAACGCGCCCCGGGCGCCGGCTTCGACGGCCATGTTGCAGATGGTCATGCGAGCTTCGACGCTGAGGTCGCTGATCGTCGGGCCGGTGAACTCGATGGCATAGCCGGTGGCGCCCGAAGCGCCGATTTTTTCGATCAGGGCCATGATGATGTCCTTGGATGTCACGCCTGTCCCGAGCACGCCATTGACCGTCACGCGCAGGGTCTTCAGGCACTTGTAGACCAAGGTTTGCGAGGCCAGCAAGTGTTCGATTTCCGAGGTGCCGATGCCGAAACCGAAGGCTCCGAGGGCCCCGTAGGTGGTGGTGTGGCTGTCGCCGGCGGCAACGACCATGCCGGGCAGGATAAAGCCTTGTTCGGGGGCCACGACGTGCTCGATGCCCTGGCGCTTGTCCAGCACGTCGAACAGCTCGATGCCGAAGTCGCGGCAGTTTTCTTCGAAGTAGGACACCTGACGGGCACCGCCAGCATCCGGCATGGCGGCAGTGCGCGTGGGTGCCGTGGGATTGACGTGGTCGACGACCGCCAGCGTCGCGGCCGGTCGCCAGGCTTTGCGACCCGATTCGCGCATGCCGCTGAAAGCTTGCGGGCTGGTGTACTCGTTGGCGACCTGGCGGTCGATGTACAGCAGCACATGGCCCTGATCGTCAAGGGCGCACACGGTGTGACTGTCGATATGCTTTTGGTAGAGCGTTCTGGGGCTGTTCATGGCGTGGGTTCTTTATGCGTGGGCGAGTTCACGGGAAACATGGCCACAGCATATTCGTCGCCATTCCTGCATCAAGTGCCATTAAGTGAAGGCATTGAGCACAATGCGTGAATTATCGAGCGCAACCCAACGTAAAGAAACTACCTAGGACACTGCGGCAAATGCCGTAAACCATGGGGTTCGTCTCAATATCCCGGCGGCGGGGGGCTGTCATAGGCTGTGGGCTTTGAAAGCCGTTCGCCGGAGTCGTTATGCGTTTTTTTGAACTGATCACTTTTACTGTGCGCGTGCGTACCGTCGCCGATGCCCTGGCGCGCATCGAGGCTGCGCTGGATGATCCGAATGTCGGCGGCACGCTGATGGGGTGCTGGGCCTCGGAGATCGGCCAGTTGAACCAGATTGCCGTGTTGCGTGGTTTCGCTGACGAGAGCCTGCGGCAGGCGGAGCGCGAGCGTTTTCTGTTGGGGGGCGAGGTCTTCGGTATCCGCGAATTCATCAGCGACCTGCGCATCGAAAACTACACGCTGTTTCCTTTTCTTGAACCCTTGAGCGCCGGCCAGCACGGTCCGTTCTACGAGTTGCGCGTCTACGACCTGGTCAGCAGCGGGTTGCAGCCAACCCTCGACGGCTGGAGCAAAGCCATCGAAGCGCGGACCGCCGAACAGTATTCGCCGGTGTACGCGGCGTTTTATGCCACTGACGGCGCGCTGCCGCGCTATCTGCACATTTGGCCGTGGACCAGCCTTGAACAGCGCTTGCAGGTGCGCACCCAAGCGGTCGCCGACGGCGTCTGGCCGCCAGAAAACTCCGGCCCGCAACTGCGCGACATGCGCTCGACGATCTATCTGCCCGCGAAGTTCTCGCCCTTGCAATGACCCGGGCGCGGCACGATCAGCCAGGTGTGAATTCAAGCGCAGCGGATGTCTGCCTCAATGCAACGCCTGCTCGTCCAGATACTCATTCAGGCACTCGATGAACGCCTGATGCTTGCGCGTGTGGCGGCGGTGCGCCGGGTAAATCACATGGATTTTCCTGCCGAACTGCTCAGGGTCGAGGTCGGCGTCCGGCAACAGTTGCACCAGTTCGCCACGCCGAAGGTACGGTGCGGCGCTCCATTGCGGGCAGAACTGTAAACCCCGGCCGGCCAGCAGGGCACCGAACAGGAAGTCGTAGTTGTCGCTGCTCAGCCGCGGTATCGGCTGGGCGATGCGTTTGCGTTCACCCTCGTGTTGGATCCACCAGTAATGCGGGTTCAGGGCGGGATGACGAAACAGCAGCCAATCATGCTGATTGAACGTGTGCGGTTGCACCTCCAGCGGGTTGCGTTGCAAGTACCGGGGGCTGGCGCACAAGAGGATACGGTTGGCTGTCAGCGGGCGCGTGATCAGATCGGGCAGTTCTATCGGGCCGTCCCGCACCGCCAGGTCGAACCGGCCTTCGACCAGGTCGACGAACTCATCGGTCAGCACCACGTCGAGGCGCATCTGCGGATAGCGCTCGAGAAAGCGACAGCACACCGCATTGAGAAAGGCCGGCGCGAACGAGGGTGGGGCGGTCACGCGCAGCAGGCCATACATTTCCCGCTGCAGTTGATCGATGTCTTCCCGGGCCTGCTCCAGTTGCGTCAGCACCTGCCGTGAACTGGCGAGGAAAATCTCCCCGGCCTCGGTCAGCGCGATGCGTCGTGTGGAGCGCTCGAACAGGCGCGTGCCCAACTCCTCTTCCAGGTGGGTGATGGCCCGGGTCAGGGCCGACGTGGTTTTGCCCAGTTGCGAGGCGGCGCGGGTGAAACTGCCTTGGTCGGCGGTTTCGACAAACATCGCGATGGCGCTGAGTTGGTCCATGCAGTGTTTCCTGTTTGGAAAGTATGTGTTGCGTGGGCCGAGTATTCTTTACTGCCACCCGGTTCGCTAGTCTCTCGGCATTCTTACAAGAAAAAAGGTGCGGGACGATGAAGCGAATATTCCAGTCGGCATTGGCCATGGCTATTGGTCTTTCCTCTATGGAAAGCATGGCGGCCGCCGATCTGATTTTGCATAACGGCAAAGTCTTTACGGCCGAGCAGGGCAAGGCCCTGCAACAGGCCGTGGCCGTGGAGGACGGAAAAGTCGTCAAGGTCGGCAGCGACGCCGAGGTGCTGGCGCTCAAGGATCCCGGTACGCAGGTCGTCGACTTGCAGGGCAAGGTATTGATGCCCGGTTTCATCGACACCCACAGCCACGCGGTGTTTGGCGGCGTAAAGCTCAAGTCCGCGGACCTTGAAACGCAAATGCTGCCGTTCGACGAACTGGAGCAGCACTTGCGCGAGTGGCGCGACAACGGCAAGGCCCGGCATGGCGACATGCTCGTCGTCGGTGGAACGCCCTCGACCTATTGGAGCCAGGTGGCGGAGTTTGAAAAGCGCTTCAACCAGGGTGAGTGGGCGGCCACGCCGATATTGTTTGTCGGTTGGGATTACCACACCGGTTGGGCCAACAAGGCCTTGCTCAAACGCGCTGGTATCGATGCCGAGCGGGTCAAGGCCCTGACTGGCGAAGCCGTGGCAACCATCGGCCATCATGACGACAACACACCCAACGGTTTCGTCGCCGATGCCGGATTGTCGGCGGTGATGTCGCAGCTGCCGCCAGCCAGTCTCGAGCAATTGATCGGCGCCGCCGAGGCTGCCCGCGATCTCTATCACAGCCTGGGCGTGACGGCCCTGATGGACCCGGCGGCCAACGCGGTGCCCGGCGATGCATTGTTCGACTTCAAGCCCACGGTGAAAAACGTCGGGGTACTGCCGGCCTACAAGGCGTTGGCGGACAAGGGTGAACTGCGCTTGCACGTGGCCGCCCTGATGGTCGTCAACCCCAAGAGCAAACCCGCCGACCTTGAGGTCATGGAGCAGGTGCGCCAGCAGTTTGCCGATGTCGACAATCTCAGCCTGCCCGGCATCAAGGTGTTTGCCGATGGTGTGGCCGAGTTTCCGGCGCAAACGGCGTCATTGCTATCGCCCTACAAAAACTCGCTCAAGGGCGGCGAACTGCTGATCGACCCGGCGCACTTCGGCGAACTGGTGGGGGCCGCCGATGCCCGCGGATGGCTGGTGCATATTCATGCCATCGGTGATCGTGCGGTGCGTGAATCCCTCAATGGCATCGAGCAAGCGCGCCGCGAGGGACACAACAACGTGGCCCATTCCATCACTCATTTGCAGATGGTCAACCCCAAGGAATTCACCCGGTTCAAGCCGCTCAATGTCATTGCGTCCATGCAACTCTACTGGGCTTCGGCAGACGAGCTGAGCATCGATCTGCTCCAGCCGTACATCAATGCCATGCAATTCCAGTTCATGTACCCGGCGCGTTCGCTGCTCAAGAACGGCGCGACCCTCTCCGGTGCCAGCGACTGGCCGGTGTCGACGCCTGAACCATGGAAAGCGATCGGGCAAGCCATCAGCCGCAAAGGCCCCAAGGGTGTGCTGAACCAGGCTGAAGCCATCGACCGCGAAACCATGTTCTACGCCTACACCCGCAACGCCGCGAAAACCATTGGCCTGGAACAACAGATCGGCTCGCTGACCCCGGGCAAGCAAGCCGACATGATCATTGTCGATCGCGATGTGTTCAGCGTCCCTGAAACGCAGCTGGCCGACACCCAGGTGCTCAAGACCTACTTCGCCGGGCGCGAAGTCTACAGCCGCCCGTAACTCCTCCCCCTGTTCGCCCACCCTTTGCCCGGCTGGCAAGGGGAGGGCGAAGCCTTGCCGACTCAATAATAAGAAAGGACCTGAAACATGCATCGCCCTGCATTGACCCTGTTTGTCGCCTGCACTTTTTTGCCGCTGGCCGCCCACGCAATCACGCTGACCGATGACTTTCAACTGATGCTCAAACCGGCGGTGGTCAGCGACTACCGCAGCCGTGGCTTGTCACTGACCCTGGGCGACCCGGCAGTGCAACTGGACGCGACATTGCTGCACAGCAGCGGCGCCTACGCCGGGGTCTGGACCTCCAATGTCGATTTCGGCCTGAACTATAAAACCCGGTTGGAGCAGGATTTCTACGCGGGCTTTTACAAGCAGCTCACCGATGACGTCAGCCTTGACCTGGGCTACCTCAAGTACACCTACGCCAGGCAGTCGGACTTCAATCAGAGCGAGGTCTACGCCATCGTCAAAGCCTATGGCTTCAAGTTCGCCAGTTACTACTCCAACGATTTGCAGACTTACCTGGGCAAGGACCAGGACACCCTCTACACCTGGCTGGGTTACAGCTACGCGCTACCGGCGGACACGGGGTTGGAGGTGCGTTATGGCCGATTCGATTTCAAGAATGACGTGTTCGTTTCCGGCAGCGGCAATACGCGCAGTGATTATCACGAGTGGGAAGCCCGGCTGACCCATAGCGCTGTGGGAGTCGACTGGGCGCTGGCCTATGTCGACACCGATCTGTCCAGCCATGAGTGCACCAGCTACTACGGTTATGGCGACGTGTGCGCCGCCACCGTTGTGGTCAGCGCCAGCAAGACCTTCTGATCGAGGCGGTTGTGTCCTGAGCAGAAGGTCTCGGCAGGTTCATTCAGAAACGATCCAGCCGGTACGCCGCTGTCGCCGGCAGGTCGTGGGGCTGGGTGCCGGTCAAGGGCGAGGCCATCTGCGCAATCATTTCCGCCGTGACCGCCGCCTGGGTCAACCCCAGGTGCTGATGGCCGAAGGCGAGCAGGACCTTGCCGTCGCACACCCGATCGATGATCGGCAGGGAGTCGGGCAAGGAGGGGCGAAAGCCCATCCATGGTGTGGCCGCTTCGGCACTCAGGTCGCGTTTGAACAGGCCTTTGCTCAGGCGGTGCAATTGCCAGGCACGCTCCATCGTCGGTGGGCATTCGAGACCGGCGAATTCAACGGTGCCGGCCAGGCGTAGCCCATCGGCCATCGGCGTCATGATGAACTTGCGCTCCAGCGAGGTGACGGCAAACGGCAAGCGCTGGTGTTCGTGGGGCAGCATCAGGTGATAGCCGCGCTCGGTGTCCAGCGGCACCTTCTTGCCGGTCAGCGCGGCGGTGAGCTTCGCCGAATGCGCACCGCAGGCGATCAGCACTTGCCGACTGCTGACGCGACCCTGATCAGTGATCAACGACACGCCGTGTTCATTCAATTGCCCGCCCTCGACCCGCTGCTGGAGGAATTGCACGCCGTTGCTTTTTGCCGCGTGGACCAGTTCGCCCACTACCCGGAAGGGATCGAGAAAATGCCCGGTGCGCGGGAAGAACAGGCCACCGCGAATCTGCTCGCTCAGTTGCGGCGCTGCATCGCGGACGGCCTTGGCCTGCCAGAAATCGACCGGCACCTGTTGCTGGCGCATGCGCGCCTGCAGTGCCTCGATGGCCTGTTGCGAGTCGGCGCGCTCGAACACCAGTAGCGAGCCGTCCTCCTTCAGCAGCCCGGGACGCTCGATGGCCTCCAGCAAGCGGTACCAGGCCCCCAGGCTGCTTTCATTGAGCGCACGGATGCCGGCCACGGTGCGCCGGAATGGCGCCGGCCGCAGGTTCAGCATCAGCCGCATGAACCAGGGCAGGGCCCGGGGCATGTATTTCCAGTCCAGGCGTAGCGGGCCCATGGGGTCCAGGAGCATGGCGGGCAGGCACTTGAGGATGGACAGGTCGGCAATGGGGAACACCTGCTCGGTCGCCAGGTGCCCGGCATTGCCGAACGAGGCGCCACGACCAGGCTCCTGCTGATCGATGACCACCACGCGCCGGCCCTGGCGAGCCAGGCGCAAGGCGCAGGCGACACCGATGATCCCGGCGCCGATCACGGCAACGTCCGCCGTGGCGTGCGGGTTGCTGAAAAGGGAGACGTTGGACATGGCCTAGGCTTCTCTCTGCCCATCGAGCAGGCGACGCAACTGCAACGGATTGCCGTGCTTGAGCGCGGTCGGCAACAGGGCGTCCGGGAAATCCTGATAGCAGACCGGGCGCAGGAAACGCAGGATGGCGGCGGTGCCGACCGAGGTGGTGCGCGTGTCGGAAGTCGCCGGGAACGGGCCGCCATGAACCATGGCATCGCACACCTCGACCCCGGTCGGCCAGCCATTGACCAACAGGCGCCCGGCCTTGCGTTCCAGAGTCGGCAGCAATGCCCTGGCGCTTTCCACGTCGGCATCGTCCAGGTGCAGGGTGGCGGTCAGTTGGCCTTCCAGGTGTTCGATGACCTGGCGGATTTCCTCGTCGTTGGTACATTGCACGATCAGCGAAGCGGCGCCGAACATTTCTGCCTGCAAGGCTGGGTCAGCGAGAAAATCACTGGCCTGGGTGACGAACAAGTGGGCCTGGCACTGGTTAGGTGTTTCGCCCTCAAGGCCGCTGGCCACCGATTGCGCGCGGGCATGCTCGAGCAGCGCGCCGACACCTGTCTCGTAGGCGTTGAAAATGCCGGGGGTGAGCATGGTCTGTGCCGGGCTGCGCTGGATCAGTTGCGCGGCCGTCTGGATGAAACGCTCAAGGGCCGGGCCTTGGCGGGCAATCACCAGGCCGGGGTTGGTGCAGAACTGGCCGGCACCCTGAGTGAAGGAGGCGACGAAGCCTTGCGCCAGCGCTTCGGCTCGCGATTGCAGTGCTGCCGGGAACAGCAATACCGGATTGATCGAGCTCATTTCCGCGTACACCGGGATCGGTTCGGGACGCGCCTGGGCCGCCTTGCACAAGGCGATGCCACCACTGCGCGAGCCGGTGAAACCCACGGCCTTGATGCGCGGGTCGGTGACCAGGGCGATGCCCACTTCGCGGCCTGAGCCGAACAGCAGCGAAAACACGCCTTCATGCAGCCCGCACAGTTTGACCGCACGAGCCAAGGCCCGGCCCACCAGCTCACTGGTGCCGGGGTGCGCGCCATGGGCCTTGACGATCACCGGGCAACCGGCGGCCAGCGCCGACGCGGTATCACCGCCGGCGACCGAGAAGGCCAGGGGAAAGTTGCTGGCGCCGAACACGGCCACCGGGCCCAACGGCACCTGACGCTGACGCAGGTCCGGGCGGGGCAGAGGCTGGCGTTCCGGCAGAGCGTTGTCGACCCGTACATCCAGCCATTCGCCAGCGCGTACAGTGCGGGCAAAGGTGCGCAGTTGCTGGCAGGTACGGCCGCGTTCACCCTGGATGCGCGGGCGTGGCAAGCCGGTCTCGGCCACGGCGCGGTCGATCAGCGCATCACCGAGGGCTTCGATTTCGCTGGCGATGGTTTCGAGGAATTCGGCGCGAGCATCAAGGGATGTTGCGCGATAGCTGTCCAGGGCACTCCACGCCAGGGCGCAGGCCTGTTCGACGTGCTCGCTGCCGCCACCGTGATAGGCCGGTTCAAGGGGAAGACCGGTGGCCGGATCAATGCCGTGGATCGCTTCGCGGTTGCCGGGGATGGCCTGCTGGCCGATCAACATGTTGCCTGTCAGAGTCATGGTTTTTCCTGAAAAAAAGAGGCTGGGCGTTTGCAAAAAAACGCGCTACCGCCGTGGACGAAAATAAAAGCGGCGCGCTTTGGCACGCCGCTGTACCGGCTGAATATCAGGCGAAGTCCTGCTCGGCCGACCATTGCTCGTACCACTGGCGGAACAGCGCGTACTGGTTCTCGGCATAACGACGCTGGGCATCGCTGAGGGCATCGGTCTCGTTGAAATGCAGGGTGTATTCCTTGTCGCCGTTAAGCACCATCAGGTGCTTGTAGTAGAGCACCAGGTCGCAGCCCTCATCGAAGGACGACAGCACAGCCAGGGCGGACTCCAGTTCCCGCGCCTGACGACGTGCCTTGGCATCGCCCTTGGCCGCTTGTTTGCTCAAGGCCACCAGGCGCAGCACTTCGCGCGGCAATGCGTTGCCGATGCCGGTGATGGCGCCGGTGGCGTTGCAGTTGACGAAACCATGCACCACCTGGGTGTCGACACCGACCATCAGGGTCACGTCATCGTCCCTGGAGGTGATGTGTTCGGCGGCGTAGCGCAGGTCGGCCGCACCGCCGAACTCCTTGAAGCCGATCAGGTTCGGGTACTCGCGGCGCAGTTCGAAGAACAGGTCGGCGCGGGTGGCGAAGCCGTAGTAAGGGCTGTTGTAGATCACTGCCGGCAAGCCCGGGGCAGCTTTGAGGATCGCAGCGAAGTGGGCTTTTTGCGCGGTGACCGAAGCGCCGCGAGACAGCACGCGAGGAATGACCATCAAGCCATGGGCGCCGACTTTGGCTGCGTGTGCGGCATGGGAAACCGCTTCGCGGCTGTTGACCGCACCGGTGCCGACGATGGTCGGAACGCCGGCGGCCACCAGGCGCGCCACGCCTTCCTGACGCTCGGCTTCGGTCAGCAGCGGCCAGTCGCCCATGGAGCCGCAATACACCACGGCGCTCATGCCGATGTCGATCAGCTCGCGACCCTTGGCCACCAGCGCGTCGAAGTCCGGCTTGCGCTCGGCGGTGCACGGGGTCATCAGTGCAGGGATGCAGCCGGTGAAAATGTTGTCGCTCATTTTGTTGTCACTCCTTGAAGCGTTCATACAGATCGGGTGAAGGAAGAGGCGTGGGGCTCAAATGCCCCACGCAAAGGGATCCTGTTCGTCGATCAGCAAGGTGCTGTCGGCGGTCATGTAGGCGCGGCCAGTGATGAAAGGGATGATGCGTTCGCCTGCCCATTCATAGCTGCCGACAAATTGGCTGGCGGTGATGCTGGCCTGGACCCAGCGTTCACCGGCGGCCAGTTTGCCGTCGGCCGCCAGGCATGCCAGTTTCGCGCTGGTGCCGGTGCCGCAGGGCGAGCGGTCGTAGGCCTTGCCGGGGCACATGACGAAGTTGCGACTGTCGGCTGATTCGTCGTCGGCAAACAGTTCGATGTGGTCGATCAGCGCGCCGTCTTCGCCGTGGATGCCCTGGGCCTCGAGGGCCTTGAGCATTGCCCAGGTGTACTCGGTGAGGAACTCGACGTTGTCCATCTGCAACGCCTGACCGTGATCGGACACCAGGAAAAACCAGTTGCCGCCCCAGGCGATGTCGCCGTACACGCGGCCATGCCCCGGCACTTCGACCGGCACCTGTTGGCGGTAGCGGTAGGCAGGCACGTTGCGCAGGGTGACGTTGCCGTCCTCGTGCAGCGTGGCGCTGACCGGGCCGACCGGCGTATCGATCTTGTGCTCACCGGGCTGTATGTGGCCCAGGTGATGCAGCGAGTTGACCAGGCCGATGGTGCCGTGACCGCACATGCCGAGGTAGCCGGCGTTGTTGAAGAAGATCACGCCGCAAGTCGCATCCGGCGACACCGGTTCGCAATACAGCGCACCCACCAGCACATCGTTGCCACGGGGCTCCAGCAGGCAGGCGCGACGCCATTGGTCATGCTGCTCGCGCAGGGCATCGCGCTTTTCGGCCATGGTCCGGCCGGACAACGGGGGCAGGCCCGACATCACCAGGCGAGTCGGTTCGCCGCCGGTGTGGGAATCAATGACATGTACTTTTTTCATAAACCTTTCCATTAGAGGAACACGCAGGCTTTGCCGGCCTGAATTTCAGCGAGAGGTCTGGACGGCTATACCGATCGGACGCCGGCCTGTGGTCGTGCCGCGGTGAACGGGATCGGCTTCGCTTTCACCGTCCTCTTCTTCCAGGCGAACCAGATGCGCCGGCACCCCGGTGGCCGCGCCCCAGTAGTAGATGCCCAAGGCGCAAGCCGCCACGACCAGGGTGTCGAAGGGATGGGTAAGCACACCTATGCCGCCGAAGCTGCCGAGCCAGGACAGCACGATGGTCACGGCGTAGAAGCCGATCAGCCACGCCGAAGAACGCACTTGTTGGCCCAGGCTCAGGTGCTGGGTCGGCACAAAGCGACCGCACAGCAGGTACACCACGAACATCAGGATTTGCAGGCCAAGCAGCCAGGACACGGTGCTCCAGCCGGACCAGTAGACGATCAGCGCGGCGATGATGAACGACACCGGGCCGAGGACGCCCATGCGCTTGACCTTGAACGGCCGTGGCATGTCCGGCGCATTGCGGCGCAGGGCAGCCACCGACACCGGGGCGACGGCGTAGCTCAACACCAGCGCAGCGGAGACCACGTTGATCAGCGCTTCCCACGAAGGGAAGGGCAGGGTCCAGAACACCGACAGGGCAAAGGTCAGCCACAACGCCGGACGCGGGATGCCGGACTTTTCGTCAATGCGGGTGAAAACCTTGAAGAACGTACCGGTCTGCGCCCAGCCGTAGATCACCCGCGGGGTTGCGTTCATGTAGATGTTGCCGCAGCCGCTGGGGGAGATCACCGCGTCGGCCACCACCAGATAAGCCAGCCAACCCACGCCCAATGCCAGGGCGATGTCGCGGTAGGGCAGGGCCAGTTCCTTGGCGACGCCGGCCCAACCGTTGGCGAGCATTTCGCTGGGCACGCCGCCGAGGAAGGCCACTTGCAACAACACATAGATGGCGGTGGAGAGCAGTACGGAGAGGATCAGTGCAATCGGGATGGTGCGTTGCGGATTCTTCACTTCGCTGGCCACCGAGATGATCGGCGTCAACCCCAGGTAGGCGAAGATGATGCCGCCGGCGGACACCGCCATCTCGACACCGGACAGCCCGAACGGCATGAAGCCCTGGGACTGGAAGTTCTGCGGTTTGAAGAAAGTGAACAGCACGCCGATCACCAGCAACGGCACGATGAACTTGAACATGCTGATCAGGTTGTTGGCCTTGGCAAACGTTTTCACGCTGTAGTAGTTGAGCATGAAGAACAGGCACAGCAGGCCGAACTGAACCAGCCAGCCGATCGCCGTCGGATTGCTGGAACCGGCCTGGGTCAATGCCGGAAACCACGCCGCGGCGTACTGGCGCGCGGCGACCACCTCGATGGCCACCAGGCTGGAAAACGCGATCAGCGTGATGAAGCCCATCAGGTAGCCGAGCAACGGCCCGTGGGAGTAAACCGGGTAGCGAATCACACCACCGGCACGGGGCAATGCGGCGCCGAGTTCGCAGTAGACGATGCCCAGCAGCAGCACCGCAAAACCGCCCAGCAGCCAGGAAAATATCCCCGCCGGCCCCGCAATGGCGGACACATGACTGGCTGCGAACAACCAGCCGGAGCCGAAGATGGCACCCAGTCCGATGAACGTAAGGTCTATCAATGAAAGTTGTTTTTTGAACTTGCCTTGGCCTGACATGGCATTGTCTTCTTGTGAGTTATTGGATAGGCAGGTGTGCACTTCAAGTCGTCCCCCGTCGGTTTTGCCGAGGAGGGCGGTGGCCATAGAGTGAACTCGGCGGCTTGCTCGCGATTGATGTTTTCCTTGGGTGTCGATGACGAAATCAGCACAATGGGCAATGGCCGATCATTGGGAGAGACAGGTAGATGACTGAGGATGCGTTTGCGCTGTTGTGCCAGGGCGACGACTCGAACCGCCCCGAATCCATCGAGCAACTGCTGGCAGGCATTGCGCTTTTGTTGCCGATGCTCGATGTCATTCCGAACGCCGCGATCTTCATCAAGGACGTGCAGGCGCGCTATGTCATGGCCAACCGCACGCTGGTGCAACGCTGTGGCTTGAAGCAGCTCAAACCGCTGCTGGGGAAAACCAGCGCCGAGGTGTTTCCCGAGCAGTTGGGGCCCGGCTACACCGAACAGGACCGGCGTGTGCTGGAGCAAGGTCTGGTGCTGTCAGATCAGCTGGAGTTGCATCTGTACGGCAGCCGGGAGCCGGGCTGGTGCCTGACCCATAAACGACCGCTGTATAACCGTCATAATCAGATCATCGGTCTGGCGGGCATCTCGGTCGACCTGCAATCGGCCAGTGACACGCACCCGGCGTACCAGCGCCTGGCGGCGGTGGACGAGCACATCCGCACGCATTTCAACCGTCGCGTCACCCTCGGCGAGTTGACGCGCATCGCCGGCATTTCCGTGGCGCAGCTCGAGCGCTACTGCAAGCGTGTGTTCCATTTGACGCCACGGCAAATGATCCAGAAGGTTCGCCTGGAACACGCGCATCGACTGCTCCACACGGACCTGCCGATCACCGAGGTTGCCCTGCAATGTGGCTATACCGACCACAGCGCATTCACCCGGCAGTTCAAGGCGTTGACCGGCTTCACCCCGCGCCAGTACCGCCAGGCCACCGGCCACATGCAACCGTCCGGTGCGGATTAGCGACGCGCCGGCAATGGCCCTGTAGACTGGCCGCGCAAAGGCGCCAGCCTCACCCCTTCAAGCAAGAGAGTTCTCATGGCAAATCACGACCTGACCTTTACGCCCGATCCTGATGCGGATTCGATTTCCTCCGACGTCGTCGGTTTTGGCGGCGTGCTGGTCTCCACGCAGATCCCGACCCGCGCCGACGGCAGCCTGGAACTGGGCGACATCACCCTGCAAAGCGAATGCACCCTGCAAGCGCTGAAGGTTGCGCTGGAGCGTGCCGGCAGTTCCATGGACCGCGTGATGCACCTGACCATCTACCTCACCGACATGGCCGATCGCGCCGCATTCAACGAGGTCTACAAGCGCTACTTCGCCAAGCCATGGCCAGTGCGCGCTGCTGTCGGGGTTGCCTCGTTGGCGGTGGAAGGCATGCGTGTGGAAGTGACCGCAATGGCGGCCAAGGCCTGAGTCCGTCGACACACACGCACAACCCTGTGGGAGCGAGCCTGCTCGCGAAGGGGCCATCTGGTCCGGCATCATCATTGCCTGATACACCGCCTTCGCGAGCAGGCTCGCTCCCACAGTGGTTATTTGTCGAATCCAGAATTTGGGCGCGCATCCAGCTCCGCCAATACACCACCTGGCAGCACACGGGTGCCGGTCGGGCGTTTCGCCGCTACAATGCACGCCTCGACCGTGACAAGCCTGACTAAAAAAACTATGTCTTTGCCCAAACATCACCTGGAATTGCTCAGCCCTGCCCGCGATGTCGCCATCGCCCGCGAGGCTATCCTGCATGGTGCCGATGCCGTGTACATCGGTGGCCCGAGCTTCGGCGCCCGCCACAACGCCTGCAACGAAGTGAGCGATATCGCCCAATTGGTGGAATTCGCCCGTCGCTACCACGCGCGCGTGTTCACCACCATCAATACGATCCTGCACGACAACGAACTGGAGCCGGCCCGCCAGCTGATCCACCAGTTGTACGACGCCGGCGTCGATGCGCTGATCGTCCAGGACCTGGGTGTGATGGAGCTGGACATTCCGCCGATCGAACTGCACGCCAGTACCCAGACCGACATCCGCACGCTGGAGCGGGCGAAGTTCCTCGATCAGGCCGGTTTCTCACAACTGGTACTGGCCCGCGAGCTCAATCTCAAAGAGATCCGTGCCATCGCCGACGAAACCGACGCGGCCATCGAGTTCTTTATCCATGGCGCGTTGTGCGTGGCGTTCTCCGGCCAGTGCAACATTTCCCACGCGCAAACCGGGCGCAGCGCCAACCGAGGCGACTGCTCCCAGGCCTGCCGTCTGCCGTACACCCTCAAGGACGAAAAGGGTGGCGTGATCGCTTACGAAAAGCACCTGCTGTCGATGAAGGACAACAACCAGAGCGCCAACATCCGCGCACTGGTCGAGGCCGGCGTGCGTTCGTTCAAGATCGAGGGCCGCTACAAGGACATGGGCTATGTGAAAAACATCACCGCCTACTATCGCCAGCGCCTCGACGCGGTGCTTGAAGACCGTCCGGATCTGGCCCGTGCCTCCAGCGGCCGTACCGCGCATTTCTTCCTGCCCGACCCGGAAAAAACCTTCCACCGCGGCAGCACCGATTATTTCGTCACTGACCGCAAGATCGATATCGGCGCGTTTGACTCGCCGACCTTCACCGGTTTGCCGGTGGGTGTGGTCGAGAAAGTCGCCAAGCGTGACATGCAGGTCGTGACCCACGAGCCGCTGTCCAACGGCGACGGCCTCAACGTGCTGGTCAAGCGTGAAGTGGTGGGTTTCCGCGCCAACATCGCCGAACCCAAAGGCGAGTTCGAGGAGGACGGCGAGAAGCGTTATCGCTATCGCGTCGAGCCCAATGAGATGCCGGAGGGAATGTACAAGCTGCGCCCCAACCATCCGCTCAATCGCAATCTCGATCACAACTGGCAACAGGCGCTGCAAAAGACCTCCGCCGAGCGTCGCGTGGCCCTGCGCTGGGTTGCGCGCCTGCGTGAAGAGCAGTTGGAACTGACCGCTACCAGCGAAGAGGGCATCGACGCCAGCGTTACCCTGAATGGCCCGTTCGGTGCTGCCAACAAGCCGGAACAGGCACTGGAGCAATTGCAGGATCTGCTCGGCCAACTGGGTACCACGCAGTACCACGCCATCGACATCAAGCTCGACGCACCGCAGGCGTACTTCATCCCGAACTCGCAGCTCAAGGCCTTGCGCCGTGAAGTGATCGACGCCTTGACCGAAGCGCGGATCGCCGCCCACCCGCGTGGCAGCCGCAAGGCCGAAACCTCCCCGCCGCCGGTGTACCCGGAGTCGCACCTGTCGTTCCTGGCCAACGTCTATAACCAGAAGGCCCGCGACTTCTATCATCGCCATGGCGTCAAGCTGATCGACGCAGCCTACGAGGCCCACGAGGAAGCCGGCGAGGTGCCGGTGATGATCACCAAGCACTGCCTGCGTTTCTCCTTCAACCTGTGCCCGAAACAGGCCAAGGGCGTGACCGGCGTGCGCACCAAGGTTGCGCCGATGCAGCTGATCCACGGCGATGAAGTGCTGACGTTGAAGTTCGACTGCAAGCCTTGCGAGATGCACATCATCGGCAAGATGAAGGGCCACATCCTCGATATGCCGCAGCCGGGCAGCGTGGTGGGGCACATCAGCCCCGAAGACCTGCTCAAGACCATCCCGCGCGCGCCGCACTGAGTGAGCGGTGAGCGCGTCGCAATGGCGCGCTCACCTGTTGTTCAAAACCCTGTGTACTTGAAGTAAACGAATGCCACGGCCACTGCCAGACCAAAGGCTGCCAGGGCTTTTGTCTGTGCCGTGGCCTGGAATTCGCTCGGCGCCTGCTCATGGGGTTGTGAGTAGGCGGTGGCGTGTTGCTGGCGCTGCAGAATGGCCCGCCAGGTGTAACCCAATCCGATCAGCAGGGAAACGGCGATCAGGCCGAGGATCAGCCAACGTGTGGTTGCCGGCTTTTTAGCGGCGGCCAGGCTGTTCTCGTGTTCACAGGCCGCGCTCCCGAACTCCAGGACAGAAACGGGTTGGTAGACCGGCGAGGACTGTTGCGCATCACTGCGTGTCGCCGCCATTTGTTCCAGGTCCAGTGCCCGATACCTCCAGAGTGTCGTCGATCCCTCCCTGCAGTAGGTGAACGCTGTGGGGCTGGAAGCGCCGATGATGCAGGCGTCGTTGATACCGATTTTTTTCAGGGTTTCCGTTGCAGACCGGGTGAAGTCCAGTTCCAGAACAGGAATGACGCCATTGGCAGACACCGCGACCGACACCAGCAGGCCCGCGATGGTGCAGAGGGTTGATATTTTCAAAGTCGGGGCATCCTCGTTTTCGTGGTGTTCTTGTTATAAACGCGGAGTCTGGTTGCAACCCGTCTTCACTGAACTCTAGACGCTGGCGACAAACATGGAGCGGTTGTTCGGCGCTATTGGCAAGTCTCGGCGACGGCCTTTTCAGCTCGTTTGAATTCCTGTTTGACGTCGGTGGGGATGCGCTGTTTCTTGAGCTCCTGACCGAGGAAGGGTTGATCGCCCCGGGACTGGACCTCTGCGTCTTCGGCGGTTATTTGCGCTTCGATGGCCGCAGCGTGCTTGTCGATGACGGCATCGACCTCGGCTGCATTCCTGGCGGTATCGAGTGCCAGGACCAACTGGCCGGCCTCGGCTTTTTCGGCTTCGGCATAGGCTTCGACCGTCAATCCGGAGGCCAGCGCCCGCGCCTGGATTTCCAGCCTGTTGAGATGCTCCCGGGCGGCCTTGCAGACCGTTTCCTGTCGCTGGCTCTGGATGTGTTCCCAGGTGTTCAACCCATAGATTGCGGCCCCGACCACCAGGAGGGTTACTGCGGTACCCAGTAATTTGCCTTTCACATTTGGCGCCCTCAGATGGCAAGGGTAAGGGTGTTGCGCAAACGGTTCCCGGCTTCATTCGAGAAAAGCGTAGCAGACCTGGCCGGGCTGAACCTGTACTGACCGTTCGCCGCGATACGGCTCAACACTAAGCGTCTGTTTTAAAAAACAAAATGTTCTGTTGGGGCTTCCCAGACGCGACAAAAGTTGGTAAATTGCGCCCACACTTGCACAGGCCCTCACGGAGCCTCTCGCGCAAGCAGGCGACAGGTCTTGTTGCCACTCAAGAAAGCGAGTGCCAGGCACTCATCGCAACAGATACAGGGGCGTCGCCAAGCGGTAAGGCAGCAGGTTTTGATCCTGCCATGCGTTGGTTCGAATCCAGCCGCCCCTGCCATTTTCTTCCTGCACAATCAGATAACACCCGATCGGCGGTTATTATTCGTCGATTCGCTGGCGTTTTGCGTCCGTTATCCATTTCCCTGATCTTCCCTTGCCAGTCAGCGTCCAGCCAAGGCTCGCAGGCGTTCTTTCGGCGCGTGTCATGAAGGCTTCCCGGATAATCGACTATCGTCTCAGGAGTCTTGCCGGCATGGCGCCGGGACAGTCAATGTGGCGATTGTTCCCTGGATACATTCAGCGCTGTAGTTGTTTCTACATAGCGCTTACACTGATGATGCCGGCCGTTTCCTAACTTCAAAGTCAAGAAAAGGACGCCTCACATGAAAGTCAGTGCACGCAACGTATTCAAAGGCAAAGTCAGCCAGGTCCAGCCAGGCGCGGTCAACGCCGAAGTGGTCCTGACCCTGGCGGGCGGTGAGCAACTGGTTGCCGTCGTCACCATGGAAAGCATCAAGAGCCTGGGCATCGCCGTCGGCAAAGAAGCCGTCGCGCTGGTCAAGGCGCCGTGGGTAATGTTGATGACCGAGTCGAGCGACATTCGCCTGTCGGCGCGTAACTGCCTGGAAGGCAAGGTACTGAGCGTTACCGATGGTGCGGTCAATGCAGAGGTGGTCATCGAGCTGGCCGGCGGTTCGAAGGTCTATTCGATCGTCACCCGCGATGCCGTGGCAGAGCTGGGGCTGGCAACCGGCGTCAGCGCCACGGCAGTGATCAAGGCTTCCCACATCATCCTGGGTGTTCCGGCCTGAATAGACGCAAGCGTTCATTACTGATCCCCGTGATCCATTGCTCGATGGATCACGGGGATTTTCGTTTTCGGCTCTCGATCATCACTACCGAAACCGTTGTGGAATGGCCTCGGCGAACGGGTACATGGAAAAGTACGGCCTCGCCTCGTCGATCACCCACTTGACCGAAGGCCTCTGGATCAACCTGTCGAAATAAGCGTTCAAGCGCTGATGATCGTCGGGAAACGGCACCAGGGTGCTGGCATAGAACAGCGCCGGGGCAGCGGCACAGTCGGCCATGCTGAACGCCGGGCCGGCGGCCCAGGTGTTTGCGCTCAACTGACGTTCAAGCATGCCGTATGCCGTTGTCAGCGCGGCGCGTTCGCGGGTCAGGTCGCCGTTGCAGGCGTTCATTCGGTCAACGACGATCTTCTGCATCGGCACCTGGACGTGCAGGTCGAAAAAACGATCCCACAGGCGTACTTCCAGCGCGGTTTCCCAATCTTCAGGAATCAGGCGCAGGTGGCCGGCCTGGTGGTGGTCCAGGTATTCGATGATCACACTCGACTCGGCTACGTTCCGTTGGCGGTCGTGATCGCGGATCACCGGAAATTTGCACAGTGGCCACAGTGCTTGCAACTCGGCCCGGTCAGCCGCGTTGCCGAGGTCGATGATTCTTTTTTCAAACTCGATTTCCAGTTCATAGAGCGCGATCAACGCTTTGTGGCAGAACGACGAGAGCGGGTGGAAGTAAAGAGTCAGCGGCATGTCTGTTTCCTCGGCGATGGGGGAGGCCTGTGCAGTATCGACCGAGGTTCGCGTCGGTGCGAGGCGGCTCGTCAGGTGGCTGTGATCTCGGTGGCGATTGCCATTCCCCGCGCAAACTGGTTTAAGGGCAAAAGACTGGCTTGCCCAAGGCTTTCAACTTGCGTAAACAGTGCAGGCGCCGAATGTTCGGCGCCAGGGGATACAGGTTTCCAGGTCGGGAGTGACAGGTATCAAAGCGTTATTTCACAGGTTCGTCGACAGGACGAAGCGAGGCGAGCGTTGGTAGAGCGACGTCAGTTCAGTGGAGCGATGAAAGGCAAGAACCTTCGCTTCCTCAAAGAGCATGAAGGCCAAGCCGTTCTGCAGGCGCGTGCAGGTTTCCTGTTGCTGGAGCATTTCTCGCTGCCGGCGTTTACCCAGGCGCTGGATACGGTCGTGACAGCGAACCTGTTGCGGCCGGAGCTGTTTTCAACGAAAACCTTCGGCCTGAAGGACGCAGAGGTGATCAGCGATCTGGGCTTGGTCATCCGTCCCGACGCCTGCCTGAGCCATGCCGAGATTCAGAACCTGGACCTGCTGGTGGTCTGTGGCGGATACCGCACCCATCTGCACGCCGACGAGGCATTGATCAACCTGCTGCAAGACGCGGCGGAGCAGGGCGTTACCCTAGCTGGCGTGTGGAACGGCGCGTGGTTTCTCGGGCGCGCCGGTTTGCTTGAGGGTTATCGCTGCGCGATTCACCCGGAGCACCGCCCGGCACTGGCGGAAATTGCCAAGCTGACCCAGGTGACCAGCGAAGCCTACGTGGTGGATCGTGACCGCCTGACAGCGTCGAGCCCGACGGGTACGTTCTATATGGCCCTGGAGTGGATCAGGGGGCTGTACGACAAGGCGCTGACCGATGGCATCGAAGACATCCTGGCGTTTGAAGCTTCACGCTACCGGCGCATCAAGCCGTCGCTGAATGTCTCGGTCAGTGGGCCGCTCAGGGAGGTGGTCAACCTGATGGACGCCAATCTGGAGGAGCCGCTGGAAATGGAGACGCTCTGCCTCTACGCAGGGCGCTCTCGACGGCAGATCGAGCGTCTGTTCAAGGAGCAGTTGGGCACCACGCCGCAGCGCTATTACATGGACTTGCGCATCACTGAAGCGCGACGCTTGCTGCAGCACACCACGCTGACCATCGTCGAAGTCTCGGTCGCCTGTGGTTTTGTTTCTCCCAGCCACTTCAGCAAGTGCTACAGCTCTTATTTCGGCTATCGGCCGTCCAGGGAAACCAGGCTGGTGAAGTAAGCCGCCGATCAACGCCCGGCGTCACCCTGATTTCCGCTGCGGGCTGTTCGGGTTAGAGTGCAGGCTCTGGCCTGATTGTCAGGCATGCCACGTTTAGGGTCATAACGCCATGCACCAGATCGGACTCATTGTTTACCCCGGTTTTCAGGTTCTGGGGCTGGCCATGTGTGCCGCCTTCGAGTTGGCCAACAGCGCTGCGGGTGAGCCGTTGTACAGCATTGCATTACTGTCCGAACCGGGTGGTCTGGTGCAGACGTCCGCCGGTTTCGGTGTGCAGACCGAAGCGTTCGACCAGCGCTCGTTCGATACGCTGCTGGTCATGGGCGACAACCTGATCCGCCCGACCACGCCGGGCATGCTGGCGTTTTTGCGCCGCGTCAGCCACGGCACCCGACGTCTGGGCTCGATCTGCACCGGTGCGATTGCGCTGGCGGAGGCCGGCCTGCTCGACGGTCGGCGGGCGACCACCCACTGGGCGCATGTGCCGGCCTTTCGCAAGGCATACCCGAATGTGAAGGTCGAAGAAGACCGGATCTTCATCAATGATGGTCAGCTGTGGACGGCGGCGGGCATGAGCGCGTGCGTGGACCTGGCATTGGCCTTGGTGGAGATGGATCTGGGCGCCGAGGTTGCCCGCAAGGTGGCGCGGCAATTGGTGGTGTACCACCGGCGTTCCGGCGGGCAGTCGCAGTTTTCGGTGATGCTGGAACTGGCCCCCAGGACCGATCGGATACAGGCCGCGCTGAACTATGCCAAGCAGCATCTCAAGTCGGCGCTGACGGTCGAGGAACTGGCCGGCGCGGCCAATCTCAGCCCCCGGCAATTCAGCCGGGTGTTTCATGCCGAAACCGGCCAGTCTCCGGCCAAGGCCATCGAAAACCTGCGGGTCGAGTCGGCCCGGTTGATGATGGAAAGCGGGCGGCACTCCATCGATGCAGTGGCGACAGCCACTGGTTTTGGTGATCGGGAACGCATGCGCCGCGCTTTTATACGGGCGTTCGGACAGCCACCGCAGGTGATTCAGCGAGCCAGTCGGGGGTGATTTCACGATGTCCTAAAAGGTGGTGCATACGACATTCATGCCTTTATATTATTGACGTAATATTGATCTCGTTGAAACCTTTCCCTCAATGAGATCACCGCCATGAGCCTCGTCAAAGCCGCCGCCGTACAAATCAGCCCTGTTCTTTACAGCCGAGAAGGCACCGTCGACAAAGTGGTGCAGAAGATTCTCGAACTCGGCGAACAGGGTGTGCAATTCGCTGTGTTCCCGGAAACCGTCGTACCGTACTACCCGTACTTTTCCTACGTGCAGTCGCCGTTCGAAATGGCCGCCGAACACCTCAAGCTGCTGGATCAGGCAGTCACCGTGCCGTCAGCTGCCACCGATGCCATCGGCGCGGCGGCCAGGCAAGCCGGCATGGTCGTGTCCATCGGCGTCAACGAGCGCGATGGCGGCACGCTGTACAACACGCAGTTGTTGTTCGATGCCGACGGCTCGCTGATCCAGCGTCGTCGCAAGATTTCCCCGACTTACCACGAACGCATGATCTGGGGCATGGGCGACGGCTCCGGCCTGCGGGCCGTCGACAGTGCAGTAGGGCGCATCGGTCAATTGGCTTGCTGGGAGCATTACAACCCGCTGGCCCGTTATGCCTTGATGGCCGATGGCGAGCAGATCCATGCGGCGATGTACCCGGGGTCGTTTGCCGGTCCCCTGTTCACCTCGCAAATGGAAGTCAGCATTCGCCAGCATGCCCTGGAGGCCGCGTGCTTCGTGGTCAACTCCACGGCCTGGTTGTATCCCGAGCAACAGGCGCAAATCATGGCCGACACCGGTTGCGCCATCGGCCCGATCTCCGGCGGTTGCTATACCGCGATCATCAGCCCGGATGGCACGGTGCTGGGCTCGTTGCTGGAAGGTGAGGGCGAGGTGATCGCCGACCTCGACATGAGCCTGATCGACAAGCGCAAGCGCATGATGGATTCGCGCGGCCACTACAGCCGCCCGGAACTGCTGAGCCTGCTGATTGACCGCACACCTCACACTCATGTGCATGAACGCAGTGCGCATCCGAAACTGGCCGAGGAGACTGGGCTGGAGGAAGTGATTGGTTAGTTTCAAGGCAAAAAAAACAGGGGACTTCATCGAAGTCCCCTTTGTTTGTCCGCGTTGCGGATTTCGTTTCAGCGCCGCCAGAAGAAACGGGTCAGCAGCGCATCGATGCTGAGCTTGCCGGCACCCGACAGCAGCAGCGGCGTAAAGGCCACAAGGTAGATCAATGGCAGTTTGAAGTTGCCGTAACCCTTGTTGCTGATGGCATAGCCCTGGGCAAGTTCACTCAGGGTGTGCCAGTCGGCAGGCCAATGGATGGCCGCGGTTGCGACGAGGGTCACGACCATCAGGCTCAACGCCGAAAAACGCGTGCCCAGGCCAACCAGCAACGTCATGGAAAAGATCAGTTCGGCCCACATCGACAGCTCCCAGTTCAGTGTTGCGGGAATGTGGTCGAACGGAAACGGGAAGCGCTCCTGGATATCGGCGAACCAGTTCTGGCCGTTGAGTTTCTCAAGGCCGGACTCGAAGAATTCCCAGGCGAGGAACACCCGCAACGCCAGGGGGGCAACCCAATCGCCGGCACGGTCGAGGTTCAGGTGCAGGCCTTTGACGGCCGAAGAAATGGAGGTGCTCATGGACGTTGATCTCTTTCAGGTCAGGGAGGTGGGGCAACGGCATGCCCCATGAGTTGAGCGCTTTGATCGGCTGAGCCAATCGGCAGGCGTATTTCAGCAATGGGGTGTATCTGCGGTGTGTCGTTGTGGCGGGGTTTTGAGTGCGGGGTGTGTCGGGGGCGGGGCTGTATACATTGAGATACGTAGACGGCCACCACATGACCCCTGTGGGAGCGAGCAGGCTCGCTCCCACAGGGAATTTGCTATACATTTTCAGGCCGCCCATTGCCTGGTGTAACCGCTTCATGTCTCTTGCGCTCGAACGTCTAGTCGCTGGCACGCCCATCCCTTTCGCCGGTAATCGTGTCACTGTCGTCAGCCCCGAACTGGCGCAACGCTTCCAGCCCGGTGACCACCTGCTGGTGGAGCAGGTCAGCGGCGAGTTGCTGCTGATCCCCGTGGCGGACCAGCAAGCGGCCAGCGTGGCAATCGAGCGTGCCGAAGCGGCATTTACCGCGCTGTCGGCGGTGTCTGATCAAGCGATCAGCGCCTTTTTCGACCTGTTTGCCCAACGTCTGGAAACTCCTGAATGCTGGGCGTTGATCGAAGCTGCCAACCTGGCCGACATCGAACGGGCCAAGGCGCGCGGTCGCTCGACCACCCGGTTGCTGGCCGATGAGCGCATGCGTCGCGACATGATCGCCGGCCTGCGCGCGTGGCGTGATGCAGCGGCCAGCCGTGGCAAGGTGATCAGCTGTGTGGAGCACGATGGCTGGAAAGTCGAGCAAGTGGTTTCGCCGCTGGGCATCGTCGCGTTCGTCTTCGAAGGCCGGCCGAATGTGTTTGCCGATGCCGCTGGTGTGTTGCGCACCGGCAACACCGCTGTGCTGCGCATCGGCAGTGATGCGTTGGGCACGGCCCAGGCGATTGTCACCCATGCGCTGAACCCTGCGCTGAGCGACGCCGGCTTGCCGGCCGGTGCCGTGTCGCTGGTGGAAAGTGTCAACCACGCCGCCGGTTGGGCGATGTTCGCGGACCGGCGCCTGTCATTGGCGGTGGCCCGCGGTTCGGGTCGCGCCGTCAGCCAGTTGGGCAGCATCGCGCAGCAAGCCGGCACGGCGGTCAGCCTGCACGGCACCGGTGGCGCCTGGCTGATCGCCGATGCCAATGCCGACGCCCGGCGCTTTGCCGCGGTGGTGCGCAACTCCCTGGACCGCAAGGTCTGCAACACTCTGAACGTCTGCCTGATTCACCGCGACCGCGCCGCTGAACTGGTGCCGCTGTTCCTCGACGCACTAAAGCAGGCCGGCACCGCGCGGGGCCAGGGTTGCAAGTTGCACATCGTCGAAGGCAGCGAGTCGCACCTGCCGCCAGACTGGCTGGCGGCAACGGTCAAGGTGTACCGCGCCGAAGGCTATCAGACCGAGGCGCAGGCCGAGCCGTTGCCGGAAGATCAATTGGGTCGTGAGTGGGAGTGGGAGGAAACCCCGGAAGTCAGCCTGAAAATCGTTGATGACCTGGACAGCGCCATTGCCTTGTTCAATCGCTACAGCCCGCAATTCACGGTGTCGTTGATCAGTGAAAATGCACAGGCGCAGGAGCACTTCTACAACGCGGTCAACGCGCCTTTTGTCGGCAATGGCATCACCCGTTGGGTCGACGGCCAATACGCGTTGAACAAGCCGGAACTGGGTCTTTCGAACTGGGAAAGCGGGCGCCTGTTTGCTCGCAGTGCGATTCTCTCGGGTGATGGCGTGTTCACCATTCGCAGCCGCATGACCCAGATCGACCTGGGCGTCAAACGCTGAGCCGGCGCAATCGTGACCGCTGCACGGGCGGTCACTTTCTTCGGAGGTGGCTCAGCTTGAGTTTGCGTTGCTGAGCCCGGACTGCATCACCCGCACATGCATCGATGAATATTTCTCAGGTGCACATCACGCCCAAAGTGGCGTTTGTGGACCTGGTGTTGGGCACTGATCTTTCAGGACCGCCACAAAACCCACAGTTGATCTTCATTCGGACATGAAAAAGGCCTGCTCTTTTTGGGAGCAGGCCCTTTTATTTATAAGTCAGTAATGACTCATTTCAATCAGTAGAACCGGTCAATCACCCGAACTTCGTTCTGATTCTGCATCGAGGCCCAGGCCTGTTTCAGGGTTTGCAGAACATTACCGATGAAGTCCTTGTCGGCTGCGGCTTTCTTGCCGACATAGCCATGGCCGCGACGGTACATCTTCAGTCGGGCAAGCAGGTTCTGGTTGTTCTGGTCGAACTCTGCTTCATGGGCGTGCGGCGACAGGCAGTCGATATGCACCTGGCCACACTTGCTGATCCAGAGAATATGGCTGTCGTGGCTGTCTTTTTTTGCAGCGAAGATACGAGCCAGTTCATCGATAGTTGGTTGATTGTTCAGATTCATCATAAAGCCCCTTGACCAATTGGTGATCTTTCAAAGTTGATTCGCTAATACAGGTAGCCCATCGGTTAGTTGATCCCTGGCACCGAAACCAGGACGTCAGCGTTCGACCGCCTTATCGGGCGGGGTCCTGCGTCTGTTGCATGTAGTCGTGTTGAATAACTGCTACGCAATAGCGTCACAACGAAGAGAAGCGGCGAAAACCTTAAGGCCACTGCCGACGTTTTCAGGGTCGGCCACAAGCTTCATGAGGATTGCTCGCCAAGACTTCTCGCCCTTGTACTGGACGTTCAGGCCAGGTCAGCTTCTTCAATCTGCCTTGTGGGCAGCGTGTATCCGGGAAAAACAGCTCGGCGGTCAGACGAGCTTGCTCAAACGTGTTGCCTGTACTCCCGATCGGGGAGACGTCTGCATCATGCAAGGGCAAATCGGAGGCGTCAACGGTTTTGTAGTGAATATTTTCAGTCACTACATATTGTCGGACAAAGCTGTTGGGAATTAGCGCGGGGAGTCGAGGGCGTGCCGGTCAGGACGACACGGGCGGACACTGAAAGCGGTAAAACGTGCAGGGATGGCGTTCAACCACCTGCTGATGCAGGGTGAACCCATCAATGCCGAGCCCTGGCATGACGGCCGCCCAGAACAGCCGAGCCGGTTGATTGGCCTCGATGTGGAAAATCTGCCATTGACCGGGGAATTGACTCAAGAGGGTGGACACGACAAACCGGGCGACACCCCGGCCACGGAAGCGTCGACTGACGAACAGATAGCCAATGTTGTACTCGGCGCCGGGTAGATGGGTCTGGTTATCCACGGTCACGAAGCCGGCCAGTTCTGCGTCGACCTTGATCAGGAAGGGGCGGGTGGCCGGGTTTCGCCAGTAGTCCGACATGGGCTGGATGTTGAAGAAACCGTATTCACCCAGTTTCAGCGGTAACCATTCGCTGAAGTCGTAGGTGTAGAACTGCATCAGGTTTTCGATGGTTTCCAGCTCATCGCGTTGGGCGGCGTGCAGTTCTATCGAAGACATGCGGAGTGGCTCCTGACCGGTCAAGGGACAGGGTTGATTATGGCCGGTGTCGAGTGATCCGTGGCGATGTCAGGTTTGAGTTTTGCCGGCCGGTTTTGCCCTGCGCTGGGTGCCGCCCGGTTTGCGCGGGGCACTCTTGCGTTTTTTCTTCCATGGGGCTGCGGCGCGCCCGGTAGGTGGTGGACCGCTGATGGTCAGGCTGAGCCCTGAGCAGCGACTGACCTGTTTGCTCATCCATGCGGCCTGTTTGGTGACGAATTCTTCCAGGCTCATTTCCCCGCTTTGCACCATGTCCAGGGCCTGTTCCCAGATTGCCGTGGTGCCCGGATCGGCGATGGCCCGGGGCACGGCGTCGATCAGGCTGAACGCGGCCGGTGTGGCGGCCAGGGCCTTGCCGTTCTTGACCAGGTAACCACGGTCGAGCAGGCCCTGGATGATCGACGCGCGGGTCGCTTCGGTGCCGATGCCGGTGGTGTCCTTGAGCTTTTGCTTGAGCAGCGGGTCTTCCACCAGCTTGGCGACATTCTTCATGGCCCTGATCAGGTCGCCTTCGGTGAACGGCTTGGGCGGTTGCGTCCAGAGGTCCTTGAGTTGCACGCCGGCCACAGCGCAAACGATGCCTTCTGCCAGGTTGGGCAGTGTCTGCGGCGCGGGAGCTTCGCGGCCCTTGGCCGGCGCCAGCGCTTCGGGCAGGGCGCGTTTCCAGCCCGGTTCGATGATCTGCTTGCCCACGGCGCGCAGGGCTTGGCCGGCGCAATCGAAGTCGGCCTGGGTGCGGTCGTATTCGTGATTGGGCAGGAACTGCGCCAGGTAGCGGGCACGGATCAGCGTGTAGACCGCGCGCTGCTTGCCCGCCAGCTTGTCGAGGTTCTTCGCCGCAGCCGTGGGGATGATGCCGTGGTGAGCGCTGACCTTGGCATCGTTCCAGGCCCGTGAGCGCCGTTGCGGATCAAGGTGATCGTGCAAGGCGTTCAACGCCGGGTCGGCCTGGCGCAACGCCGCCAGGATGGCCGGCGCCTCGCTGTGCTGACTGAGGGGCAGGTAGCCGCAATCACTGCGTGGATAGGTAATGACCTTGTAGGTTTCGTACAGCGCCTGGGCGATATCCAGGGTTTCCTGGGCGCCGAGGCCGAGCTTCTTCGAGCAGACTTCCTGCAGGGTGCCCAGGTCGAACGGCAGCGGGGCCACTTCGCGCATCCGCTCGGTGCGCAGCCTGATCACCCGCGCACTGGCCGCGCCACTCATGGCGGCGGCCGCCTGTTGTGCCAGCGCCTGGTTCAGGCAGCGGTCCTGATCGTCGCAAACATCGGATGCCGCGCGCCATTGCGCCGTGAACGCGGTGCCGTTGTGCAGCAGTTGTACATCGATGGCCCAATAGGGCACGGGCACAAAGTCGGCGATGCTGCGATCGCGATCCACCACCAGGCGCAAGGTCGGCGTTTGCACCCGGCCGACCGGCAACACGCCTTGATAGCCGGACTGGCGCCCCAGCAAGGTGAATAGTCGACTCATGTTCATGCCGATCAGCCAGTCGGCCCGGGAGCGTCCCAGGGCCGAGTGATAGAGGCTGAAGGTCTCGTTCCCCGGTTTCAGCGCCGCGAGGGCCTTGCGGATTGATGCATCGTCCAGCGCCGACAGCCACAGGCGGCGGATCGGCCCGCGATAGCGGCAATGTTCCACCAGTTCCCGGGCGATCATCTCGCCCTCGCGGTCGGCGTCCGTGGCAATGATCAGTTCGGTCGCTTCACCGAGCAGGCGCTTGACCGCCTTGTACTGACTGGCGGTGCGCGGCTTGACGGTCATTTTCCACTTTTGCGGAATGATTGGCAGGTCGGCCAGCACCCAGCGCTTGTAGCGTGCGTCGTAGGCATCCGGTGGCGCGGTTTCGAGCAGGTGGCCGATGCACCAGGTCACCGTGACGTCTGTTCCCAGCCAGCAGCCATCGCCCCGGCGTTTGGCGCCGAGGACCGCTGCAATGTCTTTGGCCTGGGAAGGTTTTTCACAGAGGTACAGCCGCATAACCACCATCGTCGATCTATGTGCCAGAGGTGCACAGAATGGCGGTTGATGGACGATCGGGCAATCTTTATCTGTATGGATGTACAGTTTTGTGTGTCGTGACGACTGCCTTGCTCCCGTTCGGCTGCGAAGCCGTTGCGAGGGTGAAACTTGGGTTATACCTGATAAAACCGTGGTTTCAGGTTTTGGGGCTGCTGCGCAGCCCGTCGCGGGCAAGCCACGCTCCCACACCGATTTGCAGGTCCATCACCGTCATGAGGAACGTATTCCATGAAAAGCACCGGTCCTAGTCCTGTCATCACCATCGCCGAGCAACCCGGCTGCCTGTTGGTGAAGTTCCACGGAATCCAGGTGGCCGCATCCTCGCGCGCGCTGGTGTTGCTGGAGGCCAATTACCCGCCGGTGTACTACGTGCCGCGAGAGGACATCGACGAGAAGTATTTCGCCCGCACTGATCACACCAGTTATTGCCCGTACAAGGGCGATGCCAGTTATTTCAATTTGCAGGTCCCGGGTCATGAGGGCGCCAACGCGGTGTGGAGCTACGAGAATCCCAAGGTCTCCGTCAGGCAGATTCAGGAGTACATGGCTTTCTATCCGGATCAAGTGAAATTCGAGGTCATCGAACTCGACGAGTGATTGTCGTTTTCACTGCGACAAAGAAGCCACGATCTACTGGCCTCCTGTGGGAGCGAGCAAGCTCGCTCCCCCCTCAGGTTGTTACTGGCCAGCCTCAGTTTTTGTCGAGATCCACGTTGCGTGTCTCACGCAGGCAAATCATCCCCACCACCAGGCTCACCCCGGTGATCAGCACCGGATACCACAGCCCGTAGAAGATGTCCCCGGTGTACACCACCAGCGCGAACGACACGGTCGGCAGGAACCCGCCGAACCAGCCGTTGCCGATGTGGTAGGGCAGGGACATCGAGGTGTAGCGGATGCGGGTCGGGAACAGTTCGACCATCAACGCCGCCAGCGGGCCGTAGCACATCGCGGAGATGATGATCAGCGCAACGATCAGCGCGACGATCATCGGCTTGTTGATCTGCTGCATGTCCGCCTGTTGCGGGTAACCGGCGAGGGTCACGGCACCGCGCAAGGCAGATTCGTCGAAACCATCGATCTTCACCTCACCGACGCTCACCTGCACGCCACTGCCGGCCGGTGCGGCAGCACTGTTGTAGGGCAAGCCCTGCTTGACCAGGAAGGTCTTGACCTTGTCGCACGGGCTGTCGAATTTCGCCTTGCCCACCGGGTCGAACTGGAAAGTGCAGGTGGCCGGGTCGGCCATCACGGTGATCGGCGCCTGGCGGCTGGCCTGGTCGATGGCCGGGTTCGCGTAGTGGGCCAGGGTCTTGAAGATCGGGAAGTACAGCGCGGTGGCCAGCAGCAGGCCGATCATCAGTACCGGTTTGCGCCCGACCTTGTCCGACAGCCAGCCAAAAAAAATGAAGAAGGGCGCGCCGATGGTCACGCTGACAATCAGCAAACCGTTGGCGACGGCCGGGTCCATTTTCAGGAACTGGGTGAGAAAGAACAGCACATAGAATTGCGCAGCGTAGAAGGTCACCGCTTGCCCGGCATTGATGCTGAACAGCGCGATCAACACCACTTTGAGGTTTTCCCATTTACCGAAGGAGTCGCGAATCGGCTGTTTGCACAGCTTGCCTTCCTCTTTCATTTTCACGAAGGCCGGCGATTCGTGCAGGCTCAGGCGAATCCAGGTCGAGATGCCCAGCAACACGATGGAAAACAGGAACGGAATACGCCAGCCCCAGACTTCGAACTGATCGCCGGTGAAATAGCGGCAGCCCAGCACCACCAGCAGCGAGAGCAGCAGGCCCAGGGTCGCGGTGGATTGAATCCAGCTGGTGTGAAAGCCACGCTTGCCGATGGGCGCGTGCTCGGCGACATAGGTCGCAGCGCCGCCGTATTCACCGCCCAGGGCCAGGCCCTGGAGCATGCGCAGCACCACCAGGATGACCGGCGCGGCGATACCGATGCTGGCGTAGGTCGGCAGCAGCCCCACACAGAACGTCGCCAGGCCCATGAGGATGATGGTGGCGAGGAAGGTGTACTTGCGCCCGATCATGTCTCCCAACCGACCGAACACCAGCGCGCCGAACGGCCGCACGATGAAGCCGGCGGCGAAGGCCATCAGCGCGAAGATGAACGCCGTGGTGTCGTTGACCCCGGCAAAAAACTGCTTGCTGATCACCGCCGCGAGGGCGCCATAGAGGAAAAAGTCGTACCACTCGAAGACCGTCCCGAGGGACGAGGCGAAGATGACTTTCTGGGTTTCCTGACTGGTGCCCGCGCTGCGCACGGCTTCCAGCGATTGAACGTGTTCTGACATACCGGTATCCCTCACAGTGATTGTTTTTGTTGTTCCACTGTCGGCACAGGCCTTGTGGGCGGGTGCCGCTACTGCGATGTATCAGGTGTATCCGCTACTTGTAGGAGCGAGCCTGCTCGCGATGGTCGTCAACGATAACGCTGTAAATCTGACACCCACGTGCGCTCTCAGGTTCATCGCGAGCGGGCTCGCTCCTACAGGGGGCGCGTAAGGATTCAGGGGTGTGCGATCAGTTCCATTGTCGGTGTGATGTTCCTTGTGGCGGGGTTGAGAATCATCTGTGCAGCCTTCTCGGCAATCATCAGCGTCGGCGAGCAGGTGTTGCCCGAGGTGATGCGCGGCATGATCGAGGCATCGGCAATGCGCAGGCCGGGGACGCCATGGACCTTGAGTTGCGCATCGACCACGGCGTCGGCGTCGTTGCCCATGCGGCAGGTGCCCACCGGGTGGAAAATCGTGGTGCCGATCCGCGCGGCGGCTTCGTGCAGTTGTTCTTCGCTTTGCAGGCTGTCGCCGGGCAGGTACTCCACCGGGTTGAAGGGGCGCAGGGCCGGCGCGCTGACGATGCGCCGGGTCAGGCGAATGGCGTCGGCGGCCACCCGCAGGTCTTGCGGGTGGCTGAGGTAGTTGGGCTGGATCAGCGGTGCTTCCTGCGGGTTGGCCGAGCGGATGTCCACCCGGCCACGGCTTTGCGGGCGCAAATCACAGACCGAGGCGGTGAAGGCCGGGAACGCATGCAGCGGTTCGCCAAAGCGCTCCAGCGACAGCGGTTGTACGTGATATTCGAGGTTGGCCGAAGTCTGTTCCGGTCCCGAGCGGGCAAAGGCACCCAACTGGCTCGGCGCCATGGACAGCGGGCCGCTGCGGTCATACAGGTAACGCAGGCCCATGCCCAGCTTGCCCCACAGGCTGCCGGCAATCTGGTTCAGGGTACGGGCATTTTCCAGCTTGTAGATCAGCCGCAGTTGCAGGTGATCCTGCAAATTGCCACCGACACCGGGTAGCTCATGGGCGACGCCAATGCCCAGCCGCTCCAGCAGTGGACGCGGGCCGATGCCGGAACGCTGCAGGATGCCTGGCGAACCGACCGAGCCGGCACAGAGGACGATCTCCTTGCGGGCCTTGAAGGTTTTCGCCTGACCCTGCCAGCGGGCGCTGACCGCCGAGGCGCGTCCATTGTCCAGCAGCACCCGGTCGACTTCGACCCCGGTCAGTACGGTGAGATTGGGACGCTGGCGCACCGGCTTGAGAAAAGCCTTGGCTGCGTTCCAGCGGACGCCGGCCTTCTGATTGACCTGGAAGTAGCCGCACCCTTCGTTGTCGCCCTGGTTGAAGTCATCGATGCTGGCGATGCCGCTTTGTTCGGCGGCACTGCGGAAAGCGTCGAGAATCGGCCACGACAGGCGCTGGCGTTCGACTCGCCATTCGCCCGCGGCGCCGTGAAATTCGGCAGCGCCGGCAAAGTGGTTTTCGCTCTGCTTGAACAGCGGCAACACGTCTTGCCAGCTCCAGCCGGGGTTGCCGTCGGCGGCCCAGCGGTCGTAGTCGCCGGCCTGGCCGCGCATGTAGATCATGCCGTTGATGGAGGAGCAGCCCCCCAGCACTTTGCCGCGCGGATAGCTCAGGGCGCGGCCTTGCAGGCCGGGTTGTGCTTCGGTCTTGAAGCACCAGTCGGTGCGCGGGTTACCGATGCAGTACAGGTAGCCCACGGGGATGTGAATCCACGCATAGTTGTCGCGGCCGCCGGCCTCGAGCAGTAATACACGATGTTGTGGATTGGCCGACAGTCGATTGGCCAGCAGACACCCGGCCGGCCCGGCCCCGACCACGACGTAATCGAACTCATCAAGGGAAGTCTGCATCCCTGACCTCGTTTTGTTGTTCTTGTTGTCTGTCATCCTAGTTGTTAGCTTTCGTCAAAAGAATGTTAGTTTTTGCGCAGCCGCTGTGCGTTTTTAAACAGCGCCCCGAACGGCAACGAACAAGGACGCTTCATGTTCGACTGGAATGACCTGCGGTTTTTTCTCGAATTGCAGCGCAGCGGGCGTTTGCTCACGGCCGCTCGCCGCCTGAATACCACCCATGCCACCGTGGCGCGGCACATCGAGGCCATCGAAAAGAGCCTCGGTACGGCGTTGTTCGTTCAGCATGCCCAGGGATATGAGATGACCCCGGCTGGCGAAGCGTTGCTTAAACACGCCGAGGCGATGGAGAACGTGGCGCTGCTGGCCCAGGAGGAAATTACCCAGTCCACCGCGCCGCTGGGCAAGATCCGCGTCGGGGTGACCGAAGGCCTGGGCATCATGTTCCTCGCCAGTCGCATGAACGGTTTGTTCGAGCGTTATCCGGGGCTGGAAGTGGAGCTGGTGGCGGTGCCGCGGTTTGTCAGCATCCTCAACCGCGAGGCGGAAATCAGCATCCACCTTGAGCGCCCGGCGGCCGACATGCTGGTCACCCGCAAACTCACCGACTATCGCCTGGCGCTTTACGCCAGTCAGGACTACCTCGACCGTGCGCCGCCGTTGCGCAGTCGCGAAGACCTGGGGCGTCACGCCTGGATCGGCTACGTCGATGACTTGCTGTTCAGCCAGGAACTGGTGTTCCTCAACAGTTTCTGCCGCAATCCGCAGGTGGTGTTTCACAGTACCAGCGTGATCGCCCAGCAACAGGCGGCGCGCTCGGGCCTGGGGATCGCGGTGCTGCCGTGCTACATGGCCAGCGCCGACCCGGGCCTGGTGCCGCTGTTGCCGGACGAAAGCATCCAGCGCAGCTACTGGATCAGCACCCGCCGCGAACTGCACAAATCGGTGCGGTTGCGGGTGCTTTGGGACTATGTGGTGGAGTTGTGTGAGCGGGAGCAGGGGTTGCTACAGGGGGGCTGAACTGACGCCTTCGCGAGCAGGCTCGCTCCCACAGGATTTTGTGCTGTTCACACTAACTGTGTAGCGCAGCAGATCCATGTGGGAGCGAGCCTGCTCGCGAAGGCGTCGGCACATCCAGCGCCAATTCAAGCAAGAATCTCGAACGCCGTACTGGCCAGCCGTTCACCGTTGACCATGATGTGCACCGCATGGCGCCCCGCGTAATGCCGGCGGGTGGTGAGCTCCTTGATGTGCTGGCCTCGGCTGACGGCTTCGCTGGCGTTGCCGGGCAGCGTCAGGGCCTTGAGCTTGAATACCTTCGCCGAGGTGCTGCCATTGGCCTTGACGTAATCGATGGCGTAGTCGATCACCAGGCGCTGACTGCTTTCAACGGTGGATTTGACGGCAAACGACAGGGTGATCTTTTCTCCCAGGCCAATCACCGGCGGTTCGACTTTCACATCGACGATCTCGACTTCAGGCTTGCCGCCCGCGCCGATAATCGCCAGTGCGCGCTGGTTGCCCTGTTTGATCAGGCTGCGCAGAGCGTGTTTGGCGATCCATGCGGTGTGCCTGTTGTCCAGCGACCAGCCTTCGATCAGGTCCAGCACCCATTCGGGATGATCCTTGGTGATGTCGTTGAGGTGATTGGCCACGGATTTGCGCACGTACAGGCTCGTGTCGGCCTTGAGGTTGTCGAGGATTCTCGCAGCGAGCTGCGGATCGGCCTGAATCGGCTCCAGCCGGAATGACCAGGGCAGGCGTGGCCGGGATCCTTCACTGGCCAGGCGCCGCACATGCTCGTTGTCATCCAGCGACCAGGCGTGCATCAGCTTGAGCGAACGCTCGAGGTCGCTGCGCAGAAAATGGCGGATCGCGAACTCCGAGGAGCCGAAGGCAGTGAAGTACTTCAGGGCGTCCATCGACACTTCGAACGCATGGGCCCCATAAGTGGCGACATAGTGCGGCAGGCACATGCTGACGAAGCCGCTGTTGAGGCGCGGGGCGAGGGCGCGCAGCACCTTGAGTGACGCTTCATAGTCCAGGGGCAGCACGGCGTGCAGGCATTCACTGACCCGGGCCATGCGCTGCATGACGCTGAGGTCTGCCAGGCCGGTTTGGGCCAGCTTCAGGAAGCGTTTGGCCTCGAATGCCGGATAGACCGCGGTCATCTCGCAGGCGATGTGCCTGAGGCGCTCGGTGTTGAAGATTTCCTTCAGAGCAGGGGCAGGTTGGTCGGCCATGCTGGTTCCTTTGAAATTGTGGTTATTCCATCACACCGTGTCATCGTTCTTCGCGAGCAGGCTCGCTCCCACAAGAGGTCTCTGCCAGGCACACAGTTTGTGGGCAACCGAGATCAAGTGTGGGAGCGAGCCTGCTCGCGAAGACACCCTTTAATTCACCTCAAGTCCTGGCCGACTCCTCTTCCAGTTGATCGGACTCAAACAACTTCGCCAGTTCGACTCGCGCTTCCTTTGCCGTCTGCATCACTTTCACGGCGTCGTCATACACCGCATGCTGGGCCTCGAGCACCTCTTCGTCGTGCTGCTTGAAGCGTTTGATCCGTGCATCGGCCTGGGCCTGGGTCAATCCCAGCCCGATCAGGGTTTTGCGGCTCATTTCCAGGCTCGAATAGAAGGTTTCGCGCACGGCGTGGGCGCCGACGTCCATCAGCCGGTGCACATGCTGACGGTTACGGGCACGGGCGATGATTTTCATATGCGGGTAGAGCTTGTGCACCAGCTCGGCGGTCTTGATGTTGGTGTCCGGGTCGTCGGTGGCGATCACGAAAAACTCGGCTTCCCCGACCTTGGCCGCGCTGAGGATTTCCGGGCGCATCGGGTCGCCGTAGAACACCGGCACGCCACCAAAGCTGCGGGACAGCTCGATGGTTTCCACCGAGGTGTCGAGGGCCACGAACTTGATGTTCTGTGCGCGCAGGATCCGCGCAACGATCTGGCCCATGCGGCCCATGCCGGCGATCACCACCCGTGGTGCGTCGGCGTCGATTTCGCGGAATTTCTCCGGCACTTCCACCGGTTGCACTTTCGGGCTGACCAACCGCGCGCAAACCAGCAGCAACAACGGCGTCACGGCCATGGACAGGGTGATGGTCAACACCAGCAAGTCATAGAGTTCTGCGGCGAACAGCCCGTGATCGCGACCGATCTTGAACACTACGAAGGCAAATTCACCACCGGCCGCCAGCACGATGCCCAGGCGGATCGCACTGACCTTCTTCAAGCCGCCGGCCAATCGACCGACAACAAACAGCAGCGGCAGTTTGATTGCGATCAGCAGCAGGGTCAGGCCCAGCACCGCGACCGGCATGCTCAGCAACAGGCTCAGGTTCGCGCCCATGCCGACGCTGATGAAAAATAGCCCCAGCAACAGGCCCTTGAACGGCTCGATCTGGGCTTCCAGTTCATGGCGATACTCGGAGTCCGCCAGCAGCAGGCCGGCGAGGAATGCGCCCAGGGCCATTGAAATGCCAGCCAGCTCCATCAGCCAAGCGGTGCCGATCACCACCAGCAGCGCCGTGGCGGTGGAGACCTCCGGCAGTGCGGTTTTGGTGACTATGCGAAACACCGGCCGCAGCAGATAACGCCCACCTATCACCACCACGGCGATGCTGACCAGCACTTGCAGGCCATGGTTCAGGTCTTCGCCGGCCGTGGTGGCGTGATCGCCGCCGGCCAGTAACGGCACCATGGCGATCAACGGGATTGCAGCGATGTCCTGGAACAATAGAATCGCGAACGCCAGCCGCCCGTGGGGGCTGGTCAGCTCCTTGCGTTCAGCCAGGCTTTGCAGGCCGAATGCCGTGGACGACAGCGCCAGGCCCAGGCCCAGGACAATCGCCGTGTTCAATGGCTGGCCGAAGATCCACAGCGCCACCACGCCAATCACCGAGCCGGTCAGCAACACTTGCGCCAGACCCACGCCGAACACGGATTTGCGCATGACCCACAAACGTCGCGGCGACAGCTCCAGACCGATGATGAACAGCAACAACACCACGCCGAGTTCGGAAATGTGCGCGACGCTTTGCGGGTTGTCGATCAGGCCCAGCACCGACGGGCCGATGATCACACCGGCAAACAGATAACCCAGGACCGCCCCCAGTTGCAGGCGTTTGGCCAACGGAACGATGAGCACGGCCGCCAACAGAAACACGACAGCGGCTTGTAGCAGGTTGCCTTCTTGGGGCATGAGAAAACTCCAGAACTCGGTACAACGGGGAGGACAAGAATAAAGGCTGAGCCCTTCGACGTCAGCAAAGCGCCCGGGTTCAGATGTTACAATTTGCATTAATTAGTTACATTTATAGAATTTGCTGATCAATCAGCTTCGTTTCCGAGCAACTCCATGGCAATCAACTTCGACCTCAATGACCTGCAAGCCTTCCGTGCCGTGGTCGAGCAGGGCAGCTTCCGCAAGGCGGCCGATTCCGTACGGATATCCCAGCCAGCCTTGAGCCGGCGGATTGAAAAGCTCGAAGACGCCCTGGGTGTGAAGCTGTTTGAACGCACCACGCGCAAGGTCAGCCTGACCCAGGCCGGACGGGGTTTCATGCCCAGCGTCGAGCGCCTTCTGGACGATCTGGACGTAGCATTGCTGGGCATCAGTGAAGTCGCTTCGACCCGGCTCGGTCACGTCACGGTCGCCTGTGTACCCTCGGCGGCTTACTACTTCATGCCGCGGGTGATCGCGCACTATCACCGGCAGTTTCCGAAGATCAAGGTCAAGGTGCTGGACTCCAGCGCCCACGAAGTGTTGAGCGCGGTAGTCAATGGCGAAGCGGATTTCGGCCTGAGTTTCATGGGCACGCTGGAAGCCGAAGTGGATTTCGAGCCCTTGGTGCAAGAGGGGTATGTCGTGGCGTGCCGGCGCGATCATCCGCTGGCGGGGCGACGCAGTGTCACCTGGAACGAGTTTTATCAGCAGGATTACATCTCGCTGGATAAAACCTCGGGCAACCGCTTTCTGCTGGATCAGGCGTTGACTGGCGTGGTGCCGCAGCGGCCGAGTATCTGCGAAACCCGCCACGTGACCACCATGATCGGTCTGGTGGAGGCCGGGCTGGGCGTAGCGGCGGTGCCGCTGATGGCGATGCCGGCAGCGGATCACCCGATCCTGACGCGGGTGCCGTTGACGGATCCGCAAGTGATGCGCAGCGTCGGTCTGATCAAGCGCCGGGGTCGAACACTGACCCCGGCGGCACTTGAACTGGAACGGCTGGTGGTGGAGATGAAAGTCCTGCAGCCGTCGGTCAGTGGCTGACCGAGTCCAGTCCGGTCGATTTTACGTCCGGTTGAGCCTGGGCCGAAGCCATATATTCGAGCAAGGCTCTGGCTTCGGCCGGGTGCTGTGCTCCTACCGGGATACCGGCGGCAAACCGGGTAACCGACTGCACTGACTCCGGAATTTTCGCCACGAAACTGACCCCCGGCACTGGCAGTAACTCGCTGACTTGCTGGAAGCCCAGTTGATGATCGCCAGTGGCAACCACCGAACCCACGGGGATTTTCGGGACCATGGTCGACTTGGGCTTGAGTTGGTCTTCGATACCCAGGCGTTTGAACAGCTGCTGTTCGATGTAAACGCCACTGGCGCTGTCGGAGTAGGCCACTGATTCAGCCTCGAGCAGCGTCTTTTTCAGACCCTCGACATTGCTGATATCCGGTTTCGGTGCCCCTTCGCGCACGACCAGGCCAATGCGCGAATCTGCCAGTTCGACTCTTGAAGCGGGATCGACTTTGCCTTGTTTGATCAGATCGTCCAGTGCGTAGCCGACCATGATCACCACGTCGGCTTGCTCTCCGCGGGCCAGGCGATTGGGAATCGCCTCTGGCGCCTTGCCCATGGATGGACCGAGCGCGGTGTCGAGGGTGTTGCCGGTGGCGGCGGCGAACTTCGGCCCGAGAATCTTGTAGGCCGCAGTGAAGCCGCCGGAGGTCATCACGCGGATCTCTTCAGCCTGGGCAATGCCGCTCAAGCCCAGGCTGGCCACCAACGCGAGGGTGGCCAGATTGAACGGTTTTTTCATGGTCATGTTCTCGATGAAGGACAGGTTCATGACGCCACCGCTTGCAGAGGAGTCGAGGCTCGGCGATAGAGCACAAGCGTCGCGCACAGCGCGCACAATGCTGCAAAGCTCATCCAGTAACCCGGCGCAGCCTTGTCGCCGGTGTACTGGATCAGCAAGGTCGAAATCGCCGGAGTGAACCCGCCGAACACGGCCGTAGCCAGGCTGTACGCCAGCGAGAACCCGGCGACGCGCACTTCCACGGGCATGATTTCCGTCAGCGCCGGGATCATCGCGCCGTTGTACAGGCCGTAGATGAACGACAGCCACAGCAAGACCAGCAGCATGTGGATGAAGCTGGGCGCGTTGACCAGAAAGGTCAGCGTCGGGTAGGTGGTGGCGATGGCCAGCAAGGCCATGGCGATCAACACCGGGCGTCGACCGATACGGTCCGAGAGAGCACCGCCAATCGGCAGCCAGATGAAATTCGAGACGCCGACCAGCAACGTCACCAGCAACGCATCGGACGTGCTCAGCTGCAGCACGGTTTTACCGAAGGTCGGTGCGTATACCGTGATCAGGTAGAACGCGGTGGTGGTCAGGGCGACCATCATCATGCCTGCGAACACGATCAGCCAGTTTTGCCCCAGGGTGCGGAACACTTCACCCATGCCCGGACGGTGTTTACGGGTGGCGAACTCTTCGGTTTCTTCCAGGTTGCGGCGCAGCAGGAAGATGAAGGGCACGATCATGCAGCCGACGAAAAACGGAATCCGCCAGCCCCAATCGGCAATCACAGCCGGTGCCATCCACTGGTTCAAGGCATAGCCCAGCGCGGCGGCGACAATGATTGCCACTTGCTGGCTACCCGACTGCCAACTGGTGAAAAAGCCCTTGTGGCCGGGTGTGGCGATTTCGGCGAGATACACCGACACGCCACCCAATTCCGCACCGGCGGAAAAGCCTTGCAGCAGCCGCCCGATCAGCACCAGGGCCGGGGCGAACAAACCGATGGTTTCGTATCCGGGCACCAGCACAATCAGGATGGTGCCGCTGGCCATGATCGACAAGGTCACGATCAGCCCTTTGCGTCGGCCCACATCATCGATATAGGCACCCAGCACCACGGCGCCCAACGGACGCATCAAAAAGCCTGCACCGAACACGGCGAAGGTCATCATCAGCGAGGCGAATTCGCTGCTGGCCGGGAAGAACACGGCAGCGATCTGCGTGGCATAGAAACCAAAAAGGAAGAAGTCGAATTGTTCGAGGAAGTTGCCCGAGGTGACCCGGAAGATCGCGCTGGCCCGGGAGCGACCGGTAGTCGCGGGCCGTTGGATTGATGCTGTCATTGACGTGTACTCCACCGCTTTTATGACGTGCACCGATTGGACGCGGCGCACGGTTCTTATTGGGGTGGATAGTGGAGTAGGGGCATCGATATGTTAATTGCATTGTTGGTATGCATTGATGTGCAAAGTGGATCAATGCATTTGGGGCAGGACCGTGCCTGCGTCAGGCTGGGTGGCCAAGCGATCAGATAAACGCCTCGATATGCGCCATGCCCCGGGCCACATACTCATCCTTCTCACCCACAGGGGCAAAATTGTTCAGCACTTCCCGGGCTGTTTCGCGGTCTTTCAAGCGGGCCAGGATCCAGGCCGCGAGGTACGGCGACGCCAGGCAGCCACCCGCGGTGGCAATGTTGCCGTTGGCGTAGAAGGCCTGGTTGACGACATTGACCCCGGCTTCCACTACCCAGGGCTTGCTGATGGCATCGGTGCAGGCCGGGGCATCCCCGAGCAGGCCGAGTTTGGCCAGCAGGAAGGTGCCGGAACACTGGGCCGCCAGCAGTTGGCGTGCGGGATCGAATTGCAGTTGCTCCATGATCCCTGGGGTTGCGGCCACTTCCCGGGTCTTGCGGCCACTGCCCACCAGCACCGCATCCGCCTGACAGGCCTCGGCGAGACCGATGTGCGCGTCGATGGTCAAACCGTTCATCGACGTGACCCTTGCAGTCGGTGACGCAATGCTCACGCGCCAATCCTTGTCCCCGAGCAGGGCAACCCGGCTGAGCATGCCGTAGGCGATCAGCGAGTCCAGTTCGTTGAAGCCGTCAAAGGTCAGGATGGCGATATGCATGGCGAGCTCCGATGGTGTTTTGAGCAGCCTACCCGGGTGCCCCTCAAGGTTGCCGGTACAGTTAGAGACATTATTATGATAACAGTCATGTAACGCGAGCCGGCACCCGCCGAAATCGCGCTACTGGCTGTGTGCCCGCACCACGCTCTCGGTGCCCAACCGATACTGATTGTTCCCGCTGCGTTTGGCCTCATACATCGCCAGGTCGGCAATGTGCAGCAAGCGGTCGATGCTCGGCGCATGGTCGGGGAACACAGCGACACCAAGGCTGGTGCCGATATGACGCTGGTCGTTGCCGATGGCGACGGGCGGGGAGAGTTCGACGAAGATTTTCTGGCAGATGGTGCGCGCTTCATCTTGCAGGCTTTTACCTTGGGGCAAGTCCTGGAGGATGACCACGAATTCGTCGCCACCGATCCGGGCGACGGTGTCGGTGCCGCGCAGAATGCGCTTGAGCCGCGTGGCGGTTGTGACCAGCACCCGGTCGCCGGCCGCATGGCCATAGCGGTCGTTGATGGCCTTGAAGCCATTGAGATCGACAAACACCAGCGCCACCCGCGTGGCGCTGGTGCGCGCCTGTTCCAGTGCTTCGGACAGGCGCTCTTCGAGCACGAGGCGATTGGGCAGGCCGGTCAAAGGGTCGTAGTGGGCCAGGTGCTTGAGGTAATTGGCCGAGGCCTTTTCTTCGGTGATGTCGCGTACCACGCCCATCATCTTGATCGTTTCGTCGTGGTCGTTCTTGACCACATTGCCGGTTTCCCGCAGCCAGCGGATCGTTCCGTCGGGCCAGACCACGCGATATTCCTCATCATGGTTTTCGCCGGTTTCCAGGCAGCGCAATTCGCCGGCCCGCACCCTGAGCCGGTCGTCCGGGTGCACGCAGGAGCAGAACAGGGCATAGGAGGGCGTCACTTCGCCGACCTTGAAGCCGAACATGCCGAAGATGGCTTCCGACCAGTACAGCCGGTCGGTGTCGACGTCCCAGTCCCAGGTGCCGATACGAGCGAAATACTGGCTGCGCTTGTAGCGCTCGGCATCGCCTTCCTGGTGGATGTTCCGGCCCTCGGACAGGCTGTTGATGATCGTGCGATATTCTGCCAGTCGCTTTTGCAGCAAGCGCTCGCGCCAGACCAGCACAACGATCAGGCTGAGCGTCATTGAACCAAGGATGACGCTGGTCCAGAGCTGGATCATTCGGGGGTGGCCATCAGGGCGGTGAACCGTAGGGGTAATTGTTGATCATTTTAGTTCAGCAAGCCGCTTTGAACGCCGCCCGCGGAGACGGCAATGGTTGCCAATCGAGGGTAAATCTGGGAAAACGGCGCCCATCGGGCCCTTGAGGGCCAATGAGCATACGAGTGAATTCTATGAATGACGAGCTTCAGGTAATCGATCTTCAGCCGGGTGACGGAAAAGCCGCCGTAAAAGGCGCACTGATCACCACCCAGTACCGTGGCTGGCTGGAGGACGGCAGCGAATTCGATTCTTCCTGGAGTCGTGGCAAGCCCTTCCAGTGCGTGATCGGCACCGGACGTGTGATCAAGGGCTGGGACCAGGGCATCCTGGGTATGCAGGTCGGCGGCAAGCGCAAGTTGCTGGTGCCGGCGCATCTGGCCTATGGCGAGCGCACCATGGGCAAGATCCCGCCGAATTCGAACCTGATCTTCGAAATCGAATTGCTGGAAGTGCTGACGCGGGATGATTGACTCGAGACCGAACAACCATATCCATTTACGAATTAGTCACTTTACCGCTACATCTCGTAACTGAAAGGGCCAGGTAAATCTGGAAGGATTTATTGGTGATATCATAAGGCTATCAATGGTGGATATCCCACGTATCTTCAGGGAAGCGAGATGAAAAAGATTTTGATTTTGGCGGCATTTGTATCTGCAGCAGTGTCGGGAAATACGTTCGCCCGTGGTAGCAGTCACAGTGGCAGCTATGGCACTGGGCATAGCTCTTCCTACAACCTCACAAGTAGCCGCTCGGATCATGCTATTAGCGGATACACCCGTAGCAACGGAACCTATGTCCGGCCCTCGCACGCTACAAATCCGGATGCGACCAAGAACAACAACTACACCACCCGGGGTAATGTAAATCCGTATACCGGCAAAATTGGTACTAAGCCCCGCGACTGATCCCTTAGCAGTAACTGTGGGTAAGTTGCTGGTGCCGGCGCATCTTGCCTATGGCGAGCGCACCATGGGCAAGATCCCGCCGAACTCGAACCTGATCTTCGAAATCGAATTGCTGGAAGTGCTGACGCGGGATGATTGACCGTCAGGCTTGAAAGGTTTCCCGGTACGCATACAGGCCGGGTGTTCCGCCGGTCATGATGAACAGCACATTGTCCCCGGGGGCGAAGCGCCCTTGCCGCAGGTCGGCCAGCAATCCGGCAAAGGCCTTGCCGGAATACACCGGGTCGACCAGCAGGCCTTCGGCACGCGCCATCAAGCTTACCGCGTCCTGCATGGCGACGGTTGGCAGGCCATAGCCGGTACCCAGCTGGCTGCCGTCAATCACCAGCTCGTCAGCCCGAACTTCGGCGTTGCTGTCCAGTAGCGCCAATGTCTCGCGGGTCAGTTGCAGGGTTCTCGCCGTTGAAGACTCCTGGTCGGACAGCACCGAGAACGACTTGACCAGAGACGCGCCCCGGCCAAGCAATTGGAAACCCGCCGCCAGCCCGGCATGGGTCCCGGCGCTGCCGTTGGGGACCACCACTTGATTGAAGGTCAGGCCCAGCTCTGCCTCTTGCCGGGCGATTTCCCCTGCACAGCGGGCATACCCGAGGCTGCCCAGGGGCGTCGAGCCACCGGTTGGCAGCACCATGACCTTGTGCCCGGCGTCCCGAAGCTGCGCCGCCCTGGCCTGGGCCTTGGCCAGTGAGTCGGTACCGCGGGCAAACACCTGTATTTGCGCGCCGAACAACTGGTCGAGCAGCACGTTGCCGTTGAGCTCGTAATCCACCTCGGTCTTGGCCACGGCCCGGGTCAGGAACAACTCGCAGGCGATGCCCAGTCGGGCGCATACCGCGGCGGTCAGGCGGGCATGATTGGACTGGATGCCGCCCACGGTAATGATCGTATCGACCCCGGCTTGCAGCGCCGCGCCGATATGGAATTCAAGCTTGCGCAGCTTGTTGCCGCCCGCGCCGATCAGCATATGGTCGTCGCGTTTGAGAAACAGGCCGATACCCTGTCTGTCCAGGCCCAGCAGCTGTTCGAGTCGCGCGGCGCGCTGAATGGGTGTGGGACCTTGCAGCAGGTCTGCCCGCGCAAAAACACTCAGTGCCTTGTCCAGTCGGGTTTGCATTAGTCGAGCCTCGTTGTTCACCATGATCCGGGTGACTCTATGGAGAAAGTCCTGCGGGATAAACGCACTACCGGTCATGACTGTTTTAACACGGTGTAACCAATCGGTCGGGCAGCAGGACTTTTCAGGTCGCTTTGGATAGGCTGGGCCGGGATTGAAACCATGACCGCAAGAGGAGAGGGCGAGTTGCCAATCAATGAGTACATCCAGGCCATCGAATTGCTGGACGAGTCTTTTCGGCACTGGACCGGCGAACCCCTGCCGGCCCCGCAAGCGCTGACCGGGCTGAAGCGACTGCACTGGCTGCACGCCGACGCGCCCTACAGTTTGCTGGCCCACGGCACTGAAGGCGACCCGCTGTTCTTCTACGCCAATGAACAGGCGCTGGTCTGCTTCAAGTACCCGCGCCCGGAATTTCTGGGCATGCCTTCACGGTTCAGCGCCTCGCCACTGGACCGCGCGGTGCGCCAGACCCTGCTGGAGCAGGTCACGGCCCATGGCATTGCCCATGGTTACAGTGGCTATCGGGTGGATCGGGAGGGTAATGCCTTCATGATTCATGAGGGCAAGGTGTGGACGCTCATCGACCGGCAGGGTGTGCGCGTGGGGCAGGCGGCGTTGTTCTGGCCGGATGCTGGACGGATTGGGCAGTTGGAGTGTTGAACCTGAACGTTTAGCGGCCAACGGGCTGGCGGAAGTCGAAGTCACGCCAGGCCGACCGATTATCTGCTTGTGCCTTGCCAGGCTCCGCTCTATCGGCGATCCTACGCATAATATAGGGGTAGGGGGTATAGGTATGTCGCACATTCACGAACACAAGGATGACCTGATCAAACGGGTGAGGCGCATTGCCGGCCAGGTGGAAGCCGTGGAGCGGGCGCTCGAGTCCGATGCCGATTGCGCCAAGACCCTGCATCTGGTGGCCGCCATCCGGGGTGCGGTCAATGGTCTGCTGGAGCAGTTCATCGACGCCCACGCCCGTGAGCACGTCGCCCATCCAGACCTGAGTGAGGAAGAGCGCGCCCAGGGCGTGGAAGACTTGCTGTTGGCCATCCGTCGTTATGCCAAATAGAGGCCTGAATCCCATGACACTGACACCACAGGCTTCACGTTTTTCCCACGACCACGTGTTTCTCGGCGCCTCCCATGATGAAAACGCCCGCCGCACCTTATGGGTGGTGGCGCTGACGTTTGTGATGATGATTGGCGAAATTGCTGCCGGTTACATTACCGGTTCCATGGCGTTGCTGGCTGATGGCTTTCACATGGCCACCCACGCCGGGGCCTTGGGCATCGCGGCGGCGGCCTATGGGTTCGCACGGCGCAATGCCAACAATGCGCGTTACAGCTTCGGCACCGGCAAGGTCGGGGATCTGGCGGGTTTTGCCTCGGCCATGGTGCTGGGGCTGGTGGCGATCGGCATCGCCGGTGAGTCGGTCTTTCGCCTGTTTCAGCCCACCACAGTGGCCTTCACCGAAGCGACAGTGATTGCGGTGGTGGGGTTGGCGGTAAATATTGTCAGCGCCTTTTTGCTGGCGGGCGACCACGGTCATCATGGCCATGATCACGGGCACAGTCATGACCACGGTCATCATCACCATCACGACAACAACCTGCGCTCGGCCTATGTCCATGTATTGGCCGACGCCTTGACTTCGGTACTGGCGATTGCCGCATTGCTGGCCGGGCGATATCTGGGGTGGGTGTGGCTGGACCCGGTGATGGGCATCGTGGGTGCCATCGTCATCGCAAAATGGGCCGTTGGCCTGATGCGTGACAGCGCTGCGGTATTGCTCGATGTCACCGACGCACAGGTTGCCGATGAGATTCGTCAACTGCTCGAGTCGTCGGACGATGTGCGTATCAGCGATCTGCATGTGTGGCAGGTCGGCCCGCAGGCACGGGCGGCGATTGTCAGCGTTGTGGCGACGGCCGATGTCAGTGCCGACGCCATTCGCGAACGCCTGGCGCCGGTCCATGAGTTGTCTCACCTGACTGTCGAATATCGCACTGCTTGAGGGGCGTTGAGGGCCGAACCTTCGGTCAAACGCTGAACAGCGGAATTCGTCCATTCGCGGAGGGGCGGTATTCCCGTTTCAGCTGGTCCAGTGCCGGCCTCATCGCCAGAAGCTGCTTGAGCGTAGCGCCGGCAATGCTCAATGCCAGCCGTTGCCCCGGACATTGATGGCGCCCCGCACCAAAGGTGAAGCTGCGCCGGTTCGGGCGGTCGAGCAGGAAGGCGTCGGGGTTGTCGTTGAGCTGCGGGTCGCGATTGGCCGAGGCCAGCAGCACCAGGATCACGTCTGCGGCATTGAGCCTCACTCCGTCAATCTCGCAGGCGGCGGCGACGAAGCGGCGGGTGTTCTGTACCGGCGGGTCGAAGCGCTGCACTTCGGCCAGCAGGTCTTCAACCGGGGTTGATTCACTGCGCAACGACGGATGCTGGATCAATGCCAGCACGGCGTTGCCGATCAACCCGGCAGTGGCCTCGAAGGTCTGGGAGAACAGGCCGATCAGGTTGGCGATCAGCGTTTGCAATGGGTCAGACGCGAAACGTTGGCGGATGCCTGCAAGCAGGTGGCTGCGGTTGTCCGGGTCGGCCAACAGCTCGACACAGTAGCCACCCAGTTGTTCGGCGGCAGCGTGGGCGGCGGTCAGCTGTGCCGCGCTACTCAAGGGCGACAGGCAAGCCACGAAATCCGCCGTCAGTTCGCTGATGACGCGGCCCTGAGCCGGGGTGAATCCCAATAACGCCGCCACCACGCACACCGGCCCACGGAACATGGCGTTGTACAACCCGGCGGCGTCGGCGGTGATCAACCGGGCGTTGACCAGAACCTCGACTTCCCGCGCATCGACCAACTCCAGCCCCGGCGCAATCGCCGACCGTGGACAGCGCTGGCGCTCGCCCTCATTCATGCGCATCAATTGGCGGAACACCTGGCCGGCCATGCCATCGGCAATCGCCCTGGGGACTGGCTCCTGCGCGGGGCGAACGTGGCAGTCGGGATGCGCCAGCACGGCGGTCACCGCCCGGGCGCTGCTGGCCACCCACATGTTCAGCCGCGGATGAAAGGCCAGCCCACCCTCGGCCCGCAGTTGTGCATAGTAGGGATAAGGATCGGCATGGGTCGCAGCGATGATCGGGTCCATGGGTCGCAGCCTTCTGTTGTTGGAAAGTGTTGCTACTATCTCCAGTCCGAAAGGGCGTTGATTCGTCCGGGAGCGAAATATGAGCGCAGAACAACACGACATTGGCGTCTCGCAGGTGGCGGCAGGCATCGCTGAGCCGGCGCGGACGAAAATCCTCTGTTCACTGATGGACGGCCACGCCCGCACCAGTACCGAACTGGCGGCGGTGGCCGAAGTCAGCGCGTCGACCGCCAGTGCCCATCTGGCCAAACTCAAGGAACTGGCGCTGGTGCGCCTGCACGTTCAGGGACGTCACCGCTATTACAGCCTGGCGGACAAGCGCGTGGCCCAGGCCCTGGAAGCGCTGATGGTGATCGGGCGCAACACCGCGCCGGCCTTCCAGCCGAATACCCCGGATCGCCTGCAATTTGCCCGCACCTGCTACGACCACATGGCAGGCACCCTGGCCGTGCTGCTGCATGACCGGATGCTCGAGGCAGGCTGGCTTGAGGAAACCGACGAACAGGCCTATCGCTTGAGTGACAGCGGTACGGCAATGTTTCAGGGGCTTGGGGTCGAGGTGCAGGACTTGAGTACTTTGCGCCGCCGCTTTGCCTGCCCATGCCTGGACTGGAGCATGCGCCGGCCGCATCTGGGTGGATCGCTGGGCGCGGCGTTGCTGCAAACGGCACTCAAGCGCAAGTGGGTGACGCAGGACCTGGACAGTCGCGCGCTGGCGCTGACGGCGTTGGGGCGCAAGGAGATGGCGGGGCGGTTCGGGGTTGAGTTGCCGTTGGCGGTTGAAAACCGTGGTAACAGGGCGCGGACTGTGGCGGCTCGGGTTGAGTCCGAGGGCATTCGCTGACAGGTCGGTAGCGGTCCTTCAGCCAATTGTGTTTTTTATGTGCTGCCGTCTTCGCGAGCGGGCTCGCTCCCACAGGTAGTACATTGCAATTAAAAAGCCCCCCATCGGTCACCCGATGGGGGGCTTTTGTGCGTCTGGCGTCAGGTCAGACCTTGACGATCCAGCCTGCTGGCGCTTCGATGTCGCCGGTTTGCACGCCGGTGAGCTCTTTGTAGAGCTTCTGGGTGATCGGGCCGACTTCGGTTTCGCTGTGGAACACGTGCAGGTGGTCGTTGTAGCTGATGCCGCCGATCGGTGTGATCACCGCCGCAGTACCGCAAGCACCGGCTTCCTTGAAGTCCGAGAGCTTATCGATGAACACGTCGCCTTCGATCACTTCCAGGCCCAGACGGGTCTTGGCCAGTTCGATCAGCGACAGGCGGGTGATCCCCGGCAGTACCGACGGCGAGTTCGGGGTCACGAACTTGTTGTCGTGGGTGATCCCGAAGAAGTTGGCCGAACCGACTTCCTCGATCTTTTTGTGAGTCATCGGGTCCAGGTAGATGGCATCGGCAAAGTGCGCCTTCTTGGCCTGGGAGCCCGGCATCAGGCTGGCGGCGTAGTTGCCACCGACCTTGGCGGCACCGGTGCCCTGTGGCGCGGCGCGGTCGTAGCTGGAAATCTGGAAGTTGTGCGGGGTCAGGCCGCCCTTGAAGTAGGCGCCGACCGGGATCGCAAACACCGAAAAGATGAACTCCGGCGCGGTACGCACGCCGATGTTGTCACCCACGCCGATCACGAACGGACGCAGGTACAGCGCGCCGCCGGTGCCGTACGGCGGAATGAAACGTTCGTTGGCACGCACCACTTCCTTGCACGCCTCGATGAACTGCTCGGTGGACACGTGCGGCATCAGCAGGCGGGTGCAGCTGCGCTGCATGCGCGCGGCGTTCTGGTCCGGGCGGAACAGGTTGATCGAGCCGTCCTTGCAACGGTAGGCCTTCAGGCCTTCGAAGCACTGCTGGCCATAGTGAAGGGCAGTGGAGCCTTCGCTGATGTGCAGCACGTTGTCTTCGGTCAGGGTGCCTTTGTCCCATTCGCCATTGCGAAAGTACGACAGATAGCGTTTGTCGGTCTTGATGTAGTCAAAACCCAGCTTGTCCCAGTTGATGCTTTCGTTACCCATGACACCCTCTATCACTTAACAACCGCCGAAACGGTTCAAGGCTTCTGACGTTTTTCCGGATGGGCACAACAATACTTCATTCCGGGCCCATTTCGCAGCCCGGACTATCGGATGACGGACAGATAATTCGCGTTGACCTTGAGAATTCGCGAGCAGGCTCGCTCCCACCGGGTTATGTGAACGCCATAAATCCAAAGTGGGAGCGAGCCTGCTCGCGAAGAGGCCAGCATTGCCGCCATCAATCGCTCTGAATCAAAGGTGCAATGCGTGGCCAAGTGCCCGCAACGCCGCTTCCTGCACCGCCTCACCCAGCGTCGGGTGCGCATGGATGGTGCCGCCGATGTCTTCCAGCCGCGCCCCCATCTCCAGGCTCTGGGCAAACGCCGTCGACAACTCCGACACGCCAACGCCTACCGCCTGCCAGCCGATAATCACATGATTGTCGCGACGGGCGACCACGCGCACGAAGCCGCTTTTCGACTCCAGCGTCATGGCCCGGCCATTGGCGGCGAACGGGAAACTCGACACGATGCAGTCCAGGCCGGCGGCCTTGGCCTCGTCCGGGGTCTTGCCGACCACCACCAGTTCCGGGTCGGTGAAGCACACGGCGGCGATGGCGGTCGGGTTGAACTCGCGGGCTTTGCCGCTGATCAGTTCGGCGACCATCTCGCCCTGGGCCATGGCCCGGTGCGCGAGCATCGGTTCGCCGCTCAGGTCGCCGATGGCATAGACGTTGCGCATGCTGGTCTGGCAGCGGTTGTCGATCTTGATCGACGAACCGTTCATGTCCAGGTTCAGCGCTTCGAGGTTCCAGCCCTGGGTGTTCGGCTTGCGACCGACGGCCACCAGCACCTGATCGGTTTCCAGGTTCAGGGTATCGCCGTCCGGATCCAGAACTTGCAAGGTATTTTGTTGTGAATCAAAGCCTTGCACGCTGTGTTTCAAGTAAAGCTTCACGCCGAGTTTTTTCAGTTCGTCGTGCACAGGCTGGGTCAGTTCGGCGTCGTAGGCCGGCAGGATGCGTTCCTGGGCTTCCACGACACTGACGTCGGCGCCGAGCTTGCGATAGGCAATGCCCAGCTCCAGACCGATGTAACCGCCGCCGACCACAATCAGGCGCTTGGGCACGGAGGTCGGCGCCAGGGCTTCGGTGGACGAGATGATCGGCCCACCGATCGGCAGCATCGGCAGGTTGACGCTCTTGGAGCCGGTGGCCAGCACCAGGTGTTCGCACTGGATACGCGTGTCGCCGACTTCCACGGTTTTGCCGTCGATGACCTTGGCCCAGCCTTGAATGACCTGGACCTTGTTCTTTTTCAGCAGCGCCGCGACGCCGGTGGTCAGGCGATCGACGATGCCGTCCTTCCATTCCACGCTCTTGCCGATGTCCAGGGTCGGCGCCGAAACGCTGATGCCCAGGGCCGAATGCTGGCTGTGGTGGCGGGTCTGATGGAACTGCTCGGCGACGTGAATCAGTGCCTTGGACGGAATGCAGCCGATGTTCAGGCAGGTGCCGCCCAGGGATTGGCCTTCCACCACAATGGTAGGAATGCCCAACTGGCCGGCACGGATCGCCGTCACATAACCGCCGGGGCCGCCGCCGATGATCAGCAGCGTGGTGTGCAAAGTTTGCATGGCCTTACTCCACAAACAGGGTAGCGGGTTGTTCGAGCAAGCCACGGATGGCCTGGATGAATAGCGCCGCGTCCATGCCGTCGACCACCCGGTGATCGAAGGAGCTGGAGAGGTTCATCATCTTGCGGATCACGATCTGGCCTTTGATCACCATTGGCCGTTCGACGATCTTGTTGACGCCGACAATCGCCACTTCCGGCAGGTTCAGCACCGGCGTACTGACGATGCCGCCCAAGGCGCCGAGGCTGGTCAGGGTAATGGTCGAACCGGACAACTCGTCGCGGCCGGCCTTGCCATTGCGCGCGGCGGTGGCCAGGCGGGCGATTTCCGCCGCGTTGTCCCACAGGCTGCGGGCTTCGGCGTGACGCACCACCGGTACCATCAGGCCGACATCGCTCTGGGTCGCAACGCCAACGTGTACGGCGCCGAGGCGGGTGATGACCTGGGCTTCGTCGTCGTAGCGGGCGTTCATTTGCGGGAAATCGCGCAGGGCAACGACCATGGCGCGGACCAGGAACGGCAGCAGCGTGAGTTTGCCGCGGGTCGCGCCATGTTTTTCATTGAGGTGTGCGCGCAACTCTTCCACGGCGGTGACGTCGATTTCTTCGACGTAGCTGAAGTGGGCGGCGCGCTGGGTGGCGTCCTGCATGCGCTGGGCGATCTTGCGGCGCATGCCGATCACCGGGATCTGCTGTTCATCGGTACGCTGGGCATAAGCGGCGGCGGCCGGCGCTGAAGCGTTCGACTGACCCTGGGCCAGATAGGCTTCGAGGTCGTCGTGCAGAATCCGTCCGGCGGGGCCGCTGCCACGCACCAGGCGCAACTGGATGCCGAGGTCCAGCGCATGTTTGCGCACGGCCGGCGAGGCCAGCGGACGTTCATCGGCTTCGCGAGCGACCATCGGGCCCTGGCATACGGCAGCTTTCGGCGCTGCGGCAGCGACCGGTTTGCTTTCCATCACGGCTTCGACTTTCGGTGCTGCAACTGGCGCTTCTTTCACAGGGGCCGGTTGCGCCGACTCCTTAACGTTGCCCGCGCCTTCGACTTCAATGCTGATCAACACACTGCCAACCGCCATGACTTCGCCCGGCTGGCCACCAAGGGCGATGACCTTGCCATGCACCGGCGACGGAATATCCACCATCGCTTTATCCGTCATGACATCGGCCAGCACCTGGTCTTCGACGACCATGTCGCCGACCTTGACGTGCCACACCGACAATTCAACTTCTGCAATGCCTTCGCCAATGTCCGGCATTTTAATAACGTGCGTGCCCATTCAGACCTCCATGACCCGTTTCAACGCCGCGCCCACACGGGACGGCCCTGGGAAATACGCCCACTCTTGCGCGTGCGGGTAGGGGGTGTCCCAACCGGTGACGCGTTCGATCGGCGCTTCCAGGTAGTGGAAGCAGTGCTCTTGCACCAGCGCCGTCAGTTCGGCGCCGAAACCGCAAGTGCGGGTGGCTTCGTGAACGATCACGCAGCGCCCGGTTTTCTTCACCGACTTGGTGATGGTTTCCAGGTCCAGCGGCCACAGGCTGCGCAGGTCGATGACTTCGGCATCCACGCCGCTTTCTTCAGCGGCGACTTGCGACACATAGACAGTGGTGCCGTAGGTCAGCACGGTGACGTCCTTGCCCGGACGGGCGATCGCGGCAACGTCCAGCGGTACGGTGTAGTAGCCGTCCGGAACCTGTGCGGCAGGGTGTTTCGACCATGGGGTCACCGGGCGGTCGTGGTGGCCGTCGAACGGGCCGTTGTACAGGCGCTTCGGCTCGAGGAAGATCACCGGGTCATCGTTTTCGATGGAGGCGATCAGTAGGCCTTTGGCGTCGTAGGGATTGGACGGCATGACGGTGCGCAGACCGCACACCTGGGTGAACAGTGCCTCGATGCTCTGGCTATGGGTCTGGCCGCCGTAGATGCCGCCGCCGCAGGGCATGCGCAGGGTCATCGGCGCGGTGAACTCGCCGGCCGAGCGATAACGCAGACGCGCGGCTTCGGAAATGATCTGATCGTAGGCCGGGTACACGTAGTCGGCGAACTGGATCTCCACCACCGGGCGCAGACCGTAGGCGCCCATGCCCACGGCAGTGCCGACGATACCGCTTTCAGAAATCGGCGCGTCGAACACCCGCGAGGTGCCGTACTTGGCCTGCAGGCCTTCGGTGCAGCGGAACACGCCGCCGAAGTAGCCCACGTCCTGGCCGAAGACCACGACGTTGTCGTCACGCTCAAGCATCACATCCATGGCCGAGCGCAGGGCCTGGATCATGGTCATGGTGGTCGTGGTCATGGCGGTTTCCAACTCGATTTTGTTGTTGTGATCGTTCATGTCAGATCCCCAACTCTTGACGCTGGCGCTTCAAGTGCTCCGGCATCTCTTTGTAGACGTCTTCGAACATGGTCGCGGCGCTCGGAATCTGGCCGCCGGCGAGGGTGCCGTACTGTTCGGCTTCTTTTTGCGCGGCGATCACTTCGGCTTCCAGTTCGGCGCTGACCGCGGTGTGTTCCTCTTCGGACCACTGGCCGATCTTGATCATGTGCTGCTTGAGGCGCGCAATCGGATCACCCAGCGGGAAGTGGCTCCAGTCATCGGCAGGGCGGTATTTCGACGGATCATCGGAAGTCGAGTGCGGGCCGGCACGGTAGGTGACCCATTCGATCATGGTCGGGCCGAGACCGCGGCGCGCACGTTCGGCGGCCCAGGCAGAGGCGGCGTAGACCGCGACGAAGTCGTTGCCGTCGACCCGCAGGGAAGCAATGCCGCAACCGACGCCACGACCGGCGAAGGTGGTGGCTTCACCACCGGCAATCGCCTGGAACGTGGAAATCGCCCACTGGTTGTTGACCACGTTGAGGATTACCGGCGCGCGGTATACGTGGGCGAAGGTCAGGGCGGTGTGGAAGTCCGATTCGGCGGTGGCGCCGTCACCGATCCACGCCGAGGCGATCTTGGTGTCGCCCTTGATCGCCGAAGCCATACCCCAGCCCACGCCTTGAATGAACTGGGTGGCGAGGTTGCCGGAAATGGTGAAGAAACCGGCGTCCTTGACCGAGTACATGATCGGCAACTGCCGGCCCTTGAGCGGATCGCGCTCGTTGGACAGCAACTGGCAGATCAGGCCGACCAGCGGTACGTCGCGGGCCATCAGGATGCTTTGCTGGCGGTAGGTCGGGAAGCACATGTCGTCGATGTTCAAGGCCAGGGCCTGAGCGCTGCCGATGGCTTCTTCGCCAAGGCTCTGCATGTAGAACGACATCTTTTTCTGACGCTGGGCGACCACCATGCGGTTGTCGTAGATGCGGGTCTTGAGCATGGCACGCATGCCCTTGCGCAAAATCTCCACCGGCACGTTTTCAGCCCAGGGGCCGTGGGCGTTGCCCTGGTCGTCGAGCACGCGGATCAGGCCACGGGCCAGGTCGGCGGTGTCGGCGGGTTCAACGTCGATTTGGGGTTTGCGCACCGTGCCGGCATCGGTCAGGTGCAGGTAGGAGAAGTCGGTTTTGCACCCTGGGCGGCCCGAGGGTTCGGGGACGTGCAGGCGCAGCGGTTCGTACGCTTGGGTCATGGCTTCTACGCTCGATCTTGTGAATTTCTTGTAGTGAGCTGACAGATTTCATTCGGTAAATGAAATCTTGTCCTACAACAATCATAGGCCCGCCCAAGAAGAATATTTCTCTCTGTTTCGTTGCGCTAAAGACCATTTGCAGATAAAAAAACTGCATAAACATAAAAAACAGGTGGTTTTTTCTCATGCGCAAACTGGACCGTACCGATATCGGCATTCTCAACAGCCTTCAGGAGAACGCACGCATCACCAACGCCGACCTCGCGCGTTCGGTGAACCTGTCGCCGACACCGTGTTTCAACCGGGTCAAGGCCATGGAAGAACTGGGGGTGATTCGCGAGCAAGTGACGCTGCTGGATGCCGATCTGCTGGGGCTGCATGTGAACGTGTTCATTCACGTCAGCCTGGAGAAGCAGGTGGAGGAGGCGTTGCAGCATTTCGAGGAGGCGATTTCCGACCGCCCCGAAGTGATGGAGTGCTACCTGATGGCCGGCGACCCGGACTACCTGATCCGGGTACTGGTGCCGACCATTCAGTCGCTGGAGCGCTTCATGATGGACTTTCTGACCAAGGTGCCAGGGGTGGCGAATATCCGTTCGAGCTTTGCGCTCAAGCAGGTGCGCTACAAGACGGCGTTGCCGTTGCCGGCCAATGGGTTGACGTTGCCGTAGGAGCGAGCTTGCTCGCGAAAAACCTGAGGGCGCCGGGGGGCGTCAGGTTTGCCGCGTTATCGTTGGCGTTTTTCGCGAGCAAGCTCGCTCCTACAGGGTCAGAATTTGTTCAGAGGGATTTTCAGGTAAGTCACGCCATTGCCCTCGGCCGGCGGCAAATTCCCCGCCCGCACATTCACCTGGATCGCCGGCAGTAACAGCGTCGGCATGCCCAGCCCTGCATCACGTCGTGTGCGCATTCCGACGAACGCGGCTTCATCGATCCCGTCATGCACATGAATGTTGTCTTTGCGTTGATCGCCCACAGTCGTCATGCATTGGGGCGAGCGGCCATTAGGCGGGTAGTCGTGGCAGACGTACAGCCGCACGCTGGCGGGGAAGGCCAGCAGTTTGTGGATCGAGGCGAACATCTGGTTGGCATTGCCGCCGGGGAAATCGCAGCGGGCGGTGCCGACGTCCGGCATGAACATCGTATCGCCCACCAGAATCACATCATTGTCGATCAGGTAAGCCATGTCCGCCGGGGTATGGCCGGGCACGTGCAGGGCGGTCGCCTTGAGATTGCCGATCATGAACGATTCGTCGGGGGCGAACAGGTGATCGAACTGGGAGCCGTCGACGCGAAAGGAGGGCTCCAGATTGAACAGCGCCTTGAACACGTCCTGGACCTTGCTGATCGACTCGCCAATGGCGATCTTGCCGCCCAGCTCCCGCCGCAGATAAGGCGCGGCGGACAGGTGATCGGCGTGGGCGTGGGTTTCCAGCAGCCATTGCACCTGCAGCTTGTGGGCACGGACGAAGGCGATGATTTTGTCCGCCTGGGTCGTCGCGGTGCGCCCGGCGGCACCGTCGTAATCGAGCACCGGGTCGACAATCGCACACTGCCCGCCATCGGCCTCGTAAACCACATAACTGTAGGTCGAGGAGGCAGGGTCGAGGAAAGCTTCAATCAGCGCGGGCATGGACACGGACCTGTGCAGGGTTGGAAAAACCAGTCATGGGTTGCAACACTTTACATAAAAACATAATGTTCACAGCTTAAGTGACGATGAAGGCATCCTGCAAATGCAATCCAGTCTGACCGAATGTGAAGTCGCTCAACTGCGCGCTTCGGCTTCCAAGGCATGCGCGCTGCTCAAGGCCCTGGCCAATGAGGATCGCCTGTTGATCCTGTGCCAGCTGACCCAGGGTGAGCGCAACGTAGGCGAGCTGGAAAAAATGACCGGCGTGCGCCAACCGAGCCTGTCCCAGCAATTGGGGGTCCTGCGCGACGAAGGACTGGTCGCGACCCGTCGTGAAGGCAAGTACATTTTTTACGGTCTCGCCAGTCACGAAGTGATCCAGGTGATGAAAACCCTCTCCGGGCTGTACTGCGGGGCCGTGCTTAAAAGCTGGGTTCAACCCTGAATGCCAGCCAGCACACTGATCCAATGTGGGAGCGAGCCTGCTCGCGAAAGCGTAGTGTCAGTCGACATTGTCATTGACTGACCTGCCACCTTCGCGAGCAGGCTCGCTCCCACAGGATCTGAGTTGCGACTGGAAGAAAATTTGCGTGCAGCAAAAGGAACAAGCAATGAACGATCAACACTGGGGCCCATCCATCAGTGCAGATATCGTGGTCATCGGCGGCGGCACGGCGGGCATCGGCCTTGTCGCCAGCCTGCTCAAGCGTAGCCCGCATCTGAACATCACCGTGATCGAGCCCAGCCCCCGGCACTTCTATCAACCGGCCTGGACGCTGGTCGGCGGTGGTGCATACAACGTGGAAAACACTGTGCGGCCGACCGCGTCGGTGATGCCGCGTGGGGCCAATTGGGTGCAGGCTGCCGTGACCGGCATCGATCCTGACAAGCGCCAACTCACCCTCAGTGACGCGCGCACGGTCAGCTATCTCAATCTGGTCGTCTGCCCCGGCCTGCGCCTGGCCTGGGAGAAAATCGAAGGTTTGGAGGAAACCCTCGGCCAGCATGGCGTGACCTCCAATTACAGCTATCAGCACGCGACCTACACCTGGGACCAGGTGCAGAAATTGCGTGGCGGCAAGGTACTGTTCACCCAGCCGGCCATGCCGATCAAATGTGCGGGCGCGCCACAAAAGGCGCTGTACCTGTCCTGCGATCACTGGAACAAGAGTCGTGTGCTGAACAACATTGACGTCGAATTCAATCTTGCGGGCGTGGCACTGTTCGGTGTGGCGACCTTTGTCCCGCCACTGATGAAGTACATCGAAAAGTACAACGCCCGGTTGGCGTTCAACTCGAATCTGGTCAAGGTCGACGGCCCGGCGAAGACCGCGTGGTTCGACGTCAAGGATGCCGATGGCAATGTCACCCGCCAGGCAAAGACCTTTGACCTGCTGCATGTCGTGCCACCACAAGTTTCCCCGGACTTCATCGCCCAAAGTCCGCTGGCCGACGCCGTCGGCTGGTGCGAGGTCGATCCCCACACCCTTCAACATCCGCGCTATCCAGGCGTGTTCGCGCTGGGTGACATCTGCGGCACCACCAATGCAAAAACCGCCGCAGCGGTGCGCAAGCAGATCGTGGTGGTGGCCGAAAACCTGCTGGCCTTGCGCAAGCAACAAGCGCTGCCGCTGAAGTACGACGGCTATGGTTCCTGTCCGCTGACGGTGGAGAAGGGCAAGGTGATCCTCGCCGAGTTCGGTTATGCGGGCAAGCTGCTGCCGACCTTTCCCCTTGACCCGACGGTGCCGCGCCGCTCGGCATGGTGGCTGAAGGCGACCCTGCTACCGTGGTTCTACTGGAACGGTATGCTGAAGGGCCGCGAGTGGCTGACACGTGTATCCAGGGTCGATTGAGAGCTCCCTATGTTGCTGGCAAGTCTGTTTGGCGTAGTGATGGGATTGGTGCTCGGCTTGACTGGCGCCGGCGGCGGTATCCTTGCGGTCCCGGCGCTGGTGTTGGGGCTGGGCTGGAGCATGACCCAGGCCGCTCCGGTGGCGTTGTTCGCGGTGGGCAGTGCGGCGGCGGTCGGCGCCATCGATGGTTTGCGCCATGGCCTGGTGCGTTATCGCGCGGCGCTGCTGATCGCGGCCCTGGGTGCGGTGTTTTCGCCGGTGGGCATCTACTTCGCCCATCAGTTGCCGGAAAAAATCCTGATGATCCTGTTCAGCCTGTTGATGGTCATGGTGGCCTGGCGGATGTTGCGCCGTGAGCGCAAGGGTGACGGCCCGAGCGATCATGGGCAGGCCAACTGGGGCCAGAAGAGCTGCATGCTCGATCAACAGACCGGGCGCTTTTCCTGGACCGCCAAATGCACCGCGACCCTCGCCGCACTCGGTGCGGTGACCGGCGTGGTCTCGGGTTTGCTGGGAGTAGGCGGCGGCTTTCTGATCGTCCCGGCCTTCAAGCAACTGACTGATGTGCAAATGCGCGGGATTGTCGCCACCTCGCTGATGGTGATCAGCCTGATTTCCGCCATCGGTGTGATCGGCGCTTTCCATGCCGGCGTGCGCATTGACGGCGTCGGTGCCACCTTCATCGGCGCCAGCATCGCCGGCATGATCGTTGGCCGCAAGCTGTGCGCGCGGGTGCCGGCGCGGGGCTTGCAGGTCGGGTTCGCCAGCATCTGCGTGGTGGTCGCCGCTTACATGCTGTTCAAAGCCAACGCCTGACCGGTACCGGTACCTGCGGATGCCAGTGGGGTCCGCAGGCCTACACCCTAAGTGGCGAGCCTCGCTGACCAGCGGTCGTACGCCATAGTGGCCACGCACCGCCGGCCAGTCCAAAGCAGCTGAAAACCACCCCCAAGGCAGCGTATGGCGCCGCCGGTCAGGTTTCGATAATCGCCTCCGACACTCAGTCCCCGTTTCGGAGCGCGCCATGCACAACAATAAGAACTTCACGCATCGTTTTCTGCCAGCCGTCATCGCCAGCCTGTCTGCCCTTGGCCTGAGCCCGGTGGCCAAGGCGGAAATCATGCTGTACGACAAGGACCAGACCACGTTCTCCACCGACGGTTACATCAACGCCTTTTACGTGAACAGTGATGTCGACCGTGCCGGCGATCAGTTCGACCGTCGGCAGTCGCGGGTGAAGATGGGCTTTTTGCCCAACTACCTGGGGTTCAACATGGGCAAGCAGGTAGACGATCTCAAGCTCGGTGCCCGCGCCTCGTTCTGGGTCACCATCAACGACAGTCAAACCAACGGCACCGACACGGCCATCGATGTGCGCCAGTTCTATGGCACAGTGGCCAACCCGGAATGGGGCGAAGTGCTGATCGGCAAAGACTTCGGGCTGTTCGCCCGTTCCAACATCCTGCTCGACGAAATGCTCGCCGGTTACGGTCAGGTCAGCGATACGTTGGGGCTGGTGGATGGCGGCGGGGTGTCGTTCGGCAACATCGGCACCGGTTACCCGTATCCGTTCCCGACCTCGCAGATCACCTATCGCACCCCGGTGATCGACGGTCTGCGCGTGGCGGTAGGCATCATGGACCCGGTAGACACCAACGACAGTAGCCCGACGGGCAAGGCGTATCAGGAAAACCCGCGTACCGAGAGCGAAGTCACCTATCAGTTCGACCTGGCCGGGGCAAAGATCTACAGCTGGGTCAACGGCAGCTATCAGACCTCGGACAACACCGATTCCTCGGTCCAGACCGTCACCTCCAAGGGTGTCGGTTATGGTGTGCAGGCGAAGATGGGCGGCTTGTCCCTCACCGGGTCGGGTTTCCAGGCCAAGGGCATCAACCCGTTTTTCACCAACAATGCCGGCGAGCCGACCCTGCGCAACGTCGACAGCGACGGCTACCTGTTGCAGGGCTCCTACAAACTGGGCAAGAACCGCCTGGCCTTGTCCTACGGCAAGACCAATGACGATGGCAACGGCGTGGTCGGCAGCGGCGCGGACTACGAGACCCGCGGCATCGCGTTGTTCCATGACGTGAACGACAACCTCAAGCTGGTGGCCGAGTACAACCAGTTCGAAATCAACGGCCACGACACCAGTGCCCAGAACGAAGACACCGACACCTTTGCCGTGGGTGCGGTGCTGACCTGGTAACCCCCGGGAGGTGACCCTGGCCGTGCGCATCGCGGCGAGGGTCGCCAACCGCCTCATCCCATCGAAGCGGCTACCCGCTACCCAAGTAGCATTCGTCGCCCCCCACAGACTTCGTACACTCGTGCCTCATACACACGCACCTGCGGGAGGTAAGGATGCAGCAGAGCGAAGGCGTCGTCAGTGCAATGTCCCAGGCCACCGATGCCCGGCAGGTCGCGCAGGAACTGGCAGGACAGTTGTTGCATCCGCACCTGGGGTTCGTGCTGTTCTTCTGTTCCGCCGAGTACGACTTGCAGGTGCTGGGCCAGGCCTTGCAGCACAGCTTCGGCGGCATTCGCCTGGTGGGCTGCACCAGCGCCGGGGAGATTACCCCGCTGGGCTACGGGCGCAATTGCGTGACGGCGGTGGGCTTCGATCATCGGCACTTTTCCATCGCGATCGAGCTGATCGACCAGATGGAGCACTTCAGCCTGATCGACGCCCAGCAAATGGTCGAGCGCCTGGTCAGTGGCTGCCGCAGCAACACCCTGGCCCCGATCAAGGGCAACAGCTTTGCCCTGACCCTGCTCGATGGCCTGTCCAGCCGCGAAGAAATGGTCCTGGCGGCCTTGAGCGCGGCCTTGGGCGACATTCCGCATTTCGGCGGCTCGGCCGGCGACGATAACTACCTGACACATACCCATGTGTACTTCGATGGCGAGTTTCACAGCGGCGCGGCCGTGGTGGTGCTGGTCAATACCTGGCTGGATTTCGAAGTGTTCACCACCCATCACGTGTTGCCCCGTGCCGAGAAACTGGTGGTCACCGGAGCCGACAGTGCCTTGCGCCGGGTCTTCGAACTCAATGCCGAGCCGGCAGCCGCCGAGTACGCCCGGCATATCGGCGTGCCGGTGGAGCAGCTCGATCACCGTGTCTTCGCCGCGCACCCGCTGGCGGTGCGAATCAACCAGCAGTACTACGTGCGGGCCATCCAGCAGGTGCATCCGGACCTGAGCCTGAGTTTCTACTGCGCCGTGGAAAACGGCATCGTCCTCACCGCGATGACCCCGGGCCCGATGCTGCCGAACCTGCAGAGCCTGTTCGAGGGGTTGCAGGAGCGCCTGGGTGATTTGCTGCTGACCATCGGTTGCGACTGTTTCCTGCGGCGTCTGGAACTCGAAGACGACGGCAGTCTTGACCGGATCGGCGCGTTTTTGCGTGAGCAACGGGTGATGGGTTTCAACACCTATGGAGAACAGTTCAATGGCATGCACATCAACCAGACCTTCACCGGCGTTGCCATTGCCCGTGGCCGTGCCCCAGGACCTCGCTGAGCTGCAGGCCGAGCTGGCCAGGCTGCGCCTCGAAAACCATAAACTGCAGCGCATCAATGGCGCGCTGATCGAACGGGTCGAGTCCGGGGTGACCCGCGGCAACGATCCGTACGCCGCATTCCAGCATTCGGTGGTGCTGGCCGAGCAAGTGCGCGAACGCACCGATGCCCTGAACCAGGCCATGGCGGAACTCAAGGCCGGTAATCATTTGCTCAGCGAAGCCCGCCTGCGCGCGGAAACGGCGCATCAACACCTGATCGATGCCATCGAAAGTATTTCCGACGCCTTCGTCCTGTTCGATGCCGAGCAGCGCATCGTGCTGTTCAACAGTCGCTTCAAGGCGTTCTGGAGCAACAGCCGGATGCGGATCAACGCCGGCATGCGCCTGACCGAGGTCAAGCGCCTGATGATGAACAACGGCCTGTTCACCGAAGAGCCGCGCGGGCATGCCGACGAAAACCTGCTTTACCGCCTGCAGGACGGGCGCTGGCTGCAAATCAGCGAGCGGCCGACCCAGGAAGGTGGGCGGGTGATTCTGTTCACCGACATTACCGACGTCAAACTCAGCGAAACCGTACGCCGTGAGCAGGCGGTGGCGCAGAAGTCGCATCTGTTGCAACGGGCGGTCGACAACTTGTCCCAAGGGGTGGCAATGGTCAACGCCGAGGGCATTCTGGAGCTGTGGAACCGGCGTTTCCTGGAGTTGAGCGGTCTGGCGCCGGTGGCGGCCCATCGCCCGTTTGCCGAAGTGATCGCCGACAGCGAATTGAACCTGCTGACCCCGGCCAGTCGCGATGGCAACGGACGACCGGTAAGGGAGTGCGAGCAGCGCCTGTACGATGGCCGGGTCCTGGAAATCCGCACCCATCCGCTGCCCACCGGCGGTTTCGTCAACACCTTCACCGACATTACCGAACGCTACCAGCACGCCGAGGCGCTGAGTGAAAGCGAACACTGGATTCGCCTGATCACCGATCACGTGCCGGCACTGATTGCCTACCTCAATGCCGATCTGGTCTACGAGTTCACCAACAAGGTCTACGAAGAGTGGTACTGCTGGCCCCGAGGCGTGATGCTCGGCCAGAGCTTGCGCGAAGTGCACAGTGAACAGCATTACCAGCGGCTGGAACCCTACGTGGCCAGGGCGCTGGCGGGCGAGAGCGTGACCTTCGAGTTCGCCGAAACCAACGTCAACGAGCAGGAACGCTACATGCTGCGCTCCTATGTGCCCAACCGCCTGGCCAGTGGCGAGGTGGTGGGGATTTTCGTGCTGATCCGCGACATCACCGAACGCCGCCGCACCGCCGAGGCGCTGCATCAGGCCTATCAGAACCTTGAGCTGCGGGTACGCGAACGCACGGCGGAATTGACCACCCTCAACGATCAGTTGCTGCGCGAGATCGATGAGCGTCGCCTGGTCGAGTCACGCTTGCGCGAGGCCAAGCAGGAAGCCGAGCAGGCCAACCTGTCGAAAACCAAGTTCCTTGCGGCCGTCAGCCACGACCTGCTGCAACCGTTGAATGCCGCGCGACTGTTTACCAGTGCCTTGCTGGAACGGCGTGAGCCGATGTCCAGCGAGATACTGGTGCGCAACGTGAGCAATTCCCTGGAAGACGTGGAAAACCTGCTGGGCACCCTGGTGGATATTTCCAAGCTCGATGCAGGGGTGATCAAGGCCGACATCGCGCCGTTCGCCCTCAGTGAGCTGCTGGACAACCTGGCCGCCGAATACACCCAGGTGGCGCGCAGCGAGGGCCTGCAACTGCACTTCATCGGTTGTTCGGCGCTGGTGCGCAGCGACATCCAGTTGCTGGCGCGCATTCTGCGCAATCTGCTGAGCAATGCGATTCGCTATACCTGCAGTGGTCGCGTGGTGCTGGGGTGCAGGCGGCATCGTCAGTGCCTGACGATCGAAGTCTGGGACAGCGGCATGGGCATTGCCGAGCATCGCCTGGAGGAGATTTTCCAGGAGTTCAAGCGCGGTGACGTGCAGCGCCCCGATCAGGATCGCGGCCTGGGCCTGGGTCTGGCGATTGTCGAGAAAATTGCCGGCATCCTCGGGCATCGCATACATGTGCGCTCGTGGCCGGGCCGGGGCTCGATGTTCTCGGTCGAAGTACCGCTGAGCGACACCGCGCCGAAACCGCCGCCGACATTGCCGATGAGCGAGCCGATGCTTGAACGCCTGCGTGGTGCACGGATCTGGGTACTGGACAACGACGCAACCATCTGTGCCGGCATGCGCACCTTGCTGGAGGGGTGGGGGTGTCGGGTGGTGACGGCGCTGTCGGAGGAAGACCTGGCGCGGCAAGTGGACAACTACCAAGCCGAGGCCGACTTGCTGATCGCCGATTACCACCTGGACAACGACCGCAACGGAGTCGACGCCGTCGCCCGGATCAATGCCCGGCGCGCGTCACCGGTCCCGGCGATGATGATCACGGCCAACTACAGCAATGAACTCAAACAGCAGATCCGCGAACTGGGCCACACCCTGATGCACAAGCCGGTGCGGCCGATGAAGTTGAAGACGGCGATGAGTCATTTGTTGGGCAGGCCATGAAGTGGCGCTCCCTTCGCGAGCAGGCTCGCTCCCACAGGTACATCGCTGTCCTTGTGGGAGCGAGCCTGCTCGCGAAAGGCGCGCCGCGGTCTTTCTGATTCAACGCCGCAGGTATGACCCGAAATCAATATCCCCGGCACTCAGGATCGCCTGCACCCGGTTGTGCACATTGAGCTTGCGCAGTATCGCCGAAACGTGGGCCTTGACCGTGGTCTCGGCGATTTCCAGGGTGTAGGCGATCTGCTTGTTCGATTCGCCCTTGGTCATGCGCTCCAGCACTTGCAGTTGCTTGCGGGTCAGGGCCTGGAGCAGTTCGGGCGGGAAGCTCGGAGTGTCGTTCATCCGCCGTTGGGTGCTGCTTTTGGCAGTGCGGATGATGTCCGGGGGCAGGTAGACATTGCCATTGAGAATTTGCTGAATGGCATCGGTCATCTGTGCGCGCGGTGAAGACTTGGTAATAAAACCCACGGCACCATAGGTGATGGCTTGCAGCACGATCTGTTTGTCTTGCTCGGCGGAAACAATCACCACCGGAATGGTCGGTGCTTCGTTGCGCAGGTTGATCAGGCCATTGAGCCCGTGCATGCCGGGCATGTTCAGGTCGAGCAGGATCAGGTCGAGGTCATCGTGTTCCCGGGTCAGCGCCAGGGCGCTGTCCAGGTCAGCGGTTTCCATCACTTCGCTGCCGGCAAAACCGTCGCTGATGACGTTGTGAATGGCTTCGCGAAACAGCGGGTGATCGTCGGCAATCAGAATTTTGTACATGGCCTTTCACCTCATTATTTTGATTATGGTGTGGCAACTACACGCACGCGTAAAGCTTCAGGGAAAGGGCTCGGGTGTGGCCGGCGAAACCGGCAGATTGGCCGCTTGCCAGGCGTCCAGGCCATCGCGATACCAATACAGGGTCTTATAGCCCATGGTGGCTGCGCGTTTGACCGCGTTCCAGCTCAACCAGCAGTCGGAGCGGCAATAGAAGACCAGCGGGTGCGTCGGGTCGCCGCCAGCCAGTGACTTCAGGTTGCGGGAGAAATAATCCTGCCAGGCGGGCGTCAGGTCGCCGTCGCCGGTATTGGCCAGCCAATGGCTGCCGGGCAGGTTTTCATGGGGCTGGTCCTCGATGAATTGCCCTTGCAGCCACTGACGGCGGTAGACGTCGATCAGCACCGGGCGCGGGTTTTGGCTGAGCAGCGTCTGCAGGGCGCGGGTGTCGACGATGGTTGCGCCGTGCAGCTGGTCGGGCGTCGGGCTGCGGTACAGGCCGATGCGATAGCCGTCGGTGGAGAACAGCGCTGTGTCGGCCTGTGCAGTACTCAGCAGCAGGCTCAGTGACAGGGCGGCGAGAACAGGGCGCAACAGGCGACGTCGGGCACGCGGCATGGGTTCAGTCCTTATAGTTATGGACCTATTACATGCCAGTCGGAGGACGTTGGGAATGCGACGATAGACAGGGAAACCAGTACTAAAGTAGTAATTTCACCCAGTTCAAAAAAGATCACCTGTAGGAGCGAGCCTGCTCGCGAAGGCGTTGTGTCAGTCAACTCATTCATTGAATGTACCGCCGTCTTAGCGAGCAGGCTCGCTCCCACATTGGGATCGTGTTGTTACCCGGTTTTGCGCAGGGCGGCGTGTTGGGGGTTGAAGGTCAGCACCGCGAGCAGCGCGAACAGCAGCGTCAGCCCCACGCACACCGCCAGCGCCAGCGGATTGAAGCGCTCATACAAGGCAAAGCGCACCAGTTCCACCGCATGGCTGAACGGGTTCAGGGCGCACAGCCAATACAGCCACTCGCTGGCCTCGCGCATCTTCCACAGCGGATACAGCGCCGATGACAGGAAAAACAGCGGGAAGATCACGAAATTCATCACCCCGGCAAAGTTCTCCAACTGACGGATCGCGTTCGACAGCAACAGGCCCAGTGCGCTGAGCATCAACGCCACCAGCAGCAGGGCCGGCAACGCCATCAACAGACCCAGGGCGGGTGGCCGTACGCCGTAAATCCAGGCAATCGCCAGAAACGCATACACCTGCAACAGCGAAATCAGTGAGGTGGCCAGCAGCTTGCTGCACAGCACGAAGGTGCGTGGCAGGGGGCTGGTCAACAGCACGCGCATGCTGCCCATCTCGCGGTCGTAGACCATCGACAGTGACCCCTGCATGCCGTTGAACAGCAGGATCATGCAGGCCAGCCCCGGAATGATGTAGACCTCATAGGGAATGTAGGTGTCGTAGGGCTCGATGATGGCGATCCCGAGCGCTGCGCGAAAACCGGCCGCGAATACCAGCAGCCACAGCAGTGGCCGCACCAGGGCGCTGAGAAACCGCGTGCGTTGCAGCACAAAGCGCAGCCATTCGCGTAGCACGATGCCGCTCAAGCATTGCCAGTAGGCTGTCATTGCGTGGCTCCTGTGGTCGTCAGGCGGGTGAATGCCGAACCGAGGTCACCGCCGTGTTCCAGGCTCAGGGCATCGGCTTGTCCGCTGGCTACCAGCCGGCCTTGATGAAGAATCAGCAAGTCGTCACTGGGCTGCACTTCGTCGAGCAGGTGAGTGGTCCAGAGCACGCTGATGCGCTCCTCGCGACACAGGCTGCGCAGGTGCTGATTGAGCGCCAGGCGACTCGCCGGGTCGAGGCCGACACTGGCTTCATCGAGCAGCAGCAGACGCGGCTCATGCAACAGGGCGCGGGCAATTTCTACCCGCCGACGATGGCCGCCGTTGAGTTCACGCACCCGTTCGCGGCGGCGCTCGGTCAGGGCCTGGCGGGCCAGTTCGGCGTCGACCCGAAGGCCGCTCTGACGCCGGGACAGGCCATGCAATGCCGCGTGATAACGCAGGTTCTGCTCGACGCTGAGGTCCAGGTCCAGCGTGCTTTGCTGGAACACCACGCCCAATTGCCGGAGTGCATTGCGTGCCGCGCTGCGCAATGAACAGCCACCGACGCGGATCTCGCCTTGTTGCAGATCATAGAGCCGGGTCAGCAGGGCAATCAGGGTCGACTTGCCCGCACCGTTGGGCCCCAGCAGCGCGGCGAAATGCCCGGGCTGCAGATTGAAACTCACCTTGCGCAAGGCCTCCCGGGTACCGTAGGCGAAGCTCAGGTCACTGACTTCAAGGGCGTTCATGGCGTCACCACCACGCCCCAGGGATAGCGCCCGACCTTTACCGACTTGCTGACCTTGAGACTGTCGACATCGATCACCGAGACATCGCCGCTGACGCCGTTGGTGGTCAGCAATTGCTTCTGGTCCGGAGTGAACGCCATCTGCCAGACCCGTCGGCCCACCAGCAGGTAATCGACAATCTCGAAGGTTCTGGCGTCGACCACCGCGACGTGATTGGCCGGGCCGAGGGCGACGAATGCGTATTTTCCATCGGCGCTGAGCTTGATGCCCACCGGTTGCACCTTGTCCGGGTGCACGCCCTTGATCTGGAAGTTCAGGGTCTTGAGGACGTTGCGGCTGGCCACGTCGAGAATGCTCACGGTGCCGCCGATTTCCGCCGAAGCCCAGAGCTTCGCGCCATCCGGGGAGAACTCGACGAAGCGCGGTCGCTGATCCACCAGGGTGCTGTCGGCCAGGGTCTGGGTGCTGGTGTCGATCCAGTGCAGCATGTTGGTGGTTTCGCTGGTATTGACCGCCCACTTGCCGTCAGGGCTCACCGCCATGCCTTCGGGTTCGACGCCGACGTTGATCTGGCCGAGGACCTTGGAGGTCTCGGTGTCGATCACCGTGACCAGTGCATCGTCTTCGTTGGAGACATACAACCAGCGATTGTTCGGGTGCAGGGCGAATTGTTCAGGGTCTTTGCCCGAGGGCAATTCCTTGATGATCTTGCGCGTGGCCACGTCCATCACCTGGACCCGGTCCGAGTCACTGGCGCAGATGTACAACAGCTTGTTGTCATGGGACAGCAGCAGGCCGCGGGGGCGCTGGCCGACGGGCAGGGTGTCGGTGACTTGCAGGGTCTGCATGTCGATCAGGCTCAGGCTGTTGTCCTTTTCGTTGGAGACCCAGGCCGTGCTGGCGACGGCGTGGCCAGCGGCGAGCAGCAGGGCGCATGAAAGCAGGGTGCGGCGCATGGCAGTGTCCTTGTTGTAGTTGTTGTGTTCAGGGAAAGCGGCAGCTGACCTCGTTCTTGTCGTAGCCCAGGCTGTCCATCTCGTTGAACGGGTGCAGAAAGCCGTCCTGGGGTGAGGTGCTGACCAGTGCCCGGGGCTGGACAATGGGAATCGGCTGGCGCAACTGGCCGTTCCACGGCCGATAGCTGAGCTTGCGGCCCTTGAAGCCGTCGAGCGGCAACTGGTCGCTGATTTCAAGCGTACGGATCGCCATCGGCTCGGCCTGACGCAGTTTGCTCACGGCGCTGGCGATACTGCGCACGGCAATCCATGCGGCGAAATCGCGGTCGTTCATCCAGCGTCCGGCCAGGGCTTCGAAGCGTTTTTGCAGTTGCGCGGCGCCGTAGGTTTCCACGGTCTTGTGCCAGCCCACCGGGGTCAGGCCCTGGGTGCCGGCGACCGGGCGCGGGTACCAGGTCTGGTAGGGCACGTATTCACCGAAGTCGCCGCGTTCATCGGCCACCAGTACCACGTCGTACTCGGCGGTCTGGGTGAACAGCGGCATATCCGCCTGGGCACTGCGCCGCTGGTCGTTATCAAAGCTCCAGGGTTTTTCCGCCACCAGTTGCAGGCCGAAGCGCCTGGCGGCGCGGCGCAGGGCGGCGGCGTAGGCTTGATCGTCCGCCGTCGGGCCGACTATCAGCAGCGCCCGCTGCCATTTGCGCAGCACCAGAAACTGCACCAGTGCATCGGCGAGCATCGCCCGGCTCGGCAAGGTGTGCAGCACGTTCGGCAGGCAATCGCTGGTGCGCAGGTTGTCGTCCGGGCTGCCGGCGTTGAACAGCAGGCTGTCGGGCAGTGCGGCACTGAGCTGCTGCAGGCTGCCTGCGGGTGCGTTCACCACAAACAGGCGCAGACCTTGTTCGTGCTGCACCTTCGCCGCTTCGAGCAAGGCTTCGGGGCTGTCGACGCTGGCGCTGACCAGACTGTAGCCGTGATTGAGAAAACGCCCGGTGCTGTTGCTGTCGGTGATCGCCAGTTCGGCGCCGCGCAGGCCGGCATCAATGGGTTCGGGAATGACGTTCGACAGCAACGGGCCAGGGTCGGGGCGATAACCCAGGTAGCCGATGCGCACCTGCAAGGGGGCATCCGCGGCCTGGCTATGGGTGGCCAGGCCGGCGGCACAGGCAATCGCCAGCAGATAGATCAGGGCATAAGGGGCAAGCTGGCGCATAAGGCTCTCCATGACCGGTAGCGCCAGCATAGAAAGCCTGTGGTGCAGTGAAAATATGCAGAAAGTACCGAAGGGCCAGTACCAAGGTAGTAGCCCGCCACGTACGGCGCGGTTCTAGCATGGGCAACCACGGCCATCGATCTGGAGGGGGTTGACCATGCGTATCGTCAAAACACTGCTCCTGCCGTTTCTGCTGATCCTGACCCTGATCGGCGTCGACCGGCTCCATGGCCCGCGTCCGCAGTCCACCGATCGCCTTACGACCAAGGGAGTAGATGGCGACCACCAAAGCAGCATGGGGCCTGTGCGCAGGGCTTTCTAAGATGACCGCCATAGCCTCTGACAAGAGGTTTTGCGTGCAATCCTGAGGGCAGAACAATGACAACAAAACGCAACGCCTTGCTCGTGACCGGGCTGCTGGCCGGTCTTATCAGCGCAGGTTCCGTGTGGGCCCACGGCAACGTGGTACCCCAGGCTGTGGAAACCAAGGGACTGACGCCGATCAAGGACGCCGGTGTGCAGCTCGATGCCGACGGCTGGGCTGCGGTAAACCCTTATCGCACCGCCCCGGAACATGACAAGGCAGTGGAAATCGGCGCCTCGGCCTATACCCAGAACTGCGCGGCCTGTCATGGCCTGGAAGCCAAGTCCGGAGGTATCGCCCCCGACTTGCGCATGCTCGATGTCGGTGAGTCGGGCGATGAATGGTTCGCCGAACGGGTACGCCACGGCGCGGTGCGCGACGGTCGGGTGTACATGCCGAAGATGGCCGACTACCTGAGCCAGGAAGCGCTGTGGGCGGTGCGCACCTACCTGGACACTGTGCACGTCGAGGAGTGACCCATGCGCCTGCTCGCGGTGATGCTCGGCGCTCTGTGGCTGTGCTGCCAGCCGGCGCAGGCGCAGGTTCGCAACTACGACGAAATGATCGCCGCCGGGGAGCTGAAGGTGGCGGTCTACAAGGACTTCGCCCCCTACAGTTTCGAAAGCGGCGGAAAGCCCCAAGGGGTCGATGTTGAAATTGCCGAGGCCTTGGCCAAGGCACTCGGTGTGCGCCTGTCGCTGATCTGGGCGCCGGCCGGGGAAAAGCTCGATGACGACCTGCGCGACTACATCTGGCGTGCCAGTGCCTTGCACAATCAGCAACTGGCCGACCTGATGATGCGCGTGCCCTACGACCGTGACTACGCGCAAAAACGTAATGAGTTCGGCGAACTGGAAAATGGCCATGTGGTGATGTTCGGTCCGTACCAGAACGAACAATGGCAGGTGGCCTATGACCGTCGGCGGCTGGACAAGGTCGCCAGCGTCGCGGTGTTCGAGCAACACCCGATTGGCGTGGAAGTCGACAGCGTACCGTCGTTCTACCTGACCTCGGTGTTCAACGGCATGCTCGCCGGCAAGACTCATCACTATCCCGGCGTGCCCCAGGCGTTTGCCGCGATGAAGGCCGGAGAGGTCGACGCGGTGATGGCCATGCGTGGCGAGATCGACTGGCAGGTACACCTGGCCGCCGACCCGCAAGTGGCACTGGCAGAAAACGCCTACCCGAACATGGGCAAGCAGCTTTGGGAAATCGGCATGGCGGTTCACGAAAGCAACCGTCAACTGGCCTATGCCGTGGAAGAGGCGCTCGAAGGCCTGATTCGCGAAGGCTCGGTGAAGGCAATCTACGGCCATTACGGCCTGCGTTATGACGTGCCCGAGATGTATCAATAGGAGCAGGCGATGAAATGGCGAGGGAGTTGTCTGTTGGCCTGCTGGTTGAGCCTGGCGGCCCAGGCCGCCGATATCGATCCCGGCAAGGATCCGGTGCCATCGGTGATGTGGACGTTCTATCACAAGCAGTTTCTTGGCGATGCACCGTTCGTTTTCGATGACCGGGTCAAGTTGCTGGCGCCGCCGTTTGCCGAAGACGCCCGGCAGGTGCCGCTGGAAATCGACGCCCGGGCGTTCAATGGCGAGGTGGTGAAAATCCTCGCCTGGGCAGAGCTGAACCCTTTACCGAAAATCGTCGACTTCCAGCCGCTGGATTCCGTTTTGCCCTGGCTGTCGCTGCGCATTCGCATCGAACAGGCCACGCCCTTGCGCGCGGCGGTGTTGACCCGTGACGGCCTGTGGCACGTCGGTTCGACCCTGATCGACGCGGCGGGTGGTGGCTGCACCGCGCCGAGCGTGGTTCGCAGCCAGCCGGGTTGGGAGGAGCACATCGGCGAAGTGTTCGGCGGCCGCTATCCCCGGGGCGAGTTCAATCGTTTGCGTTTGCAGGTGGCCCATCCCATGGACAACGGCATGGTCAGCGGCATTCCGGAGTTCTTCATCAACCATGCCGAACTGCGCGACCGCAGCGACCAGGTACTGGTCCGGCTGGAGCTGTTTCCCGCCGTCAGCGAAAACCCCAACCTGGCCTTCGACATCGTAGGGGCAGGGCAAACGCGCCTGTTACTGCGGGACAACAGCGGCAATGAGTTCGATGCATCAATTCCCTGACCCAAAGGAGCGTGGCATGCGCTGGATACTGCTGATGGTGTTGTGCGTCAGTCTGCCGACCCTGGCCGACCTCGAATACTCGCTCAAGCCCCGGCAGATTGCCCAGGACACCTGGTTGCTGGAGGGCAGCACTGATAATTTCGCCAAGGCCAACGGCGGCAACATCGTCAACACGGCGTTCATCGTCACTGAACGTGGTGTGGTAGTGATCGACAGCGGGCCGTCGAAACGTTACGGCGAAGCGATGCGCAAGGCGATTGCCGCCACCACCGACAAGCCGGTGATCCAGGTGTTGCTGACCCACCATCATCCTGACCATGTGCTGGGCAACCAGGCCTTCACCGACGTGCCGATCGGTGCCTTGGCCGGCACCACCGGGCTGATGCATCAGCAAGGCGATGCCATGACCGAGAACCTGTATCGAATGGTCGGCGACTGGATGCGCGGCACCGAAATGGTATTGCCCAGCCAGGTGCTGACGCCCGGCGTGACAAGTTTTGGGAATCACGATTTGCGTCTGCTGAGCCTGGGTGGGCATACGGGCGCGGATCTGGCTATTCTCGACCAGCAAACCGGCGTGCTGTTTGCCGGGGACCTGGTGTTTTATCAACGGGCGCTGACCACGCCCAACAGTCCGGGGCTTGCGCAGTGGCTGGCGGATATCGCGACCCTGCAAGGCTTGCCCTGGACGCTGGTCGTGCCCGGCCACGGGCCGGTGGCAAGCGATCCACGACCCTTCGAGCAGATGCGCGATTACCTGACCTGGCTCGATCAACTTATGCGCGACGGCGCCGCCAATGGCAGCGACATGGCCGAGATGATCCGCAGCCCCATCCCCGAGCGTTTCACCGGGATCAACCTGAGCCGATACGAACTGATTCGCAGCGTCAGCCATTTGTACCCGCGTTACGAGCGCGGGCAGATGAGCCGGGTGGATTCCAACGCTGACAACTGACCTACACGCCGATCCCCTGTGGGAGCGAGCCTACTCGCGAAAGCGGTATATCAGGCAACTTCAATTCTGATCGTAAGGGCCCCTTCGCGAGCAGGCTCGCTCCCACAGGAGATCCGTGTCGAGCGCAAATTCCAACCCCCTACCAAGGAACTAGAAAACTCCACATTGCGGGCAATTGTTGCCAGGGCGGCGGCGCCCAAGAATCTGCACCAGACCGGGAAAATTTCCCGGGCATAACAAAAATTGCAGAGGAAGCCGTCATGACTCAACCCGCACGTCGCCAGCCCTTCGTCCTGAGCCTGCTGCTCAGTGCCATGCTGTTGTCCGGCCAGGCATTGGCCGGGGTTTCCGACCAGGACATTCTCCAGGACCCGAAGAATCCCGAGCAGGTCGTGACCAACGGCTTGGGTGTCCAGGGGCAGCGCTACAGTCCGCTGGACATTCTCAATGTCGACAACGTCAAGGAGCTGCGACCGGCCTGGGCGTTTTCCTTCGGTGGTGAAAAACAGCGTGGCCAGCAAGCGCAGCCGATGGTCAAGGACGGCGTGATGTACATGACCGGTTCCTACTCGCGAGTATTCGCTGTGGATGCGCGCACCGGCAAGAAGCTCTGGCAATACGATGCGCGCCTGCCGGATGACATTCGTCCCTGCTGCGACGTGATCAACCGTGGCGTTGCGCTGTATGGCGACCTGGTGATCTTCGGCACCCTCGACGCCAAGCTCGTGGCGCTGAACAAGGACACCGGCAAGGTGGTCTGGAGCAAGAAAGTCGCCGACCACAAGGAAGGCTACTCGATCAGCGCCGCGCCGTTGGTGATAAACGGCAAACTGATTACCGGCGTGGCCGGAGGCGAGTTCGGCGTGGTGGGCAAGATCGAAGCCTACGACCCGAAAAACGGTGACCTGCTGTGGACCCGGCCGACGGTCGAAGGCCATATGGGCTACGTCTACAAGGACGGCAAAGCGGTGGAAAACGGCATCTCCGGTGGCGAGGCGGGCAAGACCTGGCCGGGCGATCTCTGGAAAACCGGCGGTGCGGCCCCTTGGCTTGGCGGCTATTACGACCCGGAAACCAACCTGCTGCTGTTCGGTACCGGCAACCCTGCACCGTGGAACTCGCACCTGCGCCCTGGCGACAACCTCTACTCCTCATCGCGCCTGGCACTCAATCCGGACGACGGCACCATCAAGTGGCACTTCCAGAGCACGCCCCACGACGGTTGGGATTACGACGGCGTGAACGAGCTGGTGTCGTTCAATTACAGCGAAGGCGGTAAGGAGATCAAGGCGGCGGCCACTGCCGACCGTAACGGTTTCTTCTACGTGCTGGATCGTACCAACGGCAAATTCATCCGTGGCTTCCCGTTCGTGGACAAGATCACCTGGGCCACCGGCCTGGATAAAACCGGCCGGCCGATCTACAACGAAGCCAGCCGTCCCGGTGCCCCGGGTTCCGAAGTCAAGGGCAGTTCGGTCTTCGTCGCGCCGGCGTTCCTCGGTGCGAAAAACTGGATGCCGATGGCTTACAACAAAGACACCGGGCTGTTCTATGTGCCGTCCAACGAATGGGGCATGGACATCTGGAACGAAGGCATCGCCTACAAGAAAGGTGCGGCGTTCCTCGGCGCCGGATTCACCATCAAGCCGTTGAACGAAGACTACATCGGCGTGTTGCGGGCCATCGATCCGAAAACCGGCAAGGAAGTGTGGCGCCACAAGAACTACGCGCCGCTGTGGGGCGGGGTGCTGACCACCAAGGGCAACCTGGTGTTCACCGGTACGCCTGAAGGATTCCTGCAGGCGTTCAACGCCAAGACCGGCGAGAAAGTCTGGGAGTTCCAGACCGGTTCCGGTGTGCTCGGCTCGCCCGTGACCTGGGAAATGGACGGCGAACAGTATGTCTCGGTGCTCTCCGGCTGGGGTGGCGCCGTACCGTTGTGGGGGGGCGAAGTGGCCAAGCGGGTGAAGGACTTCAACCAGGGCGGCATGCTCTGGACCTTCAAGCTGCCCAAGGACCTGGTAGCCAAACACTGACCTCAATGCGCAATCCTGTAGGAGCGAGCCTGCTCGCGATGAACCTGAGAACACCATGGGGTGTCAGGTGCCCAGCGTCATCGTTGACGACCATCGCGAGCAAGCTCGCTCCTACAGGGATCGGTGCAGAACCTACGACCAAATAACGAGAGCCCCTCCTGCCAACGATGCATTCGTCTGGTACGCGGGGCTCTCTAGTATCGGCTCATCGCCTGTCAGCACGACAGGCTCCGACCCAGACAGAGGCCCATCATGATCTACGCACAACCCGGAACCCCAGGCGCCGTCATTACCTTCAAGCCGCGCTACGGCAACTTTATCGGCGGCGAATTCGTCGCGCCGGTCAATGGCGAGTACTTCACCAATACCTCGCCGGTCAACGGCGAAGTGATTGCCGAATTCCCGCGCTCCAGCGCCGCCGACATCGACATGGCCCTCGACGCTGCCCATGCCGCCGCCGACGCCTGGGGCAAGACCTCGGCCCAGGATCGCGCCCTGGTGCTGCTGAAAATCGCCGATCGCATCGAGCAGAACCTTGAGGTCCTGGCCGTCACCGAAACCTGGGACAACGGCAAGGCCGTGCGCGAAACCCTCAACGCCGACGTGCCGCTGGCGGCCGACCATTTCCGTTACTTCGCCGGCTGCATCCGCGCCCAGGAAGGCGGTGCCGCCGAGATCAACGAGCTGACCACGGCCTATCACTTCCATGAGCCGCTGGGCGTGGTCGGGCAGATCATTCCGTGGAACTTCCCGCTGCTGATGGCCGCCTGGAAACTCGCCCCGGCCCTGGCGGCGGGCAATTGCATCGTGCTCAAGCCCGCCGAACAGACACCTCTGTCGATCATGGTCTTCGCCGAGCTCATCGCCGACCTGCTGCCGGCGGGCGTACTGAACATCGTCCAGGGCTTCGGTCGCGAAGCCGGCGAGGCCCTGGCCACCAGCAAGCGCATCGCCAAGATCGCCTTCACCGGTTCGACCCCGGTGGGTGCGCACATCATGCATTGCGCCGCCGAGAACATCATTCCCAGCACCGTCGAACTGGGCGGCAAGTCGCCGAACATCTTCTTCGAAGACATCATGAACGCGGAACCTGCGTTCATCGAAAAAGCCGCCGAAGGCCTGGTGCTGGCGTTCTTCAACCAGGGCGAAGTCTGCACCTGTCCGTCCCGGGCGCTGGTGCAGGAGTCGATCTACGAGCCGTTCATGGCCGAGGTGATGAAGAAGATCGTCAAGATCAAGCGCGGCAACCCGCTGGACACCGAGACCATGGTTGGTGCCCAGGCGTCCGAACAGCAATACGACAAGATCCTCTCGTACCTGACCATCGCCCAGGAGGAGGGCGCCGAGCTGCTCACCGGCGGCGCGGCCGAGCGTCTGGAAGGCGACCTGTCCAGCGGTTACTACATCCAGCCGACACTGCTCAAGGGCCACAACAAGATGCGTGTGTTCCAGGAAGAAATCTTTGGCCCGGTGGTGGGTGTCACCACCTTCAAGGACGAAGCCGAAGCCCTGGCCATCGCCAACGACAGCGAGTTCGGCCTCGGTGCCGGCCTGTGGACCCGCGACATCAACCGCGCCTACCGCATGGGCCGGGCGATCAAGGCCGGGCGCGTGTGGACCAACTGCTACCACCTGTACCCGGCGCACGCCGCGTTTGGTGGCTACAAGAAGTCCGGCGTCGGTCGGGAAAACCACAAGATGATGCTCGACCACTATCAGCAGACCAAAAACCTGCTGGTGAGCTACGACATCAACCCGCTGGGGTTCTTCTGATTCCTTGAGCACGACGCATAACCTGTAGGAGCGAGCCTGCTCGCGATGGTCGTCAACGATAACGCGGGAAGCCTGGTGCCCCGTGGCGTTCTCGGGATCATCGCGAGCAAGCTCGCTCCTACAGTATTTGTGTGTACATGACGATCGCATACCCCCTACCAAATCACCCCCAAAGCTCCTTCGAAAGTAGCATTCGGGCGCTCGACGCCCCGTGCATTAATGGCATTACCGGAATCACCCGGGCACAAGAAGAGGAATGACCCATGTGGACTAAACCCGCGTTTACCGATTTGCGCATTGGCTTCGAAGTGACGATGTATTTCGCCAACCGTTGATTGATCACCCGGCCAGCCGATGCGTTGGCCGGGCCTGCCTTTCGGAGTATCTGCCATGTACATCCGCGTTCTCGGTTCCGCAGCCGGCGGTGGCTTCCCGCAGTGGAACTGCAACTGCCGCCAGTGCGCCGGCGTGCGCAATGGCAGCCTCCAGGCACAGCGCCGTACGCAGTCGTCGATTGCCCTGAGTGACGACGGTGTGGCGTGGGTGCTGTGCAACGCTTCACCGGACATTCGCGCGCAACTCGAGAGTTTTGCGCCCCTGCAACCGGCGCGGCGACTGCGTGACAGCGCCATCGCCGGCATCGTGCTGCTGGACAGCCAGATCGACCATTGCACCGGTTTGCTCAGTTTGCGCGAAGGCTGTCCGCATGCGGTGTGGTGCACCGAGCGCGTGCATCAGGACCTGAGCAGTGGTTTCCCGTTGTTCGAGATGCTTGGGCATTGGAACGGCGGACTGCAATGGCAACCGGTCGGCCTCGATCGCCAGCCGTTCGGCATCCCGGCCTGCGAGCATTTGCAATTCCGTGCGATTCCCCTGGTGAGCAACGCGCCGCCGTATTCGCCCAATCGCGGCAACCCGCAACCGGGCGACACCATTGGCCTGTTCATTGAAGACCTGCGCAACGGCGCCTCGCTGTTCTATGCCCCGGGCCTCGGGCAAATCGACGATGAAGTGCTGGGCTGGATGCAGCGTGCCGATTGCCTGCTGCTGGACGGCACCCTGTGGCGCGACGATGAGATGCGTCTGTGCGAAGTCGGCCAGAGCCTGGGCAGCGAAATGGGGCACCTCGCACAAAGCGGCCCCGGCGGGATGCTTGAAGTGCTGGAGGGGTTCAACCGCCAGCGCAAGGTGCTGATCCACATCAACAACACCAATCCGATCCTCGATGAAAACTCGGCCGAGCGGGCGCTGCTGGAGCGGCGGGGGATCGAAGTGGCCTATGACGGCATGGGTATTGAGTTGTAGTCGATGGCCCCTTCGCGAGCAGGCTCGCTCCCACAGGGGGCACCGCATTTTCAATGTGGGAGCGAGCCTGCTCGCGAAGAAGCCAGACCAGACGCCGCAGAACTTTCCGGAGAACCGCAATGACTGACAACGCAATGACCCCCACAGAATTCGAAGCCGCCCTGCGCGCGAAGGGCGCCTACTACCATATCCATCATCCGTTCCACCAGGCCATGTACGCCGGACGCGCCAGCCGCGAGCAGATCCAGGGCTGGGTCGCCAATCGCTTCTACTATCAGGTCAACATTCCCCTGAAAGACGCTGCGATTCTGGCCAACTGCCCGGACCGTGACGTGCGCCGGGAATGGCTGCAACGGATTCTCGACCACGACGGCGTCCCCGGCAGCGAGGGCGGTATCGAAGCCTGGCTGCGCCTGGGCGAAGCCGTCGGGCTGGATCGCGAGCGGATTCTGTCCCAGGAACTGGTATTGCCCGGGGTGCGGTTTGCGGTGGATGCCTACGTCAATTTCGCCCGTCGCGCCTGTTGGCAGGAAGCGGCCAGCAGTTCGCTGACCGAACTCTTTGCCCCGCAGATTCATCAATCGCGACTCGATGCGTGGCCCACCCATTACCCGTGGATCGACGTCGCAGGCTACGACTATTTCCGCACGCGCCTGAGCCAGGCGCGGCGTGATGTCGAACATGGCTTGCGCATCACCCTGGCGCACTACGTGACGGCCGAGGGGCAACGACGCATGTTGGAGATTCTACAGTTCAAGCTCGACGTGCTGTGGAGCATGCTCGATGCCATGAGCATGGCCTATGAGCTTGCGCGCCCGCCGTATCATACGGTCACCGGCGACAACGTCTGGCACCGGGGGATCGCCCTGTGAGCCTGATCGATCGCCAGCAGTCACCGGCCTTGCGTCGCGGTTTTCGTCTGCAATGGGAGCCCCGTCAGGCCTGCCATGTGCTGCTGTACCCCGAAGGCATGATCAAGCTCAACAGCAGTGCCGGACAGATTCTCGACCTGGTGGACGGCCAGCGCAGCGTGGCGGCGATCATTGAGCGATTGAGCGCGAATTTCCCCGGAGTACCGGGGATCGACGAAGACGTGCTGGCGTTTCTGGAGGTGGCCCATGCGCAATTCTGGATCGAGTGAGGCGCTGCCCGGACCGCCGTTGTGGCTGCTTGCCGAGTTGACTTACCGCTGCCCGCTGCAATGCCCGTACTGTTCCAATCCATTGGATTTTGCCCGGCACGGCGAGGAACTGAGCACGGAAGAATGGATCCGCGTATTCCGTGAAGCGCGGGACATGGGGGCCGCGCAATTGGGCTTTTCCGGTGGCGAGCCGCTGGTACGTCAGGACCTCGCCGAACTGATCAAGGCCGCCCGGGACATGGGCTACTACACCAACCTGATCACCTCCGGCATCGGCCTGACCGAGCAGAAGGTACGTGACTTCAAGGTAGCCGGGCTGGACCATATCCAGATCAGTTTCCAGGCCGCCGACGAAGCGGTGAACAATATGCTGGCCGGTTCGCGCAAGGCCTTCGCCCAGAAACTCGCGATGGCCAGGGCGGTGAAAGCCCAGGGCTATCCGATGGTGCTGAACTTCGTCACCCATCGGCACAACATCGACCGGATCGAGCAGATCATCGAGCTGTGCCTGGAGCTGGAGGCGGACTTTGTGGAACTCGCCACATGCCAGTTCTATGGCTGGGCCGAACTCAATCGCGTCGGCCTGCTGCCGACCCGTGAACAATTGCTACGGGCCGAGCGCGTCACCAACGAATATCGCCAGCGGCTTGAGGCGCAGGGCCATCCCTGCAAGCTGATCTTCGTCACCCCCGACTACTACGAAGAGCGTCCCAAGACCTGCATGAACGGCTGGGCCAACCTGTTTCTCGACATCACCCCCGATGGCACGGCATTGCCTTGCCACAGCGCCCGGCAATTGCCGGTACAGTTTCCCAACGTGCGCGAGCACAGCCTCTCGCACATCTGGAACGACTCGTTCGGCTTCAACCGTTTTCGCGGCGATGACTGGATGAAGGAGCCGTGCCGCTCCTGTGACGAAAAGCACAAGGACCTGGGGGGTTGCCGTTGCCAGGCCTTCATGCTGACCGGTGACGCCGCCAATGCCGACCCGGTGTGCAGCAAGTCCGCGCACCACGGCGTGATCCTCAAGGCTCGCGAAGAAGCCGAGGCACCGGGGTTGGGGATGGAGCACCTGACATTGCGCAATGAGAAGGCGTCGCGGCTGATCTATCGCGGATAAATCAAGCAGCACAAATCCCTTGTAGGAGCGAGCCTGCTCGCGATGGTGTGTCAGTCGACACCTGTTTTGCTGACACTCCTTCGCGAGCAGGCTCGCTCCTACAGGGGGCTGCGGTGAATTCGAATGGGCTACCCATTGGTCTGATTGCATTCGCAGCTGGATGGTTTAGTGTGGCTTTTACCTTCCAAAACAATAAAAACAGGCTTTCCAATGAGCCAGAGTCTCAACCAGCTGCGTAAATTCGTTTCACCTGAAATCATCTTCGGTGCCGGTAGCCGGCACAATGTCGGCAACTATGCCAAGACCTTTGGCGCGCGCAAGGTCCTGGTGGTCAGCGATCCCGGCGTGATTGCCGCCGGCTGGGTCGCCGATGTCGAAGCCAGCCTGCAGGCGCTGGGCATCGACTACTGCCTTTACAGTGATGTCTCGCCCAACCCGCGGGTCGAAGAGGTGATGCGCGGCGCCGAGCTGTACCGGGAAAACCACTGCGACGTGATCGTCGCCGTCGGAGGCGGCAGCCCGATGGACTGCGGCAAGGGCATCGGCATCGTCGTCGCCCATGGTCGCAGCATTCTCGAATTCGAGGGCGTGGACACCATCCGCGTGCCCAGCCCGCCGCTGATCCTGATCCCGACCACTGCCGGCACCTCCGCCGACGTCTCGCAATTCGTGATCATTTCCAACCAGCAGGAGCGCATGAAGTTCTCCATCGTCAGCAAGGCGGTGGTGCCGGACGTTTCGCTGATCGACCCGGAAACCACCCTGAGCATGGATCCGTTCCTGTCGGCCTGTACCGGCATCGACGCGTTGGTGCATGCCATCGAAGCCTTCGTGTCCACCGGCCACGGGCCGCTGACCGACCCTCATGCGTTGGAGGCGATGCGCCTGATCAATGGCAACCTGGTGCAAATGATCGCCAACCCGACCGACATCGCCCTGCGCGAGAAGATCATGCTCGGCAGCATGCAGGCCGGGCTGGCATTTTCCAACGCAATCCTGGGTGCCGTGCATGCCATGTCCCACAGCCTCGGCGGCTTTCTCGACCTGCCCCACGGCCTGTGCAACGCGGTGCTCGTCGAACACGTGGTGGCCTTCAATTACAACTCGGCACCGGAGCGCTTCAAGGTGATCGCCGAGACCTTCGGCATCGACTGCCGGGGCCTGAATCACCGGCAGATCTGCGGGCGTCTGGTGGAACACCTGATCGCTCTCAAGCATGCCATCGGCTTTCACGAAACCCTCGGTTTGCATGGCGTCAGGACCTCGGACATTCCGTTCCTGTCACAACATGCCATGGACGATCCGTGCATCCTGACCAACCCGCGCGAATCCAGCCAGCGTGATGTCGAGGTCGTCTATGGCGAAGCCCTCTGACGAGCAACAACGGGCCCTGGCCGGGCTGCTGGGGCTGGGCAGCCATTCGGCGCGCAAGAGTCATTACCCGGAACTGGCTGCGCGCCTGGATGATCTGGAAGCCGAGCGTAACCGCTACAAGTGGCTGTTCGAAAACGCGGTGCACGGGATCTTCCAGGCCAGCCTGCACGATGGCATGCGTGCCGCCAATCCGGCGCTGGCACGCATGCTGGGCTACCAGGACCCGCAGGAGGTGCTGTTCTCCCTGACCGACCTGGCGAGCACCCTGTTTGTCGACGGCGCGCAGGAGCTGGAAGACATCGGCGAAATCCTCAGGCACCAGCGCAGCCTGCACGGCTATGAAACCCGCTTGCGGCGCAAGGACGGCAGTCACCTCGATGTGTTGATGAACCTGCTGCTCAAGCCCGGCCAGGAAGGGCTGGTGGAGGGGTTCGTTTCCGATATCACCGAGCGCAAGCAGGCCCAGCAACGCCTGCAGCAACTCAATGACGAACTGGAGCTGCGCGTCGTCGCGCGCACCAATGAACTGCTCGAAGCCAACCGTAACCTTCAGCAGCAGATCATCCAGCGTAAACAGATCGCCGAGGCCTTGCGCGACGCTCGCGATGCCGCCGAGGCGGCCAATCACAGCAAGGACAAATACCTCGCCGCCGCCAGCCACGACCTGCTGCAACCGCTGAATGCCGCGCGGTTGCTGATTTCGACCTTGCGCGAACGCAAGTTGCCGGACACCGAACAGGTGCTGGTGGAGCGTACCCACCAGGCCCTGGAAGGGGCCGAAGACCTGCTGACGGATCTGCTCGACATCTCCCGGCTCGATCAGGCCGCGGTCAAGCCGGACATCGCGCCATACCGCCTGGACGAACTGCTCGGGCCGCTGGTCTCGGAATTCCAGTCCGTCGCGCAGGCGGCCGGCTTGAACCTGCGGGTGCGCATGGCCGATTACGCCATCAGCACCGACTTGCGCCTGATGACCCGGATCCTGCGCAATTTTCTCAGCAATGCCTGCCGCTACACCGATGAAGGCAGCATCCTGCTGGGGGCAAGGCGCCGAGGCGAGATGTTGCGCCTGGAGGTCTGGGACACCGGGCGTGGCATCGCCGCAGACCGGCTCGATTCGATCTTCCTCGAGTTCAACCAGCTGGACGTCGGCCGCGCCGCCGACCGCAAGGGCGTGGGCCTGGGGCTGGCGATTGTCGAACGCATCGCCAAGATCCTTGGCTATAAAGTCGGCGTGTACTCGTTGCCGGGGCGTGGCTCGATGTTCAGCATCGAGGTGCCGATATCCCGTGAGGTTCCGTTGCCCGTGAGCCAGGCGGTGCCACAACCGGGCACCGGCAACCCGCTGCCGGGACGCCGTCTGCTGGTGATCGACAACGAAGTGAGCATTCTCGACAGCATGAGTGCGTTGCTCGGGCAGTGGGGCTGCGAGGTTCTGACCGCCACCGATGAAGCGTCTGCGCTGGCGACGTTACGCGGGCAGGCGCCGGAGCTGATTCTCGCGGATTATCATCTCGATCACGGGGTGGTCGGCTGTGATGTAGTGCGACATTTGCGCGAGCATTTCCAGCAGAACATACCCGCGGTGATCATTACGGCCGACCGTACCGACCATTGTCGGCGTGCGTTGCAGCGGCTCAACGCGCCGTTGCTGAACAAACCGGTGAAGCCCGGCAAGTTGCGAGCGGTGTTGAGTCAATTGTTGTTCCCTGTAGGAGCGAGCTAGCTCGCGATGGTCGTCAACGATAACGCTGGCATCCTGATGCCCCTCGGCGTTGTCCAGTTCATCGCGAGCAAGCTCGCTCCTACAAGGGGGGAGGGGTGTCAGCTGGAAATCATGGGGGGCAGGGTGCCGAGCAATGAAACGGCCGCCACTGCGCCAAGCCCCAGCATCCACTCCAGCATCACGCTGGTGCGCAGTGTTTGCAGACGCTGCTCGCAATCATTGATCCGCAAGCGATTGAACAACGCCAGGCCCAACATCGCGGCCACCAGCAACGCCTTGATCAACAGGATCAAAGCGAACCCGCTGAACAGCGGCGTTGGCCAGAAGGCCCCGGTGAGCACCCGCACATTGATCAGCCCGGTGAACAGCAGCCCGGCGACCAACCCGTAGCCGACGCCGCTGAAGCGCTGCAACATCAAGCGGATCGAATGCCCGGCAGGCTGGCGCAGGATCATCACCAACAACATCAAACCGCCAAGCCAGGCACCCACGCAGATCAAGTGAATGAGTTGATTGAGGATCAGCAAATGTCCTGCGGTGCCATCGAGCATGGCGCCATGACCGACCGGAGCCAGCGTGGCCACCAGCAGACCGCTGAGGATCAGACGCGGCGCAAGGCTGGCGCGTAGTGGTGTCAGCAACAACACCAGCAACGCCATGTTGATCAGCAGATGCCAGCGCCAGACCTGACCGAAAAAGGTATTGCCCAGCACGAGCTGCAGGGTCGGCGGATCGAAGGCCGCGTCCCAGGCTCCGGCCATGCTTGCGGTAACCAGCAACAACCAGCAGACCCCGCTGCCCAGCGCCACCGCGGCCAGCCAATGGGAGGTGCGTGCCAGCCGCTGATCCAGTGCGGTTTCGCCATTCGCCAGCAACGGTCGGAACACCCAGGCCCCGAACAGCATCAGCACCACGATGAAGTGCAGGAAGCGGCACAGCACCAGCGCGCTCGCCATGAGTTACTGGCCAACCTTGAAGGCGTAGGCACCCTCGCTTTTGTGAGTGTCGACCGACACGGCGTGCCATTCGACCTTGTAGGCTCCGGCGGTCAATGGCGCGGCTGGAGTGACGATCAGGGTCTTCTTGTCGCTGCCTTCGGTGGTCAGCGCTTTGACCGCCACCGGTGCGCCATCCCTGGTCAGGGTGACTTTGGTGAAACTGGCCTCGACACCCTCGGAGAACTCCAGGCGCAGTTCCGTTGGCGCGGTCACGGTGCTGTCGGCGGCCGGTGTCTGGCTTTTCAGGTGCGCATGGGCAAACACCGCAGAAGCGGCGAGCAGCGAGCCGAGCAGGGCCGCGACGGTCAGGGTTTTCTTGAGCAGCATCGTGAGTTCCTCAGGCAGTTTCCAGATGCGCAGAGTTTAGCGTTACGACAGCGGCTGTACGAAGTTTCGTTTTCCCCTGTCGCCGCATTCCAGAGCGGATGCTAGTCTTGCTCAATGTTGTTGTCGGGGACCCGCATGGGCAATCACAAGATCGAGATTCGTCGCAGTAACGTCGAAAAGATTCTGCTGGGGGCGGAAAAGGTCTTCGCTGAAAAGGGCTTCGGCGGCACCGCCATGGCCGACATCGCTGCCGAAGTGCAGCTGCCGCGCTCCAACCTGCATTACTACTTCAGTACCAAGACCGAACTGTACAGCGCGGTGCTGTTCGATTTGCTGGAAGTGTGGAAGCAGGACGCGCTGTGCTTCGAGATGTTCGATGACCCGCGTGTGGTGCTCAGCAGCTACATCCGCGCCAAGATGAACCATTCCCGCAGCCGGCCTTATGGTTCTAAAGTCTGGGCCAACGAAATCATCCATGGCGCGCCGACCCTTGGCGCAGCGCTGGACGCGAGCCTGTACGACTGGGCCAAGATGAAGGAAGCGAAAATCCGCCAGTGGGTGGACGACAAACGCATCCTGCCGGTAGAGCCGTCGAGCCTGCTGTACATGATCTGGGCCTCGACCCAGCACTACGCCGACTTCGATCACCAGGTGAACATTCTCAACGACCATCAGCCGCTGTCGGACATGCAATTTGAAAAAGCGGTGCAGACGGTGACCAGTGTGATTTTGCGGGGGATCGGGTTGGAGCCTTGAGGTTGGGTGGTGTGGCTGCTGGCCTCTTCGCGAGCAGGCTCGCTCCCACATTGAAATGCATTCCATTGTGGGAGCGAGCCTGCTCGCGAAGGCGTCGGTTCAGACGCCGCAGATTTCAAGGACTGACGTGATACGGATTCCTCGGATCATGATTCCAGTCCAGGAACGGCTTGCCAGTCTCCACCGGCACCATCTCGATGCAGTCCTGCACCGGGCAGGTGATCTGGCACAGATTGCAGCCCACGCACTCCTCATCGATCACTTGATACTTGTGAGTGCCATCCGCCTGCTTGAGGCTGGCCACGGCCTGGTGCGAGGTGTCCTCACAGGCGATGTGGCAACGACCACAGCCAATGCACGCCTCCTGATCGATCTTCGCGATCACCTGGTAGTTGATGTCCAGGTACTTCCAGTCCGTGGTGTTGCCCACCGCGCGGCCGGAAAACTCCGAGATGCTGGCGTAGCCCTGACTGTCCATCCAGCGTGACAAGCCGTCCTTCATGTCTTCGACAATCCGGAAGCCATGCAGCATCGCCGCCGTACACACCTGGACCGCGCCGCTACCCAGTGCGATGAATTCCGCGGCGTCGCGCCAGTTGCCGATGCCGCCGATGCCACTGATGGGCAGGCCCCGGGTCTGCGGATCACGGGCGATTTCGGCGACCATGTTCAGGGCAATCGGCTTGACGGCCGAACCGCAATAGCCGCCGTGGGTACTTTGGCTGCCGACCATGGGGTTGGCGACCATGCGTTCGAGGTTGACGCTGGTGATCGAGTTGATGGTGTTGATCAACGACACCGCATCGGCGCCTCCTCGGTGGGCTGCACGGGCGGCGACACGGATGTCGGTGATGTTCGGCGTGAGCTTGACGATCACTGGCAATGAGCAATACGTCTTGCACCAGCGCGTGACCTGTTCCACGTATTCCGGCACCTGGCCGACCGCCGCACCCATGCCCCGTTCCGGCATGCCGTGGGGGCAGCCGAAGTTCAGCTCGATGCCGTCGGCGCCGGTGGCTTCCACCAGCGGCAGGATGTTTTTCCAGGATTCTTCGACGCAAGGCACCATCAACGACACGATCAGCGCACGGTCCGGCCAGTCCTTTTTGACCTGGGTGATTTCCCGCAGGTTGATCTCCAGTGAACGGTCGGTGATCAGCTCGATGTTGTTGAAACCGAGTACCTCCCTGTTAGCCCCGAAGTGCGCCGAGTAGCGCGACGACACGTTGACCGCCGCCGGGTCTTCACCCAGGGTTTTCCAGACCACGCCGCCCCAGCCCGCCTCGAAAGCGCGGACAACGTTGTAGGCTTTGTCAGTCGGAGGCGCGGAGGCCAGCCAGAACGGATTGGGTGCTTTGATGCCGGCGAAGACAATCGACAGATCGGCCATTTACGCAGCCTCCACGTTGAGCATCAGTTGAGCGTTGATCGCCACGGCGGCGCGTTTGCCGTGTTGCACCGCTTGCACGGTGAGGTCCTGATCGAGGCTGGTGCAGTCGCCGCCGGCATACACGCCGGGGATGCTGGTGCGCAGGTTTTCATCCACTTCTATCCGCTCACCTTTACGCTTGAGTTCACGGGCCAGCGGATCGGCGAGGGCGCTGCTGTCGAAGGCCTGGCCGATGGCTTTGAAGATCGCGTCGGCGGCCAGTTCGAAAGTTTCACCGGTGGTTTGCAAGCAACCTTCGACCAGATGGGTACGGGCGAAACGCATGCCGCGCACACGGCCGTGGTCATCGAGCAGCACTGCTTCGGGTTGCGCCCAGGTCATGAGCCGTACCTGATTGGCCTTGGCAATGTCCTGTTCGTGATGGGTGGCGCCCATGTCTTCGGCGCCGCGGCGGTACACCAGGTTCACGTCACGGGCACCGAGGCGGGCCATTTGCACGGCCATGTCGATGGCGGTATTGCCGGCGCCGAGGACGATGCAATGGTCGGCCAGGGGCAGTCGGGTCAGGTCATCGGCCTGGCGCAGTTCACGGATGTAGTCGGTGGCGGCGAGCAGGCCAGGCGCATCTTCATGGGCCAGGCCCAATTGTTTGCTGGCATTGAGTCCGAGGCCGAGGAACACCGCATCGAACTGTTGCTGCAGTTCACTGAGGGTCAGGTTGTCCCCGAGCTTCTGCCCGTGGCGGATTTCGATCCCGCCGATGTCCAGCAGGAACTCAAGCTCCTGTTGTGCGTAGTCATCCACCAGTTTGTATTTGGCGATCCCGTACTCGTTGAGACCGCCAGCCTTTTCCCGCGCCTCGAAAATCACCACGTCGTGCCCGTGCATGGCACTGCGGTGAGCGCAGGACAAACCGGCGGGGCCGGCGCCAACCACGGCGATGCGTTTGCCTGTGGCGGCAGCACGCTGGAACGGGTGGGCGCTGAAGTGGGCGTTATCCACGGCGTAGCGCTGCAACAGGCCGATCATGACTGGCGCGCACTCGTGGGCGTTATTGCGCACGCAGGCTTGCTGGCAAAGGACTTCCGTCGGGCACACCCGGGCGCAACTGCCGCCGAGGATGTTGGCCGAGAGGATCTTCTGCGCGGCGCCTTGCACGTTGTCCTGCGCAATGTTGCGGATGAACGAGGGAATGTCGATCTCGCTCGGACAGGCATTCACGCAGGGCGCGTCGTAGCAATACAGGCAGCGCGAGGCTTCCAGGTGAGCCTGGCGCTCGTTCAGCGGCGGCGCCAGATCGGTGAAGTGGCCGGCGAGGGCGGCTGCACTCTCGTAGGGATGCGGGAGATGACTCAGGGTCTTGATCACGGTTTTGGCCTCACGGTGATTTGAGGTGCTGCCTCTGATGGGCATTGTTTTTTTGTTGTCTGTACCGGCCTCTTCGCGAGCAGGCTCGCTCCCACAGGGGAATGCATTTCAAATGTGGGAGCGAGCCTGCTCGCGAAGGCCGAAGGCCTCGATTTCAGCGTTTCACAGCCGTCGGCTTGTGCTGCTCAGCCCGCTTGCTCAGCAAATCAAACACCGCCGGGTACGCCGGCCGTTCGATGTAGCGCCCGGCACCGCGCTCGGCCCGCAGGTCGCCGTCGGCCCAGACCACGCGGCCCTGGCTGATGGTGTGGCTGGGCACGCCGCGCACGGTCTTGCCTTCGAAGATGTTGAAGTCCACCTGCTGATGGTGGGTCTTGGCGGAAATGGTCCGTGTGCCTTGCGGGTCCCACAGCACCAGGTCGGCGTCGGCACCGACGCGGATCGCGCCTTTGCGTGGGTAGAGGTTGAAGATCTTCGCCGTGTTGGTGGACGTCAGCGCGACGAATTGCTGCATCGAGAAGCGTCCGCTGTTCACGCCTTCATCCCACAACACCGCCATGCGGTCTTCGATGCCGGCGGTGCCGTTGGGGATCTTGCTGAAGTCGTCGCGGCCAGCGGCCTTTTGCTCGGCGCAGAAGCAGCAGTGGTCGGTGGCGGTGGTGTGCAGGTTGCCCGATTGCAGGCCATGCCAGAGCGCTTCCTGGTGGCCGCGAGGGCGGAACGGTGGGCTCATCACATAACCGGCTGCGGTTTGCCAGTCCGGATCACGGTAGACGCTGTCGTCCAGCAGCAGGTGCCCGGCCAGCACTTCGCCGTAAACCGGTTGGCCCTTGCCCCGGGCGTAGGTGATTTCATCCAGGGCTTCCTTGGTCGAAACGTGAACCAGATACAGCGGCGTACCCAGGGTTTCGGCGATGCGGATCGCCCGGCTCGCGGCCTCGCCTTCAACCTGTGACGGCCGCGACAGCGGATGCGCTTCCGGTCCGGTGATGCCCTGGGCCATCAGCTTGCGTTGCAGGTGATACACCAGTTCACCGTTTTCCGCATGAACGGTCGGCACCGCGCCCAGTTCCAGGCAGCGTTCGAAACTCGCCACCAGGGTGTCATCGGCGGCCATGATCGCGTTCTTGTAGGCCATGAAATGCTTGAAGCTGTTAACGCCGTGCTGGCTGACCAGCTCGGCCATTTCCTCGCGGACCTGTTCGCTCCACCAGGTAATGGCGACGTGAAAGCCGTAGTCCGACGCCGACTTCTCGGCCCAGCCGCGCCACTGATGGAAGGCTTCGAGCAGGGATTGCTGCGGATTGGGAATCACGAAGTCGATGATCGAGGTGGTGCCGCCGGCCAGTCCCGCCGCCGTGCCACTGTAAAAGTCTTCGCTGGCCACGGTGCCCATGAAGGGCAGTTGCATGTGGGTGTGCGGGTCGATGCCGCCGGGCATCAGGTATTGACCGCTGCCGTCGAGCACTTCGGCCCCTGCAGGTACATCGAGATTGTCGCCGATGGCCCTGATCACGCCGTCTGCGCAATACACATCGGCGCGATAACTTTCATCATGGGTAATAACGGTGGCGCCACGGATCAACAGAGACATTCCGAGTTCCTCGCAGGCATTGACCGGCTTATGCCGGTTCTAGATGTTTTATATAAAACAGTCCGTACAGAATGATTCCTGTCAGTGCTGTCAGGAATAAACGCTAGCTGCAGTTTCCGGAATCGGCAAGAATATTTTTTATAAGCTTATTCACTTAATAACTAATTGAATAATAAAGATTAAATTCATGGATCACCAAGATGGTGAGGCTGCTCACCATTTTGACGCACTTGACAGGATGTAAATATGGTCAAGATTTCTTACGTGAAATCAGCTGTTTGAGCAGGGTCCATGATCGATGCGCAGCCATTGAAAAAAAGATCAGTGCACCAGATTGAGTCCTGACGGTTCGGACAACTTGGTTGGCATTCGGCCCGAGTGGCAAGACAAGTAACCGAAGGCGACATCGATGACCCAATAAAACTGATAAACATCAGTTGCTTATAAAGTGTTTATGGAACTGCCCGATGCGCAAACGGGGTACTCGGCACGTTTATTGATGCCGCGAGCCTGCGATGAGCAAAAAAATAATTCAAAGAACAGTGGAGCGGCCATGCAACAGATCAGATCGCAAGTGACCGAGCGCGACGGCTTGTTTGAGCTGGAAGCCGGCAGCGATGTCCTCGACAGTCCCCGTTACAACCACGACATTGCACCGACCAAGGTGCGCGAACGCACCTGGAACAAATGGCACATCACCGCGCTGTGGGTGGGCATGGCGATCTGCGTGCCGACCTACACCCTCGGCGGGGTGTTGACTGCTTACTTCGGCCTGACCGTCGGTGAAGCGCTGCTGGCGATTCTGCTGGCCAACATCATCGTGTTGATCCCCCTGACACTCAACGCCTTTCCCGGCACCAAGTACGGCATTCCCTTTCCGGTGTTGCTGCGCTCGTCCTTCGGTGTGCTCGGCTCCAACATTCCGTGCCTGATCCGCGCCCTGGTGGCGTGCGGCTGGTTCGGCATCCAGACCATGTTCGGCGGGCTGGCGATTCACCTGTTCCTCGGTTCGGTGTTCGAGGGCTGGAAATCCCTGGGCGGCACCGGCGAGGTCATCGGCTTCATGGTGTTCTGGGCGCTGAACCTGTGGGTGGTGATTCGCGGCGCCGAGTCGATCAAATGGCTGGAAACCCTCTCGGCACCGCTGTTGGTACTGGTGGGCGTAGGGCTGCTGGTCTGGGCCATGCCGAACGTTTCGATGACCGAGTTGCTGGCGATTCCGGCCAAACGTCCCGAAGGTGCCGGGGTGGCCAGTTACTTCGCTGCCGGGCTGACCGCGATGGTCGGTTTCTGGGCCACACTGTCACTGAACATTCCGGACTTCAGCCGCTACGCAAAAAGCCAGAAGGACCAGATTGTCGGGCAGATCATCGGCCTGCCGCTGACCATGTTCCTGTTTGCCTCCCTGGGTGTGGTGATGACCGCGGCCTCGGTGAAACTGGTGGGCGTGACGGTTTCCGACCCGGTGACTCTGATCGGCCATATCCAGAGCCCGGTGTGGGTCGCACTGGCAATGGCGTTGATCATCATCGCCACGCTGTCGACCAACACCGCAGCGAATATCGTCTCGCCGACCAATGACTTCCAGAACATCGCCCCCAAGGTGATCAACCGCACCAACGCCGTGCTGCTTACCGGATTCGTCGGATTGGCGTTGATGGCCCACGAACTGCTGAAAAAGCTTGGCCTGATCGTCTCGGATCTCAGTCTGGAAACCGTTTACTCCAACTGGCTGCTTGGTTATTCGAGCCTGCTGGGGCCGATTGCCGGGATCATGGTGGTGGACTATTTCCTGATCAAGAAACAACAACTGGACCTTGCCGGCCTGTACCGCGATGACGTGTATCCGGCGTGGAACTGGTGCGGCTTCATGGCCTTCGGCGTGCCGGTGGTGTTGACGCTGTTGTCCCTGGGCAGCGATGCGTTCAACTGGTTCTACAGCTATGGCTGGTTTACCGGCTCGGCCCTTGGAGGGGTGATTTATTACGGGTTGAGTGTGATGCGGCCGAGTCCGTCTGTCGCGAAATCTGCGGTGTGATGACCGGCGCCTTCGCGAGCAGGCTCGCTCCCACATTTGGAATGCATTCCCCTTTGTGGGAGCGAGCCTGCTCGCGAAGAGGACCTCGAACACACTCAAAAAATGTCTGAGAGAAACCGATAAGAACAGCCTGAGGAGATCATCATGAACGCTGCCGTCGACGTTCTGCAGTCCAGCCATCAGCACATCAACCGTGACCGCCTGTGGCAGTCGCTCATGGAACTGGCCAGGCTTGGCGCCACAGTCAAGGGGGGCGTGTGTCGCCTGGCCCTGACCGATCTCGATCGCCAGGCCCGGGACATCTTCGTCAAATGGTGTGTCGATGCCGGCTGCACCGTCAGCATCGACGCCGTCGGCAACATCTTCGCCCGGCGCCCCGGGCGCAATCCCGACCTGCCACCGGTGATGACCGGCAGCCACATCGACACCCAGCCCACCGGCGGCAAGTTCGATGGCTGCTTCGGTGTATTGGCCGGCGTCGAAGTGCTGCGCACCCTCAATGACCTGAACATCGAAACCGAGGCGCCGCTGGAAGTGGTGGTCTGGACCAACGAAGAAGGTTCGCGCTTTGCCCCGTGCATGATGGGGTCCGGCGTGTTCGCCGAAAAATTCACCCTCGAGGAAACCCTGGCCAAGGTCGATGCCGATGGCGTCACCGTGGGGCAAGCCTTGAACGCCATCGGTTACGCTGGCCCGCGTCAGGTCAGTGGCCATGCGGTGGGCGCCTATTTCGAAGCCCACATCGAGCAAGGCCCGATCCTTGAAGACGAACGCAAGACCATAGGCGTGGTCATGGGCGCCCTCGGGCAGAAATGGTTCGACCTGAAACTGCGCGGCGTCGAAGCCCACGCCGGCCCGACCCCGATGCACCTGCGCAAGGATGCGCTGGTCGGTGCCGCGGTGATTGTCGGTGCGGTCAACCGCGCCGCCCTCGGCCATCAACCCCACGCCTGCGGCACTGTCGGTTGCCTGCAAGCCTATCCCGGCTCGCGCAACGTCATCCCCGGCGAAGTACGCATGACCCTGGACTTCCGCCATCTGGAACCGGCTCGCCTGGACTCGATGATCGCCGAAGTGCGCGAAGTCATCGAAACCACCTGCGAAGAACACGGCTTGACGTTCGAACTGACCCCAACCGCCGACTTCCCGCCGCTGTACTTCGACAAGGGCTGCGTCGAAGCCGTGCGCGGTGCCGCCCAGGGCCTGGGCCTTTCGCACATGGACATCGTCAGTGGCGCAGGGCACGACGCGATCTTCCTCGCCGAACTCGGCCCGGCCGGGATGATCTTCGTGCCGTGCGAAGGCGGCATCAGCCACAACGAAATCGAAAACGCCGCGCCGGATGACCTGGCGGCCGGGTGTGCGGTGCTGTTACGGGCAATGCTGGCGGCTTCGGCGGCGGTGGCCAAGGGGGCATCGGCGGCCTGAACCTTGTGACGTGCGCTGAATTGTTCGGCGCACGTCACAACGCGCAATCCTCAATCGTCATCCTGTTGAATCCCTCAATCAGTGGAGCAACGCGATGTCGTCCAACACTCAACCGGTCAACCTGCTGCAATCGATCCCACAGGTTTTCGAAAGCCTGGCCCAGGTCCATGTCGTGCTCGATCAGCATGATCTCGATCCCAGCCTCAAGCACTTGATCCACCTGCGCGCCTCGCAGATCAACCAGTGCGGTTTCTGCGTGAAGATGCACACCCGCGAAGCCCGAGAAGCCAATGAAACCAATGAGCGCCTGGATCGCCTGATCGTCTGGCGTCACGTCAGTGATTTCAGCCAATCGGAGCGCGCCGCGCTGGCGTGGACCGAAGCCTTGACAGTGCTGGATGAAAAAACCGATTACGCCAGCCTGCGCGGTGAGTTGAGAGCGCATTTCAACGACGCACAGATCGGCGCCTTGACGGCCGAGATCGGCATGATCAACCTGTGGAACCGCTTGCAAGTGTCGAGGCACTGATTGATGAACTGCGCTGAAAACGCCGCCACTGTGTTCGAGCAGCGCCGGCCCTTTTTGCTCGGCCTGGCCTATCGCATCCTCGGTTCGCGCGCCGAAGCCGAGGATGCGGTGCAAGAGTTGTTCATCAAGTGGCTGGAGGTCGATCGCGCCTCCATCGCCACCCCGGCCGCCTGGCTGACCACGGCCTGCACCCGGCACTGCATCGACGTGCTGCGTTCGGCGCACGCATCCCGGGTCGACTACTTCGGCACCTGGCTGCCGGAGCCGATTCACACCACCCATCAGGACTCGCCCGAGTACAGGCTGGAACTGGCTTCGTCATTGTCCACCGCATTCATGTTGCTGCTGGAGCGCCTGACACCCAAGGAGCGCGCGGCGTACCTGCTCCACGAAATCTTTGACATGGATTACCCGCAGGTCGCCGATGCGGTCGGGGTGCAGGAAGCCGCTTGCCGCAAACTGGTGTCCCGGGCCAAGGCGAGCCTGGGCAACGGACACGCCCGCTACCAACCGCAACCCCAGCGGCAAAGCCAATTGCTGAGTGCGTTTCACGGCGCCATCGCCAGCGGCTCGACCGTTTCCTTGAGCGCCATGCTGAGCGAAGACGTTGAACTCTGCGCCGACAGCGGTGGCAAGGCCCCGGCCATCCGCGAAACCCTGTCGGGCATCGCGCGCGTGCTGGATTTCATCGGTCAGTCGTTGCACAGCTATTGGCAGGCGTGCGAATGGCTACCCATTGAAATCAACGGTGCCCGAGGTGTCGTCATCAAGGCCGACGGCGTTATCACGGCGTCGATGACCTTTGGCTTTGATGAAGCGGGGCGGGTGAGCCGGATCTTCATCATGCGCAATCCGGACAAGCTGGCGGGGCTGGAGGCGGCGATGAACGTGCACTAGCCAGAGATCCCGAAAATGATGCAGATCCCACAAGGTACGTAGCACTATTGCAATCTCGGGCGGTCCTACTCTTCACAAGGTCACCCTACTTGTGGAGGCGCAATGAGCCAGGACGTCCCGACCACGGAAACCAATCGCCGCCAGTTGCAGCAGATCATCGCCGGTCTGTCCGACGGGGTGATACTGCTCGATCCCGACCAGAGCATTCTGTGGGCCAACGAGGCGGCGCTGGCCATGCACGGTGTCGTGCAAGTCAGCGACCTGGGCGCCAATGCCAAGGCGTATGCCAAACGCTTCGTCTTGCGCTATCGCAACAAGCATGTAGTGCCCGTCGACAGCTATCCGATCAACCGGGTGGGGCGCGGCGAGACGTTCAGCGATGTGCTGGTGGAAGTGACGTCGGCGGCGGACGAAGAGCGTACCTGGGTCCATCGCGTGCGCAGCCTGGTATCGGCCGGCAGCCGTGACGAGCCGCAATCGCTGGTGTTGATCATGGACGACGTCACCGACCGGGTCAGTGCCGAGCAACGTTTCGAGAAAACCTTCGCCGCCAACCCGGCACCGGCTGTGATCTGCCGCCTCAGCGACTTGCGCTATATCAAGGTCAACCCCGGGTTCCTCGAGATGACCGGTTACACCCGTGACCAGGTGATCGGTACATCGACCTATGAGCTGGACGTGCTGGACCAGGCCGAGAACAAAGAGCTGGCCAGGCAGCGTTTGCGCGAAGGCGCGACCATACCGCAAATGCAGGCCGAGTTGCGCTTGCCCGACGCAGGCAGCAAGCAAGTGATCGTGGCCGGCCAGCCGCTGGAGCTGAACGGCGAAGCCTGCATGTTGTTTTCCTTCGTCGACATGGAGCCGCGACATAAGGTCGAAGCTGCCCTGCGCCAGAGCGAAGAGCGCTTTGCCAAGGCGTTTCGCCTGTCCCCGGTGCCGATCCTGGTTTGCGCTGCCCGCGATCAAGTGGTACTGGATGTGAACGAAGCCTTCCTCGATTCCCTTGGTTACTCCCGCGAAGAAGTCCTCGGCAAGAGCATCGCGCAGATCGACTTCATCGACGACAAGGGCGCGCGCATACGGCTGTTCGCGGCATTGGCGAAATCCCCAAGCCTGGACCGCATCGATGTGCGCGTGCGCCGAAAAGACGCCGGGCTGATCGATTGCGCGGTGTCGGCAGACACCGTGAACATTCAGGAAAACCGCTGCCATCTGCTGGTGCTGATAGACATCACCGAGCGCAAGCGCACTGAGCTGGAGCTGGTGGCGGCCATCGAAGAGGTGATGAAGGACGCCTCATGGTTCAGCCGCACGCTGATCGAAAAACTCGCCAACGTGAAGCGCGTCAACTCACCGAAGTTGCCCGGCGTGTCCTACACCGACCTGACCGCCCGTGAGCAAGCTGTGCTGAGCCTGATTTGCGAAGGCCTGGCCGACAAGGAAATCGCCGCGCGCCTGAAACTGGCGCCGAACACGGTGCGCAATAATGTGGCGGCTGTGTATTCGAAAATCGGTGTGCACAGCCGCAGCGAGGCGATTGTCCGGGCGCGGGAACGGGGACTGTTCTCCAGTGAATGGCGGTGTGATCAGTCGCCGTCCTGACCCGGTGATGTAAGAACTGCCAGCCTCTACTGGCATCGATCACCGACTGGGCTCTTAGTGATTCGCAAATTTTTATTTTTTTGACAGGTGTGTGGATTTTCCGCGCCGGTTTTGTTGTCACAAAATTGTGTCGATCACTTATCGCGGGTCAACCTATGAAAATTCTTGGGAAACGCGTTATCTCACCTGTATCGCTGGCATTCTGCGTAGCGATTTTCGCCGGCTGTGCCAGTCCGCCACCCCCTCCAGCAGTCACTCCACCCCCTCCTGAACGCACCTGCCAGGCCATGGATAAAACCGATGTGCTGGGCGATGTACGGGGTGAAGAAGGGAAGGTGACTCGAATCACCACCACGACTCGCTGCGTCACGCAGTAAGCGCGGGCGCGATACGCAGCAATCTCAGCCGGCTCGGGGTGATGCTGATTTCCTTCATCGTCGCCTTGGGTGGCGGGGTGATCCGGGCATTACGCTGGCAGTTGCAAACGTCGTGGTTGCCTGAAGTCCTTCCTTATCGCGATCTGTTCTAGAAAAACTGTCAACTCTGACAGTTCCTCACGTGCCCATTTTTCCCGATAGTTGAATGACCACCTCTGTTCATTCACCTGTCAACGATCGAGCGCGCGCCATGACCATCGGACTTAAAGCTGGAGCTACAGGAATCGATCCCGTGTACATCTGCCACGGTGCCGAGCATGACTTCAAGATTGCGGCTGTGGCGGACAGCCCTTGGGTAAACCAGAAGATGAGCTTCAATCAGGTTCCGGGGGAGTCCTCTCCGATCAGCACGGTTCCTGAGTTCGGCGAGTATCAGACGCTTCTGGCGGCGGGCAGTGAGTGGAAGCTCAATTGCCCGGCGGATGGAACGGACATCGATTTCAACCTTCAACTGCAGAGTGAGTTCACGGCTGCGCCTAGCAAAGTGGCCCTGAAGCTAGGTGATTATCGGCGGGAAATTCTGAACAAGCGGGATCCCATCAGCGCTCCGATGGTGGGAGATGAGGTAACGGCCGAGGTTCAGATCGGCTCCTTCTATACAAAAAAGGAACTGGCAGGGATTGAGGTCGAGTGGTGCTTCGACGGGACAATCGTGCGCACTGTGCCAACGAAGAATACAGGTTGGAGCCAGTTTGCCCATAAAGTGACGACGGCGGGTGAGCATACGATTACGGCAAAAATCCACAGTCCATACGACAACAAAAAATCGGAACACATCTTTACGCTCAACGCGTATCTGGAAAGCCCTTGGGAAGAGGCCACGGTGTTGGTCAATGGTGAACCCGTTGCCTGGAAATCGTCGAATGTCTTTTTGATTCGTGGGAAAGCAGGTGAACTGAAGGTGACCGCGCCATTTCTCAAGGGGAAAGAGATTTCCCTGGGGGTGATCAATCCAGATGGGCTGACCGTTAGCGCTACTCCAAAGTTTGATGAGTGGGTATCGATGCCAGAGGGCAATGCAGGCTGGTCATTTACTACAGGGGCTACGAAGAGTGGCCGTATCAGGTTGGTGTTGTCGAGCAGAGATGTAGTTCAGCCGCTTGAGATCTCCTGTGCAGTGTTGTCGAGTAATCTGGCGGATGAGGCAATTGTTTTGCTAGATAGCGTAGAGTTACCTACAGGCGGAGCAGAAATCCCTTCGGGGGTAGTATTGACCCTGAAATACAAACACCCTGATCTGTTGTCTGGACTTAAGTTAGCCTTGGACGCAGTTCTTGAATCAGGGCTCGTGCCTGGTGATCTAACTAGTCAGCCACCTTTCCGCCAACAAACTTTAAAACATGAATGGGCGCTAATTGGCGCACAAGGGAAGGAAGGTGCTTTCAAGTTAAAGCTGTTTGATGAGCAGCAGAAGGCTCTGCTCATTACACCGACGAATCGTTTGACTGTGCCGTCTAAAATGAGTTTGGAAAGTTGGGGGGGCAGTCCTCTTCCCCTTCCTCCAGAAAAACTTTCGTGGAGTACCTCTACTATGTTCAGCGTCCGTGCGGCGCTCAATAGTTCAGATGGCAAACCATTGGTTGGTATACCTGTCACTTTTTATACCCCGGGCTCAGAGGAACCTGAGCTTGTATTGGAAACTGACAGCAGAGGGCTGGCATTAGCTGCGACGTGGTATACAACGCCTGGCGCTTATACAGTACGCGTGGTGGCTGGGCCGACAGTCGCAGAGCTACAGGTAGACGTTACTGTCTGAAACCGCGGAGTTAAAGTGAATTCGCTTTGTAAATTAGTTGATTGTAACCCGCCTGGCAGTAGTAGCACTCTGAGGAGCACTATTACTGCTAGTCGGGTGATACGAAAGCATATGGATCCTCTTGCACAATGAGTTAATGTTGAGGTCAAAAAGGAGTCTTCTATTTACATTCAGCGAAATCCCAGCCGTAAATTCGACGCATCACTTGCTTAATGCCGGAGAAAACTTGGTATCGGTCAAACCCGGCCTCAGGGTGTTGCAACGAATCCCGAACTGAGCGCATTTCGGCTCGATACCATGTCGGGCCGATACCAAGGCGCCGAGTACCAGCGTGAACCTGATGTGGAGTAGAGCACTGATTTTATTCTGTGCATTACGTTGATAAGAAAATGAGGAGGTTTATTACAGCTTGTTCTAGCTGACCTGTCAGTTGTGATAGTTTCCGGCGCAACGATTTTTCCTGAAAGTGAACGGACTGTTTTTTATGTCCATCGCTGAAAAGGAAACGTCGTAATGACCACCGAATTAAAAGCTGCAACTGCTGCAACAAGTCCTTGGGAACAAGCCACGTTATTTATCAACGGCAAGCAAGTGGAGCGGGGGGCAGAACTCTTTTTGCTTCGCAATCAGGAGTACGAATTGACGGTGGAGGCTCCACCGGCGATCGCCAGGTCGCTCAACCTGGGGCTGGCTGAGAATGGCGGCTTGAACATCGTTGCAACGCCGGACTTTGGCGCTTGGGTGGCTCCCGTCAATGGCAAGTTCAATTGGAAGATCAAGCCGGGCGCTGGCAAGAGCGGTCGTATCACCCTGGTGTTTTTCAGCAGGGAAGTGCTGGAGTTGTGGGAGCACCGAAGCCTGGTGATTTCGAGCAATCTGGCGGATGAGGCTGATGTGAAGATTGACGGCGTCGCCGTGCCTGCCGGAGGCAATTGGTTTTACCGGGACAAACCTCAAACTGTCACACTGACACCTAAATCAGGCAGTCCCTTGGCGGGCCTTCCGATTACGCTGAGCTGTGTAATTAAAAGCGGCCTTGATCCAGACAATGTGGTGAGCGATCCGGCTTTCGGTGATGAGCAAACAGCATACAGTTGGAAGGTGGTGGGGAGTACGAAAAGTGGCATCTTCCAGTTGTTACTGTCGGGAGCAGGGATGCCAACGCCAATAACATTGCCTCAGTCGAAGTTAATTGCCTTGCCACAGATTTTGTTTGCTGATGTTCCCATGTGCTCTGGTTCAATGGCGGACGCAGCAAAAAATGGAGTTCATCCGATTCGACTGGAAAATAGAGAGGGAATATTTAAGGACTCACGAGTTAGATTGAAGCTGTTGGGTGCGGGCTCTGATGGGCGATTGATCCCCGACTCTGGAGAGTGGCTGGAACCAGGTAGCGTAGCCCAATGGGATCTGATCTGCGGCGATAATGATGCCGATATGTATTTGCAAGTGGAGTTTGAAGGAGTTCGTGATTATGATGTGATGTTTCATGTTAAGTTGAGTGCGCATCCTCGAATTATTGGCAGGACGTTTCCCGGTACAGATAGATTTATTGCAAATCGGCTGGGTTATTATTTTGCAACTTTTGTGTCGGCCAAAAATTCTGCAATCCGTATGAAGGTGGAGGATTTTCGGTTTGTGTTTCTTGGTATCCCGCTTCCAGGCATGACCGATGATTTTCTGGGTATAGGGCAGATTCCAATAAAGATGCCTGCTGGCTCATATAATTTCACTTGTTATATCGGGCTGCCCGATGGGGGGAGGGAGGATGAGAAGTCTTTCTCGGTTACTGTGCATCCGGGCTGATTAACATTCTATTGATGGATGGGAATGCCCGGTTAAGGCTTGGAGGTCGAGACCAGGTAGTTATCCTCAACGAAAACATGAAAGGCAGCCACCCGGCTAATGCCAGTCAGTCAAGCTGGCTTGAATTTTATTTTTGATCGGAGACTTCGGGGGATTTGAACCGGATAGCTCGGGGATAAATACGCTCCTCTTACCGATGAGGCATGGTGCCCGCTCTAATGCGGCGGGAAGATCTTGTTTATTTGTTCCAGAATGCTCGGCATTCGTCCTCAAAGCGACCTTGAAAGAAAGACAGTCATTCGACTGCCTTTCTTTCATTCGCAAACCGGATCAGGACAGGAAACCACCATCCACATTCAACGAAACACCTGTGGTGTAACTGGAAGCATCACTCGCCAGATAAAGCACCGCCCCCGCCATCTCACTCGGATCCGCCACGCGCTTGAGCGGAATCTGCTGCAACGCAGTATTCAAGATCGCCTCATTCTTCACCAGCGCCGAAGCAAACTTGGTGTCGGTCAAACCCGGCAACAGGGCATTGCAACGAATCCCGAACTGCGCGCATTCCTTGGCGAAGACTTTGGTCATGTTGATCACCGCCGCCTTGGTCACCGAGTAGATGCCCTGGAAGATGCCCGGCGAAACACCGTTGATCGACGCCACGTTGATGATGCTGCCGCCACCGTTTTCGCGCATCAGCTTGCCGGCTTCGACCGACATGAAGAAGTAGCCGCGGATGTTTACATCGACGGTTTTCTGGAAGGCGCCGAGGTCGGTGTCCAGCACGTTGCAGAACTGCGGGTTGGTCGCAGCGTTGTTGACCAGGATGTCGAGGCGGCCGAACTGTTCCTTGATACCGGCGAAGACCTGGCTGATCTGTTCCATTTCGCCGATGTGGCAGGCGACGGCGGTGGCCTTGCCGCCAGCGGCGATGATCGCGTCGGCCACGTGCTGGCAGCCTTCAAGCTTGCGGCTCGACACGATCACGTGGGCGCCTTGCTGGGCCAGCAGCTTGGCGATGGCTTCACCGATGCCACGGCTGGCGCCGGAGACGAAAGCGATCTTGCCGTCGAGGTCGAACAACTGAGTCTTGGACATGGGGTTTCCTTGTTATTGAGCCGAATGCCGGGTTGCGGCTAATGCTGTTCAGTTGAAGCCAGTGAGTACGCGTTATCGTTGACGATCTTCGCGAGCAAGCTCGCTCCTACAGGGGATCGTATTTCGATCAGAGGGTGGATTTGTGGATGACCTGCAGGCTCATCTGCTCCAGCAGCTTGTTCATGTGAATGAACTGCGCGAAGCGTTTGTCCTGGGTCTGGCCATGGTAGAAGCGGTAGTAGATCTGCTGCACGATGCCGGCCAGGCGGAACAGGCCGTAGGTGTAGTAGAAGTCGAAATTGTCGATGCGGATGCCCGAGCGTTCGGCGTAGTAATCGACGAACTCGCGGCGGGTCAGCATGCCCGGCGCATGGCTGGGCTGGCGGCGCATCATCTGCACCGGTGCCGGGTCATCGGCTTCGATCCAGTAGGCGAGGGTGTTGCCCAGGTCCATCAGCGGGTCGCCGAGGGTGGTCAGTTCCCAGTCGAGCACGCCGATGATCTGCATCGGGTTGGCCGGGTCGAGGATCACGTTGTCGAAGCGGTAGTCGTTGTGCACGATGCTCGAGGTCGGATGGTCGGCCGGCATCTTGTCGTTCAGCCAGGCCTTGACCACGTCCCATTGCGGCGCATCGGGGGTCAGGGCTTTTTCGTAGCGATCGCTCCAGCCTTTGATCTGCCGCGCCACGTAGCCTTCGGGTTTGCCGAGGTCGCCCAAACCGTAGGCGTTGTAGTCAACGCGATGCAGTTCCACGAACTTGTCGATGAAGCTCTTGCACAGGGCTTCGGTTTTCGCCGAGTCCAGGCCCAGTTCCGGCGGCAGGTCCGAGCGCAGGATGATGCCGTTGACCCGTTCCATGACATAGAACTCGGCACCGATCACCGATTCGTCGGTGCAGTGCACATAGGCTTTGGGGCAATACGGAAAACCGTCGCGCAGTTGATTGAGGATGCGGAATTCACGGCCCATGTCGTGGGCCGACTTGGCTTTGTGGCCGAAGGGTGGCCGACGCAGGACGAATTCCTTTTCCGGGTACTCCAGCAAATACGTGAGGTTCGACGCACCGCCCGGGAACTGGCTGATCTGCGGCAAACCGCTCAAACCCGGAATGTGTGCCTTGAGATACGGATCGATCAGGCTGGCATCGAGTTCTTCGCCGGTGCGGATACGGGTGGACTGGTCAGTAAGCGCCATGCTTATCCCTTCTGCTTATTTTGGAGGCCAGATATCATTGGCTAATCTAATACTGAGACAGGCGTGCCACAAGCGTGGCACGGTCTTATAGGTTAGCGTGTTGCCGGATAATCAGCGTTCCTGATGTGCGAGAACACGCCCGGCGGACTATGGTTCAGGGGACACGGTGCTTCCAGGAAGGAGCTTTGAAATGGGCTGTCCGCAAGTCTGTGCCACCGCCACCCTGCAATGCAGCTTTGGCGCGGCGCCGGCCGTGCTCAACGTGCTGCCGGTCAATCGCGTACTGACCGCTGGCCTGCCGGCGGCGAACATCATGGATCACATCCCGCTGGTCAACATCATGCCCTTCGGTGTGTGCACCAGCCTGGCCAACCCGACGGTCGCGGCCGCCACCGCTGCGGCGTTGGGTGTGCTGACACCGATGCCCTGCATCCCGGCGACCGCCACGCCCTGGATACCGGGCGGGGCACCCACGGTGCTGCTGGGCAACATGCCGGCGGTTGACGCCAACAGCACGTTGATGTGCAACTGGGCCGGGGTGATCAAGATTGTCATGCCCGGGCAGATGCAGATGCTCATTCCCTGAGTCCCACAGGGATCTTCTACGAATGCAGTATTTGTGAACAACAGTGATCACTGTGGCAGCGGGTTTGCCCGCGATGGGGTCATCCGAGCCAATACCAGGCTTCAGGCCTCAGCCGGATCACTCCAGCGCCTGAACCACCAGCGCACCCGCGAAACAGGTTTGCCCTCGGCGTCCAGTGGTCGCCCATCGGTGGCGAAACCCTGTTCCGGTTCCAACAACTGACCATTGAGATACCGCGCCTGGACGGCGGTTTTGCCGTTGGGGTGAAACCGCTGATAACGCCCCTCGCGCACGCCATCTCGGTAAAACTGAGTCTCGGCCAGTTGCCCGTCCGGAAAGTAGTTGTTCGCTTCACCGTGAAGCAGGCCCCGGCGATAAGTCGCGTTGCGTTGCAACCTGCCCTCGGGCGCAAAGAAACTGGCCACGCCGTGCAATTTGTCGTGCACATAAGGCAGTTGCGCCGAGACGTTGCCATTGGGGTAATACAGCAGGCTCGTGCCTTGTAGGGCGCCCTGGCTATAGCTCAGGTTCGCTTGGGGACGACCGGCGTCCTTGATGTGCAGCGGGCCTTCCAGCCGGCCTTCAAGCAAGCGCCCGTCGAGGTGACTGTCGCCACGCTCCAGATCGAGTTTGCCCGATGTCATTGCGTAACCCTCCTCAGTTGACCTTCACCAACCCGCCCTTGATGGTCAGCATGCCGCCGCCGTCCACGGTCTGCTCGGCGGCTGCCTTGTTCATCAGGCTGATCCCGGCATCGTTGGTCAGCGTCGTGCCCGCCTTGTTTTCCAGCGCGGTACCGGCCTGGTTGCTCAATGAGGTGCCGGCTTTCTGGCTGATCGACGTACTGGCCTCGGCGGCGAGGTCGGCGCCGCTCTTGATCGCAAAACTGCCGCCACTCTGCAGGGTCAGGGTGCCCGTCACCTTGATGGTCAGGTTGCCGTCCACGGTCAGGCTGTAGTTGCCAGCGACTGTGTGTTCATAGTTGCCGCCAGTACTGTGAGTCTGGTCGGCGCCGACTTTCACCGTGCGGCTGTCCTTCACGTCAAGGCTGTCGCTGCCGGTCTGGATGGTCACGCTGCGTTTGCCTTTCTCCAGGGTCACGGTCTCGTCGCCTTCCTTCACCGTGCGCGTGCGCGCGTTCTGCACCGTCAGGGTTTCGTCGTGGCCAACGGTGGCAGTGGTGTCGTTGAGTACGTTGATCTTCAGATCCTTCTGCGCCTGCAGGAACACCTCTTCGGCGTCTTTCTTGTCCTCGAAGCGCAACTCGTTGAAACCGCCGCCGCCCTTGGACGATTGGGTCTTGATCCCGGACTGGGTCTGATTGGCCGGCAGCGCATAGGGCAGGGCGTTGTCACCGTTGTAGACGCAACCGGTCACCAGTGGCCGATCGGGGTCGCCGTCGATAAAGGTCACGATCACTTCCTGGCCGATCCGTGGCACGAACTGCATGCCGAAACCCTTGCCGCTCCAGGGCAGCACCACTCGCACCCAGCACGAACTGGTTTCGTCGTTCTTGCCGTCGCGATCCCAGGGGAACTGCAATTTGATGCGGCCGTATTGGTCGGTCCAGATCTCTTCGCCGGATTTACCCACGACGATGGCGGTATGGGTGTGCATGCGTGGTTTAAGCGTTGTTCGCGCCGGGCGAAATGGCGTGGCCTTGGGGATCGCTTCGAAGCGGTTCTGGTAGCTGTCGTGGCTGGCCTCATGGGTGACCGCCGTCACCACCCAATCGATATTCAGGCTCGCATCATCATGGCCGGCGAGGGTGAACCAGTGCCCGGGCACCAGCCAGCGGCAGTCGCTTTCGCCGACAAAACGCTTCTCCTGACTGCGCAAGCCGTCGACCCGCTGCTTGGTCAACGCGTCGCCCCGCGCCTTGGCGTTGTAGCCGCCGGGATGCTCGTAGATCGAACGTGGCCCGGCGACCGCTTCGGCCTGGCTGTAGAGTGAAGTGGCCGGTGTGGTGAACTCGTAATCCGTTGCCCGATAAACGCCGGCTACGGCTTGCATGCACACATGGCCGGAACGGATGCCATGCAGTTCACGTTCGCCCATTTGCTGGCCCAGATAGCTGACTTTGGGGCCATTGGGGATCTGTGGGAACGCGTCGTTACTGTCGCCTAATATCAGCGTGTGCTTGCCAGCCTCATGGGTGAAAAACCAGAAAATCCCTTCCTCTTCCAGCAGCCGTGAAACGAAGGCGAAATCGGTTTCGCTGTATTGCACGCAGTACTCGCGCGGGGTGTAGCTGCCGGTGAGTTTCAGCGTGAAATCGGTGAAGCCGTGGGCCTTGAAAATCGTGGTGACGATGTCTGAAGTGCTGAGGTTCTGAAACACCCGGTTATTGCTGGCCAGCGTCAGCCACCACAGCCACGGGCGTAGTACGAGTTGATAGCGCTCGGCGGTGGCGTCCGCAGGAAGCTGGCGGATTTCGGCGACCAGTGCGTCGAAGGGCCGGGTTTTTGCGTCGTTGTGCAGAGTAGTGGTGACGTGGGTGGCGACGGCAGAAGCCAAGGGCAGGGTGGCACCGTCGTTGATGCCGTTGAGGGTTTGCGAGCCGAGTGCGTCGAGCGCTTCTTCGCCGGACAGCGACTCAGGGTAAAGCGCCGACAGCGAGGTGGCGGTGAGGGAGAGGGTGGTGGTGTTGTCGGTGGTTCGTGGCATTGCATGTCCTCACCGCGTATTCAACATATGACCGTGCCCGATTTCAGGATCTCATAGAGGTTGATATCACCCCCGACAAGCACGTTGGAGTGGTCGTTATCAGCCCGACCGGCTTTGTAGCTCATCAATTTGAAAGCCCCGGTATCAACGTCGAGATAAGCATCGACACCTTGGGCGCAGCTGTTTGACATGAATGTGATTTGATTTGTCCAGGCTGGCTTGGCTTTCATCGCATTCCACGTTGGTACATCGCCAAACACCACGGCACTTTGAACGGGATTAACACCCAACTCGTTCTTAAGGCTGTCAAAGGCGCCCGTATAGTCGAGTTTATTCTGGAAAAAACTACTGATGTGACAAGCAAATACAGAGTTGTCCGCCAGTGCACAGATGACACCCAAGCAACTATCGACGTGTGGAAACACGATGCCATGACTGTGCTGTTTGAAAATCTTGAAATACCAGCCATGGGTGGCGATATTTGCGTCAACGGCGGCGGGTTCGAGACAACGATAGATCATCGTAAGGCTCCTTTTTAAGGTGTTCGCTCAATTGTGGGGTCTTGTGTCCTGGTTTAAATGGTTCGATGGGTTCATGGTGGTTTTCATGTTTCACCTTGTTATTCATTGGATTGATTGTAGGGTGGAGGGTTGAAAGTTGGGAACGCTGTTACTATCGGGAATACGCCAACGTTCTCATCGCTTATGAACTCGCATTCTGTGATAGTTCTAATTCCATTGGTGTGCTCATGCGTAGTGGTTTTTTTGCCTGGCACTTTTACCGGAGCCGTGCCGATATGAGCGTCATGATAAAGCAAGGCGTTTTTAACTAATCGACCATCTTTCTGTTGCCATCCTGGAAGGATAACGCCATCGTTAGCATCACCAGATAAAATGTCTATCGTTCGCTGAAGGTTCCCAAGGATTGCGATATTTGCAGGTCTGAAGGCATAGTCCTTGTAGGTGAAAATATCTTCGTAGGCCGCATTGAGGTCCTTCATTGCCTGAAGTTTTTCGGTTTCCAGAAAGAAATGACTATTATCCAGTTCTGCTGGGCCATAAATGGCGTGTTCACGTATGTGCCGCAATACCCGGTCTGAAAGAAAATAGTTTTTATATAATAATCCTGAGTGCCATAAAAGCTTTGACCTTGACCATGTTGGTTTCGCTAAACAGGTTATCACTCTACTCATGATCGTTCCTTGAAGAGAAAGTGTGAACTGTGGAGTGAGTTGGATTTATTTTGCTTTCATGAAATAAATTCGCTCTCCCCGTTTTGTCTAGCTTGCATAGCAGTGGAATTTGGCGGAGCCGTCGACGTTTAAGCAAAATCCACAATAAGTTACGTTTTGCAGTTGTGCCTGAATGACGCCGGGTGTCACCTCGACCATTCGGCTTTCAAATCCGGTATGCCAACCATTGGTAACGTACACGGTGTGCACACTGACATCCCATGGGTAAGTCGAAAAGTACTGACTTATTTGCACGTAGTCTTCTTGTGTGCCGATGTATCGGGAACTTCTCATTACAGCAGCCATGTCGTATCTCCATTATATTAGAGCCTGACTATTCCAGCACCCACTCCGCCAACTTCCCCGTCACCTGCGTCATCAACACATTCTCAACATCCCTTGCCCCAGCCGCACTGCACTTGGCCAACACCGCCTGGACAATCCCGGCATCGAACTCAAACTGTTTCCCGGTCGCAGCCTTGTAGCGGCCACGCAATTTCTCCAGCTTCGCCAGCACAATCCCTTCCAGCGTCGCCTCATCCAGCGGTCGATACGCCACCACGGTCATCCGCGCCAGAAACGCCGGGCGAAAAGCTTGCAGCAGCACCTTGTGCAACGCTTCGTTAAACACATCGGTGCCCAGTTGCGCCACCGGCGTGTCGAGCAACAGTTCGGCACCGACGTTACTGGTGGCCAGCATCACGGTGTTTTTGAAATCCACCACCAATCCGGTGCCGTCTTCCATCACGCCTTTATCGAACACGTTGTAGAAGGCTTCGAGCACATCCGGATGGGCCTTTTCGATCTCATCCAGCAACACCACCGAATAGGGTTTGCGCCGCACCGCTTCAGTCAGTACGCCGCCACTGCCGTAGCCGACGTAACCCGGCGGGGCGCCCTTGAGTTGGCTGACGGTGTGGGCTTCCTGGTATTCCGAGAGGTTGATGCTGATCAGGTTGCGCTCGCCGCCATACAGCGCGTCGGCCAATGCGTAGGCGGTTTCGGTTTTGCCCACGCCCGTAGGGCCGACCAGCAGGAACACGCCGACCGGTTTTTGCGGGTCGGTGAGGCCGGCGCGGTAAGCCTGCAGGCGCTGGGCGATGGTGCCCAGCGCGACGCTCTGGCCCATGACGCGCAACCCCATGCGCTGGCCGAGCGTGCGCACGGCGTGGGCTTCGTCGGCGAGCATTTTGCCGACCGGGATGCCGGTCCAGCCGGCGATGACGGCGGCGACGGTTTTGCCGTCGACCTGTTCCGGTACCAGCGGGTCGTCCTGGCGGATCGCGTCGAGCCCGGCCTCCAGTCGTACCAGTTCGGCGGCCAGATGATCGATGCGGCTGTCGATGGCTTCGTCGGGTTTGTCGCTGTCGGCGCGTTCGCTCAAGGTCAGCAATTCGCTACGGGTTTCCAGCAGCTCGCACACGGCGACCCGTTCTTCGTTCCAGCGGGTTTCCAGTTCGCGAATGGCCTGCACGTTGCCCGCGGATTCGCTTTCCAGCAGGGTGATGCGCTCGCGGTGATCGAGCCCGGTGGCCTGTTCGCGGCGCAGGCGTTCGACTTCGTCCTTGAGGCTGTTCTGCCGGTGACGCAGGCTTTCCAGCGGTGGCGGCACGTCGTGCTGGCCAAGGGCGACCCGGGCGCAGGCAGTGTCGAGCACGCTGATGGCTTTATCCGGTAACTGGCGCCCGGAGATGTAGCGATGGGACAGTTTCACCGCTTCGTGGATGGCCGCATCCAGCACCTGTACGCCGTGGTGTTGTTCGAGTTTGGCGGCAACCCCGCGGAGCATTTCCACCGCGGTGGTTTCGTCCGGTTCCTCGACTTGCACCAGTTGAAAACGGCGGGCGAGGGCCGGGTCTTTCTCGAAGTATTTTTTGTATTCAAGCCACGTCGTGGCGGCCAGGGTGCGCAACTCGCCACGGGCCAGCGCCGGCTTCAGCAGGTTGGCCGCATCGCTGCCGCCTTCCGCACCGCCAGCGCCAATCAACGTGTGGGCTTCGTCAATAAACAGAATGATCGGTTTGTCGGCGCTGCGCACGGCGTCGATCACCCCTTTGAGGCGTTGTTCGAACTCGCCCTTGACCCCGGCGCCGGCCTGCAACAAGCCGAGATCGAGTACACGCAAGCTGACGTCCTGCAAGGACGGCGGCACATCGCCGGCAGCGATGCGCAGGGCCAGGCCTTCGACCACGGCGGTCTTGCCCACGCCCGGCGCACCGACCAGGATCGGGTTGTTCTGCCGACGGCGCAGCAGGATGTCGATGCATTGGCGAATCTCGCCGTCACGCCCGACGATGGGGTCGATGCGCCCGGCGTGGGCGTCGGCTGTCAGGTCCTGGGTGAACTGGTCCAGCACTGAATCCTGTTTCGGCGCCGGGTTTGCGGCACTCACTGCACGTTTACCGCCGACGTGTTCGCGAGAGCTTTCGGTCCACTCCAGCAGGTTGCTGCGCAGTGCCTCCCGGGGAATCTTCAACAGTGATGAAGCACTGTTGAGCAACAGGCTGCGGCGCTCGTCGCGGTCGATCAAGGCCAGTAGCAGCAACCCTGAGCGAATGCTGTCCAGCCCCAGCACACTGGCCTGCACCACCGCATCTTCGAGCAATCCGGTGGTGTGCGACGACAATGCCGGGGTACGCGTGCTGCCGGATTTGAAGAGCTCCAGCGCTTTGTTGATTTCCGCCGTCAAGGCGTCACGCTCCAGGCCGAAGCGCGGCAACAGATAGGCGAAGTCTCCGCCCTCGATGTCCAGCAACTCCAGCAGCAGGTGTTCGATTTCCACGTAGTGGTGGCCTCGCTGCAGACAGCGTTGCGCGGCCCGCTCCAGGGCGCGGCGATTGTCCGGGTTGAGGCGTCCGATCAGGCTGGCCAGTTCCATGTTCAGGTGATCTCCAGCTGACGAAGACGGGTTTCGATGCGTTGCACTGCCAGGCTGGTCTGGCGTTGCAGACCGCCGTTCCAGCTGAGCAGTGGTGGTGCCTGACGACTGAGTCTGATCGGGCCGGCACCGCGTACCAGCAACACCAATGTGCAATCCAGGTCCGGGCCGAAATACAGCGCACCGAGGCTGGCCAGTACCGGGTGAGATTCGCCATCGGGCAGGAACCGCGCCGCTTGGGCTGAGGTCAACGGGCCAAGGGTCAGACGAATGCCCGCATGTTCATCCCAGACCCGGGTGCCTGCCACTGCCGTGCGACCCAGTTGCAGATTGCGACCGCCGGGGATCATGCGACTGCGACTGGCGGGCGGGATCTCGCGCCAGGCGCCTTGATAGGCGCTGAGCTCAATCGGCAGTTCGAACTGTTCGCGCACGATCGCGGCAAAGCCGGCAAGTGAACGGCGCCCGTCAGCAAACAGGGCGCTGCACGCCAGCACGGCACAATCGGGTACCGCCTGACGCTCCTGCAAGGCTTTGGGCAGCAACCCGGTCAGGGCCCGCAACTGCGTCTGAACCGCCGAGGCAGCGGGGACGGAAAACCCCACGGCAATCCGGTGTTTGCGCATCACTTTGTACAGCAGGCTCAGCAGCCGATGCTGAAACAGATCGAGAAACTCGGCGGGTGCATAGTCCTTGGCCCGCGCGCGTTGCTGCAACCATTCCTGATAGGCGTACGGCAGCGGGCCGTCGGGACCGCCGAGGCCAAACACCGGGGTACTGAGGACCGGTTGCTGGCCGGGTTCCTGGGTCAGGCTTTCGATTTCGCTGGCGGCAAACAGCGGCGTCAACGGACCGCGCAAGCGCAGTGCTTCTGCTTGCGGGGCGGTGCCGCTGCCCAGGGATTGGGCTTGCGGTTGTTCGCGCTCCAGCAGCAACAGTGCCTGCAACAGTTCGAACGCCTGGGGATCGCGGCGCAGTCGTTGGCTCAGGCTTAAAGGGACAGTGGCATGCCGGCTTGGGGTTGCCATGTCTTCACCTCCCTGTCTGATTGAACCAGCACCGTGCGCACGAAACGGTTGGCGGTGGCATAGAGGGAAAAGAACTGCGCAAGCACCGCTGAAAACAACACCGCGCTGCTACCGACGAAATGCTGCGGGTCGAGATGCAGGCGCACCTCCAGCCCGTTGCGCCAGCCACGCCAGGCGTCTTCGCCGACATGGGCGATGACGCGTTCGCAACCGAGGCCGAGCAAGCCTTCGATTTGGCGCCAGGCGCTGGCCTCGTCACGCAGGTTGTGCAACTGGAGGATTTCCTTGAGTGCGTCCAGCGCCTGTGGCCCTTCGACCAGCGACAAATGATTGAGGGTCAGTTGTGAGACCAGCCGCCAGCGCGACTCGCCGTCCAGGCGTGGCACGCTTTGCGGGCTGGGCGGGTTGCGCAGTCGCGCCCAGGCCACCGGGCCCGGGCGTTCAAAGCCTAACGGTGTGCCGGCCGGCAGGCTCTGCGCCAGGTGCCGATTGGTGCAGAGCAGTTCGGCGGTGAGGCTGTAGTCGATGGCCTCTGACGACGGCTCGAATCGGGTGTCCACCAGGCTCACCAACAGGTCTGTGCCGAGGCGATTGGGGGTCATGCCGCTGACACGTCGGGCGTGCCAGTAGCACTGTTTATCGGCGTCGCCATGTTGGCTGCCGTAATAGGCCGGCACTCGCTGAACCCCACGACTGGAAGTGGCACGCATCGCCCGGATGCTATGGATCTCGACGCTGTTTTCCCGGTGGTTGTCGGCGACCAGGCGGTATTCGCTGCGGGTTCCGTCCGGGCGTAGCGGCTCCGAGGTTCGCGGGAACAGATTGATCACTGGCGTGCAACCCAGTGCAAGATCGCTGGCCTGAAGCTGCATGCGATTGGTTGGGGCGCGGTCGAAGACGATGTACAGGTACAGCGCCTGACTGTCGCTGGTGGCGCCTGCCAGGGGCAGGTCGAAGAAGTTGAATTTGTCCGGGAAGGCAAAGTACTCGGCGAGCAGGCGCCGACCCGGGTGCACCCCATCCTCGTCCGGCAGCAAACCTTCGTCGCTGGCCAAACCGACGATCTGCGGCAACCCCGCAAGGGCTTTCGGCACGCTGCCGACGGGGCCGGCCAGGACCTTCACGGCGTGGGCGCCGAGCAGGTCGTAGAGGCAGGCGTTGACCACCGGGGATGCACTGAGGTGCACGCGCAACTGTTCGATGCCAAGCGTTGACCACTGGCTGTCACCGAGGCAGCGCAAGCCCAGTCGCAGCGCCGAACGCGCCTGGACAACACCGGTCAGGGCCTGGGCTTCGTCGCTGCCCAGCAGCAACGCTTCGGTGATCTCCAGCGGCCACAGACGCACGGGGGCACTGGTGCGAAAGTGGATGCTTTCGCCTTTGCCGGTGGTGACGAATAGCGGCGTGTCGCGAGGCAATGGGTAGCCGCCGTCGAGATTGCCTTTGCTCGGGTCCGGCTGGAACTGCACGATCGCGCAGGAAGGCAGAGGGCGCATCGCCAATGGATAGAGTTGTTCCAGCAGGGCATCGCTGAATTCGGCGTAATCGTCATCGAGCCGGCGTTGCAGGCGGGCCGCCAGCAGTGCAAACCCCTCGAGCAGCCGTTCGACGTGGGGGTCGGGGCACTCATCGGGGGACAACTCCAGCCGCCTGGCAACCTTGGGGTAGCGCTCGGCGAAAATGCCGCCGGCATGGCGCAGCCAGGTCAGTTCCCGCTGGTAGTAATCGAGCAGTTGCGGGTCAATCGAGTCGCTCATGACGCACCTCAAGGCCATCGCCGGCCCGCTCGATCACAAAGGCCACGGGCCAGTGCTGGCGGCCACTGCGCAGTTCCCCGACCAGTCGAATGCTCAGTTGCTGCGGGTGGCCGGGCAACGGGTCGACCTGAACTTCGCCCAGGCGCAGGCGGGGTTCGAAATGGTTGACGGCTTCGCGCACCTGTCGCGCCAATTGGCGACGGTCATCGCTGCGCTGCGGTTGCAGCGCGGTCCAGTCAGCGATGCCGTAGTCGAGAATGCTCGGTGGGGAAGTGAGCGGGTTTGGGCCGCGTCGGGTGTTGAACAGACGCAGCAACTCCGTGCGGATCGAGTCGAGCAGGTCCTGGAGGTCGAACACGGGTAACGTGTCGACCTCGCTTGCGGCCAGTCGCTCGAACAGCGGCGGGAGGAGGCGGGTGCCTGCCATGGCCGACGCGCCCGCTTACTTGACGAGCTTGTTGGCGGCCATGTCCCAGGTCGAGGCGGCCGTGCCTTCCTTGGTGCCATCGTCTTTCTGCGCAGTCAGCTCCCATTTGATCTTGGTGAAGTTCAGCGACAGGGTTTCCACTGGCTTGCCACCCGTACCGCCGCTGACGCTGACGTTGGACAGCACCACGTTGGTCAGGGTGTAGATGATGAACGGCATTAACTGACCGCTGCCTTCGGCGGCGTTGCGGCCGATGATGACTTTGGCTTCCGGGATCGGTTTGCCGGCACAGCAGTATTCATTGAGGGACGGAGTGGAGCTGTCGACGAATTTGGTCAGCGTGAACTCGCCGATGTGCGGCTTGCCGGAGGTCCGTTCCGAGTTGCTGACGTCGTTGGTCACCTGCATGGCCACGTTGTGGCTGTAGGACATGACTTCGATCTTGTCCTTGTAGCCCTCGAGCAGACTGTCGCCTTTGATGTCGCCGCCGAGGTCGAGAATGATTGCATCCATCGCATGAAACTCCTGAAGGATATCGCGCTAGATAAACAGGGAACTCCCGTCGGGCTGGCCGACGGGAGCGGTGCAGGTCAGGCGGCTACCGGTGGCGGCAGGGTGGCCACCAGGCGGATCGAGGCGGTCAGCTCTTCAAGCTGGAAGTGTGGCCGCAGGAATACCGTGGCCTTGTAGGCGCCCGGTTTCCCCGCGACTTCCGTCACATCGACCCGGGCTTCGCGCAACGGGTACTGCGCCTTGATCTCTTGCGGCGCGTTGTCGTTGATCAGCACGTAGTCGGCGATCCAGTTGTTGAGGTAGGTCTGCACGTTGTCGCGGGTCATGAAACTGCCGACCTTGTCGCGCATGATCACCTTCAGGTAATGCGCGAAACGCGAGGCCGCGAGCACGTACGGCAACATGGCCGAGATCCGCGCATTGGCGTTGGCCTCGTTGGTGTTGTAGAGCTTGGACTTGTTGGTGGTCTGGCCGCCGAAGAACACCGCCACGTCGCTGTTTTTCTTGTGGCACAGGGCGATGAACCCCAGGTCGTTGAGCTCTTTTTCCCGACGGTCGGTGATGGCCACTTCGGTCGGGCACTTGAGCGACAGGTCGCCGGAGGTGGTGCGGAAGGTGTGGGCCGGCAAGCCTTCGACCGCGCCGCCGCCTTCAGCCCCGCGAATCGCCGCGCACCAACCGTATTTGGCGAAGGCTTCGGTGATGCGCTGCGACAAGGCCCAGGCGGCGTTGCCCCACAGGTATTTGCCGTGGTCGCTGCCGTTGACGTCCTCGACGTAATTGATGCCTTCCACCGGCGAGGTGTCCGGACCGTAAGGCAAGCGCAGCAGGAAATGCGGCAGCACCAGCGATACGTAGCGCGAGTCTTCGCTTTCGCGGAACGAGCGCCACTTGATCAGTTCCTGGCTTTCGAACACTTTCGACAGGTCACGCGGCACGGCCAGTTCGGTGAAGCTGTTCATGTCGAACAACCGCGGGCTGGCGGCGGCAATGAACGGGGCGTGGGCAGCGGCGGCGACGTTCGACAGTTTTTCCAGCAGGCCGATGTCCTGCGGGTGCCGGCCGAAGGTGTAGTCACCGACGAGCAGGCTGAACGGGTGGCCACCGAAGGTGCCGTATTCCTCTTCGTAGATCTTTTTGAACAGCGCGCTCTGGTCGAACTCGACGGCCTTTTCCAGATCGTTCTGCAGCTCTTTCTGGGTGACATTGAGCAGGCGCAATTTCAACCGGGAACTGGTTTCGGTGTTTTGCACCAACAGGTGCAGGCCGCGCCAGGAGGCTTCGATTTTCTGCAGCTCGGGGTGGTGCAACACCTCGTTGAGTTGCGCGCTGATCAACTGATCGATCTGGCTGATGCGGTCGTTGATCATCGCCACGGTGTCCTTGTCGATGGCCATGCCTTCGTCGAGAACCTGGGTGGCGAACTCCGCGAGCATGTCGCGGGCATAGTCCTGCTGGCTATCGTCATGGGCCATGCGGCCTTCGGCGATGATGCGGTCAAGCAGGGACAGGCTTTGCGTGGTGCTTTCACTGGTGTTGGCGCTGGCTGAAGCAGGCATGGCGACGTCTCCCTAAGTGAATGAGTGATCAGGCTTGCGGTTCGGCCGGTGCTTCGCTGTCGCCTGCGGGGGCGGCGGTGTCCGGACGGGCAGACTTGATCTCTTGCAGGCCTTCGGTGTTGGCGATGACGTCGCGCAGCAGTTTGTCCAGGTCATCGTTACCGTCGAGCTTGGTCAGCAGGTCGCGCAGGCGCTGACGCGCTTCGAACAGGCGCCGCAGCGGGGTCACTTGTTCGACGACCTTAACCGGGTCGAAGTCGTCGATGTGTTTGAAGTTGAGTTCGATGTTGAGCTTGCTGTCATCGCCAGTGAGGGTGTTGGTGACCTGCAAGGTGGCGCGAGGCGCAATCGAGGCGAGCACATCGTTGAAGTTGTCGCGGTCGATCTCGGTGAAGCGTCGCTCATTGAGCTTGGGAAGCGGCTCGAGCGGTTTACCGGACAGGTCGGCGAGAATTCCGACGACCAGCGGTAATTCTTTTTTCTCGATGGCGTTGCCGATTTCGACGTCGTAGGTGATTTGCACCCTGGGCGGGCGGACCCTGTCGAGCTTGTGCTGAGTACTTTCTGCCATGTTGGCTGACTCCGATGCATGAGCGGGCGCAATGCATCGGGAGGCCCGTTCATCGCTTTCCCTTGCTGGACCGTAGGTTAGAAAGGGTGGCAGATGGACCTGTCGTTCCTTTGACAAACCTTCCACATTCGGCATGGGGGGCCGAACTATCCAAGACGCTAGAACACGTCTATAAAAAAGCAAGCGAAAACAATTTTGGACCGACCCGAGAAAAGGACAATTCATTTTGATTGCACGTTTTTTTGCTTTCGCCTTGTTCCTGACCCTCGCCGGGTGCTCGTTTTTCGGGCCACGGGTGGACCTTGACAACCTGACCCTGGACGTCGCCCCGAAGGCCAACGACGACACTCCGATTGCCGTGGATTTCATCGCCGTGAATGATCCGGATCTGCTCAAGCAGTTGTCGGGCATCACGGCGCGGCAGTGGTTCGCCGAGCGCGATCAATACCTGCGCGACTACCGGCAACTGATGACGGTATGGGGGCTGGAGCTGGTGCCCGGTCAGTTCATCGACAAACAACCCTTCCCGCTGGGGGGCAAGCGGGCGACTGGACTTTTGGTCTTCGCCAGCTATAACACACCCGGAGCACACCGGTTACGGCTGGATGACCAGAGCGATGCCTGGCTCAAGTTCGACAGTCGCGAGATGACGCTGGTCAGCAATACTCCGCAGTGAACACATTGCCAGGCCGCTGGATTGCGCGGCGACGTAGACGTCGAAGGGAGTCGTATGAGCCTGTTACCTGACGCGGTTTGCTGGCACGAGGGCATGCAATTGCTGCCCCAGCATTTTCAGTTGCAGGGGCTGCGAGCCGAGGCGTTGGTGACGCATTTTGCCCAGGCCTGCAATCCCTGGTTCTGGGGCGTGAGCCGGATCGAATTCGACCCCGGCGCATTGAGTGCCGGGCTGGTGCGGTTGCTCGATCTGCAAGCGACGCTGCCGGACGGTTTGCCAGTCAATCTGCAAGCGGGTGTCGGGCCGGCGCTGGAACTCGATGTCAGCGAAGCGGCCAATGCTTCGGAAAACGCCACGGTCACGGTGTATCTGGCCGTCAGCCCGTTATGGCGTGCCGGTCAGTTGTTGCCGCTCAAGGGACGGCTGCAATCGGTGATCGGTGATGCGCTGCCGGATTTGACCAGCGGTGAGTACCCCGAGTCGATCACGGTGTGGCGTCCGAATCCGCGGTTGTGCACGCAACTGAACAAGGCCGATTCCGTCTGTTTGCCACTGCTGAAAATCCGCAAGGAGGGTGGTGGTTTCCTTTCGTTGCCCTACACGCCACCCACGCCGTGCCTGCTGCCCGAGTCGGGGTTGGGTCGCCGGGTGGCCGGGCTGTGTGCCAGAACGCGGGAGAAATGCATGTTCCTGGCCGGCCGCCTGCGCCAGGCGCAACAGGCTGGCAATCAAGACGATGTGCTGGAAATCCGTCGACAACTGACGGCGCTTTGGGCGCGTCTGCCGGAGGTCGAGGGTACGCTGAACAGCCGAGTGGCCACCCCGCAGGCATTGCACGGTTTGTTGCTCGGGCTGGCCGGTGCCTGGTCCGCGCTGGATCCTTTGGCCGGGGTTCCTCCGTTCGCCCCACTGGATTTTCTGGAACTGCAGCGCGGTTATGAACCGGTCCTGGACTGGCTCGAAAGAACCCTCGAGTTGATCCGCGCCGGCTATCGCAGCCTGCCGTTCGAACGCAGCGAGCAGAGCTTTTCGATTCAACTGCCGGACGATCAGCCGAGCCAGCGTCTGGTGATCGGTTTGCGCATGCCCAACGGCAGCAGCGAACAGGCTGCCAGCGAATGGCTGAGCGGCGCGATCATCGCTTCGGCGCCGCATGTGCCATTGCTCAGTCGCCAGCGCATGAGCGGTTTGCCCCATCAGGCGATGAGCCGTAACGAACAAGTGGCCTACAGCGTCGGCGATGACACGCGGCTGTTTGTGGTGACGGCCGATGGTCAATGGTTCGACGGGCAATTGCCGTTGCTGATTGTCGCGCCGGCCGCCAAGCCGGCGAGCAGCCCATGGCAAGTGGTGTTGTTTGTGGCCCAGGCCGGTGACAGTGCCTGATCAGGGAAGGGGCGTCGTATGTTCGAGGGGCATGCCGGGACGGGTACACGGGGCTTGCGCGAAGCACCGTTGAGCAGTGCATTTCGCGAAGCCTGGTTGCAATGGTCCCGGGAATGGAATCAGTTGCCCAGGGACAGCGACGACGATGCGCTGGTGGAAGCGGTAGTCGACCTGTCGACGCAAATTTCCCAGCGTCTGTGGCGCACGGCTTTCGCCCGGGTTGGTGAAGCTGCGACCGATCAGGTCAAGGCACTGGTCTATGCCTTTGTCGCATTGATCGATGAAACGCTGTTGTTCACGTCGTGGCCGGGCCAGTCCGCCTGGCAGGAACAACCGCTGGAATCGCGGATGTACGCCAGCCGTCAGGCCGGTGAAAAACTGCCAGCGGCGATCAAGACGTTGCTGGACGAGCAGATTCCCGCCACCCGCGACCTCGCCAATGTCTATCTGCAATGCCTGGTGTTGGGTTTTGAAGGACGGCTGCGCGGCGAGCAAAGTCAGGCCCAGCATGAAAAACTGCGCCTGGCGCTGTTCACGTTTGCCTGGCAGCACGATGCGGAGTATGCCGATGTCAGTGACCGGCTCGCGCAGCCGTCGGCGGTGCCTGCGGTGCAGTTGCCGGTGCGGCAGTCGTTGCCGGATGGCTTTCGCCTTGGCCTGGTCATTCTCGCCATGGTCATGATTCTGACCGGGCTGGGGCAGTTCTTCTGGCGTGACATTCGCCAGGAGCTCGACCCGGTGTTGCAGATGACCGACCCGGTTGCCACCTCGGAGCAAGACACATGAGCACGCTCGGGATCGTGGGCCTGGTCATCGTCGTGTTGGTGGTGCTGGCGGTCATCGTGGTGGCGGTGTGGTGGTTGCGCACCCAGAGCGGGGCGGCGATCCGCAGTTTTTATAACGCGGTCCGCCATATGGAACAGGAGCAAGGCGCTCAGGACCGTTACCAGATTCCGTGGTTACTGATGCTCGGCGACGAAACCCAGGGTACCCGGTTGTGCAGCCAATGGCGTTTGCAACCAACGGATAAACCGGCCTGGTTCGGGCGCTGGTGGTCGGACCCCGAAGGCGCGGTGCTGGTGGTGCCACAGGCGTTGTTCCTGCCTGATGAAGGCATGAGTCTTCAACGCGGCGGCTGGTGGCGCTTGTTGGGCTTGATCCTGCGCTTGCGCAGCAAACGGCCACTGGACGGGGTGATCTGGACGGTGCCGGTCAGTTGCCTGGGTAATGCCGAACAGGCCGCGAACCTCGGTCTGGCGGCGCGCCGGCGCTTCATCGATCTGTTGCAGCGGTTTGGCCTGAGCCTGCCGGTGTACGTGGTCATTACCGGCATGGAAGAGCTGCCGGGTTTTCAGGATCTGATCTCGGCGCTCCCGGTCGAAGCCCGCGAACGCACATTGGGCTGGTCTTCACCCTTTGGCCCGGAAGCGGTCTGGCAGGCGCAATGGAGTGATCAGGCACTGGACCAGGTGAGTCGGGCCTTGTCGGAGTCGATCATTGAAATCGGCGCGTTGTCTGGCCATCTCAAGGGCGAGCTGTTTGGATTGCCGGAACAATTCGAAGCCTTGAGGCGCCATCTGCAAACCGTGCTCGAACCGGTATTCCAGGGCAATGCCCAAGGCGAGGCGCCACGTTTTCGTGGGCTGTATCTGACCGCCAGCCAGCCTTCGCAAGACGCTGCCGATGAGCTCTCGGCCCATGACGAGGGGTTGCAACAGAGTGCCTTTGCCCGGCGATTGTGGCAGCGCCGGGTGGTTGCCGAGCGTGGTCTGGCCCAGGTGGTGCCACGCTTGCTGCGTCTGCGTCAGCGCTGGCAGCGACTGACCGGTGTGGTGGCCCTGGTGGTCGGCGTGGTCTGGGCCGCCAGCATGCTCTGGGTCTGGCAGGACTCGGTCAAGGATGCTCATGAACTGTCGCGTCTGCTGCAAGGCGCACAGAAGAATTACGTTGCGGTCACCGATGAGTCGCATCGGCAGGAGTCGACCCGGCGCAACGTCCAGGGGTTCTGGCGGGTCCTGGAAAAGGCTCCGCGCTGGAGCTTCACCTCGGTGGTGTTTCCCACCTCCTGGTTCTCGTCGCTGGACAGGCAATTGGAGGATCAACTGCGCTTGACTGCCCAGAGCCACATGCTGGAACCGCTGCATGATTTGCTGAAGGCGGAACTGGTGCAGCTCAAGGCCATTCGCAACACCGAGCGACGTGGCAACGTCGAAAGCGAAGATCCGGCCCAATGGCAGAACTACGTCAAGGCCAAGGACCTGGTGGAGCGTGCGGTGCGTCTCGAACAACAGAATCAATGGTTCAATCAAGCGCTGAACAACCCCAAGGCGCCGCTCGAAGATCTGGCGTTGCTGAGCAATAACGCCCTGTCGCTGAACCTCAATGCCGGTACGTTGCACCGTGCAGGCTTTTACAACCGGGTGTTGCTCGATGCCAATGGCGGTGACTTGAAGCCGCTGGACCTGGCCATGGAACGTGCGGTCATCGAGGAGAACTTTTCCGGGCTCATGGAGCGTTGGCTTGACCAGTACTTTCTAGCCGACAACTTCGTCCGCCAGGCGGGTTATCTCAAGCTGCATCTGGAGCGGCTGGAGGCCGGCAGCGGCAATTCCCTGGCGGAACTCGAAGACTTGCGCGCACTGATCGACGATCTGCAAGCGCTGATCGGGCTGACCAATTCGGCCTGGAGTCGCGGCAAGGGCCAGGACCTGGTGCCAGGTTATCGCGAGATGATGGACAAGGTGCGCCAGAGCAGTCTGCTCGGTGCGCAGGTCGAGCAACAGTTGGATCAGCAGGCGTCCAGGTTGCAGCAAAGCTTTCGTGATCAATGGATCGCCCAGGCGGGGGCGCGGGGCAACTTGCTGGTTCAGCAGGGCAGCGGGCAACTGACCTTGCAAGTGCACGTCATCCAATTGAACAACGCGGTGCAGGCCCTGTTCAAACGCGATTTCGTGGCCATCGCCTTGCGTGCGGATCAGGCTGCCGGTGCCGTTCAGGGGCAGAACGTCGATGGCGATGATCTGAGTACGGCGCTGAACTATTTTGCCAGCTACAAGAGTTATGCCGCCGAGGAGCTGCCGCGCATTCCGCCGGCGTACCGCGATGCGGTGCTTCAGGCAGCAGAGGGGGCGGCGGCCCAGGCCATGTGGTTGAGTCTCAAGGATCAGAATGACCAACCCCGGGCCGACGGTATGTTCAACGTGCTGGCGCCGCAGGCCGTGGCCTTGCAAAAAGCCTTCGTCGAGGTGCATCGCAGTGATTTGGCCATGCGTGTGCAAAACGCGCTGAATCGCCGCGCCATAGCCCAGGTGGCCAGCGGTCTGGATGAAATTACCGCGCAGCCGTTGTTCAGCGGGCGCAGTGAGATCAGTCAGTGGGACGGCTCGAAAAACCTTGGCCTGCAACTGTTCGGCGCCATTGATGTGCAGGATTTGAAGCTGAGCCTAAAGCAGCAATTCAACACCATGCTTGGCATCACCGAACGGCGCACCTCGGCGCTGGAGTGGTTGAAGACCCAGCAACAGAATCTCTCGGCGCTGGATTACGAGCGCGTCATGCAATTCAGCGCGCTCAACGATGAACTGCTCAAGTACAAGGATCAGAACCCCGCCAGTTCGCCGGCCCAGATCGAGCAGTTGGTGAGCCGCGATTTCATTGAAATGGATGCCACGTCCTGCGGCCAGATTTTGCAGACAGCCAGCTTGTCGGGCGGGCGCGGGACGTTGGCCCTGCGTGCCCTGGATCTGCAACAGAGCGCGATGCAACGCTGTCAGCTCTTGCAGCAGCAACAGGCAGCGGCGGCATGGAACGACCTGGCCGGCTATTTCAATCAATACCTGGCCGAGCGCTTCCCGTTTGCCAATGGCGTGCAGGCGACCGACGCCGACCCGGCTAGGGTTCAGCACTTCCTCGATCTGATCGACAAACGATTGCCCGTGGCGCAGGCCGGGCTGCAACTCAGCCAGACGCCGGAACGTCTGGCTGCCGAGGATTTCCTCAACCGTTTGAAACTGGCCAGCACCTGGCTGGGTCCGCTGTTTGTGCGGGACAAGAGCGGCATCCTCGGCGTTGAAATGGACGTGCGCTGGCGCACTGATCGCGAGGAGGAGCGCGGCGCCGACCAAGTGATTGCCTGGGGTTTGAATGCCGGAAATCAACAAATCAGTTACCCCGGCGAGCCACAGCCGAACCTGCGCTGGATGGTCGGCCAACCGGTCCGACTGACCTTGCGCTGGGCCAGAAACGGCTCGCAACGCCCGGCCAATGATCCGTTGCAGCCCAACCTGATGGTGCGTGACTTCGAAGCCGGTTGGGAGTACGGCGGCCCGTGGTCGTTGCTGCGCCTGATCCGTTCGCACCAGTCGGTGCAGCGCCAGCCGAACATGGACTTCACCGATTTTCCGCTGACATTGCGCTTGCCGGTGACGGCACAGACCAGCACGGCCGGGCAGACACAGATGTTCGTGCGCCTGTCGTTGATGAGCCAGGGTTCGAAACTGCCGTTGTCCATTGCGCCGCTGCCCACCCGGGCTCCGCGTTCACCGTTCATGCAAACCAGGGTGACCGCGTCTGCGACGGTCATGACTCAGGAGGAGGGCTTGTGAACCCGACTACACCGGCGTTGCCGGAGCTGATTGCCCGGCTCCTCGAACCGATCAGCGAACAGGCACCCTGTGGCGAGGATTTGCGTTACGAGCGTGAGTTCGACCAGGCGCGTGAACTGCGCCGGGAAGACGACACCAGCCTGCCAACGGGGGTCTGGCAGTCGTCGATCAAGCGCGCGCAATGGCCCGAACTGGAGAAGCTGGCCACCACGCTGTTGCTCGAACGCAGCAAGGATCTGATGGTGTGCGCCTGGCTCGGCGAGGCCTGGTTGCATCAGGACGGGCTGGACGGGTTGCCGGGCAGCCTGGCACTGGTCGCGGGCTTATGCGAACGCTACCCCGAGCAGCTTCATCCCCGGGCCGAAGACGGTGACCAGTCATGGCGGGTCATACCCCTGGAGTGGCTGGTGCGGCGCTACAGCGAAGTGTTGCTGACGCGGGTGCCGTTGCTCGATCCGCGTAACGGTGAGTTCGAAGGTTACTGTCTGGACGCGTGGCGGCGATTACAGCTGCAACAGGTACTGGTCAATGACAGCAAAGCGGCAAAAACCGCGGCGGAAACAGCGCGCGGCGAACAGAAAAAACTCACCGAGCTGATCCGCGCCACGCCTCTGTCCCACTGGCTGCACCGTCAGGAGCGTCTGCTGGCGAGCCTGCAACACCTGCAACGGCTGGAAGCCTGGAGTGATGCTTACCTCGGTGCTCAGGCGCCGGGCTTCAAGGGCCTGCAGGAGGTGATCGAAGCGTTGTTGACACTGGTTCAGGAGTTCATCGCCATGCAGCCACGACCGTTGACCGGGGTACCAATCGAGTCGCCAACTCTGGCGGCGTCAGGATCGGCCGAGCTGGTGCCAATGCCATCCACACCTCAGGTGTTTCGCGAGCCGGAGAGTCGCGACGAGGCCTATCGGCAATTACTGTTGATTGCCGAGTACCTGACGCGTACCGAACCCCACAGCCCCGTCCCTTATTTGATTCGCAGAGGGGTGGAGTGGGGCAACAAGCCGCTGAGTGAACTGTTGGGCGAACTGATCTCGGCGGATGCCGAATCCCGTCGGCTCTGGACGCTGTTGGGCGTCCTTTAATCGGTGACCGAGTAAGGCGTGGTCGGCATGGGCAAGGCAATCGGCGTCAGCACCGGTTGCCGGGAGAAGAATGCCATCAGGTTCTTGCCCACCAGTTCGACGGTGCCCTGGGTGGCTTCCGGGGACAACCCGGCGACATGGGGTGTGAGGATCACGTTGCTCAGAGTCTTGAGCGCATCCGGCACCTTCGGTTCGGCGTCGAACACATCCAGCGCGGCGCCAGCGATGCGGCGTTGCTCCAGGGCAGTGATCAGATCGGCGGTGGCAATCACGCTGGCCCGGGCGATGTTGACGATAAATCCCTTGGGACCCAACGCGTCGAGCACCTGGCGATTGACCAGATGCTTGGTGCCCAGACCGCCGGGTGTGGCGACCATCAGGAAGTCCGAGGCGCGCGCCAGTTCGGTCGGGGTCGAGCAGAACGTGTAGGGCACATCGCTGCGATGCTGGCGGTTGTGGTAGCTGATGCTCATGTCGAAACCGGCGCCGGCGCGTTTGGCGATGGCCATGCCGACTGCGCCGAGGCCAAGGATGCCCAGGCGTTTGCCGGCGAGGGAAGGGCGCATGATCTTCGGCCATTCGCCGCGCCGTACGGCGGCATCACAGCGCGGCACGTCGCGTACCAGCGCCAGCAGCAGTGCCATGGCATGGTCGGCGACAGACGAGGCGTTGACCCCGGCGCCATTGGTGACGGTGATGCCCCGGTCGGCGGCGGCCTGCAGGTCGACGTGTTCATAGCCGGCGCCGATCACGCAGATGATCTTGAGGTTGGGCAGCGCGGCGATTTCATCGGCATACAGCCCCAATGGGCCACGGGTGAGGACGGCATCGATCTGCCCGGCATGCCGGGCGATGGCTTCGGCGCGCTCGGCGGGCGTCGGGGCCAGAATCAGGTGGAAGCCCTGATGTTCCAGGATGGGCAGGTAATCATTGATGGTTTCAACCAGTACCAGAACGGTTACAGGCATGCTTGGCTCCCTGTGGGCATCGAAAATCGGCTCGAACATCGCTTGAGATTGCTGATTTAAGGATAGCTTGGCAACCACCAGTGATCGCAGCCAGCGACAGCGCCTGCGCGCTGGCGGGCAGCGCGATGTGGTGGTAGGCGAGGCTGGCGATTGTTTTGTTGCGTGGGTTGAGGTCGCTTTACTTCGACGACGCGAGAGCGGCCCGGGCAGCCTCGAGAATTTCATCGGACAGCGGGTCACCGCGGGTGGCCCGGGACAGCATCAGCGCGCCGAACATCAACGAAAACTGCACCAGTGCCTGCTGCCGATTGCCAGCTTCGTCCTCTGTGTCCAACAACGAGCCGAGGGAGTCGAGCAGGTTGTTCAGACCCTGCATATAAGTCTGACGCAAACCGCTCTCGGCGGCCTCGTGGCACATGTCCCCGGCAAAGGCCACCACCGGGCAGCTTTCGCCCGGATTGTCCCGGCTTTCTCTGGACAGGTACGGTTCGACCACGGCGCGCCGGGCGGCGTCCTTGCTGTCATGCTCGGCCACCCGCGCTTGCCAGCGTTGTGCGGCTTGCTCGAAGGCTCGGCCGCTGGCCTCTTGTGCCAGGGCGTCCCTGGATTCGAAGTGCCCGTAGAAGCCGCCGTGGGTCAGGCCGGCGGCGGCCATCACATCGACCACACTGATCCCGTGCAATCCGCGCTCGCGAAACAGCCGTGTAGCGGCATCGACTATGATCTCGCGGTTGAGGTCGGCTTGTTTGCGGGAAACTCGGGGCATGGGGCACTCTCGGGTCTGCAGGTTGAACATCAGAGGGCGTATTGGGCAATCCCGTTGCCGAACGACCAGTTTTCTTTTTTCACTTCCACCAGATTGATGAAAATATCCTCCAGGCGTACGGCCAGTTCTGCATGAAGGCTTTCGGCGATGGTCTTGTAGAGGAGTTTTTTCTGCTCAACGGTTCGCCCCTCGCTCATGGTGATCTGGATCACCACCAACTGGTCCGTGCGGTTGATGCCCAGATAACCGGGATCAAAGATGAAATGCTGCTCATCGTGTTCGGCGAGGATCTGGAAATTGTCGTTCTCGGGCACACCGATGGTGCTGCGCATGGCGGCGTAGATCAATTGGCCGATGCGTTTGGCGTGGGTGGGGTCCTGATGTTTTTTGATGTCGACGCGAACCAGTGGCATGGGAAGACTCCGGAAAGATACAGGTCAGTTAAAAATACATGACGTTTAACCTTTATCAAGCGCACATCGTCGGCTGGCGTTGATTGCGACCCCTGTAGGAGCGAGCTCGCTCGCGAGAAACCCGAGAGCACCGCGGGGTGTCTGGTTTCCAGCGTTATCGTTGACGACCCTCGTCGGAACGCCGCCCGGAGCAAGCTCGCTCCTGCAGTGGTAGGGGGGGGCAGAGGTGCAACCTGGTACCACCGTTCCTCACCTAAGTCTTTGCTTCTGTTCAGTAATCCTCCAGAATCGCGCCCCTGTTTCGGCCAGGGCGCTGCCTGTCGGGTATTCCGACGCGTCCCGGCCGGGTGGCAAGTGACCGGAATGTGGAGATCCCACCGGATGAATGATCAGGCCAATAGCGTCAACAAACGCTATGTAGCAGCAACACCCGCGACACTTTCGAGCTGGAATCGCCAAGACACCACCTGGATGCTGGGCCTGTTTGGCACGGCGATTGGTGCGGGAACCCTGTTTTTGCCGATCAACGCAGGCCTGGGCGGATTCTGGCCGTTGCTGGTCCTGGCGTTGCTGGCGTTCCCGATGACCTTCTACGCACACCGCGGGCTGACCCGTTTCGTGCTGTCCGGGCGCGAAGGCGCCGACATCACCGAGGTGGTGGAGGAGCATTTCGGGATCAAGGCCGGCGCTCTGATCACCTTGCTGTATTTCTTCGCCATTTTCCCGATCCTGCTGATCTACAGCGTGGCCCTGACCAACACCGTGGGCAGTTTCCTCGAGCATCAACTGCATGTCATGCCGCCACCGCGCGCCGTGCTGTCGCTGGTGCTGATCCTCGGCCTGCTGGCGGTGGTGCGTTGCGGTGAGCAACTGATCGTCAAGGCCATGAGCCTGATGGTCTACCCGTTCATCGTGGCCCTGCTGTTCCTGGCGGTATACCTGATTCCCCACTGGAACGGCGGCATCCTGGCCACCGCCAGCGATGTGCCAGCGCCTTCGGCGTTGCTGCACACCTTGTGGCTGGCGATTCCGGTGATGGTGTTCTCGTTCAACCACTCGCCGATCATTTCGGCGTTCGCCGTGGACCAGAAGCGTCGCTACGGGGAGCATGCCGAGGAGCGCAGTTCGCAGATCCTGTCCCGCGCCCATTTGCTGATGGTGGTGATGGTGCTGTTCTTCGTCTTCAGCTGCGTGCTCACCCTGTCGCCTGCGCAACTGGCTGAAGCCAAGGCGCAGAACCTGTCGATCCTGTCGTACCTGGCCAACCACTTCAGCAATCCGACCATCGCCTTTGCGGCGCCGTTGATTGCCTTCGTGGCCATTTCCAAGTCGTTCCTGGGGCACTACATCGGTGCCAGCGAAGGCCTCAAGGGCTTGATCGTCAAGAGCGGCAAGCGTCCGTCCGCCAAGACCCTGGACCGTATGACCGCTGCGTTCATGCTGGTGGTGTGCTGGATCGTCGCTACGTTGAACCCGAGCATCCTCGGGATGATTGAAACCCTGGGTGGTCCGGTGATTGCGGCGATCCTGTTCCTGATGCCGATGTACGCCATCCGCAAGGTGCCGGCGATGGCACGTTATCGCGGTCAGGCGTCCAACGTCTTCGTGACGGCGGTGGGGCTGGTGGCGATTTCGGCGTTGGTGTATTCGCTGAGTGCGTGATTGCTGTTTGATTGGGTGAGTGAATGACGGCTGATCCGGTTTTCGGGTTGGCCGTTTTTTTTGGGGTGATATTGGGGGGCATTCGGTTTCTCGCGGTCAACTGTAGGAGCGAGCCTGCTCGCGATGGACGTCAACGATGACGCGGGGTGTCTGGGTGCCCGTGTTGCCCCGGGATTTTTCGCGAGCAGGCTCGCTCCTACAGGGGAACGCGTTCACTTCAGTTCAGACCGGCCTGATAGCCAACCAGTTTCTGCAGGAGCGGGCTTGCCCGCGATGGACGTCAACGATGACGCGGGGTGTCTGGGTGCCCGTGTTGCCCTGGCATTTTTCGCGAGCAGGCTCGCTCCTACAAGGGAACGCGTTCACTTCAGCTTCGCCACAGGCGGCGATCTTTTGCTTTTGAGCTACAGTGGCGGCTGTGCGTATCACATGCGCAGCGGGTTTTTTTCGCCTGGAGACACCGGATTGTCGAGCGCCTTACCGCCCAACCCCGTTGAACCATCCAATCGCTGGCAGGACCTGCTCGCCGGTTTGTCGATTGCCGGTCTGCTGCTGCCCGAGGCGGTTGCTTATTCAGGCATCGCCGCACTGGCGCCCCAGGCCGGGGTGATCGCCTTGTTTGCCGGGTTGCTGTGTTATGGCCTGTTCGGCACAAGCCGCTTCGCGATTGTCTCGGCCACCTCATCTTCCGCCGCCGTGCTGGCCGCGGCGACCGCCACCCTGGCCAATGGCGACCCGCAACTGCGCTCGACCCTGGCCTTCGGCCTGGTGCTGGTGACCGGGGTGTTTTTTCTGTTGGCCGGGCTGTTCAAGCTCGGCAGCGTGACGTCGTTCATCGCCAAGCCGGTGCTGCGCGGTTTTGCCTTTGGACTGGCGCTGACCATCATTCTCAAGCAGGTCGCCAGCGTGGTCGGTGTGCATTTGACCGATGCCAACCTGGTGCGCTTTCTGCCGCAGCTGCTGGAGCAATTGCCGCAGTGGAACTGGGCGGCGGCTGGCGTCGGCGCCGTGGCATTGACCTTGTTATGGCTGTTCGCACGGTTTCGACGCCTGCCGGGTGGTTTGTTGGTGGTGGTCATTGGCGTTGCGGCGGGGCAGTGGCTGGACCTGCCGGCTTATGACGTGAAGCTGATCGGCGTGATCGACCTGAGCCTGGAAGTGCCGAAGCTGCCGGTACTGCCGTTTGCCGACTGGCTGCGTCTGGGTGAATTGGCGTTCGCCATGGTGATGATTCTGTATGCGGAATCTTATGGCTCGATCAGTGCCTATGCGCTCAAGCATGGGGATCGTGTCACCTCCAACCGCGACCTGCTGGCGCTGGGGGCTAGCAACCTGTTGTCCGGTCTGTTCCACGGCATGCCGGCTGGTGCGGGGTATTCGGCCACGTCGGCCAATGAAGCGGCGGGTGCCACTTCGCGCCTGGCCGGTATCGTAGCGGCGCTGGTGGTGCTGGTCATTGTCCTGACGGTGCTGCCCTACATTGCCCTGACCCCGGAGCCGATCCTCGCCGCTATCGTCATCCATGCCCTGGGACGCGGCCTGAGCCTGCAGCCGCTGGGACGGTATTTCATCTGGCGCCGTGACCGTCTGCTGGTGATCTGCGCCGTGGGGGCGGTGTTGGTGCTGGGGGTGCTGGACGGCTTGCTGGTGGCTGTTGCGATCAGTGTGTTGCTGATGCTCAAGCAGATGTCGGCGGCGGATATCCAGATTCTGGGGCGCATCGGTGGCGGTCACGACTTTGTCGACCTGCAACGCCATCCAGCGGCGCAAGCCGTGCCAGGCGTGTTGATTGTCCGGCCGGGTGAGGCGTTGTTCTTTGCCAACGTCGAACGGATTCTTGGCGGCGCCTTGCGTCTGATCCGGCACTCACAGGAGCCCGTTCATTCCGTGATTCTCAGTCTTGAGGAGTCTCCTGACCTGGATGGCACCAGCATCGAGGCGTTGCAGGCGTTTTTCGTGCGGGTGCACCAGGAGGGCAAGCGCCTGATTCTGGCGCGTCTGAAGGACGACGCACAAACGGCGTTGGCGCAGGTGCAATCCAGCGGTGTGATTCTGAGTGGTTTGAGTGTGGATGGGGCGGTGCAGCAGGCCCTCCAGTTGAATGCATGACCCTATGTGGGAGCGAGCCTGCTCGCGAAGGCGGTGGGTCAGCCAGCATCAATGTTGAATGTACTGACGCTTTCGCGAGCAGGCTCGCTCCCACAGGGGGTATTGTTCAAATTGCAGGCATAAAAAACGCCGCCCATCTCACGATGGGCGGCGTTTTTCATTGCGTTGCAACGTTAGGCTTGAACGACCGGAATGTTGGCGTTCGCAGCAGCTTCACGGAACTCGGCGATCTGGTCGAAGGACAGGTAGCGGTAGACATCGGCCGCCATGCTGTCGATCTTGCCAGCGTATTCCATGTACTCCTCGACGGTCGGCAGGCGACCCAGGATGGAGGCCACGGACGCCAGCTCGGCCGAAGCCAGGTAGACGTTCGCGCCGTCACCCAGACGGTTCGGGAAGTTACGGGTCGACGTCGACACCACGGTGGAGTTGGCTTCTACACGTGCCTGGTTACCCATGCACAGCGAGCAACCTGGCATTTCCATGCGCGCGCCGGCCTTGCCGTAGATGCCGTAGTAGCCTTCTTCGGTCAGCTGGTGAGCGTCCATCTTGGTCGGCGGCGACAGCCACAGACGGGTTGGCAGCTGACCCTTGACCTGTTCCAGCAACTTGCCGGCGGCACGGAAGTGACCGATGTTGGTCATGCACGAACCGATGAACACTTCGTCGATCTTCTCGCCAGCAACGCTGGAGAGCAGGCGAGCGTCATCCGGGTCGTTCGGCGCGCAGAGCACAGGCTCCTTGATGTCGGCCAGGTCGATCTCGATGACTTCGGCGTATTCGGCGTCTTTGTCCGCTTCCAGCAGCTCAGGGTTGGCCAGCCAGGCTTCCATCGCTTGAGCGCGACGTTCCAGGGTACGCGCATCGCCGTAGCCTTCGCCGATCATCCAGCGCAGCAGGGTGATGTTCGATTGCAGGTACTCGGCGATCGACTCTTTGGACAGCTGGATGGTGCAACCGGCAGCCGAACGTTCGGCCGAGGCGTCGGACAGTTCGAACGCTTGCTCGACGGTCAGTTTTGGCAGACCTTCGATCTCCAGGATGCGACCGGAGAAGGCGTTCTTCTTGCCTTTCTTCTCTACGGTCAACAGGCCTTTCTGGATCGCGTAGTAAGGAATGGCATGAACCAGGTCACGCAGGGTGACGCCTGGCTGCAGTTCTCCTTTGAAGCGAACCAGGATCGACTCAGGCATGTCCAGCGGCATGACGCCGGTGGCAGCGGCGAACGCGACCAGGCCGGAACCGGCCGGGAACGAAATGCCGATCGGGAAACGGGTGTGCGAGTCACCACCGGTACCGACGGTGTCCGGCAGCAGCATGCGGTTCAGCCACGAGTGGATGATGCCGTCGCCCGGACGCAGGGAAACGCCGCCGCGGGTCATGATGAAGTCAGGCAGGGTGTGGTGGGTGGTCACGTCGATCGGCTTTGGATAAGCCGCGGTGTGGCAGAAGGACTGCATCACCAGGTCGGTCGAGAAGCCCAGGCACGCCAGGTCTTTCAGTTCGTCACGGGTCATTGGACCGGTGGTGTCCTGGGAACCCACGGTGGTCATCTTCGGTTCGCAGTAGGTGCCCGGACGAACGCCGGTCACGCCGCAAGCCTTGCCGACCATTTTCTGCGCCAGGGTGAAACCCTTGGTGCTTTCAGCCGGTGCTTCAGGCTTCTTGAACAGGGTCGAAGGTGGCAGACCCAGCTCGGCACGAGCCTTCTCGGTCAGGCCACGGCCGATGATCAGCGGAATACGGCCGCCAGCGCGCACTTCGTCGAGCAGGACCGGGGTCTTCATTTCGAAGGTGGTCAGGACTTCGTCGGTGCCGTGCTTGCAGACTTTGCCAGCATGCGGGTACAGGTCGATCACGTCGCCCATGTGCATGTTGGAAACGTCGAATTCGATTGGCAGTGCGCCGGCATCTTCCATGGTGTTGTAGAAGATCGGAGCGATCTTGCTGCCGAAGCAGAAACCGCCGGCACGCTTGTTCGGCACGTAAGGAACGTCGTCGCCGAAGAACCACAGTACCGAGTTGGTCGCCGATTTACGCGAAGAACCGGTACCGACCACGTCGCCGACGTAGGCGATCGGGAAGCCGGCGTTGCGCATTTCTTCGATCTGCTTCATCGGACCGGTGACGCCTTGCTCGTCCGGCACGATGCCGTCGCGAGCCATTTTCAGCATGGCCAGGGCGTGCAGCGGGATGTCCGGACGGGACCAGGCATCTGGAGCAGGGGACAGGTCGTCGGTGTTGGTTTCGCCGGTGACCTTGAACACGCGCAGGCTGATCTTGTCGGCCAGGGTCGGGCGCTTCACGAACCACTCGCCGTCAGCCCAGGATTGCAGCACGCCTTTGGCGTGAACGTTACCTTTCTTGGCTTTTTCAGCGACGTCGTGGAAGGCATCGAACATCAGCAGGGTGTGCTTGAGTTCTTCGGCAGCTACTGGTGCCAGTTCGGCGTCGTCCAGCAGGTTTACCAGAGTCACGATGTTGTAGCCGCCCTGCATGGTGCCGAGCAGTTCAACAGCGCGCTTCTTGTCGATCAGGGGGGATTTGGCTTCGCCCTTGGCGATGGCGGACAGGAAGCCGGCCTTGACATAGGCTGCTTCGTCCACGCCTGGCGGAACGCGATTGGTGATCAGGTCAACGAGGAATGCTTCTTCGCCAGCCGGGGGATTTTTCAGCAGCTCGACCAGGCCTGCAGTTTGTTCGGCGTTTAGCGGCTGGGGAACGATACCCAGTGCTGCGCGCTCTTCGATATGTTTGCGGTAGGCTTCAAGCACAGTTATTACCCTCATCAGTGGTCCCAAATGGGTGTCCGGGACGCTCATCCCGAAATTGCCGTACTCATGCGCTGCATGGCGTTGTGAGCCACTTAGCCAGAATTACCGACAATTCCTTACAGAAGCTGCTTTCAAAGTTTTACGCCTGCAGAACGGGAGCTGATGAGGGTTGGCGCTGGATTTTTCCCCGCTGGAAAAACCCTTCGCCAACACCGCTCTGAAGGAACGACTGTGCTCGTGACGCTTTGAAAACAGCTTCTAACGGACATTGGCGCCTAAAAAGGCAGGCTGATTCTACGGCAAAAAAAAATTAAAGGTAAGTCAGGTGTTATTGGACTTTGGTGGAGGCGGCCGGTAAACCCCGATTCACCCAAGGCCCTGAACTTTGAGGGGTGATCAATGGCGGACAAAGGGCTAACATGCCGGCCTGTTTTGCTTTTTTGCGTTTTGCCTATCTATGCCCAATCAGACCATCAAGACACCTTGCGTTGGCCTCTGCTCCACTGTTTACGGTGACCTGGTATGCCGTGGCTGCAAGCGTTTCCATCACGAAGTGATCCACTGGAACGGTTACAACGAGGAGGAGAAGCGCGCGGTATGGCTGCGTCTTGAGCAGTTGCTGTCGCAGGTTATGGCCGCCAAGGTGGAAATTTTCGACCCGGCACTGCTGAGAAAGCAGCTGGAGCAACGCAAGATCCGTTTTGTGCCCCATCAGTCGGAATATTGCTGGGCCTACCAGTTGATCGCGCGGGGTGCGCGGGTGATCAATAATCTGGAAGCCTACGGGATGGTGTTGCTGCCGGAGTTTCGCGACTGGAACCTGCCGGAATTGCGCGATGCCATCGATCGGGAATTTTTCCTGCTCTCCGAGGCCCATTACCAGCGCTACATTGCGCCGGGGTTCCTGAAGGACGCATTTGGTGGCTGAGAGCATCGCGAGCAGGCTCGCTCCCACAATTGAAATGCATTCCCTTGTGGGAGCGAGCCTGCTCGCGAAGGCGCCCTGACAGGCGCTACGAATCTCAATGCTTGCTGGCAATCTCCTCTAGATGGTCCTCGATTTCCTGCGGCTTGAGCACCAGCACATCGCTCTCGACTGCATCCAGCACCACTTCCGCGGTATTGCCGATCAGGGTCCCGGACAAACCGCTGCGGGCCACGGTGCCGATCACCGTCACCGCCGCCTGCAGTTTGTGCACCATGAACGGAATCAGCACATCCGCCGGGCCTTCCTCTATGTGCAGGTGCTCATCGTCGATGTCGAATTCAGCCTGGAACGACTTGCATTGCTCGCGGTAGCGCGCCTGGATGGTTTCACTGAGTTGAAACGTCGGGTCGGCCGACGACAGCATCGGTGACGGATGGGCGGCAATCACGTGCAGATGCCCCTTGGCCAGACTCGCAATGTCGTAGCCATGGTCGATGATGGTGGTGTGCAGATGACGGTGCTCGCCGTCGGCATTTCCCACGTCGACAGCGGCCAGAATCACCTTGTCCTTCCACGAACCGACGGTTTTCACCAGCAGTACGGGGGAGGGGCATTGGCGCAGCAGTTTCCAGTCCTCGGGTGTCAGCAGTGCCTTTTTCAGTGCGCTGTCGGGAAAGTGCTGCTTCACCACCAGTCCGCAGCCTTCGGCCTGCTGCACATCGACGATGGTTTGATGCAGGCTATGATTCCAGGCCTGTTCAGTGGTGACGCTGTAACCGTCTGCCAGTAAAGCGGCCTTGAGCACACCCAACATGCCACTGTGATCATGCTTGGGGTCGCACACCAGCAGATGCAGATGCGCCTGGGTCACGCCTGCAATCAACTTGGCCCGTTTGAGCGCCAGGCTTTCGGAGTGTTCGGGGTCGATGACCACCAGAATGCTGCGTACGGCTTGCATGATCGGGATCTCCTGAAAATGAAAAAGCACGGCGTTGCACAACTATAGTTGCTGCTTGCGATTCGGGGACTTGATGCATATCAATGGTTGGCGACTGGTGGTCTGCGGGCAGGCCGGTATAATCGGCGCCCTTCGTTTTGAACCTATTTTTCCGTGAGCCCCATGATCCTTCCCGAAATTCACGAGTTCCTTGGCTGCCGCACCCCCGACGGCTGGGTTCAAGCCGCGCTGGCCGATCAGGAAACCCTGCTGATCGACCACAAGAACTGCGAATTCAAGGCCGCCAGCACGGCGCTCAGCCTGATCGCCAAGTATCACTCCCACGTCGACCTGATCAACATGATGTCGCGCCTGGCCCGGGAAGAGCTGGTGCACCACGAACAGGTCATGCGCCTGATGAAGCGCCGCAAGATCGCGTTGCGCCAGCTGTCCGCCGGGCGCTACGCGTCGGGGCTGCGCAAGGTGGTACGCAGTCACGAGCCGGTGAAGCTGGTGGATACCCTGGTGGTTGGCGCCTTCATCGAAGCCCGCAGTTGCGAGCGTTTCGAAGCGCTGGTGCCGCATCTGGACGAAGAACTGGGCAAGTTCTATTTCGGTCTGCTCAAGAGCGAGGCCCGGCATTTCCAGGGGTACCTGAGACTGGCCTATCAGTACGGCGACGCCAAGGATATTGCCCAGGTGATCGACAAGGTCCGTGCCGCCGAGCAGGAGTTGATTGAGTCGCCAGACGTGGAGTTCCGCTTCCACAGTGGCGTACCGCAGAATGCGCCTGTCGCCTGATTCACTTCGCATGAACCCCGTTAGCCCGGGGTCGGCTGACGGGGCTCATGAGCAATCAGTGCTGTGGATCAAGGCAATGCGAGCAAGTCGCTGCGTACATCCGAGGAGCGCAGACTCAGGTCAATGTTTCGACTGCATAGCATCAACGGCAGTTGTTCGGCTACAAAGTCCACGGGTTCAAAAGTAATCTTGTAATCACGCTTTGCAACCCTGTTGCAGTCAGTGTCCTTGGCGGGACCCGCATAATAAATCGTGCCGATGTGCGTTGGTCTCAGATAGCGCCACTTGACATTGTAATTCCACTTGGCACTCAATTTGATAGTTGGCTCCGGCATCTGGACGGGGATTCTTTCAATAAGTTGCACGGGAGTGATCCAGGCACTTTTCATCAGTTCCACGCTGGGTTTGTGTTCGGCAGAGTCGACACCGATTACGCACAGGTAGTGCATACCAGGCTCTCTGCTCATCGGGGCGTTGATGGTTGCATCCATTGCCTCGATAGTTGCGCTGTAATGGTGGGGAGATCGACAGTCGAGCACATCCCGAACAACCTTGAATCGATAGAATGAAGTGTCGAGGGAGAACTGTACATTGATCACTGGTGCCGGGCTGTTTGTATCCTCAGGCATGGCCACATATTGAGTGGGCCAATACTTTAAATTCATTACTTTGAATGAATTGATGGACGTGCAGGCATTTGCTACGTTGGTAAATAACCCCGCGCTGAAACAGCTGTTCAATTGGGCAATCGGGTGGGAATAATGGGTGTCGGTCGACCATTCGGGTTGCCCGTTTTTCACTTCGCAAGGAGCGTTCGAAAAGCATTTTTCGACAATTGTCGCACTGTAGGTGCTTGTCGACATGACGCTGAGGATTTGCCCGGTTTTTCGATCCAATACAGGCCCCCCGGAAGAACCGCCGCGAATATCCCGGCAACGGTTTTTATAGGTCGTGAGAAAGGCTTGTATGCCTTCGACGAGGGTGGCTGCGGTTGGCTCCTGGGCACAGGCCGCTAAACGCAAGCCTGACTCCGGCAGCCCTGGAGCGCTGACCACCAGCACGTCGACGGAAGGCGTTGACCCTTCGGAGGTGAGTTTGAGCGGCGTAATTCCAGCTTCAAGCAAAGTAGCAAGAGTGACCTCCAGCTCCATGATTGCCAGATCGGCATGATGGAAATCCTTCCAGACGGTTTCTTTAATCGCGAAGGTTTTGTAGGCGTCCGATGTGTCGTTGAAGTAATTGAACTTCACGGTTTTTTTTGTCTGCGTATCGGTCGGTTGAATGGTAACGCCGGGCACACAATGCGCAGCGGTAAGCACATACGCCGGCCCGATTGCCTTGTTGTGTTTGTCGCGCGTATCCAGCAGGCTGGTCGTGCAGACCGGGCTGTTGTTCCAATAAATTTTTCCGATGCCATTCCAGTGCGTGTAATTGTTGTTCCCGTTTTTTAGTAAAATTGCGTCTGATTCATTGGCCAGTCCTTCGCCTAGATCTGATGCATGTATGTTGGCAGATAAAAGCAGCGTGCTTGCCAATAGGTATGAAGTTGCCAGGTAGTTTTTTCTCATAACCATTCCTTGGTTGTGTTTGAGGTCGTAAAACTAATTAAGTTTGTAAAAAAACATGCCGCAGATTGGAAGGTAAAAGTTTCGTCCGGCATCGGCAAGTTGTTGGGCGATTACCCATGAAATAAACGGTATCCGTCTATTTCAAAGGGCTTGCCGGTGCACGAGTGATGTGGGCATACCTGGACGGGAATAGCTGTTTTTGCGCACGCCATTGCGACGATTCGTCTTGTTCGCGCTAGCGCCTAGCGACTCAAACCCAGGCGTTCATGCCATTGCGCAATGGACTCTTCGGGGTACAACTCGAACTGTTGATCCCCAGGCTGCGCCCGAACTTCCACCCACGGCGCTTTTGAGCCGAGCATCAGGTGTGTGTGTTCCGGCGGCACCGGCAGTGGCGTGTCGATGGCCGAAGCGAAAGGGTGAATCAACTCGGGCCATTCGTGGCTGAACAACCATAAACCCGAGCCGCACACCGAGCAGAAATGCCGCTCGGCGGTGCTGCTGTGGGCGCGTTTTTCGCCTTGCTCCTTGAGTCGCGCGTGGTAGATCGCGATGTGCTTGCGCCCGCGTACCTTGAGGCTGGCGGCATCGCCGCCGAGGTTGATCGCATAACCGCCACCGCCCTGGGTCTTGCGGCAGATCGAGCAGTAGCAACGCTGGTAAGGGTAGGGGTGGGCGCAGGTCAAACTGAACGACACCGCGCCGCAGTGGCAGGAGCCTTCGAGGTGCATGGTGGTCTCCGGTGGCTTGGGGGATCCGGTATTAGCCTAGAAGACAAGAGTCGGGAGTGCCGACGCCTTCGCGAGCAGGCTCGCTCCCACAGTCGATCTGCGATGTGCACAAATCCCCTGTGGGAGCGAGCCTGCTCGCGAAGAACGATGACACGGTGCCACTGGACGCACACTAACGGCACAAGTCAGCATGTGCCCCTCGAAACCAGGACACGACCTGATGCGACGACTACCCTCCCTGGCAGCCCTCAGAACTTTCGAATGCGCCGCCCGCCACGCCCATTTCGGCCGGGCGGCGGCGGAGTTGTGCGTCACCGACAGCGCGGTCAGCCACCAGATTCGTCAGTTGGAAGAACAATTGGGCGTGTCGCTGTTCGTGCGCGAAGGCCGGCAGATTCGTCCGACCCTGGCCGCCGGGCGCCTGATGCAAAGCCTGCAACAGGCCTTCGAATTGATTGGCGATGCCTGCGATGAACTGCGCGATCCCTCGTCATTGGCGGTATTGCGCCTGGCGGTCACCGCCGAACTGGCGCAAAAGTGGCTGATGAGTCGTCTCACGGATTTTTACGCGCGCTATCCGCACATCACCCTGCATCTGTACGAACAACCGATCGACGCCACGGCGCCCGGGGAAGACATCGACCTGGCGATCACCTACGGCACCGGCCCGGTGGACAGCACCGCGTATTTCGTCAGGCCGCTGCCGGCGTTGCAGTTCTTCCCGGTGTGCAGCCCCGGCCTGTTCAACCAGGGCACCCTGAAAACCCCAAAGGACCTGGCCCGCCATTGCCTGCTACACGACGACCAGGACGGCAAGACCTGGACCGCGTGGCTCACCAGCCATGCCGGCGACCAGCGCCCGGACCGTCAGTTGTATTTCGCCCATGCCGGGCTGGCGCTCGAAGCCGCCGCTCAAGGGCAGGGCGTGGCCATGGGCGACAACCTGACGGCCCAGGAAGACTTGCTCAGCGGCCGGCTGGTACGGCCGTTTACGTCGAGCATGACCGCCCTGGGCCAATACGCGCTGGTGTGCGAGCGGGTGCGGCTGGAGCGTCCGGCAGTGGCACAGATGTTGGAATGGTTCAACGATCAGTTGCTCGATTGATGAGTTGAATTCAAGTATTCCGAAATAATCATCGTTGGCGAGCCTGTCGCCAACGCCCTTAGCCTGTGGTCATTCCAATCCCTGCTGAAGAGGTTTGACCATGGCACGTTTGCTCGACACCACTCCCAAACAGGACGGTTTCCGTCTGCCCGGCGAATTCGAAGCCAAGTCCGGTTGCTGGCTCGGCTGGCCGGAGCGCACCGACGTCTGGCGCAACGGTGCCAAGCCGGCGCAGAAAGTCTGGGTGCAGATCGTCACTGCGATCTCCATGAGCGAACCGGTCACCGTGTGCGCCTCGGCGGCTCAGTTCGCCACCGCGCGCCGCCAGTTGCCGCCGCAGGTGCGTGTGGTGGAAATGACCTGCAACGACACCTGGTTCCGCGACAGCGGCCCGTGCTTTGTGGTCAATGATCAGAGCGGCGAAGTGCGCGGCGTCGACTTCGAATTCAATGCCTACGGCGGGCTCGACGGCGGCCTGTACTACCCGTGGGACAAGGACGATCAGATCGCCGGCAAAATCCTCGAAATCGAACGCTTCGACCGCTATCGCGCGCCGCTGATTGCCGAACTGGGTGGCATCCAGAGCGACGGCCAGGGCAGCATCCTCACCACCGAGCAATGCCTGCTCAACCGCAACCGCAACCAGCATCTGGGCAAGGATGAAGTGACCCGTCGCCTGACCGATTACCTCGGCGCCGAACAGGTCATCTGGCTGCCGCGGGGCTGCAAGTTCGACGAAACCGATGGCCATGTCGACGACCTCGCGTGCTTCGTGCGCCCAGGCGAAGTGGTGTTGCAGTGGACCGACAACCGCGATGACCCGCAGTGGGAAATCTATCAGGAGGCCTACGACATCCTGCGCAGCACCCGCGACAGTCGTGGACGCGAGTTGATCGTGCACAAGCTGCCGCAGCCGGATGTGCTGGAGTGGACAGCCGAAGAGGCCGAAGGGCTGGACCGGCAGGACAGCACCCATACCCGCCAGGCCGGGACGAAAATCTGCGCGTCGTACATCAACTACTACGCCGGCAACCGTTCCATCGTGGTGCCGCTGTTCGGTGATCGCAACGACAAGGTGGCGCTGGCGACCCTGGCCGAGCTGTTCCCGCAACACAGCATCGTCGGTATTGAAAACTCCCGGGAAATCCTCCTCGGGGGCGGCAACGTCGCATGCATCACCATGCCGCAGTACGCCGCCACGACCTCCAGCAAAAAGGGAGCGTGACCGTGGGCCTGCACAAACTGACTCAAGCAATACTGCTGGTGCTTGCACCCCTTTGTGTGCAGGCCGCCGATACCGCCAGACCGGTGGTCAACCTGTACATCTGGGGCGAGTACCTGGCCCCGGACACCTTGAAGGATTTCGAGGCAAAAACCGGCATCCATGTGGTGGCCGACCACTTCGATTCCCTGGAAACCGTCGAGACCAAACTGCTCACCGGCCGCAGTGGCTACGACCTGGTGCTGACCGCGGGGCAGCATCTGTCCCGGGCCATCGAGAGTGGCGCGGTGCAGACGGTCGACAAGCAGCAACTGCCGCATTTCGCCGGCGTCGGCGAGGAGTTCCGCCAGCACATGGCGGTGTTCGATCCGGGCAACCGCTATGCCGGGATCTACGCCTGGGGCACCACGGGCGTGGGTTATCAGCAAGAGGCCGTGAAACAGCGCCTGCCCGGCGCGCCGACAGACAGTTGGGCGATGCTGTTCGATCCGGCCGTGGTCGCGAAATTCGCCGATTGCGGAGTCAGCCTGCTCAACGATCCCAACGAAGTGTTTGCGGCGGTCATGAAATACATGGGGCTGGACATCAACCGCCAGAACCTCGACGACCTGAAGCTGGCCGAGCAGCAACTGGCGAAGATTCGACCGTACATCCGTTACTTCGACAACGACCTGAACATCAGCGACCTGGCCAACGGCAACACCTGCGTGGCGATGTCGTGGAACGGCAACGTGGGCATTGCGGCGGGCCAGGCCGAGGCGGCGGGCAAACCGTACTCGCTCAAATACCGCATTCCGAAGGAAGGCACGTTGATCTGGTTCGATGCCATGGTCATTCCCAAGGATGCGCCGCATCCAAAGGCCCGTCTTGCGCTGATGGACTACCTGATGACTCCGGAGGTGATTGCGCCGATCACCGACACCATCCACTACGCCAATGCGATCACGGCGGCGGACGGCTTGATCGACCCGGCGATTCGTAATGATCCGGGGACGTATCCGCCGGCGGCGGTCAGGGCTTCGCTGTACAGCAAGAATGACAATGGCAAGGTGTTCAACCGGGCGTTGGTCCGGGCGTTCAGTCGGTTGAAGTCGGGGTTGTAGCAGGTCCTGGATTTGTGTTGTTGGTGATGACGCCTTCGCGAGCAGGCTCGCTCCCACAAGGGACCTCATAAACACTGAGATCCAATGTGGGAGCGAGCCTGCTCGCGAAAAACGATAACGCGGTCTACCGCCCGGGCACCCGCCATAAATACCAGGAGGCCACCGTCCGATAAGGGCTCCACCGCAACCCGATCTCGATCATCTGCTTGCGCGTCGGCTGCACCTCCAGGCCCTTGAGTCGCTTGTAGCCCTCACGCACGCCAAAGTCATCGGCCGGCAGGATGTCCGGCCGCTCCAGACTGTAGATCAGCAGCATCTCCACGGTCCAGCGGCCCACGCCGCGCAACGTGATCAGGCGTTCGATCAGCGCTTCATCGTCCATGGCCAGCGCCGTGGCGTAATCCGGCACCACGCCGTCCAACGATGCCTGGGCGATGCCCTGAATGGTCGCGATCTTGCTCGCGGAAAACCCGCAACTGCGCAACCTGTCGAAATCTGTCGCAACGATCTGTTCAGGCCTGGGGAACGAACCCGAACCGAACAGCGCCAGCAACCGGCCGACAATCGCATCGCCTGCCTTGGCATGCAGTTGCTGATAGGCAATCGCCCGCACCAGCGACTCATACGGATCACGCGCCGCATGCGGCTGGTGCAGGCACGGGCCGATGGCGTCGATGTGGCGGCGCCAGTCGTCATCGATGGCGGCCAGGAACTCACTGGCCGCCTGATAGCCGTCGGACATGGGCTCAGGCTTTCCGGGACGGTTGCAACAGGGCGTTCACTTCGCCATAGGTGAAGGCTTTCAGGTCGTGGGTATCGAGCTTGCCGGTTTGCAGAAAGCTTTTGGCGATGCCGGCCATGGCGCCGTAGAGGAATTCGGCGATGCCTGAACCGGCGGACAGGCGGCGCACGCCAAGTGCCTCAAGCACTTCGGGCGATGGCAGGCCCGGGAAGCCAAGCACATTCAATGGCAGCGAGGTGCCGTGGCATAGCGCCTTGATCTCGTACTCCGCGGTAACGCCCGCCGCAAACAGGCCATTGGCACCGGCCGCCTGATACAGCGCGGCGCGCCTGAGGGTTTCGGCGACGCGATCCTCGGCAGGCACCAGGCCCCGCAGATACACATCGGTGCGCGCATTGATGAACAGGTTCACCTGACGGCGATCGGCAACCTGGCGCGCGGTTTCTATCTTGCGTACCAGCAACTCCGGCGGCGAGGAACCATCCTCGATATTGATCCCGACCGCGCCAGCGGCGATCACGGCGTCAACCACCTCTGCCACCCGCTCCAGGTCATCGGAGTAACCGGCTTCGATGTCCACGGTCAGCGGCACTGAAATGACCCGTGCAATCGACTCGACGGTCGAGACCAGACGCTCAAGGGGCAGGGCGTTGCCGTCCGGGTAGCCATGCACCCAGGCCACCGCCGCGCTGCTGGTGGCCACGACCTTGTTGCCCAGTTGTTCCACCAGCCGCGCCCCGGCGGCATCGGCGACGTTGGTGAGGATCAGCAAGCCATCGTGATGCAGTTGGTGCAGATGATTGTCGAGCCTGTCCATCGAGTTTCCTTCCTTATGAAAATTCTGTGGGGGGATCAGAACGCCAATGGCTCCGTGAGCTGCACCGCTGCGTCTTCCAGCCTGAGCAGAAACGCCTTGCGCGGCTGGCCTCCAGCGTAGCCGGTCAACGAGCCGTCGGCGCCGATCACCCGGTGGCACGGCACGACAATCGATAAGCGGTTATGCCCGTTGGCCAGGCCCACCGCTCGGCTGGCACCGGGTTTGCCCAGAGTCGTCGCGATGGCGCCGTAGGTGGTGGTCCGGCCGTAAGGGATCTTTTGCAGTTCAGCCCAGACCCGGCGGGAGAACTCGCTACCGGGCATGTGCAGGGCGACGCTGAATTCCTTGAGTGTACCGGCGAAATACGCGGACAACTGCGCTTCGATCTGTTGCAAATGCAGGTTGTGTCCCGGTGCCACGGCATAACCGAAACGGTTTTGCAGCACCTCGACCGAAGGGTTGAGCGATGGCTGATCGAGAAACTCCAGCAGCACCAGCCCACGCCGTTCGGCCATGGCGATCATCGGTCCCAGCGGCGTGGTCAGACGCGTGAACAGCAGCGGCTCGCTGTTGGCGGCACGGCCCGGGGTGATGTGAAAAGACTTCTGAAAGGCGTCGCGGAAACCGCTCAGGGACTCGTAGCCGGAATCGAATGCGACGTCATCGATGGAGTCGCCCTGTTTGATTCCACCCAACGCCATGCCCAGGCGCCGGGCGCGCAGCCACGCGTGAAAGGTCATGCCGAAATGCTGCTTGAACCAGCGACGCAGCTTCAATGGTTCGACGCCTTCAGCCAGTAGCTGGGTGTCGGTCCAGCGCTGCTCCGGGGCGGCGTCTACCGACTTGAACAGTTTCTGCACCCAGTCCGGCGCGCTGGCGGCGCTGTCCAGTGGTTTGCAGCGCAGGCAGGCGCGATAGCCCGCCGACAGGCATTGTTCGGTGTTGGCAAAGAACTCGACATTCTCCGGCTTCGGGCTGCGGGCGGTGCAACCGGGGCGGCAGAAGATTCGAGTGGTCTTGACCGCCGTGAAAAACACCCCCTCGTAGGAGGTGTCTCGCTCGAGCATGGCGCGAACCATCTCGGCACGGGGCGGCAGCAGCGTTTTTTGTAGGTTCATGGGCGCAGCATAGATCGCGTCATGGGTGACCTCCACCGGAAAATCGACAGCGAATTTCGTACTGGAAGGACCTGGACCTGTGGGAGCGAGCCTGCTCGCGAATGCGGTGTGTCAGTCACCTCGATACTGGATGACACTACGCTTTCGCGAGCAGGCTCGCTCCCACATGGACTTCCAGCATTTCAGGCGCGACGCGCCATCAGCAACACCGAAGCCGCCGCTGACAGCAACCCGGCGCAGCAGCGGTTGAAGATCCGTTTGCCCGACGGCCTGGCGAACCAGCGGCGCATGTGCAGGCCCATGTAGGCATAGGCGCCGATGGCGATCCATTCCAGCACCAGAAACAGCGCGCCCAACACCACGAACTGCGGCGCAATGGCGTGGGTCGCGTCGACGAATTGCGGCAGGAACGCGGTGAAGATCAGGATGGCCTTGGGGTTGCCGGCCGCCACCAGGAACTCCTGGCGGGCCAGCGCCAGGGTGCCCACGGGGGCTGTGACGACCACGTTTTCGACGCCAGGGTCGGCGCGCCACAATTGCCAGGCGAGGTAGAACAGGTACGCCGCGCCGAGGATCTTGATGGCATAGAACAGCAATTCGGAGGTTTGCAGCACCACAGCCAACCCCGCCGAGGCGAGGGCGATCATCCCGGCAAACGCCAGCAACCGGCCGATGCCGGCCACACAGGCGGTGCGGTAGCCATAGCGGGTCGAATTGCTGACCGACAGCAGGTTGTTGGGGCCGGGTGCCATGTTGAGGGCGAAGCAGGCCGGCAGAAACAGGGTGAGGGTGGCGAGGTCCATGGTGGGCTCCTGAAGCAAGAGCGCTATTTTTATCACAGCAACGCGGTGGCCAGACCCATACAGTGACAGGCGTAAACCACCGTACAAGGGGCTATCTGGCGAATTTTTTCGCCCCGGCGACGCAGAGGATCACGGCGACGGTGACACCCAGCATGCCGAGGCTGACCTGTTCATGCAGCAGGGTGGCGGCCAGGGTCAGGCCGAAGAACGGCTGCAGCAGCTGCAATTGCCCCACTGCGGCGATGCCTCCTTGGGCCAGACCGCGATACCAGAACACGAAACCGATCAGCATGCTGAACAGCGAGACGTAAGCCAGGCTGAACCAGGCCGGCGTGCTGATGCCGCTGAACGTAGCCGGCATGCGCATCCAGCTGAGCAACGCCACGACCGGTAGCGACAGCACCAGCGCCCAGCAAATCACCTGCCAGCCACCGAGCGTGCGCGACAGCTTCGCGCCTTCGGCATAACCCAGGCCGCAGGCGAGGATGGCCAGCAGCATCAGGATGTCGCCTTGCGGGGAGGCGGTCAGCCCTTGGGACAGGGCAAACCCGACCACCAGCAGGCTGCCCAGCACCGAGAAAATCCAGAACGCCGCCCGTGGCCGCTCGCCGCCGCGCAGTACGCCAAACACCGCCGTCGCCAGGGGCAACAGGCCGACGAAAACGATGGAGTGGGCTGACGTCACGTATTGCAGTGCCAGCGCCGTCAGCAGAGGGAAACCGATGACCACACCCAGCGCGACGAACATCAGCGGTATCAGTTGAGCGCGCGCCGGACGTTTTTCCTTGAATAGCAGCAGCAGGCACAGCGCCAGAATCGCAGCAATGGTGGCGCGGGCGACCGTGAGGAACACCGGATTAAACTCCAGCACCGCCACCCGTGTCGCCGGCAGCGAGCCGCTGAAGATCACCACGCCGATCAGGCCATTGATCCAGCCGCTGCTGCTGTTTTGCAGCGTCCGGTGTTGCAGGTTCGAGGTCCGTTCCATTTGGCTCACGCTCATTGTCTGATTGCACTGAACTCATCGTATGAGCGACTATCGATACAATCAAAAAATTGTCATGGATACATCTCCACATGCCTCGATCGCGCTACAAAACGCTGGTGGATGCCTTTGCCGCTGACATCCGTGCCGGGCGTTTACCGCCTGGCACGCGCTTGCCGACTCACCGGCAACTGGCGAATGAGCACGGCCTGGCACTGGTCACCGCCAGCCGGGTGTATGCCGAGCTGGAGGGCATGGGTCTGGTCAGTGGCGAAACCGGACGCGGAACCTTTGTCAGGGAGACTTCGCTGCCACCGGGCCAAGGCATTTCGCAGCACGTGGTGGCGGCGGGGATGATCGACCTGAATTTCAACTACCCGTCATTGCCAGGCCAGGCCGACCTGTTGCGCAATGCCTTGCGTCAGCTGGCGTTGTCCGGTGACCTGGAATCCCTGCTGCGCTATCAGCCCCACGCGGGGCGCCTGCATGAGCGGGCCTCGGTCGCGCGCCATCTGCTTGAACGCGGGCTGAGCGTGCCGGCGGAACAGGTATTGATCGTAAGCGGCGCCCAGCATGGTCTGGCGGTGGCGATGATGACGCTGCTCAAGCCCGGCGATGTGATCGCCGCCGATGCATTGACCTATCCCGGTTTCAAGACGCTGGCCGAAACGCTGCACTTGGAAGTCTTGGCCATTCCGGTCACGGAAACCGGGCCTGATCTGCCTGCCCTGGAAAAACTCTGCCGCAGCCGGTCGGTACGGGCCCTGTACTCGATGCCGACCTTGCATAACCCGCTGGGCTGGGTGATGGGCGCCGATCAGCGCGAGCAACTGGTGGCGATAGCGCGCCGCCATGACCTGACGATCATCGAGGACGCCGCCTACGCGTTCCTGGCCGAAAACGTACCGCCGCCGCTGGCCGAGCTGGCGCCGGAGAGAACGGTGTACGTGTCCGGCCTGTCGAAGAATGTCGCCACCGGGCTGCGCGTTGGCTTCATGGCCGCACCCGCGCAATGGGTCGCCGCCTTCGAGCGCACCATCATGGCGACCACCTGGAACACCCCGGGCGTGATGACCGCCATCGCCACGGCCTGGCTCGACGACGGCACCGTCAGCCAGCTGGAAGCGCACAAACGGACGGACGCCCGGGCCCGGCAAGCCCTGGCCCGTGAAGTGCTGGCGGGGCTCAGGACAATCAGTCACCCGAATTCCTACTTCATCTGGCTGCCTTTGGCCGAAGACGCCCGGGCGGACCAGATCGCCATGGCGCTGATGCGCGAGCAGGTGTCGGTGTCGCCGGCCGAGCCCTTTGCGGTTTCGGCCCATGTACCGCACGCGATACGCCTGGCGCTGGGCTCGGTGGACATGGACTCTCTGCGCGTTGCCTTGAACAAAGTGAAAAGCGTCGTCGGCTATTACTCATAGCGCGGCCGGGCAGGGCAGTTTTGTTCAATACGCGAGCCGGTCGGCGCTTTACCTTGAGGACCTTGTTCAATTCAACGGAAGAAGGTGTGCAATGAGTCTGATGATGTCCATGGCAGCGTTTGCGCTGGTCGCGTCCATCACCCCGGGGCCGGTCAACATTGTGGCGTTGAGCTCCGGCGCGCGGTTTGGCTTGTGGGCCAGTCAGCGTCACGTGGCCGGCGCCACGCTGGGGTTTGTCTTGCTGCTGGTACTGATGGGGCTGGGCCTGCATGAATTACTGCAACAGTGGCCTGCGCTGACGCAGGTGGTGCAATGGGCGGGCGTAGCCTTTCTGTTGTACATGGCCTTCAAGCTGGCGGCTGACAATGGGCAGGTGCAAGCCAGTGAATCGGCAAAGGCCCCGTCGATGCTGTATGGCGCCATCATGCAATGGCTCAACCCCAAGGCCTGGCTGGCCTGCGTGGCCGGTATGGGCGCGTTTGTCGCCGATGGCGAGGCGCGGCTGGTTTGGCAATTCGCGGCGATTTATCTGGTGATCTGCTACCTGTCGGTCGGTTGCTGGGCGTACGCCGGGACGTTTCTGCGCGGTTTTTTGCATAACCCGGCCGGCATGCGCCTGTTCAATCGCGCCATGGCGGTGCTGCTGGTGGTGAGCGCGGTGTATCTGCTGCTGCCGTAACGGCAATTCACCCCCGATACTGCCCCGGCGTCGCCGCCAGGTGCTGTTTGAATGCCCGTTGAAAATGCGCCTGATCGGCGAACCCTGCTTCCAGCGCCACGTCTGCAATCAGCTTGCCGCTGCGCAATCGATCCTGGGCGAACTGGATACGCCGGTTCACCAGGAAGGCGTGGGGCGTCATGCCGTAATGCTGTTTGAAGGCGCGGATCAGGTAGGACGGTGACAGTTGCGCCGCCTCGCAAATATCTTCGAGCTTGAGGGTCTGGGTGCAGTGGTCACGAATGTATTCGGCGGCACGCTCCAGCTTGAAATTGGGTTCGCGTAGCGGTGGGTCGATCGGGTTCAAACGCTGCTGCACATCAGTGAAAAACTCCACCGCCACGCTGTGTTTGCGCAACACATCCTGTTGCGGGTCGACCAGCACTTCATACAAGCCCGCGAGGCCGGCAAACAGGTGGGCGTCCCGCGTATGGGTCAGCGAAAAGCGGCGAAACGCCGTGTTATCGCTGAACCCCAGCTGGTGCTGCAAATCGGTCAGCCACGGCGTATCGACGTACAGCATCAGGTACGACCAGGGTTGGTCTTCGATCGGGTTGCAGGCGTGGACGTCGCCGGGGTTCATCAGTACGACCGTGCCGGCGCTGACCTCGAATGCGCACTGCTCATGGATATAGGTGCTGCGCCCGGCGGTGATCGCCCCGATGGAAAAGTGCTCGTGGGCATGCCGGGTGTAGCAGACTTCGCGCCCGTCGGCGATGGAGCGGGCTTCGATGAAGGGCAGTGCATCATCGCGCCAGAAGCGCGGGGCCTTGTCGGCGTTTTTGGCAACGGCGTGCTTCATGCTCACTCCTCGGCAGGTCAGCGCCCGAGTGTATTAGCTCTCACCGTCAAAGGCTCGTTGCAGTTCGGCGATATCGAGTTTTTTCATCTGCAGCATCGCCTGCATGGCCCGTTGCGATTTTTTCGTGTCGGGGTCTTTGATCATGTCCATCATCGCAACGGGGACGATCTGCCACGACAGCCCGAACTTGTCCTTGAGCCAACCGCATTGCTGGGCCTCGGGAACGCCACCGGCCGAGAGGTTGCCCCAGTAATGGTCGACTTCTTCCTGGGTCAGGCAATTGACCTGAAACGAAACCGCTTCACTGAACTTGAACAACGGCCCGCCATTGAGGCCGGTGAAGCTCTGCCCGTCGAGCTCGAAGCTGACGGTCATGACCGAACCTTCGGGCCGACCGTGGAATTCGAAACCGGCATGGCCGTAATGGGTGATGGCGGTGATTTTCGAATGATCGAAGATCGAGCAATAGAACTTCGCCGCCTCTTCAGCCTGATCGTCGAACCACAGGCAAGGCGTGAGTTTTTGTACGCGTAGCATGGTGCCAACTCCTCTGCAGATTGCGCATGTCCCGGACTTTCAGCGTAGCCAGCCTCTGGACGTCTGACCGCACCGTAGATCGAGAAAATTGCCGCAGGGTTGTAAGTGCGTAGTCTGAATGACTTTCTATGGAGTCTAATTGACTATTTTCGTGATGAGTCTTTTTGACTCGTGCTCGCACAAGTGCCTGGATCTGAAGGGGTAAATCGCTGGCACGGAACTTGATCGGGTAAACGTACAACTGAACGCCTTCAGGAGTACGCAAGATGCTCAACTTCTTCAGCAGCCCGCAGAACGTTCTTCATTTGTCGAGCCGTGTGCTCGGTGCTGGCCTGGCGATGCTGCTGGCCGGCATCTACGGTGCCTATCTTTACAACGGTCACCTGTCGATCGTCGTACTGGTGGCCATGCACGCCATGACCATTGTCGGTCCGACCCTGTTGAAAATCGGCTATGTCATGCGCCTGCTTTCCCAATATCGGCTGGGCCAAGACCCGGTCCGGGTGGTGGCTTGATGCGCCGGATTGCCGTTGCACCGGTATTCAGCCTTGGCTTCCGGCCGTTCTTTCTCGCCGGTGCCGGGTTCGCCGCTATCGCCGTGGCGATCTGGGCCTTATGGCTGTATGGGCGATTGCCCGGTGCGCAACCGGTGGGCGGCATGCTCGCCTGGCATCGGCATGAGATGCCCTTCGGATTCGCCTCGGCCATCATTGCCGGGTTCCTCCTGACCGCGGTGCCCAACTGGACCGGCCGAGCGGGGCTCAAGGGCTGGCCACTGATCGGCCTGGTGCTGGTGTGGCTGCTGGCGCGGCTGGCGTGGTTCCTGCCGATGCCGGCGCCCTTGCTGCTGGCTTTGCAAGTGCCGTTTCTGCCGCTGCTGGCGTGGGTGTTGGGGCGCGATCTGCTGGCCGCGGGCAAGCGCGAGAATTATCCGATTCTGTTGATGGTGTCGCTGCTGGCCGGGTGTCAGGCATTGACGTTGCTGGGGTTTGTCGTGGATGACGCCAATCTGCAACGGCATGGCGTGTTGGCCGCTTTATGGCTGGTGGGCGCGCTGATGAGCGTGATCGGCGGGCGGGTGATTCCGTTCTTCATCCAGCGCGGCTTGAATCGTCCGCCAACGCCTGCGGCCCACCCGTTGCCGGGCAAGGTGTTGCTGGTCAGCGCGATGCTGGCGGCGGTGTCTTTTGCCGTCGGTTTGAACGACGTCCCACGGGTGTGGCTGGCCGTGTTGTTTGCGTTGATCAGCGGTTTGCATCTGCTGCGGCTGTGGCGCTGGCATGACCGCGGCCTGTGGCGCGTGCCGCTGCTGTGGTCGTTGTACCTGGCTTATGCCTGGCTCGCGGTGGCGACGCTGGCCATGGCGCTGTGGCACCTGGGCGTGATGCCGCAACAAAGCCTGGCCACCCATTCGCTGGCCGTCGGCGGTATCGGCGGGTTGGTCCTGGCAATGATCGCGCGGGTCAGCCTGGGGCATACCGGGCGATTGTTGCAGCCGTCGAGGGCGATCGTTGTGGGGTTTGTCCTGTTGTTGCTGGCGGGGGCGAGCCGAGTCTGGCTGGTGCCTTTTTCCGGGTATGGCCTGGCGTTGTCGGCGCTGTTGTGGTGTGGCGCTTTTGCGGTTTTTGTCTGGCGCTACACAGGCATTTTGTTGGGGCCGAGGCTCTAGCAAATGGTTCCATGGCCGCCCTTCGAGGCGGCGTTTTCATGACCGGTGGTCGATGCGCCACGGTCTTCCGGCAAATTTGCGCTTAGCTGAAGGGATAGCCCGAGGCGTGCGCAGGTTGTACAAGACTGCAGCGACGCCCCTTCAGATCATCGTGAGTCTGAGGAACTGCGCCATGCTGACCCTGAACATCAATGGCCAGGATCAGGAGCTGGATGTCCCCGCCGACATGCCGCTGCTCTGGGTCTTGCGCGATGTCGCCCACCTCACCGGCACCAAATTCGGTTGCGGCATCGCCCAATGCGGGGCCTGCACCGTGCACGTCGACGGCGCGCCGCTACGTTCCTGTATCACACCGGCCACGGCTGTGGCCCAAGGGCAAAGGATTCTCACCATCGAAGGCCTGTCCGCGGACGGTTCGCACCCGGTGCAACAGGCCTGGGCGGAACTTGACGTGGTCCAGTGCGGCTACTGCCAGTCCGGGCAGATCATGTCGGCGGCAGCGTTGCTGGTGAAGATACCGAAACCGACCGACAACGACATCGATCAGGCACTGTCCGGCAATATCTGCCGCTGCGGCACTTATCCGCGGATTCGCGCCGCGGTCAAGCGCGCCGCCGAGCTGGGTTGAGGTTGCCATGAACAGCATCAACAGATTATCGCGCCGTGGCTTTCTCAAGGGCAGTGCGTGGCTGGGTGGTGGGCTGGTGGTCGCGTTTGTCATTCCCGGCGCTCACCGGTTCGCCATGGGCGCGCAGAACCAGGGCAACGTGTTCGCGCCAAACGCCTTCCTGCGCATTGGCAATGACAACAGCGTCACCGTGTTGCTGGGACACTCGGAAATGGGCCAGGGCATCTGGACCGGCCTGACCATGCTGATTGCCGAAGAACTTGACGCCGACTGGTCGAAAATCCGCGTCGAGCATGCTCCGGCATCGGCTGCCGATTACGGCTTGGCCGGGTTTGGCGGGATGCAAATCACCGGTGGTTCGACCTCGACCTGGATGGAGTTCGACCGCTATCGCCAAGCCGGCGCAGCGGCGCGCTTGATGCTGATCGAGGCGGCGGCCAAGCGTTTCAATGTTCCGCCGTCCGCGGTTCAAACCGAGTCGGGTGTGGTCATCGCTGGCGAGCATCGCGCCACGTATGGCGAACTGGCCGATGACGCAGGCCAATTGCCTCGGCCGAATCCGGCCGCGATCAAACTCAAGGACGCCAAGGACTGGCGGCTGATCGGCAAACCCACCAAGCGCCTGGACACGCCGGAGAAAATCACCGGTCGGGCAAAATTCGGCATGGATGTGCAGTTCGATGGGTTGATGACGGCGATGGTCGCCCGCTCACCCACCTTCGGCGGTAGCGTCAAATCCTTTGAAGGCGCAGACGCGCTGGCGATTCCGGGTGTACACAAAGTGGTACAGGTGCCGACAGGCATCGCAGTGATCGCCGATCATTACTGGGCGGCGAAGCTGGGCCGCGATGCGCTGAAAATTGACTGGAACCCGGGGCCGAATGCCGGGCTCAATAGCCAGGCGCTGCTGGAAAATTTCCGCAAACTCGCCACCACCCCAGGCCTGAATGCCGGTCAGGCCGGCGATACCCAGACTGCGCTGGCGAAAGCGGCGAAGACCATCGACGCTGAGTACAGCGTGCCTTATCTGGCCCACGCGCCGATGGAGCCGCTGAACTGCACGGTGCGCATCACCAAGGACAAGTGTGAAATCTGGACCGGCACCCAGTTTCAGACCCTGGACCAGATGGTCGCCGGGAAAATCACCGGGCTCAAGCCCGAGCAGGTCGAGATCCATACCGAGTTTCTGGGTGGCGGTTTCGGGCGTCGCGCCAATCCGACGTCGGATTTCGTCAGCGAAGCGGTGTATGTCGCCAAGGCCGCAGGTGCACCGGTGAAAACCGTGTGGGCGCGGGAGGATGACATCCGTGGTGGCTATTACCGCTCGGCGTTCCTGCACCATGCGCGCATCGGGCTGGATGCCGACGGCCTGCCGCTGGCCTGGAAGCATGTGATGGTCGGGCAGTCGATCATGGCCGGCACCTCGCTTGAAGCAAGCATGGTCAAGGACGGGATCGACAAGACTTCCGTCGAAGGCGTGGCCGACAGTCCCTACCTCCTGGGGCTGGCCAATCACCAGATCGAACTGCATTCACCGCAGACCGGGATCAGTGTGTTGTGGTTGCGTTCGGTGGGGCACACCCACACCGCATTTGTCATGGAATCGCTGATCGATGAACTGGCCACTGCAGCGCGCAAGGATCCGGTGGAGTATCGGCGCACCTTGCTCAAGGATCATCCGCGTCACCTCGGTGTGCTGAACCTTGCAGTGGAGAAAGCCAACTGGAAGGCGCCGCTGCCGGAGGGCCATGCCCTGGGCGTGGCGGTGCACGAGTCGTTCGGCAGTTACGTCGCTCAGGTGGCCGAAGTGTCCCAGGACAACCTCGCCATCCGCGTGCACCGGGTAGTGTGTGCGGTGGACTGCGGCATCGCGGTCAACCCGCAGAGCATCGCCGCGCAGATGGAGTCGTGCATTACCTTTGGCCTGGGTTTCACCTTGCACAGTAAGCTGACCCTCAAGGACGGGCAGGTGGTGCAGTCCAACTACCACGATTATCAGGTGCTGCGGCTCAACGAAATGCCCGTGGTCGAAGTGCATATCGTGCCCAGCAGCGACAAGCCCGGCGGCATCGGCGAAGCCGGTGTGCCGCCCACGGCACCGGCAGTGGCCAACGCGGTGTTTGCCCTGACCGGGCAGCGCCTGCGGGAGCTGCCGTTGCAGCTGTCGGGGGTGTGAGATGAAGCGACATCACTGGTTGCTTGGGGCGGTGATCCTGATCTGCCTCGTAGCCTACGCATCGCACGTGTTGGCCGATGACAGCGAGGCCTTGCAAGCGTTCGACACCGTGCAGAAGGTTTTCCAGAGCCCCCGTTGCCAGAACTGCCACATTCCCGGCGATTCGCCGCTGCAATTCGATGCCGGGGTGCCGCACGCGATGAATGTCGTGCGAGGCATGGACGGCAAGGGCTCGGCCGGGTTGCCCTGTGCAACCTGCCATGCGCAAAGCAATCCGCCGGCCAGTTATGGACCTCACGCGCCGCCCGGAGCGCCACACTGGAGCCTGCCGCCGGCAGCGCAGCGGATGGCCTGGATCGGTCTGCCGGCCGACCGGCTATGCGCGATGATCAAGGATCGCTCGAGCAACGGCGACCGGGATTTCGCTGCGCTGATCAAACACGTCAGCGACGACAAATTGGTGTTATGGGGCTGGAATCCTGGCGGCAATCGCGCGCCGGTGCCGGTGCCCCATGATGTCTTCGTCACCCGGTTCAAGCGCTGGGCCGATGCAGGAGGGCCGTGCCCGGTCTCGGGTAGCTGACCAACGGCACATCAACAGGGAGTCAACGCGGGCATGGGCGACTCTAACGTGCATACCTGCCAAAGGAGTGAACGATGTTGATCTCAGGCAAAACGGGCAAATCGGGTCGGTCCGCCAACTCGTTGCTCACGCCACAGCAAGAACGTGAACGGCTGCGCGATCTGGCGCGCCAGGCCGAGCGATCGTTGGCGGGCGTGCAAATGGCGAGCATGGATGAGTTGACACTGTTATCCAATCGTCATGGCTTCAGCGAACTGGCCCGACTCGGGCTGGACGCTTGCCGGGAACTGCAGACGTCGGCGACGCTGCTGTACTTCACTCTCGATGAATTCAAACACATTTGCTATCTGTATGGTCGGGCCAAAGGTGATGACGCGCTCAAGACATTCGCCGATGTCCTGCGCATCGGCTTTCGTGAAAACGATGTGGTCGGACGGCTCGAAGGCGACCGGTTCGCAGCGCTGCTGACCGGTTCCAGTGTCGTGGAGATTGCAGCGATCAAGGCGCGACTCGATGAGATACTCGACGAACGCAACGCCACGGCGCATCGCAGTTATGACATTCGGTTCCGCGTTGTCCAGGTCGAGTATGACCCTGAGGTTCACGAGTCAATCGAGGAACTGCTGAGTGAGGCCGAGAGTGTGATGAGCCGCTAGTGCTGTGGTGTATTGGCGGGCCTCTTCGCGAGCAGGCTCGCTCCCACAGGTGGGTGTGAACAACAGTGGTCAGTGTGGGAGCGAGCCTGCTCGCGAAGAGGCCCTGACAGGCGCTACATACTTTCATTTGGCAAACAACTGCCCGATATCCTTGAACGCCTTGAACTCCAGCGCATTTCCGCAAGGATCAAACAGAAACATCGTCGCCTGTTCCCCCACCAGCCCCTGAAAACGAATCCCCGGCTCGATCACGAAGCGAGTCCCCAGCGACTTCAGCCGCTCGGCCAGCGCCTCCCACTCCGCCATGCCGAGCACCACGCCAAAGTGCGGCACCGGTACATCGTGACCATCAACGGCATTGGTGTGCGCAGCTTCCTGCGCAGGGCTTTTCGGCGCCAGGTGAATCACCAGTTGATGACCGAAGAAGTTGAAATCCACCCAGTGATCGCTTGACCGACCTTCCTCCAGGCCAAACACCTCGCCGTAAAAGCGCCGGGCGGCAGACAAGTCGTAGACAGGAATGGCCAGGTGAAAAGGAGACAGTTGCATCAGTCGTACCTCGAAGGTGGGGGCGTGTGTTGAGTTTAGCCCTGTGTTTTTTGATTGAAAGACGATAATTTTTGCGTCGAGCTCAAATTATTTCGATCAATCGAGGCCGCTATGCTGCGAGAGCTGAAAACCTTTGTCGCCGTGGCGCGTCACGGCACCTTTGCCGCGGCTGGCATGCACATCGGCCTGACGCAATCGGCGGTCAGCGCGCAGATTCGCAACCTGGAACGGGCCCTTGGCGTTCGATTATTTGATCGCACCGGACGCCAGGCAGTGCTCAATGCGGCGGGACAGCGAGCATTGCCGATGGCCAGGGACATGCTCGAAACCTTCAGCCGCATGGCCGTCAGTGAAGATCTCGGTGAGTACCGTGGCGAGTTGAAAATCGGTGCGGTGGCGACGGCGCAGACCGGGTTGCTGCCACAGGCGCTGCTGCGATTGCGCCAGCAGGCACCCTTGCTGGAACCCAAGCTGGTGCCCGGTGTATCACTGAACTTGCTGAGCCAGGTGGACACGGGAGAAGTGGATCTGGCGATCCTGATCAAGCCGCCGTTCGAGTTGCCCAAGGAGTTGTTCGCGCAGGTGATTCGCCGGGAGCCGTTTGTGCTGATCGTGCCGGCGGACCTGGAGGGTGATGATCCGCTGCAACTGCTCGCCGAGCACCCGCATGTGCGCTATGACCGCAATTCGTTTGGCGGGCGGCAGGTGACGCGCTTTCTGCGAGAGCAACGGATCGAAGTGCACGTGGCGCTGGAGCTGGATGAACTGGAGGCCATTGTCAAAATGGTCGAGTGTGGGTTGGGGATTTCGTTGTTGCCGGAGGCGGGGCTGTGGCTGGAGCATGGGGCGAAGGTCAGGGTGATTCGGTTGGGCGAGTTGACCTTCTACCGCGAGATCGTGCTGTTGCAGCGCTATAGCCAGCGAAAGCAGCCGATTCAGCAGTTGTTCGCCAAATGCCTGAACACCGAATAACCCTGTGGGAGCGAGCCTGCTCGCGAAGGCGTACCGATATTCGATATTGAAGTTGGCTGACACACTGCCTTCGCGAGCAGGCTCGCTCCCACAAAGGGGGGGGGGCGGTGTCGCGCGGGAAATCGCAGGCATAAAAAACCCGCCAGACGAGGCGGGTTTTCTGGCTGGGCGAAGATTACTCTTCGATGCTGCCCATGGCCGTGGTGTTGAAGCCACCGTCCACGTACATGATTTCACCGCTGATGCCGGACGCCAGGTCCGAGCACAGGAAGGCGCCGGCGTTGCCGACTTCTTCGATGGTGACGTTGCGGCGCAGCGGCGTTTGCGCTTCGTTGGCGGCCAGCATCTTGCGGAAGTTCTTGATGCCGGAAGCGGCGAGGGTGCGGATCGGGCCAGCCGATACACAGTTGACGCGAGTACCGTCCGGGCCCAGGGAGCCGGCCAGGTAGCGTACGCCGGCTTCCAGGGAGGCCTTGGCCATGCCCATTACGTTGTAGTTCGGCATGGTGCGCTCGGCGCCCAGGTACGACAGGGTCAGCAGGCTGCCGTTGCGGCCTTTCATCATTTCACGGCCAGCCTTGGCCAGGGCCACGAAGCTGTAGGCGCTGATGTCGTGAGAGATGCGGAAACCTTCACGGGTGGTGGCTTCGGTGAAGTCGCCGTCCAGTTGGTCGCCCGGTGCGAAGCCGACGGAGTGCACGATGCAGTCCAGGCCATCCCACTTCTTGCTCAGTTCTTCGAAGACCTTGGCGATTTCTTCATCGCTGGCCACGTCGCACGGGAAGCACAGCTCAGGGCTCGAACCCCAGCCTTGTGCGAATTCTTCGACACGACCCTTGAGTTTGTCGTTCTGATAAGTGAAGGCAAGCTCAGCGCCCTCGCGATGCATGGCGGCAGCAATGCCGGATGCGATGGACAGCTTGCTGGCGACACCGACGATCAGTACGCGCTTACCGGCGAGAAAACCCATGTGTTGCTCCTCTTTCAGGTTATTGCGCAGTGGCCGGAGCCAAAAAAGCGGCTTCCAGCAACTGCTGTGTATACGGATGTTTGGGGGCGGCAAAAATGCTTTGCGCGTCTCCCTGTTCGACCACTTGGCCATGCTTGACCACCATCAACTGGTGGCTCAGCGCTTTCACCACAGCCAGGTCATGGCTGATAAACAGATACGTCAGGTTGTACTTGGTTTGCAGCGAACGCAAAAGCTCCACTACCTGGCGTTGTACCGTGCGGTCGAGGGCCGAAGTCGGCTCGTCCAGCAAAATCAACGCCGGTTTTAACACCAATGCCCGGGCAATGGCGATTCTCTGCCGTTGCCCGCCGGAAAATTCGTGGGGGTAGCGGTGCCGGGTTTCCGGATCCAGACCTACCTCCTTCAGTGCTGCAATGATCGCTTGTTCCTGTTCTGCCTCTGTGCCCATCTTGTGGATCCGCAAGCCTTCGCCAACGATGTCATTCACGCACATCCGTGGGCTCAGGCTGCCGAACGGGTCCTGAAACACCACTTGCATCTCCCGCCGCAGCGGCCGGACCTGTTGCTGCGTCAGGCAGTCTAGCGGCTGGCCTTCAAAGCGAATGGCGCCTTTGCTGGCGATCAACCGCAAAATCGCCAGGCCCAGCGTCGATTTGCCGGAACCGCTTTCACCCACGATCCCCAGGGTCTGGCCCTGGGGCAGGCTGAAATTGATGCCGTCGACCGCCTTGATGTAATCCACCGTGCGCTTGAGCAAGCCTTTCTTGATCGGAAACCAGACTTTCAGGTCCTCGACCGCCAGCAAGGGCGGGCCGATCACGTTGCTTGCAGGCTTGCCGCCGGGCTCCGCTGCCAGCAGTTCCCGAGTGTACGGATGCTGCGGCGCGCGGAACAACTCTTCGCACGATGCCTGTTCGACGATGCAACCTTGCTGCATGACACATACGCGATGCGCAATTCTTCGTACAAGGTTCAAATCATGGCTGATCAGCAGCAGGGCCATGCCCAATCGGGTCTGCAATTCCTTGAGCAATTCGAGGATTTTCAGCTGAACGGTCACGTCCAGTGCAGTGGTCGGCTCGTCGGCGATCAGCAGTTCCGGCTCGTTGGCCAAGGCCATGGCGATCATCACCCGCTGACGCTGGCCGCCGGACAATTCGTGGGGCAGGGCCTTGAGGCGCGTGTGCGGCTCGGGGATGCCGACCATCTCCAGCAATTCCAGCGTACGTTTGGTCGCGACCTTGCCGGTCAGCCCCTTGTGGATGCCCAGTACCTCGTTGATCTGCTTTTGAATCGAGTGCAGGGGATTGAGCGAGGTCATCGGCTCCTGGAAGATCATCGCGATGCGGTTGCCGCGAATGTGGCGAATGGTTTTTTCTTTCAGGTTCAGCAGGTTCTGCCCGGAATAGGCGATGGTTCCGGACGGATGCCGGGCGAGCGGGTAGGGCAGCAGGCGCAGGATCGAGTGTGCGGTGACCGATTTGCCGGAACCGCTCTCGCCGACCAGGGCCAGGGTTTCGCCGCGCTTGATGTCGAAGCTGACGCCTTCGACGGCCCGCTGGCAGCGATTGCCGACGACAAAGTCGACGGACAGGTCGCGCACTTCGATCAGATTGTCCTGATTCATCTCACTTCCTCGGGTCGAAGGCATCGCGAGCGGACTCGCCGATGAACACCAGCAAACTCAACATCAAGGCCAGCACCGCAAAGGCGCTGATGCCCAGCCACGGCGCCTGCAGGTTGGATTTGCCCTGGGCCACCAGTTCCCCCAGCGAAGGGCTGCCCGCCGGCAGGCCGAAGCCGAGGAAGTCCAGGGCGGTCAATGTGCCGATGGCGCCGGTGAGGATGAACGGCATGAAGGTCATGGTCGAGACCATCGCGTTGGGCAGAATGTGGCGGAACATGATCGCGCCATTCTGCATGCCCAGGGCGCGGGCGGCGCGTACGTATTCCAGGTTGCGCCCGCGCAGGAACTCGGCGCGCACCACGTCCACCAGGCTCATCCACGAGAACAGCAGCATGATCCCCAGCAGCCACCAGAAGTTGGGCTGCACGAAACTGGCGAGGATGATCAGCAGGTACAACACCGGCAGCCCTGACCAGATCTCCAGGAAGCGCTGCCCGGCCAGATCCACCCAGCCGCCGTAGAAACCCTGCAAGGCCCCGGCGATCACGCCGATGATCGAGCTGAGCACGGTCAGGGTCAGGGCGAACAGTACCGAAATGCGGAAGCCGTAGATCACCCGGGCCAGCACATCGCGGCCCTGATCGTCGGTGCCCAGCAGGTTGTCCGTCGACGGTGGGGCCGGGGCTGGTACCTTCAGGTCGTAGTTGATGCTCTGGTAGCTGTAGGGAATCGGCGCCCACAGCACCCAGGCGTCCTTGGCCTTGAGCAGTTCGCGGATGTACGGACTCTTGTAATTGGCTTCCAGCGGAAATTCGCCGCCGAAGGTGGTTTCCGGGTAGCGCTTGAGCGCCGGGAAGTACCAGTTGTTGTCGTAATGCACCGCCAGTGGCTTGTCGTTGGCGATCAACTCGGCGCCGAGGCTGGCGCCGAACAGGATCAGGAACAGCCACAGCGACCACCAGCCACGCCTGTTGGCCCTGAACAGTTCGAAGCGCCGGCGATTGAGGGGGGACAGGTTCATCTCAATGCTCCCGGCTTTCGAAGTCGATGCGCGGATCGACAAGGGTGTAGGTGAGGTCGCCGATCAGTTTCACCACCAGCCCAAGCAGGGTGAAGATGAACAGCGTGCCGAACACCACCGGGTAATCGCGGTTGATCGCCGATTCGAAACTCATCAGGCCGAGGCCGTCGAGGGAGAAGATCACCTCCACCAGCAACGAGCCGGTGAAGAAGATGCCGATCAAGGCTGAAGGGAAACCGGCAATCACCAGCAGCATGGCGTTGCGGAACACGTGGCCGTACAGCACACGGTGGTTGGTCAGGCCCTTGGCCTTGGCGGTGATCACGTACTGTTTGTTGATTTCGTCGAGGAAGCTGTTCTTGGTCAACAGGGTCATGGTCGCGAAGTTGCCGATGACCAGCGCGGTCACCGGCAGCGCCAGGTGCCAGAAGTAGTCGAGGATCTTGCCGCCCATGCTCAGTTCATCGAAGTTGTTCGAGGTCAGCCCGCGCAAGGGGAACCAGTCCAGGTAACTGCCGCCGGCAAATACCACGATCAACAGGATGGCGAACAGGAACGCCGGGATCGCGTAGCCGACGATGATCGCCGAACTGGTCCAGACGTCGAAGTGGCTGCCGTGCCGGGTCGCCTTGGCGATGCCCAGCGGGATCGACACCAGGTACATGATCAGCGTGCTCCACAGCCCGAGGGAGATCGAGACCGGCATCTTTTCCTTGATCAGGTCGATGACCTTGGCGTCGCGGAAGAAGCTGTCGCCGAAATCCAGGGACGCGTAGTTCTTGACCATGATCCACAGGCGTTCCGGCGCCGATTTGTCGAAGCCGTACATGTGCTCGATTTCCTTGACCAGCGCCGGGTCCAGGCCCTGGGCGCCGCGATAGGCCGAGCCTGCCACCGACACTTCGGCACCGCCACCGGCGATACGGCTGGTGGCCCCTTCAAAGCCTTCGAGCTTGGCGATCATCTGCTCCACCGGCCCGCCCGGAGCGGCCTGGATGATCACGAAGTTGATCAGCAAGATGCCGAACAGGGTCGGGATGATCAGCAGCAGTCGCCGAAAAATGTACGCCAGCATCTGATTACTCCGTGCCCGCAGGTTCGGCCTGCAGTGTGGTTTCGACTTCTATCGCAGGCTTGATATCAGGCTTGACCCACCAGGTGGCCGTGCCGATGTCGTATTTAGGCGAGACCTTCGGGTGGCCGATATGGTTCCAGTACGCCACGCGCCAGGTCTTGATGTGCCAGTTGGGTATTACGTAATAGCCCCATTGCAGAACGCGGTCCAGCGCGCGGGCATGGGCCACCAGGCTCTTGCGCGAATCGGCGTTGATCAGTTGCTCGACCAGTTGATCGACCACCGGGTCTTTCAGGCCCATGGAGTTGCGGCTGCCGGGTTTGTCGGCGGCGGCCGACATCCAGAATTCCCGTTGTTCGTTCCCCGGCGAGTTGGACTGCGGGAAGCTGCCGACAATCATGTCGAAGTCTCGGGAGCGTACGCGGTTGATGTATTGCGAGACGTCGACCCGGCGAATCACCAGATCGATCCCCAGGTCGCTCAGGTTGCGTTTGAACGGCAGCAACACCCGTTCGAATTCAGTTTGGGCCAGCAGGAACTCGATGACCACCGGTTTGCCGGTGGCGTCGACCATCTTGTCATCGACGATGCGCCAGCCGGCTTCCTGCAGCAGTTGATAGGCTTCGCGCTGCTGGGTGCGAATCATGCCGCTGCCGTCGGTGGTCGGGTTCTGGAACGCTTCGCTGAATACTTGCGGTGGCAGCTTGCTGCGCAACGGGTCGAGGATCGCCACCTGATCGGCATCCGGCAGACCGGTGGCGGCCATTTCCGAGTTCTCGAAGTAGCTGCGGGTACGCGCATAGGCGCTGTTGAACAGCTGCTTGTTGGTCCATTCGAAGTCCAGCAAAAGCGACAAGGCCTGGCGCACGCGCACATCCTGGAACACCGGGCGGCGCAAATTGAACACGAACCCTTGCATGCCGGTTGGATTGCCGTTGGGAATCTGTTCCTTGACCAGCCGGCCTTCGGTGACCGCTGGCGTGTTGTAGGCGTTGGCCCAGTTTTTCGCAGTCATTTCCAGCCAGTAGTCGAACTGTCCGGCCTTCAAGGCTTCCAGGGCCACGGTGTTGTCGCGGTAGTAATCGGTGGTCATCACATCGAAGTTATAGAAACCCCGATTGACCGGCAGGTCCTTGCCCCAGTAATCCTTGACGCGCTCATAGCGTACCGAGCGCCCGGCCTTCACTTCGCTGACCTTGTACGGGCCGCTACCCAGCGGAATTTCCAGGTTGCCCTTGTTGAAGTCGCGGTCGGCCCACCAATGTTTGGGCAGCACCGGCAGTTGGCCAAGGATCAGCGGCAGCTCGCGGTTGTTGGTGTGCTTGAACTTGAACAGTACGGTGAGCGGGTCTTCGGCGACCACTTCCGCCACGTCGTTGTAGTAGCCGCGGTACATCGGGGCACCGTCCTTGGTCAGCATCTGGAAGCTGAACACCACGTCTTCGGCGCGTACCGGATGACCGTCATGGAAGCGTGCTTCGGGGCGCAGGTAGAAGCGCACCCAAGCGTTGTCCGGGGCTTTTTCGATCAGTCGGGCAATCAGGCCGTACTCGGTGAACGGTTCGTCCAGGCCTTGCTTGGCCAGGGTGTCGTAGATCATGCCGATGTCGTCCGCCGGCACGCCTTTGCTGATGAATGGGTTGAGGCTGTCGAAGCCGCCGAAACCGGCCTGACGGAATATCCCGCCCTTGGGCGCGTCCGGATTGACGTAGTCGAAGTGTTTGAAATCGGCCGGGTATTTCGGCGGCTCGTTGTACAGGGTCACTGCGTGTTGCGGGGCGGCGCAGGCCAGCCCGGCAAACAACAGGCCGCTGGCCTGCAAGAGCAGGGTGCGGATGGGCTTCATTGATCTTTCTCCGAAGATTTCAGCCACCACGCGTTCAGGCCCAGGGTATAGGGCGGCGTGGTGACGAAGGCGAGCCGGTTGCGGTACGCCAGGCGGTGATTATTGAGGTACCAGTTGGGAACGATGTAGTGCTGCCACAGCAGCACGCGATCGAGGGCCTTGCCGGCGGCGACTTGCTCGTCGCGGGTCCGGGCGGCCAGCAACTGTTCGAGCAAATGGTCGACCACCGGGTTGGCGATGCCGGCGTAGTTCTTGCTGCCCTTGACCCCGGCCTGGCTGGAGTGAAAGTACTGCCACTGCTCCAGGCCCGGGCTGAGGGTCTGGTTGAGGGTCATCAGAATCATGTCGAAATCGAATTGGTCGAGGCGCTGTTTGTATTGCGCGCGATCGACCGTGCGTAATTGCGCATCGATGCCGATGCTGGCGAGGTTCTCGACATAAGGCTGGAGAATGCGTTCCAGGTTCGGGTTGACCAGCAGCAGTTCCAGCCGCAAGGGTTGCCCGGCGGTGTTCTGCAGGCGCTGGCCATTGAGCTTCCAGCCGGCTTCGGCAAGCAGGCCGAGGGCTTTGCGCAAGGTCTCCCTGGGGATGGCGCGTCCATCGGTCTGCGGCAGGCTGAACGGTTCGCTAAAAAGCCTGGCCGGCAGTTGTTCACGATAGGGCTTGAGCAACAGCCATTCATGCCCGACCGGTAAACCGCCGGCCGAGAATTCACTGTTGGGGTAGTAGCTCATGGCGCGTTGGTAGGCACCGCCGAACAGTGTGCGGTTGGTCCATTCGAAATTGAACATCAGCCCCAGCGCTTCACGGACCTTGGCGTCCGAGAATGTCGGGCGACGGCTGTTCATGAACAGGCCCTGGGTCTGGGTCGGGATCTGGTGGGGAATCTGTGCCTTGATCACGTCGCCGCGGCGTATGGCGGGAAAGTTGTAGCCGGTGTCCCAGTTCTTCGCCTGATGCTCGATATAGATGTCGAATTCACCGGCCTTGAAAGCCTCGAACGCCACGTCGCTGTCGCGGTAGAACTCGACTTCCATGCGGTCGAAGTTGTACTTGCCGCGATTGACCGGCAGGTCCTTGCCCCAGTAATCCTTGACCCGTTCGAAGACGATCTGTCGCCCTGGTGTGACTGACGTGATGCGATAGGGTCCGCTGCCCAGTGGCGGGTCGAAGGTGGTGGCCTTGAAATCGCGACCTTTCCAGTAGTGCTGCGCCAGTACCGGCATTTCCCCCAGGCGCAGGATCAGCAGCGGATTGCCGGCACGCTTGAACACGAAACGGACCCGCTGCGGGTTGAGGATGTCGACCCGCTGCACTTCCTGAAGGCTGGTGCGGTACAGCGGATGGCCTTCCTTGAGCAGCAGGCGATAGGAGAACGCGACGTCGTAGGCGGTGATCGGCGTACCGTCATGGAAGCGTGCTTCGGGACGCAGGTTGAACACCACCCAGCTGCGGTCCTCGCTGTACTCCACCGACTGGGCAATCAGGCCATAGCTGGACGCGGGCTCGTCACCCGAAGGCGCGTACTGCCCGGTGCCGACCATCAGCGGCTCGTTGAGCTCGTTGATGCCGTACTGCAGAAAGTTCGGTGTGGTGACCGGGCTGGTGCCCTTGAAGGTGTACGGGTTGAGCGTATCGAAGGTGCCAAACGCCATCACCCGCAACGTACCGCCCTTGGGCGCTTGCGGGTTGACCCAGTCGAAGTGGGTAAATCGGGCCGGATACTTGAGCGTGCCGAACTGCGCATAACCATGGCTTTCGCTGATCGTCGCGCTTGCGGTGGAACTCAAGGCCAGGCTGATCAGTAGCAGTGGCAGGGGACGCTTCAAATAGGGGGTCCGATCCAGGCGGCTTGGGCATTATGGATCGTACAGTAACAGCTTGTATGGACAGGAAAAAGACGGGGGTTAAATGCGTAATATCGGCCGGCGGCAATTATTTTTTTTGCACTGGCACAAAACAACTGTGCAGACATGAAAAACCCCTGAAGTCAGGGGTTCTTTTTAATGCGGGTTGGCCACCGTCAGCATCTGACCGGGCTTCAGCGCCTGGCCGACACGCGGGTTCCAGCGCTTGAGGTGCTGCATCTCTACGTTGAAGCGCTTGGCCACGATGTACAGCGAGTCGCCTTGCTGGACCTTGTACGTGGTCTGCTGTTTTTTGGTATTCGCCGCAATCACGGTGTTGACCCGCCCGGAACTGCGTTTGCCGTTGTCCTGCATGACCAGTGTCTGGCCGGGCTTGAGGTTCTTGCCGGTCATTCTGTTCCAGCGTTGCAGGTCCTTCACGTCAACGTTGTTGGCCTTGGCGATGGAGCCGAGGCTGTCACCCCGTTTGACCCGGTAGGAACGCCTGGCGCTGGCGACCTGGGTGTCGTCGGCGCCTTCGAAGACCGGCTTGAGCGATTTCTTGCTGATCAACTCTTCAGGACGCATGGTCTGCAGGCTGCTGGTCAGCAGTTGCGCCTTGGAGGTCGGCACCAGCAGGTGCTGCGGGCCGTCGATGGTGGTGCGCTGCTTGAAGGCCGGGTTGAGCTGGAACAGTTCGTCTTCGTCGATGTTGGCGACTTCAGCGACCTTGGACAGGTCCATGCGCTGATTGATTTCGACGACCTGGAAGTAGGGTTCGTTGGCGATCGGGTTGAGGTTCACGCCGTAGGCTTCCGGTGCCATCACCACTTGCGACAGCGCCAGCAGTTTCGGTACGTAGGCCTGGGTCTCGGCCGGCAGCGGCAGGTTCCAGTAGTCGGTCGGCAGGCCGAGGCGTTCGTTGCGCTCGATGGCCCGGCTGACGGTGCCTTCGCCGGCGTTGTAGGCCGCCAGGGCCAGCAACCAGTCGCCGTTGAACATGTCGTGCAGGCGGGTCAGGTAATCCATCGCGGCGGTGGTCGATGCGGTGATGTCGCGACGGCCATCATAGAATCGGGTTTGACGCAGGTTGAAGTAGCGCCCGGTGGAGGGGATGAATTGCCAGAGACCCACCGCGTCGGCCCGGGAATAGGCCATCGGGTTGTAGGCGCTTTCAATCACTGGCAGCAGTGCCAGTTCCAGCGGCATGTTGCGCTCTTCAAGGCGTTCGACGATGTAGTGAATGTAGAGGCTGCCACGTTCGCCGGCGTTTTCCAGGAAGGATGGATTGCTGGCGAACCACAGGCGCTGCTGCTCGATGCGCGGGTTGACGCCCAGCCCGTCCTGCAGCTGGAAGCCCTGCCGCATGCGCTCCCAGACGTCCTGTGGAATTTGCGGGCTGGGTTTTTCGCTGAGCCAGATCGGCTTCTGCTTGGCGCGCGCGGCGATGTTCGGCGTGTGCGCCGCATCGGTCTGCGGCGCATGGCTGGAACAGCCCGCCAGGGTGGCGGACACAGCCACCGCTATGGCTTGAGCCAAGCGGGTCAATGCGTCGGAACTGATGGCTTTGCGAATAGGTGACGACATTGGCTGGAAGTAAGTTCCGGGCAAAAATGTCGGGCGATTCTAGAAAGCACACCCTGTGCGGTCAACCTTTCAGAATTGTTGCAACCTTTTGAGATCCCTTTAGAACCTGTCTTTCCAGGCTCGAATTGCAGCAAAAACCATATCGGGCGCCGAGTTATTGGTGCCGGTCCGTTCGTCCGCTTTTTCTTTAACGGATGTTTCACCGGCACGCAAAAACGGGTTTGTGAGCTTTTCCAGTGCCAATGTCGACGGCAGTGTCATGATCCCGGATTCCCGTTGCCGGGTGACTTTGGCCAGGCGCTCGGCGGTGTGCCGATTGTTCGGTTCCACGGCCGCGGCAAACTTCAGGTTGCTGAGGGTGTATTCGTGGGTGCAGTAGACCAGCGTGTCTTCGGGTAGCGCCGCGAGGCGGCTCAGCGAGTGGTGCATTTGCTCGGGCGTGCCTTCGAACAGCCGTCCGCAACCGGCGGCAAACAGGGTGTCGCCGCAAAACAAATGACCACGGTGATAATAGGCGATGTGTCCGAGGGTATGGCCCGGTACCTTGATGACTTCGAAGTCCCAGCCGAGCACGCTGACCTTGTCATTGTCATTGAGCGCGACATCCCGCGCCGGGATCTTTTCGCTGGCCGGGCCATAGACTTTCGCGTTTGTCGCTTTCTTCAGCAATTCAACGCCGCCGACGTGGTCATGATGGTGGTGAGTGATCAAAATATCACTCAGCACCCAACCCGGATTGGCCGCGAGCCAGGCTTGTACCGGGGCGGCATCACCCGGGTCGACCACCGCGCAGCGTTTGCTTCCGTGGTCTTGTAACAACCAGATGTAGTTGTCGGTGAAGGCGGGCAGGGCAGTGATCTGTATCATCGTCGGATTCGCCAAGCGGAAAACATTGGCGCATCTTAGAACTTCCTGGCGCGTTGGAGAATGCAATGACTGATAAAGCGTTCGCACAGGCTGATCCTGACTGGCTGGCGTTGATCAGCGCAGCCCGCGAGTGGCTGGCGGGTCCGATCGGGCAATTTCTGCTGGACGAAGAGCGGCGCATGCTCGAAGACGAGCTCGGGCGGTTCTTTGGTGGCTATCTGGTGCATTACGGCCCTTCGGCCCAGCCCCCGCCGTCAGCGCCGCAAGTGCAGCGTAATGTGCGCCTTGGCGCGCCGTTGCCGGGGGTGGAGATCGTTTGCGAGGAACAGGCCTGGCCGCTGAGCGAGCACGCTGCCGATGTGGTGGTGCTGCAGCATGGCCTGGATTTCTGCCTGTCGCCCCATGGTTTGCTTCGCGAGGCGGCAAGCAGCGTACGCCCCGGCGGGCATTTGCTGATCATTGGCATCAATCCCTGGAGCAGTTGGGGCCTGCGACATGTGTTTGCCCAGGATGCCCTGCGCAAGGCGCGCTGCATTTCACCGTCACGGGTTGCGGACTGGCTGAACCTGCTGGGTTTCGCGCTGGAGAAACGCCGCTTCGGGTGCTATCGTCCGCCGCTTGCGTCACCGGCATGGCAGACCCGCCTGGCCGGTTGGGAGCGCAAGGCCGGTGACTGGCAACTGTCGGGCGGCGGCTTCTATTTATTGGTGGCGCGCAAGATCGTGGTGGGCCTGCGACCGGTTCGTCAGGAGCGACGCGAGCCAATGGGCAAGCTGATTCCTTTGCCAATGGCCAAGGTCAACCGTCGCAATATCGAACCGTAATACACACTTTTTTATTTGCGGCCGGGTCTGTCCCGGCTTCGGGCGTCGTCGATCAACGATCGGCGGGCCAGCGCATTTTCTGGATAGATTGGCATGAGCGATAGCGTAGAACTGTTCACCGACGGCGCCTGCAAAGGCAACCCTGGCCCTGGCGGCTGGGGCGCACTGCTGGTGTGCAAGGGCGTCGAAAAGGAACTCTGGGGCGGCGAAGCCAATACTACCAATAACCGCATGGAACTGATGGGCGCGATCCGTGGCCTGGAAGAACTCAAGCGTCCCTGTGACGTGCTGCTGGTGACCGACTCCCAGTACGTGATGAAGGGCATCAACGAGTGGATGGACAACTGGAAGAAGCGCGGCTGGAAAACCGCGGCGAAGGAGCCGGTGAAAAATGCCGACCTGTGGAAGTTGCTCGACGAGCAGGTCAATCGCCACAAGGTCACCTGGAAATGGGTGCGTGGACACATTGGCCATCACGGTAACGAACGGGCCGACCAGTTGGCCAACCGCGGCGTCGATGAAGTTCGCGGGTACAAGCAGGGCTGATTTGACTACAACCACAGCACCGGGTCGTGGCCTTCGCGAGCAGGCTCGCTCCCACAGGTGATCTTCATGTGTCGAAGATTCCTTGTGGGAGCGAGCCTGCTCGCGAAAGGCGCGACACGGTCTATCTGATACACCCCGGCGAGCGTGTTAACATCGCCGCTTTTGCACGATTGACCGATTGAGAGCTGAGCACTGATGGCCACCAGATCCGTTGTACTCGACACCGAAACCACCGGCATGCCGGTGACCGACGGCCACCGGATTATCGAAATCGGTTGTGTCGAGTTGATCGGCCGGCGCCTGACGGGCCGGCACTTTCACGTGTACCTGCAACCCGATCGGGAAAGTGACGAAGGCGCTATCGGCGTCCACGGCATCACCAACGAGTTCCTCGTGGGCAAGCCGCGTTTTGCCGAAGTGGCCGAAGAGTTCTTCGAGTTCATCAAGGGCGCGCAGCTGATCATCCATAACGCGGCGTTCGACGTTGGCTTCATCAACAACGAATTCGCCCTGATGGGGCGCCAGGACCGCGCGGACATCACGCAGCACTGCTCGATCCTCGACACCCTGATCATGGCCCGGGAGCGTCACCCCGGGCAGCGCAACAGCCTCGACGCCCTGTGCAAGCGCTATGGCGTCGACAACTCCGGCCGTGAACTGCACGGCGCCTTGCTCGACTCCGAGATTCTCGCCGACGTCTACCTGACCATGACCGGGGGGCAGACCAGTCTCTCCCTGGCCGGTAACGCCTCCGATGGCAATGGATCCGGTGAAGGGGCGGACAATTCTGCCACCGAGATCCGCCGTTTGCCGGCGGACCGCCAGCCGACGCGTATCATCCGCGCCAGCGAAGACGACCTGGCCCGCCACGCCGCGCGCCTGGAGATCATCAGCAAATCCGCAGGTGCTCCGGCCTTGTGGGTGCAACTGGCCGAGGCTGAAGCCCAGGCTTGACCCTTTCAAAAAGCGGGCACTCTGTGACCCATTTCAGTGCGTTCCGCTCGCTACATCCGCTGCAACACTCTAACCTGAGGTGATTGGCAGGCTCTGGTCTGCCGCCTCGGGACACTGAGCCTCATGTATAAAGATCTGAAATTCCCGGTCCTGATTGTCCATCGCGACATCAAGGCCGACAGTGTCGCCGGTGACCGCGTACGGGGAATTGCCCGGGAGCTGGAGCAGGAAGGGTTCAGCGTCGTTTCGGCGGTGGACTACACCGAAGGGCGACTGGTGGCGTCGACTTACCATGGCCTGTCCTGCATGTTGATTGCGTCTGAGGACGCCAGCACCCATTCGCACTTATTGCAAAACATGGCCGAACTGATCGGTCTGGCGCGAGTGCGTGCGCCGGATCTGCCGATTTTCGCCCTGGGCGAAAAAGTGACCCTGGAAAACGCGCCCGCCGACGCCATGGCCGAGCTCAATCAGTTGCGCGGCATTCTTTACCTGTTTGAAGACACGGTGCCCTTTCTCGCCCGACAAGTGGCCCGCGCCGCGCGTAAATACCTTGATGGCCTGTTGCCGCCGTTTTTCAAGGCCCTGGTGCAACACACGGCGGACTCCAACTATTCCTGGCACACCCCCGGTCACGGCGGTGGCGTGGCGTATCACAAAAGCCCGGTCGGGCAGGCGTTTCACCAGTTTTTCGGGGAAAATACCCTGCGTTCGGATCTTTCGGTGTCGGTGCCGGAACTCGGCTCCTTACTCGATCACACCGGTCCCCTGGCGGAAGCGGAGGCTCGGGCAGCACGCAATTTCGGCGCCGATCACACCTTTTTCGTGATCAATGGCACGTCCACGGCCAACAAGATCGTCTGGCACTCGGTGGTCGCTCGCGATGACCTGGTGCTGGTGGATCGCAATTGCCACAAGTCGGTGCTGCACTCGATCATCATGACCGGCGCAATCCCCCTGTACTTGTGTCCAGAGCGTAATGAGCTGGGGATCATCGGCCCGATTCCCCTGAGTGAGTTCAGCCGCGAATCGATCCAGGCCAAGATCGACGCCAGCCCGCTGACCAAGGGGCGTTCACCGAAGGTCAAGCTCGCCGTGGTGACCAATTCGACCTATGACGGCCTGTGTTACAACGCCGAACTGATCAGGCAGCAACTGGGCAATAGCGTTGAGGTGTTGCACTTCGACGAGGCCTGGTACGCCTATGCCGCATTTCATGAGTTTTTTGCCGGGCGTTACGGCATGGGCACGTCCCGTGATGAAGACAGCCCGTTGGTGTTTACCACCCATTCCACCCACAAGTTGCTGGCGGCATTCAGTCAGGCATCGATGATTCACGTACGCGATGGCGGCGCGCGGCAACTGGACCGGGACCGCTTCAATGAAGCGTTCATGATGCATATCTCCACCTCGCCGCAGTACGGCATCATCGCCTCGCTGGATGTGGCCTCGGCGATGATGGAAGGGCCGGCCGGGCGTTCGCTGTTGCAGGAAATGTTCGACGAGGCCCTGAGTTTCCGTCGGGCGCTGGCTAACTTGCGACAGCACATTGCCGCGGACGACTGGTGGTTTTCGATCTGGCAACCGCCGTCGGCGCAAGGCATCGAGCGGGTCGTCACCGAGGACTGGCTGCTGCAGCCCGATGCCGACTGGCATGGCTTTGGCGGCGTGACCGAGGATTATGTGTTGCTCGACCCGATCAAGGTCACGCTGGTGATGCCGGGGCTGACGGCCGGCGGCGCCCTCAGCGAGCGCGGGATTCCGGCGGCGGTGGTCAGCAAGTTCCTGTGGGAGCGTGGCCTGGTGGTCGAGAAAACCGGGCTGTATTCGTTCCTGGTGTTGTTCTCCATGGGCATCACCAAAGGCAAGTGGAGCACGCTGCTCACCGAATTGCTGGAGTTCAAGCGCAGCTATGACGCTAACGTCAGCCTGACCAGTTGCCTGCCTTGCGTGGCTCAAGAGAATGTGGCTCGGTATCAGGGCATGGGTCTGCGTGACCTATGCGATCAATTGCATGCCTGTTATCGCAGTAACGCCACCGCCAGGCACCTCAAGCGCATGTACACGGTACTGCCGGAAGTCGCAATGAAACCGGCGGACGCCTATGATCAATTGGTGCGGGGTGAAGTCGAGGCCGTTTCGATCGATGCGCTGGACGGGCGAATCGCCGCTGTGATGCTGGTGCCGTACCCCCCTGGCATTCCGCTGATCATGCCTGGCGAGCGCTTTACCGAGTCGACTCGCTCAATCATCGATTATCTTGCGTTTGCTCGCACGTTCGATAGCAGTTTCCCGGGGTTCGTTGCTGATGTGCACGGATTGCAACATGAAGACCAGGGCAGTGGGCGGTGCTACACCGTCGATTGCATCAAGGAGTGAGGACCTTTCCCAGTATGCAGCCGGTCATGAATCCGATTTACCCAGGCTTGTCGGTACGGGTTGCCGATGACGGTTTTGCCGCCTATATCTGGGGCAGTGATTTCAGTTTTGAAGTCGCGGCCTATGGTGCGGCCGAAATAGGTGCACCAGTGGCACAGTGGCCAGTCACCCCGATCACGCCTTATCGCAAGTGCTACGGTATCGACCCCGAGGAATTCAGCAGCTTTCGCGGTGCCGCCGACAGCGCGATTTTCATGGCCTATCTGGATGACCAGCCCGTGGGGCATCTGGTGGTCAGCACCAACTGGAATGGTTTTGCCCATATCGACGAACTGGCGGTGCATGCGCCGGCCCGACGGCATGGAGTGGCCAAGGCTTTGCTGGATGTGGCGCAATTCTGGAGCCGCAAGAAAAAACTTCCGGGCATCATGCTCGAAACCCAGAACAACAACCTGGGGGCCTGCCGACTCTATGAGCGCTGCGGTTACGTGATTGGCGGGATCGACCACTTGCGCTATCGCGGCATTGACCCGAACACCGCCGAAGTGGCGTTGTTCTGGTATCGATTGTTCGAAAACCCCTTGGAAAGCCCGTTCAGTTCGTCAGCATCGCCGCGGCTTGTTCCGTGACGATGGCCAACAGGGTCTGAGCCGCCGCAGACGGCTCGGCGTTTTTCAGGGACAGGGCGTAGAGACTGATCGGGACGGCGGGCGCCAGCGGGCAGGTGTCCAGTCCCGAGGCTTTGGCGCCGAGGGCGGTGAAGGGGTCGACGATGGCCAGGCCTTCGCCGGCCTCGACCATGCTGCGCATCATCTGATGTGTCTGCACCCGGGTCTGAATCACCGGAGCAGGGCGCAAGCCGTGCAGTTTGTTTTCCAGTGCCGGGCTCAGCGGGTCGTGCCCCTCCAGGCCGATCATTGATTGCCCGGCCAGATCCTGCAGGGAAATGTATTTCTGTTTCGGTTGCAGCCAGCCATGGGGTGCGAGCAACTGAAGTTTGCCCTGGGCAATCACCTGGCAATCGAGGTCGGCGTGATCGGGGTCGTGCAGGCTCAGCCCCAACTCGCTTTCACGCAGCAGCAGGCTTCTGACGATGTCGCGGGTCGGTTGGCTCAGCAGTGTGCAAGGCGCGTCGGGCAGGCGTCGGCGTAGGGCCGCGATGCTGTGTGGCAGCAATTGGTTGGCCAGAGGCGGGGTGCAGATGATGCGCAGCGGTGGCGCCAGGTATTGCCTGAGGCTGTTGGCCAGGCGCTGTACGGGTTCGAGCGCGTCGTAGACCCGGGCAATTTCCACCTGCAGTTCCCGTGCTTCACGGGTGGCCTGCAATCGTCCGCGCACGCTGGCGAACAGCATGAAACCCAACTGATCTTCGGCGTCGCGCAGCAAGCGCTCGACTTCGGTCACCGGCAACTGCAGCCATTCGGCGGCGGTGCCCAGGTGACCGGTCTGCAACAGCGCCTGGATCACTTCGATATGGCGTAAGCGCATGCGTGAAGTCCATGTTCAGCAGGTGGAGGAGTCAGTCGCTGAATCCTACCCCAAGTCCGCGCATATGACTTCTGCTCATAACGATGAGTTATGAAACGCTGGCGGTTTGCGGTTCACGGGTGATGGTAACGCCGGTTTGCACTAGCAGAAATTCATTGTCGTCGACCTTGTTGACACGGTCGCCAATGGCCAGTTTGTAGGTGGTGACAGGCCCTGAACCGTCTGCCGCCGGGGTGGATTCCTGGAACTCGTGTACCGAATAAATACGGCCTTGCGCGTCTCTTGCGTGGAACTGACCGACGAGTACTGCTGCCATCTGCTTAGAACCTCTGGAGATAAATCACTCAATTTGCGGCTCTGTAGACCGTGCTTTGGTGGGGTAAGTTTTCCTACAGGAAAAAAATAGTCAGGGACGGCGTTTTCAGTCGCCCGCTGCTGCAATCGTCATCTATAACTACAAGCTCTTCATATCGGACAGTCGAGAAATTCCCATGAGCAACGTCTATACGATCGCCGTCCTGGTCGGCAGCTTGAGAAAGGAATCGATCAACCGCAAGGTCGCACGGGCCCTGGCAGAACTGGCGCCGGCCAATCTCAAGCTCAACATCGTCGAGATTGGCGATTTGCCGCTCTATAACGAAGACATCGATGGCGCTTCACCGCCGGCAGCCTACAGTACTTTCCGGCAACAGGTGAGCTCTTCCGACGCGGTGCTGTTCGTGACCCCGGAATACAACCGGTCGGTGCCGGCGCCGCTGAAAAACGCGATTGACGTGGGTTCGCGTCCGTATGGCAAAAGTGCCTGGAGCGGGAAACCGGGTGCCGTTATCAGCGTTTCGCCAGGGGCCGTCGGCGGGTTTGGCGCCAACCACAACCTGCGTCAATCCATGGTGTTTCTCAATGTGCCAATGATGCAGCAACCTGAGGCCTATCTGGGGAACGCCGGTTCGGCGTTCGACGAGGCGGGCAAGTTGTCCGAGTCGGTCAAGCCGTTCCTGCAAAGTTTCATCAATGCCTACGGGCAGTGGGTCGAGCAGCACAAGAAAGTGTGATGTTCATTGGCCGGCGGTTCGGGCTACGAAGCGCTGGCCAATCGGCTGCAAATCATCGATTCCATTTCCGACAGCCAGGCGGCGGTTTGCTCCACCGTCGGTTGTACCGTGACGCAATAACGGCGCCCGCCCCAAGCCATGATGACCCAGGCGTCAATCACCGGTGCCGATGGCTGCATCGGCAAATCACTGCAAGCCGCAAAGGCTTCCCGCCATTTTTGCGACAGTTCCTCGTAAACCCGTCGATGATGCTTGGGTTCGGCGATCTGATGCTCGATGAGCGAGACGGCATGGTTGAACAGGGGTTGCCGGGCGTCGTCGGGATTGCAGGTCAGGCGTACCAGGCGCTTGATTCGGGTCGGCCAGTCCAGTTCGGTTGCCTGGATGACGTCCTGATCCATTTGAGCCAGCAAGGCATCCAGGCGATGACGGATGTAACCCGACAGCAAGGCTTCCTTGCTCGGGAAATAGTCATACAGCGTGCCAATCGCCACGCCGGCTTCCAAGGCCACTTCCCGGGTGGTCAGCCCTGACCAGCCGTCACGCTGCCAAATCCGAACAAAAGCCTCGTAAATCGCTTCGACGGTGAAAATCGCCCGAGCCTGACTCGGCCGTTTCAGTGGCTTGGCGCGGGAATTGAGGGTAGGCAAGCGGCCCTTGGTGTTTCCGAACCCACTCTTCATCGGCTGTCATTACTCTTGTGTGACCCGCCACTGTGTCGCAGCAGGAGACCGAACATGCAGGATTTCACCACGGTAACACGCCTGATTACCCGTAAAAATGCCCTGGACCAGAGCCGGATAGAGCAGGAGCAACGCAGCCTGACCCCAGCTGCCGGCGAGGTGATCTTGAAGATTGATCGTTGTGCCTTGACCACCAACAACATTACGTACGCGGCGTATGGCGATTCAATGAACTACTGGGGATTCTTTCCTGCAGGCCTGGAAGGTTGGGGCCACGTCCCGGCCTGGGGGTTTGCCGATGTCATTGCATCAACGGTGGCAGGCATCGAGGTGGGCGAGCGTTTCTACGGTTACTTTCCGCTGGCCAGTCACTTGTGGATGCGCCCTGAACGGGTCACCGAACGTGGCTTTTACGATGGGGCCGAGCACCGGTCGGGATTAACCTCGGCGTACAACCAATACACGCGCTGCAGTTGGGATGCGTACTACAGCCCTGCAACCGAAAACCTGCAAATTCTGCTCAATCCGTTGTTTCTGACCTCGTCGATGCTGGCGGACTTCTTGCGGGACAACCAATTTTTCGGCGCGACCCGCCTGGTGTTCTCCAGCGCTTCCAGCAAAACCGCCTATGGCACGGCCGTGTGTCTGGAGCAGCATTCGCAACTGGAGCGTGTGGCGTTGACATCCACCGGCAACAAAGCGTTTGTCGAAGAACTCGGCTGTTACGAGCAGGTGGTGCCTTATACCGGGTTGGCAAGCATCGCCGCTGACCGTCCCACGCTGTACGTGGATTTTTCCGGCGACTTGGGACTACGCGATCAGGTTCACCGGCATTTTGCCGGGCAACTGGTCTACAGCTGCTTCGCCGGCTCTGCGCAAAGTACCGATGAGGCTCGGCTGACAGCTATCGAGGGACCGCAGCCGGTGTTCTTTTTTGCGCCGATCCAGATTCGCAAGCGCAATGCCGAATGGGGGCCGGAAGGGGTCAGTCAGCATATCGGCGAAGGGCTGGTGCGGTTTTTCCGGCAGCTGGCGGTGGGCGAAAAGCCTTTGCTGGAAGTCGTTGAAAGTCGGGGGTTCGAGGCGGCGCAATGCGTCATCTCCCGGTTGTTCCATGGCCAGGTTCCACCCGTCGAGGGGCATGTGATTCGCTTGTGAAGTGATGCTTGTACGGGGGTGGGCCAATCGCGAGCAGGCTCGCTCCCACAGGGATCTCCAGTGGATACAAGATGTTTGTACAAGGAAGATCCAGGGTGGGAGCGAGCCTGCTCGCGAAGGGGCTGGCTCAGGCAATGCAAGGCTCAACCCTGTCCCGGTACATTCGGCCAAAGATCCGCCACCAGAAACAGACGTTCTGCTTCTTCCCAGTCGCCGCTGGCATTTTCCGTCAAGCGCACCAGCAATTGTGCCGGCGCCAGCGGGTCGAGCTCATCAAGCCACGCCTGCATTTGTTCAGGGTTCCAGGTGTGTTCCGCCGCATAGTGCGCCGGCGCCAGCCAGGCATGGCGGGGCAGGGGTTGCCAACGCCCCGGCGGGCTCTGGGCCAACAACGCCGGCCAATCCTTTTGATGCAGCCAACGCCCGCGTAAATGCTGCGGATGTGCGCCTGACGGCGGGGCGGCCTGTCCGGGCCACGGGTACAGCAGATAACCTCCCAGCCACAAATGGGCGCTGAACGCCTGGATGTCCAGCCCCGCCAGCACTTCACGGCTCTCGGGGCGTGCGGAAATCGGCAGTTGATGCTGACTCAGGTGCGCCAGTTTGCGGTCGAGCCGGTCATGGCATCCCGGACCCAGCCACTGGGCGGTGTCGTGTCCGTCGCCGGATTGCGGCCCGAGGTAGAGCTTGATCGCCAGTTCCAGGTGATGTACACCGTCGCGGTCGCGCAGCAGCATGTCCAATTCACCCAGGGTGTGCCCCTCGCGCCGGATCGGCATGTTGGCGGCAATCAGTTCGATGCCCGGCGCATGCTGTACGGCGAATTGCCAGAGGCGTTCGTAGTACAGACCCAGGCGCCGGGTCCGGGCCTGGGCCAGCCAGTGCAGCAAGCCATAACTGTCGCGGTCCAGCTGACGCAGCCAATGTTCGAGCTTTTGCGGTGCCTGCACCCAGTCGCTGCCGGCCAGCGGGTGGCGCTGCGGCCACGGAGTATCGCCCAGCATGGGCGGCGCGAGGATGACCCACGCCAGGTCACGCACTTCGGGATGGCGTAACTGATGGGGCAGGTGAAGCAAATCCGGAAATAGCATCATCTTGCGAGCATAGCGCGAAACCCGGGCACACCCTTGAAGCTGAAAGGATTTTGTCTACGGCCGGCTTTCGCCCATAATCGTGGTTTTCGCCGCCACACAGATCCCGCAGGAGCCCCATGGAGCAATTTCGCAATATCGGCATCATCGGTCGCCTGGGCAGTTCCCAGGTGCTGGATACCGTCCGCCGACTGAAACGGTTTCTGCTCGATCGTCACCTGCACGTGATCCTCGAAGACACCATTGCCGAAGTGCTGCCAGGGCACGGCCTGCAAACCTCGTCGCGCAAGATGCTCGGCGAAGTCTGCGACATGGTCATTGTGGTCGGTGGTGACGGCAGTCTGCTCGGTGCCGCCCGGGCGTTGGCCAGGCACAATATTCCGGTGCTCGGCATCAACCGGGGCAGCCTGGGTTTCCTGACCGACATTCGCCCGGATGAGCTGGAAACCAAGGTCGCCGAAGTACTGGATGGCCATTATCTGGTGGAAAACCGCTTCCTGCTGCAGGCTGAAGTCCGCCGTCATGGCGAGGCCATCGGTCAGGGCGATGCCTTGAACGATGTGGTGCTGCACCCTGGCAAATCCACGCGAATGATCGAGTTCGAGCTGTACATTGATGGCCAGTTCGTCTGCAGCCAGAAGGCCGACGGCCTGATCGTCGCCACGCCGACCGGCTCCACCGCTTACGCGCTGTCGGCGGGCGGACCGATCATGCATCCCAAGCTTGACGCTATTGTGATTGTGCCGATGTACCCCCATACCTTGTCAGGTAGGCCGATTGTGGTCGATGGCAACAGTGAGCTGAAGATCGTCGTGTCCAAGGATATGCAGATTTACCCGCAAGTCTCGTGTGACGGGCAGAACCACTTTACCTGCGCGCCCGGCGACACCATCACGGTCAGTAAAAAAGCCCAGAAACTGCGGCTGATACACCCGCTCGACCACAACTACTATGAAGTCTGCCGGACCAAACTCGGCTGGGGCAGCAAGCTGGGGGGTGGAGGCGACTGATGCTCGATCCCGCGCGTAGCTACGACCTGATCGGTGACGTGCATGGTTGCGCTCTGACCCTGGAGCACTTGCTCGACCGACTCGGTTATCACAAGCAGGGTGGCGTCTGGCGACATGCCTCGCGCATGGCGGTGTTCGTCGGCGACATCATTGATCGCGGCCCGCGGATTCGCGAGGCACTGCACATCGTTCACGACATGGTCGAGGCCGGTCAGGCCCTGTGCATCATGGGCAACCATGAGTTCAACGCGCTGGGCTGGGCGACGCCGGCGCTGCCGGGCAGTGGCAAGCAGTTCGTGCGCGAGCACACGCCGCGCCATGCCCGCCTGCTGCATGAAACCCTGACCCAGTTCGAACACCATCCAGGTGACTGGCACGACTTCCAGCAGTGGTTCTATGAGCTGCCATTGTTCGTTGATGCCGGACGTTTTCGCGTGGTCCACGCCTGTTGGGATGCCGGGCTGATCGAGCCGCTGCGGGCGTTGTTCCCCAACGGTTGCGTCGACGAGCCATTTCTCCAGGCGTCGGCGCAGCCGGGTTCGTTTGCCTGCACCGTATTCGACCGGCTGCTGCGCGGCACGGACATGCGCTTGCCCCATGGCCTGACCATGACCAGTGGCGATGGTTTGGTGCGTTCGTTCTTCCGCACCAAGTTCTGGGAAGACGATCCGAAAACCTACGGTGACATCGTGTTCCAGCCGGATGCGCTGCCGGAACCCGTGGCCCGGACGCCGCTGTCGTCCACCGAAAAGAACAATTTGCTGCGCTATGGCATCGATGAGCCCCTGCTTTTCGTTGGCCATTACTGGCGCAGCGGCGAGCCGGCACCGATCCGGCCGAACCTGGCCTGTCTGGATTACAGCGCGGTGCTGTACGGCAAACTGGTTGCCTATCGGCTGGATCAGGAAACCCGCCTGGATCCGCATAAATTCGTCTGGGTCGATGTCGAGCGGCCGGAGGTGCTGCAATGAGTGCTGTAGCGGTATTGCGTCTGCCATTGGCGGTGGACTTGAGCGGGTTCGTCACGCTGCTCAAACGCATGCAAGTGCCTCATCGGGTCAGCGAGGAAGCGGGCGAGCAGGTGCTGTGGGTGCCAGACAACATCAGCGAAGACGTGCGCGCGCTGTACGAACGCTTTCCGGCGGGCGATCCCGACCAGCAACTGGACATCCCGGTGGCGCAGACCATCAAGCGTCCGGGGTTCGTCGAACAATTGAAATACGCCAGGGCCACCGCGCTGGTGCTGTTGCTGAGCGTGATCGTCGGGGCAGTGACCTTGCTCGGCGACAACCTTGAAACGATGCGCTGGCTGACCTTCCTCGAGTTCCGTGTGGTCGGCGAATACCTGCACTTCACGCCACTGGCCGACAGCCTGGCGGCGGGGCAGTGGTGGCGCCTGTTCACGCCGATGCTGATCCACTTCGGCATCCTGCACCTGGCGATGAACGGCATGTGGTACTGGGAACTGGGGCGGCGCATCGAGTCGCGCCAGGGCAGTATCAACCTGATCGGCCTGACCTTGCTGTTCAGCCTGGTGTCCAACTACTTCCAGTACTACATAAGCGGTCCGACCTTGTTCGGTGGCTTGTCCGGCGTACTGTACGGCCTGCTTGGGCATTGCTGGATCTTCCAGCTGCTGGCGCCGAACCCGGCTTATCGCCTGCCGCGTGGCGTGCTGGTGATGATGCTGGTGTGGTTGCTGCTGTGCCTGTCCGGGCTGGTCTCGATGATCGGCTTCGGCGAAATCGCCAACGCGGCCCATGTCAGCGGGTTACTCATCGGATGCTTCACCGGTTTGTTGGGCGGTTTGTATAACCGCCGTAAACTGGCCGCCTAATTCAGACATGCAATAAAGAGCACGGAGACCTGATGTCCTCTTTCAACGAAATGATCCAAAATATCACCCCCGATATCTACGAGAGCCTGAAGCTGGCCGTGGAAATCGGCAAATGGTCCGACGGTGGCAAACTCACCGCCGAACAACGCGAGCTGTCGTTGCAGGCCATGATCGCCTGGGAAATCCAGAACCTGCCAGAGGACCAGCGTACCGGCTACATGGGGCCGCAGGAATGTGCGTCGAAGTCGATCGAAGTGCCGAATATCCTGTTCAAGTCGGATGCCATCCATTGATCGAGATTGGCCGCGGTGCAATCAGCAAAATGTCGGCGCGCCTTGACGGGCCGAACGTGCAGTACGCTTTCCGTCTTGGCGAAACCGAGGTCCCGGTCAATCCGTTGATCGGCACCACGGTACGCCTGGAATACCTGGGTGCGATTCACTGCATCCATTGCGGACGCAAGACCAAAACCAGTTTCAGCCAGGGTTACTGCTACCCCTGCATGACCAAGCTGGCCCAGTGCGACGTGTGCATCATGAGCCCGGAGCGCTGCCACTTCGACGCCGGCACCTGCCGCGAGCCCGAATGGGGCGAGAAGTTCTGCATGACCGATCACGTGGTGTACCTGGCCAACTCGTCGGGGGTGAAAGTCGGGATTACCCGTGCCACCCAGTTGCCGACCCGCTGGCTCGACCAGGGGGCCAGCCAGGCCTTGCCGATCATGCGCGTCTCGACCCGGCAACAGTCCGGTTTCGTCGAGGACCTGTTCCGTAGCCAGGTGGCCGACAAGACCAATTGGCGTGCATTGCTCAAGGGCGATGCGGCGGCCGTGAACCTGGCCGAGATCCGCGATCAGTTGTTCGACAGCTGCGCCGAAGGCCTGCTGGGGCTGCAGCAACGATTTGGCTTGCAGGCGATCCAGGCGGTTACCGATGTCGAACCGCTGGAAATCCGCTACCCGATCGAGCACTACCCGGCGAAGATCGTCAGCTTCAACCTGGACAAGAACCCGATTGCCGAAGGCACGCTGATGGGGGTCAAGGGCCAGTACTTGATCTTCGACACCGGCGTGATCAACATTCGTAAATACACGGCTTACCAGCTCGCCGTGCATCAGTAAGGACTCCAGCATGCGCACCGAACAACCGAAGATGATTTACCTGAAGGACTATCAGGCACCCGAGTACCTGATCGACGAAACACACCTGACCTTCGAGTTGTTCGAGGACCACAGCCTGGTCCATGCGCAACTGGTGATGCGCCGCAATCCCGAGCGTGGCCCGGGGCTGCCGCCGCTGGTACTGGACGGCCAGCAGCTGGAGCTGTTGTCGGTCACTTTGGCCGACCGTGAACTGGGTGCCGCCGACTACCAGTTGACTGAAAACCACCTGACCCTGCACCCGACCAGCACCACTTTCACGGTCGACACCAGCGTCAGGATCCATCCGGAAACCAACACCGCGCTGGAAGGCCTGTACAAGTCCGGCACGATGTTCTGCACGCAGTGCGAGGCCGAAGGCTTTCGCAAGATCACCTATTACCTCGACCGTCCGGACGTGATGAGCACCTTCAGCACCACGGTCGTTGCCGAGCAACACAGCTATCCGGTGCTGCTGTCCAACGGCAACCCGATTGCTTCCGGTCCTGGCGAAGACGGCCGGCACTGGGCGACCTGGGAAGACCCGTTCAAGAAGCCGGCGTACCTGTTTGCGCTGGTGGCCGGTGACCTGTGGTGCGTCGAAGACAGCTTCACCACCATGAGCGAGCGCACTGTGGCGCTGCGCATTTACGTCGAGCCGGAAAACATCGACAAGTGCCAGCACGCCATGAACAGCCTGAAGAAGTCCATGCGCTGGGACGAAGAGGTCTATGGTCGCGAATACGACCTGGACATCTTCATGATCGTCGCCGTGAATGACTTCAACATGGGCGCCATGGAGAACAAGGGCCTCAACATCTTCAACTCCAGCGCCGTGCTGGCCAAGGCCGAAACCGCCACTGACGCCGCGCACCAGCGGGTCGAGGCGATCGTCGCCCACGAATACTTCCACAACTGGTCGGGCAACCGCGTGACCTGCCGCGACTGGTTCCAGTTGTCGCTCAAGGAAGGCTTCACCGTGTTCCGCGATGCCGGTTTCTCCTCGGACATGAACTCGGCCACGGTCAAGCGCATCCAGGACGTGGCGTACCTGCGCACCCACCAGTTCGCCGAAGACGCTGGCCCCATGGCTCACGCCGTGCGCCCGGACAGCTTCATCGAGATTTCCAACTTCTACACCCTGACCGTGTATGAAAAGGGCTCGGAAGTGGTCGGCATGATCCACACCCTGCTCGGTGCCGAAGGCTTCCGCAAAGGCAGCGACCTGTACTTCGAACGCCATGACGGCCAGGCGGTGACCTGCGACGACTTCATCAAGGCCATGGAAGATGCCAATGGCGTCGACCTGACCCAGTTCAAGCGCTGGTACAGCCAGGCCGGTACACCGCGCCTGGTGGTGAGCGAGTCCTACGACGCTGCGGCGAAAACCTACAGCCTGACCTTCCGCCAGAGCTGCCCGCAGACCCCGGACAAGGTTGAAAAACTGCCGTTCGTGATTCCGGTCGAACTGGGGCTGCTGGATGCCAAAGGGGCAGCGATTGCCCTGCGTCTGTCCGGTGAGGCTGCCGCGCAAGGCACCTCGCGGGTCATTTCCGTGACCGAGGCCGAGCAGACCTTTACCTTCGTCGACATCACCGAACAACCGTTGCCTTCGTTGCTGCGTGGTTTCTCGGCGCCGGTGAAACTGAGCTTCCCGTACAACCGTGACCAGTTGATGTTCCTGATGCAGCACGACAGCGACGGTTTCAACCGCTGGGATGCCGGCCAGCAATTGTCGGTGCAGGTGCTGCAAGAGTTGATCGCCCAACAGCAGAAGGGCGAAGCGCTGGTACTCGATCAGCGTCTGGTGTCGGCGCTGCGCACGGTACTCGCGGATGAGTCGCTGGATCAGGCGATGGTGGCGGAAATGCTGTCGCTGCCGAGCGAGGCGTACCTGACCGAAATCAGCGAAGTGGCGGATGTCGAAGCGATTCACACCGCTCGCGAGTTTGCCCGCAAGCAACTGGCTGACGCGTTGTTCGAAGGCCTGTGGCTGCGTTACCAGGCTAATCGCGAGTTGTCGAAGCAGACGCCGTATGTGGCCGAAGCCGGGCATTTTGCCCGTCGTGCCCTGCAGAACATCGCGCTGTCGTACCTGATGCTCAGCGGCAAGCCGGAGGTTTTGGCGGCGACACTGGAGCAGTTCGAGGCGTGCGACAACATGACCGAGCGCCTGACTGCACTCGCCGTGCTGGTCAATTCGCCGTTCGAAGCCGAGAAGGCCAAGGCGCTGGCCAGTTTCGCCGAGCACTTCATGGACAACCCGCTGGTCATGGATCAGTGGTTCAGTGTCCAGGCGGGCAGTGTGTTGCCGGGTGGTCTGGAGAGGGTTCGTCAGTTGATGCAGCATCCTGCGTTTAACATCAAGAATCCGAACAAGGTCCGGGCGCTGTTCGGTGCGTTTGCCGGGCAGAACCTGATCAACTTCCATGCGGCGGATGGTTCCGGGTATCGCTTCCTCGCGGATCTGGTGATCGAGCTGAACGGTTTCAATCCGCAGATTGCTTCTCGGCAGTTGGCGCCTTTGACTCGCTGGCGCAAGTATGACGATGGGCGTCAGGCCTTGATGAAAGGGGAGCTTGAGCGGATTCGGGCCTCGGGGCAGTTGTCCAGTGATGTGTTTGAGGTGGTCAGCAAGAGTTTGGCTTGATCCTGGCTTTTGAACTTGGCGGCCTTTGGGCCGACCAGGTTCTTGGTTGATGGCGTACATATCCGTTTCTGCGGTAACGGCGGCTTAGGGTTTCGCCCTTACGGCGACTCACTTTTTTTACAAGCGCCTAAAAAAAGTACGCAAAAAAACGCTCGCCCCGAACGTCCGGCCCCTCGCCAAGGCTCGGGGTTCCTTCGCTCCGGCATTCATCCGGGGGCATTGCCCTCCGGTCGGCTGCGCGCGACCTACATGCAATGGGTTCGACTGCGTCGAACGGCGCTGCGCGCCCATCCCCGGATGAACACCTCCGCTCAGCCTGCCGAGGGGGCGGGTGGATCAAGATCAAGAGCGACAGGCGAGCTAACGCTAGGCCTGCTCTTCTCTTCTGTAGGAGCGAGCTTGCTCGCGATGGACGTCAACGATGACACGGGCTGTCTGAATCCCCGTGGTGTCCCGGCGTTTTTCGCGAGCAGGCTCGCTCCTACAGGGGAAGGCATTCAATTGCGATCAGGTCGGCTGTCAGGCCGCCTCGCTTTTGCTTTGGCTTTTGATCTGCTTGCCCCATCGAGAGGCCGAGCGCAGGTTCTGCGCAGTGAGCAACCCGGCATGGATGCCGGGTTAGCCGCGTACGGCCATGGATGGCCGATCGCGGCGGGCCCACGGAGCAGGACCGGAGCGAGGGAATGCCGAGCCTTGGCGAGGCACCGAACGAAAGGGGCAAGAGCCCTTGGTTACTTGGGGCTTTTCCAAGTAACCCGCCGTAAAGGCGGAACCGTTAGCGGCCGTGACCGCAGAAACGGATATGCACACCGAACACCGAACACCGAACACCGAACACCGAACACCGAACACCGAACACCGAACACCGAACACCGAACACCGCAATCACCCCACCTGATACCCAATCATTCAGAACACCCCCCCATCCCCGCCGGTTAACAAAACATAACGTGGCGTCGATTGTCAGACATTAAAAAACACCGATAGGATAGGCCAGCTTCCGAAGGGGCTCTGGATTGCGGGTTTCAGGACCATGCTCTGAAACAGCCAGTCCAGACACGTACCCTTGCGGCGCCCAGAAAGGTTGAACGACCTAACAATAATAATGGGGGAAGGTCTATGAGTGAGCCTGTCATGGGTGTGGGTATCTGCCGCCCGCCGGCACTGCGCAAATTCGCATTGCTGGCCACAGCGCTCTCGCTGTTGGGCTCTGCCATGCTGTCGGCACCTGCGCTGGCCGCGGCGGCGCCAGCATCCGACGTTGTTTATTCCATTGAATCTGCCAAGGCTGCCAAAAGCCTGATGCTCGATGTCGTCCACGCCGGCAAGCGCCTGGTGGCGGTCGGGGATCGTGGGCACATCCTGTATTCCGATGACCAGGGCGCCACCTGGACCCAGGCCAAGGTCCCGACCCGGGCCCTGCTGACGTCGGTGTTCTTTGTCGATGACAAGCACGGCTGGGCCGTCGGCCACGACGCGCAGATCCTCGCCAGCGAGGACGGCGGTACGACCTGGACCCGGCAATTCGAAGATCTGAAACGCGAATCGCCACTGCTCGACGTCTGGTTCAAGGACGTCAACAGCGGCTTTGCCGTGGGCGCCTACGGCTCGCTGATGGAAACCACCGACGGTGGCAAGCATTGGGAAGACGCCAGTGATCGCCTGGACAACGAAGACCAATACCACCTGAACGCGATTGCGTCGGTCAAGGATGCCGGGCTGTTCATCGTCGGCGAGCAGGGCAGCATGTTCCGCTCCGCGGACTGGGGCCAGACCTGGGAGAAGCTTGAAGGTCCGTACGAAGGCTCGCTGTTTGGCGTGATCGGTACGGCGCAGCCCAATACGCTGCTGGCCTACGGACTGCGCGGCAATCTTTACCGTTCCACGGATTTCGGCAGCACCTGGGAGCAAGTCGAGCTCAAGGCCGAACGTGGCGACCTGGAGTTCGGGCTGTCCGGCGGCACGCTGCTCGACGATGGTTCCATCGTGATCGTCGGCAACGGCGGTTCGGTGATTCGCAGCAGCGACGATGGCGAAACCTTCAAGGTGGTCAACCGCCCGGACCGTATTTCCGTCTCGGCAGTGGCTGCGGCAGGCAATGGCAATCTGGTTCTGGCCGGGCAGGGCGGCGTTCGCGTCACTTCGCCGAACGGCACCGAGTCGGGCAAATGAGCCAGGTTAATAATAAGAAGGCGGGGCTATGACTTCCTTGAGTACTCATCACCAGGACAAGGCGACGTTCCTCGAGCGCCTGATCTTCAACAACCGCCCGGCAGTGATCACGATCTGCCTGCTGGTCAGCGTCTTCCTGTTCTGGCAGGCCACGCTGATTCGTCCGTCCACCAGTTTCGAAAAAATGATTCCGCTGGAGCATCCCTTCATCCAGAAGATGATGGAGCACCGCAATGACCTGACGAACCTGGGCAATACCGTAAGGATTTCGGTGGAGGCCACCGACGGCGACATTTTCTCCAAGGAGTACATGGAGACATTGCGTCAGATCAACGACGAGGTGTTCTACATCTCCGGTGTCGACCGTTCCGGCCTCAAGTCGCTGTGGAGCCCCAGCGTTCGCTGGACCGAAGTGACGGAAGAGGGCTTCGCCGGCGGTGAAGTGATTCCGCAGAGCTACAACGGTTCCCAGGCCAGCCTCGACCTGTTGCGCAACAACGTGCTCAAGTCCGGGCAGATCGGGCGTCTGGTGGCCAACGACTTCAAGTCGAGCATCGTCGATATCCCATTGCTGGAGTCCTACCCGGACCCGCAAGACCAGGGCAAGTTGCTGGCGCTGGACTATCGCAAGTTCTCCCATGAGCTTGAAGACAAGATCCGCACCAAGTTCGAAGTGCAGAACCCGAACGTGAAGATCCACATCGTCGGTTTCGCCAAGAAAGTCGGCGACCTGATCGATGGCCTGGTGATGGTGGTGATGTTCTTCGGTATCGCCTTCGTCATCACCCTGATCCTCCTGCTGTGGTTCACCAATTGCCTGCGCAGTACTGTCGCCGTGTTGAGTACGACGCTGGTGGCGGTGGTCTGGCAACTGGGGTTGATGCACTTCTTCGGCTTCGGGCTCGATCCCTATTCGATGCTGGTGCCGTTCCTGATCTTCGCCATCGGTATTTCCCACGGCGTACAGAAGATCAACGGCATCGCCCTGCAATCGAGTGAGGCGGACAACGCCCTGACGGCGGCGCGCCGGACTTTCCGTCAATTGTTCCTGCCGGGGATGATCGCGATCCTCGCCGATGCCGTGGGTTTCATCACGCTGCTGATCATCGATATCGGTGTGATCCGTGAGCTGGCGATTGGCGCGTCCATCGGCGTGGCGGTGATCGTGTTCACCAACCTGATCCTGCTGCCGGTGGCGATTTCCTATGTCGGCATCAGCAAGCGTGCCGTGGCCCGCAGCAAGAAAGACGCAACCCGCGAACATCCGTTCTGGCGCCTGCTGGCGAATTTCGCCAGCGCCAAAGTCGCACCGGTTTCCATTCTGCTGGCGCTGATCGCCTTTGGTGGCGGGCTCTGGTACAGCCAGAACCTGAAGATCGGCGACCTCGACCAGGGTGCCCCGGAGCTGCGTCCGGACTCGCGCTACAACAAGGACAACAACTTCATCATCAACAACTACTCCACCAGTTCCGATGTGTTGGTGGTGATGGTCAAGACCAAGGCCGAAGGGTGCTCGCGCTACGAAGCCATGGCGCCGATCGATGAGTTGATGTGGAAGATGCAGAACACCGAGGGCGTGCAATCGGCGATCTCGCTGGTGACTGTGTCCAAGCAGATGATCAAGGGCATGAACGAGGGCAACCTGAAGTGGGAAACCCTGTCGCGCAACCCTGATGTGCTGAACAACTCCATTGCCCGCGCCGACGGCCTGTACAACAACAGCTGCTCCCTGGCGCCGGTGCTGGTGTTCCTCAACGATCACAAGGCCGAAACCCTGGATCGCGCGGTGCACGCGGTGCAGGAGTTCGCCAGGGAAAACAACAAGGAAGGCCTGGAGTTCATCCTCGCGGCGGGTAACGCAGGTATCGAGGCGGCCACCAACGAGGTGATCAAGAAGTCCGAGCTGACCATCCTGATCCTGGTGTACATCTGCGTTGCGGTCATGTGCATGATCACCTTCCGCTCCTGGGCGGCGACCTTGTGCATCGTGCTGCCGCTGGTGCTGACCTCGGTACTCGGCAACGCCCTGATGGCCTTCATGGGTATCGGCGTGAAAGTCGCGACCCTGCCGGTCGTGGCGCTTGGGGTGGGGATCGGTGTGGACTACGGCATCTACATCTACAGCCGCCTGGAAAGCTTCCTGCGTGCCGGCCTGCCGCTGCAAGAGGCGTACTACCAGACGCTGAAGTCCACCGGCAAGGCCGTGCTGTTCACCGGCCTGTGCCTGGCCATCGGCGTGTGCACCTGGATCTTCTCGGCCATCAAGTTCCAGGCCGACATGGGGCTGATGCTGACCTTCATGCTGTTGTGGAACATGTTCGGTGCGCTGTGGCTGTTGCCGGCACTGGCGCGGTTCCTGATCAAGCCTGAGAAGTTGGCGGGGCAGAAGGGCAACTCGTTGTTCGCCCACTGATCCAGGCTGAAATGAAAAAGCCGCAACCTCAGGGTTGCGGCTTTTTTTTGCCTGACGGATTTACACTAGAACCTGTGGGAGCGGGCTTGCCCGCGATGACGGCCTGACATTCAATAATTGTGTCGCCTGACACTCCACCATCGCTGGCAAGCCAGCTCCCACAGGGGCCTGTGTTGGTCAGGCTGGATCGCTACCCAGCACCACATTCAACGCACTGCGCGCATCATCCAGCTGCACCAGCGTCGCATGCCGCGCGCCGAGGGCGTCGCGGTTTTCGATGGCGGTCAGGATCGCCTTGTGCCGGGGCAGCGCCAGTTCATGCAGGTTCGGTCGCTGGTTCGAATGCTTCAGGGCTTCGGCGATAGCCACCGAGAGCATGTTGCACAAATTGGCCAGCAAGTCGTTGTGCGTGGCATCGGCGATACGACTGTGGAAGTCCAGGTCAGGCTGCAACAACGCCTCTGGCGTCGGCGCGGCTTCCATGCGCTGGTAGGCTTCACCGATGGAAGCAATGTCCGCTTCGGTGGCGAATTGTGCGGCGAGGGCGGCAGCGGCCGGTTCGATGATGCTGCGCACGCTGGTCAGCAGGTCGAAAAACTGACTCTGCGGACTGCTCTGCATCAACCAGTGCAGCACGTCCGGGTCGAGCATGTGCCATTCCTTGCGCGGCTTGACCACGGTTCCGACGCGCGGGCGGGAGTACACCAGGCCCTTGGCAACCAGTACCCGGGTGGCTTCACGCAGTACCGGTCGGCTGACCGCATATTCTTCGCACAACAGCGCTTCGGCGGGCAGTTTGTCGTCCGGCAGGAAACGTCCCGAGACGATCTGCATCCCCAGTTCCTGGACGATGCGCGAGTGCATGCTTTTGCGGTCGGAGGGTTTGCGGTAATCCATGGGGAACGGCGCGGTCCTGTGCGATGAGGTGTCGCGCATGATAGCAGGCGCGCAGAGGGAGGCCGCCAGAGCCTAAACTGTAGGAGCGAGCTTGCTCGCGATAATCCTGAGACTGCCGTGGGGTGTCAGGTTCCCCGCGTTATCGTTGAAGTCCATCGCGAGCAAGCTCGCTCCCACAGGTTGGCCATTCCATATGAGGGGGAATGCGGTGCCATGAGCTATCATTGCGGTTTTCCCACCCAAAGATTGACTGCCATGACTGCCGTAACCGACACCCTGCTCAATGCCCTCGAACACTGTGGAATGGTGGAAATCGACGGGCTGCATGCCTTCGAATTCGCCCTCGATGTCGATGACAACCTGCATATCGAGTGCATGGACGGCCGCGCAGCCAAGCACTGGGAGTTCACCCCGGCGCAGGTTCAGGCGGCGACATATCACGCCTCGCTGCAAAGCTGGTTGATTATCGGTGATTCCGGCGAACACCGGCTGGTCTGCCTGGGCGATGTCGTCAGCGGTGACAACGATGACGATGAAGCTGAGGATGAATAAACTCTGGCCGCTGCTGATGGCCGGCAGTATCGGTGCGATGGGGGTTCAGGCTGCGTCCGCCGACGACTATCAACTGCTCGTAGGCTCCTACACCGCCGGTCAAAGCCAGGGCATCTACCGCCTGGCTTTCGACAGCAGCACCGGGCAGATCAACTCCCAGCCCCTGCAGGTGATCAAGAGCGAAAACCCTTCGTGGCTGACCCTGTCGAAGGACCAGCGACGCCTGTTCGTGGTCAATGAAAACGGCCCCGGCCAGGCGGATCCGGTAGGGCGTGTCAGCAGTTACGCCATCGATCCCAAGACCCATGCACTGAGCCCGATCAACCAGGTGCAAAGCCTGGGCAACGAGCCGACTCACTCCAGTCTCAGCGCCGATGGCAGCCACTTGTTTGTCAGCAATTACTCGGTGGCCGAAGATCCGGGCGGCACCCTCGCGGTATTGCCGGTGGCCGCCGATGGCAAGCTCGAACCCGTGGTGCAGATGAGCAGCCACCCGGCGAGCCGGATCAATCCCGAACGCCAGGCCTCGGCCCACGTGCATTCGACCATTCCGTCGCCGGACGGCAGATACGTGTTCTCCAACGATCTGGGCGCCGACAAGGTGTTTGCCTACCGCTTCGACCCCAAGGCCAACCCGGAACTGCCTTTGACCCCGGCCACCCCGGCATTCGTGCAGTTGCCGCCGGGCAGTGGGCCGCGCCACTTACTGTTCAGCGCCGACGGCAAACACGCCTGGCTGACCATGGAAATGAGCGCCCAGGTGGCGGTGTTCGATTACCACGACGGCCGACTCGAGCAGACTCAGATGGTCGATCTGGCCGCCGGGCAACCGGTTTCAGACAAGGCTGCGGCGGCGCTGCATGCCTCAGCTGACGGCAAGTTCCTCTACGTCAGCAACCGTGGCACGGCCAATGAACTGCTGGTGTTTGCGATTGATCCGGCCACCGGCCACCTCAACGAGCTGCAGCGCCGGGCGGTGGAGGGCGATCATCCGCGGGAATTCTGCCTCGATCCGAGCGGCCGTTTCCTGTTGATCGCCAACCAGAAGAGCAACCAGATTGTCGTCGTCGAACGCGATGCCAAGACCGGTTTGCTGGGCAAGACCGTGCAAAAACTGCCGATGGACGCGCCGAGCGACCTCGGGTTTCTGCTGCGTCAATAAGCCGCAGGCCCCGGTTCATGGGGCCTGCCTGCTTTTATCAATGACGCTGATATCTGGTACTGCTACAAAGCATTTCAAGGCATCAACCCTCGAGGGTTAAGTTTGCTTCACGGCCCCACCGGGCAAGCAAGCCAACTGAATCCGAGGAATACCGCCATGAACTTCAACATCTTCTCTGTCATCGCCGCATCCGCCATTTCTGCCACCGTTGCACTGCCAGCCAGTGCCAACGTTGAAATCAGCGACAAAAAAGCCCACACCCAGAGCTACACCCAGAAGTACCTGCAACAGAGCGCCAACTTCTACGCCGCGCTGGATCACAAAACCCAAGCCTGAACGTTCACCCCCTACCTTTATGCAGGAGCGAAGTCACTGATGATCGAAGACCCTTGTGTTGTAAATCCGAGTGTCGAAAACGATCAGAGTGATGTCGCTCCTGCATAACGCATTTACGACAGTATCAAGTTGCTATCAATGCAGTGCTTGATATCACATCGCCACGCGTTTAAATTGACGCTGATTTTTTGACTCCTCCTCACGGCAAGGATCGGCAGCATGGTGACGCGTCTGGCATTGGTTCTTCTGTTTCTCTACTCCACCCCCATTCTGTCGGCAACCGACCCTGTCCCGGGGGAGTCGGATGCTGCCCGCGAACGCTCGATTAGTTTTATTGAAGACTGAAATAGTCTGGCTCAATGATCAACGAGACTGATGGTCACTATGGATAACCCTGAGTGGTTACCCAGGCTTTTTTGATCGATTCTGTGGGCATTGAAACATGCCTGCGGAGAACATCATGGCCAGCGCAATTCTCACTTCTGCCAAACACGGCGCCTATGTGGCGATCGGTCTTTACCTGGCCATGGTGCTGGTGGTCAGCCTTTCAGCCCAGTCGCAATCCAATTTCGAAGCACCGATCCAGGTCGCTCATCCCGGCATCCAGTTTGAACACCGTGCGCAAAGCGCAAGCGTCGATCAGGCTGAACTCGCAGGAGTCGTCGGCGCATGAAAGGGCACAGACTTTGGGTCATCGCCTTCCTGGCGTTCATGACCAACGGATCCTCCCTGTTGGGGATCGGACAGGGCTCGGCGGGTTCGGTGGCACGGGCCATCGAAGCCAACCACAACATTTCCCGCAACATCGAAAACGCCAACGCCCAGGGCATGCTGGCCGGCAATCCGCCGATCAGGAGTGAAGGCGTGGCTTTCGGCCCGTTCCAGGTCGATTGTTCGGCCCTCGGGATGTGTGGGGTGCTGGCCTGAATCTTCGACACATCACGGACCCTTGTAGGAGCCAGCCTGCTGGCGATGGCGTATCAGGCACCACAGCGTCAATTGACACACCATCGCCAGCAAGCTGGCTCCTACAGGGGGTGGTTATTTCTTCATGATTGATGTGAACAGGTCCGACGCCAAAAGCCGCTGTAGCCATGCCTGCAAGCGCAGGTAAGGCGTCTGCGCGAACCACTCGCGATCCACGTGCGCAAACTGCCGTACGAACGGCATCAACGCCACATCCGCCAGGCTCGGATGGTCCGCCAGCAAATAGTCGCGTCCTTCCAGCAACTGATCCAGCCTGCGCAAGAACACCTCACCCTCACTGCGATAAGCCTCCATCGGCTGCTCGGGATAACGCTCGGCGTACTTGTAGCGATTCAGGTGCACCTTGAACACCTGATCGTTCTGTTCGATCAGCGGGGCGATGTGTACCGCTGCGTCAGGATCATTCTTGAGCAACCAGTCCTGCGGATCGTTCTGCGCCAGTGCCCAGCGCATGATGTCGAGGCTTTCGTCGATCACCCGGCCACCGGCGTTCAGTACCGGCACCGTGCCTTTGCCCGACAGCGCGAGCATCTCGGCGGGCTTGGCCTTCAGGCTGACTTCGACGATGTCCACGGCCACGCCCGAATAACGCAGGGCCATGCGTGCACGCATGGCGTACGGGCAGCGGCGGAAGGAATACAGCGTGTTCATTTCACCTCCAGGGTGCTCAGGCCGTTGCCCTGGCGGCGGACCTGAATCTGTACCGGAATCCGTTCATGCATTTCCTGTACATGGGAAATCACCGCGACCTTGCGGCCCTGGGCTTGCAAGCCGTCGAGGGCGTCCATGGCCAGTTGCAGGGATTCCGGATCGAGGCTGCCGAAGCCTTCGTCGATGAACAGCGATTCGATTTTCAGCGTACTCGACGCCATCGACGCCAGACCGAGGGCCAGCGCCAGCGATACCAGGAAGGTCTCGCCGCCGGACAGCGAATGCACTGAACGCAGTTCGTCGCCCATCTCGGTGTCCATCACCAGCAATCCGAGCATGCTGCCACCGCGCTTGAGGCGATAACGGCGCACCAGCTGGCGCAATTGCACGTTGGCGTGGTGCACCAGCAGGTCGAGGTTGTAGGCCTGGGCGATCTTGCGGAAAGTGTCGCCGGTGGCGGAGCCAATCAACGCATTCAAGCGTGCCCAGCGTTGATACTCGCTGTAGGCGTCGGCAATCTGCTGCGCCAGGGCCTGATTGGCGTTCTGCCGGCGCTGATCCTCGGCCTGTTCGGCACGCAGTTCGGCGCAGTGTTGCTCGCTGGTGGCGGCCAGGTTTTGCAGGTCGACCAGTGCGGCGGCCAGTTGTCCGGCGTCGAGGTTGCCGTTGTGTTGCGCTTGATGTTCGAGCAAGCGCTGATCCCGTTCCTGCAACAGTACCCTGGTTTGCTCGATGGCTTTTTCACTTTGCTGCAAGCGTTGGCGCAGTTCGCTGAGTTGTTGCTCGCTGAAGCTCAACAGCTCGTGCAGTCCGTCATCGTCCAGTTCCGGATGTTGCGCGCGCCAGTCGGCGATCCTGCCGCTCAGTTCGCGGTCTTCGCTTTCCAGGGCTTGCGCGCGCTCCTGTTGCGCCTTGAGTTCGGCGGCCAGTTGCACCAGCTCCGTGCGTACGCTTTGCAGTTCCTGACTGGCGGTTGCTTCGGCATTGCGTGCCTGCTCGACGGCCTGATCCAGTTGCTGTTGCCACTGTTCGGCGCTGGCGTGTTCGCCCAGCAGTTGCGTCAGTTTTTCCTGGCAGGCCTGTTGTTGTCCTGCCAGCGCGGTGAATTGCTGCTGTGCAGCGTCCAGTTGTTGGGCGCGGGTCTGCTGTTGGTACTGTTCTTTGTCCAGCGTCTGCTGGCGCTGTTGCTGTTCGCCGAGTTCATCGCGCTGCTGGTCGAGTTGTTGCAGGCGCTGGGCGATCTGCCGGTCGAGCTGCATGAAGGTCGCGGCGGGTTCGTTGCGCAGCGCTTGCAGCGTCTCGGCTGGCAGCAGGGTGCTGAACGCAGTCAGTTCTTCGTCCAGGCGTTGGCGGTCGCTGCTCAACTCCCGTTGTTGGTCGAGCAGGTGCTGTGTCGCCTGTTGATTGGCTGTTTCGGCGCTGCGCAGTTGCTGCGTCAGGCGCGCAGCGTCCTGTTGCAGGGTGAGCAGGGCGGTTTGCCGTTGCTCGTCCTGTGCAATGCTCTGGTTCAACTGGCTGCCTTGTTGTGCCAGCCAGATATCGCGTTTGTCTGCGTCATGGACCAACAGTTGCGCGGACAGCGGGTGCGCCTCAAGAGCCGGCGCCAGGCTTAGTTGCTGAGTCGCGAGCTGTTCCTGCTGGCGCAGCAATTCTTTTTGCTGGGCAATCAAGCCGCCGACTTCAGTGCGCAGATCGGTGAGTTTTTCCTTGAGCAGGTCCACGGCTTTCTGGGCATTGGCCTGTTCGCTTTCATCGTGGCGGCCGAGGCTTTGCAGCAAGGCTTCGGGCTGGTGATAAGGATGGTCCGGACTGCCGCAAACCGGGCACGGCTGATCGTCCTGTAACTGCGCACGCAGTTCTTCGACGCTCTCACTGCGTGCCAAACGCTGACGTTCCAGCAGTTCGCGGGTGACGGTCAGGGTCTGTTCGGCGACGGTGAGTTCAGTCTTGGCCTTCACACCGTCCTGGGTCAGACGCTCCCGCTCTTGCTGCGCCGTGAGCTGGCGCTGCTGTAGCTCGGCACCGAACTTGTCCAGATCCTGCTGGCTGGCCCAAAGCCGCGTCAGCTCTTCCACGGCCCGCAGTTGTTTGCGGTTGTCCTGTAGCAGGCTGCCGAGAATTTGAATCTGCTCGGCCACCGCTTCTGGCTCGGCACCGGCCTCTTTGTAAAGCACCTCGAGGCCATGACGCTGTGTGGTCAGTTCTTCGGCGGCGCGTGTGGCGTTTTGCTCCAGAGTGGCCAGTTCAACCTGACCCTTGTTCAAGCGATTACCGATCAGCATCAGTTGTTGCAGACGATCACGGTAGGCGTTCCAGGCATCGCTCAGCGGCGCCAGATGAGTGCTCTGTTCAAGTTCACCGGCAATCCGTTGCAAACGTTCGGCGACCTGCTTCTGCTGGTCGAGCAAACCCTGGATCGTGCTTTGTCCCTGGGTGCAGGCCAGTTCTGCCTGCTGCTTGAGGTCGGCGCTGAGGCTGGCATCCTTGACCAGGCGGGCGAGACTGCTTTGCTCTTCGAAGGCTTGACGTAACAGTGGCGTGCTGTGGCTGAGTTGGCCCTGCGCCGTGGCCAGTGCCGTTTTCGCCGCGCTCAGGCTGTGTTCGAGCTGAGCCTGACGCGCGTTCAGTCCGGTTTGCTGTTGAACATGCTGTTGAATGTGTGCCGCCAGCGGTGTGAGCTGGGCGGAGAGTTCGGCCTTGCGTGCAAACTGGTGCCGTTGCGGGGCCAGTTGTTCCAGACGAGTCAGTTTCAAACGCTCGCCGGTCAGGCCGTCCCAGTGTTGTTGGGCCGATTGCAGTTGTTCGGTTGCGCTCTGTTGTGCGTCCTGCAACTGCTGCAAGACCTTGAGCCAGGTGTGTTGCAACTCCAACTGTTTGAGCTGCGCCTGGTGGGTTTTAAGTTGCCGCTGGGCTTCATTGAAGCGCTCATCGAGCTCGGCTCGGGCTTCAGGCGGCAGTGGCGTCACTCCGCTGGCCTGGTCCTGCAGCAACTTGTGAGCCTCGCGAGCCTCCTTGGTCTTGTCGAAGGCCCGACGACCGAGGCGCGTGTAGAGCGCCGTGTCAGTGAGCTTCTCCAGCAGTTCGCTACGGTCATTGTCGTCGGCCTTGAGGAACGCGCTGAACTCGCTTTGCGCCAGTAGCACGGCGCGGGTGAACTGCTCGAAGTTCAGCCCCAGCGCGGCTTCGAGCTGAGTCTTGTATTCGCCTTTCTGGCTGGCGAGCAATTGATCCTGATCGATGTCACGCAAGCTCTGGCGGCTGGCCTGCAGCTTTCCGGCGGCCTTGTCCCGGGCGCGATTGGCTTCCCAGCGGGCGCGGTAACGACGGCCGTCGACACCGACGAAATCCACTTCCGCATAACCTTCGCCCGTGCCGCGACGCAGCAGGTTCCGCGGGTCACCCGTGCCGATTTCGCCATCGGCGTCCGGCACCTTGGCGTCGCGGCCGGTGTTGTTCAGGCGTGGCACGGCGCCAAACAGCGCCAGGCACAGGGCATCGAGCAGGGTGCTTTTTCCGGCACCGGTCGGCCCGGTGATGGCGAACAGTCCGGCACTGGCCAGGGGTTCGGCAGTAAAGTCGATTTCAAACGGCCCGGCCAGCGAGGCGAGGTTCTTCAGGCGGATCGCGAGGATTTTCATGGCTGTTCGCTCTCCATCTGTACGTCCTGCAACAGTTCGGCAAAGTCCTTGAGGGTCTGCTCGTCGACCTCGCTGCCGTAGTTGTCCTGCCAGGCGCGGCTGAACAGTTCCTGAGGCGTGAGCTGGTCCAGCTCGATCAGCGTGTTGCCGTCCTCGTTACCGTTTCGGCTGCCATTGCCGGCGTATTCCGCGGCGATGCGCACCAGGCGCACGGCCTTGCCTTGCAGGGCGGTTTCCACTTGATTGCGCAGATCAGGCTGGGGTTCGTCGAGGCGAACCCGCACCTCCAGCCACGGCTGGCGCTGGATATCGGCCAACAGATCGATGTTCGGCAGATCCGCCAGTTGCAGCAGGATCTCGCTCAATGGTGCCGGGCCGATGCGTTGCAGGTTGACCGAACGGGGGATCAGCTTCGGCTCGACGCTGACCAGGGTTTCGCCGTCGAGCCTGATGTCCAGTATCTGGTGTTGATAGCTGATTTCGGAGAACGACAGCGGAATCGGCGAGCCGCTGTAGCGGATGCGCTCCTCGCCGTTGACCTTCTGCGGTTTGTGCAAATGACCGAGGGCAACGTAGCTGATGCTCGGCCCAAACAGGCTGGCGGGCAGGGCTTCGGCATTGCCGATGATCAGGCTGCGCTCGGAGTCTTCCGACACCGAACCACCCGCCATGTGCGCATGGCTGATGGCGATCAATGCCTGGCCTTTCTTGCGTTTTGCGTTCGCCGCCTCGATCAGCCATTCATGGACCTGGCCAATGCCACGCAGGTAGTTGTCGCCCAGATGCGCGCCGGTGACTTCGGCAGGGCGCAGGAAGGGCAGCGCCAGGCACCAGGCGACGGTTTTGCCCTTGGCGTCCGGCAGCGGCAACAGCAAGCGCTCGGCATCCAGTTGCCCGTCATCCAGCCACAGCACACGACCGAGCGCATGGGTGCGCAGGCGGCGCATCAGCGGCGCGGGTAGCTCGATCCGCGAGCCGGAATCGTGGTTGCCGGCGATCATCACGATGGTCAGCAACGGCTGCTGTTCATGAGCGCTGACGATGAAGTCGTAGAGGCGTTCCTGGGCTTTGACCGGCGGATTCACCGTGTCGAAGATATCGCCGGCAATCAACAGCACATCCGGCTGATCGAGCTTCAATTGACGCAGCAGCCAGTCGAGAAAACAGCCGTGTTCGAAATCGCGATCCTGGCCGTGCAGGTTCTGCCCAAGGTGCCAGTCGGAGGTGTGAAACAAGCGCAAGGCGGACTCCGCTACAAAATAGGTAATGGCCGCGTGAAAAATGAAGGCGGCGAAAGGGGGGGAGAGTTTACTGGCAAAAATGCCCGGTAGCGCGATGGAATGTTTTGTGGAGAGGGAGCAAGCCCCCTCGCCACAAGGATCAGTGTTTACTTCGGATAAAGCGGCGGCAACCCACTATCACCGACCACGTCCTGAACCCGTTCGGCCATCGGGATCGCCTTGATCGCCCGCCACAATTCGTCGCCTTGCCAGTGCTGGCCGGTTTCGCTGTACAACGCGCCGTTCAGGCCGTCGAGGGCGTTGGACAGCGGCACGAAGCGGGCAGCCATGTCGGCCAGGGTTTCCGGTTGTTGGCGGGCCCAGGCGTCGAGGGCCTGGCGAGTGGCGTGGGAGTCGTTGGCCTGGCAGGCGCGTTTGAGGTCGTCGAGTACGGTGCGCGGGCTCGGGCCGGTTTGAGCGACACGCATCACCGCCGGTTGCCAGCGGCCACGCCACCAGAGGCCGAAGCCGAGCAGGGTGGTGCAGGCCAGAATCAGGGTGCTGAGCTTCCAGCGCCAGAGCGCTTGGCTATCGGCGCTGGCATCGACCGGTGAGGCGCCGACCGGGGTGTCGGCCACCAGGCTCGGGTTGGTGGCCACATGCAGCGTGCGAGCGGGCAGGCTGCTGTGTTCCAGATGGTCTTCGAAGGTGTTCCACCAGACCACGTCGACGGTGGGCAGCTCGATGGCACCGGTCCGTGTCGGCACCAGGGCCTCGCGGTCTTCACGACTGCCGACCAGGCCGCGTTCGCTGTTCTGGTTGCCGAGCACCGGTTGATCGGGGTAGCGGCGCAGACCGCCGACATCGGTGCCGGGCATCGGTGGCAGCTGGGTGCTGGACAAGCCTTCGGCCTTCACCGTCAGGCTACGGGTCAGGGAGTCGCCAACCTGGGCATGATCGGGCTCCGGGTTCCAGCTTTCGCTCAGGGACAGGCTGCGCGCGGGCAGCCAGGGGGCGTCGGCCGGATAGGTGATGGGTTTGGCCTTGACCGTCAACAGCAGTTCGGCCGAGGTGACACGCATCAGCTTGCCGGATTTCGGTCCCTGGGCGGTGTCCTGTACCGGCTGTGCATCGACTAGCGCGGCGTTGAAAACCTGCGCAGGAATGATCAGTTCGCCGCTGTGTTGCGGGTAGATCGCGTAGCGCATTTCGATCACGCCATGGCGCAGGCCGTCGATGTCTTTTTCGTAGGTGCGTGAGTCGCCCAGTTGTTCGATGCGTGCATCAGTTATCTGCAAGGGTGGCAGGCTGCTGTCGTCGTACAGCGACACCGAATGGTAGATGCGCAGGGTCAGGATCGCCTGGGCCTGAACGTACACGCTGGATTGATCGAGGCTGGCATCAATGAACACCGCGGCCCGCTTGTTCGGGTTGTCCGGTGTTTCGCTCTCGACCACTTGCAGGGTGATCGGCTGGCTCTGCAGTTCGCCCAGTTGCAGCGGCGGAATCACCACGCTGCCGTTTTGCCGGGGCAGCAGGGTGACGATCCAGCGGGTGGTGGCCCGGTTTTCGCCACTGAGGGTGTTCAACTGGTTGACCTGGCGTGTGCCGCGCACTTCGAACAACGGCTCCAGCGGAGTCATGTCGGGTTTGCCGAACTGTGTCACGTCGGTGGATTCCAGGGTCAGCTCGACCGTCTCGCCCGAGCTCAGGCGACTGCGGTCCACACTGGCGACCAGCTCTGCTGCCTGCGCCTGAGCGGTGCAGAACAACAGGCCATGCAGCAGCGCGAGCAATACTACGGTGAAGCGGGTCATCGAGTTTTTTCCTGATCCTGATGTTGTTGCTGTTCGTACCAGAATTTGCGCCGCAGCAGCTCACCGGGGTCATCCGGGATCTGCCGCAACCACTGCTCCAGTGCCTGGCGCTGTTCACCTTCGATGCTGTCGGTGGCCGGGCGCAGGGGCGGCGTCGTGTGCTGCTCGTCACCCAGCTCGCTGCCCGGCACTTCATTGGTTCCGGACTTGTGCGGCGATGTGGGCGGATGTCTGGTGTCGGCGCCAGCCTGCGGTTCTTGTGCCTGCGGTTCGCCGCCGTCCGAAGGCTGCGTCGTGGCGCCGGGCGGTGTTTGCTGTTCATTGGCCTGGGGTTCGTCGCTTCTGGCCGGTTCCGGTGCGGGCGGGTTGTTTTTCTGCTTGAGCAATTCCTCCACCAGCGCCTTGTTGGTCAGTGCCGGGCGCAAATCCGGTTGGCGTTCCAGTGCCTGTTCGTAAGCGTCCAGGGCGGCCTCCAATTCACCATTTTTGGCCAGGGCATTGCCTCGATTGTAGTGGGCATGGGCATCGTTGCCCTCGGCAAACCGCTCGGCGGCGCCGGCGTAGTCTCCGGCCTCATAGAGCGCCACGCCTTGCCACTGATGGTCTTCGAAGCGCCGCGCGGCCTCGGCCGGACGCTTGAGCTTGAGTAATTGCACGCCCTGTTGATCAGGGCGCAGCCACAGGTCGGCGAGGTCGAAGGCGTAGCCGGGTTGCGGCAACGCCAACAGCAGCGGCAGGCAGAGCAGCCAGCCGCGACGTCCCGCGCAGGCCGCGAGCAGCAACAGTGGCAGCAGCAGCCAGTAACCCTGGTCGGCCCAGGTGTCGAGACGTAGCGTCTGGCCGTCATTGCGCAAGTGACGCGGACCGTCGAGCAGGCCGAGGGCGCTCAGGTCACTGTCGTCCAGGCGGGCGTGGCGATAGCGTCCGTCGAGGTCACGGGCGAAGCCTTTCAGGCCGGGCTCGTCCAGGCGCGGTACGAGGATCGCGCCCTGTTCGTCCTTGAGGAAACTGCCGTCTTCCTGGGTGATTGGCGAGCCTTCGGCGGTGCCGATGCCGAGCATCAGCCATTGCGTGGGTTTGCCTGCCATGGCGCGGCGAATCCCCAGACGTTCGTCTTCCGTCAGGGACGAGCCGATCAACAGGATCCGCCCGTCACCGAGCGCGCCCTGTTCCAGCAGGGCCAAGGCCTTGATGACCGCCAGATCGGCACGATGGCCGGCCTCGGGCATCAAGGACGGCTTGAGGGCGTCGAGCAGGTTGCGGCTGGTGGACAGGTCATCGGAGAGCGGCACCAGCGTATGCGCGCTGCCGGCGTAGACGACGATCGCAGTCTGCGCATCGCTGCGAACCTGCAGCAGGTCGAACAGCTTGCGCCGGGCCTGTTCCAGGCGATTGGGCGCGACGTCGGTGGCGAGCATCTCCGGGGTCAGTTCAAGAATCACCACCAACGGGTCGGCGGGCTTCTGGCTGGTTTGCTCGACGCGTTCCCAGCTCGGGCCCAGCAGCGCGAGCACGGTCAACAGCCACGCCACGCCGAGCGCGACCCAGGGCAATTTACTGTCGCGACCACTGCCACCGCTGAGCAGTGCTGCGTGAAAGGCTGGCGGTAGAATCATCTGCCAGCGCCCGGCGCGCTTCTTGCGGTGCCAGAGTTGCCAGAGCAACCAGCCAAGCATCGGCAGCAACAGTAGCCACCATGGACGGAACCAGTAGGGCCACAGCGCACTCATCGGCGCCTCCGCAGGCGCAGGCGTTTGAGGCGCTGGCGCCAGTCAGGCAACAATTGCGTTTGCAAAAACAGATCCTTGGTAAACAGCCGTTGCAACGGGTTATCCGGCCAGAGTACGGGGGCCACCAGCAGCATGCTCAACAGCAGTGCCAGCGCCAGCGGCCATTGATACAGCGCCTGGGCCGGACGGGCCTGGGTCGGTTGCTGGGCCACGGGCTCCAGTTGATCGAGGGTTTCCTTGATCGCTTGCAGTTCCTTGCCATCGTGGGCGCGGAAATACTGGCCGCCGGTGGCTTCGGCAATGGCTTTCAGGGACGGCTCGTCCAGGTCCAGGCTCGGATTGACGCCGAGAAAGCCGACCGTGCCACTTTGCTCCGGATCGGCACCGATGCCGATCGGGTAGATCTTCACATCTTCCTTGCCCGCCAGTCGAGCGGCGGTGAGCGGATCGATTTCACCGGCATTGTTGGCTCCGTCGGTGACCAGAATCAGCACGCGGCTCTGTGCCGGACGTTGGCGCAGGCGCTTGAGGGCGAGGCCGATGGCGTCGCCGATGGCGGTGTTTTTTCCGGCAATACCAATGCGGGCCTCATCGAGCCAGACGCGCACGGTGTGGCGGTCGAAGGTCAGCGGCGCCTGCACGTAGGCCTGGCTGCCGAACAGGATCAGGCCGACCCGGTCACCTTCGCGGCTTTCAAGAAAGTCTCCGAGCAGATGCTGGACCAGCGAAAGGCGGCTGACGTCTTCGTCCTGCCACTGCATGTCGGGAAAATCCATCGAGCCCGAAACATCCACTGCGACCAGCAAGTCGCGGCCACTGGCGGCGATCGGTAACGGTTCACCCAGCCACTGCGGGCGCGCGGCGGCCATCAGCAGCAGCAACCACAGCAGAATGAACGGCGACTGCTGACGCCAGGCCGGCAGATTGGCGCGAGCGCGGCGACCGGCAAGCCCCTCCAGATCGTTTAGGAAACTGACTTTGAGCGCCGGTTCGCCACTGTCAGCGACCGGCAAGACGAGGCGCATCAACCACGGCAAGGGCAACAGGGCGAAGATCCACGGCCAGGCGAACTCAAACATGCTTGCGAATCCATGTTTCGACGGCTTGGGTCAAGCCGGCGATGGCCTTGTCATCGAGTTTGCATTCGGGTTTGTAGGCGCCTTCCACGAGTACCATCCAGCGAGTCAGGCCGGCTGCCGGGCAGCGGTTGTCGAGGAACGCCAGCCACTTGCGGCCGTTGAGGGTATGGCTCTGGCTGTAGGGATAGTGGTTGCGGCACAGGCGCTTGAGCAAACCGTTGAGTTGCTGCAGCCAGGCGCCGGCCGGCGCACCGTCATACGGCTTGGGCATCAGCGCCAATTCGGCCAGCGCGGCCAGGCGAACCGGGTCCAGCGGCTGCTCGGCGCGCACCACGGGGCGTTTGCGGGGAATGAAGCGCCGCAGGTTCCACAGCCCGAAACCGAGTAGTGGCAGCAACAGCAACAGTAACCACCAGCCCGGCGCAGGCGGCCAAAAGTCGATCGGCGGCGGAGAAATCAGCGGTTGCAGTTGTTCCAGTCCGTTCATCGACCTTTCCCCGGCTTCTGTGGGTTCAGGTACTCGCGCAGTTGTTCGACCATCTCGCTCTGGGTACTCAGGGGCATCAGCAACACGCCCAGCTTCTGCGCGAGCAGCTCCCAGCGCGCGATGCGTGCTTCGGCCTGGGCCCGGTAAGTCTGGCGCAGTTCGAAATTCAGCGTGTCGAGCTCCAGTTGCGCGCCGCGTTCGGCGAAACGCAACAGGCCGGCGGCGGGCAGGGCATGATCCAGCGGATCGGACAACGGCAGCAGCAACAGGTCGCAATGGCGCGATAGCAGGCTCAGCTGTTGTTCGGCACTTGCCGAAAGGGCGCGTTCGTCGCAGATCACGATCACCAGGCTACCCGGGCGTGACACTTCCCGGGCACGGCGCAGGGCGATACCGAAGGCGTCACGGTCCGGCTCGACCTCGCTGTTGAGCGACTGATTGACCCGCACCAGCCGATTGAGCAACTGCAGCAGGCTTTGCTTGCTGCGCCGAGGCTTGATTTCGTAGTGCACATTGTCGCCGTACACCAGCCCGCCGACCCGATCGTTGTGGCCCAGGGCCGCCCAGCCGATCAGGCTCGCGGCCTGTGCGGCGAGTACCGACTTGAACATCTGGCCCGAGCCGAAAAACAACCGGCGGCTTTGTTCGACCATGATGTAAATCGGCCGCTCGCGTTCTTCGTGGAACAGCTTGGTGTGGGGCTCCTGGGTGCGCGCCGTCACGCGCCAGTCAATGGTGCGCACATCGTCGCCGGCCTGATAGACCCGCACCTGGTCGAAGTCGACGCCACGGCCGCGCAATTTGGAGTGGTGCAGGCCAATCAGCGGGCTGCGCTGGCTCGGCGTGGAAAACAGCTGCACTTCGCGCACGCGATGACGCATCTCGATCAGGTCGGCGAGGCTGACACGGATGCCCGGCTCGGGCGGCAGGCTGGCGTTCATCGGGGTCAAGCGACGGCTACGACGTCGAGAATCCGCTGGACCACCCGGTCCTGGTCGATGCCGGCGGCTTCGGCTTCAAAGGAAAGAATGATGCGGTGGCGCAGCACGTCGAACAGCACGGCCTGGATATCTTCGGGGCTGACAAAATCACGCCCGGCGAGCCAGGCGTGGGCGCGGGCGCAGCGGTCCAGGGCAATCGATCCGCGCGGGCTCGCGCCGTAGGCGATCCATTCGGCCATTTCCGGGTCGAACTTGGCGGGGGTGCGGGTGGCCATGACCAGTTGCACCAGGTATTCCTCCACGGCGTCGGCCATGTACAGGCCGAGGATTTCCTTGCGCGCTGCAAAAATGGCCTGCTGGCTGACCCGGCGCTCGGGCTTGGTTTCGCCATTGAGCGCTTCGCCACGGGCCTGTTGCAGGATCTTGCGTTCAACCGTCGCGTCCGGGAAGCCGATCTTCACGTGCATCAGGAAGCGGTCGAGCTGGGCTTCCGGCAGCGGGTAGGTGCCTTCCTGCTCGATCGGGTTCTGCGTGGCCATCACCAGAAACAGGGGCGACAGCTCGTAGGTGCTGCGCCCGACACTGACCTGACGCTCGGCCATGGCCTCGAGCAGTGCCGACTGGACCTTGGCCGGGGCGCGGTTGATTTCGTCCGCCAATACCAGGTTGTGGAAGATAGGCCCTTGCTGGAACACGAAACTACCGGTTTCCGGGCGGTAGATTTCCGTACCGGTAATGTCGGCCGGCAACAGGTCAGGGGTGAACTGGATGCGGTGGAACTGGGCTTCGATGCCTTCGGCGAGTTCTTTGATGGCCTTGGTCTTGGCCAGGCCAGGAGCGCCCTCGACCAGCATGTGGCCGTCGGCGAGCAGGGCGATGAGCAAGCGCTCGATGAGTTTTTCCTGGCCGAGAATCTGCGTTGAAAGAAAGGTTCGCAGCGCGAGCAGCGCTTCACGATGTTCCATCGATGACTGTTCCTGCAAAAGGGTGGCCGAGGACGTTCGAAATGCGCCAGGGCTGGGGGCGTTACTTTAATCCATCGTGGGGGGCGGCGACTAACGGCATTTTGTGCAAAGTGCGGGAAATGATTGGCAAAGTTGCTGGAAGTTTGCACTGCTTGTTGGGTGGCGGTGTTTCTCCGGGCCTCTTCGCGAGCAGGCTCGCTCCCACAGGTAACCGGGTTCCTTCAGAAAAGACGCGATCAATTGTGGGAGCGAGCCTGCTCGCGAAGAGGCCGGCACAGCTGTTGAAGTCTAGAGCTGGCGGATATAAGTCCCGGTGCCGTTGAGAATGTTCTGCAACGTTTCTTCCAGCTCGGCCAGATCGGTCATGTCGGCATCAAAGGTGATCTCCAGCACATCATCCCCATTCAACGCATCAGCATCCGCCGCCGCAATTTCGATCTTCAGCAGGGAAGGACTCAGGGTGACTTTCACGCCGTCCAGGGTCGAGGGTTCGCCGTCGAGGGTGATCTCCAGCTCGTCCTCATCGGGGTAGCGGCTCATCAGGAACATTTCGCCCTGTTCGCTGTGGCAGCACAGCATGGCCATGTTGTCTTCTTCATCATCACAAGGGTTGACGATCAAGAGGGCGGTTTTCATTTTCATGAGTAATTCCTGGCTCGACGGGCGTGGTAAACGCAACAAACAGCGATTCTGCCAGCCCGAGAGCATTTCTGCTCGTCCACGTGTCAATGACCGGGTCGCGAACGGGCAGAGTGTTACTGGTCATTTCTGGTACGTATGTCCCGTAAAACCGGACGGAAAACCGTCATTTTTCTGTGCGGATGCTAGTGTTGTTCGATGCGCATGCCTTGAGCTGCGTGCCGATGACCGAATATGTCGCAGCACCGCAAGCACGGGCCTTGCCGCACTCGTTAAGCTGCGCAACGGATGAGCACCCGTAAAGACATTGCGCTGCACGCAGCCCAGTCGTTTTTGCAGATGCCCATTCACGGAAGGTGAATGTGACCTGAGTGTCTCGTCCGGCTTCACCCACCTGTCGCCCTGTTTCCTCTGCCCGAGAATCAGGAACAGGGTGACGGGTAGCCCCTGAACGGGGTTTTGCACGCGACGCTTTCATCAATAACAAGCCCAAGCGGAGTACCACAGATGGCGTTCTTCACCGCAGCCAGCAAAGCCGACTTCCAGCACCAACTGCAAGCGGCACTGGCGCAGCACATCAGTGAACAGGCACTGCCACAAGTGGCGCTGTTCGCTGAACAATTCTTCGGCATCATTTCCCTTGACGAGCTGACCCAGCGTCGGTTGTCCGACCTTGCTGGCTGCACCCTTTCTGCATGGCGCCTGCTTGAGCGCTTCGATCACGCGCAACCGCAAGTGCGCGTCTTCAACCCCGATTACGAACGCCACGGCTGGCAGTCGACCCACACGGCGGTCGAAGTGCTGCACCACGACCTGCCATTCCTGGTGGATTCGGTGCGTACCGAGCTCAATCGCCGCGGCTACAGCATCCATACCCTGCAAACCACCGTGCTGAGCGTGCGTCGTGGCAGCAAGGGCGAGTTGCTGGAAATCCTGCCCAAGGGCACCCAGGGCGACGACATTCTGCAAGAGTCGTTGATGTACCTGGAAATCGACCGCTGCGCCAACACCGCCGAGCTCAATGTCCTGAGCAAAGAGCTGGAGCAGGTGCTCGGTGAAGTTCGCGTTGCCGTCGGCGATTTCGAACCGATGAAGACCAAGGTCCAGGACATCCTGACCAAGCTGGACAACAGCCAGTTCGCCATCGACGCCGACGAAAAGAGCGAAATCAAGAGCTTCCTGGAATGGCTGGTGGGCAACCACTTCACCTTCCTCGGCTACGAAGAGTTCGTGGTCAGCGACGAAGCCGATGGCGGCCACATCGTCTACGACAAGGATTCCTTCCTTGGCCTGACCAAACTGCTGCGTGCCGGCCTGACCTACGATGACCTGCGCATCGAAGACTACGCCGTGAACTACCTGCGCGAACCAACCCTGTTGTCGTTCGCCAAGGCCGCGCACCCAAGCCGTGTACACCGTCCGGCTTACCCGGATTACGTGTCGATCCGCGAAATCGATGCCAACGGCAAGGTCATCAAGGAATGCCGTTTCATGGGTCTGTACACCTCGTCGGTGTATGGCGAGAGCGTGCGGGTGATCCCGTACATCCGCCGCAAGGTCGAGGAAATCGAACGCCGCTCCGGCTTCCAGGCCAAGGCTCACCTGGGCAAGGAACTGGCGCAGGTGCTCGAAGTGCTGCCGCGCGACGATCTGTTCCAGACTCCGGTGGACGAGCTGTTCAGCACCGTGATGTCGATCGTGCAGATCCAGGAACGCAACAAGATTCGCGTGTTCCTGCGCAAAGACCCGTACGGCCGTTTCTGCTACTGCCTGGCCTACGTGCCGCGTGACATCTATTCCACCGAAGTGCGGCAGAAGATCCAGCAAGTACTGATGGATCGCCTGAAAGCGACCGATTGCGAGTTCTGGACCTTCTTCTCCGAGTCCGTACTGGCCCGCGTGCAGTTGATCCTGCGAGTCGACCCGAAAAACCGCCTCGACATCGACCCGCTGCTGCTGGAACGAGAAGTGGTGCAGGCCTGCCGCAGCTGGCAGGACGATTACGCCGCGCTGACCGTCGAAAGCTTCGGCGAAGCCCAGGGCACCAACGTACTGGCCGATTTCCCGAAAGGCTTCCCGGCCGGTTACCGCGAGCGCTTCGCCGCGCATTCGGCTGTGGTCGACATGCAGCACCTGTTGAGCCTGAGCGACAAAAACCCGCTGGTGATGAGCTTCTATCAGCCGCTGGGCCAGACCGCCGGTCAGCGCCAGCTGCATTGCAAGCTATACCACGCTGATACCCCGCTGGCACTGTCCGACGTCCTGCCGATCCTGGAAAACCTCGGCCTGCGCGTGCTGGGCGAGTTCCCGTATCACCTGCGTCACAGTAATGGCCGCGAGTTCTGGATTCACGACTTTGCGTTCACCGCCGCCGAAGGCCTGGAACTCGACATCCAGCAGCTTAACGACACCCTGCAGGACGCCTTTGTCCACATCGTGCGTGGCGAAGCCGAGAACGATGCGTTCAACCGTCTGGTACTGACCGCCGGCCTGCCATGGCGCGACGTGGCGCTGCTGCGTGCCTACGCCCGCTACATGAAGCAGATCCGTCTGGGCTTCGACCTGGGCTATATCGCCAGCACCCTGAACAACCACACCGACATCGCCCGCGAGCTGACGCGGTTGTTCAAGACCCGCTTCTACCTGGCGCGCAAGCTGTCCGGCGACGATCTGGAAGACAAGCAGCAACGTCTGGAACAGGCGATTCACAGCGCCCTGGACGACGTACAGGTACTGAACGAAGACCGCATCCTGCGTCGCTACCTGGACCTGATCAAGGCCACCCTGCGCACCAACTTCTACCAGACCGATGCCAACGGCCATAACAAGTCGTACTTCAGCTTCAAGTTCAACCCGCACTTGATTCCCGAGCTGCCGAAGCCGGTACCGAAGTTCGAAATCTTCGTGTACTCGCCGCGCGTCGAAGGCGTGCACCTGCGCTTCGGCAACGTTGCGCGTGGCGGCCTACGCTGGTCCGACCGTGAAGAAGACTTCCGTACCGAAGTCCTGGGCCTGGTAAAAGCCCAGCAAGTGAAGAACTCGGTCATCGTGCCGGTGGGGGCGAAGGGCGGCTTCCTGCCGCGTCGCCTGCCACTGGGCGGCAGCCGTGACGAGATCGCGGCCGAGGGCATCGCCTGCTACCGCATCTTCATTTCGGGCCTGCTGGACATCACCGACAACCTGAAAGACGGCGCCCTGGTGCCGCCGGCCAACGTCGTGCGCCATGACGACGATGACCCGTACCTGGTAGTGGCCGCCGACAAAGGCACCGCGACCTTCTCCGACATCGCCAACGGCATTGCCATCGATTACGGCTTCTGGCTGGGTGATGCGTTTGCGTCCGGCGGTTCGGCCGGTTACGACCACAAGAAAATGGGCATCACCGCCAAGGGCGCGTGGGTCGGCGTACAGCGCCACTTCCGCGAGCGCGGCATCAATGTCCAGGAAGACAGCATCACCGTGGTCGGTGTCGGCGACATGGCCGGTGACGTGTTCGGTAACGGCTTGCTGATGTCCGACAAGCTGCAACTGGTTGCAGCCTTCAACCACCTGCACATCTTCATCGACCCGAATCCGGATCCGGCATCGAGCTTCGCCGAGCGCCAGCGCATGTTCGACCTGCCACGTTCGGCCTGGTCGGATTACGACACCAGCATCATGTCCGAAGGCGGCGGCATCTTCTCGCGCAGCGCGAAGAGCATCGCGATCTCCCCGCAGATGCAAGAGCGCTTCGACATCGAAGCCGACAAGCTGACCCCGACCGAACTGCTCAACGCCTTGCTCAAGGCGCCGGTGGATCTGCTGTGGAACGGCGGTATCGGTACTTACGTCAAGGCCAGCAGCGAAAGCCACGCCGATGTCGGCGACAAGGCCAACGATGCACTGCGCGTGAACGGCAACGAACTGCGCTGCAAAGTGGTGGGCGAGGGCGGTAACCTCGGCATGACCCAACTGGGTCGTGTGGAGTTCGGCCTCAATGGCGGCGGTTCCAACACCGACTTCATCGACAACGCCGGTGGCGTGGACTGCTCCGACCACGAAGTGAACATCAAGATCCTGCTCAACGAAGTGGTTCAGGCCGGCGACATGACCGCCAAGCAACGCAACGAGTTGCTGGCGAGCATGACCGACGAAGTCGGTGGCCTGGTGTTGGGCAACAACTACAAGCAGACTCAGGCCCTGTCCCTGGCCGCTCGTCGTGCCTTGCCGCGGATTGCCGAATACAAGCGCCTGATGAACGACCTGGAAGGCCGTGGCAAGCTGGATCGCGCCATCGAGTTCCTGCCGGCTGAAGACGCGATCAACGAGCGTATCGCTGAAGGCCATGGCCTGACCCGTCCCGAGCTGTCGGTGCTGATCTCGTACAGCAAGATCGACCTCAAGGAGCAGTTGCTGGGTTCCCTGGTGCCGGACGACGATTACCTGACCCGCGACATGGAAACCGCTTTCCCGCCGACCCTGGTGAGCAAGTTCTCCGCGGCGATGCGTCGTCACCGCCTGAAGCGCGAAATCGTCAGCACCCAGATCGCCAACGATCTGGTCAACCACATGGGTATCACCTTCGTTCAACGACTCAAAGAGTCGACCGGCATGAGCCCGGCGAACGTGGCTGGCGCTTATGTGATCGTGCGTGACATTTTCCACCTCCCGCACTGGTTCCGTCAGATCGAAAACCTCGACTACAAGGTTTCCGCCGACGTGCAACTGGAGCTGATGGACGAGCTGATGCGCCTGGGCCGTCGTGCCACGCGCTGGTTCCTGCGTGCCCGTCGCAACGAGCAGAACGCTGCCCGTGACGTCGCGCACTTCGGTCCGCATCTGGCGGCGTTGGGTCTCAAGCTCGACGAATTGCTCAGTGGCGAGATCCGTGAAACCTGGCAGACCCGTTACCAGGCGTACGTCGAAGCCGGTGTGCCGGAGTTGCTGGCACGCATGGTGGCTGGCACCACGCACCTGTATACGCTGCTGCCGATCATCGAGGCTTCCGACGTGACCGGCCAGGATCCTGCCGACGTGGCCAAGGCGTATTTCGCCGTGGGCAGCGCACTGGATATCACCTGGTACCTGCAACAGATCAGTGCCCTGCCGGTTGAAAACAACTGGCAGGCCCTGGCCCGTGAAGCGTTCCGCGATGACGTCGACTGGCAGCAACGTGCGATCACCATCTCGGTCCTGCAACAGGGCAACGGCACGCTGGACGTCGAAACACGTCTGGAGCTGTGGATGGCGCAGCACGAAGGCATGATTGAGCGCTGGCGCGCCATGCTGGTGGAGATCCGTGCCGCCAGCGGCACCGACTACGCCATGTACGCGGTGGCCAACCGTGAACTGCTGGACCTGGCGTTGAGCGGTCAAGCAGTGGTGCCTGCCGCTGCCGCCGCCGAGCTGGAACCGGCTTGATCAGGCGTTGAATGAAAAAAACCCGCATCGAGAGATGCGGGTTTTTTTTTAAGTGTCACGATGGTTGGCCCATGAATTGATCAATCAAGTGTAAGGTAATGAACTTTGTGGAGACACGGTATGCCTTTCCAGAATCTCCAGTTTGAACGTTGCGATGTCTCCGGTTTTATCGGTAAAGCAAGTGCTGTAGGCCGGATCTCGCCAGATTTCTTTTCTGATTATTCCGGCGTTACGTGCTTTTAAATGAACGGTCGCTTTAGAAGCGTTCAAATCATCCAGTGTAATGATCTGGTGATTGCTATCCAGCAAATTGAAGGAGGTGGTATCACCGCCAGCAGCCGGGAAGGCGCCCAGGACACCTTGTCCATCCTTGCTGAAATATTTTTGATAGTAGGCTTCGCTTAGAATTTGCATGTTGTAGTAGTCGTCATAACACTTGAAGTGTATGACCACGGTTGTTGTATTGCCAGCGATTATACTAGTCTCATCTAGGTCGAACGGGTCACGGACCTCAAAGGTAGTCACTATATTTGGTGGTAGGCGAGGTGTTATTCTATTATATGCAAAGTGACCAGGGTTTAATATCTGGTCAAAAAATGTCATGTCGATTCCATTGCAAGTTATACGCGCAATGAAAGATCTTTCCTCGTTTTTAGTCATGAAGACGTCCTTTGTCTACAGATGGTTGTTGGTGCTGTTGCGCTAAGCGAAAGATACCGCCATTTAAAAAATATTATTTTGATTATTTGTGAGCAAACCCTTCGCCTCCCGGTCCGGGTTTGCTCGCAATGATTGCTGCGGTTTCAATACGATGTATGCTCTTTCGCCTTGTAGATCATTGAGGCGTTACTTGTTGGCGTGGTCAATAGATTGTTGAGCGACTGGTCAAATTTTTGCAGTGCCCTGACTTGCACATTCTGTTGTTCATTAATATCGGCAACGATCTCTTCACTGCGCTTGTAGTCGGCCCACACCGGACTGAGTGCCTTGGCGTCATGGCCTTGTGCAGTGCCGATGTAGTTAAGGTGCTTGTCGTAAAAATCCGCACTGACATCCGCCTGAATATCCGAACTGCGCGACGTCATCAGTTGGCTGCGAGTGTCGACCACCGCCATTACGTCCGGTTTTGCCGCCTTGAGGCTTTGCATGTCCGGATAAACCGTGACCGAGCCGAACTGGCGTTGCAGTGAGGCCTTGACCCAGTCCACCGCCAGATCGGGCCTGGAGGTGGCAACGTAGGCATCATGAATCGGCTGCACCAGCAGGCTCTGGCCGAAGCCGGTGCCGGCGTTGGCCTGATAATCCTGCAGGTAAGCACGGTTAGTCTGGGTGTTTTGGCTGTAGACAACCCCCAGCGAGACATGGCTGCCGTTGGGAACACTCGTAGCGCTGCTGCGGCCAACCGGCTCGCTAAAGAGGCCATTCAATGCAGATACGGATGAAGGTGCGGTGGGAATCGAGCAGCCGGTTATCAATACAGTCATCGTCAAGGTACTGGCAAGCGCAAGTTTCATGGTGTTTCTCCAGTGAAACAACTTGAGTCGGGAAGTTTTAGTTGCCGGGGTGTCCGGCAGTTGTTCCAGACTAAACCTCGAATGCTCGATTGAAATAGCCAATTTCTGTAGTTGTCGGGTGGCCAATAGTTTGATTGGGTTTAAATATGTGCGGTTAATTGCCGTGAGAAATAAAAAGGCCCGATTCAATGATTCGGGCCTTTTTATTTATGGATGTACGTTTAGCCATCAGTTTTCCAATGGGATCAGTACTTTCTCGTCCGGCGACAGCACCATGAACACCAACAGTCTGGCAGGCTTGGTGGCGCTGGCATTTTTCGAGACCAGGTGTTCCGAGCCGGCAGGCTCGTACCAATACTGACCTGCCTTGTAGGTGACCGCTTTTTCACCCTTTACCTGGGAAGTGATTGCTCCTGAAAGAACGTAGGCCATGGCTGTGCCCTCGTGCTTGTGAGCGATGGACGACTGGCCGGGCTTGTAGTCGACTTCGATCATCAAGGCTTTTTTGCCCGGGACATTTTTCAACATCTGGTCCTGCAGCACCGTGACCTTTTCCGAGGGGTCGTGGGCAAATGCCGAAGCGGAAGCGGTCAGGGTCAGGGCAACAAGGGAAGCGGCACAGAAGCGCAAAACATTCATGTTCATTACCTGCGTTGGATGAGTTGTCAGGGACAAATCTAGTCCGCTGCGGGTGACAAACAAACAGCCAATATTCGGGAAGGCCAGGGGACCAATGAATGTAGGAGCGAGCTCGCTCGCGATGGATTCAGAAATGCCGCGTTCTATCAGTCAGCACGCGTTATCGTTGACGACCATCGCGAGCGAGCTCGCTCCTACAGGGGAAGGGGTATTCAGCGGGGGACCAATGTAGGAGCGAGCCTGCTCGCGATGGATTCAGAAACACCGCGTTTCATCTGCAAGCACGCGTTATCGTTGACGACCATCGCGAGCGGGCTCGCTCCTACAGGGGGGCTTAGCGGATTGGAAAGCTGTTGAAGTCGACGGCGCTGGCCAATTGGCAATCGATCAAGTCGATGAAGCCCTGAGCCCGAGGATTGTTGAAATGCGATTGCATGGCCGCTTCCGACTGCCAGTGGGCGCTGACCGTCCAGCGATTGCTGTCCTCGGGGCAGCGGTCGACCATATAGGACTCGCACCCCGGCAGTTCGCGCAGGGTTTCGACGATCTTTTGCAGTTGCCTGCCCAGTTCGTCCGAGCGGCCGGCGACAGCCTGCACCTCTACGGTATTGATCGCTTTGTTGAACATTGCTCACACTCCTGAATCAGGCCGGACGTATCCTGCTCATTGAGGGATAACACCTGAGCAGGATAGGCCTGCACCCCGGGACCACCAATAGCCAATCGCCGGATAAAGCCGCAGACCAATCTGTCAGGCAACCTGTTGCAAAATGTCCCGCAAACGATCCAGGGCGATGTCGATGTCCAGGGTTTCTATGGCGCCGAAACCGAGGAAAAACCCGGCCTGGGGGGCTTGCTGATAGAAAAAGCTGTCGATGGCATAGAGCCCGACTTCGACTTTTTTCGCCAGATCGATCACCAATGGAATATCGATCGGCACTTTGCACATCACCACCATGTGAAAACCGGCCATGGTCGGTACCGCTTCAAACCATGGCGATAGATCACCGGCCATGCGTGCCAGAATCCGATCGCGTCGACCGGCGTAGATCGTGTGGCAACGCCGGATGTGCTTGAGCAGGCAGCCTTCGGCGATGAACTTGGCCAGCGCCCATTGGGGCAGGGTGGAGGTGTGCAGGTCAGTGAGCTGCTTGGCGCGCACCACCGCATCGAGAATGGCCGGCGGCAGGATCGCGTAGCCCAGGCGCAGCTCCGGCAGCAGGGTTTTCGAGAAGGTCCCGACGTAGGCGACAATCCCGCGCTCATCCATGCTTTGCAGCGAGTCAGTCGGACGGCCTTCGTAGCGGAATTCGCTGTCGTAGTCGTCCTCGATGATGATCGCACCCAGTTCATGGGCCCTGGCCAGCAGCGCAACGCGGCGCTCCTGGCTCATCGGCATGCCCAGCGGGAATTGGTGGGAAGGGGTGACGTAAATCAGCCGTGTCCCGAGGGGAATCCTGTCCACCTGGATGCCCTCGGCGTCCACCGGCACTCCGATCACCGTGGCACCGTGGGTGCCGAACAACAGGCGTGCCGGCGGATAACCGGGATCCTCCATGGCGACGATGCTGCCCGGCCGGGTCAGCACCCGGGAAATCAGGTCCAGGGCCTGCTGTGCGCCGTTGCACACCACCACGTCTTCGTCCTCGCAGTTGACCCCGCGAGAGAAGGCGATATGCCGGGCGATGGCATTGCGCAGGGCCGGCAAACCCTCCGGCAGGCTGTAGAAGCCTTTGGACGCGGCGATCTGGCGCAAGGCGTGGGAAGTGCAGCGCCGCCAGTCGTCCTGGGGGAATTGGCCCTTGCTGGTGGCGCCACCAATAAAGTCGTAGCGCAGCGAGCCTTCCAGTGTCGGGTGACGCAGGAACACCGGCAGGTTGCGCCAGGATTCGATCACTTCGTAACCGGCCAGCTCCGAGGGGTTCTGCTTGCGCTCGACTTTCGACACCCGCGCGTTGACGTAGGTGCCTTTGCCGATCACGCCGGTGAGGAAGTTTTCGTAGGTCAGTTGGGCGTAGGTATCGGAAATGGTCTTGCGCGAAATGCCCAGCTGTTCGGCCAGCAAGCGGCTCGGTGGAAGTTGCGTCCCTGCTGCCAGACGACCGGATTCAATGGCGCTGCGCAGTTGGTTGTACAACTGGCCCGCCAGATCCTTGCGGCCGTTGATGACAACATGTAGTTCCATACCGGCAAGGCTCCTTGGGTGAACGAGGCAAAGACTGTGCGCCAGATTACCCGCATGAGCTGCAGCGCAGAAGTTGCGTGGCGCAAAAACCGCCAATTGGCGTGCTTTTCGCTGGTCCACGGATTTTTCGCCGAATTGGATCTGTAACCTTGCTGTGCCAACCCCTACCTTGGACAAACCTGTCCGATCCATGAGGCCGCGCCATGACCCCCCGTCTGGATTACTACAGCGCTTCCCCCAAAGCGATGAAAGCCATGATCGCCATGGAGGCCCTGACCAGCAGTTTGAGTATCGAACCGGCGCTGCTGCACCTGATCAAGATCCGCGCTTCGCAGCTCAACGGCTGCGCGTTCTGCACCGACATGCACTCGGTGGATGCACGGCGCCTGGGCGAAAGCGACCGGCGTCTGTATTCCATTGTGGTCTGGCGCGACAGCAATTTTTTCAATCCCCGGGAAAGAGCCGCGCTGGCCTGGACCGAGGCGGTCACCTTGCTCTCGGAAAGCCGCGTGCCGGACGATGTCTACGCCCAGGCCCGAGAGCAGTTCAGTGAAAGCGAAATGGTCGATTTGACCATCGCCGTCACCACCATCAACAGCTGGAATCGCCTGGCGGTGAGCTTTCGGCAAACACCCAGCGCCTGAGTCCCTGTCACAGCAGTTTCACGAACGATCCGCAGGATAGAGCGGTCATTGTCAGATCGACAGGGAGTCCTCGATGTCATTCATGGAAACCAGCACCCACCAGGAGGCTGCCAAGTATCGTGCAGTCGTTGATAAAACCACATCCTGGCGTCAGTTGGCAGCGGCTATCGACCCTGAACTGGCGCAGTGTTTCATCGTCAGCGCCCGTTGCGGTTGCTTCATGCAGGCTGCCCGCAGTCTCAATATCAAGGCCACGCGCCTGCGCAGGCAACTGGTGCTGCTGGAGACACAGCTGCAGTGCTCACTGTTCAATCATTCAGACAATGGTTTCAGCCTCAGTCGCGATGGCTTGCGCTTGCACGCACAAATGATCGCCCTGGCCCATGAGCGGAATTTGCCGGTGATCGAACAGCCGTTGATTCGGCTGGCCGTGGCGGATTCGATTCTGCATGACATTCTCGGACGTGATCTGGTGGCACTGCTGCGGCGCAATGCCAGCGTGCGGCTGGACATCATCACGCTCGACAGCGAATTGTCGTTGCAAGCGGTCAGCGCCGACGTGGTGGTATGGCTGGGCGAGAGCGGATCGCCGTTACCGGGGCCGAGCTTTGCCACCACTGAACCACGGCTTCTGGCGCGACTGGATTACCTGCCGCACGTTGCCAAGCGCTACTCGCGGGTTACTTCCAGGCCGGAATGCCTGGATGACCTGGCCGATTTTCTCCTGGTGCAATGGCGGCAGGACTGCCAGGTTGAAAGCTTCCGGCCATGGAATGCACTGGTCGACCAGCGCCTGGCTGGAGCGGTGCAGCTGCAATCCTACGAGTTGATGCTGGAGATGATCCGTTGCAGTGCCTGCATCGGCCTGCTGCCGCACTACATGAGCCATTTCGACCGCGGCCTGATTGCCTTGCCGGGCTTGTTTGGCCAGCCGATGCAGCGTCAGGTGTGGATGGCGCTCAACGCCCATTCCGAGGGCGACGCGCAGGTACGGATGCTCGTCGAGTTGATTGAAAACACCTTCAGCGAGCGCCGGGAGTGGTTCGACAGCTGAGCGCGATCCCACATCGGTTCTCGCCACAGCCGAAGGTATCGTTATAGAGTGAACGGCCATGTCTGCTTCAAGGATGATCCACCCATGCCAGCCACTGAACCTGTCATCACGCTCGAACGTTTCAACGAGTCCCATATCGAAGGCATCACGGCGCTGTACAACGACCCGCAGATCGCCCGGCAGACCCTGCAAATGCCGTTTCAGTCCAGCGAACTCTGGCGCAGCCGCCTGGCGCTGGATAACGAACGCCTGGTGAAACTGGTGGCCCTGCATCAAGGCACGGTCATCGGCAACATCGGCCTGGAGCAGTTCTCGCGCATTCGTCGCAGCCATGCCGGCAGTTTCGGCATGGGCGTTTCGGTGGAGTGGCAGGGCAAGGGCGTGGGCTCGAAGCTGCTCGCGACGGCGCTGGATATCGCCGACAACTGGATGAATCTGCAGCGCATCGAGCTTTCGGTGTATGCCGACAACGAAGCGGCCATTGCGCTGTATCGCAAGTTCGGCTTCGAAACCGAAGGCCTGTTGCGTGATTACGCCGTACGCGACGGCGTGCTGGTGGACACCTTGAGCATGGCGCGCCTGCGTCGCCCGCCCAAGGCCGGGTGAGTCACTCGCCCAGGGCGAACGCCACCGCCGCCTGCGCATGCAGTCCGGTGGTGTCGAGCAAGGGCAGGGGGCTGTGTTCGGGCTTGATCAGCATGCCGATCTCCGTGCAACCAAGGATGATCGCCTGGGCGCCACGCTGCTCCAGCGCCGCGATGACCTGTTGATACACCCGGCGTGAAGCTTCGCTGATGACGCCGACGCACAATTCGTCGTAGATGATCCGGTGCACGGCCTGGCGTTCTTCGGCCTGCGGCACCAGTACGGTCAAGCCCCGGGCCGCGAGGCGTTCCTTGAGGAAGTCCTGCTCCATGGTGAACGCGGTGCCCAGCAAGCCTACCTTCAACGCGTCGGCCTCGACCGCGGCCTGAGCGGCCGGATCGGCGATGTGCAGGAAGGGGATGTCGATGGCGGCCTGAATCTGCCCGGCAACCTTGTGCATGGTGTTGGTGCATAACACCACGCAATCGGCTCCGCCTGCCTGCAAGCGCTGCGCGGCATCCACCAGGATCAGCGCTGCATCGTCCCAGCGACCGGCGTGCTGGGCCTGTTCGACAGGGCCGAAGTCGACGCTGTACATGAGCAATTTCGCTGAACGCAACGGCCCGAGGCGGTCACGAACCTGCTGGTTGATCAGACGGTAATATTCGGCGCTGGATTCCCAGCTCATGCCGCCGATTAGGCCGATGGTGCGCATGCTGTGCTCCTGTTCAGGGCTGACGGGTGACTACAGTGCCCGCGAACAGGCCATTGCGTAAACCCCCGACATACCTCCTGGCTGTTAGTCGCACACCGGCATCACGCATCTGCCATGCTGAATGTCCGTAGTACCGCTGCAATCAAAGGAACACGGCAATGGATGACGTACAGCAACTGGGCGAAATGCTTCGCCACTATGCAGAAAGCGAAGCCCACAAGAAACAAGTGTTTGAGTCGCAGTCGGCCGAATGGGCGACACGCATCGGTGACCTGTTCGATCAGATCCAGCAGTGGCTGGAGCCGGTGCAGGCGCCCAACCTGCTGGCGCTGAGCCGTGAAGCCTATGTCGCCTCGGGACCGAGCATTCCCGTCGAGACATCGACATTCAAGACCGAGAAGCTGTCCATCGTGATTGTTGGCAAACCGGTGGAGTTCGTACCGGATGTGATGGGGGCCGGCGGGCAGATCTCGGTGGCCGTGATGGGCTTTACGGCTGCGCGATATGGCAGTGTTTCGCTGGTGTGCCTGCCACCGTTCAATGCCTGGCAATGGCGCAAGACCAACGGTTTGAAAGATCCGGACACCTTTGTCTTCGATGGGGATTTCCTCGCGCAGCAGTTGCAGAGTCTGATTCCTCGGGAGCGCGGATAACCCAACCCCCGTGGGAACGAGTTTGCTCGCGATAGCTGTCAGTCAACATGGATGTTGAAGATCAGTCGCTCATCGCGAGCAAGCTCGCTCCTACAGGAATCTCCCGTCACTTCAACGCCGGGTCCCCCATGTTCATTCTCTTCCAGCCCTGCAACAGCACTTGCGCCTTGGGCTCCTGGCCGCTGTCGAGGTAATACTGGATCAGCGACAGCCGTGCGTTGCGGTTGGCCGGTTGTTCTTTCAACAACCGCTCCAGTTCTGCGCACGCTTGGTCAATCTTGCCGCTGTCATGCAGGGCCACCGCCAGTACGTAGCCGAACTGTCCGCTCTGTGGTTCCAATTGCGCGGCCTTGCGCAGGTATGGCATGGCTTGCGCGGCCTGGCCCGCACGAATCAATGCCAGGCCCTGGGTGTGTTGCAGCAGGCCTGAGTCGGGATGGTCCTTGAGGCTTTGCCCCAGCAGGGCATGGCCTTCCTGACTGCGTCCGTTGGCCTCCAGCCATTGCACCAGGGTGACCAGCGCCGGGAGAAAATCCGGATCGCGTTGCAGGGCTGTGCGCAGCAATCCTTCGACTTCGGCATTGCGACCACTGGCCTGATACAGCATCGCCAGATTGAGGTTGGCTTCGGCGCGTTCGAGCAGGTTTTTCTGTACGGTCTCGTATTCGCCGATGGCGGCATTCCAGCTGTCCTGGGCCGTACCCAGGCCGTTGCGCGCCACGCTGAGCAGGTCCCGGGCGGCGGCAATGCGCACGGCTCTCACAGGGTCGCTCAACAACGGCGTCAGCAGCGGTGCGCGTTCCGGTGGCGGCAGGAATGCGCTGAGCGCACGTATGGCGCTCTCACGTACTTGCGGCGCCGCGTTTTTCAGGTCCCTGGTGGCCAGTTTCAACGCCTGTTCGCTCGGATACAGCGACAATTCGCCGAGCAGCGTCGCGCGCTGGATCGCCGGCAGATTGCTGCGTTGCAGTTGCTCGAACAGCGCCTGCGCCGCACCGGCTTGACCGGTACGAATCAGCCACAGGCTTTCGTCGTAGCGAGGGGCTTGAACGGCGCTGGCGTTGGCGGTGTTCCACAGCTTGAACTGCTCGGTGACCTTGTCACCCGTCTTGCCCTGATGGCAGGTCAGGCAGGCGTCGGGCGTGCCGAGTTTTTTCGCCCGCTCGGGGTTGGGAATGCTGAAGCTGTGGTCATGCCGAAAGTCGTTGCCCATGTAGAACTTGCCGGGCATGTGGCAATCCACGCATTGCGAACCCGGTTGGCCCATGGTGTGACGGGTGTGTTCGATGGAATCGTAGTTTTTCGCTTGCAGACCCTTGCCGTCGACGCCTTCCACCGCCGTCTTGCCGGCGGTGTTGTGGCATTGCAGGCAGACGCCGTTGCCGGGTGCCTTCAATTGAGTGCTATGGGGATTGTGGCAGTTGCTGCAGCGCACACCCTTGTCGAACATTTTGCTCTGGGCGAAGGAACCGTGTTCGAACACTTCGTCCTTGATCTTGCCGTCCAGTGCGTACAGCTCACGGGTCAGGGTGCTTGGCAGGTAATCATCCATCAGGCGCTTGCCGACCGTGAACCCGTCCCCCAGCGGTGCACGGCGCGAGTGGCAGCGGGCGCAGGTTTCGATTTCGACGGTGGCGTTCTTGTCCTTGAGGTCGACGGCAAATCCGGCATGGATCAGATCGCCTTTCTTCGCCGTCCACTCCAGATGGTTGGAGGCCGGGCCGTGGCAGGCCTGGCAGCCGACACCGAGGCTGTTCCACCGGCTGTCGAAGGTGTTTTTCGCCGCGTCGAAATTGCGCTTGTAACCGGTGGTGTGGCACTCGACACACATGAAATTGGCATTCTGGCTCGGTTTGCTCCAGTGCAGCGGGTCCTTGAAGGTCACGCCCTGGCCCGGATAGAGGTGAAACCAGCGCTGCTTCTCGGTATCCCAGGCCACGCCCAGGGCTTGCAGGCGACCGTCGCCCACCTCGATCAGGTATTGCTGCAAGGGGGCGATGCCAAAGGTGTAGGCGACTTTGAAATCCGCGTTTTTGCCATCGATGCCGGGGGTGTTGACCCAGAACCCGTCGTCCTTGCGCGAGAAACGGGTGGTTTCGTTTTCCGCCTTGAAGGTGACGTTGTTGAAGTCGCCCAGCAGGGTTTCGGCGTTGGCCTCCTGCATCGCCAATTGGTGATGGGAGCCTTGCCAGTCCTTGACCTGCGCACTGTGGCAGCCCTGACACTGTTGCTCGTCGACCATTGTCGCCGGCACCACGGCAACCGGTTGGGGTTGTGGTTTGGCGGGTTGAACGGCGGGTGCAGTCGCTGGCGCGTAGGCCACGGGGGCTGGCTTGCTGCCGAGCAAGAACCAGCCGATGCCCACGACCGCCAGCAGCAGGATGCCGATGGTGACGGGGAACAGATAACGGTTGATCAGGGTCGGTTGCGAATCAGGGTTTGGGCTTGCAGCTTTATTTTTATGGTTCGGCATTGCGACTTCCATGGTCCATGTGCGATTGCCTTGCGGTGCGCGTTGAAGCTCGATGCAGCTTTGCCGGATGGCTGGTGTGTGTCAAATGGCATTGCTTTGGGCTGATGGCCCCATCGCGTTCTCCTGTGGGAGCGAGCCTGCTCGCGATGGCATCAACTCATTCACCGCCAAACCACCGGAAGTACGGATTCCCGCCATCCCCGCGCATCACCTCACGCATGTCCCTGGCCCAGGCATCCCGGTCGCCATCATAGGCATGCAGGCTCGCCTGGTAGAACTGCATCAGGCGTTGCTGGTGCGTGTTCATCCGTTCGATGAACCCGGCGTCGGCATTCACCAGCGGCGGGGCGATGTGCAGGTCCAGCAGCGCCGGCAGCACGCGGGTGATCTCCCTGGCCCGCACCCAGGGTGCGTATTCGATGCGCGGTTGATCGTCGGTCACCGGTTGTGCGTCCGCGGCGAAGCGTTCCAGGCCGTTGCGATCGGTTACCCAGGTCGCGAGCAGTGCGGCGGCCGAGCCAATGCCGACATCCTGCAAGGTGCTGCGAACCGTGTCCTGCTGGAAGCGTTGGCTGATTTTCGCCGCATCCAGTTCGATCGGCTCGAGTGAGCCCACCAGCAGCATCTCGTGGAACTCGCTGGTCCACACGCTGGCGTAGGGGAAGGCATCGAGGAAACTGCGCACCAGCGAGCGCGAATCGTCGATGTTCTGTGTGGGCAGTGGCAGCCACTGGGCGACCAGGCCCTGTTTCTGCAAACGACTGGCCGCCAATTGGTAGAAGTCCCGGGAATACAGGTTGACCACGCCGGCTGCGGAGGGCGGCGGTGGTTCGAGGGTGATCAGGTCATAGCGTTGCGGGTTGCGCAGCAGTTCCTGGCGACCGTCGCGCAGGCGCACGTCCACGCCGGGATCCGTGGCGGCATTGAAGTTGCCCTTGAACAGCGGCGCGGCCTTGACCACCGAAGGCAGCAGTTCGGCGACCACGCGATGTTCGAGGCCGGGATAACGGGTCAGGGCGCCGGCCGTGATGCCGGTGCCAAAACCGATCACCAGCGCCGAGCGCGGCTCACCGTTGTGTATCAGCAGCGGCAGGAGCGCTTGAATCCGCATGTAACGCAGCGAAGGCATGGCGTCGCCGGTATTCGATACGCCCTGAATGTACAAGCGTTGGAATGCCTTCTGCCCCTTGCCTTGGGTGACCACGGCGACGGTGCCGCCGCGCCCCTCCTCGTAGAAGGCCAGGGTGCCGTTGCGCGCGCCGGGCAGCAGGCTGGCCAGTTTGCCCACCGGCGTCAGCAGCGCCACGGCCACCGACAGCAGACCGACCGCGATGACGCCTTGACGGCGTCCTTTCTTGACCCCATGGCCCTTGCGCACGGCCAAATAGCCAATCCCGGCAGCGATGATCGCCAGCAGCCCCAACGTACGCACCAGCCCCAGCAGCGGGATGAGCACGAAGCCGCAGAGCATCACGCCAATGATCCCGCCCAGGGTATTGAACGCCACGACTTCACCGACATTGCGCCCCACATGGTCACGACCGACGCACAAGCGCAGGGCCACGGGGAACGCCGCGCCAAGCAGTACGGTCGGCACAAACACGATGCTCAATGCCGCCACCGCGAAGCGTGCACTCATGCCGAGCAACTCACTGGCACCCAGCGACAACACCCACGCTTCGACCACGCTTTGGGCCAATACCAGCCAGCGCCCGAGCAAGGCGATTTCCAGCAGTGCGATCAAACCGGCGCTGGCAATCAGCAGACCGAATACACCCCAGGGATCGCGCAGGCGATCGACCCGGCGGGCGAGCAGGGCGCTGCCGAGAAACAGCCCGGTGAGATAGGTCGCCAGCACCACGGCGAAGGCATAGGTGCGGGTGCTCATGAACTGCACGATCGATTGCGACCAGACCACTTCGTAACCGAGGGCCACGCCACCGGCAATCGAATACAGCCACAACGCCAGGCGATCCGGCGCTTTGTCGGCGTGGTGCTTGAGCGGCGCATCGCCCGCAGGCGAACGACGGCGCTGGAACCACAGGGCGCCAGCGGCGGCCAGCAGGTTGAGCATGGCGGCGGCCAGGGCACTGCCGCGTACACCGAAAGTGGCAATCAGCACGAACCCGGCGAGCAGGGTGCCGGCGATGGCCCCGGCAGTGTTCGCGGCGTACAGCTGTCCTCCGGCCTTGCCCAGGTGTTGCGGGGCAGAAGCCAGGGAGCGAACCAGCACGGGTAAGGTGCCGCCCATCAGCAACGCCGGAATGCCGACCAGAGTGAATGGCAACACCCAGGCCAGCAGGCCGATCTGCTGTTCCAGCCAGGCAAACGGGCTGGCCGCCAGGCTCATGGCGAAAGTCGCGCCAACCCCCAGCAACGCGACCGCTACTTCCAGCCCGGCGTACAGCAGCACCGGCTGCTGCAAGCGGTCCGCCCAACGACCGAAAAGCAGTCCACCCAGGGCCAGCCCGGCAAAAAAAGCGCTGATGCCGGTCGTGATGGCGTACACCTCGACGCCCACTACCAGAGACAGCTGCTTGATCCACAGCACCTGGTACACCAGCGCCGCGGCACCGGAGACGAACAGCAACAGGGCGGGGATCAACAGCGCAGGGGAGGTGGCGTGGTGGACAGGTATGGCCGACGACTTGCTGGCGACACGTGAGGTCATTGCGGGTTGCCTTGTTCCGGTTCGAAAAAACCTGTGACCTTGTCGGCCCCTTCGCGAGCAGGCTCGCTCCTACATCTGGAATGCGAGCCCCTGTAGGAGCGAGCCTGCTCGCGAATAAAGCCGACGCAGTCACAAGTCAAAAACAGGGCCGCTCGCCGCTGAGGGCGAGCGGCGGTCGAGCAGCCTTACTTGGCGTTTTTCATTTTTTCCTCGATTTTCTTGTCAACATCCTCGCGGATCTGGTCGATGCTGAAGCTCGCCGGGCGTTGGCTTGGCGGGTAGTCGACAAAGGTCTGCAGGAACGCTGCAGCTTTCATGGTTCCCTGGAATAGCAGATAGTCGTTCTTCGCCAGCCAGTCATAGTATTGGTCAGACACGGTATCGGCACGTTCGTAGGGGTCCATGCGCAAGTTGAAAAGCTTGGGCACACGCAGGCAGGTAAACGGTTCGCTCCAGACCTTGAAGCCGCCCGGTGCACGTTGCTCGCAGAAGACGAACTTCCAGTCGTTGTAACGCATGCTCACCAGCGCACCGTCATCGTTGAAATAGTAGAACTCGGTACGAGCACTCTTGTCGGTCTTGCCGGTCAGGTAATCGAGCTGGTTGTAACCGTCCAGATGCACCTTGAAGTTTTTCCCGCCGACATCGGCACCCTTGAGCAGGCGGTCCTTGATATCGGCATCGCCAACCGCGGCCAGCAACGTCGGGAACCAGTCCAGTCCGGAAAACATTTGATTGGACACTTCTCCCGGCTTGATCTTCCCGGGCCAGCGGACAATCGCCGGAACCCGGTAAGCGCCTTCCCAGTTGGAGTTCTTCTCATTGCGGAACGGGGTGGTCGCCGCATCCGGCCAAGACCATTGGTTCGGGCCGTTGTCGGTGGTGTAGACGACGATGGTGTTGTCGGTGATCTTCAGGTCATCCAGCGTCTTCAACAGCTTGCCCACGTCGCCATCATGCTCGAGCATGCCGTCGGCATACTCGTTGCCAGGCATGCCGCTTTGACCTTGCATGGATTCACGCACATGGGTGAAGGCATGCATGCGGGTAGTGTTCATCCAGACGAAGAACGGTTTGTCCGCCTTGGCCTGTTTCTCGATGAACGCCTGGGCGGCTGCCGTGGTTTCGTCGTCAATGGTTTCCATGCGCTTTTTGTTCAGCGCGCCGGTGTCTTCGATCTTGCCATCGGCAAAGCTGTGGATCACACCCCGGGGAGTGGCCGCCTTGAGGAATGCGGGATCATCTTTCGGCCAGTACGGGCGCTCGGGTTCTTCTTCGGCATTGAGGTGGTACAGGTTGCCGAAGAACTCGTCAAAGCCATGGTTGGTGGGCAGGTACTCGTCCTTGTCCCCCAAGTGGTTCTTGCCAAACTGCCCCGTTGCATAGCCATGAGCCTTGAGCGCCTGGGCAATGGTCACATCCCGTGGCTGCAAACCGACCGGCGCGCCCGGCACACCCACCTTGGAAAGGCCGGTGCGCAGTGCGGACTGCCCGGTAATGAATGTCGAGCGACCCGCGGTGCAGCTGTTCTCCGCGTAGTAGTCGGTGAACATCATGCCTTCTTTGGCAATCCGGTCGATATTCGGGGTCTTGTAGCCGACCACGCCCATGGAATAGGCGCTGATATTGGTCTGGCCGATGTCGTCACCGAAGATAACGAGGATGTTGGGTTTATCGGCGGCCCCGGCAGTTGCCGAGAACGCCATCACCGAAGCCGCCAGCAATGCCGCCTTCGGTAACCATTTGCGTATGCCAGTCATATGACTTGCTCCTTTTGCTCGCTTGCGTCGCGTGCTGCGACAATCGTTCGTTGCTGTCCTGCCTAACGCTTTTTACTGCACTTGCTCGGTGGTGGCGGCATCGAAGGGATAGATCCGGCGCCACTCGGCAGCCATGTCCACGACGGTCCAGCCACGTTTGCCTGCTTCATCCAGGGCCTTGTCCAGACGGCCGATCTGCGACTGGCGGTCATAGGCCCATTCGCGTTTGGCGTCGGTGTGATGCACCAGCCCCATGAATCGTTTGCCCGACCCTGCGGCTGTCCACTGCAGCATTTGCAGGTCGCCGTCAGAGTTGCCGAAGGCCAGAATCGGCCGACGTCCGATCACGGTTTCAATGCTGACCGGCTTGCCCGGCCCGTCATCGTTGTGCGCCAGTTTTGGCGTGCGGACGATCGACGCCTTGCCATCCTTGTATTCAAAGGTGGTGACAAACGTCGTGCCGATGACCTGCTCGGGCGGAATGCCGTAGACCTTCTCGGCAAACGCCCGCATGAACCCGGTTTCACCACCGGAAACGATGTAGGTCTTGAAGTCCTGGCTGCGCAGGTAGTCGAGCATTTCCAGCATCGGCTGGAAGATCATTTCGGTGTAGGGCTTGCCGGTTTTCGGATGGCGAGCCTGGGCCAGCCAGGTCCTGGCGTAGTCGTCGAAGGTTTCGCTGGTCATGCCGGTATGGGTGGCGGCGAAAATCTTCATGATGCCGTCCATGCCGGTGGCGGCCAGTGCCTTGTGATCGTTTTCCAGCACGGCCTGGAACGGTTGGGTGGTTTTCCATTCCGGATGCTGCGCCTGGTTGCGCTTGACCTCATCGAGGGAGAACAGCAATTCGAAGTACATCGGCTGCTCGCTCCACAGGGTGCCGTCGTTATCGAACACGGCGATGCGCTCCTCGGGTTTGACGAAGTCCTTGCTGCCTTGATCGGTCACGGCCTGGACGAACTCGATGATGCTCTTTTTCGACGGACCCTCGTTCCACGATGGCAGCGGTGAGGCGGCCTGGACCAACAGCGGCAGGCTCAGGACCAGTGCCAGCAAGAGCTTTAACCCCGCGTGCTGGCGAATCGATATTGGGCTTGTCATGGGAAATCCTTCTCGTGAACGGGGTTCAAGGGCCGCAGCGTGGGAGCGACTGATTCTCTGTTGTGTTCGACCTGACTATGCAGCGTAGTCAAGGATTGCTTGAGTTGTAGCAATGCCTGATCTCTGGTTGGCTCACGGCCGTAACAGGCGCGTAACAGTGCTTGCAGACGCGGGCCGAGGCCGGTCAGTTGCAGGCCTTTGCGACTGCGCCGGGTCCACAGGTACAGGGCACTCAACTGCGGTGGCTGGCCGTCGAGCTGGGGAGGGATCTGCTGCCAGGCATGGTCGGCCGATTGCCGCCAGGCGGCGCGTATTGCCTGGCGTCGGGCCTGCCAGCTCATGCAGGCACGGTGAACGTACGGGCGGGCAAACCACACCAGCAGCGCCGCGCCCAGTAACAGGGCCACCAGGCCAATCCCGTACCGCGAGAGGTGCAGGCGGCTTTGCTGGCCGAGTTTTTTCAGGTCTTCGCTGATCGAAAATACCGGCTGATAAGTACTGTTGGCAGCAGCGTCGAAATCCACGGCGGGCACTTGAGCGGTACGTGTCTGTTGGCTGCCGGCGTCCCACCACTTCAGCTCGATAGCCGGCAGGGTGTGATGGCCCTGCGTGTCGATGCGGTAGGTGACCGTGTCGATGCGCTGGCCACCGGTAAAGTGGCCGCGACCATCGTCCAGGGTGCTGACCTGCGGGTTTTTCAGGTAGCGGCTCAGGCCGCTGACCTCACCCAGTGCAGGCGTTGGCAACGACATGGCCAGGGCGCCGTCGGCTTGCAGGGTCAGTTGGCGGGTGAGGCTGTCGCCGACTTTCAGCGGTGTCGCAGAATTGATGACTTTCTGGGTCAAACGCAGTCCCTGCGCGACCAGTACCGGCTCACCGGGCTGGAACCCCGGCGGTTGAGTCACGACAAAATGTAGCGGCAGGCTTTGCGCGCTGAGTTCGCTGCTGGCTTGGCCGGGCGTGGCGCGAACGGTCAGGGCCGGGATGTCGAAAGCCTTCGCTGCATTCGGGGTGATGAGATAGCTGTAGCGCATGCCGCTGAAGGATTTGCCGTCGAGGGTCTGGTTCAGGTGTTCGGCATGGCCGTCCGGTGGCATCACCAGCGCGCCCGACAATTTGAGGTCGGGCAGGGTGGGGGCGCTGGTGAACCAGGTGTCGGTAAGGACATCGAGCTGCAGCTCGACAAGGCTGCCGACCATGACCTGACCGGTGGGTTGCAGGGTGACCTGGACTCGCAGCTCGGGTTCGGCGGCGAGGGTGCAAGTGCTGATCAGGCAAATGAGCAAGGAACACAGAGTTGTGGTGAATGATCTGACGCTTTCGCGAGCAGGCTCGCTCCCACAGGGGGCTTGCGGCACCCATAGATCCAATGTGGGAGCGAGCCTGCTCGCGAAGGCCGCGACCCGGTTTGTCAGGCTGATCATGGCTTGGCCTCTGCCTGATCCTGCAAACTGAATTTCTGTTTGAGGAATTTCGCTGGCGATGTGCTCAGGTTCTGTAGCCACTGTTCATCCGATGCCGCCTGTTCGGTCTGCAGCGCTTTGCTCTGGCCTTTGCCCGGCGCCTTGTCCATCTTGATTTCGTCGGGTTTGGTTTGCGGGGCGTTCTGTTCGGCGCTTTCGGTGTCTTTCTGCAAGGCGATGGCCAGGGCCAGGTTGGCTGTGGCTTCAGGGAACTGCGGTTTCAGCTTCAGCGCCTGGGTGTAGGCGGCGATGGCCTGGTCGAACTTGAAGCGGCGTACGTAAATGTTGCCCAGATAGAAATACGCCTCGGGCGTTTGCAGCCTCGCAAAGCTGGCCAGCGCCAAGTCGAAATCGGCAGCGTTGTAGGCGGCGATGCCTTTCCAGTAAGGGTCGACGAAGTGCGCGGCGGCCTGCGGGTAGTGCTCATGCTCGAAGGCCCAGCGACCTTGCTGGTCCGGGGTAAAGAAGGCATCGGTCAGTGCGTTCGCTTGTGCGGGTGCCGGTTGCAAACCAAGGCCTGCGGCGAGCAGCAAACCGCCCATCCAGTTCAGGCTCCAGCCCTTGCGCACGCTGAAGAACGCGAGCAACAACAGCGGCCAGCACAGCCAGTAGCCAGCGTCTTTCCAGTGCAATTCGCGCTGTTCGAAGCTGGCCGTCTGGAAGTGCTGTTGAGCGTGCAGTTCGACCCAGTCGAGGTCATCGTCATTGAGCGTCAGGCTGCCCAGGGGCGCATCCAGCGTTGACCCAAGCTGCTTGAGCGCAGCCGAATCAAAACTGCCCAGTGCCGGACGGCCGTTGCTGTCCGTGCGTGGCTGGCCGCTGGCATCGTGGATGATGCCGCCATCCTCGCTGCCCACCGCCAGGATCAGCACTTGCAAATTGCTGTCGGCCAGTCGCCGGTCCAGGCCGGCGAGTGTCGTGGTATCGGCACCGTCGGTGATCAGCAACAGGCTGCCGGGGGACTTTTCAGCGGCAAGCATGCGTTTGGCCTGATCGATGACCGCCGCGACGTTTTTCCCGGGTTTGCCGATCAAGTCGGTGCCCAGGGCCTGGATGAACGTATCGAGCAACGCCGGGTCGTCGGTGGGCGGCAATACCAGATGGGCACTGCCGGCGTAGGCAATCAACCCATTGCGCGCACCGCTGCGGCGCTGGATCAGGTCATGCAATTTGTGTTTGGCCGCTTCCAGGCGACTGGGCTGGACATCCGTGGCATCCATCGAAGGCGACAAATCAACGGCAATGATCAGTGGTGCGCGGTTTTCCAGAAAGTCCGGTCGATCCTGTTCCCAGGTCGGCCCGGCGGCGGCCAGTGCGCCAAGCAGCAATAACACACAAACCAGATGCACCGGGCGTAGCCAGTGCGGGTCTTGCGGGGTCACCAGCAGGTGCGGCAACAAGTGCCCGGCGATATTGCTGCGCAACCGCCGTTGCAGGTCGCGGCTGCGGCGCCAGATCAATGGCAGCAGGGCGGCGAAGGGCAGTAGCAACAGCCAGAGCGGGCGCAGGAAATGAAAGTCGCTGAGGTTGATCTCCATCTCAAGCCTCCTGCCGCTGACGTGTGAGGGACAGGCGAGGGCGCAGCAGGGCACACAAGTGGTAGAACGCAAGTACCGCTATCGCTGCGCCCAGCGGCCACCAGAACAGGTCCCGTTTGGGCTGATGGCTGAGGGTGTTCACTTGATGCGGGGTGAGTGTATCGAGGGTGTTGTAGACCTGATCCAGTGCAGTGCGGTCTTCGGCACGGAAGAATTTGCCGCCAGTGGTCTCGGCGATCTGTTGCAGGCTTTGCAGATTGACCCTGGCTTCGCCGGAGGCATCCGGATCGCCAATGCCGATGGTGTGAATCACCACGCCCTTGGCCGCCGCCATGGCCGCCGCGTGATCCGGTGTGATTGCGCTGCTGGTGTCGTTGCCGTCGGTGAGCAGGATCACCACTTTCTCTTGTTCGTGAGCCTGGTCGAGCAGCTTCAGGCTCAAGCCGATGGCATCGCCAATGGCCGTGTTGGGCCCGGCCATGCCAATGCCGGTGTCGTCCAGCAACAGCGCCAGACTGGCATGATCGAGCGTCAACGGCGCCTGCGGATAGGCGCCGCTGCCGAACACGATCAGGCCCAGGCGATCTTCCTTGCGCTTGTCGATAAAGCCGTGGACCACCTCCTTGACTGCCGCCAGGCGATTGATTTTCTGGCCGCTGGCGTCGGTGAAATCGGTGGTTTCCATGGACTGGGACAGGTCAATGGCCAGCAACAGGTCACGCACCGGTTGCTGGCGTTCAATGGGTTTTTCCACGTACACCGGTCGCGCAGCCGCCAGCAGCAACAGCGCCCAGACCAACAGGTTCAGCCACAACTGCCAATGGTTGCTGCTGGCACCGGCCTGGCTCGGTGCCTGACCGACTGCGCGGCTCATGGCCGTGAAAAACGGTACGCGCACCGCGCTGCGAGCCTCGCGGTAGTCGGGCAGGTAGCGATAACCGAGCCATGGCAACGGCAACAGCAGGAGCAGCCAGGGGTAATCAAACTGCCACATGGTGATGCTCCACCCAGTGTTTGCAGGTCTCGAACAGGTGCTGGCGTTGTTCGATTGGCAAGGCTTGCAGCGTTTCGTCCGGGGCGTAGGCCAGCAGTGCCAGCTGTGCGCTGAAGTCGGCGGGCAGGGGATGGGTACTGTGCCGCTGCAAAAAGGCCTGCCAATCGCCTTTACCTAACGCAGCGGGACCCTGTGGGAGCGAGCCTGCTCGCGAAAGCGTCCGGTCAGTCGACATCGAAATTGAATGTAAGGCCCCCTTCGCGAGCAGGCTCGCTCCCACAGGCATCGAGAGGGCGACTCGCTTCAGGAGCTCCGGCAGTTCGCGCAGCGCATTCAGGTCACCGCTGCGCTGCTGCAACTGCGCCAGCCTTGCCAGCGCTTCGCGACGGTAGCGATCACGCCGCCACTGCCAATAGCGTCGGGCGGCGACGATCAACGCCGTCATCACCAGCAAACCGAGCAGCAACCACCAGCCCCAGGTCTGCGGTGCATAACTGACAGGCGCCGGCAGCGCCATCTCCTTGAGCTGTTCGATGCTCGGGATGTTCGGGTTCATCGCTGCGTTCCCGCCCGCTTGCCTAACTCGGCCCGCAGTTGTTCATGGGCTTGCGTGGCGGTGCTGAACATCATCAACGGCACCTGACTGCGGCGCAGCAACGTGGCAACGTCCTTGAGCCGACCGCTGAGAAAATCGCCCAATGGCTGGTGCACCTGACGACGCTCCACGGCCAGCTCCACCTGCAACTGGCCCTGGGTGACCAGTAGCCGGCCATTTTTCGGCAGGTTCAGCGCCAGGGGGTCGTAGACCTGCATGGCGATCACGTCATTGTGTGCCGCCAACTGCCGCATCAACTGCAAGGTGCGCTCCCCGGCGCCGGCGAAGTCGCTGATGATGCAGATCAGGTGATCGTGCCCCGCCAGAGCCAGGCAACGCTGCAAGACCTTGTCGAGCTGGTCTTCGCCTTCGGCGTCGGGGCTGGCTGCGTTCAGTTCCCGGTTCTGCTCGACGATGCGGCTGCACAGCGCCTCGATCCGTTTGCGGCTGCGCAACGGGGCAATGCTGTCGATCCGCTGGTCGTTGAACACCAGCCCGCCCACCCGGTCACCGGCGTTGAACACCATCCACGCCGCGAGAGCGCCGAGTTCGGCGGCGACCGCGGATTTGAAGCTGCGTTGTGAGCCGAAGAACATCGACATGCGCTGGTCCACGAGTATCAGGGCCGGGCGGTCGCGCTCTTCGGTGAAGGTGCGCACCACCGGTTTTCCGGTGCGCAGGGAGGCACGCCAATCAAGGTGGCGCAAATCGTCCCCTGGCTGGTAGCGCCGCAGTTCGTCGAAGTTCAAGCCACGACCCCGCAGACGCGACGCATGGTTGCCGGCGAGGATGCTGCCCTGGGGCTGACGCGCGAGAAAACTCAGGTCGCGGGCCTTGAATTCCAGGGCCATCAACTGCGCCAGGGAGACATAGACCAGACCGTCATCGCTCTTCATGAACATCAGGCGGGAATCGCCACTTTATCGAGCAGGCGATCGAGCACCTGATCGGCCGTCACGCCGTCGGCCACCGCGTCATAGCTCAATTGCAGACGATGGCGCAGCACGGGATGGACCACGGCCCGCACGTTGTCCGGCGACACGAAGTCCTGGCCCTGCAACCAGGCATCGGCCCGCGCGCACCGGTCCAGGCCGATGCCACCCCGTGGGCTGGCCCCCAGGGCGATCCAGCGACCGAGGTCGGCGTCGTAGTCGGCCGGGTGGCGCGTGGCGTTGATCAGGTCGATCAGGTAGCGGTCGATAGCTGGAGAGACATGCACGGCGCTGACTTCACGGCGCGCGGCGAAGATCACGTCCTGGGCCAATGCAAAGCCTGGAACGGCCAAGGTGTTGACGCCGAGCGCCTGTTCCTCTTCGCGCAACAGGCGCAGTACCTGACTTTCGTTGTCTGCACTCGGGTAGTCCAGCAGCACCTTCATCAGGAAGCGGTCCATCTGCGCTTCCGGCAGCGGGTAAGTGCCTTCCTGCTCGATGGGGTTCTGGGTCGCGACCACGATAAACAGCGGCGGCAGCGCGTGGCTGTTGCCGGCCACGGTGATCTGCCGTTCCTCCATGGCTTCGAGCAGCGCTGCCTGGACCTTGGCCGGGGCGCGGTTGATTTCGTCGGCCAGAATCAGGTTGCCGAACAGCGGCCCGGGCTGGAAGCGGATTTCATTTTTGCCCTCGACCTGGTGCAGCACCTCGGCGCCGGTGATGTCCGACGGCAGCAGGTCCGGGGTGAACTGGATACGGCTCATTTTTGCGTCCAGATGCCGGGACAGCGCCTTGACCGTGCGAGTCTTGGCCAGGCCCGGCAAGCTCTCCAGCAGCAGATGCCCGTTGGCCAGCAGGCCGAGGAGAATTTGCCGGATCACCTGGTCCTGGCCAAGCACCGCTTCGGCGATGCTGGCTTGCAGGGCATTGAGGTCACTGAGTGCGGTCATGGGATACCCCTCGCGCTAAACATGGAGGTCGCAATGACCGGAATGAATGACAAATGGCAGTCGGCAGGGGTAATCGCCATCCGTGGCCACCTCTCAGAAAAACGCCAGTGTCAGGTTGATGCTGAAACCGTTGCCTTCGGGACGGTTCTTGGTGTCGAACTCCGGTATCCAGCGCGCGCTCAGGTTGGCCTGGGCGTCGGCAAACTTGCCGGTCCAGCCCACCGCGGGACCTGCGCCGACGGAGCGTCCGCGAAAGCCACTGTTGGCGCCACTACCCGAATCATCGGTGACCTGCTGGATGTAACCGGCTGCCATGCCGGCGTTCCAGCCATTGCCGAAGCCGTGGGTCCAGAGTGCGTCGAGGGTGAAAATGTTGCCGTTGCGATAATTCGTTTCGTTGTTTTCGGTATAGAACTCAAGGCTGCTCATCAGGGTGAATTCACCGCCCTTGCCGTCCAGGTGCGAGAACGCCACGGTGGGCATGAAGGTGTAGTTGTTCTGCCCGGGGTTGGCCAGGCGATCGACGTTGTAGGCGCCGGTCGGCACGTAGATCGGCAGTGAAAACGCAATGTGGTTGAGCTCGTCGAAGTGGTAGCCGGCGGCAATCGGTGTCACCAGCATGTCGGCGAATTGGGTGCCGGTGTCCTCGGTACCCAGCGTCCTGCCACGGGGGCCGGTGATGCTCGCGGTCACATCGGTGTACTGCACCGGCACGCCGATGGCTGACGCGTAGTTCCAGGCGCCCGGGCCCGTATCCCAGACATGGGTGAAGTTGGCGATCGTGTAGGAAACCTTCATGCCCACGCCTGTACTCAAGTCGCCCCCGATCGGCACCTGTACGTTGCCCTTGAGGTCGCCGTCGTACCAGAAGCTGGTCAACGACATCACCCAGCCGGGTGCCGGCGGCACCACCCCGGCATTGGAAAACACCTGCAGGCCGGTAATCGGTCGGCCGACGCCACCTTCGGCGGCCAGTGCGAAGGGGGTGGCGCCGACCATGCACAGCGCCAACAGGGGGCGCACTACGTAAGGCCTGATCATGACGGACTCCGTTTATTGACTTGAGGTAACAGGCGTCAACAGCGGCATGTTCCATTGGCCGTTGGCGGCTTTCGGTTTGGGTTCGACGAACTTGTAATGTACCCGGCAGTTTTTTGCGGTTCGCTAAAGGCGTTGACGTTATTGGGCGCAGATTGCCAGGCGTAGTCACCACCCGATCCGAGTGGGGGTGTCTTTGGGGTGGCTATTCGGAATACCTGGAGGGTGGCGGGAGTCGTGCGAGTTATTGCCTGTATTGGCCGTGCAGGCCGAAACAACAGGCGCAACCGAAGTCGCCAGAAAAGAGGCGTGCATCCTGTAGTGTTCAACATGATTCCCCCTGTTCCCTGGTGGCTCATTCTGGACGACTCGGCACTTGGCGGCCGTTACGGCGTAATCCCTTTCTTATCAAGCCTGTAGGACACATCTGATGACCCTAGCAGCTAACTACCGTTTAGCCAGTCGAAGGGGCTGATTCTTTGAATTTGCCTACGAATGCTCATTTGTTTTGTGTACTAAAAATTTAATACACAACTGGAGGTCGGGAGGGGATTGCTGCTGCAATGAAAAACCCGCCCTCTGCGCAAGCATGAACGGCGGGTTTTGCAGGATTCAGGTCCTCGTCGTGGATTCGCTACTCAGCAGTTCTTCCCCCGGCCGAACGCTCGCTCTTCCTGCTCACGCAGTTCCGGGGTGAGTTCGGCGCCAAAATCTTCCATTTCAAACACCTGGCGAATCTCGATCTCGGCTTCGGTACCCGGCATCGGGTTGGGGCAGCGCTTGACCCATTCGATGGCTTCTTCTTTTGATTTCACCTGCCATAGCCAGAAGCCGGCGATCAGTTCCCTGGTTTCGATGAACGGGCCGTCGATCACCGTGCGCTTGTCGCCGGAGAAGCGCACGCGGGCGCCTTTGCTGCTGGGGTGCAGGCCTTCGCCGGCAAGGAGGATGCCGGCCTTGGCCAGTTCCTCGTTGTAATTGCCCATGGCGGTCAGCAGTTCCTGGCTGGGCATTACGCCGGCTTCGGAGTCCTGGCTGGCTTTGATGATGATCATGAATCGCATGTTGTCGTCTCCGTTGCAGTTGAGTGGTTCGATTTATAGTCGAACGACGGTGGAGCAATTCGACAGAGTGTTAACAAAAGTTTTCGTCGATGACGTGTCGTGTGCCTTTCGTCATGAACATCGGGTAGCAGCAGGTGAGGGGGGTACGCTGGATTGCGATCACTCACGAAACATATGACCATTGTGGGTTGTATCCAGTTTTGTGTCCTGATACATGACAATTTATGTTTGACCATAGGTCGTCGGACAATTTCGTGGTTAACTTCGGCCTCGTCAAAACTCTCTACAACAACGTTCAGAAGGACTCCGTTCATGGCTCAAGTCACTCTCAAAGGCACTCCTGTTCAAGTCAACGGCCAACTGCCACAAGCCGGTTCCAAGGCGCCAGCCTTTTCCCTGGTTGCCGGCAATCTGTCCGACGTCACCCTGAAAGACTTTTCCGGCAAGCGCAAAGTGCTGAACATCTTCCCAAGCATCGACACCCCGACCTGCGCCAAGTCTGTGCGCCAGTTCAACGCCCAGGCCAATGACGTCGCCAACACCGTTGTACTGTGCATTTCCGCTGACCTGCCGTTCGCCCAGGCGCGTTTCTGCGGTGCCGAAGGCCTGGAAAACGTACAGAACCTGTCGACCCTGCGCGGTGCCGAGTTCATCCAGAACTACGGCGTAGCCATCGCTGACGGCCCGCTCAAGGGCCTGACCGCCCGTGCCGTGGTGGTACTGGACGAAAACGACAATGTGCTGCACAGCGAACTGGTTGGCGAAATCGCTGACGAGCCGAACTACGAAGCGGCGCTCGCTGTTCTGAAATAAGCGTACCTTTACACTTATTAACGGCCTGGCCCTGTCCAGGCCGTTTTCATTTGTGTTTCAGTGTCTTGGATAATTCTCCTGTTACGTAAGCCAAAGGTAAATTGCCGGTAAAGGCGCTTTGCTTAAAACCCGCCAGTGCTTATCGTTCAGTCTCATGCAAAAAAAGCCCACGCGCCCAATGGTTGGTCACTCAATGCAATCCTCCGCTTCCCGTAGTCCCCGTCGCTGGCTGTTCGGCCTGCTTGTCCTGTTGGTCATCGCCGCTCTGTGCTGGAAATTCTGGCCCGGCAGCGCTGCACCCAAGGAGGCAGTGGGGCAGAAAGCCGTCGCCGGGCATACCGGCCGGGCAGGGGGGATGCGTCCGGGTTTCGGCGGGGCTTCCGGGCCGGTGCCGGTGCGAGTGGCCCCGGCAGTTACCGGTGACTTCCCGCTGTATTTCAAGGCGCTGGGCACGGTCACGGCGCTGAACACCATCAATGTCCGCAGCCGCGTCGGCGGTGAGCTGGTGAAGATCTATTTCGAAGAGGGGCAGATGGTCAAGGCGGGCGACCTGCTGGCCGAAATCGACCCGCGTCCTTACCAGAACGCCTTGCTTCAGGCCGAAGGCACCTTGCTGCAGAATCAGGCGCAGCTGAAAAACGCTCAGGTTGACGTCGAGCGCTATCGCGGCCTGTACCGCGAGGACAGCATTGCCAAGCAGACCCTGGACACCGCCGAAGCGCTGGTCGGTCAGTTCCAGGGCACGGTCAAGACCAATCAGGCAGCGGTCAACGACGCCAGGCTCAACCTCGAATTCACCAGGATCCGCGCCCCGATCACCGGTCGCGTCGGCCTGCGTCAACTGGACGTCGGCAACCTGGTAGCCGCCAACGACACCACCGCATTGGCGATCATCACCCAGACGCAGCCGATCAGCGTGGCCTTCACCCTTCCGGAAAACAGCCTCGACACCGTGCTCGCCCGTTATCGCAGTGGCGCCACGCTGCCGGCTGAAGCCTGGGATCGCGGTGATACCAAATTGCAAGCCACCGGCGTGTTGCAGAGCCTGGACAACCAGATCGACGTCACCACCGGCACCCTGAAGTTCAAGGCCCGCTACGAGAACCGTGACCAGTCGCTGTTTCCCAATCAGTTCGTCAACGTGCGCCTGTTGGCCGACACCCTCAAACGCGTAGTGCTCGCGCCTTCCGCCGCAATCCAGTTCGGCACCAACGGCACGTTCGTCTATGCCCTGGACGGTGACAAGAAGGTCAAGATCCGTCAGTTGAAAGTCGGCGCCAGCGATGGCCTGAACACCGTGGTCACCGAAGGCCTGTCGGCGGGTGAGCGGGTTGTCCTGGAAGGTACCGACCGCCTGAAAGACGGTAGTGACGTGGAGGTGGTCAACGACAGTCAGGAGGTGCCGGCCACGCCGACCGAACACCTGCAAGGCAAGTCGGCGGCAGACGCGGCAGAGCCCGTGACCACTGACAAGGCGAAAAAGGGCGGCGCATGAATCTCTCGCGGCTGTTCATCCTTCGCCCGGTAGCCACCACGCTGAGCATGCTGGCCATTGTTCTGGCCGGTTTGATCGCTTATCGGCTGCTGCCGGTTTCGGCGCTGCCTCAGGTCGATTACCCGACCATTCGCGTCATGACCCTGTATCCCGGCGCGAGCCCGGACGTCATGACCAGCGCAGTGACTGCGCCACTTGAACGGCAGTTCGGGCAGATGCCCGGCCTGACGCAAATGGCCTCGACCAGTTCGGGCGGTGCCTCGGTGCTGACCCTGCGCTTCAGCCTCGACATCAACATGGACGTTGCCGAGCAACAGGTGCAGGCGGCAATCAACGCCGCCACCAACCTGTTGCCCAAGGACTTGCCGGCACCGCCGGTGTACAACAAGGTCAACCCGGCCGATACACCGGTGCTGACACTGGCTATCACCTCCAAGACCATGCTGCTGCCCAAGCTCAATGATCTGGTCGATACGCGCATGGCGCAGAAAATCGCCCAGATCAGCGGTGTCGGCATGGTCAGCATTGCCGGCGGCCAGCGCCAGGCCGTGCGGATCAAGGTCAACCCCGAGGCCCTGGCGGCCAACGGCTTGAACCTGTCGGACGTGCGCACGCTGATCGGCGCCTCCAACGTCAACCAGCCCAAGGGCAACTTCGATGGCCCGACCCGGGTCTCGATGCTCGACGCCAACGATCAGCTGACGTCGCCCAAGGACTACGCCAACCTGATTCTGGCCTACGCCAACGGTGCGCCGTTGCGGCTCAAGGACGTGGCGGAAATCGTCGACGGCGCCGAGAACGAGCGGCTCGCTGCGTGGGCCAACGAGAACCAGGCGGTGCTGCTGAACATCCAGCGCCAGCCCGGCGCCAACGTGATCGAGGTGGTGGACCGGATCAAGGCCCTGCTACCGAGCATCACCGATAACCTGCCGGCCGGCCTCGACGTGGTGGTGCTGACCGACCGCACCCAGACCATCCGCGCCTCGGTCAAGGACGTGCAGCACGAATTGCTGATCGCCATCGCCCTGGTGGTCATGGTCACCTTCCTGTTCCTGCGTCGCGCCAGCGCCACGATCATTCCTTCGGTGGCCGTGCCACTGTCGCTGATCGGTACGTTCGGCGTGATGTACCTGGCAGGGTTCTCGGTCAACAACCTGACCTTGATGGCCCTGACCATCGCCACCGGTTTCGTGGTGGACGATGCGATCGTCATGCTCGAGAACATTGCGCGTTTCATCGAGGAGGGCGACAGCCCGCTGAACGCAGCACTCAAAGGCGCCAAACAGATCGGTTTCACCCTGATCTCCCTGACCTTGTCGCTGATCGCCGTACTGATCCCGCTGCTGTTCATGGCAGATGTGGTCGGGCGCTTGTTCCGCGAGTTCGCCATCACCCTGGCGGTGGCGATCCTGATTTCCCTGGTCGTCTCCCTGACCCTGACGCCGATGATGTGCGCACGGTTGCTCAAACGAGAACCCAAGGAAGCCGAGCAGGGCCGGTTCTACCGGGCCAGCGGTGCGTTCATCGACTGGATGATCGCCGCCTACGGGCGCAAGTTGCAGTGGGTACTCAAGCACCAGCCGCTGACCCTGATGGTGGCCATTGGCACCTTGGCGCTGACGGTATTCCTGTACATGGTGGTGCCCAAGGGCTTCTTCCCGGTGCAGGACACCGGCGTCATCCAGGGTATTTCCGAAGCGCCGCAATCGATTTCCTTTGCGGCCATGAGCGAGCGCCAGCAGGAACTGGCCAAGGTCATTCTGGCTGACCCGGCCGTCGAGAGCCTGTCCTCCTACATTGGCGTGGATGGCGACAACTCGACCCTCAACAGCGGGCGATTGCTGATCAATCTCAAGTCGCATCACGACCGCAACCTGAGCGCAACGCAGGTGATTGCCCGCCTGCAACCAGAGCTGGACAAGCTGGTTGGCATCCGTCTGTTCATGCAGCCGGTGCAGGACCTGACCATTGAAGACCGGGTCAGCCGCACGCAGTACCAGTTCAGCATGTCGTCACCGGACTCGGAGTTGCTGAGCCTGTGGAGCGGGCGTCTGGTCGAGGCCTTGGCCGACCGTCCCGAACTGACCGACGTAGCCAGCGATTTGCAGGACAAGGGCTTGCAGGTCTATCTGGTGATCGACCGCGATGCGGCGTCGCGGGTCGGGGTGTCGGTGTCGAACATCACCGATGCGCTCTACGACGCCTTCGGCCAGCGGCAAATTTCCACGATTTATACCCAGGCGAGCCAGTACCGCGTGGTCCTGCAATCGCAGTCCGGCGAGAAGATCGGCCCGGATGCGTTGAACCAGATCCACGTCAAGACCACCGATGGCGGTCAGGTGCGATTGTCCAGCCTGGCGCATATCGAAGAACGCCAGGCGCAACTGGCGATCACCCACATCGGCCAGTTCCCGGCGGTGATGATGTCGTTCAACCTGGCGCCCGGCGTGGCGTTGGGGCATGCGGTGCAAATCATCGAGCAGGTGCAGAAGGACATCGGCATGCCGATTGGCGTGCAGACCCAGTTCCAGGGCGCGGCCGAAGCCTTCCAGGCCTCGTTGTCGAGCACGCTGCTGCTGATTCTCGCGGCGGTGGTGACCATGTACATCGTGCTGGGGGTGCTCTACGAGAGCTATATCCACCCGATCACCATTCTGTCGACCTTGCCTTCGGCGGCGGTGGGCGCCTTGCTGGCGTTGATCCTCAGCGGCAATGACCTGGGGATGATCGCGATCATCGGCATCATTCTGCTGATCGGCATCGTGAAGAAGAACGCGATCATGATGATCGACTTCGCCCTCGACGCCGAGCGCAATCAGGGCATGGACCCGCAGACGGCCATCTACCAGGCGGCCTTGCTGCGTTTCCGGCCGATTCTGATGACCACCCTGGCGGCCTTGTTCGGTGCCGTGCCGCTGATGCTGGCCACCGGATCCGGCGCGGAACTGCGCCAGCCGCTGGGTCTGGTGATGGTTGGTGGCCTGCTGCTGAGCCAGATCCTGACGTTGTTCACCACGCCTGTGATCTACCTCTACTTCGACCGTCTCGGTCGGCGCTGGGGCCGCAAGCCTGAGTCCGTGGAAGCGGTTGAGCAGCCATGAACCTTTCAGGACCTTTCATCAAGCGCCCGGTCGCGACCATGTTGCTGAGCCTGGCAATCATGCTCTTGGGCGGCGTGAGTTTCGGTTTGCTGCCCGTATCGCCGCTGCCGCAAATGGACTTTCCGGTGATCGTGGTCCAGGCCAGCCTGCCCGGGGCCAGCCCCGAGGTGATGGCGTCGACGGTGGCCACGCCGCTGGAACGTTCCTTCGGCGCCATTGCCGGGGTCAACACCATGAGCAGCCGGTCCAGCCAGGGATCGACCCGGGTGATCCTGCAGTTCGACCTGGATCGCGACATCAACGGTGCGGCGCGGGAAGTGCAAGCGGCCATCAACGCCTCGCGCAACCTGCTGCCGAGCGGGATGCGCAGCATGCCGACCTACAAGAAGGTCAACCCGTCCCAGGCGCCGATCATGGTGCTGTCGCTGACGTCGGATGTGCTGGAAAAAGGCCAGCTCTACGACCTCGCCTCGACGATCCTGTCCCAGAGCCTGTCCCAGGTGCAGGGCGTCGGCGAGGTGCAGATCGGCGGCAGTTCCCTGCCGGCGGTACGTATCGAGCTGGAGCCGCAGTCGCTGAACCAGTACGGCGTGGCCCTGGACGATGTGCGCAACACCATCGCCAATGCCAACGTGCGCCGGCCCAAGGGCTCGGTGGAAGACGATCAACGGCTGTGGCAGGTCCAGGCCAACGACCAGTTGGAAAAAGCCAAGGACTACGAGTCGCTGATCATCCACTACAACGGCGGCGCGGCCCTGCGCCTGAAGGATGTGGCGAAAGTCAGCGATGGCGTCGAGGACCGCTACAACAGTGGTTTCTTCAACGACGACGCCGCGGTGCTGCTGGTGATCAACCGCCAGGCGGGCGCCAACATCATCGAGACGGTCAACGAGATCAAGGCCCAGTTGCCGGCGTTGCAGGCGGTGTTGCCGGCCAGCGTCAAGCTGAACCTGGCCATGGACCGCTCGCCCGTCATCAAGGCGACGCTGCACGAAGCGGAAATGACCCTGCTGATCGCCGTGGCGCTGGTGATTCTGGTGGTGTTCCTGTTCCTCGGTAACTTCCGCGCCTCGTTGATCCCGACCCTGGCCGTGCCGGTGTCGCTGGTTGGCACCTTTGCCGTGATGTACCTCTACGGCTTTTCGTTGAACAACCTGTCGCTCATGGCGCTGATTCTGGCCACCGGGCTGGTGGTGGACGATGCCATCGTGGTGCTGGAGAACATCTCCCGGCACATCGACAAAGGCGTACGGCCGATGAGGGCCGCGTACCTCGGTGCCCAGGAAGTCGGTTTTACCTTGTTGTCGATGAACGTGTCGCTGGTGGCGGTGTTCCTGTCGATCCTGTTCATGGGCGGGATCATTGAAAGCCTGTTCCGCGAATTCTCCATCACCCTGGCGGCGGCCATCGTGGTCTCTTTGCTGGTCTCGCTGACCCTGACCCCAATGCTCTGCGCACGCTGGCTCAAACCGCATACGCCCGGGCAGGAGAACCGCCTGCAACGCTGGAGCCAGCGGACCAACGACTGGATGGTCGGCAAATACGCCACCAGCCTCGACTGGGTGCTGCGTCACAAGCGCCTGACCTTGCTCAGTCTGTTCGTGACAATTGGGGTGAACATTGCCTTGTATATTGTTGTTCCTAAAACATTTATGCCGCAGCAGGATACCGGTCAACTGATCGGTTTCGTGCGCGGCGACGACGGTCTTTCGTTCAGTGTGATGCAGCCGAAGATGGAGATTTTCCGTCGGGCCGTGTTGAAGGATGAGGCGGTCGAAAGCGTCGCCGGGTTCATCGGCGGTACCAACGGCACCAACAACGCCTTCATGCTGGTGCGCCTGAAGCCGATCAAGGAACGCAACATTTCCGCGCAGAAAGTCATCGAGCGCCTGCGCAAGGAAATGCCCAAGGTCCCCGGTGCACAACTGATGCTCATGGCGGACCAGGACCTGCAATTCGGCGGTGGCCGTGAGCAGACCACCTCGCAATACTCGTACATCCTGCAAAGCGGGGATCTGGGGGCGTTGCGCGAGTGGTATCCGAAGGTCGTCACCGCGCTCCGGGCCTTGCCGGAGCTGACGGCGATCGATGCACGGGAAGGCCGGGGTGCCCGGCAGGTGACCCTGATCGTCGACCGTGACCAGGCCAAGCGCCTGGGTGTCGACATGGACATGGTCACGGCGGTGCTGAACAACGCCTACAGCCAGCGGCAGATTTCGACCATCTACGACAGTCTCAACCAATATCAGGTGGTGATGGAGGTCAATCCGAAGTACGCCCAGGACCCGATCACCCTGAAGCAGGTCCAGGTGATCACCGCTGACGGCGCGCGGATCCCGCTGTCGACCATCGCGCATTACGAAAACAGCCTGGAAGACGATCGGGTCAGCCACGAAGGCCAGTTTGCTTCGGAAAGCATTTCCTTCGACATGGCCGAAGGTGTGACGGTGGAGCAGGGTACCGCCGCCATCGAGCGGGCGATTGCCAAGGTGGGCTTGCCGGAAGACGTGATCGTGAAAATGGCCGGCACCGCCGATGCCTTTGCCGCCACGCAGAAAAGCCAGCCGTTCATGATTCTCGGCGCGCTGGTGGCGGTGTATCTGGTGCTGGGGGTGCTGTACGAGAGCTACATTCATCCGCTGACCATCCTGTCCACCCTGCCGTCGGCCGGGGTCGGCGCATTGCTGTCGATCTATGCGCTGGGCGGCGAGTTCAGCCTGATTTCCTTGCTGGGGCTGTTTCTGTTGATCGGCGTGGTGAAGAAAAACGCCATTCTGATGATCGACCTGGCGCTGCAACTGGAACGCCACCAGGGCATGGCACCGCTGGAGTCGATTCGCAACGCCTGCCTGCAACGTTTGCGACCCATCCTGATGACCACCCTGGCGGCGATCCTCGGTGCCTTGCCGTTGCTGCTGAGCCGCGCCGAAGGGGCGGAAATGCGCCAGCCGCTGGGCCTGACCATCATCGGCGGGCTGATCTTCAGCCAGGTGCTGACGCTTTACACCACCCCGGTGGTTTACCTCTATCTCGACAAACTGCGCCATCGCTTCAATAAATGGCGTGGGGTGCGTACCGATGCTGCTCTGGAAACTCCGCTATGACTGAACGTTCGCTTTTCAACCTGGCTGCACCGCTGCTCACGGCTCGAGGCTCGCGTCTGTTGAGCCTGTCACTGTGCGTGGCGATGCTCAGTGCCTGCGCCGTCGGCCAGGATTACCAGCGCCCGCAAACCGCTGAGCCGGCGCAGTACAAGGCGGCAGAGGGCTGGCGCCAGGCCAACCCGAGCGATGCCTTGGCGCGCGGCGCGTGGTGGGAGTTGTATGGTGACCGGCAGCTCAATGGCCTGATCGAAAAACTCAATAGCTCCAACCAGACCGTCGCCCAGTCCGAAGCCCAGTATCGTCAGGCCCAGGCCTTGGTACGTAGCGCACGCGGGGCGTTTTTTCCGACGGTCGACCTGAACGTCAGCAAGAACCGTTCAAGCCAGGGCACCGGCAGCAGCAGCTCCAGCCTGAGCAGTTCGTCCAGTGGTATTCGCAATACCTACTCGGCGCAGGTGGGCGTCAGTTGGGAGGCCGATGTATGGGGCAAGCTGCGCCGCGGCCTCGAAGCCGATACTGCGAATGCCCAGGCCAGCTTTGCCGATCTGGCCGCGATGCGCCTGAGCCAGCAGTCGGAACTGGTGCAGAACTATCTGCAATTGCGCGTGATCGATGGCCAGAAGCGCCTGCTTCAAGACACCGTCGAGGCTTATCAGCGATCGCTGAAGATGACCGAGAACCAGTACCGTGCCGGCGTATCCGGCAAGGACGCGGTGGCCCAGGCCCAGACGCAGCTCAAGAGCACCGAAGCCGATATGGTCGACCTGATCTGGCAACGCGCCCAGTTCGAGAACGCCATCGCCGTGCTGATCGGCTTGCCGCCGGCGGAGTTCAGCCTGGCGGAAAGCCAGGACATTCCGCAGTTGCCGCAAGTACCGCCGGCGCTGCCTTCGCAGTTGCTGGAACGTCGCCCGGACATCGCTTCCGCCGAGCGTTCAGTGATGGCCGCCAACGCCAACATCGGTGTGGCCAAGGCCGCCTATTACCCCGACCTGACATTGAACATGAACGGCGGTTACAGCAGCAGCACCTATGCCAACTGGATCAGCCTGCCGAACCGTTTCTGGTCAGTCGGGCCGCAGTTGGCCATGACCCTGTTCGACGGCGGGCAGCGCTCGGCTGAGGTCGACCGCAGTGAGGCGGCCTATGACGAAACAGTGGCCAAATATCGCCAGACCGTGCTGGATGGATTCCGCGAAGTGGAAAACTTCCTGGTGCAGCTCAAGGTGCTTCAGGACGAAGCCGTCGTGCGCCAGCAGGCGCTGGACGCCGCCCGTGAATCGTTGCGCCTGACCCAGAACCAGTACAAGGCCGGTTTGATCGCGTACATCGATGTGGTGGTGACCCAGGCGGCGGCGCTGAGCAATGAGCGTAGCAATCTGGACCTGCTGCAAAGCCGCCTGATTGCCAGCGTGCAATTGATTGCCGCGTTGGGGGGAGGCTGGGATGGGCAGCTTCAGGTGAGCGATAGCCAATAGCGTCGTCGTTGAACGCTGCAATCCCTGCAGGAGCTGGCTTGCCAGCGAAGGCAGTGTGTCAGGCGACAACAATGTTGGACCTGATGACCTCTTCGTTGGCAAGCCAGCTCCTACAGGGTTTTGCGCTCGACGAGAGTTAATGTTTAACCTTAAAACAAGCGTTTCATCGGACTGATGGCCTTTTGCTTATTTTCTGAGTGCGTTCTTAATCGGAATCAGTACAATCGCCGCATTTTCCCCCAGCGAGAATCAATAACATTAAAGGGGGCATTCGCGAGAAGTCCCCATGCTCATCGGTAGCTATTCCCCCACCCTGGTCATCATTTCCCTCTGCGTAGCGATTCTCGCGTCCTATACCGCACTCGACCTGACCGGACGCATTGCCACGGCCAAAGGCCGCGCCGTGCATTTGTGGACCGCGGGCGGAGCCATTGCCATGGGCATCGGCATCTGGTCGATGCACTTTATCGGCATGCTCGCGTTCAAGTTACCGATCGACCTGGGGTACGACGGCGCGATCACCTTGTTGTCGCTGCTGATCGGAGTGCTCTCCAGCGGTTTTGCGCTGTGGCTGGTCAGCCAACCACAATTGCCGGCCTGGCAATTGGCCTTCGGCGCGTTGGTCATGGGCGCCGGCATCAGCGCGATGCACTACACCGGCATGGCCGCCATGCTTTTGCAACCGGGCATCGACTACGATCCGACGCTGTTCGGCGCCTCGCTGCTGATCGCGGTCGCTGCATCGGGTGCGGCATTGTGGATCGCTTTCCATTTGCGCCAGCACACGCCTTATGTCCGTCTGATCCGTGGCGGGGCCGCCGTGATCATGGGCATCGCCATCGTCGGCATGCACTACACCGGGATGGCCGCCGCGCGCTTTGCCGATGGCAGTTTTTGCGGGGCGGCGGTCAATGGCCTGACCGGCAATGGCCTGGACAACCTGGTGCTGGTCACCACGCTGGCGGTGCTGAGCATTGCCTTGCTGACCTCGATCCTCGATGCGCGCCTGGAAGCCCGCACCGCGAGCCTGGCTCAGTCGCTGACCGAGGCCAACCGTGAACTGACCCAACTGGCCCTGCACGACACCCTGACCGGGTTGCCGAACCGGATGCTGCTGGCCGATCGTATCGATCAGGCGATGTCGCGGGTCCGGGAAGAGGGGGGCTGCTTTGCCCTGATGTTCATCGATCTGGACGGCTTCAAACCGGTCAACGATGCCTTTGGCCACCATATGGGTGATCTGCTGTTGCGTGAAGTGGCCCAGCGCCTGCGCGAAGACCTGCGCAGCCAGGACACCCTGGCGCGGATCGGCGGTGACGAGTTCGTGTTGCTGGTGCAATTGACCGAACAGAACGACGCCTTGAACCTCGCGGCCCGCCAGGTCGGCTTGATTGCGCGGGCGTTCCGGGTTGCCGAACATGATTTGCACATTTCCGCCAGTGTCGGCATCGCGCTCTACCCGGGTAACGGGCAGTCCGCCCACGAATTGCTGATGAACGCCGACGCGGCGATGTATCACGCCAAGGGTTCGGGTAAAAACGGCTACAGCTTTTTCGATGCCTCGATGAACAGTAACGCCCGCAAACAGCTGCAATTGCTGCAGGACCTGCGCAATGCCCTGGAACATCAGCAATTCAGCCTGCATTACCAGCCCAAGTTCGACGCGGCCAATGGCCGGCCGGTGGGCGCCGAAGCCTTGTTGCGCTGGGAGCATCCGACGCACGGGATGCTGTTGCCGGACAAATTCATCGAGCTGGCGGAAAAGACCGGGCTGATCATTCCGATCGGTGAGTGGGTGCTCAACGAAGCGTGCCGGCAGATGCGCGATTGGTACGTGCTGGGCTATACCGATTGGCGCATCGCGGTGAACCTTTCGGCCATTCAGTTCTGCCATAGCGGGTTGGTCCAGAGTGTCGCCAAGGCGCTGGCGACTCATCATCTGCCGGCCAACAGCCTGACCCTGGAAATCACTGAAACCACCGCCATGAGCGATGCCGATGCGAGCATGACAGTGCTTCAGGAACTGTCGGAAATGGGCGTCGACCTGTCCATCGACGATTTTGGCACTGGCTATTCGAGTTTGATGTACCTCAAGCGCCTGCCGGCCAACGAACTGAAGATCGATCGCGGTTTTGTCCGCGACCTGGAGCGCGACAGCGATGACGCCGCTATCGTCTCGGCCATCGTGGCCCTCGGCCAGGCGTTGGGGTTGCGCATCGTCGCCGAAGGTGTGGAGACGGGTGTGCAGCAGGACTTTCTGACGAAGCTCGGTTGCGATTCGTTGCAGGGTTACCTGCTGGGGCACCCACTGCCGGCTGCGGGTTTCATGGTGGAAATCCATCGCGGGGAGCAATTGGTCGAGCAGTTGAAAGCCCGTCCCGAGCGCGAAATGTCGATGACATGACAGCTGATGTGTAGCCATGCAAAAACCGCCAATGGCGGTTATTCTTGCCCCGACCGCTTAAGCTTTGAATTGGGGGAAAGCTCGCATGGACAAAGTCATCGTCATCACCGGCGGCAGCCGCGGCATCGGTGCCGCCACCGCCCTGTTGGCCGCCGCGCAGGGCTATCGGATCTGCATCAACTATCAGGCTGATGAACAGGCTGCACTCGGCGTGCTGGAGCAAGTCCGCGCCCTCGGTGCGCAAGCCATTGCGGTGCGGGCCGACGTCAGCATCGAAGACGAAGTCATCGCGCTGTTCCATCGGGTAGACAGTGAACTGGGCCGGGTTACCGCGCTGGTGAACAACGCCGGCACCGTCGGACAAAAGTCCCGGGTCGACGAAATGTCCGAGTTCCGCATTCTGAAAATCATGAAAACCAACGTCCTGGCGCCGATCCTCTGCGCCAAGCACGCGATCCTGCGCATGTCGCCCAAACACGGCGGGCAGGGCGGCAGCATCGTCAACGTGTCCTCGGTGGCCGCGCGTCTGGGCTCGCCCAACGAGTACGTCGACTACGCCGCCTCCAAAGGCGCGCTGGACACCTTCACCATCGGCCTGTCCAAGGAAGTGGCAGGCGAGGGGATTCGCGTCAACGCGGTACGCCCCGGCTACATCCATACCGATTTCCATGCCTTGAGCGGCGACCCGGATCGGGTCAGCAAACTGGAATCGGCGATTCCGATGGCGCGGGGCGGCCGGCCGGATGAAGTGGCGGAGGCGATTGTGTGGTTGCTGTCGGACAAGGCGTCTTATGCGACGGGGACGTTTGTCGATTTGGGTGGCGGGCGTTGATCTGAGGTTTGCGTTGTTGGTTCTGGCCCCTTCGCGGGCAAGCCCGCTCCCACAATGAACTGTGTTGATCAAAAAACTTGTGAACGACACAAATCCTGTGGGAGCGGGCTTGCCCGCGAAGACGTCAGCACTGACAACATCTAACCCTCAGAACGAACGCACAATCCGCCCCAGCGTCTCCATCGCCCTCTCCGCAGCCTCATCCCAAGGGCTCCCGTAATTCAACCGAATACAATTCCTGAACCGCTGCGCCGGGGAAAAGATCGGCCCCGGCGCAATGCTGATGCCTTGCGCCAGTGCCATCTGAAACAACTTCAGCGAATCCATCTGCTCCGGCAATTCCAGCCATAAAAAGTACCCGCCCGCCGGCTGACTGACCCGTGTCTGTGCCGGGAAATACCGGGCGATGGCGGCAAGCATGGCGCTTTGCTGGTCTTCCAGTGCGTGACGCAGTTTGCGCAGATGCCGGTCGTAGCCGCCGTGTTGCAGGTAATCGGCGATGGCCGCCTGTGCCGGCATCGACGCACACAGCGAGGTCATGAGTTTCAGTCGTTCGATTTTCTGCGCATAACGCCCGGCGGCGACCCAGCCGATGCGGTAACCGGGGGCCAGGCTCTTGGCGAACGAACCACAGTGCATCACCAGGCCTTCGGTATCGAAGGCCTTGGCCGGTTTCGGTGCTTGCTGGCCGTAATAGAGTTCGGCGTAGACATCGTCTTCGATCAGCGGCACTTGATGGCGGCGCAGCAGTGCCACGAGCTGCTGTTTCTTGGCCTCGGGCAGGGTCGAGCCCATCGGGTTCTGGAAGCTGGTCATGCACCAACAGGCCTTGATCGGGTGGCGCTCCAGGGTTTGTTCGAGCACGCCGAGGTCGATGCCATCGCGCGGGTGCACGGGGATTTCCACGGCTTTGAGTTTCAGCCGTTCAAGCACTTGCAGGCAGGCGTAGAACGCCGGAGCTTCGATGGCCACCAGATCGCCGGGCTGTGTCACCGCTTGCAGGCACAGGTTGAGGGCTTCCAGCGCACCGTTGGTGATCAGCAGTTCCTCCATGGGCAGCATCAGCCCGCCGACCATGTAGCGCAGGGCGATCTGCCGGCGCAATTGCGGGTTGCCGGGCGACATGTCGGTGACCACCATGCGCGGGTCCATTTCGCGGCTGGCGCTGGCCAGGGAGCGGGACAAGCGCTTCAGGGGGAACAACGTCGGGCTGGGGAACGCCGAGCCGAAGGGCACGGTGTTCGGGTCCTTGATCGAGTCGAGTACCGAGAACACCAGTTCGCTGACGTCGACTTCGGTGGACTCGTTGACCTGATTGCTGATCTCCGGTTCGGAAAACGGCCGGGGCGCATGGGCGTTGACGAAGTAACCGGAGCGCGGACGGGCACGGATCAGCCCGCGACGCTCCAGCAGGTAGTAGGCCTGGAACACCGTCGACGGGCTGACACCGTAGGTCTGGCTGGCGTAGCGCACCGATGGCACACGCTGGCCGGGGCCGAGGACGCCGGTGCGGATCAGTTCTGCAATGTCGTCGGCGAATTTTTCGTAGCGTTTCATCAATAGCCCGATTGAGGTCTGACTGGAAATCGAGGTGAATTCATCGCGAGCAGGCTCGCTCCTACAGACATTGCGCTGTTTTTTGTGGGAGCGAGCCTGCTCGCGAATGGCAGCACCGCAGTGTAAAGGCTCAGCGATTCATCGGCGCAACAAACCGGCTCTTCGCCACGCTGTAGACGCCAGGCTCATCGCTGTCGACCACCTTGAAGCTGAGGCTCTGCGAACTGCTGGCCGGACGCTCCGTGAGCATCACCACCGACACCGGCACATCGACGATCTCGCCCGGTGCCAGGCTCAACCCAGTCTTGCCCTGCAACTCGAAGCCGTCGGCATCGACCAGTTGCAATTGATAGTCCTGACGCTGCTGGGTCTTGTTGATCACCTTCAGACTGTAGATGTTTTCGATCTGCCCCTGGCTGTTCTCGCGGAACAGGCCGCGGTCCTTGCTGACGTCGAGCGAGACCATCGGCCGTTCCACCAGTGCCACCACCAGCGCGGCGATCATCACCAGCAGGACGGCGGTGTAGCCGATCAGGCGTGGGCGCAACAGGTGTGTCTTGCCGCCCTGCAACTGGTGCTCGGAGGTGTAGCTGATCAATCCGCGGGCGTAGCCCATTTTGTCCATGATCGAATCGCAGGCGTCGATGCAGGCGGCGCAACCGATGCACTCCATCTGCAAGCCATCGCGGATGTCGATGCCGGTCGGGCAGACCTGTACGCACAGCTGGCAATCGATGCAATCGCCCAGGCCGACTTCGGCGGGCTTGACCTCGCGTTTGCGCGGGCCACGGTTTTCGCCTCGGGCCACGTCGTAGGAAATGGTCAGGGTGTCCTTGTCGAACATCACGCTCTGGAACCGCGCGTAGGGGCACATGTGCATGCACACCGCTTCACGCAGCCAGCCGGCATTGATGTACGTGGCGCCGGTAAAGAACAACACCCAGAACAGGCTGACGCCGCCCATTTGCAAGGTCAGCAGCTCTTCGGCCAACGGCCGGATCGGCGTGAAGTAGCCGACGAAGGTCAGGCCGGTCAGCAGGCTGATGGCCAGCCACAAGGTGTGCTTGGCCGCTCGACGCATCAGTTTGTTCAGGCCCCAGGGCGCAGCTTGCAACTTGATCCGCTGGTTGCGTTCGCCTTCGGTGATCTTCTCGCACCACATGAAGATCCAGGTCCACGAACTTTGCGGGCAGGTGTAGCCGCACCAGACCCGCCCCGCGAACACGGTGATCGCAAACAGACCGAACGCGGCAATGATCAACAACGCCGACAGCAGGATGAAGTCCTGCGGCCAGAAGGTCGCACCAAAGATATGGAATTTGCTTTCGGACAGATCCCAGAGCACCGCCTGGCGACCGCCCCAGTTCAACCACACCGTGCCGAAGAACAGCACAAACAGAAAACCCGCGCCGCTGATGCGCAGGTTGCGAAACAGCCCGGTGAAGCTGCGGGTGTGGATCAGGTTGTCGCTGGTCTTGGCCTTCGTCTTTGGACGCGAAGGCTCGAATGTTTCTACGGTTCGGACGGGGATTCTTTCGCTCATGGTCTTTCGCTCATCAGCCTCCATCAGGCATGAGCACTATGAGCGTCGATCTGTTTGCATAACAGACTCAGGTATGGCGATAAAAAGCGGATCAGATGGCACTGTTTGCCTGACCTGCGACAAGTTGAAGCACCTGCTGCAGCCGGTTCAAAGGGCCTGGCCAAAACAGCGGCGAGGGGTGCAGATCAATCCCGGTCAAATCACCGACTCACTGTAGGAGCGAGCCTGCTCGCGAAAAACTCAAGGGCGACATTGGGCATCAGGGGGGGACGATCACCGGCGGCATAGTCGTCGGTGGCTTTTCCTGTGGCGGTGGGGCGGCGCCTGGTGGATCCTGCTCAGGCACCGGTTACGGATCGGTCGGCAGGATGACCGGGTTGTCGATATTCGGGTCGGGTGTTTCGGCCGGGAATGGATTGGTCATGAATCTAACCTACAGTGGCACATGGCGTGAGTCGTGCTTAAGTTCGTTGACCACAGCGTTTGGGATTTGATTCCAGCCAATTGCTCTGAACTTTGCCGATGTCCATCGCTCGGAACCTAAGTGAGTTCATTCGGCGAAGGATCTACCGATGTCGATGACAACCAGACACAAGCGCGTCCATGGGGCGTAAAGGAGAGAGGCTCGATGACGGCTGAAAAACCGACTGAGTTGAGCTACAACCCGCACATGCCGCTGTCGCAGGCGCTGTTGCTGCCGCGTATCGTCATCGAAAACATCATGCCGACCCTTGAAGGCGGGCAGTTCGCGGTCAAGGCGGTGGTGGGGCAGGATGTGCTGGTGACGGCCAAGGTCTTCGCCGACGGGCATGACAAGCTGGCGGTTCGCGTGCGCTGGCGGGCCGACGACGATGACGTCTGGCAAAGCGCTGTCATGGTCGACCTGGGCAACAACGGTTGGCAAGGGCAGTTCCGTGTCGACAGCCAGGGCCGCTATCTGTTCTGTATCGAAGCCTGGATCGATCAGTTCGCCAGTTTTCGTTATGAGCTGGAAAAGAAACATGCGGCTGCCGTTCCGGTCAGCCTGGAACTGCAGGAAGGGCGGATGCATGTGCAGCAAGCCGCCGAACGCAGCGAAGGGCAGCTCAGCGAGCAATTGGCAGCCTTGCACCATGAATTGTCAGGACTGCTTGAAGCCGAGCAGGTCGCACTGTTTTTGCACCAACGTAGTGCCGACCTCATGGCTCGCGTCGAACATCGTGCGTACTTGAGCCTGAGCCCGGAGTACCCGGTGGATGTGGAGCGCGAACTGGCGCAGTTCGCCAGTTGGTATGAATTGTTCCCGCGTTCGATCACCGACGATCCGGCGCGCCATGGCACTTTCAATGACGTGCATTCACGGCTGGCGATGATCCAGGACATGGGCTTCGATGTGCTGTATTTCCCGCCGATCCATCCGATCGGGCGCAGTTACCGCAAAGGCCCGAACAACGCCTTGACGGCGGGCCCCGACGATCCGGGCAGCCCTTATGCGATCGGCAGCGAGGAGGGTGGGCACGAGGCGATTCACTCGCAGTTGGGTACCCGCGACGACTTCCGGCGACTGGTGGCAGCTGCCGCGGCCCATGGCCTGGAAATCGCCCTCGATTTCGCCATCCAGTGTTCCCAGGACCATCCGTGGCTCAAGCAACACCCTGGCTGGTTCAACTGGCGGCCCGACGGCACGATCAAGTACGCGGAGAACCCGCCGAAGAAGTACCAGGACATTGTCAACGTCGACTTCTATACCCCTGAGGCAATTCCGAGCCTGTGGGTGGAGTTGCGCGATATCGTGGTGGGCTGGGTCGAGGAAGGCGTGAAGATCTTCCGCGTCGATAACCCGCACACCAAGCCGTTGCCGTTCTGGCAATGGTTGATCGCCGATGTACGGGCGTTGTACCCCGAGGTGATTTTCCTCGCCGAAGCCTTTACCACCCCGGCAATGATGGCGCGCCTGGGCAAGGTCGGTTATTCCCAGAGCTACACCTATTTCACCTGGCGCAACACCAAGGCCGAACTGGCGAGCTACTTCAGCGAACTCAACGAATCGCCGTGGCGCGAGTGCTACCGGCCGAACTTTTTCGTCAATACACCGGACATCAACCCGGCGTTCCTGCATGAATCCGGGCGTCCCGGGTTCCTCATTCGCGCGGTGCTGGCGGCCATGGGCTCGGGCTTGTGGGGCATGTATTCGGGGTTTGAGTTGTGCGAGTCGGCACCGGTGCCGGGCAAGGAGGAATACCTCGACTCCGAGAAGTACGAAATCCGCCCCAGGGACTTCAATGCACCGGGCAACATCATTGCCGAGATCGCCCAACTCAACCGCATTCGCCGGCAGAACCCGGCGTTGCACACGCATCTGGGCCTGAAGGTCTACAACGCCTGGAACGACAACATCCTGTACTTCGGTAAACGCAGCTTTGACGGCAGCAACTTCATTCTGGTGGCGGTGAGCCTCGATCCGCACAACGTGCAGGAGGCGAATTTCGAGTTGCCGCTATGGGAAATGGGCCTGCCTGACGACGCCAGCACCCAGGGCGAAGACTTGATGAATGGCCATCGCTGGACCTGGCACGGCAAAAACCAGTTCATGCGTATCGACCCTGCATACCAGCCGTTCGGGATCTGGAGAATCACCGCATAGGCCAGAAAGGTCCAGCGCCGCAGAGCGTCTGACCCTGTGGCCAAGTCGAATCGACCAGGAGTTTCACATGGCGAAGAAACCCAAGGCAGCCACGTTCATCAACGACCCGCTCTGGTACAAGGACGCGGTGATCTATCAAGTTCACGTCAAATCGTATTTCGACTCCAACAACGACGGGATCGGCGACTTTCCCGGCCTCATCGCCAAGCTCGACTACATCGCCGACCTGGGCGTCAACACCATCTGGCTGTTGCCGTTCTATCCTTCGCCACGGCGTGACGACGGTTATGACATCGCCGAGTACCGTGGCGTGCACACTGACTACGGCACCATGGCCGATGCCCGGCGTTTCATTGCCGAGGCGCACAAGCGCGGCCTGCGGGTGATCACCGAGCTGGTCATCAACCACACGTCCGACCAGCACCCGTGGTTCCAGCGCGCACGCAAGGCCAAGCCCGGTTCGGCAGCGCGGGACTTCTACGTGTGGTCCGATGACGATCAGAAATACGACGGCACCCGCATCATTTTCCTCGACACCGAAAAGTCCAACTGGACCTGGGACCCGGTCGCCGGCCAATACTTCTGGCACCGTTTCTACTCCCACCAGCCGGACCTGAATTTCGATAATCCGCAAGTCATGAAAGCGGTGCTGTCGGTGATGCGCTACTGGCTCGACATGGGCATCGACGGCCTGCGTCTGGACGCGATTCCCTACCTGATCGAGCGCGACGGCACCAACAACGAGAACCTGCCGGAAACCCACGACGTCCTGAAAAGGATCCGCGCCGAAATCGACGCCAACTACCCCGACCGCATGCTGCTGGCCGAGGCCAATCAGTGGCCGGAAGACACCCGGCTGTACTTCGGCGAAACCGATAAAAAAGGTCTGAACGGCGACGAATGCCACATGGCCTTTCACTTCCCGTTGATGCCGCGCATGTACATGGCGCTGGCCCAGGAAGATCGCTTCCCGATCACCGATATTCTGCGCCAGACCCCGGATATTCCCGCCAACTGCCAATGGGCGATCTTCCTGCGCAATCACGATGAGCTGACCCTGGAAATGGTCACCGACAAAGAACGCGACTACCTGTGGAATTACTATGCCGCCGACCGCCGCGCGCGGATCAATCTGGGGATTCGCCGCCGTCTGGCACCATTGGTGGAGCGCGACCGCCGTCGGGTCGAGTTGCTCAACAGCCTGCTGCTGTCCATGCCCGGTACGCCGACCCTGTATTACGGCGACGAGATCGGCATGGGCGACAACATCTACCTCGGCGACCGCGATGGTGTGCGCACGCCGATGCAATGGTCCATCGACCGCAACGGCGGTTTCTCCCGCGCCGACCCGGCCAGCCTGGTGCTGCCGCCGATCATGGACCCGCAATACGGTTATCTGTCGGTCAACGTCGAAACCCAGGCCGGCGACCCGCATTCGTTGTTGAACTGGACCCGCCGCCTGCTGGCTGTGCGCAAGCAATCCAAGGCGTTCGGGCGCGGTACCTTGAAGATGCTGTCGCCCAGCAACCGGCGAATTCTGGCCTACACACGTGAATACACCGGGGTGGACGGCAAGCACGAAGTCATTCTGTGCGTGGCCAACGTGTCGCGCAGTGCCCAGGCCGCCGAGCTGGATTTGTCGGCCTACGTCGGCATGGTGCCAGTGGAAATGCTCGGGGGTAACGCGTTCCCGCCCATCGGCCAGCTGAATTTCCTCCTGACGCTGGCGCCTTACGGCTTTTACTGGTTCGGCCTCGCCGCGGAAAACCAGATGCCCAGCTGGCACGTGGAGCCCGCACAAAGCCTGCCGGACTTCACTACGCTGGTGCTGAAAAAACGCATGGAAGAACTGCTCGAAGCGCCGTCGAGGACCACACTGGAGCAAAGCATCCTGCCGAACTGGCTGCAGAACCGCCGCTGGTTCGCCGGCAAGGACGCCGCCATCGAGCAGGTCGATCTGGCCTATGGCGTCCGATTTGGCGATCCGCAGCATCCGGTGCTGTTCAGTGAGATCAAGGTCACCAGCGGTGGCCAGAGCAGCCGCTACCAGTTGCCGTTCGGCTTTATCCCGGAAGACCAGGTCGGTACGCCGTTGCCGCAGCAATTGGCGTTGTCGCGGGTGCGGCGCGGACGCCAGGTCGGCTTGATCACCGATGCCTTCAGCCTGGAAACCTTCGTGCATGCCGTGTTGCAGGGCATTCAGGCCGGCACCGTGTTGAATTCCAGCGATGGCGACATCCGTTTCGAGTCCACCGCCGAGCTGGAAAAGCTCGGCCTCAACGCCGAGTCGCCGGTGCGCTACCTGTCCGCGGAACAGTCCAATAGTTCGGTGGTGATCGGCAACAGCCTGGTGCTGAAGTTGATCCGCAAGGTCGCTTCCGGGGTGCATCCTGAACTGGAGATGAGTGCTTACCTGACGCAAGCCGGGTTCGGCAATATTTCGCCATTGCTGGGGGCCGTGGTGCGTCGGGATGCAGCGGGTCAAGACAACTTGCTGATGATTGCCCAAGGCTACCTGAGCAATCAGGGGGACGCCTGGGAGTGGACCCGGAACAATCTCGAGCGGGCGCTTCGCGATGAACTGGCCGACGCGGTGTCCGAGCAGGAGCAACATTACAACGCGCTCGGCGAACTGAAAGATTTCGCCGCTATGCTCGGCCAGCGCCTGGGGGAAATGCATCAGGTACTGGCAGCGCCGGGTACCCACGCGGATTTCTTGCCGCAGGTCACCACGCAGAAGGAGGCGCTGGCCTCGGCCAAGGATGTCGTGGCGCAAATCGAGCATGCGCTGAACTTGCTCAAGCAACATGAAAATCAACTGAATACGGCGGACCAGACTCTGGTCAGCCGTTTGCTGGACAACAAAAAAGCCATTCTTGGCCATGTGCAAGCGTTGGGCAAAAAGACTGAGGGCGGCTTGCGCATTCGTGTGCACGGCGACCTGCATCTGGGGCAGGTGCTGGTGATCAAGGGCGATGCCTATCTGATCGATTTCGAAGGTGAACCGGCACGGCCGTTGCAAGAACGACGGGGCAAGCACAGCCCGTACAAGGATGTCAGTGGCGTGCTGCGCTCTTTCGACTATGCGGCGGCGATGGCGATCAACGTGCAGGGCATCGACAACACGGCTGCGGCCGCTGCCGCGCGTTTGCGGGTCACCGAGCGCTACCTGAGCGAGGCGCGGCAAGCATTTGTCGACGCTTATCGGCTGGCGGCAGCTAGTCTTGCCCATGCATGGCAAGATCCCGAAGGCGAGGACGCCGCGCTGGCGTTGTTCGGTCTGGAGAAGGCGGCGTATGAAGTGGCCTATGAGGCGGAAAATCGCCCCACCTGGCTGCCCGTGCCGTTGCACGGTTTATATGGATTATTGAGTGGGCTTAAACCCTTTTCCGATCTTGGTGGAGAGTAGTCATGAGTGTCTCGAACAGGGAACAGGGTCATCACAAAGAAGCGCTACTGCCCAGCGCACGGGATATCGATGCATTGGTGCGTGCCGAGCATATCGATCCTTTCGCCATTCTCGGCCCCCACGGTGATGGTGTCGGCGGGCAGTTCATTCGCGCTTATCTGCCGGGCGCCCTGAGTGTAGAAGTACTGGCCAGGGACTCGGGCGAAGTGCTTGGAAGTCTTCAAGCCACAGAGACACCGGGGTTGTTTGTCGGGCATTTCGACCGCGTGCAAGGGTATTTGCTGCGCACCCGTTGGGCCGGCGGCGAGCAAACGGCCGAAGACCCTTACAGCTTCGGCCCGTTGCTGGGCGAAATGGACTTGTACCTGTTTGCCGAAGGCAATCACCGTGACCTCAGCGCTTGCCTGGGCGCACAACTCAAGACTGTGGACGGCGTCGATGGCGTGCGTTTCGCCGTGTGGGCGCCGAATGCCCGACGGGTGTCGGTGGTTGGTGATTTCAACGTCTGGGACGGACGCCGGCATCCGATGCGCCTGCGTCATCCCACCGGCGTCTGGGAGTTGTTCATCCCGCGCCTGCAAGCGGGCGACGCCTACAAATACGAGATTCTCGGCGCCCACGGCATTTTGCCGTTGAAGGCCGATCCCATGGCGCTGGCCACCAGCCTGCCACCGGACACCGCCTCGAAAGTCGCTTCCCCCTTGAAAGTCGACTGGCAGGATCAGGACTGGATGATGGACCGGGTCAACCGCCATCAGGTGACGGCGCCATTGTCGATTTACGAATTGCACGCCGGCTCGTGGCAATGCGAGCTGGACGACCTGGGCGAAGTGGCCCGCCAGTACACCTGGCCCGAACTGGCCGAGCGGCTGATTCCCTATGTAAAAGACCTCGGTTTCACCCACATCGAACTGATGCCGATCATGGAGCACCCGTTCGGTGGTTCGTGGGGTTATCAGTTGCTGTCGCAATTCGCGCCGAGTGCGCGATATGGTTCGCCGGACGAGTTCGCCGCGTTCGTCAACGCCTGCCATGTGGCCGGGCTTGGAGTGATTCTCGACTGGGTACCGGCGCATTTCCCCACCGATACCCACGGCCTGGCCCAGTTCGACGGCACGGCGCTGTACGAGTACGGCAACCCGCAGGAAGGTTTCCACCAGGATTGGGACACGCTGATCTACAACCTGGGGCGCACCGAAGTGCACGGCTACATGCTGGCGTCGGCGCTGCACTGGCTCAAGCATTTCCATGTCGACGGCCTGCGGGTCGATGCGGTGGCCTCGATGCTGTATCGCGACTACTCGCGCAAGGCCGGCGAGTGGGTGCCGAACCGCCACGGCGGTCGGGAGAACCTCGAAGCCATCGACTTCCTGCGCCACCTCAACGACGTGGTGGCCCTGGAAGCGCCCGGTGCGCTGGTGATCGCCGAGGAGTCCACCGCATGGCCGGGCGTCAGCCAGGGCACGCAACAGGGCGGCCTGGGCTTTGCCTACAAATGGAACATGGGCTGGATGCACGATTCGCTGCATTACATCCAGCAGGACCCGGTCTACCGCGCCCATCACCACAACGAGCTGAGTTTCGGCCTGGTGTACGCCTGGTCCGAGCGTTTCATCCTGCCGATCTCCCACGACGAAGTGGTGCACGGCAAACACTCGTTGATCGACAAGATGCCCGGCGACCGCTGGCAGAAATTCGCCAACCTGCGGGCCTACCTGAGTTTCATGTGGGCGCATCCGGGCAAGAAGCTGCTGTTCATGGGCTGCGAGTTCGGCCAGTGGCGCGAGTGGAACCACGACCAGCAACTGGACTGGTACCTGCTGCAATACTCCGAGCACAAGGGCGTGCAGAAACTGGTGACCGACCTCAATCGCTTGTACCGCGAAGAGCCGGCGCTGCATGAACAGGACGATGTGCCGCAGGGTTTCCAATGGCTGATCGGCGATGACGCGATCAACAGCGTTTATGCATGGCTGCGCTGGAGCAAGGACGGCAAGCCGCTGCTGGTGGTGGCCAACTTTACGCCGGTGCCGCGTGAGGCTTATCGGGTTGGAGTGCCGTTTGCCGGGCAGTGGAATGAGGTGCTCAACAGCGATTCGTCGATCTATGCCGGTTCCAATTATGGCAACAGTGGCGGGGCGGTGGCCGAGGAAACGCCGAGCCATGGGCAGGGGTTGTCGTTGGTGTTGAATTTGCCGCCGTTGGCGGTGTTGATGTTGAGGCCGGAGGGGTAGCTCACCTCTATTTTATTCGATAGCCCTGACAGGTCGAGGCTCATTCAAGTACAGCCTGTCAGGGGGAGTGATTGATTTTAATCATTTCTGAAGCAGAACATAACTAAATCCATTTTGCATTCGGCGTTGCCTCGAACTTTCTTTGAGTAATTTTAATGTGGGGCATACCCCAGTTGTCTTTAGAAATACTGTTAACCACAAACTGAGTCATTGGCTTGAATAAACCCTCCGTTTCGGGGGTGTGATCTACTCTGAATGCGTTGCCTGTCGTTTTTAGAAGCACTGGGAGCGTCGGCAGTAAAGTGCTTGGAACATGAAGTTTACTTGTGAAATTGCTCGCGGTTTTTTTGTCTGGAGTAAAAGCCATAAATATGCTGGTTTGTAGTATGTCACCTACTTCAATGCTATCTCGATTTTGCAACCGAGTGCCGCGGTAGAGCTCATCTGTCATTTGCGGACCAAGTGATGCGGCTAACAAACTAATTGTTTTTTTAGAATTTCTGGCGTGGGACTCTAGTAACTCCATCGCCGGGTCATATACTTTTTGCTTTCTGGCAGGGGTTAGCTTGATTGTTCCAAAGTCGCCATCATTGTTTTTGAGTTCTGAGTACACTGCTTTTCTGGTGTCGGAGAGTGATTTTTTTATTAAGTCCGAGGGGTTGTTTTCGTAGTGGCTGCGGCTATGTCCTTTGAAATAAAGAGCGCCGGCGTTTGTTCCCCAAATTAGCTGTATGCCCTCTTTTTCGTCTGCTGTTAATGGCCTGTCATAGGCTTCGGGTTGCCCTATATAACCGAGGCGGATTCTAAAATAATCAATGTACTTTTCAGGTTGTACTTTTTTGCTTTCCAGGTAGGTGATGGCTACATTGATTAAGTCTGGCTCAGAAAGGTTGTCCTTGTTTTTAATAAGCTGTCTCTCAATGGAGTTTATTTCGTCATGCGTTAATTCCTTTCCTATACTTCCATCCAGATCACCAAAATTTATGGGTCTATTCCTGACCATTGCAAATAAATTCATCCCATCTACATAACCCGCCGGATCCGGATTAATCCACCGCTGCAACCACGGCGCGTAGTACCTGAACCCATAGTAATAAAGCCCCGTCGCATCCCGCTCCTTGCCCGAGTAGCGCACGGTCTTGTACCTGGCTTCTGTGGCCGACCGGCCCGCGAAACAAGCCGTACCGCCAAACGGGTAATACCATTCCTGGCTTATCAGGCCGGCGTTCTGGTCCAGTTCCAGTGCGCTGGATTGCAGATGGTCATTGAGGCCGTAACGCACCTGGTCGTTGGCGATGTCCTCCGGCTTTTGGGTGACCCAATGCAGCACCTGCACGCTATTGCTACCGGCGCTGGCATTGATCACGTGAAGGATTTCGCCGGTGCCGTCGTGACGACGGATTTCCACGCCCGGCAGGTAGCGCACTTCACTGGTCAGCGTGCGGGCGTTAGTCTGGTTCGCGCGCAGTTTGCGCACCCGTTGCCCGCCGGCGTCGTAGAGGTAACGCTCGTGATCATCATTGCCATCGTCGCGGACCACCGGGCGCACGCTGGACAGTTGATTGCGCAGGTCCCAGTCGAGCGACTGGCCCGCCTGCAACTCACGCAAATTGCCGTTGGCATCAAAACCGGCAGCCAGTTCTTCTTCCGTTGGCGGCCGGCCATTGCGTTCGGGCAGGCAGCGGTTGCTGTACCGGGCACGGATCAGGGTGCGGCCATGGGCCTGAGCCCCGACGTGCACCAAATCCAGGAGATTGCCACCCGCGTCGTAATGAAAGGTCTGGGTGTACCGGGCGATCTGGTTGGGGTCGAGGGGCAAGGGTTGCAGGTCGGGCAGGGCAGGACCGCCATGGCCAGTCTTGGATTCCCAACCTGTGGCTTCGATCAATTGATCGAGGGTGTCGTAGCGATAGGTCTTGATTGGCTCAATGCGCTGGTTGTTGAAGTAGCGGATCGATTGCGCGGTGTCTTCGAGGTTCAGTACGTTGCCGACTGCGTCATAGCTATATTTCAGGTCCTGCAGTGGCGTGCCGTTGGCCTTGTGTGCGCTCAGGCCGATGAGACGGCCATCCGCCGGATGGTAGCGGTGGCGGGTGACGACGCCGTTGCCGGCGGTTTCCGCCTCGATCTGACCGGAGGCGCTGTAGTGCAGATCGCTGACCAGCGTCAGCTCTTGCTGATCGTCACCGGCCAGGGTCAGGTGCGTGCCCTTCAATTCGCCGGCGACGGTATAGGCAAACCGTTGACGATTGCCCAGCGCATCGATTTGCCGGAGCAGTTCGCCGCTGGCGGCATAGTGCAGCGCGGTGGTGGCGCCCGCGGCAGATTCAAGCAACGCATCGCGAGCCGGCACGCTGTCTGGCCAGTTCACCGGCAAGGTATCCAACAAAAAATGCCGGTTCTGTTGCAGCACCGCGCCAGCGATCCCGAGTTCGCGCAGGTGCAAGGTGCCGGCCGGGTCGTCATGGCGAATCAACTGGCCACACTGATTGCGCGAGGCCGCGTCGGCATCGACTCGCGCATACGTGAAGCGCTCAAGCACGTGCTCAGCGACACCCTCACCACGTTCATGTACGGCCACCGGCCGCAGCAGTTCATCGAACTCGGTCCGGGAATGGCTGCCACGTCCGTCCCAAGCCTCGACGCGTTGCCCGGCAGCACCGTGCAACGCCACCCGCCAACCCGCGTCCACGCTGTCACTCGCCAAGGGTGCACCCGACAGGCTGTACACCTGGCTCAAGTTCGCCGGCACCGACGCATCATTCTGCGCCAGGGCAAACAGATACGGATCACGGCTGGCCACCGCCCGGCCGGCGGCATCGAACCGTTGATGCGTCACCCGCGCTTCAACCTGATCGGCCGCTAGCCGCCGATGGTATTGAATGGCCCTGATCGCCAGGCCACGCGGATCTGAAATCGCTAGGACCGGTGTGCCGTGGTGCGCAGAATTCAATGGCATGAGTGATGGTCTCGATCAGAGTGATCTACCATCACAATGCATCACCCGCAGAGCTATGGATACTGTAAGAAATACCTGTTTTTACCAGCGCATCCGCACACCCAGGCTGCCGATCAATCCGTTCAAATCATTGTCATCCACATCGCTGCTGTAATCGGCGCTGACATAAAAACTCACGGTCGGCGTGACTCTGGCGACCAGGCCCAGGCCCAGTTCGACGGTCGTGGAGTTGCGGCTGCTGCTGATCTTGTCGACCTGATCGAGGGTCACGCTGTTGCCGGTGTACACCGTGTGCCACAAGTTGGTCCGCACGTAAGGTTCGACCAGCAGGCCGCTGATGTCGTAACTGCCTTTCAAGTGCGCACCGACCCGACCACTCCACGAAGTCAGGTCAGTGGAAGACGCGTTGCCCGAACCGGCATACGGCGTGTCCAGGGTGATGCGCTGATTGATCAACTGTGCCTGGGGTTCAATCACCCATTTTTCGCCAAGGCCGATGGGAATGCCACCTTCTACCGACAGTGTGACCGCGCTGCCCTCGGTAGCTCTTCGGGTCCCTTGCTCGTTGCGGCTGAAGCCGTTGACCCGACCACCGCTGGCGGTCAGGTCGACGTGCCAGCCTTGTGGTCCGGTCAGGCTCCAGTAGGCGCCGAGGCTTTGCCCCCGGAGGTTGAGCGTGTCGCTATTGGGGTTGGACATTGCCGGGGTGATCTGCGCGCCGTTGTTGTTGAGCTGGAACTGGCTCGTGCCGCCGACCAGGCCGACCCTTTGCGTATGGCCGCTGGCGCTTTGCAGGGTGAGGATCGCCGGGCCCTTGAATTCGTGGGTGCCGGGAACGGCCAGCCCCAGGGAAAGGAAATCGGTTTGTGCCTGGCGAGAGGGTTGGCCGTAGAGTTGGTCCCAGGCCGTGGGCGCGGCGTCTTCGGTGGTCAGGTTGGCACTGCGCAGATCGGGATGAGCGCTGAACTGACCGGGGTACGTTACGGCAAGGGTAGACAGACCGAGCGTCGGGATGTCCTGGCGATACCACGGCGTCGTTTCTTGTTCGGCAGGGGCGGCTTGTATTTCCAGGGCGGAACACAACAGGAGTGAACTCGACACGGTGCAAAAAGTGACTTTGATCCCTTGTGGGGTGCGTGAAATTTTCATGGAGGTCTTCCTTGCAGGCGCATGTGGCATCTCGCTCTGGCGTCTCTCCTACCCCGAATGAGGGGCGACCGAATGGGATAGGACCCGCTACCGGCTGCCCGTTTTCACGGGAGTCTGAGGCGGGTCCTGATGGCAAATCCGGGGGTAGTAACCTGAAGTCAAGAAGAGCGAAACGGTCGCGTCAAGCAGATGGCCGATAAGTGGTAATGGTTTAAGTGCCTGATTTATGACGTGTCTCTAAGTTCTTGTTTGTTCGTCGCAGCGTCAAAAAAAAACCGGGATAGAGTGGTTTTCGATCCTCACCACTTCACCCGGACCCCCACGTTACCGAATGTCCCCCGTTGCTGGGTGCTGTCGATATTGCTGCTGTAGTCGACGCCGGCATACACACTGACGGATGCCGCGACGCTCAGCACCATCCCGATACCGAGGTCGGCGGACGAGGTTCGTTGTCGGGTTTCAATTTGATCGACATGGTCAAAGGTAACGGTGTCGGTACCGGTGAAGGTGTGCCAGATGTTGGCCCGCAGATACGGCTCCAGCGGCCGGCCGCCGACTTCGTAGCGACCTTTGAGGCGCGCGCCGACGCGGCCGGTCCAGGCGCTGTCGGAATCGAACGAGACATGGGAGATGCCGTCGTCCTGACTGTCGAGTCTGACCTTCTGGTAAATCGCCTGGGCCTGGGGTTCGATCACCCAGTTGCCGGCCACCGCGATCGGGTATCCGACCTCTGCCGATAAGGTCGTGACGTGACCGTCATTGTCGATTTTCAGGCCGCTTTGCGAGTGGTTGTCACCGTTGAGCCAGGTGTGCATGGCCACGGTATCGAGATAGGCGCCGGCAGGATCGGTCAGGGTCCAGTAAACGCCGAGACTGTCGCCTTGCAATTCGACCTTGCCGGAGCGTTTGCCTTCGAAGCCCTCGTTGAAACCATCGACATCGCCTTGCAGGCGGCTGTGGCCGACAAAAAAACCACTGCGTTGGGTTTGTCCACTCGCCAGCTGCGAACTGAACAGGTCATTGCCGACCTGGAAGCCATTGAGCGAACCGTCCAGTCTTGGCGTGACGGTGCCGGCCCAGGTCTGCTCGAGGTTCTTGCCGTAGACCCGGCCCCAACCAGCGCCCAAGGCCCCGGTTTCTGTCAGCAGGCGCTGATCGCCTTGTCGGTCATGGAAGGTGCCCAGCGCCGTCAGGCTCAATTGTGCGGCGGCGGGTGGCACCACCGACCAGGTGGGAACTGCTTCGCGGTACAGCGGGATCGGTGCCGCGCCCGGGACAGCGGCGGGTAATACCGGGGCTTCGACTGTTACAACCCCGGGAACTCCGGGAACTTCGGGAACCCCCGGAACCCCGGAAACCGTAACAACCGGGGCGGCCACCGGTACTGCCACCAAAGGCACCAGCGTCGGCGGCAAGGCGGGATCAGGGTTGGCGACGGCGACCAATGGCGGCGCCACAACCGAGGAGCGCAAGTACCAACTGTTTTCGCTGCCCGGTGTGATACCGCCTTTGAACAGGCGGTAATCGAAGGCACCGACCGACACAGGGGCTTTCAGGGCGAACGCGCTGTTGTCGCTGACGGCCGTGCCCTGGGCCTGGACCAACTGGATGCCGTTCTGCTGCGTCAGCGCGCCTGCGCCACCGATGTTGCTGACCGCAATCAGGGTATTGCCGGTCAGCGTCCCATTGTTCACCACCAGTTTGTCACTGGGGGAGCTGTCATCGCCCACTGCGCTTTGCAACAACAGCTGACCGCCGTTGCCCGCGTAATTACCCTCGACAGTCAGTGTGTCATTGGTGCGCGAGTTACCACGGGTGAGATCGATAACCCCGCCGTTGTTCAAGGTTGCGAGTCGGCCTGCGGTCAATGGCGTGATGCTGCCTTGCACCGAGGTCAGCGTACTGCTGCCATCGATACTCAATACGCCCGTGCCGCTGGTGCTGTCCCCCAGTTGAAAGTTGCCATCCAGATCGAAGCGCGAGCCGTTGCCCAGGTTTACGGTTTCCCAGTTGACGTACCGGGGGGCGCCCGATGTGGTGGTGTGATCGAAGGTCAGCAGGTCATTGCCGGTACCGCCATCGATACTCGGAGTCAGTGCGAGGGTGCTTTCGGCCAGGTTGCGCAAGACGGCGCGGTCGTCGCCCGCCTGCAGGAGGATTGGCGAGCGGATGATCCCGCCGCCGTCCCAGAGCAAAGTGTCATCGCCGTTGCCGGTGCGGATCTCGCCAACGATTTCCCCACCCGTGACCGTGATGCTGTCGTTACCGTTGCTGACACTGATATTGCCGCCGATTCGGCCGCCGGAAATGATGATGGTGTCGGTACCCAAACCCGTCACCAGATTGCCGAGAATCTGCCCACCGGACATATCGAAAATATTGTTATCGAGTTTCATGTCGACGCGGCCAATGGTGCCGCCGGTCATTCTGGCGACGTCGCCATCCTCGAAGGCGCCGACGATGGTGCCACCGGTCATCAGGAACGTGTCGCGCCCATCCCCTTGGGCCAGGGACTGAATGGTCCCGCCCGACATGACGAAGTGATCGATGCCATTACCCTGGCTGACCGCCCCGGTGACTTGCCCGGCGCTGATCGTGAAGGTGTCCGCTCCGTCGCCCTGATCCACGGTGCCGGCCACGGTGCCGGAAGCCATGTTCACAGTGTCGGCGCCGGCGCCGAAGGTCACGTTGCCGTTGATCCTGCCGGTGCCATTGGCGGGGAAGGTCAGGGTGTTATTGCCCGCCAGATCGCTCAGCGGGCCGCTGGTGGCGCTGTCGCAGACAAAGTTGTCATTGCCGGCGGTGGGGATGAGTGTGCAGGCGGCGTAGACGGGTTGAGGCCAGTTTGCACACAGCCAGATCGAGAACAGGCAGGCACCATGACGGTACCTGGACAGATCTGTCGAAAACTCCATGTTGCCTCCGCGACGGGATCAACTTCCGTTCCCGGGGCCACCATGAGTGGCCAGGAAACTGACGTAATCGGCAGCGCGAGTTGCAAGGCAGCATCGGAAAAACAACGACCCGCGAATACCTTCAGCAACCAAGGCGCTACGCCTGTGGTGCCAGCCCTGCAGACATCCGTCAGGGCATCACCAACGTAGCAGTCATTGATTCAACGTGGCTACTGTCAGAAATAACAGGTAGGGAACGATTTTTCGGTATTTCTCACGGACTGGCCGCGATTCAGAGGTGCACTTCCACCGCCAACGGCAAATGGTCGGAAAGGTGCGTCCACGGCTTGTGCCCGAGTATTTTCGGCTCATGGCTGCTGGCGTTGCGCAGGTAGACACGATCGAGTCGCAACAGGGGAAACCGCGCGGGGTAGGTCTTGGCCGGACGACCATGGTGGCGTTCGAACGCTTCGTGCAAGTCATCGCGGCGGGCCAGGGTGGCATTGCCTTGCATCTGCCAGTCGTTGAAGTCACCGGCTATGATCACCGGCGCCTGCTCAGGCAGGGACTCAAGCAGCTGGCAGAGCAACTGCAATTGCAACTGACGATGGCTTTCCAGCAGGCTGAGGTGCACGCAGATGGCATGGACTTCCCTATGCCCCGGCACGTCCAGCACGCAGTGCAGCAAGCCGCGACGTTCCGGGCCGGTGATGGAAACATCCAGGTTTCGGTACTCGCGGATAGGGTATTTCGACAGCAGGGCATTGCCGTGATGACTGTCGGGATAGACAGCATTGCGCCCATAGGCGAAGTCGCTCCACATGCTGTCGGCCAGGAATTCATATTGCGAGGTTTGTGGCCAATCGTTGTAGCGGGCAGCGTGGCGGTCGTGCTCGCCGACGACCTCTTGCAGAAACACCAGGTCTGCCGAGGTACTGCGCACCGCTTCACGCAACTCGGGGAGGATGAAGCGCCGGTTGAGTGCGGTAAATCCCTTGTGGGTGTTGACCGTCAGCACGCGAAGCCGATGAATGGCCGGAGGCGTGTTCAATGGCATGGATTCGGCTTCCTGGCGTTTTGAATGACTGGCCACATGCACTCCTCTGATTCAGGGTTGCTCATGTATGCGACTGATGCGACGGCAGGCAGTTCAGTCTGATGGATAGCGTTTTCAAACCAGCACGATTTCATAGGGCAATCGGATGCGTTCCAGCAGCGTGCGGGGCAGCAACGGCGCAAGGCCGATGGCCGGTTCGCCGCCGAGTTGGCTGGCATAGGCGTGGATCGCGTGGCTCTTGCGGGCGACGGTCCAGGTGTCGAGGCGCACCTTGCGTGCACGATGCCAGGGAATCAGCTCCCGATCCCGCGCCGGCCAGTGCCAGGCCCAGAACGGTACGTCGTTATAGGTTGCCCCTGCGTTGGCCGCCGCCCTGGCGCTGGCGCGACCAACCGTGTCGTGGTCGGCGTTGCCGTCCTTGCGCCAGGTGCTGAGCACCACATCACCGGGGCGCAGGTAACGCGTGATGAATCGGGTGATCTGTTCCTCGTGTTCCACCAGGGCGTTGTCGGTAAACCCGCCCCGTATCCACTTCAGGCTGTGCACCGGCAACCCGAGTCGGCGTATGGCTTCGACGCTTTCCTGGGGACGGAATACGCTGAGGCGTTTTTCCGACCACTGCACAGAGCCCGGATGGCTGGCGCTGCCGTCGGTGATTGAGATCAATTGCAGTGGGTGGCCCAGGTTGCTGAGCAATTGCAGCAGGCCGCCACAGGTCACGACTTCATCGCCGGGGTGCGGGGCAATGAGCACCACGCGTGCGCCAACGGGTACCAGGGATTGGGGGTTTATGACAGGAATGCTGTCCAGTTGCGGGGCACTGTTCCAGATCTGCGATGGCAGGCTGGTTTCACTGGCGGAAACGGATTTCATGGGTATTACGTCCTTGTTCTGCTTCGCCTTCAGTCATGCGCGATCCAGCCCCGGCAGACCCGTGAGGGCTCGTTGATAACAATGAGCGACAAGCCAAACCCTGAATTGCCGCGAATCGAGTATTGCTCATGTAACGCTATTCGTCGCGTCTGACTGCGCATTGCGAGCAGTCATGAGCCGAAAATACTCGGGCACAAACTATGAACTTACCTTTCTGACCATTTGCCGTTGGCGGCGGAAGTGAATTTTCAAGCCGTCAGATCTGTTAGTTCTTACAGTATTCAGTTCTCCTACTGACAGGCATGCTGGGCTCCGGGCATTGGGCAGGTAGCGAAGTACCACGATGATTTACCGGGCGCTTCACCACAGGGGCACGCCAACAATAACGGTTACAGACGGACGTGGTTTGGCCGTGCGCGAGGTAGCGTACTGCCGACAGCAGGTGGAGCAGCCCGTTGACACCCGGGTCAGCCGTCAAGTATTCGACCCTGCGGCACGGCTGGTGGCGCATTGGGATCCGCGCCTCTGGGGCAACGCCCCCGCACCTAACCTCGCGATGATCTTTAGCCTTTCGGACCAGACGCTCTTGAGTGACAGTGTCGATGCCGGTTGGCTGTTGAGTTTGTCGAATGACGCTCAATCCATTCTGTGTCGTTGGGACAGTCGTGGCACTTGGCTTCACTCAGAATTCGATCGGCTACAGCGACTAGCTGCCATCCGTGAAAAGTTGGCCGATGAACCCTCTCGAGTCATCGAGCGATTTAGCTACGGTATAGCCAGCCATGAATGTGCGGCACACAACCAATGCGGCCAACTGATACGCCACGATGATGGGGCCGGCAGCCAGCACTTGCGCGAGTTTGCCGTTAACAGCGAAATACTGGTTGAAACCCGGCAGTTTCTCGGCAGCCTCGATACACCGGACTGGCCGCTCGACCTTCAAATGCGCGAGGCATTGCTGGAAGATGGCGAGGCTTATGTTTCCACCCGACGTTACTCCGCCGCCGGCGATTCACAAAGCCAGACCGATGCCAAAGGCAACTGCCGGAAATTTGCTTATTCGGTATCCGGTCAGCTCAAGGAAGCCCGGTTGCAGCTAGCAAGCGCCAGGCAAGAACCTCGTCTATTGGTCAGCGACATTCAATACAACGCCGCCGGACAGATCGACAGCGAAACTGCTGGCAATGGCGTGCTTACCCGCGTTTTTTATGCCGCCGACGATGGACGTCCGGTAAGGCTGGTGAGTGTCGTACCTGGCAACCCTCCACTCCAGGATCTGCAATACCGCTACGATCCAGTCGGCAACATCCTTCACCTGGAAGACACGGCACAGTCCGTTGTTTTTTTCAAAAATCAGCGGGTCGAGCCGATCAACCGTTATCGTTACGACAGCCTTTACCAACTGATCGAAGCCAGTGGTAGACAAGTAATGCCTCCCAATTACGGCCCCGCACTCCCGGCATTGCTGCCCACCCCGCTGGACCCGAATCAACTGGCCCATTACACACAAACCTTCGACTACGATGTTGCCGGCAATCTGCTCACCCGCCACCATAGCGGCGCACCGACCTTCAGCATGAAAACCTCCCGCACCAGCAACCGCAGCCTTGTACAACATGAGGACGGTGCACGGCTCGACGAGGAAGACGTCGCCAAGGGGTTTGATCCCCGTGGCAATCAACGACAACTACAGCAGGGACAGCATCTCTACTGGGACGGTTGTCAGCAGTTGACTGAGGTCACGATGGTCAAGCGCGAGGACGGGGCTGATGACCATGAGCGCTACATTTACGGCCTTCGCGGCCAACGCCTGCGCAAGGTGCGCATCACCCGCACGGGCCGTCGCACCTTGCTCGCCGATACTCGTTATTTACTGGGGCTGGAAATTCGCTTCGACGCCGTGCACGGTGAAGAACGACATGTGATTACAGTCGATGCGGGACGGGGCCAGATTCGGATGATGCACTGGCCAGAGCCCCCTCCAAAGGACTTAAAGAATGATCAACTGCGATTCAGCCTCTGCGACCTGCTCGGCTCCTGCACACTGGAGCTGGATGAAAATGCCCGATTGTTGAATCAGGAAGGTTTTTACCCGTTTGGTGGCACGGCGTGGTGGGCTGGCAATAGTGCATTGGAGTCGAAATACAAGGTTCGTCGTTATTCGGCCAAAGAGCGGGATGCCACCGGGCTTTATTACTATGGCCATCGCTATTACGCACCGTGGATGCAACGGTGGCTGAGTCCGGATCCGGCGGGGAATGTGGATGGGCTGAACCGGTATTTGATGGTGAACAATAATCCGGTGGTTTTTATTGATGGGGATGGGTTGAAACGCACCCCCATTGACGAACGGAACTACAAGTCAAAGCTTTCTTTCTTTGATCCTGACTTACAACGTCGTCTTGAATCACTCGATGGAAAATCGAAAAGGCGGATCGACCTGGTAGAGCGTCAATTAATACACAGCCTGAAACCAAGGTATGAAGTCCAGTCAGTCGCAAAGTATGACCCGTCAGTTATCCGGGCAGATAGCTTCACCAACTCATACGAGCGAGATATTTGGACTTTTGAAGATAATTTTCGAAACTCAACAAATTTAGATGGTTCAAAAAAAACCGATTATTTTGCGAGTGACGTCACAGTATTTCAATACACCTTAATGTCAAAAGAGAAAGGCTTTTTCGGACATCTACCCTCGATAATACGAAGGTGGTCTGTGGATAATCGGGAGACTCGCCAGCTCACCAAAGGATTGGAAAATGGGTCAGTGGAGCTGTTGAGTGTTTTCATGGGAAGAACGCAAAATGGAAAGTCGACACAAAAAATTCTGAATGTCTTTGGGCTCAAGGCAGTCAAGATAGAGTTTGCCGATAATACTTATGATATCTATGTGGAGCCCCATTCTGACAGTCACAGCGAATACAATGAGGTGACTTATCTGCAAAGCAAAAATACAATATCTGCAGTTGGTTCGTCTCTATCTGGAACACCAATTACCAATGTGCCTAAACGTTTTCAGGTGTCGATACGGCCTGAGATGATTGAAAAATTCCACATCGATAAATTTTCTTTGCATTGAAAGGGGCTTAATCCTTGACGTCTGTCATATAGGGCGGCAACTTGTCAGAAGGTCAAACTCGACAATGTCGACAGCACCTAATAACGCGGAACTTATTGACGCAACCGTTTCGCTCTTCTCGGCTTCACGTTATACCTGCCGAAATTATCATCAGGACCGGCTTCAGGTTTCCGTATAAATCGGGCAGCACGTGGCGAGCCCTCGTCGCTACTCTTCATCCTCATGCTGCAACTCGAACAGCAGCAGCGAGCGGCCGGTGACCGAGTACTCGTGGCCAAACTCGAAGCGCTCCTGGCCGCGGATCGACGGCTGGTTGGTGTCGATCATGCACGTCCAGAACCCCCCGTCAGGCACTTCCGGCAGCCGGAAATTGACGATGTCGTGATGCGCGTTGACCACCAGCATCAAGGTCGCGTCGGCGCCTTTGCGGCGAATGCCGGTTTCCTGGGCGCGGCCATCGAGCAGCATGCCCAGGCATCGATTGTGCGCATTGTGCCAATGCTCGGTGGTCATTTCCTTACCGTCCGGCGCCAGCCAGGTCACGTCCTTGACGCCGATGTCCTCGTTGTAATTACCCACCAGAAAACGCCCACGGCGCAGGATCGGGTACGTCAGGCGCAACTTGATCAGGCGTTTGACGAACTTGAGCAGGGTCTTGCCGTCTTCGCTGAGGTCCCAGTTGACCCAGCCGATCTCGCTGTCCTGGCAGTACGCATTGTTGTTGCCGTCCTGGGTGCGGGCGAACTCGTCGCCAGCCACCAGCATCGGCGTGCCCTGGGCCAGCAGCAGGGTGGCGAAGAAATTGCGCATCTGCCGATGGCGCAGCGCGTTGATCTCGGGATCGTCGGTGGGGCCTTCGACGCCGTGGTTCCAGGACAGGTTGTTGTTGCTGCCGTCCTGATTGTTCTCGTCGTTGGCTTCGTTGTGCTTGTCGTTGTACGACACCAGGTCGTTGAGGGTGAAGCCGTCATGGGCGGTGACGAAGTTCACTGACGAGTAGGGGCGGCGGCCACGCTGATTGAACATCTCGCCCGAAGCGGTCAGGCGGCTGGCAAAGTCCGCCAGTTGTCCGTCGTCGCCTTTCCAGAAGGCGCGCACGGTGTCACGGAACTTGTCGTTCCACTCGACCCAGCCCGGCGGAAAATTGCCGACCTGATAACCGCCGGGGCCACAGTCCCACGGCTCGGCGATCAATTTGACCTGGCGCAGCACCGGGTCCTGACGGCAGGCGACGAGGAAACTGTGACGCTCGTCGAAACCGTCGTGATAACGCCCGAGAATGGTCGCCAGGTCGAAGCGGAATCCGTCCACGTGCATTTCGGACGCCCAGTAGCGCAGGGAGTCGGTGACCATTTGCAGTACGCAGGGGTGGCTCAGGTCCAGGGTGTTGCCGGTGCCGGAATCGTTGATATAGAAGCGCTTGTCATCCGGTTTCAGGCGGTAGTAGGAGGCATTGTCGATGCCGCGCATGGACAGGGTCGGGCCTTGTTCGTTGCCCTCGGCCGTGTGGTTGTAGACCACGTCGAGAATCACCTCCAGGTTGGCTTCGTGCAGGTGCGCGACCATTTCCTTGAATTCGGCAATCTTGCCACTGGCCAGGTAACGCGGGTCGGGGGCGAAGAACGCAATGCTGTTGTAGCCCCAATAATTGGTCATGCCCTTGTGCAACAAATGCTGGTCGTTGACGAACGCGTGGATCGGCAGCAACTCCACGCTCGACACGCCGAGCTTGCGGATGTGCTCCATCACGTCATCGACCATCAATCCGGCAAAGGTACCACGCACGTTTTCCGCAACCGAGGGATGCCGCATGGTGAAGCCGCGCACATGGGTTTCATAAATGATCGTCTTGTCCCACGGCACGCTGACGCGGTGGTCGTGGCCCCAGGTGTGCGCGGGGTCGATGACCTTGCATTTGGGCACGAAGGGCGCGCTGTCCCGTTCATCGAAACTGAGATCGGCGTCGGGGTGGCCAATGGTGTAGCCGAACAGCGCTTCGGACCATTTCAGTTTGCCGACCAGTTGTTTGGCGTAGGGATCGATCAGCAGTTTGTTTGGGTTGAAGCGGTGGCCATTGGCCGGGTCGTACGGACCATAGACGCGGTAACCATAAATCAGTCCGGGATGAGCGTCGGGCAAGTAGCCGTGATGGATCTCGTCGGTGTATTCGGGCAGTTCGATGCGTTCGAGTTCCACCTCGCCGGTGTCGTCGAACAGGCACAGTTCAACCTTGGTGGCATGGGCGGAAAACAGCGCGAAATTGACGCCCAGTCCGTCCCAGGTGGCACCCAGCGGGAAGGGCAGGCCTTCACGGATTCGTGTGGCTTCGGCACGAGGGGCTGGCGGGGGGGCTTTCTTCGGACTGGTCATAAGTGCTCCTGCAAACTCAAAACCTATGGCGACTGGCACACCGCCATCGCGAGCAGGCTCGCTCCCACATTTATCGGGAACGGGCCTCAAATATTTGAACGACACAGATCCCATGTGGGAGCGAGCCTGCTCGCGATGAGGCCATAAGACTCAACATTCATGGTGACTGTTCACACGCCCTGTCAGGACAACCTCAAACCGCCGGTGGTTTTCGCGGTGCCCGGGGCTTTTTCTCGATGGCCTTTTCTCCCGGCGGGATCACCTTTGAAGCCGCCGCCGGTTTGGCTTTGGTTTTCGGTGCGGCGGTCTTGCCGTTGAGTGTCTTGTCGGGGCTGAGTTTTGCGTCGCCGGTTTTCTTCGGCGCGGCTTTGCTGGCGGCGACTTTCGGAGACTTTTTCGGGGCCAAGGCCTCGGCCTCTGCCAGTTTGCGCGCCATCTCCCAGTGGCGGGCTTCCTGACCTTCGGGTTTTCCTTCGGATTCCCAGATCTGATAAGCGAATTCGCGGATGCGTTTTTCGTCGGTACTCATTGCAATGCTCCTTAACTGAACTCAAGTGCGGGTAGTTTGAAGAATGAGATTGACCGGGAAATCCCCCAGCGCGGCGCTGACCAGCAGCTCCCTGTGTTTTGTGACTGTGATGCCGGAAAAAAGTCCCTTCAGATGTTCGTCAGGGTGGGTGAACGGCAATTTGACCCGGGTGTCGCCCCACAGCGGCGCGCGGATCTGTGGTTCGGCACTGTTTTCCAGCAGTTCGGCACAGCGTATCGGCACAATCACGATGGCGCGTATTCCCTCCCGTTCACGGACAAAGCCCAGTACTCGATGGGCCTCGCTGCCCACCACTTCCAGGGCCTGGTAGGTGCCACGTCGAAACAGCTCGGCATGCTCGGTCCGCAGGCCCAGGGTGCGCGCAATCAAGGCCTGCTTGATGCGCCCGTCACGCCAGTTCGCCAGCAAGTCAGGCAAATCCGCAGGTTGCTGCAGCGCCTGCTGGCGACGGGTGTAATCCACCGGTCGACGGTTGTCCGGATCGACCAGGCTGAAGTCCCAGAAATCGTTGCCCTGATAAAGGTCCGGCACGCCGGGCACTGTCATGCGCAGCAAGGATTGCGCCAAACCGTTGAGCGCCCCGGGGATGGCAATCGAATGGGCAGCTTTGGCGATGGCCGCACGCAACAGTTCACCTTCGGGGCTGAGCAACAAGCGCTGGATGAAGTCCTCGGTCGCTTGCTCGTAAGCGTCATTGGGCGCGCTCCAGCTGCTCTGCAGTTTGGCTTCGCGCAGGGCCTTGCGTTGCCACTGCCAGAGGCGTTTTGCGTAGGCCTCGAGCGCCGGCGGATGATCGATATCGAGGTCCAGCGGCCAACTGCCAAGGGTCGTTTGATACAGGATCAATTCATCGCCCGCCGACGGCGCCTGGTCGTCATTGCGCAACGGCCGGGCGAGGGTGCGCCACAGGCCGATCTGCCCGGCGTACCAGTGGCTGCGTTCGCTCAACACCGCCAGGCGCGCGCGTGAATCTTCGCCACGCTTGTGGTCGTGGGTCGCGCTGGCCAGCAGATTGTCCGGGAAGCTGTCGAGACGCTCGATGCAGGCCTGATGAAAGTCGGCAACTGGCGCACTGAACTGTTCGGTGTTGAACCCCACGTCATTGCGCGAGAGCAGGACTGCCGAACGATAGAACGCGGTGTCTTCCACCGCTTTCGCCGCAGCCGGCGAGGTCAGTTGCTGGAAACGAACGCAAGCATGCTTGAGGCGCTTGCGCTGACGACCGGCCGGGCGTAGCCGCCAGGGCTCACCACCGAGCCAGCCGGCCAGGCAGTCGAGCACCGGCCAGTCTGCCTCGCCCAGGGATTGGCGGGCGCCGGCCATGGCCTGCTGGAAAAACACCTCGTCCTGATCTGACCGGCCGAGGGGGCTGATATAGGTGCGGTACACCGGGAAATGCACGATCAGCGCCTGCAACGCCCGGCGAATGGCGCCGAGGGTCAGGTCGCGGGTCATGAGATTGTCCCGGGCCACTTGCAGCAGGGCCTGGGCGACGCTTTCGAAATCTCCGGCCAGGGAGCCGCTGAGGATTTGCTGGCGGGCCAGCTGAGCTTCTCGGTCGAAATCGGCGGGCCGCTCGCTGTGACGATGCCAGAGTTGGGCCAGTGTCTGCGCGCCCTGTGGATCATGTTGCAGCAGCGACAACTGGTTCATGAATTCGTAGCCGGTGGTGCCATCCACTGACCAGTCGCCAGGCAGGGTTTCGCCTGCGCCGAGGATCTTTTCGACATGGATGGACAAGTGACGGCCCGCGGACAGACTGTCGACCCGGCGCCGCAGCTTTCGGCAGTAGCCCCGCGGGTCGGCAAGGCCGTCGATGTGGTCGATGCGCAATCCGTCGATCAGACCTTCAGCCACCAGCTGGAAGATCTTCGCGTGAGTAGCTTCGAACACGGCGGGACGCTCGACGCGCAGTCCACCGAGTTCATTGATATCAAAGAAGCGCCGCCAGTTGATGTCATCGGCGGCAGTGCGCCAGCTGGCGAGACGATAGCTCTGGCGTTCCAGCAGGTTGTGCAGGCGCTGGAAGCCTTCGCCGGTCACGGAGTCATAGTGTTTGAGGTGTTGCTCGATGGCCTGGGCAATGGCCGGGTCGCTGACCAGATCGCGCAGCTCTGCTTTGAGCGGCATGGCCAGGCTGTGGGCATCGCTCTGGTAACTCAGGGTGCTGAAGCGATCGGCCAGGGATTTGAGTTGTTCGGCCTGTTGCGTATCGAGCGGTGCATCGGTCTTGAGCAGTTCCCCGTAATCGCAGGGGCAAACGGGAAAGCGGTGCTCGTAGTGCTCGACATGGAAGCTGCCGTGCCAGGCATCGAATCGCAAGGGCAGGGTGCCGTCCTGTAACGCGACGCCGTAATCGCTGCCCAGAAACGGCAGGAGCAACTGGCCTTCCATCAGCGGATCGGGAGAGTGCCACTGGATATCGAAAAACTCGCCATAGGGGCTCAGGCGCCCCCACTCCAGCAAATCCAGCCACCAGGGGTTATCACTGCCGCCGACCGCCATGTGGTTGGAGACGATGTCGAGGATCAAACCCATGTTCTGCCCGTGCAAGGCACTGACCAGGCTGCGCAGTGCCGCCTCGCCGCCCAGCTCCGGGTTGACCCGGGTCGGGTCCACCACGTCATAGCCATGCAGGGACCCGGCACGGGCGCGCAACAGCGGGGAGGCATAGACATGGCTGATGCCGAGGCGGGCGAAATACGGCACCAGTGGTACTGCATCTTCCAGGGTGAAGCCATTATGAAATTGCAGGCGCAATGTGGCGCGCAGCGGTCGGGTCGGCACTTGAGTCATCGATCACGCTCGGCCGCCTGCAGCCGTGCACAGGCGAGCAGTTCCAGACGCCGTGCGGCATCCGCCCCATCGAGCAGGGCTTCGCTGTAACCGGTCAAGCGCCGCGACCAGTTCGGGTGAGTGTCGATGGTGCCGGGCAGGTTGGCCTGTTGCTCCACGCCAAGGGCATCTTCCAGCGGCAGCAACACCAACGGCGCCCGGGTATGGCCGAGAAAACGCACGCTGGCATCGAGCACCTGGTCGGTTTCGTGGGACTCTTCGCGAAAGTTCTGCGGGTCCTGGCTCAACGCCCGGCGCAGGCCTTCACGCTCGCGCTCACGGTGCTGGCGCCATTCGATTTCACCGCTGGCATCGACCATGCCGAGCCGGGCGTTCCAGTCGATATCGCGGCCATGCCACCAGCCGTTGAGAGTGGGCAGGTCATGGGTGCTGGTGGTCGCCAGGGCGTTGTCCGGCCAGTCGAGGATCGGCTTGAAGCGATTGTTGTCCTGCTCGAACAGCAATACCCGCATGCCGAGCATCGAGCGGGCGATGAGTTTTTCCCGCAGGCCGTCCGGCACGGTGCCGAGGTCTTCACCAAGAACGATGGCCTGGTGACGATGGGATTCGAGGGTCAACAAGCGCAGCAGGTCGTCCACCGGGTAGTACAGGTAGGCGCCGTCGGCCGGTGGCGAGCCGTTGGGGATCACCCACAAACGCTGCAACCCCATGACGTGATCGATACGCAAGCCACCGCAATGGGCAAAATTGGCCCGCAGCATTTCGATGAAGGCACGGAAACCATTGCGTACCAGTCCTTCAGGGGAGAACGCGGAAATGCCCCAGCCCTGGCCTGCGCGGTTGAGAATGTCCGGTGGCGCACCGACGGTCAGGGCAGCGAGCAGTTCGTCCTGGCGGCTCCAGGCCTGGCTGCCGCCACCATCGGCACCGACGGCCAGATCGGCGATCAGGCCAATGCTCATGCCACTGGCGCGGGCGGCGGCTTGCGCGCGCTCCAGGCAACGAGCGATCAGCCACTGACAGAAAGCAAAGAAACCAATGCGTCCGGCATTCTCTTCGGCAAAGGTCGCCAGTTCGACACTGCGCGGGTTGCGCCAGGGTTCGGGCCACAGTCGCCAGTCGAGGTGTTCACCGCGGGCGGCGCGTGACTCCTGGATGGCTTCGAAGCGACAGTGGTTTTCCAGCGCTTCGCCAGCCGCGTGACGAAAGCTGCTGAAATCTTCGTGCAACGGGTGTTCACCCTGGACGAAGCCTTCATACAGTGCCTGCAACAATCGATGCTTGGCTTCGGCGGCGGCCGGCCAGTCAATCAGCGGGCGTTCTTCCAGCGCTTTGAGTTCAATGGCCAGCCCGGTTGCATCGATAGCGGTACGCAGGGCGCGTTCGCCGAGAATGGTGCCGGGGGCGCAGTAAAGGCTGTTGAGAAACAAACGGCTGGATGGCGAATACGGGCTGTAGCGTTGGGTATCACTGGAAAACATCGCATGCAACGGGCTGATCGCCAGTGCCTCGGCGCCACGTTCACCGGCAACCCGGGCGAGGTCCTCCAGCGCCTGGGTGTCACCAAAACCGCCATCGCCGGGGCGGCGCAATCCATACAATTGCACGCTCAGGCCCCAGGCACGCGGGATCGGGTTATCCACGGCATCGGCCACGCTGTAGCAACGCTCCGGGGCCACGGCGAGGGTGAAGGTTTGTCCGTCGATGTCGACCTGTTGATAGCCGACCGGCACCAGCCCCGGCAGCACCGCTTTGGCGTCCAGCTTGAGGTTGAGCCGCGAACCGTCCTCCAGGTGGATTTCGCAAGGGGTTTGAGGCTCGAAATAGCGCGCCAGGTCCAGGCCGGCTCCGACATCGACGGTCATCAATGGCGGCAAGCGGTGCGTCTGTTGCGCCGCCTGGAGCTCAAGCAGGCTGGCGTCGATTTCCTGGGCACTGCCAGCCGGGTGGCCCAGGCCGGTCAGCACGTTGCGCAACACCGAAGGCGCGACTTTTTGCGGGCGGCCGTTGGCGTCGATCCAGTCGACGGCGAGGCCGGCACGGCTGGCCAGGATTTCCAGTTGCGCATCACTCATGGACGCTCTCCATACGGGGTAGCAAAGGGGGCTGAGGCAGCGAGGCTGACGAGCGCGCAATACGGAGCAAGGGAGCCCTGGTCCAGCAGGCCGGCGCTCTGTGGCGGGTATTCGAACAACCACGTGGCACCGGTGTGTGAGGTGTGGTCTACGGGTTTGTCGCTGAGGTTCAGGTCAATGCGCAGTTGGCTGCCATCGCCCAAACGCCAGGATGCGCTCACCGCGCCTTCGCCCAGCACCGAGCTGCCCAGTGCCTGGGCGCCCGGCAGGCGCGGGATGATGAGCCGATGGCGGACCTGCAGCAGTCGGCAATACAGGTCGTGCATCTCTGATTGGCCGGTCGATGGCAGGACCGGGCGGGATGCTGCAAAGGTCTGCGGATCATTCGGGTCCGGAATGTGTTCGCGTTGAAGCGGATCGGCAAACGCGCCGAACGTGGCGAACTCGTTACGCCGGCCCTCGCGGACCTGCTTTGCCAGTTCGCCACGATGGCTGGTGAAAAACAGGAAGGGTTGTTCCACGGCGAACTCGTCGCCCATGAACAGCAGCGGAATCATCGGCGACAACAGCAGCAACACCGTCGCCGCCCGCAGCGCTTGCGGGTGGGCGAGTTGATGCAGGCGTTCGCCAAAGGCGCGGTTGCCGATCTGGTCATGGTTCTGCAAGAACAGGATGAATGCGCCGGGCGGCAAATGCCCGCTGGGTTCACCGCGGGCCACACCATGGCGGTTGAATTCGCCCTGGAACACGAAACCCTGGCTCAGGCAGCGCGCCAGTTGTTCAGTGGGTTTTTGCGCATAATCGGCGTAATAGGCGTCGGTTTCGCCGGTCAGCAACACATGCAAGGCGTTGTGGCCGTCGTCATTCCATTGGGCGTCGTAACCCTGTTCGAGCAGGCTGGCCTGGTTGTGTTCGTTCTCGACCATCAGCCAGACATGCCGCTCAGGTCCGGTCTGCTGGCGCACCCGCTGCGCCAGTTCCTGGAGGAAGTCCGGGTCTTCGATGGCGTGCACCGCGTCCAGGCGCAAACCGTCGAAACGGTATTCCAGCAGCCACATCAAGGCGTTTTCGATGAAGAAGTCCCGTACTTCGCGTCGACGCAAGTCGATGGCTGCGCCCCACGGCGTATGTTTGTCTTCGCGAAAAAAGTCCCTGGCGTAACGGTGCAGGTAATTGCCGTCCGGGCCGAAGTGGTTGTAGACCACGTCGAGGATCACCGCCAGGCCGTGGCCATGGGCGGTGTCGATCAAGTGTTTGAGCTGCTCGGGTGAACCGTATGAAGCCTGGGGCGCGTAGGGCAGGACGCCGTCATAACCCCAGTTGCGCTCGCCGGGAAATTGCGCGATGGGCATCAGTTCGATCGCGGTGACGCCCAGTTCGACCAGGCGTGCCAGATGCTGCTCGACGGCACTGAAGCCGCCGAGCGCACCGACATGCAATTCGTAGATCACCGCTTCGTTCCACGGCCGTCCCAGCCAGGTACTGTGTTGCCATGCATAGGCCAGCGGATCGACCACCACGCTGTGTCGGTCGATATCGCCGGCCTGGGCACGGGAGGCGGGGTCGGGCACCTCCAGTTCGCCATCGATGCTGTAGCGGTAACGCGTACCCGCCGGGCAGCGGGTGTTGCTCACGAACCAGCCATCGGCCTGGGGCAGCAACGGCAAGGACTGTCCATTTTCCAGTTCGACACTGACGTAAAACGCATCTGGCGCCCACAACGCGAATCGCGTGTGCTCAGCGTCCAGCATGATTGCGCCGTGGGGCCAGGTCTCAAGGGTCCGTAACGGCATCTTGAAAGCCTCTTACTGTTTGTTCGATTTCCCCAGCGCTTTCGCCACAAGCTGTTCGTAAAGCTCGGCGTAGGGTTCGACTGCCTTGCACCAGTTGAACGGCGCTGCCATGGCCCGGCAGCGCATGGCGTGCAGCAGGTCGGGGAAGGCAAACACCTTGAACGCGCGGCTCAGGGCTTCCTTGTAGCTCTGCACCGTGGATTCATCGAACAGGAACCCGGTCACGCCGTTTTCGATGGTGTCGGCCAGGCCTCCGGTATTGCGTGCCACCGGCAACGAGCCGAAGCGCTGGGCGTACATCTGGCTCAGGCCGCATGGCTCGTAACGCGAAGGCATCAGCAGGAAGTCGCTGCCGGCGAACATGCGCCGGGCATCGGTTTCGTTAAAGCCAATGCGCACGCCGATCTGCCCGGGGAAACGCAGGGCCAGTTCACGCATCGACTGCTCTTCTTCCGGCTCGCCACGGCCGATGATCGCGATCTGTCCGCCGGATTTGACGATGTATTCGGAGACCGCTTCGGTCAGGTCCAGGCCTTTCTGGTAGACCAGGCGCGAAACCACGGCGAACAGCGGCCCCTCGGAGTCTTGCAGGCCGAACAGCTCGCGGACATGGGCGGCGTTCACCGCCTTGCCATCCCAATCGCCGATGCTGAACGGGCAGAACAGGTGCGGATCGGTTGCCGCGTCCCAGCTTTCATCGATGCCGTTGGGAATCCCGCTGAGCAGGCCTTGCTGGGTCTTGGCGGCGAGGAAACCGTCGAGACCGCAGCCGAAATCCGGGGTGGTGATTTCCTGGGCGTAGGTCGCGCTGACGGTGGTGATGTGGCTCGAATAGGCCATGCCGGCCTTGAGGAACGACATCTTGCCGTAGAACTCCATGCCTTCCTGTTGCAGCGCGTGATGGGGAATGCCCAGTTCCGGGCACGAGCCCAGGCTGGTCACGCCTTGATAGGCCAGGTTGTGAATGGTGAACAGCGTCGGTGTGCGCTGCCCACGCCAGTGCATGTAGGCCGGGGCCAGGCCGGCGGGCCAGTCGTGGGCATGCACCAGGTCCGGGCACCAGTGGATTTGTGCGAGGTTGGCGGCAATATCGGCCGCTGCCAGGCCCAGGCGGGCGAAACGGATATGGTTGTCCGGCCAGTCACGGCCGTTGTTGGCGCCGTAGGGTGAACCTTCGCGCTCGTAGAGTTCGGGGCAGATCAACACGTAAATGACCAGACCATCGGGCATGTCCATGCGCCCGATCTTGCACGGTGGCAACGCAGCATGCCCGCCCAGCTCACCGATGATATGAATGGGGTTCTCGCTGTGCAGCACCTGCGGGTAACCCGGGATCAGCACCCGCACATCGTGCAGGTGGGCCATGGCCCGTGGCAGTGCCGCGGAAACGTCGCCCAGGCCACCGGTTTTCACCAGGTCGGCAATTTCCGAGGTGACGAACAGCACTTTTTTACGGTTCGGATTCTGGTTGGCCGCCGTGGTCAGTGTCCTGGTGCCGGGAACGCTGACGTGATGGGTGTTTGCGGCAGTTACGGCGCTCGAATCGCCGACCTGATGAGCACGCTCTCCCTGTATTTCCAAAGCCGTACTGATCATATGAATCTCCCGTGTTGTTGATCTAATTCTTAGGTCTGGCAAACGGTGTTTCATGGCCAATTCCGCTGGCCGGGCGCAATCGCGCTACGCATCAGTGAGCAAGCGCTGCCCGATGCGTCGAAGCAAAAGGGGTGAATGAGCCGTTGCAAAGATTGCACCAGTCGCAACGCACCTTCCTGTCAGAGGACCGATCGGAATTGGAAAAAGTTTCGACTTTTTTTCCACTTTGTGACCGAGCGGTTTCGTCTCGAGAAAATGAGTCTAGGCCAGAAGTTAGAGCGGTAAAGGGCAGATGGCAAAATTGTTCGACAATCGGTTTGTAGCGGTACGGACGTGCCTGATCGAGGTGCAAACGCCCCGACGAAGTGCATGTTTTTTTGCGTTTTTGCCGCAAAAAGTCACGGGGCAGTCACATAAATGTGCGACGCGATCGAGCGGCTGTGCACTGTTGTGGTGCGTGCGGTGAGTCCCGCATTTGGCCGAACCACTGCCTTACTGCCCGCCTTGATGCCTTGTTATAGTTCGGGCCCCGTTTTTGCCCGCAAAAGGATCACTGGCATGTCTCAATACACTGCGTTCAACGTCGAACTGGTCGATAAAATTGCCCATGTGCAGATCAACCGCCCGGAGAAGATCAACTCGATGAACGCTGCGTTCTGGAGCGAGATCGTCGAGATCTTCCAGTGGATCGACGAAACCGATGAAGTGCGCGTGGTGGTCCTCAGCGGGGCGGGCAAGCATTTCTCCTCGGGTATCGACCTGATGATGCTGGCCGGTGTGGCCAATGAACTGGGCAAGGACGTCGGCCGCAATGCGCGCCTGTTGCGACGCAAGATTCTCACCCTGCAAGCGTCGTTCAATGCGGTCGATAGCTGCCGCAAACCGGTGCTTGCGGCCATACAGGGTTACTGCCTGGGTGGCGCCATCGACCTGATTGCCGCGTGTGACATGCGTTATGCCGCCGAGGACGCACAGTTTTCAATCAAGGAAATCGACATCGGCATGGCCGCCGACGTCGGCACATTGCAACGCTTGCCGCGAATCATCGGTGACGGCATGCTGCGTGAACTGGCTTACACTGGTCGCACCTTTGGTGCCGATGAAGCGCGGGGCATGGGCCTGGTCAATCGCGTCTACAGCGACAACGCCAGCCTGCTCGACGGTGTCATGGGCATCGCCCGCGAAATCGCCGGCAAGTCGCCGATCGCCGTCACCGGCACCAAGGAGATGATCAGCTACATGCGTGACCATCGCATCGATGACGGCCTCGAATACATCGCTACCTGGAACGCCGCCATGCTGCAATCCACCGATCTGCGCGTGGCCATGGCCGCCCATATGAGCAAACAGAAACCCGAATTTCTGGATTGATTAACCATGATTCCTCGCTGGACCACGGCAGTACTGGACACCGATCAACCTGGCGGCTGGGCCGTCGCGCGCAGCCCCGAAGGCTTTCTGTTCGATGACAACGGCGCGTTGTTTCCCCGCGAATGGCTCAAGCGTCAGGATCTGCCGATTCTTGCCGAGCATGGCATCGGTCATCTCGATGGCGAGCCGGTCTATCTGCTGGAATTGCGCAGTCACAGCGAAGTGCCGGGCTGCAACTGGAAAGGCCTGCGGGCGTTCATGCTCGAGGGCGATCACACGGTCTACAAGGTGCTCGGTTACGCCGCACAGATCGGCACCTGGGCCCGCGAGCACCGGTTCTGCGGCAATTGCGGGCAGGCGACCCATCAGGTGGTGCGTGAACGGGCGATGTACTGCGAGCCGTGTGACTTGCGCTATTACCCGCGCATTTCACCGAGCATGATCGTGCTGGTGACCCGTGGCGACGAGATTCTGCTGGGGCGTTCGCCGCGCTTCGTGCCGGGTGTCTACAGCACCCTGGCCGGGTTCGCCGAGCCGGGCGAATCGGCCGAGGACTGCCTGATTCGCGAGGTTCGCGAAGAGGTGAGCATCGAGGTGAAGAATATCCAGTACCTGGGCAGCCAGTGCTGGCCGTTCCCGCATTCGATGATGCTCGGCTTTCATGCCGAATACGCCAGTGGCGAGATCGTCTGCCAGGAAGACGAGATCGAGGATGCCCAGTGGTTCAACGTGCACGAGCTGCCGCCGTTGCCGGCGTCACGCTCGATTGCCCGTTACCTGATCGACGTCTATGTGGCGCGGCGTTTAGGCCACGCTGAACCAGTGCTGCCAGGCTAGGCGCACGGTCAGGCCCAGCACCACCGTGATGAACACCGGACGAATGAATTTCGCGCCGCCGCTGATGGCGGTGCGGGCACCGAAGAACGCGCCGACCATCAACGACGAGCCCATGCACAGGCCGATGATCCAGTCCACCTGACCGGAAAAGATGAAGATCGACAGCGCTGCCGCATTGCTGACGAAGTTCATGCTGCGCGCCACTCCGCTGGCCTTCACCAGGTCGATGGGGTACAGCAGCAGGCTGCTCACGGTCCAGAACGCACCCGTGCCGGGACCGGCCACGCCGTCATAGAAGCCGAGGCTGAAGCCTTGGGTCGACTGCCACGTTTTCCTGATCGGTGCGTCGCTGTCCGTTGGCGCTTTCGGTGTGCCGCCGAACAACAGATAGACCCCGCAAGCGAAGACGATCACCGGCAGCATCTTGTTCAGCCATTCCGCCGGCAGGTAGTGCGCGACCACGGCACCGGTCAGTGCGCCGACCAGGGTACCGACGATGGCATGCACCCATTGCGCGGGGTGGAACAGCTTGCGGCGGTAGAAGGTGAAACTGGCAATCGCCGAACCGAAGGTCGAACTGAGCTTGTTGGTGCCCAGCACCAGATGCGGCGGCAGGCCGGCAGTCAACAGGGCAGGGGTGGTCAACAGGCCGCCGCCACCGGCGATGGCATCGATGAAACCGGCAACAAAAGCGACAAGGGCCAGGATGGCCAGGGTGGAGAGGTCAACACTGAGTTCGAAAGGCATGGGATCGGCTTATTCGGCGGGTGCAGAAAGAGGCTGCAGGGAAGGGGCGGTATGTTACCGGCCTGAACGCCACAAAACCATTGTGGGAGCGAGCCTGCTCGCGAAGGCGGTGTGTCAGCCAGCATTGATGCTGGATCAGACGACCCCTTCGCGAGCAGGCTCGCTCCCACATTTTGCTAAGTGTTTACAAGCCAAGGTCCGACAGGCCCGGGTGATCGTCAGGGCGGCGCCCCAGCGGCCAGTGGAACTTGCGCTCGCTTTCCTTGATCGGCATGTCGTTGATGCTGGCAAAGCGGCGGGCCATCAGGCCGTCCTCGTTGAACTCCCAGTTTTCGTTGCCGTAGGAACGGAACCAGTTGCCCGAATCGTCGTGCCATTCATAGGCATAACGCACAGCGATGCGGTTGCCGGTAAAGGCCCAGAGTTCCTTGATCAGTCGATAGTCCAGCTCCTTGGCCCATTTGCGGGTCAGGAAGGCTTTGGCTTCCTCGCGGTTGTGGGCGAACTCGGCGCGATTGCGCCATTGGGTGTCCAGTGTGTAGGCCAGGGACACGCGCTCGGGGTCGCGGGAGTTCCAGCCGTCTTCAGCCAGGCGAACTTTTTCAATGGCCGATTCACGGGTGAAAGGGGGTAATGGCGGGCGAACTTCGGCATTAGACATTTCATGTCTCCGTATCAAGTTAAAGTTCAAACACAATGTTGAGCTTGATCAAGTTGTTACAGGTCCAATAACTTTCGCGCCATGCATTGCGCATTATCGGCGGCACTGTGATCACCCATTACAAGCGCCACGGTAATGGCACCATCGATCAGGATCAGCAGCTGTCTGGCCAGCCTCTGCGGATCCTCGGCACCCTGTTCGGTACACAGCTCGCACACGTAGTCGAGCAGCTTCTGTTTATGTTCTTTGGCGACCAGGCGCACCGGGTCTTGCGGGTCGCCGGTTTCGCCACTGGTATTGATGAAGGCGCAGCCGCGGAAGCCCTCGCAGGCGAACCACGACTTGAGTACGGTAAACAGGTTGAGCAGTCGCTCGGCCGGGGTTTCGGCCTGGCCGACTTCCTCGCGGTACCAGTGCATCCAGCGCTCGTCGCGGCGTTGCAGGGCAGCCACAACCAGTTCGTCCTTGTTGGCGAAGTAGCGATAAATGCTTTTTCTGGAGACACCGGCGGTTTTCACCAGAAGATCCATGCCAGTGGCGGCTATGCCACTTTTGTAGATCAACTTTTCGGTGACATCCAGAATGATGTCGCGTGTGTCGTTGCTAGTGATTTCGTTCATGTGGCCAACAGTAGAACGACCGTTCTCCTTGGTCAATGAATATTTTGCAACGCATGATAAATGGTCTTCGCGAGCAGGCTCGCTCCCACATTGAAATGCATTCCCCTGTAGGAGCGAGCCTGCTCGCGAAGGGACCTTAACAGACAGTAACAAGACCCGAGGCTAGCGATGGTGTAAGCTCTCGGGTTCTTCGGATTCGACCCTTTGCGAGCCCTATGCCGTTGCTTTTCAAACGCTCCCTGCTGCCCAAACTACGCAGTTTTCCGCTGACAGCCGATGCCGTCGGCATCCTCAGCGGTGCTGCCGAATTCCGTCGTTGCCTGCTGGAGAAAATCGCCAGTGCGACCCGGCGCATTTATATCGTTGCGCTGTACCTGCAACAGGATGAAGCCGGCCAGGAAATCCTCGATGCCTTGCACGCGGCCAAACTGGCACGTCCGGAACTGGACGTGGTGGTGGTCGTCGACTGGCTGCGCGCCCAGCGCGGTCTGATCGGTGCCGGCAAACAACCGGGCAACTCCGCCTGGTATCAGGAAATGACCCGCACCCACGAAAGTGTCGTGCCGATCTACGGCGTCCCGGTACAAACCCGCGAACTGTTCGGTGTATTGCACCTCAAGGGCTTCGTGATCGATGACTGCGTGATCTACAGCGGCGCGAGCCTGAACAACGTCTATCTGCACAAGTTCGACAAGTACCGCTACGACCGCTATCACCTGCTGCACAATCGCGAACTGGCCGATTCGATGCAGCACCTGGTGCAGCACGGCCTGGTGGCCTCAAAAGCGGTGCACCGCCTCGACCTGCCGAACCTGCCGACCACCCGCAGCCTGCGCAGTGACATCGGCGACCTGCGCAGCCGCCTCAAGCACGCGGCGTACGACACCACGCGGGGCACCACTGACAGGGTTGGCCTGTCAGTCAGCCCGCTGCTCGGCGTCGGCAAGAACAATCCGCTGAACCGGGTGATCTGTGAGCTGATCGCCAGCGCCCGGCAGCAACTGACCATTTGCACACCGTACTTCAACCTGCCGTTGGCGATCATCCGCGAGATCAACCGTGCGCTGGCCCGTGGGGTGAAGATCGACATAGTGGTCGGCGACAAGACTGCCAACGACTTCTACATTGCGCCGAGCGAACCGTTCCGGGTCATTTCGGCGCTGCCGTACCTGTACGAAATCAGCTTGCGCCGGTTTGCCAAGCGCCATCAGCGCAACATCGACAGCGGTCAGTTGAACCTGCACCTGTGGCGTGATGGCGACAACTCCTATCACCTCAAGGGCATGTGGATCGATCAGCGCTATACCTTGCTGACCGGCAACAACCTCAACCCGCGGGCGTTTCGACTCGACCTTGAAAATGCGTTGTTGATCGATGATCCGCACAGCGAGTGGCTGGAGCCGCGTCGCAAAGAGCTGGCAGAGATCTTCCAGCACACCCGTCGCATCGAGCATTTCCAGAACCTGGAAACCCTCGCCGAATACCCGATGGGCGTCGCCAAGTTCCTCAAGCGCGTGAGTCGCGTGCGGATCGAGCGGTTGCTTTACCGCATTCTTTAAAAACTGCAGCGCGGCCGCTGACGCCTTCGCGGGCAAGCCCGCTCCCACAGTGTTCTTCATCGAACACAGAGCTTGTGTACGACAAAGATCCTTGTGGGAGCGGCGGTGCGGCGATCCGACTTGCCCGCGAAGAGGGCGGGGCAGCCGCTACAAAACTCAGTTCAAACCGAGCTTTGCGCGCAATGTAGACAGGTCTTCAGCCAAGGTATTGACCGGGCCCACAAGCGCCTTGCGGTCGGCGTCCTTCACTTTGTCGTAGGTCTCGAAACCGCCGTCGCTGGTCCTGTACTTGGCAAGGATCTTGTCCACGGTGGCAAAGTTCTTGTCGACCTTGGCCACAAACGCCGCATCCTGCTTCTCGATCTGCGGACGGAACAGGTCGACGATTTTCTTCGCGCCATCGATGTTGCCCTGGAAGTCATAGAGGTCAGTGTGGCTGTAGCGGTCTTCTTCACCGGAGATCTTGGTCGCCGCGACTTCCTCGAGCAACGCAGCGGCACCGCCCACGACTTTCTCGGGCGGGAAGGTCAGGCCGGCCACGCGGGTCTGCAGGTCTTTCACGTCTTTGTTCAAGCCGTCAGCCAGCTCGCCCAGGTCTTTAGTGCTCTGTTCCGAGAACAGCGAATATTCGAGTCGGTGGAAACCGGTGAAGTCTTCGGCTTTCACGCCTTTTTCGTGGTCGTCGACGCGGGAGTCGATGGACGCATCCAGGTCACTGAACAGCTCGGCAATCGGCTCGATCGACTCGTAGTAGACGCGAGTCGGCGCGTAGAGTTTTTTCGCGGTGGCCAGGTCGCCTTTTTTCACGGCGTCAGTGAATTGCCGGGTGTGGCTGACCAGCTCCTCCAGTTGCCCGGTCACGTAGATCTTGTAGTTCGAGACCGGCCCCACCAGGTCCATCGGCGCAGTCGCCGCAATTGCCGAAAGCGAAGTGTTGAGCAAGCCAAGGGTCAGCATTAACGCAAGGGGTGACTTCTTCATGGGACGGTTCCGTGAGGGTTGTTGTGGTCAGGCGGTTGTTTTTGAAGAGCGAGCGGGATGCGTCGCATCAAGGAGCGAACGACCGATGAAATCCTGATCGCCTGTGACGCCGGGCAAGGTGAAGAAATAGCCGCCGCCGACCGGCTTGAGATATTCCTCCAGCGGTTCACCGTTGAGCCGGGTTTGCACAGCGATGAAGCCTTTCTCCAGGTCCGCCTGGTAGCAGATGAACAGCAGGCCCATGTCGAGCTGGCTGTTCTTGTTCACACCGTTGGAGTAGTTGAACGGCCGGCGCAGGATCAGGTTGGCTTGCGTCGCGGCAGTGCGCGGGTTGGCCAGGCGAATGTGCGCGTCGAGCCGGGTCAGCTTGCCTTCGGGATCCTTGTGGTAGTCCGGCACTTCGGATTCGTGGGCGCCGCCCATGGGCGCACCGGTGCTTTTGATCCGGCCGAGAATGCTTTGCTGTTCCTGCAACGGCGTGCGGTCCCAGCGTTCGACGAAGTTGCGGATGATCCGCACGGCCTGGTAGCTGCCGTTGGCTGCCCACGCTGGCTCATCGCTGCCCGGCTGCACCCAGACGATGCTGTCCATGGCCTTGGCGTCGTTGGAATCGGGGTTGGCCGAACCGTCGCGGAAACCGAGGAAATTGCGTGCGCTCTGTGCCGGCACACCGGGTTTCGCCGGAGCCTGGGGCGGCACGCTGCCTTCCTGTTTCCAGCGTACCAGCAGCAAGTCCGGCAGGTTTTTCACGATGTCACGCAGGGCATGGATGTTGGTGTCGGTGGTGTTGGCGCAGAACTGGATGCTCAAGTCGCCATGGCAGCAATCGGCTTCCAGCGCGTCGTTGGGGAAGCCGACCATGTGTGTCAGCCGTTTGGGCTTGGCATCGGCCAGGCCGAAGCGTTCATCGAACAGCGATTCGCCCACCGACACGGTAACGGTCAGGTTATCCGGGGTCACGACCGGACCGAGGATGCCCGAATCCACCGGTGGCAGCTTCGGATCGATCTGGGCCACCGGGCCGCCTTTCATCAGGAACTCAATACGCTGGTTCAGGGTGCGAAACAGCCGCTCAAGGTCTTCACGGTCGCTGGCCAGCACATCGAACGACACCAGCATGCCGGCCGCCGGGCGCGGGGTGACAATGCCCGTCTGGTGCTGGCCATGGAACTCGTGGCGGTCAGCGGTATTGTCGCTGCTTGGCGCTTGCGTGACTTGCGTGGGGCTGGCGGCCATGGCCGGGCAACTGAGTGCCGAGCCGGCGAGGGCGACACCGGCGGCGCCCATGCCCATCAGTACGCGACGGCGCTGGAGGTTGAACTGCTCTGGATCGTTCATCGGTTTGCGTCTTCTGCTAACAGGCCGGAAAGGCCAAGGGCGGGGTCGATCTCATCGAGTGCGGTGGCCAGTGCCCTGGCCTTGTCGGCGATCTGTTTGCGCTGTTCGGCGCTGACGCTGTCGTAACTGGCGTAACCGGTGCCCACCTTGACGCCATTGAGTTCAGCGTCGAAGGCATTGAGGGCACTGTCGATTGTCGGCAGCAACCCGGCCGCGGATTTGCTCAGCAACGGCCGCAACAGGTCGACGACTTTGCGCGTGGCGTCGAGGTTGGCGGCGAAGCCGTTCAGGTCGCTATGGCTGTAGCGCTCTTCTTCGCCGCTGCTGGCGCGAACATCGGCGATGCCGTTGAGATTGCGCACCATGATGCTCACCAGTTGCTCCGGCGGCAGTGACTGGGCCAGCAACTGCTGTTTGAGGCTGGTGACATCGGTCAGCAGGCGCTGGGCAATTGGCACCAGGTCCGCGAGGGTGCGTTGTTGGAACAGCGCGTATTCGATGCGATGGAAACCCGTGAAGCCCGGGTCCTGCTCGCGTTTTTCGAAGTAGTCGGCGCGGGCATTGATGGCGTTGTCCAGTTCGGAGAGGCGTTGAGCGGCAGGCGCCAAACGCTGATACGCCGCGCGCGCCGGCCCATACAAGGCTTGCGCCTGGCTCAGGTCAGCGGATTCGATGGCTTGCTGGAGGGCGGTGACGGCGTTGATCAGCGCGGTGCCCTGGCTATTGAGGTACACGCGGAATTCCGACAGTGGCCCGACAAACGCGACCATCGATGGCCTGGCTTTGGCGGCGGCGTCGGAGGCCGCCGTCGATGTGACATGCAAGGTGCCACGCGGGTTGCTCAGTAATCCGCAGGTGATGCTGTAGTCGCCGGGCAGCAGGTTGGCGTTGATGACCTGGCTCAAACCGGGTGCGATGTTTTCCCGTTCTTCGATCACCAGCACGCCGTCGAGGATCTCCCATTCCACAGCGCGGTCGGAGCGGTTGACGATACGGAAGCTGGCGCGCCCGGCCGGGACGCTGAGGACATCGGGTTCACAGCTGTGCGGGTGGATGGTCACCAGCACTTCATCGTGGTTGGCCTGGCGCTTGGCCGCCGCTAACTGCGCGGCGTAGTAGAACAGGCCGCCGGCGGCGATCATGACGATCACCGAGCCGGCCACCGCCCAGCGCAAGGCGCGGGGTGGGGAAGCCTGGGATGGGGCTTGATTTGGCATGGGAGCCCTTACTGGCTGGAAACGGAAGAGGATTGCCGTGCGGGTGCGCCGGCCGGGGAGAAGAACATCACCAGCGCCACCAGCAGATAGATCAGATACGCACCCAGGGTGCTGACGGTCGGGGCGTCCTGGTAACCGAACATGCCGGCCAGCACCGAGCCCAGCGGGCCGTCCATCGGCAGGGTTGCGCTGAAGTCGAACAGCACGGTTTGCAGGTGGTTCCAGAGCCCGGCTTCATGCAGCGCCTGCACCGAGTTGGCGAGGATGCCGGCCGCGACCACCAGGATGAACAGGCCGGTCCAGCGGAAAAACGCCGCGAGGTTCAGGCGCATGCTGCCGCCGTAGATCAGGAAGCCGATGACGATGGCCAGGACCAGGCCGAGCAGGGCGCCAATCGGTGCCGCCGGCCCCTGGCTTTGCTGGAAAACCGCAAGCAGGAAGAACACCGTTTCCAGGCCTTCGCGGGCCACGGCGAAAAACACCATGGCGATCAGTGCGATCACCTGGTGCCTGGAACCGGCCAACGCGTGGTCGAGGGACTCGTGCAGTGAGTGCTTGATCGAACGCGCCACCTTGCGCATCCAGAACACCATGGAGCTGAGAATGCCAACGGCCACCAGCCCGACGATGCCTTCAAACAGCTCCTGTTGTTTCTGCGGAAACTCGGCGCTGACCAGTTCCAGGCCACCGCCCACCAGCAGGGCGAGGGTGACGGCAAGGAACACTCCGATCCACATCGCCGGCAGCCATTGGCCGCGACCGGTCTGTTTGAGGTAACTGGCGATGATGCCAACGATCAACGCGGCCTCGACACCTTCGCGCAGCATGATCAGAAAAGGAACAAGCATTCAGCGGCGTCTCGAATTTAGATAGGGAGCTAAGTTGTAACATAATGAGACGTATTCCCATATGGCATTGATTGCCAATTACCTGAACCCAAGCTGAACGAACCTGAACATCAGCACACCCCCCTGTAGGAGCGAGCCTGCTCCTACAGGTGATCTGCGTTGGGTGGGCGGTTTCGGCTAATATGCCCCCCACTCGAACAAGAACAGGGCTTGCCGCGATCCATGTCGGAAAAAGACACCATCTCCATCCAGCTGGTGCGTGAAGCACTGTTGCAAAGCTGCGCACCAGGCATGGCCACGGACGAAGCGCTGATCAAGGTTGGCATCGACCCACAACTGTTGAGTAACGCCGACGCCCGTGTTCCGGCCGCTGCCTATGCGCGCCTGTGGCGGCTGCTGGCACTGCGCGGGGATGATGAGTTTTTTGGCATGGACCCACGCAAACTGAAATCCGGCAGCTTTGCGTTCCTGTGCCGCAGCGCCATGCTCCAGCCCAACGTGGCGACGGGGCTGGCCAGCGGCCTGGCGTTTCTGTCGTTGATCCTCGAACACCTGCCGGCGCAGTTGGTGCGCCAGCAAAGCCTGGCGGAAATTGTTCTGTTGGAAGACGACAAAGACCCGCGCCGGGCCTTCACCTATTTCACCTACTGGATGATCGTGCACGGCGTTGCCTGCTGGCTGGCTGGACGGCGGATTCCGATTCTGGCGATCGAACTGCGCTGTTCGAAACCGGATTTCTGCGATGACTATCAGGTGATGTTTTCCGAAAACCTGCGTTTCGACCGTCCGCGCACGCGGATGATTTTCTCCGCCGATTGCCTGGATTTGCCGATCAAGCGCAGCGCCGAGGAACTCAAGCGATTCCTGGCCCATGCGCCGGCGAACATTCTGGTGAAATACCGCGATCCGCAGAGCCTGGCCAGCCGCATCAAACATGATCTACGCCACCTGCCGGCCGAACACTGGCCGGAAACCGAGGCCCTGGCGCAAAGCCTGTGCATGTCGGCTTCAACCTTGCGCCGCCGACTGGCCGAAGAAGGGCAGACCTATCAAGGCCTCAAGGACGGCGTGCGCAAGGAACTGGCGATTGTCTGGCTGGCCGAGCCGGCGATCAGCTTCAGTGATATCGCCACGCGCCTCGGGTTCGCTGACGTCAGTTCGTTCTACAAGGCGTTTCGCAAGTGGTCGGGGTCAAATCCGGGGCATTACCGCAGCCTGATTCTCAATGACGTCGAGTGACCCCGCTGACGAGTTGAGCGGCACCGGTGCGGATCAAGCGCAGCCTTTCAACGGCTGCCAGTGATCGACCCTGGCAGATTGATCGTGCCACTGTCCACGAAGCGCGTCGTGTTGAACACGCCGCCCGAGAGCTTGCCGTGCAGGATGTAAGGCATGTTGTTGAGGGTTGTCATCTGGCTGATGCCATAAGTCTGGCGGACCACCGAAAGCGCCGAAACACTGACAGGCACGCTCACGACGGTGTCGGAAAAACGCCCGATCTCGCCCCGCTCATCGGTGACGCCAGAGGCGAACGGCTGGCCGTTGATGTCCAGGTCCAGGGCGACGCCGCTATAAGTAAGGTTGATGTCATTGGGGTTCTGCACGCGGATTTTCACGGCAAAACGCATTTCCATGCCTTCACCTTGCAGGGGCTCGATGCCCACGACGTTGACTTTCACCGGGTCTCTATAGGGCAGCGAGGTACAGGCGCTCAGGCAGAGCAGGAGGGAAATCAGGACCGCGTGGACGCTGCGCATGGACGTGCTCTCCTCTGAAAAGGGCTGAACCGCCAGCGGCTCAGCCCTCGAGCCCGTCTAGCGGTTTGACTGTGCAACCACCGCAACCGTTGCGGGTTCATCCCTGGTGGTCACATCGGGGTTCTGCATCACCTGAAGCACGGAGGCCTCCGGATCGAATTCGTCTTCCTCCAGCTCGATGAATTCCTCGGGCAGGAAGATATTAAGAACGATAGCGCACAGTGCGCCGACGGTGATGGGCGATTCGAAAATGTTGTGCAGGGCCTTGGGCAGTTCACGCAAGACTTCCGGCACGGCCGCCACACCCAGGCCCATGCCGAGAGAAATCGCCACGATCAGCATGTTGCGTCGATGCAGGCCGGCCTCGGCAAGGATCTTGATCCCGGCCACGGCGACGGTGCCGAACATCACCAGTTCCGCGCCACCCAGCACTGGCTTGGGCATCAACTGCAGCACCGCCCCGATCATCGGGAACAGGCCGAGCACCACCAGCAGGCCGGCAATGAAAAACGCCACGTAGCGACTGGCCACGCCCGTGAGCTGGATCACCCCGTTGTTCTGCGCGAAGGTCACCATCGGCATACTGTTGAACACCGCCGCCATGGCCGAGTTGAGGCCGTCGGCGAGCAGGCCGGACTTGATCCGGCGAATGTACAGCGGGCCTTTGACCGGTTGCCGGGAGATCATCGAGTTGGCCGTGAGGTCACCCGCGGCCTCCAGCGGCGAAACGAGGAAAATCACCGCCACCGGAATGAACGCCACCCAATCGAAGGCGAACCCGTACTTGAACGGTACCGGTACACTCACCAGCGGGACTTCGGGCAGGCTGGTGAAGTCCACTTGCCCCATCAGCCATGCCACCACGTAGCCCAGGGTCAGGCCGATGACAATCGCGCCCAGGCGCAGAAACGGCACGTCCACCCGGTTCAGCACCACGATGGTTCCCAGCACCAGCGCCGCCAGGGCCAGGTGACTGGCAGCACCCAGGTCGGGGGCGCCGAAGCCTCCGGCGATGTCGGTCATGGCCACCTTGATCAGCGACAACCCCATCAGCGTGATGATCGTCCCGGTCACCACTGGTGTGATCAGCATGCGCAGTTTGCCGATGAACTGGCTCAGCACCACCTCGATGAACGCGGCAAAAAAACACACGCCGAAGATGGTCGAGAGAATCTCGTCGGTGCCGCCGCCCCGGGCCTTGACCATGAAGCCGGCGCTGAGAATCACGCTGATGAACGAGAAACTGGTGCCTTGCAGGCACAACAGGCCGGAGCCCACCGGGCCAAAGCGCCGCGCCTGCACGAAGGTGCCCAGGCCGGAGACGAACAGCGCCATGCTGATCAGATAAGGGATTTCGCTTTGCAGCCCCAGGGCGCTGCCCATGATCAGCGTCGGGGTGATGATGCCGACGAAACTCGCCAGCACATGTTGCAGGGCGGCGAAGACGGTGGCAGTCAGGTGCGGGCGGTCATCGAGGCCGTAAATCAGGTCGCTGTGGCGTGGAGCAGGGGCTTTTTCGGAGGCGGTCATGGTGGTTTGCGTGCCAGAAGGCGGGCCGGGTCGGAAAATGGAGGCGCAGGATGCCAGAACCGCCCGGCTACGGCAAAAGAACCTCAAAAAACAGGGGTTTACAGTCGTGGAGCGAGCACCTCGCCAACACTGCGGCGTTTGGCGTGCAGCTGGCTGGCCAGGATCAACTGTTCGAGGTCCTCGGGTGTGACGTCATAGAACGCTTCCATGTCGGCCAGCGCCAGCTTCAGGTCTTCGGCGTTGATGGCTTGACCGTCGACCGGCGGGTGATCGGCGGGGATCATGACCACCGGTTCGCTGGCGCCTTTGGGGTAGCGAATGCGGGTCAGGTTGTTGTAGGCCAGGGCGCAGATCAGCATCGTCGCTGCGCTCAGCATTATCGGCTCAATGGCTTTCCAGCCCATGGCAATGGTGGCCGGATCGGCCAGTACCAGGGTCAGCGCCAAGGCTCCGGCCGGTGGATGCAGGCACCGCAGCCAGCACATCAGGATCAACGCCATGCCCGCGGCCAGGCAAGCGCTACCGAGGGTTCGGCCCAGCGCATGGGCCACCAGCAACGCAATCACCGCGGCACTCAGGTAGCCGCCCAGAATCGACCAGGGTTGGGCGAGCGCGCCCGAAGACACGGCAAACAACAGCACCGCCGACGCCCCCAGCGGGCCGATCAGGTGCTGGGCTACCTCAATGCCGAACACCTGGGCACAGAGCCACACGCTGAGCAGCGTCCCCAGTGCCATGCCAATGGCGGCACGGCTCCATTCGGTAGGGCGGGTATTGATGGAGGCGGGCAACCAGCGAGCAAGCATTTCGAGAAAAACTCCGGCAGAAAAAGCGAGGCAAAAAAAAGGGCTTGGCTGGGATAACCAGAAAGCCCTTGAAGGTGTTCCAACTGTTGGGGGAGGAACGCGCACAGTGTGCCGTTCAATCCTGCTGCTGACAAATTCATATTAATGAGCTTTCAGTGCATTAATTTTGCTTTGAATGACTCCGTCGGCCGCTTGCATAGCACAGCAAACCGCCCACGGCGGCGAGTGCACTCAAGGCATAAAACATCGTCGGTGCCGGGGTGTGCATCAACAGGAAGCCGCAAATCATCGGGCTGAGCGCGCCGCCAAGCGCAGCAAGGTTCTGCGCGCCGTAGTAGCTGCCACGCAGTTCTTCCGGGGCCAGGGTGTCGACGAAGAGAAACTCGGCCGGGTAAATGATGATTTCACCGAGGGTGAAAATAAACATCGCCACGCACCAGCTCACCAGGCTGTCTGCCAGGCTGAAGCCGATCAACCCGAGGATGAACAGGCCGGTGCCGGCTACGATCCATTCGCGCAGTTGCTCGCGCTTGAGAAAACGCCCGATCTGGTATTGCAGCAAGATCACGCTGATAGCGTTGCAGGCGAGCAGGGCGGCCATGATTTCCATGGTGTGTTGCGGATTGCTGGTCACCAGCAGGTACTGCGACAGGTAAAAGGTAAATCTACCGTGCACCACCGTGCTGAGCAGGCAACCGGCGGTGAACATGATCAGGGTGCGGTCGTTTTTCAGGGTGATCAGGGTTTTGAGAAAACTCTGCGCTTGACCGGTCAGGGAAGCACCGGGCGGGTTCCCGGGTATGCCGGTCATCAGGAACATGCTGAAAAACGCGATGGCCGCAGCCACCAGGAACGGCGCGCTCGCAAAGGCGCCGGCGATCAGCACACCGAGCATCGGCCCGACCGCGTAGCCAATGTTGGTCAGCGTATAGCTCAGGGAAAACGCCTTGGCGCGCTGGCCCACCTCAAGGTTGTCGCTGAGGATCGCTTTCGAACCGATCAGGAACAGCGAAGAGGCGGTTTCGGTGACGATCAGGGTGATCGTTGTCAGGTAGAGGTTTTCAGCAAAGGTCAGCAACACCAGGCCGATAGCGCTGGATGCCATCGCGAGAATGAGCAGTCGGCGTTTTTCGAAGCGATCGATGATGTAGCCGCCGTAGAGTGAGAGCAGGGTGGCGACGAACACCGCAATGCCGAGCAGCAAGCCAACGTCCTGTTGGTTGAGGCCAAGCTTGTCACTGACGAACAGCGTGAGCAAAGGGCTGGTGATGGCGCGGCTGACGACGATGGTCAGCGAGCAGATCAGCAGGCGGCGGATGAGGGGGGAGTAGGTGGTCACGGCGTGAATGTCCTTATTCGATCGGGCCGGCATCAGCCCGATCCTGAGCGCTACTCTAGCAGCAGGACGATTCGATTGTTGCCACAGGATTTACTTGCGGTGCAGCAGCACGAAATCATTCTTGTCGAAACGCCCGCTCAGTACGGGCGGCAACGCACCAATAGCCGTGCCTTGCAATGACTCGTACGCGTTCAGGTCCATCATCAGCCACGCCGGGCCCTTCAGGGCGTCAAGTTCCGCAGGGGAGTCGGTGAACACCGGGTGCAGTTCTTGCGGGATGTTGACCATGAACTTGATGGCCTTCGCGTCTTTGCCCATGCCATGCATCACCAGCGGTGCCGGGTCTTCCTGTACCTGTTCAAATACCTCGTGGCTGAAGGTCCGGGTATCGTAGAGCTGTCGTTGAACAGGCTCGAACTGCAGGATGTAGAACGACCACAGTGCCAGGACCGCGCAAAGGGCCAATGCCTCCGTTCGCCAGCGCGGTTGCTTCAGTGCAGCCACAGCGACCGCTTGCAGCACACCGAGAATAATGAACAACGCCGTGAGGTGAGCCACTTCATCGGGGAATTTTTGTCGTACCACCAGCAGGGTCACGATCAGCAGCCCGGGGATCAGCAACCACAGTCCCTGCATCAATCCTCGCAGCCAGGCAAACAATCGACCCTGTGTGGCGTAGAACGGATAGGCCGCCACAATGGCCGCCATGGGCAGCATCGGTAGCAGATAGCGGGCTTTTTTCGCCTGGGGGATCGAGAGACCGATCATCACGATCAGCCCGGCGGCGACGCAGTATTGCAACAGGCGTAATGCCGGGCCGGTTTCCCGGCGGCCGGAGCCGGTAACCGCCAACAGCGCCAGCACCGCCAAGGGCCACGCCAATGCGTAATTACCGACCGAACTGGTGAAGTAATACAGCAAATCGTTGGAGCCCTCGGTGCCGTCCATGCGCCCCATGAACTGCATGCGAATCACGTCTTGCAAAAACGCCGGGCCGCCACTGACATCTGCCAGCCACAGCAACAAACCGACACATCCTGCCAGCAGTACCGATGCCAGCAAGCCGAAGACAATCAGCCGTCGCCATTGGCGATTGAGCAGAAAATAGCTGCAGAGCATCCCTGTCGGAATGACCAGGCCGATTGGCCCGCGAATCCAGAAGCCGAGCAGCAGCAAGGCAAAGATCAGAACCCGGCGGCGCGGCGCGGCGAAGTGATCGGCGGCGTAGCCCAGGTAGAACACGCTGAACGAGACGGCTGCCAGCATCAGGTCGAGGGAAACGGCGCGGGTTTCCGTGATGAAGGTGTTGGTCAGCAGCATCAAGGCGATGCTCAACAATGCCCAGCGCGTGGAATAGGGCGCCAGCAGGCGGTACATCAATGTGACGATGACCGCTGCGGCGATGGCGCTCGGCAGCCATGCGGTCAGGCTGGTGACCTGGCCGAACGGCAGCGAAAGCAGCCAGATGAATATCGTGGAAAGTCCCGAATAGTCTGCATAGGGCTGGCCATAGGTCGTCGGAAAAAACGACGGCCCATTGCGCAGCATCTCCTGGGCGAACAGCACGAAGCGCGAATCGAAACCGATGGCTGCCTGCTGATACATCCCGGCGCAGAACAAAAACAGCGCCAACAGACCCAGCGCGAGGGACTGTTGGCGGATGTGTGGGATCATGAGTTTCAGGCGACCACAGGTTCGTTTGACCATTGCTGGTAAGGCATCGGCAATTTGCGCGATTCGCCCCGGCCGATCGGGAAGTAGGTGAAACCGATGCGCGCCAGGCGGTCTGCGTCGTACAGGTTGCGGCCGTCGAAGATCACCGGTGCATTGAGCCGCTGCTGGATCAGCTCGAAGTCCGGAGCCTTGAACTGCTGCCATTCGGTGCAGATGACCAGTGCATCGGCACCGGACAGGACCGACTCAGGCGTACCCATGAGCATCAGTTTCGATTCATCGGGATACAGTTTCTGGGTTTCCTGCATGGCTTCCGGATCGAACGCACGGACATTCGCCCCGGCGGCCCACAACGATTCCAGCAACACCCGGCTCGGTGCATCGCGCATGTCGTCGGTATTCGGCTTGAACGCCAGGCCCCACAAGGCAAAGGTCCTGCCACGCAAGTCGCCCTTGTAGAACGCGTTGATGCGTTCGAACAGTTTGTGTTTCTGCCGCTCGTTGATGGCTTCCACCGCTTGCAGCAGGTCGCTGGAGCAATGGGCCTCTTCGGCGCTGTGGATCAGGGCGCGCATGTCCTTGGGGAAGCATGAGCCACCGTAGCCGCAACCGGGGTAGATGAAGTGGTAGCCGATTCGCGAGTCGGCCCCGATGCCCAGGCGTACCGATTCGATGTCGGCACCCAGGTGTTCGGCCAGTTCGGCGATCTGGTTGATGAAGCTGATCTTGGTCGCCAGCATGCAGTTGGCGGCGTACTTGGTCAGCTCGGCACTGCGCAGGTCCATGAACATGATGCGCTCATGGTTGCGGTTGAAAGGCGAGTACAGGTCACGCATGACGTCGCGTACTTCATCGCGTTCACAGCCGACGACGATGCGGTCCGGGCGTCGGCAGTCGTTAACGGCCGAACCTTCTTTCAGGAATTCCGGGTTGGAGACGATATCGAACTGCAATGCCCGTCCGGCATTGAGCAGGCATTTGTCGATGTGTGCACGCAAGGCGTCGCCGGTGCCGACCGGGACGGTGGATTTTTCCACCAGGATCGCCGGTTGCTCACGATGACGCGCCACGGCTTCGCCCACCGACATCACATAGCGCAAATCCGCCGAACCGTCGTCCCGGGACGGCGTACCGACCGCGATGAACAGTACCTGTCCGTGCTGGACTGCGAATTTTTCGTCGCTGGTGAACTGCAACCGCTTGGCGTCGAGGCCTTCGCGCACCAGGCTGGCCAGCCCGGGTTCGAAAATACTCACGTGGCCCTGCTTGAGCAGTTCGACTTTCTTCTCGTCAACGTCCATGCAGACCACGTCGTGGCCAACTTCCGCCAGTACCGCAGCCTGCACCAGGCCAACATAACCGCTACCAAATACACTTATTTTCATGGGGCACTCCTTAAATCAGGCGCACGAGCAGGTCGAGAATTGATGGTAATGACGCCGAGGATGACCAATGCCACGCCAAGGCTTTTTGTAAGGCTGAATGTTTCGTTGAACAGCGGCAGGCTGGCGGCCAGCAGGTACACCAGCGCGTAGCTGATACTCAGCAACGAATAGGCGCGACCCAGGGGCAGGTCCCGCAGGGCGGCTAGCCAGCAGAGCATCGACAAGGCGTAGGCGCAGATGGCCACGAGCACCACGGCAACGGCCGTCAGGTCGATGTGAGCGCTGAGCCACTGTTCGGGTTGCGGCAGGTGACTCATGCTCCAGCGCATGCCCAGTTGGGCTGCGCTGACCAGCAGCACGCTGCCCAATGCAAAGGTGATTCCGCGGCTCAGGTTCATGCGTGTTGCCCCAGCAATGCTACGCCGCCGATCACCAGCGCCACACCCAGCCAGTGGCGGCGGTCGATGGTTTCGTGGAACACGAAACGCGCAACCAGGGTGATCAGCACGAAATTCAGGCTGAGCATCGGGTAGGCAATCCCGACTTCCAGGCGTTGCAGCACCAGCAGCCACACCAGCAGGCCCAGCCCCAAAGAGGCCAGGGCCAGCCACAGCCAGGGCGAGCGCAGTTTTTCCGTCCACCCGGAAGATTGGCCGCGCCAGCTTTCCACCGCATATTTCTGGGCGATCTGGCCCAGGCAGGTCAACAGGCAGGCGACCAGTAGCAATAGCAGGCTCATAGTGTCGCCTGAGGGATGATCAAGATCACCAGGTTGCCTTGTTCGTACCGTTTGCCTTCCTTGGGCAGCTGTTCGAGTTCGCGCAGCTCTTCTTCGCCCTTGACCCGCATGACCACGCCGACCGAGCCTTGCTGGCGGGCGTCTTGCATCCATTGTTGCACCTGGTCGGGGCCGACGCTCTGCTTGAGCGAATCAGGATAGGCAAGGCCATATTTCAATTCGCCAATCGTGTTGAAAAAAGCCACTTCCGGCCGTTTCACCCGCCAGGACAATGCTGATGCGGCCCCCAGATCGTTGCTCAGCAACTTGGCACTCTGGCCGAGTTCCTGGGCGTGATCGAGGATGAATTGGTCAGGCGTTTTGTTGGCGACTACGGAGTTTGGCAGTCCGGCAGGCACCAGGCCGATGAGCAACAGGCTGCCAAAGGCCGGGGCTGCCCAGCACTGCAACGGGCGGAAGGCCTGCAGCAGGTTGGCCATGATCCAGCCGGTCAAGCCGATGAACACCAACACCAGGTTGTGCAGTTCATGATCGTAAATCGGCTTTTTCAGTTGCAGATAAACCAGGGCCAACAGCGTGACCACACCTATCACCAGGTTCAACAGGCCGTTGATACCCAGGACACGACCTTGCTCCAGCTTCAACCGGTCGGCCAGTGCATGACCGAGCAACAAGGCCAGGGGTAACAGGCACGGCAGGATGTAGGCAGGCAGTTTGCCCTTGCTCAGGCTGAAGAAGAACAACGGCATCCACAGCCAGAGCAGCAGGAACGCGATATCGGACTGGCGTCGGGTCTGCCAGGCTTGCTTCAGCGCTGGCGGCAGCAATGCGACCCACGGCATGCTGAAAGCCACCAGCAGCGGCAGGTAGTACCACCACGGCGCGTCATGCTGGGCATCGTCCCCGGCAAAACGGCGGATATGTTCGTGCCAGAAGAAAAACCGCCAGTAGTCAGGCTCCTGGGCATGCACCGCCAGGGCCCATGGCAGGCTGACAACGATGGCGACCACGACCGCGACCGGGCCGTAGACCAGCAGTTCACGCCAGCGTTTTTGCCAGATCATCCAGGGCAGGGCGATCAACACCGGCAGCAACCAGGCCAGGAAGCCCTTGGTCATGAAACCCATACCGCAGGCCAGGCCGAGCACCGCCCACGCGATCAGGCGTTGGCTGCGGCCGGTGCTATCCAGTGCAAACCACAAGGCCACCAGGCTCAGGTTGACCCAGAAGGTGAATTGCGGATCGAGGTTGGCATACCCCGCCGAAGCGGCAATGACCGAGAAGCTCATGTACAGCAGCGCGCAGGCGAAGCTCTTGCGCGGTTCGTTCCACATCCGGCGGGCGACCAGGTAGCACAGCAACACACTCAAGCCGGTGCTCAGTGCCGAAGCGAAGCGCACCCCGAAGAGGTTCTGGCCGAACAGCGCCTGACCGATGGCAATCATCCAGTAGCCAGCCGCGGGTTTTTCGAAATAGCGCACGTCCATGAAATGCGGCGACACCCAGTTGCCGCTCAGGAGCATGCCCTGGCTGATCTGGGCGTAGCGGGTTTCGTCAGGAATCCATAAGCCATGACTGCCCAGTGGCAGCAGGTATGCCAGCGCCACCATGGCCAGCAATATCGGCAAAGCCCAGCGTTTGGTCATGCGCCTTGCACTCCCAGCCAGCCTTCGCGACCTTCGAGCGCACCGCGTACCACGCGGCCGATCGGCAAACTGTCTGGGGACTCGGGCAACAAGTCGCCCAAGGGTTGAAAACGGATGTCCCGCTGATGTGCATCGCTCAGCAGTTGACGGAAATCATTGGCCATCAGAATCCCTTCTACCTCGGCATGGATCGTGTAGACATTGAGTTTTTCCGGGGTGAACCGGTCCAGGATGAACGTATTGAAATCCTTGGCAGCGACGGTCGGCCCGACCACTTCGTCGAAGGTCGGCAGGTCCACCGGTATTTGTGGCGCGCCCGGACGCCCATCGGCCAATCGTGGCTGGAACAGGCTCAGGCCGCGACAATCGCTGTTGTAGCGAAAGCCGAAACCCTGCTTGGCCTCGATCACGCGCTCGTCGGCACGCCAGCCGGCGGACGCCGAACAGGTGATCTTTTCCCCGAGAATGTCGCTGAGGGTGTCCACGCCACGGCGTATCTGTTCGACCAGTTGTGCGTCGCTCCAGCGCCCGGCGTTGGCTTGCCAGCCATGGTGATCCCAGGCGTGCAGGCCAACCTCGTGCCCGGCATCCCGGGCCTGGCGCATCAAGTGCCCCAGGTCGCGGCCGATCGGTTTTCCGGGCCATGCGGTGCCGGCCAGCAGAATGTCCCAGCCATACAGGCCGGCTGCGTTGGAGCGAAGCATTTTCCAGAGAAACTGTGGACGGATGAGGCGCCACAAGTGGCGCCCCATGTTGTCCGGCCCGACACTGAAGAAGAACGTCGCCTTGACCTGAGCTTCATCAAGGATTTCCAGTAGCCGGGGCACCCCTTCACGGGTGCCCCGGTATGTGTCGACATCGATCCGCAGTCCCGCCTGCATCAGCGCTTGTCCGCGATTTCGAGCATGGCTTCACGCAGGAAGAAGTCCAGGGTGTTGCCGATGGTCTCGCTCATTTCCACGGTCGGCGTCCAGTCCAGCAGGCGCTTGGCGTTGGCGATGCTTGGCTTGCGGTGCGACACGTCCTGGTAACCGGTGCCGTAGAACGCCTTGCTTTCGATGTCGCGGAAACCGGCGAACGGAGGGAAGTTGGCGCGCAGCGGGTGAGCTTCGAACTGACGCAGCAGTTCTTCGCCCAACTGACGGATGCTGGCCTCGTTTTCCGGGTTGCCGATGTTGATGATCTGGCCATTGCAGACATCGTTGTCGTTGTCGATGATCCGTGCCAGTGCTTCCACACCGTCGGCGATGTCGGTGAAGCAGCGTTTTTGCTCGCCACCGTCGAACAGGCGAATCGGCGTACCTTCCACCAGGTTCAGGATCAACTGGGTAATCGCGCGGGAGCTGCCGATACGGGCGGAATCCAGGCGATCCAGGCGTGGACCCATCCAGTTGAACGGACGGAACAGGGTGAAGTTCAGGCCCTTCTGGCCATAAGCCCAGATCACGCGGTCCAGCAGTTGCTTGGAGACCGAGTAGATCCAGCGCTGTTTGTTGATCGGGCCGACCACCAGATTGGAGCTGTCTTCGTCGAAGTTAGGGTCCTGGCACATGCCATAGACTTCCGACGTCGACGGGAAGATCACACGCTTGTTGTACTTGACGCAGTAGCGAACCAGTTTCAGGTTCTCTTCGAAGTCGAGTTCGAATACGCGCAGCGGGTTACGGGTGTATTCGATTGGCGTCGCGATGGCCACCAGTGGCAGCACCACGTCGCACTTCTTGATGTGGTACTCGATCCACTCGGAGTGAATGCTGATGTCGCCCTCGACGAAGTGGAAGTTTGGATGGCTGCGCAGGCGCTCGATGGCGTCCGAACCGATATCCAGGCCGTAGACTTCGTAACGGTCGTCGCGCAGCAGGCGCTCGGACAAGTGGTTGCCGATGAAACCGTTGACGCCGAGGATCAGCACGCGGGTGCGACGCGGGGCACGACCGGATTCGGCGCCGCGCAGCACGGAACCGTCCACCAGGCCCAGTTCGTTGGCCAGTTGCGGGCCGCTCAGGTACAGGCCGTTGTCGTTGCGCTGGCCGGCGTTGATGATCAGCGAGTCTTCAGCGCAGGCAATGCGCAGCGGGTCGACGCTGATGACGCGGCCCGGCGCCAGGCCTTCGTTGCCCTTGGCGACTTCGGCGCTCCAGACAATCAGCTTGTGCTCGCCCACCGCGCAGAAGGCGCCCGGGTACGGCTGGGTCACGGCGCGGACCAGGTTGAACAGTTCTTCGGCCGGTTTGGCCCAGACCAGTTTGCCGTCAGCCGGGGTGCGACGGCCGAACACCGTGGCTTTGGATTCGTCTTGCGGTGTTTCGCTGGCCTTGCCTTGCAGCAGCGCCGGCAAGGTGTCGCGCAGCAGATCAGAGGCGGCCAGGCGCAGTTTGCCGTGCAGGCTCAGCGCGGTGTCGCTGCGCTCGATCGCAACCTTTTGCTGGGCAACGATGGCGCCCGCATCGGCACGCTTGACCATGCGGTGCAGGGTCACGCCGGTTTCCGTTTCGCCGTTGACCAGCACCCAGTTGGCCGGTGCACGACCGCGGTAGCGTGGCAGCAGGGAGCCGTGCAGGTTGAACGCGCCTTTGCGGGCCGTGGCCAGCAGCGTTTCGCTCAGCAGGTTGCGGTAGTAGAAGGAGAAAATGTAGTCGGGATCGAGCTTGGCGATACGCTCGATCCACAACGGATGGTTGGCATCTTCCGGTGCATGCACGGCGATGCCGTGGCGGGCGCACAACTGTGCGACGGAACCGTAGAACGCGTTCTCCTTAGGATCGTCGGCGTGGGTGAACACCGCAGCGATCTCGAAACCGGAGGCGAGCAGGGATTCGATGCCGGCGCAGCCAATATCGTGATAGGCGAAGACAACAGCTTTTGCACTCATGAAGGAACCTGATCTGAAGAAGTGGAAGTAAGGCCGTCGACGGTAACAACGGAAGCGGGGGAGGCGGGCTGGCTACGCAGCACCTTTTCAATGAAGAAGCGCGGACGTGCACGCACGTCGCTGTACATGCGGCCCAGGTATTCACCCAGCAGGCCCATGCCGATGAATTGACCACCGGTGAAGACGAACAGCACGGCGAACAGTACGAAGGTACCGCCACCGGCCCAGCCGGCGCCGAACACCAGGCGCAGCATGATCAAGACCATGGCGAACAGCACGCCCAGGGCCGCCATGCCGACGCCGACGATGCTCAGCAGTCGCAGCGGCGTGGTGGTCATGCAGGTGACCAGGTCGAACATCAGGTTGATCAGGCGCATCGGGCTGTACTTGGAATCGCCGTGTTCACGCTCGGCGTGGGTCACGAGGATTTCCGTGGTGTGGCGGGCGAAGCTGTTGGCCAGGATCGGAATGAAGGTGCTGCGCTCACGGCAGGCGAGCATGGCGTCGACGATGCTGCGTCGGTAGGCGCGCAGCATGCAGCCGTAGTCGCTCATGGCCACGCCGGTGGAACGTTGCACGGCGAGGTTGATCAGCTTCGATGGCCAGCGGCGCAGGGCCGAGTCCTGGCGATTGTTGCGCACCGTCGCGACGACGTCATAGCCGAGCTCGGCCTGTGCCACCAGCCGCGGGATTTCTTCGGGCGGGTTTTGCAGGTCTGCATCGAGGGTGATGACGACATCGCCCTTGCACTGTTCGAAACCGGCCATGATCGCCGCATGCTGGCCGTAGTTGCGGTTGAGGATCACCGCCACCACCGGGCTGCCTTCGCGGGAGGCGGCGTCTTCCAGGATCTGCGCGGAGTCATCGCGGCTGCCGTCGTCGACCAGCACGATTTCGTAGGCATGGTGCAACTGCTGGCAGGCCGCTTCGGTGCGCCGAAGCAGTTCAGGCAGGCTGTCCTGTTCGTTGTAGACCGGAATGACGATCGAAACGAAATTGATTGGGTAAGGTCTCAAAGGCTTCTGTCCATACAGTTTTCGATGGCACCGACGACGCGCTCGACATCATCGGTGGTCATGTCGGGGAACAACGGGATCGAACACAGCCGCGCCGAATTCCATTCGGTGTTGGGCAGGTACAGGTTGGGGTAACGCTGTCGGTAGTAAGTGTGCAGGTGTGTTGCAATGAAGTGAATACCGGTGCCGACATTCTGTTCCTGGAGGGCTTTCATGAATGCTTCGCGATCCAGCCCGCACTGCTCGGCGTCGATGCGCAGGATGAACAGGTGCCAGGCATGTTTTTGCGAATAGGCGGGGACGGTCAGCGGTTTCACCGGCAAACCTTCCAGGCGCTGCAGGTAGGCCTGGGCCAGTTGAGTGCGTTTGGCGTTGATTTCGTCCAGGCGCTCCAGTTGCACCAGTGCAATGGCCGCGTTGATGTCGGCCAGGTTGTACTTGAAGCCGGGTTCGACAACCTGGGCCTGGGGCTTGCGGCCGTGGGTCAGGCGGTCGTAGGCATCGACCCCCAGCCCGTGAAACTTGAGCATGCGTACCCGCGAGGCCAGGGCTTCATCGTCGCTGACGAACATCGCGCCTTCGGCGCAGGTCATGTTCTTGATCGCGTGGAACGAAAAGATCGCCGTGCCCCTGGAGCCGACGTGACGACCCTTGTAGAGAGTACCGGCGGCGTGGGCGGCGTCTTCGATCACGGCAATACCGTGCTTGTCGGCCAGCGCGTAGAGCGGGTCGAGGTCGAATGCCGCACCGGCGTAATGCACCGGGATGATGGCTTTGGTGCGCGGCGTGATCGCTGCTTCGATAGTGGCCACGTCGCTCATCAGCGTGTCCCGGTCGACGTCGACGAACACCGGTGTGGCACCCAGCAGGGTGATCATGTTGGCGGTGGACACCCAGGTCTGCGACGGCGTAATGACTTCATCGCCGGGACCAATGCCCAATGCCAGAAGGGTAATATGCATCCCGCCGGTGGCCGACGAAAGTGCCACGGCATGCCGGCAACCGACGTAATTGGCGAAGTGTTCTTCCAGTGCCTGGTTCTTCGGACCGGTAGTGATCCACCCGGAGCGCAATACTTGCTCTACGGCAGCGATTTCTTCGTCGCCGATGCTGGGACGGGAGAAAGGGAGAAACGCCTGACTCATGGGCACCTCAGGGGCTGAAAATGTAAATAGCCTTTGAGGCTAAAAGGGATCCAGAAATCAGCATAGACGCTAAATCAGAATCTGCATCAAATCAACTAGTTACTGGGTGGAAGCATAAAATTGCGTCGGTTGACTTTTTTCGTGATGGCCGGCAGGTTGGACATCCGTCTGGGCTGCACCGATTTTACAGAAGGTTATTCCCGATTTTGTGAAAGGAACATGAAAAAACGGTTGGGGAATCGTTTTATCTGGAGGCTATTAAGCAGCTGTTCAGACTTCTTCCGTTTATCGCGTTTTTTAGGAAAAGTCCTACAGGTGTATTGTCTTTTATATCTTCGTTATTTCACTTCTTAGTTGTTTCATTGAACTGTTTTCATTCAAGGCCGTTTCGTTTGATTGACTTACCTGTAACTGATTCACGCACACCCCTCACCAATCCGCTGACCCTGTATCTGGCGCGACTGGCGCCGTCCAGCCAACTGACCATGCGTTATGTGCTGCAGGATGCCGCCGACCGCCTGGGCTTCGAAGACCAGGATATCGAGGAGATACCCTGGCACAACCTGCAGCCCGAAGACGTGATCGCACTGGTGGCCACTTTGCGTGCCGACGGTTATGCGCCCAACACATCCTCGCTGTATGTCAACGCGGTGCGCGGGGTGATGAACGAAGCGTGGCGCATGAGCCTGATTTCTCAGGAACACCTGTTGAAGATGCGTACGGTGAAGGGCATGGCCGGTACACGGCTGTCCCAGGGGCGCAATCTCAGGCGCACGCTGATTCAGGAACTGATGGCGGTCTGCGCCGCCGATCCGCGGCCACAGGGCCTGCGGGATGCCGCGATCATCGGGATTCTGTACGGCTCGGGGATGCGCAAGTCCGAATCGGTGAACCTGGAGCTGAACCAGGTCGATTTCACCGAGCGCAGCCTGCGGGTGACGGCCAAGGGCAACAAGCAATTGATCAAGTACGCCCCGGCCTGGGCCTTCGCCAAGCTTGAAGCCTGGCTTGAGCTGCGCCGTTCGTTGCTCAAGGACGGAGAGCCGGATGACCCGTTCCTGTTCAACCGCATTCGCCGTGGCAGCCATATCACCCGTGAGCGCATCACCAAGCATGCGATCTACTACATTGCCCGGCAGCGGGGCGTGCAGGTCGGGGTGAAAATCATGCCCCACGACTTCCGGCGCTCGTTCATAACCCGGGTGATCGAAGAGCATGACCTGTCGATTGCGCAGAAGCTGGCACACCACAGCAACATCCAGACCACGGCCAACTACGATGTGCGCGACGACAACGAGCGACGTCGGGCGGTGGATCGATTCGATCTGTGAGCGATCAGATCTCGCTCAGCACATGGGCGTGGCCAATGGTCGAGACCTGAACCGAACTGCCGGCGGGTGGCGCATACATGCCTGAACTGCGCACCAGCAGTGATCGACCCGGTTGCTCGCGGCGGGCCAATGGCTGGAGTTCCACCGTCAGTGTGCAGGTGTTGCCGCTGAAGTCCCGATCGGTGACCACGGCCCGGCAACCGCTGGCTTCCGGGTCGCTGGGGACGATACTGGCCAGTTGCAACTGTTCGGGGCGCAGCATGATCTGCGCGGACTTGTTGTTGCGGTGATTGTTGACCGGGATCCGCCCCAGGTCGCAGTGGGCCCAACCGGCCTCGATGCGTGCGGGCATGACCACGGCATCCCCCAGGAACAGGGCGGTCTGTTCGTCTTCGGGGTAGCGATACAGGTCCAGTGGATGGCCTGACTGGACCAGCCGGCCATGGCGCATCACCGCCAACTGGTCGGCGAACGACAGGGCTTCACTCTGGTCATGGGTGACCAGAATGGTGGTGACGCCCGCGTCTTCCAGCAGCCGCGCAACCATCTTGCGCATTGCGGCGCGCAAGCCGGTGTCGAGCGCCGAGAACGGCTCGTCGAGCAGCATCAGCCGTGGCTGTTGCGCCAACGCCCGGGCCAGGGCCACTCGCTGTTGCTGGCCGCCGGACAATTCGTGAGGCCAGCGCTCGGCCATCTTCGCGTCCAGCGCCACGCTGTCCATCAGCTCAGCGACCCGCTGTTGTTTTTCATTGCCCTTGATGGACAAACCGAAGCCGATGTTCGCCGCCACGGTCATGTGCGGGAACAGTGCGCCGTCCTGTGGCACGTAGCCGATCAGGCGTTGATGCGCCGGCACTTCGTGGGTGCCGTCGACCAGGGTCTGGCCATTGAGCGAAAGACGTCCGGAGTCGGGGAATTCGAAGCCGGCAATCATTCGCAGCAATGTGGTTTTACCGGAGCCGGACGGGCCGACGATGACCGTGCGGCTGCCGCTTGGTACCGACAGGCTGACGTTGTCCAGAGCGCAATGGGCGCCATAGGACTTGTAGAGGGCATTCAATTCAAGAGTGTTCATCGGCCAGCCGTTTTTTTCGATTGGTGATAAAGAAGTCCGGTCAATGGTAGCGACAGCACAACCATCAATAAGGCGTAGGGCGCAGCAGCGGCATAATCGATTTCGCTGGTCATGGCCCAGAATCCGGTTGCCAGCGTGCGCGTGCCGTTAGGGGCCAGGAGCAGGGTGGCGGTCAGTTCGTTGGTGATTGCCAGGAACACCAGCGCCGCGCCGGCGGCAGCCCCCGGTGCGGCCAGGCGCAAGGTGATCAGCCACAGGGCCCGCGCTGGCGAGCGGCCAAGGCTGCGGGCGATGTTTTCCAGTTCCACCGGGGCCTGGGCGATGCCTGCGCGCAGGCTTACCAGGGCGCGGGGCAAGAACATCAACAGGTACGCCAGCAGCACGGTGAAAGTGGTCTGGTAAATCGGTCGGGCAAAATGGATCGTGACAGTCACCAGCGCCAGCGCCACGATAATTCCGGGCAAGGAGCTGGTGATGTAGTTGCAGCTTTCCAGCACCCGCTGCATTCGGCCGGGGTAGCGGATCGATAGCCAGGCAATCGGGATCGCCGCGCAGGTGGTCAGTGCCGCGCCGGCAACGCCCAATAGCAGGGTTTGCTCCAGGGCGGGCAACAACTCGGCCATGTCCCAGACTTCCGCACCGCCGGCGATCAGCCATTTGCCCAGGGTGATCAGAGGAACACCCAGGGCCAGGGCGCAGGTCACGATTTGCAGGGCCAATGACAGCAGCATTGAAGTGGTTTTCAGGGTGACGACCCGTTGCTCCCGGGCGCTTCCCGAACCGACGCGCGCGTAACGTGCGGAACCCCGGGCGGCGGACTCGGCCGTCAACATTGCCAGGCAACACAGTGCCAGTACGCTGGCCAGCATGTGCGCCGCTGCGCCGTTGAAGGTCGACTTGAACTGATCGAAGATCGCGGTGGTAAAGGTGTCGAAGCGGATCATGGCGTACAGGCCATATTCGGCCAGCAGGTGCAGCCCGACCAGCAAAGCGCCGCCGCAGATGGCCAGGCGCAATTGCGGCAACACCACGCGGAAAAACACTTTCCAGGGTTTGAGCCCCATGGATTCGGCGACGTCTTCGATGGCCGGGTCAAGTCGGCGCAAGGTGGCCGCCACCGGCAAGTACAAGAACGGGAAGTAAGCGATGACCGAGACCAGGACACCGGCAAACAGGCCGTGAATAGGTGGCACCAGGCTGACCCAGGCGTAGCTGTGAACGAACGCAGGCACCGCCAGTGGCGCGGTGGCCAGCAACGACCACCAGCGCCGCCCCGGCAAATTCGTGCGTTCCGTGAGCCACGCCAGCGTCACCCCCAGCGCCACGCACAAGGGAATCGTCAGCAGCACCAGCAACACGGTGTTGACCAGCAGTTCACCGACACGAGGGCGGAACACCAGGGTCACCACGGTTGACCAGCCTGTCTGCAGGGACACGCCAATAACGTAAGCGATCGGTAGCAGTGCCAGTAAGGAAACCAGCACCGACAAACCAATCACCCATACACCGCCACGTCCCGCAAAGACTCCGCGGGATCGTCGGCGCAATGGTGTGGGTGTCGCCTCGGCGACACCCACAGGCAGGGTTTCAGGCATCAATTTAGAGCAGTCCGGCCTGTGTCATCAGCTCCACGGCTTTTTTGCTGTCGAGTTTTGAAGCATCGACAGTCGGCGCATCGAGTTGCTGCAAAGGCACCAGTTTAGGGTTGGATTCAGCGTTCTTGCCCACCGCGTACTCGAACGACTTGCCGTTTTTCAGCACGGCCTGGCCATCCTTGCCGGTAATGTATTTGAGAAACGCCTGGGCTTGTTCTTTGTGTTTGCTGGAAGCGAGGACGCCGCCGCCGGAGATGCTAACAAAAGCGCCCGGATCTTTGTGCTTGAAATAGTGCAGGGCGGTGTTCTTGCTGTTTTCGCCAGTCTTGGACTGATCCACCAGGCTGTAATAGTGGTAGATCACGCCGCTCTCGATCTGCCCGGCGTTCACCGCCTTGAGTACGGAGCTGTTGCCACGGTAGTTGCTGTAGTTGGTTTTCATCGCTTTGAGCCAGTCCAGGGTGGCGGCTTCGCCCTTTTGTTCGAGGATGGCGGCGACGATGGCCTGGAAGTCGGCACCGCCTGGCGATGCGGCCCAGCGACCTTTCCAGCTCGGATCGGCCAGGTCCATGATCGATTTCGGCAGATTGGCCGCAGGCAGTTTGCTCGGGTTGTACACGAATACCGTGGAGCGCGCGGCAATTCCGACCCATTTGCCGTGGGCTGGACGGTAGGCGGAGTCAATCTGCTCCAGCGTGGCTTTGTCGACAGGCGTAAACAGCCCGGCGTTGTCGACCAGGACCATGGCCGGGGAGTTTTCGGTCAGGAACACGTCCGCCGGAGAAGCCGCGCCTTCCTGCACGATCTGGTTACCCATCTCGGTGTCGTCGCCGTTGCGCAAGGTGACAGGAATACCGGTCTCCTGGGTAAAACCCTCGACCCAGGCCTTGGTCAGGCCTTCGTGTTGCGCGTTGTACACCACGATGCCGACGGAGTCAGCTGCGTAGACCTGGCCTGCGCTCAGCAAAGCGGTGGCCAGCAGGGCCTTTTTCAAGAACGAGGGGATGTTGGGAATCATTCTGCGGGCTGCTCCTGGTGCATTTTTTTGAAAAGTCATGGACAACGAAACGCTTGTAAACCAATGCGAATCATTTGCATATTTTGAGTTGCAGGGAATCTAGAGATCCAAATGAGAAAATAACGTCAAAAAAACCGTTAATACATGTAATTTTCATTCAGATTAGCAGCACTGGTCCCATTGTGGCTCGAATCATCGATCAAACGATGTCGCCGATCTGGATATGGCGCTGTCCCCGGCTGCATTTTGCCGTGCCCTCGGCGATGATCAATACCTGATCGGCAAAGCGTAGTGCCTGATTCAGGTCATGGATGGCGCTGTTCACGACTCTCGAGTCTTGCAGGGTGACCCGCTCCGGCCAGACCACTGTGCGCAACAGCCGGCCCCTGAAGATCGGCTCGAGGGCACCCGGCACAAATGAAAAAACCCGAGGGGCCGGTTTGGCCACTCGGGTTTTTTTTCGTCCCGGCTATCAGGGCTGGGTTTGCGCAAAGATCAGGACTTGCAGGTTGCCGCGCTGATAACGCTTGCCGTCGGTGGGCAACGCTTCGACTTCCTGGACTTCATCGACGCTGTTGACCCTCATCACCACCCCGACCGAGCCTTTTTTACGTGCCTCGGTCATCCATTGCCCGACATCTTCGCTGGTCACTTTGCGCGAGGCCGCGGCCGGATCCGAGAGGCCGTACTTGAGCTCGCCGACGACATTAAAGAGCGCCACCTCCGGTCGCCTGGTCAGCCACGACAGGGCCGAGGCCGCACCCAGGTCGTTGCTCAGCAGCGAGCTGGTCTGGCTCAGGCTGTCCAGGTGTTCGGCGATAAACCGGTCGGGCATCTTGCTGTCGACAATCCGGCCCGGCATGGCGGCGGGAAGCAGCGCCACCAGCAGCCAGATGCCGAGGGCCGGCATCGCCCATAAGGTCATTGGCCGCAGGATTTGCAGGGCGTTGGCGATGATCCAGCCCAGCAGCACGATGAACGCCAGGGACAGGCTGAACATCTCGGTATTTTCGAAAATCTCTTTTCTCAGTTGCAGGTACAACAAGGCAACCAGGGCCACCGTGGCAATGACGACGTTGAGCCAGCCGTTGACGCGAATCGTCCGTCCCCGAGCCTGTTGCAGCAGGCCGGTCAGCGCATTGCCCATCAACAGCGCCAGCGGCAACAGGCACGGCATGATGTAGGTCGGCAACTTGCCGCTGCTCATGCTGAAGATCGCCAATGGCAACAACAGCCAGAGCAGGAGAAAACCGCTGACAGGCTGACGCTTGTCATTCCAGGCCTGGATGAACGTTGTCGGCAACAACGCGGTCCAGGGCAGGACGGAAACGACCAGCATCGGCAGGTAGAACCACCACGGACGGGCGTGTTGTGCATTGTCGGCGGCGAAGCGGCGTACGTGCTCGTTCCAGAAGAAGAAGTTCCAGAAATCCGGTTCCTGATGGTGAATGGCCAATACCCAGGGCAAGCAGACGGCCGCGGCGATCACAACAGCCAGTGGCCCGTAACGCAACAGCTCGCCGATGCGGCGCTGCCAGAGCATGTAGGGCAGGGCGATCACCGCCGGCAGCAGCCAGGCCAGAAAACCCTTGGTCATGAAGCCCATGCCGCAGGCGATACCCAGGACCGTCCAGGATCCCAGGCGGGCGCGAGTGGACCGGCTGTCGATGGCAAACCACAGGGAAACCAGGCTCAGGTTGACCCAGAGGGTGAACTGCGGGTCGAGGTTGGCGTATCCGGCCTGGCCGGCAATCAGCCCGAAGCTCATGTACAGCAGTGCGCAGGCAAAGCTTTTGCGCGGATCGGCCCAGAAGCGGCGGGCAATCAGCCAGGTCAGCCACACGCTCAACCCGGTACTCAGTGCTGACGCGATGCGCACCCCGAACAGATTGTCGCCAAACACCGCCTGACCGATGGCAATCATCCAGTACCCGGCAATCGGCTTCTCGAAATAACGCAGGCCCATGAAGTGCGGCGAGATCCAGTTCCCGCCCTGGAGCATTTCCTGGCTGATCTGGGCGTAACGGGTTTCATCGGGAATCCACAGGCCGTGGCTCATCAGCGGCAGCAAGTAGAACGCGATGAACGCCAATAGCAACGCTAAGAGCATCCAGCGTTCATTGGCAGGTGCCGTTGGGGTGTGCAGGTGGGTAGTATGGCCAGCAAAATCTGGCAGTGGCTGATTTGACGTCATGTCTCGACCTTGGTGCTTAGATGGCTGGTTGAAATGTGATGTGCAACTTGCAAGAGAGAAAATCGGAATGATATTGAACGGCGAGAAGTTCAATCACACTTCTCGCTATTGTGTTCAGGTTTCATTCAGTCCGGCTTGAAACAACTTAGTGCCAAAATTTTCGATCTGTAATGAATTCAGTTTTTTTCTTGTAACAGAGTGTTCCAGTCTTCGGCATTCACAATGCCGAGCACTTGCAGCTGGCCAGTGCCATCGATGCGGACAAACAGCGAACTGGTGTACTCGGCGTCCTTGGCCGTGTGCCTCAGGCCGGTCTGCTTTTCAAAGTCAGCGATGCAACCGCTGTGCGTCACCAGCACCAGGTTGCGATGGGCCACCTTGTGCGCCACGACGTCGTTTCGCAGGGTCGTGCCACAGGTGGCCAGCCATTCCTGGGTTCGTGGGTCGTTATTGAACATGTAATGCGCGGTCTGCACCGTGCGCGTGACCGGGCTGGTCAGGATATCGGTCTGCGACAGACCCAGGCGCGCCAGGCCCTGGCCGACACCAGTGGCCGCTTCACTGCCGATGCGGGTAATGCCGTCAGCCGGGCCCAGGCAAGGGTTGCTGGAACGGTCGCAGCGCTCGGCATGACGCACCAGCACCGCGATCTCGCCGGCTTTCCATTGTTGCAGCAATTGGGCCCGGGCTTGCGCGCTCTCCTGGGCCAGGTTGGCCGGTGATTTGGGCCACAGGACAAAACCGGTGGCCAGCACGGCAACGATCAGTGCACCCATGGCCACGACCGGTCTAGACAGGCGCGAAGAAGTTTTACGCGATACGGAGTTGACCAAGTTTGTCCACCAATTGGAGCGCCGGGGAAGTGCTGTTAAACAAAACCTGAAACAGCGCGAAAAATGATCGCCGAGACCAGGTTCAGCGAATTAATTGCAGCCCACGTTAAATCTGCACAGCTGTCAAAACGGTGAAAGGAATGTGAAAAATTTGCAGAGAGGATTCCAGCCGCTAATTAATTTGTTACTGGGAATTGTTATCTATTGTTCTAGCGTGGAATGAAAGCGGGAAAAGAGAGGCGTATGGGATGGAACTAACGGCGAACCTGTCGCCGTTAGTCCGGGATGCGTGAAAAGGCTGTTCAGGGCGAAGGGCAGTTGGCCTGAGGTCGGCTGGCAGCCTGGCTGATCAGCGCGGCCAGGCGTTTGACGTTGTTTTGCTGGGCAAGCACCAGGTCGTCGATGCTTGCGCCTGATGGCGTTTGCAAGGTGCTGCGGCAAATCACCCGTTCAGTGTCGCCTGTGCCGGCACTGCGCAGACGCCATTTTACATCCATCAACGCGTATTGACCGGGGACCGAGTCAAAACGCTGCACATCGACCCGCACTGAATATTTGCCTTGTACCGGACTGTTGCTCAGTTGATCGGTCAGCGCACTGCGCAATTCGTCCACGAGGTTCGCGCCCCACCATTGGGTTTCCAGGATCGCCAGGCCACTGTTGCCCTGGCGGATGACGATCTGCGCACGATCGACCTGGGGCGGCACACTGATCGTTTCGATTTGAATCACCCCGACGGCGGTCCTCGAATGATCGCCGGCCTGGGCCGGGGTCAGGGTGTGGAATTGAATCGGGTCACTGCGGCAAGCGGCGAGCAGCAACATTGCGGTGACCAGGGTGAACTTCAGCGGAAAAGCCATGGGTGATGCTCCTGTGTTCAATTGCGCGGTGGCCCTTGCAGGTCCACGGGTGCGGCATTGTTCGGACGGCCGCGAACCAGCGATTCCGGATGCCGTCCCAGGTAATCCGAAAGATCACGCAAGGATCTCGACGTACGTCCCAGTTCTTCCAGGGTCTGCCCCAGTTTTTCCCGTTGCGGCGAGTCCTCGGCCAAGGTCGAACTGGCCGATTGCAGGGTCGAATTGGCTGTTTGCAGGGTCTTGCTGACATCCGACAAGGTGGATTGCACGCCAGGCAGGATCTTGCCGTTGAATTGCATCATGCCTTTGCGCAGTTCGACGAGATTGCCATCCAGGTTGCCGGCGATACGCTCGATCGGCAGTTTGTTGATCTTGTCGACCATGGACTCGAGTTTTTCCTGCAACTGTTCGAGGCTGCCCGGAATGGTCGGAATGACGACCGGGCGTGCGTTTGCATCGAAAGCGACTTTTTCTGCCTTGGGGTAGAAATCCAGGGAGATGTACAACTGGCCGGTCAGGAGGTTGCCGGTGCGGGCCTGGGCCCGCAGGCCGTTGTCGATGAAGGTGCCCATCAGACGCACACCCCCGGCTTCGTCATTGGGGTCATGATTGAGCGCCTTGATCATCTTGACGTGAGCCTGGCCCAGGCGTTGCGGGTAAATCACGATGCCGACGTTGACCGGAAAGGAACGTTTTTTCTCGTCGTAATCCAGATTGACCGCCACCACCTTGCCGATTTCCACACCGAGGAACTCCACCGGAGCATCGACCTTGAGCCCGCGCATTGCCTGGTCGAATCGCATGCTCAGGTACTGCGGCTTGCCGTTTGGCGGGGCGAGGGCGGTCTGTTGGTCGTCGAACAGCTCGTAGGCATACTCTGCCGCCGCAGGTTTATCGTTGGGGCTGTAGTCTGGCGCGCGGAAGGCAATGCCGCCGACCAGCAAGGAAGACAGCGATTCGGTCTTGACCGCAAAACCGTTGGCGCCGACGTTCACGTCAATACCGCTGGCATTCCAGAAACGAGTGTTTTCGGTGACGTACTTGTCATTGGGTGCGTGGATGAACAGTTCTATGTTCACACCCTTGCCGTCCGGATCCAGTGCATAGGCCACCACCTGACCCACCGGGATCTTGCGGTAGTAGACCGGAGAGCCGATATCCAGCGACCCCAGGTCCTGCGTGAACAGGGTGAAGCGCTTGCCTGGTTCGCCGTAAGTGATGGGTGGCGGGTTTTCCAGGCCCTTGAAGTTTTTTGCCCGGCCGTTGGCCTGGCCGATATCGGCACCGATGTAATCGCCCGACAGCAGCGTATCGATACCGGATACACCGCCAGCGCCGATGCGCGGGCGTACGACCCAGAACTGTGAGTCTTCGCGGGTAAAGCTTTCGGCCTGCTTGGACAGTTTGATGGTGGCGTTGACACTCTTCTGGTCATTGCTCAACTCCACATCGGAGACATGACCGATCACCACATTACGGTATTTGACCTCGGTTTTATTCGCGGTCAGGCCGTCCCCGGTCTTGAACGTGACAACGATGGTCGGGCCTTCCTGCAGCATGCTGTGAACCACCAGCGAAAGACCCACCAGCACCGCAACGATCGGGACGATCCAGACCAGCGAAACGCTGAAGCGGCGGGTCTTGATCGGCGCCTGCCCGGGGGCTTGCGGCCCGTCAGTGGCTTGTGACTTCATCCGTGACCTCCTCATTGTGTGGGTTTTCCCGTTCTTTATCCCAGATCATGCGTGGATCGAAACTCATCGCCGACAACATGGTGAACACCACAACCAGACCAAAAAACAGAATGCCCGGACGCGGTTCGATGTCGGCCAGGGCCTGGAATTTCACCAGCGAGGCCACCAGGGCGACCACGATCACATCGAGCATCGACCAGTAGCCGATGACCTCGACGAACCGGTACAGCTTCGATCGCTCTACGCGTGCCCACTCGCTGTCGCGGTGCACGGTGACCAGCAGCAAGGTGATGGCGACGAACTTGACGCCCGGCACCGCGATACTGGCAATGAAAATGATCAGGGCAATGTCCCAGGCCCCGGCTTCCCAGAACTCCAGCACGCCGCTCATGATCGTGCTGTCGGAACCGTTGCCGACCATTTCGGTGTTCATCACCGGCAGCAGATTGGCGGGGATGTAGAACACCAGGGCCGCGATCATGTAGGCCCAGGTCCGGGCCAGCGAGTTGGTTTTGCGTCGGTGCAAAGGTGCGCCGCAGCGTTCGCATTCGTGAGGGTCGCCAGTCATGTCACAGGCCAGTCCGCAGCTGTGGCACAGGCACAGGTTGAGCTCGTCGGCATACGGAGGCGTGCTCATAAAATGTCCCATAAGTCGCGGATATCGCGCCCGGCGATGCGGATCATCATCAGGCTCAGCACAGCCAGGGCAAACAACCCTATGCCGGGCAGTACATCAAGCAGTCCGGCGAGCTTGATCACGGCAACCATGGCGCCCAGCAGGCAGACTTCGAGCATGCTCCAGGGCCGCAAGGCTTCCAGCCAGCGCATGCAGAACCTGAATCCGGGGGAGCGTTGCCGGGCGAGGGCGAAGCCCAACACCCAGATCAGCAGCATCAACTGGAAGATCGGCGCGATGATCATGGAGATCGCCGCCACCATGGCAATGAACGTGATGGGCCCCAGGCTCAGGGCCAGCACCGAGTCCCACAGGGTCGCACTGTTTTTCATGCCTTTGAGGCTGATGCTCATCACCGGATAGAAGTTGGTGAACAGCCATAGCATCAACGCCGTGAAGGTCAACGCAAGACGCTGTTCGACCGTGAGGCCGTTATAGCGTTGAAGCACGCCGCCGCAGCGCGTACACAGGGTTTTCTGATGTTTTGCGAGCGTTACTTTCTGGTACACGCTGTCGCAGTGCTCGCAGATGATCAGTTGATCAGTAGTTGCCATGGGCCAGGCTCAACAGAAGGCGGGAAATTCAGAGCACCCCCTCAATATAGAAGTGCCTTGCAATTGAGCAAATCGAAAGTCGAAACGTAGACGCTGTCCGCAGCCTTGCGGGTGATTCGATCCACGGTACTTCATGCAGCGAAGCAAGCGACGAACGACTTTGAATTCCACGCCTGCGTTGTGCGCAATGAACATAACCGTACTAGGCTGTCTCGGGCGCCTTGAGTAGCAACGGGAGTCCTGTTGTCTGGTCGGTTGAACTCCTGGAACTAGGCAAGGGGCACGGTTTTGGGGGCAACTCACCAAGGTCCGGTCGTGGATTACTTTGCAATAAGTAGCCGGCCACTAGGACCTGTCCCGAAATAGGATGGTCGCCATGAAACGACTCTCGCCTCGCTCAAGGCTCTACGTTGCTTGTTCATTGCTGATAGCGCTTAACGGTATGGCCCAGGCTGCCCAATCAGAAAAGCCCAATATCCTGTTCATCGTTTCCGATGACACCGGCTACGGTGATCTGGGCCCGTATGGTGGCGGTGTCGGCCGTGGCATGCCGACACCCAGCATCGACCAACTGGCCGCTGAAGGTACAACCTTTTACTCGTTCTACGCACAACCAAGTTGCACACCCGGTCGCGCTGCCATGCAAACCGGGCGTATCCCGAATCGCAGCGGCATGACCACCGTGGCGTTCCAGGGCCAGGGCGGCGGTTTGCCAGCCGCGGAATGGACGCTGGCCTCAGTGCTCAAGACCGGCGGTTACGAGACCTACTTCACTGGCAAGTGGCATCTGGGTGAAGCCGACTATGCACTGCCCAATGCCCAGGGTTATGACGTGATGAAGTACGTTGGCCTCTATCACCTCAATGCCTACACCTACGCAGACCCCACCTGGTTCCCCGACATGGACCCGGAAACCCGTGCGATGTTTACCCAGGTCACCAAGGGGGCACTCTCGGGCAAGGCCGGGGAGAAGGCGGTCGAAGAATTCAAGATCAATGGCCAGTATGTCGATACGCCCGTTGTCGACGGCAAACCTGGCGTGGTCGGGGTTCCTTTCTTCGACAGCTATGTCGAAAAGGCCGCGCTGGAGTTCCTCGACACCGCCGCCAAATCCGACAAGCCGTTCTTCATCAACGTCAACTTCATGAAGGTGCACCAACCGAACATGCCGGCACCGGAGTTCGTGCACAAGTCGATATCCAAGTCCAAGTACGCCGACTCGGTGGTCGAACTGGATACGCGAATCGGTCATATCATGGACAAGCTCAAGGCGCTGGGCCTGGATAAGAACACACTGGTGGTCTACACCACCGACAACGGCGCCTGGCAGGACGTTTACCCGGATGCCGGCTACACGCCTTTCCGTGGCACCAAGGGCACCGTGCGCGAGGGCGGTAACCGGGTCCCGGCGATCATGGCCTGGCCCGGAAAGATCAAGCCGAACGCCAAGAACCACGACATTCTCGGCGGCCTTGATTTGATGGCGACATTCGCCTCGGTGGCCGGTATCAAGTTGCCGGAGAAGGATCGCGAAGGTCAGCCGATCCTCTTCGACAGCTACGACATGACCCCCGTAATCACCGGCACGGGTCCCGACCCACGAAAAGAGTGGTTCTACTTCACCGAAAACGAGTTGTCGCCGGGGGCGGCCCGTGTTGGCAACTACAAGGCCGTGTTCAACCTGCGCGGTGACGATGGTGCCCAGACCGGTGGTTTGGCCGTGGATGCGAACCTGGGCTGGAAAGGCGCGACAAAGTACGTAGCGACCGTGCCGCAGGTTTTTGACTTGCTGCAAGATCCACAGGAACGCTATGACATTTTCATGAGCAACTTTACTGAACATACCTGGACGATGGTGCCGATCAGTCAGGCAATCAACAAGCTCATGCAGACCTACATCAAATACCCGCCCCGCAAGATGCAAAGCATGACCTATGACGGGCCGATCGAATTGTCCAAGTATCAGAAGTTCCAGTCGGTACGGGAGGATTTGCAGAAAGAGGGCGTAACCATTCCGATGCCTCAATAGGTGTGCCACAGCGGTCTCTTGAAGTCGCTGCAACCCCATCTGGCGTGCCGGGATGCCTGAGGCGAGGGCCAACCCTCGCCTCAGGCGCTCGGTGGTCAGCCGAGCATTTCCCGCAGCCGATACCAGAGCATGCCCAGGGCCAACAGTGGCGAGCGCAGGGCGCGTCCGCCGGGGAAGGTCATGTGCGGTACGGCACAGAACACGTCGAAGCCTTTGCTGTGGCCGGCATGGATCGCTTCGCCCAATAGCCTGGCGCACCAGTGAGTGACGTTCAGGCCATGGCCGGAGTAACCCTGGGCGTAGTACACGTTCGGGTGCTGGCTCAAGCGCCCGACCTGCGGGAAGCGGTTGGCCGAGATGCCGATCATGCCGCCCCACTGAAAGTCGATGCGCGCACTGGCCAGTTGCGGGAACACCTTGAGCATCTGCGGGCGCATGTAGGCAGCGATGTCCGAAGGATCGCGCCCGGAGTAATGACAGGCACCGCCGAACAACAAACGCCGATCCGCCGAGAGCCGGTAGTAATCCAGGCCGACTTTCTGGTCACACAAAGCGACGTTGTGAGGGATCAGTTGCCTGGCGGCGTATTCTGACAGGGGTTCGGTGGCGATGATATAGCTGCCCGCAGGGAGCACTTTGCCACTGAGCCTTGGTTCAAGCTCTTCCAGATGGGCATTGCAAGCCAGCACCAACGTGCCTGCCCGTACAGTGCCACCGCCGCAGCGCACTTGCACGGTGCTGCCGTGGATCAACTCCAGTACCGGGCTCTGCTCGAAGATCCGCACGCCAAGGGACTCGGCGACTTGCGCTTCGCCGAGTGCCAGGTTCAGCGGATGCAGGTGGCCCGAGCCCATGTCGACCAGGCCGCCGGCGTAAACGCCGGAGTTCACCACGTGCTCGCGGATCTGGCCAGGTTCGATCAAGCGGGTTTCATGGGCGTAGCCGGACTCAAGCAGTTCGGCGTGCTCGGCCTTCAACCCGGCAAAGTGAGCCGGGGTGTTGGCCAGTTCGCAGAAGCCCCAGCGCAGGTCGCAATCAATGCCGTGCTCGCCGATGCGATTGGCCACCACTTGCACCGACTCGACTCCGGCATGTTCCAGGTACTGCACCCCTTCGGCGCCCACATGCCGGGCAAAGCCGCTGACGTCATGACCAATGCCGCGAATCAACTGGCCGCCGTTGCGCCCGCTGGCGCCCCAGCCAATCCGCCGGGCCTCCAGCAGGACCACCGAGAGCCCGCGCTGGGCCAGTTCGATGGCGGTGTTGATGCCGGTGAAACCCGCGCCGACCACGCAGACATCGGCCACAAGGTCCGAGGCCAGCGCTGGACGCTGCTTCATGCCCTTGGCGGACGCCGCGTAATAGGAGAGGGCGTGTTCCTTGGTGTACTGATTCATTTGTTGGACTTCACTTTGCTCCACGAGCGGGTCATCAGACGCATGATCGACTGCGGCGGCGTGGTGGAGATGTAGAGTTTGTCGAGGACTGCCTGGGACGGATAAACCTCGGGATTGCTGACCAGCTCAGGGTCCATGTACTGCTTGGCGGCCGGGTTCGGGTTGGCATAACCGACCGACGCGCTGACCTTGGCGATCACTTGCGGGTCCAGCAGGTAGTCGATGAAGGCGTGGGCTTGTTTCGGATTGCTGGCGTCGGCGGGGATGGCCAGCAGGTCGAACCACAGGTTGGCGCCCTCCTTGGGAATGGCGTAGGCGATGTTCACGCCATTCTTGGCTTCCTTGGCGCGGTTGGCGGCCTGGAACACGTCACCCGAGTAACCGAACGCCACGCAGATGTCGCCGTTGGCCAGGTCAGAGACGTATTTGGAAGAGTGGAAGTAAGTGATGTAGGGGCGGATCTGCAGCAGCTTGGCTTCAGCCTTTTTGAAATCCTCGGGGGTTTCGCTGCGCGGGTCCATGCCCATGTAATTGAGGATCGCCGGGAACACTTCGTCCGCCGAGTCCATCATCGACACGCCGCAGGCGCTCAGCTTCTTGATGTTTTCCGGTTCGAACAGCACGGCCCAGGAATCGATGTGATCGATGCCCAGCACCTGCTTGACCTTGTCGACGTTATAACCGATGCCGTTGGTACCCCACAGGTACGGCACCGAGTGCGCGTTGGCCGGATCGTTTTTCTCCAGCAGCGTCAGCAGCTTCGGGTCGAGATTCTTGAAATTCGGCAGTTGCTCGCGGTCCAGTTTGAGAAACGCACCGGCCTTGACCTGGCGGGCGAGGAAGTGGTTCGACGGTACCACCACGTCATACCCGGTACGGCCGGCAAGCAGTTTGCCTTCCAGGGTTTCGTTGGAATCGAAGACGTCGTAGATCACCTTGATCCCGGTTTTGGCCTGGAAGTCGGCGAGGGTGGTTTCGCCGATGTAGTCGGTCCAGTTGTAGTTTTCTAGACACCCACCCTCCGATGTCAAAACCCACAAGGTTTTAACTGCTCTTGCTCTTGCCGCTGCTTCGCTCTGAGTCAAAGCCCAAAAGGTTTTGATGCTTTTGATTGGAGGAGCAAAGCTCAGTGCGGTTTGAAGGGGAGTGAACCTGAACATATCTCAATCCTGACCGAATGGCTCAGAGCTGCCCGAGCCTAGCTGTCGCCGCTTATATCCTCAGCAATCGATTGTGCATTGCCAGGTTGAGACCAGAACCGTATCCAGCTTCTTCACGGCTCCAGCACCCAGGTAGGCTGATTGATCTTGAGTTGTCGTCTGGAGATGGGCATCCCAAGCTCCAACGAATCCTGCTCATCCAGAGGCGCCTGGAGGGCTTCCCTGCCTGATCGAAGCCAGCCATTTGCAGGTCGGAGAGATTGCGCATCTCAGCCCTTTATTTCGTTTGCCTGCGCACCCGGATAGCCCAGTCGTCACGATATCCCGCACCGTGTGAGTTACCTTAACTCGTAGCTTCCGGGTGAACAGGCATGAGCTTGTCAACAGCGACACCCCACGCCCATCCATATGCTGCGGGCTGGTCACTTTCACGCTAGATGCATCGCACCATAATGGTGCAGTAATCTTGTCGGAAACTGGATAGATCGGCGGGTGATGCACGGCGCAAGATGTACCTTAGCGTGAGGTTGGGAAATGACATCTCCTAGGTGCATTACAAAAAAACGACAGTTGAGGTATGTATGAACGCCCCCTTCGATCAGTTCTTTTTTTGGCTGAAAGATCATCACTTCAATGAATTGGAATGTGTCGTTAGCGACTTGACGGGTATCGCCCGCGTCAAGATTGCCCCAACCGCGAATTTTCTTAACGAGGGCGGTATGCGTCTGCCAGAGAGCGCGCTGCCTCAGATCGTCACCGGCGACATTGATTACGACGTTTACTACAGCCTCCTCGATCCTGCTGACACCGACATGATCTGCAATTCTGATTCCTCGGCTGTATGTCAGATTCCTTGGTCGATCGAACCGGCCGCTACTGTTATTTACGACAAATTCGATAAGCAGGGAAGCCCAGTTGCGCTTAGGTACGCAATTTGTTGACGGCTATATCGAATTCAAGCCTGGCGAACACAAATTATAAGAGAGTCATTAGCGCTAAGGGCGCGAATTCTTGCTGCTCTGCGTCTGAGAAATAAAAGCTGCTGAAAAGATAAAAAACTAAAAAGGGGTTGTTATGCGTAGATTCAGCTTTCTGATTTCATCCACGCTTGCGTTAGCATTCAGTGCCGGTGTACAGGCCAAACCTTCTGTGAGTATCTATAACTGGACTGACTATATCGGCGGAACGACACTTGCAGATTTCCAAGCCGCTACTGGTATTAAGCCTGTATACGATGTCTTTGACTCCAACGAAACGCTTGAGGGCAAACTGCTGGCTGGGCGCACAGGGTATGACGTTGTGGTTCCGTCTAATCATTTCTTGGCACGCCAGGCTCAAGCAGGCGCGTTTCTTGAGTTGGATAGAGGAAAAATTCCTAACTGGAAACACATTGATCCGAAGCTGTTAGCGCGGCTTGAGGAGAACGATCCAGGTAACAAATACGCCGTTCCTTATCTATGGGGTACCAACGGGATCGGCTACAATGTCGAAAAAGTAAAAGCCGTTTTGGGTGTGGATAAGATCGACTCATGGGCCGTAATTTTTGAGCCGAAAAACCTTGAGAAGCTTAAGCAATGCGGCGTAGCTTTCATGGATTCGCCAGATGAATTGTTTCCTGCGGTACTCAATTATTTAGGCATGAGTCCACGCAGCGAAAATGCAGCAGACTACGCGAAGGCTGAGGCGCGCTTGCTGGAGCTGCGCCCTAGCGTGACTTACTTCCATTCCTCTAAGTACATCTCCGACCTGGCTAACGGTAATATTTGCGTCGCATTCGGGTACTCTGGCGATGTCTTCCAAGCTGCTGCGAGGGCAAAGGAAGCAAAAAATGGTGTGAAGATTGCCTACTCAATTCCAAAGGAAGGGGCGAACATTTGGTTTGATTTGCTCGCAATTCCTAGGGATTCTACTAATGCTGATCAGGCCTACACTTTCATTAACTACCTGATGGATCCGCAAGTTATTTCGAAAGTTAGCGATGATGTTGGGTACGCCAACGGAAACATTGATGCCAAGCAGTACATGGACAAGTCTGTAGCTGACAATGAAGAGATCTATCCACCTCAGACCGTCCTCGACAAGCTTTATATCTCTTCCACTCCAAGCCCAAAAATCATGCGCGTCATGACTCGTTCGTGGACAAAAATCAAGTCTAATCGGTAGGCAGCAATATGTTTGAAAATAACGAACACGCACCATCGTACTATGCTGCCAGCGCGCGAAAGCAAGCCCGCTATCCGATATTGGATGGTAACCATTCGGTCAATGTCTGTGTAATCGGAGGCGGCTTAACGGGAGTGAACGCTGCTCTTGAGCTAGCTGAGCGTGGCCTTTCTGTCATCTTGATAGAGGGCAGACAAATTGGATGGGGGGCGAGCGGTCGAAACGGGGGGCAGCTGATTCGGGGTATCGGCCACGATGTTTCCGGATTCTCCCGCTACGTCGGGGAGGAGGGGGTTCGATACCTCAAGCACGCTGGGGTTGATTCTGTAGCGCTTGTGGCCGAGCGAATCAAAAAATACTCTATTGAATGTGATCTACGATGGGGCTTTTGCGACCTCGCCAATACCAAAGCACAGTTCGAAGCCTTCGAGGCTGAGCGTGAGGACTTACTGGCGCTCGGGTACACCCATGAAACTCGCATCGTCCCCCCGCATCTTATGCGCGATGAGGTAGTCGCGAGTGATATATACGCCGGTGGATTAGTGGATATGGGGTCGGGTCATCTTCATCCGCTAGATCTCGTCCAGGCCGAGGCGTGCGCTGCTAGTAGCCTTGGGGCTAGAATTTTTGAGCACAGCCCGGTGTTGAAGATTGAGCATGGGAGCACCATTACCATCAAGACCTCCCGGGGCCAGGTGAAGGCCAACTCACTTGTCTTGGGCTGTAATGCTCATCTCGACGAGCTTGAGCCGCAGCTAAGTGGGAAGGTGCTTCCAGCTGGTAGCTACGTGATCGCAACCGAACCTTTAGGCGGAAAGATGGCGCGAAGCCTCATTCCACAAAATATGTCGATGTGCGATCAAAAGGTTGGCTTGGACTACTACCGCCTGACTGCAGACAACCGTTTACTGTTCGGAGGGGCTTGTCATTACACTGGTCGCGATCCAAAAGATATCAAGAGCTATATGCGTCCAAAAATGTTGAAGGTCTTCCCGCAGTTGGAGCGTGTGCGTCTGGATTATGACTGGGGCGGCATGATTGGAATTACGTCAAATCGTTTTCCTCAGGTGGGTAGTCTCAAAAAACATCCTAATGTTTTTTATGCTCAGGGGTACTCTGGGCATGGGTTGAACGTGACGCATTGGACGGCCAAATTGCTTGCCGAAGTAATTTCAAATGACACTACAAAGGGTTTTGATATCTTCAGGGCTGTTCCGCATACCACCTTTCCAGGAGGGAAGGCTCTACGCTCGCCTTTGCTAGCGTTAGGTATGCTCTGGCACAGGCTCCGTGAGGTGATTAGCTAGAATAAACGGGTTGATGTGCTAGCTCTGGTTCAAGTTACGTCATGATTGATATGAGAGTGCCATGGCACTTTCAGCGTGATGATTACTAGGGATTTATTTTAATAAGTGTTTTAGTCTTGCAAGCCGAAATTGTTGCACAAGGGCGGTGAGGTGGTGCACTGTTGCTGAACGCACATCGTTTGCCTCCATCCGCAAGTTGATCGCCTCTAAGACGGAAGCGATCCGCAACCTAGTGACACCACCACTCTCCATTGCTTTCCTGTCTCGTAAATGTTTTTGTTCGGAGGTTTAATAAAATTATATCTAGCTATGTGTAATTAGAAGCGCAGTGATGTACGATCCCACTATTTGCTATCAAGGAAACCCTGTAGTAAATGGTGCGCTTAGACTTCCATAAATTATGCAGGCCTAAAATCCAATCTTTCGATTCCTGAAAGTCTAGGCTCTGCTCCCAACTTAATCGTTAAGGTTGTTCAGGTTCATCTAATCTTGATCCTTAAATCCGCCCTTTGGAGATAGAGGTGCTTAGAATTAACAGAAGTAGCAACGACAACCTCCTAAGCTAATTTGATAGTAAAGTCACATGCCGGGAGAATTTCACAGTAGCACAAGGTTTAAGATAAAATGGATGTGCACTAGAACTGCTAGTCGTCGAATTTGTCTTTATCAGAAAAGTCAAATGCTGACTGGCCATCATTCATTTCCGGCTCAGCCTGCTGGCTACTTGCGATGTCCTCCATGATCTGATTCCATTCCTCTCTGAATAGGAAGTGATCTAGGCTAATGTCCTTAATTCCTAGGTTTTCCGCTGCAAGGATACTTTGAGCGTATTCGCGAAGCTTACGGCCCTCTGTGAAGGGCTGAATATCCTGCTCGCACAGGATGCGTAACTCCCAGCTATCACAGATGACATTGGTCGCGATGCACCTCCAGAACTCCTCAAATTGCCCAGTGATTTGACAGAATGAAGGATCCACTAGAAGTGTCAGCAGGCCTTTTGAGTGATGAATCAATTGGACGGGAGCCAGCACGTCGCACGCTATGGCTTCTTCAATGACGTTGAATAGCCGCGTATCTGTGCCGTCAGATTCCCAAAGCACGGCAAAAGTCTGAATGCCCACGCTCAAGCGATAATGTGCGTTGGCATCCATGTGTTGATGGGTAGAGTAAATCGAGCACACCAAACGTCCGTCTTTGCGATCAAGCAGGTCATGCTCTGCAAAAAAGAATCGTGAGCACCGAGCAATCTGGGGTTCTCTGCGCTGCAGGGTGACCGATTCTATCTGTGACATGATTGATGCTCGCGAGTAGATGTTTTGTGCGAGGATAATAGGTCGCCCCATATTTGCAAGCGCTGCCCAAGCGTATCCTTAGGCAAGATAAGTAGGTGCGAAAGGGTCGAGTGAAAAACTTGATGTAGGGTGTGGGGTTACCAATTTTTTACTATTTAAGCGTATATTGATAGTTGTAAACGGATCGGACGAGTGGTTGTTGCAAGGTGTCAGCATCACTTGGGCGTCCGCTGTGCAGGGGGCAAGCGCTCAGTCAGTTTTAGTGATCTATAGACGGACTTCCAGGAAAGGACTAAAGACCCTGTCTCGGAGTAAGTCGTCATCCGTTTTCTGGTCATATCTCCGATTTTCCTAGCACTGCCAATGAAGGTGTAAGCATTGTAAATTTGGCAAGCCTTTAGCATAGTCGTGAGCTCTGGTAAAGCACATCAAAAAGTTCAACATGGCTCCTGTAAAAATATAGAATTTGTATTTGTTTCGGAATGCGGAATAATATGAATGGGATTGCGCTATGCCTGGTTTTAAAGTTGTCATCAAGGTTTTTATGGGCTTCCAACTTAATGGTCAGTCGATACTCTTGGGTATCCTATTTTCGATTCACCAGTCATACATCTAGTGATCCGAGCGGTTAATCAATTAACTTATTCTTGATCACACTCAGCTTTGCTTTATGCGCCGAACTGATGATGGCCTCAGCCGTTTTGTTCCATTTAAAGGGTTTGGCTGAGTGCTCGTTATGAGCTTCGATAAATTGACGGACAGCCTTTTTCAAATCGGCCACGCTGGTGAAGGCGCCCCCGTACAGGGCTCGCCACTCCAGTTGAGCGAAGCAGCCCTCCACGGCGTTCAGCCAAGATCCGCTGGTCGGGGTGAAGTGCAATTTGAAGCGTGGATGCTTTTCCAGCCTTGCTTGATGGCGGCAGTTTTGTGGGTTGAGCTGTTATCCAGAATTACATGCAAATCCAGTCCGGTTGGAGTGTTGCGATCGATTTGTTGTAGAAAGGCCAGAAACTCCTCGGCGCGATGGCGCTGAGTAATCCGCCCGATGACTTGGCCGGTCATTATGTCGAATGCCGCGTACAAGCTCGCTGTTCCATGGCGTTTATAGTCGTGCGTGCGGCGTTCGATCTGACCTGGGCGCAGTGGCAACATCGGTTGAGTTCGATCCAAAGCCTGGATCTGAGTTTTCTCGTCAACCGACAGCACCAGCGCGTTATCCGGCGGGTTCCGATAGAGCCCAACCACGTCGACCACCTTGTTGGCGAAATGGGGATCATTGCTGATCTTGAAGGTGTTCAGGCGATGGGGTTTGAGGTCGGAAGCCGCCCAGAGCTGTCGAACCTGCCACGTGGTGACCCGAGCATATTTGGCCATCAAGCGAACGCTCCAGTGAGTGGCCTCTTTGGGGACGCGCTGGGTCGTCAGCGTGAGAATTTCGTTGATTTTTTCCGGCCCAAGGGGCTGACCGCTGCGTGGCAGATCTTTCAGCACTTCAATTCCAGCTCCCAGATAGCGCTTTCGCCACTTGAATACCGTCGGTCGTGTGACCTGCAACTGGTCGCTGACGGCCTTGGGTGTCATTCCATCAGCCAACAGAAGCAGGATGCGAGCCCGCTCAACAAGGGTCTGTCCCAGCGTACTCATCCTCATCCAACCTTGCAGGGTAATGAGATCAGAAGGCGATAAAGCGAAGGGAGAAGCCGGCCGAGGCATGCGTATAACCGACCCATGACATTGGGCGCATAGCATATCGCCGCCTGTAGGAAAATGAATTAACCGCTCAGGCCACTAGCGCGCCTAAATCGGCTTGCCTGGAGTAGGGAAGGGAGGCCGCGTAGGAGTAACTGTGGGAATGCCGCTCTTGGCTCACACCAAGAAGATTTTCACGAAGACGCTTAACGGCGCCACCAAGCGTCAGTTTCCCCTGGGCGACCTCATCGGCCACTGCTTGAATGTAGGCCTTACGCTCTTCTAGGGTCATCTCTTTCATATCATCCCCATTCCTTCAGGCGAGTATCCAGATTGTTGAGCGGAATGCTCTTCGCGTTGCGAACGCTAGGCGTCTTGCCAGGTGCCATCAGCGAACACTTGGACGGTGAGTTCTTTGGTCAAAATAAAACCAGTTAACAGCGCATTATGATGCACTAATACATGCTGAATGAGGGATGACAGCGCATTAAAATGCGCTGATCGAGTGCGCATCATCTTCTCCGCGCTTTTTCAAAATCCAACGAAAAGCCCCGGCACTGATGACTGGGGTTTTCAACACCTCAAGCGAACGGCTTTTGCGAGACTGGTTTTATGCTTGAGTCAGGAAATACCTATGCGTTGCAGCGGCTGTCGATTCGTGTCCTTAAGCAGCTAGCCAGGCTCTTCTAGCTCTTCTAATGCTCCATTTCGTCTCTCGTTGCGACCTGCGACGAAAGGATGCGCCTAACCAAGCTATGCCTATGAATTTCAACCTGTGTGACGTGCGCCGATGGCTACCACAATCGACGTGTTTGTCTGGAGCAAAGCGTAGGGCAGGGCAGCTGACGAAATACTTAAGCAAGCCTAAGCCTAGGGAGCACGATTAACTCTGACGATGCCAATGACGCCTAACCGTAGATTCGGCCATGCCAAGTATTCGTGCAATTTCAGCTTGCGAATGACCTTCTTCTTTCAGTGCTTGGACTGACTCACGCGCTTGCGCCGCTGCAGCAACGCGAGGGTGCGGCTTTTCCTCCGATACCAGTGGAATGGCAACCTTGAGTAGCGAGATTGACTGAAGATCTTTTTTGGCAAGCTCGAGGACTTCGCTAGCCGTCAGATCATCCTGCGCCGCACACACGAGAGTCATCAGCGCGACAGGGTGCAGATTGAGTGCGCTACTTAGCTCGATGATGGCTTCGAGGCTGGGCGAGGTTTTTCCATTTTCGATTTGGCTCACGTGCGACTGGGTGACGTTTCCACTCAATGCATGCTGGGTGAGGCCTCGCTTTGTCCTTAAGGTCTTCAGCGCTGCGGCGAATGCTATGCGCACAGACATTTTTCCGTTCCGTTAAAACAGAGTTGTATGCCCGGTTTGCTATCCGCCATTCAAATCTATATATTAATAAATGTGGCGGTTATGGTTCGGTGTGCCCAATTGCATGGCTAGCGAAATCCACGCCTATCCCGTGTCCTCCCTATCAATTTAGCTGTAAATCGAGATCAGGCCGTTGATCAAGCTTCATGTGCTTTCAGATCTGCACAACGAATTTTCTCCGTTCGATCCTGTGCCCGGGGACTACGACTTGGTCGTGCTGGCGGGTGATATTGATGTCAAAGCGAGAGGGGTGAGGTGGGCTAATGAGGTCTTTGCGCGCCCGGTGATCTACATATGCGGTAACCACGAATTTTATGGTGGGCACATCGATTACACGCTGCGAAAAATGAAGGAGCAAGCTCTGCAGCACGTCCATGTTTTAGAGAACGAAACCTTTGTTGGGAATCAAACACGGTTTCTTTGCGCAACCGGCTGGACTGATTTTTCGTCCAGCGGGAACGTCGTTGCCGCCACCCAAACCGCATGGGATTGGATGAATGATTTTCGAGTCATTCGGACTGGAGAAAACTATCGCCGGCTGCGCCCGGCTGATGTCGTCAGTCGAAACTATGCGTCATTAGCCTGGTTGACCAAGGAGCTTGATGAGCCCTTCGATGGCAAAACCGTCGTCTTGACGCATCACGCGCCCGTTCCTGAAGTTATGGGTGACAAACATGATGGGCATTTGAGTGCTGCTTACTCAAATAGCTGGCAAGAACTTCTGGGTAAAGCGGATCTTTGGATCTTCGGGCATACCCACCGGGCAGTTGACGTGACGCTGGGGCGATGCCGATTGATCTCCAATCCTAGAGGTTATCCAGGTGAGCAGACGAGCTTCGATCCCGGGCTCGTTGTCAGCATTTCTTGAATGGGCTCTGTTGGATGCTGACAGAGAGTGGCTTCGTTCAGCGGCGAGTTTGGTGAGCGTCGACTTACGTTCATGCCCGTGCAGAAATTGGGCTTATCGGTGCTTGATTTAGGAGAGTGGAGAGACTGAGTGATGCATGAAGAAAACAATGTAGTCCATGCCTCGACTATGCCGACGCATCTGAAAGGCGCGATGCGGGATGACTGAGCAAAGCCATGCCATTCCGAAAGCGGTCGCGGTTGCTATGGGAGAGGATTTCGGTATGCCCATCACGGCGTTTTTGTTCTCTGCCGTCGACAGCCCTCCAATACTGATGGGGACGGTCTATGGCGATACAACGGGGCGTTTTCGCGAAGGCGCAAGCATACGGACGTCCAGGATTATGAACGTGCTCTTCGTCAATGGTTATTCCTTGTTTCAAACCGTGGCAGGTAGTCGGTACCTGGTGGTTAGTTGGGCTCCTGGCGGAAGCAATATTTACATGAACCGGATTTATCACTGAGCGATCCGCAAATGCGGATACGCGGTAAAAACTTCCGGGTTATCCAGGTGACGACGGGATCAAGAAAATGATTCTTAGCTTGGTGATCGCGGAGGAGAGCAGGTTAGCGGAATGACGAGAATGAGTGTTACAGACGACGAGTTGCTGGGAGATTTACTGTATGGGCCAGCACACCCCCTAGGGGGCTCAAAACTTGGCGATGATGCGTTGGTCGAGCTAGCCGCTGATACCTTTAAAGACAAACCGTTCTGCGTCGTCCGACACTGGCTGGTTTTGGATGTCATGCTTCCGGAATCTATTGAGCAGGCAATCAAAGCAGAGGGCCTTGATGCGAGTGTCTTGTATGCCCAAGCGGCAGTGTTCGACAGCCAGAACAGACATTCGCCTGGTGACAGCATCCTGAGCGGTTACCAAAGTGACTTCGACGGCTGCATTTTTGAAAGCAAAACCACGATTTTCATCTTGGCCGGCCGAGGCGCGCGCAAACACGTGAGCTTGCCCGCTGTTCAGATACTCGCACTGCAGAGCACTAAAATCCTTTGACTGACGATCTGTTTCCGACCTTGCGTGATCGCTATCCGGAATTCTTTTCCAATGCGCCGCTTCGCGAAATTGCGTGTTTGCCAGGGTGGTTGGATCTAATAGATGAGCTGTGTGGCACGCTGAAAACCTATCTAAAAGCTCACCCTGAAGTGCCTCAAGTGCGGGCGCGTCAGGTGAAGGAAAAATTCGGGGGGTTGCGGTTTTATTACTCAGGTGGTGATGCGACGTGCCGTGAGTTGGTCGCTCGCGCAGAAGAAAGGTCGTTGTCGATCTGCGAGGTCTGTGGCCGGGCCGGGATGCTAGGAGGGGAGGACTGGCTCCGCGTACGATGCCTCGATCATGTTAATGGGTCACCCTCAGGTGACTGCGCATGAACACGCGGACAACTCCCTGCTGTACCCATGAGTACCGACATTTGGGTCATTGTGAATAGGCCTTCTCCAGGCATTGAACTTCACGATGTCGTTCGGCGGCGTATGCCTTTTTCCTCATTCCAATCTCAAGTCGGGATGTTGGGTATGGATGAAGGGATGCTGGGTAAGCGCATGGGGATTTCATCCGAAATCTTGTCGAACGCTACGACTGTAGGTTTTTCTATGTGCGAGAGCAGGCGACTGTATGGATTGATTGTGGCTCTACAGGCGTCCTGCGAACTGTTCGAAGGCGATGTCCAGGGAGCCAAGGCGTTCTTACGCTCGCCACTGCGCTGTTTTAACTCGAAGACTCCTTTGGAAATGCTCATTACGGAGGAGGGGTCGAGCGCCGTGATTGATCTAATCGGTCGACTTGAGCACGGAATCCCCACGTGAATGGTTTCCTTTTTTCGGGGGAAGGAACACGGCATTGGAAGGGGGGAACCCTTGAAAGAAGATAGTGTGGTAGTCCAGATGCTGGATTTCTTGACGGCTGACATTTTGCACCGGCCCGAACGGTTGCAGCCGTTGAGCTGGGAGTTGATCCCCGCATCACCTCGCTCGTCGGTGATGTAGACGTTGATCTGAACGCACCGCTCGTACTCGATGACGAATGATGCATACGAGCCTTTGGTCTTCGCCAAACTAGAGCTAGCTGGCTCGTAGTGAAGTCGAGGTCGCAATGCAACTGGGCGCTCCAACCATCGCTTACAAGACTAAGCTTTAGTCAATTCCCGTGCCCACCGTCGCCCTTGTCTGCAAACAGCGTGTCTTGATGACCCATTAGGAAATTGACATGGGATCTGATGCCCACCATTTGTCCACAATTGAAGTAATCATGGCACAGCGACTCGATACTGATCAGCGCTTCAACGGGTGTCTTGATAGAAATATACCCAATTAAAACGGCTTTGCCTGGATCCGATGGGTGAGTGTTCAAATGATAAATCTTGTAGAAATCTTCATGTTCCTCATCATCGCAGAGCTCAACTTCCCAGTGGGTATCTTTGCCCAGCTCCTCATTGTATTGCTTGATATATTCTGCTGATTTGTAATTCATGATCATCTCCTTTTTTGTTATGAGATAATTGTAAAATTGGAGCAAGCAGGGTTGCAACTATCTTGTTCGTGGTTTTTTAGTAAATGTTGGCCGGCCGTGAAGAGCGAACAGTGCTAATTGCCCTTTTGACAATGTCAAGAAGTGGGGCGTACTAGAACTAATAAGAATGCAGTATTTTCAAACTATGGGCGGGAAACGTAGTAGTGTCTCACTGGTGTCCTCACACAAATGAAGAAGGCACCTGATTTTTCTTCATGAGCGCGGTAACTCTTTCTCAGTCAAAGCCTACGAGGGCATTGATGGACGTTCTCTCGTTGAATCTGCACCGAGCTGTAATTCAACTTTGTGGTTAGGCGCAGAACGCTAAAGCACGCAGGCGTGTAGCTAGGGTTGATTGGCCCACTCGACTTCACGTATCCGAAGTCGGATTGATGGATGCTCAGGCGAGCGGTTTGAACGGGCCTAATGAGACGTTTCCAGACTTATCTGATGGCCATGAGGCTTTCCCACGCAAGCCGGTGGCTAGCGCGCCTAAGTCGGCTTGCTTGGAGAAGGGAAGGGAGGCCGCGTTGTAGTAGCTGTGGCAATGCCAAAGCCAACCTTGCTTTTCCTGGCCGCTGCTTCGTTGAGTTCTACCGGATTAAGGTGAGTGAGGCTTATCTGAAGGCCGAATTTCTTGAATACAGCTTCCAGGGTCGCGAGAGTCGGATTGCCGCTATCGACCTCCAGCTGCGACAGAGCCCGCTTTGAAATTTTGCTGGCCAGCGCGAACCGCTCTTGGCTCACACCCAGAAGATTTTCACGAAGACGCTTAACGGCGCCACCAAGCGTCAGTTTCCCTTGGGCGACCTCATCGGCCACTGCTTGAATGTAGGCCTTACGCTCTTCTAAGGTCATCTCCTTCATATCCACCCTCATTCCTTCAAGCGAGTATCCAGATTGTTGATAGGATTGCTCTTCGCGTTGGGAACTATAAATATCTTGCCAAGTGCCATCAACGAACACTTGGACGGTACATAACAAATCAAAGCGCAGCGCATTATAATGCACTAATACATGATCAATGATTGGTGGCGGCGCATTAAAATGCGCTGACTGAGTGCACATCGCCTTCTCAGCGCTTTGTAAAAATACAACGAAAAGCCCCGGCACTGATGGCTGGGACACTTCAACACCTCAACCAAACGGCTTGTGCCAGGCTGGGGTTTTGGCTTGAGTCAGAAACTAACTATGCGCCACAGCGGCTGTTCATTCGTGCCTTTAAGCAACTAGCTCGGCTCTTCAAGCTCTTCAAATGTCCAATTTCGCCTATCGTTGCGATCAGCGAAGACAGGACTCGTCTCACGGCGCGATGCCTCCGAATTTCAACCTGTTTGGCGTGTACCGGTAGCTACCACAACCGACGCGTTTGCCTAGCGTAAAGCAATAGGGGCAGAGCATCTGACGAAATACTTAAGCAAGCATAGCCGCCATCGCGAACCAGGAGGATGGTCATGAGAGACGGTGAGCCTCCAGATGCTCCATGTCTCGAATCCAAACCCTCAAAAATCGGCGCCAATCATGCGCATAACTTCCTTCCGAAAAACGTTCGGAGAGTGCATTGGCTGCTTCGAATCTCGTTCGCCAAACTTCAGGTATGTGCTGGTCTAGAACGATCACGAAATGGTGGCCATCGCAGCTTTCGTACGGCGTTTCTGGCACAGAATCTCTCAACTCCTCAATCGTCATAAACTGAGCCGCCCCAAAAGGTTGTTCGAGATCTTGCCGATCGATTTCATCAAGAATGTTCAGGTGAGGTTTTGCGCGTTCATCACCAGGCCGCAAGCCCTCCAGACCCCACAAAGCCGCGCGCCTTGCGCGCTCGCGCTGCCACAGCCCTTTCAAGTCGACCGCCATCAGTGCTTCCTTAATACCTTCAGATTCCGCGCTAACGCTTATCGGCAGGATTGGACTCAAGTTCATCCACCAATTTCCTGGACGACCTAGGCGTTTCCAGCAGCGTACGCAATTGTACGTTGTTGGATGTTTACATCTGAATGCGCTCACTGCTCATTCTTCAAGAAAAACGAATAGGGGGTAGTCGTGAATTACAGTTGGACTGTGTCAAGAAAAATATTTTTCAGAAGGCCCCTTGAAAAATTTTTTCAGCAGCGGATCTTTATATTTGAGAGCAACAAAAAAGCATCGATCTCGGAACCCCACTTACCGCCGATCCTGCTGAGTAAACGGCGTTGGTTTCTGCTTTTTGCAGTGCTTCTGCTCTTGGCCTTTTCTTGTAATTTATCCTGCGGACGCCGAGGTATGACTGCCATATGGGCATAGCAAAATCGCCTCTGTGCGGCGTAAGCCGCTGCTTTCAGGTTTGATTTCAAACAACTAGCGTTTTTTTGAAAAAAATACCCATGCCGGACAACATCTGGATGGGCGCTCCTAGTGGGCGAAGAGGAGGTGTGAGGTGTGAATGCACAGCGAACTCGAATCTAAAGTGTGGCTATCGGTTCAGCAAACATGCGATGCCAAAACGTTTGAAGCATTAATTCTGCGAATCGTGAATAGCTTCAAGAGGCACCCGGGATTTGATCCTCTAGTGCGATTGCATGCTACCGACATTGGCCCGCTTGGTGTTCAGGTACTGCGTGCAGTGCTGCGGCAACGAGGGCTTCATCCTGAATCCAGTATCGATGTTCCTGGTTACCTTGAACTGAGGTCACGACTCAAAGACCACCTACGCTGTCAGCTACAGTGGTATCTGGTGAAGGGTGGGCATGCAACTGAGGAGATCCAAGAAGACCAGCTCCACAGAGATTTGGGGCTGTAAAACGATCTATTATGTGTCCCTACGCTATGCGTTATCAAAATTGAAGGAAATCACCGATGTCTCGTCTGGCTGAATACCGCAAACTTGAACAACAACTGGCCGCCCAGCTGGCGGAGCTTGAGTCGATGAAAACCGATTCTGGCCTGAAGAAGGAAATGGAGTTTGAAAGCAAGCTGCGTGCTCTGCTGGCTGAATACAGATTCAGCCTGAGAGACGTGATCAACCTGCTTGACCCGCAAACTGGCCTCCGTGCATCGGTGAACGAATCGAAAGCGACGTCCCGCAAGTCGCGCCAGGTGAAGGTTTACAAAAATCCAGAATCTGGCGAAGTCGTCGAAACCAAAGGTGGTAACCACAAAACTTTAAAAGAATGGAAAGCGAAGTATGGCTCCGACAAAGTCGAGTCTTGGCTGACCAAGTGATTTTGGTTTGAGTACAATGGCCCTCCGAGGGCCTCCTTGTATCTCATTTGAGAGAGGCGATTGTTCTTCACGGCGTGGTTGGCGTTCGCTTGAACCTGATGGGGAAAGCCTTGCCTGACTTTCGCGATGCTGCTTGGAAAGACTTCTTTGGCCACATCGCTGAACTGGACTGGCATGTCGAGTTGCATCGCCACGTGGAGGATTTGCCGGCACTGATTAATCAATTGATGCCGTTCGGCATCAAGCTGGTTATTGACCATTTCGGCCGCCCAGATGCCAGGTTGGGAGTCGACCAGCCGGGCTTTTCCGAGTTGCTGGAACTGGAGCTGAGTGGGCAGGTATGGATGAAGATTTCCGGTATCTATCGGCTTGCAAGTACGCCGCAACAGAACCTGAAGTTTGCTCGAGTGGCATTACCACTACTGGTACAGAGTTTCGGTCTTCGCCGTTTGGTGTGGGGCAGTGATTGGCCGCATACCCAGCATGAAGAGAGCATTAGCTTCAGTACAGTAGTAGAGCAGCTTGAAGAGTTGGAGTGTCCGACTCAGATTATGCGGTCGTTGCTAGTGGAAGCGCCTAGAGAGTTATTCGGATTTCATCTGGCTGTGAGCTGTTGATTCCAGTCGATAAAGTAAAGGGCTGCCAAGTTCCGCACAATGGCGAAGTCGTCGAAGCCAAAGGCGGCAATCACAAAACGCTGAAGGAATAGAGAGCTGAGTACAGCTCGTCGTTATCCTGCGACTAATCTAACCCTATGGGTTATGGCTCTGCTTAGGTCGACTTCGTATTTGTTTATGAAATCCCCAAAAAATTATAAGGTGTAGGATGGTCTCCAAGCTTTTGAAAGGCCAGCCAGCCATCATTAATTTGTTTTGATATGATTTTGGAGTCGTCAGGGGGTGTAGCAAAGTCTGCAAGGCGTTTGCTTATAAAAATTATTCTGTCCGTTAGATTGCTACATTCCACGAGGCTATTAAACTCCTCTTCAGAGAAATCGGAAACATAGAGCCTTATGGCGTTGAGAAGAATGTCTGTTTTTTTAAGTGAGTGTCCAGGCCTATTGGCGGTGGCGATTGATTTTCCTAAAGCTCCTAAAATCCAACCAATGCCTAGAGCCGGCTTCAGACTTAGCATTTGGTCAGTTGAGGAGTCTCTCAGTTGGCATGATATAAGAGCGAGGTTGTTATTTTTCACTTTGTTTATGTAAAGCATTTTGTCACCATTTTTTGTATGTGGAGTTCGGCTAATATTGAGGAAGCTATTGCTAGCTTAGCAAGAGTTTTTCGTATGAGTAAACATTTTTCAGTGTTTGATTTTTACTTTTTTTTAGAATGCGAATGTTGTCCGGCATCGACCTATCTTTTTTTTGAGTCTGTAGTGTTATTCGGAAGCTCGCCGGAAAATTTATCTAAGATGCCTTATATTTGTTGTAAGGAAATATAATTTTTGGAATTCGCCTTGTCGGTTGGGCATGAGCTTAATGGTGAGTTAACACTTTCGTGCCCATCTTGTCGTGTACTGGAAAGGTATACCTGCACACCACCATTCAGCGTTGTTCAGCACCATCCTAGCGAAGGTCCTCGATCAGGGCCTTTCCAAGAGCCTCCGTAGCCTCCAGTAAACGCTTCTTTTCACTCGCGTAGCTTCCTTGGGTCAAGCGTGTTGATAGCGCGGATGCGGCTTCAAACCTCATCCTTCATGGCTGCGGGATGTGCTGATCAAGTACGATCACGAAAGGCTAGCCATCGCTTCCTTCAAACTTCGTTTCTGGAGCAGCATCGCGCAGCTCGTCGATAGTTATTTCGTAAGCATCCCTGGGGAAACTCCGATCAACTCGCGCTGAGCGTGCTGTTAGTCGAAACGAAAACGACTTTCAGCGTTGCTTAGCGCAGAAAGCCCCGCCCGCACAGCGTCGTCGGGCTTTTCAGCCCCGTTCTCCGCGTTACACGCGCAGCTCGCCCATACCCATCAGCTGTTTTCGAGCCATCCAAAGGTTCGATAGAGCAAACAGGGTGGTCAGTTGTGCAGTATTTTTCATCAGCCCACGAAAGCGCACTTTCACATAACCAAACTGGCGCTTGATCACCCGAAATGGATGTTCGACCTTGGCTCGCGTCTGGGCTTTGCAGTACTCGATTTTGCGTTTGGCCTTGTAGAGCCGACTGCGTTTATTCAGTCGTGAATAAGTGCTACGTCGCGCCGCGATCTGCCAGATCACTTCACGATTTACGTGCTCATCACGCTTCTCGACGCCGGTGTAACCGGCGTCTGCATAGAACGCGTTTTCATCGCCATGCAACAGTTCGGCAACCTGCGTGACATCGGCCACATTCGCGGCTGTGCCGTGGACGTGGTGAACCAGCCCTGACTCCACATCGGCGCCGATATGGGCCTTCATTCCAAAGTAGTATTGTTTACCTTTTTTGGTCTGATGCATCTCAGGATCACGCTTGCCTTTCTCGTTCTTGGTTGAACTGGGAGCATGAATAATTGTCGCATCGACGATGGTGCCCTGGCGCAGGGACAGACCTTTTTCCTGCAAATAACCGTTGATGACAGCCAGGATCGCAGGCGCCAATTTATGCTTCTCCAGCAAGTGCAGGAAGTTCATGATCGTGGTGTCTTCAGGGATCGGCGCGCTTAATGTAAGACGGGCGAACTGACGCATGGGCGTGATTTCATAAAGCGCTTCTTCCATGGCCGGGTCGCTCAGCGAGAACCAGTTTTGCAGCAGATGGATGCGCAACATGGTCTCCAGCGGATACGGTTTACGGCCACCACCCGCCTTCGGGTAATACGGCTCGATCAACCCCAGCAAACCACTCCAGGGCACCACCTGATCCATTTCGGCAAGGAAGCGTTCACGACGGGTTTGCTTGCGCTTGCCGGCGTATTCAAAGTCGGAAAAGCTCATCTGGCTCATGCGTGGCTCGGGTCGGGTGATGAAGCTGTATTTCAGCACATCTGAGGACTTGTTCGGGGTTTCCCTAATTGTCGCTAGGGTAAAAATTTAGCCGTCAGGCAGAGCGTGGTAAGGCGCCAGCTAAGTCCGAGAAAAAACTTAATGTCGTGTCCGGGACTAGTTGACCACTATAGTTTTGCTCCATCACGGCAAACAATGGATGGATTTCAGAGAACTTTCTCCGCCGTTTTAGGGAAGCGCTTGGATGGATTGATAGGTGCCGTCGGTGCTGCTTGCACGTACCAAGGAATGGAGTATCGAGACGCAGCGTTCTGGAAGCTGTTCGACGACTATAGGGTGTTAGCAGTTTTTGATGAAATCCATCACTGCGCCGGCCATGACTTGCTGTTAAGCAATGCATGGGGTCAACAGATTGTTCAAAGGATTCAAGATCGCGCCACTTTCACTCTTGCCCTCTCGGGGACACCTTGGAGGTCTGACCAGAAAGCCATCGCGCTTGCTCGATATTCTCAGCCAGATGGGGTGTTGATCTGTGATTACCGATATGGCTTGCAGGAGGCAATCGCTGACGGCGTATGTCCGTCGCCGCGCATAGTCGTGTTGGATAACAACATGGTGAGGTTAACTGAAACGCTATCCACAGAAGGCACCGTCACGACGTATCCGAGTATTGCCAAGCTTCTTTCTGAGTCACCTGTGTCTTATGAAGATCTGCTGTTTCATGACGATATCTTGCGGCAGATTCTGTTGTTAGGGTGTACAAAACTCCGCGATATCCGTGAGCGACATCCGGAAGCCGGCGGCCTGGTGGTTGCGACAAACATTGAGCACGCTCATCGCATAGCTGGCCTTATGCGTGCCCAGGGAGAGGTTTGTCAGGTCGTGACCAATAAGACGCCAAACGCGCAGCATTCATCGATGATTTTCGACGTGGTGGCTGCACCTGGATTATTGCGGTTGGCATGATCAGCGAGGGGACGGACATACCCAGGCTGCAGGTTTGTTGTCATCTAAGTCGTATACGCACCGAACTGCACTATCGCCAGGTGTTGGGCAGAATCCTCAGGCGCTCAAGTGATGCGGATGAAAAAGCTTGGCTATATGTTCTCGCGGAACCAGCGCTCCAGCAGTACTCGGAGCGCTTGGCCGATGATCTGCCCGATGATCATGCCGTATTGAGTGTCGTGCGAGCTTCGGAGTTTGAGTGCGACGACGAGATTGACGACGGTCCTGAAGATCCTAGCGCCATTGAAATCGCCATTTTAGGAAGTTCAAAGGGCGGCGCCTTTTCTCGAATGGGGAGCGATCACGCAATATCGATTCTCGGCTCATCTGAGCCCGCATTGTATGAACTCAACTTATCGCAGCACTACCGAACTCAGCTTCTGAGTGTGTATTGAGCGCATGGGTGCATCAACGAAGCTGTGCTTGGAAAAGCTCGGCTTCGGCTTCCCTGTGAATTGACCAAGCGGGCGACAACGCCGGTCTCCAAAAGCTCGTTTATGAAATAGATGCGACACTTTGTAAACCGCTGCAACAAAAAAGCCTTCAACTATTCATCAGGTCCCAATCAAGGCCAGGGTGTGCGAGAGGCCAATCTGTTCTGCTTTTGGTTGGTTGCTGTAGCAGACTGTTCCACGCAAATTGCGTATTGCGAACCAGTCAATCGTTCAAAACTAGCCTTCCATTTTTGCGCAGCTTTCTCGCATTCCTCTTGGTTTGCGAAGCTAGGTATGTGGTCCACTGCGACCCCAACAGAATTCACTCCGATGAGCGTCAAAATCAGTACCCAAGTGTGCATGCAACTCTCACTAAGGTCGGCTGACGTTTTCGGCCAGAAGCGAATAGTAAACGTGCGCGGTGCCAAATGCTTTGGACAGAAACAACGAAAGCGTTTGCGCGATAACTATTGCTGGCCAAATGGTTTCGCCATATAAGAATTGGTAGGCTGATTTCCATTCGGTAAAGAAGTTTGCGAAAAAGATAGCCATGTGGAATATGAGAAGTGTCTGAGTTACGCGATAGGCTATGAGCCAATTTGTGTAGGCTTTCTCTAAATTTTCCCTCGGTGATCGCATTGGTTTTTTTCCTTGATTCTGTTGGTGATGGGACCAGGCTCTCGGGTGTCGACACATGGGGGGAGTGAAGCAACTTTGGCGCTGGGGACCCGGCATGAGGCCGAGTCAGTGGCCGTCAGAGAAGGTTTTGCCCAGAGAAACCGTGAGTCGTTGAGAGTTCCTGAGCCAATGATGTGCCAATCGCGCTTTGCGAATAGGTCGATGGGGGCGTCCATAGTCGAGAAGTCCACAACCTTATTTGTGTCTACGACCTCGCGTGCAGCATGATCGGTGCCTCCTCAGGGATGTATAAAGGATGAATACAGGGCGGCGAGCGGCACTAAGCACCCCACTGGTGAAGAAGGAATCGTTCACCAAGTACCGTTGAGCGCTAGCCTTTTTCCGTGCGCACCACTGATACAGCTTTCCAAGGTTGAGGGGGTATTTGCAGTCTTGGAATTTGTCTGTTTCAACCACGCGAGCAATTGTTCTCCTCCCAAAGGTCGAGAAAACAGGTAGCCTTGCCCACGCGTGCAGCCCATGCTACGCAACAGTTCCAGTTGCTCAACGGTTTCAATGCCTTCGGCCACGACACTCAAGTTGAGTGTGTCGGCGAAGGCCAGGGTGCTGGCTACTGCCGCGCGGTATTGCGGACTCTTAAGCATTGACCGAATGAAGCTGGCATCAAGCTTGAGTTCGGTGCAAGGCATCTCGCACAGACGCTTTAGTGAAGAGTATCCAGTACCGAAGTCATCCACCGAAACGCTGCAGCCCATCAAGCGCATCCGTATCAGGTTTTCCAGGCTGGTGGCTGGGACGCGCAAAATATTGCTTTCAGTGACTTCAATGGTCAGATCCGAGCCGGGTAGTTGATGGCGTTTGAGAAGCTTGGCTAACTTCGTGCAGAGTTTTGGGTCGCTGAGTTGTTCTGTATCCAGGTTAAAGGCCAAGGGCAAAGGCCGTCCGTTCGCGCGCAATCGACCGGCCAAGGTCAGGCCTTGGTCCAGCAACTGTTCGAATAGCTGGTCAAGCATTCCAAAGCCTTGTACTGCAGGCAAGAAATGCTGCGGTCCGAGCAAACCCCGCTGTGAGTGGCGCCAGCGGACGAGTACCTCGGCGCCAACCGGGAGTTCGCTAATCAGATCCAGTTTAGGTTGGTAGTGCGCCTCAAATTGCCCGTCTGCCAGTGCTTGTTGCACTGCTTGCTGTGTGGGTTGTTCGAACGGCTCGATTACAGCGTTGGCGGACTGCTGGTCGTGGCCGTTACACTTGTCTAGGAGGGCCGCCAGTTTGAAACGGTTAAGTGGCTTATCCAGGTCACCCAAAAGCTGCAGGTTGAGCAAGCCAACCATCTGCGCCACTGAGTGTCGTAGTTCAGGGGAAATATCACTGCAGATGATTACTGACCGGGCCAAGCGACGTTCACTGACGGCATGAAGAAAGCCTAGGCCGTCCATTCCAGGCATTCGAATATCGCACATCAGAACATCCACAGCACCGTGTACAGCGAGTTGCTCCAGCGCTTGTTTACCCTCTGAAGCTTGTAGAACGGGGCCGTTCACAATCCCCTGTAATAGTTGCGCAGCTAGCGTGCGCTGGACGGGATGATCTTCGAGTATCAAAACGCTAACAGGGTACATCGCGTTCTCCAAATGAGCGCTAAATGTTATGCGCTTTTAGTAAGGGCAGAAGAATTTGGCCACCGCTGCACGCAGTTCATGCCCTCCTAGGAACTTTCTTTCTGTTCAATGCCAATAACCGGATCAAATTTGACAGTTTCCGATTTCGGGGCCAGAAAGTGTCGAGATATCAGCTGCTTGAGCTTTCCTCCATCGATGGGTTTGCTCAAACATGCCAGTACTGACGGCACCCTGATTTTGGTTTCATTTCTGAGGGTTGCCAGTTCGGCCTCAGTAACGCCACTGAACAGTACGGCAGCTGATGCCTTGCCGTTGTTGCAGGCCCATTCGATTAGGTTTATTCCGGGCATATCGGGGAGATTTTGATTGCATAGCAGCAGATCGAATGCAGCGGGCGAGTCCATCATGGTTTGTAACGCAGTCTTGGCGTCCAGCGCCTCGGCTAGGTGGTAATAACCCAGCTGATTCAGCAATATCTGTATCGCAACCAGCTGGAAAGGGTGGTCTTCCACCACCAAGATTCGTACAGAGTTGAGCATATGACTGGTTTCCAAATATCCCCCTTACTCCTGCTGAAGCGCAGCACAATCCACCGGGCCGTTGTCGAGGTGATTGAGGCTGCACCTTTGGGAAAGGTCAATGCGACATAGTCTGAGCTCGGGGCAACAGGTTGGATGTAGGACGCTGCCTTTTTGCGCGTAGGAATGGTCTGTTTATAGAGGTGGCTCGCCACGCGTCATTGATGAGGCCAGTCAATAAAGCCATGGCGGTGCATACATTCGCGCGCTATCCAGGGGTAGCAGGCGCTGTTGCAGTTTAGATTCGAGTGCACTCCAGAATGGCCTGACGAATTCTTCTGAATCCTGTCAGCGGATGCCGATTAAAAGGCGTTTTTGTTGATTTATGATTGGAGTTTTTTTCTATTAATAGCGGATTAGTCTATTGACAGAGATTTCTTCGGTGCGTGCCGCCCAATGCACACTTTGTGAACGGAGGTCTAATATTGTGGCTTTGTAGGAACGGTCCTAATGTTATGTAGGAACGGTCTTATTCGTTTGATTGCTAGTCACGGAGAGTGTGTCGGAATTTTCTGACAGGTTATCTTCGATTTCCTTTAGCCGGAAGGAGAACCAACTGTGAGCAAGCGGCTGAACGAGAATGACACGATGCTGATGCAAAAAAGGGTGTGATCGCATGAAAAAGGTTTTGATCGTTGACGATCACCCGATGATACGCTTGGCCGTACGCATGATGTTGGAACGTGGGAATTATCAGGTAGTGGGCGAGACGGGCAATGGTGTGGACGCAATCGCGCTTGTCCGTGAGCAGCAGCCAGATCTGGTGATCTTGGATATAGGTATCCCTAGGCTCGATGGGCTGGAGGTGATCACGCGTCTGCATAGCCTACCCACTGCGCTCAAGGTACTGGTACTGACCGGTCAGAGCTCAGAGCGGTATGCTGTTCGCTGCATGCAAGCTGGAGCGGCCGGCTTTGTATGTAAGGAAGGCGATCTGTCCGAACTATTGGCGGCTGCGCATGCCGTACTCTCGGGGTATAACTATTTTCCCAACCAAGTGCTGCTTCATTCAACCCGGCGACCAACGGTCATCCCTGGCGAGGCTGAACTGATCGATACCTTGAGCGATCGCGAACTGGCGGTTTTGCAGGGTCTGGCGAACGGTTATACCAACATCGAGATTGCCGAGCAGTTGCTGATCAGCAACAAAACTGTAAGCACCTACAAAGCTCGCCTCCAACTCAAGCTCAATGTGCATTCATTGATGGAGCTTTGCGAACTCGCAAAGCGCAATGCACTGGTGTGAGGCGGATGATGCATGCGTTTGCTGCCTTGGTAGGTCTGATCCTGTTGCTTTTGCAGTTGGGCGCTACTGCTCAGGTCTCTCAAGAAACCCCCATGGAACTGCTCGCACGGTCAAATATCGAGCCCTTACCAGTGCACTTGTCCAGCGATGACAGGGATTGGCTGCGCGACAAGCATGAACTTAAAATCGGCACCTCGGAACCGGACTACCCGCCGTTCAATATCTCCGCCGGCGGCCGTGATTACGAAGGGTTGACCGCAGATTATTTGGGTATTATTGCCCGCACCTTGGGCCTAGGGGTCCGTGTTACTCGTTACACCGATCGTGAAAGTGCTTTGCAGGCTCTACGCAGTGGCAGCATCGATGTGTTGGGCAGTGGGTTCAATTATGATGCCAGCAAATCGGGCGTCACGTTATCCAAACCCTACGCACTTAATCAGCCTGTGTTGGTAACTCGCGTGACCCAGGGCCGCCCGCCCAGTGAGGACTTGAATGGCTTGCGCTTGGCCATGTCCGGGGGCTACCTCACAGAAGAGGACGTGCACCGACTCTTCCCTAACGCGCAATTGCACACCTTCAATTCAGTGCGACTGGCCTTGCAATCAGTGGCCTTCAGTCAAACCGATATGTTTATCGGTGATGCGATGAGTGCCCACTACCTCATCAATCAAGGTTATCTCGTCAATCTGCTTATGAGTAAATTCAGCCGCATCGAAGGGCTGGGGAGCAGTTTTGTCTTCCGCGCCGACGATCTGCGCCTGAAGCGAATCTTTGAAACTGTCCTGGAAGCTATTCCCGAAACTGAGCGTACTGGCATTCTGGTTCGTTGGAAGAGCGCAGACCGTCTTTCACTGGCAGACGTGCTTACCGAGCACGAGCAGAAGTGGCTGATGCATCACGGTCCGGCAAGGATGGTGGTGGATGAAACGTTAGCCCCTCTGACCTTCTTTGACTCTGAGAAGCATTTTCGTGGGGTAGTGGCGGACTTGCTGGAATTGGTGCGAATTAAGACCGGCCTTGAAGTCGAGGTAGTTCCGAGCCGTTCAGTGGCGGAAATGCTCGAGTGGTTACAGAGCGGCGAAGTGGATATGGCGGCGACCCTGGTTTCTACGCCTGAACGAGCCGAATTTCTGAGCTTTACCCGGCCCTTTTACAGCGGTAGCGATGTGGTGGTAACACGCAAAACAAACCATAAAATCTATGATCTCAAGGATTTGGCTGGACTCAGGCTGGCTATTCCCAAAGAGCATTCGCAGACCGATTTCTTGCGCGAGCAGTATCCGCAGATTCACCTGGTGTTCGTTGACAGTGGCATTGACGGGCTGTCCATGGTGGCGGATGGGCGGGTGGATGCTGCCGTGCATGCTATGGCTTCGGCCAGTTTTCTGATCAATCGTTACTACCAGAATAACCTGCGCATTGCAGCGACCGTAGGCCAGGATCCGACACTTTATGTGTTTTCGGTGCTGCGTGATCAGCCAGAACTCCGGAGTATTCTCGACAAGGCGCTATTGTCCATTTCCCCGAATGACATCGGCACTATAGTCGATCGCTGGCACACCAATTCCGAGGGGGCCGAGAGCACTTGGTCGGGCTATGAGAACCGTGATAGAAAACTGAAAATTGCAGGTCTGCTGTTACTTGGCATCTTCGTTGTCTGGATCTTGTACCTGCTGCAGAAGGAACATCGACGGCGACAGGCTGAACGAGCCTTGAATGATCAATTAAATTTCATGCGTACCCTGATTGACGGGATTCCCAATGCGATCAGCGTACGCGATCTGCAAGGTCGACTACTAACGTGCAACCGTAGCTATCTTGACGAGATACACCTTACCCGCGAGCAGGTTGTAGGCCAGCGACTCATCGACAGCGACTGGCTCGAACCGGAGCAGGCGAAGGCGCTTCATCAGGATTATCTGCGCATCGTTGAGGATGGCAAGCCGGTCTTTGTCGAGAGGCAGGTCCGTTTGGGTTTCAGAACGTTTGATATTTACCACTGGGCCGCTCCCTTCAAAAAACCAAAAGGGGAGCTTGACGGTCTAATTTGTGGCTGGATTGACATCACTGAGCATCGTCGATTGCTAGTCGCATTGCAGGAAGCCAAAGAACAGGCTGATCAAGCCAATCGGGCAAAAAGTGACTTCCTCGCCACCATGAGCCATGAAATTCGAACTCCAATGAACGCCGTCATTGGCATGTTGGAACTTGCGCTGAGGAAGGCTGATCGGGTGGAGTGGGATCGCAAACCGATCGAAGTGGCGTTCGAGTCGGCGCATGCGCTGTTAGCCTTGATTGGCGATATCCTTGACGTCGCCAAGATTGAGTCAGGAAAGCTATCACTGGTGCCGAAGCGGGCCAACTTGGGCGAACTGATGGATTCGGTGATACAGGTGTTCGACGGCCTTGCTCGGCAGAAGCAGCTATCGCTGGTACTTGAGATAGACAAGTGCGCAACGGTGGATGTGTTGATTGACCCGCTGCGCTTTAAGCAGATTCTTTTCAATCTGCTCGGCAATGCGATCAAGTTCACTGATCGAGGTCAGGTAACGGTGCGGCTGACGACAATGTCACGCAGTGATGGATGCCTGGCACTTCAACTGGTGATAGAGGACAGTGGCGTTGGCATTGCCGAGTCCGATCAGCTCACGCTATTTGAGCCCTTCACCCAAGTCCAGAGCATCACGCCTCAACAGCGGGGCGGGACCGGACTAGGGCTGACCATCTGCCGTCATTTGTCGGATTTGATGGGGGGAGAGTTGAGTCTACGCAGCCGACTTGGCGAGGGTACCACGGTCACATTGCGGTTCAGAGTACCGAGTTTGCCAGCGCTGGAGCAACACTCGATTGTTGAGCCACAGGTCGAAGCTCAGTTGTTGCAAGTACTGCGTGTCCTGGTGGTAGACGATCACCCAGCCAACCGATTGCTACTGTCGGAACAGCTAATCTTCCTTGGCCACCAGGTAGATGAGGCGGTAGATGGGCTGCAGGCATTGGAAAAGTGGCGCAGCGGCACTTTCGACCTAGTGATTACTGACTGCAACATGCCTGTAATGAATGGCTACGACCTAGCTGTTCGAATCCGCCAAGTCGAGCGGGACGAGGGCGCGCAGCCCAGTTTGATCCTCGGTGTAACCGCCAATGCTCAGGTAGAGGAGCGTGTACGTTGCCTCGACGTTGGCATGAACGGCTGTATGTTCAAGCCCGTTGGCTTGGAAGACTTGCGCCACTATTTGCAGGATTTATCTTTCGCTGAACGACAGTTGGAGCCCGTAGTGCCTGCCTTGGTAAAGGAGGTGGTATTCGATCTGGCAGCATTGGATGTTGTGACTGGTGGCATTCCTGAGCTGAACAAGCGACTTCTTGATGAGCTGTATCGGTCCAATGTAGCGGATGCCATGCAACTCGCCGAATTAACTGATGAAAAAGACTGGGCGGAGTTGGACAAGCTGGCCCACCGGCTCAATGGCGCCGGGCAGTTGATCGCGGCCCAACCGTTGCTCGCTGCTAGTCAGGCGTTCCGAGAGCAATATCAAAGCGCCGCGCCCAGTCAGGAATTGCAGGCACTGGCGCAGGCCTTGAGGTTGGCGCTTGATGATCTGCAGGTAATGCTTGCCACACAATTGGTTGACTGAGTTAGGAGAGTGGATGGTATGGCTAGCGTCACGGCACCGAGCAAGATCGCTCAATAGCAGCGTCTCAGTAACGCTAGACACCTGCGCTTTCGGTTCAGCGGGAATAGTCCAAACATTTCGCTCATTTTGTGATGCTTGCCTTGTTGATCCCTCTGTATAACGACTGCTTTGCCGAGATTCAGCATCAGATTGCTAGGCTGCAATACCCAAGTCGGCTTGCTTAAATAGAGGTGCGCGCATTTTCGGAGCTATCGCTGATCTTTTCGATCTTCACAACTCAGTGGTTGAGCGCCTCCGCCAAGCTCGGCCTCGGGAAGTCTTCTTTAGGGAGTCACCCTGACGACCTGTCTCCAATCCCCCCAGATCCTTATGCGTCGTTGTCGCTATGCCGATTGCTATCAGCAATGAGGTATCGCTCCAGAACAGGCAGAATCAGACTGTTCCTACGCAAGGAAAAGACGCGTCCTACATCCCGCTCACCAGTTTTGCTTCAAAGTATGGTTCGTAGATGCAGGGTGCGCCCCAAAAAATTAGGCTGGCATGCTAGGGCAAACCCATCGAAAGGGGCAAACCCAAGTAGATGATATCTCAAGACATTATCACCGCGAAAAGCGGTAACTTACTTTTGTAAGGTATTCTCATTTAGCACTTGGATTAAATTATGTTCAAAACTCTGCTTGCCGCTTCCTTCACCGCGGGGGGCATTGCAATATTCGCTCTACCTGCTCAGGCGTCAGATGGCACCATCAATTTCGTTGGCGCGATCAGCGACGTTACCTGTACGGTTACAGCCGCCGGTACCAGCGGTATTTCGACCGTCACTTTGCCGACCATTGACAAAAGCTCGCTGAACTCTGTCGGCGCAACCGCAGGCGACACCAACTTCAATATCGAGCTTACAAACTGTTCGGGTGGTGTTGGAGGTACCGGTGTTTCAGTTTACTTCGAGCCCGGCGCAAACGTGAACTCCAACGGTCGATTGACCAACACTGGCGCGGCCACCGGTGTAGATCTGGCCATATACCAAGAGAAGGATGTAAGCCCGTTGAATCTGGGTGTGGCACCAACTACCGCCTACAAACCATTAACCGGAAGCAGTCCGAACGCTTCTGCCACTATGCCTTACACTGTTAAGTATTACGCTACCAGCGCTACGCCGGGCGCAGGCACTGTAACTTCGAGTGTTGTTTATTCGGTCGTATACTTCTAAAAAATATGCTGGCGGGTCGTTTTGGTGAGCCGCGAGCCCATCGACAACTGCCATCCAGGACAGACACCATGAAACCTTTCTTCTTCCAGCGCCTGCTTTCTGCGTTGATCCTGGCTGGCAGTCTGTTCGTTTTGCCAGCACATGCTGCAATTGTGATCAATGGCACCCGGGTGATCTACCCATCAGATCAAAAAGAAATCAGCGTCAAGCTGGATAACAACGGCGAGGTACCCTTGCTCGTCCAGTCCTGGATCGACGAAGGTGATCCTCGTTCCACACCCGATAACTCTCGGGCTCCCTTTGTTCTGACACCACCGATTGCCCGAATTGATAAGCACGAGGGACAAACCTTAAGAGTGCGCTTCACCGGTCAGAAGAGTCTCCCGCAGGACAAAGAATCGATTTTCTGGCTGAACGTACTGGAAGTGCCACCCTCCACCGATGCTGGCGAGAATAAACTCAAGATAGCCTTCCGTAGCCGAGTCAAATTATTTTATCGCCCGACAGCATTAAAACTCGATACCTTGCAGGTCGCCAAGAAAATGCAATGGCGTCTGATTAAAAATGCAGGATCATGGGTGCTTGATGGCACTAATCCTACTCCGTATTACTTAAATTTGAGTGCGGTAAAAGTTGGCGACACCAGTGTAGAGTTGGATCTGATTAACAGTATGTTTGCACCTGGTGAACATAAGATGTTGCCACTGAAGGGTGTTACGGTTACGTCGGGATTCGAGCAGGTTGAGTTTTCTGCAATCAATGACTATGGTGGAGTCCAAACAGTAGTGCAGCCCCTGAAACCATAATCGGGAAGATCACTATTAGAAGTTTCTGCAGGGGGGGCAGAGTATATTGCGCATTTTTAAATTTAGATTTCCAATCTGGAAGTAATTCGAGGGTGTTTAGAGTAAAAAACGCTCATTGAGATTTTAATAATCTATCACAGCGATCAACATCGTTTCATACCGTTAAGAACAAGCACGTTGTTCTATCGAGCTACTCCATTCAGATCACGAACTTAGCCACTCTCGGGACGGGCTCCGACAGCCAAAAAACAGTACCGGAAACTCCGGCGCAGATATTTAGTCTTGTATGCAGAACTTAGAAACATGATCAAGCATCGTCAATACGCTTTCACTGTCATTAGCGCTATGTCTCATGCTTGCTTTTGCCTGAAGCCAATCTCCGTTGCCATCATGTTTTCCTGCGCTGGCCTGGCGACTACCGTAAATGCCGTGGAGAATCACAACTCCTCGAAGGAGCTCGCCAGTTTTGACAAAAGCATGCTTTGGGGCGTAGGCGCCCAGTCACTCGATGTCGATCGTTATAGCGAAGGTAACCCGGTTGAGCCCGGCACTTACAGCGTTGACGTCAGTGTTAATGGCACCCCTGCCGGTCGCTACGATGTCACCTTCGTTCCAAGTGCAGCTGTTGACCATGCCAAGCCGGAGCTGCCGATCGAAATGCTGGAAAAAATAGGTGTCGATACTGATAAATTGCAAGGCAGTGTCGACACCAGCGCACCGGCTCATGACTTGCTTAGCCTCATTCCAGATGCCACATACCGCTACGACAGTGCCGTTCAACTGCTAGAACTGAGTATCCCGCAGGTAGCGTTGCTCAATCGTCCGCGTGGCTATGTCAGTCCTACGCGTTGGGACCGAGGCGTCGACGCAGCGTTCGTCGACTACAACGTCAACGCCTACCAGAACATAAGCCAAGGCATTCGGAACAACACCGTCTACGCGAGTCTCAACGCAGGCGTAAACTTGGGTGACTGGCGCCTGCGCCAGCGTTCGACATTGAACTGGGATAATCAAGCCGGCAAGGCTTACCAAGCTGTCGACAGCTATGGCCAGCGGGACATTGATGCTTTGAGTTCACAGATGACCTTGGGTGATAGTTTTACGGATGGCGAGCTATTCGACACCGTAGCGATCCGAGGTGTGCGCATGGCAACTGATGATCGAATGCTACCAGATTCGCAACGCGGTTATGCTCCGGTCATACGAGGTGTAGCCTCGACTAACGCCCGCGTAACCGTCCGCCAGAACGGCTTCATCATTCAGGAAACTACTGTCGCACCGGGTGCATTCGCAATCACCGACCTCAACCCCGCAAGCACCAGTGGCGACCTAGAGGTAACAGTGACTGAGGCTGATGGCCAGGAAAAAAATTTTACCGTGCCGTTTTCGTCGGTAAGCCGCTCACTGCGCGAAGGCACCTCTCGCTATACCGCGACAGTCGGCCAAGCTCGCGAATTGCCTTATGGAAGCAGGCCAATGGTTGTACAAGGTACTTATCAGCATGGTCTGACCAACCTCGTCACCGGATACACGGGCTTTTCCGCCGCTGAAGGGTACAACTCGGCTATCCTCGGCGGTGTCCTGAACAGTGAATATGGTGCGTTCGGTGCCGACATCACTGCGTCGAAAACCGATTTAGAAGGCAGGACCTTCACCGGTCAATCAGCCCGTGTGACCTACAACAAGATTCTGCAGAGTACCGGCACCAACTTCACTGTGGCCGCTTACCGTTACTCCACCCAAGACTATTTCGGCATTAACGATGCGTTGAAAGCCCGTGATCAGTTGGACGCATTCGGCGACAGCAAGAGTGGTATAGATTCACTCCGACACGCCCGCAGCAAGGCGCAACTCAACGTCAGCCAGAACTTCGGCGGCCGTTCTTACCTGTACATCAACAGTTCTGTACAGAGTTACTGGAACAGTGGGGGCACCGACAAGCAGTATCAGGCCGGTATCAGCCGGAACTTCAGTTGGGGCAACGCCGGTGTCAGTGCTTCGCGCACCCAGAACTTGTCGGGTATCGACACCACCCAATACTTGGTCAATGTGTCTATTCCCTTGGGCTCCTCCAGTTCCCACAGTCGACCTTTCTTGAGTGCCAGCGCCACCTCCAGCAGCGATGGCAGCGCCAACCTGCAAACCACCCTCAGCGGCACCAGCGGTGACGACCAGTCACTCAGCTACGGGCTTACCGCCAGCCACAGTCGTCCAGGCAACGATGACACCGCCACTAGCGTTAGCGGAAACGGGCAATATCGTACGTCTAAGGCCAACCTCAGCGCCTCCATCAGTAAGGGTACTGATTTCCAGCAAGCATCCATGGGGGCGAGCGGTTCGCTGGTAGTCCATCCGGCCGGTATCACCTTTGGCCAGCCACTGGGTGACTCCATCGCTATTGTTGTTGCTCCTGATGCAGCTGGTGCAGCGCTTACCAATGCAACGGGTGTAAAACTCGACCGTGATGGTCAGGCTGTGGTGCCTTACCTGACCCCCTACCAGGTCAACACCCTGGAACTGGACCCTAAAGGTATTTCCGATGACGTCGAACTGCAGAGCACCAGCCAAGAAGTAGTACCGCGCAGTGGCTCGGTGATCATGGCTAGATTCAGCACCGTCTCTGGCCGGGCCCTGCTGATCAATGCCCATCAAATCGACGGCAAGCCGTTGCCTTTCGGTGCCAGTGTCTACGATGAACAGGGGAAGGAAGTTGGGGTGGTTGGCCAAGGTGGACAGATCTTTGCCCGGGTAAATGGTGATCAGGGTACGTTGCGCATAAGTGCTGGCAAGGACTTTGGCCAATGCAGCCTAGCCTACCAACTGGCTCCGAAAACGAAGGGCGAGGCTGCATCGACTCTGGAAACGATCGATCTGACTTGTAAGCAACACTACGGGTAACTTCTTTGACTACGCAGGCATGTTCTATCGCCAGCAGATGGAGCAACGGCGATACCGCCAATATTTAGAGGATCAACAATGGATGGCTACCTAAACCTGTTGCGCTGCCGTAGACGAGTGTTCCCACTTTTTGCGTTATTGTTGGGTTCCGTGCTCCCACTTGTGGCACAGGCAGCCTCGACCACCTGCAACTATCCGAGTAATGCAGTCACTACTACCTTTCAGTTCCCAGGTCCTGTCACCACTGCTGGCAGCAGGGCGCTTAATACCGTGTTGCAGTCTAGCTCTTTGAATCCGGGCTTGTTTACCACTTCAAGCGCGGACAACATCATACAAACGGTAACGGTCAATGGCACACCAGCTCCAGGGTTTACCAACGTCTACAAAACTAACCTAGATGGTATAGGCATCCAGTTCGAGGCCACTACAGGTTGGGCTGGGGGCTACAGCGTCGCTCCATTCACGACGACCTTCAGCAGTGGGAGCGGTGGTGGCAGTAACAATTATGTCAATGCTCGGTTGGTTGTCATTGGCCCCATCCAGTCGGGCATTTTGATGTCCTTGCCCTCGATGACCGTCAGTTACTCGGGAGATTGCAGCAATGCTCCCAGCGTTACTTGGACAGTGGCAGACGGTACCGTAATCAATGCATTGACCTGTGCCGTCAGCGCCGCCTCAAAAAACCTATCCGTTAGACTCGGCAGAGTCAGCCAAAACGATTTTGCCGGAGTAGGCTCGACTGCCGGCAACGCCCCTTTTACCATTGAACTGCAAAATTGCAGTGCTGGAGTAAATCTGTTCGTTACCTTCACCGATGGTATTGATCCCGGTAACACTTCAAACGTGCTTACGCTGGACGGCGGCAGTCAATCAGCCAACGGTATAGGAATAAGCATTCGTACAGGCAGCGGCGCTATTGTGAGTTATGGGCCTGACTCCTATCTGCCCGGCACCCTTAACCAAATAGCATTGGGGCAGTCGACATCGGGCACCGTAATCCTCCCCTTTACAGCAAGCTATGTACAAACGAGCAAGAACATCAAGAGTGGTATTGCCACTGGGATCGCCACCTTCACGCTTTCATATCAATGAGTGATGCTACTGCGCTCCAGAGATTCAGCCTGTGCAGAGGTGACACCATGCCGACCCAATGGAGCTTCGAGATGTCAAATTCCAATATGACCTACCACGAAATGAAACAGGCAAACCTGCAGGGACTGCTGCATTCCGGCTGGAGGGCCGTGGATGAGATCAGCATGAATCACACTTCTGCTGTGGCAAAGAAGTTGTTTCAAACTGCGGTGGGTGAGGAACTGCTTTGGCCTACTTTACAGACACGCCGAATGCTGGAAACTGAGCGAGGAATACGCGAGTGAGGGCAACAACGTCCTCAGTACAACAGGGTTATTTGTCTGGGACAGCCTCAATCCACGGAGCAAGGTGACGGCAGAATATCTCATCGCCGGCGCCATCGAGCTCTCAAAAAATGCTGAGGTACGCATCTCCGATACGATGCCGATGCGATTGTTGCGTCAGTGTCCAGCTGAATAGCTCCCAAGACCTGATTTTTGATTCATCCATGTGTCTAGGTTCTCAGTTTACATACCCGTTAAAATAGTGAGGAGGCAAGCAATATTAGATTATTGTGTCCGATCAGGAATCATGATTGGCGAATAAACCTATAAAATTGATTTTATGCACAATTATGTAAAAACTCATAATTTGCATCGATGCATATCTCGGGCGACGAAAGGCCAAGTGTGCAGGGCGCTGGGGAAACAAGGGTGGGTATGAATATCCCCATGGTATCTTGGTCCGTCAAAAGGGTTCTAGCCCGAGGATAGTAGCCTCTCTGCCGAAAGCACTGTTTCAGTTACAGGCTTCAGCAATTCGACACAACTCATAGGATTGTCTGAAGAGCGTCCTTGAACTGGTCAAGTAATTCTGGATACCAGTTAATAAGGGTTCACGCCGCCAGGTTCTCCATAGCTACCGGTGACCGGTACAAGCGTAGCAGCTCTAACCTCCGGCGCAGTGAGCCAACCCAGCCCGATCAATCCGCTGGCGATAGTCGGGGCAATAGCGGCGGCGAGACTTCGCGGCACCGCTGTTAGACTCGCGGCAGCCGCTCGCTCCGCCGGCGTTACGACGGCCATGACGTAGGCGCTGCGCGTGGGCTCGTCGAGCTGCGACAGCGCGCTGCGGAGCAACAGCATGAGCAATGCGAGCGGCAATGTCGGCATGAAGGCCGCTGCGATCAAGCACAAGCTTGATGGGATGTGCGTGAAGTCCATCGTGTTCAGCAGGCCAATCCTGCGCGCAAGTGGCGCCGCTGCCAGTTGAGATCCTGCGCTCAGCAAGTCCCGTGCAGAAAAAGTACTGTCCGGCAGCGCCGATTGAGAGGTCGAACCGCGCCATGAGCCAAAGCGTCAGCAACGCGTTGACGACCAGTCCGCCAGCGAATGCATCAATGCTGAAGAGCAGCGCGAGCCGAGCGACAATCCACCGCGACGGCCCGAGCGACGCGCGAGCCATGGTCGACGCGGGCTGATGCGTAGGCATTCTCCGGTATAGCGCCAAGATCACCAGCCCCGACAGTGCATACAGGGCGAACATGCCACGCATGGCCGCGACGCCGAGATGAGCAGCGATCCAATCGGGTGCTCCGGCCAGCAAAGCACCCAGAGCACCCGAGAGTGCTCCGACGAGGCTGTAGCGTGCAAAAAGTGACGTGCGTGCCTGCGCTTCAGACGCTTCGGCCAGGTACGCGTGTTCGATAGGGAGGAACATGCTGACATCGCCCGCACTGGGGGTCATCGTGCCGAGGAACGCCACTACGAGCAGGGGCCATAGTGTCGAGAAGCTGGAAAAACCAATGCCCGTTGCCGTCATCACCAAGGCAGCGATCAGCAGCAGTGACCGGCGTGAAAAGCGATTGCCCAGCATTCCGACCAGCATCGTGGCGATCGCGGAACCGAGCAGCGTTGACGTGCTGATCAGCCCGACGGATAGGGTCGACATGCCAAGTGCCAGAAGATAGGCCGGAAGCAGCACCGCAATGTAACCATCGCAAAAGCCTCGCAGGCTCCTCGCCACAAGCAGCCGCCACACGCCAGCCTCGACACCCACTAGAGCGAGTGCGGATGAGAGGCGTGTGGGGAAGGGAGTCATCGCCAAACCTCCAATGTGCATTCGTGACTTGAATACTGGTTACGGCCCGCCTGAATAGATATTATAGTAGAGCTAGCAACAAAATACGTTGAGAGCTCTACATGAATATATGGCTACTTCTGGTGCTCGGCCTCCCAACCGCCAACGCGACCGAGCGTATGCGCGCCTGGAGAGCACTCAAGTCTTGCGGGGCGGCAGTGCTACGCGACGGTATCTATCTGTTGCCCGAGCAGGTCGCTGGCCGGGAAGCCCTCGAAATGATCGAACGAGAGGTGCTCGCCATCAATGGCACGGCCTACCTGTTTTCGATCAGCGAGCCCGGCGAGCGATTCATTCCGCTATTCGACCGGAGCGAGGAATACGGCAAACTACGGGACGATATCGCCAGTTGCCTTGGCGAGCTGACTGGCGAGAACGCCCTGCAAACCGCACGTCAAGTCCGCAAGCTGCGCAAGGCATTCGCCCAGCTGAGCGCCATCGACTTTTTCCCAAACGAGCAGAAACGGCAGGCCGACTCAGCGCTGCAGACGCTGGAAACGGCCATCAGCAGCGCGCTCTCATCGGACGAACCCGGCAGCCATGCAGAGCCCATCGCGATGCTTGCCCCGGGGGATTTCCAGGGGCGCGTCTGGGCTACACGCAAACGTCCGTGGGTCGACCGTCTTGCCAGCGCCTGGTTGATCCACCGCTTCATCGATCCGGCGGCGCGCATCCTCTGGCTGGACACCCCACATGACTGCCCAACCGATGCACTGGGGTTCGACTTCGACGGGGCCACCTTCAGCCACGTCGGAAAGCGCGTCACCTTCGAAACCCTGCTGGCCAGTTTCCAGCTCGAAAGCCCGGCCCTGAATCGCATCGCCGCCGTCGTGCACTACCTGGACGTCGGTGGCAGTCAGCCCACGGAGGCATCGGGTATCGAACGCGTCCTCGCCGGGCTGCGAGAAAGCATCACGGATGACGACCAGCTTCTTCAGGCCGCCAGCAGCATCTTCAATGGCCTGCTGATCGCTTTCGCAAACGACGAGAAAAACCATGACTGAATCCATTGTGCGTGCCACCGAGAAGGTTACCTCCGCTAGAGCTCCCATCGGCCTGTTCGAGGCGTTCCTGTTCTGGCTGAAGCTGGGCTTCATCAGTTTCGGCGGCCCGGCGGGACAGATTTCGATCATGCATCAGGAACTGGTCGAACGCCGGCGGTGGATCAGCGAGCGGCGGTTCCTCCATGCCCTGAACTACTGCATGTTGCTGCCGGGGCCGGAAGCTCAGCAGCTGGCCACCTATATAGGCTGGCTGATGCATCGCACCTGGGGCGGTGTGATCGCCGGCGTCCTGTTCGTGCTGCCGTCGCTCTTTATCCTGATCGGCCTGTCGTGGATCTACATCGCCTTTGGCGAAGTGCCGGTAGTGGCTGGCATCTTCTACGGCATCAAGCCTGCGGTGACCGCCATCGTCGTCCATGCGGCCCACCGGATCGGCTCACGGGCCCTGAAGAATGCCTGGCTATGGGCCATGGCCGCGGCCTCCTTCGTTGCCATCTTCGCGCTCAACGTACCCTTCCCGATCATCGTGCTGGTGGCTGCGATCGTGGGCTATATCGGCGGACGGCTACTGCCGAGCAAGTTTGTCATTGGCGGTGGACATGGGGCAGTGAAGGCCAGCTACGGCCCGGCACTGATCGACGACGACACCCCAACTCCCGAGCATGCGCGCTTTCGCTGGGGGCATCTGCTGCGCCTGGCCGTGATCGGGGCCGCCCTCTGGCTGCTGCCGATGGGGCTGCTGACAGCCTCGTTCGGTTGGCACGGAACACTGACGCAAATGGGCTGGTTCTTCACCAAAGCAGCCTTGCTCACCTTCGGCGGCGCCTATGCAGTGCTGCCCTACGTCTATCAAGGGGCGGTCGGCCACTACGGCTGGTTGTCCCCCTCTCAGATGATTGATGGCCTGGCTCTGGGCGAAACCACGCCGGGGCCGTTGATCATGGTGGTGGCGTTCGTGGGGTTCGTCGGTGGCTACGTCCAGCCGATGTTTGGCGCCGACCACCCCTTCCTCGCCGGGGCGATAGCTGCGACCTTGGTCACCTGGTTCACCTTCCTACCGTCCTTCCTGTTCATCCTCGCCGGCGGCCCGCTGGTGGAGTCGACGCACAACGAACTGAAATTCACCGCGCCACTGACCGGCATCTCCGCTGCCGTTGTGGGTGTGATCCTGAACCTGGCCCTGTTCTTCGGCTATCACGTGCTCTGGCCGAACGGCTTCAGTGGTGCCTTCGATTGGCCGTCGGCGCTGATCGCCATCGCGGCGGCGGTGGCCCTGTTCCGCTTCAAGCGCGGCGTGATCCAGGTTCTGCTGGCCTGCGCCCTGGCAGGTCTGGCGGTACATTTGCTGCGCGGTTAACAGCAGCTGCCGGCCAGTCCGACTGGTCGGCTCACCCATGATCTATCGCTTCGTGCGGGAGCTGTGCAATGAAATGGGCTGGTCGCCCGCTACTCGGCGGCTCAGAGGTATTTGGTGATCTGCTTGAACTCATCCAGCGGCGCTCGCTCGCCGCTAGCAAGCATTCCAAGGGTGTCTTCGAGGCAATGGTCAATGTGATCCTGGATCAGCGTGCGCTTGGCCTGGCAGATGGCCTTCTCTACCGCGTGGAGTTGCTGGGCGATATCCACGCAGGCGCGCCCATCCTCGATCATGGTGATGATGCTGCGCAAGTGACCCTCGGCGCGCTTCAGTCGCTTGATAATGGCACTGTGCGATAGGTGTGTGCTCATGCGGGGGCTCGATCCTGGTCATGTTTGAATCCCATATGGCTAGACAAGGGGCACAATCCCCTCGAAGGGATACCCCTCATGTGATCACGAGTCGCGTTTTACTCAAAGCAGCTCAATACCGAATCGCCGCACGAACAGGGCGAACAGCCCGAAACTCATCATCGTGATGACGATGCAGCCGATCAAGGTCGGCCAGAACCCCAGCCGGGGAAGTAGCAGCGGAAACGCCAGGAACATGGGAAGTGTCGGCACCACGTACCAGAAGGTGTACCAGGCATGGTTCGCGATCTTTTCCTGGCTCTGATGTTCGACGTAGAGCCAGATCAGTGTCAGCACAGTGACCAGCGGAAGGGCCGCCACAAGGCCGCCCAACTTGTCGCTGCGTTTCGCCAGCTCGGACACCAGAACCACGATTCCAGCGGTAACGAAGTACTTGGTGATGACCCAAGCCATGTCAGCTCCCAATCGAAACTTGAGACGGTTAATTCGCTTCGAAGACTTCGAAAATCATATCCCCCCAGGGGGGATATGAACAAGCAACAATAGCTGTCCTGTCAGGCATTGCCAGTCTGCGCGTTTTCCTGTGTGCACGTGGCACACTCTGCCCCGGCAATTCACCAGAATGAGTACGGCACTTGGCGAGTGGCTCAAAGAGGCAAGGCGAAAGATTGAGCTAGGCCAAAAGATTGATATGGCAGCCCATCTGCCACCGAGCGTAATTCCAGCCCGACTATTCAAGCCCGTGCCTTAATAAGATCCCTGATGATCTCGTACGGCCAATTCCCCGTCCCGCTGGAAGTATCTATGATGGGTAAAGGCGAATAGCCACTTCCGCTGCGCTCCAGAGAGCGAATCGGAGCGCAATCAACGGATTTGTAACTAGTTCGTTAAAGCTACAACTCTAAGGCCAGCAAGTCCGACAATGGCTGCGGGCGTCTAATCAATCTTGCTTGTCCTTGCTCGATCAAAACTTCCGGCAGCAGGGGTCGGCTGTTGTAATTGGACGACATAGAGGCGCCATATGCGCCCGTATCGTGCATGATCAGAAAGTCGCCAACCTGCGCCTCGGGCAGCAAACGGGGCGTCACACCTTCTTCGTCCTGCGTAAAGATATCGCCAGACTCACACAGAGGGCCGCCCACCACGTAGTCGTGTTCAACGCGATTGACAGGGGTACCCTCGGCGTCCAGCAAGGTCATGTGGTGATAGGCGCCATACAGGGCTGGGCGCATCAAGTCATTGAAGCCGGCGTTCACCAAGATGAAATTTCGGCGGCCAACTTTTTTGACCATGCGAACTTCCGTCACCAGACAACCTGACTCGGCAACCAAAAACCGGCCGGGTTCGATTTCCATTCGTACCGGATGACCGAGAAACGCCTCGATGTCCTGCCTGGCTTGATGCCATGCATCTGCATAACGCTGGATGTCCACCGGCTCATCACCTTCGCGGTAGGGTGTGGAAAGCCCCCCACCGATGGAAAACGCTTCGAGATCGTGGTCGAGCGTTTTCACGGCCGAGACCATTGCACTGCCCACCTGCTCCAGATGTTGGTAATCCACGCCCGAACCAATGTGCATGTGCAATCCCACCAGCTTCAGCCCGAATTGCCGAATGACGTCGAGTGCTTCGTGAACCTGGTCATGCCAGATGCCATGCTTGCTGTTTTCACCACCAGTATTGGTCTTGCGACTGTGACCGTGGCCGAATCCCGGGTTGATCCGCAACCAGACGCGATGGCCTGCAGAGCGTTCGCCCAATTGACGGAGCATGTCGATCGAACCGGTATTGACCTCGATATTCAGCTCGACCACACGGCGCAATGTCACCTCGTCGAACAGATCACAGGTAAAGACGATGCCTGCTGGTGTGCCGGTCGGACTGAAGCCTGCCAGCAGTGCCCGTTCGATTTCACCCAGCGAGACGGCATCGACCCGAACGCCTTGCTCCCTTATCAAGCGCAGGATGTGCAGGTTGGAACAGGCTTTTTGTGCGAATCGAACGGTGTCGAAGCACGCCAGTTGGTCAATACGCGCCTTGATGGTCTGGGCGTCATAACACCAGAACGGGGTGCCATGTTCTGTGGCAATCGCGGCCAATTGCTGAAATGGGGGCTGGTTGGGCATGGATATAGTCGATCTGAGCTAAAGAGTGGAGGCCATCATGCCGATTGCTGGGTATTCAATAAAATATCTTCTTTTTGTTTATCAATTCGGTTTTGATATGGGCTTCAAGCGATCAACGAAGGTTGAGTATGAAAGTCTCGTTGCGACATATCGAAGTTTTCCGAGCGATCATGCAAGCAGGCAGCGTCACGGGAGCGGCGCGCTTATTGCTGACCTCCCAACCGACGCTCAGCCGGGAACTGGCACGGCTTGAAAGCCTTTCGGGTTTGCGTCTGTTTGATCGGGAGGGTGGAAGGCTGGTACCAACGGCTCAGGCAATGATGTTGCTCGAAGAGGTCGAACGCTCCTATATCGGGCTGGAACGAATCAATAGCGTTGCGCAATCGATCCGTCGTTTCGAACATGGGCAACTCAGCATCACGTGCCTGCCGCTGTTCTCGCAGACGCTATTGCCCAATGTTTGCAAGCAGTTTCACCAGCAGCATACGGGCATAGGCCTGAGTATCAGTGCGCAGGAATCGCCCCTGCTCGAGGAGTCACTCAGCGCCCAGCGTCACGACCTTGGTCTGACTGAAAGTGAGCATGTGCCACGGGGTACCCGAGGGGATTTGCTCTTTTGTGCCGACATGGTCTGCATACTGCCAGAAGTGCACCCTTTGTTAATCAAGCCGCTGTTGGCATTGGAGGACTTTCGCGGTGTTGATTTCATCAACCTCTCGGGCCTGGATATTTATCGTCAGAAACTCGATGAGCGCTTTCGTCACGCGGGTGTCGATCGACATACCGTGATTGAAACCACCAATGCTGCTTCGGTTTGTGCCATGGTCAGACAACAATTGGGCGTGGCGATTATCAATCCGTTGACCGCGGTGCAAGAGTCAGGCAAAGGATTGGCCATTCGGCCAATCAATGTGTCCATTCCCTATCGCGTCATGTTGATCCGGCCTGACTATCGACCGTCCTCGATTTTCGTCGACACCTTTTGCAAGGCGTTGGGCGATGAGGCATTGAGTCTTGCTAACGTCCTGGGCAAGACAGTGGAGAGGCCCATTTAGATAGATGTCAGGCTGTGTCGTAGGCCAATCTCCTGGTGATTCAGTTCGCAGTGTGTCGCCAATAGATCGCTCTATCAGAGACAGAAACTGTCGGTCTACGCCAAAGCTTTCTCTTGCATGCGTTCTACAGCCAGGTTTTGAGCATTAGGTAGCCAGCAACCACAATGCACACAGCGGAAAAGCCCATTTGTATCGATTTGGCGGTAATTTTGGGTGAGATGATTCTTCCCAACAGCATCCCGCTGACGCTCGCACCGATAAAAACCCCACCTGTGACTGTTATATGGGCGCCTGCATGAATAGCGCCTGTCACCGCGATAGCCGAAATCAGGGCGATGGTCATGAGTGAGGTCGCGACGATGCCATGCATGCGGATGTCTGAAAGTTGCTGAAATGCAGGCACGATCAAGAACCCGCCACCCACACCAAGCATCCCGGTCAGTAGCCCTGAAAGTGAGCCAACTACGGCAAGACTCACTGAACACTTCGGCGTCCACCGCAGTCGGCCGGTCTGAGGGTTGAGCATGCAATTTTTTTCTTGCCAGCACTTCTCGTTGTCTGTGGCTTTAGCCGAGCTGCCGCTAACCTGTCGAATCATGCGTATCGCCACAATGACCATGACCATGCTGAACAGGGAGGTCAGTACGGCGTTGGGCAGGAGATGGGCAAAATGCACACCCAAGCGCGAAAACACAGCCCCCAACAACGCCATCATCAGGGCTGCGCGATAACGTACCTGGCCTTTCCTCAGACCATCTACAGCCCCAACAGCGGCCGCAGCGCTGACAGCGAACAGCGCAACGGGGGCCGACTCAGTCATTGACCACCCTAGGCCGATCACTAGCGCTGGCACGGCCAGAATTCCACCCCCAGCACCGGTAAGGCCAAGAATGATGCCGATGGCGATCCCGAACATTCCACTGAGTAGCATGCTCGCCCCTTACTCGGCCTTGGAGAGGTTGGTCAGCCACTCACGCCCCTTGAGCATGCCGTTCCAGTAAAACCAGGGCAGCAGCCGGGCTTTCAGGAACCATGCGCTCTTTCGGGCGACTGTTGGGTCTAGGGGGAATGTGGGCAGCAGTTTGCCGCCGTAGCCGAACTCTGCCAGCACGACTTTTCCTTTTTCGACGGTCAACGGGCATGAGCCATAACCGTCGTATCGCAGCGGCATGGGCCGATCGCCGCGTAATGCCAGGAGATTCTCGGCCACGACGACGATTTGCTTGCGGGCGGCGGCAGCGGTTTTGGCGTTGCTGGTGGAGCAAACATCGCCTAGCGCAAAAACCTCAGGATAGCAGCTGTGTTGCAGCGTCCCCGGATCCACCTCACACCAACCGGCGGCGTCCGCCAGAGGGCTTGTGCGAATGAAGTCGGGGGCGACCTGTGCAGGGACTACGTGGAGCATGTCGAAGGTCTTGGAGTGCCGAACGACCGTGCCGTGTTCGTCCTTGCTTTCAAACCAGGCGGTCCGAGCCGGGCCGTCGACCTTGACCAGATTCGAGCCGAATACCAACTGTGCCCGATACTTCTCGATGTACTTCATCAGGGGCGGGACGAAGGCTGCCACGCCGAACAGGGCCGCGCCCGCGAGATTGAACTCGACACTGATGTCCTGCAGGGCACCGGACTTCTGCCAATGATCGCAGGAAAGGTACAGGGCCTTTTGCGGAGCACCAGCACATTTGATCGGCATGCCGGGCTGAGAGAAGAGAGCCTTGCCTTTGCGCAGTCCCTGCACGAGCTGCCAAGTGTAGGCGCAAAGGTCATAGCGGTAGTTGGACGTCACCCCATGCTTGCCCAGGGTTTCTTCCAGCCCTTCGATTTTCTCCCAGGCCAGCCGCAGCCCCGGACAAACGATGAGGTTTTGGTAAGCGACGCTTTTACCGTTGCTCAGCAACAGACGCTGTGTGTCCGGCAGGGCCTGGACCACCGCAGCCTTGATCCAGGTCGCCCCTCGCGGGACGACGTCCGACATGGGTTTGACGGTTTTGCGCACGTCATACGCGCCCCCGCCGACCAGGGTCCAGGCCGGTTGGTAGTAGTGCTGGTCATTGGGTTCGATGAGCGTGATCTGCAGATCGGGCGCACGCTTGAGCAAGCTTGCCACGACCCCGATGCCTGCCGATCCACCACCGATGACTACAACGTCTGCGGTGATGGTGAAATCGGGGAATCTTGTGACGATTTCGCTCCGAGCGGCACACTCCGACGCTTTTTGGTACAGCTTGGTAGCGCGATTACCTGTACGGCAAAAAGCCAATACCGGTGCAGGCAAGTTGTCGAGCAGGCAAACAAAATGCTGTATGTCAATGTCGCTGACGGTATCGGGCTGAACCGGGAAATAAGCAAACTCCAAGTCCAGCCGATTGGCTTCGGCTCGAATGGCTTCACTGGCAGGTTGATCCACCCCACCTTCACGATCCGGTCGGTTACAGATGATTGAGCGAAACCCTAGTTTGGCGGCTTCACCCACATCGTCTGGTGTCATTTGACCGGTTGTTGCAAAGTGATTGGTGTGGGTGGTGATTTGCATGCCATTTAAACTCGTAAAGAGGTTATCCATTTCGCTCTGCCTGAACTCGATCAAGATCTTCAGAACACATTGAGCGGTATCTTCAGATAGCTGATGCCATTGGCCTTCGCCGCGGGGGGCTCGCCGGCGCGCATGTTGATCTGCACTGACGGTAGTAGCAGCCTGGGTTGATTCAGGGTCTTGTCGCGCGCTGTGCGCAGCGCGACGAAATCAGCCTCGGAGCTGCCTTGGCCGATGTGGATGTTGTGCGTGCGCTCCTCGTCTACCGTTGTTTGGTGACGGTAAACGTCGCGACCGGGCGCTTTGTAGTCGTGACACATGAACAGGCGCGTGCTGCCTGGCAACTTGAATAACCGGCCTATCGAGTGGTAGAGCTGGTGGGCGTCACCGCCAGGAAAATCGCAGCGGGCAGTGCCGCAATCAGGCATGAACAACGTGTCACCGACGAACGCGGCATCTTCGATCAAGTACGTCACGCAGGCCGGCGTATGGCCGGGCGTATGCAGCACGTTGACGGGCAGGGCGCCGATATGGAAGGTTTCGTTGTCGGCGAACAAACGGTCGAACTGGCTGCCGTCCAGATACAAATCATCCTCGGCGTCGAACAGCGTGGCAAAAGTATTCTGTACATGAGGAATGCGGTCGCCAATGCCGATCTTTCCCCCCAGCTGGTGCTTGAGGTAGCGGGCAGCGGAGAGGTGATCGGCATGCACGTGGGTCTCCAGAATCCATTCCAGAGTTAATGATTTGGCGCGCACGTGTTCGATCAGGCGCTCGGCACTCGAATACGAGATACGCGCAGGGGCGGTATCGTAGTCGAGGACCGGATCGATGATCGCGCAGTGCCGGGTCATCGGGTCACTGACCAGGTAACTGTAAGTGCAGCTGTCAGCGTCGAAGAAAGCTTCGACATGAAATTGCATGGTTATTGCCTCCATTTTCAGGGGGACGGCGATCGAGCCGACCCCCTGCACGCCTTTCAACAAGCTTGCGGCATACCACTCTCGCCCCAGGGCGAGCGGATATCGGACAGGAATCGCTGTGCGCGAGGGTGTTCAGGGCGCAGGAAGAAAGACTCGGGTGTCGCCCGTTCAAGCACCTTGCCTTGATCCATGAAGATCACGCGATCGGCCACCTCGCGCGCGAAACCCATCTCGTGGGTGACGCACACCATGGTCATGCCTTCCTTGGCCAGGCTTTTCATCGCTTGAAGCACTTCACCGACCATCTCTGGGTCCAACGCCGAAGTGGGTTCATCGAACAGCATCACTGGTGGGTTCATTGCCAATGCCCGGGCGATGGCTACGCGCTGCTGCTGGCCACCCGATAACTCGCAAGGGTAGGCGCACGACTTGTGCGCAAGACCTACCCGATCCAGCAAGCTCATGGCCAAATCGTCTGCTTCCTTGGCGCCTAACTTGCGCAGGCGACGCGGTGCCAGCGTGCAATTCTCAAGGACAGTAAGGTGCGGAAACAGATTGAATTGCTGGAATACAAAGCCGATACGGCTGCGTAACGTGTTCACACTCACTGAGCGATCGTAGATATCCACGCCGTCGATGAAGATGTTGCCACCCTGGATGGCTTCCAACCGATTGAGGGTACGAATCATCGTCGACTTGCCTGAGCCCGACGGACCACAGACCACCACCACCTCTCCTTTGGCGACGGTTTCGTTGATGTCAGCCAGTGCATGGTAGCCGCCGTACCACTTGTTAACGTCTTTGAGTTGGATCATGGGATTAGACCTTTACAGTACGGACAGCGAGACGTCGTTCCAGCCAGAAGGCGAAGCGCGACAAGCTGAAACACATGACGAAGTAGGTAAGGCCAAGCATGGAATACACCTGGACTGGCTTGGTCAGCAGTTGAGCGCTGATCTGCGAGGCGACGAATGACACTTCCGAGAGGCTGATGATGTAACCCAGCGAGGTCTCCTTGATGGTGGAGACAAACTGATTCACCAGCGAGGGCAGCATGTTGCGAAAGGCCTGTGGCATTATCACCAGGCGCATCGTGGCCAAGTACGAGAAGCCGAGTGAACGGGAGCTTTCCATTTGCCCGCGAGGCAATCCGAGAATCCCGGCGCGAATGATTTCGGCGAGGTAGACCCCATCAAAAATCACCAGGGCGGCAAGCATGGTGCCGAATTGGTCAGTGCGTTGACCGGTAAGGGTCGGCAGAAGGAAATAGGCCCAGAAAATCACCATCAGCAATGGCGTTCCGCGCAGTACGTACACAAGTCCCGTGACCGGTAGACGCAATAGTCGGTAAGGGCTGATGCGGCAGAGTGCAAGCAGTACCCCGATAGGGAAGGCCATTACCAAGGCCAGTGCTGCCAGGATCAGCGTCATCACCAAGCCGCCCAAGGGGCCGTTCGGGTATTGGCCGATCAGGTAGAAAAGCCCGTAGTTTTGGATGATATCGAGCATCGTCAGGCACTCCGTAAGGGATAGCGTTGCTGGTACCAACTGGACAACAGCGTGATGACGATCGAGACGCCGACATAACCAGCCGTGGTGACGGCGTACGATTCGAACCCCCGGAATGTGGAGCTTTCCACCTGCTGGGCCTGATACATCATTTCAGCGACGCCGATCACCATGGCGATGCTGGTGTTCTTCCATAAGTTAAGGGTCTGACTAATCAGCGGTGGCACTGTCACCCGCAATGACTGCGGGAGGATGACCAGGCGCATGGTGCTGAGGAAGCCAAAGCCCAGGGTCCGGCCCGCCTCCATTTGCTCCCTGGGAATGGAGCGCAAGCCGCTGCGGATGTCTTCGGACATATAAGCGGCGGTGTACAACACCAGAGCGATAACCGCACTGACCGCTTCGATATTGTGTTCGTATATCCATGTCTTGATGGGGGCTGGCAGCAACTCCGGTGCCCCGAAATACCAGAACAGCATGTGTGCCAGCAGCGGGACGTTGCGTATCGCTTCCACATAGGTGATCGCGATTCCCCTAAGCGCAGCGTAAGGGGCCAAGCGCAATACAGCGATGACGATTGCCAGCGGCAGGGCGATGACCAGCGAGATCAACGCGAGTTGGATCGATAGCAGGAAGCCACTAATGAGCCAATCGTGATACTGCCCGGAGAGCACGACCGATAAATCAAACGTATTCATAACTAGGCCCGTGGCCCGACCCTAAGGTCGTGCCCTCAATGAAGTTAGTTGATTTGGTCGGTTTCGATCTTGAATGAGCGACTGGCAAATTTCATGTTGGTCTCGGGACCAAACCATTTGGTGAAGAGCGTCTCAGCCTTGCCAGACGACTCCAGATCGCGCAGCGTCTTGTTCACCTGCTCCTGGAAGGCGGGTTCTTCTTTTCTCAGGCCCAGCGCAATGTGCTCGGTGGACAGGGGGGTGGGGAGAATCACAAAATCTTTTGCCGCATCACCCAGCTTGGCGAAGTTGCCGGCCAATGAAGTCTCATCGTTGGCATAACCCAAGCCTTTGCCTTGTTGCAGGGCGAGCAGAGCTTGAGGGTTGCTGTCGAACGATACGATCTGGGCGTCAGCGATCTTCGCGCGGATGCTTTGCTCCATGGTGGAGCCTTTGATCGTCAAGATTTTCTTGCCGGTCAGTTGGTCGAGTTGATTGATGCCACTGTCAGCCTTGACCATGACTTTCTGACCCGTGATAAAGGTCGACAGGGAGAAGTTGATCAATGCTTCCCGTTCTTTGTTATGGGTCAAGGAGGCAGCCAGAAGATCGACACGGCCCTGTTGTAATTCAGGAATACGTGCGGCGACCGTCAATTGCTTGAGTACCGGTTTGACCCCAATGGTCGCGGCAATGGCATTGCACATGTCGACGTCGTAACCGACGATCTCGCGAGACGCTGGGTCCTTGATGTAGCTGAACGGTTCGTCGGTGCCGAGCACACCACAGACCAGTTCACCCTTGGCTTTGATATCGCTGAGTTGATCAGCTGCAGCAGAGAAGCTGGTTGCCAGCGTCAGTGCCAGTACTGCGGTTTTCCAGTGTTTTTTGAGCATGCGGTTCGTTTGCATTTTATAGACCTTATTGTTAGATAAACGGAACGCCAGTTTTTTGAATCGTCGGTGCAGTGGACTTCGAGAGCCTCTTGTAGGGGGAGTGGGATTTTTTTATTCGACGTTGGTCGTACGTAGCCGATCAAAGCCCGCATTCAAGTCGGTGATCAGATCGTCGACATGTTCCAGGCCGATGGAGAGTCGGATCAGGTTCTCGCCGATGCCCAGGCTGATTTTCTGTTCATGGCTCAACGAGTTGTGCGACATGCTGTAGGAGTGGTTGATCATGCTCTCCACCCCGCCCAGGGAATCGGCCAGCACAAAGATCGACAGTTGCTCTATGAACGCTGCCATCGCTTTGCGGTCGGCCTTGAGCTTCAGTGAAACCACCGCGCCACCAGAACGCATCTGGCGTTTGCACAGTTCGTGCTGCGGATGGCTTTCCAGCCCTGGGTAGTACACGGTCTCGACCTGGGGGTGCTGGCTGAGATAGCGGGCGATCTGTAGTGCATTGCTGCACTGGCGCTCCATGCGTACGTCAAGGGTCTTGAGCCCGCGCAGGGCGAGGTAGCAGTCGAACGGCCCCTGGACTGCTCCAATGGCCATGCTGATCCCGCGCAAGCGTGTGAACAGTTGCTCATCGGCGGCGACCACGACACCCCCGATCAGGTCGGAATGCCCGCCAATGTATTTACTCGCCGAGTGCATCACCAGGTCGACGCCGTGCTCGATCGGACGCTGGTTCCAGGGTGAGCAGAAGGTGTTGTCGACGCAGGTCAGGATGCCGTAGTCGCGGGCGAAGGCTGTCACACGCGGGATGTCCACCAGTTGCAGCAGCGGGTTGGTCGGTGTCTCGATCCAGATCAACCGGGTGTTGTCGCGGCGACTGGCGGCCAGTGCCTCAAGGTCATTGAGGTCGACGTAGGTGGTGGTGAGCCCGGACGTCTTGCTTCGGTAGTCTTCCATCAGGCGGAAGGTGCCCCCATAGACGCCCGCCATCACAATCACATGGGAGTCCTTGGGCAATAGCTCAAGCACGGTGGCGGTCGCAGCCAGGCCAGAGGCGCAGGCCACGGCTCCAAAGCCATGCTCCAATTGCGCGATGCAGCTCTCATAGGCATGTCGGGTTGGGTTGCCCACTCGCCCGTAGGCGTAGTCCGGGATGTCGTCAAGGCTGCGCTTGACGAACGAACTGGAGGTGACGATCGCCGGGAAAATTGTGTTGTCGGCATAGGTCGACTGTTCGCCAGCGTGGATCACTTGGGTGGAAAAATTGCTCTTGTTCTGGCTCATAGACAGTTGTGACTCGCGTGTATTAAAGGTAGCGATCGAGTTGGTTCGCATAGGGTGTGATGTCGCCGATGTGGCGAGCGACCCAGTCGCGGTCGTAATAGGTGTCCAGATAGCGGTCGCCGCTATCGCACATCAGAGTCACGATCGAACCCTGCAAGCCTTGCTCCTGCATCTTCGATGCGACTTTCAGGGCGCCCCACATGTTGGTACCGGTGGACCCCCCGGGTTTTTTACCGAGCACTTTCTCCAGCCAGTAAAGGGTGGCGATGCTGGCCCCGTCGGGGATCTTGAGCATGTCGTCGATGACGTCTGGCAGGAACGACGGCTCGACCTGGGGACGACCGATGCCTTCTATGCGACTGCCTTTGCTACCGGTAAGACTTGAGTCGCCTCTTCGATAGCTGTCATAGAAAACCGAGTGCTCTGGGTCCACGACAACCAACTGAGTAGCGTGACCCTTGTAGCGGATGTAGCGGCCGATGGTGGCGGTGGTGCCGCCAGTCCCAGCGCTCATGACAACCGCGTGGGGAATGGGGTGCGCCTCGCCGGTCATCTGCTGGAAGATACTGTCGGCAATATTGTTGTTGCCACGCCAATCCGTTGCCCGTTCGGCATAGGTAAATTGATCCATGTAGTGTCCTTCGCTTTCGCGTGCCAGGCGCTGCGCCTGGGCATAGACCTCTGACGAATGATCAACGAAGTAACAGTGCCCGCCGAGCATCTCGACCTGCTCAATTTTTTTGCTCGCGGTATTGCGCGGCATGACGGCTGTGAAGCGCAGTCCAAGCAGTTTGGCGAAGTAGGCTTCGGAAACGGCAGTGCTGCCCGAAGAGGCCTCGACCACGTGGGTTCCCTCATGGACCTTGCCACTGCAGATAGCGTGCAGAAAGAGCGAGCGCGCCAGTCGATGCTTGAGGCTGCCGGTTGGATGTGTGCTCTCGTCCTTGAGGTAAATGTCGATGCCCTTCAACCCTGGAATTTCCAGCTTGTGGATGTGGGTGTCGGCGGAGCGCAGCAGATCGCAAGAGATACGGCTGATGGCTGTACGGATCCATTCGTTCATAGAGTTCCCCTCGCCTTAGCAGGTAGCCACGGCGATCGCGCCCACTTTCACCAGCGCAGCATGCGGCAGGCTATTCACGCCTGTTGCTGCTCGCGCCAGATAGGGTGTTGGCGCGGTGGGGGTTGCGATGATTTTCTTCATTTTTGAGGGGCTCTGGGCACGTTTTGTATGGTGTAAATCCTACTGCCGCCCACTCGAAAATTAATTTCCATTTCTTCAGCTGTTAGGTTATTTATTAGAAAAATTTTCTACGTAAAACAAAAAAAGAATAAAAAAATGGATAGTTTTGATCGCCACATCCTTTCCATCCTGCAACGCGATGCTGACATGCCTCTAAAAGATCTGGCCGAGGCCGTCAACCTTTCAACGACTCCCTGCTGGAAGCGGATCAAGAAGCTCGAGAAAGAGGGCTATATCAAGGCCAAAGTAGCCCTGCTGGACCCGGTTCTGCTGGGCCTGGGGCTATCGGTGCTGGTGCAGGTCAAGACACAGCGTCATGACAAGGTCTGGCTGGATACATTCGCCAAGACCGTGTCTCAGTTTGAGGAAGTCATGGCGTTCTATCGAATGTCAGGGGATTGGGACTATATGTTGCGCGTTGTGGTCAGCGACATTGCCGCCTATGACACTTTCTACAAGAAGCTGATCACCAGTATCGACGGACTTTCCAACATCACATCAAGCTTTGCCATGGAGCAGATCAAGTACACAACGGCACTGCCTTTGCCTCGATAATCTGCGCTTCGTGGCAGGTGTATCTGCCACGAAGCGATCTCTGACGGGACTGAAATGCGCCTGTTGCAGGTTCGCGCTTTGCCCATCCATTCTGCTGTTACCGCTCAGGGAGCGGGTTGATTACTGAAAGAGCACACGCTCCGACAACTTTGTATTGTCAAGCGTCCATCGCCCAGAGGAATCCTTAATACCTTCGGAGCTATTCCATCCAAATACGCTTTCGCATATCGGAACTTAACGAAATCGACCGTTTTGGAGAATGATATTTCCCATTCCACGAAAAACCTGACGAATTTTGAAAAATTCATATTCTCCCTTCCGAATAAACTCTTTCCAACACAAACAGGCTCAGAAACGATGCCAGCGAGGTGGGTGCGTTTATGAGCGATGAGTCTTGATCGCAAACTCGGAAAGGTGCGGCTTATGTCTTATTCCAACTATCATAAAAAAACCATCGGAAGTCATGTGTTGCACCCTGAGACACTGATGATGTCTTATGGCTACGACCCATTCCTCTCGGAAGGCGCAGTCAAACCACCGGTTTTCCTGACCTCTACCTTTGCGTTTCGCACGGCGGAGGAGGGCGCAGAGTTCTTCGATGTCGTGTCGGGTCGTAAACCTATTCCGCAGGATTCATCAGCCGGCCTCGTCTACAGTCGCTTCAATCATCCCAACCTTGAAATCGTCGAAGACCGCCTTGCGCTGCTGGATGGCTCAGAAGCCGCCGCAATTACATCCAGTGGAATGTCCGCCATCAGTGCTGTTCTGTTTGCGTTCCTGCGCCCAGGCGATCAACTGGTGCAATCGGCGCCGCTGTATGGTGGTACTGAAACCCTGATCACCAAAATTCTCTCGGAATGGGGAATCGGCGCACATGGAATTGACGACGGCCTGTCCATGCAATCCATTGCCGACGCACTGGAAGCCGCTGCGGGCAAGGGACCGCTAAGAATCTGCTATATCGAGACGCCTGCTAACCCGACCAATGCACTGATCGACCTGAAAGGGTTACGTAAGGAAATCGACGCTTTCGAAATGCGCCATGGCTACCGGCCAATCATTGTCTGTGATAACACCCTGCTCGGGCCGATTTTCCAGAAGCCGGTTGAACACGGAGTTGACCTGTGCGTGTATTCACTGACCAAGTATGTGGGCGGGCACAGTGACCTGGTTGCCGGCGGCATCACGGGCAATAAGGCGCTGATCGGCAAAGTACGCAGTATTCGCAGCTTGTTCGGCTCGCAACTCGACCCACATTCCTCATGGATGATCTCTCGCTCGATGGAAACACTTGTCCTGCGTATGAAAGCGGCCGCAAGAACCGGCACGGTGATCGCTCGCTGGCTGGCCAGCAACCCCCACCAGAAAATCGTCGTTCTGCATCCAGAGCTTATTGAGGATGGAAGCTATCAGGAAGTCTACCGTCGGCAATGCACGGGTCCTGGCTCAACCTTCTCGTTCGTACTGGACGGCGGTCGCGAACGGGCTTTCCGCTTTATCAACGCCCTGCATCTTTTCAAGTCGGCTGTCAGTCTCGGCGGCACTGAGTCCCTGGTCTGCCATCCTGCGTCGACCACACAATCGGGTGTACCGCAGGCGCTGCGCAGTAAAGCAGGAGTGTCCGAGGGATTGATCCGGATCTCGATTGGCCTCGAACACGAGGAAGATCTGATCGCTGATCTGGATAATGCTCTGCGTCATTGCTGAGTAACTGAGGAGAATAATGAGAAGCTGAAACATTAGGCTGATGGGGACTGAGCCTGCACAGCAAATGGTAGATATCAGTCCCCTGAAGTGCTGAGAGCGCTTCAGGTGTGTGATATATGTACCGAAAACTCGCACAATTGAGCGAGGGGAAAATGTCGGTTATTGGCCGCTTTCTGCCTATCGCCACCGTCAGCTACGAGGCCTAGGACTGGTGATCAGTTAGGCAATGAGATTTTGAATGGAGTGATAGTGTTAGAGTCAGTCCGCGATACTACTACCGTACTCTGAGGTTTGAGGCCTCAATCGACACGACCGCTCAGTCGAGTGACCCACGGTAACCGAAGGTGGTTCAATGCCAAGTGAGAGTGCCAACTTACATCGACTTGACCGACACAACTTCCACAAACCTGAATTTTTTTCTGGCTTTCTTAGTAGCTTCTTGCTCCGCAACTAGGGAACTCAGCGTATCGGCCTCATGTACCAACTCGTGCGTCTCGCCTTCAAATTCATTACCCACACGCAACGTTACTCTCAGCCTAGGCGTGAAGCTTTTTGAGACTTTCTTTTTCTTCTCTGCCTTTACCGGTTGCACGATCACGACTTCCGGAGCGGTGTCTTGCACGTGTGAGTTAATTGCCGGCGCATGGGACTCAGAACCACCGAATAGTGCCCGGCGCATCTCTTCTTCCGTCAATTCTGCATTCATACCATTTCTCAGTAGGATGTTATGTATAACGTGAGCGATTCTATCAGCATGGCCGGACTCTGTAGTAACGCGTCGCAAAGTCAGACCTGACGAGATAGATGCCTGTTAGACAGCTGATGATAGTGATGCCGGCAGACAAGATGGGGAGCTTGAAAATTGTGGCTCCGCATGTACCAGTGTCCTATCACCAGCAAGCAGGGCGAGCTGGCTTGCCAGCGATAGGGCCCGCCAGAACACTGTAAAATATTCCTGCCCCCGCGGAGGAATCCCCCATGCCAACCCCCACCTACGAACTCCTGGATGTCCCCGGCGGCAAGCCGATCAAGCTCTGGACCCACGGCGTGCCTGTCGAACCCGAGGCCAGGGCCCAACTGATCGCCACCGCGAAGATGCCCTTCATCTTCAAGCACTTGGCCGTGATGCCCGACGTGCACCTTGGCAAGGGCTCGACCATCGGCAGCGTGGTCCCGACTGTCGGCGCCATCATCCCGGCCGCTGTGGGAGTGGACATCGGTTGCGGCATGATCGCCGCGTGCACCTCACTGACCGCCGCCGACCTGCCGGATAACCTGGGCCGCCTGCGCAGCGCCATCGAGAAAGCCGTACCCCACGGACGCAGCTTCGGCCGAAACAAGCGCGATACGGGAGCCTGGGACAACGTACCCGGCTCGGCGGAGCATGCCTGGAGAGCGCTGGCCGGGCGCTTCAAGGCGATCACCGACAAGTACCCGCGGCTGGAAAAGACCAACAATCGCCAGCATCTGGGTACCCTGGGTACCGGCAACCATTTCATCGAAGTCTGCCTGGATGAAGCCAACCGTGTCTGGTTCATGTTGCACAGCGGTTCACGCGGGGTCGGCAACGCCATCGGCTGCCTGTTCATCGAACTGGCCCAGGCCGACATGCGCCAGCACATCGCCAACCTGCCCCATCGCGACCTGGCCTATTTTGAGGAAGGCAGCCGGCACTTCGCCGATTATGTGGAAGCCGTAGGCTGGGCCCAGGATTTCGCCCGGCAGAACCGCGCCTTGATGATGCACGCGGTCATCGGCGCGGCGCGCCAGGTCATTGCCAAGCCCTTTGACGCAGAACTGGAGGCAGTGAACTGCCACCACAATTACGTGCAAAAGGAGTGGCACTTCGGCAGGGAGGTATTGGTCACCCGCAAGGGCGCGGTGTCGGCGCAAAAGGGTGAACTGGGGATCATCCCGGGCTCCATGGGCGTCAAGAGCTTCATCGTTCGCGGGCTGGGCAACGAGGAGTCGTTCTGCTCCTGCAGCCACGGCGCGGGCCGCGTCATGAGCCGGACCCAGGCGAAAAAGCTGTTCACCGTCGCCGACCAGATCCGTGCCACCGCGCATGTCGAGTGTCGCAAAGACGCTGACGTGATCGACGAAATCCCGATGGCTTACAAGGACATCGACCGCGTCATGGAAGCCCAGCGCGAGATGGTGGAAGTCGTGCACACCCTGCGCCAGGTGGTGTGTGTAAAGGGATAGTTGAGCGCTGTCTCAGGCGTCCTTCGCAGCAGACAACCGTTACACCTTCCGCACAGGCCCCGGGTACTGCGCGACCATCGCCTGCGCCACCAGGATGCGGTCAAACGGATCCTGGTGTATGGGCGGCAGACCATCAATGGCGACAGCATGCTCGCTGGCGATCGGCAATTCGCTATAGCCGTTATCCAGCAGACCCCGACGTAGAACACGTGGAGGGTAGGCCGGGATTCGCGCTAAATTCGCCAAAGTTAAGTTAACTTTTTGATTAATAGCTGAAATTTAGTTTTCGAGCCGACTCACATGTTCTCCTACGTCAACGCCTTAGTCTACGTTTATCACAGTTGGTACTAGAGGCCTGATGGAGTCATTCGGTAACTGATTGCGTCAATGTATTTGTCCGGGAGAGCATGCAATCGCGCCTTCTCGGGCAATGACCAATGGATATCCCTGTCAAAATGATGTCCATTTTGGGTCCAGGCTGTGTGAAAACGTTTTAGAGCAAGTTTTACAGTCAGAATAGGAACGAAAACCGCCTTCCTACGTAAATTTCAGGGCGGGCTGACTAACCAAACGCGGGCAGATTTTACATAGCAACGCAGACTACAAAACAGCGCATGGATTTTCACCCAGCCTGTGTCTGAAGCAGTCCTTAGGCGAACGCCCGCTTTTGGCTGTGCTGACTGTTGCGAAAGGCTTCAAACGACTGTGGATTCAACCGGTCGACGCAACACAACTAAATTCTGTGTAAGCAGAAGGAGTGTTTCCTCTCTTCGGCATAGTCATCATGATGCAGGTAGTGGCGTCTCGCCCGGGTGCCGGCCAGCACATGGTTTTGGCAGCGGTCAATGACGTCCAGGCTGACAGCCAAAGCCTGCATCATGTTCGCGCCCGTGCGGCGCAGGTCATGCGGCGTCCAGTCGCCGTTCTGGCCGTCGGCAAGGACCTGGGTGTCGTCGTGACGCCGTCTTGAGAGTGCCTTGCGGTTTTTGAATCGGGCCTGGCGATCACCGACCTGCGTGCTCGCCACTTTCATGTCCACATCCCACCAGTGCTGTGATGCCCATGGCCAGCGCACCCCAGAAGGTCACCTGATGCGCCAGATTAGGTGACACGCCGCGATGCATGTAGATGTTCTCTAGCTCAAGGTGTTCGGCATTTGGGGCGCTTGCCAATTCTGCCCGTTCCCGGGTCAGGTCGGCCCGCTCGGTATCGGCCAAGGAGTGAAAGGAAATGTACTCGCCTGCCGCCATGGACATCGCACCGGCCATCAGCCCTGCCATTCCCGTGACCAGCAAGGTGGCGTGGCTGGCGCGACGCCGATTAGCAGACTGGCGGTAGAGACAATCCCATCGTTGGCCTCAAGGACGGCGGCGCGCAGCCAGCCAATACGATCGCTTCGGTGTGTCTCGGTGTGCCTGTGCATGAATTTCATTGTTCAACGGGACTCACTGTCATTAGGCGGTTCAAATCGGACGGGGTCCGATCGGTCCGGCAATCGGCGTCAGCGGGTTTCAATCTGCGCCTGCAGCTGGCCGCCGACAATGCATATTTCGTTGAACTGGTCACCCTCGCGCAATATGAACAGCGCGTCCATCCCGCGCTCCTGAGCCAGGCGTGGGCCTTCGGTTTCGCCCAGCACCATCAGCGCCGTGGCCCAGGCATCGGCAAGCATGCACGTGGCGGCTACCACAGTGACGGCGGCCAGTCGGTTGCACAGCGGTGCGCCGGTGGCCGGGTTCATGGTATGAGCATAGGATCGACCAGCCACGTCGACCCAGTGTCGATAGTCCCCAGAGGTCGCGATAGCGGCATCGCTAAGTTCCATCACGCCCATGACTTCGCGCACGCCCCGGTTGGGCTTTTCCAGGGCCACGGCCCAGCACTGGTCGTCAGGTTTGACGCCCCGGGCGCGCATCTCGCCATCGATGCCGACCAGGTAGCGGGTGATGCCCAAACCCTCCAGGCAACGAGCCAGTTCATCCACGCCAAAGCCTTTGGCGATCCCACTCAAATCAAGGTTCAGCGGCACGCGCTTGCGCACCTGATTGCGTTGCGGGTCAACCACCAACGCGGAGCTGGCTAACAGCCGGACGCGCTGCGGCATCGTGCCGAACGCCTGCTCTGTGACCGTCTGTTCCCCGGGGCCGAACCCCCAGGCGTTAACCAGATCACCGACAGCGATGTCGAAGGCTCCGCCGGATTGCTGACTGACATGCAGTGCAGCAGACAGCACCGTGGCCAGTTCCTTGGGTACTGACACCCATTCTTGCTCGGGGGCGGTGTTGAGGCGGTTGAGGTCCGAGTCGGGTTTCCAGGTGGACATTTGCTGGTCCACCCGGGCCACCGCGCGCGCCAGGCGATGGCCAACATCGTCGGTATCGATCCCGGCCCCGGCATAAAACAGGGCGGTATAGCGAGTGCCCATGGTGTCGCCGTTCAGGCTGTAGCGCTGCAACTCAGTAGACGTCTTCACGGTAGCGTCCTTGTGCCTTGAGGGTCAGCACATTCAGGTTGAGAGGCGCCAACACTTCATCGAGGGCATGTATCACGCCCTTGGCCATCTCGCGACTGCCACACACCAGAACCTGGGCACCTTTTTCAATCAGTCGGCGCAAGGCCAGGGCATCGCTGATCAGCCGGTCTTGCACGTAGCTGCAGTCCTGAACCTGAGAGAAGGTGGCGCGCAATGCCGTGAGGCGTCGGTCTGACAAGTATTGGTTGAGCTCCGGTTCATAGAGAAAATCCGAGGCCGGGTTGCGCCCGCCCCAATACAAGTGCATCGGGTGTCGGGCCTTGTTGTTACGAATAAAACCGGCCAGAGGACCGATGCCGGTACCGGCGCCGATCAGAATTACCGGATGCGTGCCCGATGCCGGGCGAAATTGCGGGTTGGGCTGGATAAAGGCTTCGATCTGCGCGCCGATGTTCAGGCCATGAAGGAATTCCGAGCACATGCCACCGTTGTGTTTACGCACACAGATCTCCAGAACGCCGTCCTGCGAACCGCTGGCCAGCGAATAGAAGCGCGGGATCGGGCTGCCCGGGGGCAGAATTCCGACAAGATCACCGGCCAGAAAGCCCGGCAACTCGCCGGAGGCTTTGAAGCGCAGCACGTGGGTCGGCGCATTCACCTGTTCGCCATAGGCAATCCGCTCTGTCAGCTCCAATTGATGGGTACGCGGCTGCTGCGGGGTGTGAACCAGCGCCAGCTCCTGCCCCAACACGTCGCCTAACGCGTGGCCCCAGCGGGCAAACTCCTGAGGGGACTGACGGTTGACGGTTTCTAGCCCCAGCAATGGCGAGCCACCGGCCTGCAACATTGCGTCCTGCACTTGATGGGCGTACTGACAGAACTGCGCAAACTGGCGGTCGCCAAGGCCCAGCACCGCAAAGGGCAGGCCGGGCTTGAGGCCGGTTTTGGCCAGCCGCGTCAGGAACTGCGAAGCCGAGGCCGGCGCATCGCCGTCACCGTGGGTCGCGGTGAGGATGAACACCCGTTGGGCATTGCGGTAATCGCCGACCCATTCATTCATCGCCGCGCTGTGTACCTGATGGCCACTCTGGTGCAAGGCGTCGTGCAAGGTTTTGGCAAAACCCCAGGTGCTGTTGTTTTCGCTGCCCACCAGAATCACGCTGTCGGCGGAGTGGGCAGGGCTGTTGTGGCGGATGTTCGGGCGAGCCTTGCGGCGGCGCCACCACAGCAGGATGCCGGTCACGCTCATCAACGGCACGCAGAGGGCGCAGAGCCCAAGCGGCAGGCCCAGCCACCAGAGGCCTTCGCCAGTGTGCAGCTGATAGATCCATTCGTAGAGGTTGTGCATCGAGTCGTGGGCTTGATAGGACAAAAGGGCGCCGCTGGCCTGATCCACGTAGCCGTCGCCCTGGGCCGTGCGCAGGGAAAACACATCGCGCGGGTTGCCGGGGGTCGGGTAGACCAGGTCGCGCAGGTCGTTCAGGTCGGTGGTCTGCAAGGCTTGCAGGTTCGCCACCGGCAAGGCTGGGTCGGCGCTGACGTGGGCGGGGAAGGCGGGTTCACTCTGACTGCCGTCGGCGATGAAACCAAAGGTGGTGGCGCACATGTAGAGCCCACTCAATGCCGAGAGCAGCAGCCCGGGCAATACCAATCGCCCGACTTCGGCATGCCAGCGCTGGCTGAAGGTGCCCCGCAGTGGCCGCAGCAGGTTGCGCCAGCCACCCAGGCGCCGGGCCAGCAACAGCGCGCCGGACACCGACAGCATCAGAATGAACAGCGCGCCAACCCCCGACGCCCAATGGCCTGGCGAGCCAAGGAATAGCGAGCGGTGCAGCTCTTTCACCCAACGTGAGAACGCCGATGGCTCGTAGGGAGCCTGGCCTTGGCCGGTCAGTGGGTCGACCTTTTCAGCCTCGGCTTGGCCGTTGTGGTTGTAGTAGACGATAACCGTACCGGACGCAGTGCGCTGGATCTGCTCCACGCCCTGGAAGTGGCTGGCAACGCGTCCGGCCAGTTGGCCGACGTTGAGTTGTCCTGGTGTGGTGGGCGTACTGTACAGGCGTTCCAGGGCCGGGTCGACGGACAGCACCGCGCCGCTGATGGCCAACAGCATGACCAACAGGGCGGCGATCAAACCGGGCAGGGAATGGAGCTGGCGAAGCATGTTCAGCCTCCAGAAAGGGCAGGTGCTACAGATCGTAAGTAAAGGACTCGACGTAGGTGTTGCCGGCCACCGGCTTGCCTACGCCCTTGGATGTCAGGGGCACGCTGACATCGGCGCGGGCATCACGTTTATCCTCGACGGCGCTGTCGATGTGGATCTGATACCCGGCATCGATCAGCGTATCTGCCAGTTCGACGCTGACTTTGAGCGTACGCCCACTGCCGACACTGGCACCGCTGACCCCATCGAACTCGCTCGGGTTCATTCCGCTACCACGAGCCCAGTCGCCCAGGTGTTTGTAATATTTTGCCTTCTTGCCGGCCACCCAGAGGGTTTTATGGTATTGGCCAGAGGCGTCGGTGACGTAGATCGCCAGGTACGCATCATTACCGCTGTAATCCTTGAGCTGTGTGGTCAGAGTCACTTCACGGGCCTGGGCCAGCCCCGGCAGGGCAATGGCGCCGGCGAGGCAGGTTGCTGCTATGATCTTTTTCATGAATGTGTCCTTTTGATCGTTAGGTCGAGAGCCTGGACCTGCTTGCTGACAGCAACCTGTAGCGCAGGAAAAACTCATCGGCAGGTGAGTCGTCATTCGGTGAGCGGGCTGCCGAGGTAGTCCCTGGCATCGCCGTCGTCGCGGAAATGGATCTCGAGTGTGTGCAGGCGCAGCGAGGCCGGTGAGTAGCTGGCTTCGATGGCATTGCCTTTGCGGTCCAGGCCCTTGAGCTCGTAACAACCGTCGTCGACCTTGATGCGCTGCACGCTCCAGCCGTATTGCCGTTCTACCTGCTGACGCAAGGTTTCGCGCGGTTGCCAGTCGCTCACCGGGTCGCTGCAGTCGTCACCGGCCAGGGCGTAACCGCTGAGCAGCAGGCTCAACAGCGCGGCATTGGCAATAAAACCTGATTTCATGATCTGTCTCCTGCCGAGGTCGGCGTCTGTGGCATACCCTAAGGTGCATTCCTGACAACCAGCTGAATCTTCAGATTCACGTCAGGTAAGGCGATTAAGGTGCTGCACGACAACCATCACAGGAGGTGCCAGATGCGGGTTCTATTGGTCGAGGACGCTCCAGGCTTGGGGGAATCGGTGCGCGAGCAGATCGCCGATGACGGCCACGCAGTCGATTGGGTGCAGCGCCTGGACCACGCGCGCAACAGCGTACGCACCACGCCTTACGACCTGATCCTGCTCGACCTGATGCTCCCGGACGGTCGCGGGCTGGATTTTTTGCGTCAGCAACGTTCGGCAGGGGACGTGACCCCGGTGATTATCCTGACCGCCCAGGATCAGATTTCCGATCGTATCGCTGGCCTCAACGCGGGCGCCGACGACTACCTGGTCAAACCGTTCGACCTGTTCGAGCTCTCGGCCCGTGTGGCGGCGGTGGCCCGGCGCTATAGCGGCAACCCAAACCCACAGATCAGACTCGGCGACTTGCAGGTCGACATGAGTGCCCGCACGGTGTTGCGGGCCGGTGCGACGGTGGACCTGACAGCGCGGGAGTGGGCGCTGTTCGAAGCGTTTGTGCAGCGCCCCAGCGCGCTGCTGTCCAAGTCGCAGCTAGAAGAGCGGCTGTATGCCTTCGGTGCCGAAATCGAGAGCAACACCATCGAGGTCTACATCAGTCGGCTGCGTAAAAAACTCGGGCGCGACCTGATTGAAACCGTGCGGGGCATGGGTTACCGGTTGATGTCCGCATGAAGTCGTCGTCAAGCCTGCAAAAACGTCTCGGCCTGGGGCTGACGTTGGGCACGACCTTACTGTGGCTGGCGGCGACCGTCGGCACCTGGCTGGTGGTGCAGCACGAATTGAACGAGGCGTTCGACAGTGCGTTGGAAGAGACCGCGCAGCGCATCCTGCCTCTGGCTGTGCTGGAAATCAGCAATCGCGAGAGTCCTCATGAGGCCCAACACGTCGCCACCCTGAAAATGCACAAGGAATACCTGACGTATCTGGTGCGCGATGCCAAGGGCGAGATCCTGATGCAGTCCCACGACGCCAACCCGAAGATCTTTCGCCCACAACCTGTCGAAGGTTTTTCAACCACTGAAAAATACCGTTTGTATGGCGCCAGTGCGCTACGTGGGACGGTGTTCATTGACGTCGCCGAACCTCTGGAGCATCGTCGTGAAGCCGCGCGGGAAGCTTTGTTTGCCTTGCTGTTGCCGTTATTGGCACTGATCCCCATCAGTCTTTTCGGCACCTGGATGCTTGTGCGTGTCAGCCTGCGCAGCGTGTTGGCTTACCGCCGTGCTGTTGCGGCGCGTGGTGTGGGTGATCTGTCACCGATCAAGGTGGAGCGCCTGCCGGCAGAATTCGACCCGTTGGCCGAGGCGGTCAATCATCTGTTAGAGCGCTTGCGCAAGGCCTTGGAGGCCGAACGCAGCTTTACTGCCAACAGCGCCCATGAACTGCGCACGCCACTGGCCGCGACCCTGGCGCAAATCCAGCGTTTGCGTCAAGAAGCGCCCGAAGGTCCGTTGCGGTTACGTGCGACTAAAATCGAAAACTCGTTGCGCGAGCTGACGCGGCTCTCGGAAAAACTCATGCAGCTGGCCAAGGCCGAGGGCGGTGGGTTGTTGTCCGAAACGCCTCAGGACCTCATTCCGTTGCTGGCCCACGTGGTTGATGAGTGGAACAACAGCAGTGGGCACCGGATCAAGTTGCAGCTGCCAAACCAGGCCTGCGTGTACTCGACCATTGATCCGGACGCCTTTGGCATCCTGTTGCGCAACCTGATCGAAAATGCGCTGAAGTACGGCGCAGCGGATCAACCGATCGAAGTCAGCCTCACCGAACAGGCACAGCTACGGGTGGTCAATAGCGGCCCGGCGGTGCCGCAGTCGGTATTGCAGCACCTGACAGAGCGTTTTGTGCGCGGTCACAGTGAAATCAGTGGTTCAGGGCTGGGGTTGGCGATTACTAAAACCATCGTGCAGGGGGTCAACGCGAGAATGAAATTGCTTTCCCCTGCAACAGGTCGACAGGAGGGATTCGAAGTGTTCGTCTGGTTACCGCTTGCCTAGTTCCAACCAGGTCGCCAGGCCCCACTTGGCTCTTTCTCAGTGTCGAGAGTAACGAATGAAAGTTAAGTTCGGCGCGTCCATAGGCAGCAGATTAGTCACGGATTGCTGGAGCGTTGACGTCTGGCCTCCAGCGCAGCGAATGACAACATGCCAGCCAGCATGGCCAACATGAACACGATCGCTTGCCAGCGTCCTGTCAGCAGAATTGCCACTGCTGGGCCAGGACAGATGCCCGCTATTCCCCAGCCGATGCCGAACAATAGGCTCCCGCCAATCAAGCGAGGGTTCAACTCACGTTTGATCGGTAGCTGCATTGGCCTTCCCAGCAGCGAACTGGATTGTTGGCGCGCCCAGGTTAGCGGGCCAACGGCTATGCCAATAGCCCCGACCATGACCAACGCCAAGGAAGGGTCCCAAGCACCGGTTAAATCCAGGAAAGCCACTACTTTTCCCGGGTTGGCCATGCCTGCCAAAAGAAGGCCGAAGCCGAACAGCAAGCCTGCAATGAATGCACTCAGTTTGATCATGTTCACCCCCTCAGCAGATGACGCAAGACAAACACCGTGGCGAAACCACTGAACATGAAACACGCCGTGGCAACCATCGATCGCGGCGAAAAGCGCGATATGCCGCAAACTCCATGTCCACTTGTGCAACCCGAGCCGTAACGGGTGCCGATGCCCACCAATAAGCCGGCAGCAGTAAGTCCGAGCCAGCCACTCTGGAACTCAATTTGGGGCAGGGTGGCAAACAGTCCCCATAACAGCGGCGCGATGAGCAGGCCCAAAAGAAACAGCGCTTTTTCAATTGCTCCTTCGCTGCGGCGCTGTAAAAGACTGCCAATCAGACCGCTGATGCCTGCGATACGCCCGTTGGCGACGACGAATAGACTGGCAGCCAGGCCAATCAATGCGCCCCCCGCAAGGGATGACCAGGGAGTGAAGTTGAGCCAGTCGACATTCATGATGCTTCTCCGGAGCAAAATTGTTGATTCAACGTCTGGATTACCACCAATGCTGCGGGGCTGCTGATGCGATAGAAAACCTGCTTTCCGTCGCAGCGGGTTTCGACCAGTCCTTCGCGGCGCTAAACCAATCGTGCCATGCCGTGGTGGATGGCAATTACGTCGGTGTTGTTGTCACCCGCGTAGGCGGAAATCTGAAGCAAGCGGGTATTAATGAGGAAAACCGCGGCCGGCTTTTCGAGCGATGGTGCAGTCGAGGAAATGACCAAGGCGCGGAAATCGGGATTGACCATCGCTCAGAACATTGCAGCTTGTTTTGGCGCACAGATCAAACTGGAAAACCTAGCCCAGTAGGGTTGCGCGCCACATTGGACATCGGTCGTTCAGGGCGCTGCCATTTTCATGTTCAGGTGCCGATCGAACCGGATTGTTATCTATCGCGACGGACTGCAATCGATTCATCGGTCGATATGCGCTGAGACTCTTCTCAGCGCACACAGAAATGCTGGCTGCCACCATCAAGGCAGAGCATAGAGTTTGAACAGCATCCGCGATGAGTTGCTGACACCCTCTAAATGTTTGTCGTATGCCTGCTCAATCTCACCCGAGCGATACATTTCGCTGAGCGCAGTATCGACGACCAACCGGAAGTTTTCATCGTCTCGATCAACCATCAATGAGGTCGCTGAATACTCAAATATACGATCGAGCAGTACAAGGTTTCCGGTGGAAAATTTGTCGGCCAGGTCATGCTTGAGCATCGTGCGTTCGGCAAAGAAAACATCCGCCTTGCCATCGGCAACACGCTTGAGACCTGCACTGGCGTCTGCCACCGTGACGAGTGTGGCGACCACGTCCAGGGTGCGCATTTGTTCATTGATCCACTGCTCGGTGACCCCGCCAGCGATCGTGGCATAGGTCATGTTGGCCAGTGCGCGGTTGATATCTGTGCGCCAGGTCGGGCCGGTTTTAGCAACGTCACCTTTGAGAACCCTGAGTAACGCATTGGGTGCATTTTTGCTGACAACGGCTGATAGGCCGGCAGTGTAGACAGGAATCGAGTAGCTGACTGTTTTACGGCGTTCCAGTGTGACGGGCGTCGGTGTGCAGAGAATGTCGACTTTTCCCGTACTGACGGCGATGGTTTCTTCGCCCAATTGAACGGGTTGGTAGCGCACTTGCAATGAAGGCAGGTTCAGCTCGGCCTTTATTGTGTTGACGATGTTCAAGCAGAGATCAATCGCATAACCGTTGGCTTTGTCACCCTGCTGAATACTGAAAGGGGCGAAGTCAGGTACATACCCCAGAACGACTGACTGATTGTTCCGTACCCGTTCAAGGGTCTCGGCGCCGGCGATCGCTGGCACGAATGCCAGCAGGCACACAAGAAACCGATGGGTAGCTTTGGTCAATTGAGCGTTCATTCCTCATTCTCCCGTTACCTGTTTTGTTGAAACGCGCTTTATCCATCGTTCAGATTTTTTCTGGGGAAACCACCCACATGCTGCAAGGTAACTTGTACAGCAGATGTTCCACCGTACTGCCAACCAACCGCTCCATGCCGCGGTGTCCAACGCGTCCCATGACAATCACATCGGTGTCATAGGCCTCCGCGTAGCTGGAAAGCACCTTGGCCGGATTGCCCATGATCATGTGCTGGTGTTCCGGCGGGATGCCGTTGCGTTCAGAAAGGTCGCGAAATGCATCAGCCTGCGCATCGAATACTGTCTTGGCTTTTCCCGAGGAGAAAAATGCCGAGCCATTACTGAAACCGAATTCATCCGCACTGATACTGGAAAGGTCATGGGCGTAGATCACGTCCAGTTTTGCGTTACAGGTGCTCGCCAGTTTGGAGGCCTCACGCAGAATTCTGTCGTTGAAGCCTTCGTATCGGTCATCAGAATGAAAAGGGTCAACGGCGGCGACGATCTTGCGCGGCAAAGCGTTGTGCAAATGACTGACAAAATGCAGGGGCACCGGGCATTCACGTAGCAGGTGGATATCCAGTGGCGTAAACATCAGGCGTGACAGCAGCGATTCGTGTTCCAGCGCCTTGATCAGTACGGCCATCGGCTGTTCTTTGAGATGAATGAGGATCTCCTGCAAGGGCCTTTCGACCCAGATGACTTCCGTGGTGACGTGCACTCCGATCTTGCGCAAGGGGCGGGCCTGGTCTTCCAGCCACTGACGATGGCGCTCGACATAGCCCAGTCGCATCTGTTCCAGCGCCTGTTCGTTGACCATTCCGGCAGTCGCCAGCCCTTCAAGGTAGTCGAACGCCACGATGTGCAGGGCAGCACCTGAAGCCTTGGCCAACGCAGCGGCCCGGTCGAAGGCGGGGCTGTTTTCCATCAACGGCGAGACCACCAGCATGAAGCGTAATTGATCAGACATGACAGATCTCCGGTAGGTAATCGCGCAATCGCATTGCCCCAATGCTGCGACGTTATTGGGCAGTAAAGCCTTGCTCTTAGCCTGCCGCTGTTTAGGGCGCCGGGTTTGATCTTTGTCAAAGGGAAGGGAATGGATGGTGTTGCCCGACGTGCGGTTGTCCGGGCTTTGTCCAGTGACGAAATTGTTGACCATTATCAATCTTTCGCTTGGCTCCCCGGTGCAGTCTTTGGGCTCGTGCTGAACGTTGGCTTACGCACTTGAAGAAGGGATCATCGTGGCAACCATGAGAGCGGCTGTTTTCGTTGAAAAGAACCGGATCGTGCTGGAAGACAAACCCGTCCCTGAAGTCGGACCGCTGGATGCATTGATCCGTATCACCACCACGACCATTTGCGGCACCGACGTGCACATCCTGCGCGGCGAATATCCGGTGGCCAAAGGGCTGACCGTGGGCCACGAGCCAGTGGGCGTCATTGAGCGACTGGGGTCGCAGGTGCGCGGTTTTTTCGAAGGACAGCGGGTTATTGCCGGCGCCATCACGCCCAGCGGACAAAGTTACGCTTGCCTGTGCGGCTGCGGTTCCCAGGATGGACCAGATACCCGCCATGGCTTTCGTGCTACCGGCGGCTGGAAGTTCTGCAACAGCATTGACGGTTGCCAGGCCGAGTACGTGCTGGTACCGGACGCACTTGCCAATTTATGCCCGATTCCCGACGGACTCAGCGACGAGCAGGTATTGATGTGTCCGGACATCATGTCCACCGGTTTTTCCGGTGCAGAGCGGGGCGAGGTGAATATCGGCGATACCGTTGCCGTGTTTGCCCTGGGTCCCATCGGCCTGTGCGCGGTGGCGGGAGCACGGCTCAAAGGCGCGACGACCATCATTGGCGTGGATGCCGTGGCCGAGCGGATGAGCGTCGCGCGACGGTTGGGTGCGACCCATGTCGTCAACTTCAAGGACGGCAATGTGGTCGAGCAGATCATGGCGCTGACCGATGGCCGTGGTGTTGATGTATCCATCGAGGCATTGGGTACCCAGGGCACTTTCGAATCCGCGTTACGCGTGCTACGCCCGGGTGGTCGACTATCCAGCCTTGGCGTTTACTCCAGCGATCTTCGCATTCCCCAGGATGCCTTTGCCGCAGGATTGGGCGACTACAGCATTGTCACCACCCTGTGCCCGGGTGGGAAAGAGCGCATGCGCCGCTTGATGGCCGTGGTGCACAGTGGTGGTGTGGACCTGTCGCCGCTGGTGACCCACCGCTTCAAACTCGATGATATTGAAGCGGCCTATGAATTGTTTGCCCACCAACGGGACGGTGTGATGAAGGTCGCAATCACCCCTTGAGGATGTCCGCGCTTACTCGAAGCAGTACGGAGGTATCTATGATCATTGATATCACGCAGAAGCCGGCAAGCCATTGCAGGGTCGTGTGCATGGACGCCTTGAAAGTGAACTTCTACAGCCTGGGAGAAGCACAGGCGTTTGTTGGCCTGCTCAAGGCACGTATCGAGGCGCCCCATGTCTGGCCAGGTGGTGCTCGCCTGGCAGACGACACAAGACGGATGTCTGACTGTCAAATGGCTTTCCCCAATGGCAAACGGGTTTGCGCCGACCGCATGGAGTAACAACGTGGACCAGTGCGGGGCGCAGTTCAAGCAGATGACGATCCAATGAACGGAGCCATTGGGCTGACAGGAGCAGCCGCAGCGCTGGGGATCGGCATGCTCATCGGTCTTGAACGCGAACGGCATAAGGATCAGGGCGAGACCCGCGCTTGTGCCGGTTTACGGACGTTCGCCATTACGGCGTTGCTGGGTTATGTGGCGATACAGGTCGGTGGCGGTTTGCTGGTGGGCATCGTGGCCATCGCTCTGGGATTGCTCGTCACTGTGGCTTATTGGCGAAGCCTGAGCGACGACCCCGGGGTGACCAGCGAAGTAGCCTTATTTACGGTGCTGGTATTGGGGGCGTTGTGTGGCATGAACCCTGAGCTGGCGATTGCTATCGGCGTGGTGATGGCAGGGCTACTGACTTATCGAGAGAAGCTGCACCACTTTGCCCGCAGCCAATTGACTGATGCGGAATTAGGCGATGGCCTTATCCTTATAACGGCTGCTCTTGTCGTGCTGCCCTTGGCGCCGGACCGCTTTATCGGTCCCTACGCTGCCATCAATTTACGCACCATTTGCAGCCTGACCGTATTGCTGATGGCGGTGGGGGCGATTGGACATATTGCCGTTCGGACCCTGGGGACCCGGTACGGATATGCGATCAGCGCGATTGCCTCCGGTTTCGCTTCCAGCACCGTGACGATCGCTGCCATGGGCCATCTTGTTGCCCGGCAGCCCGACAATATCAAGGTCCTGAGTGCGGCAGCGATCCTGTCCAATATGGCCACCGTTACGCAGGTCGGCCTGATTCTGGGGGCGGTCGACCCCGGTTTGCTGCGCCATATGTGGGGGCCATTGATGTCCGGAGCAGCCGCCGCGGCGTTGTATGGGGTATGCCTGATGTTTCCCAAGTCAGCGACCGAGGTCAACCAGCCGATCAAAGTCGGTGGGGCGTTCAACCTCAAGCTGGCCCTGATCGTCACACTGACCATGACCGGCATTACCTTTGTTTCGTCTGTGATGCTCAGCCATTTCGGCCAGATGGGGGTGATGTTGACGGCCACATTCAGCGGTTTTGCTGATGCGCATGCTTCCACGGCGTCGATTGCCACGCTGGCCAAGTCCGGTCAGTTGCCCTTCGATGCCATTGTCGGGCCTGTGCTGATTGCGATCAGCAGCAACGCCGTCAGCAAATGCGTGGTGGCGTGGGTAAGCGGCGGGCGACGCTTCGCCGCTTACGTGATCCCGGGCCAGGTGTTGCTGACCCTGGCGTTGTGGGTGGGGATGGGGCTGCTCTGAAGGATATCGCGCGCGCAACTGATAAAAATCAAGTGGTCGGAACAAGGAGCAGTCAATCTGTGGTTCTACTCCTGGATTGAAATGGCCGTGTGCCGAGGTGCCCTATGTCGCAATCTCAGCGTTTACTCTTGATCGCGCCTTCAGCCATGACTCGGACACCGGCATTCGACCGGGCTGCTGCGCTTGCGCTTGCGATGCAATTGCCGTTACACATCGTGGCGTTCGACTATTCACAGGCCCTGGCGGTGGCCGGGCTGTTCGCCCCGGAACAATTCAGTCTAGCTCGGGACGGCTATCTGCAAACCCATCGCCAATGGCTCGTGGAGCAGGCCGGACTGATGAGCAAGCACGGCGTCGAGGTCACCAGCGAAGTGGTATGGGTACAGCATCCTTATGAGGAGATTCTGAACTTCATCGATGAGATGCCGCTGATGCTGATCATCAAGGACGCACAGGAAGAATCGGCGCTCAAGCGCGTGTTTTTTACACCGCTGGATTGGCAGCTGCTGCGCGATTGTCCTGTGCCGGTGCATCTGGTGACTACTCCGCTGAATGCCCGACCACGCAACGTGCTGGCCATCATTGATGTGTTGCGCGATGAGGATCAGGACCGTGTGTTCAACGACCAGATTATCGACGCTGCGGCGAAACTGGCCGCGGTCTGTGATGCCAGTCTTGACTTGCTGCATGTGTATGACTGGACGGCTGTATACGTCCAGGACATGGGCTTTGCCGCATTGCCGTTGGCCACCGGAATTTATGAAGTGTTGGGAGCGGTTCAGCGTGAAGCATTTGCGGCCATCGCTGAACGCCACGGCGTGTCACCGGAGCGTCGTCACTTCATAGAGGGGGCACCCGTGCCGAGTATTTGTGAGTTTGTCTGCGAGTACCGCAGCGATCTCATTGTCATGGGCACGGTGCAGCACAAGGGCTTGAGCAAACTACTCGGAACCACGGCCGAGCAACTCCTGCATCGGGCGCCGTGCAGTGTGCTGGCGATCAAGCCAGGAAGAATACTTCAATCCTGAGGGGTTGATCGCCCCGCGATGAGCCGTTGGCCGGAACATCGCGGAGGCGATTTTCTACAGGTAAAGACGATGAATCACCTGACGGCTGTCGTCGGGATCATTGTGCGTCTCCAATCCGAGCGCCTTGGCCAGGTCGCGCATGGGAGCATTGCTGGAGGCGTCCACCGAATACATCTGGCGAAATCCGTTTTTGCGGGCCGCCTTGATCAGATGTTCCATCAGCAATGTGCCCATACCCAGGTACTGCCATTCATCGGTGACCGTTACGGCTCATTCACACTCATGCTCGCGAGTGGCCGCGTAACGGCTGATGCCGATCTCGACCAGATGCCCGTTCTCATGGACCTGGGCGATATAGGCCACACGCTGGTTAGTATCCGTGTCCATAACTGATTGAGCATCGCAGCACCGGGTTCGTTGATCTGCGCGAGAAAACGCATGTGGCGGGTCTCGGGAGACAGCCGTTTGATGAATGCGTATTCACGGTCGCGATCCTTCTCTGCACCGCTGTCGATGCTTGAATCTGATCTGGAACAGACAGCTGTGCCGGCGGCACTGGTTTGCGTGTGCTTGATGTAAATCAAACCGCACGAGGTGATAGAGCGCAGTCTTGAAAGCATGCCGGCACTGTATGACCGGAGTCGAACGGAGGTGTGTGATGGGTCAATATCTACGTTTTCTGCTGATCGCTGACCAAACTCTGCATCAGTCTCCCGCCCAGTTGCGTGCTGTCGCATTGGCTAAGGCAGCCGGCGCCGTACTGGATGTGCGGGCCTTTGTCGAACCGGCGCCGGTGGTTCATTTATGGCAAGAAAAAGTCGACGACGCAGAGCAACAGCGGTACTTGCGTCACTACCGCCGCTGGGAGGCCGAAGAGCTCGATCGACTCAGCGACCTGGGGCTGGACGTGACGGTCAAAGCCGTCTTCACCACCCATCCGCTGCTGGATATTTTGAAGACGGTCGGAGATCTCAAGCCCGACCTGTTGATCAAGGATGTAACCTTTGAACCTGTGCTCAAGCGGGTGTTCATTACTCCGCTTGATTGTCACTTATTGCGTGAATGCCCAATCCCCGTGCATCTGGTCAACCACGTCCGGTACAGCTTGCCGCACCGAATCGTGGCGGCAGTGGATCCGTTCGATCCGTCGACACAAATCAGCGGATTGAACGACACCATCATTCAGACCGCCAACGCCCTGGCCCTGCAATGCGATGTGCCGTTACACCTGCTTTACGCCTATGATTTATCGCCCGCTTTCAACAGCGACGCACCATTGGCCGGGGGCGGTTGGGGCGTGGATCTCAGCGAAGAACTGCGTCAATCCTTGCACCAGGCGTTTGTTGCACTGGCGGAGCGCTACGGGGTGCCACCGGAGCGACGGCATTTCGTCATGGGACTGCCGGTGCCGGTGATCAGTGAGTTTGTCGAGCAATACCTGGCCGATGTAGTGGTGATGGGCACTGCGCATCGGGTGGGGCTCGACCGGTTGATCGGTAGCAACACAGAGCGAGCGCTGTACTCTGTGGTGGGCAGTATTTTGGTGGTCAGGTCGCGTGTCAGGGAATGAGCACTATTGCGCCGTTGAACTGACCTGTGCGCAACAGCGCCAGCCAGAGCCATGGCACGCATGAAGATTCTCCAGTCAGCAGGTGTCAGCGGAGGTTGCGATTGCAGCCCATGATCAGTTGCTTAAGCCCGTCCATGTTCAGGATGTTGACGTCGCGTCCGTTTATTTCCACCATTCCCTGGTCACGCAGGTGCGCAATGCCCCGACAGATGGTTTCAAGGCGCAGGCCCAGGTAAGAGCCAATTTCCTCCCGACGCATTTTCAGCACAAAGCAACTGGACGAATAACCGCGGGTATTCAAGCGCTGTGACCAATTCAGGAGAAAAGCGGCCAGGCGTTCATCCGAGTTCATGTTACCCAGCATCATCAGCATGTCGTGATCGCGAACGATTTCCCTGCTGAGGATTTTGTTCAGGTTGTGCTGCAATGACGGTAGTTCTCGAGCAAGTTTTTCCAGGTGAGAAAAATGGACTGGGCAGACCTCGCTATCTTCCAAGGCAACTGCATTACATGCATGCAGATCGGTGCTGATGGCATCTAGACCAAGCATTTCGCCGGAGATCTGGAACCCTGTGACTTGCTCGCGACCATCGACCGAAAGCACGCTGGTCTTGAACGAACCGATTCGCACCGCATACAGCGAACGCAAAGGGTCGCCTGCGCGGTAAAGCGCCGCGCCCTTTTTGACCTTCAATCGTTGCACGATCAGTGTGTCCAAGCGTTCGATTTCCAGACCGGTCAGGCCAAGCGGCAGGCACAGTTCCAGGACGCTGCAGTTGGAACATGCAGACTTGAGGTTTTGACTTTGAAACGGCCTAGCTTCAGACATGACCTAAATGCCCCAATATGGATGGGATAAGCATAGGTGCTACCTGCCCAAACCACCTTTTGTTCCAAACTATTGTGGGCGTAACAGACAAGCGGGTACAAAACCGTTCCGTCGGCTGGCTCCCATGCGCAATTCAGTTCATATGCAGTCTTTGAGACTTGATGCAAATCAAGTCATGAGCGCTTCAGACTCTCAGAATCGAGGAAAAACCTGCTGGTTCCCTGATCCTCTGGCGGAGAAGTTCATGAGCGATTATCTAAGTGCCGAGCAACTGTAGGGACATGAAGCCTAGGCTGAGCCGGCAATGGACATTGATGGCCAATCGCTGACGTCTACACAGAGTCGGCCTGCGTCGAATATCCACCCCACGGGAGATTTATCATGAGCCAGTATCAAAGCCTGTTACTGATCATCAACCCGGCCTTGCGCCATTCTCCAGCCATGAATCGTGCAGCGGCGCTGGCCAAGGCTAGCGGTGCAAGTTTGCATATCGCGGCGCTTATCCCCTCGTTCAAATGGTTATCGCTGCTTGAAGAGGGCGATCGAGAATCGGCTCGGGAGCGATACCTGCAGGACCATCGCGGCTGGCTTAAGGCTCAGGCCGAAAATTTGCGTGACAGGGGGATAGAGGTGACCTCCGAGGTGGCCTGGGTTGAAGACATGAAGCAAGACATCATTGATCACGTCACGGACATGCAGCCCGACTTGTTGATCAAGGAGGTTCAGCATGAGTCCGTGCTCAAGCGAGCCTTCTTCACCCCGTTGGATTGGCACTTGTTGCGTCACTGTTTGGTGCCGGTCTATCTGGTGGGCGGGAGCAGCTTCGTTTTGCCCCGCAAGGTTGTAGCAGCGGTCGAGGTATCGGATATCGAGTCAACTGACAATGAACTGAACGACCGAATCATCAAACAAGCTTGCAGCCTTGCGATGCAGTGCAGCGCCGAGCTGCATTTGCTGTACGCCTGCGATATCTCGGCCGCGTTTCTGGTGGACATGGGCGGCCTGACACTTGCTGACCTGACCAAAGCGCTTCGCAGAGACCTGGAAAAGTCTTTCCTGGGGTTGGCAGGTCGGTTCGGAGTGCCCTCCGATCGTCGACATTTGATTGAGGGAAATCCGGTCACGGTGTTGAGTGAGTTTGCTAATGAACACAACGTGGATGTGATCGTGATGGGCAGAGTCCAGTCCCATGGTGTGGACAAGCTTCTGGGGAGCACGACCGAGCATATTCTGTATCAGGTGCCATGCTGCGTTCTGGCGGTCTAGATCGAGTCTGTCCCAGGCTTTATGGCGCACCGTCAGTTCGACAGTTGAGTCTGATACGAGTCAGAAAGAGGATTATTTGCGCTTCCAGTACTTCTGCATTTCCAGAAACAGGAAGGATGCGGTCCATGTAATGAGCACCAGCCCGGTAAGGGCTTGCAGACCGGTCAAGTATTTGAGGTTACCCACAGGCGAAATATCGCCGAAGCCGATCGTCGTGTACGTCGTAAAGGAAAAGTAAACGCAGTCCATCAGCGAACCGTCGAAGTTGCCCGTCAGGCTGCCCCATTTCCCTGAGTGCACCATCAGGTAGTAGACCAGCGCAAAGCACCAGACCTCTATTGCGTGGGCCAGGAGGGCGCCGAATACTCCGACTACGATTCTGAAGCGGCTCCACAGCTTGAGCCGGGGTAGCCAATCATTCAGGCGTAACAGGCATTCATAGTGGATCACTACGGTGATGATGACCACCAGCGTATTGATCAGCATGACTGCCAGCATGGCAAATCTCCAGTGAAAGGGGAGGCGGTGAATCAGAGTATTTCTACGCCAAGAAGCCGGAAAATCGTTGAGCTGAATCAACAAGGGTTTTAGTAATCGAGAGCCAGTCGTTCCGTTAACGATAGCTGCTGATTAGTTGATAAAAATCAGGTCCCCCACGGCATAACGCCAAATAATCGAACTACCGCTTTCCACTCGCGACAAGTCGACGGGACAATTATGAAAACGTAATTGTTCGCTGTATTGCGGGATATTTTGCTGGCTGCAGTCACGAGTTCGCTCGAAGTAATAAGCGTTTGACTCGAGGCCCCGACAGCCAGGCGGTTTTACACTCAGGCAGGTTTCAGGGCGAGATATGTGATGCTCAAACTCAAACGCATTCTATTGATAGCCCCCAGCGAAATGACCCTGACCCCGGCTTTTGAGCGTGCACATGCCTTGGCTGGTGCAACCGGTGCCTTATTGCACATTGTCGCGTTCGATTATGTCCAGGCTCTGGCGGTAGCCGGTCTGCTTGACCATGACGCTATGGCTCAGGCTCGAGAAGGCTATCTGCAGGTGCACCGTCATTGGCTGGAGCAGCAGGCCCGGTTTCAACGATGTGGCGGCATACAGGTGACCACCGAAGTGGTCTGGGCCAAGTCGAGCCTGACAAACCTGCTTGAGTACGTGAACGACTTTCATCCGGACCTGGTAATCAAGGACACCCATTATGTGCCGGCACTTGACCGTGCCTTTCACCGGCCTGTCGACTGGCGACTGCTACGCGAGTGTCCGACTCACCTGCACCTGGTTACCAGCGCCAAAAATCCTAAACCCTTGAAAATTCTCGCGGCGATCGATTTATCCCATCTGGAAGAGCTGACTCGGGGATTAAATGATCGAATACTCGACCTGGCATCTACACTGGCGGCCAGTTGTGGTGCCCAGTTGCACTTACTTAATGTCAGTCGTTGGTCAGAGATAAGCGATGTGCCGATGAGTGTGCCGACAGGCAGTCTTGATAACAGTTTGAGGGACGCAATTGAAGATGCCCAACAAGAGGCTTTCGATGTGCTTGCCGAGCGCTATTGCATCAGCAATACACGCCGACACTCACTGACAGGCGTCCCCCACAAGATCATCGGACTTTTCGCTCAACAGAATGCCTTTGACATGGTGGTGCTGGGCACGGTTTATCACCGTGGGCGTGACCGGTTTATCGGCGATACTGCCGAGAGCGTGTTAAACCGGGCACCGTGCAGTTTGATGATCGTCAAGCCATTAGCCTTGCCCGATTGAAAGGAACGCCGTCGAGCTTGCAGTTGATAAAAATCAACTGTCCTTGAGCCAAAAGAAGCGATCAATAGCTTTCCCCTGAATGCGCAAGGAAAACGGCCATGCGAATCACATTTCTAGGTGCCGCGGGCACGGTAACGGGCAGCAAGTATTTGCTGGAGCATCGCAACCAACATGTGCTGATCGATTGCGGTCTGTTCCAGGGCTACAAACAACTGCGATTACACAATAGGGATCCGTTCCAGCTCCCGGTCAGCGATCTCGACGCCATTGTCCTCACCCATGCCCATCTTGACCACAGCGGCTATTTACCGGTACTGGTGCGCAATGGTTATCGCGGCCCGGTCTACGCCACGCCCGCTACCTGCGAGCTGGTGAAAATTCTGCTGCTGGACAGTGGTCGCCTACAGGAAGAAGAGGCTGAGTTTGCCAATCGGCATGGCTTCTCAAAGCACAGCCCTGCGTTGCCGCTTTACACTGAGCAAGATGCGGAGCAAGCACTAAAACTGCTGCGGCCGGTGGAGTTGCACCACAAGGTGGAAATTGCCACGGATATGACGATCCAGCTTCGTTGCGCCGGGCATATCCTGGGTGCAGCGACGGTGGAGGTGGTTGCTGGCAGCCAGGCCTTGGTGTTTTCAGGGGATTTGGGGCGGCCTGACGATCCTTTAATGATCGCACCGGAAACTGTCGAGCGGGCGGATTACCTGCTGGTGGAGTCTACCTACGGTGATCGTCAACATCCGGTCGAGTCGCCACAGGTGCAATTGGCCGAGGTCATCACCCGCACGGCGTTACGCCGAGGGATTACCCTCGTGCCATCGTTCGCGGTTGGGCGTGCTCAACTGCTGATGTATCACCTGTATCAGTTGAAGCGGAAACGGGCGGTTCCAGATATTCCAATCTACCTCAACAGTCCGATGGCCACCGATGTCACGCTTTTGTACCAGCGTTTTCGGAGCGAGCATAGATTATCTCTGGATGAGTGCGAAGGCATATGCCATGTGGCGCAATTCGTACGCACCGTCCAGGATTCGAGAGAACTGGATCAGCAAAGTACCCCGGCGGTGATTATTGCCGCCAGCGGCATGGCGACAGGAGGACGGGTTGTCCACCACCTCAAGGCACTCGCTCCCAATCCGATTAACACGCTGTTGATGCCTGGCTTCCAAGCTGGTGGCACCCGTGGCGCGCAAATTGTTGCGGGAGCGCCTTCGGTTCGTATCCACGGCAAAGACGTGCCGATCCGCGCCGAGGTGGTACCCATGCAAACATTGTCCGCACATGCTGACGCCGATGAAATCATGCAGTGGCTGCGTGGGTTCAAGCGACCTCCAAAACATACCTTTGTCGTCCATGGGGAGCTTAACGCTTCGGATATGCTGCGCCGGCGCATCAGCCTGGAGTTGGGGTGGTCGGTGTCAGTGCCGGAGTATCGCGATAGCATCGAACTCTCCAGTATCGATCTTTCTGCAAGTATATCAACGTGACAAAAAGAAGCCCCGGCCGTTTAACCGGCAGGGGGCAGGTTCGCCTGCGATCAGTCGGCCTTGATAGGTACGACCTTGCCCGCGTTCATTCATCGCGTTTTGCATCTGCTGGTGCGATCCTACGCTACAACCTCGACACTGGCGTCTTCCAGGGGGCATGGGTTCCGTCTACAGATAAGAATGCTCCATTTGCACCGTTTGGCATCGTCCGTGAGGCCTTCCCGCAAGAGGTGCTTTACGTCGGGAGCAGTGTGTCCAGCCACGGAGGCTCGCCGGGGAAGCTCTTGACCTACAGCTCAACTGGCGCATTTCTAGCCAGCTTTTGGAGTGCGTCATCACACGGTGACTTCCATCCTCGGGGCATTGTGTTTGGCCCTGACTGTCTGCTCTACGTTTCGGTGCAGAGCCTGAAGAATGATGGCTTGGGTGGGCAAGTCATGCGTTTTGCTGCTGACGGCAAGTTCCTCGGCATCTTCATCTCCGATAAAGGTGGGGTGGGCCAGCTGAATCGGCCGGAGGGCTTGGTCTTCGGCCCAGACGGTCGGCTGTATGTCACCAGCTTTAGGGCCAATTCTAACGATACGGACTCGATCCGCATCTACGATCAAGCCGGCAAATTCGTCGACAAGATCAATCTTTATGAGCCTGGTAAGGATCGCGCTTTCGCCCAGGCGCTGTTGTTTGGGCCGGGAGGCAAACTGTTCGTGCCCATCACCAACACTGGAGAGGTTCGTCGCTACGACGTGGCGAGCAAGCAGTACCTATTGTTTGTCTCCCCAGCCAAGAGCGGTGGCCAGCTGCGTGAGCCTTGGTATTTGACCTTTGGCGCTACCGACGCGAAAACGTTGAATTACCAAGAGGTTGTTGCGGGCGGGCCTAACCTGCTGCGGTGCTTCTGCCAGGATGGCACGATCGTTGAGGCTTGCGCAGCGTTGGACTGCTTTTCCAGTGCCGAACAAGATGCGATCTGTGCACCGGCCTGCGCAGCTCGGGGCGGTGAAGCGGCGACGGGGTGCTTTCAAAACGACCCCAATGCGCAACCCAACAGCAGACACCTGCGGGCGCCTTGGGAACAAGGCAACCCGTTGGCCCGCTCGGGCGTTAAGTTGGCGGATGGACGCAGAACCGGACATCAGTCGCGCCCCGAGCACAGTGGATCACGCAGTGCCTGCGCGACTGACCTTCGCACTCCGGGGCAAGGGATTTTTTCCGTAGTGTGAAGGGGGGGTGAACCTAGGAACCTGAGGTCGTCGTGCATTCGCTGAGGGCATTCCAGAGATACCCGTCGGCAAGAGGTGATTGCCGTTCGCTTACGTTAAAAACTTGGAAGTCGTTTGATTAGGCGAGCTAATGCTGCGAGTCGTGCGGTCGTATTCGCGGCAACCAATAACGGTGACAGTGATGCAAAAATGCAAAGCCCTGAAGGTTCGCGTCTTCGGGGCTTTTATTTTCGCCTTCATCCCTTAATGATTGGCGAGCGTGGCTGCGAGAATACCAGCGATGTATCGTTGATTCACTACTGCGATAGGGAGATTGTGTTCGGTCGGCAGGACGTCGTGGAGGGGGCTAAAAGTTGTGCGTAACTTTCTCACGCACTTATAAGCTTTTATGGGCAGTCGGTTGCAGCGAGCGCCAGTGTTAATGGCCAATACAAAGGGTCTTGTATGGGCACTGCGTGCATAGGGGGCTAGATAATTTTTGGTTACTTTCAATCAGTCACAAAAGGCTGCTAACGGTAAGCGTCCGGTAAACCCACATTGACGCCCACACGGCAGGCACGTAGTGCTGTGCTACGGTCGCAAAGACAAGTTACGGGACTTGGCTAATCGACAAAGGACTCGTTGACACATTGATGAAAGAGTTCCTCGCAGCATACGCCACACGATGTCTCTCTATTGCTGCAACCCAACCGGTTTAGTTGCGCAACACGGGATGCCCGGACGCATCCGAATATTTAGCAGGCGGTTACGTGGGGTTTCGCGTAGCGCTTGGCGCCCCCTCCCAGCGCGGATGACGCCACCGCTAGCTTTAACTGGGCGTGAATGGTAAGTCGCTCAATATGTTCCTTAGGTCTCCCCAAGGACTAGTACACTCTTTGGCATTAGAACATCCAGCGTTATGCTGGAAAGGCGTATCTGCATGCCGAATTGTCTGGATGGACTTGCACTTGCTACAAGCCACAAAGTCTTCCGATAACGTCCACGCGTTCGTCCAGTCGAGCAACCTTCCGCTGGGGGTGCTATTTTTATGTGAGTTCATTCTGAACATTATTTTCAAGCCTCGGCTGTGAGTTGTATCCATATGCTGTCCAGCTTTTACCTCTTTGAGCGCCGATTGTGTCCGATGGATGTCGGCGTCAGTTTCAATCGCTAGGCCTGCGTTATCACAAGAGTGGCCTACGTGATTAACTTTATAATTCCGGCCATTTTTAGCCGTCACCAGATAAAAATGGTGCCACGCAGGGTATGCCAATCCAATAATTACATTCGCCCCTGCGCGAATGAACAATCTGCGCAATTTCAAACTACTGAAAATAACGTCATTCTGCTTGGCCTATCCACTGCATTGCTCACCTGATAGCCACCCTGCCAGAGCCGCTGTGAAGAAACCGTTGTCGGGAGCTTTGGGGCGTTGAAGATGGTGTTAACGGGTTCTTGACGGTGCTAAATGCAGACTGAGTTCCTCGAGTTTTAGAGGACACCGATATGGCTTGTTCAATTGAAAAATGGCTTGTAGCAGGCGTTCTTGGACTGTTACTGGCACAACCCGTTTTCTCTGCGTCGGAGACTAAAATCCCGGCGAAGGTATTTGGATGGGTTGAGGAGGGAGTGTTGGAGCCTGAGAACATTTCGGTGAAGATCAAGCTCGACACGGGAGCGTTGACCTCCTCTCTGGATGCCAAGGATCTTGAGCTATTTGAGAAAGATGGTGAAAAGTGGGTTCGATTCAACGTCGAGGTTAAGGACTCCGAGACTGGAAAACAGGTCAGTACGCCGTTTGAACGTAAGGTTGAGCGCCGAATCAAGGTTCGAGGTGCGGGTGGGGCGGAGCACAGGCCGGTTGTGTTGATGAGTATCTGTATTGGCGATCATGTCTATAACGAGCAATTCTCACTCAAAAATCGAGGCAAGATGAATTGTCCCGTGCTGATTGGGCGGCGTACGCTGGAAAACCTAGGCGCTGTGGATGCTTCACGTACCTTTACGATGGAACCTAAATGTAGAAGCCAATCTGCTTCTAAGTGAGTGGTCGTAGCAGTATTTATCAGCTGTGACAGGGAACTGCTCCGCGTATGAAGCTGTACGAGACATTCAGTCTGAATTAGATAAAAAGGCCATGCCATGCGAATTTTGATTATTGAAGACAATCCAGACATCGTGGCCAACCTGTATGAGTATTTTGAACCTCTTGGGCATGAGCTAGATAACGCCCGCACTGGGCACGGCGGGCTGGCTCGCATAGCGGAGCAACGTTTTGATGTGATCGTGCTGGATGGCAGGCTTCCGGAGCTTGATGGCTTGGAAGTATGTCGACGTTTACGAGAAGATATTCGTTGTGACACTCCCGTGTTGATGCTCACCGCGCGCGATACGGTTCATGACAAAGTGGATGGGCTGCAGGCAGGGGCTGATGACTATCTGGTCAAGCCTTACTCTCTGATTGAACTGGAAGCACGTCTTCATGCCCTGGTCAGACGAGCTGGTACGTCATCTACCGGCCAGATACTGCGTTTTGGTGAATTGGAGTTCGACACGGGGCTCTTCGAAGCACGCCGTGCCGGTCAACGGTTGGAGCTGACACCCTTTGGTTACAAAATGCTGACGGCATTGCTTCGGGCCGCCCCAAACTTGGTCACTCGGGAAGAGTTGGAGCAGGAGCTTTGGAAGGACGATCCGCCGCTCAGTGATGCTTTACGAAGCCACATTCATGCTCTGAGGCAGGCCATCGATAAATCCTTCCCACTTTCTCCACCGATGCTTCTTACTGTGCCGGGAGTCGGCTATCGCCTGGTTGACCATCATGTTCCACAGTGACTCGTTACGTGGTCGAATGGTTGCCGCCTATGTACTGCTTGCAGTGATCATCGTGGGTTTTTTTACTGGTGCCGCATTTTTTGTCGTCGCGAATATTGAAAAGGAGCTCATTGATAAACGATTAGCCCATGCAGCGGAATTATGGGCGGCAGACTCCTATAGTGTCGTCCAGTCACAAACCCTGGATCTCAGCTTTTTCAAAGGGGCTCTTATCCCCGAGCCCCTCCAGAAAATGGCGAATGGGACTCATGAGCTGAAGTTGAACGGTAGAGCACTGCATGTTTTGTTGGGAGAGGCCAATGGTGAGCGTTATGCGGTGGTTGATGACCAGAGCGACTTCGAATCCATTGAGTCATCCTCCTACATCACTTTAGGTATCGCATTTCTGGGAGGGATCGGTTTAGCCATCCTGATTGGTAGGGTTAGCGCTAACCGAGTCATTTTGCCACTGACCAAGTTAGCCAGCGCAGTACAAAGCGCGCGCAGAGATGGATCATTGCCAGGTCTTGAGGCCACCGATGAAATTGGTGTGTTAGCGAGGGCCATTGACGACAGAACGACCCAGTTGAGTCTTGCGCTTCAACGCGAGCGCTGGTTTACCGCTGATGTCAGTCATGAGCTGCGCACGCCGCTGACGATCATGCTGGGGGCTGCTGAGATTCTCACCAGCCGTCTACAAGATCGTCCAGATCTTCTCGTCATGACTGAGCGTATTAGGCGTAATGCGGCAGATACGGCACAGCAAGTCGGGGCGTTGTTGCAGTTAGCTCGAGCTCCGGAAAACACAGACTGCGTTCCCATCGATTTGAGGCCGCTTGTTGAGCATGAGCTGGAGCGTTGTCAGCCCCTGCTGAGAGGCAAGAGTCTAGAGTTTAAACTTGTTGCGGTTGAGAAGGTGACGGTCAACGCCATCCCCGAACTGGTCACTATCGCACTCAGCAATCTACTGCGAAATGCTTGTCAGCATACGGAGCGGGGCATAATCACCCTTTACCTTAACTCATCGCATATTGTTGTGGAGGACAGCGGTGCGGGGTTACCTGATGCGGTACAAGCGCGCCTGTTTGATCGATTTGTCAGGGGGGATGATGATTTCACCGATGGTTCGGGCCTGGGCTTATCAATTGTCAAACGCGTTGCAGATCACCTTGGGTGGGGGGTTAAACATGAGCCCAATCCAAATGGCGGGAGCCGTTTTACATTGCGGTTTACCGATGTGTAGCGTTGTTCCAACGACCATAGAATTGAGGCGGCGCATGCACACGGGCTGATTCGTGAGATCGATTCGAGCGCCCCTCCATAAGCAAGAGCACCGAATGAAAGATATCCTCGAACACTTGCGTCGCTGGGCCAAGAATCTCAAGCGTCAAACCATGGTTCTCTGGTTTTGTTATCAGCATCCACAAATGCCATGGCTGCCCAAGTGGATTGCAGTTTTTGTCGTGGCCTATGCGTTGAGCCCAATCGACCTGATTCCCGATTTCATTCCGGTACTGGGGTATCTAGACGACGTCATCATATTGCCGCTTGGCATTCTGCTCGCAATCCGACTGATGCCACCGCATGTGCTTGAGGCGAGCCAACTAAAGGCAAGTGAGTGGGAAAAAAATCATGTCAAGCGTCCAGTGAATAAAGTGGCTGCTTTGGTCATTGTTCTGGTTTGGGGAGCAGTCCTGGCGGGTGCTTGGTTCGCCTACAAACGCTACTAAGTAGACGAGTTCTGCCTTTCACAGTCGTTCCTCGGTGCCGATGAGTAAAGGATGAAAAAATGAGTAGCGAAAGCCCACAAGCCAACGCTGAGCGTCTTCGTATTCCGCGCACGATATGGGCGTTGGGCTTTGTCAGCCTATTCATGGATCTATCGTCTGAGCTGGTACACAGCTTACTACCCGTATTTTTGGTCACGACATTGGGTGCGAGTGCATTGACCGTTGGGGTGATCGAGGGGGTTGCTGAGTCGACTGCCATGCTCGTCAAAATATTCTCAGGCGCCATCAGCGACTTTATCGGCCGACGCAAAGGACTGTTGCTGCTCGGATATGGTTTAGCCGCTCTGACCAGGCCACTTTTCCCCATGGCTCACTCGGTTGAAGTGGTCTTTACTGCACGCTTTCTGGATCGCATTGGCAAAGGTATTCGCGGAGCGCCACGAGATGCCCTGGTCGCCGATGTGTCGCCACCAGAGATCCGTGGCGCCTGCTTTGGAATGCGCCAATCGATGGATACCCTAGGGGCTGTTTTTGGCCCCGTTCTGGCCATCTTGTTGATGTTGTTGCTCGCCGATATACAGCTTGTGCTGTGGTTTGCAGTGATTCCAGCAACAATAGCGGTGGCTCTGATTGTCGCAGGAGTAAAAGAGCCCGTACACGCTGGCGGCGAACACAAATTTCGCTCTCCGATTCATTGGCGTGTCCTTCACGATTTCTCCTCCGGGTACTGGTGGGTTGTCGTCGTTGGTGGGGTGTTTACACTTGCCCGGTTCAGTGAAGCGTTTCTTGTTTTACGGGCGCAGCAGATGGGCTTGTCGGTCACCTGGATTCCCCTGGTGATGGTGGTAATGGCACTTTTTTATACGCTGTCCGCATACCCCGCAGGTTGGCTATCGGATCGTATCAGTCGCACCAGGCTGCTCTGTGTGGGCATGGGCTTACTCGTCCTTGCGGATCTGGTGCTTGCTCAGTCCAGCTCCGTTTTTACGATGATGCTGGGCGTTGCATTGTGGGGGCTTCATATGGGATTCAGCCAAGGCATTCTTGCCTCGCTGGTAGCCGATAAAGCGCCTGGAAAACTCAAGGGCACCGCCTTCGGTATCTTCAATCTGGTCAGTGGTGTTTGCATGCTGATCGCTAGCGTTCTTGCGGGCTGGCTATGGCAAAGCATTGGATCGGACAGCACGTTCCTCATGGGGGCATTGCTTGCCGCCACAGCTCTGCTCTTGCTGTTACTTAAGAAGCAATAATTTCTCAGGCAAAGAGCGGAAGAATTTCGATCTGATCGAGCAACTCACTGGTTGAACAGAGCGTGTCAGTAGTGGGTAGGCTCAGCATGGCGAGCTAACAGGACTTTGCCATCCCAATCCACATCTGCCGTTCCTTCGGTTCGAGTTAGCTGCCGCGCACCGTCAAAAGCGGATGCTAGCGTGCTCCGTGGTGCGTTCACATCTGGCTGTGTCGACGTCAACGTGATGAGGGATAGGGGATGATAGAAACGCTCCTCCACAACCGAGCCCGTCCACAGCGATGAAGTACGCCCGTTCGTGAGCTCGAAATCGACGACCCACATTCGAAGCACGAGGCGCGAGCTGGTAAGTGCGCCATCACTATTCGGTCGAACGAGGGGCAGGCTGGGGAGTACAGGGCGCAAATGGCCGACCACACTATTGGTAATAACCCCCGGCTTTTGTTGCCGGAAATAGCGATTTCCAGATTGATCGAGAGTCTTTTTAAACTATTCCTCGCGCCTCCCGCCTTCAACCTCAAAAGCTGGCTATACACTCCATTGAAAATGAGTATTGAGGTACTGCCCGGATGCGTACAGAGACGAAAGCCCAATCACATTCTGAGACCCTGGTCAAAGAAACGGATCAGACCTTGGTCGAATCAGAGGCTGGCCAAACGTTCAGTGACGCAGTGCCCGGGAGACAGGGAACCCTTGCGAAATTGCGCCATTTAAGCCGCTCAACCCAGTTCGTGATCTGCGCCACAATCATTCTGGGGTTGACCATGACGCTCGTTGGAAATCTCGTCAGCCAGAGTATCGAGGATGCAACGGTTCAAACGGCGGCAGAGACGGGCGCGCGTTATATGGAGAACTTTCTCGAACCTTTCGTCCAGGAATTAACCACTGCCAGGGAACTCCCCGATGGAACTATTCAGACCATTGATAACCTGCTGTCCAGCACCTCGTTGAGTACACATGTTATCTCGGTGAAGATCTGGCTCCCAGACGGCACGATTGTCTACAGCACCGACAAATCCGCGGTTCAAAAAAAATTTCCGACAGAGGAGATCTCACAGGCGCTCACCGGCATGATCTATACAGAACTGGACAATGATCTTGAGGATGATACTGCGGATGATGTTGAGGATGCTTTTGAGCGAAGCCTGAATATTCCGCTCTATGAAATTTTTGCTCCACTGCGCGAAGCGGGTACTGGAAAGATTATTGCGGTTGGTGAGTTCTACGAAACCGCGGAAGCGTTACAGCGAGAAATCAATAGCGTTCGCAAGAAAGTATGGGCGATTGTTGGTACAGCAACGATGGCCATGATTTTGCTTTTGTTTTTTATCGTTCGGCGTGGCGACAAGATAATCAAGCAGCAGGAAACAGCTCTTGAATGGCGAATGGATGAGCAAGCCAGGTTGCACTCGAATAATGCCGCCCTTCAGCACAAAGTCACTACCGCCAATCGCGAATTTTCCAGAATCAATGAACTCACTCTTCGCCGGATCGGGGCAGATCTTCATGATGGCCCTGCTCAGCTGTTGGCACTTATTCTCCTTCGCCTTGAAGAGCTCGAAAATTCGGAAGGCGCCTCAGATGGGGAAGCCGTCGAAATGATCAGGCGTGCCGGCGAGGATGCTTTAAACGAAGTGCGGGAAATATCACTCGGCCTGGCACTTCCGGAAGTCAATGATCTGACCCTGCACGATGCGCTGGTATTGCTGGTTCAGCGGCACGAAGAGCGAACCGAGACGCGAGTTAATCTGCAGCTTGATACGCTTCCAGACGACGTACCGATAGCACATAAAATCTGTATTTACCGCTTCGCCCAGGAAGCATTGAACAATGCCTATATTCACGCCGGTGGAAAAGGCCAAAAACTCAGCGCCTCTCACTCCGAAGGCCTGCTGGAAGTGCAGGTCGAGGATGCGGGAGTGGGTATTTCAACCGAGAAACCGAGTGTGCCAGGTCGAGGCAGAACTCATCTGGGTCTTGTCGGCATGCGCTATCGCGTCGAGTCCCTCGGCGGAATATTCACCATTGAATCGGCGCCCCATGCCGGAACCAAAGCCAGGGCGCAGTTCAAAATCTGATCACCCGTGCCAAAATCATCATTGCACTCAAGTCACCGCAAGCGCTTATGACTCGTTATCTGGCTACCCGTTGTCATTCAAGTCGCGGCGTTGAAGAGCGCCACACAAGCCAGGTATATGGTCACTCTCCCAATGCCGTCTCACTGCTGCGACTGCCTGCGTCCGGTTACGAACGCGTAGCTTGTACATGACATTTGTCATGTAGTGCTTGATGGTCTTCTCGCAGAGCTCAAGCTTGATCGCAACCTCGCGGTTGGTCAGGCCCTTCGATACCTCCCGGATAACTTGTTCTTCGCGATGAGTCAGCTCGACCTTTTGCTTGTCACCCGCGTGTTTTCTGAAATTGCTTAACAGCTTGCTGGCAAGTTTAGGTGTAATGAAGGTTTCACCAGCGGCAACGTTTCTGATGATCTGTACAAGCTCACGACCGCTTATGCCTTTCAATGCATACCCCTGTGCGCCTGCTTCGAGAGCGGAATAGGCGTCCTCGATGGACTCGGATACCGTCAGCATCAACACTTTAACGGTCGGCGAAGAAGCCGAGATCGCTCGCACGGCAGCAAAGCTGTCGCCCGGCATGTTTACATCCATCAGCAACACATTCGGCGCAAAACGAGCGGCAATTGCCAGGGCATCATCGGCAGACCCGCCCTGCTCGAGCACCTGAAAGTCAGCTATTTTCTTCAGCGCCATTGTGATCCCATCCCTTAACAGCGGGTGATCATCAACGATGCCAATCCTGATCATGGAACTCATAAGAAGCTCCTGATTGGAGGCGATGGAGCTGCATGCTGGTGTCGTGCTTTTCATTTTTCACCCCTCGCGTCATGCCGAACCTGGCAAGCCCCGTTGTCTTCATGATGTGCGGGACGACAGCTATTGCGGGTATTTGGGGGCTGCAACTAATGAGCCATTTCATCAGGGCGAAGAAAAAGCTCAAATCCATTAGCAGGATGTTCCGAGTGTTTCAGGCGAGAGGAAGGTGAGGCGGGGGAATATTCCTCACATCAGGTGGTAAACGCCCGGTGGGTGGGTGAAATGCCCCATTTATGGAAATAGTAGCGGCCCCGTTTCACCGACCGTTTTCGGTAGGGGCTGCTTGCCCTGAGGCGGCATGGATTTAACTAGTCGAGAAGGGCCGCTTCTGGCCGATTGTCACTGTGGCGGAAGGCGGCAGCTTGTAGTGTACTGTACAAAGCTCACGACTGAAGATGACCTATCAGGCCCGAGAAGAAGCCAAGGATGAGTGACGTCGACTTAACCGGGAGCGCCTTCAAAACGTACTTTCGGAGCGGGAATCCATGACTGCGCTGTAGGTATGAGCAGTCCTACAAATCATCCAACGCATGGTGTTCCGAAACAAGTGGATCAAAGGCTCAGGGACGTACGACCTATACCACATTGAGAGGATTGTCAGCCCTTGGTTGACCTTGGCTGCTCTGTATCTTCCATACCCGTCCCCTTTAGATCAGCTCCCGTACGCTGACACCTTTTGGCAGGGAATCTCTGTTGATAGTTACCTGGTAGTCACCGAAGCTGCGGGCGGGCGTATCGGTCTCACCAGGCACCCGAGCGACCTTCACTGTATCGAACAGCACATGGGCCGGCGCATTACCCATAGGATGTTCGTGCTTGAATACGATCAACTTGCGTGCCGCCATTTCACCACGGGTAGAGGATCGGTCATGTTCGAACATGTTGATCAGGCTGCGCCAGAGCAATTCGAGATCGTCTTCAGAGAAACCAGTCCGCTCGGCCAACTTGGCCGAGACAAAACCGTGGGCGCGGTACAGTCCATAGGGGATGATGTGTTTACGGCCCATTGTGCGATTGTCACCGCCTTGCTCCTCGGCTTCTTTCGCCGTGGTCACGGCCATGCGGGTGATGGCGATTTCAATGGGCACCACCGGATCGATGGAGGTGGCAAAGGCCATTTGAATCGGGCCTCGCACCTGACCGCAGTTAACGCCTGTGCTCATCACCGCGCCAAAAGTACGCACGTCGAAGAAGTTGACGCACATCCAGTCGGTCAGCTCCTTGGCCTTCGCCAAGTCCTTAGGCAACTTTTTGTAACCATCCTTGACATCAGGTGCGATATCCAAGGCCTTCCATGCCAATTCGTGCTGACTATTCAGTACAGATTTTTCCTGCATATAAATGGCGTAACCCGCACCGCTCTCTTTCTCCAGACTGACGTAGTTGCGGATCTTGCGCTTGAGGCAAACATCGGAGACTAACCCCCGGCTGGTCTCAGGGTCGAGGCGCGGAAGGTTGCCAGCATCCGGATCGCCATTCGGATTGCCATTAATGACATCGAACAAGAAGACAAACTCGTAACGGTTGGCGATGATACTCATTACTCTGTTCCTTGCTCTTTGTCGGGCGACTTATTGATGCTGGCTTCGCTGATAGGGCTAAAGCGTGCCTGGGATTGTTGGTAATAGCCGATGGCGAAACGCCCCTGATCCTCAAGTTTCAATCCGCGTGGGAATTGGGTACCGAAGCCATCGATGATTTCGCCTATCTCGCGCTCCAGATGATGGGCCAACCCCGGGCTTTCCTTACGCAGCTGGGCCAGCTGGTTTTGCATATTGCGCAACAGCATTGGAAAAATTGTGGCAGGGGTTGCTGACGCCACGCCGTAATAGCGATCACGGATGCTGATATTAGTGCCGAAGGCATAGCGCTCGGCGCTTTCCAATATTGCGAACAACCGTCCCAAGCGATAAGCGATGTTGCTGGCTTCCTTATCGAGGCTCACAGGCACCTCCTCGTTGATTCCCTTGATGCCAAGGCGCAGGTCGCGATTCAGGACTGCCTTACACAGCGCCACCCGCAGACCGGAGACATCTCCATCGGAACGCATACGCATGATCACGTTGGTTAGCAGGCTTCGCGGGTAGCGGCTACCGGTCAAAACGGCGCGGGTCACTTCACCGGCCAGTTGTGGCGCAACATCTTCGGCCTTAGCTTTGCCATCTCGGCTAGGGGCCGTAGCGTTGAGCACGCGCCAGATCGCCGGCTCGTTTTTCCAAGGCGCCGGCTCGATATGCAGATCCTGGTAATGCTCGGCCAGGCGTTGTGCAAAAAAACTCAAGCTGCCTGTCTGCCAGAAACGGACTGACAGGCGAGCAGCATTCGGTACCAGACCCAGCACGAACAACTGCGTGTTCTCTTCAAGTTGTAACCCCAGATCACGTAAGGAGCGGCCCTTACCTACAGCATCCAGTATGCAACGTAACTTGGCGGCTTCCCGGGCATCGTCGCTGGCTGGACTGAGCAGGTCAGCAATCATCAGTTCGGCATTACTAGCCTCCTCTGAGGTATCGGCTATGGCCCAGAACACGACGCTGGCATCACCAATTTGCATGCGCTGGCGGTTATGTACATCCCGTCGCAACAGATGGTTAAGCACCGTTGTGTAGGCGAAAGCCACGACCTCGGAGATAGGGGCGTTTGCGCCCTGACTTTTATCGTAGGAGCAAAAGGAGTCCAGGTTGAAGGAGACGATGGAAGCACCGGAACTCTGGGCACCATTAACCCCCTTTATAGCAGGGTGAAGACGCGCCAATGGCAGACACTGGCCAGTCACCAGGCATAAACCTTCATGACTTTTAGAATTCGTCAGCAGCTTGGCTCTGAGCAGTTGCGCGGCAGGTTGCTCGTGCAGGTAGCGTTGTTCACCCTCGATGCGGAACACAAAATTGGCATCGAGCATTTCTTCACTGAACGGTGGCGCTTGAAATCGATCAGGAGACCAGCTCTCAAGAAAAGCCAAAAGTGCTTGAAGGGAGGGATCAAGTTCATCAATTAGGCATTGCTGATGTAGAGTCTTGAAAGCCTGGTGTTCTTGGTTGGTGCGCCCGATTGCCTTAGCACTGACGCCCAATACATAACTGGACTTATCCCAAAGAAAATTGGGCTTGATTGCGAGCGTTCGTTTTTCTGATTGAGGAACAGTTAGGCGCTTAGGTTGCGGTTTCTTGCCGGAGTTGTCGCGCACATCCAGCACATCCACCAGATCGCCCTTGGCCGACAGTACTAACGCATAGCTGATGTTCTCCTTGCTGTAGCCAAACACAGGTATCTTGTCTTGCCCGGCCAGGCGCAGGTAATAGTCATTGAGCGCAGCGAGGATCATGCCTTGACCTTTGCCGTGATCAAGGGCGGCACTTCGATAAGGCCGTCAAGCATCTGCGCCCGGAAAAAATGTGGGGTTTTGCCATCAGCAAAATCGATGTCATGCAGCATCCAGCCCAGATCACGAGACCCGGCCAACGCTGCATCGGCAATCGGTTCGACTGTGCCGGGCTCAAGTAACTGGAAATTGGCGGGAAACTCGCGCACCCCCAAGCAGGGCGAATGGAAGTACTGCCCCTTGCGAACGCGACGATTAAAAATATCCAGGTGTTTTCCTATAGAATCGCTGTCATCGGCCTTTTCGGTCAGCACGAAGTGTGCCTCGATGACATAGGCGACATCCCTCAGGATGGTGGCCGCGCGCTGCTGGCGGTGTTCATTGACAAAGGTAATCAGACCGTCTGTGCGGTTGGCCTTCATGGCCTTATCAACACTGTCTGAGGATAGTTTTCCACCCACCTCGTTACGCCGCAGTGACTCGAATCGAATCGGTTTGAGAACCTGAATTCTATCCACCGACCAGCGAATTGCTGGTTTCCAATGTATGGCTTCGAGAATACCGCGCGCAGCAGAGGGCGTGATCACGTCATAAGAGACTCGCTCCACCTTCATTTCTGGCCGGGTAAAACAAGCGCGTTCGCCCCAGATCAGCAATCGAATTCCGTAGGCCATCTGGCCCTCCTTCTCGGTTTGCTTTCCACGCCAGCGAGACCGCGACCTCTGCTTACAAAACAACCTTTTGCTACTGATTAAGCTCGAATTAGGAGTCTCCCCCAGAAGGTATAGTCGCCTATAGGCTATCGCAGGTTGTCCTGGTGGAATTTAATCGCTGTTTCAGCGAAGAATAGGCTTTGATCGCGTGCCTGATGATTTTGGTTGAAGGCGAGCTTAAGCGTCACCTAGATGCGAAGCTCGGCCGCACTCCGATGGTCAAACGGGGCCGAAACTGCTTCAAGCGAGGTGCGGTAGCTGTTCAATGCGCGAAAACATGTCGGGTGCGACATCCGTCGGATAGTCGTCTTCCTCATGCCACGGGAAGCTTCACTCCACACGCCCGTGTGAGGAGTGACATAACAATCTGGGCATACAGGAGTGCCCTGGGAAGTTTCAATCCGCACGCCCATGTAGGGCGCGACACCACCTTTATCTTATAGTCCAATTATGGCTATAAAGAAAACTCTCCATTCTTCGCGCACTACAACGTATTACCACGATAGAGAAAGATAGGTGTGTTGAATCGGGACAAAGCTACCTGCTGCAAACGGCACCAAATGCGGATCGATTGATCGTCACCAATTGGATCAAAGCAACTCCAGGATAGCAATGGTAAACAACCAGCCGATGCTGAGGGTAATAGCCAGGTAGACAATCGCGAGCATCAGAGGGTGACTCCACATGGCACTAACCTCCCATAACCGTTGTTTTTAATTTGGTGCTTGGTAAATTGGGAGCTGTGAAAGTCATGAGCTCATATGAGCTGTAAGGCAATAATTAAGCCATTTGAGTGAAGGGCATTTGGATGCGCCTTTGGCCTGCAACGCTACGTTCAAGGCTACTTCTTTCAGATGGAAACTGTCCCTGAATCTACCCCCAAAAAGATGAGATTCCCCACATTTGGGGAACATTCGTCCGGATGCCAACCAGCGGGATTGAAGACCTAAGCTAACGCTTTGCTACAGGGAGGCACACGGCAAAACAAGGCAGATAGGAAACTGGGGACGACTTAGCAGACGGACAATGTTAAATGATGTTTTTGGCCGACTTCTGTCTGTTGCGAAGGGTAGAAAACGACCCATTGCAGCTACTCTCCCAACGACTGTGATTGGGATAAAGCTACCTGCTGCAAATGGTACCAAATGCGGACTGACCGAACGGCACCCATCGGATCAAAACCAATGCAGGAGCGCAATGGTATACAACCAGCCGATGCTGAGGGTGATAATCAGGTAGACCACCACGAGCATCAGAGCATGATTCCACATGACACTGACCTCCCATAAACACGGTTTGAGGCGCGTCAGGGGCGTCTGATAAACCGAATGAACTCAGGTCATTCCCGTACCACAGCATCCGTGCTGCTCCTGAATCGGCGGGCACTTCACCGTGCCAAACGAACAGAACACACAGCAGTCACCAGGATTCGGGCGTAGCAGGGTTTTGCAACTGCCACACTCGTAGAAGAACTGGCAGGCGTCCGTGGGCATGGCTTCCTGCTTGGCGAAACCGCAATGTGGACAGGTCAACACGGATTCGAGGATGACGGCGCTCATGGTTGCCTCGTTTGTGCACGGTGAAGGGATAATCCGCATTCGTCGTCGCCTTGGTTAACACCTCAGGATCCGCCGATCTGTTGGGCCATCGTTTTCTCCATTGAATCGATCTAACCTAGAGTCACTCTACACCCCGTACCCGGGTACAGAATCAAGGGGCGTGTGATGGCGACAGAGCTGAGTATCGGCAAGTTGGCGCAATCTGCCGGGGTGAACATCGAGACTATTCGCTATTACCAGCGACGCGGCTTGCTGGATGAGCCACCAAAGCCGCTCAGCGGTTGTCGGTGCTATCTACCGGAGCAGCTCAAACGGCTGCGCTTCATCAAGAGGGCGCAGGCGCTGGGATTCACGCTCGATGAGGTGGGCGCATTGCTGACGCTTGATACGGCGTGCACGTGTAGCCAGACTCGGGCGCTGGCCGTGCGCAAGCTGGCACTGATCGAGCAAAAGATCGCCGACCTTGACGCAATGCGGCAGGTGCTGGGCGCACTGGTGCAGAAATGCGACGCAGGCGTCGGTGGGGCCTCTTGCCCTATCATCGATGTGCTTAACAGGGAGTGATGTCTGGTTGCAGGGCATCATGCACAGGCATCAAGCCAGCACCGCGTACCGGGTAGACATAAGGCTGCTTGCTAGCGGTCAGAAATGACCGCCTCAGCCGACAGTTGTCCTTCGTGAGAGGCGCATCCAACCCTTAGCGGTCTTCCGAAAAAGCTATACGGGATAACGCGAGTCAGTGCTTTTTCCCCACAGGTCTGCGAGGGCGGCTGTGTGAAGACGAGGGTTAGGGCAATGCGCGGGCTCTTCTTTCCACAACCCTGAAACTCAAGCGCACTGATGTTCCCTGTTGTTCATGGTGGGTCAGGCTGGCTTCTCCGCCAAAACTTTCCATGATCTGCTTCACCATAATTAGCCCGATGCCCAGCTTGCCTTGCTTGGTGGTGTAGAAAGTTTTGGAAGCCATCATTTCTTCTTGCCGTGACGTTCCATTCCCGGTGTCATCAATGGTGAGATGCAGCCATTGATGGGTTTCATCAACATTGGCCTGGATGGTTAGTTTCCCCCCACCCTGCATTGCTTCTATCGCATTGGCGATGACACTATTCAGAATTTGAGAAAGCAACAGTGGATTACTGATGATCCGGGGGGTGGGTTCATTTTTGAACTCGACCTGGATTCTTGATTGAGCCAGTTGCGGGCTGAAACTGGCCAGCACGGCCTGTACCACCATCATCGGCTCCACCAGTTCCGCCTCTCCACGGATCGGTCGCAAGCACATCAACAACTCATGTACCCACTGCGACATGCGATCCACCTGGCTGACAATATCGTCGATGTTCTTCTTCGCGGGTTGGCCGTCCATGTCGTTTGCCAATTCTGCGCTGGAGCGGATGCAGGCCAAGGGATTACGCAGACTATGAGCGACTGCTGTAGACATCTCAACCAAGCCCACGTAGGTCTTGTTGGCGACGAGTTGCGCTTCCTGCGACGCCAGTTGAATCGATGCCCGTCGCACAAGCCAATACAGCCCGAAATAAAGCAGCAGACCGCCCATCGCAGTAGACAGCCAGATAATCCAGTGGCCACGATTGAGGCGTTCGCTTAGATCGGCTGGTTCCTTGTAAATTTCCACCACCGCCAGAGTATTCCCCAGATCATCTACCAGAGGGATGTAGCTCTCGATGAAAAACATTTTGGGAGCGAGCGAAAATTGCTGTTCGGGGCGGCGTTCATCAGCATTGCTGTATTTGGTGGAGACCCGGTCTTTCGAGCTGAATGCCGCTTCAAGTGACTCGTCGTTCAGAAATTTTTGCCCAATAAGCTGCGGATTAGTCGACCACATTACTGTCCGAAGAGGGGAGTAGATATTGATGAGGAGTGAATCCGGGAGATGCGAAAGGTGGTCGAGGAACTCGAAGCGCGCATGGTGCCTTTTCTTCGCCATTTCTTCCGACAGCATTCCATATTGGGTAGCTGCCAGAACGTCACCCATCCGCATCCCGGACAACCCGTGATGACGTAACTCACCCACGGCGATTGTCTGGATAAATTGTGCTGACAACAGGGCATCGCGTTCCAGACTTTCGTTGACCAAGAAACGCGTCGACACAAAACCCAGCCCAATAGCTATCGAACTGATGAGGATGAAGCTGATGATCGAAAACCAGCGCAGAAGGTGGGATGGTTTGGTCGGCGCAATTGAGTCGGCAGCTCCCCAGGGTTTGCGTCTGAATAAAGTTGATGATGGTTGCATGGGAGTGTCCTGTGCGTACTGCTTCGCCAGTTGTAGCCGCTTGAACCACTCAATGAATCGTATATGAATGCCCAGCATTCTTTATGCCAACAAATCAGGGCTTAGCCGCGTAGGCAACCCAACCAGTGTTTGACTGTATTGATGCTTGAGAGGAGGCAGATTGAATGTCTTGGCAGTGTCGTCAGCACCAAAGGCAAATGCAGACTTTGGGGAAATACAGCCAACTTTGGGTACATGGCCCCCGTGAAAGGTAGGGCTAGTGAGTCTAAAGAAACCGTTAGTGACTGTTGCGGAGTGGGAGGCTAGAGATTTGAAGCGCCAAGTGAATAAGCATGCTGCGGTGCTCATCGTACTGACGTGGTCAATTGCCGCTATTGGTGCGTGGCGAGCGTGGGTTGATTGACAAAGGATCGATGGAAGAGGGGGCTTTCGTCCAGCTCCATGAATGGTTGCAGCAGCACTTCTCTCGTCGGATCAAATCCAATGCAGGAGAGCACTGGGTATACAACCAGCCGATGCTGAGGGTGATAATCAGGTAGACCACCACGAGCATCAGAGCGCGATACCACATGACACTAACCTCCCATAAACACGGTTTGAGGCGCGTCAGGGGCGTCTGATAAACCGAATGAACTCAGGTCATTCCCGTACCACAGCATCCGTGCTGCTCCTGAATCGGCGGGCACTTCACCGTGCCAAACGAACAGAACACACAGCAGTCACCAGGATTGGGGCGTAGCAGGGTTTTGCAACTGCCACACTCGTAGAAGAACTGGCAGGCGTCCGTGGGCATGGCTTCCAGCTTGGCGAAACCGCAATGCGGGCAGGTCAATACGGATTCGAGGATGACGCCACTCATGGTTGCCTCACTTGTGCACGCTGGAGGGATAACCCGCCTGCGTCGTCGCCTTGATCAACGCTTCAGAGTTGGCTTTATCGGGGTCATAGGTGACGATGGCCATCTTCTCGGCGAGATCGACCTTGACGGCACTCACGCCGGGCAACTGCTCCAGCGATCTCTTGATCGTGATCGGACAGATCGGACAGGTCATGTTCTGAACGTCGAGCCTGATGGTTTGCGCTGGAGCCGCCAGTGCGACGAGGGCCTGGGTGGCGAGGACGGCAATTAGCAGTTGGCGCATGGCGAGACTCCCTCAATAGAACAACGGGGCCAGCCACGGAACGGCCAGCAGACCGAGTAGTAGCCCAGTGACGATCCAGAACACGATGCGCTGATGTGTAATCGTGCGCGGATTGGTGCAGTTCGTGTCCGCAGCGCAGACCTTTGGCGCCAGGTAAAGCTTGCGAAAGGCCAGCCCGAGAAACAGCAGCGTCAGGCCGATGAAGAATGGCCGGTATGCCTCCATCGCCGTCAGGCTACCGATCCATGTACCGCTGACGCCAAGCGCCAACAGTACCAGTGGCCCGACACAACATACCGACGCACTAATAGCGGCCAATGCGCCTGCGATCAGCGAGCCTTTGCCAATTTGCTGGGCCACCGTCTTCTCCATTGAACCGATCTAACCTAGGGTCACTTTACACTCCGTACCCGAGTACAGAATCAAGGGGGGGGGTGATGGCAACAGGGCTGAGTATCGGCAAGTTGGCGGCAGCTGCCGGGGTGAACATCGAGACTGTTCGTTATTACCGCGACGCGGCTTGCTAGATGAGGTGCCAAAGCCGCTCAGCGGTTATCGGCGCTATCTACCGGAGCAGGTCAAACGGCTGCGCTTCATCAAGAGGGCGCAGGCGCAGGGGTTCACGCTGGATGAGGTGGGCACACGGCTGACACTGGATGCGGCCTGCACTTGTCGCGAAACTCGGGCACTGGCCGTGCGCAAGCTGGCCCTGATCGAGCAAAAGATGGCCGACCTTGCCGCAATGCGGCAGGCACTGGGTGGACTGGTGCACAAATGCGATGCAGGCGACGGCGGGGCCGTTTGCCCGATCATCGATGTGCTGAACAGGGAGTGATGCCTGGTTGCCGGGCATCATTCATAGGCGTCAAGCCAGCACCGCGTGCTGTGTAGGCATAAGGCTGCTTGCTAGCGGTCAGAAATGACCGCTTCAGCCGACAGTTGCCCTTCGTAAGAGGCTGCATCCGACCCAGGCTGTGTGAAAACGCCTGCAATTGTCTAACCTTTTGATCGTCGAGATCGTGGCGGGGACGATCATGAAGCGATTCATCGAAGGTGAGGCTCGGGCGCAAGTCACCTTGCTGCCGGAGTGCCTGGACGATTACGTTGCCGAAGAAAATCCAGTGCGAGTGGTCGACGTTTTCGTCGATGAGCTCGATCTGGGTGCACTTGGGTTTGAAGGTGTTGACCCTGCTGCAACGGGGCGTCCGGCCTACCATCCCGCGATCTTGCTGAAGATCTATATCTACGGCTATCTCAATCGGATTCAGTCCAGTCGCCGGCTTCAACGTGAGGCCGAGCGCAACGTCGAGTTGATGTGGCTGACGGGGCGTTTGGCTCCTGACTTCAAAACCATCGCCGACTTTCGCAAAGACAACGGCAAAGCTATTCGCAGCGTCTGCCGGCAATTCGTGGTGCTTTGTCGCAACCTTAATCTCTTCTCTCAGTCGATCATCGCCATCGATGGCAGCAAGTTCAAAGCCGTCAACAATCGTGACCGTAACTTCACCCAAGGCAAAGTGAAGGCACGCATGCAGCAGATCGAACAGAGCATTGACCGTTATCTGTCGGCGATGGATTCGGCGGATCGGGCAACGCCCGAAGTGGCCGAGGCCAAGGCCGAGCGACTGAAAGAAAAAATCGAAACGCTGAAACAGCAGATGCAGAAACTCAAGGAAATCGAGGCGCAGCTCCACGACAGTCCAGACCAGCAGATTTCCCTTACCGACCCAGATGCGCGCTCAATGGCCACGAGCGGCCGAGGCACCGGAACGGTTGGCTATAACGTCCAAACAGCTGTCGACGACAAGCACCATTTGATCATTGCCCATGAGGTGACCAACGTTGGTAATGATCGTGGGCAACTGAGCAATATGGCGAACCAGGCGCGTGAAGAAATCGAGGCTGAATCGCTAACGGTGGTGGCCGACCGAGGCCATTACAAAAGTCTGGAAATCCTTGCCTGCGAGCAGGCTGGCATCACCACCTTCGTACCGAAACCCCTGACATCGGGCAGCAAAGCCGAAGGTCGATTTGGCAAGCAGGACTTCATCTACGTTGCTGCTTCGGACACGTATCGATGCCCTGCGGGACAGTTACTGACTCGGCGGCATTCTTCGGTAGAAGACGGCATGCTACTGCATTGTTACTACTTCTCCGGCTGCCAGTCCTGCGCGATGCACAAGCAATGTACGACGGGTAAGGAGCGCCGGGTAAAGCGCTGGGAACATGAAGCCGTAGTCGATGCGATGCAGGTACGACTGGAAAATGATCCAACGATGATGAGGCGTCGCCGACAGACCGTTGAGCATCCTTTTGGAACGCTCAAATACTGGATGGGAAGTACCCACTTCCTGACCAAAACCCTACCAAGGGTAACCAGGAGCGCCTTCAAGACGTACTTCGGAGCGGGAATCCACGACTGCGCTATAGACATGCAGCTGTCCTACAAAGTCATCCGGCGCTTGGAGTTCCGAAACGAATGGATCATAGGTTCAGGGACGTACGACTTACACCAATCTGACGTGGATGCTCGGTATTCAGATTCGAACAGACGGCGTCTGCTTCCCCCCTGATCTTGAACACACCGTGCTTGCTAGCAGAGCCTCCCTCGACGAGATCTACAACTCGATATTGCTTGATGCCATCATCCATTCTGGTTGTTTCGATGACCCTGAATCTTGAATGCATGGTGCGTTCCCTGCTGAAACTGGTGCCTTAGGAGTACCGGTATGACTCCATGATTTCAACGATTATGCAGAACTGAGCTGAGACAATTTATGACAGGGCGCAATGATTCTCTGCGTGAGGACAGAGACTTCGCGGGAGGTGGGAGGGGTAGGTTGTGTTCAAATCATTGTGTGTGTGCGAGTCATCGCTTGCCTATAGGCGGCGTTGCACAAGATCGTGTGCAACGGCCCATCAAAAACTCATGCATTTGCTGATTGAAGGTATTCGGCTTGCGGAAGCAGTTAGGGGAAGAGCTTGAATGCGCTACCATCATAGCGTTGCTCTGGAGTTAAGCTTCGGGTATCCAGCCCGTACGTACGTAGTAGCCAGCGCGAGTTGCCACCTGTTTCGCCGCCTACCATGCCACGGCCATGTAGACCGACGCGATTGTTTACGACCAGGAGATCCCCTGGCGAGATGACAACCGAGGTGGAGCATTCAGAGCAGGCCTGCTCGAACCGTGTGACGGCCTGGGTAGCCAATTCGGAATCATAATCAGTGTCCGCAGCGCTGTGGCTGTACCGGATCCAGTACCCATCGTCGCCTTCGAAAAGCAGCTGAATACCTGCCATCGCGTCCAGTAAGGGGCTGTCCTTGCCGAAGAGTTTGCGCAGTCCACGCTTGAAGGTTTTCTGCGGACGAATTACGTACTGAGGTTTTGTCAGCTCGTTGATCTCGTCATAGGTCAACTGCTGCAAAACAGCCGACAGGGGCATGACCGTTGTTGTGACCTCATCGGGATTGCGAAGGCCGCTCAGGCAAACGAAATCTGGCGACGGCGCAACGCGCTCGTCAAACTCATGCAATTGGCCGCGAATCGGGAATGTAACCCCGTCGGTATGGCCACGCATGTCGGCCTTGGACTTGTCCGCAAAATCATCATCGCCAGGCAGCACGACCAGATTTACAAACAGATGGCCCTCATTTTCGGAACCATAGGAGATGGTGTCCGAGTTAAGCGCAGCAAGGCAGGCCACTGCACAAGCCCGCGCTGTTACCGTGGTGGCTACGTCAGGTACAGGAATGAAGGCAGTTGGCGTTTCTGGCAGCTCATGGATATCGAACACTTCCTTCAAATGAATCAGGGGATTCATCCAGGCATGGCGTTGGATATCTGCCAGCGTCACGTCGACGTTGGCCAGCGCTGACTCGATCGCTGGCAACAGGCTTGCGCCAAGCTCCACAGGATTGTCGAGCGCAGAGAGGCAAAATTCGAGCGGATTATCGTGCATCCAACGGCTGACTGAGCCATGGATAGCCCTGGAAAAATGAGCGTCGATCAATTGTGTCCCTGCAAGCTCAAGTGATATAAAGATGATATACGAACGCCTAACGGCGTGTCATTGCTTCCTACACGATGGCCAAAGTCTACCATGAAACGTAATGTCAATTTGACGTCCTCCCCGCTCAGAGCATGGGCAGATTACCTTGCGTGGGTGTCTACAACGGGGGATTTTCAGGTAGTGGCAGGAGTTCATCAGTGCACGGTCGCATTGCCGGACGGCCATCTGCTTCAGGTGCAGGCGCCTTCCCCAGACCTGCTCGCCAGGAAGGTCATGGCGGAACTTTCGTCCAACCTCGTCGTTCCTCCACTCGTGGCTTCTGCGGCAGAACCATTGAGTGTTCCATCTGTCCAGGATGTGTCGCCAAAGGAGGTGTCTATGCGTAGTCATTACGAACCCGCTTTGCCTCGTGCATCGCAGGCTTCACGATCAGCGCCCGTGACCAGCATCAAGGGGGCTCTGCAGACGGTCGGCGTTTACGTACCTGTATCGATGCACGAAACGCTCAAGGAGCTCGCTGAGGGGCAGAACAAGAAGTTTTCGGTTCTCGTCCGCGAGTTGGTCGAAAGCGGCTATGACCGTTTTGAGGATGCCATCGAGGAACGTAGCGGGAGGAAGGTTCTCGACGGCTATGAGCAAAAAGTGGCGAGCTACAGCGGTGAGTTCTATCAATGGATGGCCAGGCTCGACCGTAAGCTCAGCCTTGAGCTCAAGTTGACCGCCAAAGAGTACGGGCGGTCGACTTCACAGATCGTTGGCGGCCTTTTAGCCGAGGAGCTCTCACATTGCTTGCAGGCCCAAGGTGCAGTTGTATGTGCAGAGGTGGAAGTTGAGCGCGCTCGCGTTGCAATTGCTGGGCTTGTAGGCCCGCAAGCTGGCGAGCTGGCCGACTATCTGGGGCTGCATGGCAAGCGTCGATTGGTCAACGAGGTGCTGGGAGGTCTTGTACTCGCGCCCGGCGCATTGCTTGGCAAGATCGCCGAGTACTTCGCGGTTTCAAGGGAGGCCGTGACCCAGGCGGTAGGCCTCAATTTCAGGCAGATGCCAAGGCCTTCGTATAAAGCACCAAACGGCCAGCCTCGTGTGCTCACGGAGCCTGTTCCATGGGAGGAGGCGGTAAAGGCTCTGAGGCTATCTCGTGATGAGGAAGCCAAGCTTTTGGCAATAGGGGACTGAGATGAATCCTTTCGACCGTGCACGAATCGAAGCAATGAATGCACGGGCGAAGCTCATCGCCGCGTGCGGCAATGACTACCCTACCAGCGAGCAGCTGCTTGCAGTAGCTGAAAGCACTCTGGGGCTGGCGATTGATTGGGTCGAGCCGGATGACTATGCGCTGGGAGGCGGGGACGCTCTCATCCAGCCATGGTTGAAGACGATCCTGATTCGTAACGATGTCCGGCTGGAGGAGCGGGCTTATCTGTTGGCCCATGAACTTGGCCATTGGTATCTCGATTCTCCAAAGCCACCGCCTGGATCCACCTCAACGTCATTTATCTCCAGCGACGCAGGACAGTCGCCCGGTTCTGCCGTGGTTGATGGGTATGGCGCGTGGGAGCGCCAAGAGCTTCAGGCCAATGTCTTTGCGCGGGAGCTGCTGTTGCCCAAGTCAGTGGCAAGGGCGTTGTGGTCAAACGGATGGCGTTCCCGGCAAATCGCCACGTACTTTCAGTTGCCTCTGGAGGTCGTGCGGCAGCAACTGGCTGATGCGTTGTTGCTCCCGGATGTTGCCCCGGTACTTCCCGCTCCGACGCACCCTCCCAGCGATGCTCAGCGCCTTGCCGCTCAGGCACCGGAAAAGTATGTCAATGTAGTAGCGGGGCCAGGCACGGGTAAGACCAGGACCCTGGTGCACCGCGTGGCCCACCTGATCGCTAGTGGCGTGCCTGCCAGCAAAATCCTGGTCATGACATTCACCAACCGTGCAGCGCAGGAGCTTGTCGAGCGACTGACAGCGGCCAATGTCCCGAATGCCTCTCATATCTGGGCTGGTACGTTCCACTCATTCGGATTAGAACTGCTTCGAAAGCATCATCTCTTCGAATTAACCCCTCAGATCAAGGTTGCGGATCTGCTCCAGCAGGTCAGGATGATGGTCGACGAGCTGCCCACTCTGGAGCTCAAATATTTCTTCAGGTTGCGCAATCCGTACGATTGGCTCCCTGACGTCCTGAAGATCATTCATCGGTTGAAGGAAGAGTTGGTCTTTCCTGAAGACTACGCAGCAATCCTTCAAACACTGCCAGCCGTCGACCCGGAGGTTGCGCTGGAGCGCGACGATATCGTCACCCTGTACAAGGCCTACGAGGCTGTCCTGCGCCGGGAGGGTTGGGTCGACTATCCAGACCTGTTGGTTCGCCCCACCCTCAGAGCGCGTGACGATCGCCCGTCTGTGGCCGCCTTCCTTGAGCAGTACGACCATGTCCTCGTGGACGAGTACCAGGACGTCAACCATGTCATGGTCGAATTCGTTAAAAAGATCGGGTCGCCCCAGCGCCATCTGTGGGTCGTCGGCGACATTCGCCAAGCTATTCACCACTGGCGCGGTGCGTCGATCCAGAGTCTGCTCAAGTTCGATGAAGCGTACGTCGCAAGGGGCCAGGCAGCGTCGATCAAACGGTACAGCCTGGACATCAACCGCCGTAGCTCGCCTGAAATTCTTCGCGCCGTCGAAAGGGCTGGCACCGACCACGTACTGCAGCCCCTCGTGCCCCTCGATCCTGTCTCACCTTCTCGCTCTGCGAGCGGGGTCATGCCGGCCTTGATCCACGCGGCGAAAGATGCTCAAAGCAGCACGATCGTTGCTCAGATCGAGCAATGCCGGGTGGCCGGCCACTCCTACGGCAGCCAAGGCATCATCAGCTCCACCAACGTCCAAGTGGACAAGTTGGCTCAAGACATCGAGCGGGCCGGGATCCCTGTACTGCACATCGGCGAGTTGAGCCAACGGGCTGAAGTCAAAGAGTTCATGTGCCTGATGCAACTCCTTACCCAGCGCACGCCTGGCGCGCTCCTGGGCTTGCTCCGGCACAGCGATCTCAGTATGCCGGCCTCGGACATCACCGTACTCACGAACCTCTCCAAGCTGGGCTTCGAGTACCAGCGTGGACGCTGGCTGAAGCAACCAGTGCCGGGGCTGTCGCCCAAGGGGCTGCAGGTCATCCAAGCGTTGAATGCGTTGCTGGACACGTCGACGCGCAGCTCCCGACCTTGGGCCTTCGTGTGCGATCTGATGTTTGAAAAGGGTTTCGGACTGGGCTCGCTGACTGACCAGTCTCCGGTTGCGCAGATTCAGCGCCTAGCCCTGTGGCAATTCCTCTACGGAGTGCGCAACAGTGATGGGGCCGGTAGCCAGGCAACGCTGTCCAAGTTTCTGGTCAGGGAAGATTTCCGACGCTATATCGGCCAACGTTCGGTAGAGCGCTCGTTGCCGCCCGAGGCCGCTGCGATTGACGCGGTCAGGCTCATGACGGTTCACGGGAGCAAGGGGCTCGAATTCGACGTGGTGCACATGGCCAACGTCGAGAAGTCCCGGTTTGGTGCCGATGCGCCGCCACGGTTTGATGATGATCACCAAGCCCTGTTGCTTCCCCCTGAGGCGCTCAACAGTACGCCCCAGATGCGGGCTGAGGGCGAGGCCATCGAGCGTAACAACCTGCTGTACGTAGGCGTTTCAAGGGCGAAAGACCGGCTCAATGTCTATTGCGGCATGGATGCATCGAAGATCCCCACCCCCCTGTGTGATCCATCGATCCTCATTCCGACTCGTGGAGCCGCCAATGTGTTGGTGGCCCCGCGGCCATTGGCTCGTGTTCCAATGGCCGCGCCCGCCACGATCAGTTTCTCGGCGCTCGACGGCTTCATGTCTTGCTCCCTCCAGTATCACTACGCGCACGAGCTGAGCCTTCCGGCAGAGCAGGAACTGGACGTCTCGATCCGGGCCCGGCGATCAGTGCTGGCAGGGCTTGAGTATGTCTACCGTGATGGAGTGAAGCCTCAGGATGCCTTCTTGCAGGCGTGGGGCGAGAAGCCGTTGCCGAGCCACGCGGAAGACAAGATGCTGTCGGAGCATGCTTGGATCGCCTTTGCTCGCGGCACCTCGTTGCAGCCCGGTATTGCACAGTACGTCCCCGAAACTACGGCCAGCGTGAATGGGCAGATCATTACCATGCCCTGGATGCTTCGCGACACTAGCGGAGATTTGGTCTGGCTGCGCACAGGCATTGGACTATCAGAGGTTTCCAGAAACGTACGCCCCATTCTGGAAAACCTCGGCGGCAGTCGCTGCAACAATATGTCCATCCACTCCCTCGTCACCGGGCGCTTTGAAAACGCGGTTCCCTCTGCCAGGGCGAGCGGTACGAGCGTGTTCAAAGCGATCACGGCGTTACGGGCGGGTGAGCGTGCCGCCAGTCGAGGGAAGCACTGCAATCGGTGCGCGTATTCGACCATTTGTGACCAGAGGCCATGAGGTCTTGGTCAATGGCTTCCAGTGGTTTTCTGCTTGCGTCGCAGTTATCTGAGTTTCCCGGGGCTTCCTCCTCGGGGGGGGGAGGGGGCATCTGGTGTTTACCTCGTTAAGGGTTAGTACAGGGAGTAAAGGCGGTAATGAAAGTCCTCGCTGAGATTCTTCGTAAGCTCTATGACCAGAAAATTGCGCTGCTGAACGGTCACCGATCAAAGCAATCAACGCTAACAGGTAGCATGTACGAAGGACTGACGATCGAGCTTTTGGAAAAGATCGACCTTTCCCGCTACGGGGTAAAAGTCGTTTCCGGCGTCATCACGTCGGGGGATGAGGAGTCGGAGCAGATTGACTGCATGGTGGTGGTCGGAGAGGGGACACCGTTTCCCTGCACCCCACATTTCTCCTATCCGAAGGAACAGGTGGTGGCCGTATTTGAAGTAAAGAAGACGCTATATAGCACGGCTTTTAACAAAGCATATGGGCAGCTTGAGGAAGTATTCCAGTTGTCCAAGCGGGATTATGAGCGTCGGGAGGCGCAAGGCACCTTGGAGTTCAGTACCCGCAGGCCTGCCCAGGAGTTTCTCTCCCTCTTCGGTAAATGGCCTTGTCACTATGAGGAAAATGCCAAGCTCCCGTACAATCAGCGCGTGGTTTACCACAGCCTGGTCAGGGACAGGCTGACCCCTTTAAGTATCGCCATTGGCTACAACGGCTACAAAACTGAGAAAGGTCTGCGCGACGCGCTATACAACCTGTATCGCGACAACGAAGAAGTCAAAGGCTATGGCGTCATCAATATGCCAAACCTGATGATCAGTGAAGGGTATTCTGTCATCAAGCTCAATGGCATGCCTTACAAAGGAATCTGGAACGAAGAGGCCGAGGAGTGGTGCTGGCTTGGCTCCAGCAGTATGGATCCGATGCTGCTCATTCTTGAGCTCCTGTACGACCGTGTGGAGCTGATGCTTGGCGTAAATCTGGACAGGGGGGACGATCAAGATGAAGAGCCCTATTTCCCGCTAATTACCAGTAAACCGGTGCCTCGTCTTGGGGCGTTGCCAGGCTGGATTCACTATTTCAACGATGCGCCCATTCCAAAACCAGACCCTCAGCAGCGTATTTGGGCACCGTTGATGCTCTCGGCAACCGAGAGAGAATTTCTCAAATTGCTCTGCCAGTCCGGGCCTCAATTCGCCGGTTCTCACACGCTCGCCGCCTTCATGGGTAAGCATGGGATTGAGGACATCCACGAATCGATGCGGGCACTATTTATGGCCCGTGTTGTTCTGGACGCCAATCACGTGCTCTCCATCTGCGCGGGCCGATGGGCTGTCGCGAAGGTAAGGGGTGAGTTTTTTTGTGGGGACAACGCCGGACAACGGTTTGAGAAATGGCTGAGCAAACACACCGTTCCCATGAGGTATCCATTGACGATGTGGAACATCAGTCCTGAAGAGGTCGGGCCTCCCGCCGCTGGCCCGTACTGCACACAGATGAAATGACACAAGGGCAGTTCCAAGTATGAGCTATATAAACTTACCTCGCGATCAGCAGCGCGCCATCAGCGCTGTCGACGTCAGATCTTTGAAGACAGCAGTAGACGAGTGCCTCAGGGAGGAGCAGGTCGCGCCGATTCACGCGCTTGGCCTCAGAGAGTGCGGTGACTACGTTCGGCAGCGAGCAAAGCATTCATGAGCAGATGCTTTCAACTCCTCGCGAGCACTTTCGGGCGTGCCCCCTACACTGACTGAGATGAGCCCTGCGAGATCCAGTCGATGATTCAGTCTCCCTACGAATTGAACAAAAATATTCTGCTCGACGATACCTACGGAACCGCGCGCAAGTTGCAGGATTTCGTTCTCCACCAATATGAGAGCGGTCGGTATCCGTTTGACATCAACGAGCATATCGGTGGTTTTGACCGTCGGCACCTTCAGATTTATTCCGACCTCAAACAATGGTTTTGGGACAATGGCCCGAATCCGGTTCTCAATGAGATTGCGGAGACCATCATTGCCAGGCGCCGTGCAGATGCTCAGGCGAATTTCAACGAGCTTATCCGTCTTCGAACCATGCAGCCCGAGGCATATCCTGTCGATCCAGGCGAGTCACCAACCGACGCCCATCAATGTGCTCTAGAAAATTGCGAGATGTTTCACCGGCGATATGTAGCCGGGGGATTTTGGGACGAGTAAGTACTCCGGCCACTCACATGCTAATCGCACTGAATGTTGTGCAGGAGACACCGATTGGAGAGCAGCGGGATTTATCAATGAATCAGTCTGATATGGACTCTTCAATCCAAGAATATGAACCAATCGAAATCGAAGCTGTTGAAGCGGGCATTTGGGCAACGATAGGGTTGCCATCGCGCGGCGCCAAGCTTCATGAGCTTGTTCACCAAGGACTCCCGTTCGTGTTTTACACGCGTGTCGCTGCCATTCTTGGCATGACGGCAAATGAGCTTCGGCAGCACTTGCGCATGTCGACCTCAACGCTTGCGAGGCGAGCTTCGGTGGGGCGGCTAAGCACGGCTGAGAGCGATCAGATTTGCGCGCTTGTTACCGTACTGAATGCGGTGATTGAGCTGTTCGAGGGTGATCTTTGTGCTGCTAGGCAATGGATGAAGTCACCTGTGAGAGGGTTTAATTCAAGGGCGCCGTTGGACATGATGGCGACTAGGGTAGAGACCCAGGCTGTCATGGATCTCATTGGGCGATTTGAACATGGGATAGGGGGTTGAATGGTCACAGGAAGACCCTGAGAGCACCGTGACTGACAACCTCACCCGAAGTGCAGGTTTTGCTGGAGCACTCTTTCGATCGACTGCAGAACCAATCAAGGAAAGATGGGGATGGTTTTAGGCATCCGATCCCTTGAGGTGCGACACCAGGGCTTCTCTCAATTCCAGCAATGCCTCCCGCAGTCGGTTGTCCTCGCGTGAGTCCCCCGAGTTCGGTTTGAATTCTACGACGTGCCTGAGCAAGGCCTCGGCATCGTTGCTATTGAGGTCAAATACAATCATGTTGAGTCTCGGATTTTGGAGTATGGGCTTGTGTCAGCAGGCGAACCCGTGACTGAGTTTTTCAAGCTCGGCCTTTACGACTTCGTATCCCTCTTCAGTGCGGGCGAGCTCTAGTGGCGTGCTGCCTCCGAAGGCGATTTTCGGTTGGGTCAACCAGATGTCGGCTTTTTCTTTGTTGCCAAAGACTTGCTCGGCTTGGCGTTGGATCAGCTCAACGTAATTCATTTTGTGGCCCTTGGGTGGCTCGTCGGCGTCCTTTCAGTTTTAGCTGACGGTCGAGGTTGATGCCGGGGTCTTGGCGCAATATTCGCGAAACGCCTTTATGCCGCGTTTGATGATCAATATTGGCTTAATCATGTAGCGATAACTGATGAGCAGATTGAGCGCGATCCAGCTCATCTGGTAGGTCGAGCCATGAAATCCTCCGTGGTGCGTGCTGTTTTGCCAGAAGCCATACGCAACAAAAATAGTAAAAATGGCGACCGCTAGAGGGAGGATGCTGAGCCTTCCCAGGGAGACGGCAATGAAGGGGATCGTGACAACTGAGCGGACAGGTTCGTTGTCGAGCTGAATGGCCCATATCCGGTTGACGTTGTCCTTTCCTGGCTGGTAGGTCGCTCGAATCCGGTCGCCGGCTTTTACGTGAGCGTCGAGAACGTCCGGGATTTCGAGTTTTTCGTGCTTCTTGCCATCAATTTTCCAGTAGTGATAGCTGACCATGTCACCACCAAACCCGCGCGATCTTTCGTCGAGTCGGCCGTCTACGATTTGCATTTCCTTCATTTTGTTCCCTGTCCTTGCGCTTTGAGTGATGTCAAAACGGCATGATTTTGGCCGAATACTAAGGAACTCTTAGTATGTTGTCCAAAGAAATCTAAGAATCTCTTAGCCTTTTGCGGCGAGAGAAATGACGACGTTCAGCAAGCGTTTGAAAGAAGCACGCAAGGCAAGAGGGTTTTCTCAAGAGCGATTGGGGATTGATGCTGGGATAGAACCAGCATCGGCTTCAGCTCGGATGAATCAATATGAGAAAGGTGTTCACCAGCCAGGGGAGGGCATTGTTCAGCAGATTGCGACGGTGCTGGGTCTACCCGTGGCGTATTTTTATTGCGCAAACGACGATGAGGCTCATTTGCTGCAATGCTTTCATTGCCTGAACCAAGATGATCGTAAACAAGTGGTCGACTTGGCCGAGAGCCTTGCTTTCAGTCATTGATGCCCACCAGCTAGATTGGCAAGCACTCCACAATGCTTCAGCTCTGCTGATAGCAGCGACGTTATTCAGCTGCATGTCTGCTCATCAATTGCTTTGGAAACGCCTGGCGTCAGGTGCCAACACTATCGCGCCTCAGTGAAAGAGCAGCGAGACCAGGATTTGATCTGCCATGAGGCTCAGGTCGACCAAATGCAGCAAGAGGTAACTGTCCTGCGGCAGACGCTCATGGTTAAGCAGGAGGAGATCTCCCGTCTGATTCGGGATAACGAGCGATTCATTGCCAAGAATCGCCAGCAGGCCAAGGAAGCCTCGCAGTATCGTGACGCTCTCGAGAGCCGGCGGGGTGACCTGGGCATTGCGATTGCGGCGACTACGCCCGCAGAAGCTTGAGAGAAAATCAAGAGAGGCTGCCGAGGCCCATTTGCTCGCAATGGCAGCACAACTGAGGGAAGGGGAATTGCAGGTGCAACTCGAAAGGTCTGAAGCAGAGCTGGGAGCACTACGCACCTCGATCGAAACCAGAGGCCATTGAAAGAGCAGTACCCCCCACGTGGGGGGTGGTGGCCATACGCCAGGAGTACAAATGCACTCCTGGCATGCTTCACGCAAATGAGCTTCTCTGCGCTTCAATGTAAGGATGGTCAACCGCGATCTTCTTCCCAAGGTGCATCGGGCCCGGCAATCGGATGTACCAGTCCCAGAGGGGAGCATGGCGACATAGAAGGCCGATGCCTTCCGCCACGACGGCGTCACTCCGGAAAGCGCCGGGCCGCAGGACTACCAGCTCAGTTACGCCGAGTTGATGCCACGGCTTATCCAGCCCTTCATCTGCGCTATACCGGTTGGCATTGCGATGGGATGGTTCCTTGTTGTAGTGCCTGGATGGGGAGACAAAATAGTGAACGCGACTGTCGTCCTCTGCGCTGTAGAGACCTATGTGATTTCCGATATGCGCTGGAGAAGCAGGCGATTTTGAATAGTTGCCAGTCACAAGCGCGCTGTTCTCATCGCAACGTACTCTGACGACGGCCGCGTCATTTGGTACCGGAGGAAGATCACCGGCTGGTGTGTCCTGCAGCGCTTTGTAGATTCGAGCAAGCCCCTTGTCGAGACAGACAATCAACGGCTGCTCCAAGACACGTCGTGGTGAAAGGAAGGCTTGATTGACCAAGCGCATGACCTCCTGTTCACTGAAAAGCTTCCTGGTGCTATGGATGAGGGCAATTGCTTCGCCATAGGGATACCAATGGCCTACCGCGCCGTCCTCACTGCTCCCCCAAAAAACCTCCGCTCTTTGGCTACCGGTTTCAATACGCGTGATAACCGGCAGATGAATATATCCACCATCGTCTGAGATGCGCTCCAGGTACACCGATAGGATCATGGTATTTGATGGCAACCGCGGTGCTTCCGGCAACGGCATCGGAATCAGCCCATGCAGCCGAATGCACTCGATCAATGCGTTGAGGGCCGGATGATCTGCACCGAGCTTCCCCCTGTGCACTCTCCGGGGCTTGATGGGCGGATGGAAGATGAACTGCGTACGCACACCATGGCGAGCGAACAGATCACGCAGCTTGTGTTTGGGATCGCCCAGATTTTTCTTAGCCAGTTCTGGCGTGGTTTCGACGATGACCACTCGTGCCGAAGTACGCTGGATTTCGGGAAGTACCTCCGATTTGAACCACGCCTCCATCTTGGCATCGCTCTCACAAGGCTGGAGCAGATGCGTTGCCGTGTCAGACGCCGAGAGGCGTTTCAGCTCAAAAGTTGGGGGCTTAACCTGCTTAAACAGCTTGGCCTGAGGCGCAAGATCTTTAGAGGCCTCATGAAGACGCATGACAAGATCAGCAGACGAAGCAAACACCATGACCGGCAGGGCTGGCAAAGTAGATTCACTGGCTATCCGTTTTTGCCGGAAGCTCGAAACTACCCGTTCTGCGAGCATTGGCTCGGTGCCCGGTACGCACTCGGTGAGGTGAAAGCTAGCTTCATCATAGAACAGTGGGCCGGCGCCGGCCCCAATCGCCGCGTTGGAGGGGGTAGTCGCAAAAATGGGACGGATGTTGCTATCTGTGGGGATGTCTCCCTCAACGATGGCGGGCAGGGGATCAAACCCAAGGTAGCCCAGGATGCGGCTAGTGGGGTGTACGTATTGAGTCTCCCACTTTCCATCAACAGCAGGGGGCGTCTTGACTCTGCAGCAGACGATCCCGTTATTCGAACTCACCCAAGCGTGTAGCTTTTTCCCCACCCAGTTAGGCATCACTCGATTGATGTGCACCCTCAGATCGAGGTAAGGCTTTTGGTGCCCGGGAAGCATGGACAGCTTCAGATCGAGCGTATGGTGGGCGATCTCTCCATGCTCGACCGCCAATATGGGGGTATCCCATGTCAGAAGCGTCATCCCGTCTCTGTTGTGCCGATAATCCGCCGTCTCAAACAATTTCACCGGCGCGCCTGGCTGGGTTTTCATGAGCTTGGCTGCCATGCGCTGCCCCACGAGCCATGGTATGACAGCATAGGCACCGCCCTTGGTGGCATTCGGTGTGAAGAGCGTCTTGGCTTCCAGAGGAATCAGCTCTTTGACCACGAGGCGTTTGGCAACACCAGGGAGGCTATGGCGGTAGGATTTCAGCACTTCTTCCCCCCACATCTCCAGCGCTTCGTTGAGTATGGAGAGGGGGATCTCATTGAGCATGAGAAACGCTGCAGCATCTGTCCGTGGCGATGGCCTGGGATCAGCTTTCACCGGCCCCCTGGATATCACGGCAAGCAGTTCTTGCAAGCCTCGAGTCGGGAGATTCCTATCCTTGAACGGGGCCACCGCTTCGATCGCTCGCCAGGCGTCGTAGAACTCTGGATCAACCACGGATTGGTAGACATGCCCCAGCTGAGCGGGATCGAACCGGAACAAGTTTGTACGAAGTTGCCTTGTGCTCATTGACGCATGCTCCCCTTATCGAATGTATTGCTCCATTGCCCCCGCCATGCCTGCGTGCTCCTGGCGGAAGTCGTCCCATTCCCTGTCTTTCTTCATATGCTGGATACTAGCTTTCAGCAAGTCAGCCCAGGATGTCTTGCCATCGACAAACGCCGCATCACCAAAATAGCAAGTGATCGGCGTTTCACCGCGGCGCCCCCTCCCTGCCAACTGCGCCAGGTCGACCAGGATGTTCATGATTGTGAAATGGCGGATGTTCTCGGGCTGGCTGGAGAAATTGGGCAAGGCATACCGAATCGCATTTAGATTGCGATAGGACAGCGACCTGGAGGCAGCCATGGCCTCGCCCGGCGTCTTGTAAAAACCTAGGCTTTTACTGTTGTCATACGCCACATGAGCCAAGGTGTCAGAGGGATTGTCGGAAGGCGGGAGAGGGCGCACGCAGACGATGATGGCGCCGATGGCGGAGCGGCCGTTTGGGTGAACAATGTTATGGCCACGTGCAATCGGTGATAGCGAGCTCACTAGGATGCGCTTTGCCTGATGCTCTCCGGTCAGCAGCTCTGGCAAGTCATGATGGTGCATCGCAAACCCTACCGGCATATCCGATGCCCGGGCAGCGGCACGCTTGCCCCGAACCCATAACACTTGTTCGCTTAGACGCCCCAGCTCCTCTGGCGGTTCTAGCTTGCTAAATTCGTGACGCAGAGCTATCGCCAGCACCTCGGCATCCGAATCGCTGTTAGTCACCAGGACAAAACGGCCCCGGGTAGCATCCTCCTTCAATTGAGCCTGCAACATTGGCGGCAGACACAAGGCAAGCTCTTTAGCCAGGAGCCTCAGCTGGCGCTTTCGCATCAGAGGGCGACTTCCGGATATCTGAGCTGTCGTTGGCAAGTTACAAAAGGAAATCTGTCCCGAGGCATCAGGCACATCGATAAGATCGCTTGCAGGCAGGTCGTAGCGGCTCGCTCCTGGGAAATGCGCGGTGGCCGAAAGCCCTATGAAAACGCGATGAACATTCGAAAATGCCAGGGAAGTGAGGTTCGGTAGGAATTGCAAAGTGGCGTGCGGGTCACCCTTCAGCGTTTCGACATGCAGGGTTGCTGGGCCATGATCTCCCACCTGGTATTTGAATCCGCAGATGGGATGCTGAAGCGGCCCGTTTCGAACAAGCGTTATCGGGGGCGTTCCCTCCAACGCATTTTCGACCTCGCGTGCGTTAGGAATGTCAGCCCAAAGCAAATCGCGCATGTGGCGGTGGAGTATGGCTATCTGCTCCTGGATAAGGCCCAGAACCCCGCGGAGGATCAACGCAGCCTTCAGATCTCCTGATTTGGTTCCCACTTTGCGAATGTGTCCCGCATCAGATAGCCGCTTGAGGATATTGGTGAGCTGATGGATCACATCCGCTGGTGCTCGGGCTTCCTTGATGCCCCAGTACGTCAGATTGTCATGTAAGTCATGGAGTTCTTCTGGCACGGATCGATCGTTCAGATGGTACAGAGCCTCGAGAATGGTCGGGTCGACCTGCAGCGTATGCTGCAACATGCGGTCTTCGGACTGAGGCCATCTCATGCCATGGCTAGGCCAACGAAAATGCCTTTCATCACACAAGTCGAGGATTTCATCTGGGGTTTGCGCAGTGAAAGTCAACGCCCACTTCAAGACGTTGAACTTGCTCTGTTTCATCCCTTGAACGCCGGAACGACTATCGATCTCTGTCCGCAGGCGAGCAAGAGGGGTGTCGTGGCGTTTGCCTCCCAGCTCCAGGTTTGTGGTGCAGTTCTGGATCGTACGACTGAGCAACCCATCGATCTCATCCACCAGAAAGATTGATTTCGTCCGAAGCAATAGCTCCAGATAGCTGCGCCTTGTACCCAGGCGGTCGCTGTCCTCAAGTGGGATGCTGGTCGCGGCCGCAAGCAGCGCATCGTGATTCACCACCACGATGTCGGCTTTCAGTGCGCCGGCGAGCATCGCGGTCTTGCCACATTTGAAGAGGAATGGGCAGTGCGTAATTTTCGAAATGCGCTCTTTGCCCAGACCTGTCGATTCCACCAATCGAAGGCGAAAACAAGGCTCGTCGGAGGAGGGGATCGGTACGCTGTCGCTGGCATACCCCTGCAGCAGACAGATGTGCTCATAGGGTTCGGACTGACCTCCGGCCTCGAACTGCCGTGCAGCGATTTCAGCCAGGCGACGCTCCCCATGCAGAGGAGCCACCGTCAGGTGCGGTGCGACAATACTTAGCGATTTTTTCAGCTCGGCGGTCAATCCCTCGACCTCTAGCAATCCAGGCACCGCGAGTACGACAGGTTCTCCTCGGCAAGCAGCATCGATGGCCATCATGACCACCAATACCGTCTTGCCTGAGCCGGTAGGTGCATTGACCCGATAAAAAGTTCCCGCAGCCGCCGCTATGTTCCGCTCGCGGCGCAGGATGTTCTGCAAGCTCTTCAGATGGCTCCCGTGTGAGAGCGGCGAAGCATCCAGTTGCTCAGCGATGTCTTTGAGCGCCGCGTAACTCCAGCGAGCCTCGTGAGCTTCCGGTCGACCAGAAATCGGAAGTGTTTGGCCGGAGGGCGGCAACGCTGAAAGATCGCTTTCCTCGAACGAATAGTACTGATAACGCTCCCCGAACTTAGCCTGCAGGTCGAATCCCCTGTCGTCAGGAATCTTCTTACGGGTGGGTGCTTGGTGCCGGCGAACAATTTGTAGGTAATCCTGGATCAGATCCCTGACGTCCAAAGCTTGAATCAGTTGGTAACGGTGGTCGAATTTGAGTTTGACCAAGTCTGGCTCGCCGACCAAAGAGAAGTAGCTGTGAGGCTGGAGCATCAGGCTTTGGGCGGTGTATAGAAACGCCCGCGGTTCCGTAATTTCCGGATGTACGAAGCGCAGCGCAATGGCTAGGGACGTCTGCTCCTCCCTCGTCAGGCCTTGAAGTTCTCCCCAGTGAGCCAATTGGCCTGAAGCCAACGCCGCTGCATCTCCAATGGTGGGTGTATTGCTCACACAGCGGCACGCCATGGCCAAAAAGAGGATGCAGCCGGCCTCGACACGATCACGCTCTGTGCTTGAGTTCATTGAGGCAACTACTGTAGGTATGGATGTACGGCCCCAAGCGCTCTCTCAGGGCGGACAGTGAGCGTGCCTGGTAGTCGGGAATGACAATCCAACGGTTTGGCCCACGACTGCCAGGCTGCAGGTGGGCTTCAAGGGCCTCGGGGTAGCGCCACACCTTGGCGTCCAGATCCAAGGGCATGCCACCGATGTCGATGCGCACATCCGCCTCATCGACATCCGGCCACAGCGTTGGAAGAAAGCCCATCGCGCGCAGACCTTTGGCGAGCTGGATCTCCAGCAAGCCAGGCAGCAAAGCGAACTTCCAGTAGGCATCTTGCAGCACCAAGGTCTCATCGTTGACAACCAAGCCCTCCAAGCTATTACCATCCAACCGGTTGATGACCCGGCGGCGATGTAGGTCGAAGATGCTTCCAGCGTGCTCGCACCACTGCGAGGGGCACGCTATGAGGGATTGCGTGATCGTCATCGGCCAATGGCAAGAAGGGCAAAGGTACATCTTGCCGGCGAGCACCTCATGGCGTTCCGGTTGCCTGTAGAGGTCTTCCACGGAAAGGTCTAGAGGCTGAAACAACACACGAAGTGGGTGGCGGGTCGTTTTGCCATTCAGCACCAGGAACTTCCGGAAGCTACGGTACAGCTCATCGCCTTCAGGGATTGCCCTACAAATATCCCTCACGCGACGAATCAACTGCTGGGTCTGATCGTACTGCTCCCGGGCATTAAACTCCAAAAGGAGCTCTGTGCACGTGCGGGTGGGGGCATTGGAGGGGGCGAGGAGCACACCGGTGAGTTCCCCACGGATCTCATCTGGCAGCCATGCCTCAAGGGGGCGCCGGAAATTGGCTTCCAGCTCTTGTGCCGTCATCACGACATGGTCTGGGTGCAATCGGTATAGGTGGGCGCTGACCTGCCTGAGTAGCTCGAATCCGTCAACACGATTGCGCGCGCACTTGGACGCTGCGTCAGCAAGCCGCCACAGGAGATTTCTCCGGTACGCTTCTCTATCCAAGTGATGATGCTCCTGTAATCCCAGGAGTCGCTAGCGCCCCGCTAATCGCTTGGACAGAAGCCCATGCACCCGCGACGATTGAGGCCTGTTGTTCAATACTGGCTCATTCATTCGATTTTGCCAGATATTGACTAAGCCATAGGGCGTGATGACTGCACAGCACGGTACCCCGCCAGAGCTCCCTTGCTGAAGGACAGAGGAGGGCGTCTGTGCTGGCCTATTGATTCAGCGTTCCGGGACTTCACTCCTGCCTCACGAGGAGGGCTTGCTCAAGCGTGACGGCTAGCGCCTCCAAGGCATCGGCCAGCCGGGCATCCTCGCGGGCGTCACCGCTAGTAGGAACAAACTCTTGGCAGTGGCGCAGCAGCGCGTCGCGGTCGTTATGGTTCAGATCCAGTTGAATGTGCATGTTTACCCTGCAGAGTCCTCAAAAAGGCTTATTGCCCAGGCCCTAGAGCTCGTGAATATCCACCTGGTACCGCTTCGCATTCTTGCGAGCTTGGAAAAATTTTGGCTTGAACCCATAGCTCTCAATTGCGTTGATGTGGTCTTTCACGTCGGATTGACTCATGCGCATGCCAAACACGACTTCCTTCAGAGCACTTTGGTTGAAAACCTTGGGCCCAGAGCCTTCAACCGTCACATTACCCACCAGGAATGTGTATTTTTCTTTGAGTTGCTCTTCGGAGTAGTAGGGTGACTGGCCTGGATTCGACCTAAGCACCTCTAGTTCTTGTTCGTAGTGTTCGTCAGGCGCAAAGCTGCTGGTGTACTCCATTTCGGGTTTAGCGACCGAACGCCACTCGCGCTCATATGCCCAGTCTACCGATTTCTGCAAAAGAGAAATCGCGGCGAGTTCCGCTTCAGTGTGTGAGTAGTATTCAAGCGTGCGATAGCGATTTTGGTAGATGACCTCTTCAGCAGGTGGTAGGCCTGTCTCGTCCCACTCGAATCCTAAGCACATTCCGTGGTGGTTGGATGCGTAGTGAGCCCAGAGCAGGAGAATGTCGCGATTTTCTGCCAACGACACTATCCCGAGTGAGTCGATCATGTCCTGGTAGTATCGGTCGTGATCAATATGGGTGCCGTTCTGCACTTTGTCGTAGATTCGGTCGACGTTAAATTTCGCATGCGTGTAAGTGCTTTGAACGCTGTCCACAAATCCGCCCCTTCCACGGGCTCGCTCGCGCAATATTAACCAGTGCCGGTCAATGGCCTCGGCGTGCGTGGAATTAACCTCGATATTCACTTGCGCGTCGAAGGGATCGTTGAAGGTTGAAGCCTAGGCGTAATACAAGCTAGACGACGAAAAAATTCGGCGTGTGTTGTCGTTATCAGCGCTCCCCATTGCGGATCGATATTTGTACAAAAGCATGCTTTTTCCTTGCGTAAATTTAACCGCGTTCCGGTCATTCAGTCCGTAAGTGCTATGGCTTCTCGCAACAACTGCTCACCTTCATAAGTGAGCCCACCGATGACGATGACCTGACTGCAAAGCAGATCACCACCCAACGACTCCATGTGCGGCAGCTGTTTCTTGATCAAGTCCTTTTTGCAGGCATAGTCGAGTGCCTTGGCCGTCCTCTGAAAGGCTTGCAGCGCTTCTCGGGTGTGATCAGCAGGTGAAAAATCATTTTTCCCCTGTTCGACCTGCCTGAGCATGTCCAGCAGTGTCCGATCCATGACCACATCCTCCCTAATGCTCTGCACCCTTGAGGGCCGTTGCCCGGCGGCGTTGTACCTGAGTCCGATGGCTCAGGCGTTGACCTGCCGATTTACTCAGGTTTGGAGGCAGGCGTCTAGCCGCAGGTGAGGTCGATGAAGTTCTTCTGGAGTTGCAGCGTCAGGGAGTGATCATTGGAGCCGGCGGAATGTGGCACCCAGGGCATGCGGAAGTTGTGGAGTGTTACAACCCTGAAATCGTGGAGCAGTTGCTCAACCCGGGGGAGTTCGTGGAGGTTGATGTTGACGAGCTGATCGCGGAGCTCGAAGCCATGCTCGTGAAGGCCCGATCGAAATAGGCAGTTTAAGGGGCTGCGGCCAGTTGTCCTCAGCAGCACAACTGGCCAGGCTTACCTACGCTAAGTCATCGTGTCGGTGGATCCAGTGGGCAGGGATGAGCCCGTCGTCCTTGCTCTGCCACGCCGCTACGGGCACGGTGTCGGCGACCTGTCCCCAGATGTCCGGGCCCGCATGTTCAAGGACAATGATCTGGATGAAATGGCCTGCACGCCTTAGGCCTTCAGCCAAGACTTCGAAGATTCGGCGAGTGGCAACGACATCCGCTGGCCGGGCTTGATTCACCGCTTCGAAACCTGCATCCAGTGCGTTCAGGCCACCGGTGTTGCTTGGGAAATAGACCTGGCTCGGCTGATCGATCACGATGAAGCTGAAAGGTGGGAGCTTGCGATTCTCGTCCTTCGACAGATATTCATGAATGCCGAGGAACGCCGCGATGTGATACCCCATCCAGTTCGCACCACTGCCGATTTCCCAGAGGTAATCCCGCTGGCCGTGAGAGTCGAAACGCAGCGTGAGCTCTTTCCTGTCGAGATAAATCTGAGCGCCAGGCGTTCCGTTTAAGCCGAACTGATCCGCATAGTCCTCGAACATCGGGGCCAGCTGGGCATCCACCTTCCGCTCTTGCTCAGCCATGTCGGTCAATGACATCTGGAAGTTGTAATGCCGAATCAGGCTTTCCAGCTCGGCCATGCGCTTTGTCAGACCCTCGTCTGCTTCAGAGCCATCCAGTTGTTTGATCAGCCGGCTGATCTCGCCTGCCACATAGTAGATCTGGCCGATGGATTTGCGGGTGCGCTCATCCTCCTGGATCAGGCGAGTCTGCTCTCGCATCAAACGCGACAGCTCACGCTCCTCCTTGGCGCGCTGCCGTTTCAGCGTTGCCAGTTGTTTGTCAACGACGGGGTTGTCCTTGAGCGCGTCCGAAATCCGGGTAACCTTGTTAACCTTCTCTTCTAGGTTCTCGATCACCATAGGCAGGGCGTTTGTGAACGAACCGCAGGCCACGCAGTGCCCACCGTCAGAGACGCTCTGCTTGAGCCAGTCGAGACCTATGACATGGGACTTCTCAGTATCAATTGCCGCGACGAACCGCTTGCTGTTACGCGCCAGGTGGTCGAAGCCATCGATCTGGGCATCAAATTCGTCAACGATACGTTGTTGCTTCCCGACTTCCTCGATGACCACCTTCAGCTTTTCTGAGATATGCAGTCGTTGAGGTTCCAGGAGTGTCTGCTCAAGCCGCCCTTCATGGGTGGCGATGACAACCTTCTTGAGGAGTTCGACTTTCTGCGCTCCCTGGGTGCTTTTGCGCTCAAGCAAGCCCAGCTGAATGCAGCGATCAAACAGTTGGTCGACGTCAGCGTAATGGCTCGCCTTGGCCGCATCGTGGACTGCTAGCTGCTTACGTAGCCGATCCTGCTCGCGCTGCGCCTCATCCCGACGCCGCTCATTCATGATGTAGTTTGCATCCACCATTCCGAGCGCATAGGGCATGGCTCGCGTCAGGCGCTCCTTGTGAGCAAATGAGTCAGTTTTGAAGAACAGGGTGTTGGGGTTTGCTACGATGTGCTGAGGCAGGAAGTTGAACGCCGCCATGTCACGATAGGAGCTGCGGCGATCGAAGCTGGACGGCTCTTCCTCATCGGAGTGGGGGAGATCACTGACCCGAACCATGCCGTCAAAGGCGGCTTTGTACTGCCCCAAGGAGTGGGTACGGTAAACGGAGTCCGGGATCTGTTCATCGTCGACTTCCAGCATGCAAAGCTCGTTGGAGCCTTGGGAGTTTCCTGGAGTGCGTCGCGCGACGATGTAGGTCGTATCGAGAAGGCGGATCTTCATCCCGAACCAGTCGACTGTGTCGCGGATGATGCCGATTGGAATCTGACACTTGGTAGCGCCCAGCACGTAGTCAATGATGTGAACAATTGACGACTTGCCGGTGCCGCTCAGCCCGTAAATGATGTTGATCTTCCCGTCTTGAAACGGAATGATTCGTGGCTCCAAGCCAGGGCAGCGAGGCCAGAGGATGACTGCGTCAATCGTGAATTTCATTTGGAATCCCAAACAAGAGCTTGTACAGGTTTTCTGTCGTGTCGGTGGCAAACCACTTCGCCAGTTTCTCAGTGGTCTGCAGCATGGCCACGGGCATGGTGTTCTTGATGCCTCTTGGCCAACGATCGACCAGGACTTGGAAGCTGCTCTCACTCCCCTTGGAGCCGATCTTTCCAACCAGACGCGAAGAGACGGCGAGATTGAGCCCTTGTAGGGTGGTAGCCGCATGGGCGGACACCCTTCGCTGCAGATCAATTTTCAACACCGGGGTCTCCCTGAGCACTGTACCCAGGGTGGAGCGGCTGGTGCGCTTACTCAACGCGTCGCGTGAGCGCTGATTCCACACCAGCGGCAGCACCAACATCAGTTTCGGTAGATCCGGGGTTTGCCCAAGCCCTGCCTCTTGGTATTCGCCTATAAAGTGCGTCAGGAGAAAGCAGGCCAATGACGAGTTGTGGATCAATTGATGATCCAGATACGCCTCACTCATGACTCATCCTCCGAGCCCGGCGCGTCACGGTGCCAATGGATGGGCGAATGTGTTCCATCGGCGTTGGCCATCCGGTGATAGGTGCCGCTGAACAGGTACTGAGCCGTGGAGTTTATCCGTCCCACCTTCATGGGAAAGGTTTCTGGAAACAAGGTTCTGGTCATCACAGCTCTGTAATCAGCGGTGCCGTAGTCATCCAACGATGTCATGTTGTCCAGCTGGTGGCGGTCGTTGATCGCCTCCCAGCGGTCACTGAGCACACGCTCAGCCAAATCAAAGTCCTTGGCCAGAACTCCACCTGATTCCAGAAGGCGGATGCGCTCAGAGTAGGCGGCACAGTAGAAGCCGAATTGCTTCATCAGAAGATTTTTCGGCATGTTGATTTTGTTGAGCTGCTCCACGAACAGCATGTCCGCGGGGTCGATCTTCTCGGCCCAGTGTGCGAACTCGGTTTTCTCGAAGGGCAGAGGTTCCCAAGGGCCATTCATGAACGCCTCAACGAGCGTTTGGCGCTTGTTGTAGTAAGGCTGAGCGGTCGTCCAGAAAGGATTTCGGGCGACCCAGGTCTCTTGGCAACGGTCGAACAAGAAACCGACCAGACCATGGTAGATGTCTTCAGCATTCGCCACCGCATCCTCGGGGAGGTGAAGGGATGCGATCACACGCTGCTTCATCTGGGCATTGAGTTGGCCGTCCTCAATGGACATGTGCTCGATCAGAAATGCCAAGTCGGCGTCCGAGTAGGCGATGACATCCCGAGCGATCTCGCCAGGCTTGCCTGTCATGCCGCCGGCATGCGTTCGAAGCGCAACGACCGCGTCTGCCACGTCTTGCTTTGAGAGGGCATCAGAAAGCCGCATAGCCAGCGTGCCTTTCTTAAGCACGCGGTTCGTGACGAGGAGAAACTGCAACTCCTCATGCTCTTTCCGAGCAGCCGCTAACCCGTTCAACCAGATGCGGAGTGTCTTCCACAGGTTTTTACTGCTGTCTTGCAGTGGGTTTTTGCGAGGTTGGACAGACAGCTTCGCTTGTTCTGACACACGCCGAGAACCTGTCGCTGTCTGGCTGATCTCTTCAACATCATCAGCCGTTTCAATGCCAAACCTGGTCTGCGCACTGGGTGCCGTGAAGATGCGGTACAGCGCGCGTTCATACTGGTAGCCATACCCCGCTGCGCTGGGGCTAGCATCTGGATCTTTCATCCTTCTATCTCTCAGTCCATACCCGTGTAACGGCGGGGCCGAGCCCCCCATTCCTCTTTCCATGGCGCAACGGGTAGAGGAATGTACCGGCGAAGATGTCATTTGGCCATAACTTTGAGGGCGTTAGTAACGCGGATCTGCTTGGTATGGTGGTTCCTGGTGATCACTTATCCATTCAGCCAGCGCCAGAAACGAGAGGCGGTCTGCATCACGCGTGATGCAACCTGATCTAAACCCCATCTTCGCGCTGTCGGATTCGAATGGCTCCATGCGTACAGGAAAAACCTGGTTCCAGCACGAGCTGGAGGGCAACCCAGGGGGGCGTTCTCATTGAATGAGTACTCCTCGAAACGGTTCGCTTTCATCCTAGAAAGCCCGTACAGCGAGCAGTGCCAATCACGGATTCGAGATGGTCATATGGCTACGATGGCCTTTCGCTCAGTTGATAGCCACTTGGAGGGGGGGCATATGAGCCATCTAAAAGGGTAGCTCTGGGCATCGTAGTGGCCGATATGGCGACGGCCCGCAGGCTTAGGTACGACGTCCTGACCTTGATCGATCAGGGATTGGTATCCGAAGCGCAGTTCGATCACATCCTCGTCTGCGGCCAGTTGCCGGCAAGCCTAGAGGGGCTGGACGAGCAAGCTTTGCAAGTGGCTTTCTCCAACGCATGCTTTGACTTCAAATCCTGTAGGACGATATCGACCATGGAGGCGGGCCTAACTGCAGTTGATTTCTCCACCCGCGTCATCAGGCTTGAGCGCTTGACCGCCAAGACAGTTAAACGAGAGGGGGGAAGCTGCTGGCTCTGGTTCGAGGACAACAGCCACCCGTATGTCAGGAAATTAGTGCAGGCTGGCCGAGTCAAGCCGAACAAGAAGGGGCGCTATCTCGCATCGTTGGATGAACTGGAAAAGGGGCGGGATCTGTGTGAGCGCAAAGAGGCCGTGTCAGCGCTATCCGAGCAGTTGCGTGAGAAATACGGCGTCAGGAGCAGTTATTTCGGTGTGAGGGGGGTCGTATTCTCCCGATGACGATCCAGCTTACGTTGGCAGGATGTGGGGCGGAGGATACTTCATCACGGCAACGATAGATGAAGATGACGAGTGAGCAGGGCGGGGGCTACCAATGCGGTTTCATCTAGCGATGTCGCAGGTCGGGATAGGGGCAGGAGATGGGTATCCACGATGGATATCCGAGACACCTCATCCCTTGCCTAGGAAGCGGCATAGATCGCCTCTTCGAAAAATGGTGTTCATTGGGCCCGGGCGGAATGGGCTGAGCTGGGTGAACAGGAAGTTTCGATCCTCGACCGGGACATCAGCATTCAATGCTGCCCCATGCATCACCTTAATGACAGCACCCTCACTGCTTGCGATACCGTTGTCAACAGTTGCATCAAACTAACTCGTCATCGTCAAGGGCTTCAACAATTTTACCGCCGTATAGCTCCTCGTACAGCGCATAGATGTCGTTTTGTATTTTATCCGCCAATGCTGCTGCTTTAGGGTTGTGACGCAGGCGCGCCAAGTGTTTTAGTTCATATACGCGATCCTGGTTGTCCGAAAGGTCGTTCAGGGTATTGAGGTGCGTGTCTCGTTCTAGGTCTTTAGTAAGCAGTCGGTATTCTTCATGGAAATACGTATACAAAGAGCTGGCTCGGCGATGTCCTGTCTTAAGCTTGACGATGCTGCATATGTCCTCTCGAAGTGCATCGCTGTACTGGATTTTGAATTCTTTGTTTTCTGAAAAACGCTCTAGAAGCAAGCCATGCATTTCCCGTGTAATGAAGCGATGGCGAAACATAGAGAGACAGCATCTGACATTTCCGAAAGCCGCGGATTGGCATAGCCTACTAAACTCTTTGGTTATGCTTTCTTTTCGAATCGGGTTGCCGCGCTCAGCTAGAAGAATACTCGCTGGTCTGATGGATACTATTTTTCGGTTTACCAAAACTTCGAGGTATCGTTCGCGGCTATCTAGGTATCTTTGGAAGTCAATTCCTGCTTTCGCATTGATATTGAATTTCCGAATAGGCGATGGGTACCCTTGTTTTTTCGTAGGTATAGAAATGTAGCGGGTTTTTTGAACGTCGGCATTCAGTTTGAGGGGGATTTCAAGAAGCTCTTCAGGTCGCAGTCCGGTTAGCTTCATCATCCTGATCACGAATAGCCTTCTCTCATAAAGGTAGTCATTAGTGGCGACAAATAACTCTGAATCGGCGATGAGCTTTGTGCGAGACTTCTGGGGTAGATTTTCTATATCATGAGCTATGAAGATGGCATTGAGGAGCTTTTCAATCATGATCTCCGTTATAATGCTCTTGTCGTCCCTGTCAGGTTCTCTAGGTTTAAGATATCGATGATATAGCTCTCTCTGGCCAGTGTGAGGGTTAACTCTATATTCAATCAGAACCTGGCAGGATTCGTCTGTGCCAATTAGCGGGCGGCGCGAGAGAAAGGGGTACCTGACTGCTATCCATGACAAAAAGTGAAGAGTTCGTTGCTGTATTGCTCTAACGTGATTCCCCCCAATGTACTCGGCACTGTGTAGGCTGTTGCTCTTTTTTACTGACTGTAATTTCTCCGAAAATTTATGAAAATGTTCGTCGGTGAAGTCGTGAAAATCGATTTTGCTGTCGAAGCAGTACCGTATAGTATGCGTTAACTGGCTCGCATAAACTTTTGTTGTGTCCTTGGCTGACGTACGAAGCGCTTTTTCTAATAGCCATTGATTGATGAGGTGGCAAGGACGCCCATCCGGCCATCTCATCAGTATTAAGTTCTCTACCGTCTGCGAGCAACCGGCATACTTATGCTCACCCTTCAAAACAACGCTGAGCGGCAAAGCTGCAATCTTATATTCTGTATATAATTCAGTTTTCATCTGCTTTTCCTGAGTCGACAACTCTCAAGATGTTTTTAGGTGGAGTGTGCTGGTTTGAATGCGAAATAATTAATCTAAATTTAGCGGCGGTTATCTCTAGCTTGTTTTCAATGGATTTTTTGATGCTGGCTGGGACTTCGTCTTGGCTTAGTTGCCTCAGAAAGTTGTACAGTTCAAGATAGGCCATGGAGCAAATATGCGCGTCCAGCAAGGTGCGCTCCAGAATTTCCTTAGGAGGTGGAAGCGATTCTTTAGGTGATGGGGTTGGAGCTGGTGCGCACACACGCCTTGCTTGTTCAAGCAGATCTCTGATTGTAGCCCAGCCATTATCATAAATGAGCAAATTGTCGTCAGGATTTAAAGCTGACGCTGCTTGCTTAAACGTGTTATAAGATATTACGCCAAAGCTGTTGTTGATAGACAGCTTGCAAAAATTCCTGAGGTTTGCCAAGGCGGAGGCGTCCTGTCGGGGAAATTTGATCTTGCCAGCAACCACGCCGGCCAACCAGCGTATGCGTTCTTCCACGTTAGTTCTTGTTGAATTTCGCATCTGATTTTTCGCCGTATTTGATTGCAAAATCCATTGTCTCGACTGATCCGTCAAAATCTTCAAGTGTGGCAGAGTAGGTAGTCACAGTATAGTCGCCGCGGGAACGCATGTGAGACAATATCCTTGTCACCTCAACAGGTGGAATTGATAATATGCTAGTGACGTTAAAGGACTTGCAGGCTGCATTGTAGAGCGTAACTAGTCCTTCGTTTTCCTCCTCCCGGAGCAATCCGGCTTCCAAGGCGATTATTTTGTCGTCGATACACTCCGATTCATATCGTACATAGTCCTCGTCAGATATCTCGGGCGCGGTATAGCTGGCAAGATAGCTTTCGTCTTTATGTCCTGCCTGGGATCGCAGAAGCTGATTAAGTTGTTCGCCGCCATGACGGTGAGATACTAGAATAAAAAATTTCCGCATTTCGTGAATTCGGATGTACCACCGGCGTCCGGCTTTATCTAGAGGGATCTCAATCATGTTGCAGAATTGGTCAAGGCAGGCGTTTATACGATCCCGAAGACCTTCCGCCGATTGAGGTGGCCTCAAACCTCTTAGCGGGAAATAAAAAAGAAGATCGCTGTGTTTGCCATCGTCTTGATAGATGTCTTTGAGGTTCGATCCCAATAATTGAAGGAGCTGGATAGCGCGAGCAGTTATACTCGGAATGGCACGTGTAATGTCTGGATTTATACCTAATATCCCTGCCTTCAATTGCTCGTGGGTCAATTCACTTCCGCCATTGGTCGCAACGCCGAAGCAATTGCGAGGAAGGTGCATGATCTCTTGATCCCTCATGGGTTTAAGGAGGCCGATCAATACCACACAAGCGCCTATGAAAGCCTGCAATGACAGGTGGAAGTCTGTTGTTATCGGATTGCAGATGTAACGGACTCTGGTGCTGAAGCGCTTGATATTCAATGCGTCAACTAAAGGTATGCTGCGATCACTCTCGTAGTCATAATATTCCCACGACCCAATAGTATCTTGAAATATATCATTTCTTAATTTCCACGGGTCTGGTCCCGTGTCGGGAATGCGACTAAACGCTTCTGCGTAGTAAATCGTAGCCTGTACGAGGGTGGGGCCAAATTCCAGCACCCATTTGCATGCCATGTTCAGGGCGTGCATGCCAATCGTTAACGGAATTAACCTTGTATGCTCCCCTCGGGATAGGGCGTGATTGAGAAGTAATAGTGCCTCTTTTCGGTGATACTCGATCGCAGGAACGATAGCGGACAAATGAGGTTGGCTTTTGAATAGATCACTGATAGCTGAATGAACTTCAGTGAAAGTTCGCCTACTAGTGCCGTTTTCAGTAGCACTGACTGAGGACAGGGGCTGCGCGCGATGAGATGGGAGACCTCGCTGCACCGATGGTGTCAACAATTCACCTTGGAGATGTGGCTCAAACTGGCGTAAGAAAACGGTGATTTGCTTGTTTCCTGCGGTGCCTGGCAGCCCTACATGCTCATATAAGTAACGCCTGGATATGCTGCCGAGTTTACTGCCATTTATATAGTACAGGTTGTTTTTAGCCAGCCAGTCACATACCCTCTGGATAAATTCTTGATCCAAATTTTGAAGATTTGATAAAGTTTCCTCAAGGGGTTTTGGATAATCGATATTTTTGTAGAAGTGAGCTATAATGCGCTCCTGGCATTTCAGCGCGACTGTCCAGCCGCCTTTAGAAAAATCGTTTAGAAATGCTTTATAGTCATCAAGGTTTACGCGAGAAAATCCATACAGCTCGGGCTGGAAACGCAAGCGATGCATAGCCACCCAACTTGCAAAATTTATCGTCGTGAGCAAATTGGAAGTCCAATGCTTCGAGGTCATATGGCCTTGGGTCGTGACTCCATTCCTGGATAAAATCGCTGACCTTTGAATAGCTTCCAGCAACAAATGGTTTTGATTATCCAAGAGATTCGATCCATCTGCCAAGCCACGATCGAAACTATGGATTAGTGTCTTATCACTATTAGGCACCTGTGATACCCACTCGCTACTTCCTATTTCGCCTTCTTTGAGCCACGGCGTGTGATACAGCGACCTGGTGCCTTTACGTAACTCAAGTTCCGATCTTGCCTGTTGAATGAGGATTTCAGCATGATCATCTGGATGATAGGTCTTTCTGGAACCTCGACCTTTAACCATCTCAGATATCTCCGCGCTGCTCAATTATTGGTAGCTTGTTTCGGAAAAGTGGCTTCAGTGCTTCGGCCCTACGTGTTGCTTCGATGTGCGTACGCTGAAATTGCATTCGGGAGTCGCCGGCTATGTTGGCTAATACAGCATAATCCGCATCACTTAATTTATCATCCTGGATTCGGTCGCATTGGCGCATAAGGTCAACAAGCGAGCGTATTTGCTCATCCGTCATGGCGTAATCGTTCGCTGCTGACGAAACAGTATTCCGAGGCTCAACAATGTCAGCATAAGCATAGAGAAACGCTAATTCCTTTATGCCCAGCGGGATCAGAAGGTCGGTTTCTGTATAGGGCTGTTGGAGAGGTTCAGTTGCATACTTGCCCAACCGCTCGCGAATCATCTCGCTAAATGCATCTCCGCGCTTGAGTTCCCGCAGAATTTTGGTGATAAATTTACGCAGTGCTTCAGCGCTGACAAAGTCACTTGCTTCAGTCTGCCATGGGCTACCTTCGGTCGCTACAATAATCAATTTCTGCTGGATTGAACGCAGTATCCTGTTGCCCCAGTAAATCATCATCCACAGCGGGATGTAGCTTTTTTTGACGACTTGAATAGAATTGTTCAGAAGGTTGGACACCATTTTGATGCTACCGTGACTCAGGAAGCATACAATGGCTTGGGTGGAGCGCATGGTGCTTAAATTAAAGCTTAATTTGTCAATTCCCGCGGATTCAAACTCTCTCTGAAAAAGAGAGTATAACGTGATGCCACTACCGGTGGAAATGATGGATGATGGCCGAGCTATTGAACTCATCTTTTTTCGGCTAGACATCAAAAATAGCTTACGCCAATTCCGTTGTTGGAAGAATTTTTGGCGCAATCTCATCTGCGACGTTGCGTGAACGACATCGTTGACCACCCCAGCACTTAGCGGTGAAAGCACTGAAACCTTTCGTTTCACTGCTCTTGGCTTGCTTACGCTAAAGATCAGCCGCTGATGAAGCGTCTGGGCTCTGAGATAGAGCTTTCCATTTTGAGTGTACAGGTCTGCATTCTCGATTGCATCTGGAGTGAATGACGGGTTTTCAGTGATCAAAATACAACACGCTGTAGCACAGTCCCGCTTTGACAGAAGACCAAGTAGGCGGGATGCTATTTCCGTAGGTTGCCTGTTGCCTGCGGCGACGGGCGGTGCTGAGTCACCGCAAACCTCAAGCAGTTTTTTTACGATCAAGCTTTCGATTTCATCAACTTCTAACAGCTCCTTGAAGAAAGGTAGCTTGATCATCTGGTTGAAGTTGATCATGCTGAGCTCGTAAGTACTGAATGCGTAGTGCTGCACCCCACGAAGAAACCATGCAATCCCGTCCAGAGACGCTGGATGAGCAATATGAAGGCCGTTTACAACAAATTCACCACGACCCAGCCGCTCTTCGAATAATGTGGCGGGTACTTTGGAAATTATGTGTTGCCCGATATCCCAGCAATCACGCATTTTGTTCCAGTAGTCCGTGAGGTGCGTCATGTAGGTATCGACTTGGTTTTGGAGTCGTTTTTTTAGCTTGTCAATGAACTCATCATCATCGAGCTCTAACCCCTCAGCAATCAATTCACTCTTTGGGAGCAAATCCGCCATTGTCAGAGGGATATTAACTTCCTTGCGCTCATGGCCTATCGGTGGGAGTGCGTCCTCGGTACAGCCGTTTCTAACGGTGCCAGAGGGGATATGGACGCCTGAAGGGATCGCTCCTAAGCGAACAAGCTCTTTGTAAATTTTCTCTATGTTTTGCCATCTCATGATACGGGAGCGTTGTTGAACTTTCTCGTTACGGAGCGTAGCAATTAGATGTAGATAAAGGGCATCATCCCAGCCGTAACCGCGATAACTAAATATCCCCTCGTAAGTGTGGAAATTCAGAATATCGCTCATGCTCGCGGCGATTTTAGGGATTGTCTCGCTTGAGAGGCGTGCGCCGACTCGCTCTACAGCTAGGATGATCGCTTTAAGAAAGCGCAGGGGCACGCCAGGGGGGACGTGGGCTGACGTATACCGGTAGCCGCATTCACTGTCGCGGTCAGGCGACTCAAATTGTACCTTACTGGGGCTTATGACCTTGTGTCGGAGCATAGATCACCGCCTTTAGGCAGAGATACATGTAGAATAGTAGACAGCCAGTAGGTGTCAAATGAGAGTTTCTAGAATTTCGGTATCTAATTGAAATTGCTGTTTAAAAAGCTATTCGAGATTTTGGGTGTCTAGAAAACCACATACACTGACCTGTGGCTGAGCCTGGGCACCGGCACTGAACAGCGCTGCCAGCGCGAGCGGGACCATGGATTTCAATAGACGCATATCGACACCTCTTCGAATTATTGGATTTTTCAGGTGATTCTCTGGTGTTCACACGGCCGCTTTCGCGAGCAGGCTCGCTCCCACATTTGAAATTCATACCCCTGTGGGAGCGAGCCTGCTCGCGAAGAGGCCCTTGTGAACTGCGTAATCCTTAGACGCTCAGCATCAGGAACTCACGCTCCCAGGAGCTGATCACCCGTTTGAAGTTCTCGTGCTCGGCGCGTTTGACCGCGACATAGCCCCGTACGAACTTGCTTCCCAGGTAGCGGCTGATGGTGTCGCACTCTTCCATCTGGGTCAGGGCATCCTCGATAGTGATCGGCAGGCGCAGGTTGCGACGCTCATAGGCGCGGCCCTGTACCGCTGCGCTCGGCTCGATGCGCTCGACCATGCCCAGGTAACCGCACAGCAGGCTGGCGGCGATGGCCAGGTACGGGTTGGCATCGGCGCCCGGCAGGCGGTTCTCGACGCGCATGGCGTCCGGGCTGGAGGTCGGCACGCGCAGGCCGACGGTGCGGTTTTCTTCGCCCCATTCGACGTTCACCGGCGCCGAGGTATCGGGCAGGAAGCGGCGGAAGGAGTTGACGTTCGGCGCGAACATCGGCAGCACTTTCGGGATGTACTTCTGCAGGCCACCGATGTGATGCAGGAACAGCTCGCTCATGTTGCCATTGGCGTCGGCGAAGATTGGCTGGCCGGTGGCAATGTCCACCACGCTCTGGTGAAGGTGCATGGCGCTGCCAGGCTCATCGCCGACCGGTTTGGCCATGAAGGTTGCCGCCACGTTGTGCTTGAGCGCCGCTTCACGCATGGTGCGCTTGAACACGGTGATCTGGTCGGCCAGGTCCAGTGCGTTGCCATGACGGAAGTTGATTTCCATCTGCGCCGGGCCGTCTTCGTGGATCAGCGTGTCGAGGTCCAGGCCTTGCAGTTCGCACCAGTCGTAGACGTCTTCGAACAGCGGATCGAATTCGTTGGCCGCATCAATGGAGAACGACTGACGACCGCTTTCGGCGCGTCCCGAACGGCCCATTGGCGCCTTGAGCGGCAGGTCCGGGTCTTCGCAGCGCTGGGTCAGGTAGAACTCCATTTCCGGTGCGACAATCGGGCGCCAGCCTTTGTCGGTGTACAACTGCAGGACTTTCTTCAGCACGTTGCGCGGAGACAGTTCGATCGGGTTGCCGAATTTGTCGAAGGTATCGTGGATCACGATGGCGGTCGGCTCGATGGCCCATGGCACCACGTAGACCGCGTCGGCGTCTGGCTTGCAGACCATGTCGATATCGGCCGGGTCGAGCAGGTCGTAGTAGATGTCGTCGTCGACGAAGTCCCCGGTTACCGTTTGCAACAGCACACTTTCCGGCAGGCGCATGCCTCGCTCATGCAGGAACTTGTTGGTGGGTGCGATTTTGCCGCGTGCAATGCCGGTCAGGTCGCTGACGACGCACTCGACTTCGGTAATCTTGTGATCTTTCAGCCAAGTGAACAGCTGATCGAAAGGGACATTCATAAAGACCTCGTTATTGGTTTTATTAACGCCAGGAGAGGCCGGTTTCATCCGCCGGACACTTCCCCTGTAGCGCGTTGACGTCTATCTTGGGCGAGCCTTGCAGTTCCATCTATCCACTTTAAGCAGCACAAAGCGCACCAAAAGAGTGCGTAAGGTCACTTATGTCGACGTGCAATTCACTCCAGGTCCAAGCGTTCAATACCGCCGATGTCGCCGAGCAGATCCGCGCCACGCCGGGTTGGGTCCAGCATTACCAACAGATGTCGCCGGGGCATTTCGCAGGCAGGGTGCGCTACCTGGATCTACAGGGCGTGGAGATTTACGAAGAGCACATGAACACCCGGGTCGAGCAGAATTTCAGCGCGCCCCAGGGGTCGCTGTCGTTCTGCTTCGATCGTGGCGACAACGCGCTGTACGTGTTGAATGGCGAAAGTCGCAACATCTGGATTACCCCGGAGAACTACCAGGAAATCGCCGTGGTGTTCGGTCCGGAGTTTGTAAAGCGTCATAGTCTCGACATCGCCCGGCTCGAAGGGCTATTCATGGCACCGCTCAACTCGCAGCAGAACGCGCTGTTCTGCCGGTGGCTCAGCGGGACCCTGACGCGGCTGTCGCAGACCTTCGACCCACCGAGCCGCGAAGCGCTGACCCAACAGCTGCTGGAAGACTGTCTGTTCATTCTCGACAACGCGTGCGTCGGCCTCGACCAGAGCGCATTGCAGCGCCGAGCGGCAGAGCGCGCGATCATGAAGCGGGTAGGGGAATGGGCGGCGGACACCCCGGAAGAACACCTCAACCTGCTGGAGCTGTCCCAGGTTGCCGGGGTTTCACTGCGCCAGTTGCAGCATGCGTTCAAGACCTACACCGGCATGGCACCGACCCAATGGCTGCGCTTGCGCCGACTCAACAGCGCCCGCCGCGAACTGCTGAGCCGCACGCCTACGCAAACCACCGTGGCCGAAGTGGCCATGCATTGGTCGTTCTGGCACCTGGGGCGGTTTTCCAGCAGCTATCGTGCGCTGTTCAAGGAATTGCCAAGCGACACCCTCAAGCGTACGAGTGTCGCGCAGCCGGTCGGGCGCGGCCGGCGTTAGAACGTCGGCGGCGTAATCACCCAGATCACTACCGCGTCCACCTCGCCGGGATTACCGTAACGGTGAGGTTCCTGGCTGGAAAAACTGAAGCTGTCGCCTTCATTGAGCTGGAAGTGACGCTCGCCAACCCACAGCTCGAAACTGCCGGACAGCAGGTAGCCGGCTTCTTCACCTTCGTGGCTGTAGCTTTGCTGGCTGTAGGTGCCGGGCGGGAAACGCGAGTGGAGCATTTCCAGTTGACGGTTGGCTTGCGGCGTCAGCAACTGGTCGACGATGCCGTCTTCGTAATGCACGTTCAGGCGGCTGCTCTTGCGCACCACGACGCCATCGTCCTCTGGCGCGGTGACCGCTTCACTGGCGAAGAACCACTGGATGGTGACACCGAGGCTGCGGGCAATGTTGAACAGCGCCGGAATCGACGGGTAGGCGAGGTTACGCTCCAGCTGGCTGATGTAGCCGGCGGTGAGTTCGCTCTGTTGCGCCAGTTCCGCCAGGGTCATGCCCCGACGTTTGCGCAGGCCGCGAATGCGCGTGCCGAGAAAATGCGGTTCGGCGTTGCCGGGTGCGGGCTGTGGGGTGGTGCTGTTGCTCATGGTCAAATCCGAACCGGGAGGAGTGGCGCAAATCCCTTGTCTCTTGTAGGAGCGAGCTTGCTCGCGATGGTCGTTAACGATGACGTGTGCAGTCTGGTTCAACGCGGCGTTTTCGAGTCCATCGCGAGCAAGCTCGCTCCTACAGGGTGGGTGTTAGCCATTAAAGCCCCGGAGTATAAACAGCCTTAAAGCTCCCACGCGACTTTCAGGCCTTCATAAATCGCTTCTTCGGCGGTGCGCGGCGCCAGGCAGTCGCCGATGCGGCGAAACTCCACCAGCCCTTGCAGCTCGGCACCCAGGGTATCCACCGGCTGGTGACCCTGGCACAGCACCAGGGTGTCGATGTTTTCCATCAGCATCGGTTCGCCGCTGGCGGTGTGTTGCAGGTAGACCGTGTTGTCATCGCAGCCATACAGCCGCGCGTACGGCGTGATCGGCACCCCCAGTTTATGCAGCTCGCCGGCCAGTTGATCGCGCACGTACAGCGGCAGGTTTTCCCCGCAATGGGTACCGTTGACCGCCAGTTGCACCTGATGCCCGGCGCGCACCAGACGTTCGGCGATGCCGGGGCCGATCCAGTCGCAGCGCCAGTCGACCACCACCACTGAACGGCCGATCTGAACTTCATCGCGCAGCACTTGCCAGGCGTCTACCACCTGTAGCTCACCACCGCGTTCAAAGGCTGGCCAGTATGGCTCGGCACCGGTCGCGACGATCACCATGTCGGGTTTTTCCTGTTCCACCAGTGCGCGGTTGACCCGTGTGTTGCGCACCACGCGCACCCCGGCCAGCTCCATTTCCCGCTGCAGGTTGGTGCTGGCACCGCCGAACTCGCTGCGTCGTGGCAGCAGCTGTGCGAGCAACACCTGGCCACCCAGTTGTGAACCGGCTTCGTACAGGGTCACGTCATGTCCGCGCTGGGCGGCGACGGTGGCGGCTTTCATGCCGGCCGGGCCACCGCCGGCGATCATGATGCGCTTGCGCTTGATCGTTGGTTTACGTTCGCTAAAAATCAGCTCGCGACCGGTTTCCGGGTGCTGGATGCAGGAAATCGGCAAGCCTTTGTGGAAGTGCCCGATGCATGCCTGATTGCAGGCGATACAGGCGCGCACGTCTTCGACGCGGCCGGTATCAGTCTTGTTGGGCATCTGCGGGTCGCAGATCAGCGCGCGGGTCATGCCGCAGACATCGGCCTGGCCGCGAGCCAGAATCAGCTCGGCTTCCTGGGGCTGGTTGATGCGCCCGGTGACGAACAAGGGAATGTCCAGGCTGGCCTTGAACGTCCCGGCTTCCCGGGCCAGGTACGCCGCTTCGATCGCCATGGGCGGCACAATGTGCACTGCGCCGCCAAGGGACGCCGAGGTGCCGGCGACGATGTGCACATAATCGAGCTGCGGTTGCAGCAACTGCACGGCGGCCAGGGATTCATCTTCGGTCAGGCCTTCCGGATCGCGCTCGTCGGCAGAAATGCGCAGGCCGACGATGAACTGCTCATCAGTCGCCCCGCGCACCGCGGCGATGACTTCGCGCAGAAAGCGCAAACGCTGTTCCAGATCACCGTTGTAGCCATCGGTGCGCCGGTTGACTCGCGGATTGATGAATTGCGCCGGCAGGTAACCGTGACTGGCTACCACTTCGACGCCATCGATCCCGGCCTGATGCAGGCGTCGGGCGGCAGCGGCGTAACCGGCGACGATCTCGTCGATCATTGCCTGATCCAGTGCCCGGGGCATCACCCGGAAACGTTCGTTGGGCACCGACGAGGCGGAGTAGGCCACCGCCAGCAAGCCATCGCTGGATTCCATGATCTCCCGTCCCGGATGGAACACCTGGGACAGCACCACGGTGCCGTGGGCATGGCAGGTTTGCGCCAGTTTGCGGTAACCCTCGATGCACGCATCGTCGGTGGCCATCAGCACGTGGGAGGTGTAGCGCGCACTGTCATGCACCCCGGCCACTTGCAGCACGATCAGCCCGGCCCCGCCTTCGGCCCGTGCCCGGTGATAGGCGATCAGCTGGTCATTGACCAGGTTGTCGGTGGGCATCGATGTGTCGTGACCACTGGACATGATGCGGTTTTTCAGGCGCTTGCCACGGATCTCCAGGGGTTCGAACAGGTGCGCGAAGGCGGGTGTCGAGGACGGCATGGTGCGGGTACTCCAGGCAGGCTGGCCTGTGTAGGAGCGAGCTTGCTCGCGATGGACTTGAGGGCGACGCGTTCATCCAGACAACACGCGCCATCGTTAACGTCCATCGCGAGCAAGCTCGCTCCTACAGAGGCAGCAGGTTTTCGGCGTTGTTATTATTGGCCTATAGAAATTTACCTTCAGTAAAAAATCAACTTGTTTTTTTACTGCGCCTTGCAGTAATTTCGCTTCGAGCCCGCTCCCGGGGCTTACCTCACAACAATAAAAAAGGGCCTGGGCGGTATTTGTCCGCAGGGCACCTGCCAGAGGAACCACTGATGAAATCGAATACGCTCAAGCACGGTTTTTATCCCTTGGTGTTGTCCGTGGCCATGGGCCTGGGCAGTGCCCAGGCAGCATCGGACATGGTGGTGGTCGGTTACGGCGGAGCCGGACAAAAAGCCCAGGACGTGGCGTTCTTTCAACCGTTCGCCGCCCTTGATCAAAGCAAAGTGATCCAGAGCGAATACAACGGCGAGATGGCCAAAATCAAAGTGATGGTCGACACCGGCAACGTCGATTGGGACGTGGTGCAGATCGAAGGCCCGGACCTGATGCGCGGCTGCGAAGAGGGCATGTACGAGCGCCTGGACTGGACGCGCCTGGGGCGCGCCGATCAGTTGATCCCCGAAGCGGCACAGGAATGCGGTTCCGCCGCGCTGGTGTGGAGCGTGGCGATTGCCTACGACACCGACAAACTGGCCCAGGCCCCGACCTCGTGGGCAGACTTTTGGGACGTGAAGAAAACCCCCGGCAAACGCGGGCTGCGTAAACGCGCGGTGTACAACCTGGAATTCGCCTTGCTGGCCGACGGCGTGAAAACCGAAGACGTCTACAAGGTGCTCGGCACCCCGCAAGGCGTGGACCGGGCCTTCGCCAAACTCACTGAACTCAAGCCTTACATCCAGTGGTGGGAAGCCGGCGCGCAACCGCCACAGTGGCTGACCGCCGGCGACGTGGTGATGACCTCGACCTACAGCGGGCGCATCGCCGACGCTGCGCAGAAAGGCAGCCACCTCGGCCTGGTCTGGCCCGGCAGCCTGTACGGCATGGATTACTGGGCGATCATCAAAGGCTCCAAACATGTAGATCAGGCCAAGCGCTTTATCGCTTTCGCCAATCAACCGGACGCCCAGGTCAACTATGTGCAGCAGATCCCTTACGGCCCGACCAACACCCAGGCCGCCGCACGGCTGGACGACAAACTGGCGCAATGGGTGCCGACCGCGCCGCAGAACCTCAAGGGCGCGCTGTCGATGAACGTCGGTTTCTGGGTCGATCACGGCGAAGAACTCGAAGAGCGCTTCAACGCCTGGGCCAGTAAATAACTGCCGATGGCTGGACGTGTCGAAGCGTCCAGCCTTACTGTCTGCCCCAGCCGATCAGCCTGGAGAACCAGAACAATGAATAAAATCGCCAGCCACCTGGCCCCAGAGCGCAGCGCAACCGAGCAGCGCCTGCGTGAGGAATTGGCGGCCTGTTACCGCCTGATTGCGCACTTTCGCATGACCGATTTGATCTTCACTCATATCTCGGTGCGCATTCCGGGGCCGGAGCATCACTTTCTGATCAACCCTTACGGGCTGATGTTCGACGAGATCACTGCGTCCAACCTGGTCAGGATCGACCTCGATGGCCGCGCCGTGGAGCCATCGCCGTACCCGGTGAATCCGGCCGGGTTCGTGATCCACAGCGCCATCCACGGTGCGCGGGAGGATGCGCAATGCGTGCTGCACACCCACACCAAGTCCGGGTGTGCGGTGGCGGCGTTGAAGTGCGGGTTGTTGCCGGTGAACCAGATTTCCATGGAGTTTTATGGTCGGGTCGCTTACCACGACTACGAAGGTGTCGCGCTGGACCTGAGCGAGCAGCAACGGCTGGTGGCGGACCTGGGCGACAAATCGGTCCTGATGCTGCGCAATCATGGATTGCTGACTGTCGGCGAGACGGTGAGCCAGGCGTTCCTGCGCATGTACTACCTGGAAAAAGCCTGTGAAATCCAGTTGGCGGCCATGGCGGCGGGGGAGGTCGTGCTGCCATCGGCTGAGGTGTGCGCGCACACCGAGCGTCAGTTCAATGATCCGGGGCGGCCGCTGGAAGAGGGCGAGCTGGCGGACCCGGATGCCATGCAACTGGCCTGGGCGGCAATGTTGCGCATGCTGGAGCGGGTGGCGCCGGGGTATCGGGACTGATCCGGGTTCTGTGTTGTTTGAGCTGGCCCCTTCGCGAGCAGGCTCGCTCCTACAGTTGATTCCCCCCTGTGGGAGCGAGCCTGCTCGCGAAGGGCGCGCCAAGTGACTGGAGACATCCCCCGCTCTTGCTGTACAGTCGTTCAGCCCGCCGCTCACCCGTGCGGGCTCGAACGATTGAACCCAAGGAGCGTGTCGCCCATGAATCAGGAAGCCCGTTTTTCCCGCATGGAACCGGAGTTGCGCAAAGCCAACCTGATCGAGGCGACGCTGGTGTGCCTCAAGCGGCATGGCTTCCAGGGCGCGTCGATCCGCAAGATTTCCGCCGAGGCCGGGGTCTCGGTGGGGCTGATCAGCCATCACTATTCCGGCAAGGATGAACTGGTGGCCGAGGCCTACATGGCGATCACCGGGCGGGTCATGACCCTGCTGCGCGACGCCATGGAACAAGCCGCGCCGAATGCCCGGGAGCGCTTGTCGGCGTTTTTCCGCGGTTCGTTTTCCGCCGAACTGCTCGATCCGCAACTGATCGATGCGTGGCTGGCGTTCTGGGGCGCGGTGAAAACCGCCGAGGCCATCAACCAGGCGCACGATCATTCCTATGGCGAGTATCGCGGCATCCTGCGCAAGGTGCTGGCGGAACTGGCCCAGGAGGAGGGCTGGGAAAGCTTCGACGCCGACCTTGCCGCCATCAGCCTCAGCGCATTGCTCGACGGTTTGTGGCTGGAGTCCGGATTGAACCCCGGCACCTTCACCCCGGAGCAGGGCATCCAGATTTGCGAGGCCTGGGTCGATGGTTTGCAGGCCGGCGGACGCCAGCGCTTTTGCCTGCAGACGAGCAACTGTTGATCAGTCGTTCAGCAATGGATACTCTCTGGCGCCGATGCGGGAAAACACTCTAATAAGAAACTGGCCTTCGGGCCTGAGCCGGACACCAAGCGATGACTCCTCGGGTATTGATCGTCGATGACGATCCGCTGATTCGCGATCTGCTGCACGCCTACCTGTCCCAGGAAGGCTACGACGTCCATTGCGCCGCCACGGCGGAACTGGCGGAAACCTTCCTGGCCAGCCAGGCCGTGGACCTGGTGATGCTCGACATCCGCCTGCCGGGCAAGGACGGCCTGACCCTGACCCGCGAGCTGCGGGTGCGCTCGGAAGTGGGGATCATCCTGATCACCGGGCGCAACGACGAAATCGACCGCATCGTCGGCCTCGAATGCGGCGCCGATGACTACGTGATCAAACCCCTCAATCCAAGGGAACTGGTGTCCCGGGCGAAAAACCTGATTCGCCGGGTACGTCATGCGCATACGCCACAACCGGCCGTCGCAGTGGCCAAGCCGGTCAAGCAATTCGCCGACTGGTCGCTGGACACCGACCGCCGTCGGCTGATCGATGCGTCCGGCAGTGAAACGCTGTTGACCCATGGCGAATACCAGTTGCTCAGCGTGTTCCTGCGCAACAGCGGCCACACCCTCAGCCGCGACCAGTTGATGGACCAGATCCGCAACCGCGAATGGGTGCCCAACGACCGCTCCATCGACGTGCTGGTCGGGCGCCTGCGCCGCAAGTTGCACGACGATCCTGCCGAACCCCAGTTGATCATCACCATTCACGGCGCCGGTTACCTGTTCACCGCCGGTGTGGCGGCCTGATCCCGATGACGCGTTGGCTTTGCCTGCTGGCGGTGTTGGTGGCCAGCCATGCCATTGCGGCGGACAAGGTGCGCTATTGCGATTACCCGGTGTACCCGCCGATCTCCTGGAGCGACGGCAAGCAGGTGCGCGGACTGGCACCCAGTGTGGTGAAGCACTTGTTCGGCCAGTTGGGGTATGAGGTCGAGACGGTCGTGCTGGGCAACTGGAAACGCTGCCTGCTGGACGCTGCCGAAGGCCGGGTCGATGTGGTGCTGGCCTACAGCACCGCACAACGGGAGCAGAGCATGCTGTTCTCGACGGTGCCGGTATTGCGTGAAGAAGTGGCGCTGTTCATCAACCGTCAGCACCCGGTGAAATTCGAACAACTGGACGACCTGGCCCATTACCGTGGCGGCCTGTTGTTCGGCGAGAGCTACGGCGTGGCGTTCGATCGCATGGTTGCGCGCAACAACAACATCGAATGGGTTTCCGACAGCCACCAGAACTTCGGCAAGCTGATTCGCGGGCGCATCGACTTCATCACTCAGGAACGGCGCACCGGTCAGTTGTACGTGGAAAACCTGCCCGGCGGCCAGGACATTGTTGCCTTGCCCAAGGCGTTGAGCGTGGACTACCTGCGGGTCGCGGTGTCACGGCACTCGCCATTGGCCAATCGCATGCCCGAGATCAATGCGCAGTTGCAGCGCATGGTCGATGCCGGTGACATCGAGCGCTGGCTCAACGAAAGCGAAGTGACCTACCGCGACATGATCAACCTGCCGGCGGATGCGCAATGATTCGCGCCCGTCCCGGTGGCCTGCTGCGACGGCTGCTGCTGTTCATTCTGTTGTTCAGCCTGTGCTTCACCGTGCTGGCCAGCAGCGTGCAACTGTACATCGAGTATCGACGGGAAATGCGTGACATCGATTCACGCATGGAGTTGATCCGTGCCGGTTACCTGGCCAGCCTGGAGCGCAGCCTCTGGGACTTGAACCAGGAACAGTTGAAGGTGCAGTTGCGCGGGCTGGTGGACTTTTCCGACGTCGCCCGGGTGCACCTGACCAGTGCCGATTTCGACCTGATGCAGGGCAATCCCGAGCCGGTCGGCCCGTTGCGCATCGAGCGGTTCGCCCTGGACTATCAGCCGCCGTCCGGCCCGTTGCGCAACCTTGGCCAACTGGAAGTGAGCACGGATCTGGGGGCGGTGTACCAGCGTCTCTACGCCACCGGTTTGACCAGCCTGTTATGGATGGCGGTGTTTCTCTGCGGCCTGGCCATTGCGCTGTCGGGTTTGTTTTATCGACTGGTGACCCGGCACCTGAAAGTCATGGCCGAGTTTGCCCGGCGCATCGCCGCCGGTGAATGGCAGGAACCCTTGCACCTGGACAAGCGTCGCGGCAGTGACGAAATCGATACCGTGGCCCACGCACTGGATGACATGCGCCGCTCGATCCTGCGGGACATCGAGCGCCGGGAAAGCGATCGCCTGGCCTTGCAGGACAACCGTGACGAACTGCTGAAAATGGTCGAGCGCCGCACCGCCAGCCTGATGCGGGCCAAGGATGAGGCGGAAGCGGCCAACCTCGCCAAATCGCGGTTTCTGGCGACCATGAGCCACGAACTGCGCACGCCCCTCAATGGCATCCTCGGCATGGCCGAGCTGTTGCGCGGCGCACCTCTGGATGCCCAGGACGGCAAACGTCTGGATGCCTTGCACAAGGCCGGCGAAGGCTTGCTGACGATCCTCAACGAGGTGCTGTATTTCGCCAAACTGGAGGAGGGCGTCAGCCATCCCGAACCAGTGGATTTCTCGCTGCGCCAGTTGCTCGATGAGGTGCTGACCCTGTTGGAACCGCGAGCGCTGAACAACGACACGATCCTGAGTTGCCGGGTCGACCAGCGGATTGCCGAGCACCACCACGGTGCCGAGCAGTTCCTGCGTCAAGTGCTGAGCAACCTGCTGGCCAACGCGATCAAGTTCACCGAAGGCGGCGAAGTCAGCGTCGAGGTGGCGCTTCTCACCGAAGCGGGCGAACAAACCGGGCAACGGCTGCGGGTCAGTGTCACGGATGATGGCATCGGCATTGCCCCGGCGATGCAGGCGAAGATCTTCGAGCGCTTCACCCAGGCCAGCGAAGAAGTCGCGCAGCGATTTGGCGGGACCGGGTTGGGATTGGCGATCTGCAAACACCTGGTGGAGCAGATGGGCGGCTGCATCGGCGTGGACAGTGAAGTGGGGCGCGGCAGTTGCTTCTGGTTCGAGCTTTGCCTGGAGCCGGCCAGTGCCGTGGTTGCAGTCGCGCCGGTTCGCACGGTGGGGCCGGCCCTGAATATCCTGGTGGTCGAAGACGTGGCGCTCAACCGCGAAGTGGCCATGGGTCTGCTGCAACGGGATGGCCACCGGGTGTGGCTGGCCGAAGAGGCGCAACAGGCGCTGGAACACTGTGCAACGCAGGTTTTCGATTTGCTGCTGCTGGACGTGCATCTGCCGGGCATCAGCGGCGTCGAGTTATGCCGGCAGATCCGCCACAGCGACGGGGCGAACCGCCATACCCGCATTTTCGCCCTGACCGCCAGCGTGCAGCCGGCGCTGGTGCGCGGTTATCTGGAAGCCGGGATGGACGGCATCCTCGCCAAACCCCTGAAGCTGGATAACCTGCGTCAGGTGCTGGAAGGGCACACACCCGTCGCCGAGTCGCTTGTGCATGACGAGGCGATGGACTGGTCGCTGTTGCAGACCCATCGCCACTTGCTCGGCGAGCAAAAGGTCCAGGGGCTGCTGGTGGTACTGCGCGACTCGATTGTTCAGCATCGCAATGCGCTGCAGGAAGCCATTGCCGCCGCCGACTGCACGGAGGTCGCGCAGCTGGCGCACCGGCTGGCCGGTAGCGGTGATTCGCTGGGCTTTCGCTCACTGGCCACGACACTGAGAGCGCTGGAGACGTCGGCCCTGGCCAACGATGAATCGGCGATCCACAGCATGACCACCACGCTGGATGAACAATTGCAGCAGGCGCTGACCACTCTGAAAGGCCTGTTGCAGAGCTGACGTACAAGTTTGTTACGACTTTCTACAACTTCGATCTTTACGGTCAACGCGAACTTACATGGCTTTCCAATAATCGACGCAACCGCCGCAGCGCGGTCTTCGAAGCTTATTGGAGATAATAATAATGAATTGCCGTAAAGCTGATCCCACCCTGCGCCGTGACGTCCTGTCGCGCGCTGTCCACCTCACTGACTGCTGAGGTGCCGACATGAACGAAAACACTGAGCGCAGCACCGATCAAAAAGGCATCCAGCTGACCCGTGCCCTGAAAAGCCGGCACATCTTCATGCTGTCCCTGGGCGGCGTCATTGGCACCGGGCTGTTCATGGGCTCCGGCGTGACCATCAACCAGGGCGGTCCGGTGGGGGCGATCCTGGCGTACCTGGTCGCGGGGTTCCTGATGTACCTGGTGATGGTCTGCCTGGGTGAACTGTCGGTACAGATGCCGGTGTCCGGTTCGTTCCAGACCCACGCCACCAAATACATCGGCCCGGCTACGGGATTCATGATCGGTTGGGTGTACTGGATGAGCTGGGCCACCACCGTCGGCCTGGAGTTCACCGCCGCCGGCATGCTGATGACGCGCTGGTTCCCGCATGTGCCGATCTGGTACTGGTCGGCGCTGTTCGTGGTGGTGCTGTTTGGCATCAACGCCATGGCGACCCGCGCCTTCGGCGAGGCCGAATACTGGTTTTCGGGGATCAAGGTCGCGGCGATTCTCGGTTTCATTGTGGTCGGCGTGCTGGTGATCTTCGGCGTGATGCCCCTGAGCAGCGGCGCCCCCGCGCCGATGGCGAGCAACCTGATCGGCGATTCGCTGTTCCCCAATGGCCTGTCAGCGGTGTTCGCGGTGATGATGACCGTGGTCTACGCGTTCCAGGGCTGCGAGATCATGGGCGTGGCCGCCGGTGAGACCGATCAGCCGGAAAAGAGCATTCCCCGCGCCGTGCGCAACGTGGTGTTTCGCGTGCTGATCTTCTACGTGCTGGCGATTGTCGTGCTGTCGGCCATCGTGCCATGGCAGCAGGCGGGCCTGATGGAAAGCCCGTTCGTGCAGGTGTTCGACATGGTCGGCATTCCCTACGCTGCCGACCTGATGAACTTCGTGATCCTCACGGCGATCCTGTCGGTGGGCAACTCCGGCCTGTATGCCTCGACGCGCATCCTGTGGGCGATGTCGAAAACCGGCATGGCGCCGAAAAGCCTGTCGCCATTGAGCAAGCGTGGCGTGCCGCTGCGTGCCTTGAGCATCACCTTGTGCTTTGCGCTGGTGTCGCTGATGACCAGCTTCGTCGCCGCCGATACCTTGTTCATGGTGCTGATGGCGGTGAGCGGCATGTCCGGCACCGTGACCTGGATTGTCATTGCCCTGGCGCAGTACAAGTTCCGCAAGGCGTACTTGCGTGACGGCGGCAAACTCAGCGACCTGAAATACCGCGCACCGTGGTTCCCGGTACTGCCGCTGATGTGCATCACGCTGTGCTGCTCGCTGTTCGTGTTCCTGGCCCTGGATGAAACCCAGCGTCCGTCACTGTATTGGGGCTTTGGATTCATTGCGCTGTGCTATGGCGCGTACTTCCTGGTTCATCGCAAGCGTCAGGCGGTGTTGGCGCCGAGTCTGCCGGCTGCGTAATACCTTTCAGTAAGCACTTCCCCCATGTGGGAGCGAGCCTGCTCGCGAAAGCGGTGTGTCAGTCAACAGAGATGTTGAATGTGACGCCGTCTTCGCGAGCAGGCTCGCTCCCACAGTGTTTTGTGGCGTACACGGCATTTGCGAACTGTAGGAGCGAGCTTGCTCGCGATGGACGTTAACGAAGACGTGCACTGTCTGATTGAACGCGGCGTGCTTGAAATTTTCGCGAGCAGGCTCGCTCCTACAGGTGTTTTGGGGCGAATGAGAGAACTGCGCCATGTCCTGTGTCGCCAGTTGTTCGAAGTTGTAACAACGGCATCGGTTCTTTTTCTGTAACCAATAAATAATCCAATAAAAACAATCATTTAACTGTCTGTTGAGCTTGTTACAGCCCAGCTGGCCACCGATTGCCGCCTTACTGAACACTCGTTTAGTATGGCCTCAAGTCGCATCACCTCAGACCAATCACAATAACTCGAGGATTCCCATGACCACTCAATCGTCGCTGCTCAGCCAGGTCGAAGCAGGCGTTGCCTGGATCACCCTCAATCGCACTGCCCAGCGCAATGCGCTGGACATTCCGACGCTGAAAAACCTGCACGCCTTGCTCGACGCTTTCAACGCCGATCCAGCGGTGCGTGTGGTGGTCTTGACCGGTAGCGGCCGCAGCTTCTGCGCCGGCGCCGACCTTGATGAATGGGCCGAAGCCGAAGCCCGGGGCGCACTGGAAACCTATGGCTGGACCGAAACCGCCCACGCCTTGATGACCCGCCTGCACAGCCTGGAAAAACCCACCATCGCCGCCATCAACGGCACCGCCGTCGGTGCCGGGATGGACCTGACCCTGTGCTGCGACCTGCGCATCGCCGGGCAATCGGCACGCTTCAAGGCCGGTTACACCAGCATGGCGTACTCGCCGGATGCGGGCGCCAGTTGGCACCTGCCACGGCTGATCGGTAGCGAACAGGCCAAGCGCCTGTTGTTTCTCGATGAATTGTGGGGCGCCGAGCGTGCCCTGGCCGCCGGCCTGGTCGGCGAGGTTTGCGCCGACGAGCAACTGCTGACCGTAGCCAGTGAACTGGCCGCACGCCTGGCCGCCGGCCCGACCTTTGCCTTCGCCCAGACCAAAAAACTCATGCGTGAAGGCGCCGAACGCAGCCTGGCCGAACAACTGCAAGCCGAACTCGCCGCGGGCCTGCTCTGCGGTCGCAGCGAGGACGGCAACGAAGCCCTGCGCGCCGCCATGGAAAAACGCCCGGCACGCTTCATCGGCCGTTGATTCCCCTCCATCTCCCAGAATACGAACAACAGGTAGCACCATGAATTTCCAACTGACCCAAGAACAAGAAATGTTGGTGGACTCGGTACGCAGCTTCGTCGAGAAGGAACTGCTGCCCTATGAAGAGCAAGTCGACCGCGCCGACGAGGTGTCCCCGGAACTGGCAGCGCAGATTCGCGGCAAGGCGATTGCCGCCGGGTTCTACGCCTTCAACATGCCGGAAGAAGTGGGCGGTGGTGGCCTGGACTACCTGTCCCAGGCGCTGATCGAGCGTGAGCTGTCCAAGGTCTCCTGGGCGCTGCACGTGTTCGTCGCGCGGCCGTCGAAAATCCTCATGGCCTGCAAGGGCGAACAGATCAACGACTACTTGTTGCCGTGCATCCAGGGCGAGAAGATCGACTGCTTCGCTTTGACCGAGCCGGGTGCCGGCTCCGATGCCAATGCGATCAAGACCCGCGCCGTGCGTGAGGGTGACGACTTCATCCTCAATGGCAGCAAGCATTTCATCAGCCACGCCGGCCATGCCGATTTCGCCATCGTCTTCGCCGTGACCGACACCTACGAGCACAACGGCAAGAAGCGCAACGCCGTGACCTCGTTCCTGGTCGACCGCAACACCCCGGGCATGACCATCCGCCGTGGGCCGAAGTGCGTGAGCAACCGTGGTTATCACACCTTCGAAATGTTCTTCGACGACTGCCGCGTACCGGCCAGCAAAGTGCTGGGCGAAGTCGGCAAGGGCTGGGATGTAGCCAACGCCTGGCTGACCGCCGGGCGCGTGATGGTCGCAGCCAACTGTGTCGGCCAGGCGCAACGCGCACTGGACGTGTCGCTGCAATGGGCGGCGGACCGCAAGCAATTCGGCCAGCCGATCGGCACCTATCAGGGCGTGTCGTTCAAATTGGCCGACATGGCCACGCAAATCCGCGCCGCCGAACTGCTGACCCTGCACACCGCCTGGAAAATGGACCAGGGCACCATGACCGATGGCGAGGCCGGGATGGCCAAGCTGTTCGCCAGCGAAGTGCTCGGCCGTACCGCCGACGAAGCGGTGCAGATCTTCGGCGGCATGGGCCTGATGGACGAAGGTCCGGTGGAGCGCATCTGGCGTAACGCGCGGATCGAGCGGATCTGGGAAGGCACCTCGGAAATCCAGCGCCACATCATTTCCCGTGAGCTGCTGCGGCCGCTGCTGCGCTGATCGGTCCGGAGAATTCCCATGTCCCAATCCATTCGTGACAACCTCAAACGCATGCTCGCGCCGCAACACGTGGCGTTTGTCGGCGGCCGCAGCATGGCGCGCGCCCTCAAGCGCTGTGCCGAAGGTGGCTACCAAGGGCAAATGTGGCTGGTCAACCCGCAACACGACAGCCTCGAAGGCGTACCCTGCGTGCGCACTATTGCCGAACTGCCTTGCGGGCCGGATGCAGTCTTCATCGCCACCAACCGCGAACTGACGTTGACCTGCGTGGCCGAACTGGCCGCCATCGGCTCAGGCGGTGCGATCTGCTACGCCTCCGGTTTTGCCGAGACCGGCGCCGAAGGCCAGGCCCTGCAACAGCAATTGCTCAAGGCCGCCGGCGACATGGCCTTGCTCGGCCCCAACTGCTACGGCCTGCTCGACTACCTGCACAGCTCCGCGCTGTGGCCGGTGGCCCATGGCGGCAAAGCGGTGGAGAAGGGCGTGGCCGTGCTGACCCAGAGCGGCAACTTCGCCTACAACCTGTCCATGAGCGACCGCTCGCTGCCGGTGGCCTACATGGCCTCGGTCGGCAATCAGGCGCAACTGGGTGTCGCTGAACTGATGGACGTGTTGCTGGATGAGCCTCGGGTCACCGCCATCGGCCTGCACCTAGAGGGCCTGAAGAACGTGCCGGGGTTTGCCCGCGCCGCGCACAAGGCGCTGGAGAAAGGCATCCCGATCATTGCCCTGAAAACCGGCGTGTCGCAGATCGGCGCCGAGCTGGCCTTGAGTCACACCAGTTCGCTGTCCGGCTCCGATGCACTGTACGACGCGCTGTTCGATCGCCTCGGAGTGATCCGCGTCAGCGGCCCGGTGAGTTTCGTCGAAACCCTCAAGGCCGCGGCCTGCGGCAACCTGCCAGGGGGCAACAGCCTGATCGCACTGGCCTGTTCCGGTGGTGACGCCGGGCTGATTGCCGACTATGCCGAGCGCAATGACCTGGGCTTGCCCAGGCTCGACGACGGTCAGGTGGGTGAACTGGCCCAGGTGCTGCCGAGCTACGCCAACCTGGTCAACCCGCTGGATTTCACCACGGCCATCTGGGGCGACGGCGAAGCCTTGAACCGCATGCTCGACAGCGCGCTGCGCACCGAAGCCGACGCGGCGATGCTGGTGCTCGATTATCCGGCGGAATTCACCGGCGAGCGCAAGGAGTGCGACCTGCTGCTGGAGCTGTACTGCGCGGCACTGGCACGTCACGGCAAGACCGGGTTCGTGACATCGGCCTTCCCCGAATTGTTGCCGGCCCATGCCCGAGAGCGTCTGCACGCCCAAGGCGTCGCGGCATTGCAGGGCGTTGAAGACGGGCTGGCCGCGTGGGGGCGTATCGCCGGTTATCAGCGCAAGCGCCAGGCCTTATTGGCGCTGGGCGAATCGGCGTTGGTTCCGCTGTGCCCGCAAGCGCTGGACGGGGAGGGGCGTTTGCTCAATGAATGGGATTCCAAACAGGCTTTGCGAGCCTTTGGCCTGCCGACGCCGAACGGCGTATTGAGCACCCCGCAGAGCGCCCTGAAGGACGCCGCGTCTCTGGGCTATCCGCTGGTATTGAAAGCCGTCAGCGCACAACTGCCGCACAAGACCGAGGCCGGTGCCGTGGCGCTGAATATCAAGGACGACGCGGCCTTGAGTGTCGCGCTGGACAAGATGCGCGCCAGCATCAAGGCCTACGCGCCGGACGTGGCCTTTGATCAACTGTTGCTGGAACCGATGGCCAGGCCGCCACTGGCGGAGCTGATCGTTGGCATCAAGCGCGAAAACGATTTCGGCCTCGCGCTGGTGATCGGTGCCGGCGGCATTCTGGTGGAGCTGCTCAAGGACAGTCGCAGCCTGTTGCTGCCGACCACCGACGGCGCGATCCGCAATGCCTTGCTGAGCCTGCGCAGCGCACCCTTGCTGCAAGGTTTCCGGGGGCGCGAGTCGGCTGACCTGGACGCCCTGGTAGCGGCGATCCGCGCGGTGGCCGACTACGCCTGCGAAAACGCCGCGCAATTGCTGGAGCTCGATGTGAACCCATTATTGGTCGGTGCCCACGGCACGACCGCGGTCGATGCGTTGATTCGCCTCGGCCATGAGTGAGGACATGAACATGCAAAGCAAAACCTTGACCGGTGGCCAGGCGCTGGTGCGCCTGTTGGCCAACTACGGCGTCGATACCGTGTTCGGCATCCCCGGCGTACATACCCTGGAGCTGTATCGCGGCTTGCCCGGCAGCGGCATTCGCCATGTCCTGACCCGCCATGAACAGGGTGCCAGTTTCATGGCCGACGGCTACGCCCGGGTCAGCGGCAAACCCGGCGTGTGCTTCATCATCACCGGCCCCGGCGTGACCAACGCCGCCACCGGCATCGGCCAGGCCTACGCCGACTCGATTCCGATGCTGGTGATTTCCAGCGTCAACCACAGCGCCAGCCTCGGCAAGGGCTGGGGCAGCCTGCACGAGTGTCAGGACCAGCGGGCCATGACCGCGCCGATCACTGCGTTCTCCGCGGTGGCACTGACCGCCGAAGACCTGCCGGAACTGATCGCCCGTGCCTACGCGGTGTTCGACAGCGAGCGGCCGCGCCCGGTGCACATCTCAGTGCCGCTGGATGTGCTGTCGGCGCCGATCGCCCGTGACTGGAGCAACGACGTGGTGCGTCGTCCGGGGCGTGGTCCGGCATCCGCCACTGCAATCGATCAAGCCGTGGCCAAACTCAACGGGGCGAAACGCCCGATGATCATCGCCGGGGGTGGTGCGCTCAATGCCACCTCTGAGCTGCAAGAGATCAGCAGCCGACTCGCTGCGCCGCTGTTCACCAGCGTCGCCGGCAAGGGTTTGCTGCCGCCTGGCGCGCCACTCAACGCCGGTTCCTCGCTGTGTGTGGAACCGGGCTGGAAGCTGATCGCCGAGGCCGACGTGGTGCTGGCGGTCGGCACCGAAATGGCTGACACCGACTTCTGGCGCGATCGCCTGCCCGTCAATGGCGAGGTGCTGCGCGTCGATATCGACCCACGCAAATTCAATGATTTCTACCCCTGTGCGGTGGCGTTGCATGGCGACGCGCAACAAACCCTCAGCGGTTTGCTCGAGCGCCTGCCGTCCGACGTGCGCGACGCCAGCGCAGCCATTGCCTCGGTTGCCGCACTGCGTGAAGCGGTCAAGGCCAGCCATGGCCCGTTGCAGTCCATCCATCAATCGATTCTCGACCGAATCGCTGCGGAGCTGCCGGACAACGCCTTCATCAGCACCGACATGACCCAGCTTGCGTATACGGGTAACTACGCCTTTGACAGTGCCGCCACCCGCAGCTGGTTGCACCCGACCGGCTACGGCACCCTGGGTTACGGCCTGCCGGCCGGGATCGGCGCCAAGTTCGGCGCACCGCAACGACCGGGGCTGGTGCTGGTGGGTGACGGTGGGTTCCTCTACACCGCGCAGGAACTGGCGACCGCCGTCGAGGAACTGGACAGCCCGCTGGTGGTGTTGCTGTGGAACAACGACGCGCTGGGGCAGATCCGCGACGACATGCTCGGCCTGAACATCGAGCCCATCGGCGTGTTGCCGCGCAACCCGGATTTCGCCGCCCTGGCGCGTGCGTTCGGCTGCACCGTGACCCAGCCGCAAAGCCTCGCCGAGTTGCAGACCGACTTGCGCCACGGCTTCACTCGTAACGGCGTCACCCTGATCGAGCTCAAGCATGCTTGCGTTCGCTGAGTTCACTGTAGGAGCGAGCACGCTCGTGATGGACGTCAACGATTACGCGCGCTGTCTGAATGACCGGGTTGCCCTAACGTTTTTCGCGAGCATGCTCGCTCCTGCAGGGATCATTTTTATAGGAGGAAGGCCATGCGCTTTTCCGATCTGACTCAACGCATTGCCGGTGACGGCGCCGCCGCGTGGGACATTCACTACCGCGCCCTGGCGCTGCGCGAACAGGGCGAAGACATTTTGCTGCTGTCCGTGGGCGACCCGGATTTCGACACGCCGCAGCCCATCGTGCAGGGTGCCATCGACAGCCTGCTCAATGGCAACACTCACTATGCCGAGGTGCGCGGCAAGCGTGCCCTGCGTGAAGCCATCGCCAGGCGCCACCAACAACGCAGCGGCCAGGCCGTTTCGGCCGACCAGGTCACCGTGCTGGCTGGGGCGCAATGTGCGCTGTTCAGCGTGGCCCAATGTGTACTGAATCCGGGTGACGAAGTGATCGTCGCCGAACCGATGTACGTCACCTACGAAGCGGTGTTCGGTGCTTGCGGTGCCGTGGTGGTGCCGGTGCCGGTACGCTCGGAAAACGGCTTTCGCGTACTGCCCGAAGATGTCGCCGCGCGCATCACGCCACGCACCCGGGCACTGGCGCTGAACAGCCCGCACAACCCGTCCGGCGCCAGCCTGCCGCGCAGCACGTGGGAGGCTTTGGCCGAGTTGTGCATCGCCCACGACCTGTGGCTGATTTCCGACGAGGTCTACAGCGAATTGCTGTTCGAAGGCGAGCACGTCAGCCCGGCGAGCCTGGCGGGCATGGCCGAACGCACCGCGACCCTCAACAGCCTGTCGAAATCCCACGCCATGACCGGTTGGCGCGTCGGCTGGGTGGTGGCGCCGCCATCGCTGGCCGCGCACCTGGAAAACCTCGCGCTGTGCATGCTCTACGGCTCGCCGGATTTCATTCAGGACGCCGCTGTCATTGCCCTGGAAAGCCACCTGCCGGAACTCGAAGCGATGCGCGAAGCCTATCGCCAGCGTCGCGACCTGGTGTGCGACAGCCTGGCCGATTGCCCCGGCGTGCGGCCGTTGAAACCCGATGGCGGCATGTTCGTGATGCTCGATATCCGCGCAACCGCGCTCAGCGCCCAGGCGTTTGCCGACCGCCTGCTGGATCGCCACGGCGTTTCGGTATTGGCTGGCGAGGCCTTTGGTCCAAGCGCGGCGGGGCACATTCGACTCGGTCTGGTGGTGGATACCGAACCGCTACGCGATGCCTGCCAGCGCATTGCCCGTTGTGCCCGAGAATTGATGGAGGCGAAGGTTCATGCTTAACCACAAGACATTGTTTATTGACGGTCGCTGGCAAACCCCGTCGGGGCAGGGCATCGCCGAGGTGATCAACCCGGCAACCGAAGAAGTGGCTGGCAGCGTGCCGCTGGGCGATGAGCGCGATGTCGACAATGCCGTGTCGGCGGCCCGCCGGGCATTCGAATCATGGTCGCGTACGCCCTCCAGTGTGCGCGCCGGTTATATCCGTGCACTGGCTGAACAACTGCGCAATCGTGCCGATGAGATGGCCTCGGTCATCACCACTGAACTGGGCATGCCGGTGCAATGGTGTCGCTCGGTGCAGGTCGACGGGCCGATCATCGGCCTTGAGCAGTACGTCGAGCTGGCCGGGTTGATGGACGAAGTGCGCGAAGTCGGCAACTCGCTGGTGATTCGCGAAGCGGTGGGCGTCTGCGCGTTCATCAATCCGTGGAATTACCCGCTTCACCAATTGCTCGGCAAGCTGGCCCCGGCTCTGGCCGCAGGCTGCACGGTGGTGGTCAAGCCGAGCCAGGACACGCCGCTGCACGCCTTCCTGCTGGCGCAGATGATCGAGGACATCGGGCTGCCGGCCGGGGTGTTCAACCTGGTCAGCGGGCCGGGTTCGAAAGTCGGCGAAGCGCTGGCCAAACACCCGGACGTGGACATGGTGTCGTTCACCGGTTCCACCGGCGCTGGCGTGCGGGTCGCGCAAGCGGCGGCGCCTTCGGTGAAACGGGTGTGCCTGGAGCTGGGGGGCAAGTCACCGTTGCTGATCGCCGAGGATGCGGACCTGGCAGCGGCCGTGCGCTACGGCGTGCAGGACGTGATGATCAACTCCGGCCAGACCTGCACCGCGCTGACCCGCATGCTGCTGCCGGCCAGCCGCTACGCCGAGGCCGTGGAACTGGCGCTGGCGGAAACCTTGAGCCTGCGCATGGGAGATCCCCTCGACCCGCAAAGCTTCCTCGGCCCGATGTGTTCGGCCGGGCAACGGCGCACCGTGCTCGACTACAACAAGGTCGGTCAACAGGAAGGCGCACGGTTGCTGTGCGGCGGTGACACACCGGCCGCGTTCGAGCGCGGCTTCTATGTCAGCCCGACGCTGTTCGCCGATGTCGACAACCGCATGCGCATCGCCCAGGAAGAAATCTTCGGCCCGGTGCTGTGCCTGATTCCCTACACCGATGAGGCGCAAGCGTTGCAGTTCGCCAATGACTCGCCGTTCGGCCTGTCCAGCGGCGTCTGGGCCGGCACTGCCGAGCGTGCCTTGCAACTGGGGCGGCAGATGCGCGCCGGCCAGTGCTTCCTCAATGGCGCGGCGTTCAATTATCAGGCGCCATTCGGTGGCTACAAACAATCGGGCAATGGTCGGGAGTGGGGGGAAGAGGGACTCAATGAGTTCGTCGAAGTGAAGGCGATCCAGGTGTGACGGCTGGCGATTCAAACTGTTCATCACCCACGATGTTGCCAGTCCACACCTTCAATCGATACGCTGGAACAAATCCAAGGAACCACCATGAAAGTACTGATCGTCCACGCTCACCCGGAGCCGCAATCCTTCACCGCCGCCCTGCGCGACCAGGCTGTCGCCACCCTTGAAGCCCAGGGCCACACAGTGCAGGTCAGCGACCTGTACAAAATGAACTGGAACCCGGTAGCCAGCGACGCCGACTTCTCGAACCGGGAAAATCCCGGGTACCTGGTCTATGCCCTGGAACAACGCCTGGGCGTGAAGAGCCAGTCGCTGGCGGCGGACATCCAGGCTGAGCTGGACAAACTGCTGTGGGCCGACCTGCTGATCCTCAATTTCCCGATCTTCTGGTTCTCCACCCCGGCCATGCTCAAGGGTTGGATCGACCGGGTGCTGGTGTCCGGCATCTGCTATGGCGGCAAGCGCTTCTACGACCAGGGTGGCCTGGCCGGCAAGAAAGCGCTGGTGAGCGTGACCCTGGGCGGCCGCGAGCACATGTTTGGCGAGGGCGCGATTCACGGCCCGCTCGAGGACATGCTGCGGCCGCTCCTGCGCGGTACGCTGGCTTACGTCGGGTTCGATGTGCTGGAACCGTTCGTGGCCTGGCATGTGCCGTACATCAGCGACGAAGCGCGCCAGCAATTTCTGGTTGATTACGGGCAGCGGCTGCAGCATCTGAGTGATGACCAGCCGCTGGTGTTTCCGAAGTTGGCGGAGTTTGATGACAGGCTCTATCCGCTGACCACAGAGGCCTGATCAGCAACATCAAACCTGTGGGAGCGGGCTTGCCCGCGATGAGGGCATCAGCTTCAACATCTATGTTGACTGAGCCACCGCCATCGCGGGCAAGCCCGCTCCCACAGGTTTTTGTATTGGCTGTCCAATTTGGGTGTGTTTAAGGGGCGTTTAGCGGCTGTCAGCGTTACTTCCCGCAAGCTACAACGGCTTGCGTCATTGCCTACAGCTACGCCAGAATCCGCCGGCTTGTGCGCCTTGGAGCCGGGTTCTATCGTTTGCCGGTCGCTGGAAAACAACAGCGATCGGGTTTGGTAGCCCGTCTCGAACAAGCGTAGCGCCGCCTTATTCAGTCGCTTTCATTGGACTTTATTTATGGTGGCCATGCGCAGGGCTCCTTCGGGAGCGCCGGGTTCTTGTGCGACCGGTCTACCAACCTTCGTATGGCCACCACCCCTCGTTTGGTAGCGATGGCGATGGCTCCTTTGTTCTTCGCATAAGGAGTTTCACTATGTTCAAAGTCACACCCAATCCCCCGGACACCGATCCGGCATCCCTATACGAAAGCCTCGATTCAAAAAAACTCCACGAAGCCGCCGAGCGCGCACTCGATCATTACCTCAACCCCGGCCCCGGCATCATGGCCACACCGCGCAAGCCAAGTTCCATGTTCATCGTCAATCCCGAGCTCAATGTCGAGACCTTGCTGGTGCATGCCTGTGAATCGCTGGCGTCGGCCAATGTCATGGCCACTGATCTGGTGGATCATCTGGAAGGAACCAGCCGCAATGCGCTGCTCGGCATTGCACAAGTGATCATGCTCGGCGAACTGGCAGTGAATCGGGCGCTGGATCAACTCGATCCGCCTGAATAACCGCAAGTCTCCAGACCTCCCACAGGTGATTGGGGCCATTTCCCGAATCAACGACGCCTGCATTGTTCTGAATACGCAAACACTGAAGTCGCCGAGAATGGAATTGTTGGCGTAGTGGCTGGCTTGTAGCCTCCATTACGCCGAACACCACGATCCGCCAACGATCGAGTGGAGCCCGGGCCAGGGTTCATCAAGACGTCATACCTTGCTTTCGGCCACATGCCCCTTCGGGGGATTGGCGCCTAATAAAAATAAGGAAGGCAGGTATGAGTATTCGTGCATGGGGCTGTGCAGCAGCCCTGCTCGCACCCGTTCTGGGTGCCAGCGTTTTGTTCCCCTCAATGGCTTGCGCCGCAGACGATCCGATGGGGTCGCTGGTGCGCAATGTCTTCGGCGACAGCCTTGAGCGCGAACATGGCATCAAGATCTACGGCTGGGCTCAGGCCGGTGTGATCTATAACAACAACGGCACGGACGACGTCAGCAAGCAAAGCTTCTTCAATACCGACGAAGGTGTGAACCTCAACCAGTTCGCCCTGGCCGTGGAGAAGAAACCCAGGAGCAATGTGATCGGCCGCGTCGGGCCGTTTCCCGGGGCCATGCCGCAAGAGGCTGACTGGGGCTTCAATGTCACGGCGCTGTACGGCAAGGATGCGCGCTTCTTCAAAACCTACGGCTGGGATGAAGACTTGAGCGTCAACCGCAACAACAAGGCCGAAGATCCGGCATTCACCATCGCCCAGGCGTACGCCGACTTCTACTTTCCGGTGCTCGGCGGTTCGGACCTGATGATCGGGATTTTCCACACGCCGCTGGAAAACGAAATCGGCTTCGCCTTGCCATCTCCAGCGCCGACTGACTTCTACTCGCACACCTATTCGTTCATGCACGGCCCGGCCAAACATGCCGGCGCGCTGTACTCGTTCAAACTGCCTTCGAAACCGGGCGAAAGCATGCTCGGCTTCGAGCTGGGCGTGGTCCAGGGCTGGAACAACCTGCAAGACCCCAATCACTCGCCGGACGTGATCGCCAACGTGCGCTGGCGCTCGGCGGATTTCGGCACCTGGATCGACTGGGAAAACATCTACGGCAATGGCGCCGGCGACAGCTTCGCTGAATGCAGTTGCGGTTCGCCGCTGCCGGCGGGTACCAAGGACGACGATCTCAAACGCCTGGCGTCTTACCTGACCCTCTCCCAGGTGCTCGACCCGAACAATCGTGTGGCGCTGGAACTGAACTACGGCAAGCAGGAGCAGGGCGCCTTCGCCGGGTTCGCCAACAAAAACGATGCCACCTGGTACGGCACCGACGTCAACTGGTACCACAAGCTAAGTGACAACCTGATGTGGAACAGTCGCGCCGAATGGTTCTACACCGATGCACCGGTGCACGTGATGATGGCCAACATTGACCCGCACACCGGCATCCCCGACCCGACCTGGGGCAGCTTCTACGGCGTTACCACTAACCTGGCCTGGACGCCGACCCCCAACGTGCGCCTGCGCCCGGAGCTGCGTTACGACATCCATTCCGGCCCCGGACGCGATGCCTACGCCGATGGGCAAAAGGACTCGCAACTGGTCGGCTCCTTCGACGTCAGCTTCTTCTTCTAGACCGGCTTCTTTCGTTTACCCCTGACCCTGCGTGCTGGCCCGGCCACACGCTGCGACCCTGTTCGTCCAGGCTTTTGGAGTATTTACATGACAGATAACAATGACAAGAACCTGTTTGGCCGCGATTTCTCGCGCCGTGATTTTCTGCGCAGCACCGCGGTTACCGCTGGCGGCGTGGCGTTGACCAGCCTGCCGTTCAACTTTGCAATCGGCGGCGAGCGGGTGATCAGGCTCGGCTATGTCAGCCCGCAGACCGGGCCGCTGGCACCGTTTGCCGCCGCCGACAACTACATCATCGAATCGCTCAGGCAAGTGTTGAAAAACACCATTAATGTGGCCGGCAAGGCCTATCGCCTGGAAGTCATCGTCAAGGACAGCCAGTCCAACCCCAACCGCGCGGCGGAAGTGGCGAGCGAGCTGATTCTCTCGGACCAGGTCGATCTGATGCTGGTGTCGTCGACCCCGGAAACCACCAACCCGGTCTCCGACCAGTGTGAAATCAACGAGATTCCGTGCATTTCCACGGTGGCGCCGTGGCAGCCGTGGTTCTTCACCCGTGGCGGTAAACCGGATCAGGGTTTCGAGTGGACGTACCACTTTTTCTGGGGGCTGGAAGATGTGATCGGCGCTTACAGTGCGATGTGGGGCGCCATGCCGTCCAACAAGGTGGTCGGTGGTCTGTTCCCCAACGATGGCGACGGCAACGCCTGGGGCGATCCGAAACTGGGCTTTCCACCGGTGCTGGCGCAAAAGGGGTTCCAGTTGGTCGACCCAGGTCGCTTTCACAGCCTGACCGACGATTTTTCCGCACAGATTGCCGCGTTCAAAAAGGCTGACGTCGAGATCGTCACCGGTGTAGTGATCCCGCCGGACCTGAGTACCTTCTGGACCCAGGCCCGCCAGCAGGGCTTCAAACCCAAGGCGGTGTCGGTGGGCAAAGCGCTGCTCTTCCCGACGGCGGTCGAAGCGCTGGGCAAGGCAGGCAACAACCTGTCGACCGAAATCTGGTGGAGCCCGACGCACCCGTTCAGTTCGTCATTGACCGGCGCCAGCGCCGGTCAACTGGCCCAGGGTTTCACCCAGGCCACCGGCAAGCAGTGGACACAACCGCTGGGCTTCGTGCACGCGCTGTTTGAACTGGCGGTGGACATCCTCAAGCGCACCGAAGAAGTCGGCAACGCCCATGCGGTTCGCGATGCCTTGCTCAAGACCAACCTCAACACCGTGGTCGGGCCGATCAACTGGAACGGCGGACCGGTGAAGAACGTCGCCAGGACCCCGCTGGTCAGCGGCCAATGGCGCTTGGGCAGAGACAATAAATACGACCTGATCGTGACCGGCAATGCCACCGCACCGGCGATTCCGCTGGGCGGCGAGATGCAGGCCATTACGTATTGATCGCGCAAAAAAGACACGGGTGCACCATGCAACAACCACTTCTGCAAATGAGCGATGTGCACAAAAGCTACGGCTCGGTGAAGGTCACGGATGCGATGAGCCTGACCCTGCAACCGGGAGAAGCCATGGGCATCATCGGCCCTAACGGCGCGGGTAAAAGCACATTGTTCAACCTGATCGCCGGCGGCGTCGCGGCGGACCAGGGCACAATCCATTTCGAAGGTCGCGACGTCACTCGCGAGCCGGTGTTCAAGCGTTGCCGGCAAGGCATTGGGCGCTCCCATCAGATTCCGCATCCGTTCGTGAAAATGACCGTGTTCGAGAATTTGCTGGTGGGTGCGACATTCGGCGCGAAGTTGCGGGACAAGGAGGCCAGCCAATGGTGCGCGCAGACGCTGGAGCTGACCGGTCTGATGCGCAAGGCCAACGTGCTGGCTGGCTCCCTGACCTTGCTCGACCGCAAACGCCTGGAAATGGCCCGCGCCCTGTCGACCCGGCCGCGTCTGTTGTTGCTGGACGAAATCGCTGGCGGCCTGACCGAACCCGAATGCCTGGCGCTGGTGGAAACCATTCAGGGCATCCACAAGTCCGGTGTCGCCATTATCTGGATCGAACACATCGTGCATGCCTTGCTGGCGGTGGTCAGCCGTCTGACGGTGATCAACTTCGGCGCCAGACTGGCCGAAGGCGAGCCGCGCAGCGTCATGGCCGACCCTCGGGTCCAGGACATCTACATGGGCATCGGGAGCTGACGCATGTTGACCATTGAAAAACTCTGTGCCGGTTACGGCGACTTTCAAGCGTTGTTCGACATCAGCCTGACCCTGGATGCCGGTGAAACCGTGGCGATCATCGGTTCCAACGGCGCGGGAAAATCAACGTTTCTGCGTTCATTGGCCGGGCTGATCAACAACCGGCCCGGCGCGATCACCTTCAAGGGCCAAGCCATCGGCGTCATGGCCGCCAACCAGGTATTGGAGCGAGGTATCGCCTTGGTGCCGGAGGGCAGAAAGCTGTTCCCCTCGCTGACGGTCGAGGAAAACCTGCTGATCGGCGCCTACAGCAAACGCCCAGGTCCCTGGACCCTGGCGCGGATCTACCAGCTGTTTCCGGTACTGGAAAAACTGCGCAAGCGCCCCGGTACTGCGCTGTCCGGCGGCCAGCAGCAAATGGTTGCGATTGGCCGGGGCCTGATGGCCAACCCGCACTTGTTGTTGTGCGACGAAATCAGCCTGGGCCTTGCGCCGACGACGATCAAGGACATCTACGCCGCGCTGCCCTCGATCAAGGCCGACGGCACCACGGTGATTCTCGTCGAGCAAGACATCAATCAGGCGCTGAGTGTCTGCGACCGTTTCTACTGCTTCCAGGAAGGGCGCGTGTCCCTGACCGGGCGCCCAGGGGATGCGGACAAAGCACAAATCAAAGCCGCGTATTTCGGGATCTAGTGATGGAATGGCTCAATACCTTGCTTCAAGGCGTATTGCTCGGCGGCCTGTACGCGATGTTCGCGGTAGGGCTGTCGCTGATGTTCGGCATCATGCGCCTGGTCAACATCGCTCATGGCGACTTCATCGTGCTGGCGTCGTACCTGGCGCTGATGGTGGTCAGTCATCTGGGGTTCAGCCCGTTGGCCAGTTTGCTGATCGTGGTGCCGCTGATGTTCTGTTTCGGCTATCTGCTGCAACGGTTGTTGCTCAACCGCACGCTGGGCACGGACATCCTGCCGCCGTTGCTGGTGACGTTCGGTCTGTCGATCATCGTGCAGAACGTCTTGCTGGCGTTTTTCAGCGCCGATAGCCAGAAGCTGTCCCAAGGCGATCTTGAGGTGGCCAGTGTCGGCATCGGCAGCTTGAGTGTGGGGGTGATGCCGCTGATCGTGTTCGCCAGTGCCTTGCTGATCATCGGTGGCCTGCAACTGCTGTTCTACAAGACCTCGCTGGGCCGGGCGTTTCGCGCCACGTCCGATGACCAGCACACCGCCCGGCTGATGGGCATCAATAATGCGCATATCTTCGGTCTGGCCATGGCACTGGCGATGGCGGTGGTGTCGATTGCCGGGATATTCCTGGCGATCCGCACCAGCTTCGACCCCACCGTGGGGCCGGCGCGCCTGCTGTACGGTTTCGAAGCGGTGATCATCGGCGGCCTGGGCAGTTTGTGGGGCACGCTGGCGGGCGGGGTGATTCTCGGTGTCGCGCAAGCCCTGGGCGCGAAGGTCGATCCCGGTTGGCAAATCCTCGCCGGTCACCTTGTGTTTCTGCTGATCCTGGTCGTGCGTCCGCGTGGCCTGTTTCCCCGGAGTGTCGACTGATGAATGCATTGAACAATCCCGCGCTCGCCTGGCGCGTACAACGCACCACCCTCAGCAGCACGATTGGCCTGTCCTTGCTCGGCCTCTGTGTACTGGTGTTGCTCAGCGCGCCGTTGTGGGCCGAACGCGCCAGCCTGCGACTGGTGGTGGAGTTCGCCTGTTACCTGGCCCTGGCACAGATGTGGAATCTGTTGGCAGGGTACGCCGGCATGGTCTCGGTGGGGCAGCAAGCCTTTGTCGGTCTGGGCGGCTATCTGCTGTTCATGCTGGCGAGCCAGTTCGGTGTGCCGCCATTGTTCGCGGTTCTGCTCTGCGGGGTAGTGGTGGCGTTGCTGGCGATTCCGACGGCGCTGATCGTCTTTCGCTTGCGCGGTGCTTATTTCGCCATTGGCACATGGGTGGTGGCGGAGGTCTTCCGTCTGGGTCTGGCGCAGATGAGCAGCCTCGGCGGCGGGTCCGGGCAAAGTCTGCCGGCGGCGATCGTGCGGCAAATCGGCACTGACCGGGACGGGCGCGAGACGCTGATCTACTTCACCGCGCTGGCCATCGCCATTGCCTCCGTGGCGGTGGTGTTCTTCCTATTGCGGTCGCGGCAGGGGCTGGCCCTGGCCTCGATTCGTGATTCGGAACCGGCATCCGGCAGCCTCGGGGTGGATACGTTTCGCACGAAATTGATGGTCTATGTGCTGGCAGCCGGGTGCACGGGGGTTGTCGGGGCGTTGATTTTCCTGCAAAAACTGCGGATTTCTCCGGACGCGGCGTTCAACCTGCAGGACTGGACAGCGGTGGTGATCTTCATCGTGATCATCGGCGGTATCGGCACCCTGGAAGGCCCATTGATCGGCACGCTGATTTACTTCGTGTTGCGCGGCTGCCTGGCGCAATACGGTGCGGTGTACATGATCATCCTCGGTGTAGTGGCGGTGGTGATGATGCTCAAGGCCCCGCAAGGGGTGTGGGGGCTGATCAGCGAACGTCTGGGCTGGCAGGTGTTCCCGATGCAGCGACGGTTATCCGTTCAGCCCCGACCATGACCTGTAGGCGCGAGCTCGCTCGCGATGGAGGTTGACGATGACGTGGGTAACCTGACTCAGCGCGGCGCCCTCTGGATTTTCGCGAGCAGGCTCGCTCCTACAGGAGGGTTTTCGCCCTGGATGTGGAGCGACAGGCTAACCTCGTTGTTCATATAAGAACAAAAGCCTCCAGAGAACCTGCCCATGGATCGTTTACTCAGTGTCGAAGCCTTTGTGCGGGTGGCCGAAACCGGTAACTTCGCCAAGGCCGCCCAGCAACTGGGCGTGACCCGCTCGGTGATCACCCACCGCATCCAGCAACTGGAACAGTTCATCAACGCGCCGCTGTTTCATCGCAGCACCCGTCATGTACGGCTCTCCGAAGTGGGTGAGACCTACTACAAGGAGTGCGCGGACATGGTTGCGGGCTTCAACTCGCTGACCGAGCACATGCGCGAACTACGGGCCAAACCCACTGGCAAGCTGCGGGTGCAGATGTTGCCGGGGTTCGCCATCGGTCACTTTGGCCGCATGCTGGCCGAGTTCACCCGACTGTATCCGGACATCGAGGTCGACGTGATCGTCAACGACCGCGTGGTGGACCCCATCGAAGAGGGCTTCGATGTTGCGTTCCAGATGTTCCCACCCATGGCCGAAACCCTGATCGAGCGCAAGCTGTTCAGCGTGCGCCGAATGTTCTGCATGTCGCCCGATTACGCTGACGAGTTCGGTGTGCCGACCCATCCCCAGGAGTTGCTGCAACACAAGATCGCCTTGTACGAAGGTTATCCGTCACGCAACCGCTGGATCTTCACCCGCGAAGACGAGCAAGTGGAGCTGAGCCTGCCGGGCCAGGTGCGTTCGAACTCGGTGCATTTGCTGCGTGATTATGCGCAGACCGGTGTGTGCATTGTCTGCCTGCCGACCCTGGTGGCCAGCGATGACTTGCTCAGCGGCCGGCTGATTCCGGTTTTGCCGGAATATGCCTTGTCCTCGTTCAACTTTTCCGCAGTGTATCCCGCCACGCAGCGCCGGGCCTTGAAAGTCCGTACGTTGATCGACTTTCTGGTGGACAACTTCGGCGATGAGCCATGCTGGGACAAGCCCTTGCTGGAGCGTGGCTGGGTGCGCTGAGCCAATACACGAAACCTGTGGGAGCGAGCCTGCTCGCGAATGCTTTGTGTCTGGCGACGTTGTTTTTGTGTACATATCCGTTGTTGTGGTCACGGCCACTAACGGTTCCGCTTTTACAGCGGGTTACTTTGAAAAGCCTGTAGGAGCGAGCTTGCTCGCTCCTACAGGGATTGAGGTGACGCCAGTGTTTGCATTTCGCGAACACTGTTGTCGCCAGCTCTCTAATTGTCCCCGCCAGGACTCGGACGTACTGTTGGCTCACTGTTACTACAACAACAAAACGGTGAAAACCATGAGTAGCGCTGCAATCGAAACGGTCTTCGGCTCGCTGGACAACTACACCAAAGGGTCGGTTGAAATCATCAGCGGCCAGGCCAGTCACTACGCCTTTTCCAACATTTTCGAAGTGGCCGATCTTTCCGGCCCTTACGAAAAGGTCGTGGTCGGTTACAACCTCGGCTACGTCGTCGAAACCCTGCGCGCCGAAGGTCAGTCGCCCTGGTACACCGCAGCACACGACGAGTTCGCAATCGTCATGGACGGTGAAGTGCGCGTGGACTTCCTCAAGCTCGATGCGCCATTGAAGGCCGGCGAGGGCACTCACCTGGCTGGTGAAATGCCGGCGGGCAAGCCGATGGGCTATGTCCTGCTCAAGCGCGGCCATCAATGCCTGTTGCCGGTCGGCAGTGCCTATCGCTTCGAAGCGAGCCGCCCGGGCGTGATCCTGCTGCAGACCATCAAAGGCCCGTTGTCGGTGGAGAAGTGGGCTGACATCTGCTTCAAGTGATCTGCCCGGCCCGACCGTCCAACCCACAACAACAAGAGGAATCCCGCCATGGCCATGCTTGAAACCGCTGCCGAAACCGCCCATTTTGCCGACGATGAAGTCCAGTCCAGCGCTCCCCACGCCATCACCGGCTACCGCTCATTCAAACTCGGCGCCTTCGAACTGTCGCGCGACGAGTATTTCGCCCGCATCACCTGGCCGGCCAAAGGCCAGACCCGCTCGCACCTGATCCCGGTCGACGCCTTCCTGCGCGCCATGATGCGTGACGTCGCCTGGGGCTTTTTCTATGGCTGGGTCAACTTTGACCACGTCATCGGCACCCGCAACTACTACGGCAAGGTCGACCTGTACGCCGGCACCTTCAACGGTACGCTCAAGGCGGCCGGGGTCAATTACACCGAAAACTTCGAAACGCCGCTGATCATGGCGACCTTCAAGGCCATCCTGCGGGACTGGACCAATGCCACCTTCGACCCCTTTGCCGCACCGGAAGAAACCGGTAGCGCATTCGGCCGCAAGAACGGCAACAACATCGAAGCCATCGAGCGCTCCCGCATCGCCACCAGACGCATGCCGGGCCTGAAGGATGACTCGCCGCTGCGTGACGACCTGCCGGTCAACCGCCAGTTCATCGACGTGCCGCAGGACGAACCGGAAGTGCATGCCGCCGAAGGCTTCGAGGGCGAACTGCATGCCTTCAACCTGTTCAAGTACCTGTCGCGCTCCGACGTGACCTGGAACCCGTCGGTGACCTCGGTGTGCAAGGCCAGCCTGTTCTGCCCGACTACCGAGGAATTCATCCTGCCGGTGTTCCACGGCAACGACCGCATCGAGTGGTTCCTGCAAATGTCCGACGAAATCATCTGGGACGTCGGCGACAAGGACGACGGCAATCCCCGTGCGCGCATCACCATGCGTGCCGGCGACATCTGCGCCATGCCCGCGGACATCCGTCACCAGGGCTACTCGACCAAACGCTCGTTGCTGATGGTCTGGGAAAACGCCACGCCGAATCTGCCGCAACGCTACGAAAGCGGTGAACTCAAGCCGTATCCGATCGAGTTCTAGGACCTCGTGTCCGGCCCGGCCCCGCGCCGGGCAGAGCCCTCAAGAACCACTTCAGCAAACACTGCGCCAGCCGCGCGGTGCGAGGAAACCATTATGCAAAATCAGCTTTATATCGATGGCTGCTTCGTGGATGCGGTCGCCGGCGGCACCATTGACGTAGTGTCGCCCCACGACGGTTCGTTGATCACCCGCATCGCCGCCGCCGAAGCCGCTGACATCGACCTGGCCGTTGCCGCCGCCAAGCGTGCCTTCCCAGCCTGGTCGGCCCTGGGGGCGGCCGAGCGCGGGCGCCTGTTGCTCAAACTGGCGGACAGGATCGAGGCGTGCAGTGAAGAGCTGGCCCAGCTCGAATCCCTCAATACCGGGCACCCGCTCCGTGACTCCCTTGGCCTCGATGTGCCGCGCACGGCGGCGTGCTTCCGTTATTTCGGCGGCATGGCCGACAAGATCGAAGGCTCGGTGATTCCGGTCGAAGCGGGGTTCCTCAACTATGTGCAACGCAAGCCGATTGGCGTGGTGGGGCAGATCGTGCCGTGGAACTTCCCGCTGATGTTCACCAGCTGGAAAATGGGCCCGGCGCTGGCGGCGGGCAACACCATCGTGATCAAGCCTTCGGAAATCACCCCGTTGTCGACCTTGCGCATTGTCGAGCTGATGACCGAAGTCGGCTTCCCCAAAGGCGTGGTCAACGTGGTGCCGGGTTACGGCCACACCGCCGGGCAAGCGTTGGCCGAGCACCCCGATGTGGGCAAGATTGCCTTTACCGGTTCGACCGCCACCGGGCGCCGGATCGTCGAAGCCTCCAAGAGCAACCTCAAGCGTATCCAGCTGGAACTGGGCGGCAAGGGCGCCAATATCGTGTTCGAGGATGCCAATCTCGACGCGGCGGTCAACGGCGCGGCCTGGGCGATCTTTCACAACCAGGGCCAGGCCTGCATCGCCGGCTCGCGACTGATCCTGCACAAAGACATCGCCGATCGGTTCCTGGAGCGTTTTATCGCCCTGGCCAAGTCCATCCGCCTGGGCGATCCGTTGGATCCGGCAACTGAAATGGGGCCGCTGACGTCGGCGCTGCACCGCGACCGGGTGCTGGCATACATCGACATAGCCATCGAGCAGGGCGGCAAGGTCCTTGCCGGCGGCAAGGCACCGGACGACAAGGCATTGGCCAATGGATTTTATGTCGAGCCGACGGTGGTTGAAGCCAGGCCCGGTGACCGCGTTTGCCAGGAGGAAGTCTTCGGCCCGTTCGTGACCGTGGTGCGTTTCAGCACCGATGAAGAAGCCCTGGCCATCGCCAACGACTCCGAATACGGACTGGGCAGCGGCCTGTGGACGCAGAACCTGAGCCGCGCGCACAAAATCGCCGACGCGATTCACGCCGGCATGTGCTGGATCAACTGCTACAAACGGGTCAACCCGGGCAGTCCGTTTGGTGGTGTCGGCCAATCCGGTTACGGACGGGAAATGGGTTTTGAAGCGATCCACGATTACACCGAAGCCCGTTCGGTCTGGGTCAATGTCGACGCCAGCATCCCGCCGTACTACAAACGCTGAGGCCAGCCATGAATCCATTCGTTTATCAAAGCCTGCCGACCCGCGTGGTGTTCGGCTGGGGCAAACTCTCGGCGCTGGCGGAAGAAATCGAGCGCTTGGGCGCCCGGCGCGCGCTGATTCTCACGACGCCGGAACAACACGGGCTCGGTGAGCAGGTCGCCGCGTTGCTCGGTGATCGTGCGGCCGGGGTCTATCCCAAAGCCGTGATGCACGTCCCGCTGGAAGTGGCACAAGCGGCGCGCGTGGAGGCGGCGCGGCTGGAGGCCGATTGCTGCGTGGCCATCGGTGGTGGCTCGACCATCGGCCTGGGCAAGGCGATCGCGATGGATTCCGGCCTGCCGATCGTGGCGGTGCCGACCACCTACGCCGGTTCCGAGATGACGCCGATCTATGGGCTGACCGAAAACCGCCTGAAGAAAACCGGGCGAGATCCCAAAGTCCTGCCCAGGACCGTGATCTACGACCCGCAATTGACCCTGACCCTGCCATCGCAGATATCGGCCTGCTCGGGCATGAACGCCATGGCCCACGCGGTCGAGGCCCTGTACGCCCAGGACGCCAACCCGATCATCGGTTTCATGGCTGAAGAGTCGATACGCTCACTGGCGCAGGCCTTGCCGGGCGTGGTCAGCAATCCCGATGACCCCGAGGCGCGCAGCCAGGCGCTGTACGGTGCGTGGCTGGCGGGCATTTGCCTAGGCTCGGTCGGCATGGCCTTGCACCACAAGCTCTGCCACACCTTGGGCGGCACGTTCAATTTGCCCCATGCCCAGGCGCACGCCATCGTCTTGCCCCACGCCGCGCAGTACAACCGCGAAGCGGCGGCGGGGCCCTTGCAACGGGCTGCACGCGCATTGGGCGGGAGTGAGGCGAGTGAGGTCGGTGCCTTGTTGTACGCACTGAACCAGAAGCTGGGTATTGCACTGGCCCTGGCAGACATCGGCTTCCCGGCAAACGGCCCGGCCGAAGCTGCACAAATCGCCTGCGCCAGTCCTTACTACAACCCACGGCCGTTTGAACAAGGTCCGATCGAGGCGTTGTTGAACCGCGCCCTGACAGGTCAGGCCCCCGCCTGATCTGCCAGCCACCCTGATCGTCGTCGGAATGACAATAATGACCGATAAAGACAAAGCCATAGAGTCACTGATCTCCCAACAGGCGGTGAACAGCTTCAACGATACGCCCAACGCGCGTTATAAACAGATCATGCAAAGCCTGGTGCACCACCTGCATGCGTTTGTCCGCGAAGTCGAATTGACCGAACAGGAGTGGTTCGAAGGCATTGGTTTTCTGACCGACACCGGGCACAAATGCGATGGCCTGGTGCGCCAGGAGTTCATTCTGCTGTCGGACACTCTGGGCATATCGATGCTGGTCGATGCGATCAACCATCGGCACAGCGCAACGGCCACCGAAACGACGGTGTTCGGGCCGTTCTACATCGACGGCATGCCCGAGCGCGAGTTCGGCGAAAACATGGCCTTCACGCCGGGTGAGCCGGCACTGGTGCGCGGGCGCGTGGTGGACACCCAGGGCAATCCGTTGGCCGATGCGGTACTCGATGTCTGGCAAACCGCCGAGAACGGCATGTATTCAGGGCAAGACGTCGAGCAGCCGTTCGGTAACTTGCGTGGGCGATATCGCACTGACGCCGATGGCTACTTTGCGATTCGCACGATTGTCCCGGTGGCCTACCCGATACCGACCGATGGCCCGGTGGGGCGCATGCTCGATGCCGCCAACCGTCATGCGTGGCGGCCCGCGCACCTGCACTTCATGATCGAGGTGCCGGGTTATCGCAAGCTGGTCACGCACCTGTTCAATCACGATGATCCGTACCTGGCGTCCGACGCGGTGTTTGGCGTCAAGCATTCGTTGCAGGTGATCTACGAGGCCCGGCACACCCATGACATGCTGTCCGCCCGCCTGGGTATGGACGTGCCGTTCAAGCGTGCGAGTTACGAGTTCGTCATGGAGAAAGCGTGAGTCATGGGCCAGTTCTTTGCGGTATTCGCCACTGACCATCCGGGCTCGCTGGCTTTGCGTCAGCGTCTGCGGCCCAGTCACCAGGCACATTTGCGTGCCACCGGGGAGCATCGGGTGGTTGTGCGGCTCGGTGGCCCCATCCTCGACGATGCCGGCACGGCTATGAATGGTACGTTGCTGGTCATCGAGGCGGGCAGCCTGCCGGAGGTGGAAGCGTTCATGCAGGACGATCCCTATGTGCAGGCGGGCCTGTTCGCCAGCATCCACATTCGCCCCTGGCACTGGAGCCTGGGCAACCCGGAATTGCGCGGTTTTCCATGACCACCATTACCTTGTGTCAACTCGATGATATTGCCGACGGCGGGGCGTTGGGGCTGCCGCAGCACCGGCAATTGCATCCCGCCGGGCTGGTGGCGGTGCGCCAGGGCGAACAGGTATGGGTGTACGTCAACCGTTGCCCGCACTTTTCGGTGCCGCTGGACTTCGATCCGCAGCGATTCTGTACCTACCGAGGCAACGTCCTGATGTGCGCCCATCACAGCGCAATGTTTCGTTTCGCCGACGGGCACTGCATCGACGGCCCGTGTAAAGGCGCGCAACTGGAGGCCGTGCCGGTGCGTTGGGTCGGCAGGCGACTGGTGATGGAGAGCGATTTCACCGTCGGTCAGTAACCGGGTGGCTGGCGAGGGCTGATCTAAACTCCTTTGGGTGTGAACCACGGTCATCCGGAGGACTTCATGAAAAGGTTGTCACCCATCACGCTGTGCCTTGCCTTGTCGGTTTTCAGTGCCCCGGGATGGGCGCAATCGGTGGTACCGATGAAAGGGCAGAGTTCGCAACAAACCCAGGCTGACATCAACGAATGCAACAGCATTGCCGCTAGCCAGAGTGCTTCGACGGCTTCCACGCCTTCCGGCGGGAGGGTCAAGGGCGCTGCTGTCGGGGCGGCTGCCGGCGCGACCGCGGCCCAGGTGCGCGGCAATCAGCACGACGAGGTTTATGATCGCGTCGACGATAGCAGGAAACAGGACTATCGCCAGAACCGTGCCAAGGAGACGGCGGCGGCTGGTGCTGTGGTTGGTGCTTCACGCCAGCGTCAGGAACGCCGGGAGCAATCGAAGACCACCCAGGCGAACACCGCGTCGGCCTACACCAGTTGTTTGCAGGGCAAGGGGTATCAGGTCAATCCTTGAGTCAGGTGCAGGTATCACTGTGTGAGCGGGCCTGGTTCGGGCGGCGTACCGACGAAGGGGACCTGACTGAGTACATATCCATTTTTTGGGTAACGGCGACTTGGGGTTTCGCCCTGACGGCGACTCACTTTTTTTACAAGCGCCTAAAAAAAGTAAGCAAAAAAACGCTCGCCCCGAACGTCCGGCCCCTCGCCTGGGCTCGGGGTTCCTTCGCTCCGGTGTCCATCCGGGGGCATTGCCCTCCGGTCGGCTGCGCGCGACCTACATGCAATGAGTTCGACTGCGTCGAACGGCGCTGCGCGCCATTCCCCGGATGAACACCTCCGCTCAGCCTGCCGAAGGGGCGGGTGGATCAAGATCAAAAGCGGCAGGCGAGCTAACGCTCGGCCTGTTGCGTGGTGAAAAGCTTGGGTGTATGCCGACCCATTGTAGGAGCGAGCCTGCTCGCGATGGACGTCAACGATGACGCGGGCGGCCTGAATGCCCGCGGTGTCCCGGCGTTTTTAGCGAGCAGGCTCGCTCCTACAGGGATCTGCAGTGTTTTGAGCAGGCGCCAAACCGGCAGGGCGAGGTTGTCTGCCCGGTAAGTCTGACAACCGTTCATCGGTGAACTACGCTGCGATACGTACCCTCGATTCGAATTATGTGAAGTAAGGATCCGACACATGCGGAGCAGGCTGCTCGCTGTAATGTTTACTGTTTTCGGGATGTTCTGGTCGTGGCAATTGTGGGCCGAAGACGCTCCGAAAGCGGTTGATGCTCCCGTTGAATTGAAAGTGGCCAACCGCAGCATCATGGTGTTTCGCGCGAGCGTCCTCGGCGAAGCACCGGCGTCGCGAGTCAAACGGGCGAAAGCGATCATCGGTGAGGCGCTGGATGAAGAGAGCGACCTCAATGTCACCCTCGACCCGATCTCGAAAAGCTACATGGTGCTGCTGGGCAGCCGGCGTGCCTTCATCGTGTCGCCCAAGGACTTCGACGAGACCGAATACGACTCGGTCCAGCAGGCCGCCGAAGCCGCGGCCGAGAAGCTGCGCCAGGTCGTGGCCGAAACCCGGGAAGCCCGCAGCCTGCGATTGATCCTGCGTTCCGCAGGCGCCGCGTTGCTGGCCACCGGCGTTTACATCGGTCTGCTGTTCGGCATGTCGCGTGTGCGGTGTAGAGTGCTGAAGAAACTACCCGAACTGATGCATCGGCACACCCAGGCTCTGAAAGTCGGAAGGGTTCCGCTGCTCGACGCCAATTACCTGTATCCGTTGGCCAGCCGCCTGCTGGAGCTGGTGCGCTGGGCCGTCGTGTTGCTGCTTACCTATGAATGGCTGGGCTTTGTCCTGTCACGTTTTCCCTATACCCGTCCCTGGGGCGAAAGCCTTAACAACTATCTGCTGGAGCTCGGCGGCTATCTGCTGCAAGGGATCGTCGGTGCCATTCCCGGCCTGGGCGTGGCGCTGGCGATCTTCTTTATCGCCCGCGGTGCGACCGCGTTCATGCGGCGGATACTGCGGCGCATGGCGGCACCGGGAACCCTCAGCTGGCTGAACCATGAAACCCTGCAACCGACCCAACGCCTGACGTCGCTGGCGATCTGGCTGTTTGCCCTGGCCATGGCCTATCCGTACCTGCCGGGTGCCGGCACCGATGCGTTCAAAGGCTTGTCGGTGTTGATCGGCCTGATGATTTCCCTCGGTGCCACCAGCGTGGTGGGCCAGGCGGCAGCGGGGTTGATCCTGACCTACACCCGGACCCTGCGCCCCGGCGAATTCGTGCGCATTGGCGACTACGAAGGCACGGTGACTGAACTGGGCATGTTTACCACCAGCATCCGCACCGGTCTGGGCGAGGTGCTGACGCTGCCCAACTCGATGATCACCGGCACCGTCACCAAGAACTACTCGCGGGTCGTACAAGGCCCCGGTTATGTGGTCGACACCGTCGTGACCATCGGCTACGACACGCCGTGGCGGCAGGTGGAAGCGATGTTGCTGGAGGCGGCAAAACGCACGCCGGGGATTCTCGAAGTGCCGCCGGCCCAGGTGTTTCAGACGGCGCTGTCGGACTTCTACCCGGAATACCGACTGGTGGCCCAGGCCATTCCCAGTCAGCCCCGGCCGCGAGCGGTGTTGCTGAGCATGCTGCACGCCAACATCCAGGATGTGTTCAACGAATACGGCGTGCAGATCATGTCGCCACACTACCTGGGCGATCCGCAACAAGAGAAATGGGTGCCCAGGGACAAGTGGTACCAGGCGCCCGCACAAGAGCACAAGGAATCCTGATTACGCCTGGAGGGGAGGCGGGGGCGAGCGTTGCGGCGAGTGCGTTGAGCGACCGGCACGGCCGCTCGGTTACAGCGTTGTTAAAACAGAATATAGGCGGATGCGGTGGTCTGATTCAGGTTGATCTCTCCGACTTCCAGAACTTCGTATTCAGCGCGCAGGCCGATGTTGCGAAAGACATCCATCTCCAGGCCGACTCCGTAGGTCAGATCAACCCCGGTATCGTCGTCGGTGGCATTGCCGTCGGCGTCCCAGGCGTGCGCACCGACGCTGCCGAACACACGCAACCGATCACCTATCGGAAAGCCGACATGGGCGGCAGCCTGGGCCGACTTGCCTTCGAAATCGACATTCTTGTCCTTGAATTGACCGAGATCGACGTAGGCACCCTCGAAGGCCAGGTAGCTATTGACGCGATACCCGGCATAAACCTTGTAGCTGGTGTCGTCGTCGTCCAGTCTGGATTCGTCGCTCTGGATGCTGCTTACGCCAGCTCCAAGATATAAACCTTTGTCATCAGCGATAGCCTGAAAAGACAGCAGCGATAGCAGTGAAGCGAAGCCAAGGTTTCGAAGTAGCATCTGTAGTGGAGTCCTTGTACAGGTTTTGGTGTTAGGGTTCGGCGTGCATTTGAGGGGCCTTGAGTGGCTAATGGAAATCATTGATTGATATTTTCGAGTCGTAGGGCGGGATGTTTGCCGGACATTGGAAGTAGCGTCTTGCCAACGCTTGAATCGGCAGCTCTTTGGAGAACAACCAGCCTTGTGCCAATAGAACTCCCTCCGAAACCAGGTGCGGCAATTGCTCCTGAGTCTCGACACCCTCGGCGACCACCTTCAGTCTTAGCGACCTGGCCAACTGGGCAATGTGTCGCCACATGGCATCCCTGGCCGCGATCTTGTCGTCGGCGATGAGTGAGCGATCTATTTTCAGAATGTCGAAAGGCACTGAATCCAGGCGCGAGAGGCTGGAATAGCCGATGCCGAAGTCGTCCACGGCAATGCGATGACCGCACGCACGAAGCCTTCGCAATTGCATCGCGGCAGGCTTCTGGTCGAGCAGGATCCTTTCGGTGATTTCAAACGTCATGGCGGACGCCGGCATGCGATAGGTCGCCAGCAGGCTGGCGACAAAGTCCGGAAAGGTCGGGTCCTGAATATCCCGGGCGGAAAGATTCACCGTTATGTAGAAGTCTTTGCACGCCCAAAGGTAAGTGCTGTAGTCCTCCGCCACTTGGCGAATCACCGAACGCGTAAGTTGGCGGATCAAGCCGGACTTCTCCGCCACCGCAATGAACACATCCGCGGGCACAGGGGTGCCGTTGACGTCCCAGCGCGAGATCGATTCGGCGCCAACCAGATAGCCCGTGGTCAAATTGACGATAGGCTGATAGTGAACACCCAGCTCATTGGCTTTTATGGCATTGCGCAGTTGCACGGCAGTAGAGGCGTAATGCCGCTGGGTACACCTTGCGAGCAAGAGCAGCGCTGCGAACAGACACACAAGGCCAATGAACAATTTGAATTTGAGACCTGACAGGTAGCTCAACGGAAGCGAAATGACGGCGATCAGTTCATTTCGGTTGCCGGCAAAGGCGATGAAGACCTTGTCTGCCGAGGTCACGAGTTCTTCAAGGTGGATTGGCTTCTGCGTCGTCAGAGCGTGGGGACTGGTAGAGGCAATGGGCACCGCGCCGCCGGGGCCGATGAGGTCCAGTTGCAGGTCCTCGGGAAGATTCAGATTGTCGAGCAGGATCTTCTTGTTTGCCCAGACGTAGGTTGACTGTTCCGACACAATGATAAAGTCGGTGTCTGCAGAAACCGCGTGGCCGGTATCGACCCAATAGGTTCGCTTTCCTACGGAGAACTTGCGCTTTGCGTTATCGGACAGTATCGACGGGAGTTCTTGTCCGTAGGAGGAACAGATCTTGCCATTCGATAACTGGATGGCCGCCTGATCAACAAATCGCAGGTTCTTGACCAGGTCGGCCAGTTGGGAATATTGCTCCTCGGAGCATTCCCGGCCCGAACGGTCAAGATCGCCGAGGCTTCCCAGTACCTTGTCGATCTGTGCATTAGGCTCGACTTGAGCCGCACGCAGATCGGCATAAACGTTATTCAACTTCCGTGCAATGAATGGCTCTGCCAGTAATCCGGCGCAGAACCATGCGGCCCAGCCCGCAGCGGCAATCAGACATACAGTGACTGCGTGCCTTCCAGGTAACGCTTTATATATGGCAACCATCGAAAACCCCGAGGTATCAATATTTCACTGTGCACCTTGTCATCACGTATTAAACGTTTTCAGTACCAGTCAATTGCCCAGGCCAACAAGATGCCGCTGGCGTAGGCGGTAATGCACAGGATGATCTTCTGCTTGAGCGCAAGTGTGTTTATTCGATGATGCATGCTTATCTCCTTGAGTGGGCAAATAAGCAATTGTGGGTACCTGTGCATGGTGAAGCGTAATTATTAATCGTTATTTGCAGGGTCTTGATAAAAGTGCGTCAGCGAGCAGGTTGTACGCGGCTGAGTTCGTATTCCTGGGCTTGGCCAGGCTGCGTCTGGCGGTTTCCGACGGTGTCTCTCCGTAAGCAAGCTGATAAGCCTTGGAAAACCGACCCAAATGATGAAAGTTCCAGAACATCGCGGTTTCTGTCACGGTGGGCCAGGTTTTATTAATCAGGTCGCGACGGGCACTGGCGAGTCTCAAGTTCCTGATATACGCGATTGGCGACATACCGAAGGTTTCAATAAAGCCAAAGTGCAGGGTGCGGGTTGTGGTTTCAAGCTGCCTTACGAGTGATTTTATGGTGAGCGTCTTTTTTGTATTTTCATGAATATATTTGATGGCTTCTATTGCCACCTTCCTTCTTGTCGGGACTTTACGGCTGAAGCCGCCAGCGGGCGTCAATGCCTGCAATAGAGAAGCAAGTACCGCATCAGCGTCGCTGATGTCGACACAGGAAGCGCTGATGGCTTGAGCGGCGGATCGTATGAATTGAAAGTTTTCAGCCTGGAAACTGTGTTCTGTTCTGATTGCAAGTATATCGATGGCCGAGTGACGTTGGCGGCACCGGTCATAGTGCTCCAGTGTTGTGGTCAGGGTGAACAGTGTTTCATTCGGTTCGCAGGTGTAATGCACCGATTCATTGCTGTGCAGTACGATGATTTCGTTGGGTCGCAGTTTGTGACTGTTGACCACCGGGCGACCGATCGGGGCCTGCGAGATGGCGAATGTCACGCATCCGGCAGGGACGGCGCTGACCAGCGTGACAGATGAGTCGAACTCTAGACGACTGCACTGGAGTTCGGGGCTGTGAAAGAGCTTATGTTGGCGAATGTGCGCCTCATGCTCAGTCGGGATAAGGCTCATTTCCCATTTGCCTATCGTTCTGTTCAGTTGGCATGGCAAGGCAGAAGACAAATGAAAGATTTCGTCGGGCGGTGCGATACTCATGAAGTTGAAAGCTCATCTGTTAAATGATTAGGGTCAGGCAATGACTGTCCGCGCAGCGGTGTCAGAGTCCCCGGATCAGTTCCAGTTCCGCCGAAAATGCGTACTTGCTGTCCATTGGAGTGTCGTCCATGTGTTGGACGTTGCGCGGGTCAACCTTGGCACTGAAGATTTTCGATTGGGGTCTCATCGGGTCAATGGCGGCAGCTGAAAATGAATGAAAGTCGTCAATGCGATAACCCGTTTTTATCTGGTAGCCAGTTTTCACAGCACTTGGGGCCTTCTTGTTGGTTTCTGCACACGTCAATTTTGCACTGTAGACTCCCTTGTCGTCGGCCATGGCCTTGAGAGAAAGCAATAAACCAAACGACACGGTGACGAGGTTTTTCAGCAGCATCGAGGCGATTTCCTTATTAACAGTTTATTCAGGCAGAACGTAGTATCAGCTGCAGCTCTGCCACGGATCGGTCTGCAAATAATCTCACCCGGATGGCACCTGCCAAAATCAAAAACTCATATTTGTCAGGTCGTCAGAAGGGGCCAGTCAGCGCCTGCATCGGCCTCATAGCCATATGCGCGAGTTGGCGTAACGCGTGCCGGTATCAACTTGTGGTGGGCCAGAGAGAGGGAAATCACTTTCCTGCTCGTCTGTTTGATACTCATTTTCGGTTTGAATTTTCAGATGCGACAGTTTCTGGCGGTCATCGGGGCTTGTTTCGATTTCAAAATATTCAATTGTCGTGCTTTCGACGGCGTGCTCGTCATGCGCTAGCGAATAAAGTGGCATGGCAGACAAAAGCAGTACCGCCAGGAACCCGAAAGTCGGCGATTTGCTGGTTTGCAGGAAGTGCATGGCTTTCACTTGATTCCCCTGTATAGGGCATTGTCCCGGACGGGAATCAAGCAGGCTCGATTCCAGAGATTATCGGCCGGTGATTTTTTGCTGGGGCGCCATCTGATTCAAATCAATAACTGTTATTTTTACCTCGAAGATTCTTTGACATGAACCTGTGCCAGGCCGGTGTCGAGTCGGTGCGCCAAGGCGACTAATGGTTCATGCAGCGCAAGCGGCCTAGTTCATGCAGGTAAAAACACACGGCGTTCTTGTTCGGTGTTGGAATCAACTCGTAGTTTAGTATCGCACCTTCTTGCAGGACGTATTGGCGCCTGAAGAACAGGTCGGGGGTCTTTTCAATGGCAAAGAGTTCATTGTCCTGACTGAGTTTGACGTTCCTGACTTGAATCTGCACGTGTGTTTTGTTTTCTCCGATGATATTCGCCGATATGGTCGCATTGCGGATTTGTCCATTCAGGCTTTCCAGCGTGGTTCCAGTCAGTCGACCATGTCCGATGGTCAGGTATTCTTCGGTGTTGAGCTGGTTGAGGTCTTCCAGCCATTGCCGGGTTTTGGTTTGATAGCTGGTGTTTTCCATGTAGTGCGAAGGAGAATAAAAAAAGGAAAAAATGCAGATCGCATTGATCAGGGCAATAATCGGCCAGTGAATGATCTGCGGAACTTCAAACTTCATAAGGTGACTTCCAGGCATTGGCGAATCATCAAGGCGAGGTCTCTTTCACTGCTGTTCAATTGCAGGTTCGCGGTGCTTAGATCCGGGCGAATGCACGAAACGGAATAGTTGGCTTTATACAGGTTGATCCAGACTTGACCTTTCAGGCTTGGCGGCAGCTGTTCAGATTGTTTGGCCGACAGTTCCATCAGCGCTTGTGCCTCGGCCAGGTCATTGCCTACGGCGTGGATGACCAATCCATTCCTGTCGACGCTGGATACTTCAATTTTTGGCGCATCGAAATCGAATTGAAAAACAGTAAAGGCAACGACTGCCAGCGTAACGATGTAGGCGATCAGTTGGGCCTTTGTAATGCCGATGGTTTTTCCGGTTTTACCTGAGGGTGTTGGTGGCCCATCACTAGCAGGTGGCGGTAGTTGTCCAGCGTCGGGAACAGGTAGCTGCGCAGTTTCCTCCGGGGGAGTTGGTACATCAGCTGCTGCATCGACTATACAGTTGCGGTTGAAGCAATATCCGCGTCGAGGAACAGTCATCAAGATCTCGTGATCCCGACTGTCATTAAGAATATTGCGCAGTGAGAAAACGGTTTGATTCAAGCTGCCGGAGGCAACCACGCGGTCATTCCAGGTGTAGTCGATGATTTCGTCGCGGCTTTTAGTGACACCTGGTTCCATCAGCAGCAGGTCCAACAGGCGTGACTCGGCTCTGCCTAGCGTGGAATTTTGTACATCTCCATGGGGTGTTGTAATGGAAAGCACGGCGCTGTCTGGATCGAATACTGCCACAGCGCCATTTTTCAACTTGAAGGTGTGGCTCATAGAAAACTTCCGTTCAGGCGATACAGGCCTGAGTATAGGGGCCGGAGTTGGCTCGGTACATTCTGGTCTTGGAGGAGAACGAAGATGAGGGCCAGGCGGAAGGTGCACTGTGTGTCGCATTTACAATGCTGGATTGGCTCGTTTCAGCGGCATGCAGTGCGGCCGGCAACCCTGGCTGTCAGTGGCAACAGTTGAATCAAACAAAGGAAAAGCATTGCTGGATGACCCATGGTTTTTGATTTGGACACCACGAATAATGCTTGGAATGGACTCTCTGCGCTATCCGAAAACTGCAAGCTCGGGCAGGTGGATTTGCACGCAGCCAAGGTCTGAGCGGACCACCTCCGCTGTCCGGACAAGGCACTAGTTGCTATTTGAACGGGTCGAGAGTTCTCACAATACAAGTCAATGATTGTTTTTTGTGCGCCTGGCTGACGACCAGGAATTTTTGATTCCAATTAGCTTTGAACCAGGCTGGTTACAGCTTTAAATGGATCTCGAGGAGCGTTGATACACATCGTGTTCAGGGTTTGCCTGTCGTGACGTCAACAATCCTCACCTCTCGTTCAACGGCCTTTGCCCCGCGTCCTTTCATGAAGGACGCGGGGCTTTTTTTGGACCGCTCAAACACTTGAACGGTCAATTCGCTGGCTGACGCTACAGGCATTCCTGTGCGGTACGCTCGAAACTCGATGGCTTGAAGGTCGAGGCCAGCAATTGGCGCTCGTATAGATACACCTTGCCTCCATCCTGTGCCCTATGGGTTTCCAGCACGGTGTCTACGGCAACTTTGCTCGAAACGACAACCCGGTAGCTGCGTTCGCTCCCTGACACCAAAGGGCTCAGCTCTTTGTCCTTTAATTTCGGTACGAGGCAATCGACATACTGCTCGGGTGATTTGTCCGTTTGCAGCGTTGAAGTGGGATTGTTCGGGGAGGTGGCGCAACCGGCCAGGAGCCAGGAGGCGAACATCACGACAGGAATACATACAAGGCGCATGGGTGGAGCCCTCAAGTTCAATTCGGTGTGGTTCGTTGAGTCATGGGCAGGAAGGTCGGTAAGCGTTTCGGGTCATCCTGGTTACCGATCAAGGCACAACATCGTAGCCACGTTGTTGCAGGCAGCTGCTATAGACCGAGTTGTTGGCGGTGATGCTTTGCTCGCTCGCATTCAGGTTCTGCCGGCGCTCCTGTCGCTGCCTGGAAGCCCCCACGACGGCGCCCGCAGCTGCGGCACTGCGTGCCTGGTTCTGGCGATAGTCTTGCCTGGTATCGTCGTCGATCTGGTCATAGACGTTTTCATGTTGGCGGCCCCGAACTTCTGCCGCGGTGGCCCCGGCTACCGCGGCGGTAGCGGCACCCTTTACCCGGCCACCGGAAGGCACGGTGCTTTGCACCGGAAACTGCGCGTTGGCCTGGGATTGGCAGGCACTGGTGTCCTGCTGGATGGTCTGGGAAGTCTGACCTTTGAGGGGGATCAGCGTCGCCGCCAGGGCGCTGGTGCTCAGCAACACCATAAGGACCGCTAAGGTATGGGCGAGTATTTTCATCATTGAACCTCACGTCAGGCGTCGGCACGGCTAACGGTTTGTCAGAGGAAAAAGCGGCGGGGCGCCGCTTTGAAACCCCATGCCGGTCTGCCTTCCAATGCCGGTGGCCGGCAGGCACTTCCACGATTGCGATGGGGTTTGCTTGAGCATCAATGCTTGAGGAGGAGGGCCTGCATATCGTCGGTCATGCCTTTGAGTGCAACCTTGAAGTCATTGGCGACAACCGGCTGCTCGGCATTGTCGAGAGTGGCGCCGAACACCTTGCGAACGACCTTCGCGACTGGCAAACCGGTCTTGGAGTCGATCAGGTTGGCTTCGATGTACATCTCGGCAGTCTGGTCCCGATGCCCGGTGGCTGCTTGTGTTGCCCCGACAATGGCGCCGATCGGAACGGCCTCGTACCAGTGCATGCCTTCGTTGTTGGCGCTGACGTGAGTGATCGCCGCCTGCAGGATCAGCGATCGCGAATTGGTTGGCGCCAGTTGCGGATACGGGACGATTGTATAGCGACGGGCATAGGCGGTCTTGATGCTGTCGCTGGCCATCAATTGCAAGTCTTGCAGGGTCTTCAGGCTGACACGTGCGGTCGGCTTGGGTGCCGGATACAGCTCCACCTGCCGGAACACTACTGTGGAGTACGCGCGAGGGTCGAACCCCGGCGATACCCAGCGCAATACTTTCTGCTCACTCGGTGTAGTTTGCTCCTCCAGGCCCTGGTAGTTGCCCAGGAAGCCCGAGTATTGCTCTTGCTGCGCGACTTTCGAGACGCAGCCGACCTGAAATACACAGCTCAAAGCAATACCCGCAATCCATTTATTCGACATGCCCATGTGTTCGGTTCTCAAGTGATGAAAATTGTCATTCGGGTTCCGGCCTGGCGCCAGGCATTGGTCTGGGTGCCTCGTATTCGGGCACGGATAATCGCCAGTCGGTTACGCAAAGCAGGTGCTTGCACGCCGGTCAATGCGGGCCGAATGCTGCCTGCAGCAGCGGGATAATCCGAATCAATAACTCTCAAAAACTGTCAGACACAGGGGCGGTGAGTGGTCGTGCCGGCCTGGACCGGCAGCCTGACGACTTTGGGGGTGTACGCCGAATCGACCTACAATTGGCAAGCGTGCGATTGATCGGAATCGATCAACCTGACGGTGTGGTTTCAGAGGAGACACGACATGGACCGATTCACCGGCGGTTGCTTGTGCGGCAAGGTGCGCCTGGTCGCGTCGGGGCGACCGTTGCGGGTTGGCGTCTGTCACTGCCTCGACTGCCGCAAGCATCATGGGGCGCTGTTTCACGCGTCCGCGATATTTCATCAGGATGCCGTGACGATCGAAGGCGAAACCCGTGACTACGCCGGGCGGCATTTCTGTCCGCACTGCGGTTCGTCCGTGTTCGCACGCAGCGCAGACGAAGTCGAAGTGAATCTCGGATCCCTGGATGCCCCTGACCAGCTGACGCCAACCTACGAAAGCTGGGTCGTGCGTCGCGAGGGCTGGTTGCCGCCGTTTCCGTTCGCACGACACTACGAACGTGACCGCGACTCCACGGGGCGATTTGAGGGTTGAGCCAGCGTGTTCGAGCGACCCTGCGATCGCTCGAACGCGCTGCGGTTACTTCAGGTTGCCGCTGAGGAACTGCTGCAGGCGCTCGCTCTTGGGGTTGCCCAATACATCCTCGGGCGCACCCTGTTCTTCGACCCGTCCCTGGTGCAGGAACAGCACCTGGTTCGACACTTTGCGCGCAAAGCTCATTTCGTGGGTGACCATGATCATGGTGCGGCCTTCTTCGGCCAGCCCCTGGATCACCTTGAGCACTTCGCCCACCAGTTCCGGGTCCAGGGCCGACGTCGGCTCGTCGAACAGCATGATCTCCGGCTCCATGCTCAGGGCCCGGGCAATGGCGACCCGTTGCTGCTGACCCCCGGAGAGAAACGCCGGGTACTGGTCGGCAACCCGTGCCGGCAAACCGACCTTGTCCAGGTAGCGCCGGGCACGATCCTCGGCGTCCTTCTTGCTCACGCCCAGCACCCGGCGCGGCGCCATGGTGATGTTTTCCAGCACGGTCATGTGGCTCCACAGGTTGAAGTGCTGGAACACCATCGCCAGGCGCGTGCGGATGCGTTGCAGTTCATTGGCGTCGGCCACGCGCATGCCGTGGCGGTCATGGACCATTTTGATCGGCTGGTTGTCCAGGCTCATGGCGCCGTCGTTGGGCGTTTCCAGGAAGTTGATGCAACGCAGAAAGGTGCTCTTGCCCGAACCACTGGCGCCAATCAGGCTGATTACATCGCCGGTCCTGGCGTTGAGCGACACGCCCTTGAGGACTTCATGGTTGCCGTAACTTTTGTGCAGGTTTTCAACGGTCAGTTTGTACATGAACAAGCATCCTGAATTAGTGAGCCGGGCCGAGGAAGGACAACCAGCGGCGTTCAGCCAGGCGGAACAGGCCGACCAGGGAGAAGGTGACTGCCAGGTAGATCAATGCGGCGATGCCGAACGACTGGAAGGTCAGGAAGGTCGCCGAGTTGGCGTCCCGCGCGACTTTCAGGATGTCCGGGATGGTGGCGGTGAAGGCCACGGTGGTCGAGTGCAGCATCAGGATCACTTCGTTGCTGTAGTACGGCAGCGAACGACGCAGGGCCGACGGCATGATCACGTAGGCGTACAGCTTCCAGCCGGTCAGCCCGTAGGCCTTGGCCGCTTCGACTTCACCATGGGCCATGCTGCGAATCGCCCCGGCGAAGATCTCCGTGGTGTAGGCGCAGGTGTTCAGGGCGAACGCCAGGATGGTGCAGTTCATCGCATCGCGAAAGAACGCATCCAGCACGGGTTGAGCACGCACCGCGGCCAGGCTGTAAATGCCGGTGTAGCAGATCAGCAGCTGGATATAGAGTGGCGTGCCCCGAAACAGGTAGGTGTAGAACTGCACCGGCCAGCGCACCCAGACATTGCTCGAGACCCGGGCAATCGACAGCGGGATCGACATCACGAAGCCGAAGAAGATCGAGGCACTGAGCAGCCAGAGGGTCATGGCCAGCCCGGTGATGTGAGTGCCGTCCTGGTACAGGAAAGGCTTCCAGTATTCCTGCAGTAGCTCGATCATCGCACGGCCTCCCGGGTGCCGGCGGCGTAGAAGATTTCCATCCGGCGCAAGACGTAGTTCGAAACGGTGGTGATCACCAGATAGATGAAGGCCGCCAGAATCAGGAAGAAGAACAGCTGATAGGAGCTCTTGCCCGCGTCCTGGGCCACCTTGACCAGATCGGCCAGGCCGATGATCGACACCAGCGCGGTGGCCTTGAGGATCACCATCCAGTTATTGCCGATGCCCGGCAGGGCAAAACGCATCATTTGCGGGAACACCACCAGGCGAAAGCGCTGGGCGCGGCTCAGGCCGTAGGCGGTAGCCGCTTCCATCTGCCCGCGTGGTACGGCAAGGATGGCGCCACGGAAGGTTTCGGTGAAATACGCGCCGTAGATGAAGCCCAGGGTAATGACCCCGGCGCTGAACGGGTTGATTTCAATATAGTCCCAGCCCAGGGCTTCGGTCAGGCTGGTCAGCCAGGTTTGCAGGCTGTAGAAGATCAACAGCATCAGCACCAGGTCCGGCACCCCGCGGATCAGCGTGGTGTAGGCCTGTGCGGGGACGCGCAGCAGTGCCGAGTTCGACAGCTTGGCGCTGGCGCCGAGCAGGCCCAGGCCAACGCTCACCAGCAGGCACAGAAAGGATAATTTGACGGTCATCCAGGAGCCTTGCAGCAACAGCGGGCCGAAACCCTTGAGGCTGAAGCCTGATAGCCCAAGAATCTGCAATAGGTTTTCTAGCATTGAGCAGCCCTACCTCAATCAAAAAAGTGCCCATCCGGGAATGGGCGCAGGGTCATTATTTGCCGCTGTAGAGATTCAGGTCGCCAAAGTGCTTCTGCTGGACGGCCGCATAGGTGCCATTGTCGTGCAGTGCCTTGATACCTTTGTTCAGCAAGGCCTGGAGTTCGGCATTGCCTTTGCTCAGGCCCACGGCGGTCTTGGCTGGCAGCAGGGGGCTTTCGACCGGCTCGCTGATCTGGAAGTCAGCGCCTGGTGGCGACTTCAGGAAGCCCAGTTCGGCTTGCAGCATGTCCTGGATCGAGGCATCGAGGCGCCCGGAGATCAGGTCGGCGTACACCTGGTCCTGGTTGGCGTAGGCCTGGGTCTCGACGCCGGCCTTGTCCAGCACGGCCTTGGCGTAGGCTTCCTGGATGGTGCCTTGCTCGTAGCCGACTTTCTTGCCCTTGAGGGAGGCCGGATCGGTGCCGATGGTCGCGCCTTTCTTGAAAACCAGCGCGGTCGGGCCAGAGAACAGCTCGCTCGAGAAGTCGATGACTTTCTCGCGCGCAGGCGTAGCGGTCATGGAAGAGATCACGCCATCGAACTTGTTGGCCTTGAGGCCGGGAATCATGCCGTCGAAGTCGCTTTCAACCCACTTGCACTTGACCTTCAGCTCAGCGCAGATCGCGTTGCCCAGGTCGATATCGAAACCCACCAGGCTGCCATCGGCGGCCTTGGATTCGAACGGCGCATAAGAGGGGTCGACGCCAAAGCGCAACTCCTTGTACTCCTTGGCCAGCGCAGTACCGGCAGCTACACACAAAGCCAATGCAGAAAGGGTGAGAAATGCTTTTTTCATTATTTTATTCCCAAGGACCATCGAAAGCGCCTGTGCCGCAAGAGCGCGAGTACTGCGTGACAAAAATGTCTTATGCACACGCAGATACTTGTACAGACAAGCATATGCAATCACCCGGCCAATTCGTCGACTGGGCGATTGAGAAAACGCTGTAAGCGCTCTGGAATGGGCTTTACAGGCAGGTGAGTGCAGGGGTGAGGTGGGCCTGTGAGGCTGTTACCAAGGCAGGTTTTTACACGCGGCTGGGGTATGCGGTAACAAAGTGTGAGATCAAGGGCGCCGATTTTCCTGGCTCAACTCTTGACGCTCCAACAGCAGCCGGTGACGAATCAAACACAACGATGTGTCTGGTCTGCCAAACACATTCGCCTCACGAGTTTTCACACAATTTGCAAAAGTCATGGGAATAGGGATAGATCGCTTCAAAAGCTCAATTGATCGCATGTCTCGTCGCCAGGTCTATTTATGCCGCTGATCTTTCATAAAATGCACGCCAATGGCGATGATTTCGTTGTCGTGGACTCGCGAAACTCACCCAATCCAATCACAAGCCAAATGGCTCGGCGAATGGGAGACCGGAACCGGGGTATCGGCTTCAATCAACTCGCGGTGGTGCTCGACTGCGATGATGCAGATGCGCGTTTGATGTTCTGGAATGCAGATGGCTCAACGCTGGACGCTTGCGGCAGCGCAACGCGGGGGGCTGCGGATTTGCTGATGCGCGAATCCGATTTGACTTTGGTAGCACTGCGGACCAACCGTGGCCTGCTGACTTGCGAACGAACTTCAACCGGCGCCATTTCGGTAAACATGGGAAAGCCGCTTTTGGGCTGGTCGGATATTCCCCTGGCTCTGGAAATGGATACTTCAATGTTGCCACTTGCCGGTGACCCAAGCGCTTGCAGCATGGGAAATCCGCACTGCACCTATTTTGTGGATGATCTGACAGCCGTCGAGATTGCGACGATTGGACCGACAATTGAAACCAACCCCCTGTTTCCTCTCAGGACGAACGTGCATTTCGTCCAGGTCATTGACCGACAGCACATCCGGTTGCGTATCTGGGAACGCGGGGCTGGTATTGCGCTGGGTTCAGGCTCCTGCTCTTGTGGCGCAGCGGTTAACGGCATTCGTCGTGGCTTGCTGGACAATCGCGTTGAGGTTGAATGTGACGGCGGAGTTGTAACGGTTCAATGGGATGGCGTGGGATCAGTCTTTCTCACCGGGCCGGTTGAAACGATTTTTTCAGGAAGAGTCGCGGATACTCTGTTGAAAGCCTGATTTTCAGGGGGGCCGCTATCGGCTATGGATTCAACCGGTTTCTTTAACTCAGTCTTGCAGGACACGGTCAACGTCTCTGTCAGCGACCAGTAGCTCAAGCGTGCGCCTCGACTCAGGGCGCTCGGCGATTATGTTCCGCTCCGAACCCGGGAGTTCATCGCCTTTCTTTCAGGGCGCCTGCTCTGTCATGACCTGCAATGAGTCAAGACGATCTGCACTGAACGCAATACGTTCAGAAGCCACGAGTGTGGAATCAACGGCGACACTGTCTCCACTCCCAACGCACACCGCGCCGGGTTGCTGATTAGCGTTCCTCACCACACTATCGGAAGCCTTGATCATGAAAACCTTGAGTATCGAGAACGACAGAACCAACAACGCACAAAACCATTCAACGCTCGGGATCAAAACCATGGCGCTTGGCACCTACGGTGCTTACTTTGCGCTCGCGGTCATTTACTTCTGGTTTGGCGGGATGAAGTTCACACACTACGAAGCCATGGGGCTGGTTCCATTGGTGAGCAACAGTCCTTTCCTGGGTTGGGTTTATGACATTTTCAGTGTCGATACCTTCTCCAGTCTGCTCGGCGTTCTGGAGGTCTCGATCGGTGTTCTGATTGCAGGTCGCTTGCTGTCACCCAAGCTTTCATTGATCGGTGGTGCACTGTCTGCCGGACTGTTCTTCACGACCTTGAGCTTTATGTTCTCGACTCCCGGCGTGATTGAGCCCGGCCTCGGTTTTCCAGCCATTACGGTTGCGCCGGGCCAGTTTCTTCTTAAAGACATCGGGTTGCTTGCCGCTTCGATATTCGTTGCAGGCCATTCTCTGACTGAGCTGGAAAACCGTTAAACCGTTGATCGATCTCCTGGGGTGGCCTGAAGCAGTTCGATAGTTTCAGGCCATTGCCCCATCATCTTCTCCTGCCAGATCTTTCATCCAGTCCCGAGGGCTGTAACCCGTCTTGCGTCGAAACGCGCGTGCAAGTGCCGAAGGACTTTCATAGCCGATCTCGGCGGCGATCAGCGTAATCGACCGTCCTTCACGCAGACGCTTCTGCGCCAGACTGATACGCCAACTCAACAGATAATCGGCAGGCGTCTGCCCGATAATAGTCCGGAAATGCACTGCGTAGGCCGCGCGAGACATGTTCGACTCGCTCGCAAGTTCTGCAATTGACCAGGCACGATGAGGTGCGTTGTGAAACTGCACCAGAGACCGCGCCAGCCGCGAATCAGCCAGTCCAGCCATCATTCCGGTACGCAACTGTTGATGATCGAGCAGATGCCGAAACAACAAAATGATCAGCAGTTCAAACAAGCGATCCAGGGCTGCATCCCTGCCACAATGCGCGCCCGCCGCCTCACCGAACATCCATTTCAGCGTATCGGCCAGCATTGGCAGCTCATCCAGTGACAACACCAGACAATCGGGTAACGAAGCCGACAACGGATTATCGACCCCGCCCCCGAACTCCATTGACGCGCACAACAGTTGAGCGCCCTCGGACTCACCGGCCAACAGTTGATGCCGGCTGGGGCGTGGCATGAAAATCAGGCTGGGCCTGGTCAGCAGCAAGCCCTTGCGATCGGGCCCCAGCAACGTGACGCTACCCACCTGCAGCAGGTGGATATAACCATGTCGTTCAGCGCCATCGTTGGACGCCAGGCCACACAGCTTGCCGTTGTAAAACAGGTTTGCGCGCACGCCGAACTGCGACAGCAACGTAGACAAGCGATCCATGGGCGATCTCTTGGCGAGATTCAGACGCCTGGATCATATCATCTACAGCTTGCGGCCCGACGTGGCTCAAATGCCGTACTTCTTGACTGGCTACTATCGGTGCATCTGCGCCTGAAGCGACGGGCTGCCATGGGTCGTTTACAACCCTTCGCGACAGGCTGCAATCGGCCAGAACCGGACTGTTGGATTCCTTCGACTTGCGCCGGTCGCGACAGGCCGCAGTCGACCCTGCTCGTTTACCCAGCTGCGCTGCTATGCTTAGGACTTCATTCGAATGGAGTGTGAGGCTGGCCGTCAGAAATTGAACGAATAACCGCGCGACTTAACTCATGCATTAGACATCACCAAGAGGCGTCGCAAGATGTTGGACGGCACCAGAAACCCAGAGCTATACAGCCAATGGCGGGACTACATCGTCGATCTCTCCGTAAAGGATGCGTTCAACTATTTCGTTGGCGTTGCCGCCGAAGCCACGCGGTATCGGTGCCACATACAATGGAAAGGTGATGTCAGAGATTTTCGATTCCATGACGCGGCGTCAGATGAACAGCCGCACTCCTTCATCACGAACAAACATTGGCTACTCTTCTACTTCCGCCCTCCAGCCGTTCGAGCCGGCGCTTACGATAGGGCGTTACTTAAAGCTGACTTCGACAGCTTTATCGAAACGCCTGCGGGAGAGTGGACGATCAAGCTCCGAAGCATCGATGATATTCATCGACTTTCTCGCCACGTACGATGGCGACTGTGACCCTTTAAGGTCATCTATGATGGGCGACTGGTGATGCTGCTAGATGATTTGGCTTGCTGAGACGAGGCCGGTATTGTGAAAAAAAACGAGGCTCTCCGCGCAGCCGATTTACTAAGAGCCCGATTTTGAACAGGGCAAGTCGCCTTCTCTCAAGGTCGACTCCTGACCGCGCTCTGCCCCCGCGACCGGCAAAGGTCGGCCAAAAGTAGACGACCATTCAAGGCGACTGCGAACCCATAGCTGGCTGTTGTAGTGGTCTATGAAGCTATAGCCGACTCACTTGCAGTTCGATGGACATAGTGGGCTCCTTGCAAACGCCGTAGTTTGGGTTCGACGCTAGCTGGTGGACGGAGTCACAATGAAGGGGTGGCGAGGCGGTTTCATCTTGAGTGGATTCTGCAGCCAAAATGGATTCCCAAGCAGGGACGTCCAGTCGATACCCCGCACTCGATTTCTGCAGGACTTAATTGCACTGGGCAGGCTGGAGCGCGCGATGTAAAGGCAACGAATGTGCGATGGCCAAGCGGGAAACCGTCTAATTCGAAAGACGCTTTCTTGGCCCAGCTGAAAATGGTGGCCTTGGGTCGTTAACAGCCAGCCTACAACGTCCTTAAGTGGCCGTTATTTACCCTCTGCGAAGGGCAATGGGTCGATTACGGCCCTTCGTGACTGGCAGAAATCGGCCAATTGCTGCCTCTCATCGCAAATCCATAACTTAATCAGTCGGCAACTTGATTGTCTCGTCCAGCGCATGCGCCGCTTGAATCGGGTCGAAGTACTCCCGGATAAACCTGAGCTTGCCGTTCTCGGCTTCCACGAACAAAACATAGTTCTGCCTGTAGATGCGACCTGTGGCCTTGATCCGGCCTTCGGCCTTTACTTGCGCGACGGCTTTCGAATGCTCGGCAAAGGCGTCGAGCTGAAGGTCGTAAAAGCGCAAGTCTTCCACCGCTGCGATAAACCAGCCGACGTGACTCAACACCTCATCACGCCCCGTCAATCGGGCCGGATGGCCAAGGCCCGGGGCGTAGGGGAGTTCCCAGACAATGTCGTCCGAGATCAGCGATTGCCATTTTTCAGGGTTGGCGACAAACGTATCGAAGTGCGCCTGAAGCAGTGCTTGAGCCTGGTTCATTCTTTCGCCTCCAAGGCTTTGATGGGCAGTGCGCAGCGACGGCTGCTCACAGCGTGGTCGAAAGAATGTCCCATGCAACGCCGTTCGGGAAAACCCGATTAATTTCGATGTTCAGGTTCTGGAAAATCGACAAGTGATCCCCTCAACCGGAGGTATCCAGCGCCGCACCTTGTTGTACGAAACGGTCGATCAACCACCTTGCCGCGGGACCCGGTGGCAGGTCCGTGCGGTAGATGACATCGAAGAAATACTGTCCGCTTTTGTATTCCGGAATGTTCAACTGCACGAGCCGGCCGCTCGCCAGATCCTCCTGGACCATCGGCGCCGGCATGTTCCCCCAACCGATGCCTTCACGCAGCAGCATGTGCTTGGCGCCCAGGTCCGCCAGGCGCCAGGTGCGGTTACTGAGCACGGCGAAATCCTTGTCCTTGGTCAGCAGCGAGCGATCGGACAGCACCAGTTGCGTGAACTCGCGCCCGGCGCCCGGCACATTCGAGTCGCTCGATGCCAGCGGATGATTGGGGGCAGCCACCGGAATCAGCTCGACACTGCCGACGCCAATTCTTTCGATACCGTTGATACCTTCGTTCATCGGCCCGCTGACGCCGACGATTGCGCCTCGGTTGATCACCAGTTCGGTGACGGCACCGAGGGCTTCCATGTGCAAGTGCAGGGCAACCGTAGGAAATGCTTCCCGAAAGGATTTGAGTGCGTCCACCACGCGCTCCGGAGGCAGCATCACATCGAGCACCACGTGAACTTCGGCTTCGAGCCCCTGCAGCAGCCCCCTCACTTTGGCGCGTAGGCCATGAACGCCGTTGGCGATGGTCCTGGCTTCGGCCAGCACGGTGCGGCCGGCGTCGGTGAGCTGCGGTTTGCGTGTGGTCTGACGGTCGAACAGCGACACGCCGAGCTGCATTTCCAGGTTGGCAATCGAGTAGCTGATGACCGAAGTGGCCCGATGCAGTTTTCTGGCAGCGGCTGCAAAACTGCCGACTTCAACAACGGTCAGGAACACCCGCAGTTGGTCGAGAGTGGGTGTACCGGGATCAGAGATCATGCCTGTTTCCTCGAGCGTAATGGTCAATACCCGCAGGCTCGAATACGGCCAGGCGTTGACCGCGAATGTGCGTGTCGCAGCCTGTTGCAGGGGGCCGTTCAGCGTATTTCACGATGGGACTCCCTTTCGATAAGGTGAGTAACTTGCCTATTTATTCGAATCTGATGATCTAAATTAGTCGGCTATTCAGATTAGATGTCAAGGCGCAAGATTTCTTCACAGCAGCGATTCATGGCGAGTCGCGCAAACTTTGAAGGAAATACCCCATGACGACTTCCGCAAACATCGCTTCTTCCACGTCCTCTGAACAGAACCGTTCCGACGTGACCAAAGCCTCGGCCTCGTTGATCGGCCGCGTACTGCTCAGCGCCATCTTCATTCTCTCCGGTTTTTCGAAACTGGCCGCTCCCGCGATGATGGTCGGCTACATCAGCTCGGTAGGCCTTCCGCTTCCGCAACTGGCGCTGGTGCTGGCGATCGTTGTCGAGATCGGTGGCGGCCTGGCGTTGATCGCCGGCTACCGCACCCGCACCGTTGCCGCGGTACTGGCCGTGTTCAGCGTGTTTACCGCACTGGCTTTCCATAACGCGCTGGGCGATCAGAACCAGTTCATCCACTTCTTCAAGAACATCGCGATGGCTGGTGGCCTGCTGCAAGTCGTGGCTTTTGGTGCCGGTCGCTTCAGCCTCGACGCTCGCCGTCGTTGATACCCCCGCGCTGCGAAGGCCGGCCCCTCGCAGCGCAATGTTCTCCTCCTTTATCAATAGTCGAGACCGCCATGAAAGCCATACGCGTGTACGAATACGGCAGCCCTGAAGTTTTACGTCTGGAAGACATTGCAGACCCGGTGGCAGGTGTTGGTGAAGTGCTGATTGAAGTCGCCGGAGCAGGGGTCAACCCGATTGACTGGAAGATCCTGTCAGGCGCCATGAAAGCGTTCATCCCGTTACCGCTGCCGTTTACCCCGGGCGTTGAAGTGGCCGGTACCGTGATCGCGCTGGGGCAGGGCGTCACTGAATTCAGCATTGGCGATGAAGTGTTCGGCTTCATCAACATCGTCGGCGGTTATGCGGCCAGGGCGGTTGCCCAGGTTTCAAAACTGGCGTTAAAACCAAAATCGCTGAGTGCCTTGCAGGCCAGCGCTGTCCCCGCAACTGCCCTGACGGCCTGGCAAGCCCTGACCGACCACGCTGGCGTGCAACGGCGGCAGAAGGTGTTGATCCATGCCGCAGCCGGTGGTGTGGGCAGCATGGCCGTGCAGATTGCCAAATACCTGGGCGCTGAAGTCTATGCAACGGCCTCTGCGCACAATCATGCTTACCTGAAGGACCTCGGCGCCGATTACACCATCGACTACAGCACCCAGGCATTCGACGAGCTGGTGGCCGGTGTCGATGTCGTACTGGATCTGGTCGGCGGCGAAACGCAAAACCGTTCGTTCAAGGTGCTGAAAAGAAACGGTGTGCTGGTCTCGCCGGTGAGCCTGCCGAACATGTCGCTGGCCAACGACCATGGCGTGACTCCTGCCAACTTTGCCACCCGTTCCGATGGTCGACAGCTGTCGCTGATTGCCGAACTGTTCGACAAGGGTCACCTCAGGGTCGATGTCGAGGCATACCCGTTGAGTGAGGCCAAAGTGGCGATCGAGAAAAGCATGGGCCGTCATCTGCGCGGCAGGCTTGTCCTCGACACAACCCGGTAAGTTGTCGGCAATGAGTGCGGTTACTGATACACCTGCGGTACATCTGCCGCATTCATTTTCCGAATCACCAAACCGATGAACGCCGACACAGCGGGCGGAAGCTGTCGGCGGCTTGGATACAGCACGTTCAGGCCGTAGCCGTTGGGCTGGTACTGAGGCAATACCGGGACCAGGACGCCGGCATCCACTTCAAGCTTGGCCATCAGCGGCGGCAGCAGCGCGATGCCGAGGCCCGCCACGGCGGCCTTGCGCTGCGACTGAGCGGTATTGCCGCTGAAGCGCCCGGTCACTTGTATCTCTTCCTCACCTTTCGGGCCGAGCAAATGCCATGTGGCGTGGCCACCGGGATGCGCGGAAATCACGCAGTCGTGGCTCGCCAGGTCCTGCAGCGTGCGGGGTGAGCCACGTGCTACGAGGTAGTCGGGGCTGGCAACCATCCCGACGCTGCGCGGGTCAAGGATCTGACGACCGACATAGCCTGAATCGCGCAAAGGGCCGCCACGAAAGGCGACATCGATCTGCTCGGCGATCAGGTCGGCCTTGGCATCGCTGAGCACGAAGTCGAGTCGCACCCGTGGATACGCGGTCAGAAACTCGCTCACCCACGCCATCTCGAAGAAGTCGAAAAAGTCTGCCGGAGCCGCCACGCGCACCCGGCCACTGGGCTCGCTACTGCCCGTGATCAAATCCTGTCCCGCTTCAAGCAGATCATCGACGGCACCCACGCAACGTTCATGAAAGCCCTGGCCTGCACTGGTGAGCGTGAGCTTGCGAGTGGAGCGTTGCAGCAGCCGGGTGCCGAGCTGCGCTTCAAGCTGCTGGATGCGCCGACTCACGGTATTGGGTGGCATGCCCAGCCGTCGCGCGGCTTCTGCAAAGCTGCCGCAATGGACGACCTGCACAAACATGGCGACGTCATTGAGATCGAGCATGGTGGGGCATTCCTGATTTTGGTGGACGAGTGCAATCCAATTGTACCGCCTTATCAAGTAATCGGACCTGGCCTATTGTCTGAAGCATCGGGCCCAAAGGCCGCCAACATCGAGTATTCACGATGCCTTTCAAGCAACAACCCCAGATCGATACACCAGACACCGTTACCGGGCGGGCCATCCGCTACCGCACCACCGGCAGTGGGCATGGCGCGATTGTCCGGTTGATGAGCCCTTCGGATCTTGGCCACCTGATCAAGCCTTTTGTGTTCCTTGACCTGTTTGAAGGCGAAAGCTCATTCATCAACGGCATGCCCATGCATCCGCATTCGGGCATCGCCACTGTCACCGTCATTACCGAAGGCAATTTGCGTTTTGAGGATGCTGATTCGGGTACGGGGATGATTGATTATGGCGGTGTTGAATGGATGCGCGCGGGTGGCGGGGTCTGGCATGGCAAGGAAATGTCGGTCGGTACTTCGAAGCGCATCCAGGGTTTTCAACTGTGGGTCGCACTGCCGCCAGCGTTGGAAAACTCCAGTGTCGACAGCCAATACCTGGAGTCTAGCGTGATGCCGCAAGCGGGACCGGCGCGGGTGATTCTGGGTTCGTACCAGGGAGTGCAAAGCCCGGTCCGCGCTCCCGCCGGGATGAACTATCTGTTGGTCACGCTACCGGCCGGAGAATCCTGGAGCTATGTTCCACCCAAGGGCCATGAGTCATTGTGGTTGAGTGTCAGCCGCGGATCCCTCTGCGCACCGGAGGTGGTCATGGCGGGAGAAATGGTCGTCTTCGAACCCGGTAGCGGCAGCGTTACGCTCAAGGCCATGCACGGCGATACGGTGTTCGTGATCGGCTCCGCGGAGCCTCATCCATACGACCTCGCGCTGGGGAACTACTCGGTGCATACCAACCCGCAAGCCCTGCGTGCCGGGGAGGCGAAAATTGCCGAAATTGGTGCCCGGCTGCGTGAATACCTGAAAAAGCCAAACGGGTCAGCCAGTGTGCCCGTTTTCAAATAACCCGAGCGTGCGGGCTGATCCGGTTATCGAGAGGCTCGAACGTTAAAGCATCGATTCAAGACCCTGGTATTGCTCGAGGTGGGTGCCGTGTTCATGAGAGATCCTGCGCCGAAAACGAGAAAAGCCCTGCAAGCGTGAACCTGCAGGGCTTCTCGGTCAGGCTGACCATCTCATTAAGCCTGGCAGTGTCGCAATACCGGGCTTTGCTCTCGGGACCGCACTCAGAATCGGTAGTTGGTGCTCAATTCCAGAGTCCGTGGTGCACCAGGTGTGATCAGATCCACGGAGCCATGCGCCGAGGCGTAATAGTCCTTGTCGAAGACGTTACGCAACCGCAGGGCCATGTCCCATTTCGGCAGGTTGTAGAGCAGGGCTGCGTCCACCGTGGTGTAGGCCGGCATGACCACCTGGTTATCCAGGGCGGTATATCGGTCATCGACATAGTTCGCCCCCATGCCAACACGCCACTCCTGAGTCAAAGAGCGTACCAGCCACACATTGGCACTGTGGCGCGGGGTCAGGGTCGGAGTCTGGCCTTCATTGGCGACACCGTTGGTTCGGCTGTTGGATTTGGTGATCTCGGCGTCCAGATAGGCGTAACCGGCATAGACCTGCCATTTGTCGCTCAACTGTCCGCTGGCGGTCAGTTCGAGACCATCGGTACGCTGCTCACCTGCCAGCACCAAGTTGCTCGGGTTCGCCGGGTCGCTCGTTTTCATGTTGGTGCGCTCCAGACGGAACAGCGCCGCCGTCAACGCCAGGCGATTGTCGAGCAGGTCCCACTTGCCGCCGATCTCGTAGTTGGTGGTCTCTTCTGGCTCCAGGTCCTGGTTCGTCGTACTCAGGGCGAACATTTCAGCGGAAGGCTGGTAGGAACGACTCACCGAGACGTAATAGGACTGAACCTGATCAGGCTGATAAACCAGGCCGACTCGCGGGCTCCAGGTGTTATCGGTTCGGGACAGGGAGCTGTGCGTCAGGCCGTCGGAATATTCCTGGTCGAACACGTCATAACGCACGCCCACCAGCGCCTTCCACTTGGGCGCCAACTCGATGAGATCCTGGACGTAGAAACCGGCCGTGTCCTGGGTATTGGTGCCCTTGGCGGTTTGCCGGTTGGCCTGGAACGGCACGTCGACCAGGCCATCGCGGAACACCGGAACCTGGGCTACGTTGTTCTGGCTGAACACGGACTGATCCTTGACCTGGCGCCCCAGTTCCACGCCATAGAGCAGGTTGTGGTTCATCCCGGCGAGCGTAGCCTGTTGCTTGAGTTCGGTCTGGTTGAACCAGCCATCCTCCGTGCGCTGCACATTGCCACGGTTGAGCTTGACCAGCAGTTCGCCGTTGGCGGCGGTGACGAAGCGTGTCGGGCTGGAATCGGCGAGTGTATTGTTGCGATCCAGGTCGTAGTGGTAGTAGCGGCTGGTGTTGCTCAGGCTGAAGTCGTCGTTGATCCGGTAGTCGATACCGGCTGTGAACGAAAACACCTCGCTGCGGGTGTAGTCGTCATCCGGGTCGGCAGCACCGAAGCGTTTGCCACGGTCCACATCGACCGGACGATCGCCTTGCGCCGGGATGCCGAAGTCGATCAGGCGTCTGTCATACAGATAGCTGGCACCCAGGTTCAATTCCAGGTCGTCGGAGAGCTTGAAGTACGCCGAAGGTGCAATGGCCTTGCGGTCGATATAGCCGTCATCGCGGAAGGTGTCGCTGTTTTCCAGCGCACCGGTCACCCGGAATGCCTTGTCGTACTGCTGTTGATCGGCCCAGCCTGCGTCGAACTGCGTGCGCTTTTTACCTTCGCTGTCGAAGCTGACACCCACTTCCTGTTTGGGGTCGAAGTTGGGTTTTTTGCTGATGCTGTTGATCAGGCCTCCGGATGAGCCACGGCCATAGAGCACCGCAGCGGGGCCCTTGATCACTTCCACGCGCTCGACATTGGACAGGTCGCGGAAGTACAGGGCGTCGTCACGGATACCGTCGATGTACATATCGCCGATGGCACTGAAGCCGCGGATGGTGACCTGATCGCGCTGGCCATCGCCATTGGACAGACCGATCCCCGGGACATTCTTCAGCACGTCTTCCATCGACTGCGCGCCCTGGTCCTTGATCACGCTCTGGGGAATCACGTTCACCGTTTGCGGAATATCACGTAGCGGGGCATCGATCTTCAGCGCGCTCCTGCTCTCGGTCGACATATAGCTCTGCTCGTTGTACTCACTGTTTACAGCGGTTGCCGGCAGGGTCAGAGCAGCTTCGGTTTCTGCCTGCAGATCAGGAACGACCAGAACGCCCAGCAACGACAGCGAGGCTGGGTAAATGCGCGATAGAGCCACCATGGACACCTTATGTATGAATTAAGGCGCGAATAATAACGATTATCTTTTGTAAGTAAATACATATCATTCCGATACAAATGGGTGATGGGCTTGAAAAACTGCAACCGGCAAGCATCGTCGGTGCACGATTGCCTGGCGTCGCTGCCGTGGCGCTGCTCGTCGACAAGTACACACACATTTTTTCTTGCCATGTGCGGGTCGCTTTTGCCGCACACCGCAACGTTCAGTGCGGGGATGATTGAAAAGAAGCCTGCCGAGGTACAGGGTCTACTCAGGCCAGTATTGAGCGGGGCTTACTTCGCTAATTCAGATTCAAATATCGGAAATTTCTGATGGTAGGTTTTTTTTGGCTGTTTCTATACTGGCCCCCCCCATTCAGAGGTTTAAGCGCCACAACTGGTCATGCACGTAGCTATGCCACGTAGCTATGCAGTTGAAGTGAATGCTGGCGGCTGAAAAAACATTCTTGGTTGCAAGGTTTTCCTGGAGGGCGATAAAAACAATAAAGCTGCAAGTAAACTCTGAATAAGCTATGGGTGTCCGGCTTGTTCGGGTTTTGAGTATCTGCATTTTGCTTAGTTGAATAATAAGAGCGGCGTTCAAATCAAGCCAGACGGTTTGACGCTACAACATCTTCTATAGCTATTAATCAGAGCCTGAAAAATGAACTTCTATGAAATCATCGGTTATGACCGTGACGGAACTGTTCGTGAACTTGATACGGCGCTAAACAAGGGTACTCTAACCACCAGGGATGTGACGTTTTCAGCGCTTGGTTTTAATGCGCCAGGCTGGATTGCTGCTTCTTCGATGTCGATTCTTTACTCCATATCGGGGCACCGTGCTCCGCTGGCCATTTTAATTGCGTACTTCTTTCCAATGTTGGTCATGGCGTTTTGCATGATCTCCCTCACTCGACAAGCTCCGTCTGCGGGTGGAGTGTTTACATTCACGTCGCGATTTCTGCATACCAGCGTAGGGACCATTCTCGGCTGGGCGTACTCCGTTGCCTGCATGGCGGTGATGGCGATGTGCGCAATCATCGGAACCGAGTACATACAGGCGCTGATTCCGGCCCTGGCGGGTCCGCTTGACGCCAAACTGATCGGGACAGGCATGGTTCTGGTCTTTCTGGCCATTTCCTGCAAAGGCGTCAATGCCACAGCCAAAGTCGCCAGCGTCTTTCTGATTTTCGAGATCGGTGTTGTTGCCGGGCTCGGATTGATGGGCATCATCAACCCTCAGGTTCCGGATTTGTCGGTCATCTCCATGTACACACTGGAGGGGGCGGGCGGTTGGTCCGCGATCGGACCGGGGGTGCTGTTCGGTGTATGGATGCTCGCCAACTTCGACTCTGCGATCAACTACATCGAGGAGTCGCGTGTTCCGGTTCGTACCGTACAACGCTCCATGTTGCTCGTTCTGACGTCCGCCTTTGTCATTTACACCCTCGCGGCCATTGGCTGGCAGTACGCGGTGCCGGTAGAGAAACTGGCGGCAATCATCGAGGACGGCAACGGTGGGCCCATCGCGGCTGTCGCCAATGTCTACCTGCCACCGGCCATGGCCTGGATTGCATTGTTCGTCGTGATTACTTCGGCATGCGCCGGCCTGCAGATCTCCTCGAGTGCGGCTGCGCGTACGCTCTATCGAATGAGCGAAGAAGGGCATCTGCCGGCAGCGCTTTGCGCCGTCAACAAAACGAAGTCGCCGTGGCTGGCCAGCGTTATCGTTTCGTCCGTCGCTATTGCACTGCTCTGGTGGAAACCGCTGGACAAGATTGTGTGGTACTACGATGTCGTGACCATCACGCTGGTGATGTCCTACATGGCCGCGATCGCCGCCTTTATTGTCATGACCTTCCGACGTCAGCGTTTCGGCATCGCACTGGCACTGTCGATCCCTGCTTCTCTTGCCATTCTCGTGCTGGGATACATCGGTTATACCGCCGGTGCGAATCCGGTTTCGCCGGAGGATCAATACACGGCCTGGTACCTCGGCGCGCTGACGATCATATCGGGCGCAATGATTCTGGTATGGCAGTCGCGTGTTTCCCGGCAGCCCGTACTGTCCAAAGTGCAATCGTCCTGATTTTCACGTTATCGCCTGTGATCAATGTTGCAGCCTGCACTGGCCCGGCATTGACGCATGCGTGCGGTGTTCATTTAAAAAAAACATGGGTGAACTTATGAAGCGTGTTGTCGTTATCACTGGAGCTGGAAAGGGCATTGGACTGGCAATTGCCAAGCGTTTTGCTGCAAGTGGCGATCATTTGGTACTCAATTACTTCGACACCAAGGATCAACTGGACGCCGTCATACGGATTGCCGAAGACAACGGTGGCGACGGGATCACCATTCAGGCGGATATCAGTAATCCCGAAGCCGCCGCCGGAATCATCCACGAGGCGCAGAGTCGCTTTGGGCGGGTCGATATTCTGGTCAACAATGCCGGGCGACTGGTTTCGGCGACAGTAGAGCAAACGACCTGGGCGCAGTGGGAACAGATGATCAGTACCAATCTCGGTGGGACGTGGGCCTGCATGCAAGCGGTGTTGCCGGGCATGCTGGCACGCCGTCAGGGGCGGATTATCAATATCAGCTCTGAACTGGGGCTGATTGGATTTGCGACTTACGCCGCGTACTGCGCCTCCAAGGGCGGGGTGATCGCGCTGACAAAAGCGGTTGCCAAGGAAGTTGCCCCCCAGGGTGTATTGGTCAACTCGGTGGCGCCGGGGCCGATTGAAACAGACATGCTGATCAACGACACCATCGAATACAACGATGAGACCCGCGCGACCCTTCCATTGAGGCGCTTCGGCAAGCCGGACGAAATTGCGGCCATGGTCGAAGCGCTGGCCGGGCCCGCGGGTGATTATATGGTTGGACAGATCATTAGCCCCAATGGCGGGGCTGCGATCTAGTCGGGTATCTCGAAATCCAACTTCAGCGAGTCATGAATTTACCCGTCAAATATGTGGCTCTTGTTCTGCTAATAAAAAGAAGGATACAAAATGAGCGCTGTAATGATTACCGGTGGTTTGGGCTATGTTGGCAGATACCTGACTAAGAAGCTCAGCGAGCAAGGCGTTAAAGTGGTGAGTTACAATCGTGACTACTCCGAAGCCAAGTCTGAATTCATGACCCCAGTACAAGGGGAGTTGTTCGATATACCCAGGATAGTCAGAACTATCCAGGAGTATGGAGTTGATCGTGTCATTCACACGGCGGCCATGTCACATCCTGACTTGTCCATAGATCTGCCCATTACGACGGTGACGGCGAATATCGACGGCACAATCCATTTGCTTGAAGCCATGCGATTGGCGGGCATCAAAAAGTTGGTGAATTTTTCTTCCGAAACGGTGTATGGGCATTTCGAGGGTGTGATTAATGAGCAGACACCGACTTACCCAACGACACCCTATGGTGTAACCAAGATTGCCACCGAGCACTTTGGCAGGGTTTACAATGATCTTTATGGTATGGAGGTGATTTCGCTGCGAATTGCCGAAGTGTATGGCCCGGAAAATAAAATGCCACAAGTTCTCAGGGATATTCTTAAAACCGTCCATCGTGGCGAGGCATTTAACTTGCCTTCCGGCGGAGATCATCGGTTCCATTATATTCATGTGGAAGACGTTGTGCGTGCGGTGCTGATAGCGGCTGAAACCAGAGATCTGAAAGGCGGTGTATTCAACATTGCCGGTGATCGCTCCTGGACGCTGCATCAAGCCGTTGAAATCATCAGAAAAATCATTCCGGATGCGCGCATTGAAGTTGGCGATGGTTATTGGCATCTCGATCGCCATGGGGAATGGGATCTGAGTGCCGCCGAGCGGGAGTTGGGCTATCGAGCGCAATGGTCACTTGAAAAAGGACTCACGCATTATTCCAACTGGTTGATTGATCACGAGTATTGATGGGGGGCTTGGTCGTTGTTGTTGGTGATTCGATAACTTTCAGTATCCACTGGTGATAAAGCATGATTGAAAATCCCATTGTCTGGCCAAACGGTGCTCGCTGCGCCGTAGCCTTTACCTTTGATATGGATGCGGACAGCATTCTGCATGTGGCGCATCCCAAGGATTCCGCGACACGGGTTGCCAGTATTTCAATGTTGCACTATGGACCCAAGGTGGCGATTCCAAGGATTCTGGAAACCTATCGACGCTTCGAGATTAAACAAACGTTTTTCATACCGGCCTGGTGCATCGAACAATACCCCGAGGCCATCGAGGCGATCGTCGAGGGAGGACACGAAATTGCCCATCACGGTTATATCCATGAGCATCCAAACGAGCTGACCCGGGAAGAAGAAGCCTACTGGCTCGATCGGGGTTGCGACACCATCAAGCGATTCACCGGCCAGTCACCGCGGGGCTGGCGGGCTCCCCTCTACAATATGTCAGAGCACTCGGCTGACTTGTTGATCGAGCGAGGCTTCAGTTATGACGCCTCCTTGATGGGGGATGATGTGCCTTATCTGTTGCGCACGGGGGCAGGAGAGCTGGTGGAGCTGCCATCGAGCTGGGCGCTGGATGATTGGCCTCAATACATGCACAGCATCGACCTTGATTTTCAGATGCCGATTCAGTCGCCACAACGCGCCATCGAGGTTTTCAAGGCAGAGTTCGATGCTGCCTGGGAGTATGGCGCGCTCTTCATACCCGTCTGGCATCCTTTTCTTTCCGGCCGTTTGTCACGATGGCATGAAGTTTCGAAGTTGATCGAATACATGATGGCAAAGGGTGATGTCTGGTTTGCACGGATGGATGAGATCGCCGCGCATGTCCAGCGCAGTGTGTCCACCGGCGCCTACAAACCACGGGTTGACAGGCTGCCTTATTACCAGGGACCGGTTAAAGCACATAAGTAGCCGTTCCGGTGGTGAATGTATCCGGTGTTTTGGGTTGTTGTTGTCATTGATGTGGGGGCGGCGACCATCGATGGATGGTCGCTACTCTGCCCCAGCGTAACTTTCGGCATAGAGCGGCAAAATGGCAGGTAACAACCAGCATCAGGCAAATGTCTCACGAACGCATGAATGGAATGTAGCGTAGGTCCCGGGTTTCAAAGCCCTCCGCCGAAGCGATACTGCCAGGCTATGCCAATAGCATCGTATTCGCTGCCGGTACGGGTATGCGCACCTTCACTGGCAAACAGCTTCAGCGAGTTATTTCGGTTCAACGGCAGCGAGAGAGTGCCCCCATAGCGTGTATTTTCCTGAAAGTCGTGGTTACCGACCCCATCGACCGAGGTACTCCCGCCAGCGAAGTAAGTCCCATCCAGCGAGGCCCAGACACCGTTACTGAAGGCATAGATCAGATGCGCCTGTATCTGGTAAGTCGGGTTCTGGGAAAATGTACGGTCGCCAAGGTACTGGTCATTGTCGGTGTAAAAGGTTCCAGCACCGGATAATTCCAGGGTCACGGGTCCCAGGCGCTTGGAAATCCCGAGTTCGGGCTTGAATGACCAGCGGTTGTTGCCCAGATTTACCAGCTTGCTGGAGTCGTATTGGCCAAGTGGCGCCGTAATTGCCAGGCTGGCGCCGATGATCACATCCTGCTGATAGCCGGGGAACTCAGCCAGGGACATCGCCGGGGCGCCATACAAGTTGACCGAGAAGCGGAATCTTGGATCTATCAACCCGGTAACATTTCGCTCCCTGGGTTCACCGGCGAACAGAGCCGAACCCGTCAATCTGGCTTCAGGCACGACGATATCGAACTTTCCGGAGCGGCCCCAGACGTCCAGGGACCTGGCAAAGGCAAACACGACCGTCTTGATGTTGAGCTTGGCATCCTGGAGTGGGACTGAGGGGTTGGCGGTCACGCTACCCTGGAGATCGCTGTAGCCCATGAGCAAAAAATTGATACCTACCGGCGTATTGGCGTAGGACCTGGGTTCGAGATCCTCTGCGACTGCAACGGGGGCTACCAGGATGAGCGAAGCGGATGCAAACCGAGCCATCCTGACGACACAGGGTTTGTGTTTCATCCACATTCGCTCGCTTCCTGTCAGGACCTCAAGGTTCTATGTATTGTTGTAGTGCATCTGCATTCGTTTAGCACTTGCAGATGCCGCGACCATTGTGTGACCGCACTTGCTTGCTGCACGAAATACTGGTCTTCCGGAGATTGGCCTGCCAGGCAAGTTGCCGATTCAATCGCAAAAAAAAGGGCCTCAGAAACCTGTGAGGCCCTCATTGCTAACGTCAGTTGTTACTCAGTGTGCAACTATCGGCACCGTCACGGTTTTGCCGAAGGCCGATTTGACGGTCACTGTCGCGCCAGGCGACGGGCCGCTGCCGGTGGTCGTCACTGCGATCTGCCAGCGCGCGCCTGCCGCCGTTGGCGTCAGGGTGGCGGTGCCAAGGTTTACCGGACCGGAGGTGGTCGTCGCAGTCGCCGTGATGGCATTGCCCGTGCCACGCGAGGTGGTGCCGGACAGGACCCAGTAGTAGCGGCTGTTGCTACGGGCGGTGACGGTAGCGCTGGTGACTATCAGGTTCTCGACGACCGCCGCCGAGACTGCCACGGACACCGTCGCCGGTGCCGACTCCGCGCCCTTGGCATCGGCGGCCTTATAGGTAAAGGTCGCGGTGAACGGCGCGGGGACCGTGGCCGGTGGTGTGTAGGTCACGCGCAGACCATCGGTGCTGACCGTGCCCTTGCCGGAGTCCGGCTGTTCCAGACCCACCACTTTAAGCGGCACGTTGCCGTCAGGGTCGGAGTCGTTGGCCAGGACGTTGATGGTCACCGGTTGGCCGTTGTTGCTGATGGCGCTGTCGGGGTTGGCAAGCGGATTTTTGTTATCGCCGTCGTTATTGTCGCGTTTATCGCCAGTGCGGAAGGTTGGCAGCGCGGCGGAATTGACGTAGTTGACGCCGTCCCAGCCGGGCAGGGGCGTTGGCATCAACTGGAACTGGCCCGGATTCTCGACATCCCAGCGCAGCAGCATGGAGGAGTCCTCGTGCTGGGTGTTGTGGCAGTGCTCCATGTAGGTCCCGGCGAATTCGCGGAAGCGGATGGCGATGTCCACGTCCACCGAACTGTCGATACCCTGGCCAATGAGGTAGACGTCCTTGCGCGCCCATTTTTCCCATTCCGGTGGCGCCTTGCCGTCTCGGTTGAGGACGATGCCTTCTTCGAAATGCACGTGCACCGGATGGCTCCAGCCGTTGCCGCCGTTCCTGATTTTCCACACTTCCAGGGTGCCGTCGCCGGAGAACCCGGCAGGGGTCGGGCCGTTGGCCAGTTGCGGAGCGGCGCTGATGATCCGGGGGTCCATCTGGAAGCCGAACCCGCCGTCGGTCTTGATGGTCCAGGGTTGTTCGTCGGTGCCGTCGGAGCGACCGAAGATGAACTCGCGATGGCGTGCCAGTTTCAGCTTGGCTTGCATCGCCGGATCGTCGCGGTTGATCGTCAGCGGGATCATGACCTTGCCGACCGCTTTGCCCGGTTTGGCGGGTTCGTAGTCGGCGGGGTTCATGCTCACGTCCTGGCCGGCATAAGGCTGGACCACCATCTGCAGGAACTTGCCCACCACCGGGTCGCCGGCGTCCCATTCCGGCCCTTTGCTGCCTTGTTTGAGCACCGCTTTGTACTTGCCGGACAGGACATCGGCCAGGCTCAGCGGATTATTCTCCGGACCCTTGCCGTTGCGGTGCTCCATCAGATTGACGAAGTACAGCTTGTCGCCGGTCCTGATCCCGTTTTTCGCGAAGTTGACGATGATGTCGAACCGCTCGGCGATGCCCTGGGTGGGCAGGATGGCGTTGTGGTCCTGCACATCGCCGTCACCGTCCAGGTCCATGCTGCCGTCGAACGGCACCGCGTGTTCCATGAGGTTGCCGTCGTTGCCGATCATGTGGAACGGCACGCGGGTATAAGACAGGCCGGAACCTGCCGGGCCGGGGTATTCGCCACCGCTGCCGGCGACTTCACGCACCAGCGCGATCCTGAAGAAACGCGACACCGAGCCATTGAGAATGCGGAAGCGATAGCTGCGCGCACGCACGTTCAGGCGCGGCTGGTACTGCCAGTTGACCAGGATCTGGTCGCCGAGGAAGCCGTCGGTGTTGAACGGGTTGAACCACAGCTGGCCGTTCTGATCCCAGGCCTTGTCGGCCACCAGCAGGTTGACGTCATAGTCGCGGTTGCCCCAGGGCAGGGCCGAACCGCTGGGCAGGCGTAGGTTGACGCCGTCTTCGAGCGCTTCGTTGCCGCGATCCAGGGCGCTGTAGTAATTCATCATCGTCGCGTTGCCCTTGTAGACGTTCTGCGCAGTGAAATCGAGCATGTGGTCATGGAACCAGTGGGTGCTCATGGTTTCACGCCAGTCGCCGCGAATCTTGATGCTGCCGTTGTTGCACGTCTTCAGGCCCGGAGTGGCATCGTTGACAAACAGGGTTTCGCCCGGGGCGCAGGGGAACGCCGCGCGCGGATCCTGGGCGTTGGTGTTGATGCTGTCGTAGCCGGCCAGTTGTATTGGCCAGCGATAGTCGTAGTACTGCCCCGGAAAGAAAAACGCATTGGCATAGCCATCGCTTTCCGCCGGGGAGTGGCCGTTGTGTTCATGGGTGCTGAGGGTGTGCAAGCCGAATCCCATGTTGGCCGACGGATCGATCGGCAGGGCGTTGTAGTGACGCATCAGTACCGGTTGGCCGTAGCGCACCATCAACAGTTTTGGCGGAAAGGTGCCGTCGAAGGTCCAGAGCGCCTTGTGGTTCTGGATCGGCATGTTGGGGTGAAACCGGGTGTCGATGCCTTTGGTGGTGCCCGCTATGACCGGAGTGTCCGAGGTCTGGTTGTAGAGCCCGCCAGGCCCGAACTCACCGACGGCGTAGTTGTGCAACTGGCGGCGGTCGCGCATGCCGCCATTGAGCTTGGCGCCCGCTTGAGCGGTCTTGAAGGCAACCTGCGGATAGAACTCGTTCCAGCGCTGGTGCGACCAGCCTTTTCCTGGCGGACGACCTTCGGCCGGCGAGCCCACCGGATGGCGGTTGAGGAAGGCTTCGATCTGCGCTTTCCACGGGTTGCGGTCCAGCACGTTGGAGTACTGCGACGGAAACGGGTAGAGCCCCGGCTGGCGCATGAAGGCTTCCAGCGCCGCGGCCGAAGGGCCGCTGCGGGCAATGCTGTTCGGGTCCTGCGTGGGTGCGGGGCCGATGATCGGAGCCGGGAAGGTCAGGGGCGGTGCCGGCAGTGTCGGGTCGAGTTTTTCCGTGCCGAATTCTTCGAACAGCAGCAGTTGCTGAGTGTACGGTTGCGCCCCGTACAATGGGCTGGGCTTGCCATTGGTGGGGATTTTGAAGGATGTCTGCAGGGCTGGCGGCAGCACGTTGTCGGCCGTTGGCGTGGTGCGGGTGCCAAAAACGCCATTGGGCAGGGCGAGGGAGCCCTGGTTGGCGGGAAGCATGGCACGTATCGCATCCAGCGCGGCGTTGGGGTCGGGCGGCGAGTTGGTAAACGCCGAGGGGTCTGTTGGCGGCGGCTGGCTGACATCGTCCAGCGGTGCGGCGTCTGCCGTGGCCAGGGACAGAAGCATCGCGCAAGGCAGGCTTGATTTGCGCAGCCGGCCGAAGGAATCGCATGATGGTATCGCGCTTTTCATTTTTTACCCCTCCTGTGATGCCCCGCCGCCTCCATGTCCGGAACGACAGCTGTGCGGGCACAAGGGCGCGGGTGCAACTAATGAGCCATCATCCGGGCGAAGAAAAATTTCAAATTAATTAGCAGGTTGTTCTGAGCGTTACAGGCGGGACGAGCGGGGTGGGGGGAATATTCCTCTAATCGAGGTGGTAAACACCCGGTTGAGTGGGTGAAGTACCCCATTTGTGGGGATAATAGCGGCGCTGTTTCACCGACCGCTTTTGGTGGATTTGCCTGTACCACTCACGCGGGGAATCGGGCTATCCAGTGCCTGGCAATTTCTTCGCGCCGGCAGATCCACACCGCGTCGTGGCCTTGCACGTAATCGAGAAAGCGCGCGAGCGCCATTGCCCGACCAGGATGGCCACTGATCCGCCCGTGCAGGCCGACGCTCATCATCTTCGGGTGTTGCGCGCCCTCCTGCCACAGCAGGTCGAACGCATCCTTGAGCAGGCGGAAGAAGTCTTCACCGCAGGCGAAACCATTGGGCAGCAGATAGCGGGCGTCGTTGTTGACCAGTGTGTAAGGGATCACCAGGTGGGCGGGCGAGCCGGGGAGCCAATAGGGCAGGTCATCGTTGTAGGCGTCCGAGCTATAGAGAAACCCACCTTCCTCACGCAACAGGCGGCGGGTGTTCTGGCTGACCCTGCCTGTGTACCAACCTACGGGGCGTTTACCGCAGATCTGCTCGATCACGTCGAGGGTGAGGCGGATGTGGCGCCGCTCCTGGTCTTCAGGCATGTCGCGATAGTCCAGCCAACGGTAGCCATGCCCGGCAATCTCATGCCCGGCAGCGCAGAGCGCATGGCCAATCGCCGGGGTGAGTTCCAATGCCCGGCCGACGGCGAAGGCGGTCAGCGGCAGGCCTCGGGCGCTGAACAGCTGCAGAATGCGCCACACACCCGCGCGCGATCCGTATTCGTACATGCCCTCGACGCTCAAGTCCGGCTCTCCCACACGCGGCGGGCGGCCCGGTAGCTCGTGAAGCCAGGCCTCCGACTGCGCATCGCCATTGAGGATGCAGGATTCCGCGCCCTCTTCGATGTTGAGTACGAACTGGACCGCGACACGCGCCTCACCAGGCCAGCGCGGGTGGGGTGGGCAGCCGCCATAACCGATGAGGTCGCGAGTGGACATCAGCCCAGCTCGAAGGTCGTGACGCCGAACACACGCTCGTGCGCGATCGCCGGAGGAGGGCCGAGGTACATCCGTGCGCAGCCGAAGACCTCGGTCATGCCCTGTTGGCGTACAAGCGCCATCGCGGCGGGATTATTCTCCGGGGCATCGAGAAACAGCGGGCCACCCTGCGCAAATTCCGCCAGGCGCGCGTAGAGGGCATTGGCTGCCAGGGCGTCATCGGCGAACAAGGGGCCGATCTTGCAGCCTTCGCGGCAGCGCCTTACTACGCCATAGCCGCTTAGCCTGCCCTCGCGCCGGCACCCCACGGCGAGTGCGTCGGCTTGGGCTATCCACCCGCTCAGGAAGGTTGCGCGCGCGGCGGGGAAGCAGGTGCGGTCGTAATCGACAACCTGATCGAACGGGAAGGCGGCCAACGGGACGATGTCCTGATCGTCTACCGGCGAGGTCATCGTGCGTTCGGTGATCTGCGCACGAAAACGCATATTGCGATGGGAGAAGACGAAACCACCCTTGGCGTAGTAGTCCTGCATCGCAAAGACGCCGTCCATGCCGATGCTCGCGTCTGGGCGCAGGCGGGCGAGGAGTCGCTCGCGGCGTGCGTGCCAGAGGGTATTGCCCAGCCCTAGACCGCGGTATTCAGGCCGGACGATGAAAAAACCCATGAAGCCGAATTCGCCAGTGTAGGAAGTGATGGCACCGCCGCCGATCAATTCGCCGCCCCGGCACGCCGCGATGAAGGCGCAAGGGTCCGTAGCCCAGAATAGCTCGGCATCGTGAAGGCCGGGATTCCAGCCCTCACGGGCAGCCCAGTCGACGAGCTCGTCCAGCTCGGGACGGGTCATGTTGCGTATGACCAGCTGATCCGACACCGCGAAGTTCTCCTCAGCCGCTGATCGAGCATGTGGTCGATCCCCACTCTGAACCCTTTCGGTATAGCTTCAACCCGGGTATTGATCCAGTGAGGCCAACACGGTACGACCCGGATCGGTGAGCTGGACTTGAGATGCTCGGGCATCGATTGCCGAGCGAGTCCTGTTGATCAATTCTTTTTTCGAATCCACCGATGACTCGGCTGAAGTAGCCAAACCGTGATCGCTACGATTACCCGGAAAACCCCGGCGTGCGAATTTTTCCAGATTCGCGGGCATGCACCCAGTCGATGTTGAGCTACTCTTTTTTTGCCAGTTCCGAATGAGGAGCTCGCCATTTGCGGCTAGCCGTGAATAAAACCTGTTGAGGGTTTTCCGTTTTTCTGGCTCGCTCGCGACTCGATGGGCACCCCCCCCTTTGGTCCTTTGGGGGCGAGTGCGCTGTTCAATAATTATGCAAAAGATGTGTGTGACGATATCGATCGAGATCCGGCTCCAATCCTCAGGTTGCCGGTTCGTGCAGGTTTCGCTCCACTTCAAGGTTGACTGTCCACGGACTGATGCCTGGTCAAGGTGTCCAATTCTCCTGGCGCGAAGGGAGGCATGCGATGCGGCAACCCAAGATCGTAATCGTCGGCGCGGGATTGGTTGGCGGATCAGCGGCCCTGTTTGCGGCCGTGGCCATTCCGAGCGCCGAGATCGTCATCGTCGATGTCGCGCGAGTACGCGCCGAAGGGCAGATGCTGGACCTCACCCACGCAGCGGCATTCTGGGGGCACAATCGCTTCTATGCCGGTGATTACGAAAACGCACGCGACGCGGACATCATCGTAATCACTGCGGGTGTCGGTCTGAAGCAAGGGCAGACTCGTCTGGACCTGGCCCGAACCAATGCGACCATAGCCGCGGAAATTGTGGACCGCACCGCACCGTTGGCCCCGGATGCGATCTACGTCATCGCGACCAACCCCTGCGATGTGTTGACCAGTGTGGTGTTTGACCGCCTGCGCTGCGCGCGCGAGCGTGTGATCAGCACCGGCACCTCCCTCGATACCGGGCGACTGCAATCGCTGCTCTCCGAGCGGCTGGGCGTCGTGGCGCCTGCGATTCACGCTTACGTTCTCGGCGAACACGGCGAATCCGCGTTGATCGACTGGTCCGGTGCGACGGTCAGCGGCATGCCCCTCGATATATTCCTGGCCAGGAGCGGTAAAGAGTTGGGGCCTGCCAGCCGCGATCTGATCCTGCGCTCCGTGCACGAGGCAGCCACGCTCATCAAGGAAGGGAAGGGCTCCACCCACTATGGAGTCGCCAGTGCGATCGGGCGAATTTGCCAGGCCATCGTGCATAACACCGACCTCATTCTGCCAGTCGCTGTCGTGCATGCCGAGGTCGAAGGCGTACCGGAGGTGTGTTTGTCGCTGCCGATGGTGGTCAATGGCCGAGGTGCGCAGTTACTGGCTTATCCGCACCTCGGCCCCATCGAGCGCGAGGCCCTGCAGCGCAGTGCGTGCATCGTCAAAGAGGCAACCGACAGCGTGCTGCTCGACCGTCAGGGAAATTGCGCACGCTCTGAATAATCCGAACAGCGCCGCCAAGAGGTTCAGATCATGGCTGTATTACCCGCAAAGGATTCGCAACCTGTAAGCCCGGCCACGGCGAAACCGACGCCATCGGAAGGGCATCTCAAAAATGCCTGGAAATTTCTCGTGCCGTTGGGCTTGGGTATCATCCTCTGGTTCCTGCCGACACCGGCTGGCCTCGAGGTGAAGGCCTGGCACATGTTCGCCGTGTTCGTCGCCACCATCGCCGGCATCATGACCGCCCCACTGCCGATGTCGGCGGTAGCCATCATCAGCGCCACGGTGGGCGTGCTGGTTGGCGTCGTGTCCTTTGCCGATGTCACCAAATCCACGGGGACGGACCTCGTCTGGCTGGTGATGCTCGCCTTCTTTATCTCCCGAGGCGTGATCAAGACAGGACTGGGGCACCGCATCGCACTCCTGTTCATGCGGCTGTTGGGCAAGCGAACCCTGGGGCTGGGTTATGGACTGGTCATGACCGAACTCCTTATCTCGCCCGCCATGCCGAGCATCACCGCTCGTGCCGGTGGGGTGATGCTGCCGATTACCCGAGCGATGTCGGAGGTCCTCGGCAGCCATGCCGATGACCCTGAGTCGCGCGGCAAGGTGGGGAACTATCTGATCCTCTGTGCCTTCCACGCCAACATCATCACCGCAGGCATGTTCATCACGGCGATGGCGGGCAATCCCCTGGCGGTCAAGATGGCCGCAGACCAAGGCGTCTCGATCAGTTGGCTCGAATGGGCGGTGGCCGCATCCGTTCCCGGTTTGCTGTGCCTTGCCCTCATTCCGGTCGCCTTGCTGTGGATTGTCCGGCCGCAGATTCGCCAGACACCCGATGCGAAGGCCCTGGCACAGAGAGAGCTCGTAGCGATGGGGCCCATCTCGGCCAAGGAAATCATCATGGCGGTGATCTTCGTTGGCTTGCTGGTGCTCTGGATTTTCGGTGAGGACCTGAAAATCGGAGCGACGCTGGCGGCGGCGCTCGGCGTCTCATTGCTGTTCATCACCGGCGTACTGACCTGGCAGGATGCCCTTAATGAAAAATCCGCCTGGGACACCATGATCTGGATCGGCCTGCTGATCATGCTGGCCTCCAAACTCAATGAGTACGGCATGGTTTCGTGGTTCGGCAAGGAGTTCGGGGCACACCTGGAGGGTTTCCCGAGGCTGGCTGTCTATATGCTGGTGGCGGCGATCTATTTGTACATCCATTACTTCTTCGCTAGCGCCACGGCACATATCAGCGCCCTGTTTCCCCTCTGCATGGCGCTTATGGTCGCTGCCGGCATCCCGCCATTCACTGCAGCGGTCGCCCTCGGCATCCTGAGCAGCGTCAACGGTTGCCTGACCCAATACGGCATCGGTTCCGGGCCGGTCATGTACGGCGCCGGTTACGTCACCCAGGGGGAATGGTGGAAGACCGGCTTCCTGATGAGCCTCATCTACCTGGTTATCTGGCTGGTCGTCGGCCCGCTTTGGTGGCAGATGCTTGGGCATGTGTGAGGCGGCACCGGAGAAGAAAAGTAGCCAGGCACCTGCGAAGTTATGGCGATTCAGTCTTGGTCCACGGGAAATCAGTGCTCGCCATTGATCTTTCGTGAACATATTCCTCGAATTGTTCGGCTGGCAGTGGCGGGGAAAACAGGAAGCCCTGGTAGGCCTGGCAGCCATGCTTGACCAGAAAGGTGCGCTGAGCTTCTGTCTCCACACCTTCTGCAATCACCGAAAGCCCCAATATCTGGCTCAGGCTCACAATCGCGCAGGCGATGGCGGCGTCGTTGGGATCAACCAGCACATCTCTGATGAAGGACTGGTCGATCTTGAGTTGATCCAGCGGGAGGCTCTTGAGGTATGACAGTGACGAGTAGCCGGTTCCGAAATCATCCAGCGAAAGGCCTATGCCGATTTCTTTCAACTCGATCATTTTGGCGATAGTATTTTCCATATCCTCTATCAGCAGGCCTTCGGTCAGCTCCAGTTTCAATTTCTTCGGATCGGCCCCCGTGTATCTCAGTACTTGCAGTACCTCCTCGACGAAGTCCGGATGGTGAAACTGGCGGGCGCTGACATTCACAGCCATACCCAGTCGGGCGGTTTCCGAATGCTTTGCCCAGGCAACCAGCTGAGTGCAGGCTGCCTGCAGTGCCCAACGGCCTAACGGCAGAATCAACCCCGTTTCCTCTGCCAATGGAATGAACTCGCCTGGAAACACGACTCCGCGCTCAGGATTGTGCCATCTCATCAGTGCCTCTGCGCCAATGATACGGCCCTCACTATTGACCTGCGGCTGGTAATGCAGAATGAATTCGTTGCATTGCAAGCCTTGGCGCAAATCTACTTCCAGTCTGGCGCGTGCCGTGGCAATCGCCTGCATTTGCGGATCGAAGAAGCGCATGGTATTGCGGCCCGCCGCCTTGGCGCGATACATCGCCAGGTCAGCGCGCTTCATAATATCGTCCACTGTGCTCAGCTGTCCCTGGAACAGCGCAATGCCGAGGCTGGGGGTGCTGTGGTGCTCATATCCATCCAACTGGTAGGAAATGTTCAGAGAGTCGAGAATCTTTTCGCCAATAGCCTTGGCCTGGATAGCGGCTACTGGAGGATTCTCATCAAGGCCATCCATCAGGACGACGAATTCGTCTCCGCCCAGGCGAGCCACGGTGTCGCTCTCGCGTATGCAGCCGCAAAGGCGCAGAGCAACTTGCTGCAGCAACATGTCGCCTCTGTCATGCCCCAGCGTGTCGTTCAGTGCCTTGAAGTTATCCAGGTCAATGAGAATTATCGCGCTCGTATGCAGGCTACGGGAGCTGCCCGCCAGCAGATGCTGTAACCGGTCCATCATGAGCCGCCTGTTGGCCAGACCGGTCAACTGATCGTAGAAGGCCAAACGCTGGACCTCTTGCTCAGCGGTCTTGCGGTGGGTGATGTCAGTATTGATCGACAGAACGGATTGCGGCTGGCCATCATCGTCTCGCACCAGGGTTCGATGACTTTCGAGCGTGATGGTGCAGCCATCCCGGCGTCGAAGTGTAACTTCGTCCGCCCAGTCACCCGTTTCTATCAGGCTGTTGGTGGCCGCATTGAAAGCGGCGCTACCCTGGTAGATCAACTCCTGTGCCGATTTGCCGAGTGCCTCTTCCTTTGACAGACCGTAGAGACGCTCGGCACTTTTGTTCCAGTACAGGATGCGGTTATCCATCCCGTGAACGACAATGGCGTCCTGGGCCTTGTCCAGCAGCGATGCTTGCTGGCGGGCCTGCTTCTCGCTTTCGCGCAGCACTGCCAGATAACCTTCCCTTTCGGCTGCTTGCGACTCCATTTCGCGCCTGATCTTGCCCCCGTAGATAACGGCTGCACTGACCATCAGTAGCACGAACACCATGATCGCGTATTCGACCCGGCGCAGTTCTTCGACCGACTCAAGCTCCTCCTCCAGGAGCTTGCTTTGAATCAGGCCAACGCGATCGCGCACGGTACTGAGTGAGGCGAGCAACAGGGCAAACTTCCTGTCCATCGTTGCCATGCGTTTGCCGGCATTATCCGACTGCCCCTCCCTGAAGTAGGAAAAGATCAGCAAGGCCTCGTTCACCATTTCGACCATCGCGGCATCAACTGCACCCACCTCATCCCTCAATGCAAGGGTAAAGGCTTGTATGTCTGCACTGTGTTCAGCCTCATTGGCGATCCGTACTTCCAACTGTTTTCTGGCTATTGCCAAATGCTCGTTGAAGGCGCGCAAGGTTTCATTCATGTTCCGCGATTCGGCTTCAACATTATGTGTGTCGAACACATTATTGCCCGGCGCATTGACTGTGGAAGCCAGGCTGCCCAGCTTTGAATAGCTCGACAGCTGTTGGACCCACGACTGGTTTGCCTTGATGGAGCGGTGATAGGTATCGACGATCAGGTGATTCAATAGCACGCTCAGCACAACAACCAGCACGTCGAATCCCGCAAGAAAAAAGTACATGCGGTGCCATTTGGTCGAGCGCGGCTTATTTGAGCTGGTGGGTATGGTTTGCTTTGCGGCGCCTTTATTCCTGAAAAAATCCATTTCACAATCTCCAAACATAATCCTTCTAAATCGACCAATAGAAGCGGTATTCGGAAACCAGTTAACCTTTTGTGCCGACACCTGAACCTGAGAACACACCGCACCTAGCATTAGCCAAATTTTTTCTCTGTTCCGGATTCACGCTGGTTTTCGTGAGCGAAGCTCCCGAGACAAGCAACAGCTACCGAAGCTTTACGTCCTGAGTGTCACGCCAACCAACTATTCGACGCTAAGCAATGCATTTGGCGATGCTGATTTCATGGTGAAATTTTTACTCTCGGATGCAGTTTCTTAAAATTTCGTCGATAAAACGAAATCATCTTCATTTGTTGTGTTTGACATCATCGTTTCAGGTAACGATTCTCCTCGCTCTCTATTGTAGAACTGAACGTCGGCAATCACTTTTGCCAGATGTTCTGTTCCTTTCAATTCCCTCAACCTCGTTCTGCGCCTCTGGCGAGCGTGCAGAGCTTGGCAAGCATGCCTGGGGTGAGCATATCCCCGTTCTGCCGGACTGCCTGATCAGTTTCGACAGCAGACCAAGCATAGCTTCTAATTTGCCATTATTCTGTTCGCCGACTGCTCCAGGTCGGTAGCAGCCCTTGATGGTCGGCAGCTTTCAACCTGTGGATTGAGCCGGTCGATGCAACAGACTGGCTAAATCGTTCAGCGCCACACGCTTACGCCCGAGAGGCTTTTTCAAGGCTGGGCAACAAGGGACTGCCCGTCCGGGTTGAAGGTCAAGCCGGTGGGAATGATCACCCCCGCGACGGGTTTGAACACGCAGGCCTTCTTCATCTTGGAAATCATCTGCGGCAGCACCGATTCCGAGGAGCTGGTGCCCAGCGCGGTGAACGGTTCTTCCTTGATGAATTTGAGGAACTTCCACAGGCTGAAACCGCTGTAGCGGCAGATCGGCCCGAGCACGAAGATCACGAATTCGGCGCAGGTCAGGTACACACAAACCATCAGTTTGCCAAGCGGGAGCAGCGAGCCAAAACCGTATTTGCCGAGGATGACCGCGATGAGCACTTGGACGTAGAGTTTGCCTTATATTCTTTTGATGACAGGGCCCTGATTTTTTATTGTTGTCAGGAAATGCCAAGGAGTCAGATCCAGTGATCTGCACCTTGGCGTTGTGCCGCAGTACTACTTTGAATCGCTGAAACACATCAGCGGTTGATCAACGCGATGAGCGCATCATGAAAGTTGGCGTGATATCCGATACCCACGGCTTGCTGCGTCCCGAAGCGATTGCCGCCCTGCAGGGGTGCGAGCGAATCATTCATGCCGGCGACATCGGTGCCCTGGAAGTCCTTGACCGACTGGCCTCGATTGCGCCGCTGCATGTCGTGCGCGGGAACAATGATCAAGACCTGGCATGGGCAGGGCATCTCCCTGATTTTCTGCGTTTCGACCTCAACGGTTGGCAGGCGTTGTTGGTGCACGACATTGCCGATGTCCCGGTCGAACTGGAGGCAGGCGTACGGCTGGTGATCACCGGCCACTCCCACAAGCCGCGCATCGAATGGCGCGGGGAACGATTGTTTGTCAATCCCGGCAGTGCAGGGCGACGACGCTTCAAGCTTGCGGTGACGCTGGCGTTGCTTGAGGTATCGGCGACTTCAATAGAACATCGGTTGATTGACCTGCTGGAGTGAGTCCCGCAACGAAGAGGATCACGGCAGGGAGCTGCCAGTTTAAAGGGCAGCTACCGACTGTGAGTTCACCGGTCGATGCAACACCCGTTCTGTGTGTGCAGGAGGAGGGGTGCAGGCGTGGCTTGGCAACTAGCGACGATAGTAGCGGCGATCGTCCTCGTAGCGGTACCGCATGGCCCGATCCTCGTGGCGTTCCCAATAACGATGGCGTTCGGCTTCGCGGCGGGCCTGTTCTCTACGCCACTGTTCTCTACGCCAGTCATCTCGGCGCCAATCGTCTCGGCGAGAGTGCCAGCGGCCGTCATGCCAGTATCCGTCGTCATGGGCCAGCAACGGCCCTGGCTGCTTGCCGGCCATGCTGGCCAAGGTCGGCCAAGGGTTGTCGGCAGCCTTGACCGGAGCCTGAGCGACTGCGACTTTCGGTGCGACAACAGGGGTTGTGGTCTTCATTTGTGTTGCTGATGCCGAGCCCACTGCCGCGAGCGCGAACAGGCCGAAGAGCACCATCCGTGGGTCATGGAATTTCATGAACGAAGACAACCTCTGATTGACAATTGGACGTGTGGCCATCCGGCTGCGGGTAGCGTGGGGGTTAGCGCTCGCCGGGCGGATGTGCCTATCCACATAGACCGATAAACAGGGAAAAGTTCTAGGGGGGCGCTGTTTAAATAGTCGATGGCCCTCCAGTGTTCGGCGCCATTGAGGAATTGGTTGCGACGGCCTTTACAGCGGGAACTTCAGGGCACGGGCCAGGTCAACAGAGGCCCTGTATCGATCGCAGAAGCCGAGCAGCGCTGTTGGCCTGTTTTCGGGCAGTGCCGTCCGAGATCAGTCGAGTCCGTCCCCTGATGCCAGCCAAGAGTTTTCTACCGGGTGTCCTTTTGGCGTTCTGCGCCGTCGCGTCGCAGTGTTCCGTTGCTGCCGAGCGAAGCGCGCCCACGCAAAGTAACCGCGCCTCTACCACCCTGATCGAAACCGCCTCGCGGCAGTATGAAAATGGCCAGCTGGACCAGGCTGCCGCGACGCTGGAGCGTGCCCTGCATATTCAGCCGAACAATCCCGCGACGCTGCATTACCTCGGTGTGTTGCGCCTTCAACAGGGGCAGTACCAACAGGCTGAAACATTGGCGCTGCGCTCGAACGTGCAGGTTGGAAGCAACGTCGAGTTACGCAACCGCAACTTCCAATTGATCCAGGCGGCCCGGCAGGCCCGGGCTTCGAATACCCCACCGCAAGCCAGTGAGGGCCTGGTTGCGGTACAGAAGGGGCAGGATGAGCAGGTCCAGGAGGCACAGATGGCGCCTGTTGAACAACCCGCTGCGGACACCGGGCAACAAGCTGGCATCTTTGATCGGGTAAAGGCTGCGTGGGCATCGATTTCGCCGACGGCGGACAGGCCACAGCCTGAAGGCGCAGCGCAAATGGCTTCCGTCGAGCCAGCGCCCGCGTACGACGACGTCGTGATTCCCCGAGGCCATTTGCCGCCTCCGGGGAAATGCCGGATCTGGTTTCCTGATCGCCCACCCGGGCATCAGCCGGCACCCGGCAGCTGCAAGAAACTGCGCCATCGGGTGCCGCCGGGAGCCTTTCTGTTGCACGGCTGAGGCTGCGGGTGAGCCGCTATTCAAGCAACTGATCGATCAACACTGCGTTGGTATAGACCAGGCTGCCATCGCTGGCACGGTGCCCGACCAGGTGAAACTGACCGCGTTCGTGGTGCAAGTAGACTCGCATCTGACAGTCGGACAAGGGCGCGTATCCCTCAGGCATGTTCAATTCCATGGTATCCATATCGACATCGACCATGGCTTCACGCTCGTGGGACTGCTGCAAGCGCTCTTCAGCCTCCTCCAGACGGACATGCAGAGGGCCGTCGACGTAAAAATGGATCTCACCGATCGGGATGGACTTCTGGTCGGGGCTGGGCTTGCACCAGCCTTCGATCGTCAGGGCACTCATGACGAAACCTCCCATGTGGATTGCTGGACTGTATTAACTATCGTCCCTGCTCATTGCGATTACTCATGTTTGACGACGGCACAAGGGCAGGGTTCGTTCTTTTTGGCTGCTTCAGGCCGATGGCTGCCGCCGGTCATCAGAACCCAAGTATAGCTGGCAAGCGGAAGGCCCTTGCCAACCTCACGTTACAAGCCGATGGCTCTATACTTCTTACTGACTTTGCCACCCCGACGGGTGGTATTTGTCGGGCCTGCTTGGATGTCAGTGGCGATGCTCTTGCATAACCAATGAACAACAGGAATAGGATGAAGAGCAAATGGCGATAGCAATTGTCCTGATACTAATCGTTATTGCATCCGTGCTATTCCACATACTTGCGCCCTGGCATGCGACACCGGCAGCGTCCAACTGGGGGTCCATAGACACCACCCTGTTCATCACCCTGATCATCAGCGGAATATTCTTCATTGCCATCGTCGTATTCATGGCCGTCGCGGTAATGCGGTATCGCCATAAGGAGGGTGCCCGGGCGGCCTACCAGCCAGAAAACAAAAAGCTGGAATTATGGTTGATCATCGTCACCTCGATAGGCATTGCCGGGATGTTGGCGCCAGGCCTGGTTGTTTATAACGATTTCATCCGGGTGCCGAAAAATGCCTACGAACTTGAAGTGGTCGCCCAGCAGTGGCAGTGGGCCTTTCGTTTTGCCGGTCAGGACGCAAAGTTGGGCAAATCGGATATCAAGTTCGTTGATTCGACCAATCCCCTGGGCCTTGACCCCAAGGACCCGGCAGGGCAGGACGATATACTTGTCATGAATAATGAAGTTCATCTTCCGCTCGACCGGCCGGTGAAAGTGTTACTGCGTTCCAAAGATGTTCTGCACGATTTCTATGTACCGCAAATTCGCAGCAAGATGGACATGGTGCCAGGGATGGTGTCGTACTTTTGGTTTACGCCGACTAAAACCGGAAACTATGAAACCCTGTGCGCCGAATTTTGTGGTGTAGGTCACTACAACATGCGCGGCCATATGATCGTGGAGGAGCAGGGTGTCTTCGATCAATGGCTCAAAGGCCAACCGACTTTTGCGCAGACGTTGACCGCAGCTGCCCGGCCCGGTCGGGACAACCTGCTGGAAAAAGGCCGCCTGCTGGTCGAGAAATACGGCTGTGGTGCCTGCCATAGCCAGGATGGCAGTACCAGTCTCGGTCCGGGATGGAAGGGGCTCTACGGCCGCACTGAAAAGATGGCCGATGGCTCCAGCGTGCAGGTCGACGAGGCCTACCTGAAAGAGTCGATCCTCGATCCGAAGGCCCGCCTGGTACAGGGCTACCCGCCGGTCATGGTGACCTATACTCTTTCTGACGATGAACTGGGTGCGATCGTCGCCCTGATCAAATCATTGGGTGCTGCGCCGCAGGGCAATGAAGCCACTACTGGCGAAGCATCGGCCCCGGGTGAAGACCTGGTGGCGCAGGGACAGCGGCTGGCCGGGTCGTTTGGCTGCCTGGCCTGCCACAGCGTCGATGGCACCAAGGGCGTCGGCCCCAGCTGGCAGGGCCTGTATGGCAAGACCGAAACCCTGGCCGACGGTACGAGCGTCAAGGTCGATGAGGGTTACTTGAAGGAATCGGTGCTTGATCCCTCTGCCAAGATCGTCAAGGGCTATGCAGCCGTCATGCCGGTCTTGAAACCGAGCGACAAGGAACTGGACGCGCTGATCGCCTTTATCAAGTCCAAAGCGAATGCCGACGCGGATGCAAGCAAGGCGGAGCCAGGGAAGTCACCGTAAAGCAGCCAGGAACACACTGAAACTTCGCCAGGAGGATGACGTGATGGCCTATGCGGAGCAAGCCGAAACAGAAGCACTGCACGAGCCCAAGAGCTTCCTGACCAAATACATCTGGAGTCAGGACCACAAGGTCATAGCCGTTCAATATTCCCTGACGGCTCTGTTCGTGGGCCTTATCGCCGTGGTGCTGTCCGACTTGATGCGCCTGCAGATAGGCTTCCCCGGCAGTCTGGCGTTCATGGATGCCAGTACTTACTACCAGGCCATGACCATGCACGGCATGATCATGGTGATTTACTTGCTCACGGCGCTGTTTCTGGGCGGCTTCGGCAACTATCTGATCCCGCTGATGGTGGGCGCCCGCGACATGGTCTTCCCCTACGTCAACATGCTCAGCTACTGGTTCTACCTGGTGGCGGTCGTGGTGTTGCTCGCCAGTTTTTTTGTCCCCGGCGGCCCCACCGGTTCGGGCTGGACGCTTTATCCGCCGCAGTCGATTGCCCGGGGAACACCGGGGGTCGAGTGGGGCATCGTGTTAATGCTCGTCTCGCTGGCGATATTTATTGTCGCTGCCACCATGGGCGGGCTGAACTACGTCACCACGGTGTTGCAGGCGCGCACCCATGGCATGACCTTGTTTCGCATGCCGCTCTCGGTATGGGGAATCTTCATGGCCTCGATCATGGCCTTGCTGGCCTTCCCGGCGTTGTTTGTCAGCGCGGTCATGATGTTGTTCGACAAGCTGCTGGGCACCAGCTTCTTCATGCCGGCGATGGTCTCGCTGGGGCAGACGCTCGATCACCAGGGTGGTAGCCCGATCTTGTTCCAGCACCTGTTCTGGTTCTTCGGCCACCCGGAGGTGTACATCGTTGCGCTCCCGGCGTTTGGCCTGGTCTCCGACTTGATCAGCACCCATGCGCGTAAAAATATCTTCGGTTACCGAATGATGGTGTGGGCCATCATTGCGATTGGCGTACTCAGTTTTGTGGTCTGGGCACACCATATGTACGTCAGTGGAATGAACCCGTACTTCGGCTTTTTCTTCGCCGTCACCACCCTGATCATCGCGGTGCCGACCGCGCTGAAAGTCTATAACTGGATACTGACCCTGTGGCGCGGCGACATCCATCTGACGGTGCCGATGCTGTTTGCCCTGGCGTTTATCGTGACCTTCCTGGTCGGCGGTCTGACCGGGTTGTTTCTCGGCAATGTGATCGTGGACATACCGCTCTCGGACACCTATTTCGTCGTGGCCCATTTCCATATGGTCATGGGCGTCGCGCCGGTACTGGTGGTGTTCGGCGGCATCTACCACTGGTTTCCGAAAATAACCGGGCGCATGACCAACGACATCCTGGGCAAGCTGCATTTCTGGATTACCTTCCTGGGCACTTACGCCATCTTCTTCCCCATGCACTACCTGGGATTCCAGGGCATGCCGCGCCGTTACTACGCCTATGAAAACTACGCATTCATCCCGCAGTCGGCGCAAGAGTTGAATGCCTTCATAACGGTGGTCGCCTTGATCGTCGGCGCCTCCCAATTGCTGTTTGTGTTCAACCTGGCCTGGAGCGTATTCAAAGGCAAACCCGCAGGCAGCAACCCCTGGGGCGCGGCCAGCCTGGAATGGCAAACGCCGGACACCCCGCCGGTACACGGTAACTGGGGCGCCAAGCTGCCGGTGGTACATCGCTGGGCCTATGACTACAGCGTGCCGGGGATAGAACAGGATTTCGTGCCGCAAACGGTCTCTGCCGAGGAACTGGAGCAGATGCGCCAACTCAGTGCCGGAACCAGTACCGCGGACGTCAAGCCATGAACAGGCTGCTATTGAGGAACGCCGACGGCGCGGACCCCGGCGGCAGCTGGAATCGCGATTCCGAGGGCATTCAGGCCGGCGAGGGCGGCGATAGAAACCACATTGCAAGGTTTGCCCTGCGCTTGTTTCTGGCGGTGGTGAGTTCGTTGTTCATGCTCTTCCTGCTCGCCTTTATCGCCCGCTCGCAAATGGCCGACTGGCTGCCCCTGACAGAACCCATGGCGCCGCTGGCCAATCCTTGGCAGCTATGGGTGAATTCGGCGTTCCTGGTGTTGAGCTGCATCGCACTGCAGTGGTCGCGCATGGCCGCCCGCCGGGCTCGAATGGACGCCACGGTCATCGGTTTTGTATTGGGAGGAGGGTTTGCCATTGCCTTTCTGGCGGGGCAGCTCTGGGTCTGGCAGCAGTTTGTCGCCTGGGGCTACTTTGTCGCGAGCAATCCGGCCAACAGTTTCTTCTACCTGTTGACCGGTGTGCACGGCCTGCACCTACTGGGCGGGTTGATCGCCTGGGCCAGGACCGTCACTAAATTCCTGCGCCATGTGCCGTTGCCGCAATTGAGCGCCAGCATAGAACTCTGTGCCATCTATTGGCATTACCTGTTGGGTCTCTGGTTCTTGCTGTTCGCGCTGCTGACCAGCACGCCACAAACCTATGAAGCCATCGCCAGATTCTGCGGCCTGAGGTGAAAAACCATGGCATCGCATCCGCACGTCCCAGTCGAGTCCAATCCACAAGGCTTGCCGCCTGCACCGGGATGGGCAGGCATCGCCAGCGATTGGTCCTCGGATAAAGAGGCCTTCAAGCAGGTCCACTGGGGCAAGGCGATGATGTGGATTTTCCTGCTCAGCGACACGTTCATATTCACCTGTTTTCTGACCGGCTACATGTCGGTCCGCATGACCATCACCAGCGCCTGGCCGAACCCCAGTGAAGTGTTTGCATTGACGATCGGCGGCAGGGAAATCCCGCTTATTCTGATCGCCATCATGACCTTTGTGCTGATCAGCAGCAGCGGCACCATGGCCATGGCCGTCAACTTCGCCTATCGCCGTGATCGCGCGAAAACCACGGCCCTGATGCTGGCGACCGCGGCCTTGGGCGTGACGTTCGTCAGCATGCAGGCGTTTGAATGGAGCAAGCTCATCGCAGAAGGCGTGCGTCCCTGGGGAAACCCCATGGGCGCCGCGCAATTTGGCGCCAGCTTCTTCATGATCACCGGATTTCACGGGCTGCATGTATCAATCGGCGCCATTTATCTCAGCATTGTCGCGCGCAAAGTATTGCGCGGAGATTATGACCGCTCCGGTAACTATCAGAACGTCGAGATAGCCGGGCTTTACTGGCACTTCGTGGATCTGGTGTGGGTGTTTATTTTTGCTTTCTTCTATTTGTGGTAGAGGAGCACGAGTGATGGCACATGCTCAGGGTCAGCAACATCCAATCAGTCTGTACCTCAAGATATGGGGGCTGTTATTCGTCCTCAGCACGATGTCGTACCTTGTCGACTATTTCCACTTCCATGGTTACCTACGGTGGTTCCTGATTATCACGTTCATGTTGTTGAAGGCGGGTTTGATTGTCTCCATCTTCATGCACATGGCCTGGGAACGGTTGGCCATGGTCTACGCGATATTGATACCACCCTTGTGTCTGCTGGTGCTCGTCGGACTCATGGCCACCGAGGCGGATTATGTGTTCCTCAGTCGGGTCATCTTTTTCGGTCAATAAGCCGCTTTCGGATGGCCTTGAGCCCGCGGGCGCTACCCCGAGATCACTCGTTTGAACTGATGCCATTTGTGCTGCCAGGCCACAGTCCAGTGGGGCGCTGCAGCTCCGGTGCCGGCGAGCATCAGCTTCGGATGATGGCCGATGACCTGGTCCAGTATCGACTCCTGGTTCGCTTCAACATCCACAAAGAAGATATGTTTGCCTTCTTTTACCACCTGGCTGAAATTACGGAAGTGAGTGTTCGGCACCTGGAACCCGAAAAAACCGCCCTCCCAGATGCAGAAACCCAAAATAACAATGGCAAGGAAGATGAAAGGCATCCAGCCTGCGGCGGATTCGGTCCAGCCCATCCAATAGGCGCCAAGCAGGACCAGCGCTGCGAGGGGTATACCGATCACCGCACCAATTTCACCGGAGTGAACAGCATCCTGTTCCATTAACGAGTTAACCTCGTGGAGGTGATGTTGTTCAACATCAGCAACTTTTTCACTGAGTACATGAATCTGTTCGGAATTGATGCCACTGGCTTCAAGTTCATATTCAACGCTTTCAAGATCGTTGAGATTGTCACTGATGTAATAGTGCCGATTCATGCCACACCTCCCGTCTAGAGTATGCTGTAGACCTCCTCTGTCAGGCAGCTGTTGACCAGTATTTGCAGTCTTTATCTGTACCAAGGGTAACGTTGCACACTTTGTGCAATCTGATCGAATTATAGCACTCGCCGGCAGGCGGACCGGTCGGTAACTTGCGACACTGCCAGTGTCGTGAGATCAAGCGGGCGCACGCTAGTTGATCTGCACAATGACCGGACCCTCGGTTACGATCGGCGGGTTCGCGCGGATAGCCGAGGTGTTTTTCTGAATCCACTCACGCGCGACTTTCGAACTCGCATCACTGCCGGCCTTGTCCGTGCAAACAGTCACTGACGTACCACCGTCACCGGTATTGAGCAGTGTGTAGCTCACCAGGCCGGGCACTGTGCGCAGGGTGGCCTCGATGTCGACGTTACGCTCTTCCAGAAGCTCGAAAAGCTGTTTTGCACCCGTTCCCAGGTAGGTTCGTATAACCGCATACATGGTCGTCTCCTTGGGGAGTAACGATCCGTTGATTGCCGCAATCACTCAAGTTTGAGTTCGTCCTGATTTAATAAGCTTAGCCAAACGCCGGCGACAATCGAAGTGCAACGACCACCGGCCACTCCTGGCCGTTATCTGCCGATCGCTGAAGGTGTCAGGCGCCGTAACAGGCGGCAATTGCAATGAGCGCGAGAAAACAGACCAACTGAATGCAAAAGAAGGTAAACCGAACCGCCACGAACCTGTTGGTTTGCACATGGGATACGTGAACCAGTGACTGGCACACGCGGGCGATCAGCACGAGTATGGACAGGTAGTTCACTGCCGGGCCGTTGACATCGAGTGCTGAAATCACGAACACGATGACGGCAAAGACAGGCAGGTTTTCCACGCAGTTGGCGTGTGCCCTGGTCCCGCGCTGGTACCAGTCCGCGCCTTCGAGCTGGTCGCTGCGGAATGAGGCGATCGGAGTACTCGAGAAGAGGATGGCGACCCAGCGGTAAACGCCGACGGTTGCCATCAACAGCAGCAAAGTCCAGGTCGCAAACCCAAGCAGCATCCACATCGGTATGGTCATGGCCGCCTTCCTCGATAGATCGTTATCCCACAGTGGGTCGCTCACTGCCGATCAATTGTTCATGATGGGGGCCAGTGCGGTCTGAATCCTGGACATCTGCGCAGGCGTTGTCATGTGCGTCAGCAGCCGCCCAAAGTGCGGATGCTGCACGCCCGAGATAATGTATTGCCAGCGGTAGGCGCCCAGCACACCGGCTTTGATTTGCGCTGTCTCATCTGCACTGAACGATCGTGAAACATGACCGATGAAGTAGTCGGCATCGGATACCGATTGGGCCTGCAGGATTGAGTCGACGGCCGCCACCAGCGCAATCAGGTCATTCACCCCCTGGTCGCGCTCGGCCGGTGACAGTTTCGCGTGCTCGGCCTGCCACTCCAGTTCATCGAGTACGACGTGTCGGCTTTCATCCATCCAGTGAAACTTGAAGACGTCCTTGAACAGCGGGCACAGCTCTTGGCGCGGTGCGATGCTCTGTACGTAGTGCGCCTGAACGAACAGCTCGATATGACAGGTCAGCGCCAGCACCGACCAGGTGCTGGCCGCCAGTACCGTGCGCGCCACGTCGTTTGGATCGGCCACTTGACGATAGCCTGCGGGCAATTGCGCACCCATCATTGTCTCCATGCGCCGGAACAACGCCTGGTGCTTGATCTCGTCGTTGGAAAAACGTACCAGCGCCTCGAGTGCGAGTTGATCGTCAAACACATGGGCCCGACCTTGATCGAGCATTTTGGCACTGATAAATCGCTCCACCAGGCCAAAGATATACGCGTAGGTCCGGCCCTGAATCTGACTGAGCAGACGTGCCTCGGGCTCGGCGAGAAAAGCCAGGCGGTCGACCTGCGACAGCCCGTCGGGCAGGAATTTGCGCGAGAAGTCGAAACACCGGCCCTGCAGCAAATCGCGATCGATCTGCCACTGGTTTTTTTCTGATGACCGGACAATCCGCGCATAACGGGCAGCGTTGCCTGACTCTGAGCCGGATAGGGTAGCGATGGTGTTCATACGGATCTCCTGTTGCCCTGGTTGAGTTGAAGTGGGGCAATTACGGTTGACGCCGGAGCCAATGACCTTGGGTGAAGCCTCTGGGAGCTGTCTCGATCTCTGAGTCCGCGCTGGTGCTAATCTAGGTCTCGCGGTTCAGGCGGCAAATGACCGGTGCGCCTGATTACATGCTCAGGGCTCCGGAAAGGAGGGCTGGCAAGTGCTGGATGCGCTTTCTGATGTATTGCGGGTGATTCGGCTGTCTGGAGGGGTGTTCCTCGAGGCGGAACTCACTGCGCCCTGGTGTATCAACGGAAGGCTCTCGGCGAATGATTGCAAACCGTTCCTGGCGGTACCCCGGCATATCATTGCGTCGCATTTTGTCGCGGCGGGGCACATGCAAATACGCATCGACGGGGATACCGCCATCGACGTTGGGGCGGGTGAACTCGTTCTGCTTCCGCGCAATGACGCTCACTCTTTTGGCAGCGACCTGAGCGTTGCGCCCATGCCGGCGAAAGAAGTCATTCAGCCGCCGCAAGTGGGTGGGATTTCACGGATCAAGTACGGCGGGGGCGGTGAGGTCACGCAGCTGTTGTGCGGATTCCTCGGCTCTGAAACACCCTTCAGCCCGTTGCTTTCGTCGTTGCCATCCATATTGAAACTGGACGTGCGCGCGACGGCTTCGGGCGCCTGGATCGAAAGTTCGTTCCGTTTTGCTGTCAGTGAAATTGCGGCGGGACGCGTCGGTTCGACTACGGTCATCGCCAAGCTGTCCGAACTGCTGTTCGTCGAAGCCGTCAGCCAGTATGTCGCCAGTCTTCCCGCCGAGCGGCGCGGGTGGCTGGCGGGTTTGCGGGATCGGCATATCGGCCGCGCACTGGCGCTGCTCCATGCGCGTCCGACCGAAAGCTGGACTGCCGAAGCCCTGGCGCTTGAGGTGGGCATGTCGCGCTCGGTATTCGCGGAGCGATTCACGGCGTTGGTCGGACAGCCACCGATGCAATACCTGACGCTCTGGCGCATGCATGTGGCGGCTCAACACCTGCGCGAAGGTCACGGCAACGTGGCGCAAGTCGGTTTTGCAGTTGGCTATGAATCCGAAGCCGCGTTCAGTCGCGCATTCAAACGCCAGTTCGGCACATCCCCCGGCACCTGGCGCAGACAATCGATATGAGAAGGTCCGGTGCCGGCGCAAAACCCGAAAAGCCCAGGCAGCCAATGCCCGACCATCAACCCAAAGCCGCCTGTGATGTCAGGCGGCTTTGGGCTCAAACGGTCACGCAGGTTTCGTGCGTTTGCTGACGACATGACCAGCCGTTTGATAAACGACGCTAGCCTTTTCCTCCGCTGCCTCCGCTGCCTCCGCTGCTGCCACTGCTGCCACTGCTGCCACTGCTGCCACTACCGCTGCTATCTCCCTGGATTACGTTGACCTTGACCTGTGGTCCGACGCCATCTCCCGTACGGAATGTCGGTAACGCAACCGAGTCCACGAATTTCACGCCGTCCCAGCTGGGCAACGGTGTGGGCATCAACTGGAACTGGCCCGGGTGCTCGGAGTCCCAACGCAGCAGCATCGAGGTGTCCTCATGCTGGGTGTTGTGGCAGTGCTCCATGTAGGTACCGGCAAACTCACGGATGCGTATGGCCATTTCGACATTGTCGAGGCTGTCGGGATCGGGGCCTATACGGTAGACATCCTTGCGCGCGCCTTTTTCCCATTCTGGTGGTGGTCTGCCGCCGCGACTGAGAATGACCCCTTCCTCGAAGTGCACATGCACCGGGTGGGTCCAGCCATTGCCGCCGTTCTGGATCTTCCAGATTTCCAGCGTGCCTTCGCCCTTGAACCCGGCCGGTGTCGGGCCAGTGGACAGTTGTGGCGCAGCGGAAATCCGCCGCGGGTCCATGTTGAACCCCGGGCCGCCATCGGTCTTGATCGTCCAGGGCGTCAAGTCCGTGCCGTCGGAGCGACCAAAGATAAAGGTTCGGTGCCGCGCCTGGGCAAGCCGGGCGATATCAGCAGGGTCATCACGGTGCAAGGGCAGCGGGATCAGGAACTTGCCCTCGGGCTTGCCAGGCTTGGCGGGCTCGAAGTCGATCGGGTTCATGCTGACATCCTGGCCGGTGTAAGGCTGGACGTTCAGTTGCATGAACTGGCCCACCCCCGGGTCACCGTTGACCCACTGTGGTCCGTGGCTGGTTGGCCTGACCACGGGCAGGTACTTCTCGGACAGTACATCCGCCAATGGAATATCACGCTTTGGAAGCTTGCCGTTTTCATGCTCCTCGATATTGACGAAGAAGATCTTGTCGCCCGGCTTGATGCCGTTATTCGCGAAATCGACGACGATGTCATAGCGTTCGGCAATGCCCAGCATTGGCAGAATGGCATTGTTGTCCTGTGTGTCGCCGTCGCCATCGAGGTCCAGGCTGCCATCGAACGGCACGGCGTGCTCCATGAGGTTGCCGTCGTTGGCAATCATGTGGAACGGCACCCGGTTATAGGAAACCCCGGAGTTTTTCGGGCCCGGAAACTCGCCACCATTACCATTGACCTGACGCACCACCGCCAGCTTGAAGAAGCGAGAAACCGATCCGTTGAGAATCCGGAAACGGTAGCGACGGGCACGTACGTCCAGGAAGGGCTTGAATTCCCAGTTGGTCAGCACCTGGTCACCGAGAAACCCGTCGGTGTTGAACGGGTTGAACCACAACTGGCCGGTCTGGTCCCAGGCCTTGTCGGCGATCGTCAGGTTGATGTCGTAGTCACGGTTCCCCCAGCTCAGCGCCGAACCGCTGGGCAAGCGCAGGTTGACGCCGTCGTTGACCGACTCGTTGCCACGGTCCACGGCGCTGTAGTAGTTCATCATCGTCGCATTGCCCTTGTAGACATTCTGCGCGGTGAAGTCGAGCATGTGGTCGTGGAACCAGTGGGTGCTCATGGTTTCGCGCCAGTCGCCACGGATCTTGATGGTGCCGTGGTCGCAGGTCTTGAAGCCGGGGCTGGTGTCGTTGACGAAAAGGGTCTCGCCGGGGTCGCAGGGGAACGCTGCCCGTGGGTCTTCGGCCTTGGTATTGATGGTGTCGTAACCGGCCAACTGGATCGGCCAGCGATAGTCGTAGTACTGGCCCGGGAAGAAGAACGCGTTGGTAAAACCGTCGCTTTCCGCAGGCGAGTGACCGTTATGCTCATGGGTGGTGAGGGTGTGCAGGCCAAAACCCCGGTTGGCCGCCGGGTCGATGGGCAACGCATCGTAATGACGCATCAGCATCGCCTGGCCATAGCGCACCTGGAGCAGTTTGGGTGGAAAGGTGCCGTCGAACGTCCATAAGGCATTGTGGTCCTGGATGGGCAGGTTGGGGTGAAACTGTACTTGAATGCCCTTGGTGGTGCCCTCGTTGGCCGGGTCGCCGTTGGTGTTGTGATAGAGCCCGCCTGGCCCAAATTCCCCCACAGCGTAGTTATGCCGTTGCATACGATCACGCAAGCCGCTGTTGACGTGCGCGCCGGCTTGCACGGTCTTGAAGGCGTCGCGCGGGAAAAACTCATTGAAGCGCTGGTGCGCCCAGCCTTTTCCCGGTGGCCGGCCTTCTGCAGGCGAACCGACCCGGCGATTGAGGAAGGCCTCTATCTGCGCCTTCCAGGGGTTGTAGTCCAGCACATTGGAGAACTCGGTCGGGAAGGGCGTCAATGCCGGCTGCCTGAGAAAGGCATCCAGCGCATCCGGCGACGGGCCGCTACGCGCCACAAACAATGGATCTTGCGCTGGTGCGGGGCCCACCGTCGGGACCGGAAACGGAACGGGTGATGGCGGGTCGGCTGCATTGAGCTTGTTCGAACCGAACTCCTCGAACAGTTCAAGCTTCTGCGTGAACGGTTGCGCCCCGAACAACGGGCTGGCATTTCCGTTAGTGGGGATATTGAAGCTGGGTTGCAGATTGGGTGGCAGCACATTGTCGACCAGGGGCGTCTTGCGGTTACCGACCACTCCATTGGGCAAGTCGAAGGCACCGACGTTTGCCGGAGGCTGCTTGAGCAAGTCCCTCAAGGCGGCGTTGGGGTCGGCAGGCGGATTGGTGAATGCCGATGGGTCGGTAGGAGGCGGTGGGTCGGTGTTGTCGAGGGGGGCTGCCTGGGTGTGGGACAAGCCCAATCCCAGCATGATCACGGCAGCAGAGATACTCAGCGCCAGCCTGGTTTTGAACAATGGACTAGGAGTCAACCTTCCGGTATCTAGTTTCATCGCAAACACCTCTGACGGGTTCTCCGGAGCGCGTGGCAATGCATGGGTAGCGAGCCACGGCATCCAGGCCGGCCGGCGAAACATATTGTTTCAAGTCGGGATGTCGACGACGCAATTTTTCTGCCAAAAGTGAAAGGAATTGATTAATGGCTCTACGCCACATTCCCCTTGCTTGCGGGCTTTGGGCGGGCGTATCAGAAGTTGGGTGAAGGCCCCCGATAATGGGGATTACCCCCCCAATACAGGGCCATGTTGTTCACTGTAGGAGCGAGCTTGCTCGCGATGGACTCAAGAACCCTGCGTTTAGTCAGTTAACACGCGGTATCGTTAACGACCATCGCGAGCGAGCTCGCTCCTACAGTGGGTTACCCAATTCAGGGTGCGATTGTGCGGGGTATTCGGGATAGGAGAAGTGGCCGTTTACGGCTTGTCCCATTGTGCCAGTCGTTATTATTGACTGGATCGAACGGCTCCTCCGTCGATCAACAGGTTCTGCCCCGTCAGGTAGCCCGCATGGCTGCTGCAAACGAAGGCGCAAAGTGCACCAAACTCCTCGGGTGAGCCAAAGCGCTTGGCAGGAATTTCGGCACGGCACTCATCAAGGAATGCCTCACTGTCTTGCCCCGACTCTTCGGCGGCAGCGACCAGGTTGTCACGCAGTCGATCGGTATCGAATGAGCCCGGTTGCAGGTTGTTGATCGTCACATTGCGACTGGCAATGTTGTCCTGTCGGGCAAGCCCTGCGATGAACCCCGTCAGGCCACTGCGTGCGCCATTGGACAGGCCCAGGCTTTCGATAGGGGACTTCACGGCACTCGAGGTGATGTTGATGATCCGGCCAAATCCGCGTGCCGCCATACCGTCTACCGTGGCCTTGATCAATTCGATAGGGGTCAGCATGTTGGCATCCAGCGCCTTGAGCCAGGTGTCGCGATTCCATTCGCGGAAATCCCCGGGGGGAGGGCCTCCGGCGTTATTGATCAGAATATCGAAATGCTCATGGGCCCCGAGCGCTGCCGCCCGACCCTCGGGCGTCGAAATGTCTCCGGCCACGGCGATGACCGTCACTTGAGGATTTATCGCCCTGAGCTCACGGGCCGTTTCATTCAGCGTGTGTTCGCCCCGTGCGGTGATAACCACGTTCACGCCTTCGCGCACGAGTGCCTGTGCGCAGGCTTTGCCCAGGCCTTTGCTGGCGGCGCAGACCAGCGCCCAGCGTCCTGCTATTCCAAGATTCATGCGGGTTTTCCAGAAAGAAGGTAGCTCAAAGAAAGTGGTTGCCTGCTCATGCATGATCCACCGTAGCAGACAGGCTTGGCGATCGGGCATCGATTCCCATGAAGCGCCGTACTCGCTCGCCCTTGGCGTCGCATCGTATGGTTTCAGGTGCGGCATCGAGTTGAATATTGCCGTTCTCCATGAAAATCACCCGGTCGGAGATCGACATGGCAAAGTCCATTTCGTGGGTCACGATCAGCATGGTCATGCCTTCCTTCGCCAGGTCGCGGATCACGTTGAGCACGTCGTTGACCAGTTCCGGGTCGAGGGCCGAGGTTGGCTCGTCGAACAGCATGATCTGCGGCTCCATGGCCAGGGCCCGGGCGATCGCCACACGCTGTTGCTGCCCACCGGAAAGCTGGTGCGGGTACTTGTGGGCATGGGCCAGCAGGCCGACCTTGTCCAGCAGCGCATACGCTCGATGTTCACTCAGCTCGCCCGCTTGGCCGTGGTAACGCGGTGCCAGCGTGACGTTGTCGAGAATGGTGCGGTGCGGGAACAGGTTGAAGTTCTGGAACACCATGCCGATGTGCCGCACGCCTTTGCGCAGGCGGGAGCTGTTGGGTTTGTCAGTTGCTTCGATGAACTTTTCGCCGAACAACTGAATGTCGCCGGTATCGATGCTTTCCAGGCCGTTGACCGTGCGGATCAGCGAAGTCTTGCCGGAACCGGATGGACCGATGATAGAGACCACCTGGCCGTAGTCGACATTCAGGTCGATACCCAGCAGCACCTTGTGCGTGCCGTAGCTTTTCTGGATGTTGTTCAGTTGCAGGATGGGCGTTGCGCTGTTGCCGGCGGCTTTGCGGGCTACGTCGGGCAACGCTTCGGCGCTGGCCTTGAATTTGGCAATGGTGGCCTCGTCGAGTGTATGCGGCTTGCGGAAGTTCAGGTCCAGGTAGCGCTCCAGGCGCTGCAGGAAGTAACCGAACACGGTGACGATCAACACGTAGTAGACGCCGACCGCCGCCAGGGTCTCCATGACCAGGAAGTTGGTGGCATAGAGGCGTTGGCCGACCGTGAGGATTTCGGTCAGGGAGATGACCGAGACCAGCGACGTCAGCTTGACCACCGTGATGTATTCATTGATCAGGGTGGGCAGGGAAATACGGAAAGCCTGGGGGATCACGATCAGGCGTTGCATGCCGAACAGGCCGACACCCAGCGCGCGCCCGGCTTCCTTCTGGCCCTTGGCCACGGAAATCAGGCCGCCACGATGGATTTCCGCCATGTACGCCGCCTCGGTGACCACCAGGGCCAGCAAGCCGGAGTAGAAGGGGTTGGACAGGATCGGTCCGCTGCCGGGAAACAATTGCGGCAGGTTGTAGACGAACACCACCAGCACCAGCAACGGGATGCTGCGGAAAAACCAGATGTAGACCGCTGCCGGAATGCGCAGCAAGGGCGATTGGGACAGCTTGGCCGTGGCCAGGACAAAACCCAGGAGCATGCCGATGAACCAGGCCAGGGCACTGAGCTGGATCACCGTGACGCAGGCTTTCCAGAAGTCCGGCAGGGAGAACAGGGAGAGAAAGTACGACCAATCGAATTGCATAGGGCACCTCGATCTGCCGCCCCCGTGCAGGGGCGGCAGATGACCAGACTACAGGACAGGTTCTTATTGGGCAGCCGGCTCTTCCAGGCCATATTTCTTAAGGATAGCGGCGTATTCACCGCTCTTTTTCGTTTCCTCGAAGGCCTTTTGCACCGCCTGGTAGGTTTCGTCGTTGCCTTTCTTGACGAAGATGCCCAGGGTTTGCTGATAGATCGGGTGCTCGGTGGTGATCACGACCCGGCCATTGGTTTTTTCCGCGATCATTTTGGCGGCGCCGGCAATTTCAACCTGGGCCTGGATGTTCCTGGATAACAGGGCCTGGGTCACTTCCGGCGCCGAGGGGTACTCGCTGACGGTGATGGCACCCTTGTTGTTCGGCACGCAGTAGTCGTCGGACAGCTTGCGGAATTCCTTGACCCAGGTAGTGCCCTGTTCCAGGCCCAGTTTCAAGCCGCACAGGTCTTCAGGTTTTTTCGCATTGATCTCGCTGCCCTGGGGCACCATGACCGCGGCGCCGGTGTTGGCATAAGCAATGGTCTGGGCTTGGGTCTGGCGCTCCGGCGTGATGTACATGCCGGAAATGACCGCGTCGTACTTGCCGGAGTTCAGGCCCAGGATCAGGCTCGGGAACTTGGTGTCGACGAACTCCACCTTGGCGTTCATGTGCTTGGCCAGTGCCGTTGCCAGTTCGGGGTCCGAACCCACCACGTTCTTGTCCTTGTCATAGGACTCGAAAGGCGGGTAGGTGATTTCCATGCCGACCTTGAACGTGTCTGAAGCGGCCATGCTCATCGAGGCACCGAGCATGCCGGCTGCCAATACAGCCAGGCTCAACAGGTTTTTCTTATTGTTTTTCATCTTTTACTGACTCCGGCGTAGGTAAGGGTGTAGCTGAAAACTTCAATCAGGACGGTTGCGCCTGATTTTTCAAATGTCCGAAACTGGCGGGCTTGCGTGCCTTGCCTGGCAGTTGAACTTCCCCATTGGCCACCCTCTGGCGCAGATACTGATAGGTCTGCAGCGCCTGGCCATACATGTGTTCGCCGATCGTGATTTCTTCGTAGTCGTTGCCGGCCTGGGCGAACCCGGGCAGCGGTTTGATCTGGGTGTGATAGTCGCAGGCATAAAACAGCGGGAAGGAATAGCGTTCCTCCTTCACGCTGCGCACCCGGTGCGCAGTGGCAACGAATGCGCCTGCGGTCATCACTTCCAGCATGTCGCCGATGTTGACCACAAAGGCATCGGCAATCGGTGGTGCGTCGATCCATTGGCCAAGGTTGTTCATCACCTCAAGGCCGGGTTTGTCGGCCAGGAGGATGGTGAAGCACTCGTAATCAGTATGGGCGCCAAGCCCCGGTGCGTCATGGGCCGCACCGTCGTAGGGGTAGTGGATCAGGCGCAGCTTGGACGGCGGACGGGTGACCAGGCTGTCGAAATAGTTTTCCTCCAGGCCCAGGGTCAGGGCGAAGCCGCCGAACAGGCGCCGGCCCAAGGCGAAGATCGCTTCATAGTAGGCCTGCACCGATGCCTTGAAACCTGCCAGCTGCGGCCAGTCGTTGGGCCCCAGCAATGGCGTATTGGCCAGCACCAGCGGATCATCGACCGGGACTTCGAAGCCGACGTCGAAGGCCTCCTTGTGGTCCGGCTTGCCTTTGGAATAGACCTCTTCGCCTTCGGGTACAAAGCCCTTGTGGGTTTGCGAGGTACCGATGTAGTGCCGCATCTTGGTGTCGAAGGGCTGGTCGAAAAAGTCCTTGGCTGCCTGGCGCAGGTTGGCGATCAGTTGCGGGTCGATGCCGTGATCGGTGATGTAGAGAAACCCGACTTCGCTGGCGGCGCGCCCCAGTTGTTCGGCCACGGCCAGGCGGTGTTCCAGTTCAAAGCTGAACAGACCGGCGATGTTGACCACCGGGATGCTGTTGAAGTTGGCTTTGTGTGTGTCAGTGCTGATGCTTTTATTTTTATTGTCAGGCATGACGCGTCGGCTCCCTAAGGATGGCTTGAGTGGTGGAATCGCTCGAAGTGTTCGCGCTCGGTCTGGCCCATCCACACGTTCAATGACCACAGGTCGGCGACGGGGACATTGGTGAAGGGCAAATGATGCAGGTAGCCGTCGGCGCCGAATTCCGGGGTCAGGGTGCTGACCTGGTATCCGCGGGCTTGCTGCGAGCGCCAGATGTTTTCCCAGTGCTGCTGATGGAACGCCAGTTCTTTGGCATATTCGGGCGCCGCCGGGTGTGGAACCTGCGGGCCCTGGTCGTACCCGACCCGGGCCTGGATATGGTGAACCCGCTCGACGAAAGCGCTCAGGTCATCGGCCGGGTCATTCAACAGACGTTCGCAGGTCACCACCCAATGGCTGATGTCACTGGTGAACAACAGATCGGGCAACTGCCGGATCAACTCCAGGGTCACCCAGGGGTTGAACAGCGAACGCGAGCGGTGAGTTTCGAAACTGCAGACCTGGCCGTGCTTGCGCGCCAGATCCAGCGCCTGGCCAAAAAAATCCACTTGTTGTGGCAAGGACCAGCGGTCGTTGCCCGCCAGTACGTTGACGAAGCGTGGGCCGAGTTCGGCGGCCCAGGCGAGTTTGCGGTCCAGGTCACTGAGGTGGACGGCAGGCGTTGCCGATTGGTCGGGCAGCACGTCGTACGCGGTGAAGACGGTGCTGATATAGCCCAGGCGATTGGCCTGGAGAAACGCGCCAAACTCGGCCCGTTCACCGGCGTCCAGTGGCAGGCGTGCTTCCATGCCGTCAAAGCCTGCCCGCAGCAACTCATCGAGCGCCTGAGCCTTGCTGGCGGTGTAACCCCACAGCGTGCGAAAAATTTCCAGCTTCATCGGTGATCCTCAAAAATCCCAGGGCCTGGTGCTAAAGCACTTCGACGGCACCAGACGGCTTGGCGATCAATGGTCAGCGGTAGCAGCGGCCTTTTGATCCGGCTCTCTGTGTCATCTGATCCCACTGAGCGATACCGAGACTGGTTCGCTGTGGAGCCGATGTTAGGCACAGGCCGCACGGCGAAAGAATCCGAAAACTCAAATGAATACTTCAGGTTTTCATTAACAATTAGCTGGCTACTTATCGCGCTTGTCAGGAGGGATTTGATGAGGGAATACGTGTCTACGCTGGCTATTAGCGAGGTGTGCCTCTATTACGGCATCATTTTGAAGAGTCCCAAGCGACAGCGGGCCGCTCAGGGGAGGGCTCCTGGCCGATTTCTGCCTGTCGTGCAGGGTAGGAATCGACCCATAGCAGTACGGCTGAATCCTCTCACATGCATTCGCGACTAGAATTCCCCTGCCGACTCTTCTAAAGCCAGGTCAGATTTCAACCGAGCAACGTCAAGTCTCGAGCGTTAACTCAATCTCTGGGAAACCGGTATGACAAATCCGCAAGATAAAACCGAATCCGACGAGGATTTAGGTCAGATGGTCATAGGGCGAGGGCCCTGCACCTATCTATTGCTGCTCTTGCTGGGTTTGATCCTCCTGTTTCCCTTACTTGAGGAAGGTCTGTTTGCCCGCACATTGCTCGGCATTCTGTTTTCAAGCGTGCTGCTCGTGGGCGCTTTCGCCACCAGGCAGACTCGGCGGGGGTTCATCCTCAAACTGGGTCTGGCGTTGCTTGGGGTTGGCCTTCAATGGGCGGCGTTGTGGGCTGAGAGCATCGCGATTCTTTTTCTTGCCGGGATATCTTATGCGGCGTCTCTTGCAGTCTCGTTCATCGGAGTGCTTGGCTATATTCTCAAACGCGGGCCGATTACCGCCGACAAGCTGCATGGCGCGCTTGCGGGGTACATCATGCTGGCCTTCGCCTGGTCCTTCGTCTATGCCCTGGTCGAGATATCCCGCGCTGGCTCATTCGGCCCTGGCCAACTCGACTTCGGACAGCCCGGCACTTTCTTCAAACTGATCTACTTCAGCTTCACAACGCTCACGACCACCGGTTACGGTGATGTTATCCCGCTGACCAACCACGCCCGCTCACTGGTGATGGTCGAAGAGTTTTCAGGCGTGTTTTATGTTGGTGTTGTGATAGCGCGGCTTGCCGGTCTTTATCCGTCGAATCAGACCAAGTGACTCTCGATTTTGGTTGACTGACTTCCATTCAGTCAGCGGAATCTCATCATGTCATGTCGATGGTATCGCTTCGGCGTGCCTGGGCAAGGCGATTGAAATCAGAGCGGCCAATAGTACAAACGCCGTGGAAACCCACAGACAGGCCCCCAGCCCATAGGACTGGTAAATCCAGCCGGACAGTACGGTGCCGAGCAGCCGCCCCAGAGCGTTCGACATGTAGTAGAAACCGACGTCCAGCGATACTCCATCCTCTTGGGCATAGGAGACGATCAGGTAGCTGTGCAAGGATGAGTTCACCGCAAACAGCGCACCGAAGATCATCAACCCACCCAGGAGTACAGTCTGGGGCGACCAGCCCGCCGAGAGGCCGAGGGCGATGGCCGCCGGCAGGCCGGCCAGCAACGCCGCCCAAACGAAGGCCGCTCGCCCATCCGGGACGTGGCCATGCTTCTTCCCGGTGATGTTCGGGGCGAGAGTCTGGACGATGCCATAGCCGATAACCCAAGCCGCCAGAAATCCACCCACCCACCAAAAGTCCCAGCCAAATACCTCACTCAGGTACACCGGCAAGGCGACGACAAACCACACATCGCGAGCACCGAAGAGAAACAGCCGCGCTGCCGAGAGGATGTTGATCGCTCGGCTCTTGGAAAGCATCTCGCGGAACTTCGGCTTGGCCTTGGCTTTGCCCAGGTCCTTTTTCAGCAGGAACAGGCTCGCCATCCAGATCAGCGCCAATACCGTTGCCATCAGTAGCACCGCGCCTCTGAAGGTCAGCCATGCCAGCAAGGCGCCGCCCAGGAAGAAGCCCACACCCTTGAGGGCGTTTTTTGAGCCGGTGAGGAGGGCGATCCACTGATAAAGCGTGCCCTGTTGCTGGTCGGGTACCAGGAGCTTGATCGAACTCTTGGCACTCATCTTGTTGAGGTCCTTGGCGATACCGGACAGCGCCTGAGCGCCCATCACCCAAGGGATGGTCAGCCAGGCGACCGGCACAGTGAGCATCAGCAGGGCAGCCACCTGGAGGCCCAGACCGATGTTCATCGTGCGATTCAAGCCCAGGCGGGCGCCGAGGTAGCCACCCACCAGGTTTGTGATGACGCCGAAGATCTCGTAAAACAGGAACAGCGCGGCAATTTGCAGCGGCGAGTAGCCCAAGGTGTGGAAATGGAGCACCACCAACATGCGCAGCGCACCGTCGGTGAGGGTAAAGGCCCAGTAGTTGCCGGTGACCAGCAGATACTGCCGCACTTGCGGGGAAAGGGCTGACAATGCCTTCATGATCGCCCCTGTCAACTGGCCAGACCGACCAGCCTGGCCAGTTCGACAACACGGTTGGCGTACCCCCATTCGTTGTCGTACCACGCGTAGATTTTCACTTGGGTGCCGTTCACCACCATGGTCGAGAGTGCATCAATGATCGAGGAGCGCGGATCGGTGCGGTAGTCGATTGAAACCAATGGACGCTCCTCGTAGCCAAGGATGTTTTTCAGCGGGCCAGCGGCCGCCGCCTTGAGCAGGGCATTGACCTCATCCACCGTGGTTTCGCGCGTCACCTCGAATACGCAGTCGGTAAGCGAGGCATTGGCCAGTGGTACGCGCACGGCGTGGCCGTTCAGGCGGCCACGCAGCTCTGGAAAAATCTCCGCAATTGCTGTCGCCGACCCCGTACTGGTCGGGATCAGGCTCATACCCGAAGCTCGGGCCCGACGCAGGTCCTTGTGCGGTTGATCGAGAATACTCTGGGTATTGGTCAGGTCGTGGATCGTGGTGATCGAACCATGGCGAATACCCAGGTTTTCGTGGATCACCTTGACCACTGGCGCCAGGCAATTGGTGGTGCAGGATGCGGCGGTAACAATACGGTGCTGCGCCGGATCGAACAGGTGCTGATTGACGCCCATGACGATGTTCAGCGCCCCCTGTTCCTTCACTGGCGCACAAACCACCACGCGCTTCACACCTTGTTCCAGGTACGCCTGAAGCACGTCAACGGTCTTCATTTTGCCACTGGCCTCGATGACCAGGTCGCAGCCGGACCAGTCCGTGTCAGCGATGGATTTGTTGGCCGTCACCCGCATGCGGCGACCGTCAATGACCACACAATCGCCATCGGCGCTGGCTTCGTTGTGCCAACGGCCATGCACCGAGTCGAAATTGATCAGGTGCGCATGAGTGATGGCGTCGCCAGCAGGGTCATTGATTTGCACGAATTCAAACTCGGGCCAGTGCCAGGCCGCGCGCAAGGCAAGACGACCGATTCGACCGAAACCGTTGATACCTACTCTGATGCTCATGGCGTTGTTCTCTTTCGTGTGCTGTCTACGGAAGGGCAGGGCTGGCCTGATTGATTTGGCTGTTACGTCAGCAGCAGGCTGCCTTGCGCTGAGGGCGGTCACCCATCTGATCAAGGCGCTGTTCGTCCCGGCTCAGCCAGTGGCGGTTGGCTTCGAGTGTCACCTGGAGAATGTCGACGACCCACTGTGGAAGTGCAGGGTGCACCCGGTAGTAAATCCATTGATCTTGACGGCGGGTTTCGAGCAGGCCGCAGGTGCGCAACTGCGCCAGGTGGCGTGAAATCTTCGATTGACTGTCATCCAGCGCCCAGATCAGTTCACACACGCAGAGTTCGCCTTGCGCACAGAGCATCAGCATGATTCTGGTGCGGGTTTCATCACCCAGGCATTTGAAGACAGTGGCAGGCAGGAGGCTCATGGCACAGCTCGTATATTCGATAATGCGAATATACAGATATTGTTGAAATGAGAAAGCCCCCAGCGAATGTGCAAACGCGGTGAACTCCGTCAGACTGTGAACTGATTTGCCGTAGTGATACTGAGTGTCTGCTTCTGGCCGTTTTCTGCCTGCCGCGAAGTCTGCTGCGCGTGGCCACCTTGGTCGGTCCTGACCGTAACCAGCCCTTTGGACGTGACGCTTAAAGAAAGCTGAAGATGGTGGCGGAGTAAAAAATTCACGGATAAGTGGTGTTGAAATAAATAATCCATTCATTTACTCTCGATCCCACGTTGTACGAGATCAACCGCTGTTAGCACCTAAAAAAACAAACAATCGGGAGCAAACATGAAAGCGAAAGTGATGTTGGGATTATTCATGACCGCCGCAGTTGCACTGCCAGCCTGGTCGGCTGACTGGACTGTAGGTGCCAACGTTGGCAACGTGCCCTGGGAGTTTCAGGACGCCAAAGGGGAGTTCGTCGGCTTCGAGGTCGATGTTGTAAAAGAAGTGGCCAAACGTGCCGGGAAAAGCGTCGAGTTCATCAACATTCCTTTCAACGGCCTGTTCAGTGCCGTGCAATCAAAACGTGTCGAGATCGCTATTTCGTCGATCACCATTACCCCTAAACGACTGGAGTCGGTCGCCTTCGCACAGCCTTACTTCGACAGCGACCAGTCGCTGACCGCGCTTACTACGTCCAAGGTCAAGAGCCTGGGCGATATGGCCGACAAGGTCGTTGGCGCCGACACGGGCTCGACCGGCGACATGTGGATTGGCCAACACAAGGACGAGTACAAATTCGCCGACGTCTCGCGTTATGAAGGGCTATCGCCAGCCATGCTTGATCTCGCCTCCGGGCGCATCGATGGCTACCTCAGCGACATTCCAGCAGTGCTCTACTACATCAAGGACAAGCCGCAATACACCATCGTGGCGCGTATTCCCACCGGTGAACGCTACTCGTTGATGCACGCCAAAGGCTGGGCGATGAGCGATCAGGTCAACGACATCATCAGCAAGATGAAAGAAGACGGCACACTCGGAAAGATCCACAAAGAATGGTTCGGTACCGAAGCTGATAAAGATTCGAGCACCCTGCAAGTGACCGCTGTCCTCAAGTAAGCCTTGCTGCTGTTGCATGTAAGTGGCGACAGCCGTTCGCCACTTGTATTGACCGAGGTATCCCATGGATCTTTTGCAGACATTTTTTAATTGGAATGTGCTCGTCGAGTCGCTTCCGCTGATGATACGTGGTCTGGGCGTCACCATTTTGCTTGGGGTGGTGAGTATTGCCCTGGGTCTGGTGGGGGGGCTGTTGCTGGCGCTGTTGAGGTTGTACTCCTACGCACCCGTTCGAGCGTTCGCACGTATCTACATCGATATCATGCGTTCCATTCCATTGCTGGTTTTGCTGGTACTCATCTATTACGCGCTACCTTTTGTGGGGATTCGACTGTCGTCTTTTGCGGCCGCCGCCAGTGCGCTGTCGCTTGTCTCCTGCGCCTACAGCGCGGAGATCTTTCGGTCAGGCATCGAGGCCATCCCCCGCGGACAGTTCGAAGCCTCGGCGTCTCAAGGCATGAGCTTTTTCAACACCATGCGCGACGTCGTTTTACCGCAGGCCATTCGCATCGTAATGCCTCCCATGACGAGCAATTGCATCAACGTCATGAAAGACACGGCGCTCGCCTCGGTAGTAGCCATGCCTGACTTGCTCAAGCAGGCAACCCAGGCGCAGGCACTGGCTGCCAACCCGACACCGCTGGTAGGGGCTGCCTTGCTGTACCTGTTGCTACTGTTGCCGTTGGTACAGATGGTCAGCTGGATTGAACGCCGCAACGCCTCGGGAGGAAAAACCGCATGAGCACGTTGATCGACATCGAAAAGCTCGACAAGTACTACGGCAACTTCAAAGCGTTGAGCGATATCAATCTGCAGGTTGAAGAAGGTGAAGTGGTGGTCATTCTTGGCCCGTCCGGTTCGGGGAAGTCGACCTTGATCCGCTGCATCAATCTGCTTGAAGACTACCAGCAAGGCCATATCCGTGTGGCGGGTGAGCGGGTTGAAAACGGCCCGCGACTCGCCGCCATTCGCAGCGAAGTAGGCATGGTGTTTCAAAGTTTCAACCTCTATCCGCACCTCAGTGTTCTCGACAATGTGTCGCTGGCACCGATCCGGGTGCGGGGCTTGAGTCGGCGTGATGCGCATGCCCGGGCCAAGGAATTATTGGTCAAGGTCGGCATGGCCGATCACGCGCACAAATACCCCAGCCAATTGTCTGGCGGCCAACAGCAGCGTGTTGCAATCGCCCGCACCATGGCTATGGAACCTCGCGCGATTCTGTTCGATGAACCGACTTCCGCGCTGGACCCGGAAATGGTTGGCGAAGTGCTCGATGTCATGCAAAACCTCGCTCGCTCCGGCGTCACGATGGTCGTGGTCACTCATGAAATGGGGTTTGCCCGTCGGGTCGCCGACCGGGTGATCTTCATGGAAAGCGGACGCATTGTTGAGCAGAACATCCCTGAACCGTTTTTTACCGCACCTAAGGAAACACGCACACAAGCGTTCCTGCAGGCCATCCTGCATCATTGAATCCGGCTGGAGAAAGTAGAGTGAATCCTCTCGATATCGATTATGTTCGCAATCAATTTCCAGGTCTGGCCGGTGGCTTTGCCTACATGGATAACGCCGGTGGTTCGATGGTGCTGAGTACCGTGGCGCAGCGGGTCAGCGATTACCTGCTCAATAGCAGTGTGCAACTGGGCGCGTCCTACCAGGCTTCCGTCGACGCTGGCGAGCGCGTGATGCAGGCACGTCATTCGGTCATGCAGTTGATCAACGCCGAGCATCCCGAAGAAGTGATCATGGGCGGCTCGACCACCCACTTGTTGCAAATCCTGTGTCGCGCCATCGCCCCGTCAATCGTCCCGGGCGATGAAATCATCGTCACCAATTGCGACCACGAGGCCAACATCGGTCCTTGGGTCAAATTGTGCGAAAACCGCGGCGCGACCTTGCGTGTGTGGCAGGTCAATCCCGTCAGTTGTGAACTCGAGTTGGATGACTTGCAGGTGTTGCTCAATAACAACACCCGCTATGTGGCGATGACCCACACCTCGAATATTCTCGGTTCAATCAATCCCGTTGCCGAAGTTGCGCGGCGTGTCCATGCGGTGGGCGCCAAGCTGTGCGTGGACGCCGTCGCTTATGCGCCACACCGTCTGGTGGATGTGCAGGCCAGCGGAGCCGATTTCTACGTCTACAGCTTCTACAAAACGTTTGGCCCGCACTTTGCCGTACTCTGGGGGCGTCGTTACCTGTTGCTTGAACTGCCGAGCCTGAACCACTTTTTCATCGGCCAGGACGTGGTGCCTTACAAATTGCAGCCGGGTAACGTCAACTACGAGTTGTCATTCGGTTGCATCGGTATTACCGACTACCTGCTCGACATCAGCACCCGTCTTGGCGCACAAGGCAGCGAGCGCAAGTGCATGCAGGCTGCGTTCGATGCCTTCGAGGTGCAGGAAGATTTGCTCGCCGAGCGTCTGCTGGCATTTTTGCGCCAGCGAGAGGGCGTTCGGATCATTGGCAAGGCACATACCCGCAATCGGGTGCCAACGATCAGTTTCGTTGTTGAGGGGGTTCAATCAGAGGCTGTTGTGCGCAGGGTCGATGAGCACCGGATCGGCATTCGCTTTGGTGACTTCTATGCACGACGACTTATCGAAGCCCTTGGGCTTGATCGGTTTGGCGGGGTAGTGCGGGTGTCGTTGGCGCATTACAACACGCTGGAAGAAGTCGACCGTCTCATCACTGCGCTGGATCAAGCAATCGATGCGTTGCGTTGACAGGCCTACACACTTCTAATTTGACGAGCCTTCATCATGGCCTTACCTGAAACCCTTGCAGAGCTGCGTGACTGTATAGCGGCCCAGCACGAACAACTGACCGGTCGTCTGCGCGATGCTGCCCGATTCCTGATCGACAACCCGCATGAGATCGCACTCAACACGGTAGCCGAACTGGGTAAGCGCTCGAGTATCGCGCCTGCCGCTTATATTCGATTGGCTCAGGCCCTTGGCTTTGCGGGTTTCAAGGATTTGCAGCGGCTGTTCCGCGCACCGCTGCAACAGGCTGCCGACACCCAAAGCGAGCGTATTCGGCACTACGGCGGTGAGACGTTGCTCGAAGATCCGAGCGACGTCGGCGCGATTCTGCGGGAATTCAGTCAGGCCAATATCGTTTCCCTGGAACACCTGGCCGAAGGGGGAGAGCAGGCCAATATCGAAGCGGCCATCGCCCATCTGCAAGTGGCGCGTACCACCTTCGTTATCGGCATGCGTCGAGCCTTTCCGGTGGCGGCGTATCTGAGCTACGCATTGAGTCGTGTGGGTCGGCGAACCGTGCACATCAGCGGTGCTGGCGGCACCTTGCCGGAGCAGGTCAGCGCCATTGCCGATGATGATTTATTGATAGCTGTCAGCTTTCCGCCGTACGCCAATGACACCGTTGAGGCTTGTCGCCAGGCGCGCCATGCAGGCGTGACGCTGGTGGCGATCACTGACAGCGTTCTGAGCCCTATCGGGCAGATGGCCGATACGGTGATTGAGGTCAACGACGCCGAACTGCTGGGCTTTCGTTCGCTTACCGCTTCGTTCTGTATTGCGCAAACCCTGGCCATGGGGGTGGCCTTCAGCGAGTGGCAATCGGATAGCACCTTCAGTCATGACCGACTGAAAGATATCGACTGCTAAGTCGCTACCTTCGCTACGTACTTATTTAACCAGTCACTTCAGGAGAAGATCCCGATGGTTTCACCTGCACGCGATTTAGTGGGTTACGGTAGAAAACGCCCGCAAGGCACCTGGCCCAATGGCGCACGATTGGCCATCAGCCTGGTGATCAACTACGAAGAAGGCTCCGAACGTTCACTCGCCATGGGTGACCCGGACCAGGAGTCAATGACCGAATGGGGTAGCTATTCGATACCCGACGGCACACGCAATCTGGCGATGGAGTCCATGTATGAGTACGGCTCGCGCGTGGGGATCTGGCGGATTCTGGATATTCTCGACCAGCAATCGGTAAGGGCAACCTTTCATGCTTGCGCTGTGGCCTTTGAGCAGAACCCCGATGTTGCACGCGCTGCCGTGGCCGGTGGACATGAAATTTGCAGTCACGGTTATCGCTGGGAGGAAGTGTTTCGCCTGACCGAAGAGCAGGAACGTGAACACATGCGTTTGGCCATCGAGTCATTCGAGCGCACCTGTGGCAAGCGTCCTGTTGGCTGGTATTGCCGCTATGGCGCCAGCGTCAACACCCGCCGTCTGGTCGCCGAGGAGGGCGGTTTTCTTTACGATTCCGATGCCTATAACGACGATGTTCCCTACTTCGTCGAGGTCGAGGGCAAGCGTCATCTCGTGGTGCCCTATACCGCTGACGTGAACGATTTCCGCTACTGGAACTCTCCGGGGCTGTCGCAGGCATCGGACTTTTTCGAATACATGAAAGAAAGCTTTGAGGTCCTTTATGAGGAGTCGGCTGAAGGACCACGCATGATGTCGATTGGACTGCACCCACGTATGGTGGGCCGTCCCGGGCGGGTAAGGGCGATCAAGCAATTCATCGAGTACGCCAGGCAATACGGTGGCGTCTGGTTTGCTACGCGCGAAGAAATCGCCCGTGCCTGGCTTGAACGAACTTGATTGCGTGGTAATCACGACAGAAGTCGCTCAATCCCGAGCCATCTTGTCATTTGCCAAGGCTTGGGGCAGGGTCAATACCACTGACATCTCTGCCAAAGGAGTCACCCCATGTCAAAGCTATATCCCAGTATCGATCCCGAGGGGCTGGTCGAGTACTCAGTGGTCTACACCGACCGCTCGCTCAACCACATGTCGCAGTCATTTCAAGGCGTGATGAAGAGCATTTCCAGGACCCTGAAACAGGTCTACAACGCCCAGGCTGTTGCGGTGGTCCCGGGCAGCGGAACATTCGGCATGGAAGCAGTGGCGCGACAGTTTGCCACCGACCAGCAGTGTCTGGTGATACGCAACGGCTGGTTCAGTTATCGCTGGAGCCAGATCCTTGAGATGGGCAACATCCCGGCGGCCACTACGGTGCTGAAAGCCCGACCGGTCGACACCGGTCGCCAGGCTGCCTACGCCCCACCCCCTCTGGACGAAGTGCTGGCAGCCATCGCGGCTTCGAGGCCGCAGATTGTCTTCGCCCCCCACGTTGAAACTTCATCAGGGATTATCCTGCCCGACGAGTACCTGCGGGCCGTCGGCGACGCCGTGCATGCGGTGGGTGGCCTTTTCGTACTGGACTGCATCGCCTCAGGCACGCTTTGGGTTGACATGCACAAATGCGCAGTCGACCTGCTGATCAGCGCACCACAGAAAGGCTGGAGCGCCTCCCCTTGCTGCGCCCTGGTGATGTTCAGTTCGCTGGCCCTCGAGCGCATCGAGCAGACGCAAAGCAGCAGCTTCGCCTGCGACCTGAAAAAGTGGCTGCAGATCATGCAGGCCTATGAACAGGGCGGACATGCCTACCATGCGACCATGCCCAGTGATTCCCTCGCGCGGTTTAACGAAGTGATGAAAGAGACGCAAGCCTACGGTTTCGACAAGGTCCGCGGCGAACAACAGGCTCTGGGCGATCGGGTGCGCGCAATGTTGACCGGCAAAGGCATCAAAAGCGTGGCCGCCGCCGGCTTTCAGGCCCCTGGCGTTGTGGTGAGCTACACCGATGATGCCGACATCAAGAGCGGCAGGAAATTTGCCGACCATGGCCTGCAGATCGCCGCCGGAGTGCCGTTGCAATGCGACGAGCCGGCCGACTTCCAGACCTTCCGCATCGGTCTGTTCGGACTCGAAAAGCTGCACAATATCGAGCGCACGGTCAGCACCCTTGAGCAGGCACTGGACGAGGTGATGGCTAACTAAGCCGGTATTCGACACCGTTACCACAGTGGTCCGGGTCATGTTGAAAACCACGGGCGCAGACACGCACCGCCTGACCGGCTGGGGCCGGTTACTACTGGAAGAGGCCTGATATGCAACCTTTTGATACGGTGATTCGCAACGCCCGCGTGGTAACCGCCGCGGACACGTTCACCAGCGATATCGGTATTCGTGATGGGCGCATCGTCTCCCTTGGCCTGGATCTGCCGCAAGGTCACCAGGAAATCGACGCGGCAGGCCGGCATGTCACCCCCGGTGGCATCGACAGCCACGTGCACCTCGACCAGCCGACTGGCGACGGCTCGGTGATGGCCGATGACTTCTTCAGCGGCACGGTCTCGGCGGCCTGCGGCGGCACCACCACCGTCATCCCGTTCGCCTGCCAGCAGAAGGGCGAAAGCCTGCGCTCCGCCGTCGATGACTACCATCGTCGGGCGGGCAGCAAGCCGGTGATCGATTATGCCTTCCACCTGATCGTCACCGACCCCACCCCGCAGGTGCTGCGTGAAGAACTGCCGGCCTTGATTGCTGAAGGCTATACATCGTTCAAGATCTACATGACCTACGATGCACTGAAGCTGGGCGACCGGGAGATTCTCGAGACGTTGTCGGTCGCGCGCCGTGAGGGCGCCATGGTGATGCTCCACGCCGAGAACAGCGATTGCATCGCCTGGCTTACCGAGCGACTACTGGCGGCCGGGCTGACTGCGCCGCGCTACCACAGCGCGGCGCGGCCGATGCTGGTGGAGCGCGAAGCGACCCATCGTGCCATCGCCCTTGCCGAGCTGGTGGACGTGCCGATCCTGATCGTGCACGTGTCGGGTCGCGAGGCTGTGGAGCAGATTCGCTGGGCCCAGAGCCAGGGGTTGAAGGTGTACGCCGAAACCTGCCCGCAGTACCTGTTCCTGACCGCCGACTCGCTGGGGTGTGACGACAGCTTCGAAGGCGCCAAGTGCATCTGCAGCCCGCCGCCGCGCGATGCCGCCAACCAGCGGGTGATCTGGGATGGCCTGGAGAACGGCTCGTTCGAGATTTTCTCGTCAGACCACGCACCTTTTCGCTTCGATGGCCCGGATGGCAAGAAGGCCCACGGTGAAGAGGTGTCGTTCGACCAGATCGCCAACGGCATTCCCGGTGTCGAAACCCGCATGGCACTGCTCTGGTCTGAAGGCGTGCGCAGTGGGCGCATCACCGCGCAAAGCTTTGTTGCGCTGACCTCCACCAATGCCGCCAGGATGTATGGGTTGTATCCGCGCAAGGGCAGCATCGCTATTGGTGCTGATGCCGACCTGGTGATCTGGAACGAAGGTGAGTCGGTGCACCTGTGCAACGAAATGCTGCACCACAACGTCGATTACACGCCTTACGCCGGCATGACGCTGAGCGCCTGGCCGGCCATGACCCTGTCTCGCGGTGAGGTGGTCTGGGACGGCGAGCCGCGCGGTGAGGCTGGTCGCGGCCGGTTTCTGCCGTGCGAGCGCCCGGCGCCTGCGCAACTGCGCCGACGTAAGACTGAGCTGGCATTGTGAGTGCGGTCGCGCAGGTGGCCGCCATCCTGATTCGTGGTTGGCGTGAGGGGCGCCAACAACCGTTGCCAACCCTGGAACTGGCTAGCGAAGCCGAAGCTTATGCCGTGCAGCACCAGGTAGCGGATGCCCTCGGCTGGCTCGCCTCCGGGCCGCCAGCGGCCTGGAAACTGGGCGGCGCTCCGGGAGGGCTGATCAGCGCCGCCAGGGTACCGGCAATGGCGGTACACCCGTCGGGTTGGCAGGTTCCGCCGGGCGATGCCTTCGGTTTCGGGATCGAGGGAGAACTGATCGTGCGCCTGTCGCGCGACCTCGACCAGCACACTGATCTGGCCATGGCCTGTGCGGCGGTCGATGTGTGGATGCCGGGCATCGAACTGTGTGGCACGCGCTGGCTGCAGGGCGATCAGGCCGCGCCACTGCTTCGGCTGGCCGACCGGCAACTCAGCCGCGCGCTTGTACTCGGTGCACCGCAAACGCTGAGGCAAATGCCGGATTGGTCAAGACAACAGGTGACGTTGCGGGTGGATGGGGAGCCTGAGTTCGTCAGCGTTGGCAGCCATCCATTCGGTGAGCCGCTGAGTTCGCTGCCGTGGCTGGCGCGTCACGCTGCGGCACTGGGCAGCCCCTTGCGAGCCGGTGACCTGGTGGCTTGTGGTAGCTGGACCGGTATCTACTGGGCGTCGGCCGGGGTGCAAGTGGAAGTTGAGTTTGCCGGGATAGGACGGGTTGCCTTGTCGACTTAATGCGTTTCAACGGCTTGCTGATTTTCAGTTTACGGAGCCAGCCGGCGCATTGCTCCTGCTTAAAAGGCGTTGGCTTTGAGGCTTGCCTCGCTCCTCCAACTGACGCATCGCCCGGCTCAAGTCCGGTTGAGACATGCCGAGCCTGGCGGCGGCGCGGGTGAAACTGCACTCTTGGGCCATGGCCGAGAAGATCGCGAGTTGGTCATGGCTTTCGACGGTCATTCATGCGCTCTTGTTATAAACAGTTCGCGATTATGCCATCTGCGCGATTGATCGTCCGGTTTCCTCAGGAGCGAAGATTAAAACATTCCAACCCTGGTTGGCCCGTCCGATGGGCCTGGGCCATGGCATTTCAATGCCACCCGAGTCAGTCGAGTGGCAGCGATATCGTCAGTCTCGTTCCTTTGTGCGGTGCGCTGTCGATAGTGAATTCCCCGCCGAGCATGCTGATGCGTTCCTTCATCCCCACCAGCCCGAACGAGTTCAGTTTTTTGCGATCGGTCATGCCTACGCCGTTGTCTTTGATCTGCAAGCAAAGCCGGTTACCGTCCCTGTAGAGTTCGATACGCACCTGTGTCGCTTGCGCGTGCCGGGCAATGTTCGACAGCGATTCCTGCACGATGCGAAACAGTGTCGTGGCGGATTTTTCATTCAGCTCGCAACGCATATCCTGGTCTTTCACCGACATCGTGCACTCGACCGTGCTGCGCTGGCGGAACTCTTCCAGTTGCCACTCGATCGCTGCCTGCAATCCCAGATCGAGTACGGGTGGCCGCAGTTCATTGATGATACTGCGGACACTGCGGATGGCCGTATCGAGGTGATTCAGCGCATCACTGGCCTTTTCGTTGAGCTTGGGGTGCAGGGTACTGGTGCGCGCCTGCAGCATGGAGACATCGATTCGCAACGCCAGCAGACTCTGTCCCAGCTCGTCATGGATGTCGCGCGCGATGCGCTTTCGCTCCTCTTCCTTGATGTGTTCCTGATAGGAGGCCAGTTCGCGCAGCTGCCGCTTCGATTGCAGCAATTCTTCGGCCTGCATCACCAGTTTGCGCTGCAGGTAGAACAGGTCGACAAACACCCGGATCTTGGCGCGAAGAACTTCGGCCACAATCGGCGAGAAGATGTAATCCACTGCACCGGACGTATAACCGCGGAAGCGCTCGGTATCCGTATCGGCCTCGGCTGTGACGAAGATGATGGGCGTGTGGGCCGACTTCGGGCGGCCGTGAATCAGTGCCGCGGTTTCAAAACCATCCATCACGGGCATTTTCACGTCGAGCAGAATGACTGCGAAGTCGCGCTGCAATAGCAGGCGCAGTGCCTCGCGCCCGGACGTTGCCGTGGCAATATCCAGGCCCATGTCGGAGATCACTGCGGCCAGCGCCGTCAGCTTGGCGGGATTGTCATCCACCAGCAACACGGATGCCGGCACGCCATCAGGCGGGAGCGGATGCCGCACCTGGGCTGTGTCTTTGAGTACCGGAGGTTCCTGCTGCATATTCATGCCACTCGGTTTGTGCTGGCGTCCGCAGCGTCATCGATAGAGCCATTTGCGTATCAGTGACAGCAACTGGTCGGTATCCACCGGCTTGCTGACATAGTCCGATGCGCCGGCCTCGATGCATTTTTCACGGTCACCCATCATCGCCTTGGCCGTCAGGGCAATCATGGGCAGGGTTTCAAATCTTTTGAATGTACGGATCTGGCGCATGGTTTCAAAGCCATCCATCCCGGGCATCATGATGTCCATCAGGACGATGTCGGTATCGGGCTGCTGCTGCAGCAGTTCTATGGCGGTCCGGCCGTTTTCGGCCGTGGTCACCAGCATTTTGTTGCACTCGAGCACGCTGGTCAGGGCAAAGATATTGCGCACGTCATCGTCGACCACCAGGGCCTTTTTACCCTCCAGGCTGTCCGAGCCCTCATAGAGTTTTTCCAGCATCCTGCGCTGGGCCTGCGACAGCCTGGCGACGACACGGTGTAGAAACAGCGCGGTTTCGTCGAGTATGCGTTCGGGGGATTGAACGGCCTTGATGACGCCTTTGCCGAGCAGTGTCCTGAATCGCTCGTGCTCCTGCTTGGTCAGTGTCTGCGCACCATAGACGACAATCGGCAATTCACGCATGGCGTGGTCTTCCTGCAACGCCTCGAGAAAGCTGATACCGGAGGCGTCGGGCAGCTTGAGGTTGATTGCCATGCAGTCGTAGCGTTTTTTTGCCAGTTTCTTCAAGGCTTCAGCGCTGCTGTCGGTCGTTGCGATCTTCACGTCGGTATTGCCGAGCAGATCGAGGATGCGGGCGCGGCTGCCTTCGTCGCCGTCGACGAGCAGCAGGCTCCTGGTCTTGCGCCGTGCGAATGCCACGATGCCGACCAGTGCATTTTGAATCTCGTCGGCCGTGACCGGCTTGAGCAGAAAATCGAAAGCGCCATAGCGCAGCCCGCGTGTGCGGTCGTCATCGACCGAAATGATCTGGACCGGGATGTGACGCGTGGCGAAATTGCGCTTCAACTGCTCGAGTAGCAACCAGCCATCGATGTCCGTCAGGCCTGGGTCCAGGGTGATCGCGGCGGGCTTGAAGCGCTCGACAAGCTCCAGTGCATCTATGCCTTGGGTCGTGACGATCGCCTTGAATCCCTTCTGGCGCGCGGCCTCGAGCAGAATACTGGCGAACCGGGCGTCGCCCTCGAGCATCAGCAGCACCTGGTCCCCGGGTTGGACGGACTCGCGGTCGTCCAGTATCTGTGCAGACGGGCCTGGCATGAGGTCGCGCCTGACCTGGTCAGTTACTGTCTCTGTCACTGATTCGTCTGGCGACTGGCGCTGGGCATCCCGTGTGCGCAGGGGCACGTACAGCGCGAAAATGCTGCCCTTGCCAATTTCGCCGGGGATCAGCCGCAGCTCACCGCCCAGGCGGTGTGCGAGCTCGCGGCTGATCGACAGGCCGAGGCCGGTGCCGCCGTATTTGCGTGAGGTTCCGGTGTCTGCTTGCTGGAACGCCTCGAAGATGAGTTTCTGCTTGCCGGCAGAGACGCCAATGCCGGTGTCGGTGACCACGAAGGCAACCACCGCATCGGCGTGATTCAGTTCGCTGTGATCCACGCTCCACCCCGACACAGCGGGTGCGATGCTGATCTTGACGCTGCCTTGCTCGGTGAACTTGAAGGCGTTGGACAGCAGGTTCTTGACCACCTGCAGCAGGCGCTTTTCGTCGGTCCAGATGGCGGGGGGCAGGGTAGGCGCCAGTTCAATCGTGAAGGTCAGGCCCCGGCTTTCGGCGACCGGCCGGAAGGTGCGTTCGATCTGGTCGTGCAGATTGGCGAACAGCGCTTCATTCAGATCGAGAGTGACCGTACCCGACTCGATCTTCGACAGATAGAGAATCTCGTCGATCAGCTCCAGCAGGTCTTTGCCCGCGCTACGGATGGTCCTGGCATATTCGACCTGCCTGGGCGTGAGATTGTGTTCCGCGTTGTCGCCGAGTTGCTGGGCCAGGATCAGCAAGCTGTTCAATGGCGTCCTGAGCTCGTGGGACATGCTGGAGAGAAACTCAGACTTGTACTTCGAGGTCAGCATCAGCTGCTCCGCCTTCTCCTCCAGCGACAGCTTGGTGATTTCGACTTCGCGGTTCTTGCTCTCGACTTCGGCTTTCTGCTCGGCGAGCATTCCAGCCTTGTCCTCCAGCTCCTCGTTGGTCTGGCGCAATTCTTCCTGTTGCCTTTGCAACTCCTGCGCCAGCGATTGCGACTGCTTGAGCAGTTCTTCGGTACGCATGTTGGCTTCGATCGTGTTCAGTACGATGCCGATCGATTCAGCCAGTTGATCAAGGAAGGTTTGATGAATGATGCTGTAGCGCGTGAACGAAGCCATCTCGACCACGGCCTTGACCTTGTTCTCGAACAGGATCGGCAACACGATGATACTCAGCGGGGCGGCCGCGCCCAGGCCCGATGAAATCGCGACGTAATTGCCGGGGACATCGGTCAACAGGATGCGCCGCTTCTCATAAGCGCATTGCCCGACCAGGCCCTCGCCGAGCCGCCACTCATCGTTGACATTGATGTTGCCCTTGTACGCATAAGCCGACAGCAGTTTGAGTTTCGCGGGATCGGGCGGGTTCTCGTTCATCATGTAGAACACACCGTGCTGGGCGTTGATCAGCGGAGCCAGTTCCGACAGCACCATCTTGGAGACAGCCGCCAGATCGCGCTGGCCCTGCAGCAGGCGGGTGAATTTCGCGAGGTTGGTCTTGAGCCAATCCTGTTCCGCGTTTTGCCGCGTGGTTTCCCGCAGGTTGCGGATCATCTCGTTGACGTTGTCCTTCAGTTCCGCCACTTCACCCTTTGCTTCCACCTCCACGTAACGGGTCAGATCGCCCTTGGTCACGGCAGTCGCCACGTCGGCAATGGCGCGCACCTGATTGGTCAGGTTGGCCGCCAGGCCGTTCACGTTGTCGGTCAGGTCGCGCCAGGTGCCGGCAGCACCCGGCACGTTGGCCTGGCCCCCCAGCTTGCCCTCGACGCCCACTTCACGCGCCACCGAGGTCACCTGGTCGGAGAACAGCGCCAGCGTATCGGTCATACCGTTGATGGTGTCGGCCAGTTCGGCGATCTCGCCCTTGGCTTCCAGTGTCAGCTTCTTCTTCATGTCGCCGTTGGCTACCGCGGTCACCACTTTGGCGATGCCGCGCACCTGGCTGGTCAGGTTGGCCGCCATGAAGTTCACGTTTTCGGTCAAGTCCTTCCAGGTACCGGACACGCCTTGCACCTGTGCCTGTCCGCCGAGCTTGCCTTCGGTGCCGACTTCACGCGCCACCCGCGTCACTTCGGCGGCAAAGCTGTTGAGCTGGTCCACCATCGTGTTGATGGTGTTCTTCAGCTCCATGATTTCGCCCTTGGCTTCCACGGTAATCGTGCGCCCCAGATCGCCCTTGGCCACCGCCGTCGTCACGTCGGCGATGTTGCGCACCTGATTGGTCAGGTTGGCCGCCATGCTGTTGACCGAGTCGGTCAGGTCTTTCCAGGTGCCACCGACACCCGCCACCTTGGCCTGGCCACCGAGCTTGCCGTCAGTCCCCACTTCGCGGGCCATGCGTGTCACTTCGTCGGCAAAGGTCGAGAGCTGGTCGACCATGGTGTTGATGGTTTCCTTGAGCTGGAGAATTTCACCTTTCGCTTCGGCGGTGATCTTGCGCGACAGGTCACCGTTGGCCACCGCCGTCGTCACGTCGGCAATGTTGCGCACCTGGGTGGTCAGGTTGGCCGCCATGCCATTGACCGAATTGGTCAGGTCCTTCCAGGTACCGGATACGCCGGTCACTTCGGCCTGTCCGCCCAACTTGCCTTCGGTACCGACTTCCAGCGCCACGCGGGTCACCTCCGCGGCGAAGCTGGAGAGCTGGTCGACCATGGTGTTGATGGTGTTTTTCAGCTCGAGAATCTCACCCTTGGCTTCAACGGTGATTTTCTTGCCGAGGTCGCCACGCGCCACCGCCGTCGTCACCTGGGCGAGGTTGCGCACCTGGGTGGTCAGGTTGGCCGCCATGCCGTTGACCGATTCGGTCAAGTCGCGCCAGGTGCCCGATACGTCGCGCACTTCGGCCTGACCGCCCAACTTGCCTTCGGTACCGACTTCCAGCGCCACGCGGGTCACCTCCGCTGCGAAGCTCGAGAGCTGGCCGACCATGGTGTTGATGGTGTTTTTCAGTTCGAGAATCTCACCCCTGGCTTCGACGGTAATCGTCTTGCCCAGATCGCCTTTGGCCACCGCGGTCGTCACGTAGGCGATGTTGCGCATCTGGGTGGTCAGGTTGGCGGCCATGTCGTTGACGGAGTCGGTCAGGTCTTTCCAGGTGCCGGACACCCCTTTGACATTGGCCTGCCCGCCGAGAATGCCTTCGGTGCCGACTTCGCGGGCCACGCGGGTCACTTCGGAGGCGAAGGAGCCCAGTCGCGTCACCATGGTGTTCACGATCCCGGCGGATTTGAGGAACTGGCCCCGCAGTTTCAGGCCGTTGAGTACCGGCGGTACCTGCTGGCTCAGATTGCCCTCGGCCACCGAACCGACAACGCGAATGATCTCGTTCATCGGGCTGATGAGGTCGCTGGTGAGCGCATTGCTCGAATTGACGATCTTTTGCCATGAGCCTTTCATCATCGGCAATTCGATACGCTCATCGACCTTGCCCTGCTTGCCGATCAGTCGCGCCACGCGTTCGAATTCGGTGGTGGTGTCGGCCGCCATGTCGATGATTTCATTGAGCGTGTCGGCGATCTTGCCCGGCATGCCGGTCCAGTCTTCCGGCATGCGCGTAGTGAAGTCACCTTTGCGCAAAGCCTTCAGCGCCGCCAGCAACGTCTTCATGTCGAAATCTTCAATCGGTGTCGTTACTGTGACCATGTCTGTGTCCAGTCAAAGTTGATGCCACGCAGTGTTTCCCATGTTGAGAACCGAGCGTCAGCTTAGGGAATACTAGCAAGGTTGGCGCAATGCCCCGGATCCTGGGGCAATTGTCATCTTGCAATGCAATCGCGGCCTGCTAACGTCAAACTTTGCGGCCGATTCCGTGGCTTGCCGGTCACTGACCTCAGGGCCTTGCGGGTACGAATGGAAAATACAGATGCCTGACCAGAAAATCAGAGTCTTGCTGGTGGATGATCACAGCATCGTGCGTAACGGCGTGCGCCGCATGCTGGAGACCGCTGGCGAGATCGAAGTAACGGGTGAAGCAGAGACGGCACAGGACGCCATGCTCCTGGTCCGGGAGCAGGATTTCGACGTGGCGCTGGTCGATATCCAGCTGCCCGACAAGACCGGCCTACAGCTCCTCAAGCTCATGCGTGCAGAGAAGCCCAGGCTCGCCGTGCTGATGTTGAGCATGCATTCGGTCGAGGCCTATGCGTTACGCGCCATCAAGCACGGCGCTGCGGGATACCTCACCAAGGATATTTCCGCCGCCACCCTGGTTGCGGCAGTGCGCAAGGTGGCGTCGGGCGGCAAACACGTCAGTCCCGAGCTGGCAGAGAAACTGGTCAACGCTATCGGCAGAGGCGACGCGGCACCCCACGAAGCGCTGTCCGACCGGGAGCTTGAAGTACTCAAGCTGCTCGCAGCAGGTGAGAGAATTGTCCGCATCGCCCAGATCTTGCACTTGAGCCCGAGTACCGTCACGACGTACCGGGCACGCATCCTGGAAAAAACCGGGATGGACAGCAATGCCAAACTGGCCCGCTATGCACTGGAAAACGGCCTGTTGACCTAGAACGCCTTGCCATCCGCCGTCGTCGATCCAGCCTGCCTGTAGTGGAAACACTACAAACTCTTGGCTGATATCTCCACAAGGATGTCCCGCTAACGTCGATAGTGGGATCCGTTCAACTCGAGCATATTAACCTCTCTGCAAAATTTGTAGGTTGAGCGCGGAGTACGCGCTGCATTCATGTTGAATCAAAGTTCCAACTGGAGGACTACATGATGATTGGCTACTGGTTATGCGCGTTGCTGTGGGGTCTGGTACTGCTGGAAGAGATCCAGTGCATGCCCCGGCAAGAGTGGAAAGACGAGGGTCTGAAAAAGGTTCTGTTGCTGCGCCGGACGAGAACCCGGACCAACTACTTTATGGCGTTGATCGCGGGCGCCTTGTGCCTTTACAGCGAAATCCGGGTGGCGCCGGTCGATCAGAACATTTTCAATCCGGAGTTGATACTTACCGTGTGCGGCCTGCTTTGGGGTGCCTATCTTTCCGTAGTCGCCATCAAGGGCAAACGATAGAAGCCTGGCGCCATATCGACTGCGAGTCATTGATATTTCGCTATCGTCGGCCGGCAGGGACATTCCCCCCGGTCAGAAGCAAAACCCGGCATTTGAAGAGCCGCGGCCTCCCTGGTTGCGGCTTGTGCCGTGTGGTTTGCTTGCCGGGCTTGATGGCCCTGCCTGAGAGGCCGCTTCTGGCCAATTACTACCGAAGACAAAAAAGCCAGCTCAATGGCGTAATGGTGCTCAGCTAAGCGAGAATGATCCACTCACGATGGCATCTTGGACCTGAGAGGTGTTGGGGGAGGCATCTCAGTTTTCCGCTAAAAAACCGATATTGAATGAGTGCTTTTGGCCGGGTGCTACCCGTCACGAAGGGCTGCCATCCAATACAGCCGCACACACCCTCTGAACAGGGCGCTAACGTCAGCATCGGCCTATTCAATTCCCCCCTGGCTGTTGAGGGAAGCCATTGCGCGCTGCTCTGAAATCGGTATAAGCGATGGATTTGTGTCCTCGACATGGAGGTAGACGAACCAGCGATCCGGCGGGCAGTGAAGAATCCTGTGAACATCGAACGGCCTTTTCCCGACTTTGCCACGGGCCCCCGGGTTTGTGTGATCCTGTCGGATTTCCACATTTTCAATGCCATGTTGCGCCATGGTTGTGTGAAACGCTTTCTCGATTCGTTCTTTGTTGCGGCGCTGATAGGTCACGTGCGTGTGGTACATCGCATAGCAAAAACATACGCTGAACGTCATCAATGTCAGTTCGGGGCCGAACCTGCTCCAGAAAGAATCGCCCATGCCAGGTAGCCTTGTCATTTGCTTGCTGCGTCGGCAGACACGTGAGCACGTCCTGCAAATAAGCATACAGCGGTGACGGAATTCGACTCAGCATAGCAGCGGCTTGCTGGTCGCGACCTGGCAACGCTTGCTTCTGCTCGAAAGCAGCTTTGGATCGGACGTTCGTTTCTGGCTGTGGATTCAACCGGTGGACGCTACAGATTGGCTAAGTCGTAAAGCAGGCGTTCCTCGGCTGTCTTGAGGATGCACGCCAATGAAAAACTGCAAACAGGCTCAACAACCACTTCCACTACCTCGGATTTCCCCAAGAATCCGGGCCGCATCTCTCGAAGGCGGAAGTCCAAACACGCGTGCGTAGTCGCGGCTGAATTGGGTCGCGCTTTCATAACCGACTTCGAATGCCGCGCCAGTGACACTTCTGGCATTGGCCACCATCAGTGTCCGGGCCTGTAGCAGGCGAACGCGCTTTTGATACTGCAATGGACTCAGCGCCGTGACGGCTTTGAAGTGGCGGTGGAAGGCTGACACGCTCATTGACGCGAGCTGTGCCAATGCGTCCACCCGGATGGGTTCGGCAAAGTCCTGGCGAATGTGCGCAATGGCCAGGTTGACGCGCGCCATGGCACTGTCGGGTGCCGCGATATCGCGCAGCATCCAGCCATGGGGGCCTTGCAGGACACGGTACAGAATCTCTCGCTCATAGACCGGCGCAAGGGCAGCGATTTCCTCGGGCTTGTTCATCAAGCGCAGCAGGCGCACCCAGGCATCCATCAGGTCTGGCGTGACAGCAGCCACCGAAAAGCCGGTTTCCTGTTCATGCTGTCCGAGCGGTTTGGGCAAGTCGGCGAGTAGCGTCGTCAAGACAACCGGATCGAGTGTCAGGCTGACCGCCAGATAAGGTTCGCCGCTTGCAGAGGGATGAACCTGACCGACCGCTGGCAGGTCGATGGACATGACGAAGTAAGTCGCCGGGTCATATCGAAGCGTACGGTCGGCGATGGTCATGGATTTACTGCCTTGCAGTATCAGGTTGATCATCGGTTCGTAAACGGCGGCCAGCAGGTGTTCAGGGATTTCACCCTGAATCATGGCGACGCGCGGGATACCCGTGTCCGTGCGGCGGTTTTCGGCTCGGCGCGCCAGGGCGCGCAGTTCTGTCAGTCGGGTTTTCATGACATTCATCTGAACTCACGCGGATACGGGCACGCAAGCAAAAAGCAGAAACAGGCAGGTTTCGAGCAGGAACGGCTGCGCTCGCCGCGAGGCAGATGGCTACTGTGGTGACTCTGGATCAACGCCCAATCCATCGAAGTGGCGGGCGGCTATTTCATTTGAATCGGTATCCGAGCGCGAGGCACCTCCATGCTTGATCATGTTTTTCTGTCGGTCAGTGACATCGATCGTTCCATTCGTTTCTACACAGCGGCATTGACCCCGCTGGGCATCACCGCAAGGCTTGATTACGACGGCAAGGACGGCCCGCCCGGGCATCCTGACCTGAAAGGTTTCGGGGCCAACGGACGCATGTTTTTCTGGCTGCGCGAAGGCGTGGTGGAGGGGCGAGCGGTGCACGTCGGCTTTGTCGCGGGCAGCAAGGCCGAGGTAGACGCGGCCTATGCGGCTGCCCTGCAAAGCGGCGCTGTCGACAACGGCGCCCCGGGGGCACGTCTGCATTACGACCCCGATTATTACGCCGCCAATGTCCTCGACCCGGACGGCTACAGTCTCGAATTCGTCTACAAGAACTGGCAGCACACCCCATGAGTACATTAATGATCTACGGGGCGACGGGGTACACCGGTCGCATGGCCGCCGAACATGCCAAAGGGCAGGGCCTGGACGTTGTAATCGCCGGGCGCAATGGCGAAAAACTGCAATCGCTCGCCGCGCAGCTGGATGTTCCTTATCGAGTGTTCAACGCTGATGCCCAGGCAACGAAGTCTTTGGAGGGCATCGCGGTGCTGGTGAACTTCGCAGGGCCGTTCGCACAGACGGCGGCTGTGTTGATGCGGGCTTGTATCCAGGCTGGGGTCGACTATCTGGACATCACGGCGGAGATCAACGTCTATCGGCAGGCGGAGCAACTTGGCGCTCAGGCCATCGCAGCGGGCGTCATGTTACTGCCCGGTGTCGGTTGGGATGTGGTGCCGACCGATTGCCTGGCGATGCATGTCGCCCGCCGTGTGCAGAATCCGCATTCACTGAGGATCGCACTGCAGATTGCAGGTTCCATGTCACGGGGATCAGCCCTGAGTGTCAGCGAAATCATTGGTGCAGGCCTTCTGGCGCGGGTCGATGGACTGCTGGTGACTACACCCGAAGCGCAGCCGCGGCACTTCGATTTTGGTGATGGCCCGGTGTTGTGCGCGCCGCTGTCGTTCGGTGACCTGGTGACCGGCTGGCACTCCACCGGCATTCCCGACATTGCCATGTTCGTGCACGTCAGTGGCGATGCGTTCCCGCAGGGCGATCTGTCGAAGCTGCCTGACGGCCCAAGCGTTGAACAGCGCGAAGCTCATCGTGCCCGAGCGGTAGTAGAAGTCACGGGCGCCAATCGCAGCGTGGCACGCTCGATGATTGAAACCGTCAACGGCTACTCCTACACACCGTTGGTGGCAGTTGAAGCCGCTCGGCGAGTGTTGGACGGCGATCGACGGCCGGGGTTTGAAACACCTGCCCGGGTGTTCGGAAGTGGATTCGCCGAGAGCATCGACGGGACAACCATCACCGACTTTTAAAGCGCAACAGTGCTTCGGTTTCGCGAGCATCGAATGCTCATCCAGGGTTCCGAGCGGCCCTGTACCCACTGGCGATCAGTAGTCCCAAAAGGCCGCAATCCAATGGAACGCATCACCGCCGACCGCCCCGGGCGCCCAGGCCCAGGCAGGTCACGTACTTGGGCTGGCGGCAGAGGGGCGGGGCGCGCGCGATCAGATTGCTGTCGAGATCAAATCTCCAGCGCAGGGGCCCTCACATGGTGCACGGGCTGTACATCGGCTGGTGCCGAAGGCTGCAGCAACGAGAACAGGTTCTTCGGATCCTGCAGCTCTGGCACCAGCTGGATGTCGCTGCCAATGGCGAGCGTTCTTGCTACATCCAGCACATAGCGCAAGGCGGAATAGTCCTCGAGGGCGAAGCCGACCGAGTCGAACAAGGTGACTTCCTCGGCATGTTGGCGACCTTGAGTCTGGCCATCGATGACTTTCCAGAACTCGATAACCGGGGAGTCGACGGGCATCTGCTGAATTTCACCTTCAATGCGGCTTTGCGGTTCGTACTCGACCATGACCCGCGCACGCTCCACGATGTCCCGGTGCAGTTCGGTCTTGCCGGGACAGTCGCCGCCCACGGCGTTGAGGTGCATCCCGGGCTCGATCATCTCAGGCGTCAGAATGGTTGCGTAGGCCTTGTCGGCCGTGACCGTGGTCACGATATCGGCACCCCGTACCGCTTCGGCGACGTTTTTGGCAACGGTCACCGCAATGGCGGGGTAGGCCCGCAAGTTGGCTACCAGCTTCGCTGTCGCGGCAGGATCGATGTCGTAGAGACTGATTTCAGTAATGCCCAATAACGTATGAAATGCCAGGGCCTGGAATTCGCTCTGCGAGCCATTGCCGATGAGTGCCATTCGGCGGCTGTCCGGTCGGGCGAGGTAACGGGCCGCGAGCGCAGAGGTGGCAGCGGTGCGAATGGCGGTCGTCAGGGTCATTTCACTCAGCAGCACAGGCTTGCCGGTATCGACGTCTCCCAATGCACCAAACGCCATGACCGTCAGCATGCCATTGTGCGTGTTCTTCGGATGTCCATTGACATACTTGAAGGCGTAGAGCGCTGCATCGGACACGGGCATCAGCTCGATCACGCCCTCGGGTGAGTGGTTCGCCAGGCGCGCGCATTTTTCGAAATCCGGCCAGCGTACGTAGTCCTGACGGATGTACTCGGCCATTTCGGTCAGGCATCGAGGCAAGCCTTTTTCCTGGACGAGACGGCTCAGATCATTGACGTCGATGTAACGGGTCATATCGGGTTCCTTTGGGCTTTTTTTTGTGTGCCGGCCTGGACTGCCTTGCGCTTTGGCGGCTGCGACTCGGGAGGTGGTCCATGTATTTGCGACGGACCCATTGTCGAGGCAATGGCGAGAAGGTTTCGGCCAATACCGACCCAGGAGACAGCGAGAGAAGTCGAAAAACACAGCACGCACAGCAGAATCGGCTGGGTGCTTCACGATGCATCTTCATGCAGATAAAGAAGGCCACAACCGCCATCACATGTCCTGTGCCGCTCCCGTTAAGTAGAGAAACAGTGATTTGCAGCAGACGACAGAATCGGCTGTGAAAGCCCTTCGTTCAGCACAGTCACGCTGTTTCAACCCGGGGTTACGACACCAGCACCTTTCTCGCAATTGGCATTCTGGCGGTCCGTTTAAAGCGCTTGTCGATCGCCGCTTGAGATGGAATGCAACTCCGGCGACTGGCTGTTTGCAGTCGAAAACAACAACAAAAACGGCTGCGGTAAAGACCGCATCGACTCTCTGCCCCTGTAAAAAAGTGTGGTCCGACGCAGGCGCCGGATCGCGATAAATCCAAATAATCCGGGACTCAAGAAGATGAACATCAAATGGCTGACTTTGCCGGCACTCGCGTTGCTGTGCTGCACCACAGGCGCCAGCGCCAAGGAATGGAAGGAGCTGCGATTTGGCGTCAACCCAAGCTATCCGCCCTTTGAATCCACCACGGCCGATGGTGGGGTGCAGGGCTTCGGCGTGGATCTGGGCAATGCGATATGTGCCGAGCTGAAGCTGACTTGCGTGTGGGTCAGCAATGACTTCGACGGACTGATTCCGGGACTTAAGGCCGGTAAGTTCGATGCCATCGAATCTTCGATGACCGTGACCGACGCGCGCAAAAGACAGATCGACTTTACCGATCGCCTGTACGCCGGACCAACCGCCATCGTTACCCGCAAAGACTCCGGACTGCTGCCCACGGCCGAGTCGCTGCGCGGTAAAACCATCGGTTACATGCAGGGCACGATTCAGGAAACCTACGCCAAGGCCAAACTGGGGCCGGGCGGGGTGAAACTGCGGGCTTATCAGAATCAGGATCAGGTCTATGCCGACCTGGTGTATGGCCGTCTCGATGCGTCGATCCAGGACAAGCTGCAAGCGCAGATGAGTTTCCTGACCTCGCCGCAAGGCGCGGACTTCCAGAACAGCGAAGGCATCAGCGACCCGTTGGTGCCATCGGAAATCGCCATCGGGGTGCGCAAGGACAACGAAGAACTCAAAGGCATGCTCAATACCGCCATCAAGGCCCTGCATGACAAGGGCATCTACGCGCAGATCCAGCAGAAACACTTCGGTGATCTGGACCTCTACAACAACTGATCCTCGCGTCCCGGTCGCTGTGTCGCAGCGACCGGGGCGCATCAAGACAGGTGACTGGCGTGAATTCCTTCCTGAATATCCTGGGGCTCGACCTTTCGGCCCTGCAAGGCTATGGCCCTTTGTTGCTGCATGGCACCTGGGTCACCCTCAAACTGTCGGCGCTCGCGCTCTTGGTGAGCATGGCGCTGGGGCTGCTCGGCGCTGCGGCAAAGCTGTCGCCACTGAAGCTGTTCAATCTGCCGGCGACCTTTTACACGACACTGATCCGTGGCGTGCCTGACCTGGTGTTGATGCTGCTGATTTTCTACAGCCTGCAAGGCTGGCTCAGCGCCCTGACCGAGGCCATGGGCTGGGCCTACATGGAAATCGATCCGTTCGTGGCCGGCATCGTCACCCTGGGTTTCATCTACGGTGCGTATTTCACCGAGACCTTTCGCGGGGCGATTCTGAGTGTGCCACGCGGGCAACAGGAAGCCGCGGCGTGCTTTGGCCTGAATCGCTGGCAGCGCTTTCGCTTCGTGGTGTTCCCGCAAATGATGCGTTTCGCCTTGCCGAGCCTTGGCAACAACTGGCTGGTGCTGCTCAAGGCCACGGCGCTGGTATCGATCATCGGTTTGTCGGACCTGGTCAAGGTCGCGCAGGAGGCGGGTAAAAGTACGTTCAATATGCTCGATTTCCTGTTGCTGGCCGCAGCGCTTTACCTGCTGATCACCAGCGCTTCGAACTACGTATTGCGCGTGCTGGAACGGCGCTATAACCAGGGTGTGCGGGGGATGGCGCGATGATCGAATTGATTGCCGAATACTGGCGGCCCTTCCTGTTCAGCGACGGCGAAAGCTTCACCGGACTGGCGATGACCCTGTGGTTGCTGGTGGCGAGCATTGCCATGGGCTTCGTGCTGTCGCTGCCCCTGGCGATCTTGCGCGTGTCGCGCTGGGGCGTTTTGCGTTGGCCGGCCCAGCTGTTTACCTACGTGTTTCGCGGCACGCCGCTGTATATCCAGTTGCTGATTTGCTACAGCGGGATCTACGGCATCGCCGTGGTCCGTTCGCAGCCATTGCTCGAAGCGTTTTTCCGCGACGCCATGAATTGCACCTTGCTGGCGTTCACCCTCAATACCTGCGCCTATACCGTGGAGATTTTCGCCGGGGCGATCCGCAGTATTCCCTACGGTGAAATCGAAGCGGCCCATGCCTACGGCCTGAGTGGCTGGCGCCTGTATCTGCAACTGATCCTGCCTTCGGCGCTGCGCCGCGCGCTGCCGTACTACAGCAACGAAGTGATCCTGATGCTGCACGCGACTTCGGTGGCATTTACCGCAACGATTCCGGACATCCTGAAAATCGCCCGGGACGCCAATGCGGCGACCTTCATGACGTTCCAGGCATTCGGCATCGCCGGTCTGCTGTACCTCGCGCTGTCGTTCGGGCTCGTCGGGGCTTTCAGGCTGGCGGAGAAACGCTGGCTGAGCTTTCTCGGCCCGACTCACTGACTTCCATCTTTAATCCAGAGCGGCGCCGATCAACGTGCCGCTCCAGGAGTATTCGCATGTACAAACTCACGGTTGAAAATCTGTATAAACGGTTTGGTGACAACGAAGTGCTCAAGGGCGTCTCGTTGAACGCACGGGCAGGGGACGTGGTGAGCATGATCGGCGCCAGCGGTTCGGGTAAGAGCACCATGCTGCGCTGCATCAACTTTCTGGAGCGGGCGGACGAAGGTGCCATTGCCCTGGATGGCGAGCGGGTCCTCACCCGTCAGGGCGTTGGTGGCATGCGCGTGGCCAACCCGAAGCAGTTGCAGCGTTTGCGCACGCGGCTGGCGATGGTGTTCCAGCATTTCAACCTGTGGAGTCACCTGACCGTGCTGGAGAACATCGTGCTGGCGCCGTGTCGAGTCCTGGGCATAAGCCGCAAGGCCGCTGAAGAAAGCGCGCGGGCGTATCTGGACAAGGTCGGCCTGCCGCAGCGGGTGGCCGATCAGTACCCGGCGTTTCTGTCGGGCGGACAGCAACAGAGAGTGGCGATTGCCCGAGCCCTGGCGGTGGAACCGGAAATCCTGTTGTTCGACGAGCCCACCTCGGCGCTCGACCCGGAACTGGTGGGTGAAGTCCTGAAGGTGATTCAGGCACTGGCCGAAGAAGGCCGGACCATGTTGATGGTGACCCACGAAATGGGCTTTGCCCGACAGGTCTCCAGCCAGGTGTTGTTCCTGCATCAGGGCCGGGTCGAGGAGCAGGGTGATGCTAGGATACTCGACCGGCCAAACAGCGAACGTTTGCAGCAATTTCTATCGGGTCGTTTGAAGTGAGGCAAGGCGTACATGGCGGATATCCGCGATCTGTCGATCGTGCTTGATCGTATCGATCAGGCAATCATTGAAGTGTTGCGCCACGAAGGGCGCATCACTTATCAAAAGCTGTCCGAGCGCGTACACCTGACCCCCAGGCCTTGTCTGGAACGGGTACGCAAGCTGGAACAGCTCGGGGTCATTCGCGGCTATGGCGCGATACTCGACGAGAAGAAACTGACACCGGGTTTGTCGTTGCTGGTGCTGGTGGCGTTGTCGAACCAGAGCGGGCGTGCAGCGCAAAAGGCCTTCGAGGCCAAGGTCCGCGCCTGCCCGCAGGTGCTGGAATGCCGCCTGATCAGTGGCGCATTCGACTACAGCCTGCGCATGCGCTGCCGTGACATGGAGCATTACCGGGTGTTGACCGAAGTCTGGTTTGACGACCCGGATCTGCACATCGACAAACTGGTCAGCCACCCGGAGCTGGCGATGGTCAAGACCACGATGGAATAAGATCAAAAGCTTGCTCGCGAAGGCGGTCTGATAGCCAGGCTGTCTTTTGTTGTCGGTGTGAATATCCGTTGCTGCGGTAACGGCGGCTTAGGGTTTCGCCCTTACGTACGGCCCCTCGCTCCGGTGTCCATCCGGGGGCATTGCCCTACAGTTTGCTTCGCTGCACCTCCCTGCAATGTGTGCGGCTTCGCCGCACGGCGCTGCGCGCCATTCCCCCGGATGAACACCTCCACTCAGCCTGTCGAGGGGGCGGGTGGATCAAGATCAAGAGCGGCAGGCGAGCTAACGCTCGGCCTGCTCTTCTCTTCTGTAGGAGCAAGCTCGCTCCTACAGGCCTTTCCAAGTAACCCGCTGTAAAAGCGGAACCGTTAGCGGCCGTTACCGCAGTAATGGATATGTACTCAGTCAACAATATCCAGTTCGGCTGGCCAACCCAAAATCTTCAGCCGTTTTCATCACCCCGACAGCCGTTATCAACCGGGTTTTTCCCGCTTCGAAACAGACAATGAGCCCCTCTCGACCCTCATTGAGTCTGCGCCCATGCAAACCACCAATACGGTATTAATGATTCGCCCGACACGTTTCTCCTTCAATCAGGACACGGCAGCGAACAACCGTTTCCAGCGTCCGGCAGCAATCACCGAAGACGTACAACTCAAGGCCCTTGCCGAGTTCGATGGCTATGTCGATGCATTGCGTCGGCACGGTGTCGAGGTCCTGGTACATAACGATCGCGAAGCCCCGCATACCCCGGACTCGATCTTCCCCAACAACTGGTGGAGCACCCATCCGGACGGCACCCTGGTGCTGTACCCGATGCAAGGTCACAACCGACGCCTGGAGCGGGACAAAGGCGTACTCGACGGGCTGCTGGACGAATACCGGGTCGAGCAGGTGCTGGACCTTTCCAGCCTCGAAGAGCAGGAGCTTTTCCTGGAAGGCACCGGCAGCATGGTGCTGGATCGGCAACAACGGATCTGCTACGCCGGGTATTCCACACGCACCCACGCCCAGGCCCTGGATCAGTTGGTCAGCCATTTGGGCTATGAGCTGTGTGCGTTCAACGCGGTGGACCGCCAGGGCGTGGCGATTTATCACACCAATGTGATGATGAGTGTCGGCACCTGCCTGGCGGTGGCGTGCCTGGCGTCCGTGCCTCAACCAGGTGAACGTGCGGCGCTGCGTGAACGGCTCGAAACCAGCGGCAAACAGCTTGTCGCCCTGAACTGGACACAGCTGGAGTCCTTTGCCGGCAACATGCTGCAAGTGCACAACGCAGCGGGCGAGCCTCTGCTGGTGATGTCGCGCACCGCCTGGCAATCGCTGGACGCCGGACAGCGCCGCGTGATCGAAACCCACACCACGCCGTTGCCGGTGAACATCGACACCATCGAGCGCATCGGCGGCGGCAGTGCACGCTGCATGCTGGCCGAGGTATTCCTGCCCAGACGCTCCCCGGCTAGGAGCCGCTGCGATGACGCAGTTGCGCCGGACTCACACCAAGGCGTTGCCTGAAAGTGGTCGCCATGTGCGCCTGGGAATTGAAACCGCAGGCGTAGGCGATTTCTGTCAGCGTGGACGTTGAATCGAGCATCAGGGCGCGGGCCTTGGCCAGGCGCCGGTCGATCAGGTAGCCATGCGGGCTTTTGCCCGTGGCGTTTTTGAATGCCCGCATGAAATAGCCTTCGGACAACCCAAGCAGGCCCGCCATTGCCGGTACGCTCAACGGGCCATCGAGGCCGGCATCGATGAACTCATCGAGCAAGCGCATCCGCTGGCCGGTGATCGAGCCATGGGGCGTTGTCGACACGGCTTCGCTACCCGTCGCCCGCTCGGACAAGGCGAGTGCCCAGGCCTCCCAATCGTCGTCCACGCCAGCCTGCAACAGCGCGGCGCGCATTCGCCGTGCGAGGACAGTGGCTTGCTGATCGATGCGATTGTTGAAGGCACGATCCCCCATCAATGCAATGTCGTCGGTGCGTATCACCCGCAGGTATTCACCGCCCTTGGCTGATTCGGACAACACGTCACACCCGGCGGGGATGAACGCCAGGCCGTTGGGCAGGGCGTCGAAAGGTTGTACCCGGTCGCTGCCGATCGCGTGCAGGCCGCGCTGGCTGTCGAAGGCAAAGCCGATTCCCGCCTGGGTCGCGACATACCGGGCCGCATAGGCGCGCCCGGGGAGCAATTCGATCGCCCAGGGCCCGGCCTCGATACGGCGGATCGGTTCGGACAGGAGCGGTGGCGGCACACGGTTTCGATGATTCATGAACACCATAGTAGTGAAGGTGAGGCGTAAAAGTCAGGTCAGTTTTCTGAAAGCCGCAAGACGGCGCACGTGTTCAGATTGGGCAAAATCTCAGGGGATAACTCATGCACAAACTGACTCGCGACGATATCGAACAGGCGGCCCGCACCGTCTACCAGGTAATGCCTGCCACCGCCCAGTACCCTTGGCCCTTGCTGGGCCGGCGGCTGGGTTGCACGGTGTGGGTCAAGCACGAAAATCACACGCCTACCGGTGCATTCAAAGTGCGCGGCGGCATCACGTTCATGCACTGGCTCAAACGCGAGCACCCCAGCGTGAAGGGCATTGTCAGCGCTACTCGCGGCAACCACGGCCAGAGCCTGGCGCTGGCGGCGGGCGCCCTGGGCTTGCAGGCGTTGATCGTGGTGCCGGAAGGTAATTCGCTGGAAAAAAACAACGCCATGCGCGGCTTTGGCGCTGAAGTGGTCGAATACGGCCGCGATTTCGATGAGGCCCGTGAAGAGGCAGCCCGCCTTGCGCACGCGCATGGCCTGTTCCTGGTTCCGCCGTTTCACCCTGAGTTGGTCAAAGGCGTCGCCACTTATGCGCTGGAGTTGTTCAACGCTGCGCCAGACCTGGATACCGTGTATGTGCCGATTGGCTGTGGGTCGGGGATCTGTGGGGTGATCGCCGCCCGCGATGCGCTGGGTCTGAATACCCGGGTAGTGGGCGTGGTTTCCACAGAGGCGGCGGCCGCACAGTTGTCCTTTGATGCCGGGGTGATATGCGAAACCGCCTCGGCAACCACCTTTGCCGACGGTCTGGCTGTTCGCAAGCCAGTGCCCGAAGCTTTTGCCGTGTACGCGGCAGGTGCGGAGCGGATTGTAGCGGTCAGTGATGCGCAGATTGCCGAGGCCATGCGCGTGTATTACACCGATACCCACAACCTGGCCGAAGGGGCCGGAGCGGCGGCACTGGCAGCACTCATTGCCGAGCGTGACGACATGGCGGGGAGAAGGGTGGGGGTGATTCTGTCCGGCGGAAACGTCGACAGACCAGTGTATGCGGCAGTGATTGCGTGACAGAATCACGCCCCGATCCGGCCAGAGGCGCCGGACGTTGCTGGTGAAGAGGGGCCGCAGTTGAACGAACAGACATTGTCCATGCGCCTGGAGCGCGTGGCGGCACATGTGCCAGCCGGTGCGCGACTGGCCGATATCGGCTCCGATCACGCCTACCTGCCGGTGGCGTTGATGCGTCGGGGCGCTATCGCCGCGGCGGTGGCCGGCGAGGTGGCGTTGACGCCGTTCCTCTCGGCCGAACGCACCGTGCGCGAGAACGACCTGGAGCTGCAGGTCACCGTACGCCTGGCCAACGGACTGGCGGCAATCGAGCCGGCAGACGGGATTACGGCGATCAGCATCTGCGGCATGGGCGGCGAAACGATCCGCGACATCCTCGACAGCGGCAAGGCCTGCCTGAGTGGTCAGGAGCGCCTGATCCTGCAACCCAACGGCGGCGAGCAGCCACTGCGCCTATGGCTGATGGAAAACGGCTATCGCATCCTCTGCGAAGAAGTGCTGCGGGAAAATCGTTTCGATTACGAAATCATCGTCGCCGAGCGCGCCGGACCTGTGACGTACACCGCCGAGGAGCTGTACTTCGGCCCGTTGCAGATGCAGGCTCGCAGCCCGGCGTTCCTGGTCAAGTGGCAGCGCAAGCTGCGCCAGAAGCAGAAGACCCTGGCTCACTTTTCTCGGGCGGGGCAGGCCGTGCCCGACGACAAGGTGCAGGACATCGAGCGCCAGGCCCGGTGGATCACCCGGTTGCTGGCTTGAGCCCGTGCCTGGCGGTCGACAATGTTCGCCATCGGTCGGGGCAGGTGGTGTAAATGTGACTCGACGGCGGTTTTTTTCATGAGATATTTCGGAAACGATTCAGCCGCGTAGCTACGCAGGTTTCAGCGAAGCAGACCGGTTCATCCGGGTGCCGGATTCACTACCGCCTGTCGAGCTTTGTGCTCAAAAACTGAACGATCGGGAGATGCAGCGCTCCTATGCTCCAGCAGGCGGAACCTTCGAGATTTCGCGTTGCACTCACTAGAAAAACAATGGACGAATACCTCATCTGCATTGAATGGAATGCACATGGGGATTTTTTTTACCTGAGACCTGGAGTGATATTATGCCGTCATCACTGACTCGCTGGGCGAGTCGCTCTCTCTTGTAATCCAAAATTATTCAATTGATTTAATCAATGCAAACTTGAACTTGTCGGCGCGATTAATTAATTCGCATGCCTGGACTATAGCCAATTTGCACTGGCGCAATAAGTGGAGATGTAATCGTGGATATTAATACAATGATCGGCCTGTTAGGCCAGAAAGAATCCATGGAGTTTTTGCGTTTAGGAGTAGTTTACGTTCACCTGTTGGCTTGCTGCGTAGCCATCGGTCTGGTGTTTGCCAGCGATGCCGCAATGGTCAAGGACTTATTGAAAGGTCGCGTGTCGTCAGGGCACGACAATGATCATATGGCCAGTCTTCAGAAGTCTGTTTCCAATGCGCTGATATTCTTGTGGGTGACCGGCGCTGCAATTATAGGCATTGATTACCTTGATAAAGGCATGACCTATTTCGCCAACCCGAAACTTCAAGCCAAAGTCATTATTGTTTTGCTGCTGACATTCAACGGCATGTTGTTGCACCGCTATGTATTGCCGGCAATGATGAAGGCCGGATCGTTGCTTGATCTGCAGATCAATGTACGGATGTTTGCCCTGTTCTCTGGCGCACTGTCGGGCGTGTCCTGGTTGTATGCCGCCATGCTCGGTGTCGGTCGACCGCTGGCCTGGAAATATTCGCTCACCCAACTGCTGATGGCCTATCCGGTGTTGATCGTACTCGGCTTTGCGATGATGGTGGCATTGACTCAGTGGGCCCGTAAACGCAACGCAGCAGCGCCTGTTGAAGAGACCACCTGGATGTTCGCGGGAATTCCTGCGCGGTGAGCTGAGGCAACACCAGGCAAAGACGGATAAAACCCTTTGCACGGTTCAAACATCAGACCCCCTCCTGGCGAGGGGGTTTTTTGTGCCTGTGGCTTTTGTGACATCAAGGAAAACCGGGTCGGTTGATTGATGCTGACCCGTCAAGCCGAGACACTGAACCTGTGGCGAAGGGGAGGGTAGCAAGGTCGGCCACGAGCGTACCGCTCATCGCCAAGCCATAAAATAAGCTTTGACATCATTGGGGCTTTGGTTGAGTATTCAACCATCGCATGCGATCTAATCGAATACGATAACAAACAACAACCCTTGCCGCTTGGAGATTCAGCCATGAACACCGGAAGCAGCCGCAAAATGATCAGCTCTACCGCTCAAGCTTCCCATGGCCACAACGGCAACAACTGGATCATTGCACACGCCAATTGATGGACGTTGTGTTTTTTAATCTCATATGCATCGTACACGATAAAATCGCACGAAACATTAAACCCTGAGGAAATCCCCATGAGCAAAATCGAAAAAGTACTGGTTACCGGCAAAACCCACACCACTCACAGCAGTGTCGGTGGTCACAATGGCAACCTCGATATCGAACTGTCGTCGCCCGGTTCCGCCCAGCCGGCCCACGTCTTTACCGGCGTCCAGCCACACCCGAAAGCCGAGCAACTGTTCGCCGGGGCCTGGTCGGCCTGCTACACCGCGGCAGTGGGGCTGGTGGCCCAGGAACGCAACATCGTGTTGCCGGCGGACATGGCCGTCGACATTGAAGTGGACCTGGGCCAGACTGGTCCGGCGTATTTCCTTCAGGCCCGACTGACACTGCGCGTACCAGGGCTGGCACAGGATGTCGCGACCGAACTGGCGCACATCGCCGACTCCATCTGCCCTTACTCCAAAGCCACTCGCGGCAATATCGACGTCGCCCTGAACGTTATTACTGCGTGATGTCTGGATGCATTAATAAAATCGCATGCGATACAAGCGCATGCGTATGTAGTTGACTTTAACCCTGAGGAAATCATCATGAGCAAGATCGAAAAAGTACTGGCCAGCGGCAAAACCCACACCACCCACAACGCCGCAGGCAACACGTCGCGCGGCCATAACGGCAACCTCGACATCGTGCTGTCGTCCCCTGGCAGCGATACACCGGCACACGTGCTCACCGCCGTCCAGCCACACCCGAAAGCCGAGCAACTGTTCGCCGGAGCCTGGTCGGCCTGCTACATCGCAGCGGTGGGGCTGGCTGCCCAGCAATTGAAGGTAACACTGCCGGCCGACACGGCCGTCGACATTGAAGTCGATCTGGGCCAGACCGGCGCGGCGTACTTCCTCCAGGCGCGACTGACGTTGCGCGTACCGGGGCTGGATCATGGGGTGGCGACTGAATTGGCCCACAAAGCCGATGCAATCTGCCCGTACTCCAAGGCCACTCGCGGCAACATTGATGTCGACATCAATGTCCTGACGGCATGACCCATTTGAAGGCTGGCTTACCGGAGATTTTCCCGGTGGGCCAGCCTTCAGTGTTTATGCGCATTTCCGATACCATCGCGTACGATGTATAGTCTCGGTCTTGCAAGATTGCCCCCAAGGGAACAGCCATGAAAAACACCGGCAAGCTATCCGCCCTGGATCTCAAACTCTCCGACTTCCTGTGTTTCGCGGTCTATTCCACCAACCTGGCGTTCGGCAAGGCCTACAAGCCGATGCTTGAGCGGCTCGGCCTGACCTATACGCAATACATCACCCTGGTTGCGCTGTGGGAGGAAGATAACCAGACCGTTGGCAGCCTCGGCGAAAAGCTGTTTCTCGAATCCAATACCCTCACGCCGATTCTGAAGAAGCTGGAAGCGATGGGGTACCTGTTACGCCAGCGCGACCCGGAAGATGAACGCCAGGTACGGATCAATCTCACAAAAGAGGGGCGAAAGCTGCGTGAAGACCTCCGCGAAGACGGCTTCCCGCAAACCGGTCTTGATCCCGAAGACTTCGTGCAAATGCAGAAGGCAATTGTGAAGTTGCGAGGTAATCTCATCCGCTCGACGAAAGACAGAGAGTAATTCGTATCAAATGAAGTGAGTGGCCCCGGGATTGCGCAGTTTCCCCGATTTCGGAGTAAACACCCCCCACTAATGGGTGTACTGCTCAGTAGCATTCATATCTTCAATCGCACAGTAATTGATTATCCGGCCAATGTTTGCGGGACACTCAGGTCGTAAACATATTTTGTTACAGCGGTGGCAGGGTAATTGCTCAGAGAGCGTATCCCATTCATCAAAGGTGCAAAGTCGGGAAGCTGTGGAACTGTCAGTACCCCCATTTGAGTGATCGCCTGTACCCATCGGTCTGCATCTCGAAATACCCCTGGTTACTCAATAGAAGTGCTGCAGTGATCCTCTGCAACCGTCCAGGGGAAATGCTGATGAGTCACTCCAAGGTAGCGTTGCACCGGTTATCGGCCTTGATCACTCTATGGACGATGTGCACCAGCATTTATATGGCCTTATTCAATGTTCCGGCAGAATTGAAACTGGCCATTGTCGACTTGAATATTTCTCTGATTGCATTGTTCATACCCTTTCTCCTGGTCATCAGACCTATCGCTCGTCGTCTTTTGTGTTTTCTGGTTTGCCTGCTGACGGTAACGCTGGTGGCCGCCGACGAACCTCAGGGCAATGACAATCAAAACAATGAGAAGTGGCTGGAGCCGGCACGCTCCAGGCTCATGCATATCAATGGCGGGATGCCGTTCTTTCCGCATCGGGCCAATACCACCGGCAACCTGGTGTTGAATGTGAAGGATTTCGACAATGCCCAGGTCTGTGGCGCTTGTCATACGGAGATCTACAAGCAATGGCGCTCGTCGATGATGTCCCAGGCCTGGGATGAACCCGTTTATCGGGCCTTGCTCAAGCGCGCGAGTTCTGCAACCGATGGGAAAGTCGATAATTTCTGTACCGGCTGCCATACCCCGATCGGTCTCACGACCGGGCAGATCAATTCGGAAATCAACCGCTCCTCGATTGAAGACAGCGCGAAGAATCATCCGATGCCCGGGGTCGATTGCGAGACCTGCCACAACATCAGCGCCCGTACGGGCCTCGATAACGGCGCCTATGTGCTGAGCCCGCGAGCACACGGTAAACCGACCAAGTTCGGCCCGCGCAAGGATGCCGTTTCGCCTTACCATGACACTGTGTATTCCGCTCTGCACACGCGCTCGGACTTTTGCGGCACCTGCCACAACGTTACACACCCGTTCAGCAGCGTGGCGGTCGAACGCACCTATGACGAATGGCAGGAAAGCACCTACAGCCTCAACGATATCACCTGCCAGAGCTGTCACATGCCAGGTTTTGCGGGCAAGGCTGCGATCATGGGGCCGGACCGCGAGAAGGTGGCCTCGCATTGGTTCAGCGGCGCCAACGCGATGATGCTCCAGCATCTCGGTCAGGAAGAGGGTGCACAACGTGCGCGCGACATGCTCGCCAGCGCCGGGGAAATAACCTTCCAGCAACTGCCGGAAGCCATCACTCCCGGGCAATACACCTCGGTAGCGGTCAAGGTGACCAATGTCGGCGCCGGGCACAAGCTGCCGACCGGCTTTCCGGAGGGTCGGGAGATCTGGATCGATTTCCGGGTGCTGGATGCCAGTGGTCGCGAACTCTATCGACTGGGTGCGATCAAGGATGGCAAGACCGAGGCCGACACGCGAAATTTCAAAGTGCACATTGGCGACAAGGACGGTAATCCGTTGGACGTCGAGGTCTGGAACGCCACGCAAATTCTCTCGGACAACCGTATTCTGCCCAAGGGCTACGATATCCGGGACTTCTCCTTCCTGGTGCCGGCTGACGCCGTCGGGCCGCTGACCCTGACTGCCGAACTGAACTACTGGCCGTTTTCGCAGAAGCTGGCCGACTACCTGCTCGGCAAGGACAAGTTACAAGTGGAAATCACCCAGATGTCCAAAGTCACGCAGAGCGTTCCCCTGTCCCCGATGACTGCGTCCAGCCGATAGCGGCATATCCGTGTGATCCGTAGCCGGACCCTTGGCTGGATTACCCTGCCTGGATTCGCAAAAACGGAAAAGGCGAGGGATTTATTTTCGGCGCTGTACCGGGTGCAGTTGGTAGCGCCTGCAGGCTTGCTCCCGAAACATCAGCACCACGACGGTGGACGAGTTCCTGCGACAGGAGCGAGTCGGGGTTCAGACCTGTGCCGCGCTGGCGAGGGCCAGAACCCATTCGACGAGCGGATCAGGCCACGGTCGTGGGACTGGCCGGGCTTGCACCCCATTCGAGGAAACGGATCTTGTGGACCTCACCCTCGCTGTCTTCGTAGACCAGGGTCACCGGTACCATACCGGTCTTGTCGGATGTATCGGTGCGCTGCAGTACGCGCTTCACATCGATTTCCATCCCGTAGTGGTATTCGACGGCCGAGACATGCGCGCCGGGTTCTTGCAGGCCGTTCTGGTCAAAGACACTGGGTGCGAGACTGGAAATCACTGCACTGACAATTGTGGCCATGTTCATAAGGCTGTACCTCTGTTGTTGTTCGCTTGACAAGGACTTCATGTGACACGCCTTGAAAGTGAAGTTCACTTAACCGCGACGAACGCACCGGCCCGCATCGCCTGTAGTGGCTTCAGGCTCCCGGCTATCCCCCGCGCTTGACGCCTTACGACCATTCGTCCTTTAAACGCCGTATTTGTTGGGCGAAACGCCTTTTTTGGATGAGGTCATAACATGTCATGATGGATTTTTGCGCAAGGATTCACGCGGTGGCTGTGACGTTTCATGGGGCGAAAACGGGGGGCAAATGCTCAGTGCCCTGGCGCTAAGTACCCGGGCGCAGGAGAGTGACTGTTGGTCGGACGAAAGGCGGATCCGGGTTTCATGGACCTGTCCGTTTCTTGAAGTATTCAAAGGCGTTTTAAAACAATGGGTTGGAGTATGAAAATCAGCGTCTTGTGATGATGAATGCTTGTCGAAGCGCGAATTTTCATCCGACCTAAGTCCTATTTCCCAACGCCTGGAGCCCGGGACATACAACGGTTCACCGGCGTTATCCCGAGTTCCCTGCTATTAATCAATGAGTATTCGAGTGTTGATCCTTTCGGGAGCGCGTCATGAATCCAGTCATTCGCATCGGCATTGCCGACGATCATCCGATGTTGCGTGAGGGTGTTGCCAATACATTGAAGAAACGGGCGGATCTTCAGGTCGTGGAGCAGGGCGCCAATGCAGACGATGCCTGGGATATTGCCCAGAGGGTGCAGCCGGACGTGATGCTGATGGACGTCAATATGCCGGGTGATGTTTTCGCCACGGTGCGCTTCATTTCCACTCGGCTGTCAAATGTGAAGGTGCTGATGCTGACGGTTTCGGAATCCGAAGATGACGCCTTTATGGCACTGGAGGCCGGCGCTAGCGGGTATGTGTTGAAAGGTGTCAGCGGACCGGAACTGGTCCTGGCGATCAGATCGGTTGCCAAGGGTGAGACGTATATCACCCCCGAGTTTGCCAACAAACTGCGCAGTAACAGCAAGCAGCACGAAGCGGAAATTCACAAGGGTGATCTGACCCATCGCGAGGAGCAGGTCATTCGTGAAGTTTCAAAAGGGCTGACCAACCGGGAAGTCGCGTCAAAGCTGTTGATCAGCGAAAAAACCGTCAAGCACCACATGGGTTGCGTGATGCAGAAACTGCATGCCCGCAATCGTGTCGAAGCGGTCGCGGCTCTGCGGCGTTATACCGAACACGAAGCTGTCGGGCGGCTTCACATCGGCGCAGGGGAAACACCAATGGATACCCGGAGCGGCTCCTGACTAGAGTTTGAACTGTGCATTGACCGATGTACCCGTGGCGCCGGAGTCGATGCTGAACAACCCGCCCAGAGACTCGACGCGATAACGCAAACCGGCGAGACCCAATCGGGTTCTGCCGGATTTCTCGACCAGCATGGCGTCCTCTGCCATGCCTGGGCCACTGTCCCTGACACTGATGTTCAATACTTCATCAAGGTATTGCGCCTGGATGACCTGACCCTCGCCATCGGCATGCCGGTAAGCGTTGTTGAGGGCTTCTTGCACAAACCGGTACAAGCAGAGTTTGAGCGGCAGTGGCGCGGCCTTCGGTAGCGGCCCCAGGGTTAATGTGACTTTGGTGCCAGTGCGTTGCTCATGCCGTTGCGCCACCAGTTGCAACTCTTCCACCAGGCTCACGTCGTTGATTTCCGGAAATGCCAGGCCCCGTGATAAATCGCGGACCTCACGCAACGCGTCGGTGGCGGCGCCACGAATGGTTTCCAGAGATTCCTGATCGACTGCGGAGCAGTTTTCGGCGAGGTCGTCGAGGCGGATCAGTATCAGGGTCAACAGCTGCGCCGGCCCATCGTGCAGGTCTGCACCAATGCGCCGCAAGGTGAGTTCGTTGACACGGGAGAACTCCTGGGTAGCCGTCGCTATCTTGCGTTGGAGTTCGGCATTGCTGATGTGCAAACGGGTTTGCTCCTGCAGCCGCAACTGCAGTGCCACTTGTTGCTGCTGGATAATCTTGTCACCGCGTCGCACGATGAAGAAAAGCAGCGACAGCATGGCCAATGTCGCGGCGCCAACGACCTCCCATACCTGCTGGCGGACCCGATTGACCTCGCGCTTGAGGCTATCGGCCTTTTCATAGAACTCGCCCACCGCAATGATATTCCCGGAGCTGGAATCGCGCAGGGGCGCGTAGATCTCATAGAGCGGCACGTTGAGGTCGCGCTCGAACTCGTTCTCGTCCTCGTCCAGGTCTTTAAGGTCGGTAACCACTTTGCCCTTGAGTGCCTCGGCGATCTCATCCAATGGAAATTTGCGGTTGGTGATGGCTTTATTTGTGCCATAGATCACCGTGCCATCCGCTCGCCAGATCTTGACCGAGACAATGTGATGTTTCAGCGAACGGCTTTGCGTGAGGCGGTCCAGAGACTGGGCACTTGCAGCCGAGAGGCCGTTGTCCCGGCTCATCTCCTGCACATAGGGCTCCAGAAAGGTATCCATGTACTGGGCGCCTGCTTCTGCTGCACTTTGTACCGCGGCATTTTCTATTCGTTCGGTGACCAGATTGCCGACGAAAAACATGGTCAGCCCCAGGATCACCGCAGCGGCAATCACAAACTGGGTCGAATGACTCAGCTTGCGCGCCCGGCCCCAGATCCGTATGTGCCAGACGCCATTGCGAACAACGTCGGAAACCGGGGCAGGTTCGACCAGCGCGTCAGTTTCCCGCGCGATCAAAGTCTCGTTTTCCGATTCGGCTTTTGCATCTTTTGCCATCGCCCTGGTTCCCTGATCATCGTGACAAGTCGGTTGCAACCCCAGCAACCCGACGAATATCCGGAGATCGGCTGTCGGCGCCATGCCCATGACTGACAGTAGTTCACTGCATAGCGATCCGACAGCTTCACTGATGGACTACACACCACGAATGATAGTCAGGTTCATTGCCCTGGCGAGGTTCAAGCGTGCGCTGTGCCGACCTTGCCGGTGGCCAGGGAATTTTTCCGGACCGCCTGATACAGCAGGCTGGATACCATGAACCCGAGAATGGCCAGCAGGCTCATCAGCGAGAACACGTAGTTGTAGCCCTGTTGACCCGGGAAGTGGTCGAGTATTGCGCCATAGATGACGTAGGCAAACATGCCCGGCGCATAGCCGATCAGGCAACCAATGCCAAAGGCTGAGCCGGTGATGTGCGGGGCAATGCCCACTTCACCCATGGGGGCCCAGAACACGCCGCGCATGGAAAAAACGATCAGTGCGAAGGAGAGGGTGGCGGCCATGCCTGCGTAGATGAAACCCGGGCTTTTCGGGATGAGCATGATGGCGCCCATCAGCGGCAACAGCGCCAGGAATGCCCATTTCAGATAGCGGCTGGAACTCTTGAACTGTTTGTCGGCAATGAAGCCGCCAGCGGGGCCGCCGAGGATCTTGAGGAAGTACTGGTTGATGATGCCATAGGCGCCCACCAGGGCTACGGGTAGCTCGTACATGTCCTTGAGGTAGGGAATGAAATAGGTCAGGCCGCAGTACACGATGTAGACCATGAACACGTTGAGGCTGACCAGCCAGATACCCGGCACCTTGATGGCTTCGAGCAGGTTCGACAGCCCGTTCTTCGGCTTGGCGGTCGACTGGGCACCGCCACCCTTGAGCAGCAGCCAGGTCAGGGCGCCGGCAAGAATGTCGATGACCGAGTAGAAGAGAATCGCCGATTTCAGACCGTTTTCACCGGATCCCATGGCGACGAACACGCCCAGCGCAGAGAACGCGATCAAGGTATCGATGACTCCACGTCCACCTTCGAGCAGGCCGAACAGGCGCCCCTGTTCCTGATCGTCGCCCAGATTGCGGATCGCCTTGAGCAGCGAAGGCCAGAAAATGCAGTCGGCACATACGGCCAGCAGGCAGAACACGATCAGCAGATTATTGAAAGGCGGAAAGGTCGCCAGGTAAAGCCCGAGGCTGCCGGTGCCGATCAGGCCGATGGGGATCAGCCTGCGCGTGTCGTACCGGTCGGCGAGCATGCCGCCGACCACAAACAGCGCGGTGGCGATGATCGCGTTGGCGCTCAGCAGCAGGCCGATTTCAGTGTGGGTCAAGCCCATGAATTCCTGCATGGGGATATAGAAGGCGTCTTTGAGATTCGCCAGCTTGTAGATGGTGCCGCCACCGAGGATGAGAATCAGGAATCTGAGCCATTTGGCCTTGTCATGGGATGTCATTATTGTTCTCCAGGCGTAATTGGTTAGGCAGTGCCGCTCGGCACATCAGGTTCAGGCGTCGGGGCAATGGGCCAGGGACAACTCGGCCAGTGTGCGGAACTCGGCCAACAGGCTTCGTACGTAGGCGACCTGGTTGTTTGCCCAACGGTGTTCATCGGCCAGCATGTGCTCCAGCGAGTAGCCTTGCGGCAGCGCTGTTTCACTCATTTCGCGGTACGCGATGAACGGGTCGGCGGCTTCGTCGAGCTGGCGGAACGCCGGGGCGACATAGTGGTTTTCCTGCTCGAGAATGAAGGCGATCACTTGCGGGGTTGATTCGCCGAGCATCAGCAGTTCGAACAACATGCGCGCGTTGGGCAGGTCGTCTTCGTCGCTACCCTGCAGCACGCCGTAATGCCCGAAGCCGTTTTGCTCGGGGACGATGCGCACACCCTTGAGGTGGGTCTGGCGTATGTGCGGCGCCAGGTTGCGCAGTGCCGCAAGGGGCTGCTCGCAGGCATTGATCATGTTGCCGAAGTCGAACAGGGCATGCAGCCGCGGGTGGTTCAGCCGGTTCAGCAGCTGCGCGATTTCAGCGCTCTTGAGTTCCTCGTGCTGCTCGAAGTCGAAGAACAGGTCGTGCTCGTCCGCTTGTTGCGCGAGGTATTCGAGGTCGGTCTCGATCAGGTCCATGACCCGCGACAGCGACCCTTCGTAGCGTGAGTAGACACGGATGTTGCGGGTGCCCAGCGCCTTGGCGATGGCGATCACTTGATCGACATCCCTTTTCCTGGTGCTGCTGATTTCCAGATGCACATCCAGCCCCCGTGCATTGGCCTTGGCCGCGAACGCCTGAAGCTGCGCGGGTGTCATTTGGCTGAGGCTGTTTTCTTCACCGTCGAGCAAGTGCAGGCTCAGACCCTGCAGTTCGTGGCGATAGGCGAAGTCCAGCAGGTCGCCAGGGGTGACACGGCCGTGGGTCAGGTTGGTCAGCAGGGGGTAGGCATGTGCAAACAGGCGCAGTTGCCCAAGCCGGTCGAGCAACTGGCGGGCCAAGGCCTCGGTCAGTACGGGAGGAGCCCCGGCCTCGACAGCCTTGTGGCTGAGCAAGGCGTTGAAGCGTTCCTGGATCTTATTGTTCATTCGAGTCGTTCCTGGTTCAGACGCCGGGTCTGCCGGCGCAGCCTTTATCGCGCCAGTCAGGAACTCTCGATAGATCCATTATCAGTTAAATCATAAGACCACTTGCCTTGGGTCAAGTGGCCTGTTGCAGGTAGCCCAGTTTGCCCAAGGCCTGGGCAAGTGCTTCGACGCGCGCCTGGGCCTGGTCCTCGGGGGTGCTGGCAAAACCGATCAGTAGCGCTGGCGGCAAGACATGCTCGAGGCAGTAGTCGCTCAGGGCATAGGTATGAATGTCATGCTGGCCGAGTTCCTTGGCCAGCATGTCGTCATCAAGATGCGCGGGTAACCAGGCGATCAGGTGCATGCCGGCTTCCACGGGCGTGATCCTGAAGAACGTGCCCAGGCGTTGCTGCAGCTGTTCGACCAGTGCTTGCTGGCGAGCCTGGTACAGCGCGCGCATGCGCCGAATATGCCCGAGAAAGTGGCCTTCGCGCATGAAGTCTGCCGTGACGGCCTGTAGCAGTGTGGGCGGGCTGCGATCCATGACCGCCCGCAGGGTACAGAAGGGTTCGATCAAGGCGTTCGGCAGTATCACGTAACCCAGTCGCAGCGAGGGGAAGAGCACTTTGCTGAACGTTCCGGCGTAGATGACCCGGGCCCATTGGTCCATGGCATAAAGTGCCGGCAAGGGGCGGCCGTTGTAGCGAAACTCACTGTCGCAGTCGTCCTCGATGATCCAGCTTTGATTGCGCGCGGCCCAGTCGATGAGTTCCTGGCGCCGGGCGTAGCTCATGGTGATGCCCAGAGGATGCTGACGGGAAGGGGTGGTAAACGCCAGGCGGGCGTCAGGACACAGTGCCAGGCCTTGCCGGATATCGATGCCCTGTTCGTCGATGCGCAACGGCACGACCAGCCCGCCTTGGGCCTGGAGTGCAATGCGCGCCGCGATATGCCCGGGATCCTCCATCCAGAAGCTGTCCTGCGGATTGAGCAACAGCATGCCCAGCAGGTTGAAGGCTTGCTGGGCGCCGGAAACGATGACTACCTGCTCGGCACTGCAATCGATGCCCCGGGCATCAAAGACGTATTCGGCAATCGCCTCGCGCAGGGCCAGCAATCCTTGCAGTTCGCCATAGCCGAGCATGGCCTTGGTCGGTTTGTGCAGGTGGCGGTTCAGCAGCCGCTTCCAGACAGTTTGCGGGAACGCATCGTAAGCGCTGTGACTGGGCAGGAACGAGGCCGGGCTCCCGGTCGCCCAGTCAGCATAGGAAACGCCGCGGAAATGATCGCTGCGCAACGACAGCATGGACTGGCTCAGATCGGACAGGCGAGGAGGCTGGCGCTGGTGCTGATCGTCATCAATCCCGCGACCTTCCCATTCATGGCCGACATAGGTTCCGGCCCCGGTCCGCGACGTCAGAAAACCTTCGGCAATCAGTTGATCGAACGCATTGAGAATGCTGATTCGAGAAAGCTGCAATTCTTTGCTCAAGGTCCGGGTGGACGGCAGGCGTACGCCGCCCTGAATCCTGCCACTGAGAATCTGTTTGCGAATCTGCAAGTAGAGTTGACGGTACAAGGGGATGGAACTGGCACGGTCCAGCTCGATACCTGACAACAGCAAACCGGCGGAGGATTTCATTGTTTGTTCGTCTGGATAGTGTGTGAATTGCCGTCAGGCACCTGGATGCGAAAGGGTATCGAGCGGTACTGGATAAGTCATCCACCACAGACATTGGTACAGCGCAAAAGACCCAATAGAATTTCAGCACTGCTGCGCACTAACATGGGCTGGCATGGTCAATAAACCGCGCTCGACCCACAGTGGTCGAACTGCCCGGAACCGACCGGCCCCGCATCGGCCATTTGATCAAGGACAGTGAAAGCATGCTCGCCGCCACATAACCAGCAACAGACTCCCCCTGGTTCCGTGAATCGGGACTCGCCCTACGGTTACCCCCTCAATCCCTTTCGAAGATTTAACCCATGTACCTACGCAAAATTGCAGTTGGGCTGTCGGCCCTTGTTTTGCTCTCGACCGGGGCAGAAGCCCGCAGCCTGCTGGATCTGCTCAAACCGCCCGCAGCGCATCATGAACAAACGTCCCGCTCGGGTTCGATCAGCCAGAGCGCGGCCCTGGACCTCTACTCGAACAAACAGAAGCAGGCATCGTTTGACGGCTGCGCAGAGCTGTTCCCGGCAGCGAAACCGATCAACACCGCTACGGTGCCGGCAACCATGAAACCCCTGGCATTGTGTTCCGATAACTTCGCGGTGCTGTACTCGCAAACCAGCAAGACCCCGCTGGTGGTGGTCGAACGCCTGAATGCAGCCCAGTTGCTGGATGCCAAAGGGGAGGAACGCACCAATCAGTTCTATCCGGACCCCCGTATTCCCAAAAGTGGACGGTCAGAATTGAGCGATTACCGAGGACAACACCCTGCAGCGGACAGAGGCCATCAGGCCGCTGCAGCAGACGCACCCAATAAAAAAGCTATGGCCCAGTCCTTTGCGCTTTCGAACATTGTGCCGCAGGAACCTACCAATAACCGCAAAATCTGGAGCAAGGTCGAGTCTGACGTCAGGAAGTTTGCCAAGCGAGCCAATGGCGATGTCTTTGTGTTTACTGGCCCGCTGTTTGACAGTGATCATAGAACCATTGGTGATAATCACGTCTGGGTGCCGGCTCGCTTGTTTAAGCTAGTCTATGATTACTCCTCTAAGAGGGCTTGGGCGTACGTGCTACCCAACGCCGATACCCATATCGAGAAGCCAATGGACTATGCAGCTTTTGTAAAGATCACAGGGCTTGATTTATTGGACAATCTACCCGTAACCGGTTCGGTTAATCGCTCTTGAATTCAGAGAGGACATTGCCTGAATGATCTATACGGAGACGGTTATCGTTCAAGATAAAATACGTGCTTGTAGGCCCACGGTACTGCTTATCGTGGGTACCTCTCCTTTTCAGCCGTTGCTGGAGTTCTTTCGGGAAAAATGTCCAACGATGATGAGGCGTCGCCGACAGACCGTTGAACATCCTTTTGGAACGCTCAAATACTGGATGGGAAGCACCCACTTCCTGACCAAAACCCTACCAAGGGTAAGCACCGAGATGAGCCTTCATGTGCTCGCCTGCAACTTCAAACGAATGATGAGCATCTTCGGCATCACAGGGCTGCTGGAAGCGATCAGGGCGTGAATCCGGTCGCTTGATCGTCCGTGTACAACTTTGGGCCGCTGGCGCGGCCCAAACAGCACTTACGAACGCCTATGTAGCTGACTAGGGCAATTCGCGCTTCCATCTGCTGGTTTCGCAGGCAACGCCCGTAGCTCTCAGCTTTCGATGTATTTAGTGCGTTTTCACACAGCCTGGACCCAAAGCCGCCTGTGGCAGGCATCTACGAAACTTGGAACGACTCATTGTGCCGGAACCATTCGTTTTCTATCTGGCGCTATTTCGATTCGAGATGGAGGAGTCGCTTACATGCAATTCTTCAAGGATCTCTAGAAAAAGCTCTGCGCTTCGTGACAGAGGGCGAGAGGCCTCGGTTATTGCACAAATGGTGTTATGGAACACGGGGCTGTCCGGTAACTCCCACAAGTCGAAACGCGGGGCGATGAGCTCGACATAATGCTCCGGTAGTAACCCGGCGTATCCTCCACCTTCAACGAGCATTGCGATAGCTTCCAGTCCTGCGGCTTCGGGTCCTCGTTCAAAACCATGAGTAGCCAGCGCTTCTTCGACGAAGGGATGCGGCCGATAAACCAGTTGAGGACGAAGCCGTCTCTCGCCCGGCGCTTGTTTCGCTACATATACGCGATGCTCTTCGACGAATAGCTTTTGGTAATGGAAGGCTCGCTCTTTCTTGTACATCCCGCGAATGGCCACCTGTACCCGGCGCTCGCGCAGCGCCTGGTTTAAATTGGCAAAGGTCATCACGGCTACTTCTGCCTGAACGTTCGGTGCCCTTCGTCTCAGTTCTTTCAGCGCTTCGGTCAGCCGGCAATTTGGATCAGCGAGCATATGCTCGACAGTTCCAATCGAGACGGTGCCGGATATCACGGCACGTACCGCATCAATTTCAGGCTTGATTCGTTCAAGAGAATTGAGTGCATTAGTCGTCAATTCCAGCGCCACTCTCCCGGCCGCGCTCAGCTTGAAACCTGCCGGACCTCGCTCGCACAGTCGTACACCCAGACGTTCCTCTACTTCCTTGATATGCCTGCTGATGGAAGCTTTGGTCATATTTAGCCGGCGTTCAGCCGCAGCAAACCCCCCGGCTTCAGCGGCAGCACAGAAAATACGCAGAGAGCGTAAGTCACGCTCGGTAAGGTCGAATCGGTTCATGGGAAAAAGGTATCAGATTCCAAGACCATATTGCCAATAAAGTGATTTTACTTGCGCTTTCGCACTGGCTAATTTGGTTTCAGCAACCTTCACAAATACAACACTCCAAGAAATGGGGGACCGCATCATGACAACACCCAGTCGCCGAAGCATCGTCAAAGCCGTGCTCTTGACCTCGCTGGTTATCTGTACTTCCACCTTCGCATTAGCTCAGGCAGGCACGCTTGCCGACATCAAGCAGCGTGGCAAGCTGACAGTGGGAACCGAAGCCGCTTACGAACCTTATGAATTCGTTGAAAACGGTAAGGTTGTGGGTTACGGCCACGATATTCTGGAGCAAATGGCCGCAAAACTCGGCGTTGAGCTGGAGCAGTTGAACTTGCCGTTCAACGGTTTGCTTCCCGGTTTGATGAGTAACAAATTTGATTTCGTGGCCACTTCCGTCGGGATCACACCTGAGCGTGCCAAACGGTTCGCTTTCAGTCAGCCCATTGGTATCGTCCGCTCATTGTTCGTCGTCAAGGCGGACAACACCACTGTCGGCAGCCCCGAGGATGTAGCAGGCAAAGTGGTGGGGACCCAGATGGGTTCTTCAGCCCAACAAGCACTGCAGGAATACGAGCGAGAACTCAAAGCCAGCAAAGGGCAGGGCTACGCTGAGCTTAAGCTATTCCAGGGCTATCCCGATGTCGGTCTGGCGATCGCCAATGGCTCCATCGATGTGGGTGTTCTACCCAGTAACGTATTTGCTGTGCAAATGCGCCGTCAGCCGGACATTTATAAAACGGTTGGCGAGGTTGGCGATGCCAAGCTGTTGGCTTGGGTAGTCAATGCCAAAAATCCGGAAGTGCGCACCTTTATCAACGAAACGCTTGATGAGATGCGTGCTACCGGAAAGTTGGCCGAGCTGCAGAAAAAATGGTTCGGCGAAACACTGACATTACCGACTTCAGGGTACCTGCCTGAAGCGGCCCTCTAAGTGGAGGGTCCGATAATGACGAGTTGGATAAGTACCCACACCGCGTTGGGACCGTTTTTCGATGGGCTGTTACAAGGTGCGGCAACGACACTTATCGCAAGTAGCCTGGCTTTTCTCATTGGGCTCGGGTTGGGTGTGTTTTTACTTCTCCTGAGAGTCGCAGCAGGACCGATTGGTCGATACACAGTGATGGTCTACGTCAGTGCCATCCGTGGCACTCCGTTGCTGATTCAGTTGCTTATCACGTATTTCGTTTTGCCAAGCCTGATTGGTATTTCGCTGACACCACTACAGGCGGGGATCCTGGCCCTGTCTTTCAACACGGCGGCCTACATCAGTGAAATCCTGCGGGGCGCTTTGACTTCGATTCCTCAAGGGCAGGTTTCAGCCGCCCAGGCATTAGGGATGCGCGCTCATCAGAAGTGGCGTTACGTGCTGTTGCCGCAGATGTTCCATCGCTCCATTCCTCCGCTGACCAACGAGTACACCGTACTGCTCAAAGCCTCATCACTACTGTCGATCATTGCCGTCAGTGAGCTCGCTACCGTGGCTCGCAATGCGACGCTGCAAAGCGATCTGCCGCTGCAAGTATTCAGCGCAACAGCGGTCGTTTACTTCCTTATTCTGCTGTGCGCTTCGTCGATCTCGCGACTTATCGAGCGCCGCATTGCCAAGGTGATGCCAAATGCCCATTGATATTGATGTGATCAGCCACGTAATCCCGGCGTTGTTGCAGGGGCTGAAAATCACCGCGACGGTCAGTGCCATAGGTATTCCGCTGGGGATGTTGATCGGTGCTCTGTTCGCTTACATGGCCGATTCCCAGCATCGGTTGCCAAGGCTGTTTGCCCGTTGTTATGTCGAACTTGTCCGAAATGTACCGTTCCTGATCGTGGTGTATCTGCTGTTTTTTGGCCTGCCGCAACTGGGAGTGCAAGCCTCATCCTTTGCGATCGCCATTGGTGCCACTGCGTTCTATACGGCCGGGTATTTCAGCGAAATTCTACGCGCCGCCTTGAAGAGCGTGCCGGCCGGTCAGGCGCGCGCAGCGCGGTCACTGGGGTTTTCCGTCTGGCAGGTTCAGCGCTACGTGGTCGTGCCGCAGAGCTTTGGTTACCTGATCCCGCCTACTACCAGCCTGATCATCATGATGTTCAAGGACACCGCGATCTTCTCGGTAACCAGTCTTCCTGAACTGACCTATCAGAGCAATCTGATGACCGCTGACACCTTCGCATATCTCGAAGTGCTCGGCACCGCTGCATTGCTCTATTGGCTGTCGAGCATTGTCCTCGATGCACTTGGCCAGGCTTTGGAAGCCCGTGAAAGACACTGGCGGCATCGCTAGAAAATCCCATCATTTAGGAGTTTTTTTATGAAGAATCTGACTGTCGCTCCACGTACCAACCATCAGACCCTGCTTTATTCAGAACTGATGACCGATCTGGAAAACCTTCAACAGGCGGATATTGCGGTACTTGGCATGCCTTTTGGTTCGCCCTACGGCCCACGCTCATACACCAATGACCAGACCAATGCGCCGCAAGCAATACGTCAGCTCACTGATCGCATGGTGCGTGATCCGCGGCATTACGATTTCGATATCGATGGCCCGCTGCTGCAAGGTCGTAGCGATATCCGGTTCATTGACTGTGGCGATGTATTGCCCGATGTCGCCAAACCGGGTGAGCACTATGAGCGTGCCGAGCAGGCCGTACGCCAGCTTCTCAAAGCAGGAGCGTTGCCAGTCATTCTTGGCGGTGATCACGGAATTACCACCCCCGTTTTGCGGGCCTACGACAGTCTCGACCCGATCACCATCATCCATATCGATGCGCACCTTGACTGGCGCGACGACGTGAACGGGATCAAGGAGGGGTTGTCCAGTCCAATACGTCGAGCCTCCGAAATGGCCCATGTCGGCCGTATCTTCCAGATCGGATTGCGTGCTCAAGGTAGCGCACGCCCCGAAGATCTCGAGGTGGCGCGCGAGTATGGTGCGGAGTTGATCAGTGCCTATGAATTGCATGAGATTGGCATGGATGCGGTGCTTTCGCGTATTCCCGATGGTGGAAACTACTACTTGACCATTGATGCCGACGGTCTCGATCCGACCATCATGCCCGCTGTCGATGGTCCGGCACCAGGTGGCGTGACTTTCTTACAGGCACGCAAGCTCATTCACGGATTGGTGAAAAAAGGACGGGTCGTTGGTATGGATATCGTTGAAATCCAGCCGGGCAAAGACAACGCAAGCAACCTCACCTGCGTGACAGCGGGACGCTTGATTGTCAATCTGATCGGCGCCTCTATTCGCGCGGGGTATTTCGACAAATGATTCAGACTAAAGCCGCTGTTTCATCGGTTTCCCGCTTCGCTGCAGATGTTCAGCCCCACTGCATCAGAATGCGCGGAATAAATAAATGGTACGGAAATTTGCAAGTCCTGAAAGACTGCTCGACGCACGTTAGTAAAGGCGAAATTGTGGTGGTGTGCGGGCCTTCAGGTTCAGGCAAGTCGACATTGATCAAGACGGTCAACGGTCTGGAGTCTTTTCAGAAAGGCGAAATCCTGGTGAATGGGCAGTCGATCGGCAGCGCAAAAACTGACCTGCCAAGGTTGCGCCAGCAAGTGGGTATGGTGTTTCAGCATTTCGAACTGTTCCCCCATATGTCGATCATTGAGAACCTCACGTTGCCACAAACGAAGGTACTCCATCGCCCGACAAACGATGCGAAAGCCAAAGGTATGGCATTGCTTGAGCGTGTGGGCCTCAGCGCACATGCCCACAAGTATCCGGCGCAGCTCTCAGGTGGTCAGCAGCAGCGTGTTGCCATCGCCCGGGCATTATCAATGGATCCGGTCATCATGCTCTTCGATGAGCCAACCTCGGCGCTGGATCCTGAGATGATCAACGAGGTGTTGGACGTGATGGTGTCGCTAGCCAAGGATGGCATGACGATGATGGTGGTCACCCATGAGATGGGCTTTGCTCGACGCGTGGCAGATCGGGTGGTATTCATGGAGGAGGGGATGATCATTGATGACACATCCTCTGAAGCATTCTTTAACGGGACGTCTTCGGAGCGGGCGAAGCTCTTTCTGTCGAAAATACTGGGGCACTAAGACCCACAATGTATTCAGCGTTGAACACGGAGTCAGTCAATTAAAGCTCAGTCAGCAGGTATCGATAATGGATTACTCTGCTGGCTGACGCATTTCGTATCAGATCTGCTTCGCATCGTGTAACAAGATCTACTACAGACAGTTAAACAACCTTAATGCGGATATCCACTTCAGATGGAAGTCTGTTGCAAGGGCAGCTATTGGCCGACTGTTGCCTGTCGCCAAGGGTAGTCAACGACCCAGACTGTGTGAAAACTCCCGCAATTGTCTCATCTTCTGATCGTCGAGATCGTAGCGGGGGCGATCATGAAGCGATTTATTGAAGGTGAGGCCCGGACGCAAGTGACTCTGCTGCCGGAGTGCCTGGACGATTACGTAACCGAAAAAAATCCAGTGCGAGTGGTCGACGTTTTCGACGATGAACTCGACTTGGGGGCACTTGGGTTTGAAGGTGTTGATCCTGCTGCAACCGCAAGATCTGGAGCAAGGTCGAGTCGGATGTCAGGAAGTTTGCCAAGCGCGCCGATGGCAACGTGTTTGTCTTTACCGGTCCGCTGTTTGACCCTGGCCACTCGACCATCGGCGACAACCAGGTCTGGGTGCCAACGCGCCTGTTCAAGCTGGTGTACGACGCATCCTCCAAACGTGCCTGGGCCTACGTGCTGCCTAACGGTGAAACCCGTATCGAGAGGCCGATGGACTATGAGGCTTTCGTGAAAAGCACCGGGCTCAAGCTGCTGGGGGATTTACCGGTCACGGGTACCGCAGGGCGCACTTGATGACTGAATGAGCAGCACCCCCAAAGGTTGAAGGCAACCGATGGGGTGTTGCATCGCCATGAACCAGACAAAAAAGGTCCGGAAAAAATCCGGCAAGAAGTAACAGTTTGTAAATTTGAACTATACCCAATAGGGCAATCGCTCCTGACCTCGGGACATGATGCCTCCACAGGACTTGTCCCAGGAACTTCAACGTCAAACAGACCGAGAGATTCTGGTTATGAACGCTTTGAAAATCGCGGCCAGCGATACGGCCCGGGATTGCTTTCGAGATACCGGTGCCATTGTCCTGTTTGGCGCAGCGCTTCTTCGTCCTGATCGTGACCATGACTCAGGAACACGACGACAGCATCATCCTGCGCAGCACCCGTCCCGCAAGGTTTACCTAGTCAAGCAGTGAGCATTAGCCCCTGTCCGGCTGCGTGCTGCACGTCGCCAGGCCAGGTTCAAGACTCTGAACAAGGCAAGGAGTTTGCGATGGCTGATTCAAGCAAGAAAATGGGCCTGATGGGGCTTACGACGCTGGTCACGGTCAACATGATGGGTTCGGGCATCATCATGTTGCCCACCAACATGGCGCAATTGGGCGCCGTCTCGCTGCTGTCATGGGTTTTCACCGCGATCGGCTCGATGGCCATCGCCTACTGCTTTGCCCAATGCGGGGTCTTCTGTCCGCGTTCTGGCGGCTTGTCTGCCTATACCGAAGAAGCCCATGCGAAGTCGGGGTTTTTCCTCTGCTCGTACCTGTACTTCCTGTCACTGGCCATCGCCAACGTGGCCGTGGCCATTTCGGCGGTGGGCTACATGACGGCCTTCGTGCCGTGGCTGGGCACGGGGGCGATTCCGCTGTGCATCGGCACGATCGCGCTGATCTGGCTGACCACCTTCGCCAACTTCGGTGGCCCCGGTATCACCGGCAAGATCGGCGCATTCACGGTGTGGGGCGTGATCATTCCGGTCGCGGGCCTGAGCATCATCGGCTGGTTCTGGTTCAAGCCCGATGTGCTGGCCGCGGCCTGGAACCCGAACAGCCTGCCGATTTCCGAAGCCGTCGCCAAAGCCATACCCTTGACCCTGTGGGCCTTCCTGGGCATGGAGTCGGCGGCCCAGGCCACCGATGCCGTGGAAAACCCCAAGCGCAACGTGCCGCTGGCCTGCCTGTTCGGCACCCTGGGTGCCGCCGTGGTCTATGTACTGTCGACCACCGTCATCCAGGGCATCATCCCCAATGCTGACCTGGCCAAATCCTCGGCGCCCTTCGCGTTGGTCTACGCCACGATATTCAGCCCGATGGTCGGCAATATCGTCATGGCCCTGGCGGTCATGGCCTGTGTCGGTTCGCTGCTGGGCTGGCAATTCACCCTGGCGCAAACCGCGAAGATGACGGCTGACCAGAACCTGTTCCTCAAGCTGTTCAGCAAGGTCAACTCGATGAATGCGCCCGTCGTCGGCATGATCGTCTGCGGCGTGCTGCAGACCCTCATGGCCCTGTCGACCATCTCGCCCGACGCCGCCGCCCAGTTCAGCAAGCTGGTCAGCCTGGCAGCGGTCACCAACCTGATCCCCTATATCACTGCGCTCACGGGCCTGCTGGTGATCATGTACAAGGCCGGGGTCTCGCAAGCAATCTACTCGCGCAATGTGGTGGTACTGCTCATTGCGATAACTTACTCCTTGTACGCCCTGTATGCCTGCGGCAAGGACGCAGTGATGGGCGGCACCCTGGTGCTCGCTGTCGGCTACCTGCTCTATGGATTCCTCGCCAAGCGCTTCACCGAAGCGCCATCGGCCAATCAGGCCAGGGCCGGCAATCCTTAGGCGTGGCCATCAGGACTGCACAGACATCTGCATACGGGGAAACCGGACATGAACGTACCATTTGCCACAACCACCAGACTGCTGCTGGCCTTCGCACTCTCGACGCTGCCGCTAGTGGCCGGGGCCAATACCCTTGAACGCGTGCGCAGCAACCACACCTTTACCCTGGGCTACTTGCCTGACCTGGCCCCCTTCAGCCAGCAGGAAGGCGACAAGGCCAGCGGTTATGCCATCGACCTGTGCCTGAAAGTCGCCGACAAGCTCAAGAGCGAGCTGGGCCTGCCCGACCTGCAAGTGCGCTACCAGCCTGTCCAGATTTCGGACGAGGTCGGTGCCGTGAGCCAGGGCAAGGTCGATATCCTCTGCACACCGACGCCGCCCACCCTGGAGCGGCGCAAAATGATCAGCTACTCCATACCGATCTACACCGCCGGCCTTTCGGTGGTGGTGCGCAACGATGCTGCCGAACCGCTGCTCAATGTGCTCAATGGCAAGGTCGCCATTACCGGCCCGACCTGGCGTGCCAGCATCAACAATGGCCTGGCCAACCAGACCTATGCGACCCTCGAGGGCGGGGTGACCGAAGACTGGATTCGCGAGAAGATGCGCCTGCTCAACGTGATCGCCTCACTGGTGACCGTGGCCAACATCGACGAAGGCATCAAGCTGGTGGCACAAGGCAAGGCCGATGCCTTCTTCTCCGAACGCATGCTGCTGCGCAACGCAGTGGCGAAGGAAGGCGCGGCCGGCAACCTGATGATCCTGGATCGCATCTTCGAGTACTCGCCGGTGGCGATGATCGTGGATCGCAACGACGAAGACTTCCGCTTGCTGGTCGATATGGCCCTGAGTGAAGCCTATCAATCGGGCTTCGTGGAAAAGGCCTACGACCAGTATCTGGGTGGGACCAACCTGACCGTGAAAAACCTGTTCAGGGTGTATGCATTACCCTGACGGATTCTCTGTAGGAGCGAGCTTGCTCGCGATGGTCGGCAACGAAAACGCGTGTTCATTGAATGAACGCAGCGTTCTTGAGTCCATCGCGAGCGAGCTCGCTCCTACAGGTGTGCAGCGTCAATTGGCGAGGACCATGGCGAAGTAGCCAAGGACCGTCAGCAGGATTCCCGAGACGGCAAAGGCTACGGGAAAACCGACCCACGGCACGTTGCTGCCAATCTCCGCCGCGGCCTCCATGCACGGCCCGGAATGACTGCGGGCACCGGCCATCCCGCCCATCAGTACCGCCGGATTGATTTTCATCAAGTGATAGCCAACCACCCAGACGGCGAACGGCGGCAGCATGCAGGCGACGAACCCCACCAGGAATATCTGCAAGGCGAGCGTTCCCGTCAGCTGAGCGAGCAGGGTGGCGCCGGCATTGATCCCGACAATGGCAACGAACACCAGCAGGCCCATGTCCTCAAGGATGTTACGCGCAGCGCTTGGCGTATTGCCGAAGAAACGCAGGCGCGAGGACAGTGACGAGACGATGATGCCCGACACCATCAGGCCACCAGCGCTACCCAGGCCGACAGAAGCGCCAAAGGCGGGGAACTGGATCAAACCGATCAGCAGCCCCAGGGTCATTCCGGCAAACAGCGTCAACAAATCGGTCATGCTGCTGGGCCGGGCGATGACGCCGAACAACTCGCCCGCGCGCTGCACCGCGCCGGACAGGCCGGTGACGAAAAGCACGTCGCGGCGCTGCAACGTGGTCTCCGGCCCCGCGGGCAGTGGTACTCCGCCGCGCTGGATGCGAGTCAGCTGGACCTGCCCGGCCAGGTCCAATCCACGGAACTCCTTGAGCTTCTTGCCGATGACGGCTTTCTCGGTCACCAGGATCTCCGCATGATCCAGTGTTACGGCAAGTGCCTTGGCGTGATCGACCTCCGGGCCGATCAGACCGATGTTGGCGGTGAGGCCCGTCCGTGTGCCGCCAAGGGTAATCACATCGCCCAACTGCAACTGGATATCAGGACCTGCCCCTACCGACTCATTGCCACGATGCACATTGACGACACGATATTCAGGGAATCGAGCGAGCAATTGGCGGATGGTGAGACCGGCCGTCGTGCCGTTATCCAGGCGATACGCACGCAATCCGAAGGCCTTGTCAGCGGTGAGGCCATCATCTTCGAGATCATGCATCCCGTGCTGTTCTTCATAACGACGCGCTGCCGCCTTGGCATCGACACCCCACCAGCGCGGCATGTATTTGCACATCAGTACAATGCCGACGGTGCCCCAGATGTAAGTAATGCCATAGGACAGGGTAATCATCGCGGACACCCCCTCGACCGTGTCGCCCGGTGCGAGGTGAACGGCACCTGAGGTCACCGCTTGTTCGGCCGAACCGATGGCCGAGGACATGGTCGTGGCCCCGGCGAGGATTCCGCCGGCCGCGCCTGTCGGCAAGTTCAACAGACGGGTGCCCACGACCACCACGGCCAGACTGAACGCACTGCAAATGACCGCCAGGAGGGTGAACTTCAGCCCGTCATCCTTCAGGCTATTGAAGAAGGAGGGACCGACGCGCAAGCCGACCCCGTACATGAACAGGTAGTAGAAGAGGTTCATGGTGAACGTGTCGAGCTTGAACGTGACGCCATAGAGGGATGCGGCAATGGCTATGCCACAGCCAACCACGATGGCGCCGCCGACTGTGCCCAACCCATAACCCTTGATGGTGAAGCGGCCAATCAGCACCGCCAGGCTCACCACAAGGAACAGCAGCATGTAGGGGTTGGCATTGAGAAACGCAAAGAGTGCCTGCACGGGTTGATTCCCCTTTTTCGCTACGTTGATGCCTGATGTCCGGAAAACCTCAGGCAGTAGCGTAGCGTGTGAATCCGGGGTGGTTGGCCCGCAACACCTGAATCGTCCTGTCGATGCTAGCGGTTGAAGCGCTCGGCCAGGCTGTGCAAGTACTCGGCCATGGCTTCAAGATCCTGGCTGATCGCGGCGCCTTGCTTGGCCTGCCCGGCGCTGTGATCACACAATTGGGCAATGCGCGTGATCTGTTGATTGATGTCTTCAGCCACGTGACTTTGCTCTTCAGACGCCGAGGCCATCTGCTGGCTCATACCGGTAATCCGGGTGACGGCCTCGCTGATTCCGACCAGAGCCGACTGCACCGCCTCGACACGCTGCATGCTATCGCGGGAAATCTGCTCGCCACGGTTGGCCGTCGATACGGCGCGATCGGCACCGATATACAGTGAATCGATGATGCCGTGAATCTGTTCGGTGGATGTGCGAGTGCGTTGCGCAAGGGAGCGCACCTCATCGGCAACCACTGCAAAACCGCGACCTTGCTCGCCCGCCCGGGCCGCCTCGATCGCCGCATTGAGCGCCAGCAGGTTGGTCTGTTCGGCAATGGACGTGATGACATCGACGACACTGCCGATCGATTGCGTTTGGCTCGCCAATGCATTGACCGCCTGGCCAATCTCGTTGACCGCCTCATGCATGGTTGCCATGGCGCTCAGGCTTTGCTGAGCCAGCTCACTGCCCTCACGCGTCAACTGGTCGGCCTCGGACGCGGCCTGTGCGGTGCTGATGACGTTTTGGGTGACTTGCGAAATGGTCGCGGCCATCTGTGAAATGGCGGCGGCGGACTGGTCGGTTTCACTGCGCTGACGGTCAAGGGACTGCGCCTGCGCGCCGGCAAGCCCGGATGACTGCGCCGCCTTGGCCTTGACGTTGACCCCGGCATCGACGAGCCGGCTCAGGGCGGTCTGCAAGCGCGCTTCCTCACTGATCATGGCCATGTCCAGCCGACCCTGGGGACCGTGGTTGTCGCTATAGGTGAGCGCAACCAACGGATCGGAAAATGCCTTCGGATGTTCGGCCAGGGTGCGCGAGATGGCGCTGCGATGCCGGGACTCGATCAGGTACCAGGCAATACTCAGGCTCGCCACCAACAGCCCCTGTGCCGCCACTTGTGGCAGCCACTGATCACCGAGTAGCGAAACCCCGCCAGCGATCAGCAATGGCCACCCGTGTTGCAGCGGCCGGAAAATCCGTGCACTGCGTGAAACGATCGGCTTGCCGGCCCGCATCCTTGCATAGAGTGCGGATGCCCGACGGACCTGGTCACGGCTGGGCAGCGAACGAACGGATTCGTAACCACTCAGGCGTCCGTTTTCATACATGGGCGTGACGTAGGCACTGACCCAATAGAAATCACCATTTTTCGAGCGGTTTTTCACAATGCCCATCCAGGGCTTGCCCTGCTTGATGGTGTGCCACATATGGATGAATACCCCGGGTGGCATATCGGGGTGTCGGACCAGGTTATGGGGCTGACCGACCAGTTCGTCGTAAGTGAAACCGCTGATGGCAACAAAGGCTTCATTGCAGTAAGTGATTCGGCTATCCAGATCGGTCGTGGAGATCAACCGTTGTTCGGCGGGGAATACTCTTTCATGCTCGGTTACGGGTAAATTCACACGCATACACTGCGACCCCTCGGATTATTATTATGATGTTGAGCATATGAATCAGACAGGCACCCAGGCATTGCGCCGGCCGGGCCCGCCGTCAGATCGTGGCGTTCATCGTGCGGGCCCGAGGAGGAATTTATGGACGGGGGAGGCTGGCGACCATTCATTCGACGACAATTTCTTTTCATTTCATGACAAGTCCGCGCTGGCGCAGAGGAATCCTGTGCAACGTCGAATCAAGTCAGTCCTGGATCCTGGTGTTTCAGGCCGCAGCGCTCACGCTTGCGCCTTTCTCCTGCGACGGAACGTCATGCAGGGAAATCCTTGAAGTCTCCGGTAATGCCAGCCCACCGGCCAGCGCAAGCAATGCAACCGCGATCAGGTAGAACGCCGGCGACAGGTTGCTGCCGGTGGTGCTGATCAGCCATGTCGCCACCAGCGGAGCGGTGCCGCCGAAAATGGTATACGCCATGTTGTAGGTGATCGCCGAAGCGGTGTAGCGGGTACGGGTAGGGAAGGTTTCCGAGAGCAGGGCCGCCGTCACCACGCCGCACAACACCGCGCCAATCGCCAGGAGCATGACGCCGACGATGGAGGCTGCGAACGAGCCGGAACTGGCCATCAGGAATGATGGATACACGACCACGATCAACAGTGCGCAAGCCGTCACCACGGTCATTCGACGCCCGACCCGGTCCGAATACAGCCCGGCCAACGGGCAGATTGCCGCGGCGAACAGCAATGCAACCAGTGACACCAGCAACGCCGTGGCGCGACTCAGGCCACCGGCGACTTGCAGGTAGGTCGCGAAATAGGTGGTGAACATATAAAACGACAGTGCCGTCAGTGACACAAAGGCGCCCAGGCAGCAGATGGCCGCACCATGGTTGCGCAAGGTTTCCTTGAGTGGCGAGTGTGCGACTGCGTGTTCCTGGGTCACCGCCTGGAAGGCCGGTGTCTCATCGAGCTTCCAGCGCAAGTAAAGTCCGACCAGGCCCAGGGGCGCGGCAATCAGGAACGGCAGACGCCACCCCCAACTGCCCATTGCCTCGGCCGACAGTGACGCCTCGAGTGCGTAGGCCACCACGGCTGCCGCGGCAAAGGCGGAAAACGTCGACACCGGAATGAAGCTGCCGTACCAGGCACGCTTGTCATTCGGTGCGTGTTCCATCAGGTAGGCACAGGCACCGGCGTATTCCCCACCGGCGGAAAAACCCTGGGCGCAACGGATCAGGGACAGAAGAATCGGCGCCATGACCCCGATCGCCGCATAAGCGGGCAGCAGACCGATCAGGGTCGTCGCACTGGCCATCAGCAGAATGGTTATCGCAAGGGTCCGCTTGCGACCGATACGGTCACCGAGCATGCCGAAGAAAATCCCGCCAAGGGGCCGAAACGCAAAGGCTACGGCGAATACCGCAAAGGTCTTGAGCAGCGCGGCACTGGCATCGCCGCTGGGGAAAAATTGCTGGGCAATGGTCGTGGCCAGAAAGCCATAAACGGCAAAGTCGAACCACTCGACAAAATTGCCGATGCCAGCGGCCACTATCACTCTTCTCAGCGTTTGCGGGCTGACTTGTTCCATCGTTGCGTTCGTCATTCTTGACCTCGACAATTCGTCAGTAAGCTATCGATTATCGGGGTAGACTCCGGGGCGACTCGCTTCAAAAGTGTCATCCGCATAGTCAGCACCGACTTCATGCCGTTGAATCACGCATGATTCGCGCCAGATTGGCCGAGGGAGAGCAAGGGCAATGTCTTCTCGAATTTGCAAAGCACCGAGGGTATTGTCGATCGCCGGGACCCGTTCGATTTTTAAGGAATGAAAATGACATTGACTGTCGAAAGCCTCGTCAGGATCGCAATGACCAACCCGGTAAACGCAGAAATTTCCGCTCGCTTGCCTGAGCTCGGTTTGAGCCAATGCATGCTCACTGCCGGTTGTCTGTTCCAGGCCGTGTGGAATCATCAGTCCCGGCGACCACCAGCGTGGGGCGTGAAAGACTACGATGTCTTTTACTTCGATGATGACCTGTCGTGGGACGCCGAAAATGAGGTCATCCAGTCAGGTCAGCGTCTGTTCCGGGACCTCGACGTGAACATTGAGATCAAGAATCAGGCTCGCGTCCACCTGTGGTACCGCCAGCGGTTCGGCGGGGATTACCCTCGACTTCAGTCGTCCAGAGACGGGATTGATCGCTACCTGATTGCCGGCACCTGCATCGGTCTGGATGTTGAAACGGGCGAGGTCCATGCCCCCAACGGCCTGGCCGACACCGAGCACGGGCTGCTTCGAATCAATCCGAAGAATCCCCGGCCGGACTTGTTCGATCAGAAGGCGAAAAGTTATCAGGCTCGCTGGCCCTGGCTCAGGATCATGGCGCCGCAAAGTTGAATCGGTTGAATGTCTCAAGCTGATATCATTGAAGAATTACTGGCTGAGTAGAACAACATGAACCGTCAAAAGAAACTGAAGCAGCTGTTCAAGGAGAAGGCCAAAAAGGCCAGTGCCAAACTGGCACCGAAGAACAAGCCTAAATACATTTGTAAAGCCGACCGATTGAAGCTGGCGGCTGAAGCCAGTCAGGAACCAGTCTCTTCCTCTGAGAGCTGATCCTTGTAGCTCGCGCACCACTCGACAACTCAAGCCCCTGGTCCTTTCGAGCCGGGGGCTTTGTCATGTATCGGTCATGCATCACCGCAGACCTAGCGAATACCGGTACCCGCCATCGACTCTGGCACCCACTGCGCCGTCGACAGCGGCTCGATGTAGCGGATGCCGCCATGGGGGCCGACCACGCCATTGATGTTGTAGGTGCCACGCGACAGGTCGTAGGTCATGAACGGGGTGGCATCCGGGACTTGCTGGTCATAGCTCTGGCTGAAGAACGCGAAGGAACCACGATACAGCTGGCCGCTGGTGTCGTATTGGTCGGAGGCCAACGCGGCCCAGGTATCTTCATCCAGGTAAAAGCGGCGCTTCTGGTAGATGTGCGTGGCACCGGGCTTGAGGTTGCCCTCCACGACGTAGACCCGGTGTTTTTCCCAGCGGACGAAATCCGGGGAAACGAAATTGGGGGTGGTCAGCGATTTGGCATCGCGAGCGTAGGTGAGTTTGTAGGTGTTGTACGGCACGATCATTTCCTGCTTGCCGACCAGCGTCCAGTCATACAGCTCGAGCGCACGGGCGGTGCCGGGGTTGGGGGTGTCGTAGGCCAGGATCGAAATCTGTTTGACCCGGCGCTGGGCAGGCATGTACTGCCAGGCGCGGCCAGGAAACTCTGTGGCATTGGTGGCGTTCTTGAGCATGATCGACTCGCCAGCTCGGCGCGCAGGCCCGGTATAGGACAGTTTCAACTGATAATAAATGTCCGAGCTGCTGAACGGCTTTGACAGGTTCTCGTAAATCGGGAAGGAGACGAATGCCTCGCCGGTGACAGCCAGGCTCGGTACGCCCGCCGTGTCGACGCTCCATGAGTCGTACTTGGAATGGATGTTGACTCCCTGATAGCGCAGCAGGAAGTTCCACATCGCTTCGGCGCCTGATTGCGGGATCGGGAATGGCACCCCGGGCATCACATTGTCGATGGCAATCCCGCCGTTCAGGGACCTGGCATTGGTGGCGTTTTTGCGGCTGTTGTCCAGTATCGCCTGTGGGAGCGATGCGGTGCGGTGGGTCGGATACACGTCGATGCGAAAGCCGGGGTAGCGCTTGGCCAACGCCACGGTGGTGGCGGTCAGCAGGCCTTTGTACGAATCGACGTTCTTGCCGTTGATCACCAGCAGCGGTTTTTCGCCCGCAAAGGGGTCCGGGCGCATGCTGTCGCCGGTCTTGAAACTGGAAGGGGCCGTGGTCAGGCCACCGTTGTAGGGCGGAATGGAACCATCGGCATTGCCGGCCTTTTCGGCACCCACCCACGTCAGGCTGGTGCCCAGCCGCTCGGCTTCATGACCCGATACATTAGCTTGAGCATCAATGGCCAGTGCCATGAAGGGTACGGCAGCCAGAAGACTTTTCACGAATTTCATATTGTTATTCTCCTGCCTGGCGTACCAGTCAACTCGTGACTGAGGCGCCGCGGACAGGTCCGTCGGCTCGATCGCCAGAGGTTTTTAGAGCCTCCATTAAAAAGCCGCTGATTCGGTGGCGCTTTTCATTTGACGACAGTCCCTTGGCTATTCATGACAGACCGGACGTTGTCGAGCATGTGGCGGGCAGAAACGGTTGTGCCGGGCAACCAGTTGCGAATAACTTGTTGTCCGTCTCAAAGTTGGCTTTAAAGTGAACAAAATCATAAAAAAAACCTTTATAAGTTATTGACGGGAAACTCATGGCACATTGCTATCTATCGGCAAGTGAGTTTCAGCAGTTTTTGGCTCAGGGAGCGCTGATGAGTTTTCGTACATTGACCGATTCCCCGCGACAAACGAGCCATTGCAAAGTTGCCGCAGTGCAGCCACCAGGGAACCCGGATACTGTCGGCATGGCTTGTGCCGGCAACGACGACACGATCGAGCAATTGCTGGACTCAGCGCGCAACTGGGCCCATACCACCGCTTGGGTGTTTTACCGCGCAGGTGAACAAATGCATTGGGTCGGGCAGGGCGACCCAGGGGTGCAATGGCCTTCAAGCGTTGCCAATGAAGAGTTTGAAGCCTTTTGCCTGACCTCGAACTTGCACCGTTGGCCGACCGGTAGAGGCGAAAGTGTGCTGGGGTGGCTGCTCGCGCCAGCCAATGAGGCTGCGGAGCCGGTGTTCGCCGAGTTTGCCCAGCGCTTGGGCATCGAACTGCAGACCAATACCCTTGCCCGTGCGCAATTCACTCAGCGTGTGCTGTATGAAATTACCTATCTGGCCAGCTCGACCCGTGACCGCTCAGTGTTCCTGGTAGGGGTTCACCGGCTGCTGGCCAGCCTGATCGACGCCGAAAACTTCTATCTCGCGCTGTATAACCCGCACACCGGCAAGATCGACTACCCGTATTACGTCGACATCATCGACGTTGATGCCCTGGAATCGGAAAACTACGAGTACCTTGACCGTTCGCGCCTGTCGCTGACCGGGCAGGTATTGACCACTGGCCAGCCGCTGCTGATCGACGCCGCCGGCATTCTCGCGGCCCAGGCCGAAAAGCGTTTCTACTGCGTGGGCGATCGTCCCGAGTTCTGGATGGGCGCGCCGTTGAAAAATGCCTCGGATGAGGTGTTTGGCATGCTGGCGATGCAGGTCTACGACGTTTCCCGTATCTACAGCGCTGAAGACCGCGCGCTGTTCCTGGTGGTTGCCCGTCACGTGGCCATGGCGCTGGACCGGATTCTGCACCGGGAGGACCTGGAAGAAACGGTGATACGTCGCACCCTGGAGCTTTCGGCACTCAACGACGCATTGCGCCAGGAAGTGGCCGACCGGGAGCGCGCCGAACATCTGCAGGGCGCGCTGTTCCAGATTGCAGAACTGTCCAGCCAGCCTGGTGACATGGCCGAGTTGTTTCAAACCTTGCATGGCATCGTCGGTGATCTGCTGTTCGCCCAGAACTTCTACATAGCGCTGTTCGACGACGCGACCGGTGAAGTCACCTTTCCCTATTACGTGGATGAACGGCAGACGACCACCCCGGCGGCACGGCGAGGGCGTCGGGGCTTGACCGAGTACGTGATCCGCCAGCGCCGGCCTTGCCTGATTGATGCCCCCGAGGCCGAAAGGCTGTCTGCGCAGGGTGAAATCGAAGTGGCCGATGAGAACGTACGCTCCTACTCCTGGCTGGGCATCCCGTTGTTCGAAGACGACGTGGTGCGGGGCGTACTGGCGGTGCAAAGCTATACCTCGCAGGAGAGCTATACCTTGCGTGATCAGGAGCTGCTGACGTTCGTGTCGCGGCACATTGACACTGCGTTGTCGCGGCGCACGGCCGCCGAAGCGATCCATGCCGCCAACCTCAAGCTGGAAGCCCGGGTGCAAAGCCGCACCCGCGAGCTCGATCACGCCAATGCCAAGTTGCAGCACGAAAACGCCCACGATGCGCTGACCGGGTTGCCGAATCGCACCTACCTGCAACAGCGCCTCAATCTGGCCTGGTCACGGTTCGGCAGCGAAGGCGGGCACCTGGCGGTGATGTTCATCGATCTCGACCGCTTCAAGATGGTCAACGACAGCCTCGGCCACCATTTTGGCGACCTCCTGTTAATGCAGGCGGCCCAGCGCTTGCGCGGCTGCCTGCGTGACACCGACATGCTGGCGCGCCTGGGAGGCGACGAGTTTTCGGTGCTGGCTCCCGAGGCCCCGCTGGAGGTGATGATCGAAATCGCCGAACGGATCCTGGTGGCGTTCGACCGGCCGTTTTTCATCAATGGCCATGAAGTTTTTTCGTCTTGCAGTATCGGCATCGTCAGCGCCGACAGCCAGTTCCACCACGAGCCCGCCGACTTGCTGCGCGATGCCGATGCGGCAATGTACCGGGTCAAGAGCGCCGGGCGCGACAGCTACGCGGTGTTCAACCAGGAAGTGCGTCGTGAAGTCTCGGACCAGGTCGAGCGAGAAGGGGCCTTGCGCAACGCGCTCAAGCGCACTGACGAACTGCTGCCGTATTTCCAGCCGATCGTCAGCGTCGAAACCGGCGAGTTGATGGCCCTCGAAGCGTTGATCCGCTGGCATCAGCCGGGCGGCCGGGTGATCGCGCCGGGCGAATTCCTGCCGGATGTCGAGGGTTTGCGCCTGATCGGCCGACTGGACCTGTACATGCTGAACAGCATTGCCGCGATCCTCGCACAGCCCGAACATGCCAATTGGCCCGCGGTGCACGTCAATTGCTCCAGCTACAGCATGACGCGCCCCGACTTCGCCAGTGAGGTGCTGGCACTGTTGGCACAGCACGGGGTCTCGCCGTCGCGGATCTGCCTGGAGTTGACCGAAGGGGCGCTGGTCGCCGAACCGGCGATTGCCCGCCAGACCATGCAGCAGCTGGCTGACAACGGCATGTCGGTGGTGCTCGATGACTTCGGTGCAGGGTTTTCATCCCTGAGTTATGTGCATCAATACCGTTTCAGCGGTTTGAAAATCGACAAGTCGTTCATTTTCGAGCTGACCACCAGTGCCCGCAGTCGCGCGATCGTCCGGGCGATTGTGCGGATGGCCGAATCACTGGACCTGAGTGTGGTGGCCGAAGGTGTCGAGGATGAAGCGACGCTGGACCTGCTGCGTGAAATGGGGGCAGGGCAGGCCCAGGGTTATCATTTCGCCAGGCCGATGGCGTTGAAAGCGCTGTTGGCGAGTTCACTGCTCGGTCGCCAGGATTGTTGATTTTCCTGGCAGTGGCATAGACGCGATGCCATGGAATGAACAACGCTCGGAAAAATCTGGAGCGCCCAATGCCGCCCATCATCACGCGCCTGCTGGCGTTGTCTGTTCTTTGCCTGGCACTTGAAGTGCCAGCCCAGAGCAACGTCTGCCCGGCCGGCGAGAAACAAGTGTGCCTGGACGGCTGCATCTGCCTGCCAGACCTGGTGCCTGACGACGTCTACCAGCTCGCGGCTCCTGCCCTGGCCCTGTGGCTGACCCAGGCCCGCACCGAAGCCGCCAGCGCCGATCTCCAACCCATGCCAGCGCACATCCGCGAGCAACTGCTGCGCTGGTACGACCCCGGCGTCCTCGATACCGCGCGCTACAAAATCAGCGACAACGGCCAACTCACTGCCGCCAATGCCATGCTGCAAAACCCCGACGTCGGTGCCGTGACACTGATCGATATCATCCTCTTCCGGGACACTCAGTCCGCCGAACAGGACATCGCGCTCTGGGCTCACGAGCTAAAACATGTGCAGCAATATCAGGAGTGGGGAGTGCAGGGATTTGCCCAACGCTATACCCAGGACTTCAATGCGGTGGAGGCGCCGGCTTACGCCATACAGGCTGAGGTCAGGCGCTCGCTGCGCAAAGAGAGTTACTGAGGAGCAGGGAAGCCGCGGTCCGGAAAGAAACCGCGGCAACCGATCAATCAGGCGGCTGGGAGCAGGCCTTTCTGTCTGGCGACATGGGTTGCCAGTGCGTCCATCAAGTCCGGAGACAGGCAGTCATAGGGTTCCAGGCCAATCGAACGCAGGCGTTCGCGGATGGCCTTCATTTGCGCTGGCGGTGTGCCGGTTTCGATGATGGAGGACACGAACGCGGCGAATCCCGGTGCAGCCCACCCGCTCTGTGGCGAAAGCTCGGTGTGGACGAAGTCCAGGCCATAAAACGCATGGTTCCTGTTCTCGATGCGTCCAAAGAGATGGGCGTGACATTGCTTGCAGGCGTGGCGCTGGACAGTCGCGCTTTCGTCGACAATCGCCAGCTTTTCGCCGTGGGCAATGACGCTGACCTTATCCCGTGGCACTACGGCGATGACGGCGAATATCGCGTTTTTCGGTTTCCAGCATTTGCTGCAACCGCACGCGTGGTTATGCAGGGTTTGTGCGTCGATCCTGACCTCGACCTTATCGGTCGCACACAGGCATTGCAGGGTGCCGCCGGTGAAATTGGCGGCGGCGGGCTGGATACCATTGTCCAGTGCAGGGTGAAGTTGCAGGGTGCTCATGCTGGCTTCTCCATTACAAGGTGTCAGACAAAAGTGCCTGGGGCTGTGCCCCGGACCGTTGGTTCATCGGGTTTCAAAAAAAGGACACAGTGCATAAATGGTTGACCTCCTTAGGGGCGACCGGGCGGTTCTCAATGCTCATGGGCATGTGAATGGATGGTCAGGGCACCCGGTACCTTGGTGCGTTCCAGCCCCCCACGTTCCAGCCACCTGAGGGTCTGCTCATAGGCGCGCTGCAGCAAGGATTCGGTCTGGTCGAAGTTGAACACCGAGACATCCACAGGGCACAAGGGCGGGACGATGTGCAGGCGGGTGAGCGTGCGGAAGTGTTCGATGTCGTTCACCAGTTGGCGCATGCTCATCAGGTTGACGGTGTGCAGGGCCAAGGCGACCAGGCCTCGGGGTGGTTGTGTCAGGGCGCAACTTATGCCGGTGGGGATGACCACGACGTTGGTGGCGCCGAGGGCGACGGCAGTCGAAATGGGTGTATTGCTTGCGACCCCGCCGTCAACCAGGAACCGGTCGGCGATTTGTACGCAGGGGAATACCAGCGGGATGGCAGCGCTGGCGAGTAACGCCTGCTCGAGTTCGCCACTGGACAGAACGGTCTCGGCACCACTGAGCAGGTCGGTGGTGACGATGTGCAGGGGCAGCGCCGCCTCCTCGATGCGATGAATGGGCAGTGCCTGACCCAGCAATCGGTTCAAGGCCGCCGGCTGCAACAGAAAGCCGCGCCGTTTGATCAGTCCTCGACAGGTATCGAGCCAGGAGAGGGGAAAGATGTCGGTTTTACTCAACCCGCGCCAGAAACCGGCGAGTGCCTCGACGCCGTCGGAATCGGGCCTGGCGGCAAAGTACGCACCGTTGATAGCGCCTACCGAAGCGCCAACCACCATGTCGAATCGAACATTGGCCTCGACCAGGGCCCGTAACATACCCACCTGCACCGCACCCAGACTGCCGCCGCCAGCGAATACGATTGCGGTATTGGTCGCCATGGTCGAAGTCTCGGTGCAGACATGTGTCGAATTAGTGTAGTTGACCGATCAGCGTTATTTTCGGGGGCTCGCTACAGAATCCAGACGTCGCGAGCTTGAAGTTCCTGACGTTTTCGGCTGCACCCATTGCGTTGCAAGTAGGCTGAATTGCCAGGCAACCGCTCTGGATCAGTGTTTACGTTATATGCTGTCGTAATACTGAAATATTTCGGTCATAGAATTGACACGAGCCCTTACATTTTCCTTCAGTCGGCCTTTGGCCTTTTTCATGGATGAGCAAGCCTTATGCGTCGTGTGGTGTTCAATCAGAAAGGCGGTGTTGGAAAATCCAGTATTGCCTGCAATCTTGCCGCAGCGAGTGCTGCCGAAGGCTACCGGACGCTGCTGGTGGATCTCGACCCTCAGGCAAACTCGACTCACTACCTGACAGGGCTGCTCAACGAAAGCATCCCGGCGGGCATCGCCGATTTTTTCAAACAAACACTGTCCGGCGGCTTCGAAGGCAGGAGGAATCGAGTGGTCATCACCGAGACCTCCTACGACAACCTGCACCTGGTGACTGCCAGCTCCGAACTGGCTGACCTGCAGTCGAAACTCGAGTCCAGATACAAGATCAACAAGCTGCGCAAGCTACTGGTTGAACTGTCCGAGGATTATGAGCGCATCTATATCGATACACCTCCGTCACTCAATTTCTACACCTTCAGTGCGCTGGTGGCGGCGGACAGTCTGCTGATCCCGTTCGACTGCGACAGTTTTTCCCGCCAGGCGCTGTATCGCGTGATCGCGCAGGTAGAAGAGCTACGCCTGGATCACAATGAATCGCTGAGGGTGGAAGGGGTGGTGGTCAACCAGTTCATCGGGTATACCGGCTTGCACCAAAACCTCGTTGATGAACTGTTGGCAGAAGGTTTGCCTGTGCTGCCGGTTTATCTGAGCAGCTCCGTGAAGATGCGTGAGTCTCACGAAGTTTCAGTGCCCATCATCCATTTGGCCCCTCGGCATAAACTATCGCGGGAGTTTTTTGGTTTGCTCGATGCCCTGGAGCGAGCGGCTTAGGTCGTCGAGAAACTTTTGCCGGGATTGGCCGATTAAAAGCATGGCTGAAGAGGATTAACCAGTGCTCAGAAACGTGACGGACATGGATTTGCGCCTGCTGCGCATTTTTTCCATTGTCGTGAAGTGTGGTGGATTCACGGCTGCGCAGGCCGAGTTGAACATGAGCCAATCGAACATCAGCACGCACATCTCCGGACTGGAAAAACGCCTCGGGTATCGCATCTGCGAACGCGGTAAAGGCGGGTTTCGCTTGACCGAAAAAGGCCAGCGGATCCTCAAGGCTTCATCAGCAATGTTTGGTGCGGTGGATGCTTTTCGCGACGAAGCACAGAGTCTGGCCGGACGGCTGGTGGGGGATCTGTACCTCGGTTTGGCCGATAACATCGCGACCTTGCCGACTGCCCGGATCGATGCGGCCATCGCGCGCTTCTATCAGCGTGAACATGACATGCATGTGCACATCTTCGTCAATTCACCGACCGAGCTGGAGTTGGCAGTCATCGATGGGCAACTCGACCTGGCGATTTCCTATTTCAGCCGGCCATTGCCGACGCTGGCCTATCAGCCGTTGTACAAGGAAGAGATCGGTATTTTCTGCGGAAATAAACACCCCTTGTTCGAAGTACCTGCGCCGAGTGTCGAACAACTGCAAGCCAGTGACTGGATCAAGCATGGTTTCCTGCCGGCCGATCAGGTCTTGCCGGTGACACCCGAGCGTGCCTCAGCCACGGCCCATCATATGGAAGCCGTGGCCCATGGCGTTCTGGCCGGGACACACCTGGGGTATCTCCCGGCCCATTACGCCAGGCCCTGGCTTGCGAACGGGCAGATGCGTGCCCTCCAGCCGCAGACGCTGCGCTATGAGGTGCAGCACAGCATGATCACCCATGTGGGACACCCGCAAAGCGAAGCAGTCCGGGCCTTTATCGAAGACTTGCTGTTCGAGCACAATCTGTAGGTCAATCAGCCAAGGCAGCGCGTGACGTGCTTGACCGACTGGTACGCGGCCAGGCCCCACGGCCCGAGTTCACGGCCAATCCCGCTGCCCTTGGTGCCGCCCCAGGACGTCTCGACGAACACGGCCTGGATCGAGTTGATCCAGACGTGGCCGACCTCCAGGGCATGGGCGATACGTTCAGCGCGAACCAGGTCGGCGCTGATGACCGTGGCCACCAGGCCAAAGCGACTGTCGTTGGCCAGTGCCAACGCTTCTTGCTCCGTAGAGAAACGATGAGCACACAACACCGGGCCGAAAATCTCCTCGGTCCACAAGCGACTGACAACGGGCACGTCCGCATAAATCGTCGGGTTGACGAACCAGCCCGGGTCGCGCTGCACGTCGCCGCCGGTCATGCAGTGCAAGCCTTCACTGCGGGCGATGGCGAAATACTCCGAAACCTTGGACCACTGCGCCTGACTGGTGAGCGGACCCATATCAACTTCGTCGATCACAGGGTTGCCCACGCGCAGTTTTTCGAATGCGTTCTTCAGACGCAGCAACAACGCATCGGCGATGCTGTCCTGTACCAGCAAACGCGAGGTCGCCGAGCACATTTGTCCGGCATTCCAGCAGATACCGGCGACGATCCATTCAACGGCCTGGTCCAGGTCGCAATCGTCGAACACGAGGATGGCGGACTTGCCTCCCAGCTCCAGGGTGACAGGCCGGCAATGGGCGGCCGAACTGCGCATTACCTGACTGCCGACGGCGTTGCTGCCGGTGAACGACAGCTTGTCGATGCCTGCATGGTTGCTCAGCGCCGCGCCCACTTCGGCTTTACCGCCAACGATATTCAGCACGCCTGCGGGCAGGCCCAGCGCATCCGCGATCTGGCCGTAGGTCTGCTCGATCAACGGGGTGATTTCCGACGGTTTGAGCACCAGGGTACAACCGGCAGCCAGAGCGGGTGCGATCTTCCAGGCGCTGGTGACCAGCGGGAAGTTCCACGGCACGATCAGGCCGACCACGCCCACCGGCTCCAGGCGTGTGTGGGCGTTGAAACCCGGTACGGCTAACGCTACGTCCAGGTTCTGCCGATCGTCCAGCCCTTCGGTCAGGCTGGCGTAGTAGTTGAAAGTGGCGACGGCATCATCGACATCCACCACGGCTTCATGGCGGGGTTTGCCGTTGTTTTGCATTTGCAGGGCGATCAGTGTTTCGCGGCGTGCTTCGATCTGCTCGGCAAACCCTTTCAAATAGGCGGCTCGTTGCACTGCACCGAGGCTGCGCCATTCAGGGAACGCCTGGCGCGCGGCGGCAATGGCCTGATCGACCTGCGCAGCACTGGCTGCGATCAGCTCGGCAAAGGGTTGACCCAGTGCCGGGTCGAACACGGTGAGGCAGTCGACGCCTTCGCCTTCTACCCAACGTCCATCGATGTAATGGGCGGCAGTCATGGTCGTACTCCCTGAAGAACGCCGTGTACGGCATTGCGGAAAATCTGGCTGTAGTCGTCAGCGCTGAGGACACAGGCATTGGTGTCCGACGAGGAAATATCGGCCAGCGCCTGTTCGCCCACCCAGGACGCCGCGTCGGCATCCAGACCGATCTCACCCAGCGAGTGAGGAATGCCCAGGCGTTTGCGCAGGTCCAGCACCCAATCGAGAAAACCGTCGAAATCGGGTTGTGGCAGTTCCAGATAACGCGCCAGGCGGGCGATGTCCGGGGCAATCGTGTCGCGGTTGGCGATCAGGACGTAGGGCAGCAGGATCGCGTTCAACAAACCATGGTGCTTGTGATACCGGGCACCCAGTGGATGGGCGAGGGCGTGTACACCGCCCAGGCCTTTCTGAAAGGCGACGGCGGCCATGGCGGAGGCAACGATCATGCCTTCGCGGGCGACCATGTCCTGGCCATCGGCATGCGCATCGACCAGATGCTGCTGGATCAGGCGAATGCCCTCCACGGCAATGCCCGAGGACATCGGGTGATACAAGGGCGAGCAAAAGGCTTCAATGTGATGGGTCAGGGCATCCATTCCGGTGGCCGCCGTCAGGGCAGGGGGCAGACCTCGGGTAAGGACCGGATCGAGGATCACGGTGACCGGAAGCAGTTCCGGGTGACTGATCACCCGCTTGATGTTTGCCTCGCTCTGGGTCAAAACGGCTTCGCGACCCAGCTCAGAGCCGGTGCCGGCAGTGGTCGGCAATGCAATCAGGGGTGGCAGGCCCAGGCGCGGAAAGTCCGCCAGGGTAGGGTAGTTGGCAATGACCTGCGACCATTCGAACCGCTCCAGGCCTTGGGCATCGATGGCCGCCAGGCTGATGCCCTTGGCGGCATCCATCGCGCTGCCGCCGCCCAGGGCGATCAGCGAATCATGCTTGCCGGCCTTGAACGCGGCGACACCTTGCGCCACGTCGTCCATGCTCGGGTTGCTGGCGACCTCGCTGAACACGCCGAACGGAATGTCAGCCTGCATCAGGTGCGCCTTCAGCAACGCCAAGGGTTCCAGGGACAGCATGCCGGGATCGGTGACCACCAAGGGGTTGCGCATGCCCAGCAATGTGCAGCGTTCTGCCAATGCGTCGAGCGCACTCGGTCCGCAGAAAATATCCGTGGGGTAATTCCAATAATGAAGGGACATCTGAAACTCCAGATCGGCGAGGCGCAGGGTGGAGGCGCCTCGCACGGCAAGACAGGGGCGTTATTGCACGCGCAGTTGGGGGCTGACGGCACGTTGATAGGGTTTGGCGTAGACCATGTAGATCAAGCCCAGTACCGCCAGGATCGAGAACACCAGGATGACCGCCCATACCTGGAACCACGGTGCACCGGGTGGTGCGAGGGATTCCCGGGGCCAGGCCACGTTGATGCTTTCGAACACCAGCCAAAGGAACGCGGCGAAGTTGATCGGCACACCCCAGCGGCCAAGGCTGAATACGCCGGGCTCGGCTTTCCATTTGCCGCTCAGGCGGGCGAGCAGGGCGCAGGTCACCACAATCAGGAACACCACGAAGAAACCGCCGCTGCCAAACGCGATCAGGGTGCCGACCGCGGTTGCATTCAAGCCCAAGGCCAGGCCGAAGCTGGCGAACAGCGTGCTGAACACCATGGCGGCAAATGGCACTTTGCGCTTGTCCACCCGACGCAGCAGCGCCGAGGCGGGCAGGATCGAGTCCCGAGCCATGCCGAAAACGGCGCGGCCGATGTAGGTCTGGACAGATACGACACAGGCAATGAACGCCACCAGCACGATGCCCACGAACGGCCGTTCCGACCAGGCGCCAAAGGCGTCGACGACGGCGGGAGTGACCGGGTCGATGACCTGGCCGGACACCATGGCGGCGGTGTCGGTGTAGGACAGGGTGACGGCGAACGCCGTGAGCATCACCGTCAGCCCGACCAGGATCATCGAGCGCAAGATCGCTCGCGGAGTTGAAGTGCGGGCGTCGGCGGTTTCTTCGGACACTTGCGAGCAGGCATCAAAACCAAGGAACGCCCAACCGCCAACGGCCATGGCCGTCAGGAACCCGGTCAGGTAGGAACCATCGGAACCTTGGGTAGAAGTCAGGCCTTCAAATACCAGCGACAACGAGTGGTTGCGGAAAAACAGCAGCAACAACACACCGATGCCGATGGAGGCGATCGCTTCGGCGATGATGCCGGCATTGACGAAATACTTCAGCGGGTTGATCCCGAACAGGTTCACACCCAGGCCCAGCAGGAGCAGCACCGCGCCACTGAACACCTGGGCATTCGCGGCAGGTGGCTCGCCGGTGAAAAACAGCCATAACCAGAAACCACCCAAATAGGCCACAGTGGTTAACGAAGCCAATGCCGAGGCCAGGTACATGAACCCGGTAAACCAGGCCCAGCGATCTCCCGCCAGACGCTTGACCCACTGGTAGCAACCACCGGCGAGCGGGTATTGCGAGGCCAGCTCGGCATAGACCAACGCCACCAACAGCTGCAACGCCAGGCACAGCGGCACGATCCAGACCCACGAAGGGCCGACACTCATTGCCCCCAGCGACATCACCGAATAGATACCGACCACGGGTGACACCGTCGCGAAACCCACCGAGAACGACGACCACAGGGACAGGCCTCGGTGCAATTCCTGGGCGTAACCCTGGCTGTGCAGCAGATGTTCATCGGCGCTTTGCCGTGTAGATGACATAGAAATTCCTTGAGTCGGCAGACACATTTATTTTTAGGATCGCCTTGTTGGTTCAGGCGTACCGACGAAACGGGCTCCTTCGAGAAAGGAGTCGAGAGGAGCTTAAGGGCGCCAAACATCAAAGAAAATCTATATGTTCTGAGGCTGGCATCTGGATTTATTGATGTATGCGAGATCGGTTCCGAATCGAAATGACGAAGAAACAAACTCTCGACATGATCTTCAGAGGGCGTTGGTCAAAGAGGAAGGAGGAAGGAGGAAGGTGCAGGTTGGGAGTGATTTGAATGAATGGAGAGTGGATTCAGACAAGTACGACCAGTCGGTCCAGACTATAACTCAACTAAAGAGACATTTAGTTTAGTTATTCTTTTTGGTCATATCGTAACAGGCAGCTGAAGGGCCAGTTCATCTCAACATTAAATGCACTAGATTTGTTCGAGTTAAGCTCTGGTTGAAAATTTCAATCTGGAGTAAGCCTAATGCAGCAGCACCTGTCGCCATGGATGGTTGAGAGTGCTTACCGTTATTTGAAGGCTGCAATGCATCTTAGACGTGGCCATGACATGCTGGACATTGCGCAGATTAATGCTGCGATCGGCATGGAAATCCTCCTGAAAAGCTTCGTATCAAAGCCCGATGACAAGCTTGGCCAGGCCAATGAAACCTACAAACCGGACGACGATGCGCTTGAGGCTGCACACGAGTATTTGAAAACAGCAGAGAGAGTTCCAGCTAACCGCAGATACCCGAATAAGCACGATCTGCTGACGCTGTTTTATGCGATACCTGAACCGATCCGGCAGCGTGTTCGGCTTGATCGTCGAGAGCATTGGATCGAGAAATATCGCGACGTTTTCACCAGGGCGCGTTATCGATACGAGAAAAGTGCCGCGAAAGGTTCCGACGACATCTTGATCGGGATCCTGGACGAGCTGATTAATGACGTGGTGGACTGGTATCGCGAACTGGGCTGCAAAGACCTGTTCATCGTGTGTTACTCAATGCCGCCGCTGCAGCAGCTGTTGGATTCTGATCTGGAGTCGGGGAGCCTGTGAGCCTGGCTTCAAATCTGACCACCAGACGCTCCCACGTCCGTATAGGACGATACGCATAATGTATATTATGTTAAATTACGTATCAGTAAAGGACTGCCTCCAGCCTCTGTCTGTATCCACTTACGCGTTGTATGGTTCCTGGCGATGGTTTTTGAGGCAGTCGCGAAATGACGAGATTTCTGCTCGATAAGCCATTAACTAATTGATTTATATGAATTTTGCAAAAAATGTAGTGCTGATCTCACCATCGATTTCTACGTAATCATGAGACTGCCATGTATCCTAGATTTTGCCTGTAAACCTTTGTTTGCGTGGGGTTCAGCAGATTTCATCATTTTTGTTGCTAGCTTAGAGTTTATCAATTAATCGTGAGACAGCTTCGCTTAACCCTGATTGCGGATTCGAGATAAAAACCAATAAATACAATGAGTTATCTGTTATTAACGAAATCGTGAGACATAGCCTGTCGTGTTTTTTGTGAAGATTTAACGAGATAAATCTAGGCTCCGACCGCTCTGATTGCGTAGGAAGATTTTTGCGCAATCCCAGCGCTTGGATTGCCGAAGATCAAGCCTGACTTAGCCTAGTAGCTCTACCCTATAATGCTTTTTTAAAAAAACTGGGCTGAGAACTGCTCTGCACTAGACCTCATGTAGTGCTGCGGATCTTACTTTCCGGACACAAAATCGTGAGATTTCACCAGTGGATTTAAACCATCTGACTACCCGCCGCCCAGAAATTCCAGTCATTAGCGAGGATGTGACGTTTTTACGAGATTTTACCGTGACTACAGCATGTAACGAAATCACGAGACTAAAAAGTATGCATTCACAGGTGCTTCCTTTCTTAAGAGGTATTCGGATGGATGTCTGTAAAGTAAACGGGAGGTTAGTGCGGGCATTTAACGAAATATTGAGATAAGTTCGGGTATTCGGTGCGGCGAGGATCTAGAGTTGCGCGATAGTAACGAGCGCGATACCATCGGGCTTTCTTAAATCCCAGTTTCATGGGAAGTGAGGCCGATTATGCAAAATAGGCTTATTACTTCCGATTACTGCTATAACTGGAAGTTCCTCAATAGCACTAACTAACGTCTATGGTAGTCATGAATGTCTCGCTCGCCGAAGCCCTTATTTGATACGTACGAGTCCTTCCTTGATCAGGACTTCAGTTATAGTGAGGCCCTCACCCCGTGTGTTAAAGCCTACCTTGCCACATTTCCCGCGGCGCTAGAGGCTCCGCGCGGCTACCTAGCCGTGCGCTCGTTCCTGCGGGCCTTTTCCGACAATGCTCAGACCTTCAGCTCGTATCGCATCAATATTGAGCGGTTGCTGCTGTGCTCATTGTTGATTAACGAGAAGCCGCTGAATCAACTTAAGCGCCAGGACGCCCAGGATTATTTGAATTTTTGTCGTAATCCACCTCGAGACTGGATTGGGCCTGTGACGCGTAGTCGTTTCGTGAAAAATAATAATCCGCTGACTGGGCTCGGAGATCCTGTTATCCCTAATCCTAACTGGCGCCCATTCAACATTAAATCCTCGAAGCCCCGGATTGGTTCCGACCATCAAGAGCAAGGAATAAGCGAGAACCTATATAGCGCCGCTAACGGCACGATAAATCAAGTTTTCTCGATTTGCAGTCGCTTCTTCGAATTTATGGTTGAAGATGGTTATTCAGCGGCAAATCCTTTCCGAATGATCAAGAAGTCTGGCCGTTATAGCAATGATATTCAAGATGAAGGCATTACGCGTGCATTGACGCCGCTACAATGGAACTACGTGCTTGAAACGGCTGAAAAGCTGGCTGTTTGCGAACCTGCTAGGCATGAACGAACACTGTTTATACTTTCAACATTGTTTTCCATGTATCTACGCGTGTCTGATGTTGTCGGGCGACAAAACTGGAGGCCCTCTATGGGTGACTTCCGCCAGGATCCTGAGGGCAACTGGTGGTATCACACCGTGGGCAAAGGTAACAAGGTCGGAAAGGTTGCCGTCAGGGATGAATATATCAATCTATATTTGAAGCGCTATCGTCGATTCTTGGGTCTGCCCGAGCTTCCTGAGATCGGCGAAACCACACCTTTGATCAAGACCCTCAGAGGACGTTCTGGTTTGTCAGATCGACAGGTACGCGCCCTCCTCCAAGTTGTCTTCGACAAAGCTCTTGAAAGTATGCGAAACGAGGGTCGTGCGGTTCACGAGATGGAAAGCTTGAAGGTCGCTTCTTTGCACTGGCTGCGTCATACCTCTGCGACCTTCGACGCGCCCTTGCGGAACGCCAAAGACCTGCAGGTCGATTTGCGGCATAGCAATCTCAGCACTACCCAAAACACGTATTACCATTCACACGACCAGGAACGTGCCCACTCGATCAAGCGCCTAGGCTTACGCGATCGTGGTTAGGCGAGCTCATGCCCGTGGAGATCGAAGGCTGGCAACTCCGGCTCCGCTCCTCAATGACGGTGTCACCTTCGACTACTACTGCGAGTACTGCAGGTCGCCTGATGGCCGAGTCGGACACTTGAACTCCGACAACGCGACGGAGCTGATACTGTCGACCTATTGAATGCATAGGAGCGTGAACAGCTCGAAGGTTCGCTCGCCGCGCTCTAAGCAGTTACGCAAAAGCACGTTACTATTGCCGCCTCAAAGCAATGGAGACCTACAAGTGAGAAAGCTGATAGAAGAATTTGTCGGCAACACCTGCCGCCTTGTCCTCTCAAAAACTCTTCAAATCGCGGATCGAATAGACAAACTCACGGATACTTGGAACAGCGGAAAATAAAGATGACTGACGCGAATCGTCTTTGGCAGCGCGAACGCAAACGGCGCTACGCTCTGTGGGATTTGGAAAGGCTGCAGCCTGGATCTGATCGAGCGACTCAGTACCTTGCGATTCTTGATGAAATTGAGCGACAAGATCGCGATGACCCCATTGGTGATGCAGTCGCCATGTCGGTTGAGGAGCTACGAGAATCTGTTCCAGAAACCGAGATCGAGGGAGTCAGCGGATCTCACTTTGTAGTCGTGCTTGACGAGCACATACCAGAACCGTGGAAGACTCGTTTCGAAGAAGCGAGTACCGGGTCTACTCGATTGCGGCAAGGCTGTTATGCGAGAGATTGGCGCCGTTTTTTACGACTATGGACGGCCGAGATGCAACATCTCGCAGCGCATAGGGAAATGCATTAAAGCCTACTCTTGAGTCTCAGGTCGTCAGAGAGTTTCAGGGTGCTGGAGCAGATCAAATAAGGCGCCTGACGGATCTCACACCAGAACTCCCTTCTCCAGCTGGCCGATAAGATCGAAGACAGCTTTCGTTTCCACCCTCGTCCCTAGCATGTCGAGTGGACACTTCGATCCGAGTCCTCGAACCGGTGAGCTCATCCATTCCGTTGCAGCGGCGACATCGTTTTCGAACAGGGAAAGGGCTTCCTCAAAGACAGCTACCAATGCGACGAGGCGGTCGCTTTCTACGGCGTTGAACCGCCCTGCTTTCGCTCTACGCGCTAACGTCGAGGGTGCTATGCAAATAGCCTTGAAGATAACCCCTCGCTGCGCCTGCAGAAGGCGAGCTATCCGTTCAAGGTATTCGAATGGCAGTCCTTCGTGAACCAGGTCATGAAGCATGGTGCCGCGTGATGGCAGCCCTAGGGTCATCCAAACGCTCTGTGGGATCTGAGGCCCTGGTTGGTATTCCTTGATCGATGACAGCACTTTCACCTCCATCTGAAAAACTCCAGGCTAGCCGGGCCAAGGGCCCGAATCAGCGACATACCCTCTCGGCGACAAGTGTCGCTTTGCGACTTACAAAAGCAGAGCATGACAAGAGCTTCAAGCGCAGATAATGTCAGTGCCATGAACGATTCAAATCCTACTCCATCCATTTTCACGATCCACTCTCGCAATGCGTCGGAGCACGCAGGCGCCTCAGAGAATGACCAGGGGCTTTGCGGGTTTCTGAAATGGCTGGAGGACGACATTTTGTGCAACCCTGAGAGTCTGATCGCCCTCGATTCAACTCTCCTGGCTCGCCTCGACTCGTTGATCGGCGGTATGGATATTGACATCAACTCTCCGCTTTCAGCAGATGATGAGTGAAGCAATGCCCTTTTACAGATACTCACGCAGATGACTGAGCACTGGCTCCACCCCATCATTCCCACATCGATTCCTACATCGACTCTGGCCCGAGCAGATGAGCTTGTAAGGAAGACTGCCTTCCTCGCTGGCTTGGTCGCACCAGAGACCGCTGCATGCTTGAGCGAACTGCTTAGAGTCACCGACGCTCATTTCTCAACCGTGATTGATGGGAACCCCTCTGATCCAGAAACGCTAGAGCGTGCATTCATACTTGAGCACCATCAGAGCGCCTTTGGCGAAATCCCAGAGCATCGTCGACGCATCGTTGCGGTCTTGTGTCTGCACTACCAGCTTCTTCATAGGCGAACACCCCGTAATGGCATCGGGGCTTTTGCGCGGGCGCTTACGTTCGAGCATTTCGCATTGTTTGGACTTCACCCATACCTGTGGTCGCTTTCGCGAGGCCTGGGTCGACGGCTCGACGAGTATCAGTCTGCTACAGGCATGAATGATCCCATGCAGACAAATGGGCTTGAGGGTGGTCACCCTCTAAAAGGCGAGGGTGTGCTCGTCTTCATCGAGCTCCTGCTTGATGTCTGTCAGGAGGAGGTGGACTACATGACTGCAGCCCTGAGTCGTCGCAGGCTTCGTGAGTCCGTCACTCGTGCGTACAGAACAAACTCGCGTTTGAAGGAGTCAGGCGTTCGACCAGAAACGATGCCGGCGTTGTTAGCGCTGCTGATCCAAGGCGCATTGCCTCATAGCGAGTTCGTAACCTTTACCGGTCTTCCACCTGAAGCAGCAAGCGAGCAGCTCAACCGGTTGATCAACCTCGGTATCGTAGTCAACCCGCCATTTAACCTCCAAAGGCTGGAGGTAGGCTTACCAAACTGGTTTGCCCAGGATCTGCTTCCTGATTTCCATTTAGCATGAGCTTGACGTTAAGCCGGGCTTATAACCCAGAGGGCCGATAGCAGTGAGGCTGTTGTTCGAGGTTCACTCACTCTCAAGCTCAGGAGACATCTTCAACCTTTCCGGCCTTCCCAAACACCTCAGTTGCAGAATCAGCAACTTGTCCGAGCCGCGCGGACAGCGATACCTGCTAACCAGGAATCCAGACGATGCCTTCTGGAAAGTAACGTAGCTTAGGCTCCCAAGGCGTTCTGATTGCTGTGAGCACGTGATAGCAGTTGGTCAACCCGATAATGGCTTTTGGCCTCAATGCAAGCTAGGATTTGGAGCACTTCAACATCAAGGACAGATATGAAAAGTCTCATCGCAGTTATGGCAGTTTGTTTGGCACTTGGCGGTTGCGCTACATCGCACTTCACCGCAGGCAGAGACTTTCCGTCGGCCAGTGTGGCGAGTATCACCAAGGGTAAAACCACGACTACTGAGTTGAAGTCGCTATTCGGTGAGCCCTATGCCAAGAGCGCAGTCAGCGAGACTGACGAAAAGTGGGTATACACCTACTCTAATGGCTCAGCCCATGCTCAAAGCTACGTGGTTACCATGAAGGTGACGACTACTGGCACGCAAAAAACACTCGACGTCCTGATCCGCAATGACGTGGTCATCAACTACACATTCAGTGAAGGCCCTGCGCCCGGCGCAACCACTGCAACGAACTGAGACCGCCACCTTGCCACTGGGCGTTCCAACGCGCTCAGTCAGATGTTGAAGGAGCATGCCCATGGACAGAACGTATGCCTTCGTGGATGAGTCCGGGAATTCAGACCTGGATACGTCAAAGGGAGGGAGCTCGGGCTTCTTCATAGTGTGCTCCATCCTAGTTGCGGAGAAAGACTTAGACGTTGCTTACGCCCAATCAGAAGCCCTACGAAAGCGCCATTTCCAAACTGGCGAGATCAAGTCCAGCAAGCTGAAGGCCAAGGACTCAGATCGACGCGCTCGGATTCTGAACGAGTTGGCCGAGCTGCCATTCAAGCTCTACTTCACTGTCGTGGATAAGTCCCGCATCCATAAAGATGGTGGCCTTCGTTTCAAGACCTCATTCATCAAATACGTCAACGGCTTGCTTTACGAACGGCTGTTCAGCACCTGCCGCAACCTTCAGATGACCGTTGACGAGCATGGTGGCCTTGAGTTCCAGCAGAGCCTCAAAAGCTATGTCGTAGATCGATTTGGCGACGACCTATTTGGGGATGAGAATGCTTTCCGGACTATATCCAGTAAGGAAGATGTCCTGATTCAAGTTGCAGATTTTTTTGCCGGCTCGGTCGCCCAGATCTATGAAGAAAAAGCTTCGGAAGATGCGGTGCGGGCCTACAAGAAAATCCTCCACAACCTGACTCTTGGACTGCTGGAATGGCCACCCAAGTACCAGTCCTTCCTACCGCCTCCGACGGATGAATCTGGGTATGCGGACTACGAGGTTCACCAGGAGGCTCTCCGCCAGGCTAACCGTTTTAGCGAACGAGTTGGTGAGCACCCTGATGAAGATGAGCGCCTGCAGCTAAGCATCTTGAGATTCTTGAGATTTCAGAGCGAATTCATCACTAAGGACTACGTGCTGACTAAGGAAATCATTGCCCACCTAAAAGACAGAGGGTTCGGAGACATCAACGGTCAGAGAATTCGCTCCAGTGGCGTTGCCAAACTCCGAGATGCGGACGTCATCATCACAAGCGCGGCAAAGGGCTACAAGATTCCCCAGACGCGTGCGGACATCAACGAGTTTCTTGAAAGGGCGTCAGGGATTGTCGTTCCTCTGCTGGAACGGGTCAAAAAGGCTCGAGAGGTGTACCGGCTGAGTAGTCGCGGAGAATATGACATCGTGACGGCAGCGAACCTTACCGAGCTAGCCAAACTCCTCGCATCGCTAGAAGCACTTGCGGATGACTGAGCTACGCAGCTGTCCCACTGAGTCGCCGGACACAGAAATGATCCACAAAGAAGTCCTGGAGGTGTTAAGTGAGGCCAAGGTGCTCGCGCGGAAATTCTATCGCCTGACCGGCAAGCCGCTGGGAGTTACTGGCGAGTTTGCTGAATATGAAGCTGCTATGAAACTTAGCCTTTAACTCCACCCTGCCAAGCGGACTGGCTGGCTATGATGCAACTGAAGTCAAAGAAGATGACCCAGTAAACCACGCTGTCGGAGCCAGTCACGTGAGCCCGCTGAGAGGCTATATGTTGATTGCCTACGTGGTTGCCGGGTAGAAAAAACGAAGCCCTGGAGGTTCGCGGCTCCAGGGCTTCTATTTTCGCCTCCATCCCTTAATGGTTTGACGAACGTGGCCAGGACACTACCAGCGTCGTTTTGATACTTCACTACGACTTTGGATAAATGTGTTCGATCAGCGAGCCGGGCCCATTGGCCCGAAGAAGCGACCTCTCCATTTACGTCACCCCGCAGCTTAGTTATGGGCATGCGATGGCTCGGACACAGATTGATTCGAACACTACCTCCCCCTCCCCGCCCGCAAGGTCTACTAAGTACTGAAGGTTGCCACCCTCGGCACGCGCACCATTAAGCGTGTGTGCCGTCAGTCGTGGAGTAAATCTTTCACGTCTTAGTGAGCACAAGCATTAATCAATCGGACTAATCTTTATGCGATCAATCAACCACCGCCCGGCCGGCCCGGGCAACGTGCTGTTTGCGTGAACCGCAGAAACATCGATCTTCACCCCCTCCCTGGGAATGCCCTCGACATCCAGCATGACCAAGGTGCCCGCCGCCAAATCCTGCTCAACCATATGCAAGGGCATACTGCCCCACCCCACTGCGTCTTTCAGGAAAGCATACTTGGTCGATAGATCGGCCAAGCGCCAGGTCAATGGCGACATCACCCCATAATCCTGACCCGCCATCATTTCCGAGCGATCGGTCAGCACCAGTTGAATGTGTCTGGATAGTTCGCGCTTGGGAATCTTGCCACTCACGCGCGACAGTGGATGATCGATGGCGGCCACCATCACCAGTGAAAATTCGCCGATGCGTTCGCTGGTTAAGGTCGGAAAGTTGATGGGCAATGCTGCAAGGATTCCCAGACTGCAACGACCATCCATTATCGGCTGATAGCCGGCGCCGAGGCCTTCGACGAACATCTTGAGACGGGTCAGCGGGAAGCGCTCGGCAAATTCTTTGACGACGGCCGTAATCGCCGAGGTTGGAAAGAACACATCTACAACCACCGACAGTTCAGGCTCTAGCCCCGAAGCCATTAACTTCGCGCGCGCCTTTAGTGTGTCTACTCCCGAGACAATGTTGCGTGCATCCGTGAGCAACAGCGCGCCCTGCGGCGTCAGCTTGGGGAACCGTCCCGAGCGATCGAACAGCACGACGCCGATCTGATCCTCCAGAGCGCCGACCCAACCACTCACCGCCGACTGCACTCTGTTGAGTTTTCTGGCCGCCGCCGAAAAACTCCCTTCATCCACCGCCGCGATAAAGGTTCTGAGTTGATCAAGTGATACGCCGTCGAGCATGCCGCCTCCAGTCCATCCCAAAAACAGATACATACCATCTCAATATACTGTCTTTTCAGATTCAATTAAGAAAGTCATCTTGTTCGTGACGCTTTTTATCCACACGACAAGGTGATTTCGACATGCAAATCCTCCATCTCGATTCCAGCATTCTGGGCGCAGCTTCAATAAGCCGCAGCCTCTCTTCCAATATCGTCGCGCGCATAGTGGCTCTGCACCCGGGTAGCAATGTGATTTACCGCGATCTCGCCCGTGATCCCGCGTTGCACCTTTCCGGTGAACATCTAGCTGCCTGGCAAGGCTCCGGAGCCAAGGATAGTTTGCTGACAGAAGACCTCTTCAAAGGCACTGCTTACCTGCAGGAATTGTTGGAGTCGCAGATCGTTGTCATCGGCACGCCTATGTACAACCTGACTATCCCTACCCCGCTTAAGGCTTGGATCGATCGCATCGCGTTAGCGGGTAAAACATTCCACTACACAGCCAACGGCCCCGAGGGCTTGCTGAAAAACAAGCGCGCCTACATCGCTTCGTCTCGTGGTGGCATTTATTCATTAGGCAGTCCTGCTGCTCCTTTGGAGCACCAAGAAAGCTACCTGACTGGGCTGCTGGCCTTTTTAGGCATTAGCGACGCCACGGTTTTCCGTGCCGAAGGCCTGGCTATAAGTGCCCAAGCCAAGGATGCAGCGATCGCTCAAGCACTTAAAGATATTGCTGCCATCAGCGAGTGATCACCGACGGTCACCACACTTTCATCGCTATCGAGGTGCTCAACATGACTTATTCCATTATCGGTTCCGGCAAATTGGGCAGCGCCCTCGCCCGCCAATTCGCTCGAAACGGCATTCCCGTGGGGATTGCCAACACCCGTGGCCCGCTCAGCCTCGCGGCGCTCATCAAGGAACTGGACGCTAGCGTCGTCGCGCAGACCCTGGAGGAGGCTTTGAGCGCGGACGTTGTGATTCTGGCCATCCCTTTCAGCGCGCATCGGGACATCGGTCGCAAGATCCCTGACTGGGGCAACAAGACCGTCATCGATGCCATGAACACCTATGGTGTGTCACCTGAGGAATTGGGCGACCGTGCCTCGACCGACGTCGTCGCCAGCGCTTTCCTTGGCGCCAAAGTCGTGAAAACCTTTAATCAGTTACCCGCTGCACTGCTGGCCAAAGATCCGGCGCAAGAAGGAGGAAAGAGAGTGATGTTTGTCTGGAGCCGAGATCTCAAGGCTGCAACCAGCGTTAGCGAGCTGGTGGAGCAATTGGGCTTCGCCCCGATATCTCTGGGCAATGCTGCCGAGGGTGGCAAACTGCTTGGACTTGGTGGGCCGCTCATCCTGCAAAACATCATCCAGTTTCAATAATCGTGTGGTTAGTTTCCCGGCACAGACATTTGAACTGTGGACATATCAGCGTGGATTGCACCCTCATCCATCGCCGCTTTGTGCAACGCTTTGTGCAACGATCAAAGGCTGAAGCTGCTCGCTGGTTTGCCCGAACCTATTAAGAGATTGGCGATGGCTTCGAACGTTTACTGTGCGTTACCCAAACGCGGTTTGGGCATCATGGGGTGACTCTGACGCAAAAGGGCTAAAGCGCGATGCTGGATTTGCTGGGTGTCCCTCGATGCTCGAAGACGTGCCGCATTTCAATGCCAGGAAATGGCATGCCGGCTTATATGACAATCGACCGAAAGGAATTAAGCAGACAATAAAGTCGATGAGGTTGGCTTGGCAGGGTACCTATCACCGAGGGATCGACGATGCCAGGAACGTTGCATCCATCATTAAGGAGATGCTCGGCTGATTACGTGAGCCGGGGCCATTGGCCCGAAGGAGCGACTTCTCCATTTACGGCACCCCGCAGCTTAGCTATGGGCATGCGATGACTCGCACACAATGATTTGAACACAACCTACCCCTCCCACCTCCCGCGAAGTCTCTGTCCTCATGCAGAGAATCATTGCGCCCTGTCATAAATTGTCTCAGCTCAGTCCTGCATAATTGTTGAAATCATGGAGTGATACCGGTACTCCTAAAGCACCAGTTTCAGCAGGGAACGCACCATGCATTCAAGATTCAGGGTCATCGAAACAACCAGACTGGACGATGGCATCAAGCAATATCGGGTTGTAGATCTTGTCGAGGGAGGCTCTGCTAGCAAGCACGGTGTATTCAAGGCCAGGTTCGAGGCAGAGGCTGTTTGTTCACTTCTGAATGCCGAGCATCCACGTCAGAGTGGTGTAGGTCGTGCGTCCGTGAGTCTTTGATCCACTCGTTCAGAATGCCTAGTGCGGATGACTTTTTGCGAATACGTATTTCGCAGTCATGAACTGGCCAGCCTTCAACATCACCTCCTGCTACGCTTTTCTTTTCCACGGAGGAATCGCGATGTCCAACGCAGATCTGCTCCCTTCCCTACTCTTCAAGATCAATCAAAACCAACTCGCCCTAGAAGCCGCGATCATGGAGCTCACGCTATGGGTCGAACAGCGCGGTTCTGCGGAGGTTGCCGGCAACGTTCGGGGCGCTTTGGACACAATCAGTAAGAACGAAGAGTTCATCAATATGACGCTCTCGGTGCTAATGACGCCAGAGTGACGATTCCCCATCTTGGCAAAGGAGAACAGCAGACATTCAATAAGTGAAACTATGACCCAGCTCACTCTCCATCCACTCTAGAAAGCGTCTTACTCTAGGAAAGCTGGAATGCGCCTTTGGAAACACCAAATGGTGAGCCGCCACCGGGGCGCTAAGTGATTCCCTCCCCACTTCGATCAACGTTCCTGACTCAAGATACTTTTGCGCTAGCAGCGTACTTTCCAAGGCGAATCCCAGGCCGTGGCTGGCAGCTTCCAAACTCATGTATGACCGATCGAAGCTCAACGCGTAAGGTTTTTCGGGGCGAGCCAAACCGTGCTGGGCAAACCACTGTGGCCATTTAAGCATCGTGGCTTCGGAGAGAATGAGATCACGGTCTAACAAATCGCCCGCGTGCCTAATCGGACGTTGCGAAAGTAATTTCGGAGAGGCCAAGACAGCGAAGGTTTCGTTGCGCACAGTGCGAACCTCATAGCTCGGCCAGTTGGGCGTACCGTGGCGAATATCGACGTCAATCTTGTCCCGGCTAAAGTGCAACGATTCATACGAACATGACAGGTTGATCTGGATATCCGGATGGCTCGAGCGAAACGCCTCCAATCGAGGCATCAACCACAACAATCCGAAGCTTGGTGACGAATGCAGTCGAAGGCAGTCAAGACTCACATCGCTGGCTGCCCGCTCGGTAGCTATGGCCAGGCTGTGAAGTAACCCAGAAACCTCTTTTAAATACTGCTCCCCTACTGGCGTTAGCGTTACCCCGCGTGCAGCTCGTACAAACAGCTGCCGGCCGATCATCCCTTCAAGCTTGGCGAGCTGGTGACTGACAGCAGACGGCGTCAGATCCAAAACCTCGGCAGCCCTAGCAACATTTCCAAATCTAGCCGTTTGCTCAAAGGCCTGAATTGCTCTCAGCGGTGGAAGTGTGGCTGGCGCAACGGTATCAGGACGCATGACGAAAGACCCCACTGTAATTCTTATGATCGTTGAGTTTTTCCATTCAATCATCTGCCCCCTTTCTTGACGAGTGCTGAATTTTTTTCAGCACCGAGTGACATTCGCGTTATTGCTCAGGGTTGTCCTGAAGAACAAGCTGAGTCATCGGTTCATTGCGGATCGACCAATAAAAACAATCAGAGGTACTCTCCATGCTTCTTCAAGGCAAAGTCGCGATCATTACCGGTGCAGCCTCCGCACGTGGCATTGGCCGCGCTACAGCGACCACCTTCGCGCAACAAGGTGCTCACGTCGTGATCCTCGATCTGGACGAATCCGCCGCACGCGATGCCGCTGCATCTCTGGGTGAAGGCCATCTCGGTCTCGCTGCCAACGTGGCTGACGAATCGCAAGTTCAACAGGCCGTAGCAAAAATCATCGAACGTTTCGGCCGTATCGACATTCTGGTCAATAACGCCGGTATTACTCAGCCTCTCAAGACCCTGGACATACGCCCTTCTGACTACGACAAGGTGCTTGACGTCAGCCTGCGTGGCACGTTGCTCATGTCGCAAGCAGTCATCCCGACCATGCGTCAGCAATCTTCCGGCAGCATAGTGTGCATGTCGTCAGTCTCTGCTCAACGGGGTGGCGGCATTTTCGGTGGCCCACATTACAGCGCGGCCAAAGCCGGCGTGTTGGGCCTGGCCAAAGCTATGGCACGCGAACTAGGGCCGGACAAGGTACGCGTCAACTCCATCGCCCCCGGCTTGATTCATACCGACATCACCGGCGGCTTGATGCAGGACGAGCGTCGCCACGCGATCATCGACGGAATCCCGTTGGGTCGTCTAGGTGAAGCGCAGGATGTCGCGAATGCGGCCTTGTTCCTGGCCAGCGACCTATCTTCCTATTTGACAGGTATCACGCTGGATGTGAACGGCGGCATGCTGATTCACTGATTACATCTGTCGGGCCTCAAGGCCTGTGCGGTTCTGGATCGATGACGCAGCCGGGTCTCATGGCCTGGCGGTCAATAAAAACAAGAGATCAGACCATCATGACAACTATGTCGCTTGAAGCGGTTTCGACCGTGCGCTCTAACGCCTATCGCAAAACTGCATGGCGTCTAATGCCTTTTCTCATGCTGTGCTACCTGTGCGCCTATCTTGATCGCGTCAATGTCGGCTTTGCCAAGCTGCAAATGATGAACGATCTGGCGCTCAGCGAAACGGTTTACGGACTGGGCGCCGGCATGTTCTTCATCGGCTACTTCCTCTGTGAAGTACCCAGCAACATCATCCTGCATAAGGTCGGGGCGCGGGTTTGGATCGCGCGCATCATGATCACATGGGGCATCGTCTCCGCCTTGTTCGCCTTCGTCGAAACCGCGTGGCAGTTCTATGCACTGCGCTTTCTGCTCGGCATCGCCGAAGCCGGTCTAGCACCGGGTCTGCTGCTTTATCTGACCTACTGGTTTCCCTCCTACCGGCGTGCTCGCATGACCGTGCTGTGGTTTATCGCCATTCCGCTGTCAGGGATGGTCGGTGGCCCCATCTCCGGCTGGATCATGAATCACTTTGCCGGGATGCATGGCTGGGCTGGCTGGCAGTGGATGTTTGTCCTGGAAGCCGTGCCGACCGTACTTATCGGCCTATTGGTACTGAGCTACCTCAAGGACGGCGTTCATCAGGCCAACTGGCTGGATGAAGACGAGAAAGCGCTGATCAGCCGCGAACTGGCCGAAGACGACCAGCAGAAAGTCACCCATGCCTCGGTGGGAGAATTTATTCGCGACCGTCGCTTGTGGTTGCTGGCCGGTATCTACTTTTGCGTGGTGATGGGTCAGTACGCTATCACCTTCTGGCTGCCGACCCTGGTGCGTAACGCGGGGGTTTCCAATCCGTTGCACATCGGCTTCCTGACCAGTCTGCCCTACCTCTGCGCAATTGTGGCCATGCTGTATGCCGGACGCAGTGGCGACAAACATCGTGAGCGTCGCTGGCACCTCATTGTACCGATGATCGCCGGCGCTATCGGGCTGAGCCTGGCTGCTCTGATGGGTGGAAATGTACTGCTCTCTATTCTCAGTCTTTGCCTGGCCGCTTCCGGAATTCTGTCCGCGACGTCGATGTTCTGGATGCTGCCCACCACGCTGCTGGGCGGGGTGTCCGCCGCCGCAGGCATCGCGGCGGTCAACAGCTTCGCCAACCTCGCCGGCTTCTGCTCGCCCTATCTGATCGGCTGGGTCACCACACAGACTGGCTCCAGCGCCATCGGCATGTACCTGATCACCGGCGTACTGCTGTTCGGTGCCACGTTGGTGCTGCGCATCCCCGCCGCCTCGGTCAATCGTTGATTCATTGGAGTTCCACAATGACTGCTCATCCTGCATTCACGTCATCTACGACGCTGGCGCAACGCGCTCACAACATTCGCCGCCACGCCTTGCGCATGGGTCAGGTTCAGGGGCAAGGCTACGTTGGCCAGGCCCTCGGCGCCGCCGACCTGCTGGCCGTGTCCTACTTCCATGCCCTGAGCTATCGGCCCGAATTCCCTGAATGGGAAGGACGCGACCGCTTCTACCTGTCGATCGGGCACTACGCGATTGCGCTGTACGCGGCCCTGATCGAAGCCGAAATTATCCCACTCGATGAACTGGAAACTTACGGCGCCGATGACAGCCGCCTACCGATGTCAGGCATGGCCGCCTACACCCCAGGCATGGAGATCACCGGTGGTTCGCTCGGCCAGGGCCTGGGCATTGCGGTCGGTGCCTGCCTGGGCCTCAAGCGCAAAGGCTCGCCCGCCTTTGTCTACAACCTGCTGTCGGACGGCGAATTGAATGAAGGCTCGACCTGGGAAGCGGTGATGTCGGCGTCGCACTGGAAGCTCGACAACCTGATCGCCATCGTCGACGTCAACAACCAGCAGGCAGATGGTTACTCAAGTGAAATCCTCTCGTTCGAACCGATTGTCGACCGTTGGCAGGCCTTCGGCTGGTTCACCCAGCGTGTAGATGGCAATGATCTGGAGGCCCTGGTCTCTGCGTTCGACGCCGCGCGCAACCATGCCGGCACCCAGCCACGGGTGATCATCTGCGACACAAAAATGGGCAAAGGCGTGCCCTTCCTCGAAACCCGGGAGAAGACCCACTTCATCCGCGTGGAAGAACACGAATGGGATCTGGCACTGAGCAATCTTGAAGAAGGAAAAAACCAATGAGCAACGCAGCCAACACTCCGACTTCCACGGTTGAACCGGCCAAAAAACGCCTGACTACATCGGCGATGATCGCCTCGATTGCCTCCGAAGGTCAGGCCACCAAATCCGCGCCGTTCGGCCATGCCCTGGCTGCGTTGGCGGATCAACGTCCGGACATCGTCGGCCTGTCCGCCGACCTGTCCAAGTACACCGACCTGCACATCTTCGCCAAGGCCCATCCCGACCGTTTCTATCAAATGGGCATGGCCGAGCAACTGCTGATGAGCGCGGCCGCCGGCATGGCCCGCGAAGGCTTCGTGCCGTTCGCCACCACCTACGCGGTGTTCGCGTCGCGTCGCGCCTATGACTTCATCTGCATGGCGATTGCCGAGGAAAACCTCAACGTCAAGATCGTCTGCGGCCTGCCTGGCCTCACCACCGGCTACGGCCCGAGCCACCAGGCCACGGACGACCTGGCGATCTTCCGTGCCATGCCTAACCTGATGATCGTCGACCCGTGCGATGCGCTGGAAATCGAACAGGCGGTACCTGCCATTGCGGCGCACCAAGGGCCTGTCTACATGCGCTTGTTGCGCGGGAATGTGCCGCTGGTGCTGGATGAATACGGCTACAAATTCGAGATCGGCAAGGCCAAGACCTTGCGTACCGGCAACGATGTTCTGATCATCTCCACCGGTTTGATGACCATGCGCGCACTGGAGACAGCCAAAGAGCTGCAAGCGGATGGCGTTGATGTCGCCGTGCTGCACGTGCCGACGATCAAGCCACTGGATGAGCAAACCATTCTGGCTGAAGCCCGCAAACCCGGTCGCCTTGTGGTGACCGCAGAAAACAGCTCCATTATCGGTGGGCTGGGTGAGGCGGTTGCCGGGGTACTCCTGCGCAACGGGGTGACGCCAACCTTCAGGCAGATCGCCTTGCCCGACGCGTTCCTCGATGCCGGTGCTCTTCCCACACTCCATGACCGTTACGGAATTTCAACTCAAGCCATTTGTACTCAAATCAAAACCTGGCTGTGACTGCAAGGACAAGGCATCTGGAAACAGGTGCCATTGAGTTCGATGCGAAGGGAGGGGAATCGTTGAAACCACATGAACTACTTGATCCCGAATACCACAGCTTTCTAATTTCTGGCGCAGATCAATGGTCGATCGATACGCTGCCGACCATACCTGCCTTTGGCAACGGTTATACGGGAAGACGGGGTTGAAGCTTCAAGTTCAAGCGAGCGGCTATTGCGGCATGTTGGGCACCTATGGGCACGAGGCTCTCCTAGCATCCATGCGGGAAACCGTTCACTAAAAGAATCTGCCTCAATGATCGAATGTGGCAGTTTCTCTATATTTCATTGAAAAAAGGGCCCTCGAAGGGCCCTTTCTTGTACTCAAACCAAGATCACTTGGTCAGCCAAGACTCAACGGCCGCGGGGCCGTGCCAGGCCTTCCAGGACTTTTGCTACGCTGACCTCTTTCATGGAGGAATCGCGATGACAAATTCAGACCTGCTCCCTTCCCTACTTTTCAAGATCAACCAAAATCAACTCGCCCTTGAGGCCGCCATCATGGAGCTCACGCTTTGGGTCGAACAGCGTGGATCAGGTGACGTAGCCGAGAACGTATGGGGTGCACTGGAGGCCATCACTAGGAACGAAGAGTTCATCAATATGACGCTTGCCGTGCTCATGACACCTGAGTGAGTAGGTCTCGAGTTTGATAGGCTAGCCGGGCCTCGTTGGCCCGAAGGAGCGACCTCTCCATTTTGGTCACCCCGCAGCTTAGCTATGGGCAAGCGATGGCTCGAACGCAGAATGATTTGAACACAACCTCCCCTCTCATCTCCCGCGAGGTTTACCTGGTGCAGATTGGCGTTGCGCTCGGCACACGCAGCCGCTGCACCCGCGCCGCTCGCGCATCCGCTAGGAGAACGAAGGCCTCGACAGTGAGGGGCATGCCGCCGAACAGGAGAACGGATAGCTGATACGTGGTGTGGGAGGTTTGAATCAACTGCGCCAGGCTGTGCCCGGACAGCAAGTCATCGTGCCGATGGTTTTTCACCAGTCTCTTCATGTAGAAACAGAGGCTCTCGTCGCGCAGGGTTCCTGTAATCTTGAGGAAGTCATCGTCGATGCCGATGACCGCGCTGATGAAGAACGGTTGCCAGCCCTCGCGCTGCCAAGTGTAGGTCATTGGCGGCGGGGCTGCGTTGAGCTGACTGGCGTCCACGCTCAGCCGGGGAACCGGACGGCTGGAATGATCCGTACAGGGGTGCTTCGGCCAGGGCGGCCCCAGTTCATCAAAGAATACGCGGCCGCCGCTAGGGGACTGGTAGAAGAACACCGGCGCCCCACAGACCGGGCAGCTGGCATTGGGGTTGACGTAGCTCGTGTAGGTGCTGGTTAAGGGTGGCACCGACCAGTGGGGGGCCCGCGCGGTGTAGGCAGTCTTCTGCGCGTTCAGCCGCGGCACCCGCGCCGCTTGCGCATCCGCTAGGAGAACGAAGGCCTCGACAGTGAGGGGCATGCCGCCGAACAGGAGAACGGATAGCTGATACGTGGTGTGGGAGGTTTGAATCAACTGCGCCAGGCTGTGCCCGGACAGCAAGTCATCGTGCCGATGGTTTTTCACCAGTCTCTTCATGTAGAAACAGAGGCTCTCGTCGCGCAGGGTTCCTGTAATCTTGAGGAAGTCATCGTCGATGCCGATGACCGCGCTGATGAAGAACGGTTGCCAGCCCTCGCGCTGCCAAGTGTAGGTCATTGGCGGCGGGGCTGCGCTGAGCTGACTGGCGTCCACGCTCAGCCGGGGAACCGGACGGCTGGAATGATCCGTACAGGGGTGTTTCGGCCAGGGCGGCCCCAGTTCATCAAAGAATACGCGGCCGCCGCTGGGGGACTGGTAGAAGAACACCGGCGCCCCACAGACCGGGCAGCTGGCATTGGGATTGATGTAGCTCGTGTAGGTGCTGGTTAAGGGTGGCACCGACCAGTGGGGGGCTCGCGCAGTGTAGGCAGAATTATTGTAGGTGCCAAAACTGGAAAAGCTCGACAGCCCGGCATGGCCTTCGCCGCCCCAGCCGCACCGACAGCCCGGTCGATGATTCCATGCGTTGCACATAAACACCTCGTTATGGCCATGGTGGCTAAACGCCTTGTCTTTCAGTACGTCTCAGCGTAGCAGCCCGTTGCGCGTTATTTGGTGCTCAGATCCGATAAGTGATGGGGGTGAGTTGACGATAACTCAGGAAAGTCCGGAACTCTGTGGTTCACCTGACTCGATCCGTGAGCACCAAGCCTATAGCTCGAAGGCCTACCCTCCTCTGCTGCATGTTTTGAAACTTTGGTACAAAAAAGCTTTTCTGCACGGAGTGCATTTTTAGGCTGGCGTCTCCAACCACCCAAAGGAGCTTCACCATGAGCCAGCAAGACCATCACGCCAACCAGTCAAACCCGAACAACCCAGCCCACCAGGCTGCTCTGAACAATCGCGCCAACCAACTGAATCCGAACAACCCGGCGTATCACAGCAGTCGCCAGGGTGGGGAAAAAAGGCAAGTAACCTGCGTGTCGTGGCCGGGGATCGGATCTCCGGCCTTCAAGGAGTGAGAGTGATGGCGAGAACGGTTTAATCGAATGGCGTGAAAGAGACTCTGCTACACCTGTTTGGGCATGACGATGATCGCAGCTTGCTTGCCAAGCTCGCTCGCATGGAACCGCTCAAGAAGCATCGGGTCGACCCGGATAAGAACTCGAATGTTTTCAAACGCTCGCTGGCGTGTGACAACCTAATCAAGAACCTGCTGGCGCTGGATGCGGTGTTCGACAGTCAGGATCTGGACTGTGAGCTTATCGAGACCACCAGACTGGACGATGTCATTAAGCAATATCGGCTCATTGATCTCGTAGAAGGAGGCTCAGCTAGCAAGCATGGTGTGTTCAAGGCCAGGGCCGAGGCAGAGGCTGTTTGTTCGCTTCTGAATGCCGAGCATCCGCGTCAGAGTGGTATAGGTCGTACGTCCCTGAGCCTTTGATCCATTCGTTTCGGAACGCCAAGCGCCGGATGGTTTGTAGGACTGCTCATAACTACAGCGCAGTTATGGATTCCTTCTTTGAAAGTACGTTTTGAACGCGCTCCTGGTTAAGTCGATGTCACTTATCCTTGGCTTCTTCTCAGGCCTGATAGGTCGTCCTCAGTCGTGAACTTCGTACAGAACGCTACGAGCTGCTGCCCTCCGCCACAAGCGGCAACTGGCCACTAGCAGGCAGTCATGGGCGACAAGTGTCCACTTTGGCTACTCTTGACTGACCGAATATAGAGATAGGATTACTAAATGTCGTATCGGCGAGCAGTTACGTAGGTATCAACTCTTTTGCATACCCCCAATCTAGGGATTTCGCTGAGTTCCCACTGCAAGGATCAAGGATGAGCGCCCCGGCCATACAGCCCACTCCGAGTAAAACTCTTCGCCATATAATTACGGCTTCTGGATATCGTCCGCTTTTTACCCAGAAAGGACTGGACAAAGACCTGGATGATCAAGCCGATGAAAAGCGCCCGGGTAGCAACTTCGATCTGCTCCAAGATTGCCTAGCGCAGTGGCTACGCGCTATACGCGACGACTGTGGTGCCGACTGGAGCAATCTGATCGAATCTGCCTGGCATCGGCACAGTTACCTACTGCGGTCATTGGCACGTAACACCGATACTTCTGGAATGATCGCAGAGCCTGCTCAACATGCTCTTTTCAGACTGTTTGTAGTTCCTGAGCTTTCAGGGATGATCCGCCGCGCTAGCCACGAAGTACCCCTGCTCGATTTAAATCAATGGTGGGGAGCTCCCTTTGACACCTGGCTACAGGCTGCCGCTCAACAGACCATGCTCCCTGTAAGGCGGTTACTGGAGCGGCTTGCCAATCATCTGAATATCGATGAACGCACATTGGAGCGCTGGCAGCACGGTGGCCCGATAAAAAAGCCGCTTTGGCCCTACCGATCCACGACACAAGCCATGTTTCACGGTAGCGAACTTGTCGCTAAAAAGTCCGAACATCTCACCGGCTGGCTGGCCATGGTTGTAGCGCTGCAGTCGCTGCCTGCCGACCTGCGTGACGTCATCAAGCGAGACTTCCATCTGCATGGCCAGCGCCCCCTTCAAAACGAGCAGCAGTTTATTTCCCAGTTGAAACGCGAGGCCGCTGACCGTAATAGCCTGCCTGTACGTGCTCAGGCGGCTCGCGTACTAGCTGACCTTGATCGACTGTTTGCCGATGCACGAGGCAACGAACAGCCGATTCGTGATCGACTCAACTGGCTTCGCGCCCTTTGTGAACGGAGCAGCCCGTCTCTAAGGGCCACTCATGAGTACCTCTGGTTGTGGCTCTGCGCAAGGCTAGATGCCAATCTCGGAGAAAAGGACAACGCACTCAAACTCTATAGAGCTGCCTGCCACGGCGCGTGGTGGAGAGCGGGCCCAAACCAGCATGGGATCCTGCATGAGGCCCTATGCTACGCAGTTGGTGTAGGCGACAAGGTTCAGGCCAATCACTATTGGGATAAATGCTTTCTGCTGGGATTGAACAAGCCGCCGAAACGGGAACTGGACGAGCAGAAAATGCAGCATCTCTCAACTGAGTTCGAGCGACTGTTTCCGCAGCAAAAGGCCAAAAAACGCGTTCTACCTGCAATGCGAGTTGTGGTACTGAACAAACCTTTCTCGCTATCAGCCAAAGAGCTTGCCAACCCCAACCGTATCAGTGTCCAGTCCGATGGACAGGTTCGCTATACACCGCTGATGAATGCTGTGTTGTTGGGCACGCTCGACGTTGTGAAGCAAGCTGTACAAGCGGGGGCTGACCCAAACTTAATTATTCCGGAATCGGGCGAAAACGCACTGATCATGGCGCTGCGTCGAGCTTATGACAGAAAAGACCCAGACATTCTGAGGTATCTGCTGACACTGCGCATCAGCCCTAAAACGGCCAACTACCCTGCCTCAAGCAACCGGGAAACGCCCCTACAGATTGCCATGAATATGGGCGATGCCGAGGTCGTCGATAAGCTGATCACCCTCGGTGCGGATGTCGAGCAGTCTTGCTTCAACTCGCCCAGTGCACTTGTTTATGCCATGGCGCTGCTGCACGACAGTATTCATGTGAGTGACCCCTCACAGCGGGACGCCTATGTTGAGGGGCGCGTCCCGGCAGACGCCGCCGATGTCAAGGCAGGCGCGGTTCTGGACTGTGAACTGCCAGACAGACGGCAGGCCTGGTTGTCGAGTCTGGAGGAGCCGCGAAAGCAGTTGATCTTTGAGGAAGTGACCTCGTACTACAGGCGCCCCGTCGATGCGAGATGCCAAGTGATCATGACATTGCTGGAAAATAAAGCCGATCCAAATCGGTGCTACGAGGACTTCAACGGGTATCAGGCTCATTGGACGCCTACTCTGTTTGCCGCTCAGATAGGGAACCTGGATGTTCTCAAGGCCATGATCAAGGCTGATGGCAATCCTTGGCTTTCGCTGGACAATGAATCTCCTCTGAACGTGAAGGACGCGCTGTGGGTTGCCGTCGCCTACAAGCGGCATACCGTTGTCGAATACCTGCAGACGCAGCTCCCTCGGCCCCCCGCCTGCTGATCGGTCATTTTTGATTTTTTCTTTCGGTCGCCTGTCGGGCTTGCCCCGAGCTTCTGCTGCATCGTTCGCGTAACGCAATACAGCAGAGGAAAAATCATGTACTTCAGCAAGAATAAAAACATTAATGAGCTCGTACTGGAGCTACTTCAACGAGGTTGGACGTATACCAAAGGCCGGCACTTTAAGCTTTTCCCACCCAACGGCTGCGGCCTGGTCATCGTGCCCACAACACCCGGTGACCGACGTGCCTTCCAGAACTTTCGCCGTGATGTCCGACAACGGTTACGTGGCCATGCCGAGCGATACCTGCATGCCTGGCAGAGGGTGATGCCATGAAGCGGGTCATTCTGGTGTCACTGGATTGGCGCAGGCCACAAGATGGTAAAACAGGCTTGGGTATCGCCTCGATTGCCGCGGCCCTACAAGTCGCGGATGTTCCGTGGCGGATCATCGACGCACAGGTGAACAGCCCGATGTTCTCCCAAGAGCGGGTATTGAGTGAGTTGCTCCTGGCAATTGCCGAGGCTGGCCCGGGGTGCCTAGTCGGCTTCGGCACCTACGTGTGGAACGACCCCGAGGTTCGCAGTTTGATTCGCCTGATCAAGGGTACAGGAGCGAGCATCGCTCTTGGCGGCCCACAGGTTTCCTACATGACCAAAGGGCAATTGGAAAGTACTTACCCCGAAGCCGACTATTTCGTTCGCGGGCAGGGGGAATTGGCCATGGTTGCGCTGGCTCGCGATGAGTTTCCTAGCGAATGTGGAATTCATGTTGCTGGCAGTCCTGACCTAGGCCTCAAGGCAGATCATGACCTGCTGGATTTACCCTCGCCGTACCTGCTGGGAACCGCCAAAATTCGGGACAACATTCGTTGGGAAACCCAGCGTGGCTGCCCCTTCAAGTGTTCATTCTGCCAGCACCGTGAACCGGGAAAGCGGCTCAAGCATCACTCGTTCGATGGCCTGCGCCTAGAAAGGGAGCTAGCGCTATTTGCCGCAACAGGCGTAAAGCGTATTTCAGTACTGGATCCGATCTTCCACACCAATCAGGCACGTGCCATTGAGGTTTTGAACAGCATCAAGGCAGCCGGCATAAATGCCCAGATCTCGCTGCAGTGCCGTTTCGAAACCTGCAGCACAGATTTTCTGGATGCACTCGAGGGGCTGAACGTCACCTTGGAGTTTGGCCTGCAGACGACCGTGGAAGCGGAGTATCGGGCGATCAAAAGACCCAACCATATGGAGATCGTTTGCAACAGTATCCGCCAGCTACAACAGCGACAGATCGACTTCGAAGTTTCCCTGATCTACGGCCTGCCAAACCAGACGCTGGACAGCTTCAATGCCAGTGTTGACTGGTGCTTGCAGCGGCACGTCCCTCGATTAAGAGCCTGGCCACTGATGCTGTTGCGGGGAACACCTCTGTATGAGCAGAAGCAACTGTATGGATTCAGGGAAAGCAGCGACCAGCGCATTCCCATCGTAGTTGCCAGCAACAGTTTTTCCGAGGCAGAACATGCCGAGATGGCATGCATTGCCAAATTGCTCGAGGAGAAGTGAGATGGGGGGCTTTGTTGTCATTGAAGGGCTGGATGGCGTTGGGAAATCCACAGTGGTTAAAAGACTGGCCGAGATCTTTTCAGGTCACGCCATGAGCACACCCGGGCCTGCGCTACGCGGAAGTCGCCCTGCTGTACTCGAAGCATTTGCCCATGATGAGCTGGCCAAAGCGCTCTTCTATGCGGCCAGTGTATCGAGCGAGGGAAGGCAGGCAATCCGCCTGGCTGAGAGCGGAAAATGGGTATTCATGGATCGCTACTGGGCCTCGACACTGGCCTATGCGAAAGCTCGTGGCGTCATGGCTGACCTGGACGCGCTTAGCAAGAGCCTAATCTCGCCAGACATAACCATATTGCTATGGCTTGACGAACCGGAGCGACAACATCGCCTGTATACCCGAGGTGTTACTGTCGAAGATATGGAAACCCTGAATCCATACTTTCGTAAGCGTGTCCTCGACGAGCTTCAGGCCCATGCCAACCTTGTGATCAACATCAGCGGACTTTCTGAAATGGATGTCTCGGCAAAGTTAGCCCGCGCCATTAGGGATAATCTACCCGTGAACTGAATTACTCCGAGCCGTCTGAGCACTATGAACGACCGTTATGGGTTGCAACCCTTCGCGAGAGGCAACAATCGGCCACATATCGTCATTCCCGGGTTCAATCGAAAGTTGAGGACGGGTAGCCGGGCCTCGTTGGCCCGAAGGAGCGATCCCTCCATTTACGTCACACCACAGCTTAGCTATGAGCATGTGATGACTCGCACACAGAATGATTTGAACACAACCTACCCCTCCCACCTCCCGCGAAGTCTCTGTCCTCACGCAGAGAATCATTGCGCCCTGTCATAAATTGTCTCAGCTCAGTCCTGCATAATTGTTGAAATCATGGAGTCATACCGGTACTCCTAAAGCACCAGTTTCAGCAAGGAACGCACCAAGCATTCAAGATTCAGGGTCATCGAAACAACCAGGCTGCACGATGGCATCAAGCAATATCGGGTTGTAGATCTCGTCGAGGGAGGCTCTGCAAGCAAGCACGGTGTGTTCAAGGCCAGGGTCGAGGCAAAGGCTGTTGGATGTCGGGACTGGCCTTGTCCAAGCCCCATAAAAGCCGACTCGAATAGGTCGCCATTCGTCGACCTGTTTTAGCACCAGTTTGAAAAATCTAGTTCCGCTTACGGCGGTTGCGGGCCTTTTCACCCTTGCTTCGCAGGGCCGGCGTAAACGGATCCCGCTTACACTTCTCTAATCAGCTTTCCTCGCCGTAGTCGTCGAACAATGGAATGGAGCCTATCCTTCCATCCATTTCCCGGAAGTGCGCACCGTCGTTACCTCCGAGATAGTCCGAATTGGAAATCCTGGAGTTTTCAGAAGCGTGTTGATCAGGTCTGTAGACCACGTCTCGCTCCATTTCTTTTGGTACCCATCCCGTCCCGTCACATTTTCGGCAGCCACCTCTTACACCTCCATCACCGCCACACCGAGGACATAGTGATTCGGGCACCCCGGACTTATTGGCGAGTTCGCAGTTTGGTACGGACTGCAATGGCAGATCTGGGCAGGTGCTTTTCTTGATGGGGGCTTTTGGCTGGGGAGGCAGATGCATATTTTTCTTTGGCTTCGGCCCAGGCGGGTGGTACTCACTCTGATGCTTCTTAAGGATGTGTGATGCAATCTTAACCCCGCAAATCGGGCATGGCGTGACCTTAACCTTTGGCGTCTCAGTCTCCTGCGCGTTTTGAGGGAACAAAGCTTTCCGCGCTTGAACCTGCTTTTTAAAGTCGACATTAAGGCTGTTTGGATCAATGGTTTTGCACAGATCTGGCGACGCTGGCTTTACCCCACTGACGAGCAGGTGACGAAGCTTTTCCTGGGCCTTGAGATGCCCTTGATCAGCCGCCTTGCTGTACCAAGCTGCGGCTGCCCCAAGGTGCTTTTTTACACCTCTTCCGGCAGTGTAGAGGGATCCTAGGTTGTATTGAGCTGTGACCTCCCCTTGCATTGCCGCCTTGTGAAACCAGTCCGCTGCGACATGAGCCGACATCGGCACTCCTTTGCCGAACACGTAGCAGACTCCAAGGTTGCATTGGGCTACGGCAAGGCCCTGTTCAGCAGCTTTGCGGTACCAGATAGCAGCAAGCATATCGTCCTGAGGAACATTTTCGCCATTGTCATAGCTGTGCCCAAGGTTGTATTGATCGATGGCGTCCGTCGGGCCGGCTGGCGAATGAAGTGAGCTCATTAATTACCTGTCCATAGCGGTTAAAGGTGGTCAACTGTAGTGGTCAACTACTCCCGGACACGACGTTAAGTTTTTCTTCGGCCCGAGCTGGCGCCAGAACGAGGAATTCATCAACATGACGCTCGCTGTACTGTTTGCCCCCGAATAAACAGACTTCGGCAATTTGGCTAGGAGCTCACACACGCGGTCTCCGCGAGGACGTTTTCTATTTAGCTGCGCGGGACTAAGCCGTGTCCTAAACCTAGCACTCAAGCGTCGCCTCAAGCCTGAATAGCAAGCCGTCATTACGACTCATGACCGCTTCCAATTCCACATCCAAATGCTTGTGCAGAGCTTTCAGCTCGTGACTGCGATTAACGCCCAGAGGATCCAGCCGGTCGATCATGTACACAACAAAGACGCTCGTGATGCCAGTCAGTGCGCCGATGATGACTGCAGAAACGACAGAGCCGATAAGTCCCAGACCAGGGATGGTCAATATGAACTTCTCAATGAACTCCTCCAGTGCGACGCCACCAATGACCACTGCGCCGGCACATATAACCTTCAACGCTTCATGAGCACCTTCTCTAAAGGTCATCCCTTTCGGCGGCATCGCGAGTGTTTTCAGTGCACGCAGCAAAGACATGAAACCCTCACGGAACATGCGAATGACCCGTTTACTGGTGGTCATGAGGGTATTCAGAAAAACGGTGATCAGGTTCGATAGTACGCCGGCGACGAAGCCTGCTCCTCCAGCTGCTAGGGCTTCCTTCCATTTGCTACCTACTCGCGACGCCACACGCTCCATACGAGAGCGCAGCTCTGGCCACCAGCAATCATGGGCGGCACCGTTGCGATAGAAATCCTGAAGCTCGTCAAAAGTGGCTGCGAAAAACTCGACTAACATGAGACCGAACGCTTGCTGGAAGGCCATTTTTCCGCCTTCCTTCACGCTGGTATCAATCACGTTCTTTTTGAATTTTTCACTCTTGTAATAGGCGTCGTGAAGCTTCGCTTCATAGTCGGCGCGAGCGGCCTTGTCCTTGGCCAGGATCAGCTCTGGATTGTCAGCAATGGTTTGCTTCTGCAGACTGAGTTTGAGCTCGTTCCGCTCTTTGATAGTCAGCTCTGATTCGGATTTGGATTGCAGTTCGGCTATCCGCTCTCGCCGAACAGGGCTTTCTTTCTGCAGGCGCTTAACCAGATCCTCAACTTTCTGGTCGCCTTTGGATTGGTTAAAGCGCTCCTTCGTAGGATTCAAATTAGAGGTGCTATTCGCCAGGGGTATGGCCTCAAGGCCTGCAAGATCTCGACCACGATCCCGGTGGATCTCAGCCGCTGAAATCGTATGATCAAGGTTGCGTTTGTCGACTTGTTTTGGCCCAAAGATCTCACCTGTGTAGGTGTCTTTCAGAATCCCCGCTGCCTGATCGGTAGTGTCCGCACTGTTCTTGCCGATGTAGCGCGAGTCGCGATCAAATGTTTTACGAAGAGCCTTGTCCATCGGAGGAACCTTCGCGTATTTGTCACGTGCTTCGTCGGTTGCATAAACCTCTTTGCGGGCATTGTGGATGGTATCTACGTTGCCACCCACCTTGTCATAGGCAGACAAAACCTTACCTAAGCCAAACGGAACTACTACCGCCTGGAGCACCTCGCGGCGACTGTCCCGCATCAATTGATCAAAGCGTTCTCCGTTGAACGCCTTAGTGAAATCCTGCAGTGCTGCATCAACCTGCGCGTCACTAACCTTCGTATCCAAGTCTACTGACAGGGCACTGAATGCCAAGTCGACTCGCTGGGTGTCGATTGGTTGTTGCAGCATTGCTAAAGCGTCAGCAGGCGTTGGAAGAGCAACGAGCACTGGCTGGTCACGTAGCTGTGCCTGCAACTGGCGGCGGGCCTTGAAACGATCAATTCGATCCGTCATGTCACTCTCCTTAGGCGCTGGCGCGAAGTTGAACCCAGTGGGACAAAAATTGCGTCTCCGCATCCGTGACTTCATCATCCAGGTGAATCACAAAACGAATGATCTCCTGAAACAAATCTTGAGCGTCGGCGCCGATCGCCTGAGCAATAGCAAACGCTTCCTTCAGGGAGGGAGGTTGGGCAATCTGGGCATCCAGTGCACTACGAACTTGAGGAGGAAGCCATTTAGCCCCCATGCCTAGCAATAGCTCGTCGATCTGTTCCTGCTCGTCCCGGCTAACCTGGCCATCGCAGACTGCACACGCTTGTGCCACAGCTTGCATGGCAATGAGCATCCGGAAGTAGCTGTCGTTGTCCGTGATACGGGAGGTGGCCTTTTCAAGTGCCGACTCAAATCTGTTTTCACGCTCCAAATACAACGCCTTCGCCTTAGCCTCACCCCGGGACTCCGCATCCTTGACCTTTGCATCTTCGCGATTTTTGCGGGATGCCCAGAATTCAGTCATGGATTGTCCAAAGTTACTGACGTAATCCTTGGATGCGTCGAAGCGGCTGCTCAATGCGTCCCGCGCCGACCCATAGGTGTCAGCGATCGCGTCTGCCACGACATCTGCTGCGCTGGAAACGGTATTGTGGGTGGCGTCGTAAGCATTCGATGCAACGGTCACAGCTTTTTCTGAAGTCTCGGACACAGTGGTGACAGTGGCGTCGTAAGCATCGGAGACAACGTCGAAGACCCTGTCGGACGCACTTGATACAGCATCTTTAGTCGCACCATATGCATCCGATGCAACTGTCGCAGCTTTTTCCGAAGTCTCGGACACGGTGGTGACCGTGGCGTCGTAAGCATCGGAAACAACATCGACGACCCTGTCGGTCGCATTTGATACAGCTTCTTTAGTGGAATCGAAGGCGTCGGATACGCTTTCCTTCACTTGATCGGCAGTCTGGGCAACCGAGTCGAAGAGTCGTTTGAACATTTGGGGGCGAATCCCTGCGGGCCAAATAAAGGCCCCATTTTGGGAAGCTTAATCACATGATGTCAATATGATTCCACTGTCGTGATGATGCTTCTACTTTCGCGGGTTAGTCCCTAGGACTGAGTGTGGGTGACTCGCGTCCGCTTAAAATCGCGGACATCTTCGCTCTTAAGACCGGAGTGCAAAAGGTGAGTTGGCCGGACACTTACATTTGTCGGCAACACGCGCTGCCTTGTCCTATCAAAAAAACTTCAAATCGCGGATCGAATAGACGAGCTCACTGAAGCGTGGAATAGCGAACTACAGCGCCGAAGGCAAATTAGCTAGCGGGAGAAACTCTGCCGTCATCGTTCGCCACGCTTACCTAGCAACGGCTTCAGTTTATCCCACAAGCCATCCTCTATGAGTTGAACAACCCGGTCACCAAGGTCGCTAAACCGGTAGAGATGAAAATCCACCGTAGCATCCAGCTCCGTAGCCCACGTGGCGAAATGGATCGCGTAGGTACCCGAGGTGCTATCTCTTAAGTGCTGCTTGAACCTTTCACGTGGCTTGTAGGATCGGCCAACATACAGAGCCTGGCTACTCTCACATATCGCGTTGGAACGGCAGAGATTTTTCTTTCCCTTGTACTCAGTTGAGCATTGGAGATCGCGAGCGGCTCTAAAAGCAGCGTGTAGTTCTTCGGTTTTGACCTGGCTTTTTATGGATAGGCGGAATACATAGAGAAATTCGGAGAGCTCGTCTTCCTTTTTTCCGCCCGTAGGTAGCGTGTCTGCCAATTTCTTGATGCCGTTCTCTGTCACTTGTGAAGTACAAAAACTAAGTGAAATAGGTTCAGGAAGAATAGCTTCTCTCGCTGCACGGAGTGTTGTATGTGAATTGAGCTCATAGAGGCTGATTGACTCTGCAAGAATGGACTGGGTCAGCATGGTTCATCCAAAATGAAAGGTAAAATGTTTAGGTTGGCTCTGAGCTACAAAATCCGAATCTCAGGGATCCAGATATCTCTTCGGGCAAATGTCAATCGAATAGACGTTCCAGTAATCGCTCGATCTGTGTACCGGCGTAACGCACCTTCAGCTCAGCTTTTCGTTCGCCCACCAGCAAGCTGAGTCATCACGCGATATTACGCGTGATCGTGCACATTACTCGGTCTGCCTTGGAGGTAGAACTTGCAAACCTAGCAATAGATTTGCTGGGCATCCCCTAGCTTGTAGCCGTATCCATAATCGTCCGTAAGCCTCATATTATATTTCTAGAATTGACCAGCCCGCCTGCTCTAACGCTGCCCTTCTCTTCACTTCAATGTTCCCCTCCCCCAATGAGCTTTTGCGCATGGCTAAACACAGCATGTGTGTTGGCCGGGTCATCCCAACGTACATGAGCATCATGTTCTTTTTCGCGCTCTCGTTGGGACGCTTCGCAGCTGAAGCCTTACCCTCAAGCCATGGCAAAAGTTTATTGACGAAGTGAGTGCGATTGTAGGTTTCGAGAATGAGCGTGGCAGCATGGGTTTTGCCCTTCTCTGCATGGATGGAAGACAATCGAATGTGAACGCTGTCCATCCCCTCTTCGAATCTGTACGTGTTGAGGAGCGCGCCTCCGTTGTCCCCAGGATCTACTGCAACGGGAGTAGGTGCCCATTCAAGGTAGGGATGAGCGTCAGCTGCAGCCAGCGCCGAATCTGATCCAGTCATCTCCGCTGCCAGCTCCAAGAGTGCGGGCGCCGCAGTCGAATCCCATACGGTTTTTGTTAGCTCAACCGAGTCGAAGAGAAGTCGATGGAGGCATTCGCGATAGATAGCCACCAGCTCTGCCCGTCCCATCATCAGTTGCTCGAGCCACTGGTGATTGCGCGACCTGGCAGGGATCAATTCTCTTGGAAATGCCAGTCGTACCAATGTGAGCAGACAGGACGCAACCAACTCCACACCTGACGCCGCCGTCGCATCGCGCTCCAGGTATCGGCGAGCAATATGCGCCCCCTCTGCGAACGTACGCGGCTTGAAGGAAGCCTTGTTCACTTCCGACTTATATGAGGGCCAGTAATGCTCCACCGCCTTGGGGTAGTGTTTTGGCTTGTCATCCACTAGCCGATGAACCGCACCCAGCGCGAAGACGTTAGTCTTGCGGGCATCTGCTGGAAGATGCTCAATCAGTAGACGCCCATACGCATTGAGCACTTGGCTGACGTCGTTATCTGGAAACACGATGATTGTATTGGGGACGGGTTGGCTGTCGACGTCCCGACGCAGGCCAACCAACCCTCCTGTAATGGGCAAATAGGCGAAGGGGTTGGCAATCGACGCAATCGCCTGGCTGAACCTGAAGCTACTCGCAATTTCTATGAAGCATGTCAGATCAGGGAAGGGCTCCGGAAGTACGATCTTTTCCTCAAAGATCTCTTGGTTTGGATCTCCCGCACGGATGACGCAGACATCTGGATCCGAGCGGGGAAACACTCTGCTGAGAATGCTGGCCTGGTCATGCCTTGTGTCCTGCATCTCATCGACCAGAATGCAGGGAAAGCGCACGCGCAACGCGTCAACCACCACTGGCTCCTCATCAAGCAGCGCGTTGGCTAAGACAAAGACCTCATCGAAGCAAAAATGCCCCGTCTTTGCTGCATGGCTTAAAGCCTTAGACGCGCTTTTGTAGGTTGCCGTGTGAGGTGCAAAGTGGAACTCTCGGCCAGCAAGGGGATTGTCAAAGTCGACAGTTTCGATGCGCAGCTTCTCTACGTTGAGATACGCAGATTCAAAGGCCTTCTTCATACCCCCGTATTCCCTAGAAGTTAGCGCTTTCCTGCGAGCAGTATGCGTGAGTTCATCATCAATCGCAGCCAGAGTAATGCCCTTCGACCGTAGCCATGGCGAAGCGAGGTATCGCCCTGTGAAACCGTGGATCGTGTCGATGTAGTGCGGATAACGAAGCAGGCGTTGCCCAATGTCTGAACCACCAAGGCGATGCTCAATTTCCTCCCTCGCTGCGTTGGTGTGCGATAGAACGCAGATCCCCTGCGTTCGGCTTTTCCAGTGGCGGGCGAGTATCGCAAGCTTGGCGACAACGAGTGTGGTCTTCCCGCTACCAGGGCAGGCAGAAACGTCCACCGTGCTCATGGACTTGAGGAAGTTGCGACGCGGCTCGTCCAGCGCTTCCAAATCCATGAGGTCAACGACCCATTCCACGTCATCATCAGTTATCGGATCGATGAGCTGGTTGAGATTCATTCCTTGCTCCCCTCGACAGCAGCCGGAGAGTCAGGATCGGCAACAACACTGGCAATGATTGCAGGCGCGCCGCTTGCCACAGCAGGTATCGCTGATCCACGAGTTGCGTACTCGATGGCATGGATAACGTACTTGGGTAAAAGGCCACGCAAGCCAGTGACATCCAAGGTGCCGGCGACGAATCGCTCGTCAATGAGGTCGATAAGATGCTGAGCAGCAATGGATTTAGAGGCTCTTTTGAACAGCTTGTAAATTGCAGAGCAACGGGCTTCCTTGGAAGAGTGCGCGGCCTCAATCGCTTTGAAAGCGCCATCCGCAGCGCCCAGGAGAGTGACTTTGGTCGCTTTGCCTTGGTCGATCTTCTCCTCGTTAATTGCGAGATACGCAGCAGCATGTACTTCACGAGCGAGGCCGGCAAAGGCCAGGTCATATTCAAGAGTCCAATGATCCGCGACGTAGGTTCGGACACATTGGCCATCGCTTTCTATTCGCTTCTTCCGATGCTCTTCCAGTCCGGTTTCTTGATCAGCTAGCGTGGCTCCAAAATCACGAATAGATTTCCAACGTCGATCCGTTTTCGCCCATTTGGGGTCTGCCGCCCCCGTCACTAATCCAAGTATTTCTGGAGCGCAATCTGGCATGACATCCATATCGGTGATGCACGCTGTGGGGATCTCTATCTCCCCTTTCGAAGTATCTCGGCGCTGCATGATTTTTGAGTAGCGCCTAAGCCCTACTCCGCCGACATTAATAACGGACACGCCGTGCTTAGTGAGGTCTTTTCCGAGCCTTCGGGCGAGCGCTGGCAGAAGTATCGCTTCGGCATCGCCCTCTACCACCAGAAGTCCTTTCGCAAAGAACAAGCCGGCTTTTGTGACGTCCAGGAAACGGCTCAAGAATCTGTAGTCATCGGCACCGAGGCAGGTCTGATCCTCCGCAAGCGAGAACGCCTGCCCTCGATGCATCATCACCAGATTTTGAATCGGAATCTTGGAGCTCAAGTTGGGGCTATGGGTGGTCAAGATCACCTGAACTGGCCTAAGCCCTTCGCCAGGCTTCGCTGCTTTCTCAAGGAACTCCATCAACTGCAGTTGTCGCTGCGGATGCAGATGAGCCTCCGGCTCCTCAACCAGAAGCAGAGGCAAACCGTCCGGTTCCTTTCCGAGAAGCAGCAGCTCACAGGCCATGAACAACACGTTGTTGGAGCCCAGGCCGTAAACACCACGAGACTCTCCCGACGCATGGTCGAGCAAACCAAGCTCAAGGCGCTCAAGTATCTGCTTGAGTCGCGCCGACTCAGTGCCACCCTCACCGAAACTGATACGACTTGTCAGCGGCTGGCCAGCGAGAGACAGAGGTGCAAGGTAGTTAACGTTGATCGCCTGCTCGGCAGTGATAATAGCGCCGTGCTTATTCACCAGGTGGCGCATGTAATCCCCCATGCCCGCGATGCTCAGCGCTTCTGCATCCAACGTAGTGGCTGGCGGAGCTGCTGTGTCGAAGTCATTGCCGGCATCGATATTCGGGAAACTGCTCAACACTTGGGACAAACGGGAGTTGCGCCCTGGTGACATCTCACGTTCAGCGTCCCGCAATGGCTTCAGGTAGGCAGTGGCGAGCAATTGGCGAACGCCGGCATCCAGAGATGGGCCTTCTCCTTTTTCGCCCGAACGGACACTGATGTCCACCCACCTACGAGTGAGGCTAGAGCCGAGCACGCGCTTGGCTGACCAGTGAATATGCAAACTTCCGACTTTGTTCTTGTAGGTCACATACTCTGCGAAGGCACCTAGCTCAGCTTTACTCAAGCCATCCAGCGTGCAGACCAAGGTGATAGCGCCAGCCTGGGCACCGGCGTCATCGATATGGAAATCCTCGAGCTGCAGCTTAAGATACTCGGCATCACGGGTTTGAAGTACAAAGCGGATTGCGTCGATGACGGCTGTCTTGCCAGCATCGTTTTCCCCTACCAGCGCTGTCACTCCTTCGTTGAAGCTGATTTCCAAGCCATGCCCAGCCTGGCCAAACTGTCGGAAATTCTCGATTTTTAAAGTAGATAGGTACACAGCGTCGCTCCCTGATACATATGTCGAGACAGGGATTGGCATCTTGGCTGTTCAGGCCACTACGAGACTCATCCCTGAAGGCTGATAGCTATATGGCATGATATTGCTCGGGAAACCAGTGCCACGAAGAGAACGGTATGGGCGCTAGGATCACTACTTTTGAGCAAGTCCTCTCCGTAGATGACGCTCCCTGCAAATGAACCACGCTGTCGGAGCCAGTCACGTCAGCCCGGTGTGAAACTATATGTTGATCGCCTACGCGGTTGCCGAGCAGAAAAAACAAAGCCCCGGAGGTTCGCGGCTCCAGGGCTTCTATTTTCGCCTCCATCCCTTAATGGTTTGACGAACGTAGCCAAGACATTACCAGCGTCGCTTTGGTATTTCACTACGACTTTGGATAAACGTGTTCGATCAGCGAAGCATCGAGGAAAACGTTATGTCGTGTTTACCATGGACGCCGTTTCAACAGGAGGACTGCAAATGGATCTGAAATTCAGTCACGTAGATGTACTGGTCAAGAATCTCGACGAAGCCTGCACTTACTACGCGCAGATACTTAACGCCAGGATCTCCAAAACGCTCGTCTGGGAACGAGGTGGTCTGCATGTGCGCTACGCGATTGCGCTGATGGGCCAAGAGCGTTTCATGTTGGTACAGCCGTTGGCGGGGAACCTGAAAGATCTATTGGATACGTCGGGTGAAGGGATGATTTACCGCCACTGCTACTCGACACCGGACATCGAGAAAGCCTATGACGAATTGATGGCCGCAGGTGTTCAGCCAGAAGACGAAAATGGAAAGCCATTGGCTCGTGCGAACCTGCAATCCCCATCTGGGGCACGCATCATTTGGTTGCCCAAACGCTTCGGGCACTTCTCTATCGAGATACTGGAAGACAAGGCGCTGGAGGCATTTGTCGAGGCTGCGTTTAACTGAGAAATGCTGCGATGGGCGTGGGCAACGTGCGTACAATGCGCCCCCCCCTAATTTGCTAATGTTTTTCCAATGAAAAAACTGCTGTCCGTAGTAACGCTAACCATCGCAGTAATTACCCCCGCCTTCTCAAGTCCTCCATCGACCTTTTCCGAAGCCAAGGTCATAGCAAAGCAGAAAATCTACCTCGACCAGAGTAACAGTGCCCTTGGCGAGCTGTACTGCGGTTGCAAATGGACATGGGTAGGTAAATCGGGCGGCCGGATTGACGCTGAATCTTGTGGCTATCAAACCAGGAAACAACAGAACCGTGCTGAACGGACTGAGTGGGAGCACATCGTTCCTGCCTGGACATTCGGTAACCAACGCCAATGCTGGAAAAATGGTGGTCGCGAGAACTGCGTGAACGATGACCCCGTTTTTCGCGCAATGGAGGCAGACCTATTCAACCTCTACCCATCTGTTGGGGAGGTGAATGGCGACCGTAGCAATTTCAACTACGGAATGGCCTCCGGGATAGAACCTCAGTATGGGCAATGCAAGACGCGGGTTGATTTCGATCAACGCGCCGCGGAACCGCGTGACGAGGTCAAAGGGCTGGTTGCGAGGACAACCTTTTACATGTTCGACAGATACAAGCTGAGCATGTCTCGTCAGCAGCAACAGCTACTGATGGCCTGGGACAAGCAGCACCCGGTTTCGGCTTGGGAGAAAGAACGGGATAGACGCATTGCGGCAATCATGGGGTACTCCAACCCCTTCGTGACCGGTGACCGACACTGGACGCAGGGCTATAAGACGGTTGGTGACAGTTTAGTCAGCACCATTCCTACGAGCTCTCCGCGAGCAGTTGCGCAGCCAACCCTCGCAAGCGCGGCTGGGGCAGGTTCGATCATTGGTAACCGGAAAAGTCAGGTGTATCACCTCTCAACGGGATGCCCTGGCTATGGGCAGGTATCACTGAAAAACCAAATAGCTTTTGATTCTGAATCTGTAGCTCAGGCGGCGGGATATCGTAAAGCCGGCAATTGCAAGTAGCTGCAGTCGTGTAGTGGCTGAATGTTATGGCGTTTCCGGCTCGATAAAGCATTACGCTGAGCCGGGCCGTACGGGCGCGAAGCAGCGCTAGCTCCTCCGCCAGCTTTAACTGGAGCTCTATGCGTCCGGGTATCCCGTCTTGCGTAACTAAATCGGTTGTAACCGTCCCGCCAAGTCACCTTGCGTGATTCAGGCAGGCACCCACTGATGCGGCAGCAGTTGCCCGACCTCACTCGCCCGCTGCTTCGGCAACCGCGTCAGCACATCTTTGAGATATCCAACTCAAAACTCGAAGTCCTCGAATGCAGCCGCGATGATCGCATCACTTACCTCGCTACGGACAGAGTCAAAACTCGCGATAGAGGATGTAGTGAATCTTGAACGGTGTCGTTCGTACAACTGATACGTTTCAACGCGAGAGCTTTCAGTCACGTTTTGGCGGAGAGCCATATGGTGTCGGTCGTGGTCGCCGTTCCTCACCATCTGTGGAAGCATATCGATCATGTGAAGTGGCGAGAGCTCTTCATCAGCGTATAGATATGCACCAATCTGACCGAGTACTCCGCACAGGAAGCCCAGGTCTGGAGTAATCCGGATCGCGAACCGCCTCGCATGATGAGCCGTCGACGATTTCGCTGTTTGCCGTTTAACGTCGACCTCGTTGTCACGGATAAACTGTAATAACCATGCTTCAATTTCGACTAGGGTGATACCTCCGCACCACATTTCAACGAGCTTCTTGAGGGCAGACAGAATCAGGCATGCTGAAGCATTGCCATCTTGATATGCACGCCCAAAGACTGCGTCAAGCGCTGCGGGGCGAGCAAACAGTGTCAGATCAGACGGGTGCGCTGCCACGATGTCGAGGATCCAGCCTATCCATTCAGCCGTTGCATGAAGGTTACTTGGTACCTTGGCCAAGGCATCAGCCAATCTAGTGATCAATCGAGGACTAATGCCGTTGCGTACCGCAATCTCCTCTTGCCAGTCGAGAGTTTCTGGATCTTCGAGTGCCTCTGCCGCTTTCGCCAGGGCCGATCGACGGCTTTCCAACCACCGGTTCGCCTTCGCTATGTTTGAGTTACGTTGTTGGAAAAAGCCGAAGGAGCGTCGAACGATATCGTCAAAACCACTTTGACCCTCATGGGTGACTGCAGAGAGTCTTCGGATCATCGCTTGAACTTTTGCGTCGGGTTGAGCAGATGCCTCAATCTGATCCAGGAGGCGCTCTATGGGATCCCGGATGTCCTCGCATGCATCTTGCTCCGAAAAGATTGTATGGAGATCAGGATGGCGGCGAGGAAAGACCTGATTGTTTAGATTGATCAAGATAGGTAGAGCAGGAATGACGATGGACAACCCTGTCGCTGCATAAGCCGCTCGACCTGCACGGCCAAGCGCATTGAGAATTTCATGTGGACGCAGACTGGTACGAGGATTACCGGTAGGGTCGTCGATAGCACTGCGATCCGTGCCGGCCAGAATCACCACATCGCAGGGTAAGTTCAAACCTTGAGCGATCGTCGAGGTCGCCGCAATGACATCAAGCCCGGTATCGATTTCATCCCGCTTCATGCGGAATACACTCTCGACCAGGCGTCTCTCAAGAGGCAGCAGGTCACCATGGTGCACAGCGGCGCGACACGAGCTAGGGTCAAACGCAGCAGAAGCCAACCCCACATCCTCGATGATCGCCTCACGCATCAAACTTTGCTTCTCGTTAAGCTTCACCGTTGGCTCTTCAAGAATGCGGTTGATCGCGTTGGCGACGCTACTACAAGCCCTACTGTCGCTGCAAAACACGATCACACGCTTTCCGACTGCTGCGAAATCAGCGGCAAGTTGAGCAGCCACCTCATTACGATTGGCTGTAACCTCTTCTTTATTGTTCAGCGTGAGCGCGGGCGAGCTCTCTGTCAGTGGCCTTATTACCAGCTTCTCTGGCTTACTAGGATGCCAACCGGATATAAGAGAGAAAAGTCCCAGAGGTTGAACCTCGACCCTTCCGCGCGCTTTCTTTGTCATGGCTGTAGACGCCACTTCAATCGCATCCATGACAGCGTCGTGTTCGTAGATAACGCAGGAACGGAGCTGGCGGGTCGGCTTCCAGGGATCATCGAATACATGAACCTGACGCGTTGTAATTTCGCTTAACCAGTCAGCTACCTCCTTTGCATTTTTCACCATAGCGGACATCAAGAGAAAGTCAGCCTCCGGACAAAATCGGATGAAGGTAAGAAGCGCCAGCATAGCGTCAATGGCTCTTGGGCTGACCTTCTGACTATCTGGATCCGTATCGGCGCCGATGAGGTGAAACTCATCGAACACCAGTAGTCCAACATTGCTAAACAGCTCCGGTGCAAAACCCAGCAGCGCAAGGCAGCGCTCCGGAGTCATTACGGCGAAGGGTGGAAGCGTCTCATCAAAATCCTGGAGCGCAGTGTCCTCCACGCTGACAGCGGCGATATCTGCAAGCTGAAGTGAAAAGTCATCTTCGATCTGATCGACCAATGCATGTGTCGGGGCCAGGTAGATGACTGATTTACCCGCGCAGCGAGTTGCTGCGATTTTGAGCATCGACAAGGTAGTCTTACCCGAACCGGTAGGTGACGTCATGACCATAGAGGCATTCTGGCTCAAGTATCCTGTCTTTATGGCTTCTTGATGATTGATCCACAGGAATGGACGCGCTTGGGCTTGAGAAGTAGTCCAAGTGTTCCATGCAATTGCCTCGGCGCCGCCTGGCGTTGGCAACCGGACAAGCATCGATGCCCTTGCTCCGCTCACCATCCGTATCAATAGGCTGGCAAAGTGATGAGGGCCTGCGAATTGGTGGTGTACAAATCCTTCGAAGTTCTGTTGCAACAGTTCCGAGACAGGTTCAGACAGCTTGATAACACTCTTGAGTCGCTTACGGACATTGCTTCCAACTGGTATAACGCCCCTTGCTTCCCGCGCAAGGTTCCGTATTGCTATTGCGCATTGGCGGAATAGCAAGTCAGTCGCCTGATCCCGGCTGTCTCCTACGGTCGCAGAGCTCAATGGCAGCTTTCTCTCACTTAAGTCTCCCAATCGACCTGTGGCGAAATCTCTTATGGAAAGAATCACGGCCCGCCGCATCTCCCGGGGTTCTCCTTTCGCACTAAGACGTGACGCGACTTCGGCGGCATCGGCGGCACGATCAGCAATCAAAAAAAGCAAAGTGGCCGAAATGGTTGAGTCGACCGCGTCACTTGAAAGCAACGTTGGCTGATCAGTCCGGGGATTGCGTCGTAGCGCAAGGATTTGATGCGCCGTGCCCGCAACGAATGCGGCGGCGCGCATTTGCTCTGGCCGAAGGTCGAGGGCGACGTACGCCTCAAATGTTGAAGCTAAACGCCGTACTTTTATGAAGATCTCTGCTTGGGATTCAATATCTTCTTGGGTAGCGAGGCGCGCAGTGGCGAGTTCGACGTGGGCAGCCGTCAGTAGCTCATCAAGCGTTTCGGGGTCAAGATCTGTCAGTCTCGGTGCATCACGCAATAAAAGACGGGAGCGGTAGTCAAACATCGGTGAGCTCCTTGACCTTTGCGATTACCTCCTCAGCCAACTCTGCAAGCCCTTCACGCACATCATCGAAGACAAGCACCCCTCCTACGCGTTTTTTTGAGGCACCACTCACCTTCTCATCAAACCCTTTCATGAGCTTGGTATAGCACCCGGATTTCTTATCCCGATTTTTCTCGCTCGTTGCCACACAGACCCGAAAGTGACGCGCCTCTTCCCAGAACATGGTTCCAATAGCATCTTCGGCATCGATCGATGGCACGATCTTGAGTAAAGTGACCAACTCAGCGAGCACTTCATCATCTCTTTGGCCGTCCACGATGGCTTCAATTTCAGGCCAGACGCTCTGAGTAATGAGTTTACGCGGATCCTCAGAGGCCTTGTCTTCGCATAGAATGATGGTTTCGATACCCTCTTGAAGCTCATCCAACTCCATCACGAATCCATCAAAGCCCTTATCTGCTTTCCGGACATGTGGCGATGTCATGATTCCATTAGGTAATGCTTTTTTCGCCACGATCCAGGAGATGTGCTGAAAAAGGAGACCATCTCGATGGATGATCGATGTGCGTATCTTATCCTCGGCTTTTTTCCGGACAGTCGGCTCAGGGGATTTGAGTTGTTCCAAATCCTGGGTGTAAGGTGCCGTGAGTTTTCTGATCACGTTAGCCGCAACCTTGCCTGGCGACGCCCGCTTTATCGGGGAAAGAGCAGTGATTATTCGTAATGCGTTCTCCTCCTGTCTCAAGTACAGGTAGGCAATGATTTCAACCAGTCGATTGCGCTTAGATGCCTTGATAGACCACTCTGTGAACTTACAAGCTTTGGAGGCAAAAGGCTCAAGTCTAATGGGCATTGACAAATACTACCTGCTCAGGATGTTGCTCAGTGGATAACGCCGTCGCTAAGGGCTGTGCGCTCAGGTCGGGGCCTTTCAAAATATTTTGATGAGTCTTCGACGACGTTCGCGACGTGGCACTGACACAAGATGAAAGCTGCAAGATTGGTCATCTCGGCAGCGAAACTCTGATCGGGAAAATATTGAAAGTCTTGTCGGTGCGTGAGTGGGCCTTACGAGGGACGATGTAGGCAAGGATGTCAGAATCGCCATCAATTCATCGATCAGGATGACAACTCCCTTCAACATCTAGCAACCCTCTTCCGTGTCGTAAGCTGTGCGATGGCCTGACTTTTCGAGTTTGTCAGATCAGTTCTATCCTAGCGGCAATCTGATCTTATCGCGATCGGATACCTGTAATCACATGATCAAAATGTTCGAGGGAGGTGAAATATCTGCCCACGTCATAGAGCCAAGCCGAATCCGGAGTTATTTGTAGGCCAAATATTGGGGCATGGCCTCAGGTCGGTCAGGCTGCTAATAGTGAGTCACCAACCGCGATTTCACTGCCGATCATAAGTGGGTCAAACAGGCCGTGCGGTTTGTGCATGCTACCCAGCTGATGGACGACAGCCCGGAAAGGAAATGCTCTCCAAGTGGGTAGGCATCGGCGCAACTCAGTCTCTATGCCAGCTGCATTAACGCTTCTTCCACTTCAGTCACCATCCTGTTGCCCTTGGCGCCTGGCAGCTTCCAGGCCGCGATGACCATGCCGAGTGGAATGGATTGATCAATCGGCGCAACCAGCTCGCCACTGTCCAGATACCTCTGGATGAGGCTGCGGCGGCCAATCAGTACCCCTGCCGCCAGCAAGGCTTGCTGTACGGCGATGGAGTACAAGGAAAACCCCGGCCCACGGGCCACGAACTTCTGACCGGGCATGACTGAGCGAGTCCATATCTCCCAGTCACTCCATCCCACATCCGCAATACACCGGACATTGGCAAGGTCATCAGGTTGGGTGATCCGTGACGCCAGCGCAGGTACGCAGACCGGTAGCACTTCCTCGACGGCAAGCATGCGCTGTCCGCGTTTCAGTTGCTCGGTGTAGAACAGGCACAGGTCGAACGGGCTGCGTTTAAGGTTGGGAGGCTCATCGACTGCAGTGACCGATATTTCAATTGGTGCCAGAATTTCGGTGAGCCGGGGAAGTCGCGGCCCAATCCACAATTCCGCCAGCGCGGGGGAAGTGACGATATGTACCCGTTGTGGTGCAGATAGTCGCCGAAGGGTTCGGGCGGCTTCCTCTACCGCATCGAATGCCTCGATGAATTGCTCTTTCATACTCTCGCCCAGCGCCGTCAGCCTGACACCCTTTGCATGGCGCTCGAACAAGGCTGCGCCGTATTCATTTTCCAGGGCCTTGACCTGTGCTGCGATAGCGCCTGGCGTCACCTTCAACTCACTGGCTGCCCGGGCGAAGCCGCCAAGACGGGCAGACGCCTCGAATGCGCGTAGAGCATTCAGTTGCAATGTGTGCCTGATGGGCGAGTCCAGATACATGTCGTGAGCCTCATTTTTTCTAGGCCTAATATTTCAGAAATCTGCCGTTGTTCCCAGCTGGCCCGAGCTTTATTTTGATCAGGCCTTCCTTGCTGACGCGAGTCGCAACGCGCAGCCATCAGTCTGATCACAATCAAGGAATTCAAATGAGCTATCGAAGTGGGGCACATGCGTTCATGCACGGTGCTCACACCGCCTCCCCGTTCACCACCGGGGTCATTCCTTTCGGCTTGATCGCTGGTGTCAGCGCTGCCGGGATGGGGATGTCACTCACCACCACCATGGGCATGACGCTGCTTTTCTATTCCGGATCGGCGCAGATAGCGGTACTGCAGTTACTGCAAAATGGCGCCTTGCCAGTGACCATGGTGATCACCGCACTGGTGATCAATCTTCGCTTTCTGATGTACAGCGCATCCCTGGCACCTCACCTGCACCACTTGCCCCGGCACAAGACCTGGCCTGTGTCCTATCTGCTCGCCGACCAGGTTTTCGCGCTGTTCAGCCTGAGATCAGCCTCTGGCGAACTGGGGCGGTACGCTTTTCACTACTACGTCGGGGCGGCGATCACGATGTGGCTCGGTTGGACGCTTGCGGTGCTGGCGGGAGTCATCCTGGGCGCGCGCATCCCCGAGGCCTGGTCATTGGGCTTTGCGATTCCGCTGTCATTTCTGGCGCTGCTGATCCCCAGCATTCGTAGTGCTGCAACGCTCTGCGCCGCCGTGGTGGGAGGTGCGCTGGCGGTGCTGGCAGTCGATTTACCCTACAACCTGGGCATGCTGACGGCGTCCCTTGGCGGGGTCATCACCGGGCTTACCGTCGAGCACCTGCGAAAAGACCTGGATACCGCACGCGGCAATGACGCCGAACAGGAGGCATCATGAGTGAGTTATCCCAGTGGGGCCTATTCCTGTTGATCGGCGCCGGCACCTTCGCCATTCGTTTGTCGTTTATCGAGTTTTATGGAAGCTTGCGCATTCCACCGCTGCTGCGCCGTGCGTTGCTGTACGTGCCGGCGAGTGTGTTGGCCGCGCTGGTATTGCCGGCGGTGGTGTACCCGGATCGACAGGCGGCGTTCGACTGGAGCAACCCGCAAATTCCCGCCGCCATCCTGGCAGGCCTGGTTGCCTGGCGAACCAAAAGCACCTTGCTCACGCTGGTGGTCGGTTTGGGAGCATTGTGGGCACTGAAAAACTTGGGTGCCTAGCAATCCATTGATTGTTCCGTCGCATAACTGTGTTTACTCAACAGAAACAAATCCATAAACGCCTGTCAGGCGTGAGCCCAGCCGTTGCCAGGGCTGCACTCGGTCACTGGTTAGCTAAGCGCGCAGCACCGACCAGCCCGTCCAGCCAATCCTGATGACCGTTGATCATCGGGTTTGGCTTGGCCCTGGCCAGCTCTTCAGCAGGTTTACCCTTCTGGGTTTCTTGCGTGAGGATGCGCACACGCCCGTTCGGCAAGTCTTCAATCAGCCAGGCATGGTGAACGTCCAGTCACAGGCATCTTCATATGCCAGCGCTTTTCTCTACCAAGCAGGGATAATTGATGGCTGATTTCGTGAACAGGCTTGAGTCCTTTTGCGGCTTTCTTCCTACAAACGGTGCAAAGTGCCTCCCATTTTTTCCTCTCCAAAGGAGCCCGCTATGTCCTTGGGCAAACGTGAACTTGCGCGGATCGAGCGCCGTTTAATTACAACGCTGACCGATGCCTGCGAGACCGCAAAAGGTGAAATCAAAGGCTTTACCTGGCTCACCCACACAGCTGACTTGAACGCCTTTGCCCAAACACTGAAGGTGACTTGGGTGTTCGAAACGTTGACCGACAAAAAGCTTGCCCAAGCTAGCGCGAAAGAGCGGGTTTTCGAGCTGACAGCTATCGCGTTGATCGAGGCAAACATCGATGTGAAGCCTTCAGATCACACTGTCCGATTCGACTCTGAGGATGAGTGCCAACGCACTCATGGTGGCGATTGGCAGAAGCGCCTTGCGCAGTCACGCGTGACCCAGGGTTATTGACGATGGCTAAAGAAATCGAAAATCCATGCATTTCGGTTTGCCAGTTGAGCGGCGATCTGTGTGTGAGTTGCGGGCGCAGCAAGGAAGACATCAGGAAGTGGAAACGCATGAAGCGGCCTGAAAAAATGGCCGCTGTGCAAAGGGCGAATGTGCGCTTGAAGGGACTGAAGAAAACACACTGATAGTCATCTGTCCTAGATAACCGCTTTGGCCCGGTAACTGCCTTTCCGATAACCAAGCGCGGAGCTATCGACCCTGAAGTTCTCGATCCGAGGGGATGACTAAACTGGATAACGCTCGGTACTCAGGTGATCGGTATCAAATTCAGCTCACTATCTCTGTAAGCTGGATTGGCGCCTTGTTGCTTGCATGGCGTAGACGCTGGATCGTGGGTCGCCCAGAAGCAATTCACTCATCAGGTATCCCACTCACATCACCGACTTTCACTTGGGCCAGATCCTTCCGGAGCGAAGCCACGCTTTCAGTGCCATTCAATTGCTCAAACTGACGCTGGGCTTCTTGCCACAGAGGAGCCGTTCTTTTGAACAAGCTCATGCCCTCCTCGGTTAATGCTGCGAGGCGACTTCTACCGTCGGAGGGTGAGGGACTGATTGAGATCAATCCCCCTTTCTCCAGGAAACCCGCCATTTTCCCCATCGCCGTGCGCTCGATGTCGAGACGCTCAGCAAGTGTATTGATCGCGGCAGTCTCCATTTCATAGAGCGCTGCCAATGTGAGGTATTGGGTGATTCGAAGACCCGATGGCTCAAGCTGCGCATCGTAAAAGCGAGTGATCTGCCGGCTCGCCTTCCTGATTGCGGAACAATTGCATTGGTCGATCCCTAACGGTTGGCTAACCGGCAACATCTGCATATTTCCTCGTACTACTGATGATTATTTCAAGTACCCAACGGGCTGCTTATGCATAGACATCCCGGTACTTTTCGATGAATGCCTGCACGGTCAGCGCAGCCGTACCGGTGATCTTCTCCACGATGTCATTCACACCAGCAAAGACTCCCTGCTGGTAATCCTGCGCGACTTCAACCAGATGTTGTGTCAAGGCGGCCGGGAACCTGTACTCCTGCGTCATCTTACGCTCGAACTCTTCGATCGTTGTTGGGGCGTACTCGATTTTCGCACCCAGCACCTTGCTCATGGCTGCCGCGATTTCGGTGTGATTCATTTCGACAGGGCCGTGAAGGCTGTAAATTTTACCTCCGTGCCCCGCCGGGTTGGCCAGGATATGGGCGATCACGCGTCCTTGGTCGTCGGTAGCGATGGGAGCGTGACGACCATTCTCAAAGGGAAAATCGATCTTTTTCTTGGCCCAGATCTCCTTGGCGAAGTGAGGGTAAGCGAGCCAGTCCGCGAAGAACGTGGGGCGCAGGTGCGTTGTCGGTACGCCCGACCAGTCGAAGACACGCTCAGAGATCCAGTGATCCTGTGCCAGATGACTCTTGGACTCACGCCGCGCAGAAATCTGCGACATGTTCACGATGGCCTCTACCCCGGCCTCTTTTGCGGCCTGGGCAAAATACGCTGCACCTTCGATGATTCCCGATGCCAGCGGATACAGGAAATAGGCTGAACGGATGCCTTCCATCGCCGCACGAATGTCATCGATGTTGGTGAAGTCGCCGATGGCAATTTCAACGCCACGCGCCCTTAGGGCTGCGGCTCGCTCATCGTCCGTGCGCACATAAGCGCGGACACGTTTACCCAATTTCAGCAGCTCATCGATGGTAGCCCCACCGGTACGCCCCGTTGCACCACTTACAAGAATTTCAGCTGCGCTCATGATCTTGGCTCTCTCGATTAGCGGGAGCAAATGTCCCTGGAAGATTCAAATAGGAGCATATGCCCCTATGTGATTTAATTTACGAGCACATGCTCCTACTGTCAACGTGTGTGGACGACCGCTCAGCGGATGGAGGGATGTTCATTTGCCAAGCAAGGGTGACTTCTGCCGAGATTTTTTCCTGTCTCCGGATACGCGGACACGCTTCCATGGCAAAGCTCACGAAACCAGTCGCCCCGCCTGCAGATGCCAGGCAGAAGCGGGTTGTCATATTGGGCCTGCCACCGGTGGACGCACTCGACGTGATCGGGCCGGCAGAAGTATTCGCGTGGGCGAATCAAATGGCTGACGGAGGAATGGCCCCATAAGTACTTGAACTGGTCTGCTCATCTCCTGACGCGTACCTGGAGAGCGAAACAGGTTTTGGATTCAATGGGCACAGCACCCTTGAGCAGAAGTGTCGTTCGAACAAACCCATCGATACCCTGCTGGTAGCCGCATCGCTGTATTTACCTGTGCGCTGGTTCGCCGCACTGAAGGCTCGTCGCCACGATATCGGCTGGCTCAATATTTCTGATCGGCAGCGCCACGCTGGTAACCGCCGTGATGATGTCCATCCTCGGCTCCATCGGTTCTGTCGGATTGGTTGGCCGCCCTACTCTTACGCAGCCTGTCGACGCATGGTCAGAATGGCTGCTCCGAAGCAGATGAAGGTCGATCCCACCACACGGCTGACCCATCGTGGTAGCTCTGGCCGGCTCAACACGCCTTAGGCCCGAGAAGGGACTGGCGAACTCGTCACATGTCACTCGGCTCCGTGCTCATTTCACTCCCTCAATACCGTGACGGTGGAAAGCCGCAAGCCGGAACTGTTGATCTGGTGGGGTTGAACTCGGCTGCAAGGTGCCGGTTTTCAAGTCTTCGATTTGATCGCGTAGATGCCCCCGATAATCACTAAGGCCGCTCCAATTACCGTCCAGGTATCAGGCAGCTCACCGAAAATGATCAGGCCTATCAACGTGGCGAAAACTAAAAGCGTGTAGTTGAAGGGCTGCAGGGTTGCAGCAGTGGCGTACTTCAGCGCTTGAATAAGGAAAAGTTGCGCTATTACCCCGGTCAATGACAGCACGCCCATTAATATCCCCTGCATGGGAGTGGGTGTGTCCCATCCAGGCAATCCCACAATCGTGACTGCTATTGCTCCAAAGCCCGCCATGTAAAACATGTTTGTCGCGAAGGTGTCGTTCTGGCTGATTTTGCGCGTTAGCACATTGAATACCGCGAACCCCAATGCGGACAGCAGTGGAATCAAGGCTGCAAGCTCGAAGACGCCGGCACCAGGGCGCAGGATTATCAGCGTGCCGGAGAAACCAATAGCGGCAGCAATCCAACGACGAAGTCCTATGAATTCCCCAAGGAAGGCCCCCGCCAATCCCAGGGTCATCAGGGGAAATACGGCGTAGAGCGCATGCATCTCTGCTAGCCCTAAATATCGCAGGCCAATCCCGAATAACGCTATTTCACCCACGCCTATCAGCGCGCGCATGATTTGAAGCCAAGGGTGCCTGCTGTGCAAAGACTCCTTGATGCTCCCTTGGTAAGCCGCATATCCGAGTGCGAAAATGACGAACACCCAGTACCGCACCATGACCAGTTGCGCTACCGGAAGGTCTTTGACAAGTACCTTGGTGACCCCGTCCTGGCTGGCGAAAATCAGCATTGAAAGGAGGCATAAAATAATGCCGAACTGAGGTCTAGTGGCTTGCGATGCAATTACTGCACTTGGCATGGCGAACGGCTTAGCATTCCTTTCTTGATCACCCTTCAACTGCATCTTCGTCATGCCTGTCTCCCTTTGCCCTTGTTCATGCAAAAAATGCATCGCCTACTAGCCACAGCAGGTTTCAGCCGATTTCATCCGCGTCGACGCAAATCGAATTGCGGTGACATGCGACCAACGTCATCCAGCCGAAAACTGCGGAACCCATGGAGCACGCCGACTCTCGAATACTTGGGGCGCCTCAATTAAGCAACTTTTGTCGGCTTCCCGCGGCATCGAAAAAGCATTTGACCATTCCCTAACCTACGAAAATCTGAAAAAGGAAAAAAGTCTGATCGTCTGCGTTAGTGTTCTTTGGCTTTCTTAATTCTGGTCACAATCAACAGCAGTATTCCAAAAGCGATCGGAGCCATGGTCAACATGGCTTTGCGCTCTGAAATTTCTATACCCAGTACGTGCAGCGCGGAGTAGCAAAGCTTAAGTAGGCTCAACAGGTAGTAGGTTATGGCAATAATTGAAAGCCCTTCGACGGCTCTCTGGATTTTTACTTGCGCATCGGCGCGTGAGTTGAGGCTCTTAAGAATTTCCGAGTTTTGCTCTTCCATCTCAACTTGCACACGCGCCTGCAGCAGATCGCCCAGGTTGACCACACTCTTTGCCAATTGATCCAAACGTTGCTCGGTGACAGCGCAGTACCTGACCGTAGGTTTGAAGCGCCTTTCAATGAAGACACCAAGCCTCTGACAACCACCAACATGACTCTCTCTCAGTTCTCCCAGTCGCTCAAAAACTAGCTGTGCATATGCTTGGGTCGCGCTGAAACGGTGACGGGTTTTGGCCTTGAGACTAACAACCTGAGCTGATAACGAAGCAATGTCAGCAAGCAGATTTTTTGCACTCGTTGCATCTAGACTCGTATTGAGCTCTGAAAGACGTACCAGTGTTCTTTCAAATGTGGTGAGCTGATTGCCGAGTTCTTTAGCGGTTGGCAACGCGAGAGAAGCCATCATGCGATAAGTCTCAATTTCGAGCAGTCGTCGAACCATTCTCCCTTGACGGTAATCATTTAATCCTTTGTTAATAAAAAGAAATCTATTTGTACCTTCGGGGCACAGTTTAAAATCGCTCCAAACAATTGCATCTGAACCACCGATGCACGATCCGCTAGGGTCTTTGAAACCGTAACTGGAAATATCGCCTTTCCAAGACTCCTCAGATCGCACAATTATCTGAACTGAGTTGATGAGTAGTGATAAGTGGGGCTGGGCTAGGTCTTCAAGCTCTTTGGGTAATGAAGCCCAAAAAAGCTCGTTGGTGGCTGAGGTAACGACCTGCGTGAGAGTGAAAAACTCAGCGTGGCGCTCCCATTTCAGCGGATGGCCATTGACGACAACGATGCCCTGAGCGGCACCCGCATCAATAGCCACAGGTGAAAGTCTCTCCAATAGCGAATTGCACTCTTTTTCTTCTCCCAAAAAGGCTAGATGAAAAACATGAGCGGGCTCATCGAAGTACAATGATGGTCGTGCATGTAACTCATTGTGCAAGTATTGTCTTTGAGAATGCATGATGTTTAGACCTGATCAACACGAATATTAAACGGCACTCTTATCTTCTCGAACGACAAGTCAAACACCAAATACTGATTTAGCCATACCATCAGATATAAGCCAAGGCTGCCGTCCATGAAACGTCGATGGCAACCAAACTAAACTCTCAGAAGCACCTGTCTTGCCTAAGTCGTAGCGCGATGCTATGACGCAACGAATCCTTTTCCAGAAGATCTATATCTACTATATCTTCAATTCCTGCCCCAGCCTCGACCTTCTCAATCAACTCTAAAATGGCTTTCTTCATGAACCAATGGGATGAGCGATCCAGACTTGTGGATACTGTTTTTAGTCTCGCCCTAGTTCCTGCATCCAATTTTATTCCAAGAGTTGTAGTCGACATATTTGTGCTCTCCAAACATACTTCACTGCGCCACTCGCTCAATGCTACTGTACGGTAAAGCTATATGGCTTACCGTGCAGCTAATGAATCAACCCCCACAGAGCAAGAAGTGGAGTATCTGTTGATCTCATTGCATGGAGGGATGATGGAGGGTTAAATACCAACCCACCTGCCCCTGGGCTCCACCAACCGAAATCTTCTCTAAACCACTCGCCCTGCGATAGGACAAGATAGAACTCAGCTGGCGGGTGATGATGAAATGGATAACTGGTAAAAGGCGCCATTAGCGCCATACCTAATGTTAAAGTTTCGCACTCAAACATCCCTCCTGCACCAGTGATAATCGCATGGCGATGCATCTCTACAAACGTGTTCTCCTGGCCAGGCTTGGCTTCACGTTTCATCCAATTAGCATGAGGCAAAATAATGCCTAACGAATCTAACACACACCCAAAATGTTCATTTATCCTTGGCGCAAGGTTAAGGGCCTGAGCTAAGTGAGGTGTCAGAGACTCAGGTAGCTTTTCTGAAGCCTTCAATGTCTTTAAGGTTCTCCACTGCGCCGAAATCAGGGACTTAGCACATACATCTGCCGAGGCCAGCGCCATGTCAGAAACAGCTATACCATTTAATAAAATCTCATGAAGAGCTTGTAGAAGTAGCTGCCCACTCAAGGATACATCATGATGCGCAGATAACACTTCAGCATTGTGAGTCATTGCTTTCTACCTATTCCAAATCATGTCGTTATGACCGTTGGCAGGAGTTCTAAAGCAGATTACATACCGCTTAACTGTTCTAGCAAATCCAAAGGAAGTCTGATCCCATCGCTTTCAGAATCAATCGCTGAGTGTTGGCGCTCCAATCCTGGCCTATGGACTCCCATTTCAGTCAATCGAGCCAATTGACTTGCTAGTCGGCTCTCGAATCCTGATGAAAAGAAATTCGGTGCGATAGCTAGAATCAGTAGACCGCAACCTGGTGTCTGAGAGCCTTGGTGGAAAGCCGGTGAATCAATAGACCAGTTAGCGCCTGTTAGACCTGCGGCCAAGACCTCAACCATGAGTATCAAATTAGCTCCGCGGTAACCACCAAAGGGAAGAAGTGCACCGCCTAAAGCCTCCAAAGCGTTGCGTGTTGCATTCCCATGCTGATCTACAGCCCATCCGTCGGGGATGTCGCTACCCATCGACGCGGCATGGGCGATATTTACAAATGCGGTAGCGCTGCTCGCTTGGTCAAATATTAGGGGAATGCCGTCCGAAGTCGGCGCTGCAAATGATAGCGGATTGGTAGAGTAGGTCTTGCCCTTAGCTTCGGGAACAGCAACGAGCGCTGGGCCATTCGCGACTGCCATCGCAATCAGCCCGGCCTTGGCTAGGCGAATGGTGTAATCGCCTAACTCACCACTCGTAAAGCTATTGAACTGACTCAACGTAGCCATTCCATTTTCGTGTGCGGAGTGACATAACGAGTCAAAACACCGATCTACGCCTAGTTGCGCGATCCCCCCTCTTGCATCTGATCTGAAGATTATTGAGCTAGAGGAAGAAATTCTTGGTTCAGCTCGCGGATCAATTCGACCAGACAAGAATCCGGACAAATAATCAGCTAAGTGACGAAAACCCACAGCTTCGTTACCGCGGCCTTGTGCAGCGACCACTGCTCTGGCTAGCGAAGCGGCTACTGCATGCGAGCAACCTTTCGACTCGCAAAGTTGCTTCACCCAGGAAACAGCTCCCTCGATTGAAAAGCTATGATAGGTTTCTGTTTTCACAGGATATCGCCTATACGGTTTATTCCATGCTGCCTGGGCCCTTTGTTTTCCTTCAAGGACACCAGGCTGCAGAGTAGTTACCGAACAGCTAAGCTACTACTGACCTGTTGTTGTGGCTGCTGTATTGGCGCCAAACATTGCCTCAAAGCGAGGCTTGTTAGCTGCATAATAATCCGCAACTACCTTGTCCGACGAACTGTCACGCGCATTAGCCATCAGTTTCTCAAGGTCAGCCTGAGGAATTTTGAAGTTGGCGAAGAATCGGGCAACGTCGGGATGCTCTGCGCTAAAGCCCTTGCGAGCAACCGCATGGATTTGCTCAGCGCCACCGAAAATTTGCTTCGGATCATCCAAATAGCGAAGCGACCACTTGGAAAACATCCAGTGTGGGCTCCATGCGTTGATCAAAGACCATTTGTCACGCTTCAGGTTGCGATCCAACTCGCTCAACATTCCAGATTCTGAAGAGGCGACCATCTTATAGCCATCGAGTTTGTATTCTTTAATGGCCTTTTCCGTAAGCTTATATTGACCGTTACCCACTTCGGAAGTCAGGATTTTTCCGCCGAGTTTTTCCCTCACCTCTGGTTTATTAAGATCTTCGACACTGGCGATCTCACTGGTAGGGATGGAAGTAGGCACCGCCATGCCGATCCGACCTTCATACAGCACACCGAGGTCTTCAAGTTTATCTTTGTATTTATCATAGAAGGACTTGTGAGTGCTCGGCAGCCAGACCATCGGGATCAGGTCAATATTGCCATTAGCCAACGCCTGGAACTGAATACCAATATCGGCCAAAACCAATTTGACCGGTTGCTTCAGGTGGTCTCGCAGTGCTGTGTCTGCCAGCTTTACAGCGATTTCCGTATCCGACCAATTTACCCACCCAATACGGATAGGCGCGGGTTCTTCGGCTTGAGCAATTAAACTGCAGGAGGCCATCGCCAAACCTGCAAGCCAACCGACAAGAGGTTTACTGGAAAACGAACGACTAATCATGGTGCATCTCCGCGTACTGTATTAATGGTTATTGGCAGGGCAGCAGAAGAATCAACCTTCCTCAACATGAGAGCAAATTACCATTACTATCACAAGGGAATTAATATTATACATGCATGAGTTTTAGTTATGTGAAAAATAAAATTTTCACATATTCGGATAATTCGGCCCTCCCCCGCCTTCTGGCGGAACCCACGTAATATTTTGAGTAGGATCCTTAATATCGCAAGTTTTACAATGAATACAGTTTTGCGCATTAACCTGCAATGCCTTGCCGCCCCCTTCAGCCTCTATAATTTCATACACTCCGGCGGGACAGTACCGTTGTGCGGGCTCATCATAAATTGGTAAGTTTATAGATATAGGAACACTGGCAACAGCCAACTTCAGATGAGGCGGCTGATTTTCCTCATGATATGTATTAGATAGGAATACCGATGACAAGCGGTCGAAACTTATCACGCCATCAGGTTTAGGATACAACCGTGATGGAGAATCGGTAACAGTTTTCATTTTCTCATGATCACGAACTTTATCTCGTAGCGTAAATGGCAAACGCCCTTTGAACATGTTCTGATCAATAAAATTGAAAGCCCCTCCGAGCACCGATCCGAATTTGTGCATAGCTGGGCCAAAATTTCTACTTCGCTCCAGCTCTTCTCCGAGCCAACTACTGGAAAACAGCGAGTCGTAGTTACTTAGCGGTTGTTCAGACGTAGGATCTGAGTCCACTGCTTCGAATATCGCTTGCGCGGCTAGCATCCCGGACTTCATTGCGGCATGAGTGCCCTTGATTTTGGCAAAATTGAGCGTGCCAGCATCGCACCCCACCAACACCCCTCCAGGAAATGCCATTTTAGGGAGTGAGTTGTGCCCACCTTTGGCTATTGCTCGTGCGCCGTAACTGACTCTTTTTCCATCCTTGAGGTAACGCTGGATGATGGGATGATGCTTGTAGCGTTGAAACTCCTCGAAGGGAGATAGATGTGGATTCTCGTAGCAAAGATCTACAATCAGCCCAACAACAACCTGATTATTTGCTGTGTGATACAGGAATGAGCCTCCTGGGTTGTTGTCGTCCAATGGCCATCCTGTCGTATGCACAACCAGGCCTTCTTCATGAATCGAAGGATCCACATCCCATATTTCCTTGAGACCAATCGCATAATGCTGAGGATCGGAATCCTTATCTAAGGCGAAATGCTCGATCGCGCGCTTGCCCAGATGACCACGACATCCCTCCGCCAGTACCGTGTAACGCGCACGTAGCTCCATACCTGGCGTGAAGCATCCTGCGCGCTCCTCACCGTTTCGACCTACACCCATGTCACCAGTAATGATTCCTTTGACAACGCCTTGTTCCAGGATCAAATCGCTGGCCGCGAAGCCTGGATAGATTTCCACACCCAAAGCCTCAGCTTGCTCCCCAAGCCACCGGCATAAGTTGCCTAACGAGATGATGTAGTTGCCTTCATTATGGAGCGTCTTAGGTGCCATCCAACCAGGGACTTTTCGAGAGCTTTCTGGCCCGGTGAGCCAGTAGATATCATCCCGAAGAACTTTGGTGTGTACGGGCGCTCCTTTAGCCTCCCAATCAGGGAATAGCTCGTCGAGTGCTCGGGTCTCGAATATTGCGCCCGACAGGATATGGGCTCCGATCTCCGAGCCTTTCTCGACTACGCACACGCTAAGGTCACGACTGGATGCGGCGGCCAGTTGTTTGAGATGGCAAGCGGTTGCCAGACCTGCCGGCCCACCACCCACAATCACTACATCGAACTCCATTTGGTCGCGCTGCACGGGATCACCTAGCTATCATCAGGCTGTTAAAATAAGTATTGATGCTCGTCACTCCAGGCGCCATTCACAGCGCTTTTTCGAGCGCCGGCAATGCCTCAAAGAGATCCGCAACCAACATGTAGTCTGCCACTTGGGCGATTGGGGCCTCTGCGTCCTGGTTAATCGCAACGATTACCTTTGAACCACTCATACCTGCTAAGTGTTGAATGGCTCCGCTTATGCCAACGGCGATATACAACTCCGGCGCGACGATTTTCCCCGTCTGTCCGACTTGCAGGTCGTTGGGTGCAAACCCAGAATCCACTGCTGCACGCGATGCACCTACGGCACCGCCAAGCTTGTCTGCTACACGCTCAACCAATGCAAAATTTTCTTTGCTTTGCATTCCGCGTCCACCAGAAACCACTACACGAGCGCTCGATAATTCAGGCCTTTCGCTAATCGTTAGCTTTTCGCCTACAAAGCGAACATTCGTAGCGATTTTTCCGCCATCGACAGCGGTGACATCACCACGATTCTGCTTTGACGTTGCCTGAGCGAAAGCCGATGAGCGAATAGTGAGTAATTTGACGGGGTCAAGCGATTGAAATGTGGCGATAGCATTGCCTGCATAAATGGGTCGCTGGAAGGTATCCACGGATACAATTTTGCTGACATCCGAAAGCATTCCTACATCCAAGCTCGCCGCGACCCGTGGCAATACACTACGGCCCAAGCTGCTTGCATCAGCGAGTACGTGCGTATAACCCTCAGCCACCACTGAGGAAATCAGTGGCTGAACATTTTCAGGCAATATCTTCTCGAACATTGCCCCCTGGGCTAGCAGTGTCCGATGCACTCCTTGGATAAACGCAGCTTGTTCCGCCACTGCGACAGCGCCCTGCCCGCCAATAACAAGCAGATCAGTTTCTAGGCCCAACTCCACAGCAGCAGTGATCGCACTTAATGTACCTGCCGTAAGCTGTCCGGCTGCGTGCTCGGCTATAACCAGTGTGCGCATCAAATCACCCCCGAAACGTTTTTCAGTTTTTCCACGAGTTCGGATACCGAGCCGACTTTGATGCCTGCTTTACGAACTGGTGGTGGTGCAACCTCTACCAATCGAGTGTGCTCTTTCACACTTGCACCCAGGCTGTCAGCGGCAAGAATTTCAAGCGGCTTCTTCTTGGCTTTCATAATGTTCGGCAATGATGCGTAGCGCGGTTCGTTAAGACGTAAATCGCAGGTAACGACTGCTGGCACTGAAAGCTCCACAGTCTGGCTGCCACCATCGACCTCCCGTTCGACTAACCAGTTGCCATCGGCATAGCTGATCGCAGAGGCAAAGGTGGCCTGACCACTACCAATCAGCTGCGCAACCATTTGCCCGGTCTGATTGTTCTCCTGGTCAATGGCCTGCTTTCCAAAAAGGATCAGTTGCGGTTTCTCTTGATCGATAACCTTGCTCAGGTACTTGGCAACATTTAGCGGCTCAAGAAGCGTGCTCGTCTCGACTAGGAGAGCTCGATCTGCACCAAGTGCCAATGCCGTACGCAGCTGCTCTTGAGCAGCAGAAGTACCCACGGAAACCACCACCACCTCTGACACAACTCCTTTTTCCTTGAGGCGAATCGCCTCCTCCACTGCGATTTCGCAGAACGGATTCAAGGACATCTTTACGCCGTTCAGATCTACGTCCGAACCATCAGTTTTCACGCGAACCTTCACGTTCGGGTCGATGGCGCGTTTTACAGCTACGAGCACTTTCATAGTCCTCCCGGGTACTCCTGGATCAATGCACAACTGACGCGAACGAGCCAAACCATTCGCTGTTTCGTCTCGATGTTATCCCTGCTTTTTTGGTCACGCAAGAAAAATGTACACCAGTGTCCTAATCGTTGACACAGGTGAACATTCGACATACCGTTATGTCACACCAAGCCTGATGTTCTGTTCCAGGAGCGCAATACATGTCCAGCGATCCCTTGCTGCAACCCTTTAAGATCAAGAACCTGACACTACGTAATCGCATCATGACCACCTCGCACGAACCGGCATATCCGGTCGACGGCATGCCCAAAGAGCTGTATCGGGCTTACCACGTCGAACGTGCCAAGGCTGGCGTGGCATTGACCATGACCGCCGGTTCCGCCTCGGTATCGCGCGACAGTCCGCCGGTGTTCAACAACGTGCTGGCTTACAAGGACGAAGTGGTTGGATGGATGAAGGATCTGACCGACGAGTGTCATGAACACGGCGCTGCCGTGATGATTCAGCTGACTCACTTGGGTCGCCGTACCCGTTGGGATAAAGCCGACTGGCTGCCAGTGGTATCGCCATCTCACCGCCGCGAAGCATCGCACCGCGCCTTCCCTAAGAAGATGGAAGAATGGGACGTCGAGCGCATCATCAAAGATTACGTTGATGCCGCCGAGCGCATGAAAGCTGCAGGCCTCGATGGTTTGGAACTTCAGGCCTACGGACATTTGATGGATCAGTTCTGGTCACCGTTGACCAACGAACTGGAAGGCCCGTACGGCGGCTCCCTGGAAAATCGTTTGCGTTTTACGTTCGATATCTTGAGAGGCATCCGCAAGCAATGCGGTGAGGATTTCCTTCTAGGAGTGCGATACACGGGAGACGAAGATCTGCCCGGGGGATTTGGGGCGCAGGAAGGCATTGCTATTTCGCACATGCTCAAAGATAGCGGCTTGGTTGACTTTCTTAACGTGGTGCGCGGGCACATCGACACCGATGCGGGCCTGACTGACGTGATCCCAATTCAAGGGATGCGCAACTCACCCCATTTGGATTTCGCTGGCGAAATTCGCGCAGCGACAGGTTTCCCAACGTTCCATGCGGCAAAGATTCCCGACGTCGCAACCGCGCGCCATGCCATCGCCTCCGGCAAGATCGACATGGTCGGTATGACTCGTGCTCACATGACCGATCCGCACATTGTGCGCAAGATCATAGAAAAACGTGAGGAAGAGATCCGTCCGTGCGTAGGGGCAAACTACTGTCTGGATCGCATATATCAGGGTGGTGCCGCTTATTGCATCCATAACGCTGCGACCGGGCGTGAAACCACCATGCCCCACGAAATACCTAAAGCGCTAACCAAACGTAAGGTGGTAGTGATCGGAACCGGCCCGGCGGGCCTGGAGGCGGCACGCGTCGCCGGTGAGCGCGGCCACGACGTAACAGTGTTCGAAGCTGCTGACCAACCTGGTGGGCAGATCCGGTTGACGTCTCTTAGTGAGCGTCGTCGTGAAATGATCAGCATCATCGATTGGCGTATGGTGCAATGCGAACGCCTAGGTGTGAAGTTCAATTTCAACACTTGGGCTGAGGCTGAAACGGTACTGGCTGAAGATCCGGATGTTGTGATTGTTGCCACTGGTGGCTTGCCTCACACCGAGGTGCTCAAACAGGGCAATGAACTGGTGGTATCGACTTGGGACATCATCTCCGGCGACGTCAAGCCTGGAAAGAATGTGCTGATCTTTGATGACGCTGGCGACCACGCGGCATTGCAGGCTGCAGAAGTCATCGCCAACAGTGGAGCAAAGGTCGAGATCGTTACACCTGATCGGTCGTTTTCGCCGGAGGTGATGGCGATGAACCTGGTTCCTTACATGCGCAGCCTGCAAGACTTGGACGTTACCTTTACTGTCACGTATCGAGTGGAGTCCGTAGAAAAGCGCGACGGTAAGTTGATTGCCAGCTTCGGCAGTGATTACGGCGCTGTACACAAGCAGAGAACGGTTGATCAGGTCGTTATCAACCACGGCACCATTCCTTTGGACGATTTGTACTTCGATCTGCGACCCCATTCGAGCAATGGCGGCGCGGTTGAGCAGCACAACCTTATCGCTGGAAAAGTCCAAAATATTGTCACTAACCCTGAAGGCCGTTTTCAGCTATTCCGAATCGGGGATGCCGTCTCAGCGCGCAACACTCATGCCGCCATCTACGATGCTTTGCGACTACTGAAAGATATCTAAAACCATGCCCCTGAATTCATAGCTCAGGGGCATTTTTCACACTTAGCATGAGGCTCTTCCATGTCAGCACAGACCTTGAAGTCAAGGGCTGCTGTCGCGTTCGCCCCAAATGAACCGTTGCAGTTAGTCACCATCGACGTAGCCCCTCCTAAGGCTGGGGAAGTACGAGTTCGCATCGTCGCCACTGGCGTCTGTCATACAGATGCTTTCACACTTTCGGGAAGTGATCCTGAGGGTATTTTCCCCAGCGTGTTGGGGCACGAAGGTGGTGGTGTAGTAGAAGCAATTGGCGAGGGCGTGACCTCCCTGCAAGTCGGAGATCACGTGATTCCGCTCTATACCGCGGAATGCCGGCAATGCAAGTTCTGCCTTTCCGGAAAGACCAATCTTTGCCAAGCAGTTAGGGCAACCCAGGGCAAAGGCTTGATGCCGGACGGCACCTCACGTTTTTCCTATGAGGGCAAACCGCTTTTCCATTACATGGGTTGCTCGACCTTCTCCGAATACACCGTACTGCCTGAAATTTCTCTGGCGAAGATTCCTAAGGATGCGCCTCTGGATCAGGTTTGCCTGCTCGGTTGCGGAGTGACCACCGGTATTGGTGCCGTACTCAATACCGCCAAGGTAGAAGCTGGTGCTAGCGTCGCGATCTTTGGGCTAGGGGGTATTGGTCTGGCCGCCATCATTGGCGCAAAGATGGCCAATGCAGGCCGCATTATCGCAGTCGATATCAATCCCGCTAAACGCGACGTTGCTATGTCGTTGGGCGCGACGGACTTCATCAATCCGAAAGAGCATGACAAGCCTATCCAGGACGTCATCGTCGATCTCACCGAGGGCGGTGTGGATTACTCCTTCGAGTGCGTCGGCAACGTACAGCTGATGCGTGCGGCACTGGAGTGCTGCCACAAGGGTTGGGGGGAGTCGATCATCATTGGCGTTGCCGGCGCGGGACAAGAAATCAGCACTCGCCCTTTCCAACTGGTCACGGGCCGTGTGTGGCGCGGCAGCGCCTTTGGCGGCGTGAAGGGCCGCACGGAACTTCCTAGCTATGTCGATAAAGCCAGCCGCGGAGAGATCCCACTGGAAACATTTATCACCCACAACATGCCTCTGGAAGAAATCAACGAAGCATTCGATCTGATGCATTCCGGGCAAAGCATTCGCACCGTCATCCATTTCTGAGATCCATCAGTTCTCAGACCTGAGCAAACAATCACCACCAACAGAAAGGAAACAACGATGTCCGTTTTTACTCATGTAACTGTCGGCACCAATGATCTACAAAAAGCACGTGCGTTCTATGACGTTGTTTTGAAGGAGATCGGCCTTAATCGTGTTGCTGACCTCGGCGAAGCCGGATCCATCTGGGGCGTTGATAAGCCTTCGTTCTTTGTACTTAAACCTGCTAATGGCAATCCGGCCACTGTCGGTAACGGTGTCACCGTTAGCTTCGAAGCGCCTAATCGAGCTGCAGTTCAAGCTTTCCACGAAGTAGCGCTGGCGAATGGCGGCGTTTGTGAAGGCCAACCAGGCCCTCGTGGCTGGGCAGAAAATGCCTATGCTGCTTACGCTCGTGATGCGGACGGAAACAAGCTGGCCGTTTACTGCTTTAAAGCGGAGTAAATAGGCTCACCGAAGCCCTCTTAAGGGAGGGGGCTTCGGTCTATTAAGATTGAAGCCCTTTCCGTGCAACAGAAGCTCCCTTCTGCAGCGCTCTACCAATCTGCTCCTCAAAATGACCATGAGTCATCGACTGCAAAGCGGCTGCCGTCACACCCCGGTATGCAACCAGGGCATCAATCATTTCCTGAGCGTCGCGGGTGGCCAGAAGCTGGCTGCTATGAACAACGACGTTTTTCGCGGCAAGTTGCGCTATATCGGCAGGTATGCCGGCAATAATCGCCTGGTGCGCGAGTGCGGTCATCAGCAAAGCCGGAAAGGCAGGGCCGGTACCGGAGAGCGCTGATAGATAATCAATGAAGCCTTCTTCCTGAACCTCAGCAGCTGTGCCCACACACTCGAACAAACGCTGTACGAGACTCTTCCGGGTTGCATCTAGCTCTCCAAAACAATACCAAGGCGTAAAAGACTGTTCGATTTCTACCGCGGCGTTTGGCATCGCCCGCACGACAGCCGAAGCTGACGTCTGCGCAGCAATAGTCTGCGCCGAAATCCCGGCCATCAGGGATACGATTGTTTTGCCAGTAGCATTGATATTGAGGCTGGCGAAGTGCTCAGGTCGAACCGCAATTATCACCAGATCGCTGCGATCCACTAATTCCTGGTTATCCGTGACCAAGCAAGCGCCATGTTGTGCCAAGGGATGGTCACCCGATCGGTTCGAAATGACCAAACTCTCAGCTGGTAACAATGCATTCGTTAACACCGCCTTTGCGATCGATCCACCTAACCAACCCGTTCCGCCAATGATGCCTATCGTTTCACTGATCATTGGCAGCCGCCTCCTCGAAGGTGTCAGTCAAAGGGACGAAAGTCCCGGGCTCCGTTTCGGCATAACCAAATTTCCCGTAGAAACGATCCAGCTCGCGCTGTTTAGGCACCTTCCCAGTAAAAATACTCACATAGTGAGGGATACGCTGGAAACGCACCGTGATCTCCTCACTCGTATTCATAGTGATGTAGCCGATTTGAGTAAGATAAATAGTTCGGGCCCTCGCATCAGCGCCATTGCTGTCATAGCCGAAGCGCTTGAACATGCTAGCTAAAGCACTCATTCGTTGCTCGTCAACGATAGAGACGTCTGCAGCGACCTCATCTGACTGAAGCGCCCAGCTACGGATTGCGAACTCGAATTGCGAGTCGAATAGTTGTGGATTGAGCCAACATTCGAAGACATTTAGGATCGCCTCGGAAATACTCTCCGCATAGCTTTCGCACTGTCTAATCAACCCACCAGTATTTGTGTCACGCCAGCGTGAAAGTAAGGCAGCAAGCAACTGCTCGCGATCCTCGAAGAACCAGTAGAAACTGGTTCGTGATAAACCAAGACGCTTGGCTAGCGGCATAACCCGAACGGCATCAATGCCCGATTCCTTTAAAGCGTCGTAAGCGGCTTCTAGCCACCCCTCAGGCGACCCACGCCATCCTGTATCCTGGGCCTTACTACGCCCCTTCCCGATCTGGGACATGTCGCTTCACCTTCTTCAAATTTTTGTAGTTTTACTGTACTCTCATGTCCTATAAATGTACACCTGAGTACATTTGATTGACTTCCCGCCTCGGCGCCTTGAGATCAAGCATCATGAAAATCCAGCCGTTGCCACCTCTCAATAGCTTGGTCGTTTTCGAGGCTGTAGCTCGCCATTTGAGCTTCACTGGCGCCGCAAAAGAACTGAACGTAACCCAGGGGGCCATTAGCCGGCAGATAAGGCTGCTAGAGGATTACCTTGGCGAAAGCTTGTTCGAAAGAAGTACCCGTGAAGTCAGCCTGAATCCAGTGGGTCGGCGGTATTACGGGACTGTACATTTAATGCTGCAGGAGATTGCTAAAGGCACCGAAGAAATTCGACGCTGGCAATCTGGGCGTCAAATCACAGTCATGACCAGTTCAGCCATGGCCTCATTCTGGCTGCTTCCAAAGGTTGCAGATTTTCAACGTATGAACGAAGACGTCGACCTTCGAATAGTGGCCTATGATCGCGTCAAAGACTATTCCCGCCTCGATTGCGATATTGCACTGTATTACTGCCGCACCGCGCCGTCGGATATGATCGTTACACCATTGTTTTCGGAGGAGGTCTTTCCAGTTTGCAGCAGAGAGTACCTAGAAAGACACCCTCAAATACGGAACATTGATCAACTCGATACTGCGACATGGCTATGGTTGGATGATCCTCAAACCGACTGGATCGGTTGGCCAGAATGGTTTGACCGACTGGGCTATGAAACTCGAGCACCGCGGCACCGAGTGAACATCAATAACTATTCGATGCTGATTCAATCGGCTCTGATAGGACAGGGTATAGCCTTAGCGTGGTCGCATCTGGTTGGAGATCATCTAGAAACTGGTGCCTTGGTCAAACCGATCGACAATGTTCTGCAAACGGATGCAAAGTTTTGTCTTTTGGAACACCCCGGACGGGACGGCAATCAGTACGTTGTCAGACGGTTTCGGGAGTGGCTCATGGAACAAGCAAAGGCAATTAATGAATAAATCTCATATAGTAATGAGATAAAATGACTTGCCATAAAAAAATAAGTCATATAAATACTTTCGTTGAGGTGAAAATAAATAACTTATAAAAGTGGATCACCACCATGGAACATAAGTCCGACGTCCTTTCTAAAGGTTTTCACTACTCTGAAGAAAACGGGATAATTTTCACCTTAATTCCTTATTATCGCGAGAGCTACGTGCAGATTTCCTTGCGCCCGGATTATTGGCACACAACCACTCTCAAAAATAAGCAACATAACCACACTCCAACCACAAGCGAATCCATTGACTCGCCCAGTGCTATCGTAGCGAAAACAGAGCCTTCTTTGTATCAGAGTGAGAAAAACACTCCACCATCACCCTTAACACCATTAGAAAACACATCAAACACACCGCCATACTGTAAGAGTTTGGTGCATGCGCGCAACACCTTCTAAATTACGCTAACGCCAAGATTCAAACAGTGGCATTTTTCTGTATGCCGATAATTTATAGAACCCACTACAAACAAGCGACCAATCAAACTTCCAACGAGTAAAAATCGGCTGCTAGCCATAATTAAAAAGGACTACATTAATGATAATGTCACCTTATTCGATCCCTTCCAACACACGTCGCATTGACCCCGCTAGGCGGCGAGCTTCCCAGCTAAAGGCCGATGGATCCATCGAGAATAATGACCGCGTAGAGATAGGCCCCACGCCCCTAGCTTTCGCTGAATGGGAGCAAATAGGATTACAGCCGCCTCACTTACCCTCCATGCGCGAATATCGTCTGCAGCGCATTTGCGCACAACTGATCTCGCGCGATTTGGCCGGCATCCTTCTATTCGACCCACTGAATATTCGCTACGCCACCGACTCTACAAATATGCAGCTATGGACTTCCCACAATCCGGCAAGGGCGTGTTTCATTGCAGCCAGCGGATACATGGTGCTGTGGGATTTCCATGGTTGTGATCACCTATCCGCGCATTTACCGCTGGTCAGCGAGCTACGCAGCGGTGCGTCTTTCTTTTATTTCGAAACCGGTGAGCGCACAGATGAACACGCTCGACATTTCGCTGCCCAGATTGATGATCTCTTGCGCCAACATGCCGGAACCAATCGTCGCCTTGCGATTGACCGCATCGAAGTCGCGGGAGTCCGTGCTCTCGATGCCCTGGATGTAAATATCTGCAGCGGCCAGGAGATCACTGAATTGGCGCGAGTGATCAAAGGCCCCGAAGAGATCAAGGCTATGCGCTGCGCAGTGGCATCGTGCGAGGCATCTGTGACCGAAATGCATCAAGCTCTGCGAGCCGGCGCCACTGAAAATGACATTTGGTCTGTTCTGCACTCTGGCAACATTCGCCGTGGCGGGGAATGGATCGAGACGCGCATTCTCAGCTCCGGCCCGCGCACCAACCCTTGGTATCAGGAGTCCGGCCCACGGGTATTGAGCGACGGCGACCTGTTGTCGTTCGACACTGACCTGATCGGCACTTATGGGATGTGCGTAGACATGTCACGCAGTTGGATCTGTGGGGGCGTTGAGCCAACCGCCGAGCAGAAGCGCCTTTATCGAATTGCTCACGAGCATGTCACCCGAAATACCGACCTTATCAAACCAGGTGTGCGCTTCACTGAGCTGACCGCCAAGGCTCATCGACTGCCCGAATCGTGCCGCGCCCAGCGTTACGGGGTAATGTTCCATGGCGTCGGATTGTGTGATGAGTACCCCTGTATCCGCTACCCGGAAGACGTCAAATCTTATGGATACGAAGGCGAGCTGCAAGCAGGCATGGCTTTGTGTGTGGAGGCCTATATTGGTGAAGTGGGTGGGCGCGATGGAATCAAGCTGGAGAACCAGTTGCTGGTGACCAATGACGGCTATGAATTGCTAACGAGATACCCTTTCGATGACAGCTTCCTGCGCGATTGACCTTTTCAGCCAGGAAGGTTTCTCCTGTAATACGTAGGCCGAAGCGGATGTGTGGAGGCTCAACGAAACCCAAATCGGTAAGCCGAGCCAACTTATTACAATTTATCATAAGCTATTGAGATTAAATAGTTTGTCGGCTCGGCAATTTTATATAAATATCCACCTCAGGCAAGGACTCCAAACTAAAACAAGAGCGAGCCGCCATAATGAACAAGATCAGACCTCTCCAGAAGTCGCTTAACATCCGGTCAAAGAATGCCGGGACTATTAGCTTTGTTAAGCCTTCCACCTGCTATTCATCGACTGCCCAAACATTGATAACTGCTATCGCGAATCCATCGCGGGGCCGCCTTGTGCTGCCTGCTACCAAAGCGAATTAATATCAACCGTTTGAATAGAGGCAGAAAATGAACATTTCAAATCAAAGACGAATTACCGCCAGATAGCCAGGCGTCCCATAGCGACAACTGAATTCTCGAACAAACCGATCAATAGGAGCGGCTGTATTTTCCTAGCCACCGGACGATCGTGTTCGCGAGTCATTTCTTCCATTAAGCGGATTAGTGATATGTGGATTACACAAGAAAAGCTTCCTTTGGGTGAACACATCGCCCAGTTTGTCGATATGTTAACTCAGCATGGTGCTGGAGTATTTGACTTCATATCTTCGTCGCTGTCTGGAATCATAACTGCTTTCACTCAAGGCCTTCTATGGTTCAACCCCTTAGCCTTGATAGTTATTTTTGCTTCACTGGCTTACTACATCCAACGCAAGATCAGCCTCACAATCTTTGTTGCCGCCTCATTTTTATTGATATTTAATCTTGGCTATTGGCAAGAAACGATGGAGACTCTTGCTCAAGTCTCATTCGCCACTCTTGTATGCGTAATCATCGGTGTACCTTTAGGCATCGTCGCGGCACATCGCCCCTGGTTCTATGCGGCCCTAAGACCGATACTCGATCTAATGCAAACAGTGCCCACCTTTGTTTATCTAATTCCAACCCTAACCCTTTTCGGGCTGGGGGTAGTTCCGGGATTGATTTCCACAGTGGTATTTGCAATTGCCGCACCAATCCGTCTGACCTACCTGGGGATCTGTGATGTTCCAGAAGAGTTGATGGATGCTGGAAAGGCCTTTGGCTGCTCACGTCGCCAACTGTTGTCCCGTATTGAACTGCCTCACGCCATGCCTAGCATCGCCGCGGGCATCACTCAGTGCATCATGTTGTCACTGTCGATGGTAGTAATTGCTGCTCTGGTTGGTGCAGACGGCCTCGGCAAACCTGTAGTAAACGCGTTGAACACTGCCGACATAGCACTGGGCTTCGAAGCAGGCCTATCCATCGTGCTCTTAGCTATCACGCTCGATCGTATCTGCAAGCAACGAGTAACCATGAAAAGAGGTGACGTATGAGCATCATCCGTTTTGAAGATGTCGACGTCATCTTCTCCAATCGCCCGAAACACGCTCTTGAATTGCTGGATCAAGGCCTTTCGCGCCCTGAGATCCTTAAAAAAACAGGCCTGGTTGTGGGCGTGGAAAAGGCAAACCTGGAAATCAATAAAGGTGAAATCTGCGTGCTTATGGGCCTATCGGGCTCAGGAAAATCAAGTTTGTTGCGCTGTATTAACGGCCTCAACACCGTAAGCCGCGGCAAGCTGTTCGTCGAGCATGAAGGTTCGCAAATCAACATTGCGTCTTGCACCCCGGCAGAGCTGAAAATGATGCGCACCAAGCGTATCGCCATGGTGTTCCAAAAATTCGCCCTGATGCCTTGGCTCACAGTGCGCGAAAACATCAGCTTCGGCCTGGAAATGCAAAATCGCCCGGAGGCTGAACGACGCAAGCTGGTCGATGAAAAGCTTGAACTGGTGGGCTTGACCCAATGGCGCAACAAGAGGCCGGATGAGCTATCGGGGGGTATGCAACAACGCGTAGGTCTAGCTCGCGCATTAGCGATGGATGCAGATATTCTGTTGATGGATGAGCCCTTCTCTGCCCTCGATCCGCTAATTCGACAAGGTCTTCAAGACGAGTTGCTTGATCTGCAACGCAAGTTGCATAAGACAATCGTGTTCGTTAGTCATGACCTGGACGAAGCACTTAAACTGGGCACGCGAATTGCCATCATGAAAGACGGCAAAATTATTCAATACAGCAAGCCCGAAGAGATTGTGCTAAATCCGGCCGATGACTACGTACGCAATTTCGTCGCTCATACCAATCCATTGAATGTGCTGTGTGCAAAGAGCTTGATGACCGAACTGGGCCAATGCGTTTTCGCTCGTGATGAATATTGCTTGGATACCATTCAAAACCTCTGGATGGTGGTAGGACAATCCCGTCGCTTAGAAAGTATTCGACGCGGTGCTATAGCTGTGGAGCCGCAAACATGGAATCCAACAAAAGGTATCGAGACCTTGCGTCGGCAAGTAACTTTGATATCGCCAGACACCAGCATGAGAGATGCACTTCAGATCCGCTACGAAACTGGACACCCACTGATTGTACAAGATGAGAGCCACGCTGTTCTTGGCGTCTTGGGTGATGGCGAACTGTATCGAGCATTACTCGGACATAACGTATCACCACCTGTTCCACTCGGAACATTGGAAGAGTCCTCGGTTGCATAATTAGGCCAGCGATGCCGAAGTCGGCATCGCAACGCAAACTTACTGCTGCAAATTCGACATGAGCCCTGGAGCGTGCATATGCAACCCAGCGAAATAAATAAAACAGTCAAAGGCTATCGACGGCTAATACCTTCCATGAACGCTTTGCTTGAGTTCGAAGCGGTGGCGAGGCTCAGCAGCTTTACTTTGGCGGCTCAAGAATTGGGAGTGACGCAAGCGGCGGTGAGTAAACAAGTTAAGTTACTAGAGGACACCCTAGAGACGAAACTGTTTCATCGCCTTCATCGCGCAATCAAGTTGACTAACGAGGGTTGTATCCTTCATTCGGCGGTAGCAGCATCTATCCATCGAATGGCAAGCGTATACGACAAAATCGCTGAGGGAATTTATGACCAAGAACAAGAAATCGTTCTTGCATGCACTTCAGCATTCTCTCAGTTTAGAATTCTTCCAAGATTGAGCATGTTGCGTGCAATTCAACCTAAATTAAAATTGCGATTATTTACGCAGATGCTGACCCCGGACTTCCATCGCGATGACGTCGATTTAGTAATTCGGTATGGCAACGGAAAATGGGACGATGGAAACTCAATTTTTTTATTCGATGAGGAGGTATTCCCTGTCTGCTCACCCTGCTGGTTAGCAGCAAACCCAGCCCCGACATCGATAGTTGATTTTTCGCGCATGGAGCTCATTGACTCAGACGCAACTCTTGACGGTTGGCTAACCTGGAATAGCTGGTGCCGAGAACTAGGAGATACGCGCCCAAAACTGACTAATATGCTTCGCTGCAGCTCTTATAACGATACGATTCAAGCTGCAACTTTAGGACATGGAGTTGCATTAGGTTGGGGCCGAATGGTCTCACACCTTCTCAACAGTGGTGACCTTGTAAGAATAACCCCATACGCTGTTAAGCCAAAAGAGGCTTATTACATGGTAATCCCAAATGGTCGAGAACCAAAACCTTTGACGTATACGCTTATCGATTGGCTGCGAGAAGACAGCCAGCTAAAGCATTGAGATGTTGATACGAATTCAATACCGCTTGTTCGCACTTCGCCAAGCAATGCGATCGCGAGCGGATTGAAAAACTGACGAGCTACTTTGATACAGAATCTGCCGCCACTTATAGACTATTAGTTTGAGCGAGACCGATGATGACTATTACAGCTGTGAAAACGCATCGCGAACTTCTTGCCGATCGCACCCCTGGACATGGTATGCCGGGCGAATTGTTTGGTCGGCAGGATATTTTTGAGACCGACGTAGATATTTTTTTCACCAAACACTGGATCCTAGTCGGAGTTACATCCGACATTCCCGAGCCTGGTGACGTATCTACAATCGATATCGGAAAGTCTTCAATCCTCTTAGTGCGTGATGAAGACGAGCAAGTGCAGGCCTTTCGTAATGTATGCCGTCATCGCGGGGCTCGTTTGAAACAGGCAGGCAAATCGACGGTAGGCATGTTGGTTTGCCCGTATCATCAATGGACTTATGATTTAGATGGAAGCCTTAAACATGCGGCGCACATGGGACAGAACTTTGACCCTAAGTGCAAAAGCTTGATCCCGGTACATGCAAAGGTTGTTGGCACACATGTTTTTGTATGTTTAGGCGAAGTGCCACCACAAGACATTTCATATCTTGATCAGATTATGACACCACGCTTTGCTCAATACGATATCTGCAATTCGAAAATTGCCCACGAATCGGAGATTGTCGAGAACGGCAATTGGAAATTGGTAATGGAGAACAACCGCGAATGTTATCATTGCGCCGGGACTCATCCTGAACTGACCGCGTCTTTCTTACCTGAGGATTTCGGATTTTGCACGGATGGCCTCGGTGAAGACTCCCTTCAGGCACTTAAGGAATATCATCTCCGCAATGACGAAACCAAAAAAAACTGGGAGAGTGAAGGCTATATCTGTGACGCAATCGAGCATTTGAGCGAAGATGCAGTTACTCAATTTCGCTCTCAGAGATTGGTAATTGCGGGAAATGGCGAATCTCAAACACTAGATACTCGTGTCGCTTGCTCACGTCTGTTTGGCAACCTCTCGCGCCGTGATTTGGGTGATATGCACCTTTGGACGCATAACTCGTGGACACACATCATGAGTGACCATGCTGTAGTGTCATACATCATCCCGTTGGCTCCCGATAAAACATTGGTTCGTACTAAGTGGCTCGTACACGCAGACGCGATCGAGGGCGTCGACTATCAAGTTGATAAACTGACCGAGGTATGGGCCGCAACAAATATGCAAGACGCCAACTTGGTTGGAATCACCTATAGCGGTACTCAAGACCCTGGTTATACGCCTGGGCCATTTTCAGAGTTCACTGAATCCTATGTCGACCAGTTCTCTCGCTGGTATGCCGCGCGCTTGGCCGCGCATGGCGTGTGAGGCATGAACATGACTACTTATGAAAAAATAACGCTCCCCGTTACCGCTGGTGCAGTTGAGCGATTTACAGATGCAGAGACTTGGGGCGCGTTTGGCTCACAGTGGAATAGCGGAGAACAGAAAACATTGCAATGTTGCGCGGTGCGACAGGAGACGCATGACGTAAAGACGTTCATCTTTAGGTGCGCTGACTTCAGCGCGCTCAGTTTCGAGCCAGGTCAGTTCATAACCATTTCACCAATCATTGCGGAGCAGACCGTAGCTCGGTGTTACACCGTGTCGTCATCCCCTACCCGGCCTTTCGCGTTCTCCATTACGGTAAAACGCGTACCCGGTGGGGCTGTGTCAAACTGGCTGCATGACAATCTTAATCCCGGAGATACCCTACGGGCTTCTGGCCCCACCGGAAGCTTTACTCCTGTAGGCCACCCTGCAAAAAAATTGTTGTATCTGTCCGCAGGCTCTGGTGTAACACCTTTGATGTCAATGACCCGAGCTATCTACGACATGGCAGCAAACCTCGACATTGTCTTCATACATAGTGCACGGACTCCTGTAGATATTATCTTCCATGAGGAACTGCTGGGCATGCAAGCTAGCATGCCTGGTTTACGAGTCATCAGCATTTGCGAAGGACGCGGTGATACCACGGGATGGCGGCAACCGATCGGAAGACTAAATTTACCACTGTTACATCAACAGGTTCCCGACTTTAAGGAACGAGAAATTTTTACATGTGGCCCGCAAGGCTACATGGAGGCAGTGAAGTCGCTGCTTAAGGAAGCAGAATTTGATTTCGAGCATTATCATCAGGAAAGCTTCGATATTTCGGTATTGAATGAAGAACCACTGATCGAGCAAATACCTTCGCTAGAGCAGCAGGACATATTTACTGTCACGCTAGCGCGCTCGGGAAAGACTTTCAGCATGTCCGGTAGTCAGACGGTGCTAGCAGCTGCGAAAAAAGCGGGCGCAATCGTCCCCTCTTCCTGCAGCCAAGGGGTTTGCGGAACATGCAAAACAGCTCTGTTGAAAGGTACAGTTGAGATGAATCATAACGGGGGAATTAGGCAGCGCGAAATAGACAAGGGCCTTCGCTTGCTCTGTTGTAGCAAACCAACTTCAGACTTGGTCGTTGATCTATAAAAGCTTTGTGGTTGTGGGGAGAACCGCCATCTCCCCACACTTTATTTTCCGCGATGTCTTCCAAGCCGCCTTTACACACCGACCTAAAAATTTCAATAGTGGATATTGAGGTCATAAGTGCAAAACGGAAAATACGCTCTTTATATAGAGCTAAAACAGAAAATCCTCACCATGGAATTCGACCAAACCCATTCCTTGGATGAACTCTCACTCAGTGATCAATACCATATTTCACGTACGCCGACTCGAGAAGTTCTCAGACTACTCGCTGGAGAAGGTTACATTGAGATTGAGGAAAGACGTGGCGCTCGCGTAAAGCCTCTGAAATCCTCGACAATAATTGAGCTGATCTCGGTTGCTCCAATGATTTATTCTGCGATAGGTCGGCTAGCTGTTCGGAATGTATTGCCTGCACAAATTCAAGACTTGAAACAAGCACAGCAACGGTTCCGAAAAGCCTTATCAACAAAGGACGTGCACGGATTAATTATCGAAGAACATCGTTTCCATTCCATCATCGGTCAAATGTCAAGCAACCATTATTTAAAACCTAGCTATGAACGCTTGCTGATTGATGATGTTCGGATGAGCCATAATCTTTATCGTCTTGAGACTTCAGAAATGGATGCTCGACGCAAACTGGCAGCAGAACACCATGATATTTTTATAGAATCAATAGAAATGCACGACGAGGACTCAATCGTAAAATTGATACCGAAGCACTTCGAGCTATCCCGCCAGGCATGGTAAAAACTGTCAACCTGACAACTCTGTTAAATTTTAATTCGTGCCTAACAAAAAAGTTGCTACACGACATTTTCAACGTCGTGTCGCCCACCAGCAAAAAAGTGATCCGAACGTTACCAAGGATGCTCCCTGCCAAAAATACATTTGCAATGCGGTGCTTAGAATTATTGTGCTCATCAATGAAGAAAAAACGGGGGCCAGGTAAGAGACCGCTGCTAGAAAAAGCAAATTGCCAGTCGATAGTCCTTTATTCCACCCCATATAGCCTAGCGCCATTATCGCAGCAGCACTCACCAACTCCACTAATGCCAGTGGCTTCATGCTTACGACGCTGTAATCGCTGAGTAAATATTTTACCCACAGAGCTAGACTTGTAGCGATAAAAAATAATGCTGTCGCATCCGTTCCTTTGGAAATGCGCTTTACCACACAGCAGTACACTGCCCATATAACCGCCCCCACTAATGCCAAGCCATAACTCAATGGGTTAACTGCTGCATTGGCCATTATTAACTCAATAGAAAATCCGCGTCCCTCACTCAATATCCAGCCAACCCCGAACAGCGAGATCAGCAGACCGGGAACAAGCAGAAAAAAATTAGCATTACGCTGCCCTAACAAGACCGCCAGAAGCAGGGTAAAACATGGCCATAAATAATTGACCAACCCTACCTCGATGGCTTGTTTCCGATCTTGTGCGAAACCTAGCGCCAAAGCGAGACCCACCTCATAGCTGACAAACAGGATTCCACCCACAATTAGATACGACCAAGGGAATTTCTTTAGCGGCGTCCATCCGTTTAGCAAAATCATCAGTACGCTTGCGGCCGAAAACATTAAAGCTGCACCGATCAATGGGCCGATATCTTCGCTAACTATACGAATAAGCGGAGGCATTGCACTCCAAAGGAGAATGGCGCCAAAACCGTACATATTTCCTTTTGCATGTTCCCCACTCATCGTCACCGGCATTACCCCTTAAACCCAATACTGAATCCGACCAAAAAAAATTTCTGCAGGCTAGAGTTATAACCACACGCTTCATTATGAAATTTTGCTGCGGATTGGCAGCCTATCGCTTGCCTCCCACGCTCATTCAAAAGGCAGAAAAAAATGCGCCTTATTGATTGCTACCAGAATCAATGTCGCAGCATACGTCTGTCCGAACGCATTGAGGCAAGTCAAATGAATACGAGTCACGAAAGCGTATAAAAAACGTCAAAATGTGAATACGCAATGAGCGCGAGTGGTCAGATGCTATGAATTGCGTGACCAGTGCCTGCCCTTAAGCCCGTACCTGTGACGAAGATCTATACCGAGCGTCGAAGAACTAGCACTAGACCTCTAAAAAAGTAGCTACTGCTCACTGCCTTCTGCACAATCTCTGAACGCTACATAAAACATATAATACAGTGACCGAACCTGATGAAACTGCAACCCCTGCCGCCACTGAACAGTCTCGTGGCGTTCGAGGCCGCTGCTCGCCACTTGAGCTTTACCCTGGCAGCACGCGAACTGAACGTCACTCAAGGTGCGATCAGCCGCCAGATACGCGTACTTGAAGACTACTTGGGCACCCCGCTTTTTGTGCGTTCGACCCGGGAAATCAATCTGACCGCCACTGGCAGTCAGTACTACGAAAGCGTTCGTGCCACTTTGCAGCAAATCGTCCACGCTACCGCAGGTGTTCGCCACTGGCGAGGAGCTCAGCAAGTAACCGTTATCACCACTACGGCAATGGCATCGTTGTGGCTACTTCCTCTTGTATCCGAATTCCAGCGCCAGAACGAGGAAATCGATCTACGTATCATTACTAACGACAAAGTCGATGACTTTTCGCGACTAGACTGCGATCTCGCACTTTACTATTGCAGTACCCCGCCGCAGAACATGAAGGTAACTCCGCTGTTCAGCGGGGAAATTTTTCCGGTTTGCAGCCCCGCCTTCCTAGCTCAACACCCGCAGATTAGTGACCTTGATCAACTCGGCTCTTGCACTTGGCTATGGCTAGAGGATCCGCGACGCGATTGGATCGGTTGGAAGGAATGGTTCGAGCGCCTGGGGCATGTGGCACCGGAACCTAGACGGCGCATTGATATAAACAGCTACTCCATGCTGATCCAATCAGCGCTAGCAGGCCAAGGCATTGCGTTGGCCTGGTCTAGCCTGCTCGGTAATTATCTGCAGACCGGCGAACTTGTGCGGCCTACACAGGCCACGTTGATGACTGATGCTCAGTTTTTCCTAATTGAACCCCAAGGCAGAGCCCCGAATAGACAAAGCGTTAGCCGTTTCCGCGAATGGTTGATGGCCCATTTAGCGGAAACGGTTAACGCATGATGAGGATGAGGCTAAGGACAGTCACTAAATACCATTGAGTCTTCCATCGATGGCGTGTCGTAGTCGATGATTGTCGTGAGCCGCCGGCACGGCTCATCTCACTCGAGTGATTTATGCGAGTTCGCGGGAAGACATCATTGTTGAAAAACTACCTTGTTTGACCCCGTAAGGATCGACGATCGGATCATTTGCGGTCGGGCCCATGACTTGCCCTTTAGCGGTGGTCATCGTCTCGGCACGCAGGCTTCGCACAAGGCTGTAACCAGTAATGAGCAGGAAAAAGGCAATGGGGAGACCTATGATGATGCTCGCCATCTGTATCGCGATCAGTCCGCCGGCTAGCAATAGTCCCGCAGCGATCGCTCCCTCCAGGAAACACCAAAGCACGCGAATCCAATTAGGCGGATTGGTGCAACCAACGGAATTGAGCATGCATAACACCTGAGTTCCGGCATCCGCAGCAGTAATGAAATGCACCGAAAGCAACAAGCAAACAATGACACACAGTATCCCACCTACAACCGGCCCATCGAGACGCTCAAGCAAGGTGAACATGGCCGAAGTGGTTTCTTTCTGAGTAGACTGGAGCACGACTCCGCCTTTGAAAGGTGCTGCTTCTGCTTGCTCTGCCACCGGCAGTTGAGCGTGTGCCTGGCGGGCTTGTTGCTCATCCTTCAGCGCCGACCCGCCAAATACTGACATCCACAGTATCGTCACCAGAGTAGGTACTACCAGAGCGCCAACAATAAGTTCGCGAACGGTACGACCGCGGGAGATACGAGCGATGAATAGACCAACGAAAGGCCCCCAAGTCATCCACCATGGCCAATAAAAGGCAGTCCAGCTGTTCTGCCATTGTGTATCGGCCTGCGTATCCGTCCAAAAGCTTAAGCCAACGATGTGCTGGGCATAGTCACCTGTGGCTTCAAAAAAGAAATTGAGGATGTAACGGGTCGGCCCTAGCCAGAGCACCACCAGCATCAGCCCAAAGGATATCCACATGTTCAGCGTGGACAGTCGCTTCATACCCTTTGAAAGTCCGGCTACTAACGAGACGGCAGCGATCATCGTCACCAAAGCGATAATGCTCAACTGAAGACCGATATTTACCGGTACTTGGAATACTTGGTTTAGACCAGTATTGATTTGCACAACCCCCAGACCCAACGATTGGGAGACTCCGAACGCAGTGATTGCCACGCCCAGGATATCGACAGTGTGGCCAATTGGCCCATAGATGCGGTTGCCTATCATCGGGTAAAGAACGGAACGCAGTGCCAGCGGTAAGCCTTTGCAATAGGCAAAATAAGCGAGGCTAAGACCAATTGTGGTGAATATGGCCCAAGGGTGAAGACCCCAATGGAAAAGCGTCAGGCGCATAGCCACGGTTGCAGCTTCGTTGGTTAGCCCTGGGCTGAACGGGTTGTTCGCATAGTGAAGTACTGGTTCGGCGACCGACCAAAAAATGAGTCCGATGCCCATGCCTGCACTGAAAAGCATGGATATCCAGGCACCAAAACTGAATTCAGGCTTATCGTTCTCACGGCCCAATTTAAGGGTGCCGAATCGGCTGAACGCAAGTATCAACAGCACACCGAGCAAACCGCTCACCACGGCAAGATAAAACCATTTGAAATTTTCGAGGATGGCATCGGAGGCCGTCTTGAACACCGCGGCAGCTTGATCACCTTTCAAGGCACAAAGCAAAACGAAGGCCATGACTATTGCAACCGAAACGACGGTTACGGTTGGATTTAGGCCTTTAAATAGGCCACTTGTAGCACGCATCGGCTATCTCCCTTGTTTTTGTAGTGCAGCGCCGTACGGGATTTGATTGTCCGCAACCCAAGGATTGCGCAACAAACAATGAGTGACCGCACCCAAACTCAACAAACCATTTAATCTCATTAATTAATGAGAAAAACGCATGCATAAATTCTCTCGTAAGTGCTTAGCACTTTGGAGTGTTCACGCAGACTCATGAGTGACTTTTTCTCATTAATGCAGAAGGAAAAATGGTTTGTCGAGATCAGTCCCGCCCTAAACAATCACTCCAGCCAAAGGCCATTAAAGGCCGATCAACCGTGCGATCTGGAGACAACAATAATGGGCATCGCCAACCTCATCCCTGTACAAAGCCTGGAAGCTGTCCTTGCTCCCATCGAACAGGCCCATGGCCTGACGAACGACTTCTACACCAAGCAGCCTTTCTTCGAACTGGACAGAGACCAAGTTCTGGGCCGCAACTGGGCATGCATCGGTTTTGCTACTGATCTACCAACCAACGCATACGTAAAACCTGTGGATTTCATGGGGCTGCCGCTCTTGATAATGCGCAACCGCGAAGGCCAAGTTCAGGTGTTCCATAACGTCTGCAGCCACCGCGGAGTCAAACTGGTACAAGAAGCCGGCACTATCCAAGGCATGATTCGTTGCCCGTACCATTCTTGGACTTACGACCTTAATGGTGCTCTGCGTGGTACTCCCCATGTTGGGGGCATTAACCAACACAAGGACGAGCGCTTTGCGTGCGAAAAACACGGCCTCAAGCCGCTGCGCAGTGCAATTTGGATGGACATGGTGTTCATCAACCTTTCCGGAGATGCCCTACCTCTTGAAGAGGCTCTGGCCCCACTGACCGAACGCTGGGTTCAATTCCTCGGACACGACGGTATGGATCTGATGCGCCGCGAGACCGACGGCGGCAAGATGTCGATCGAGGTTAATTGCAACTGGAAGCTGGCCGTTGAGAACTATTGCGAGGCTTACCATCTGCCTTGGGTACACCCTAGCCTGAACACCTACTCCAAACTGGAAGATCACTACAACATCATTTTTGACCAGTTCGCCGGTCAAGGCAGCTATGCCTACAACCTTTCTGACGTAGCTGGCACCCACCTGCCGACCTTCCCATCATGGCCGGCAGATCGTATGCGCAACGCCGAGTATGTGTCGTTCTTCCCTAACGTACTGCTGGGCATCCAGGCCGACCACGCCTTCGCGATGATGCTTGAACCGGTTGCCCCGGGTAAGACGATTGAACATCTGCGCTTGTTCTTCGTAGGCGACGAGGCTCTCAGCCCGCATTACGAAGCCGCTCGAAAAGCTGTCATGGAATCCTGGCGAGTGGTGTTCGCCGAGGACATTGCTTCCGTAGAAGGAATGCAAAAAGGCCGCAGCTCGCCAGGTTACAACGGCGGAGCCTTCTCACCAGAAATGGATTTACCGACTCACTACTTCCACAAGTGGGCCGCACGCCAGTTGCTCAACAGCGACGAGAAGGCTTAAGCCGAGGATATCCCGATGAGCATTCAACACTGGCTTAACTATATCGATGGGCAGTGGGTCGATAATGACCAACACCTGACTATCCTCAATCCCGCTAATAATCAGCCGGTAGCGACCATGGCTCAAGCCAGTGTCGCCGACGCCGAACGTGCCCTTCAGTCAGCGCGACGTTGCGCTGACAGTGCTGAGCTGACCCGGGTGCGTCCTGCCCAGCGTGTAACTTGGCTACTAGAGATCGCCCGGCAGATTCGTTTGGTCGCCGATGAAGGAGCTCAAATTCTTTGCGCGGAGAACGGTAAAACCCTTCGCGATGCACGGGACGAGTTCACCGAAGCCGCACGCTACTTCGAATACTACGCCGGCATGGCCGACAAGATTGAAGGTATCTCAGTACCGCTAGGTAATGGCTACATGGACTTCACAATCTATGAGCCGATGGGCGTCTCTTTACAGATCGTGCCATGGAACTTCCCGGTGTCGATCTGCGCTCGTTCTTTGGCACCTGCATTAGCCGCTGGTAACTCGGTTGTAATCAAGTCGCCAGAACTTTCGCCTTTAGGTCTCTGTGTCCTGATGCAAGCAATCGAACGCGCCGACTTACCAAAGGGCGCGGTCAATCTGCTGTGTGGACGTGGTCGCGAGGTTGGCGCTTTTCTGGCTGCGAATAAGAGCGTTGATCAGATTGTCTTCACCGGCTCCGTACCGACCGGCCAGAGTATTCTGCGCGCAGCAGCAGAGAATGCGGTTCCAAGCGTTATGGAACTGGGCGGTAAGTCAGCGGCGCTAGTATTCGCCGATGCCGACCGTGAGCAACTTCTAGCTAGCGTGCGTAACGGTATCTTCTTCAATGCTGGACAAGTCTGTTCCGCAATGTCCCGCCTGCTGGTAGAGCGCTCGATCTACAACGAAGTGGTTGATCAAGTCGGCGCCCTAGCGCGCAGCCTGCAAATTGGCCCTGGTTCGGAGAATGCTGAGCTGACCCCGGTAATTTCAGCGGCTCAACTTCAAGGCATTCAGGCTATGTGCCAACGCGCACAACAGGAAGGCGCGCGAGTAGTTGCTGGGGGAGAAGCGGTTTCGAGTTTGGCTGGTAATTTCATGCAGCCAACTGTGTTCTGCGATGTTACTGCGGACATGGACATCGCTCAGAGTGAGGTATTCGGCCCGGTGTTGGCGATCCTCCCATTCGATACCGAGGAAGAGGCCATTAACCTGGCTAACGGAACCGACTTCGGCCTAGTAGCGGGCGTCTTCACCCAAAATCTGAATCGCGCCCTGCGCTGCTCTCGACGACTGCGTGCGGGTCAAGTGTTCGTAAATGAGTGGTATGCCGGTGGCATTGAGACGCCTTTCGGCGGGGTTGGTCTATCCGGTTACGGTCGCGAGAAAGGTCAGGAAGCGCTGTACAGCTATGTGCGCACCAAGAACCTTGCATTGCGGATCCAGGGCGAGTGAGGGTCGAAATCATGAAGAAGTGGCTATGCATCATTTGCGGGCTGATCTATGACGAAGCACTAGGTTGGCCTGACGACGGAATCGCTGCTGGTACTCGCTGGGAAGATGTACCAGGAGACTGGTTGTGCCCCGAATGTAAGGTTGGCAAAAGTGATTTCGAGATGATCGAGATTACTGAGCCAGTGACCGCCGCCGCAGTTGCTGCAGTAGCCACCGTCGCCCCTCTAGCAGCCGCAGTTGCTACCGTCGCACCTGTTTCAGTGCCAGCGCAAGCAACCCGTCCTGCTGGCCCTGTAGTAATCATCGGCAGCGGCCATGCAGGCTATGGCCTGGCTCAGGCTTTGCGCAAGCAAGACCCGAATCTGGAGATCCGTGTACTGACTCGCGAATCTGGACATGTCTACTCCAAGCCAGCGCTCTCTATCGCATTGGCTCAAGGTCGAAGCGCAACTGCTCTGGCAAGCGAGAGCCCATTAGCAGTGGAACAACGACTAGGCATACGGGTGTACCCGCATTGCCAAGTTGAACGCATCGATTCCCAAGCCCGACGGTTGCATACCAATCTTGGTGAAATGACCTATGGCCAGTTAGTCCTAGCCAGCGGCGCGGCACCAATTCGCGTACCGATCGAAGGCTGTGCGGAAGCATTGGTAAGTGTCAATAACTTGTCTGACTATCAAGCCTTCCGCACGCAGCTGGATGGTATGCGTCGTATCGCTATTCTCGGCGATGGTCTTATTGGTTGCGAATTTGCCAATGACTTAGCCAGCAGCGGTTTCGAGGTGCAAGTCATTGGCTTGGGTGCTTGGCCCATGGAGCGCTTGTTACCCGAACCTGCAGGGCTTCATCTGCAGCGGGCACTCAGTGAGCTGGGAGTTCGTTGGAACCTGCAAACAACCTTGCAGCGAATAGAGCGGAACACCGATGGATTCGAGCTCACATTGGCCAACGGTGAACAACATCAAGCCGACCTGGTGTTATCAGCTATAGGTTTGCGACCTAACCAAGAATTGGCGCTCGCCTGCGGCCTGGAATGTGGCCGCGGTATCAAGGTCGATGAGTATTTAGAGACTTCAACACCAGGCATTTATGCACTAGGAGACTGCATAGAAATCGACGGCCAATTGATGCCTTATCTCGCGCCGATCAACCAAGGCATCGAAGCCTTAGCACGCACACTGTTGGGACAACCGACAATTGTGCGGTATCCGCTGATGCCAGTTACCGTGAAAACGCCGGCAGCGCCATTGTGCTTGCTCGCGGCACCCGCTGACTGCACAGGTCAATGGCGAATTGAATCAACGGCCGACGGTCTCAGCGCAGCGTTTCACGACGACGCTGGCACCTTGCGCGGTTTCGCGCTCCTCGGACGCCAAGCGCAACAACAGCGCAGTGCCTGGCTTCAGAACTGTCAGCCCTATCAATCAAACGTGGCCTGAGAAAAACAATATGAACACTCGTGCAATTCACCTGCCACACGATGATCATGACTGCGGCTGGTATGCCGCCCTGCCTCCACCCGCTGCTGCAAAACGCCTAAGTGGTAAACAGCAAGCAGACTACGCCGTAATTGGCGCTGGCTTTGCTGGACTTGCAGCAGCCAGACGTTTGGCCGAACAAAAGCCCGATGCGCGCATCGTACTGGTCGATGCCCAGCGTGTGGGCTACGGTGCCTCGGGGCGCAATTCTGGTTTCGTTATCGACCTGCCACATAAGATGGCATTGGAGCATCCGGATCCGGCTCACAAGCAGCGTCTGTTAGGGCTGAACCGTGCCGCCATCGCTCAATTACAGCGATTGGTCACGCAACATCAGATCGACTGCCAGTGGTCTCATGCCGGCAAATTCCAAGGTGCCGTCGGCCCACGTGGATTAGCTTATCTGGAGCATTTTGAACGCCTGATGACTGAGTTGGGTGAGCCATTTCGAAGTGTTGATCGCGATGAGCTCGCAAAGGTAATCGGCACGCGCCACTACAGCCGCGCGGTTTTTACGCCAGGCTGCTACCTGATGCAACCGGCGGCATTGGTGCGCGGTCTGGCCGACTCACTGCCCAACAATGTCGAACTGCTCGAGCAGTCACCTATCCAGGGACTGCAGCGTGATAGCAAAGGCCAATGGGTGCTGCAAGGTGCCGATGGGCAGATACGTACCCCAAGCTTATTGTTGGGTACTAGCATCTTCACCCAAGAGTTTGGTTATTTGCGCAGTCGCCTGCTGCCGGTGATGACGTTCGCCAGCTGGACTCGCCCGTTAACTCAGGCTGAGATGGATGCTATCGGTATTCAAGCAGACTGGGGATTGACCCCAGCAGACCATGCTGGCACCACCGTGCGCATGACCCAAGACCGCCGTCTTATCATCCGCAATACCTACAAACACGTCCCGCGTTATGGCAAAAGCGTCAGCGACTCAACACGCCAGGAGATTCGCGAAGGACATCGCACTGCCCTGCTTGCTCGTTATCCCCAACTTGCTAACGTTCCGTTCACTCACACTTGGGGTGGCGTATACGCGATCTCGCGCAACTTCACTAACTTCTTTGGCGAGCTCGAAACGGGCGTTTACGCCACAGCTTGTGATAATGGTGTGGGGGCTGCCTGGGGCACAATCTCAGGAACCCTGCTAGCGGAAATGGCTGTCGGCTCGGACTCTAAGCACCTCCAGGACATCAAATCGGTAACTGGCATGCCGTCCCGTAACCCGCCTGAACCATTTCTGGGTTTGGGAGTGCGCACGCGTATCCGTATGGCCGCGTGGAACAGCAGGAGCGAACTGTGAAGCGTGTCTCCGGGAATGGGCCAGTACGGCTTGTCGATCACCGAGATCTTGAGTTTGTTGACCGCGGCGGCCCACCTGGTAAAGCGTCTGTCGCTCGTGCGCTTAGCAATGAAGTTTCGCCAAATATGGGTGTTGGCTTCGCACGCTGGGAAGGTGCCGAGGTCGCATGGACGCTTCTGTATGACGAGGTGATCTTCGTGATCGAGGGATGCTTCGAACTCAAGGCCAATGACGAGCTCTATCGGGTTGAACCAGGGCAGGTGCTGTGGATTCCCGAAGGTACAGAGTTGGTTTACGGAGGGCACGCCTTGTTTGGATATGTTGTATATCCGGGTGACTGGAAGCGACAGCATGGATTGGAGTGACATTTGTGGCAGCTAATGGCTACCAGAGAGATCCCAGTATCACCCGACTATTACCTAAGTTGGCTATCGAATTTCTATTCGAAAACCTTCTAATACAAGTTCATTAACAACGCTTCACCGGTAGAGCTCAAAAGGATCTACCGTACTTTCCTAGGGTCGCTCCATGTGCAAGGTGTTGAGGTAGAAATATCACCTTACCAAGCCACCGGTACAGAGCGTGCGACCACCCTCTAGTTTTACCAGCGCCTGCCACAAGCGGCGCTGCTCTAATAACCATGAAATCCAATATCGGGTGCGTATGGCACGCCGAAGGTGAACGGCTTCTGCAACGTTATGTTTTTAAGTGCTGAAAATGCTGGTACTCCACACGCGCGAAGGAGTTTTAAATGCTTATAAACGCTTATGGCGCCCACGCGGGCGACAAACCTCTAGAGCCGCTGCAGATCACCCGCCGCGCTCCAGGTGCCCATGATATTCAAATCGATATCGCTTTCTGCGGTATCTGTCACACAGATCTCCATAAGGTGCGCGCCGAGTGGAAAGGAACCCACTTTCCGTGTGTTCCAGGTCACGAGATTGTCGGGTATGTATCGGCGGTAGGCCCAAATGTCAAAGGGTTTAAGTCAGGCGATATCGTCGGCGTTGGGTGCATTGTTGATAGCTGTAAGCATTGCGACGAATGCGATGAAGGCATGGAGAACTACTGCGACAGCCTCGTTGGTACATACAACTTTCCAACCTCGGATGCGCCGGGTTGGACGTTGGGAGGCTACTCGCAAATGATCGTAGTACACGAGCGCTACGTGTTTCGTATCCGTCACCCAGTGGAACAGCTCGCCGCTGTAGCGCCCCTTTTGTGTGCGGGTATTTCCACCTACTCCCCTCTGCGCCACTGGCAGGCAGGGCCAGGAAAAAAGGTCGGTGTCGTTGGCATCGGTGGCTTAGGACATATGGGCATAAAGTTGGCTCATGCGATGGGCGCCCACGTCGTAGCATTCACCACGTCGGAATCAAAGGTCGACGCCGCAAAGCAGTTAGGAGCCGACGAGGTAGTTGTGTCGCGTAATGCTGAAGCAATGGCAGCGCATGCCAAAAGCTTCGATCTCATCCTGAATACGGTGGCAGCGCCCCACGACCTTGACGCCTTACTGATCTTACTTAAACGCGACGGGACGATGGCCTTGATTGGAGCTCCGGCGATTCCACATCCCTCGCCCAATATCTTCAACCTGATCACGAAGCGGCGATCCCTTGCCGGATCGTTGATAGGCGGAATGCCCGAAACGCAGGAGATGCTGGATTTTTGTGCGGAGCATGGCATCGTCGCCGACATCGAGCTGGTTCGAGCAGACCAGATAAATGAATCCTATGAGCGAATGCTGAACGGTGATGTCAAGTATCGCTTCGTGATAGACAACGCCACCTTGGTTGGTTGACGTTTAGTTCATTACATAAACATGATCTGCATCAGCGATGAGTGGCATCCGTTTAAGGACAAGGTTGGCGTTGAGGTTGTGAATCAACTCGACATTGACAATCGAGGTGTCAGGCTGCGCGCATTCAACAATGACTTGGGCTTTGAAGGACTTGGAAGATGCGGCGTTTTTGAGGCATGGCTTCCGCTTAAAAAGGGCTGAAAATGGTGTCCACTTAAATTTGTGTGGACATCCATACCCCCTACATCGCTGCTTCCCGGAACCGGACATCACAGGTCGTCCTCAGTTAGCGAATTTTACTTCTTGTTTCAACGATACAAACTATCTTTGATACAGAAGGTTAAAAGGCTGCCTAAACGTACCGGCCCAATGACTTCAGCTCGTCCTTCGCCGGTTTGATGTCACGCTTCCCGTCTTTTGACTGGTCTTCTTGAACGACTGCAAAAGGGAAGAGATCGTATGCGCTGCGCAAACTGCGGATTCGAGAGTCCCTCCGAGGCCAGCTTCTGTGAAGCCTGCGGCGTAAGGTTGTCTCGCAACTGTCCGCGCTGTGGTCACGAGGCGGGCCTGTCAGCCAAATTTTGCAGTGAATGTGGCGCGCCGCTGACCGATATGCCTGCTGCGCAAGCACCGCGCCCCGAGACAGTTTCAGAGCCCTCCCCAGCTCCAATTCATTACACGCCCCACCACCTTGCCGAGCGCATCCGCGCCGAACAGGCGGCCATGGAAGCTCGAGGCGAGACCGCCGGTGAACGTAAGACCGTCACGGCACTGTTTGCCGACATGGCCGGTTCCACGGCATTGATCCACGACCTTGATCCGGAGGAGGCCCACCGCCTAATCGAGCCCGTTGTCGCGCTGATGATGGAAGCCGTCCATCACTACGAAGGCTATGTGGCCAAGACCCTGGGCGATGGCATACTCGCGCTATTCGGAGCCCCCATCGCCCATGAGGATCATCCGCAGCGAGCGCTGTATGCGGCACTGCGCATGCAGCAGGCAATACGCCGACATGGCGACCGCATTCGCCTGGAGAAAGGTATTCCGCTGCAAATCCGCGTCGGCATCCATACCGGAGAGGTGGTCGTGCGTTCGATCCGCACGGACAATTTGCATACAGATTACGATCCGGTCGGGAACACAATCCACATTGCATCCCGGATGGAGGGAATCGCCGCCCCCTCGTCGATCCTAGTGAGCGAACCGACCTACAAGCTGGCGGAAGGTTATTTCGAATTCAAAGCCCTGGGAGCCGCCCAGGTCAAAGGCATTCCCGAGCCCCTTGTTGTCTACGAGGTGCAGGGTCTCGGCGCTCTGCGCACACGCCTACAACTATCGGCACATCGCGGGCTGGCCGGGTTCGTCGGCCGCCAGGTCGAGCTCGACCACCTGCATCAGGCGCTCGAGCAGTCCAAAGCGGGCCACAGTAAGGTCGTCGCGGTGGTAGGCGAGGCCGGAGTCGGGAAGTCACGGCTGTTTCATGAGTTCAAGGAGCGCTCGCGGTGCGGCTGTCTGGTGCTGGAGACTTTCTCGGTGTCGCACGGCAAGGCCTTTGCCTATTTCCCGCTCATCGAGCTTCTGAACAACTATTTTCAGATCACCGTCCAGGATGACGAGCGGCGATGCCGGGAAAAGGTCATGGGCAAGACCCTTACGCTCGAGCGAAACTTCGAGGATCTCGTGCCTTACCTGCTCTACCTGCTGGGTATCGGCGAACGCAGTTCAGCACTCGCGGAAATGGATCCTCAGATCCGGCGCGTTCGCACCTTCGACGCGATCACTCAACTACTGACGTGTGAGAGCCGCAATCAACCGATCGAGCTGCTGTTCGAAGATTTGCAATGGCTGGACTGCGAGACCGAAGCATTCCTCGTGTACTTGATCGGTCACTTGGCGAGCGCCCCAATCCTGCTCCTCGTGAACTACCGGCCCGAGTATCAGCCTGTGTGGATACGTGCGGGTCATTGCAGCCAACTGCGGCTCGAACCGCTGGGCCCGGTCGAAGCACAGGCAATGCTCGCGACCCAGCTTGGGGACGATTCTACCCTCATCCCCCTCAAACAGCTCATCCTGGATAAGACGGAGGGCAACCCGTTCTTCATGGAGGAGGTGGTGCAAACTCTGATCGAGGAGAAATTGCTGTTGGGTGAAGCCGGTCAGTATCGGATCGAGCAAACTCCAGCTGCGCTGCATATCCCCACTACTGTGCAGGGTGTACTCGCTGCCCGTATCGACCGGCTCCCCGTTGCGGAGAAGGAATTGCTGCAGACCCTCGCCGTTATCGGCAAAGAGTTTCCGTTCAGTCTGATTCAGTGCATCTGTGTTGGGCAGGATGCTCGGACGGACGACAATTTGTGTAATCTGCTCGCCCGACTGGAGGCTGCGGAGTTCATTTACCAGCGGCCCGCATTTCCGGAGGTGGAGTATTCGTTCAAGCATGCGCTGACCCAGGAGGTCGCGGGTCACTCGCTTCTCACGGAGCGGCGTAGCGCGCTGCATGAGCGCACAGCGCAGGCCATCGAGGCACTGTTCCCCACTCGCATCACAGATTACTGCAGCGAACTGGCGCATCACTACAAGCTGAGCGGCAATGTCCCGAAGGCCGTGGAATACCTGCACCGTACCGGGCAACAGGCCCTCCAGCATTCCGCCCATCTCGATGCGACGCGTCATCTCGGCACGGCACTGGAATTACTCGAGCATTTGCCCGACACACCCACGCGTGCACATCAGGAACTGACCTTGCTACTCGCCTTGGGGCCGGCCTTGATGGCCGTGCGCGGCTATGGTGCGCCCGAGGTGGCGGCCACCTACACCCGTGCACTGGCGCTATGCGCGCAAGTAGGCGACGACTCGCTTTTCCCTGCGCTGCTGGGGCTGTGGAGTTACTACACGTTGCGTGCGCAATACTCAACCGCATGCGAACTGGCTGAACGATTACTCAGTATTGCGCAAACCGCGCAGGATCCGGACTTGCTCGTGGAAGCCCATGCGGCACTTGGGCAGACATTGCTTTTCCAGGGTGATCTCAAAAACGCCCATAACCATCAAGAGCGGGCGCGTGCCCTCTACGACCCTGATCGCCATCGCGCACATTCAATTACGTACGGCATGGATCCGGGCTACTCCCTGTCATTTTCGGCCTGGAGCCTTTGGTATTTGGGTTTTCCCAATCAGGCAAGCATGCGCAGCCAGGATGCCCTTGCTCTGGCCAAGAAGATTGCCCACCCATTCAGCCTGGCCTTCACTCTGTCCGCAACGTCGATACTGGGACAGTTTCGGTACGACGTACAACTCGCCGAAGAGTGTGCAGATGCCGCCATCAAGCTTTCTCTAGAGCAAGGATTTCCGTTGTATTTGGCAAGGGGGAATATTCTTCAAGGTTGGGCTCGCGCCGAGCAGGGAAGCATTGACGAGGGAATTGCTCAGATAACCAACGGTATTGCCGCTTACCGCGCAGCCGGAGCAGAGCTTGGATGTTCTTATTTTCTGGCCCTGCTAGCCGCAGCGCATAGGCTCGCCGGGCAACCGCAGGCAGGATTGGATGCCGTGACCGACGCTCTAACTATGGTGAACAGAACAGGCGAGCACTTTTACGAAGCAGAGCTGTACCGCCTCAAGGGCGCTCTTACCCTGCAATGTCCGGGAGAAGACCGACAGGATTCTTCCGTGCAGCAGGAAGCGGAAGCATGCTTTCACAAGGCAATCTCAATCGCTCGACAACAAGGGGCAAAGTCATTCGAGCTACGCGCCACAGTCAGCCTTGCTCAGCTATGGGAAACACGAGACAAAGAGGTGGCCAGGCAAATGCTGGCCGACATTCACAGCTTTTTCACCGAAGGCTTCGACAGCGTCGATTTGCTACAAGCCAAGGCGCTGCTCGATGCATGGGCATCAAGCGAGGGGCGAGCAATTGATGACTCGGGGCAGTGAAGAGCGCAAGCCCGTCGTGCTGGCTTTACAGGGCGGCGGGATGCACGGTGCGTTCACCTGGGGCGTGCTCGATCGGTTGCTCGAGGACGGCAGGCTTGCCATTGAAGGGGTGAGCGCAACCAGTGCCGGCGCGATGAATGCCGTCGTACTTGCCTCCGGCATGCTGCAAGGTGGCGAGGTCGGCGCACGCCAGGCGCTGCACGATTTCTGGTACGCCGTGGCGCAGTCCGCCGAGCGTTATAACCCGTTGCGTTGGATGCCTTGGTTGAAAGGGAAGCATAGCTTCGGGTTGGACTATTCACCCATGTATACGTTCGCGGACATGACGCTTCGTATCTTCTCGCCTTACCAGTTCAATCGCCGCAATTTGAGTCCGCTACGGGAGGTGCTGGAGAGGCAGGTAGATTTTGCCGCCTTGCGAAGCCAATGCCCGTTCCACCTCTATCTGTGCGCGACCAATGTCGAGACGGGGAAGATACGCATCTTCACGGGCGAGGACATCTGCGCCGAAGCGGTGCTTGCTTCGGCCTGTGTGCCGACATTGTTCCAGGCAGTCACGATTGACGGGCAGAACTACTGGGATGGCGGCTATATGGGGAACCCGGCTATTTTCCCGTTGATCTACAACTGCAATACACGCGATGTGGTGATCGTCCACATTAACCCGCTCGTCCGCCCAGGCGTGCCGATTACCGCTGCCGACATCCTCAATCGCATCAGTGAAATCAGCTTTAACTCGTCGCTGATGCGTGAACTGCGCACCATCGCTTTTGTCACCGACCTCATCCAGCAAGGCAAGCTCGATAGCAATGAGATGAAGGAGATGTTGATCCACTCCATTAAGTCCGATGAGGCGATGTGCGCGCTCAGCGTGTCCAGCAAGTACAACGCAGACTGGGACTTCCTTTGCGGACTGCGCGACAACGGACGCCGCGAGGCCGAGGCGTGGCTCACGGAGAACTACCGGAATATTGGCGAACGGTCGACTATCGACATCCGAAAAGAATTCCTTTGAATGCCGCCATCACACTGGGAAAGTTGGTTGGCAATCTTGACTGGGGCATAGCGCTGACGACGCTTGCCGGGCGGTGGTAAACATTTCCGAACGAATCCTGAGCTGCGCCTAGGCACCTGCAGCCTGGAAGGTGCGGACACCTCTCAATGTGTCGCTAGGCACCTCAATATCCCCCGCCTCCTGTTGACCGAAAAACTGGCGAGCACTGATATACTTTGGCGATGTTCTCTTCCCATCAGGGAAACAGGGAGACCATAGAACCCCCGGCAGGGCCAACCTCCGGTTTTTTGCTTTTCTTCCACCCGCGTCATTGTCTTAACTGCGGTTCAGCTCTTCGACCAACACCTTGTTGAAACCGACCGAGACGTCTACCTGCGGCCCATGGCCTTTGCCTGCAAACTCGATCAACCTCGCTACCGGAATCAACTTGGCTGACCAAGCCTCGACTTTGGTAGCCTTCGAGTATGCCGAGGAAATTAGAGAGAAGTACTTCAAGTGCCTGGCCCGCCGTGCAACGCTGAGTTGGAGAACCAATAAATTTTATCTCCTCAGAATCATTCCAGCCACGAGTCGGACTATGCGGCTTACGCATTCGCCCCGTAATACCCCATCAATAAGCGCCCCCGAAATCCTCAAATCCGCCCCTTCAAACTGTGACGAGCGTTCACACTTAGTGTGATGTTTGACGTCTTTTTCCGCCTGTCTTGCTGCCTTACTCTTTGGTTCAAGCCCTCATGACACCACTAGGGCCCCACTAACCTAGCTGTGGAAACCATAAAAATGAGCACTGCACCGAAGCCTGATGAACTCGCGATCCCCTATCAACTGCCTCAGGTTCCATTCATGTCGCCAGACATGGTGCACCCAGGCGTCCTGACGAACTGGCTGGAAGACGACAAGCTGTGGGTACCTGTCACCGGCTCGGTCTCCTTCAAGCCATTGCTGCTGAGCGTCACTGGCGGTTACTACATCAACCTGCTCCGCGTACGCCAGGCCGGCGTGCTGTCCCGCCATCGCCACACCGGCGGCGTTCATGCCATCGTGCTCAAGGGCCGCTGGTATTACCTGGAGCATGATTGGGTCGCATCCGAAGGCTCCTTTGCGTATGAGCCTCCAGGCGAAACCCATACCCTTTTCGTTCCAGAAGACGTTGAAGAAATGATCACCTGGTTCCACGTCCAGGGCGGATACACCTACGTCGATCCACAAGGCGTGGCGGTCGGCTACGAAGACGTTTTCACCAAGCTTGAAGCAGCCCGCAAGCACTACAAAGAGCTGGGTCTACCTGATGACTACATCGAGCAATTTATTCGCTGATCAGTGATTTGAAGATCAAAAGCGCGCCTATGGCGCGCTTGTTGTTTCAGCCCCAGAAAAGTGGCACGCTGATTTTCAAAAAGCCCGCCGACAAGGTAGATCAATGGACAATTACTCGCAGATGTTGGCCTTCATTTGGGCTACCGAGCACGGAAATTTTTCTGCAGCAGCGCGCTCAAATGGACTGACACCCTCGGCCATCAGCAAGCTCATCACTCGCCTTGAGGATCGGCTGCAAACTCGCCTGTTCCAGCGAGGTACTCGCAATCTCACACTCACTGAAGAAGGTGCTGCTTACCTGGTGAGCGCGCGGGAAGTGGTCAACGCCATGGCAGAGGCAGATTCCCTGGCTGAAGCGTTCCCTACGCGCGTTAGCGGAACTCTGCGCATCCATACGATGACCACCTTCGCCAAGCATCAAATTTTGCCCTGGCTTCCAGAGTTCCTTGCCACATACCCTGCCCTGAGCGTCGACATTCAAGTTGGCCCCCAATACATCGACCAATTTGAACAGGGTCTTGATATAGCCATCCACAGCGGTGTCTTACCCGACTCATCACGGATTGCCAGAAAGGTGGGTGAAAGTGCTTGGGTCATCTGCGCCTCGCCGGAATATATCGAGCGTTGCGGCAGACCCAATCACCCACAAGACCTTGTGAACCATGACTGCTTTAACTTCAGTTTCAAAAGCGCATGGAATAACTGGGAGTTCGAAATCGACCACCACAAGACCTTGATCCCTGTCAGCGCTAAAGCGTCTTTTGCCCAGGGTGATCTGCTGCGTCAGATGGCACTTTCGGGTGCAGGTATCGTGAAGCTTGCGCAATTCCATATCGGGGCGGATATCAGGAAAGGGCGCCTGATCCCATTGCTTGAGGAGTACGCCCTGGATGAAAAAGAACCCATCTACATGGTGTACTCAAACCGCAAGCACCTCAGTCCAAGGATCAGGGTTTTTCGAGATTTCCTTGAGAGCAAAATTGCTGAGCAACCTTGGGCCATATAGGCATCGCCCGGAAACAGCGCGCCCCGTCTACCATGCTGCCTCACGCGAAAAAAGCGAGGCGGTTAAACCGCCCCAAGCAACGGGGTAGATCGGCGACCTAACGACTACCCGGCGACATCCCTTACGACCGCAAGCAAAGCCTGTAGCGGATGCAGAATCATCGCCCCATCCTTGCGTTTAACCTGGCTTCGACATGAATACCCATCCGCCAACAAGCGACCTGAACGGTTGAACTTCTCCACAAGCGGCCCCCAAGACTGGCTGTAGATAACGTCTGAAGTCTTAGCGTTTTGTGTCTCATGTCCATATGTGCCAGACATCCCGCAGCAACCACTCGCTTGAACCTGCAGCTTCAACCCCATCCGCGCATAAATTTGCTGCCAAAGGCCGATACTGCCGGGCTCATTAGTTTTCTCGGTGCAGTGAGGAAGGAAGTAGTAGGTATCTGTCTCCTTGATCGCACTCGATGACGGGAGCACATCCGCAAGCCACTCCTGCGGCAACAAGACGGTTGGGGTCTGATCGCTGCCAAGCGTCTTGGCGTACTCTTGTCGATACACCAAGGTCATAGCGGGATCCAAGCCAACCAACGGAACCTGGTATTGGTTAAGCTTACTCAGCGATTCGGCGTTGAAATGCGCGGCTTTTTCAAATGCCTTTAGGAAACCCTGAACCTGCAGGGGTTTACCGTTCGGAGAGAACGGTGCGATGTACACCTGAAACCCGAGCCTTGATATCAGCTCAACCCAGTCGGCAAGCACATGGGTTTCGAAGTAACGCGTAAAGGCATCCTGCACGAGAATCACACTGCGCTTACGCTCCCCCTCCCCCAATGCTGCAATACGCTCGGGCGTCGCCATCTGCACGTTCCAGCGACGGCATACGTCGTTAAAGTCCATCAAGCTGAGCAATGGGCTATCGACCATTCCGGCGACGTGTTCAAGAAAGACGCGAACCGGACGGGCGCCCATGATGAAGTTGTATAAACGCGGCACGCGCGCAATGTAGGGAATGGTGTACTCAAGCGAGCCGATGAGATAGTCCTTCAAGGGGCGCAGATACCGGCTGTGGTACAGCTCCAGGAATCGCGATCGGAACTCCGGCACATTGACCTTCACCGGACACTGACCAGCACAAGATTTACAGGCGAGGCACCCCGCCATGGCCTCATAAACCTCATGGGAAAAATCCTGTTGTCCCAACTTTTGCGCGACTGTATTCGCAGCTCGTTTGGCAATACTGAATACGTTGGAAGTCGAGCGCAGCCGATCGCTGGTGGCCAATACATCGATGTCTTGTTGGCCCTGCAATCTCAACCATTCCCGGATGAGCGAAGCGCGACCTTTGGGTGAATGGACTCGGCTACGAGTGCCTTTCCAGGAAGGACACATAGCGTCATCAGGATCGAAGTTGTAGCAGGCACCATTGCCGTTGCAGTGGACGGCAGTGTCATAGCTTTTCCAAACCCGCTCATCGATTGTCCGATCAAGCTCGCCCCGCAACGTGACCTCGTCAACGCGCGTCAATAGAGCGCTAGGCACTGTCTTCGGCGTGGCGATCTTGCCGGGGTTGAGCTGGTTGTGTGGATCAAAAACAGCCTTGAGCTCCTGTAATGCCGGATAAAGTTCGCCGAAATAATCGGGCACATACTGGGATCTCAACCCCTTTCCATGCTCCCCCCACAACAAGCCGCCATGCTTTTGCGTCAACACGGCGACGGCATCGGAAATCGGCTGAATCAGAGCAGCCTGAATTGGGTCTTTCATGTCCAGGATCGGGCGCACATGGAGGACTCCCGCATCGACGTGCCCGAACATTCCGTACTCCAAGTCATAGCTGTCCAGAAGCGCTCGAAACTCCAGGATGAAGTCAGCCAAATTCTCAGGCGGAACGGCGGTGTCTTCGACAAAGGGTTGTGGCCTGGCCTCTCCTTTGACGTTGCCGAGCAGCCCTACTGCTCGCTTACGCATCGCATAAACGCGTTTGAGGGCGTCAGCACCTATTGCAAGCGTGTGACCCAATCGCACGACACTGGTATCGCGCTGCAGGTGCAAAACAAACTCATGAACACTCTGCTGAACTGCCTCTTCATCGTCGCCGCTAAATTCAACAAGATTGATTCCAAGTGTCGGTACGTCTGGGTCTTCCGGGAAGTATTCTGCGACGCCGTGCCAGACTATGTCCTTCATGGCCAGCATGAGCACTTTGGAATCGACTGTCTCGATAGACAAAGGCTTCAACAGCATCAACGCCTTGGCGTCCCTCAGAGCATCCATGAACCCCGCATAACGCACGTTCACCAGGATCGAATACTTGGGGATCGGTAACACGTTGAGCCTGGCTTCAACGATGAACCCAAGGGAGCCTTCGGAGCCACACAAAACGCTGTTGAGATTGAATCGATCATTTGACTCTTGCAGGTGAGCCAGGTCATAGCCAGTCAAGCAACGATTGAGTTTCGGAAACGTACTCTGGATCAGATCAGCATGATTGCGCGCGATGTCTGTAGCACATCGATAGACCTCTCCTACCCGATCTGTGCGACCTGTTTCCGCCCGCCAACAGTCGCGTTCCAAAACCAAACTGTTGAGTCGATCGCCACCCAGCAAAACGGTAGAAAGTTCCAAGACATGGTCGCGGGTTTTGCCATACGTACAGCTTCCCTGACCACTCGCGTCGGTATTAATCATTCCGCCGATGGTGGCGCGGTTTGATGTGGATAGTTCAGGCGCGAAAAATAATCCATGTGGTTTCAATGCAGCGTTGAGCTGATCCTTAACCACACCGCTCTGCACGCGAACCCAACGCTCCTCGACATTGATCTCAAGAATGCTGTTCATATGGCGAGACAGATCTACAACAACCCCGTCTGTTAGTGATTGGCCGTTAGTACCGGTTCCACCTCCACGGGGTGTGAGCACAACAGATCTAAACTCGGGACGTGCCACCAGGCGTGCCAAGGTCTCGACATCCCGAGCATGCCGTGGAAACACAGCCGCTTGTGGTAGGCGCTGATAGATCGAGTTGTCGGTTGCTAACACCGTCCTATCGCCATAACTACGCGCGATTTCTCCCTGAAAACCCTCTTCCTCAAGCCGACTTAAAAATCCTTCGTAGGATACGTTTTGGACATCAGGGGGAGATAGCCGAGCAATCATGGTGGAGTTCCTACGGGTAATGCAGCTAATCTAAACATTCTCGTTATGTATGCTCAGCACCAAGGTGCTAGCAAACCATAAGGGGTTTTACCTTCGATTTTGTCGGGACACGATGACTCGGACAAACGTAAAACCTGCAGAATTTGCATGAGCTTTATGAATGAACCCAAGAAGACTGACGCCCTCCATGTCCCTGCTGATTGCTTTCGAAGCAGCCGCTCGCCATTGCAGCTTTACCAAAGCTGCAGACGAACTGGCATTGACTCAAAGCGCCGTCAGCCGGCAAGTGCAATCCCTGGAAGCCCAGCTTGAGATCGAGCTCTTTCGCCGTGATGGACGAAAGATCGAATTAACTGCAGCCGGTGCCCTCTACCAACATGAGCTTGCCGCTGCACTGGGTCGAATTCGAAGCGCAACGCTGCAGACAATCGCTTACAAGGCTGAGGGTGGGCCGCTAAACCTCGCTGTACTTCCGACATTGGGATCAAAGTGGCTCCTCCCCAAAATGCATGAGTTTTATGCACTCCACCCAGGGAACCTGGTGCACATCCATTCGAGGATCATTCACGCCGATATCCAGTCCAGCGCGAGCGACATGCAGGCAATCATCTGCGCCGGCAAGGGAGACTGGCCAGGCTACATTTCGCATCTATTACTCAAAGAAAAACTGGTCGTTATAGCGAGCCCTACAGCGCTTGCGGGTTTTCGCGCCATGTCACCACCGGACGTCGCTGATCAAGTGTTGTTGAATGTCGTCTCTCGACCCAATGCGTGGTCTGATTGGTTTGACCGCAACAACCTCGGCCATAGAAGCATGCGTACCGGCCCAAGTTTCGAGCTCACAGCTCACCTCATTCAGGCCGTATCAGCGGGCATTGGTATCGGGCTGGTTCCCGACATTCTGGTGCAGGACGAACTCAAATCCGGAACGCTGGTAGCACTGTTCGACCCGATGGAAAGCGGTCGCAATTACTACCTTGCGTATGCCACACGCTATCAACATCTGCCTGCGCTAAAGACCTTCAGTGCTTGGCTGCTGTCCCTACCTTTCCCGGATTAAAGATCCATGGAACACAGCACCACAGCAATGCTTAGTGGTACTTCAAGCATTGCTGTGGCGAGGCCGCTCTCAGTAATGAACTGACGCGGAGCCAAGTATCAAGTCAGCCCCACGCTCAGCAACAGCCATTACCGCACCTTGGATGTTGCCGGAGATCATTGATGGAATGACCGAGGCATCGACGACACGAAGACCACTTAGGCCATGGACTCGCAACTGTGAGTCGACCACGGCGCCCTCGTCCTCACCCATCCTGCAGGTGCCGATGGGGTGATAAATCGTCTGGCCATTGTCTCGTGCAAATTCGAGCCAATCTTCATCGCTCTTCGTATGGGAGCCCGGACTGGTTTCTGCATCGACGAATGCACTCATCGCCGGCTGTTCCATAATTCTTCGCGCGATTTTCATGCCCTCAATCAGACTCGTGCAGTCTTCATCCTCGGTCAGAAAATTCGGACGAATCGCCGGCATAACATCAGGATCCTTTGATTGGATGTGAATGCTGCCCTGAGACTTAGGACGTAACTGACTGACTCCAATCGTGAAGCCTGGGTGCTTGTCCAAAATTCGCTCGGCGGCATTGGCATAGCTTGCATGTACGACGAAATATTGCACATCCGGCGTAGGCATTTCAGGCTTGGTCTTCACAAAACCATGAACCAAGCCGGTACCCAGTGTCAGAATTCCCGTGCGCTTGGTGAAGTACTCAGCCACGGCAAGACCAAGTCTCCATCCGCGTGCCAGCTCGTTGAGAGTCACCGTGTTCTTCAGCCGCCAGTTCATACGGGTGGCAAAGTGATCGATGTAATTTTCCCCTACACCATCAAGACGGTGCTTGAGCGGGACACCAGCCTTGTCGAGCACATCAGGTCGCCCGATTCCCGACAGCTCCAGGATTTGCGGCGATTGAATGGCGCCGGCACACAGGATGACATCCTGTCGGGCACTGACAGTGACCTCGCGACCGCCTTGACGGTAAGTGATACCAGTGCAACGTGAGCCTTCAAGTTCGAGGCGCAACACATGTGCATTGGTCTCGATATGCAGGTTAGCGCGTGCTCTTGCCGGCTCGAGATAGCCATCCACAACGCTCCAGCGCCGCCCCTTGTGCTGGGCAACCTGGTAGTAACCAAATCCAGTCTGATCATCGCCGTTGTAATCTTTATTGTGCCGGTGCCCATCTTGAATGCTTGCCTCCAAGAAGGCGTCCGACACGGGATAGCGCTCTGTGACCTGTTGAATATGCATCGGGCCTTCATGCCCACGGGAGTCATCACCTTGAGCATAAGACTCGAATTTTTTGAAGTAGGGCTTGAGCGTGGCGAAGTTCCACTGCTTCGCCCCTGTGGACTCCCAAGCGTCATAATCCCCAGGCTGCCCACGCACATAGATCATCCCGTTAATGAGGGTAGATCCGCCGAGGCCTTTTCCACGGGGTACGGAAATTTCCCGTCCGCGCGTGTTTGCCTCGGCCTGAGTCTTAAATCGCCAGTTGTAGCGCTTGTCCACTAGCAGCTTGGTAAAGCCAGCAGGAATAGGAATCCAAAAACCGTTCGGTTCGCCCCCCGCTTCCAGCACCAAAACTTTATATTTGCCGGAAGCAGTAAGCCGATTGGCGAGGATACAGCCAGCGGTGCCGCCGCCAACAATGACGTAATCAAATGTACTCATGATTTTGCTCGTTCTTATTAGTCGCCATCGCCTCAGCCATCAACTCAATCTGGCAAAGCAGCATTGGCATTCCATCAAGCACTCGACAACCCTTTTCAGTTGCGGCTGCCAACAGGGGAGTGATCGCAGGTTTCATAATGATTTCTGCGACAATTTGCGATGAGGTAAGCAACGCCACATTCAAGGGCAGAATGTCATCCACAGAGAGCCCAAGGGATGTACTGTTTACTACCAAATCATGGCCAGATGGATCATCTGAGCCGACACACAACTCCACAGCGGGGAAGACAGTGGCGAGTCGTTGGATAAGCGCCTCTGCCTTGCATGTGGTGCGATTGAAGATGGTGATTTTTCTGACGCCTGCAGCGGCGAGAGCGAACGCGATTGCCTTTGCCGCGCCCCCTGCACCAGCCAAGTAGACCGACATGCCGGTCGGCTCTACGTCACGTTGACGCAGACCTGCCAAGAAACCCGCACCGTCCAGAATGTCGCCATGCAGGCTTCCATCTTCGTTGCGTCTCACTACGTTGACCGCACCTACGAGTCGTGCAGCATCTGACACAGAATCGCATAGCTCAACGATTGCAGATTTGTGCGGCACCGTAACGATGAATCCATCCAGGCTGTGTATTCCGCGCAGTCCTGCAACAACGCCGTGGAGACTTTCTGTGCTGACATGAAATGGCACCATTACCCGATCGTCACCGCGCTCAGTGAATAGGCGGTTCATCGCACCTGGTGTCTGCACATGATGGATGGGGTCAGCGATGATCGCGTATACCCGTGTGGTGCCACTGATCTTGTTTTTATTTTCCATGAGTTCAGGCCAATGTGTAGGTGGTTTTGACGGAGGTATAAAATTCCTTTGCGTACCCACCTTGCTCGCGAGACCCATAGCTTGAGTTTTTGCGACCGCCGAAAGGTGCGTGGTAATCCACTCCTGCCGTCGGGACGTTGACCATCACCATGCCGGCGGTAGATCGTTGCTTAAAGTCCGAGCTGTGCTTGAGAGAAGTGGTGCAAATCCCAGATGACAAACCGAATTCGGTGTCGTTAGCCAGCGTGACTGCCTCCTCGTAATCCTTAACGCGGATGACACTCGCCACCGGGCCGAAAACTTCCTCTCGGTTGATACGCATCTGGTTAGTGGTTTCAGTGATCAGCGCCGGAGAAAGGTAGAAACCTGGCGTGCCCCTTGTCAGCAGCTCGCCGCCGTAAGCGAGTTTCCCACCCTCTTCCTGGGCGCTCTTGATGTAATCGCAGTCTTGCTTGAGCTGCGCCTGAGACACGACAGGGCCCATATCACAACCTTCAGACAGTGCGTGATCAACGTTGAGCGAAGAGAGACGCTTGATCACGGCCTCAACAAATTGATCGTGAATGCCATCCTGGACAATCAATCGGCTGGAGGCGGTGCATCGCTGGCCTGTAGAGAAGAAGGAGCCGGAGACCGCGACCTCAACTGCCTGATTGAGATCTGCGTCATCCAAAATAATGAGCGGGTTTTTGCCGCCCATTTCCAGCTGGACTTTGGCACCGCGTTCCATGCAGGTCATACCAATACTGCGGCCTGTGCCAGTGGAACCCGTGAACGTCAAAGCCCGTACTTTTTTAGACTTCGCAAAGACATCACCCACTTTTGAGCCGGGCCCCATGACCAGATTGAACACTCCGGAGGGAAGCGCACCTGCTCGAACAATAATTTCCGCCAACGCCCACGCACTGCCAGGCACCAGATCAGCTGGTTTAAAAACGACTGCGTTACCGAACGCCAGTGCAGGGGCGATCTTCCAGGCAGGAATTGCGATAGGGAAGTTCCAGGGAGTGATGATGCCGATCACGCCCTCTGGCTCGCGCCGTACATCTGTATCAACGCCAGGGCGAATGGATGCCAGGCGTTCGCCCGAAAGGCGCAATGCTTCACCTGCAAAAAACTTAAAAACCCTGCCGGCGCGAACCACTTCACCAATCCCCTCAGGCAGGGTTTTCCCTTCCTCGCGCGCGAGCAACTTACCCAACTCTTCACGACGCGCCAGAATCTCAGTGCCAATACGGTCGAGCGCGTCACTTCGCACCTCGGCGGTAGATCGAGCCCAGTTCGGAGCCGCTTCAAAAGCCGCATCAACAGCCATCGCAGCTTGAGAAGCATCTGCGCGCGCGTACTCACCGACCACATCATTAGTATCGGAAGGATTGATATTCAGGTTGATATCGGCGCCTTCGAGCCACTCTCCGGCAATAAAATTCTTATTCATGCATTCTCCCAGACACTAATATTTATGTAGGTGAACTGAAGGGTAAATATGACTTTTCGTCAGCGCAGATTAATCAACAAGCACTTAACAAGCTGAGCCAGCCACGCTTCGCAATAAAACCAATCTATGTTTTAGCTCTAATAAAATGATGCCAATGAACTACAGTCGAGCCAGTGAGCTCTCACAAACTATTCAGACTGCCGTGATGATGGCCTTGCATGCCTCTCAGGCACTGAATAAAACCTTACCCCCCGCCCCCATTACTGTCTACGGCCTAGCTGTGCCTGCAGTTCACACCCGGTATGAAGAACAAGAACGAAAGGGTGCAGCCATCGGGTCTAGACAACGAACGAGAGAACTCGCACTTAAAAAAAGCGGATTCAATATAACTACTTAGATGAAGCTCAAAACGCTTACTCAGATCTAAACGACGAAGTCCCTCCGCGCACGACATTGATAAACCATTAATAGAGCAAAAATTTAATCCTACGACGACTCGAATTCATGCCATCTAACATCCGTACCGATGTGCCTCTGCATCACAGATACCTCAAAGTCATCATCCATATGAATCGCTTTGAATGGCCTCTTCAAGCTCGTTCGCCCTCCCATCTGTGACGAGCATTCACACCGAATATGAATCGGGGCGACCTAATCTCCATGCACCATACGAAGTACCGTAGGCGGTCATGATCGTCTTGAATCGATCAATACAAGAAAAATTAGTCTTTGTGCCGAGGTACCAGCCGATGCGTCAAAACAAACAGTTAGCTAACGACAAGCTAGGGAGCGGCTTAAAAAGCAAACAGGTCACGATGATCTCTATCGGTGGTGTTATTGGAGCTGGCCTATTCGTAGGCTCATCCAATGCTATCGCCGCAGCAGGGCCTGCTGTTCTGGTTTCATACCTGATCGCAGCCGTCATTGTTGTTCTCGTCATGCAAATGCTCGGAGAAATGGCAACGGCGCGTCCTGATACCGGGTCTTTTTCTTCTTACGCAGATCAGGCAATTGGACGCTGGGCGGGGTTCTCTATCGGCTGGCTGTATTGGTGGTTTTATGTACTTGTTATCAGCATCGAAGCCATCGTTGCTGGCAATGTTCTGGGCGACTGGCTGGCAATCCCTCACTGGATGGCTGCGTTCGGAGTGACATTTGCACTAATTGCCTGCAACAGTCTCAGCGTCGGAAATTTCGGCGCGATGGAGTACTGGCTTTCACTCTTCAAAGTGTTCGCAATTGTCAGCTTCATCATTTTGGGTGTGCTGGCGATTCTGGGTTTTCTACCAGGTTCATCTACGAGCGGTATCGAAAACCTGTATGTGAACGGCGGGTTCGCCCCCAACGGTGGCGTAGCGATTATCGCTGCCTTGCTGACCGCGATGTTCAGCTTCCAGGGAAGTGAAGTCGTCACCATCGCGGCGGCAGAGTCCAAAGAACCGAAGGCCAATATCAAGAAAGCAATTCGTGCAGTGGTATGGCGACTGGGTCTGTTCTACCTCGGCTCCATGTTCGTGGTGGTCTGCCTGATTCCGTGGAACTCCCCTGGTCTAGCCTCCGGGTCGTACCAAGCCGTACTGGTAGCCATGAACATCCCTTGGGCGCCTGGCATTATGAGCATCGTAGTACTCGTCGCGGTAACCAGCTGCTTGAACTCCGCTCTCTACACGGCATCACGAATGGCCTACTCGTTGGCCCATCGGGGTGATGCACCCAAAATACTGTCTCGTACGACTCAAAGCGGCGTTCCCGTTAACGCAATAGCCTTGACTGCAGTGGTCTCCCTGATTGCGCTGGGAGCCAACTATTTGCTACCGAAACAGGTCTTCGAATTCCTCTTGGCCAGCAGCGGCGCCATCGCACTGCTGATGTACTTGGTCATCGCTGTCACCCAACTTTGCATGAGAAAGAAGTTGGTGGCGCAGGGGCAGAAACTCGAAGTGAAAATGTGGCTGTTCCCCTATCTTACAGTGCTCACCATCGCCTTCATTCTGGTCGTTTTTGGGATCATGGCAGCCTTCCCTGGCCAGCGCATTGAGCTTCTTTCGACACTAGCCCTCACCGTAGCGTTGGTTTGCATTGGCGTGTACCTACAGAGGTCGCAACCGGAGCTGTCCGCGAAGCGAAGCACCATGTCCCAAAAGGGACAAGCGCAGATAAACCGCGCCTTCGCTTAACTGAGCGATATCACCGTCTCACCCTCAGCTGCTGCCAGATCGACACTTTTACTGGCAGCGGCTTTTTTTAAGCACGAACAGCTCACCGCTATGGGCTAGGACGGAAGATTGTCTTCAGTGAGAACTCGGCATCCGAGCAAGAGTTTATCGAGTCGAAAGCTCCGAGCGGAGTAAGAACTCAGGGAAGGATGCTTATGGGATTAAGTCTGGTGTCTGCACGCGCAGCCAATTGGCGTGCGTGCAGCCAAACACCCGATAACTCAAGGAAGTAGATCGGTCAGAACGTTGGGGGAGAAACCGCGCTCACCACGATACAAACCTCGTCAAAAGGATTGCGCATGCGATGCGGGAGTCTGCTGTCGAAGTAGTAAGCATCACCCACCGAAAGGATTCGCACCTCATCCCCAACGGTCATTTCAAGCTTGCCCTCGATGATGATTCCGCCCTCCTCGGCCTCGTGGGAATAAAGTTCCTCTCCCTCTTGCCCAGTGTCAGCTCCAGGCTCGTACCGCTCGTGCAGGATCATCATGGAGCTGTTCGCCAGGTTCGCTCCCACCTGTCGATAGGAGAGTTTCTTGCCATCAGCAAGCTCCACCAATTCATCGGCCTTGTAGAAAACTGCCCGATCTACAACTGCTGAATCGGAAAAAAACACACTAAGGGTGACATTCAGAGGGCGTAGCAACCGCTTCAAAATACTTACGGACGGGCTGGATTTGTCTCGTTCGATGATCGAAAGCGTGGCATGAGGAACTCCGGCCTGCTCAGCCAACCCTCGAATTGTAAGCCCGCGACTCTGTCGCAATGCTTTCAGTCTCGCACCCACCGAAGCAGTCTCCTGGACTTCTGAAGGGGCTTCAGACGGCTCTTCTGGAGCATGGGGGTTTCGACTAATCGCCGATGTTTCTATCACGGTTAAATCCTCAGATAAACGGCACCCGAGGGGGCCTAACTTCAATTCGATGACTTGAACTGCCCACTCTCTTTGAAGCCAACACGAATCATACGCACCAATTTGGGTTGTTTCGCACCATGCAATGCACCCCAAGGGAAGCAAAGTAACACGATTTTAAGATCGCTCGTCCATGACAAAAACTCTTAGCCAGCTAACAAAAACCACCAATATCTGGCCATTTAATGCTCAAAATCACAAATTTTAGGCGTTAAGAAACAATCGCTTACCGTTTATCCGGGCGATTTAAGATTTTTTCGACGTGACAAAAATAAAACTTGCCTAGGTTATTTTCGAGTGGTAAAAATTTTTACCAACACCACACAACAACCTGCGTCGAGGTTTAAAATGCACAAGCCATGCCACGCTGTAGCAGCACTTGGATTTGCCCTCGTTGGGATTGCAGCTTCACAAGCTGCCAACGCCCGTGACCTCACGATCGTTTCCTGGGGAGGAAATTTTCAGGATGCACAACGTGAGATATTTTTCGCGCCATTCGGGAAACAGATCGGAAAGAACGTCCTCGACCAGAGTTGGGACGGCGGCGTCGGTGTCCTCGACGCAAAAGTAAAAGCAGGAACACCGAACTGGGACGTCGTTGAAGTCGAAGCCGAGGATCTGGCTCTCGGATGCGACTCCGGCCTCTACGAAAAAATTGATTGGGCAAAGGTCGGTAACAAATCCGATTTCATCCCCGAAGCCGTGAACGACTGCGGCGTGGGCGCCATCGTTTGGAACACCGGTTTGGCCTGGGACGGCGACAAACTGAAGGCCACTCCAACTTCTTGGGCCGACTTCTTCGATACCAAGAAATTCCCAGGGAAACGTGGTCTGCGTAAGGGCCCAAAATATTCTCTTGAATTTGCGTTGATTGCAGACGGTGTAAAACCAGCCGAAGTCTACAACGTGCTGCGCACTCCAGAAGGTGTCGACCGAGCCTTCAACAAACTCAACGAGATCAAGTCGAGCATTGTCTGGTGGGAAGCCGGCGCACAGCCGCTGCAAATGCTTTCTGCGGGTGACGTTGTCATGAGCTCTGCCTACAACGGTCGCATCACCGGCTTCAATCGCAACGAGGGCAAGCACTTCAAGTTCCTGTGGAATGGCAGCGTTTCGGCCATCGACTCGTGGACTGTCCTCAAAGGCAGCGAGAACAAAGCAGCCGCCATGGATTTCATTGGCTATGCCAGCAAACCTGAAAACCAGGCAAAGCTGCCTAAGTTCATCGCTTACGGCCTGACCAACAAAAACGCCAACCAACATGTACCGGCGGAGTTGAAGGCTGACCTGCCAACAACCCCAGAAAACCTTGCTCAATCGGTGCCTCTGGATGTCGAGTTCTGGGTCGAAAACACTGAACCACTGACCGAGCGCTTCAACGCTTGGATCGCCCAGAAGTAACCGATCCACCGAGGTTGCTCCTGCCACCTGTTACCAGGTGGCAGGTCAACTACCAGCAAGACCTAGTCCCAATCTGCGACTTGAACAAATAACGATTGCTTCTCTTTTTTTGAATGAATAGGCGGATGAGTAGCGAAGATTATTTCTGCCTACTCCCGAATGAGGGTTGCCACATGAATCACTTGGTCAGCTTCAAAAACATCCAGAAAACCTACGATGGTTTTCGGCCCGTCGTTAAGGATCTGAACCTTGATATCAAAGAGGGCGAATTCGTGACGCTGCTCGGCCCATCGGGCTCCGGTAAGACCACGAGCCTCATGATGTTGGCTGGTTTCGAAACACCAACACACGGCGAAATTTTTCTGAAGGACAAGCCGCTTCACAACCTACCGCCGCACAAGCGCGATATCGGCATGGTGTTTCAGAATTACGCACTGTTCCCTCACATGACGATCGAGCAAAACCTCGCCTTCCCGCTCTCCGTCCGCAAAATGAACAGCGTCGACAGAAAGGAAAAAGTTCGCCGTGCATTGGACATGGTGAAACTCACCGACTTCGCAAAACGCTACCCCGCTCAAATGTCGGGTGGTCAACAACAGCGGGTCGCGTTGGCTCGCGCCCTGGTGTTTGAACCCAAACTTGTATTGATGGATGAGCCACTGGGTGCCTTGGACAAACAGTTGCGCGAACACATGCAACTGGAAATCAAACACCTCCACAAGCAGCTCGGACTGACCGTCGTTTATGTGACACACGACCAAAGCGAAGCGCTGACCATGTCCGACCGTGTCGCGGTCTTCAATGACGGCGTGATCCAACAGATCGACAGTCCTGCAGCAATTTATGAAGCCCCGACCAAAAGTTTCGTGGCTCAGTTCATCGGTGAAAACAACACCCTGATCGCAACGTTTGTTTCCAGAGACGAAAGTCACACCATCGCACGCCTGGCTGACGGTAGCTTGATTCGGGCGATTTCGGTAGTTGGGGCTAAGCCTGGAGATCAGGTCGCGCTTTGCATTCGACCAGAGCGTGTTGTGGTTGGGCCGGCTGGCAGTACGCCTTTGACCGCTCGCATTCAGGATTACATCTACCTGGGCGACCACGTTCGAATGATTACTGAAATTGCAGGGCAACCGAACTTCATGATCAAGCTTCCTGCCTCGCAAATGGATAGCAGCTGGACTGTAGGTAGCTCGATTTCCATTTCTTGGGCGCCAGAGCACATTCGTGCCCTGGACGTGACCACACACTGAGTCGCCGATCATGAGTCAGTCAGCAGCAATTCTTTCAGGCAAGGCGGAAGCGGTAGATCTTAGAGCCAAGCTTAGAAAAGCCGAACGTTCATACAAACTGAAATCGCTAGCGCTCATCGCGCCACTGTTTCTGTTCGTACTCGTATGCTTTGCCTTCCCTATCGGCACCATGCTTACTCGAAGCGTGGACAACCCCGACGTGAATAGCGCCATGCCTGCAACAACACTGGCGCTCGAATCCTGGGACGGTACCTCGCTGCCAAGCGAGGGCACTTTCGACGCTTTGGTAAAAGACCTGGCTAGTGCAAAAGAGAGCGGTCAGATCGGGGCTATTTCCAAACGCTTGAGTTACGAAATCCCTGCTTACCGAACTGTTATCACCAAGACACTGCGCAAACTCCCGGACAGCACCGCAACGTCTAAGCGTGAGGCGCTGATCGCTGTGGACGGCGCTTGGGGAGACGTGAACTATTGGAAAGCTCTGAAGCAAGCGTCGTCGAAGCTGACGCCTTATTTCTTGCTGGCCGCCTTGGATCATCGTGTTGATTCCGCCACTGGCAGCATCGTCAAAGCAGAGCCGAACCAATCGATTTACTTGGATATTTTCACACGCACCTTCTACATCGGCGGCGTTGTCACCATCCTCTGCCTGTTACTCGGCTTTCCAGTCGCTTACTGGCTGGCCACTTTGCCAGAGGGCAAAAGCAATCTGTTGATGATCTGCGTTTTGCTGCCCTTCTGGACGTCTCTGATTGTTCGCACAGCGGCGTGGATCGTACTGTTGCAGTCAGATGGTCTGATCAACCGCTCGCTCATGTTCCTAGGGATTGTGGACGCACCTGTCCAGCTTGTTTTCAACAGGACTGGCGTAATCATCGCGATGACTCATGTCCTTCTGCCGTTCATGATTTTGCCGCTCTACAGCGTGATGAAAAGCATTCCTTCGAACTATGTTCGCGCCGCCATTTCTCTTGGGGCACACCCTTTCGTTGCCTTCTGGCGGGTGTATGTCCCCCAGACCTTTGCGGGTCTGGCAGCCGGCGGTTTGCTCACCTTTATTCTGGCGATTGGTTACTACGTGACTCCAGCGTTGGTAGGTGGTGCAGCGGATCAAATGGTCAGTTACTTCGTCGCGTTCTACACCAACAAAACCGTCAACTGGGGCATGGCATCGGCGCTTGGTAGCCTGCTGCTGATCGCAACACTGCTGCTCTATGTGGTGTACGGAAAGCTCACCAACCAAACCCAGGCGAGGTAATCGACATGTTGCAGCCTTACGCTTCCTCAGCAGAGAAACTGGCCAGGTTTGGATTGGTGTCTACCTCAATCCTTGTACTGCTGTTTTTGATTGTTCCGATACTGGTGATCATTCCTTTATCGTTCAATTCGTCGTCTTTTCTCACATACCCAATGGATGGATTCTCCTTCCGTTGGTATGAAGAGCTGATGTCGTCTCAAGAATGGCGCCAAGCATTCAAGAACAGCTTCATCATTGCTCCAGGCGCCACCTTGCTGGCGATGGTGTTCGGGACGATGGCGTCCGTTGGCTTGTGTCGGGGCAACTTCCCGTTCAAAAACGTGGTTATGGCCTTTCTCATCTCGCCAATGATCGTGCCTCTGATCATTGTCGCAGTAGGTCTGTACTTCTTCTTCGCCAAACTGCAGTTGCTCAATAGCTACATTGGATTGGTACTTGCACACGCGATGCTGGGTGTCCCTTTCGTAGTTATCACGGTTAACGCGACCTTGCAGGGCTTCAACACCAATCTGAGCAGAGCAGCTGCCAGTCTGGGCGCCCCGCCGCTCACGGTCTTTTTTAAGGTCGTATTGCCTTTGATTGCCCCAGGTGTGATCTCGGGAGGACTGTTCGCGTTTGCCACGTCTTTCGATGAAGTGGTGGTCACCCTCTTCCTGGCCAGCCCGTCGCAAAGAACGCTTCCGCTTCAGATGTTCTCGGGTATCCGAGAGAACATCAGTCCAAACATCGCGGCTGTCGCCACCATCATGGTCATCCTGTCCGTACTGATGTTGCTGACGCTGGAGTTACTCCGCCGTCGCAACGAAAAAATGAAGATAAAACAAGAATAAGAAGGCACGCGCAGCCTATTAAGGCTCGTTAAAAGCTACGTAAAACCCCTCTCGGGCCCAATACCCGGGACGGCTAACTACTGTCAAAATTCAGAGGTTTTTATGCCTAACTTAGTTGGTGATGTTTCCAGTGCTGCCCGTATCCTGCCTGATCTGAATGGTGAAAAGCTGTTCATCAGCAAAGGCAAAGGCGCGTACCTTTGGGATGACAAAGGTCGCAAATACATCGATACCGCGCTGGGCTTTGGTGCGGTATTGCTTGGCCACTCGAACGACTCGGTAAATGCTGCAGTTACTGAAGCATTAGGCGACAGTGCCGCGCCATCTTGGGCTCATGTCCGTGAGCATGGAGCGGCAACTGAACTGGCCAAACATACCGGCGAGCTCTCGAAGGTGATCTTCACTAACTCCGGTAGCGAAGCTGTGCACCTCGCCTGCCGTGCAGCTCGGGCTTATACCAGCCGTGGAAAAATTGCCAAGATGGCTGCCGGTTTCGATGGCTGGTTCGATGATGTCAGCTACGGCAACGTCACCTCCAAGGAAGCGAGCTTCCAGGACGGAAAGCGTCCGTCTACCGAACGTACCACGCTGATCCGCTACAACGATTTCGCAGATGTAGAGCGGCTATTCGAAGAAGACAATGACATCGCGGCGGTCATCCTTGAGCCGATGCTGGCCAACGCTGGCTGCATCATGCCATTGCCTGGTTACCTCAAACATGTGCAGGACATTGCTCATAAACACGGTGCACTCGTGATTTGTGACGAGGTTCTGATGGGTTTCCGGTTGTATGCCGGCCTGGCAGGGCTGCGTGAAGGTTTGAGCCCTGATATCGCGAGCGTCGGTAAAGCGATTGGTAACGGTGTTCCAGTTTCTGCGATCGTCGGCAAACCTCACATCCTGGCAGGCTTTGAAGAAGGACGTGTCCTTCGCGGGGGCACATTCAGCGGTAATCCGCTGGCATGTGCAGCCATGACGAGCACCCTGACTCAACTGGACAACAGCGACTACGAGCAGCTCATCCAACGCGGCAACGATCTGCGCGTTGCGGTTGAGGCCATTTTCGAATCGCATGGCGTGATCATTTCAACCAGCGGCTACGGGAATGTGTTTGGTGTTTGGCTGGGAGCAAAAACTCCGGTCACGTACGAGCAGGCAGTCGAAATAGCGAACCCTGCTTTCACCAAGGCATTGCACCTTGCGCTGCGCGAAGCGGGAGTGTTGATCATGCCGTCTCCGTATGGCCGCATCTACATTTCATTTGAGCACAACAGCATCGTGATCGAAGAAATGAAGGTCGCCTTTGAGAAGGCCGCTGCCAAGTTAAGCGCTGAATTCGCGAACGCTTGATCGAGAAAGGAGGCCTTCAGGCCTCCTTTTTTTTACCTGAAAATAGACCAGCTTCTGAGGGCTATCTCTTCGGCCATCCTGGATGTCTGGCGCTACCGATAATGTCGTTCGGACAAGGGATACCGATGAAGTCCAACCTTAGGTTTAGCCATAAAATTTTGCTTGCTGCGTCGCTGGTTGTCGGAACAGCCTTCGCATTGTTTACCCTTTATAACGATTACCTCCAGCGGGTCTCGATCAAATCGACCATTGAAGGAAACTTACGGGACATCGGAGAGGTAAGCGCAAACAACATTCAGAGCTGGATGGCGGGCCGCGTTCTTTCCATTGAAACCATGCTCCAGGCCATCGAACTCAATCCGCAAGAATCCAACGTCACTGCAGTGCTCTCTGGTGCGGCAGTGAGTCGTACTTTCAGTCTCACGTCACTAGGCACCCAGCAAGGTGCTTTTCTGACTTATCCGCCCTCAAAAATGCCTGATGGATATGATCCTAGAGCTCGCCCCTGGTACAAAAATGCGGTAGCCGCAGCGAATACAACTATCACCGAACCATACATGGACATGGTCACGAACACTTTGGTCGTCTCGATCATGGCACCGGTTTACCGAGACAAGGTTTTGATCGGTGTAGGAGGTGGCGACCTGAGCCTCGACGCTCTCGTCAAAATTGTTAACTCGCTCAATCTTGGAGGATTGGGGTACGCATTTCTGGTAAGCGGAGATGGCAAAATCCTCGTCAGTCCAGATAAGGATCAGGTCACCAAAAACCTTTCCGACGTTTATCCAAATCAGACGCCTGTCATCAATGACCGATTCAACGAAACCAAGCTTGACGGTAGTGACAGAATTATCAGGTTTATCAAGATCCAGGGGCTTCCCTCAGTAGACTGGTATATCGGCCTATCTATAGACAAGGACAAGGCGTACCAACCTCTCCGAGACTTTCGATACTCCGCATTGATCGCGATTGCTGTCTCGATAGTCTTGATCGTTTGTCTTCTGGGACTGCTCATCCGCCTGCTCCTCCAGCCACTGAGAGAGATCAGCAGCACCATGGAGGATATCGCTGCTGGCGAAGGAGATTTGACCAAGCGGTTGGCGGTAAAGTCGAAAGACGAATTTGGAGTCTTGGCCCTCGCCTTCAACCGCTTCGTGGAAAGGGTGCACGGCTCAATTACTCAGGTCTCCGCCGCTACTCAGGACGTAGCGCGGGTCATCCGCGAAGTCCTTAGCGCTTCGAACGACTCGATGGCAAACACCGACGAGCAAGCCAATCGTACCCATAGCGTGGCGGCTGCCATCAACGAACTCGGCGCAGCCGCTCATGAGATCGCCGGCAATGCAGCACAGGCATCCAAACACGCGTCTTCAGCACGTGTGCAATCGCAAGAAGGTCGAGAGGTCGTCGAGGAGACGATGAAAGCCATGACCGATCTCTCTGCAACGATTCGTACCTCGTGCACAGCGATTGAATCGCTGAATACCAAAACCGTCGGTATTGGCCAGATCCTGGCAGTCATCAAAGGCATCTCCGAGCAAACCAATTTGTTAGCCCTGAACGCCGCAATCGAAGCGGCCAGAGCCGGTGAAGCGGGACGAGGCTTTGCAGTGGTCGCTGACGAAGTGAGGGGATTGGCCCATCGCACTCAAGAGTCGACTCAAGAAATCCAGCGCATGATCCAGGAGCTGCAAGTCGAGGCCAAAGGTGCAGTAGAGACAATGACGGACAGCCAACGCCAAAGCGAAGGTAGTGTCGAAATCGCGAACCAAGCCGGGATTCACTTGGGAAGCGTGACACAGAGGATCGGTGAGATCGACGGCATGAATCAATCAGTCGCCAGTGCAACAGAAGAGCAGACAGCGGTTGTTGAATCTTTGAATTTCGACATCAGCCAGATCAACGACCTGAACCAGGCTGGCGTACAGAACCTTCAGGCCACGTTGCAAGCCTGCACAGCTCTCGACGAGCAAGCCCAGAAGCTGCAACGTTTGGTCAGTGGCTTCAAGATTTAAGCGTTCAGAGTCAGTAGAAAACTATCAAAAAACGGCCTGCCTCAAAGCATCTTGATGGCAGGTCAAAGCTGGGCAACTGTTCCTCGCACGCGTTGCGGGGCACTGTCTTCGCAATTTTCAATTAAGCGAGTCGGTAGGGAATTTGGGCCGTCCTTAGCCCAACCACAGCTTTAACGTTGGAAGAATATAGGCCTATCCGACTTTCCTTCGTCGCGCCCAAAGCCTTGAAAATTTGGTGACATACCGTTCAGGCGTGACTGTTTAGGAAGCTGGCAAAAAGCTCTGACTGGGTTTTGATGTTCAGCTTGCTGTAAATGTGACGCCGGTGTGTTTTCACTGTATCGACCGAGATTAAAAGTTTGTCGGCAATTCCTTTGCTGGAGTGCCCGCTCAGCATGAGCTGGCAAATGTCGAACTCTCGCGAAGTCAGAGCAGCCCTCAACCCATCAAGCCCATCATTCGGTTCAACACCTGCAAGATCTTGCCGCTCGTAAGCCATACGTTGCCTCATCAAGGCTAACAACCAAGGCTGCATCAGAGTCAGCCAAGCAACCTCTTCATCAGCAATCCTGCGATGAGATCCGAACGACAGGCAAACTAAACGCCGCTCATCCAAGCGGCAGTTGAACTGGATCTCGTCGGCTACCACATTCAGATGAAAGTAGCGTTGGTAGTAATCCGTGTCCTCAAAACAATCCGGCGCAACGTCCCGAAGCTGAAACAACCCACTGCGCGCATCTTCACAGTTCACACGGTAAAACGGGTCTATCAGATAGATACCGCCCAAGTAGTCTTGGAACAGTGGATCTGGGCCACCACCGGGTGCAGTAGATTCCGCCAACAAATAGGGACGGCCATCCTGAAAAAGAAGTGCGACCCAGTTATCGAAGTGAAGGACATCACCCACTCGCCTCACCACAGCCTGCCAGAAACCTGGCTGGTCGATGGATTCGATGAGAATGCCAAAAGCTCGGTGCCAGGCGATCTCTTGCAAAGTAGGGGTCATTGTCACTCCTTAGGATTACCTATCTCGTGCGATTACCGCGCGAGCGGCGGCTAGCCATAATACCGCAGCATCACAGGCTGAGGCCTGATCAATGTCTAGTGGAGATCATGAATGAATGTTGAGTTAGCCCAAATTACTGGGCGCGACGGTGATACCGCATACAACCTCGCTCGGGCGCTGAAAATCATCGAAACGTGCGCCAGCGAAACGGAATTATTGGTTCTACCAGAAACGTATCTGACGGGATTTCCCACCAAAGCCAACGTTGCCCAAATCGCTGAACCTCTCGACGGCCCAAGCGTAAAAGCTATCCATCAAGCGGCGAAGAAAAAGGGCATATCAGTGGCCGTGGGTTTAGCCGAAATTGACGATGGCCGGTTCTATAACACCACCGTATTGATTACCCCCAATGAAGGGGTCTCTCTCCACTATCGCAAGACACATCTTTGGTCGGGTGAGCGGGATGTGTTTGAGCCAGGAGACCGTATGGTCACTGGGATGTGGAACGGGATCCGGGTCGGCCTCTTGATTTGCTACGACATCGAGTTTCCCGAAACAGCCCGGGCGCTTGGGCAATTAGGTGCTGAGTTGCTGATAGTAACCAATGGCAACTTCGATCCGTATGGGCCAACGCACCGTACCTGCATCATGGCCCGAGCTTTAGAGAATCAAGCGTTTGCAGTCATGGTTAACCGGGTCGGCGGTAGCGATGACGGGTTGGTGTTTGCCGGTGGCTCTGCTGTGGTGAATCCTTTTGGTGACCTATTGGTTGAAGCAGGTAGAGAGGAAGCACGTATTCACATGTCCTTGGACACATCTTTGCTTGCTAAGGCACGGATTCCCTACATCTACGACAACGATCAACGAATGCGCTTGGACGGCCAATTCTGGGAAGAAGGTGAGCGCCGCGAGTTAATTATCCCCAAGCATAAATAGGCACTCCAACAACAAATAATAAAGTCCACTTCTTAGCAATATCTGCCGTATATCCGGCCGCTCCTGGCGGACGATAAAAACATAATCGGAGACGTCAATGGCTAACTTAAAACGCACCTTGTCGCTGAGCACCCTAGTGATTTTCGGGGTCGGGCTCATGACCCCTATCATCGTGCTTGGCACGTTTGGAATCTTGGCGCAGTCGAGTGGAGGACATGTTCCGACGGCTTATCTTGCTGCCCTTGTAGCCATGTTGCTGACGGCACTGAGCTATGCCCACATGGCCCGAGCTTTCCCCGTTTCTGGATCATCGTATACCTACGTACGCAAGGCGATCGATGCACGCCTTGGCTTCATGACGGGTTGGGCCATCCTCTTGGACTATCTATTCCTACCAATGGCGATATGGTTGATCGGGACAGCGTATCTCAGCTCTGCTTTTCCTGGGGTACCTGGGTTCGTGTGGCTGCTATCGTTTATTGGGCTGACAACGCTGATCAACATCGTGGGCCTTAAATTGGCCACGGCTGTGAACATTCTACTGCTGCTATTGCAGGTACTAATTTTGGGGGCGTTTGTGGTTATGTGCATCCACTACACCCTTGGAGACCCTACAAAACCACTTTTCAGCTTGGCGCCGTTTGTAAGCGGAGGCATTCAATGGCCACTGATCATGAGTGGCGCAGCCATCGCATGCTATTCGTATCTTGGCTTCGACGCTGTCAGTACCCTGACTGAGGAAACTCATAATCCAGAGCGCAATATGCCAAGGGCAATTCTTTGGGTAACCTTGATCGGTGGATTGATTTTTGTAGGCACCTCATATGTTGTGCAACTGGCTCAGCCATCGCTTGAGTTTGAAAACGTAGATTCTGCTGCCTACGAAATCGCGCGCAACATCGGAGGTGACCTGTTCGTCTCGATCTTCCTGATTGGATTAGTACTTGGACAGTTCACATCCGGCATTGCTGCTCAGGCGAGCGGATCGCGACTGCTGTACGTGCTGGGACGAGACTCGGTGCTGCCGAAAGCTTTCTTCGGCTACCTTTCTCCACGCTTTGGCACCCCAGTCTGGTGCTTGATACTAAGCTCAGTAGTAGCCTTGCTTGCTCTCAACATGGATGTGACAACCTCGACCTCGTTCATCAACTTCGGCGCATTTCTGACCTTCATCCTGGTCAACCTGTCTGTAGTTTTCCACTACTGGCGCACCGAAAAGCGCCGAGGGTTTCAGGCTTTTGTTCTGTACCTGATGCTTCCAGTCGCAGGAATGGTTGCTGATCTTTGGCTGATGTTCAGCTTGGATCACAAAGCTGTGGTGCTGGGCTTATCGTGGCTGGCGATCGGCTTTGTTTACTTGATCTTCCTAACAGGCGGGCTTCGTAACCAGCCGCCAGAATTGGTTTTGGAGGAGGCAATTTAGCCAGTCTGCTAAGCCGCCATTTCAACATCTATTCAACAACAAAGGGCCCTAAAAGGGCCCTTTTGTACTCAAACCAAGATCACTTGGTCAGCCAGGACTCAACGGTCGCGGAGCCGTGTTCAGCTTTCCATTCCTTCAGCGTTTTGTGATTGCCGCCTTTGGTTTCGACGACTTCGCCGGTGTGCGGATTTTTGTAAACTTTTACCTGGCGAGGCTTACGGCTGCCGGCTTTGGACTCAACGGCTGGAGCGCGACGGCGGCCAGCTTGTGGATCAAGTAGGTTGATGACGTTCGGCAGGCTGTAGCCGTATTCAGCCAGCAACGCGCGCAGCTTGGACTCAAATTCAATTTCTTTTTTAAGGCCAGCATCGTCTTTCAAGGCTTCGAGAGCTTGGAGCTGCTCGGCCAGATGTTTTTCGAGCTGACGGAATTCTGCAAGCTTAGACATGATAGATCTCTATGTAGTTAGTCTCCTAACAATACACCAAAAACAGCAATTTGAAATTAGGATAAGTGTCCTGCGTCATCTTTTGCCCAATAGTTTGAATCATGGAGGTGGCACGTACTCACCTACTTAGGAGCAGCAAGACGAGAAGCAGAACCTAGTTAACTTAAACGCTAACATTGTCAGGAAGCGAACGTCGTATGAAGCTCCCAACACCCAGCGCTCATACTGAATCACTTCGCTGTCGAGTAGCTTGCCAACAGATAAGCGATCCCGCTGTAACTAGCACCGCCCCCTTGCCAAAACTGTTTATTCAACACAGCGCCCAACCATACTGAAGCAAATGCCGATGACAGCACGGGTGCGACGTAGGAGGCCGTCGCCAGCAAGGTGAGATTTCCGCGCAAGATGCCTATGTTCCAGAGCGCGTAGCCACCCGCCATTCCTATAGCTGCGGCAACAAGCTATAGACTGCTACCCAAAGTGAGCGCTGGAATCACCTCGCTGCTGAACAGCGCTACATTTTGAAAAGTGGATCACAGGCAACGAGGAGGCCCGCCAATTCCAAGCCTCCTCAGCAGGAATGGGTTAACTGCTGACCGTAGCGATTTGCTTCGCACGACGGTTCTGTTTGCCAATTAGAAACACCAACAGTGAACCGATCGCGGTCAATGCACAGAGCGGCATCAGTGCGATAGGAAAACTCCCGGTCTGATCACGCAGTACTCCGATCACTGAACTCATGGCGCCCGTACCCAAGTGGGCAAAGGTATTGATCGCGGCAATCCCGGTGGCCAAAGTCGCCGGCGGCAGGGATTCGGAACAAAGTGCCCAGAACGGCCCCTTGATCGCATAGTTACCCATCAATACGAGCGTCAGCAATATCAGCGTGATGGTCAGGGAGTCCGTGAACAGCGTAGCCGCGAAGCTCACTGCAGTAATGGCCAGCGGTATAGCAGTGCTCTTAATCCGCTCCCCGCTCTTGTCCGCACGCAGCCCCCAGAAAATCATGAAAGCGGCGGCCATGCCGAACGGAATCATGTTCAGCAGACCTGTTTGCATGTTGGACAGATGGAAGGATTTCAGGATCTGCGGCATCCACAGCGACAGCGTATTGCTGGTTGCCGAACTGCCCATGTAGATAATCGAAAGTACCCATACATATTTGTTGGTAAACACGGCCTTGAGGGTGCTGGCTACGCTATGAACGGGCTGAGTAATTGTGCTTGCGCGCGTGGCCTTATCGTTGCTCAGTTGCTCGCTCAGCCAATCCTGTTCCTGCTGAGTCAACCATTTCGCTTCGCTTGGTCGATTTGGCAATACCTTCAGCGCGAGCAATCCCAGAGTGATGGCGGGAATTGCTTCAAGCATAAGCAACCACTGCCATCCCTTGAGGCCTGCCAGGCCGTCCATTTGCAACAGCAGTGCCGACACAGGTGAGCCGAGAAAGTTGGAGAGTGGTATCGCCACCATGAACAGTGCAACTATTCGAGCCATGTACGCTTTAGGGATGCACTGCGTGAGGTAAAGAATGACGCCGGGGAAGAAACCGGCTTCGGCTGCACCCAAGAGAAAGCGGGAAATCGAATAGGATATCGGCCCGACCGCAAATGCCGAACAGAACCCGACGATCCCCCAAGTGATCATGATGCGCGCGATCCACCGCCGGGCACCGAAACGCTCCATGGCCATGTTGCTGGGCATTTCGCAAAGTACATAAGCAACGAAAAACAGCGTGGCGCCGAATCCGAACGCACTGGCCGTCAGGCCGATGTCCTGGTTCATGGTCAGGGCAGCGAAGCCTATATTGACTCGGTCGATGTAGGCGATGAAATAACAGAGTACGAGAAAGGGAATCAGGCGAAACCCCAACTTGCGCATCGTCGAACTTTCAATTTCATCATTGAATGGCTTGTTCATGGAAACAACTCTCTTGTAATTGGAATAGGCTGACCCTGTGCAGAACTTCTCGATGCGGCACGAGAGGTTTGACTGCAACGTCACACTTCAAACTTTTTGTATGTTTTCGTTATAAACGGGTGAGATGAATGGTTATCTGCTAATGCACGCGTAAGTTTCAGCTTTCGCCTTTTGCAAAACCGAATAACCTTCGAGGTGCTTGCACCAGCAACGAATAACTAAGCTGCGTCGAACACTCCAGGGCTTGCAGCTGATCGATTACTGTGCCGAAGCCGATGCTTTGCTCATGCTGCGTGTGCGGCCAGTCGCTGCCCCATACAAGCTGGCGAAGGCCGAAACTTTGTTCCAACAGCGGTAATGCCATTCGAGCGAAATTGATGTTCTGTTGCGGCGTACCTCCCAAACGATAGATTCCTGATACCTTCATCCAGATCGACCCTTTCGAGCCCAATTCCAGTAACTCGCAAAACCCGGGCTGATCGACGCCCGAACGGGCATCCGGCCGGCCGAAATGATCAATCACCAACTTCAAGCCGAACGGCATCAATTGATGGATCAGTCCCGGTAGATCCTTTACCTCCCGATGCAATTCGACATGCCAGTCAAGATCAGCGATGTGGCTGAAAAACTCTCTCCAGGCACTGTTACGAAAATCAGGTAACGCCTTGCCCATCAGGTTCAAGCGAACGCCGACCACGCCCAGGTGATCCATCTCATCCAACATCGCGCGACTGACGCCTGGCTCCAGCACCACGACGCCTCGCAACTGCTCCGGCGCTTGCCTCAACGCCGCCAGCAGGTAGCTATTGTCGGTACCGAGAAAGCTCGGCTGCACCAATACGCCATGACTCAAACCATGGTTACCCAGGTGGTTCAGATACTCGGCAAGCGGAGCATCGTAGTCAGGAGCGTAGCGCCGTGTAGCGGCTAGGCTTAGTCCCCGACTAAAGACATGCGCATGGGAATCGATGCCAGTGATCGATGTTGAACAGGTATCAGACATGGGTTTCATCTATCGCAAGTAAGGATCATCACGCTCGGGCGCTCTCGCCGTTAACCGGGACGGATGAGGTTGTGGCTTCGAGACTGCGACCACGGGTTTCCGGCAGGCAGAGGGCCGCGACTACCGCCACGCCATAGGCGATCCCGGCGTCGATGCCAATGGCCGAGCCCAGCGACATGGAGTCACTCATATGGCCGACCAGAAACGGGAACACCGCAGAGAGCACTCGGCCGAAGTTGTAGCAAAACCCCACGCCAGCACCGCGCACATCCGCCGGGTACAGCTCATTGAACAGTGCACCGAGGCTGGCCGGAATGCCCGCCGCGAAAAAGCCAAGCGGAAAACCGAGGAACAGCATTTGGGTATTGGTCAGAGGCAGGAACACGTAGCACTGCACGGTAACCACACAGCACAGGGCGAACAGCACGATGTTTTTGCGGCGGCCAATGCGGTCGATCAACAATCCGCTGACGACGCAGCCACACCAGAAGGCAAAGATGATCACGGCCAGGTAGCCGCCGGAATTCAGCACCGACAGGTTGCGTTCGGTCTTGAGGAATGTCGGCAGCCACGTCATCACGGCGTGGTATCCGCCGTGTGCGCCCAGGCCCAACAACCCGCCGAACAGCGTTACGCGGATCAGCTCAGGACGGAAAATACCGGCAAGGGATTTGAAGAAACTCTGAGGAATGGCGTGTTCTTTCTGCAAACGCTGGAAGCTGTCGGGCTCCTCGACATTGCGGCGTACCCAGAGGATCAGGAATGACGGCAGCAGGCCTACGATAAACATCACACGCCAGGCCATGTCTTGCGGTACGAACGTATAAATCAGTGCAAATACCCCGACCGCCAGGCCCCAACCGACGGCCCAGGCACTTTGCACGGTGCCCATCACTTTGCCGCGATATTTCGGGTTGATGGTTTCGGCCATCAGTACCGCGCCGGCGGCCCACTCACCGCCAATACCGAAGCCTTGCAGTGCCTTGACCATCAGCAACTGATGGAACCCGGTGACGAAGGCGGACAGAAAGGTGAAGAAAGAGAACCACAAAATCATCCACTGCAACGTACGCACCCGGCCGTAGCGGTCGGACAACGTCCCCCCTACCCATCCGCCGATGGCCGAAGTGACTAGCGTGACGCCGCTGATCAGCCCGGCATCGCCCTTGGTCAGTGCGAACGCAGCGATCAACGCCGGAATGGCCAGGCCGAACATTTGTACTTCCAGAGCATCCAGCGACCATCCGCCGAAGCAGGCCCAAAACGTTTTGCGCTCCCGAGGAGTGACTTGGCGATACCAGCTGAACATGATTTCTTATCCTTATAAGTGAAACGTGAGGCAGCCGAAAGCGAACCGCGCCGCTAAGAGGCCAGGCATGGCAAGCAAGACGATGAAGACGGCGCAGATCAGGCGCCGATGAGCGATCCGCTATTGAGGCAAGGCGCTAGCGAATATCCACGCTGTAACGGAAATGCTCGGCATGCCCACGGGAGCGACGCCATTCCAGAGGCGTCCCGGCGTAGTCACGCGCCAGACGCTCGATCACGACCACGGGACTGTTGACCGGTACTTGCAGCAATCGCGCATGCACGTCGTTTACAGACTCGGCAGTGAGTGTTTCTTCGGCAGAGGCGACGACCTGACCGCAGACCTCTTCGTAAATCGGGTAAAGCAATGGCCCTTTTCGGCTTAGGTCAATTTCCAGCAGCGGCTGAAACCGGCTGCGAGGAAGCCAGATTTCTTCGGCAAGTACCGGCTGAACATCGAGAAGACGTACGCGAACAATGCGAATAACCGGTGCGTCAATTGGCAGGCCTAACGTTTGGGCCACCGCCGAGGGTGCGGCCACCGGCTCAATCGACAAGATGCGACTCTCCGGCACCTGGCGTTCGCCCGCGGCAGTCTGGAAGCGGAAAAATCGGAACAGCGAAGATTGAAACTGAGGTCGGCGAACGAAAGTGCCTCGACCTTGCTGACGCTCCAGAACGCCCTCACTGACCAGCGCGTCAACCGCTTTGCGTACGGTGCCAGTGGACAGTTGGTACTCCGCTGAAAGTGCAGCCTCGGTGGGAATGGCCTCCCCGGGACGCCAACGATTGTTGGCAATCTGTTCAGCCAACTGATCTCGCAGGCGCTGATAAAGCGGTAGCCGGACATCACTGGATAAGGAGTTCATCGACTTTATTCACCTTGTTATCTAGTCATATATATGAATCTTGAGGCGAGTATTCTCCTGATGCATTTTTCTGTCAACAAGGGTTGCTGATCTCGCTGACGAAAGGTGGGTGAGCCCAGGTCAACTGGAATGACCCACTGCCTCAATCCGAGTGAGCCCTAACCGCTCAACCGGTTCTAGAATCTCCTCTGGCGTCGCGTCCTTAGCGGGCATGATCAGGCTGTGTTCTCCATCCCCGAAATGCAGCTGCAGCATCGCGTCGCCGCCTCATACGATGTGCGTTCAGCCGCAATGCATTCGCCCTTTCGCGCCAGCGCCTACCAGCGCCACGGGACATCTTTCCAACCTGTCTAATTTTCAGCTGATTGGTCGCCCTCTCATGACAGACGGCTACGCCTTTACTTTACAGTTCGTCTAGTTCTGGATAATGTGTCTGAACGAATTGTCGTACCAGGCGCGCATAATGTTCAAGATTGAAACGCTAAAACTGCTGGATAGGGACTGTGTCAACGCCCTAGTGCTACCCGAGCAGATCCTCTTCGCCGTTCGCGAAGCCTTCTACCTGCACAGCGCAGGAGATGGCCAAGTCTTCCCGGTTGTTCGCGAAGCGCTGAGTACGGGTGGCGTCTTTGGAATCAAATCCGGTGGTATCGCCAACGAGGGCGTGCTTGGATTCAAAGCAGCCGGTTTCTGGCCCGCCAACCGTGCCCAGCAAGGTGAGCCTCATCAAGCGACCATCCTACTGATTGATCCTGCGACCGGACGGCCACTGTGTGTCATTGATGGCAATGCCATTACGACACTCCGTACAGGTGCTGCCGGGGCCTTGGGTCTGGAGATGTTTGCTCGTCGGGACAGCTCGCAACTCTGCGTTTTCGGCACCGGCGTACAGGCCAGTATTCAAGTGGATTACGCACTTCGCGTGATGTCCGGCATCAAGCATGTCACCTATCTGACGGCAGATGGCGTACCGAGTGCCCAATTTGAATCGCAGTTTTCAGAGCGCGTCTCTGTGCGCCACAGCGCATCGGCCAACGATGCCGTATCCCAAAGTGATGTAGTCATCACAGCAACGCCCGGAGGACAGGTACTGTTTGACATGGAAGCCGTCCAACCCGGTACGCACTTCAACTGCGTGGGTGCAGACACCAAGGGCAAACGGGAAGCGCCGGAAGGGCTTCTGCCCAAGGCCAAAGTCTTTGTCGACGATCAAGCTCAAGCTCGCCAGCTCGGCGAAACGCAATGGGCAGCGGCTTCACCAGTAACTGAAATCGGTGACCTGCTGACAGGGCAAGTCGAATTCATCCGTAGTGCCAATGACATCACCCTCTTCGACATGACGGGATTGGCGCTGCAAGACCTGACAGTTGCTCAGCTTCTGTTCAAGCAAGCCAATATCGAAGGTATTGGCCACGATATTTCTTGGCCGTGGTAAATCTTTGAGGACATTTTGCTATGCAAATCACTCTGCCAACTTATCAAGACGTAGTCGACGCGGCTACGCGACTTGAGGGAGCAGCCAACGTCACGCCTGTTCTGACCTCTCGTACGATCGATGAGGAAGTCGGTGCACAGGTATTTTTCAAATGCGAAAACTACCAACGTACCGGCTCCTTCAAGTTCCGAGGGGCATACAACTCGCTCGCTAAATTCAGCGAAGAGCAACGTCGAGGCGGTGTTGTAGCGTTCTCTTCGGGGAACCACGCACAAGGCATCGCTTTGGCGGCCAAGCTGTTGAAGATCCCGGCCACCATTGTCATGCCACCTGACGCTCCGGCAGCCAAGGTCGCGGCTACGAAAGGCTATGGCGCCGAGGTTGTGTTCTACGACCGTTATACCGAAGACCGCGAGGCTATCGGTCGGGCGCTGGCCGCCAAGCATGGTATGACGCTGATCCCGTCCTACGATCATCCAGACGTTCTGTCCGGCCAGGGTACTGCCGCCAAGGAACTGTTCGAAAGCGTCGGTCAACTGGACGCCTTATTTGTGGGTCTGGGTGGCGGCGGCATGCTGTCTGGAACCACCTTGGCGACGCGCGCACTGGCACCAGAGTGCACTCTGATCGGCGTTGAGCCTGAAGCAGGTAACGACGGACAGCAATCTTTCAATTCAGGTGAGATTGTTCACATCGACACCCCTGACACCATCGCTGATGGCGCTCAAACACAGCATCTGGGCAATTACACCTTCCCAATTATTCTGAATGGTGTGAACCGGATTGTAACCGTCACTGACGAAGAACTGATTTCTGCAATGAAGTTCTTTGTTCAGCGCATGAAAATTGTGGTCGAACCCACCGGATGTCTGGGTCTTGCCGCAGTAAGAAAGTTCAAGGATGAGCTCCAAGGCAAACGGGTCGGCGTCATCATTACTGGCGGTAATATTGATATCGACAAGCTTGGAAAGTTTCTCCAGTCCTAAGGATAAATAGCTTTATCTGCTGAATAACCAGGCGCTCAACAGCGCCTGACGGCATCGCCTTGCCTAAATTTAATGAACATACATTTAGCCCAGACAATATGGCCATAAATTTGGCCACTATAAAAAGAGGTGCACATGAAAAGCCGCCTTCTCGTTAAAGCGATTGTTATCGCGATGATTTTCGGCGTAGTCCTAGGAGGCACGCTTCACAGTCAGCTGGATGCTGCGGCCGCGAAAGAAATTTCCGGATACCTGAACCTGGTCACTGACGTGTTTTTACGTCTGATAAAAATGGTTATCGCACCGCTGGTACTTGCCACCCTTGTGACCGGAGTTGCCAGCATGTCAGGGAACGGTTCGATGGGCCGTGTCGGCTTTAAAGCCATCACTTGGTTCCTGATCGCCTCCCTGATATCCCTGTCCATCGGTTTGCTCTTCGCCAATATTTTCCAGCCAGGTGTCGGGCTGAACCTGACAGTGAGCGGTGAAGCTGTAAACACGGGCTTGAACACCTCCGGCTTTAGCCTGCCGATCTTCCTCACCCATGTATTCCCTCGAAGCATTATTGAGGCAATGGGGACGAACGAAGTACTGCAGATCGTCGTGTTCTCCCTGTTCTTCGGCTCAGCATTGGCGTTCGTCAAGGGCAAAGGCAAGTCCATCATCGTGGATATGCTTGAAGAGTTGGCCAATGTCATGTTCAAAGTTACCGACTACGTGATGTATGTGGCTCCATTGGCTGTATTTGCAGCCATCGCCGCCACCATCACCGTGCATGGTCTGGAAATGGTCGTTACCTTTGGCAAGATGGTTGGGCAGTATTTCCTGGGCCTAACACTACTTTGGTCGTTGATTACGCTCGCCGGTTATCTGGCACTCGGCTCCCGCATCAAAGACCTGTTTAGGCACATGCGTGAGCCATTGCTGATCGCTTTCTCTACCGCGAGCAGTGAGGCTGCTTACCCGAAAACCATTGCTGCCATGGACAAATTCGGTGCCAACAAGCGCGTGAGCAGCTTCGTCCTACCGTTGGGTTACTCATTCAACCTGGACGGCTCGATGATGTACCAAGCCTTCATCGTGATGTTCATCGCCCAGGCCTACAACATTGAAATGACCTTCTCCCACCAGATCATGGTGCTGCTGACGCTGCTGGTTGTCAGCAAAGGCACGGCAGGTGTAGCTCGGGGCTCACTGGTCGTCCTGGCTGCGGGCCTGCCAATGATCGGCCTTCCAGAAGCAGGCCTGCTTCTCATACTCGCCGTTGACCCAATCCTGGACATGGGGCGCACCGCCACCAACGTTTTTGGCTGCGGCGTCGCGACAGCTGTTATCGGACGGCACGGTGATGAGGAAGAAGTCGAAACAGCAATCGATGCTGAGAAAACGCCTCAAACCGTTTAATCAAAACATTGCTCTAAAAAGAGCCCCAACTGCTGATCGCCAGCGGCGTCACCGAGCCTGGCAAGGTTCAAGCAGCCTTCACAAACGCTCATTGATACATCCAAGAGCTGACGCCGTGAGCATCGCCTGCTGCGTCGGCTCCACCCTATACAAGGTCACTTATGAAAATTGTTAGCACCGATGCGGCTTCCCAACCTGCCGGTCACTACTCGCAAGCGGTTATTCACCAAGGCTCGCTGTACATTTCTGGCCAGCTTCCCGTGAGTCCGGATGGCTCTCACAACATTGAGGCGTCGTTCACCGAACAGGCACAAGTTGCACTGAACAACCTGCTGGCCATTCTGCATGCCGCAGACTGCAATGCCTCCGACTTGGTCAAAGTCACCGTGTACGTCGCAGGCGTGAAGCACTGGCCAGCCTTCGACCGGATTTATTCCGAAATGTTGGGCAGCCATCGCCCTGTTCGCGCCGTAGTACCGGTGCCAGAGCTGCACCATGGCTATCTGATTGAGATCGAGGCTGTCGCACGTATTGAGACCAACGCTGATTAGAGCGCTGAAGGTACGTCCATTTCTGGCATTTCAGAGGAGATCGATGATGCTCAATGTCGCGTCGAATGAAGCTTGGCCTACGGGCTTTCAAATCAACTCATCACCAGTCGCTGTAGGCGAAGAGTGGCTCGCTGCATTCAGCCAAGTTCCCAGCGCTATCATCAGTGACTGTTTGGGCCGCAACGTAGGCGGGTTAGGTCTTCGCCCGTTTCACGGCCGTGGCCATATGTGCGGAACAGCGATTACCGTGCGAGTTCGCCCCGGCGATAACTTGATGACACTCAAAGCCATTCAGATGGCGCGCCCTGGCGATATTCTGGTGGTGGACGGAAGTGGAGATCAGACCAGAGCCATCATTGGTGGAATCATGCGTGCGATGGCCCTCAAAGCAGGGATCGCTGGCATCGTTGTGAACGGTGTACTTCGTGACCGAGACGATTGGCTGGACGGCAAGATGCCGATTTTTGCGCTTGGTTGTGTTCACCGCGGCCCAAGCACGGACGGTGCCGGCGAGATCAATGTTCCAGTGTCGTGCGCCGGCTTGGTGGTAAATCCAGGTGACTTGGTGGTTGGCGATTCCGATGGTGTTGTGGCGATAGGACAGGAGCAACTCGCGACAGTTTACGAACGCTGCCAACAACTCCTAGAACGTGAGGCCGCTATCCTCAAAGGGATTGAGGAAGATGCCCTTGATCCAGATCGCTTCAATGCGTTGCTAAGAGCCAAAGGCTGCCCTGTTTGATCGAAAGCGTAACGAGGTGTTGATCACCTCGTGTCGCTATAAACCGTTGCGCGAGATACACCCAGGTGAGAAGCCACCGTCTCCATGGCCTTTCGAATTTCAAGCAACCCAGACTCTTTCAGCTCTTGAAGCAGGACTCTCCGGTCAGCGGCCTTCAGGGCACGAGGGGTGGTGGCTAAGCGCGCAGCAAAGTGATCTATCTTCGCCCGTATCGTGTCCGCGCCGCTTGACTCAAGCGACTCATGTGGACGGTCGCTGCTGAATGAACCGAACTGATCAAGCATACCCTGCAAACCTCTGAACAAGGTGAGGTCAACGTTCATGCAGAGCGCTGCTACATACCGCCCGGTGGAGTCCTTGATGCCAATGGACGTGCTTTTGGCTTGACGCCCATCTTTGAATTGGTTTGGGTAATTGGCAATGATTTGTGGGTAAGCAGGATCTGCGATCCTAGCAAGTCCGAGCTCAGTGGCAGGTTGCCCTACTTCCCTTCCTGAAAGATTGTTGTGAAGGGCCAAAATTGCGTGCTCTGGATCTCGTAGATCGTGTAATACAACCTCACAGAACGGACTGAAGGTTTGACTTAAGCCTTCTGCAATTTGCTCCAGCTGACTGATCAGCGCTTGTTGCTCGGGGGTCGTTTTCTTCATAGTGAAGATATCCAGCAAAAGTAGAAGGTTTCAATGAGAGGACGATAACAGCCTACGAACGGCTTTTTTCGGTGCCTTTCGTTTTGATTGATTCACTCAAGAAAGAAGCAAGAGCCTGTATTTTACGGGATCTGTTTTTTCTGGTTGGTATCAGCAAAAGAATCGGAGCGGTCTCGAACTCCCAGTCCGCCAATACGCGGATCAGGGTTCCCTGGGCAATCGAGTCAACCACGTCCCATTGCGAACGCAGAACCAAACCAAGATCCTGCTCGGCCCATCTGCGCGCCACTCCGCCATCATTGCTGACCATGCTCGGAAAAATTCGCAGAGACTTGCTCTCATTATCCTTGCGCAGGTGCCAGTACGTCGCGTGTTCGTCATTCTCACGAATACAAATACACCGGTGAGCCGCCAGGTCTTCAGGAGCTTTCGGGGTTCCATTCTCTTTCAGATACGACGGGCTGGCACACAACCATCGTTCATTGGATGCCAACACTTGGGCAGTCCATGAGCTGTCGCTGATGGAGCCAATGTGGATTACCGCATCGCAATTGCTCCGATCCGGCCAAGGGGTTTCTCGCAGGTCGAGCTCAATTCTTAGTTTAGGGTGGAGCTTTGCAAACCTTGCCAGCAAGGGGGCTAAACGCAACCGCCCAAAGCCAAACGGTGCAGATAGGCGGATCACTCCTTGAAGGCGCTCGTCGTCTGCCACCATTGAATCCGACAGCTCCTCCAACGCCTGCAGCAACCGTCGGCCTTCCTCGGCCATGCGTTCTCCATCCTCGGTCAACGCCAAGCGTCTGGAGTCTCGGCTGGCGAGCTTCATGCCCAACTCCGCTTCGAGCTTTCGCAGTCTCATCGAGAGGGCTGCCGTGGTGACTCTTAGCTTGCGAGCGGCCTCGCTCAATGAGCCGGAAACAGAAATTGCCGTCACCAGTTCGAGATCGGAGAACGTAATCATTAAGTAGTTCTTAACATTTGTTTAAGTAACCGTTAACCAAAAATATACCGTACTGCGTAGAGTTGCAAACACACAGGCACCCGCGAGATCTAGCTAATGACTACCTCCATTGATTCCCTCGATACCCCCGTAGCCGTGGTAGATGTAAGCCGCATGCAGCACAACATCCAACGCATGCAGAACCAGGCAAATAGTCTGGGCGTACGGCTACGGCCGCATGTAAAAACCACCAAATGTGAGCAGGTGGTAGCAGCCCAGGTGAAGGCTGGAGCCCAAGGCATAACGGTTTCCACACTCAAGGAAGCTCAGGCCTTTTTTGCCCAAGGCATCACCGACGTTCTCTACGCCGTAGCAATGGCCCCCACCAAGCTCAACCACGCGCTGGAACTGCGCCGCGCTGGTTGTTCCCTGACGATTGTCACTGACAGCATTACAGGCGCGAGAGCAATCACCGACTTTTGCCACGCCCATGGCGAGCAGTTTGAGGTTTTCATCGAGATTGACAGTGACCATCACCGCTCGGGTGTTCGTAGTGACGATCCTGTGCTGATCGAGATCGCCAGAATCCTTCACGACGGTGGCGCTGTGCTCAAAGGCGTGATGACTCACGCCGGCGAAAGCTACAAGCTGAACACCCTTGAGGCGCTTCAGGAAATTGCGGAGATTGAGCGTTCTGAATGCGTGAAGGCTGCTGAGGCCATTCGGTCTGCGGGCTTGCCGTGCCAGGAGGTGAGTGTCGGCTCAACGCCCACCGCATTGTCCGCCGCTCACCTCGATGGCGTCACCGAACTCCGTGCCGGCGTGTACGTTTTCTTCGATCTGGTCATGCACAATGTCGGCGTATGCCAGTTGGACGAACTGGCCTTGAGCGTCCTCACCACCGTGATCGGCCATCAGCCAGATAAGGGCTGGATAATCACCGACTCCGGCTGGATGGCGATGAGTCGCGACCGGGGCACGCAGTCCCAACAATGCGATTTCGGCTACGGCCTGGTATGCAATGCAGAGGGCAAGCTGATCGATGGGCTTCAGTTGCGCTCAGCCAACCAGGAACACGGTGTGGCGTCTTTCGAGGAAGGCCAAAAGTTAGACATCGAGCAGCAGTTTCCTATTGGAACCCGACTGCGCATTCTGCCCAACCATGCCTGCGCCACGGGAGCTCAATACCAAGCCTACGAGGCTTTAGAGGAAAATGGAGAAATCAGCCATTGGTCTCGTCTGAACGGATGGTGAGGATCTGTCTCACCGAATGGATGCCGCTCCGAACCGAATAATAGGCTCGTGAATCGTGAAAGGAAGCAATGACCGTTTGGTGTCACGCACACCAAACGGTCAACCTCAATTCAAGCGCTCCAGCTCAATACCCTGCCTTCTGAAACTTTCATTGCCGCTCTTACGTCGGCAATTGCACTCCAGTTGACCACCCGCTTGCATTGATCTGACCAGCTCTTTGCACTGCACCTGACATCCTATCGTATTGGTTTTTACTAGCACGTTTCAGAACCATGCACTTGAGAGCCCCCCAAACATTGTCGATGGCGCAGAAAACGGTCAGAAGCGGCAATTCACGACTGACGGCTTCCCGATAGTTTCGTGTTGCTGCTGGGAAGGCTGACTCTCACCAGCTCGGCAAAGTACTTCGCACCGGTAGCCAATATCTCATCGTTGAAGTCGTAGCCGGCATTATGCAGTGGTGTCGCTCCGTCCAACCCTTCCGCACCATTGCCGATGAACACAAAGCTCCCTGGCACTTTCTGAATGAACGCGCCGAAGTCCTCCGAGATCATCATTGGTGACACCTCAGGGTTGACCGCTTTTTCGCCCACAACATTGCGTGCAGCAGCAACGGCAATTTCCGTGTTCTTCGCCCAGTTCACCGTAGGTGCGAACTCGTGGGTGTACTCGAACTCGCACGTCGCGCCATGCATGTGGCAGATGCCTTCACTGATTTCCCGCATGCGTTTCTCGAGCAGACGCTGGACATCAGGGCTGTAGCTCCTGGTGTCCCCCTTAATCGTGACATGCGTGGGAATAGCGTTGCGAATACCGTCGGTGATGAACTCGGTGCAGGAAATCACAGCAGACAAGCTAGGATCGACGTTCCGCGAAACGATGGTCTGCAAGGCCAACACGATCTCGGCACCGATCACCATGGGGTCGATGCCCATGTGAGGCCTGGCAGCATGCGTGCCTCGCCCCTGGATCTGGATGACGAAATTATCCTCGCTAGCCATGATCCCGCCGACACGCGTCGCGATGTGACCTGCTGGCATGCCCGGCATGTTGTGAGCACCGTAGATAGCATCAACCGGAAAGCGATCGAACAAACCATCCGCCATCATCGCCTTCGCACCGCGACCATGTTCCTCCGCTGGTTGGAAGACAAACCTGACGGTACCGTTGAAGTCTCGCTCACGGCAGAGAAGCTCTGCCGCCCCCAGAACCATGGCCATGTGACCGTCGTGGCCACAGGCATGCATTTTTCCATGGTTGCAGGAAGCATGATCGCGCCCTGCCACTTGTTCAGTGATGTTCAGGGCATCCATGTCGGCGCGAAGCCCAATAACCCCAGCACCATTTCCGACGGTGAGGCTTGCGACCAAGCCTGTTCCGCCTATTCCCCTATGCACTTCCAACCCTAAATCGGTGAGGATTTTGGCGACCTCGTCCGAAGTGGTGAACTCTTCGAATCCGGTTTCAGGGTGGCGATGAAAGGTATGCCGCCACTGCTTGAGGCGCTGCTCAAACTCTTGGTCATTGCTCATGCTTGAAATCTCCTATTACTTGGCCAACGAAGGGCTTTGATCAGACGGCTGAGCAGGAAGTGCTGCATCCGCAGGCTCGTTGTTCTGCCAGATGACGCTTTCGCTTAGATAAGGAGTGCGATAGCCACTGCTGACTCCCAGCCGGTAGAAAGCCAACGCGACAGCTGCTACCACTGCCATATCCACGCCCTCAGGCAAGATGCCAATTCCTCCAAATGCTTCGCTTCCGATGTAGGACACCAGCGCCATCGCCGGCAGATAGCCGATCAACCAGATCGCGGCTCGAAGCTCACGAGCAAACCCCGACCAGCCGCTTTTGGCTTGGTAGTAGAAATAAATGGGCAGAGCACCGATCACCAGCAGGATGACCTGGCCTGTCAATGGCCAGCGAGCCCAGTACAGCACCAGGGACGCACAGATGAAGGCGAATGGAGCAATGATGCCCATGCCTTTCAATCGCAGGGGACGTTTGACCTCGGGTGCATGGACTCGCAATGACATCAGGCTGATCGGGCCGGTCAGGAACGAAATGATCACCGCGACTGAGATCACGGCAGCCAGCGTGCCCCACCCCCGGAAGAAGAACAGGAAGATGAAGCTCACTGCCAGGTTCAGCCACATCGCTTGGCGCGGGACACCATAGAGTGGATGGAGGTTGCCGAAAATTTTGGGGAGCGTGTTGTTCTTTTCCATCGCGTAGATCATTCGAGCGGTAGTCGCGGTATAGATCGACCCCGTACCCGATGGACTCACGAACGCGTCCAGATAGAGCAGCATCGCCAGCCAGTTGAGGTTCAATGCCAGTGCAAGTTGCGCCAATGGCGAATCAAAGTTCAGGTTGTGCCAGCCCGATGCAATGCTCTCTGGGCTTACCGCGCCGATGAAGGCAATCTGCAGCGCCACGTAGATGATCAACGCGATCACCACCGAACCGATCAAAGCAAACGGGATGCTACGCCCAGGATTGCGGGCTTCACCCGCGAGGCTCACAGGGCTCTGAAATCCGTTGAAGCTGAAAACGATGCCGCTGGCTGCCACGGCCGTAAAGACGGCTGACCAGCCATAGGGAGCAAAGCTCGATATTGAACCGTCACCAAAGTTCTCGGTGTTAAAGCTCGTCGCCATCAGGGCCACAGCGGTTAATGCAGGCACCACCAGTTTGAATACCGTGATCGCCGTGTTGGTCTTCACGAAAAGCTTCACCCCCCAATAATTGAGGCCGAAGTACACCATCACTAATGCTGCACTGCCGACCAGTCCACTGGTGGTCAGTTCGCCCTGGTGCACCAACTCTCTTGCCCAGGGAAATGACCAGGAGGCCATGTACTGGATCGAGGCAATCGCCTCGATGGGAATGACGGCAACGATGGAAATCCAGTTTGCCCATGCGGCCAGGAAGCCGACCAGCGATCCATGGGAATACCGTGCATATCGCACCATTCCACCGGACTCCGGAAACATGGCGCCCATTTCTGCGTATGTCAGGGCGATCGCCAGCACGACCGCGGCACCGATGATCCAAGCCAGGATCGCAGCCGGCCCGGCAATGGCCGAAGCATGCCAGGCCCCAAAGAGCCATCCTGAGCCGATGATGGAGCCGAGACCGGTCAACATCAGCGACCAAGGGCTGATGTCACGTTTTATTGTGTTCATGAAATCTCCGATTATTTTTTTTGTGTGGAGCCGCCAAGGGCTGAAGGCTCAGCCCTTGGGTGAATGTACAAATATGATCAGACGCCAGGCGCCCAAGCTTTCTGGCGCCCAAGGACGGATGCATCGGTCTCGCCCAGCAGGTCGGCGTAAACGCCTGGGGCAGTAGCACCCTCTGTGCTGATGAACAGGACACGGGAGCTGGAGTTGATACCCATGTCTGCCGCCGCACTGTCTCCGTTGACCAACCGGATAAGGCCGGCCAGTCCAGCGACACTGGATTCACCGGCAACCAGCGGTATATCCCGAGCGCTGCCAGCAGCGAGGCGACGCATGGCCGCTACGGCTTCGTCGTCCTGGATGGTCATGAAGAAATCGACACTGGACTCAAGGAAGCGCCAGGCCAGAGGAGAGGTTTCGCCACAGGCCAGACCGGCCATGACCGAGTCCACCGAGCCTGTTGCCTTGGCTGGTTTTCCCTGAAGCGCGCTCTGGTACAGGCAGTCAGCCTGAGCTGGCTCAACCATGATGAAGGTCGGTCGGGCTGCGTCGTATTGCTCCCACAGGTAGCTCACAATTCCCGCTGCCAGACCACCTACCCCGCCCTGCAGGAAGACATGGGTGAATGCAGGTTTTGCCGCATCACCTGCCGACGCCTCAATGATCTCGGCCGCAATGGTTCCGTAACCCTGCATGACATCGCGCGGGATCACTTCATAACCTTCGTAGGAGGTATCGGAGACGACAGTCCAATCGTTGGTTGCGGCCAGCGAGGCCGCCTCTTCGACCGACTCGTCATAGTTGCCTTTGATACGGATAATCTGCGCGCCGTAGGCCGCGATGGCATCCTCGCGCTCGATACTGACATTGGCATGCAGCACGATGACGCAACGGCAACCAATGCTCTGAGCGGCGGCTGCCAACCCTTTACCGTGGTTCCCATCGGTGGCGCTGATCACGGTGAAGTCCGCCAATGCATCAGCGTATTGACCCTCCAGAAGCCCACGGGGGTCGAAGTGCTGCTCAGGGAAACTGCGAAGGATCAAACGAACCAATGCAATGGGGGCACCCAACGCTTTGAAGCTTCCCAACACCGAACGCACGGACTCGTCTTTGATAAGAACTTCAGAGACTCCAAGCTCTTCGGCCAGGTCAGGCAGAGAGTACAACGGGGTTGCTCCAGCATTAAGTCGAGACCACTGAGACAACCACTGACGGCTCTCGTTGGCCTTGGCGATGCTCATGACCGACTTCAGTGATTCTGGATACGGCAGGCGGCTGGCCTTGGGATTAGCAATAAACATTCAGCGCTCCTTTCTAAAGGCAACAGGAAGCCCGTACCGCTGAAGCAGGCCTCAGCGGGCTGGGATAAATAGGGGGAATCAGGACGCGGTGAGGCGACGACTCACAACGTCGAGCAGCACCTGTGCGCCCTGAATCAACTGGTCATCGTCGGTATGCTCGCGAGGGTTGTGACTGATACCACCGCGACTAGGCACGAAGATCATCGCCGCCGGCGCCATGCGGGCGATCATTTGCGCATCATGACCTGCGCCCGATGTCATTCGGCGATGACTGAAGCCAAACCGCTTGGCGGAAGCCTCAATCTCATCAGCAAGCTCAGCGTCAAAAATCACAGGCTCGAAACGCACAAGGCGTTCAGTGGTGATGGTCACACCTTCCTGATCAGCGAGGCCAGCGAGATACGTGCTCAGCCGGTTTTCTGCACTGACCAGCATGTCCTCGTCGGGGTCGCGCAGGTCGACCGTAAAGGTCGCCTTACGAGGGATGACGTTGATCACATTGGGTTCGAACTTCATGCAACCCACCGTCGCGAGCGTAGTGCCCGCCTCCACGGCAATGGCTCGCAGTTCTGCCACGATGGAACTGGCGACAAAGCCCGCGTCATGACGCAGACGCGTCGGGGTGGTACCCGCATGATTGGCATTGCCCTTGACTTCAACTTGCTGCCAGGAAATCCCTTGTAGGTTTTCGACAACGCCAATCAAGGTATTTTCGGCTTCGAGGATGGGCCCCTGCTCAATGTGAAGCTCGATGTACTCATGTGGAACGATGGCACCCGGCTCTAGCGATCCCGCATAACCGATACGCTGCAGTTCGTCGCCAAGTCGCGTTCCGTCGGTACCGATCGTGTCCAGCGCTGCTTCCACTGATAGACCGCCTGCGTACACAAGCGAGCCCATCATATCGGGCTGATATCGAACACCTTCCTCATTGGTGAACGCTCCGACCGTGATGGATCGTTCGGGCAGAACGCCGGCATCACGGTAGGCGCGAATGACCGCCAGCCCGGCCAACACCCCGTAGCAACCATCCAGCGCACCTGCGTTGGTCACGGTATCGATGTGCGAACCCATCATCAGCGGATGTTGATCACCATCGTCGCTTGGCGAGCGCAGAGTGCCGAACACGTTGCCAATACGGTCGACCTGAATGTCGAGATCAAGGTTACGCATCCAACCGACCACCAGGTCGCGCCCACTTTTTTCAGCATCCGTCAGAGCGATCCTGGTTCTGCCGCCCTGTTCGGCGTCCGCGCCAATTTGCCCAAGCGCATGGATCTGCTCCAGTAGCAGCGAGCCGTTCATCTGCAGTTTTGTACCCGTGATCATCCGACTTTCCTCCAGTGACGCGGAACCATGGCTGTCATGCCACATTCGTGCTCATGGAGAAATTTTATTCGCTTAGAGCGTACGAAAAGCTTGATTTTTAGCCTATTTATGAATTTTCATTGCGTTTTCCCGGTATTTCCCGCCACTCGATTACGGACAGCGCTCAATGACACTTGATCACTTCGATTTGGCTTTACTCGATGCAGTACAGCGAGACGCGGGTACCTCGCAGCAGGATCTTGGAGCCAAGGTCAATCTGTCCTCCGCTGCAGTAAACAGACGCCTGAAGAAGATGTCCGCCGATGGCGTCATACGAGGCACGGTCGCCCAGGTCAGCGCGGAAATGTTGGGCTATACGCTTACTGTCATTACTGAAGTGGAGGTGGAGAACGAGAGGCTGGATTTGTTGGACGACATGAAGAGATCGTTCCTTGCCTGTCCCCAGGTTCAGCAGTGCTTTTACGTCGCCGGAGAATGCGACTTCGTGCTGATCATGCTCGTGAAAAACATGGAGCAATACACCCAGCTCACCCGAGAATTATTTTTTGAAAGCAACAACGTTAAGCGCTTCAAAACCTTGGTCTCGATGAGTAACGTTAAGACAGGGATGTTTGTCCCTACCTTCGACTGAAGTTCCTGCTGGAACTGATTGAGCAGATTGGGCTTTCCGTCCAGTTAGGCCCAAGGAGGAATCCGCGATGACCGTAGTCGAACGCCTCAGGTATTTGCGTGTCGTTCTAGTTTTGGCTGGCCTCGCGTGCCTTGCTCTCTATCCACTCATGTTGTTCTGGCCGTCCGGTTGGGCCTGGCACGTCGGCCACTCGGACTACCCGATGATGATCGTTGGCATCTACGCCACACTTGGCGTGTTCTTGATCCTGGCCGCACGTGATCCATTAGCCAATCTGAGCATAATCTGGTTCACCGTGTGGTCTAGCGCCGTACACGGAGGAATCATGGCCGTCCAGGCGGTCACCCAGCCGGGGCAAATGGGGCACTTGGCAGGTGACGTGCCGGCGCTCTTCATCGTGGCGGTTGCCTTGGCCATCTTGACGCCCCGCTCGCAATTGGCCGCTCGGCCCCGGACACACAATGGGGCCTAGGAGCAAGTTTGACTGTCAGGATCGAAACGAAAATCGCGTTTCTGCGCAAATTTTTGGTCTGCTGATCAACCAACGCCGACAGATTTTACGTAGCAACGCAGTCTTCAAGACTGTGCCCGCGTTTTTTCACAGCCTGGGGCGTTTTCTGCCTATCACGACTGACCGGTTTGGGAAGCAGTCATTCCTACAGAACGCTCCTCCCCCACTACACTGACGCTCGATGACTCAACGCAGACAACATTGCCCAATGGATTGTGTGATTCGAAGCGAAAAGAGCACTGATATCACAGCAACAGCCGATAGGTTCATGACCTCGCGACACCATCGTTCGTCAACGATCCGCAATCGCTGTCCTGATTTCATCTAGTGCCATATGGCTTAGATGGAAAACAGGAGGTGTGCCCTGAATAGTTCGATGACTCACTGAGGGAGATTGTGAGGCGGAATATTTTCGACTCCGCCTCTCCATGCATCAAATGCTCAGACACAAGTACTTGATTTCCAGGTAATCCTCAATTCCGTATTTCGAGCCTTCACGGCCTAGGCCAGAAGACTTCACGCCACCAAACGGCGCGACTTCGTTTGAGATCAACCCGGTGTTGATGCCGACCATGCCATACTCCAATGCCTCGGCAACACGGAACACACGGCTCATGTTCTGCGCATAGAAGTACGACGCTAGACCGAACTCTGTGTCGTTCGACATGGCGATGACTTCGGCTTCATCTTTGAAGCGGAACAGAGCCGCCAGTGGGCCGAAGGTCTCCTCCTTGGCGACTGCGGCAGTCTTTGGTACGTCGACTAGGATGGTCGGTTCGAAGAAATTTCCTTCGATCAACTTGCCACCGGACAGCACCTTGGCACCTTTAGAGACAGCGTCTTCGATGTGTTCCTGGACTTTCGTCACAGCCTTGCCATCGATCAGCGGGCCGGTGGTGGTGCCTTCGATCAGACCGTCGCCTACCTTCAGTTTGGCCACGGCGTCCTTCAGCTTCTCAGCGAAGGCGTCGTAAACCGCGTCCTGCACGTAGATGCGGTTGGCGCAGACGCAGGTCTGACCGTTGTTGCGGAACTTGGAGATGATCGCCCCTTCGACCGCCTTATCCAGGTCTGCGTCGTCGAACACGATGAACGGCGCGTTGCCGCCCAGCTCCAGCGAGACTTTCTTGATGTCGTGGGCACACTCCGCCATCAGCTGACGACCAATTTCGGTCGAGCCGGTGAACGACAGTTTGCGCACAATCGGGTTGCTGGTCAGTTCGGTGCCGATGTCGCCAGCACTGCCCGTCACCACGCTGAACACGCCCGCAGGAATGCCGGCGCGCTCGGCCAGTTCAGCCAGCGCCAGTGCGGAATACGGGGTTTGCGATGCCGGCTTGAGCACCATGGTGCAGCCGGCGGCCAGTGCCGGGCCAGCCTTGCGCGTGATCATTGCCGCCGGGAAATTCCACGGGGTGATGGCAGCGGTGACGCCTATTGGCTGCTTAAGCACGATCAGGCGCTTGTCTGGCTGGTGGCCAGGAATCACGTCGCCGTAGATGCGCTTGGCTTCTTCGGAGAACCACTCGATGAACGAGGCAGCGTAGGCGATTTCGCCTTTGGCTTCAGCCAGCGGCTTGCCTTGTTCCAAGGTCATCAGGCGACCGAGGTCATCCTGGTTTTCGATCATCAGCTCGAACCAGCGACGCAACTTGGCGCCACGTTCTTTGGCGGTCAGTGCGCGCCAGGCTGGCAGGGCTTTCTCGGCGGCTTCGACGGCACGGCGGGTTTCAACGGCCCCCATTTTTGGGACGGTGCCCAAGATCTCGTTTGTGGACGGGTTGCTGACCTTGATGGTCTGGCCGCTGTCGGCATCAGCCCAGGCGCCATTGATGTATGCCTGTTGACGGAACAGGGTTGAGTCTTTCAGTTGCATGGAAAAATCCTGTGCTCACGAATGAAGAAACGGCGGGCACTTGCCCGCCGTGATTCAGATGGCCGCGCTGCGCTCGCGCAGTTCCGTATTAAGGATGCGGTCGTTCTCGGAGTAGTCGACCGGGCAGTCGATCACGTGCACGCCCGGAGTCTTGATGCAGTACTCCAGGAGCGGCAACAGACCTTCGGCACTTTCCACACGATGGCCGTTGGCACCGTAGGCTTCGGCGTATTTCACGAAGTCCGGGTTGCCGTAGTCCAGGCCGAAATCGGTGAAGCCCATGTTCGCCTGCTTCCAGCGAATCATGCCGTAGCCGTCGTCACGCAGGATTACTACGGTGATGTGCATGCCCAGACGTACAGCAGTCTCCAGTTCCTGGCTGTTCATCATGAAGCCGCCGTCGCCGCACACCGAAATCACTGGACGATCGGGGTGCACCAAGTGCGCCGCCATGCCCGATGGCAGACCGGCCCCCATGGTCGCAAGGGCGTTGTCCAGAAGAACGGTGTTGGGTTTGTGCGCCTTGTAGTTACGCGCGAACCAGATCTTATAGATGCCGTTGTCCAGCGCGACGATGCCTTCTGAAGGCAGCACACGGCGAACGTCAGCGACCAGACGCTGCGGGTAGATCGGGAAGCGATCGTCGTCCGCGCCTTCGGCGATCTGCGTTTCATTGGCTTCGCGGATATCCAGCAAACGGGTGAAATCCCAATGCGAGGTGTCGCTCAGCGCTTCACCGATCTGCCACACGGCATTGGCGATATCACCGATCACTTCAATCTGTGGGAAGTAGACCGCATCGACTTCAGCGGAGCGGAAATTGATGTGAACGACCTCGGTGCCGCCACGCACCATAAGGAACGGCGGTTTCTCGATCACATCGTGGCCGATGTTGATGATCAGGTCAGCGGCTTCCACAGCGCGGTGAACGAAATCACCAGACGACAGCGCAGCGTTCCCGAGGAAGCGTGGATGGCGCTCATCGACCACGCCTTTGCCCAGCTGGGTGGTAATGAACGGAATGCCGGTCTTGTCGATCAGCTGCTGCAGGACTTTGGCGGTCATCTTGCGGTTGGCGCCGGCGCCGATCACCAGGATCGGACTGCGGGCCTTCTGCAGCTTCTCGACAGCGGCCTCGACTGACTTGTGCTCGGCAAGCGGACGGCGGTGCAAGCTCGGAGGGATCGGCATGCTGTCGGTCTGCTCGGCAGCGATGTCTTCCGGCAGTTCCAAGTGCACAGCACCTGGCTTCTCTTCTTCGGCGAGACGGAAGGCTTCACGCATGCGCGCCGGGATATTGTCCGCTGAAGCGAACTGATGGGTGTACTTGGTGATCGGGGCCATCATGTCGCAGACGTCGATGATCTGAAACCGTCCCTGCTTGGACTTCTTGATCGGCTTCTGGCCGGTGATCATCAGCATCGGCATACCGCCCAGATAAGCGTAGGCGCCGGCGGTTACGAGGTTGGTCGCGCCAGGGCCCAGGGTCGACAGGCTGACGCCGGTCTTGCCGGTCAGACGACCATAAGTCGCCGCCATAAAGCCTGCGGATTGCTCGTGGCGAGTCAGCACCAGTTTGATCTGTGATTTGCGCAGGGACTCGAGTAGATCGAGATTTTCTTCGCCGGGAATGCCGAAAACGTATTTCACGCCTTCGTTTTCCAGACATTGCACGACGACATCTGCGGCCTTGGCCATTTTCTTACCTCAGTTTCAATTAAGCGCTTGCACGCATTTGCAATTCAGAATGGCGGGATGAAACCCTGCTTCTCTTACGCCAAAGGCGCGACAGTCACGTCGGTCTTACCGTTATCGTTCAAAACAGCACGCACGAAACCCTCTGCCTTTTTGCGCTCGACGAAATCCCGGACATAGGCTGCCCCTGCTTCACGAGCTCGCGGAACGGCCATTGCCTGTCTGATGGAAGTAAAGGCGCCATCAAGAACGCGGTATGCAGAGTTGCTGGCAGCAACTTCCTCCAGCGGCTGCCTCACACCTGCAGCCGCATCCAGGGACTGTTCGATGTACAGATCCACGGCACCAGCAGATGTTGCAGCTCGTTCAAGCTGCGCATGCTTCAAAGTGCGAGAAAGAAACAGGTCATAGGCTGCGCCTTTGCCCACCGCGATTTTCAGCCCTGACTGGTCGAGATCCTGGACATGCTGGTAGGTCGACTCAGCTGCCACCAGGTAAGTACCCTCGATAATGACGTAAGGGTCGCTGAACGCGATCTGCTCTTCGCGCACCGGTTCAATGGCCAGAAACGCCACGTTCCATACGCTCTCCTCAAGCGCCGCAAACACTTTGCCGGCGGCGTCGAAGGTGACCATCTCCAGCCGCACGTTCAGCTCCTGAGCCAAAGCCTTGGCCAATGCCACCGATACGCCTTGAGGCGAACCATCCTGCCCCTGTTGAGCCAAGACAGGATTGCCGAAATTAATCGCGGCGCGCAGCACACCTTCCGGGGCCAGGTCTTCAAGCACATCACGGTCGAGAGAGGTCATTTGTTTGCTCCAAGTATGAGTTCAGTAGTCCTCACCAAATTGGCAAGGTGTAGGAAACAATCAGTCGATTTTCATCAATTCCGCGAGCAAAGCTGGAACGATAACTGGCATTACGCCATTTGAAGCCGACGTTCTTGAGAGCACCGCTCTGTATCACATAGCCGACGTCCGTATTGCGCTCCCATTCGTGACCTTCTGTTGTGGAGGTCTTGGCGTCTGCATGGTCGCCACTGACGTAACGCGTCATGAATGTCAGACCCGGAACACCCATTGCCGCGAAGTCATAGTCGTAACGCAGCTGCCACGAACGCTCGCCTGGCTCAGCGAAATCGTTGATCTGAATGTAGTTGGTCAGGTATGGGTCGGTACCGTTGATGTACGGCATCGATGTGGAGCCGTTCATCTTTTGCAAACCGACACCGAAGGCATGCCCACCCAGGATGTAGGTGAACATGCCATTGAGAGCACCGCTATCAATCTTCCCGCCGCGAGCCGCGCCAGCGTCATCGCTGAGCATGTAGCGCAGGTCACTTTTCAGCTTGCCAGGGCCAATATCAAGGTTGTTGACGAGACCGAAAAAACTTTGGCTGTAGACATCCTGAAGTTCGGCATGCTGGTAGCTGATCACAAATGACTTGTTGATCTGGTAATCAGCACCGCCGATCCAGTAGTCATCGCCTTCTGCCGTGGTGGTGAAGCGTCGGTTACGATTGTTGAGCGTGATATTTTGCGCATCGGTGGAGTCACGATCAGTCACTCGATTGAACCGAACCCCGGTCAGGGTTAGGCCATCGAATTCTTTCATCGTGACCATGCCGCCTTGGAATGTCTGCGGCAAAATCCGGCCAGTGTTGGCTTGCACCGTCGCCAGCTTTGGGATGAATGTTCCGTACTTGAACTCTGTTTTAGAAATCTTGGCCTTGGCGGTCAGCCCCAAACGACTGAACTCATCGGCTGCGCGACCATCATCATGCGTAGGTAGAAGACCAGAGCCAGTTCGATCAGGACTGGAGTCCAGTTTGAGCCCTAACATTCCCATTGCATCCAAACCGAAACCTACAGTGCCAGGGGTGTAGCCAGAACGATAATCAAGGATAAATCCTTGAGCCCACTCTTCGCGCTTGTTTTGGCCCGCGCCGTCACGAAAGTCACGATTGAAGTAGTAGTTTGTAGTTTGCAGAGTTGCTTTGCTGTCATCAACGAAGCCTTCAGCATTGACCATGCCAACGGCAAAGCACGGTGAAACTGTGATCAAAGTGCGAATTACATTTTTATTTTGATGCATGTCTGCTCCAAATGCGACACAGCAGAGCCCATCTCGGTCAGATGTGGCCGATTTCAAAGAACGCGAAAAATCAGAGAGTTGAACAACGCTTTCTGGGGATGGCGATGACGCCATTTACGAGACTTAGAACTGGCAGCACCGATCTGGATGCTGCCAGCCATAATTTGCTTAGTGAGCCTCTCGGGTTACCGGATTGCCCGCCTCCGCCTCGCTTTTATTGTTGACGCGCATCAGGATGGTCATGAGAAAACCGGCCACTAGCAATGCACTCAGGAACAACAGGCCAGTGGCTGCGCTTTGGCTATTGCCTTTGACCATGCCGATCAACGATGGCCCGGCGAAACCGCCCAGGTTGCCGATGGAGTTAATAACGGCAATCGAGACTGCGGCGGTGGTACGGTCGAGAAAGAGGGTTGGCAGCGCCCAGAACGGCGATTTGAAACTGTAAAGGCCGGACAGAGCGACACAGATCATCGCCGTTGCGAGGTAGGGGTTTTGCAACACACCTGCACCGACCATACCTAATGCCGCGATGAGCAACGGAATGGCGGAGTGCAACTTGCGCTCGTTGCGCTTATCGGAGCTTCGCGACCAGACAATCATTGCGGCAGTAGCAACGATGTAAGGCAGCATTGCGATCAAACCAATCTGGGTGTGCGTCAAGGACTCCGAAAAGCTCTTGATGATCTGTGGCATCCAGTAGCCAATACCCAGGCTTCCGCACTGATACACGAAGTAGATGAAGCTCAGGTACAACACCTTAGGGTTGGTCATCGTCTTGAGCACACTCAGATGCTTGACGTTTTTGCGGCTTTGACGATCACGCTCAAGCTCTTCGAGCAACCAGGCTTTCTCTTCGGGCTTGAGCCATTTGGCCTGCTCCGGTTTGTCCGTCAGGTAAAAGTAGCAAGCAACACCCAAGAAGACAGCAGGAATACCTTCGAGGAACAACATCCAGCGCCAACCACTCCAGTTGAACCAGCTGATGTTGTCCATGATCCAGGTGCTCATCGGGGCACCGATGATGTAACTCACGGGGATAGCTGCAGTAAACAGCGCAACCGTCGTGGCCAGCTCCTTGGAGCGAAACCAGAAGGTCAGGTAGACAATGATGCCCGGGAAAAAGCCCGCTTCAGCAACGCCAAGGAAGAAGCGAAGTATGTAGAGCTGATTGGCCGTTTGTGCGAAGGCAGTCAGTGCTGCAATCGCGCCCCAGGTTACAAGGATCCGGGCAATCCAGACCCGAGCTCCGAATTTGTTCAGCATCACGTTGCTGGGAACTTCAAACAGGAAGTAACCAATGAAAAAGATGCCCGAGACGAATCCAAAGGCCTCACTGGATAGCGCCAATTCTTTATTCATTTGCAAGGCCGCATAGCCGATATTGGCGCGGTCTAGGTAGGACACGATATAGAGCAGAAAAACGAACGGGATGATGCGCAACGTAACCTTACGTACGATGGCGGATTCATCAGGCTTGTTGTTATTCATGGCGACCTCATCGGAGCAGACCTTAGCCCGCTCCCTTCATTATTGTAAGACTCGACCGGTCAGGCCGAGAAAATCATGCAGACTGGGCTACCGGTTGAAACCGTGAATCCCGTCTTACTCAACGCACCGGTCTTGGCATCCGTCGCCATCGAGATAATGGTGTCGCTGTCCTCATTGAGCGCAAACAGGAATCGCTCGTTAGGCGTGAGGGTGAAAAAGCGCGGCGTCTTGCCGTCAGTGGGCATGAACTCCACCGAGCTGAGCATCCCGGTGCCCTGATCAATGGCGAATACGGCCACGCTGTCGTAGCCCCGGTTCGACGCGTAGAGGAAACGGCCACTGCGGTCGATCTCAATCTCTGAAGCACGGCTGTTGCCGGTGAAGGTCGCGGGCAATGACGGCAATACTTGTATCGGCGAAAGCGCTCCGGTCTGGCCATTGAACCGGTACGCGGTCACGCTTGAATCAAGCTCATTGATCACATAGGCAAACCCAGCCTTGGGGTGGAACGCCAGATGACGCGGCCCTGCGCCTTCTCGGCTGGTCACAAAAGGCTGATCTGCCGGATACAACTTGCCGTTGTCGAATTTAAAGCTGAACACCCTATCCAGGCCTTTGTCAGGCACCAGCACAAACTGGCCCGAAGGATCAAACGGGTTGAAATGCGGCTTAGCGAATGGCTGCTCGACGCGGTGAGGGCCTAGCGGGCCTTCCAGCTTAAGCAATTGGTTGATACTGCCGAGCGATCCATCCTCGGCGATGTTCATGACCGCTAGCGATCCACCAACGTGGTTGGAGACAACCAGAAAGCGCTGTGAGGGGTCGAGCGCCAGGTGAACCGGGTTCTTTCCTTCACAACTTTGGCGGTTGATGAACGTGAGCTTGCCAGTGGCTTTATCGACACTGAAAGCACTGACTTCTGTCAGGTCTCCATGCACCGTGTACAACCGATCTCCGGCCTTGTTGAGAGCAAGAAATGAAGGGTTAACCAGATCCTTAACGACCTGCACAAGGGCCAGCGTGCCGGCGTCCTGATCGACCTTGTAAACAGTGATCCCTTCACCGCGTGCTTTACGCTCACGTGTAGTGCGCGACCCGACATAGGCGTACATAGGGGTATTTCTCCGTGACTCAGTATTGTTATTAAGAAGGCTAGCGGCCTGCGCGAGACCAGAGGGCAATAACGCACCCAGCGCTGAAATACCGGCTACAGTGCCCATCTGTTTGAGTACAGTACGGCGGGTTGCGCCGTTTGAAGCAGGCAAGCGGGTGCCTGCGCCTTGATCATCGCTGTGCATAGATGCGTCCTTCTTATTGTTAATCGCATTTTGTCCGGCCCCTGAGCGAGGCCGGGGTCGAATCAGTGCTGCGTTCGCGCTACCACTTTGCGGATGACGAACGGGAGAACGCCTCCATGCATCAGATAACGAATCTCTTGCAGCGAATCCAAACGGACACTCAGCTCCACATGCTGTTGGCCACCATTGTCACGATGGATAACCAGGGTCACTCGGTTGTCACCTACAGCCAGGTCATCCAGGCCAATGAAATCGAAGCGCTCATCACCCGCAAGATGGAGGTCACTCACTGACTGCCCATTTTTGAATTGCAGTGGAATCACACCCATGCCAATCAGGTTACTGCGGTGGATACGTTCAACGCTTTGCGCCACCACCGCCTTAACTCCGAGCAGAGCCTGAGCTTTCGCCGCCCAGTCACGACTGGAGCCTGCGCCATAGTTGATCCCTGCAAAAACGACCATTGGGGTCTGCTGGGCAGCATAACTTTTGGCTGCCTCATACAGCGGCAGACAGGCACTGTGATCCGCGTTCCAGGCCCATACTCCTAGCCCTGGCTGGTTCTCACCCAGCTGCAGGTTCTTGACCGACTTATTGGTGAAGGCACCACGCAACATGACTTCATGGTTACTGCGGCGGGTGGAGTACTGGTTCAGGTCTGCCGGATCTTCACCGCGTTCGAGCAACCACTGGCCTGCCAGGCTATCTGCCGGAATGGAGTAGGCTGGGGAAATATGGTCGGTGGTCACGTTGTCACCCAGCACCATCAGCGTACGAGCGCCGCTGATCGCCAAGCTCGTTTTAGGTTCGCGAGCGATGTCAGCCAGGTATTGGGGCCGACGCAGGTACGTCGAGTCAGGGCTCCAAGGAAATTGCACGCTGCCCTCTGCCGACAGAGCTTGCCAGTGGTGGGTGCCTTCCCAAACCTTGGCCAGACGCTGCTGGAAGAACTCGGGCTTCACTGCTTTCGCAGCTTGCTCGGCAATCTCTCCGTCCGAAGGCATCAAATCGCGCAAGTACACGGGCTTGCCATCACGATCATTGGCCAGCGGATCAGATTGGAGGTCGATATCAATGGTGCCCGCAATGGCATAAGCCACGCACAAAGCCGGAGAAGCGAGGTATCCCGCTGGGATCTTCGGGTTTACTCTCCCTTCGAAGTTACGGTTACCCGACAGCACCACAACGCCTTTGAGGCCTTGATCTGCGAACCGATCTACATGCTCTTCAAGCGAGCCCGAGTTACCGATGCAGGTCATGCATCCGAAACCTGCCAGATCGAATCCCAGCGCCGAGAAATCCTCAAGCAGGTTTGCCTCCGCCAGATAGTCCGCAACGACGCGAGAGCCTGGAGACAAGGAAGTTTTTACCCAGGGCTTGCTCTGAACGCCCAGCTCGCGAGCTTTGCGGGCCAGCAAGCCAGCCTGGATCATCTGCGCGGGATTCGCGGTGTTTGTGCAACTGGTTATCGCCGACATCACCACCGCGCCATGAGTGATCGGCTGGCCGAAAGATGGTTCGAAAAAGCTTTGCTGCGTAGGAGCCGTGATCAACTTTCCTTCACCCATCACTTCCCGATGGAATGAAGCGGCAGCATTCGAAAGCTTCTGACGCTGATGCGGTTGGTGAGGGCCTGCGACACTGGGTTCAATCGCAGCCAGATCCAGATCGATCAGCTCATCAAACTCCGGCTCGGCGAACTCATCGCGACGCCAGAGAGGCTGAGCGCTCATGTAGCTGGTGACTTTCCGGCAAAGCTCCGGCGACCGGCCGCTGAGCTCCAGATACGAAAGGGTTTCGATGTCGAACGGGAAGAACACCACGGTCGCGCCGTATTCGGGCGCCATGTTGGAGACAGTGCCGCGTGCGGCCCAGCTCAGGCCGGAAAGCCCAGGGCCAGTGAACTCCACGAACTTACCGACGACTGAACGCTTGCGCAGGATTTCCGCCACATGCAATGACAGGTCGGTAGCAGTCACCCCGGGACACAGCGCATTGGTGACGCGGATACCGACAACCTTTGGAAAGCTGATTGGCACCGGTTCGCCAACCATGGCTGCCTGCCCTTCCAGACCACCGACACCCCAGCCCAGCACACCGATGGCGTTGATCATGGGAGTGTGGCTGTCGGTCGCCACCATATCGTCGGGATGCAGCAGCCGCTTGCCATCCTCGGTGGTGCTTTCCCACACCACTTGTGCCAAGGCTTCCATGTTCATCTGGTGAATGATGCCGGTGCCAGGAGGAATCACGCCGAAATTGGTCAGGCTCTTCTGAGCCCATTTGATGAAGCGGTAGCGCTCGCTGTTGCGGCGAAAATCAATGTCCAGATTCTGCTCGACCGCATCCGATTCGGCGTAGTGCTCAACGATTACGGAATGGTCAATCGCCAACACCGCTGGAATCAGCGGATTCATGGTTTTTGGATCGCCTCCCAGCTCAGCTACAACATCGCGCATACCAGCAAAGTCAGCCAACGCAGGCAGACAGGTGGTGTCATGGAACATCAATCGATTAGGCTGAAATGGCACTTCACAGTCAGGGCCTTGACCAGTGGCACGAGCCAGCACAGACGGCAATGCTTCAGGGGAGCAACGCGCTACGTTCTCCAGCAGAATTCGGATCGAATAAGGAAGTTTCGATACCTGTGCGGAGGAAAGCATCTTGGTCAGATCAACATAGGCAAATTGCTCTTCGTCGATCACCAGATGATTGATGAGGTCGTAGGCAGTCTCGGTCATTCTCGTATCGCTCAGGCTTTTTATAATGGTCGCGGGATTCGGGGGCTAGCCGATCTATACCGCTGATGAGCCGATACTAGGACTACTTCAGACTGGTGAAAATTGATGAATCGCCATAGCAGCGTTCTCCAAAGGAGAACGCTCAATTAGTCCTCTGTTAGCCTCAAATTGTCGATGAGAGTTTTGAGTGTGGATGAGGCCGTGTCGTATCTTTTGACGACTAACTGCAACGATCTGCGGGCCCAAGGCTCGTCCAGCGTCACCGCTTTCAACTTGTGGCTGCGCAGGTATTGGTTGATTACGCTACGTGGCAGGACGGCCAGCCCCAGCCCCGCAGAGACCATCCGACACATGCAGTCGAAGCTGCTGATCCTGATTCTAAGCTTGAGCGCCATGCCCAGTTTCTCAGCCTCGGTGGTCAGCAACGTGTGCATCGAGCTTTCAAGATGGGGCCCGACAAATTCGTGCTCCAGCACTTCCTTGAAGCGGATGGTCTTACGTCCCGCGAGCACATGCCCAGCGGGTACAACTAACGTCAGTTCATCATTGCGATACGGTATTGCTTCTAACCCTTGAGCAGGTGTCTGACTGGCAATGATGCCAAGATCTGCTCGGCCATCCGCAACCGCCCGAATGACCGCAGACCCGACTCGTTCCTCGATGTCGAACTTGATTTGCGGATAAAGCGAAACGAAGTCGGCGATGTCCTGAGGAAGGAACTGAGAAAGAGCGGAGGTGATCGCATGTATACGCAGATGACCTTTGACCCCCGCTGTATAGTCGCCAAGTTCTTGGTCAAGCTGCGAAAGCGTCTGCCTCACCTGCCGCGCATAGAAAAGCAGTGATTGTCCCGCCGGGGTGAGATCCACTCCTCGGGCGTTACGCACCAAGAGCGGCGATCCAACCTGGTTTTCGAGTTCAGATACGCGCTTGCTGATCGCAGAGACCGCCAAGTGTTTCATGCGGCCCACTCGCGTCAAGTTCCTCTCTTCCGCGACAGTGATGAAAATATCTAAGCTGGTCAGGTCATAACGCACGGCGGATTCCTTGATACCCATCGGAATGATCTACGGCTGCACGATACAACCGGAGAACAGGCTGATGGTAACTGTCGTTGGATGTCTATGGCTAACGGCAGAAAGAAACCCTGGGCTGAACGTCGAAATACGATCGCTCTGACCATGCTTATACCCTAATTTTATTTACTGATTGTGGGGCTCGGCTTTGTTGCCAAAAAAACCGCAGTCCATAGCTGTTCCGCCAACCACTGAGCTTCACTTCGGCTAAAGCTCCAGCCAACCCAACCAAAACACATTAAGACGTATTGGCCGTCTAGTCTGATCTGAAAATCATAAATAGGCTCATCACCGTCGTTAAATCCTATCGCCGGTTCGGGATCGAGCAGGGCTCCTTCCACCGAGAAATTTCCACCAGTCATCATAACTTGGAGCAGATCCGATCTTTCCTGAGATCCGAAAGACTCATGGCGCTCGATGAGAGCGCTCCAATGGTCATGAGTTGTTTGGATATTAGACTTATCCAGCTTTGGATAATTGTGATCAACCGAGCTGAGTACTGCTTTGATTAGACCAGACGCAACCTCGTAAGCTTGCTGTGTGGTGAAGCATGCTTTGAAGTGGTGAAGGGTTACACGTATGAGTCGAGACGGAGTGAGTTTGACCGTCGCACGATAATGATCGTCTGTTCCCAGAAAAGTGAAAAAAACAGAGGACTTGAAGGTAAGGCGGGATTTCAAACGGTCGTTGTCGCTCATAGCACTCTCGAAAAATTGGCTTACTAAATGCCAATCGGCTCAACTCCTACGAACCTTTAACAGGCTCCAAAAATTTTATTGAGCACGTCAGCCTGAGGGATGAGTCGAAATTGACCAAGCTCTTCTGAGATTGAACCAAAAAACTACTTTCAATGTGCCATCAGCAGTAAAGCAATCGCTTCTTCGCGTAAGCGGCTAGCCGTGCGGGCTGGAATGTTGCAATCAGGAACGGTCTTAATGGCCATATAAAATGGGGTGTTTGCTTAAGTGTAAGCTTGGTTGTCGCGGCTGAGGACGCAACACCATGCAGAGTGAGGAGGAAATTCAATTTGAGCTGGCTCTGGCCGAGGCACTGAGGAAGAAGCAGTGCGAGCAATGGCTGGCAGAGAACAGCGAGGCCGTAAAGCCCACGGCGTTTTTAGCGACGACGTACGGAGCTTCTGATGCCTATCTCTCGCTACGTGGCTGTTTTTCGGCCTGCAACAACGGGCCTCAGATGAATATCGGGGGTTTCATCTCCCACCTGGAGACGCGGGCCGAATCAGCTGGCTGAAACGAATATCGAGGGTTTGATCTCTCGCCTCCAGGGCTGCTGCGACCCGCAACACCTAGTCTCAGAGGAATATCGGGAGTTTCATCTCCCACCTGGGGACGCGAGCGAATCAGCTGGCTGATACGAATATCGAGGGTTTTGTCTCTCAGCTCCAGGGCTGCTGCGACCCGCAACACCGGGTCTCAGACGAATATCGGGAGTTTCATCTCCCACCTGGAGACGCGAGCGAATCAGCTGGCTGATACGAATATCGAGGTTTTTGTCTCTCAGCTCCAGGGCTGCTGCGACGCGCAACACCGGGTCTCAGACGAATATTGGGGGTTTCATCTCTCACCCGGTGGCGCGGGCGAATCTGCCTGGCTGAAACGAATATCGAGGTTTTTATCTCTCGGACGCGAGGCTGCTGTTAGCAACACAACAACCAGTTACAGGCGCTTTGGTGTGCGCGTGATAGCTGATGAAAATCACAAGATAGAGCCGACCAAATGAAGGGCTCCGAATTGCGGCTTCGGAGCTCCTTGACTGAATACTCAGATACGCTCGCCGGTGCGCAAAAACTTAAGAAAACTCACCCGCCCGACACCCCGCAGAAAGCTGCCAATTACGTAATTGCCGTCTCGTGTTTCAAGCAGCCAGAAACGCCCTTCTTTCCGTACGGTGTGAATTTTTCCTGTGCGAAGGATGGCGCCATCTGCTTTGCGGTATCCCTCGTGTTTCTCTGCGTGGTCAAAAGAAACACCTGCACATGTATCCTCAGCGATGAAAGCATCACTAAGGAAAGCTGTAATAGGCACGCTGTATTTTCGATGGCTTGCTCGCACCAAGCGACTCAGTTGAAAGTCACTCACATCCTTACCGTGGATCTCCACTGCAATTTCTTCAGGCATCCGGCCAAAGCTCCAAAACTATTCAAGATGTGTTTTACCGCGTCAACGCTCACCCGGCGGACATCGAAAACGCGGCAGCTAAGCTTGCTTCTTTTCTTTGGCCTGCTGCAAGGAGCAGGTACACCGTATTTTTGGTTTCAAACATGCAGCCTTCGGTGAGGGATTTTCCGAAGTTGCTGCGCACCCACATGCCTGGTTGGAAGCGGCCTCTGCTGTCCAACACTATCTCGTGGGCGAATAACGTGGCGGGCAACAGTCCGAGAGTCGTCAGCTTTTCCGCCTCCTCAGATGTCACTGTGAGGTCGATCAAGATCCACTGCCGAACGACGCAGAATGCTTTGTCAGGGAATACCTTTGCCGCCAAGGAAATCAGGTCTTCCTGAGAGCCTTCCCAACCATGAACCTCTTCCCCTGTGCCGTAAAACAGTTGCGAGATTTCTTCCAACGTCACCATCAAAAAAACTCCATCTCGTCGAGCGTGGCCATCCACGTGAGCTTGCCCATTGACCGATCACCAGCATCAAATCTCGATCAAAAAATCAGGATTGAAACCAGTGTGCTGCCCTGGGTAACCGCGAGGATTTGAAACCACATGGCATCCACATTTGGTGAAGCTTGCTGCTACGTGAGTGTGCCCATATACCCATAGATCGGTGTTACCCAGAAGCTCAGGCCAGTCATTGGCGTAGGCTGCGTCTAGGTGTTCGGGAAGATCATCAGCAACCTGATCCAACACGGGAGCGTGATGCGTAACTACAACGGTTTTGCCGTCGAAGGACTTGGCCAGTTCTTCAGAAAGCCAGGCATAGGCTGTCTTTGATTTAGTGATCAAGTCATCCGGACGCAAGCGCCTAAAATTTGCATCAGTTCTGATAACGGTGAAATCGTTCATCCATTCCCAAGCAATACGTTTCGCGGCGACGACATCTCCGGTAGACGAGTAATCTGTCCACGCTGTCGTGACCAAAAACCTAGTTTGGTTCAGGATCAAGACTTCGTTTTCAAGGACGTGGACATGTGGCGCTGCCGCGCCCTTCATCTTCCGCAGCGTGTGATCAATGTGGCCACCGTAAAACTCGTGATTGCCACACACGTAGATCACAGGGCACTGGAACACCTCGTTCGCCCATTGCACGCCGCGCGTTTTGACATCAATGTCACCGGCGAGGATGACTACGTCAGCGTCGCTCGAGCCAGGCTCGAACGGTGCGAACTCATTGTGCAGGTCTGAAAAGATTCGTAACTTCATTGGAATCGCCGTGTTGGTCAGTCTTAAGCTGATTCCGAAACTGATGAAGGTGCAATTTTCGTGTCTTCGTAAATCGTCCGAACGCCGGTGAGTGAACCTACGTCGAGGCTACCTCGAGCGCTGCTGTAAACAGATCCGCCCGCAACCTTATGAAGCAAGATGCACTCACCGCGTTGGTCGTAACCAATGACCAGGCTCACTAGCTTCTCCATGCGGTCTGAGTTACTCCCGTTCAGCTGAGGTGCAGTCACTACCTGAACCTCCTCTACCAAGAAGGTTGGGCCCTGCTGTACCAGTAGGTCAGACAGCAATGAAGCATCTGTTGGCATCACCTTTTTAGTGCGCTGCCTGTCCCCCTCAGTGACCCGGAGGATGACGTGATACCAAGGATCCATTGATTCCCGCTCAATCATTCGCCACGCGGTTCGTCCTGGCCCAGGGAAACCAGGTTGGCCCACCAAACATGACTCGTGTGAAATAAACATTTTTAGATACCCGCCTGTGGTACGCGCATGAGCAGCACCCCTCTTAAATTGTTGCTTCCTTGCTTCTGGAAAATCAGATCGCCGTTTCCTTGGTCATGGGAAATTCCTTCGTTTACTGGATTTCATCGCGTCAATACATCCAATATGTTCACGATCCTCGCGAACCCGAATTTTTGGTGTCGGGCTCTGCGGGGCGCCAGGACGCGAGTAGTTCGTTCAGTTCAGAGAGCCTCTGCATTCAACTGTCCAGAATAATAACACCAATCGACGTTTATCTAAACACCTCAAGTGTGGCCCTATCCTCGCTTTTTAGGGACAATCATGTCGCTCAAGAAAGAGATCGCCGCAACGATCCGGGTAACCCGGTCGGTGCGTGGGCTGGCATACGAAGACTTGGCGTCTGTCACTGCGCGTACGAACGTGAGTGCGCTTGAGCGTGGGAAGATCAACATCACCGTTGATAAGTTGATCGAGTTATCCACGTCTCTGAAGCTTGACCCTGTGACCCTCCTAGCCATTAGCATCTCTTTGAGCAATGGCGAGACCCCCGAAGCAGCTTTGGAGCGAGCCCGCGTCGAGCTAGATCGTTTCCGATCAGAAGGAGGTTTGGATCTTCTTGCAGCGCAGATTGTTGACGACACTCTAGTCCAGCGCTCCCGAGGGAAACCGGAAGGTTCCAAAAATGCGCAAGCTATTCAAGAGCTCAAGGCGGCAGGATTTAGCCGAAAGGATGTGATGGAAAAGCTCGGGCTATCCAGGTCGACGGTGTATGGGCATTGGAAGGCTTAAGGCAAGCAGCATCGACCTGCCTCCTTGCTACTTTATGAAGCAATGGCGATCAGCGCCCACAGAAACGCACTCAACATACTCCCTGCCGAGAAATTGCGGCTTGTTTTCGTGGTGTTCTGTTCGCCAACTGCTGAAGCAATCCCGCAATATCAGCCGAAGCGAACATTTCATTCAGGCGCTCATGGGCGTGCTTCGGGCTTGGCTGGCCAGGAAGCCAAATAGCTCTAGCTATGTCTGCATTTTTCATTAAGCCTCTCCTTTATTGTTGGCCGGAGCTTGGGCCCGTTTCGGGCCGCGTGCAAAGATCTGGAGCAGCAAGCCCTTCGCCTGAAGGAGCTGGTCGGCAGCTTCCGGATCTAATCCCGGCTGAACGAAAACGCCCCCTCTTAGGGGCGTTTTTTTGGGTACAGATCACGAAACGCTTATGGCGCGTTTGCCGTCATAAACGGCGCGTAGGCGTCTTTGATGGCTTCCACACTCTTGTCGCAGTTGTTATCACCGCATGTCAGGGGTAGATCCGGCATGGTGATCGCCGAGTCTGGAGAGCGCATGCCGAACATATTATGGTGATTCATGAATACTTCCGTGGTGCCATCCATGATGATGAACCAACAGTAGTTTTCGGCCTTCTCGCCTAGTTGGCGAGAAGCGCATGCGGTGGCGACCAAGGAATCATCGGTGGAAAAATCCAGGTTGAACTTGCCATCGGGGGCCGTCTGCGCCGTTATGTGGGTCTTCGGCAGGGCATTGGCGTACGCCTGGGCATTGGTCTTGAGTAGCAGGTCATTGTAGGCCGCAATCCGCCCCGGAATTGTCGCGTTCAAAATATGAACGGCCTTGACAAGTTCACTCAATGGCTCGTCTTTTCCAATTTTTTTTACCGCATCAACGGCATTAGTTGAAGCTTTGTCCCTGGCTTCAAACACCGGTACCAGTTCTGCGACATCCTTGCCAATCTTTTGATAGATGCTCGGCAGCAGCTCCTGGAACTGCTGATAGGTGTAAAAGGACACGATGACCCCACCGAGGGGCACGCTCTCGCCACCACGGGTGACGATGAAGATCTGTCCGCGAAAGTTCTTTTTCGTCACCATGGGGCTGGGGGGAGTACTGCTACGGTCGGTAAACCTGCCGAGCAGGTCGCCATCCTTGTTGAGCAGGTTGTCATCTATCTTCAGGTACAGGAGCACTGTGGTTGCGCCAAAGAGCACCATCAGTGTGCCAAATATGAACAGCAGAGCGTTTTTCATCGCTTCAATCCCCCAGCGTGAGCTGATTGAAGCCTAGCCAAGGATTTTCAAAGCCGAGAAATTACGTCGCCATTGTAAGATGTGGCGATGCTCGCTGAGAGAGGTATTTTTTGTGGTCAACACCTATAGTTCTGGTGTGATTGTGCACGGGCCCGTGTTTAGAAAAGTCGATCGCTGGGGCAATCTTGCTAAAGGCGGCATCAACTCGAACAGCCTGATCCCCCTGCTTCGCCGTATCCTCAACTCGGCCGACCTCTATAGCAGTCACTCGATGCGCCGGGGCTTTGCGACCTGGGCATCAGCAAACGGATGGGACATCAAATCGCTGATGAGCTATGTAGGATGGAAAGATGTGAAATCAGCACTGCGCTACGTAGATGCAGGTTCGTCGTTCGGAGGGCTTGCGATTCGAGCGCAAGCGCCAGAAATGGAGCGTCTTTAAGAAGCTGTTTGTCGAATTTTTCGATGGCGTGCCGGTATTTGCTGATGAATGCAGGAAAGGTGCGCCTGGAATGTGGGGAATGGTCGCAGCGAGATGCTGGCGGCGGCTAAGAACATAGCGAAATCGGATTATCTGGGTGTTCTAGATCAATTGGCCGCTCTTAAAAACCAGTGGGTGCTAAAGTCGACCAGAAACAGGCCGCTACTATAGACCACCCAAAAGAGAGGAACCGCTCGAGTCCCATACCTTCCCGCGGCGGACATTTTTCTTCATCCTCAATCCGTGGATTCCCCGGACAAGCAAGGGCCCCAGGAAGTAATCGCCAGACTGTTATCCGAGTAAAATATCGACAGTGGTCTGTGGCAGCCAATAGAAAGCATCCTTTAGTACAGCCATATCGCCGACTAATGCTGGATCTATAGTTAAGTAATATTGAGATTCCCGCCGAGACAGATCCCTGAAATACTCAGGGCATCACCATGTAAGCAGTCCAAGGAACTCCTGCTCCATGCTTCTTTTCATCGAGTGTTAAGCTGGTTCATTCGCGTAACCGTGGCCGACAGGATTCTTAAAAGCGCTTCCAAACTGATGCTATAGGGATCGTTAATCAAAGCTAACTCATCACGCCCCCAATCAAACAAACAACGTAGAAGGCGGTTCTGAAACACCTGTTCGTCGATCAAATTCAACTTTCGCATGTACCTCCAGTTGAGGGAGGCACATACTCGATCTGCATCTGGATACCGGTTCGAAAAATTTGGATCTGCCGGCATAATGCCGGAAAAATTCATGGCCATCCAAGTTATTGTTGAAGGCCATGAAGACCTTCCTAACTCCTGTCCTCGAAGGTTGAACAATGCTCGTTGGTAGAGATCAACACCCGGATAGCCGAACGATGCCGAATAAGTAAGGATGTGTCTGGTTCTCGCGTTTCCTACAAAACACAGGGTCACTTGGCGTGTGTCGAAACTCCTTGGTAATCTGACGCGGATCGATGTCGTTAAATAAACAGGAAATAGATACGTCAGCATCATTCGCTTCCGCATCGCGCTTGAACGCCCATATCTGATGTGCCGAGGAGACTGGTCTCATACAACTCCAACTGCTGATGGAACCACCTACCTAGCCGCGAATTTTTTTCGATGGTATGCCATATCTGCACGCGATCAGTGACCATATAATAGTCCCTCCCCCTCGCAGTTTTAGCTTCGCCGGGATCGATCCAACCGAGCAACAACCCACTCAGATACAGTGCCCTTGCTCTCGCACTGCACGATACCCTGTAAATCTCGAAATAAAATTTCACATAGAAGCTTTGGCCATGCTTTGGAAAACAATCAGGGCCGCCCCATCCTGACATATCAACATTGCAGTACGAAGCGTGGAAGCAAGGTAGAAGCATCACCCGCATGAGAGTTAGCATGAAATTGTCCAGTTGCTGGGCCACTTCGGGATGGGGTGCCCGTTGCCGGAGATCCATGTACCGCCGCTGCACTTCCCAGGACAGTGTCAGCAACTCTGAATCAGCTTCACATGCCAGATCATATTGGTCGAAAATCCTTACTCTATTATGGTGCGACATAAAAAGCCGGAGTCCGAAATCTTTGTTAGTGCAATATTCCTCAGGTGCGTCTCGTAATAGAACTCGGTGCGCAGAACAAAAAGGTTGAAGGAGATACCGCCATTCCAACTTGCACACAAAGCTGCGGGTAGTTTTCAACCCTTCCTCCATGCATGTATAACAATAAGAGCGCCGATATTGAATCGGGACTAACGGTCGCTCGCAAGGGCTGAATTTTTCGGCCAAGCGATCTCTCGATATACCGTGGCGGTTGATGAAAAATGGTAACTCCATGTTAGTTTCCAAAAAATCGGGATCGTCTGCCACTGAAAGCATTTTATCAGTCCCCGCCTGGCCGCCATCAAACCTCCCAATGCAACTCACTTTGTCAGGTCTATTACGCTCTCCCAGCAAAGCAATTCGATACATCCAGGACGACAGACTTTCCCCCTCTGAAACTTCAGGAATAGACATTTGATTGAATTTCAAACTTGATATCCTCTCTTGATACACATCTATCAATAATCTCCTGCGCGCCCTTCCCAAATAGAACGCCGAGCACATAAAGATCCTGAAGAACATCGATTACGTGATCAATCTCAAATTCCACTTCCTTGCAGAGGGTTAAAACTGATCTGTTCATGGGGACTTTTAAGCGAAATTTACTGTTATTCCAACGCCAAAAAGATTCTATAATTTCAGAGCAGCTCGAAATATTAAGTTGACGCGCCAGTGTTACTTGGAGAAACCTTGAGCTACTGATCATTATCTGAGATTGTAACTCTGTTGATCGCGTTGAGAGAATAAAGCAGAACCGCCCACGACACTCAGTCATTTTTTTTATATGATTTACGACATGCAGTAAGCCCCTGCCATTTTCCACAAACACATCCAGATCATCGATGACGATCATTCTCCTGGCAGTAAGAAATGAATACTCTGCTAAGTATGCTGGAACGTCTTTCTGGGAAACGAAAGGCTCTAAATATAAAAGGGCAGCACAGACTCTATCTATCAAAGTTACATCATATTCATATAGACTATGCGTCACGGTAACCCCAGAAAAAAATGGGTAGGACACCATAACTCTTAAAAAAGTCGTAATGCCGCTTCCTGCAGGGCCGTCAATTAGTATTACTTGGCCACCCTCTTCGTCCTCAATAAACTTTAGCATTTGAGAAAACGCGACGCGCCAAGTCTCGCTAACATACTGGAAGCCGTGACGGCCTTCCAGTATAGTGCGAGCAACTTCCATAGAATGCTCTAGCTTCAAAATATACTCTCTCTATGCTTCAGCATCTTGGGCTCGCAGGGCGAAGCTGAAGTCGTCCATGATCGATTCGATATTATCGATATGAGAATGAGTAATGTGCTCGCTCCCGTCGATGATCGCTGCCATCGCTGCGGTCTGGAGAATCTTCACAATGTTGTCAGTCAGCCCCAAGCCTTTATCCATAATTTTCAAATACAGGATCTGGTCTTTCAGATTTGTTGCCCTCTTCAAAGGCAGTCGATGGATGTAGCTTGCAACGAAATTTCGGAACTCGGGGCCGTTTTCCCATCTGGAAAAGTATTTGACCGCATAGCGCCGCTCCAATTGCGGGTCGCGACGAAGAACTTCCGCAGCATCTTCTACACCGAATGCGAAAACCGACAGCCCATAAATCTCACTAGAGAGATTTTTCAAAAGTGATAAGTTCGCTCTTTGCTGTGCGGGCGTCAAAGTCAAGGCGTCATGCACTTCATCGATAACAATACCTCTAATGTTTTGCGATTGGATCCTGTTTTGTAGTTGTGGCGTTAGATTACCACCTTGGCGTGCATTCTTGCCGACCCCAAGTCCCATCGCAACAAGTATCAGATCGCGCAAACTATAATTATTTGGGTTTTGTTGCATGGTCACAAATATCAACTTATCACTAGAATTTAGGTTGCGCTCTTTAAGTTGATTCACAATAGCGGATTTGCCCGTACCACCTGCTGCAGCGATGATCATGCACGGTGCTACGATCCTGTTTTTCATTTTCATCGAGAATTGGATCTGGTTGATAACTCGCTCCGCTGCAGGGTACTGCACCCAGAAATCGTTAGAACACGCGATCATTCGATCCTCGTCGGAAAGTTCAAAATACTGCTGACCAGCCGCATGCACGTGCGGATAAATAACTTCGCTCACAATAGATCTTCCATTTAAGTATAGATTTTAATTTTAATTGAACATCAAGCCGATCTCTCTTGCATAGTATCTGACATAGCAGCGCACAAAAAAGAAAGCTCAAACAAGCAAGATCCTCTTCTTTCGATGCGGATCGCTCGGACAGCGAATAAGGTCAACACTATATTCTTCTGTTATTAGATCACCCCTATTTCAAGGCGTAGACAATATTAGCCCGTGCTCGCACAACTAAATCATGCAAGTTGTTGATGTAATTGTTTATACCATTTATGATGCTAATATTAATTAGCTTATATCAATACTCAAAGCAATTGTCCGGCCCGGAATACTCAAGTTGGACTTTCTTGTCTCACCACCGAATCGGGGTGCTGTCGTAGATAACCGGGGACTCATCATCGCAAGCAATTTGCTGCTTACGCTGCAAGAACGATGTGACATCATAAACATTCGACTTTGTCTTCGTGGTAACTTTCCCAGACTTCGGCTGTGGTCTGGGGTTGCTGGAAGTATGGGATTTTTCCGATTCAGTTGTTTTGTCGGAATTGGTTGCAGCAGAGCCAGATTTAGCGTTTTGCTTTCTGTAGTCCTCCAGTCCTTTCTCACGCTTTTTCCTCGATTTCTCTTGGCGCGTAAGCTTGGATTCATCTTTGGCAGCTTGGTGAAATTTCCCGGCCGACTGTGCTCCTGCTGTGCTCATGGTTCCATCTCGCTCTCCTCTCTGTTGACGCTGCCAACGATAAGTTTCTAAATCGGTGCTCCTGTTAAATTTGTTCCTTACACATGGAATTTTCTCCCATTTATCATCAAGCTTAACCATTACATAGCTCATATCGTAAGGGTCATATTTGACTAAAACCTTTTGTCGAACTTTACCCTTCAAGGCCGATGAGGAATATTGTCTACGAAACATACCGATCCCATCAGGGGTGATTTCCTTATCTGAGACTTCAGGATAAAAAGTATACTTAAAATTCTCATGCTGAGCTTCTGACAGGAGTCTATAGGCTGGATGCTTTTCGTAATGTTTGTTCCAAGCTTGGCTAGGACTCTGATCTAATGCTGAGTGCTTCGTCTCATGATAAGCATGTATCGCATATACCATCATCTGACGAAGCCTTGTTAGCGTTATGCTGGCAGTTTTCTCACTGCAAAGTGACTTGCGTTGAACCGTGTTCGAACCAGTACTACCAGGTAGTTGGTGGATCAAGTGGATCATCTGTTTGCCAATCAGGCTTTCAATGTGCCCACCCTGATGCTTCTTTCCGATCATCCTATGCTCAACCGTGATACCGAAGCCTTTCGCATTAAGAACGAAAACGTCCGACGTGAACTCCTTCGCATTGTCGGTATGGATTGTCTCCGGCAACCCATGCATGGGCCACAAATACGCCTGTAATCCCCACCTTTCCAGCACTTCATCTTTCGGCAGGACGCAATTCTCCAATAACATGGCGACTGTCACAGCACTGGGAGGCAGGAAGGACAGGTAGAAACCGAGAATTACGCGGGTATGGATACAGATTGCCAAGCTGATGTAGGGCCGGCCAATGATTTTTGTCCGATCTTCTTCATCGACCAACAGCATATCCATGACTGTATGGTCAATCTGTACCCATTCCAAAGGGCGTTTCGTTACCTTGTAGCCGGGACGAAGCTCAAAACGCTGAACAGCCGCTTCCTTCCCGTGCTTCATCTTGTAGAGAAGCTTATACGGTTGCTTTTGAATCCATCGTTTGACCGTATGGTAGCTCGGTCGCAAAATTTGTCGGTTGTCTCCCTCGGTCTGACAAGCTTTCCAGACCGCGGAATAGGTTCTGGCCTTCGGGTAGTGCTCAAGGAACATGTCCTCGATGAGTTTCTCCACGTCACTACGGATCGTATTTGCGCCGAATTTTCTTCCGCTTCGGTCAGATACAATGGCGCGGTAACTGAGCGCCCCCCTCGTCCGTTTGAGCAATTTGTAAAACTGTGACCGGCTAATCGAAAGGATTTCTAGAGCCTGTTGTAGTTCAAGTGAGCCCGCTTTGAAATCTCGAATGACCGTGTAACGATTGTTCGCCAACTCATGTCGTGCTATATCTGAGTCGAGGCTTCGTGAGTTCAAAGGCGGTGTTTCATGTAGCTTTGCGCTTTGGGATTCGTTCATTAACTTCCCTTCCACTATTTACTCGACGTGGCACGTCATATTACTCCGAAGAGCAACAAGCGAGCGCACATCTGAGTCTGTACTTAGTTTTTAAAGAGCAAGGATTGCAGCTAAAAGCAGCACGTCACCGTCTACTAATTCTGGTATCTAAGGGCTAATAGTGTCTAACCGAAGACCTATATATTCGACCTGAGCGGTACCCCCCTCGAATTTGAGCGTCGCCTGGCTTGTGATTTGTGGCCTTTGAAGTTTCTACTCAAGGTTTTTCCTCCTCATTTGAATAATCTCTCTTTTCTGGCAAAGGGTATAATTTCCCTGCCAGCGATTCGAAGTCGAATGCATTTTCGTATTCAAGAAAATTAACTCATACAGAGTTCCTCTGAAGTCTTGGGTCTCGTACATCGGTCTGTTCTCATGTCGTGAAAGCCAATCTAGTAAAACTTTCGATAGCTCGACTTGTCAACCTTGACTTGCCGATCAAGATTCGGCCGTTATAGATTTTTAATCTTTATGTATGTATTGACTTAAAAGGCAATTTATTCAAATTGTTTTAAGGCGCCAAGCCCCGTAACCCGGGGCTTCTCGGATTTTTTGTTCTGCTTTCAACTCGAATACACTCATCTATGACGACGATCCGATTATGACTTCCGTTTTAAAAATTTGCGGGATTAGGGATCGTAACCTGGCAAACAAATCGAAAAGTTCTATGTGATTTTATTTTCGCGATATATTTCAGAGTCCACAGGAATATTTACATACAAATTGACAAATCTAAGGCTGTAACTCGCCTGAACCGCGCCAATCATTTATTGTTTAATGACATCAAAGGATGGAAAACTAATTTGATAAAGTGACATCGAAGGAGAGAGAACAATTTTGATAAAATGACGCAGTTACCTCGACGGCTCAGGCACGCACCCAGATTGTTGGTACACGGAAATCGGCGCGAATAGGAGCTGCTGGACTGACTATCCTGATCAAGGTGAACCTTCCCGATCGGCTGGGCTTACGCCTCCACGCGGCCCTGAGAAGCGCATGAATGTCCAAAATCGCTAGTTGCTTGTGATTTCGCTGACTATTCCTTGACGGTAACAGGTCGAGCATCACTGACGCCGGATTTTCCACGTAGCTGCCGATATTAATAGGAATGCAGACTTCAAAGCGCATTAACCTTGAACGATTGTGGCCAACGCGCTCGTCAACCTAGCGCACGTCATCATGAGCTTGTGATAGCCATAAACCCCTTTCCATCCAAGAACGGTTACTCAAACTGAGCAGTGGATGATCGTCCTTGGCTAGGGCACTTGATACGGATAACCACGCATAGTAGCCGCCGGGATGAACCTGCGACGCCAGAAGAAGCCGTAAGACGGAGTAGGCACCCGCAAGCCTTGTTAAAGACGTATTACGACTGCACTCATTGGCAAAGTACGGATCGGCATTTTTAAGATGTCTCCATCCTCCGTCACCCGTTTTAGCACAACACGTAGGCAGCGATGTTCAGCGCTCTGATCGTCCTTCCGAAGGTGCTGCTCATAGTGCGCGGTGTAGTTTTTAACTCAAGCATAGAGACTGTGCATGGACGCACCCAATCGATCCGCCACCTGTGAAACAGGAGGTTACTTTGCGGTTAATTGATTGACCACTTGGATTTTTAATTGGTTGCTCATGGTGTCTCCTAAAGAACCTTACCTTAAAGCTTGGAGGCGTGTAAGAAACCTGAGGCGACACAGGGGCGTTAAAAATCATGTCAAACAATCGCGAGACTTTTTTGTAGTGCGGTAAAATAATCGCGAGAATTATCCGAAGAAATGGCTTTCTTCCTGAGACAAAACCAGAAAAAGTCGCACAATTAGCGAAATGGGGGCTGCCCCACACCGGAATTCAGGACTTTTGCAATGTCTCATGATTTCGCGACTGCCTCAGTTTTGGTGATCGCTCCCGCATTCATCTTGTCTGGTTTTGTTGACGGGATTTCCTACCGCGAAGCGATGAAGGTCTCGTTGCAAGGTATGCAAAAGATGATGGGCTTTCCATACGAGATGGCTCAATTTCTGAAGCCGGTCGTGGCGTTCGTTGCTCAGCTTTTGCCAGCATCTCAGAACATCCTGGGTTTTAGCCATGGGCAATTCATCAGAGCTGCCGCTTGGCTGATCAAGCATGGAAGCTACGCTCATTCATACGACCTGATGCGTGAGTTTCGGTCGCTCGATGTGAGAGCGCCGTTTAGAAATTGCTGGAGTTATCAGCTTGTGTTTAGCGACGGCCGCTGGACAGTTGAATGTCAGATCGACTCTTCTGATCAAGAGAGATTTAGCGACACGTTCTGCACAAGCGAGCGTTCTCGGTGACACCGTTTCAGCCAAGCTTCGCTGTCTCGCCAGCAAGCCAGGAAGCTTCGGTGTAACGTAATTTTGTGCTTCGTAACAGTCGCAACGTTACACATGGAAAATTGCGTTACAAGCCAACAAACACAGGGTTAAGACCTCAAAACAATCATTCAAATCCATCTGCGTAACTGGCTCAAGCGCACCTCAATGTAGCACTCTCCCCTCCCGGAAAATCCAAACCAAGCTTGGCCCTGCCCAAATCAGCGATAAAACGATCAGCGTCTCTTTTGAATGAAGCGAATGACGAAACTCAAATGACGACTCCTCTCTCCAGTTGACCGATAAAGTCGAACACAGCATTCGTTTCCGACCTCGGCTTTCCAGCTTGATGATGCGTTACGACGAGCCGGGCCTCTTCGGCTCGAAGGTGCGATAGTAACAATCAGCATCAGCATCAGCATCAGCTTCCACTGCCAAGTGCAGCGCGATGGAGCTCAAACACCCCCTCTCTAGTCGACCGATCAGATAGAGGACTGCTTCTGTCTCTACTCTCGTGTCCAGCATTTCCAAGTGACACCACGAACCCAGTCCTTGCACGGGTGACTTCATACTCGTTCATGGTCTGGGCCAGATAACCACCTCCAGCTCATGGTTTTTGAGATTTCCACATTACGGACAATCGTAAGCTTAGGTATTCATTGGTTTTTTTTGATTTCGTGCTTGACGCCTCAGCTGTAAAAAACGTTTAATTCCGCCGCGGCCCAGATAGCTCAGTCGGTAGAGCAGGGGATTGAAAATCCCCGTGTCGGCGGTTCGATTCCGTCTCTGGGCACCATTACTTCTAAACCCCTGACTCCTTATGGCTTCAGGGGTTTTCTATTTGCGGGCACCGCAGCTGTCTGTAATCACACGATCTAGCCACCCCCTTTAAGAGCGCATGCATTTAAGTCTCCGATTCGAGGGCTTAGTGCCAGGCGTCCTGCTACGCTAGCCCCTTTCATGGACGCCGGCTCAACAGGAGGGCTGCGATGGATCTGAAGTTCAGTCACGTAGATGTACTGGTCAAGAATCTCGACGAAGCCTGTGCTTACTACGCGCAGATACTCAACGCCAGGATCTCCAAAACGCTCGTCTGGGAACGAGGTGGTCTGCATGTGCGCTACGCGATTGCGCGGATGGGCCAAGAGCGTTTCATGTTGGTACAGCCGTTGGCGGGTAACCTGAAAGAGCTATTGGATACGTCGGGTGAAGGGATGATTTACCGCCACTGTTACTCGACACCGGACATCGAGAAAGCCTATGACGAATTGATGGCCGCCGGTGTTCAGCCAGAAGACGAAAATGGAAAGCCATTGGATCGTGCGAACCTGCAATCCCCGTCTGGGGCACGCATCATTTGGTTGCCCAAACGCTTCGGGCACTTCTCTATTGAGATACTGGAAGATAAAGCGCTGGAGGCATTTATCGAGGCTGCGTTTTCCTAAGAAAGTTCTGCAGTGGGCGTGGGCGTCATGAGTACAATGCGCGCCCTTAATTGGCTAATGCTTTCCAATGAAAAAACTGCTTTCCGTAGTAGCGCTGCTGACCTTCTCAGTAATCACTCCCGCCTTCTCAAGCCCTCCATCGACCTTTTCCGAAGCGAAGGTCATCGCCAAGCAAAAGATCTACCTCGACCAGGCGAACAGTGCCATGGGCGAGCTGTACTGCGGCTGCAAATGGACATGGGTAGGCAAGTCGGGTGGCCGGATTGATGCTGAATCTTGCGGCTATCAAACCAGGAAACAACAGAGCCGCGCGGAACGGACTGAATGGGAACACATCGTTCCTGCCTGGACATTCGGTAACCAGCGCCAATGCTGGCAGAACGGTGGTCGAGAGCATTGCGTGGATGATGATCCCGTATTCCGAGCGATGGAAGCTGATCTGTTCAACCTCTACCCATCTGTTGGAGAGGTGAACGGCGACCGTAGCAATTTCAACTACGGCATGGCCTCCGGGGTAGCGCCGCAGTATGGGCAGTGCAAGACGCGGGTTGATTTTGATCAACGCGCTGCGGAACCGCGCGACGAGGTCAAAGGGCTGGTCGCGAGGACAACCTTTTACATGTTCGACAGATACAAACTGAGCATGTCTCGTCAGCAGCAACAGCTATTGATGGCCTGGGACAAGCAGTATCCGGTTTCGTCTTGGGAGAAAGAGCGAGATCGACGCATTGCTGCAATCATGGGGCACTCCAATCCATTCGTAACTGGCGAGCGTCGATGGTCACAAGGGTACAAGGTGGTTGGTGATGGGGTGGTTAGCGCCATTGCGGTTAATCCTCCGCGGACACCAGTCCAGCCAACCCTGGCGAGCGCGAGCGGAGTAGGATCGATCATTGGCAACCGGAAAAGCCAGGTCTACCACCTCTCGATGGGGTGCCCTGGTTATGGACAGGTGTCTGCGAAGAATCAGATTTCCTTCACATCAGAAGCTGAGGCTCAAGCGGCGGGATATCGAAAGGCAGGCAACTGCAAATAGCTGCGTCTCGTTGAAATCTGGCCTCGCGAAACCGAGGCCGTTTCCAATTAGTACCGATGGCCCGGCTCCATCGAGGTCATGGCCTTTAAGAGTGTCGCTGATCCTCCGTGATCCCCCAGAGGTGGCTGTGTGGTGTTTGCTTACTGCTCTACAGTTTTCCCCTGCCCCCCAATGCTGCATCGGGTGGATGGCTCGGTGTAACCTGAGCAGACTCCAAGTAAGGTTTCCCCTGCCATGAGCATTGAAGCAAAACTTCATCATCTCCAAGTTATCCAAAACCTCCTCGCGCCATACCGCTACCTCTATTGCGTGGACCTTGAGGCAACCTGTGACGAGGTTGATGAGTCGGAATCGCCAAGGCCGCTCGCAGTCGTCCCCGATCAGATGGAAACAATCGAAATTGGCCTGGTGGTGATTGATCTGGAAACGCTTGAGATCGTCGATGAGTTTCAGCGCTTTGTCCGGCCTCAAATCAACCCCATCCTCACCGATTTCTGCAAAAGGCTCACATCAATTCAACAGGCTGAAGTGGACAGTGCCCAAACCTATCAGGAGGTTGGCGAAGAGCTACGAACGTTCACTGCGCATTATCCAAACGCGGCCTGGGCGTCATGGGGTGACTACGATGCACGACAGCTTGAACGCGATGCTGGCTTTGCTGCCTGCCCTTCCCTGCTCGAAGGCCTGCCACATTTCAATGCCAGGAAATGGCATGCAGGCGTATATGACAATCAACCGAAATCACTTAAGCAAACGGTAGAGTCGATGGGCTTGGTTTGGCAAGGTACCTATCACCGAGGGATAGACGACGCTAGAAATGTCGCATCCATCGTTATAGAAATGCTCTCCTGACTAATTGAGCCTGGCCCAGGTGCCCGAAGTAGCGAACACCCAATCTAAGGCTACTGTCTCACCAATGCCGAGCGAAAGTAGTGATTCCAAGCGGCTCGCAGACAGTGATATTCCCGTCAGCCCGCCTCACCCGGCAGGCACCGCCTCAGGAAAATGCCAGGTGCCATCCAGTACATTTGCACGCGGCTTATACAGTCGCACCATGTAGTTCCACCCTGCGGTGACAGGCAAGCAGTTGGCGACTTCACCATTGCAACCGCCGAATTGCACGGCAATGCTGCCATCGCTTTCGCGTTTTGCGGTCAGGTTGTTCAGGGTGTAGGCATTCTGCGAATTGCGTTCGAAGTAGCCGGCCGCGTTGTACACGCTGATCGACCAAAACGCGTCGACCGGCACATCCTTGACCGTCAGTTTGTATCGGGTAGCGCCATCATTTCCTGCTGGCGTCACATTGAGGTAGTAAGCATCCTGCTCGGGGTTTCCTCCCCAGGCAGACGCACTGCCGATGTAATGACGTACCGGGTCGATGTCGGCGGGTTTGCCGAACATTCCCCGGGAATCCGGCACCGTTGCGGCCAATGTCAGTAACGAACCGCGTATCTCATCGAGGCGCGCCTGGTCCCATTGCGGTACTTCAAACTGCCCCGGTCCACTGGGCTGATCGACTTTGATCTGGTCTTGCAGTGCCTGGCCGCGTTGCATGTCATCGGACGAAGCCGGGTCGACCAGGGTGCGCACACCCAGCAGGACATAGCGAGTTCCGATGGCCTCGCGGGTGAAGTGATAACTGCCGGGCTTGTACATCAACGGCTGGGTGTATTGATCTTCGTTGATAGCGATCAGCGAAAAGTATCGCTGGCCGGCATCAGGCAGCGTGACGGTCACCGGTCCCGCATCCAGGTCGAACACGGCCGATGAGTACAGGGTGTCACGGTTCGGACGGATGACCACCTGACTGTCGACTGGTACCAGTTCACGGTTGTGCACGAACTTGCCGAACCCGCCCCGCCCAACGACCCGGGAAAAGAATTTATCGGACTCGGCGCGCACGAAATTGTCCGCCGTGACTGGCGTGGTCATTTTCGGCACGACAGTACCGAAGCACAGCGGCGCGATAAGAATGAGCGCGAGTATGGGTGCTTTTAACATCTGCATGGTCTGCATCCTGTGGTGTTTGTCGCGAGAACGGGTTCAATCGACGCGCTGAACCTTCGGTGCTTGCCACCGACCTTCAAGGGCTTCGGGTTTTGGCCAGTAGAGACGGCCCGCGATGTAGAACGGACCGTCGGGCGCTGGCAACCAGTTGGCCAGTTGTTCACCCTCCGGCTGCTGGTGCTGGATATACAAGGTGATGCCGCCATCGGAGTCGCGCTTGAGATTGGCCAGCATCGGCGAATTGATCAGGTAACGGTTCAAGGGATTGGCGACCAGGAACCGCTGGGCGTCGTACAGGGTCAACGACCAGAAGGCGTTTACCGGCGGCAACTGCCCCGGCGCAAAACGCAGGGTGTAACGATGCCGCGAAGCGTCGAGCTTCTGTCCGCTGGCGTCGAGATAGAACGGTGGATACAGGGTCTCTTCCCGGTCATTGCCGTAGAGGCCTGTGACGGTCGCCCGCATGCGATACAGGTAATTGTTGCCAATGAACTCGCGGCTACCGAGGAAGCGCGAAGTAGAAATCTCCCCTCGGGCGACCTGCTGGCCAAGCGCCTCGAAGTCTTTCCATGCGTCGGCAATGCCCGCCTTGATGGCCTCACGAATGTCATCGGGTAATGCTTGCTCATCAAAGGTCAGGCCCGGGCCAACACCCAGTTTTGCAAACGCCTGCATCAGCCCGGTTTCGGATGGATGTATCGGACAGAAACCGAGGACGAAGTTCAACTGGTTGAAGAACGCCAGGCTGCTTCGTTCTGCTTCGGCGCTCAGCGGCACCAGGAAATCGACCGGGGGCGCTGGCTCAGGTGCCGGTTTGCCGAGGAACGCGGACAGTGGCTGAACTTTGTAGCCGGCCTGTATCCGCTTGACGTTCTCGAGGTCGTCCGGCCCCTCCAGCTGGGTGCGGTAAAAGACGAAGGCAAAGCGGGTTTCGGAGCGAAAGACACGGTCGATGCCCGGCGGCACTGTGCCTTTCCAATCGGGCCCTGCCAGCAGGAAAGTACCACCTGCGTTACCGGTTGTACGGCTGCCGACATAGCCGAAGTTATAGGTGTAGGCATCGACAAACTGCGCCGAGTAGTAGCGTCCCTTCTCCACTGCCGGCAGGGTCAACACCAACGGTTCGCTGCGCAAGTCCGCACCGAGTTGGGAGTACGGTGTATCGGCGTTGGGTGTCGGATAGGCCTTGTCGTCAGGGGTGTAGATGCGCGCCGTGTTGTGCAGGGTATTCCACGGAGCCTTGTATTCCGGGTGCTGCCGGTCCTGGAAATAGGTGTATTGGACGCGGTAGTGGTCCACCAGGGGAAACCCGTAAATGTAGGCTTGCCTGGCGATGACACGGGCTTCGGCCGGTGTCAGTGGATTTGCAACGGACAGTTGTGCCTGGGAGAGCAATGCCAGCAATGCAACCATGACAACGCGTTTTATAGTGTTCTTGTTCACGAGGAAGTCCTTGTAACGAGCTGACGAGCCTGAAGCAGCGCGTACCCTGCTCTGCCACAGTGCACCGATGGTCACCCGCCGCGGCAAAAGGGATACCCCCTCAAGTCGAGGGGGATTGACCGCTCACACGTTGATGCAGGTATCAGTCGGCAAGCCGGCGCAATTGCTCCCGAACCATTTGTGGTATGGGGACCGGGGCGTTGCTGGCGCGATCCACGTACACATAGACGACATATCCCAGCGCGGACGCCTCGGACTCTTCGTTGCGGAAAATGCCGAGTTCGTATCGCGCACTGCTGTTGCCCAGATGGTTGATGCGCAAGCCCACCGTCACCCGGTCGGGAAAGGTGATAGGCGAGAAGAAAGTACAGCTTGACTCGACTATCAGGCCGATAACCGGGCTGCTGTTGATTTCCAGGGTGCCCTGCTCCACCAGAAAATGACTGATCGCCGAATCGAAGAACGAGTAGTAGACGATGTTCTGCACATGACCATAGGAGTCATGGTCTGCCCAGCGCGTACCGATGGTGTGGAAGTAGCGAAAATCCTCGCGTCGGGGACGGTAGGCCTTGATGCTCATAGCACCTCCCGGTAAATGGCCCGAACATCGGCCAGATTTACCGTGCGCGGGTTGTTGCCGAGCAGGCGTGATTGCTTCATCGCATCTTCTGCCAAGGCCTCTATGTCGGCCTCGCCGATACCCACGTCACGCAAGCGGGTCGGCAGGTTCAACTTGCCTGCCAAGGCACCCAGGTGATCGGCCAGTGCTTGCGCCTTCTCGCGTTTGCCACCGCAAACGTCCGGCAGCACGATCTCGGCCAACTCCGCGTAGAGAGGCGTCGCCTCCTCCAGATTGAAACGCATCACTGAACCGAGCACGAGGGCGTTGGATAGCCCATGCGGCACATGGAAACGCGCACCAATCGGGTAGGCCAGCGCGTGTACCGCCGCTACCGGTGAATTGGCAAAGGCCATCCCGGCCAGGCACGCCCCCAGCAGCATGTTTTCCCGAGCGACCAGATCGGCTCCATCGTGGCAGGCTTGATAAAGGCTGCCGCAGAGCAGGCGCAACGCATCTTTGGCGAGGCAGTCGGAGATCGGATTTTTCAGGTGGCGGCTGGTGTATGCCTCTACCGCATGGACCATGGCATCAATACCGGTCGCGGCGGTGATATGCGCTGGCAATCCCAGCGTCAGCTCGGCATCCAGCACCGCCAGATCCGGCAGCAGGGTGGGTGAGATAACTACGTTTTTTTCACCGGCACCGGTGGTAACCACCGAGACTGCAGTCACCTCGGAGCCGGTGCCGGCAGTGGTCGGCACCAGGATCAGCGGCAGGCGCGCACCCTTGCTCTGGTTGATGCCATAGATCTGTGCCAGCTCTTCGCCGCCACGTAGCAGCAACGCAGCCAGCTTGGCGGCATCCAGCGAACTGCCGCCGCCAAAACCGATCACGCAATCCGCGTCACAGGCCCTGCCCGCTTCAACCGCCGCGAGGATCACCGACTCCGGCGGGTCTGCCAGTACCTCGGCAAATACCCGGGCCGGTACTCCCGCTGCGGCAAACCCGGACAGCACCGGATCGAGCAGCCCGGCTGCCATGACACCTGCGTCGGTCACTATCAGCACAGAGCTGGCCCCCAGATCAAGCACCTGCGAGGCAAGACGGGTGGCGGCACCGCGTTCGATGATGATCGAGCGGGTGGTATTGAATGCCATTGATAGCATCGGAAAGTATCTCCAGGTGGTGCTTTTGACTTCCTCCGCTTGTCTGGCGTGAGGCTCCAGGCCGATACCGTAGCGGGTCGCCTTGGTGTCCCTCCCCCCTCCTTCCGAGTGGGTACCCCGTTATCCGGAGACGTCGCCAATCCGCCTTCAGCCGACAGCAAATAAACCCGTATTTTCAGTGAGTTGGATGTCCTTGTTCGACTCCGCGAATCCGGAGGCGCGCGCCCACCTGTTGCTTATACTCGCCGTACGAACCACTTCGCCTGACGGGCCCTGTCTGGATGATCGCGTTGTCCGGGCGTTTTTCGCGAGCAAGCTCGTGCCTACGGTTTGGCGTATCGATCCATCAATTCGCCCATGCGCGCCAGATACTCACCTCGGCCCAGATGCAGGATGTGATTGCCGGGAAACCAGTGCAACGCGCTGCCCGACCAGTGCTGGTGCAGCAGGCGCACATGTCGTGGCATGGTGACCCGGTCTCCCGCGCCGCCAATGATCAGCATGCGCCCGCCGTCCAGGCACGGGGCATAGGTCAGCGGGTTGTGCACCGCAAGCAATCCACGCATTTGGGCGACTCCAATGCCCTGGCTACGCATCAACCGGGAGAGCAGTAGCCCTGTGGGCTGCCACTCAAGAAACACATCAACCGGGCTGACCGCGGGCACTATCGGCACGCACCAGGCCAGCCGCTCGTCTACGGCCGCCAGCAGTGCCGCGGTATATCCGCCGAGAGAAATGCCCGTCACACCGATACCCTCGACACCGCGCCCCTGCAGATAGTTGATGAACACCCGCAGGTCGTGGATCGCATGAAGCGGTGCTTCGTTAAACGCCACCAGCCCACTGCCGAACAGTCCCTGGCCGCTGAACCAGTTGCCAGGTTCGGCGCGCAGGCCGTGGTGCGGGTAAGTGAACAGCAGAATGTCGTAGCCCTGCCGATATAGACCAGTCAGCGACAGGGCATGGGCGTTCAGCCAGTGCGGGTCGGCGGCGAAGCCATGGATGACGATCAGCGTCGGCCGCGGCCGGTCGCCATGGCACCAGTGCTGGGCATGAGCGCACGCGTTGCGTTGCATAGCCTCGAACTGCTGGCGGGCGAACGGATTAAGCGGTTTGAACGGGCTTGCGAAACGCAATTGGACGCGGCGTATGTCCTTACCGGGCAACACGCGCTCTGAGATGACGATGTCCTTCGGTGGTGGCAGGAATACACAAGAGGCGTCTGCCGCTCGCGCCAGCGGTTCATAGAAGCGCAAAGCCTCGAACTCGCGCTGCAGGCGGCCACGTTTGGATAGCGTCGCGAGTGCGCTCACCGCCACCGTAGCCGACAGTGAAGTGCGCATCACCCGCTCGATGGCGGCGGCTCCATGGATCATCAACGGGTGCCGGGCATCCAGTTCAGTCCCATCGGATTGCCGCCAGAAGTCTTCGGACAAACGCTCCCACCAGGGACTGCGAGCAATACCAGCCCCTGCGTCACTCAAGTATTGCTGTTCATTCCACACGCAAAATCCTCTCCCCGGACGAGGGTCGACTTGTGCACCCCAGCGACGCGCAGGTCCCTCCGATAACCAACAGAATAAAGACCGCGCCGGCCGCGCATGCCCCCCCTTTTGCAGGGGGACGGGTGAGTTACAGATCGACGAATCTGCCAAACATCGACCTTCGTCGCCTTGACGGGGCCCGGACGAACTCGTCGGTCAGTTCTTCGGATTCAGCCAGTTCACATCCACCACCTAGCGAGAGCTTCAACGATGAGCAAACTGAGTGGGCAAGACGCCCTGTTTCTGAACGTCGATCGTCCCCATGCCGCGTCGCACTGCACCATGATCTACATCTATGATCAGTCGACGGTAGAGGGGCAACGCCTCGGCTTTCGGGAGATCGTTCACCATATCTCCGAGCGCCTCGACGTTTCACCGGTGTTCAAGCGCAAGATCGTCCAGGTCCCCTTCGGTCTCGGCTATCCCTATTGGGTGGAAGACGACCTGTTCGACATCGACTTCCACGTTCGCCATTTCGCACTGCCCAAGCCGGGCGACTGGCGCCAGTTCTGCATCATGGTGTCTCGCATCCATGCCCGCTCGGTGGATCTTTCCCGGGCACCCTGGGAGATGTATGTGATCGAGGGCCTGGACAATATCGAGGGCATCCCCAAGGGCAGCTTCGCCATCCTGACCAAGACACACCATGCCGCGATGGACGGCGCCGCAGCAGCAGAACTGACCTGGGCCTTGCACGATCTGGCCGGCGCGCAGGGAAAGCCCGTCGCGGTGGTTGATAAAAAGCCGGCGGCGGCCAGCTCGCCGCTGCGATGGGGCCCGCTGGACACGGTCAGCCGCATGCTCACTGACAACATCACGGCCTCCGCACGTATGGCCCTGCCGCTGGCCCGCGTGCTGCCCAGGCTCACCGTGGCCAGCCTGCGCAAAATTGTTCATTCGGTACTTGGCTCCGAAGGCGGCGCGCCCCGCACCCGCTTCAACGGCAATGTGACGTCCAGTCGAGTCTGGGATTCGGTCACCCTCGATCTCACCGTAGTGAAACAGATCAAAAGCCTGGTACCCGCAGCGACGGTCAACGACGCAGTCCTGGCCTTGGTCGGCGGGGCAATGCGTCGCTACCTGATTGCGAAGGATGAACTGCCGGAGAAGTCATTGGTGACCCTGGCACCGGTCAATACCCGCCAGGGCAATGAATCCGTCGCCGCTGGCAACACTGTGTCGATGCTCACCTTTCCCCTGCGCACAGACATCGAGGACCCGGTCGCCCGGCTCCAAGCGTTGCAGGCCGCCACCTCGCAATCCAAGGCGATCCAGAATGCGGTGGGTGCGAATGACTTGACCAACCTGCAGAAATTCGCGCCCCCGGCTACCCTGGGTCTCGCCGGTCGCCTCGCGACGCTGATGGGCATGGGCGGCAAAGGTCCGGTGGTGTTGCACAATTGCATGGTGACCAACGTCCCGGGCCCCAATGTTCCGCTCTACATGCTCGGCGCCAGGCTGGTGTACTGGTGTGGCGTTGGCCCATTGGTCGATGGCCTGTCGTTGATCTGGAACCCCACCAGCTACTGCGGGAAGATGTTCATCTCACTGACCAGTTCACCGAATGTCGTTCCCGACCCGGACTTCCTTGCACAGTGCCTGAAGGACTCCTACGAGGAAATGAAGGCCGTGGCGATCAAGGCAGCTAACGTCGAGACACCCGGGGCGGTGAAAGGCAGACGCGTTGCCAGAAGACAGACGGCGCAGAAAATCGACGAAAAGTAGGCGCTGCAGCCCCCCCGCCATGCCCCTCTGCTGGAGCATGGCGCACACCATTTCAGCTCTTTGACGAGTCATCGCCGGGGCGCCACGCATTGACGCGGCGCGCGGCATCGCCATCGGGATGGTAGGCATGGCAGGTGCCGACCACCCAGTGATCGGGCATCTTGAAATCCGGATCGGCAGCAGCACGCTGGCGCAGGCGTTTTTGCATCACGGGGGCCATGGTCTGGATGGCGGTGGTTGCCATCGGGCCAAGCAATTCGGTGAGATGGGTACAGCCCTTCAAACCGCCGACGCGCTCAGCGACGCGTTTCTTGAAACCGGCGCCGATGCGCAGCCCCACCAATGCCGCGTAGGCTCGGTTGATATGGCTGCACACGGGCGTAGGCGCCTGCTCGGAGACGGCTTTGAGCTGGCGGATTTCCATTTTCTGGTCGATGGTCATGGTGATGCGCATGTAATGCAGCACACCATCGGCGGGAATGGTTCCGTAGGCGAACTCGGTGTCGACACCCTTGGTATCGAGCAAGCATCCTTCGATATCGAAAAGGCCGTCATCGCGCTCATACCCGGTGCAAACCACCTTGCGGGTATGCAGCAGGCGTCGTTTGGGGTTACCGGAAATTGGCACTGTCATGGCCATGCACTCCAGGATGGCGGAGCGCCGGAACGCCCCGCCCGGTTCTCAGACGTTACCCAGACCACCGCCGCAGACCAGTACCTGGCCGCTGACGTAATCCGATTCCGGGATGCAGAACAGATACACGGCACCGGCAGCCTCTTCGGTATTGCCCGGACGTCCCAGCGGAATCATGTTCCTGGACTGCTCGACAATGGCCGGACTGATGCCCACCTTGATCTCGCGGCCTTCGATGTTGATGAAACGCGGATCGCCTTCCACCGGTTGCGTCTGACGGGTCTCGATATGGCCGAAAGCAACAGCGTTTACGTTGACCTTCATGCGTCCCCATTCCTTGGCCAGGCATTTGGTCATGCCCAGCACGCCGGCCTTGGCCGTGGAGTAGTTGACCTGCCCCGGGTTGCCGCCAGCGGAGGTCGACGCGATGTTGACCACCTTGCGATTGACCACGCGACCTTCGGCGGCCTCTTTCTTGGCCATTGCGCTGATGATCGGCTGAGCAGCGCGCAGGATGCGGAACGGCGCGGTGATGTGGCAGTCGATGATCGCGTACCACTGCTCGTCGCTCATCTTCTGGATCACGTTGTCCCAGGTGTAGCCGGCGTTGTTGACGATGATGTCGATAGCGCCGTAGTTGTCGACCGCGGTCTTGACGAAACGGTCGGCAAAATCGGCCGCCGTGACGCTGCCGACACACGCGACGGCATCGCCGCCAAGGGCTCGGATTTCAGCGACCACTTCTTCAGCGGGACCAGCGTCCAGGTCGTTGACCACGACGCGCGCGCCGTCACTCGCCAGTTTCAGGGCGACACTGCGGCCGATGCCGCGGCCGGAACCGGTCACCAGGGCGACTTTGCCTTCGAGTTTTTTCATGGGGATATTCCTTGCTTTTGTTGGATTCAGATAAAGGCGATGGTGGCTTCGCCGACCAGTTTCTCGTCGCCGTATTGATTGACGCAGCGGATCGCCAGGCGCATGCGTCGTTCGCCGTCGAACTCGAACAGTTCGACGACCTTGCCGTGACACGCGGGTATGTGGGCGAGCTGGGTGATACCGGTAAATCGCACCGCCAGGCTGCGGATCTGCCGCTGCGGTACCCAGGCAGTGAGCAGGCGGCCGAGGTAGGCCACCGAGAGCATGCCGTGAGCGAAGACATCGGGCTGGCGGGCCTTGCGGGCGAAGTCCAGGTCGATGTGCACCTGGTTGTGATCACCCGAGGCCCCCGCATACAACGCCAGCGTAGTGCGATTGACGGCTGGTAACGTCAGCGGCGGCAGTTCGAAGCCGATTTGCACATCACGCAACTGGGATAGGTTCATGACGGGCTCCTCAGCGCTGCACGAGTGACGAGCGGATATCAGCGATGTGCCGACCTTCCTGGTTGGTGACGCGGGTCTGTTGCACCACGAAGGTCAGCGCGCCGCCTTTCTTTTCGTAGACATCCACCACCCGGGTATCGAAGGTGAGCACGTCGCCGGCGTAGGCCATCGCGTGATAGTCGAAGCCCTGCTCGGCATGCAGGATGCGCCCCAGATCGAAGCCGAAAATGTCCTGAACGATATGGTCGCTGTCACGCCCTTCGGCTTCCAGGCACATCAGGAAACTGGGCGGTACCGGCAATGACCGGTGCCCGGCCTGCCGAGCGGCGTTTTCATCGGTGTACACCGGGTCGGTTTCGCCGATGGCCTTGGCGAAAAAGCGCAGGCGGCCCCTTTCAACTTCGCAACGGGTCACGCCCAATGAGCGGCCGATCAGACTCTTGTCTGGCATGTCAGGCAGTCCTGTCAGTCAGTCTTGTCAGTCAAGGAAAGGACGCGCCCAAAACGGGCGCGCCGTATCATCAGCCGCGACCGAAGAGGGTCACGATGCCGGCGCCGCCCAGGCCCAGGTTGTGCTGCAAGGCGTGCTGGATGTTTTCCACCTGGCGTTTGTCGGCAGTGCCGCGCAACTGGTGGGTCAGCTCGTAGCATTGGGCCAGACCGGTGGCACCCAGCGGGTGACCTTTGGACAGCAGGCCGCCCGACGGGTTGATCACCACCTGCCCGCCATAAGTGTTGTCGCCGTCCATCACGAATTTTTCGGCGCCGCCTTCAGGACAGAAACCCAGCCCTTCGTAGGTCAACAGTTCGTTATGGGCGAAGCAGTCGTGCAGCTCGCAGATGCGAATGTCTTCAGGGCCGACGCCGGCCTTCTCGTACACTTGTGTCGAAGCCTGACGGGTCATGCCGACCCCGACGATGCTGATCAGCGAAGGAGGATCGAACGCATCCGGCTGATCGGTCACCAGGGCCTGGGCGAGGATGCAGACGTCGGTACGCAGACCGTGTTGCCTGGCGAATCGCTCGGAAACGACGATAGCCGCGGCACCGCCGCAGGTCGGCGGGCACGCCATCAGTCGGGTCATGACGCCGGGGAAAATCACCTGGTCGGCCATGACTTCTTCAGTAGTCAGCACCTTCTTGAACACCGACAACGGGTTGTTGGCGCCGTGACGGCTGGCCTTGGCGCGAATGGCGGCGAAGGTTTCCATCTTCGTGCCGTATTTCTCCATGTGCTCTTTGCCCGCGCCACCGAAGAATTTCAGGGCGTCCGGCATTTCACGGCCTTCCGGGAAGATCGCGTCAGCCACTTCATGGCCCTTGCCGTAGGTGATCGGACGGTCAAGCCAATGGGCCTTCAGGGCACCGGGTTGCATCTGCTCGAAGCCAAAAGCCAGGGCGCAATCCACGGCGCCGCTTTCCACAGCCTGGCGCGCCAGGTAGAGCGCGGAGGAACCGCTGCCGCAGTTGTTGTTGACGTTGATGACCGGAATCCCGGTCAGGCCCACTTCGTAAAGCGCCGACTGGCCGCTGGTTGAGTCGCCGTAAACATAGCCTGCGTAAGCCTGTTGCACCTTGCGGTAGTCCAGGCCGGCATCCTGCAGAGCCTGGCGAATGGCTTGCGCACCCATTTCGATATAGGTACCGCTCTGGCCGGGCTTGGCAAACGGGATCATGCCGACACCGGCAACAAATACTTTCTGCGACATCACTTTCTCCAAGGTCAGTTATCAAGGCTTGTGCCGCTCGCCCCAGCCTGGAGGAGAGCGCAGCAAACCGTCGAACGATGGTCACGTACAGAGGAGTTCCCCATGCCCCCCCGGGTGGAGGGGGCATGACGGCCTGGTCTGCAGCATTCAGGGGAAGCGACAAGAGGGGGGGTATCCCCCCCCACTTGAGGGGGAGGCACAAAGGATCCCGGCGTTAGCGTTACGTGGCGGCACACCATAACAACAAGATCAGAGGGGTAACCAACACGTGACTTTCGTAAGACATATGAGCTCCCAACGCCTGCGGTCCTCTACCAGTACGCAAATCGTATTGCGCCCTCACCTGCTGGCCCTGGCGGTGGGCCTTGGGACATGCGCCAGCGCCAATGCCGTCGATTTCCAGATCGGTGAAATCGAAGGTCAGTTCGATTCGTCCCTGTCCGTCGGCTCCAGTTGGGCCCTGCGCGGGCCGGACCCCAAGTTCGTCAACGCCGCGAACACCGTTGGCTTGCGCGGTGAGTCGGCCACCCGCACGGCGGATGACAACCGGCAGAACTTCAAGAAGGGCGAGACCTTCTCGAAGATCTTCAAGGGCGTGCATGATCTTGAACTGAAGTACGGCGACAGCGGCCTCTTCGTGCGTGGCAAATACTGGTACGACTTCGAATTGAAGGACGAACACCGACGGTTCTACGATATCGACGACAGCGGGCGTGACGATCTGGCCAAATCGTCCGGCGCCGAATTCCTCGATGCGTTCGTCTACCACAACTACAACCTCGGCGATCTGCCTGGCAACGTGCGCCTTGGCAAGCAGGTGGTGAGCTGGGGCGAAAGCACCTTTATCGGCAACTCGATCAACAGCATCAACCCGATCGACGTCGCTGCCCTGCGTCGTCCAGGCGCCGAGGTCAAGGAAGGCCTGATTCCGGTCAACATGCTCTATGTGTCCCAGGGCCTGGCGGAAAACCTCACGGTCGAGGGCTTCTATCAGCTCGAATGGGCCAATTCGGTGGTCGACAACTGCGGCACTTTCTTCGGTTCCGACCCCCTGCCCCAGGGATGCAACGACCGCCTGGTGTTCGCCGGGCCTGACCTCGCCCCTGGCGTGGCACGCAACACCGCGACCGCCGCGCAAATTCTCGGCGGTAGTGTGGTCGACGACGTCTTTATGCCTCGCGACAAGGACAATGATCCGCGAGACAGTGGCCAATACGGCATCGCCTTGCGCTGGTTCGCCCCAGACCTGCACGACACCGAGTTCGGCTTCTATGCCATGAATTACCACAGCCGAAACCCTTACCTGAGTTTCAAGCAAACCACGGTCGCACCGATTACAGCTGCCCAGGTGGCCGCCCTGCCGGCGGCTGCCCGAACGCTTGGCGTGGCCCAGAACCAATTCGACCGGGTGCGCGCCGCGCGTTACTTCGTCGATTATCCGGAAGATATCCGTCTTTACGGGCTGAGCTTCCAGACCACTCTGGGCGAGACCTCTGTGGGTGGCGAGCTGAGTTACCGTCCCAACATGCCGCTGCAGATCAACACCGCCGACCTGAACCTGGCAGCGATCCAATCCACCGATACCAATTTCCGTACCCAGACCTCGCCGCTCTTCACTTCCGGCGAAACCGCGCAGGCCCTGGGCGGTGACCTTCCCGGCTACAAGCGGATGCCGGTGATGCAGGCGCAGGTGACGGCCACACAGTTCTTCGATCAGGTCCTGGGGGCCAGCCGTCTGACCCTGATAGGCGAAGTCGGCTACAACCGCATCAATGGCCTGGGCCCGGCTGATGGCACCGACGTCCGTTTCGGCCGTAGCCCGGTGTTTGGCGCCGGTGAGTTCCCCGGTACCCAGAATGCGACCGTCTGCGCCACCGCGACCAACCCACAGAAAGAGTGCAACAGCCACGGCTTCTACACCACCGACTCCTGGGGTTATCGAGCGCGAGCGAAGCTGGACTACACCAACGTCATCGCTGGCATCAACCTCTCGCCGAACCTGGCCTGGTCCCATGACGTGGACGGATGGGGACCTAACTTCGAGGAAGGCGCCAAAGCCGTCAGCGTCGGCGTGGATGCCGACTACCTCTCCACCTACACCGCAAGCCTGAGCTACACGGACTTCTTTGGCGGCCATTTCAACACCACCACCGACCGGGACTTCGTCTCGCTCAGCTTCGGCGTCAACTTCTGAGCCGCAACAGAACAGAGGGTATATCCATGAAAGCAAGCAAGATCATCACCTGCGCAGGCCTGGCGCTCTCCCTGCTGGCCACCGGCGTCATGGCCGCCGTCAGCGAACAGGAGGCGGCACAACTCGGGACTACCCTGACGCCACTTGGCGCGCAGAAGGAAGGCAACGCCGACAAAAGCATTCCCGCTTGGGACGGCGGCCTCAAAGCCGGCGCGGCACCGGTGGACGGCAAGGGTTTCCTGGCTGACCCCTTCAAGAACGAGAAGCCCCTGTTCACCATAACGGCGGCCAATGTCCAGCAGTACAAGGACAAGCTGACGCCTGGCCAGCTCGGCATGTTCCAGCGTTATCCGGATACGTACAAAATCCCGGTCTATCCGAGTCACCGTACCGCTGCGGTGCCCGTGGGTATCTACGCTGCGGCGAAGAAAAGTGCGGTCAATGTGCAGACGGTCAACGAAGGTACTGGCCTGACCAACTTTGCCGATTCGCGTTATTACGCCTTCCCGATCCCCAAGAGTGGCGTCGAGGTCTATTGGAACCATGTGACCCGTTTCCGCGGTGAGAACGTCGAGCGCTGGTCGGTTCAGGCTGTGCCGCAGGTCAATGGCGACTACACCATCGTCGAGACCCACGACCAGAACAGCTTCCCGCAATACATGGATGGCGTAGACCTGCAGGCGGAGAAGAACATCCTCTACTACTACATTTTCTCCGTCGACGCGCCCGCGCGCCTGGCTGGCACAGTTTCCATGGCCCATGAAACCATCGACCAGGTGACAGAGCCACGCAAGGCCTGGGCCTACAACGCCGGTCAACGCCGTGTTCGTCGCGCGCCACAGCTTGCCTACGATGCTCCTGGCCTGGCCTCGGACGGCATGCGCACGTCCGACAACGCCGACATGATGAATGGCTCCCCGGATCGCTACGACTGGAAGCTGATCGGCAAGAAGGAGATGTACATTCCCTACAACAACTACAAGCTGCAGTCGCCAAGCCTGAAGTACGCGGACATCATCAAGCCCGGTCACATCAACCAGGACCTGACCCGCTACGAGCTGCATCGCGTATGGCAAGTGCAGGCGACGCTGAAGGCCGGTCAACGACACATCTATGCCAAGCGCGACATGTACTTTGATGAAGACACCTGGACGCTGGTCGAGGTGGACCATTACGACGGTCGCGGCCAGCTCTGGCGTGTGGCTGAAAACTACACCTACAACAATTACGAGAAAGGCCTGAATGCACCCGCCGCACAAGGGTTCTACGACCTCCTCGCCGGGCGCTACATCGTCGCGGCGATGAGCAACGAGGCTAAATCGGCACCGCAGTACGGTACCCGCACCAAACTGGCGGACTTCACCCCCGCCGCGTTGCGTAACGCCGGTATTCGCTGACCCGGGAAACAACGCTTGAAGAGACGCCCCGCTTGCGGGGCGTTTTGCGTTGGGCGTCCCTGCAGGAGCAAGCTTGCTCGCGGTGAGGCCGGTACACCCAACATCACTGGCGACTGACACTCCGCTATCGCTGCGATGCGGCGACCCGGCAAGCCAGCTCCCACGGGGGATCGGGTACACCCGAAAAATCAGGTCGGCTCGTAGGCCGCCTCGCTTTGGCTTTTGACCTGGCTTTTGATTTTCTTGCCCCCTCGAGAGGCCGAGTGGAGGTTCTGCGCAGTGGGCAACCCGGCATGGATGCCGGGTTAGCCGCGTACGGCCATGGATGGCCGATCGCGGCGGGCCCACGGAGCAGGACCGGAGCGAGGGCATGCCGAGCCACAGCGAGGCACCGAACGTCAGGGGCAAGAGCCCTTGGTTACTTGGGGCTCTTCCAAGTGACCCGCTGTAAGAGCGGAACCATAAGTGACCGTTACCGCAGGAATGGATATGTACACCGACAACAAACAATAGGTCCGCTGTCAGGCCGCCTTCGCGAGCAGGCTCGCTCCTACAATTTGATCGGTACGACCGCGAGTGATTGGTCGACTATGAGGCCGCCATCGCTGGCAAGCCAGCTCCCACAGGATTTGCGGAGTATGTTGAATTTGTGGTGTGACACCCATCTGTAGGAGCCGGCTTGCTGGCGATGCAATGGTGGTCATCATGCCGCTATCGCAGGCAAGCTCCCACAGCCGCCCCCAGACTCGCCAGCTAAAAAAAAGCCGACCCAAAAGGTCGGCTCGGTTACAGCGGTGTGAAGCACTACTCGAAAACAACCTTGTTGCGACTCGCGTCCCACGCTTCGATCTGGCTCTGATAGCGGTCTTCGATCAAGTTGCGGCGTATCTTGAGGGTCGGTGTCAGCAGCGCATTGGTGACAGTCCAGGGTTCAGCGACAACCACCAGGCACCCCAGTTGCTCATGAGACTCGAACTGGGCATTGACCTCTGCCAGGAACACCTCAAGCTCGGTGGCAACCTTGTCACGGCCCTCGGCCGTGGCCAGGGCGGCGCGGGTCTCGGCTGAGACGTTGAGCAAGGCCAGCGGCTGCGCCAGCCCGACGCCGGTCACGCAGGATGCCTCGACACGCGGATGATTGCCCAATTTGGCTTCGATCGGCACAGGCGCGACATACTTGCCCTTGGCGGTCTTGAACAACTCCTTGACCCGCCCGGTGATCCGCAGGCGCCCCTGCTCGTCCAGTTCGCCACGATCGCCGGTGCAGAACAGGCCGTCGGCGGTGTAGCTCTGTGCGGTCAGCTCAGGTCGCTTGTAATAGCCCAGCATCTGCGCCGGGCTTTTCACCAGAATTTCGTTGTCGTTACCGATACGGCATTCGACACCCGGGATCGCGGCGCCAACGTAGCCGACACGGACCTGGCCCGGCAGGCTGAAGTGCGAGGTGCCGAAATTCTCCGACATGCCATAGCCTTCAAGCAACTCGAGACCCAGCTCGCGGTACCACTCCATCACCTTGACCGGCAAGGGCGCGGAACCGGACAGGCCGGTATGCACCTGGTCAAGCCCAAGGGCCGATAGAATCTGCTCCTTCATCAGCTTGCCTGCTATCGGATCGGCAAAGGCGGCGGCCTGTTTGGCAGGATCGATCCGTTCGTTGATGCCCTGATAGAACTTGCCCCACAACCGCGGCATGGACAGGAAAATGGTTGGACGCGCACGGCGCAGGTCGTCACTGAAGGTTTCCAGGCCCAGGTTGAAGAACACCCGGCATCCGCTGTACAGCGACACCGCTTCCACCACCGCCCGTTCGGCGGTATGAGCCAGGGGAAGGTAGGAAAGCAGCCGATCACTGCGACTCGTGCCCTGGCCGTTGGCATACATGCAGCCGGTCGCCGCCGGTGCGGTGTACATGGCACCGAAGCTGTGCATCACACCCTTGGGATCGCCGGTGCTGCCCGAGGTATAGATGATGGTGGCAAGTTCGCCTGGTGCCGGTTCGACCACCGCCTGCAGCGGCGACTGACTCAAGACGATGCGCTCCCAGGACTTACCCTTGCCGCAGCCGGACATAGGCAAATCAATCAATGGCAAGTCGGGCGCAATCGAGGTACACACAGCATTCCAGCCAGCCGCGTCGCCTTCAAGGCGACCGACGAAAAGCAGCCGTATTTCTGCATGCTCCAGCACATAGCGCACGGTGTCGCTATTGGCCGTTGTGTACAGCGGGACGCTGACGTGTCCGGCCATCCAGATCGCCAGGTCAGCGATGATCCAGTGGGCCGTGTTCTTGCCGTAGATGCCAATGGAAGATTTCGCTGGCAAATCCAGGCTCTGCAGGTGAGCGGCCATACGCCGCGCCTGGTCGCCCACTTCACGCCAGCTGAAGTCTTGCACACTGCCATCGGGCAAGGGTTGAGTCAGGTAAATCGAGTCTGGCGTGCTGTGCTCCCAATGAAGGAAGCGATGTAACAGTGTCGGGTGGTTATTGTTGTTGTTCATGACAGATCCCGCATTTGAAGGGTGGTCTTCCACCTATTGAAATTATTCTGTTCCTCGCCCGTCGAAACGCCTGTTCGCGGCAATATTCAACCGCGTTGAAAAAGCGTCGTCGTCACCGTGCCGTCGTTACCTGTCTGGTGCTGAAGGGCCAGTTGCGCATCGGCGACCTGCCGCCGGCCGGCGCTCCCACGCAGCTGGTGCACCAGCTCTATACATTGTGCCAAAGCGCTTGCCGCCCCCGCATGACCCAATGTCAACAGGCCACCGGAAGGATTGATGACCAGATTGCCGCCGTAGGTATTGTCGCCATCTTCGACCATTTTCTCACCGTTGCCTTCCGGACAGAAACCCAGCGCCTCATAAAGCAGCAACTCGCTCACGGTGCTGACGTCGTGCAGCTCGCAGACGGTAATTTCCTGCGGCCCCCTGCCCGCTTGCTCATACAACTCTCGGGCGGCGGCGACATTGACGTCATAGTTTACGCCAGTGAAGCTCGCCCCCCGATCGAAGCCATTCACCTGGTGCGGGGACACGCATGCCTGGGCAGCAAGGCAAACGACCGCGCCGTTGCTGCGGCGTTTTGCAAATTCACTGGAACACAGCAATACCGCTGCGACCCCCGAACTGGCCCACGCAAACTGCGGATGGGTGAGCGGGTCGGCAATTATCTCGGCGGCCAACACCTGATCCATGGTGAGTGCGCCTTTGAATGCGACCAGCGGATTGTGCATGGCATGCTGGCGCGCCTTGACGGCGATCATGGCGAGGGTCTCTCGTCGAATCCGGTAACGCGCCATGTACTCCCGCGCCCCGGCACCGAGGCTTTCGAAGTCGAGGTTTGAAGCTGGCATGGCCGGTGCGCCCTGAATGCCCAGCACCAGAATGCTTTGCACCTGCCCGAGGGCAATGGCCTGACAAGCGCGTGCCAGCAAAGCACTGCCATCGGTGCCATCCTCCGGAAAATGACACAGCGGAACATGCGCTAGCCCCACTGGTTGCAGAGCACGCTGCAATGTTGCGCTATCCATTGTCCCCGTAACGGCATAGACCGCCGCTATATTGCTCGCGGACAAGCCGGCATCGATGAGCGCCTGCCGTATCGTAGTGCTGATCAGGACTGGCGGATCGGGACCCAGCGCTGCAGGACTGAAGGGCGACATACCTACGCCAATCACATTGACGCAACGTTGCATCGTGCTCTCCTGAAATAGAAAAACTGCCGCCTCCCGTTCATGGAAGCGGCAGGTGGCCAGGGAATCAGGCCGGCACGGACTCGAACAATTCGACCGCACCATTTTTCAATACAACGACGTCCCGCTCGACCGCACGCATCTCGACGATGATGCGTGTCGGCGATTCGCGCCACATACGGGTTTCCAGGGTGTCGCCGGGCATCACGATGGAGGCGAAACGCGCGCGAACGCTTTTGAACAGACGCGAATCGTTGCCGCAGAACGCCTTGATCACATGGCGGCCGAGGTAGCCGAAGGTGCACAGACCATGCAGGAACGGTTTCTCGTAGCCGGCCCGGGCGGCGTAGTCCGGATCGACGTGCATCGGGTTCCAGTCGCCGCACAGGCGATAGAGCAATGCCTGGTTGACTTCGGTTTTGTCGGCCAACACCGCATCGGGCTCACGCTCCGGTGCGACGTTGATCTCTTCGCTGGCCACACGCTGCAGGCCTGCACCCGGCACGCCAGGATAGAAGCCGGTCACTTCGTTGTAGAAAAGCGGCGTGCCGTGTTCGTCGGTGGTCTCGATAGCCAGGATGGTCACGGTGCTCTTGCCTTTGTCGATCGCCGACTTCAAGCGCATGGTGTGCTTGAGCTTGGCTTTAGGCGGCAATGGGCGATACATCACGGTGTATTGCTCGCCATGCAGGCCTTTGGCGAACGGCACGTTCAGGCCTTCAAGCTGTGGTTCGCCGGACTTGGCGGCGCGCAGGAATACTTCGGTCGCCGGCAACACGGCCATGGTCGGCAATACGCGGAACTCGTCGCCGAGGAACTCGTTGACGTACTTCAATTCATCGCGGTCCAACGGGTCCTTGGCGGCGCCAACGGCCAGTGCATAGAGCGCGGCATCGTTCTGGTCGTATTCGGTTTCCAGAAGGGAGACCGCGTTGCCCGCCACTTCCATATCGATGTAGGCATTGCCGCCCTTGGTAGGCGACTCCATGCGGACAAACAGCTCTTTGAGGCCGTCGGCGCCATCGGTGTGATGAACGCTGTGCTCATCGAATTGAGTGATGCGCGACCAGTTATCGCGAACCAGTTCCGGGCTCAGGGTGTTGGTGTGCAGGAACCGGCCCTGGGAACGCTCCCAACGGTATTTCGCATGGAAACCACCACCGACCTCGAACAGGCCGCCGGTGTCCGCGCATTCCTCGCTGCACAGCCAACCCACCAGTGGCGCACAGTCTTCGACTTTGATTTTGTCGTGCAGCTCCTGAGGGAACAGGCCGCTGGCGATGACCATGCGGGAAGCGGCGATCGGGGCAATGGTGTTGACCCGGATGTTCTTGTTCGCGCCTTCAATGGCCAGCGAGTTGGCGAAACCGATCAGGCCGGACTTGGCAGTGGAATAGTTGCACTGCCCGAAGTTGCCGAAAATGCCAGCGCCGGAGGCGGTCATGATGATGCGACCGTAGCCCTTGTCGCGCATGATCGGCCACGCGGCGTGGGTCAGGCGGAAGGCGCCCTTGACGTGTACTTCCTGGATCAGGTCCCACTGCTCTTCGGTCATCTTGTGGAACGAACTGTCGCGCAAGACGCCGGCATTGTTGATGAGGATGTCGACAGTGCCGAACACCTCAAGCGCGGTGGCGACGATTTTCTCGCCCTCGGTCACCGAGTTGTAGTCGGCGACAGCCTCGCCACCCATGGCGCGAATTTCCGCGACCACGGCATCGGCTGCGGAGCTTGAAGTGCCCAGGCCTTCGGTGCTGACGCCCAGGTCATTGACCACGACCCTGGCGCCTCGGGAACCCAGCAGCAAGGCGTGGGCGCGTCCCAGGCCGTTGCCGGCGCCGGTGACAATGGCTACTTTGCCGTCGAAGCGAATTTCTTGAGACACGTTTGCTCTCCTATGATCGCGCTCACAACGTGCGAGCGATGATTTCCTTCATGATTTCGTTGGTACCGCCCCAGATCCGGTTGCCACGGGTGTCCAGGTACAGCCGGGCTATCGGGTACTCGGTCATGTAGCCGTTGCCGCCATGCAGTTGCAGGCACGCATCGACCACGCGGCTGCTGAGCTCCGCGGTCCAGTACTTGGCCACCGCGGCCGCTTCGGCTGTCAGCTCACCGCGCAGCAGCAACGCCATGCAGCTGTCGACCCATGAGCGGCCGATCTGCACTTCGGTCTTGAGTTGCGCCAGGGTGAAACGCGAGTTCTGGAAATCCAGCACCGGTTTGCCGAAGACGATGCGCGTGCGGGTGTATTCAATGGTTTGATCCAGCGCGGCTTCGGCCTGCGCCTGAAAGCCCACGGCGCCGATGATTCGTTCCCACGCCAAGTCGTGCATGAGCTGGAAGAAGCCCTGCCCCTGCACGCCACCGAGGACGTTTTCGACGGGCACACGGCAGTCGTCGAAGAACAGCATGCTGGTGTCCTGGGCGTGCAGGCCGATCTTTTCCAACGGTTGCGAACGGGCGAATCCGTCGCGCTCTTTTTCGACGATGATCAGCGAGATGTCCTTGGCGCTACCGCTGTTGCCGGTCTTGCACACCACCACCGCCAGATCGCAGGAGGCACCATTGGAAATGAACGTTTTGGAACCGTTGAGGACGAACTCGTCACCGTCCTGCACGGCGCGGGTGCGCACCGCCTGCAGGTCTGAACCGGTGTTGGGTTCGGTCATGGCGATGGCGCCCACGGCTTCCCCGGCGATCATTTTCGGCAGCCATTTGTTCTTCTGCGCTTGTGTGCCGTAGTTCAGGATGTAGAACGCCACCAGGCCGTGCACACCGAAGCCGATCAGGCCGGTGGCGCCGATGCGCATGAATTCCTCGGAAAAGACCATGTCGAACAGGCGATCGGCACCCGGCCCGCCATATTCCTCTGGCATCGAAGGCAGCAGCATTCCCATTTCGCCGGCCTTGCGCCAGACGTCACGGGGTACGCATTTGTCTTTTTCCCACTGGGCGTGGAAAGGCGCGACCTCCTGCTCCATAAAGCGGCGGCAGGCGCGTCGAAATTCGTCGTGCTCGGTGCTGAACAATGTACGGGGGATCAGGTATTCCATTGGGTAGTCCTCTGTAACCTTGATCAGAGCGTGCGTCCGACCAGATCTTTCATGATGTCGTTGGCGCCGCCGGCGATACGCAGGACGCGGTGATCGAGGTAGTGACGGGCCACCGGATACTCGAGCATGTAGCCGTTGCCACCGTGCAGCTGGACGCATTCGTCCACGACCTTGGTGTACAGGTCCGAGCACCACAATTTGGCGGAGGCGGCGGCTTCGGGGCTGAGGGTCCGGGACAGGCATTGCTCCATGCAGCGGTCGACGTAGTTTTGCGACACCGCCAATTGCATCTTCAGGTCAGCCAATTTGAAGCGGGTGTTCTGGAAGGCGAAGATCGGTTTGCCAAACACCGTGCGCCCCTTGGTGTAGTCAAGCGTGCTTTCGAGCACCGCCTCGGCGCCGGCGACGCTGCTGATGGCGATGGACAGACGCTCCCAGGCCAACTCTTTCATCAGCTGGATGAAGCCCTGCCCCGCCACGCCACCGAGCAGGTTTTCCTTCGGCACCCGGACGTTTTCGAAAAACAGCATGGTGGTGTCCTGAGCATGCAAGCCCACCTTGCGCAAGGGCCTGGACCTGCTGAAGCCCGCACGGTCGGCTTCGACCAGGATCAGCGAGATGTCCTGGGCACCCTTGCCCGTGTTGCCGGTTTTGGCGACCACTACCACCACATCGCAGTTGCTGCCGTTGGAGATGAACGTCTTGGAGCCATTGATGACGTACTCATCACCGTCGAGCACGGCGCGGGTCTTGACCGCTTGCAAGTCGGAGCCGGTATCAGGCTCGGTCATCGCTACCGCGCCAATGGCCTTGCCTGCCGCCATCTTCGGTAGCCAGGCCTGCTTTTGCACTTCACTGCCGAAATTCACCAGGTAGCCGGCGACAATGTCATGTACCCCGAAACCGATCAGGCCCGATGCCTGGCCCGCACGGTAGATTTCCTCAGTGGCAATCATCGAAAAACGACGATCCAGTCCGAGCCCGCCATAGGCCTCCGGGGTCGTGGCGTTGAGCATGCCCAGCGCGCCGGCCCTCTCCCAGATAGACCGCGGGACCCGATGGTCTGTTTCCCACTGTTCAAGGCAAGGAGCACATTCCTGAGCCAGGAAGCGCCGCACGCTGCTGCGGAACTCCTCGTGCTCATGGTCAAACAGGCTGCGCGCAATCATGGGGTGGTTCTCTCCTTGGGTCGTCGTTCTGCCACCTTTACAGGGGCTCTGAATCGATCATAGGAGGAGGTATCGCAGAACCGCCCCCTCGGGGAGGGGGGGATTTGGCAAGATCAGCTTGCCTGGAGAAAAACGATCACGCCTCTGACGGATCAACCTGATCGGGTAAATGCTGGCCAGCATCGCTTGACGCCCCCCCTATCAGGGTTGGCCGTCAATTCGAAACCAGCCTTAGACTCTCTCGGCGAAATACCAGCCAACAAAGAAAACGAAGCGTCCACGCAACGCTCCCCTCCTTCGCTGTGCTGGTGTTTCGCGCTTATTCGATCAACGCATTCTTGCGGGCCCAGGAGACGGCATCATAACGACTGGAAACCCCCAGCTTGGCGTAGATGTTCTTCAGGTTCCACTTTACCGTTTCCAGTGAAATGTTCAGCGTCAGGGCCACGCGTTTGTTTGCCATTGCCTGACTGATCAATTGCAGGATGGCCAACTCCCGTGGCGTGAGCATCGAAGACGCACCATGGGTCGACGACTCGCTGGAGCGACCGACGCTGCCAGGACCGAAGCGCTCCAGCAACCTTCCCAGGTACGCCTCGTCTTCACTGGCCAGCGGCTTGCTCGCAAGCGCAACAAGCATCTTGCGCAGCACTTCGCCTTCGTCGAGGAAGGTGCGCACAAGTCCCAGGCGGCGGCCCAGTGACAAGGCTTCCAGCAAGTGCGCTTGAGCTTGTTCCGGCTGCAACAGGTCGGCCCTCGCGCAAGCTTCGAGCAACTGGCCGGTGACCAGCAATTGTCCGCGACTGAATGTCCTTGCGTAAGCGCCCAGGATTGCCAGCTCTGCGAGGGCTTTGTCCGGGTAGTTGGTGGCCAGAAGCAAACGCGCTCGCGCCAATGCCGCAATCGCCGGAATATCTGCCTGGAAGCCCAGGGACTCGCGGTGTTTTTCTGCAAGTGTTTGCAGCTTGGCGACCCTGTCGCTGGCCAGTGCCTTGTCGTTCTCCAGCATGGCTATGCGGGCCTGTTCGGCCAGGCAGTGCGCCAGGGCACGATCCTGGCTGATGGTGCGAAAGTGCCGTTCCTGCCGCTCCAGGAAGGCCATGGCCACCGCCGCGCTGTCCTGAAGCAGGTCCAGGCGCGCTCTACAAATCGTGGCGCGCAGCATGGTGTCAGGCATGGCCCATTGCAGCAGCCCATTGCGATTGGCGAGAATTTCCCGCGCTTCGTCGGTACGGTCCACCTCGCGGTAGACCTCGGCCAGCGTGGCTGCCCCCAGATAGGCACTGGCGGCACGGTGGCCATGCACTGACACGGCGCGAGCCAGCTGTGCCGCACCGATCCGTTCGGCCTCACGCATCTGGCCGGCCTGCAGGTAACAAAGGGTCCGCGCCCCTTCGGCCACCAATGCCATCTCGCCATTGCGCTCGGCCTCAGGGATGGGATTGTCATCCAGACACTGCAGCGCTTCCTCGATCCGTCCCGCCGCCAGATAGGCAATGGTCAGCAGCGCCGGCGCGCCGAAACGGGTCACGGAGTAGTCATCCGGCAACGCCTGGAAATCCTTGAGCAAGCCAATGATTGGCTCGGTACGATCACGCTGGACTTCGATTGCCGCCTGCACCAGCGGCAATCGATTGGCGACGTCGGCGTGTTGGGCCGCTCCGCTGCGATGAAACTGCTCCAGCCAGGCTTCTGCCTTGGCCGGACGGGCCGTGAGCGCGTAGGCCAGGCAACCGAGAAAGAACAATCGGGGACGCGAGAACAGGATTTCCTGCGGCAAACGGTCAAGCAGGCGTAGCAGCGGACTCAGTTGACTCAGGCTCCAGGTCGCAGGGGCTGCCCGTTCGATCAACTCGGCGGCATAGCTGAGGTCGCCCGCCAGGGTGGCGTGGCGGACTGCTTCCGCCAGCAGTTTGCGCTCGGCGAACCAGCGTGCCGCCCGATTATGCAGTTCGGTTAGCGCGGCGCTGTCACGACGAGCGAGTCGCGTGGCCAGGAAATCGCTGAACAATGCGTGGAAGCGATACCACGGCTGGCGGTCATCGGCTTCGACGCGAAAGATCAGCAGGTTTTCTTCATCCAGCCGCTTGAGCATCGCCTGTGCCGAACTATCGCCCGTAATCGCTTGCGCCAGAGAGGCGTTGAAACGGCGGCAGATGCTCATGCTTTCCATGAACGATGCCAACTCGGGCGGCAGGTGGGCCATTACGTCTTCGGCCAGGTAGCTCTGCAGATCGTCGGAACGCCATCCCATTTCGCGCAAGGCGCCGCGGGAGTCAGGATCACTGCGCAACAGGATGATCACCAGCTGCAAAGTGGCTGGCCAACCGCTGGTGAGCTCATGGATCTGATGAAATTCTTCCGGGCTGAGCTTCAATGCTGCCAGGCTTTGCTCGAGAAAGGCGCGAGACTCGGCCAGATCGAATGGCAAGGTGGCGCAATCGAGTTCCAGTAACTGCCCGCTCAGGCGCAGCCGACTGAAGCTCAGCGGCGGTCCGACACGGGACGAGATGACGAAGTGCAGGTTCTCGGGACTGTGATCCAGCAGCTTTTGCATGAGTTGGTGGGAGCGCGGGTCGGTGACGTGTTGATAGTCATCGATAACCAGAAACAGCTCTTTGTTGATACTGGCGGCACCTTCGACAATGGTCGCCACCACCTCGTCGATAAACTCCGGTCGCGCACCTTCCAACGGGACCCCGCTGTCCAGGACGATGCCAAGGCGTTGCAACGCGCCGCGTAAATAGGCGAAGAAAATCGGAACGTGCTTGTCATCGGCACTCAACGCCAGCCAGGCCACCTCCGCCCCGGAGCGCATCATCACCTGCCGCCACTGGGCCAGAAGCGTAGTCTTGCCGAAACCCGGACTACCGGTAATCAGGCCCACGCGGCATTGCGTCATGCCACGCAGATCCTCGAGCAGGCGTTCGCGCAGGATGGTCTGGGTGCCAATGCGCGGTGGAGCGAATTTCGTCGATACGAGCAACTTGTCGGTATGCATGTCCTGCCTGGTCTCCGATCGTGCCCAATCCAATGAAACAGCCAGTCGGGCGCTGCATGATACGGATCGGCGAGGTGTGGCCACGTTCTGGCGATTGTCGGATTATTTACCCGAACACAGCTGAATGTCAGCACGTGTCGTTGTTGCAAGCAGGTGTCTGGCAACCTCGGGATCCGCCTTGGCACAGATGGTGGCGGGGAAAACACAGGCCCTCCCCCCCACAATCGAGGGGGGGGGCTGCAGGAGCGAGCTTGCTCGCGATGGACGTCAACGATAACGCGTGCCGTCTGATGATCGTGTTGCCTGGATGACTTTCGCGAGCAGGCTCGCTCCTACAGGGTTCGCGCCACGAGTTCACGCATGATGTCGTTGGCACCACCGTAGATGCGGTTGACGCGGCTGTCCAGGTAATGCCGGGCAACCGGGTATTCCAGCATGTAGCCGTTACCGCCATGCAATTGCACGCATTGATCGACCACCTTTGAATACAGTTCGGTGCACCAGAGTTTGGCCGCTGCCGCTGCCTCCGGGCTCAGTTCGTGTTGCAGGATGAGTTCCATGCAGCGATCGGTGTAGGTCTGCCCCAGGACGATTTCAGTCTTGAGATCCGCCAGTTTGAAGCGTGAATTCTGGAATTCGATGATCGGCGTGCCGAACGCCTTGCGATCGCGGGTGTAGGCAATGGTCTGCTCCAGTACCGCCTGGCTTGCCGCAATGGAAAGAATTCCGATACTCAGGCGCTCCCAGGCCAACTCCTTCATCAACTGGTAGAAACCCTGGCCAGGTTCTCCACCCAGAATATTCGCCTTTGGCACCCGCACGTCCTGGAAGAACAGCATGGTGGTGTCCTGGGCATGCAGGCCGACCTTGCGCAGCGGCTTGGACTTGGTGACTCCGGCCCGTTCAGCCTCCACCAGGATCAGCGAAATGTCCCGCGAGCCTTTACCGGTGTTACCGGTCTTGGCGATCACCACGATGATGTCGCTGTTGGTGCCATTGGAAATGAAGGTCTTGGCACCATTGATCACGTAGTCATCGCCGTCGAGCACGGCGCGGGTCTTGACCGCTTGCAGGTCGGAGCCGGTATCCGGCTCAGTCATGGCCACGGCGGAGATGACCTCGCCACTGGCCATCTTCGGCAGCCATTGCTGTTTCTGTTGTTCGGTGCCGAAGTTGATCAGGTAGCCGGCACAGATGTCATGCACGTTGAAGCCGTTCAGGCCCGACAGCCCGGCACGAGCCACCTCCTCGACAGCAATCATCGAAAAGCGCCGGTCCAGGCCCAGCCCGCCATAAGCCTCCGGGGTCGTGGCGTTGAGCATGCCCAGTTCACCGGCACGCTGCCAGATCTGCCGGGGAACCCGATGATCCTCCTCCCACTGTTCGTGGAACGGCGTACATTCCTCCGCGAGAAAACGCCTGACGGTATTACGGAACGCTTCATGCTCATGATCGAAAAGAGTGCGCGGAATCATTGAATGACCTCGGGTTGGGATGGGTTCGGACGGCGGGCGCCTTTACGCCACCTTAAGACGCTCCAGGCTCGTCCTGCCCCCTCGAAGCGGGTAGGCCGAGCCGGGCGCGCGGGGCTGGGGTCAGGAAAGTTCGACGTCCTTGAGCGACGCCATGTCGATCACGAAACGGTACTTCACATCATTGTTGTGCATGCGTGTGAACGCTTCGTTGATGTCCTTGATGTCGATCATTTCGCAACTTGGCAGCACCTGATGCTTAGCGCAGAAGTCCAGCAGTTCCTGGGTCTGTTCCAGGCCGCCGATCAACGAGCCGGCAATCGAGCGGTTGTTGATCGCCAGCAATGCGCCGTGAATCGGCTCCAGCGGTTCCAGAGCGCCGACCAGCACCAGAGTGCCGTTGCGGGCCAGCAGCATCAGGTAAGGGTTGACGTTGTGGGTGCGCGGGATGGTATCGAGCACCAGGTCGAAACTGCTGGCAGCACCCTTCATTGCCTGCGGGTCGGTGGACAGCAGTACATGATGCGCGCCAAGCGCCAGGGCATCGTCGGCCTTGCCTGGCGACGTAGTGATCACGGTGACCTGGGCACCGAGCGCGACGCCCAGCTTGACCGCCATGTGCCCAAGCCCGCCGAGGCCGACGACCGCCAGGCGCGTACCGGCCTGGACGTCCCGCGCGCGCATCGGCGCCCAGACGGTAATGCCCGCGCACAGCAAGGGGCCGGTGAAACGCGGGTCCAGTGCGGGTGGCACACGCAGCACGAAACGCTCACGCACCACGATGTGTTGGGCGTAGCCGCCGCGGGTCACCTCACCGCTGATGCGGTCCAGACCGTTATAGGTCGCTGTCATGCCCTGGGTGCAGTGCGGTTCCTGATGATCCTCGCAGGCCTCGCATTGCTGGCAGCTGTCGACCAGGCAACCGACAGCGACCCGGTCGCCGGTACGGTAACGACTGACCGCCGAGCCCACGGCAGTCACCCGACCGACAATTTCATGGCCCGGTACACAGGGAAAGCGCGTGCTTTTCCAGTCGTTGTGCACGTAATGCATGTCGGAATGGCAGACACCGCAGTAGTCGATGTCGATGGCAACATCGTCGACGCGTAGCGCACGGCGTTCGAATTGCAGGGGTTCGAGGGGCGCGTTGGTTTCGTGCACGCCGTAGCCGATACAGGTGGTCATGTTCATTTCTCCAGATATTGAATCAACAACAACCCCTTGTAGGAGCGAGCCTGCTCGCGATGGACGTCAACGTTGACGCGGGCTGTCTGAATGCCCGCGTTGTCTGGACGTTTTTCGCGAGCAGGCTCGCTCCCACAGGGGTTATGCGGTGTTCTCCCTGTAGTAGCGAGCCTGCTCGCGATGGACGTCAACGATGACGCGGGCTGTCTGAATGCCCGCGTTGTCTGGACGTTTTTCGCGAGCAGGCTCGCTCCTACAGGGGTTATGCGGTGTTCATGGGATTTGAGTCAGATCGACGGGCGAAGCCAGGGCGCCGCACTGGTCTCGGGCGAGGCGATCTGGTTGGAGACCCACTTGCCCATGCGCCGCATCGGCTCGATGGAGTCCTGCGGCGCCGCGAACTTCATGGCCGCGGCATAACCCAGCGAGACGATGCGTTGGGCGCCATACAGCGGCAGCACATCCTTGAGCTGGTCCTTGATGTTCTCGGGATAGACACCGACGGTCTGGGTGTAGGCATCGACCGCCGCCATCATTTCGCTCAGGTCATCAACCGGCACCAGGTTGGCGGTACGGTCGTCGAGGCTGGCGGCAAAGGACACAGGCTCTGGCAGTTGCGAACAAATGATTGCGCCCTCGCCCTCCTTGCCGCCGATGACCCGGTACCACTCGTCATCCAGGCGCAGCGCATCGACGTGGGCCTTGAGGCCCTGGTCATAACGTTTGGGCGAAGTACTGAGGGTGTTGGGTAAACCGATCATGGCTTGATAGACGTACTGGCCGAAGGTGTTGAGCCGTTCCAGCCCCTCTTCGTCCGTGCCACTCTGCACATACACCACCCGCGCGCAGACACAGCCCTTCTGGTTGATTGCGCCGATATCGGCCGCCAGGCGCACAGCCGCTTCGCGCATGTTCGCTTCACTATCGAAGGTTTCTTTGCCGATGATGCTGGCACTGCGCTTGGGATCCAGAGAAATCAGCTCCAGGCCGGGCTGGATGTATCGGGTCACATGCTTCATCGCGGCAAACCCGCCCCAGGCGACGATTTTTTCCAGGTTCTGCGGTTGATACAGGCGTTGCTCGAACGCCTGATCGCCGCCTTTCCAATAGGCCACGCTCAGGTGTTTGGTCAGCGGATGGTCCGGCGCCATGTCGACCATGGTGCGCGCGATGGCCAGCGCGGTGAACGGGTCATTGGACGGTGCCTTGATGATCGCATCGCTGCGCAGGACCATGTTGCGGATGATGGTCCACAACGACAGCGACACCGCGTTACCGGCGACGATGTGCAAGGTCCGCGCGCCGAAACAACGCACTTCCAGCTCGGTGCCATCGAGCAATTTTTGCGACACCCAACCTTCCAGGTATTTGATCCCTACCGTGGTTTGCGCCATCTCGCGGATGAACTCACGCGAGAGCATGTTCTGCAGCCCCATGTAGGAGCCCTTGACGATGCTCGGCGTGGTGGGCGCGGTCAGGTACGACAGCTCGCAGGCTTCCTGCAAGTACTGGTTTTTGTGCAAGGCCAGGCGCTCGCCGAGCTCGACCGCATAATCGAGAATGTCGTCGAAACTCAGGGTGTACAGGTCGGCGAGTCTGGCCGGATTGCCCAGCGGCAACCGGTCGATGTACTGGTTGGCGTCAGGCGTAAGGAAGCTCAGGTCGTTGCCGCGACCACCGACTTCAATCAGGTTATCGGTGATCACTTGGCCACGAATGATCATGGGTGCAATGGGGTGGGTCATGGCTCAGCCCTCCAGGGTGTTGAGAAAGTCCATCGCTTCGCGATGGGATTGTTCGGAGGCCGCGCAGGTGATCTTGTCGTCCCCGCCATTTTTTTCGCTGTAGCGCTGGATTGGACCGACTGCATAGCGACTGTGGCGCCCGCATGTGCAAGGCTCATCCCACTCGATGGTGACTTCGTCTCCGGTGATGAAACCGCCCCAGTGAATGTCGGCCCCGAGATCGAAGAATGCCGCGCGCCCGGTCTGGCGCCCCCGGCGTGGCAGCGGCTTGCTGGTTTCGGGATCGAGCAGGAACGCGATCGCCGTAGGGGATAAGTGGTAGTTACCCTGCTCGCAACGCATGTGTGAGCCGCTGACCACTTCCGACATGGCATAGGACTCGTGCAGAACCTTCACGCCCATGAAGCGCATGACCTCTTCACGCCAGTTTTCGGGCGGCACCACACCTTTGGCGCCGCCAGTGGTGGCGATGTAGGAGTCGGGATGGAACACGCCTTCGAGGCCACGCTCCAGGCCGGCCGTGGCCATGTTGTGCAACAGATTCCAGGTTCCACCGATGTACACGCGCTTGCCCTTCAGGCGAATGGCGATGTCGTCGAAGAAAGCCGCCAGGTGTTGCGGCATCTCGGCCTGTTGCTGGTCGAAGGCTTTTTTCTTGGCCAGCAGCTCGGGTGCGATCACCAGGCGATCCAGCGTGCCACTGGCGTGGGCCGCACGAAGCCGGGCGCCCAGGCGCAGCACGTCGCTGGACAGGGTCGACGGATAGGCAGGGTGGAAATGCGACAGGTCGGGCAGCAGCACTTTGGCCAGCGCGCCCATGCCGCGCAAATGGCTGAGATAGCCATGACGGTAGTAGGGGTAAGCCGTGTGCAAGTCCGGATCCGGAGTGTCTGCGCCAGCCATGTTCCAGGCGTAGAGCTTGCGAATTTCGCTGGCCTTTTCGAACTCGCGGGTGCTGCACGGCAGGAACGACAAGGTGCCGGAGGTGCCCGACGTATGGCTCAGGCATAGTTCGGGGATGTCACGGTCCATGGTTTCGAACCAGTCGTCCAGGCCCTTGCAGGCGCTGACATCGACGGCGACGATCTTCTCGGCCAGTTCCGGAATCACCAGTTTGCCGAGCCATTTGTTGATGGCGGCGAAGTTGTTCTTTTCCAGCAGTGATGGCGGGTACGACTTGAACATCGTGTGTTCGAACAGCAGCGGCACCACGTCGTCCAGTTGCTCGATATGTTCGATGCCCTCGCCGTCTGCCAGTTTCTTCAGCATCGCGATACGCTCGCGCATTTCGCCGAAACGCCGTTTCAGTCCGGCCAATTGCAACCTGTCGATCTGTTCGGCGGACATTTGCTTCCAGTTCTGCAAGCTATGCTCGACCAGGGCCGCCGGGTCGGTCAGCAGCAGTTCGACCTGTTCTTCTGTTGTTGTTTTCAAGGGTCAGTCTCCTGGGATTCACCTGGCCGTCGATGTGCAACGGCCTTCATGGCTGAGCCAGTTTAGGGGCACAAAGGGCAAAACCATTTCCGGATTCCGCGGCCTTCAGCAGTTCCCCAAGCGGCTGTTTTTAATCAACTTATTGGCGAAATCAGGCGCACCCCGGCAGGGTTAATCCGTGTTCGGCGTGGTCAGCAACGCATGGAGCATGCGCGTCAGCATGCCAATGGTGTCTTCCTCTACCAGATAGGCCGGCTGTTCGATCAGCAGCGCACGGGGCAAGGCGGTGACGGCCTGATAAGCCAGAAAACCGGCCTTGGTGCGATCACGCACGCAGATCTCATCGGAAAACCGCTGCACCAGCGCCGGAATCACCATCGAGATCCAGAAGCGTTCGGGCTTGACGATCTCCAGGCGTACCAGCTCACCGTACCAGGCGCTCTTGATGCTCAACTCGGAATCGATCTGCACCCAGTGGTGCAAGGCGGCAAGCCCCGTGCGCAGCAGCATTTCGATGCCGTCATACAGGGTCGCCGATGCCGGTAGCGCGTGGATGTTGGCGATTGCCTGTAGCCGGATGTCAGCACGGTAATCCTCGAAAATGGCGGCGATCAGCGCTTCAATCGTGGGGAAATATTCGTAGATGGAACTGACGGCAACGCCGGAGTAATCGCAAAGTCGATAGATCGTCAGCGCCGCCCGCCCCTCCCTTTCAAGGATCTCGCGCCCTGCGGTTTTCAAGGCGTCGACCAGGGCGACCGAACGGGCCTGTTTCGGCCGCTTGCGGGGCCTGGCCGGCAGTTCGACCAGGACGTTGTCCTGCTGGCCTGATGGTGTATTTTCCCGACGGGCCACGGTGTCAGGGGGTCACGATGTTGAACGTGGGCTCAAAGCGGGTCAGCATGCCCAGCAGGGCCTTGAAGCGGTCCGCATCGCCTTCGAGCTTGATATCACCCTGTTTGAGCGCCGTCGGGAAGTCCAGCTGACGCAGACTGATCCGGTCCAACACGTCCTTGGTCATCGTCACCGTCACATCGGCCTTGGCGTGACTGGCGCGCTCGCGATACGTCAGCACACCGTTGCGCAAGGTCAAGGCGAACGGCTGACCGAGGTCAGAGAAGTTCCAGTTCAAGGTCATGTCATGGCCCTGGGCTTTGTCCGGGTCCATGCGCACGCTCAGCACATCCATGAACATTGCGGGGGTCGCCGCCCGTGTCAGGTCGGCAGTGGCCGGGGCGCCTTGTGGCGGCGCAACCTGACGCAGCTCCTGCGCACCGGTCAGGTACATGTTGCGCCAGATCGCCGATTCGCTGCGGTAACCCAACTGCTCCAGCGCGTCGGCCTGGGCTTGGCGAGCGGTTTGATTGTCAGGCTCGGCGAACACCAGGTGATTGCCCAGTTGCACCGCCCAGCGGTAGTCGCCCTGTTGCATCGCGACGCGCATCAATTCCAGCACCTTTTCGGCGCCGCCCATGGCCTGTACGTAATGTCTGGCGGATTCGACCGGCGGCAGCGGGTCCAGATTGGCCGGGTTGCCGTCATAGAACCCCAGATAGCGTTGATACACCGCGCGTGTATTGAAGCTCAGGGTTCCGTAGTAGCCCCTGGCGTACCACTTCTGATCGAGATTGCCGGGCAGTTTCTTGACCGTGTCAGCAATTTCCAGCGGGGTCATGCCCTGGTTGAGGAGGTTCAAGGTGCGGTTGTTGATGAAGGCGTACATGTCGCGCTGATCGGCCAGCATGTTGCGGATACCCTCGGCGCCCCAGGTCGGCCAGTTGTGCTGGGCGAACATCACCTGGGCCCTGTCGCCATAACGAACCAGGGCATCGTCGAGAAACTGCCACCAGGCCTTGGCATCGCGCACTTCCGCACCCCGTGGCGTAAGCACGTTGTGCATCGACATCACGGCGTTTTCGGCAATGCACAACGCCTGCATCTGCGGCAGGTACAGGTTCATTTCCGAGGGAGCCTCGGTTCCGGGGGTGAGCTGGAACTCGAATTGCACGCCGGCGATGACTTTCTTCACCACCGGTTGATCAATCAGGTCGGTCGGCGCAATGAGACTGATGGTACCGCCCACCGGGGCACCTTTGCCGATCCCCGTATCCACTTGCCCGCGCTCACTGCGCTCCACCGATGCGCCGCTCTGGTACTTGCCGCGGCGCAGCATGGCATTGCCGGCCAGGACGTTTTCCTGGATCGCATGCTCCATGAAACCGCTTGGAGCGAAGATGCGCACCTTGCCGGCCTTGACGTCGGCCTCGTCGACCACACCGCGCACACCGCCAAAATGATCGAGATGACTATGGCTATAGATCACCGCCACCACAGGCTTGCGCGGGCGGTTCTTGTAATAAAGCTCAAGGCCGGCCTTCGCGGTCTCGATGACGTAAAGCGGATCGATGATGATCAACCCGTCGTCGCCTTCGATGATGGTCATGTTCGCCAGGTCGATGCCGCGCAGCTGATAAATCCTGTCGGCGACCTGGAACAACCCGGCATTGGCGTTGAGCTGCGCCATGCGCCACAGGCTGGGGTTCACCGAATCCGGTGCCTGTTTCTGATTGAGGAAATCGTACTGGTGGGTGTTCCACACCGTTTTCCCATCGGCATTTTTGATCTCGCCTTCAAAGGCCGCCACCAGCCCTTTGCGGGCGGCGTCGTAGTCGGCGCGATCCTGGAAGGGCAGTTGATCCAGCACCGCGTGGTTGACGGCGACGGTTGACGGGCTGGCAGCCTTGGCCAGGTTGCCTTCGCCATCCAGTGCCCAGGTCGGGCTGTTGGCCAGGATGATGGCAGTGACCAATGCGGTCAGGGAATTGCGCATATCGACTCCTCTTGCTTGGATCGAGTCCACTGTTGTTATTCGGGCAAAGCTTGAATGCCATTGCACACAGGTTATGCCCCCCATTGCAGGCCCACCCCCCTCGTTTCGGGAGGGTCCGCTTTACGTGAAGCGCGAATAACCTCCGGCCCATGAGTGCACACGATTGCACACGACTTGAAACGGCCGGGGTAACTGAAATGACGCGCGACAGGACCGACGAAGACTTTCCCGCCCGGCGTCCGCCCGTCATGCGCGTCACCGCCAGAGACCTCGCCCAACGCATCGGCGTCGCCACCTCCACGGTCACGCGTGCTTTCGACGCGCAGTCGCGCATCTCGGACAAACTGCGCGAGCGCATCGTCGCCATGGCCGATGAACTGGGTTATCGACCCAATGCCATCGCCCGCTCGCTCAACAAACGCCGGACAGGCATCGTTGCACTGGTCATGGGTGATATGGCCAATCCGTTTTATCCCGCGCTGCTTGAAGCCTTCTCCCTGAAGCTGCGGCAGACGGACCGGCAATTGCTGCTCTTCGTGGTCCCGCCGGGGGGCGATGCAGACGAGTTGATGCCACAGCTACTGCAATACCAGGTCGATGGCATCGTGGTGACGGCGGCCAGGCTGTCGTCGCACATGGCGGATCTGTGTGCACGCCAAGGGGTGGCGGTGGTGTTCATGAACCGCCGCGTCGATGACCCGACCGTTTGCTCGGTGTGCTGCGATAACGAACGCATGGCCGCTGAAGTGGCCGACTATCTGGTGCGACAGCAACGCAGTGCCTGCGCTTTCGTGTCGGGTGATCCGGACATCTCCACCACCGCTGACCGCCTGCGCGGTTTCGAGCGGGGCCTGGCCATGCATGGCCAACACCTGGTGGCGTGTGTCGAGGGTGGATACACCTATGAAGGCGGGCGTCAGGCCGCGGCCCGACTGTTCCGCGCCGGTCAACCCGCCATCGATGCGGTGTTCTGTGCCAACGATGTGATGGCGCTCGGCGTACTCAGCCATCTGCGAATGAACACGTCTTTGCGCGTGCCCGAAGACGTCGCAGTCGTCGGTTTTGACGACATCCGGGCCGCAGCCTGGCCGGAAAACGACCTGACCACCGTGCACCAACCTGTGAACCGGATGATCGATTGCGCCATTCGATTGCTGGGCGACGGTGCTCCCGACGACGGCGTCAACCAACCGGTGCACGAGGTGCCCGGACGTCTGGTCCTTCGTTCCTCGGCGTAGCGCCGCTCCCCGGAACATCCTCTGCAAACCACAATAACAATCAGGAGACAGACATGAGTTCTACAGAGTCCCGCAACGATCGTGCGATGTACCGAAAAATAGCCTGGCGCATCATGCCGTTGTTGCTGACGGCCTATGTCGTGGCGTTTCTCGATCGGATCAACATCGGTTATGCCCAACTGCAGATGAAGGAAACACTGGCCTTCAGTGACGCGGTCTATGCCCTGGGTGCCGGTGTTTTCTTCATTGGTTATTTGCTGTTCGAAGTACCCAGCAACCTGATGCTGGAGAAAATCGGCGTGCGCAAAACGCTGCTGCGCATCATGGTCTGCTGGGGCATTGTCGCCATGGCGATGATGTTCGTGCAGACACCGACACAGTTCTATGTGCTGCGTTTTTTGCTCGGCGCCTTTGAGGCCGGCTTTACCCCGGGTGCGCTGCTTTATCTGACCCTCTGGTACCCGCCGGCCCGGCGTGCGGGCATGATCGGGATATTCCTGCTTGGGGCCATCGTGGCCAGTTTGATCGCCGGCCCGTTGTCCGGTGCCATCATGAAGTTTCTCGATGGCTTCAACGGCTGGCACGGCTGGCAGTGGTTGTTCCTGGTGCAAGGCCTGCCCGCACCGCTATTGGGTGTTATTGCCTGGCGAGTGCTGGTGGACCGCCCCGAACAGGCGACCTGGCTCAGCGCCGCAGAAAAGATCCGCCTGCGCCTGCAACTGGACGCCGAGTGTCAGTCGTCGACCAAGGCCAACCATGGCTCCCTGCGTGATCTGCTGGGCGATGCCAGGTTCTGGGCGTTGGCGCTGGTTTATGTGGTGATGGTCGCCGGCACCTATGCCATGGCCTTCTGGATTCCGACCCTGATCAGGAGCTGGGGCGTCTCCGATCTCATGCACATCGGCCTGTATGCCACCTTGCCGCAATTAGGCGCGGTAGCCGGGGTGATCCTGCTTGGCCGCAGCTCGGACCGTTTGCGCGAACGACGCTGGCATTTCATCGCCGGCGCGCTGCTGGCCGCGTGCGGCCTGGCGGTCATCGCCCTGGGCCAGGGCCAACTCGCCATTTCCTTGACCGGCCTGTGCCTGGCCGTGACCGGTATCGCCTCATTGACGCCGGTGTTTTTCGCCCTGGTTTGCGAGTACCTGCCCCGCACTTCGGTTGCGGTGGGCATCGCTCTGATCAGCAGCATAGGCAACCTTGGCGGCGCCATCGTTCCTTCACTGACCAGCGCCATCAATACCGCCAGTGGCGGCACAACCTACAGCCTGTATCTGGTGATGGTTCTCTACCTGCTGGCCAGTTTCATCATTGTGCTGGCGGCCCGCCGGCCCGTACCGGTTTTCCAGTCCGCCTGACGCGGCAAACCCTGAAACCCCAAGGAAATATCCCGTGATTCAACAACTCAAAAAGGGTCAATCGGCCCAGGCCAAGGCCAGCAATCAAGCCCAGGTGCGCGCGACCGTGGAAGGCATCCTCGCCGACATCGAGCAACGCGGTGACGCCGCGGTGCGCGAGTATTCCGAGAAGTTCGATAACTGGGCGCCGCAAAACATGCGCCTGAGCCAGGAGCAGATCGATGCCTGCATTGCCAGCCTGCCTCCTCAGACACTCGACGACATCAAGTTCGCCCAGGTGCAGATTCGCCGCTTCGCCCAGATCCAGAAGGATTCGATGCATGACGTCGAGGTCGAAACCCTGCCCGGCGTAGTCCTGGGCCACCGCAACATCCCGGTCAATTCGGTGGGTTGCTACATCCCCGGCGGCAAATACCCGCTGATCGCCAGCGCGCACATGAGCGTTCTGACCGCCAAGGTCGCCGGTGTCAAACGCGTGATCGCCAGCGCACCGCCATTCGAAGGCAAGCCGTGCCCGGAGATCGTTGCCGCCATGCACCTGGCCGGCGCGGACGAAATCTACTGCCTGGGCGGCGTACAAGCCGTGGCCGCCATGGCCATCGGCACAGAAAGCATCGTCGGCGTCGACATGATCGTCGGCCCGGGCAACGCCTATGTGGCCGAGGCCAAGCGTCAGCTGTTCGGTCGCGTCGGTATCGATCTGTTCGCCGGTCCCACCGAAACCCTGGTGATCTGCGATGACACCGTGGATGCCGAACTGGTTGCCGTGGACCTGCTGGGCCAGGCCGAACACGGCCCGACCTCCCCTGCCTATTGCGTGACCACCAGCAAAAAAATCGCAGAAGAGCTGCCGGCCGCCATCGACCTGGTCCTTTCGCGCCTGGACACCGCGCCGGTCGCGAGCGTGGCCTGGAACGACTTCGGTGAGATCTATTTGTGCGACACCGACGAAGAAGCCCTGGAGGTCGCCGAGCGCCTGTGCTCCGAACACGTGCAGGTGATGACCAGGGATCCGGCCTGGTACCACGATCGCATGACCAATTACGGCGCCCTGTTCCTCGGCCATCGCACCAATGTCAGCTATGGCGACAAAGTTATCGGCACCAACCACACGCTGCCAACCATGGGTGCCGGCCGTTACACCGGCGGGCTGTGGGTCGGCAAGTTCATCAAGACCCACACCTACCAGCGCGTGCTGACGGATGAAGCGAGCGTGATGATCGGCGAGTACTGCTCGCGCCTGTGCGGCTACGAACAGATGTCCGGACATAAAGAGCAGGCGGACATCCGCGTGCGCCGCATGAAGCAGGAGGCTTGAGGCCATGAGCAAACCTGTACCGCATGAGCGCGACGACTATCGTTACCTGCGCGACATCACCACGCGCTGGATGGACAACGACGTCTACGGTCACGTCAACAACGTTATCTACTACAGCTGGTTCGACACCGTGGTCAACGGCTGGCTGTTGGAGCAGAACCTGCTCGACTTCGAGCAGTGTCCAACCGTCGGTCTGGTGGTCGATACCCATTGCAGCTACTTTTCCTCCATCGCTTTCCCCGATCTGGTACGAGCCGGCCTGCGCGTGGCAAGCCTCGGCACCTCAAGTGTGCGCTATGAAGTCGGGCTGTTCGCCAACGACAACGCCCACGCATCGGCGCAGGGTCACTTCGTCCACGTCTACGTCGACCGCGTGACGCGCCGGCCGGTGCCGTTGCCGGCAGAGCTGCGCCGTGCACTGGAGAGCATCGAGGTCGCCTCATGAAAGACTTCAAGGGCCGCGTAGCGGTGATCACCGGTGCAGCCTCGGGCTTGGGCAAGGCGTTTGCCGAGCGTGCTGCTGCGCTAGGCATGCACCTGGTGCTGGCCGATATCCAGACCGAAGCACTCGAGGCCACTGTCACCGAGCTGCGCGCCCGCGGAGCCTCGGTGATCGGCCTGCGCACCGACGTCTCGCAGGCGGCGCAGGTCCAGGCGCTGGCCGATGCGGCACTGACAGCGTTCGGTGCAGTACACCTGTTGTTCAACAATGCCGGCGTTCTGGCTGGCGGCCTGGTGTGGGAGAACAGCGAGAAGGACTGGGACTGGATACTGGGTGTCAACGTGCGCAGCGTGATCCATGGCGTGCGGATCTTCACGCCACTGATGCTTGCGGCAGCTGCACGTAACCCGGACTACGAAGGGCACATCATCAATACTGCCTCGATGGCCGGGTTGCTCAATGCGCCAACCCTGGGCGCCTACAACCTCACCAAGCAGGCGGTGGTGTCGCTCAGCGAAACGCTCCATCACGACCTCGCGCTGGTTTGCGAGCAGGTGCACTGCTCGGTGCTGTGCCCCTACTTCGTACCCACAGGTATCAGCCAGTCCGCGCGGCATCGTCCGAACGAGCTGGCCAATTGTGACGAACCGACACGCTCACAAGCAGCCGCTCAGGCGCAGAACCAGAAGGCCACTGGCGCTGCCAAGGTCAGTGCCGGGCAGATTGCCCGACTGACCTTCGAAGCCATCCGCCAACGCAGTTTCTATATCTACTCGCATCCCCACGCCATGGGCTCGGTGCGCGAGCGTTTCGATGCGATTGTCGAGCAGCGCAATCCACCCGACCCGTATGCGGGCAAACCGGAACTGCGTGCGCAGTTGGTCGAGAGTTTGCGCAGCTGACTTACCCGGATCCGGTATCCATTCACGATAAGGAGACAGTTCATGATCGAAAGCATCAAACGGCTTGTCATGGCAGGCATGGCCTGCGCCGTGCTTACCGCTCCGCTGGCACAGGCCCAGTCGGCCAAACCCAACATCCTGGTGATCTGGGGAGACGACATTGGTTGGCAGAACGTGAGTGCCTACGGCATGGGCACCATGGGCTACACCACACCGAATATCGACCAGATCGGCATGGAGGGCATCCGTTTTACCGATCACTACGGGCAGCCATCCTGCACGGCCGGTCGCGCGGCGTTCATTACCGGGCAATATCCGATTCGTTCCGGGATGACCACCGTGGGCCAGCCGGGTGACAAGCTCGGGTTGCAAGCCGCCTCGCCGAGCCTGGCTGAAGTATTGAAGGAGGCCGGTTACCGCACCGGCCAGTTCGGCAAGAACCACTTGGGCGACAACAATCCCAACCTGCCGACGGTACATGGCTTCGACGAGTTTTTCGGCAACCTGTATCACCTCAATACCGAGGAACAGAGTGAGTACGCGGACTACCAGAATTTTGCCAGGCAGTATCCCGGCGGACCGCAGGCCTACGCCAAGAAGTTCGCCACCCGTGGTGTGCTGCACAGCTTCGCCAGCGACAAGGACGATGCCACGGTAGACCCGCGTTTCGGCGTGATCGGCAAGCAGACCATCGAAGACACCGGAGCGCTGACAACCAAACGCATGGAAGACTTCGATGGCGCAGAAGTGATTCCCCATGCACTGGACTTCATGCGCAAGGCGAAGAGCGACGACAAGCCGTTCTTCGTTTGGCTCAATACCAGCCGCATGCACCTGTACACCCATCTCAATGACAAATGGCAACACGCTGCCGACAAGTACACCCACGAAGACGACATGCAAGGCAGCGGCATGATGCAACATGACCACGATATCGGTCAGGTGCTCGAATTCCTCAAGCAGAACGGCCTGGATGAAAACACCATCGTCTGGTACTCAACCGACAATGGCCCGGAACACTCTTCCTGGCCACATGGCGCGACGACCCCCTTTCGCGGCGAGAAGATGACCACTTACGAAGGCGGCGTTCGTGTTCCGTCGATGCTGCGCTGGCCGGGGGTAATCAAGCCGGGGCAGATCAAAAATGGCATCCAGGCGCACCAGGACATGTTCACCACCCTGGCAGCGGCAGCGGGTGTGCCGGATGTGGTTGAGCGCATGAAAGTGCAGAAAAAACAGTACATCGACGGCATCAACAACCTCGACTACTGGACGGGCAAGGCGCCAGAAAGCGCGCGAACCAGCCTGTTCTACTACATCGAGAGCAAATTGACCGCCGTGCGCATGGGCCCGTGGAAGCTGCACTTCTCGACCAAGGAAGACTATTACGCCCCGATAAAAGCGTTGTTTGCGCCGCTGATGTTCAACCTGCGCAGTGACCCGTTCGAAAGCTACGACAGTAATGACTCCTACGGACACATGATCCAGAAGTCGTCGTGGATTTCCGCGCCGATGGGCGAGTTGATCGGCGCTCACCTCAAGTCCCTGGCCGAGTACCCGCCGGTGCAGACGGCCAAGTCGTTCGACCGTTCGAACCTGGTGCAGGACTTTCTCAGAAGCCAGCAGAAAACCCCCTGAAAAATCGGCCCCGGCGCACCTCACGCAACCCCATCGACCGGCTGTGCTCCGGCCTACCCCAAAGGAGGGGGCAAGTGCCCGGGGCATCGCTCTATCGTGGACGACTGCAACGGGCGATGGATCATCCCATGCCCCCGACTGGACACTGCCTGACGAGAGATGCCATGACTGACCTGCTGCTCAACGAGCGCGAGTTGCACTTCCAGCTTTACGAGCTGCTCGATACCGAAGCGTTGCTGCAACGACCGCGCTACGCCGAACACGATCGCGGCGTGTTCGACGCCTCTCTGACCACCGCCCGGCAGATCGCCAGCGAGCTGTTCGCCCCGCACAACCATAAAGCCGATGCCAACGAACCCACTTTCGATGGCGAGCGGGTCCACATGATTCCCGAGACCAAGGCCGCCTGGGATGCCTTTGCCCAGGCTGGCTTCCTGGCCGCTCACCACGACTTTGCCGATGGTGGCCTGCAGCTGCCGGAAGTTGTCCTGCGCACCTGCATGGCTTATTTCAATGCCGCGAATATCTCCACGGCTGCCTATTCCTTCTTGAGCATCGGCGCGACCAATCTGCTGAAAGCCTTTGCCGGTCCACATCTGCGCGAACGCTTCCTGGCGCCCATGCTCGATGGCCGCTTCAGTGGCACCATGGCCCTTACCGAACCTGGCCAGGGGTCAGCGCTTGGCGACCTGCGCACTTCGGCACGCTTGGCCGGCGACGGTACCTACCGGATCTTCGGTCAGAAAATGTTCATCTCCGGTGGCGACCACGAACTGACCGAGAACATCGTGCACATGGTGTTGGCCCGTATCGAAGGCGCACCGGCCGGTACCAAAGGCATTTCGCTGTTTCTGGTACCCAAGTTCCTGGTCAATGCGGATGGCAGTATCGGTGCGCGCAACGACGTAGCGCTCGCCGGCCTGCTGCACAAGCTGGGCAATCGCAACACCACTTCCACTGCGCTCAGTTTCGGCGAACACGATGGTGCCGTGGGTTATCTGATCGGCGAGGCGCATCAGGGACTGGGCTATATGTTCAAGATGATGAACGAGGCTCGTATCGGCGTTGGCCTCGGTGCCGCCAGTCTCGCTTATCAAAGCTACATTCACGCCCTGGACTATGCCCGGCAGCGTCCGCAGGGTCGTCTGCCAGGCAACAAGAGTCCGACAGCCCCTCAGGTGCGCATCGTCGAGCATGCCGATGTGCGCCGGATGTTGTTGCAGCAGAAGGTCTATGCCGAAGGCAGTCTGGCACTGTGCCTGTATGCCAGCAGTCTGGTGGAAGATGCGCACACCGCGGCCACGCCGCTGGAGCGCAACAATGCCGCCGAACTGCTTGACGTGCTGACCCCCGTGGTGAAGTCCTTTCCATCGCGCTACGGCCTGCTCGCGTCCGAGATTGGCGTTCAGGTCCTTGGTGGCGCCGGTTACACCCGCGAATACCCACTCGAACAGTACTACCGCGACAATCGCCTGAACCCGATCCACGAGGGCACCGAAGGCATCCAGGCGATCGACCTGCTGGGCCGCAAACTGGGCCCTCGTGGAGGCGACGGTTACCGGCTGTTCACCGCCGAAGTGCTGGCCACCCTGCTCGTCGCCAACAGTGACACGCATTGCGCGCCTCTGGCGGCGTTGCTGGCCGATGCCTTGAGCGTCCTCGAGCAAGTCACCGCCAGCCTGCAAGCGCAAGTGGCTTGCGATGCCAATCTCGGCATGGCCAATGCCACGCCCTATCTGGACCTGTTTGGTCGCGTGGTGGTTGGCTGGATCTGGTTGCGCAAGGCATTGCTGGCCAGTCGGGCCCTGAGTTCGGACACCGCCGGCAGCGATGCTGATTTCTATCAAGGCAAGTTGCAGGCTGCGCACTACTTCATGACCTGGGAACTGGCGTCGCTGGAATCCCAGGGGCGTCTGCTCATCGATGCCAATCATGTCGCCTTCTACATGCAGGACAGCTGGTTCTAGACCCTGTGCAGGAGCGAGCTTGCTCGCGATGGTCGTCAACGAAAACGCAGGGGTTCCTGGATGAGCGCGGCGTTCTGTAGACCATCGCGAGCGAGCTCGCTCCTACAGGGGCCGCGATAACAATAAACTTCAGGAAAGCATCATGAGCACTCTGGTCACCTACCACGTCGAAGACAATCTCGCACTGATCGGCCTGACATCAAAGCCCGTCAACGCACTCGGCCAACCGCTGCGTGCGGCCATTCTGGAAGCCTGCGACCGCGCAGCTAGCGACCCCGCCGTGTCGGCGATCATTCTGCACGGTGCAAACGGCTTGTTTTGCGCCGGCGCCGATATCAGCGAATTCGGCCTACCGGCATCATTCGCTGCCCCTTCCCTGCCAGATCTGCTGTTGCGCCTGACTCAGATCGACAAGCCGCTGATTGCCAGCATCGACCGCTTCGCCCTCGGTGGCGGGCTGGAGCTGGCGCTGGCCTGCGGCTACCGCATCAGTGCCGCCAACAGCCGTCTCGGGTTACCGGAAATCAACCTGGGTCTGCTGCCCGGGGCGGGCGGCACGCAGCGGTTGCCGCGGTTGATCGGTGCCGAACCGGCACTGGATATGATGATGTCCGGCCAGCCTGTCAGTGCTGACCGTGCCTTTGAGCTCGGCCTGATCGACCGCTTGATCGACGAAGACGAAGGTTTGCTTGATGGCGCACGCCGCTACGCCCGGGAAATCGTCCGTGAAGGTGCTTCGGCGCGTCCCGCAGAACGTCATTCCAACCCGGCCGCCGCCCTGCCCGATGACTTTTTCGCTCGCTATCGCGCCACCCATGAGCCTCGCTGGAAAAATCGCCTGGCGCCTCGCCTGGTGCTGGCTGCCGTCGAGTCGGCCTGTGTACTGCCGCTGCACGCCGGTCTGCAGCGTGAAGTCGCCCTGTTCAAGGAGGCCGAAGCCTCAGCCCAATCCCAAGCCCTGCGCCACGTGTTTTTTGCCGAGCGCGAGGCTGGCAAGGTGTCCGGTGTCAGTGCGTCCACAGCGCTACGTCCGATCGCCAGGGTTGCCGTAATCGGTGCGGGCACCATGGGCGGTGGCATTGCCATGAACTTCGCCAACGTGGGCATTCCAGTCACTCTGCTGGAGCTCAAACCCGACGCGCTGGAGCGAGGACTCGGGCAAATCCGCACCAGCTACGAGATCAGCCTGCAACGCGGCAGGCTGACCCAGGTCGAACTGGATCAGCGCATGGCCCTGCTGACCGGCACCCTCGACTACGCCGATATCGCCGAGTGCGATCTGGTCATCGAGGCCGTATTCGAAAGCCTGCCAATCAAACAACAGGTATTCCGCACTCTGGATGAGGTGTGCAAGCCCGGCGCGATTCTGGCCAGCAACACCTCCACCCTCGATGTCGACCAGATCGCCGCAGTGACTCGTCGACCACAAGACGTCATCGGCCTGCACTTTTTCAGCCCGGCCAATGTAATGCGCTTGCTGGAAGTGGTACGCGGCGGCCTCACTGCGCCCGACGTGCTCGCGACCGTACTGAAACTGGGCAAGACGATTGGCAAGATCCCGGTGGTATCCGGCGTGTGCTTCGGCTTCATCGGCAACCGCATGCTCGAGCCCTACTCCCGCGAAGCCCATCGTCTTGTGCTGGAGGGGGCGACTCCCGCGCAGATTGACCAGGTGCTGACCGACCTGGGCCTGGCCATGGGCGTGATGGCGATGCACGACCTGGCCGGGATTGACGTCAGCTTCCTGGTGCGCGAGTCCCGTCGTGAAGCGATTGCCCATGATCCGGGCTACTGCCGGATCGCCGACGAGCTCAATGCGCTCGGTCGCTTCGGTCAGAAGACCAGGCGCGGCGCGTATATCTATGAAGGTCGCGAACGCAAGGAAGACTTCGAGGTTATCTCGCTGGCCGAGCGCATTGCCGGCGAACTGGATATCCCGCGACGCCCGATCACCACTCGGGAAATTCATGATCGCTGCCTGTTCATGCTGATCAACGAAGGCATCCAGCTGCTAGACGAAGGCATCGCCGAACGCGCTGGCGACATTGATCTGGTCTGGATCAACGGTTACAGCTTCCCGGCCTGGCTTGGCGGACCGCTGCACTATGCCGAGCAAATCGGCCTGGACAACGTATTGGCCGGCATTCGCCATTACCGCAAGGCGCTCGGTGAGTACGGCGAGATGTGGTTCCACCCAGCCCCATTGCTCGAGCGTCTGGTCGCTGTCGGCAAGACCCGCATCGAACGAATCTGAATCTGATCGGCCCCCGTAGTGGGGCCGAGTCTTCCATCGACAGGAACAACAAAATGAAAGAAGCCGTCATCCTTTCCACTGCACGCACGCCGATCGGCAAGGCGTTTCGCGGTTCCTTCAATGTCACCACTTCCCCGACCATGGCCAGCTTCGCGATTCGTGCCGCTGTCGAGCGCGCCGGTATCGAGGCCGGTGAAATCGAAGACCTGGTGATGGGCACCGGGATGCCCGCCGGTACGGCTGGCTGGAACCTGGGGCGCATGAGCGCGTTGGCGGCCGGCCTGCCGCTGACCGTCAGCGGTCAGACACTGGATCGCCAGTGTGCTTCGGGCCTGATGGCCATCGCCACCGCCGCCAAGCAAATCATGGTCGACGGCATGCAGGTGACCATCGGCGCGGGCCAGGAACACATCAGCCTGGTGCAAAACCGTCATATGGATTGGGTTGGTAGTCAGCATGACGAAAATGTTCTGCGCAATGTCCCCCTCGCCTACATGCCAATGCTGCAAACCGCCGAACTGGTAGCCGAGCGCTACGCTATCAGCCGCGAGGCACAGGACCTTTACAGCCTGCAATCGCAACAGCGCACCGCCGCTGCGCAACAGGCAGGTTTGTTCAGCCATGAAATCGTGCCTGTCACGGTAACCCGGCAAGTGGTGGACAAGGCCAGTGGTGCGGTCCGCCATGAACAAGTCAATTTGAGTCTCGATGAAGGCAACCGCCCGCAGACGATCCTCGAGGACCTGAGCAAACTCAAACCCGTGATCGAAGGTGGCTGCATCACCGCTGGCAATGCCAGCCAGTTGTCCGATGGCGCCAGTGCCTGCGTGCTGATGGACGCGCGCCTGGCCGAACAGCGCAATCTGCAACCGCTGGGGCTGTATCGGGGCATCGCAGTGGCGGGTCTGTCGCCGGAAGAAATGGGCATTGGTCCGGTACTGGCCGTGCCAAAACTGCTGAAGCAGCATGGATTGAAAGTCGATGACATCGGCCTCTGGGAGCTCAACGAAGCCTTTGCCTGCCAGGTGCTCTACTGCCGCGACAAACTGGGCATCGATAACGCCAGGCTCAACGTCAACGGCGGCGCAATTTCAATCGGCCATCCGTATGGCATGAGCGGTTCGCGCATGGTCGGTCATGCCTTGCTGGAGGGTAAACGCCGTGGGGTCAAGTACGTGGTTGTCACGATGTGCGTTGGCGGTGGCATGGGTGCGGCCGGCTTGTTCGAGGTATTGTGATGGACGTTTTCAACGGTTTTTCTCTGGCCGGCAAGACGGTGCTGGTCACTGGCGCTTCCAGCGGCATTGGCGCGCATCTGGCACGTGTCGCCAGCGGAGCAGGTGCACGCGTGGTGCTGGGCGCTCGACGTATCGAGCGGTTGCAGCAGCTCGCTGATGACATTCGCGAGGCGGGTGGCGAAGCGCTTGCCGTGGCTTTGGACGTTACGGATCGGGACAGCGTTGAAGCAGCGTTTGACGCAGCCGAAGGCGCTTTCGGTGTGGTTGATGTAGTACTCAATAATGCCGGCATCGGCAATGGTCAACGTGTGCTGGAGATCAGCGAGGCCGATTGGCGTGCGATGCTGTCAACCAACCTCGATGGCGTCTGGCGCGTTGCCCAGTGTGCCGCGCAACGGCTCGCGAAAGCGCAGCGCCCCGGCAGCATAGTCAATATTGCCTCGATGCTCGGTCTGCGCGTGGGCACAGGTTACAGCCACTACTGCGCGGCGAAGGCTGGCGTGGTGCAACTGAGCAAATCACTGGCGTTGGAGCTGGCGCGTTACCAGATCCGGGTCAATGCGATTGCACCGGGGTACTTCAAGACCGAAATGAACGACGTCTATTTCGAGAGCGACAAAGGCCAGGCGTACATACGCGATACCGTGCCGATGCGTCGACTGGGAAGCCTGCAGGAACTGGAAGGCCCCTTCCTTCTGTTGGCGAGCGAGGCCGGGGCCTTCATGACAGGCGCGGTGCTGGCGGTGGACGGTGGCCATCTGGTTGGCAGCCTGTAGACAAAAGGCTCTTGCAGCTCGACCGGAAGTGCCGTTGCACTTCCGGTCGTTGAGGCGCGATCAGAATTCGAAACGGCTCAACGCGGCGTGGGGATCAAACGCCAGGTAACGCGATTGCCGATCACGCATGATCTTGATCATCGCAACCTCCGGATCACTGGAAAACACCAGACGTCCGCCACTGGCCACCAGGTGGTCCAGTAGCCGTTCTTTCTCGCCAACCAGACCTTCCGGATTGCGATCGTTTGCCGTCGTGACATCCAGGCGCAACCAGTGAGTGCCGGGGATCAGGTCGCCCGCGAACACCACCGGCCCGCCCGGCATGGCGATTTCCGGTATCAATTGCCCTGGTGTGTAACCATCGCTGAAGTGGAACTGCCAACCCTCACCCAACTCTTTGCACCGGGGTCCATCGACGAGCACCAACCGATCGCTGTTTTCAAGCCTGCGCACGATTTGCCGAACGAACAACGCGCGATCATGGGGATGGTTGTGCAGAGCACGGGACCAGTGACGCTCACCGGTGATGTAATGCGCAGCCGGAAACAGCAACCGCGGTGTATTGCCGTCATTGATCGCCGCGCTCATTTCGGGAGTCAGTTGCGCATGCAAGTGGGTCAGCACCACCGCACTGATATCACCTTCAGCGAGACCATGTTGCGCCAGGTTGTCCAGCAATCCCAAGGGTTGATTCTGGCAGCTGCAGGTCCGTCGCAGCGGCGCAAGCAACGCGCTGGCGCCCGCCAGAACCAGGATGTTCCTGCCTCCTTGCTGCACCAACAACCCTCGCGAAGCCAGATCCACCAGGTTGTCCTGGTCAGGCTTGATCCAGTCTGCCCATAACTGCCGCGGCGTATTGCCGAACATCACGCCACCATCAAGCTTGCGACTTCTACCAGTCAGAGTGGATAGACAACGGTTCACGACAAGTACCTCTCTGGATTCGCGCCGCCCTGCAGAACGTGCGACGGGCGCATTTTATGAGGCTTGCAGGTTAATCCTCCCTCTCTTCCTCCCCCCCACCCCAGCGGAGTGGGTCAAGAGTGTTCAACAATCAGGCCTTTTAAAAAAAGTGTCTGGTCGAGGTTACCGATTTCTGCCTGTTACCACCGCCAGCATCCGGTCGGTAGCAGCCCTTCGCGACCGGTTGAACCCTAAGCCAAAGGCGGCCAAATGAAATGCTCCACGAAAGCACGAACACAGTCCTTTTCTCAGCGCGTCCCCCCCGTTTAGAGAGGGTGGGGAACTACCAGGCGCGAGCAGTATTCACGCGGGGTGCACACACGGTTGCACGCAAGAGCGACGACCACATGTCGCGTACTCGCGCAGGATCATTCAATGAATCAACTCGAACAAAGCTTGCCGCTCGCCGGGGAGCGTCCTGGTGTCGATCTGGCGAGTATCTATCGCAAGATCATCTGGCGCTTGATGCCCTTTCTGCTGATCGCGTTCATCATCAACGCAATCGACCGCATTAATATCTCCTTCGCCAAACTGCGCATGGCCGAAGATATCCTGTTGAGCGATGCGGCCTATGGCATCGGGGTCGGGATCTTTTATTTCGGCTATATCCTGTTTGAAGTCCCCAGCAACCTGTACATGCAGCGCGTCGGTGCTCGCGCCACGCTCACCCGCATCATGGTGCTATGGGGTGCAGTCACCGTCGCGACGGCGTTTGTCACTACAGCCAACCAGCTCATCGCCGCACGTTTCCTTCTCGGCATGGCGGAGGCCGGTTTCTTTCCCGGTGTGATCCTGTACCTGACCTACTGGTTTCCTGCCGCCTTGCGTGGCCGCATTACGGCAGCGTTCATGATGTCGGGTGTCGTCGCCGGCTTCATTTGCGGTCCGCTTGCCGGTGCCATCATGACCCATCTCCACGGCTGGTCGGGCCTGCACGACTGGCAGATGCTCTTCGTTCTCACGGGTATCCCGGCCATCGTGCTCGGCCTGTTCGGCTGGTTCTGGCTGACAGACAAGCCGGGGCAAGCCAAGTGGCTCAGTCCGGAACAAAAACAGACGCTGGCCACCGCGCTGGCAACCGAGCCAGGCAAGATCCAGGGCGGTTTTAACCAGGTGCTGCGTAACCCTCGGCTGTATATCGCCGGGCTGGTGTACTTCTGCATCTACAGCGGCTCGAACACCGTGTCTTACTGGATGCCGACGTTGATTCGCGACCTTGGCCTGACCGACCTGAAAACCATAGGCATGATCACCAGCCTGCCCTACCTGAGCGCAATGGCAGGCATGTACCTGCTCGGCCGCAGCTCTGATCGCCACCTGGAACGGCGCTGGCACCTCGGCCTGACCATGTTGGTCAGCGCCTGCAGTTTCGCCCTGCTCGGTTTTGTCCAGGGCAACGCCATGCTTTCGATAACGCTTCTGTCGCTGGGCGCGGCGGCAGCCTTGTCCGCTGTGCCACTGTTCTGGACGATTCCACCGGCCTTCCTCAATACGGCCGGTGCCGCTGGAGGGATTGCAGTCATCAGCAGCCTCGGCAACCTGGCTGGCGTCACCAGCCAGGCCATGGTCGGTGCGATCAAGACCTCGACCGGAGATTTGTACCTGGCCTTCGATGTGATCGCCACCTTACTCGTTCTGGGTGCCTTGGCTTTACTGATCGGAATTCCCGCACACAGCCTCAATGAACGCCGCAACCAGAACTCAACCAAGGAACAAGCATGAACGAGAATTCGCTGAACGGCGCAGAAAGCCTGGTACAGACCCTGCTCGATTGCGGTGTGGACACCTGCTTCGCCAACCCTGGCACCAGTGAGATGCACTTTGTCGCGGCCCTGGATCGCATCCCCGGGATGCGCTGCGTGCTCTGCCTGTTCGAAGGCGTGGTTACCGGTGCGGCCGATGGTTATGCCCGCATCAAAGGCAAGCCGGCCGCCACCCTTTTGCATTGCGGGCCCGGCCTGGCCAACGGTCTGGCCAACCTGCACAACGCCAAGCGTGCCAACACGCCGGTGGTCAACATCATTGGCGACCAGGCCACCTACCACCGACCGTTCGACGCCCCGCTGACCGCCGACACCGAGGGCTGGGCCCGCCCGGTTTCGGTGTGGACGCGTACCGCCACCACAGCCGCTTCGGTCGGCGCGGCAGCCGCCACCGCGATACAGGCCGCCAGTGCCGCACCAGGCGGTGTGGCCAGTTTGATCCTGCCGTCGGACGTCTGCTGGGACGCTGGCGGCCAGGTGGCCAAGGCGCTGGCGCCGATCCCGACGCCCAAAGTCGCGCCGGACGTGGTGGCACAGATGGCGCGCGTGTTGCGCAGCGGCCAACCCACCTTGCTGCTGCTCGCAGGCAGCGCTTTGGAGCAGCAAGCCCTGAGCAGCGCCCACCGCATCGCCGCAGTCACCGATGCACGTCTGCTGTCGACCACCATGAACGCGCGGGTGGCCCGTGGCCGTGGGCGTCTTGCCGTCGAACGCCTGCCCTACTTCGGCGACATGGCCCGCGCCAGTCTCGCAGGCATCACCCAGGTGATACTGGTGGGTACACCGGCGCCTTCGACCTTCTTCGCCTACCCTGGCAAGTCGCCGCGTCCTTATCCTGAAGATGCGGTCGTGCATGTCCTGGCCCGCGCCGAAGAAGACCTGGCCGACGCGCTGGCACGCCTGGCGGACGAACTGAACGCTGCGCAGCTGGCAGCGCCCACCAGCCTGCCGGCCAACCCTGAACCCGGCAGCGGTGCCATCACCTCCCAGGCTGTGGCGCAAAGCCTTAATGCGCTGTTGCCAGAAAACGCCATCGTCGTTGATGAAAGCGTCAGCTTCGGCCAGGCCTTCTACCCCGGCACCCTCCATGCCGCGCAGCACGATTGGCTGCAGGTCACCGGCGGCGCCATTGGCGACGGTCTGCCAATGGCACTTGGCGCGGCCATTGCCGCCCCGGACCGGCGGGTAGTCGCGCTGCAAGCCGATGGCTCGGGCATGTACACCGTGCAGGCGCTATGGTCGATGGCCCGGGAAAAGCTCGACATCACCATTGTCGTTCTGGCCAACCGCAAGTACGCCATTCTCCAGCACGAGTTGGCGAGCGTAGGTGCCATCACCGGCAAAACCGCGCTGGACATGCTCGATATCGGCAATCCGGACCTGGATTGGGTGCAGCTCGCCAATGGCATGGGCGTGGCGGCCGCACGCGCCGACAGCATGGAGCAGTTCAACGAACTCTTTGTCACGGCCAATCGCCAGGCCGGGCCATTCCTGATCGAGTTGGTGATCCCGACATGAGCCATTCGCACCCGGACAGCATGCTCATTGACACCCTGCGCGGCATTGTCGGCCCGGCCGGCCTGCTGATGGCGGACGACTTGCAGCAACGTCACTGCGCCAAGCCGCAGCTCGCCCGGGTGCTGGTGCGTCCGGCCAGCACTGGCGAAGTCAGCGCGGTACTGGCGGCATGTCACGCTGCAGGAACTGCAGTGGTCACACAAGGCGGCCTGACCGGCCTGGCGCACGGTGCGGACTCCAAAGCCTGCGAAGTGATCCTCTCGCTGGAACGTATGCGCCAGATCACGTCAGTGGATACCACCCAACGCGTATTGGTGGCCGAAGCCGGCGTTAACCTCGAACAGGCCCAGGCCGCAGCCAGTGCTGCCGGCCTGCTTGTACCGGTTGACCTGGGGGCGCGCGGCAGTGCCACCCTGGGCGGCATGGTCGCCACCAATGCCGGCGGCAACAGTGTGTTGCGCTACGGCATGATGCGCGACAACGTCCGCGGTCTCGAGGTCGTGCTGGCAGATGGCACGGTACTGGACTCGATGAATCAACTCGTCAAGAACAACACCGGCTACGATCTCAAACAGCTCTTTATTGGCTCCGAAGGCACGCTGGGTGTGGTTACTCGCGTCGTGCTGCGCTTATGCGAGGCGCCGGACGGACATTGCACCGCACTGCTTGCCTTGTCCGACTTCGCTGCCGTGGGTCATCTGTTACGACGCCTGGACAAGGCCCTGGACGGCACGCTTTCATCATTCGAGGTGATGTGGCAGGACTTCTATCGAACGGTGACCACCCCACCGGCCTTGAGCCGCCCGCCGTTGCCACAGCATCACGCTTTTTATGTGCTGGTCGAAGCCAGTGGCAGTGCGCCCGAGCAGGATGAGCGCTTTGTGCGGGTACTGGGACAGGCATTGGAAGATGGCCTTGTAGCCGACGCTACGCTTGCCAACAGCGAACGCGAGCGCCAGGCACTCTGGGCTCTACGTGATGACGTGGCGCAACTGCGCCAAAGCGGCCCGCTGGTTGCGTATGACATCTCCTTGCCTTTGGTCGAAACCGACAGCTACGTGAAACGCCTCCACAGCGCAATCCTGGAGCGCTGGCCAACTGCCCGATGCTGGGCCTTCGGTCATCTGGGCGACGGCAACGTGCATATTGCCGTGCAGGTGCCAGACCTGGATGCCGAAGCTCGCGAAACGCTCGACAGCCTGGTCTACAGCCCCCTGCAAACGCTCAAGGGGGCAATCTCGGCCGAACATGGTATCGGCATGGAAAAGAAAGCCTGGCTGGGCGTCTCGCGTACACCGACGGAAATCACGCTGATGCGCGCACTCAAACAATGCCTTGATCCTGAGGGCGTGCTCAATCCGGGGCGTGTATTCGATCTGCAGTGATTACCTGGATAGACCGGGTAAAACCAACCTGAAGGAATTCAACGATGCCCGTCATTACCTCCATCGAAGACTTGCGCGTGCTCGCCAAGAGGCGCGTGCCGCGTATGTTCTATGACTATGCCGATTCCGGTTCCTGGACAGAATCGACCTATCGCGCCAACAGCGAGGATTTCGAACGCATCAAGTTTCGTCAGCGCGTCGCGGTCAACCTGGAAAATCGTACGCTTGAATCCATGATGGCTGGCCAGAAAGTCGCCATGCCAGTCGCCCTGGCACCCACCGGGCTCACCGGCATGCAGCACGCCGACGGCGAGATACTCGCAGCCAGGGCGGCCGAAAGATTCGGCGTACCTTTCACGCTGTCGACCATGAGCATCTGTTCGATCGAAGATATCGCGGCACATACCAGCAAACCATTTTGGTTCCAGCTCTATGTGATGCGCGACCGCGGTTTCATCCGTCAGCTCATCGAGCGGGCCAGGATTGCGGGCTGTTCAGCGCTGGTCCTGACCCTTGACCTGCAAGTACCTGGGCAACGCCACAAAGACATACGCAACGGCCTCTCGGCACCCCCCAGGCTTACCTTGCCCAACCTTCTGGACATGGTGACCAAGCCCCGCTGGTGCCGCGGCATGCTCGGCACGTCGCGACGCAACCTCGGGAATATTCTTGGCCATGTCAGCGGCGTCAGCGACACCGCCAGCCTGGCGCACTGGGCCGCCCAACAGTTCGACCCTGGCCTGTGCTGGGAAGACATCGAATGGATCAAGCAACAATGGGGCGGCACCTTGATCATCAAGGGCATCCTCGATGCAGAAGATGCACGCCTGGCGGTGCAACACGGAGCCGACGTGGTGATCGTGTCCAATCATGGCGGTCGCCAACTCGACGGCGCACCCTCCTCAATCGCGGCCTTGCCAGCCGTCGTCGAAGCGGTTGGTGAGCAGGTCGAAGTGCACATGGACGGCGGCATCCGCTCCGGGCAGGACGTGATCAAGGCACTGGCGCTCGGCGCCAAGGGAGTCTACCTCGGTCGCGCATTCCTGTATGGCCTGGGGGCGATGGGCGAGGCAGGCGTCAGCAAGTGCCTGGAGATCATTCGCAAGGAACTGGACCTGACCATGGCATTCTGCGGCGTTACGGATGTGAAAAAGGTCGACAGCGCAATCTTGTTATCCGGCACCGAAGTGTCCCGTTCATCAATGGTTTAATGAAACAAAACGCCCATTAAGGATATCGGCCCAGCTCAAGCAAAAACCTATTTGAAGCTTTCAAGTGAACGCTCGCTGGCGACTGGGAGATCTGATTGCCAGATTATCCCTGAGCAATCAGAGGTGGTCTCGCGCTCCGTAACCAACGGTTTACGCCAAGCAGTTGCGGTGGCAATCCCAGGAATCTTCTACAGACAGATTGGGGGCCTTCATGAACATGAATTTGTGAACATTTGGCTCCCCACACCTGCCGAAAACCTACTGGTTATCAGGTATCGACCGCTCATGAACAATAAACATCGCCTACTTGTTAAATCCTGCATCAGGATGGAACTGCTCCCCTATGTGTCCGTATGTCGTCAAAATTCAAAGTCATGTAGAGCGCCCTCCAACTCTCGCTTCTGAGTGTGCGAAACCTGATCCCGCAGTACCCGGTTGCTGACTGCCAATTGCAGGTCAGTGAAGCGAATGATCTCGCCAGCATAGATCCGGTCATGCAATTGGCGAGCGCCTGGTAAAGCCCTCCAGACAGCGCTAAAGGGCTTTGCTTGCGGTACTTAAACTTCAGGTTTGAGGCCACTTTTCTTAGCAAAGAAAACCAGCAGCACTTCGATGATCTTCGCTTCAATGGCATTGAAAATCACTTCTTGCCCCTTGCTGGCCCGCTTCAACTTGTGGCGAAGACGAAGGATAACGCCGGTTAGAGCAACACCAGCCAAGCCAGCCAAGCCGACTCCAACCGGGTACATAATCGGAGTCGCAGAAATGATGCCTGCGGACATCAACCAGCCTGTGATACCAGTAGCGCCCACAGTGGTACCGAAATAGCCGGCGCTACCGATGATCGCTGTCGCTACGCCAGAAGCAGACAAGGCGCCAACGCCCAGAAGAGCTCCTGATCCGAACAGCAACGACGAGATAGCGGCGGAACTCAGATAGGTACCCGTAACGTATCCGCCCGCGCTGGAGACGATCAGGCCACCAGCGGCATGGGGCACAAGGGAGCCGCCTGCTGCAAGAGCGGAGATGATCGGAATTAATGGGAAAGCCATACTTCGAAACCTCTACTCTGGTGTCCAGTTATTATCGAATGATAGCAAAAGAATGGCTCATGCAAATCTATTACAGAGCTATCACCGCGCAGTTGGTGACGTTGGTCGGGATGGGCTGCAATCGCCAAACAGCCGACGTGGCTGCCAGGCCTCGGGACAGCCGAAAGTTTCAAACGGCGACCCCGGTGGCGTCGGGTTGCACCCTGCCCCGCCGGCGTTCAAACCACAGATAGACCACCGGCGTGGTGTAGAGCGTCAGTATCTGCGACACCGCCAGGCCGCCGACAATCGCAATGCCCAACGGCTGCCGCAACTCGGAACCGGCACCATGCCCGAACGCTAGCGGCACAGCACCGAGCAAGGCGGCCAGCGAGGTCATCAGGATCGGTCGCAAGCGCAACAGGCAACCTTCGCGCACCGCTTCCCGGGGCGGCAAGCCCCGTTGCTGGGCCTGTAGCGTGAAGTCGACAATCATGATCGCGTTCTTCTTGACGATACCGATCAGCAAAATGATGCCGATCATCCCCAGCACCGACAGATCCTGACCACAGAGCATCAACGCCAGCAGCGCGCCGAAACCGGCCGACGGCAAGGTCGAAATGATCGTCAGCGGGTGAATCGCGTTCTCGTACAGCACCCCCAGCACGATATAGACGGTGAGGATCGCCGCCAGAATCAACCAGGGTTGCGACTTCAACGAGTCCTGGAACGCCTGGGCGGTGCCTTGGAAACTGCCCGACACGGTGTCGGGCATGGCCACCGCCAGCGACGCCTGGTTGATCGCGGAAACCGCTTCACTCAAGGCATGGCCGGGCGCAAGGTCGAACGACAGGGTAATGGCCGGGAACACGCCCTGGTGGTTGATGATGATCGGCACCTGTTCGGCCTTGACGCTGGCCAGCAGGTTCAGCGGCACCAAGGCCCCGGAACTGGCGCGAACAAACAGATGCTCAAGGGTGGCAGTCGACGTTTGCCAGCCCGGATCGAGCTCAAGAATCACATGGTTCTGATCAAGCTGGGTGAACATCGTCGCAATCTGCCGTTGGCCAAAGGCGTCATACAACACATCGTCGATGGCCTGCACGGTCACCCCCAGGCGCGCTGCCGTGGGACGGTCGATCACCAGGGTCGATTGGGCGATGGCCTGCTGCTGGTCGGAGGTGACGTGTTGCAACTGCGGCAAAGTCTTGAGTTTGTCCAGAAGCACCCCGGCCCAGTGGTCCAGTTCGACACTGTCCGGGTCTTGCAGGGTGTACTGGTACTGGGTCTTGCTGGCCCGACCACCGATCTGGATGTCCTGGTTGGCCTGCATGAACACTTTGACCCCGGACAACCGCTCGAGCGACGGTTGCAGACGACGGATCACCTCGGCGGCACTGGCGGTGCGCTCGCTGAACGGCTTGAGGTTGATCATCACCTTGGCCTGACTGACCGTCGGGTTCGGGCCGATCCAGAAGTACACCCGGGCCACGGCCGGGTCCTGGCCAATGATTTCGGCGGCATGATTGACCTGGGCGCGCATGGCGATGGGCGAAATATCCGCCGCCGCTTCGGCAACGCCCTGAATCAAACCGTTGTCCTGTTGCGGGAAGAAGCCCTTGGGGATGCCGACGTACAGCACCGCCGTCGCCGCCAGGGTGGCGATGGCCACCGCCAGGGTGATGCGCTGATGATCGAGCACCCAATCCAGACTGCGGCGATAGCCGTTGTGCAGACCATCGAACACTCGCTCGCAGGCCCGGGCAAAGAGCCCCTCTTCCTGGTCGGCGTGGGGCTTGAGCAACCAGGCGCAAAGCATCGGGGTGATGGTCAGGGAAACGATACCGGACATGATGATCGCGACACTGACGGTCACCGCAAACTCGCGCATCAAGCGGCCGACAATGCCTGACATCAACAGAATCGGCAGGAACACTGCAATCAGCGACACCGTCATCGAAACAATGGTGAACGCCACTTCCCTCAGGCCGTCAACCGCTGCTTGCAGCCGCGACTTGCCCATTTCCAGGTGCCGCACGATGTTCTCCATGACCACGATGGCATCGTCGACCACGAAGCCGACGGCAATCGCCAGGCCCATGATCGACAGGTTGTCGAGGCTATATCCCAGCAGGTACATCACCCCGAACGTGGCCACCAGCGACAACGGAATGGTCAGGCTCGGGATCAGCGTTGCCGTGGCTTTGCGCAGGAACACGAAGATCACCACGACCACCAGGGCAATCGACAGCAGCAAGGTGAGCTGCATGTCATTGACTGAGGCTTCGATGGTCTGGGTACGGTCGCCTACCACCTGCACCTGTACGTCGCGCGGCAGCGAGGCGGTCAGTTCAGGCAATTTGGCCTTGATCGTGGCGATGGTCGACAGCAGGTTGAAACCCGGTTGTTTGTGGATGTCGACGATCACCGTGGGCTCGGCCCCCAATTGTGCAGCTTGTTGGGTGTCCTCGGCGCCGTCGATCACCCGGCCAAGATCACCGAGCTTGATCGGCATGCCGTTCTTGTAGGCGATGACCTGATCGCGGTAGTGCTGCGGGTCGAGCAGTTGATCCGTCGCACCGAGGGTAATCGAATGGCTTTGGCCATCGAGGGTGCCCTTGGGCTGATCCAGGGTACTGACGCCGATTACACCGCGCACATCCTCCAGGGTCAGGCCGCGTGCGGCCAGTGCATCGGGATCGATCTGCACCCGTACCGCAGGTTTCTGTTCGCCGTGAAAATCCACCAGGCCGACGCCGGGCATCTGCGACAAGCGCTGGGCAATGTAGTTGTCGGCGTAGCGATCGAGCTCCGGCAACCTGCGCACCGGGGACGTCACCGCCAGCGACATCACAGTACCTTCGGCCGGGTTGACCTTGTTGAAGGTTGGCGCGCTGGACATGGTCTTGGGCAGGTTCGGTGTGGCGGTGTTGATCGCGGTTTGCACATCCTGCGCAGCCCCGTCGATGTCTCGCGACAGGTCGAATTGCAGCACCACCTGAGTTTTGCCCGCCGCGCTTGACGAGGTCATCGACGTCACTTGCGGCACGGCGGCAAACGCACGCTCCAGAGGAGTCGCCACCGAGGACGCCATGGTTTCGGCGCTGGCCCCGGAGAGTTTGGCGGTGACCTGGATGGTCGGGAAATCCACCGTTGGCAACGGTGCCACCGGCAGATGAAAGTAGGCAAAGGCGCCAAGCAGCATGACCCCGAGGGCCAGCAGGCTCAGCCCCACACGCCGTTTAATCAGTCCGGCCAGCGCATTCATTGGGCAGCCTCCGCCAGATCGGGCGCGGCGTCGGTCTTGACCGGCGTGACCTTCAGCCCCGGTGCGACGCGAGACTGGCCCTGCACCACCACGGTCTCACCGGCTGTCAGCCCCTGACGAATCCATTGCTTGCCATCGACCACGGTGGCGGCATCCACCTGCCGGGGTCGCACGCGCTGGTCGGCATCCACCACGTAGACGAAGTTACCCTGACGCCCCGATTGCACGGCATCGGCCGGCACCACGGGCACGTCCTTGTGGGTTTGCACCAGTAACCGCGCGCTGACCAGTTCACCCGGCCAGAGTTTTGCGGCGGCATTGTCGAACTGCGCCTTGAGCTGGATCTGGCCACTGGCGGCGGTCACCTGACTGTCGATGAAACTCAACTGGCCGCGGGCGATTTCCTGTTGGCCATCGCGGGTCATCGCCACCACCTGCAACGCGCCTTTGGCGTTCTCTTCGAGAATTTCCGCCAGTTCATCCTGGGACACTGCGAAGGCCACGGAGATCGGATTCATCTGAGTAATCGTCACCAAACCGGTGGCTTCGGCGCCATGGGCAATGGCGCCAACATCCAGCAGACGCTGGCCGGTGCGCCCGGTCAACGGGGCCTTGACCTGGGTGAACGCCAATTGCAGGCGCGCCGAATCCAGCGTCGCCTGATCCGCCTGTACCGTGGCCTGTTGGGCGGCCAGTTGCGCGCGGTAGGTGTCAACGTCCTGGGTCGGCCCGGCCTTGGCAGCGGCCAGTTTGCTGGCGCGGTCGAGGTTGACCTTCAAGTTGGCCAACTGTGCCTGGTCCTTGGCGACCAGAGCCTGAGCCTGGGCGACCTGAGCCTGATACACCCGTGGATCGATCACCGCCAGCAGGCTGCCGGCGGTGACATTCTGCCCTTCATTGAACAAGACTTTTTGCAGTTCACCGTCGACCCTCACCCGCACGTTGACGCTGTTGAGCGCCTGCACATTGCCGATTGCACTGATCCAGATCGGCAGGTCCTGGCGGCTGACCTGGGTCATTTGCACCGGCACGGCACCGGCATCGACCTTCACGGGCGCGGCATGGGCCTGCCGGCTCCATTGAAAGCCGCCAATGGCAACGGCCAGCGAGAGCACCACCAGCCCTGCAAACATAACGCGACGACGTGGGTTCAAGGCATTCATGGGTGAGCCACCTGAGCAGAGGTATTGGAAGCGAGGGTGTCAGCCGAAAAGTCCCCGCCCAGGGCGCGGAACAGGCCGACGGCGGCCTGCAAATGCTGGAGGCGCACCTGCAACAACGTGTCTTCGGCCTGGTATTGAGTGCGCTCGACAATCAGCAGTGTCTGGAAATCGGTGGAGCCAAGGCGGTAGCGCACCTGTGCCAGCCGTGCAGCCTCGCGGGCCGAATCCACGGCGGACTGGTTCAGTGCGTAGCTCTTGTCGAGTTCACGGGCGGCGCTGAGCTGGGTTTCGACATCCTGCAGGGCTTCGACGATCGACTCGCGATAACTCGACGCCAGTTCCTGAACATGGGCCTGATCGAAATGCAGTTGACCCTTGAGCTGGCCACCGGCGAAAACCGGTTGGCCGAGGCTGCCGATGACGCTCCAGATTTGCCCGCCGGCGAGCGTGTCGACGCCGCCCAGAAGGTCGAGCGACAGGTTCGGCAAGAGCGCGGCCCGGGCGACACCCACGTCGAAATTGGCGGATTTCAGACGGGCTTCGGCCGCCTGAATATCCGGACGCTGGCGCAACAAACCAATCGGCAGGCCGGTGGCGGGTTGCGGCACTTGCAGGGTCTTCAGGCCGTCACTTTGCAGGTGAAAGTCTTCGGGCTGCGCGCCCACCAGTACGGCCAACTGGTACAACGCCAGGTCCCGCTGCTGACGCAGTGGTGGCATTGCCGCTTCAAAGGTCTGCATGGCATTGCGCTGCTGCTCGACTTCGAGGTTCGACACCGCCCCCTGGCTAGCCTGAATCTGCACCAGGTCCAGCACCTGCCGCGCATCGTCGGCAATGGATTGGGCCAGACGCAGCCGGTCCTCCAGGGACAGCACCTCGAAATAGCGGTCGGCAATGCTCGCGCCAAGGCTCATGCGCAGGGTTTGCGCATCAAACACCGTGGCATTGGCCAAGGCATCGGCAGAGTCTGCGGCCGCACGCTGTTTGCCCCAGAAGTCCACTTCATAGGTGGCTTCGGCAAACACGCTGCGTTTTTCCGTGGTGCCGTAGTTGTTCTGCCGCTGGTAATTGCCGCCCAGGTTCAACGCCGGGTATTGCGCCGCACCGGCCACCTGCGCCGAGGCGCGGGCCTCATCGATACGGCTGACCGCCGCTTTGAGGGTATAGTTGGAGACCAGGCCACGGGCGATCAATTGATCCAGCTCGGCGCTGTGAAACTCGCGCCACCACTGGCCGCCCCGGGCCGCCGGGCTGTCGACCGGGCCATTGAACTGCTGCGCCAGGGGCAACTGGGGTTGCTGGTATGGCGGCATCATCGAGCAGCCGCCAAGCACCAGCACGCCGAGCAACGCCAATGAAACGCTTGAAAAATACGCACCGCGCCTGCTGCGCGCCGCCAAGGTTGAAACCGACATGGGCAAGCTATCCCCGCTGAAGCCTCTGTGGAGCGATCCACGAATGCAGCGAAGATAGCGAGGGGTGCCTGCCAGAGCGTTCGTCGGCAGATAAACTTTTGTTTAACCTTGTACCGGCGACACCTCGAAGCTGTAGCCGGCACCGGGCACGGTCCGGATCAGCGAGTGGTCGAAACCTTCATCGAGTTTGCGCCGCAAGCGATGGATGTGTTTGTCGATGACGTTGTCGTTGGGGTCGAAGGCGTAGTCCCAGGCACTGTCGAGCAGCATGTCGCGGGTCACCACCTGACCGCTGTGGCGCATGAGTTTCTCCAGCAACAGCGCCTCGCGATGCTGCAAGGCAATCACCCGGCCCTGGCGCACGGCGGTGCGTGTGGCGCAATCGAGTTGCAACTCACCCACCTGCAGCTGGCGCGCCGCGCCGGCGACCGGATCGCGCCCACGCAACAAGGCGTCGAGCCGCGCCAGCACTTCGGCGAAGGCATAGGGCTTGGCCAGATAGTCATCGCAACCGGCCTGCAGACCTTCGACCTTGTCGGCGGTGGACGCCTGCGCGCTGAGCATCAGGATCGGCACCCGCAGTTGCTGCTTTCGCACAGCCTTGATCAGACCGACACCGTCGAGGCCGGGCAAACGGCGATCGAGGATCAGCACGTCGTGGATTTGTTCAAGGGCCATGCCCAGACCACTGTTGCCATCGCTGGCGATATCGACGACATGCCCACTTTCGCTCAACCCGCGCAGCAGGTAGGCGGCTGTCTGGGCGTCGTCTTCAACCACAAGAATGCGCACGGCGGTTTCTCCGGAAATCAAACCTGAACTTTTGTTTAACTGGCGGGAACGTGGCGCCGCCGCCGGCTATGTCACACTATGCCACCTCTGCCCGATCAAGTGAGCGGTTCAACTGCCATGACCCATGTTCTGGTCGTCGAAGACGACTTGCCCACCTGCCGCGAAATCGAAGCCGCCCTGTGTGACCACGGCTTTACCGTGAGTTGCGTCCACAACGGTCGCGAAGGTCTGCTCAAGGCCTTGAGTGAGCCGTTCGACCTGATCGTCCTGGACCGCATGCTACCCGGCGGCCTCGACGGGCTCGGCGTGCTCACCGCCTTGCGTGCCGCGAGTGTCAGCACCCCGGTGTTGATCCTCAGTGCCTTGAGCGCGCTGGATGAACGGGTTCGCGGCCTGCGCGCAGGCGGTGATGACTACCTGACCAAGCCCTTTGAATTCATCGAGCTGACCGCACGTCTGGATGCCTTGAACCGTCGCCGCGCCGAACCGGTCGCCGAGGCCCGGGAAACGCGTTTACGGGTCGCCAACCTGGACATCGACTTGCTGAGCCGCACGGTCCGGCGTGGTGAGCGGGTCATTGACCTTGTGCCCCGTGAGTACGCGTTGCTTGAGCACTTGATGCGCCATGCAGGGCAAGTGGTCACGCGCACCATGCTGTTCGAAGCAGTGTGGAACTACGCCTACGACGAGCGCACCAACGTCATTGAAGTCCACATGGGCCGTTTGCGGCGCAAGATCGATGGCGAAGATGAACCGTCGATGATCCATACCATTCGTGGAGCCGGTTATGTCCTCCGTTCGCCTGAGTGAGATCCCGCGTACCATCAGCTTTCGCACCGGCTTGCTGTTTCTCGGGCTGTTCGGCTGTTCCTTCCTGGCGCTGTTCGGCTACGTCTATTGGCAAACGGCGTTCTACCTGAAATCCGAAGCCGATACCGCGCTGTATCGCCAGGTGGAAAACCGCAGCGCACAGGACCCCGAGTTGCAACTCAGGGAAATCCGCAATCACGCGGTGCAGGATATCGAAGCGCGCCTGCCCCACAGTCTGTTCGACGAACAAGGCCGGTTCATTGCCGGGGCCATTCAGCAGTTGCCGCCCTTCTCCGCCTACGACAAGCCTCAGGAGTTCGATTGGCGCAAGACCAACGGTCGCCAGCGCCCGATTCGCTTCATCGTCCATCGCCTGGCCGACGGCAAGACCTTGCTGGTGGCCCAGGACATCCACGACATACGCGAATTCGACGAGCTGCTGATCAAGGCGCTGGTTTCCGGTGGCGTGCTGTTGCTGGTGGTCGGTCTGTTTGGCGCGGTGGTGTTGGGCTATTCGGCCCACCGGCGACTGGACAAGGTCAGTCGCTCGATCAAGGGCATCATCGAAGGCGACTTGACCGGCCGACTGCCGATCCTGGGCACCAACGACGACATCGACCGCCTGGCCTCGGTGGTCAACGGCATGCTCGATGAACTGGAGCGCTTGATGAGCGAGGTCAAGGGCGTATGCGACGACATCGCCCATGACCTGCGCACCCCGCTGACCCGCCTGATCGCCGGCCTTGAGCGCACCCAACGGCGAGGCCTGGATGAAGCGCAATACGCCGCCAGCATCGATGCTGCGCTGAACGAGGCCAAAGCCCTGTTGCTGACGTTCAAGGCCTTGCTGCGTATCTCGGAAATTGAAAACAGCGCTCGGCGCAGCCACTTCGCATCACTGGACCTGAACCTGATCAGCGCCGATGCCGCCGAACTGTATGAACCACTGGCCGAGGAGCGCGGCATCAGCCTCACGCTCAACGAAAGCCAGTCTCCTGCGACCATCTCCGGAGACGCACAGCTGTTGTTCGATGCGATCTGCAACTTGCTGGACAACGCCATCAAGTTTTGTCCCGACCATAGCTGCGTGAGTCTGTCGGTGATCGCTGATCATGGCACCGTCGGGATTCGTGTCACGGACAATGGACCGGGCATTGCCCAAGGTGAGCGCGAAGCCGTGTTTCGTCGGCTGTACCGTGCCGAGTCGAGCCGGCACACACCGGGCAATGGCCTGGGGTTGAGTATGGTCTCAGCCGTTGCGCGCTTGCATGACCTGAAACTGACTGTCAGTGATGCGGCGCCTGGCTGCCGGATCGATCTACTTGGCAAGGCGGTGTTGGCGGGCACATCTGCGCCCCAAAGCCTTACCTGATCAGCAGGATTGCCTGATCGTTCGGCTGTGGTGGGCCGAAAGACATCAGGTGGGTCCGAAGTGCCTGAAGATGGGCGCGCTCTTGCGCGTCCAGGTGTTCTTCGACAGCGCGACAAAGCCTCCCCCCGCATTTATCCCCCTCCGCCGTCGCAACAAATCCAGCCCCACCGCCAACCTGTCGAAAAATTCATTTTGCGGAGAACAGGGCGAAAGGCCGTGAGCGTCAGGATGAGTCCAGGCCAACAAACACTGTGTTGGCTCAACTCACTACTGGAGAACACACATGAACAGCCTAAAAGCCCTTTTGATCGTGACCTTGATGACTGCCTCCGTCGCCGCAATGGCAGAAGGCGGTGGCGATACCGTGATGGCCAAAATGGAAGCCGCCAGGGCAACCGCCATGACCACGCTTCAACAGTCAGAGGCTGCCACGGCTACCGCCACTGTCAGTAACCCGAACACCTCCTCCAATGACATCTCGCGCTCAAATTGACGGGACTTGAACCCCGTCAACTTTCAGAAATCTTGCGCGGTATCGGTTAAATCATCGAGGCTCTACAGGTTATGAATCGTCCAACTCCAAAGGCAGCCAACTACAGCATTGCGTTGGTTAACTACAAAACACTTGATCTGACCAAAACCTGTCTCGCGCTTTTGCAGGAGGCACTGCGCGGGACAGGTGTTCCGGTGATTGTGGTGGATAACCACTCCGACGATGCGAGCAGCGAGTACTTGCGCACGCTGGACTGGATTGAACTGATCGAACGTAAACACACAGGCTGCGAAGCGGGAAACATTGCCCATGGCCGCGCGCTGGATCTCGCCTTGGCACGGGTTGAAACCGACTATCTGTTTCTGTTGCACACCGATACCTTCATTTACGATCCGGTGATCTTCACAATGATGCTCGACCAGTGCACAGGGCAACGCGAAGTGGCTGCCGTCGGCTGCCTGGAGCAATTGGATCGGGGCGTCGTTCGCTCGGCCTGGCGCCTGGCCTCACGTTTTTGCAAGCACTACGCCCGACGGAGTCTGTTGGCGCTCGGCGTTCGGGCAAGAGCGCCCAAGCCGTTTCGAGAAAAGCACCTGAAGAGCTTTTGCACGCTGTGGAATGTGGCGCTCATCAAGCAACACGGCTTTCACTTTCAAATGGATGAGCGTAATCCGGGTTATGAATTGCAGGATCGAATGACTGCCCTCGGCTACCCGGTGCGTTTTATATCATCGCGAAAAATGTTCCGTTACCTGGATCACATTCAAAGCGGCACCGTATCGGCGATGGGCGGTTATGCGCGCAATCACCGCAGGGTCCGGATGTACGACCAGATTATCCAAGGGAGACCCCTGAGAGTCTGGTGAATGGATAGAACCGCATGCGCGTGCTCTTTGCTGCCGCTTTTTACCTCGACTTCCCATATCGCTGCGCGACCTTCTTCCGCATCAAGGCCGTTTTCACCGACATTGCTGTTGGAGCCCACCGTGACGTAAAGCTTCGTTCCATCTGGGTTGGCAAGTACATTCTTTGTCCAGTGGTTCGGCGTGGCCATCACCGTCGGCATCGCGCAAGCCGGTTGGGCACATTCAATGTTCTAACCTCGCGATGGCCTTCTATGGCGCAATGATGGGACAGGCAAAATCCCGGCGAAGTATCGCGACGCTTATCCGCCACAAACACCGCGCCTGACGCAAATCATATTTGCCTGAAATGCACGAATGCGCGGTTCCAAAGCCAGTCAATATCGCAAACCAAGCCTTGGGCTCACACCAGGTTCAACAACGCCTCGCGTAGCAGCCTGGCGGCGGGCGAGTCCGGCACGTTTTTGCGCGAAACCAACTCATACGGTTCGCTGCGCGAGGTGATGGGTAGCGGCAGCGTGGTGGTGAAACCGTAGGCGGAGCAGAACTTCGCCACGTCGGTCGAGACCAGCGCGACGAGGGTCGGGTTTTCCTGCAGCAGCGATAAGGTGGCGAACGCTGATGTCGTCTCCAGCAGGTGCACCGGAAAACGCAGGTCGGCCTCGTGAAACTCTCGTTCCAGCAGCAAACGCATCGGCATGTTGGCGCGATAGACGACCCAGCGGTAATCCACCAGGTCCTTGAGCGACAACTGCCGGGCATAGGCAAACGGATGTTGGGTGCTGGCGATTACCGCCAGGGTTTCCTCCACGAACGTCGAGCTCTCATACAGATAGGGCGTGGTGCTGATGGTAGTACGACAGATCGCCAGATCCAGGCGCCCCGCGTCAACCTGGCTGAGCAGCGCGGCGCTGGTGTCTTCGACGATCTCGATGGACAACTTCGGGTGATCGGCAATCACCCGGCTGATCGCCGTGGTCAACAGCGGCACGGCGCCCATGATAGTGCCGACCGACACGCGTCCGCCCTCTCCGCTTTTGATGCCGATGATCTCTTCGCGCAGGTGCGCGAGATCGGTCTGGATCAACCGGGCGTAGCGAATGACAGAGCGTCCGGCGTCAGTGGGTTCAAGCCCGCGGTTAGTGCGAGTGAATAGCGAAGTGCCGAAGGTGGTTTCAATTTCCTGCAGCGCTTTGCTGGCACCAGGTTGTGTCAGCGCGACCTGTTTGGCCGCGCCCAGCAAGGAGCCGTGCTCATCAAGGGCTATCAGTAAACGCAGCTGCTTGATGTGCAGGCGGGACATGATCGAGTTCAGTGAGGGCGTCATCAGGGTTAACTTAAAGTTATAGAGGTATCGAAAGTTGTCAGTATCGAGGCTCGCCACGACGGACCTATAGTCCACCCCACAGCCAGGCAATGCAATGGGTTTGGCCAGAGAACGAAAGTCCGCCTGCCGTAGACCGGTTGCAACAATAACAATCCTGTATAACTTGCGGTGAATCATGTCCCTGATCAATTACGTCACCAAGATCCAGTTCGGCTACGACAGCCTGCAGCACCTGGCCGCCGAAGCCGAGCGCGCCGGCATCACCCGGCCGCTGATCGTTACCGACCTCGGCGTGCGCAATGCCGGCATTGTCGACAAAGTCATCAAAGCCCTCGGCGCTGAGCGTGCTCCGACGATTTTCGACGCCACCCCACCCAACCCGAACGAACACGCCGTGCGTGAAGCCGTGGCGCAATACCACCTCGGTGAATGCAACGGCATCATCGCCGTCGGCGGTGGTTCCTCCATCGATCTGGCCAAGGGCGTGGCGGTCTGCGCCACTCACGACGGTCCTTTGCAAAGCTTTGCGGTGATCGAAGGCGGACTGGATCGCATCACCCCGGCCACCGCGCCGTTGATTGCGATTCCGACCACGGCTGGCACCGGTAGCGAAGTGGGTCGCGGCGCCATTCTGATCCTTGATGACGGGCGCAAGGTCGGCGTGATCTCGCCGTATGTAGTACCCCGCGTGGCGATCTGCGATCCGGAATTGACCCTGGGCCTGCCGGCAATGCTCACCGCTGCCACCGGCATGGACGCCATCGCACATTGCATCGAAACCTTCATGGCGCCGGCCTTCAACCCCGCCGCCGACGGCATCGCCCTCGATGGTCTGTGGCGCGCCTGGGAACACATCGAGCGTGCAACGGCCGAGCCCGGTGATCGCGAAGCGCGGATGAACATGATGAGCGCTTCCATGCAGGGCGCCCTCGCCTTTCAAAAAGGCCTGGGCTGTGTGCACAGCCTTTCCCACGCATTGGGCGGGATCAATCCGAAGCTGCACCACGGCACCTTGAACGCGATCTTCCTGCCGGCGGTCGTGCACTTCAACGCCGATGCCCCGACCGTGCGTGAGGAGCGAAAACTCGAACGATTGCGCCATGCCATGGGCCTTGAAGCAGGCGCCAATATCGGCGCGGCCATCGAAGACATGACCCGGCGCCTGGGCCTGCCGACCCGGCTGAGCGAGATCGGCGTGGACGAAAGCCTGTTCGCCGGCATCGTCGAAGGCGCGCTGCACGATCACAGCCACAAGACCAATCCCCGCGAAGCGTCCTCTGCGGACTACCTGTCGATGCTCGAACAGTCGCTGTAAGCAGCCGCTATCCAACAACAATAAATCAGGAGGCATCCGCGTATTCGGCCCGGCCGACACCAGCGGAACAATCATGAAACCCACCGTCCTTATCGAACGGCAAGACACCATTGCCATCGTCACCCTCAGTCACCCGGGGAAAATGAATGCCCTGACCCTGTCCATGTGGCAGGACCTGGGTGACGTCATGACCGAATTGTCCGCCGACCTCAGCGTGCGTTGTGTGGTACTGCGTGGCGCCGGCGAACAGGCCTTTGCCGCTGGCGCCGATGTCGGCGAGTTCCCGGCCGTGCGTGGCAATCAGGCGCAAGCCCGGATCTATGCCGAAGTCACTTCGACGGCGATGCGCGCGGTTGCCGACTGCCCGCACCCGGTGATCGCGATGATCCACGGCGTGTGCGTCGGCGGCGGCCTGGAAATAGCTGCACTCTGTGACCTGCGCATCTGCGGCACCTCCAGCCGCTTCGGCGCGCCGGTCGGCAAGCTCGGGCTGGTCATGTCCTATGACGAAATGGCTGGCCTGGTGGCGCTGGCCGGGCGCTCGACCACCCTGGAAATTCTTCTGGAGGGTCGCATTCTCGACGCCAACGACGCTTACGTGAAAAACCTCGTGACCCGTGTCGTAGCCGACGTCGACGTCGAGTCCGAAACCCTCGCCACGGCCAAGCGCATCGCCAACGGCGCGCCGCTTGTCGCTCGCTGGCACCGCCAGGCTGCACGACAACTGGAAGCCGGTATCGCACCCACCGACGAACAGATCGACAGCAGTTATTCCTGCTACGACACCCAGGACTTCCAGACCGGCCTGAACGCTTTCATCGCGAAAGCCAAACCACAATTCGAGGGCAAATAACATGGGACCGCTGACAGGCATGCGCGTTGTAGAACTGGCTCACATCATGTCCGGACCGGTGTGCGGCATGATGCTGGCTGACATGGGTGCGGACGTGGTGAAAGTCGAGAAAGTCCCGGATGGCGATGACTCGCGCCGCTTCTCGCCGATCATGGCCAGCGGTGAATCCGCCTCGTTCATGGTGGTCAACCGCAACAAGCGCGGGATCGGCCTTAACCTGAAAACCGATGGCGGCCGTGACGTGTTGCGGCGCCTGCTGATGGACGCCGACGTGGTCACGGAAAACTACCGCGCCGGCACCATGGAAAAATTCGGCCTGGGCTATGAAACCCTGAAAGTCCTCAATCCAGGGCTGATCTATTGCGCGATCTCCGGCTACGGTCGCAGCGGACCGTTCGGCGAGAAAGGCGGCTTCGACCTGATCGCCCAAGGCATGAGCGGCATGATGAGCATGACCGGTGAAGCCGGACGCGAGCCAGTCAAGGCCGGTTCGCCGGTAGCCGATATCAACTCGGGCATCCTCGCCGCCCTCGGCATCTGCGCCGCCTACGCCGCCAAACAGAAAACCGGCCTGGGGCAGATGGTCGATACCTCGCTGTTCGAAGCCGGCCTGCAACAGATGTACTGGCCGGCCGCGGCGTATTTCGCCGATGGCACCATCCTGCCGAAAATGGGTTCAGCCAACTCCACCAGTGCGCCGTATCAGGTGTTCCGCACCGCCGATGGCTGGATCAACATCGGCGCCGCCAACCAGGCCAACTACGAGCGGCTGGTCGAGGCGCTGGCCGTCCCGCAGCTCAAGGCCGATCCGCGTTTTGCCAGTAACGCGCTGCGCATGGAGCACCGCTTGGCTTTGGTGGAAATTCTGAACGAAGTGCTGGTGGCGCGCACCACCGATCAATGGATGGTGCTGTTCGACAGCCTCGGACTGCCTGCCGGACCTGTCCTCGACATCGCCGCCGCCCTGGCACACCCGCAAACCAAGGCGCGCGGCATGGTCGTCGAGACCGAACACCCCACTGAAGGCCGCGTGCGCGGCATGGGCCTGCCGATTCACTTCTCCGACATGGACAACGCCGCGCCTGCGACCAGCCGCCCTGCGCCACTGCTCGGCGAACACACCCGCGAAGTGTTGAAGGAAAGCGGTTACGCGCAAAACGAAATCGACGAACTGATCCGCAGCCAGGCCGTGGTGGCACTGGCGTCCTGAACCTTTGCAGGAGCGAGCCTGCTCGCGATGGACGTTAACGATAACGCGTGTTTGCTGGATAAACGCGGCGCTCTCAAGTTCATCGCGAGCGAGCTCGCTCCTACAGAAAAGCCGCGTTTGCAGTGACCCGATTTTTTAAAACAACAAAAACAACAAGGTGAACATCATGAGCCGTATCTTGACCGAGTCCGTTAGCCGCCGATCCTTCCTGGTGTCTGCCGGCGTCACCGTGGGTGGTGCTTTCGCCGCCAACCTGCTGCCTTCCGGCGCCTTCGCCGCGACCAAACCCATTGTGTTGCGCTACACCAGCAGCCTGCCCGACACCCACCCGCTGAACAAGCAGATGAAAGCCGCCTCAGAAGCCATCAAGGTCGAAACCAATGGCGCAGTGGACTTGCAGATCTACGCCAACGGCGCCATGGGCGGCGACACCGACATGCTGTCCCAGGTGCGCGCCGGGGCGATCGATTTCATTCCGTTGCCCGGCGCGATTCTTTCGACACTGGTGCCGGCCATGTCGATTGAAAGCATGCCGTTCGCTTTCAAGGACTACGACAGTGTCTGGGCCGCGCTGGACGGCAAGCTGGGCGAGCACGTGCGCGCCAAGACCGAGAAAGTCGGCCTGATCCCGATGGAAAAAGTCTGGAACAACGGATTCCGCCAGATCACCAGTTCGACGCGGCCGATCAACACCCCGCAAGACCTCGCCGGCTTCAAACTGCGTGTTCTGGTCAGCCCGCTGTGGACGTCGATGTTCAGTGCCCTGGGCGCCTCGCCGACCGGCATCAGCATCAACGAAACCTACTCGGCGTTGCAGACCAAGGTCGTCGATGGCCAGGAAAACCCGCTGGTGGTGGTCGAGTCCGCGCGCTTCTATGAAGTACAGAAATACTGCTCGCTGACCGACCACATCTGGGGCGGTTTCTGGATCGTGGCGTCGGGCAAGACCTTTCCAAAACTGCCCGCCGATGTCCAGGAAATCGTCTCGCGGCAGATCAACGCCGCCGCTCTGGTCCAGCGCCAACAGGTAATCGATCTCAACTCCAGCCTGGAGCCATCCCTGACCGCCCACGGCATCGCCTTCAACAAAGTCGACCGTGCATTGTTCAGGGCTGACCTGCAATCGAAAGGCTTCTACACCCAGTGGAAGGAAAAGTACGGCCCCGAAGCCTGGAGCTTGCTCGAGCAGTACGCGGGTCAACTGTCCTAAGCCGGAGACACAGTCATGAAAAATCAAATGCCAATGACGGATGTCGCACCCGCTGAAGGACTCAGCCCACACCACGCCACGTTTCGCCTGGGACGCACGCTGGACACCGGCCTGCGCTGGCTGACTGAAGGCAGTGCGGCGCTGCTGGTGGTGATCGAAGTCACGTTGCTGTTCTGCAACGTGTTCTCGCGCTATGTACTCAACCAGCCGATCGTCTGGGGGGATGAACTGGCGTCGCTGCTGTTCCTGTGGCTGGCGATGCTCGGTTCGGTGGTGGCGATGCGTCGCGGCGAGCACATGCGCCTGACTTCGTTCATCGGGCGCTTGCCGGTAGAAAAACGCGCATTCGTCGACACCTTGGGCGCAGTCATCGTCATCACGTTCATCGGACTGCTGTTCACTCCGGCCTGGGAGTACGTCAGCGACGAGTGGATCATCACCACCGCGGCCCTGGAAATCCCCAACGCCTTTCGCGTGTCAGCCATCGCGGTCGGCCTGAGCCTGATGCTGATGACCTGTGTCGCGCGGCTGTTGACCAGCGCCCGGCTGATCGATTTCTCGGTGTCAGTGGCGATGCTCGCCTCTCTCGCCGCGCTGTTGTGGGTGGCGCAAGGCACGATGCTGGTGATGGGTAACTGGAACCTGGTGATCTTCTTCATGATCGGCGTGATGGCGATGATCGTCATCGGCGTGCCGATCATGGTCGCGTTCGGCCTGGCAACGGTGGCGTACCTGTCGACCATGACCAGCACACCGCTGACCCTGGTGGTCGGGCGGATGGACGAAGGCATGGCTAGCCTGATCCTGCTGGCCATCCCGTTGTTCGTGTTCCTGGGCGCACTGATCGAAGCCATGGGCATGGCGCGGGCGATGATTCGCTTCCTGTGCTCGTTGATCGGACATGTGCGCGGCGGCCTGTCGTATGTGCTCATCGGTGCCATCTACCTGATCTCCGGCATTTCCGGGTCCAAGGCTGCCGACATGGCCGCCATCGCCCCGGCGCTGTTTCCGGAAATGAAGAAACGCGGCGAAGACGAAAACGAGCTGGTGGCAATGCTCAACGCCTCCGGGGCGATGTCGGAAACCATTCCGCCAAGCCTGGTGCTGATCACCATCGGTTCGGTAACCGGCGTGTCGATTTCCGCACTGTTCACCGGCGGCTTCATGCCGGCAGTCGTGGGCGCAATTGCCATGGCGGCGGTGGTCTGGTGGAAAAACCGCAAGAAAGATGCTTCTACCGGTAAACGCGCCACGGGCAAGGAAATCGGCCACTCGCTGCTGGTCGCGTTGCCGGCCCTGGCCCTGCCCTTCGTGATCCGCACCGCCGTGGTTGAAGGCGTCGCTACCGCGACCGAAGTCGCCGCCATTGGCGTGGCGTACACCTTCATCGTCGGTCTGCTGTGCTATCGCTGCTTCGATTGGCGCCGCTTGTATCCGATCCTGGTCGGCACCGCGTCGTTGTCCGGCGCGATTCTGATCATCATCGGCAGCGCCACCGCCATGGCATGGGCGCTGACCCAGTCAGGCTTCTCCCACCAGTTGGCGCAAGTGATGTCGACGGTGCCGGGCGGCGCACTCGGCTTTCTGATTATCTCCGCGGTGGCGTTCATCCTGCTTGGCAGCTTTTTGGAAGGCATCCCGGCCATCGTCCTGTTCGGACCGCTGCTGTTCCCGATCGCCAAAGCCATGGGCATCAACGACGTGCACTACGCCATGGTCGCGATCTTCGCCATGGGCCTGGGCTTGTTCGCCCCGCCGTTTGGCGTGGGGTTCTACGCCGCGTGCGCCATTGCCAAGGTCGACCCCAGCGGTGCCATGCGTCGGGTCTGGCCGTACCTCGGCGCGCTGGTGGTGGCCCTGGCGGTGCTGATCGCCGTGCCGTGGGTTTCCATCGGCTTCCTGCCTGCTGCCTGAATTGCCCTTTGACTTGACCAAGAGGTTTTCCATGAATTTCTCCACAATGCATGCAGGCTCCACCACCGAACGCCGACTGACCGTCGACAAGGAGCGCACCATCTCGTTTCTCGGCGAAGACTTGCGTATCTACGCCACGCCGCGCCTGGTCGATGACATCGAACAGACCTGCCTTGATTACCTGCTGACCTTCCTCGATGAAGGCGAGAACACGGTGGGGGCCGCGGTCGATATTCGTCACGTCGGCGCCACGCTGCTGGGAATGTCGGTGAGCATCGTTGCCACAGTCACGCGGATCGAAGGTCGCAGTGTCACCTTCAATGTCGAAGTGCGCGATGACGTTGAACTGGTGGCTACGGCGGCGCACACCCGCGTAGTGGTGAACGTCGCCAAACTGCGTAGCCGCGTCCTGGCCAAGGCCGAAGCAGCCGCTGCGGGCGATGTCGACGATAACGTGCTCAGCCCTTCCCCATTGACTGCGACGCGCTGAACAAGGGACGACGTCATGATCACGCTGCACGAACGCAATGGCTTGCCGAACCTTGCCGCCGAAGACGCGCTGCCGATAGTCGATGCCCACCATCACTTGTGGGACCTGGGCAACGGTCGTTATCCGTGGCTGCAGGACGAATATCACGAGGATTTTTTTCTGGGCGACTATCACAGCCTGTGCCGTGATTTCCTGCCGGACACCTTTCTGGCTCTGACCGCAAAGCAACGGTTGGTCGGCACCGTGCATGTCGAAGCCGAGCGTGCACGCGATGAGCAAGTCGCCGAAACCCGGTGGCTGGAACAGGTGAACGCCCGTTATGGCTTCCCAAGCGCCATCGTCGCCCACACCTGGTTCGATCGCGAAGACAGCGCCGAGATGCTCGCCGCCCAGGCTGCGCGGCCACTGGTCAAGGGCATACGTTCGAAACCGCTGACCTCGGCGTCGCCGGACGTGTCAATTACCGGGGCCAAGGGCACCATGCAGGACCCGAAATGGCTGGAAGGATTTGCGCGACTGGCTGATCACGATCTGTCATGGGACTTGCGCGTGCCGCCGTGGCACCTGGTCGAGGCGGCCGGGGTGGCGGCGATGTTTCCGCAAATCCGTATTGCGCTCAATCACACCGGCTTTGCCTGGGATCGCAGCCCGCAAGGCATGGCACGCTGGCGCAAAGGCCTGGAAGCACTTGCCTTGCAGCCCAACGTGCACATCAAGTTGTCGGAGTTCGGCCTGAAGGACTCGCCCTGGAACTACGCCGATAACCGGGTGGTGGTCCTGACCGCGCTGGAGATTTTCGGCCCCGAACGCTGCATGTTCGCCAGCAACTTTCCGGTGGCCGGGCTGCGCGCTTGCTACGACACGATTGCCAATGGCGTGGCCGACATGCTCGCACCGTTGGGCCGTGCAGTGCAGGAAGCGGTGTTCGCCGGTAACGCTCAACGCTTTTATCGCCTGGAGCATCTGCATGGATGAGCTATCGACTATCGACTGGCGGGCACGCTTTCTGGCCAGTGGCGACGACTCGGACCTGCCCATCGTCGACGCGCATCAACACTATTTCGACATCGAAGCCCATTACTACCCGTGGCTGAACGATCGCCCGTTGCGACCGTTCCGCTATGGCGATTACTCGTCCATTTGCCGCAACTTTCTGCCGGCTGACTATCGCCGACTCGCCGGCAAGCATCGCGTGGTGCAGACCGTTGTCATAGAGGGTGAATGGGACCCGGCAACCCCTGCGGATGAAGTGACGTTTGTCGAATCACTGGCGCACAGCGAATCCAGTGTGGCGGCGATGGTTGCACAGGCCTGGCTGGACCGTGAAGACGCTTTCGACCTGTTGCGCCTGTACGCAAATCACCCGCTGGTGCGTGGCATCCGCCACAAACCGACGGTGACCAGCCGCGAGGCCTGGCGTGCAGACTTTGCAGAACCAGGCTCCATGCGTGACCCGCGCTGGCGTGAGGGCTACGCACAATTGGCGAAAAACGGCCTGCACTTCGAGTTGCAGGCGCCCTGGTGGCATCTGCCGGAAGCCGCCGAGCTGGCCCGGGACTATCCCGACGTGACCATCGTGGTCAATCACACCGCGTTGCCGGCGGATCGGTCCGAAGCAGGCCTGGCCGGGTGGCGTACCAACCTTGCGCTGCTGGCGCGGGAGCCGAACGTTGCCTTGAAGATTTCCGGCATCTGCATCCCCGGCAAGGCTTGGCCAGTCGAAGCGAACCGGAGGGTGGTGAACGACGCGATTTCGATTGTCGACGTCAGCCGTTGCGCGTTCGCCAGCAATTACCCGGTCGATGGTGTGGTGAACAGCCTCAGCGAAGTCCTCGACGGGTTCAAAGCCATTGTTCGCGACCGCCCCATCGCTGAGCGGCTGGCCCTGTTTCATGACAACGCCCGACGCCTCTACCGGCTCACTTGAACCCGATTGCACCGCTCATCAGGAGTCCAACATGTTTGAAGTTTCAGGCCACAACTACATCGCCGGCACACGTTCGGCAAACGGTACGACCACCCTGCATAGCTACGACGCCAGCACCGGGGAAGCGCTGCCGTACCGCTTTCATCAAGCGACAACGGACGAGGTGAACGCGGCCGCGCAAGCAGCCGCCACGGCTTACCCGACCTTTCGCAACCTTTCTGCTGCACGTCGTGCCGATTTTCTCGACGCGATTGCCACAGAACTGGAAGCGTTCGATGAACCGTTCATCAACCTCGTGTGCCGGGAAACCGCCCTGCCCGCCGCGCGCATCCAGGGTGAGCGGGCCCGCACCAGCGGCCAGATGCGCCTGTTCGCCACGATGCTGCGGCGCGGTGATTTCTACGGTGCGCGCATCGACCGTGCGCTGCCGGACCGCCAACCGTTGCCCCGCCCGGACCTGCGCCAGTATCGCACCGGCCTCGGACCGGTCGCGGTGTTCGGTGCCAGCAACTTCCCGCTGGCCTTTTCTACCGCGGGCGGCGATACCGCCTCTGCCCTCGCCGCCGGTTGCCCAGTAGTGTTCAAAGCCCACAGCGGGCACATGGCGACCGCCGATTACGTCGCCGATGCGATCACTCGCGCCGCGCGAAAAACCGGCATGCCTGAAGGTGTCTTCAGCCTGCTTTACGGCAGTGTCGGTGAAGCACTGGTCAAGCATCCGGCGATTCAGGCGGTCGGTTTCACCGGTTCGTTGCGCGGCGGTCGGGCCTTGTGTGACATGGCAGCGGCACGCCCGCAACCGATCCCGGTGTTCGCCGAGATGAGCAGCATCAACCCGGTGTTGCTGTTGCCCGAAGCGTTGAAGGCACGCGGCGACAAAATCGCCACCGAGCTGAGCGCTTCGGTGGTACTGGGTGCGGGTCAGTTCTGCACCAATCCCGGTTTGGTACTGGGCATTCGTTCGCCGGAATTCACCGCTTTCCTTGAGCGTTTTGCCGGATTGATGAATGAACAACCCGCACACACCATGCTCAACAGCGGTGCCCTGAAAAGCTACTGCCACGGCCTGGACAATCTGCGGGCTCACCCCTGCATAACGCACCTGGCCGGCGCCGTTCAACAGGGTAATCAGGCGCTGCCACAAGTGTTCAAGGCCGACGTCAGCCTGTTGATCAACGGCGATGAATTGCTCCAGGAAGAAGTATTCGGCCCGACCACTGTCGTCGTCGAAGTCGCCGACCACGCCGAGTTGATGCAGGCCTTGCACGGCCTGCGCGGGCAGTTGACCGCCACCCTGATGATTGAAGACACGGAAGCCGGCAGTGTCAGCGACGTGCTGGCCCTGCTGGAACAGAAAGTCGGGCGCGTATTGTTCAACGGTTACCCCACGGGCGTGGAGGTCTGCGACGCGATGGTCCACGGCGGACCGTACCCGGCGACGTCGGATGCGCGCGGCACGTCGGTCGGCACCCTGGCGATCGATCGCTTCCTGCGCCCCGTGTGCTACCAGAACTGCCCCGACAACCTGTTGCCAGATGCCCTGAAAAACGCCAACCCGCTGGGCATCGCCCGTCTGATTGACGGCGTCAGCCACCGCGAAGCGCTGTAGGTCACCGGTTTCAACTAACGCCCACTGATAGCAACAACTTCCATGCCTGTGAACAACAGGCATCGGATTCGCTCGTCCCGAAAACCGCTGCACCCACAATAAAAACAGAGGAAGTCTCATGCACGTTCAACGTCACCCGAAACAACGCTTTTGTACATTGCTGCTGGCCGTAACTGCCGCCGTGATGATCAATACCGCAGGCACTCAATTGGCCTTTGCCGACACCACCCCCACCGCGACGACAGCGCCCATGCAATGTGCCACTGAAGCCACACCCCGCTACACCAAAACCCCCACCGGTTACCTCATGGTGTTGCGCACGGGTGACAACGCGTTCAAGGAACTGACCAAACTGGCGATTGCCGAGAAGATCCCCAGCGCCTCGATCAGCGGGATCGGTTTCGGCAACGTGAAGTTCGGTTTCTGGAACAAGGACAAAAAGGACTTCGACGCCAAGACCTTCAGCAACGTCGAGATGGCCAGCATTACCGGCTCGGTGGCGTGGAAGAACGATCAGCCTTCGATCCACATGCACGGAGTCGCCGGCGACGCCACGTTCCAGGCCTATGGCGGCCACATTCTGGATTTCGAAGTCACCACCGGTTCGATGGAAATCACTGTGATCTTGCACCAGCGTCGTCTGGAACGCGGGATTGACCCGTGCATCGGCGCCAACGTACTGGGTATCTGATTCCAGCAGCAGGCTCCCGCCGACAGCGCATCTGTGACGGCGGGAGTCACCCTTCTCAATTCCAACTACAAAAACAAGGGTCGCTTCATATGAGCAACAAGAACACGGTTGTAACCCTGGCTCTGGGTGTCATTGCACTCAGCACCCAGGCACAGGCTGACTTTTTGAGTGACAGCAAAGCCACGCTGGGGATGCGCAATTTCTACTTCAACAATGACAACCGCGACGGCTCGGCCGCCCCCTCGAAAACCGAAGAGTGGGCACAGGGCTTCATGCTCGACTACAAGTCGGGCTACACCGATGGCGTGGTGGGTTTTGGCGTCGACGCGCTGGGTTTGCTGGGCGTTACCCTGGACAGCGGCAAAGGACGGCATGTCGGCAGCTCGATGATTCCTTCGGACAGCGACAACAGCGCCGTCGATGAGTGGAGCCGGTTGGGGTTGACCGGCAAGGTCAAGGTCTCGAAATCCGAACTGCGCCTGGGCACGTTGATGCCGAAGCTGCCGATCCTGGTGGCCAACGACGGACGCCTGCTGCCGCAGACATTCGAGGGCGGGCAAATCACTTCGAGCGAGTTCAAGGATCTGACCCTGACGGGTGGCCGGATTGAACACGCCACGGGGCGGGGTTCAAGCGATCAGACCGGCCTGGCCGCCACGGGCGGTACCCGTGAAAGCAACGCGTTCGACTTCGCTGGCGGCGACTGGAAAATCACCAGGGACCTGACCGCCCAGTATTACTACGCCAACCTGGAAGACTATTACACCCAGCAGTTTTTCGGCCTGATCCACACACTGGCGATCTCGGACAATCAATCCCTGAAAGCCGACCTGCGTTACTTCAAGACCGACTCGTCCGGTAGAAACAGCTCGGGCACCCCGGGCTACAGAATCAGTGGCTACACCCAAGGCAGCGATGGCGAGATCGACAACCGAACCTGGAGTGCCGCGCTGATTTACGCCTTGGGTGCCCATGGGTTTACGGCGGGTTACCAAAGCGTTTCCAACGGCAGTAATTTCACTCAGCTCAATCAGGGCAATTTGCCGGACAAAGGCGCCGGAGGGGCCAGTCTTTACCTGTATACCGATCGCCTGATCCAGACCTTCACCCGCGCGGGCGAGCGCACAGCCTTCGGTCAGTATGCGTATGACTTCGTAGCCGTGGGAGTACCGGGTTTGAAAGCGTCGGTCATGTACCTCAGCGGGGACAATATCAAGACGACATCCGGTGATAACCAGAAAGAATGGGAGCGAGATATCAGCCTGGACTACGTACTCCAGTCCGGTACGTTTAAAGGGGTTGGATTCGCTTGGCGCAATGGCAAGTCGAACAGCGACGCGTCCCGCAACCAGGACCAGAATCGGTTGATCGTGAGCTATAGCATTGCGCTGTTTTAGCCACCGGACATCACGATATCGCTCAATTCGAGTACGCGGGCCTGCGGGAGGGACTCAACCATGACTGCCTGCCCCCGGACTTGATGAACGCTCCATCGGGGTGTTGACCCGGCACTCACCTTTGCGACTCCTGCATTGCAGGAGTCCATGCTTGCGCATCAAGGCCGATACAACCCGCTCGAGCCCACTGTCACCTTATTTATTTGACTTGAGTATTAGTTATACCGGTATGGATTGTTGTCAATACCGCCCCGTTATTTAGCATGCATATACTTGCGCACACTGCTTCCGAGTCTATGGACAAGAGTTCTCGGGCACCCGTTGATAATGGGTAAAGCTTATTGTCATACCAACGAGGCAATGTATTTCGCTTATCAACTACATCACTCGGATCCGGTTCGAGCGATTACCAACTGCTACTGGAACAATCGATGTAAGGCACACCTGATGGACATCGCGCCGGCCGGCGCGACCCCACCCGAACAACAATAATAAGAGTGTTGATATGATTCCTGAATCCGCAACCGAAGTTGCAGGTCTCGAGCGTAGTGCTGCCCGGACCTCGTCCCTGAAGAAGTACCAGAGCATCACCGTGGTGTTGTTGTTGCTGATTGGTATCGTCAACTATCTGGATCGCAGCGCGCTCTCGATCGCCAATACCTCGATCCAGAAAGACATGCTGATCAGCCCATCGCAGATGGGCATCTTGCTGTCGGCATTTTCCCTGGCCTACGCGTTCGCCCAGCTGCCGCTGGGCATCATCATCGATCGACTGGGCAGTAAAATCTCGCTCGGCGCCGCCTTGCTGACCTGGTCCGTTGCGCAATCGGTATCCGGGCTGGTGAACAGTTTTGCCGGCTTCATTGGCCTGCGGATCCTGCTGGGGGTGGGTGAAGCGCCGATGTTCCCATCGGCGGCCAAGGCCTTGTCGGAGTGGTTCGAGGCAGAGAAACGCGGGACGCCGACCGGCATCGTGCTGTCTTCGACATGTATCGGGCCATGCCTGGCCCCGCCGTTGTTGACGCTGTTCATGATCAATTTCGGCTGGCGCGGGATGTTCGTCATCACCGGGCTTATCGGCATCGTCCTGGCCACGTGCTGGCTGATGTTCTACAAGAGCAAAAAACAGTACCTGGCCGAGCTGGCCGCCAGCGGTCAACCGTCGCCGGAGGTTGCCCAGGTCGCCGAAAAAAGCGCTGAGCCGGCACCGCGCAAGGCGCTGCTTGCCGACTGGTTGAGCCTGTTCCAGCACCGCAGCACCTGGGGCGCGGTGCTGGGTTTCATGGGCGTCATCTATATGCTCTGGCTGCACCTCACCTGGTTGCCGGGTTACTTCGAGCGCGAACATGGCCTGGGCCTGTACAAAACCGCCTGGGTGGTCTCGCTGGCCTACCTGTTCGGCGCCTTTGGCACCATTGCCGCCGGGCGCATTTGCGACCGCATGGTCAAGCGCGGCATGAGCGTGTTGGGCAGCCGCAAGGTGACGGCCATTTCCGGCCTGTTGCTGGCGGCCACGTTCACCCTGCCGTTGTCGTTTGGCAGCAGCCTGACCCTGAGTGTGGTGCTGCTGTGTCTGGCGTTGTTCAGCATCAACCTGGCCAGTTCAACGGCCTGGATGATCGCCAATACCATTGTCTCCACACGGCGGGTCGCCTCCTTTGGCTCGATCCAGAATTTTGGCGGTTACATCGCCGGGTCCATCGCGCCGATCGTCACCGGATTCAGCATTCAGCACTCGGGCTCCTTCGCCACGGCCTTCATGGTCAGCGCGGTGGTCGCAGTGGTCGCGGCACTGGCCTACTGGGTACTGCTCAAAGGGCCGGTTGGCGACTGAAGTTATCTATTGATCGAACACTATAGAACTGGAGGATTTATGCCCAAGGGTTATTGGATTGGCCGGGTCGACGTCAGTGATCTGCAGGAGTATCAGCGCTACGCCACGGCCAACACCGTGGCTTACAAAAAGTATGGCGCGCGGTTTGTCATTCGCGCCGGGCGATTCGAAACGGTGGAGGGTCAGAGCCGAGCGCGCAACGTGGTGATTGAATTCCCCAGTTATCAGGCTGCCATCGATTGCTGGAACTCCCCGGAATATCAGGACGCGGCGAAGATTCGTCAGCCCATTTCCATCATTGATCTGATCATTGTCGAGGGGTATGACGGACCGCAACTCGATTGAGCCTGGCAGTCGTATCACTTAATCATTAAAAGAGGTCAGCATGGAACTTGGAATCGAAGGGCGTTGGGCACTGGTCTGTGGTGCGAGCAAAGGCCTTGGCAAAGGTTGCGCCAAAGCCTTGGTAGCGGAAGGAGTGAACGTTGTGATTACTGCGCGCAATCTCCGGGCGCTGGAAGACACAGCCACTGAACTGCGTCTGCTGAACAGCAAGGTCACGGTTAAGACCGTGGTCGGCGACATCACCACCGTCGCCGGGCGCGAAGCGGCACTGGAAGCCTGTCCGGTGCTCGATATTCTGGTGACCAACGCCGGAGGTCCGCCGCCGGGAGACTTCCGCGACTGGACTCGCGAGGACTGGATGGCCGCCCTTGACGGCAACATGCTCACACCAATCGAGCTGATCAAGGCCACCGTCGATAATATGGCTGAACGCGGATTCGGTCGCATTGTGAACATTACCTCGGGCGCGGTAAAAGCGCCGATCGGCATATTGGGGCTGTCCAACGGCGCTCGCAGCGGCTTGACCGGTTTCATTGCCGGATTGGCGCGCCAGCCGCAGCTGGTTTCCAATAACGTCACGATCAACAACTTGCTGCCGGGGCTGTTTGACACCGATCGCCTGCGCGAATCGACTCAGGCCGCTGCCAATGCGGCCGGCCAGGCGCTTGACCAGGCGCTGGAGAAGAAACGCGGGGCCATCCCTGCCGGCAGGTTCGGTACTGCTGACGAGTTCGGTGCGCTGTGTGCGTTCATGTGCAGCCGCCACGCGGGCTATCTCACCGGGCAGAACCTCTTGCTGGACGGTGGCGCCTATCCGGGGACCTTCTAAGGGCAGGCCGATTCCCTGAACACGTGGGCACAGTCGATCACACTCGTTCTCAGGCAGCTTGGCGAAGCGCTCTTGTTCTCGCTTTGCTGCCGATCACCCGATGTGATCATCCCCTGCTCCGTCAGCCTTTGAGCAAGTGCCGAATACGTACAGGCTTGCCAGCGATTTGAAAGCGCCGGGCAGCTGATTCGATTTTCAACTCCGCGCGAGTGACTCGACCGTGGTGGCGTAGATGGTCGTACCAGGACTCGTCAAAAAACAACTCGATCCACAGTTGCGGATTTTCGGTGTCCTGCATCAACTGCCAGGAAAATGAACCATTGCGCTGCCGCATCCTGCGCACCTCTTCCATAGCCTCTTTGAAGGCATCGGCATCCACCGTGGCGATCTCATATTCGAGTGAAACCATGACAGGCCCACGCTCACCTTCAACGTCGACCCCCATCAGCGGTTGCGGCCAATGCAGCGAAGGGGCCAGGTCTTCCGCGCTCAGCGCAGGCAGTTTGACCCTCCAGCCCAACCCTGCTCCCATCACCATGATTACGGCGGCAAGACTCAGCGATATCGAGATCGAAAACCAGCTGGCGATCAGTCCCCATAGCACACCGCCCAAAGCCATGCTGCCAAAGAAAGTCAGGATATAGACCGCCAACGCCCTGGCCCTTACCCACGCAGGTACCGATGTTTGCGCAGACACCTGAAAGCTGGACAGTACCGCGATCCAGGCTGCACCACTGAGGAACATCACAGGGATAAGCAGATAGAAATCCTGAATCCATGCCAATGCCAGCAAGACTGCCGCATAGACAAGGCTGGCCGATGCCACCAGCAGATTGACAGCAACATGCTGGCGAATCCTGGGTAGCAACATTGCACCCGCGACCGCCCCGATCCCGACGCAACCGAGCAAGATCCCGAATTGCTCAGCGCTGCCCTTCAGCTCACTTCGCACAATCAGTGGAAGCAAGGACATGCCGGCGCTTGCACCCAGGAAAAAAGCCAGGGCGCGCACCAGAACTCGCTGCAGGTGCCGTGAACTACGGGTATAACGCCAACCCGTACGTATAGCGCCAAACAGGCGTTCTGCCGGCAATACGGTCTGTTGTGGCGTGCGATGCCACAAGGCGAGCACCGCGATAACGCCAAAGAAGGACACGGCATTGACGGCAAATGTCGCCCATGGCCCTACCAGGCTGATGATGATGCCAGCGATGGCCGGTCCGAGTGCTCGGGCAACGTTGACCCCCACGCTACTGAGCGATATCGCGGCGGGCAGATCACTGGCCGGAACCAGCTCAGGTGTCAACGCTGACCATGCCGGCATAGTCAGCGCCGTTCCAATCCCCATGGCCAGAGTAAACAGAAGTAAAAGCGTAGTGCTCATCAGGTCCGCAAAGGTGATCAACGCGAGCGCCAGTGCAATGACGGCCATCCCTGCCTGGACAGCCAACAGGTAACGCCGTTTGTCGACGATGTCGGCCAGCGCACCAGCAGGTAGCGCTAGAAGGAACATGGGCGCGGCACCCGCTACTTGTACCAGCGACACCATGAACGGACTGGCCGACAAGGAGGTCATCAGCCACCCGGCACCGACCTCATGCATCCACGTCCCTATGCTCGATGCAATGCTGGCGAGCCACAGGCTGAGAAACAGTCCATGGCGAAGCGGTTGCCAGGCCGTACCCGGTGCCTGCTCTTCAGTCATCGTGCTCACCATTTCCTCCCTACTCCTCCCTGCAGTCTGCTCAGGAGTGACCAACGATGCGACAGACTCCTGCCCCATGCCAATATTCCGGATATTCCGGATATTCCGACAAAGTGCGCCTCATCCTCTGGTGGGGAAGAGGCGCTTACGGATCAGTGACCTTCCGATGCGTTAAACATGGTTTTGGCATAAATCAAACCAAGACCATAAGCGCCACCGTGAGCGATAGAGGTTTTCACCGTCTCGTTATAGGTGTCGCTGCGAGCCCAGTCACGTTGCAGTTCCAGGAGGTATTGAAGCGAGGTCATCGGGCGCGCACCTGCTTGAACCATACGTTCGATAGCGCGCTCATGAGCCTCATCTGAAACGTCACCACACGCATCGCAAATGACGTAGACCTCGAAGCCTTGTTCAAGCGCCGAGATCGCCGGTCCAACGATGCAGACCGAGGTCCAGAGACCGGCAAGAACGATTCTGTTGCGACCGATCCTGTTCACGGCGACGGCGATACGCTCGTCCTCCCAGGTGTTCATGCTGGTACGGTCAATCAGCTCCTGGCCGGCGAAGACCGAGGTGATTTCTTCAAACATGGGGCCCGAAAAGCTTTTTTCGGCGACGGTGGTAAGAATGGCAGGAACGCCAAATTCCTTCGCTGCTTTGGAGATCAGTGCCGCGTTATTACGCAGTGATACAGCGTCGATAGATTTGGTCGCAAATGACATCTGTGACTGAAAGTCGATCAGGATCAGGGCGTGGTTGCTCGGATCAATCAGGCCTTTGCCCGGTGCTGCTTTTGCGGTTGCCATAACACTTCTCCAGATATGTTTTGAGAAGCGCCATTTTCGGTTTCGCTGGAGCAGAGCGATTGTACGGATGTGCGAATCTGGAGGATTTGTGCTGAGAGAATTTCTTTTGCCTGCAGTCACCTCGCGATAGCGCTGCAAGACCAGCAGCGAAGGTGTAGCTGCCGGAGCCCATGACCGGGCTTATTGTCACTTGTTAGTTGACAGTCAAACGCTTTATAGCCGCTTTTTCACATTACGGCACCTCATTAGTCTGTGCTCACGGTGTTGCTGAGACCCAAGCCCCAGCACCGCAGCAGCCCGATCCCAAGGCAAGCAAAAACTCTGACGACTTAAAAAGGATTTGCACATGAGCATCAGGAAAACCCTCGCCGCTTGCCTCCTCGTCCTGTCCATCGGCAACGCGTTCGCTGCACAAAGCGCTGGAGTGCAATCCATGAGCCTTTTCTCTGCCCACCTGTTGCCTTGGAGCGCCCTGCTGCTGGTGCTCGACGCTCTGCTCTGGCACCTCGTTCCGTTCAAGCATCGCGCGCCAAAGGTCGGCGTGCGTCTGGTGCTGTTTCTGGCGTTCAGTGCGCTGCTCATCAACGCCGGCGTCAGCCCGTTGCAGGCGCCGTCGTTTGCCGATGACCCGGTGGCGCAACTCGGTGCGACGGCGCTGGGGATTGTCTGGTGGCTGTACGCCGCACGGGTGCTGACCGAGGTGTTCGGCCTGGCGCTGATGCGCCGCATCGGCCACAGCGGCCGCCTGTTGCAGGACGTTATCGGTGCCCTGGTGTTTCTGGCCTCCATCGTCGCGGCCGCCGGTTATGTGCTGGATCTGCCGGTCAAAGGTCTGCTCGCGACTTCGGGCGTGTTCGCCATCGTTGTCGGTCTGGCGCTGCAGAGTACGTTGGCCGACGTGTTTTCCGGCATTGTGCTCAATACCACCAAACCCTATCAGGTGGACGACTTTGTCGTTATCGATGGCGTCGAGGGCAAGGTGCTCGACATCAACTGGCGCGCCACGCACCTGTTGAGCAGCGCCGGCACGATGGCCGTGGTACCGAACTCGGTGGCGGCCAAGGCCAGGATCGTCAATCTCAGCCGTCCGAGCAATCTTCACGGGGTGTCGATCAGCATCCGGGTGCCGAACCACATCCGCCCCCGTCGAGTACTCGATGCCCTCGACCGCACCCTGCAAGGCAGCAGCAGCCTGTTGCTCGACCCTGCACCCAAGGCTGTGTTGAAAGAGGCCGGCGAAGAGATGTCCGAATACGTTGCCAGCGGTTTCATCGCCGAGCTCGGCAAGAAAAGCGAAGTGCGCAATCAGCTGTTCGACCTGGCCCACCGGCACCTCGAAGCCGCGGGTATTTCCCGGCAGCCCGATGGTGTGATCGAGCCTTCGACCCGCGCCCGGGCGTTGCTCGATGAAGTGAAAGTCTTCCGCTCCCTGAGCGCCGAGGAGCGTGATCGCCTGGCCCGGAACATGGTTGCGCAGCAATACGCGGCCGGTGAGGTGGTGCTGGATCTGGAAGAAGTACCGGACAGCCTGTTCGTCATCGCCACCGGCGTGGTCAGCGCCACGGTCGCCGACGGCAGCCTGCAGATTGAAGCCGGGCGCATGGGGCCGAGTGAAATCATGGGCGAACAAAGCATCCTCGCCGACACGCCATCCCAGGCACGGTTCACTGCCATGACCTCATGCATCATCTACCGCCTCGACAAATCCCTGACCCGCAGTTGCATGGAGCAACGACGCGAAGTCGACCGGGCGCTGAACAAGCTGCAAGCGGTGCGGCAGCAGAACAGCCGGATGGCGTTGATGGCCAAACCGGTGGCGGTCAGGAAAGGTGGTTTTCTGGGGTGGTTGCAGAGCCGTTGAACAACTGTCAGGCACTGACCTTGTCGGTGTCGCACAGATCGTAATGATTCACAGATACCGTTCCATCGTGTTTTCAACCAGGCACCCGTCTTTGGACTTTACTGAATCATAGGCACTTGAAAGGCGGGAATTAACACCGTTCAACTCGCGAGCCAAAGCCTTGCGAAAAAAATAAAGCCCCCTACGCAAAGCTGTTTTTCCAGAAGGGATGGTGCCGCCCCACCGTACCGTGCGCCAGAACGCTCCCATCAACACGGATATTTGTCATGGCCCATGTTCAGCACAACACCACCTGCATGTCGACCACGCAAACGCGAAAAGCCACGACCGGTGGTCTCACTCCCTGGCGGGAAAACCTGGTCAAGCAATTGATCCTCGACCGCCTCAGCGACCCTCTGGAAATCACCGAACTGGCACGGGCCTGCGCGTTGTCCCGCAGTCATTTCTCCCGTACCTTCAAATGCAGCACCGGTCTGTCGCCCCAGGACTGGATCCGTTGCCAGCGCATCGCCCGGGCCAAGCAACTGATCGAGAAAACCAACCTGACCCTGACGCAAATCGGCCTGGAGTGCGGCTTCTGCGATCAGGCGCACTTCAGTCATATTTTCACCCGCAGCGAAGGCATCACGCCCTTTGCCTGGCGCTGTCGGGCGGTGCGATCCACACCACCAGGCCGCCTCCATCGCTAACCGCTGAAATTCAAGGGATCGATCCACCCGGCTCGATCCAGACACCAATACCCCAAATACGCGACACCGTTGCGACAGGGAGCGAAGGACATGACAGTCAAGCGAATGGACAACGTCCTGATCGTTGTCGACGATCTCGAAGCGGTGAAGGCGTTCTTCATCGAGTTGGGCCTCAAGCTTGAGGGCCAAACCACGGTGGAAGGGTCTTCTGTCGGGAGCCTCATAGGGCTTGGAAACGTACGGGCGACCCTCACGATGCTGCGCACTCCCGATGGGCAGGGAATTGAACTGGACAAATTCCATACGCCAGACGCAATCAGGTTTGGACCCGTGGACGCGCCAATGAACGCTTTGGGTCTTCGTCGCATCATGTTTGCCGTCGATGACATCGATGCGGTCGTTGCACGGATGCGGGCCCATGGCGCAGGACTGATTGGCCAGATGCAGTACGAGAAATCATACCGGCTCGCCTACATTCGCGGGCCTGAGGGCATCATCGTCGGGCTTGCCGAGCAACTCGGCTAAGGCGCACGGCTCGCTCCCGCGCACGACGTTCACCGCGCAGGCAGGCAACCGCCTGACCCCTTGCATGCCGGCCTTGAAGCTCTATGGAGAGCCGGAACGAAGGACACCTTTGGGCCGGACTGAGTCGAGGGCGCGGGCTTGCTCCAGACGGCGTTCCGACGATGGACGTTAACGATGACACGGGAAACCTGATGCCCCGCGGTGCGCTCGGGTTTTTCGCGAGCGGGCTCGCTCCTACAGGCGCCAGAAAAACAAAACCCCTACCTGCATACGCAGATAGGGGTTTCGGAATTTAATCTTGACGATGACCTACTCTCACATGGGGAAACCCCACACTACCATCGGCGATGCATCGTTTCACTGCTGAGTTCGGGATGGGATCAGGTGGTTCCAACGCTCTATGGTCGTCAAGAAATTCGGGTACCGAGTCGTGGCCGGCTGGCCGCGCTTCAGCAAATTGGGTATGTGATGGAAATCGGTGTTTTGTGAGCGTCGAACTTTCGGTTCTTGCGTCTTCACACACCGCAATCTGATGCTTCTTTCGAAGTAGTCAAATTGCTTGGGTGTTATATGGTCAAGCCTCACGGGCAATTAGTATTGGTTAGCTCAACGCCTCACAGCGCTTACACACCCAACCTATCAACGTCGTAGTCTTCGACGGCCCTTCAGGGGACTCAAGGTCCCAGTGAGATCTCATCTTGAGGCAAGTTTCCCGCTTAGATGCTTTCAGCGGTTATCTTTTCCGAACATAGCTACCCGGCAATGCCACTGGCGTGACAACCGGAACACCAGAGGTTCGTCCACTCCGGTCCTCTCGTACTAGGAGCAGCCCCTCTCAAATCTCAAACGTCCACGGCAGATAGGGACCGAACTGTCTCACGACGTTCTAAACCCAGCTCGCGTACCACTT
>NZ_CP168500.1:2362500-2940000 GCF_059491265.1 Pseudomonas sp. Pseusp9 | reverse complement strand
GCCAGGACTATGGTCTGGTTGGCCGAGGCGATCATCGCTTGCTTGATCGGAATTTCGACCGTGTTGATATTGGTGATACCACTTTCCGGATGCACGCCTTCGGCCCCCAGGAATGCCCAGTCAGTGTGGATGTTCTCGAATTTTTGCACGGTGTCGGGCCCGACCAGGGTGAAAACATTGTTGAGCATCATGCCGCCGGCGACGTGCAAAGTGATGCTCGGGTGCTGGGAGAGCTGCATCGCGATCATCAGGTCATTGGTAATGACTGTGATGTTCTTGCGGGCTTTCAAGGCCAGCGCCAACTGAAACACCGTCGAGCCGTTATCGAGAATGATCGATTGACCGTCCTCGATGTAGTCCAGTGCGGCCCGGGCAATGGCGGCTTTGCCCTGCTCATGCATGCTGCGTCGCACGTTGTAAGGCGTATCGCCTTTATCAGCACCCTGCGAAGGGAGCACGCCACCATGGGTGCGAATCAGTTTGCCATTGTTCTCCAGGAATGACAGATCCCGGCGGATGGTGGAACTGTCGACCGAGAACATTTCGGATAACTCGGCGGCATTGACGTAACCACGTTCTTTTATGAGTTCCAAGATCTGGAGCCGCCGTTCGGACGCTGTCATTTTCTGCCCATCTGCTTAGAGGAATTGCGCGATTGCGTGCAAAGAGTAGCTATTTCACCCCTTGAACGCAAAGCAGCTGACTGTCAGGACAGAAGCGCCGCGCCTATGGCTCCCGCCCCGTCACCCAACGCGGATATCACCATGCGCGCGTTTAACTCGAAGCCTTTCGAACGGACCAGCGAAGCCTGGACAGCGTCTTCGTATAACGGAAAAAGCTGCGCCGCACTACCGCTCAACACCGTCAGATCGGGTCCGTAGAGCGACATCAACGCACCCAGCCCCCGGCCGACCTGATGCCCGTACTGTTCAAACAGCCGAGCTATTTGAGAGTCGCGCTGACAAAGATCTCGAAAGAAACCCAAGTCATGTCGTTCATAGGCGATATCGGGCACCAACCTCGCCAATTCGGCCTGTAACCAGGTGCGCGAGGCCAGGGTTTCCCAACAACCGGACACACCACAATAGCAAGGCGTGTCCGAGTGACCGACGGGAATATGCCCGCCCTCCGGGTGCGCACCGCTCACCGTTCGCAACGGCTGGCCATCGATGAGCAACGCTACCCCGACACCGGTTCCGAGCGTCACCGCAAGCATTCTGCGGCTGCCGATACCGGCCCCCAGATGAAACTCGCCCAGGGCCGCCGTGACCGCATCATTATCAATACGTACCGGCACCTGCAGGTGCGCCGACAAATCCGCCACCAGCGGCAATGTGGAAAAGGTAGGCAGCGTGCTGGGGTTTTCGATGACCCCGGCCACAGTATCGACCGGCCCGCTCGCGCCAATCCCCAACGACATCAGCGTTTTGCCATTCGGGACAAGTGCACGGATGCTGCGAGCCAGTTCCAACGAGCGTTGGTGACGCTCGAAGCGTTCGAAAGACGATGTGGCCAGCGTGACGGCAGCGATTTCACGACGATCCTCAAGGACGACCACGCGAATGCCGGTGCCGCCGATGTCGACACCAGCCAGAACGCCACCCTCACCTGCCCCACTCATAGTTTCACCGTGATTTTATTGCCGTAGAGAAATTCGCCTGGCGTCAGACCCCGGGCTCGCGCAAAGGTCACTGTAAAGTGCTGGACATAAAGAATCCCGGCAATCAGGCGGGTAATCTCGTGGTCCCCGGCGGCGGATAACAGTTGGCTCTGAGCGTAAGCCTTTGGCCCGATGGTCACCACTGTTGTGCCGTTGGCCAGCAAGTCTTGGGCAAGGGATTCAAGCGTGCTGTCAGTGCCGTCGCCAATCAACAATGCAATCATTCCCGGGCCTGAGGTTTCCAGTGGCCCATGGCGAAATTCTCCCCCCAAGTACCCTTCGGCCATGACCTTGCATGCTTCCTTGAGTATCAATGCCCCTGTCATCGCCGTGGCACCGTCCGCACCAATACCCACCAATGCCAAGCGTGGCTCGGCGTTATCGAAAGCGCTGTCGGTCAGCTGTTGAACACGCTGACGATCCTTGATCAGGCCTGCCATGTGCTGCCGAAAACCGTTCAGGGTCGCCAGCAGCGGTGCTTCACTTTCGCCCCGCAACGCCAGGGATATGCGGTATTGCGCGACCAGGGTGTTGATGTAGCTTTTGGAGCTGACCGTTGCCTCTTCCCCGGACTTGAGCCCCACCAAAATATCGCAGGCCTGCGCCAGGGTGCTGTGTTCCGCGTTGGTGACACCGATGATGGTTTTAGGCCGTTTCGCCCCGGTCAGCTGCGACAGCAGGGTGACGATTTCGCCGCTCATGCCCGACTGTGAAGTTGCCCACAACAAGGTGCTGGGCGTAATCAGTTGCGGGAAATCCAGCAAGCGTCCCGCATCGATGCGCCACACCGGAAAACCACGGGCAGCCAGGTCGCGCTCGATCGGCAGCGCAGTGTAATCGGACGAGCCCATGCCGGTGAGAATGATGCGGTCATAGGCCGTCAGGTCCAGTTCCACCAAGGCTTTCGGCAGCTCATAAGCCAGCTGAGCGTCCAGCGCGTCAATTTGGTCGTTAATGTCGAGTTCATAGGGACTGGCAGTAAAAGGCATCGGGAAACTCCAAGATCCATGTGCGTGTTTTTCAATCCTATATGCACGCTTTCGTGCAGTCAATGCACACAACATACAGATAAAGGCAAAATTTCCACCCGCAATATCCGACGAATTACTCGATAAAGGGTATTGACTGCACGTTATCGTGCATTAATACTCGTGTCCTCAGAGGCTCGGTGCGTATTACCGCTCCTCGTACCACAATAAGATGAGGAGATTTCGATGAACGACGATCACCCCCACTCGGCGCCGGCCACCGGTTTGCAAAGTAACTCTGTCGGTCTGGTCACCGTGCTGATGCAAAGCATTGCCCAGATCGCCCCCGCTGTCGGCGTGCTCACAACGATTGCTTTCAATACCCAGCAAGCGGGTCTCGGCGCGCCCTCGGCATATATCGCGGCTTTTATCATTGGCTTGATCGTCGCCGTATCCCTGGCGCAATTGGGCAAGCATTTTCCGTCTGCGGGTGGTTTCTATACCTACGTCAGCGCGACGGTCGGACCGAGCGCCGGGTTCATGGTCGGCTGGCTCTATTCCTGGATTGTGGCGCTGATTCCAGGTGGCCTGGCGGCCTTCACCGGGTACGTTTTGCAAACTGAAATCAGCAAGAACTATGGAGTAGACATCCCGTGGCAGTACATCGCCGCGGCCATCCTGCTGATCGTCGGTTTCATCGCCTACAAAGGCATCAAGACTTCCGGAAAGATGCTGACCGTGCTGTCGGTAGTGGAGATGTTGATCATCGCTGCGCTGGCGGTGGGCGGGTTGATGTCTCCGGGTGAAGGTGGCGTATCGCTGGAGGGGTTCAACCCGGCCAACAGCACCAGCTCCCACGGCTTTTTCCTGGCAGTGGTGTTGTCGATTTTCGCTTTCACGGGCTGGGAAGGTGCAGCGGCTGTTGCCGAAGAAGCGCGTAATCCACGCAAGGTCATCCCGCAAGCCATTATCGGTTCGCTGATTCTGCTCGGTGTCTATTACGTGTTCTGCGCCTGGGGTATTCAGACAGGCTGGGGCATTGCACACCTTGATACGCTGGCCGATTCCAAGGACAGCCCTGCATTCGCCGTTGCTCACCGTCTGTGGGGCAACGGCTGGATTCTGATTCTGCTGGCGCTGCTCAACTCAGGGATCGCGGTGTGCATCGCCTGCACTGTGGATTCGACGCGCAATTGGTACGCCATGGCCCGTGCCGAAGCGATCCCGGGCTGGCTGAAAAAAGTTCACCCTGTGCACCGCACTCCGCACACGGCGATCCTGACTCAAACGATTCTGGCGTTGATCGTCGCGCTGGTTGGCGGCAGCTTCATGCAACCTGACCAGGCCTTCTTCATGCTGGCGACACTGGCGACCATCATTTACGTGTTCGTCTATTTCATGGGCAATATTGGTGTCGCGCGTTTCTTCACCACAGTCATGCGCAAGGACTTGAATGTCATCGTGCATATCCTCTTCCCGATCATCTCGACCATCGCTCTGTTCACCGTTCTTTACTACTCGCTCGTGCCGCTGCCGGAACCTCCGGTGGGTTACGCACCGATCGCCTTCGTCGTGCTGATGATTCTCGGCTTGTGGCGTCTGGTGCATCTCAAGCGCAGCGGCAGTGACACCTGGAAGACGCTGTCCAAGTACGTGGTGGAGAACGACAACCGCACCGACGCTTCATCGCAACCGGTGTCACCTGCAGCCCATCTGTCTGCGGCACGCAAAGCCTGACACCCCGATTCAAGGCAGCCCCGGATTCACGGGGCTGTTTCAGCCAAACATGTTTTTACTGGGTTACTCAAGATGGTCAATAAGGTTAACGAATTTGATTACGTCATCGTCGGTGCAGGGTCGGCAGGCTGTGTCCTGGCCAACCGCCTGACCGAAGATTCCAGTGTCACGGTCTGCCTGATCGAGGCCGGGCCCAGCGATAAAAGCATTTTCATCAAGATGCCCGCCGCCCTGACCTTTCCCATTGAAAGCGATGTCTTTAACTGGAAGTTCGAGAGCGAACCCGAGCCCGAACTGCATGACCGGGTGATCGGCCAGGCACGTGGCCGCTGCCTGGGCGGCAGTTCATCGATCAACGGCATGGTCTATGTCCGGGGCAGTGCAAAGGACTATGACCATTGGCGCACGCTGGGCGTCGAGGGTTGGGACTTTGCCGATTGCCTGCCGTTCTTCCGCAAGATGGAAAGTTTCGAAAATGGCGCTGACCCTGCACGCGGTGCGGACGGCCCGATCACCGTGGTACGCAGCAAGGCTGACCACCCGCTGTACCAGTCGTTTCTGGACGCCGGCCAGCAATTCGGCCTGGACGACGCCGGCGACTACAACAGCGGCAATCAGGAAGGCGTGCATGTCACCCAAACAACCATCCGCGATGGCGTGCGTTGCAGTACCAGCCTCGGCTACCTGAAACCGGCGATCCGCCGGCCAAACCTGACCGTTCTGACCAATTGTCTGGTCAAGCGGGTGAACCTGGAAGGCAGTGTCGCCAGCGGCGTCACGGTGCAGCACAGGGGCGAGCAGAAAATCATCCACGCTGCCCGGGAAGTCGTGCTTTGCGCCGGCACAATCGGCTCGCCTCACCTGCTGATGCTATCGGGTATCGGCAACCGCGATGACCTTGCCGCCCATGGCGTGATATCCCGCATGCACCTGCCCGGTGTCGGTGCCGACTTGCAGGATCATGTGGTGGCGCCGTTGCGCTTCAAGTCACCCTCCGGCGTATCCATTTGCAAAGCGTTGAATACCTTCGGTCGATTGAAGCTCGGGGTGCAGTGGTCACTGTTCAAGACAGGCCTTGGGGCCACGCCGTTCTTCGAGGTGGGTTCATTCTTCAAGAGCAGCGACGACGTCGACTACTTCAATATGCAGCATGAATTCCTGCCCTTCCTCGCGGACTTCCAGTCCGGCAAGGTGCATATCGCCGACGGCTTCCAATACTTCGTCAGCCAGATGCGCCCGCACAGTCGCGGCAGCATCACGTTGCGCACAGCCGATCCACGTCACAAACCGGTGATTCGCTTCAACTATCTGACCGATCAGCGTGATGTTACGCAGATGGTCGATGGCATTCGCAAAACCCTGGAAATGGTCGAGCAGCCGGCCTGGTCGCGTTATCGCGGTGAATCGGTGGACACCCCCGGCCTCAAGGCGACGGACAGCGAGCTGGCCGCGTGGTTGCGCCAAGTGGCCAACACCGAGCATCACCCTACCAGCACGTGCCGCATGGGCGTGGACGACATGGCCGTCACCGACAACCAGGGTCGTGTACATGGGGTGAGCCGTCTGCGGGTGGTCGATGGTTCTATCCTTCCACGGGTTCCAACGGCCAACATCAATGCCCCCATCATCATGGTGGCAGAGAAAATCGCCGCCTCGATAGCCGCCCGATAAAGAGCGGCGCTGCCCGCCCGCGGGATGAAAACCGCGGTGGGCTTACATGCATTACCCGCACAAGGAAACCCGCAGCGATGGCGTACTACCGCACTCCTCACGACGTTACCGCTCTGCCCGCCTGGCAAGCGTTGAATGACCACCGCCAAGCCATGCAGGATTTCAGCATGCGCGAAGCCTTCAATGCCGATCCGCAGCGCTTTACCCAATTCACCCTCAGCAGTTGCGGCCTGTTTCTCGACTACTCGAAAAACCTGATCAACGCCGAGACCCGCAACTTGCTGGTGGGCCTGGCCAACGAAGTCGACCTCAAGGGGGCGATCAAGTCGCTGTTCGACGGCGAAATCGTCAACGCGTCCGAAGGCCGTCCAGCCCTGCACACCGCCCTGCGCCGCCCGGTTGGCGACAAGCTGTCGGTCAATGGCGTCAACGTGATGCCGGAAGTGCACAAGGTGCTGAACCAGATCACCGACCTCGTCGGCCGCATCCACGACGGTCTGTGGCGCGGTTACACCGAGAAGCCGATAACTGACGTGGTCAACATCGGCATCGGCGGCTCCTTCCTCGGCCCGGAGCTGGTGTCCGAAGCCTTGCTGTCCTACGCCCAGAAAGGCGTGCGCTGCCATTACCTGGCAAATATCGACGGCAGCGAGTTCCACGAACTGACCATGAAACTGCGTGCCGAAACCACGCTGTTCATCGTCTCGTCGAAATCCTTCAACACCCTCGAAACCCTGAAGAACGCCCAGGCCGCCCGTGCCTGGTATCTGGCCCAGGGTGGTTCGGAAGCCGAGCTGTATCGCCACTTCATCGCGGTATCGAGCAACAACGCCGCCGCGGTGGCGTTCGGCATCCGCGAAGAGAACATCTTCCCGATGTGGGACTGGGTCGGCGGGCGCTACTCGCTGTGGTCGGCCATCGGTTTGCCGATTGCCCTGGCCATCGGCATGTCCAACTTCAAGGAGTTGCTGTCCGGTGCCTACACCATGGACCAGCACTTCCAGAGCGCACCGTTCGAACAGAACATGCCGGTGCTGCTGGCCTTGCTCGGCGTGTGGTACGGCAACTTCTGGGGTGCGCAAAGCCATGCGATCCTGCCGTACGATCACTACCTGCGTAACATCACCAAGCACCTGCAACAGCTGGACATGGAATCCAACGGCAAGAGCGTGCGCCAGGACGGCAAGCCCGTGTCCACCGACACCGGACCGGTGATCTGGGGCGGCGTCGGCTGCAACGGCCAGCACGCCTACCACCAGTTGCTGCACCAGGGCACCCAACTGATCCCGGCCGACTTCATCGTGCCGATCGTCAGCTTCAACCCGGTGTCCGACCACCACCAGTGGCTGTACGCCAACTGCCTGTCCCAGAGCCAGGCGCTGATGCTCGGCAAGACCCTGCCGGAAGCCGAAGCCGAGTTGCGTGACAAAGGCATGAGCGAAGCGGACGTGCAAAAGCTTGCACCGCACAAGGTGATCCCGGGCAACCGTCCGAGCAACACCCTGGTGGTCGAGCGCATCAGCCCGCGTCGCCTCGGCGCGCTAGTGGCGATGTACGAACACAAGGTCTTCGTGCAAAGCGTGATCTGGGGCATCAACGCCTTCGACCAGTGGGGTGTGGAACTGGGCAAGGAGCTGGGCAAAGGTGTCTACAACCGCCTGGTCGGCAGTGAGGAAACCCCGGCCGAGGACGCCTCGACCCAAGGGTTGATCAACTACTTCCGTGGTCGCCACCGCGGCTGATCTGACGGAATCAATCGAAGCTAACCAGTAGCTATGGGTCGACTGCTGCCCTTCACGACAGGCAGCAATCGGCCAGAAGCAGACACTCGGTCGAAGCATTAGCTCTCAATACGATTTGCCCGGGGTGGTCCTCACATCAGGATGTAAAACGGAGCGCCAGGCAAACTCACGGTTCGCAAACCGTCACGACGTTCTTCCGAAGGGGTGACCAGGCTGAACCAGGTTTACTACAGCCGTCACCAGGTCATCTATAGACCAGGGCTTAGCCAGGTACGTAGTTGAGTAAGGCACTATTGAGGCATCCAGCAAGTAACCGGAGGTGAGAATCGTAGCGGTAGCGGGCCATTTCGCCTTCACCATCTTTATGAATTCCGCACCTTGGAGTTGACCTCGCAAAGCTTGATCCGTGATCACCAGCGGGCAACCGTCCGGCATGCTCCTTAAGTAGGTCAAAGCGTCATCGGCAGTGTCGAAGTCCAGGGAAAGGAGACCGATCTCGTTCAGAATATCGACTATCAACTTGCGAATTGTCGGGTCGTCCTCAACAACGACCGCCCATCCCATTACCAGCGAGAGCTTTCCCCGTTCACTGTACACACATGGCTCCTTAATCGGGTTCGAACTCCGAAATAGGCGGAGATACGGCATCACGGGGAAACACGGGGTTGCAGCCAGCTTGTGAATGCCGTCAAACCCTCGCAATTCCCCGAACTACCCCCGACCCGCCGCGAAAGACTGGCCCTGGAATTGGCCCAGCCATCCCCGGCGCTCTGCCGAACCAACCGCATTCCGAAAACCAGCCTGGTGCATAGCCGACGGTCTCAGCGACTGAGCTTGCTAATCTTTGAACCCTGCAGCCCCACCCCAGCCATCAAGCCCTTTTGATCAAAGATGAACGCATGGATATCAGACTGAATCGTTGACGTAGTCAGCGACTTGGCCACGCCTGCATCTTCGACCACGATGCTTGGGCCCACGCCGACCTCAAACCCGTTGCCAGTTTTCAGATCTTGCAGCGCAGAATCACTCATGAAGAACATCACGTACCCGAACCTCTGCACGCCTGCCTGAAGGCCGTATGAGGCTGCTGTCGTCGAGTAGTACCCCGTGACTTTGCCGTTCTCGATCAATTCGCCTTCGCCATGGTGAGCGCCGGCGATGAACCCCGCTTTCACCACATCCGGGAAAACGAGGATACCCTTGGCTTTCTGCGCCAGGGCGCGCGATTTCGGTGTATTGGCGTACAAACTCTGTAACGCCGCTTTCGCTTCCTGGTCCATCGCAGCGTCCGCAGCCTTCGTTCCGGAGGCGGAAGTGGATTGATCCATTTGGCAGCCCGCAGTGATTGCGAGGATTGAAATCATTGCCATCATTCGAAGGTATTTGATCATGAGAAATACTCCGTTTCTGCACTTGCCGTTGAGGAGCCTGAGTGATGACAGTCGCCGCGGATCAAAGACTGACGGGGCTGACCTTTATTGTGTCGCTACTCAAAGACAATAGACCTTAATCCTGATACGTGATTGGTCAAATGCTATGCAGATGCATGTTCAAATCAGTTCAATAGCGGTGTTGCACACAGCGCCCGCAATCGCCAGCCCACCCTGCCTCGAAAGTCCGTCCAATCCTGGGCAACCGAAATCCACCTTCCTCCGGCGACCTGCCGACCGAACACAATTCATCTTTCGCCGTAGTGAACCATCAAAAAATCGCTGGTAGTCTCGCCGCCACGTTCGCTCGGCATTAAGGGATGTTGGCGAAAATAGAAGCCCCGAGGCCGCGAACCTGCGGGGCTTTGCTTTTTCTGCCTGGAGCTACGTGGACCTCATGGCCGAGGAACTGCCAAGCCAGATTCTGACCTGCGCCCTTCCCTGCTTTTCAAAATCAACGAAAACCAGCCTGCCCTCAGGCCTCCAACCCGAACGGGTCGTCTACGCAATGGCTCGGCTGGGTAAACCAGCGCGGGCCAGTGGCGGTCATGTAGAAATGATCCTCCAGGCGAATGCCGAACTCGCCCGGCACACAAATCATCGGCTCATTGGAGAAGCACATGCCCTCGGCCAGCGGCGTCTGGTCACCACGCACCAGGTAGGGCCCTTCGTGAATGTCCAGGCCGATGCCATGTCCGGTACGGTGCGGCAGGCCGGGTAACTGGTAGTCCGGGCCGAGACCGGCGGCTTCCAGGCTAAGCCGCGCGGCGGCATCCACCACCTGGCAGGGTTCGCCCAGGCGCGCGGCGTCGAAGGCGGCCTGCTGGGCGGCCTTTTCCAGGTTCCACATGGCGCGCTGGCGGTCGCTCGGGGTGCCAAACACGTAACTGCGAGTGATATCCGACTGGTAGCCATGGAGCAGGCAGCCCGTGTCGATCAGCACCATGTCGCCGTCCTTGAGCTCCTGCGCGTGTTTCACCCCATGGGGGAAGGCGCTGGCCTCGCCGAACAGCACGATGCAGAAGGTCGAACCCGGCGCGCCCACCTTGCGGTGCGCCTCGCGGATGAACTCGGCAACCTCGGTGGTGCTGATGCCTGCGCGCAGGATGCTGGCGGCAGCCTTGTGCACTTCCAGGGTCATGTCTTTGGCGCGCTGCATCAGCGCCAGTTCTGCAGCGGACTTGTGATAGCGACACAGGTTTGTCACGCAAGAAGCGTCTACGAACTCGAAGCCCGACCCGAGGCGGCGGATTGCGTCGAACATGAAGAACGCCAGGGATGGGCACAGGCCCACCACTGCGTCGGCGGCAATGCCCATTCCAGCGAGCATATCGAGCAGCAGGCGGTAGGGACTCTCGTGCTCATGCCAACCATGGATAACCCCATCCACCTCGCGGAAGTCGCGGATGGTGCCCTCTTCGAAGGCCGGAGCGATATAGGCCAGCGGGCCGTTGGCGGGCAGCACGGCGCCGACCATGCGTTCGCTCGGGCTCCACTTCACCCCGGTGAAGTAGTACAGGTTGCTGCCAGCGTTCAGGTAGAGGGCGGCGATGCCCTGCTCGAGCATCAGGCCCTGGGCCTTGGCAATGCGTGACTGGTATTCGTCGAGGCCGATGGGCTGCATGCCCGCGGTCATCTTCGCCAGGCCGGCCAGCGCCTGTTCCGGAGTTTTGCCACCTACACCCACTGTCATCTCGTTCTCCCGAATTATGTTGCAGAGCACGAAATTTAAGCCTGACTTAAACTGGCGTCAATACGAATTTTCAGTGTCACTTAACTTCAATCAGGCGAAAAGCCTTTTCGGCAATGCGCTGCCCGCTATACTGGCGCCTTTTCAGAACACGAGCCACGCCGATGACCGCAGAACAGATCGGGGAACGGCTGCGCCGCTACCGCCGCGCCGCCAACAAGACCCTGAACCAAGTCGCCACTGAAACAGGCCTCACAGCCAGTTTCCTGTCCCAGGCGGAGCGTAACCTCACTGGCGTGTCCATCTCCTCGCTGGCGAGAATCGCAAATGCGTTGGGCATTCCGCTCAACACCCTGTTCGACCAGCCCGCCCAGCCCCAGCCCGACTCCCACCAGGGCCAGCGCGTGCGGTACTCCATCGGCAGCCAGCCGCTGGTCTACGAGCGCCTGTCCAGCAACTTCCCCGGTAACCTGATCAATGCGATGAAGGTGACCATGGCGGTGGGCTACCAGTCCGAGCTCATCTCCCACGAAGGCGCAGAGTTTACCTATGTGCTCTGCGGGCAAATCGTCTACACCATCGAAGGCCACACCTACCCGCTCGGCCCAGGGGGATCGGTGCATTTCGACTCCACCAAGCAGCATTCCATCGCCAATTCCGGCGACGAAGTTGCCGAAGTGCTGGTCGTCACCACCATGGGGGGCCTGCTCGACGATCACCCCACGGCCTGACGGATCGCCTCCAAAATGTAAGTGCCACTGAATTTAAGTTGAAATTAATTTTAGAATGACTTAATTTTTGCCTCGGCCGGTGGCGGCGCGAGCATCCCTCCCCCTTCAGCGCTACCGCCCGAGCCAGGACGTCGGCCTTCTGTTGCCTGTTCGCAAATGACGGGCAGCCTACAGCCCGTAAAGCCGCAGGGTCAGGTGCATCCCCCCAGGAATGGACTATCTGATCTGCTGCCCTCAAAAATAACAACAATGAGGTTCGCATGCGCAAAAAAACCACGCTCAAGACCATGATCGTCGCCGGCCTGATACTCGGCTCCGGTTTCACCCACGCCGCCAGCAGCCTGGTGTTCTGCTCCGAAGGCAGCCCGGCTGGTTTCGACCCGGGCCAATACACCACGGGGACCGACTTCGACGCGTCAGCCGAAACCGTATTCAACCGTCTCTCGCAGTTCGAACGTGGCGGCACCAAGGTCATCCCGGGCCTGGCGACCAGCTGGGACGTTTCTCCCGATGGCCTGACCTACACCTTCCACCTGCGCGACGGGGTCAAGTTCCACACTACCGACTACTTCAAGCCGACCCGCGACTTCAACGCCGACGACGTGCTGTTCACCTTCAACCGCATGCTCGACAAGGACATGCCGTTCCGCAAGGCCTACCCCACCGAATTCCCCTACTTCACCGACATGGGAATGAACGAAAAAATCACCAAGGTCGAAAAAGTCGACGACCATACCGTCAAATTCACCCTCAAGGGTGTCGACGCAGCGTTCATCCAGAACCTGGCCATGAGCTTCGCCTCGATCCAGTCGGCCGAATACACCGACCAGTTGCTCAAGGAAGGCAAGGCCCAGGACATCAACCAAAAGCCGATCGGCACTGGCCCGTTCGTGTTCAGCAAGTACCAGAAAGACGCCCAGATTCGCTACAAGGGCAACAAGGATTACTGGAAGCCTGAAGACGTGAAGATCGACAATCTGATCTTCGCCATCACCACCGACGCCTCGGTGCGCATGCAAAAGCTGAAAAAGAACGAATGCCAGATCACCTCCTACCCGCGTCCGGCCGATATCAAGCCGCTGCAGGAAGACAAGAACATCAAGATGCCTAGTCAACCAGGCTTCAACCTTGGCTATATCGCCTACAACTTCACCCACAAGCCGTTCGACAAGCTCGAAGTACGCCAGGCGCTGGACATGGCGGTAAACAAGAAAGCCATCATCGAAGCCGTTTACCAGGGCGCCGGCCAGTTGGCCGTCAACGGCCTGCCGCCGACCCAGTGGTCCTACGACGAGTCCATCAAGGACGCCGGCTACAACCCGCAGAAGGCCAAGGAGTTGCTGAAGGCTGCAGGCGTGAAAGAAGGCACACAAATCACCCTCTGGGCCATGCCGGTGCAGCGCCCCTACAACCCCAATGCCAAGCTGATGGCCGAAATGCTCCAGGCCGACTGGGCCAAAATCGGCATCAAGGCCAACATCGTCAGCTACGAATGGGGCGAGTACATCAAGCGCGGCCACGCCAGCGAGCACGACGCCATGCTGATCGGCTTCACCGGCGACAACGGTGACCCGGACAACTGGCTGGGCACCCTCTACACCTGTAACGCGGTCAACGGCAACAACTTCTCCAAGTGGTGCGATGATGGCTACGACAAACTGGTGAGGGCCGCCGAAGCCACCGCCGATGTGCAAAAGCGCACCGCGCTGTACAAAGAAGCGCAGCATGTCCTCAAAGCGCAGGTGCCGATCACCCCGATCGCCCACTCCACGGTCTACCAGCCGATGCGCGTCAGTGTGAAGGACTTCCAGATCAGCCCCTTCGGACTCAGCAGCTTCTACGGCGTCCACAACGAACAGTGAGCGACAGGGGCCGGCCAAGCGGCCCCCTTCGCCTTCCTCGAGCCGGCGCCAGACCGGCGAGGACTTTCTCACCGGCTACAACGAAAAAAATCAAGCGCCACACCGGAAAACGTCGAGCCGGAGCCTTTACTCACGCAGCCTGAACTGCTGAGAACGGCCAGCACGATGACCGGCATTACAAAAAAAACAAGGAGTGAGTCGCCCAAATGCTGAGTTTTATTACCCGCCGACTGGGGTTACTGATCCCCACGTTTTTCGGCATCACCTTGCTGACATTCGCGCTGATTCGCATGATCCCTGGCGACCCCGTGGAAGTCATGATGGGCGAACGCAGAGTCGACCCGCAAATGCACGCTCAGGCAATGGAACGCCTAGGTCTGAACAAACCCCTGTATGCCCAGTACCTGGATTACATCGGCAAACTGGCCCACGGCGACCTCGGTGAATCCCTGCGAACCCGTGAAAGCGTCTGGTCCGAGTTCAGCTCCCTGTTCCCCGCGACCCTGGAACTGGCCACGGCCGCCATGTTGTTCGCCGGCATCCTGGGCCTGCTGGCCGGGGTGATCGCGGCACTCAAGCGAGGGTCCCTGTTCGACCATGGGGTCATGGGGGTCTCCCTCGCGGGATACTCGATGCCGATCTTCTGGTGGGGCCTGATCCTGATCATGTTCTTCTCGGTGAGCCTGGGCTGGACCCCGGTGTCCGGGCGGATCGACCTGCTCTACGACATCGAGCCGCGCACCGGCTTCATGCTGATCGACACGCTGCTGGCCGATGACGTCAGCGCGTTCCTCGATGCCCTGCACCACCTGATCCTGCCGGCCATCGTGCTCGGCACCATCCCGCTGGCGGTGATCGCGCGGATGACCCGCTCGTCGATGCTCGAAGTGTTGCGCGAAGACTACATTCGCACCGCCAAAGCCAAGGGCCTGTCGCCGTCGCGCGTGGTGTTCGTGCACGGCCTGCGTAACGCCCTGATTCCGGTACTGACGGTGGTCGGCCTGCAAGTCGGCACCCTGCTCGCCGGTGCGGTCCTGACCGAAACCATCTTCTCCTGGCCCGGCATCGGCAAATGGCTGATCGAAGCCATTGGCGCCCGGGACTATCCCGTCGTGCAAAACGGCATCCTGTTAATCGCCTGCCTGGTGATTGTGGTCAACTTCGTCGTGGACATCCTCTACGGCTTTGCCAACCCACGCATCCGTCATCAGCGCTGAGATCATGACCATGACCACTCCAATTCCATCGGTAGCAGTCGATCAAAGCCTGCTGTACCCGTCGCCGTACAAAGAATTCTGGCAAGCGTTCTCCAAGAACAAAGGTGCCGTCGCCGGCCTGATGTTCATGCTGCTGGTGATTTTCTGCGCCATTTTCGCGCCGTGGGTTGTTCCTCACGACCCGAGCGAGCAATACCGTGACTTCCTGCTGACCCCGCCGGCCTGGCTGGAAGGCGGGCAGCTCCAGTTCCTGCTCGGCACCGACGAACTGGGTCGCGACCTGCTGTCGCGCCTGATCACCGGCTCGCGCCTGTCCTTGATGATCGGCTTGTCGTCGGTGGTCATGTCGCTGATCCCGGGGATCCTGCTGGGGCTGTTCGCCGGGTTCTTCCCGCGCGTGGTCGGCCCGACCATCATGCGTCTGATGGACATCATGCTGGCCCTGCCGTCCCTGCTGCTGGCCGTGGCGATCGTCGCCATCCTCGGCCCTGGCCTGATCAACACCGTGATCGCCATCGCCGTGGTGTCCCTGCCGTCCTACGTTCGCCTGACCCGTGCTGCGGTCATGGGTGAACTGAACCGCGACTACGTGACCGCCGCGCGCCTGGCCGGTGCCGGCCTGCCGCGCCTGATGTTCGTCACCGTGCTGCCCAACTGCATGGCACCGCTGATCGTGCAGGCGACCCTGAGCTTCTCTTCGGCGATCCTCGATGCCGCCGCCCTGGGCTTCCTCGGCCTTGGCGTACAACCGCCAACCCCTGAGTGGGGCACCATGCTGGCTTCGGCCCGCGACTACATCGAACGCGCCTGGTGGGTGGTGAGCCTGCCGGGTTTGACCATTTTGCTCAGCGTGCTGGCAATCAACCTGATGGGCGACGGCCTGCGCGATGCGCTGGACCCGAAACTCAAGAACGCCGCCTGAGGAGATTCCCATGTCACTGTTAGAAATCAAGAATCTCAACGTGCGCTTCGGCGACAAAAACGCCACGCCAGTCGTCGATGGCCTCGACCTGAAAGTGGACAAGGGCGAAGTGCTGGCCATCGTTGGCGAGTCCGGTTCCGGCAAATCCGTGACCATGATGGCGCTGATGGGGCTGATCGAGCATCCAGGCATCGTCACCGCCGACTCGCTCAGCTTTGACGGCAAGGACATGCTCAAGCTCAACAATCGCCAGCGTCGGCAAATCGTCGGCAAAGACCTGTCCATGGTCTTCCAGGACCCGATGACCGCGCTGAACCCGAGCTACACCGTCGGCTTCCAGATCGAAGAAGTCCTGCGCCTGCACCTGAAAATGTCCGGCAAGGCGGCGCGCAAGCGCGCCATCGAACTGCTGGAAAAGGTTGAAATCCCGGGTGCCGCCAGCCGTATGGACGCCTACCCGCATCAACTGTCCGGCGGTATGAGCCAGCGTGTCGCGATCGCCATGGCGATTGCCGGCGAGCCGAAACTGCTGATCGCCGACGAACCGACCACGGCCCTCGACGTGACCATTCAGGCGCAGATCATGGACCTGCTGCTGGCGTTGCAGAAAGAGCAGAACATGGGCCTGGTGCTGATCACCCACGACCTCGCCGTCGTCGCCGAAACCGCCCAGCGCGTGTGCGTGATGTACGCCGGCCAAGCGGTCGAAGTCGGTCAGGTGCCGCAACTGTTCGACATTCCGGCACACCCGTACAGCGAAGCGCTGCTCAAGGCGATTCCGGAACACAGCCTGGGCGCCTCGCGCCTGTCGACCCTGCCGGGCATCGTTCCCGGTCGCTACGACCGTCCGCAGGGTTGCCTGCTGTCGCCACGCTGCCCCTACGTGAAAGACAACTGCCGTCAACAACGTCCGGCACTTGACCCGAAAAGCAACAGCCTCGCGCGCTGCTTCTACCCGCTGAACCAGGAGGTGGCGTAATGGCCGTCGTTCTTACCGCCCGCGACCTGACCCGTCACTACGAGGTGTCCCGAGGCCTGTTCAAGGGACACGCCACCGTGCGCGCCCTCAACGGCGTATCGTTCGAACTGGAAGCTGGCAAGACCCTCGCCGTCGTGGGTGAATCGGGCTGCGGCAAATCCACCCTGGCGCGTGCCCTGACCCTGATCGAGGAGCCGTCCTCCGGCTCGCTGAAAATTGCCGGGCAGGAAGTCGCCGGTGCCGACAAGGCCCAGCGCAAGCAACTGCGCAAAGACGTGCAGATGGTGTTCCAGAGCCCTTACGCCTCGTTGAACCCACGGCAGAAAGTCGGTGATCAGCTTGCAGAGCCATTATTGATCAACACCAACCTGAGCGCCGCGGAACGCCGTGAGAAAGTCCAGGCGATGATGAAACAGGTGGGCTTGCGTCCCGAGCACTACCAGCGTTACCCGCACATGTTCTCCGGCGGTCAGCGCCAGCGGATCGCCCTGGCCCGCGCCATGATGCTGCAACCGAAAGTGCTGGTGGCGGACGAACCGACATCGGCACTGGACGTGTCGATCCAGGCACAGGTGCTCAACCTGTTCATGGATCTGCAGCAAGAGTTCAACACCGCCTACGTGTTCATTTCCCACAACCTGGCGGTGGTGCAGCACGTGGCCGATGACGTGATGGTGATGTACCTCGGGCGCCCGGTGGAAATGGGGCCGAAGAACGACATCTACGAACGTCCCCTGCACCCTTACACCCAGGCACTGCTGTCGGCCACGCCGACGATTCACCCGGACCCGAACAAGCCGAAGATCAAGATCGTCGGCGAGTTGCCCAACCCGCTGAACCCGCCGTCCGGCTGCGCCTTCCACAAGCGCTGCCCGTACGCCACCGAACGCTGCAGCACTGAAGAACCGGCCCTGCGCCCGCTCGACAGGCGCCAGGTGGCTTGCCACTACGCGGAAGACATCAACGACTGAGCCAGCGGGGTTGACAGGCCACGCCCTTGTCCGCCCCCACGCCAGCCGACGGACTGAGCGCCCCGGGTTTCCTGGACAGATCTGACGGACAACCCTGTGAAAGGAGATCTCCGTCAACGTCCGCTCCTGGCCGATTGCTGCCCGTGACGAAAGGCAGTAGGCGACTGTGGATTCAACCGGTCGATGCAACAGATTGGCTAAAACGTTCTGCGAGCTGGTCATCCGTTGGTCAGGAGCGGCCTGGTTTTCAAAAAATCATTGACGCATGTCAACGGTGACCACCTTGGCCGGGGCGCATATTGAAACCGAGGGAAGCAGTAATCCCTCGGCTCTGAGGTCGCCGCGACCTCTTGTGGTGAGCCCATATGAAGCTCCTGACCGACACCACCACCTTGGCGCGCATGAGTCTGGCCGGCAGCCAAGTTGGATATATTGCATATCCGAATATGGTTTTTTGCTTGGTGCGGCCTGGGATGGCTGCCCTCTATCATTGTTGCCGTAATCGCAAGTGCGCTTTGGCCGCTGATAGCGTTGGCAATTGGGTTTATAGTTTTTTATCTTAAAACATTAGAGCCTGGGACTCCTGAAAAATGTGTTCAGCACGGGTACCAAAAGGGGGCAGATTTATTTTCTCTCTTGCTCTTCCTTTAACTCAGGCGTGCAGTCGTCCTTATCATTAACGAAAAGCTGCAATCGGCCACTAACTGCCCTTCGAATCTATCGCCTCCTGCCGTCGGGCGACCTCTGATCGCGCCTTCGCCAGCACCTGGCCGGCCGCAAGCAGCCCAAGCAGCTAACTGTAATGGTCATTTTGATGGGAACTAATGCATACCTTCTCAGGCGTTTTTCCTGATCTCAGTCAATAGCCACGGCCAGAGGCGGTGAACAAAAACTACAGAACTTGCCGCTCTTTCTTTTTCCCCTCTGCCGGTTAGTCACACCGTCGGACGGAAACAGGAAGCTCTATGATTACCGCAGTCGGAGTTATTCACCATGCATGAGCGAGCCCTTGAGATACTTGTTAGAAGCTGTTTGGAGGATATTTTCGGAACTGGCTGGGGTCTGCTTGCTCAACAACTTTCGCTGCCCTCTGGACGTTTAGATATGCTAATTGCGGATGGTGCTGGAAATCGTCATCTCATCGAACTGAAGAAGGGGCGCGCTAAGCCGGACGCAATCACTCAAGCCATACGCTATTCCAAAGAACTGTCTGCCTTGCTGGATGGCGCCACAGTAATGCCATGGGTTGTTGCTCATGAGATACCCTTCCAGGTCGCGGAGCAAGCCGAAAACGCAGGGGTCAAGACGCTTGCTATCTCATATTCGAAATGTGAGGCACTGATGTTGGCGCGCGGTCTTGGTGAAAAAGATCTTATTGGCGAACGCAGAGCTGCCGGCGTACTACATGGAGGCACTGGAAAGTCAGGCCTATGGGAAGCAATCGACAATGAGGGGGCGTTCAGTGAAATGCCGCACCCCACGGCCTCGCTATTGCGCGGACTCGAAAGAACAATGCATTTCATTGTGCAGTCGGGAAGGATGCAAACCGCTGTTTACTACCGCGGAGTAAAACTTGGTGGTGTAAATCGCAAGCATCGTCACTGCTACATTTCGTCCGGTGTTGTCCTCCGAAGTGATTTTATTGAGTTTCTTTCGTGCCACGGGTTTAGGCGCAAATGCAAGACCCAGGCATCAAGCTCCCATGAGCATATTTGGTGGGACGTGCCGTTGCAGAAATCCATAGAGTTCGGTTTGGCATTGCAGCAGGCCAAGCTTGTCGTTGATCGCTCACTTCGCTTGATGTAAGTCTCTTTCGATTGCCACAGGAGCCTATCCAACTAGCTTCTCAAGATTTTTGAAGTACTGGTGCGGAAAGTGGATGGATTTACTTTTTCTGCCCTGGAACTGCATGGGGGCAGGCATGGCTAGGCTAAAGAAAATAAATACGTCCCGACTTTCGGAGTACTGACCATGTCCAATGGGTACTTATACCTGCTCGTCCACAGTGGCGGCGATGTGTTCAAGGTTGGTATCAGCAAGGTGCCTACCAGCCGTCTCCAAAAGCACACCCGCCAAGACTTCATCGTCGCCGAGGGTACGCTCTACAAGCTGCCAAGTATCGAAGCCGCGCGTCACATCGAGTTGCTAATCCTGCGCTCACTACAAAACGCACGCGGTAAGGGGGCGAGTCGCATCACTGATGGCCATACGGAATGTTTTCGTATTGGCTACCTGCGCCTGGTGAGTAACCTCCTCCACGCCGCGCTGGAGTCGCCGTTGGGTAAGGGCTATGAGGTGTGCGACATCGAGGGCCACAGCAAAGTCCCGACCAGAATGAACGGCTGGAACATTCCGGAGGTGCGGGCAGCACGTCTGGACAGCCCCCAATGCAGGGTCAATGGGGTGATATACAAGAGCTTTCGAAATGCATGGCTCGAGCTATTCGGAGAAGCAACTCCTGGCCGCCAAGCCGCACGGATAAAGTGGAAGAAGGCAGGTCAGCTGGAGATTCGAGGTCTGTTTTTCGAGAGGATTTAAGGACAGAGGAATTGGTCACAGATTTGCTTTCTCGACTCTAAGCCTCCACTCATGCCGACTGGATCTGATAGGCAGCTTCTGGCCGATTGCTGCCTGCCGAGACCGGCGGAAACCGGTCGAGGCTGTGTAAAAACGTTTTAGAACACGTTTGGCAGTCGGGACTGGAACAAAATCGCGCGCCTGCGCAAATTTCTGGTCTGCTGATTACACAGGTACCAGCAGATTCTATGTAGCAACGCAGACTTCAAAACGGCACATGCGTTTTTACACACCTTGGGCCAGAAGGAGACATTCGTTTGCGTCGGGATGCCCCTATCCTGTCGTCAGGCATCAAGCACTGTTGAGATGGTCGCGTATGAACTCGATGAACTGCCGGGTCTTCGCAGGAAGCAGCCGTGTTTCGGTCAGTGTGTAGACCGAGATGCGAGTGCGACTACAACGAAATGTGCCACATCCTCGAAGGCGAGCAGTCAGGCCCGCGCCTCGCCAGGGAGCGCCGGCAGCCCGTACGTCAACGCAAGTTCCAAGGCCGGTTACAAAGGGTATAACTATCAGAACAAAAGGCGGGTCACCCAGAACAGGCCCTCCAGAGGCAGCGCCCGGGCCAGGCGCTCCAGGCCTGATCGGCGCCTGCGGCGCGGAGGGATGTGATGAGTTCCAGAGAATGGCGATGGGTTCGCAAGAGCGTCCTTGGCTGCATCGAGCTGGCCTTGCTGGTCGCTCCACTGTGCGCCAGCGCCATGTTCAAGTGCCAGACCAGGGACGGAGCCATCAGCTACACCAGCCAAGCCATCGCCAGCGCCCGCTGCACTCGCCTCAATGGCACGGCGAACGCCGGTGTCGGTGCCAAGGCAATGGCCCTGCCACGGCTTGTACGGGACGACGACCCGGACGCGGTGCGGATTCGGGTGTGGACCTTCATCCACAAGGGCGTTCGTCAATATGTGAGCCGGCGCCCCGTCGGGATCTCCGCACGGGTCGATGTCCTTGAGCTCTATTACATCAAGGGCTGCTATCTGTGCATGGCGTCGAAGGATTTCAAGGTCGCCTCACTGCGCCTGGACACCCATTCCTATCGGCAGGAGATCGAAGCCGCTGCGGATCATTATGGTGTCGACAGGGCGCTGATTCGCGCAGTGATGCATGCCGAGTCGGCGTTTCACCCCAACGCCATTTCCCAGGCCGGCGCCCAGGGGCTGATGCAGTTGATGCCCGCCACTGCCGAGCGCTTCGCCGTGGACGATCCGTTCGACGCACGACAGAACATTCGTGGCGGCGTGCGTTATCTGGCCTGGCTGCTCAAGCGCTTCAACGGCAATCAGGTGCTGGCGTTGGCAGGTTACAACGCCGGCGAAGCGTCCGTGGTCGAGTACAACGGGGTGCCTCCCTACGCCGAGACGCAATCCTACGTCACCCGCGTGCAGTCTTTGACCGAACGCTATCGCAACCATCGCTAGTACCGCAGGGCGCATAACCCGGAACAGCTGGAAACAAGTGATTTACCCAGGGGGAAATGGGCTTGACGCCTCATCGCGCTACAGATCCAGCTGTAGATTCGCTACTATGTTTGCCCGCCTTCCCTCTCCGCGGATTTCTTCACTACTGGAGCCCGAATGCCTAGTCAAAAGGACTTCTGCGCTGAAAGCGGCGCACCGATGATCCCCGAGCAGCGCCGTGAATTGATGCTGCGACAGTTGCGCAAGCATCAGGTGCTGAGCGTTCATCAATTGATGGAAATGTTCGACTGTTCGCACATGACCATACGCCGCGACATCGCGCTGCTGGAGCAGGAAGGTCGTGCCTACTCGGTAACGGGTGGGGTGCGGATCGCCAGCCAGCTGCACAGCGAGCCCAGCCATCAGTTCAAGGCGGTGGTGGAGTTGCCGCAGAAACAGGCCATGGCCAAACTCGCCGCCCGGCTACTGCATGCCGATATGGCGATTTACCTGGATGCGGGAACCAGCACCCTGGAAATTGTTCCCTACATCAAGGCGCTGTCCGGCATGACCGTGGTGACCAACGATTTCGGCATTGTCCAGGCCCTGATCGAAGCGCCGCATGTCACGGTGATTCATACCGGCGGGCAACTGGATCACTCCAATCAATCGTGCGTGGGCAGCCTGGCGGTCGCCACCTTGCGTCAGGTCGTCACCGATATCGCGTTCATATCGACCAGCTCATGGGATTTGCGGCGCGGACTGACCACGCCTTCGGCGCTGAAGGTGGAGGTCAAGCAAGCTGCAATGCAATCGGCCTCGCAAGTGGTGCTGGTGGCCAGCAGTTCGAAATACGGCACTTTCAGTATGTACAGGATCGCCGGTCTCGAGCAGTTCGACATTATCCTCAGCGATGACGCGTTGGCCCCTGCCGCGGCCGATGGCATCCGCAAGCAGGGGGTCGAACTGTTACTTCCAGCGGACAATAGCGTGGCCTGAAACTGCGGGCTCCCGCTTCCAGCGGAGCCCATGGTCCAGCTTCGTATTACGCTTGACGCGCCTTCCAGTCCCGCAACCATTGCAAGCCGGCAGACGTGTTGCCTCGTGGCCGGTATTCGCACCCTACCCAGCCGTCATAACCCAACTGGTCGATCAGCTCGAACAGATAGGGATAGTTGACTTCTCCCAGGTCCGGCTCGTGCCGGTCAGGCACGCCCGCGATCTGGATATGGCCGATACCGTCGAAGTCCCGACGCAGTTTAGTGGCCAGGTCGCCCTCGACGATCTGGCAGTGGTAGCAGTCGAACTGGACCTTCAGGTTACTGGCGTCCACTTCCTTGCAGATGGCCTGGGCCTGATCCTGCCGATTGAGGAAAAAGCCCGGCATGTCCCGCGTATTGATCGGCTCAAGCAATACCGTGACGCCTGCCTTGGCTGCCTGAGCGGTGGCATAGGCGAGGTTCTCCAGATAAATGCCGTGATGCCGTGCCCGATCATTCTCGGAAGGCAGCAGGCCGGCCATGACATGGATGCGTGAATTGCCCAGCACGCCGGCGTACTCCAGGGCGCGATCAAAACCGCTACGAAATTCACTCTCTCGCCCTGGCAACGACACCGTGCCCCGCTCGCCCGCCGCCCAATCACCGGGCGGCGCATTGAACAATGCCTGCACCAGGCCGTTGTCGCTCAAGCGTTGTTTGAGTTCTTCAGCGCTGTAGTCGTAGGGGAACAGATACTCCACCGCTTCGAAACCATCGGCCGCCGCGGCGGCGAAGCGATCCAGAAACTCATGTTCCGGGTAAAGCATGCTGAGGTTGGCAGCAAAACGAGGCATGGTAGCTCCTGAGATATCGGGTTAGACAAAGGGCCAGATCAGCAGGGTAATACAAAAACCCAAGGTGCCGAGCAACGTGGTCAGCACCGTCCAGGTGCGCAAGCCGTCGGCCACGTTCAGCCCGGACAGCTTGGTGAAGATCCAGTAACCGGCATCATTGATATGGGACATGGCCAAGCCCCCGCCGCCCATGGCCAGGCACAGCAGCGCCATGTGGTTCGGGGTGAGATTGAGCGTTGCAATCAGCGGGCTGATGATGCCGGCAGTGGTCACCAGCGCCACGGTGGTCGAGCCCTGCACCGCGCGTAACAGCATGGTCAGCAGAAAGCCCAGTGCCAGTACTGGCAGACCGGTGGTGCGCAGCATATCGGAGACCACGGCACCGATTCCGGTATCCACCAGCACCTTGCCGAACACGCCGCCGGCACCGGCAATCAGGATCACCATGGCCACACCGGGCAAGGCCGAGCCGATCACGTCGGACACCTGATTGCGGCTCCAGCCCCGACGCGAACCCAGCAGCCAGGCACACAGCAAGGTATCGATCAGCAGCGCCACCAGCGGTGCACCCAGCACCGTCATGACGCCGCGCAGGGTCGATTCCGCAGGCAGCAACGAGGTAGACAGAGTCCCCAGCAGAATCAGGATGATGGGCAGCAGGATCAGACTGACGATCAGGCCAAAACCCGGCGCCGGTGCCGCTGGCAACTTGGAAACAATGCTGCTGGTGGACTCTTCCAGGCCCATGTGCGACACGGCCACGGCCGCTCGCTCAGGGCTCTTGTCGTTGCCATTGGACCAGGCGGCCAGGTCCTCGTTGGTGACATGCGGACCATAGACCTCGGCGCGGATATCATCGGTCATCGGGAACACCCGACGGGTCATGCGTCCGGCCACGCGGTAGCCGACATAGCAAAGGAACGCGGTCATTGGCAGGCCGAACATCAGTACACGGCCAAGGTCCGCGCCCAATTGGCTGGCAGCGGCCACGGCGCCCGGATGCGGCGGCAGGAAGGCGTGGACGGTCAACAAGGCGGCGCACATCGGCAGCGCAAACACCAGCAACGGCTTACGCGCACTGCGGGCAATACCGTAGGCCAGCGGCATGAGGATGATCACCCCCACCTCGAAGAACACCGGCACCCCGACCATGAAGCCGGCAATCGTCAAGGCCAATGGCGTACGCCGATTACCGAAACGGGTTATCAGCGTCTTGGCCAGCGCCTCGGCACCGCCGGAGAGCTCGATGATCCGTCCGATCATCGCACCCAGGGCAATGATGATCGCAATATGGCCCAGGGTCTTGCCCATGCCGCCTTCGATGGTAGCGACCAGATCGGCCGGCTTCACCCCGGCCACCAGCGCCACCAGGATGCTCACCAGCATCAAGGCTACGAAGGGCTGGAACTTGTACTTGAGCACCAGGAACAACAGCAGCGCAATGCCGACCCCTGCGGTCATCATCAAGAGTAAAGGGCTCATTTCAGAAACCCTCCACGCCCGGTGAACGAAACGGTGCCGCCACTGGATCTGAACATGCCGCAATGAAGATGAGTCATGTCGGGTTTTCCTCTTGTTATTGTATTTTTTGGCAAGCCGAGTCCGTCGAGAGTCGCTGTGCGTCTCCCGGGCAGGGCTTGCGGTATCGATCTGTCGAGTTAAGCCAACGCCTTACCAGTGCGCACCAAAAGTCTCTCGCAGCTCGTCCAGCGCCGCCTGATCGAGCGGTTCAGGCTTGGGATTGCTCATCAGCCAGAGTCGTGCGGTTTCCTCGAGTTCTTCCAGGGCGTAGCTGGCCCTGGACACCGAACTCTCCCAGACCACCGGGCCGAGTCGTTCGAGCATCACGCCGCGAACGCTGTTGGCCAGTTGGGCGACCTGTTCGGCAACTTTTGACGAACCCGGTCGCTGGTAGCCAATCAACGGGATATGCCCGACTTTCATGACCTGATACGGCGTCAACGGCGGCAGAATGTCGCCCGCCTGCCAGACACCGGCCAGGGTCAATGCCACCAGATGGGTGGAGTGGGTATGCACCACGCCACCGACGCCCGGGTTGCGGTCGTAGACCTGGCGATGCAGGGCCAGGGTTTTTGAAGGCTTGTCACCGGACACCCATTCACCCGCCAGATTGACCTTGGCGATGGTCGCCGGATCGAGGCGTCCGAGGCAGACGTCAGTCGGGGTGATCAACCAGCCGTCGTCCAGGCGCGCGCTGATATTGCCGGCGCTGCCGACGGTGTAACCGCGCTGGTAAAGACTGCAGCCTACCTCACAGATTTCTTCGCGCAGCGCGTTTTCGCTACTCGCTGCACGGCTCATTGCGCACCCCCGGCCGGGGCAAGCTGGCTCAAGGCTTTGCTGAAGAAATCCCGGCCGCCGAAGTTGCCCGACTTGAGTGCCAGCGCCAAGGGCTCGTCGGTGTTGCTGACGGTCGCCGGCACACCCGGATCGATCTGCGCGCCAATCTGCAGCAGCTGTACGCCCAGCGCCTGAACCACAGCGCCCGAGGTTTCTCCGCCGGCGATCACGAAACGGCGCACGCCGATCTGGCGCAGGCCCCGGGCAATTTCGCCAAAGGCGTTTTCCACCAGACTCCCGGCTTGCTCGATGCCCAGTTGCTGTTGCACCAACTTGACCTCTTCCGGTGAGCTGGTGGCGTAGATCAATACGGTTTGTTCGTTATCGCGAGCAAAGGCCAAGGCTTGCGCCACCACCGGCTCACCGGCAGCCAAGGCCAAAGGGTCAATGCGCAAGGCCGGTCGACCCGCTTCGAGCCAGGCTGCTACCTGTCCGTTGGTGGCGATCGACGCACTGCCGGCCAATACCACTTCCAGACCTGACACCGCCGGGAGTTTCGCGGCATCGAGGTCGCGCAGCTTGCCGGCCCGACGGAAGTTTTCCGGCAAGCCCAAGGCCAGTCCCGAACCGCCCGTCAACAACGGCAAATCGGCGCAGGCGGTACCGAGGGTGTACAGATCGCTGTCCGACAAGGCATCAGCGATGACCATGCCGACACCCTGTGCCCTTAGCTCTGCGATGCGTGCCCGCACCTGCTCAGTGCCACGGGCAATGGTGTCGTAGCGCAACAGACCGACATTCAGGCGGGTCTGCGATTGCAGGACCCGAACCAGATTGGCATCGGTCATCGGCGTCAGCGGGTGATGTTGCATGCCCGACTCGCTGAGCAGCTGATCCTGCACAAACAAGTGGCCGCGAAAGATCGTCCGGCCATTTTCCGGGAACGCCGGGCAGGCCAGGGTAAAGTCGCTACCCAGTGCGGCCAGCAGCGCTTCGCTGACCTGGCCGATATTGCCGGCCGCGGTGGAGTCGAACGTCGAGCAATATTTGAAAAAGATCTGCTCGCACCCTTGTTCGCGCAGCCAGGCCAGCGCGGCGAGTGACTGCTCGACCGCTTCGGCGACCGGCGTGGTACGCGATTTCAGGGCAATGACGATGGCATCGGCATCAAGCCCGGCGGCAATTTCCGCGCTCGGAATACCGATGCTTTGCACGGTGCGCATACCGCCGCGCACCAGCATGTTGGCCAGATCCGTGGCACCGGTGAAGTCGTCGGCGATGCAGCCCAGCAGCGGGCGTGCAGTGGATGTAGTCATGGGGTGTTCCTCGAACGGGCTCAGGCTTCAAACGGACTGGGGCTTGGCAGTCGGCAATTCGATGCCCGGGAAAATCTTGATCACCGCCGAATCGTCCTCACGGCCGAAGCCGGCACTGGACGCCTGCATGAACATCTGGTGAGCGGTGGCCGACAGCGGCAGCGGGAATTTGCTGGCCCGGGCGGTATCCAGCACCAGGCCCAGGTCCTTGACGAAAATATCCACTGCGGACAATGGCGTGTAGTCAGCCTTGAGAATGTGTGGCACGCGGTTTTCGAACATCCATGAATTACCGGCGCTGTGGGTGATCACCTCGTACAACGCATCGGCATCGACCCCTTCACGCAGGCCCAGCGCCATGGCTTCGGCAGAAGCGGCAATATGCACCCCGGCCAGCAGCTGGTTGATGATCTTGACCTTCGAACCCAGGCCATGGACGTCGCCCAGGCGATACACCTTGCCGGCCATTCCAGCCAGGATCGACTCGGCCTTGGCATAGGCGTCAGCCGGGCCCGACGTCATCATGGTCATCTCGCCAGCGGCAGCCTTGGCGGCGCCACCGGAAATCGGTGCATCCAGATAAAGCAAACCCAGCGCGGCCAGGCGCTGGCCCAGGTCCACCGCGTAGGTCGGAGCGACTGTGGCGCAGCCGATCACCAGGCTGCCCGGCCGCAGACGGGCCACGGCCCCGCCCTCACCAAACAATACGGTCTCGGTCTGCTCGGCATTGACCACCACGGTAATGATCACGTCACACTCAGCGGCCATGTGCGACGGTGACGGGCAAGCCACACCGCCCTCCCCGGCGAACTGCTCTGTCACGGCAGTACGTACATCACAGGCATGCACATTGAAACCGCTTCGCAGCAACGAGCGGGCAATGCCCAACCCCATCGCGCCCAGACCGACTACACCGACATTCTTGTTATTCATGGGGTACTCCAGAGGAAAGCAGCGACTGCTTCAACACCTGCAAGGTGCAGACGTTGGCCGCGTTGTAGACAGGGCTTCGGCAGACAGGATCAGCACCGAGCGGGTAAACCCGCTGGGCGGCGCTGTCGTTCAGGACGTGAGTCGGGATCTCGGCGAACATCAAGGCAGTCCTGTTTTTGTCGTGTTATCAGGTTGTCATACCGGTTGGGCAGATAATCCACCAATGAACGGATTATGTGAAGTGTTTTCTGCAAATAACATTTTTTAACATCGCTTGTGTTACGCCGAGCGAAAAGATGCTGCCTCCCGATGGAAGACAACCGAATCACGAACCCGTTGAAAACCTGGATTGGCCAAGGCTGGCGCTGGCTGCTGGCCACCGGTATCGGCGGTTTCTTCCTCGGCAATCTTTGCGACAAGATCGGCCGCCGGAAAACCATGGTGCGTGACTACTCCCATGGCCGCCGTGGTTCGGTGCATGTCCTGGCCAATGGCAGTTTTTCCGCTGCAGCACGCGAAGTGGGCCTATCTCAATCCCGGGTTTCCAGGATTGTGGCCGAGCTTGAAGCCGATCTCGGCACCTGGCGGTGACGGCGGTCTATTCGGGTCGTGGTCGATATTCTGTGCCTGGAGGACGGTGTGATGGTCGAGCACCGGGACGTGATCCAGGACGAGGCAACACGCGAAGGTTGCGCCGGCGGGCACCCCATGTTTGGACATCAGCTCCCCGGCTGACACTGCACACCACCTCGCTCGGCGGTCTCTGATCAACCAGCGCACTGCTGAAATATCACTGCCCGGGATCTTGAACGGGCAACCGATGGGCATTTGAGTGAAAGGAGAAAGGGAGGGCATCCGTTGCCCTCCCTTCTTCTGTTCCGCCCTCTTGCGACAGTACTGACCAGGACCTCAGGTGGCCAGAATGAAGTCCGTCTGATCAATGGCCGCACTGCTGACACCAACAAGACGGATGCTGTCCGTCCCGATCCCCACCACCGTATCCGCCCCATCAGCGGTGATGCTCACGGCAGCAGCGAACGTTGCGCTGGAGATCCCCAACACCGAGACATCGAGCAAGTCCTGTGCTGCGCCCGGATTGGCGCCGAAGTTCAGGATCTTATCGTTGCCGAAACCCAGGCCATCAAACACGAAAGAATCGTTGCCGGCGCCGCCATTCATCAGGTCGTGACCGCCACCGCCGTTCAGGACGTCATTACCCGCCCCCCCCACGAGTATGTTGTCCAGCCCGTTGCCGCTGCCCGCAAAGTTGCCGCTGCCGCCGAAAAACAGATTCTCGACTTCGGCACCCAGGGTGTAGTTCGCGAGCGAGGTCCACACCGTGTCGTTGCCGGCACCGGCGAGTTCGCTCACCACGTCCCCAGGGTCGGTGACTTCGTAGATATCGTTGCCGACACCGCCGTCCATCGCGTCGGCACCGCCGCGGCCAATGAGCACGTCGTTACCTGCGCCACTGATGAGGGCGTCGTTACCCGCACCGCCCACGATAATGTTATCGAGCAGGTTGCCGCTGCCCGCAAAGTTGCCGCTACCGCCGAAAAACAGATTGTCGACGTCGGCACCCAGGGTGTAGCTCGCGAGCGAGGTCCACACCGTGTCGTTGCCGGCACCGGCGAGCTCGCTCACCACATCCCCGAGGTCGGCAACTTCATAGTTATCGTTGCCAACGCCACCGTCCATCGCGTCGGCACCTGCGCCACCGATGACGATATCGTTACCGCCACCGCCGATGAGGACGTCGTTACCCGCACCGCCCGCGATCACGTTGGCCAGCGCGTTGCCGGTGCCCGCGAAGTTGCCGCTGCCGCCGAAAAACAGATTGTCGACGTTGGCACCCAGGGTGTAGCTCGAGAGCGAGGTCCAGACCGTGTCGATGCCGGCATCGGCAAGCTCGTTCACCACGTCCCCGAGGTCGGCAACTTCATAGTTATCGTTGCCAACGCCACCGGCCATCGCGTCGGCACCTGCGCCGCCGATGAGGACGTCGTTGCCCGCACCGCCCACGAGCGTGTTGTCGAGCGCGTTGCCGGTGCCCGTGAAGTTGCCGCTGCCGCCGAAAAACAGATTCTCGACGTCGGCACCCAGGGTGTAGCTCGCGAGCGAGGTCCAGACCGTATCGATGCCGGCACCGGCGAGTTCGATCACCACGTCCCCGGAGTCGGTGACTTCGTAGATATCGTCGCCATCTCCTCCGGCCATGATATCGGCACCCGTACCCCCGATGAGAATGTCATTGCCCGCGTCACCATTGAGGATGTCGTTGCCGCCCAAGCCGTTCAGGATGTCGTTGCCAGCACCTCCACTGGCCAGGTCGTCACCTACCGAGCCGGTCCATATGTCGGCACCGGCGGTACCGACAAACAGATCACCGACCACTGTCGTTGCCGCAGAGGTGACTCGCTCAAGTGTGCCGAGGTCATCGGTATAACTCGCCACGACCCGCAGTTGCTGACCGGACTGCGTCGAGTCGGGCGTGAAGGTCGTGCCCGTCGCACCGGCGATGTCGGTAAAGATCGCCCCGCTCCCCACTTGCCACTGATGGGCAATCACCGAGGTCGTGGTCCCGTTGGCGTCGGTGAACGCATCCGTGGCGGTCAAGCTCGAGCCTGGCGTCGGAGTCGTATCGCTGATCAGCACCGTGCCAACCGGCAGGACATTGACGGTGCCGGTACCGGCCGGTGTGATCGGTGCGGTCGGCGCCGAGAACACCTCCTCCAGCACGCCATTGGCGTCCTTGTAGACCGCCCTGACGCGCAGAGCCAGTCCGGTTGCCACGACGAGTTGCGGAATAGCCGGCACGGCGCCAATGAGGGTTGCCGGTGGTGCGACCCTGAGTTCCGAGCCCACCTCGACGGTCGTACCCTCCGCGCGTGCGACCTCACCGGCGGCAAAGAAGGTGATGTCTTCGAAGACCCCCGAGCCCGGGCGCGCTTCGAACTGCCAGAAGTAACTGATGGGGCTGGTGATCGCGCCGCCAGTCGCGACATTGTTGGCATCAGTGATGTCGGCCGCCGAGACGGTCAGCGTCTGGCCAACGGCTGGCGTGGGATCGTCGATCCTCAGCGAACCGACTGGCTCCGAGTTCAATCCACCGAGCACAACCGACTGATCGGCGAACTGCAACCGCTCGATGTTGCTGAGGGTGTCAATCCCGTCCCTGCCAGCGACACTGTCGGTGACCGTCAAGGTGCCGTTGGCGTTATTGACCACGGTGTAATCCGCAAGATTGCCGGAGAACAGTGCGGTGTCGAAGTCCGGACTGGTCGAGGTCAGGAGCTCACGGACGATCTGGAGCTGGCCGGGGTTATAGGTGCCGTTCAACATCAGCGGGACCAGCGGCGTCATGCTGTCGAAGGTGGCGATTTCCGGGCCGGTGCCGTCGATGTTCTGCCGCACGCTGATGCGTACGTTGAGCCACTTGTCGCCGTCGATGAGGTCATCGCCGCCACGGCCTTCGATGACGTCGCTGCCAGCGCCGCCAAGGACGATGTTGCCCCCGTCGAACTTGTCGTCGGCCGTGCCGGCGATGCCATCCGCCCCGTTGCCGGCGATGCCGACGAAGTCCCGCAGACCGCTGATGAGGTTGAAGTTGGTGAGCACGCTGCCCTTGGCGCCGGCCACTGCGAGCAATGCCGCGGTGGAATCGTCACCACTGAGGAAGTCGGCGTGTGACGACCCCGACAGCCCTTCCACCAGGTCCAGCCGGGCAAGGATCGACGCGGTGGAACCGGGCACCTGCGGTTGGTCGAAGAACCGCAGCCTGGAGTTGAGGCCAATGGTCACGCCAGCCGGGTCGTCCTTGAAGGTTGCCCAGTCATAACCGGAGAAGCCGATGAAACGGTCCGCCTCGCTGGGGCTGCCGATCATGATGTCATCACCGCCCTCCCCGTCGAAGTTGTCCGGTCCGCCATCGCCCATGAACACATCGTTGCCATTGATCGGATCGTTCCCGAATGCGTCGAAGTTGTCGCCGGCAACACCGTCGGCGGACCCGCCCTGGATCCAGTCGTCACCTTCGCCGCCGCGCGCGAACTCGTTCGCCTTGCTGCCGAGGATGAAGTCGTTGCCCAGGCCGCCGCTGGTATCGGCCGCGTCCTCGCCGGTGATGATGAAGTCCTGGCCGGCCTGGCCGAGGATCAGGTTGAGGCCGTTGCCGCCCTGGATGACGTCGTTGCCGTCCTCGCCGTGGATGACGTCGTCGCCGCCGATGTCGGTGATGATGTCGTCACCGGTACCGCCGAAGAGTTGGTCGTTGCCGTAGCCGCCATCGATCCGGTCGTTACCGGCATCGCCATAGACCGTGTCGTCGTCCGAGTCGCCGGCAATGAGGATGTCGTTGCCGGGCGTACCGCCCAACACGACCGTATCGGCACCGGTGTAGTGCAGGTAGTTGGTATCCAGGCCCGGTGTGGCAGGATTGTCGCGGATCACCAGTGGCGTGAGGAAGTCACTGCGTGGTGAGCCAATCGGATGGTTCGACGGGCCAAAAGGATCGGCATTGGCCGGCAGATCGTCCAGGGTGCCGACAATACCGTCGGGACCGGCTATCACACTCGGGTTGTACTGGTTCGCCTGGTTGGTCTCCAGAATGTAGGCCGGCGTCAGGAAAACCCTGCCCGGAAGGTGAGTTGCGTCGGTATTGGCCATGACCAGCGCAGAGAACGTGTTGTTCTCAAGCTCCGCGCCAAAGTCCATCGAGGCGGTGCGCTCCAGATAGTAGAAGCGGTCACCGTCCTGGAGTTTCTCCATCTGGTTCTCGAAGACGAAGTTGAAGGTCGAGCCGAGCATGCCGCCAAACGGCATCTTCTCCTCGGCCAGCCCGCCGACCCAGAAGTCAACGTTATCCAGGCCGGTGATGGTCACATCGTCTGCCGTGTGCAAGACACCGTCCGCACCAGCGGTGCTGGTCCAGGCGCCGGTGCTGTTGAGGAAGTCGACACGGTCAGCCGGTGCGGTCGCACCGCCCAACACCAGGTCCGCAGCCGCGGCGCGCTTGTCCGCCAGCGTGGTGGCAGCGGTGATGGTCGAGTGCGTGCCGTAGGCGGCGATGAAGTTGATCAACGATTCCGGGTGCTTCATGTGCTGCACGAAATCGGCCCAGCTCGTGTAGGGCTTGAGCTCGGCGTCGCCGGTAGGCCCATAGAACTCCCGCCGCGCCGCGTTCAGGGACGGAATGCCGGTATCGCGGCCGCGCGCCAGGTTGATGGCGGGCAGATCGAGCGGCAGGCCCAACAGGTTATTGCGCAGGGCTTCGGTGACGAACTCATCGATCTCGTTGCCCACCTGGCGGGTCACGCCGCGCACGATGGCGCCGGCGGCCTGTTCCGGAGTGGGACCGCTGCCCGCGAACTCCAGTGGGTTGAGGAAGGCCTGAATCAGCCCGATATCGCTCGAGGCGAAGTTCGGATCCAGCCGGTCGACCTGCTCCAGCAGCATCGAGTGCCCGAAGCGATAGACAGTGTGCGCGAACTCGGCAACGATGCTTGGATCGATCGCCGTGTCGTACACCTGCCCCGGGGCGAAGAACGGATCGACCATCGGTTGGATAGTACGCGCGAACTCCTCGAACACCAGGTGCTGGTACTGCATCTCGGTGCCGAATTTCGCGGTCTGGAACAGGCGCTCGCCGTTCCAGTCGAGGGTCGAGGTATCGGCGGGAACGGCAGTGACAGGCGTCAGCAGCCACTCGTTGAGGAACGATACATCGCCGCTTGCCGCTGTCGCCAGGACCACCGCCTTGGTGTGATCGACCAAGCGGTTGTGCTCATGGTGGAAGATGGAATGGACGGTGGTCAGACCGATGTTTTCGTTGACCCGGCCATCACCGGCAATGTAGTGCGCATCCAGCAGTTCGTTGTCGTAGAAGCCAGGCGCTGGCGTGCCACCCACGACATTGTCCGCATCGGGCAGCAGTGCTGCGCCGGTCTGGTCGTCCACCGGAACGGCGGTGTGGGCGATGTCGTTGAGGAAGGCATGGCCGGTGCGCACGGCATCGACCAGGCTGATGGGCGCCGCAGGATTGCCTTCAACGAGCACGTCGTCGGCCGTACCGGCAATGCCGTCCGGTCCCTTCATCACCACTTGTGGAAAACCGTTCGGACCCTTGATGAAATTGCCGTAGGCGTCGGTCGCCAGCAAAGGCACGTTGTCGAAATCGGCATCCGTGAGATTGATGCCGAGCAGATCATGGGCTTGCGCCTTGACCACCTTCCAGGTGGCCATGCCGCCGATCCCGACGTCATCGGCCGTACCGAACACGCCATCGGCGCCCAGATCACGATTTTCGATCAACTTGCCGGTGGCCACCGGATCGCCAGCCGCGTTGAGCTCATAGGCACGCAGGAACACCTGGTGCGAAGGGTGCGAGCTGTAGGTCTGGTTCTGGTCGACAAACGGCGAGGTGGTGTTGGTGTTCTCGTGGATGTCGTCGGCCGTGCCCAGAACGCCATCGGGGCCAGGTTGATTGGTGGCGCGCGTCAGCACCATGAAATTGGTCGGGCTACCGGGCACGAACAGCGGATCATCCGGCTGCAGCGGAATGAACACAGTGCCCGAGCCGCCCTTGGTGACCAGGTCCAGGCCATGGTCGAAGAACTGGCCGAAGAAGGTCATCCATTGGTTGAAGGGCGCAGTCAGGCCCGCGTCGGGGCTGATGTTCGGATCAAAGAAGGTCTGGAACGTCGTGCCGTCGGTACGGGTTCCCGTAACCACCTGCGCACCAGCCTTGAGGACATCGTCAGCCGTGCCGAGGATGCCATCCGCACCGGGATCGAAGGTGGCCGCGACCGCCGCCGGGTTGTTCGCGGTCTGATCGACGATCAGGTTACTGATGGTGCGCGGCTGCGAGTCGATCACCAGGCCGCTGGTCTGGGTGTAGCTCGTGCCGGCGTCGGCCGGGCGGAAGTTCGGCGTGGTCAGGCGCGGGAATACATTATCGGCGGCCCCGAACTCGGGATGGAGCAGGTTGTTTTCCGTCCCTTCGACCGTGCGTAAACCGAACGGCATCCGTACGTTGTCGAGCAGCGAGTTGAGGTTCTCACCGGCCGCGTTGTGTTCCGCAATCTTGATCTGGTCAAGGATGAACGCCAGGTCCGATTGCGTGTAACGCACACCGTTGCTGGGGGCCGTGGTCTGCGGATCGATCAGCGAAGGCGCCACTACCGGGCCCGGGGCCGCAGCCACTACTGCCGTCGTCGGTGCCGAGAATACCTGCTCGGTCACCCCATGATCGTCGGCATAGAAGGCTTTGACGCGGATTGCCAGGCCGGCAAGATCCGGTGTCACCGTGAAAGTGGACTGGTCGGCTCTGGTAAATCCGATACCGATGCGGCCTGGGCCGAGGATGATGTCCTCGAAGACGCCCGAACCCGGGGTCGCTTCAAACTGCCAGATGTAGCTGATGGAATTGTGGATCGCCCCACCCGCGTTGTCGCCATCGGTGATGCCTGCCGCCGACGCGGTCAGCGTCTGGCCAACGGTTGGTGCGGTGTTGCTCACCGTCAGCGCACCCACAGGCCCGGCGTTGACCCCCTGCACGAGGACCACTGCCTGATCGGAGAACTGCAGCCGCTCGATGTGGGTGAGACGGTCGGTTTCTTCCTTGCCGACATTGTCGGTCACGGTGACGATGTCGGTGCCGACGATATTGAGGGGAACGGCGGGATCAACGACGATGCCGTTGACTGCGATCGTGTAGTTCGCCAGAGGGCCCAGGAAGTTGACGGTGTCGAACGCAGCCCCGCCTGTGGATGTACCGGGCAGGATCTCACGCACGGCGACGAGCTGGCCGGGATTGAAGGTGCCATTGAGCATCTGCGGGATCATCTGCGTCATGCTGTCGAAGCTGGCGATTTCCGGCCCGGTGCCATCGATGTTCTGCCGCACGCTGATGCGCACGTTGAGCCAACTGTCGCCGTCGATGAGGTCACTGCCGCCACGGCCTTCGATGATGTCGCTGCCATCGCCGCCGAGGATGATGTTACCCGCGCCGAACTGGTCGTCGGCCGTCCCGCCGATACCGTCGGCACCGAAACCGGCGCTGCCGACGAAGGTCCGCAGGCCACTGACGAGATCGAAGTTGGTGAGGATGCTGCCCCTGGCCGTGATGTTGGCGATGATGGCCGCGTTCTGTTCATCGCCGCGCAGGAAGTCGGCGAATGCCGACCCCGACAGGCCTTCCACTTCCGCGAACCGGTCATAGACCGCATCGGGCGATTGCGCGAATGCACCCACGATATTGCCCGTTGCATCGGGCACCGGGTGATAGGGGCTGAAGAAAGGAACGACCATGTCGACGGTCACGCCGTACTTGTCATTCTTGTAGGTGGTCCAGTCGAACCCGGACATGCCGTCCATCTTGTCCTGAGCGTCGCTGGCGACGAAGACGTCATCGCCGCCCTCGCCGATCATTTCATCGAATCCGCCGGTGCCGATGAAGATGTCGTTGCCGGGCACATCGTCGGTCAATGTCGGGCTCATGTTATCGCCGGGTGCACCGTCCTGGGTGCCGCCCTCGATCCAGTCATCGCCTTCGTTGCCGGTGGGCGCCAGGTTGACCTTGGCGCCGAGGATGAAGTCGTCACCCGCGCCGCCGAAGGTCATGGTGATGTCTTCGGTGGTGATGATGAAGTCTTTGCCCGCACCACCGAGCACCAGATTGTTGCCGCCGAGGGTCGAGTTGCCGGCCTGGATGACGTCGTTGCCGTCCTCGCCGCGAATGACGTCGTCACCGCCGATGTCGGTGATGATGTCGTCACCAGTGCCGCCGAAGATGTTGTCGTTGCCGTAGCCGCCGTCGAGCCGGTCGTTGCCGGCGTCGCCATAGACGGTGTCGTCGTCCGAGTCGCCGGCAATGAGGATGTCGTTGCCGGCTGTACCGCCGAGCACGACCGTATCGCCGCCGGTGTAGTGCAGGTAGTTGGTATCCGGGCCCACTGTGTCGGGGTTGTCACGGATCACCAGCGGCGTGAAATGGTCGATCCGTGGTGAGCCGATCGGGTGGTCCGACGGGCCGAAGGGGTCGGCGTTGGCTGGCAGATCGTCGAGCGTGCCGACAATGCCGTCCGGCCCGGCCACCACGCTCTGATTGAACTGGTGCAACGGGTCGGTCTCGAGGATGAAGGCCGGCGTCTGGAATATGTTGGCCGGGAGGTGTGTGGCGTCGCTGTTGAGCATCACCAGGTTGGAGAACGAGTTGTTCTCAAGCTCGGTGCCGAAGTTGAGTCCCGCGGTGCGGGCCAGGTAGTAGAAGCGGTCGCCATTCTGCAGGTTTTCCAACTGGGTTTCGAAGACGAAGTTGAAGGTCGAGCCCAGCAGTCCGCCAAAGGGCATTTTCTCCTCGGCCAGGCCGCCGATCCAGAAGTCGACGGCGTCCAGGCCGGTGGTGGTCACGTCGTCTGCGGTGTTCAGAATACCGTCCGCACCGGCGGTGCTGGCCCAGGCGCCGGTACTGTGCAGGAAGTCCAGGCGATCAGCCGGTGCCGTGGCGCTGCCGAGCACGAGATCCGCAGCCGCGGCGCGCTTTTCCGCCAGCGTCGTAGCGCCGGTGATGGTTGAATGCGTACCGTAGGCGGCGATGAAATTGATCAGCGATTCCGGGTGCTTCATGTGCTGCACGAAATCGGCCCAGCTCGTGTAGGGGGTCAACTGGCTGTCGCCGGTCATGTGGTAGAACTCGCGCCGCGCCGCGTTCAGCGACGGGATGCCGGCGTCGCGGCCGCGCGCCAGGTTGAGGGCGGCCAGGTCCAGTGGCAGACCGACCAGGTTGTTGCGCACCGCGTCGGTCACGAACTCATCGATCTCGTTGCCGACCTGGCGGGTCAGGCCGCGAACGATGGCGCCTGTCGCCTGCTCAGGGGTCGGGCCGCTCGCAGCAAATGCCAGCGGGTTGAGGAAGGCCGCGATCAGGCCGGTCTGCTGATTGCCCGGGTCAGTCGGATTGCCGTCGCCGACGACGTTGAAGTTGGGATCGAAACGATCGACCGTCTCCACCAGCATCGAGTGACCGAAGCGAAAGACCGTGTGCGCGAACTCGGCGACGATCGACGGGTCGATCGTGGTGTCGTTACCCATGGGGGCAAGGAAGACGTCGACTTGCGGCTGGATGGTGCGTGCGAACTCCTCGAACACCAGGTGCTGGTATTGCATCTCGGTACCGAACTTGGCGGCCTGGAACAACCGCTCGCCGTTCCAGTGCAGGGCCGCGATGTCGGCCGGTGTCAGCGGCAACGCTGTCAGTTGGGCGTCAGGCATCAGCCACTTGTTGAGGAAATCGAGGTCGTTGGAGGCCAGCACCGTTTCCTTGGTCTGGTCAACCAGCCGGTTGTGCTCGTGGTGGAAAACGGAGTGAACGGTGGTCAGGCCGATGTTCTCGTTGACGCGGCCATCGCCGGCGATGTAGTGCGCATCCAGCAACTCGTTGTCGTAGGTGCCGGGCGCTTGCACCCCGCCAATGACATTGTCCGCGTCGGGTGTCAGGCCGCCAGTCGGATCGGCGCTGTGCGCAATGTCGATGAGGAACTGGTGGCCGGTGCGCACGGCGTTCGTCAGGTCGACGGGAGCGGCGCGGTTACCCTCGACGAGTATGTCGTCGGCGGTGCCGGCAATGCCATCCGGGCCCATCATCACCACTTGCGGAAGACCGTTGGGCCCCTTGATGAAGTTGCCATAGGCGTCGGTCGCCAGCAGCGGCAGATTGAACACATCGGCATCGGTCAGGTTGATGCCGAGCAGGTCATGGGCCTGGGCCTTGACCACCTTCCAGGTGGCCATGCCACCGATTTCGGTATCGTCGGCCGTGCCGAACACACCGTCGGCACCCAGGTCACGATTGGTGATCAGCTTGCCGGTGGCGACCGGATCGCCGGCGGCGTTGAGCTCATAGGCGCGCAGGAATACCTGGTGCGAGGGGTGCGAGCTGTAGGTCTGGTTCTGGTCGACAAACGGCGAGGTGGTGTTTTGCTGTTCGTGGATGTCGTCGGCCGTGCCGAGGATGCCATCGGGGCCGGGCAGATTGGTGGCCCGCGTCAACACCATGAAGTTGTTCGGGCTACCGGGCACGAACAGTGGATCGTCGGGCTGCAGCGGAATGAACACGGTGCCGCTGCCGCCCTTGGTGACCAGGTCCAGGCCATGGTCGAAGAACTGGCCGAAGAAGGTCATCCAGGCGTTGAAGGGCACGGTCAGGCCCGCGTCTGGCGTGATATTGGGGATCTGGAAGACGGAAACGTCGTCGGCGGTGCCGAACAGGCCATCGAGTCCTGGGCTGGTGACAGTCTGTGAATCCGGATTGAACGCTGCGGCCGCGACCGCCGCCGGGTTGTTGGCGGTCTGGTCGACGATCAGGTTGCTGATGGTGCGCGGCTGCGAGTCAAAGACGAAACCGCTGGTCTGCAGGTAGGAGGTCGGCGTGGTTCCGCCAGGATCGGCCGGACCGAAGAAGCCGGCCGGCTGTACCTGCGCGGTATTGAACACCGGCGGCGTCATGCGCGGGAAGATGTTGTCGGCGGCGCCGAACTGGGGATCGGCCAGGTTATTGTTGATGCCCGAGACGGTGCGCAGGCCGAAAGGTACTTCTACGTTCGGCAGCATGTCTATCAGGCTCGCCCCTGCCGCATGCCGTTCAGCGATGAAAATTTGTTCGAGAATGAACTCGAGATCGGACTTGATGAAGCTGGCCATGGCTGTTTCCTCGATGCTCGACTAATCAGGAAACCACACGCATGAAACACGGCTGAAAGCGCGCGGTTTAGTGTTGAACCCCATATATGAAAATCGAAAATTGAACGACGGGACCTGGTCGTAAGGCGCACGGAGCCCTTGCTGAATGGCGTGCAATCAGCAGTGTTCAACCAAGGGTCAGTTCCCCGTGACAACCGTACCTACAGACTGGTGTTGCGCCTCAAGGAGGCGACGGTCCGTGAACGCAGGTTGAGTAGAAGGTGCAACTTGCCAAATGCCCCGTCACGTATCGGGGCTCTATGCATTTGTCCATGAAGCTCTCTCAGGCATGGTGGGCTTGTCACAGATGCCACACATCCAGCGACCGGAGTCATTGGCCGGAATATGCGGGCGAAGATCGACATAGTCCGGGACTTCCTGAGGGGTGATGGCACGGTTCTGCGTCCATGCGGCTTCGTCAACAAGCCTTTTATCCATGAGAAAACTGGCATCGACCACGAATTGACTAGTATCTACTGGAGACGGGGCCCACGCGCCTGGTGTTGAACCGGGTTTGACTTGAATGCCAGGCGTGCAGTCGTTTCCGTCCTGGTCTGTATGGCCATGAGGTGACAGTTCAAGGCGCGAATGACCGACCACATCATGGGTAATGACCGCCGGCTGTTGTTGCCGGAAATAGCGATTATCCAGATGGGTCGAGAATCTTTTTAAACTATTCATCGCGCCTCCCGCCTTCAACCTCAAACGCCAGCTTTACACTCCATTGAAAATGAGTATTGAGGTGCTACCCGGATGTGTACAGAGACGAAAGCCCAATCAAATTCTGAGACCTTGGTCAGTGAATCCGATCAGACCTTGGTCCAATCAGACGTTGGCCAAACGTCCAGTGGTGGAGTGCCCGGAAGACAGAGCGCCCGTGCGAAATTGCGCCTTTTGAGCCGTTCAACCCAGTTCGTGATCTGCGCCACAATAATTCTGGGTTTGACCATGACGTTCGTTGGAAACCTCGTGAGCCAGAGTATCGAAGACGCAACGGTCCAAACGGCGGCAGAAACGGGCGCGCGTTATATGGCGAACTTTCTCGAACCTTTCGTCCAGGGATTGACCACTGCCAACGAACTCCCCGATGAAACTGTTCAGACCATTGATAACCTGCTGTCCAGCACCTCGTTCAGTACACATGTTGTCTCGGTGAAGATCTGGCTTCCGGACGGCACGATTGTCTACAGCACCGACAAATCTACGTTCAAGAAAAACTTCCCGACAGAGGAGATCTCACAGGCGCTGGCAGGCAGGATCTATACAGAACTGAACGAAGACCTTGTTGATGATACCGAGGATGCTTTTGAGCGAAGCCTGAACATTCCGTTCTATGAGATTTTTGCTCCACTGCGCGAAGCGGGTACTGGAAAGATTGTTGCGGTTGGTGAGTTCTACGAAACCGCGCAAGCGTTACAGCGCGAAATCAATAACGTTCGCAAGAAAGTATGGGCGATTGTCGGTACAGCAACGATGGCGATGATTTTGCTCTTGTTTTTTATCGTTCGGCGTGGCGACAAGATAATAAAGCAGCAGGAAAAAGCACTTCAATGGCGAATGCATGAGCAAGCCAGGTTGCACTCCAATAATGCCGCCCTTCAGCACAAAGTCACTACCGCCAATCACGAGTTCGCCAGAATCAACGAACTCACCCTTCGTCGGATCGGGGCAGACCTTCATGATGGTCCTGCCCAGCTGTTGTCACTGATTCTCCTTCGCCTTGAAGAGCTCGAAGATTCGCAAGGCGCCTCGGATGGGGAAGCCCTCGAAATGATCAGACGTGCCGGCGAGGATGCTTTAAAGGAAGTGCGGGAAATATCACTTGGCCTGGCCGTTCCGGAGGTCAATGACCTGACCCTGCACGATGCGCTGGTATTGCTTGTCCAGCGGCACGAAGATCGAACCGAGACGCGAGTCGACCTGCAGCTTGATACTCTTCCAGACGACGTACCGATAGCGCATAAAATCTGCATTTACCGCTTCGCCCAGGAAGCATTGAACAATGCCTATATTCACGCTGGAGGAAAAGGCCAAAAGCTCAGCGCCTCTCACTCCGAAGGCCTGCTGCAAGTGCAGGTCGAGGATGCGGGAGTGGGTATTTCAACCGAGAAACCGAGTGTGTCAGGTCGAGGTAGAACGCATCTGGGCCTGGTCGGCATGCGCTATCGCGTCGAATCCCTCGGCGGAACATTCACCATTGAATCGGCGCCCCATGCCGGAACCAAAGCCAGGGCGCAGTTCAGAATCTGATCACCCGTGCCAAAGTGATCGTTGCAATCAAGTCACCGCAAGCGCCAATGGCTCGTTATTTGGCTAACCGTTGTCATTCAAGTCGCGGCGTTGAAGAACACTGCATAAGCCAGGTACATGGTCACTCTCCCAATGCCGTCTCACTGCTGCGACTGCCTGCGTCCGGTTACGAACGTGCAGCTTGTACATCACATTCGTCATGTAGTGCTTGATGGTCTTCTCGCAGAGTTCGAGCTTGATAGCAACCTCACGGTTGGTCAGACCCTTCGATACCTCCCGGATAACCTGTTCTTCACGATGGGTCAGCTCGACCTTTTGCTTGTCACCCGCGTGCTTTCTGAAATTGCTTAACATCTTGCTGGCAAGCCTGGGAGTAATGAAGGTTTCACCACTGGCGACATTTCTGATGATCTGTACAAGCTCACGACCGCTTATACCTTTCAATGCATATCCCTGCGCGCCCGCTTCGAGGGCGGAATAGGCGTCTTCGATGGATTCGGATACCGTCAGCATCAAAACCTTGACTGCCGGCGAAGAAGCTGAGATCGCTCGCACGGCAGCAAAGCTGTCGCCCGGCATGTTTACATCCATCAGCAATACATTCGGAGCAAAACGAGCGGCAATTTCCAGGGCTTCATCGGCAGACCCACCCTGCTCGACTACCTGAAAGTCAGCTATTTTTTTCAGCGCCATTGTGACCCCATCCCTCAACAGCGGGTGATCATCAACGATGCCGATCCTGATCATTGAACTCATAGGAAGCTCCTCATTAGAGGCGATGGAGCTGCTTGGCGGTGTCGCGTGTTTCATTTTTCTCCCCTCGCGTCATGCCGAACCTGGCAATCCCCGTCGTCTCCATGATGTCGGGGACGACAGTTGTTGCGGGTACCTGGGGGCTGCAACTAATGAGCCATTTCAATGGGGCGAAGAAAAAGCTCAAACCAATTAACAAGATGATTCCGGATGTTTCGAGCGAGAGAACGGTTGAGGCGGGGAATATTCCTCAAATCAGGTGGTAAACACCCGGTTGGGTGGGTGAAATGCCCCATTTTTGGCGGTTGAATCGGCCCTGATTCGCCGAGCGCTTCTGGGGGGGGCATTGTCACGAGTCGACCCCGCCACCCGGTTGACCCAACAGGACAGGTCTGGCCGCGTCAGCATGCTCTTGGCCCTGGGAGGCAAGCGCGGCGTACACGCTACTTGCCACCTCCATCAGAGCACTCTACGAAATCTCAAGCCCATCACCCATGTGCTAACGTTCGCGCTTCATCAATTCCAAGTCGTACGCCAATGTCCATTGCAGACAACCTCCTTGCCTTTACCTTGGCCGCCACCCTGCTGACGCTGACACCGGGCCTCGATACCGCGCTGGTCTTGCGAACCGCAACGGTGGAAGGCAAACAGCAGGCGTTTCGCGCTGCACTGGGTATCAATGCCGGCTGCCTGTTGTGGGGCGCGGCTGTCGCCTTTGGCCTGGGTGCTCTGATTGCGGTATCGGAGCTGGCTTACAGCCTGTTGAAGTACTGCGGCGCCGCTTACCTGGCGTGGCTCGGATGGAACATGTTGCGGCGTCCACGCAGCTCATTGTCGCCCGTCGAGGCGGACGCAAAACCGAATGCAAACTGGTTTCTCAAGGGCATGATGGGCAACGTCCTCAATCCCAAGATCGGGATTTTCTACGTCTCCTTTCTCCCGCAGTTCATTCCCCAAGGGCACAACCCGATTGCCTGGACATTCGGTTTGGTCAGCATTCACGTAGTGCTCGGTTTGATGTGGTCGTCGACGTTGATTGGCGCAACTCAACAACTCGCCGGCGTTCTGCGGCGCGAGAAGGTAATCACCTGGATGGATCGCACAACAGGCTTGATCTTTGTGCTGTTCGCCGCCCGGTTGGCCCTTGGCAAGCGTTGAGGACGGTCTCAGCGGCGAGCACCCGCAAGCGGCACTTGTCCGTCAGCTGCACTGACTCCGTACATTTCTGCGCCGAGACCGCGGTTTCCGGTCCGGACCACGGCTCCGATTCACCTTCGATGTAGCGCATCACTCCCCTCAGTCTCAGCTAAGTTTCGCTGCGTATTGTCTCCCTTGCGCAAGTTCGGCGCTGCACAGGAGAGGCAACCCGCCCATGAAACCCGATACAGCCGGATGGCTCAACAAAGTACCCGAAGTGACCCTGTCATTCTGGGTGATCAAGATCCTGTCCACGACGGTGGGTGAAACCGGCGCGGACTTTCTCGCTGTCGATGCCGGCCTCGGCCTGGGCTGGACCAGCGTCGGCATGGCGACATTGCTGGCCATCGCCCTGTTCATTCAGATGCGCAAAACCGCCTGCTCGCCCTGGATCTACTGGCTGACCGTGGTACTGGTGAGCATCGTCGGGACGCAGCTCACCGACATCCTGACCGACGTTCTCGACGTCAGCCTGTACACCAGCACGGCGGTGTTTTCTGTCTTGCTGGCAATCAACTTTCTCGTCTGGTACCGGGTGGAACACAACCTGTCGATCCGCGAAATCGTCACACCACGACGGGAATGGTTCTACTGGACGACCGTGCTCTGCACCTTTGCCCTCGGTACCGCCGCCGGTGACCTCGCGACCGAGGCACTGGGCCTGGGCTTCACCCTCGGCGCGGTGATTTTCGGCGCGCTGATCGCCGCAACCCTGGTGGCCTGGCGCCTGGGTGCCAATGTGGTACTGGCCTTCTGGGTCGCCTACATCCTGACCCGGCCGTTCGGTGCCTCTCTGGGCGACTTGCTGACCCAGTCCAAGACCTACGGCGGCCTCGGCATGGGCGCCACCTGGACCAGCGCGATTTTCCTGTGCGTGATCGTACTGCTGGTTGCGGTCGCGCAGATCAGCGTCGGCAACCGTAAAACCGTCACTCAGTAACGCTAAACAGTCCATCAAGGAAACGTCATGCGCCCTTTTCAAAACATCATTCGCCACGTCGCCATTGTCTCGTCGATCTTTTTGCTGAGCATCGCCGCCGGTTGCTCGAAACCTGCCGACAAGCCTGCTGCGGGTGCCACATCCGGTGCGATGAGTGCACAAACCCAGGCCGGTTCAAAACTGGGGGACCTGTCCGAGTTCCGCAGCATCGCCGCCGACGTTGCCGCGCTCGTCGACAAAAATGACCTGCCGGGGGCGAAAGCCCGCATCAAGGACCTGGAGAGCGCCTGGGATTCTGCCGAAGCCGGCATCAAGCCTCGCGCCGCCAGCGACTGGCATGTCCTGGACAAGGCCATTGACCGCGCACTCGACGCCTTGCGCGCCAGCAGCCCGCAACAGAGTGACTGCAAGGCCCGCATGGACGAGCTGATGAAGGCCTTCGACTCGATGAAAGGCGCGCAATAACCGGGCGGACAAACGCCAGTACAGGTGCTTCAATACAGGCGCGACGGTGAAGACCGCCGCGCCTTTTTTTTTCGGAGCGGAACATGCGCATATTGCTGGTCGAAGATGACCCGATGATCGGGGATGCCATCCAGGGCGCACTGAGTGATGCGAGCTACGCGACCGACTGGGTGAAAAACGGCCTGACCGCACTTTCAGCGCTGGAGACCCAGCCCTACGACCTGGTACTGCTCGACCTCGGATTGCCAGGCAAGGACGGGCTCGATGTGCTCGACAGCATTCGCGGCCGCAACAACCCGGTGCCTCTGCTGATCATCACCGCACGGGACAGCCTCGACGATCGCCTGCGCGGCCTCGACGGAGGCGCCGACGACTACTTGCTCAAACCCTTCGACATGGCGGAGTTGCTGGCCCGCATGCGTGCTGTGCTGCGCCGCAAAGGCGGTAGCGCCCAGTCATTGCTGGACAACGGTGTGGTGGCACTGGACCTGGTGTCAAAACAGGCAAGCACTGCCGAAAACCCCGGCGTGCAACTGTCCAGCCGCGAATTCGCCCTGCTGCAGGCCCTGCTGATCCGCCCGGGGGCGATCCTCTCGCGCAGCGAACTCGAAGACCGCCTTTACGGCTGGGGCAACGAAGTGGAAAGCAACGCCGTGGAGTTTCTGATTCATTCGTTGCGACGCAAGTTGGGCAACCAGGTCATCAAGAACGTCAGGGGTATGGGATGGATGGTTTCAAAAAGCGCCTGAGCGACTCGGTCCAGGTACGGCTGTCGGTCGCATTGTCGCTGGCCATCCTGCTCGTGGCCGCGCTGGCCGGGGTGTTTGCGTTCGTCTCGGCCCTCGACGAGGCCCACGAAATGCAGGACGAAACCTTGCGTCAGGTGGCTGTCCTGTTCGATCGGCAGCAGATGACCCTGCACTACCCCGCTGCCGGAAAAACCGCCGGCGACGATGAAGAGTCCAGGGTCATCGTGCAATACCTGGCAGACAGCAGCAAAGCCGTCGGCAGCACTGACGACAACGTCCTGCCGCTGCCCTTCCCCACGACGCTGGCCGAGGGACTGTCGACCTTGAGCATCGCGGGCGAAGACTTTCGCGCACTGGTCAGGACCACCGCCCGTGGCGAGCGCATCGTCGTCGCCCAGGAGACGGGGGTTCGCGACAAGGAGGCGCGCGAGAGCGCCTTGCGCAGCCTGTTGCCCTTTCTCATTCTGTTTCCGGTGCTGTTGCTGGTGGTGGGTGATCTGGTGCGCAAGCTGTTTCGCCCCATCGCAGCCCTGTCCGACGAAATTGATCGACGGGACAAACAGGCCCTGCACCCGGTCGATGAACACCATTTGCCAACCGAGATCCGCCCTTTTGTCGTGGCCATCAATCGCTTGCTGGCGCGGGTTGCGCAGTCCATGGAAACCCAGCGCCGCTTCATCGCCGACGCCGCCCACGAACTGCGCTCGCCCATGACCGCCCTGTCCCTGCAAGCCGAGCGGCTGCAGGCCACACCCATGCCGACACAAGCCGCCGAGCGCCTGCTGCCACTGTCGCTCGGCATTGAGCGCAGCAGAAAGCTGATCGATCAGTTGCTGGCCCTGGCCGCCGCGCAATCGAACGCCGAGCGGCCGCAGACCATGGTTTCGGTGCATGAGGTCTATCGACGGGTGCTGGAGGACCTGTTGCCCCTGGCGGAGCGCAAGAACATCGACATCGGCGTTGAAAGCACCGAAGACGTGCAGCTCGTCATCAACGAAATGGACCTGCTGATCCTGGTCAAGAATCTGGTGGACAATGCGATCCGCTACACCCCTTGCGGCGGCCGCGTCGACCTGTCGGTGGAGCTGGCGCAGGAAACCGTGATCCTTCAGGTCAAGGATTCCGGCCCGGGTATCACCACCGATGAACAAATGCGCGTGTTCGACCCGTTCTATCGCAGTGTAGGCACCGAAGAACCGGGCTCCGGGCTGGGCTTGTCCATCGTCAGGGCCATCGCCGAGCGTACCGGGGCTCGTCTGCATCTGGGATTTTCCAATGAGACGGCCAAAAGCGGGTTACGTGTTTCGGTCGGGTTACCAAGAGGCTCACGCTAAGCTCGTGTGTATCACAGTGTGTCAGCGCGTATGCCCGATACACAGACTTTCATCCGGCCTGCGATTCGACACAGGCCGGATACGTTGTCGCGTTTCAATGCAAGCAAGGTTTCAAGGGGTTCAGACGGGACCCCGACCCATGGCTCGTATGGAGGCATCCCATGAAGAAGGCACTGCGCAACAACAACCCTGGCCACACTCGCCGCCACCTGGTCGGCCCTTCGATCCTCGCGCTTGCACTGTTCGGCGCGCTTGGCGCGGCCCATGCACAATCGGCCACCACCGAGCAGTCAGCGGCGACCCCAGCCACACAGGCGGCGCCCTTGCCCTTCGGCCCGCTCAAGCATATCAATGCCGGACTGCTGGACGTGGCGTACGCCGAAACCGGCCCGGCCAACGGTCCGGTGGTGATCCTGCTGCACGGCTGGCCATACGACATTCACAGCTATGACGAGGTCGCGCCGTTGCTGGCGGCCAAGGGTTATCGGGTGCTGATGCCCTATGCGCGAGGCTATGGCGACACACATTTCCTGTCCGAAAAAACCCTGCGCAACGGCCAGCCGGCTGCGCTGGCCAGTGATGTCATCGACTTCATGGACGCGCTGAAGATCAAACAAGCGGTGCTCGGTGGCTATGACTGGGGTGCGCGTTCGGCCGACATTGTTTCGGCGCTGTGGCCGGAGCGGGTCAAGGCACTGGTCTCGGTCAGCGGTTATCTGATCGGCAACCAGGCAGCCGGCAAGAACCCGCTGCCACCCAAGGCGGAATTGCAGTGGTGGTATCAGTTCTACTTCGCCACTGACCGCGGCCAGGCCGGTTACGAGAGAAACACCCACGACTTCGCCAAGCTGATCTGGCAACTGGCTTCGCCGAAATGGGCGTTCGATGACGCCACCTTTGACCGCAGCGCCAAGGCATTGGACAACCCGGACCATGTCGACATCACCGTGTTCAACTACCGCTGGCGCCTGGGCCTGGTCGAGGGCGAAAGCCGATACGACGCACTGGAGCAGAAACTGGCCACGGCGCCGTCCATCAGCGTGCCGACCATCACCCTGGAAGGCGATGCCAACGGCGCACCGCACCCTGCGCCCGAAGACTATGCCAAGCGTTTCACCGGCAAATACGAGTTCCGGCTGATCAACGGCGGCATTGGCCACAACCTGCCGCAGGAAGCTCCGCAGGCGTTCGCCAAGGCGGTGATCGATGCCGACCATCTTTGAGGGTTGATTCGGTTTACGCGCTTTCCCGCGAACAACGACCTCCACGGCACGGCTCGTTTACGTAAACGGGCCGTGCGCATGCGCGCTTTGAGTCAAACACAGCACACCGATTCAATATTCCCGGCCCGATCTACGTAACCATGGCGTCGCCAAAAACATGAAACAACAAGCGACTGCAGGCGGACTCCTGTAGGAGCGAGCCTGCTCGCGATGGTCGATAACGATAACGCGTGTTTACTGCCTGAACGCGGCGTACTTGAGACCATCGCGAGCGAGCTCGCTCCTACAGTGAGTCATCACCCACCGTCGCTGAGCCTGTGGTGAACAATAGATGACGTGTGACTCGCAAGACCTCAGGGCCGGATTGCCGTTCTGGTTATCGGTGCTGCTCGCCGGCACGGCCGGGACCGCCGTGGCGGATGAATCGGCGCCGGGCTTTCTGGACGGCGCGACGCTTGGCGTGCTCAGTCGAAACTTTTACCTGAACAGCGACTATCGATCCCCCTCGCCGACCGGCAAGAATTACAAAGCCGAGTGGGCTCAAGGTTTTATCGGCACTTTTGAATCCGGCTTCACACCGGGCACGCTCGGCTTCGGCCTCGATGCCCATGCCTTTCTCGGATTGAAGCTCGATGGCGGCAAGGGCCATTCCGGAACCGGTTTGCTGCCCGTGGGCAGTGATGGTCGCAGTGAAAGCGATTACTCCAGCGGTGGCGGCGCGATCAAGCTCAAGGCCTCGAAAACCACCCTGGCGTTTGGCGAAATGATGGTCGAGTCCCCGGTATTCGACACTGCGGACAAACGCCTGCAACCGGAGTACGCCACCGGCTTTCTGCTCAACAGCCGCGAAATCGACGGCATGAACCTGCAAGCCGGCCACTTCACGGCGTTCAAGAATCAGGACAGTGCTTCAGGCAAGGGCGACTTTTTCGGGTATGGCGCCAGCACCCAGGCCGGCGGCATTTCGTTCGTCGGCGCCGACCTGTTTACCCGAAGCCCGGTCGGCGGCGCGCTGTACGCCTCGGAGCTGACCGACACCTGGCACCAGTACTACGGCAACCTGCACTTCAAACAGTCCGATGTGTTCCTCGACGCCAACCTCTACCACACCCGGGACACCGGCCAGGCGCTGGCCGGCGCCATCGACAACACCGCGTACAGCCTGTTGGGCCAATACACGCTGGGTGCCCATGGTTTCACCCTGGCGTATCAGAAAGTCGACGGTGATACGCCGTTCGATTTTGTCGGTGGCGACTCCATCTACCTGGCCAACTCGATCAAGTTCGCCGACTTCAATGGCGCCCACGAACGCTCCTGGCAGGTTCGTTACGACCTGGACCTGGCCACCTTCGGGATACCCGGCCTGAAGTTCATGACCCGCTACGTCACCGGCGACCAGATCGACGGCACGCATGCGCCACAAGGCGGGGCCTACAACCCGTTCGACCCGGCGACCGGCTCCTTCGTGCCGCAACAAGGTGCCGGGGGCAAGCACTGGGAGCGCGACATCGACCTGCACTACGTCGTGCAGTCCGGGTCGGCCAAGGGTTTGTCGCTGCAACTGTCCCATGTGTCGCACCGGGCGAACGCGGCCCAGGCCGGCGATGACATCGACCGGATATATGTAGTGATTCAGTACCCGCTGGGGTTCTGAGGAATGCACTCGGAAATGTTTGGAATGCATTCAACTGTTGGAGCGGGCTTGTCGCAAAGTTGCAAATTCTGGTCGGATTGGATGAGTCGCAATAGAATTCCGACCGCTCGATACCGCACCAATAGTATGATAATTTGCACACAGTCACCCATCTCCGTAGAGGCCCAATCATGGGAACCGTAAGAAAAACCATCACCGTGACTGACCAGCAAGACAACTGGATCAAGGCGCAGATAGAAGCGGGCCATTACACCAACGACAGCGAATATATTCGCGATCTGATCCGTCGTGAACAGGAGCGCAGCGCTGAACTCGAAACGATCCGTGCCGCCCTTCTCGAAGGCGAATCCAGCGGAAAACCTCGCCCATTCGATCCAGCTGCATTCAAACAGAGAATGTTAGCCGCGCATGGCTGAATATCGTCTAACGCCTGCCGCAGAGGGTGACCTTGAGGCCATCTGGAGTTACACCGCTCGCCAGTGGGGCCTGGATCAGGCCAATCGCTACATTGACATCCTTACCTCAGCATTTTCGCAATTGGCCGAGCGCCCGAAAAAGGCGCCGGCCTGCGACACTATCCGTCCTGGTTATCGGCGCTGCAGCGTAGAGCGGCACATGATCTATTTTCGAATCACTGCGTACGGAATTGCGATCATCAGGGTCCTTCATGATCGGATGGAAGCGCAGCGCAATCTCTGACGATCCATTTCGCAACCCCGTGTAAAAACTGGACGAATGCGTTGCTTCGACCAACCGCCATCGCGAGCTGGCTCGCTCCCAAAGGGGACTCGGTTGAGTCAGCAAGTTTGGGGTTGATTGGCGGAAGGCAGCCGGAGTCGAACCTGCCCGGGAACGGATGCCGTCCCCAACCGGGTTTGAAGCCCGGCCGCGCCACCGGGCGCGATTGCCTTCCTTGATCAAAGCTCTGTGCGCTGGGCCAACGCGCTGTCCGGGCGAACCTGCCGACGATCGCCAAAGCGCCGGGTCAGGCCGATACGGTCGAAGTACTCCAGTATCTGGATACTGCGCTTGCGCCCCAGACCCACCGCATCACGAAACGCCGCCACCTGAATCACCGGGTTGGCGTCCGCCAGTTGCAACAGCATAGCCGCCAATCGGCGAATCATGCTGTCGGGGTAGAACAGGTCCCGCACCACTTGGTGCATCAGGCCCAGACGCGCCATTTTGCGTAGCAGCCCGCGCACGGCCGCTTCGTCATGCCCCAGGTCGCGCACCCACGGTGGGGCGAAGCCCGCCCGTTCGAACAGCGGCTGCAATTGCAGCCACAGGGCCTCGTCCTCTTCGCTCAAACGCACCTGATGCCCGGGCAGATGCAACCACGGGCCGCTGCTGGCGATGTCGCCGCTGGCCAGCAATTCGTCGAGCAGGCTGATAAACGTCGAACGCTCCATCTCGCTACCGGTGAATCGGCGCAGGCGGTCGCGGTCCGGCCCCATCTGATCCGCTTCAAGATGATGGAAACGCTCGAGGTGCCCGAGCACTGCAACTTTCAGGGCTTCCCAGCGGCTGGCACTGAACAGCAACGCGCCTTGGCGGGTGTCGATCAAGCGCACATCGGCGGGCAACACCCAACTGCTGCGCGGTCGGTTGAACTGCCGCTCCAGGCGCTGCGGTTCGAGCCCGCTGTCGCTGTGGGCCAGCAATGCCGGCAACACATCTTCCAGCCTCGCGTTGTTCGCCAGCGCCTGCAGTTGCGCCAATCGTTCGGCGCTGCGACGTTGCCGAGCGGGTGCAAACGGATCGAGCACCCGGCCACCACCCAGGGTGCGCTGGGCACTCTGATCGCGCAGGATCAGCGGGTCGCCTTTCACCGCCTGCACCGGTGTATTGAGCAGCAGTTGCGCGAACATCCGCCCACCAGGCTCCAGACTGACGCCTTCGAGCAAGGCGGCTCGACCGGTGACGTCCTGGGTGCCGAGGTGCACGTGCACCGGTTGAAAGTGCTCGAAGGCCCGGGGTTCGCCGGGGAGCAGCTGCAGGTCGATGTCCAGGCGTTGGGTCGGTGCGTACAAGCCGGCGGCCAGCAACCAGTGACCACGATGGATGTGCTCCAGAGCCAGCCGTTCGGCGCTCAGGTTCAATGCCACGCGCTGGCCGGCAACGGCGTGGTCGGCGGCCTGGTTTTGCGCGTGCAGGCCACGAATGCGCACCGGTTTGCCTTGAGGCCCCAGCAGCAAGGTATCGCCCACCGCAACCTGGCCGGACAGCGCCGTGCCGGTCACCACGATACCGGCCCCGGCCACGCTGAACGCCCGATCGATCGCCAGGCGAAAACCACCTTCGGTGCTGCGTTGCGCCACTTCACGCTGGGCATCGAGCAACGCCTTGCGCAAGGACTCAATGCCCTCGCCGGTCACACTCGACAGCGCAATCAGCGGCGCATCGGCATACGGTCCGGGCGCGAGCAAGGTGCGGACCTGATCGCACACAATCTGCACCCTGGCGCTGTCGACCCGGTCGCACTTGTTGATCGCCACCAGCGCCCGCGGGATGCCCAGCAACTCGACAATCGCCAGGTGCTCGCGGGTCTGCGGCATCACTCCGTCATCGGCGGCCACCACCAGCAACACCAGATCGATGCCCTGTGCCCCGGCAAGCATGTTGTGGGTGAAGCGTTCATGCCCGGGAACGTCAATGAACCCGGTCAAGCCCGATCCCGGTTCCAGCTCGGCATACAGGTAGCCGAGGTCGATGGTCATGCCGCGCTCACGCTCCTCCCGGCGCCGGTCACCCGCCTGACCGGTGAGCGCCTGGAGCAGTGCCGTCTTGCCATGGTCGATGTGCCCTGCGGTGCCGACAATCACCCTGCCCGGCCCTCCACCTGCAATTGATCAAGTTGGGCCAGCCATGCCGGCTCGTCGTCCAGTTGCCGCAGGTCCAGCCACAGGGCGTCATCGTCAATGCGCCCGAGTACCGCAATCGGCAAGGCGCGAAAGGCTGCTTCCAGGATCAACAGGGAACGCCCGCGCAAGCGCTTGGACGTCAGCGCACGCAAACACAGCGCCGCGCTGGCCAGCCGCGCCACCGGTTGGCTGCCGCTGCCGATCATGCCCAGTGCCGGCATGGCGCTGACGCTCCAGCCCTCACCCAGCACCTGGGCCAGCGCCGGCCGCAGTCGCTCGGCCTGGGCGAGGATATCGGCCTGTGGCCGGGTCAACAGGCGCAGGCTGGGCAAGCGCTCGGCCAGCCGGTCCGGGTTGCGGTACAGACCCAACACCGCTTCCAGGGCCGCCAGGGTCATTTTGTCGACCCGCAGCGCACGCTTGAGCGGGTTCTTCTTGATCCGGGCGATCAGCTCCTTGCGGCCGACTATCAGCCCGGCTTGCGGCCCGCCGAGCAGTTTGTCGCCACTGAAGGTGACGATGTCCGCGCCATCGAGCAACGCCTGACGCACCGTCGGTTCAGCGGGCAACCCCCAACGCGTCAAATCCAACAGGCTGCCGCTGCCGAGGTCTTCGAGCAGCGGCAAACCGTGCCGGTGTGCCAGTTGCGCCAGTTCGGCGGTCGGCACGCTCGTGGTGAAGCCTTGGATACTGTAGTTGCTCGCGTGCACGCGCATGACCAATCCGCTGCGTGGGCCGATGGCAGCCTCGTAGTCGCGGGCATGGGTGCGGTTGGTGGTGCCGACCTCAACCAGTTTCACCCCGGCGCGGGCCATGATGTCGGGAATGCGGAAGGCGCCGCCGATTTCAATCAGTTCGCCACGGGAAATAACTCCTTCCTTGCGCGCACCCAGGCTGTTGAGAGTGAGCAGGACCGCTGCGGCATTGTTGTTGACCACGGTCACCGCTTCGGCGCCGGTCAGTTCGCGGATCAAGCCTTCGATCAGGTCGTCGCGGTCACCGCGCTTGCCGCTGCGCAGGTCAAACTCCAGGTTGAGCGGATAGCGGGCAGCCATTTGCACCGCCTCTATCGCTTCTTCGGGCAACAATGCCCGCCCGAGATTGGTGTGCAGCACTGTGCCGGTGAGGTTGAATACCCGCCGCACATGGCTGCGATGCTCGATTGCCAATCGTTCGCCGACCCGGCCCGCCAAGACTTCAGCGCTGACTTCTACAGGTTCGAGCACACCTTGCTGCACCCCAACGCGCAACTCTCCCAGCAAATGCCGCAGGGCCGCCAGCAAAACGTCGCGGCCATAGCGCGCGGCCAACGGCTGGCACGCCGGATGCCGCAACAAACTGTCGATGGAAGGTAGACGCAAGGGTTGGCTGGCACCGTGTGCAGACATCTGGCGCTCCTGAAAACGAATGACCGTCGCGCCAGAGTGTAGACGCTGCGGTTATTCGTCTCCCGGCGCCAGCAACAGATTGGGTGCCAAACGCTGATAACCGTCCTGGGCCAGGCGCATGTCGAGCATCAGGCTGCACAGGTCTGCCGACAGGGCTTCGGCGTCCGCATCGTTCTCCAGATAGAGCAACTTCAGATAGCTGTTGCAACCGGGGCAGACTTCGGCGCGCAAAGGCGCCTGGTTGGCGGCATGGCGGTCATCGTCAAGGCTGAGGTATTCCAGGCCCTTGCTCTGCTCGCAATACACGCACTTGACCCGCACCACATGCCACTCGCAGGCGCACAGCGAACAGACCAGGTAACGCAAGCCGTTGTGCTTGCCGCGATGGCGGATGACCCCGGCCATGGCCGGCGAACCACAGGCCGGGCACTGGCTGAGACTGTCGCCGGGAGTCAGCGCCAGGTTCGGCGTACTCAACAGCCAATGGCTCCACGCTGTTTGCAGCGCCGCACCGAGAAACGGCACCAGTGCCGCCGGCACCAGCGAATACTGGCCGCTGAGCAATGCCACCGCCCAGGCGCGGCGTTGCCCGGCACCGGCCAGGCGCAAGGTTTGCACGGCATCGGCCACAGCAGAGGGTGCCGGTGCGCCATAACGCTGCAGCAAAGCATCGAGGTAAAGCTGCCAATCCTCTTCGCGCGCCAGGCTGTCGGCCGCGAACGGCGGCAGGCCATGTTGCTGGCACAACTCGATGCGTTGCCGGTCGAGGGGCTCGCCAAGTGGCGGGTCGTCCAGCACCTGTTGCTGCACCCGGCACAACCCGGCAATCAGGTGCAGGTAATCGGCCAGTGGATGCCCCACGGCCAGCGTTTCCAGGCGCTGGGCGCGCAGGCTGAACAGGTTATGCGGTGGCATGTACAGAAACGGCGGCGAACTGGCCGCTGCTTCGATTTCTCCGGGTTCGAGGATGGTTGGCAAAGGTCAGCCCTTTTTGGTGATCGGTCGCGCGGGAGCTTCGTCGCGGGTCTCATCTTGAGTCACTTGGCGATACCAGAGTTCGTGGTGCTTCTTCGCCCAGCCGCGGCTGACCCGGCCGTGCAACATGGCGCTGACCGAGCCCTTGATCCAGATGCCGGCATAGATGTGCACGATGATGCTCAGGATCAGCACAAAAGCGGCCAACGCATGCAGCAACATCGCCCAGCGTATCGTGGTGATGCCGAACCAGTCACTGAAGTACGCACGCCAGATCACCAAGCCGCTCAATAGCAGCACCAGCATGCACAGCAGTAAAGTCCAGAACAGCAGCTTCTGCCCGGGGTTGTATTTGCCGATGGGCGGCACGCCCTCCTCTTTGTTCAGCATCACCCGATCGATGCGCTTGAGCCACAGGCGGTCATTGGCGATGAACTGGTTGGCGCGCCAGAAGCGCAACACCAGGCCGAGGAACAGCACGAACATCAGCACGCCCATGAACGGGTGGAGGATGCGTGTCCAGGGGCCGCCGCCGAACAGGTTGCTCAGCCAGAACAGCGCCGGGTGGAACAGCGCCAGCCCGGACAACCCGGCCATGAAGAACAGAATCGCCACCAGCCAGTGATTGGTGCGCTGGTTGCTGGTGTAGCGCAGGATCGTCTTGTTGCTCATGGCCTGCCCTCCCCACGGGGATCGAAGGTGTGCACCGACGGATCGACTTCGTGCACGGCATTGTCCGGCGGCGCCGGATGTTCATCCTCTTCGACGATTTGCGGGCCGACGCGCACGTAGTGGAAGAACCCGGCCAGCACCGCGGCGCCCATGGCCAACAGCGCCAACGGTTTGCTCACGCCTTTCCAGAACCCTACCAGCGGGCTGATCGCCGGGTGATCGGGCAAACCGGCGTACAACCTTGGCGTATCGGCATGGTGCAACACGTACATCACGTGGGTGCCGCCGACGCCTTCGGGGTCATACAGGCCAGCGTTTTCAAAACCCCGGCTCTTGAGATCGACGATACGTTCGGCGGCATGCACCTTCATGTCGTCCTTGGAGCCGAACACAATGGCGCCGGTCGGGCAGGTTTTCACGCAGGCCGGTTCCAGCCCCACCGCCACCCGGTCCGAGCACAAGGTACATTTGTAGGCCTTGTGATCCTTTTGCGAGATCCGTGGAATGTTGAACGGACACCCGGTGATGCAGTAGCCGCAACCGATGCAATGGTCCTGGTTGAAATCGACGATGCCATTGGCGTGCTTGATGATCGCGCCGGGGCTGGGGCACGCCTCCAGGCAACCGGGCTCGGCACAGTGCATGCAGCCATCCTTGCGGATCAGCCATTCGAGGTTGCCGGCGTCGGTCTCGTGCTCGGTGAAGCGCATCAGCGTCCAGGTTTCTGCGGTGAGGTCCTGGGGGTTGTCGTAGGTGCCATGGTTGTGACCGACCTCGTCGCGCAGCTCGTTCCATTCCGAACAGGCAACCTGGCAAGCCTTGCAGCCGATGCATTTGGTGGTGTCGATCAGCTTGGCGACTTCCTCCAGCTGGCGTACCGAGGACGGGGCGGTGGTGGTGGCCGAGCGGGCGATGATGTCTTGGCTGGCCATTTAGACTTTCTCCACGTTGACCAGGAATGACTTGGATTCCGGGGTCTGGGTGTTGCCATCGCCGAGGAACGGCACCAGGGTGTTGGTCAGGTAACCGTGCCGCGTGAGCCCGGTGAACCCCCAGTGCAACGGAATGCCGATCTGGTGCACCACCTGATTGTTGACCTGCAGCGGACGAATCCGCTTGGTCACCACGGCCACCGCTTCAATGAAGCCGCGCTTGCTGCTGACCCGCACCCGGTCGCCGGCGACGATGCCTTTTTCCTTGGCCAGCACTTCGCCGATTTCCACGAACTGCTCGGGCTGGGCAATCGCGTTGAGCTTGCAATGCTTGCTCCAGAAGTGGAAATGCTCGGTCAGCCGGTAACTGGTGGCAGCGTACGGGTAATCCTTGGCCACGCCCAGGGAATCCCAGACCGAATCGAAGATCCGCGCCGCCGGGTTGCTGGTGGCTTTCTTGTTTTGCGGGTGCAACGGGTTGATACCGATCGGTGTCTCGAACGGCTCGTAGTGCTCGGGGAACGGGCCTTCGTTCATCTTGTCGACGGCGAAGAATCGCGCCACGCCCTCGGGGTTCATGATGAACGGATTCATCCCCGCTTCCGGCGGCACGTCAGCCTTGTAGTCCGGCACATCGGTGCCGGCCCAGGCTTTGCCGTTCCACCACACCAGGCGCTTTTTCGGATCCCACGGTTTGCCTTGCAGGTCCGCCGAGGCGCGGTTGTAGAGAATCCGCCGGTTGGCCGGCCAGGCCCAGGCCCAGCCCTGATGCTGGTGCATGCCGTACGGGTCGCTGTTGTCGCGGCGGGCCATCTGGTTGCCCAGTTCGGTCCAGCTGCCACAGAAAATCCAGCAGCCGGACGCGGTGCTGCCATCATCCTTGAGCTGACCAAACCCGGCCAGTTGCGAATTGCCCTTGATCGCCGCGCCCGTGGCGTCGGTGAAGTCAGTGGTGGCGTAGCCGTTGATTTCCTTCGCCAGCTCCTCGGGCGAAGGTTCGTCCGGGATCTTGTACGGCCACGACAGTTTGAGCAGCGGATCGGGGTACTTGCCGCCTTGTGCCTGATAACGCTGGCGCAGGCGTACGAACAGCTCGCTCATGATGCGGATGTCGGTCTGCGCTTGCCCCGGCCCGTCGGCGCCCTTCCAGTGCCATTGCAGCCAGCGACTGCTGTTGACCAGCGAGCCGTCCTCCTCGGCAAAGCAGGTGGTGGGCAGGCGAATGACTTCGGTCTGGATGTCGGCACTCTTCACATCGTTGTACACCCCGACATTGCGCCAGAACTCCGAGGTTTCGGTGGCCAGCGGGTCCATCACCACCAGCCACTTCAATTTGGCCAGTGCCGCGGTCACGCGGTTTTTGTCCGGCAACGCGGCAATCGGGTTGAAGCCCTGGCACAGGTAGCCGTTGACCTTGCCCTGACCCATCAAATCAAACACCTTGAGGATGTCGTATTGGGGAATGTCCAGTTTCGGCAGGTAGTCATAGGCCCAGTTGTTTTCGGCCGTGGCGTTGGCGCCGTACCAGGCTTTCATCAGGCTGACGTGGAATTTGCCGTAGTTCTGCCAATAGGACAGTTGTCCCGGACGCAGTGGTTTCTGCGTGCGCTTGACGATGTAGGCGTTGTAATCCTGTTCGGCATCGCCGGGTAGCGTGAGGTATCCCGGCAGTGAGTTGGACAACAGCCCAAGGTCCGTCAGCCCCTGGATGTTGGAATGCCCGCGCAGGGCATTCACGCCCCCGCCCGGCATGCCGACGTTGCCCAGCAGCAATTGCACCATCGCCGCGCTGCGGATCATCTGCGCGCCAGTCGAGTGCTGGGTCCAGCCCAGCGCATAGAGGATGGTCATGGTCTTGCCCGGTTGCGAGCAAGTGGCGATCTCCTCCCATATTTTCTGCATGGCATCGACCGGCATGCCGCAAATCTGGCTCGCCAGTTCTTTGCTGTAGCGGCTGTAATGCTGCTTCATCAACTGATAGACACAGCGTGGGTCCTGCAGGGTCGGATCGACCTTGGCAAAGCCGTCCTCGCCCAGTTCATACCCCCAGCCGGACTTGTCGGTGTACAGGCGTTTGGCCGCATCGTAGCCGCTGAAGATCCCGTCCTCGAAGCCGTAGCCGGCTTTGACTATGAACGACACGTCGGTGTAGTTGCGCACGTACTCGTGCTGGATCTTGTCCTCGGTCAGCAGGTAATTGATCAACCCGCCCATGAAGGCGATGTCGGTGCCGGTACGGATCGGCGCGTAATAGTCGGCCACCGAGGCGGTCCGGGTAAAACGCGGATCGACCACGATCAGCCGCGCCTTGTTGTGCGCCTTGGCCTCGGTCACCCACTTGAAGCCGCACGGGTGCGCTTCTGCTGCGTTGCCGCCCATCACCAGAACCAGATTCGCGTTGGCGATATCGGTCCAGGTATTGGTCATGGCACCACGGCCGTACGTCGGGGCAAGACTTGCCACCGTCGGGCCGTGTCAGACACGCGCCTGGTTATCGAACCCCAGCATGCCGAGACTGCGCACCACCTTGTGGGTGATGTAGCCCGCTTCATTGGAGGCCGCCGATGCCGCGAGGAAACCGGTGGTCAGCCAGCGGTTCACCGTTTGGCCCTGGGCGTTCTTCTCGATGAAGTTGGCGTCGCGGTCGGCCTTCATCAGGTCGGCGACGCGATCGAGCGCTTCATCCCAGGTGATGCGGGTCCACTCGGTGCCGCCGGGCTTGCGCATCTGCGGGTATTGCAGGCGGCCCGGGCTGTGTATGAAGTCCAGCAGGCCTGCACCTTTGGGGCAAAGGGTACCGCGGTTGACCGGGTGGTCGGCGTCGCCTTCGATATGGATGATGTTTTGCGCGACATTCTTCGCCGTATCGCCCTGGCTATACATGATCAAGCCGCAACCGACCGAGCAATACGGGCAGGTGTTGCGGGTTTCATGGGTGTGGGCGAGCTTGAAATGACGCACCTGTTCGGCAAAGGCTGGCGTCGGGGCCATGCCCAACGCGCCCAGGCTAGAGCCTGCAAGGCCGATACCGGCGACCTTGAAGAACTGACGACGGCTGAGATCCATCGTGCACTCCTGATCAGGTGGCGCCCGGTACATGGCCGGGCTTTTTCGAACAAACACGGTCGCGGCAGACTGGCTGCCGACACTAAAAACTGTAGTCAATGCTGTCGAATTCACCATGACAGCCGACCGTCGGCCGGCCGGCTCCCCCCCCTGTAGGAGCGAGCCTGCTCGCGATGGAGTGTCAGTCGACACCAAGGCGTCTGATACACCATCGCGAGCAAGCTCGCTCCTACAAGGATTGGCGCTTATCATGGCGGGCATGATTAACCCTGCCGTTACGAGACCCCGCATGACTTTCGATTTTGATCAGGTGTTCGACCGCCACGACACCGGTAGTACCAAGTGGAGCCGCTACCCGGCCGACGTCTTGCCGATGTGGGTCGCCGACATGGATTTCGCTGCGCCACCGGTGATCATCCAGGCCCTGCAAAAGCGCCTGGAACACCCGATGGTCGGTTACAGCGTGGCCCAGGATGACCTGCGCGAGGCGATCGTCGCCGACCTCTGGAACAAATACGCCTGGCGCGTCGAGCCCCAGGAGCTGATCTTCCTTCCGGGCGTCGAGTCGGGCTTCAACATGGCCTTGAACGCCCTGGTGCAGCCGCAGCAGAACGTTGTCGTGCAGGTTCCGAACTACCCGCCACTGCGCCACGCACCCGGGCACTGGGGCCTGAACAAGGTCGAGCTGAATTTCGATGCGCAAGCCGATGGCACCTACAGCACGCCGCTGGATTCCTTGAGCCAGTCGCTGCAAGGCGGTGGCGCACTGCTGCTGAGCAATCCGCATAACCCGCTGGGCAAGGCCTTCCCTCGCGCAGAACTGCAAGCCATTGCCGACATCTGCCTTGAGCACGACGCCTGGATCATTTCCGACGAGATCCACGCCGACTTGTGCTTCGACGGCCGCACGCACATTCCGATGGCTACCCTGAGCCCGCAGATCGCCCAGCGCACCATCACGCTGATGTCGGCGAGCAAGGCCTACAACATCGCCGGCCTGAAAACCTCGTTCATGATCATCCAGGACCGCCACCTGCGCGAGAAGGTCAACCACGCCCGTTGCGGCATGGTCGACAGTGTCAATCCGCTGGGCATGGAGGCCACCCGCGTCGCCTACAGCGAAGCGGCGCCATGGCTGGCCGCTTTGAAAGTCTACCTGCAGGGCAACCGCGATTTCCTCGCCGAGGCCGTGCGCACCCGCCTGCCGGGCATCACCATGAACCTGCCACAAAGCACCTACCTGGCATGGCTCGACTGCACGGCATTGGGGCTGGACAACCCGCAGCAGTTCTTCCTGGAACAGGCCCGGGTCGGCTTGAGCGCCGGCCTGGACTTCGGCGATGACTGCCAGCAGTTCGTGCGCCTGAATTTCGGCTGCCCACGGTCGCTGCTGGAAGAAGGCATCGCGCGGATGGAACGCAGTTTGCGCAATCTCAAGGCCTGATACCCCTTGTAGGAGCGAGCCTGCTCGCGATGGTGTGTCAGTCGACACTCACTCAGCTGACACTCCATCGCGAGCAGGCTCGCTCCTGCAGATACCGGGCAATCTGGTCTGCCGCGTCACTTCATCGCCAGGGCAATGATTTCCACCAGGTGGAGTTGGGTAAAGGGTTTCGACAACCGTGGCAGATGGGTGGCAAAGCCTTCCAGCCGTTCGGCATAACCGGTGGCGAGGATGATCGGCACGCTCGGTCGAATGATCCTGATGGCACTGGCCAGTTGCGCGCCATTCATCTGAGGCATGGCCATGTCGGTGATGACCAGGTCAATATCCGGTTCACTTTCAAACAACTCCAGCGCCGTTGCACCGCTGGCCGCACTGATAACCCGGTGCCCGAGGTCCTCGAGCAACAGGCTGGTGCTGGTCAACACCAGGCTGTCATCGTCCACCACCAGTACGCACAGGCGAGGTACCGTTACGGCCAGCGCCTTGGCGACCGGCTGGACGGCCGAACCACTGGTGGCGACCGGCAACCAGAGTTCGGCGGTCGTGCCCTGGTCCTTGCGGCTATTGAGGATGAAGCGCCCACCCAATTGCTCGATAAAGCCGTGAACCATCGACAACCCAAGACCCGTGCCCTTACCCACGCCCTTGGTGGTGAAGAACGGGTCCATCGCCGAGGCCAGCGTGGTTTCGTCCATGCCCTCGCCCGTATCGGCAATACTCAGGCAGACGTAACGCCCCGCTGCCAGGGATGAGCTGGCGCCGTCTGTCACTTCATTGGTTCTGGCACTGAAGATGATGGTCCCGCCGTTGGGCATGGCATCACGGGCATTGGTCGCCAGGTTCAGGACCGCCAGTTCCAGCTGGTTGAGGTCAGCCATCACGGGGTCGAGACCCTCGGGAAAGCGTGTTTCGATTTTCACTGAAGGCCCCAGGGAGCTACGCAACAGCCCGGAGATGCCTTCCACCAATGCCGGTATCCGCACCGGCTCCGACTTGAGCTCCTGGCGTCGGGCAAACGCCAGCATGCGCTGGGTCAGGGACACACCGCGCAAGGCACCCTGGGTGGCATTGTCGATCAAACGGGTTACTTTGGGATCGTCCGTCACCCGCTTGCGCAGGATTTCCAGATTGCCGAGAATCACCGTCAGCAGGTTGTTGAAATCGTGAGCGATCCCGCCGCTGAGCTGGCCGATGGCCTGCATTTTCTGCGCCTGGAACAAAGCCTCCCGAGTTTGCTCCAGCGCCTGCTGCGCTTGCGTGACTTCAGTGATATCGCGGGTAATCTTGGCAAAACCGAGCAAGGTGCCGGTGTCGCCCCGGATCGGGTCGACAATGACATGGGCGAGGAATCGCGTACCGTCCTTGCGCATCCGCCAGCCCTTGTTTTCAAAGCGCCCTTCACGAACGGCGATGTCCAGCGTCCGTTGAGGCTCGCGGGCTTCGCGATCCTCCGGGGTATAGAACATCGAAAAATGCTGGCCAATCACTTCTTCGGGCAAGTAACCCTTGATGCGCTGGGCGCCAGGATTCCAGTTGCTCACGCGTCCGTCCGGCGAAAGCATATAGATCGCATAGTCCGTAACGCTCTGCACCAGCAGGCGGAACTGCTGCTCGCTTTGCTTGAGGGTTTCCTCGGCCATTTTGCGATCGGTCAGGTCCCGGGTGATCTTGGCGAAACCCAGCAACGTGCCCGACGGATCAAGGATCGGGTCGATGACCACATGGGACCAGAAATGCGTACCGTCCTTGCGCACCCGCCAGCCTTCGCCTTCGAAGCGCCCTTCGCGAATGGCCGTGTCCAGTGCCCGCTGGGGCAAGCCGGCACGGCGATCTTCCTCGGTATAGAAACGTGAGAAATGCTGGCCGAGAATCTCCGCTTCCTCATAGCCCTTGAAGCGCCTGGCGCCGGCATTCCAGCTGGTGATGATGCCATCGGGATCAATCATGTAGATCGCGTAGTCAATCACCGCATCGATCAAAAGCCGAAAGCGACCGTCTTCGATGGCACTGCCCCTGGTTCGATCTTCGCTCATTGATCCCACCGCCTCATTGACTCTCGGGAGTATGCGTCACACCGGAGTTTTGGAAAGCCCACCAACGCGGCAGCAATTGCTTGACCTTGCTCTCGCCAAAACGGTCGTCGATCAGCATCACCACCCCTTGATCCTGTTGCGTACGGATGACCCGACCAGCGGCCTGCACCACTTTCTGTATACCGGGAAACAGGTAGGTGTAATCGTAGCCGGCACCGAAAATCGCTGCCATGCGCCGTTTCAACTGCTCGTTGACCGGGTTCAGTTGTGCCAGTCCCAACGTGGCGATGAATGCACCGATCAATCGGGCACCAGGCAAATCGATGCCTTCGCCAAAGGCCCCGCCCAGCACCGCAAAGCCGACTCCCTGGCCGTCGGCCTGGAATTGATCGAGAAACTGCTGACGCTGCGCTTCGTCCATGCCTCGGGACTGCGACCACAGACTGATGTGCGGATGTTTCTCGGCGAGTAACTGCGCCACCTGCTGCAAGTAATCGAAGCTGCTGAAAAACGCCAGGTAATTGCCGGGGCGTTTGCAGAACTGTCTGGCGATCAAGTCCACGATCGGTTCGAGAGAGGACTGGCGATGTACGAACCGCGTGGAGATCTGGCTGACGATGTGCACCTGCAATTGATCGGCGTGAAACGGCGACTCGACGTCGATGCACACCGTGTCCGCCGGTGTTCCCAGTAAATCGGCGTAATAGTGCCGGGGGCTGAGGGTCGCGGAAAACAGCACCGTGCTGCGCGCGGCAGTCAGGCGCGGGCGGATGAACCCGGCGGGTACCACATTGCGCAAGCACAGCTGCGAGAGATTGCGCTTGCGCTCGAGGTCGCGCTTGCTGATGTCGAACAGGAAATTTTCGTCGAAAAGCTCGGCCACCCGGCAAAAATGCAGCATGTCGAAGTAAAAGCCCTGCAGCGTGCTGTCCAGCCCTTGCGGGTAATCGTTCAGGTAGTCACCGATGCTGGCGCTGCACGATGACAGTGCCTGAAGGAGCTTTTCCGGCGCCTTGTCATAAGCCTGGTAGGCGCCGGTTTGCGCGTTATGCAGGGCATTCCACTCGCGGTTGACTCGCTGCATCGGTTTTTTCAGCACTTCGGGTGCGGTTTTGCGCACAGCGTTGAAGGTCGCCTGGTCGAGGCTGGCGCTGTACATCTGCCGGCCGCGTTCCACCAGGTTATGGGCTTCGTCGACCAGCACCGCGACTTTCCAGTTGTTCGCCTGGGCCAGGCCGAACAGCAGCGCGCTGAAATCGAAGTAATAGTTGTAGTCGGCAATCACCACGTCGGCCCAGCGCGCCATTTCCTGGCTAAGGTAATACGGACAGACATCGTGGGCCAGGGCCACCTCGCGCAAGGCGCTCTGGTTCAACAGGCTCAGTTGACTGGCCGCCTGCCGTGCCGCGGGCAGGCGATCGTAGAAGCCCCGGGCCAGTGGGCAGGACTCGCCGTGGCAGGCTTTGTCCGGGTGTTCGCAAGCCTTGTCCCGGGCGATCATCTCCAGCACCCGCAATGGCGGCGCATGGGTGCTGGCCAGAATCACCTGCGCGGCGTCCAGGGCCAGCTTGCGTCCCGGGGTTTTCGCCGTGAGGAAGAACACCTTGTCCAGTTGCTGTGGCGCCAGCGCCTTGAGCATGGGAAACAGGGTGCCCAGGGTCTTGCCGATTCCCGTGGGCGCCTGGGCCATCAGGCAGCGCCCCATACTGACCGCCTTGAACACCGACTCGGCCAGGTGGCGCTGCCCCGGCCGAAAACCGGCGTGGGGAAACGCCAGATGCTGCGCCGCAAGATTGCGCCCGTCGCGATGGGCGACTTCCTGTTGCGCCCATTGGAGGAAGCGCACGCAGTGTCGCTCGAAGAACTGTTGCAGCTGCGCAGCCTCGAAGGGCTCGACCAGGCAGGTTTCCTTTTCGCTGACGATGTCGAAATACACCAGCGCCAGATTGATCCTCGGCAAGTCCAGTTTGCGGCACATCAGCCAGCCGTAGATTTTCGCCTGGGCCCAATGCAATTGACGGTGGTTGGCCGGTTGTTTGCTCAAGTCACCGCGATAGGTCTTGACCTCTTCCAGGCAGTTTTGCCCAGGGTCATAGCCATCCGCCCTGCCCTTGACCGTCAAGGTTTGATACTGGCCTTCAAGGGCGACTTCGCTTTGATAGCCCTCACTGCGCCGCGCAGCCACCGTACGGTGCCCGACGATGCCCTCCAGTGCGGTGGGCGACGGCGTGAAGCGCAGATCGAGGTCGCCAGCCTTGGCGGTGAACTCACACAACGCCCGCACCGCAATGCTGTAGCTCAATCGCCCTGCTCCGCCCATTGCACGTAGCACACGGCGATCGGCATCTGGTGTTCGTGGCAGAACTCCAGCCAGCGCAACTGGTTGTCCTGCAGGCGATCGCCCGGGCCTTTGACTTCGATCATGCGGTAGGTCTTTTGCTGCGGCCAGAACTGGATCAGGTCCGGCATGCCGGCGCGGTTGGCCTTGATGTCCAGCAAGAGGCGGTTGAACCAGTGCTTGAGGTGCTCGGCCGGGAGGCAATCGAGGGCTTGCTCCAGCAGTTCTTCGTCGAGCACGCTCCAGAACACGAACGGCGACTGCACGCCCCACTTGGCGGCATAACGTTCGCGGATGGTCTGCTTATAGCGCCCGTCGTCGAGTTCGGCCAGACAAGCCTGAAACAGTTCCGCCCGGCGGCCATGGAAGTCTTCGCTGAGCAAATCCACCGGCCCACGCTGGAACGGGTGAAAAAAGGCACCCGGCAAAGGCGCGAAAATCGCTGGCCAACACAGCAGGCCAAACAGTGAATTGACCAGGCTGTTTTCGACGTAGTGCACCGGCGCCGACGCTTGCGCCAAATGCGCCTGGACATGAAGTTCCACCGATAGCGCCGGGTCAGTCCTGGGCAATTGCAGGTCCAGACGCTGCATTTGCCGAGGCGCTGCCCGCTTGATCGGCGGCCCGCCGAGCTTGCGCCGCAGGCGTGGCAACACGCGGAGCAACTGCTGGTGTTCGGCGGCACTTTCCGGAGCCTGTTCGGCCTGTGCGGCCAGATCCAGCGCCAACCCAAACTCGCCACTGCGTTCCAGCACGCGAATCAACCGCGAACGCGCGCCCGGATAGGCGCATTCACGGTAGAGATCCAGGGCCATGGCGAAATCCGCGATGCGTTCGCAATGCTGGCCTATCTGGAACAGCAACTTGCCGCGGCGCCGTTGCAACCATGGATTGTCCAGCACCAGCCCCTTGATACGCTCGACCACCTCTTCCAGCGCTTGCCCCGCCTCGAATTGTTGCTGGTACCCATGCAGCAGGACACAGGCATCCACGTCTTCCCGGCTGCGCAAGCCACGGGACTCGGCACAGAATTCGACTTTTTCGTAGGTATAAATGCCGAGGTCGGCCAACACGAATTCCGACCAGTCCTGGTACAGGTTGCCGAAGAACATCAGGCGCAGGCGATCGCACAGATCCATGATGGTCAGGCTGAACAGGCACTCATCCAGCCACGGGCACCAGGCATTGAAGCTTTGCACCTGGGGAAACCGCTCGCAGAGCGTCGGCAACCAATCGGCTTTCTTGCCTTTGGGTTGATCGATGACAGCGACAAAGGTCTGGAGGATTTCCGCTTTGAGCAGCACCTCGAACAGCTCGTCGATGGCGATGGGCATTTGCCCGTCGACCCAACCCAGTTCGAGCAGCGGGCTCGCGGCTGTGCCGATATCGCCGATTTCGTCGTAATGCAGCTTGCTCGCCCTGAAATGCACGCCTTTGCGCATCACCATCCTGACCAGCAGTGCCTGCGACTCGCGGGGCAAGCGCTTAAACTCATCGATGAAGCGCTGCTCTTCGACGCTCAGCACATCGCTGGAGCGCTGCTCAAGCCAATCAAGCACTTGCATGAAGTTGTTCAAGTAATAGAACGGATCGTCGAGGGGATTTGCGGTCACAGGGAAATGGGCCATGGCGAGCGAGTACTGGTTATGCGTACAGATACCAGTTCCGACCTGCCCGGTGCAATCGGAAAAGGATAAATGGCGGCGCTGTGCGGAATATTTCCCGGGCAGCAGAACTTTATGCCCCCCCGGCGCCACCAACTGCCATAGAGGTGCAGTGGCAGCCTTGAACGGATGGCGCTGCTCCAAAACGTACGGGAGGTGATCATGGACATCAAGACGCTTGGCTTGCCCCTGGCGTCAGCGGCCCTGCTGGTGCTGGCCGGCTGCTCGACGCCAACGGTGGTGACGCTGCAGAACGGCACCCAGTACCTGACCAAGGACATGCCGAAGACCAGAACCAGGGACGGGTTCTTTGAGTTCGAGGACATTTCGGGAAAGATGGTGAAAGTCAGGGCCGATGAAGTGGCAACGATTCGTGAGGAAGACTGACGTTTCTCAAGGCACGATGTGGCAGGTTTCGAGCACTGCTTTACACTCGATAGACCCCGTGCGACCGAATGACTGTGCAACGCTTGGATACAGGCGTTGCAATACGGGCATCACGCAAAGACTCAGGTGACGCCGAAATGAAAATGGTCATGCCACTTCTGGTCTCTGTGCTCGCCGTCAGCATGTGCGTGACGGCGGGCCTGTGTGACGCCGCCACAAAGGCCAAGGCCAAGCCGAAGCCCTTGCCAACGTACAAAACCAGTTTCGATTGCGCCAACCCCCAGGCATCCGCCGAAAAACTTGTCTGTCACGACGCCCAACTGGCGCGCATGGACCTGGAGCTCAATCGTCTTTATCTCCTGGCGCTCACCGACGACCATTCAGTGCCGCGCCCGAATAAAGTCGAGATTGATCAGCGGTTCTGGATCGAGACCCGTAACCAGTGTGATGGCGGGACTGAAGCCAAGCCGTGCGTCATCCGAAGTTATGCCGAGCGTGCGTTCCAACTGCGCCAGGGCTCGGCCATTGCCAGAACGAAGGACCCAAGCAGGCTCACGGAAGGCCCGGTGGCTTATCGTTGTGCAGGGTTTAATGCATTGGTTGCCGCGACCTTCTTTACGGTAGAACCGGGCGTCGTGTTCCTGAAATGGGCGAACACCTCCATCACCCTGAACCAGGTACCGAGCCATTCCGGAACCCAGTACACGGGCAAGGATTACAAAGGCAACTACAGCTTCTGGCAAATCGACAATGACGTGTTTTTACAGATACCCGGCTCAGGCCAGATGAGTTGCGCAACCGAGCCGGTCAGCTGATGACGATGGCATCGGGACGTCCTGTCCCGATGGCCGCTCGAGGCCTCAGCTGCCGGTGCGGATCTTGTTCCAGACCCGGGTACGCACCCGGTCGATGTTCAGTGGCATCGCTTCCAGCGCAAACAGCTTGCCCATCATGTCAGGGCTTGGGTAAACCTTGGTGTCGTTCTTGATCGCCGGGTCGATCAGGCTGTCGGCCTTCTCGTTGCCATTGGCGTAATGCACGTAGTTGCTGACGCTGGCCATGACGTCCGGGCGCAGCAGGTAGTCCATGAAGGCGTAGCCGGCCTTGTCGTCCGGAGCGTCGGCGGGCATCGCGACCATATCGAACCAGATCGCAGCGCCTTCCTTGGGAATCGAATAACCGATGTCGATGCCATTGTTGGCTTCCTTGGCGCGGTTCTCCGCTTGCAGGATGTCGCCGGAGAAACCGACCGCGACGCAGATATCGCCGTTGGCCAGGTCACTGGTGTACTTGGACGAGTGGAAATAGCTGACATATGGCCGCACTTTCATCAGCAGGGCTTCGGCCTTCTTGTAGTCTTCCGGGTTCTTGCTGTGATGCGGCAACCCGAGGTAGTTCAACGCGGCCGGCAGCAGTTCGGGGCCGTTGTCGAGGATGGCCACGCCGCACTTCTGCAACTTCTGCATGTTCTCGGGTTTGAAGATCAGGTCCCAGGAATCCACCGGGGCGTTGTCGCCCAGCACCGCCTTGACCTTGGCAATGTTGTAGCCGATGCCGGTGCTGCCCCACAGATACGGGAAGCCGTGCTCGTTGCCCGGATCGTTGGTCTGCAATGCCTTGAGCAATACCGGGTTGAGGTTTTTCCAGTTCGGCAACTGACTCTTGTCGAGCTTCTTCAATGCGCCGCCTTCAATCTGCCGGGCCATGAAGTGGTTGGACGGGAACACCACGTCGTAACCGGATTTGCCGGTCATCAACTTGCCATCGAGGGTTTCGTTGCTGTCGTAGACGTCGTAGGTGAAGCCGATGCCGGTTTCTTTCTGGAAGTTTTTCGTGGTGTCCGGTGCGATGTAATCCGACCAGTTATAGATTTTGACGGTTTCAGCGGCCTGGCCGATTGATGCGACCAGCATCAGCGGGGCCAGCGTCAGGGTCTTTCGGATCATGAGTCGATTCCTGTAGGGGTTGTTGTTATTGGCAGGCAATCAAAAGATCAGCTTTCAAACTTCAAAAGCATTCAAAAAATCAAAACGTAGGTCTTGCGCACGGTTTCCTGGATGTCCCAGATACCGAGGCTGTTGGCCGGCAACATCAGTGCGTCGCCGGCTTCAATGTGCAGCGGTTCACCGCCGTCCGGGGTGAAGGTGCAGCGGCCCTGAATGAAGTGGCAGAATTCCTGGGCGACGATCTGCCGCCGCCAGCGCCCGGGCGTGCACTCCCAGACACCGGTCTCGACACCGTCGTCGCGTTCGACGCTGGTGGTCGAGGCCACGGCCACGGGAGTCCCCAGAGGCACGGCGACCGGGTTGGACTCTTGCAGTTTCAGGGTTGCGGTGTTCTTGAATTGCGTGATGCTCATGGGGATACCTGTCGATATAGAGACGTCGTTCAGTGCATGAAACCTTCCATGAAACCGGCAACCCCGCTGGCCAACTTGCGCCGCCAAGGTGCAGTGGCCGGGTTGGCCAGGGTCTGGTCCTCATGGACAAAGCTGCGGATGATTGCGTTGTAGCCAAGCCAGCGGATGGGTTCCGGCTCCCAGGCCCTGAGCGCGTCCAGGCCTCGCTGGGGGATGACCCAGGGTTGGCGTACCAGATCGGTGTCGCGCTCCAGGATCAGGTCGGCCAGCGTCCGCCCTCCCAGGTTGCTGGCGCCAACACCCTCCCCGCCATAGCCGCCCGACAAGGCAATGCCGTTGGCCCGGTCGCAGAGCATGTGCGGCTTGAAGTGCCGGGACATGCCCAGGTTGCCGCCCCAGGAATGGGTGATCTGCACGCTCTTCAACTGCGGGAACAACTCGCCGAACAGATAGCGCCGCAGCTCCTTTTCATCCGTAGTCAGGTCGAAGTCGTGGCGCAGCTTGCCAGCGAACTGATAGCCGCCCCGGGCACCAAAGATCAAACGGTTGTCAGCGGTGCGCTGGCCGTAGGTCACCTGGCGACTGGCCTCGCTGAACGCCTGGCCGTGGCTCAGGCCGATTTCGTCCCAGATGGCCGCCGACAGTGGCTCGGTCGCGACAATCAGGCTCTGCACCGGCATCTGATAACGCCCCAATGGCGGCAAGGTGACTGAGTAGCCTTCAACCGCCGGCACTACCCAGCGACTGCGCACCGAGGCTTTCGCCGTGCGCAGGCTGCCGGACTGCCAATGGGTGACCGGGCTGTTTTCGTAGATTCTGACCCCAAGGCGCTCCACCGCCCGGGCCAGCCCGCGTACCAGCCTGGCCGGGTGGATGGTCGCAACGTGCGGCGCGTAGATACCGCCGTAGGGTTTGGCGACGCGCAGCTGTTGCGCCAGTTGTTCCGGGCTCAGCCAGCGATAGTGGCTGTCGTTGAGGCCCTGGCGGTGGAGATCGTCCAGATAACGGCGAAGGCTGGTCTCCTGCTCCGGATAGCGTGCCGCGCAATACAGCACCCCGCCTTTACGGTAATCGCAGTCGATCCCCTCGCGTTCGAGGACAATCTCCACTTCATCCGGAATGCTGTGCAACAAATCGTAGGAAGCGCGGCGTTCTTCGGCCGGCAGACCGGCGAGCAGGCGATCCTCACCCAGCAAATTGCCCATCAGCCAGCCGCCATTGCGGCCCGACGCGCCGAACCCGGCGGTTTGCGCTTCGACGATGGCAATATTCAGGTCAGGCTTGTGCTGCTTGAGGTAGTACGCGGTCCAGAGGCCGGTGTAGCCCGCGCCGATGATCGCCACGTCCACGTCCAGATCCCGCTCCAGCGCCGGACGCGCCAAGAGAGGCTCGTCGAGCTGGTCCATCCACAAACTGATAGTGCGCCACGCCGGCATGCAAGACTCCGCCACTCAAACTTCGATGACGTCGATCCTAGTGCGTGGGCTCAGGGGCTGTCTTGCGCGCGTGCACGCAAAGAAATTTGTTTGACGTAGGCCTTGGGGGACTGGCCGGTGTGCTGGCGGAAACAGCTGTAGAACGCCGACAGCGAATTGAACCCGGCAGCGAAGGCCAGCTCATCGATACGCAGTGGCGTCGTGGCGCCATCCAGCGCGGCAAGCAGATATTGCAGGCGCGCCTGGTTGACGTAGCGATAGAAGCTCTGGCCCAGCACCTGATTCAACAGATAGGAAATCTGATTGCGGCTGTACCCGCACTCCTTCGCCACCCGTTGCAGGTCGAGTTCCGGGTCAAGGTACGGCTGTTGGCGCTGGAAATACTGCTGCAGGTCATCGGCCATGAAGCTCAATTGGCGAGGCGAAAGGCCGAGTCGGCTGACCGCCGGGCGCTGATTGCCGGAAGTCTTGCAGCCGGGTTGTTCGTGCACCAATGAAGCATATTCATTGACCCGCCAGATCAGCCCGTCCCTGACGGTGATCGCTTCACTGGCGCGAAACGACACCAGCCCTTCACCACCGCGCAAGGTGATGCGGTATTGAATGAACGCGGTATTGCCGTCCAGGCGAATGCGGTCGGAGTGCTCCAGGGCTTCATCCGGGTCCCGGGGCATGCTGCTGCGTACGTACTCGCGCAATTCGGCCAGGCCCATGACCCGGTTCTGGAAAAAGTCGTTGTACTGGACTTCGGGGTGATAGAGCGCCATGACGCCATCCAGATCCCGGTGCTTCCAGCGCAAGTGATAGCGCATGACCGTCTCGCCCGTGGCCTGGGTCTGCAACGGGCCATCATCCTCGGCGTGCATTGAAAATCTCGACGGAAAAAAACCGAGCTTGCCCAACTTCCGCTTTGTCTTCAACGACTAAACAGAGGATGGCCGGTACCCGCAAATGGCGAATAAGACTGAGCTGAATCAAAAAAATGGCAGCAATCGCCAAACGAACTGAAAAAACCACTTTTTTTTCACATCCGGATGCTACTTTTAAAAACTGTCACTGGTTGAACCAATGAAGGTTCTTTCCTCCTACCATGAGCTAAAGGAATCGCTCGAAAATGAAGGCGGGCAACACATGAATAGAGGGTTCAGCAAGGTCACGTTTCCAAACGCCTGCCAGCTGATGCGCTGGCATTTTCATCCCATGGGTTTCGAGGCGAGCATGGACGCGCCGGGCAGCATGATTGCCCGTCTATTTGACCGTGCCACTGGCGAGACCATGATCGCCATTGCCGGCATTCCATGCGCCACCGTCATGAATGCCACGGATGTAGAACGAATAATCGAAGCGGTAGAGGATGAGCTTGAAACCTTCACCCCACCGGAGGCCCTCAGGAGTTATGCCTGAAGGTTCAGTTATTGAAAAGCCCACTTCACGTGGGCTTTTTGTTGAACGCTGTTCCCTGCACCTGCACCTGCACCTGCACCTGCACCTGTAGGAGCGAGCTTGCTCGCGATGGACTCAAGGGCGCTGCGTTTAGTCAGTAAATACGCGTTATCGTTAACGACCACCGCGAGCAAGCTCGCTCCTACAAAAGTCAGGCGGTGATCTGGCTTTTACGCTGGTCGGCAAAAAACGCCTTGCCCTTGCCGATCCGGTCGGATGCCTTGGGCAGGTTCGCGGCCTGGGTGTCCTGCGCATCGACGTACCAGTAGCAATGGCTGACAGCGCGGGTGATACCCACGTAGGCCAGCCGCAGGATCTCGTCCTTCTGCGCGTTGTCGTAGGGTTCGCTGTCACCGGCCTTGCCCAGGCCCGCCATTCGGTAAACCTGATTCTTGTAGGGCGAACTGGTCAGGTGCTGGCAGTCGCCCAGCAAAAACACTGCATCGGCCTGGAGGCCCTTGGCGCTGTGATACGTCAGCTGCTTGAGCCTGCGCGCCTCATGCGGCAATCTCGAATCAACATTAATTACAGACTGAATATGCTCCTCTATCAATGACTTATCGCTACTTTTTCGATAAAGCATCAAGATCGAATCACCCTTTCGGTAATGTTCCATCAAGCGTTGGGCCATGCCTTGGTCATGACGATCGAGGACGTTCACTGGCAACAATGCCTTGGGTTCACCGCTGGCCTTGGCTTTCTTGCCGGCAATCGCCGGTGCCGCGCGCACGATGTGCTCGGCGGCATCGATGATGTGCTGGTGGCTGCGGTAGTTGTCGCTGAGCATGACCTTGGTGGTGCTCGGCGACGGGAACTCCTTGTTGAACTCCATGAAGTAGGTCGGCGAACTGCCGCGCCAACCATAGATGGACTGCCAGTCATCGCCCACACAGAGCAGCGAGGAACGCTGGGCTGCGCGTGCGACATGCATGGCCGGTCCGCGGCTGCGGATCTCTGCCAGGCTGGCCCTGATCCAGGAGACGATCTGCGGCGAGACATCCTGAAATTCGTCGATCATCAGGTGCGACAGCGGTCGCAGCAGCTCGTCGCCGAGCAGTTTGAGGTTCTCCGGCGAATGCTCGCTGAACAGGGCAAACATCCGGTTGTAAGTCATGATCGGCGGCTTCTGATCGAGCAAATGATCTTCCAGCGCTCGCCAGTAAAGGCTCAAGGCCTCGAAGAAGAACCGGTCGGGATCGTCCTTGGCGAAACTCATCCGGGCCACGGCGTCCGGCACATCCAGCCCGAGGTTCTCGATGAACCCGGCGGCGGCGACAAAGCAATCGAGCAGCGGTGCAGAGGCGAGTTCGCCCTTGACCTTGTAGTCGAAGCCCGGCCCGGCGCTGGCATCGCCGGCGAGGGAAGCCAAAACACGCTTTGATGACTCGTAACTATCCAACCATATCAATGGTTTACGACAGAAAGCTTGAAACAGGGTGCGCTTTACCGCCCATTCTGCGCGCACCGACAGCTTGGCGTTTGGTCGGGTGACCTGAGGGTTTTCCCGAGGATCGAACCCCAGCACCACCCACGCATCCAGACTCGGGATGTAGCCGTGACAATGGAATTTCGAACCGTTGATATCGAACGACTGACGTTTCGGTTCGATCCCCTTGATGGGCCAGGCACCGGCACGAAACCACAGATCCTCAATGGCATCGCACAGCTCCTCATCGCGTTTGGCCGCCAGTTCGGTAACGCCCATGCGTTTCTGCACATCCGGGTGATCGCGCTCGAGCTCCTTGAGTTGCAAGGCATGCCGGGACAACGGCTTGATCAGCTCGCGAAAACGCTCATTGTCACTGTGCAGGCGGTGATAGCTGGCATTGAGCTGTTGGCGTTGAGCGTCATTGATGCGCAGATCGAACGGATTGCTGTCGACCTCCTCATCACCCTGCGCTGCCCGCAGGCTGAGGTTCTCGAATGCCTGCAAACGCTCGAAACCCGGAAGACTGCGCACCATGGGCAGGATCCGCGAGTGAAAGGTGCGCACCAGATCCCGCGCCTCCTTGAAACTGATCGTGCGGCCCCAGAGAGCAAACAGTTCGATCAGCTTGTTGATGAAGTCCTTGCGCGACTCACGGGTGAAGGTCACCACCGTCATCGAACTCAACTCGAAGCCCAGGTAATGGGTCAACAGCAGGATACGCAGCACCAGCGTGGTCGATTTGCCTGCACCGGCGCCTGCGATCACCGAAGTGGATGGCGTGTCGCTGAAGATCATTTTCCACTGGGCGGCGCTGGGTTGGGCATGGGCTGGCAACAACCGCGCGACATCAGCCTTCATGCGCTTCTTCAACTCGGCGCTCAACGGCAGGCGCCAATCGTCGAACAACAACTCATCGACATTCGGTGGCCGGTGTTCAGTGGAGCGCGAGTCGCGGATCAGCAGGACCTGTCGTCCCTCCTCCAGCCCTTCGAGCTTGCCTTCCTTATAGCCGTAATCGACCCCGGCGCTGTGACCGCTGCGAAAACCGTCGGCCTGGCCATGCAACCACGAGGCACGATGCTGTGCGTGCAGGCGGGTCAGGCTGTAACCGAAGAATCGGGCGAGCAATCGCTTGATCAGCGGCATCTCGGCCAGGGGGCGAAGTTCAGGCGGGAGATCGGGGGTGTGTTGCGGCACGCGGACTGACTCCAGGGTGTGAGGCTGTTGAGCGCTATGGTGTCTGCATTTGCCGTCGAGTTCTAGTGAATTGCTTATGACTCATTGGCTTATGCGATGAAGTAAAGGTTGGATGAGAAACTTTCGAGGCTATGTCATATCAATCCATTCGATGGGAATGCAGCATTTTTTACGCTTTTTATCGATTGTTGCCTGTTGGATGATGGCCGTCATCACTCACCGGTCTCGCTTCGTGGCTCAGGCACCTTGCCCCATGACGAACCTTTTCTGGAGACGATCATGCTTGAACTCAGACCTTTCAACTCGCTCGGCGGCGCTCACCACGGCTGGTTGGATGCTCACCATCATTTTTCGTTCGCCGAATACTACGATCCCAAGCGCATGAACTGGGGCAACCTGCGGGTCTGGAATGACGATGTGATCGCGCCCGGCACCGGTTTCCCGCAACACCCGCACCGCGACATGGAAATCATTACCTATGTTCGCGAAGGCGCAATCACCCACCAGGACAACCTGGGCAACAAGGGCCGCACCGAAGCGGGTGACGTCCAGGTCATGAGCGCCGGCACCGGGATTGCCCACAGCGAGTACAACCTGGAAGCGACGCCGACCAGGATTTTCCAGATCTGGATTATCCCGAACGAGTCCGGCCTGGCGCCGTCCTGGGGCGCCAAGCCGTTCCCGAAAGGCAACCGCGAAGGTTTTGTCACCCTGGCCAGCGGCAAGGAAGGCGACGATCAGAGCCTGCGCATCCGTGCCGATGCCCGGCTGGTAGCGGCCAATCTGAAGGCCGGCGAGTCTGCCGAGTACCCTTTGGACAACGGACGTCGTGCGTACCTGGTACCGGCCACCGGGGTGATTGAGGTCAATGGTTTGCGTGCACAAGCTCGAGACGGTGTAGCCGTTGCCGATGAACAGGTGCTGCGGGTGACTGCGATCGAGGACAGCGAAATCGTTCTGGTGGACCTGGCTTGACCTGCTGAACGCAATCCGAAAAAAAAGGGGCGCATCGAATGCGCCCCTTTTTTGTGCCCGAACCACCACCCCTTGTAGGAGCGAGCTTGCTTGCGATGGAGTGTCAGTCGACGCCCATGCAGCTGACACACCTTCGCAAGCAAGCCCGCTCCCACAGGGTCGTGGGTTTATTTCGCGGAAATGGCACCATCCACCAGCGTTTGCGCCTCTGCCACCAATTGCTTGAGGTGGTCGTCGCTGACAAAGCTTTCGGCGTAGATCTTGTAGATGTCTTCCGTGCCCGACGGACGCGCTGCGAACCAGCCGTTTTCGGTCATGACCTTGAGGCCGCCAATGGCCTGGTCATTGCCCGGTGCATGACTGAGGATGCTCTGGATCGGTTCGCCGGCCAGTTGGGTCGAGGTAACCTGTTGCGGCGACAGCTTGCCGAGCAGCGCTTTCTGCTCCGGGTTGGCCTTGGCATCGACCCGTACCGAGAATGGCTGACCCAGTTCATCAGTCAAGGCACGATACGCCTGGCTCGGGTCGCGGCCGGTGCGGGCAGTCATCTCGGCCGCCAGCAGGGCCGGGATCAAACCGTCCTTGTCGGTGCACCAGACGCTGCCGTCCTTGCGCAGGAACGAGGCACCGGCGCTTTCTTCGCCGCCAAAACCCAGGGAGCCATCGAACAGGCCATCGGCAAACCATTTGAAGCCAACCGGCACTTCGTACAGACGGCGACCCAGGCGCTTGGCCACGCGGTCGATCAAGCCGCTGCTGACCACGGTTTTGCCCACCGCAGCATCGGCGCGCCATTGCGGACGATTCTGGAACAGGTAGTCGATGGCAACGGCAAGGTAGTTGTTCGGCGCCAGCAAACCACCGGACGGCGTGACGATGCCATGGCGGTCGTGGTCCGGATCACAGGCGAACGCCACGTCGAAGCGTTGTTTCAGGCCGATCAGGCCTTGCATGGCGTGGCTGGACGATGGGTCCATGCGGATCTGGCCGTCCCAGTCGACGGTCATGAAGCGGAAGGTCGAATCGACCTCTTTGTTCACCACATCCAGGTCCAGACGGTAATGCTCGGCAATCGCCGACCAGTAGCGCACCCCCGCTCCACCCAGCGGATCGACACCCAGGCGCAGCTTGGCATCGCGGATGATGTCGAAGTCGATCACGTTGATCAGGTCGGCGACGTAGGTGTTGAGGTAATCGTGACGATGGGTAGTGCTGGCTTTCAGTGCCTGCTCGTAGCTGATGCGTTTGACGCCAGCGAGCTTGTTGGCCAGCAGTTCGTTGGCCTTGGCTTCGATCCACTTGGTGATGTGGGTATCGGCCGGACCGCCGTTGGTCGGGTTGTACTTGTAGCCACCGCTTTGCGGCGGGTTGTGGGACGGCGTGATGACAATGCCGTCCGCCAGGCCGGTGGTGCGACCACGGTTGTAGCAGAGAATCGCATGGGAAACGGCGGGCGTCGGCGTGTATTCGTCGCCAGCGGCGATCATCACGGTCACGCCATTGGCCGCCAGTACTTCGAGGGCACTGGCGCCGGCCGGCGTAGACAGCGCGTGGGTGTCGATACCGACAAACAGCGGGCCATCGATGCCTTGAGCTTCGCGATACAGGCAGATGGCCTGGCTGATCGCCAGCACGTGCCATTCGTTGAAACTCAAGTCGAACGAGCTGCCGCGGTGCCCGGACGTACCGAAGGCAACGCGCTGGGTGGAAATCGCGGCATCAGGCTGGCCGGTGTAATAGGCCGTTACCAGTCGCGGGATGTCGACCAACAGTTCTGCCGGTGCCGGTTTACCCGCAAAAGGACTGAGTGTCATGCAAAACCTCTGGAATAGAGTGGTTCAGGAATTGGGTCGCAGTTTACTGGCAGTTTGACCGCAGCGCGATGGGATCTACTCAACAGAGCGCAGGACGTTATTTTTTGTCTTGCTCACTCGATTGATTCCAGACGCAACGCATCCCCCAAAAAGCCCAGTGCGGCAGCCAGGTTGTGATCGCCGCCGAACGTATGACTCAAACGCAAATGCTGCCCATGCAGGCCTTGGAGGCTGAACAGTTCGCCCGGCGCAATGACCACTTGATGCGCCAGCAGGCGCTGGAACACTCGACGTACATTGACCCGACGCAACGAGCACACCCAGATCGTTGCACCGCCTTGCGGCTCGACGAAATGCAAGGCATCGGCCAATCGCTCCTGCAACAGAAGAGTCATTTGACTCTTGCGCTCCTTGAGCAACCGTCGCAGCACCAGCAGGTGCTGATCGATGCGACCGCTGCTGTACAAACGGGCGATGGCTTTCTGGCGAATCGGCGAGAGACGAAAGGAACGCAGCAGAAAATGCCGTTGCAGCTCAGCGCTCAAATGCCTTGAAAGCAGATAACCGTAGGGCGCTTCCGGACCGATGGTTTTCTCGAACGTAGAAAACACCATCAGCCGTTCCGGGTCCAGAAAGTCGCGAAAACGCAAGCAACCGAGGTCGAATCCAAGTTCGCCATAACAGTCGTTTTCCAGCACCCAACTGTCATGCGCGGCCAGAAGCCGGGCAATGGTTTGTCTGTTTTCGTCAGACGCCAGGCTGCCACGGGGCATGTTCAGGGCCGAAGACAGCATCACCAGCCTCAGCGACTCGGTGGCCAGCAGCATTTTGAGCTGCTCCGGATCGAGGCAGCCATCGGCTTGCACGGGCAACTCGATCACCCGCACGCAAGCGGCTTGAAACAAACGCAGGATCGCCCAGTCGCACGGCGATTCGACCACCACGGTGGCATCTTTCAAACCCAGCACGGCGATCAGGATTTCCAGTACACCGCGAAGGTCGGCGCCGACGTACACATCATCGGCATGCCAGTAACGCATTGGAGACGTGGTGTAGCGTGCTGCCAGGGCGGTGCGCAATTCGAGCTCGCCGCAAGGTTGCGAAGGCGATTGCGGCTGTCGGGGATACTGGCGCAGCAACTCTCGCTCCAGCAGTAGCAATGGCCTGTCGAGCGGCTGCAACAACGCCGGTTCATCGGCGCTCAGGACCAGCATCCCCGGGCGCCTGGCGTTGACGTAGACGGCTTCGAGCAGGTCGCTGCCGCTGTCCTGCGGGTTGATGGAGGACACTGGCAACGCGTAATAGCCGGACTTGGCCACAGAGTAGACGCGCCCTTCTTTCTCCAGCAACGAATAGGCGTACTGAATGGTCGAGATCGACACATTGAGGCGCTCCGCCAGATGCCGCAGCGACGGCAGGCGGATGGGGGTATCACCTTCCGACTCGTTGATCAGGCTGGCCAGGTATCGATAAACCGCCTGATAGGCGAAATCCGTTTCTCGTGGACCTTTCATGGTTCAAGGCCGACCGCTGTGGCTGAAAACCCGCCCACGTTCAGTGACCCGCCGACCATTCATCCACCAACGTGATATCAGCGTCAGGATCGGCCACAGTATTGTGCAACGCGGCCCGCTGGATCAGCGCCTCGGGCGCCCCCTCCATGCGATAGAGCTGGCCAATCAGGCTGACTGGCAATCCGCTGACATCCATCATCCATTGCATGATCTGCTCGGCGACCGGATGTCCCTGCATGGCCCGGTGCAACTCGGGCATGGCCACCAGCATGCCCGGATGGCACTGACGCAGAAAACGCTTGAGCCCCGCACCTTTTCCAACAAAAGGCGCAAAAAGCAGGCACACCAGTTGTGCTTCGCTCAAGCCCAGGTTCTTTTGCGCCTCGGCCGCCGCGCGGGCGCGCCGCTCACTCAGTGTCGCCGGGTTACCGAACACCTCGATGGCCTGCTCGCACAAACGTTCAGGCAAGCGCTTGCGGCGCATCATCACCAAGGCTTGTTGCAGGTATTGCGCAACGCCGGACTCGTAATTGCGACCCTGCTCGAAACACGCTTGCAACCCCCGGACGTGCGCCGAGATCGACGGGCTGACGAATTCGTTGTCATTTATCTGCGCGAACATTTCGTCAGGCTGGAACCGGAGAAATTCAGTCAGCAATGGCCAGCGCTCTTCCAGGTTACTGACCAGCAGGTCGTGAATCTCGATGCAAGCCGTACGACGACAGGTCTCAAAGCGCTCTTGCGGGCGCCATCGGGCCTGAGGGTTATCCGCGTAGAACGCCTGATAACAATCGCTGCCCAGCTCATCGAGCAATGCAAACAACCCCGCATAACCAGCCTCGCCCGAGTGCGAAGGCTTGAGCCCGGCCTTGGTGGCGGCACGCTTCAAACCGTCGATGAACTGTTTCTGCTGACGCGGCGTGTCACTGATGAGCAATGCATCGACACCACCGTCCCAACGGGCGATTTGTCCGTAGAATTCCCCCGTGGCCAGATAACCGTCATCCCACAGGTCGAACCCGCCGCGCCGTTCCCGGCGATGGCCGATCAGCAGCTGGTTCAGGCGGCTGGACTCGCGACCGGCGTCGGAGATCGGCGTCAGGTGGTTGAACGGCAAGACTTCACGATCATCGACCATCAACATTTCGACCCGGGGGTCGTCATAGACAAACAATGCGCTGTTGGTCCGGTGCATGTTTTCCACGGCTACGCAGCTTGTCCCGTTCAACCGCAACGAGGCGATACGCAACTGGAATGTCGCTGGCGCCCGTGTGGCAATGGTCAACTGCGCAGCGCGCAACAGTGCCAGGGTGTAGCAGTTGTCACGGGCCCCGGACTGGATCGCCAACACCTTGTAATCGCCAATGTGCTCCATACCCCCCGCCGCTACCGCCAGGCGCTGAATCAACAATTGCAATGCGGTACGTTCGGCGCGCGAGAAAAAACCCAGCAATCGCTGCAGCACTTGTTGATAGACATAGTTCATCGCTTGGTCATGGATGCTGGTCATCTTTATTTACCTGATGCTCGTAAGTTCAACATCGCGCAGACAGTAAATCCCATCGGACTGTCTACACGAATGAAGTCATGGACTTTATTGCCAAATGCTAGCACTTGAATTTTCCGGAAATCATTTGAAATGATCGCAACACCCTCTCGACTTAATGACGCAGGAGAGGCTGTAGCGCCCGGCTGGCAAGGGTTTTCTCGATTGATGTCGTAGTCCTAGGAAACGTCCGACAAAGTCCCACAGACACTTAACACAAGAAATAAAGAAGAAAGTTGTCGTTGTCTTTTTGGCGACTACACAACAACGAACTAATTTGGAGATTTGCACCAACGGCGCACATTGAAAAGTTACAGCCTGACACCCAGCCATGACTCATTCCTTGAGATGAAAGTAATCATTCAATTATCAGGGCTTAGTGGCTGATTAGAAGCTACAGATTACGAGCAAAAACCAGTTCAGTTGCTGGACCGGCCTGCGGATCGACGGTATTTTTTGGGGGGGCTGAAACGAAAGAGTCCGTGTGGCACGGACTCTTGAGCAGGGTTATCGGATGGCGTCCTGGGCGAGCGTCATGCCGGTTCGACCTGCAGCGCAACCCTTTCGCGACATGGGCATTCATCCATGTAGCGGTGTGCTTCGACAAACTCGGCAAACGGGAAGACCCGAGTCTTGAGCGGCAGCAGAACGCGGTCGGCGGTCAGCTGATTGATGTCGCGCAAGGCACGTTGCAGTGCGACCTGGTCCTGGGTGATGCCCAGTTCCGGCTTGCCCGTGAAGTTGCCGATGCAGTGTACGAAGAACTGAATGTTCTTCTGGAACGCTGCGCAAGCCGGGAAAGGCGTCTGGTTGCCACCTTGCAGGCCGTACAGCACCAGGCTGCCGCGTGGCGCCAGCACATCGCCAAGCAAGGACATCTGCGGACCGCCCAAACCATCGAACACCACATCCACGCCGCGGTTATCGGTGATTTTGTTGATCCGCATCAGCAGATCTTCTTCTTCGGTGACGATGACTTTCTCGGCACCCAGCGACAGCAGGTATTCACGCTCTTGTTCGCTCTTGGTCGCAGCGATCACTCGAACACCCAAGGCCTTGCCCAGCTGTACGAACGAGGGTCCGGCGCAATGGCTGGCATCGGTCACCAGGGCAAACTGCCCGGGTTTGACCCGTGCCAGATCCGTATAGCCGAAATAGGCAACCAGCAACGGTGTGTAGTGCACGCTGGCTTCGATCGGGCTGAGCACATCCGGGTAGCGGGTCACCGACGAGCGCGGCAGTACAATCAGTTCGCCGTAGACCGGATAATCGTTCGGGCTCTGGGCCGGGAAACTGGCGACTTTGTCACCGACGGCCAGGTCATCCACACCCTCACCGACAGCGGTGACGATACCGGCCATCTCCTGACCGAGGCCTGAAGGCAGCCGGGCATGGGACGAGGCCAGGTTCTGGCGCCACAGAGTGTCATACCAACTGATGCCGATCGCTTCGACGCGCACCTGCACTTCGCCCGGTGCAGGCAGAGCCGCCGCATGCTCTTCGCATTTGAGCACCTCGGCTGGACCAAACTTGTGAAAACGGATCGTGCGGGACATCGCAAACCTCGCCAAATGAACCTCTAATGCCTTGAACTCTAGCTGGGCTTTGAACCCAACACTATCAGTGGCTATTAATAGTCGACATGCCTGTCATTGATTCCACGGCATCGTCAAATGCCGCCGGAAACTGGCCTCCTTGGCAGGAAATCGGAATTACCCGGTGCAGAGTACCAGTCTTTCCCCGTAATATTCCCGCTGGCCATTGTTCTCATATGGCCGCTCACGTCAAGTTTGCTGACTCTGCCAGGACTCCAGATGAATCGTAATGACCTGCGTCGTGTCGACCTGAACCTGTTGATCGTTTTCGAAACATTGATGCACGAACGCAGCGTGACCCGAGCTGCGGAAAAACTGTTCCTCGGCCAGCCTGCCATCAGTGCGGCGCTTTCGCGCCTGCGCGGGTTGTTCGACGATCCGTTGTTCGTGCGTACCGGCCGCAGCATGGAGCCGTCCGCCCGGGCGATCGAGATTTTCGCCCTGCTGTCGCCGGCTCTGGACTCGATTTCCACGGCCGTCAGCCGTGCCGCCGAGTTCGATCCTGCCACAAGTACCGCGGTGTTCCGCATCGGCCTGTCGGACGATGTCGAGTTCGCCCTGCTGCCCATGCTGCTCAAGCGCCTGCGTGCCGAATCGCCGGGGATTGTGCTGGTGGTGCGCCGGGTCAACTACATCCTGATGCCGGGGTTGCTGGCATCCGGTGAGATCTCCATCGGCGTCAGTTACACCACCGACCTGCCGGCCAATGCCAAGCGCAAGGTACTGCGCCGCAGCAAGCCGAAGCTGTTGCGCGCCGACACCGTGCCGGGGCCGCTGAGCCTGGATGACTACTGCGCTCGCCCCCATGCACTGGTGTCGTTCGCCGGCGACCTCAGCGGCTTCATAGATGAAGAACTGGAAAAGCTCGGGCGCAAGCGTCATGTGGTGCTCGCGGTGCCGCAGTTCAATGGGCTGGGTACCCTGCTTTCCGGCACCGACATCGTGGCTACGGTGCCGGATTACACGGCTGATGCACTGACTGCCGCGGGTGGTGTGCGTGCGGAAGATCCGCCATTGCCGGTGCGCAGTTTTGAACTGCACATGGCCTGGCGCGGATCGCAGGACAATGATCCGGGTGAGCGCTGGTTGCGGTCGCGGATCCAGATGTTCTTTGGGGATCCGGATAGTCTTTGAGAAGGCCTCTAGAAACAATGGCAACCCCTTTTAATACGGCACATTACGAGACTTTCCAGTCCAAGACCGTCCGTTAAATTCCACTGACTTCCAAGGATCATGGGGCACAATTGGGGGCAAATTCCGGTCATTTTGAAAGTGATGTCCCCACATGATGCCTCCAGAGAAGGCCCCTGCTTTCAGATGAAAACTCAGCGATGCCTTAGTCCGATCCTTGACCGAACCCGGCAGCAAGTCCCTCGCCGGCTTCCGGGGCGCATTGACCAACCATGTCTTCCCGCTCATAGGCAAGAAGCCGGTCACCGAAATCAAGCTGGAGCACATCAGCGCGATTCTGACCACACTTCGCAGCCAAGGCACCATGGCCATGGCCAAACGCGTGCGCACTATCATCCGCGCCATTCTCGGTTTCGCCGGAGGTCGTGTTCCTTTGCCGGAACAAACCTTGGTTCTGCTGCGCGAGCTTCGGAAAACCTTTGTGGTTGATGAGCAAGGAAAGGGCTAGGTGTTCACTTCGCCGGCCTACCCTGGCCGACCAATCAATCCGACTTCGATGCTCAAGTCCTTCCAACGCATCTGGCCGGAGTACAACATCACCGCTCTCGGCTTTCGCGCTACCTACCGGACCATCGCGCATGAACACTTGGCCGTTGACCCTATCGTGCTGGAGTTATCACTGTCGCACCGGATGCCTGGCGCACTGAGATGCCGCGCAATTGTGGGCTGACTACCTGGACCAATTGCGAAGATAGGGAACGAACACCACGCGTCTTACGCGGCACTGGCCCTACGATGATGCAGACACTTGGCGTCACACGTTAGAAATAATCGATCGCAACCAGAATCACCTGCCGGGTGGCTCCAAAGTCCGTCGTCACTTACCAAGCACCGGCGCATCGTAGAGAGTCAGATTGAATTCATTAACGAAAAATCTGACATGACCAAGAAAGAATCGTACCGCATATGACTACAGCCATCAGGCTGGCAAAAAAACAATCTGACGCCTGGATTCAGGGGAATTACCCGGCGGAGACGGATCTGTCATCTCTGGTATGAGCGTCTCCTATGGGTCGTCATCTGTCGGTCATAGTCAGGGGCGTGCTGGTCAAATGCGGTTCAAGAGACTGTCAGGTCGAATGCAACAACTGGCGGACCAGGGCAATTGACTGTTGCTCGAGTTTCCTTAGCGAAAAACCGAAACCGAGGTCTATTTTTTAATAAAGCCGCCACATTCTGAGCCATCATGGCGATGAACATCAAAAAATGACGGCCTCTCAAGCCCTCCTTCACTTACAGCGCGAGTCGCGCCTTAAGCAATGCTTCGCTGGTCATCCAACACAATCCGACCAATAACCTGATACTTAATTTTGTTGAAGTATTTGAAATATAACGCAATGCCGCCGCCCAACAAAAAGCTCGCCGCCACGATGTAGGGGGTCAATTTATACAGGATAGATTCCGAAGCACTGCCGGCTGCGAAGTCCATGTTAATCCAGAGCAGATAGACCACGTACAGCATCGCAATGCCACCGATCAATGGCGCGAGAAAGGTCTTGAACCAGTTTGCGTTGTGGCGATTTTCAGGTGTGAAGTGAAAATAGGCGATCACCGCAAAGGCACAAAGTGCCTGAACGATCATGATACCCATGGTCCCGAGGATCGCCAGCAACGTATACATATCGGCATATGGGTCTTTGCCGGCTGCCCAGAAACCCAGAACTATCAGCGTAGCAATCACACTCTGACACGTTGATGCCACATGAGGAGACCCGTGACGTGAGTGCGTGCGACCAATGCTCCGACCGAGGCAATCAAAGAGGTTTTCGCGCCCCATCGCGTAAATGTAACGTGATGCGCAGCTATGGAAAGCCATGCCACAAGCGAAAGAGCCCGTGACGACGAGTATCTTGAACAGTGTAACGGCCCACTCTCCCAGGTAGGTGCGGGTCGGACCATAGAATAACTCAGCGGCAGTCGCTGGGTTTTGTGCCAGGCGTATTGCTTCAGCAGGCCCTGTACCGGCCACGGCCATCCAGGAAACGAACACGTAAAATACACCGATGCCCACCACCGCTAACATGGTTGCTAACGGAACAATGCGTTTCGGATCTCGGGACTCCTCGCCATACATTGCCGTCGACTCGAAACCCACCCACGACCAGAATGCGAAGAACAATCCCAATCCTGCACTCGCCCCTGCAACACCCTCGGCAGGTTTAAAAGCATTGAGTGGATTAATCGAATCTACGTGGAGACCTTGCGCATCTCCACCGTGGAAAAGCACGGCAAACGCCATCATCCCCAGCATCAGGATTTCCAGGCACAAGCACAAACCCAGGACCTTGGCGGCGAGACTTAAGTCAAAATAACAAAGCACGCCATTGGCGCACAGCATCAATAGGGCGAAGACCATCCAATGTATCTTGATGGCGGTCATCGTCATAATCAGGTCTTGGCAGAAGAATGCGAAAATACCTACCAAGGCAGCCTCAAACACGATGTAGGTCAGTGTCACGGCCATACCCGAAGCCATTCCGATCACGCGACCCAAGCCATGTGAGATGAAGCCGTAGAATGCACCGGTCGCGGTGATGTACTTTGCCATCTGGGAGTAGCCAACGGAAAAAAGCGCCAGAATGATAGTCGCCACCAAATAGCCTGCTGGAGCGTATTGACCGTTCCCGCTGCCGACTGCAATAGGTACGTTACCGAGCATCGCAGTAATTGGTGCTGCGGTCGCCACCGTCATGAAGAGCACGCCGAACAGCCCTACAGAGTTCTTGCGCAGTCTCTGCACATCGGTAGCTGGGGCATTGAATGGTTCATTAATCATCGTCACGGCATTACTCCTTTTGTATCAGGCCAGGGCCTGTAGCGATTCTGGAAGAATTTGACCGCCATCTATGATCAGGCTCTGGCCTGTAACATATCCGGCTTCTCGGGAGGCAAAAAACAGTGCCGCATTCGCGATGTCTTCGATGATGCCAAGGCGCTTCAGCGGAATCGAGGCGGCCATATCGGCGAGGTAACCCTCACCCATGTCCTGGAGACCTTCGGTCAGAATGTTGCCTGGTAACAAGGCGTTTATCGTTATACCGTCTCGCGCCAGTTCTATTGCAGCAGTACGCATGAACCCGAGTTGTGCAGCCTTACTCGCACCATAGTGTGCCCAACCTGGGAAGCCAGTGATCGGTCCCGTGATAGATGAGGTGAGAATGACGCGGCCATATTGAGCTTTGCGAAGGTACCGAAGAGCTGCTTGCACACAAAAAAATGTGCCTTTGGCATTCGTCCCCATCACATGGTCCCAATCGGACTCGCAGAGCGTGTCCAGACTTGCAGATGGAAAAACTCCGGCGTTACAACACAGAATATCCAGCCCTTGATGAGTATCAGCTACGGCCTCGATTAGCGCCTTTACGCTGCCTGCGTCGGCCACGTCAGCGACGAATCCACGGACGTTCAGCCCCTCGGCGCGCAGACTTTCAACCGCTGCATCCAGCTTCGCTGCCGTACGAGCACTGAGCGCGACATTGGCCCCTTGAAGGGCAAAACCACGGGCGATTCCAAGTCCGATACCAGCACTTGCTCCAGTGACTAAAACACTTTTGCCTTGCAATGATGTAAACATCAGCGACCCTCCTCTAGGGATAACTGCAAAGCATGTTGTGCTCCTTCAGCGATTCAAACTTGACCGCAGATGACAAATTTAAAGACCTGCTATCAAGTCGACCGTCGTGGACTGAAGCTTGACGACGGACGGGGAATTTGGGGGGGGCTTCGGACCCAGTGGCAGGTCTGAAGGGGATGCTTCAGACGAGGTTTCACTCTGCTTCAGAGCCCGATTATCAAAGGCTCATTCAAAGTTTTTGTGTAAGCCGGGATTGAGTGTTGACAGGCAGAGGGGATGGCAGAAGTTGCACGTGAGGATTTCGATTAACTGACAATCGAATAGAGTAATGCCAGATAGGACAGGCGGCTGGCCGACGGGTCATCACCCCCCACGTAAGGGAGTGTTAACTTTCGAAAAAACTCGCCTGGAAAAATTGCAGAGAACCCTTCTGTATCGGACTCTCTGCGTTGCAGCGCTTAAAGAGTTGCCTCGCGATTCAATCGCTTACCGATCAACTCATCCACCACTGCAGGATCGGCCAATGTACTGATATCTCCAAGTGTATCCAACTCGTTGCAAGCAATCTTGCGCAGGATCCGGCGCATAATTTTTCCTGAGCGAGTCTTCGGCAATGCAGGGGCCCATTGCACCAGCTCGGGTTTAGCAAAACTGCCGATTTCCTTGCTGACCATCGCCACCAACTCTCTCTTCAATGCCTCAGTCGGCTCCACGTTTCGCATTGTGGTTACAAAGGCATAGATGCCCTGCCCCTTTACATCATGGGGATACCCGACCACTGCCGCCTCGGCCACAGACTCATGAAGCACCAGCGAGCTTTCAACCTCTGCTGTGCCGATCCGGTGGCCGGAAACGTTGATCACATCATCGACACGACCTGTGATCCAGTAATAGCCGTCCTCGTCACGGCGCGCGCCGTCTCCTGTGAAGTAATGGCCTGGGTAGGGTTTGAAATAGGTTTCTACGTACCGGGAATGGTCGCCGTGAATCGTGCGTATCTGGCCTGGCCAGCTGGCTTTGATTGCGAGAACTCCGGAGCCAGGGCCGTGAACCTCCCGACCACTATCATCCAACAATACTGGTTGTACACCAAAGAATGGACGAGTTGCCGATCCTGGCTTGAGCGCAGTCGCACCTGGCAGCGGTGCGATCATGATGGCACCTGTTTCGGTCTGCCACCATGTGTCGAGAATTGGGCAACGCCGTTCACCGACCACCTTGTAAAACCACTCCCAGGCCTCTGGATTGATCGGCTCACCCGCAGTGGCCAGCATACGCAGGCTTTTCCTGCTGGTGGCCCGCACTGGATCGTCACCTTCGCGCATCAGGGCGCGGATAGCCGTTGGGGCTGTATAGAAGATATTCACTTGATGCTTATCCACCACCTGCCAAAGGCGCGATGCATCAGGATAAGTCGGCACGCCTTCAAAAATCAGTGTCGTCGCGCCGTTTGCCAGTGGACCGTAGACCACATAGCTGTGACCCGTGATCCACCCAATGTCGGCGGTACACCAATGGATGTCACCACCGTGATAGTCGAACACATATTTGTGCGTCATGCAGACCTGAAGCAGATAACCGCCCGTGGTATGCACAACCCCTTTGGGTTTACCCGTAGAACCTGACGTGTAGAGGATGAACAATGGTGCTTCGGCATCCATTGGCTCTGCCACACAGACATCATCGGCAACGCTTATAGCTTCGTGGTACCACAGATCTCGCCCGTCCACCCATGCGCATTGACTTTCAGTACGTCGCACAACCAATACGGTAGTTACCTGTGGGCAACTGACCAGGGCCAGATCGGTATTGACCTTGAGCGGAACGCGTTTGCCGCCACGAACACCCTCGTTGGAGGTAATCACCGTGGTGCAGTTCGCATCGTTGATGCGGTCACGCAGAGCGTCTGGGGAAAAGCCACCGAACACCACGGTATGGACTGCACCTATGCGCGTACATGCCAGCATGGCATAGACCGCTTCAATGACCATAGGCATGTAAATACAGACCCGTTCGCCTTTCTTCACACCACGACTTTTCAACACGTTAGCCAAGCGGCAGACTTGACGGTGTAGTTCGTTGTAGGTGACTTGCACCGACTCTGAAGGGCTATCACCCTCCCAAATGATGGCGACCTGATCGCCACGCTCGCTCAGGTGGCGGTCGATGCAGTTATACGAAACATTCAGTTGCCCCCCCTGGAACCACCGGGTTGCACCACTGTTTATGCCGTCTTGATATACCTGGTCCCAAGGTTTGAACCAACTGAGAAAGCGTGACGCCTGCTCCCCCCAAAACAGCTCAGGGTTTTCAATGGACTGCTGATACATCTGCAGATATTGATCGTTATCCAGATACGCACGTTCTCGCACTGAGTCGGGAATAGGGTATGTGGTAGTCTCGAACATAACGGTTCCTTTTTTATTGGGATAGGTTTCTACCGTACGTGTAGCGGGCTACTTGAGCCCCGACGCGCTGGCTTGTTGATGCGTAGTCCATTGGAGGTAGATGGATCCCACGGCCATCAAACCGAGGTAGATCCAATCCGACCAGCGCGTTGAACCGGGCAGCTTCTTGTTGTAAGAGTGCCCCCTATATGAATCCGGTGGGCGACACTCTCCCGTACCGACCCTGGTGTTTAGAAGAAGCCCAGCGGATTGATGTCGTAGCTCACCAGCAGGTTTTTGGTCTGCTGATAGTGGTCGAGCATCATCTTGTGGGTTTCACGGCCGACGCCGGACTTCTTGTAGCCGCCGAACGCGGCGTGGGCCGGGTACAGGTGGTAGCAGTTGGTCCACACACGGCCGGCCTTGATGGCGCGGCCCATGCGGTAGGCGCGGTTGATGTCGCGGGTCCAGAGGCCGGCACCCAGGCCGAACTCGGTGTCGTTGGCGATGGCCAGGGCTTCGGCTTCGTCCTTGAAGGTGGTGATGCTCACCACCGGGCCGAAGATTTCTTCCTGGAACACGCGCATCTTGTTGGTGCCCTTGAGCAGCGTCGGCTGGATGTAGTACCCGCTTGCCAGGTTGCCCTCGAGTTTTTCCACCTTGCCACCGGTCAGCAGTTCGGCACCTTCGCCCTTGGCGATTTCCAGGTACGAAAGGATCTTGTCGAATTGCTGCTCGGACGCCTGGGCGCCGACCATGGTGTCGGTATCCAGCGGGTCGCCACGTTTGATTTGCAGGACCTTTTTCATCACTACCTGCATGAATTCGTCGTAGATCGACTCTTGCACCAGTGCACGGGAAGGACAGGTGCAGACTTCGCCCTGGTTGAAGAATGCCAGCACCAGGCCTTCGGCGGCTTTCTCGATGAAGGACGGCTCGGCCTTCATGATGTCTTCGAAGAAGATGTTCGGCGACTTGCCGCCCAGTTCCACGGTCGATGGAATGATGTTTTCGGCGGCGCATTTCATGATGTGCGAGCCGACCGGGGTCGAGCCGGTGAAGGCAATCTTGGCGATGCGTTTGCTGGTGGCCAGGGCTTCGCCGGCTTCTTTGCCGAAACCTTGCACGATGTTCAGCACGCCCGGTGGCAGCAGGTCGCCGATCAGCTCGACCAGCACGGTAATGCCCAGCGGGGTCTGTTCGGCAGGCTTGAGTACCACGCAGTTACCGGCAGCGAGCGCCGGGGCGAGTTTCCAGGCGGCCATCAGGATCGGGAAGTTCCACGGGATGATCTGCCCGACCACGCCCAGCGGTTCATGGATGTGATAGGCCACGGTGTTGCCGTCGATTTCGGCAGCGCTGCCTTCCTGGGCGCGCAGGCAACCGGCGAAGTAGCGGAAGTGGTCGGCGGCCAGCGGGATGTCGGCGTTGAGGGTTTCGCGCACGGCTTTGCCGTTGTCCCAGGATTCGGTGATCGCCAGGGTTTCCAGATTCTGTTCGATGCGGTCGGCGATTTTCAGCAGCACCAGCGAGCGCGCCTGGGCGGAGGTGGCGCCCCAGGCATCGGCAGCGGCGTGGGCAGCATCCAGGGCCTTGTCGATGTCTTCGGCCGTGGAACGCGGGAATTCGGCAATCGGTTGGCCATTCACGGGCGAGGTATTGGTGAAGTACTGACCTTTGACAGGCGCGACGAACTCGCCGCCGATGTAGTTGCCGTATTTGGCTTTGAACGAAACGATAGCGCCTTCAGTACCGGGGTGGGCATAGATCATGGTTCTCTCCATTATATTTTTTTGTCATTTTTTGGGAAATATTCAAATACCGTGATCAGAGGCGTCCGAGAACACGCTCCAGGCTGCTGAGAAGAATATCCGCATGCTCACGCTGAAATACCAACGGGGGTCGGATTTTAAGCGTGTGGGCATGCGGACCAGACGCACCGATCAGGACTTTCTCCTCACGCAGACCGTTAACCACTTTGGCAGCTGTTTGAGCGTCAGGGGCGCCGGTTGGCGTTGTGAAATCCACTCCCGCAAACAAACCCATGCCACGGACCTCACCGATGACCGGGTAGCGGTCGGCAATGCCATTCAAGCCCTCAAGCAAATGCTTGCCGGTCTCGTGGGCACTCGCCATGAGGTTTTCCTGCTCGATAACTTCCAGTACCGCCAGGCCAACGGCAGACGACACCGGGTTCCCGGCAAAGGTGTTGAAGTAGCTCGATTCAGTGGCAAAGCGATGGAGGATTTCCGGCCTGATAGTGATACCCGCCATAGGGTGACCATTACCCATCGGTTTACCCAGGGTGACGATGTCAGGGACTAAACCATGGCACTCGAAACCCCACATATGACGGCCTGAACGTCCGTAACCGGGCTGAACTTCATCTGCGATATAGATTCCACCAGCTTCACGCACCGCCTCTACGGCTTCGCGAAGAAAACCTGCCGGCTCGAAGAAACCACCGTCACTGGTAAAGAAAGTATCCAGTAGCAAGGCCGCTGGTTTAATTCCATGCCGACGCATATCGGCTAAAGCTGCACGAACGTCAGCGGCAAAGCGTCGGCCAACCTCTTCAGGGTTTTTCGGATTGTGCGTTGGCGCCGCAACCATGCGCGCACTCTGGCTAACTGCGACCCCAGGTCCCATTGATGACGAGAGTTCCGCGATGCTCGCTGTCAGACCGTGGTAGGCGTAACCAGTGATAATCACACCAGTGCCGCCGGTGTATTCACGAGCGATGCGCACGGCAAGGTCATTGGCCTCGCTACCCGTGCAAGTGAACATCGTCTGGCTCAGTTCGGGAGGCATAGTCCCGACCAGCTTCTCGGCAAAATCCAGCACGTTATCGTGCAGGTAACGGGTATGGGTATTGAGTAGACGGGCCTGTCGGCAAAGCGCATCTACTACGTACGGATGGCAATGGCCGACTGCCGGTACGTTGTTATAGACGTCCAGGTACCGTTGCCCGTCGACGTCGTAAACCCAGACACCTTCACCGCGAACCAGGTGTAAGGGATTCTGATAAAACAGTTGATAGGCCGGCCCCATCACTCTGCGCCGCCGCTCAATCATCTCGCGGTTGCGCGACGAGAGCGAACTACTGTGTTCCACAGAAAAAGCGTTGGTTTTCAGCATAGTAATCCGGGCCTCCCGAGGCATACAAAAGGTGCAAAACATGGTTTTCGCGTTTCGATTGCTTGAGGGAAATAGTGCCGGTGGTTTCTAGACACGACTTGACCTTGAGTGAGTCATTACTCGCCTCCCAGTCAAGTTACTCAGCTAGTTCTTGCAAATGCCGCCTGCTGTCAAATTACGTTCACCCAAGGTCAAGCGCGTCCCCGAGCGTCCCCCCATCCTGATTATCACTTTCCATCAGGACGCTCAGGAGCTGCACTATGTTCACCCCCCAACATGAAGCAATTGACCTGCAGACTCAGCACACTTTGGCCATTGATATACTGAACCGCTGCTATCCACCCGCTGTGCAAGGGCACGTAACATTGCTTTGCCACTCAGAGAACGCCACCTATCGTATCGATACGCCGGCAGGGCATCGCTACGCCTTGCGAGTGCATAAGCTTGGTTATCACCAGCAAGCCGATGTCGAGAGTGAGCTGAACTGGCTTAATTCACTGCATGAATCAGGCATTCAGGTACCACGCCCCATATCTGGCCGGGATGGGCGTTACGTGCAGAAAGCTCGAGTGGCAACTGGTAGCATGCTTAACATGGTGCTATTCCATTGGGTAGATGGCTGCGAACCCACAGCAGATGTCGATCCCGGCGCCTTCATGCGCCTTGGCGCTATTACTGCAAAGTTGCATAAGCACAGTCAGGAATGGCAACGCCCTGCCGAGTTCCAACGGATTGTCTGGGATCACCAAACTATGGTCGGGCCGAACGGTCACTGGGGAAACTGGAGAAATGCAGCCCGCCTGGACAGCCACGGTTCAAGTCTGATCGAAGACACGATGCAGGTTGTGGCAAAGATGTTGTCTCGCTATGGTCAAAATGAAAAGCGCTACGGCCTGATTCACGCAGACCTTCGTCTGACAAACCTGCTCATTGAGCAGGACAAAACTCATGTGATCGATTTTGATGATTGCGGTTTAGGCTGGTACATGCACGACCTGGCCGCAGCGGTAAGTTTTCACGAGCATCATGAAAGGCTGAACGACTGGATCGAGAACTGGTTGTGCGGTTATGCAACTGTCGCCCGCCTGGAAGCCAGCGACATCGCAATGATCCCCACCTTCATAATCCAACGGCGAATCCAGCTTCTTGCCTGGACCGTAACCCACTCTGACACCCAGCAAGTACGTAGCCTCGAGGCAAACTGGGTCCAGCAAAGCGTTGAGTTGTGCCAGCGTTATCTGGATGGCCAACTGGCACAGATCACAGCTTGAGGACTCGTCAGTAGTCCGGCGTTTCAAAAGAACACATGCCCCTCCTTTCAAGATGGGTACAAAAAACACGATACGCACCAGAAAGGACCACTGGTGCTGGTGAAGATATCGAGCCTAGATAGGTTGTCATAATGGCATGCTACTTGCTATGACACCTTCCCTCATAATAATAAGAGAAATGCATTATGACCCCAGTCCTTGCTCCAGAGTCCGATATTTCTATCCAAATGTCGGCCAGTATCGGCAACCGAAACACTGGGGTTTTGGCAGCCGCAGCGAGTGGTCTCTATACCTTTATCAATCAGTATGGAGGTGACGCTGATCGAATTCTGGGCGTTTCAGGTATCAGTCCTGAAGACTTGCAGCATCCGACCCAGAGTGTAGGGCTGCCAAACTACTGCAAAGTTTTCGAGGAAACCGCTCGGCAGTCCGGATGCGATAATTTCGGACTTTATTTTGGTCATCAGTTCAAACCTCAGGCCCTTGGACTTCTCGGCTACATCGGGCTCTGCTCATCGACAGTCGAACAGGCGTTGATCAATGTCGCCCGCGCTTTCCCGTACCATCAACACAATAGCCTCATCCGCCTGGTCGATGACGGCGAGTGTTATCGTTTTGATTATCAGGTACGTCATAGTGCAATTATTAGCAAACGCCAGGATGCCGAACTGTCGCTGGGCATCATCAACAACTTGATCCGTCATGCGCTCGGCAGTCAATGGGCCCCTCGCGCCGTTCACTTCGAGCACCCCCGACCTGAGTCCTGGCACGACCATTGCCGCTTATTTAATACCCCGGTGCATTTCGGGCAGCCTTGCAATTCACTGATCATCCCCAAAGCTGACCTAGGGCGAAAAATGCCTGGAAGCGATCCGACCCTGTTAATGGTTATGCAAGACGCTATCCGTCAACTGAACATGCACGAAAAAACAGCTCCCAATATTGTGGATGACACTAAGGTACAGGTCCGCCATAAGTTATTGAGTGGTGAGCCTATGCTGGAAGATATCGCGCAGAGCATGGGGCTGACCAGTTGCTCGTTACAGCGCCGGCTTCGTGACCAAGGACTCCCATTTACCGTCTTGGTAGACAAAACCCGTTGTGAGCTTGCAACGCATTACTTGCAACTGCATCAACTACCAATTTCCGAGTTGGCGCCCTTACTAGGCTACTCCGAAGCCAGTGCGTTCTCGCGAGCGTTCCGCCGCTGGTTTGGGGTCAGCCCACGTCAATGGCGACAGCATCATGACTCTGTAGAAAAGCACAGCTTGGTGAGTTAGGCGACTCCCCGTACGACGGCGCCAATGTAAGGGGACTGCCTACATACTTGATGTCCTGGCCCGCAAATACAACGTACTGGTCTTCGTATCCACCGGTTATTTCCGCGGCTCTTCTGAACCGCCAATGCCGATTGAAAGCTGGCGGGAGGCGTAGGCGGCATTTCGCGCCACAACGCAACATGATTGCTGAACGAGAACCCCCGATGCTTCAGCTAGCCTTCTCAGAGCGATGCTGGTCAATCACGCTTGTATGCCAGCCGAGGTAGATTCCACGCTCACCGATGAAATGAAAGCCTATACGTATTTTGTGGTCTTCCGCTGTATGGGGGGCGATTACGAAGCCAGCGTGATTGCTTCAGGATTCGGGGGGATTGCCCTCGGTTCTACCGCGACAGCCATCGTCAACATGACGACCGTGACACAAAAATACGGTGCAGCCCACCAAGCCTTCCTCATCGTGCCGCTGGTGTGCGGCTTTTTCAATAAACTGGTCAATGCCGTGATCATTGACATGAATCGCCCCCCCCCCCGCTGCAGACAAAGAGGATGACAACCTCGATCGATGCAAGTGCGGAAGGGGATCCGGATAGCCTCTGAGAAGGCCTGCAGGCCACCTCCAAGAGGACCAGGTTTACTGCGCTTAATGCCTTCAGCCTTCCAGTGCAATCCGTCAAGATCCGCTTTATTCCAGCGCATCCGGGGGCATATTGGGGGCAGCTTTCTCCTTCTCAAAAAGGATGCCCCCAACCATGAGTGCGGACCTTGAGAGACCTTCTGGACGTAAAGTCAGTGACGCTCGCGCAAGGTCGCTGACAGAGCCAGGCCGATGGGTGAAGTCGACGCGGCGCAGGCCTGAATGAAAACGGGTGCATCGACGTCGAACCGGGGAAGATCAGCAAAAGAATTTCGTATACCCTAGCGCTATCTCACTCCAAATGACCGCCGCCGTGAACCTACCCAAACTCAACGCACCCGACCTTGGCAACACGCCTTCGACTTCGGAAATCATCACCCGCCATCTGCGGGATGCGATTGTCGCCGGGCATTTTGCCGAGGATGAGCCGATCCGCCAGGACGACATCGCCCGCCAGTTCAATGTCAGCAAGATCCCGGTGCGCGAAGCGCTCAAGCGGCTGGAGGCCGAAGGGTTGGTGATGTTCCAGCGCAATCGCGGGGCGATGGTCACGCGGGTTTCCGATGCGGAACTGGCGCAAATGTTCGAAGTGCGGATGTTGCTGGAGGACAAGATTCTGCGCCTGGCCATTCCGAACATGACCGAAGAGACCTTCGCCCGTGCCGAGCGCATCTGTCAGGAGTTCATCGGCGAGGACGACGTGGGGCGCTGGGCCGAGCTCAACTGGGAACTGCATTCCTGCCTGTACGAGCCGGCGCAGCGACCGTTTCTGGTGAGTCTGATCCGTTCGGTCAACGACAAGCTGGAGCGTTATCTACGCATGCAGATGAGCTTGTCGGCCGGCAAGGAACGGGCCGATCACGAACACCGCGAGATCCTGGCGGCCTGCCGCGCCGGGGATGTGGACCTGGCGGTGAAGCTACTGGACGAGCACATTGCCGGCGTCTGCACGACCCTGTTCGAGCACCTGCCCCACAGCCACTGACAGCTGCGGATACTGTGCCGATTTCGTCATCGACACAGGCTAAATCCATCAAGCCGGCACCCCGCCGCACGGGCCACTCTTGCGTTCACTCAACCGAATGGACGTGGCCCTCCCATGAAACGCATCTGTGTGATCGACTCCCACACCGGCGGCGAACCGACCCGCCTGGTGACCGCCGGCTTTCCCGACCTGGGCACTGGCAGCATGGCCGAACGGCGCAAGGTGTTAGCCGAGCAGCATGATCAATGGCGCGCCGCCTGTATGCTGGAACCACGGGGCAGTGACGTACTGGTGGGCGCCCTGCTCTGCACGCCGGTGGACCCTGGCGCCTGTGCCGGGGTGATATTCTTCAACAACACCGGTTATCTGGGCATGTGCGGCCACGGCACCATCGGCCTGGTGGCGTCGTTGGCGCACCTGGGCAAGATCGGCCCCGGCGTGCACAGCATCGAAACGCCGGTGGGCACGGTGCAGGCAACCCTGCACGAAGACCATTCGGTGAGCGTGCGCAACGTACCGGCCTACCGTTATCGCAAGGCGCTGGCAGTGCAGGTGCCGGGCATCGGCCAAGTGGTCGGTGATATCGCTTGGGGCGGCAACTGGTTTTTCCTGATCGCCGAGCATGGCCTGCGGGTGGCTGGCGACAACCTCCAAGCGCTGACCGATTACACCTTCGCCGTGCAGCAAGCACTGGAAAACCAAGGCATCCGCGGTGAAGACGGCGGCTTGATCGATCACGTCGAGTTGTTCGCCGATGACGATCACGCCGACAGCCGCAACTTCGTGCTCTGCCCCGGCAAAGCCTATGACCGTTCGCCCTGCGGCACCGGCACCAGTGCCAAACTGGCATGCCTGGCCGCCGACGACAAATTGCAACCGGGGCAGATCTGGCGCCAGGCCAGCGTCATCGGCAGCGAGTTCGAGGGTTCCTACGAACTGCAGGGTGAGCGCATCGTGCCGACCATTCGTGGTCGCGCGTTCATCAGTGCCGAGGCGAGCCTGATCATCGAACAGGACGACCCGTTCGCCTGGGGCATTCGCCCATGAACGAGGGCCAGGTGGCCGATGTGATCGTGATCGGCGCCGGCATTATCGGCGCTGCCTGTGCCCAGGCGCTGGCCCGTCGCGGCTTGCAGGTGCTGGTGCTGGACGCCGGCCTGCACGGCGCCACGGCCGCCGGCATGGGCCACTTGCTGGTACTCGACGACAACCCCGCTGAACTCGCCCTGAGTCAATATTCGTTGCAGCGCTGGCGCGAACTGGGCGCGGACCTGCCCGACAGCTGTGCCTACCGCTGCAACGGCACGCTGTGGCTGGCGGCGAATGTCGAAGAAATGGCGGTGGCCCACAGCAAATTCCTGAACCTGCAAGCCCAGGGCGTGGCTTGCGAACTGATCGGCGCCAATGCCCTGCGCCAGCGCGAACCGGAACTGAGCGAAGGACTGGAAGGCGGCTTGCTGATCATTGGCGACGGCATTCTATACGCCCCGGCGACGGCCGGATGGATGCTCGAAACACCGAACATCCGCCAGCGCCGGGCACGGGTCAGTGCGGTCGATGGCAACCGCGTCCGCCTCGATGATGGTCACTGGTTGAGTGCCGATGCGGTGGTGCTGGCCAACGGCATTCAAGCCAACGAGCTGTGCCCGGAATTGCCCATCGAGCCGAAAAAGGGCCACTTGCTTATCACTGACCGCTACCCCGGCAGCGTCACCCATACGCTGGTGGAACTGGGTTATGTCACCAGTGCCCACAACGCCACGGGGCCGTCGACCGCCTGCAATATCCAGCCGCGCCCCACCGGGCAACTGCTCATCGGCGCCTCGCGGCAATTCGGCACCACCGACCCGCAGGTCGAAGGCTGGATGCTCGCGAAAATGCTCAAGCGTGCCGCCGAATACATGCCGGGGCTGGCCCGGCTCAATGGCATCCGTGCCTGGACCGGTTTGCGCGCGGCCAGCCCAGACGGCTTGCCGCTGGTGGGCCAACATCCACAACGTCGAGGCTTGTGGCTGGCAGTCGGTCACGAAGGACTGGGCGTCACCACCGCCCCCGGCACCGCCGATTTACTGGTGGCGCAACTGTTCAACGAAACCCCGCCACTGGCCGCACAACCTTATCTGCCCCAGCGTTTTCTCGGAGAACCGGTCTATGCCTGAATTGTTGCTGGACGGCCACGCCCTGAAAGTCGCCGAAGGCACCAGCGTCGCCGCTGCCCTGGCGTTGGCCAGTGACGGCTGCACGCGTACCTCGGTCAGCGGTCAGCGCCGTGCGCCGCTGTGCGGCATGGGCATTTGTCAGGAATGCCGGGTGACCATCGATGGCCGGCGTCGCCTGGCTTGCCAGACCCTGTGCCGTGACGGCATGCAGGTGGAGACTCGCCCATGAATGAATACGCTGATCTGTTGATCATTGGTGCTGGCCCTGCGGGGATGAGCGCGGCCCTTGCCGCCGCCCCCAGCGGCGCCCGTATTGTCATGCTCGACGACAACCCGCTGCCGGGCGGGCAAATCTGGCGCGACGGACCTCAAGCCAAGGTGCCCGGTCAGGCCCGGCGCCTGCGCGAGCGTCTGGCGTCGTGCAACAACATCCGCCATCACGCCGGTACTCGGGTGATCGCCGCCCCCGGCGCGAAACAACTGCTGGTGGAAGATGACGACCATGGCTGGTTGATCAGCTACGACAAACTGATTCTGTGCACCGGTGCCCGTGAATTGCTGCTGCCCTTCCCCGGCTGGACCCTGCCGGGAGTCACCGGTGCGGGTGGGTTGCAGGCGCTGATCAAGGCCGGTTTGCCGGTGCAGAACCAGCGCGTGGTGATCGCCGGCAGCGGCCCGCTGTTACTCGCCAGTGCCGCCACCGCCAGACAGCATGGCGCGCAAGTGCAACGCATCGCCGAACAGGCCAGCCGCAGCGCCGTCGCCGGTTTCGCCGTGCAACTGCCGCGCTGGCCTGGCAAATGGCTGCAATCGTTCAGCCTGTTCGACCACCACTACCGCACCGCCACCCACGTATTGGCGGTGCTTGGCACCGACCGAGTGGAAGGCGTGCGCCTGCAACAGCAACACAACATCGTTGAGTTGGAATGTGATCGGCTGGCCTGTTCTTTCGGGTTGATACCGAATATCCAGTTGGGTCAGGCACTGGGTTGCGCCATCGAAGATCAAGCCATTGCAGTGGATGCCTGGCAGGCCAGCAACCGCGCCGATCATTATGCGGCGGGCGAATGCACAGGGTTCGGCGGCAGTGAACTGGCCTTGGTGGAAGGTGCGATTGCCGGCCACGCTGCGGTCGGCAATCTGGAAGCCGCCAAGCGATTCTGGCCACGTCGGGCGCGCTGGCAGGGTTTCGCCAAGGCGCTGAACAACGCGTTCGCCCTCGACCCGCGACTCAAGTCCCTGGCCCAACCCGACACCCTGGTTTGCCGCTGCGAAGACGTGCCCTACGCGGCATTGACTGGTCACTCTGCCTGGCGCGAAGCCAAACTCGCCAGTCGCTGCGGCATGGGCGCCTGTCAGGGCCGGGTGTGTGGCGGCGCAGTACGGCATTTGTTTGGTTGGCAGCCCTCAGCACCGCGCCCACCCTTCAGCCCGGCGCGGATCGAAACCCTGATGTCCCTGGACGATACCCCGCCAGCGTGATGACCACGCCTGGGGTTTCGGTCACGCTGCCGAGTCTCTATGAACCCGGGGGTCGCCCTCAGCCCCCCAGCGCCATGTATCCCTCGCTCACCACCTTTGAACCTTGCAATCTGCCGACGCTGCTGAACAGCCTTCAGCCCATCGCGCCGTTGCTCGATACCCTGTCGGACGTGGTGTTTTTCATCAAGGACTGCGAGGCCCGCTACGCCTTCGTCAACCAGACTCTGGCCCGGCGTTGCGGTCTCAAACATGTGGACGAGCTGCTGGGGCGCACCGCCGAAATGGTCTTCCCGGAACGCTCCGGTCCGCTGTACACCGAGCAGGATCGGCGAGTGCTGTCCAGCGGTCGCGAACTGGCCGATCAGCTGGAGCTGCATTTGTATTATGGCAATCAGTCGATCTGGTGCCTGACCCACAAACTCGCCTTGAAGGATGAACAGCGTCGAATCGTGGGCCTGGCCGGTATCTCCCGCGACCTGCAATCGCCGCAGTCCAACCATCCGGCGTTCCAGAAAGAAGAAGGTTCGCGGTTGCTACTGCACACCGGGTTACCGATTACCGGGATTGCCTTGCGCTGTGGTTACACCGACCACAGTGCCTTCAGCCGGCAGTTTCGGGTGCTGACCCGTTTGTCGCCGAGTCAGTATCGCGATAACTCGCGCTGAAGATCAAAAGATCGCAGGCTGCGCCAGCTCCTGCGCCCACCGTGTACACCCGCGATTAAAACGTCTGCCAGTGTTCCTTTAAGGGGCGCCCACGCTACCGCTGCTCCCATATGTAACACCTGCCCCCGATACCTTGGCGTCACCGTGCCTCGGGTTGCAGCGCTACAAAACCTCTACGCCAAGGCCTGACAACTAATTCACCCCTCGGACTGGAAATAGGCACGCTGGTTGCTATTGTTAATATCGTATACGAAATCTCCAATACGATATTCAATAGCACTTCACATCAACGAGGCCTCTATGAAAAACCCCGCATTTGCCGTAGCCCTCAGCGCTGTTCTCAGTACCGCCTTTATCGCCACTGCCCAGGCCGACAAGCTCGACGACATCATCGGTTCGGGCAAGCTGCGCTGCGCCGTGACCCTGGACTTCCCGCCCATGGGCTTTCGCGATGCCAGCAACTCACCGGCCGGCTTCGATGTGGACTATTGCCACGACCTGGCGAAGATCCTCGGGGTCGAGGCCGAAGTGGTGGAAACGCCGTTCCCGGATCGCATTCCGGCACTGGTCTCCGGGCGGGCTGACGTGATCGTCGCGTCTACCTCCGACACCCTCGAACGCGCCAAGACCGTTGGCCTCACCGTGCCCTACTTTGCCTTCCAGATGGTGGTACTGACCCGCGACGACACCGGCATCAACGGCTTCGACGACCTCAAGGGCAAAGCAGTGGGCAACACCAGCGGCACCTATGAAGCCATCGCCCTGGAGAAAGACGTGAAGAACTGGGGTTCGGGCAGTTTCCGAGCCTACCAGTCGCAGAGCGATACCCTGCTAGCCGTCGCCCAAGGCCACATCGATGCCACTGTGGTCACCAACACCGTGGCCGCCGCCACCCTCAAGTCGGGCAAATACAAAAACCTGAAAGTCGCCGGTAACGCCCCGTACGTCATCGACTACGTGTCCCTGGGTGCCAAGCGCAGCGAGTACGGCCTGCTCAACTACCTCAACCTGTTCGTCAACCAGCAAGTGCGCAACGGTCGCTACAAGGAGCTGTTCGTTAAATGGGTCGGCACCGAGATCCCGCCGACCAACCTGACCGTACCTCAGGTCTACTACTGAGATGACCGGCATGCCTGGGCCAATTTCTCTGACCGGACGCAGCCTGGTGGCGGGTGCCGCGCAAGGCACCCTGCTGTTCGCCGATGTCGGCTTGAGTTTCTGGGGCGGAGTCGATCCCTGCACGGGTGAAGTCATCGACCGCCATCACCCGCTCAGCGGCCAATACCTGGCCGGCCGCGTGCTGGCGATTCCCAGTGGTCGCGGCTCGTGCACCGGCAGCAGCGTGTTGATGGAATTGATCAGCAACGGCCATGCACCGGCGGCATTGGTACTGGCCGAAGCCGACGAGATCCTGACCTTGGGCGTGCTGGTGGCGCAGACCATTTTTGCCCGTTCCCTGCCGGTGCTGTGCATCGGTCGGGAGGCCTTCGCCGCCTTGCGCGGCCAGGCCTTCGCCCGGGTCGAAAATACAACGCTGAGCCTGTTCGATCACCTGCCGGGCGACGCCTGGCAGGCGCTCGACAGCCCATTGCCAAACACTGACAGCAGCGCCTCGATCAGGCTCACCGAGCACGATCGGGCGCTGCTCGACGGCCGACATGGCAAGGCCGCGCAAATGGCCATGCAGATCGTCCTGCGTATGGCCGAGCTGCAGGGTGCCGACCACTTGGTGGATGTCACTCAAGCACACATCGACGGCTGCATTTACACCGGACCGGCGAGCCTGCGCTTTGCCGGGCAACTGGTGCAATGGGGAGCAACAGTGCGAGTGCCCACCACCCTCAATTCAATTTCCGTCGACCAGCGCCGTTGGCGCGAACTGGGTATCGATCCGGCACTGGGTGAACCGGCCAGTGCCTTGGGCGATGCCTATATGGCGATGGGCGCACAGCTCAGTTTCACTTGCGCGCCGTACCTGCTCGACACTGCACCGAAGGCTGGCGAGCAAATCGTCTGGGCGGAATCCAACGCAGTGGTCTACGCCAACAGCGTGCTCGGTGCCCGCACCCTGAAATACCCGGACTATCTGGACATCTGCATCGCCCTCACCGGTCGCGCCCCGCTGATCGGCTGCCACCTGGACGCGCAACGCAAGGCCCGGTTGCAGCTCGAGTTGCCTGCCCTCGGTGAACTGGACGATGCCTTCTACCCGCTGCTGGGCTACCACATTGGTGCCCTGGCCGGCAGTCGCGTGCCGCTGGTGCTGGGGCTGGAAAAACGCCAGCCGAGCCTGGACGACCTCAAAGCCTTTGGCGCGGCCTTCGCCACCACCTCTGCGGCGCCACTGTTCCACATCGCCGGGGTCACCCCGGAGGCCATTGACCCGGCGCAGGTGCTGGATGCGGACACTGCCATTGCCGTGGAAAAAATCCGCCTGAAGGACCTGCTGTCGAGTTGGCGCGAACTCAACAGTGCTCGCGATAACCGGGTGGATGTGGTGTCGCTGGGCAACCCGCACTTTTCCCTCAGCGAGTTCGCTCACCTGGCGCGACTGTGCCGCGGACGACAAAGACACCCGGATGTGGTGCTAGCCATCACCTGCGGCCGTGCCGTGCTGGAGCAGGCCCGCGAGGCCGGGCACATCGCCGTGATCGAAGCGTTTGGCGCGACCCTGGTCACCGACACCTGCTGGTGCATGCTCGGCGAACCCGTCATCCCCCTGGCGGCTGAAACCCTGATGACCAACTCGGGAAAATACGCCCACTACGCACCGGGCCTGGTCGGCCGCAAGGTGCACTTCGCCAGCCTTGCCGAATGCGTCGACGCGGCCTGCACCGCAACGGCCAGCGGACGTTTGCCGGCCTGGTTACAACCTGCTGCCCTACTGGAGAGCCCTGCGCATGTTTGACTACAGTTTCCAATGGCGCTCCGCCTTGCGCGCCCTGCCGGACATGCTTGCCGGTGCCATCGTCACCTTCGAAACCGCCGCGCTGTCGATGATCTTCGGCGTGCTGATCGCCCTGGCCCTGACGGTGATGCGCGAGGCCAAACACCCATTTCTGCGCGGGTTCGGCAACGGTTGGGTGTCGATTGCCCGCAACACCCCCTCGCTGTTCCAGATCTACATCCTCTACTTCGGCCTCGGCTCGCTGAACCTGCATGTCAGTTCCTGGTTCGCCCTGCTGGCCGGGATCACGTTCAACAATGCCGGGTATCTGGCGGAGAACTTTCGCGGCGGCCTCAAGGCCGTGCCTGGCACGCAGGTGCGTGCGGCGCGTTCCCTCGGCATGAGTGCCTTCCAGGCCTACCGCATGATCATTGTCCCGCAACTGCTGCGGATCGTGTTCTACCCGCTGACCAATCAGATGGTCTGGGCGGTGTTGATGACGTCGCTGGGGGTGATCGTCGGGCTAAACAATGACCTGACCGGTGTGACCCAGGAATACAACGTCAAAACCTTCCGCACCTTCGAGTATTTCGCCATCGCAGCGGTGCTGTATTACTTGATTGCCAAGGCGATCGTCGCGGCAGCCCGGCTGATGGCCTGGCGGTTGTTCCGTTACTGAGGAGCTGTCCATGTTTTCCACCGATTTTTCCTCGAACGACCTGATGTTCCTGCTCAACGGTGCATGGGTCACGATGCGACTGACGTTCTGGTCGATCATTCTCGGCTCCTTGGCCGGGTTGCTCTTCGGCCTGCTGCGCGCCTTGTTGCCACGGGCCAGCCTGCCGTTGGCCTGGGTGCTGGACGTGTTTCGCAGCGTGCCGTTGCTGATCCAGTTCGTACTGTTCAACTCACTCAAAAGCATCATCGGTTTGAACATCAGCGCCTTTAGCGTCGGCTGCATTGTGTTGGGGGTTTACGCTGCGGCGTACTTCACCGAGATCGTGCGTGCCGGCGTGCTGGCGGTGCCGTTCACCGTACGCCGGGCCAGCCGTTCGCTGGGGCTGAGCTTCTTGCAGGACTTGCGCTGGATCGTCCTGCCGATGGCCACCCGGGTAGCGTTCCCCGGCTGGCTGAACCTGGTGCTCGGTGTAATGAAAGACACCGCGCTGGTGATGTGGATCGGCATCGTCGAACTGCTGCGCGCCTCGCAAACCATCGTCACCCGCATCCAGGAACCGTTGCTGGTGCTGTGCATCGCGGGCCTTATCTACTACGTCATGAGCCTGGTGGTCGCACGCCTGGGCGCTCGTCTGGAAAGAAGGTGGCAAGAAAATGATTGAGATCGACAACGTACATAAATCCTTCGGCAACCTCGAAGTGGTCAAGGGCGTCAACCTGACGGTGAACAAGGGCGAGGTGGTGTCGATCATCGGCGGCTCCGGCTCCGGCAAATCGACCTTGCTGATGTGCATCAACGGCCTGGAACCGATCCAGAAAGGCAACATCCGCGTTGACGGCGTCGAGGTCCATCACAGCGCCACCGACCTCAATCGCCTGCGGCAGAAAATCGGCATTGTGTTCCAGCAATGGAATGCCTTCCCGCACCTGACGGTGCTGGAAAACGTCATGCTCGCGCCACGCAAAGTGCTGGGCAAAAGCAAGGCTGAAGCTGAAGAACTGGCGGTGAAGCAACTGACCCACGTCGGGCTGGGCGACAAGCTCAAGACCTTCCCCGGCAAGCTGTCCGGTGGACAGCAACAACGCATGGCCATCGCCCGTGCCCTGGCCATGTCACCGGACTACATGCTGTTTGACGAAGCTACCTCGGCCCTCGACCCGCAGTTGGTAGGTGAAGTGCTGGACACCATGCGCATGCTCGCCGAAGACGGCATGACCATGGTGTTGGTGACCCACGAAATCCGCTTTGCCCGAGACGTGTCCGACCGCGTGGCGTTCTTCCGCAATGGCCTGGTGCATGAGATCGGTTCGCCGGATCAGGTGATTGGCAACCCGGTGCGTGCGGAGACTGCAGAGTTTCTGAAATCAGTGAAATAGCGACCGAGGCCTTCACAGGCGAAACAAGGAGCAAACCATGCGTTCATCAAAAGTCATTCATGTCGTCAGTTGCCACGCCGAAGGCGAAGTCGGTGACGTGATCGTGGGCGGTGTCGCCCCGCCGCCCGGCGCCACCGTGTGGGAACAGTCGCGCTGGATCGCCCGGGACGAAACCCTGCGCAACTTCGTCCTCAACGAACCCCGCGGCGGCGTATTTCGCCACGTCAACCTGCTGGTCCCGGCCAAGGACCCACGGGCGCAGATGGCCTGGATCATCATGGAACCGGCGGACACCCCGCCGATGTCCGGCTCCAACTCGTTGTGCGTCGCCACCGTCTTGCTCGACAGCGGCATCCTGCCCATGACCGAGCCGCAAACCCGCCTGGTGCTGGAAGCGCCCGGTGGCCTGATCGAAGCCGTGGCCGACTGCCGGGATGGCAAGGTGCAACGGGTGGAAGTGAAAAACGTGCCGTCTTTCGCTGATCGACTGGATGCGTGGATTGAAGTCGAAGGTATCGGCTCGCTGAAGGTCGACACCGCTTATGGTGGCGACAGTTTTGTGATTGCCGATGCCAAAGGCCTGGGTTTCTCCATCCGCCCGGATGAAGCGGCCGATCTGGTGGCGGTCGGGCTGAAAATCACTCGGGCGGCCAACGAACAACTGGGCTTCGTGCATCCGCTGAACCCCGAGTGGTCACACATTTCCTTCTGCCAGATCGCCGCGCCGATCGTCCATGAGAACGGCATCGCCACCGGCGCCAATGCGGTGGTGATTCAACCGGGCAAGATCGACCGCTCCCCCACCGGCACGGGTTGCTCGGCGCGCATGGCGGTGTTGCAGGCCAAAGGCTTGATGCAGGTTGGCGAGCGCTTTGTCGGCCGTTCGATTATCGGTTCCGAGTTCCACTGCCGCATTGATTCGTTGACCGAAGTCGCCGGCCGCGCCGCGATTTACCCATGCATTTCCGGCCGGGCGTGGATCACCGGCACCCATCAGTTGCTGCTCGACCCAAGCGATCCGTGGCCACAAGGCTATCGCCTGTCCGACACTTGGCCCGGCGCCTGATCACGCAATCCCTGCCCCCCCGGACCATCGGCCAGTAAAACCCCCTGAAAACCCAAAAAAGCACTGGCCGAGCATTGTCACTTTAAAATTCGTATACGAAATACAATTAGCCAATCGGAGACAACAATGAGCAAGCGCATTAACTGGAGTGGCGTCTTCCCGGCGGTGACCACTCAATTCAACGATGACTACTCTATCAACCTGGAAAAAACCCATCAGGTGATTTCCAACGTAATCCGCGACGGCGTGTCGGGCCTGGTGGTCTGCGGCTCGGTGGGTGAAAACACCTCGCTGACCGCCGAAGAGAAAATCGCCGTGACTGAAGTCGCTGTCGATGCCGCCCGTGGTCGCGTACCGGTGATTTGCGGCGTGGCCGAGTTCACCAGCCTGCAAGCGGCCAAGGTCGCCAATGCCGTACGCCGGGTCGGCGTCGATGGCGTGATGCTGATGCCGGCGCTGGTCTACGGTTCCAAGCCGTTCGAGACCGCCGAGCATTACCGCTACGTGGCGAAAAACGCCGACGTGCCGCTGATGGTCTACAACAACCCGCCTATCTATAAGAACGACGTCACCCCGGACATCCTGATTTCCCTGGCCGACTGCGACAACGTGGTGTGCTTCAAGGATTCTTCCGGCGACACCCGCCGCTTCATCGACGTGCGCAACGAAGTCGGTGACCGTTTCGTGCTGTTCGCCGGCCTCGACGACGTGGTGCTGGAAAGCATCGCCGTGGGTGCCGAAGGTTGGGTCTCGGGCATGTCCAACGTGTTCCCGAAAGAAGGCGAAACCATCTTCCGCCTGGCCAAGGCCGGTCGTTTCGCCGAAGCCATGCCGATCTACGAATGGCTGATGCCGATCCTGCACCTCGATGCCCGTGCCGACCTGGTGCAATGCATCAAGCTGTGTGAAGCCATCGCCGGGCGCGGCAGCGCCTTGACCCGTCCGCCACGCCTGGCCCTGCCGGAAGCCGACCGCGTATTTGTCGAGCAGATCATGGCCAAGGCGTTGGCCAACCGCCCGGAACTGCCGGACGTCGGTCTCTGAGTGATTGCCGGGCGGACCTCTACTGGCCCCGCCCGGCTGCCCGTTCTTTTGCACCTTTAACAAGGTACGTCAGCATGTCGAATCCTCAACACACGCAAAGCGCAACCACACCCTCGGGACTCAAACGCGTAGTGGCCGCCGCCATGGCTGGCACCGTCGCCGAATGGTATGAGTTCTTTCTCTACGGCACCGCCTCGGCATTGGTTTTCGGCAAGCTGTTCTTCCGCCAGACCGACAACCCCATCGACGGCATCATCGCCGCCTTCGCCTTGTACGCGGTCGGCTTTCTCGCCCGGCCGTTGGGCGGCTTGGTATTCGGTCACTACGGTGACAAATTCGGCCGCAAACGCCTGCTGCAACTGAGCCTGGTAGTGGTCGGCATCACCACCTTCCTCATGGGTTGCCTGCCTGGCTTCGACCAGATCGGTTACACAGCGCCGGTGCTACTGGTGCTGTTGCGGTTGATCCAGGGCTTCGCTTTCGGTGGCGAATGGGGCGGCGCGATTCTGCTGGTGTCCGAACACTGCCCGGACAATCGTCGGGGTTTCTGGGCCAGTTGGCCGCAAGCCGGGGTGCCGGCCGGTAACCTGGTGGCCACGGTCGCCCTGCTGCTGTTGTCGTCGAACCTTACAGAGCAACAGTTCCTTGCCTGGGGCTGGCGCGTGGCGTTCTGGTTCTCGGCGGTAGTCGTGTTGATCGGTTACTGGATTCGCACCAGCGTCGATGACGCGCCGATCTTCAAGGAAGCCCAGGCCCGTCAGGCACAGACCAAACAGCAGCAGCTCGGTGTGGTGCAAGTGCTGCGTCATCACTGGCGTTCGGTGCTGGTGGGAATCGGCGCACGCTTTGCCGAGAACATCCTTTACTACACCGTGGTGACGTTCTCGATTACCTATCTGAAACTGGTGGTGCACAAGGACACTTCGCAAATTCTGCTGCTGATGTTCGGCGCGCACCTGGTGCACTTTTTCCTGATCCCGCTGATGGGCTATCTGTCGGACATCGTCGGGCGCAAGCCGGTGTACCTGACCGGCGCGGTGCTCACAGCGTTCTGGGGGTTCATCGGTTTCCCGATGATGGACACCGGCAACAACTGGCTGATCATGGCCGCCATCACCCTGGGCCTGGCCATCGAGTCGATGACTTATGCGCCTTACTCGGCGCTGATGGCTGAACTGTTCCCGACCCACGTACGCTACACCGCGCTGTCCCTGTGCTACCAGGTGGCGCCAATCTTCGCCGGTTCCCTGGCACCGCTGATCGCCATCACCTTGCTCAACAAGTACCAGAGCTCGACTCCGATCGCCTGGTACCTGGTGGGCGCCGCGTTGATTTCCGTGGTGGCTGTCGGCCTGACCCGCGAGACCCGTGGCAAGTCATTGCGCCAGGTGGATGCCGAGTCGGCGGCGCGGATTGCTGCCGTGGACGCAGCCGTGCCGGCCGCCCCGCGCCGGGGTGACTCTTTGGCTTGATGGCCCTGAAAGATCGCAGGCTTCGCCAGCGCCTGCACCGACCGCATTCGTCCGTCATGAACGGATGGATACCGTTCCCGCAGGAGTTGCCGCAGGCTGCGATCTTTATTGAGCACTTTGATTCAATCAGGCGAGCAAGGCCTTGAGGTCGTTGTACAGCGCCTCGGGAATTTGCACGCCTTCCACCTGGCTGCGTGCCCGCGACGCGTAACGTCGTTGCGACGGTAAGCGTGCGCCCTGCCCTTCAATGCCCTGGAACAACGTTTCGGCCCGGGCCAAATGTTCTTCAGTGGCGTCCCCCAGAAAGCGCCGAGGGTCCAGGGCGATGATCAACTCGCCATGGTACGGCGACGACTTGCTGCCCTCGTCGTAAATCAACGACTCGGCACTGGTCAGGTCACCAATCAGCGGCCCGGCAATCAACTCCACCATCGCCGCCAGAGCCGACCCCTTGTGCCCGCCGAACGTCAGCATCGCGCCGCTGTCGAGCACCACGTTGGCATCGGTGGTCGGCTGGCCTTGGGCATCGACGCCCCAACCTTCGGGAATCGCCTTGCCGGCACGCCGGTGCAGTTCGATATCACCACGGGCAATCGCGCTGGTGGCGAAGTCGAACACAAACGGATCCTGCCCCGCACGCGGCCAACCGAAGGCAATGGGATTGGTGCCGAACACCGGCAGTCGTCCACCGGCCGGCGCCACCCAGGCGTGGCTCGGATTACACGCCAGTGCCACCAGACCGGCAGCAGTCAGCTGCTCGATCTCCACCCACAGCGCCGAGAAATGTACACAGCGGTTGATTGCCAACGCCGCAATGCCGTTGGCCCGGGTTTTCTGCGCCAGCAACGGCAACCCCGCCTGAAACGCCAACTGCGAAAAGCCACCGCCAGCATCCACCCGCACAATCGACGGCGCCTGGTCGATCACCTGTGGCTCGGCATCGGCTGACACCTTGCCGGCCCGCAGGGAGTTCACGCACCCCAGAATCCGGTACAAACCGTGGGAGGCACAGCCATCACGTTCGCCAGCAATCACCGTTGCCGCCACTGCTTGTGCGTGGGCCAGATTAAAACCGTTGTGCAACAAGATCGATTCGGCCAAATTACGGGCTTCGATCAGGGTCAGTCGGATCATGGTCATCTCCTTGGACAGACCGGTCAGAGTGGTCTGTCCAAGGCGTTATGGCTTGATGGGTTTGGGCATTGGCGGTGACGAAATTGGCACAGCGCAGGCAAGCCCACAGCGATTTGGGAACGACAAAGATCCCTGTAGGAGCGAGCCTGCTCGCGAAAGCCGCAACACGGTTCCAAGTCTGACTATTGCATCCAATGCAACACACAATTGTCATCAATCCAGTTGATGACGACCGAACGCAAGGCGCAGGCTAGAGGGCTGGCTTGGGTCTCATATCATTCCGAATGATAGTTACCTTTGCCCCATTCGATTCGTGAGATACAAACCCGCCGCGCATCATTCGCCAATCTCAACACATTGGCGGATGCATCCATGGAACAGTCACTCAAACATTTGCGCTTCCCGTTGGCCTTGTTGGCCGTAGTGGTGATCAGCGCTTGCGGCAAGGCCCCGGAAACTGCCGCCAGCATGCCCGCAGCCAAGGTCAGCGTGGCCAAGGTGCTGGAACAACCGGTCAACGAGTGGGACGAATTCACCGGCCGTCTCGAAGCGCCGGAAACAGTCCAGATTCGTCCACGGGTCTCCGGCCAGATCGATGAAGTGGCCTTCACTGAAGGTGCCCTGGTCAAGAAAGGCGACCTGCTGTTCCAGATCGACCCGCGTCCGTTCCAGGCTGAGGTCCGCCGCCTCGAAGCACTGGTTGCACAATCGCGCGCCAACGCCACCCGCAGCGAAAACGAAGCCCAGCGCGGTGAGCGCCTGCGCACCAGCAACGCCATTTCCGCCGAACTGGCCGATTCGCGTACCAGCGCCGCACAGGAAGCCCGCGCCGCCGTCGGCGCCCTGCAAGCGCAGCTGGACCTGGCTAAATTGAACTTGAGTTTCACCCGCGTCACCGCACCGATCAACGGCCGCGTCAGCCGTGCGGAAATCACCGCCGGCAACCTGGTGACCGCCGACACTACTCCACTGACCAGCGTGGTCTCCACCGACAAGGTGTACGCCTACTTCGACGCCGACGAACGTGTGTTCCTCAAGTACACGGAGCTCGCTCGCCAGGGCAAGCGCGGCGCCACCACCCCGGTTTACATGGGCCTGTCCAACGAGGACGGCAACCCGCATCAGGGCGTGATGAACTTCGTCGACAACCAGGTCAACCCGAAAACCGGCACCATCCGTGGCCGCGCCGTGTTCGACAACAGCGATGGCAGCTACACCCCGGGCCTGTATGCACGCCTGAAACTGGTGGGCAGCGGCACCTACAGCGCCATGCTGATCAACGATGAAGCGGTCGGCACCGACCTGGGCAAGAAGTTCGTGATCGTGATGGATGGTGACAACAAGACTGCCTACCGCGCCGTGGAACTGGGTCCGAAGATTGAAGGCTTGCGCATCGTGCGCAACGGTCTGAACAAGGACGACACCATTATCGTCAAGGGTCTGCAACGGGTACGTCCTGGCTCACCGGTCACCCCTGAAGTGATTCCGATGGCCAGCGAACAAACCCTCGCGGCACTCGCACAACAACGTCAAGCGCTGGAAGCCAGCAACCTGCCCCAAGTCGCGCCCGCCAGGGTTGCACCGGGTACGGCTGTGAAACTGGCTGCCACGACCCCACGCGGTTAAGGGATTTCCAAGATGAATTTTTCCCAATTCTTCATTTCACGGCCGATCTTCGCAGCGGTGCTGTCGCTGCTGATCCTGATCGCCGGTGCGATCTCGCTATTCCAGCTGCCGATCAGCGAATACCCGGAAGTCGTGCCGCCCACCGTGGTGGTGCGCGCCAACTTCCCGGGTGCCAACCCGAAAGTCATCGGCGAAACCGTGGCCGCGCCCTTGGAGCAAGCCATCACCGGCGTCGAGAACATGTTGTACATGTCCTCGCAATCCACCGCTGACGGCAAGATCACCCTGACCATCACCTTTGCCCTGGGCACCGACCTGGACAACGCGCAGGTGCAGGTGCAGAACCGCGTGACCCGGACAGAGCCGAAACTTCCCGAGGAAGTGACGCGCATCGGTATCACCGTGGACAAGGCCTCGCCCGACCTGACGATGGTGGTGCACTTGACCTCGCCGGACAAACGCTACGACATGCTGTACCTGTCCAACTACGCGATCCTCAACATCAAGGACGAGCTGGCGCGCCTGGGCGGTGTCGGTGACGTGCAACTGTTCGGCATGGGCGACTATTCGCTGCGAGTCTGGCTCGACCCGAACAAAACCGCTTCGCGCAACCTGACCGCCACTGACGTTGTAACGGCCATTCGTGAACAGAACCGTCAGGTGGCCGCCGGTGCATTGGGCGCTCCCCCTGCCCCGAATGCCCAAAGCTTCCAACTGTCGGTCAACACTCAGGGCCGTCTGGTCAGTGAGGAAGAGTTCGAGAACATCATCATTCGCTCCGGCGAAAACGGTGAAATCACCCGCCTCAAGGACATCGCACGCGTCGAGCTGGGCTCCAGCCAGTACGCCCTGCGCTCGCTGCTGAACAATCAGCCGGCGGTAGCAATCCCGATCTTCCAGCGCCCTGGCTCCAATGCCATCGAAATCTCCAATGAAGTGCGGGCCAAAATGGCCGAACTGAAGAAGGGCTTCCCCGAAGGCATGGACTTCAGCATCGTCTATGACCCGACGATCTTCGTGCGCGGCTCCATCGAGGCGGTGGTCCACACCCTCTTCGAAGCGCTGATCCTCGTGGTGCTGGTGGTGATCCTGTTCCTGCAAACCTGGCGTGCCTCGATCATTCCGTTGGTGGCGGTGCCGGTATCGCTGATCGGTACCTTCGCGGTGATGCACCTGTTTGGATTCTCGCTCAACGCCTTGTCGCTGTTCGGCCTGGTCTTGGCGATCGGTATCGTGGTGGACGACGCCATCGTGGTGGTGGAGAACGTCGAGCGCAACATCGAACTTGGGCTGACCCCGGTGGAAGCCACCAAACGCGCCATGCGTGAAGTGACCGGGCCCATCATTGCCACGGCGCTGGTGCTGTGTGCGGTGTTTGTTCCGGCGGCGTTCATCTCCGGCCTGACCGGCCAGTTCTACAAACAGTTCGCCCTGACCATTGCGATCTCCACGGTGATCTCGGCCTTTAACTCGCTGACCCTGTCGCCAGCGCTGGCCGCCGTGTTGCTAAAAGGCCACGACGCGCCGAAAGACCGATTCTCCAAGGTACTGGACAAGATTTTTGGCGGCTGGCTGTTCCGTCCGTTCAACCGCTTCTTTGAAAAAGCCAGCCATGGTTATGTCGGCACCGTTGCCCGTGTGATCCGCTCCAGCGGCATCGCCCTGCTGCTGTACGCCGGCCTGATGGTCCTGACCTTCTTCGGTTTTTCCAGCACCCCGACCGGTTTCGTGCCCGGCCAGGACAAGCAATACCTGGTGGCTTTCGCGCAACTGCCGGACGCCTCGAGCCTGGACCGCACCGAAGACGTGATCAAGCGCATGTCCGAGCTGGCGCTGAAACAGCCTGGCGTGGAAAGTGCGGTGGCCTTCCCCGGCCTGTCGATCAACGGATTCACCAACAGCCCGAACGCCGGCATCGTGTTCGTGACCCTCAAGCCGTTCGACGAACGCAAAGACCCGAGCATGTCCGCAGGGGCCATTGCCGGCGCCTTGAACGGCCAGTACGCGAACATCCAGGAAGCCTACATGGCGATCTTCCCGCCGCCACCGGTACAAGGCCTGGGCACCATCGGCGGTTTCCGCCTGCAGATCGAGGACCGGGGCAACCTGGGCTACGAAGAGCTGTACAAGGAAACCGTGAACATCATCGCCAAGAGCCACAGCGTTCCGGAACTGGCCGGCCTGTTCACCAGCTACACGGTGAACGTGCCACAGGTCGATGCGGCTATCGACCGGGAAAAAGCCAAGACCCACGGCGTGGCCGTCAGCGACATCTTCGACACCCTGCAGATCTACCTGGGCTCGCTGTATGCCAACGACTTCAACCGCTTTGGTCGCACCTATCAGGTCAACGTCCAGGCCGAACAACAGTTCCGCCTCGAATCCGACCAGATCGGCCAGCTGAAAGTGCGCAACAACAAGGGCGAGATGATCCCGCTGGCGACCTTCATCAAGGTCAGCGACACCTCGGGTCCGGACCGGGTGATGCACTACAACGGCTTCATCACCGCTGAAATCAACGGTGCGGCAGCCCCAGGCTACAGCTCCGGCCAGGCCGAAAAAGCCATCGAGAAACTGCTCAAGGATGAACTGCCCAACGGCATGACCTACGAGTGGACCGACCTGACCTACCAGCAGATCCTGTCCGGCAACACCGCGCTGTTCGTGTTCCCGCTCTGCGTGCTGCTGGCGTTCCTGGTACTGGCGGCTCAATACGAAAGCTGGAGCCTGCCACTGGCGGTGATCCTGATCGTACCGATGACCCTGCTGTCGGCCATCACCGGTGTGATTGCCTCGGGCGGTGACAACAACATCTTCACCCAGATCGGCCTGATCGTACTGGTGGGCCTGGCCTGTAAGAACGCGATCCTGATCGTCGAGTTCGCCAAGGATAAACAGCTCGAAGGTCTCAACCCGCTGGCGGCGGTCCTGGAAGCCTGCCGCCTGCGTCTGCGGCCGATCCTGATGACCTCCTTCGCGTTCATCATGGGTGTCGTGCCTTTGGTGTTCTCCAGCGGCGCCGGTGCCGAAATGCGTCATGCCATGGGTGTGGCGGTGTTCTCCGGGATGCTCGGGGTGACCTTCTTCGGTCTGTTGCTGACGCCGGTGTTCTACGTACTGATTCGTAACTTTGTCGAGCGCGGCCAGGCACGCAAAGCTGCCAAGGCCAACCTGAAGCTGGAGTCGCACTGATGAGTTTGAAAGCGTTCCTGCCGAGCCTGCTGGCACTGGCCTTGAGTGCCTGTGCCGTGGGCCCCGACTACAAGACTCCAACCACCGAGGCGGCCAACATCACGGCCGCCACCGACGGCGCCGCCGGCCAGAAGAACTTTGACCGTTCACATTTCGAAGGCATCTGGTGGCAGCAGTTCGAAGACCCGACCCTCAACCAGTTGGTGACGCAATCACTGCAAGGCAACCGCGATTTGCGCGTCGCCTTCGCCCGCTGGAAAGCCGCACGGGCAATCCGCGATGACGTCAGCAACGACGCCATGCCGACCATCACCAGCCGCGTCAGCAGCGACCTGGGCAAAGGCCAGATCCCGGGCCAGACCACCAAGCGGGTCAACAGCGAACGCTATGACCTGGGCCTGGACATGGCCTGGGAGATTGATCTGTTCGGTCGCATCCAGCGCAACCTGGAGTCGGCCAACGCCGAGCAACAGGCGTTCGAGGCCGACCTGTACCAGTTGCAAGTGACCATGATTGCCGAACTGGTGGATTCCTACGGTCAACTGCGTGGTGCGCAACTGCGCGAGAAAATCGCCCTGGCCAACCTGGAAAACCAGCGCGAGTCGCGCAAGATCACGGTCAACCTGCGTGATGCCGGCGTCGGCGATCAGCTCGATGTGGAGCGTGCCGATGCGCGACTGGCGTCGGTTGAAGCCAGCGTGCCGCAACTGCAGGCCGAACAGGTGCGGCAGAAAAACCGTATCGCCACCCTGCTGGGTGAACGTCCGGACAAGCTGACCGTGGACTTGAGCCCAAAAGACCTGCCGGCGATTGCCAAGGCCTTGCCGATCGGTGATCCGGGTGAACTGCTGCAACGCCGTCCGGACATCCTCAGTGCCGAACGCCAACTGGCTTCGGCCACCGCGCGTATCGGCGTGGCCAAGGCCGATCTGTTCCCTCGGGTCAGCCTCAGCGGCTTCCTTGGCTGGACCGCCGGACGTGGCTCGCAGATCGGTTCTTCGGCGGCCAACGCCTGGGCGCTGGGCCCGAGCATCACCTGGGCCGCGTTTGACCTGGGCAGCGTAAAAGCCCGTATACGCGGTGCCGACGCCGATGCCGAAGGCGCCCTGGCGACCTACGAACAGCACGTGTTGCTGGCCCTGGAAGAGTCGGAAAACGCCTTCAGCGACTACGGCAAACGCCAACAGCGCCTGATTTCGCTGATTCGCCAGAGTGAGTCCAGCCGCTCGGCCGCCGACCTGGCTGAAATCCGCTACCGCGAAGGCACCGCCGACTTCCTCGTGCTGCTCGATGCCCAGCGTGAGCGCCTGGCGGCCGAAGACACCCAGGCCCTGGCCGAAGTGGACCTGTATCGCGGCATCGTCGCGATCTACAAGGCCCTCGGAGGCGGCTGGCAGCCGGAGACGGTCGCGAGCAGGTAAACCTTTTTCAACGAGCTCCTTGGGTTGGCCGCAGCCAACCAATTTCCTTGCCCTGCGTCTCATTCGGTCGCGGGGCTTTTTTATGCCTTTTTCCAGGCAACGCATATCCCTTGTAGGAGCGAGCTTGCTCGCGAAGAACCAGAGAACACCGCGTTAATTCAGACTGCCCGCGTCATCGTTGACCAACATCGCGAGCGGGCTCGCTCCTACAAGGGATCAGGGGTGTTCCTGGACGGTCACAGTGGCCGTGGTCCCCGCTCTCAGGTTGTTTTTACCGGCATAGTCGGCATCGATCTCGATCCGCACCGGCACCCGCTGCGCCAGTTTGACCCAGGTGTAGCTGGGGTTGATGTTGGCCAGCAGTCGTCCGCCCGGCAGGTTTTCCCGGTCGGCGATGGCGAAGGCAATGCTCTGCACTTTGCCACCAAACGTTTCGCCACTCATCAACTCGATCTTCACCCGGTCGCCCTCCCCGATCCGCGGCAACTTGGTTTCTTCAAAGTAACCACTGACATAGAACGAATCGCTGTCCACCAGCGCCAGCAATGGACCGCCAGCCGAGGCGTAGTCGCCCTCCCGGGTCAACAGATTGGTGACGTAGCCGGTCACCGGGGAAACAACGTGGGTACGCTGCAAGTCGAGTTCGGACTGGGTCAGTGCCGCGACGGCCAGTTGCACATTGGCCTGGGCCAACACCAGGTTGGCCTGGTTGCGCAGCAAGTCGGCCTGGGCCACCGACACATCCGTATTGGCCTTTTCCCATTCTTCGCCGGAAATCGCCGAACGATCCTTGAGCGTGCGCCGCCGTTGCTCCTCGCTCTGACGTTGTTTGAGCAAGGCTTCGCTGGCGGTAATGTTCGCCTGGGCCTGGCCGAGCGAGGCTTTCGACACCTCAACGGCACGTTTGGCATGCTCCACCGCCAGTGTGTAACGCGCCGGATCGATTTCCAGCAGCGCCTGGCCTTTGTTCACGTGTTGGTTGTCCTGCACGGCCAGGCTGACGATTCGCCCCGAAACATCGGCGGACAAGGTCACCACATCGGCACGCACCCGGGCATCCCGGGTCCAGGGCGCGCGGGTGTAATGCTCCCAGGCGAACCAGCCGAGGATCAACGCCAGCAACACCACGGCCACTGTCGAGAGCCGGGAAAGGATGTTCTTCAAGGCATCATGCTCCCATCGCCAGTATCAATGTGGCGCAGACGCAGACGTACAGCGCGCCTTCGAACAATGCCTCATGCCAGACAAACTGCAGCACACCGAGGCGCCGCAACGTCCAGTCGAGCAACAGGAAAATCGGCAGGCCCAACAGCAGCGCCTGAGCAATCGGGGGCAGATAGGCTCCACCCACTTCCAGATCAATGGGCAAGGACTGGGTCTCCTTCAAGGCCAGCAGGTTGAAAGTAGCCGCGATAACGCTCGACGAACGACACCACGATCAGCAGCGCCACACGCATGCGGAACACCGACCACAAGCGCTCATGCACATCGGTATGCAGGGCATCCAGTTCGTCACCCAGGGTGCGCAGGCTATCGAGCACCTGCGCTACTTCGACCCCGGGCCGGCCGGCGACCAGCCTTCCCGTGTCCCGCACGGTCGAATACAGCCGACTTTGCAGATCAGCACTCAACAGTGCGTTGTTCTGCCCCTGCTGCCTGAGCTGATTGAGGGCAATGCCAAGCGCCATGCAGCCCAGGCTGATCTGGAACAGTTCACGAGACTGTGGCTCCTGCGTCGCCGGCAACAGCCCCAGCATCATGGTCAGGCGATCAACCATTCGACTCTCGAACGCGAACTGTTGTTCATCGGTCGCCGAAGTTTTCAGCAAGGCGTATACCTGCTCGCCGTTCTCTTTATGCAGCCGGCGCATGCGCAAATCCGGCCTGAACGGAAAGATCAGCGCATACACACTCAACGCGAGCACAGTCGCGCAGGTATAAGCCCCGGCAAATTCGAACCACTGGGTCGCGGTGTTTTGACCGATCCCCACGTTCAACGGGCCGAGCAACAGAAATGTCGTGAGCCCCAGGCCAATGCCGGTGCCGGTGGTGGGTGGACTGGCCAGCCCCACCGCAACGGCATAAAGCAAGGGTGCCAGCAGCAAGGCAAGCATCTCGAAATTGCTGATCATCGGCACAAACATGAACTGCAGGAGCGCCGAGGCCAGCAGTGCCAACCCGAACCCCCTCGCATAACTTTGAACGGCCAGCAGCGGCCGGGGAAACGTCGACATCAGCGAGCACAGGATACCCAGCAGCACCATGCCGGCACGCGCACCGTCCCAGCCGGTCTCGATCCAGATCAGGCCGGCGATCAGCAGCGCGGAAAAGGCCCGGATGGCGTTCATGGTCGCCAAGGTGAAGTCCAGGTGCAGCGGATTTTCGCGCCCGCGAAACACGCTGCTGGCGGGTCGCCCGCTCTGGATCGCATCACTCAACTCCAGAATCTGCTCAAGCTGCTGCAACAGGCGCGCTTGCTCCCAGCGCAGCGACCAAGCCAATGAGCGCAAGGTGGCCGGTAGCGGCTCGGTCAACTGTTCGGCCCTGTAGGCCAGCTCATCGAAACGTTGTTGCAGTGAGGTGAAGTGATGGCGCTGTTCACTGGACAGCGATCGCCCCTCCCGTGCCAGCTCATCGAGAAAGGCCAGTTCTTCGGCACGCAACCGTTGAATTTCTTCAGGCAGCTCGCCCTCCCAGCGTTCGGTCAACAGCAGCCGCTGGTGGCGCAGGGCTGTCAGCCGTGCGGTCAACAACACCAATTGATTGCCCAACAGTTGCACCAGGCCGTTGGCACTGCGTAAGCGTGGCGCATCGAAATACATGTGCCGACGCACGCCCTCAAGGCCGCTGATCTGGCCCAGCAGCTGCATTTGCCGCTGCTGAAAGTCGGCTTCGCTCTCTTCGGTGCGGATAACGGCGCTGGCGTGGGTGGCCAGCAACCGGGTGATCTGATCGATCCTGGCGAAGTAATCCCGGGCCACGGCTTCCGGCCTGGCCGTGAGCAGGCTGACCACGCACACGCAGGCAACCGCCAGCAAGGTTTCGGTGAGGCGGGTCACCGCCAGCAAAAAGGTACCGTCCTGATCGGGAATCGCCAGCAACGCGATGACCACGGCGGTGTAGCCACTGAGCACGAATGCCCCGGAACTGGTATAGCGCAACAGCGTGCCACCAGCGGTGCACAGTGCCAGCCACAGGGCCAGGGTGGTGATGAACGGCAGTGGCGCCTGCGGAAATATAGCCATGATCGCCACCGCTACGACCGCCCCCATGGTGGTCCCGATGACTTGGCCAAAACTGCGCGCCAGCACCATGCCGCCCAGTGGCTGGCTGATGATGACCACGGCCATGATCGACCACTTGGGCTGTTCCAGATCGAACAAAAACGCCAGGTACAGGGTCAACAGACCGGCCGCGATGGTTCGCAGGGCAAACAGCAACACCCCGGGGCCGGGGTTGAGAATGGCCTTGAAATACTGCAGCAACGCTTGCATGGGAACACTCGTCGGGACACCTTCAGCAAGCGTAGTCACTGCGGCGGGGCCTCGACAGGTTTTGCCGTCGACACCGTTTGCAGGCCCATTGAATCGTCAGTGAACGTCGTCAAGGTTTGACTCAAAGCCCGGCCTGACCGAAGCTGGCGCCTTTGCAAAAGCTCGCCAGTTTCCGGATTCCTGCATGCCCAAGTCCCGCCGCTATCTGTTTATCAGCCTCTTCGCCCTGCTTGTCATCGGCCTTGCGTGGTTTTCCCTGCGCGATACCGCCCCGGTGGTTCCCGAAGCCATCCAGCATGGCTACAGCGAAGCGCTGGCGGCTGCCCGGGCCGGTCAACCCGGTGCCGCGCGGGTGCTCTATCAGCAATTGGGGCGTGCGGACCTGTCTCCCAAGCGCCGTGTCTGGCTGCATGCCGAGCTGCCCAATTATCCAAGTTCGGTGGCCCTGAAACTGGCGAATGCCGACTTGCAGAACGAGTCGCCCGAGGTGCGAATCGCCGCGATCAGGAGCATCAGCGGCCTGGTACCGAACGGCCAGCGCAGTTTATTGCTGGGGCCTTTGCTCGATGACAGCGAACAAAGCGTGCGCCTGGCCGCCATCAACGCGCTGCTGGGTTTGTCCCCGGATGAACTCGGTTTGTATTTCGGGCCTCTGGAGCAAGCCATCGATGCCTGGGAGCAAGTGCTCAAGAGCGAGCCGCAAAGCGCCGACAACCAATACCAACTGGCCCGGCTGCACTTGCACAACGCCGAGCTCAAGGAAGCGCAACAGGCACTGGACAACACCTTGCGCCTGGCGCCGGACAACCTGCCGGCGCTGGTGCTGCAAATCGACGTGCTGGATAAACAGGGCCAGAACGACGCCGCCCGGCAACTGCTGGCCCGGCAACTCCAGGCGCAACCCGATTCGGCCTACCTGCAGCATGCCCTGGGGCTCTGGCTGCTGCATCACGACCAGAGCGAATTCGCCCTCCTCGGGCTGTCCAAGGCCGTTGAACTAGAGCCGAACAACCGCGATTACCGCTACGACCTGGCCACCACGTTGCACGGTGAGCAGGAGCTGGAAGCGGCACAGAAACAGTTGCAGGAGATCGTTCAGCGCCATCCGAACGACCGCAAGGCCCGGGTGCTGCTGATCAATTACTGGAAGGAAAGCGGGCAGCTGCAAAACGTGCAGATCCTGCTGGCCCAACTCGAACAGATGAACCCCGATGATCCGGCGTTGCAACAGGGGCTTTGACCCCGACCGGAATTTCGTTGGGCCGGCGTCCCGGACATGCAGATGATCAACGCCTGAATGCTCAGGAAAGCATGTCCTGCATCAGCTCCTGCAATTTGTCCAGATCGAACGGCTTGTCCAGGATCGGCGCCTTGCGCGTGATCGGGCTGTCGGTCTCGCGGATTTCCTGGGCATAGCCGCTGATGAAAATCACCTTGAGTTCCGGTCGCAGCTTCACGGCGGGCTCGGCGATCTGCACACCGGAGATTCCACCGGGCAGGCGGAAATCGGTGATCATCATGTCCAGGTGCGGTTTGCTGGCCAGGATCTCAAAAGCCTGCTCGCCGTTTTCGGCCTGCAATACGCGGTACCCCTCGCCCGACAGATAAGCGGACAGCACCATCAGAATCGAGGGGTCGTCTTCGACGACGAGTACTACATCTTGTGCATCTTCGCTCATGGGAAGCCTTTGTTCGGTCAATTGCTGCTGATACGACCGTGGGGTCGATCAGAGGTTGCGTTTACCTGGCTGTTTTCCTGCAGCGGCAGACAAACGCGAAACAAGGCGCCTTCGCCAATCCTGCTCTGGACCGTAATAGTACCGCCATGGGCGGTAACAATCTGTTCTGAAATAAACAACCCCAGGCCCAGCCCGGCGACAGCGTGCCTGGCCGATATCCGTTCGAATTGCTGGAAAATCCGCTTCTGGTTTTCCTCGCTGATGCCGATCCCCTGGTCCTGCACATCCACCAGCGCCCTGCTTCCTTCACTGTAGACCTTCACCGAGACCGGGCTCTTGGCCCCATAGCGCAAGGCGTTGGTCAACAGGTTGGAAATGACCTGTTCAATACGAAATTCATCCCAGTTTCCGATCACCGGCTGCTCGGCATCCAGCATGACCGAGGCCTCGGCGGCGTCGATTTGCTGGGAAAAGTTGTGCAACAGGTCGCGAACCAACGCCGAAAGGTCGAAGCGTGTCGGCCGGATCGACAACTTTCCGGTGCGGATGCGCGAAACATCGAGCATGTCTTCGATCAAGCGAATGAGGCTTTTGATCTGTCGCTCGTCGCGGTCGACCATGGCGTGCATCTTGTCCAGGGTAAAGGCGGCAGCGTTGTTCCGGGCCAGGTGCATCTTGCGCAGCTGGGTTTCAAGGATCAGGCCGTTGAGCGGCGTGCGCACTTCGTGGGCGACGATGGACATGAAGTCATCGCGCATGCGCACCGCCTGTTCCAGTTCCAGCTGGGTGTCTTGCAGTTGCTTGAGCAATGCCTCCTGCTCACGACGGCTCTGTTCCAGGGCCAGCACTTGTTCCTTCATCGCCTTGCTCTGGCGATACAGATCGACGAACACATTGACCTTGCTCTTGACCGCATGGATGTCCAGCGGCTTGTGCAAAAAGTCCACGGCACCGCTTTCATAGCCCTTGAACGCGTAGTTCAGTTCACGCCCGGCGGCGCTGACGAAAACGATCGGGATGTTCCTGGTTTTTTCCGTGCCACGCATCAGCTCGGCCAGCTCGAAGCCATTCATGCCCGGCATCTGCACATCGAGGATGGCCATGGCGAATTCATGTTGCAACAGCAGTGACAAGGCCTCGTCGGCGGACAACGCCTTGAACACGATCCTGTCGCCACCCTTGATCAGCGCCTCGAGCGCCAGCAGATTCTCCGGCAGATCGTCGACGATCAGCAGTTTGGCCTGGATTTTACTCAGCATGCGATTCGTTCCAGCTCGACAAGCAGACGGCCGATGCCGTGTACGGGAAGTATGTGGTCCGGCCGGTGCATCTCCAGCGCTGCCTGGGGCATGGTGGCGACCTGAGCGTCTTGCGGGTCTTGCACGATGGTGATGCCACCGTGCCGTTTGACCTGGGCCAGCCCGCGCGCGCCGTCGCGGTTGGCGCCGGTGAGCAATACCGCAGCGAGATGGGCTCCGTACGCATCGGCAGCCGATTCGAACAGGTAATCGATGGCAGGTCGCGAATGATGCACTCGGGGCTCCAGGCTCAGGGAAAAGCTGCGGTCCTGCTCCACCGACAAGTGATAGCCCGGTGCGGCGAAATACAGCGTGCCGGCCTCGACCGGGGTCTTGTCGCACGGCTCCAGCACCGGCAGGGCAACCCGGCGGGAAAACACGTCCGCCAGTTGACTGCGACGCTCGTCCGGCAGGTGCAGCACGACAATGATCGGCAGTGTGAATTCTTCGGGCAGCGGGCCGAGGATGCTCAACAGCGCCTCGACGCCACCGGCGGAGGCACCGATCACGATCGCTTCGATAGCTGGCAGGTTCGTTGCGCTGCTCATGATTTTCGGTAGATCCGTTCTTGTTTGATCAACGGCTCGAACTGATTGTCGAAGGCTGAAAAATTCGGGGTTTCCTTACTGCCCAACACCAGAAAACCGCGATGGCAGAGGGATTCATGAAACAGTCCGAATGCCCGATCCTGAAGCTTCTTATTGAAATAAATCAATACGTTACGACATGAAATCAACTGAGTTTCTGAAAACACGCTGTCTGTCGCCAGGCTGTGATCGGCGAAGGTCACGTTCTCGCGCAGCGTCTTGTCGAAAATCGCGTACCCGTAGGCCGCCGTGTAGTAGTCGGCAAACGAACACTGGCCACCGGCCTGCTGATAATTAGCAGTGTAGGCGCGGACATTCTCCATCGAGAAAATCCCTTGCCTGGCTTTTTCCAGGGAGTGCGGATTGATGTCGGTGGCGTAGATGATCGTGCGGTCGAGCAGGCCCTCTTCGCGCAGCACAATGGCCATCGAATACACCTCTTCACCGGTGCTGCATCCGGCGATCCAGATCTTGATCGAAGGGTAGGTTCGCAGCAGCGGCACCACTTCCTTGCGGATGGCCAGGAAGTGCGAGGGGTCGCGAAACATCTCACTGACCGGAATGGTCAGCAATTGCAGCAATTGCATGAAAGCCGTCGGATCGTGCAGGACCTTTTCCTGTAGCGCCGAGATGGTATTGCACTCGAACTGATTCATCGCATGGTTGACCCGGCGCTTGATCGAAGCACCGGAATAATCACGAAAATCGTAGCTGTACTTGAGGTAGATCGCCTCGATCAGCAAGCGCAATTCGATTTCGCTGTTCCGCTCCGCTGAAAAATGGCGTTCCACTAGATACGTTCCATCTTCGGCAGCCACACACGAATCAGCGAAAACAGCCGATCCAGGTCGATGGGCTTGGCCAGGTAATCGTTGGCGCCGGCCTGCAGGCAGCGCTCCTGATCGTCCTTCATGGCCTTGGCGGTCACCGCGATGATCGGCAGCTTGCGCCAGCGCGGGTCCTTGCGGATTTCAACCGTGGCTTCAAAACCATCCATCTGCGGCATCATCACGTCCATCAACACCAGGTCGATGTCCTCCACTTCATTCAATCGTTCAATCGCTTCAAGGCCGTTGCGGCCAATGACCACGACGGCGCCCTTTTGCTCCAGCGCGCTGGTGAGGGCGAAAATGTTGCGTACGTCGTCGTCCACCAGCAGCACCTTGCGGCCTTCGAAGACCTTGTCGCGGCTGCGGGCGACCTTGAGCATCTTCTGCCGCTCATGGGACAACCTCGATTCGATTTTGTGCAGAAAAAGCGTCACCTCATCCAGCAGCCGCTCCGGAGAGCGTGCGCCCTTGATGATGATCGAACGCGAATACTTGCGCAGCTCGGCCTCTTCATTGCGGGTCAGGTTGCGCCCGGTATAGACGATGACAGGCGGAAAGGAGCAGATGTCTTCAGTGGACATGCGCTTGAGCAAGTCATTGCCGAGCATGTCGGGCAGTTTCAGGTCGATGATCATGCAATCGAATACGCACGTGCGCAGCAGGTCCAGCGCCTCCTGTGCCAGGCCAACGGCGGTGATCTCTATGTCATCGTCGCCGATCAGGCGGGCAATGCTGTCTCGCTGCAAGTCGTCGTCCTCGACCAGCAGTACGCGCTTGACCTTCTGGGTCAGCTTGGCCTCAAGGCGCGCAAATACGTCCTTGAGCTCCTCGCGGGTGGTCGGTTTGACCGCATAGCCAATGGCGCCCATGTGCATCGCCGCTTCGACCCGGTCTTCGACCGAAATCACATGCACCGGGATGTGTCGGGTTTCGGCGTGTTCCTTCAGGCGTTGCAGCACGGTCAGGCCGGAATGATCCGGCAGGCGCATGTCCAGCAGGATCGCATCGGGGATGAACGTCTTGGCCAGGTCGTAGCCTTCGTCGGCGCCATGGGCCACCAGGCACTGATAACCCAGTTCATGGGCAAGGTCGTAGAGGATGTGCGCAAAGTTTGCCTCATCTTCCACCACCAGAATGCAGCGACTGCTGAACGGACCGTTGTTGCGATCGTCGTCGAAACGCGGGATGTCGACTTCGGCTATCAGTGGCGACAACATGGGCGCCAATACCTTGGGCGCAGCCGCCACAGGAACGGCTCGCATCGGTTCAACAGGTAGTGCAGCGGGTGCTGCGTATTGCTGCGGCAAGACCAGAGTAAACACACTGCCCTGCCCCGGCGTGCTGGTCACACTGATGGAGCCACCGAGCAAGGCCGCCAGATCACGGGAGATCGACAAACCCAGCCCGGTGCCGCCATAACGCCGATTGGTGGTGCCATCGGCCTGATGGAACGCTTCGAAGATGCTTTCTTGCTGATCAGGTTCAATGCCAATCCCGGAATCACGGACGCAGAACGCGATGCCGTCGTTCGGCACAGGGGCGACAGACAGGCTGACACTGCCGCTTTCCGTGAATTTCAGCGCGTTGGACAGCAGGTTCTTGAGGACTTGCTCCAGACGCTGGTGGTCGGTGAACAGCGTCAGCGGCGCACCCTCCTGCATATCCACCTGGAAATCCAGCTGCTTGTCCGTGGCCAATGGCTGGAACAGGTCATGCAGGCCATCCACCAGGCGCGCCACACTGGTGTTCTCAGGACGGATTTCCAGTTTCCCGGCCTCGACTTTGGAAATATCCAGAATGTCGTTGATCAGGTGGAGCAAGTCATTGCCGGCTGAGTAGATCGACTCGGCGAACTTGACCTGCTCGGCGCTGAGGTTTTGCTCCGGGTTTTGCGCCAACAGCCTCGCCAGGATCAACGAGCTGTTCAGCGGTGTGCGCAGCTCGTGGGACATGTTGGCGAGGAATTCGGACTTGTACTTGCTCGAACGCTGCAACTCGACCGCGCGCTCTTCGAGCTGAATCTGTGCCTGGTTGAGCTCGGTGTTCTTCAAGTCCATGGCATCACGCTGATCGGCCAGTACCTGTGCCTGCTCGGCGAGTTGTTCATTGGTTTGCTCAAGTTCCACCTGCTGGGTCTCCAGGTGTGCCTGTGATTCCTTGAGAATCCGCGACTGCTCTTCGAGTTCTTCGTTGGCGGTCTTGAGCTCTTCTTGCTGCACTTGCAGTTCTTCGTTGAGCTGTTGGGTTTCGGCCAGCACTTCCTGCAGGCGCTGACGATAGCGCGCCGCCTCGATGGAGGTGCCGATGTTGCTGGATATCAGTTCCAGCAGTTCGGTGTCGCGGTCAGTCAGCGGGCGCAGAAAGCCCAGTTCGATCACGCCATTGACCCGGTCGTCGTCACTGGTCGGGACTACCAGCACGCTGCGCGGCAAACCTTCGCCGAGGCCGGAGCTGACCTTGAAATAATCGCCCGGCACCTCGTCGAGGCGAATCAGCCGGGCCTGTTGCGCCACCTGGCCGACAATGCCTTCGTCGCTGCAGATCTGTTGTTCAAGGGCTTCCTGTTCACGGGAAAAACCATAGGAGGCAATGCGCTTGAGGCCACCATGCTCTTCCCGGACATAAATCGCCCCTACGACGGTGCCCAGGTATTGCGCGCAAAATTGCAGGATGTTGCGTCCCAGCAGGTTCAGGCTCAATTGCCCCAGCACCTGCTCCGCGAGCTCGGTCTGGCCGTTGCGCAGCCAGGCCTGCTGCTCCAGGCGATGGGCGCTGGCTTGTTGGGCCGCGAGATTGACGCTGTAGCTTTGTGAAAGATTGAGCAGATCGCGGCGCCCGACATACGCCAGCAAGGCGCTGACGCCGGCAATGAACAACAGATAGAGGCTGATGCTCCAGACCGTGCTCTGCCGCACGTCTTCATTGCGAGCGGTGCGCAATTGTTGTTCGGTGTCGATCACTTCTTCGAACTGCTTGCGAATTTCATCGGTCAGGCGCTTGCCGCGTCCGGCCTTGACCACGGCGCGATAGTCGCCGCCGCTGCGCTGCAAATCGATCATCGATTGCGCATAGTTGACCCACTCCAGCTGCAATGCCTGCAACCGCAGCAGGCGGTCGGTTTGCACCGGATTATCGACAGTCAGCTCGAGCAAGGTGTTGAGGGCCACGGCAATGCGCGGCTTGGCGGTTTCGTAGGGGTCGAGGAAATGTTCGTCGCCACTGAGCAGGAAACCGCGCATCCCGGTTTCCAGGTCCACGGTCAGCTTGACCGCTTCATTGGCGTTATTGATCACCCGGTCGGTGTGTTCCACCCACTTGATCGTCGACAGCAGATAGGTGATCAGCGAAACGAAGAACACCGCGCTGATGAGGCCCAGCCCCAATGGCAGGCTGATGTTGCGGCTCAGGAGTTTACGAAATCGTTGTTCATCAACCGAGGACGCTGAGGGCATGGGGCAGGCCTTGTCGAACTGTCAGATTGCAAGGAGTTTGCCCCATATCTGCCACATTGATCCAATTTTCTGACATGTTTTCGCGCAAGGTCCTACATTCCGCTGCTCCCGTTCAGGTGCACGGGTTATCCTTGCGTGACCTGCTCCGTAGTTCTTTTTCACGACGCCGGGAACTTGTCGGGATCCGCCACTTACTCATGCAAGAGGCCGGCGATTTCACTCGCCCGAAACCCATCATTTTCAGGAAAGCCATTATGTCTTCCGCCAACGCGCCCATTATCCTCGTCGTCGAAGACGATGCCATTGTGCGCATGCTGATCGTCGACGTACTGGAGGAACTGCAATACAAGGTGCTGGATGCCGATGGCAGCGAACAGGCGCTGGAGATGCTCAGGGACTCGAACCAGCACATTGATCTGATGATGACCGATGTGGGCTTGCCGAACATGGACGGTCGCGAACTGGCCAATGCAGCACGTACCTTGCGTCCAGCCTTGCCGATCCTGTTTGCCAGCGGGTATGCCGAAAGTATTCAAGTGCCGCAAGACATGCACGTGATCGGCAAACCATTCTCCATTGATCAGTTGCGGGACAAGGTCACCAGCCTCCTGGGGTGACCCGGCGCCCGGCTGTGGTTTAATGCGCGCCTTTTTCGTCCCTGCCCTGTCTTGGCTTCAAGGAATTCCCGTACATGAATCAGCCCCGCGCAACCAAAGTCCTGGTCATTGGTTACGTCTGGCCCGAGCCCCGCTCTTCCGCGGCCAGCGGGCATGTCATGCAAATACTCGAGGTTTTCCTGCAACAAGGCTGGGACATCACGTTCAGCAGCCCGGCAGGCTTCGGCGAGCAGCGCGCTGACCTGACGGCATTGGGCATTCGCGAAGTACCCATCGAGCTGAACAACAGCAGTTTCGACGCATTCATCAGCGAACTGGCGCCGGATATCGTGTTGTTCGATCAATTCATGATGGAAGAACAGTTTGGCTGGCGGGTCGAAAAGCATTGTCCCGATGCCTTGCGCGTGCTCGAAAGTTGCGACCTGCAAAGCCTCAGGCACGGCCGGCATCAACGCCTCAAAGAACGCTTGAAGGCCAGTGAGGACAACAATGACTTCAGCGGCCTGTTTGCCCCGGCGTCGCGTGATGAATTCGAACACATGGCCAATACCGATCTGGCCAAGCGCGAAATCGCCTCCTTGTATCGCTGTGATTTGACGCTGATGGTTTCCGAAGTGGAAATCGAATTGCTGGTCGAGCAGTTCAGGATCCCGCGCAGCCTGTTGCACTGGTGCCCATTGATGGTCGATCTTCCGACCAGTGCGCCATTAGAGTACGAAGATCGCGCGCACTTTCTGCACATCGGCAATTTTCGCCATGCGCCCAACTGGGATGCGGTGCTCTGGCTGAAAACCGCGATCTGGCCGCTGATTCGCGCGCAACTGCCTGATGCGCAGTTGCACATCTACGGCGCGTACACCCCACCCAAGGCCACCGCCCTGCACAACGCGGCCCAGGGCTTTCATGTGCTGAACTGGGCGGAGGATGCCTTGCAAGTGATGTCGAAGACGCGGGTGTGCCTGGCACCGCTGCGCTTCGGTGCGGGGATCAAAGGCAAGATCGTCGATGCGATGCTCTGCGGCACGCCCAATGTCACCACGCCAGTGGGCGCGGAAGCCATGCACGGTGAAGAGCCCTGGCCCGGTGCCGTAACCCGTACGGCGCGCGAGTTCGCTGACAGCGCCGTGCAACTTTATCAAGACAAGACTCAGTGGCTGTCTGCCCAGGCGCAGGCCCGGCACTTGCTGGCCAGCCGCTACCCGCAGTCCACCCATGGCCCCGCGTTGATCGAAAGGCTGATCGAATGCCAAAGGAATCTGCCACAGATCAGGCGTGATAACTTTACCGGCAGCATGTTGCGCCATCATCAACACAAAAGTACCCAGTACATGGCGCAATGGATCGAGGAAAAGAATCGCAATCAAGTACAAGCCTTGTAGCGTTCGTCCAAATACACATCAACAACGCCGACTGGATACTCAATGTGTTCCGTCGGCGTTTTGCATTTCAGGGTGGCTAACATATTCAAGGCACCACGACGCTGTAGATAAGTAACACCCCTCCCTTTGTCACTCAGTTTAGTTTCGGGCTGCCTGGAACTTGAAGCCTTCAGGATTGCCAGTGCATTCAGACAAAGGAACAATCATGACAGTCAAAGAAACGGAATTTCTCTACAAACAGAACTGGATGAGCAACATCCTCGACGTAGACAGATTAAAACTCACCGATATTGTCTGGCCTTGCACCCATAACGCGGGCATGGACAAAAAAGCCCCCAATTTCGACGATGTGACCGGTAACTGGACCACTTGCCAGAGTGATTCATTTGCCTGGCAACTGGCCAATGGCGCGCGGGCCTTCGATATTCGCCTCGAATACGCGGAAGATCCGAAAGCGGATTTTTACTTTCAGCACAGTGGCCATCGCTCTGGTCGGGTACTGGACGAATTGATCGACGCAGTGCTGTCGTTTCTTGATCGCAACCCGGATGAATTCCTCGTACTGGACTTTCATGAACTCAGGGATGGCGGCAAGTCTTTCGATTATAAGAAGCTCAACGACCAACTGGTGCGGCGACTCGGGATGCGGCTCATCCTTCCCGCCAACAGCCATGCCACCGTGGGCGAACTCAAGCGCTCCAGTACACGCCGGCGCATCGTCATGGCAGCGCAGTTCAGGCCTGGTCTGGACGATGACTACTTCTGGCCGCGCATCCCCCACAAATGGCGCGACAGTACGTTCACCAGTTCCGGCGATCTGCGGACCTATATCGCAAAGACCCTGGAAGATGCGCCTTACGAGACATTCTTGTGGTCATTGTCGGCCACTGCTTACACGCTATTTGGCGGCCCAAGGAATATCAAAGAAGAGATCAACGACTGGTTCAACACCACCAGCGACTGGGTGACGCGTTGCAGCATCATCAATACCGACTTTTTCGATACATCTGAAATTGTCCGTTACTGCTGGAGTGCCAGCAGCATGAAGGCCGTTTACGGCCCCTCACTGCACAAGGCATGATCGGGGCGCGAAAACAGCAAAGTGCGCAGCCATGACCCGTACCGCCCGAGTGACCGACCCTTCCTACGAATTGATGGACGACCACAACGGGTTGTCCATCATCTATCGCCAGCATGGCTTCCCCTGCCCGCTGGTGCGCTGGCATTTCCACAAGGAATACGAACTGCACCTGATCGTCGCCAGTTCCGGCAAAGTGTTCATCGGCGACTACATCGGCAACTTCTACCCGCACACCCTGTTCCTGACCGGCCCCAACCTGCCCCACAACTGGATCAGCCAGGTGGCCGAGGACGAAGTGGTGCCCAAGCGCGACATGCTGGTCAATTTCACCGACGAGTTGTTCGACAGCGGCTATCAGGTCTTCGCCGAACTCAAGACTCTGGCGCCGCTGCTCGAGCGCGCGCAGTACGGCATCGAATTTCGCTGCAAGCACACCATCGGCAAAGCGAGCGACCTGATGCAGCGCATTGCCGATACCAGCGGCATCACCCGGCTCGGGCACTTTTTCATTCTGCTGGAGTTGCTCGCAGCCACCGACGACTACCAATTGCTCTCTGGCGCCACGACCCCGCAACTGGCCGACGAGCACAACATCGATCGCACCAACCGCGCAGTGGATTACATCTTCGCCCATTACGCGCGGGAATTGCCGCTGGAAGAGGTCGCCGGTCACCTGGGCATGAAACCCACGTATTTCAGCCGTGTATTCAAGCAGGCCACCGGGCGCAATTTCATCGAGTTCGTCAATCGTCTGCGCATCAGCAAGTCCTGCGAGTTGCTGGCCGACGGCGACAAGCCGGTCACTGACGTGTGCTTCGAATCGGGCTTCAACAATATTTCCAACTTCAACCGGCGCTTCCAGCAGCTCAAGGGCATGACGCCTTCGCATTACCGGCGGTTGGTGGTGCAGCGGTTGACAGAGCAGAATCTGGGTTAACACCTCAAATCCCTGTAGGAGCGAGCCTGCTCGCGATGCGGTCTGACATGCGCCACCAACATCGACTGACCTGACGCCATCGCGAGCAGGCTCGCTCCCACAGGTTACGGCCTGTTTTCTTGCCCTGAAACCTGTACATATTCGATATCGTTTTCTCGCTGAAAAGCCCTTCCCTGCGTCTAGCGCCCTAAAGCCCAGTGCAAAAAAGTATCGAAACAAGTGCGATGGATGATTTGTTTCGCCCTCCATTGAAGGATGTAATCAGTGCACATTCTTCCTGCCTTCGGAAGACACAAAAACAATAACTGTCCTTCTGTACCCCACCGGGCGCAGAAAAGGAGTGCACGATGCAACCTTCGGTAAAAGCCCTGCTTGCCCTCACCTGCATGACCCTGAGCAGCGTCAGCCTTGGCGCCCAGACCCTGACCATCGCCACCGTCAACAACAGCGACATGATCCGCATGCAAAAGCTCTCGAAAACCTTCGAAGCCGAGCACCCGGACATCAAGCTCAATTGGGTGGTCCTCGAAGAAAACGTTCTGCGCCAGCGCCTGACCACCGACATTGCCACCCAGGGCGGACAGTTCGACGTGCTGACCATTGGCATGTACGAAGCCGCACTCTGGGGCGCCAAGGGCTGGCTGGAGCCGATGAATAATCTGCCTGCCAGCTATGCCCTCGACGACGTGTTCCCGTCGGTGCGCGAAGGCCTGTCGGTGAAGGGTTCGCTGTATGCCCTGCCGTTCTACGCCGAAAGCTCGATCACCTATTACCGCACCGACCTGTTCAAGGACGCGGGCCTGAGCATGCCCGAGCGCCCGACCTGGGAACAGATCAGCGAATTCGCCGGCAAGCTCACCAATAAAGACAAGGAACAGTACGGCATCTGCCTGCGTGGCAAGGCCGGCTGGGGCGAGAACATGGCGTTGGTCACCACTGTTGCCAACGCCTATGGCGCGCGCTGGTTCGACGAAAAGTGGCAAGCGGAATTCACCGGCTCCGAGTGGAAAAACGCGCTGAACCTCTACGTCGACACCATGAAAAAATCTGGTCCGCCGGGCGCGTCGAGCAACGGTTTCAATGAAAACCTGGCGTTGTTCAACAGCGGTAAATGCGCGATCTGGGTCGATGCCAGCGTCGCCGGCTCGTTCGTCACCGACAAGACCCAGAGCAAGGTCGCCGATCACGTCGGTTTCACCTTCGCGCCACATCAAGTCACGGACAAGGGCTCGGCCTGGCTGTACTCCTGGGCGCTGGCCATTCCGACCAGTTCCAAGGCCAAGGACGCGGCGAAAACCTTCAGTGCCTGGGCCACTTCCAGGGAATACAGCGCGCTTGTCGCGGAAAAAGACGGCATCGCCAATGTGCCGCCGGGCACCCGCGCCTCCACCTACAGCGAGGCGTACATGAACGCGGCGCCGTTCGCCAGGGTCACGCTGGAGTCGCTCAAGGCAGCGGACCCGGGCACGCCCGGGGTAAGGCCGGTGCCTTACATCGGTATTCAGTTGGTGACCATTCCCGAGTTCCAGGGCATTGGCACGCAGGTTGGCAAGTCCTTCTCTGCGGCGCTGATCGGTCAGACCACGGTCGACCAGGCGTTGGCGGCGGCCCAGCAAACCACTGAGCGCGAAATGAAGCGCGCGGGTTATCCCAAGTAACCCCGACGCCCCCTTGCTCCTGCCTTCTGTGGGAGCGAGCCTGCTCGCGAATAGGTCGGTAAAACCGACGCATTTTCGTGACTGAAACATCGCTTTCGCGAGCAGGCTCGCTCCCACAGTTGATCTTCATCGCCTGTACCCAATCGGTTTAACGCCATGAATACTTCAACTGCCAAAGCCCACATCGACCTGTCGCAACCCCAGCGTAAAACCCGCGTGGCCAACCCCGGCTGGTTTCTGGTCAGCCCTTCGGTGGCGTTGTTGCTGCTGTGGATGGTCGTCCCCCTGGGCATGACCCTGTACTTTTCGATGATCCGCTACAACTTGCTCAATCCTGGCGAGAACGAATTCGTCGGGCTGGAGAACTTCACTTATTTCCTGACTGATTCCGGGTTCCTGCCCGGCGCCACCAACACCCTGTTGCTGGTGGGCAGCGTGCTGCTGATCAGTGTGGTGTTCGGCGTACTGATCAGTGCCTTGCTGGAGGCCAGTGAGTTTTTCGGTCGCGGTATCGTGCGGGTGATGCTGATCTCGCCGTTTTTCATCATGCCCACCGTCGGCGCGCTGATCTGGAAAAACCTGATATTCCATCCGGTGTCGGGGATTCTCGCCTACATCTGGAAGCTGTTTGGCGCGCAACCGGTGGACTGGCTGGCACACTACCCGCTGCTATCGATCATCATCATTGTCTCGTGGCAATGGCTGCCCTTCGCGATCCTGATCCTGATGACCGCCATGCAGTCCCTCGACCAGGAACAGAAGGAAGCCGCGCGTCTGGACGGCGCCGGGCCCATCGCGATCTTCTGGCACCTGACCCTGCCGCACCTGGCGCGGCCGATTGCGGTGGTGGTGATGATCGAAACCATCTTCCTGCTCTCGGTGTTCGCCGAAATCTTCACCACCACCAACGGCGGCCCGGGCTACGCCTCGACCAACCTCGCCTACCTGATCTACAACCAGGCGCTGGTGCAGTTCGACGTCGGCATGGCCTCGGCAGGCGGCCTGATTGCCGTGGTCATCGCCAACATCGCCGCGATCATTCTGGTGCGGATGATCGGCAAAAACCTGACCGACAAAGCCTGAGGCCTGCCATGACTCTTCAACAAACCCGTCGTTTGCAAAGCCTGCTGCTCGGTACGCTGGCCTGGGCCATCGCGATCCTGATTTTCTTCCCGATCTTCTGGATGGTACTGACCAGTTTCAAGACCGAAATCGATGCCTTCGCCACGCCGCCGCAGTTCGTTTTCATGCCGACACTGGAGAACTACCTGCACATCAACGAGCGCAGCGACTACTTCAGTTTCGCCTGGAACTCGGTGGTGATTTCCTTCAGCGCCACGGCCCTGTGCCTGCTGATCGCGGTGCCCGCGGCCTACTCCATGGCGTTCTACGAAACCCAACGCACCCGAGGCACGCTGCTGTGGATGCTCTCGACCAAAATGCTGCCGCCGGTGGGCGTACTGATGCCGATCTATCTGCTGGCCAAGAGTTTCGGCCTGCTCGATACACGCATTGCCTTGATCGTCATCTACACGCTGATCAACCTGCCGATCGTGGTCTGGATGATTTACACCTACTTCAAGGACATTCCCAGGGACATCCTCGAAGCCGCCCGGCTGGACGGCGCGACGCTGGCGCAGGAGATGCTCCGGGTGTTGCTGCCCATCGCCAAGGGCGGCCTGGCGTCCACGGTGCTGCTGTCGCTGATCCTGTGCTGGAACGAGGCGTTCTGGTCGCTGAACCTGACCTCGTCGAAAGCCGCGCCACTGACCGCGTTGATCGCCTCTTATTCGAGCCCCGAAGGGTTGTTCTGGGCCAAGTTGTCGGCGGTCTCGACCCTGGCCTGTGCGCCGATCCTGATCTTCGGCTGGATCAGCCAGAAACAACTGGTACGCGGCCTGTCGTTCGGCGCCGTGAAATGAATACCCCGGCTATTGGAACCCATGTGGGAGCGAGCCTGCTCGCGAAGGACGTGAACGCTGACGCGGCCTGTCTGGAGAAACGCGTCGCCTGACAATTTTTCGCGAGCAGGCTCGCTCCCACAAATTAATCCATCCGGTTTAACCCGAATAAAAACAAACGGAGGCCCATCACCATGGCCAACCTGAGAATCAAGAATCTGCAAAAAGGCTTCGAAGGCTTTTCCATCATCAAGGGCATCGACCTGGAAGTGAACGACAAGGAATTCGTGGTTTTCGTCGGCCCTTCGGGCTGCGGCAAATCCACCCTGCTGCGTTTGATCGCGGGGCTGGAGGAAGTCAGCGGCGGCACCATCGAACTCGATGGCCGCGACATCACCGAAGTGAGCCCGGCCAAGCGCGATCTGGCGATGGTGTTCCAGACCTACGCCCTGTACCCCCACATGAGCGTGCGCAAGAACATGTCGTTCGCCCTCGACCTGGCCGGTGTGGCGAAAGCCGAAGTGGAGAAAAAGGTCAGCGAAGCGGCGCGCATCCTTGAGCTGGGGCCGATGCTGGAGCGCAAACCCAAGCAACTGTCCGGCGGCCAGCGCCAACGCGTGGCGATTGGCCGGGCCATCGTGCGCAACCCGAAAATCTTCCTGTTCGACGAACCGCTGTCCAACCTCGATGCCGCCCTGCGCGTGCAGATGCGCCTGGAGCTGGCGCGGCTGCACAAGGAACTGCAGGCGACCATGATCTACGTGACCCACGACCAGGTCGAGGCCATGACCCTGGCGGACAAGGTTGTCGTGTTGAATGGCGGCAAGGTCGAACAGGTCGGCTCGCCACTGGAGTTGTATCACCAGCCGGCCAACCTGTTTGTCGCGGGGTTTCTGGGCACGCCGAAAATGGGCTTTCTCAAAGGCAAGGTCACCCGCACCGACAGCCAGGGCTGCGAAGTGCAACTGGACGCGGGAACCCGCATCAGTCTGCCGTTGAACGGCGGCCGTCTGAGCGTTGGCGGTGCGGTGACGCTGGGCATTCGCCCGGAGCATCTGGAACTGGCCAAACCGGGCGACTGCACCTTGCAGGTCACCGCCGATGTCAGCGAACGCCTGGGCAGCGACACGTTCTGCCACGTCCAGACTTCGTCCGGTGAACCCCTGACCCTGCGTGTTCGCGGCGATCTGGCTAGCCGCTACGGTGAAACCCTGAGCCTGCACCTGGATGCGCAACACTGCCATTTGTTCGATGCCGACGGCGTGGCGTTGACCCGCCCGTTGCGCATTGCTGCCTGACTTCAGAGAGCTCGCGATGAAACTCAACCAACACAACCTCAACCGCCTCGCGCCAGAAGTGGTCCTGCCCGCCTACGCGTTGGGCGATACCCGCCAAGGCATCGCGCACATTGGTGTCGGCGGTTTCCATCGCGCCCATCAGGCGTTTTACACCGATGCGCTGATGAACACCGGAGAAGGTCTGGACTGGGCCATTTGTGGCGTCGGCTTGCGCGTCGAGGACCGGCGCGCCCGTGACGATCTCAAGGATCAGGACTACCTGTTCACCCTGTTCGAACTTGGTGATGGCAACGACACCGAAGTCCGGGTGATCGGGGCCGTGCGCGACATGCTGCTGGCTGAAGACGGCGTCCAGGCGTTGATCGACAAATTGGCCAGCCCCGAGATCCGCATCGTCTCGCTGACCATCACCGAAGGCGGCTACTGCATCGACGACAGCACCGGTGAGTTCATGGCGCACTTGCCGCCAATCCAGCATGACCTGGCGCACCCGGACGCCCCGACAACGGTGTTCGGCTTCCTCTGTGCCGCACTGGCCAGGCGCCGCGCCGCCGGCACAACGGCCTTCACCCTGATGTCCTGCGATAACCTGCCGCACAACGGTGCCGTCACCCGCAAGGCCTTGCTGGCGTTCGCCGCGTTGCACGATGCCGATCTGCGGGACTGGATCGAGCGCAACGTGAGCTTTCCCAACGCCATGGTCGATCGCATCACACCGATGACCAGCACCGAACACCGCCTGCAACTGGCCGACAAGCACGGGGTGGACGATGCCTGGCCGGTGGTCTGCGAACCCTTCGTGCAGTGGGTGCTGGAAGACAAATTCGTCAACGGCCGCCCGGCCTGGGAAAAGGTTGGCGTGCAGTTCACCGACGACGTTACGCCTTACGAAGAAATGAAGATCAAGCTGCTCAACGGCAGTCATCTGGCGCTGACGTACCTGGGGTTCCTGAAGGGTTACCGTTTCGTCCACGAAACCATGAACGATCCGCTGTTCGTGCGTTACATGCGCGCCTACATGGACCTCGACGTGACGCCGCAACTGTCGGCGGTGCCGGGAATTGACCTGACCGAGTACAAAAACACCCTGGTGGCGCGTTTCTCCAATCAGGCGATTGCCGATCAGCTGGAGCGGGTGTGTTCGGACGGTTCGTCAAAGTTTCCGAAGTTCACCGTCCCCACCATCAACCGCCTGATCGCCGATGGCCGCGAGACCCGGCGCGCGGCATTGGTGGTGGCGGCGTGGGCGCTGTACCTCAAGGGTGTTGATGAGCAGGGCGAGACCTACACGATACCGGACCCGCGGGCGGCATTCTGCCAGGCGCTGGTGGCCGATGATGTGCTGATTACCCAGCGCTTGCTGGCGGTCGAGGAGATTTTTGGTACGGCCATTGCGCGCTCGCCGGAGTTTGTCGTGGCGTTCGAGTGGTGTTGCAACAGTTTGCGCGAGGTGGGGGTGTCGCGGACTCTGGAGCGGGTGTTGGCGTAAGCCCTGCGGTAAGGCGGCCTGACAGGCAGCGGTGAAACTGAATCCAGACTTGTATCGAGCTGACGACCAAGGATCCTCCATGACAACCCGACAAACTTTCCTCGGCATCGACTGCGGCACCCAGGGCACCAAAGCCATCATCCTCGACGCGGCCAGTGGTGAAGTGCTCGGCCAGGGAGCTGCCAGCCACAGCCTGATCAGCGCTGCCAATGGCCGCCGCGAACAGGACACCCAACAGTGGCTGGACGCCTTCACCAGCGCCACCCGCCGCGCCTTGCTCGCGGCCAGCGTCGACGGCCAGTCGATCCTCGGCATTGGCGTGTCCGGCCAGCAACATGGCCTGGTGCTGCTCGACGATCAGGGCCAGGTGCTGCGGCCGGCCAAACTCTGGTGCGACACTGAAACCACCCCGGAGAACGAGCGCCTGCTGGCCCACCTGGGTGGCGAAAAGGCTTCGCTGAAACGCCTCGGTGTGGTCATCGCGCCGGGCTACACCCTGTCCAAGTTGTTATGGACCAAAGAGCAGCATCCCGGGGTGTTTTCCCGTATCGCCCGCATTTTGCTGCCCCACGACTACCTCAACCATTGGCTGACCGGGCGCAGTTGCAGCGAATACGGCGATGCCTCGGGCACCGGGTATTTCAATGTGCGTACGCGCCAGTGGGATGTGCAACTGTTGCGTGACGTCGACCCGAGTGGACGCCTGCAAGCCGCCCTGCCGGAGCTGATCGATGCCCACCAGGCGGTCGGCACGATTCTGCCGGGCATTGCCGAACACCTGGGTATCAACCCGCAGGCACTGGTGTCCAGTGGCGGCGGCGATAACATGATGGGCGCCATCGGTACCGGCAACATCCAGACCGGTGCAATCACCATGAGCCTCGGTTCGTCAGGCACGGTGTACGCCTATGCCGATCGGCCGAACGTTGTACCGGATCCGGCGGTTGCCACGTTCTGTTCTTCAAGCGGTGGCTGGCTGCCTTTGGTCTGCACCATGAACCTGACCAATGCCACCGGACTGATTCGTGACCTGCTGGATCTCGACATCGATCAGTTCAACGCGCTCGTTGCCAGTGCGCCGATCGGTGCCGACGGTGTGAGCATGCTGCCGTTCTTCAACGGCGAGCGGGTGCCCGCCCTGCCCCATGCCAGCGCCAGCCTCTCAGGCTTGACCATGACCAACCTGACCCGGGCCAACCTGTGCCGCGCGGTGGTCGAAGGCACGACGTTCGGATTGCGTTACGGACTGGACCTGCTACGCCACAATGGCTTACAAAGCCGCAGCATTTGCCTGATCGGCGGCGGCTCGAAAAGTGCGGTCTGGCGACAAATCGTCGCCGACACCATGAATACGCCGGTGGTCTGCACCGAACAAAGCGAGGCCGCGGCCCTTGGCGCAGCGATTCAGGCCGCCTGGTGCGTATCCCGGGCCAACGAGCGCGAAGACAGCCTGGCGGATTTGTGCGAACGCTGCGTAAAACTCGACCCGGCCAGTGAAACCCTGCCGGTTGACGAGAATGTGCAAGCCTGCCAGCAGGCTTATGAACGCTATCGACAGCATGTCGCAACCCAATTTCAAGAGTGAACGACTATGTATCTGGTGTGTGGCGAAGCGCTGTTCGATTTTTTCAGTGAAAACGACGCCAGCGGTATGGCGTCCAAAGTGAATTTCAAAGCCATTGCCGGTGGCTCGCCGTTCAACGTGGCAGTGGGATTGCGCCGGTTGGGCGTGGACTCGGCACTGTTGGCCGGGTTGTCCACCGACTACCTGGGCCGGCGCTTGTTGCAGGTGTTGCAAGAAGAAGGCGTGCGCCAGGAGTTCCTGCTGGATTTCGCCGCACCGACCACCCTGGCGATGGTCGCGGTCGGGGCCAATGGCTCGCCGCAGTACAGCTTCCGGGGCGAAGGCTGCGCGGATCGACAATTGCAAGCGGAGCACCTGCCGGCACTCGGGCCTGAGGTGCGCGGCCTGCATGTCGGCTCGTTTTCCCTGGTGGTGCAACCGATTGCCGACACCCTATTGGCATTGGTGCGCCGGGAAAGCGGCAAGCGCCTGATCAGCCTCGATCCGAACGTGCGCCTGAACCCGGAGCCGGACATTGAACTGTGGCGCAAGCGGATCGCGACCCTGGTAGAGCTGGCTGACCTGATCAAGGTCAGCGACGAGGATCTGCATCTGTTGTATCCCGGCCAGGACCCGGCGCAGGTGATCGAGGGCTGGTTGTTGCACCGCTGTCAGTTGGTATTCCTGACCCGGGGTGGCGAAGGCGCGAGCGTGTTCAGCCGGGCTCATGGTTCGTGGTCGGCTCCCGCCCGTCCGGTAAAAATCGCCGACACCGTGGGTGCGGGCGATACCTTCCAGGCGGCGCTGATCACCTGGCTGACCGAACAGCAGCTGGATTCGGTGGAGGGTGTGAAGCAACTTGGCCGCGAGCAGATCGATTGCATGCTGAAGTTCGCGGTGCAGGCCGCCGCGTTGACGTGCAGCAAGACCGGGCCGGATTTGCCTTATCGGCAGCAGTTGGATCTGCGCTGAGTTCAAGGGACTCTTCGCGAGCAGGCTCGCTTGTATGTTTAGACTTGAAGGGGTGGGCGGGACTAAAAGCTCGATTCCGACTCTAGCCAGTACGGACCGTGGGAGACTTCTCGTTCCGCCCTTTCTACCTAAAGCGCCGATAAGGAATTCATCGGTTAATACCGACGATAGAGGCAAGCCAGCGCTACGGTAGACCCCGACAAGCACTTAAACCCTAGCTCCGAGGATTCGTCATGACAATCCTTACCTCGCCAACGGTGGTTGGTGTCGATGTGGCCAAGGCAGAAATCGTCGTTTACCGCGAAGATCTGAAAATCACTCAGTTCATCAACAACGATCGCACAGCTATTGGGCGCTGGCTCAAATCCCTGCCGGCGCAAAGCTCGATTGCCTTGGAAGCCACCAGTCTCTACCACCTGGATACCGCTGAACTGGCCCATGGCATGGGGCACCGAGTTTATGTTGTGGACCCTTATCGGGTGAGCCACTACCGCGAAAGCATTGGCCAGCGAGCAAAAACCGACCCCTGTGATGCGCGTTTGCTGGCACGTTACCTGACCAGTGAGCAGGATCGGCTTCGCATCTGGAATCCACCTCCGAAGCTCTACACCGTGTTGAAAAGCCTCCTCAACAAACGTGCAGAACTGATGAAAGCCCGGGTTAGCATCATGCTGAGTTGGTCGAGTGAGCCCCTTCTCAAAGACCTTCTGGCCCAAGAGCTGGAGCACTTCAAACAGACTGATCAGGCTATTCAGAAATTGCTGCGCAAAGCCAGCCAAGAGGCCGGGATCACCGAAAACATCAGGCGTTGTCAAGCGATTGAAGGGATTGGCGAACTCACGGCCACCGGTCTGGCAGCCACTTTTATGCGTGGTCAATTCGCCAGTGCCGATGCGTTTATTGCCTTTTTGGGAATGGACCTGAGGCCGAAGGACTCAGGAAAGAAGCACAGTCCGCGCCACTTGAGCAAAAAAGGCGATGGGGAGCTGCGGCGTCTTGCGCACAATGCAGCAATGGCGGCTTGCCGGTCTCCCGTCTGGAAACCGCTCTATGAGTCTTACTTGGCAAGAGGCCTGGCCAGAACTCAGGCTCTGGTCATCCTCGCCCGCAAGCTCTGTCGGGTGGCATTCGCCCTCATGAAAAATCAGAGCGAATACCAGCCAAATTTAAGGCTGCAGGGTTCCCCTGCAACATAGAATCTCCCACATTGGATCCCTGTCGGGCATAAAATTTGATTTCAGCATCGCCCTACTGTGGGAGCGAGCCTGCTCGCGATGACTTTCTATCAGGCGCCCGATGGTCTTAACTGATACACAGGATTGCGCAATCGCGACGGGCGGCGTTTAGCCGGGTTAACCCTCGCTTAACCGTGCGGTCCAACACTTCACTGGACCGCACGCCCTCAGACTGTTCTGACGCCCAGTGCGGCAAGTTCGACAAGCCACACATCGAACTGACTTTCCGTCCGCACCGGAGATCGCTGATGAACACTCGCACCTTGCTGGTTACCACTGCCCTCGCCTGCACCGCGTTTGCCGGCCTGGCCCAGGCCAATGACACCACTGCCTCTCAAGCCGTGCCCTATCACTACGGCATGCCATTGCATGTCAGCAAAGTGATTTCATTGACCGAGCCCGACACCCTCGAGTGCAAAGTGGTGAAGGCCGACATGAAGTACATCGATGACAGGGGACAACCTGCAGAAATCACCTACCGCAAACTTTCCGACGCCTGCGAGAACCAAGGCTGACCGAAACGTCTGATTTGGTATCCGGCGGTATTCCTCAGAGAGTTGAGGCGCTATGCTCTAGCGCCTCCCTCACTGCCCGCAAGGATTGGCCATGCAGTTGTCGTTTCGCACCGTGTCCACGTTTACCGCCGTCTTGTGTCTTTTGCTGAGCCTGCTCTGGGGCCTGGCACCGCAATGGCTGTTGCCATTCTGGGATATCGAATTTTCATTCGCGTCGCAGTTGATCGCGCGACGCATCGCCGTGCTGTTCGCGGCGTTCAGCGTGATCTCTTGCCTGGTTCGTAACAGCCCCCCTTGTGCAACCCGCAATGCGCTCAGCCTCGGTTTCGTCGTCGGCTGCTGGGGGTTGGCCGTACTGGGATTTGGCGAATGGCTCAACGGCAATGTCGGGCCGGGCATCTTGCTGGCCGTCGGACTTGAACTGGCGCTGGGCCTGGCGTTCTTCCAGACCCGGCGCGTATCGGTGGAACTCGAAACCGCAGGTTAAAGCGCCTTGCCCAGCATCGAGTGCGGCTCGACCTCCAGGTGGTGCTGTCGGGAGCGCAGTTGGGCAATCAACTCGTTTATTTCCCGACAACCATTGAGTCCGGAGGCATCGATGCCGCTGACCAATAGATCCAGGTGATCGGTTTGCCCGTCGGTATAGATTTTGACGGTCATCGACAGATCCGGTGACAGCGTGCACTGGCAGCGCTTGGGTAGAAAACTGCTTTCGATGATGTTTCGAAGTTCCAGGGCAGAAAGAAACACGGCGACTCCCTCCTCTGTGAGACTGCCAATAACGGTCAATGCTCGCTCATATGAAACCCCGGCAAGCTTGAAGGACAGCTAGAGCATAAGACATGTCCCGAATTTCGCTGTGCAGCTCATCGGCAATTCAAGGGTTCAGGCAAGGCATATGTAAAATCTGCAATTTGCACACTGGACGCCCCGGGTTTGCATTCACTGCACACGACAGTGAAAATGCCGCCCTTCACTTCAAGCAAGGAGGCATCATGAGTTCTTTGACCGTTAACGCTGGCGTAGCGCTATTCGCACTGGGACTTGCCGGCGTGGCGCACGCCGCCAAACTCGAAGAAACCGCGCCCTATCCGAAGGCCGAAAGCGGGTTCACCCGTCAGGTGATTCACCTCGCGCCACAGACCCGGGAAGATGACTTCCAGGTCGAGATCCTGGCCGGCAAAACCATGACCTCAGACTGCAATCACCCGCGTCTGGGCGGCATCCTCGAGGAGAAGAACCTCGAAGGTTGGGGCTACCCGTTCTATCGCTTGGAAAAAGTCATTGGCCCGATGAGCACGCTGATGGCCTGCCCGGAAGGTACGAGCAAACAGGATTTCGTACCGGTGGTCGGTGACGGCTTCCTGCTGCGGTACAACAGCAAGCTGCCGCTCGTGCTGTACGTGCCCAAGGACATCGAAGTGCGCTACCGAATCTGGTCGGCGTCGGCCAAGGTCGAGAAAGCCATTCAGGAATGACCCGGCTATCCGGCGGACCCTTGCGGCGTCCGCTGGCGGCCTGCCCAAGTGTCATGCCGGGGTGCCACTCAAGGCGGCGCGCTCGGCCACATGCCCCAGGCTGTCGAAATTGATGTTGGCCCCTGAGTCGATGGCGACCAGGGTCTGACCACGAACCCCGCTTTGTGCCACATACTTCTTGATTCCGGCCACCGCCAGCGCGCCGGAAGGTTCGGTGATCGAGCGGGTATCGTCGTAGATATTCTTGATCGCAGCGCAAAGCTCATCGTTGCTGACCGTCACTACGTCATCGACGCAAAACCGGCAGACCTCGAAGCCGTAAGCGCCGATCTGCGCCACCGCCACCCCGTCGGCGAAGGTGCCGACGCTGGGCAGGCTAACTCGCTCACCTGCCAGCAACGCGGCTTGCAGGCACGCGGAATGTTCCGACTCGACGCCGATGATGCGTACTTCCGGTCGCAGGTATTTGACGTAGGCCGCGATACCCGCGATCAATCCACCGCCCCCCACCGGCACGAAGATCGCATCCAGCGGACCTTGGTGCTGGCGCAGGATTTCCATGGCCACAGTGCCTTGGCCCGCGATCACCTCGGGATCGTCGAAGGGCGAAACAAAGGTGCGACCGGTTTCCCCGGCCAGATCCAGTGCACAGGCCAGTGCAAACGGAAAACTTTCCCCGTGCAATACCGCATCGGCGCCACGACTGCGCACGCCGATGACCTTCAGTTGTGGCGTCGTGCAGGGCATGACGATGGTGGCGTTGATCCCCAGTTCCCGCGCGGCCAGGGCCACACCCTGGGCATGATTGCCGGCAGAAGCCGTGACCACGCCGCAAGCCTTTTGCGCTTCGCTCAGTTGCACCAGCTTGTTGTAGGCGCCGCGGATTTTGAAGGAAAAGGTCGGTTGCAAGTCTTCGCGCTTGAGCAGGATCTGGTTACCCAAGGCTTCAGACAACGCCGGTGCCGGTTGTAACGGCGTGCGCACCGCGAGTTCATACACCGGCGCGGCGAGGATTTTTTTGACGTAGCGTTCAAGCAGAGCTTGCTGATCGGTTGTAAAACTCATTGTCGTCTCCTGACGTTGATCGGGGCTCGGGAGACAGAAAGTAAAAACCCGCCTCCAGGGCGGGTTAGGTGCTGCAGTCGTGAGCTAGCCCGCCAAATGAGGAATGGCGGTAATAATGCTTGGCTGGCAGCGCAATACGGAGGAAGTCATGGCTCGAAATTAGCCGGGCGGTGGTGGCAAGTCAATGGCAAATTTGTGGGGGGCGCTATAGGCTGCAGATTCCAGTCATTGCCCAAGGAAGGAACACATGAATGCCATTGCCCTGCCCCTTAGCGCCCTGATCGCCTTTGCCGGCTATACCGTTTCGGTGATGCTCCAGTCCGAGCAGTCGCTGATCGATTTCGGTATCAGCCTGATGTCCAGGCCGGATACCGCACAGGTAGTAATCGATCTCTATCTGCTGGCGACTCTGGCGGGCATCTGGATGTACCAGGATGCGCGAAAGCGTGGGCAATCGGCGCTTTCAGTGGTGCCCTATCTATTGATCACCGCGATTTTTGTATCGATTGGACCATTGTTGTATCTGGTGGCGCGGGGACTACAGAATCAGAAAAATTTGTTGAAAGCCGGACAAGAGACCTGATCAGGAAATTGCAGCGTCTACAGGACCGCCTTCGCGAGCAGGCTCGGTCCCACAGGGGAATGCATTTCAAGTGTGGGAGCGGCGGAGCGGCCATGCGACTTGCTCGCGAAGGCGGCGTGTGAGTTTCACTTCAATCCGACTTTATACAAGCCACCATCCTCTTCATCGGTCAGCACATACAAATATCCATCCGGCCCCTGTCGCACATCGCGGATACGCTTTTTCATCCCCCCGAGCAATCGCTCCTCGTGCACCACCTTGTCGCCCTGGAACTCCAGGCGAATCAGTTCCTGACTGGCCAGCGCGCCGATAAACACGTTGCCCTGCCACGCCTTGAAACGGTCGGCATCGTAGAACGCCATGCCACTCAGGCCCGGAGACTTTTCCCATACATGGTTCGGGGCGACAGTGCCTTCGACGACTTCGCCCCTGGCTTCGGGAATCGGCAGGCCCGAGTAGTTGATGCCATGGGTCGCCAACGGCCAGCCGTAATTCTTGCCGCGCTCGATGATGTTGATTTCATCGCCGCCCCGAGGGCCGTGCTCGTTTTCCCACAGCGTGCCGTTCCACGGGTTGAGCGCCGCGCCTTGCGGATTACGCTGCCCGTAGGACCAGATTTCCGGGCGCACGTTGGCCTGGCCGACAAAAGGGTTGTCCCTGGGCACCGTGCCGTCCGGGTAGATTCGCACCACTTTGCCTTGCAGTTTGTCGAGGTCCTGAGCGGTTATGCGGTCGTTGTTTTCCCCCAGAGTCACGAACAGATAACCGTCACGATCAAACACCAGCCGCGAGCCAAAATGGTTGCCGACCGAGAGTTTGGGCTCCTGGCGCAGGATCACCTGGAAATCCTTGAGTGCCGTCATGTCTTCGGAAAGCCGGCCGCGGCCCACCGCAGTACCGGCCTTGTTACCCTCACCACCCCCTTCGGCATAGGACAGGTAGACCATCCGGTCCTGTTTGAAATCCGGTGACAACGCCACGTCCAGCAAGCCGCCCTGCCCCTTGGCCCAGACCGTTGGCACGCCATTGAGCGGTGCCGACAGTTTGCCGTCGGTTGTGACCAGCCGCAGGTTGCCGGGGCGCTCGGTCACCAGCATGTCTTTGCGATCCGGCAGGAACGCCAGCGCCCAGGGGTGCTCCAGCCCGGTCACGACAGGAGTGACCTCAAGGGTGCCTTCTTCGCTTTTCATCGTCTGGGCGGGCGCGGCAAGCACAGCGGCAGTGGCGGTGATCAACGCGCCGGCACAGAGAATTGCCAACAGGTTTTTGCGCAACATGCACGATTCCTTTTCCGATCAACATGTGGTCTGCCGAAAAACAGCGGGCAGACGACCTGCATGCCACTCAAGGGATGTTGTTACCGATGTCTCTTGGGGGTGGGTTGGCAATGAATTTCGGTGGGCTGGCGGGAGCGCTCCGGTCGGGATAGCGATTACCGATGCCGCCGTTGTCCAGCGTCGGCGGGCGCGGGACTGGAACGGTATTCGGTCCGCGGATAACCGGGGCACTGGGTTGAGTGCCTTGCATGCTGTTGGGATTGGCCCGTTGAATCGGACTGTTGTAAGGGTTGCTGTTGGTGCGGCCTGGCAGGTTCTGGGCCAATTGCAACGAAGCAGAGGCATCGGCCTGTGCCTGAAGGCCCAGTATGGCACTCAAGGCCAGCGCAACGGCGCCAAACGCGTATCGGTTCATGGGGTGCCTCTCTACGTCGCGTGGATAAGGACTTCGATACCACGCTACGCCCGGGGTTCGGATTTGTTAACAAAAACCTCCCCGGGAATATGTAACAGAACACCTCTCAGATCAGAATGAAGACCGCCAGCAACCCGGCAAAGATCGACCATTTTTCGAGGTAGTAAAGCGTGCGGTTACGCTTTTTCAGTTGCTTGCCACGCAGGCGAATCCTGTAGATCCTGCCGAACAGTCGATTGAGCCCGCCGGTCCTGTCGCCCGCCTCGTTCGGCGCACCAGCGGCCGACATGACATTGCGGCTGAACCAGCGATTGAGTGCCGCTGCCCACCGATACTTCATCGGCCGCTCGACGTCGCAGAACAAAATGATGCGATTGTGCGGCGTGGTGTTCTCCGCGTAATGAATGAAGGTCTCATCGAACATCACCGCTTCGCCATCGCGCCAGTGGTAGTTCTGGCCATCGACATTGATGTAGCAACCGTCGGCGTTGGGAGTTTCCAGGCCCAGGTGATAGCGGTACGAACCGGCATACGGGTCACGGTGGCGCACCAGTCTGGAGCCCGGCGGCAACTCGGCGAACATCGCCGCCTTGATCGAGCCAATGCCTTGCACCAGCTCGGTGGTGCGCGGGCAGAGCTTCATGGCCGACGGGTGGCTGTCGCCGTACCACTTGAGATAGAAACGCTTCCAGCCGGTCTTGAAAAAAGAGTTGAAACCGACATCATCGAATTGATTCGAACGCTTGATCTCGCCGGCGTGAAGCAAGTTCCGGCCTTCGGCACGAATTTCTTCCCAGTGCGCCTGCAGCGGGCGCAGATCGGGGAAGTCGGCCGGGTCGAGATACGGTTTGCCGGGGATTTTCGAGAACAGATAAAGAAAGCAGTTGATCGGCGCCAGAAACGTCGAGTGATCACTCAACTGGCGACCCAGCTTATGGCGTACTTGACCACGCAGATGGACATACGCAATGGAGACAACGTAGATAAGGGCAATGATCAGCTTCACGGAAATCGTCACATGTCAGAAGTAAACAAACTGCGCCCTTTTCCGGTATGCCGGTCCCCAAGGCTTGTGCAGCGGTTGAATACGAAACAGTGGCCCTATGATGCCATCGAGTGGTTCCGATGGTCGGCATCCGGCCGATGGGCGGCATTTTAACCCCAGTTTGTAACCAATAGTTAACCTGCAACAGCGAAAATGTCATCGCTAGATCCGCCAAAGCGTTGCACGGGTCTCAACGCCCTATCGTTTAAAGAGCCAGACCAGTACAATCGCCGCCAAACTTTACGCGCCCCCAGGTTGAGAGCGGGAAACCTCCCCTTTCAGCGCACGTTGACTCGGGCCAGGCGCGCCACATGCTGCTGTCCACTTAATGCCAGATGGATCTTCCACTGCCGATCGGGATGAATGTCCCGGGGTCCGGACAGTGGAAACGGGTACTGAACCGGTACTGCCGCAACCCTAGCTACTCTGAATGCTTCGCAGGAAAAACCTTTGATTTCTACAGCTAACATCACGATGCAGTTCGGCGCCAAGCCGCTCTTCGAAAACGTTTCGGTCAAGTTCAACGGTGGCAACCGTTACGGCCTGATCGGCGCCAACGGTTGCGGCAAGTCGACCTTCATGAAGATTCTCGGCGGTGACCTCGAGCCGTCCGGCGGCCAGGTCATGCTGGAGCCGAACGTGCGCCTGGGTAAATTGCGCCAGGACCAGTTCGCCTACGAAGAATTCACCGTGATCGACACCGTGATCATGGGTCACGAAGAGCTGTGGAAAGTCAAGGCCGAGCGCGACCGCATCTATTCGCTGCCGGAAATGAGCGAAGCAGACGGCATGGCCGTGGCCGAGCTGGAAACCGAATTCGCCGAAATGGATGGCTACACCGCCGAATCCCGCGCTGGCGAGCTGCTGCTGGGCCTGGGTATTCCACTGGAACAGCATTTCGGTCCGATGTCGGAAGTGGCTCCGGGCTGGAAACTGCGGGTGTTGCTGGCTCAGGCACTGTTCTCCGATCCGGAAGTGCTGTTGCTCGACGAACCGACCAACCACCTGGACATCAACACCATTCGCTGGCTGGAATCGATTCTCACCGTGCGTAACAGCACCATGATCATCATTTCCCACGACCGTCACTTCCTCAACAGCGTCTGCACCCACATGGCCGACCTGGACTACGGTGAGCTGCGCCTGTTCCCGGGCAACTACGACGAGTACATGACCGCGGCGACCCAGTCCCGCGAGCAACTGCTGTCGGACAACGCCAAGAAGAAAGCCCAGATTGCCGAACTGCAAACGTTCGTCAGCCGCTTCTCGGCCAACGCCTCGAAAGCCAAGCAGGCCACTTCCCGCGCCAAGCAGATCGACAAGATCCAGCTGGCCGAAGTCAAGCCATCGAGCCGCGTGAGCCCGTTCATCCGCTTCGAACAGACCAAGAAACTGCACCGCCAGGCCGTGACCATCGAGCAGATGTCCAAGGGCTTCGACGGCAAGACCCTGTTCAAGAACTTCAGCTTCACCGTCGAAGCCGGCGAGCGCGTGGCGATCATCGGCCCGAACGGTATCGGCAAGACCACCCTGCTGCGCACCCTGATGGGCGAGCTGACCCCGGACGCCGGCTCGGTGAAATGGACCGAAAGCGCGGAGCTGGGCTACTACGCCCAGGACCACGCCCATGACTTCGAAGACGACGTCAGCCTGTTCGACTGGATGGGCCAGTGGACTCAGGGCGAGCAGATCATTCGCGGCACACTGGGCCGCATGCTGTTCTCCAACGACGAGATTCTCAAGTCGGTCAAGGTCATCTCCGGTGGTGAACAAGGCCGCATGCTGTTCGGCAAGCTGATCCTGCAAAAGCCGAACGTACTGGTGATGGACGAACCGACCAACCACCTGGACATGGAATCGATCGAGGCGCTGAACCTGGCGCTGGAAAACTACCCGGGCACGCTGATCTTCGTCAGCCACGACCGTGAGTTCGTATCGTCCCTGGCCACCCGCATCATCGAGTTGAGCCCTAACGGCGTGACCGACTTCAGCGGCACCTACGACGACTACCTGCGCAGCCAGGGTGTGGTGTTCTAAAAACACCTCGCTGCACTTGTAGGAGCGAGCTTGCTCGCGATGGACGACAACGATAACGCGCGCTGCCTGAATGACCGCGTAATCCAGACGTTTTTCGCGAGCAAGCTCGCTCCTACAGTAGGGGTGCCCAGGAAATATAGTTAGCCTGCTTTCTTTTATCGCGACGCCGCGCCATCATGCAGCTCTCCCACCGCCGCCCGCGAACGAGCCCTCATGTCTGTGCAGCAAGCCGCTCCGCAAAGCGCCATGGCGATCACCCTGCAGATCGTCTCCATCGTTTTCTATACCTTCATTGCCTTTCTCTGCATCGGTTTGCCGATTGCGGTATTGCCGGGTTATGTCCACGAGCAACTCGGGTTCAGCGCCATCGTGGCCGGGTTGACCATCGGCTCGCAATACCTCGCCACCCTGCTCAGCCGGCCCATGGCCGGGCGAATGTCCGACAGCGTGGGCACCAAGCGCGCAATCATCTATGGCCTGACGGGCATCGTGCTCAGTGGCGCGTTGACCTTGCTGTCGACCCTGTTGCAAGGTTTGCCCTTGCTCAGCTTGTTGATCCTGATCGCCGGGCGCCTGTTGCTGGGGATCGCCCAAGGGCTGATCGGCGTCGGCACCATCAGTTGGTGCATGGGCCAGGTGGGCGCCGAGCACACCGCGCGGTCGATCTCCTGGAACGGCATCGCCTCCTACGGCGCGATTGCCATCGGTGCACCGCTGGGCGTGGTAATGGTGCAACAACTCGGTTTCGCCAGCCTCGGCATCGCCCTGTCGCTACTGGCCCTGGCCGCGTTGCTGCTGATTCGCAACAAGCCCTCGGTACCCGTGGTGCGCGGTGAGCGCCTGCCGTTTTGGGCGGTGTTCGGGCGCATTGCGCCGTTTGGCGCGAGCCTGAGCCTGGCGTCCATCGGCTACGGCACCCTGACGACCTTTATCACTTTGTATTACGTCAATCGCGGCTGGACCGGCGCGGCCTATTGCCTGACGGTGTTCGGGGTGTGTTTCATTCTGTCGCGGCTGCTGTTCATATCCGCCATCAGTCGTTTCGGCGGGTTCACATCGGCCATTGCCTGCATGTGCATCGAGACGGTTGGCCTGGTGCTGCTGTGGCTGGCGCCTTCGACCGGGTATGCGCTGATTGGCGCCGGCCTGACCGGATTTGGCTTGTCCCTGGTGTACCCGGCACTGGGTGTCGAGGCGATCAAACAGGTGCCTGACTCCAGTCGGGGCGCAGGCTTGAGTGCTTATGCGGTGTTTTTCGACCTGGCGCTGGCCATCGCCGGCCCGTTGATGGGCGCAGTGGCGCTGAACCTGGGTTATGCGTGGATTTTCTTCAGTGCCGCGTTGTTGTCGGTGACGGGTTTGGGACTGACGCTGCTGCTCAAGCACCGCGCGATATCGCTCCGACAGTAACTGATGTGGTGCGGGTTCCTCCGCCATCGCGAGCAGGCTCACTCCTACAGGGGCGCGGGGGAATTACTGATCAGCCGTTTGCATCCCGGCCCGGGTCGGCCGGCCCAGGGTGCGCGAGAAGAAGCTTCCGGCCTCAGAGATCAGATTGCGATGAATGCCTTGCCGGTCGACGCCATCGGCATCGGTGCACAGCGCCGGCATGATCGCGATCTGCTCGTCATTGCATGGCGCCATGAAGATGAAATGCCCTGCTCCCGCCAGCAACTTGAAGTCAGGCGCCGTCGGCAGTTTGCGTGCCAGTGCCGCGGCGTTCTTGTCGACAGCCACCAGCTTGTCGCCGTCGCCGCTGTAAAGCAGCACCGGTACATGCACATCGGCCAGGGTGTGGCGGCCGAACTTCAGGCTCAGCGGCGCCATCAGCATCAAGGCGTGGACGCGAGGGTCAGCCACCGGTTGCAGGTCGTCGCGGTCGACAATCAATTCACCCCGGGTGTTGCAGGCATCGCGGTCATCGGGACGCTCCTGGCAGTAACGGCGCAGGCGATCGAGGTCCGGGGTCGCACCAGACAGAATCAATGCGGTCTCGCCACCGGCCGAATAGCCAATGACGCCCACCTGATCGGCATTGACGAACGGCGACAGCATACGGTCGCCCAAGGTGGCGGTTATGGCTTCGGAAATCTGGATCGGCCGGCCATACAGGTTACTCAAAGTACCGAGGCGGCTGTGGTCCCTGGAGTTGTCACCGGGGTGAATCACCGCCACCACGACAAAGCCTTTACGCGCCAGTGATGTGGCGAGGTCGTGCAGGGCCAGGGGGGTGCCGGTGTTACCGTGGGACAGCATCAGCATCGGGAACCGGCCAATGGCGACTTTGGTGTCTTCCCCGGCTTCGACGGTGTAACCCTCGAGCTTGCTGGTGTGCTCCCAATCGCTGGAAGGATAGAAGGCGATGGCGCGCATCGGCTGCAGGTCCAGAGGGTCGAGAAAAGTCATCTCATGAAAGCCGACGCTCCAGTGCGGATGCGGTGCAGGCGCGGCGTGCACTGTATTCAGGCTGCTGAGCAAGCAAATCAGTAAAGTTGCACAAAGACGCATCATGGGATGCCCCACCTTGTTACCGGACTTGAGACGTGAACCCTTGACTGCATAAGTCAGGCCACAATCTGAAACGACCAGAAACAAAAAACTCCGTAGCTGGTACTTGCGTAACCAGAATACAGAGTTTTTTGGGGTATTACCTGAACGGTTGTGTTCTTTACGCAGGCCTTACGCAGCGGCGAACAGTTGCTCGCTGATCTGCGCGTGAGCATCGCTCATGGCTTTGTTGCGAACGTCGTCACCGTAAGCCAGGCCTTCGGCGCGGACGATTTCAATGTCGGTGATGCCGATGAAACCGAACAGCAACTTCAAATACTCTTCATGGGCAACGCCGCTTGCCTGACCGGCATGCATGCCGCCGGAAGTCGAAACGATCACGACTTTCTTGCCACCGCACAGGCCTTCAGGGCCGGCTTCGGTGTAACGGAAGGTCTGACCGGCAACGGCGATGCGGTCGATCCAGGCTTTCAGTTGAGTCGGGATGGTGAAGTTGTACATTGGTGCGGCAATCACCACGGCATCGGCGGCGAGGAATTCGGCCAGGGTCGAGGCGCTCAGTTCGGCTTCGTGCTGTTGTGCGGCGTTGCGCAGTTCAGCGGTGGTGCCGGCGGCGACCAGAGTGGTGGCCGAGAAGTGGCTGATCGCGTCGGCGGCCAGGTCACGGTAAGTCACCACGGCGGTTGGCTCGGCAGCTTGCCAGGCTTTAACGACTTCGCCGCTCAACTGACGGGAAGCCGAGTTGTCGCCAAGAATGCTCGAATCGATATGCAGCAGTTTCATGTGGGATCTCCAAGTGAGGATCGCCCACAAGGGCGATCTGATGGGACTAATGCTACAGACGAAACCAATAGCTGATTAGACGGCAATAATGCGATAGTTCGTCTCACAGATAGAACAATCAGGCTCACATCATGCAAGACCTCAACGACCTGTATTACTTCGCCAAAGTCGTGGAAGCCGGAGGATTCGCGGCAGCCGGACGATTGCTGGGCATCCCCAAGTCACGCCTGTCACGCCGCATCGCCGAACTGGAAGAACGCCTGGGCGCGCGCTTGCTGCAACGCACCACCCGACAACTGAAACTGACCGCCGTGGGTGAGCGCTACCTCAGGCACTGCCAGGCGATGCTGCTGGAGGCGGAAATGGCCGACGAGGCCGTGGCCAGCATGTCCAGCGAACCCCGCGGGCGTTTGCGGGTGTCGTGCCCGGTCGGGCTGGCCCACGAGATATTGCCAGGGGTGATCAGCGACTTTCTGGAACGCTTTCCACAAGTCCAGCTGGAGGTCATGCTGCTCAATCGGCGGGTTGACCTGGTCAACGAAGGCATTGACGTTGCCTTGCGGGTGCGGGAACTGGGCGACGAAGACCCGCTGCTGGTTACGCGCCGGCTGCGTCAGGCGCAGATGCTGATGGTCGCCAGTCCCGGCTTTCTCGTCGGCCGTGAGATCAACCATCCCGAGGACCTGAAGAGCCTGCCGGTGCTCGGCGCGCTGGAAGCCGACCGCATGGTGCACATCCGCATGCTGGATCAAAAAGGCAAAAGTTGCGAACTCGCACTCGAGGCCCGGCTGGGCATCGATGACTTTATCGTGCGCAAGGCCAGCACCCTCTCCGGCCTGGGCTTTACCATGTTGCCCATGATGTATTGCGAGCAGGAACTGGAAAACGGTTCACTGGTGCAGTTGCTGCCCTACTGGTCGTTGCCCGGTGGCTGGCTGCAGGCGGTCTATCCTCATCGACGCGGGGTGATGCCGGCGGTACGCGCCTGGATTGACCATCTGGTTGAATCATTCGATGCCTGTGGGGAACGCTTGTTATGAAGGCTGGACGGATGAGCGAAGAGGATGTTGCCCAATTTTGCCTCGCCCTGCCCGGAACGCGGGAAGACTACAAATGGGGAGGCGTACGGGTGTTTTCGATTGCCGGGAACAAGATGTTCGCCTTGCAGGGTCTGCGGGGCGACTCCCTGGCCTTCAAGGTCGACAAGGACGTGTTTCTCGGTCATTGCGACCGCCCGGGGATTCACCCGGCGCCTTATCTGGCACGCGCCCAGTGGATCATCATGGAAACGCCCTACCCGCTCGGTAACGAAGAACTACAGGGATTGCTGCAACGCTCCCACCAATTGGTGGTGAGCAGATTGCCAAAGCGCACTCAGGTCGGACTCTTGCTGTAGTGCCTCTTTATTGGAGCAAGGCGAACCCGTGTGCGCCAAGGAACAGATGATCGATCCAGAACACCTGGTGCGCCAGTACGATGATCCAGAACACCAACTGGAACGAGACTTTGCGCGTTTTGTGCCGAAACACTTGCTGGGCCAGCAACGCGCCGGGCCAGCCTCCGGCGAACTCCAGCGCATGCAGGACGTTCTCCGGCGTACGCCATTGATCGGCGCGGGCCTTGCGCTTGTCGCTCCAGTACAGAAAAAACGTCACGACGCTGACGATGCCGTAGGCCGCCAGGGGAATCAGCGACTCCCCATGCAGCCATGACGACAGCGAACCCGACAGCGGCAATGCGCACAGGATGGCAAACACCAGCCATTTCAGCCGTGAATGGCGGATCTGTCCCCCGGACTGGCGTCCGGGGTTATTCTGCGAACGCGAGCGTGAGTCACTCACGGCTTGGCCGCGCTCCAGTCAACCCAGCCGAATTGCCAGGTCGCCAGAATCAACAGACCAAAAACGATGCGATACCAGGCAAAGGCCGCATAGCTGTGGCTGGCGATGAACTTGAGCAGCCCGCGCACCGCAATCATCGCGAAGACGAACGCCGTGACGAAGCCAATCGCGAACACCGGGAAATCCGCCGGGACAAACAGGTGACGGTACTTGTAGCCCGAATACACCGCTGCGCCGACCATGGTGGGCATCGCCAGGAAGAACGAGAACTCGGTAGCGGTCTTGCGCGACAGGCCGAACAGTAACCCGCCGATGATGGTCGAGCCTGAGCGCGAAGTGCCCGGGATCATCGCCAGGCATTGGGCGAAGCCAACTTTCAGGGCATCTTTCCAGGTGATGTCATCCACCGTTTCGGCATGCACTTCATGCTGGCGGCGCTCGGCCCACAACATGATGAACCCGCCCACGACCAGCGCCGTTGCCACGGTGACCGGATTGAACAGGTACTCGTGGATCAGGTCGGCAAAAATGACGCCCAGCACCACGGCCGGCAAGAACGCGATCAACAGGTTCGCGGTAAAGCGCCGGGCACCCGGCTGGGTCGGCAGACCGATAACCACGTCAAGGATCTTGCGTCGAAACTCCCACACCACCGCCAGGATGGCACCGAGCTGAATGATGATGTTGAACGCCATTGCCCGCTCGCCCCCGAAGCCGAGCAAGTCGGCCACGATGATCTGGTGGCCGGTACTGGAAATGGGCAGGAATTCGGTCAGCCCTTCTACAACCCCAAGAATCAATGCCTGAAAGGCGGTCCAAAGATCCATCAATCCCCCAAAAGGCTATGCGCGCCGGCATGCCCCGTTAGTATTTTTCAAAAGCGTTCATTGCGATCAGCGTACTGAAGCCCCACGCGCCAAGGATCACCACACCAGCGTAAAAATCCTGTGAAAAATCCACCCTGAATCTGGTTTACCCGCGCGGGGCCGGAATCCTAGCAGACAAGTCCAGGCAGCGCTCGCACAGGCTCGTGCGACATGGCGTGGCTGGATGCTGGCAATGGTTTGTGACAGGAACAAGAATCCGCGGCGATCGGACCTTTTGCAATCGGCAGGCAGCCGACAGGACTCGGCATACTTCAGGACCGTTTCACACGCCTTCGCCACGAGATTGCGTACGTCAATCCGGTTACAATCGTCCCCCACTTCGATTTCCCCAAGGAACCTCCATGTCCGGGCTTGAACTGTTTGCCGCCGCCCTCGGTGTCATTGCCGTCTGGCTGACGGTCAAACAGAACCCCTGGTGCTGGCCCATCGGCCTGGTCATGGTGCTGCTGTATAGCTGGATCTTTTTTGAGGTGAAGCTGTATTCGGACATGCTGTTGCAAGTCGTCTATGCCGCCTTGCAGCTTTACGGCTGGTGGCAGTGGACACGGGCCGGTGAAATAACGCATGGCCGCGAAGTCAGTCGGCTCGATGGCCGGTCCGTGGCGGTGAGCCTCGCCATTGGCGCACTCGGCAGCCTGCTGCTGGGAGCGGCCATGGTCCACTGGACCGACGCTGCGCAACCCTGGCTCGATGCGGCGCTGACCGGATTCAGCCTGGTGGCGCAGGTCTGGATGGCGCAAAAACGTATCCAGTGCTGGCCGCTGTGGATCGCACTGGATGTGATTTTCGTCTGGCTGTTCATCTATAAAGGCCTGTACCTGACCGCCACGCTGTACGGGTTGTTCACCGTTATCGCCGTGAAGGGCTGGCGTCAATGGCGCGCCGATCCGGCGTTGCACGCATGAAAGTCCTGGTACTCACAGGCCCCGAATCCAGCGGTAAAAGCTGGTTGGCGGCCGAGTTGCAACAGCATTTTGGCGGGATTCTGGTTGACGAATATGTGCGCTGGTTCATCGAACGGAACCCACGGGACACCACGCTGGCGGACATTACACACATCGCCCGCGGTCAGTTGGCATGGGAAGACGAAGCGCGGGCGCAACAACCGTCCTTGCTCATCCTCGACACTCACTTGCTGAGCAATATCCTCTGGAGCCAAACCCTGTTTGGCGTTTGCCCCGCCTGGATTGAACAAGCGCTTCTGGCCCGGCACTATGATTTGCACCTGCTGCTGTCGCCGGAGCACGTCCAATGGACTGACGACGGTCAGCGTTGTCAGCCCGGATTGAGTGAGCGCCAGGCTTTTTTCGACCAGACCCTCGCCTGGCTTGAGCACCACGCACAACCGGTTCAAGTACTGCACGGAGATTGGGCAGAACGCCGACTCCAGGCACTGGGCGCGGTGACCCGATTGCTCGATGCCTGACGGGCATTTGGAGGGATTTCCCCACTCCCCCACCCTGCTTGGGGAAAAATGTCCGATCCTGAAACACCCTCCCTGTCTCAAACAGCCCATTTCAACGCCCTTCATCGCTTGGCCAGCGGATTTGTTAAGGGATTGATACAGGATCACTGGAACCCTCATTCCAGTGGGCAATGCTGTTCAGTCAAGGACTTTGTAGGAGCGAGCAGGCTCGCGATGGACTCAAGGGCGCTGCGTTTAGTCAGTAAACACACGGAATCGTTAACGACCATCGCGAGCAAGCTCGCTCCTACAGGGGGTCATCAGAGCGGTGCATCCGCTTTTGCGGGCTGCCCGCGACGGGCGCTGTCTCACCGATGAAACATCCCCGACAAAGTGTTTACCGACAAACTCTGTAAGCCATTGAATCAAAGCCATATTGAGAAACCGGCACAGCTTTCGCTCTCTCCCTTCCATGGCTGCCCAGGGCCAGCCAGGAAAGAAGGAATGACCACTGTGAGGATTCTCAATAAAACAGGCTTGACGTGCCTCCTGCTGATCGCGAGTGTTGCCAGTACTGTTCTCGGTTCGAACGTACAAGCCGAAGGCAACGGTGTCATCGTGCTCGATCGTTCCATTCACACAACGCCTATCGGTCGCAGTGGCGGCAGGGATCCGAACCCGAACAACACTGTCAATGCCAACCCATCGGCCCGCGTCATCGGCGAACTCAGTGACGCCGACATTGCCGGGGTCACCACCGGAACAGCCCTTCGCAACAGCAACGGGCAAAGCCCGGGTGGCATGCAAGGCCTCAACGTCGTCACCAGCCCCAACGGTTTGCCTGGCATGTCCATCGGCAACGGCGGGGGCAGTGGCGGCGCGATTTCCGGAACCATCAATCGTGCCATGAACAGCGGCCTCGGCTCACTGGGCAGAATGGCCGGAGGCCAATGAGATGAGTCGTTCCCTCCTGCTACTTGCCCTGCTTGGCTGCACCAGCGTCATGGCCGATTCGGGCGTCAGTTCGATGAACAGCGCCACCCTCCAGGATTCCGGTACTCAATACCGAGGCAACTTCAGCGTCAACCAGGCAGCCGGTGATCAACAGCAGCAGGCCAACGTCCGCGCGATCGCCATTGGTACCGAAGCCGGTGCGACCACCAGCGTCCAGCAGCAAATCACCACGTCCGCCAATCCGTCACTGGGCGCGACCGCCAGTATCGGCGGCACCGCCTTCAGCAATGGCAACGGTGTACTGGGCGTCAACCAGGGTGCCGGAGCGAACAATCAGATGGCCAATGCGATGCGCATCAGCATCAGCGCTGCGCCGCAGGCCGTTGACGATAGCGCCCTTTCTCAACAGAACGTGGCGTTGTTACCGAACTCGGGTGCAACTGGTGCCCCAAACGGCAGTCGCCAGGTCGTGACAAGCGACCAGGCCTTCACCGGCAGCCAGGGAGTGATCCAGGTGAACCAGAGTGCCGGGGTGGGGAACCGGATGGCTAACACCCTGACCATCCGGGTCGCTGACTGACCCTCGATACAGTGCGATTAGGGAAGTACCAACACTTGACCAACTAATGAGCACGGAGAAACACCATGAACCCGACAACTGCTCTCAAACCACTGGCTTTCGCTCTGGCAGCAGTGATGGCATTCGCAGCACAGGCAGGTGGTCTGGACGATCACGAGCAGGGCAACGGACATGGCGACAAGCATCAGCCTGAAGGCCCGACTCTGGAACAGGTCCTGCAAGTTACAGCAGGCGCCGGGGCCGCCGTGATGGACACGCAGGAAAGCAGCGACAGCACTGTAGTGAACCGGGGCACCAGGAACGAGGCTAAAATCGACAACTCCCTGAACAACTCCAACGGCAACATGGGTGCCAACGTTGCAGCCGGTAACGGCAACCAACAAGACAACGCCGCCGCCCTTGCCACTGCTGACGAGGCCTTCATCTTCGGTACTGCGGTCGCCGTCTCCAGCGCGACTCAGAAGAGCACCGGCAACACCGCCAGGAACCACTCCAACACCAACACCACTACGCTCAACAACGCAGGCAACAGCGGTTCCGGCAACATCGGCATCAACGTGACCACTGGCGACTTCAACCAACAGAAAAACAACCTGGCGATTGCCGTTTCCGGCGGTCGTGTAGCGCTGGCAGCAGCGGCGGCCAACCAAAGCACGTCCGGGCTGAAGGTCACCAACAACGGCAATCATGGCGTTAGCACCCAGACTGAATTCGTCACCGTGGATGTACTCGGTCTGGCTGGCGTAGCCACCCAACAAGTGATGACTCCAGAAGGCTGGAAATCCCCTGTAACCAACAACGCGACGATGACGGGCTCGATGAACAACTTCTCCGGCAACGGCGGAGCCAACGTATCGTCCGGTGTGGGCAACCAGCAAAGCAACTCGCTGTCCATCGCCGCGGGCTGCAAGTCCTGTCTGTAATCGTGATTGCAATGAAAGCTCCGGCGACGGGGGGTTAACACAGTCCCAAGGCGTATCGATCATGCGTAAGGCTTTCCTTTTCGCCCTGCTCTGCCTGTCTGGCTTGACTCAGGCTGCACAGATGCCGGTTGCCGCCCTGCCGGGTGGCGTGCTGGTGTACAAGCACGTACAGAGTTTGCGCGAGCGCAAGTTCAGCGACATCGTCGAACAGAAAACCGATTTCAGCTGCGGCGCCGCCGCGCTGGCAACGATACTGCGCCAGGCCTATTGGCTCGACGTCGATGAGGAGCACATCATCAAAGGCATGCTGGTCTACGCCGACCAGGACCTTGTACGTACCCAGGGTTTTTCCATGCTGGACATGAAGCGCTACATAGAGAGCATCGGCATGCGCGCCCGGGGCTACAAAATCCCGCCTGAAAGACTCGATGCAGTGACGATTCCGGTGGTGGTACTGATGGAAATTCGCGGCTACAAGCACTTCGTGGTGATGCAGCGGGCGGACAAGAACTGGGTCTATATCGGCGACCCGGTGCTCGGTCACAAACGCTACTCCCATGATGACTTTGTCAAAGGCTGGAATGGCATTGTCTTCGCCATCGTCGGTCCCGGTTACGACAAAACCAACGCGTTACGCAGCCCGCCGGAACCGCTGACAGCCAAAAACAAGATGGATAATTTCAATCCGGTCAAAGACGCTGAATTGATGGATTTTGGCTTCATACAGAGCGACTTCTTTTAATCGCCAACAAGATGATAGGGGGCAGGATGCTCCGGGAGCAGCAAATGAAAACCTCGTATTGGGTGGTCGCTGCCTGTCTGGCAGCGACCACATCAGGTTTTGCTGATGAATTCAGACCCGTCGAACTCAAGGACCAGGAACTGGCCGAGTTGCGTGGCCGGTATGTCATGCCGGGGCGGATCATCAGTTTCGGAGTCGTCATGAGCAGTACCTGGCGCAACGCCAGTGGTGATCTGATCGGGGCATCCAGCTCGATGCAACTCCAGGCTGAAACGGTCAAGCCCGAGTTCTATGTTTCGACCATCAAACAATCCGGTAAAGGCAGTTCGCACAACGAGGGTACCGGTAACGTGATGGGTGGCGCCGGACTCAACACCTCTCGGGGCATCACCCAGGTCACCCGGGCCGCAGGCGATGGCAACAGTTCAAGCAACAACATCGCCATCAACGTCAAAGAGGCCAGCACCGCCCCGGCACTGGTGCCGAGCCAGGGCCAGGCGCTGATAGCCGGTCAAACCATTACCGGCAGCAATGCTGCAGGCAGTGTCGCGGTGTCTGCGACGGGCAGCGGTGTCCAGATGGCCATTACTGCCAATAACAACCAGGGCTCAAGCCTGCAACAGGTCGCCCAGGGCGGGTTGTTGCAAAACACCCGGTTGCTGGGCAGCAGCAATGTGGTCGACAACATGGCTCAACTCAACGTAGTGCTCAACAATAATGGCCCGAGTGCTGGTGTATTGGAGAGCAACCTGAGCCAACTCGCTGCATTACGGACCCTGGGGTATTGAACTACGCTGAGTCTCGAGTGTTGGGCACAAATGGACGGCTTATTTCATGTTCCGATCAGTATCACTGCGTGCAGTCATATGCTTGAGCACTCTACTCCCGACGACGATGGCACAGGCAGCAACTGACGCGGATGTGGAGGCTCTCAAACAACAACTGCAAGAGTTGAAGCAGCGATACGAAGCACAGCAAAAAGCCCTGGCGGTTCTCGAACAACGGGTCCGGCAGGTCGAAGACCAGCCTGCTGCGCCCCCCCCTAAACGCCTGGCCAAATCGCCTGCGGACCTCAAAGGCAATCCAAAAGTCGCCACCGGCACTGGCGCCGCGGCGGCTTCAGGGGGCGCCGCCGGGGGCAGCGGCAGCTCTTATGGACAATCGCTGGCCGATGACTCACAACCGGCGCAAAGTGTTTCCAACCTGTATGACGAGGCCAGCGGATTCTTCGGCGGCGGCAAGTTCAGCTTCGAAACCGGGATAACCTACTCTCGATACGATACCCGCCAACTGATCCTCAACGGTTTTCTCGCACTGGACTCGATCTTCCTGGGCGCCATCAACCTGGACCGGATCAAGGCCGACACCTGGACGCTTGACCTCACCGGCCGCTACAACTTCAACAATCGCTGGCAGTTCGACCTGAACGTGCCGGTGGTCTACCGCCAATCCACGTACCAGTCCGGTGGCGGCAACAACGGCACCGCCAACGTCACGACCGAAGATACCGTCAAAGAAGATCCGGCCATTGGTGACGTCAACTTCGGTATCGCCTACAAATTCCTCGACGAATCAGCCAACACGCCGGATGCCGTGGTGACCTTGCGCGTCAAGGCACCGACCGGCAAAGACCCGTTCGGCATCAAGCTGATTCGGGCGGCCGATAACTCCAACCTGGCCGTGCCTGAATCCTTGCCTACCGGTAATGGCGTCTGGTCGATTACGCCGGGAATCTCTCTGGTCAAGACGTTCGATCCGGCAGTGTTGTTCGGCAGCCTGTCCTACACACACAACCTGGAAGACTCTTTCAACGACATCAGCTCCAACCCGGCGGTCAAGACACCTGGCAAAGTCCGTATTGGCGACAGTTTCCAGATCGGCGCCGGTATTGCGTTCGCATTGAACGAAAAGATGAGCATGTCGTTCTCGGTCTCTGACCTGGTGCAAAGCAAAAGCAAGCTCAAGGAAGATGGAGGGGATTGGCAATCTGTGGTTTCCAGCGATGCCAACGCCGGCTACTTCAACATCGGCATGACCATTGCCGCCACCGATAATCTGACCATCGTCCCCAACCTGTCCATCGGCATGACCGACGATGCCCCGGACTTCCAGTTCAGCCTGAAATTCCCTTACTACTTCTGACCCCGACAAAAAAACCGCTGCACTCCAATCGCAACGGTTTTTTGTTTCAGGCGTCAGTTCAGCGAATCTGGTGCTTGTGCAACAAGCGGTAGAAGGTCGGTCGCGACACACCCAATACTTTGGCGGCGACACTCAGGTTATCGCTGTGACGATTCAATACATCGCACAACGCCTGGCGTTCGGCCCGGGACTTGTATTCTTCGAGGGTACCCATCGGCGTGGCGATTGTATGCTGGCTGAGCAACCCCAGATCGCGGGCCTCGATCTGCCGGCCTTCGGCCAATACCAGTCCGCGACGGACGCGGTTGGCCAGTTCGCGAACATTGCCTGGCCAGTCGTGCTTGCCCATGGCAATCAACGCGTCTTCGCTGAAACTGCGTGGGCGGCGTCCGGTTTCATGGCTGTAGAAATGGGAAAAGTGGTTGGCCAGCGTCGCCAGGTCGCCATGACGCTCGCGCAGCGGCACGGTCGCCACTTGCAGTACGTTCAAACGGTAATACAAGTCTTCGCGAAAGCGCTTCTTCTCGATAGCGGCTTCAAGGTCGGTATGCGTTGCCGCCAGAACCCGCACATCCACCGGAATCGGCTGACTGCCACCCACCCGCTCGATGTGTTTTTCCTGGAGGAACCGCAACAGGTTGGCTTGCAACTCCAGTGGCAGGTCACCGATCTCGTCGAGAAACAGGGTGCCACCGTTGGCGGCTTCTATCCGTCCGACCTTGCGCTGGTGCGCGCCGGTAAATGCGCCTTTCTCATGGCCAAACAGCTCGGACTGGATCAAATGTTCGGGAATCGCACCACAATTGATCGCGATGAAGGGTTTGCTGTGACGCTGGGACAGGCGATGCAGGGTTCGTGCGACCAGTTCCTTGCCAGTGCCGCTTTCACCCCGAATCAACACCGGAGATTCAGTCGGAGCCAGTTTGCTCAACAGCTTTCGCAGCTCACGAACAGGTTTGCTGTCACCCAGCAATTCGTGCTCGGGCTGGTCGACATAGACCGTGTCCCGCCCACGCAAGCGCGCCATGCCAAATGCCCGTCCCAACGTTACCTGGACCCGAGCCACATCGAATGGCAAGGTATGAAAGTCAAAAAACCATTCACAGACAAAGTCGCCGACATTTTGCAGTCGCAGCACTTCCTGATTGAGTACGGCGATCCACTCGGTGCCACTGCGGCTGATCAACTCTTTGACAGCTTCCGGGTGTTCAAGGTGAAAGGGCTGCAAGCGTAACAAACCTACGTCACAGGTTCGGTTAGCGGCGTTCTCCAGCGTGCAGCTATCAACGTCCCAACCGACTTCGCGCAGTCCCGGGAGCAGGCGATGGCAATCGTCGCAGGGGTCCACCACTAGTAAACGTCGTAAAGCAGGCGCATCGCTCATGACTGTTCCTTGGCGCCAAATTCAAGAAAATTATTAAAAACAGTCATTTGGCGGACCTGGCTGTAACATTAGCAAGAATTTGACAGGCCCTTGAACTGTTTGACTATAGAGCTGTCATAAAACCAGTTATAAGAAGCACTTTTGATAGTTACCTAACGACTCTTTCCTTTCATTCAGCTTTCAATGTCAGGCTCATACTTGAGTATATGAAATAAAGTGGAAAATTCTTTTGATTGTGTGTGACCCAAACCCCGGTTGCGGGCATCAGTACAAGTAACCAGCCGAACGGTAAGCCCAACCGTCGGTACATCAATTGATTGGGCATACAGAGAGAAGACCCTATGAACGCCCCGCTGCGTATCAACGAAGCACTTCTGATTGCCGACCGCGCATTCAAACCATTCAAATGCGTGGCCTGGGCCCCACAAGACGGTAATGGCGAGCTCAGCCTGACCGTTATCGACCGCACCAGCACCAGCATTGGCCGCAAGCAGATCCCAAGCAGCGCTTATTCCGATCCGGCACAACTCGAACTGCTGCTGGAACAGGCTCGCGCCGAATTGAGCCAGGAAGGTTACACACTGCAATCCTGGTCGATGCCGCACTAATCGTTTTGCGGATTACCCCGGGGTAGTCCGCACCCTCCCCCTGTCATTTGTCGGGCTGAATGTTCTCGCCCATCCGTGCTGATTACCTCCGCAAGTTCGAACTTTTACGCACCCGGTACTTAGAAGGCTCGCTATTGGTTCGAAAAGACACTGTTGTGGCACACAGCGACTCTCCGTCTGTTACTTCTCACTGTTGTACATCTGCCCATTCAGGGATTGAATAGTCTCCTTATTACGTCGCCAGCCAAACTTCTGGATCCGGACGACTCGCAAGGAGATGCGGTTCATGTCAATCCGGCCCGCTATTGCCTACCCCGCCACCCGGACCAATGCCGGCTCCCTCGATACGACGTTTGCCGCCAATGGCAAAGCCCAGGTGTATTTCGCCGACAGCCTTTCCAGCATGGCCAACGATGTTGCAATCGATGCCCAGGGCCGTTTGCTGGTGGCTGCAAAGGTCGCCATGGCCGATGGCAGCCGCTTTGGCCTGGCCCGCTTGCTGGAGGATGGTTCAGCGGACCTCACGTTCGGTACGCAAGGCAGCATCATCGGGCAATTCGAACCGGGATTCGAAGCCATGGGCGCCAAGGTTGTGGTCATGCCCGACGGCAATATCCTGTTGGCCGGGTTGCACTACGAAAACGCGCACCACACGCTCCCGGCCCTCGCATTGCTGGATCAGCGGGGCCACCTGGTTCAAGGCTTTGGCGATAATGGCCGGCGCGTCGTGCGATTGCCTGGCGGTCTGTCCCTGGGCATGCGTGATATCTGGCTGCCTCCCGGTGTGCCGGGCGCGGAAGCCTGCGATGTGGATGTACAGCCAGACGGCCGGATCCTGATCCTGGCCAACCATTACTACGAACTGGCCGATCATGTAGGCCTGTTGATACGGCTGGATGTCGAAGGCTCGCTCGACTGCTCGTTCAATGGCAACGGCTTTGTCGTGGTACGGCACCTGCTGGTGAATACCTGGCTCAGCAGCCTGACCGTTCAACGCGACGGTCGGATTCTGGTGGGTGGATCGATCAACTTCCCTGAAGAAGGCTTGCTGGCCCGCTATCACCCGGATGGCCACCTCGACGAGAGTTTTGCCGTGGATGGATTCATGACGTTCAAGGCGAATGGGCATGGTGCCCAGGTCAGCCAGGTGGTCCAGCAAGGCACTGGCGATATCCTGTGTGTGGGCAGCAGTCATGAGCCGATGCACTGCCTGACCTTTAAAATGCACAGCAACGGCCGCCCCGACAACCACTGCAACAGCGGCCACCCGCGATGCCTGGTCATTGGCCGCAGCGGCTGCCAGTGGAGCGCCGCGCAATTACAGCCCGATGGCAGTTTGATCACGGCGGGCGCGACCATCGGCGGCGTTGAAGCAGACTTCATTGTCGGACGGTACCTGCCCAATGGCCGTCTCGATGGCCGCTTTGGCGCAGGCCTCGGCTTTGCGCGGACCCGCCTCGGCCCCAGCCTGGATACGGCCACCTGTGTCGCGGTGCAGGCCGATGGCAACATCGTGGCTGGCGGCTATTCGTTGCATGGCAGTTACAAGGCCGTCGTCGTGCGATATCTGGGCTGAATCGAAGCACTTTTCCTGCGCTTGATCTTCTCGTCTGCTTGCGGCAACTTGCGCGCTTCTTAAAACAAGGAGCAATCGATGTCCGCCTCAATGGCCCAGGCGTTCGCGCACAATTTTCTCGGGAACTCGCCCCGTTGGTACAAGGCCTGCATCGTCGGCTTTCTGATTCTCAATGCCCTGGTGCTGTGGACCGCAGGCCCGGTGGCTGCCGGTTGGCTGCTGGTGCTGGAGTTCATTTTCACCCTGGCCATGGCACTCAAGTGTTATCCGCTGATGCCCGGTGGCCTGCTGTTGATTGAAGCCCTGCTGCTGAAAATGACCACGCCCCAGGCGCTGTACGAGGAGTTGCTGCACAACTTCCCGGTGATCCTGCTGCTGATGTTCATGGTGGCCGGTATCTACTTCATGAAGGATTTGTTGCTGTACCTGTTCTCGCGCCTGCTGTTGGGGGTTCGCTCCAAGGCCCTGCTGGCCCTGATGTTCTGCTTTTTGTCAGCCTTTCTGTCGGCGTTCCTCGATGCCTTGACCGTGACCGCCGTCATTATCAGTGCCGCCGTAGGCTTTTACTCGGTGTATCACCGCGTTGCCTCGGGTAACGATCCGCGTCAGGACAGCGAGTTCAGCGACGATAAACACCTGCCCACCCTGCACCAGGGTGATCTCGAACAGTTCCGCGCCTTTCTGCGCAGCCTGCTGATGCACGGCGCCGTGGGCACAGCTCTGGGCGGTGTTTGCACGCTGGTCGGCGAACCGCAGAACCTGCTGATCGGCCATGAAATGGGCTGGCATTTCTCCGAGTTCTTTACCCGGATTGCACCGGTATCCCTGCCGGTACTGGTTGCCGGGCTGGTAACGTGCGTACTACTGGAAAAGCTGCGCTGGTTCGGATACGGCACGCTGCTGCCGGATAACGTCCGTGCGGTGCTGGCCAATTACGCCGCCGAAGACAATGCCGAGCGCACCACGCGCCAACGCGCAGCGCTCCTGGTGCAAGGCGTCGCCGCATTGATTCTGATTGCCGGACTGGCGTTCCACATCGCCGAAGTGGGCTTGATCGGCCTGATGGTGATTGTGTTGATCACCGCCTTTACCGGCATCACCGACGAACACCGCCTCGGCACCGCGTTCAAGGACGCCATGCCGTTCACCGCCTTGCTGGTGGTGTTTTTCGCCGTGGTCGCGGTGATTCACGATCAGCAACTGTTCGCCCCACTGATCCACTGGGTGCTGATGCTGCCGGCGGACCAACAGCCGGGCATGCTGTTCATTGCCAACGGCCTGTTGTCGGCCATCAGCGACAACGTGTTCGTGGCAACCATTTACATCACCGAAGTGAAGCGCGCATTCATGGCCGGTGAGATGACCCGCGAGCATTTCGAGACGCTGGCCATTGCGATCAATACCGGTACCAACCTGCCGAGCGTGGCGACGCCCAACGGCCAGGCGGCGTTTCTGTTCTTGCTGACCTCGGCGATCGCGCCGCTGGTGCGCTTGTCCTACGGGCGAATGGTCTGGATGGCGCTGCCTTACACGGTAGTGATGGGGACATTGGGCTGGTATGCGGTGAGTTACTGGTTGTAACTCCCAACCCTGTGGGAGTTACGTGTTATCCGAGACGGTGCCAGACGCGACCGTCACGGATGAGCAACTCTTCGCCGGCCTTGGGACCGTTTTCCCCGGCGGCATAGCTCTGCACAGTGGAATCCTGCTGCCATGCGTCCAGGAACGGCTGCACGGCGCGCCAGCCGTTTTCGATGTTGTCGGCGCGCTGGAACAAGGTCTGATCGCCCGTCAGGCAATCGTAGATCAGGGTTTCGTAGCCGGTGGACGGCTGCATCTCGAAAAAGTCCTTGTAGGCAAACCCCAGCTCGATGTTGTCCATCTTCAGGGCCTGACCGGGCCGCTTGGCCAACAGGTCGAACCACATGCCTTCGTTGGGCTGGATCTGAATGCGCAAATAGGTCGGCTGCAGCTCATCGACCTCGGTATCGCGAAACTGTGCGTAGGGCGCCGGCTTGAAACAGATCACGATCTCGGTGTCGCGCACGCTCATGCGCTTGCCGGTACGCAGGTAGAACGGCACACCGACCCAGCGCCAATTGTCGATCATGACCTTGAGGGCCACATAGGTTTCGGTATTGCTGTCGGGCGCAACCTTGTCTTCCTCGCGGTAACCCGGCAGCGCCTTGCCGCCGATCTCACCGGCTGCGTATTGGCCACGCACCGAGTTGGCGTGGGCTTCCTCGACCGTCCAGGGCCTGATCGCGCCGACGACCTTGGCTTTCTCGCCGCGGACCGCATCGGCGCCAAACGCGGCGGGAGGCTCCATCGCCACCATTGCGAGCAACTGGAACAGGTGATTGGGCACCATGTCCCGTAGCGCGCCGGTATGCTCATAAAAACTGCCACGGGTTTCCACGCCGACGGTTTCGGCGGCGGTGATCTGCACGTGATCGATGTAGTGATTGTTCCAGAACGCTTCGAACAGACTGTTGGAAAACCGGCTGACCAGAATGTTCTGTACGGTCTCCTTGCCCAGGTAATGGTCGATCCTGTAGATCTGCTTTTCCGTCATCACCTTGAGCAGGCAGGCGTTCAAGGCCTCGGCCGTTTGCAGGTCGGAGCCGAAGGGTTTTTCGATCACCACCCTTCTGAAAGCCTCGGGGGTTTCCTCCAGCAAGCCGGCAGCACCGAGACGGCGTGCCACTTCACTGAAGAAACGCGGCGCGGTAGCCAGGTAGAACACCGCATTGCCGGTGCCGCTGTCGGCGATTTTCGCCGCCAGCGCTTGATAAGTGCTGTCGTCCAGGAAGTCGCCCTGGACGTAGCTGATGCCTTTGGCGAGTTTGGACCAGACGGCTGGATCAAGGGTGTGGTCGCCCTTGCCAGCCATCTCGTTGCGAATGAAGTCTTCGAGCTTTTGCGCAAAACCTTCATCGCTGATGGCGTTGTGGTCAACGCCGATGATCCGCAGTCCATCCCCGAGCAAGCCGTTGCGCTTGAGGTTATACAGCGCCGGTACCAACAGACGCTTGACCAGGTCACCGTGGGCGCCAAACAGAAACAGCGTCGTCGGTGGTGCGGGCTCGGCCTTGGATTTCCTGCGGATCGCATGGGTCATTTTTTCGAGGTCTCCACATGGCCGCCGAAGCCGAAGCGCTGGGCCGAGAGGATCTTGTCGCCAAAGGTGCCTTGCCCACGGGAGCGGTAACGGGAGAACAACGAGTTCGACAGCACCGGCACCGGCACCGCTTGCTCCATGGCGGCTTCGATGGTCCATTGACCTTCACCGCTGTCGGCCACGGAGCCGGAAAAACCGTCGAGTTTCGGATCACTGGCCAGGGCGTCGGCGGTCAGGTCGAGCAACCACGAGGACACCACGCTGCCGCGACGCCAGACTTCGGCGATGTCGGCGACGTTAAGGTCGAAACGCTGGTCTGCCGGCAGGCTCTCGCTGTTTTTGGTCTTGAGGATGTCGAAGCCTTCGGCGAAGGCCTGCATCATTCCGTATTCGATGCCGTTGTGGATCATCTTCACGAAGTGCCCGGCGCCGGCGGGACCTGCGTGAATGTAGCCACGCTCGGCACGATCGTCGTCGGACTTGCGGTCCTTGGTGCGCGGGATGTCGCCCATTCCCGGGGCCAGGGTTGCGAACAGCGGATCAAGGCGCGTGACGGTCCCGGCATCGCCGCCGATCATCATGCAGTAACCACGCTCCAGGCCCCAGACGCCACCGGATGTACCGACATCGATGTAATGCAGGCCTTTTTCCGACAGGGTTTTCGCCCGGCGGATATCGTCCTTATAGAAGGTGTTGCCGCCGTCGATGATGGTGTCGCCGGCTTCGAGCAAGGTGCTCAGGGTGTCGATGGTCTCTTCGGTCGGCGCGCCGGCCGGCAGCATGACCCACACCGCGCGCGGCTTTTCCAGGCCGGCGACCAGGGCCGGCAGATCGGCGACGCCAGTGGAGCCCTCTGCGGCCAGTGCTTCGACAAACGCGGTATTGCGGTCATAAACAACGGTGGTGTGCCCGTTGAGCATCAGGCGCCGTGCAATATTGCCGCCCATGCGGCCCAGTCCAATAATCCCGAGTTGCATGTGCTGATGCTCCCTACTACAAATAAAATGTGTGTCAAAGGTTATAGCCCAACGCGACTCATGAGGTTAGTCCAGAGCGTTGGCACGAAGTTTCCGGGCATTGTGCCCGATCCTGATGGATAACGTCGGGAATCAAGCCGAAGACACAACGACCATGAAAAATAAAAAAGTTCCCTTCCAGGGCAAAAGAAATCAAAATTGGCGCCGATAGTAGATCAGCCGCTGATTTCCAGGCGGCCCTACAGTTGAGACACGCCATTTGCGAGGTGAGCAATGGGCACAGTACACACCGCACTGCCAGCACAAACCCTTTACGTCACTATCCGTCGCGATGAATTGCGTCAGTTGAAGGACGAACGCGATCAGTTGAAACAGGAGCTGGCGCAGTTGCGGCTGCTGCTGCAATCCAATCAGGCGCAGCCCCTGGCCGTGACGCAACGCGCCCCACTCGCCTGACTCCCTCGCTTCAAGCGGGAGCAGCCTGCACTGCTTCCGCATCGGCTTACGCCCTGCCATCCTCGGCAACTCACAAAATTTTCACAATTGTTACATAACAATTACACGTTTAGGTCGCCCGATTCCGCGCGGCCATCGTTCGTCGTCCGCGATATCCAAGTCCCGGCGGTGGTAGTGAATTCTCGGCTGGAGCGCTGAATGTCCTTGTTTGAACGCAGTAAAACGACTGCGACAGCTTTTGATTGGGCCGGATTCGTCTGGCTGTTTGTTTTCTTCTGGTACTTTTCCGGCATTACCCAACTACTGATCCAGCTGACTGGCACCTCCGGGTTTAGCGGATTCCGCCAGGCCTTCGTCATGAACGCCGTCTGGCTGGCGCCAATGTTGCTGTTCCCCCGACAAACACGTGTCATGGCGGCGGTGATCGGCGTCGTGCTGTGGGCATGCTCCATGGCGAGCCTGGGTTATTTCTTCATCTATCAGCAGGAATTTTCCCAGAGCGTCATCTTCATCATGTTCGAGTCGAACGTGGCTGAAGCCGGCGAATACATGACCCAGTATTTTGCCTGGTGGATGGTGCCGGCGTTCCTGGCCCACAGCGCTTTTTCCTGGTTCCTGTGGACACGCCTGCGCCCGGTTTACCTGTCCCGTGGCAAGGCATGGGTGGCAGCAACGGCCATCCTGGTCGCCGTGGTCGCTTATCCAATGATCAAGCAGACCCAGCGTACCGGCAGTTTCGCCGCCGGGTTCGAGAAGTTCGAAACCCGCATCGAACCTGCGGTGCCATGGCAGATGGCCGTGGCCTATCACCGCTACCTGGACACCCTGGCCGGCATGCAGGACATGCTGGAAAGCGCCAGCAGGATTCCACCGCTGCACAACCTCAAGGATGCCATGGCCAATACGCCTGCGACCCTGGTACTGGTAATCGGCGAGTCCACCAACCGTCAGCGCATGAGCTTGTACGGCTATCCCCGGCCAACCACGCCGGAACTGGACAAGCTCAAGGATCAACTGGACGTTTTCGACAACGTCATTACCCCGCGCCCCTACACCATCGAGGCGCTGCAGCAGGTTTTGACCTTCGCCGACGAAGAAAACCCGGACCTGTACCTGTCGACGCCATCACTGGTGAGCATGATGAAACAGGCCGGTTACAAGACCTTCTGGATCACCAACCAGCAGACCATGACCAAGCGCAACACCATGCTCACGACCTTTTCCGAACAGGCCGACGAGCAGGTGTACCTGAACAACAACCGCAACCAGAACGCCGCCCAATACGATGGCGACGTGATCGAGCCGTTCAACAAAGCCCTGGCCGATGCGGCACCGCGCAAACTCATCGTCGTGCATTTGCTCGGCACGCACATGAGCTACCAGTACCGTTACCCGTCGACCTTCGACAAGTTCCAGGACCGCACTGGCGTACCGGCGGGCATTCGCGATGACCAGTTGCCGACCTATAACAGCTACGACAATGCCGTGCTGTACAACGACTTCGTGGTGTCCAGCCTGATCAAGGACTATGCCAGGACCGATCCGAACGGTTTCCTGCTGTACCTGTCCGACCATGGCGAAGACGTGTTCGATTCCGTGGGTCACAGCACTCTTGGGCGTAACGAGAACAAGCCGACGGCACCGATGTACACCATTCCGTTCATCGCCTGGGCTTCGCCGAAATGGCGAGCCTCCCATGACTGGAACCTTGCCGGTGATCTTTCGCGGCCCTACAGCAGTTCGCACCTGATCCACACATGGGCCGAGCTGGCAGGCCTGAGCTTTGACGAGCTCGATCGCAGCAAAAGTGTGGTCAGCGACAGCTTCAAGGCCCGGCCATTGATGATTGGCAACCCGTATGAGCGTGAGCAACGCGCGTTGATCGACTTCAGCCTGATGAAGCCGAAAACGCCACCCGCGGTCGTTCAGCAGTAACCCTTTCAGGGGCCGGTTCCGGCCCCTTTTTCATGCTCGCGCTCCAGCAATGGAAGCGGTTGATGAAGTTAATTCCCATTTAACCGAATCGGCGGATAATGCCATTTCGACACTGATTCATTGATTCATGGAAGAAAGGCATCCGACAACTTGAGTGGGAGGCATACCATGAAACGCACCGCCGTGATCCTCGCCGGCCTGATGGCATTGGGCTCGGCCAGCGCATTTGCCGAGGGTGGAGCCGAACGCATGCGCTATTACTACGAAAGTCTGCGACTGGCCCAGCAACAAGCACTGGGCCATCCGATCCAAAGCACCGAGCTGCGGGTGCCCGACGATCAAACCGCACAAATGACTGAAACCTACAGACCGAAATGATCCATGGACCTCTGACTGCGGCTCTAGAGGGCGTCCTGCTGGACGCCCTTTTTGCCGGTTGAGTCAGAGGCTCTTGGTCCAGAACAGCATGCGCCCATGGGCCGGATCGAACATGCCGGCGGCGAAGCCGGCTTTTTCATAAGCGCCTTGCGCCACGGCATTGCCTTCCAGCACCTCCAGGGTGAGCTTGCAGCAACCACGCTGACGGGCGATGTCCTCGACTTTTTGCAGCATCTTCCGGCTCAAGCCCAACCCGCGAAATTTTTTCACCACCGCCACATCGTGCACATTGACCAACGGCCGGCAGGCAAAGGTCGAGAACCCCTCGAAGCAATTGACCAGCCCGGCCGGCTCGCCGCCGACAAAGGCCAGCACACTGAAGGCGTGGGGACGTCTGGCAAGCTCTGCCGGGAGTTGCTCCAGGACATGGGCTGGCAACGACTGGCCACCCCCCATCGGGTCCTCGGCATAGTGGTTCAACACCAGACAAATAGCCTCGGCATGCACCGGATTGGTGTAGCTGGCTTGAAGCACAAGAATTTCTGCGGAGTCCATTTCCATCCTCGATCACACATGAAGTAGCCTCCAGCATGTATTTCACGCTGAAGTGCCCGCTGACCATAGCGCGAGCACCGTGGTATCGACAATCGCAACCGCGCAATTCTTTGGCGCTCAAGCGCCCCAGATCAAGGCTTCCGTCCATCCCAGCTCGGCAAAATCCTCGGCTCGCAAGCGCGACTCGCCGGCACAGAAAAACTCGTCGAGTTGCGGTGGCTTGACCGAGGTGCCACTGAGCATGGCGTGAACCTGGCCACGGTGATGGATCTGGTGTTCAAACAAATGGGACAGCAGGCGCAATCGACTGTCGTATTGCGGGGTGTCGCGGGCTATGGTCACGATCTTGCCAAGGTCGGCGTCGCGCATCTGCTCGCAATAGGCGATCAGCCGGCGGTCGACGTGGGCCTGCTCGCCAATGAGGTCCGTCGCCACGAGACAGGGCTCGTCTTCCTTGAAAAACACACGGCAATCGGGATGCGGATCGTCGCCGCGCAGTTCGCGCTCCAGGGCGTCCACATAAAACCAGTCACAGGTCAGGATGTGGTTGAGGGTGGCGCGGATCGTCGGGAAGAAGCTGACCCGCGGCGCAGTCAGTTCCTGCTGGCTCAACTGACGCCAGGCCTTGGCCAGTCGGTGATTGGCCCAGGCGTTCTGATAGGCCATGGTCAGCAAATGGTGCGACAGGGGCTGATTCATGTTCGCTGCTCCCGATCAAATCCCGATCAAACTTCGGCAAACCTCTGCAGTTGCATTTCCTGCAATCGACTGAGGGTGCGACGGAACGGGAATTCCAGATAACCCTCGGTGTAAAGCGATGCCATTGGTACTTGCGCTTCAAGGTACAGCGGCACCTTGCGGTCGTAGCATTCGTCCACCAGGGCAATGAACCGTCGCACTCCGTCGTCATGCACCGACAGCTGCGGCAGCTCGCGGTCCCCCGCTGCCACCCGCTCGACACCGTCCTCGGTGCCGCGGGCTATGCGCCCGGCACGTTTTTGCGCGCTGAGGCTGGGTACGTCACCCAACAGAATAGCGCTGTAGGTATCGCACAGGGCGATGAAATCCATGGCGGCGAAGGGTTGCTCGCACAGCGCGGCGTAACGGGTCCAGAGCACGGTCGGGCTGACCTTGACCACCTCGAGGGAGCGGTAACCGACCTTGACCGGTTCGCTCGATACCGGTTGATTCACGGCCAAACTCGAGAACACCCCGGTGAGCGCATCTGGCTGGCCGGGCTCGGCCACCCAATAGCGTTGTGAACCGGCACCCGGATGCAGGCGATGGTCTTCCCCGCCATCCACTGCAATCACCTGCATGTGTTGTTTGATCGCCGCGATGGCGGGCAGGAAACGGTCGCGATTGAAACCGTCGGCGTACAGCTGGTCCGGTGGCAGATTGGAGGTGCAGACCACCACCACGCCCTGTTCGAACATCACCTGGAACAGGCGCCCGAGAATGATCGCATCGCCGATGTCATTGACGAACAACTCGTCGAAACACAACACGCGAACCTCTTCGGCCAATTCACGGGCCAACGCCTTGAGCGGATCGGCGGTGCCGGTCAGTTGAAACGAGCGCTGATGCACCCAGCCCATGAAGTGGTGAAAGTGCTGGCGCCGCGCCGGTACTCGCAGGCTTTGGTAGAACTGGTCCATCAACCAGGTTTTACCCCGCCCCACCGGCCCCCACAGGTAAACGCCGGAAATGGGCGAGCGGCCTTCGTGCAACGCTTCGTGGCATTTTTGCAGGGCCCACACGGCATGTTCCTGGGCCTCGTCCTGGACGAAGCCCTTTTGTTCGATGGCATGCTGCCAGGCGCTTAAGGGGGAATCGATAGTCATGGGCGGCAGTATGCCATTGCGCATTGATAACGCGACCATTGATCGGCGCTTTTGTGCGAAAGGGAAAAGCACCTTGACGACTTATATTACTATCATCATATTTAATACATGTCACACGACATTTATATAAACCCTGACGTCACCTCCCTGGAGTCATCCCATGCACTACAAAGTCTTCGGTCGTAAAACCGGCTTGCGTGTTTCCGAGCTGGCACTGGGCGCCGGTAATTTCGGTACCGGTTGGGGCCATGGCGCCGAGCGTGACGAAGCCAAACGCATTTTTGACGGCTACCGGGAAGCCGGTGGCAACTTCATCGATACCGCCAATGGCTATCAGGGCGGGCAATCCGAGGCCATGCTCAGCGAATTCATCAACGCGGAACGCGATAGCCTGGTCATCGCCACCAAATACACCCTCGGGACTACACCGGCGGCCGGCATTTCCCACACAGGCAACAGCCGCAAGAACATGGTGCGCGCCGTCGAGGAAAGCCTTAAGCGACTGAAGACCGAGCATATCGATCTGTTCTGGGCCCACATGAGCGACGGCGTCACGCCCATGGAAGAGATCCTGCGTGGCTTCGACGATCTGGTCAGTGCCGGCAAGATTCATTACGCCGGGCTGTCGAACTTCCCCGCGTGGCGCATCGCCCGCGCTGACCTGCTGGCCGAGGTGCGTGGTTTTGCGCCGATTGCCGCGATCCAGGTCGAGTACAGCCTTGCCGAACGCACGGCTGAGCGTGAACAACTGCCGATGGCCGAAGCCCTGGGCCTGGCCGCGACCCTGTGGTCGCCGCTGGGTGGTGGCTTTCTGACCGGCAAGTATCGCAACAGTGAAGGCGACAACCGCGCGAACAAGCTCGGCGTGCTGATTCATGCTGAAAAAAGCGCCCGCGAAACCGCCCTGCTCGATACCTTGATCGACATCGCCGCCGTACTCGATGCCAGTCCGACCCACGTGGCCATCGCCTGGCTACGGGAAAAGGCCCGGCGCTCGACCACGGCACTGATTCCGATCCTCGGTTCCCGGACACGCGAGCAACTGGATGCCACGTTGGGCGCGCTGAATGTGCAGTTGAGTGCTGAGCAACTGGTAAGGCTGGATGGTGTCAGTGACGTGGCCAAAGGCGTGCCGCACGAATCCATTTCCGGTTCGTTCGCACGCTTCAGTGGTGGCCGGATTCTCGACCTGCCGATCGTTCCAGTGGCCTGACACAAGTCAAAACTGTGGGAGCGAGCCTGCTCGCGAATGGGGAGTGTCAGTCTACTGCTGCACCAACTGACACACCGCTTTCGCGAGCAGGCTCGCTCCCACAGGGGGATTGCGTTTTACCGATCGACCTTATGCTTTGCCGCATACAGGCACAGCATCTCCATCGCCAGCGTCGCCGCCGCCAGTGAGGTGATCTCCGCGCTGTCATAGGCCGGCGCCACTTCCACAACGTCCATGCCCACCAGATTGATGCCGCGCAGACCGCCGAGAATCTCCAGCGCCTGTACCGTGCTCAAGCCGCCGCATACCGGCGTTCCCGTGCCAGGCGCGAACGCCGGATCGAGGCAGTCGATGTCGAAGGTCAGGTACACCGGGTTGTCGCCGACCCGCGCGCGAATCGCCTCGACAATCGCCTCGCAGCCACGGCGATGCACCTGCCGCGCGTCGAGCACCTGAAAGCCCTGATGATCATCGTTGGTGGTGCGCAAGCCGATTTGTACCGAGCGCGACGGGTCGACCAGCCCCTCCCTGGCCGCGTGCCAGAACATGGTGCCGTGGTCGATGCGCTTGCCCTCCTCGTCCGGCCAGGTGTCGCTGTGGGCGTCGAAGTGGATCAGCGACAATGCCCCATGCTTTCGGGCATGGGCCTTGAGCAGTGGATAGGTGATGAAATGGTCGCCGCCAAACGTCAGCATCGCCGTGCCGGCATTGAGGATGTGTTCGGCATGGGCCTCGATCATTTCGGGCGTCGACTGCGGCGAGCCGTAATCGAAATCACAATCGCCGTAGTCGATCACCGCCAGATGGTCGAACGGGTCAAACGTCCATGGCCAGTGCCGCTCCCAGGCGATCCCGGCAGAGGCGGCGCGAATGCCCCGTGGTCCGAAGCGTGCGCCGGGACGGTTGCTGGTGGCGGTGTCGAACGGCACGCCGCTGACGGCCACGTCGACTCCACGCAAGTCACGGCTGTAACGGCGACGCATGAAACTGGTAATGCCGGCGTAGGTACTTTCGGCGGCCGTGCCGTAAAGGCTGTCACGGGTCATGGCTTGATCGTTCTGCATCGGGACGTCCATTGAAGGCTCCTTGTGTTTTTCTTATTGGCGGCTACGGAATGTGGTCCACAGGCGGGTGCGCTGGCGCATGTCCTTGAGGCTCATGCTGCGGTCGGCGTACAGCCGCTCGCGCACGTCGGCCAGCGGGTAGATGTCCGGATCGGTGCGCACAGCTTCATCCACCAGCGGCGTGGCAGCCTGGTTCGCCGTAGCGAAGAACAAGGTGTTGGTCAGTGCCGCAACGGACTCGGGGCGCAACATGAACTCGATAAAAGCGCGGGCGGCTTCGGGGTGCGGAGCGTCCTTGGGGATCGCCAGGTTGTCCTGCCACACGAGGGTGCCTTCCTTGGGAATCCGGTAGGCAATTTCATAGGGTTTGTTGGCCTTGCGTGCCTGGTCGGCGGCCATGCTCGCGTCCCCGTTGTAGGTCAGCGCCAGGCACACGCTGCCATTGGCCAGATCGCTGATCTGCCGCCCGGTGGCGACGTACAACACGTTCGGCTGTAGCTGATGCAACAGGGCCTCGGCGGCTGACAGATCGTTCTTGTCGGTGCTGTAGGGATCTTTACCCAGATAATGCAGCGCCAGTCCGATGACCTCCTGCGGCGAGTCGAGAATGGCGATGCCGCAGTCCTTCAACTTGCTCGCGTATTCGGGTTTGAACAGCAGGTCCAGGCTATTGAGCGGCACGTCCGGCAAGCGTTGCCTGAGCGCTTCGACGTTCATGCCCAAACCCAGGGTGCCCCAGGTGTACGGCACGCCGTAGCGGTTACCCGGATCGACAGCGGCGAGCTTTTCCAGCAAATCCGCATCGAGGTTGGCGTAGCCCTTGAGTCCTTCGTGGGGAATCGGTTTCAACGCCCCGGCCGCAAGCCCCCGGGCCAGCACGCTGGAGGACGGCACCACCACGTCATAACCGCTGCCACCGGTGAGCAATTTGGTCTCCAGCACCTCCGAGGAGTCAAAGGTGTCGTAGCGCACATGGATGCCGGTTTCCTGCTCGAACCGTTGCAGGGTCTCAGGGGCGACGTAATCGGCCCAACTGTACAGATTGACCTCCTTGTCCTCGGCCTGGGCCGAAACAGCAACGGCAAGCAACAGCGCGGGTAAACACAGCTTGAACATGGGAGCCATGACGAACACCTGACCAGAGGAAGTGGTTGCAGGATGCGTCGTCGGATACATTGGTAAAATATCAAGTTAATTAACCTGACTTTATGACGGAGTAATGTTTGATGCTCGGCCAACTCCACGATCTTGATCTGCAATTGCTGCGTCTGTTTGTCAGCGTGGTGGAATGCGGCGGTTTCAGCGCAGCCCAGGGCGAGCTTGGATTGAGCCAGTCGAGCATCAGCCAGCAGATGGCCAAACTGGAAACCCGCCTTGGCTATCGGCTATGCAGTCGCGGCAAGGGCGGGTTCAGGATCACGCCCAAGGGTGAACAACTGCTCAGCGCCACCCGTGGATTGTTCGAGTCCATCGAAGCCTTCCGTCATCAGTCCAACGGCGTGGCCGGCCGCTTGATCGGCGAAGTGCGCCTGGGCCTGTCCGAAGCCCTGGACCAATCGGTGCTGCAACGGGTGGCCGAGGCGATCCGGCGCTTCCGTGAACGGGATGAGTCCGTGCGCATCGAACTGATCAGCGCCATGCCCGGCGAAATGGAACGCTTGCTGCTGCAACAGCGGCTGGACCTGGCCATCGGCTATTTCTCGCAGGTGCAAAGCGCGTTCGACTACCGCCAATTGTTCATTGAAACCCAGCATCTGTATTGCGCCCCCGGTCATCCGCTGTTCACCAACGCAGCCCCGGACGATGAGGACCTGCAGGCCTGCGACCGGGTCGGTCACCCCTACCGTTTCCTGCGCAGTGACGAACCCTTTCAAGGCAAGTTGTGCTCGGCACGATCGGAGCAGGTCGAAGGCACCCTCGCCTTCATTCTTTCCGGCAAGCATGTCGGTTACTTGCCCAACCACTTTGCCCGTACCTGGGAAGACAAGGGTTTGCTCAAGGCCGTGCGGCGCGACGACCTGAGTTTCGATGTCGCGTTTCATCTGGCCCGCCACCGCGCGCAGGTGGCCGGCGATGCACAGAAGGCATTCGAAGAGGATCTGCTCGCGGCGTTTGCCTGAAAACGCCGTGCTCTACGCTGAAGCAGTGCCGGTCATCACCATGCAAAAATGCACAGACAACCTGCACTTATCCGGGTTGTACAAGGCAAATTTGCACTGATACGATCCGTCATCGCTCGCGCGCGAGCATCTCGATAAAGAACAATAAAAGCAGGGAGTTAGTGATGACTGCTCAGGTTTCATCGAAGGGCGCGCAGCCCATGGATGCCATGCAAAACGAAGTGCTGGCCGAGGTTCGCAACCACATTGGTCACCTGACCCTCAACCGCCCCGCCGGCCTCAATGCCCTGACCCTGGACATGGTGCGCAACCTGCAGCGCCAGCTCGACGCCTGGGCCCAGGATTCGCAAGTCCATGCCGTGGTCTTGCGCGGTGCCGGCGAAAAAGCCTTCTGCGCTGGCGGCGATATACGCTCGCTGCATGACAGTTTCAAAAGCGGCGACACCCTGCACGAAGACTTCTTCGTCGAGGAATACGCCCTCGACCTCACGATCCACCACTACCGCAAACCGGTGCTGGCCCTGATGGATGGCTTTGTCCTCGGCGGCGGCATGGGCCTGGTGCAAGGCGCAGACTTGCGCGTGGTCACCGAAAAAAGCCGCCTGGCGATGCCGGAAGTCGGCATCGGCTATTTCCCCGACGTCGGCGGCAGTTACTTCCTGCCACGCATTCCCGGTGAACTGGGGATTTACCTCGGCGTCAGTGGCGTACAAATCCGCGCAGCCGATGCGCTGTATTGCGGGCTGGCGGACTGGTACCTCGAAAGCGCCAGGTTGGGCACGCTGGACGAACATCTCGACCAGCTGGAGTGGCAGGACACGCCGCTCAAGGACCTGCAAGGCCTGCTGGCCAGACTCGCCGTGCAGCAATTGCCTGATGCGCCACTGGCAACCTTGCGCCCGGCCATCGACCACTTCTTCGCCCAGCCCGACGTGCCGAGTATTGTGGAACAACTGCGTCAGGTCACGGTCGCCGACAGCCATGCATGGGCTGTCACCACCGCCGACCTGCTGGAAACCCGCTCGCCGCTGGCCATGGCCGTGACCCTGGAAATGCTCCGTCGCGGACGCGAGCTGCCGCTCGAGCAATGTTTCGCCCTTGAGCTGCATCTGGACCGCCAGTGGTTCGAGCGCGGCGACCTGATCGAAGGCGTGCGCGCCTTGCTGATCGACAAAGACAAGACACCACGCTGGAACCCGCCCACCCTCCAGGCGCTGGACGCCGAGCACGTGGCGAGCTTCTTCAGCGGGTTTGACCAAAGCGAGAGCTGAGCCATGCACGATATCGAATTGAGCGAAGAGCAAGTCATGATCCGCGACATGGCCCGGGATTTTGCCCGTGGCGAAATCGCGCCCCATGCCCAGGCCTGGGAAAAGGCCGGCTGGATCGATGACGGTCTGGTGGCGAAGATGGGCGAACTGGGCTTGTTGGGCATGGTGGTCCCCGAGGAATGGGGCGGCACCTACGTCGACTACGTGGCCTACGCGCTGGCGGTCGAAGAGATTTCCGCCGGCGACGGTGCGACCGGCGCCTTCATGAGCATCCACAATTCCGTGGGCTGCGGGCCGGTACTCAACTATGGCAGCGAAGAACAGAAACAGACCTGGCTGGCGGACCTGGCCAGCGGCCAGGCCATCGGCTGCTTCTGCCTCACCGAACCCCAGGCCGGTTCCGAGGCGCACAACCTGCGCACCCGTGCCGAACTGCGCGACGGCCAATGGGTGATCAACGGCGCCAAGCAATTCGTCAGTAACGGCAAGCGGGCCAAGCTTGCGATTGTCTTCGCCGTCACCGATCCCGACCTGGGCAAACGTGGCATCTCGGCATTCCTGGTACCCACCAGCACCCCTGGCTTCAAAGTCGACCGCAGTGAACACAAGATGGGCATTCGCGCCTCCGACACCTGCGCCGTGACCCTCGACAATTGCACCATCCCCGAAGCCAATCTGCTGGGCGAGCGCGGCAAGGGCCTGGCTATCGCCCTGTCCAACCTCGAAGGCGGACGCATCGGCATCGCCGCTCAAGCACTCGGTATTGCCCGCGCGGCGTTCGAAGCGGCGCTGGCCTACTCCCGTGATCGGGTGCAGTTTGGCAAAACCATCAATGAACACCAGAGCATCGCCAACCTGCTGGCCGACATGCACATGCAACTCAACGCCGCACGCTTGATGATCCTGCATGCCGCACGGCTGCGCACGGCCGGCAAACCCTGTCTGTCGGAAGCGTCACAAGCCAAGCTGTTTGCGTCGGAAATGGCGGAAAAGGTCTGCTCGTCCGCCATTCAGATTCATGGCGGCTATGGCTACCTGGAAGACTATCCGGTGGAAAAATACTACCGGGATGCGCGGATCACGCAGATCTACGAAGGGTCGAGCGAGATACAGCGGATGGTGATTGCCCGCGAGCTGAAGAACTACCTGATTTGATGCCCTGTACCTGTAGGAGCGAGCTCGCTCGCGATGGTGGTCAACGATGACGCGGGGCACCTGAATCAACCCGGTGCCCTTGGTTTTTCGCGAGCAAGCTCGCTCCTACAGAGATCCAATGTAGGAGCGAGCTTGCTCGCGATGACGTCAGTGAAGCCGCCGCATCACTTCCCGACGAACTCCGCCTCACGCTTGGCAATGAACGCCGCCATCCCTTCCTTCTGATCCTGCGTCGCAAATGCCGCATGGAACACCCGGCGCTCGAAGCGCACGCCTTCGGCCAGGCTCACTTCAAAGGCACGGTTGACGCTTTCCTTGACCATCATCGCAATCGGCAGCGACTTCTTGGCGATCAACGCGGCGACTTTCAGCGCTTCATCCAGCAACTCGTCGCTCGGCACGATACGCGCCACGATACCGCAACGCTCGGCTTCCACGGCATCGATCAAACGCCCGCTCAGGCACATTTCCATGGCCTTGGCCTTGCCCACGGCGCGGGTCAGGCGCTGGGTGCCGCCCATGCCCGGCAACACGCCGAGGTTGATTTCCGGCTGACCGAATTTGGCATTGTCGCCCGCCAGGATGAAGTCGCACATCAACGCCAGCTCGCAACCGCCGCCCAGGGCGAAACCGTTGACCGCCGCGATGATCGGCTTGCGGCGGTTGGCCACGCGGTCGCTGTCGCTGAACAGGTCGTCGATATAGATCTGCGGATAGGTCAGCTCGGCCATTTCCTTGATGTCGGCACCGGCGGCAAAGGCTTTTTTCGAACCGGTCAGCACGATGCAGCCGATGTTCGAGTCAGCCTCCAAGCCGTCGAGGGCCTGGTTCAGTTCGCTGACGATCTGTGCGTTCAACGCGTTCAGCGCTTGTGGACGGTTGAGGGTGATCAGGCCAACGCGGCCGTGGGTTTCCAGCAAAATCGTTTCGTAGCTCACAAATACACTCCTTCTTATAGATTGCGCGAAATGACCATGCGTTGAATATCGCTGGTGCCTTCGTAGATCTGGCAGACCCGTACGTCGCGGTAGATCCGCTCCACCGGGAAGTCGTTGAGGTAACCGTAACCGCCAAGGGTTTGCAGCGCCGAGGAGCATACCTTCTCGGCCATTTCCGAGGCGAACAGCTTGGCCATCGACGCTTCGACCAGCGCCGGCTTGCCGCTGTCACGCAGGGCGGCGGCGTAGTGCACCATTTGCCGCGCCACGGCGATCTGGGTCGCCATGTCCGCCAGGCGGAACGCCACGGCCTGGTGTTCGATGATCGGCTTGCCGAAACTCTCGCGCTCACGGGCGTAGTCGCGAGCCGCTTCGAACGCGGCGCGGGCCATGCCCACCGATTGCGAAGCGATACCGACGCGGCCGCCTTCAAGATTGGCCAGGGCAATTCTGTAGCCTTCGCCCTCCTCGCCCAGACGATTGGCCACCGGCACTTTTACGTCTTCGAAGAGGATCTGACAGGTGTCGGACGCATGCTGACCGAGCTTGTCCTCGACCCGCGCCACGCTGTAGCCCGGCGAATCGGTCGGCACGATAAACGCGCTGATGCCGCGTTTACCGGCACTCGGATCGGTCACTGCAAACACAATCACCACCCCGGCATTGCGCCCGGAGGTGATAAACTGCTTGCAGCCATTGAGCACGTAATGATCGCCCTGCAATTGCGCACGGGTTTTCAGGCCGCTGGCGTCGGAACCGGCCTGGGGTTCGGTCAGGGCGAAAGCGCCGAGCATCGCACCGCTGGCCAGCGGCTTGAGGAAACGCTCTTTCTGCTCATCGGTGCCGTAGTTGAGGATCGGCACACAGCCTACGGAGTTGTGCACACTCATGATGGTCGAACAGGCGCCATCGCCGGCGGCGATTTCTTCCAGCGCCATGGCGTAGGCCAGGTAACCGGTGTCGCATCCGCCCCACTGCTCCGGCACCAGCATGCCGAAAAAGCCCAGCCCGGCCATCTCGCCGATGGCTTCCTTGGGAAAGCGATGCTCACGGTCCCACTCGGCCGCGAACGGTTTCAGCCGTTCCTGGGCAAAGTCCCGGGCCATGTCGCGGATCTGTTGTTGGTCGTCATTGGGGATCATGGTGAATCCTTAAAAATCAGTTTGAAACGCAAGACCTGTGGGAGCGAGCCTGCTCGCGAAAGCGGTGTGTCAGCAACATTGATATCAACTGACACGACGTCTTCACGAGCAGGCTCGCTCCCACATTGGTAATGTGCCGCCTCAGTAGAGGCATTCCACGGCCATCGCCGTCGCTTCACCGCCGCCGATACAAATTGCCGCAACGCCACGCTTCAGGCCTTTCTGGCGCAGGGCCGAAAGCAAGGTCACGAGAATCCGCGCACCGGACGCCCCGATCGGGTGACCGAGGGCACAGGCACCGCCGTGCACGTTGAGTTTCTCGTGGGGAATTTCCAGATGAGTCATCGCAGCCATGCCGACCACGGCGAAGGCTTCGTTGACTTCCACCAGATCGACGTCATTGAGCGACCAGCCGGTTTTCTTCATCAACTTCTTGATGGCGCCAATCGGTGCCACCGGGAACAGGCCCGGGGTGTCGGCAAACGCGGCGTGGCCATGAATCACCGCCAACGGTTTCAGGCCTTGTTGCTGTGCCTGCGACTGGCGCATCAGCACCAGTGCTGCAGCACCGTCGGAGATCGAACTGGAGTTGGCCGCCGTCACCGTACCGCCTTCGCGGAACGCCGGTTTCAACGAAGCGATCTTGTCCAGTTTGGCTTTGGGTGGTTGCTCGTCATTGCTGATCACAACCTGCTCTTTGCCGACCGTGACGGTGAGCGGCACGATTTCGTCCCGGAAACTGCCGTCCCTGATCGCCTGTTGCGCGCGAGTGGTCGAGGCAATGGCGAACGCGTCCTGGGCTTCACGGCTGAAGCTGTTGGTTTCGGCGCAATCTTCGGCGAAGGTGCCCATCAGGCGGCCCTTGTCGTAGGCGTCCTCGAGGCCGTCGAGGAACATCGAGTCCTGCACCCGGCCATGGCCCATGCGGTAGCCGGCACGGGCGCGGTCCAGCAGGTAAGGCGCGTTGGACATGCTTTCCATGCCACCGGCGACCACCACGTCGGCACTGCCGGCCACCAGCATGTCGTGGGCCAGGATCGCCGCTTCCATGCCCGAACCGCACATCTTGTTCAGGGTGGTGCAGCGGGTCGATTTATCCAGCCCGGCACCCAGCGCCGCCTGACGTGCCGGGGCCTGGCCGAGGCCTGCCGGCAGTACGCAGCCGAACAGCACTTCGTCGACACCATCACTGGCAACGCCGGCCCGTTCAATGGCGGCCTTGATGGCGGCAGCGCCGAGTTGCGGCGCAGTCAGGCTTTTCAGTTCGCCCTGGAAACCGCCCATCGGGGTGCGGACGGCGCTGACGATTACAATCGGATCGTTGGACATTGTCATGACAAATCCTCCTTATTTGGCCGCCATGCGCAAGGCACCGTCGAGACGGATCACCTCGCCATTGAGCATGCTGTTTTCAATGATATGCCTGACCAGCGCGGCGTACTCGCCCGGTTTGCCCAGGCGCGGCGGAAATGGCACGCCAGCCGCCAGGGAGTCGCGGACTTCCTGGGTCATGCCGGCCATCATCGGCGTCTCGAAGATGCCGGGGGCGATCGTCATGACACGGATGCCGAAACGCGCCAGTTCGCGCGCAGCAGGCAAGGTCAGGCTGACAATCGCACCTTTGGACGCCGAGTAGGCGGCCTGACCGATCTGACCGTCGTAAGCCGCGGCAGACGCGGTATTGATGATCACGCCGCGTTCGCCATCGGCGTCCGCTTCGGTTTCCGCAATCGCCGCTGCCGCAAGGCGCAGCATGTTGAAGCTGCCGATCAGGTTGACGTTGATCACCTGACTGAAGCTGGCCAGCGCATGCGGGCCAGTTTTGCCGAGAATCTTCTCGCCACGCACGATGCCCGCGCAATTGACCAGGCCATTGAGGCCGCCAAAGGCCTTGACCGTCGCCTGCACCGCTGCTTCGGCCGCCGCTTCGTCGCTGATGTCCGCCACCACGCTGTGCGCGCCCAGACGCTGGGCCTGGGCTGCAACGGCTTCGGCGTTCATGTCCACCAGCATCACTTTCGCGCCTGCGGCAACCAGCACCTCGGCAGTGGCTGCACCGAGGCCGGAAGCGCCACCGGTGACGATAAATATCTTGTTCTCGATCTGCATAATTGTTTCCCTGGATTCAAGCTGGAACGTTCTTCGCCGCGGCCTCTTGAGCCTTGGCGACTTCCTGGTTGCGCAAGATAAAGCGCTGCAATTTGCCGCTTGGGGTTTTCGGCAACTCGCTGACAAATTCGATTTCGCGGGGGTAGGAATGCGCCGCCAGACGCTTGCGCACGTGCTGCCGCAGCTCTTCGGCCAACGCAGGTTCGGCGCGGTATTGCGGGCTGAGCACGACGAAGGCCTTGACCAGTTCGGTGCGCTCCGGATCGGGTTTGCCGACCACGGCGGCCTCGACCACGGCCGGGTGTTCGATCAGTGCGCTTTCCACGTCGAACGGACCGACCCGGTAACCGGAGGTGGTGATCACGTCATCGCTGCGACCGACGAAGCTGATGCTGCCGTCCGGGTTCCACTCGACAGTGTCGCCGCTCAGGTAATAGTTGCCGACAAAGGCCTTGGTCGGCCCGCCTTCGTAGCCGGCGAACCAGCACATCGGCGATTGGCTGCGGTCGACCGCCAGGATGCCCGGCTGGCCAACGCCCAGTTCCTTGTATTGGTCATCGAGGACCACGATGCGGTGGCCCGGCGAGGCAAAACCGGCGGCGCCCATGTGAATCGGATGCTCAAGGCCGTGGTGGTTGCACAGCACCATGCCCAGTTCGGTCTGGCCGTAGTGGTCGTGGATCACCACGTCGAGGTTGTCGGCGAACCAGCGGATCACTTCCGGGTTCAGCGGCTCGCCGGCGCTGCTGACGATGCGCAGTTTGCCCTTGATCGATCTGGCGAATTCATCGCCGCCGGCAATCAGCAAACGGTAGGCGGTCGGCGAACCGGTGAGGTTGGTAATCCCGTACTTGTTGATCACCCGGCAGGTGCTTTCGAGCGTGAACGGGCCATCGTAAAAGGTGATCGGATGCCCCATGGACATCGGCCCGGTGACACCGAAATAGATGCCGTAGGCCCAACCCGGGTCGGCGACGTTCCAGAAGGCATCTTCCGGGCGCAGATCCACGGCATCGCGGGTGTAGCCCTGAAACGCAACGATGGCCTTGAGCGGTACCGACAGCGCTTTCGACGGGCCGGTGGTGCCCGAGGTGAACATCAGCAGGAAGGGATCTTCCCCGGTCAGCAGCACAGGCTCACAGTCGGCGGAATAATTGGCCAGTTCGGCCCAGAAACTGTAATCGCCGCGAACCAGACCCTGCCCTTTGGGGCCGGTGACGGTCACCGTGGTCGGGCAATCGGCGACTTCGGCCAGTTTCGGCCGGTTCACCGCATCGGTCACCACCACTTTGGCGCCAGAGCAGCTCAGGCGGTGCTCGATGGCTTTGGGGCCGAACGCGGTAAACAGCGGTTGATACACCGCGCCGATGCGCCAGGTGGCGAACACGGTGATCAACAGTTCGATATTGCGTGGCAACAGGCCGGCCACCTTGTCGCCTTTCTGCACGCCCTGGGCCTGCAGGTAATTGGCGAAACGCGCGGCCTTGTCCTGCAATTCGGTGAAGGTATAGGTAGCACCAGTGCCGTCACGTCCTTCCCAGAACAGCGCGATGCGGCCCGGCAAGGCATGCCGGTCACAGCATTCGACACAGGCGTTGAGGGCTGTCAGGTCGCCTGCGAGTGCGGCGTCGACGGTGTGCTGATAATTGAACTGAGAAGTAGCAGACAGGTAATCGCGCATTGCCAGAGTCCCGTTGTGTTTTTATTAGGTTGGGGGGAACCGTAATCAACAGGGAAATACTCGCTCTGCGCGGGGTATCGGGCAATGGTCAAAGTTATCAAGTTGCCTGACTGCTTTGGCCAAAACCCGCAGGGTTTCAGGCGATGAAGCGCACCCCGGGCCTGGCGCGCTCGTCCACGGTCAGCTCGAACACATCCGGCCGCGCGTAATGGCCGACCACGTCGTAGTCGTAGCGGGCGCGTACCAGGTCGTCAGTGTCGATTTGCGCGGTGAGCAGACCGGCGCTGTCACGCAACGGTCCGGCCAGGATGTCGCCCATGGGACCTACGATCACGCTGCCACCGGCGATCAATGGCCGATCCGCCGGCCAGTTGGCGATGTCCAGGCCCAGGGCCTTGGGCGAGGCCTGGACCTGACAGGCACTGACCACGAAGCAACGACCCTCATGGGCGATGTGGCGCATGCTGACCTGCCACATCTCCCGCTCGTCCACGGTCGGTGCGCACCACACCTCCACGCCCTTGGCGTACATCGCCGTGCGCAGTAGCGGCATCATGTTTTCCCAGCACACCACCGCACCGATGCGCCCGACCTGGCTGTCGATCACCGGCAGTGTCGAACCATCGCCTTTGCCCCAGATCAACCGTTCGGTGCCGGTGGGCATCAACTTGCGGTGTTTGGCCATCAGCCCGTCCTGCGGATCAAAGTACAGCGCAGTGCAGTACAACGTGCTGCCCGCGCGCTCGATCACGCCGATCACCAGATTGGCCCCGGTGCGTGCGGACAGTGCCGCCAGCGCTTCGGTTTCCGCGCCGGGTACGTCGATGGCATTGGCAAAATAGCGGGCAAAGGCTTCGCGACCTTCCGCCAGCCGAAAACCAAGCTGCGTACCAAAGCCCTCGCCTTTGGGATAACCGCCGAGCAGCGCTTCCGGCATCACCACCAACGCGGCGCCGGATTCGATGATCGCGCTTTCGTAGGACAGGATCTGTTCCAGGGTTTCAGCCTTGCCACCGGGCAATGCGCCGATCTGCAGGGCAGCAACGATTGATTTTGGCATCGCACACACTCCATTCGCATCAGGTGTTGCTCATTCTCCGGCGCCACAGGATCATGAATAAAGACCGATTCACTGCTGAATGATATGAGCCAAATGAATATCACCGACATCGACCTCAATCTGCTCAAAGTCTTCGAAGCACTGCACGAGGAGTCCAGCGCCAGCCGTGCCGCCTTGCGCCTGGGCGTAACGCAATCGGCGGTCAGCGCAGCCCTGCGGCGGTTGCGCGAGGTGTATGGCGATCAGCTGTTCGTGCGCACGGGGCGAGGCCTGGCCCCCTCGCTCAAGGCCAATCAGCTCAAACCGGTGGTCAGCGATGCCCTGAACAAATGCCGGCAGAGCCTGGCGATGGTCGATCCGGCCGCGCAACTGTACGACGGTCGCTCGGTCAGCGTGGGAATGTCGGATGATTTCGAAATTGCCTACGGCCGGCGGCTGATTGAAGAAATCGCCCGCACCGCGCCGAAACTGCGGCTGATTTTCCGCCAGACCCACAGCCAGATCGTCGCCCATGCATTGATGGAACGCAGCATCGACCTGGCGATTACCGCAGGCGGATTTGCCGAGCGACTGCTCAGCCGTCAGGTGCTGGGAGAAGGCGGATACCTGTGCCTGGCGGACCCGTCAAGCCTTGGCGCGGGTCAGCAGAGCATCAGTCTTGAAGAGTTTGTCGCCCGTGAACACATTCTGGTGTCGTCCGGCGGTTTTATCGGGATTACCGATGAGGGCTTGGCCACGCTGGGGTTGAGTCGGCGGGTGTGCGCCTCGACCACGCACTTTGCCGCGTTGCCGCATTTGCTCAAGGGCAGCCAGGCCGTTGCGACCATTCCGGCCCATGCGGCGCAAAGCATCGCATCGCTCAGCGGACTGGCGTTGCTGCCCTGCCCCTTGGCGTTGCCGCGCTACCCGATCGAGCTGGGCTGGCGCACCAGTGCCCAGCTCGATCCGGTGGTGTTGAAAGTGCGTGAAGCGATTGTCGCGAGTTTCGCGTGACAGCCGATGTTACTTGTTGGCGGCCATCAGGCGATTGACTTCACTGCGCACCATGTTGGCGAACTCCGGTGGCGACATGCCGTCCAGCTCGGCGCGCACCCATTCGGCCCACTTGCCTTTGCGCTTGGCCCGTTCGCCGAACAACCGTGCGGCCTCGCCCTTGGCTTTGCCCAGGTTGTTTTGCCAGAGTTCGAACAGACGGGATTTCTCGTCTTCAAGCGCAGCGCGCTCGGCAAGGGGTTTGTCGGCCAGATTGAAGCTCATGGAAATATCCTGCTGCGTAAAATAGGCGACATCTTACACTGTAGGACGAAACGTCCTGCGCCGGTTTTTCAGCAAGATGGCCTCAACAGGCAAAATGGTTGCAACTTTTCCGACAACCGCAGACTCCATTGTTCACTGTCCACTCACCTGCAAGGAGTACTTCAATGGCCCGCAAAACAGCCGCGCAAGCCGCCGAAGATCAAATCAAGGATCTAGCGTTCAGCGAACTCAAGTCGCTGATCGAAGAGTCGGAAAAACTGCTGAAAAGCAGCGCTTCACTGGTCGGGGAAGAAGCGGAGACCCTTCGCGGACAGATCGCCCTGAAACTCCGACAGGCCAAGGATTCGGTAACCAGCGTACGCGACCGGACGCTGCCTGCGGTCGAGGCCACTGAAACCTATATTGGCGGGCATCCATGGCAAACCGTGGCGGTATCTGCCGGGTTCGGGCTGGTGGTGGGGTTGCTGCTGGGACGTAGGTAAGCATTCCGATCAAACACCGCAAACCTTGTGGGAGCGAGCCTGCTCGCGAAGAGGTCGTGTCAGTCTGGATTCATGTTGACTGATCCACCGCTTTCGCGAGCAGGCCCGCTCCCACAGGGGCTGTGCAAAAAATTTCGTCTAGAGTCCTGCCAGCTCCCGCAGGTTCGCCAGCGTCCGGGCATCCAGTTCAATACCATTGACCTGCGACCTGGCGCGCTGATGATGACGCCGGTCACCCGGCAAGCGCTTCAGGCCGACTCCGTGCATTTGCCGCACGAGCTCCTGGCTGCGCTCGGCAAAACTTTGCCCCGCCGCTTTGTCCGGATCGATCACGATCAGCAACTGGCCAGTCCAGGGCGTCTTGGCGCCGGGGTGGTTCTTCCAGTCGAATTCGAAGGAAAAATTCCCCCCGGTCAGTGCCGCCGCGAGCAACTCGACCATCATCGACAACGCCGAGCCCTTGTGCCCGCCAAACGGCAGCAAAGCGCCGCCCTCAAGAATCGCTTTCGGGTCTGTGGTCGGCTGGCCGAGGCTGTCCACGCCCATCCCTGCCGGCAAGCGTTTACCCTCACGCGCGGCAATTTGCACATCGCCATGGGCAATGGCACTGGTGGCCAGGTCAAAGACAATCGGTTCGCCGTCGGCCCGCGGGGCGGCAAAGGCAATGGGGTTGGTGCCGAACAGCGGCCGGTCGGCACCGTGGGGCACGACGCAAGTCATGCTGTTGACCACACTCAAGGCCACCAGGCCTTCATAGGCGAATGGCTCGACATCTGGCCACAGTGCAGCAAAATGATGTGAGTTACGAATCGCCAGTACCGCGATTCCAGCGCTTCGTGCTTTCTGCACCAACAGCTCGCGTGCGGCCGCCAGGGCCGGTTGTGCAAAACCGTTAGCGGCATCGACCCGCACAAAACCCGAAGCCACATCTTCGACGATCGGAACGGCCTGCCCATTGACCCAGCCACTTTGCAGCGTGGACACATAACCCGGGATCCGGAATACGCCGTGACTGTGCGCGCCGTCGCGCTCGGCGCCCGCGCAGTTTTGCGCCAGCACCCTGGCAACATCGGCCGAGGTGCCGTGACGCAAGAAAATCTTCTCCAGCAAAGCGCTCAACGCTTCAAGGGACAGGTGTTGCGAGACCGCAGTGGACGCGTGATCGTGTGGCGCAGACATCTGAAGCTCCAGACTAATTATTGGAGGGGGCAACAGCGTACGTAGACCGCCGATTAACAACGCGCCGGCAGCGACCTGTCAACCCTTCGATAGCGCAGGCCGGCACGAACGCCAGCCGCCCGTGCGTTAACTATCTACCGCCCGCGCCCCGGCGCCGGCTTTTAGTCTCGATGCTCCTTCCATTGGCGCATTGCACCGCGCCTTGCACGAGACTCGAAGATGCCTACACCCCCTGCTCCGCTGTTTTTCCCCGAAGCCCTCCAGTCCCCCGGCCTCTGGGACGAACTGGGCACAACACACGGCCTGACACAAAAGGATTTTGAATGGTTCGCAAACCTGGAACTGGCCACCCGAACATTACGCAGTCAACAGAACCCGCCAATGCTCGTCGAAAAAATTCTGCTCGGCATGGCCAATCAGGAACCGGTGGCCCTGGCTGGCAGTTTCGTAATGAGCCCGACTCCGGAAACCAACGGGGTAATCCTCTATTCCCCCTACGGCGGCATTCGGAAATACGCCAGCCGAGCAACGCTGACGGAACAGCTTGAGCAGCAACTGAACGATGCAGCCGAAGACGACGATCTGTTGGTACTGATGTCGTTGGCCGAGCGCAAAGCCTTGGCAGCCAGTGACAATATCGATGTGGCCTATCTGGCTATCGAGGGCGACGTGTTTGAGGAACAGACCGCCGCCATTGAGAAGAACCAAGGCTTGAACCAACAGGCCATGCTCGACGAACTGATTGAACTGCCGCCCCTTGCATCCCTGCTCGACGCCATACTGGCCGAGTTGCTGCAGAAGTCGTTTCCCGGACTGGACCAAAGCAGGACACAGGTCAATTTCTACTACGTGGAACCCGGCAACGACCCGACTCGCCGCTGGCATAGCTCTTTGTCACTGAGTGACGTGGTTCTGCAGTACTACCGCCACCAACGATGGCCATCCGGGCAGGTCCACGAATTTTCCCATCCGGATAGAGTGCCGGCCAGCACTGACCAACAACATTGGGAAACAGCGATAAAAACGGTATCGGGTCAACTGATACCCCTGCTATTTCACCGCCTGGAGCTCTATTGGGAAGCGCCGACAACCAGCGATGGGACATCGCGCCGGGTATTTTTCAGCCGGGCCATTGGTGAACAGGCGCGAGCGGATATCCTGCTCAAGCGTGAGGCCGGAATCATTACCCCCGAGCAGTGGCAAGACTTGCATGCAATGATCCGGCCTGTTGTCGGAGCGACCTACAGACCTACCCTGGAGACTGTGCGCCTGTGGGAACACCAGGCCAACTACGTGGAACTGGCCGGCTCACTGATGATCAGCCATGCCAATGCCTATTTGTACACGCCCACCCAGGGGCTTCAGGTTTTGCAGGATTACCAGGACCTCAAGACCACCTTGATCAGCAAGTTCAGCGCAGCCGGCCACGAGGATGAACTCTACGGCCTGCTTGGTCTGGAAGAACGCAATCGTTTCATCGGTTTCGATCGGCCGCATGTTTCTGGGGAGGTGATTCACGGACAGATATTCAACGTCCTGTTCGAGGCGATCATCACCAAACAACGGCAGAACATCGAATACGCCCTGCAGGTGTTTCGTCACAGTGACGGCACCGTGGACATCCACGCCTTGTTCGACAAGGCACTGGATATACGCGCAATGATCAGCGAGCGCTTGCTGACACTGAACGCCAGAGGGCGCTGGAGTACACGGCCGGTGCTGGCTGGCAATCAACAGCCCTCCATCGTACGGGCAGAAACTGCAGCGGCCAGCCTGAAAACATTCAGTGACATCGATGCGCTGAACAGCGCGGATCTGGGCGCCCAGCCGGTTACCACTTTGGCGCTGCAACGCGACTATCTGGAAAAGATGAAGCCGCAACTGGGTCACTCGTTTTCCGTAGGCATACGGGGAGAGGCCAGTCTGAGAGTGCTCGACGCTACGCTGACAGGTGCCGGGCAAGCCATCGTCGATACAGTGTTCCACCCGGATCGGGCAGATCGCATGAGTCGTCGTGCGCTCAATGGTTTCCGGCCGGATGCCTACGCGCTGATGCTCAAATGTACCGGCCAGCAAAACCTGATACCCCTGGCCAATTGCATGTTGCTGACAGAGCGTGGCGGACTCGACGCCCGACACTCCGGACGCGCCATTCTATGGATGCCTGCGACGGGGCTGGAGATGTTCGCCACGGTCGACAGCGCACGGCTGGCACTGAACCAGCGTCTGCTCGACCCTCACCAACGCCTGGAACTGCTGGAAAACCTGCACCCTGACCAACGCAAATTTCACCAGCGCTACTCGCTCGACTCATTGCGCCTGATCGAAGGTAATGTCCTGCACCACCTAGCACAGTCTTCTATCGAGCATTTCCTGGGAGCTTGTGGGCACATGCGCTCATTCGGGCTCATAAACACTAAACTGGCCAAAACGTTGAAAGACATGACCAGGACGGCCATCGATACCAATTTGCGCAGAGCGGCGCGGATCGCCAGCGCGATTTACCAACAGCAGACTTTGCCTGCCTGGCTCGGCATGGCCCCGGTCGATGAACAGCAATTGCACATCGAGTTGCTCGAGCAATACCGCAACAGCGTCACCGAAGACAAAGATTATCTGCACGGGATCAAAACACTCTCATCCTTCGCCCATGACCGCCTGACAGCATTGCTTGCCAGCCGCTTTCCCGGTTCGGAACTTGACCCCGACCAAATCGAGATTACCCCTGACCTGGCATTGGCAGGGCCGTCCAGGACCCTGACCGAGTTTGCCCTGAATCACATCAACATTGCTCAAGGCACCGGGTTCACGTTGGCGTCCACCACCACGCGTGCGATACCCGAGCGGCTTGACCAAATGGCGGTGAAACAGCTCTTGTTGTCGCTGAACATCCGGAACGACTACGGCAAAACGGTGACAGACATGCTGACTGGCACAGGCATCGACGCCGCCAGCCGAAAGCTGCGGTTTGTCCAGCAGTTACCGTGGCAGCTTCTGCAACACGCCCATGCGCTGGCATTGCAGCAACATCTTACCGACGGCGCATTCGATCTGATGTGCCAGGTGCTGGACATGCCCGATGCAACCGCCCGGGCGACGGTTATCGGAGCCCACGCCACTGTCAGGCCGCTGGAACTGATCAAAACGGCAGGTGCTACCGCGGTTAAAACCCTGGGGCTGTACCTGATTGGTCCGGGTACCGGGCATGCCGGGCCACAAGTTCTGTATGCGCCCTACCATGCCGGCTCCGTCTTCAGTGAGTTCAGGAGTGAGGCCGACGTTATCGCGGCCATCAATGTTCCAGGGCTCCTGCAGGACCTGGTCATTCGCCGCCTGCCGGAAAGTCAGCAGTCAGTGTTCAGCAATCTGTTCAGGGAAACCGTCGGGCAACCCAGCGACATGACGCTGGCCTCTTCACCGCTTACCGGCAATTTTCTTGACCAGCTATACAACGACAACATCAACCTGCTTGCGCAGATGCTTGGCAGTCGGGATGAAAAGTCCGGCCAGATGGACTGGGAAGCCGCAAAAAACCTGTTCAGCTCGGGCATCAAGCTGATTTCCGGGCTATTGCCGGGCAAGCTCGCCTATGGGCAGTTCCTGTGGCAAAGCTTCAAGGATTTCGAGGCCTCGGCCGAGGGGCTGCAGGACCACCACTGGAAACAGGCCTTGCTGGAATTCATCGCCGGCGCCGCGCAAATGATCACGCTGGGGCGATTGTCACTGGAATCGGCAATCTGCCAGGCAGCGGTCGAAACCGCCCCCGTCAAGACACCGGTGGTTGACCCGCAATGGTCGCAGATCAGGCCGACAGCGCCGACACGCACCGAGTTGCAACCCTTCGAAGACTCAACGGTGGCCTTGAACGACCTGACCAGAAATGATGCTGAGGGTACTTACGGGACCCCGCTCAGTCATCTGCACTATGCCACTGTCGCCGGGAAAGTCTATGGTGTGGCCAAACCGGGGGTCACGTGGCAAATCAGCAAGGACGGGAAAAACGGGCCCTCGCTTCTGAAAAGCCCCAGCGGGCAACTGGTGCTCGCCCCGGATCGTCATACCCTGCATTTCGGCAAGTCCCTGTCGAAGATGATTAACGAATACGCGGCAGATCGCGAAGTTCGTTACGCTTTCAACATCGAAGCCCAAGGTATGGCCAGCATCCGCGCCAATCACCCGGAAAAAGCCCGCCAGATCGTGGAAGCCATCGACATGGCGCGCTACTACGCCTTCAATAGTCTGCACAATCTGGTACAGGCCCGGCGCCTCGAAAAGGGCACGCGCCTTGATGGCTTGCTTAAGGTTTTCTTTGATGTCGACGAAGTCGATACCCGTCTGCTCGATAAGATTCGGCAAGCCGTTGTCCCCATCTGCAATGCGTTGGTGGATCCCGACGAAGAGCTGATGGATTCGGAGCGCTTTATCGTTGGCTCAGTGCGTAAGGGAATAGAAGACACCAGTGCCTTTGTCGTTCGCAAAGATGCACGCAGGCATGTGCACTTCACAGAAAAATTCTTTGATCAACAACTCGATTCGTACAGACTCATGTTGACTCAACCTTTTGATATCGAAGGTCATGCCCGCGCCGCCATCCTGATTCACGAGTTCGCTCATCTTTTTTCAAAAGCGATAGATATTACGTATCTTGAAGCGAGGCGACCATTCACCGATCTGATAAGTTCGATAACTGGATTAGGCGCGGCTACCCGGCATTCCCAAGAGGTCTTTCAGAGGGAGGCACTGTCCCTGGATACGCCTCAAGAGGAATTATTCTCCCAATGGAATAGTAAGTTAAGGTCCTGGATCAGCCTTGATTCAATTCTTGAAACCGAACACATCGGAAGGGAAGTCCTGAAAACAACCGGTTGCGAAACAATCGAGGAAGCGCGAAACGCGTTCAGGACCAATGCCGACGTACGCATCGACACCATACTGCGCAATGCCGACTCGATTGCACATTTGATTTGCCAGATGGGACGACAATTGGACCCGGCCCCCCTGCCTGCACCCTGATTTCCGACAAAATGCGCAGAACCGCCGTTCTGCGCAGCGCTCAGGCGAAAAATAAACGCACGTTGATGGGTAATTGCCATGACGGAAGTTCTCGCAGACTTTCCCCCAAGGTTAGAATGCGCGAAATCAGGATGAGCCAATGACCGAACGCACGCTCACGGAAGCCGAATACGACGCCATCACCGATGCCGCTGCGCATTGGTGCATGCGTTTGCACGCCAGTGATTGCACCGAGCAAGAACACCAGGCATTCGCACAATGGCGAGATACGCATCCGCTCCACGCCTTCGAGTACGAGGCGATGCTGGAGATCCGGGATGTTGCCGGGGACTTGCCTTGCCCCGCCCCCGTCGTGCCGATGGTTCATACCAAACCGCAGATGCCCTGGCGCACCATGGGCATCGCTGCCGCCGTGTGTGCTCTGGCATTGCCGCTGGCTGCGTTCAGCGGCTGGCACCTTGGTTGGCTACCCAATTCGTACCAGCATTTCGAATCGACCGACAATGTCCGCACGGTCACCTTGAACGATGGCAGTCAGGTTGAGTTGAACCTGGGCAGTGAACTGACCTACAGCAACTACAAGGATCAACGCCAGGTCACGCTGAACAAAGGCGAGGCGTTCTTCAGCGTCAGCCACGACACTCGTCACCCGTTTGTCGTCAAGGCGGCCGAAGGCCGCATACGCGTGACCGGTACGAAATTCAACGTCTGGATGTATGAAGACCACGTGAAGGTAAACCTGATCGAAGGCTCGGTGCTGGTCAGCAGCAACGATGACCAGCCCGGCGACGGTCTGCGGCTGGGTCCGGCGATGCAGGCGAGCTATCGCCAGGGTGATTTCGCTCCACGCATCAGCGATACCTACGAACACGACAGTTCGCTGGCCTGGCGCCAGGGCAAGCTGGTGCTCGACGATCTGGCGCTGGCCGATGCATTGCCCCTGATCAACCGCTACCTGGATAAACCGTTGATGATCGCTGACAACAGCACCGGCTCGATCCACATCGGTGGCATCTACAACATCAAGGAGATCAACGGCCTGGTGAAGTCCCTGCCCCGGGTACTGCCGGTGTACCTGACGCGCAATGACAACGGCAACCTGGTGGTCAACGCGATTCCGCAAAAGACCCCGAAAAGCTGAAAACGCCGCAAACTTTGCGGGGAGCGGCCTTCCTCGTTCATTTCAAATACCCCTCAGATCACTGCGCGACCACCTTGGCAGCCTTTTCATCCCGCTGGCGGATGGTCTGCAACTGATACTGCAGATCGGCAGTGATCTGTTGCTCGCTCCTGATCGAAAAAACGATGGCCACTGCTGCGCCTGCCCACACGCACCGTACCTCCCTGCAGGGACGAAGCTCACATCAGAAATTCAGGGCTTTCCCGCACATTGGTGCATGAGCTGACAGGTTGATCACATGCTGGCGACAAAATTTCTACATTTGAGCCTTCATGATTTGCGCTGCTCATACGTCCAGTCATGCAAGAGCGCCCACTTTTTCCTGATCAGGCCCTGAAAAGGAGTTTTGCAATGTACAACTCGCAACTGCCAACGGACGGTAGCAATGCGCCAAAGGGTACTTCCTCGGGAGTCGGCGTATTCGAGCCGCGTAGCGATCGCCACAGCAATGAGCGCATCCGGGTCCTGCTCAAAAGTTATGGCCTGCGAACCAGCCTGATCCGCCTGAAAGTCATCGATGCCTTGCTGACGGCCGCCGAAAGCGACCGCAGCCTTGGCGTGCGTGGCGTGCACAGCCAATTGCTGGACCTGGATATTCCCCTGTCATTTCTCAGCGTGCGTGAAGTGTTGAAGCGCTTGTGCAGCGAAGGCGTGATTGTCCTCAACCCCGACAAAAGCTACAGCCTGCATCCTCAGGCGGCTGCCATCCTGCGCAACCAATGATCGAATGATCAGGGCTTGACCTTGCGGCGCATCACGCCGTTGATGACCACCACGATCACCGCCACGCCAATGGCGATGTACTGGAACATTTTTTCGCTGATGACACCGGTATTCTGCAACCAGGAAAGGCCAAACATGATCCCCAGTACCACCAGGGAGATCAGAATCGAGTATTTCAAACGTTGCGACTGAGTCATTGCGGGTTCCTGAATCTGAAAAATGTGTCCGGTTTGTGTCGACATGCATGCCAGGCGCTTACCCTGTTTCGGGAATGACCTGCTATAAGCGCGGTCTCATGTTACAGCCGATGAAGATTTTTCGCTTCATTACGGCAATAACCATGAGGACTTTCAAAATGTTGCGTCGAATCACACTGCTGATTCCCCTGCTTGCCCTCCTGACCCTGAGCGGTTGCATTATTTACCCCCATGGGGGCCGGCACCACGATCACTACTACAGCCATGGCGGACCGGGTTACTACCAACATCGTTAACGGCGGCTCAACGCCCCGAGTTTTTTCTGTAAAAGTCATTGCCAGGCTGGGCACACAGTTCCACCAGCCAATCGACAAACACCCGCACCCGCCGGGATAACTGGCGGTGCGGCGGATACAGCGCCGTCATCGGCATGCCCGGTGGCGGCACTTCCCTGAGCACTTCAATCAAACGTCCCTCCTCCAGTTGCCGCGCCACGTGATAGTACGGCGTCTGCACCAGACCATATCCGGCCTCGCACGCCGCCAGATAGCCATCGGCGCTGTTGACCGCCACTTGCTTGGGCAGGTCGAGCGACTGCACCTGGCCATCCACGACAAACTCCAGCCCATAGCGTTTTCCGCTGCTGCTGGAAAAGTACTCGACCACCTGGTGCCCACGCAGGTCATCCAGCGCACGTGGCATTCCGTGCCGCTGCAGGTAGTCGGGGCTGGCACAGGTCACCTGATCCATCATCACCAGCGGCCGCGCCACCAACGAATCGTCCAGCGGCGAACCGCCACGCAATACACAATCGACACCTTCACGAATCAGGTCGATCGGTCGGTCATTCAAGCCGATCTCCAGTTCGATCAAGGGATAGCGGGCGGTGAATTGCGGCAGTGCCGGGATCACCACCAGGCGCCCCACTCCCGCCGGCATGTCCACGCGCAACAGCCCCTTGGGATTGTGCCGTGCTGCACTGAACACCGCTTCGGTCTCTTCAAGATCCGCCAGCAAGCGTACGCAACGCGGGTAATAGGCCGCACCGTCGAGCGTCAGGCTGATCTGCCGCGTGGTGCGTTGCAGCAGTTGCACCCCCAGATGCGCCTCCAGTTGCTTGATCAGGATGGTGACCGAGGCCCGGGGCAATTGCAGGCTGTCGGCGGCCTTGGCAAAGCCTCCCAACTCGACGATTCGGGTAAAGACGCGCATCGCGTTGAAACGGTCCATTGCTGGCTCCACCGGCAGATTATTTAGATTTAATGAATAGTGATAGCCGTTTTATCCGGTTTATCTTGTTTCTGTCGAGGCGAACAATGGCGATTCACTTCACAGGGAGCTGATTTCATGCAAACACGTCAATTGGGAAAAAACGGCCCGCAGGTTTCGGCCATCGGCCTGGGTTGCATGGGCATGACCGACTTCTACACCACCGGCACGGACACCCGCGAAGCCACCGCCACCCTGCATCGCGCGCTGGAACTGGGCGTCAACCTGCTCGATACCGCCGACATGTACGGCCCGTACAGCAATGAAGAACTGATTGGCAAGGCCATTGCCGGCAAGCGCGACCAGGTGTTCCTGGCCAGCAAGTTCGGTATCGTCCGCGACCCGGCGAACCCCGTTGCCCGGGGCGTCAACGGTCGGCCGGAATACATTCGCCAGTCCATCGACGGCAGCTTGAAACGCCTCGGCGTGGACACCCTCGACCTGTATTACCAGCACCGCATCGACCCGCAGGTGGCCATTGAAGAAACCGTTGGTGCCATGGCCGAGTTGGTCTGTGCCGGCAAAGTCCGTTATCTGGGCTTGAGCGAGGCCTCGGTGACAACACTGGAACGGGCGCACAAGGTTCATCCGATCAGTGCGTTGCAAAGTGAATTCTCGTTGTGGAGCCGTGATCAGGAAGAAAACGGTTGCCTGGCGGCCTGCCAGCGTCTGGGCGTTGCATTTGTGCCTTATAGCCCTTTGGGCCGGGGGTTTCTGACTGGCGCATTGAAAAGTCCGGATGATTTCGCGGCAGACGACTACCGCCGTTTCAGTCCGCGCTTTCAGGGCGAAAACTTCGCGAAGAATCTGCTGCTGGTGCAGCAAGTGCAGGCCCTGGCGGCGGAAAAAGGCGTGACGGCGGGCCAACTGGCGCTGGCGTGGGTGCTGGCCCAGGGTGATTACCTGATTCCGATTCCGGGCACCAAGCAACGCCGTTACCTTGAAGAGAACGTGGCTGCCCTGGAGGTGACGCTGAACGCCGAAGAACTGCACGCACTCGAGGCGATCTTTGCGACGAATGCCACCGCTGGCCTGCGTTATCCGGAAGAAGTCATGAAACTGCTTGATCGGTAAGGGTCACCGGCCTGTTCGATGCTTTGAGCAGGCCGGGCAACACAGCGTCAGGCCCTGGCCGGCAGACCTTTGCACCTGACGATTTTGTAATGTGCCCCTCATCTGCCTGACAGCGTTGATCTACGATCATTGAACGGCGGATCCTTGTAGCACTTCGAAACACTCCTTGAACGCCTGACCGGAAAAAATGGTCAGAATGCGTTTTTTTGCCCGTTAGCCGAGACGAATCCCATGCGAAACCCTCTGCGCCTGATCGCCCTGAGCGCCCTGTTCATTTCTTCCCTGGCCCAGGCCGCCGATCTCATTCCGATAGAGGTTCATCGCGACGCCAATTGTGGCTGCTGCAAAAAATGGATCACCCATCTGGAGGCCAACGGCTTCAAGGTCGACGACCACGTCGAAACCAACATGAGTGAATTCAAGCGACAACACGGCGTACCACCGCGCCTGGCGTCTTGCCATACCGCATTGATCAACGGCAAATTCGTCGAAGGTCATGTCCCGGCCGACCAGGTCCTGGCACTGAGCAAGCGCGACGATCTGCTGGGCGTCGCCGCCCCCGGCATGCCCATGGGGTCGCCCGGCATGGAAATGGACGGCATGACCGATGCCTATCAGGTCATTGGCCTGAAAAAGGACGGCACCGACGTGGTGGTTGCAGACTACCCTGCCCATTGATGTCTGGTGCGTACCTCGGGCTGTTTTTCGCCGCATTCGGTGCCGCTACGCTGCTGCCGTTGCAATCCGAAGCCGTGCTGGTCGCACTGCTGCTCAGCGATCGGTATTGGTTCTGGGCGCTGCTGGCGGTGGCAACGCTCGGCAATGTCCTGGGGTCGCTGCTTAACTGGTGGCTGGGGCGCGGGATCGAGCGGTTCCGCGACCGGCGCTGGTTTCCGGTGAGCCCCCGGCATCTGGAAAAGGCCCGGCAGCATTACCAACGTTACGGCCATTGGTCATTGCTGCTCAGTTGGCTGCCGGTGATCGGCGATCCGCTGACGCTGGTCGCCGGGGTCATGCGCGAGCCACCGGGACGCTTCCTGCTGATGGTCACGCTGGCCAAAGGCGCCCGTTACGGCGTGCTGGCCGTGGCGACATTGGGCTGGATGGGTTGAACCATCATGGGCGGCGATTGCCTGTGTTTAATATCGCCCTAATCGAGCCGATCCAGCATCGGCGGATTTTCCATGGAGTTGCCTCATGCCGCGCCCCTACTCCCGCTGGTTATCCGGCCTGTTGCTGACCGCCACACTGCCCGCCATCGCTCACGCCGAAGGACCGGCATATGGCCTCGAACTCCAGGGTTTCGACTATCCGTACACGCTCAAGCACTTTGCGTTCGAATCCCAGGGCCAGTCCCTGCAAATGGGTTACATGGACGTCGCCGCCCGCGGCAAGGCCAATGGTCGCAGCGTGGTGCTGATGCACGGCAAGAATTTCTGCGGCGCCACCTGGGACAGTTCGATCAAAACCCTCAGCGACGCCGGCTATCGGGTCATCGCCCCGGACCAGATAGGCTTCTGCACCTCCAGCAAACCGGCGCACTATCAATACAGCTTCCAGCAACTGGCGACGAACACCCAGCAATTGCTCAAGGCGCTGGGCATCCAGAAAGCGACCCTGCTAGGCCACTCCACCGGTGGCATGCTCGCCACTCGCTATGCCTTGCAATACCCCGAACAGGTCGAGCAACTGGCGCTGGTCAATCCCATTGGCCTGGAAGACTGGAAAGCCCTCGGTGTGCCCTATCGCACGGTTGATCAATGGTACGAACGCGAACTCAAGCTCAGCGCCGACGGGATCCGCAACTATGAACGCACCACCTATTACAGCGGACGCTGGAAGCCTGAATTCGATCGTTGGGTCGACATGCTCGCCGGCTTGAACAAAGGCCCGGGACACACGCAGGTCGCGTGGAACTCGGCGCTGATCTACGACATGATCTTCACCCAACCGGTGTACTACGAATTCCACAACCTGCGGATGCCGACCCTGCTGCTGATCGGAACGTCCGATACCACCGCCATCGGCAGTGACATCGCCCCACCCGAGGTCAAGGCGAAAATCGGGCACTACGACATCCTCGGCAAACAAGTGGCCAAACTGATTCCCCAGTCCACGCTGGTCGAATTTCCTGGCATGGGCCACGCGCCACAGATGGAACAACCGGCAGAATTCCACCAGACCCTGCTCGCCTGGCTGAACAAGACCAACCCCGTGCGTTGAAGAGGAAAGGCTGATGCCTATACAGATTGCAGTGCTCGATGATTGGCAGGATGTGGCGCGCAATGTGGTGGACTGGTCGGTGCTGGACAGCGTCGGTCAGGTGAGTTTTCTCCATGATTACCCCACCGATAACCCATCCCTGGCCGAGCGTCTGGCAGGGTTTGAGGTGATTTGCGTGATGCGCGAGCGCACCCGCTTCGACGAAGACCTGCTGCGCCGCCTGCCGAAGCTCAAATTGCTGGTGACCGGCGGCATGCGAAACGCGGCCCTGGACCTGAAAGCCGCCGCTGCGCTGGGCATTCAGGTCTGCGGCACCGACAGCTACAAACACGCCGCACCGGAACTGACCTGGGCGCTGATCATGGCCGCAACCCGCAACCTGGTTGTCGAAGCCAATGCCTTGCGTGCCGGCCGTTGGCAACAAGGTCTGGGTGGCGACCTGCATGGCAAGACGCTGGCGATCCTCGGTCTGGGTAGCATCGGCCAGCGCATCGCTCAGTTCGGTCAGGTGTTCGGCATGCGCGTCATTGCCTGGAGTGAAAACCTCACCACCGAACGTGCGGCGCAAGTCGGCGTGACCTATGTCAGCAAGCAGGAACTGTTCGAACAGGCCGATGTGTTGTCGGTGCACCTGGTGCTCAGCGACCGCAGCCGCGGCCTGGTGGACGCGCAGGCACTGGGCTGGATGAAGCCCACGGCGCTGCTGGTCAATACCGCTCGCGGACCGATTGTCGATGAAGCGGCACTGATCAAGGCGCTACAGAAACAGCGGCTGGCCGGTGCCGCTCTGGACGTCTTCGAACAGGAGCCCCTGCCCGCCCACCATCCGTTCCGGACGCTGGACAACGTGCTGGCGACGCCCCATGTCGGGTACGTGAGCCAACAGAACTACCAGCTGTTTTTCTCGCAAATGATCGAGGATATCCAGGCCTGGTCTGCCGGCTCCCCCATTCGTTTGCTGGGCTGATAGCGAGTCATCATTCATCGTCGCAGCGTAATGAATAATTGTTCTTGCTGCGGTGTTCTCATGACATCAACCGTGAACATAAGATTGCCGGGGGTCGTCAGCCCCCTTCAATTGTTCAAGCCGTTGGCTGTTTCGACCTTGCGCTGCATCTGACAGGGCGCGACCTGAACTGAAACGCATGAACCTGTGGAGCCAAGCCCATGAATATTCGTTTTGCCGTTCTGATGACCCCGCTGTTGCTGACCGTTGCGTTGTCCGGCTCCTTCGCCCTGGCCAACGGTGGCGGCGGCGGCAGCGAGCCCCCCGCCAGGCCCAACTGCCCCAAAGGCCAGGTGCTCGATACCCGATCGCAGCGCTGCGTCAGGCAGACCAGCAACCTGGTACCTGACGAAGACCGCACCAACTATGCCTATCAACTGGCCAAGGACGGGCGTTATGAAGAAGCCCTGGCCCTGCTCGACACACTGAAACAGCCAAATACCGCAAAAGCGTTGAACTATCGCGGCTACGCCACGCGTAAACTGGGGCGTACCGACGAAGGCATCGGTTATTACCTGCAATCGGTAAAACTCGACCCGCAATACGCGCAAGTCCGTGAATACCTCGGCGAGGCCTATGTGATCAAAGGCCGGCTGGATCTTGCACAGGAGCAACTGCAGCAGATCAAAGCCATCTGCGGCAATACCCAGTGCGAGGAGTATCAGGACCTGGCCGAAGCCATCGACGGCTCATCGAAAACCTGACAACCCGAGCGGACGGAGGTCGCCATCGCCAGCGATCAGACAATACGAACGGAGCTTTACCAGCATCTGGCGCGTTTATGGCGCTACGGCCTGCTGTTGTCCCGACAACGGCATGTCGCCGATGACCTGGTACAGGCCACCTGCGTGCGGGCGCTTGAGCGGGCCGCGCAATACGTGGAGGGAACGCGCATGGACCGCTGGCTGCTGAGCATTCTGCATTCGATCTGGCTCAACGAAGTCCGCGCCCAACGGGTGCGTCAAGGTCAGGGCTGGGTGGATGCCGATCAGGCCTTGTCGTTCGATGGAGAATCCGTGGCGCAGACCCACGTGTTGGCAGCACAGGTCATCCGCCGCGTCGATGCCTTGCCCGAGGCCCAGCGCGAAACCGTGTTTCTCGCCTACGTCGAAGGGTTGTCCTACCGCGAAGTCGCCGATGTGCTGCAAGTGCCCATCGGCACGGTCATGAGCCGCCTGGCCGCGGCTCGGGCGAAACTGGCCGAATACCCACCGCTGCACACGGTGCCCAACCCTAACCGAGGAGAACATTGATGAGCGTCAGACCCTCGGACGAACAACTGGTGGCGTACCTCGACAACCAACTCGATAGCGAGCAGCGCTCGCGCATCGACGCGGCGATCATCGCCGACCCGATGCTCGGCCTGCGCCTGCAATGGCTCAATCGCAGCAGCCTGCCGTTCAAGGACGCCTATGATGAACTGGCCCGGCAGGCGCCGGTGGATCGCCTGCAAGCCATGCTCGCCACGCTGCCCTCTCCCGTCCGGCCTGCGCTCAATCGACGCTGGTTCCTTGCCGCGGCGGCCGGACTGCTGGCCGGCGGCGTGCTGGCGGACCGTTTGTTTCTCGGCTGGCAAGCGAGTCAGCAGACACACAGCTGGCGCGGCCTGGTGGCCGACTACATGGCGCTCTACGTGCCGGAAACCCTGGATCATTTACCCGCTGACGAAGCCAGCCAACAGGCACAACTGCGGACCATCGATGCGCGCCTGGGCCTTGACCTCGCACCGGCAAAACTGAGCCTGCCCCGTGCCGAGTTCAAGCGTGCGCAAGTCCTCGAGTACGACGGTGCGCCCATCGCCCAGATCACCTACCTCGATCCGGTGCACGGCCCCATGGCACTGTGCGTCACCCGCTCAAACAGCGGCAGTCGCCATTTCGCCCGGGAACAGCGGCGCGAGCTGAATATCGTGTATTGGGCAGACATGGAACACGCCTGGATGCTGATCGGGCATCAGCCGATGACGGATCTGGAGGATATGGCCACGCTGTTGCGCAGCCGGTTGAGCGCTTGATAGACGTTTTTTCACCTGGATGCGTCAGGCCGAAGGTGGCAACCACAAGCGAAACCGCGCCCCGCCCAGCGGCGAGGCTTCCACCGTCAGCATGCCGCCCTGGACCTCCAGCGCGCGGCGGCTGATTGCCAGGCCCAATCCGAAACCACCCGTGGCGCGGTCACGGCTGCGGTCGAGGCGGTAGAAGGGTTCGAAAACCCGCTCGCGCTCGTCGTCCGGAATGCCGATGCCGTCATCGTCGACCCAGATCTCACAGCCACCGGCGTACACCTGCACACCGATCTGAATTCGCTTCTCGCAATAGCGCATGGCATTGCGCAGCAGGTTTTGCAAGGCGCGGGCGGTCAGGCGCGGATCCAGGCTGAAGCGTTCGAGCTGGCCGTGCAGCAGCACGTCGATGACGATATCCGGAGACTCCATTTCTTCGTCGACGCTACCAAGGATGCTGTCGATGAACTCATCCAGCGACACCTCGACCTGTTCCGTCAGCCGCGCCGGATTTTGCAGGCGACTGTATGAAAGCAGCTCCAGCACCAATTCATCGAGCTCCCGGATATGCGCCACCAGGCTTTGCAGACGTTCGCGGCTGGCCGCCGGCAAGTCGTCGGACAGCGCCAGCGCCAGGCCGAAGTCCAGGCGCGTCAGCGGCGTGCGCAACTCGTGGGACACCGCATTGAGCAAGTCCCGCTGCTGGTTGAGCAGGTTCTCGATATCGCCGGCCATGGTGTCGAACACATTGGCCAGGCTGCCGATGTTGGAACTCGGTGAGATTTGCGTGCGCTCGCTCAAGTGGCCCTTGCCAAAGCGTTCGGCCGCACCCTTGAGGCGTTCCAGGTCACGCCAGTGCGGGCGCAGCCACAGCAACAGGCAAGCGAGCATGGTCGCGCCGATCAGCACGTTGATGCTCCAGTACAACAGGTTGACGTCCAGCGGATCCGGGGGCACGACCATTTGCACCACGGTGCGCTCATTCAGCGGCGCGACCGCCAGCGTGCGCCAGCCCCAGTCGCCCACGCGCACGACATTCTCGCCACGGCGCAAGCGCTGCTGTTCATCGGGTGTAAGGCTGCTGTCATCATTGGCACTGAGCACGATGTGCAGTGGGTTGAAGTCCTTGTCCATTTCAGCGGCCAGGGCCGGCCACTGTTCGGCCGGGGCCGCGTGAAACTGTTTGACGATCAGCGTTTGCAGCCCACGGGAATAGTCGAGGTTGTAGGTGATAAAGCGCTCGTGGAACACCTTGATCACCAGATCCGGCACCAGGTAGATCGCTGCGCTGAACGAGACGATGGTCACCAGGTACAAACGAAAGAGGATTCTGAACATCGGCTCAGCATTCCCACTCGGAGCGACTGAACAGGTAGCCCTTGCCCCATACGGTCTTGATCTTGCGCGCCTCGCCGGCGTGGTCGTCGAATTTGCGCCGCAACTTGGAAATCGCCACGTCCACCGATCGGTCGGTGCCGTTGAATTCGATGCCGCGCAGGCGTTGCAGGATCTGGTCGCGGCTCAACACCTCACCGGCATGCCGGGCCAGCACCACCAGCAGGTTGTACTCGCCACTGGACAGTTCCACCAATTGCCCGCGCCAGGTCACGGTACGTTCGGACAAATCGATGCACAGGTTGCCCATCAGAATGCGGTCATTGGCGGTCTGCGGCTCGCTGAGGCTGCTGCGGCGCAACAGGGTCCGCACCCGGGCCAGCAGCACACGCGGCTCGCATGGCTTGGTGACGTAGTCGTCGGCGCCCATTTCCAGGCCCAGGACCTGGTCGTGGCTGTCGTCGCGGGCGGTGAGCATCAGGATCGGCAAAGTCGCCGAATCGGCGCGCAGCAGGCGACAGACCTGCAAGCCGTCGAGGCCGGGCAGCATCAGGTCAAGGATCACCAGGTCCGGCGGATTGAGCCGCGCACGCTCGCGCACCTGATCACCGCGGCCGATCACGCTGACGGAATAACCGTTGCGCTCCAGGTAGCTGGCAATCAGTTCGGCGAGGGCGGTGTCGTCTTCGACCAGGAGGATGTTGGGCATGGGGTGTTTCCAGAAAGTACATGGGCGTCTGTTCCGGCCTCTTCGCGAGCAGGCTCGCTCCCACACTGGTTCTGTGCCGTACACAAAGTCCCTGTGGGAGCGAGCCTGCTCGCGATGGCGGACCAACAGCCACTGAATAAATCAAGGACTGAAGGATATACGCCCTCACCCGTCCCTGAGTAAAACCCTTACACAATTTCACACAGCACCAACAAAGCTTCACCGCTAACCTCGCTGGCGCCCAGTAGGATGCTGGGGGTCTTTATTGGGGTATGACATGTCGAAGAATCTGCTTGCCAGGCTCAGCCTGATCGCGCTGGCGATGACACTGGGCGCCTGTGACAAGTCCTCGAACGCCGAGGAACAGGCGCCGCTGGCCACAGTCCGCATCGAAACCATCGAAGCGCGGCCGCTGACCATCAGCAGTGAACTGAGCGGGCGGATTGCCGCACCGCGCATCGCTGAAGTGCGCGCGCGCGTGGCCGGCGTGGTCTTGCAGCGGACCTTCCGTGAAGGCAGTGACGTGAAACAGGGTGATGTCTTGTTCCGCATCGACCCGGCGCCGTTCAAGGCCGACCTGGACAGCGCCGAAGCGGCGTTGCGCAAGGCCGAAGCCAACGCGTTCCAGGCCAGGTTGCAGGAGCAACGCTACGCCCAATTGATTGACGACAAGGCCATCAGCGCTCAGGACTATGACAACGCCCGGGCCAACGCGCGACAGACCGCCGCCGACGTCGCTGCCAGCAAGGCTGCGGTGGAACGCGCCCGCTTGAACCTTGGGTACGCCACCGTCACCGCGCCGATTTCCGGGCGTATCGGTCGGGCGCTGGTCACCGAAGGCGCGCTGGTCGGGCAGAACGAAACCACGCCGCTGGCGCTGATCCAGCAACTCAACCCGATTCATGCCGACCTGACCCAGTCCACCCGCGAGCTCAACGAACTGCGCCGCGCCTTCCGTTCCGGACAGTTGCAGCAGGTCGGCCAGGGCCAGGCGAAGGCCACGCTGATTCAGGATGACGGCAGCCTCTACCCGCTGCCGGGTAAATTGCTGTTCAGCGACATCACCGTCGACCCGGGCACCGGCCAGATCATCCTGCGCAGCGAGTTCCCCAACCCCGACCTCGACTTGTTGCCCGGCAGTTTCGTGCGCGTACGCCTGGAACAAGCGGTCAACCAGCAAGGCATCAGCGTGCCGCAACGTGCCGTCCAGCGCGACAGCGCCGGCATCGCCCAGGTGCTGCTGATCGACGCCGAACAACGTGTCGGTCAGCAACCGGTCGAGCTGGGCGCAGTGCAAAACGATCGCTGGATCGTCACCGGCGGCCTGAAGGCAGGCGATCGCATCGTCATCGAAGGCCTGCAGCACGCCCGCCCCGGCGAGAAAGTGCAGATCGACAACACCCCTCTTCCACTTGCCCAGGTGACTGGCCAGTAAGCAGGACGCTTTTTTATGCCGCAGTTCTTTATCGACCGCCCGGTGTTCGCCTGGGTGGTTGCCTTGTTCATCCTGCTGGCCGGGGCACTGGCCATCCCGCAACTGCCGGTGGCGCAATACCCCGATGTGGCGCCGCCGCAAATCGAAATCTACGCCGTGTACCCGGGCGCTTCGGCACAAACCGTGGACGAGAGCGTGGTCAGCCTGATCGAGGAAGAGCTCAACGGCGCCGATCACCTGTTGTATTTCGAATCCCAGAGCAGCCTGGGCAGCGCCACCATCAAGGCCACCTTCCAGCCGGGCACCAATCCGGAACTGGCTCAGGTGGATGTGCAGAACCGCCTCAAGGCGGTGGAGTCGCGTCTGCCGCAAGCGGTCATCCAGCAAGGCTTGCAGGTGGAGAAAGTCTCCTCCGGATTCCTGTTGTTGATCACCCTGACGTCCAGCGACGGCAAGCTCGACGACGTGGCGCTCAGCGATTACCTGGCGCGCAACGTGATGAACGAGATCAAGCGTCTCGATGGCGTCGGCAAGGCGCAATTGTACGGTGCAGAACGGGCGATGCGGATCTGGATCGACCCGCGCAAACTGCTCGCGTTCAACCTGACGCCGGCGGACGTCAACGCCGCCATCGTCGCGCAAAACGCCCAGGTGTCGGCGGGCAGCATCGGCGACCTGCCGACCCGCACCAGCCAGGAAATCACCGCGACCATTCTGGTCAAGGGCCAGCTGTCGACCCCCGAAGAGTTTGCCGACATCGTCCTCAAGGCCAACCCGGACGGCTCGACCGTGCGCATCAGCGATGTGGCGCGGGTCGAGATTGGCAGCCAGGAATACCAGTTTTCCACGCGCCTGAACGGCAAGCCGTCCACCGCCGTTGCCGTGCAGTTGTCACCCGGCGCCAACGCGCTGAACACCGCGACCCTGGTGCGGGCGAAGATGGACGAACTCAAGCGCTACTTCCCGGCGAACGTCGAGTACTCGATTCCGTACGACACCTCCCCCTTCGTCAAGGTCTCGATCACCAAAGTGGTCTACACCCTCTTTGAGGCGATGCTGCTGGTGTTCGCGGTGATGTTCCTGTTCCTGCAGAACATCCGCTACACGCTGATTCCGACGCTGGTGGTGCCGGTGGCGTTGATGGGCACTTTTGCGACGATGCTGGCGCTGGGGTTTTCGATCAACGTGCTGACCATGTTCGGCATGGTGCTGGCCATCGGCATTCTGGTGGACGACGCCATCGTGGTGGTGGAGAACGTCGAACGCATCATGGCCACCGAGGGTTTGTCACCCAGGGAGGCCACGCGCAAGGCCATGCAGCAGATCACCGGGGCCATCGTCGGCATCACCCTGGTGCTGGTCGCGGTGTTCATTCCAATGGCGTTCATGCAGGGTTCGGTCGGGGTGATCTACCAGCAGTTCTCGCTGTCGATGGCCACCTCGATCCTGTTCTCGGCCTTCCTCGCCCTGACCTTGACCCCGGCCCTTTGCGCGACGTTGCTCAAGCCGATTGCCCAAGGCGAACACCACGAAAAGACCGGGTTCTTCGGCTGGTTCAATCGTCGCTTCGAGCGCCTGACCGAGCGCTATCAGGGCTGGGTCGCCCATGCGTTGAAACGTACCGGGCGCTACCTGCTGATCTACGGCGTGCTGCTGATCGGCCTGGGTCTGGCCTTCAGTCGCCTGCCCTCCTCGTTCCTGCCGGTGGAAGACCAGGGGTACACCATCACCGACATCCAGTTGCCACCGGGCGCAAGCAAGAACCGCACGGTGCAGGTGGCCGAGCAGGTTGAAGCGCACAACGCCGGCGAACCGGGCATTCGCGACAGCGTGGTGATTCTCGGATTCAGCTTCTCCGGCAGCGGACAGAATGCGGCGCTGGCATTCAGCACGCTCAAAGACTGGTCCGAGCGTGGCAGCGATGACTCGGCCGCCTCGATCGCCGACCGGGCCAACGTCGCCCTCAGCCAGATCAAGGATGCGGTGACGTTCGCCGTACTGCCGCCGCCCGTGGATGGCCTGGGTACGTCCAGCGGATTCGAGTTCCGGCTGCAGGATCGCGGTGGACTCGGTCATGAGAAGTTGATGGCGGCGCGCACCGAGCTACTCGCAGCGGCCGAAAAAAGCCCGATCCTGATGAACGTACGGGAAAGCGCCCTGGCCGAGGCACCGCAGGTGCAACTGATCGTCGATCGCAAGCAGGCCAACGCGCTGGGTGTGTCCTTTGCCGATGTTGGCGGCGTGCTGTCCACGGCCGTGGGCTCGGCCTACATCAATGACTTCCCCAATCAGGGGCGGATGCAGCGCGTCGTGGTGCAGGCCGAGGGCGATCAACGCAGTCAGGTGGCAGACCTGCTAAACATTCACGTGCGTAACACCCACGAAAAAATGGTGCCGCTGTCGGCCTTCGTGCAGGCCAAATGGACCCAGGGACCCGCACAGTTGACCCGCTACAACGGCTACCCGGCTATCAGCATTTCCGGTGAACCGACACCGGGACACAGCACCGGCGAGGCGATGGCCGAGATCGAGCGTCTGGTGGCGCAAGGCCCGGCAGGCCTGGGCCAGGAATGGACCGGTTTGTCGTTGCAGGAGCGGCTGTCCGGCAGCCAGGCGCCAATTCTGCTGGGGCTGTCACTGCTGATCGTGTTCCTGTGCCTGGCGGCGTTGTACGAGAGCTGGTCGATCCCGACCTCGGTGTTGCTGGTAGTGCCACTGGGCGTGCTCGGCGCGGTGCTGGCCGTGACCTTGCGCGGGATGCCCAACGATGTGTTCTTCAAGGTCGGGTTGATCACCATCATCGGCCTGTCGGCGAAGAACGCGATCCTGATCATCGAGTTCGCCAAGAGCCTGTACGACGAAGGCCATGACCTGATCGACGCGACCCTGCAAGCGGCACGCCTGCGGTTGCGGCCGATTGTCATGACCTCGCTGGCGTTCATCCTTGGCGTTGTGCCGTTGGCGATCGCTACCGGTGCCAGTTCGGCGAGCCAGCAGGCGATCGGCACCGGGGTGATCGGCGGGATGATCACCGCGACCCTGGCCGTGGTGTTCGTGCCGGTGTTTTTTGTAGTGGTGATGAAGCTGGTGCGCAAGCGCCATAAAAACATCTAACCAACACCACCGATTACCTGTGGGAGCGAGCCTGCTCGCGATGAGGCCATCACATTCAACATTTATGTTGACTGTTACGCCGCTATCGCGAGCAGGCTCGCTCCCACAGGGGATCCCGGCGATTTCAAGATTGTGCTCACCTAGGCTAAGGTGATTGCACAGCCCCGACCCATCGAGCCTCCATGATCTTCCTCGCACGCACCCACCCTCGCCTGTCCGCCGCCATCCTGCTGGGCATCGCGGCGGGCATTGTGGTTCCAGCCGAATCGCCGATCAGCAAGATCCTCATCGGCTGGAATGCCGGTGTCTGGATCTATCTGCTGCTGATGCTCTGGCTCACCGTGCGTTCGAAAGCAACAGATGTGAAACGCATTGCCGAAATCGAAGACGAAAACGCCGGGCTGGTGCTGGCGCTGGTGTGCATTGCGGCACTGGCCAGCCTGGCGGCCATCACCTTCGAACTGGCCGGCAGCAAAGACCTGGAAACCGCGCGCAAACTGATGCATTACGGTTTCACCGCGCTGACCGTCGTCGGCTCATGGCTGCTGATCGGGGTGATTTTCAGCCTGCATTACGCCCGCCTGTATTACATCTGGGACGGCAAAGAACCGGCGCTGCGTTTTGCCGAAGGTCTGACGACGCCCAACTACTGGGATTTCCTGTACTTCTCGTTCACCATCGGCGTGGCAGTGCAAACCTCGGATGTCGGCGTGGCCACCCGTGGCATACGCAAGATCGTGCTCGCGCAGTCGTTGATCGGCTTTGTGTTCAACACCGCCATTCTCGGGTTCTCGATCAACATAGCGGCTGGCCTGTTCGGCTGATGACTGCACAAACGTTCTAGGCATGCCCCTCGATCGAGGCGTTAAATAGCCGGGTAAACCGTTTCGCAGGTGCCCCATGAGCGCTCACAACTGGATCGACCTGGCCCAGGATGCCGACACCGGCATCGAAACCCTGCGCGCGCATTTCGAAGGTCACGCCTATGACCCGCACTGGCATGACAGCTACCTGGTAGGCGTCACCGAACAAGGGGTCCAGCAATTCAATTGCCGCCGGGCCAGGCACCAGAGCACGCCGGGCAAGGTGTTTTTGCTCGAACCCGGTGACATCCATGACGGTGAAGCGCCGACCGCCGACGGTTTTACCTACCGCATGCTGTACCTCGACCCGCAGTGGCTGCAGCGTGAACTGACTGCCGTATTTGACAACGCCCCCGACAACAGTCAATTGAGTTTCGCCAACACACTGGCCAGTGATACGCGACTCGCCCAGGCCACCAGCCTGGCCTTTGAAACCCTGCATCACGGTGAGTTGAAGATCGTCCGACAGACAGCCCTCGATACCTTGCTCGAACGCCTGACCAGCCATTTGCACTGGCGAGCCCGTTATAGCGAAGACCCGCGCTTGCCGCTGGTTGCGCAGAAGGCGCGGGAGTACCTGCACGCCAATGCGCAATACGACATCGGCCTGGACCAGTTGGCCGTCGCCACCGGCGTCGATCGCTTTCGCCTGACCCGAGCGTTCAAGGCTGCCTATGGCATGGCACCCCATGCCTATCTGGTGCAATTACGCTTGGCCTCGGCCCGGCGGCTGCTGGCCCGGGGCGAGCAACCCGCAGCGGTGGCCATGGCGTTGGGCTTTGCCGATCAGAGCCATCTGGGACGCTGGTTCGTGCGTGCCTATGGCCTGACTCCCGCGCTGTACCGCAAGCGCTGCTCAAATCTTCCAGACAGGTAATGCCACGGGTTGTGAAGATCCACTTCACTGATCTTCACCGGAGTTTGCCTGCGATGTTTACCTCTTTCCCGACGTTGATTCCCTTCCTGCTGTTTGCCTTCGTGGCGGCGATCACCCCCGGCCCGACCAACATCCTGGTGCTCAGCAACAGTGCCCGCTATGGGCTGTCGGCCGCCATACCGATCATCCTGGGTGCCGGTGCCAGCGCGGCGACCCTTGTACTGGTAGTCGGCACCGGAGTGGGTTCGTCGTTGACCGCTATGCCTGGCGTGAAAATCGCGATGCAGTGGATGGGCGTAGCGTGGCTGAGTTACCTGGCCTGGCAGATTTTCAGCGACCCCGCCGTCGACGTCACGGCGCAGGACACTGGCGCACGACTCGGGTTGAAGGGCGCTGCCAGCCTGCAATTGATCAACCCGAAAACCTGGATGATGGCGCTGGCAGTGGTCAGTGTGTTTGCGGGAGGCGGTGAACATCGCCTGATCCATGTGGTGTATCTGTCGCTGGCGTTTTTCCTGATTTCCCTGCCGTGTCTTGGGGTCTGGGCGCTACTGGGCGCTGGCTCCACACGCTGGTTGCGCTCCCCCGGGGCCATGCAACGATTCAACCGCTGCATGGCCCTGTTGCTATTGGTCTCAGCGTGGTGGAGCGTGCTGCCTTGAGCGCCAGCCGTCGATCATGTTCCGACAATTCGCCATTCGAGACTTGACGGCGAAATGGTTTTTGGTGTCTTCTGAAACCGGTTTCAGCGCTATCTGAAAAAGCGCAGGCCCTATAAATCCAATAAGAAGGTTTCAGTCCGTGAACGACTTCTCCGCCGCCCAGCGCAGCCGCGTGACCATGCTCGACGTGGCCGAACACGCCAAGGTCTCGAAGGCCAGCGTTTCGCGGTTCATCGGCGATGATCGCGCTTTGCTTTCCGATGCGACTGCACGGCGCATCGAGCAGGCGATCGCCGAATTGGGCTACCGCCCCAACCAGATGGCTCGCGGTCTCAAACGCGGGCGTACCCGCCTGATCGGCATGCTGGTCGCCGACATTCGTAACCCTTACTCGATAGCCGTGATGCACGGGGTGGAAACCGCCTGCCGCCAGCATGGCTACAGCCTGGTGGTGTGCAATACCGACCGCGACGACGAGCAGGAACGCCAGCATCTGGCACTGCTGCGCTCGTACAACATCGAAGGCCTGATCGTTAACACCCTCGGTCATCACCGCGACGAGTTGCACGAACTGCACCGGGAAATGCCCCTGGTGCTGGTGGACCGCAAGGTCGCGCACCTTGAAAGCGACATGGTCGGGCTGGACAACCCGGCAGCCGTTGAAATGGCCCTTGCTCACCTTGAGGAGCGCGGTTATCGCGATGTGCTGCTGGTCACCGAACCGTTCGATGGCACCAGTTCGCGGATCGAGCGGGTCGCCAGCTTCAAGGCTCAAATCGGACAGCGCGCAACGCTGCGCGGGACCATCAGCGAAACCGGCAGCGAACTCGCCGTGAACATCAGAACCTTTCTCGATGCACCCGGCCCCGGCCCGAAAGCGCTGTTCTGCGCCAACGGCATTGCGGCGCTGGCCAGCACCCATGCGCTGCGTGACCTCCAGTGCAATCTGTTTGAAGACGTCGGCCTGATCGCCCTCGATGACCTGGACTGGTACCCGTTGGTGGGCAGCGGCATTACCGCCCTCGCTCAGCCGACCGAGGAGATTGGTGCCAGCGCGTTCGAGTGTTTGCTCAAACGCTTGCGCGGGGATGACGGGGCGATGCGGACGCTGGATTTTTCCGCACGGTTGATTGTGCGGGGGTCGACCCGTGGTTTTTCTCGGTGAATGTTCCGACGCCTTCGCGGGCAAGCCCGCTCCCACAGGAATCTTTGGTGTACGCAACACTTGTGAACGATAAAGGACACTGTGGGAGCGGGCTTGCCCGCGAAGAGGCCCGAAAGATCACCACCTATTTTTTTGAACAAAAATGAAACCGGTTTCAGAGGTGCAAGAACAATGAGTAAACCAGCCGTTTCCATCAGCCTGTCCAGCTACGGCGCCGACCTTGTGCGTCAACGCGGCCAGGGCAGTTTCATCGAGATTCTCGCTGCTGCCGGCGCTACGCGCATCGAATGGCGCGAAGAACTGCTGACCGGCGAAGACCCGATGCAACTGGCCGATGAGGCTCAGGCCAAAGGGCTGCAAAGCGTGTATTCCTCGCCAACGGAACTCTGGTTGGCCGGTCAGTCGAAACCCAATCCGGAACTGATCCATGCACTGCAACGCGCCCAAACCTTTGGCGCCAAATGGCTGAAGGTGTCGCTGGGCCATTTCACCGACAACAACGACCTGCACACCCTCTCGCGAATGCTGAGGGAAACTGCCGTGCAGTTGCTGGTGGAAAACGACCAGACCCTGTACGGCGGTCGCATCGAACCTTTCCAGCGCTTTTTCAGCGAAGTCGAGCAGCACAACCTGCCGATCAAAATGACCTTCGATATCGGCAACTGGCTTTGGCAGGACCAATCCGCCGCCAGTGCTGCGCGATTGCTGGGCCGCCACGTCGGTTACGTGCACTGCAAGGCGGTGACGCGACGTGCCGACGCCAAACTGGTCGCGATACCACCTACGGCCAATGACTGGCAGGCGTGGGAACTCCTGCTGCGCCACGTGCCCCAAAGCGTGATGCGCGCGGCGGAATACCCGCTGCAGGGCGAAGACCTGGTGCAACTGACCCGCGAACACGTCACCGCCCTCGCCCATCTGGGCCAATCGCAGCTGGAGAACGCTCATGTCTGAGGTCGATATTCTGTCGTTCGGCGAAACCATGGCGATGTTCGTCGCCGAGCACGCTGGCAATCTGACCGACGTCGACGCCTTCCACAAACGCATTGCCGGTGCCGACAGCAATGTCGCCATCGGCCTGTCGCGGCTCGGCTTCAAGGTGGCGTGGCTGAGCCGGGTCGGCGCCGACTCTTTGGGGCGCTACGTGATTGGCACGTTGGAGAATGAAGGCCTGGATTGCCGCCACGTCGACATCGACCCTGCGCACCCCACAGGTTTCCAGCTCAAGTCGCGCACCGACGATGGCAGCGATCCGATCGTGGAGTACTTCCGCCGGGGCTCGGCGGCCAGTCATCTGTCGCCACATTCCATTGTTCCCGAACTGCTCAAGGCCCGGCACCTGCACGCCACCGGCATTCCCCCGGCGCTGTCGGAATCGGCGCGGCAGATGTCGTTCCAATTGATGACCCGCATGCGTGAGGCCGGGCGCAGTGTGTCCTTCGACCCGAACCTGCGCCCGAGCCTGTGGGCCAGCGAGCAACAGATGATCACCGAGATCAACCGCCTCGCCGCCCTCGCCCACTGGGTGCTGCCGGGTTTGAGCGAAGGACGCTTGCTGACCGGTTTCGAAGACCCGGCCGACATCGCCGCCTTCTACCTCGACCTGGGCGTCGAAGCCGTGGCGATCAAGCTTGGCCCACACGGGGCGTATTACCGCACGCATCTGGATGAAGGCTTCGTGGCGGGCGTGCCCGTGGAGACGGTGGTCGACACCGTGGGCGCCGGTGACGGGTTTGCCGTCGGCATGATCAGCGCGCTGCTGGAAAACCACAGCATCGCCGACGCCGTGATGCGCGCCAACTGGATTGGCAGCCGTGCGGTGCAGAGTCGGGGGGATATGGAGGGGTTGCCTACCCGGCCGGAAATGGCCAGCGAATTCGAGGCCGTCTTCGCGAGCAGGCTCGCTCCCACACTGGATCGAATTCCAACGTAATCCCCTTGTGGGAGCGAGCCTGCTCGCGAAGAGGCCCGCATAAGCAATGAAGATCCAAACCGTTACCTGCTGCGACAAAAACAACAAGCTCAGGAGCACCACCATGAAAACCGCAACGCTCGCCACCCGCCGCTGGTGGTACATCATGCCCATCGTGTTCATCACCTATAGCCTGGCGTATCTGGATCGCGCCAACTATGGGTTCGCCGCCGCCTCCGGCATGGCGGCGGACCTGATGATCACACCAGGCCTGTCGTCGATGCTCGGCGCGCTGTTCTTCCTCGGCTACTTTTTCTTCCAGGTACCCGGCGCGATCTACGCGCAGAAACACAGTGTGAAGAAGCTGATTTTCGTCAGTCTGATCCTCTGGGGCAGCCTGGCGACGTTGACCGGGATTGTCTCCAATGCCTACTGGCTGATCGTCATCCGCTTCATGCTCGGCGTGGTTGAAGCGGCAGTGATGCCGGCGATGCTGATCTACCTGTGCCACTGGTTCACCCGCGCCGAACGTTCGCGGGCCAACACCTTCCTGATCCTCGGCAACCCGGTGACCATGCTCTGGATGTCGGTGGTCTCGGGCTATCTGGTGCAGCACTACAGTTGGCGCTGGATGTTCATCATCGAAGGTTTGCCGGCGGTATTGTGGGCATTCATTTGGTGGCGCCTGGCCGATGATCGTCCGTCACAAGCCAAGTGGCTCAACGATCAGGAAAAACAGGACCTGGAAAACGCACTGGCCGCCGAACAGGTCGGCATCAAGGCCGTGAAGAACTACGCCGAAGCGTTCCGCTCCCCCAAAGTGATCATCCTGGCCCTGCAGTTTTTCTGCTGGAGCATTGGCGTGTACGGCTTCGTGTTGTGGCTGCCGTCTATCCTCAAGGCTGGCGCGCAGATGGACATGGTCCAGGCCGGCTGGCTTTCGGCGCTGCCGTATCTGGCGGCGGTGATCGGCATGCTGCTGGTGTCCTGGGGTTCGGACAAGTTGCAAAAACGTAAACGTTTCGTCTGGCCGCCACTGCTGATTGCCTCGATTGCCTTCTATGGTTCCTACGCCCTGGGTGCCGAACACTTCTGGTGGTCCTACACCTTGCTGGTGATTGCCGGCGCCTGCATGTATGCGCCTTACGGTCCGTTCTTCGCGATCATTCCGGAGATCCTCCCGGCCAACGTCGCGGGCGGCGCCATGGCACTGATCAACAGCATGGGCGCCCTCGGTTCGTTTGGCGGTTCATATCTGGTCGGCTACCTGAACAGCTCCACCGGCTCACCGGGCGCTTCGTACCTTTTGATGAGCGGTGCGCTGATGTTCTCGGTGCTGCTGACCCTTTTCCTCAAGCCCGGCGCCAGCGATCGGGAGCGGCCCACGGCCACGGTAACGCGCACCGCCACGGCACATTCCTGAATTGAAGTTGAGATCTCAAAGATGAAAAAGCAGGTCGTCCTGTACAAGAAACTCTCGCCGTTGCTGATGGCTCGCCTGCATGAGCAGACCGAAGTGACGCTGATCGAAAACCTTGATGCCAAGGGCCTGGCCACACTGCGCGATACCCTGCCCCGTGCCCACGGTTTGCTGGGTGCCAGCCTGAAACTGGATGCCGGACTGCTCGATCTGGCACCCGACCTTGAAGCCATTGCCAGCGTTTCGGTGGGTGTCGACAACTACGACATCGACTACCTGACCGAACGGCGCATCTTGCTCAGCAACACACCGGATGTATTGACGGAAACTACCGCCGACACGGGTTTCGCACTGATCCTGGCAACGGCCCGGCGCGTCGTGGAATTGGCCAACATGATTCGCGAAGGCCAGTGGACCCGCAACATCGGCCCCGCGCATTTCGGCAGCGACGTGCACGGTAAAACCCTGGGCATCATTGGCATGGGCCGCATTGGCGAGGCACTGGCCCAGCGCGGGCATTTCGGTTTCGGCATGCCAGTGATTTATCACAGCCAGTCACCGAAACCGGCGGTGGAACAGCGGTTCAATGCGCAGTACCGCAGCCTGCCGGAACTGCTGCAACAGGCCGATTTCGTTTGCCTGACGCTGCCGCTGACCGCCGGAACCGAAGGGCTGATCGGCGCAGAACAGTTCGCCCTGATGCGTCCAGAGACCATCTTCATCAATATTTCACGGGGCAAGGTGGTGGATGAAGCGGCGTTGATCAAAGCGCTGCAAACCGGGCAGATTCGCGCCGCCGGGCTGGATGTATTCGAGCACGAACCTTTGAATCCGGACTCGCCGTTGCTGCAATTGAACAACGTGGTGGCGACACCGCACATAGGCTCGGCCACTCATGAAACTCGGGAGGCCATGGCCAGATGCGCGGTAGACAATCTGTTGGCGGCGCTGGCGGGTGAGCGACCGGTGAATCTGGTGAATGTCGGGGCGTGGAAGGGCTGAGGTATTCGGCGTCTTTCAGGCAGCCATCGCGGGCAAGCCCGCTCCCACAAGGTTTCAGTGTCGTTCACATAATCTGAGCCAGGCACAAACCTGTGGGAGATTCTATGTTGCAGGGGAACCCTGTTGCTTTAAATTTGGCTGGTATTCGCTCTGATTTTTCATGAGGGCGAATGCCACCCGACAGAGCTTGCGGGCGAGGATGACCAGAGCCTGAGTTCTGGCCAGGCCTCTTGCCAAGTAAGACTCATAGAGCGGTTTCCAGACGGGAGACCGGCAAGCCGCCATTGCTGCATTGTGCGCAAGACGCCGCAGCTCCCCATCGCCTTTTTTGCTCAAGTGGCGCGGACTGTGCTTCTTTCCTGAGTCCTTCGGCCTCAGGTCCATTCCCAAAAAGGCAATAAACGCATCGGCACTGGCGAATTGACCACGCATAAAAGTGGCTGCCAGACCGGTGGCCGTGAGTTCGCCAATCCCTTCAATCGCTTGACAACGCCTGATGTTTTCGGTGATCCCGGCCTCTTGGCTGGCTTTGCGCAGCAATTTCTGAATAGCCTGATCAGTCTGTTTGAAGTGCTCCAGCTCTTGGGCCAGAAGGTCTTTGAGAAGGGGCTCACTCGACCAACTCAGCATGATGCTAACCCGGGCTTTCATCAGTTCTGCACGTTTGTTGAGGAGGCTTTTCAACACGGTGTAGAGCTTCGGAGGTGGATTCCAGATGCGAAGCCGATCCTGCTCACTGGTCAGGTAACGTGCCAGCAAACGCGCATCACAGGGGTCGGTTTTTGCTCGCTGGCCAATGCTTTCGCGGTAGTGGCTCACCCGATAAGGGTCCACAACGTAAACTCGGTGCCCCATGCCATGGGCCAGTTCAGCGGTATCCAGGTGGTAGAGACTGGTGGCTTCCAAGGCAATCGAGCTTTGCGCCGGCAGGGATTTGAGCCAGCGCCCAATAGCTGTGCGATCGTTGTTGATGAACTGAGTGATTTTCAGATCTTCGCGGTAAACGACGATTTCTGCCTTGGCCACATCGACACCAACCACCGTTGGCGAGGTAAGGATTGTCATGACGAATCCTCGGAGCTAGGGTTTAAGTGCTTGTCGGGGTCTACCGTAGCGCTGGCTTGCCTCTATCGTCGGTATTAACCGATGAATTCCTTATCGGCGCTTTAGGTAGAAAGGGCGGAACGAGAAGTCTCCCACGGTCCGTACTGGCTAGAGTCGGAATCGAGCTTTTAGTCCCGCCCACCCCTTCAAGTCTAAACATACAAGCGAGCTTGCTCCGGGCGGCGATCCGACGAAGAGGCCGGCTCGGACCACCACAACCTTTCAGGCGCGCCTCATCTCCAACAAATCCGTCGCACAGCGTACGATCCGCCGACACGCATCTGCCAGTTTCAGCTGGTCCACCACCAACCCGATGCGGATATGCCCCGCCGCACTCGGCCCGAACGCTTCACCGGCCAGCACCGACACGCCATAGTCTTCCAGCAGTCGCTCGGCGAAGCGCTGGGCCGACAAACCGGTCTGGCGCACATCGACCATCACGAACATACCGCCATCCGGGCGAATCGGGCTGAGGCCCTGACATTGGCCCAGGCTTGCACACACCAGGTCACGACGCTGGCGATACTCTTCGCGCATCGAGGCCACTTCCGGCAGGTCCCGGTCCAGCGCCAGCTGCGCGGCGTTCTGCACGAAATCCGGAATGCCGAACAACATGCTGAGCGACAAATTGACCAGGTGCCCGGCCATGGGTTTGGGCCCGACCACCCAGCCCACCCGCCAGCCGCTCATGGCGTGGGACTTGGACAGGCTGCTGATCGTCGCCGTCCGTTCGGCCATGCCCGGCAGGCTCGCCGGGCTGATGTGCTCGCCCTCGTACAGCAGATCGCTGTAGACCTCGTCACTGATCAGCCACAAATCATGACGAATGCACAGCGCCGCCAGATCTTGCCAGGAGGCCAGTGGCAAACTGGCGCCGGACGGATTGTTCGGACTGTTGAGCAAGATGGCGCGTGTTTTTGCCGTGATCCGGGCCGCGACATCCACCGGGTCGACACGAAACCCGTTCTGCGGGCGCACGGGCACCGGGACCGCGGTGGCCGCACAGGCGCCGATCACGCCTTCATAGGTCACGTACATCGGCTCGGCGACAATCACTTCGTCGCCCGGATCGAGCAGACATTGCGCCACCGAATACACCGCGCACTGCGCCCCCGGAAAGACGATCACATGTTCGCCATCCACCACCTGACCACTGCGTTGCCGATGCCGGCGGGCAATGCTGTCGCGCAGCCCTCGGCTGCCGCGCACTTCAGGATAGTGCGTATCACCGGCCAACAGGCTGGCGATGGCGGCCTGGACGATGGGTTGCGGCGTATCGAAGTCCGGGTCGCCAATTGACAACAGCAGGACGTCGACGCCCTGTTCGCGCAATTGCAGCGCTCGATCGTGAATCTGCCAGGCCGCCGCTCCGTCACCGGCGATTCGTTGGGTCAAGGCTGAATAGCGCATGTCTGTCTCCTGTCGCGCGGGTGCTCCCAGCCTCAACCCTATCTCAAATCACGAAACGCGCCACCATGACATTCCTGTCCACCGCCAAAAGCCCTCAGCTTCAGCGAACGGCCATCCGCCAGACGCGAGCAATGTCGGTCGCCCGCTCACGCAACAAGCGCGGCGCCTCGGCACATGCCTGCTCCAGGGTCATCGGCCCGCTCGCCAGGGCAAACGCAGCGTCGATGCCATGCTCATACAGCGCCTGATAACCGTCGCCCAGCGTGCCGGCAATGACGATGACCGGCACGTCGTGCTGCCTGGCGACACGAGCCACCCCGAATGGCGTCTTGCCGCGCAGGGTTTGCGCATCGAAACGCCCTTCACCGGTGATCACCAGGTCGGCGCCTGCAACGGCTTCGGCCAGGCCCACCAGTTCGGCAACCACTTCGACCCCGGCCGTAAATTGCGCCCCCAGGAACGCTTTGGCGGCAAACCCCAGGCCACCCGCTGCGCCGCTGCCCGGTTCGTCACGGACATCGTTGTTCAACGCTATCGCGCAATGGTCGGCAAAGTGCGCGAGAACGCGGTCCAGTTGCTCGACCTGTGCGGGCGAGGCGCCTTTTTGCGGGCCAAAAATCGCCGAAGCGCCGTGGGGGCCGCACAACGGGTTGTTGACGTCAGCGGCGATGTCGAAGCGTACCTGGGCCAGGCGCGGATCAATCTCGCTCAGGTCGACGCGGGCCAATTGCGCAAGGGCCAGACCGCCCGGTGACAGTGCCTGCCCGCGAGCGTCCAGCAATTTCACACCCAGGGCCTGCATGGCGCCCGCGCCGCCGTCATTGGTCGCACTGCCGCCAATCGCCAGGATCACCCGTTGTGCACCGGCCTCCAGCGCGGCCCGGATCAACTGCCCGGTACCGAAGGTGCTGCTGATGCACGCATCCCGTTGAGCCACCGGGACCAACTGCAAACCGCTGGCCTCGGCCATTTCGATGATCGCGGTGTGGCTCTGCGGCAACCAGCCCCAGGCCGCATCCACCGTGGCCCCCAGCGGCCCGCGAACCACGGTGCGACGCAGTTCGCCTTCGCACGCGGCAAGAATCGACTCGACAGTCCCTTCCCCGCCGTCGGCCATCGGGCATTTGATCAGTTGGGCATCAGGCCAGACCTGCGCCAACCCCAATGCAATGGCGTCGGCCACGCCTTGAGCGCTGAGGCTGTCCTTGAACGAATCGGGGGCGATCACGATTTTCATGGGAATTCTCCAGTTCCAATACCACCCATGCTGCCAGCCGCCCTGCACAATAACGCCGGTCCGCTGCACAAGCGGCGATGAGGATTATTGTTCATTTCCACAAAGACCGTGGCAGACGTTTCACCTGTAGGAGCGAGCTTGCTCGCGATGGAGGGTAACGATGACGCGGGAAATCAGACTTACCGCGGCGTCCTCTGGTTTTTCGCGAGCAAGCTCGCTCCTACAGGGGGATTTTGTCGCTCACGAAATTGAGTCTGACTCGGGCAGCAGTTGCACACCCAGATACAACGCGAGCATGCCGTCGAGACGCAATGGGTCTACCCCGCTCAGCTCGGCAATCCGCTCCATGCGATAACGCAGGCTGTTGCGATGGATGCCCAGCGCATCGGCGCAAGCCTGGCTCTGGCCGTCGTGCTCGCACCAGCTGCGCAGGGTCGCAAGCAGTTGGCCATTGTTGTCCTTGGCGATGACCTTGCGCAGTGGATTGAGCAATTCGTCGAGAGCATCGTCGTTGCGGTGGCGCCAGAGCATCACCGGCAAACGAAAGCGGTTGAGGGTCAGCAACCTCGAGCGGGGCAATACATCGCGCCCGTAGGCCAGCAAGTCGCCGACCCGACGGTAACAGCGGCGCAATCCTGCCAGCCCGTCGGCTTGCCCACCCACGGCGATACGCAGGATGTTCCAGCCCAGGCCGTCAAGTTTGTCCAGCAAGCGTTCGTTCTCGACCGACTGGCTGGCTGGCCGGCACCAGAGCAATGAAGTTTTGGCCGAGCTCACGCACCAGCTATCAGGGTAGCGCGAGGTGAGCCAGGCGCTGAGTGCTTCGGCGGTTTGCCCCGGTCCATGCTCCATGCCCAATTCGAACAGGTATGGCACACGGGTTATCTGTGGCTTGAGTCCCAGCTGTTGCGCCTCGTCGATCAGGCGCGGCGAACTACCGGCGTCACTGAGCAACAACGCCAGCAGATCGTCGCAACGCTGGCGCCGCCATTGCTGTTCAGCCTGCTGATTGCGCTGGCCCACCAGCATCTCGGCGGTCATGCGTACCAGTTCGGCATAGGTGCGCAATTGCTCAGGTTCGCCGGTGATGCCCAACACACCGATCAAACGCTCATCGAGCATCAGCGGCAGGTTGATGCCCGGCTGCACGCCCTTGAGATGAATTGCCGTCTGCGCATCGATCTCCACCACCCGACCATTGGCCAGGACCAGTTGCGCGCCCTCATGCCGGGTGTTGACCCGCTCCGGTTCACCACTGCCCAGGATCAAGCCCTGGCTGTCCATGACGTTGACGTTGTACGGCAGAATGGCCATCGCCCGGTCGACGATGTCCTGGGCCAGGTCGTGATCGAGTTCGAACATAACGAGGATCCTTGAAGACGGTGATGGAACGGGTTGTTCACCCGCACAGGCCTTGGTGGCAAACCCTGTGCTCAGGCACAAAGACAGCCACCCTGAGGGTGGTCGAGACTCTCAGGGCGATCAACGTTACCCTTTGCATCGCAAAAAATCATAATAAAGAGAGAGCCGCCATGTCACAGAGCGCCGTAGCGTCCCAGGCCATCGCTGACGATAAAAACGCCGTCTACAAACGCATTACCCTGCGTTTGATCCCCTTCATTTTCATCTGCTACCTGTTCAACTACCTCGACCGGGTGAACGTTGGATTTGCCAAGCTGCAGATGCTCGATGCGCTGAAGTTCAGCGAAACCGTGTACGGCCTCGGTGCCGGCATCTTCTTTATCGGTTACGTACTGTGCGGTGTGCCAAGCAACCTTGCCCTGACCAGATTCGGCCCGCGACGCTGGATCGCGCTGATGATGATCGCCTGGGGCACGCTGTCGACCTGCCTGCTGTTCGTCACCACGCCGACCGGGTTCTACACCTTGCGCCTGTTCACCGGCGCCGCCGAAGCCGGGTTCTTCCCGGGTGTGGTGCTGTACCTCTCGCAGTGGTTCCCGACCTTCCGCCGTGGCCGCATAATGGCGCTGTTCATGTCGGCGATCCCGGTTTCCGGCCTGCTCGGCAGTCCGTTCTCCGGCTGGATCCTCAATCACTTCGCCACGGGCCATGGTGGTTTGGCGGGCTGGCAGTGGATGTTCCTGCTGCAAGGTATTCCGACCGTGATCCTCGGTACGCTGGCTTATTTCCTGCTCAGCGACAGTTACGCCAATGCGAAATGGCTGACCCCATTCGAGCGTTCGGTGCTGGAAGCTGACCACGCCGAAGACCTGGCCAGCAAGCCGAAAACCACGACCGATTCGCTGCTGGCGGTATTCAAGAACCCGGCGATCTGGGCCTTCGGCCTGATCTACTTCTGCATCCAGAGCGGCGTCTATGCGATCAACTTCTGGCTGCCGTCGATCATCAAGAACCTGGGCTTCAGCGATAACCTGGTGATCGGCTGGCTGAGTGCGATTCCGTACTTGTTGGCGGCGCTGTTCATGTTGTTTGTCGGTCGCTCGGCAGACCTGCGCAAAGAGCGCCGCTGGCATCTGGTGGTGCCGATGCTGATGGGCGCATTAGGCCTGCTGATCGCGGTGAACTTCGCCGCCAACCCGGCCATCGCGATTCTCGGTCTGACCATCGCCACCATGGGCGCCCTCACCGGCCTGCCGATGTTCTGGCCGGTGCCGACTGCCCTGCTCAGTGCGGGCGCTGCCGCCGGTGGCCTGGCGCTGATCAACTCGATGGGGCAAATGGCCGGCTTCCTCAGCCCGTATCTGGTGGGCTGGGTCAAGGACAGCACCGGTTCGACCGATGCGGCGCTGTACCTGCTGGCGGGGGTGATTGTCTGCGGCAGTTTGCTGGCGTTGCGCATGACCCGGACGTTGCGCGCCTGATCAACGAAGCACCTATGTGGGAGCGAGCCTGCTCGCGAATACGGTTTTACATTCAACATTGATGTTGGCTGTGACGTCGTCTTCGCGAGCAGGCTCGCTCCCACATTTGGCTCTGCGGTGTTTAATAAATCAGTTTGCCCCGGGCGGTTGTTCTGGTATCTGATTGAGCCTTTCCCACTGGTAAAAGGATTTGCTCATGAGCTATCGAACACTGGGTCATTCGGGCCTGCAGGTGTCCACCCTTACATTGGGCACCATGATGTTCGGCGAACAGACCAGCACCGAGGACTCCCTGCGGATCATCGACAAGGCCTGGGACCAGGGCATCAATTTCATCGACACCGCCGACGTCTACACCAACGGCCGTTCCGAGGAGATCGTCGGCGAGGCCATTGCCAGCCGCCGCCACGAATGGGTGCTGGCCACCAAGGTCGGCTTCGGTCCCGTGGACGGCGTGCCGAACCGCAGCGGCCTGAGCCGCAAGCACCTGTTCAACGGCATCGATGCCAGCCTGACGCGGCTGTGCACCGACTACCTCGACATCTATTACCTGCACCGCGAAGACCACAATACGCCGCTGGATGTCACGGTGTCGGCCATCGGCGATCTGATTCGCCAAGGCAAGATCCGCTATTGGGGCCTGTCGAACTACCGTGGCTGGCGCATCGCCGAAGTCATCCGCGTGGCCGACAAGCTGGGCGTTGACCGGCCGGTGATCAGCCAGCCGCTGTACAACATCGTCAACCGCCAGGCTGAAACCGAACAGATCACGGCTGCGCAAAACTACGGTCTTGGCGTGGTGCCCTACAGCCCGCTGGCGCGCGGGGTGCTCAGCGGCAAATACGCGCCGGACGTGAAACCGGATGCCAACAGCCGCGCCGGGCGGGCAGACAAGCGCATCCTGGAAACCGAATGGCGCGTCGAGTCCCTGCGCATCGCCCAACAAATCCAGCAATACACTCAAGAGCGCGGTACAGGCATCGTCGAGTTCGCGATTGCCTGGGTACTCAACAACAGCGCTGTCACCTCCGCTATCGTCGGGCCGCGTACCGAAGAACAGTGGGATGCCTACACTAAGGCTCAAGCGGTGAAGATCACGGTCGAGGATGAGGCGTTCATCGATTCGCTGGTAACGCCGGGGCATGCGTCGACACCGGGGTTCAATGATGTGAGCCATTTCGTGTCTGGCCGTAAAGCGCGTAACAACTGAAAATACAAAACCACTGTAGGAGCGAGCCTGCTCGCGATGGTGGTCAACGATAACGCGGGGAGCCTGCATGCCCGCGGTGTCTGGTCGTTCATCGCGAGCAAGCTCGCTCCTACAGGGTGGTGTTGGAAATATTGATCATCCGGACAATATTCAGCACAAAAACCACGTATCCTCCGCAGCCCGTTTTTCCTTCAACTTCGCGAGGACAGCTTGTCTAAAGGTATCGCTCTATCGGTTTCAGCCTCGGTGCTGTTTGCCGTCATGTATTACTACACGTCGCTGCTCACCCCCTTGAGCGGCGTAGAAATCTTCGGTTGGCGCATGCTGCTGACCGTACCGTGCATGACCGTGTTCATGGTGCTGTCCGGCGAATGGAAGCGCGTGCTGGAGATCGTTCGGCGGGTCATTGCCAATCCGAAGCTGATGGGCGCGCTGATTGCCTCCTCCGCCCTCCTCGGCGTGCAATTGTGGCTGTTCATGTGGGCGCCGCTGAACGGCTACAGCCTGGATGTGTCCCTCGGTTATTTCCTGCTGCCGCTGACCATGGTCCTTACCGGGCGTATCGCTTATGGCGAACGCCTGTCCTATCTGCAAAAAGTCGCCGTGGTGTTCGCCTGCCTCGGCGTAATCAACGAGGTGTATCAGGTCGGTGGTTTTTCCTGGGCGACCTTGCTGGTCTGTATTGGCTATCCGACTTACTTCGTCGTTCGCAAACGACTGGCGACGGACAATCTTGGCGGCTTGTGGCTGGACATGGCGTTGATGCTGCCGGTGGCGTTGTGGTTCGTTCAAAGCGGCGCACAAGGTTTCGGCGTGTTTGACCAGCATCCATGGTTGTCGCTGCTGATCCCGATGCTGGGCGTGATCAGTGCATCGGCGCTGGTGGTCTACATCATTGCCAGTCGTCTGCTGCCGTTCAGCCTGTTCGGCTTGTTGAGCTACGTCGAACCGGTGTTGCTGCTGGGCGTTGCGCTGCTGTTGGGAGAGAGCATCAAGGCCGGCGAATGGCTGACCTACATCCCGATCTGGATGGCGGTGCTGGTGCTGGTGTTTGAAGGGTTCAAGCATCTGGTCCGTCAAAAGCGCAAACCGATGTAGCCAAAGCAAAAAAAGCCCGATCAGTTGATCGGGCTTTTTTATATCTGCAACGGCTTAGTCGGTGGACAACACACCACGACGAACCTGGTCACGCTCGATCGATTCGAACAGTGCCTTGAAGTTGCCTTCGCCGAAACCATCGTCGCCCTTGCGCTGGATGAACTCGAAGAACACCGGACCCATCAGGGTTTCCGAGAAGATCTGCAACAGCAGGCGCTTGTCGCCTGACTCGGACGAACCATCCAGCAGGATGCCCCGTGCCTGCAGTTCGCCCACCGGCTCGCCATGGTTCGGCAAACGGCCTTCGAGCATTTCGTAGTAGGTGTCCGGCGGCGCGGTCATGAAGCGCATGCCGATGCTTTTCAGGTGATCCCAGGTCTTGATCAGGTCATCGGACAGGAAAGCAACGTGCTGGATACCCTCGCCGTTGAACTGCATCAGGAACTCTTCGATCTGCCCGGCGCCCTTGGACGACTCTTCGTTCAATGGAATGCGGATCATGCCATCGGGCGCAGTCATGGCCTTGGAGGTCAGGCCGGTGTACTCGCCCTTGATGTCGAAGTAGCGGATTTCGCGGAAATTGAACAGCTTCTCGTAGAAGTTGGCCCAGTAGGCCATGCGACCGCGATACACGTTGTGGGTCAAGTGATCGATGATCTTCAGGCCGGCACCGACCGGGTGGCGGTCAACACCTTCGAGGAACACGAAGTCGATGTCATAGATCGAGTTGCCTTCACCGAAACGGTCGATCAGGTACAGCGGCGCACCACCAATGCCTTTGATCGCCGGCAGGTTCAGTTCCATCGGGCCGGTTTCGATGTGGATCGGCTGGGCGCCGAGTTCCAGGGCGCGCTTGTAGGCTTTTTGCGAATCCTTGACGCGAAACGCCATGCCGCACACCGACGGACCGTGCTCGGCCGCGAAGTACGAGGCTACGCTGTGGGGTTCATTGTTGAGGATCAGGTTGATCGCGCCCTGGCGATACAGGTGCACGTCCTTGGAGCGGTGGGTTGCCACCTTGGTGAAGCCCATGATCTCGAAGATCGGCTCCAGGGTATTGGGGGTCGGCGATGCGAGCTCGATGAATTCAAAGCCCATCAGGCCCATTGGGTTTTCGTATAAATCTGCCATGGTTGGCGCCTCATCATTCTTTATCAATTAACAAAGGTTAGTTGTAAGCAATGCTGAGACCAGTGGGAGGCGCACAGGAGATGCCCCGCACACTGCGGGCGAGAAAATCACCGTAGATCAGTTGAAACCCGAATATCTTCATTATCGACCCAAAGCTCTTGCGGGCGAGGCTTCTGCTGCCAGAAGACGATTATTATTGTATGCGTAACCTGATTCTACACAGCGTAAATCAGTTTGTCCGCCTTCTGTATCAAATCCCCTTTTTCCTTGCCCGCGCAAGGGGTTTATTGCAGAGGAAAATCCCCGCCAGTATCAGCCCGCCACCCAGGCACATGGCCAGCGTCAGCGGCTCATCCAGCAACAGCGCGCCAAGGATTACCGCCGTCAACGGGTTCAGGGCAATGAACACCCCGGAACGCGTCGCACCGATTTTGCGAATGCCGTCGTAATAGCCAATGTACGCCAACGCCGATCCCAGTACGCCCAGGTACAAAAGACTCGACCATTGCTGCACACCCAGGTGGGCGATCGCGACAACATTCACCTCAGCACTGACGATGCAGGTCATGCAGAGCATGGCGGTGCCCAGCAGAATCGAATACGTCACCGTTTGCACCGGCCCCAGGGTCTGGTTGAGTTCTCTGGAGCACAGCGAGTAGATGCCCCAGCCCAGGACACAGCCGAAAATCAGCAGATCGCCGAGCCAGGCGTCGGCTCCACCGGCCAACAATTGCGGGTCGCGACTGACGATCACCAGGCTCGCACCCGCGATGCAGATCGCAATGCCGAGGACTTTCATCCGGTTCAAACGTTCCTTGAACAGTAGCCACGAAGCCAGGCCGATCACCGCCGGGTTCAGCGCGACGATCAAGGATGCCCGAGAGGCGTTGATGAAATGCAGGCCATAAAAGAAGCACAGGTTGTAGAAAAAGATCCCGAAGAAGCCAAGCAATGACAATTGCAGCCACTGCCGCGCGCTGGGCCGGACCAGCGGTATCCGCGCCAGGCGCACAAACAGCAGCAGCGCCACGCTGGCCATCAGGAACCGCAGGCTGGCAGCCAGCAGCGGGCTGAGGCTGCCGGCCAGATAACGTCCGGCAACGAAGGTGCCGCCCCACACCATGGTGACTGCCGCCAGCTTTAGATACACCGGCAGATCCGATGGCTTTGACAGGGTTTGCTCGCAGGTCGTCATAAGATTCCAGAACCGGATGTCGGGGCAGATGACGTATCATTCAGCTAATACCCTGTCATCGTAAAATGAGCAAACACTCATGACCCTCACTCAACTGGAGATTTTCTCCATCGTGGCCGAACTCCACGGCTTCACGGCAGCGGCCAATCGCCTGGGTATTTCCCAATCGGCGGTGTCCCATGCCTTGAAGTCCCTGGAGCAGGAATTGGGTGTCGAGTTGTTGCGCCGACATCAATCCCGGGTCGAGCCAAGCGACATCGGCCAGCAATTGTTGCTCCGCGCCCGAGCGATGCTGGGTCTGGCCAATACCCTGCGCCAAGAGGCGGCCGATGCACGAGGCATGAAACGCGGCACGCTGCGCATCGGCTCCTTCGGCCCGACCTCATCGATCAAGTTGCTGCCGTTGATTTTGCAGCAGTACCGCGCCGCCCATCCCGGTATCGAGGTGCATATCGACGAAGGCCCTGATCGCCAGGTACTCCAGTGGCTGGAGGAGCGACGGATCGACATCGGCTTTGTGGTGTTACCCGAGGAGCGTTTCGACACGGTCGCGCTGATCGAAGACCAGATGGTCGCGCTGCTGCCCGCTGGCCACCCGCTGGCGGTATACGACAGCCTCAGCCTGAAGGACTTGTGCGATTCCCCGTTTGTGCTGACCGAGGCCGGTTCTTCGGAGCTGGTTTCACGCCTGTTCACCGCGGCCCGACTGACGCCCAACATCCGTTATCGCTGCTCGCAGTTGTTGAGCACTCTGGATGTTGTCGCGCGTGGCGACGGGGTGACGGTGGTTGCCGAAGGTTCTTTGCCCAACCAGATTGACAGCCGCTGGGTGAAAAAACCGCTGTCGCCGGCGGTGTTGCGCCAGGTCGGCCTGGCGGTACTCGATCGACGCCAGGCATCACCCGCGACGCTGGCCTTTATCGATCTGGCCCAAAGCCTTGACTTCCGTTGAGCGGCATAACCGCCAAGGGCCAACTATCATGGCCCGTACCCGAACTCTTCATGGGAGGCGTATTGCCCTGCCAGCGTTTGAGAGCCCTACTTTTTCGTGACAGGATTCGCGAATGCCACTGAAAGCCAAAACCCGCGGTCGCAACACAAGAATGGCTGTCACTCTGATCAGTGGATTGCTCCCGATGCTGCTGGGGACCGCCATTCTTTACATGCAAGCAGGGCGCGCACTCAAACAAGACGCCGAACAAACCGCCGAAGAAGCGATTCGCCAGTTCGACCTGATGCTCGACAACAACTCCCAGGCCGCTCGCGAACTACTGCCGCTGTCTGGCCAAAGTTGTGCTGACGTCAAACTGGCCCTGCGCGAACAGGTCACTCGCCGCCCATTCGTGCGCGCGACCAATCTGGTGTGGGACAACAACATTTATTGCAGCTCTTTGTTCGGCGACTACCAGGAGAAAGTCCCCCCCGGTGACTACACCCAGGGCGCCTTATGGCTCATGAACGGCAACCCGGTGACCCCCGATACCGCCTTGCTGGTGTACCGACTGAGCGAAGGAAAAAAAGGCGCATTGACGACCCTCGATGGTTATCACTTGAGCAACATTCTGCGCTTGATCGGTCGCAATACCTTGCTGTTGCTGCAGGTTGGGCCGGACTGGATGTCTGCCGATGGCAAGGTTCACACCGGTGCTGCACCTGAACTGCCCGTCGCGCCGAGCCGTTTGAGCTCCGGGCACTATGCAATTGCCGTGGAAGCCGGTTTCCCCGAAGGCGAAACCTGGCGATACATGAGCAGCGAATATCCGCCGCTGTTCAGCCTGCTGATTTTCTTCGGTGTGATTGCCGGGTCAATCGGTCATTTCCTGCAAAAACGCTCATCGGCACCCACCCAGGAAATGCAACGGGCACTGGAAGCCGCAGAATTCATTCCCTATTTCCAGCCCGTGGTGCATGGCGACAGCAAAAGCTGGTCCGGCGCTGAAGTGCTGATGCGCTGGAAACATCCGAAGGAAGGCCTGGTGCGTCCGGACCTGTTCATCCCGTTTGCCGAGCACTCGGGACTGATCGTGCCGATGACCCGCTCGCTGATGCGGCAAACCGCCGCCCTGCTCGCCCCGCAGTCCGCCAGATTCAACAAACCGTTTCACATCGGCATCAACATCACCGCCAGCCATTGCCAGGACCTGGAACTGATCAAGGACTGTCGCGAGTTTCTCGATGCGTTCGAGCCGGGCTCGATCCATCTGGTACTGGAACTGACCGAGCGCGAACTGATCGAACCCACGCCCATCACCCTGCAACTGTTCGAGCAACTTCGCGAACTGGGCGTGAAAATCGCCATCGACGATTTTGGCACGGGTCACTCGAGCCTTGGCTACCTGCGGCAGTTCAATGTGGACTTCCTGAAAATCGACCAGAGTTTTGTCGCCATGATCGGTATCGACACACTCTCGAGCCACATCCTCGACAGCATCATCGAACTGGCAGTCAAACTCGACCTTGCCCTGGTGGCCGAAGGTGTCGAGACCCGTGAGCAGAGTGATTACCTGAGCGTTCACCAGGTCAACTTCCTGCAAGGTTATCTGTTCGGCAAACCCATGCCCGGCGCGGAATTCATTAGTGCATTAAGCGACCATTAACTCGAGAATTTAATCGATAAAACAACGCTTAAACGCACAAATTTGAATCAAAACACTACTGCCGTTACATGAAAAAAAGACAGGATTTACTCTTGGTCAATTAACTACTACAATTTTTCATGCCTGCGCTAAATTGGCAGGTGAGCCACTATCACCGAGTCGCTTCAAGGCTCTTGGCTTATAGCTTTGTTTGCGGTTGGTATCAGCCAAACACACTATTGGAGTAAAGATATTGTCCAGACTCGCTGAATTTCGTGCAGCCGAAAAGGCCCTTCAAGAACAGCTCAAGCAGTTGGAATCCCTGAAGAACGATGCCGGGCTCAAGAAAGAAATCGAATTCGAAGAGAAGCTCCAGGGTTTGATGAAAACCTATGGCAAGAGCCTGCGCGACATCATCGCCATTCTCGACCCAAACCCGGCAAAATCCGGCCTGCAGGCAGCCGCACCTAAAACCCGCCGCGCCCGTGTGGTCAAGGTTTATCAGAACCCGCACACCGGCGAGCTGATTGAAACCAAGGGCGGCAATCATCGCGGCCTGAAAGCCTGGAAAGAACAGTACGGTGCAGCCACCGTTGACTCCTGGCTGCGCGGCTAACTCTCGCGGCGACAAAAAAGCCCTGCTTATGCAGGGCTTTTTCATGGGTTATCTAAATACCCGGGGCGGGCACCAGACAACTAGCTGACTGCCAACAATTTTGTGCTTAATCCATTTGGATATCTAAAATTTTTTTCATGCATCGAAAAAGCACTGACGCCAACTAAAGTTTCAAGCTGTTACGGGCAGCGTCTATTTCTTCCTGGCTCGCCTTATAAGCCTCTGCCTGCCCTGCGTAGGAAAGAACATAGGCCTTATCGGCATCCACCGCAGCCACCAATGTTTGAGAAAGCACGTGCCTGCCGTTTTGCGTGACGGTGCAGGTTGTTTCCAGCGCGGCCAATCGACTCAAGGTAGTCGAATGAATTCGCGTACAGACACTTTGATACCCACCCTGAAAGAAGTCTTTTTGTACCGACTTGCGCATCTCCAGCAACACGCCTTCGAGGTTTACCTGATGATCGCCTTGCACCGGACTCATGGTCAGCTCCATCACCATGAGCGGCGATCCATTCTGATCATTTTTCACTGCGCGCTGGCGACTGACCCCCGACGCCGCCCCAGGCACTTCTTCGACCTGCCAGCCTTCCGGCCAGGTCACTACCGGCTCATCGGCGCGAGCAACGCCAGCCAGCGAAAACATGCTTAGCAGGATGAACAGCACGTTACGGATTCGAATCATTGCAATGGGCACTCAAGGATCAAGCCGTAAAGTCTGGGCCCAGGTCGCCTGTCAGGCAATAGCCGACTGTTTGGGTTTGGTGATGTCCCAACCCTTGCGTATCATTGTCACCATTCGTTAGCCCACATATTTCCCGGAGGGCCCATGAGCCTGCACGAACTGAACACCTTCCCCGGCGTCACCGCCCAACCGGACGCCGCCACGCAGAAATTTGTCTTCAACCACACCATGCTGCGGGTCAAGGACATCACCAAGTCCCTGGACTTCTACACACGCATCCTGGGTTTTACGCTGGTGGAAAAGCGCGACTTCCCGGAAGCCGAATTCAGCCTGTATTTCCTGGCACTGGTCGACAAGAACCAGATCCCGGCCGATGTCGCCGCGCGCACCGAGTGGATGAAATCGATCCCCGGCATTCTGGAGCTGACCCACAACCATGGCACAGAGAACGATGCGGATTTCGCCTACCACAACGGCAATACCGACCCACGCGGTTTCGGCCACATCTGCATTTCGGTGCCGGATATCGTCGCCGCTTGCGAGCGCTTTGAAGCGCTGGGCTGCGATTTCCAGAAACGCCTGAGCGATGGTCGCATGAAGAGCCTGGCGTTCATCAAGGACCCGGACGCCTACTGGGTCGAGATCATCCAGCCTGCGCCGCTGTAACCCGCGCAACAAATCCCACATTTGAAATGTATGAAACACAAAACCCCATGATCAATCATGGGGTTTTGTGTTTGTAGGAGCGAGCTTGCTCGCGATAAACCCGAGAACACCGCGGGGCACCTGCCAACCAGCGTTATCGTTGACGACCATCGCGAGCAAGCTCGCTCCTACAGGGTTGTATATTTTCAACGCCGGCGCCGATGCACCTCTGTAGGAGCGAGCTTGCTCGCGAAAAACCCGAGAACGCCGCGGGGCATCTGCAATCCAGCGTTATCGTTGACGACCATCGCGAGCAAGCTCGCTCCTACAGGGTTGTATATTTTCAACGCCGGCGCCGATGCACCTCTGTAGGAGCGAGCCTGCTCGCGAAAAACCCGAGAACGCCGCGGGGCATCTGCAATCCAGCGTTATCGTTGACGACCATCGCGAGCAGGCTCGCTCCCACATCTGGAATGCGTTAAACAAAAACACCCATGACCAGTCATGGGTTTTTTGTTTTCAGCGCCAGGCTTTATGCCGGGGCGGAAGTGCGGATCAAGTGATCGAAGGCGCTGAGAGAAGCCTTGGCGCCCTCACCCACCGCGATCACGATCTGCTTGTACGGCACAGTAGTCACGTCGCCAGCAGCGAACACACCCGGCACCGAGGTTTCACCGCGAGCGTCGACGATGATCTCGCCGCGCGGCGACAACTCAATGGTGCCTTTGAGCCAATCGGTGTTCGGCAGCAGACCGATCTGCACGAAAATCCCTTCCAGCTCCACACTGCGCAATTCGTCGCTCTGCCGATCCTTGTAGCGCAGGCCGTTGACCTTCTGACCGTCGCCGATGACTTCAGTGGTTTGCGCACTGGTGATCACGGTGACGTTCGGCAGACTGTGCAACTTGCGCTGCAATACCGCATCGGCACGTAACTGCATATCGAACTCCAGCAGCGTGACATGGGACACGATGCCCGCCAGGTCGATGGCCGCTTCGACGCCGGAGTTGCCGCCACCAATCACTGCCACGCGCTTGCCCTTGAACAGCGGGCCATCGCAGTGCGGGCAGTAGGCAACACCTTTGTTGCGGTATTGCTGCTCGCCCGGGACGTTCATTTCCCGCCACCGCGCACCCGTCGCCAGAATCACGCTCCTGGCTTTGAGCGATGCACCGCTGGCGAAGTGAATCTGGTGCAGCTCGCCATTCTTGCCAGGCACCAATTTGTCCGCACGTTGCAGGTTCATGATATCCACGTCGTACTGCTTGACGTGTTCTTCCAGAGCCACGGCCAGCTTCGGCCCTTCGGTTTCCTGCACGGAGATGAAGTTCTCGATGGCCATGGTGTCCAGCACCTGCCCACCAAAACGCTCAGCCGCGACACCGGTGCGGATGCCTTTGCGGGCCGCGTAGATTGCTGCCGAAGCACCGGCCGGGCCACCGCCGACTACCAGCACATCAAAGGCATCCTTGGCACTGATTTTCTCGGCCTGGCGCTCGATGCCACTGGTGTCGATTTTGGCGAGGATTTCTTCCAGCCCCATACGGCCCTGGCCGAAGTTCACGCCATTGAGGTAAATGCTTGGCACGGCCATGATCTGGCGCTCGTCGACTTCGGCCTGGAACAGTGCACCGTCGATGGCGACGTGGCGGATGTTCGGGTTCAGTACCGCCATCAGGTTCAGCGCCTGGACCACGTCCGGGCAGTTCTGGCACGACAGCGAGAAGTAAGTCTCGAAGTTGAATTCGCCTTTGAGCGAGCGAATCTGTTCGATCACCTCGACACTGGCTTTGGACGGGTGACCGCCGACCTGCAACAAGGCCAGCACCAAGGACGTGAACTCATGACCCATCGGGATGCCGGCGAAACGCAGGCTGATATCCGCTCCCGGGCGATTGATCGAGAACGACGGCTTGCGTGCATCATCGCCGTTGTCGAGCAAAGTAATCTGGGTGGAAAGACTGGCAACGTCTTTCAATAGTTCGAGCATTTCCCGGGATTTCGCACCGTCGTCGAGGGATGCAACGATCTCGATCGGCTGGGTGACCCGTTCCAGGTACGATTTCAACTGGGCTTTAAGATTGGCATCCAACATACGGGCGATTTCCTTGAATTTGAGACATAAAAAAACGCCCGAACGAATCTCGCCCGGGCGTTTTTATTGGGCGGTGCAGCTTACCGGGTAGGTGCGGAGTTCCGCCCTGATGGTGCGATCACAGACTTAGATCTTGCCGACCAGGTCCAGGGACGGCGCCAGAGTGGCCTCGCCTTCTTTCCACTTGGCAGGGCAAACCTGGCCCGGGTGAGCAGCGACGTACTGGGCAGCCTTGATTTTGCGCAGCAGCTCGGAAGCGTCACGGCCTACGCCGCCATCGTTCAGTTCAACGATCTTGATCTGGCCTTCCGGGTTGATCACGAAGGTGCCACGGTCAGCCAGACCGGCTTCTTCGATCAGCACGTCGAAGTTGCGGGAGATGGCGTGGGTCGGGTCGCCGATCATGGTGTACTGGATTTTGCCGATGGCTGGCGAAGTGTTGTGCCAGGCAGCGTGGGCGAAGTGGGTATCGGTGGAAACACTGTAGATCTCGACGCCCAGTTTCTGGAATGCGTCGTAGTTGTCAGCCAGGTCTTCCAGCTCGGTCGGGCATACGAAGGTGAAGTCTGCCGGGTAGAAGAACACCACCGACCACTTGCCTTTCAGGTCAGCGTCCGAGACTTTTACGAAGTCGCCATTTTTGAATGCGTCAGCTTTGAACGGTTTAACTTGGCTGTTGATGATAGGCATCGTTGACTCTCCGTCAGGGGTTAAGAAGTTGATGGAGAGAACTTTACCCACTCGTCGGACAGAAGGCTCATTGGCAAACCTCATGCTGCTGATTGGCTTTCGCTATTAGCCGACCGTATTAATAGAAGAAAACGGTATCTAGGGTTCAACCGGCTTTTCTGTGATGCGCGCCATCCCGAGGAATGGGCTGGCCTCGATGTAACGCATGGCCGACTTCATGTCCTTCCAGCCCACATAACTCATGAGCGACTTCAAGTCCCAGCCACTTTGATGCGCCCAGGTCGCAAAGCCGCGGCGCAAGGAGTGGCTGGTGTAAAGCTCGCCAGCAATGCCGGCGCGCTCCAGCGCCTGACGCAGTAAAGGAATCACGCTGTTGGCGTGCAACCCCTCCTCGCCCAGATGCCCCCAGCGGTCGATGCCACGGAACACCGGCCCGCGCACCAGAGCAGCCTCGGTAATCCAGTCGATATAAGCCTGCACCGGACACAAACGCTGCAAGGCCGGCGTCTGATACGTCTTGCCGAGGTTGTCGCGATCACTCTTGCTGCGCGGCAGATAGAGACTGATGCCGGAACCGGCGCTGGCCTGCACGTGTTCAACCTGCAGCCGGCACAACTCATCGCTGCGAAAGCCGCGCCAAAAGCCCAGCAGGATCAACGCCATGTCGCGCCGGGCGCGCAGCATTCCCGGCCGGTCGCCTTCGGCCCTGGCGGTTTGCACCTCCAACTCCAGACAACTGACCACCTGCTCCAGATGCTGAAGCTGCAAGGGTTCGGCTTGTTTTTCCTGGGCCGGGTGCAGCGCGCGGATGCCCTTGAACACCTTGCGCACCACCGGCGCCTTGGTGGGATCGGCAAAACCCTGGCTGTTGTGCCACTGCGCCAATGCCGACAATCGCAGTTTCAGCGTATTGATCGATAACACACCGGCATGGGCCACCAGGTAGCGCGCCACGCTGTCGCCGGTTGCCGGCAGAAAACCGCCCCACGTGACTTCGAAGTGTTCGATGGCTGCCCGATAGCTGCGACGAGTGTTGTCGCGAGTCGCCGCTTGCAGATAGCGATCCAGATCGCTCATAGGACATGAACCTGTTTTGACTGTCTGTAGGAGCGAGCTCGCTCGCGATGATCGTCAACGATAACGCTGGCTGGCAGGTGCCCCGCGGCGTTCTCGGGTTTTTCGCGAGCAGGCTCGCTCCTACAAGGGTTTGTGTACGGAAATAGCGCGATGAATGCCTCGAAACTGCACTCACACGGGGTAATACCAGTATATCCCGTGCCAGCTATATTCAGCATTTAACTTTACAAATTGAATGGTACAATGTGTATTTACGTGGTACGTACCACATCATCAAAACCCGGGAGAACTCATGGCACGCGGCGGTGTAAATAAAGCGGTGGTGCAAGCCGCTCGGTTGGCGATCCTCGCCCGTGGCGAAAACCCCAGCATCGATGCCGTACGGATCGAGATGGGCAATACCGGTTCGAAGACCACGATTCATCGCTATCTCAAAGAGCTCGATGACAGGAACGAACCGGTCGAAGCGCCGACGGAACCGATTGACGACGAACTGATGGCGCTGGTGGCGCGGCTCGCACAACGCCTCAAGGAGCAAGCGCAGGAGCCCATCGACCAAGCGCGCGCGCAATACGAGGAACAGCGCAAGGCGCTGGAAAACCAGCTTGGCGAAGCGCAAGAGGCCAACAGCGAACTGCACCAGCAATACGAGTTTCAGAGCCTGGCACTGACCCAGGAATCCGAGGTCCTGCAAGAAACCCGCGCCTTGCTGCAAACGGAACAAACCCGCAACGCCGGACTGAACCAGGCGCTGACCGACTTCGAATTGCGCTTGAAAGACAAGGACGAGCAGATTCGCTCCCTTGAAGAAAAACACCTGCACACTCGGGACGCACTGGAGCACTACCGCAATGCGGTCAAGGAACAGCGCGAACAGGAATTGAGTCGCCATGAAGGCCAGGTGCAACAACTGCAGATGGAACTGCGTCAGGCACAACAAAGCGCGCTGGTACGCCAGGATGAAATCACCCAATTGCACCGCGACAATGAACGTTTGCTGACTGAAAACCGCGGCACGCTGCGGGAACTGAGCCTGATGCAAGAACAGCTCAAGCAAAGCAATACCCGTCAGGATCAGTTGCTGGAACAGGCCACCCGCGTCGACGGCGAACGCACCCTCCTCCAGGAACGCCTGCGCGTCGCCCTGCTGGAAAGCCAGGCCCTCAAACAGAACGTCGACGAGCAGTCGCAGCTCAACAAGTCACTGGAAATCGAGTTAGCCAAAACCCGGACAGACCTGGAAGAACGCGTACGTCTGGCCGCAACCATTGTGGCAGCGGCAGACGCAGCGAAGGACGATTAACCGGCGACCGGCGACCGCATGGTGACGAACTCTTCGGCGGCTGTCGGGTGCACGCCGATAGTTTCGTCGAAGTGGCGCTTGGTGGCGCCGGCCTTCAAGGCAATCGCCAGACCCTGGACGATTTCACCGGCCTCCGGACCGACCATGTGGCAACCCAATACCTTGTCGGTCCTGGCGTCGACCACCAGCTTCATCAGCGTGCGCTCCTGGCATTCAGTCAGGGTCAGCTTCATCGGCCGGAAGCGGCTTTCGAAGATCTGCACGTCGTGGCCGGCTTCGCGGGCCTCTTCCTCGGTCAACCCGACGGTGCCGATGTTTGGCAGGCTGAACACCGCCGTCGGGATCATCTTGTAATCCACCGGACGATACTGCTCTGGCTTGAACAGGCGTCGTGCAACCGCCATGCCCTCTGCCAGAGCAACCGGTGTCAGCTGAACACGACCGATCACATCGCCCAGCGCCAGGATCGATGGCTCGGCGGTCTGATACAGCTCGTCGACCTCGACAAAGCCTTTCCTGTCGAGTTTGACCCCGGTGTTTTCCAGCCCGAGATTGTCCAGCATCGGACGACGGCCCGTGGCGTAGAACACGCAATCGGCTTCCAGCTGGCGACCATCCTTGAGCGTGACTTTCAGACTGCCGTCGGCCTGCTTGTCGATGCGCTCGATGTCCGCATTGAATTGCAGATCCATGCCGCGTTTGGTCAACTCTTCCTGCAAGTGCTTGCGCACCGAAGTGTCGAAGCCGCGCAGGAACAGTTCACCGCGATACAGCAGCGTGGTCTCGGCGCCCAGGCCATGGAAGATCCCGGCGAACTCGACCGCAATGTAGCCCCCGCCCACCACCAACACGCGCTTGGGCAGCGTTTTAAGGAAGAATGCCTGGTTGGAACTGATGGCATGCTCGTGCCCCGGGATCTCCGGAATCTGTGGCCAGCCACCGGTAGCGATCAGGATATTTTTGGCGGTAAAGCGCTCGCCATTGATCTCGACCTGATGCGGATCGACGATCTTCGCGTGGCCTTCATGCAAGGTCACGCCACTGTTGACCAGCAGGTTGCGATAAATACCATTGAGGCGATTGATCTCGCGGTCCTTGTTGGCGATCAGCGTCGCCCAATCGAACTGCGCCTCATCCAGGCTCCAGCCAAAACCGGAAGACTGCTCGAAGTCTTCAGCGAAGTGCGCACCGTAGACCAGCAACTTTTTCGGCACGCAGCCGACGTTCACACAGGTACCGCCCAGGTAGCGGCTCTCGGCCACGGCCACTTTCGCACCGAACCCGGCGGCAAACCGCGCAGCCCGCACACCGCCAGAACCGGCACCAATCACATAAAGGTCAAAATCGTAGGCCATTTTCAATCTCCTCGGCAGGTGACCAGCATACCCGTAGACATTTGTGGGGCAAGCGCTGCAGACGATATGGAGCTGGAAAATGAAAAAGCCACCCGAAGGTGGCTTTTCGATACAACAGGTCGCCGGCTATCAGTAAGCCTTGCCCGTCTTGTAGAAGTTCTCGAAGCAGAAGTTGGTCGCGTCGATGTAGCCTTCGGCGCCACCGCAGTCGAAACGCTTGCCCTTGAACTTGTAGGCGATCACGCAACCATCCTGCGCCTGTTTCATCAGGGCGTCAGTGATCTGGATCTCGCCGCCTTTGCCTGGCTCGGTTTGTTCGATCAGGCTGAAGATGTCCGGCGTCATGATGTAACGACCGATGATCGCCAGGTTCGACGGGGCGTCTTCCGGTTTTGGCTTCTCGACCATGTTGCGCACGCGGTACAGGTCGTCACCGATCAGGTCGCCGGCAATCACACCGTACTTGCTGGTTTCCTGCGGGTCTACTTCCATGATCGCGACGATGGTGCAGCGATACTGCTTGTACAGCTTGACCATCTGCTTGAGTACGCCGTCACCTTCCAGGTTGACACACAGGTCATCCGCCAGCACCACGGCGAACGGCTCGTCACCGATCAGTGGGCGACCGGTGAGGATCGCGTGGCCCAGACCTTTCATTTCGGTCTGGCGGGTGTAGGAGAACGAGCACTCATCCAGCAGACGGCGGATACCGACCAGGTATTTCTCCTTGTCGGTGCCCTTGATCTGGTTTTCCAGCTCGTAGCTGATGTCGAAATGGTCTTCCAGGGCGCGCTTGCCGCGACCGGTGACGATGGAGATTTCGTTCAAGCCGGCATCCAATGCCTCTTCGACGCCGTACTGGATCAGTGGCTTGTTTACCACCGGCAGCATTTCTTTGGGCATGGCTTTAGTCGCTGGCAGGAAGCGAGTACCGTAACCGGCTGCTGGGAACAAGCATTTCTTGATCATATAAGTCCTTGTAACGGCTGTGTGTACGAGTTTCGGCGCAGTCTAATCAGGCGGCGTGCACCTTACAATGCCCCGCGCTGGCTAACCGATGCCAACATAGAGAAATATTCTTGCCGATAGTTCCCTGCGCGGGTGCGCAGGTTACGGGGCAAACCCTTATGCATAGCAGAGATTCGCGCAATTGCACGCTTTCTACCTAAGCCGGCATCCCACCATACGCCCAACGGCACCCGCTGCGCGCGTTTGGCGGTATCATGGCGCGATTGAACCAGACAACGAGGCAATTAGATGTCGGCAGCAAAAAGCGTCAACGGATTCCTGATCAATCAGGTGAAAGACGGTCAATGGTGGGTGGCGAGTGCCGCCGGTGAAAATATCGCCGGACCTTTCCCTTCCGAAGCCCTGGCAATCGAAGTGGCTTCGGTGCTGGAGCTTGAGCATCCGGAACCCAAGCGACGCGGCAAGGACAAGAACTGACCGACGCCCCTATCGAATAGCCCTGTCATTGCACAGGGCTTTTTTGTGACTGCCGAAAAAGATGTGGCCTTTCGCTATAACCTTTTGATCCCGGCGCTGTCTCAGCCTTGCCCCACCACCCTGACGATGATCAATCCATGAAAAAGATATTGCCTTTGCTAGCGGTATTGGCCCTGAGTGGCTGTGCGACGTCGGAAGAAACCTACCTGAACAACGGAGAGCAGGGCCTGACGATCGACTGCTCGGGAGAGGCCAATTCCTGGGCCGCCTGCTACGAAAAGGCCGACGCCTCCTGCGCGGGTACCGGCTACCGGATTGTCGGCACCGACGGTACGCCATCGCTCAAGGAAAGCGAAAAGACCCTCGGGGCCGATATCGGCAATTACAAGAACCGCAACGTCGTGGTGGTCTGCAAATAACGCGCTCGACCCTACAGATGAATTTCGGCGAACTTGATCCCGAGTCCGCGCAATGTTTCGATCAAGTCGTTGAGATTACCGAAGGACTCGACTTCATCGTTGTCATCCACCAGGAAATAGCTGCGCCCGGCGCTTTTCTTGAAAAACACGATCCATTCTCCAAGGTCAGCCGGGTTCTGAATCACGTGGGTGGCAGAGATAAGCCCCTCTGCGTGGCGCGCCCGGATCTGCTCTCGCTTCATACTCGACTCCAGAAATAACGATGCCGCCAAAGCCAGGCTTTGGCGGCATCGGTGCTGTCAGTCGATAGTCTATCAGCCGGAAATGCACTCGGTGGCGGCATTCTGTACATCCTTTGGACGCACCGGGACATTGGACATGCTCTCGTGTAGCTTGATGCTGCTGCCGCCCGAGCGCTCTTCAATGTCGAATACGGCAGACGGGCCCGAGGAATATTTGAGCGGCACGATCACGCGCAATCCATCCTTGTGCGGCTCGACTTGCAAGGCGCCACGGCTGTCGGCCAGTTTTTCGCTGAGGCATTGCGCATATTCATGGGGCTTCTTGCCAGAAATCACGTTCATGGTCGGCAGCGTCGCATTGATTTCAGAGACGTTCGCGCAACCGCTCACCAATACCGCCAGCGAAAGAAACCAAAAACCCCATTTCATACAAAACCTCCGATAAAGAGGCTCGGACAGCGCAGATGCGTTTTTTCTCCGAGGTGCCCTACTTTATCGCTCATCAAAGGTGAAATTAGCGTTTTTAATTGTCAAAGTGGCCGGATAATAAGGCAGTCGGGCTGATAAACTGCGCCAATCGCCCATGCTATCGTTTTGATTTTGTAGAAAAAGCCCTTCTGGAGGCGCCTCATGAAATTTATCCATCAGCGCGAGCACCTCAATGAAGACGACATTGTCGTCATTCAATGCTCGCAAATGTGCAACATCCGTTTGATGAACGACGCCAACTTCCGCAGCTTTAAAAATGGCGGCCGTCACACCTATCACGGCGGTGCATTCGACACCTTTCCGGCGCGCATCACCGCCCCGAGCACCGGTTTCTGGAACATCACGATCGATACCGTCAACCGTCGCCCTATCAGCGTGACCCGCAAACCCACCCTGACACACTCGATCAAAATCATTCGCCGCTCCAGCTCGAAACTGAGCTGAACAGCGAACCCGAAACAAACGACAGGCAGATACAACCGTGGCCCAAACGACCAAGTACGTCATCAAATACAAACTCAACGGTGAGCGCCGCTTCGAGTTTGCCCAGCTGGAAAACGGCACCGCAGAAGAAGCCAAGGCGGCGCTGGATGCCATTCATGGACAGGACGACGTCATCAGCGAAATCAGCGTCAGCAAAGCGCTGTAAGGCGAACCGGGGCGACAGTGGAAGTCGGCTCCCCCTCGCAATTCGACCGCAAGCGCCGGAGTGCCTGCTTCCTCCTTGCCCTCCAGACTGGCCACCTCACCAACAAGAGGCCCGGCAATGAGCGAGCAATATCTGGACAGCCTGGACTGGCCCCGGCTGGAACAGCAACTTGATCAGGACGGTTGCGCCGTCATCCCGTCACTGTTGAGCCACAAGGCTTGTGATCAGGTCAGCGCCTGGTACCCCCGGCCCGAACCCTTTCGCTCCCACGTGGTGATGGCTCGCCACGGGTTCGGCCGCGGCGAGTACAAGTATTTCAGCTACCCATTGCCGAACCTTGTGGCCCGCTTGCGCAGCAAGCTCTACCCACGGCTGGTGCCCATCGCCAATCGCTGGCATGAACAGATGGACCTGCCGACCCGCTTTCCAGACTCTCATCAATCCTTTCTCGAGCGCTGTCATGCCGCTGGTCAGAACCGTCCGACGCCGTTGTTGCTGCAATATGGTCCGCAGGACTACAACTGCCTGCATCAGGACTTGTACGGTGAGCACGTTTTCCCGCTGCAAGTGGCCATTCTGCTGTCGGCCCCGGATGAAGACTTCACCGGCGGCGAATTTGTCATGACCGAACAGCGCCCGCGCATGCAGTCACGCCCGATGGTCATCGGCCTGAAGAAAGGCGACGGGCTGATATTCGCCGTCAACCAGCGGCCGGTCAAAGGGGTACGCGGTTACTACCGCGTGACCCTGCGTCACGGCGTGAGTCGCCTGCACAGCGGCAAACGATATACCCTTGGAATCATCTTTCACGATGCTTTATGACCCCATGAACCCGCTGACTCATGACCTGTTTGCCAATGCCGAGCCCGAGCAGCAGCCCAGGCGCGAGCAGATCGGCGAACAGTCCTATGTGCTCAGAGGCTTCGCCCTGCCCTGGCTTGAGCGCTTGTTGCCCGCCCTGGAAGCAGTGCTGGCGGCCGCGCCGTTTCGGCAGATGGTCACGCCCGGCGGCTTTACCATGTCGGTCGCCCTGAGCAGTTGTGGCACGTTCGGCTGGACTACTGACCGCAGCGGCTATCGCTACACCCGCGACGATCCGCAGACCGGTCAGCCCTGGCCGAGGATGCCTGAAGTGTTTTTCCAGTTGGCGCAAGCGGCGGCGCTGGCAGCGGGGTTCCGTGAGTTTGTGCCGGACTCCTGCCTGATCAACCGTTACATCTCCGGGGCTAAAATGTCATTGCATCAGGACAAGGACGAGCATTCCTACGCAGCCCCTATCGTTTCGGTATCGCTGGGCCTGCCGGCGATGTTCCTGTTCGGTGGCTTTGCACGCAGCGACAAAAGCCAGCGCATCCCCCTGCTGCATGGCGACATCGTGGTCTGGGGTGGCGTCGATCGACTGCGTTATCACGGGGTGTTGCCGATCAAGGACGGCCATCACCCGAGGCTCGGCGAGCAACGCATCAACTTCACCTTCCGTACCGCCGGATAAAGACTGCGAATTTGACCGCAAGCGCCGGAGTGTGTGGGAATTGCCCCATGGTTAATGTGCAGGCAACCCCTCAAAGGACGTGACGCCATGACAACCCAATCGAGCAAGATCAGCACCGAAAACGATCCGCGCTGGGCCGCCGTGGTCGCGCGCGATCCCAAGGCTGACGGGCAGTTTGTCTATGCCGTGAAAACCACCGGCATCTACTGCAACCCCAGCAGCCTCGCGCGCTTGCCCAAACCACACAATGTGGAATTCTTCGACAGCGCCGAACAGGCACAGGCGGCGGGTTATCGCCCGAGCAAACGCGCAACCAGAGATCAGAGCGAACTCGCCGCACAACATGCCGCCACCGTGGCCGCCGCGTGCCGCCAGATCGAAAGCGCAGAAACGCTGCCTGCTCTGGGCGAGCTGGCCGAGGCGGCGGGGCTGAGCAGCTTCCACTTCCATCGCGTGTTCAAGGCCGTCACCGGCCTGACGCCCAAGGGCTACGCCGACGCTCATCGTTCGCGCAAGTTGCGCGAGCGTCTGGCGGATGGCGGCTCGGTGACCGATGCCCTGTACGACGCCGGCTTCAACTCCAACAGTCGATTTTATGAAGCGGCAGACCATCTGCTCGGCATGAAACCCGGGGACTACCGCGCGGCCGGCCAAAACAATGACATTCGTTTTGCCGTCGGCCAGTGTTCGCTGGGGGCGATACTGGTGGCGCAGAGTGAGCGCGGGGTCTGCGCGATCCTGTTGGGCGATGATCCGCACCAACTGGTCTGTGATCTGCAGGATAAATTCCGGCGTGCCAACCTGATTGGAGCCGATCATGAATTCGAGCAATTGATTGCCAGGGTCGTCGGCTTTATCGAGGCGCCGGCGATCGGCCTTGATTTGCCTCTGGATGTACGCGGCACGGCGTTTCAGGAGCGTGTCTGGCAAGCGCTGCGGGAAATCCCCGTTGGCAGCACGGCCAGCTACGCCGAGGTTGCCCAGCGCATCGGCTCGCCAAAAGCCGTTCGCGCCGTGGCTCAAGCTTGCGGCGCGAACAACCTGGCCGTGGCGATCCCTTGCCATCGCGTAGTGCGCAGCGATGGCAATCTGTCGGGCTATCGCTGGGGTGTCGAGCGCAAACGCCAGTTGCTGGAACGCGAGTCTCGGTAATCAGCGATTCACATCCACCACCACGCGCCCGCGCAACTGCCCGGCAAGCAAGCGCGGCGCGGCCTCGATGGCTTCGCTCAGGCCAATCTCGTGACTGATCAGCGGCAACAGGTTGAAGTCCAGATCCCTGGCCAGCCGACTCCAGGCCTCCACGCGCCTGGCTTTGGGCTGGGTCACACTGTTGATACCGGCCAGGGTCACACCACGCAAAATGAACGGTGCAACGGATGCCGGAAAGTCCATGCCCTGGGCCAAACCACATGCCGCGACGGTGCCATTGGCCTTGGTGCTGGCGCAAGCATTGGCCAAGGTGTGGCTGCCGACCGAATCGATGACCGCCGCCCAGCGTTCTTTGGCCAACGGCTTGCCTGGCAAGGACAGCGTGGCACGGTCGATGATTTCACCAGCCCCCAGTTGCTTCAGGTAGTCATGCTCCGACGTACGTCCTGTGGACGCGACCACCCGATAGCCGAGCCTGTTGAGCAACGCGATGGCGAAACTGCCGACGCCACCATTGGCGCCGGTCACCAGGATTTCGCCCTGCTCAGGCGTTACACCGTTGTGTTCCAGCGCCAGGATGCACAGCATGGCCGTGTAGCCCGCCGTACCGATGGCCATCGCCTGGGCAGTGGTGAACGCCTTGGGCAGCGGAATCAGCCAGTCACCGTTCAGGCGAGCCTTCTGCGCCAATCCGCCCCAATGTCCTTCACCCACACCCCAGCCATTGAGCAGGACCTGGTCACCGACCTTGTAGTCCGGATGCCCGCTGGCTTCGACGACACCGGCCAGGTCGATGCCCGGCACCATCGGGAATTTGCGCACCACCGGACTGCTGCCGGTGATCGCCAGGCCATCCTTGAAATTCAGCGTGCTGTAGGCAACACGCACCGTGACATCGCCCTCGGGTAACTGATCGTCCTGGATCTCTTGCAGTGTGGCCCGGTAACCGCTGTCGTCTTTGTCGATGAAAATACCTTTGAACATCACGGCCTCTCAATGGAATCAGTCTGGTTGTGGTGCAATTGAAATAACACATGGCAACAGATTGCCGTACCCGACTTTAAGCCAATCGGGCAATCGCGGTATCCATGGGCGCAATGGCGACGCCGGCCGAAATCACGACTGGCCTTGCACCGGTCGTTGCGTTACAAATCCTGTTCTACCGTCCCTGCCCTGCTTCAACGTCGGAGAACACTGCACATGAACCAATGGCCAGATACCCGCATTCTTGACCTGCTCGGGATCGAACTGCCGATCATTCAGGCGCCGATGGCCGGTGCCATGAACTCGTCCATGGTGATTGCAGCCTGCAATGCCGGCGGGCTGGGCTCGTTGCCAGCGGCGATGCTCAGCAAGGATCAATTGCGCGAGGAACTGAAAACGATCCGTCAGCACACCCAGCGCCCAATCAACGTCAACTTCTTCTGTCACCAGCCTCCAGCCCCTGATGAACAACGCGCGCAGGACTGGAAAAACCTGCTGCAACCCTACTACCAGGAACTCGGTGTCGACTTCGATGCGCCAACGCCCGTGTCCAACCGGGCGCCGTTCGATCACGCGGCCTGCGAAGTGGTTGAGGAATTTCGCCCAGAAGTGGTGAGCTTTCACTTTGGCCTGCCGGAAAAATCCCTGCTCGACCGGGTCAAGGCCACGGGTGCCAAAGTGCTGTCCTCGGCCACAACCGTCGCCGAAGCGGTGTGGCTGGAGCAGCATGGCTGCGATGCAATCATTGCCATGGGTTACGAAGCCGGGGGCCATCGCGGCATGTTTCTCAGCGATGACCTGAGCAGCCAGGTGGGGACTTTCGCCCTGGTGCCACAAGTCGTCGATGCGGTGAAAGTACCGGTGATTGCCGCCGGCGGTATCGCTGATGCACGAGGCGTCGCCGCCGCCTTCATGCTGGGCGCTTCGGCGGTTCAGGTCGGTACGGCCTACCTGTTCACGCCAGAGGCCAAGGTCAGCCCGTCCCATCACAAGGCCTTGCGCACCGCCAGGGAAAGCGAGACGGCCATCACCAACGTGTTCACCGGTCGCCCGGCCCGGGGCATTCTCAATCGGGTGATGCGTGAACTGGGCCCCATGAGCGCCAAGGCACCGGCCTTCCCCCTGGCCGGTGGCGCGCTGATGCCGCTGCGGGCCAAAGGTGAAGCGGACTTCAGCAACCTCTGGGCCGGCCAGGCATTTACCCTCGGGGTCGAATTGACCACCGCGGCACTGACTCGACAACTGGCGGAAGAGGGATTAGCGAGACTGCTACGTCGCCCCTGAGCATCTTTTGCGTTAAAATTGTATACAATTTTATGACAGCACATTCCGTTTAAAGGCAATTCGCTATATATTTCTGTACATAACGATTCACCCCCTGCTGCAATTGCCTTTTAACGGAGCCGTTTCATGACCATTCGTGCCTCACGTTTTGCCCCTACCTGCCTGGCGAGCCTTCTCGCCGTATTTGCCTTCGGCTCAGCCCAGGCAGACGAAGTCCAGGTGGCGGTCGCTGCCAACTTCACCGCGCCCATCCAGGCCATCGCCGCGGATTTCGAAAAAGACACCGGGCATAAACTGGTCACCTCCTTTGGTGCCACCGGCCAGTTCTACACCCAGATCAAAAACGGCGCGCCGTTCGAAGTGTTCCTCTCGGCAGACGACAGCACCCCGCAAAAACTTGAGGCCGAAGGCGACTCCGTCAAGGGTTCGCGCTTCACCTACGCGGTCGGTACCCTGGCGCTGTGGTCGGCCAAGGAAGGCTACGTCGATGCCAAGGGCGATGTGCTGAAAAAGAACGAATATCAGCACCTGTCCATCGCCAACCCGAAAGCCGCGCCTTATGGCCTGGCGGCTACCCAGGTGTTGGCCAGGGAAGGGCTGAGCGACAAGGTCAAGGACAAGATCGTCGAAGGCCAGAACATCACCCAGGCCTACCAATTCGTCTCCACCGGCAACGCCGAGCTGGGATTTGTCGCCCTGTCGCAGATCTACAAGGACGGCAAGATCACCAGCGGTTCGGCCTGGATCGTTCCAGCCAGCCTGCACGACCCGATCAAACAGGACGCCGTGATTCTCAACAAGGGCAAGGACAACCCGGCCGCCAAGGCACTGGTTGAGTACCTCAAAGGGCCGAAAGCGGCCGCTGTCATCAAGTCCTACGGCTACGAAATCTAAATGTCGCTATCGAGTGCCGATTTTTCCGCCATTTGGCTGACCCTGAAACTGGCGTCCCTGACGACCGTCATCCTGCTGATTGTCGGCACTCCGATTGCGTTATGGCTTGCGCGCACCCGCTCCTGGTTGCGCGGCCCGGTCGGGGCGATCGTCGCCCTGCCCCTGGTACTGCCACCGACGGTGATTGGCTTTTATCTGTTGCTGGCGCTCGGCCCTCACGGGTTGATCGGCCAGTTCACCCAATCACTCGGCCTTGGCACCCTCACTTTCAGTTTTGCAGGGCTGGTCATCGGTTCGGTGCTGTATTCGATGCCGTTCGTGGTCCAGCCGCTGCAAAACGCATTTTCCGCAATCGGCACGCGCCCGCTCGAAGTGGCCGCGACGTTACGGGCAAACCCCTGGGACACCTTTTTCAGCGTGACACTGCCCCTGGCCCGCCCCGGTTTCATTACCGCCGCCATTCTCGGTTTCGCCCATACCGTCGGCGAGTTCGGCGTGGTGCTGATGATCGGCGGCAATATTCCCGAAAAGACCCGCGTGGTCTCGGTGCAGATCTACGATCACGTCGAAGCCATGGAATACGCCCAGGCGCATTGGCTGGCCGGGGCGATGCTGGTGTTCTCGTTTGCCGTCCTGCTGGCGCTGTACTCCAGCCGTAAAGCCAAAGCGGGCTGGAGCTGACCGATGATTCAAATGCGACTGACACTACGCTACCCGGGCTTCGCCCTGGACGTCGACCTGCAACTGCCAGGCCGTGGCGTCACGGCACTCTATGGTCATTCCGGCTCGGGCAAGACCACGTGCCTGCGCTGCATCGCCGGTCTGGAACGGGCCGATCAGGGTTTTATCCTGGTCAACGATGAAGTCTGGCAAGACAGCGAAAACAAGGTTTTCGTCGCGCCGCACAAACGCGCGCTGGGCTACGTGTTTCAGGAAGCCAGCCTGTTTCCTCATCTGTCGGTGCTGGCCAATCTGGAGTTCGGTCTCAAGCGCATCCCCAAATCGCAGCGCCGGGTCGACATGGCTCACGCCACCGAGTTGTTGGGTATCCGCCATTTGCTGGAGCGGCACCCACAGCACCTTTCCGGCGGTGAGCGGCAGCGCGTCGGCATCGCCCGCGCCTTGCTCACCAGCCCCAAACTGTTGTTGATGGACGAGCCTCTGGCCGCGCTGGATGCCCAACGCAAAAGCGAAATCCTGCCCTACTTGCAACGCCTGCACGATGAACTCGACATCCCCGTGCTGTACGTCAGCCACTCCCAGGATGAAGTCGCACGGCTGGCCGACCATATAGTCTTGCTCAGCAACGGCAAGGCACTGGCCAGCGGCCCGATCGGCCAGACCCTGGCGCGCCTCGACTTGCCGCTGGCGATGGGGGACGACGCCGGCGTGGTGATCGAAGGTCGCGTCAGCGCCTATGACGCTGACTATCAATTGCTCAGCCTGCAATTGCCCGACACCACCCTCAGCATTCGTGTGCCTCATACGCCACTGGATACGGGCCAGGCACTGCGCTGCAAGGTTCAGGCGCGCGATGTGAGCCTGAGCCTGCAGAGTACCGGGCAAAGCAGCATCCTCAATCGCCTGCCGGTCACCGTGGTCAGTGAAATGAACGCCGACAACGCCGCCCACGTGCTGATTCGCCTGGACGCCGCCGGCACGCCACTGCTGGCGCGCATCACGCGTTATTCCCGCGATCAACTCAACGTCCACCCTGGCCAGCAACTCTGGGCGCAAATAAAAGCCGTTGCGGTGCTGGCGTGAGCCCGACGGCACGCCCGCACCGGGGCCGGTGACGCATGAACCGACGAACTGACCTGTCTGTTTTTTGCACGATCACCAATGGCTTCTATAGTTGATGTGAACAGAAAACCGCTGCGGAGAGGCCATGGAAGACATTTTCGTCGTGAAGCGTTGCAACAAGATCATCATCCATGGCCGCCGCGAAGGTGAAATTGACCATCTGCCGCCCGATGCCGCGGTCTGGTATCGCATTGCCGATACCCGTACCCAAGGCTTCATCGGAGATGGCTACGATGTTGAAGAGGACGCCCTGCGTGTTTGCCGGCAGTTGAACGCCAAATCGCAAGTGACAGTCCGACAAAGCTGACGACCTGTCAGCACTTTTTAACGGGTCTATACTGATATGGCTGAAGGATCAGCGACCCCATCGGCAGAAAGCTCGCTCCAGGCGGGCTTTTTGCTGCCACACCCAGGTTTCTTGAACGGAGGTGTCTCCCATGTCCGAAAAAGAGTCCATCACCACCCTGCTCACCTTGCTGGACTCCCGTCAGGCCCGCTTGGCTGCGGCTTGCAAGGAAATCGCCGATTGGGTCGATCATCAAGGCGGGCACCCCACCGCTCTCAGAATTCGTGATCGCCTGAACGACATCGAGAAGGACACGCCACTGATCCGGCACACGCTGTCGTCTCTTAAACCTGTCGACCGGCCTCTGCCTCGGTTCAGATGATCCGTCACGGACTTACGGTACGAGGACAGGCCCGATTCGGGCAGCATGATCGGTGACGGTGACGTCTCCGAACGTTCGGCTGCCTGCCAGGATTCATTCCTCTCCCACAACCCGGCCCGGCGCCGGGATTTTTGTTGCGCAAAACCAACCGCCCACACTGCCAATAACTGGCGTTCCGACTGGACCGAGCGACTGGCCGTTTGCCCGCGCGAGGACTCAATCGGAAGAAAAAGCCATGAACAGAGGCGTCATGTTATTGCCTGTCGATGCCCTTGCGCGCCGGCTCCATGATCTCGCGCAGGGACATGCGCTTGAACGCCTCGACCAGTGCTCGCCCTTCCTGCGGTGCACAAGTAACCGCCAGGCGCATGGTCGCCTCGCCCAGGTGCCAGATCAAAAACGCCGACTCCTGCACCTGCTGTTCATCAATGTCGGGAAACACGCGAAGCATCGCCTGGGCCAGTAGTGCGCCCGCCACCCGGCTCTCCACCAGCTCCAGTTGCAACAACTGCTTGTCGGCCTGCATGCCGGACCAGATGTCACGCATCACCGGTGTCGCCATCACGATCTCGTAATACAGATCGAGCAACTGCGTATAGGCGGCTTGCAAGCCCTGGGCATCCTCGACGGCCTCCATTGCTTGCGCAATGCAACGACGGCTTTCAGCGTTGTAGCGTTCGGCCAGCGTGCGGATGATGGAACTTTTGTCTGGAAAATACTGATAAAGCGATCCGATCGAAATCTCGGAGCGTTCGGCGATTTCACTCATCTTGAGTTGATCGCTGCCCTTTTCCGCGATCAATAGAGTCGCCGTCGCCAAAATCCGCTCCTGACGTTCGCGGCTGCGCTGTTGCGTGGGGTTGCGTCGAACAGCTTCTGCAGCAGGCTGTTCGAGGGCTTCAGGAGTCTTTTTGCGCACCAGTGAATTTCCCGATCAATAACGTGACATGTACTCACCTTAGCATCGCCACTGCCAACACCCAATAACAGGTACCGCACGTCGGGGAACTCGAACTGACGGGTTGACGGAAAAACATGAGGATCTATCATCTTTTAAACATGAGCATCACTCACATTAACCAATGGAGATGAACGCGATGAAAACCGATCAACCAATCACGCTGGTCCTTGGCGCCACGGGCAAAACCGGGCGGCGAATCACAGAACGTCTCGAAGCTGCCGGCCTGGCCGTTCGCCGAGGCTCCCGCGAGGCGAATCCCCCTTTCGACTGGGAAGATCGATCAACCTGGGACGCGGTGATAGATGGCGTGCATGCGGTCTACATTTGCTTTCAACCGGATCTCGCCGTTCCTGGCGCCGTGGAATCCATCCAGGCGTTCACCGACCTGGCGGTTAAAAGCGGAGTCCGCAAACTGGTCCTGTTATCCGGTCGCGGTGAAGTCGAAGCGGAACAGGCCGAACGCGTCGTACAGAACAGCGGGATTGACTGGACGATTCTTCGGGCGAGTTGGTTCTGCCAGAACTTCAGCGAGGCGCACTTTCTTGAACCCATTGTGCAAGGCGAACTCGCACTTCCCGTCGGCCAGGTCGCTGAACCCTTTGTCGATGCGCAAGACATCGCCGAGTGTGCCGTCGCCGCACTGACCCAATCCGGACACACCAACCAGCTCTATGAATTGACCGGCCCTCGGGCACTGACGTTTGCCGAAGCCGTGACCGAAATTGCCCGTTCCACAGGTCGCAACATCGAATTCGTGGCCGTCCCGGCGGACGCCTATCGACAGGCCATGGAACAGCAACAACTTCCCCAGGCGTTGATCGACCTGGTGCTCTATCTCTTCACGACTGTGCTCGATGGCCGCAACACGCCAATAGCCGATGGAGTACAGCGGGCACTGGGGCGGCCGGCACGCGACTTCAGCGACTATGTGCAGCGCACTGCCGCTACGGGCATCTGGGAAGATGCAAGCCCGACGTAACGCATTGGCGAGAACAAGGTTCCTCGTCTAGGGTCTTTTGCGTATCGAACTGCGGCACCTTAATTGGCAGGAGCCTGATCAAGGAGAACCCCATGTCACTCAATCGTAGTGCCGAACAAACCTACCGCCAGTGGTCCACGCCGATACTGCTGGAACTCAAGGAGCGAGAGCATCAAATGAATCCGTCAGACCGCCAGGCACTGGAAAACGTGCTGCTGGAAAGAAGGCTGATCAATACCGGCAACCCGGCCGGCAGCGATCGCCGCAAGGCAGAACCTGCGCCCTGAAAAGCATCAGGCAACCACGATCAAGATCGAAATAGTGGAGCAGAAACAAACAAGGGCTTGCATTCGCTTTCGCTGCAAGCCCTTTATTTTAGAAAACGAAGACGGGGTCGAACATACCAGCTAAGAATCGTGAGATTACTTGATTTAACTATTATTAAATTCGTCATCCATACCTAAAACGGGAAGTTCCCTCGTCTACTTCGCCTCCAGCCGGCCGCTTATCGTGCCGACGCCCTCCCCCGTTTCGCCGTCGCCGGGCGGCACCTGTGATCATCAGCGCTCTCCCCGTTTTGGGATGGTGGTTAAAACGGCTATTTTCCAAAAAAACACGATTTTATGGTTGATACGGACAGGGACCGGACTTTGAGGCGAAGGCTCCAGACTTTTAACCTGCCCTTCCAGTCGATGAAGCGCCGCAGTGGCTTCTCGTTGTGGAGTGGCCATGGGCTGCTATCATAAAAAAATCGCCGAAGCGGATGGTTGATGTGGTGACCAGGAACAAGAAGCGGCCAGATCGATAAAAAAATGCCAATACCGCTGTTCGTAAGACACTACTTTGAGAAGAGCAGGTGAATATGGACATTAAAGCCACCTTGATCGGTACCATCCCGCTGTTGGCCATCTTCGTGATCGCCCTTCTCATCGAACGCATCAATCCAGCCCAAGTGCAACCACTAAAGTCGGCTGGCTTTAATCTGCTCTACACACTGTTGTACGCCTTGGCGCAGGCCGCAATTGTTCCGCTGGTTTCCGTTGCCACGGTTGTCGCCGTCAATGCTGCGGGCGGTGGCTGGATCGATCTGCCGAACACTGGATGGGGGCTGCTGCTCGGTTTTCTGCTTTATGCTTTCACGCTCGACTTCATGGAGTACCTGTTCCATCGTGCGCAGCATCGCTTTCCGGTGATGTGGGCCATGCATTCGTTCCACCACAGCGACACGGCGCTAAACGCAACCACTACCAGCCGGCATCATTGGGCTGAACACGGGATCAAGATGCTGACGATCTTCATGCTCGCCGGGGTGATCTTCAAAGCAAATCCCGCCATCGTCGGCCTTTACGCGGCCATCAGTTTCTACAACGTGTTCTCCCACATGAATATCCGAGTTGGTTTCGGCCGCATGTCGTTCGCTCTGAACTCGCCGCAATATCATCGCATTCACCACTCGGCGCTACCTGAGCACTACGACTGCAATTTTGCAGGGCTGTTTCCGATCTTCGACGTGCTGTTCGGCACCTACCGCCAGCCGCGCGCGGGGGAGTTTCCACCCACCGGCCTCGACGACAAGAAACCGCCGTCCGGCCTGATCGATGCGGTCATCTGGCCCGCCCGGGCGAAGTAGCACGGATCAGTTGCAGACAAACACGACGGCGCGCGGTTCGCGCTGCTGCTGATGCAGGTTGACCTCGCGAAAAAAATCCGCCGAAGCGGGTTCATTGATTCATGGAGTGGTTTTTTTAAAATCCCATGCATATCCAGGCGCTCTCAAAAAGCTTACCTCGTTCGAGTTGGCTACCGGCCGGCACGCTTCTATTCGTCGGTGCGGTGATTGCGTCAATGGCAGGTTTCGATATCGTCTTCAACGCCATCACCGGCGACATGCCGTGGATTCGTGTCGTGCTATTTCTTGCACTCACGAGCCTGGGAATTTTTTTTGCGCAGCGCACCGGCCTTCGACTGGCGCCCCATGATCTTAGTCATCCTATTGCTGTCGCTTTTGGTATCGGGCTGCTCGTCGCCATATATATAGCGACCATCGACGTCGTAGTTTTCAGGCAGCTGTTACCGCCGCGTTACGTCGCTTATTTTTCCGAGTTCACCCTATCCGAGCGCATGATTTACTTCATGCTGCGCGCGTTCAACGAGAACATTCTTTACCGACTATTTTTCATGTCGGCTGTGGTATGGGGCATAGGGCTTGCCTGGCGAAATTCGCAAGGACTACCCCCCAAAAACGCTTACTGGGTCGCCATCGTTCTCGCCCAGGCCATCCCCATGCTGCTCAACGAAGCAAGTTTTTATCCGCCGCACATAACGCCAGTTTTTTTGCTCTACGTCGCCGTGCGATTCATACTGGCAGGCATTCTCTGGGGCTTCCTCTACTGGCGGTATGGCTTTGTAACGGCAGAAACAGCCCACGTTAGCACGCATATTTTCCTGCAGCCGATCCTGGGGTATTCATTGGGGCCGGGTTGACACAATAACCCCCGACCGTTGCGAAGTGATCGCATTGCTCGCCTGTGAGGGGGTGGATGAACCCGATTGGCTTCCGGAAAATTAACCAGGTTACGTCGGGGTAGTCACCCTTTTGGACAAAACCAATAGTTTGCCGCGCTAAAACCATCCACTACGATCGTTTTCCAGCTCTTGGCGACACTGCTTGAGTTGGGCGTTGTAAATTTCTGACTGCTTTTGCACTTTCTGGGCAACCTGCATCAGCCAAGGTTTACTGCGATAGGAATTGCGGCTAAAGCCCCCACGTCCCTCGTGATAAGCCAGGTACTGATTGTAGGTGTCCCATTTGGAGATTCCGAGCTGACGCTGGGAGCCAGTGGTGTACCAGCCGATAAACATGATCGCGTCGTCGAAACTGTCACGCGAACCACCATTGCCAGTATCTCCCTTGTACTCGCCCCACACCGGATCCTGAGCCTGCGCATACCCGTAAGCCGAGCTGACTCGCCCAAAGGGGATCACCCAGAGCAGATAGTCTCGAGGCGGCAATGCGTCGGCCACGAAGCTGCTTTCCTGCTTCATGATCGCCATGGCCACATGCAGAGGCGTCCCATATTCACTCTGCATCTCTAGCGAGTCCTCATACCAGTCGGGATACTCACGATAAATGCTGCAGAGATTGCCTTGGTCCTTGGGGGGTGCAGTCGTGCAACCTGTCAAAAACATAAGCAACAAAGCCAACAGTAAAACTTGCCCTTGCTTCATTCATCATCCTCAAAAACAAGGGCATAAGGTGCCCCCCGTTTACTGCAAGGAGCCTGAGTCAGTCAGATACAGGCAAAAACCTGAGAAGGCATTATTCCCGACCGCGTCACTCCTCTAGGGAGACTGCTTTGTAAGCCCCTATTACAGACATTCGGATGCAGAGCGGGATGAATTGCGGGGCAGACTTTTGATTTTGCGATGCAAAGAAATAAGGGGCACCGTCTGGCTAGACGTCTACTTCAGCGCCAAGGCCAGGCCGGGGTCCATGACGAACTATAATTTAATGTTGGGGGGACCGTCGGAGGTAGCGCTATGCGTATCTTCAAGCAGCTCCTGTTCCTGGTCGCGGGGCTTCTGGCAAGCAGCCTCTCGCTGGAGGCAATCAGCAGTGGTGGCCTAGGTCAAAATCCTCACCCGGCCGTTCTGGTCAGTGGGCAGCCACAGCAATGCGGGCAATTCCAACATTTCCACAGTGGCTCGTTTCATATGGGAAACCGGCATTTTGTACCGATGAACAACCGACATTTCGTACTAATAAACAACCGGCATTTCGTACCAATACATAACCGACATTTCGTACCAATGAATAACCGGCACTTCATAGTGATCCGCAGGATGAACAACTTCGAGGTGATCAGAGTACCCGAGGCCAGCGATCAGCCCTTCGATTCCAGGCATGTTCAGTTTGTGCGCCGCTTCGATCCGCGGACGGGGCTATTTCTGATTCAACCGGTAACATTCGGGAGGTAATGGACCAGCTTGGTGACACCACCATAGTGATGACTGAGCAAAACATCCGCAACCGCAAAGGGAAGAAGGTGACGTCTACAGGAGAGGAATTGCGATAATAAAAAACTAAGGGCCTGCATGAGGTATCTCACGCGAGCCCTTGATATTCATGGTGCCCGAAGCCGGGATCGAACATAGCCGATAAAGACCGCTAAACTGCTGGATTTCTCTATTGTAAAGTTCGTCATGTATACCTAAACGTATACCTAAAACGGGAAGTACCCTCTTCTTCTTCGCCTCCAGTCGGTCGCCTATCGTGCCAGCGACCTCCCCCCGTTTCGGGATGGTGGTTAGGAATGCGAATGTTGAAGTGATGGAAAAATAGTTTACGCACGCGGGACGATACTGCGATCGCTCAGATGTTATGACGCAGCACCTCCCGGCACTCCCTCATGTTCGCCCAAGACGGCGATTTGCCAAAAAAACGACGAATTTATGGTTGAAACGGATAGGGACCGGTCTTTGAGGCAAAGGCTCCAGACTTTTGACCTCCCCCCTCCCTAATGGCTTTATCGAGCAGCATCAACTGTCCAGGTTATGTTGCCCGGTGGCGATACGAATCAACGACCGATCTGCCACGCCCTACCATATATGACCCTGCGCCGGACCTCGAATTACCTGCATAGGGGCGATTCCATCCGTGGTCAGCGCCTGTTTTGGTGATTGGCCGAGAACGACCCGAAGCCATCGCTCGCATTTGTCCGTTTTCTAACAAAGCTGACCACTCAGTACGAGCGTTAAGCGGCCAGTGATGGAAGAGCTTCTTGCTAGTTGCCGATGTGCGCTGGGAGGGAATAGAACTACTAAGTAGTCGGACATGAGCGGCTTGTATAAAATTTGCCGCTCATTGTGTACCGAGCTGTCGTTCTATTCGTATTTTTTAACTTGGTATTCCTCGGATGCTTTTGGGTCGTTCAAGTGCTTTATAAGTTCTTCTAGAATGATTAGGTCGCAGTGCCTTGCGCCTGTTTCTAAATCTTGAAGAATGTGTGTCACGCCGTGATATTGGCGCTGAGATGCATTATCTGAGATTAATAACGATGTTATGCCGTATTTTTCTAGATACAATTCGCCAGTTTCCCAGGCTATACACATATCTACATCTTTTATATTTTTGTCGTTGCTTTCAAAATCCTCGATCAGTCCATCCAGGCTAAATTTGTATTCGAGGATCATTGGTTCGGTAATCATTCCGAAGAGCCCATCAACCGTTTCTTCGGATACGCCTAATGGGTTTTTTTCTTCGTCGTATATATAAAGGTCTTTTTTGAGATCGAAGCCTATTTTGAATAATCCATCGTAAGTGAAGCGCTCATTTGTAGACATGATGCGCAGCCCTCGAATAACGCCACCTGCGATTAGCTGATGAAATAAGGCGATAACATCCTGTTCTCGAGTTGGGTCGGATGTTATAGATACTCGCTCGACCGGCAAGAAGAAATGTTTATTTGTGAGTTCTAGCGGTTTCGCGGCCTCATGCCCTAACATGTCTTTTTTCCAATTACTAACTTGCATCCCCCTAACCAGATCGGGGGACACGCCTGTATTGGGCTTCATTAGCCCATAGTATTTTGAAAGATGGTTTTCCATTAGCTTCTGACTTACGCTTTTAGCAAAGTCCGATAGCTCCCTGTGAAAACCTTTTCGACCGAGATCAGGCGTGTAATTATCAAAGTGGATTAAAAAATGTACCTGGTTTTGTCTACCGGTATAACGCTTTAGTGGAACAATAAGTGTTTCACCCTGCGGCATGTTGTTGGCAGCTAACTGGATACCTGTGTTAAGAACTTTGTAGCCGTTTCTGATGCCTAGCGAGTCGTTGAACTGCTGCCATATTTTTGTGGTTGATCCAAACTCTACAGAAACAGATGGAGAGTATGTACTTAATACATTTATATCCTCTTCGTCCAATCTGCCTTTGAGTATCTCACCTAGCTCGGAGGCCGTCCAGGTGTCATGCATGAAATCAAGATTTCTATACTTGTCTTTTAATTTTCGGTTTGCGCCAAACTTGGCAAATGTTTTTTCTGATTCGTCTGCGATGTCTCGTATAGCAGCGCTTTTCCCGGTGGAATTGTGAAGCCAAAGATAACCGGTTCCTTTTGCTTCGTGGGTAGTTGTTATGCCGTTCGACTTAACAATTACCGTGGTGATAACAGTACTGTCTGGCTGAACTGAACCTAGGCCGGTTTTTATTGAAAGTATCTTATGCCATTGTTCAGCTGTTTCTGTTTTGATCCAGTTTAATTTTTTTGGATGAGTGGTGTCATCAAATCGAACGTTTATTGATACGCCTCTATCAAAATTCTGGAACTCAGGGTCTGTGTCAGCTGTCGTAATTGGCTCGACTTTTGGGTTCGCTCCGGATGCAGTGCTTTTTATCCAGTTTCGAGCGTTTACGATTCTGCCTGAAGCCTCGAAGTCAGGCACTTTGGTTGAAATACGCATAAAATTAAAGCCGTAAGCAACATATGTGGCTCCAACACCTTTGTGCCCCCTTGTTTTTCCAGATTTAAAAGAAAAATTCGGTGCCAAAAATTGCTCAAATTTTTCTTTATCTAAACCTATACCGTTATCGGATACGGTGAGCGTGTTTTCATCTAGGTCAATAATGATATTTATCTTAGGGGTGTATGATGCTATTGAACCTGAAGATTGTTCTAGCGAGTTTCTGGCCTCTACTGCGTCGAGAGAGTTTTGTATTAACTCACAGAAGGGGTCATACCACCCTACATATGAGCTAAGAATATTTTCAATTTCTCGCTTGAGCGCCCCTAGTGCAGCCTCATTTACAGCCGTATTTTTAAATTCAAGAGGGTCAAAAGATTTAAAAGTCATAGAGGTGCTATCCATAGTTTTCGACGATCACGGGCTGGCTAGTGATTTTCTGACGAGCTATTTATAAGCTAAACAACCGTTTTTTCGCTATAAAAATGTAAGAGGCTGTGTAAAAACGTTTCAGGGTAGGTTTGACGGTCAGAACCAGAGCGAAAATTGCGCTCCTACGCAAATTTCAGGTCTGCTGACTAGCCAAGCTCTGGCAGATTTTACGTAGCAACACAGATTTCCCAACGGTGTCTGCGCTTTTACACACTCCGGGCCGATAGCCGCCTGGCGTAACAACCCACTTCCCACCCGAACCCGAATTTAACGTTCCGCGAGCCGCAAGTGCTCAATGTACTGCCCCCTGCCTTGGCGCTCCAGCGTCGCAGACGATAACCTGAACCCGAGGACTCCGATCAAATTTATTGGCCACTAAATTGTGTCCTATGCTGAGCAAGGTATACCGGAACCGCTGCCAGAAGCTCACGCAAGTCAAGTGCCGGGCATAGGGAGAATCAAGATGGAGATCTATATGCCGTGCAGTTTTAGCTACTTGTTCATCTGGGCAACACTGGCCTTGACGCTACCAGCTGGAGTTATGGCAGCCGACCAGGTCAGCTGCCGGATGGAGGGTGACAAGCAGATCATTACCACGCAGACGCAGGGGGCGACATACGCCGTCAATGGTACTGCGAGGTCGATGGCTAAATCCCAGGACTGGCGCGACGGCAGTGAACGGTACGAACCTACTGAGATGCTCAGTCTATTGCAGGAGGGGATCGCCATTTGCGACCCATCCAAAGCGGTAAAGGCCTCCCCAGTCTCTGCGCAGGCACCTGCGCCCCAAGCGAATCCGAGCGGGCGGGTGACGGTCGGCCATTTCACCAAGGCGGCGGAACAGGGCGACCTAGAAACGCTCAAGATATACCTCTCTCAAGGTGGCGACGTGAATGCAAAGGACAAGGGTGTACCGGGGCTTTTCGAAGGCTCATCAGCAATTTACGCTGCCGCAGCCTCAGGCAAATGTGAAGCGCTGGATTTTCTACTGAAGTCAGGTGCCAACCCTGATCCCAAAGGTGTGAAGTTTGGGTACACTCCACTCAGCCACGCGGCCCAAGCCGGAGCCACCGCTTGCGTGAAATCGCTCTTGGCCAAGAAGGTCCGTGTGGACGTGAGGACCGAAGCTGGCGGAGACACAGCGTTGATCATGGCCGCCTATTACGGACACATGGAGATCGTCCAACTCTTGATTGACCATGGAGCCAGTCTGAAGCTGCAAAACAAAGATGGGGACACGCCATACCGCGCCGCCATGGTGATGGGGAACCGGCGGGTAGCGCAGTATCTCCAGTCCAAAGGGGGGAGCTAAACACCGAAGCGTTTTTGGAGCACCTCGCCCTACAAGCTATCGCCATTGAGTATTTCGGGGGAGGAGTCCACATACGGTTGTCACCTGACAACACTCGGTGGCGCAGTCCGAAGGCTCAAAAAGCGTGACTCATATTCTTGACGCACCGATTCAAGCTTCCACTGAACGTCAGCACGCTTTTGCTCTAGGATAGGTTGTAACATTGCGGCGACCTGTTTGACGACCTCCCCAGGCTCGCTGGATGATGTCTGAATAATGTTAGTCATGCTTATGTGACAATGGTTTCTGCTTGTAGTTGAATTGCAGAAGCTACAGGCAGTCACCGTATTGACAGCATCAATTGCCTTGGACAAAATCTCACAATCTTCAAGAGATAACTCCGGAAATCGCTCAGCAACAGCCAAGCGAATATCTTTGAGCCCCCCTCCCTGGCTTTTGCCGATAATGTGCTCAACAGTCATCTGGCGCCACAAGTCGAAAGTCAGTTCGGCGCCACCACACCCGCATAGTTGGCAGGTGCCGCTAGAGCGAGCATGCACGTCAAATGCGTAGCCAAACAGGGATTGACAGTTTTTGTAGTTGTAAGGAGTGGTCATTTTATTTGCCAGCCTGTATAAGCAGCTTGTTTTAAAGGGGAGAAATATTTAGAAGAAAATTATCACCAGCATCACTATCCTTTAAAGTTAGCCTTTAGCTCATCAACATATATACTTGCTAGAAATATGGAAAAATCTCTTAGCTCGGCAACCTCAAACTCAATTTCAAAATCTTTTATGCCCTCTTTGCTGTAATTCCATATCTTAACCCCCTTCCACTTTCCGTCACTATTTAGTGGTGCCAGATTTTGATGAGCAACGCCGTTTCTTATTTTTTTAAGCAACTCTTTCAACTTCATATTGCGCGCCTGATTATATCCATTGACACGCACCTTTGATTCAAATGAAATAATTTCATCGGTTTGATTGATTAAAGATTTATCATTTATTTCTTTTTTGTAACCCTTGAGCGCACTTGCCAGGTCAATATATGCGATTTTTTTAGGAATCAAACACATACTGTCTAATTCCAATATTTTTTTATCGAGCGATTTTACTTCGTATCTTGCTGTATTTTCAGATGTAGCTACAATTAGTCCGAGCAAGCAATTAAGCAGAAAAGTAACATCAAGGCCTCTATTCTCAGCATCAGCCGAAAGTGATTCAATTAATGAGACAGTGCGCTCGACAAACTCCAAGGGGTAGTTTTGTAGTTCCAATTGTTGCATCCTCTCTATACGAAATAGCCTAGCGCAACGGCCTCTTTCCACATCCCAAGTACTAGATTTATCAAGAGCGCACTTAGGCTAATGCATGCTATCTAAAGAGAAAGAGCATATGGACGGCAAGCCAATGGTGCTCATCAACTTCTGACAGTAGACAAAGCATAGCTAAAATTTGACCTCCGCTTGCCCGTCGTCCGCTTCTGGCCGCTCTCTGCTTATCACCCGGCCGGAACCGACGACTTAACGCCTCGACCCGCCACAGTTTATCCAGCCTCGTCGTATAGCTCTGGCTCATCAATTCCCGCCCCCCCAGTCCGGCGCCAGCTGTACCCGGCCTGAGCGAATTGTTACTCCACCCACTTATTTTTGATCTGATCGAGTACGCCCATCACCCTACCGGCCTCGTTTGTTGCACTGGGACGAAGAGATCTCCGGTGCATTCGTTGCACTGGCATAGGCGGAGCAGTTACCTCGGCTTTGCTGTAGGCAAATCCCTCCCGATAGACGCGTTCCAAGTCAAGGCCACCTTGATGATCAGAACAAATGGGGGCCTGCTGGGAGCGGATGCCAGCCACCTTTGCTCAGCCGCTTCTCCACTAGAGCCTTGTACTCCTGCGGCTCAGGCGCGTCCTTGCGCTTATGACGGCGCTGATTGCACCGCCGGCAGGCGGCAGCAATATTGGACTGGGTATTTCTTCCGCCATCCTGCCTGGCGACTAGATGCTCGGCTGTGCACTGGAAGTGCCTAGCCTGCCGAAGGGAAAGGTCATGGCGGCGGGCGAAGGCCTCAGGAGTATCGCGCCACATCGGGAAGCCGCAGTAATAACAGCAGCCATCTTGGCGATCGAACGCAGCGAAACGATGTTTGATAACAGATTTATGGGTCATGGCGACCTCCTGTATGAAAATGGAGGTCCGCTGCGCCTAATAAGGCAAGAAACGGTACCAGTCGAGTCACTCGAACCGGCCTAACATCGCCCCCTTAAGGGAACGACAAGAGCAAATCTACGCCAAAACAAAAGCAGTGATCAAGTGGTCTGGAGGCGACCTGAACTGGTCAAGTATTCCCGGACACCCATGCAGGCGAAATCATCAGTAATCAACTGTGTAAAGTATAAAGCCCGGTAGTTATCCGGGCTAAACGTCACTCTACCTTCGCGTTAGGCCATCGCGTTCGGGCTTCAACCAAGGCCTCCGCATGAGTCATCGGCTCACCGATCATTGTGTAGGGACTGTACCCTGCCACGAACACTGCCCAGTGACTACGACGGGCCTCACCATCGTTGGCCGCAACTTCGGCCATCAGCTCCAAACGGTGCAATTTGATGTAGCGGCGCAGCTCCTGTGTCAGCCTGCTAGATGGTGAGACGCTTAAGCGGTTGCCCACCACCTTGGCACTGAACCCGCGATCATGGAGATAGTCGATAACTCCCATCAGAAGACCTCCGCGTCGGATTCATCGAAGGCCATGTCCGGCGAAGTACTGGTGGTGTCGGGGGATAGTTGCCGACTCGAAGTCCTACAAGTCCCAATGTCCTGCTCGGGGTGATCGCCTGGCAGGACATCAGGACTTGCAGGACATTGCTTCGGTATCTTTCTCCCGATGTACCACTTCACCGTCCCCCCAGATTTACCCAAGGGCTTGCACTCGATACCTATCTGCCGAAGAGCGGGAGCGGCACGTCGCAGGGCGTCCCCTAGCCCCTTCGCGGAACGCGGCCACGAATCGCAGCCGGTTGGACGGTACTGTTCCAGGGTACGCAGAATCTCCTTTACCGGGGCGGTCACTCCGTGTGGACGCGCCTCGACCAGTTCCACTACGGCGGCAGCTACCGGGCTAGCGTCAATGGTGCGAGCCAGACTTTCCTGTCGACTTGCGTTGAACTCGCGCAGGAAGTCCTCGGGTATATGACCTGCCGCTGCGGCGACAGCCATACCGAAGCGGGCGAACTCAACCAGACGTGGGCGCTCGTCGGCAGGGATGTGCATCTGCGGCACTAACTCCAGTGCCTTAGCGAAAATATCCAGCAGCGCCCCCAGCAAACACGGACGCTCGGCTTCGTACTCCCGCCAAAGGTCTGTCACTTCCAGCCGCTCGCTGATAACCGGTGTCTCGATAGTGATCGTTCTGTCCACTAGATCTTGCGCCGTGACTGCCGCAGATATGCCATTCAGCACGACGGGGCGCTTCACGCTGATAACACTTTCGTCGGCATCCGAGTACAGCTTGCGCTTGGCAAAGCCGCCTCCGGTTGCCAATACGCACATGGCATCCTGAGTTGCTGCGGGCAAGTGCGAGACGTTCTCCAGGCTCACTACCGCACACACCCCAGCAGAAACGAATAGGTCCTCCGCCGACTTCGGTGCACTGCGCAATGGGCAGGAATTCGGATCAATGAGCTGGCGCAGTGCTGTTTGTGTCGTGCTCTTCGCACTCCCCTGCTCGCCCAGCAACTCCAGCACTGGATATGGCGTATCAGGACGCAGGCATTCGATCAGCCAAGCCAGAGCCAGCAAACGGGAGCCGCGCGGGATGTTCGCCACGTGCCAAAGTTGCTCGATCGATCCACCTGGAACTGGAGCCGGAATCGGCTGCATGGATTCAGGTCGAACGAACATGGCCTCGGGTGACTCGGCGATCTCCCACTTACCCGGCCGGATGCGAACCGCCCGGCTACTACCTGATACAGCCAGGTCGAGAAAATAATCTCCAGCGGCACCAGCAGTGCGCCGGTGTACCTCCTGACAGTCTCCATGGAATCGACCGAGGCCGGCCAGGGTGCTCAGCGCCTCCCGGACCGATTGATCTCGGGGTGCCTTTCCGCTGTCGGAGTAAAAACCGGCAACCAGTGCATCTCGGAACTGGCGCGCGGCTAGATCACGCACTTCACCGGTCGTTCGGTCCTTGGCGAAAACGTCCTTGTTTTGATCGTGGAACAACTCGAAGCGTTGCTCCACGAACTTGACCAGCAGAGAAGCTTGGCTCTGCTTTTCGTCGGCATCATCACCGGGCTCGAAGTGCTCCTCGACTGATTGCTGATCGACGTCTTCGAACTGCTGTTTACCGGGAGCGTCCACCATTTGCAGCAGTTGCTCGACGGTGCCACCCGCGTCCAGCCAGTCGGATACGTCGCCCTTCGGCAGCAACCCTGGAAGGCTGAGCACGCGAACTTCTGCACCTGCCTGACTCAGCGCCCGACAAACCTTGTCGGCGTGCTGATGTCCCGGCTCGTCGTTATCCGTAAGAATCACTACCCGTCGGCGTGCCAAGGATTCATTGAGCGCATCAGGCCACTTGCCAGCGCCACCGGCATTGCAGGTTGCGACCAACCCCAGCGACTCCAGACGCAGTACGTCCTTCTCGCCCTCCACGACAAACACTGGCGCACTACAAGGTGCGTGCAGCAACTGCGGCAGACGGTAGGGAACCTGACGCACGCCCTTCACCGACCACACCCAGCCGCCTTTTCCGTCCGGACTGCGCTGGCGAAAGTCCTTTGGTTCGTAGCGGACAACTTGAAACAGAACGTTGCCGTCCTCGTCGGTGTAGTCATAACGAGCCGACATGCGACGGCTGGCCGGTAGGACATCAGGACTTTCAGGACATGGCGCCGGCTGCTTTTCTTTTAAGCCGTGCTGCTCAAGCCAGCCCATTTGCTTGGCCCGACTTGTGATGCCGGTTTTCCAGGCAATCAAATCCAATACGCCGCCACCGCTTCCGTCTTCGTGCGAGTGCCATACCCCCTTTTCCAGATCAACGGATAACGAGCCATGCGCTCCGAATCGAAGCTCGGTCGGCTTGCTCATTGCGGTATTTGGCTCGCCAAGAAGGTAGAGCGCCACGGGCCCAATCATGGATTTCAGCCAAGCCGATCCCGCCGGCGCTTTGGCGCCGTTTTGACTTTTCATGGGTTAGGCCTCGGGCTGTTTGACGTTGCGACGGTTACGGTAGAACCGACCGTCGTTGCCTAGGTCAGCAATAACGAGAGCACTTGCGAATTTGTAGCAAGGCAGCCGGACAGACGAAGTGAAATTGTTTCGCACAACAAAAGCGCAGGCCTTCCAGACGTCTGTATGCGATGGCGCAGGCGTCATGCTGCGTCCCTCGCTTCGATCTTGGCCCGGAGCCAAGCTTCCACCTCGGCCACGACGTAGTAGGCCGCAGCCTGACGAGCCTCACCATCTTTGATCGGCTTCGGGAAGGTCGGGTCTTTCTTGCGGAGCTTGTCCAGGCCCGAGCGGGATAGGTCCAACCAGCCACACAGCGCTGGCTGGCGGATTAGAGCTTTTGCGGGAGTCGTTGCTGGGTGCATTTGAGCGCCTCCGTATGGGTGACGCTCACAAGTTAGTTTTCGAAACGACGGTCTAATAATTACACCGTCGTTTGTTTTCGCCGCCACTCTCGATAGGTGGTTTTCGGGATGCCGAAACGCTTCTCCATAATACTTGCAAGATCGCGCCGCGACCTGCCGCTAGCCAATAGCTCCGCTTCCGCCTTGGCGACTGCCACCCAATCGTAAAGGACGGGACGCTCGGCGCGGGCCGTCTCCATCTTCTGGCTGTGTTTTTGCTTGGTCTCAGACCTGACTATTTGTTCGGCTTTAACTAAGGAGCGCAGGTCCTTTTGCAAAGAATGGCGCGCCGTAACTGCCCGTTCAAGTGACTCCAACCGCTTGATCAGTTCTCGAACCTCCTCAACAGCGCACTCGGCATGGCCATTCTGATCAAATTGCCGCGCATCTTCGATATGGCCTAGCACCGATAGACAAGATGATCGGACATCCAGCAGCGAGCAGACATATTCGGGCAGATGAAAGCCGAAGCGGGAAAACCTCATGTGCTGACAATCGCTCAATGATTCGAAGTCGTCAGAACTGTACCCGGTGGTCATTACCAAACAGTCAAGGGCTCGCCCGGCCACCTCCTGACAAGGCATCTTAAATGCGAGGTCTACATCAATTGGCTCCCGCTCAATCTCAGCACGAAGGATGACCCCAGCCAGAAAGCCCCGTATATACTCACTTTCCCCACAATCCCATTGGGTAAGGTGCGCTTCAATGATCGGCAGCATGTCAGGCTTTTTCATGCTCCCACCGCCCCTAGAGCTCTGGGCTCGTCAACACTGACGTTATGCGCGAACTCGTAGGGCGTGATGTGCTTTTCCCGGTTGGCGTCCAGGTAATCGGCCCACCAGGTCATCATCAGTCGACGCTCTTCCAGGTGCTCAGCTTTGTGGATATAGGCCGCGCGCACGCCGTTGCGCTCTTGGTGGCTCATTTGCCGTTCAACCGCGTCACGCGACCACAGGCCGGACTCGACCAACGCGGAACAGGCCATAGTGCGGAACCCGTGCCCACAAACGTCTATCTTGGTGTCGTACCCCATGCGGCGCAGTGACTTGTTTACGGTGTTCTCCGACATTGGCCGCCAGTGGTAGTGATCGCCCGGCAACACCAGATCAAAGCGCCCGCTCAGCCGGCGTATCTGCTCCAGTACTTCAAGCGTCTGGCGTGACAACGGGACAAGGTGCGCAGTCCCCATCTTGGCGCCTCGGTGCGACCTCTTGACGCCCTCGATTGGTGCCCGTTCGCCGGGAATCGTCCACATGCTCCGGGTAAAGTCGAACTCAGACCAGCGAGCAAAGCGCAGCTCACTAGAACGAATGAACACCAGTAAAGAGAGGCTTACAGCAAGACAGGTAAGCGGTCGTCCGGTGTCAGCCTCGCAGCGTTGCAACAACTCCGGCAACCGCTCAAGGGGCAAGGCCGGGCGGTGTTTGGTCTTGCGGGTGGCAGTCCCCCCCCACCAGGTCAAGCGCCGGGTTGTATTCGATGAAATTGCGCTGAACGGCGGTTCGCATGATTCCGGCGATGCGCTGGCGCAGTCGCCCAACCAAATCAAGCGCGCCGCGCTTCTCTACCTCCTTCAGACAGGCCAGGAGGTCGCGGGTTTTCAGGTCGGATACGGGGCGTTTGCCCAGCATGGGGAAAAGATCGACCTCAATCTCTTTCAGCACCCTGACCGCGTGATCCTTCGACCATTTGCCGGCCATGCTGGCGTGCCATTCCCGAGCCACCGCTTCAAAGGTGTGCCCCGCCTCACTGGCCGCCTCGATCTTTGCTTGCTTAGCGCTCTCGATGGGGTCTTGGTCATGCGCCAGCAATTCGAGTGCATCGGCTCGACGTGCGCGGGCGGCTTTCAGAGTGAGAGCCGGGTAGTTGCCGAACGTAGCCAGACCAGGCTTACCGCTTGGCTTTTTATACTTGAAGCGCCAGACCTTGGTGCCGGTAGCCTTTACAAGCAAAAAAAGCCCATGCCCGTCGAACAGGGTGTAGTCCTTTGCGCGGGGTTTGGCGGCCTCGCATTTGGGGTCAGTAAGGGGGGTTACGGTGCGCGCCATAGGTATACGCCTCGATATCGAACCGATATATACCTAAACGTATACCTAAATCGTGGGGCTGTACAGGAACATACGGGGATATTCAGACACAAAAAAACCGGCTATAAGGCCGGTTTCTCTAGGCTTCAGGTGTTTACAGGAACATCTGAAATCATACTATTGGTGCCCGAAGCCGGAATCGAACCGGCACGCCCTTACGAGCGGGGGATTTTAAGTCCCATGCGTCTACCAGTTTCGCCATTCGGGCGGTAGCGCGGTGAAGCGTGCAGGTTCTGCCAAACAACGATCTGGCAGTTCTGACGCCTGTGCAGCAGAGGTGGAAATATATACATCCCGCCTCGGTGAAGCAAGTTCGCAAATACCCTTTTCAAGACTAAATCTTGCAGGCTAGTGCAAATAAAAAAGCTCCGTAAATCATAGATCTACGGAGCTTGTTTATTAGTGGAGGCCGAGGTCGGAATCGAACCGGCGTAGGCGGATTTGCAATCCGCTGCATAACCATTTTGCTACTCGGCCTCAAAACATTTGATCTCTAGTAGCGCGACATCAAATGCGTACAAACTTGGAGCGGGAAACGAGACTCGAACTCGCGACCCCGACCTTGGCAAGGTCGTGCTCTACCAACTGAGCTATTCCCGCGTCTTGGTGTGGCGCATTCTATAGAATCCAGAAGCCCCGTCAACCCTTTGATTCAAAAAAGTTTTATTTCTTTTCAACGTCGGTCTTCAGATGTGGCCAGGCAGCCCGCAGGTACTGGACCATCGACCACAAAGTCAGGCCAGCAGACACCATCAGCAAGGTGTAACCCAACAAGACCCAGAAACTGAATTCCCTGGAATTGGCCAGCAGGATCACCAGCGCCAGCATTTGCGCGGCGGTTTTCCATTTGCCCAGGTTCGACACGGCTACGTGGGCACGGGCGCCCAGTTCGGCCATCCATTCGCGCAGTGCCGAGACGACGATCTCGCGACCGATGATCACGGCAGCAGGCAGTGTGAGCCACAGGTTTCCGTGTTCCTGCACCAACAGTACCAGTGCAACCGCCACCATCAGCTTGTCGGCAACCGGATCGAGAAAAGCCCCGAACGGTGTGCTCTGTTCCAGGCGGCGGGCCAGGTACCCGTCCAGCCAATCGGTGGCGGCAGCGAATGCGAAGACCGAGGCGGATGCCATGTAGCTCCATTGGTAAGGCAGATAGAAAAGCAAAATGAAGATCGGTATGAGTAGAACGCGTAGAACGGTAATCAGATTAGGGATATTCATCGGCACAACTGGCTACGAGGTGAGGGGGCATTCTACTCGCTGTGCAGATTTGCATAAATCAACTCTGCGAGCTTTTTACTGATCCCGGGGGCTTTGGCAATTTCTTCGATGCTTGCACGAGACAGCTCCTGCAATCCACCAAAATGTTTCAACAAATCCCGCCGACGTGTTGGTCCGACGCCGGCGATGCCTTCCAGTGTAGACGTCCGACGGGTTTTTCCACGTCGGGCACGGTGCCCGGTAATGGCAAATCGGTGGGCTTCGTCGCGAATCTGCTGGATCAGGTGCAACGCTGGAGAATCGCCGCGCAACGTGAACTCATGTGCAGCGTCGTTCAGGTACAGTGTTTCGAAACCGGCCTTGCGCGTCGCGCCTTTTGCCACGCCCAGCAAAATCAGATCAGGCACGGCCAGTTCATCGAGTACGTCACGGGCCATGGACAACTGGCCTTTACCGCCATCCACCAGCAGGATGTCCGGCAGCTTGCCCTCCCCGTCCTTCAGTTTGCTGAAGCGTCGGGTCAACGCCTGATGCATTGCCGCGTAATCATCGCCGGCCGTAACGCCCTCGATGTTGTACCGCCGGTAATCGGCCTTGATCGGACCTTCGGGGCCGAAGACCACGCAGGACGCCACCGTCGCCTCGCCACTGGAATGACTGATGTCGTAGCACTCAAGTCGTTGTGGCGGCTCATCCAGCTTCAGCACCTCTGCCAGCGCATCGAAGCGTGCCGTAATGTGCTGACGATTCGCCAGGCGTGCACTCAGTGCCTGCTCGGCATTGGTCACCGCCAATTGCTGCCAGCGCGCCCGCGTACCACGCACGCGATGGCTGATGGTCAGTTCACGACCGCGCAGCTCGTCAATGGCGGCGATCAGTGTTGGAAAGTCATCGTGAACCACATTGACGATCAACTCGCTCGGCAAGTCGCGCTCAGGACTGCTGATGAAGTACTGGCCGAGAAACGCGGCCATGACTTCGCAAACGTCTTCCTCAATACCAACCTGAGGGAAGAAGTTCTTGCTTCCCAGTACCCGCCCACCCCGCACGCTGATCAAGTGGACACAGGCACCGCCCGGGTTGACGAAGGCGGCAATCACATCGACGTCTCCGGTCCCGCCTTCCATGCTCTGTTGATCCTGGACCCGACGCAGCAACGCAATCTGGTCCCGCAACTCGGCCGCTCGTTCGAACTCGAGATTGATCGCAGCCTCCTCCATTCCGGCGGACAACTCGTCAGTCAGGGCATTGCTGCGCCCCTCAAGAAACATCACCGAGTGGCGCACATCCTCGGCATACACCCGGGGCTCCACCAGCCCGACGCAGGGCGCCTTGCAACGCTTGATCTGGTATTGCAGGCAAGGACGGGTACGGTTCTTGTAATAGCTGTCTTCGCATTGCCGAACGAAAAACGTTTTTTGCAGCAGGCTCAGGCTTTCACGGATCGCACCGGCGCTCGGGTAAGGACCGAAATACTTGCCCTTGGCCTTCTTCGCGCCACGATGAATGCTCAGGCGCGGGAATTCTCCGTCGGAGAGATAGACGTAGGGGTAGGATTTATCGTCGCGCAGCAGGATGTTGTAAGGCGGCCGCCATTCCTTGATCAGTGTCTGTTCAAGCAGCAAGGCTTCGGTTTCGTTGGCCGTGATCGTGGTTTCGACCTGGGCGATTCGCGCGACCAGTGCGGCGGTCTTGGGAGCAAGCCCGGTCTTGCGAAAGTAACTGGACAGGCGATTCTTGAGGTTTTTCGCCTTGCCGACGTAGAGCAACCGCGCTTCGCTGTCGAACATGCGGTACACGCCGGGGCGACCGCTGACGGTCGACAGAAAGGCGCTCGGATCAAAGGTGTCGGTCATGTTCAGAGGCTGGCGTCGACCATGCCATGTCGAACCGCCAACAGCGTCAACTCGACATCACTGCTGATCGAAAGCTTTTCGAAGATGCGGTAACGGTAGGTGTTCACGGTTTTCGGGGACAGGCACAATTTGTCGGAAATAATCTGTACTTTCTGGCAACCGACGATCATCAGCGCGATCTGGATTTCCCGCTCCGACAATGCATCGAAAGGCGAATCGTTGGTGGGCTGGAATGACTTGATCGCCAACTGCTGGGCAATCTGCGGGCTGATGTAGCGTTGCCCGGCGAACACCAGGCGGATGGCCTGGACCATTTCCGGCAAGCCTGCCCCTTTGGTCAGGTACCCTGCCGCGCCGGCTTGCAACAGCCGCGTAGGAAACGGGTCCTCTTCACACACGGTCACCGCGACGACCTTGATATCCGGATGGCTGCGCAGCAATTTGCGGGTGGCTTCAAGACCGCCGATACCCGGCATCTTGACGTCCATCAGCACCACATCGGGTTTCAGCTCACGCGCCTTGAGCAGGGATTCCTCACCTGACTCGGCCTGGCCGACTACTTGCAGGCCATCGATGTCAGCCAGCATTCGTGTAATGCCTGTACGAACGAGATCATGGTCATCGACTACTAGCACCCTAATCAAGCAGACACCTCGCGATATGGTCTTATTGGGTTGCCAGACACCTTAGCAAAAAGCATCTGGCAGACCTAGCGGAAAGCGTCAGATTAAAGGTATCAATTCATCTTGAAAGGCTTGTTGCAAGCGTGTTTCAGCAATGCGGGCCCGGGATCTCAAGCTGCATCCTCAGGAAACATTCGTCCTTGCCCGCCACCCTCAATCCCTTGCGCTCGTACAGTGCCTGCGCCGGGTTGTTTTCGAAAACCGTCAGGCGTAACGCCGGGCGTCGCTCCTCGTACGCGAGAGCCAGTACCTGATCGATTGCCCAGGATCCTGTGCCCTGCCCACGAAACGCTTCGACGATATGCAGTTCGCGGATATACAAGGCTCTGGTGTCACGGCTCAGGCTGACATAACCCAGGACATCTTCGCCCTTTGCAATCAATCGGTTGTCCCGTCCTGCCCAGGCCACGTCGAACGCTTCGTCCTGCCACAACAGATCATGCTCGATGTAGTAATGCAGCATGCCTCTACAGGTCAGTTCGCGGGCGAACTCCAGGTCATCGGGCGTTGCCGGACGCCAATGGCGCTCCATCATTGCGGTTCCACGGCGAGGGTCAGTGCCGTCATGGTGCGTCCTTGTGACGATGGGTGTTTTGTCGAGGCACCGAGTGTGTCACAACTTTCGGGGCACTCAAGCGATAGAAAGCCCCATCGTTGGCCGATAGCATTTTCTGATTGAATCTGCGTACCGGCCTCTAGTAAGCTCGGTCCATCCATCGGAGACAGACCATGTTCAACAACCTCTTGCAGCTTCGTACCGTCAGCGTCTTGCGCTCGGTTGCGGCTGCCCGGGTGAACAGCGGTTGTGCTCCGGTCAGCTTTTATTTTGGGTATTGGTTTAGCCACTGGCGCGCCTGATACCTACACGGCGCCCACTTCAAACGGGTCGCCACCAGAGAATTCTCAACCCCCGGTCGGCCTCCCGACCGGGGGTTTTGTTTTTTCAGCCCCGACACTTTTAGCGACACGCCAGTCATTCAGAGGATTCAGAACATGAACTACGCCACTTATTACCGTTACGACAGTTTTACCGCCTGGCGATTTACCACCCTCCGCTCGGGACAGCCTGCCGCCTCCGATCGGTCACCCACAGGTGGCAAGCACACACACGCAGCCAATTTGGCCAATTGTCGAACACCCCAGTAGGGCCGAGCGCGCGGGCATGAACCCGCCGCCAGCCCAGGAAGCCTTGAATATGAATTCGTCCGTCTCTGCACTACCGCTGTCCACCTTGAGCCCTGCCAATGAGGCGCTGACCCTGCGCCTGCCCAGTTCATTGCAACTCAAACAGCAATTGCCCCTCAGCAACATTCTGGCCCAGCAGGTCGCCGCCCACCGCCAAGCGGTTCGCACGATCCTCAACGGTGAAGATTCCCGTCTGCTGGTCATCGTCGGCCCATGCTCGATACACGATCCGCAATCAGCCCTCGAATACGCCGGTAACCTTGCACGCCTCGCCGCTGAAGTCAGCGACCAGATGCTGCTGGTGATGCGCGCCTACGTTGAAAAACCCCGTACCACGGTTGGCTGGAAAGGTTTGGCCTACGATCCGCACCTGGATGGCAGCGATGACATGGCCGCAGGCCTGACGCTGTCCCGCGAGCTGATGCGCGAAATGCTCCGCCTGGGCTTGCCCGTGGCCACTGAGCTGCTGCAACCGATGGCAGCAGGCTACTTCGATGATCTGTTGAGTTGGGTGGCGATTGGCGCCCGGACGACGGAGTCGCAGATCCATCGGGAAATGGCCAGCGGCCTGGGCATGCCTGTAGGGTTCAAGAACGGGACTGACGGCGGTGTAGCTGTCGCCAGTGACGCCATGCGCTCCGCGGCCCACCCCCATCGTCATTTCGGTATCGATAGCCAGGGACACCCGGCGATCATTCAAACTCCCGGTAATGCGGACACTCACCTGGTATTGCGCGGCGGCCATCGCGGGCCGAACTACGACAGAGCCAGCGTCGTGCAGGTGAACAGTGACCTGACCCGGCTCAGGATTCCGGCTCGAATCATGGTCGACTGCAGTCACGCCAACAGCGGTAAAAACCCGCTGCGCCAGCCGGCCGTGTTCAACGATGTGCTTGAACAACGCCTGCAAGGTGATCGTTCGCTGATCGGCATGATGATCGAAAGCCATTTGTTCGAGGGCTGCCAGCCGTTGAGTTCGTCGTTGCAATACGGTGTATCAGTGACCGATGGGTGCCTCGGTTGGACCGGTACAGAACAACTGCTGCTTCAAGCGGCAGATCGGCTGCGAGCGTCTAACAACGCCCAATAATCAGCATCATCCGTCCGCCCTCCGGCCTTCATGGGAAGACTGGAGGGCAAATGGCAATCAATGCCCCATCAGGGACTGCACCTGAACCAGTGTCACCGCGGATTGCTGGCAAGTGTCATCAAGGCGTTCGACTGAATAGGAAACACGGATCGCAGAATCTCGATGCTCGCTCCAGAAGCGGTAGGGAACGATGAACACCAACGGTTCACCGGCGGTGTCCCTGGTTATTTCTCGATGGTCACAGTGATTGAATTTCTCTGCGTCGCATTTCAGATAAATCAGCTCCCCTTTTTCAGCTCTGGCGTTTTCGATGACGACGGTCACGCCATCCTGCGCATCAAGCAGATCCACCCAACCTTCGTCTGCCTCCAGCACAGTGGGTCCTGGCAGCGCCCGCCGCTCCAGCTTGCCAATCATCAGTGTCGTTACTTCAGAGTAACGGGGACCATGCCCTGCTTGCTTGACGCAATAATCGACGGAAACGGAGGAGCCCAGGTTGGGTGCAATACACTCCGGGCTGACCCAAAACGAAAGTTCACCCCCCACAGCAAAGGACTCGACCTTGAGTGCGTCACTGAAACTTCCTTCGATCGAAACGCCAGCCCAGGTCAGCAACACCCAGTCGCCCGCGGCCATGCGCGCATAGGGTTTGATCGTCACGATCGCCCCCTCTTCCACCCGTCCCGGATCAAGCGTTCTACCCATTGCATCGTTCACGATCGCAGGCAACAGGTCGGATTGCACATCACCAACACTCAGTTGCAAGCGATGGGAATTCACAGGCTCGGTAAAACAGGCGTTCATGAGTGAGTAACTGATTTCGAGTGAGCCACCGTCAAGCGCCGCGATATGTGCACTATCCACAGTAAAGATTACGTCCTCGCCGACCCGGTCCTCACTGACAAAGCGCACCACCTGATGATTGCAGGCGAGGCCATCGGCATCCAGCCCCGCCCAACTCAATAGCAATTTGTCGCCGCAGGTCATGCCTGGATAAGGCAAGACCCTGATTACGGCTTTTCCGTCGGCGGGGTTCAGAACGCCGTTTTCCGCCTGTTCAAGTATGGGAGGTGGCAAGGGTTGCTGCGCGAGACTCAAGGTATCGGGTTCGTAAACCGTCATTCATTTGCTCCTTTCCTTGGAATAAACACCGAACGGGTGGCCGGTATTGGATGACGACTATTTAATCTCAAGGCAAACAACCGTTATGTCAGCCTCTCGCTCCGGCTCGCTCGGAAAGTCGATATATACGAAGTAGGTCTTTGATCAGCAGCAAGCTGATTGCCGTGAAAAATCGTCAAACTATTCCGACTAAAGCCTCAGCCACACTCGAGCATTCGCACCGGCTCTATTCCGCTTTCCGCAAGCTCCGGCGGACTTTTCATACGCCTCGCCAACCCCGACTGTTTTAGAGTGAAGCGCCATGCAGTCCCAACGAACTTCTGCGTAAAGGTATGAACATGCAAAGGAATGCAAACACTCGTTATCCAATACTGCTGATCCACGGCCTTTTCGGTTTTGAAAGAATCGGCAAGTTCGAGCTCTTTCATGACATCAGGCAGGCGCTGAGGAACGCCGGAGCAAGGGTGTTCGTTCCACACCTGTCGGCCACCCATGACAATGAGGTACGCGGTGACCAATTGCTTAAGCAGATCGAGCGGGTACTGGAAGGAACCGGTGCACGCAAAGTCAACCTCATAGGCCATAGCCAGGGCGCACTCACTGCACGTTATGCCGCAGCGATTGCGCCACACAGTGTGGCATCGGTGACTTCCGTCAGCGGGCCGAACCATGGCTCGGAACTGGCCGATTTCCTGCGCAAGGCATTGACTCCGGGCCGCCTGCCGGAACATGTGGCCGAGACGGTCGTGACCCTCTTCGCCGACTTCCTCGCGACATTAAGCGACAAACAGTACCAACCGCAGAGTGCCATAGCGGCCCTCAATGCGCTGACCACCGAAGGCGTAGGCGCATTCAACGACAAATACCCGCAAGGACTGCCCACCACCTGGGGTGGCAAGGGCCGCGACCGGGTCAACGGTGTCCATTACTACTCATGGAGCGGCGTACTGCAGTCGAACGTTTTCGAAGAAAGGCTCAATGCGCTTGATCCGCTCCACGCCTTTTGCCGGGCCCTTTCTGGCTATTTCGTCACGGAAGACCAGCAGAACGACGGTTTGGTCGGTCGCTTCAGTTCCCATCTGGGCACGGTTATCCGCTCCGACTATGCGCTGGATCATCTGGACACCATTGGCCAACCAACCGGCCAGTTGCGCACAGGTATCGACCCGATCGAACTGTATGTCCAGCATGCCGAGCGCTTGAAAGACGCCGGCCTTTGAGATGCCACCCGCCGTGGATCCGGCGTGGAACGGAACTTTGAGAAGAAATAGCTCACTGAATCCGGTAGGCTCAGCACTTTATCGAGTATTGAAAGGAGTATTTTCCCATGGCTAAAGCCACTGCCCGTCACATCCTTGTTGCCTCGGAAGCCAAGTGCAACGAACTCAAGGCTCAAATCGAGGCCGGCGCCGACTTCGCCGAGGTTGCCAAGGCAAACTCCACCTGCCCTTCCAGCCGCCAGGGCGGTGACCTGGGTTCGTTCGGTCCGGGCCAGATGGTCAAGGAATTCGACACCGTGGTCTTCAGCGCGCCGATCAACGTGGTCCAGGGCCCGGTCAAGACCCAGTTCGGTTACCACCTGCTGGAAGTGACCAGCCGTCAGGACTGATCGACGCTTGAGCGATTCACACAACGGCCCGCCATTTGGTGGGCCGTTGTGTTTGCGACACGTAATTCGGCTGGCGAGGGACGCGCCGCTAGCGTACAAATTGTGGTTAACGACCACCCGGCTCTAAGGCTGACAATGCGACTGGCTTTCCCTACCTTGTTGTTCACGGCTGTGGCCCTGCTGTCGGGTGCCGCGGGTGTGAATGCGGCACCGCAACCGGCAATGACCGTGTATGGCGAACCGGCGAAATACCCTGCCGGCTTCAGTCATTTCGCCTACACCAACCCGCAGGCCCCCAAGGGTGGCACGATGCGGCGCTCGGCAGTCGAAATCGGCCAGTTCGACCATGTCTTGCCTTACATCGACAAAGGCATCGGCGTCACACAGATCGATGGTTTGCTCTATTCGCCGCTGGCCCAGCGCTCGCTGGACGAGCCGTACACCGTGTACGGCCTGGTGGCAGAGAAGATGGAGCGTTCCGCGGACGGCCTGTCGCTGCGCTTCTACCTCAACCCCAAGGCGCGCTTTGCCGATGGCAAACCGATTACCGCCGAAGACGTGCGCTACACGTTCGACCTGCTGATGACCCAGGGCAGCCTGCGTTACCGCACCCAGTTCGCCGACGTCAAAGGCGTCGAAGTCGAATCGCCACTGACCATCCGCTTTGATTTCAGGAACAACGAAAATCGCACCCTGCCGCTGGATATCGCGACCTTGCCGGTGTTTCCCGAACACTGGTGGAAAACCCGCGATTTCGCCAGTGGCGGCGGTTATGAAGCACCGCTGGGCAGCGGTCCCTATAAAGTCGGCAAGATCGATTCCGGGCGCAGCATCACGTTCGAGCGCAATCCCGACTGGTGGGGCAAGGACCTGGCGGTCAGCCGAGGCCTGTACAACTTCGATCATTTCAGCATCGAGTACTTCGGCGATACCGATGTGGCGCGCCAGGTCCTGCGCGGTGGCGCCTATGACTACAATCGCGAGTTTTCCGCCACCGGCTATTCCATCGGCTACGACAGCCCGGCCCTGAGCGACGGTCGCCTGCAAAAGGCCCACCTCGCAACCGAAGCGCCACAGCCAGCCCAGGGGTTTGTGTTCAATCTGCAAAGGCCCATGTTCCAGGACCGTCGTGTACGCCAGGCCCTGGTGATGCTGTGGGACTTCGAGTGGAGCAACCGGCAGATGATGCGCGACATGTACATCCGCCAGCAGAGCTTTTTCTCCAATACCGATCTCGCGGCCCGGAAACTGCCGGATGCGGGTGAGCTGGCGATTCTCGAACCATTGCGCGGGCAGGTTCCCGACGAAGTCTTCACCAAGGTGTTCGAGGCACCGAAGACCGATGGCAGCGGCCTGATTCGCGACAAGCAACTGCAGGCCCTTGACCTGCTCGAACAGGCCGGCTGGAAACCCGATGGCGACCAACTGGTCAATGCCGACGGCGAGCCGCTGAGCTTTACGTTCCTGGTCAGTCAGAACGGCATGGACCGCCTGCTGTTGCCCTATAAACGCACGTTGAAACAGATCGGCATCGACCTGAACATCCGCCGCATCGACTCGTCCCAGTACGTCAATCGCCTGATGAGCCGCGACTACGACATGATCGTCACCGGCTACCCGGTCACCACTTCCCCGGGAAACGAACTGCTCAATTATTTCGGTTCGGCGGCGGCCACCGACCCGGGATCGAACAACTACATGGTGTTGCAGAATCCGGCAGTGGACACCCTGATCACCGGGCTGATCCGCGCCAACACCCAGGCCGACATGCTGCATTACGCCCACGCCCTGGACCGGGTGCTGCAATGGAACTACTACTGGATTCCCAACTACTACCCACCGGGAACCTCTACAGTGTGGTGGAACCGCTTCGGCATCCCCAGCGTGCAGGCGAGCAATGACGAAGCCATCGAAAGCTGGTGGGAGATGAGCACCACGCCATTGACCAACCAACAGATGACTGCCGAGCGCATCAGCCGTGGCAGACCCGGAGGGCCGCACTGATGTGGGCTTACATACTGCGGCGCCTGCTGCTGATCATTCCGACGCTGGTGATCATTCTTCTGGTCAACTTTGTCATCGTCCAGGCCGCGCCGGGCGGGCCGGTCGAACAGGCCATTGCGCACCTGCAAGGCATCGGCGGCGCCACGGTCGGCGGCGGTTCCGGCGAATCCATGAGCGGCAAGTCCCGGGCCAGTCGCGGGCTCGATCCGCAGCTGATCAAGGACATTGAGAAACAATACGGCTTCGATAAACCGGCACATGAACGCCTCTGGCTGATGCTCACCAGCTACGCACGCCTGGACTTCGGCAAGAGTTTCTTCCGCGGCGCCACGGTCACCGACCTGATCCTCGAAAAAATGCCCGTGACCATTTCCCTCGGGCTCTGGGCGACGCTGATCACCTACCTGGTGTCGATTCCCCTGGGCATCCGCAAGGCCGTGCACCATGGCAGCCATTTCGACATCTGGAGCAGTACCGCGATCATCATCGGCTATGCCATGCCGGCGTTCCTGTTTGCGATGTTCCTGATCGTGGTCTTTGCCGGTGGCACTTCGCTGAACTGGTTCCCGGTCCGCGGGCTGGTCTCGGACAACTTCGAATCGCTGTCGACCGTTGGCAAAGTCGCCGACTACTTCTGGCATCTGGTGCTGCCGGTGACCGCGCTGGTGATCGGCGGTTTCGCCACGCTGACCATCCTGACCAAGAACTCGTTCCTCAATGAAATCACCCGCCAGTACGTGGTCACCGCCCGGGCCAAGGGCTTGAGTGAACGCCGGGTACTCTATGGACACGTGTTCCGCAACGCCATGCTGCTGGTGGTGTCGGGCATTCCCCAGGCGTTCATCAGTGTATTTTTTGCCGGTTCCCTGCTGATCGAAGTGATCTTCTCCCTCGACGGCCTGGGCCGCATGAGCTATGAAGCGGCGGTATCACGGGACTATCCGGTGGTGTTCGGCTCGCTGTTCATCTTCACTCTGTTCGGCCTTCTGATAAAACTGGTCGGCGACCTCTGCTACACCCTGGTCGACCCGCGTATCGACTTCGCCGCGAGGAACGCCTGATGCTCAAGCTTTCACCGCTGGCGCGTCGCCGTTTCGAGCGTTTCAAGAAAAACCGTCGGGGCTGGTGGTCGCTCTGGCTGTTTGTCGGCCTGTTCCTGATGACCCTGGGCGGCGAACTGATCGCCAACGACAAACCGCTGCTGGTCAGCTATCAAGGCCAGTGGTACTTCCCGGTCTTCAAGCGCCACACCGAACAGGAGTTCGGCGGACAACTGCCGTTTCAGGCCGACTACCGCAGCGATTACGTGCAGAAGCTGATCAAGCAGGGCGGTGGCTGGTTGCTGTTTCCGCCGATTCCGTTCAGCGATGACACGCCCAACTATGACCTCAATAAACCCGCCCCCAGCCCGCCTAGCAGCGTCAACTGGCTGGGCACCGACGACCAGGCGCGGGACGTGCTGGCCCGGGTGATCTTCGGTGCCCGGGTGTCGATCCTGTTTGCCTTGATGCTGACGTTTGTCAGTGCCCTGATCGGCATCGCGGCCGGGGCACTGCAAGGCTATTACGGCGGCTGGGTGGATTTGCTCGGCCAGCGCCTGCTGGAGGTGTGGTCCGGGTTGCCGGTGCTGTACCTGCTGATCATCCTGTCGGGCTTCGTCGAGCCGAATTTCTGGTGGCTGCTGGGAATCATGGCGCTGTTTTCATGGTTGGCCCTGGTGGACGTGGTGCGCGCCGAGTTCCTGCGCGGACGCAACCTGGAATACGTCAAGGCCGCACGCGCACTGGGCCTGACTGACCGCAAAGTCATCGTGCGGCACATTCTGCCCAACGCCATGAACGCGACCTTGAGCTACTTGCCGTTCATTCTCACCGGGGCGATATCCACCCTGACGGCGCTGGATTTCCTCGGCTTCGGCATGCCTGCCGGCAGCGCTTCCCTGGGAGAACTGATCGGCCAGGGCAAGCAAAACCTGCAAGCGCCGTGGCTGGGCCTGACGGCGTTCTTCACCCTGGCGCTGATTCTTTCTTTACTGGTGTTCATTGGCGAAGCACTGCGCGACGCGTTTGACCCCCGATCGTGATGCGGATGTTGATATGACCAACCTGATTGAAATCCGTGACCTCAGCGTGGCCTTCAGCGGCCAGACCGTGGTGCGCAATCTGTGCCTGGACATCCGCCCCGGCGAATGCCTGGCGCTGGTGGGCGAGTCGGGGTCGGGCAAGTCAGTGACGGCCCACTCGATCCTCCAGTTGCTGCCGCAAACCGATACCGAGACAACCGGCAGCATTCGCTATCGCGGCCAGGAACTGGTGGGCGCCGATACCGGCAAGTTGCGACAACTGCGCGGCAATCGCATCGCGATGATCTTCCAGGAGCCGATGACCTCCCTCAACCCGCTGCACAGCATCGAAAAGCAGATCGGTGAAACCTTGCTGGTGCACAAGGGCCTGGCGGGCAAGGCGGCGCAAGCGCGGATCCTCGAATTGCTGCACCTGGTGGGCATCCAGAAACCCGAGGAACGCCTCAAGGCCTATCCCCATCAACTGTCCGGCGGGCAGCGCCAGCGGGTGATGATCGCCATGGCCCTGGCGTGCGAACCGGAACTGCTGATTGCCGATGAACCGACCACCGCACTGGATGTGACGGTGCAACGCAAGATCCTGCTGCTGCTCAAATCCCTGCAACAACGACTGGGCATGTCGCTGCTGCTGATCAGCCATGACCTCAATCTGGTGCGCAGCATCGCCCAGCGCGTGTGCGTGATGAAGGCCGGGGAAATCGTCGAGCAGGCGCCTTGCGAGATCCTGTTCACCGAACCCAAGCACCCTTACAGCTGCGTATTGCTGCACGCCGAACCCGAGGGCGAAGCCCTGCCCCGGGACGCGCGCGAAAACGTGCTGGAGGTGGACAACCTGCAGGTACGGTTTCCGGTCAGTGGTGGTCTGTTTCAGCGCAAGACCTGGTTGCGGGCCGTCGATGGCATCAGCCTGAACATTCAGCGCGGCAAGACCCTGGGCATCGTCGGCGAGTCCGGTTCCGGCAAGTCCACCCTTGGCCAGGCGATCCTGCGTTTGCTCGACTCCGAAGGTGGCATCCGCTTTCAAGGCCAGGCGCTGGACGGCCTGACGCAAAAACAGCTACGACCCTGGCGCAAGAAGATGCAGGTGGTGTTCCAGGACCCCTTCGGCAGCCTCAGCCCGCGCATGTCGGTCGCGCAGATCATCAGCGAGGGCCTGGAAGTGCACAGCCAGTTGAGCGCCGAAGAGTGCAATGCCGAAGTGATCCGGGCCCTGAGCGAAGTCGGCCTCGACCCGCAAAGCCGCCATCGCTATCCCCACGAGTTCTCCGGAGGACAGCGCCAGCGCATCGCCATCGCCCGGGCATTGGTGCTCAAGCCGGCGCTGATCCTGCTCGACGAACCGACCTCGGCGCTGGACCGCACGGTGCAGAAACAGGTGGTCGCCCTGCTGCGCCAGCTTCAGGAAAAACACGGCTTGACCTATCTGTTCATCAGTCATGACCTGGCGGTGGTGCGCGCCCTGGCCCACGACATGATCGTGATCAAGGACGGCAAGGTGGTGGAGCGCGGTGCCAGCCATGAAGTGTTTGCCTCACCGCAGCATCCGTACACCAAGGAGCTGTTGGCGGCGGCGTTGTTGGGGCAGGCATAATCTTGCCGTTAAACCGCGTTGCGGCCTTCGCGAGCAGGCTCGCTCCCACAGTTGATCGGTGTCGTTCACAGATCCCCTGTGGGAGCGAGCCTGCTCGCGAAGAGGCCGGCACAAGCAGAACACAATCAGGATCAAACCCATGAACACCACCGAAAGCCTCAAGGACTACCAGCGCGTTCGCTTGCTGGCAATCCGCTCGTTGTTCGAGATCATCGAGCAGTCGAGCGAGGGCACGGTGATCGTCGACCGCGATGCCAACATCGTCTGGATGAACGAGCGTTATGCCCGGCGTTTCGGCCTGCAATCGGCGCAAGTGGCGATCGGCAAGCCCTGCGAAAGCGTGATCCCCGGCAGCCTGTTGCGTGAGGTGGTGCGCACCGGCCGGCCGATCCTGCTGGATATGCAAGACACCCCCAAAGAGCCGCTGGTGGTCATGCGCCTGCCGATTCACGACGATGCCGGCGTGGTGATCGGCGCCATCGGCTTCGCCCTGTTCGACGAATTGCGCAGCCTGTCGCCGATGCTCAAGCGCTACATGAGCATGCAGGAAGAACTGGCTTCCACTCGTTCGCTGCTGCGGGCGCGACAGACCAAATACAACTTCGCCCACTTCATCGGCACCAGTGCCGCCAGCCTGGAAGTCAAACGCCGCGCCCGGCGCAGTGCGAGTACCGAATCGCCAGTGCTGCTGCTCGGCGAGACCGGTACCGGCAAGGAATTGCTGGCCCAGGCCATCCACAACGCCTCGCCCCGTGCACACAAGGCGTTCGTAAGCGTCAACAGCGCGGCAATTCCTGAATCGTTGCTGGAGGCCGAATTCTTCGGCACCGCCCCCGGCGCGTTTACCGGTGCCGACCGCAAGGGCCGCGCCGGCAAACTGCAGATCGCCCAGGGCGGCACGTTGTTCCTCGACGAAATCGGCGACATGCCGCTGCCCCTGCAAAGCAAGCTGCTGCGGGTATTGCAGGAAAAGGAATTCGAGCCGGTGGGCTCCAACGAAGTGATCCAGAGCGATGTGCGGGTGATCGCCGCGACCTCCACGGACCTCGAAGCGGCCATCAAGCGCGGAGAATTCCGCGCCGATCTGTATTACCGGCTCAACGTGTTGCCGATCCAGGTTCCACCCCTGCGCGATCGCCTCGATGATGTGCCGGCGCTCAGCGAGGCGATTCTCGAGGAGCTGCGCAGCCAGCATGAACTGCACCACGAGGCCCTGGAACTGTTGGGGCAACATGCCTGGCCGGGGAACATCCGGGAACTGCGCAATGTGCTGGAACGCGCCGCTTTGCTCAGTGATGACTTGCGCCTGACGGTAGCGGACATCCGCGCAGCGATTGGTACGTTCACCCCGGTGGAGCGCGTGGCGCCCCTGGCCATCGAACCGATTGCCCATGAGACGTTCAGTGCGGCGCGGGAGCGGTTTGACCGGCAACTGATCGAAACGACCCTCGCGCAATGCGCGGGCAAGGTGCCTGATGCGGCGGTGCGATTGGGGCTGGGGCGGTCGACGTTGTACAAGAAAATGGCGGCGTTGGGGATCGTCGAGTCTCATTAAAGAGACATACATCTCCATTGTTAGACAGACCTTCGCGAGCAGGCTCGCTCCCACAGGAGCCCTTGCTCTACTAACCCACTCGGTCAACTGTGGGAGCGAGCCTGCTCGCGAAGAGGCCCTCACAATCGCTACAAGTCTCCGCTTTGAGACAATCAACTCGAATTCAACTCATAAACCAAATATATATCCTTACATTTCAACAACTTAAACATCTGGCACAAAACTCGCTATACGCCTCTCCTGTCAAGTTTCACCCTACAAAAACAAAAAACCAGGAGACACACCATGAGTGTGATCATTGCCTTGGCAGCCCTCGCGCTGCTGATGCTGGCTGCCTACCGTGGCTACAGCGTTATCCTTTTTGCCCCGATTGCCGCCCTCGGCGCTGTCCTGCTGACTGACCCGTCTGCCGTCGCCCCCGCTTTCACCGGGGTGTTCATGGAAAAAATGGTCGGTTTCATCAAACTGTATTTCCCGGTGTTCCTGCTCGGCGCAGTGTTCGGCAAGTTGATCGAACTGTCCGGCTTCTCGCGCTCCATCGTCGCCGCCGCGATTCGCCTGCTCGGCACCCGCCAGGCGATGCTGGTGATCGTGCTGGTCTGCGCCCTGCTGACCTACGGCGGCGTATCGCTGTTTGTGGTGGTGTTCGCGGTCTATCCGTTTGCCGCGGAAATGTTCCGCCAGAGCAACATCCCCAAGCGGCTGATCCCGGCGACCATTGCCCTGGGCGCCTTCTCGTTCACCATGGACGCCCTGCCCGGCACGCCGCAGATCCAGAACATCATCCCCAGCACCTTCTTCAACACCACGGCCTGGGCAGCACCGTGGCTGGGCGTGATCGGCACGATCTTCGTGTTCTGCGCCGGCATGCTGTTTCTCCAGCGCCAGCGCAACAAGGCACAACGTACCGGTGAAGGCTATGGCTCGGACCTGCGCAACGAGCCGGAAACCGCTGCCGACATCAAACTGCCCAATCCCTGGATCGCCCTGTCTCCGCTGCTGGCAGTGGGCATCATGAATCTGCTGTTCACCCAGTGGATCCCCCAGTGGTACGGCAAGACCCACAGCCTGGCGCTGCCGGGCATGGCCGCGCCGGTAACTACGGATATCGCCAAGCTCACGGCGATCTGGGCAGTCCAGGCCGCGCTGTTGGTGGGCATCCTGATGGTGCTGGCGTTCGGCTACAAGGCGATCAGCCGCAAGCTGGCCGAAGGCAGTAAAAGCGCGGTCAGCGGCGCGCTGCTGGCGGCCATGAACACCGCCTCGGAATATGGTTTCGGCGCCGTGATCGCGTCCCTGCCCGGCTTTCTGGTGCTGGCCGACTGGCTCAAGAGCATTCCCAATCCATTGGTCAACGAAGCGATTACCGTGACCCTGCTGGCCGGCATCACCGGTTCCGCCTCGGGTGGCATGAGCATCGCGCTGGCGGCGATGTCCGAGCAATTCATCAGCGCCGCCCATGCGGCGAACATTCCGCTGGAAGTGCTGCACCGGGTCGCCGCGATGGCCAGCGGCGGCATGGACACCCTGCCGCACAACGGCGCGGTGATTACCCTGCTGGCGGTCACCGGGCTGACCCACCGCGAGGCTTACAAAGACATTTTCTGTATTACGCTGATCAAGACCCTGGCGGTTTTCGTGGTGATCGGCACCTTCTACGCCACTGGCATTGTGTGAGGTATTCATGACGACTCTTTCGGGCAAGACCGCACTGGTCACCGGCTCCACCAGCGGCATCGGCCTGGGGATCGCCCTCAGCCTGGCCAAGGCCGGGGCCAACCTGATCCTCAACGGCTTCGGCGATGCCTCCAGCGTGATCGCCCAGGTGCAACAGTTTGGCGGCAAGGTCGGCCATCACCCGGCCGATGTCAGCGATCCGGCGCAAATTGCCGACATGATCGCCTACGCCGAGCGCGAGTTCGGCGGCGTCGACATTCTGGTCAATAATGCAGGTATTCAACACGTCGCAGCGGTGGATGAGTTTCCGGTGGAGCGCTGGGATTCGATCATCGCCATCAACCTGTCGTCGGTGTTCCACAGCACCCGCTTGAGTCTGCCGGGCATGCGCGCCAAGGGTTGGGGCCGGGTGGTCAACATCGCCTCGGTGCATGGCCTGGTCGGCTCGGTGGGCAAGTCAGCCTATGTCGCCGCCAAGCACGGGGTGATCGGCCTGACCAAAGTGGTCGCCCTGGAAACCGCGACCACCCAGGTCACCTGCAACGCGATCTGCCCGGGCTGGGTACTGACGCCTCTGGTGCAAAAGCAGATCGACGATCGTGCCGCCAGTGGCGTTGATCCGCAGCAGGCGCAGCATGATTTGCTCGCCGAGAAGCAGCCATCGCTGGAGTTCGTGACGCCGCCGCAACTGGGTGAACTGGTGCTGTTTTTGTGCAGCGATGCCGGCAGCCAGGTGCGTGGCGCGGCGTGGAATGTGGATGGTGGGTGGCTGGCGCAGTGACTGGCCACTAGACCGCGTTATCATTCTTCGCGAGCAGGCTCGCTCCCACAAGGACATGCACCCCCTGTGGGAGCGAGCCTGCTCGCGAATGGGTTAGAAAATAGAAGAAGAGGCAAACCATGTCCGACATCCTCTGGCAACCCGACGCCAAACGCATTGGCAAGACCCGCATGGAGGCCTTCCGGCGCTTCGTCAATCAGCGCTATCACCTGAAGATTGACGACTACCCTGCCCTGCACCAATGGTCCATCGAGCAACGTCCCGACTTCTGGCAGGCGATCGTCGATTTCTTCGACATTCGCTTTCATGATCAACCCGACAGCGTGCTGCTCGAAGGCCCTGAGATGCCCAGCGCCCAGTGGTTCCCCGGCGCAACCCTGAACTTCGCCGAACACCTGCTGATGCGTCGCGACGACGCGGTGGCAGTGGTGGCCATCGGGGAAAACGGTCAACGCGAACACCTGACCTGGGCCGAACTGGCCGAACAGGTCGCCGGTTTTCAGAACGGCCTGATAGCCGCCGGCGTCGGTGTGGGTGACCGGGTCGCCGCCTGCATGCCCAACAGCTGGCAAACCCTGGTGGCCATGCTCGCCACCACCAGCCTCGGCGCTGTCTGGTCCTGCTCTTCACCGGACTTCGGTACGCAAGGTGTCGTTGACCGTTTCGGCCAGATCGAGCCGAAAGTGCTGCTGACCTGCGCCGGTTATCGCTATGCCGGCAAGGCGATCGACCAGACCGCCAAGATCAACGAAATCCTCGAACGCCTGCCGTCGTTGCAGCAGTTGATCATCCTGCCGTACGGGCGGCCGCACACGCGGATCGAACATTTCCGCACCCCGGCCAACGTGACGCTGTGGGACGATTTCTACGAGCCCGGCGGCGAACCGGATTTCGTCCCGGTGCCCTTTGCCCATCCGCTGTATGTCCTGTACTCCAGTGGCACCACCGGCGTGCCCAAATGCATCATCCACAGCACCGGTGGCGTGCTCCTGCAACACGTCAAGGAACACGGCTTGCATTGTGATCTCGGCCCCGGCGAACGCCTGTTCTACTACACCACCTGCGGCTGGATGATGTGGAACTGGCTGGTGTCGGCGCTGGCGACAGGCAGCTCCGTGGTGCTGTATGACGGCTCACCGTTCCATCCCGACCCGCAACGCTTGATCGACCTGATCGACGACGAGTCCGTCAGTGTCTTCGGGACCAGCCCGAAATTTCTCGCGACCCTGGAAAGCAGCGGCATCAAGCCGCGTGAAAGTCATGACCTGGGCAGCCTCAAGACCTTGCTTTGCACCGGCTCGGCGTTGTCGCCGCAGAGTTACGACTTCGTCTATCGCGACTTCAAGGCTGACGTATGCCTGGCCTCGATGTCCGGTGGCACCGACATCGTCTCGTGCTTCGTCAACGGCAATCCCATGTCACCGGTAAGGCGTGGCGAAATCATGGGCAAGAGCCTGGGCATGGCCGTCGAAGTATGGAACGACGCCGGCCAGCCGGTGATCGGCGAAAAAGGCGAACTGGTCTGCACCCGCCACTTCCCGGCGATACCCATCGGCCTGTGGAACGATGCCGATGGCGAAAAGCTGCGCCAGTCCTATTTCAGCCTGTTCCCCGGCGTCTGGGCCCAGGGTGACTACGCCGAACAACTGCCCCATGGCGGGATGCTGATCCACGGCCGCTCGGATGCCGTGCTCAACCCCGGCGGCGTGCGCATCGGCACGGCGGAAATCTATCGCCAGGTGGAAAAGATCCCGCAGGTGCTCGACAGCGTGGCCATCGGTCAGCACTGGCAGGATGACGTGCGGGTGGTGCTGTTCGTACGGCTGCGCGAAGGGCTGGCACTGGACGAGGCGCTGCAACAGCAGATCCGCCAGACGATTCGCGCCAACACCACGCCGCGTCATGTTCCGGAGAAAATTGTCGCGGTCACCGACATTCCCCGGACCATCAGCGGCAAGGTCGTCGAGTTGGCGGTGCGCAATGTGGTGCATGGGCAAAAGGTGAAGAACACCGATGCGCTGGCCAATCCCGAAGCGCTGGAACAGTACCGAAACAGGCCCGAACTGCAGGATTGAAACAGGGTTACCTGTAGGAGCGAGCTTGTTCGCGATAAACTCGAGAGCGCCGCGGGGCACCTGCCAACCAGCGTTATCGTTGACGACCATCGTCGGAACGCCGCCCGGAGCAAGCTCGCTCCTACAGTCAACCCGGGCCTGTCACCTGTGCAAGAATAGATGCCAGATAGAGCGACTCAGGCGCAGGACTCCTTGATGAACGCAATACCGACCGGCAGTGATGCCCAGGCCCTGATAGCCCGGCTCGACTGGGCAAACAGTCCGCTGGGTGATGCCAGCAACTGGCCACAGAGCCTGCGAACCGCCGTGGACATCGTCATTCATTCACCCATGCCGATGCTGCTGCTATGGGGCCCGCAACTGACGCAGATCTACAACGACGGCTTCGCCCTGCTCGCCGGAAGCAAACATCCACACGCGTTCGGACAACCGGCACACCTGACCTGGCCAGAGCTGAAAGACTTTACCGACCCGATATACCGCGCCGTCCTGCAAGGTCAGGTGCGAACCTACAGCGAACAGCTATTTACCCTGCAACGTGAAGGCCGCGAGTCTGACTTCTGGCTCGACCTGACCTACAGCCCGATCCGCGACGAAAGTGCCGAGGTGGCCGGGATTCTGGTCACCGCCATCGAAACCAACGAACGCCGGCGCATCGCCCTCGAACTCGAACAGCGTTCGGCGGCCAGCCTCAAGGCCCAGCGTGAAACCGAGGAACGCCTGCAATTGGCCCTCGCCGCCACCGATGCGGTCGGCACCTGGGACTGGGACATCAGCGAGGACCGTTTCATCGCCGATGCGCATTTTGCCCAGTTGCACGGTATCGACCCGGCCATGGCCAACCAGTTGCCGATCAGTGAGTACCTGCACGGCGTCCACCCGCAGGACCGTGCCCTGATTGCCCGCAGCATCAAGCATTGCATCACCCACGGCAGCGAATACGCCGAGGAATATCGCCTGTTGCAATCCGACGGCCAGATGCGTTGGGTGTTTGCCCGTGGTCGCTGTTACAAGGATCACCATGGTCGGCCGATCCGTTTCCTCGGCGCCGCCCTGGACCTGACCGAGCGCAAACACACCGAACAGGCCCTGCGCCAAAGCCAGACCGAGCTGCAACTGATCATCAACGCCATGCCGGTCCTGATCAGCTACGTCGACCGCGAAGAACGCTTTCGCCTGAACAATGCGGCGTACCTCGACTGGTACGGGCTGACGCCGCAAGAGCTGTACGGGCGGACCATTCTCGAAGTGCTCGGTGAAGAAGCCTATGCGCTACGCGCCCCGTACATCACCGAAGCGCTGTCCGGCCGACCCTGCAGTTTCAGTATCAGCACCCCACACCGCGACGGCAGCATCCGCCAGGCCTTGATGAATTACCTGCCCCGCCACGGTGCGGACGGCGCGGTGAACGGTTTCTACATCTTCGTGATCGATGAAACCGAACGCAAAAAAACCGAAGAAGCCCTGCGCAACCTCAACGAAACCCTTGAGGAACGGGTTGCCGCCCGCACCCGCCAACTGGCCGAGGCCAACGAGCGTTTGCAAAACGAGATGTTCGAGCGTGAGCGCGCCGAAGACGCCTTGCGCCATGCGCAGAAAATGGAAGCGGTCGGCCAGCTTACCGGCGGCATCGCCCATGACTTCAACAACATGCTCACCGGCATCATTGGCAGCCTCGACCTGATGCAGCGCTACATCGCCGACGGCCGTGTCAGCGAGATCGGCCGATTCACCGAGGCGGCGGTATCTTCGGCCAACCGTGCCGCCGCCCTCACCCATCGCTTGCTGGCGTTCTCCCGGCGTCAGTCGCTCAACCGCAAGCCGCTGGACCCCAACGAGTTGATTCATTCACTCGCAGACCTGTTCAGTCGCACCAAGGGCGACCACATCGAACTCAAACTGCAACTGGCCGAGAACCTCTGGCGGGTCAACACCGATGTCAGCCAGCTGGAAAACGCTTTGCTCAACCTGGTGATCAACGCTCGGGACGCCATGCCCGAGGGCGGTGAATTGCAGATCGAAACTGCCAACCTGTACCTCGACGGCAGTGACCTCACGACCCTGGAACCGGTCAAGGCCGGCGACTACGTGATGATTGCCGTCAGCGACAACGGCACCGGCATGACGCCCTCGGTGCTGGCCAAGGCATTCGACCCGTTCTTCACTACCAAGCCCATCGGCCAGGGCACCGGTTTGGGTTTGTCGATGATTTACGGTTTCGCCCAGCAATCGGGGGGCCACGTCAGTCTGTTCAGCCTGCCCGGCCGGGGCACCAGCGTGCGCTTGTACCTGCCGCGCCTGCACTCGACCGAGCCGGAAAAGGTCCTGCCAGCCGTCGTCGGCGAGGCACCGGCGGCGATTGCCGGCGAGACCGTGATGCTGGTCGAGGACGATGCGGCGGTGCGCATGCTGGTACTGGACCTGCTCAAGGAGCTCGGTTATCGCGCCCATGAAGCCGAAGATGCCAGGGGCGCCCTGCCGGTGCTGGAGTCAGACCTGCGGGTGGACCTGCTGGTGACCGACGTGGGGTTGCCGGGCATGAATGGCCGGCAACTGGCAGAAATCGCCCGCCAGCATCGTCCCGGACTGAAAGTGCTGTTCATGACCGGTTACGCGGAGATCGCCGCCGAGCGCCAGGGTTTCCTCGAAGAAGGCATGGACATGGTGAGCAAACCGTTTTCCATCGAACTGCTGGCCAACAAGATTCGCACGATGATCGGCCAACCGGACTGAGTTGAGGCATAATCGCGCGCCCCGCTGGCTCGTACATAGCCACCACCGTTGCAAGGTAACCGCCACATGAAAGCTCAAGCCCGCCATATTCTGGTGAAAACCTCGGAAGAAGCCGAGCAGCTCAAACAACGCATCGCCAAGGGTGAAGCGTTTGATGTGCTGGCCAAGAAGTATTCGACCTGCCCATCGGGCAAGCGCGGCGGTGACCTCGGTGAAGTACGGCCGGGGCAGATGGTCGGCGTGATCGACGCGGTGATCTTCAAGAAACCGCTGCGGGTGGTCCACGGGCCGATCAAGAGCAAGTTCGGGTATCACCTGGTGCAGGTGTTCTACCGGGATTGATGCATTTGGCTTGAGTGCCTCTTCGCGAGCAGGCTCGCTCCCACACTGGAATGCGATCCCCTGTGGGAGCGAGCCTGCTCGCGATCCGATGGCGCAGCCAGCGGCCATCCACCACTTATCTCGGGATCAACGCCCCCGGCACCTGAATCACCCGGCTCGCCAACCGATGCCCGGCCTCGGCGGCTTCCTCGGGACTACCGCCCATGAGCCGCGAAGCCAGATACGCCGCACTGAACGAATCCCCCGCCGCCGTGGTGTCCACCACCCGCTCGACCTTCTGCGCCGGCACTTCGAAGGACTCGCCCGTGCAACGAATCAGGCACGCTTGAGCACCGCGCTTGAGCACCACCTCCGGCGTACCGATCTGCTCATACGCGGCAAACACCGCGTCACAATCGGCATAACCGAACAGCGCCTGTTCGTCCTCCACGGTCAGCAACGCCAGGTCGACATGCGCCAGCACCTGGCGATACGCCGCCCGGGCGTCCTCGACCGAGGCCCACAGCCGCGGCCGGTAGTTGTTGTCGAACACTATTCGCGCATCGCGCTGACGGGCTTCAACCAGGGTTTGCAGCAATTTTCCCCGGCCTTGCACGCCGAGTACCGCCAGGGTGATACCGCTGAAGTACAGCACGTCGTAATCCGGCAGCGCCGCCAGGATCGGCTCGGCGGCCGGCGTAGTGAAGCAATCGCGAACCGCCGCTTCATTGCGCCAGTACAGAAAGCGCCGCTCGCCCGCCGAGTCAGTCTGGATGCAATACAAACCCGGCAGACGTCCGGGCAGACGCTGAACCATGCCGAGCCCGATGTTTTCCGCCGCCCAACTGCGGCACATCGCATCGCTGAAACTGTCATCGCCCAGGGCGGTGACGTAGTCCACGGTGCCGCTCGCCCCCAGTTCCCGGGACAGGTACACCGCCGTGTTCAAGGTGTCGCCACCGAAGCTCTGTTGCAGGCTGCCATCGGCGCGATGCTGCAACTCGATCATGCACTCGCCGATCAGGGCGATGCGTGGAGCGTCGGGGCCCAGGGTGTTGATGGTGTTCATTTTGCGTTCTCTCTGGTGTTGCTGTGTTGTCTGTGCGGTTGCCTTCGCGAGCAGGCTCGCTCCCACAATGGAATGTGGCCTCCTGTGGGAGCGAGCCTGCTCGCGAAGGCCGCGCCTCGGTCCTGAACCTTAGAAACAGGTTTCCATGGTCTCGATGACGTTCAGTTGCTCGTCCACCAGACAGCCGATGCGCCACTTGTCGAACGTCAGGCACGGGTGCGAAGTGCCGAACGAAATGATGTCGCCCACCCGCAGATCAACCCCCGGCGCTACAGTCATGAACGCATGCTGGTCCATCACGGCGGTGACTTTGCAGGCACTCACATCATCGCCGCTGGCCGGCACCACACCCGCCTTGTATCGCAGCAACGGCACCGGCAAACCCGCGTCGTAGGCCACGTCGCGTTTACCCAGGGCAATCACCGCAAACCCAGGCTCGGGCAACGACTGCACGTGCGCCCACACTTCCAGCGCCGGACGCAGGCCTTCGTGCAGGTCGCTGCGCCGGTCGAGCACGCAGCACTGCGCCTCCTTGTAGATGCCATGGTCGTGAGCCACATAACTGCCAGGACGCAGCACGCTGAGGAAACGGCCAGCGGCGTTCTGCGCTTCGAAGGATTCGGCAATCAGGTCGTACCAGGCCGAACCCGACGCGGTGATGATCGGCTTGGCAATGGCGAACGCGCCGCTGTCCTGCAACTGCACCGCCAGACGCACCAGCGATGCGGCGAAATCGCGAATACCGGTCACGGCGTGATCGCCATGGATCACCCCTTCATAGCCTTCGATCCCGGTCAGGGCCAGGGCCGGTTGCGCGGCGATGGCCTTGGCCAGGTCGAGCACCTCCTGTTCACTGCGGCAACCGCATCGACCACCGACCACGCCGTATTCGATCATGACGTTCAGGCGCACGCCGCGGGAGGCGAAATAGGCGCCGAGGTCAGCGACGTTGTCCGGGTGGTCGACCATGCAATAGAAGTCGAACGCCGGATCGGCCAACAGGTCGGCGATCAGCGCCATGTTCGGCGTGCCAACCAACTGGTTGGCCATCAGCACACGGCGCACGCCATGGGCGTAGGCCGCACGGGTTTGTGTGGCACTGGCCAGGGTGATGCCCCAGGCACCGGCGTCCAGTTGGCGACGGAACAACGCGGGGGTCATGCTGGTCTTGCCATGGGGCGCCAGCTCTGCACCGCTGTGACTGACGAACGCCTGCATCCAGCGGATGTTGTGCTCCAGCGCCTCGCGGTGCAGCACCAGCGCGGGCAGGCTGACGTCGCGCACCAGGCTGGCGCCGATCGGGGCTGCGCCTTTATCCACGTTGGCTGTATTGGGGGCAGAAGACATGGTCGAACTCCTCGTTCTCGCGGCCGCAGGCAGCCGCTGTTATTCGTTGATGCGACGGGCCAGGCTGTTGGCGCTTTCGATCAGCACCCGGCGATAGTCGTTATAGTTGTTCCTGGCGTCGGCCCGGGGGGCGACGATGCACAGGGTCGCGATGGCCACGCCCCTGGGGTCTTTGACCGGCGCGGCGAAGCAATGGGTAAAGGTGTCGGCGACACTATCGAAAGAGAAGAAACCATCGATACCGGCCTGACGGATTTCCTTGAGGAACTGCTCAAGCGGCAGACGCTCGCCATCGGGCAGGATGAAGTCGTCGTGGTCGATCAGGTCGACGATTTCCTGGTCGCTCAAGTGCGCCAGCAACAGGCGCCCGGAAGCGGTCCAGGGGATGGGTGCGTTTTCGCCGATGTCCGAGGAAATGCGGAAATGCCGTTCCCCCTCCTTCATCAGCGCAACGGTGTATTTGCGCCCGTTGAGCAGGCACATCTGTGCCGTTTCATGGGTCTGGCTGACGATTTCCTGCAGGGCGTGATCGGCCTCGCGGGTGAGGTCGAAATGGCGCAAATGCGCCTGGCCGAGAAAGTACAACTGACGACCGAGGTAGACATGACCGTCCTTGCCCACCGGCTCCAGGATCCGCCGCTCCAGCAGCGAAGCCACCAGTTCGTAGACCGTGGATTTGGGGCTGCCGATGCCGTTGGCGATGTCGTTCGGGCGCAGGGGCTGGCCGATCTCCTTGAGGAAATCGAGGATATCGAACGCCCGGTCCAGACCGCGTGCCCGGCGCTTGATGGTGTCTTCGGTCATTTCAGTGGTTCCCATTCAGAGTGCCGGGAGTTTAACCAGAGTGCTGTGGTGACTGTTAGGCCGCTTTCGCGAGCAGGCTCGCTCCCACAGGAGAACGCATTCCAATTGTGGGAGCGAGCCTGCTCGCGAAGAATTCACCGCAATTCTCAGGCCTTTTTCTTGTAGGCAATACAGTCGATCTCGACCTTGCAGTCGACCATCATGTTCGCCTGCACACAGGCCCGCGCCGGTGCGTGCTCGGGTTTGAAGTACTCGGAGAAGACCTTGTTGAAACTGGTGAAATCCCGCGGATCCTCCAGCCACACCCCGGCACGCACCACATCCTCCAGGCCATAACCGGCCTCTTGAAGAATCGCGATCAGGTTCTTCATGGTCTGGTGGGTCTGCTCGACGATGCCACCCACAATGATCTCGCCATCCTTCGCAGGCACCTGGCCGGAAACGTGCAGCCAGCCATCGGCTTCAACGGCGCGGGCGAAAGGACGTGGCGTGCCGCCAGCGGCGGTGCTGCCGGTGCCGTAACGAGTAATGCTCATGAGTGTTTCTCCTGATTGAAAATTGAGTGTTTAAAACCGCGTGCTTTTGAGAAATTCAGCCAGACGCGGCGATTGCGGGCGCTCGAACAGTTCCTTGGGCGGACCCTGCTCTTCAATTCGCCCCTGATTCATGAAAACGATTTTGTCCGACACCTCGAAGGCGAAGCGCATTTCGTGGGTCACCAGCAGCATGGTCATGCCATCGTCGGCCAGGCCCTTGATCACATTGAGCACTTCGCTGACCAGCTCCGGGTCCAGCGCCGAAGTGACTTCGTCGAACAGCATCAGGCTCGGGTTCATCGCAATTGCCCGGGCAATCGCCACGCGCTGCTGCTGACCGCCAGACAACTGACCGGGAAAGTGATCGCGCCGCTCCAGCAGGCCGACACGCTCCAGCCATTTCTCGGCCAGGGCCACCGCTTGGTCCTTGTGCAGCTTCTTGACCTTGAGCAGGCCCAGGGTGACGTTCTGCAATGCCGTCAGGTGCGGAAACAGGTTGAACTGCTGGAACGCCATGCCGGTCATGGCGCGATGACGGGCAATGACCTTTTCCGGGTGGCGAATGCGTTTGCCGTTGACCTCGTCATAACCGATGGACTCGCCATCAAGCAGGATCTGCCCGCCCTGGAATTCTTCAAGCATGTTCACGCAGCGCAGCAGCGTGGTCTTGCCCGAGCCGCTGGAGCCGATCAGCGTCACCACGTTGCCGCGCTGCATGGTCAGGTCGACGCCCTTGAGCACTTCGAGTTGGTCGTAGCGCTTGTGCAGGCCGCGAATGTCCAGCAGCGGTTGGCCGTTCTGTGCATTGGATTGAGTCTGAGTCATGGCAAAGCCACCCGCTTTTCAATGTGCCGGCCGAGTAACTCGATGCCGTAGTTGATGACGAAGAACAGGAAACCGGCGAACAGGTAAAACTCCAGGGTCATGAAGGTCCGGGCAATGATCTGCTGGGTACTGAGCAGCAATTCCGCCACACCGATCACCGACAACAGGGTCGAGGCCTTGACGATCTCGGTAGACGAGTTGACCCAGGTCGGCAGGATCTGCCGCAACGCCTGGGGCAACAGCACGTATCCGAGGGCCTGGTAGAACGTCAGGCCGATGGCCTTGCTCGCTTCCATTTGTCCGCGCGGCAAGGCCTGCAATGCACCGCGCACGATCTCGGCGACGTGGGAGCCGCAGAACAGCGTCAACCCCAGCGCTCCGGCCTGGAACGCGCCGATCTGCCAGCCTAGCGCCGGCGCCATGTAGAAACATGCCAACACCAGCACGAACACAGGCGTGCCGCGAATCACATCGACATAAAAACGAAACGGAGCGCGCATCCAGAACTTGCCGTAGGTCAGTACCAGACCGGCGACAACGCCAACGAGCGTGCCGAGCAAAATCGCCAGCACCGACACCTGGACACTGGTCACAAAGCCTTGCCACAGCACTTCGCGCGCCACCCACAACTCATGCAACCAACTGGGGGATTCGTACATGGAGCCTCCTATCGGCGAATCGCCAGACGCTGCTCGAGGTAACGCAGCATCATGGCAATGAGGTAACAGGCCGCCACATAGAGCGCCGTGGTCACCAGCCAGGTTTCAATCACCCGGTAGCTCTCGACATTGATCTTGCGCGCGTAATAGGTCAGCTCCGGCACGGCAATCGCCGCCGCCAGCGAGGTGTCCTTGAACAGCGAAATGAAGTTGTTCGACAGCGCCGGCAACACATTGCGCAGCATCACCGGCACCGTCACGTAGGCCTTGACCTGCCACTCGCCCAGGCCAATGGCCAGGCCGGCTTCACGCTGGCCCTTGGGAATGCTCAGCAGACCGCCGCGGAACACTTCGGTCAGGTACGCCCCGGCATACAGCGACAGGGTGATGATGAACGACGGAATCTTGTCCAGACGAATGCCCAGGCTGGGCAACGCAAAGTAGATCAACAGGATCAACACCAGGATCGGCGTGTTACGGATCACCGTGACATACACCGACGCCAGCACCCGCAATGCGCGGTGCTTCGACAGCAAAGCAAACGCCATCATCAGGCCGATCACGCAGCCGATGGCGATCGACACCAGGGCCAGCTCAAGGCCCAGACCGAGCCCCGCCAGCAAGGTGTCGAAATCGCGCCATACGGCGGCAAAGTTCAACTGATAGTTCATGGTCAGCAGTACCTTGAGCGGGGCGCTCAGCGGCGCCCCACTCTCACGGGATCATTGGAATTCGACGGGGAAACCGATCTTCGGCGTTGGCAGGTCTACGCCGAACCACTGCTTGAAGGACGCCGCGTAAGTCGGGAACTCAACGCCGGTCATGGCCTCATGCAGGGTGGTGTTGACGAAGTTCAGCCAGTCCTGGTCGCCGCGCTTGACCGCGCACGCATAGGTCTGCGGGCTCCAGGCATAAACCGGGCTGCGATAACGGCCGGGGTTCTGCACCATCAGGTATTTCACCGAAGACTGGTCGGTGGCCGCCGCGTCGGCGCGACCGGAGTTCACGGCCTGGTACATCAGGTCCACGCTGTCGTACTGATCGACCTTGGCCTTGGGCAGCGCCTGATGCACCAGCTCTTCGGCATAGACGTTTTGCAGCACCGCTACGGTGAGACTGTCACCGGCGGCTTGCATGTCGTCGATTTCCTTGTACTTGCTGTTGGCCGGCAGCAGCAGGCCGACGCCTTCGCGGTAGTACGGCAGGGTGAACGCCACTTGCTGCGCACGGCTGGCCGTCACGGTGATGAACTGGCAACTGATGTCGACCTTGTCGGTCAGCAGGTTCGGGATCCGCGCATCGGACGACTGCACCACGTACTCGACCTTGGTCGGGTCGTTGAACAATCCCTTGGCGATCATGTGCCCGATATCGATATCGAAACCCTGCAACTTGCCATCCGCGCCCTGGAAGTGCCAAGGCGCATTGGTGCTGCCAGTGCCTACAATCAATTTGCCGCGAGCCAGAACACTGTCGAGCTTGCTGTCCGCCGCCTGAGCCACGCCCATGGCAGCAGCAGAAGCCGCGAAAAGAAAAACACACGCTTTGAACAAGGAAGGTCGGCGATGCATGGCAAGCACTCCAGGGTGATGTTTATTCCGTTATACCGGAACATTGTATGTAACAACGGAATAGACAGCAGAAAGTGTGCCACAGGATGTGGAGGGAATGTGAGGGGGATTGAAATTTGTTTTGAATCAGAGGGATGCGTGAGGTGAGGAAAAAACGTTACCAAACGCACGGAACCCTGACCGCTACCGTTGGCTACAAAAGGCGGGTATCTGGTTCACAACCGGGCGCGCCATGAGTCAATTCAGGGCAGTCCCTGCAATACGGCAGGACAGATGCCAGTCACTGCCGCTCATTGGACAACCCCCTGTCCGGCTGCTTTATTCAATGTTCCAGTGATAACCGGTCTAAACAGCCGCATTGCGTCGGCGTGTGCAGTCCCAGGAGGGGTTCATGTCCTTCAAAGTCATGATGGTGTTCGGCACGCGTCCGGAGGCCATCAAGATGGCACCACTGGCGCGCGTTCTGCGTAGCTGGCCCGGTATCGACCTGAACATCTGCTCCACCGGCCAGCACCGGGAAATGCTCAAACAAGTGCTCGATTCGTTCGAACTGACGGTCGACGAAGATTTGCAAGTGATGACCCAGGGCCAGACCCTCAACGGACTCTCCGAACAACTGCTGGGGCATCTCGACAAAGCCTACGAGCAAGTGCAGCCGGATATCGTGCTGGTACACGGCGACACCACCACCAGTTTCATTGCCGCCCTTGCCGCCTTCAATCGCCAGTTGCCCATCGGCCATGTCGAGGCCGGATTGCGTACCGGCAACCTGCGCGCACCCTGGCCGGAGGAAGCCAACCGGCACCTGACCGGCGTTATCGCCGACCTGCATTTCGCACCGACCACCAAGAGCGAAGACAACCTGCTGCGCGAAGGTGTGCCCAAGGCCAACATCGAAGTGACCGGTAACACGGTGATCGACGCCCTGGTGTGGATGCGCGACCACCAACAGGCAACCCAGTGGCACCCGGCCGCCGACTCGGCACTTGCCGTGCTCGATGACAACCGGCGCATGGTGCTGATCACCGGGCATCGCCGGGAGAACTTCGGCGGCGGTTTCCGCCAGATCTGCCTGGCGTTGGCCACCCTCGCCCAACGCTATCCCGACGTGCAGTTCGTCTACCCGGTGCACCTCAATCCGCAGGTGCAAAACGCGGTGTACAGCGTGCTCTCGGACAAGCCCAACATCTATCTGGTGGCACCACAGGACTACCAGCATTTCGTCTGGCTGATGGGCCGCGCGCACTTCATCCTCAGCGACTCCGGCGGCATCCAGGAGGAAGCCCCGGCCATCGGCAAACCGCTGCTGGTGCTGCGCGATGTCACTGAACGGCCTTCGGTGCTGGAAGGCGGGACGGTGCTGCTGGTGGGCACCGATACCGACCGGATCGTCAAGGAGTCCAGCCTGTTGCTCGATGACGAAGCCACGTACCAGCGCATGAGTCGAATCCACAGCCCGTACGGCGACGGGCATGCCAGCGAGCGTATCGCCAATCGTCTCGGGGTCTGGCTCAAACATCGCGCGGCCTCGGGAAAAGCCGTATGAGCCTGGAGTGGGTCGACTTCTTTGCCTATGTGTTGTTCGGTCTCAAATACCTCGCCATTATCCTGGCCCTGCTGATGTTCATACTCGGGCTCGATGACCTGTTCATCGACCTGGTGTACTGGACCCGCAAACTGATCCGACGCTGGCGGATCTATGAAAAATTCGAGCGCGCCGATGAGGAGCGGTTGTACACCATCGGCGAAAAGCCACTGGCGATCATGGTGCCGGCGTGGAACGAAGTCGGCGTGGTCGGCGAAATGGCGCGCCTGGCCGCCTCGACCATCGACTACGAGAACTATCAGATTTTCGTTGGCACCTACCCCAACGACGCCGAGACCCAGGCCGACGTCGATGCGGTGTGCCTGCACTACCCCAACGTGCACAAAGTGGTGTGCGCGCGCCCCGGCCCGACCAGCAAGGCGGACTGCCTGAACAACGTGATCGACGCCATCCTGCGCTTTGAAAACGATGCGAAAATCCAGTTCGCCGGCTTCATCCTGCACGATGCCGAGGACGTGATTTCGCCCATGGAATTGCGTCTGTTCAACTACCTGCTACCGGCCAAGGACCTGATCCAGATTCCGGTCTACCCCTACGCCCCGGAATGGAAAGGCTTCACCGCCGGGCACTACGTCGACGAGTTTGCCGAGAACCACGGCAAGGATGTCATCGTGCGCGAGGCATTGACCGGGCAAGTGCCCAGCGCCGGAGTCGGCACCTGTTTCAGCCGCAAGGCCATCAGTGCGCTGCTCGTAGACGGTGACGGTATTGCCTTCGACGTGCAGAGCCTCACCGAAGACTACGACATCGGCTTTCGCCTCAAGCAAAAAGGCATGAAGTGCATCTTCGCCCGCTATTCGGTGACCGACCCGAAACTGGCGCTGGAACAGCCATGGGTGTTCGGCATGAACCGCGCCTTCTCCCAGGTGATCTGCGTGCGCGAGCACTTTCCCCGGGACTTGCAACACGCGATCCGGCAGAAGTCGCGCTGGATTGTCGGCATCGTGTTCCAGGGCACCAAGAACCTCGGCTGGAGCCCCAAGGGCCTGCTCAACTACTTCCTGTGGCGAGATCGTCGCGGCTTGATCGCGTACCTGTTGAGCTTCCTGGTCAATCTGCTGTTTCTGGTGCTGCTGGCGATGTGGTTGGTGACGGTGATTTCACCCAATGCCTGGCGTTATCCGTCGATCCTTGCCGACAGTTCATTGCTGGCGACCTTGCTGTGGCTCAATGGCCTGATGCTGCTCAATCGGCTGTTCCAGCGCGGTTGGTTCGTCACTCGTTATTACGGTCTGGGCGAAGGGCTGTTGTCCGCCCCCCGGATGATGTGGAGCAACTTCGTCAACTTCTTCGCCAACCTGCGGGCGTTGCGCCAGGTCATGGAAATGGGCGATTCACGTCGCGTGGCCTGGGATAAAACCACCCACGAATTCCCCGCATTGACCCAGGCCCAGCGCACCCCGCTGGGGCATCGGCTGGTGGAAAAAGGACTGCTGACCGAGGAACAACTGCAAGCGGCGGTGACCAACCCGGTGCGCCGACGCCTGGGTCGGGAATTGCTACTGCGCGGGCACATCGACACCACGCAACTGGTGCAGATCCTGGCCGAACAACTGGACCTGGAATGGGCCCCGCTCAACCCGTTCAAGCTCGACAAGCGCCTGATCGATACCGTGCCGCGCAAGATCGCCACGCACTACGGGGTGCTACCGGTTGCCGAGGAAGGCGACACACTGGTGCTGGCCTCCGAAGGCCCGGTGAGCCAGGTGTCCCAAGGCGCAATCAGCCGTCAGCTCAAACGCCCGGTACGTTGCCGCCTCGCACCCCAGGGCCGGGTGACCCTGGGGATTCGCTACTGGTACGCCAGCCCTCGTCAAAGCGAGGAAGTGCGCCAGATGCTCGGGGTGCTTGAGCGGCATCAGGACGATGAAAGCCTGCTCGAACGTGTCAGCCATCATCAGGTGCTGCTGGGCAATTTGTTGCAAGTGCGCGGCATGGTCCCGGCAACCTTGTTCAATCAGGCATTGATCGACTTCGATGCGGAAAAAATGTCCCTGGGCGAACACCTGATCGATCGCGGCATGATCACCCGGGCGGTTCTCGAACAGGCCCTGGCCGATCAGTCCAGTGAACAGCAAGCCGCCTACCGCATTGCCAGAGAGGTCGCATGAAGCCCATCCCCCGTCAGACTCTGCTGGTCGGCGGCCTGCTGTTCAGCCTGTGCACGGTGGCGTGGGTCCAGGCCGAACCGTTGACCGACTTCGAGCAGTTTCGCAGCTTCCCTTACATGGACCGCAGTTACCGCGAAGCGAAAAAAGGCAACTGGAAGGAAGTCGAACGGCTGATGCGCCACCTGTTGAGCAAAGTGCCAAAAAACGAAGAGGCACAGGCCCTGCTCGTGCAATCGCTGGTCAAACAGCGACGCTACAACGACGCCGTGCAGGCACTGCCCGACACTCCGGCCAACAGCGAAGCCCTGCTCAACCTGCGCCTGACCTGGATAGAACAGGATCCGCCGGGTAGCGAACAGGTGGAACAGTGGATCGCCGGCAGCGACCTCACTCATCGCATCCGTTTGTGGCAGGCCTACAGCCTGAGCCTGGCCAGGTACGGCGGCGCGGCCAAAGCCCATGACTGGCTGGCGCAACTGGCGCCCAAAGGTGACGCACGCCTGCTGCATCTGGCGCGTGCCAATTGGTCCGAACAGTTGCGCGATTGGGACGGCACCATCAAAGAGCTGGCGCCCCTGGCCGCGAACAAACAACTCGATACCCAAGGCTGGCAACGCCTGGCCAACGCCTACGTGCAACGCCTCGACGAACAACCCCTGCAGCAATTGCTGCAGACAGCGCCAAGCCCGGAAGCGGCGCGCAAGGCTCGACTGGCCATGGTCGACCGGGCGATTGCCATGGGCCACATCCAGCTGGCAGAGCGCTGGATGCAGTCGCTGCCACCTGCCGACCTTGCCGATCCGGCGCAACGCCAGCGTCTGTGGGAACTGGCGCGGCAGACCGGCGACAGCGCCACAGTGCAACGCCTGAGCGCCGAGTTGCAGCGGCCCTGCCTGGAGACGGTCGACTGGCTTTCGCGCCATGATCCGCAAACCGCGCTGACCCAGTTGAAAAGTTGCCAACCCGAAGAGGATCCGCAGGCCTGGCTGATCCTCGCCCAGCGCCTGCAAGCCACCGAACTGCTGCAAGCGACACGCCTGCCGGAACCCTGGGACTCGCGACGCCGCGAACGTCTGCTCGACGTCTGGCAGGATGAGGGCCGCAGTGACGAAGTCATGGATTACCTTGCCAGCCAGCCGCAGACCGCCGACGTGGTCAAACGCCGCGCCGAGCTGCTCCAGGCATCGGGTCGCAACCGTGAAGCGGCGGCCCTCTGGGAGCGGCACTACCAGCAGACCGGCAACCTCAAATCGCTCGATCAGGCCACCTATCTGGCATTGAATGCCGGCCAACGGGAACAGGCGCAACAGTTGCTCGAAACGGCCTACGACCGCCACGCAGGCAAGCTGCCGCCCCCCCTGCTGCAACGGTTGGCGGGGTTGTATGCCGCGTCCACCCCCACCGCGGCACAACAGCAGCGCATCGTTTCGTTGCTCAACCGCGTCGACCCCGCCACTCGCGGGCAACTGTTGGCGCAACTGGCGGAAAACGGCCAGTGCGACGCCGTTCAACAGGTGATTGGCGATCACCCGCAAGCCGCGGGAGACTACCGAGCCCTTGGTCGTTGTGCGATGCCGGAGCGCCCCGGTGAAGCGGTGGTGTATTACCAGGCCGCCGAAAAACTGGGTGATCGAAACAGTCGCCTGCCACTCGCTTACGCCCTGGAAGCTGCCGGCGACTCGGCGGGTGCCCTGGCCATCTGGCGCAGCTTTCCGGATGCCGAACTCAGCGACAATGCCCGACTCACCGCCAGTCGCGGAGCCCTGAATATCGGCGACACGCAAACGGCCGAACGGTATTGGCAAGCCAGCCACACCCGCGGCGCCAACGAGTGGGCGTTGGGCGCGGCAATTGCCGATGCCCGGGGCGATCACACGCTCGCGCTGCAGCGCCAGCGTTCCGCCCTGCAACTGGCACCGGATGCCGAGCACTTCTATGCTGCCTCGGTCACGGCGCAAAAGGCCGGCGACCTGCAACAAAGTACCGAATGGCTGGCCGAAGCCGTGCGCCGCGATCCGGCCAATCCCCGCTATCGTGCCGACTACGGCGTGCGCCTGGCCGGTGCTGGCACCAAGGCAGAACGCACCCGCGCCATCCCCTATCTGCAACGTGCGACCCAGGACTTCCCGGAGGACTATCGCCTTGGCGAAACCCTGGCCTGGCGTTATGACGAGGTCGAAGACAGCGCCTCGGCGCGCAAAGAACTGGAACGCGTGATCGACCTGGAGCAGAACCCGGTGGCCGCCGACGACGAGGATGGCAGCATGGAGGCGCGACGCTATCGCCAGCGTCGCGCCCATGAAAGCCTGTCCCGTCGCGACTCCGTCACCATCGCCAGCACCTGGTCACCGGCCGGGGTATCGACCAACGACATCCTGCGCCCCGACGACAGCACCGGCACGCAACGTCGCTCCAGCTCGCAGAACGTGCAACTGGCCATGTGGGACCACGCGCTAGGTGAAGAACCCAGCCGCGCCGGCAGCACGTTGTCGGTCTACGGCCGCGTGCTGCTCGGTGGCGTAGGCTGGTCGAGCTATGCCGAATCCCTCGGCACCGGCGTCGGTCTGCGCTACAAGCCCTGGGGCACCGCCAACATCAACTTCTACGGCGAGATCTACAAACAAAGCCAGTTCGATGATGAAGACAACCACGGCCTGAGCCTTGGGCAGATGCTGGTTCCGGAAAAACTGTCCGATCAGGTCGGCGATCATCGTCAGGACGGCCACACCTCTACCGACTATCTACTGCGTACAACGGCCTCGTTCCTTGACCAGGGGCGATTCCGCAATGATTGGCGGGTCGATGAAAGCGATTGGGAAGAACGCTTCCTCTACCTTGACGCGGCATGGTGGACCAAGGCCGGCGACCATCAATGGCTGTCGCGCTTCCAGCAAGGGCACACCTGGAAGCTGCCGTTCAACGGCGCACAAACCGTCATGCCATACGGTTTTCTTGAGTTTTCCAGCCAGGACCCGAGCAACGACTGGCGCCAGGATCTGCGCACCGGGCTCGGCTTGCGTTGGCAATGGTGGTTCAACGATGACCTCTACAACGCCTACCGCGCACACCTGTCGGTACGCACCGAGTATCAGCAATGGCTGGGCGGCAATCTGTATGAAGGCGGCAACGGTGTGCTGCTGGGCGTGGAGTTGAATTTCTGATGAGGCGATTCCTATTGGTTGTGTGCCTGTTGCTGGGTGGGGTGGCGAGCCATGCGGACGAGCGGATTTTCTATCAGCCGCTCAATGCCGATGCCAGCCTGAGCCAGGCGCAATGGCAGCGAATCTGGCAGGACACCGCCCGCCAAGGTGCGCACACGGTGATCGTGCAGTGGACGGCCTACGGCGATTCGGACTTCGGCGGTGCCAACGGCTGGCTCGCGGGCAGCCTGAAACTGGCCCAGGCCCAAGGCTTGAAACTGGTGCTGGGGCTGCGCATGGACCCGGCCTATTACCAGCGCATCGACGCGTTGGACAGCGCCGGGCTGGCAATGTACTGGCAGACGCAGCTGGGGCTATCGCTGACCCAGCAGCAGAAGCTGCGCAAAGACTGGAAACTCCCGGTCAGCGGCTGGTACTTGCCCATGGAGCTGGATGACCTGCACTTTCTGCCGCTGGATCGCCGGCAAACGTTGCAACGCCAGCTCAAGGACTTTTCCGCAAAACTCGACGCACCTTTGCACATCAGCGTATTCAACGTCGGCAAACTCGCGCCGCAAGTCAACGGTCAATGGCTGGGCGAGGTGGCGAACGCCGGTATTCAGGTGTGGTGGCAGGACGGCGCCGGCACCGCACGTTTGCCGCCCTTGATTCGCAGCGACTACGCCAGTGCGCTGCCCTGCTCCATCGGCATCGTCAGGGAAGCCTTCCGGCAAGTCAGCGCGGCCGGGCAACCCTTCCGTGCCGAACCGATGCCCCCCCAATCGACATCGCCGGGTTGCCACCCGACATCGGTTTTCTCCCTGCGCTACCGTCCGTGGGGCAAGGTAATCCTCGACAACCAGCACAACAGCAAGGTCGGCGATGTATAAAACCATTGAAGATGAAGTGCTGAAAAAAGCGGCACCCGCTGAGCTTGAAGCTGAATTTCTCCAGCATGAATTTGAACGGCTACGCACCTTTTGCGTATTGATCTACATCGCCAGCATTGCGATCTGGGTTGTTTACGACCTGATCCTCAGTTTCATCGGCGGACTGCCGTTTACCTGGCGTTCACTGGTGTTTATCGGTGTCTTCTCGATACTGGTCGTCATCCTGCTGTTGATCCGCGATGCCCGGCACTTCCAGAAGCTGAACCTGCTGTTTGTATTCACCATTGCATTCGGCACGCGGCTGCTGACCGAAGGGCTGTCCGGCGATCACCAACCCGCCTGGCTATTGCTGGCGGCTTCGACCACCCTGTTCACTGCCTCGGTATTACCGCTGAGCCGCTGGTCTTACTTTGCCGCGCAATTCGTCACCTGGTCGTTTCTCAATCCCTTCTACCACACCGGTATTGAACTGATGGAGCTGAGGGATGTGATGGCCATCAGTTACTCGACATTTATCTGCGGCCTGACCCTCTACAGCTTCCTGACCCTGCGCAGGGCCAAGCTCTACAACTTCATCATGTTCAAGCTGCTGCTGGACCAGGCCTACGTCGACACGCTCACCGAAATTCCCAACCGCCGCTCGTTCATGACCCACGCCAGCCAACAGTTGAATAATGTGCCGCGGGAAAACGACCACTACCTGGCGATGGTCGATATCGACAATTTCAAGAAGGTCAACGATGTCTATGGCCATGACATCGGCGACGAAGTGCTCAAGCGCATCGCCCAGAACATCAAATCGGTGATGTCGCACTACGAATATGCGCGGTTGGGCGGCGAAGAGTTCGCGATTTACCTGGCCGGCGTGCGCCGTGAAGACGTCGAGGCGTTGGCAGGCAAATTGTGTCAAGTGGTGCGCGAGCAACCCGCCCGACATCCGGTAACCATCAGCATCGGCCTGGCCCGGGTGCTCGATGGCGACACGCTGAACCAGGCGCTGATCAAGGCCGATGAAGCCCTGTATGAGTCAAAGCATACCGGGAAGGATCGGTATACGTTTCATCAATGAACTGATCTATCCCACCCTACGCACAGAGCTTTTCTCACCGGTATCGAACGCGGTATGACCCATTGAAAAACGATCTGTCCAAACCCGAAACAACTGATCACTACTGTCAATTATGATAGTAGATGCTTGAGACATGCGAGGAGATACTGGCGCCGTAACTTACTGTTGAAACCAAAAGGACTTGAACATGAATACGGCCAAAACTTTACTTTTTTGCGCGACACTGGGAATGGGTTTAATCGGTTGCAACGTTTATCAGGACGCGACTGCTTCAACGGTCCGCGAAGAGTGCAGCGACCTGATCAACAAGAAATTCATTGGCCAGAATGGCCCGGAAGTTTGCATCACGACACCGCTTTCTAAAAGTGACACATCCATCTCCGGGACTATCGTTGGGACCACAGCAACAGGCCCTTTCCTGGTAACGGCGTTAACCAGCGATGGGGTCATCTTGAAGGAGGTAACCACAGGGTCTGACCGTAACTTCACGATGACTCAATTGAATCTGCTAGACCTGCCAGGCAAGGGCATTTCATTTTCGGTGTATGTAACTGGTATCAGCTCACAGCCTACCAAACTGGTCATTGGCCAGGAGCCGCCCTCGACATGTTCTCGTGGCACTCCAGACTATCCGCTATGTGGTACTTACCCGGGCGCAATCTTTTTTCCGATAAAAACATCCATCACCACTATTCTCAAAGTTCCGTCGCCCGAGTTATACGGCGGAGCGTCGCTACTTCCATACCAAATGGGCCTGAACCGTATTTATTGGAAGGCAGACCGAATTATCAACTTTTTTTCATACGTTCCAGCTCCGGCAAAGCCAGGGGACGAACTAACAGCGTACGCAACCAATCGAAACGACGACTCATTTGCCTACCCGGTCAAGCAGACTGTTCTTCCAGGTCAACCTTAACACTGACCTGACCTAGTGCTTGAATGATGTCATCACCCGCTCGGCATTTTCATCACAGGACATACCATCCGGTTTGTCCTTAATGGTGTCGATCCACCCCAGCAATTGCGCCTTGCTGTGCGCCAGGTGCCGTTGCATCTCTTCGATCTGCTCGATCTTGCGATGCAGGCCGGCCATCAACTCATCGTGCTTGAACGCGCCCGTCAGATTATCCGGCAGTAACTGCTTGAGTTCTTCCAGGCTGAACCCGGCTTGTTGCGCACACTGGATGATTTGCAGGGTTTGCAACGCCTGTTGCGAGTAACGCCGGTAACCATTGGCCGAACGCTCGACCTGCCGGATCAATCCCTGAGACTCGTAAAAACGGATGCGTGAGGCGGTCAACCCGCTCAACTGTGCCAATTCACCAATCTTCATAGGGATCTCATTTACCTGCTTGACATTAAAGTTAACTTTAAGCTTAGCCTCTACTCATCACTACGAGGAGTCAAGCATGTCGCCCTTCCAAACCTTGAATTTGCCCAACGGCCAGACCATCGGTAATCGCATTGCCAAAGCCGCGATGGAAGAGAACCTCGCCAACACCGATCAGGTGCCCGACCAGGCGCTGTTGCGCCTGTACCAGGCCTGGGCCGAAGGCGAAGCCGGCTTGTTGCTGACCGGCAATGTGATGATCGACCGCCGCGCCATGACCGGCCCCGGTGGAGTAGCGCTGGAGGACGAGCGTCATCTGCAACGTTTTCGCCAGTGGGCCATTGTCGGCCGGGCTGGCGGTGCGCACTTCTGGATGCAACTCAACCACCCAGGCCGTCAGACCATGGCCAACCTTGGCCAGCAAGCCCTGGCGCCGTCGGCGGTGGCCCTGGATCTCGGCCAGTTCTCGAAGATGTTCGCCGAACCCAGACCCATGAGCGAGGACGACATACAGGAGGTGATCCGACGCTTCGCCACCAGCGCCGCACTGGCGGAGAAAGCCGGTTTTACCGGTGTGCAGATCCACGCCGCCCACGGCTACCTGATCAGCCAGTTCCTTTCGCCGATCACCAATCGGCGCACCGATCATTGGGGTGGTTCGCTGGAAAATCGTGCGCGCCTGCTGTTGTCCGTCGTCGAGGCGGTTCGCCAGGCGGTGTCGCCGCAATTTTGTGTGTCGGTAAAGCTCAATTCAGCGGATTTCCAGCGCGGTGGTTTCGATGCCGATGATGCACGGCAGGTGATCCAGTGGCTCAACGAGCAACCGATCGATCTGCTGGAACTCTCCGGCGGCAGTTACGAAGCACCGGCCATGCAAGGCGAAGCGCGCGACGGCCGGACCCTGGCACGGGAGGCGTACTTTCTGGAAATGGCCGGTGAGCTGGCCAGCGTGGCGCGGATGCCGGTGATGGTAACCGGCGGGATCCGGCGCCTGGCAATCGTCCAACAGGTCCTCGACAGCGGCCTGGCCATGGCCGGTATCGGCACCGCCCTGGCCGTGGAACCGCAATTGGTCAAGCTCTGGCGTGAAGGCCAGGACAGCCATCCGCAACTGCCGCCGATCCGCTGGAAGCGCAAACCCCTGGCGGTGCTGGCGAGCATGGCGGTGGTCAAGTTCCAGCTGCATCGCTTGAGCCGCGGGCGCAAAACCCGACCCAATGTTTCGGCGCTATGGGCGTTGATTCTCGACCAGCTGTACATTGGCAAGCGGACCCGGCAGTACCGGCAGGCGATGGGCAAGTAATTCAAGTTCGAGGTTGGCTGGTATACCGTCTTCGCGAGCAGGCTCGCTCCCACAGAGATCTATCGGGCGGTCACAAAATTTGTGTTCAGCCCGGATCAATTGTAGGAGCGAGCCTGCTCGCGAAGAGGCCGGAACTGCCAGACAGATCTCAGCCCGGAAGCAGCTCGTCGATATGCCGGTACACCGATTGCAACTGCGCAGCCAGCAACTTGCTGCGCCCAAGCCGGATCGGCCCGCGCTCGATGTCGATCAACAGTCCCGGACACTCCAGCGGCAGCAGCAGCGGCCAGTCTTTCAGTCGGCCATCGGTCACCAACAACAACCGCTGCTGCTCGGCCGGAAAGCGTTTTTGCCGTGTGGCAAGCCATCGCCCCGCTTCGCTCAATGCCGCCAGCAACGGCGTGCCGCCACCCGCACCGAGGCCATCGAGCCAATGGCGCAATCCCGTGGAAGCCTTCAGTCCCTGCACCTGCCACTTGGGTACGGAACCGCTGGCCGTGAGCAGGGCCAGGCGTGCACGCTGGCGATAGGCATCGTCGAACAACTGCGCCAGCAAGCCCTTGGCATCGCTCAATGCCTGATGACGGCGGGTCGATGCGGAGGCATCAACGATCACCAGCCACAGTTCATGGGGCGAGCGAGTACGCAGGTGAAACAACAGATCGTCGCGCTGGCGCGGCCGGCCATTGAGCAATGTGCCGGGCCAGTTGACCGAACCACTGCGGGCGGCGTGACGCTTGCCTTGTTTGCCGTGGTCCAGCCGCCCGGCTCGGGGTCTGGCATTCGCCCCCGCGACAGATCGGGGGCGAATGCCTAGGGCTTTTTTGGCCAGACCGGCACTTCACGTCGGGCGCCGACCGCCAACGGCTGGGCAGGCAATTCGCCCCACTGGCCCTGCCCTTCGCTCGGGTTGGCGTTCTGCGGTGCAGTGGATTGCGGCGCGTGGGATGGCTGAGGCGCCGCAGGTGAATGCTCGCGACGGCGATGGCGCAAGGCGAACTCGGCGACTGCGTCGATATCTTCCTCGGCGATGGCATTTGCCCCCCGCCAGGCGGCGTGAGCCCGTGCGGCACGCAGCCAGACCAGATCGGCGCGCAAACCATCGACGCCAGCGGCAAAGCAGCGTTCGGTGATGGATGCCAGTGCCTGGTCGTCGAGGGGAATGCTTGCCAGGGCGTTGCGCGCGTTCTGGCAACGTTCGCGCAAAGATGCCTGCGCCGATTCCCATTCGGCGCAGAAACCGTGCGGATCGCTGTCGAAATCCAGGCGACGGCGAATGATCTGGCCACGTTCGATCGGCGCGGTCTGACCACCGAGGGCGACGTTCAGGCCGAATCGGTCGAGCAATTGCGGACGCAGCTCTCCCTCTTCCGGGTTCATGGTGCCAATCAGCACGAACTTCGCCGAATGGCGATGAGAAATGCCATCACGTTCGACCAGATTGGTGCCGCTGGCGGCCACATCGAGCAGCAGATCCACGAGGTGATCAGGCAGCAGATTGACCTCGTCGACGTAGAGCACGCCGCCGTCAGCCCGGGCCAGAACGCCGGGTGAAAACTGCGCGCGACCTTCGCCCAGCGCCACGTCGAGATCGAGGGTACCAACCAGGCGTTCCTCGGTGGCACCCAATGGCAATGTGACGAACTGACCGCTGGCCAGCAGGTCCGCCAGACCACGGGCCAGGGTCGACTTGGCCATGCCCCGCGGGCCTTCGATCAGTACACCGCCGATTTTCGGATCAATGGCGGTCAGGTACAGGGCCAGCTTCAAATCGTCGGCGCCGACCACGGCGGAGAGGGGAAAATGCGGGGTGTAGGTCATGTTCAATACTCGGTCATGGTCGGTGAACCATCTACAAAACTTACAGCTGCCTACATACCTGTGGGAGCGAGCCTGCTCGCGATGAGGCCATCACATCCACCATCATCGTTGGCTGACAAATCGCCTTCGCGAGCAGGCTCGCTCCCACAGGATATGCGGTGATCAACTGTCTTCTTCTATGTCCAGCAACAAATTTTCCAGCGCCTCGCGGTACTCGCCCGGGTCCTTCCACATGCCGCGTTGTTGCGCCTCGAGCATGCGTTCAGTCATATCTCGCAAGGCATGGGGATTGTGTTCGCGAACAAAATCCCGGGTGTCCGGGTCGAGCAAATAGGCATCGGCCAGCAACGCGTACTGGTGATCATCGATCAACTGCGTGGTGGCATCGAAGGCGAACAGATTGTCGACTGTCGCAGCCATTTCGAACGCACCTTTGTAGCCATGACGCTTGACGCCTTCGAGCCACTTCGGATTGGCCGCCCGGGAGCGGATCACCCGGTTCAGCTCTTCCTTCAAGGTGCGGATCTTCGGCAGGTCCGGCTGGCTGTGATCGCCATGATAACTGGCCGCCGCCTCGCCCTTCAGGCTTTCCACCGCCGCGAGCATGCCGCCCTGGAACTGGTAGTAATCGTTGGAATCGAGCAGATCGTGCTCGCGGTTATCCTGGTTTTGCAGCACCGCCTGTACCTGGCTCAGCCGCTGGCTGAACTGTTCACGAGCGACGGTGCCTTCGTCCGCACCACCGTAAGCGTAGCCACCCCAGTTGAGGTAAACCTCGGCCAGGTCCTCGCGGGTCTGCCACAGCCGACCGTCGATGGCGCCCTGCACGCCTGCGCCGTAGGCACCGGGTTTGGCCCCGAAAATTCGCCAGCCGGCCTGACGGCGCGCGGCCTCTTCATCGAGCCCTGCCTGCAACAAGGCTGCACGCTCGGCGCGCACCTTGGCCGCCAGCGGGTTGAGGTCGTCCGGCTCATCCAGGTCGGCGACTGCTTGCACCGACGCGTCGAACAAGCGAATCAGATTGGCGAAGGCATCACGGAAGAAACCGGACACACGCAAGGTCACGTCCACCCGCGGACGGTCAAGTAAACTCAAGGGCAGAATCTCGAAGTCATCGACCCGCTGACTGCCGGTCGCCCAGACCGGACGCACCCCCATCAACGCCATCGCCTGGGCGATGTCATCGCCGCCTGTGCGCATGGTCGCAGTGCCCCACACCGACAGGCCGAGCTGGCGCAAATGATCGCCGTGGTCTTGCAGGTGCCGGTCGAGAATCAGGTTGGCCGACTGAAAACCGATGCGCCACGCCGTGGTGGTCGGCAGGTTGCGCACGTCCACCGAGTAAAAGTTGCGCCCGGTGGGCAGCACGTCCAGACGACCGCGACTCGGCGCACCGCTGGGGCCGGCCGGAACGAAGCGACCGCTCAGGGCATCGAGCAAACCGCGCATTTCTGCCGGGCCGCAGGCGTCCAGTCTTGGCGCGACCACTTCGCGCAGGCTGTCGAGGATGACATTCACCTCAGCCCAACCCGCCTCCTGTAGGAGCGAGCCTGCTCGCGATGGTGTGTCAGCCACATGGGTGTCGACTGACACACCATCGCGAGCAGGCTCGCTCCTACAGGGGGCAGCTAATGCCTGCAAGATCAGTTGTGAGGCGAACAGCTCGAGGCGTTCGCGGGTATCACCGGCGGTGCGCCACAGTTCAGTGCTGATCGACAACAAGGCCTCTGGCCGAGGCCCGGTCCACGGCTCGGCCAGCGCACAATCGAGCGGATCGAACCCCAGTTCGAAAGCCTTGGCCAACGCCCGCAGCAGGCTCGATTGCGCACCACGGCCATCGCCCCGGGGAATGCGCAGCAACGCCAGCAAGGTATCGATACGCAAACGCCCGGTGGGCGACTCGCCGAATACATGCAGGCCGTCGCGGATCTGCGACTCTTTCAAGTCGCACAGGTAAGTGTCCAGGCGCGGCAACCAGATCGCTGCGTCGGCATCGCTGTCGAGTTGCTCGTCCAGTTGCAGTTCACGGTCGATGTGCGTGTCGCGCACCAGTTGCAGGATGTCGCGCTGCAACTCTCGGGCGCGGCGCGGATCGAGCAACTGCGCTTCGTAATACTCGTCCGCCAACAGTTCGAGGTTGCGCAGCGGGCCGTAGGTTTCGGCACGGGTCAGCGGTGGCATCAAGTGATCGATGATGACCGCCTGGGTCCGCCGCTTGGCCTGGGCACCTTCGCCCGGGTCGTTGACGATGAACGGATAGACGTTCGGCAACGGCCCGAGCAGTGCATCCGGCCAGCAGCATTCCGAGAGCCCGACGCCCTTGCCCGGCAGCCATTCGAGGTTGCCGTGCTTGCCGACGTGGATCACGCCGTGGGCGCCGTAGGTGTTGCGCAGCCAGAAGTAAAACGCCAGGTAACCGTGGGGCGGTACCAGGTCCGGGTCGTGGTACACCGCGCTCGGGTCGACCTGATAACCCCGGGCCGGTTGAATGCCGACGAAGGTCAGGCCAAAACGCAGCCCGGCGATCATCATCCGTCCACTGCGACACATCGGGTCGTTTTCCGGCGCGCCCCAACGTTCGAGCACCGCTGCGCGGTTGGCTTCGGGCAGTGCGTTGAACATCGTCAGGTAGTCGTCCATGGCCAGGCTTTGCTGGCACGGACGCTGATCGATCGTGTCGAGATCATTGCTGACACCACCGAGTAATTGCTGGATCAAATCAGTGCCGTTATCCGGCAATTCGGCCGGCAGCGGGTAACCTTCCTGATGGAGCGCACGCAGGATGTTCAACGCCGCCGCCGGGGTGTCGAGGCCCACTCCATTGCCGATTCGACCATCACGGGTCGGGTAGTTGGCGAGGATCAGGGCGATGCGTTTTTCAGTATTGGGCACCCGCGCCAGATCGACCCAGCGCCGCGCCAGTTCGGCAACGAAATCCATGCGTTCCGGCTGAGGCCGGTAGCAGACCACGTCCGATTGACTGCGCTCACTGCGCCACGCCAGGTCCTTGAAGCTGATCGGGCGGCTGATGATGCGCCCGTCCAGTTCCGGCAAGGCAATGTGCATCGCCAAGTCCCGAGGACCAAGCCCCTGTTCACTGGCGCGCCAACCCGGTTCGTTGTCCTGGGCGCAAATCGCCTGGATCACCGGAATATTGCGGCGAAACGGCCGCAGATGCGGTGCTTCCGGGCTGGACTGGGCGAAGCCGGTGGTGTTCAGAATCACCGAGACGCAGGCCTCGTCTAGCCAGTCCTCGACCACGCCAAGGCAGCCGGGCTCTTTCAGGCTCGCCAGCGCAATCGGCAACGGATTCAACCCCGCTGCCTGCAAACGCTGGCAAAAAACATCAATGAAAGCGGTGTTCGCCGCCTGCAAATGCGAGCGGTAAAACAGCACCGCCGCCACGGGTTGACCGGCTTGCCAGTCGGCCTGCCAGTCGCTCAGTGCGGCAGAGTGTTTTTGCGGATGATAAATCGCCGTGCGTGGCAGGGTTTGCGGTTCGCCCCAGGTGTAATCACGCGCCAGCCAGCGGTTGGCCAGGCAGCGGAAGAAATCCAGGGCATTGCCCATGCCGCCCTGACGCAGGAACTGCCAGAGTCGGTCGCGATCCTCCACGCCCACAGTGCTCAGGTCACTCAGCTCCGGGTCCGGGCGATCATCGCCCGGCACCAGAATGACCTGCACGCCGCGCTGCGACAGTTCGACCAGACGCTCGATGCCGTAACGCCAATAGGCGATGCCGCCGTGCAGTGAAATCAGGATCACCTTGGCGTGACGCAGCACTTCGTCGACGTACAAATCGACCGAGGCATGGTTCTGCACCTGCATCGGGTTGGCCAGGCGCACGCTCGGGTAATCGTCGGGCAGCTGCTGCGCCGCTTCGGCAAGCAGCGCCAGGCTGGAATCGCCACTGCACAGGACCACCAGCTCGGCGGGGGTTTGTCCAAGGTCGGCGATGTTGTCATCCGACACGAAACCGCCGGGCTGGGTCCTGAGCAGGTGCATGGCTTACACGCTGAGCGCGGCGCGCAATTGCGCTTCGAGTACGGCGGCGTCCAGTTCCTGGCCGATCAGCACCAGGCGGGTGATGCGTGCTTCTTCAGCACCCCATTGACGGTCGAAGTGCTTGTCGAAACGCGTGCCCACACCCTGGATCAGCAGGCGCATCGGTTTGTTCGGCACGGCGGCGAAGCCTTTGACGCGCAGGATGCCGTGCTGGACCACCAATTGGGTCAGCGCGTCCATCAGCAGGCTTTCGTCGGCTTGCGGCAGTTCGATGGAAATCGAATCGAAGGCGTCGTGATCGTGGTCATCATGATCATCGTCGCCATCGTGATGATGGTCGTGGTGGCTGTGGCGGCTGTCGATGTGTTCTTCGGAGCCGGCACCGAGGCCGATCAGCACGTCCAGCGGCAGGCGGCCGCTGCTGGCTTCGACGATTTTCACCGCTGGCGGCAACTCTTCGGCGACTTCCAGGCGCACGCGGGCCAGGTCTGCCGGGTTGATCAGGTCGGTCTTGTTGAGGATCACCAGGTCGGCGCTGGCCAGTTGGTCAGCGAACAGTTCATGCAGCGGCGATTCGTGGTCCAGGTTCGGGTCGAGTTTGCGCTGGGCGTCGACCTGATCCGGGAACGCGGCAAAGGTGCCGGCAGCCACGGCCGGGCTGTCGACCACGGTGATCACCGCATCCACGGTGCAGGCGCTGCGGATTTCCGGCCACTGGAAGGCTTGCACCAGCGGCTTTGGCAGGGCCAGGCCGGAGGTTTCGATGAGGATGTGGTCGAGATCGCCGCGACGGGCCACCAATTCACGCATCACCGGGAAGAATTCTTCCTGGACGGTGCAGCACAGGCAGCCATTGGCCAGCTCATAGACACGGCCGCTGGCTTCTTCTTCGGTGCAACCGATCGAGCACTGCTTGAGGATTTCGCCATCAATGCCCAATTCACCGAATTCGTTGACGATCACCGCGATGCGACGACCTTGGGCGTTGTCGAGCATGTGCCGCAGCAGTGTGGTTTTACCCGAGCCGAGAAAGCCGGTAACGATGGTGACAGGGAGTTTGGCCAGTGTTTTCATCGGATGCCCTATGGCTAAGGTGGCGGGCATACGGGACGACGACCGGCAACGCGCACGCGTTGCCTGATGAGTTCGCCACCGGATCACCCCGCCCGGTTGAATGTGAGAATCTGTGTCGAGGCAGGTCTCCTGGCTGACGGTGCGCCGGCGTTGAGCCTGGCATTCGCTGCGCCTTCCCGCCGGCCTCATGGATTGAGACAGCAGTGGCGTGGCAACGAACATCACCGTTCACAGTTGCGGGGGCAGCCGCGGCATCGACCGCGTTCCCTTCTTAGCTTCGACAAACGCCGAAGAACCTCGAAAGCGCAAGGCTACGCATGGTATTGGGGCGGGTCAATGTTCAAGTGAGAACCCCTGCCAATTGACGCCCAACCCCCGCCCATGCTCTCCTACACGCCTTGTTACGGGTGCCCTTCACAGGGTGAAACGGGAAACCGGTGAATCATGTGCTTTACTTCAAAGCCATGTCAGTCCGGTGCTGCCCCCGCAACGGTAAGCGAGCGAAGCATCAGATCCACTGTGCCATCACGGCATGGGAAGGTGATGCTTGCTGGATCAGGCGGAAGCCTGCGCCCCTCGTGAGCCCGGAGACCGGCCCGCAACACAAAGTGACCAGAACGTTCACTGAAACAACAATCCCGCGGTGGGCGGGCGCTGTTTGAAACGCTGCGCGCCTGGACGTGCAGGTTTTTGCATGCGCTCTCATTCCCCGCTGACAGACCAGAGGGAAACGCCATGTCGATCATCAGCAGCACCGGCCATACTACAACCAGCACCACTTCTACCCTGGCTCAACGCTTGACCGCCGCCGTCTGCGCGTCGATCCTCGGCGCGTGCCTGGTGTATTTCGCCGGTTTCTCGCACATCGAAGCGGTGCACAACGCCGCCCACGATACCCGTCACAGCTCCGCGTTCCCGTGCCATTGAGACCTGCCAATATGATCAAGCGTATTGCGCAAACCGCAGGTTTCACCGGGCTGCTGGCCGCCCTGTTGCTGACCCTGCTGCAAAGTTTCTGGGTCGCGCCCCTGATTCTGCAGGCCGAAACCTACGAAAAAGCCGAACCGGCCGCTGTTGAAATGCATGAACATGCCGACGGTGCGATGGCTGCCCACACTCACGACACCGAAGCCTGGGAGCCGGAAGATGGCTGGCAGCGCGTGCTGTCGACCACCGGCGGCAACCTGGTGGTGGCGGTCGGTTTTGCCCTGATGCTGGCCGGCCTCTACACCTTGCGCGCGCCGACCAGAACCGCCCAGGGTCTGCTCTGGGGCCTGGCCGGTTATGCGACATTCGTGCTCGCGCCCACCCTCGGCCTGCCACCTGAATTGCCCGGCACTGCCGCAGCCGACCTGGCACAACGGCAACTGTGGTGGGTCGGCACCGCCGCCTCCACCGCCGTCGGTATCGCCCTGATCGTATTCAGCCGTCACTGGCTGATGAAAATCCTCGGCGCGGCGATCCTCGCCGTTCCTCATGTGATTGGCGCACCACAACCGCAAGTGCATTCGATGCTCGCTCCCGAGGCACTGGAAGCCCAGTTCAAGATCGCTTCGCAACTGACCAACATGGCGTTCTGGCTGGCCCTGGGCCTGATCAGCGCCTGGTTGTTCCGTCGCAAAAGCGATGGCCAATACCACGCATGACAGATGCTGGCACAGCGCCGACCCTGGTGGTCGGCCTGGGCTGCCAGCGGGGCTGCCCCGTCAGCACGTTGCGGGCACTGCTCGACCAGGCGTTGGCGGCGCATCAAATCCCGTTGCATGAAATCAAGGCCCTGGCCAGCATCGACCAGAAACGCGACGAACCGGCACTGATCGAGTTGGCGACGCAACTTGGCCTGGAATTGATGTACTTCAGCAGCGAACAACTGGCCGTTTATGAGGCGCAACTCAGTCATCAATCGCAAATAGCGTTTGAACGCACCGGTTGCTATGGCGTGGCGGAAAGCGCCGCACTGGCCTTGGCCGAACAACTGGCCCAGGCTCCGGCAAAACTGGTGATTCCACGACAAAAATATGCCCAGGCAACACTGGCATTGGCCGGCGCCGCCTGAAATCCCCGATAATCCCCGCCATCGATCATGAACATTCTTCATCTGAAGCCCTGTTCAGCCCCTTTTTTCCCACAGGAACCGACCATGACCGTCTACTTTATTGGCGCAGGTCCCGGCGACCCCGAACTGATTACCGTCAAGGGCCAGCGCCTGATTCGCAGCTGCCCGGTGATCATTTATGCCGGTTCTCTGGTGCCTGCCGCCGTGCTCGAAGGTCATTGTGCCGAACAGGTGGTCAACAGCGCCGAACTGCATCTGGAACAGATCATCGACCTGATCAGGGCTGCCCACGCCAAAGGTCTGGATGTTGCCCGGGTACACTCCGGCGATCCGAGCCTGTATGGCGCCATTGGCGAGCAGATTCGCTATCTGCGTGAGCTGGGCATCGCGTTCGAAATCGTACCGGGCGTGACCGCCACAGCCGCTTGTGCAGCGCTTTTGGGGGCTGAGCTGACACTGCCGGACATTTCACAGAGTGTAATCCTGACGCGTTACGCCGACAAAACCGCCATGCCCCCCGGAGAGGAATTCTCCAGCCTGGCGCAGCACGGCGCGACCATGGCGATTCATTTGGGGGTCAGTCACCTGTCGAAGATCGTTGAGGAGCTCCTGCCGTATTACGGCGCCGACTGCCCGATAGCGGTGGTGCACCGCGCAAGCTGGCCGGATCAGGATTGGGTGACGGGAACGCTTGAGGATATTGCCGGGAAGGTTGCAGCCAAAGGGTTTCGGCGCACGGCGTTGATTCTGGTGGGTCGGGTGCTGGGCAGTGACCACTTCAGCGAGTCATCGCTGTATCGCGCGGGGCATGCGCATCTCTACAGGCCATAGGTCCCCTTCGCGGGCAAGCCCGCTCCCACAGGTTTCGAGTCGGTCACAGTACTGCAGCCTACACAAAATCTTGTGGGAGCGGGCTTGCCCGCGAAGGGGCCACTGAATTCACCCCATAAAAAAACGGCGCTCACGGGGCGCCGTTTTTTCAATTCGCAGCGAACACCTTAGTAGTAGGCGTTTTCTTTCTGCGTGTGGTCGGTCACGTCGCGAACGCCCTTGAGCTCGGGAATGCGCTCGAGCAAGGTGCGCTCGATGCCTTCCTTCAGCGTCACGTCGGCCTGGCCGCAGCCCTGGCAACCACCGCCGAACTGCAGGACGGCGATGCCGTCTTCGACCACGTCGATCAGGCTGACCTGGCCGCCGTGGCTGGCCAGCCCCGGGTTGATCTCGGTTTGCAGGTAGTAGTTGATGCGCTCGTTGACCGGGCTGTCGGCGTTGACCATCGGCACCTTGGCGTTTGGCGCCTTGATGGTCAGCTGGCCGCCCATGCGGTCGGTGGCGTAGTCGACAACGGCATCGTCCAGGAAAGCTTCGCTGAAGTGGTCGATGTACGCGGTGAAGCTTTTCAGCCCCAGAGCGGTGTCTTCAGGTTTCTCTTCGCCCGGCTTGCAGTAGGCAATGCAGGTTTCGGCGTACTGGGTGCCAGGCTGGGTGATGAAGACGCGGATACCGATGCCCGGGGTGTTCTGCTTGGAGAGCAGATCAGCCAGATAATCGTGGGCGGCGTCAGTGATGGTAATAGCGGTCATGGAAACTCCTCGCAGGCTTGGGCGCAGTTTACGCCAATCGACGCGCCGGACAAAGTCCCAGTATTTTTGTCGGGAAAGATTCCGACAATTCCCCTGGTTTTCTGTAGGAGCGAGCCTGCTCGCGATGGTCGCCAACGATAACGCGCACTCCCGGATTTACGCGGAGCACTCAAGACCATCGCGAGCAAGCTCGCTCCTACAAGGGGATTTGTGGTGTTTCAGAGGTTCTCGTAGCGGTTCATGTCCAGCACGCCCTCTTCCACCGGATCGGTTTCGTGGATATAGCGGCTCAGGTCATGGAAATAAACCCAGAATTGCGGATGACTGCGGCGTATCCCCCAGCGTTCGACGATTTTTTCGAAGCTGTCGGTATCCTTGGCGTTCTCCATCGCATCCACAAACGCCGGCACTTGCCCGGCCGGGATGTTGAACATGAAGTTCGGGTAGCTGCTGAGCACGCCCGGGAAAATCGTCAGGGTGTCGAGACCCGGCTGATAGCGCAGCGATTCGCCGAGCAGGAACGCGACGTTACTGTGGGCACGGTTGCGCAGCAGGCTGTAGACCTCGCGTTTGCCGCCAGGGGTTTCGATGCGCAGCAGGGTCGCTTCCGGCAGTTGATCGATGACTTTGAGTCCCGCCGCCGGGCGCGAAGTCAGGCGGCTCAACGCCTGCTCGGCGCTTTGCAGGTCCGGATCGATGTTCGGCCGCGAGCAGTAGGCGCCATCACAGCGGTTGATCGGGTCGGGCCGGGCATTGAGATCGCCATAACGGGCCAGCAATTGTTGGGCGAAATCCCGCTTGGGATCCTGCGGATCAAGCTTCAGTGCTGTCGGCTTGTCATTGTCGATGGACTCGTAGTCCAGCCACATCTTGAATTTGCCACTATTCTGATACCAGTCGTCAAGGTAGCCATTCCGGGAATCGGCAGGCATCAGGCGCAGGAAATTTTGCTCGGCACCGTTGCGGATCAGGTCGAAATACAGGCGCGTCTGGGCCTGGTGGGACACGTTGCCGAACACATCGAAGTTCACGGCCAGTTGATAGTAGGTGCGCTCCAGCAGCGGATAGTCGAACAGCCACATCGTTTGCGGCACTTCGCCGATCAGGCCTTTAGTCACCGAAGCACTGTCGAAATGGCGGAAGATACTGAGCAACGCATTGTCGTTGCCGGCCCACAGTGTCGACCAGCTCGGCGCCGGCTGGTCGGCGTAGCTGTCCCGGCGCAAGGCTTCGTATTCATTACGCTTGTCGCGGTAGTCGTGCCACAGGCTGAGGACGCTGCCGACATCGTCGTTCTGCCCCGGCATGGCCAGCAACGGCGTAGCCTGACTACGATAATTGGGGTCGATGACGTAGAGGTCGTGCTCGGGCGCCTGGAACAGCGCCCAGAAGTTATCGCGGATCACGTCGGTGGCGATCTGGCCACGACACACCGGCCCACGGATAAACGTGCGCACAAAGTACTCGGCGTTATCGAGCATGAACTGATAGCGCGCCTGGGCCGGTATCGCTTCGAAGGTGGCAAACGGGTTGGCCCGGCTCTGCGGCCCATAGCCCGGCAATGCGTCGACCTGCCAGTTGCCGCTGTAGAACAGGCTCTTGACCCGCGCCAGCTTCACCGTACTCAGCGCATAGGTGATGTGGGTCTTGTGCACGATCACGCCCTGCACCGGCCACAAGCGGTAGAAAAACTGCGTGCCCGGATCATCGTTCGGGCGACGGGTGTTGATCAGGTCGATCGGCTGGCCGGTCGGGGTGCGCGAACGCACCCACTGGAAGAAATGCCCGGGCTCGCCATCCTTGAAGTAGAGGTGGGCGAGGAACCAGTGCTCGTACAGCCAGCGCCCCACCAGACTTTCCCGGGCGCCCGGCGAATTGAGCAGGTTTTCCCACTGGACCACTTGCCCGGCTTCCGTTGCGCTGGGGATCAGGCCCTGCTGGTCGATGGTTGCCCCTGCCGCCAGCCAGCGTTGCAGCGTCTGGTACTGCTGGTCGGTCAGGCCGGTCACTGCCAGCGGCATGCCCTCCTTCGGGTGCGCGGCGGCGTAAGCGCCGAACTCTGCGGGCATGGCGCAGATGTTTTCCCGGTTCAGGCCCAGGACGATATTTTCCGGCAGTTTGGCATTGGGCTGCAGCGGGGTCTTGTGGCCAAGTTCCAGCATCCGCGCCATCAATGCAGCCTGGCTGCCCTGGGCATCGAGTACCGAATAGAAGCCCTTTTGCTGCCAGGCCTGTTTGCCGGAGGCGTCATAGAACAGTCGGGTCGGTGCAACCGCCTGACGACGGTCACCGTCATAGACCGGGACTTTCGTCGCGCCACGCGCCGCGCCCTCACCACTGCCCAGGTTGAGCTGACAGGCGGCGTCGTTGCAGGCGTGGCAGGCCACGCACTTCTCAGTGAAGATCGGCTGAATATCACGGCTGTAGGAAATGGCAGAGGAATTCGCCGGACTTTGCGCCACGGCGCCCCAGCTTAAAAACAGCAGCAATGTGCCGATGACGAAGCGATACGACATGTCCCTGGTCCCGAATCCTGAAAAACGCCGCGATTCTACCGGTCTGTCATCCCTGCCAACATGAACGATATTCATGCAAAACCGAGTCATGCTCCAAAAGCGCACAGGTTTGCTATCATCCCGGCCCTTCGTCATGGTCTTACCGAGTAGTCCAAATGTCCGATCGCAGCGTTCGCCTTCAAGCTCTCAAGCACGCCCTCAAAGAGCGCATCCTGATTCTCGATGGCGGTATGGGCACGATGATCCAGAGCTACAAACTCGAAGAGCAGGATTACCGTGGCAAACGCTTCGCTGACTGGCCGAGCGATGTCAAAGGCAACAACGACTTGCTGGTGCTGACTCGCCCGGACGTGATTGGCGGCATTGAAAAAGCCTACCTGGACGCCGGCGCCGACATTCTCGAAACCAACACCTTCAACGCCACCCGGATTTCCATGGCCGATTACGGCATGGAAGAACTGGCCTACGAGTTGAACGTAGAAGGCGCGCGCCTGGCGCGCAAGGTCGCCGATGCGAAAACCCACGAGAACCCGGACAAGCCGCGTTTCGTTGCCGGCGTGCTCGGCCCGACCAGCCGCACCTGCTCATTGTCCCCGGACGTGAACAACCCCGGCTACCGCAACGTGACCTTCGATGAGCTGGTGGAAAACTACACCGAATCCACCAAGGGCCTGATCGAAGGCGGCGCCGACCTGATCCTGATCGAAACCATTTTCGACACCCTGAACGCCAAGGCGGCGATCTTCGCCGTACAAGGCGTGTTCGAAGAACTGGGCGTCGAACTGCCGATCATGATTTCCGGCACCATTACCGACGCCTCGGGCCGTACTCTGTCGGGCCAGACCACCGAAGCGTTCTGGAACTCCGTGGCCCACGCCAAGCCGATTTCTGTCGGCCTGAACTGCGCCCTTGGCGCCCGTGAGTTGCGCCCGTACCTCGAAGAGCTGTCGAACAAGGCAGGCACCCACGTTTCCGCGCACCCCAACGCCGGCCTGCCGAACGAATTCGGCGAGTACGACGAGTTGCCATCGGAAACTGCCAAGGTCATCGAGGAATTCGCCCAAAGCGGCTTCCTCAACATCGTCGGCGGCTGCTGCGGCACCACGCCGGGCCACATCGAAGCCATCGCCAAGGCCGTGGCCGGTTATGCGCCACGCGAGATTCCGGACATTCCCAAGGCTTGCCGCCTCTCGGGCCTGGAACCCTTCACCATCGATCGCAGCTCGCTGTTCGTCAACGTCGGCGAGCGCACCAACATCACCGGCTCGGCCAAATTCGCCCGTCTGATCCGCGAAGACAACTACACCGAAGCCCTGGAAGTCGCCCTGCAGCAGGTCGAGGCCGGCGCCCAGGTGATCGACATCAACATGGACGAAGGGATGCTCGATTCGAAGAAGGCCATGGTGACCTTCCTCAATCTGATTGCCGGCGAACCGGACATCTCCCGCGTACCGATCATGATCGACTCCTCCAAATGGGAAGTGATCGAAGCCGGCCTCAAGTGCATCCAGGGCAAGGGCATCGTCAACTCGATCAGCATGAAAGAAGGCGTCGAGCAGTTCATTCACCACGCCAAGCTGTGCAAGCGCTACGGCGCCGCGGTGGTGGTGATGGCCTTCGACGAAGCCGGCCAGGCCGACACCGAAGCGCGCAAGAAGGAAATCTGCAAACGCTCCTATGACATTCTGGTCAACGAAGTGGACTTCCCGCCGGAAGACATCATCTTCGACCCGAACATCTTCGCCGTGGCCACCGGTATCGAAGAGCACAACAACTACGCCGTCGATTTCATCAACGCCTGTGCCTACATCCGTGACGAGCTGCCGTATGCGCTGACCTCCGGTGGCGTGTCCAACGTGTCGTTCTCGTTCCGCGGCAACAACCCGGTGCGCGAGGCCATCCACTCGGTGTTCCTGCTGTACGCGATCCGCGCCGGGCTGACCATGGGCATCGTCAACGCCGGCCAGCTGGAGATCTACGACCAGATCCCGGTGGAATTGCGCGACGCCGTCGAAGACGTGATCCTCAACCGCACTCCGGAAGGCACCGACGCCCTCCTCGCCATCGCCGACAAGTACAAGGGCGACGGCAGCGTCAAGGAAGCCGAGACCGAAGAGTGGCGCAACTGGGACGTCAACAAGCGTCTGGAACATGCGCTGGTCAAAGGCATCACCACCCACATCGTCGAGGACACCGAAGAATCGCGCCTGTCCTTCAACCGCCCGATCGAAGTGATCGAAGGCCCGTTGATGGCCGGCATGAACATCGTCGGCGACCTGTTCGGTGCCGGTAAAATGTTTCTGCCGCAGGTGGTCAAGTCCGCCCGCGTGATGAAGCAGGCCGTGGCCCACCTGATCCCGTTCATCGAACTGGAAAAGGGCGACAAGCCGGAGGCCAAGGGCAAGATCCTGATGGCCACCGTAAAAGGCGACGTGCACGACATCGGCAAGAACATCGTTGGCGTGGTGCTGGGCTGCAACGGTTATGACATCGTCGACCTCGGCGTGATGGTGCCGGCGGAGAAAATCCTCCAGGTGGCCAGGGAACAGAAGTGCGACATCATCGGCCTGTCCGGCCTGATCACTCCGTCGCTGGACGAGATGGTCCATGTCGCCCGCGAAATGCAGCGTCAGGACTTCCACCTGCCGTTGATGATCGGTGGCGCCACCACCTCCAAGGCGCACACGGCGGTGAAGATCGAACCGAAGTACAGCAACGATGCGGTGATCTACGTCACCGACGCCTCCCGTGCCGTGGGCGTGGCGACGCAGTTGCTGTCCAAGGAGCTCAAGGCCGGTTTCGTCGAGAAAACCCGCCAGGATTACATCGAGGTTCGCGAGCGCACCTCCAACCGCAGCGCCCGCACCGAACGCCTGAGCTATGGCGCGGCCATCGCCAAGAAGCCGCAATTCGACTGGGCCTCCTACACGCCGGTCAAACCGACGTTCACCGGCTCGCGGGTGCTGGACAACATCGACCTCGACGTCCTGGCCGAGTACATCGACTGGACGCCGTTTTTCATCTCCTGGGACCTGGCCGGCAAGTTCCCGCGCATCCTCCAGGACGAAGTGGTGGGTGAAGCCGCTACCTCGCTGTACAACGATGCAAGGGAAATGCTGCGTAAATTGATCGATGAAAAGCTGATCAGCGCTCGCGCGGTGTTCGGCTTCTGGCCAGCCAACCAGGTGCATGACGACGACATCGAACTCTATGGCGATGACGGCAAGCCAATGGCCAAGCTGCATCACTTGCGCCAGCAGATCATCAAGACCGACGGCAAGCCGAACTTCTCCCTGGCCGACTTCGTCGCGCCCAAAGACAGTGAAGTGACCGACTACGTGGGTGGTTTCATCACCACCGCCGGCATCGGCGCCGAAGAAGTGGCCAAGGCTTACCAGGACGCTGGCGACGACTACAACTCGATCATGGTCAAGGCGCTGGCCGACCGCCTGGCCGAGGCGTGCGCCGAGTGGCTGCACCAGCAAGTGCGTAAAGAACACTGGGGCTATGCCAAGGATGAAGTGCTGGATAACGAAGCGCTGATCAAGGAGCAATACACCGGCATCCGTCCGGCACCGGGTTACCCGGCCTGCCCGGACCACACCGAGAAGGCCCAGTTGTTTGCCCTGCTCGATCCAGAGGCCCAGGAAATGCGCGCAGGCCGCAGCGGTGTATTCCTCACCGAACACTACGCCATGTTCCCGGCGGCGGCAGTCAGCGGCTGGTACTTCGCTCACCCGCAGGCGCAATACTTTGCCGTGGGCAAGATCGACAAGGACCAGGTGCAGAGCTACACCTCGCGTAAAGGCCAGGAGTTGAGCGTGACCGAACGCTGGCTGGCGCCGAACCTGGGTTACGACAACTGAGAACCTGAAAAGAAAAAACCCGGCGCCGGGAAGACGGGCGCCGGGGGTTACCAACCGTGATGCTTCAGACCCGTGGCAGATCCCTCGATGTGCCCGGCTGTCCTGCCCCGCTGGCAGACTGACCCATTTCTTCGACTTCCTTGCGAGACAGCTCGATCATCTTGCCGTTGCGTGCAGCTGCAAGTTCGAATAACTGATTCATCAATGCCGCTTCGTCGGCGTCAACCACCTCCTCGGAATCGTCCGCCTCGTCCAGTTGCCTGAACGCTTGCGGGTATTTTTCCTTGAGGTAGTCCACCCAGTAATCGCGCTGGATGAGGTCTTCGAAAAAACCATCACTCTGTTCGGCATTGCTGACTTGTATACGCGCATCAGCCAGTTGTTGGGGCGTTACACCCGAGGCATACGTCATGTGCCTGGGCTGACCGGGCAACTCAAGACCGTCACCCCAACCGCCAGTCAAACCGATTCGATAGCCCAGGCGCACTTCTGCCTGATCCTCCCCCGAAGCCGCCGCTGCTTTCGTGGCGAGGTCGTCAACCTTGTCCAGGCGGAACAACTGCCTGGACAACCGCAACAAAGCCGGCCCCTTCAAGGCCAGACGCCCGGCTGGAATATCCAGCAAGGCATTGTGGGTGAACACTTTGCCCTCCAGGCCACTGAAGGTCAGGATTCGTCCATCGACACAGGTGCCGTGGGTAGTGGAGCTGGCGAACAGGACTTCGCGCAGCTCGCTGTTGCTGGCGGCGGCCTCCAGCACCGTCCACACCCGTCGGGTCAGGTCCGCCTTGGCCACCCTGAACTCCTGCGTGTCCTGCAATCGCGAAAGCAGATGGAAGAACGCAGCATTGTCCGGTTCCGCGACGAGCTGGTTCCAGATTTGCGCTTTCTTGCCCGATTCCTCAGGGGACGCATCAGCCAGCCACGGTGCTTGTTGTGCAGAATCAAGCCCCGTATCGGAGAGGTCTTCATCAGATTCGATACTCTCGCTCTCGCTTTCGCCGTTGCCACTGGATTCAGCGATCATCTCGTCAAGTTCGGAGCGCGAGATCCCCAGCACAGTGTCGCGCTGGCCGGCTTCGCGGTAATGGCGCAGCAGCTCAAGACTCTCAGGCGACAGGTTGTAGTTGTCACTCAGGTCGGTACCGGCCATCAACGCATCATGACTGCCATCCAGGGCCTCTGGCGGAATCGATATGACGTCGTTACGACTCAGGTTCAAGGTCCTGAGATGGCGGGCTTCCAGCACACCCTCCGGGAAGGCCGCCAGATCGTTGCGACGCAAATCGAGTGTCTCGAGTCGCTGAAAATGACTGACATCGAAAGTCTCCAGACCATTGAAACCCAAGTCCAGCCATTGCAAACGCTCCAGGCGGCCCAGCGAGGTGTAAAGGTGCCCGGTGTCGTTCAACCGGTTAGTGGAGAGTTCCAGGCGTTCAAGCTGATTCATGGACTGGATCGGTTCAGGCACGTGCTCCAGTTCATTGCCGTTAAGCTCCAGCGTTTTCACGTTTGCAAAGGCGCTGAAGAAACCATTGGAGCCTTGTGCGGTAAGCCTTGCACCGGTCAGGTTCAAGGTATCCACATGGGCAAATACTGCCGGCAGCTCAGGGAGATCACCCAATTGCAGACCATTGAGATCCAGCTTTGAGCCTGTCACTGCACCCGTGTCGGTCAGCCCTTCGCGCCAGCACTCCATGATTCGCAAGGCGGCCAACCGGCGGGTTTCGGGTGACACTATCCAACCTGCGCCGTGTGACTCCCGCGTGAACAGCCATCCATTCAACCGGCGCGTCAGTGCCTCGAAAGGCTGGTCCCATCCGTCAAACCGCTCGCTGATTTGCACGTCGGTTGCCCCGTTCTCGCGCATCTGTTCGATCACTCGCAAGGCATCGTCCTCGCCGAGAGTCGGTTTCAGTCGTTGCAGGCGCCCGGCAAAATGCACGCTGCCCTCGCCCACCGGGACTGGCGGCAGAGGCAACAAATGATGGCTGATCGAATAGCTGCTCTCCTTCGGCGGGAAAGTCGACGGCGCTTGTTCCTGGGCGAATCGCTCCAGTGAACCGGCCGCCAGCCCATTGGCAGATTCGATCCTTTGCCGGGCGCCTTTCAGAGCCGTCACGGCTTGCGGGTTCAACGGCGTGCCGGTCAAATCGGTTTTGAGCAGCACCTCATCCGGCAGTGTTGCCGGCAGCGAGGAAATCCTGCTGTCACGCATATCCATCCAGATCAGCTGCGGCAGATCCTGTGCCCCAACGGGCCACTCATGCAGCTGCGTCGCTCGCAGGTTCAGGGCCTTGAGCGAAGTCATTGCACCCACGTCCAGTGAGTTCAGCGGGTTGCCGCTCAAGTCCAGGGATTCCATAGCCCCCATACCCGCAAACACTTGCTGAACTGCCGGGCCGACGACTATCCGGTTGTCGGAGAGATCCAGACGGGTCAACTTCGCAAGGTCCTCTGCTGCAACCGGCACATCGGTCAAACCATTGCCACGGAGGTCGAGACTTTCAAGTTCGGAGAATCCTCTGACAAAGCCTCGAAACTGTTCAGCGGGCACGCGCGCCGCCCTCAAATACAATGTCTGCACATGGGGGAATGCACCCGCGGGCAAGTCCGGAAGCTCACTGATGTCCGGATTCGACAACTCAAGCACCGAGGCATCGACATTCGAGCCGTAGCGCTTGAGCACGCCGTTTCGCCAGCAGGACCTGATAGACGCTGCCGTCCACGAGCGCCCCACAAACTCTTTCACATCCAGTTGCGCACGGTTGCTCCAGTCATTCAATTGCCGCTCCAGTGCATTGAATTCCTCACTTATGGCGTCAACTGCCTTGAACCTTGGCTCTGCCCCCTGCCAATGCTCGAGAAAACTGTTGAACACCGCCCCGGAAGAATCGTTCCCTCTCGCCACATCCAAACGAATAAGCTCACCCTTGCAGTAGTCGCTGACCATTTCCTCCTGATCAACCAGATGTTCCGGGTGATTCCTGACGTACTCGTACGCCGGCTTGAAGTTTTCGCGCGGGAACAGCGACCAGTCCAGCGACAACCCGGACCAGAGCTTTTCATGCCCCTCGAAGATGCCGTCGGGCAGCCCGCTGATGTTTGTACCTTTGAGGTTCAGGCGTTCAAGGCGAGGCAGATCAAGAACACCGGGCGGCCATTGGTACAAGGACGGTGTAACGACCTCCAGTTTGCGCAGATTGCGCATCTGGCTGACATCCAGGTTCATCGGCGCGCCCCCCGAAGAATGAATACTCAGTTCCTCAAGCTTCGTCAGGGAACTCAATCCCGCTGTCGTATCCACTGCAACGGGAATGGACGAGTACAGGCTCAGCGCAGTGAGTTCGCGCATCCCGCTCAACGCTTGCGGCACCTTGGTGAACTCACTGCCTGTCGCATTTATCCGCAGCTTTTTCAGCCCGGGAAAACTCGTCAGCAACGCATCGACATTGGCGTCAGTGATACACCGCCCCCGAACATTCAATTCTCGCACGTGTGAAAAGTCCGCAGTCATCGAGGGAAGCGGATCATCGCAGACCAACTCCAGTGAATTTGAATGGGGGAGCTCTTCGGCCAACGGGGAGTCGCGCCAGCATTGCCTGATGTTGCGCGCGACTGAGGTCTTGCCCCCCAGCATGGACTGCAAAACAGTTTCCGCCGAGGGTTCACCAACCCATTCATCGAGCGTGGCCTGAAGTTCGTCCCACTCACGCATACGCGTCTGCAACAGGTCATAAATCTGTGCATCGGTTTTTCCTGCCCGCAACTGCTTCAGGATAAAACCGTTGGCTTGCTGATCGGTGAGCCCCGGGTAAAGGTCCTGTACGCGAGTCACCAGAGAAGGGTTGACGCCTTGTCCGCGCCCGCTGGCGTAGTACCCCACGGTTCGTTCTGTCACACGTGCGGGTGGCTTGATCCTTCTGTTGCTGCCGACACGCGTCTGTAGCCCATGCGTCAACTCCACCCGATGTTTGCCGGCAGAATCGATAATCGCCTTCTGCAGCTCGGCGCTCTGCCATACATGTGGAACGCCCAATGCCTGGCGGGATTCATCCGGCAAGGCGTGCGCGATTGAATCGAAAAAGCTGGCGCCTGGACCGGGCACACGGTTGAGTGCTGTTCCCCGTTCATCAAACGCTTGAAAGGCCGGCCCCTGCTTCACCATATACCTGCGTGTCGCGGCAGTCTCGCTGCCAATACCATCGATCAGCAGCCCTCCAATGTGGCCGTCGCGGATTTCCAGGCGCACATCGCCGGACCAGCCCGGCAGTTTTTCCAGTGCCCGCAATGCGAGCCACTGGCTGTCAGCCGACGCCATATTCTCCGTATGCAGAGCGGCGAAAGCCTGGCTTGTACGCCCTTCCCGCGCATACCAACGGCCCTCCTCCAGCATTCTCAATGGAATTCGTCGAGTGGAGTTCAGGCGCACGAGCTCCTCTGCGCTGGCATCCAGCAGAACTCTTTTTGCAGCAGATTCACTGAGGCCAGGACAAGCGCGCTGTAACCGACTGATGGATTGTCGGTGACCTGCCTGCTCGATAACCGGCGTCCCCCCGGGATCGGCTTTGAACAGCCGCAGGGCATCAAGCAATTCAGGGGGCGGAGGCAGGTGATCCATGTGCATCTTGCGCAAGGCGTTGTCGTTGACGCCACTGACATCGGCAATCTTGAGCAGTTGCTCGTCGCTGACCCCATCAGTGATATGGCCCATGCGCCGCAACAGGGTCAGTCGGTCCCACCCAAGCGGACGCTCTAGCGTATGGCGCCAGGCGCCATGCCCGTTGTGTTCGAGAATGGGTTGCCAGGCCTGCTCGTCCGTCGGATGGTTGATTCGCCATTTTTTCAGCGACTCATCGTAGGTTGTCTCGTAGTGCTTGCCGTTCTGCCGCACGTAAGTCTTGCCATCGGCCTGGTACTGTCCCGGCACGTCGGGAGTAGCGTCGAGTCCCAGCGCGACATCGCTCTCATAGCCACGAAGGTCTGGCTTCCACAATCGTGTATCGCCATTGGCCCGCTGGATCTGCTCCATGCCCTCAATCAAGGGTTCGGGCTTCACTGCCGCCAGTTTGCCGACGCCTTTGCCCACCCCAGCCATCACTGCGATCAGTGCCAGGTTTTCCGCCACATCGATCAGATGCCCCTTCGCCGCGTTGCGATCGCCCTCACTCCACTCGATGACCCCTTCGAAGGACTCGTACAGCAGTTGCCCGGCCATCACTGTGAGCATGACCTCGCCGAGGACCGGTACGAACATCGACACCAGGTTCAACCCCAACATGCCGATTTCCAGCAGATGATTGAGCTTCTCGGCGCGTACTTTTGCATCGACATCCGCAGTAGGGACCGCATGGCTACGCGCATCGGCAATGACCTTCGCGCGACTTTGCTCATAGAGATATGTCCAGAGGTCGGTATTGGCAACCCAGATACCGGCAGACCCGTTGGGAAGGGCACCGAATGGATTGAGATAGGGATCTTCCACTGGTTCCCGCTTGCCCTGGCGCTCGGGGGGCAGCTCTTTGATATGCACAACGGTGGAAATCGGCGGAATGTATTGAATGGCTTTTACCCAGATGGAGCGCAGCGGGTCAGATGGCGAGTCCCCGGTGTTGCGGGTGAACTGACTGAAGTAATAAGGCCGGTCGGCGTAGGCCACGAACTGGCTGAAAAAACGCTGGTGCGCCGTCGGTGTGGCGCCATCTGCCGATGATGTCCCCCGGGCAGTGAACTGCCGCTTGAATTCTTCTTGCATCTGCGAATACGTGTAGCGCTTGAGTGGATGCTCCGGATCGTGAGGAACGTAGACAATGAAATCATTGGTATAACGATATTTTTCACAGATGCTGAACACAACGCAGCCAGTCATCCGGCGCTTCATCAAACTCAGGTCGCGAAACCAGACTTGCCTGCCGCCAAGCCACGGATGGATTTCGCCACCAATCACCGCCAGGATCATTGTGTAGTCTTGCGGTTCAATATCCTGTTTCAGCAAGGCCAGCTCAGCGGCTGCCCTCATCGCCGTTTTTTGGCTGGCAATGAATTGCTCACGAAGTGTCGTTTCCATCCGCGCCTGCGCAGGGTGGAAAAAACCGTTCATATAGGCTTGATACTGCGCGCCGATATCCAGCGTGCGACAAAGTGACAAAAACTGCCTGACCGTCATGTTGACACTGACAACTTCGAACGTAGCGGGCGTCGATGTTTCTACGACAAACCCGGAGCTGCGGTGAAATGCGCCGTCCTCACACTCGGATTCTTCGAAGTTATGCAGCGCAGCCTGCAACAACGTCAGCTTCATGACCTCGAACGTCGAGACTTCGATTTCAAAGTCGCCAATTTCCAGGGGTCGCCGCAGGCACACCATTGTTTTGCCGACGTCGACCTCAACACCGAACTGATCTTTCAGAGCTTTGGCGAGTATCGGTGCAGCGAAGGTATCGATGTCCTGCAACAACGACATCGTCTTGTCCAATCGGGTCTGCGCGGTGAAGCTCGCGTTGAAGCTCTCCGTCAATACCTGCTGTCGATACGCGGAGGCCTGTTGATACCAGTCCGGCAGGCGCCCATGGGTGTTTTTCATGGAAGCGCGCCTTTGCGGCGTGGCGTCAACCAACCAGTCGGGAGCCATCAGTTCAAGCAGTCGGTGGTGAACACTGCTTTTTCCTGGAACAGGATTTTTATTGTTCAGGGTTTGGGTGGGAGTATTCGTCTCGGTGGGCGAAGTCGGGGATTGGCTGGACATAGTGTCTCTCCTGACAAATGGAGCGACATGACAGCATTCCCGATGGCCACGGCTGCGGTAGATAGTTATTGCAGTTGTGAGGATTGGTTACCCGTTGCTTCGACAGCCGGCTGCTCACCCCCTGCACGAAGCGCGGGATTGGCTATGCTCTGAGGAGCTATATTCACGCGAGGGATTTATGGACGATCCGGCCGACAACAAGCCGCCGACCTTCTGGCAAATGCTGCACAGCGTCATGGCAGCGGCATTCGGGGTGCAGAGCGGGAAGAACCGGGCCCGTGATTTCACTCACGGCAAACCGAGTCATTTCGTGATTCTGGGGATTGGCTTCACGGTGGTATTTGCGTTGACGCTGTTCGGCATCGTCAAGCTGGTGCTGTTTCTGGCCGGGGTTTGAGGCGACTCAGTGCATCAGGGTTTGCAGGGTGAACGGGTAACGCCAGGACGCGGGACGTCCCTTGGCCGAGAGTTTGTGGAAATCCACGCCGAAGTCCTGCGCGGCGGCGCCCATCGCCAGCAATCGCCTGGCCTGCGTCCGATCGATCAGTTGCAACAATGGAATCTGTCGGTCACGGCCGCCGTACTGGCTGATGTCCACGCCTTCATCGTAGTCATGCAATTGCACCAGCGCCCAGCCACCCAGGGTGAAGTGCCCGCCCAGCAACACACTCAGGCGACCGTCCAGCAGAGCCTGCAGCGCCACGGGTGAATTGTTGATCGCGCCGAACAACACGCCTTTGCCTGGCATACCCCCTGCCTCGACATATGCCTGCATCGCGCCGAACGCCATTTCGTCGTTCGCGGCCCAGACCAGCGACGCCTGCGGGTAGCGCTTGAACAACAACCTGGCCTGCTCGCAGGCACGTTGCCGGGTCCAGCCGCCGTATACCAACTGCCGTAAACGCACCTCGGGGTGCTCGGCCAAGGCGCGCCGCATGCCTTTCTCGCGAAACTGCGCGGACGGGGTGATTTTCAAACCGGAAAAAGCCAGCAAATCGATGGTCTGGCCGGGAGCGACGGGGCCGTGCTGTCGGATCAGCTCCTTGAGCATCAGGTAGCCGCCCTCCTCGTCATTGGGCACCAGACTGCCGAGCAAGTCGGGATACCTGTCAGGTCGTGCGCCGACGAGCTTCATCTGATCCGGGGTCAGGGCGTTGTTGACCATGAACAGCTTCACACCGCTGCCTTTGGCCAGCCGCAGGATTTCGGGGGCGATGTACTGCTCGTTGACGAAGACCAGGTAGTCGGGACGCTGGTAGCCCTGAAGGGCTTCACGAGCCTGGTGGATGGTGTTTTCGGAGACCCGGTCGGAATACTGGATGCGCAAGTCCATCCCCAGATCGGTCGCCGCGGCCTGCATGAACTGCGAGTAACTCAGCCAGAAAGCTTCCGTGGGGGTTCCCGGGTTCAGGAACAGCACTGACGCCGCCTGGGCACAGGGTCCCACGACCATACCCAGCGTCAGTAATACGCCACAGAGAAACTTCAACATTGGTCGTCCGAGCCCCCGGAAATTCGCCGCGCATTATAGCCAGCGAACGTCCGTAAAACGGCGACATATCCGTTTTTTGTCGGACAATCGTCGGAACCGGGCCCGGACGGGGTCGTTTACTGATGGCTGACCCAGAAAACCGCCGTCCCCACGACCAGGATGATCAGGAACAAAATTGCCCAGGCATCAACGGTGCTATCGCTTTTCCGTGCTTTGGTTGGGTTGCTCATTGCATCGCCTCTTGTCGGTTTTATCGGTGATTGCAGAAAGACTCGAGCAGAGTAAAGACGACGATTGCCCGCACCACAAACAGGGTCTTTGCAACAACGATTCTCATTAGGCGATTTGGTTCTTTACATATGCTCAAACATCACTTTTACGCATAACTGCAAACTGTTATCTTGCCCCGGCTCCGAAGGGAGTGCGCAGCCGTGCGCGCAGAATTGCAGAGGCTCCATCGGACTCCGGCAAGCACAAAAACGCAGCTGTATCCGAGCGACCCAAGCCTGAGAACAGGACTTATATGTACGTATACGACGAATACGATCAGCGGATCATCGAGGACCGCGTCAAGCAGTTCCGTGATCAGACCCGACGCTATCTGGCAGGCGAGCTGAGCGAAGAAGAATTCCGCCCCCTGCGCCTGCAAAATGGCCTTTATATCCAGCGTTTCGCACCGATGTTGCGAGTCGCCGTGCCTTACGGCCAACTGACTTCGCGGCAAGTGCGAATGATGGCCAGGATTGCCCGCGACTACGACAAGGGCTACGCCCACATCAGTACCCGGCAGAACGTGCAGTTCAACTGGCCGGCCGTGGAAGACATTCCGGACATTCTCGCTGAACTGGCCACCGTGCAGATGCACGCGATCCAGACCAGCGGCAACTGCCTGCGCAACGTCACCACCGACCAGTTTGCCGGCGTCGCCGCCGACGAACTGATCGACCCGCGCCCATGGTGCGAAATCGTGCGCCAGTGGACCACGTTCCACCCGGAATTCGCCTACCTGCCGCGTAAATTCAAGATCGCCGTCAACGGTTCGACCTCCGACCGCGCCGCCATCGAAGTCCACGACATCGGCCTTGAGCCTGTGCACAACGCCGCTGGCGAACTGGGTTTTCGTGTGTTGGTCGGCGGCGGCCTGGGCCGTACGCCGGTGGTGGGGGCATTCATCAATGAATTCCTGCCATGGCAAGACCTGTTGAGCTACCTCGACGCCATCCTGCGGGTCTACAACCGCTACGGCCGTCGCGACAACAAGTACAAGGCGCGGATCAAGATCCTGGTCAAAGCGCTGACGCCTGAAGTCTTCGCGCAGAAAGTCGATGCGGAAATGGAGCACCTGCGCGGTGGCCAGACCACGCTGACCGAAGCCGAAGTACAGCGCGTCGCCAAACACTTCGTCGATCCGGACTACAAGGCGCTGGACAGCCAGACCGCCGCCCTGGCCGAACTCGACCAGCAGCACCCGGGCTTCGCCCGTTGGCGCGTGCGCAACACCCTGGCCCACAAGAAGCCGGGCTATGTGGCCGTGACCTTGTCCCTGAAGCCAACCGGCGTTGCACCGGGCGACATCACCGACAAGCAGCTCGACGCCGTGGCCGACCTGGCCGACCGTTACAGCTTCGGTCAACTGCGCACCTCCCACGAGCAGAACATCATTCTGGCCGACGTCGAGCAGGACAAGCTGTTCGCCATGTGGGGCGAGCTGCGCGAGCAAGGTTTCGCCACGCCGAACATCGGTTTGCTGACCGACATCATCTGCTGCCCGGGTGGTGACTTCTGCTCCCTGGCCAACGCCAAGTCGATCCCGATCGCCGAATCGATCCAGCGCCGTTTCGACGACCTGGACTACCTGTTCGACATCGGCGAACTGGACCTGAACATCTCCGGTTGCATGAACGCCTGTGGTCACCACCACGTCGGCCACATCGGCATTCTCGGGGTGGACAAGAAAGGTGAAGAGTTCTACCAGGTTTCCCTCGGCGGCAGCGCCAGTCGCGACGCCAGCCTGGGCAAGATCCTCGGCCCGTCCTTCGCCCAGGAAGCCATGCCTGACGTGATCGAGAAGCTGATCGACGTGTACATCGAACAACGTACTGAAGACGAGCGTTTCATCGACACCTACCAGCGTATTGGCATCGACCTCTTCAAGGAACGCGTCTATGCAGCGAATAATTAAGAACAACGAGGTCGTCGACGAGACCTGGCACCTGCTGCCCAAGGATTTCAGTATCGACGAGATCACCAACTGCGACGACTACATCGTCCCGTTGCAGTTGTGGCGCGAACACAGCCGTATGCTCCTGGCCCGCGACGGTGGCCTGGGCATCTGGCTGGACGCCGATGAAGAAGCCGAGGAAATCGGCGAAGACGTGGCACAGTTCCAGGTCATCGCCTTGAACTTCCCGGCATTCACCGATGGCCGCAACTACTCCAATGCCCGCCTGCTGCGTGACCGTTATGGTTTCAAGGGCGAATTGCGAGCCATTGGCGACGTGCTGCGTGACCAGTTGTTCTACATGCATCGCTGTGGCTTCGACGCTTTTGCCGTACGCCCCGATAAAGACCCGTATGAAGCCCTGGAAGGTCTCAAGGACTTCTCGGTGACCTATCAGGCCGCCACTGACGAACCGCTGCCGCTGTTCCGTCGCCGCTGATCGTGAAGCCTTGAGCCCTTTGCAGGGCTCAAGGCTCATCGGCTGTTACCGGACACTCTCCGGGATCGGAAACGGCCGACCCAAAGCCACCCAGTCGGTGTAGAGCTTCGCCCGGCTTTCCAGTGCGGTGAACGCCGCAAACGGATTGTCGAACGCACCCGCGGGCAACGGTGCATCCTGATTCAACCGCCCCCACAACTCCTGCGAAGCGTCTGCTTCAGTCAGCAATCGCCATACTCGCGCCTGAAGATCCGGATAATCCACCTGGAAATCTGCGGTAAGTGCCAATGAGCTCACGGTCCCCAGAAATCGCTGGCCACGAGGCCTGAGCGCCAGGCGTTGCCAGACCTGCAACCGGGCGTCCCGCTGTGCCCCATCAATGCCATGCAACCAGGCAGACGGTTGCAAATAGTCGGGACCCGGCGTACTGAGCCAAAGATTGATACCCGTTTGTTCCCGATGCCTGACCAGTTGCTGCAACGTGTCCTCATCGGTCAAGGGGTTGTTCCACAGCAATACTCGATCCCTGGCAATGGCCTGGTTCAGGACCGCCTGTGGTACTCGATGAATCAGGTTATCGCGCAGGTCCAGAGTGGTCAGGTACGGCTGCTCCATGACCCCCACCGGACACGTTGTGATACCTGTATTGTTCAGCTTCAGTATTCGCAGCTCGCTCATTCCCAACACCATCGGGGGGACACCCAACGGGTTCTCGCTCAGGTCCAGCGATTGCAGATTGCCCAACTGACTCAACTGCGCGGCGGTACTCTCCTGGAATGTCAGGTGCGTGGATCGAAGATTCAGAGAAACGAGATGTTGTAGCTGGGGGATTGTCGACGGCAATACACTTTCCATTTGCCCCGCGATATCGATCAATCTCAAGTCAGTGCCTTCCATGTTCAACCTGCGCAAGTCTGGAAAGCACTCCAGAAAACCATTGAGGGTGCCTGGTTCTGTCAGGTGGAAGTTATTCAGGTTCAGCTCCACTACATCGTTGAACCGCACGTTCAATGCCGGCAATCGATGATAGTCCTCGTGGCTCATGTCAATCGTGAAGCCGCCTCGATGATCGCCCGAGTAGTGGCTGTTGCGCTGCGCAGCGCGCTTTTGCCAGATGGCAATCAGCTCTTCCCCCAGCTCGTATCGGGACTCGCCCTCATACGCCATAAAATCTTGCAGCAGCTCAGTGTTGCGCAGTTCGATTTGTGCAGGAGTCAGTCCCTCTGTTCCGGGATCGCCCATTTGCAAAAAAGGCACATCCATGTCTTCGATATCCACCGCCACCTGGTCGAGCCAGCCTTGCAGATCCGCGTACAGTTGCTGCAACTGCAGTCTTGAGCTGTCGATATGCGCCTGGGCCCCGCTACCCAATTGCCGCAGCACCCCGACGGCCTCGTCGTCGGAAAACTCGGGATAGATCTCCTTGAGCTGCATGCGCATCATGGCGTGGGTCAAGGCTCCCTCTCGAAGCGTGTCTGGATAACCTCCCCCCCTGAGACCCAGCGCTTCGAAGGGCAACCCTGAGTCCATTCTGTCGAGGCCCCGGACCAGCTCCGAACGGGACAGCGCGTAATCGCTGACACCAAGCCTCAACCCGGCAACCGGATCTGTCGACGATAGCTGCAAGGCCGTACGCTCATCCTCGGACAGGACGCCGACCACAGCCTCGTGAAACGTCGTGTCGACGAAGGATCGAGTCGGCACGCCGTACGATTGATAACGTTCCCCCACCTTGATCAGGCGTCGACAGTCAGGCGCTTCGAGTGGTCCGCCACGGTCCAGGACCCGACCGCCGGGTGAATCGTCGAGCACTTCGATTCGCAGGTTCCTGGGCCAGCCGGGCAGGTTTTTCAGAGAGTGCATGGCCAATATGTCCGACTCGGGATTGTCTACCGAGCGAAGATACAACCCTTCATAGGCACGATTGAGGCGCACATGCTTCTGATATTGGCGTGCCTTGCTGTCCAGCTGCCTGAACGATCGCCGGGCTTCGACCACATTCAGTTGGGCCTTGAAATCCATACCATGACGATCGAGCATCTGTTCCACGGCAGCTTTGGGCAATCCGGGATATTGTCGCTGGAACAATCGCACCCAGGCATGCTCCGACTGCTGCAGCGCCTGGTAGCGCTGATGGAACAATTCGGTGCGTGCAGCCAATGAATCAGCGAGCCCGGAAACCTCCTGATCGATCCTGAAGCGCTCAATGGTATCGACCAGCAAAGGGGTGGGTGCCCGACCCGCCTGTATCAGGCGCAGCATGTCATCATCGACTGCGCTGACCTTGCCGATCTGTGCCAGCAGCTCATCGCTGAATGAAGCAAATGGCGCGCAGACACCGCGCATCAACTCCAGGCGGGTGGCCACTGTCGCTGGAGCGGGTACAGGCTTGATCGTCACCTCTGGCAAAGGATGAGCGCCCGGTTCACGGGCCGGCTCACCGGGTTCGTGCAGCGTTTCACCCAGTGTCTTGGCACTTGAGCCTTCGCCCTTGAGTGCAGCTCCGGCCCCGGCCAGCGGCAACGCGTTGAGTAATCCGAATACCGTACGGGTGATGCCCTCGGAACGCTGCTCCGGGGTTTTACCGTTGACGGCCTGATCGAGGCCGTAGCCGGCATCGATGATTCCGGCCAATACCAGCAAGCCTTCGCCACCAGGAACAAACAAGGCCAACGGACCGAACTGGTTGATCCAGTGCACCAGCGGTTCAATCACTGCACTGAGGTTGTCACGGTTGACCTGGGCATCGTCACGGATGGTTTTGACGCTGGCCATCGCCGCTTGCCTCATGGTCAATACCAGTTGCGCAAAAGGGTCTGTGCTGGCAGATGAACGTTCGAAACCGATATAGTCCTGCGGGTCCCAAAAGCCGTCGTTGTTGAAAAACCCGGCAGTCTTTTTCAGCCGGTGCTCATCCGGATAGAGCACCATGCCCTCCAGCGCAGTCAGCACACCCGCATGGAAGGTCCCATCGTCACGGTCGTCTTCGGCAAAATGGCTGGCCAGGGCCTGTTGCGTGTCGCGATTCCTGCCTTGGGCCACGACCCAGTCGCGCATGTGCCGGATGTCGGTGAACTCATGCAAGGGCGAGGAGTTGGCCGGGACATACAGCAGCACTCGGGCGCTGCTGCGTTGGCGATAAAACCAGATGTCGGTCGAGGTATAGCGGTAGATCGTCAGGCGTCCCGTTTCGATCTGCGTACCAACGCGGGTTGGCGCTTGCAGTTGGGCGATGGCCAATGCTTCCCAGGTCTGGTCAACCGGCAGTCCTGCCGCCTGCATCGCCAATGCCAGGCCGGCCTGGCTCAGGCTGCCTTCCTGATGTTGCAGACAAGCGCTCATGACAAACGCCGCCTTGACCGATGTCCTCAACGCGTAAGGCTCGGCCCGCACGATCCGCTCAGCGGAGGGCCAGGCTTGATCGAGATAGGCCTGATAGCGGGACTGCAGTTCCAGCTCCCAAACCCACTTCTTGAAATCGGCCGGCCTGAGGGCAATTTGAGTCGAAGGACCGTAGGTCTGTGGTGTCGTACTCCGATAGATCCCCTCATAGTCGTGGTAGTAATCCACGGCTTTCGCCGCCGCATCATCGGCCGGACCTACAACATGAATCTCAGGCCCGATGTCCGGAGGTGTATACAGACCGAACGCTGTTTCGCCGAAACGGCCGTCAGCCACAGTTTGATAATTCGACAGTAATGCCTGTACCAGGGTGCGTGAGTTGTTTACCCGCCCCTGATGGATCGCGTTCCGCCCGACACTTGCGTCGCTGTCATAGTCGAGCGTTACCAACAGGGCTGAGGCTGGGTCAATACCCTGCCCCCATTTTTCCCGGATCAGTTGTGCGCCGTATTGCTCCGGGGTTTGCGGCAGCGCCGTCGCTACCGCCGTTTTCAATTCATCGCGCATGGGTGCAAGGGCTGGATGCGGCGGCGCGGCGCGAACGTATAGAGAGTCATTCATGTGCATTCCGTTGCGAAAATTGGAGGAATTGCAACATAGCCGGAGGCTGCGCGATGGGCAGCAGGAATGAGCCGTCAGCGTGCCGGGGAAATGTCGCTGAAACACGAAGGATAACGAGCGCAGCCAAGAACAGCAGGCAAAAAAAACCGCAGCAAACGCTGCGGCTTCATTCTTGTCGATTTTTACCAGAAGCGTTGCTGGGTCAAACGGCTCCACCAATTCAGCAATAGGCGGTCGACCGAACCGCTGGCGGCCATGCCAATGCGCTCCGGCAGGCTTTTGCGTTCGGCGTAATGCAAGTGATAGAGCTCGGACTTGCTGGCACGCTCCGAGAGATATTCATCGCTGGTCTTGAGTTCGTCGACCAGGTGTTTGTCCAGCGCCGCAACGCCGAGCCAGATTTCCCCGGTGGCCACTTCATCGATCGCCAGTTGCGGGCGATAGCGTGACACGAAGTTCTTGAACAGTTGATGGGTGATGTCCAGGTCCTGCTGGAACTTCTCCCGCCCCTTCTCGGTGTTTTCGCCAAACACGGTCAGGGTGCGTTTGTACTCACCGGCGGTCAGCACTTCGAAGTCGATGTCGTGCTTTTTCAGCAAGCGATTGACGTTGGGCAACTGCGCCACCACGCCAATCGAGCCGAGGATCGCGAACGGTGCACTGATGATCTTCTGGCCGATGCACGCCATCATGTAGCCGCCGCTGGCCGCGACCTTGTCGATGCACACGGTCAAGGGCACGCCGGCTTCGCGGATACGCGCCAGTTGCGAGGAAGCCAGGCCGTAGCTGTGAACCATGCCGCCGCCGCTTTCCAGGCGCAGCACCACTTCGTCCTTCGGCGTGGCGAGGGTCAGCAAGGCGGTGATTTCGTGGCGCAGGCTTTCGGTGGCCGAAGCCTTGATATCGCCGTTGAAATCCAGCACGAACACCCGGGGTTTGGCCTCGGTTTTTTTCTTCTGTTTCTTGTCGGTCTTAGCCTGGGTCTTGCGCAGGGCCTTGAGCTGGTCCTTGTCGAGCAAGGTTTGCTCCAGGCGTTCGCGCAGCCCTTTGTAGAAATCATTGAGCTTGCTGACCTGCAACTGGCCGGACGACTTGCGCCGCCCTTTGCTGCGCAAGGCTGCAAAACTGGCCAGGACCACCAGAATGGCGATCACCAGGGTCACGGTCTTGGCCAGAAAAATGGCGTACTCGGAAAAAAACTCCACAGGGACTCCTCAAGCGATGCGCGGCTCAAATTCGCGCGGGATGCCTCCAGCATACCCATGCGCCGGCCTTGCGACCAGTCGCACAACTTCTGGCAACAGGCCTGTAACGGGCATTTCAAACAAGCGTATGTTTTTTCATTGACAGCTCACCGCCATCCTCATAACCTCGCCAAACCTTCAACGTACCGGGATGACGCGGACGTGGGCAGCATCTATTTGATTCGACATGGCCAGGCCTCCTTTGGTGCAGACGACTACGACGTCTTGTCGCCGACCGGCATTCGTCAGGCTGAAATCCTTGGTCGGCACCTGGCCGAACTCGGGATCAGCTTCGACCGCTGCCTGGCGGGGGACTTGCGCCGCCAGCAGCACACGGCCAACAGCGCGCTGGAACAGTTCGCCGCGGTGGGCCTGCCCGTGCCGCTCCTGGAAACCGACGCCGCCTTCAACGAATTCGACGCCGATGCGGTGATCCGCGCGTTGTTGCCGGCCATGCTGCCGGATGAACCCGAAGCGTTGCACATCTTGCGAAACGCCGCGCAAAACCGCGGTGAGTTCCAGCGTATCTTCGCCCTGATCATCGAGCGCTGGCTCGCCGGCACCTACGACACACCGGGCCTGGAAAGCTGGCTGGGGTTTGTCGAGCGCGTACAGGCCGGCTTGCACCGCATCCTCGACCAGGCCGACAACACCCAGAAAATCGCCGTGTTCACGTCCGGCGGCACCATCACCGCCCTGCTCCACCTGATTACGCAAATGCCTGCCCGGCAGGCCTTTGAATTGAACTGGCAAATCGTCAACACCTCGCTCAACCAACTCAAGTTTCGTGGTCGCGAGGTGGCCCTGGCTTCCTTCAACAGTCATGCGCACCTGCAACTGTTGAAGGCCCCGGAACTCATCACGTTTCGCTGAGTCCGGACTATTGTGACCCTGGCTGTAATCAACCAGCTCTTAATACCCAAGAAAGGATCGAACCATGACCTCCGTAGCTGATGCCGTACAAGCAATGAAAGCCAAGTTCAACCCAGCCGCTGCTGCCGGTCTGGACCTGGTCTTCGGTTTCCGCATCGACGACACCAAGAACTTCTCGCTGATCGTCAAGGACAGCACCTGCGAACTGCAGGAAGGCGAGAACCCGGACGCCCAGGTGACCCTGGTGATGGACGGCGAAACCCTGGAAGGCATCGTCGACGGTTCGACCGACGGCATGCAAGCGTTCATGGGCGGCAAACTGCGCGCTGAAGGCGACATGATGCTGGCCATGAAACTGTCCGAGCTGTTCCCGTCCTAAGCACCCGGTTCCCGATCTTCGGGAACGTGCAAGGCCGCAAACGAATCCCGCCCCTCGTGGCGGGATTCGTCGTTTTTGCCCTTCGAAAATCGGGGTACCGATTGCCGGCCCCCACTCCTACAATACGAACACTTTCCACACCGGCCGCCCCATGGACATCGACCTCGCCCGTACCTTCCTCGAAATCGTCCGCCATGGCAGCCTGGCCGCGGCTGCCGAGAAGCTCCATGTCACCCAGACCGCGATCACCGCGCGGGTGCAAAAACTCGAGAGCCAACTGGGCAGCACCCTGTTCGTGCGCAACCGCGCCGGAGCCCGACTGACGCCTAACGGTGAAGCCTTCGTGGTGTACGCCAATCAACTGGTGCAAACCTGGGAAGCCGCACGGCGTGATTTGCCGTTGCCCGAGGGTTATCGCGATGTGCTGCATATCGGTGGCGAGGTCAGCCTGTGCAACCCGCTGATGCTCGGTTGGGCCGGTGAAATCCGCGAAAAGATCCCCAGTCACGCCTTGCGCATGGAAATCCGTGATGGTGAAAACCTGCTGCGCCAACTGGAATTGGGCGTACTGGATGCCGCACTGGTGTATCAGCCCGAGTATTGGCCGCGTTTGCAGGTCGAGCAGATTCTTGAAGAAAAACTCATCCTCGTGCGTTCAGCCGAACGACCCGAGCCTTACGTGTACATCGATTGGGGCGCGGGCTTTCGCCGCCAGCATGACGCCGCCCTGCCGGAAAAAGCCAAGGCTGCACTGACCTTCAACCTTGGTCCGTTGGGCTTGCAGTACATTCTCGAAAACGGCGGTAGCGGCTATTTCCGCACCCGCGTGGTACAGCGCTACCTGGAAAGCGGTGTGCTGGAACTGGTGCCCAAGGCTCCGGAATTCAGTTATCCGACCTACCTGGTCTATTCCCGCGACCGCGACTCGCCAACCCTGCAACACGCCTTCGACCTGCTGCGCGAGGTCATCGATTCCGACGAAGACTGGTCACAGCGCTGGGACCCACTGACCTGACAACGGTTTGCACCGGATCATGGCCGTTGTGTCCTCAAGGTTCGGCCCGCCAGACCGTCCGAATCGACTAATCTTCAGGAGATAACAATAACGACAGGTGATTGCAGTGAGGCAGACCACCGAAGGATTCCGCAGCCGTTACCGCGCCGACATTCATCCGCTTTACAACCCCTGGCTGCACGGCGCTTTTGTGCTGGCGTTCGGGGCACTGGCGATCAGCATTTTCTGGAGCAACGTCCATCAGGTCAGTCCGGCACAATGGCTGGCGGTGCCCGTCACGCTGCTGTTGTTCAACTTCGGCGTGTACATGGTGCATCGCCACCTGGGGCATCATAAAAAGAGTTTCGCCCGGCTGTTTTATGCCCGTCACGCTGGCGACCACCACAGCTTTTTCACCCCTGGCCACATGACCTACGACAGCGCCCGCGACTGGCGGGTGATTCTGTTTCCGGCATGGCTGATCGTGCTGCACACCCTCACTGTCGCCCTGCCCCTCTGGTGGCTGCTCAAGCCATTGGATGCGAACGTTGCCGGATTGGTCGGAGGCGTTCTTGTCCTCGGTTACCTGGCTTATGAAGTGTTCCATGCCTGCGAGCACCTGCCGCCGCGCAACCCGCTCACGCGATTGCCGTGGATCCGCCAGATGCGCCGGCTGCATGAGCTGCATCACCGCCGCGAACTGATGCAGAAGCGTAATTTCAACATCGTTTTCCCGCTGATGGACTACCTGTTCGGCACCCTCTATTGGGAACCTGAACCTGTGCCGCTCAACCCGCCGAGAACGCCCATGACCCGCATGCAGCATCAGATTGTCATTGCCGGACACCCGATAGATGTTCTGGCCTACGCCAGTACCGTGACCCTTTGGCCGCAATGGCATCCTTCGTCGCTGCATATCGATGGGCCAAAAGGCCCGTTGCATGCCGGCGCACGTTTCGAAGAGGACATCCGCGCCGGTGGCCGCGACGGGCACTTGAGCTGGGAGGTGGCGGAGTACCTGCCCGGACGGCGCTGGAGCGCCCGGGCCCGGGGTGATCATGGTCTGTCGCTGGTGGTGACCTATGAATGCGATGCCACAGGCCAGGACACACGTTTCGTCCGGACCCTGGAATATCAATTCAGCGATCTCGCGATGCGGATTGCCAACCGGTTGTTGCTCCAGCGACGCATCGATCGGGAATCGGCGGCATCGATGCAGGCACTGCGCGACACGGCGCAGAAATACCTGGCGGCGACAGGGGTCAGCGCGTGAGCAGATTCTTCAAATGTCTGTTGCTGGTCATTGTCGTCATCGGCGCTTTCCTGCTGCTGATGCCAACCAGGGTGCGACCGGTGGCCTGGGCGCCACAACCCGCGCCTTCCCTCACCAGCGGCATCTACGCAGACAACCAGCGGCTCAAGGGCGTGGAACGCGTCGGTGCCGCCGACATCGACGGGCCGGAAGCCTTGTTGCTGGAAAACGACATGCTCATAACCGGGCTGCACGACGGTCGCCTGATCCGCACCAGCCTGGACGGCAAGACCACCAAAGTCCTGACCGACACCGGTGGCCGGCCACTGGGCCTGGCCCGGCATCCCAATGGCCTGCTGGTGATCGCCGATGCCGTCAAAGGCTTGTTGTCACTCGACGCCCAGGGCCGCCTGGTAGCCCTGACCACAGAAGCCGGCGGCGTTCCCTTCGGCTTTACCGACGATGTGGTTATCGACAAACCGGGTCACTACGCCTATTTCAGCGATGCTTCGAGCCGCTTCGGCTATGGCCACGACGGTGAGGCCGTGCTCGAACACGGCGGCGACGGGCGTCTGCTGCGTTATGACTTCCAGACCGGCAAAACGTCGGTTGTGCTGGACAAGCTGGAGTTTGCCAACGGCGTGACCCTGGGGCCGGACGATGCCTACGTGCTGGTCAATGAAACCGGCGCCTACCGTATCAGCCGTTACTGGCTCAGCGGCCCCAAGGCCGGCACCCATGACCTGTTTATCGACAACCTGCCGGGGCTGCCGGACAACCTGTCGTTCAATGGCCACGACCGGTTCTGGGTGGCGCTGTATGCCCCCCGAAGCGCCTTGCTCGATGGCACGGCGGCGCATCCGTTCGTGCGCAAGATGATCGTGCGAGCCATGACCGTCTTGCCCAAACCCGTGGAAAAACGCGGGTTTGCCCTGGGCCTGGACCTTGAAGGCAAAGTGATCGCCAACTTGCAGGATGGCAGCAGCGACAACTACTCCCCCATCACCACGGTGCGCGAGTATGGGGACTGGCTGTATTTCGGTTCACTGAAAGCGCAGAACATGGTGCGGTTGCCGTTGAGCAAGGCATTGCAATGAGCAAGCGCCGCCTCTGATTTCACTCCCCCTGTAGGAGCGAGCTTGCTCGCGAAAAACGTCTGAACAACGCGATCAATCAGACAGCACGCGTTATCGTTGACGACCATCGCGAGCGAGCTCGCTCCTACAAGGGAGCGGAGTTCAGTTCACCGGGATATTCGGGCGGGGTCATGAGGCACCTCGTCGAGAGCCGTAACATCGGTCTCCGGGCATTTGAGGTGCCGGTTCTGGTTGCCGTTCCAGCTTGGATCAGGACGATGAGTCAAGTTGCCTGACGATCTTGTCCTTGACCTCCAGGCGTTTCGCCTTGAGCTTCGTCACCATGTCATCGTTGGATTTGGCCTCCTCTGCTTTCACCACTTCGGCATCCGCCAGGGAATACTTGTTAAGCAGTGAATCCAGTAACGGATCCTTGGTGCGTTTCTGCTGGATTTCTTCCTTTGAGCGTTTCAGATCCTGATAAAGGTCATGGGACACCGGCATGGAACACCTCCGTTTGTTAATCGGTAGCAAGCGCGATTGATTGCGTTCACCAACTATCAGAATGGCCTCGGTTGGCCCGTTCTGTCGACCACCTGTCAGACCAGTGGTGTCCGTTCGTCGTCCTGTCGCAAAGGCGCTAAAACCTTCGCCTGCGCTAACGCCTCCGCCGGTTGACGATCACTCGAGCACCTTTTGAAATCCGCGTGGGGAATTAGCTGTTTTTGTCAGCCGTTAAGCACCGTGCGCACCATTTTCCTGAGCGCCTCAGGATTGTAGGGTTTGCTCAGCAGGTGGGTGTCAGGGCTGAGCTGGTGATTGCGCGAAATGATGTCGCGGGTATGCCCCGAGGTGAACAGCACGGCAACGGGAGGCTCCTGCACTTTCGCCCAGGCGGCCAGGTCCGAACTCTTGATCAGGCCGGGCATGACCACGTCGGTGAAGATCAGGTCCACCGCCAGCCCTTCCAGCAACATTTGCATGGCGACGTCACCGTTGGTGGCCGTGAGGATCTGATAGCCCTCTTCGCGCAACAACTCCACCACCGACACCCGCACCGCCTCATTGTCTTCAACCACCAGGATGCGTTCGTGCCCGCCCCGCTGCGGCACTTCAGGGGTCAGCGTTTCGCTGGGTGCGGCGCGCAAGGTGCGCGGGAAGTACAACTGCACCCGGGTGCCCTGCCCGACGTCGCTGGCGATTTCGATATGACCGCCACTCTGTTTGACGAAACCAAACACCATGCTCAATCCCAGCCCGGTGCCCTGCCCGTCGGCCTTGGTAGTGAAGAACGGTTCGAACGCCTGGGCCAGCACCTGCGGCGGCATGCCGACGCCGGTATCCGCCACGGACACCCGTACATAGTCCCCGGCGGCAATGCCCTTTGCGGCGCAAAACTTGCGATCGAGGGTGACGTTTTCTGCGCACAGGTCAATCCGGCCCTCGCCTTGAAGGGCGTCACGGGCATTGATCGCCAGATTGAGAATGGCGTTTTCCAGTTGATTGCGATCGACAAACACATTCCAGGAGTCTTCGGGTGCCGTCATGTGAACCTGAAGGGATTCACCCAAGGCACGCAGCAACAGCTCCGCCAGGCCATCGAAAATCTGCCGCAGCGTGAAGACCGCGGGCGACAACGGTTGGCGACGAGCGAAGGCAAGCAACTGCGAGGACAACTTGGCACCGCGCTCGACGGCGGCAATCGACGCCGCGACCCGGCGCTGCACATTGGCGTTACCCGGCTCATGGCGCGCCAGCAGGTGCAGATTGCCGGCAATCACTTGCAACAGGTTGTTGAAGTCATGGGCCACGCCGCCAGTGAGGCCGCCAATGGCTTCGAGTTTCTGTGACTGGCGCAATTGTTCTTCCGCCGCCAGACGCGCCTCGACTTCATCGGCCACCCGTTGTTCCAGATTGCGGGTGAACTTGAGCAGGGATTCTTCGGCGGTCTTGCGTTCGTGAATATCGATCAGCACGCCGGGGAAACGAAACGCCTCGCCTTGCTCATCGAACTCGCAACAGCCGCTGGCGAGTACCCAGAGGTAACTGCCATCGGGGCGCTGGATCCGGTACTCGACGTTGTAGGGTTCGCCGGTATTGACCGACAGTGTGATGCGCTCCTGAACCCAGGCGCGATCATCCGGATGGATCCGGCTTTCAGCGATGTCCTTGGACAGGTTTTGCAAGTCTTGCGCGGGTGGATAGGAAAACGTGCGGGCGAAGCGCTCATCACCCGACAACACGTTGGTCTTGACATCCCAGACGAAGGAGCCGAGCAAGGCACCGGCGTTCAGCGCCAGCCGTACCCGTTCATTGTCGGCGTGATAGGCGTCTTCGGCCGCCTGTCGCCGACGTTCGGATATCACCCATTCGGTGGTTTCCACCACCATGGCCATGACCCCGGCCGGGCGACCGTCATCGTCGGCTACCGGGCTGTAATAAAGGTCGAGCCAGACATCCTCGGGAATGCCGTCGCGCAGCAGTACCAGGACTTTGTTGCGATAGGACAAGGTGCCACCCGCCAGGCAGGTATCCACCACGTGGCGATTGAATTCAGCGACTTCGGGCCAGCCCAGTTCGACCGTAGACCCCAGCAGGTACGGATGGCGTCCACCGGCAAACTTCGAGTAAGCGTCGTTGTAGATCATGTACCCCGACTGCCCCCAGAGCATCACCATCGGCAACGACGAGGCGAGCATCAACTGCACCGCACTGCTCAGGCTTTTCGACCATGAGTCGAGTGGGCCAAGTTCAGTCAGGCGCCAGTCGAACGCACGAATGCGCTCGGCCATTTCGCCGTTCCATCCGGCACACCCGTGGCTATCCGCTAGAAACTCCATCGACTGGCCCAATCCCGGTAAATTGCACCCGTTTGTTTCGAGCATTCTGGACGCTATTCGTTTCATAGAGGTATAGCTGATTCTTGCGGACCACTGGAGGTCCACTGTGGGAGCGAGCCTGCTCGCGAAGGGGCAATGTCAGTCACCCTCAATGTCGAATGTACTGGCCTGTTCGCGAGCGGGCTCGCTCCCACAGGTTGATTTGCGATTACACCTCTATCAAATGCTTGAGCGGGTTGTAGCTGGTTTTCAACGTAGCCGCGACATCCAGAATGGCTTTCTCGATGCCATTCAGATGCATGCAGGTCAGCTCGATGGCCGCGCTCTGGTTGCCTGCTTCGATGTACTCGATCAGCCGCAGGTGTTCATCGTCGCGGCAGGCTTCATGGCTGTCGTCATCCAGTGCGGCGGCATACAGCGACGCCCGGGAAATCAGCTTCTGGAACCAGTCGAGCAGCACCGGGTTGTTCAGGCTGCGGGCCAGTTTGATGTGGAACTCGCCGAGCAGGTGAATCAGCCGCTCGTGATCACCGCTTCGATGCGCCTCATCCTCCAGCAGCAAGTGATCGCGCAAGTCCCGGGTCACCGCCGTATCGCGGCGACGGCACAGTTCACTGACGATACCGATCTCGACCAGACGCCGGGTTTCGAACAGCGAGCGGATCTCCTCGTCACTGGGCAACGACACCGATGCACCTTTATTGGGCTCGGTGGTGACCAGTCCATCGGCTTCCAATTGCTTGAGCGCGGCCCGGACAGACGTACGGCTGACATTGAACAACTCGGCCAGCGAGGCTTCGCCCAGCTTCATTCCCGGACGCAGCGAACGCTTGCTGATCGCCTCGTAAACCCCTTGGTAGACGCGGTCGACCGTGGTTTCCAGTTTCTTTTCCGTCATTCATCAACTCCTTCGGCCCTGTGCAAACAACCCTGGCGAATGAACGGCCATTGAAAAAGGGGCTTGCACGAGCAGGTTAATCCGGGTATTTCTAAATTGCATCCAGATTTTGCATACAATAATTAGAGGAATGCACCATTATGGGTCATCCAGTTGCAATTGAAGTGCGAAACGTCTCCAAACGCTATTCCGACGATCCGGGGCTTGCACCCGCCCTCGATAATGTATCGGTGGACATTGCCGACAATGAATTCTTCACCCTGCTTGGCCCTTCCGGCTGTGGCAAGACCACCCTGTTGCGCACCATTGCCGGCTTCGAACATGTCAGCGACGGCGAAATTCGCCTTGCCGGCGAGCCGGTCAATGACTTGCCGCCGTTCAAGCGTCGGGTCAACACGGTGTTCCAGAGTTACGCACTGTTTCCGCACATGAGTGTTGCGCAGAATATCGCCTTCGGCCTCGAGATGCAGGGCCTTGATCGCAAACTGATTCCGCAGCGGGTCGACGAGATGCTCGCGCTGGTGCAAATGCAGCACCTGGCCAAGCGCAAACCCGCCGAACTGTCCGGCGGCCAACAGCAACGGGTGGCTCTGGCCCGGGCTCTGGCGCCGAAACCGAAAGTGCTGTTGCTGGATGAACCGCTGTCGGCCCTGGACCTCAAGCTGCGCAAGGAAATGCAGGTCGAACTCAAGCGCGTGCAGAAAGAAGCCGGGATCACCTTCATTTTTGTCACCCACGATCAGGAAGAAGCGCTGACCCTGTCCGATCGCATTGCCGTGATGTCCGCCGGCAAAATCCTGCAAATCGGCACGCCCAATGAAATCTACGAGCGCCCGCTGCACCAGTTCGTCGCGCAATTCATCGGCGATATCAACTTCCTCCCCGGCCACCTCAAGCGCGGCCAGCAGAACGAAAAGCTCTTTGTGCCCAGCGGCATGCCAGTGGAAATCCCCTGCCCGGCCCAGGGCTTTGACGGCAGCAAGGTGCAACTGGCGTTCCGCCCCGAGCGCTCGCAACTGGTCGAGCCGACGCAGCCCCATCACCTGCGCGGTGTGATCGAAGCCGTGCTGTATGTCGGCACCGCCACGCTCTACCAATGCCGCCTGAACAACGACATCAAGGTCATGCTGCGCGAAAACAACGAAGGCCTGAGCCACGGGCGGGTGGTGGGTGATCGCGTCGCGGTCAACCTGCCGCCCCATGCCTGCCTGTTGATGGAGGCTTGAGATGAGCGTCAGCAGCACTTCCCCGGCCCTCAACCGCGCGCTGTTGCTCAGCCCGGTAGTCCTGACCCTGCTGGCCCTGATCGCCATTCCACTGGGCATCATGGGCTATATCAGCCTGTTGCCACGCAACGTCTATGGTGGCGTCGACTGGCAGGCCAACTGGCAATTGCAAAGTTATGTGCAGCTGTTTTTCCAGGAAGGTTTCGACGGTGAGCTTGAGCTCAATTGGGTCTACGCCCAGGCACTGATCCGTTCGGTATTCCAGGCCGGCGGTACCACGGTCCTGTGTTTCCTGTTCGGCTTCCCGGTGGCGTTGTGGATGTCGAGCCTCACACCCCGGCGACGCAACCTGATGGTGTTGCTGATCACCATCCCGTTCTGGACCAACCTGCTGATCCGCAACTACGCGTGGCTGATCATCCTGCGTGAACAAGGCTGGGTCGCCCAGAGCCTCAACGCGCTGTTGCCACAGGCCGGCGGCATCACCCTGCTCTACAACGACTTCGCGGTCAGCGTCGGGCTGGTCTACAGCTTCCTGCCGTTCATGATTCTGCCGATCTATTCGACCCTTGAGAAACTCGACTGGCGCCTGGTGGAGGCGGCCTATGACCTGGGCGCCAACCGCTGGCACGCGCTGCGCCGGATCATCCTGCCGCTGTCGATGCCCGGGGTGATTGCCGGTGCGTTGCTGGTGTTCGTGCCAAGCCTGGGCGCCTTCATTACCCCGGCGATCCTCGGCGGCGGCAAGACGCTGATGATCGGCAACCTGATCCAGCAGCAGTTCGGCACCGCGCGCAACTGGCCGCTGGGCAGCTCGCTGTCGTTCCTGTTGCTGGGGATCATGTTGCTGTCCCTGGTGCTCTACGCCCTCTATAGCCGCAATGCCGCCAAGTCCCACCGCCCGGGAGCCCAAGCATGATCGCCCTGCACCTGAAGAAACTGCCGCTGACCCGTGAAGTCAGCCTGTTGATGCTGGCCTATCTGTACCTGCCGATTTTCGTGTTGATCGCCTACAGCTTCAACGCCAACCGTTCGGCCACGGTGTGGACCGAGTTCTCGCTGGACTGGTACGGGCGCATCCTGGCCAACCCGTCGATCCAGACCGCCGCGCTGAACTCGATCATCGTCGCCGGCATCGCCACGGTGTGCGCCACGGCGATTGCATTGCTCGCGGCGCTGGCGACTTACCGGCCGTTCTACGGGCAGAAAATGGTCGAGGGCGGGATCAACCTGCCGCTGATCCTGCCGGAGATCGTCACCGCCGTGGCCACCCTGCTGCTGTTCATGGCACTGGGGATCAAGCTCGGTTTGCTGACGGTGATCATCGCCCACATCGGCTTCTGCATTCCCTTCGCCTACCTGCCGATCCGCGCGCGGCTCAACGACCTGGACAAGAGCCTGCTGGAAGCGGCGAACGACCTGTACGCCAACCCCTGGCAGGTGTTTCGCCGGGTGACCTTGCCGCTGCTGTGGCCGGCGGTGCTGTCCGGTTCGGTACTGGCCTTCGTGGTCAGCCTCGACGATTTCATCATGACCTTCTTCGTCGCCGGGCCGGGTTCGACGACCCTGCCGGTGTACATCTTCTCAGCCATCAAGGCCGGCGTGACGCCGGAGATCAACGCGATCTCGACCCTGATGCTGGTGATATCCATCGTGCTGGTGGTGCTGGCCTTCTGGCTGGGACAGCGCGGTAAACAACAATAAGCCTGGAGACTTCTTTTATGAGCAAGAAAGTGAAAAGCATGAGTTTCGCCGTTGCCGGTCTGGCCTTGAGTTGCTTCACCGCGTTCACGGCGCTCAGCGCCCAGGCCGCCGAGCCCAAGGAACTGTTTTTCTACAACTGGACCGACTACTACCCGGTCGACCTGCTGGCCAAGTTCGAAAAGGAGACCGGCATCAAGGTCACCATGGACGGCTACGACAGCAACGAAACCCTGCTGGCCAAATTGCAGGCCGGCGGCGCGGCCTATGACGTGATCGTGCCGTCGCAATCGATCATGCGCACCCTGATCAACCAGAACCTGCTACTGGAGATCGACGCCTCGACCCTGCCCAACTTTCAGTACGTCAAACCGGCGTTCCGCGACCCGGGCTTCGACCCCGGCCGCAAATTCTCGGCACCGTACCTGTGGGGCACCACCGGGTTCTCCTATGACAGCGCACGGGTGCCCGGCGGCAAACTCGACGACTCGTGGAAAGAGTTCTTCGAGCCGCGCAAGGAGCTGCAAGGCCAACTCGCCGCCCTCGACACTTCCAGCAGCGTGATCAACGCCGCCAGCCACTACCTGAATGTCGACGAATGCAGCGAAAACCCGCAGGACGCCAAGCGCATCCTCGAACTGCTGCAAAAGCAGAAACCATTCCTGAAGATGTACAGCTCGGACAACACCGTCGACCGCATGGCCAGCGGTGAAGTGATCATGATGCAGAACTGGAACGGTTCTACAGCGCGGGCCACCCTGCAGAAGAGCACCATCAAGTACGTGTATCCGAAAGAAGGCGTGGCGATGTTCCAGGACAACTTCGCCGTGCCGAAAAGCGCGCCGCACCCCGGCAACGCGAAGATCTTCATCGACTGGATGATGAAACCGGAAAACGCCGCCGCCGTGTCCAACGCCATCGCCTACGCCAACGGCATCCAGAGCGACAAGCTGATCGACGCCAAATGGCGAGTCATGGACGCCATCAACATGCCCGACGAATTCGCCTCGCGCCTGCGCCCGGAAAAGGAATGCAGCAACAAGGCGCGTGAGCTGCAAGACCGTATCTGGGCGAAGCTCAAGGGCTGATCCAAAACCGAGTCGCGGCCTTCGCGAGCAGGCTCGCTCCCACAAGGGTTTTGTGAGCACCGCAAACTCAATGTGGGAGCGAGCCTGCTCGCGAAGAGGCCTGCCCTGACAACACAAAGCATGAGGTATGCAATGACCCACCCCCGCTGGCTACGCAACGTGCGCCCCTACGGCGCCCCCGCCGAAGACCTGCTGATCGAAAACGGCCGGTTCAGCCAACGCCGTCCCGCTTCGAACGAAGCCCCGTCGGCCACCGACATCGACGGCCAGAACCAGTTGCTCACTCCCGCACTGGTGGAAAGCCACGTGCACCTGGACAAGACCCTCTGGGGCCAGCCATGGCGCCCAAACAGCGCCGGCCCGACCCTCAAGGACTACATTGCCAACGAACGGCGCATCCTGCGCGAAGTCACCACACCGATTGCCCAACGGGCCGGCGCCCTGCTGGAAAACTGCATCGCCCGTGGTTCGCTGACCATGCGTTGCCACGTCGACATCGACCCGGAGTTCGGCCTGCGGCATGTCGAGGCCATGCAACAGCTACGCGAAGCCTACCTCGACCTGATCGACCTGCAACTGGTGGTGTTCCCGCAAACCGGCCTGATCAGTCGCCCCGGCACCGCCGAACTGATGCGCGAAGCCATGGCCCTGGGCGTGGAGAACGTCGGCGGGCTGGACCCGTGCGGCATCGATAACGATCCGGTTGCGCAACTGGATTTCGTATTCAAGCTCGCCAGCGAATTCGACCGTGGCATCGATATTCACCTGCACGACAAGGGTGAGCTGGGCCTGTGGCAGATCGCGCTGATTGCCGACTACACCGAGCGTTTCGCTCGCCAGGGTCGGGTGATGATCAGCCATGCGTACTGCCTGGGGATGTTGCCGTGGAGCCAGGTCAAACCGGTAGCCGAGCGCCTGGCGACACTGGGTATTTCGCTGATGAGTTCGGCCCCGGCCGATTGCGCGGTGCCGCCATTCCTGGCCCTGCGCGAAACCGGCGTGAATGTGTGCCTGGGCTCCGACGGCATTCGTGATGCCTGGTCGCCCATGGGCAACGGCGACATGCTGGAACGGGCGATGCTGCTTGCCTTCCGCTTCGACCTGGGCAAGGACGCAGAACTGGCGGCGGCGTTCGAGGCGGCCACCGTCAACGGCGCCCTGGCACTGGGTTGCGAAGCCAATCGCCTGGCGATCGGCCAGCCGGCGGACTTCCTGCTGATGCCGGTGCAAACACTGGGTGAGGCGGTGGTTTCGCGGCCGCTGCGTCAGGTCTATCGCGCGGGCCAGTTGATTGCTGCGGGTGGCCGCTTGCTGGAAAGCCGTCTGTGAAGCGCATCGGCTTGCGGGCCAGTTGCGTGGTTGGCTTCGACGGTACACGGCATGTGCTGTGGCGCGACGGCGAAGTGGTGTTCGCAGGCTCGCGCATCGAGTTTGTCGGGCGCGGTTATCCGGGCCCGGTAGATCAGTGGATTGATTACGGCAATGCGCTGATCGGCCCCGGCTTCATCGACCTGGATGCCCTCGGCGATCTCGATTCCACGGTGCTGACCCTGGACAACGGCGACGAGCGCGACATGGGCCGGATGTGGTCGGCGCAGTATCTGGCGCGTGGATCGCGGGAAAGTTACAGCCCCGAAGAAGAAGTCTTCAAATACCGCTACGCCTTCACGCAACTGATCCGCAACGGCATCACCACGGCCATGCCGATCACCTCGATGTATTACCGCGAGTGGGCCGAGACCTACGACGAGTTTGCGGCGGTAGCCGATGTGGCGGCCGAGTTGGGGCTGCGCACTTACCTCGGCCCTTGCTACATGAGCGGCATGAGTTACTGGCAGGCCGACGGCACGCTGGCCCACCACTGGGACGAAGCCCGGGGCATGGCGGGACTGGATGCGGCTGAACGGTTTTTCCGCGATTTCGACGGCGCGAATGCCGGCCTGATTCGCGGGGCGCTGCTGCCGGACCGCATCCAGACTTGCACCCCGGCGCTGTTGCAACGCACCGCTGCGCTGAGCCGCGAGTTGAACGCACCGATGCGTTTGCATTGCTGTCAGGGCCTGGGCGAAGTGGCGATGGTCGAGCAACTGCGCGGTGCCTCGCCGTTGGGCTGGTTGCAGCAGCTTGGGCTCTTGAACCCACGCAGCCTGCTGCCCCACGGCATCTACACCCACGGTGATGACGACTTGCAGCGAGTCGTGGACGGAGGCGCCAGCCTGGTGCATTGCCCGGTGGTATTCGCCCGGGATGGCGAGGCGCTGAACTCGTTCGGACGCTATCGGGCCAAGGGCATCAACTTCGCCCTGGGCACCGACACCTGGCCGGCGGACTTGCTGGACAACATGCGCCAGGGCTTGAACATCGCCCGCCTGATGGAGGGTGGTAATGACCTGACCAGCACGCTGGACCTGTACAACGCCGCGACACTCGGCGGCGCCACGGCTTTGGGCCGCGACGATCTCGGACGTCTGGCACCGGGGTGCAAGGCCGACATCACCGTGTTCAACCTGCGCGCAATGCACCTGGGACCGCTATTCGATCCGCTGAAAAATCTAATGCTGGCCGGTCGCGGTGACGACTGCATCGCCAGCTACATCGACGGCCGCTGCGTGATGCAGGACGGCCAGGTCAAGGGCGTCGACTACCCCGCCCTGCAACGCCAGGCCCAACGCCAATTCGAAAAACTGATGCGCAGCCACAGCGACCGGGCCTTTGGCCAACCGGACTGGAAAAGCCTGTTCCAGCCAGCCATCCCGTTCGCCGACGACTACAGCGCACAGGCGCCACTGAGCGCGATCGATCCCCTTTTTTAGAGAATCCTGCCTATGCAAAGCTTCGACTTCAGCCAACTGAGCCCACGGGACAAATACAAGATTCTGATCGGCAGCGTCGTGCCACGGCCGATTGCCCTGGTCACCACCGTCGACGGCGAAGGCCGGGTCAACGCGGCACCGTTCAGCTTCTTCAATGCGCTGTCAGCCGACCCGCCCATCCTCGCCCTGGGCGTGGAAAACTACGGCGACCAAAGCCCCAAGGACACCACGCGCAACATCCAGATGAACCAGGAATTCACCGTCAACATCGTCAGCGATGCACTGGTGGAGGCCATGAACGTCTGCGCCGTGCCCTTCGCCCCCGGCTTCGACGAATTGACCGCCGCCGGCCTCACCGCCATCCCCGGCACCACGGTCAAATGCCCGCGCATCGGTGAAGCCCCGGTGGCGCTGGAGTGCCGGCGGATGATGGCGCTGTCCATCGGCCAGTCCCGGGAGATCATCTTTGGTGAAGTGCTGATGGCCCATGTGCGCGATGAACTGATCGATCCGAAGACCCTGTACATCGATCAATTGGGGCTGGATGCGATTGGGCGCATGGGTGGGCATGGCTATGCGCGCACGCGGGATTACTTCGACTTGCCGACACGGTCGTTGCAGGCATGGACGGAAGCGCCGGGGGGTGGGGAGCGGTTTTGGCCGCTGGGCAAGTAGCAATTTACACATAAACCTGTAGGAGCGAGCCTGCTCGCGATGGTCGTCAACGATACCGCGAGTAACCTGACACCCCGCGGCGCTCTCAGGTTCATCGCGAGCAAGCTCGCTCCTACAGGGGGGCGCGTGGTCAGTGAAAGTCCCGGCTACGCACAGTGATGCCATCCAGTAGCGGGCTCAAATCACTCAAGCGCCCGGCAATCAGGTGTCGCACCTCGCCCTCCTTCTCCCAGCGGCCATCGACCTTGAGCAACTGCGAGCCGACCAGCACCCGGCGCTGCCGCTCGGCCAGGTCACGCCAGACCACCACGTTGACGTTGCCGAACTCGTCCTCAAGGGTGACAAACGTCACGCCGCTGGCAGTGGCCGGGCGTTGTCGGCCGGTGACCAGCCCGGCGACGCTGACCGGCCGACCGTGCTCGACGTCCAGCAACTCCTGCGAACTGCGGCAGCGCCGCGCCTTCAACTCACTGCGCAACAGGGCCAGCGGATGCGGCCCGAGGGTGGTGCCGACACTGGCGTAATCGGCTTGCAGGTCTTCGCCCACTGTGGGTTTGGGCAACGACACCGCGTCCTCCTCCCGGCTCGGCAGGCCGGCAAACAAACCCAGCTGCTTTTCTACCCCGGCCACTTCCCAGCGTGCCCGGTGCCGGTCGCCGGCCAGGCCACGCAACGCGCCGGCATCGGCCAGTTGCTCCCGGGCGCGGGCATCGAGTCGCGCCCGTTCGCCGAGGTCGGCGATGTCGGCAAACGCGCCTTGCGAGCGAGCCGCCTCGATGCGCCGCGCATCGTCCTCACGAAAGCCCTTGATCATGCGCATGCCCAGGCGAATCGCCGGTTGCGCGCCGCTGACCGGTTCCAGGCTGCAATCCCAGTCACTGGCGCGCACGTCCACCGGGCGAACCTGCAAATGATGACGGCGAACGTCCTGCAGAATCTGGTCCGGGCTGTAGAAGCCCATGGGCCAACTGTTGATCAGCGCACAGGCGAAGGCCGCCGGCTCGTGGCATTTCAGCCAGCAACTGGCGTAAGTCAGCAAGGCGAAACTGGCCGCGTGGGACTCGGGAAAACCGTAGCTGCCAAAGCCCTTGATCTGCTCGAAGATCTGCGCGGCGAATTCCGCCGTGTAGCCCTTTTTCTTCATGCCGGCGGCCAGCCGTTCCTTGTGCGGTTCCAGCCCGCCATGGCGCTTCCAGGCGGCCATGGAGCGACGCAGCTGATCGGCCTCGCCGGGGCTGTAGTCGGCGGCGACGATGGCGATCTGCATCACCTGTTCCTGAAACAGAGGAACGCCAAGGGTACGTTTCAACACCTCGCGCAACTCTTCGGAGGGGTAGCTTTCGAGCTCTTCCTTGTTTCGTCGCCGCAGGTACGGATGCACCATGCCGCCCTGAATAGGTCCGGGGCGCACGATGGCCACCTCGATCACCAGGTCATAGAACTTGCGGGGCTTGAGCCTGGGCAGCATCGACATTTGCGCCCGGGATTCGATCTGGAACACGCCGATGGTGTCGGCTCGGCCGATCATGTCGTAGGTTTGCGAGTCTTCAGAGGGGACCGTCGCCAGACTCAAATCCAGATTGCGATGACGGCGCAACAGATCAAAGCAACGGCGTATTGCACTGAGCATGCCCAGCGCGAGGATATCGACCTTCAGCAGACCGACCGCGTCCAGATCGTCCTTGTCCCACTGAATGATCGTGCGTTCGGCCATCGCGGCGTTTTCCACCGGCACCAGGTGGTCCAGCGGCTGCTCGGAAATGACGAAGCCGCCGGGGTGCTGCGACAGGTGCCGGGGGAACCCGATCAGTTGCTGCGTCAAACTCAACACCCGGCGCAGCACCGGGCTTTCGGGGTCGAAACCGCCCTCACGCAGGCGTTCCACGGGCGGCGTTTCGTCACTCCAGTGACCACAGCAATCGGCCAGGGCATTGATCTGGTCTGGCGGCAGCCCCAACGCCTTGGCCACATCGCGTACCGCACCGGCCGCATGGTAAGTACTGACCACGGCCGTCAGTGCCGCGCGGGTCCGACCATAGCGCTGAAACACATACTGCAAGACTTCTTCCCGACGTTCGTGCTCGAAGTCCACATCGATATCCGGTGGCTCGTTGCGCTCCCTGGAGAGAAAACGTTCAAACAGCATGTTCATTCGCTCGGGGTCGATCTCGGTGATGCCCAGGGCGAAACACACCGCCGAGTTGGCCGCCGAGCCTCGTCCCTGACAGAGAATCTTCTCGCGCCGGGCGAAGGCGACAATGTCCTGAACAGTCAGGAAATAGCTTTCGTACCCCAGCTCGGCGATCAGCCCGAGCTCCTTGTCGATCAGCCCGCGAACCTTGTCGCTTGCACCGTCGGGCCATCGTTCGCGAATGCCGCGCTCGGTCAACTCCCGCAGCCAGGACTCCGCGCTGTGCCCTTGCGGCACCAGTTCGCGGGGATATTGATAACGCAACTGACCAAGATCAAAGGTGCAGCGCCGGGCAATGGCCAGCGTTTCTGCCAGCAACTCTGGCGGATAAAGCGCCTGCAGCACGTCGAGGCTGCGCAGATGGCGCTCACCATTGGAATGCAGGCGCAGCCCGGCATCGGCCACCGGCAGGTGGTGACGGATCGCCGTCATGGTGTCCTGCAAGGCGCGCCGGCCGCGAGCGTGCATGTGCACATCGCCGCTGGCCACGGGGGGAATCCGCAGCTCCCTGGACAGGGTCAACAGATTATTCAAACGCCGGGTATCGTCCTGACCGCGATGCAGTTGCACCGCCAGCCACAGGCGTTCGGCGAAAACCTGCTTCAGCCAGCGGCCCTGCTCGACGTCATCCACCGCGTCCGGCACCCACAACGCCAACAGCCCCGGCAACGGTTCGCTGAAGTCTTCGCGCAGCACCTGATACTGGCCTTTCTGCGTGCGCCGCCGGGCGCGGGTGATCAATCGGCACAGCGCCTGATACCCCTCGAGGTTCTCCACCAGCAGCACCAGTTTCGGACCGTTCTCGATGCGTATTTCACTGCCGATGATCAGCGGCAACTCCACCGACTTCGCCGCTTGCCAGGCGCGAACGATGCCCGCCAGGGTGCATTCGTCGGTGATCGCCAGGGCTTGATAACCCTGTTTTTTCGCGCGCTGGAACAGCTCGAGGGCACTGGAGGCCCCGCGCTGGAAGCTGAAGTTCGACAGGCAGTGCAATTCGGCATATTCGATGCTCATGCGAACCAACCCTGCAGCCACAACGGGCCATCCTCACCGACCGCCCGGTAGGCCCAGCCCTGTTGGCCGGCACGGGTTTCGATCAGGTAATAGTCACGGCGCACGTCGTCACCGTCCCACCAGCCGGACTCGATACGCTCCGGCCCCATGAGGATGCGCGCCGAGCCCTGATGCACGGCCAAGGGTTCAGTCAGCAGCCAGCCCGGCCGTTTCACGGCGGCCGGCACCGCGCAAGGCTGACTGTCGGCACTGACCCGCCACGCGCACTCGGGGCGGTGATCGGCCTGGAAACCCAGGCCATGCACCGCGTCATCCCCCAGCCGTGCACGCAGGCGTTCGCGCAGTTGCTCCCAGGGCAAGGACTGCTGCGGACGATCGTCGAACAGTTCCCGATGCTGGGGCACGAAGGCCGGCAAATCCTCGGCGCGCAAGCGAAAGCCGCGCACCGGTGCCTCGACCTGGACGTGCTCCAGCCGCCCCCGGGCCAGCTCGAAGAGCATCGCCGGATCGCGCTCGGCGCTGAGCAGGCCAACCTTGATGACCGTGTCCGGCAAACCGGCATGCTCCAGATGCAGGTCGAAACGCTGTACTCCGCTGTCGCGACCGCAAAGGAACGCCGACAGGTCGCCAGTCAGCCGGCGCAACGGAAACAGCAAGGCTTGATGGGACTGCACATCGAAATTGAGCTCGATACGCACATCGAAACGGTCCGGAGGCAGGTAAAACGCCAGCGCCAGCCGCCGCAAACCCGACAGGGCATCCAGATGCTTGAGCACCTGGACCTCGAAACGCCGGGCCAGGCTATGCCTGGGCAGCGCCTGCACCTGACTCAAGGTGCGCAGGCCCATGCGCGACAAGGCCGTGGCAACCGATGCTTCAAGACCGATCCGGTCGACGGGCATTTGCCCCAGATGATGCTGCAGGGCTTGATCGTCTGGCACCACCAGGCCGTCATAGACGTTGGCCAACACCCGCGCCGCCACCGGGTTGGGCGCGGCCACGATGCGGTGCCGAAACCCCAGCTCAACGAGTTCACGACGCAAAAGCGCTTCGAATTGCGGCCAGGCACCGAACAGGCCGAGACTGGATTCGATCTCGAACACCACGGCCCGGGGGTAATGCACGCTGACCTGGGAACTGAAGCGATAGGCCCAGGCGGCGAGAAACTGCTGCCAGTGTTCGATGTCGGCGGCGTCGTATTCAGCCGTGACAAAACCTTTGCTCAAGGCCTGTGCCGCGCTCATGGACTGGCCGGGACGCAAACCCAGCGCCCGCGCCGCATCGTTGACCGCCTGCAGCACCCGGCGCTGGGCCGGGCCGGTCAGCAACGCCAGGGGTTCATCGGGATCGGCGCGCTGACGCAGTACCGCGTCCAGCGCCAATTGCGGGAAAACAATGCAGACCCAGCGCATGGCAACCTCAATGCCCCACGGCGAAGGTAATCGGTGCCGAACGGGCCAGGCCGCCGCGGCACTTGAGCACACGCAGTTGTGCCGGTCGGGCATCGATGGCGATGCGCAGGGCCGCCGGCGAAGGGTTGACCGCTTCACCGAGGGGACGATAGGCGAAGGCCAGGGTCTGGCCGGTTTCCGCAGCCACCTGCAGGCGGCGCAAGGCGCGGTCATCGGCCTTGTGCGGCCAGCACAGCACGGCACCGCAACTGCCCGAACGCAGGCATTGTTCCGCAGCCCACAGCGCATCGCGCTCGCCGGCCTGGATGATCGATAACTGACGCAGATCGACCCCGGCGCTCTGCCACGCCTGGGGATACGGCACATAAGGCGGCGCCACCAGCACGATGCGTTCGCCCGCCGCCGACAGCCGCGCCAGCGTCGGCCACACCAGTTGCAACTCGCCCACGCCCTGCCCGGCCAGGAGGATTTCCGTCAGCGCCGCCTCCGGCCAGCCTCCGCTGGGCAAGGCAGCGTCCAGCGCGGCATGCCCGGTGGGTTGCGGGCTGGCGACCGCTGGCGCAGGCCGGCCCTTCCAGACCTGGCCAGCGTTGAACAGCGTATCCAGCGCAACGACGGCACCCATCAGCCTTGCCTCACCAGACCACAGAACACGCCTTCGATGGCCAGGTCCCGGTCGGCTTCGACAATGATCGGCTGGTAGGCCGGGTTGCGTGGCAGCAGGCGAACCACATCGCCGACCCGCTCGAAGCGCTTGATGGTGACTTCTCCGTCGAGCCGCGCCACGACGATCTGGCCGTTGAGCGCCTCGGGGTTGCGGTGCACGCCCACCAGATCGCCGTCGAGAATGCCGTCCTCGATCATCGAATCACCCCGGACCCGCAGCATGTAGTCCGGCACCCGCGAGAAGATCGACGGATCGAGCAGCAAGCGGCTATGGACCTCCGCATCGGCCCCGATCGGCGCACCGGCCGCCACCCGACCCAGCACCGGAATGTCCAGTAACTCGGGACGCGGCGGCTGCCCGAGCAGGCGAATGCCCCGGGCCTGGTGCGGGTTGACTTCGATAAACCCGGCTTCGGTCAGCGCCAGCACATGCTTGCGCGCCACACTGCGGGAGGCAAAACCGAACGCCTCGCTGATTTCAGCGAGGCTCGGAGGCTGACCGTGCTCGGCGATGCGATCGCGGATGAAGGTCAGAATGGCGGTACGGCGGGGAGTCAGAGTCGTCATGGAGTACATTTGTACTCTTTTGGCTTTTACCTGGCAAGGACCGCCAATCATCTGGCAGCAGGACCGATAACCTGTGGGAGCGAGCTTGCTCGCGATGGTCTTTCATTCAACATGTGTGTCGACTGACCGGGCCTCATCGCGAGCAAGTTCGTTCCCACATTGGATTTCAGTGACTCAAGGGGTGAGTTGTGTCAGATCCGCCGACGTAAAGCCCAGCCTCCTTACTCGAACGTAACAGCTATCAAAAAACAAAGCCTACCGTTCGTCGCCTTTCTAAAAAAATAAGCACCTGAAGAAAATAAAAAACTCATACAAAAGTACAAACCGCACATTTGCTCCTACAGAAATATTCTACTCAACATAGAAAGATCATTTCTGCTTGCCGAAAACCAACACACAGTTTCAAAAAGGAATTCCACAGCTCCAGATTAGAAACCATCCACACTAAAACCGAACCAAAATACCGGGCCTCCTAACATCATGTAGGACGGACCTTAAAAACACGTAGGAACCGCCCTGCAGTACAAAATCTTCTCGCTTGCACGCAACAGCAAAACCAGTTAACCCTTGCAGCATCACTTAAAATCAAGTGACAAACACAACGAAAGAAAAGAAAAGAAAAGAAAAGAAAAGAAAAGAAAAGAAACAATGATTCAATTTCCCCTAGAGAAATCAATCATGCCTAAAAATATTCTACCCAGAGTTTTCGCCCTAACATCCATATTCATGAAAGAACAATTAAAAGAACCCATCGCCTTTTTTTGGATCATGATATCACCTTGCGCGATGTTCTATTTTTTTGCAGCAACCAGGCAAGACCCCAACTACTTTTCGAACAACTACATCACTATTTCAGCATGGTTTTATGCCTACATCTCTTCTAGTGTCGCATTGTTTGGATTTTCCTTTTACATAATCGGGAGAAGGGAAAGCGGATTCACCCGATCATTTATTTACTCCAAAGACTCAAAACTAATTTTTCTTTTATCGCACTTCATTACCTACTCACTAATATCGACAGCTTATTGCGCAACCTTTTACTTAGCGACAAAATTTCCATTTGAAAGCTACTCCCTCAGTGAACTACTGAATATCGCGCTACGCTTTTACATCTGCTTTATCATGTTTTGCACTCTCGGGGCTGTATTTTCATTGCTGCCGATCAATTTTCAGAACTCGAACACTTTGCTTTCCATTTTTTCGTTCTGCATGTTGATCCTCGGAGTAATGAGTGCCAGCAGATCAAACCACATTACCGACGCTTTGAACCTCGCAAACCCACTAACACTTGCTAGCCAGATAATGGAACAAGGTCTTGAACCCAACAAATCCATCACAATTGCAATTATTCTTTTATTTATTTCAGTACTGCACAAAACCTTCAAACACCTAAGAATCAATCCCGTATGGAGCCGATACTGATGAAAAAATTCACGGCGCAGAGCATTGACTTCTCCTATACCGACACCCCCCTCTTGACACAGGCATCTCTAGAGGTTGCTCAAGGCGACATTGTCGGCATTCTGGGGCCCAATGGATCTGGAAAAACAACTTTTTTCGATATCGTCTGTGGCCTTAAAAAAGCAAAGTCCGGCTTGATAAAAAACGACTTCAGTCACTTCTTATACCTTTCTCAAATCATTTCCACTCCCCCACCATTGCGCATGCGCGACATTTTTAAAATGGTGACTGCGCTGTCTTCCAGCGAGCCCATGACACAAGATAAAACCCTGAAAAAACTAAGTACCTGGAGCCCTGCGATAGTTGACCGATACCAAGACATATGGAACAAAAAATCATCGCTCTGCAGCTACGGAGAGACACGCTGGTTCTTTACGCTCTCTCTTCTTTCAATTTCCGCAGACTTCGTGATTCTCGACGAACCTACTGCCGGTGTAGATCCGGAGTTTCGTCACTATATTTGGCAATGTCTTCATGGCGCTGCCAGGGAGGGCACCGCCATTCTGGTTTCCTCGCACAATGTCGATGAAGTCATTAACCATTGTGATTATTTTTACATGATTAGCCAGCAACGCTTCAATCGCTTTGCCAGCGGTAATGAGTTCATGCATCGGTATGGAGTAAAGACTGTGGATGATGCGTTTATCCGAGCCGTTACTGAACCTGTATTCGCGACATAAGCAACTGGAAGCGCACACGGGGGAGCTGCCGCAGACAGCAACAGCTCCCGATGAGGAATGGAGTTTGATTCAGTCGGTAAGCCCGGAAAGATACGCCCACGGATAAATCCCCCGCTCATGCCCATCACTGAATACCAGCTGCAGGCCATACCCCTGCGAGTGCAATTCGATCACCTGCACCCGCGCATCGACCATCGGCGCCATCCCCCGCAACCGAAACGACCGGCACTGCGAACACGGGCACTGCCGACGCAGTTCGGCGTGGTCCAGCCACTGTTCGCGACCATCGGGCCAGTTCAGTCGCAACTGCTGTCTGCTCCGTGAGTTACCCACCGCCAGCGGAATCATTGCAGTTGACTCAAGGCAATGCGCACGGCCTTGCGCACTTCCGGGTCGCCGTCGTCCTGTGCGGCCTGCAATGCCGCAACGGCCCGTGGGTCGTTCAATTCGCCCAGGGCCAGGGCGGCTTCCTTGCGCAGGTTGCTGATGCGGTGGCCGAGGGTGTCGATCAGCGCATCGAGCGCAGGTACAAAACGCAAGCGACCGAGACTGCGGGTGGCGCGCAGGCGCACTTGCCAGTAGTCGTCGCCCAAGGCGTAGATCAGGGCCGGGCCGGCGTCGGAGTGGCCGACCTTGCCCAGGGTGGTGGCGGCTTCTTCGCGGACTTGCCAGGCAGCGTCCCGCAAGGCCTGGCGCAGGGCCGGCAGCACCTGTGCGTCAGATGCCAGACCCAAGGCCCCGGTGGCGGCGCGTCGCACGTCGGTGTCCGGGTCATCGCTGGCCAACCTTGCCAATGCCGGCAAGGCCTCGAGTTGCTTGAGCCAGCCAAGCACGCCCACTGCCTCGCGGCGCACACTGGCACTTTCATCGTGCAATGCCCGTGCAGCCGCAGCGGCGGCATCGGGGCAGCGCAACTCGCGCAAGGCCCTGAACGCGGCAATGCGTACGCCAATGTCGGCGTGCCCGGTCCACGGCAGAATGACCCGGCCCGCCGCCTCGCTCTTGAGCAGGCTGAGGCTTTGCGCAGCGGCCGCCTGCACCGCCGGGGACGGATCAGTCAGCGCCTGGCACAACGCTTCGACCACGGGTTCGTCCTCCCAGGCTTCCAGCAATCGCGCGGCTTCGGCACGCACGTCGGCAATCGGGTCTTCGGCCAGCCGATCGATCAGCCACAGCAGGCCGTCCGGTTCCTCAAGATCGGCCAATTCGATCAGCGCGATCCGGCGCACGCCGGGGTCGTCATCGGTCAGGCGCGGTTGCAGGGCAAGAATGTCGTCGTTATCGGTTACATAGAAGAGTGAGGTCATAGGGCAAATCGCGGCAGTTTGTTTTCAGGGGGAAGGCCGAGCGGGTTCAGGCGCGGCAGCTGCCGGCCGTCTTCGTGGCGCAGGAGTTCGAGGCAATGACGCTTCAGGTGCGAGAATTCATGGCGGGTCACCAGCTCTGTGCTGCGCGGCCTGGGGAAGTCCAGGCGCAGGTCTTCGATGATCCGCCCGGGGCGCGAGCTCATGACCAGCAAGCGATCGGCGAGGAACAGCGCTTCGTCGATGTCATGGGTGACAAACACCACGGTGGTGCGGATGCGCGTCCAGATGTCCAGCAGCAGTTCCTGCATGTTCAACCGGGTCAGGGCATCGAGGGCACCGAAGGGTTCATCCATCAGCAACAGGCGCGGACGGTTGACCAGCACCCGGGCAATTTCCACCCGTTGCTGCATGCCCCCGGAGAGCTGGTCGGGCCAGCGCCCGGCAAACCCTTCGAGCCCCACCAGGGCGAGGATTTCATCCGCGGCCTTGTGCCGTTCGGCCTTGCCGACGCCACGCATTTTCAAGCCGAACGCCACGTTGTCACGCACCGTGCGCCACGGAAACAAGGTGTGCTGCTGGAACACCATGCCGCGTTGTGGCGATGGCCCCGACACTGGCGCGCCATCCACGTTCAAGGTGCCGGTGCGCGGTTGCAGGTGCCCCGCCAACGCGCCGAGCAAAGTCGACTTGCCGCAGCCGGACGGCCCGAGAATGCACACGAACTGTCCCGGTTCGATCTGGCAATCGAGGCCCTGCACCGCTTCGAAGGCCGCGTGGCCCTCGCCCAAGCTGATCGACAGCCCGCGAATATCGATACGCCCTTCCAGGTGTTGAAAAACGCTCATCAGGCTTTTCCTCGTGGTCGATGCCAAGGCGTGAACAGCCCGCCCAGACGCTTGATCAGCAGGCTGCTGCCCATGCCGAGCACACCGATCAGCAACATGCCGACGACGATGTCGGCGTAGTTCTGGAGGGTGTAGGACTCCCAGGTGTAATAACCGATGCCGAATTGGCCGGAGATCATTTCTGCCGTGACCAGGCAGAACCACGAGGTGCCCATGCCGATGGCCAGGCCGGTAATGATGCTGGGGGCGGCCCCCGGAAGAACAACTTCCAGCAGGATGGCCCGGCGCCCTGCCCCGAGGCTTTTCGCCGAGGCGATCAGCCGAGGGTCGACACCTTCGACGCCGTGCACGGTGTTGAGCAGGATCGGGAACAGCGCGCCGGTGAAGGTGATGAACACCATCGACAGTTCCGACGAGGGAAACATCAGGATCGCCAAGGGAATCCACGCCACCGCCGGGATCGGGCGCAGGACTTCCAGGGGCGGCAGCAACAGGTCTTCGGCCCATTTCGAGCGACCGATGGCCAGGCCCAGGGCCACGCCGATGATCAGCGCAGCGAGGTAACCGGCGAATACCCGGCCAAGGCTGCTGCCCAGGTGCTGTGCGAGTTTGCCCGAGTCGCCGAGACCCAGCGCCGCTTCGATCACGGCAAGCGGCGTCGGCACATTGGCGAAGGTCACCAGGCCGAGGTTCCAGTGGTGGCTGGCGGCGAGTTGCCAGAACAGCAGGCAGAGCAGCAATGAAGCGGCTCGGGGGAGCCAGCGGTTAAATGATCCGTACACAATTCTTCCTCTCAACCGAGCCCCCACTGTAGGAGCGAGCCTGCTCGCGATGGTCGTCAACGATAACGCTGGCAACCTGATGCCCCGAGTCGCTCTCGGGTTCTTCGCGAGCGTGCTCGCTCCTACAGGGGATTGCGGTGTTCTAGGGGTTAGCGAACAGCCACGGCCTGGGTCGTGGCATCGGTGAAGTCGAACACCTTGCCGCCCTGGGCGGTGGCGAACTGCTGGGCCTGGCCCTTGAGCAGGAACGCACTGAGCCGGCCTTTCGCATCACTGGCAAACCACGCCTGATCCGCCAGCAACTTGATCCCGCTGTCGCTGGTCTGGGTGTACACCGCGCGGATGTTCTTGCCCTCCTGCTTCAGGGCGGCCAACGCCGTGAACGCCAGTTCCGCCGAGGCGTACTGGCGGACCTTCGGCTCACCGCGTACCCAAATCTCGGCCACGTGGCTGAAGTCGCTGATGGCTTTGCCGCTCGACGCATCCACCGCCTTGAGCGGCGTCTGCGCGTAGTTGGCCAGTTGCGCTGTGTAGTCCAGGTTCGACGCCTTGAACGCGGCGCGGATGTATTGGTCGTCGATGAAGGTATTCAGGTCGAGACCGCGATCGGCCTTCTTCAACAACCTCAGGGTATCGATGGCGGTGCCCACGGCCTGACGGTATTCCGGTTTCCAGCTCAGGTCGCGGGTCTGCACGCCGAGGGGGCCATGAAACAGGTAATTGACCTCGGCATCGACTCCGGTGACCTTGGCGATCAGCTCGCTGTATTTCTCCGGTTCAGCCGCCAGCAACTGGTTGGCTTCGATACTCGCCCGCAGGTAAGCGACGACGATTTCCGGGTACTGCCTGGCATAGGCCTGATCGACCAGCGCACCGTGGAAGGTCGGCGCGTTGGCCTGGGAGCCGTCATAAATCTTGCGGGCAAAACCACGGCTGGGGAACAGTTCGGCGAAGGGTACGAAGTCCGCGTGAGCGTCGATCTTGCCGGCTTGCAACGCGGAGCCGGCGACTTCCGGCGGCTGGGCGATGATGTTCACGTCCTTGAGCGGATCCCAGCCCTGAGCCGCGACGGCGCGCAGCAACATGCCATGGGCGGTGGAGGCGAACGGCACGGAAATGCTCTTGCCCTTGAGCTCGGCCAGCGCCTGCACGCCGGATGCACTCGGTACCACGATGCCGTTGCCGCTGCCCTTGGTGCTGCCTGACAGCACGCTGATAAACAGGCTGTGCTTGCCCGCCGTTTCGAACGCCACGCCGTTGAATGCACCGGGGAAGTCGGCCATGGCGCCGAAGTCGAGTTTGCCGGCGACCATCTCGTTGGTCAGGGGGGCGCCGCTGGTGAAGTTTTTCCACTGCAGGTCGTATTGGGCGTCTTTGTATCGGCCGTCGTGGGGCAGGTATTTGTCCAGCAGGCCCAACTCACGAATCAACAGGCCACCGGCGGCGCAGTTGATGGTGGTGTCCTGGGTGCCGATGGCAATGCGGATGGTTTCGGCTGACGCCGACAAGGTGAATGAAGCCAGTACCAGACCGGCCAAAGCTGCACGCAACATCATGAGTGTTTCCCCTCGAATCATTTATTGGCTGTTCGTCTCCGCCACGATCTGGGCGTGGTGGGAAACGAGGGGGGGTTTGAAGCAGGCGTCCGGTGGTGGCCGGATGGCGTTTGACGTTTTTTGAAGTGACCTCGATCCACTGTGGGAGCGAGCCTGCTCGCGAAGGCGTCTGGTCAATCAATGAAGATGTCGTCTGTGAGGGCCTCTTCGCGAGCAGGCTCGCTCCCACATGGACAGTGTTTCAACGTAAGAGGTACGGGATCTCCACTTTCACCGCCCCGGTCGGGCAGTCCTTTTCGCAGGGCATGCAGTACCAGCATTCGTCGAAGGCCATGTAGGCCTTTTGCGTGGCCGGGTTGATCGCCAGCAGGTCCATCGGGCAGACGTCGACGCACACGGTGCAGCCCTTGTGGGCGATGCAAAGGTCCTCGTCGACCGTGACCGGTGCATTGGAGCGGAAGAAAATTTCCTGGGGTTGATAGGCCATGTTCGCTCTCTCTTTCGTTGGCGGCGTCAAGCCGCGTCGGCACCGACCCGCAATCGGTCGTAGGCCTGCATTTCATTGGCATCCAGCGGGATGATGTAGGGTTCGACGGCTTTCTTGAAACTGATCATCAAACCGTTTTCGCCCTTCTTCAGGTGGCAATGGCAGAACCAGTCGCTGTCATTGCGCTGCGGGTGATCGACCCGATAGTGGTACAGCCCCCAGCGGCTTTCGGCGCGGAACAGTGAAGCGCGGGCGGCCATTTCGGCGCAGTCGCGGATCATGCTGACTTCCATGGCACGCATCAGCTCGTGAGCGTTGTGGGCCTTGATCTGGTCGAGGTCGCGCTGGATGTCGCTGAAGCGTTGCAGGCCGATCTGCATCTTCTTCGTCACTTTCGGCGGTTGCAGGTAATCGTTGACGAAGCGCCGCAGCTTGTACTCGACCTGGGCTGGCGGCAGGCCGTGTTCGCGATCCAGTGGTGCGTAGACCCGTTGTTTTTCGGTTTCGATCTGCCGGGCATCCAGTGCGGAAAACTCACGCCCGGCGACAAAATCCGCCGCGTTGTGGCCGGCGAACCAGCCGTAGGTGAACGCGCCGAGCATGTAGTTGTGCGGCACCGCGGCCATGTCACCGGCCGAGTACAAGCCCTTGACCGAGGTCTCGGCCTTCTCGTTGACCCACACCCCCGACGCCGAATGCCCGCTGCAAAAGCCGATTTCCGAGATGTGCATCTCGACCATCTGCGTGCGGTAGTCGGTGCCGCGATTGGCATGGAACTGGCCGCGACTCGGACGCTCGTTGCTGTGCAGGATTTCCTCGATGTTCTGGATGGTTTCCTCGGCCAGGTGATCGAGCTTGAGGAACACCGGACCGTTGCCGCTTTCCAGTTCCTGGTGGAACTCCCACATCATCTGTCCGCTCCAGTAGTCGCACTCGATGAAGCGTTCGCCCTTGTTGTTGGCGGTGTAGCCACCCAGAGGACCGGTGACGTAGGCGCAGGCCGGGCCGTTGTAATCCTTGATCAGCGGGTTGATCTGGAAACACTCCAGGTTCGCCAGCTCGGCCCCGGCGTGGTAGGCCATCGAGTAGCCGTCGCCGGCATTGGTCGGGTTTTCGTAGGTGCCCATCAGGTAGCCCGAGGACGGCAGCCCCAGGCGTCCGGCGGCACCGCAGGCGAGGATCACCGCCTTGGCCTTGATCACATGGAAGTCAGCGGTTCGGCAATCAAAGCCCATCACGCCGTTGACCGCCCCCTCTTGATCCGTCAGCAATCGGGTGCACACCAGCCGATTGGTAATGGTCACACGTGCGCGCTTGAGCTGGCGGTACAGGACTTTCTTGATGTCGTGCCCTTCCGGCATCGGCAACACATAAGCGCCCATGTGGTGGACCTTCTTCACCGCGTAGTCGCCGGTTTCGTCCTTCTCGAATTTCACGCCCCAGCGGTCCAGTTGTTCGATCGTCTCGAAACTGTGGATGGCATAGGCATACACCGCCGCCTGGTTGACGATGCCGTCGTTGGCGATGGTGATTTCCTTGGTGTACTGCTCCGGTGTCGAGTGGCCGGGAATGATCGCGTTGTTCAGGCCGTCCATGCCCATGCTGATCGCGCCGCTGCGCTTGACGTTGGCCTTGTCGATCAACAACACCCGCAGGTCGCGGTTGCGTTCCTTGGCCTTGATCGCCGCCATCGGGCCGGCAGTGCCGCCGCCGATCACGACGATGTCGTATTCCTGCTCCAATGTGCTGCGCGTCATGCCTGATCCCCTTTTTTACGGTCAATCCGCAGGCGGTACTGGAAGGCATCGCCACGGTAGTAAAGGTGTTCGAAGTCCAGCGGCCGCCCCTCGGCATCATGGGTCAGGCGTTCGATTCGCATGATCGGCGAACCCGGCTCGACTTTCAGCGCCCGGGTCAGGTCGCTGTCGGCCAGCACCGCATCGATGGCCAGGTCGGCGTGTCCCAGGCTCAGGCCGCAGTCGTTTTCCAGGATCAGGAAAATGTCACGGGTAACCAGGTCGGCTTTTTCCAGACGCTCGCCAATGGCCTTGGGCAGGTAGGTGACGTCCAGGGAAACCGGCTCGCGATTGATCAGGCGCACCCGCTTGATCTGCGCCACGACCTCGCCTTCGGCGACCTGCAAACGCTCGGCGACGAGCTTGTCGGCGGCAATGAACCTGAAGCTGCGCAGGCGGTTGATGACCTCATAGCCGCGATCAGTCATGGACTCGGCCAGGCCTTGCAAGGTGCTGACATTCTGGAAGGCTTTCGGCTTGGCGACGAAGGTGCCCTTGCCGTGAATCCTGAAGATCAGCCCTTCTTTTTGCAGGTCACCCAAGGCCTGGCGCACGGTGATGCGGCTGACCTTGAACAACGTGCCAAGCTCGCTTTCGGAGGGCATCTGGCTTTCTTGCGGGTATTCGCCGTCGAGGATGCGGGCGCGCAGCACCTCTCGCAGCTGGGTGTGCAACGGGACACTGCTCAGGGATAGAACGTTATCGGTCATGGCAGATCACTTGTTATAACGAGTTATGACGTGATCTTAGAGAAGCGTTATGCCAGTTGAGAAATACCGAATGCGCATAAGGTTAGAAGTGCCGTGCAATACCAAATGTGGGAGCGAGCCTGCTCGCGAATGCATTGTGTCAGTCAATATGTTGTTGGCTGACACTCCGCTTTCGCGAGCAGGCTCGCTCCCACAGGAGGGATTGTGTGTGGTCTGAGGGATCAGTGGCGCTTGAGGATCTGGTCCATCACCCAATCGGTCTTCAGCGCCTGCCCGGCCACGGCCGGATGCTGCGCGTCACCACGAATATGCGCATTCATGCCCAATACGTGGTGCCACTGGATGTGTGCGTGATGCTCGATGTTCAGGCTGAGATGCTCGTCGGCGTGCAACTCGATCGGGTGCTCATCGAACACTGAAAAAGTGATCCGGCCTTTACTGCCAATCACTTCCACCCGGTCTTCACGGCGATCGGCGACGAAATTCCAGCACCCCGTCCCCAGTGCCCCGCTGGCAAACCGCCAGGTGGCGCTGACGGCATCTTCGGCCGCGTACAAACCGGCCTGCCGTGCGGTGAACCCGGCGACTTCGACGATATCGCCGAGCAGGTACTGAAACAGGTCCAGGCCATGGCTGGCCAGATCGGCGAAGTAGCCGCCACCGGCAATCGCCGGGTCAGTGCGCCAGTTATCTGTGCCATCGCGATCCACTGCCGACGGGGCTTTGGTGAGCGTCCAGCTCAAGTGCCGGACCTCGCCGATTCGCCCCTCCTCCAGCCATTGCCGCACTTGCCGGAAGCGTGGCAGCGAACGTCGGTAATAGGATACGAACAGGTGCAGCCCGGCATCGGCAAACACCTGCTGCATCTCGCGGCTTTGCCCGGCGTTCAGCGCCATCGGTTTCTCGACGCAGCAATGCTTGCCGGCGGCGGCCACCTGCAAGGCATAAGCGTGATGACTGTCGGGTGGCGTGGCGATGTACACCGCGTCGACTTCGGAATCGTCGATCAGCGCTTGCGCATCGGTGTAAACCCGAGCGATGCCGTGGCGCGCGGCGTAGTCGGTGACGGCTTCCAGACGCCGGCCCATCACCGCCACCAACGCCGATCCGGGGGCCTTGTAGAAGGCCGGCGCGCTTTTGCGTTCAGCGACACTGCCACAACCGATCATGCCCCAGCGCACCACGTTCATAAGCTCTCCCGGCTTCTCAGCCGATGCGCAATGCACGCAGGTCCGGTCGACCGTCCTTCAGCGGCGGGCACCAGTAGTAGCCGCCGGTGATCGGACGGCTGATGCGGTACAAGCCGTCGGTGATGCCGTCTTCCAGGCCGCTCATGCGGCGCAGTTGAGCTTCGAAGGCATCGAGGGAAAAACCGAAGGCCAGGAACATCAGGCCGGCACGGTCACCTTCGATCCACGGCATCGAGCGGCGCACCACGAAGGCTTCAGGCGCAAAGCTTTCCTGGGCGGTGCGTTTGACGTGGGCGGAAACCGGCGCGTCGTCGATCTCTTCGTTATCGCTCAGGCGGCGGCCCATGATGTTGTCTTTTTCATCCGCCGACAGCCCATGGAAAACTTTCAGGTCATGCTGCCACTGCTGGATCGCGGCAAAGCTGCCACCCACCGTACCGTCCGCGCCCTCACCGACCACGGCGGCGGCCACGGCGGCTGCGTCGTGCGGGTTCTCGGTACCATCTTCGTAGCCGGTCAGGTCATGGCCGCTCATGTGGCGGAAGGTTTCGTTCATCTGCACCAGGCGCAACGCCGGGGCCAGTGCTGCGGTGATGGCATTGCTGCGGTTGAGCAACTCACCACGGTCTTCACCGTGCAGCCAGCACCAGAGCGCGTGTTGGGTCGATGGGTTGTCGACGCCGACACCGGTCAGTGCCGGGAAAACGCGCAGGCCTTCGATCTGCCCGCCCAGCGCCTTGACCAGGGACTCACCGAAGCCGACCACCACCGATTTGCCGTCCACCAGGCCTTGCAGGTTATCGAGCGCGACCGGTAGAGCAGCGACGGATTCGAGAGCGAAGAACATATGACGGGCTTGAGGCGGAACGGGGGTGGCGAGAATGCCCGGCTGGTAATGACTCATATGAACTCCTCGAAAAAGAGTTCGGAGTTTAACCGGAGTGTGAGGGTTTGTGTGCTGTCAGAGGCCACACAAGCCCTTCTCATCACAAGGAGATCAGACCGCGCTGGGGCTTTCGCTGCGGAACGCACTCGGGCTCTTGCCGGTCCAGCGCCTGAAAGCCCGGCGAAAACTGCGCACGTCGCTGTAGCCGACTTCCTCGGTGATGCGTTCGATGGACATGTCCGGGTTGGCCAGCAGGCTCATGGTGCGGGCCTGGCGCACTTGTTCCAGCAATGTCTCGAACGTCAGGGCGTGTTCGGTGAGGCGGCGGCGCAAGGTGCGGCTGCTCATGTTCAGGTCGCCGGCGATTTTCTCGATGTGGCTGCCCTCGGTCAGGTCTCGGGCAATCGCCCGTTCCACCGCCTGGATCAGATCCATTTTCCGGTGTACCTGAGCAGCTTCCAGTTCAAGCAATTTCACCGCCTGACGCAGGGCCAGGGAATGGTGATTGGGCAAGTGAACGTCCAGCCAATACGCATCGATCACCATGCGGTTCTGCAGGCAACCGAAACGCACGTCAGGCCCCAGCACGCGCGAATACTCGCTGAGATAGTCCGGCGCGGCATGCATGAACTCCACGGCCATCGGCTTGAAATCCGCCCCGACCAGCGCCCGGCCGTACACCAGCAGGCTGGCGAAAAACTCCTCGACCGCGAACAACTGCACGTCGGCGAACGGCAAGCGGCATTCAACGTCGACAAACACCCGGTCACCCGCCTCTTCCACGCTCGACACGACAATGCCGCCGGAGGTGTGTTGATGGCGAATGCCCAGCTCAAAGGCATCGCGCAGGGTCTTGCACAGCGATAACACATGCCCCAACAACCCCAGCGTACCGAGTACATTCTGCGCGCCGACCCACAAGCCCAGCCCCTGATTGGGCAGGACCTTGAGCGCGCGTTGAATCATGGCCACGGCCTGGCGATAGGAAATGCGCTGCGCCGGGTCCTGAAGGTCTTCAAAGTCAAAACCCAACCCTCGGCACAGGCTCTCGGGGTCAATGCCTTTTTGCTCGGCGACTTCGGCCAGGGTTTGCAGGAGAAACGGCGACACCAGCGCCAGTTCAAAGGTGGGGTCAGTCACTTTCATTTGCATGGGGCTATACGTTCCGGGTCGAGCTGCATTCTTATTTTTGTAACCGGTTATGTCGAAGGAAGTTAGCACAGGGTTCAAAGGCTGTCCGCAGAAGTCCCCCTAAATGGCCGCCAATACCCTGCCTTGCAGGGCGCAGACAGCTTATTTCTATGTTGCGGCCCTCGTATGGATGCCGGAAAGCCCGCTAACAATAATAATGAGTACACCCATGATCCCGACCCGCACGACACTTCCCCTACTGGTCATTGGCCTGGCCGGCGCCTGCGCCCTGCAACCGGCACTGGCCACCGAGGCTGGCGTGGACAACATCGGCCCCGGCACCGACGGCTTTTTCGTGTTGCCGCTTTCGCCCGACAGCCTTCCGGACAACATGGTTGCATTCAACCTCTACTACAACCACTACAAAGCCACGAAGCTGAACATCAGCTCCCTCGGCGGCAAAGTGCCAAACGTCGAGATCGAATCCACGGCGGTCATTCCGCGCCTGGACTACCTCAGCCCGGTGCGCGTGTTCGGCGGCCGGCTGGCCGGCTACATCGCGCAACCGTGGCTCAAGCAGGAAGTCTCGGTGTTCGGCCTGCCGCAGGACACCCGCGAAGGCATGGGCGACACCACGTTCGCGCCGATCATTCTCTGGGACATGGGCCCGAACCTGACCCTCGGCGCCGCCATTGAAGTCACCGTGCCGACCGGCGAATACAGCGTTGATCGCCTGGCCAATACCAGCAACAACTTCTACACCTACAAACCGCTGTTCTCCTTCACCTGGCTGCCGACGGACAGAACCGAGGTGTCGATGAAGACCACGTACAGTTTCAACGAGAAAAACAAGGACACCGATTACAAGTCGGGGCAGATTTTCCACTTCGACTATTCGGCCAGTTACAAAATCACCGACGACCTGATGCTCGGGCTGAACGGCTACTACCTCAAGCAAACCACCGATGACAAACAGTTCGGCCACACCGTGCAGTTCAATGGCCAGGACGTGAACGACGGGGTGCGCGGCCAGGTGTTTGCGATTGGTCCGGCACTGCACTGGACCTTCCTCAAATACGCCAGCGCGGAGATTCGCTGGGCCAAGGAATTCGACGTGGAAAACCGGCCTGAAGGGGAAATGCTTTGGGCCAAGGTCAGTATTCCCTATGCGTTCTGATTGCCCCCCCTTCGCGAGCAGGCTCGCTCCCACAGGTAGAAATGCAGTCCTTGTGGGAGCGAGCCTGCTCGCGAAGGCGTCGGAACAGTCACCCGGCAAGTTTCAGGAATACACCGGCCAGCTATCCACAATCTTCCCACCCCGAACCGCCAGCAAATCCCCGAACTGCAACAACACCGACTCTGTCTGGGTCGGCCGCAAAAACACCTGGTCCTCAACCGTCAGCCCCACCGCCGCCGAACCATTGACCATTTCCTGGTTCGAGCTGCGCCCATACACAGCATTGCTCTGCAACCCCGGCGGCGATTCGAGTTCCGCCATCCAATTACCGCCATAGATAAAAAACGTCTCGCGCTGATTGCTGTCCCACCACGAAAACAGCCCGGACTTGTCATCCAGCGCCGGAATACTCACCGCCCCGGTGCTTTTCAACACCGGCGTAGCGATGTAGGCGGCTGGCACATGCTCCACCAGTGACGGCAAATCGTAGTGAACGGGCTTGAGCATCGCCGTCCCCACCGACACTTCGCTGCTGAGCTGTTCGCGCTCATGCATGCGATAGCTCGGGCTGCCAGCCGTATTGAGGGTCAACCCTTCTCGCCACAAGGCGGGATATTGCTCACGGGTGAAATCGACGCAGCGGTTGTAAATCACCATCACTTTGGCGAACAGTTCTTCGGGCGAGCCCAGGATCCCCGGCACCCCCATGCCCACGAACGGGTCGTAGCCCATGAACCCGGCGAACTCCAGGTGCTGCGGGTGCTGGCTGATCAGCGCCAGCATCTGCCCGAGTGCGCCAAGGTCGCTGACGCCACCGCGATGCAATCCGACATCCAGTTCGATGTTCACCCGCAATCGCGTGCCCAGCCCCTGAGCCAGGGCGAGGTATTGCTGCAAGCGTTGCGGTGTATCGAGCAACCATTGCAATTGCTTCCCAGGGTCGAAAGGTCCCTTGTGCGACTGATAAAACAACTCGGCCGAACGCACCGGCAGCGGCTTGCCCAACAGAATGTCGGCCCCGGGAAACTGCACCGCGTCATGATTGAGAAAGGGTTGGTGAAAGGACATCAGGCGTTGCGTGCCGGCGCGCTGGGCGATGTAGGTCAACAGCCCTGGTGCCGGCAGCGATTTCTCCACCAGCCGCAGGTGTTTGCCGCCGCGCCTGACTGACTGCATCACCACATCGATGTTGTGATCCAGCCGATCAAGGTCGATCAGCATCACCGGGCGCATCGGGCCGTGGTCCTTGAGTTCGCGGTTCAGCGCGCGGAAGTAATCACTGTACGGCGCACCTCGGTCACCCGGCCGCAGCCAAGCCCCGAGCCCCACCAACAAGGCACCAACACCTGCGCTTCCGAGCAAGAAATTGCGACGATTGACGGCCATCAGCTCACCCCCAGAATCGATGACAAATGCGCATTGAGGAACTTGCCGCTGGGATCGAGTTCCTGCCGTACCTGGATGAACTCCTGCCAGCGCGGGTACAGCGGCTGCAGGTTTTTCGCGTTCAGCGTATGCAACTTGCCCCAGTGCGGCCGGCCGTTGTACTTCCAGAAAATCGGCTCGACGGCGGCAAAGAAGTTGTGATGATCCATCTGGTAATGCTGGTGGACCGAGACCGAACAGCTGTCGCGGCCTTCGAACATGCTCAGGGGAATGTCGTCGGCCTTGACGTAGCGGTACTCAATCGGAAACCAGGTGCGCAGGTCCTTGTCCTGGATCAGCTTGAGGATCTCGCGCAAACACGCCGGACCGTATTCGGCCGGCACGGAATACTCCATTTCGTTGAAACGCACCGTGCGCACATTGGCGTAGATGTCGAACGAGTCGCCCACCCGCTCATCGAAACTGGCCAGGTGGCGCAGGCTGTTGAGCATCGTGCGGCGCAAGTCCGGGAAATCACTGGCGTATTTGTCGATTTTCTCGATCAGCGTGACGAACTCGTTGCCGCCCTCCTCATCCGCCGGGACCGGCGGTGTGGCCGGGTCGCCGGTTTCGTTCAGGGCGATCGACAAGGCGTAGTCGGAATGGGTCACCACGAGCATTTCCCAGTGCTGGTTTTCCCGGGTGTTCTTGTCCAGGTCTTCCAGCAACTCTTCCGTCCTGGCGATCCACTGCCGCTCCCGCAAGCGATACGCCGGGCGGTTTTGCAGGCGCACCCTGGTTGCCACGCCCAACGCCCCCAGCGACACCCGGGCGGCGCTGAACACTTCAGGATGACGATTGGCGTCGCACTCCAGCACGTCGCCGTTGGCAGTCACCAACTGCAAGCCACAGACATGCGCCGAATACGATTGAAAGTTCTTGCCGGTGCCGTGGGTCGAGGTCGAGATCGCGCCGGCCAGGGTCTGGTAATCGATGTCAGCCATGTTTTGCAGGGCCTGGCCGATGTCTTTGAGCGGCGTGCCCATGCGTGACATCGGCGTACCGGCGGCGAACTCGGCTTGCAGGGTTTTCGCATCGTGATCGAGCAAACCCGAGAAATAGCTCAGCGACAACAAGGTCCCGTCAGTGGGCACCAGCGCGCTGAAGGAGTGTGCCGAGCCTACCGGCCGAATCTTGCCGGGGGCCTGGCGCACCACTTGCGTCAACTCATCCAGGTTCTTTGGCGCCAGCCTTGCCGCCGGCAGGCAACTCTGGCCGCCCGACCAGTTGCGCCAGGGAATCAACCGTGGCGCGCGCAGCAGTTCGGCCAATGCCGGTGTCGAGCCGAGCGCCGTAAAGGCGCCAATGACGCTCGCCCGTTGCAACAACTGACGCCGTGTCATGTCCATCGTCATGAATCGCATCCTGTCTTGTTGTTATTGGATTGGCTGGCCGGACATAAAGGCAATCAACGCCAGGAACTGTTCTTGCGAACACTGCATGCACATGCCCATCGGCGGCATGCCGTTGTAGCCGTTGATCGCATGATCGAGCAGTGTGTCGGCGCCCTGTGCCACCCGAGGTTCCCAGGCCTTGATGTCGCCAGTCAGCGGCGCCCCAGCCGACGGATTGGCATGGCAAAGCTTGCAGCTGTTGTCGTAAACCTGCGCCAGCTCGACGTCGGCGGGCCTCGCGGTAGCCGCTTCGCTGCGGCCCGGCGGGTTTTTCGGCTCTTTGCCGCACCCCCCAAGCAACGCTGCAAAGACGCACCCCGCCAAGGCCAAACAAAGGCTAGGCTTTTCAGTTAATCGGCTTGCCCGCATGGCTGTCCTCTTATTGGGTGCCCGGTCAGCCGGGCACACCTTTTTTGTGGTGATCAAGGAGAGCTCAACACTAAGGCACCCCGTATGGGCGGGTTGAGGGCATTGGGGGCCAACAAGGGGAGCATCTGAGGCCATGACGGAAGGCGTCGACGAATCCGCGATCTGTCACGCTGTGCGAAAAAACGCTGAGATGAGTCATGACAAGCGTTGCTGAGGTCTGCTAAAACGATTCATCAGTGCATCACCCAATCCAGAGGGGTAGCGACATGACCACAGCCAAGATTCTCGAGAACCTGTTCCCAAGCCCCGCCGACATCCCGGAAAAATACCGCCTTGGCGGCCAGACCGAGCAGCGTGAGTACCTGGTCGATGGCGTGCTGAAAACCTGGAACGGGCCACTGGCCAAGGTCCGCAGCCCGGTGTACCTGACCGGTGCCGATGGCGACGAGCAAGTGATCCTCGGCAGCACGCCGCTGCTCGATGCCGAGACCGCATTGACCGCCCTCGATGCAGCCGTGCGCGCCTACGACCGTGGCCAGGGACTGTGGCCAACCATGCGCGTGGCCGAGCGCATCCAGCATGTCGAAACCTTCCTGGGGCGCATGCGCGAGCAGCGCGATGCCGTGGTCAAGTTGCTGATGTGGGAAATCGGCAAGAACCTCAAGGATTCGGAAAAGGAGTTCGACCGTACCTGCGACTACATCGTCGACACCGTCAACGCACTGAAAGAACTCGACCGCCGCTCCAGCCGTTTCGAACTGGAACAGGACACCCTCGGCCAGATCCGTCGTGTGCCGCTGGGTGTCGCCCTGTGCATGGGACCTTACAACTATCCGTTGAACGAAACCTTCACCACACTGATCCCGGCGCTGATCATGGGCAATACGGTGGTGTTCAAACCGGCCAAACTCGGCGTGCTGCTGATTCGCCCGCTGCTGGAGGCCTTCCGCGACAGCTTCCCGGCCGGAGTGATCAATGTCATTTATGGCAGCGGCCGCGAGACGGTCAGCGCGCTGATGGCCAGTGGCAAGATCGACATCTTTGCCTTCATTGGCACCAACAAGGCCGCCAGCGACCTGAAAAAGCTCCATCCCAAACCCCACCGCTTGCGCGCCGCACTGGGCCTGGATGCGAAAAACCCTGGCATCGTCCTGCCGGAAGTGGATCTGGACAATGCGGTCAGTGAAGCGGTGACAGGCTCGCTGTCATTCAATGGCCAGCGCTGCACGGCGCTGAAAATCCTGTTTGTCCACGAAGACGTGGTCGAGTCCTTCATCGACAAATTCAATGCCAGGCTTGCCAACCTCAAACCCGGCATGCCCTGGGAAAGCGGCGTAGCCCTGACGCCACTGCCGGAGTCGGGCAAGGTCGACTATTTGCATGCACTGGTGGCCGATGCCGAAAGCAAAGGCGCCAAGGTGGTCAACCCGAACGGTGGCGAGGCGCGTGCATCGTTCTTCTACCCGGCAGTGCTGTACCCGGTCACGCCGCAGATGCGCGTTTATCAGGAAGAACAGTTCGGCCCGGTCATCCCCATCGTGCCGTACCGCCATCTGGATACCGTGATCGATTACGTGCTGGAGTCGGACTTCGGCCAGCAATTGAGCATCTTCGGCACCAACCCGGTGGCGGTTGGCCGGCTGGTGGACACCTTTGCCAATCAGGTCGGGCGCATCAACCTCAATGCCCAATGCCAGCGCGGCCCGGACACCTACCCCTTCAATGGTCGCAAGAACTCGGCCGAAGGCACCTTGTCGGTCCATGACGCACTGCGGGTGTTTTCGATCCGCACCCTGGTGGCCACCAAGTTCCAGGAAACCAACAAGGACCTGATCAGCGAGATCATCAGCGGGCGCAGTTCGAGCTTCCTGACCACCGACTACATTTTCTGAGGAGAGCCAGCCTGAGTACATCCAGAGCCCAACGACTGCCACCGCTGCTGCGCCGATTGCTGCGGCCGTTGCTGGACCCGTATCGGCGCTACCGCCATGCCCGGGTGATCCATGCGGTACGGGTGTCGCTCGGGTTGCTGGCGACGATCCTGCTGACCACCGGCATCCATCTGCCCCACGGTGAATGGGCGTCGGTGACGATGCTGGTGGTGATCGGCGGCTTGCAGCACCACGGCAACATCGGCAAGAAAGCCGCCGAGCGTGCCATCGGCACCTTGATCGGCGCCGGTGTCGGCCTGGCGTTGGTGGCACAACAGGCCTGGCTCGGGATGCCCTGGCTGACCTATTTCGCGATGTCGGTGGTCTGCGGGTTTTTCTCGTATCACGCCATCGGCAAGGGTGGTTACACCGCGCTGCTGTCGGCGATTACCGTGTTTATCGTCGCGGGGCACGGCGACAACCCGGTCACCGATGGCTTGTGGCGCGGGGTGGATATCCTGATCGGCATTGCCCTGGCCCTGGCGTTTTCCTTCGCCCTGCCGCTGTACGCGGTTTATTCCTGGCGCTACAACCTGGCCGATGCACTGCGTGATTGCGCTAAAACCTACGGGCGCATCATTGACGGCCAGGCCATCACCGCCGACGAACACCTCAAGCTCATGACCCGCCTGAACGCGGTGATGGTGCAACTGCGCTCACTGATGCCGTCGGTGTCCAAGGAAGTGAAGATCTCCATGACCGAACTGGATGCCATCCAGCGCAACCTGCGCATGTGCGTCAGTACCCTGGAAATTCTCGGCAACACCCGACCGGATGCCAATGATCCCGAGGCGATGACGCTCCTGCAAACGGCATTGAAAGCTGAACACCGACAGATTCGCGTGCAACTGATCGGCATGGCCCGGGCCTTGAAATCAGGCGCTGCCCAGCGGCTCAATCGGCCCACGGAGTTGCCGCTGGTCAGCCTTGATGCGCCGGTCTACAACGCGCTGGACGGGTATCGCTTGCTGACTCGCCAACTGGCCGCCAACGTCGGCGAGATGCGCCAGCGACTGGCCGCGAGCGCGCCGCGCTGGAACATCTGACGCCGGCGTAGCGGGTTACGACGTCACCGTGCGCCGAAACTTCAGCGACCAGCCTTGTTGCATGCCGGCTGCGGCCAGCAGGATCGCTGCGACACCGATCCACTGCAGCGGCTCCAGGCGATGACCGAAGGCAAACCAGTCGACGAAAATCGCCGCGATCGGGTAGATGAAGGACAGTGCCCCCGTCAACGCCGTCGGCAGTTTTTGAATGGCGCCGTACAGCAACACGTACATCACACCGGTGTGCACCATGCCCAGCGTCACCAGGCTGGCCCACGCGCTCGGCGCCTGCGGCAATGCCGAAAAATGCGCGAATGGCGCGAGCAACAACACGCCAGTGCTGACCTGGATCAGCGCAATCAAATGCGGTGGAGTACCGGTCAGGCGCTTGATGATCAGCGCGGCAATCGCGTAGAGAAACGCCGCGCCCAACGCCAGGGCAATCCCCGTCAGGTAATCGCTGCCGCTCTCGCCCTGGCTGCCATGGGCACTGACAATCGCCAGCATCCCGAGAAACGACACCCCCAGCCAGGCCAGCTTCTGCGCGGTGATCTTTTCATTGAGAAACAGCGCCGCCAGCCCTACCAGCATGAACGGCTGGACGTTATAGACGGCCGTGCCGATGGCAATCGACGCCCGGGAATAGGAGGCGAACAACAGCACCCAGTTGCCGACAATCGCCACACCGCTGAGCACCGCCAGCAAGAACGTGGTGCGGGTCAAAATGCCGGGGCGCAAAAAACCGAAGGCGGCACAAATCAGCAGCAAGGTGCCGGCACCGAACAGGCAGCGCCAGAACACCACATCCAGCACCGGTTGCCCGGACACCAGCACGAACCAACCGATGGTGCCGGAAATCAGCATGGCGGCCGTCATTTCGAACGAACCGCGGCGTAGGGATTTGTCCATCATCAGACTCCTGTGTTTGTGGCCAAAGTATGCCAATGCATCCAGGCGCTGCTCCATAGCAAAAAGCAGGCTAAACTCGATATCGGCCTTTTTTATCAAGGCCGTTTTGAAAAAATGCCTAACAGAGGGTTTCGCCATGACCGATGACATCGACCAGGTGCTGATCACAGCCCTGATGGAAGACTCGCGACGTTCGCTCAAGGCCCTGGCACAAATCAGTGGCCTGTCCTCCCCCAGTGTTGCCGAGCGTCTGCGCCGCCTGGAAGAGCGTGGCGTGCTCAAGGGCTACACCGTTGAAATAGACCCGAAAAGCTTTGGCTATCAACTCCAGGCCATCGTGCGCATTCGCCCGTTGCCGGGGCAATTGCAGGAAGTGGAACGGCAAATCATGGCCATTCCCGAATTCACCGAATGCGACAAGGTCACTGGCGACGACTGTTTCATTGCACGCCTGCATGTGCGCTCGATGGAGCAACTGGACACCCTGCTCGACCGCCTCAACACCCATGCTGAAACCAATACGGCAATCGTCAAGAAAACCCCGGTCAAGCGCCGGTTGCCGCCCATGGCGTGAGTGATATTTGTTTCAGACTGAAGTAGATTGACGGTTTCCGGCGAAGGATTGACGGCATGAAAACTCAGGCAATGCTACTTGTGGCGATGCTGCTTGCAGGTTGCGGCACGATTCAGACGGTTGTACGCAGTGACGAAGTGGCCTCGAAAAGCCTCAAGGAGCAAAAGAGTTACTGCGGTGCGGTACCGCGAATCTACAGTGGCGTGACCTACGACTTTTGCATATTGAATGCGCCCCTCGAAGAGGGTCGGGATGCACAGGTACATGGCCCTGCCCCCGCTATTGTGCTGGTCGACGTGGTCATCTCCGGCGCGCTCGACACCTTGTTGCTGCCCTACACCATCTACCGTCAGCAAGCCGACGGCAGCATCGTCATTGTCGAATAGTCCTGAATTTCAGGTAATAAAAAACCCGCCTGAGCGGGTTTTTTACTTCAAGGCCGACGATCAATCATCGCGACCCATGATGCCGAACAGCTGCAACAGGCTGACGAACAGGTTGTAGATCGATACATACAGGCTGATGGTGGCCATGATGTAGTTACGCTCGCCGCCATGAATGATGGCGCTGGTCTGGAACAGGATGCAGACCGAGGAGAACAGCACGAAACCTGCGCTGATCGCCAGTTGCAGACCGCTGATCTGGAAGAACATGCCCGCCAGCGTTGCACCCAGCAGCACGAAGAAGCCTGCCGTGATGAAACCGCCGAGGAAGCTCATGTCCTTGCGGGTAATCAGCACATACGCCGACAGACCGCCGAACACCAGCGCCGTCATTGCGAACGCCGAGCTGACCACTTCAGCGCCGCCCTGCATACCCAGGTAACGGTTGAGGATCGGGCCAAGCAGGAAACCCATGAAACCGGTCAGGGCAAATGCCGACACCAGGCCCCACGCCGAATCACGGAGTTTGTTGGTGAGGAAGAAAAGACCGTAGAAGCCGATCAGCACCACGAAGACGTTCGGGTAGCCAACACGCATCTGCTGGGCAACGTAGGCTGTCACACCGCTGAATGCGAGGGTCAGGGCGAGCAAGCCGTATGTGTTGCGCAGGACGCGGCTAACCTCTAGCTGCTCAGCCTGCACGCTGTTATTAACTGCGTAATCCTGTTCGCGCATGGCGACACTCCTGTTGGTTTGAAACGTTCAGTCGCAAAGATCATAACAGACGCTCTGTAACAAGCTATGCAGAGAGTTTGACAGTGTGTTTCATTCAGGTATTATGGCGCCCGCAACGCAAACGGAGGTGTGGCCGAGTGGTTTAAGGCAACGGTCTTGAAAACCGTCGACTGTAACAGGTCCATGAGTTCGAATCCCATCGCCTCCGCCATCTTTATACGACAAAGCCCTGATTATTCAGGGCTTTGTCGTTTCTGGGATCAGGGGAAAATCTAGGCGCTGGGCATGTGCTCCATAACTATTTTGGAAGTGTTCCATAACTCAGCCCGTTATGCCCCTCTCCTGGCGTTCTGCCGACGGTTAAAAATCCTTCATGAAACGCAGTACTACGCTGACCTCAAAACCGAGGATTCGCGATGCCAAACTCTGACCTACTCCCTTCCCTGCTATTCAAAATCAACTAAAACCAACTCGCCCTGGAGGCCGCCATCATGGAGCTCACGATCTGGGTTGAGCAGCGTGGGGCGACCGAAGTCGCTGAAAACGTGCATGCAGCCTTGGAAGCCATCGATCGCAATGAGGAATTCATCAAGATGACGCTCGCGGTGATGATGGCGCCGGAGTGACGGCGATAGGTACAAATCTTTGCAGCATCAGTTGTACAAAAATACGGTTATGCGCGGCCATCGGCTTAATGGCTTTTTGCTATGGTATTGCTTACCCATGAATCATCTGACATTGCCATCGACGTTCACGGAAAAAGGAAGATCTGGCTAATGAAACGACTGATCGCCTTGGTAAAGAATAAACCGCGCTGGCTTCCTAACGAAGGCTACTGGCGAATCCTGCAAATACTGCGCATGGCGGCCTTTGTCCCGCCAGCGCTAATCGGAGTCGCTCTTCTCGCCTTTATCGATGTCAATAGCGAAAAGATTATTTCAGGGCTATTAGTAGGGATGTTCTTCTTGGTCCTGAGTGTGGCAGCCTTTCTGGCTGTGCATGGAGTCGCATGGATGCTTGTCTGGGTAATCGAGGGGTTTTCAGAATCAAAAAAGAGATAACCGGCACCCCCTGATTACCCGGTCAGTGGTACAAAAACTGGTACGGGCTTTCGACCGTCCTAGGTTGATTTAACGTTGAGGCAAATATGGATATTGAAAAACTCTCGCTCCTGCTGAACCCTTGGCTACGTGTGGACACTTGGCATACCGGTCATCCGATGGACGACCAGCGCTTTCACCGTGCGTTGAAAGCAGCATTTGATGAGCTTGGTGTACAAATAAGCTCGGACGATTTTCGGAAAGCAATCGCGGCTTGTCTGAAAGAGCACCGCCCAGGGGACGTGGGGGCATTCGAAAGCGATATCGAAGAGTTCGCGCAACGTGGCGAGGATATCGCCAGTTACCTGTTCGACCTGAAACCTTAGGCTGACAACGTCCGTGGCGCCCTAGAAGCAATTGACCGCAACGAGGAGTTCATCAAGATGACGCTTGCAATCCTGATGACACCGAAGTGACAGCAATCAGTCCACACTCACCCCCTAGTACCCCATGCTTGAAAATGGGCACAAGGCCCAGCATTTACTGGCTCTTCTTCCGGCGCTCGCTGCAAACGGTGACTTACAGAGTTGTAACAGGAAATAGCGAATCCCCGAAAAAGTCCCCACACTCTTTTGGGACCATCCCCGGCGTTCTGCCGACCTAAAACTCCCCTGCTACGCTAACCTCATAACCGAGGATTCGCGATGCCAAACTCAGACCTACTCCCTTCCCCCGGGGCGGTGTCGTTTGTCTACCAGCCTCTGCCGCCGCCACGTTTAAAGTTGCCATTACGTCCATCGAACGGAACGGTCGCAACAAGCTTCTGATGCGCCGAACGGCAATTCCAAGATCGTGTAATGCTTCGCCATCGGTGCGAGTGTCCAGTGAGGTTAGCCGCAACTGACGCTTCATCGGGCATACCACTGTTCAGCTGCATGCCTTGCTCACTGTAGCCTACAATTCTGTTTCAGTTTCGAGCCACTGCACCCCAATACGAGTGCGTCCAGTCACAAGCGATCGACTCATGTGAAGACTGTCAACCGCACTCAAGGATGACCAAAAATGCATTCAGGCCCAGACGTAGTTCGCGCTCAAATGCGGGAAGCAGAACCGCTCTTGAAGCACCTCGACCAGGAACCGGAGACGATCAAATTCGACCCTGACGTCCTGTCCAGCGTCGAGGCAGCGACACGGCGGGTCACAGAAGCAATTGACGGTCTCCTGGCGAGGTTCAAGGGCAATCCAATACTCGGCTCACTGGCGAGTCAGTTTAAGGTCCAGTATGTCGAGGCCACCCAGCAGCAGGTGGTGCCCACTCCGGAAACGAACATATGACCTTGCCCCATAAACTGTTTGCTGGCGTCGCACTGGCCTGCCTGCTACTCGGCGGCTGCACCTCTCAGGTCACCGAGCGCGAGCAGTACTCCGGTTTCCTGTCCAGCTACAACAACCTGGAAGAAGTGACCACCACTACGGGTGAGAAGGCACTGCGTTGGGTAAGCCCGTCGTGGAACCCGAATGCGTATGACACCATAGCGTTCAGAACGTTGGAGTTTTATCCCGCACCAAAACCCAATGAGCAGGTCAATCAGCAGACGCTGGCCGAATTGCAGGACTTCATGTCCAGAAAGGCCAAACTCGTGCTGGGCCGGAAATACCAGCGGGTGTCTAACGCGGCCGCTGCACCGGCCGGGTCACGCCCCCTGATCCTGCGTGCGGCAATCACTGGCGTCAGCGCTTCGAACGAGGGCATGAAGTGGTATGAAGTGATGCCGATCGCGGCCGTTGTTGGAGCGACACAGGCCGCCACCGGTCACCGGGATCAAGACACCAATCTGTTTATCGAAGCCGAATTCATTGACGCGAGAACCCATCAGACAATGGCCAAAGTGGTACGCAAGGTATTCGGCAGCCAGCTGGAGAACGAGAGTCAGCACATCACCACCAAAGACTTTAAAGCCGCTATCGAGAAATTGAATACCGATCTCTGGGCATTCGTCCACCGTTGAACCGACTGCTTCAGGTCATTTGCGATGCACCTTGATAGGCAGCACAGCCAATAGCTGCCGGTCGTGCATGTTCAATTCCTGGCTGATAGCTATAGCCAATTGCGCCCCGCAGTTGGCAAACCAGCCCCCCGCACAGCAGACTTTGAACGGCTGATAAAACAACAAAAAAAAGCGAGGGCATTGCCCTCGCCTCCGTAACCGCTGACAGGTTCTTGCTTCTGTTCGGCATTGACCAGATAAGTTGCGTGCGCGATGAAAAATCTCTCACACCTATTGGGCAGCCTCTCCTGGCGGGGCCACTACTTCGGTTTGCCTGGCTGCGATACATCTACGCCAAAGGCACTGATTTAGTGTGCCAATTCATTCTCAGAAGCGTCTGAATCGCAATGCAAGATTGGGATCCAAATGTTGACTGAGAATTTTGAGCAAAGCTGCTTCATCATAATTTTTGAGTGCTTCAACCAGTTCCTTATGTTCTTCCAGCACTACGCTTAACAACTTTTCGTCGATTGGAATAGATGCGCAAGCCAGCAAGTGACGGAATTGCAATGCATCATAAAGCTCCAAAAGCACTTCATTTCCAGAAAGCTCCACGATGATGCGATGCAACTCCCTGTCAAGCTCCGCAATTTCATGCGCCATAATGAATTGCGTAAGCCTTGCCATCTCGCTTACCAGCTCATCAACTCTCTGTGGAATAGGAGGACGAATCGCACATACGCGGCGCGCTGCATAAGTCTCAAGCACAATGCGGGTTTCAAAAAACTGATGCATTTCACTGGGTGAAATTGCGCGGACTCTCGCTCCGCGTCGCGGAATCAGCTCGACGAAACCTTCCGCGCTCAATTTGTTGAATGCCTCCCTGATAGGTGTTCTGGATACCCCTATCTCATTTGCTACTGTTCCTTCTTCAACGAATGAACCTGACGGAAATGTACCACGCAAGATACTGTTGCGAATGTAGTCATAAGTTCGGGTTTTGACCGAGTCCGTACTTGGCTCTGCGATTTTGTTTTCCATGTTCTTACTCACATAACCTGAAGGGGTATCGCATGACCACGAGTATACATGAAAAATGCATGACGTATAAAGTCGAGAAACAGCCTTCGCCGAGAGGGCCTCCAATGAGGCCCCGGAAAACAACTCAACCCCATTGCACCCTGCGGGCGAAGGCTCGCCGCTGCACCAGGGAACCCGGCGGGAGGAGGAAATGCGACAGCGCAGGTATCAGGATCAACGCGCCAAGCATGTTCCATACGAACATGAATGCCAACAGAATGCCCATGTCAGCCTGAAACTTGATCGGTGAAAAGACCCAGGTCACCACACCCACCGCCAGGGTCATACCGACCAGGCCGACCACCTTGCCGGTGAAGGCCACTGCATGGCTGTAGGCATCGGCAAGCGAGTCCCCAAGGCGCTGCCTGGCCAATTGGATGCTCAGCAGGTACAACGCATAATCAATGCCGATACCGACCCCCAACGCGATAACGGGTAGCGTCGCAACCTTGACGCCGATGCCAAGCAGCACCATCAGCGCCTCGCACAGGATCGAAGTCATGATCAGTGGAATGATTGCAACCAGTACAGCTCGCCAACTGCGGAATGTGATGTAGCTCAGCAGGATGACCGCCGCATAGACATACATCAGCATGGCCCGATTGGCGTCTCGCACGACGATATTCGTCGCTGCTTCTATCCCGGCGCTGCCAGCCACCAGCATGAATCGCCGGTCCGCGGTACTGTGCTCAGCAATGAACCGTTCGGAAACAGCCATCACTTTATCCAGGGTTTGCGCCTTATGATCGGTCAGGAATGCGATGACCGGCATCACCGAAGCATCACCATTGAACAGCTCCGGATTGTTGACGGAAGCCACCTGACTGCCATAGTTGAGGATGTCCTGGTTGCGCGAAAGCGTCAGCCATTTCGGGCTACCTTCGAACGTGCCGCTGGTAACCTGACGCACAGCATCCACCAGCGAGGTGGTCATCTGCACTCCCGGTATGCGTCGCAATTCCCAGGCGAGGCGGTCAGCCTCTACCAGACTCTCGTATTTGTAGCTGCCATTGGCAGGCGTCTTCAGAATGACCGCGAAGAGATCGCTGGAGAGTGAATAGTGATGGGTGATGTAGGTGTTGTCCCGGTTGTAACGTGAATCCGGGCGCAGTTCGGGCGCTCCTGCATCCAGATCACCGATTTTCAGGTTCGTGCTGATGACGAAACCCACCAACACCAGCATGGAGGCGCCCACCAGGGCGAAGGTAGCCCAGCGACGAGACGTGAAATGACCCAGGCTGTCCCACAGCACGTTGCTTGTGGTGCGCCCTTCCTCAGCCAGGCTACGACGTGCCGCGTTCGCCCCCACCCCAGTGAAGGAAAGCAGCACGGGCAACAGCAGCAAGTTGGTAAAGATCAGCACCGCAACGCCAATGCTGGCTGACAACGCCAGACCTTTGATCACCGGGATGTCGATGACCATCAGCACCGCAAAGCCTACTGCATCCGCAACCAGCGCCGTCGCCCCTGCCAGGAACAACCGCCGGAAGGTGTAACGCGCCGCAACGAATTTATGGGTGCCGCGACCGATGTCCTGCATGATGCCATTCATTTTCTGCACACCATGGGAGACCCCGATGGCGAAGACGAGAAAAGGTACCAGCATCGAGTAAGGGTCCAGGTCGAACCCCAGTGCGGTAGCGAGGCCGAGTTGCCAGATTGCCGCGATGATCGAACAAGAGATCACCAGGGTGGTGCTGCGCAAACAACGGGTATAGGCATAGATGATCGCCGCAGCGACGATCGCCGCGATAGCGAAGTAGAAAAAGACTTGGATAAGCCCATCGATCAGGTCGCCAACAAGTTTGGCAAACCCGATGACATGGACCTTGATATCCGCAGTCCCCTGCGTCCGGATGCGCTCTTCCAGCGCCTTGGACAGCGCGCTGTAATCAAGCTTATGGCCGGTCGCCGGATCCACATCCAGCAGCGGAACAACGATCATCGCAGACTTCAGATCCGTGCCGACCAGACTTCCGACGATGCCGGCGCGATTGATATTCTGCCGCAGCATTTGCACCTGCTGGGGACTGCCATCGTAGCTGGCGGGTAACACCGGCCCCCCGGTGAAACCTTCCTCGGTGACCTCCATCCAGCGCACCGCGGGTGTCCAGATCGATTTCACCCATGCCCGGTCAACACCGGGGATCAGGATCAGCTCATCGTTGATACGTTGCAGGACCGCCAGGTATTCCGGATCGAAGATATCGCCATTAGTGCGCTCGACGACTACCCGGATGACATTGCCAAGCCCACGTAGCTCACCCTTGTTATCCAGATAGTTGCGGATGTACGAATGGCTTTGCGGAATCATCCGTTCGAAGCTGGCATTGATATTGATATTTTTCAACTGATAACCCAACACGACGGTCAAAACCGTGCAAAGCATCAGCAGGACAATTCGGTGGTTGAACACCATGCGCTCAAGCCACCCGCCAGATTTCCGATCAAAGAGCCTGTGATCGGACACGACGGGCATCTCGGCTTCTTTCTCACCTGAAAACGCCACGATTATTCTCCACTTATGAGACGGCTTAACGGAGCACCTGCTTGCTCAAACCCTGTCCACTTCCCACTACCAATGACCGACCGTCATCGAGAGGGACCAGAGATGCCGCAACCGAAACAGGAGCCAGACCGGAGACCTTGGTAAAATGAGTGCCATTGTTGCGACTGGCCAGAACCTGGCCGTCCTGGCTCAACAACATCACTTCACCCGCCGCGGTCATACCATCGGCAACCAGCGATGTCGGAACATCTGTCTCGACCGGACTCCAGTGGTTACCGGCATCACTGGAAACCACGATGCTGCCCCTGAGCCCGTAAGCAACCAGGTGATCCGGCGTACCGGTTATGCCGAAAAAGGTACCGGCGGCGTTGCTGTCGAGGCGCTTGAACTGCCCTGCCTGGCGATCCAGTTTCATAAGCAGGCCAGCCTCTCCGGCAACATAGATGTCCTCGCCAATTGCCCGGATGGCATACAGATGCAGCCCCATGGGATTGTCGGCCTTGCTGGACCATGGCTCCCATGAGTTGCCACCGTCGGTGGTACGCCAGATTTGGTTGAAGGCACCGACAATGAACCCCTGCCGTTCTGTCTCGAACCACAGCCCAAGGAACGACAGATCTGCAGCGGTGTCGTTACCATTTTCGCCACCGCCTGCCGGCAGCAGTTCCCGGGCCATGCGGGCATCCAGTTTGCGCTCCCAGGACAATCCTCCATCCGTGGAACGAAGCACGACACCATCGTGACCGACTGCCCAGCCCACCTGTGGGCTGGGAAAATTCACCGCATTAAGGTCGGAGGAAACCGGAACCCGGGACTGCTGCCAGGTGCTGCCATCATCATCGGAAAAGACAATGTGCCCACGACGCCCCACACCCACGATGCGTTTCCCGGCCTTCGCCAGCCCTGTGATCAATTGCCGGGAGGAAAGCTCGGTAATGACAGCGGGCGTATCCAGGACATCCTGAAAGCCGTCGCGGGCCACTACCCATGCCGGCTGGGTGCCGGCCACCCCGATTAACAGAAAAACCAGCAAGGAACGGACCTTCATTACTTCATCACTCCTAAAGTCGCCCGAGAAAGCCCTTCCTGGCACACGCCAGGAAGGGCTCCTGTCCTGTTCAGCGGACGCCGGTACCCGCCAGTGAATCGGCGTTCCAGTCGCGCTCGGAGAGCGGCTTGATGTACTTCAGGCCACCCTTATCCCCGCCCAGGTGCACGACCATCGCGTAGTTGCCAGCGATCAGGTCATAGGCGAAGTAGGAACTGGTGAATGGCGCAACCGCATCGTAACTTTGGGTTGGGGTAGCAATGACGGTGCGATAGAGCTGGCCGTGACCGTCATATTCATCGCTGGCCAGTGCCGCCCAGCTGTCTTCGTCGATGTAGAAAGTGCGCTTGCTGTAGATATGACGCTTGCCCTCCTTCAAGGTCGCCTCAACGACCCAGACGCGATGCAATTCCCAGCGCACGAAATCGGGATTGATGTGATTCGGGGTCAGCAGGTCTTCAGGCTTGGTCTCATAGGTCATCTTGTAAGTGTTGTAGGGAACATACATCTCCTTCTTGCCGACCAGCTTCATGTCGTACCGTTCCATCGACCCGTTGAACACGAAGGCATCGTCGTAGGTCGTCGCGCCCCCGGTACCCGGGTTGGGGGTATCAAAGGCCAGGGTTGGTGCCAGGCGTACGCGACGCTGTCCCGGCAGGTACTGCCAGGTACTGCGTCCCTTGCTGACCACATCGATGGCATCCTTCAGCAGAATCGCCTCGCCGTTACGACGCTCCGGCCCCAGATAGCGAACCTTGAGGCGCCAGAAGATATCCGCGCCGGGAGAATGGTAGTAAGGGAAATCGTCCGAGTTGATACCTTCGGTGGCAAGGATCGGCCGTCCCGAGGCGTCAACGTTCCAGCTCTTGTAGCGATACTCCATTGCCTCGCCGCTATAGCGAAGCAAATGGTTCCACATGACCTGGTAGGCATCCTTGGGAATCGGGAACGGATAACCGGCCTTGACGTTCTTTACCCCCAAGCCACCATCAATGGATTCTCCGTTCAGGGCGTTGGACAGCGTCGACTTCTGAATCAGTTCCGGCACGGCCATGGTGCGGTGCGAAGGATAGACATCGATGCGAAAGCTCGGGTAACGCTTCATCAGCGCCTTCACCGACTCGGTCAGGCGCTCGGCGTACTGCCCCATGTTCTGCCCATTGACGGAAAACAGCGGCTTTTCCGTGGCAAAGGGATCATTGCGGATCCCCGAATCTTTCTGGAATCCCGGCGGTGGCGTTGTCAGGCCACCGGTATAGGCAGGGATGGAACCATCGGCATTGCCGGCTTTTTCGGCACCGACTGCCGTCAGACGGGCTCCGAGCTGTTGTGCTTCGGCGGGTGTCACCGCGGCATGAACCGAACCTGCCAGGGTATACATCAGGCCCATCAGCAAATATTTGTTGAACATGTTGTCCCCGCCTTAGAAAGTGGTTTTGAGGGTCAAGGTAAGCATTCCGCGATCTTTCAGCAGCGCCGATCCGCCATTGGCCACCTGTACGGCGCCAGTCGCGGGGTTGGTGCTGTAGTCACCGAAGAAATCGATGTACTTGAGATCAGCCTTGTATTTCTGCGCAATGTCCGCGGCAATGCCGAAGCTGTAACTGCCAGCGTCTTCGTTGCCACCATTGGAAACCGGTGAATTGCCACCGATACCGGAACTGATCACCATCGGCATGGAGAGGTCCACGCCGGGGAAAACCTGCAACCAGGTCGGCGTGTAGGTCGCGGTCAGGACGAAGGCATCGCGATCGGCGTGATCGAGCGACTGGTAGTTGCGGTTGCCTTTGTAGAACTGCTCACCATCGGTGACATCGACCAGATGACTCCAGGCAAGCTCCGTGCTCCATGCAGCAGAGTCGTAAATGCCGTTACCGCTCATCACGCCCACCAGGTTCAGGACGCCGTGCATGGTTTCGCCACGGGCCCCGGGCGTTTCGCCGTGCTTGGGAAGAGCGGTGACGGGCACGGCAATGCTCACCAGCGGCATATTGCGGCGGTAAGACAGTTCGGCCCCGACGGAGACCCCGCCGTAGTTCTGCGACAAGCTGATCCCGAAAAGATCGATGTCATCGGCGTAGGCCCAGTGGTAACGGCCTGCGATGCCATTTGCCGGCGGCGCTCCCTCCAGCAGCAACTGCGGGATGCGGTCGGAGAAATTGCGATAGTAGAAGCCCAGTGTGCCTTGCAGCCATTCCGGCGACCAGCGTGTCGAAAGTCCCCAGTCGCCATGATCGCGCGGGTCGATGTCTTTCCCTTTCAGGAAGCGATTGGGGCCGGCGATCAATGAGCCTTCATTGCCACCGATGTTGATGTCACTGGAGCCCAGGTAGGTGCCGCCTTCGGGAAACAGGTTCTGTTCCCAGTCGAGGAAATACTGGCCCGCAACCGACAGTGAATCCGTTGGCCGTACCTGGAAGGAGACATTGTTCACCGGGCGAAACAGTTCCTTGGCCTCAATGCCGGGAATGGCCTGGCCCTTGCCGATATCCAGTGGCATCTGTGCGTACGCGATACCGTTGATGAAGGCCGTCAGCCCAAGACTCTCGCCCCAGTAGATGCTGTGGCTGCCGACTTTGACATCGACTGGAACCTCACCGATATCAAAGCCGCCAAAAACGAAGGCGTCGAGAAACTCGCCGCTCGGGCCAGCAAAGTAGCGCTCGGTGTAGCGGGTCAGACCAACCGCGGGCACACCATTTTTCAAGTGGTTGGAAGTTTCCGGAGAGTCGTTATCCAGATCCTGGTTATATTGGTAGTCATACCAACCGGCAGCCGATACACGCATGCCATACTTGTTCTTGTAGATGGCATCGAATTCGGATAACACATCCAGGCGATTGGAAACAATGCCGCGATCAAAGTTCCGATCGCCATCGTTATTGTTTACCGCATTGATAATCGCCTTATTCTGGGATTCGACTCGCTGAGTCAGGGTATAACGCGGAGTATTATCCCAACGCACCTGCCAGTCTTCGCTTCCGATCGGGATTTCCATGGCCTGCGCACTTACACAAGCAAGCGTTAGCAATGCCAGGCTACTGCTGGCAAGCGGAACCAGCTTGTTTCCATTGCCCATTACTTTCCGCGTGTTTTTTATTTTTATCATTACCTACCTCGATGGTGATCACCGAATCAGCGCGCAAACAATGCCGCGCTGTTTTTCGGCAAAGATCATCCAGACCCACGATACAAATGCTCGTGAGCGCCGGATTGACAGGTTTATTCGGAAACTTGACTAATTACTGTTCGAGCTTGGCCATTACCAGGGCGGTGGCGCCGGTCAATTCACCCAGTGTTTTATCTTTGCTGATCAGTGGAAGTCCTTTCTGTTCGGTTTCCTGCAGCAGGACTGCGCGTTCGATATCCAGCGCCGCTTCTTCACGAGGAATGAACACCACGCCCCCTTCATCGGCAATCACCAGATCCCCCGGCGCAACAACCGCCCCACCGCAGCACACCGGCACATTCATCCGCCCGCCAATGCCTTGCAGGCGCGTTGTGATACTGGCAACCCCCCTCGCCCACACCGCAAGACCAACATCGCGCAGCTCCCCCGGGTCGGCCACCGGGCCATCGATAATGACGCCGGCAACCCCCGCCTTGGCCAAGGCATAGGCCACACCGCCGCCAAGACAGGCATGGTGCTTGTCCCCCAGCCGATCGATGACCACGATATCCCCCGGACGCAACCGTCCGACGGCATGGTGCAGCAGTGTCGAATCGGCTGCCGGAAGGGCCAGGGTAACCGCCGGACCTGCAATCCTCGGTACCGGGTACAGGGGCCGTATAGCATTGTCCGGGAAGCCCATCAGGCGAAAATGGCCAATCGTGGCAGGCTCGGCATTCAGTGCGCGCTCGACCAGGCTCAAAGGCATTGGCTCAGGCATCGGGCAGATCTTGAACATGCAATACCCTCCCTTAACCGGCCACGAATCGGCGTGCGAGCAGTCGATGGTTCTTCAGGGGCATCCGCGTGCGAATGGCTTGCTGATAGTTCCTATCGATACTGGCGCTGGCGAATGCTTCGCTGCTGGAGGCCTGCGCGACGATCTGCCCCCATGGATCGATGATCATCGAATGCCCCCAGGTCATGTATTTGCCATCGTCGAAGGTGCCTACCTGGCACGGGGCCGCCACGTAGCACTGCCATTCGATGGCACGTGCCCTGAGCAGCACTTCCCAATGGTCGGCGCCCGTCTGGAAGGTGAACGCGGCGGGTACCACGATAAGCTCCGCGCCTTCATCGCACAGTGCCTGGAAAAGCTCCGGGAAGCGCAGGTCGTAGCAGATGGCAAGACCAACCTGTACACCGTCGATTTCAACACAGACAACGTCCTTGCCCGCCTCGACATGCGCGGACTCCTTCAGTTCGGAGCCATCGGCCAGTACTGCATCGAAGCGGTGGATCTTGCGGTATTTGGCCAGCAACTCACCCTCGCGACCGAAAACCAGCGAGGTGTTGTAAACCTTCTCGTCCTCCAGCTCCATGGCGCTGCCGATATGCAGGTTCACCTTCAGGCGCCTGGCCAGATTAGAGAAGCGCTCGTATACCTCGCCGCCGGGGAAGGGTTCGGCTGACGCCTTCATCGACGCCGGAGAACCGGCGATGCAAGCGATCATTTCCGGCAAGATGACGAAATCCGGGCGGTCCTGTTCTACCGCCCGTTCCACCAGTTTCTCCACCGAGGCAATGTTGGCGTTCTTGTCTGCGGAAACATTTTTCTGAATAACGGTAATTCGCACTTGCTTGCTCCTTTTTTCATTGTTTTTTTGCAAAGGATTTTTTCAATTGCTGCGGGTCAACGAACCTCGGCCGAAGCACGTAGCGGATTGGCACGTCGTCCGAGATACAGGCCCAATGTCGTAACCGACAGCACCAGCCCGCCCCCTCCCACGATAAGCACTGCGGTTCGCAGGTCGGTGGCATTACCTCCCAGCAATGCGACAACACTTGCGACGAGAATCGGTCCCACTGCCAGGCCGCAGATATTCACGACCATGACGTACAGTGCAGACACGCGGCTTCGAATGGCTGCCGGCGAGCGTTTCTGGATGAGTGCCGGTGCAATGCCGATGGAGCAGGTGCACAGGCCGTGTAACGCAGCGCAGGCGATGAGCACCCCCACAGGCCCGGTGGCCAGCAGGAACACCAGGCCGGCCGGGATCGCCAGCACGCCGGCAAAGAGCGGGACACGCAGGGCTGAACACACGTCTTGCGCCCGACTTGAAAGGCGGTCGGCGATCCAGGCGGCGGCGAACATGCCGCCGATGCAGGAGAACAGCACCACTGCGCCATAGATTCGACCAATCTCACCGGGCAGCCAGAGGAACTCACGAACGAAAATCGCGGGAATCCAGGTGAGCAACGCGTAACTCATGGTCAGCAAGCCCGCCATGCCGACGAAGACAGCAGCAATGAACGCCCGATCTTCGACAAGGTACGCAATGACTTTCACGCTTTCGCTGTGCGGCGCTACCGCGTCCACGCCCTGATGACGGGTACCGTCGCGGCGGTTCAGGATCCACCACAGTACCGGCAGCAGCACAAGCCCCGGCAACGCTACCAGCAGAAAGGTTGATTGCCAGGGTTCCCGCGCCGCGAACCAGCCCAGGTTGATCACGCCGATCGGTTCCAGCCATTCGTACAACGAGCCGACAATATAGAAAGCAGTCCCTGCGCCAATGACCGCGCCAGCCTGAAACAGTGTCAGTGCCCTGTTGAGAATCGCCTTGGGAAAGCGTTCATAGATCACCGAATAGGCGGCCGGTGCCAGGGCGGCCTCCCCCGCGCCGACCAGCATCCGTGCAAGGAGCAAGCCCGTGAAGCTGTTGGCAAGTCCGCACGCCGCCGTTGCCGCGCACCAGATCAGCATTCCCAGCAGAATGGTCCCGGTACGGGACCACTTGTCCGCCAACCAACCGCACGGGATTCCCAGGATTGAGTAAAACAACCCAAAGGCGAGACCATGCAGCAGGCCGATATGCACATCGCTGATCGCCAGCGTTGCCTTGATCGGCGCCACCAGCAGAGAAAGCGCGAATCGGTCAACAAAGGAAATGACCATTGCAACTGCGAGGATGGCGGTTGTAATCCATGCCCAGGTGTAATCAGGCTGATTGACAGAGACTTTGCTATTGCTCACCACGGCGAACTCTCCTCTGCAACTGTCGATTGTGATTGCTCAGGCACTGGCGGTTACGCCTGCTCGGGAAGCAGGCTGACGGAAGCATCCCAGAGTTGCCGCAAGCCCATGGCCAAGGCGAACTGCTCCATGGCAATGAAGATGCGCTCGGCACCGTGCTCAATGGCGAAGGCTTTTTCCTCAGGGCTCCAGGCAGGGAAGATCCACGGTTTACCGGCGGCTTTTGCGGCCTCGACGATCAAGCCGATGTCTTCCCAGTCTCCGGGCTGCTTCTTATAGATGCCGCGGTCGCGGCGAATCGAAAGATCGGTAGGCCCGATGAAAACGCCGTCCACGACAGGCAACGCGAGAATGTCATCGATCTCCTCCAGCGCTTGCGCGTCTTCGATGATCGGGTAGCAACGCGTACGGGTGTTTTGCTGCTCGATCCATGTGTCCGCCGGATAAGCGAACCGGGTCGTGCGGCCCCCGGCAAGGCTGCGGTCACCTAACGGCGGCAATTTGGCGTAACCACAGACACGCCGGGCTTCGGCAGCACTGCTGATGTGCGGGATTACGACTGCGTCCGCACCAAAGTCCAGCGCCTGTTGTACCGCCTCACGCGTAGGACCGAGTGCCTTCACGAACACCTCGAACCCCAACGCCTTCAGAAACGGGATGAAGCTGTCGAGAGTGGCAAGGTCGAAGATGCCGTGCTCCACATCCAGGATGGCGACCCGATAGCCGATGAGCTTCGCAATCTCCGCCATGCCGATGTTCGGGCCAGTGAACCACAGCCCCAAGTCCTCTTTACACAGTTGCTTGGTCAATTCGCGACGCCTCCGAGGTTGTCTTCCATACTTCATGTATACGTGTCGTATTTGTGAAGTATGCTATAGCCAGACCCGGAAAGCGTCAATAGCGTTGTTGAAAGGCGGTGGTCGCCATTGCTGCCAGCTTGGAAAGCTTCAGAGTGCCAAAGCAAAAGCCCAGCACGAGGCTGGGCAAATTTCTAAAAGATCAGTCGTGATAAAGCGGCAATCGGCCAAAAAGCACCCACTCTCCAGCGGCTGCTTTTGTCCCGACAGACGTCATGCTCCAGCGAATTCGCGTAGCCTTTAGACAGCCAAGGATCGCTCGCGCAACTCACTATTGAGGATGCGGTCGTTCTCGCTGTAGTCGACCGGGCAGTCGATCACATGCACGCCCGGGGTCTTGATGCAGTGTTCCAGCAGCGGCAGGAATCCTTCGGCACTTTCCACGCGATAGCCATGGGCACCATAGGCTTGGGCGTATTTCACGAAATCGGGGTTGCCGTAATCCAGGCCGAAGTCGGCAAAGCCCATGTTCGCTTGCTTCCAGCGAATCATGCCGTAGCCATCGTCACGCAGGATGACCACGGTGACGTGCATGTTCAGACGCACCGCCGTTTCCAACTCCTGGCTGTTCATCATGAAGCCGCCATCGCCGCACACGGCGATGACTGGACGATCCGGATACACCAGGTGCGAAGCCATCGCAGACGGCAGACCGGCACCCATTGTCGCTAGCGCATTATCGAGCAGCACGGTGTTGGGCTTGTGCGCCTTGTAGTTGCGGGCGAACCAGATCTTGTAGATACCGTTGTCCAGCGCCACGATGCCCTCGGACGGCAGTGCGCGTCGGATATCGGCTACCAGCCGCTGCGGATAGACCGGGTAGCGGTCGTCATCAGCCCCTTCGGCAATCTGTGCTTCGTTGGCTTCACGAATCGCCAGCAGGCGGGTGAAATCCCAATGTGCGGTGTCGTTCAGCGCCTCGCCGATCTGCCAGACGGCATTGGCGATGTCGCCGATCACTTCGATTTGCGGAAAATACACAGCATCGACTTCAGCGGAACGGAAGTTGATGTGGATGACCTCGGTACCGCCACGCATCATGAAAAACGGCGGTTTCTCGATCACGTCGTGACCGATGTTGACGATCAGGTCCGCCGCTTCGACCGCACGATGCACGAAGTCACCTGAAGACAATGCAGCGTTGCCGAGGAAGCGCGGGTGACGCTCGTCAACCACCCCCTTGCCTAGCTGGGTCGTGACGAATGGAATGCCGGTCTTGTCGATCAGCTGGTTCAGGACCTTGGCGGTCATCTTGCGGTTGGCGCCAGCGCCGATCACCAGGATCGGGCTACGGGCCCGTTGCAGCTTCTCGACAGCGGCGTCGATGGCGCAGTGCTCGGCCAGCGGGCGGCGATGCAGACTGCGAGGGATTGGCAAGCTGTCGGTCTGCTCGGCGGCGATGTCTTCCGGCAATTCCAGGTGCACGGCGCCCGGCTTTTCCTCCTCCGCCAGACGGAAGGCTTCACGCATGCGCGAAGGGATGTTATCGGCTGAGGCCAACTGGTGGGTGTACTTGGTGATGGGCGCCATCATGTTGCACACGTCGATGATCTGGAAGCGACCCTGCTTGGACTTCTTGATCGGTTTCTGGCCAGTGATCATCAACATTGGCATGCCGCCCAGATAAGCATAGGCACCGGCGGTGACCAGGTTGGTGGCACCCGGGCCAAGGGTCGAAAGGCTTACGCCGGTCTTGCCGGTCAGGCGGCCATAAGTGGCGGCCATAAAGCCAGCGGACTGCTCATGGCGAGTCAGTACCAACTTGATCTGCGATTTGCGCAGGGACTCCAGCAGGTCCAGGTTTTCCTCACCGGGAATGCCGAACACATACTCGACACCTTCGTTTTCCAGGCATTGCACAACGACATCAGCGGCCTTGGCCATCTTGCTTGTAACCTCAGAGATAATTGCCGGGATTGGCATTGCACTGCGGCACGGCCCTTCAAATGCCGGGCCGCGCAGTCAGTTTTTCGTTCGAATCAAGAAAGGGAAGTAACGACCAACGCGGCATTTTTGCGGTTGAGCGACAACAGAGACCGATGCCCTGCCCATGTTGCGTCGACTCAGAATACGTTGAACGGAATCGTTGTAACTATCCGAAGTTCTTTGACACTGCCATCGATTTCGTTGGGTGTTGCACGATGCGCCACATAGCCTACCTGGAGACTACTGTCTTTCAATGTACCGCTCTGCAGGGTGTATGAACTCAAGAGACCCGACTCCTGGTGTTTGTCACCATCCGAGCGCTTTGAAGGATAACTATTACCCTTGTAATGAGTTCCATCGATGCCCCAGCCACGGACGTTATACAAATAGAATGTCAGCCCAGGCACGCCATAGGGCGCCGCATCGAAAAGGTAGGCCAGTTGCACTGACTTTTCGTTGGGGCCGTTGTAGTTCGACAAAAACGAGTTGGCCAGCGTCGACCCTTTGCTTTCGTGAATAAAATCGAAGTATTCATTACCATTTATCTGTTGCCAGGCGAGCACCAGACCATGAGCACCGTGAGTCAATCTAAATGCCAGGCTATAGGCATCATTATCAATAGGGCCCATTTTAGCCGAGCCCTCATCGTTGGTCTTATAGTAATTGAACGAGGTATTCAGCCCCAGTACAGCTCGATTTCCCGCACTGTGCACGAAACCGAAATAGTATTGATTCCAGAAATCTTCAACCTGAGTCGCATAAACGCTTGTCTTCAAACTTGCAAAGGGCGTATAGGTCGCTCCTGCAATGTAAGCCGCATCGCTCGACACGTTGCGATTACCATACTCAGATACGATATCCGTAGTACTTTGTTCCGAGCGCGGAGACACTTTATCAAACGCACCCAGGTCGAAACTCAGGTTATTGAATTCAACACTGTTCAGGCTTACACCTTCGAAACTTGAAGGCAGTGCCCTGTTAGTGTTGGTTGCAATCATTGGTGTTTGCATATTCTGGCGACCAACCGTCAGCGTCGTATTGGATACGCGCGCCTTGATGTTGGCCAGCCCCAGCTTGCTCCATTGATCGACTGCATTTGCGTCACTGTCCGTCAGCGTCCGATTGCCACCACCTGCGATACGCCCCTTTCCCTGTTCGAGTGCAATGGCGTTATAGGCTCCCACCTCAACGCCAAGGCCCAATTGGCCCTGAGTGAACCCGGAGCGATAGTCCAGGATCGTGCCTTGTACCCAGGTATCACGACGATCCGTCTTCTCCAGCGAGCCGTCATCCTTCTTGATGAAAAAGGTGCTATTGCGGTCCGCTTGCTCCTTGGACAGGAAGTTCTTGGTGGTTCCCGACAGCGATTGCCCGGCAATGAAGCCTGAAGCTTCATCTTGAGCACTGCCGGATTTGAACTGGGTAGCAGTAAAGCCCTGGCTGGCATTTTCCGCCAGGGCCACAGGTGTCGCTACAAGAAAGACCAAAGGCAAAACGGTACGCTGCATACGAATCATATTTAACACCGGAGTTTTTATTATTAGACAGGATTAAGAACGCCAGCCGCTCTCGATAACACCGAGCTCGACCCGCAGCAACAAAGCACATCAATGTAAATGGCGCTCAACTCCAATAAGAGGCTGGATGCAGCGCCACATTAACTAATGTTGACAGGCTCACACTTTCAGCAAACCCAGGCCTGCATGCACGCAAACCAAAGTCAGGCATAAAACCGCAACGCGATTTTTCAACTAGCCAAACACATCACTTTCGAATGTCTATATCTTTTGACTCAGGCAGGAACAGCATGGCAAGAAGACTCACAACACTGACCCCAGCCAAATACCATGCCGGCGCCATTGGACTGTTAGTTACCGCAATCAGCCAGGTCACGACAAATTGAGTGGTACCGCCGAATATCGCTGTACCCAACGCGTAAACCAAAGACAAACCTGTACTGCGAACTGCGATCGGCAACAACTCCGGAATTTGTACAAGTCCGGCGGTAGCAAACATCGCGGTCAGTGCCGCAATCACCGAATTCACCGTGAACAGCGTGAGCAACGTAGGCGCATTCACCAACCACATGAACAGTGGAACAATCGCCAGCGTTAAAGCCACCCGGGGAATAAAGTTGGTAATCTTTCGTCCCAGGCGATCACTGAGAAGACCGCCCAAAAGAGCAAAGGCAAAGGTAACTATCCCGCCAACCAGTACACTCCCCTGCGCGATAGGCGCAGAGAGTTTTAGTACTTGTACAGCGTAACTGACCATATAGTTGCCGATTTGCGACGCAACGCCTATCGAAGCGAACAGCAGAACACCCAGCAGCAGTACCTTTTTATGCTCACGAATCACAACACCAACGATTTCAGTGCTTGTGCGTTCTTGCGCAGCTTCATGGGTCTCCGGCAAGGCTCTACGCATGTAGATAACGATCGGAATCAGTACAAGGCTAAGGAAGAATGGAACGCGCCACCCCCAGGCTTCCAGCTGTTGGGCACTCAACCACAAGGACAGTGCAACACCCAGTACCCCGCCCACTGCTACAGCGATCCCTTGGCTCGCAATCTGCCAGCTGGAATAAAACCCGCGACGATGAGGGGGCGCGGCTTCAATCAGCAGCGATGTTGCAGGTCCGACCTCGCCACCCAGTGCCAAGCCCTGGATCAATCGGCAAATAACGACAATGACCGGCGCGGCAATACCGATTGACTGATAACTGGGCGTCATCGCCAAACCAATCGTACCGATGGTAATCATTGCGACCGTCAGAATCATGGCCGGCTTGCGCCCTGCCCGGTCGGCGTAGGCGCCAATCAGAATGCCACCCAATGGGCGCGCGAAAAAACCAACACCAAATGTGGCAACGGCGGCCATCAAGCTGCCGTATTCGCCAGCCACCGGAAAAAACGCTTTGCCGATGTAAACAGCGAAATACGCATAAATGACGAAATCATAGAATTCAAGGGCATTGCCAGCGACAGCCGCCGCAATCGCTTTTTTATTGATGCCTGCATGATCAGTGACTGCGTCAGTGCCTGAGCAGCGCGTGTCGACCATTTCAGCTATTGTTTGATTATTCATTTAATGATCATCGGGTTAGTTAAAATTCACAGTCACTTGGCTTTCTGGCTGACGTAAAACTGCAAGACCATCAAGGGCCTGTACGACTGCTTGCTCCCCCTGCTCCCAAACCATTTGCTGCCATTCGAGCTTGTCCGGGTAGAAGGTGTCCTTGAGATGTCTTGCTATTCCCAATCCCTGTGCTGACATGCGCATGTCATAACGATGGGCCCAATGATCCGCTCTCAGTGCCGTGATCACCCGTTCAAGTGGGTAGGTACCGTATTCAAGACAAATACCAATGTGTTTGGCACTTGCACATTCTTGAATAATAGCGGTCTGAATCGGACCACTCATTGCCACGCTGGTGGAGGTGCCTGTGTGCACATTGGTCAGTTCGCCCCACCAATCTTGCGCAAGATTGAAAGTGTCATTATCAAAACCGGCGAATATTTTTTCACCGTGACCATGGGGCCCAAGCCCGGTGTGAATATCGATTGAAGCCAGTACTTCTACATCCGCCGTGTATTTGCGCAGAATCTCCCTGAACGTATCGTTGCTCCAGGTTGGCGCACGACCGCCAAACCACATGCCATCTTCTGACTTGTATTGCCCTATGGACATCGCCTGTTGCAGCGCCTTATCACCATGTTCCAGGCGATACTTCTCCAATACTTCGTCAGTCTCGGGCGGCCATGTTTGCGGGAGCAAGGCATCATGAATCTGCTCATAACCCGGGTTCTGCGGCAAACTGGAATTAAAATCGACAAAGTTCCTGTTAAGGTCGACATTTTCCTGAGTGACACGGCGCAAGTGCGAGAATCCGAACGGATTGATCGCGTGTACATATAAAACAGCCGTATCGTCCGGTTTTGGCAATTCCACCCCAAGCAAACCGGTTTGCACCGCTGAGCCCGTAAACCCTTCAACGCCATGAACGCCACTGATCACAATGAGCATTCTGGAAGCATCCAGCGGACCATCGACCACGACATCGGTGGCAAGCGCCTCACCTTCTGCACCTTTGCATGCCAGTTCATAACTTTCGACAGCCAAGCCTCTGGACTGCGCAGCCGTCAGGAATTTTTGTCGTGATTCAGCGTACGTCTGGCTGAATAGCTGAGATATTGTTTTTGTGTTCATTGGACTCTCGTTTTTCACCGACTGGCTTTGCGCGATTCAGCACGAAAAATGGATCGCTGCCGGCATGCTTCACCAAAGGCTTTGAATATCCCTCGGGCCAGGTCGCTATCATGGACTCGCATTTCCGGATGCCACTGCACAGCCAATGCAAAACCGGGGGCTCCCTCTACCGAAAAAGCTTCGACCAGCCCGTCCGGCGCGAGCGCTTCAACCTTCAATCCTGCACCCAACCGCTCCACACCTTGGTGGTGCAGCGAATTCACCAGAACGTTTTTTTCGTCACATAGCCCTGACAAGACGCCGCCGGGAATGATCTCTACCGAATGGCAGTCCTGGTACCACTCCTTGATCGGTCGGGATTGATCGCCCTCCCGATGGTCAATGGCCCCGGGTTTCTCGTGGACTGCGGTATTCAAGGTCCCTCCCCAGGCCACGTTCATTTCCTGAAACCCGCGGCAGATCCCCAACACCGGAATACCCGCGGCAACGAGTGCTTTCACCAGCGGCAGAACCGTTGCATCGCGGGCCAGGTCAAGCATGGCCCCCTGCGCAATCGCAGTTTCTCCATAGTGATGGGGAGCAACGTTCGATGGGCTACCCGTCAGGACCACGCCATCGACATGGGCGATCAAACTGGCCATATCGATGGCCGCTTCATCCGCAGGTAGTGCCAAGGGCATCCCTCCAGAAATCGACACCACAGCATCCACGTAGCCGTGGAGCAACGCATGGGCTTGATGACCGTAGCGCTCCACCCGGTCGGTGGCGATAGCGACCAGTGGCCTGACGGGTGAGAGGATCGGGAGGAGTGATGCGTGAGTCATGAATTTGTACTTGTCATTGGTTTGTGTTGGTTCGAGTGTAAGGAGTGACCTTTATTTAGGTATATTGCAATTTTCAGCCTAATATCTTGCAGATCTTGCAACTGGAGGCCTCACGCATGAACACCCGGCAGCTTCACCATTTCGTGGCCGTGATGGATACAGGATCACTCAGCGCTGCTGCCGAGGCTGTGCACCTGAGCGTCCCGGCGCTATCCAGAAGCCTCAAAGCCCTGGAAGACGAGCTTCGCGTCTCTCTATTTGATAGAAGTAATCGCCGCTTGCACCCCACGCCTTACGCTTTGGAATACCTGGATCGTGCACGACGCATTGTTTTTGATGAGCGCGAAGGCGCGCGAGCATTGAGCCTGATGAAGAACGGTGCCTATGGCCCCTTGGCTTTTGGGCTGGGATCCTCTTTGGCAATCGACTTGCTCGCACCTTTGATCAACGAGTTGATTGCCAGTGGGCCCAATTTGAGGGTGCAGGCTCAGGTCGAAAGCACCGATGCCTTGCTGGACTCATTACGAAGAGAGAAACTGGATTTTTTCGTGGGCGACGTAAGCTCGGCAGCAAGTTCAGCTGATCTCATAGCGGAGCCTTTATATAAATGCACTTACGGCTGGTTTGTCAGACATGACCATCCGCTGGCCGAGAAGAAGAAAATAACCATCAGCGAACTGGAAAACTATCCAATCATCGGGTCTGGCTATATCAGCGACACGTTGGCGTTCAATATTTCACAGCTGTATGGATGGAAATTACCGCTGGAAAAGAACTTTTCCGTAAACATAAACAACCTGGAAACCATCCATAAACTCCTTTCCTCTTCCAACATGATATCCCCCTCGACCTACAACGCGATGCATCAACCATTAGAAGCCAATGCCGTTGTAGCCCTCGACGTCTATCCCAAGCTCAACCTGGATATGACGCTGGGCATTGTAAGATTGGCGCTTCGCACGCTGGTGCCTTCTACGGAACACGCCTTTGAGATCATAAGAAGCTACTTCATCAGAATAGACAAAGAGATCTCCAAGTACACGGTGTAGCCTCAACAGACGCCCCCTTGACCAATTACAACGCCATGCACCGCAATGGGGTACGCCCCCAGTGCCAAAGCGGCGCGCGGCTGAGCAGGCCCGCCGATGTTCCATGTCACAGGCAAGCCCTTGCCAAAGCGCGGATCGGCCCGTCTACTTCTGCTGCCTACTGCCTTTGATGTTGCCGGCAACCCCGCCAGCAACGGCACCGATCGCAGCGCCAGTCCATCCACTGCCACCGGAGATCGCGGCAATGCCAGCGCCGGCCGCAGCACCGATGGCCGCACCACTCACCGTCCCCTGCTGCTTGGCAGTCATCGAGGTGCAACCGATCACGCTCGCTGCGGTGAGGACTGCGGCAAACCATAGAGACCGTTTCATGTTCACCTCCGCTACTTATTCTGCTTCAGGCCGGGCAAGACCATCTCGAACCAGATGGTCTCGATGACGGGGCGTTTCACTCGGTCGGGATTGGCGGCGTACCACTGGTTGAGCCTTTCGCGCACGGTATCGAGCGTTTGGCCCTTCAAGCCCCTGCCGAAACGTGGAATCAGGCTCTGCTCATCGGACGGCGGCTTCGCCGCATAGTAGGCTGCCTCCACCTCGTAGGCATTGGCGATGCCGATGAGATAGACTTTCTTGAGCTGCTCCGACGACTGCAGCCATTGCTCGCCGGTGATCATGGCAACCCCTTCGGCGCGGGCAATACCCGATGCCGTCACCAGGGTCACCCATGCCACCAGTACCAACGTGCCCCATCGCAATACTCTCATCGCCTTCCCTCCTCGCCAGGTTGAACCTCGACACCTACCGCTCGTTTCTTCGCCTCGCGCTTGCATAATCAGCCGGTAACCCCGGGCCTACGGACAAGTTTAGATTCCCGTAGGAAGGTCGCGATGTTTTTGACGCATGCTTGAACCGTCGCGACAACGGGCGCACACCGCAATCGCGCCTGATCCTGCCTCCAATCGCCGATACGGCGGTGCAATATGCAAGCCGACTCATTCGCCAGCGCTTGTGGCGATAACGCATGCATCAGAGCATTGATGCATAGGTACAACTGGATTCGGCCTCACCAATTAAATGGTGGGTTGGCGCCGCCTCGGGCCGAGGAAAAACTGAACATCATGTGCGGGATCAGCTGACCACTACACTGCAGAAAAAATGCAGGTGCGGTTCTAAAGATACCTATCACTTCCCCCTCTAAGTGGCCGCTGCCTGTCCCGCAGGCCACCCGTTCAGCTCGTCGCCCCGCGACTTCCTTGTCATCAAATGAAAATTCGCTGTCGTGCAATGCGAGGTGGCCACCGCCGCTGCTGCCCTAGAGTCGGAGCAAAACAATACAGCGCCCGGAAACACGAGAGCCGCCATGACCAGATCCACCCGAACGAGCGAGACCGCAACCCCCACCCAGCGCCCCCCGGCGACCGGCCGAAAACGTCGCACTCGCAAGGATGTCGATCTCCCGGACACCCCCCTGCAACAAGAGTTGATCGGTACGGCTGCCAACCAGACCCTGGCAGGCAATCCGCTAGTCAGCGTGCGGGCGGCGGACCTGGTCAGCTCGGCCGGCTACCTGCTCAAGGCCGTGGGCAAGTCGCCGCTCAAGGCTGGCGCTCATCTGGGTGGCTACCTGAAGGAGCTGGGCGGTATCGTCGGCGGCAAGTCGAGCATTGCGCCGGACCCGAAGGACAAGCGCTTCGCCGATCCCGCCTGGCAATCCAACGCCTTCCTTCGCGCGCTGCTGCAGAGCTACCTGGCCGGCCAAAGTGAGCTGACCCGTTTCATCGAATCCACCGACCTTGCCCCGCTGGAAAAGAGCCGGGCCCGGTTCGTAGCAGCGCTCCTGGCCGATGCAGTGGCTCCGAGCAACTCGCCGCTGACCAATCCGGCGGCGCTGCGCAAGATGGTGGATACCGGCGGCATGAGCCTGGCCCGGGGCATCCGTCAATTCGGCCAGGATATGCTGAACAACCGTGGACTCCCGAGTCAGGTCGACAGCACGCCGTTCAAGGTCGGGGAAAACATCGCCACGGCCAAGGGCGAAGTGGTGTTTCGCAACGAAATGTTCGAGCTGCTGCAGTTCGCGCCCACCACCGAAAAGGTCTATGCCCGGCCCTTGGTGATGTCGCCGCCGCAAATCAACAAGTACTACGCCATCGACCTCTCGCCGGAGAAAAGCCTGATCAAGTGGATCCAGGACAGCGGCGTAAACCTCTTCGTCATCAGCTGGCGCAATCCCACCAGCGAGCACCGCGACTGGGGCTTGTCCGATTATGCGCTGTGCCTCGACCAGGCTGTGGACGTAGCGCGCAGGATCACCGCGAGCCCGGATGTGAACATGTGGGGCTCCTGCTCGGGCGGCATCACCCTGGCGGCCTACCTGGGCTGGCTGGCGGCCCGTGGCGAAGGCCACAAGGTGGCCAACACCAGCTGGGCCGTGTGCGTGCTCGACATGCCCTCGGCGCTGGACGACACCACCCTGGGGCTGTTCACCACCCCGTCCGCCCTGCGCGCAGCCAAGGCCAGCTCCCGGCGCAAGGGCGTGTTGAGCGGCCAGGGCATGGCCCGCATGTTCGCCTGGATGCGCCCCAACGACCTGATCTGGAACTACTGGGTCAACAACTACCTGCTGGGCAATAAGCCGCCGGCCTTCGATATTCTGGCCTGGAACAACGACACCACGCGGCTACCCGCCCAACTGCACGCGGACTACCTCGACCTGGTCCAGCAGAACCCCTACAGCAACCCGGGCACTCTGGAGATTGCCGGCGAGTCGATCGACATGACCCAAGTGAAGGTGGGCGCCTATGTGATTGGCGGCACCACCGACCACATCACCCCCTGGCAGGGTTGCTACGGTACCGCCCGGCTGTTTGGCGAGGACACAACCTACGTGCTGTCCAACGCCGGCCACCTGCAGAGCCTGGTGAATCCGCCGGGCAATCCCAGGTCGTTCTACTACGCAGCGCCTGCCGTCGCCGAGTCCCCGGAAGCCTGGCTGCAGAACGCCGGGGAGCGCCAGCAAGGCAGCTGGTGGCCGCATTGGCGCGAATGGATCGGGCAGCGCTCGGGCGACAGCCTGCCGGCGCCGAAGAAGCTCGGTTCGCGCAAATACCCGCCACTGTGCCCCGCACCTGGTACTTATGTCATGGAGCGTTGAGGCTGCCATCTCTACCTCGACCTGACCCCCACGCCACCCGTGGGTTTCAGCACTTTGCGCAGGTGAGGATCGACTGAGCGGCATGGTCCTCGAGTCTCGGAATGATTGATGGCAGACGGCTAAAGATCAGGCGGTAGCCAACGACTCGCATCCTGTCACTGTCTGGGCTCAGGCGTTCGCTGTAGATCGAACGAGCGCCCTGCTCAACGAATCGGCCGTGGGTTACTGGGCACCGTAGACGTCAAAATCGAAGTACTTGTTGTTGATCCTTGCGTAAGTACCGTTGGCGAGAATGGTTGCCAGGGCTTTGTTCAAGTCTTCGCGCAAGGCAGTATCGTTCTTGCGCAGGCCGAGGCCATCACCCACGCCGAAGTAGCCCGGGTCATCCAGGGTGGCACCGGCAAACTCATAGTCCTTGCCCTCCGCTGTTTTCAGGAAGCCGTAGCTGGCTTGAATGGAACCCTGCAGCGAAGCATCCAGTCGCCCCACTACCAGGTCGGCGTACACCTGATCCTGATTCTGATAGGAAAGAACATCTACGCCTTTGGCACCCCACACCGCTTTGGCGTAGGACTCCTGGGTCGAGCCCTGCTCCACACCAATGCGCTTGCCCTTGAGTGATTGGAGGGTCGGCTGTAATCCCGATCCACGTTTAGCCACCAGGCGTGCCGGTGCATTGGACACCTTGTCGGTAAACGCGATCTGCTCCAGGCGTTTGGGCGTGATGGTCATCGAAGACGCCACCGCATCGAACTTGCGCGCCAGCAGTCCCGGGATCATCCCGTCCCAACTGCTTTCCACCCAGACGCATCGGGCTTTCAGTTCGGCGCAGAGCGCCTCGGCGATGTCGACCCCGAAACCGGTCAGCGTGCCATCCTGATTCTTGTATTCCAGTGGTGGGTACGTCGGGTCCACCCCCAGCTTCAGCACTTTGCCAGACCAGTCGGCCGCACCGGCCAGGCTCGATGCCGTCAGGAACACCAGGGAAACGGCCGCAATCATCTTGTTCATTGTCATTCCTCTCCAGGCTGCAGAATTTTACCCAAATGACGCGCAAAAAAAGCGCCGTCTCAACACAGAAAACGCTCGACCAACTTGACCCAGTAGCTCGCGCCCACCGGCAGGCAGCCGTCATTGAAGTCGTAGCCGGGGTTGTGCAACAGGCACCCGCCCTCTCCCTCACCGTTGCCGATCACCAGATAACTGCCGGGGCATTTTTCCAGGACAAAGGCAAAGTCCTCACTGGCCGTGAACGGCCGCAAGTCATCGATCAGGTGCTGCTCCCCCAGCCAGTCGCGGGCGACTTCACGGGCGAATGCAGTGTGTTCGGGATCGTTGATCAACACCGGATGGCAATGCTGATAATCGATGTGGGCCTGGGCACCAAAACTCGCGGCCTGGCCCTTGACCAATTCAGTGATTCGAACCTCCAGCAAGTGCCGAACCTCGGGGGTCAGGGCGCGCACGCTCAGGCTCATGTCGGCGCTGGACGAAATGACATTCGAGGCGCTTCCGGCATGCAGGGAGCCCACTGTGATAATCGCCATTTCCTGCGGGTTGACATTGCGCGCAACGATGCTTTGCAGGGCCATCACGATCGAGGCACAGACCACCACCGGGTCGACGGTTTTGTGCGGCACCGCACCATGACCGCCATTGCCGATGATTCTGATGTTCACCGTGTCGGCAGACGCCATGAACGGCCCGCTGTAAAAACCCAAATGCCCGACGGGATAGCCCGGCACGTTATGCATGGCAAAGATCGCATCACACGGAAACCGTTCGAGCAGCCCTTCCTCGAGCATTTTCCTGGCACCGCCCAGTCCTTCTTCCGCCGGTTGGAAAATCAGATGCAGCGTGCCCTTGAACGCCCGTGTCCGGACCAGATACTGACCTGCTGCCAACAGGATTGCCGTATGGCCGTCGTGGCCGCAGGCATGCATGACACCGTCGATCCGGCTGGCATAGGGCAAACCGGAAGTTTCCTGTATCGGCAATGCATCCATGTCGGCGCGCAAACCGATGGACCGGCCTTCGCCATTTTTCAGGGTGGCAACGACCCCGGTCTTGCCCACGCCGGTGCTGACCTCAAAACCCCACCGGGTCAAACACTGCGCAACCCGCTCGCTGGTGGCGAACTCTTCAAACCCCAGTTCAGGGTGCGCGTGAATGCTGTGACGTATCGCGATCATTTCATCTTGCATCGCGGCAATACCAGGCAGGACCAGGCCGGCATTCATGGGTGTTCTCCTTCGACAGGGGCTGAGCAGCAGCGAAAGCGCTGTTGGGGTCGATCTTAGGGAACGGGCGCTGGGCTGGGGAGGCGCAGTTTGGTTATGATGACAACCATTGGTTGTCGCAAAGGTGGTCAGATGAAACTGCATCAATTACAGGCACTGATTGCCAGCGCCGAAACCGGCAGCATCCGTGCGGCCGCGCGCTCGCTGGAGGTTTCCCAGGCCGCCGTGACCAAAGCGTTGCGCGAACTGGAAACCAGTCAGCAGCTGCCGTTGTTCACCCGAACCCCCAGTGGCCTGCACTTCACCGAATACGGGAAAGTCCTGCTGACTCACGCGCGGCTGGTGATCAAGCAACTCGAACATGCGCAGACCGAGCTCGACCATATGCGTGGCAAGGCCCAGGGACGGCTCTGCGTCGGGATCACCCCATGGATCGCCCTGACCTTCCTGCCCGAAGTGGTGTTGGCTTTTCGCGAGCGCATGCCGCAAATCAGACTGGAGCTGTTTGAAAGCCTGATGGCCGTTGCCCAACCGCTGTTGCGCGACGGCAGCATGGACTTCGCGATCGGTCAGCTCCATCCAGCACAATCAACCCGGGAATTCGCTAGCGAAACCTTGCTCGACTACCAGACTTCGGTGCTGGTGCGCGAGGGGCACGCCCGACAGCACGCACGGTCGATCCACGAGTTACTGGAGGAAAACTGGACCCTGAACTACGCACCGGACGGGCACGATGGGCTGATGCAGGAACTGTTCTGGAAACACGGTGCGCAAATTGATGAGAACCGAATCGTGCGCGCCCATTCGCTGGCCATTTTGCAGATGATGGTCGAGCGGGCCGACATGTGCACCTGGGGGCCGTCCATCGTGAGCACCGCCCCGCCATTCCTGGGGCGCGTGGTGTCCCTGGGGCTGACCGAACAATTCGAGCCCCGACAACTGAGCATCGTCACCCGACGCAACGGGGCGCTGAGTAACCCGGCACTCTGCTTCACCGATTGCCTGTTGCAAGTCATTCGGCGTCATGCCCGTTCGGCCAGAAAAGAGGATCGGCAACTCTTCGAAACGTTGCGTCTGCGAATGTAAGGCACAGGATGCGCCGCCTGGGCTTGACAGGGCGATTGTTTCACCGCCTCAAGGCATGCCGGATCGACCTGTTTCTGCTCGATATCGAAGCGTAGCGCTTCCAACCGCGCTCGGCGCTGCGGCAAGGTTTCAGTCCGCTCCTGCGTCCTGCAACAATTCCAGAGCACGATCAAAGTCGAAGCGCTCGACCTGCTGCGCCACAAGACTCAGGCGCCTGGCCAGATCCTGTTCGAGAGACAAGCCACGCAAATCATCAAGCATATCCACGGCAGCGGTGTCGCTCTCGGCCAGCAGGCGCTTGAGTCTGGCGAGCTGTCCCTGGAGATCCGCCCCGGACTGCCGAACCTGCGCCCGTGGCACAGGGACTGTTTCGCCAAGACGGGCCAGGCCAGCCAATACCGGTGCCAGGCGCTGCTCGACCTCGGCCAGACGGGCCTGCACCCGTTCACCTGTCTGGCACGCCGTCTCCAACTCCGCAGCAGCCTGCGCCACGGCCCTGGCTCCAATGTTCCCCGCAGTACCGCGCAGGCTATGGGCCAACCGAACCGCGGCTGTTGCATCAGGATCGGCGAGTGCTGCCTGGAACTGCCCGGTGAAGCTTGTCTGGGCGGCGTGGAACTTGCGCAACAGGCGCAGGTAAAGCTCACGCTTGCCCATACAGGTGGCCAACCCGACGGCCATATCGATGCCGTCCAGCCCGGCGGGCAACAAATCAGAGGCTGCAGGAACAGTCAGCACCGCAGGTATGCTGCGACGATCGGCGTGCGGTTTGATCCATTTGGCAAGGGTGGCGAACATGCCAGCTACATTCAGCGGCTTGGAAATATGATCGTTCATGCCACAAGCCAGGGCTTGCTCGCGGTCTCCGGCCATGGCGTTAGCGGTCATGGCGATGACCGGCAACTCGGCGAAACGCGCCTCCTGGCGAATTCTGCGGGTAGCGGTGTAACCATCCATCACGGGCATCTGGCAGTCCATCAACACGCCGTCAAAATCAGTGTCGCGCTCCAGTAGATCCAGCGCCTGTTGACCGTCGCATGCCAGAACGAGCTCGATACCCACCCCTTCCAATAACTCACAGGCCAGTTCCCTGTTCAGCTCATTGTCTTCCACCAGCAGCAGGCGCGCGCCCTTCAGGCTGGCCAGGCAGCTGGCACTGCGCACGCTGCGCTCACTGTCCCGGGTCTCGGTCTGCACCACCCTGCCGAGCACGGTGCCGATGGCCTCCAGCAAGGTGGATGGGGTGACCGGCTTGGTCAGCACCACTGGCAGGCGCATGCCTTGGCGCTCGGCCTGTTCACGTATCTCTTCACGGTCGAAGGCCGTGACCATGATCACCGAAGGCGTGTACGCCAGATTGGCGGAGTGCATCTGGCGTACGGTCTCCACCCCGTCCATACCCGGCATGCGCCAGTCCATCAACACCAGGTCGTAAGGCAACGACTTCTGCTCGGCCTCAACCAACATGCGCAGGGCCACGCGACCGCTGTCCGCTACATCCACTTCGACGCCGAAGCTTTGCGCCATGCCCGAGAGAATCTCTCGGGCACTGGCGTTGTCATCCACCACGAGCACGCGTACGCCGAGCAGCTCGCCAGCGGTAAACATCCGTCGCGGTCGTGCGTCGGTCTGCATACCCAGACTCACGCAGAAGTGAAAGGTGGAACCAACGCCGAGTGCGCTTTGTACCCAGATGCGCCCGCCCATCAGTTCCACCAGACGCTTGGAGATAGCCAGGCCCAGACCGGTGCCCCCGTATTTGCGAGTGGTAGAACTGTCGGCCTGGTTGAAGGACTGAAAAATCCTCTGGCACTGCTCTTCGCTCATGCCGATGCCGGTGTCGCGCACCCAGAAATGCAGCTCCACCTTGCCCTCATCGCCACCCTGATGCTCCACACCCACCACGATTTCACCCTGTTCGGTGAACTTGGCAGCATTGTTGCCCAGGTTCACCAGGACCTGGCCCAGGCGCATAGGGTCGCCAATCAGCGCGGTGGGCAAGTCGGCTGCCGTGTTGTAAAGCAGTTCCAGGCCTTTGTCCTCCGCCTTCATGCCGACCATGCCGGCGAAGTTCTCCAGCACGTCCTCCAGGTGGAACGGGATGAATTCCAGATCCATCCTGCCGGCCTCGACCTTGGAGAAGTCGAGGATGTCGTTGATGATTCCCAACAGGTTCTCTGCCGAGCGATGCACCTTCTCGATGTAGTTGCGTTGCCGGTTGTCCAGTTCGGTACGCAGCGCCAGGTGGCTCATGCCGATAATGGCATTCATCGGGGTACGGATTTCATGACTCATATTGGCGAGGAATTCGCTCTTGGCCCGCGTCGCGTCTTCGGCAATTTCCCGGGCGCGCTGCACCTCCGCCTCGGCGGCCTTGCGGTCGGTGATGTCGTAATACCAACTGGCGTTGATGCGCCGCTCGCCAAGGGTCAGCGTTACCGCCGAGAGCAGCACATCGAAACGCTTTCCCCCCTCCTGTAGCAGGCTGGCCTCGAAATTCAGCACCTCCCCCTCAGCGGCCGCTGCCAGGAAGCTTGCGCGCGCTTGTGCATCGCACCAGAAGCGACTTTCGTCCGCCTCGCAAAGTTGCTCGCGGCCAATGCCGAACAGGCTCTCCAGTTCCGGGTTGCAGTAGCTGAGCCGGCCGTCATCGCCGCGGATCAGCATGGCCACCGGACTGCTGTCCAGCACCGCGCGCAGCTGCGTCTCGCTGGACTTGAGTGCCGCCTGCAACTGCCGCCTCTCGCTGACGTCACGCACCGAGGCACAGATGCAGGTGCCGCGCCCTTCCAGGGTTGGCAAGTGCGAAAGGCCGATCTCCACCGAGAACAGGCTGCCGTCCTTGCGCACCCCCTTCAAGTCCTCCAGGTTCGCGCCCATCTGCCGGGTACTGCCGTGAGCGATGAAGCCATCGCGCAACGCCACATGCCGCGCGCGAGCCGCGTCGGGAACCAGCCGTTCGACAGTTTTGCCGGTCAGTTCCCCTGCGACGTAACCAAACAGTTTGTCCAGTTGCGGATTGGTCATCAGGATGGCACCGTCAGCGCCGATCACCAGCATGCCGTCCGGCGCTGCCTCGATGATCCCGCGATACCAGGCCTCGGTGGCACGCAAGGCGGTCTGTTGAGTCTCCAGTTCCTCAGACTGCTGCTCCAGCCGCAGCGCTTGCTCGCCCATTTCATCGGCCTGACGCCGGGTTTCTATCAGCAGGGATTGCACCGCCAGGTTACGCTCCATGACAGCCATGGCTCCAGACAACCGCGGCAACGCCTCCTGCAGAAGAGACAGCTCACGCTCTCCAAGCGCCTGGTAGCCCGCCAGCTCAAGCACGCCGAGCAGGCGCTCACCGCGCAGAATCGGTTGCAGCAATAAATTGCTGGCCGACACCTCGCCCAGCTGCGAATGCAAGCGGCCGAACAGCCCCTGCAGTTCACGCGGCACTCGATCTATCGCGCACTGCCCGAGCAGACCGGCACCCAGGGCCACGGTCGGCGCAGGTGGCTGCTGCGGATCGGCGGCGTAACTGCCAACCAGCTGCAAGCTGTCGGCACTTTCCTGCACGCTGTAGAGCACGCCGCGGCAAATGCCTAGCATGCTCGCCATATGTTGCAGGAAGACCTGGGCCAGCTCGTGGGGTGTTTCCGCTTGCGGCAGATCAGCCTGTAGCTGCGCCGTCTGAACCTTGATCCAGCGCTGCCGTTCCAGTTGCCGGGACTCGATCTGCAATTTGGCGATGGCACGGGCCAGGTCGCCGGTCTCGTTCTGCAGATCGGTATGGGGAATGTTCTGTTCCAGTCGGCCAGCGGCCAGCTCGTCGACGGCGGCGCGCACCCGTTCGAGCGGCTGGCGAATCGAACGGCTGACCAGCCAGGCCATCAACAGTGCCAGCGTCAGGCCGCCCAGCAGCAATTCATAGGTGAGTGTGGTGCTGTGTCCAGCGAACTCGGCGATCTGTTTGGCTGTGTCATGGATAGAGGCTTCCTTGATCCGGGCAACCTGATCAAGCAGTTCGTCACCCTGTTGATCCAGGCTCTGGAACTCGTCGCTGTTGAGCAACAGCAGGGCCTGCTCCTGATGCCCCTGGGCGGCCAGTTGCAGTGCCTGCTCGCCATCGTGCTGCAACTGCTCCAGCAGCACCTCGAACCTGGCCAGCCGCACCTGATTTTCCTGGCGCCAGAGGGTGGGTTGAGCCCGGGCCAGGGCTTCCTGGAGACGCTGTTGAACATCGCGCACCCGGGCAACAGCTTCGAGGCGAGTGTCCCCGTTGGGGCTACCGACGGCACGCAGCAATGCCTGCACCAGGTGCGGCATTTGCACCCTCGCTTCGTGCAGGTGTGCAATGCCGACCAACTCCTGCTGATACAGCCGATGCATGTCCCGCTTCAACGACTCCTGGGTACGCAGACTCTGCGCTCCAAGCACCAGAATCAGCGCCAGCAGCGTGGCGAAACCCAGGATCAGTTTGTGGCTTAAAGACAGGCGCTCCAGCAGGACGAACACTCTGGTCATTGCAGCTCCCCGTTTACGCAAACCCCTGTGTGGTGGTGCATGAGTCGCTCAGGGCTCCTGAGCGACTCGTTCAATGGCGGCCCGTTGCCTGGTCATATCCTGATCGCTATCGGCAAAGCGTTCGGCGATGGTACGAAACTGCCCGGCGCTGCTCACGAACGCATCACAGACGTCCGGATCGAAGTGTGAACCGCGCCCTTGCCGGATGATCTCCACCGCCTGCTCATGAGGCATTCCAGCCTTGTACACGCGCCGACTGATCAGCGCGTCGTAGACATCCGCCACCGCCATCAGTCGGGCACTGACCGGAATGTCGTCGGCGGCCAGTCCTTCCGGGTAGCCGCTGCCATCCCACTTCTCCTGATGGCTGTACGCTATTTCCTTGGCAATGCGCAAAAAGCCCACCGAGACACCCAACTGATCCTCGGCATGCTGGATCGCATCACGTCCCAGGGTGGTGTGGGTCTTCATGATTTCAAATTCCTCGGGAGTGAAACGCCCCGGTTTAAGCAGGATGTGATCGGGAATTCCGATCTTGCCGATATCATGCAGCGGTGCCGACTTGAACAACTGGTGGATGGTTTCATCGTTGAGGAAGTGCTTGAAGCGCGGGTGGTCGCGTAGCAGTTCGCCCAGCAGCCTGACGTAGTGCTGGGTGCGACGGATGTGGTTGCCAGTCTCGTTGTCACGCGTCTCGGCCAGCGAAGCCATCGCCTGGATGGTGACGTCCTGGATGGCCATCACCTCTTGTGTGCGGCGCTGAACCTCCTGCTCAAGGAAGTCGTTTTTGTTGCGAAGGAAGTCAGCCGCGGCCTTGATCTTCAGTTGGGTTTCCACCCGCGCCAGAACCAGTGGTGCACAGATGGGCTTGGTGATGTAGTCAACAGCGCCCAACTCCAACCCCTGGATTTCATCCTCCATCGACGCCAGGGAGGTGAGAAAGATAATGGGGATATCGTGGGTGCGTGAATCTTTCTGCAGTTGCTGCGCGACCTGATGGCCCGATAACCCCGGCATCATGATATCGAGCAGGATCAAATCCGGTAATGAATCACCCTGCAGTACGCGAAGGGCCTTCTCTCCGCTGTTGGCAGCCTTGACCCGATACCTGTCCTTGAGCAGGTTAGTCATAAGCATCAGGTTGTCTGGCGTATCATCGACCACCAGAACAGTGGCCGCTGGATAAATGTCCTGCTCGTCAGCCATGGCTATCGGCTCCCCTTCCCTATGAGGAGAGGCCACGCGATGCCGCTCCATTGCATGCAAGCGTAGCTCTTATTAAGAGCTGCAACTGAGTGAAGCTCCTGGGGAGGCTGGCTGATGTCTCCTCCAGTTGTGAATTCAACCGGTGGAGGCAACGGAATGGCTAATTCGTTCAGCGGGCGATTCGTAGTTCAGTGTTTTCCGAGGGCAGCTGTTCAACTGTCTTGTCTCGTCATTCAGCATGGCTTGCGAGTGCTCCGCAAGGTCAGTTCATACCCCCCGGGACGCTTGCCTGACGCCTGCGCAGATAACGAATCAAGTCACGAATGTTTACCTATAGAGCAGATCCTTATACGATGAAGTCCGCATCTGCGGCTCTCCATCAGGCCTGAGCAAGCCTTTGTCATTATCCAGGACAAAGTCATTTAACAAACCATGCTCTATTGCCACACAAGATTTTGTGCAAAAAAGACAAGCAAAATCTGCATACAGGTTAAATTATTACTGTAATTGAATATAATAATATTGAGCACCTGAACAATGAGCACTCCTGATTTTGCGGCCGAAAGCCCTAAAGCTTTCAGCATAGTCATAGTAAATTACAAAACACCAGAAATCACCAAGATATGCCTGGACTTATTGCACCAGCATTTTGGCAGTAACGGCGTGCCAATCTGGGTAGTCGACAACTATTCCGCCGATGAAAGCACTGAGTATTTACGAACTCTTGACTGGATCAATTTAATCGAGCGCTCCGCTTCCAAACCGGAAGCTGGCCATATCGCGCATGGCAAGGCACTTGACCTGGTTTTACAGCAGATTGAAACTGATTATTTATTCCTGATGCACACCGATACATTTGTTTTCGATAAAAATGTTTTTCCAATGATGCTGAATAAATGCATAAAAAACCCGAACGTCGTGGCCGTCGGTTGTGTTGAGCAAATAAACCGTGGCACCACGAGAACGCTTTGGCGCTTTAGCTCACGATTATTCAAACACCACTACAGACGCCTGAAAATCTCCATGGGATTGCGTTCCAGAGAACCAAAACCGTACAAAGAAGCCTACTTGAAAAGTTTCTGCACATTGTGGAACTGCAAAATTGTCAAGCAGCACAACATGCACTTTTCAATGGATGATCGCGTGCCAGGCTATACGCTCCAAGACCGTATGACCGAGCTTGGTTATGCCGTTGAGATGTTATCGCCGCGTAAAATCTTCAGCTATCTGGATCACATTCAGGCCGGTACTGTCGCAGCGGCTGGCGGCTATGGAAAGACTCACAGACGAACCAAAATGTACAACAGCATTCTTAAGCGCCTGAACAAGGACGACAGAAAAAATCAAGCTACGAATTGACGCAACGAACAGTGCGTCAAATTCTGTTTGATGTCACCCACAAGTCTTTATATCAAGTTATTGGAGCGGTAATGGCCCCCATCACTCAAGCACTACCCATGACCCTATCCCCGGAGCTTGATTTCGACCAACACGCCGCCAGCGCCTTCGGTGACTCATTGGCCAGTCGCTATATTCAGGCTACGCCATTTCCGCACATCGTCATCGACAACTTCTTGCACGAAGACCTGATTGCGAATATCTGCTCGCATTTCCCAATCGAACCAACCAACAACGAAATGCTCTACGAGCGAGGTTATAAAGGTCAACGAAAACGTCAAATCAGTCCCAACGAATGCACCCCTTATCTGAAGACTATCTTCAACGCCTTCAATTCGGCCCCCATGTTGCAGTTTCTTGAAAAGCTCACAGGCATCGAAGGCTTGATACCCGATCCCTACTTTACCGGTGGCGGCCTGCATGAAACGAAAAGCGGTGGTTTTCTGGGTGTGCATTCGGACTTCAGGCTCAACAAAAAACTTAATGTCGAGCGCAGACTGAATGTCATCATTTACCTGAGCGAAGACTGGCGAGAGGAATACGGCGGCAATCTGGAACTCTGGGATGTCAACATGAAGACTTGCCTTAAAAAAGTCCTGCCAATTTACAATCGCTGTGTCATTTTCAACACAGACAAAGACAGCAATCATGGGCATCCAGAGCCTTTAACGACTCCCGAGCACATCACCCGTAAATCCATAGCGCTTTATTACTACACCGCCGGAACCATGGCGGCCGACCCCACACAAAGAAACAAAACCCACTATAAACCAAGGCCCAAAGACCGTTTAAGCCTAAAGTACTACATGGGCAAACTGATCAAAAAGTAATAAGCCCTCCCCTCCCCAGCTAAAAGAAAAGATTGGCTCACTCTTTCAGCGGGAGTTTCGCAGTTTGGGGCCTGCCGGAGAAGGTGCCCGGACTGGACTCGTTCATCCTGCAGTCCTGCCATACTGTTCTACATGACCAGAGCAACCTTCCGCTTCTACGAGGAGCTCAACGATTTCCTGCCGGCCGAACGGCGGCGGCAGTCCTTCACCTGCGAATGCGCGCAAGGGGCGACGGTCAAGCACATGATCGAGGCGCTCGGAGTACCGCACACGGAGGTCGAACTGGTGCTGCTCAATGGCGAGTCGGTGGGCCTCGAGCGGGCGATCTTCGACAGTGACCGGCTGGCGGTGTATCCCAAGTTCGAAGCGCTGGACATCAGCCCGCTGCTGAAGGTTCGTGCGCAACCGTTGCGGGTGCTGCGCTTCGTCGCGGACGCGCACCTTGGCGGGCTGGCCAGCCTGTTGCGCATGAGCGGCTTCGACACCCTCTACGACAATGGCTTCGAGGATGGCGAAATCGCCGAAATCGCTGCGCAGCAAGGACGCATCGTGCTGACCCGCGACCGCGAACTGCTCAAGCGGCGGATCATCAGCCATGGCTGTTATGTGCATGCCCTGAAACCGTCACTGCAGCTGCGCGAATTGTACGAGCGCCTCGATCTGGCGCGCAGCGCACGGCCATTCAGCCTGTGCCTGCATTGCAACCTGCCGCTGCACGAGATCAGCCCGGATCTGGCCCGATTGCAGGTACCGCCACGCATTGGCGCCCTCTATTCACACTTCCTGCGCTGCGACGCCTGCCAACGGGTTTACTGGGAGGGTTCGCACTGGCGCGGCATGTGTGCATTGCTGGCACCTCTACTGGACCGATAACCACACGTATCTGCGAACTGATCCCCCCGCGACCCAGGTTTCAGGAATGAAAATGCCCGGCGATTTGCCGGGCATTCCTAACCATCAGACGAACTTCAAACAATTCAAAAACAAGTCGCAAACCCCGCGACTCAACAGGGCTTGCGACTCATTGCCGATACGTCCCTCAACCCCCCGGGACGTATGTTTCAGGTATGCCTGCCGTGTTCATTGCGCAACGTACAGGCCTAGTTTTGCACCTCAACTACATCGACATCCCGCGCGTCCGGGGCACCGGGGGCGTTCTCTCTAGCCTCTCTGGCCGCCTCTCTGGCTGCCTCGTTAGCCTCTCTGGCCGCCTGGCCAACCTCCTCGTTAGCCTCTCTGGCCGCCTCTCTGGCCGCCTCGTTAGCCTCTCTGGCCGCCTGGCCAACCTCCTCGTTAGCCTCTCTGGCCGCCTCGTTAGCCTCTCTGGCCGCCTGGCCAACCTCCTCGTTAGCCTCTCTGGCCGCCTCTCTGGCCGCCTCGTTAGCCTCTCTGGCCGCCTGGCCAGCCTCCTCGTTAGCCTCTCTGGCCGCCTCTCTGGCCGCCTCGTTAGCCTCCTCGTTAGCCTCTCTAGCCTCTCTGGGCTCTCTGACTGCCCTCGCCTGTGCCTTGGCAGCGTTCCTGGCCGCATTTGCAGCAGCCCGGGCAGCGTCCCTGGCCGCATCGGCGTCTGCCTTGGCGGCATTCCTGGCGGCATCTGCCGCGGCCCGGGCAGCGTCCCGGGCTGCATCGGCGCCCACTACGCCAGCAGCTCTCGCAGCGTCCCGAGCTGCGTCCGCATCAGCTCTGGCGGCGTCCCGGGCTGCATCGGCAGCAGCTCTGGCAGCATCCCGGGCTGCATCCGCATCAGCTCTGGCAGCGTCCCTGGCTGCATCGGCGGCGTTGTCATTGTCTCTGGCGTTGTGGTTGTCATGCGCATTGCCCGGGCCTCTGTTCCCGGCCATACCACCATGGTCAGCGTCACCGCGCCCCGGCCCTCCATGACCGTCACCGCCATGGCCTGCAGCACCACCATGGCCACCACCGCCGTCACCACCGTGACCGCCACCGCCGTCACCACCGTGACCGCCACCGCCGTCACCACCGTGACCACCACCGCCGTCACCACCGTGACCACCGCCTCCGGAACCGCCGGAGCCACCGCCGGAGCCACCGCCGCCACCGCTACCGCCGCCGTGACCACCACCGCCTCCGCTACCACCGCTTCCGCTACCACCTCCGCCGTGGCCGCCTCCGCCGTCACCACCGTGACCGCCGCCTCCGGAGCCACCGCCACCACCGTGACCGCCACCGCCTCCACCGTTGCCGCCATCTTTGGCATATACGCTGGAGAAACTACCGATGTAATCGGGCACCAGGACAGTCGATGCCGACAGGACTCCGCCAATCGCCACCGCCAACAAACATTTCTTGAGCAGCATGATGCACCTCCACTTGGAGTTGCGTCGTCATCTCCGTATCGAACGCAATGTCTAGTGAGTTCCCGGCCGCCCATTGTGGCGGCCAGCCAACCGGCACGAACATAAATCTGCAGCAATAACGAGCAACTGCGGTATCCGCACGATCCCTCAGAGCCAGTTAGAAATGTTGCGTGGGAAATATTCCCACATCTTTAGATTACTGCTGTCAACTCAAGTGTCAACAACCGAACATCGGGACTATCGGGACTAAGGCACGCGCAGAGCCATGCCCATGATCCTCACAGGCTCACAGGCATGAAAACTTAATGGCCGGCGTCACCAAACCGGGGGGCGTGCAGCAAAGCCCCGGTCTGATCAGTGCAGGAAACAGGCGGGTATCAGAAGGTGTGACTGAACAACAGTCCAGCTTCGCCATCCGGACTGGCATCGGAAAAGCCCTTGACGGCATACAACTGGAACTTCCAGTGCTGATTGAGCTTGTGCGTCAGGAAAAGCGTGAGTTCCTTGATCGGGTCGCCCGTGGAAACAACCTTCTGCCGCCAGTCGTAGGATGCGCCCGCCGAGGTGCGTGCAAACACGGGCATGGCGAAGCCCAGACTGGTGAATATCGGGTCGTGGAAATCGGAGCCCGACGGGTCGCCGAATTTTTTCCAGCCCAGGGTGGCAAACCCGGTCACAAAACCAAAGGATTTGGTGACATCGACCTGGGCGGAATAGTCGGTTTTGCCGGTGCCCAGGCACTTGTCTTCGTCGGCTGTAGGCAACTTGACCTTGCCGATCAGGTCCACGAACAGCCCGCCAACACTGTCCTCGAACACGGCATAGTCGGCACCGGCGATAGTGTCGCCCAAACCACTTTCAACTTTGCCGCAGCCACCGGGCAGTGGCTCGCCGTCAGGGCCGACCGAAGGGTTGGTGATCCGCAGCCAGGGCACGGTGAGCTTGTAGGTCATGGGGCCGGTCTGGTATTTGCCCACCAGCGGGACATACCAGGTTTCGGAAGTAGTGCCGGTGCCATAATCGCCCCGAGAGTAATCGGTGCCGATCGAGGTCGTGAAATTATCGGCCCGGGCTGGCAAGGCCAGGCTGGCAAGCAAACCGACGAGCAGGATGCGCATTGGGTCCATGTTCACCTCGTGTCTTGCGTCATCGAAGTTCACACGCATGTTTTGTTGTGTGACTTACCCAGCCTAGTCACTTATGACGATAGTGCATCACGACTGCACTTCTTAACCCGGCCTGCCAGAGTGATCGACTTTTTCAACCGGCTCGACCTTCTCGACCCTTTCGACTTTCTCTACCTTCTCGACTGTTTCTGGCCGTTCAACTTTCTCGACTTTCTCCGGGCGTTCGACCTTTTCAACCTTTTCGGGGCGTTCGACCTTTTCGACCTTTTCGACTTTCTCTACCCTCTCCACCTTCTCCACCCTCTCGACCTTGTCGACCTTGTCGGGTTGCTCGACACGCTCCGACTTGCCGGACTTGTCCACGCTTTCCACTCTGTCACCGTCGCCATGACTGTCATTGCCCCCGTGGCGAGTATCGTCGCCGCCGCTGTTTTCGCTGCCGGAGCGGCCGCTCCTGTCGATGCCCGAGTCCCCCGAGCTGCCGGAACCGCCGGAACTGCCCGAATTACCAGAGCCGCCAGAGTTGTCCGAGCCGCTGGAGCTGCCCGAGTTGCCCGATCCACTCGAGTCGCCCGTGTTTTGCTCGCCGTTGCGGAGTTTCCCGTGTTGGCTACCGCTTGGCGAATCGGAACGCTCGCGGGGCAATTCGATGCGCGTAGCCTGCACATCCCGCGCACCGCTGAACACGCCAGTGACCCGCACGCGTCGATCCAGCGCCAGCTCCGAAGGCTGTACACCCACAAATACAGTGTCGCGCGCCAGCGTCACATTAAAGCCACCCACCACCAGATGGCGGTCCTGTCGAACCTGTACCAGGCCCTCGATCACTGCATTGCGCACCCGGCCAATGAAGGGCAGGCTCGGGTCGGGACGGCTTTGGGTCACGTCCAGCTCGCGGCCGGACCAATGGCCGCGTACCAGCAATTCCTGCGCCGGACCGGAGTGATTGCTGAGTTTGAGCCCCTGGAGATAACCACTGCGATCCACCGGGCCGATGGCACTGGCCTCCTTGAGGCCAGGCGCACGGTCGATGCGGCTGGCCACCACTTCACCAAGGGCATCGCGCAGCCCGCTGACCCGTACAGGATCACCCGGGCGCAGACCGGCAGCGACTTGAGCACCGCTGGCCAGGCGTACCGGTTGCCCCATGACGCGCATGGGCATGGAATCGCGTGGCAGGGCCGTCAAGGGGCCTTCATAGACGTGCAGGATGGAAATGCGCCCGGCCTCCAGACCGCGACGGGAATTGAACGCTTCCACGGCAACCACCTGGCCTACTGCCAGCTGGGTGCTGGTGGCGACAATGCCGTTCTCGCTGACAGGCACATTGTTGTTGAAATGCACTTCCACGCCATTGACGCAGATCGAGGCGAACCCGGTGATGGTGCCGACAATGCCGGTGCCACCAATCCCGCCGTTATCGTCGCTGATGCCCGTGCCACCCACGCCGCCTGCAACGGCGCCGGTGCCACCAATGCCGCCGGGGCGTTTTGTGAGCGGTGCGCCGGTACCGCCCACCCCACCGTTATCGGTGTCGATGCCGGTACCGCCCATGCCGCCAGGCGCCGCGCCCGTACCACCGGTGCCACCCGGAGCCTGGATGACCGGCACTCCAATTGTGCCCGCGTCATTCTGGCTGACACAGGCTGGGGCGGCCTGCAACGCAATGGGAAGCCCGAGGCCCAGAGCGAGGGCGATGGCTCGAATCAGGCGCAAATTGACGGTCATGGCTTAGGGGCCGTTGGTGAATCGGGATCGGAACTTTCAGTGTAGAAGTACAGGCCGACAGTGATGCGCTGGCGCGGTTCAAGACTGGGCAGGTCCTGGAATTCCAGTTCCGCGGCGAGTCGGTTGAAGCTCAACAGGGTCTGCATCCCCTCGTTGGCAACGGCCTCGCGCAGTGACTCGACACTCATCGGGGCCAGTGCGTCATAGTGGACGCTACGTTCAAAAAACGCCGGACCTTCGCTGCTCAGGTTATGTACCGCGGCGCAGGCATGATCGTGCAGATTGTGCCCCAGGTAAGCCGCTTTCTCATCGAAGCCCTTTTGCGGCACAAAAGCCTGGGCTTCGAGGTTCACGCGATCCTGTTCGTCGAGGCGCACGACGCCCAGGCGCAGCCATTCGTCCAGCACTACCCGCGCCCTGATGTCCTTGCTGACCTTCGCCACCAGGGCGTCAAAGGAACAGTCGCCGCCGACACTGGCCAATCGAGGCAGTGGCAGTGGCTGGCCGGCGTCGTTGCAGAAGGGTGCACTGGTCCAGGCGTTGACCAGTTGCGCACCGAAGGTGATGTTTTCCGGAAGCGTCAAGGAAGCGGAGTCGCTGGTATTGCGCAAGCGCCGTACATCCTTGCGGTGCACGCCAGTGAGCAGGCTGATGCGGCTGTCGCTCGGTGCCTTGTCGCCCAGACGGAACTCACGGTCCGCCACTTCGACGAAAACCTCTTTGAGCAGGTCGGTAAACACCAGGTAGGTGACACCTTTGCGCAGCATCAGGCGTACCAGCGGTCGCATGACATGCCGCAAGGCTTTGAGGAGCGAGGTGGGCAAGGTGGACGATTGCATTCAGTGCATTCCTGGTCAGATAACCCCAGTATAGCCATGTGGGAAATAATCCCATGAATGCAGGCATGTATTTCTGCCGTGCCTCATGCAAAACCCGTCCCTGGGGTTTTGCATGAGGTCATCAGGCCGCCTCACATCTGGCTGTTGTCGTCGCCGGGTTCGCCGCCAACATGGACGCCGCGATCGTCACCCGGCTCACCGCCGACATGGACACCACGGTCATCACCCGGCTCGCCGCCGACGTGGACACCGCGATCGTCACCCGGCTCGCCGCCGACGTGGACACCGCGGTCATCACCCGGTTCACCGCCGACGTGGACGCCGCGGTCGTCACCCGGTTCACCGCCGGCGTGGACGCCGTGATCGTCACCCGCTTCTGCATGGGTGCCGCCGCGACCGGAGTTGGCACTTCCAGGACCGGAATTGCCTGAATGGCCATTCCCATGGTCGCTGCCACTGTGACCACTATTGCCACCATGGCCGCCGCCACTGCTGCTACCGCCACCGCCGTTGCCGCCGTGGCCGCCACCACCGCTACCGCCACCGCCGTTGCCACCGCCGCCGCTGCCACCACCACCGCTACCGCCTCCGCCGTTACCTCCACCGCCGCTACCGCCTCCGCCGTTGCCACCACCGCCGTGGCCACCGCCGCCGCCACCGCCGCCACCGCCGCCGCCGCCGCCGCCGCCGCCATCCTTGGCATAGGCACTCGAGTCATGGGAAATGAAATCCGGCACCAAAACGGTGGAAGCCGAGAGGACGCCGCCAATGGCCAGCGCCAGTAAACCTTTCTTGAAAAGCAGATAAGTGTTCATCGTGCATTCTCCTGATGATTTGCCGCGAGCAGTGCCAACGCAATCCGCGTTGCAAACCGGGAGCGGCAAGCGAGCAACCCGTCAGACTTACAGTCTCTTGAATATCTTGTGTGGGATTATTTCCCACGTATTGAAATTAGTCTTTTTTGGCTCCGGGTCAACCGGCAAAAGAGAAAGCCGACCGACGGCTGAGGACGACAGCCCGGCGCGTAAATGGATAACGCCTTGTGAAGGCCATCGAATGATCGGGGAACGGCCAATTGGCCATGGAAAAAGGACGAGTGATCGAGACACCTGCAACACGGGTGATCACCGAGATGTGACGGCGGCTGGGGCAACACCGGAACGGGCCGGTAGTACTACCGGCCGCACGTCATTGACAGCTATCCCGGGACCGAGGTTTCTTGCGCACCAACACTGCCCGCCCTGCTGGCGACTGCTAGTGCCACGCAGCAAGCCAGTAACGAGAATGCGGCAAATGCCCCCATCACGTGCAAGTAAGGCAACACGTGATTCCAGGCTCGAGCCACCCCCAGGAACGCGGCGAATAGCCAACCGCTCATGGAAAGTGCGCCCAACAAGGCGAGCCGCATGCGGCCCGCACTGCGTAGCACGACGAATGGGGCCTTTTGCAGCAGGGGGAAACCGATTCGATGCAACAATGCGCCGTTCAGGCTAAGCACCACGACGACAGTCACCTTGGCCCAGAGTTTTTGATTGAGCAGATACGCGTCGCCTTCATTGAGGTACCCCTGGAGCACCAGCATCAATCCGCTTGCCCAAAGGGCCAGCAGGGCGAGGCTGACGATCCTCCGGGTTTCATCAAGGTACTCAAGCCGCGCCTGGTCCAGTGTTTCCTTGCGCCAGTTCCAAAGCTTGTGATCCGCCTGCAACACCCTCCCCAGGGCAATACACGTAGCAAGCAGATGACCGTATACGAGAAGCATTTTGAGCATTGCCTTGACCTTATTATTGTTTGGGCGCTGCGTTCCTTGCTTCGCTAATTTGAAAACGAATGATACAAATTAGCAATTGCATTTTCAAGGCATCTCCCCCTCAGCGTGTGCCGCACTGACGGCCATGCAAGAGTCTTCACACATAGAGATATGTCATTGCCGAGGCGAATGAATGTAGCCGGGGCGCCGGACCGCGCCGTGGGTGGCAGGACTGGAGCCAAGGCGCATCCATTCGCTCCGGAAAATCCCGTTCTGAAATGCAAAACGCCCGATGCGGTGCATCGGGCGTTCAGAGGCTGAAACAGGTGTAATCCTGTTTCAGGACCAGACACTTTCAATTGCGGCGTCTCGACTCAGGCATCAGTCGTCATGCTTGTTTTTATGTTTATGCTTGTATTTATTCTTGTGCTTGTTATCGGAGCTGTGGTGGTCGTCGTCATCGGCCATATTGTTGCCGATAGCACCACCTGCCGCGCCGCCCAGTCCGGCGCCGATCAAGCCACCGGTGGAACCGCCGACACTGTTGCCGATGACTTGACCACCCGCTGCACCGAGACCGCCACCAATAGCCGATTCAGTCTTCTTGCCGCTCTTCGCCGTCATTGCGCCTCCAGCCGCGCCGCCTACACCGGCTCCGATCGCGGCACCGGTACTACCTCCCATGGCCTGACCGACCACACTTCCAAGGGCGCCGCCAACACCGCCACCAATAGCCGTGTTGGTGGCTTCGCCAGCGAGGGAGTACTGCGATACAAGAAGACTTAACGCTACGACGGAGAATGACTTACGCATCAAACAGACCTTTATATATACACAAGAGGGCAAAAGTCTGTTGGTACGAAACCGTCAGGTCAACACTTTTCCGGTTGTGCATTCATTTGGATGCGGCCTATGCCAACGCAATCGCCTTTTTCCAATTAGGCTAGGCTGTCCTCATTCCTGGCGCACAGATGTACTTGGTGATTGAGCAACTATCTGGACAAGCAAGGCTGCATTTGCTGTATCGACCGATTCATTGACACAGGTCTAAACATTGACTGACCGAATCCTGATAATGATTTCCCGGTTTTTAGGTAGGCCTTAAATGACTTCACAGCTCTTGCAAGTTCACGGCCTCGTGAGTTTCACCCTTGCCATCCTCCTGCTTTTCCTCGGCAAAACCCTCGTCCAGCACAACGCCTTTCTGCGTCAATACTGCATCCCCGAATCGGTCGTCGGCGGCTTCGTCTGTGCGGCGGTTACGTCCTTGCTGTACTTCGGCCTGAATATCCAGATCGAATTCGATCTGCAGGTTCGCGACACCCTGCTGCTCTATTTCTTTGCCGGCATTGGCTTGAAATCGGACATGCGCCAACTGCTCAAGGGGGGGCGCCCGCTGCTGATCCTGTTGTTACTCGCCGCGGTGTTCATTCTCCTGCAGAACTCGCTGGGCATGGGTGTGGCCGAGGCCTTTGGGCTTGATCCCAAGGCCGGCTTGATGGTGGGCTCCATTTCCCTCACGGGCGGGGTGGGCACCACCCTGGCCTGGGCGCCGCTGTTCGTGGAAAAACTGGGCATCGGTAACGCGCACGAACTGGGCATCGCCAGCAACACCGTCGGCCTGATTGCCGCGTGCGTCATTGGCGGCCCTATCGCCAACCGACTGATACGCCGCTATCAACTGACACCGTCCCGGGATGCCGACCTGGAAGTCGGCATTCTCGAGCAACAACAGAGCAAGCCACTGGACTACTACGACGTGCTCTGGGCCTGGATGTGGCTCAACCTGACCCTGATGCTCGGCTATGGACTCAACCTGCTGCTGGTCGAAGCCGGCGTCACCTTGCCGAAATTTGTCAGTTGCCTGTTCGCAGGCATCGTCATTCACCACCTCGTTCTGGCCTTTGTCGGCGATCAACGACTGAAAACCTGGAGCGGTGCCAGCCTGGGCCTGTCGCTGATCTCCGATATCTGCCTTGGCATGTTCTTGACCATGGCCCTGATGGGGCTCCAGCTATGGCAACTCAGCGGCGCGTTGATGTTCATTCTGTGCGCATTGACCCTGCAGATTCTGCTGACAGTCCTCTATACGTATTTTGTGGTGTTCCGCTGCATGGGGCGCAATTACGAAGCCAGCGTGATTGCTTCCGGATTCGGCGGGATTGCCCTCGGCTCCACGGCCACGGCCATCGTCAACATGTCGACCGTGACGCAAAAGTACGGTGCGGCCCACCAGGCCTTCCTGATCGTGCCGCTGGTGTGTGGCTTTTTCATTGACCTGGTCAATGCCGTGATCATCAGTATGTTCAGTGGTCTATAGCGCCAATCGGATAGCACTAACGCCAAAACACATGATTCTATTGATTGAGACAGAACCTTGCGCAGGTGGAAGATGTGCTGACAGGGGCCTAATCTGAATAGGTACGACCTCCAGCACGCCTCTTGAGACAGGGGAACCGGGATGACAAGACAAATTGCGCGCAGACGCTCGTCATGGATCCTGTTTTCCCTGCTCGCCGCCAACCTGGCGCTGCTGGCCGGATGTTCAGGCAAAGCCAGCACGGCTACGGCTCCAGCTCCAGTTCCAGTTCCAGCTTCAAACAGCGGCTCAGTCTGCTTTGCCAAGGCACTCCCCACCGTCGGCGAGGGTGGCCTCGCCTGGGGTGATAACCTGGCCACCGCCCGCCAGAAATCCCTGAGTAATTGCATACGTTATTCCGGCCGATCCGGCGGCACGCCGGGTACCTGCAAAGTGGTGTTCTCGGAATGTAAGCATTGATAGAGCGGTTTGTCGTTTCTGCGTCGCTTTTGCATTTCTGTGCGACAGATCCTACTTCAGGGGCTCCCGTTTCACGTGCTCGTGGTGTTAGTTTGCAAATGTTTCTGATCAAACGATCAGATATTTCTTACAAACCACCTGCAAAGGAATGCCCCAACAATGGATTTTTCACTCAAGCACCTGGCTGCGACCAGCCTCATGCTCGCCAGCCTTACATCGTTCACCACCGTCGCCCACGCCAACATCACCCCGCAACAGAGCGCGACCATCCTCAAAGCCTTCAGTGATGCGTCGGTCAAGGATTTCAGGCAGTTCCTGGAAGGTTTGGCCAAGAGCGATATCGCCAAAACCGACGACCTCGGCCCGGCGATCCATGCGTTCCTCGACAACAAGTCGCTTACCGCTGAGCAGCAGAACCAGATCCATCGCTTGCTTGGCCTCTATGCCCGAATGAAATACGGCAGCGCGGCCACCGAAACCTTGAAGGAGCTGGTGGCCATCCCGACCGTGCGCGTGGACGGCATTGCCCAGCACGACAATCCCGAATTCATCAGGATTGCCGAGAAGATCAAGGGCCTCGCCCAGGCGTTCAACCTGGACTTTCGCAACATCGACAACCGCGTCTATGAGATCTCCCTGGAAGGCTCCGGTGAGGAAGTCGTAGGCATTCACGCCCATGCCGATGTGGTGCCAGTGACGCCAGAGAACTGGGTGCTGCAGGACGGCACTCGCCTCGACCCATTCAAGGTCACCCTGGTCGGCGATCGCATGTATGGCCGCGGCACCGAGGATGACAAGAACGGCATCGTGGTAGCGCTCTACGCCATGAAGATCATCAAGGAAGAGAAGCTGCCGCTGGCCAGAAACTTCAAGCTGCTGGTCGACACCACCGAAGAGACCACGGGCGATGCCATCCCCTATTACTTCGAACGCAACCCGACCCCCAACTACAACCTGGCGCTGGATGGCGGCTACCCGGTGGTGATCGCCGAGAAAGGCTATGGCACCGTCATGGCCAGCTTCGCCAGGCGCAACGCTCGAGGCCAGGGCGCGGAGATCACCGCAATGACCGGTGGCCTGGCCACCAACCAGATTCCGTCGACATCGGTCGCGACCCTGGTAACCGACAAGCCCGCCGAACTGGCCGCCAGCCTGCAAAAGGCCGGCACCGAGTATGCCAAGCGCAACGGTGGCAACTTCGAGGTGGCTGCCAGGGCCGACGGCAAGGATGTCAAACTGACAGTTACCGGTGTGTCCGCCCACTCCTCCGAGCCCGAATCCGGCGTCAACCCGGTGGCCAGGATGCTCGACTTCATCAATAGCCTTGACGGCAAGGTGGCGCTCAAGCACAACCAGATCACTGACGCTGCCCGCTACGCCGCCGACAATTGGGGGCTGGATTACCTGGGTGGCAAATTGGGTGTCGGATTTTCCGATGGGTTCATGGGCCCGCTGACCACGTCCCTGACCTATGTCGGGATGGACGACAAAGCCTTCAAGCTCGCGGTGAACCTGCGTGTGCCGAAGGGCAAATCACCTGAAACGCTCAAATCCGAAATCGCCGGAAAACTGGACACCTGGAGCAAGAAGACCGGGATCGCACCGGCCTTCGACCTGTCGATTGCCGAACCGATGTACCGCAACCCCGAGGGCGCATGGGTCAAGGCCCTGCTCGCGGCGGCCAGCGAAAACCTCGGCATGGAGCACAAGTTCGGCACCTCCGCCGGCGCCACGTCGGTGCACGAACTGCCTAATGGTGTGCAATTCGGCTTGGCCATGCCGGACGTCAAATACACCGGTCACAACGACAACGAGTTCAAGACCACCGAACAGTTCCTGCTGGACTTGCAGATCGTGACCGAGATGATGGGTCGCGTCGGGCAATTGCCGAAACTCTGATCCCCCTCGGACCCGCCCTCCTGGCGGGTCCGATTCTTGAGCTGTCATGACCATCGACTGCCATCGTGGCAGCGTCCGTCAGCCAGCAATGGCTCGTTGCCTGGAATTCGGTGCGGCCTGAGGCCTGTGCGAGGATTGTTGGAAATACAACTCGAATATCTGGCCATTGGTCGATTGCTGTCGGCCACAATAAAAAATCATCCACTAAGGCAACGCTGCGAGTGTGCTTTTTTCGAGGGAAAAAGGCAGTGCTTTTAACTGGCTGGTTAACAAAACCAAGGGGATTTTCATGACCGATTTGATCATGCCACCCCGATTTTCCCCATGGAATCCGGAAAAAAAGACGAAAAAATCAGCAGGGCTCTATCCTGTCCCCCGAATCGCCGAAAAGCTGTTTACGACGGGGGCTGCGCCGCCAAAGCTGGCAATGTGCAACTATCCATGAACACTGCCGTTGGTCAGTAAACTTGATCAAAAAATGAACGCACACGGATTTTTCCGTTCAGAATACGCAGCAGGTGACACGGGCTCTGACCCTCACCTACCCCCCAGAAGCGGAAGTTAAACCTCATATGCACCAAGTGCGATTGAGGTTTTTTGTTACCTGAAAATGGAAGTGCCGAATGACTAATAGTTCATTCGTGAAACTCACATTTATCCTGGCCGCGTAATGCCGCCAGATTAATTAATAGTAATGAGTGGATATTGACGGCCATCCGCAACGGAAAATTTCAATTAATCCGTGCCGAGCGTCATGTTGATTCACTATTAAAACAAAGAGGCAACCATGGATCTTAGTTTTCTTTCTTCGCCAGCCGTGGAATATGTTCGTTTGGGCGTTGTGTACTTCCACCTTATCGCCTGCTGTGTAGCAATCGGCCTGGTCTTGACCAGTGACGTAGCAATGGTCAAACAACTGCTGAAGGGAGATGCGTCAGGTCATCAAGATGACGCGCACTTGGACAGCCTGCAAAAAACCGTAGTACTTGCACTTTGGGCGCTTTGGATTACCGGCATCGGTATTGTCGGGATCGATTATGCCGGCAAGGGGATGGAGTATTTCCTCAATCCAAAACTGCAAGCCAAAATCGGCATCGTTGTGTTGTTGACCTTCAACGGCTTCGTGTTGCATAGCGCAGTATTGCCAGCGCTGAAAAAAGCCGGCTCGATACTTAATCTTTCCTTCAACCTGCGCATGCTCGCACTGTTCTCGGGCGCTCTCTCTGCCGTGTCGTGGTTCTATGCCGCCATGCTGGGTGTTGGTCGTCCGCTGGCCTGGAAATACTCGCTGGTCGAGTTGCTGGCAGCCTATCCGGTTCTCATCGTCGGTGGTTTCGCGATGATGGTAGCGCTCACCGCCTATGCAAAAAACAAAGGCACCGAAGGCAGCGCTCAACAAGATATCTGGACAACAAGAAACGCCGCCCTGGCTTGATGGTAAAGCCCGGCTGAACAAGTAAATTCTGCTTTAGCAATTAATACCTTTATTAACTATTTATAAGTTCTCACTTGAGGAAACCCAAATGAAATCCATGAAAGTTCTCTTCGTAGCCGCCGCTCTGACCGCTTCTTCCCTGGCAATGGCCACCGGCGGCGGTGATCGTACCTTCACTCGCATGGAGTCGGCCCGGAAAGTCTCGATGGAAGCCTTCCAGGTTGCCCAGAAACAAAAGGCTGAAGCCGGTGTAGCTCAAAGCAAAGCCAAGGCGACCGATCACACCAACAGCTGATCGCTGTAGCGCACCCCGAGGCCGCCAGCAATGTGCGGCCTCAAACCTCAAATGCAGCACCCACGGTGCTGCTGGCGCTGGTTCGAACCAGATCCTGGTTACCAGAATCCGCCTGTCGCACCGACCAATTGAATCCACAATCACAAGCAGCCTTTCGCGAAGGGCTACTTCACGTCAAAAGCGCAACTAGCAACTAGTTAGATGAGTAAAATGCACCGTTGGAATTTTACTTATTCACACTGTGCATACTCATGTTAATCCCTTACTCAGGGCGAGTGATCGCGCAATCCTTTATCAGCTCACGCAACCATTTCAAACCTGGATCTGCATCGAATCGAGCGTGCCAGTAGGCAATCAATTCGGGTTCCGGGAAGTCGACTGGCGGCTCGTGGCAGCTCAGGCCGAAAACCCCTGCAAAAGCCTCTGCAATTGGCCCCGGCAAATTGCAGATATAGCCTGTTTGCGCGGCAATCACCGGCATCGCCATGAAGTTCTGCACCAGTACGCCAACACGACGAGCCAGCCCTTGGGCCTGTAGGGTTGTGTCGATAATGTTGCCCTCCCGCTGGTGCATCTCGATCATCACTTGCGGTCGCTCCAGGTAGAGGTCGAGCGGAAAGCGTCCAGGTGGCAAGCCCTCGCGCTGCCAGATCAGCGTGAGCAACGAAACCGTGGTGATCGACTCCTCGCGCAGACCAGCACCCAGCTTCATGGGCGTGCTGATGACCAGGTCGATTTCGCCGTTCTCCAGTAACGCAGGCAAGGCATTGTTCGGCGGCAGCGGCACCACCTCGATCATCACGCCGGGTGCTTCACGGGCGATGTGCTGGATCAGACGCGGCAGGATCAGGAATTCGACGAAATCGCCGGAGGCAATTCGAAACTTGCGCTGCGCCGTTGCCGGCACAAATGGCGTAGAGCCTTGCAGCACTTCGTCCAGACGGCTCAGTGCTTCGCGCACCGGACCAATCAGTTCGGTCGCACGCGCGGTCGGCACCAGGTTATGGCGTCCAGTGACGAACAGTTCGTCGCCCAGACGCTCGCGCAGCCGTCGCAATGCATGGCTGACCGCTGGCTGGCTGAGCGCCAGGCGTTCGCCGGCACGAGTGGCGTTCTGCGTGTCCCAGAGGGTCGCGAAGACCACCAGCAGGTTCAGGTCGAGCGTACGGGTATTTATGTTGTGCATACCTTAAATTCTATCTATTCATTTCCATCACTGTACAGGCTTTGTTGTAGTGGCTCCAACGTTCCCTCGGTACAAGAGCCCACGCATGAACAATAAAAAATCCCTGCAGATGGGTTGGTTCATTCCAACCATTGGCGACACCACCGCCTTCAGCGATCCGGGTAAAAGCATCCCGCAGTCCCTTGAGCATTTTGAACGGGTAGCCGTCGCCGCCGAACAGGCAGGATTCGACTACGTGCTGGTCCCCGTCACCCCATTCTGTTGGGATGCCTGGGTGACTGCCTCCTTCGTCATCGCCCGCACCCAGAAGCTGAAAGCCTTGGTGGCGGTGAAGCCCGGCTTCATCCACCCGGTCGCCCAGGCCAAGATGTTCTCCACCTTCGACCAACTGTCCAAAGGCCGCATCTACATCAACCTGATCGCCGGCCTCAGCGAGAAAGATGCTTACGCCGAGGGCCAGATCGCCTCCAAGGAAGAGCGCTACGAGCAACTGGAAGAAGAAGTCGAGCTGATGAAACGCCTATGGACCGAGGAAGGCGTGGAATACCAAGGCAAGTACCACCAGGCACACGGGCCGAAAGTCATACCAGCCCCCTTCCAGCAACCCCACCCGCCGTTCTTCCTCGGCGGTGGTTCGGAGCATGCAGCAGAAATTTCCGCCAAACACTCCGCCGTACACTTGTTCTGGGGCGACTACCCGGAACGCATTGCCGAACAGATCAAGGAAATGCGTGAGCGGGCTGCCAAATACGGCCGCGGCGAAGCCATCGAATTCGCCATGCGCCTGCAGATCATCTGCCGGGAAACTGAAGAGCAAGCCTGGGCCGCGGCAGATACCTTGGTCAACGGTGCCGATCCGACCTGGACCGAACATGTCAAAACCATGATGGCCGAGTCGGTTGCCAACCAACGCATGAAAGAGCTCTCCAAAACCGCCGGCCGCAAGATGACGCCGCACCTGTGGACCGGCATTACCGAAGTGCGTCCCGGTGCCGGTATTGCCGTGGTGGGCAATCCACAACAGGTCGCCGACCAGTTGCTGGCGTTCGTCGATGCCGGTTGCAGCGGTTTCTGTCTGTCCGGCTACCCGCACCACGAAGAAGCCGAGCGCTTCGGTCGCCTGGTCATGCCGCTGCTCAACCGCTGAGCCACTGCACTCCTGTCCAATAACAATCAGTCGCCGGCACGCCCGGCGGCAATGGAGTTTCCGTCGATGAATACCTCTGACTTCGACCCCAAGCAGTTCCGCCAGGCGCTTGGTGCCTTTACCACCGGCGTGACCATCGTCACCACCCGCGGCCCGGATGGTCAGGACTACGGGTTGACCGCCAACAGCTTCAACTCGGTATCGATCGACCCGCCGATGGTGCTGTGGAGCATCAACAAGGATTCCTCGTCGGCGCACGCCTTCACTGAAGGCTCGCACTTCGCCGTGCACATCCTGGCGACTGACCAGGAGCCATTGTCCAACCGCTTCGCCAAAAGCGGTGCTGACAAGTTCACTGGTCTCGACCTGCAACGCGGCCCCAGCGATATTCCGCTACTGGACGGCTGCTCGGCGCGCTTCCAGTGCAAAACCACTTATCAGTACGAGGGTGGCGACCACATCATCCTGGTCGGTGAAGTGCTGGCTTTCGACCGCTTCGACAAAGCGCCACTGGTGTTCCACAGCGGCGGCTACCGACGCCTGGTGCCCGCCGCCGCGCATGGCCAGGAAAGTGTCATCTACGGCGAGAACTGGCTGGGTTTCCTGCTCGGTCGCGCCTATTACCAACTGCAATTGCCGATCCGTCAGCAACTGAAGGCGATGGGCATGCAGGACCAGGACTTCGAGCTGTTGGGCATCCTCAGTTTCAGCGAAGGCCGGACGCTGGACGAACTGCTCCAACTGTTCGAGTTCACCGGCAAGGTGCTGGCCGAAGATCAGTTGGCGCTTTGGCTGCATAAGGAGTTGCTGACGCTTGCGGACAATCGCGTGCTGTTCACCGACAAGGGGCGCCAATTGGCGATCCAGTGGCTGTCGTTCGCCAAGGCCGCCGAGATGGCGGCTCTGCAAGCACTCTCTTTCGACGAGGCACAGCAACTCAAGCTCTTGATCGGCCGCGTCATCCAGCACACCGGAACCGAGCTGCCGGCGCACTGGCGCAAGGAAAACATCTGGCAGGACAACAACCTCTGGCAGCAACCCGACGCCATCGCGTCGGCACGCTAAAGCAGCGCCGCGCGGCGACCTGCGCGCTGTGCGGCTTCGATGACAAGAACAAGCCAAAGAGGTAACCGTCGATGACGAGCACAACAACCATCAAAGTCACGGCCACACCCTGCGCGGCACGAACGCTGCCCAGCCGTGGCCAGGCCAATTACGCCCTCGGCGTGCTGCTGCTTGCCTACGTCTTCTCGATCATGGACCGGCAGGTCCTCAGCCTGCTGGTCGGGCCGATCCAGCAATCGCTGCACGTCAACGATGCCTGGATGGGCATGCTGCATGGCTTCACCTTCGCCGCCTTCTACGCATTGGCCGGCCTGCCGATCGCGCGCCTGATCGATCGTGGCAACCGACGTCTGATCATCACTGTCGGCATTGGCTTGTGGTGCCTGGCCACCGCTGCCAGCGGCCTGGCCAGTGAGTTCTGGCACCTGCTGCTGGCACGCGTTGGTGTGGCGGTCGGCGAGGCCGTTCTGCTGCCGGGTGCCGTATCGCTGATCAGCGACCTGTTCGTGCCGCACAAACGTGGCCGCGCCCTCGGTGTGTTCGGTGCCGGCGGCCCGGTCGGTGTTGGCGGTGGCTTACTCGCCACCGGCCTGGTGCTGGGTTACTTCAGCGCCCATCCACTGACCCTGCCTTTGCTTGGCACTCTGGCCCCCTGGCAAACCACATTGATGTCGATCGGCCTGCCGGGCCTGATCGTTCTGCTGTTGATGTTCGGTGTGCCGGAGCCACGACTGAATCGCGCCGGACGGACGACGCGGTCCTCAATGGCGCCAGGCGTGCCAATGGATGAAGTGCTGACGTTCTTGCGCACCAACCGACGCACCTTCGTCGCCATTGTGGTCGGTATGGGCTGCTATAACGCCGCAGTGTACGGCGGCGGCGCCTGGGTCCCCAGCTACCTGGTCCGCGAGTTCGGATGGACTTACGCCAAGGCCGGCACCGTGATGGGGCTGATCATGTGCGTCAGCTCGCCGCTCGGCGTGCTCGGTGCCAGTTGGCTGGGTGAATACTGGCGCCGGCGCGGCGTGGCCAATGGCAATCTGCGTGTGGCGATCAGCGCCAGCATGGTTCTGCCGCTGTTCGCCACACCGCTACTGCTGGCGCCCAGCGCCCCGCTGGCGCTGCCGTTCCTGGCCCTATCCGCCGCCCTTTGGGTCTGCCTGTTCGGCATCGGCCCGGCATTGATCGTCGAAATAGCGCCCGCGCCGATGCGCGGACAGTTCATTGCCCTGTTCACCGGAGTCCTGAATCTGCTCGGTGTTGGCATTGGCCCGCTGGCTATCGGCGTCATCACCGACTACGTACTGGTCGACCCCTTCGCCATTCGCTACTCGATCCTGATCGTCACGCTGATCGCCTGCGCCCTTGCCTGCCCGCTGCTGCTCTGCGCCCGACACAGCTTCAAGCATACCGCCCTGCGAGCCAGCCAATGGCAGCCCGCTACCTCGCCCCTGAACTCTTCCAACCAATGAGAGCGCTCATGAACACGATCAAAGGCAGCTGCCTGTGCGGCGGTATCCACTACTCCAGCCACCTCGCCCCGCTGTCCACAGCGGTCTGCCATTGCAGCGACTGTCAGAAGCAGACCGGCAGCGCCTTCTCGGTCAACCTGTTGGTGCAGGCTGAGGGCTTTCTGATCCAAGGCGCCGGCCTCGGCTGCTATGCCAAGGCCGGCGGTAGCGGCCTGCCGGTTCGCCGCTACTTCTGCACCCGGTGTGGCTCGGCGCTGTACTCGGAAATTACCGCAATGCCCGGCGTGCTAGCGGTCAAGGCCGGCACCCTGGCCGAACCGGCCAACACCCCACCGAAGTTGCACCTGTGGTGCGCCTCGGCACAACCCTGGGTGGTCATCGACCGCTCACTGCCATGCTTCGAACAGGCACCCACCGAGTGAAATACCAGGACCTGGCCGAGGGCCTGCCGAAGCCGATCGAGCACGAGCAGTCGGCCATGATCAAAGACGCGTATTACGCGGCCCTGCACATGATTCTTCGACAGTACCCATAACTGACACCCCAACCGATCGCAACGCTGTTGCGCTCGCGCCGGTGTGCATTCCCGAGCGGTTCCAAAACTTGAGAGCGACTACATGAAAACAACAAAAATACTTGTGCAATCCGGCGTCCTGGCGCTTTCGCTACTGGCCACGGCCGTTTTGGCAAAGGTGTCTCCCGAGGAAGCCGCACAGCTGGGTACGACACTGACGCCAATGGGTGGCGTCAAGGCCGCAAACGCCGACGGCAGCATTCCGGCCTGGACCGGAGGTCTGCCAACAACGGCTGGCACCGTGGACAGCAAAGGCTTTTTGAGTGACCCGTTTGCCAACGAAAAACCCTTGTTCGTCATCACGGCAGCCACCGCCGAAAAGTACAGGGACAAGCTGTCTGCAGGCCAATTGGCGATGTTCAAGCGTTACCCGGACAGCTACAAAATCCCGGTCTACCCCACCCATCGCACAGCGGCAGTACCAGCAGACATCTATTCGGTCATCAAGGGCAGTGCGGTGAAGACTGAAGAAGTTGATGGCGGCAACGGCCTGACCGGCTTTTCCGATACCCGTTACTACGCTTTCCCTGTGCCCAAAAATGGCATCGAAGTGCTGTGGAACCACATGACCCGTTATCGTGGCGGCAACGTCAACCGCCTGGCAACCCGCGTCCAACCGCAAACTGACGGGTCTTTCAGCATGATCCAACTGGAGGACGAGATCTCCTACCCTCGTGAACTGCCTGACCTGGACAAGAGCAAAGCCGAAAACATCCTGTTTTACTTCATCCAGCGTGTAACCGGACCAGCCCGCCTGGCCGGTAACGTGTTGCTGATCCACGAAACCATCGATCAGGTCAAGGAACCCCGTGACGCCTGGTTGTACAACGCCGGACAGCGCCGCGTTCGCCGTGCGCCACAGGTTGCCTATGACGGCCCGGCCACTGCCGCCGATGGCCTGGCCACGACGGACAACTACGACATGTTCAACGGCGCACCTGACCGGTACACCTGGGAACTTGTCGGGAAGAAGGAACTGTACATCCCATACAACAGCTACAAACTCGATTCACCGACGCTCAAGTACGCCGACATCCTCAAGGCCGGACACATCAACCAGGACCTGACCCGCTACGAACTGCACCGTGTCTGGGAGGTGGTGGCCAAGGTCAAGCCAGGCGAACGTCATATCTACGCCACACGACACATGTATTTCGATGAGGACACCTGGCAACTGGCGGAAGTGGACCATTACGACGGACGCGGCCAACTGTGGCGCGTGGGTGAAGGGCATGCCCAGCAGTACTACCACAAGCAAGTGCCTGGCTATACCGCTGAAGCCCTCTATGACCTGCAGTCCGGCCGCTATTCGGTACTGGGCCTGAAAAACGAAGAAAAGCGCAGCATTGAATTCGGCGCCGTCGCATCGGCGAACAATTACACCCCCGCCGCGTTACGCCAGGCAGGCGTGCGTTAGTCTCATAACCGACGTTGCATCGGGTGTTGTTCTGGCGGCTATCCAGCCGCCTTTTTCAAGGATGGCCGTTCTGAACCGGCCTTGAAAACTGCTTCCCTTCATCCTGATGAAAACCGCTTGCGATAGTCGCTCGGCCCAACACCGAGACGCCGCATGAAGGCCCTTCTGAACCCATCCGTATTGGCATAGCCGACGTTATCGGCCAGGCGCTTGAGCGGTACATCCGAATCCTCGATCAGCCGCCTGGCCGCATCGATGCGGGCCAGCCAGGGCAAAAACTACAAAATTGCCATGTGTTTCCTTCGTCCCTTCCTGCGTCGCACTGTTCCTTGCCCGTTTCCGTCTGTCTGGAGTTTCCCCAATGCCCTCGCCTGAATACTTGCCCGCCGCGTTGCTGGGCATGGCCATTGTTTGCCCGGCCATGACCGAGGCTCAGGGCCTGGAACTGGGACAAGTGCTGATCGGGGCCGAAGACCAGAGCGACGAAGACCGGGCGATCGAGGACGCCAAGGCTCGGCTGGCCCAGGTGCCCGGCGGCACCAACGTGGTCGACCTGCGCCGCCCGTTGCAGGGGCGCGTGGCCAGCAACCAGGATGTGCTGGCTTACCAGCCCGGGATCTATGCCCAATCGGCGGGCAACGAAGGGGTGAAGATTTCGATCCGCGGATCGGGCATCAACCGTGCACCGGGTGCCCACGCCTCGGGGCTGTACGCCATGCTCGACGGTCTGCCTCTGACCGGCCCTGGCGGCACGCCCTATGAATTGCTGGAGCCGCTGTGGCTCGACCATGTGGAAGTGCTGCGCGGCGCCAACGGTCTCGACCGGGGCGCACTGGCCCTGGGCGGTGCCATCGATTACGTCAGCCACACCGGCTACGACTCACCGTTGTTGCAGGTGCGCTACGCGACCGGCAGCCACGGCTACCTGCAGCGCCAGGTCAGTTCCGGGCAAGTGCTCGGCGACTTCGATTACTACGTGGCCATGACCGAGGCAAACGCCGACGGCTACCAGGACCATACGGCCAGCGAGAGCCAGGGCGTCATCGCCAACTTCGGTTATCGCCTCAATCCCGACCTGGAAACCCGCTTCTACCTGCGCCACCGCCAGACCGACAACGAGCTCGCGGGGCGCGTGACCAAGCACTCCATCGAGCACGACCCACGGGCGGCCAACCCCGCCTATGTGGCGCGCGACGACCGCCGCGACGAGCCGGGCAGCACGTTCATCGGCAACAAGACCACCTGGTACATCGATGACGATTCGAGCGTCCAGACCGGCCTGGTCTACCACGACTATCCCATGGACTTGAGCGAAGGCCCCAACCGCCTGAAGGTGGCGTACACGGACGTCAGCGGCACGTTCGACTACAAGCGCCGCCACACGCTCCGGGGTCTGCAAAGCCAAAGCACGCTGGGCCTGCGCGTGACCAAACACCTGCCCAATGATGGCGCCAGCGAGTTCGTACGCATCCCCACCGGCAACACCGCCGGCTACGCACCGGGCACGCTGATTCGCAACTTCACCTATCAGGGCTCGGACACGGTCCTGCATGCCGGCAATGACCTGGAGATCGCCGACGACCTGTGGCTGACCACCGGCCTCGCCGCCATCTACACCCGCCGTGAAAGCGACGTCACCTTCCCGCAGGAAGGCGGCAAGACCAGCCTGCACGACTGGGACTACGCCCCGCGCGTGGGCCTGCGCTACCAATTGACGCCTGACGTGCAACTGTTCGGCAATCTCAGCCGCTCGGTCGAGGCGCCGCACCCTTGGTCGTTGATCTATAGCTCCAATATTCGCTTCCCCGTCGGCAGCGGCGTCGCCACCGGTGCCCAGCGCGATCCGGTGAAGCTGCAAAACCAGACCGCCACCACCCTGGAAATCGGTGGACGTGGTGACAGCACCTTGGGGCAGTGGAGCCTGGCCTGGTACTACGCCCAGGTACGCCATGAATTGCTTTCGGTGTTGCCGGATGCCAACGCCACCACGCCCTACGAACTCAACGCCAGCCCCACCGTGCACCAGGGCGTGGAAGCCAGCCTGCTGAGCCCGCTTTGGTCGCCGGACGATGGCGGCCAATTGAGCCTGCGCCAGAGCTATACCTTCAGCGACTTCCACTACCGCGACGATGAGCGCTTGGGCGACAACCGCCTGCCGGGCCTGCCGATGCACTATTACCAGGGCGAACTGCGCTATGACTGGCCACAAGGCTTTTTCGCCGCGTTCAACACGCAATGGGCGTCCAGAGTGGCGGTCGATTACGCCAACAGTTACTACGCCGATCCCTACGCCATATTCGGTGCAACGTTGGGCTACAACGCGCCCAAGGGCGACTGGCAGACCTGGCTGGACCTGCGCAACCTGACCGACAAGCACTATGCCGCCACGGTCACGCCGGGCTACGACGACAAAGGACTGGACGCGGCACGCTCCACACCCGGCGAGGGCATGGCGATGTACGTCGGGGTGTCCTGGAGCCTGCTCTGAGGTCGGGTTTACCGGCCGCAAGGCACTTTTTAAGGAACGCTCTCGAGGTATTGAAAGGCGCCGCTCAATGCCAGTCACCCCGGCGCCGTCGAGAGAATCGTTTCACCTGAATTATTTCGCAAATATAGATAGCTGACTAATTACAAGCTCAACTATGATGAGTTAACTCATCAGCAGCAGATCTCACCATGACTGACCCGTTGACCTTAGGTTTTGCCCTGCATGACAGCGCCCGGTTGATGCGCAAGCGGTTTGAACAGCGCGCGCGGCATGTCGGCCTCACCCGGTCGCAGTGGCAAGTGCTGGCCATGCTGTCGACCCATGAAGGCATCCATCAAAAAGGGCTCGCGGACCTGCTGGAACTGGAGTCGATCACCCTCGTGCGTCTGCTGGACAAAATGGCCGAGCGCGGTTTGGTCGAGCGACGTCGTCATCCCACGGATCGACGCCTGTCCCTGCTGTTTTTGACGGAGCAGGCTCATCCGCTTCTGCAACTGATGCGTGACATGGGCCGCTCGACTCGCCAGGAGGCCACCCGCGGATTCTCTGCCGAAGAGGAACAGCTGCTGCTGGGGATGATGAAGCGCATGAGGTCCAATCTGATCGAAGCCTGCAGTCTTCCCATCGAAGAGGAGGAGCGTCGTCATGACTGATCAACGCCTGAAGCCACCCGCCGAGCCTGCCGCGATGCCCAGGGCCCCACGGCTTGAAGGCCCCTCGTCAGCCGAATCGCGCAAACCGGACCTCGGGCACACCTCGGCCGGGCCGGGCAATGCCTCCCTGGCCCGGCCGAGGCGGCAACTCGTACGCACCACGCTCTTTGCCTTGCTGCCTGTGGTGCTGGTGGTCGGTGGTTACCTGTATGTCACGGGCGGGCAGATCGTTGCCACCGACAATGCCTACATACAAGCCGATCATGTCGGTGTCTCCACCGATGTCTCGGGCCTGGTCGCCTCGGTCGACGTCAAGGACAACCAGCGGGTGGTCAAGGGCCAGGTCCTGTTCACCCTCAAGCCCGAGCCCTTTGAGATTGCGTTGGCCAGCGCCAGGGCGCAGCTGAGCAATGTGCGTAACCAGATCCTCAATCTCCAGGCCAATTACCAGCAGGCGCTGGCCGAAATCGACCAGGCACAAATCGACCTTGCGTACTACCAGGCCAGCTTCCAGCGCCAGCAAACCCTGGTCAGCGTTGCGGCAGTGTCCAGAACCAACTACGACGATGCCCGGCATGCGCTGGACAGCACCCGGCAAAAAATCACCGTGGCCAAGGCCACGGCACAAATGGTGCTGGCGCAACTGGGCGGAAATATCGCCACCCCCGTCGAACAACAGCCTGCGTATCGGGTCGCCCAGGCAGCGGTCGACGAAGCGCAGCGCAACCTCGACAACTCGGTGGTCAGGGCTGCGTTTGACGGTGTCGTGACCAACGTCGATTCGCTGCAAGTCGGCTCCTACCTGCAACCACCGCAATCGGGCATCAGCCTGGTGTCGGCCGACCACCTGTGGGTCGCGGCGTCGCCGAAGGAAACCGAACTGACCCACATGAAACCCGGCCAGTCCGTCCAGATCAGCGTCGACAGCTACCCCGGCGTGCAGTGGCACGGCACCGTCGACAGCATCAGCCCGGCGTCGGGTTCGAGCTTCTCGTTGCTGCCGGCGCAAAACACCACGGGCAACTGGGTCAAGGTCGTGCAGCGGATTCCCGTGCGCATCAGCATCGATGATGCCGGGGGAAAACCGCCGCTGCGCACCGGCATGAGTGTGCAGGCCGAGATCGATACCGGCTCGGCCCGTGGCCTGCCGCACCTGTTCTCGGGTTTGCTGGCGAGCAAGGCCGCCGTCCATGACTGACCCGGCCGCGACCGAACCGGTGGCCCATCGCGGGATGATCACCGCGTGCGTCGTGCTGGCGGTGATCATGCAAGCGCTCGACACCACCATCGCGAACGTCGCCCTGCCCTACATGCAAGGCAGCATCTCGGCCAGTTCCGACCAGATCAACTGGGTGCTGACGTCCTACATTGTCGCCGCCGCAATCATGACGCCGCCGTCTGCCTTCCTGGCCCGGCGTTTCGGGCGCAAACGCGTGCTGCTGTGGGCGATTGTCGGCTTCGTGGTCTCGTCGATCCTTTGCGGCCTGGCGCAATCGCTGGAAGAAATCATCCTTGCCCGCCTGCTGCAGGGCCTGGCGGGCGCGGCGCTGGTGCCGCTGTCCCAAGGCATTCTGCTGGACATCTACAGCCTCAAGGAGCGCGGCTCGGCCATGGCGCTGTTCGGTGTGTCGGTCATGGTCGGCCCCGTGCTGGGGCCGATGCTCGGTGGCTGGCTGACCGAAAGCTTCAGCTGGCGCTGGGTGTTCTTCATCAATTTGCCCATTGGTTTGCTGGCGCTGGCCGGGATCGTCTATTACGTCAGCGAAACGAGCACCGACACCACGACCCGCCTGGACTGGCTCGGCTTCGGCTCGCTGAGCGTGGCGATCATGGCCCTGCAACTGTTCCTGGACCGGGGTGAGCAACTGGGTTGGTTCGCGTCCGGGGAAATCCTGGTCGAAGCGATAGTGGCCGCTGTCGCCCTGTACGTGTTTGTGGTCCACACCTTCACCACCGACGCCCCGTTCATCAGCCCGAAGCTGTTCAAGGATCGCAATTTTTCGATCAGCGTCATCTTCATTTTCATCGTCGGCATTACCTACCTGGCCTCACTGGCATTGATGACGCCCTACCTGCAAACCCTGATGGGCTACCCGGTGCTGACCGCCGGCATGGTGATGGGCCCGCGTGGCCTGGGCACGATGCTGACCATGTTCCTCGCCGGTCGCCTGTTGGGCAAAGTCGATACCCGCCTGTTGCTGCTGACGGGCCTGGGATTGTCAGCACTGTCGATGGGGCTGATGACCGGCTGGACGCCGGACGTGTCGATGCAAACCGTCATCTGGGTCGGCTTCATCCAGGGCACCAGCCTGGGCCTGCTGTTCGTGCCACTGACCACGGTGGCCTTCGCGACCCTGCCCACCTCCTTGCGCGCCGAAGGCACCGGGCTCTACAGCCTGTCGCGCAATGTCGGCTCCAGCGTCGGGATTTCCATCGTGACCGTGCTGCTCACCCAGAACATCCAGGCCAACCACGAGCAGATCGGTGCCTACATCACACCCTTCAACCGCGCCTTCGACGCCGCAGTGATCAAGAGTTTCCTGGACCCGATGGCCGCCTCTGGCCGCGCCACCCTGGACGCCCTGGTCAATGTGCAAGCCAGCTGGATCGCCTACGTGGATGACTTCAAGCTGCTGATGCTGTTGTCACTGGCGGTCATGCCATTGTTGCTGATTATCAAAGCCCCAAGCCCGCAGACACAGGAAGAGCCGCCAGCGGTCATGGAATAAACATCGGCATGAGCTTATCTGCACAAACGCAAAAACCGGGACTCGCCCGGTTGTTGCGCACCTGTTGAAACCCGCGTTGGGCCGTCGCGTCAGACCTTGAAATCGGTGGACAGCGCCAGCGCTTTCCATTCGCTCAGTTCCGCTTGCACAAAGCGGTTTTTCGCTTCGACTCGAGCCACGGTGTCGCTGCCCAGTGCCAGGCGTTGTGGTGGCTCCTGGGCGTTGACCAACGCAAGCATCGCTTCGGCAAACTTCACCGGGTCGCCAGGCTGCGCATGGTTGGCGCCTTCGGCAAACTGGCGCATCTTGCCCACGGTTTCCTCGTAGTCCGGCAGTTCCAGGGCGGTCTTGATCAGCGACTGCTCGTCCAGGAAATCGGTACGGAAGAACCCGGGCTCGACAACGGTCGCATGGATGCCCAAGGGCGCCAGCTCCTGATGCAGCGCTTCGGTAATGCCCTCCACCGCAAACTTGGTGGCACCGTAGACTCCCCAACCCATGTAGGCCTGATAGCCGCCGATCGACGAGATGTTGATGACATGACCGCTGCGCTGGCGACGCATGTGCGGCAGTACGGCGCGGGTGACGTTGAGCACGCCGAACACGTTGGTGGCGAACAGACGCTCCGTTTCGCTGGCACTGGTTTCTTCCACCGCGCCCAGCACACCGAAACCGGCATTGTTGATCAGCACGTCAATACGCCCGAAACGCTTGATGCCTTGCGCGACCGCCTGATGCGCTTCTTCCTCGCGGGTGACGTCCAGCCGCACGGCGAGCAGGTTTGGGTGGTCACCCAGACGGTCAGTGATGTCTTGTGGCTTGCGGGCAGTGGCGATAACGGCATCGCCGGCACGCAGGGCGTGTTCTGCGATGAGGGTGCCAAAGCCACGGGAAGCGCCAGTAATGAACCAGGTACGCATTTCAACTCCTCCTGTCAGCGACCCGTGCGACATTGCCGGGCCTTCTCGATGAGTTGATGCGACTTTAAGCGCGTGCTACTGATGTGATAATCCCAGGAAATTTGCATGGCTTAGTGAAAGGCGCTCATAAATGAAATCCCCCTCCACTGCTGACCTGTCGATTTTCCTGTGCATCGCCCGGCACCTGAACTTCAGTCGGGCGGCAGTGGAACTTGGCCTCACGCCCTCGGCCTTGAGTCACTCATTGCGCGCCCTGGAGAATCGCCTGGGCGTACGACTGTTCAACCGCACCACCCGCAGCGTGGCCCTGACCGACGCCGGGGAACGCCTTTACGCCCGGCTGAAACCGGCCTTTCGTGACATCGACGATGCACTGGAAGACCTCAACAACTTTCGCGACAAGCCCTCGGGCAACCTGCACATCACCGCAGGACGACAGGCGTGCGAGCTGGTGTTGCTGCCGATTGTCAGCCAGTTCTTGCAGGCGTACCCGGATATCCGCCTGGAGATCGTCGAGAGCGACGCCTTGGTGGATGTGGTCGCCGGCGGTTTTGACGCAGGGGTACGCTTCGGCAATCGCCTGGAAGCCGACATGGTTTCGCTGCCCATCGGGCCGAACATGCGCTCGGTGGTCGTGGGCTCCCCGGCATTCTTCGAACGGCATGCTGCACCACGCCAACCCGAGGACTTGCATGGCCTGCCGTGCATCCGCCATCGTTTTCCCAGCGGCGCGATCTACCGATGGGAATTCGAACGCGGCGCGATCACCCAGGAAATCGAAGTCAGCGGCCCGCTCACCCTCGGCGATGTCAGCCTGATGATCGGCCCGGCCTTGCAAGGTGTGGGTCTGGCCTATGTGTTCGAGGACATGGTCAGCGGGCACCTGGCTGATGCCCGCCTGATCCAGGTACTGGCCGACTGGTGCCCCTACTATCCGGGCCTGCACCTGTATTACCCGAGTCGCCGCCACGTGCCCGCAGCGCTCAAGGCCTTCATCGACTTTGCCCGAGCGGCCCGTGCCCAACACGTATCCGCGCGCGACGGCTAAGCTTTTGTAACGCCACATTGTCACTCAAGGAGATATCCATGAGCGCCGCTGACCTGTCCGAGCTCGATGCCGCCCTGCCCGGTCTGACCCGCAAGATCCGCGTGCTCGATGCCCTGTCCTGGCCGGACGGGATCGAGGAAGACTTCCTGGCGAAATGGCGCGGCGGGCGTGCCGAACTGCCCAGGGTCGAGTTGCAGCCCCGCGACCACAGCGCCGACATCGCCGCCCTGGAAACCTTTATCCGCCGTTGCGATGTGGGGCATCCGGCCGGGAACTTCCTCGCCATGACCGCCCGTAGCTATGCCACGGCCGGGCACATGCTGGGGGCCATGGGTACCCCGGCGTTTACCCACTATTCGTCAGCGCTGTACCGGCGTCCGGACTTCTATTACTCGCGTTTGCAACTGAGCATGCTCGACGCCGCCAATTTCTTCCTCAAGACCACCGACGCCCTGTTGGGCGGTGCGCAGATTCCGCCGAGCCCGGCCGAGATCCCGGCCAAGGCGTTCGCCGACTGGCTTCGACCGGAACTGGACCGTTTCTTCGGGGCCGGACAGATCACGGTCGTGCTCGATCCGAACCTGGCCGCCAAGGCCATCGCCGGATCGAGTCGCATTCGCCTGCGCGCCAGCGCACTGTTCACCGAGCTGGACAAGAATCAGCTGTTGCAACACGAGGCCTTCGTCCATGTCGCCACGGCACAAAACGGCGCGCGGCAGCCCAACCTCACCAGCCTGGGCCTGGGAGCGCCCCGCACGACGCAGACCCAGGAAGGCATTGCCACCCTGGCCGAACTGTTCACCGGCAGCATGGACATCAACCGCCTGCGTCGCCTGGCCCTGCGCGTACTCGCCGTCCAGCAGGCGCTGGAGGGCGCCGACTTCATCCAGGTGTTCGAAGGTTTTCTGGCGGCCGGGCAGACACAAGAGGAATCCTTCCGCTCGACCCAACGAGTGTTCCGCGGTGTCGATCTGCGGGGCGGTTCGGCGTTTACCAAGGACGCCGCTTACCTGACCGGGCTGCTCGGCGTCCACACGCTGCTGCGCATTGCCATCCGCGATAACCGGCCGGAACTGATCGGGCATCTGTTTGCAGGGCGCCTCAGCCTGGCGGACACCCTGCGCCTGGCGCCACTGTTCGACTCAGGCTGGCTCAAGGCACCGGTCTATCTTCCGGCCTGGGCCTCGGACCTGCGTATCCTGGCCGCCAACCTGGCCTTCTCGGCGTTCATCGCCCAGATCAAGCTGGATGTGCTGGACCTGAAGGTCTTCATGGCATTCGCCGAAGAACACGAAAGCGATGCCAGCGCACATTGATCGGGATCAGCGTCACAACTTTTTAAAGCCAACCGGGGTCCTTGAAATGAGCTGCTACCATTAGGAAGCGGTGTCGGGGCTGAGCTCTGTGGCTTGCATAGCCGGCTTGCACCTGCCAGGGATGATCCACTCATTTCAAGCCTGCCTGACCTCATGGGGGGTGCAATGCACATTCCATTACTTTACACATTGTCGGCCGTACTGCTGTTGAGCGGACCGTCCTGCATGGCACTGGGTGCGGATACGGCCGCACCGGCACCGGCAAGCACGACCAATGCGGCACCCGTCACAGCGGCGGCCAAGGATCCGGTGTTTACCCAGGAACAACTGGATCAAATGCTGGCGCCCATTGCGCTGTACCCGGACCCCTTGCTGGCACAGGTACTGATGGCCACCACGTACCCCGGGGAAGTCGGTGAGGCGGTAAGCTGGTCCAAAGCGCACCCCGACGCCAAGGGTGACGATGCGGTCAAACAAGTAGCGAGCCAACCCTGGGATCCGAGCGTGCAGGCGCTGGTCGCCTTCCCGCAGGTTCTGGCAACGCTGGGGCAGGATCCCGTCTGGGTACAACGCCTGGGTGATGCCTTCCTGGCGCAGCCCGACGATGTCATGAACGGCGTACAACGCTTGCGGCGCCAGGCCCAGGCCGCTGGCAACCTGCAAAGCAACCAGTATCAGAACGTGACTATTCAGAACGTCGCGGCGCCGGCCAAGGCGGCCACGACCACAACACAGTCAGCGGCTCCAGCCCCTGCACCGGAAGCGGCACCGGCCAGCAGTTCAACCATCATCATCCAGCCTTCCGATCCGCAGGTGGTGTACGTCCCCACTTATAACCCGACAACCACCTACGGCACCTGGGCCTACCCGGCGTCGCCGCCCGTGTACTATCCACCGCCGCCCGCCTATTACCCCGGTCAGGCCTTGATGGCCGGGCTCGCGTTTGGTACCGGCGTAGCCATCGTCGGGGCGTTGTGGGGTGAATGTGACTGGGGCAATAACGACGTCGACATCGACGTCAACCGCTACAACAACATCAACGGCAACAACCGCATCACCAACAACCAGAACAAATGGCAGCACAACCCGGTGCACCGCAATGGCGTTCCCTACCGCGACAACAAGAGCCGCGAACAGTACGGCCGCCAATTGAACGGTGCCAGCCAGCGTGAAGCCTATCGCGGGGACAATCCCCAGCGCGCCCAGGCCCGTGAAAATGCGCGCAATTCAATGGACAAGCACGGTATCGAGCGACCTGCCACCAGCAACCGTGAAGCCCGTGACCAAACGCGCAAACTCCAGTCCGAAGCCGCGGGCGGCAACCGCTTGCAGGCCGGTGCAGACAGACCCAAGGCAGCTGACAGGGGCCAGGGGACTGCCAGGAACACCCGGGACAATCAGCAGCCCAGGAACGCGAATCGCCAGGCCGATCAGCAACCCAGGAACCAGAATCGCCAGGCCAGTCAACAACCCAGGAACCAGGCCTCCCAGCTCAATCAGCGCAAAGAGGGTGGCGCGCAGGCGCGTCAAGGAACCAACAAACGGCCGGCCGCCAGTGCCGGCAGTGCCCGCAATAATGCGTTCGCCGGCGCGCGCTCACCGTCCCAGGCCAACCTCCAGGCCAATCGTGGCCGGGCGAGCCAGTCATCCGCGCAACGCCCAAGTGCCTCACGATCGGCCGGTCAGCAGATCAGTCGGCCGTCCAGTCCACCAGCACGTCAAAGGGGAGGCCGCCGTTGAAAAACCATCCAGGAGTGAAAGGACTCACGGGCTTGCTCCCTCATGTCCTTGCGATAGCTGTCGGCTTGGCGTGGTCGTGCATGGCGACGGCGCAGCAGGCGTTTCCAACACCGGAAAAGGCCGCTGAAGCGTTCGTTGAAGCATTGGGCACGGAACATTCCGACCAGGCACGCCTGACCGAGCTGCTGGGCAGTGACTGGCACAGTTACATCCCCAGTGAAGGTGTGCAGCGCGAAGATGTGGACGCGTTTCTACAGCAATACCGCGAACAACATCACATTGAAAACACCAGCGACCGCAAGGCAGTCCTGGCGGTCGGCAGCAAGAACTGGACACTGCCCATCCCCATGACAAAAGCCGCCGACGGTTGGCGCTTTGACTTGAAGGCCGGCAGTGCCGAGATCCGTGCACGTCAAATCGGCCGCAATGAACTCGCCGCGGTGCAATCGGTGCTGGCCTACCACGACGCCCAGATGGACTATGCGTCGGTCGATCGAGACGGTGATGGCGCCCTCGAGTATGCGCAGAAAATCTTCAGCACCCCGGGCAAACACGATGGGCTCTATTGGGCAGAAGACGATAGCGAACAGATCAGCCCGCTAGGGCCTTCGTTCGGCAAAGCCATTGCCGACGAAGACTGGCATGGATACCGCTTCCGTATCCTTGATGGCCAGGGACCTTCGGCTCCGGGTGGCGCCTACAGTTACCTGATCGGTGACAAGATGAGCCGGGGCTTTGCACTGATCGCCTGGCCGGCGAAATACAACGACACCGGGGTGATGAGTTTCATGATCAGCCATGATGGCCAGGTGTTCGAGAAAGACCTGGGGCCCGGTGGTGAAAAACTCGCCAAGGCCATGAAGCGCTTTGATCCGGATGACAGCTGGAAAGAGGTGGATGAAGATCAAGCACAGCAGGAGTGACCGGGGCTCTTGTCTAAAGCAACAGGACGAATCGCTCTTCGTTCCCCGTGCTTTCGTTACAGGAGGGTTGTTCCAGGCGGAAGCCGCACCGATCGAGGACTTTTCTTGAGCCTGCATTTTCCTTGTAGGCAAAGGCAACCAGTTGCGTCAGCCCCCAACGCAAATGTGCCTGCCGGATCAGATGCCTCAGCGCCAACGTTGCCAGCCCCTGCCCGCACGCGCGTTGATCGATCCGGTAGCCCACTTCAGCAGAACCTGACGCCGGGTCGATGCTTTTCAGATTGGCTCGCCCAACGATTGCCCGACTGGAATCCACGATGACAAACGGGTGCCAGGCGCCGCTGGCAAAATCGGATAAATAGCTTTCGATATGATCGGCGACACCCTGCAACGAGTAAAAAGCCGGATCGCGCGCATCAATATGAGATTCGAACCATTCACGGTTATGGGTTTCGAATGCCAACAATGCTTCAGTGTCAGTTGTTTTCAGCTCGCGAACGCTAAACGATTCCATTCATCACCTCTCCTTTGTCGTGCGCCGATGCGGCTCAAGCTTATCTCATACCTCGACAACCTTGCCGAGCCGCGGCTTCACCACTACGCCCCGTAACACCCTGGCGCGCAATGAAACACCCTGAGAATGCTGATGGAGATCGTGCTCGGCATCATCTTCCAGCGGATCGGGTATTGGTTGCTCAAGGCGAAGCCAGACTGAGTCAACAAACACTGCCGCTGGTTTCGGACCACTCGTCACGATGCCGAAAAAGTCGCAAACCCCATGTCTCCACAGGATTTGCGACTCTTTGCCGATACGTCCCTCAAGCTCCCGGGACGTTTTCTACGAGTATGCCTGCCGTGCCAATTGCGCAAGGTGCAGGCTTAGTGTTGTACCTCAGCCATGTCGATATCCGGGGCGTCCGCCACATCCTCTCTGGCTTCGTTCGCCTCGACTCTGGCCGCCTCCCTGGCCTTGTTCGCTTCGGCTTTGGCAGCGTTGCGGGCTGCATCTGCAGCAGCCCGAGCAGCGTCCCTCGCGGCATCGGCGTCTGCCTTGGCAGCGTTTCGAGCCGCATCTGCCGCGGCCCGGGCAGCATCGGCATCCACTACGCCAGCAGCTTTTGCAGCGTCCCGAGCTGCATCCGCGTCAGCTTTGGCGGCATCCCGGGCTGCATCCGCATCAGCTCTTGCCGCGTTCCTGGCCGCATCGGCGTCGTTTCTGGCAGCGCCCCTGGCTGCATCATTGTCATTGTCCTTTGCGTTGTCATGCGCATTGCCCGGGCCTCGGTTCCCGGCCATGCCACCATGGTCAGCATCGCCGCGCCCCGGACCGCCATGACCTACAGCACCATGATCGCCAGCCTCTCCACGGCCAGCAGCACCATGATCACCACCCTCTCCACGGCCAGCAGCACCATGATCGCCGCCCTCTCCACGGCCTGCGGCACCATGATCACCACCCTCTCCATGACCTGCCGCACCATGATCGCCACCTTCTCCATGGCCAGCGCCACCGTGACCGCCTGCGCCGTCACCACCGTGACCACCGCCTCCGGAGCCTCCGCCACCGTGACCACCACCGCCTCCACCGCTGCCGCCATCTTTGGCGTACACGCTGGAGAAACTACTGATGTAATCGGGCACCAGGATCGTCGATGCCGACAGGACACCGCCAATTGCCAGAGCCAACAAACATTTTTTGAGCAGCATGTTGCACCTCCGCTTGGAGTTGCGTCGTCATCTCCGTATTGAACGCAATATCAAGTGAGTTTCCGGCCGCCCTTTGGAGCGGCCGCCAACCGGCCCGAACTTAATTTTCAGCAATAAGGGGCCACTGCGGTATCCGCACGGCTCCTCAGAGCCAGTCAGCATGGTTATGTGGGAAGCCTTCCCACAGTTTTTTTAGATAGGAGCGTTCAGCCCGAGTTCAAAAAAAGAGAATCTGAATTGACCGTTCAGCCAAAAAGTCATTCCAGACCGCTGGCAAGCAGCCTTGCGATTACAGGGTACGGGGTGCTGGCCTGATGCCTGTGCACGAAGCCCGGCAACCAGGCATCACTCCCTGTTCAGCACATCGATGATCGGGCAAACGGCCCCGCCGCCGCCTTCATCGCATTTCTTCACCAGTTCGCCCAGCACCTGCCGAATGGCGGCAAGGTCGGCCATCTTTTGCTCGATCTTGGCCAGTTTGCGCACGGCCAGTGCCCGAGTCTCGCTACAAGTGCAGGCCGCATCAAGTGTCAGCAGTCTGCCCACCTCATCCAGCGTGAATCCCAGCGCCTGCGCCCTCTTGATGAAGCGCAGGCGTTTGACCTGCTCCGGTAGATAGTGCCGATAACCGCCGGGCGGCTTTGACGGTTCATCCAGCAAGCCGCGTCGCTGGTAGTAACGAATGGTCTCGATGTTCACCCCGGCCGCTTGCGCCAGCTTGCCGATACTCAGCCCTGTCGTCATCACACGCCCCTTGATTCTGTACCCGGGTACGGAGTGTAAAGTGACTCTAGGTTAGATCGATTCAATGGAGAAGACGATGGCTCAGGCTCCTGCAGAAACCATCAGGCTCGACATTCAGAATCCCCACCGTATACAAGTGAGGCAACCATGAGCGCCGTCATCCTCGAATCCGTTTTGACCTGCCCGCATTGCGGCTTCGCCAAGCAGGAAGCCATGCCCACGGACGCCTGCCAGTTCTTCTACGAGTGTGGCAGTTGCAAAACCCTGCTACGCCCCAATCCTGGTGACTGCTGCGTGTTCTGTTCGTTTGGTACGGTGAAGTGCCCGCCGATTCAGGAGCAGCGCGGATGCTGTGGTACGGGAATGACCTGAGTTCATTCGGTTTATCAGACGCCCCTGACGCGCCTCAAACCGCGATTATGGGAGGTGAGTGTCATGTGGAATTACGCTCTGATGCTCGTGGTGATCTACCTGATCATCACCCTCTGCATCGGCTGGTTGTATACCATTGCTCTCCTGCATTGGTTCTGATCCGATGGGAGAAGTGCTGCTGTACCATTTACCGAACTGGAGACAGCTTCACTCCCCCCACTCCCGTCGATCCTTTGTCAATTACCCCACGCTCGCCACACACCAATAGCGGCAATGCACCACGTCAGTACGATAAGCATCGCAGCAAGCTTGTTCACCGAGCGCTGCAAGTCTCCAGCCTGCCACTGCGCCGCATTGAGTTGACACTCCTGCAGCACGGCTGATGGCATCAGCCGAAGCGCAAGCAGAATGCCAAACGGCCAATACCCGATCTTTCTCCCCTGGTCAGAAAACAGGCATTTTCGGTCCATGTACTGTCACATCCACCGAGTGAATTCCTGCGCAAAAATCCGTCATGACATGTTATGACCACATCAAAAAAAGGCGTTTTACCCAACAAATACGGCGTTTAATGGACGAATGGTCGTAAGGCGTCAAGCGCGGGGAATAGCCGGGAGCCTGAAGCCACTACAGGCGACTCAGGTTGGTGCGTTCGTCGAGGTTTAGTGAACTTCGCTTTCATCACGTGTCACATTAGGTCCTCGTCAAGCGAACTTCAGAAGAGGTAAAGCCTAATGAACATCGCCACAGTAGTAAGTGCCGTGATTTCCAGTCTCGCACCCAGTGTCTTTGACCAAAACGGCCTGCAAGAACCCGGCGCGCATGTCTCGGCCGTCGAATACCACTACGGAATGGAAATCGATGTAAAACGTGTACTGCAGCGCACCGATACATCCGACAAGACCGGTATGGTACCGGTGACCCTGGTCTATGAAGATAGCGAAGGTGAAGTCCACAAGATCCGTTTCCTCGAATGGGGCGGAAGCCCTGCCAGTCCAACCACCATTGCCTGATCCGCTCGTCGCCAGGGTTCCGGGCCACGCTGCCCGCCCAAGAAGCGGAAGTAAAACCTCATATGCACCCAGTGCGAATTGATGTTTTTGTTACCAGAAAAACTACATGATCGAATGATTAAAAGTTCATTCGCGAAGATCGCTATTATCTTGACCGCATAATGCCGCAAGATTAATTAATAGTGATTACTGAATCTTAATTGCAATCAGCAACGGCAAACGCCAGTCATGCCGTACCGAGCGTCATGCTGATTCACTATTGAAGACAAGAGGTCACCATGGAACTTAGTATGTTTTCTTCGTCCACCGTGGAATATGTTCGTTTGGGCGTTGTATATTTCCACCTAATCGCCTGCTGTGTTGCAATTGGCCTGGTCTTGACCAGCGACGTCGCAATGGTCAAGCAACTCCTGAAGGGAGATGCCTCAGGTCATCATGATGACGCGCACATGGAAAGCCTGCAAAAAACCGTAGTACTTGCACTTTGGGCGCTCTGGATTACGGGCATTGGTATTGTCGGGATCGATTATGCCGGCAAGGGGATGGAGTATTTCCTCAATCCAAAACTGCAAGCCAAGATCGGCATAGTCGTACTGTTGACCTTTAACGGCTTCCTGTTGCATAGCGCTGTATTGCCGGCGCTGAAAAAAGCCGGTTCGATACTTAATCTTTCCTTCAACCTGCGCATGCTCGCACTGTTCTCGGGCGCTCTCTCTGCCGTGTCGTGGTTCTATGCCGCCATGCTGGGAGTTGGTCGTCCGCTGGCCTGGAAGTACTCGCTGGTCGAGCTGCTGGCAGCCTATCCGGTTCTCATCGTCGGTGGCTTCGCGATGATGGTAGTGCTCACCGCCTATGCAAAAAACAAAGGCACCGAAGGGCGTCTGGAGCAAGGCACCGGGACCGCACGACACGCCGCCCTGGCTTGATGGTAAAGCCAGGTTCCGCTTTAGCAAATAAATACCCTTATCAGTTATTTACAAACTTTAGTTATTTACCAATTCTCACTTGAGGAAACCCAAATGAAATCCATGAAAATTCTCTTCGTAGCCGCCGCTCTGACCGCATCTTCCCTGGCCATGGCCACCGGTGGCGGTGATCGGACCTTCACCCGCATGGAGTCGGCCCGGAAAGTCTCGATGGAAGCCTTCCAGGTTGCCCAGAAACACAAAGCTGAAGCCGCTGTAGCTCAAAGCAAAGCCAGGGCGACCGATCACAGCAACAGCTGATCGCTGTAGCGCACCCCGAGGCCGCCAGCAATGTGCGGCCTCGAACCTCAACTGCAGCACCCACGGTGCTGCAGGCGCTGGTTTGAACCAGATCCTGGTGACCAGCATCCAATTCGTTGCATCCCCCGTTGAATCCACACCCGGAATCATTCATCCATCAATGGCTGATTCCAAGGAGTCGGGCGACTGCACCCAGAACGACATCGGGGGCCTCTCGATGGGGGACGTGATGACAATTTTCCAGTATCAGGTATTCCCCGGGCGCGCTCGCTAGTCTGGCGATGCGCATGGGATGCTGAACGGATCCGTACTCGTCCTGCTCTCCATGAAGCACAAGCAGTGGGCAGTGAACCGAGTCAATGGTGTCTTCAATCGTCCAGCCGCTGAATGCCTCCGACAGCCAGGTATCCGTCCAGGCTGACAGCACCCACTGCGCTTTATCGCCATGATATTTCTCAAGACGCGCCATTTGCCCCGGCACCTGAAACTGCGCCTTGGCATCCCGAATGCCGTGCAGCGTCTGCTCTTCTACGAACGCTTGCGCTGAAACGGTGATCAATGCAACGCAGCTCTGCGGGTACAAGGAAGCGCAGACTGTTGCCATCGCGCCGCCCACACTATGGCCCATGGCGACAAACCGATCGAATTGGAATTCGGCCCTTACCAGCGCGAAGAAGCGCTCGGCTTCGTCGCGAATGAAATGCATCGGCAAGCTCCCCGGGTACGGATCCGACTGCCCGAAGCCGAGTCGGTCATAGGCAATCACCTCGCGCTTTGTGGTCTGACAGAGTCGCTCAGGAAAATCTCGCCACAGTTCGACGCATCCCAGGGAATCATGAAAAAGGATGATCGGCGGTTGTACCTGGCTGTATTCCACGCCCGCCGGCAACCAGCGTCGGGTAAACAGTCGCCCATGTGGCGTATCGATCCAAAGCGTTTCGGCACAGACAAACGATGACATTGGAATCCTCGACTGATCATTCAGGCGGATAAGAGTAAACGAAGTGTTGCGGTCGCGAGGACAGCGATCTGCACGAGCAGGAAAGTCGGCGAATATGTCAGTGGCGGTTCAGCCAAGAACTCTGTAGGAGCGAGCTTGCTCGCGATGGTCGTTAACGATTACGCGTGTTTACTGGCTAAACGCGGCGCTCTTGAGTCCATCGCGAGCAAGCTCGCTCCTACAGTGGATCATTTTTTAACGGGCTTTTTTGTCCTTGGTATCTGGCATCAACATTCCTGTTTTTCTCAGATTTCAAGGCTGGTTCGCCTGTTTACCGACAGCTCCGAATTCTACCGGGGTCTTTATGTAGAACAGGGAGATATCTTCGGCCTCAAGTCGCTCAAACAGGCGAACGGACTCTTCTTCGGTAATTGCCATATGGATTTCGGTAGGCTGATCGGCCAGCTCGAAAAAATGCGAGGAATGCAGTTTCCCTGAATGCCCGAAACCTTCGATACCCGTTGCCAGGGTTGCACCGCGCAGCCCCATCTCTTTGGCCAGGTCGATGAGCCAGTCACCCAGCATTTTTCCGTGATGTCGACGGCTCTGTTGGGTAATGAAAATCACCAAAAAGCCTTTCATGACTCATCACCTCTCTAGCGTGTGCCAATCAATTGAAGCGATACAAGCCCTGCAATGGTCATCGCCAGCGAGCCTGCCACGTGTAGCCCGCGTTGCCAGGCCCCGAGGGAGGCGCCGATAGCGATGACGAGTAGTGATTTCAGCATAGCTGTCCGTCTCCCTGGGGCATCCTGTATCAGCCCCGCGAAAGGCGACAACCGGCCACAAGCAACATCAGTGCTTCATTTTCTTATGGAAACAATCGTGGCTCTACCGCCCTCCAGCTGGAAGGAAAACGATACATGGTCTCCAACCTTCAGCCCTTTCAACTGATCTTTCGTCACTGAAAAGGCCATGGTCATCGGCGGCCATTGCACCGCTGGTACGGCGCCATGAGCGAGGGTCACCGTATGCTTTGCAGTGTCCATGGCCTTGATCGTGCCCTCGGCGTTGGCGACTGGAGCCTGCTTTGTTTCCTGCTCCATTTTCATGCCCTCCATACCCTCCATTTTCATGCCTGGCATATCCTCCGCGCGGGCAGAAAGCGCTAGCGCAAATACGGTGCTTGCAACAGCAATAAGGGTCAGTTTCATACGACTTTTCCTTTACGGGTGAGTGGTTCGATAGAGAGCTGCCGACGACGCATCAAGCGATAGGCCGCCGGAATGACAAACAGGGAAAGCAAGGGCGCCGTGACCATACCGCCGACCATGGGCGCGGCGATGCGGCTCATCACTTCGCTACCGGTTCCGCTGCCCAACTGGATGGGTAACAGGCCGGCGATGATGACGGCCACGGTCATGGCCTTGGGTCTGACACGTTGCACGGCGCCTTCGCGAATCGCCGCCATCAGTCCGCGTTCAGTGCTGTCGCCGAGGTCTTCACGTTCGGCCCAGGCGTTCTTCAGATAGAGCAGCATGATCACGCCAAACTCGGCAGAAACTCCAGCCAAGGCGATAAAGCCGACCCCGGTGGCCACCGACAGGTTGAACCCCAGCAGATAGAGGAACCATGCCCCGCCAGTCAGCGCGAACGGCAGAGTGGCCATGATCAGCAAGGCCTCGTCGAAACGGGCGAACGTCAGGTACAGCAGCACGAAAATGATCAACAGCGTGGCCGGCACCACCAGTTTGAGGCGTGCGTTGGCCCTTTCGAGGAACTCGAACTGCCCGGAGTAGCTCAGGCTCATGCCCGGTTGCAACTTGACCTGTTCATTGATGGCCCGCCGCAGATCGGCAACCACCGAGGCAATGTCCCGGCCACGCGCATCGATGTACACCCAGCCCGAAGGTCGTGCGTTCTCGCTCTTGAGCATCGGCGGACCGTCGCTGACCTTGACCTTCGCCACCATGCCAAGGGTGATCTGACTGCCCAGCGGGGTATAGATCGGCAGTTGCTCCAGGGCACCGAGCGAATCGCGCCACTCTCGTGGGTAACGGACGTTGATCGGAAAGCGTGCAAGCCCTTCAATGGTCTCGCCGACATTTTCACCACCGATGGCACCGGCAACGATGGACTGCACATCGGCGATATTCAGTCCGTAGCGGGCGGCGGCTTTGCGGTCGATTTCCACATCGATATAGCGCCCGCCCGTCAGCCGTTCGGCCAGTGCCGAACTGACACCGGGCACGTCCCTGGCCACTCGCTCGACGGCCTGGGTGACCGCATCGATTTCTGCCAGATTGGTGCCGGCAACCTTCACACCGATCGGGCTCTTGATGCCCGTCGCCAGCATGTCGATACGGTTTCGAATCGGCGGTATCCAGATGTTGGTCAGCCCAGGAACCTTCACCACGCGATCCAGTTCCTCCACCAGTTTTTCCTGGGTCATGCCCGGGCGCCATTGCGCATGCGGCTTGAATTGAATGGTGGTTTCGAACATTTCCAGTGGTGCCGGGTCGGTGGCGCTTTCGGCACGACCGGCTTTACCGAAGACGTGTTCGACCTCCGGAACAGTCTTGATCAGGCGGTCGGTCTGTTGCAGCAGTTGCGCCGCTTTCTGCGCCGACAATCCCGGCAAAGCCGAAGGCATATAGAGCAGGTCGCCCTCGTCCAGCGGCGGGAGAAACTCGCCCCCCAGGCGAGACATTGGCCACAGCGCACTGGCAAAAACCAATAGCGCCACCAGCAGCGTGATCTTAGGTCGACGCAAGACTGCGTCCAGGGCTGGCTGATAGATCCGGATCAACCAGCGGTTCAACGGGTTCTGTTGCTCGCTGGGGATTCGTCCGCGAATCCAGTAACCCATCAGCACTGGCACCAAAGTCACCGACAATCCCGCCGCTGCGGCCATGGCGTAAGTCTTGGTGAACGCCAGCGGACCGAACAGACGTCCTTCCTGCGCCTCCAGGGTGAACACCGGAATGAACGACAGGGTGATGATCAACAGACAGAAGAACAGTGCCGGGCCCACCTCTGCCGCCGCTTCGGTCATGACGTGCCAGTGACGTTCCCCCTTCAGTTCTTCCCCGGGATTGGCCAGGTGCCAGGCCTCGATCTTCTTGTGGGCGTTCTCGATCATCACCACGGCGGCATCGACCATGGCGCCGATGGCGATGGCAATCCCGCCCAGGGACATGATGTTGGCGTTGATGCCCTGGTAGCGCATGACGATGAAGGCCATCAGCACCCCCACCGGCAGCGAGATGATCGCCACGAGCGATGAGCGCAAGTGCCAGAGAAAGATCCCGCAGACCAGCGCGACAACGATGAACTCTTCGAGCAGTTTGTGGCTGAGGTTCTCCACTGCGCGGTCGATCAACTTGCTGCGGTCGTAGGTGGTGACGATCTCCACGCCGGCGGGCAGGCTGCCTTTGAGTTCTTCAAGCTTGCTCTTGACCGCGGCAATGGTCTGGCGAGCGTTCTTGCCGCTGCGCAAAATCACTACGCCGCCGACCGTCTCGCCTTCGCCGTCGAGTTCGCTGATGCCGCGACGCATTTCCGGTCCCGACTGGATCGTGGCGACATCGCCGAGGGTCACCGGCACACCACCGGCACCGAGCTTGAGCGGGATCGCCCGAAAGTCATTGAGCGACTTCAGGTAACCGGAAGCCCGCACGATGAACTCGGTCTCCGCCATCTCCAGCACCGCGCCGCCCGTTTCCTGGTTGGCCTTGCCGATAGCCGCGGTCACCTCAGCCTGAGTGATGCCGAGGCTGGCCATTTTGAGCGGATCCAGCTGCACCTGATACTGCTTGACCATCCCGCCGACCGTAGCCACCTCGGCGACGTTGGCCAGGGTCTTGAGCTCGAACTTGAGGAACCAGTCCTGAAGTGCGCGCAGCTGTGCCAGGTCGTGTCCGCCACTGCGATCCACCAGTGCGTACTGGTAGATCCAGCCCACCCCCGTCGCATCCGGCCCCAGCGCCGGCTTGGCACTGGCCGGCAAGCGGCCTTGTATCTGGCTCAAATATTCCAGGACCCGCGAGCGGGCCCAATACAGGTCGGTTCCGTCCTCGAACAGCACATAGACAAAGCTGTCGCCAAAGAACGAGTAACCACGCACCGTCCTGGCCCCCGGCACCGAGAGCATGGTGGTGGCCAACGGATAGGTCACCTGGTTCTCGACGATCTGCGGTGCCTGCCCCGCAAAGGGGGTACGGATGATGACCTGGACATCGGAGAGGTCCGGCAATGCATCGATGGGCGTGTTCTGCACCGACCAGATGCCCCAGGCCGTGACGAACAGTGTCGCCAGCAACACCAGGAAGCGGTTGGCCACTGACCAGCGTATGAGGGCGGCGATCATGGCTGGCCTCCGGTTTTTTCCAGGCGCTCGACCCGCAAGCCATCGTCAGTCTGGCTCACCGCGACCCGAACCCTGTCGCCCGGCTTGAGGCCCTGCGTCAGCGCCGGATTGGCGAGTGGAAACGTCATCGTCATACCCGGCATGCCCAGCGTCTTGAAAGGACCGTGGGCGAGCGTGACTTCCTTGTCGTTGATCTCGATGATCTGCCCATCCGCTTCATGCAAGCCGGAGGCGGCTGCGTTGGGTGGCGACGCTTGCTCCGGGCTTGCAACAATACCCTTCAGGCTGGCCTCCGAGTCGAGCAGGAACTGGCCGGACGTAACGACCTTCTGGCCATCTTCCAGTCCTTTCAATATCTCCGTTTTGCCATCGCTTTCCTGCCCGGGTTGCACCTCCACCGGCCGGTAGCGGCCCGCCTCTTCGGCAAGCATCACCAAGGCACGCCGGCCTGTGCGGATGACGGCCTCGCTCGGTATCCACAACACACTGTGCTGCGTTGAGCGGTTCAAGCGTACCTGCGCGGTCAAACCCGGTCTGAGGCGTCCGTCCGGGTTGGGCAGCTCCACCCGCACGCGCAGGGTACGGCTGTCCGCATTGGTCTCCGGCAGAATGGCGCTGACCTTGCCATTGAGCTTTATCCCCGGGAAGGCGGGCAATTGCGCTTCAACCGTTTGCCCCACAGCGATGGTTCCTGCCTCCGACTCGGGAACGGCCACGGCCATCCAGACACTGCTCAAACCATTGACGCGCGCCAGCGTCTCGCCCGCTGCAACGGTCATTCCCGTGCGGACATTCAACTCCTGCAGCACACCACCAATGGGGCTGGTCAGCGTCAGGTAGGGTTGGACCTTACCGCCCCGCTCCACCTGAGTGATCAGTGTTGCCGGCATCCCCGTGAGCTGCAGTCGCTGGCGGGCCGCAGCCAGCAAGTCCGCATCACCGCTGCGCTTGAGTGCAAGGAACTCGGTCTGGGCGGCGACCCACTCGGGCACCAGGATATCCGCCAACGCCGCGTTGGCTTTCAGCACATCACCTGGAGCATGGGCGTAGACCCGCTCCACAAAGCCGGGAGTACGAGCCTGTATCACGGCGACATCCCGTTCGTTGAACGCCAGGACACCGCTCACATCGAGACTGGAATCAAAGGTCCCGCGACTGACCGTCGCAAAACGCAGGCCGAGATTCTGGGTCAGGCCTGGGTCGATACTGACCGTCGCACGGTCGCTACCGCCACTGGCGTATTGCGGGACCAGTTGCATGTCCATGAAGGGAGACTTGCCCGGCTTATCGAACTTTTGCTGAGGGTACATGGGGTCGTACCAATACAGCGCCTTGCGTTCATCCGGTGCATTGGGGCTCTGCTTTGTGGCGGCAGCGGGTACCTCGCTCACGCGCTGGTGAGCGAACCAATAACCACCGGCACCCCCCAATGCCAGCGAGATGCCCACCAACAATGCCCCGTTCCATTTTTTCAGGATCATTGGCTGGACTCCCCATAGGCAAAATACAGTCGCGCGCTGGTCAACGCTCGCTGCTCTTCCACGTCGATCTGTTTGAGCCGGGCTTCGATGAGTTCACGACGGGCGGCAACAACGGCATTCAAATCGCCTTTGCCGGCGCGATAACTGGCCATGCTGAGCTCGACCTTTTCCCTGGCCAGCGGCAACAGGCTCTCCTGGTTTCGCTGTACTGCACGATTCAGGCGTTCGTAATCAGCCAGCTCACTCTCCAGTTGCTGGGTGTGCTCGCGTGACAGGGCTTCGCGCTCGGCCTCAAGCTGGCTGAGTTCAGCCTGTCTGGCGGCGATTCTGGGGTTTTGGCGAGCGTCAGGGAACAGTGGCAGATCCCAGGAAAATTGCACACTGACCATGTCACCGAACTCACGGCCACGGTGCTGGTAATCCACCTCCCAACTCCAGTCCGACTGTTTCTCCGATTCGGCTTCACGAACCTTGGCTTGCGCTTCGCGGGTCATCGGCGCAAACGCTGCCAACTCGGGATGGTGTTGCAATTTATGGGCGTAGCTTGAGGTATCGACAGGCCATTGCGGCAGGCTGCCCACAGGCTTGTCGTTGGCGGCGGGACCGATCCAGCGCTTGAGGGCCGCGCGTGCCTGCGTTCTCTGGCGAATCAGGTCGTCCTGCTGTTCCTCCAACTGAGCTGCTTCTTGCTTGGGTGTCACCGCGTCGGCGGGTTGAGCGCGGCCACCGGCAATCTGCGCCCGGACGGTATCGCTCAGCAGGCGATTTTCCTTGTACAAGTCCTGGAACAGCGCATCTTTACGCTCAACCGAGTAGCTGCTGATCCAGGCCAATGCCGTGGACTGGCGTACGTTCAAGCGTTCGACTCGACGCTCTGCCGCAGCGCGATCAACGGCGGCGCTGGCGACCTCGATACGCGCTTTGCGCTTGTCACCGTTGGGCATCTCCTGCCGGACCCCGACCATTTGCATGGTCATGAAGTCCTGGTCAATAGTCCAGCGATCCGGACCACCCACGGGGTAGTTCTGCACACCCAGCAGCAGCTTGGGGTCAGGTAGTTCACCGGCGGGAATAGCCGCGCTGGCGGCGGCCTGAATTCTGGCGTCTTGCGCCGTCAGCGACGGCGCATTGTTTTCCGCCAGCCGCAACGCTTCGTCGAGTGTCAATGCCGCAGCGAAGCTCGGCAATGCCAGTACGCTTGCCGCCAGGCCGGCCACGAGCGGCCAGCCTGTGCAATAGCACTTGGAGTTCATGTTTACGATTCCTGTGATCATCCACTGCACGCATCAAACGACACGCGCACAGCCATGCCATCCCGCTAAAACGGAATGACGCTCAATGTGGCTCAGGAATCAAACGCGGGGCGGTCGCCATACCCCGGACGGGGTCGATACGGGTACGGAATCGCCGATGAGGGAAAGCACTACAGGGTGGAACACCGTTACAGCTGGCTTGGAGATCGAGACTTGCAGCATGCCACCCGTCTTGCATTCCTGGCCCGGCTTGCAGGGCTTGCCGTGCTCGGTCGGGCTTTTCATGTCGTTGCAGCAGTCCATCCCCATGTCGTCCATCATCGCCATGCCCATTGTCTTCATCGGGCACGGTTCTGTCGGCGCTTGAACGCCCGCCATCCCGCTGAGGGGAAGCGCCAGGCTGATCACGAAAATGAGACAAAACCGCAGGTAGCGTTTCATGGGATTGGAGTGTAGCCGCCAGAAATAGTACTAACAATCAACTGAACGCACGCTCTCGGTTGCCTTGCACAAGGCGCCGATTGCGCGTGATATCAGCGAATCAGAATTAAGCCAGCATTACCGACACGAGAATCCACAGTCGATAGCGACCCTTCGACAATAGATAAAATCCAGGCCCCCGCCCAAGCTCGACCTGCCCTCCCTCCCTTCCACATCTGCCACCCGTTTCCGGCATTTGTAGGGATCACACCCACCGATATGCCAGCAGAAACCACTGAATACAGCATTTTGCCGGGTGCCTGCCGGCATTTCGCCCACCCATAATGGACTTACAACAATAAAGGGGCTCACCCCGAGGTACGCAAGCCATGTACAAGGACCATATCGTCAAGGCGCGTATGACTGACAACGTCATATTCATGGGGGTGGTCGCCGCAGTCATTTTCATCATCACGCTTGTCTGCGGTGTGGGCGAAGGCCGTCTTTCCAATCTGATGGGGCCTATCGTTCTCGACCTGAAGGCGCCTCTGGCGCGTGACATCGCGGTCGGCGGCACTTTCACGATTACGCTTGTCCTGAACCTGTTCATCCTTGGCCGGTTTCCGTTACGGGCGCAGATCATTACGGTCTGGTGCGAGTTGCTGGTGCTGTTCCTTCTATTCTTCGATACCTTCAATCTTTCCTACAGTTTCATCGCGACCAAAGTGGGCTTCATGATTACCCAAGGGGTGTTCACGACCGTCTATGTGTCCGCGATTTCCATTGCCATAGCGTTCGTCCTGGCTTTGTTGGGGGCGACGGCCCGGCTGTCTTCCAACGGTTTCGCCATTGCCATCGCCAGCTTCTACACCTCGTTTTTCCGTGGTGTGCCGCTACTCATCCAGATCTATCTGATTTACCTGGGCATTCCTCAACTCGGCTACGTGGTCGGCGCCGTCCCGGCCGGGATACTCGCGCTCTCGCTCTGCTACGGCGCCTACATGACCGAGATCTTCCGTGCCGGGATCAGCAGTATTTCGCGGGGTCAGTGGGAGGCTTCCAGGGCGATTGGCCTGAATCCGTTTCAGACGATGACGCGCGTGATTCTCCCGCAGTCCATGCGCCTGATCATTCCGCCGACGGGCAATCAGTTCATCTCCATGCTCAAGGACAGCTCGCTGGTTTCGGTGATCGGGGTCTGGGAGCTGATGTTCCTGGCGCGAACCCAGGGACGCGCCGAGTTCCGACACCTGGAAATGCTCATCACCGCCGCCGTGCTCTATTGGCTGCTGTCGATCGTGCTGGAAACCGTGCAGTCCCGCCTGGAAAAGCACTTCAATCGCGCCCATCGCTGAATCAGGAGCATAACGATGAACCCGCTATCAGCTTCAGCAGCCCCTGCCCCGTATCCCGCCATTTCGATTCACGACATGCACAAATGGTATGGCGATTTTCATGTGCTCAATGGCATCGACCTGCACATTGCCAATGGCGAAATAGTGGTCGTTTGCGGCCCGTCGGGTTCCGGCAAATCGACGTTGATTCGCTGCCTGAACCTGCTGGAAGACTTCCAGAAAGGCAGCGTGTTCATCGAGGGAACGGAATTGACCCGCAATGCCGCCTGCGTGGCCGGCATCCGGCGCCAGGTCGGCATGGTTTTCCAGCAGTTCAACCTGTTCCCGCACATGACTGTCCTGGAGAACCTTATGCTGGGGCCGCGACTGGTGGGCAAGCTCAGCGAGCCCCAGGCTCGCGAACTGGCCTGCGAATACCTCGATCGGGTGCGCATCGGGAACCAGGCGGATAAATACCCCAGCCAGCTCTCCGGCGGACAGCAACAACGCGTGGCCATTGCCCGCGCACTGTGCATGCGGCCCCGCATCATGCTGTTCGACGAACCCACCTCGGCGCTCGACCCGGAGATGGTCAAGGAGGTGCTCGATGTAATGGGCGAACTGGCCCAGGACGGCATCACGATGGTGTGCGTGACCCACGAAATGGGGTTCGCCCGGCGGGTCGCCGATCGAATCATCTTCATGGACCAGGGCTGCATCATCGAGCAGGCCAGACCCGACGAGTTTTTCGACAACCCGCAGCACCCACGCGCGCGGGAGTTTCTTTCACAGATTCTCAGCCACTGAGAAGCATCGCCGTACCTTCGGAAGTCATCGACAAAAACAACAAAAAACCGAACTCAGCACACCTGGAGGCTTACCCATGATCTCGATTACCCGCCTGTTCACCGCAGCCGCTGTCGCCACTGCCGTCACGCTCGCCACGGGGGTCGCCTGGGCTGGCTCGACCCTCGACCGCATCCATCAAACCAAGGTGATCAAGGTGGCCACGGCCGCGAACTGGCCACCGCAATCGTTCCTCGGCCCGGACAACAAGTTGCAAGGATTCGATATCGATGTCGCCAACGAAATCGGCCGGCGCCTGGGCAGCAAGACCGACTTCGTGACACCCGAGTACGGGATCATCACCGCCGGACGCTGGTCGAATCGCTGGGACCTGTCGGTCGGTTCGATGACGCCAACCACCGAACGCGCCCGAGTCCTCGACTTCCCCGCCATCTACTACTACACGCCCTATGTCTTCGCCGTGCACAAGGATGCCGCCGGGACCCAGGCGGCGGACTTGAACGACAAGATCATTGGCGTCGAAGCCGGCACCACTTCGGAGGACTACATCAATCGTCGACTGAAGATCGACGCCGTGGATGTGCCCGCGTTTACCTACGACGTCACGCCGGGCGAGGTGAAGACGTATGGGGACAGCATGGGCCCCCTGGATGATTTGCGCATGGGCAACGGTGTCCGGTTGAACGCCACCCTGTCCGCGCTTCCCACCGTCGTTGCCGCCGTCAAGAACGGCTACCCCATCGTAAGAGTCGAAGGCAAACCCGCTTACTACGAACCCTTGGCCATCGCCGTGGATAAAGGCGATGAGGCGTTCAACAGCGCGCTGACCAAAATCGTTGCCGACATGAAAGCCGATGGCACGCTCAAGCAACTTTCCGAAAAGTGGTACGGCGCCGATCTCACCCAAATACAGTAAATCCAGGCGCAGTAAATCCGCTGCAATAACCCCAGGCATTACAGGCGCCCGTTCTCAACGCGGCGCGCTGTATGCCTGCGCCGCAAAAAAGGACAACGGACTTCATGCACACCTACAACAACAATTACTACACCGCCACGATGAACGTCACGACTGAGCGCGCGGCGTTGTCAGCCAAGGTCCAGGCCGACGTTTGCATCATCGGCGCAGGCCTGGCGGGGCTGAGCACGGCCTGGGAGCTGCTCTCGCGGGGCCGGTCCGTCGTGCTGCTCGAGGCCGGTCGTGTCGCTTGGGGAGCCTCCGGACGTAATGGCGGTTTCGTCCTTCAGGGGTGGTCCGAAGGCTTGTCAGCCATCGAGCGACGCTGTGGCAAACCGACCGCCGCCGCGCTGTTCAAACTGTCCCTCGAAGGCGTCGACACTGTGCGAGACATGATCGCCCTGCATCAAATGCCGGGGTGCGCGCCAACCCCTGGAAAATTGAGCGTGGTGCGCTACGAGGATGGCGATAACCTGCAGCGCATGCGTGACAGGATGGCGAAGGATTTCGACTTCCACCTCGAGTATCTGGATCGCCAGGCCGTGCGTGCAAAGCTCAAGACAGACAGGTATTTCCAGGCGCTGCGCGACAACCATGGTTTTCACTTCCACCCCTTGAACTATTGCCTGGGCCTGGCCGGGCTGATCGAGCGCAGCGGCGGCAAGATCCATGAGCAGTCACCCATGGTCCGGGTCGAGAGCCGGGATGGTCGGCACCGGGTCAGCACCGACCGGGGCACTGTCGATTGCGCTGATGTGGTGTATTGCTGCGGTGGCTATGGCGGCCCCGAGTTCGGCAAACTGCGCCGTGCCTTTCTGCCGATCGCCACCTACGCCGTGCTGACCGAGCCTCTGGGCGAACGCCTGGCAGACGCGGTACGCACCACCGATGCCGTCGGCGATAATCGCCGCGCTTCGGACTATTATCGAATCGTCGAGGGTGACCGCCTGCTCTGGGGCGGTCGTATCACCACCAGGAACCTGCAGGATGAAAAGCGCCTGGGGCAGTTGCTGACCGAAGACATCCTCGACGTCTACCCACAATTGCGCGGCATCAGGATCGACAAAGCCTGGTCCGGACTGATGGGCTATGCGCGGCACAAAATGCCCCACATCGGCCCGCTCGGAAAGGGACTGTGGGCGTGTACATCATTTGGTGGCCATGGTATGAACACCGCCCCTATCGGCGGGCGCGTGATTGCCGAAGCCATTTGCGGCGAGACTGATCGCTATCGATTGTTCGATGCCTACGGTCTGCAATGGAATGGCGGCCCTCTCGGCCCGGCGGCGGCACAAACGGTATACGCCGGCCTGAAGGTGATGGACCTGTTCCAGGAAACGCGTTCGCAACGCAGGGCGACGCAAAAAAACTGAAATCCCAGCGAGGTCAAGCAAGTGTTGATGGATGCGCAGAACCCCGGTCCGTTGTTCAACCTGACTGACAAGGACAGGCAATTGCTTGGCCTGCTGCAGGCCAACGCACGCGAACCCACCGCCTCACTGGCGCGTAAACTCGAAGTCTCGCGTTCCTCGGTGCAAGAGCGGATCGCCCGCCTGGAAAAGGCGGGTGTCATCACCGGCTACAGCGTGCGCATCGACCAGAACAGGCTCCAGCAGATCATCAACTGTTTCACCATGACCTCCTGCACTAACAAGAGTTATACCGATGTCATGACCGCGTTGCGCAAGATGGACTCGGTGCAGGCGGTGTATGCGGTCTCGGGCGAGTCCGACTTCATCATCCACCTCGCCACCTCGACCCTGAGCGAACTCAACGCCGAACTCACCCGGATCAACATGATCAAGGGCGTGGCGCACACCGCTTCCCATATCGTGATGGAGACCAAGTTCAGCCGGAAGTTGACGGTGTAGGGCCCGGGCGACAACAAGCGGTTTTTTCAGCAGGAGCGGGTACGAAGATTGATCTAGGCTTGAATGACATCCTGCGGGAGAAACACCATGTCCCTCGCTCTCGGAAACCTGTCCGTTCTTGCCATGGCTGCCTTCTTTTGCACCGTCGCGTGCGGTGCAGACTCCATCGCCCCACCGGCGATACTGCCATTGCAATCCGAAGCGGCGCCAACACTCGTCGCCTATCCGCCACTTGCCGAGCCGCTCGCTCGCGGCGTTGTGATAATCCAGTATCGAGCCGAGCACGCCAGGATCATGCCGGTGTTCGGTAAAGAGGCCGTGGAAGTATCCCCCCGCCTCGGCCACCTTCACGTGACCGTCGACGACTGGAACGGTACATGGGCGCACACCAGTGAAGACCCGATTATCCTGGTCGGACTCAAGCCCGGCAGTCACAAGATTCTGCTGGAAGTGGCCGACCCGAATCACAAGATCCTCACCAGCACGACAGTGAGTTTCAGCGTTCCGGAAAAGAAACCGGCCGACGTCCCTCAAACTGACGATGGTCACGCAACAAAGCCATGACAAACCCCTGATTCCCCCCTGGATGACAGGAATGGGATGCCTTGGCGCCCCCGTTCCTCATTGCTCAGGGAGAGCAGCATGTCTGTGAAAATCGAACGTTCGGAAACTGTGACTGAAGCAGAGCGGCCGGCTATGCGGGAAGATCTCTTATCGATGGCTGTTCATCGATCTGGTCAGCGTCCCCAAGTCGATGCGCGGCGATCTCCGGGGCGCCCGTCTACTGCGCAGTCATTGACTACCGGTCAACTGAAACCCAGGCCGTGGAGCTGGATGTTTCTTGGCGCATACCGACTTGAGCATGGACATTCAGGCTGCAGCCATTAATTCCTTTGGTTATGTGAGTGAGGCGCATTCGTTCTATTGCACGCGGCACAGGTGGCTAATCTACGGAGGTTGAGGGGGCAACCTAGGGGAAGGTGCAACCAAATGGACGAAAATCCGATCGAAACCGACTACTTGATCATCGGTGCTGGCGCGACGGCAATGGCCTTCGTCGATACGCTACTCAAGGAAACGAATGCCCGCATCGTGATGGTGGATCGACACGAACGAGCTGGCGGGCACTGGAATGATGCCTACCCCTTCGTCCGGTTGCACCAGCCCTCGACTTGCTATGGCGTCAACTCACGCGAACTGGGCAGCGGCAAGAAAGACACCACGGCACTGAACGAGGGCTTGCATGAGCTAGCCTCTGGTGCCGAGGTGCTGAGCTACTTCGACCAGGTGATGAATCAGCAGTTTCTGCCGTCAGGTCGAGTCGGTTATTTCCCCATGTGCAACTACACCGGCGACCGCATTGACGACCACCGGTTTACCTCGCTGGTCAGCGGCATAACCCGTCAGGTCCGGGTGTACAAAAAGGTGGTGGACGCCACCCATGCCCAGACAGCCGTTCCTTCGACCCACCCGCCCAGGTACAGGGTGGAACCCGGCGTGCAATGCGTGCCACTGAACGACTTGCCGAAAATCCGCCACCCATACTCCAGCTACGTAGTGGTGGGATCGGGCAAGACCGGGATCGACGCTTGCCTGTGGCTGCTGCAAAACGGTGTTGCGCCCGCAACGATCTGCTGGATCATGCCGAACGATCCGTGGTTGATCGACCGGGCCAACATGCAACCCGGCCTCGACAGCTTCGAACGAACAATCGGTGGCCTCACGGCCCAGTTCGAGGCCATTGCAGCCGCAGACTCGATCCCGGATCTGTTCTCCAGGCTCGAGGCGACGGGCCAGCTCTTGCGCCTGGATACGTCCGTCGAACCCACTGCCTACCGCTGCGCCACCGTCACACAAGCGGAATTACGCGAGCTGCGACGCATCGACAACATTGTGCGCCTGGGGCGGGTGCGAGCGATTGAACCAACGCGCATGGTGCTCGATCAGGGCAGCATCGCCACCAGCCCAAATGCTCTGCACATTGATTGCAGCGCCAGTGCCATCCCGACACTCCCTGAAATGAAGGTGTTCGACGGCAGCAGGATCAACCTGTTGATGGTCAGCAGCTGCCAGCCCGTGTTCAGCGCGGCCCTGATCGCCTATGTGGAAAGCCACCTGGCCGATCAAGCGCAAATGAACTCGCTGTGCATGATGGTCCCCCCGCCTCACGTCCCTACGGACTGGATCAGAATCTGGGCGGTCTACCTGGGTAACCAGCTACGCTGGGGAGAACATGACGGCCTGGCCCGCTGGATCAGGCAGTCGCGCTTGTACTTCATGACGGCGGTGGTCAGGGGCTTGCAAGAAACCGACACCGAAAAACTGGCACAACTGCATCGGCTCTCTGTCAGCAGACAGCAGGCTCAGGCGAGTTTGCCACGGTTGCTGGGGGCCATCGCTTGAATCGCAGGGAGCGCACATGAACGGGCCACACCTCGAACTGCTCGACATCAATGGCATCCGCATGCAGATAGCCACGCAAGGTTGCGGGCCGCTGGTCTTGCTATGCCACGGTTTCCCGGAGCTGTGGTACTCCTGGCGCAACCAGCTCGCTGCGCTGGCGGCCGCCGGCTACAGAGCGGTAGCACCCGACATGCGCGGCTATGGCGGCACAGATGCGCCGGCCGAACCCGACGCCTACACCATGCTGCACCTGGTAGGCGACATGGTCGAATTGGTCAACGCACTCGGCGAACAACAAGCCGTGATCGTCGGCCATGACTGGGGTGCTCAGGTGGCCTGGAGCGCAGCAATGATGCGGCCCGATCTGTTCCGCGCAGTGGTCGGCATGAGCGTTCCCTTCTCGCCACCGGCGCGCGTGGAGCTCCTCGGCGCGCTTGCCTCGCGGGGTATCAGCGACTTCTACATCCAGTATTTCCAGACGCCGGGTGTGGCCGAGGCCGAGCTGGAAAGAGACGTCGAGTCGTCGATCCGGCGCATCTACTTCAATGGCTCGGGTGACGGGCCCGATTGGCCGGTGTTCGGCCAGCTGCAGTCGGGCCAGGGCTTCCTGGGGGCGATGATCGAGCCCGAAACCCTGCCAGCCTGGCTAAGCCTCGAGGATATTGCCTGCTACACCCGCGAATTCACCCGCAGCGGATTTCGCGGCGGCTTGAACTGGTACCGCAACATGACCCGTTCATGGGCGCTGCTGGCACCCTGGCGCGGCTGCATCATCCGGCAGCCGTCGATGTTCATTGCCGGGAGCCGCGACGGCGTGCTGAAGTTTCCGGGCTCACCGCGACAGATCGAAGCCTTCGCGCAGACACTGCCGGAACTGCGCGGGTGTCATATCCTCGAAGGTGCCGGCCACTGGATACAGCAAGAGCGCGCGACCGAGGTCAATGAGCTGTTGCTGGGCTTCCTGAAAAAAATCTGATTGGCTTTAAAACTGGAGGGAACCATGAGCAATCTCATCGCCACCGACGAGCCACCTGTAGCTGTTCGCCTCATGGTCAAGGTTTACGCCTACTTGCTGCTCGCAGGATTTGCGTTTGTTCCGGCCTATCTGATTGGCTACTTATACTTTTTCCAGGACCCCACGCTGATATTCGAGAATCACCTGTTCCATGTGATTGCGATCATCACAGCCACCTTGGCGGGCTCGTTTGTCACCTACGTAACCTGGCGCTGCTATCAGTCATCGGGAGATCCGCTGCTGCGATGGATGACACTTGGTTTCCTCGGTTTTGTACTGATCTACGCGTTGCATGGTGCGTTCACCGGGCTTGCACACCACAATATCTGGCTCTTCCTGCTTTATGGACCAGCCTCTCGACTGGTCATGTCGATCCTGCTGTTAGTCGGAATGCTGTCGTACCACCGCCCACCGGATACCGCGGACCAACGAATGAAGGCCCGCCCGTGGTTGACCTGGATAGGACTGTTCCTGCTGGTTGACCTGGCAGTGGCGTACGTCGCGAACTTGCCGATCGCCGGCAATCTCGCGGTGCGCCTCTCGATGGAGGGTGGTGCCCTGGTGCTTTCCACATTGACCGCGGCAATACTCCTGCTGCGCCGTATCCGTTCGCCGCTGATGATCATTTTCATCATCTCGGTCACCGCGTTCGCGCTGTCATCTCTTGCCTTCATCCTTGCGCGTCCGTGGAACCATATGTGGTGGCTCGCCCATGCGATCTTCGCCGGTGGATTCTTCATGCTGAGCTATGGGGTCGTGCAAGCGTTCCTCACCACGCGGTCGTTTTCGAAGATTTACAGCCAAGAGGAATTGATGGTGCGTCTTGCCGAATCGATGGCATATGCCGAGAGCGCCCTGCAGGAACTCCAGCGCGCCAATCAGGAACTTGGGCACCTTGCCTCGACCGATCCACTGACCGGCGCCGATAATCGGCGGCGCTTCATGGAGCGGGTCGAAGTCGAAATTGGCCGGACCAAACGCGGCGGTGCGCCGTTCTCCGTGTTGGCCCTCGATCTGGATAATTTCAAGTCCATCAACGATCGCTTCGGGCATCAGGTTGGCGATGACATCCTGAAGAGCTTCGTGGAGAAATGCCTCGATTCGATCCGGCCGTATGACGGCGTAGCCCGAGTGGGTGGGGAAGAGTTCATGATACTGCTACCTCAGACTTCACTTGAAGGCGCGCACGAAATCGCCGAGCGTTTGCGCAGCACCGTTGCAAATAACTCCTTTCATGAGCTGCTGCGGTCAACCGTGGTCACAGTGAGCATCGGCGTATCGCAATCCGGTCGCGATGGCGACACCATCGAGGAATTACTGCGCACAGCCGATCAACGCCTGTATCACGCTAAACACGAAGGCCGTAACCGTGTGGTCACTACCTTCAAGTCCAGCCTCCAGTCTCTACCCTGACCATCGTCTCGAACCGGCGGTCATGGGTCGCATGCCGCTACAGGCAACAACCGACCAAATGCAAACTTTAACGCTGGCACGCGGTTATGATCCGGGATAACCAGGCTCTCTTGGACCCATGCTTATGCCAGCCACGCAAATCCGCCCCTCACCCGCGCCACTGCTCAAACCAGGAGAGACGGTGGTCTTGTTCGATGGTGTCTGCAAGCTGTGCAATGGCTGGGTGAGATTCCTGATTCGCCATGACCGCCAGCGGCGCATTCGGTTGGCGGCGGTTCAGTCACCCGAGGGGCAGGCTCTGCTCGCGTGGGCAGGTTTGCCCGTGGATCAATTCGACACCATGGCGGTGATCCGCGACCGACACTACTGGGCGCGCTCGGATGCATTTTTCGAAATCATCGCCCAGTTGCCCGCACTTTGGCGTCCCGTGAATCTGTTGCGCATCTTCCCGCGCAAACTTCGAGATTGGGCATACGACCGCATTGCGCTCAATCGTTATCGGCTCTTCGGGAAATACGACACATGCCTGTTGCCGGATCCGGATCATGAACAGCGCTTTCTGAAAACGCCCCTATGAACGCCCTCAAACGCATTGACTGGATCGCCCGTAGGGGGCTGGCGTTCATGTTTGGCTACCGTGGTCTGATTCCCGGGTTGCTGTAGCCACGCCCGGGCGAGCGGACAATGATCCAGTCACTTACGCTTTGCTTTGCGTTCCCGATCACTGATCCGCAGAACCCCTCATCGCGAAAATGTTGCAGGGCACTTGATACAGAACCTGCTCCGTCGTACTGCCCACCCATTTGCCCAGCCCCTTGCGATGCGCATTTCCCATGACGATCACATCGGCCCGGTGATGCGTTGCAAATTCGCTCAGTGCTTTGCCGGGCGGCCCTGCAACGAAGTGTTGTCGCTCAGTGGGTACGCCAAAGTGGTTGGCCAATGCGCTAAATGACCTTTGCAGTGACTTGCGTACATCGCTGCTGAAGCCTGGCATCGTCACAGCACCAGCGCCTGCGTCGGATATGTGTGTCAGCGATAGATCGTAAGCATGCAGCAGATGCAGTTCCGCGTTGCATTGCATCGCCAGCCCGTTTGCCGCCTGGATGATGCGGTCGTTGATGCCGGTGATCTGAGTCTCGGGTTGTGACGGATCGACTGCCGCCACGACCACCCGTGGAAGTGGACACCTGAGTTCGCTGACCAGATGCACAGCCACCGGACATTCGCGCAACAAGTGCCAATCCAGAGGCGTAATGAAGACGCGTTTGAGCGCTGACTCGTGGTGCACGTCCTTGATAACCAGGTCCGGCTGCATTTCTGCCACATGCCGAAGTATTTCTTGCAGCGCGGTGCGCGTAACAAGCACTTCGGTGCTCACTGCGACTCCGCGCCCCCGGATCAAATCAGCCTCGTCCTTCAGCCACTTTTCGTTTTCTTCCTGGCAGGCCTCACGAAAACGTGCACCGGCGCTCATCAAACCCATGAGGTTGGAGTCTTCGATAAACACCGTGACATGCAGCGCTGCACCCGTGGCTTCGGCAATGGCGACAGCTCGTTCCAACGCCGGGGTGTGGCGCATGGCTGGACCGGCTATCAGAAAGAGTCGTTGATACTGGCTCATGTAACACCTCCAAACGTACCGGGATATCTGGCTCCCCCAGCGCTCTCGACTGTCACACCACCGACAACTTGCTATTGCCTCAACTCTCTGGATCGACACTATCAATATACGCCTGGAATCCATCAGTTCCCTGTTTGGCCGAGTCGACTTTTTCAACAGAAACGACCGATGGTTGCCGATCGTCGTAGTCAACGATTCAGCCGAAAGCCCACTGTCAGTGCGTTGTATTTGAATCGCCCCGTTTGACCAAATGCATGACCGGGCGGGTTGGGTCGGTAGCTGCCCTTGGCGACGGGCAGCAATCGGCCAGAAGCTACCTTTCACCTGTCCACAGAAATACACTCAACGCATCCTGCTGAAAGACGACAATGAAAAGGTGTTCGAATGAAAACTGATTGGCAACAAATTCGAGAAATGATGAACACAGTCATTGATAGCTGTGAGCAGATCGAAATGGCAGGATTCAATGAAGAACATCGCTCCGCGACCGTGGAAATCAAAGGTGTCGAATACTCAGTTCAGGAGTTTTTAATCAGTGCCTGGACGCTCCCGGAAAACATTCGCTACCAGATCATTCGTGAGCGTCATGAAACTGGGAATGACCTTCCCTACGTTTCCGAAGCAGCCCGCATTCTTGTCTCGATGGCGCAGGCTTGTGCGGAATTGGTCGGAGCAGCCGACACGGCACCCGCTCAGAAAGCTATTGCAGGCATGAACCATTGGTACAAGGCCTACGCTGTACCGCATATGACTACAGCCATCAGGCTGGCAAAGAAAGAATCTGACGCCTAGATCCACAGGCAATCACACGGCGGAGGCGGATCTGTCATCTTTGGTATGAACGTCTCCTATGGATGGGTTTATAGAAGGCGAGCCCAATTACCGGGCTCACCCAAGACTCAAGCAGGTTTGAAGCAATACGCCGCAATCTTGTTGCCATCGAGATCACGGAAGTAGGCCGCATACGCGTTCTCTGCCCAACCACGTGGTCCCGGTGCACCTTCGTCTTTAGCCCCAGCGGTCAAGGCCGTACTGTGACTGGCGTCGACCGCTAAGCGATCAGGGGCCTCAAAGCTTACTGTGACACCGTTGCCGACCGTTGCCATCTGACCGTTCGCCGGTTTCAGCACGAAGAACGATGGTGCGGTATCTCCCCAGATCGAGCCATTGTCACCCAGGTCGGCGAGGCGTTTAAGACCAAGTTTGCCAAGCACCGAGTCATAGAATTCACGCGCTGCTTCCAAATCATTTGTACCGACGGTGACGTGTGTATAGACAGCCATGTTGATTTCCTTTTTGTTACGACGATTGAGGAGTGATGCCCGGCCGCATTTCGCAGAGGGCGTGGTTTAGAAATGGATGACGCTGCGGATGCTCTTACCTTCGTGCATGAGGTCAAACGCCTTATTGATATCTTCCAGGCCCATGGTATGAGTGATGAAAGTATCCAGCGGGATCTCCCCTCGCTCAGCCATATCCACATAGCTCGGCAACTCGGTCCGGCCACGCACGCCGCCGAAGGCTGACCCGCGCCAGACACGACCGGTCACCAGTTGGAATGGACGGGTCGTGATTTCCTGGCCGGCAGCGGCAACACCGATGATCACTGACTCGCCCCACCCCTTGTGGCAGGACTCCAACGCTGCGCGCATCAACTGCACATTGCCTATGCACTCGAAGGAGAAGTCCACACCACCCTCGGTAAGGTCGACAATCACGTCCTGGATTGGACAGGCATAGTCTTTCGGGTTGAGGCAATCGGTAGCGCCCAGCTGGCGAGCAATCTCGAATTTGGCCGGGTTTATGTCGATGGCCACAATGCGGCCCGCCTTCGCCTTGACCGCACCGATGATCGCCGACAAGCCGATCCCGCCGAGGCCGAAGACAGCTACGGTATTGCCGGGCTGGACCTTGGCAGTGTTGATCACAGCCCCAATGCCAGTGGTCACGCCACAGCCGAGCAGGCAGACCTTCTCCAGTGGAGCCGCAGCAGGAATCTTCGCCAGAGATATTTCCGGAAGCACGGTGTACTCGGAGAACGTAGAGGTTCCCATGTAGTGGAAAAGCGGACGTCCCTGATAGGTGAATCGTGAAGTACCGTCAGGCATAACGCCTTTGCCCTGGGTTGCGCGGATCGCCTGACAAAGGTTTGTTTTGCCCGAACGGCAAAACTTGCATTGCCCGCACTCAGGGGTGTACAGCGGTATGACATGGTCTCCGACCATCAAAGAAGTCACGCCCTCGCCGACAGCTTCGACGACACCGGCGCCCTCATGGCCGAGAATGCTAGGAAAAATTCCTTCCGGATCCGCACCGGACAATGTGTAAGCATCGGTATGGCAGACGCCGCTCGCAACAATGCGCACCAGCACTTCCCCGGCCTTGGGTAGCGCCACATCGACGTCGACAATCTGCAGGGGCTGGCGCGGCGCAAAGGCGACGGCAGCACGGGATTTGATCATGCGCAATACTCCAGACCGACCCCGCATCAACTTGCGTTACGCGGGTCAGTCACAGGCACTTATTGAAGGTTGATAACTCGGTTAACGGTGGCGAGTACTTCCCCAGAACGTACCTGCTCGGTTACCGCGACAATGTCTGGGTAAAAAGCACGGTCGTGCTCGACCGTTGGCACTCGGCTACGCACCAGATCGTAGAGTGCACGAGTAGCACTGGAGGCTTTGGCCACCTCATGGAAATCCAGGGCCTGACAACCCACCATGATTTCGATCGCCAGTACCGATTCCAGCTTGCGCGAAACCTGGTATGCCTTGATCGCGGCATTGAAAGCAAAGCTCACCGGGTCTTCCTGATTGCCGCAGGTCGAAACGCTATCGACTGTCGACGGATGAGAAAGCACCTTCATTTCTCCGAGAAGTCCGGCTGCCGTGTACTGGACGATCATGTAGCCGTTGTTGAGCCCAGGATTGCGCACCAGGAATGCCGGCATTTCACTGAAGTGCGAGTTGACCATGCGGTCGGTTCGGCGCTCAGAGATTTTGGCCAGGTTGGTCAGAGCGTTGCACAGCGTGTCCGCCGCGATGCCAATGTATGAGCCATCGAAGTTCGCACCGGAGATAGCGATTCCATCGTCATCACTGGTGGGGAAGATCACCGGGTTATCGCCGGACGAACCGATCTCGTTGGCGATACATGCCTGGGCATATTCAATGAATTTCTTCGAGGCGCCGTGAACCTGAGGGATGGCACGCAGGCTATAAACGTCCTGAAGGCGATAGTCGATATTCTCTTGGATCAGTTGGCTGTCGCCAAGTATGCGTTTGATGAAGCGTGCGGTCTCTGCCTGCTCGGTATGAGCCTTGACCGAGTGATAGCGCTCATCGAACGCACGGATCGTACCCTTCAAGGCCTCAAGTGACAGTGCGGAGGCCACATCCGCCACGCGCGAGGCTTCGATGGCGTTGTACAGCGCCAGGGTCGCAATCGCGGTAACCGAGGTGGTGCCATTGAGCATGGCCAACCCCTCCTTGCATTGCAGCGATATGGGCTGCAACCCAACCTGACGCAGCGCCGTCGCGCCATCTACCCAATCGCTACCCGCGATACTGGCCTTGCCTTCACCAATCAGCACCAGTGCCAAGTGCCCTTCCGGCCCCAGATAGCCGACTGATCCTTCTCCGGGAGCAAAGGGCACCACATCGTTGTTGAGCAAGCTGGCGATGAGCTCCAACAGCTCCATACGAACACCCGAATAGCCCTTGCCAAGGCTGATCAGAATCATCAACTGGACGGCGCGAACCTGTTCGCGATTCAGTGGCTCGCCAATGGAAACTGCGTGCGAGCGTACGATATTGACCTGTAGCGTTTGTGCGTCTTCTGGTGAAATCACGTGACGGACGTTGTCACCAAAACCGGTCGTCACGCCATAGACCAGACGATTTTCATCGAGGAATCGCTCGATGAGCTTTCGCGACCGAGAAACCCGGTCGCGGTATTTTTGCGAAAAAGAAACCTTCGCTGAATAACGTGCGATGGCTACGAACTGATCGATGGTGGGCTCGACGTCGCCCAGCACCACATTGGAAATTTCTTCAGGGTGAACACGCATTGCTTTGCTTCCTCTGCTCAATAGCCTTTTTCAGGGCGTAGAAAGCCTGTCCCGTAAATGAACAGGCGAAAAAAAGTTGAAGAATTACGCGGTTATCAGACGCTTCACGCCTGGCTCAGGATGAACTTCCTGAATCGTTCGCAGCTCTGCTCCCGGAACATTTCGTCGGGTGTGCCCTGGGCTTCAATCAACCCTTGATTCATGAACACCACACGATTGGAGACATTGCGCGCAAAACCCATTTCATGAGTGACCACCAACATGGTTCGGCCCTCCTCGGCCAGCGCACGCATCACCTTCAACACCTCGCCGACCAGCTCCGGGTCAAGCGCCGAGGTAGGCTCATCGAACAAGATGACCTTCGGTCGCATCGCCAGCGCTCGAGCGATGGCGACACGCTGTTGCTGCCCCCCGGACAGGAAAGCGGGGTAGTGATCGCGCTTGTCGATCATCCCGACCTTTTCCAGCAGTTGTTCGGCCTCGTCGATGCATTCTGCCCGTGGTCGTTTCAGCACACGCATCGGCCCTTCAATAACGTTTTGCAGCACCGTCAAATGCGACCAGAGCCCAAAACTCTGAAACACCATGCCCAGCTCGGAACGTATGCGATCAATTTGTCGACGGTCGGCCGGGACCAGGAGTCCGTTGCGTTTGCGCTTGAAGGTCACCTGTTCTCCGGCTACACAGATCTCGCCTGAGTCCGGGGTTTCGAGCAGGTTGATACAACGCAGAAAAGTGCTCTTTCCTGAACCGCTGGCACCGAGGATAGACACCACGTCACCTTCGTGGGCATCCAGTGAAATCCCTTTCAGGACCTCCAGGTTTGCGAACGACTTGCGCAGTTGTTTTATCTGCAGAACCGGATCATTTCCCGTAGCCATGCCACTACCCTCTTCGCGTGCTGAGTGCATATTTTTTTATTGTCGGGCGCCCGCCTGCCGGCGGCCTGGGGGATAACTTCCATTCAACCAGAGCCAATGTGCGAACGATGAGGAAGTTCAACAACAGATAGATCAGTGCGGCACAGAGAAAAACTTCCATCGTCCGGTACGTCTCGGAGATGATTCGTTGCGCCACACCAGAGACTTCGTAAACCGTCACCAGGCTCGCCAGTGACGTGGCTTTCATCATCAGAATGACCTCTGTCGAATAGGCCGGCAGACAACTGCGCAATGCGACAGGGATGATGATGCGCCGGGCCAACAGCCCACGGGACATGCCTACAGCCCGACCGGCTTCGATCTGCTGTACTGGCACCGTCAGCAGGCCACCGCGGAAAATTTCCGCCATATACCCGGCGGTACACATTGCCAAACCGATCACTGCGCAGGTGACCGGCTCGCGCAACATGGGCCAGAACAGACTCTGTCGCACAGCCTGAAACTGGCTGAGGCCGTAATACAACAGGAACATCTGAATCAACAGCGGAGAGCCGCGAAACAGAAAAATGTAGCCCCGTGCCAACTGACGAAGTACTGCGATATCACACACTCGCATCCACACCACCAGCATGGCCAGCAGCGTCCCGATGCTGACCGAAGTGGCGAACAGCAGCAGCGTCATAGGCAGCGCCTGCAGCAGTTGCAACATCGTGCCGGCTAAAAAATGCATATCTATCAACATGGTTAGCTCCTGGGTTTCGGCATTGCCGATCAGCTACGGCGCAAGGTTCGACCGACGCGCCGCTCGGCTCCGGAAAAGACCTGGCCGGAAAGCCCGGTCAGCACAAGGTAAAGTGCGCACCCCGTGAGAAAGAACAGCACATACTGGCTGGTGGACGCCGCGGCCACGCGGCTGGCACGCATCAACTCGACCAACCCGGTGACGGAGATCAACGCCGAGTCTTTCAAGCTGATTTGCCAGACACCGCCGAGGCCCGGCAGAGCGAAACGCAGAACCTGCGGAACTATGACCCGTCGCAGTCGCATGAAAACCGGCATGCCAATGGCCTTGGCCGCCTCCAGCTCGCTACGCGATACCGCCTGGAAAGCACCTCGATAAACCTCGGCCTGATAGGCCCCCGAAACCACTCCAAGGGCAAGTGCGCCGACGAGAAACGCCGGTATGCCGATGAAACCCTCTGCGCCGAACAGCCTGCCGACGCTACTTACGAGGGCCGAGCCGCCATAGAAAAACAAATAGATGACCAGCAATTCCGGTACGCCACGGAACACGGTGGTGTAAAGGTCACCAAGCATTCGCAAGACCAGGCTTTCATGCAGTTTCGCCGCTGCAACGAGCGTTCCGAGAACTGCGCCGACCAGGAGGGCAGCAAGTGTCACCAGCAGCGTCATCAGGGCGGCCATTAGCATGACCCCACCCCAACCCGACGCGCCAAAACCCAATAAATTAATCACGAGTACACCTACTGATAACCGAGGCAGGAAGACGGCTCGTAAAGCACGGCCGAATCTGAAGCGCGATTCCATCTATCCATCGCCACTACGCCAAACAACTGCGCCGATGGATCAGCCTGTCAGCGGCTGGGCGGTGTGAAGTCGTGCTTGAACCATTTCTGACTCAGCCGGTTGATCGTTCCATCGTCGATCAGCGAGGCGATGGCTTTATCGAGCTTGGCCTTGAGCTCCGGTTCGCCCTTGCGAATGCCAAAAGCTTCACCTTCGCCCCAGATCGGCCCATTGATCGCAGGTCCAATCAGCACTACGCCACTGCTGGAAGGAAGTGCCATTTCCCCGGCGAGAAAGCCCATGTCCTCGAAGACCACATCCACACGCCCACTCTTCAGATCCATGAGCGGCTCCGGCGGTGTCTTGTACTCACGGACGGTGGCCACGGCATCGAACTGATCATGGATAAACCTGGTGTACACCGTACCGGAGACAATGCCTATGACCTTCCCCTTCAACTTGGAACGCAGGTCTTCGACGGCAGGGGCATCCTGTTGCGGGTTACCGCTCAAGTGCAGTGTGCCGCGATGCAGGTCTATATTGCTGGAGTCCAATGCAATGAACGTGGCCGGGGCCTTGGTATAGGGTCGGGAAAAATCGATGATTTGTTTGCGTGTTTCGCTGATGGCCAGTGCGTCCATCACCACGTCGAATTTGCCGGCCTTCAGACCTGGAATCAACCCGTCCCAATCCTGCGCAACGAGCGTGCAATGGGCCTGCATGCGATCGCAAAGCACTTTGGCCATTTCGGGCTCAAAGCCGTCGAAACTGCCGTCCGGCAACGTCTTGTTCCAGGGCTCGTACACCCCTTCCGTGGCGATCAGAATGTTGCTCCATTGCTTGGCTTGAGCCGCCATGGAGTAACCTGAGCACAGCATCAACAACAGCGAGGAGACGGCGAATACGGTTTTCTTGTTTTTCATTTTTATTCTCCGATGCAAAAATTCTGAAGGTCTCTCATTCGTTTTACGGCTACTCACCGTTCATGGAATATCTTTGATGGGATGACTTTCTACTTCGGCCCTTCACTGCTTCATACCGCCCAGGGCTAACACCACCGATGACGTCGGTCGGGCACAACAAAGCAATACCTGGCCAGCATCGGGCGCTATCAAAGGATCTTCGATGTATTCAACGCTGCCGCTCAGGAGGGGAGTCAGGCAGGTATTGCACAACCCGGCACGGCAGCTGAACGCAGGCGATAATCCGGCCTGTTCTGCCAGCTCCAGCAATGTATGACAGCCTTTGTCCCACACAACGGGTAGACCTGACGGTTCAAAGCGCACACTCATTTCTGTATCGAACGCCTGCTTCATGCCAGCCGGCGGTGATGCCGGCACGGGTACCGACTCGTCTTCATCCAGGATCGTCGCCGGGCCGAAGAACTCGTAACGGATGCGTGTCTTCTCGACACCCAGCCCCCGCAGCAAACGCCAATTGGCCTGCATAAACGGACGAGGTCCGCACAGATACACATCGTAATCGTCGAGCGGCAGCAGCGCCTGCAATGTCTCGCGGTTGACGAGTCCGCTGCTGTGATGGCGACGATTTTCAACGTCATCAACGGTCGGCGTTCGATAGCAGAAATGCACATGGATGTTTGAGCGTTTGGCCGCCAGCGCCAGCACCTCCTCGCGCAAGGCATGCACATCACCGTTTTCGCAGGCGTGAATGAAGTACACGGTTCGATTGGAGCGTGTTGTCAGGCGATGCAGCATGCTTACCATCGGTGTCAATCCAACGCCACCGCTGAACAGCACCACCGGGTGCCCACTGCTTTCGTCAAGGACGAACTCACCGGAGGGACCGGCAATGTCCAACTGTTCGCCGACATCCAACGACTCATGCAAGAAACTTGATCCAACGCCTGCCGGTACATCGGGCAGGTGTGCTGGAGCGGTTTCATGTTTGACCGAAATACGAACCTGGGAATGATCGTCCGGGTCACTGGACAAGCTATAGGTCCGCAGCACCTGCGCCCCGTCCGCTAGAGGAATGCGTACAACGATAAACTGGCCGGGACGGAACGCCATGCCGGTGTCGTTTATTGCCGGTCTGAGCACGAACGATGTTATCGACGTGCTCTCGCGAACTTTTTCTGTCACGAAAAAGCGCGTAAAACCCTTCGAGACGCCAACGGACTCAAGCATGGACTTCAGCCTCGCTCAACGGTATCAAGCCAACGGGGTCTTGTTCGGCCTGTATTAGCGCCTCCATGCCGCGGCGGAAACGCAACGGACCGGAGTCTATGGCAAGGTCGATGTTGGGCGTTGTGCGTCTTTTCATGCCGGCGTGCACCGCGGTGAGGATCACCCGGTCCTCTTCGAAAGCACGACGCACATCGCTGGCAAACTGCCGGGACACGCCCTCATCGTCAGCATCGAAGTTGCGCAACTGGAACCAGTAGTAGCGGGTCCGATTCTCGTCTACCGGCGTCATGAAGTTATAGGAGTCCATCAGGAATGCCTTTTCATGCACCGGGCCGTTTTCACTAGCCGTACCCGCCGGCGTTAGCACACCTTTGATGATGGCGTGAGCCGGATAACGCACTTCGTAGTATTGCAGACGGTCGCAGCGTCCTTCGAACTTAAGGTACTTGGTATAGAAAGGCGCCACATCAACATCATGCAGCCAACGCGAGACCACCACGCCATCGTGATTGATCGTGGTTTGCAACGGCTGCGACTCACAGGCCGAATTACCAAAGGTGGATTGATGCACCCAGGCAACATGGGACGGATCAAGCAGGTTGTCTGTCATGAACAGGTAATTGCATTCGATGGTCATGGAGTCGCCACGGTTCAGACCCCATAGCGGGTCTTGCCATTCTGCGATATCGAGAATTTTCGAACGGTCAGCTCGTGCGGGATTGCCCATCCACACCCAAACCAGGCCATAGCGTTCTTCCACCGGGTAACTACGCACATGAGCGGCCTGCGGCACACGCGATACACAGGCTGCTTTTACACAAGTCCCTGATCCGTCAAAGGTCAGGCCGTGGTAGCCACACTCGACCACATCACCCAACAGACGTCCCATCGACAACGGCAGTTTGCGGTGCGGACAGGCGTCCTCCAGTGCTACAACAACGCCGTCCGCCTTGCGGTACAAGACAATGGATTCGCCAAGGAGAGTGGTGGCATGCAAGGCATGCTCTACTTCCGTATCCCACGCAGCTACATACCAGGCGTTTTTCAAGAACATGGCTCGAAGCTCCTCTTGTTATGCACATCCAGCTCTTGGTGGCTGGACTTGTTGAAGGAGATCGTAGAACTGCCGGACCGAAAAGAATAGATGGTGTTTTCTGTTGCATTTTATAGATTTTCTAAACTATAAAAGACCCTGAACTTCTCTTTATCGGGAGCAACCATGAGCTACCTTCCCCCCCTGCGCTCACTAGAGATGTTTGAAGCCGTGGGGATATGCGGCGGCATTTCTCAGGCAGCGAAACGGCTAGGCGTTTCCCCTGGCGCCGTTAGTCAACAGATGAAATTGCTAGAGGAAGCGGTCGGCCAAAGTCTTACGGTCAAAGACGGACAGCGACTGCGCTTGAACGCTGCCGGGCAACGTTTTCATGAAGGTTGCAGCGAAGCTTTCGAACGGCTTCGGGCAGCAACCGCTGAGCTTGAGCGTTCAAAAAACGCCAACAACTTGTTTATCAGTGCTTTGCCATCTCTGCTGTCCAAATGGCTGGCTCCCCTTGTCGCCGGGTGGCAATCCGAATACCCCGGCCTGAGCGTTTATCTGGATGGCACGCATACAGAGCCGTCGAAGGCAGATGCCAACGGCATCGACTTTAGAGTTAGCTATGGCGAGGGAATGCAAGACAACAACCACACCATGGAGCTGTTCCGCGATTGCGTGATACCGGCTTGCAGTCCGGCATTGCTTGCTAACCCCAGGGCTCAAATTGATGTGGGTGAGCTACTGAACTATCCGCTACTGACCATCGACTGGCGGCCCAAATTCGAATCACCGCCTTCATGGCCAGAGTGGTCAGCACACCACGGCGTGTCCGGTGTGACCATCAATAACAGCCGAATTTTTTCCCTTTCGAGCATGGCCATTCAAGCGGCGATCGAAGGCCAGGGTATGGTACTGGCGCAGTACTCCATGATTAAGGATGACGTTGACAACGGTCGGTTGCTCCTCCCCTGCCGGCGAGCCATGCCCCTACCGTCCTCATACCATTTGAGCTGGAATCACAGTACTTTTCATAAGCCCCAGTGCCGCGCATTTCACCGCTGGATAATCGCTCGCGGGCGGGAGCAACAACACCTCTCTGATCAGTTGATTTCCGATAACTGATGCAGGTGGCTTCACGACTTCAGACAGCCAGTCAACCTTGATCAAGGTTCTTAAGCAGCGGTTATCGATCAACAATGGAGCCCGCGAGTTGTCACCGAGATGGACGGACTATCTATAAAGGGTCGGTTGCTGCCCTTGCCGACAGGCAGAAACCGGCCAAAAACTACCTTTCAGTCGCAGAGATAAAGCAGAGCCCCTCTTGTGGAGAGTGCACCGACAGCAAGGCGCCCGATAAAGCGCCTCGATCAGGCATGGCTACTAACGCCGTGGAACGCGTAGCGTCCGCCCGCTGTAAAGAGCCCCCATGACAATTTCAGTCATGGGCGCTGGAAAAACCACTCAATCAATTCGTAGTGGAAATGCTCCGGGTCAAGCCGATCAGTACCGATAGGTTGCCTGCACTGAAACTCCATTCGCACTATTGTCGTATTTGGCACTGTATTCTGGTTGAAGACCGGAGTTGTTCGACTGTTTCACCGAGACTTTGGAATCCCAGAGATAACCATAAGCAAAGTCGATCGTCAGATCGGAACTCGGCGAATAAGCGCCACCCACGGTCACCGCCTGGCGATTCCCGACCGGAACGCGCACGCTGCGATCGGCATTGCCGATTGGCGACGGATCATAGGCGTAGCCTGCGCGCAGCAGCCATTGTTGGTTCAATTGAAAGGATGCGCCAACGGCGGTGGTCCAAGTGTCATGCCAGTTCATTTCTTCGGTCACACTTCCCAGTCCAGCTGCCTGGCCCAAGGGGGAAAGTCCGCTGTTGACTGCCTCGACCTTCTTGATCCGGCTCCAACGCTTCCAGGTAGTCCCCAGGTATCCCGTCCAGCGACTATTGAAATGATGGGTGATAGAGGTGTCGACGGATTCGGGCATAGTGAGATCTATCTTGTTGTCATACTTTCCATCCAGCGGGATAACGCTCGGGGAGCCGGAAACCTCGGTATGCCCTTCAAGCTCATAGTCCACCTTCGAGTGATAGTTGATCCCCCAACGGGTGGCCTCGGTAATGTCGAACAGGATGCCGATGTTGTAGCCAAGTGCGGTGTCATCGCCTTTGATCGTGACCAGCGTGTCTTCTCCGTTGTTCAGGGCGCCGGTGGCCAGGTAGTTCTGAAGCTTTGCATCGAAGTGGTTTATGGTCGGTCCGCCACCAATGGACACGTAATCATTGATCCGCCAGGCAATGGTGGGCTGGAGGGTTATTTCCTTGGTCGTGCTATAGGAACCATGGTAACGGCCCTGAAAACTGCTCTCGTAATCATTGATCAGGCCACTCGGGGCATACAGACCCAGACCAATCGAAAAACGATCGTCAAGCGGCGTCGACATATAGGCAAAGGGCACAACCCCCAAAGGGACCGAGTCCCCTTTATTCGTTCCCGGGGCACTGCCCTGCGCATCACTGATGTCAACGTTCACCGAGACGACCGCGGCTCCGCCGGAAATCTCGGTACGTTTCAATTTGGTCAAACCTGCAGGATTTCCAAAGATAGTGCTGGCGTCCAGCGCCGAAGACGACCGTCCCGCATAAGCAGTACCTGCACTACTTGCACTTTGCTCGTTCAAGGCAATGCCATTGGCGCCCGCGCTTGTTGAAACGCTGAGTATTGCCGCGGCACCTGTGAATTTGATCCAGGAAGACATTTCTTGCACAGCTGAGAGACACGGGGTTGTGCGCTTGCTCAGTTTCATTTCCCACCTCGTATTGTTTTTATTGATTGGTGCGCGGGCAAAGCTTCGCCTTCCGGTGCACTTGGCAGTGCCGGTTGGCGTTGATCGAAGTTGTGAAAAAGGCCCTGGCTGATTAGTACCAGGGTCGGCGTGCCGAATTTACGAAGACAACGTCAGGATCATTCAAGCCACTCCACCTGAAAGCTGTAGCGACCTAGAAGAAGGGCCAGGGACTCTTGTTCTCGCCCGGCCCGGATGCGCGCGACCAATCCACGTTGTTCATGCTGAATTACCTCGACCGCAATGTCCTTCAGGCACATGCGCTGCACTTCCTGGCGAATGACTCGGGCGACCTCGCGCTGCTGCAAGGCGGGTTTGAAGATCTTGCCCACCGCCGTCAATGGCAGTGCTTCGAGGATTTCGATCCGCTTTGGAACAGCCGCTCGCTCGCTGATGTGGCGCTGGGCAAACTGTTCAAGTTCTTCAACGTTGCAGATGTGACCTGGTCGCAGTTGCACATAGGCGACCGGCACTTCACCCGAATAGGCGTCCGGGCTGCCAATCGCAGCCGCCAACGCCACCGCTGGATGGGCTTGCAGAACCTCCTCGATTTGCTTGGGATCGATATTGTGGCCGCCGCGGATGATCAGTTCCTTTTTGCGCCCGGTCAGCCAGAAGTAGCCATTTTCATCCTGACGCCCCAGATCGCCCGTGTTCAGCCAGCGCTGACCATTGATGTCGATCCACAGGCCGCGGTTATGGCTTTCTTCAACGTAACCCTCGAACAGGTTCGGACCCGTGAGGGTGATCAGGCCGACTTCGTCGATGTCGGCGTCACGCAGATAATCTCCCGCGTCGTCGAGCATGACTGCACGCATGTCCTGGTAGGCAATCCGTATACCGATGGAGCCGATATGGCGCTCACCATGGGGCGGATTGACCGAGGAGACGCACGCGCCTTCGGTGAGTCCATAGCCTTCGAGAATCTTTACCCCGGTCCGGCCTTCAAACTCCCGGAAAAGTTCGACCGGCATCGGCGCGGCACCACACATGGCATAACGCAGACTGGACAGGTCGCGGCCTTCCAGTTCGTTTTGCAACAGTGCGGAATAGACGGTTGGAACGCCGGAGAAAAAGTTGATGCCGAAGTGCTCGACCATCTCCCAGAAGCGTGGGATCACACCCTCACCGCGATACCCCTGCGGCGTGCCGAGGATGACATGATCACCCTGGGTCCAAGGCATCAGGCCTGTCACCAGCTGAGCATTTACATGGAACAGCGGCAACCCGCAAAAAATGACCTGACCACCCCCATGTGGTTGCATGTGCGTGGCCATGGCCCACGCGTTGAAGACCTCCGCCCCATGGGTACGCATCGCAATCTTGGGCAGCCCGGTGGTACCGCCGGTGCAGAAGTAAGAGGAACGATCCTCAGGGCGGAACAGTCGGGCACTCTTCAGGTGCGAGCCTGGCTGAGCATCCATCAACGTTCGTAATTCATGAATCGTGGTCCTCCTGTGCAACTCACGCTCTTTCTCTGCCAGGGATTCAAGCGATTCACGCTGAGTGACATCAACATAGGGGTCCATGCCCACCCATACGACGTGCTTGACCTGGGGAAGTTGATCCAGCTGCGAGGCCAGCTTGGACCACAGGTCGCTGCCCGGCGTCGGGGCGAGCGTGACCACCACGCTGGCCTTGGCGGCCCGTAGCAAGGACGCCATCTGTTTGGCCTCTTGCAGCGGATTGATCGCCATGACGACACCCGCCGCTTCACCCCCCCAGATGGTGAAGTGGGTTTCCGGCAGGTTGGGCAGGATGAAGGCCAGCACTTCACCCGGGGTAATGCCCAGGTCGTGGAAGGCATTCGCCGCGCGAGTGATATCTTCGACGAGTTCGGCATAGCTCCAGTGATGGGTGTTCCTGAAGCTGCTGGCGTCGGCGAAGAAGCTCAGAGCGGGCGCATTGGGAGAACGCCCGGCTGTACGCACCAGCGCTTCATAGGTGCTGCAAGCCAAGCCACGCTCGGATAACGGAGCCTGCTCGATACTTTCAATGTCGTTCAGAGATCGCACCATCATCTTCAGGCTTCCTCTACGACTCGGTTGCGTTGCACACCCAGGTCAATCACGCCGTCCGCACTGCGAATGCGCGCTTCGACGACGTCTCCTGCCTTGAGATATTGCGTCCTCCCCTCCTGCGCCTTGAGGAAAAGCTTCCACTTGGTGGCTTCTGGCATCAGGGCGGCGATGCGCTGTTTGGCGGGCGAAGGAATGGTCAGCGCGCATCCTGCCGGAGTACCGGTGGCGATCAGGTCGCCGGGGGCAAGATCCTGAACGGCAGAGAGTTCGGTCAGGGTTTCAGCGGGGCCATACACCAGGTTGGCCGTGCTGTCGTTTTGTCGGACTTCGCCGTTGACCGTCAGGCGCAACTGCAATGCTTTCAGGTAATGCATGTCCTGGGCATCCAGCAGGCAGAGGTAGGGGCCGACCGGGCCAAAGGTGCGAAAGCTCTTGCCCTTGTAGAACTGCATCTGCGGGATCTGAATGTCGCGTGCCGAGTAGTCATTGACGATGACCACGCCGGCAATGAACTCATGCAGGTTGGCATCGTTGACGGTCACTGCGCCGCTGATCACGCGCTTCATCACCAGCCCGAGTTCGATCTCATAGTCAAGAAAACGGACGTTGCGCGGCTTGATCAGGACGCTGTCTGCGGCCACCAGGCAACTGGTCGCCTTGGTGAACATCATGTTGTATTTCTTCGCATCCGGGTCCATGCCCGACTCGATCATGTGCTGTCGATAGTTGGCCCCTTGGCAGACGAACTGCTGGTTACGGGTTATCGGCGACAGCAGCTTCACTTTGTGCGCCTCCAACTGAGTACCGGTCAGTTGAGCGAGGTCATCGATACTGTTCTGGCAGATGAAATCACCCGTGGTCTCAAAGGTACCCGGGACAACTGTGATACGGTCTTGGCGCAACACGCCCCAGTGGATACCGTTCTCAAACTCAAAGCGGACTACGTGTACAGCAGGCATTGAAGGTACTCCTGGAGCAGTGTTTGTCTCGCGCTCGATGGTGCGAGAACTGGGGTGTTGTTCTGAAGGGGGGCTGGCAACGGTGTAGACCCACGCACTGCCAGCAATCAAAGCGCTGGCTTTAAGCAGGTCCCGCCGGCCATACCGTGTAGCGTTGCCCGACATGGCGGCCGCTCTACCCGAACATCCGCATCAGCGTGATCAACTTGCGAATCGTCAAGTCCGGGCTGCGCCGCAGGTTGCGGATCAGCGCTCGTACATTGCTGAAACTCATCCTGGGTTTGGTAAAACTCTTGGGCATGCGCTGCCCCCACTGCGCCATTGCTTCGGGGCTCACGGGATGGATGCCCGTAGGGTGCATGGCGGTAAAAATATCCCCGTCGCAGTAGTGCTCGTGCTTGTCACCCCAGGGGTCTTGCCAGTAATCGAAGATCTGACTGCCCAGGATGTGCCGGCCGATTCCCCACGAGTGCTCCCAACCCCGCTCTCGCAGGACCCGTTGCCCCATGCCCACTGCATCGGCATCGACGACCTCATAGGCACTATGGCTATAGGTCGCCATGAACCCCTGGGCGATCGCGAGCGTATGGTGATCCGCAGGCTGGTCACCGAGATCGAGGCGCATGAAAGCGACGATGGGGGTGCCGTCGGGGAGTACCTGCACATCGCTGGGAATGAACCCGAAATGCCGGGTGTACCAGGCACAGGTTGCCTGATAGTCGGCCACTTCAATGACGATATGCCCCAGCTTGATGACTTCAGGCGGTGCAATCGGCGTGCGCTGCGTGGCGTTGATTCGCGGTTGCTCTTGCGCCAGATTCCAGGGAAGCGCAGCTCTGTGTTCCAGGTTTTCACTGGGCGTCTGGTCGCAAACAGCCTCGACGATAAAGCCGGAAGGATCGGTCAGTCTGACGTAGTGGCCGCCGCCAGGGTGGGTCGGGGCCTCGACCGAAGATGCACCTGGAATTTGCGTCAGTTTTTCCAGATCCCTGAGCGATCGCACTGTCAGGCCGAAACCGACAAAACCTGCCTTTTCTGCACGGTGTACGCGGTAACAATAGGCAGTTGGCGCTGTGCCGCGCAGATAGAGCATGTCGGCGTTCTGATGACTGACGGTCAAACCGAAGTCAGTCAGGAAATGCGCCGCCTCATTCAAGTCCGGCCTTTGAAAAATCAGGTGAGTCAGACCTTGGGCCTTCACCGTTGGTTGCGGATGTCGGGCAGGTTGTGGCGTCGTCAACTGGGGCATTGCATTTTTGCTGTTCATTGTTCTTGTTTTCCGGTTTTTTCGGGCAAAGCGAGCCCCGAACCCCTGAACATGCCAGGGGTTTGTTCGTAGTGTCGGTTACTGCGCTTAGTCGATCGGAGGAAGCGCCGGCAACTCTACGGTCGCCAGCGCTCTAGCCTCCTCGGGAGGCACACCCAAGGCCCGCAGCACGAGTTCGGCGGTGTCGGCTCCCGATTCGCGCCATGTTCTGTGCCCTTCCAGAACCAGGAAAATGGAGCCGAGGACGCTGCTCGATATCAGCGTCAGGACCGAGAGCAATTGCTCTTGCTGAAACAGGTACCGACCGGTGGAAAGCCCATTCAGAAGATCCGTCGTCGCCTGGCTGGAAAACATTTCACGCAGCGAAGCGTTGCTCATGGCGAACTTGTGGATGAATGCCCCCCAGTGGGAGTCTTCGTGAGCCCGACGGATGAAGAACCGGATGCCATTGGCCAGGCGCTGAGCGGGATCGGAGAGGGAGTTGAAGCTCTTGTTGACCCGTTCATGCATCTCTTTGGCGAGCTGACTGGCGACCGCCTCGAACAGGCCTTCCATGCTCTCGATGTTGCTATAAACCGTGCCGCGCGCCACCCCAGCCTCTTGCGCAAGGTCGAGGATGTTCACTTGCGAGGTGCCTTTTTCCGCGAACAGGCGAAAAGCGGCCTGGTGAATGCGGCGCTGTGTTGGATTCAGAAGTTCCACGGTCTCTCTCCAGAATTGCTTTATGCGCCAATTGAACACGCGTGTTCGATTGTCGTCAATCTGGTTTTTGCAATGAGAGGCTGTTTTTTCGAATAAAAACCGCGAATGCCCTTTATTTGTCTTATTTAGCAAAGGGCTTTCAAGGCGACCAGGCGCATTTCAGATACATACGCACTGACTTATTTGAACATATTTGTTCAGTAACTAGCGCAGTCGCAGGGTGGTCCATCAAAGTCGTCTGACGCCATTTCCCCAGCCATAGGCAAACCGACCCGGCCCTGTCCAGACAGTGGATGGCAGGTCAGGACACCGAAGTGGAGCCCATCGTCGTCCACTGGAAGTACAAGGCGCTGGCACCACTTGCAGTGGCGTCATTGATCAAGAAAGAACTCAGATCAGGCAGGTAGCGGCTTTGCGGCGATTTTCCGGGCTTTGGCCGGCGTTACGCCCAGGGCCTGGAGAATCATTTCGGCGACCCGCACATCATGCTCCAGCACTGCACGTCCCTCGACAATCGAGCGCATCGCTCCGGTTGTGCACGATATGACCATATCCAAGGCGATGCCTTCGTCCTCGTAAGTGAAAATGCCCTCCCGCAGTCCTGCACGCAGGTCGCCAAGCACATGCTCAGCCAAACGCGAGCGCATGGCCTGGTCGAAATGGATGATGCGCAGCAACGCATTCGCCCATTGGTGGTCGGCGGCGGCCCGACACACAAACATGCGTACGCCGATCGAAAGCCGCTGTGCTCCGCATTGCACGTCCGCGCTCAAGGCGGAAATGGCGTCAGAGAACTCGGCGGCCATGGCAATGCCCACCGCTTCGAGGACTTCGTCACGCGTTCGGAAATAGTTGTAGATGGTGCCGTTGGATACCGCCGCCTCGGCGGCGACTTCGAACAATGCGATCTCCCCCACTTCCTTGCGTGCGACAAGTCGCAATGCTGCGTCCATCAGGCCGCGACGGGTGCGCTCGCGCTTCTTGTGCCCCCTGGTGAGAGGTTCTGGCGCAGCAGCTTCAAAAGGAGGTGTGGGGGTATGCATGATCAAGCTCGTAATCTAATCGGCTCGTTAATGGTACTGGAAACGCCGTCAGGGGTGGCGTCATCACTCATCAGCAGGCCCCGGCAGTCTCGAAGGAGACTGCCGGCCTCTGTGCCTGGGGCGTGGTGCATGATGATACGGTCAGGACGAACCGCGACCAGTGTTCCTTTCGCGGCCAGCGGCAGGATGTCATGGTTCATGTCTTCGATGAAGTCACAACGGCCGCCGGAGCGTTGCCCGCGGGGCCGGACCTCCAGGAAGTGCCCGCCCAACTTTTCCCAGGAAACGATCTGCTCAGTGGTGAGCAGTGACAACGGATCAACACCGAATCCAACCAGGGTCAGGCTGTCTCCCAGCGCATCGTCGCTGAGCTTGATCTGCTTTTGCAGGGTGCGAATCCAGGCCTGGGGAAACAGGCTGCCACGTACCAGCTTGTCACCCCGACGATGTTGCACGAACAGACCCTGCTTGAAGGTGTTCTTCGGCTTGATGTCCAACTGCTCGAAGTACCTTCTGGTAGCAGGAGTCAACGCCAGCATGCGCATCAGGCCGTGAATGAAGAACGCCGCGATCCTGTTCTTGGGCATGACCAGACGGCCCATCATTTTTGCCAGATTGATCATCGCCTGAGCATGCGGGCGACGCTCTACATCGTAGGTATCGAGTATCGCCGGCGCGGCGTGGCCACGAAGGACCCAAGCCAGCTTCCAGGCCAGGTTGGCGCCATCACGAAGGCCCGCTACCAGACCTTGCCCGACGAAGGGAGGGGTAATGTGCGCGGCGTCACCGACGAGGAACGTACGTCCCTTGCTGAATCGCTTGCAGCAACGCGCGTGGAACCGATACACCGCCTTGCGCTCGATCTCCAGTTCCTGCGGATTGACCCATGGCGCAATGAGCCGCGCGATGCTTTCCGGGCTTTCCAGCTCCTCCCGGGATTCACCGGGTTGCAACATGAATTCCCAGCGTTCCCTTCCACCGGGGGCAGGCATGTGCGGCGTGGGCCGCTGCGGATTACAGATAAACTCAATGTGATCAATGGCTGACTGATGCCGGTTTTTGGCATCGACAATCAGCCAGTCCTCTGCATAGGTTTGTCCTTCGAACTCCTGGCCGATCAGCGCCCTGACCCGGGAGCTGGCACCGTCCGCACCGATCAGGTACTGGGCGCGAACAGCATGCGATTGCCCATCTTGATCCCGTACGGTGGCGACCACGCAATCGGCTTCCTCGACCAGACCCTCCAGTTCGAAACCACCCAGGCTGGTCACTGATTTCAGTCGGGAAACCTGACCACGCATCGCTCGCTCGAGGTCGGGTTGATAGAAGGTCACAAGCTTGGGATGACCGTCGATACACCCTTCGGTATTGGCTCGACCGAATTGGCCGAGGACCGGAGAGTGCATCTTCACTTCAGGGATCACGATCTTCTCGAAAGCATCCTCCGACAATCCGGCGAGTTGCAGGATGCGCAGGGCCTCGTTGTCCAGAGCAATGGCACGAGGCATCAGTACGATTTCATGGAGCTTGTCCAGCACCAGGGTCGTAACCCCGTAGCGGCCGAGCAGCGCCGCGATCGTCGCACCTACCGGACCGTTACCGACGACCAGCACGTCGACGGCGGTGGGAGGCAATTGGCAATCATTTTTATTGTTGTTCATTTTGAGCCCTTGGGTGATTGAAGTCGTGAGGCGCGCAGGTCTCATCGTCAGGCATCACCAAGGTATGCAATATTGAGAGATATTTCAATATTGACGTTTACGTCATTTTTTAATCATTACCAAATCACAGAATGAGGCATTGCGCAGTACCAGGGACTTGCGAATCGAGTCCGGTCCCAAGCGATGAATGCCGCAGGCGTTTGCAGCCCTTCCTGGCAGGCAGCAATCAGCCACAAGCAGTCCGTGTACGGAGCAATAACCAATGAGTAGCTATGCTTGATGTGTTGCCAGCCCCTGATAGCAATACCGTGAAAGGAGGTGTTCGAGATGCAACTCATCACGTTGAAAATCGATAAACCGGAAGTGACGAACTTCATTCTGGGTCAGACGCACTTCATCAAGTCCGTCGAAGACATCCACGAAGCGCTGGTCAATGCCGTGCCGGGGATCCTGTTTGGCGTGGCCTTTTGTGAAGCCTCCGGCAAATGCCTGGTGCGCTGGTCTGGCACCGATGCCTCAATGATCGAACTTGCACAGAAGAATGCAAAAGCCATCGCCGCAGGCCATAGCTTCATCGTTTTCCTGGGCGACGGTTTCTATCCGCTGAACGTGTTGAACACCCTCAAAATGGTTCCAGAGGTATGCCGCATTTTTTGTGCAACGGCCAATCCAACCGAGGTGATTCTCGCCGAGACGGAACAAGGGCGAGCCATCCTCGGCGTAGTGGATGGTTTGCGTGCCACTGACATCGAAGGCGATGAAGACATCCTGTGGCGCAAGAACCTGTTGCGGCAGATTGGCTACAAGCAGTGAGGCGGGTGCCAGGTCTCGACTGATTCGTCTCCGATGAGCCGCCCTCCCACCTCTGTCTAACGGTGGCTCCGCCAACGGCCGCACAGTCCTGCAAAGGACTGTCGGCACGGAGCCTTACCCGGGTGGAGCACATCCATGAAACGAACACAACATTCAACTACCCTGGTTGCCTGGCCATAGCGTCCGCGGAATACAGACAGCCCCATCCAGTAGCAATCGGGCTGTTCTCATCAGGCCGCAACTCATCAGACGATCATGACCAGGACGCAATTCTACGGTGAACTCTCCCGTGGGGTGTTCAACCGAGAGTCGCTTGATTTCACCCTCTACGACAGACGCCACACCCGCCACCACACTGCCCTCGACCAGGCAGGCAACCGCCACACTGACCGCAGCGAACACGCCGATGCTGGTATGGCATCGGTGCGGAATGAAGGTTCGGGTGCTGAGTGCCCCACCCGCTTGTGCTGGTGCAATCAGGCACATCTTGGGCACATTGCGCTGGCTCACGTCCCCCAGGTTCATGCGTGGACCGGCCTGCAAACGGATCGATTCGAGTCGGGCCTTCAACCCGATGTCGGCATCCAGTTGCTCAGGGTGCTCGTAGCCACTGAGCCCGAAGTCTGCGGCACGGATAACAACGACCGGCATGCCGTTGTCGATGCAGGTGACCTCGACACCCTCGAACACATCGACAACGTTGCCGGTGGGCAGCAATGCGCCGCAACTGGAGCCGGCGATGTCCTTGAACTCAACGACCAAAGGCGCACCACGGCCGGGCACACCGTCAATACGTGCTTCGCCAGAATAGCTGACGACACCCTGCGGTGTCGGCACATGAACAATCGCGATCTGCCCGGTGTTCTCCATGAAAATGCGCACCGGGGTCACATCACTCGACGCGGGCACCAGCCCGCGCTCAATGGCAAACGGCCCGACACCGGCGAGAATGTTGCCGCAGTTCTGGCCGTAATCGACGCGCGGTTCATCGACCAGCACCTGGGCGAACAGGTAGTCGACGTCGGCATCGGCGCGCGCGGAAGGTTTGATTATCGCCACCTTGCTGGTCAGCGAATCGCCGCCCCCGATGCCATCGATTTGCCGCGCATCTGGCGAGCCCATGACCGCCAGCAGTACACGATCTTGAAGCGCTTGCTCGTCGGGCAAGTCACTGGCCAGGAAATACGCGCCTTTAGACGTTCCGCCGCGCATCAGCAGACAAGGAATACGTGTCTGGCCCATGCTCAATCTCCGAGTTCGTCAAGGCTGTCGACGTAGCGCAAGCCCTTTTCCGCGAGCCGCTGGCGCATGTTGTAAATGTCCAGCCCCAATTCACCCCTGGCCAGGCGCAACGCCTTCTGCTCTTCGAGGTCGGCACGCGCACGGCTGGCTTCGACAACCTGCGCAACTTCGCCACGACGCACGATGACCACGCCGTCGTCATCGGCTACCACCACATCGCCGGGGTTGACCAACTGACCACCGCACACCAGCGGCAGGTTGACCGAACCCAGGGTCTCCTTGATCGTGCCCTGGGCACTGATGGCGCGGGACCAGACCGGAAAGCCCATCTCGCGCAGGGTGTGGGTGTCACGCACACCGGCATCGATCACCAGGGCTCGCACACCGCGGGCCTTGAGCGACGTGGCAAGCAGGTCGCCGAAGTAACCGTCGGTGCACGGTGAACTGGGGGCGACCACCAGAATATCGTCGGGCCGGCACTGCTCCACCGCCACATGGAACATCCAGTTATCGCCCGGGGCAACCAGTACCGTCACCGCCGAGCCACTGATGGCCGTCCCTCGTTGAATCGGTGTGATCGAAGACGTCAGCAGGCCTTTGCGCCCCTGCGCCTCATGAATCGTGGCGACACCGAAGTGCTGCAGTTCATCGACCAGTGCCCGTTCGGCGCGGTCGATGTTACGCACGACGATGCCGATTTTTCCGATCAACACGCTCATGCCAGGTTCTCCGTCACACGCGGGAAGATGCTCTGGTAGCCCTCGCCATAAACGATGTCGCGGCTGGAGGTGATACCAACGTTGCGCTTGGCCTGCACGCCGCGCTGCAAGGCGACGCGGGTGTAGTACTCCCACAGGTGTTCCTGACCGGCCATGCACTGGATGGCGGCGTACTTTTTGTCCCACACCGAGGTGATGTCCAGCAGCACGTCAGGGCGCCATTCGCATTGCTCGGGCTGGTGCGGCTCGAAGCTGTAGACCGGTGGTGCACCGACGATTTTTTCGCCCGGCCTGTAGCCTTCGGCCTGGGCGATGATGCGTGCCTCCTGCGTCAGGTTCATGGCCAACGGGTGATCGTAGTTGTAAGGGTCCTTCAGCGAGTGGCTGAGGACGAACTCGGGCTGGACGCGACGAAACACATCCGCCAGGCGAAACAGCGTTTCCTTGTCGGCACGCATCGGGTAATCGCCGATGTCGAAGAACTCGACACTGGCCCCCAGGATTTCAGCTGCGGCCTGAGCCTCCTGGCGCCGGGCAGTCTTGACTTTCTCTTCGCTCATCTCACCTTTGCGCCACAGCTTGGCGGACTCACCGCGCTCGCCGAAGGACAGGCAGACGATGTGCACGGCATAACCCTGTTGTGCATGCAGCGCGATGGCACCGCCCGCACGCCAGACAAAATCGGCAGAGTGGGCGCTGACGACCAGCGCGGTTTTCGGTGAATCGGTCATTGCGGATACTCCTGCTGCGTTTCGAACGAGCATCGCACCGCGACCGGCTCCAGGAGTAATGCGTTGAACTGTTGGAGGTATGCGTTTTTTTTATTGCCACTCGAACAGGGCGGCGGCATAGTCCAGCTCGAAATGACTATTTGCAGAGCCCGCGCCCCATGGAATCCACCGAACTGCCCAGCCTGATGCACGTACGCGCCTTCGTCCGCGTGGCCGATCACGGGAGTGTTTCCAGGGCTTCTGTGGCGCTATTTCGTGCTCAGTCAGTCGTGACCCGGTCGATCTCCGAGCTGGAGAGCCGTCTCGATGTACCTTTGTTCGAGCGCCACGCCAACGGTATGCGTCTGACCGCTTTCGGCGAGCGCTTGCTGCCTCGGGCGCGTCGCGTGCTGGCCGAACTGGACAGTGTGCCGCGACTGCTGGATGGCGCGGACAAACGAGCGGTCGAGCCGCTGTACCTGTTCCAGGCCCGGCGCCTGCAAGTGTTCGTCAAACTCTGCGAAACCCGGCATATGCAGACCGTCGCCAGCCTGCTCGGCCTGAGCCAGCCGGCGATCAGTTCGACCATCAAGGTCATGGAAAACGGCTGCGGCCAACCGCTGTTCGAGCGCACCCCTCGCGGATTGCAGCCCACCCGTGCCAGCCAGGAAATCCTCTTTCCGATCCGCCGGGCGCTGAACGAACTGCGCCATATCGAGACCGATATCACCGCTCTGCGCGGTGTCTTGCAAGGCGTGGTGCATATCGGTGCCCTGCCCTTGGGTCGCACCCGTATATTGCCCGAGGCCATTGTGCGCATGATGGCCGAGCATCCACAGATCCAGGTGATCACCAACGAAAGTCCGTTTGATTTGCTGGCGACCGATCTTCGCGCTGGCGATGTCGATTTCATTTTCGGCGCCCTGCGTTCGGAAGCCTACGCCAGCGACCTTACCGGCGAGGCGCTGCTCACGGAAGACATGGTGGTATTGGCGCGGCGTGATCATCCGCTCTATTCCAGAACGACCTTGCACGATGAACTCGGCGCGGCCCAGTGGGTGCTGCCACGTGCCGGCTCGCCAGCCCGGCAGATGCTCGATGAGTGCTTCAGCCGATTCGGCATTGCGCCGCCCCGGCCGGTAGTGGAAAGCGGCGACATGGCAATCATCCGCGGGCTGTTGCTGCGCTCGGACATGCTCGCGGCAGTGTCCGCCCATCAACTGGAACAGGAGATTGCTTCGGGCGAGTTGTGCATCATGCCGCTGGAGTTGAAACAGACCACCCGGGCCATCGGACTGACTTATCGCAGTGGTTGCCTGCACTCGCCAGTGGCGCAAGCCCTGATGGATGTGATTCGCCGGGTGATCGGCAAGCAATAGAATCTCCCCCAGGTTTTAAGTACAACGCCAATCCCCTGTAGGAGCGAGCTTGCTCGCGAAAAACGCCGGGACACCACGGGCATTTAGACAGCCCGCGTCATCGTTGACGTCCATCGCGAGCAGGCTCGCTCCCACAGAAGAGCAGAGCAAAAGCAGGTCCGCGTACACCCAAGCTCTTCACCACTCAACAGGCCGAGCGTTAGCTCGCCTGCCGCTCTTGATCTTGATCCACCCGCCCCTTCGGCAGGCTGAGTGGAGGCGTTCATCCGGGGATGGGCGCGCAGCGCCGTTCGACGCAGTCGAACCCATTGCATGTAGTTCGCGCGAAGCCGACCGGAGGGCAATGCCCCCGGATGAATGCCGGAGCGAAGGAACCCCGAGCCTTGGCGAGGGGCCGGACGTTCGGGGCGAGCGTTTTTTTTGCTTACTTTTTTTGAGTCGCTTGTCAAAAAAAGTGAGTCGCCGTAAGGGCGAAACCCTAAGCCGCCGTTACCGCAGCAATGGATATGTACACAGTCAACAAAAGACAAACTGGCTGTGTGTCTGGCCACTTTTTTTGTGTACATATCCGTTTCTTCGGTAACGGCCACTAACGGTTCCGCCCTGACGGCGGGTCACTTTGGAAAAGCGCCAAAGTAACCAAAACGCTCTACCCCTGACGTTCGGTGCCGGGTTGCCCACTGCGCAGAACCGGAACGAAGCCTCTCGACGGGGCAAGAAAATCAAAAGCCAAAGCAAAAGCAAAAGCAAAAGCAAAAGCAAAAGCAAAAGCAAAAGCAAAAGCAAAAGCAGAATCGAGGCGGCCTACTGGCCGGCCTGATCGCAATTGAACTCGTTTCCCTGTGGGAGCGAGCCTGCTCGCGAAAAACGCCTGAACACCGTAGGCATTCAGACAGCACGCGTTATCGTTAACGCCCATCGCGAGCGAGCTCGCTCCTACAGCAGGCTGAAGGGATAGCTGACGATCAGGCGGTTTTCGTCGAACTCGTTGCTGCTGTAGTCGCGGCGAATACTGGAGTTGCGCAGGCGCATATTGAGGTTCTTGAAGGTACCGCTCTGTACCGTGTAGCCCAGTTCGGACTCACGCCCCCATTCCTTGCCATCGGTGACGCTGCCAGTGTGCACATTGTCGCCGCTGATGTAGCGGTTCATCAGGGTCAGGCCGGGAATGCCCAGCGCGACGAAATTGTAGTCATGGCGCAGTTGCCAGGATTTCTCCCGGGCGTTGTCGTAGCTGCTGTTGTAGCTGTCGTTGGCCAGTGTTCCGCCACTGGTGCCGTTGACCCGCATCCACGCATCGTCACCGGTGAGTCTTTGCAGGCCGACATAGAAGGTGTTGCCGCCATAACGCGCAGAGAGAAGTGCCGAGAGGGTCCGGTTGTCCAGGTCACCGGCCCGCGCACTGCCATCCTCCCGCCCCCAGAAGTAACCGAGGTTCGCGCCCAAGGTCCAGGCACCGAGCGGCTGACTGTGAACCAGCTGCAGGTATTGCTGCTGATAGATGTCCTTGAGCTCGGCATTCCACAGGCCGATCAAGGTGCGCTTGTCGTTGAAGCTGTATTCACCGCCAACGAAGTTGAAGCGATCGGAAGTGAAGGCTGTTTTGCCCTGCATGAACATGTCCCCCATGCTTGAATCGTTACGTGGGCTGTTCTGCCGGAACTGACCACCATACAGGGTCAAGCCATCGATATCCTGCGAAGTGACCTGGCCGCCGCGAAAGGTTTGCGGCAACGAACGGCCGTCGTCGGACCGCAGGATCGGCAGCACCGGCATCCACTCCCCGACCTTCAGTTCGGTTTTCCCCGCTTTCATTTTTCCGGCGACCGCCAGACGGCCGAAATCATCGGCAGGACGACCATCGCTATCGAGCGGCAACAGCTGCGTACCCCCCGTGCCCTTCCCGCCATCAAGCTTGACCGAATAGAGCCCCAGCACATCCACGCCAAACCCCACCGTACCTTGGGTGAAACCGGAACGGGCATCGAGGATGAAGTTCTGCGTCCACTCTTCGGCTTTCCCTTGCGGGTACGCCGGGTTGGTGAAGTTGCGGTTGATGTAGAAGTTACGCAGGTTCAGATTGGCGCTGGCGTCTTCGACGAAACCTGCAGCCTGTCCTTCCAGAGGTAACCCGCAAGCAACAGCCAGCGAGCAAGCGATTCGATGATTAGCGGTGATTTTCATTGTTATTGTTGTCCGGTTTTTGGGTAAAGGAATGCCCTGCGCCCTTATTTGCCGGGCACAGTGAGATCAAGCGAAAAATGGATGATGGCGACCCGGGCAGGGTCGCCGAGAACGGTCGGGGCGCTCGCCCCTGATGATCAGCGCGGTGCTTTGCCCGCCACCGAGTAGAGCACCTGCTGGTTGCGGGTTTTCATGAACTCTTCCAGGCTCTGCCCACGCATCGCCGCGTAGACCTGCAAGTTGGGAATGCCGAGTACCGCCGCGAGCTTTTCCAATACGAAGAAGATCGCCCCGTACTGGATCAATCCGCGCCAGTCACGGCGCCGCAGCAGCTCGCGCTCCTCTTCGCTCAAGCGGCCTTCCTCGAACAGCGCCTCCGGGGCATCGAGAAAACGTTGCCGCCATTGCGGCTCGATCATGCGATGCAGGAACTTGTTCAGGCGATAACCCTTGGCACTGCGCTCGAGGGTGAACGGATACGTCCCTTCCAGTTTCTTGATGCCGGCCAACTGGTGTTGCATATGCTGCAAATGGCGGGCGGTGACCTCGGCAGGCACCGCACGGTCCTGGTTTTCCAGCAACAGGGTCGCGATGCCGGTCATGGACGGCAGGTAGTAGTCCTGATGCAGGTTTTTCACCGTGGCCGACAAGGCGCCACGCATGATCAGCCAGGTGATCACCTCCGAACCCTCCATGCCCCCAAGGGTGGCGTACTCGGCATGGGTCATTTCGGTCAGCCGTACCGGGTCGTTGACCAGCAGATCAATGAACTGCTCGTCCCACTGCGGATTATTGAAGCCGCAACGCTCGCCATGCACCTGATGGGATACGCCACCGGTGGCGACAATGGCCACCTTCAGGTCTTGCGGATAGCTTTCAATCGCCCGGCGCAAGGCCTGGCCCAGCTTGTAGCAGCGCAAGGCGCTGGGGATCGGGAACTGCAACACGCCGACCTGCAGCGGCACGATTTCCACCGGCCAGCCGGGTTCGCAAGGCAGCAGCGCCGACATCGGCGAGAAGAAACCGTGGTCCAGCGGCTTGTCGCGGAAGAAGCTCATGTCGAATTCGTCAGCCATCAGGCTTTGGCCAATATGCCGCGACAGCGCCGCATGCCCGCCGACCGCTGGCAGCGAACGGGGGTTGCCGCCCTCGTCCGCCACCTCGTAACGCTCATCGACCCCGAGGGAGAACGCCCCATAGTGATCGAAGAAAAACGAAGTCACGTGGTCGTTGAAGATGTAGAACAACACATCCGGTTGTTGCTCCTTCAACCACACCTTGATCGGTTCGAAGCCTTCGAAGATCGGTGCCCAGGCGGCCTCATTCTGTTTGTCGTGATCAACGGCAAAGCCGATGGTGGGAGTATGGGATACAGCGAGACCACCGATGATGCGTGCCATGAAGAGTTCCTTTTTGCGAAGAAGATTATTGCGTCAGCAAGGCCTGGTTGGCCTGGCGCCGCGCATGACCGTTGGCCAGGATCGCCAGGGCGGCGATGAAGGCCGGCACGCTCAACAGTGCGAACAGCAACGGCAGGCCCAACCCGAAGCTGAGCACCGCACCACCGATGAGAGAACCAAAGATAGCGCCGAATCGACCAATGCCCAGCATCCAGCTCACGCCTGTGGCGCGGCAATCGGTCGGGTAGTAACCGGGCGCGAAAGCGTTGAGTCCGGTCTGCGCGCCGCTCATGCAAAAACCTGCCGCGACTACACCGAACGCCAACAGACTCGATTCCAGACTGAGCGCCCCCAACAGCAGGATAAACACGCCGCCCAAGGCATAAGACGTGGCGATGACTCTGTTCGGATTGCGCCGGTCCATGGCCCAACCGACCGCAATCGCGCCGACCGTACCGCCAATCTGGAACAGGCCGGTGATGGTGGCCGCCCGCTCGATGGACAGGCCACCTTCGCGCAACAGGGTCGGCATCCAGCCCATGGTCAGGTAGATCACCAGCAGGCCCATGAAGTAGGTCATCCACAGCGCGACAGTGCCGAACCGAAAGCCCTCGGTGAACAGCATGCGCACCGGCGCTTTATGCAGTACCTGAGGCTCGGTCATGGTGAATTTTGTGCTGGCCGAAAAGGTGCCGCCCAACTTGTTCAGCACTTTGGCGATCTGCATGGCTGGCGCATTGCGGGCCGCCAGGAAACGTGCAGATTCCGGCAACAACAACCAGAGGAAAGGCAGCAACACCAGTGGCAGGATACCGCCGACCAGCAACACCGATTGCCAGCCGTGCAGAGGAATCAACCAGGCGGCGACCAAACCGCCCAGTCCCGAGCCCATGTTGAAACCGGTGAACATGATGGTGATGAACAGCGAGCGGTTACGCTCTGGCAGGTATTCGGCAAGCAGCGTGGTGGTGTTCGGCATCGCGGCGCCCAGGGCCACGCCGGTCAACAGCCGCAAGGCAGCAAGTTCGTAGGGGTTACGGGCGAATGCACAGGCAAGGCTCAGCACGCTGAATCCGGTCACGGCAAACAGCAGCACTTTCTTGCGTCCCAAGCGGTCAGCGTAAGGGCCGGCCGTCAAGGCACCAATGGCGAGCCCGACCATGCCCGCGCTCATGACCGGGCCAAATGCGGCTTTTGACAACCCCCACTCCTGAATCAGTGAAGGCGCGATAAACCCCATGACCGCCACATCGAGGCCATCGAATAGAACAATGAAGAAACACAGGCTCATGATGAGCCACTGGTACCTGGCAACCGGACGGTTATCGATCCACGCTTTGATGTCGACCGTTTCGTGACTCATGTTTTCACCTTCTTGTTTTTATAGAAATGCCGAACGGCTTGGGGATTGGCGCAGGCCAGAGGCCGCCCGACAGCCGAACGTTGAGCGTGACTTTAAAGCCGCAAGTGCCTGCCGCGCCTCTGGGAAATCCTTAAGCGGGTATCTGTTTTGTTTATCGGATGATTTGAGGCGTGCCGCTCGGCCTTGCAGCAATACCGATAAGAAAAACCGATACCTGCTTAATGACTTCACAGGCGACGCTCGGGAAACGCTTGCCTTAAGGTCGACGCTACTGCCTTGACGGTGGTAGCGGTGATAGCCGCACATACTAATAAAACAGGGGTTTGAACATGACCACGCGTCTCGATGACAGCGGTTTTTCCCGCCGCTCGCTGCTCAAGAAAAGCTCCATTGTGCTGACAGCCAGCACCGCGCTCGGCATGCCGATCCTGAGCCAGGCCGCTTCACTCAATAACAAGGAAGGCACCCATCAATTGCCAGACACCGTCATGGATTCCCAACTAATGAGCCTGTTGTCGCAACCCAAGATCGATTGCCACCATCATGTGATCGACCCGGTCCAATACCCCTACCCCACTGACTCCACCTACCAACCGGCAGGACCTGAGGTCGGCCCCGCGGCGTATTACGAACAGGTCATGCAGGCCTATGGCATTCGCCATTCAGTGATCGTGCAGCCGACCTCCGCCTATGGCTACGACAACCGTTGTCTGCTGGACACGCTGGCGCGCAACAAGGGCCGCCATAAAGGTGTCGTCGTGGTGCCGAACGATGTCTCCAGCGAGACGCTCGCGCAGTACAAGGCACAGGGAGTAGTCGGCGTGGCGCTCAATGCGGCACTGCTGGGTCCCGAGCGTTTCCTGAAGGTCGACACCCTGATGGGGCGCCTGGCCGAGCTGGACCTGTTCGCCCAGATCCAGGTGAAAGACGATCAACTGCTTGCACTGTTGCCCTTGCTGCAGCGCACGCGTCCCCGTGTGCTGATCGACCACTCCGGCCGGCCCGATGCCAGCGCCGGCTTGCAACAGCCGGCCTTCCAGGCACTGCTGGCGCTTGCCGGCAACGGACGTACCTTCGTCAAACTCTCCGGACTGTCGCAATACTCCAGGCAGAATTACCCGTATGCCGATGCCCAGCCATACCAGCTTGCACTTTTGCAGGCGTTCACTGCCGAAAACTGCATGTGGGGCACGGACTGGCCGTTCTTGCGCGCGCACCAACACATGGAGTTGGGCACCGTTCTGACCAACTTCGGCGAGATGTTCCCGAATGCCAGTGACCGCCAGCAGATTCTTTGGGAGACCCCAAAACGCCTGTTCGGCTTTACCGCCTGACCCGGAACATCACGGATAACTCAGCCTGACCTGGCTCGGCAGGCTGTTCGGCCGCCCTTTCAACTGGCGCCCGAAAGTGGACAACCAGGGTGCCATAGAAGAAAGGCAGCACCGGTTGCCCGGATGGATGGGACGTGGGAGCTGCGAAGTTGTTCAGATCAGCAAGTCTTCATGGAACGCGCCAAACGGACGCTCGGGATGGGCGAGCTGGATTTCCAGAATCCACAGGCCGGTGTTCGGGCATTGATCCAGATCCCCGAGGTCGCCGCCCCGATAAATCGCGTGGGGAAAATCGCTGACCCGGTGGCCTTTGATGTCGAGGTTGAGCTTCCATCCCATGGCCTGCGCCTGAGCGGCCGCAAAGTCATAAAGCGCCACCCCGGAAACCCGCTCGCTGCGCCAGAAACTTTCGACCCGGTTGAACAGCTCCCTGGCCGCCGCCGCGCAGGCGAGCATTTCTGGATCGGTGCCGGTGGTGAAGGTCGCGCCGGCATCACCTTCGTGCCCTTGCCACACCACCCCCATGTCGATGAAGAAAATGTCTTCGGCCCCCAACTCGGGGTCGCCATCGGAGCGCTGCTTGAACGTTTTGAGCGTGTTGGCGCCAAAGCGAACCAGCAACGGGTGCCAGATCCGGTCCATGCCCAGTTCCGCCAGAATCTCTTTGCCTCGCAACTGCGCCTCGGATTCGCGCATACCGGGCGTGATTACCCGGGCAATCCGGTCGATGGCCTTCCAGGTCATCTGCTGGGCGTGTCGCATCGTTTCCAGTTCGTAACGCTCACCTACCGCTTCTTTGCTGCTCAAATCCGTACTCATCATTCATTCCCTTGGTAAGAAAGTGCAGGCCAAGCGCTATATAGTTTTGTATATTGCGATACTTGATTCCAAAAATAAAGCCATGACCCAGGCTTCGACCCAACCTTATGACAATCGCTAACACCGCAATCGGTGGCCAAAGCAGCGCGCTGGAGCACTCTCTCAAGCCCACAGCGACTCGCATCCGCCAGCACAATCAGCACCTGATCCTCAAGGCCGCCAGTGAAGAGTTTTCAGCGACTGGCTTCGACGCAACCCAGACCCGTGATATCGCGGCGCGTGCCGGGGTTCCCAAGGCCAACCTCTATTACTACTTTCAAAGCAAAGAGAATCTATACGCTCAGGTACTGCTGAGTTTTGTCGAGCCACTGCTCCAGGCTTCAGCGGCATTAAGAGAAAGCGACGACCCGGTGGTTGGCTTGCAGGCCTACATACACGCCCGGATTCGCATCATTCAAGAAAACCCTCTGAGTTCAAAAGTCTTCAGCCATGAACTGTTGTTTGGTGGAAAACATTTACCTGAGGAGTGCAAGAACCTGCTGCAAGCCGAGGCCCGGCGCAACGTCGACTGCCTGCGCAGCTGGATCGATCGTGGCCTGCTCGCGCCAGCTGATCCCGAACATTTGATGCTCTTCATTTGGTCGGCAACCCGAACCTATACCAATCTGGGTTGGCAGATGTCACTGATTACGGGCACACAAAAACCGAACGACGCAGACTATGAGTGCGCAGCGGCGACCATTACCCGGATGGTGCTGGGCGGCGTTGTTCCAAAAATCGGCAACGGATTTGAAGCCGCAGCATTCATAACTTGAACGACAGCCTGCCAACACCGGGGATCAGGAAAGGTTGGCCAACCAGGCCTTGGTGATCGTGAAAGCGTGAGCCAGCCGCTCAGTTGCGCCTGTCGCGGGGCATGGGATTTCCACACTCCAGTGCAGCCCGGTTGGCAAGACATCGAGCAACTCGGTCAAGGGCAATTGCCCCTGACTGGGCGGCAGACGACCCTCGCGGGCTTCGCGGATGATTCCCTCCCCTGTGGGCGCCAGCGCCGGCGCATCGCACCATTGCACGCCATGAATGTATCGTTGATCCAGTTGAGCCACGGCAGCGGCATTGCCACCTGAGCGGAACAGGTGCAACGCATCCAGCAGCACGCCGCCGTTGGCCTGCCCCGCCGCCGCGATCAACGCGACGGCCTGTTGCAGGTTGCCAATGTGGCGCCAGCGCATGAATTCCAGATCCACTCGCAGGCCATAACCGGCCGCCAACTCGCACACGGCAGCGAAATTATCCGTGAGCCGGCATTGCTCCGGGTCGTCGCCCGACACAGTGAGGCAACGCGCTCCCAGTTGCGCCCCGGACTCCAGCAGCGAGGCAAATCCGGCGACGTCCACTTGCGGTGTCAGCTCGACGAATTCGATCTCGTTGACTACCACGCCTTCGCTATCCAGCGTGGTCTTCAACTGTTGCAGCGCCTGGCTGCCCGGCGCCAGCGGGTAAGCGATGCCACCCGCCATGGCCGGGTGCAGGCGCAGGCCGACCGAACTGAAACCGGCGCGCGCCGCCTCTCGTACCAGGGCATCGGGCGCCAGCTCCAGCGCGGTGAGGTGCGCGACACCCAGGCCATTCAATAGGTGGCCCTCCCGCCACTGAGGTCGAACACAAAGCCTGTAGTGAAGCTGCACTCGGGCCCGGCGATCCAGGTCACCATGTTGGCGATCTCCTCGATTTGCAGGAAACGCCCCATGGGAATCTTGGCCTTGCTCGCGGCAATGTGCTCCGGCGTCATTTGCGCCATCAGCCCGGTTTCCACCATGGCCGGAGCAATGCAATTGAGCAGCACGCCGTCCTGGGCCAACTCCTTGGCCGCCGCCTTGGTAAACGCGATGACACCGGCCTTTGCCGCCGAATAACCGGAGATGTATTGCACGCCGTCCTTGCCGGCCATTGAGGCGACATTGACGATGCGCCCGTAACCGCGCTTGCGCATGTGCGGGATGACCGTGCGGCAGCAATGGAACACGCCCGTCAGGTCGATGGCGATGACCTGGTCCCAGGCCGCTGTCGGGTACTCCCAGCAAGGGGCTACCGGTCCATTGATACCGGCATTGTTGACCAGGATATCGACGCCCCCCTGTTGGGCAACGACCTCGCCGAAAGCCGCCTCGACGGACGCCAGTGAGGCGACATTGACGGCTTGCCGCATCACCGGTTCAAAGCCGTTGACGACGCTGTCCCAGCCATCGACCGCCAGGTCCCAGATGACGATCTGCGCGCCAGCCTTGTGCAAGCGACGGGCAATGCCCAGGCCAATGCCACGCATGCCGCCGGTAACGATGGCCGTCTGGCCTTCAAGGTATCGGGTCATCAAAGTGCTCCTTGTTGAACGGACTGGATGTCGGGCAGGCGGCGCAGATCGCGCACCATGAACAGGTAACACAGCGCCCCCAGCACGGTGATCGAGGACACGAAAGCCAGGGCCCAGACGAACGAACCCGTGGTTGTGACGATGACGCCGATGGTCAACGGGGTGACGATGCCGGCCGCATTGGCGAACAGGTTGAACACACCACCGCTCAAGCCGAGCAAGCCTTTGGGGGCGATATCGGAGACGATCATCCAGGCCAGCGCCGACATGCCCTGGGCGAAATAGGCCACGCACAGAATGGCGATCACCAGGGCGTCGGAGTCCACGTAATTGGCCAGCACGATCACCGATGCGGTCAAAAGACCTGCGATCACCGGCAACTTGCGTGCGACATTCAACGAGTAGCCGCGGCGCAGCAACGCGTCCGACAGCCAGCCTCCGGCCAGGGTACCCAGGGACGCCGCGATGAACGGCAGCACCGCCACCCAACCTACCTTGAGCCAGGGCATGTGCCGCTCGGTGACCAGATACGTGGGGAACCAGGTCAGGAAGAACACGTTCGTCGAGTTACAGGCAAACTGCCCCAGGCAAATCCCCAACATGTTGCGATGCTTGAGCAATGCAGGAATCTGCGACCAGGAGAACCGCGTGGCCTTCTGGCCCCCATCGACCACCCCGCCGCCTTCGGCGATGTAGTCGAGCTCGGCCTGATTGGCAGTGGTCGACTCATGGGGCTCGTGGTACTTGCGCCACCACACCAGGCCATAGAGAACACCCAGGATGCCCACCGCCATCAGCAGTACGCGCCAGCCATGGGCGTGCAGCACCCAGAACAGCAACGGCGTGAGAAACGCCAGCCCGACGTATTCGGCGAAGGTGTAGATGCCGGTTGCCCGAGCGCGCTCGCTCTGCGGGAACCAGGTCGCGACCACCCGGCTATTGGTGGGAAAGCACGGCGCTTCGCTGGCCCCCACCAACAGGCGAAAGCCCAGTAACGAAAGAAAGTCCTGGGCGAGACCTTGCAGACCGGTGAACAACGACCATAACGTCAACGCCAGCCAATAGGTGAACTTCGTGCCCAACCGGTCGATCAGGATGCCGCCGGGAATCTGCGCGGCGGCATAGGTCCAGGAAAATGCCGAGAAAATGAGCCCCATCATGACAGCGTTCAGGCCCAGGTCGGCACTGATACTGGGAGCGGCGATACCCATGACGCTGCGATCCAGGTAGTTGATCATGGTGCCTCCGGAAATCAGCGCCAGGATCATGAATCGGGTGCGGGTTCTGGCGGTTTGCGCCGCCGGACAGGCGAGCGTTGCCGCCGCAAATCTATTGTCGGTCGTCATCGTTTTGTTCCTTGTTGTTATCGGGGGTATTACGGGTAGCGCAGTTGCCCTGGGCCGGCTCAATGCTCGCCAAAACCGAACAGTCGCCGTGGCGTGTCCCACATCACCTTTCGCCTTACACTGCAATCGGGCATCAGTCGCTCGGCCAGCTTGAGCAGCGGCCCGTAGTCCACGCGCGACTGCTCGCGAATGAACGGCCAGTCCGAACCCCACACGCACGCATCCGGGCCAAAGGCCTGGAGCAGCGCCCGAACGTAGGCACCGGCTTGCTCATCGAGATGATCGTGGGCGGCGAACTTCTGCATGCCGGAGATTTTCACCCAGGCCCGGCCGCTCCCGGCCAGCCCCAGTAGCGCCTGGAACCCTGGCTGACCGAGGCCTGCGCGGACGTCGGGACGGCCACAGTGGTCGATGAGCAGCCGCGGCGCAGTCGATTCAATCAAGCCCAGCAAACCGACCAGTTGGTTGCCATGGACCTGGATCTGGGCGAACAGGTCCAGTTCGGCGAGCCGCCCGAAAAGCCCGGCCGCATCACTCATGACAGCCAAGCCTTCCAGCGCCGGATTGAACGCAATGCCCACCACACCCTGCTCCTTGAGCGCGGCCAGCTTATCCAGGCCGGTGTCATGGTCGACAACGGCAATCCCCTTGAAGCGGCCCTCGTTTTGCGCCAGCGCATGCAGCAGGCAACGATTGTCCGTGCGGTAGCCACTGCTCGGCCCCACCAGCAAAGCGTGTTGCACACCATAGGCGTCCATGACCCGGCCGAACTGCTCCAGAGGCGCGACTTCCTGCCCGGCGGGTGCGTAAATCGTGTCGGTGCGGTAGGCAAAGCGCGCGGGGTCGAACAGGTGGTTATGGCAATCGATCTTGGGTTCGTCGTAGATGCTCAAGGCTGCTCCCGCCAAGCGTCACTGCGCCTGCTCACTGATCTTTGTTATTGTTCGCCGCGTGGGCGATGCCGTGGCAGTGAAGATACGACCAGGCGATCGATAGCGCTCATACAGAGATCGCACGAACAATAACCAAAGGTTAATGACCCATGCCCTACGGCGAAGGCCCGGACGCCAACACGATGCTGTTCAAGCTGCGGCACATGGAAGTGTTCCGGGCGGTGATGCTGACCGGCTCGATCAGCGGTGCGGCAAAAATGCTCTACGTGTCGCAGCCGGCAGTCAGCAAGCTGATCACCTATATCGAAAGTCGGCTGGTCTACCGTCTGTTCCAGCGCATCAACAATCGCCTGGTGCCCACCGCCGAAGCCGTGACCCTTTACCGGGAAGTCGAGCGTGTCTACCAGGCCGCGCTGGCCGTCAATGAGTGTGCCTTGGCCCTGGCCAACGGCCCCCACCGTCAGCTGCGCATCTGCTGCAGTGCTTCACTGTCGACGGTGGTCATCCCGTTCGCCCTGGCCCGACTCAAGCGGGAATTGCCATCGCTGAACATTGAATGGCAAACCACGCTGATGGGCGATATGCCCAACCAGATTCTCTCGAAGAAGGTCGACCTGGCTGTTTCGGCACTGCCGCTGATCCATGACCACCTGCACTCGCTGGCCTTCATGCGCGCCCGCATGGTCTGCGTGATGCCGGCTGATCACCCCCTTGCCCGCCGATCTTCATTGTCACTGCACGAGCTGGTTGACCAGCCGTTGTTGCTGTTTCGCCCCGACATGCCTTTTGGCCGGTTGCTGGCCGACGAGATCGAGCGCCAGGGCCTGAATCTGTGCTCCATGCTCAATTTCACCAATGCCAATGAAGCGGTCGCCCTGGTCAAGCAAGGCATGGGGCTGACCATCATCGATGAATTCGTGGCCCAGGACAGTGGCCTGGTCGTCGTACCGCTGGTTGAGGCGATTCATTTCGATATCAGCTTTGTCTACTCGCGGTTTGAGCCGCTTGGCGAATCCGCCATCCAGCTCATGCAGGTGCTTTATCGCCAGGCGGTCAAGCTGGGACGAGTGATCCCCGGCTGCGAACTGCCGAATTTCGACCGATAACCACGAAGGCAGCCCAGCAGATTGAACATCGATACCCGAATCAAATTCCGTCATCTTGTCTGCTTTCTCGAGGTCGCGCGCCAGGGCAGCCTGGCACGTGCTTGCGACAAGTTGGCAATCAGCCAGCCAGCGCTTTCCAAAACGCTGAAGGAACTGGAAACCCTGCTGGCGGCCACGTTGTTTGAGCGGGGAAAAAAGGGCTCGACGCTGACCGAGGCCGGAGTGGCCTTTTTGCGCTATGCGGGACCGAGCGTGCAATCGCTGCGTGAAGGGGTCAACAGCCTGCGCTCCGGTGTCCATGAGCCGATTACCGTACGGCTGGGCGTGCTTTCCACCGTCGAAAGCCTGTTGGTTCCTGAAGTTGTCTGCCGTCTGCATGACCGCCAACCCGCTTTGACGGTCAGTGTCGTGACCGGGCCCAGCGCCTACCTATTGTCCCAACTGCGCGTCGGTGAGCTGGATCTGGTGATTGGCCGAATGACCGATAGCCCATCGATTCTCGGGTTGACGTTCGAGCACCTTTACAGCGAGTCCATGACCCTGGTGGTACGTTGCGGCCATCCGCTGCTGACCTATCCACTGGGGCCTAAAAACCTCGAAGACTATCCAGTGGTATTGCCATTGGCGGGAACGACGATCCGGAAATTCGCCGACGGCCTGTTTGTACAGCACGGAATTACCCCGTCACGCCAGCGTCTGGAAACCCTGTCGGTAGCCCTGAGCCGACGCTACGTGCAATGCAGTCAGGCAATCTGGGTCGCACCGCTCGACGCTGTCCGCCAGGACTTGCGGCAAGGCGAGTTGGTGGAGCTGGACCTGGGAATGCGTGAACCAGGCGGTTCCGTAGGGTTATGTACAAACCCTGCGATGCCTGTGACACCCGCAGCGCAGTGGTGCGTGGAGGCGCTGCGTGAGGTCGGGCAAGAATATCGCGAGGGCAAATATCCATAACCATTTGGATATGGATAAGGTCGGTTTTTTCAATTTCGGGTTGGGCCGCAACGAGGGAGACTGAGCCACAGGTAGCCGCCAATGCAGCGCTTGCCTCTGACTAACCATAACAACAGGAAGACCGACATGTCTGATGCGCATGACAGCCGCTTCGTCATTCGTGACCGTAACTGGCACCCCAAAGCCCTGACGCCTGACTATAAGACTTCGATCCCGCGATCCCCCCGCCAGGCACTGGTGAGCATCCCCCAATCGTTATCGGAAACCAGCGGTCCGGATTTTTCCCACCTGAAGTTGGGCCGGCACGATAACGATCTGCTGCTGAACTTCAATCATGGCGGCTTGCCCGTTGGCGAACGCATCATCGTCGCGGGTCGGGTTTGCGATCAGTACGGCAAGCCGATTCCCCATACCCTGGTGGAGATGTGGCAAGCCAATGCCGGTGGCCGTTACCGGCACAAAAAAGACAGTTATCTGGCTCCCCTTGATCCGAATTTCGGCGGCGTCGGCCGTGCCTTGACAGACCGCGATGGCAACTACAGCTTCCGTACGGTCAAGCCCGGCCCCTATCCATGGCGCAACGGCCCCAACGACTGGCGGCCGGCCCATATCCATGTCTCCATCAGTGGACCGTCAATTTCCACGCGCCTGATTACCCAGCTGTATTTCGAAGGTGATCCGCTCATCCCCATGTGCCCGATCGTCAAGTCGATCGCCAATCCGGACGCGGTGCAGAGCCTGATCGCCAGGCTTGATATGAGCATGGCCAATCCTATGGATTGCCTGGCTTATCGCTTTGATATCGTCCTGCGCGGCCAGCGCAAGACCCACTTCGAAAACTGCTGAGGAGGCCTGCACATGCCCGTTCAACTGCTGCCTGAAACACCGTCGCAAACAGCCGGTCCCTATGTGCATATCGGACTGGCACTGGAGGCGGCCGGCAACCCGCCGCGCGAACAGGAAATCTGGAACGTCATGGCTAAACCAGGCGCGCCCGGTGAGCACATTTTATTGATGGGTCACGTTTACGATGGCAATGGGCATTTGATTCGTGACGCATTTCTGGAGTTCTGGCAGGCGAACCACGACGGTCTCTACGACACCGCTTACGATCAGGAAAAACCATTCAACGGCTTTGGCCGTACAGCCACCACAGATGTCGGTGAATGGACGATCGAAACCGTGAAACCCGGCCTGGTGAAGAACGCCTCGGGTGTGCCGATGGCGGCGCATATCAATGTGTCGCTGTTCGCTCGGGGCATCAACATTCACTTGCAGACGCGGCTGTATTTCGACGACGAATCCGAGGCCAATGCAGTGGATCCCGTATTGAACCTGATCGAACAGCCACATCGGCGTGAATCCCTGATTGCCAGGCGCTGCACGGTTGACGGGAAGTTGGCGTACCGCTTCGATATCCACCTTCAAGGCGAATCGGAAACAGTGTTCTTCGACTTCTAACGACGCAAGTGCCGAGGCCTGCGGGTCGTCGGCGAGTCCGTTACCCGATAGTTGCCAGCGTCACGCACAGAGCCCACCGCGGATTTATCCGCGATGGGCTCTGCAACCGCGTAGCAATGTGCGACCAGCAGCAAAAGCATCATGCCGTCAGGATAAAGTCCGCCTGATCGATACCTGCACTGTTGACACCGACAAGGCGAATAGAGTCTATTCCGATCCCGATCAGCGTGTCTGCACCGTCGGCCGCAATGCTCACGTTGGCAGCGAATGTCTCGCTGTTGATCCCCAGCCCCGCGATATTGAGCAAGTCCTGCCCTCCGGCCGGATCGGCATCGAAGTCCTGGATCGAGTCGTTGCCGAAGCCTGCGGCAGCAAACGCGAAGGTATCGTTGCCGAAGCCGCCGTTGAGCGTGTCGTCGCCCAGCCCGCCGAAGAACAGATCGTCACCCGCACCGCCGACCAGAACGTCGTTGGCCAGGCCGCCCAGCATCGTGTGATTTGCCGCCGCTGCATCGTAGGCCAGCTCACTGCCGCTGCCCTCGCTGTTCGCTTGCAAACCCGCCGCCGCGTATTGGCCATTGAGCGCGACCTGCGACACATGCGCACCGTCACTCACGCTCAACAGGCCACCGGTGCCGGTGTCATTGGCTGCATAGGTGATCTGCGTATTGGCGCCGAACGCAACATCGCCAAAGTCCAGCTTGTCACCTGCGGCAAAACCGCTGACGCTGCCACTGAACGCCGTCGACACATCGAGCTTGAGCGTGCCTGCCGCGCCGCTGTCGAACCTCACATGCTGATCGGAGGCAGCACCGAACTCCAGTATCGCCGAACCGCTGATAGTCGCGCTTCCCGCGCCACTGGCATCTCCGTGGACGGTGATGTTGCCATCGTTCGCCCACAGGCTGCCGCTGTTGAGGAGCGCACTTTCAATCACCAATCCACCGCTGCCGCTCGCTTGCAGCACGCCCGTGTTGGTGACGGCGCTGCTACCGGTATCGATCACCAGTGCATTGATGCCGCTGGCATGAATCAGGCCCGAGTTGACCAGCATCATCTGCCCCGCTCCCAATTGACCGGCACCGGTGATGGTGTTGTCGGCATTGGTGAGCACCGTGTCGGCACTGCCGCCGAAAATCACGTTTTGCGCGTTGTCGGATAGCAGCACCTGGCCGCCACCGGTCAATGTCGCGCCACGGAACAGAATCTCAAGGCTGGTCTCGTTGCCGGTGGAGCCGAGCTCGACGGTGCCGCTGTTATGGATGCTGCCACCGAACGGCATGATCGCGCCGTCGGCAATGGTGAGGGTGCCGGTATTGGTCGTGACCGGGTTCACATCGAACAGCAGGTTGGCCCCGCTCAACGCCGCCGCATCCACGCCGTTGACAGTGATCGTCTGGTCGGCACTGATGCTGAGCACGGCATTGCCGTTCGCATCGTTGGCGATACTCACATCCGCAAAATCGTTGACGCCCGTGAAGCCGATCAAGTCAATTTTGTCCACCGCCGCGTCGAAGCTGTAAATGACGTTGTTGCCGATCGGCTGGGCGAAGACGAAGGTGTCGGCAGCGGACGAGCCGGTCAGGTTGTCGTCGGCGGACAAGGCGAAGATCGGTGCACCCGGGGCATAGACTTCGACGTTGTTGAACACATAGGCGCTTGCGGTGCTGCCGTCGCTGTTGCTCCAGTGCATGTTGACATCGAGCACCAACGCACCGGCGAAGTCGCTTGGCGTTGTCACAGTCAATGCGCCGGGATCGCTGGTCTGCACGGTCCAGGTGCCATCGCCATTGTCGGTTCCTGCATTGAACGTCCATCCCGAGGGAACACCGCTGATGGCCACCGTTATCGGGCCGCTGATATCGGCCGACGGAACGTTGAGGGCCAGATTGATGGGTTCGCCAGCCGCACCTGCCGGGAGATTTGCGTTAGAGGTGTACGCAACACCCGTATTACCAGCCAAGTCCGTGTAGGTGTTTGCAACGTTGGCTTTTACAGATCCATTGTCGGTTCTGGTGAAGTCCACGGTATAAGTAGTGCCGCTACCGGAGAAGTTGCTGAGGGTTCCGCGGTTTGCGGTGACACTGAAATCACTGATATCGAAGTTAATCACCGCTTCACTGAACGTGATGGTTATTGTGCCGCTGCCGGTGTTCCCTAGCTGTGTCGGCATCCCTGACGCTGTGTGCACGGTTATGGAAGTCACCATCGGCGCTACGGTATCGACTGGCGTCTCAACGACGTTCTGCACGTTTACCGTAATGGTCTGTGTGTCGGTTCCGCCATTGCCGTCGGCCACCTGAACGTCCACAACGTAGGCGTTGTCGCCGTCGGTGCCACCGATATCCTGGGGATTCTCGTAATCGGGCGCCGAATTGAACATCAGCACCCCGCTCGAACTGATCGAGAACTTGCTGAAGTCCGTCCCGGCCGTATTCAGGATCGAGTAGCTCAGCGTCTGCGCCGGTAAATCGGCATCGGTCGCCAGCACTGTCGTGACCGCCGTGGTGTTCTCCGCCACATTGATCGAAGCTGTCGCACCACCGCCGTTGGAAGTGATTGTCGGTGAGTCGTTGCTGCCGGCGATATGCACGGTGACCGAAGTGAGGGTGCCATCGGCACTGCTCACCGCGAAGGTGTCGGTGTAGGTAGTGCCGGCGGCGAACTCGTTGTGGGCGGAGTTGGCGACGTAGGTCCAGGCACCGCCGGTGCCGATGGAGAACTGGCCGTAGCTGCCGGTGGTGTTGGTTTGCGCGACGAAGGTTGCGGCGCTGTCGACGTCGCTGATGGTCAGGGTGCCGGTGGTGGTCAGCGCAGCATTGGTCTCGGTGAGGTTGGCGACGTCGGCGGACAGCACGGCCGCATCGTTGGTGCCGAGGATATGCACGGTGACCGAAGTGAGGGTGCCGTCGGCACTGCTCACACCGAAGGTGTCGGTGTAGGTGGTGCCGGCGGCGAACTCGTTGTGGGCGGAGTTGGCGACGTAGGTCCAGGCACCGCCGGTGCCGATGGAGAACTGGCCGTAGCTGCCGGTGGTGTTGGTTTGCGCGACGAAGGTTGCGGCGCTGTCGACGTCGCTGATGGTCAGGGTGCCGGTGGTGGTCAGCGCAGCATTGGTCTCGGTGAGGTTGGCGACGTCGGCGGACAGCACGGCCGCATCGTTGGTGCCGAGGATATGCACGGTGACCGAACTGAGAGTGCCGTCGGCACTGCTCACCGCGAAGGTGTCGGTGTAGGTGGTACCGGCGGCGAACTCGTTGTGGGCGGAACTGGCGACGTAGGTCCAGGCACCGCCGGTGCCGATGGAGAACTGGCCGTAGTTGCCGGCGGTGTTGGTTTGCGCGACGAAGGTTGCGGCGCTGTCGACGTCGCTGATGGTCAGGGTGCCGGTGGTGGTCAGCGCAGCATTGGTCTCGGTGAGGTTGGCGACGTCGGCGGACAGCACGGCCGCATCGTTGGTGCCGAGGATATGCACGGTGACCGAACTGAGAGTGCCGTCGGCACTGCTCACCGCGAAGGTGTCGGTGTAGGTGGTACCGGCGGCGAACTCGTTGTGGGCGGAACTGGCGACGTAGGTCCAAGCACCGCCGGTGCCGATGGAGAACTGGCCGTAGCTGCCGGTGGTGTTGGTTTGCGCGACGAAGGTTGCGGCGCTGTCGACGTCGCTGATGGTCAGGATGCCGGTGGTGGTCAGCGCAGCATTGGTCTCGGTGAGGTTGGCGATGTCGGCGGACAGCACGGCCGCATCGTTGGTGCCGAGGATATGCACGGTGACCGACGTGAGGGTACCATCGGCACTGCTCACACCGAAGGTGTCGGTGTAGGTGGTGCCGGCGGCGAACTCGTTGTGGGCGGAACTGGCGACGTAGGTCCAGGCACCGCCGGTGCCGATGGAGAACTGGCCGTAGTTGCCGGTGGTGTTGGACTGCGCCTGGAAGCTTTCCGGGCTGTCGATATCGCTAATGGTCAGGCTGCCGCCGGTGGTCAGCGGAGCATTGGTTTCGCTCAGCGTAACGCTGGCCGAGGACAGCACGGCGGCGTCGTTGCTGCCGGTGACGGTGATAGTCACCAGTTGGGTGTCCTCGCCACCGAGGCCATCGCTGACTTGCACGCTGAACACTTCGTTGTGACTCTCGCCCGCCTTCAGCGACTGCACCGCACTGGCGACACCATTGGTGCCATTGGCCAGCGTGTAGGTCCACTGGCCGGTGTGGTCCACGGCGATCGAGCCGTAGCTGCCCGTATCCGTACCCACAATGCTCCAGGTCGCCGTGGCCTCGTGATCGATGTCGGCCGAGCTGAACTGGCCGCTAACGCTGAAGGTGGTGTCTTCCTGCACCGCGCCGGCATCATTGCCCTCCACGAAACTGAGCACTGGCGCATCGTTGCTGCCGGTGACGGTGACGGTCACCAGTTGGGTGTCGACACCGCCGAGGCCATCGCTGACCTGCACGCTGAACACTTCGTTGTGACTCTCGCCCGCCTTCAGTGACTGCACCGCACTGGCGACACCATCGGTGCCGTTGGCCAGGGTGTAGGTCCACTGGCCGGTGTGGTCCACGGCGATCGAGCCGTAGCTGCCCGTATCCGTACCCACAATGCTCCAGGTCGCCGTGGCATCGTGATCGATGTCGGTCGAGCTGAACTGGCCGCTGACGCTGAAGGTGGTGTCTTCCTGCACCGCGCCGGCATCATTGCCCTCCACGAAACTGAGCACTGGCGCGTCGTTGCTGCCGGTGACGGTGACAGTCACCAGCTGGGTGTCGACGCCGCCGAGACCATCGCTGACCTGCACGCCGAACACTTCGTTGTGACTCTCACCCGCCTTCAGCGACTGCACCGCACTGGCAACGCCATCGGTGCCGTTGGCCAGGGTGTACGTCCATTGGCCGTTGCTGTCGACGGCGATCGAGCCAAAGGTACCGGTATTTGACCCGGCAATACTCCAGGTCGCCGTGGCCTCGTGGTCGATGTCGGTCGAACTGAACTGGCCGCTGACGCTGAGCTTGAGGTCTTCCTGCACCGCACCGGCATCATTGCCCGTCGCGAAGCTGAGCACTGGCGCATCGTTGCTGCCAGTAATGGTGATGGTGACGGTCTGTGGCGCCGAGATCGCATTGGCCGCACCGCTGTTGTCGCTGGCCACCACGCGGTAGGAGAAGCTGATGGTTTCACCGGCGCGCAGGAAGTCCAGGTTCTCGCTGCTGCTGTAGGTCCAGCCGTCCTGATCGACCGAGAAGCCGGCGACCAGCGCGGCGGCCTGCGCCGCACCGAGGGTGCCGCCGCTCCAGACGATATCGTTATTGGCGCTCTGGCTGATCGTCACGACGTCATTACTGTCCAGGTCGGCGAAGCCCAGCGCCCCGCTGTCGCTCAGGGTGGCGGCGCCGTTGCCTTCGTTCATCGCCCCGGTCGTGTCGTCGATGGTCAGCGTTGGCCGGTCGTTGGTGCCGGTCAGGGTGATCGTCACCGTCTGCGCTGCCGAGACCGCATTGGCCGCACCGCTGTTGTCGCTGGCCACCACGCGGTAGGAGAAGCTGATGGTTTCACCGGCGCGCAGGAAGTCCAGGTTCTCGCTGCTGCTGTAGGTCCAGCTGTCCTGATCGACCGAGAAGCCGGCGACCAGCGCGGCGGCCTGCGCCGCACCGAGGGTGCCGCCGCTCCAGACGATATCGTTATTGGCGCTCTGGCTGATCGTCACGACGTCATTACTGTCCAGATCGGCGAAACTCAGCGCCCCGCTGTCGCTCAGCGTGGCTGCGCCGTTGCCTTCGTTCATCGCTCCGGCCGTGTCGCCGATGGTCAGCGTCGGCCGGTCATTGGTGCCGGTCAGGGTGATCGTCACCGTCTGCGCTGCCGAGACGGCATCGGCCGCGCCGCTGTTGTCGCTGGCCACCACGCGGTAGGAGAAGCTGATGGTTTCACCGGCGCGCAGGAAGTCCAGGTTCTCGCTGCTGCTGTAGGTCCAGCTGTCCTGATCGACCGAGAAGCCGGCGACCAGCGCTGCGGCCTGCGCCGCACCGAGGGTGCCGCCGCTCCAGACGATATCGTTATTGGCGCTCTGGCTGATCGTCACGACGTCATTACTGTCCAGATCGGCGAAGCTCAGCGCCCCGCTGTCGCTCAGCGTGGCTGCGCCGTTGCCTTCGTTCATCGCCCCGGTCGTGTCGCCGATGGTCAGCGTCGGCCGGTCATTGGTGCCGGTCAGGGTGATCGTCACCGTCTGCGCTGCCGAGACCGCATCGGCCGCGCCGCTGTTGTCGCTGGCCACCACGCGGTAGGAGAAGCTGATGGTTTCACCGGCGCGCAGGAAGTCCAGGTTCTCGCTGCTGCTGTAGGTCCAGCCGTCCTGATCGACCGAGAAGCCGGCGACCAGCGCTGCGGCCTGCGCCGCACCGAGGGTGCCGCCGCTCCAGACGATATCGTTATTGGCGCTCTGGCTGATCGTCACGACGTCATTACTGTCCAGATCGGCGAAGCTCAGCGCCCCGCTGTCGCTCAGCGTGGCTGCGCCGTTGCCTTCGTTCATCGCCCCGGTCGTGTCGTCGATGGTCAGCGTTGGCCGGTCGTTGGTGCCGGTCAGGGTGATCGTCACCGTCTGCGCTGCCGAGACCGCATCGGCCGCGCCGCTGTTGTCGCTGGCCACCACGCGGTAGGAGAAGCTGATGGTTTCACCGGCGCGCAGGAAGTCCAGGTTCTCGCTGCTGCTGTAGGTCCAGCTGTCCTGATCGACCGAGAAGCCGGCGACCAGCGCGGCGGCCTGCGCCGCACCGAGGGTGCCGCCGCTCCAGACGATATCGTTATTGGCGCTCTGGCTGATCGTCACGACGTCATTACTGTCCAGATCGGCGAAACTCAGCGCCCCGCTGTCGCTCAGCGTGGCTGCGCCGTTGCCTTCGTTCATCGCTCCGGCCGTGTCGCCGATGGTCAGCGTCGGCCGGTCATTGGTGCCGGTCAGGGTGATCGTCACCGTCTGCGCTGCCGAGACGGCATCGGCCGCGCCGCTGTTGTCGCTGGCCACCACGCGGTAGGAGAAGCTGATGGTTTCACCGGCGCGCAGGAAGTCCAGGTTCTCGCTGCTGCTGTAGGTCCAGCTGTCCTGATCGACCGAGAAGCCGGCGACCAGCGCTGCGGCCTGCGCCGCACCGAGGGTGCCGCCGCTCCAGACGATATCGTTATTGGCGCTCTGGCTGATCGTCACGACGTCATTACTGTCCAGATCGGCGAAGCTCAGCGCCCCGCTGTCGCTCAGCGTGGCTGCGCCGTTGCCTTCGTTCATCGCCCCGGTCGTGTCGCCGATGGTCAGCGTCGGCCGGTCATTGGTGCCGGTCAGGGTGATCGTCACCGTCTGCGCTGCCGAGACCGCATCGGCCGCGCCGCTGTTGTCGCTGGCCACCACGCGGTAGGAGAAGCTGATGGTTTCACCGGCGCGCAGGAAGTCCAGGTTCTCGCTGCTGCTGTAGGTCCAGCCGTCCTGATCGACCGAGAAGCCGGCGACCAGCGCTGCGGCCTGCGCCGCACCGAGGGTGCCGCCGCTCCAGACGATATCGTTATTGGCGCTCTGGCTGATCGTCACGACGTCATTACTGTCCAGATCGGCGAAGCTCAGCGCCCCGCTGTCGCTCAGCGTGGCTGCGCCGTTGCCTTCGTTCATCGCCCCGGTCGTGTCGTCGATGGTCAGCGTTGGCCGGTCGTTGGTGCCGGTCAGGGTGATCGTCACCGTCTGCGCTGCCGAGACCGCATCGGCCGCGCCGCTGTTGTCGCTGGCCACCACGCGGTAGGAGAAGCTGATGGTTTCACCGGCGCGCAGGAAGTCCAGGTTCTCGCTGCTGCTGTAGGTCCAGCCGTCCTGATCGACCGAGAAGCCGGCGACCAGCGCGGCGGCCTGCGCCGCACCGAGGGTGCCGCCGCTCCAGACGATATCGTTATTGGCGCTCTGGCTGATCGTCACGACGTCATTACTGTCCAGATCGGCGAAGCTCAGCGCCCCGCTGTCGCTCAGCGTGGCTGCGCCGTTGCCTTCGTTCATCGCTCCGGCCGTGTCGCCGATGGTCAGCGTCGGCCGGTCATTGGTGCCGGTCAGGGTGATCGTCACCGTCTGCGCTGCCGAGACCGCATCGGCCGCGCCGCTGTTGTCGCTGGCCACCACGCGGTAGGAGAAGCTGATGGTTTCACCGGCGCGCAGGAAGTCCAGGTTCTCGCTGCTGCTGTAGGTCCAGCCGTCCTGATCGACCGAGAAGCCGGCGACCAGCGCGGCGGCCTGCGCCGCACCGAGGGTGCCGCCGCTCCAGACGATATCGTTATTGGCGCTCTGGCTGATCGTCACGACGTCATTACTGTCCAGATCGGCGAAGCTCAGCGCCCCGCTGTCGCTCAGCGTGGCGGCGCCGTTGCCTTCGTTCATCGCCCCGGTCGTGTCGTCGATGGTCAGCGTTGGCCGGTCGTTGGTGCCGGTCAGGGTGATCGTCACCGTCTGCGCTGCCGAGACCGCATCGGCCGCGCCGCTGTTGTCGCTGGCCACCACGCGGTAGGAGAAGCTGATGGTTTCACCGGCGCGCAGGAAGTCCAGGTTCTCGCTGCTGCTGTAGGTCCAGCTGTCCTGATCGACCGAGAAGCCGGCGACCAGCGCGGCGGCCTGCGCCGCACCGAGGGTGCCGCCGCTCCAGACGATATCGTTATTGGCGCTCTGGCTGATCGTCACGACGTCATTACTGTCCAGATCGGCGAAGCCCAGCGCCCCGCTGTCGCTCAGCGTGGCTGCGCCGTTGCCTTCGTTCATCGCCCCGGTCGTGTCGTCGATGGTCAGCGTTGGCCGGTCGTTGGTGCCGGTCAGGGTGATCGTCACGCTCTTGCTCACCGTTGCCCCGAAGTCGTCGGTCAGCGTCACCGTGAACACTTCGGCCTTGGTCTGAGCCTCAGCCAGGTACTGTGCCGCGCTGTTGTTCAGCGTATAGGTCCAGCCCACGCTACCCGCCGCGTCGCCGGTGCTCTCGTCGCTGACACTGGCCACCAGCGTACCCAGCGCACCGGACGGTGCACTCACGCTGGCCACATGGGCGTCATCGGCCAGGTCCACGTCGCCGAAGGCAAAGCTGCCACTGGCCACCGTGGTGCCGTCTTCGGTCACCGCACCGCTTTCGACTTCTGCCGCTGCCACCGTCGGCGCGTCGTTGGTGCCGGTCAGGGTGATCGTCACGCTCTTGCTCACCGTCGCCCCGAAGTCGTCGGTCAGCGTCACCGTGAACACTTCGGCCTTGGTCTGACCCTCAGCCAGGTACTGTGCCGCGCTGTTGTTCAGCGTATAGGTCCAGCCCACGCTACCCGCCGCGTCGCCGGTGCTCTCGTCGCTGACACTGGCCACCAGCGTACCCAGCGCACCGGACGGTGCACTCACGCTGGCCACATGGGCGTCATCGGCCAGGTCCACGTCGCCGAAGGCAAAGCTGCCACTGGCCACCGTGGTGCCGTCTTCGGTCACCGCACCGCTTTCGACTTCTGCCGCTGCCACCGTCGGCGCGTCGTTGGTGCCGGTCAGGGTGATCGTCACGCTCTTGCTCACCGTCGCCCCGAAGTCGTCGGTCAGCGTCACCGTGAACACTTCGGCCTTGGTCTGACCCTCAGCCAGGTACTGCGCCGCGCTGTTGTTCAGCGTATAGGTCCAGCCCACGCTACCCGCCGCGTCGCCGGTGCTCTCGTCGCTGACACTGGCCACCAGCGTACCCAGCGCACCGGACGGTGCACTCACGCTGGCCACATGGGCGTCATCGGCCAGGTCCACGTCGCCGAAGGCAAAGCTGCCACTGGCCACCGTGGTGCCGTCTTCGGTCACCGCACCGCTTTCGACTTCTGCCGCTGCCACCGTCGGGGCGTCATTGGTGCCAGTGATAGTGATGGTCACATTCTGCGTTGCCGACGATCCATGACCATCGCTGATGGTGACCAGGTAAGTTTCGGTTACTGTCTGTCCCTGTGCCAGGTACTGCGCCGCCGCATTGTTGAGGTTGTACGTCCATTGCACCGAACCGTTGGCCGCGTTCGCGGCTTCGCTTACCGGCGAGAGCACAAGCGTACCAAGATGAGTAGCGTTGCCCTGCGCCGGCGCGAAGGTCGCCATGTGCGTATCACTCAGGTCGACATCATTAAAGACAATCGTGCCGCTGGCCGTCCGCGAGTCGGTCGTGCTCGCTGTGGTGTCGGCGTCTTCGGTCACCGTGCCGGCCTGCGCGCCAAGGCTGATCGTCACACCATCGTTCACGCCCGAAAACTGCACGATAGCAGTGGCCCAACTGAGCGTTCCGTTGCCGAGGCGAATCGCGTAGGTAAAGCTGTCCGTCAGGAGCTCGCCAGTGGCAAGCGCCTGAAGTTGCGCCTTGAACGCAGATGAGAAAGTGGCGGCATCGTAGCCGACCTTACCGTCCGAAGTGATCCAGATCTTCGCACCATTCAAACTGGTATCAGTACTCGTCGCCTCAGCCCTCGCCGTATCCTGGGCCAGGAGGTCGGCCGGAGCATAAGCCTTGGTGGCAGTAGAAAGACTGTCCGCGTTGTCGAGTGACCAGAGTGTCTTCGCGTTGCCGCCGAGGTCATTGGACATGACGTCCCAATACATGACTCCCTGCAGATTTTCAGTGGTGCTGAAGACGTCATCCTTCGCCTGCGGCGTGTTGGAAAACGAGGTAACGGTTCCGCCGCCGGTAGTTGTAGTGCTAGCCATGTCTTTCTCCCTAGAATGTCACCCTGAGCAAAAAGCCGCTGTGGGCCGCTAACAGCCACCAGTCGATTCTTCCTCACCCCACGAACACCTCACTCAACCGGCACCAGCCGGCTGGTCAGCAGTTTCACGCCCGCCCCGGTCCTGCCGCCCTGTGGCTCAATGCGCACGATTTGCCCTTGCGCCTTGAACTTCATGGGGCCGCCGGGAGTGTCGAGTTCGATCTCGAACTCAATCAAGCTACCCACCCGCTGCTCGCTATCGGTTTCGAAATACAAACCGGAGGCGCTTATGTCACGGGTGACACCGTGGCTCCCGCCGGTCAGTTGCAGCGACAGGGTGACTTGTTCACGGGGCTCGACTCGGTATGTGCCTTTCATGGCTGCAGTCTAAAAGGACGATTGTTTTTTACATGAGCGCGCTATCCCTTTTTTTCTGGGAGTCAACCAGCCATGAAATCAGTGTTTTATGGGACAAATGTCATGGGAGGGGTTGCCGCAAGCGCTATAGAAAAAAGCTACAGGCCGTAACGATTGCTATCATGATCAGCTAACACAACCCGCCTAAAGGGGCAGCGAACCGCATGCCAATTCAAGTCCTGTTAGTTGCTCTACCGCTCGTGGCCTGGGGTCTTGAGCGTCTGGTGGAAAGTGCTCAACCGAGGTTGATGTTGGCGGGTTCGGTGGCGTCGGTGGCGGAATATCTGCTTTCGCTGCACCAATACACGCCAGATGTGGTGGTACTGGACCTGGACAGCGAGGACTGCATCGAGTCGCTGGCCGACTTGCACAGCCGGACCAAAGCCAAGATTCTGGTAGTGACAGGGTCAAGCGATGTGGCGTTGCATGACAGTGCGGTGCTGGCGGGCGCACGTGGCGTGGTGGATAAGCGGGAGTCGGCATCCGCCTCAATATTGCTCAAAGCCATAGAAAAAGTGCATGACGGCGAACTCTGGATCGACCGCAATGCGACCAGCCGTATCTTCCTTGAACTGGCGCGCAAGAAAGCCGAGCGCGATATAGACCCGGAGCAACACAAAATCGCCAGGCTAACGCGTCGCGAGCAGCAGACCATTGCATCGCTGGCCAGCGACCCGTCAGCCCCTGGCAAGCTGGTGGCCGAGAAGCTGCACATCAGCGAGCACACGCTGCGCAACCATTTGACATCGATCTACAGCAAGCTGGGCCTGACGAACCGCGTGGATCTGTACGCCTACGCACACAAGCACGGGCTTTTCACAGGCGACTGAGGACTGCGGCAACACGCCGGGCGGCGTGCCGATGATGGTCGTTAACGATGACGCGGGAAACCTGGTAACCCGCGGTGCTCTCGGGTTTTTCGCGAGCGAGCTCGCTCCTGCAGGGACAGCGGTGCATCAGATAAAAAACCGGCGGCACCCTTTTGCGGCGGCCGCCGGCGAGGTAAAGCCTAGATGCCGAAACGGTCGCGCAGCGAGTAGTACACGGCGCCGAGGGCGGTCAACGGTGCCGAGAAGGTACGCCCGCCGATCATTGGCATGTGCGGCAGCGAGGCAAACGCGTCAAAACGCTCGGCATCGCCACGGATCATTTCCGAGATCAGTTTGCCGGCCAGGTGCGAGCAGGTAACGCCGTGGCCACTGTAGCCCTGCATGTAGTAGGCGTTTTTCTCGATACGGCCGAATTGCGGCATGCGCGACATGGTCAGCAGGAAGTTGCCGGTCCAGCGGTAGTCGATCTTCACATCCTTCAATTGCGGGAAGGTCTTGAGGATTTTCGGGCGGATCAGTTGTTCGATGTCGTCCGGCTCACGAGCGCCGTAGACCACACCACCGCCGTACAGCAGGCGGTTGTCCGCGGTCAGGCGGTAGTAGTCGAGCAGGTAGTTGCAGTCTTCGACGCAATAGTTGTTCTTGATCAGGCTGCGGGCCTGTTTTTCCGACAACGGCTCGGTGACGACGATCTGCGAACCGCACGGCATGCTCTTGCTGGTCACGCGATTGTCGAGGCCCTGCGGCAGGTAGGCGTTACCGGCGATCAACAGGTACTTGGCCCGCACCAGGCCCTTGGCGGTGCGCACGGTGATCGGCTCACCGTAGTTGATTTCCACCGCCGCCGACTGCTCGTAGATCTTGCCGCCCAGGCCGATGATGGCCGAGGCTTCGCCCAGGGCCAGGTTCAGCGGGTGAATGTGGCCGCCCTGCATGTCCAGCAGGCCGCCAACGTAGGCATCGGAACCGATTTCGCGCTTGATGTCAGCCGCGTCGAGCATTTTCAGGTTCTTGTTGCCGTAGCTTTCCCAACTTTTCTTCTGCTCGGCCAGGCCCTTGAGCTGCTTCTTGTTCATTGCCGCGAAGATGCCGCCGGGACGGTAATCGCACTGGATGTCGTAGTGCTGTATGCGCTGACGAATGATGTCGGCGCCTTCGAAAATCATGCTGCCGAGGATTTCGGCAGTCTTGTCGCCGTAGCGCTCTTCGATGACATCGACGTCGCGGCTGTAGGAGTTGACCAGTTGGCCGCCGTTGCGACCGCTGGCGCCGAAACCGACCTTGGCCGCTTCCAGCACGGTCACGCTGTAGCCCGCTTCAGCGAGGAACAGTGCCGAGGACAGGCCGGTGTAGCCGGCGCCGATCACGCAGACATCGCAGTCGACCGCCCCTTCCAGCACCGGGAAATCGCCGGTGAAGTTGCGGGTGGCGGCGTAGTAGCTGTCTACGTGCTTTTGTTTAACGGTATCTTGTTTCATAGGTTTCTCCGGTGGCCGCCGGCAAGGTGCAGGCGGCCGCCGTTTAATAGGTCTTAGAGCTTGATCCAGGTCGCTTTGAGTTCGGTGTACTTGTCGAACGCGTGCAGCGATTTGTCCCGACCGTTACCCGACTGCTTGAACCCGCCGAACGGCGCGGTCATGTCGCCGCCGTCGTACTGGTTGACCCAGACGCTGCCGGCACGCAGGGCACGGGCGAAGGTATGGGCCTTGCTCAGGTTGCTGGTCCATACGCCGGCGGCCAGGCCGTAGATGCTGTCGTTGGCAATCGCCAAGGCTTCTTCAGCCGTGTCGAAGGTGATGACTGAAAGCACCGGGCCGAAGATTTCTTCCTGGGCGATGGTCATGGCGTTGGTCACGCCGTCGAAAATCGTCGGTTCCACGTACTGGCCACCGGTGCCTTCGAGGGTGCGGCTGCCGCCAGCGATCAACTGAGCGCCCTGCTCTTTGCCGATACCGATGTAGCGCAGCACGTTGTCCAGTTGACGCTGGTCAACGACCGCGCCGACGGTGGTTGCAGGATCGAGGGCGTGGCCCGGCTTCCAGGCTTGCAGGGCTTCCACCAGCAGCGGGATGAACTGCTCGCGAATCGAGCGCTCCACCAGCAGGCGCGAACCGGCGGTGCAGACTTCGCCCTGGTTGAAGGCAATGGCACCGGCTGCCGCCTGTGCTGCCGCGCGTAAATCCGGCGCATCGGCAAACACCACGTTGGCGCTCTTGCCCCCCGCCTCTGCCCAAACGCGTTTCATGTTGCTTTGCCCGGCGTAGATCATCAGCTGCTTGGCGATCGCCGTGGAGCCGGTGAAGGCCAGCACGTCGACATCCATATGCAACGCCAGCGCCTTGCCGACGGTGTGACCGTAGCCCGGCAGGACGTTGAACACGCCCTTCGGAATGCCCGCTTCCAGCGCCAGCTGGGCGATGCGGATCGCGGTCAGCGGCGACTTTTCCGAAGGCTTGAGGATGAACGAGTTGCCCATCGCCAGGGCCGGGGCGAATTTCCAGCTGGCCATGATCAACGGGAAGTTCCACGGCACGATGGCCGCGACCACACCGGCCGCTTCACGCACCACTAGACCAAGCTGATCCTGGGGCGTGGCGGCGACTTCGTCGTAGATCTTGTCGATGGCTTCGGCGGTCCAGCGGATCGCGTTGGCGGTCGCCGGAATGTCGATGCTCATGGAATCGCTGATCGGCTTGCCCATGTCGAGGGTTTCGAGCAGGGCCAGTTCTTCACGGTTTGCCAGGATCAGGTCGGCGAAACGGATCAGCACACGCTTGCGCTCGGCCGGGGCCAGGTTGGCCCAGACGCCGGACTCGAAGGCGCCGCGCGCTACGGCGACCGCCGCATTGGCGTCAGCTTCGTCGGTGCTGGCGACGTTTGCCAGGAAACGACCGTCTACCGGGCTGATGCATTCGAACGTGGCGCCACTGGCGGCCGCGCAGTACTGGCCGTCAATGAATGCGCGACCTTCTATAGAGAGGGACTGGAAGCGTTGCTCCCAATCGCTGCGAGTGTTTGTCATGGTTGTGACTCGACGCAGGGGAATATGTAGTCGAACTGACCGGTCATTCAAGGGTTTGAAAGACAGTCCCCTGTGGGAGCGAGCCTGCTCGCGAAAGCGGTGTGTCAGACAACATCATTGCTGACTGAACCGCCGCCTTCGCGAGCAGGCTCGCTCCCACAGTTGATCGGTGTGATCCGTCTTAAACGGTATGCAGGTACCAGTTGTACTCAAGGTCGGAGATGGAGTTCTCGAACTCGGCCAGCTCGCTTTCCTTGCACGCCACGAACACGTCGATGTACATCGGGTCGATGTAGCGCGCCATGACTTCGCTGTCGTCCAGCTCGCGCAGGGCATCGCGCAGGTTGTTCGGCAGGCTCTGCTCGTTCTGCTCGTAGCTGTTGCCTTCCACCGGGGCGCCCGGTTCGATCTGGTTGGTCAGGCCGTGGTGCACGCCCGCCAATACCGAAGCCATCAGCAGGTACGGGTTGGCGTCGGCACCCGCCACGCGGTGTTCGATGCGCACGGCGTCCTTTGAGCCGGTCGGTACACGGACAGCCACGGTGCGGTTGTCGATGCCCCAGCTCGGCGAGTTCGGCACATAGAACTGCGCGCCGAAACGACGGTACGAGTTGACGTTCGGGCAGAGGAACGCCATCTGCGCCGGCAGGGTCTCGAGCACACCGCCGATCGCGTGACGCAGCGCGGCGTTCTGCTCGGGATCCTCGCTGGCAAAGATGTTGTTGCCTTCTTTGTCGAGAATCGAAATGTGCACGTGCAGACCGTTACCTGCCTGGCCCGGATACGGCTTGGCCATGAAGGTGGTGTCCATCTCGTGGTCGTAGGCGATGTTCTTCACCAGACGCTTGAGCAGCACCGCGTAGTCGCACGCCTTGATCGGGTCAGCCACGTGATGCAGGTTGACTTCGAATTGCGCCGGGGCGCTTTCCTTGACGATGGCGTCAGCCGGGATGCCCTGCTCTTTCGCGCCTTCGAGGATGTCTTGCAGGCAGTCGACGTATTCGTCGAGGTCGTCGATCAGGTACACCTGGGTCGACATCGGACGCTTGCCCGATACCGGCGAACGTGGCGATTGCGGACGACCGTTCACGTTGTCCTGGTCGATCAGGTAGAACTCCAGTTCGAACGCGGCGCAGATGGTCAGGCCCATGTCGTCGAACTTGCGCACGATATTGGCCAGCACTTCCCGCGGGTCGGCGAAGAATGGCTCGCCTTCGAGTTCGTGCATGGTCATCAGCAGTTGCGCAGTCGGGCGCTTCTGCCAGGGTTCGATGCTCAGGGTGCCCGGGATTGGGTAGCAGATCCGGTCGGAGTCGCCGATGTCCAGACCCAGGCCGGTGCTTTCCACCGTAGAACCGTTGATGTCCAGAGCAAACAGAGACGCCGGCAGGTTGATGCCTTTCTCGTAAACCTTATGAAGACTGGTGCGCTCGATGCGCTTGCCGCGCACCACACCGTTCATATCCGCAATCAGAAGGTCGACGTACAAAACCTCAGGATGTTTCTTAAGGAATGCGTTTGCTTCGTTGAGTTGAACGGCACGCAGAGGGACCGACATGATGCACCTATTTTTTACTGTTAATTATTATGTTCACCGCCCTTTCACGAGCCCAGTCAATCCGAAAGGCAAAGTGAAGTCAATAGCGAACACTCAGCCTTTAAGCGTTTATTTTCGGGCCTCTCACAAGGACGAGAGTGCCAGATAAGCCCTCAAACACGCGTAAACCCTGAAGATCGGACGTGCGGCGTTTAGAATTTTTTACATGAGAGTTGTTAATTAAAATCAACAAGGCTAAGCTCCGGAAAAGCTCGTTCAAGTGTGAAACTTCGAGGTGATAAAAATGGCATTCAAGCCATTGATCGGCGTTACTGCGTGCGTCAAACAGATTGGCCTGCACCCCTACCACATCAGCGGCGACAAGTACTTGCGTGCTGTCAGCGTTGCGGCGCTGGGGCTGCCTGTCGTTATTCCTTCCTTAGGCGATCTGACCGAAATCGATGACCTGCTGCCGCAGCTCGACGGTCTGTTGCTGACCGGCTCGCCGTCGAACGTGGAACCCTTCCACTATCAAGGCCCCGACAGCGCCCCCGGTACGGAGCACGATCCGCAACGGGACCGCACCACCCTGCCACTGATCCGCGCAGCCATCGCTGCCGGCGTTCCGGTCCTCGGCATCTGCCGGGGTTTCCAGGAAATGAACGTGGCGTTCGGTGGCAGCCTGCATCAGAAAGTCCATGAACTCCCAGGCTTCCTGGATCACCGTGAAGCCAATCACCCGGACCTGGCCGTGCAATACGCGCCGGCCCATGCGGTGAATGTGCAGCAAGGTGGCGTGTTCGAAGCGCTGGACCTGCCGGCGGTGTTCCAGGTCAACTCGATTCACAGCCAGGGCATCGACCGCCTGGCGCCCGGCCTGCGCGCCGAAGCCGTCGCCCCCGATGGCCTGATCGAGGCGGTGTCGGTGGAGAACAGCAAGGCCTTCGCCCTCGGCGTGCAATGGCACCCGGAATGGCAGGTCCTGAACAACCCTCCTTATTTGAGTATTTTCCAGGCGTTCGGCGAAGCCTGCCGGCAACGGGCGGCGCTGCGTCACTCGGGCTGACGAAAAAACACTGACAAACGGTTTTCTGCCCCCGCGGGTCAGGCGGGCGCGCCTTTGGGCGCCCGTCACCCGCGACAACAACACACTGCAATAACAACAAGTACGGAAGGCAGCCAGGATGGCGGCGCCGAATAAACCCGAACGGGTCAAGCGCAGCCCCCTGTAGGAGCGAGCTCGCTCGCGATGGAGTGTCAGCAACATTGGTGTCGACTGACACACCATCGCGAGCAGGCTCGCTCCTACAAGGGGCCAGTGCGAACCGGCTTCACGGGTTTGCAATCCACTATTAAGCCGGGCCGTGTTGGCCTGGCGACTGAAACCTGTTGGGAGTTTCACATGGCAAACGCCTCCAGCATCTACAGGAAGGCAATTGAAGGTCACCAGGCACCGAAGAAGGTGCTGGTGAAAGTCGATCGCGTCACCAAGAAATTCGACGAAACCACCGCGGTGGACGATGTGTCCCTGGAAATCCACCAAGGTGAAATCTTCGCCCTGCTCGGCGGTTCCGGCTCCGGCAAATCGACCCTGCTGCGCATGCTCGCCGGTTTCGAGCGCCCGACCGAAGGCCGGATTCTGCTCGACGGTGTCGACATCACCGACATGCCGCCATACGAACGACCGATCAACATGATGTTCCAGTCCTACGCACTGTTCCCGCACATGACGGTGGCGCAGAACATCGCCTTCGGCCTCAAGCAGGACCGTTTGCCAGCGGCCGAAATCGAAGCCCGCGTGCAGGAGATGCTGCGCCTGGTGCACATGACCCAGTACGCCAAGCGCAAGCCGCACCAACTGTCCGGCGGCCAGCGTCAGCGCGTGGCCCTGGCCCGTTCCCTGGCCAAGCGTCCGAAACTGCTGCTGCTCGACGAACCGATGGGCGCCCTGGATAAAAAGCTGCGTTCGCAAATGCAGCTGGAGCTGGTGGAAATCATCGAGCGCGTCGGCGTGACCTGCGTGATGGTGACCCACGACCAGGAAGAGGCCATGACCATGGCCCAGCGCATCGCGATCATGCACCTGGGCTGGATCGCCCAGATCGGCAGCCCGGTCGACATCTATGAAGCCCCCGTCAGCCGCATGGTCTGCGAATTCATCGGCAACGTGAACGCCTTCGAAGGCACCGTGGTTGAAGACCTGGAAGGTCACGCGATCATCCACAGCCCGGACCTGGAGCAGAAGATCTACGTCGGCCACGGCGTCAGCACCTCGGTGCAGGACAAGTCGATCACCTACGCGATCCGCCCGGAAAAACTGCTGGTCAGCACCCTCAAGCCCGAGAACCGCTACAACTGGTCCAGCGGCAAGGTGCATGACATCGCCTACCTCGGCGGCCACTCGGTGTTCTACGTCGAGCTGCCTGGCGGCAAGATCGTCCAGTCGTTCATGGCCAACGCCGAACGCCGTGGCGCGCGTCCGACCTGGGACGATCAGGTCTACGTGTGGTGGGAAGACGACAGCGGCGTGGTACTGCGCGCATGAAAACCTTCAATCAGCAATTTCTCAGATTGGTCCCCAGCGGGCGCAAGTTCGTCATCGGGATTCCATTCATCTGGCTGTTCCTGTTCTTCATGTTGCCGTTCTTCCTGGTGATGAAGATCAGCTTCTCGGAAGCGGCCCTGGCCATTCCGCCCTACTCGGAGATCTACACCTACGCCGAGCAGAAATTCCAGCTGTTGCTCAACATCGGCAACTATTCCCTGCTGGGCGAAGACGAGCTGTACCTCTCCGCCTACCTGGGTTCGTTGAAGGTCGCGCTGTTCAGCACCCTGATGTGCCTGGTGATCGGCTTCCCGATGGCCTACGCCATCACCAAGGCCAGCAAGGAAGCGCAGAACGTGCTGATGCTGCTGATCATGATGCCGACCTGGACCGCGATCCTGATCCGCGTCTATGCGTGGATGGGCATCCTCAGCAACAACGGTTTGCTCAACGCCTTCCTGCTGTGGACCGGGCTGATCAATCACCCGATCGAGATCCTCAACACCAACACCGCCGTGTACATCGGCGTCGTCTATGCGTACCTGCCGTTCATGGTGCTGCCGCTGTACGCCAACCTGGTCAAGCACGACCAGAGCCTGCTGGAAGCCGCATCGGACCTGGGCTCGAGCACCTTCAACAGCTTCTGGAAGATCACCGTGCCGTTGGCCAAGAACGGCATCATCGCCGGCTGCATGCTGGTGTTCATTCCGGTGGTCGGTGAGTTCGTGATTCCGGAACTGCTCGGCGGTCCGGAAACCCTGATGATCGGCCGTGTGTTGTGGCAAGAGTTCTTCAACAACCGCGACTGGCCGGTGGCGTCTGCCCTGGCGGTGGTGATGCTGTTGATCCTGATTGTGCCGATTCTGCTGTTCAACCGCAGTCAGGCCAAAGAGATGGAGGCACGGGGATGAAACGCTTCGGATTTTCAAAGTTCATGCTGATTTTCGGCCTGTCGTTCATCTACCTGCCGATGCTGATCCTGGTGATCTACTCGTTCAACGCCTCGAAGCTGGTGACGGTGTGGGGTGGCTGGTCGATCAAGTGGTATGCCGGCCTGCTGGACAACTCGCAACTGATGGGTTCGGTGGTGCGCTCGCTGGAAATCGCCTGCTACACCGCCGTCGCAGCAGTCGCACTAGGGACGTTAGCCGCGTTCGTGTTGACCCGCGTTACGCGCTTCAAGGGCCGTACCCTGTTCGGTGGCCTGGTCACCGCGCCGCTGGTGATGCCTGAAGTGATCACCGGTCTGTCGCTGTTGCTGCTGTTCGTGGCCATGGCGCAGCTGATCGGCTGGCCGCAGGAACGCGGCATCGTCACCATCTGGATCGCCCACACCACGTTTTGTGCTGCCTACGTGGCGGTGGTAGTCTCCGCCCGCCTCCGCGAGCTGGACCTGTCCATCGAGGAAGCGGCCATGGACCTGGGTGCGAAGCCGTTCAAGGTGTTTTTCCTGATCACCATTCCGATGATCGCGCCGTCACTGGCGGCGGGCGGCATGATGTCGTTTGCCCTGTCGCTCGATGACCTGGTGCTGGCGAGCTTCGTGTCGGGACCTGGTTCCACGACCCTGCCGATGGAAGTGTTCTCGGCGGTGCGTCTGGGCGTGAAGCCCGAGATCAACGCCGTGGCCAGCCTGATCCTGCTGGCGGTGTCGATCGTGACCTTCATGGTCTGGTACTTCAGCCGCCGTGCCGAAGAAAGCCGTAAACGCGCGATCCAGGAAGCCATGGACCAGACCGCCAGCGAATCCTGGCAACAACCGAAAAAGCAAATGGCAGAAGCAACGGCCTAGCACCACCCCCCTGTAGGAGCGAGCTTGCTCGCGATGGACGTCAACGATAACGCGGGCTGTCTGATTGAACGCGGCGTCCTTGAGTTTTTCGCGAGCGAGCTCGCTCCTACAAGGGAGCGTGAAAGCTTATTTACTGCGTGATTTGAACAAGAAAAGAAATGGAGTTGTACCGATGAAAATGTTTGGCAGGACTCTGCTGACACTGTCCTTATTGGGCGCAATCGCCACTGGCGCCCAGGCCAATGACAAGGTTCTGCGCGTCTACAACTGGTCGGATTACATTGGCCCGGATACCGTCAGGAAGTTCGAAGACGAGACCGGCATCCAGGTGACCTACGATGTGTTCGACAGCAACGAAACCCTGGAAGCTCGCCTGCTGGCGGGTAAATCCGGCTACGACATCGTCGTGCCGTCCAACAGCTTCCTGGCCAAGCAGATCAAGGCCGGCGTCTACCAGACGCTGGACAAGTCGAAGCTGCCGAACTGGAAAAACCTCAACCCGGTGCTGCTGAAGAACGCCTCCGCGAGCGATCCCGAAAACGCTCATGCCATCCCGTACATGTGGGGCTCGATCGGCATCGGCTTCAACCCGCAGAAGGTCAGGGAAGTGCTCGGCACCAACGCCCCGACCAACTCCTGGGACCTGTTGTTCAAACCGGAAAACGCCGAGAAGCTCAAGGCCTGCGGCATCAGCTTCCTCGACTCGCCGACAGAAATGATCCCGACCGCCCTGCACTACCTGGGCTACCCGGTGAACGATCAAGACAAACAGCACATCGCCGAAGCCGAGGCGCTGTTCATGAAGATTCGCCCGAACGTGGCGTACTTCCATTCGTCGAAATACATCTCGGACCTGGCCAACGGCAACATCTGCGTGGCCGTGGGTTACTCCGGCGACGTGCTGCAGGCCAAGGCCCGCGCCCAGGAAGCCGGGGACAAGGTGAAGATCGACTACAGCATCCCGAAAGAAGGCGCCGCCAGTTTCTACGACATGCTCGCCATCCCGCGCGATGCCGCCAACGTCGACAACGCTTACCTGTTCATGAACTTCCTGATGCGCCCCGACGTGATCGCCGACATCACCAACAACATCGGCTACAGCAACGCCAACGCGGCAGCCACACCGCTGGTCGATGAAGCGATCCGCAACGATCCGGGCTCCTACCCGCCGGAAGCGGTGATGGCCACGCTCTATGCCGTGCCGGACCAACCGATCGCCATCCAGCGGATCATGACCCGTGGCTGGACCAAGGTGAAACTCGGCCAGTAATTCACTCAAAAACGCCTTCGCGAGCAGGCTCGCTCCCACATTGGTCCGTGTTGCCCTCTGTGGGAGCGAGCCTGCTCGCGAAGGGGCCATAAGACTCAACACAAATTTCAGCTTTACCCTTTTCCGTTCACGCAGCGCCTTACCACCGCTGCCTCTCCTGCAAGTAGAACGGCCTCACCTGGCTCCCTCGGTTCAGGTGAATTTGGCGCCCTCGGGCGCCTTTTTTTATGGGGGATCAATCAAGGGCCATTGGGCCAGCGCCCGATAGCGGCCCTTGTGGGATTCGAACAGGGTGAAGCGGTCGGCACGCAGGAAGAAATGCGGCGCGGTCGCGGACTCCGGCACCGGCGCCCGATACTGCCGTGCCAGGGTCAGGTGCGGGCGGTATTCCCTGGGGGCTTCCTCCAGACCGAACGGCAACATCGCCTGCTCCAGGGCATACACCAATCGCAGCAATGCCGGGGGCGCCTGCTCCGGCGCGAGCACCAGCGCTCCTGCCCTGCGCCACACGTCCAGCCGGTCCAGCACCACCGTCAAGCGCTCGCCCGGTGTGCGGATTGACGCCACTGCATCGCAGATGTCGGCAATCTGCGCCACGCCCACCGCCCCCAGGAACTTCAGTGTCAGGTGAAAGTTTTCCGCCGGCACCGGCCGTCCATTGCGCAGTTGCAGCGCACTGCGCCACTGGGCGATGTCCCGGCGCTGGGCCGCAGCGCAGTCGAGCGCAAAGAACAGACGCTTGAACGGCTCGCGGGATTCTTCGTTCATGCCGGACACCTATTGGGAGGACCGCCTGAGTGTACCCAACCCTCGCGTACCGGCCAGCGCATTTCTGGCACCGCCCGGCAGGCGCGTTATAGTTCTAGCATCCCGGGAAAGCGGAGGGGGCCATGCGACAGATCCTCAGCAAAGAGCCATGGTGGGCCAGACCGCCCGAGCCAGGTCAGGATGAACTCAAGCTGGAATGGGGCTGGCTGGTGCATTACAGCGAAGGTGAGCCGCGCTTCGAGTTCATCCGCGAGCGGCCGACGGACGAGGAAATCCGGCATCGCAAGAGTTGCAGGATCACCCCGACGCCGGAGTGATCCCACGGCCGGCGTCAGGCATCGAGGAGCATTTCAAACCCGCCATACACCATGCGCTGACCGTCAAACGGCATCGGATTGACGTTCGGCTGCATGCGCGGATCCTGCATCATCTTGTCCATTCCGGCATTGCGGGTGGCCTTGTCCGGCCAGATGATCCAGCCAAAGGCCACGATTTCGCCCTCCTTGAGTTTCACCGCCATCGGGAACGATGTGACCTTGCCCTCCGGCACGTCTTCGCCCCAACATTCGACCACGCTCAAGGCACCGTTTTCCTTGAAGACCGAGGCAGCGATTTTGGCGTGCTTGATGTATTGCTCACGGTGGGCAGTGGGTACGGCAGCGATAAAACCATCGACATAAGACATGAGCGTTTCTCCTGGGGTCATGGGGTGTTCTGCTGGGTAGTCGGTTGCGCTGGCGTCCAATCGACAGTACCGGCGCTCAAACCGACCGACGGTGCTGTGCGGTCTGCCAGGCTGCCCTCGATCTGCCCTGCCATGTAAAGCGTGCCAGCCATGACGCCGGTGGTCGGGTCCTGCACCAGTTTGGTCCAGGCCTTGTCGAAGGTGCTGCCCAGGCTGCTGCGGATCAGCGCCTCACTGTCAGGCTGGTCATTGGCCTGGATGAGTGCACGAACGCCCGCCACCCCCAACGTGATCAAGCCACCGGCCAGTTTTCCGGCTGCTGCGGCCACGGCGCTGGCGGCCCCGCGCGGGGCCATCTCGGCTTCCATCCGCCGGCTGGCGCGCCTGGCCACCGGCGCCATCGCGGTATCGGTCGAGCCCACACCCTTGTCGCCACCGGCCCTGTGGATTTTGTCGACCAGCGCGACGAAGGCCGGCAAGGTGTTCAGCGGTTCGGTGTGCACGATCTGGTACAAGGAGGCGTCCCGCGCCGGTGGTGGCCCGAGGGCGATGGCCGGAATTTTCTGGATGCGCCCGTTGAGTTGGGCAACCGGCACGCCGTGGCGGGTGGAGATCTTCTGCAGCTCTTCCTTGAGGATGTCGACGTAGAACGCCGCTGCCAGACCGAGAATCGCATCGGGATCGACTTCCACTGCCGCCGGGGCCAGGACCTTTTCCTGATAGGCTTCGAGCAGGTACGCCGCCAAGCGTTTTTCCGCCGTGTCCTGCTCGCCCTTGGCGCTGATGGTGTACCAGCTGACCTTCATCGACAGCCATTCCTGGGTCCAGTAACTGCTGAACCACGGAATGAAATTCTGTTCGGTCAATTCATAGACCCGTGTGCGCCAATACTCCATGGCGCCGCGGGCGTAGATTCTGGTCTGCTCGGTGGCCGACTGCGACGCGGCGACGATCTCCCGGTCCACCTGCTGCCAGGTACTGGCGGGCACGACGACCGGTGCCACTTGCACCACCGGCGCGCGCACAGGCGTGGCACACCCCGCCAACACCACCAGCACGGCAATGATCAGCGAACGCAGGTTCAAGATGGCGGCTTCCTGGAGTTTGCATCGGGCGAAATGCCCGACACGCGTAACCCTCGGTTTAAGTATAGGTGGCGGTGTCCCTGAGGACGCCTTCGCGAGCAGGCTCGCTCCCACAGGTAAGCGGTTGGCCACGGACCTGTGGGAGCGAGCCTGCTCGCGAAGGGGCCCGCATCAACCGCGCAAAAACCACCATCACTTGCGTCGATAATCACCATCGCCGCGATTGCCTTCCGCCTGATGGCCGTCAGCGTAGGATCGATACCAAGCCAACACGAAACCCCGAATCGGAGGGGAACATCATGCTCATCCATCTGTTGACCTGCCTGGCCCTGACGGCGTTCACATTGGGTGTATTTTCCTGGTACGTCTTGAGCGAGGAGCAAACGTCATGATTCACACCATCACCCTCGCCGTGCGTTTCCCGGTGTTCGGCAACAATTTCTACGCGCAGGAATTCGAGTCACGTAAAGAGTTGACTCTGATGTTCGACAAAAATTTCGAGGCGTTGCTGATCCCGGCAGCCGATCATCACTTCAGCAACGAAGTGGTCGGGCTCAATGATCAGTTCCGTTTTTTGAATGACGTGCTGGTCGAGCATCTACTGGATGTCGAGCTGGCTAAAGTCTCGGCCCGTTCGTTCGGGTTCTGACAGCGACCGCCGGTCACCCTTGCCCGAACGGGAACCGCTCACAATGTTCGCTGGCTGTTGCCGATCCCCTTGGCAATATCGATCCCCCAATCCATCGCCGCCTCCATGTCCATCATGTGCGGCCGTGGGTCGTGGTTTTCATTGATGACGGTGCCGTCCGGCCGATAGACGCCGATGAACATGCCCAACGAACCGTCCTTCAATATCTCGGCCTTGACTTCAATCCGGCATCCATTCGACAGCGTTTCCTTGTGGACCTCGTGACGCTCAGTCATTGCTGCTTTCCTCCCGCCTGTGGATTGCGAGCCTACCGGCAATGCTAGCTCAGCCCCCGCAAATGCGTAGACCCGCTGGACCGGAGGCCCGCCCTGACAGCGGCGTAATGCCACCTATACTCAAGAACACCTCCCCCCAAGGGATCTGCACGTTCAACAATAAAACGCAGAGGTGGAACATGGTCTGGCAGCAAGTCTACGATCCGTTCGGCAACCCGGTGCTTTCAACCATCATGGCCGCCGTACCGGTGGTGGTGATGCTGGCGTCCCTCGCGTTTTTCCATGTCAAGGCGCACCTGGCGGCGTTGCTCGCCCTGGCCTCGGCTCTGCTGATCGCGATCTTCGCCTTCGGCATGCCGGCGAACATGGCCGGCACGGCGGCGCTGTTCGGTGCAGCCAATGGTTTGCTGCCGATTGGCTGGATTGTGTTGAACATCATCTTCCTGCACCGCCTGACCACCGAGAACGGCTCGTTCAAAGTGTTGCAAGACTCCCTGGCACGCATCACCGATGACCGACGCCTGCAATTGCTGCTGATCGCGTTCTGCTTCGGTGCGTTTTTCGAGGGGGCGGCCGGTTTCGGTACGCCGGTGGCGGTGACTGGCGCGATTCTGATCGGGCTGGGATTTTCGCCGCTCGCCGCTTCAGGGCTGGCGCTGATCGCCAACACCGCCCCCGTGGCGTTCGGCGCCCTCGGCACGCCGATCATCACCCTGGCCAAGGTCACCGGGCTCGATGAAATGGAGCTGTCGATGATGGTCGGCCGGCAACTGCCGTTCTTCTCGGTGCTGGTGCCGTTCTGGCTGATCTGGGCCTTTGCCGGCTGGCGCAAGATGCTGGAAATCTGGCCGGCGATCCTGGTGGCCGGGGTCAGTTTTGCCGTGCCGCAGTTCCTGGTGTCCAACTATCACGGGCCAATGCTGGTGGATGTCATCGCCGCGCTGATTTCCATGGCCTGCCTGGCCGGTTTCCTCAGGGTATGGAAACCGGCCACGGTACATACGTCCGCCGCCCTGACCGGCCGGGTCGACAACTCGAAGATCGAGGCCGGGCACGACGAAAAGCCCGTACCGACTGCAACCTTCGCCAATGAGGCAAAACCGGCAGTGATGCGGGCGTGGATGCCGTGGATCATCCTCACCATCTTCGTGTTCATCTGGGGCACCCAGGGCTTCAAGAACACCTTCGACACCCGCCCTGCCATCGACCCGCAAACCAGCGCCGCCAAACTCGATCCCCAGGGTAAACCGATGCGCGAGGCGAACCCGGTGTTTGCCCCGGTCGTGACCTTCACCACCCTGCACCTGCAGGTCGAGAAAGTCCCGCCCGTGGTCCCCGCGCCGAAAACCGAAGAAGCGGTGTACAAGTTCACCTGGTTCACCGCAACCGGCAGCGGCATTCTGCTGGCGGCGATTGTCGGCGGCTTACTGATGGGTTATTCGATCCCGCAACTGATCCGCCAGTACCTGCGCACCCTGTGGGTGGTGCGTTACTCGTTGATCACCATTGCGGCCATGCTTGCCCTGGGCTTCCTCACGCGCTACTCCGGCCTGGATGCGACCATGGGCCTGGCCTTCGCCGCGACAGGCATCTTCTATCCCATGTTCGGTACCCTGCTCGGCTGGCTCGGCGTGGCGCTGACCGGCTCGGACACGGCGTCCAACGTGCTGTTCGGCGGCTTGCAACGGGTGACCTCCGAGCAGTTGGGCATCAGCTCGGTGCTGATGGCCGCCGCCAACAGCTCCGGCGGGGTCATGGGCAAGATGGTCGACGCCCAGTCGATCGTGGTCGCCTCCACCGCCACCCGCTGGTACGGCCACGAAGGGGAAATCCTGCGCTACGTGTTCTTCCATTCGATCGTGCTGGCGATTCTGGTCGGTGGACTGGTGACGTTGCAGGCCTACGTCGCGCCGTTCAGCCATATGGTGGTGGGCGGGCATTGAATCGAATACACGCGTAACTCTGTTTAACCCTGATCCCTGTGAGAGCGAGCCTGCTCGCGATGGCGGAGTGTCATTCAACGTAGATGTCGAATGATCTGCCGCCATCGCGAGCAGGCTCGCGCCCACATCTATAGACAGCTGAGCCTGACGGGCCAATGATTAAGACGGTGGACCGCGAAAACAGACCTCATGTAATAACAAAACGAGTGTCGAGCGCCGATGAACATTCTCTACGATGAACGCGTTGACGGCGCCCTGCCCGACGTCGACAGGCAGGCACTGTTGCACGCCCTGAAAACCCGCTTGCCGAATCTGGAAATCCTCCATCTGCAGGAGGAACTCAGGCCCTACGAATGCGACGGGCTCTCGGCCTATCGCACCACGCCGATGCTGGTGGTGCTGCCCCGATACATCGACGAAGTACAAGGGGTGCTGCGCGTCTGTCATGAGTGGCACGTCCCGGTCGTGGCCCGTGGCGCGGGCACCGGTTTGTCCGGTGGCGCCTTGCCTTTGGAGAAAGGCGTGCTGCTGGTGATGGCGCGCTTCAACAACATCCTGCACATCGACCCCGCCGCCCGTACTGCGCGGGTTCAGCCCGGCGTACGCAATCTGGCGATTTCCCAGGCAGCGGCACCGTTCGGCCTGTATTACGCGCCGGATCCGTCCTCGCAAATTGCCTGTTCCATCGGCGGCAACGTGGCGGAAAATGCCGGTGGCGTGCACTGCCTGAAGTACGGCCTGACCGTGCACAACGTGTTGAAGGTCGACATCCTTACCGTCGACGGCGAGCACCTGAGCCTGGGCTCCAACGCCCTCGATTGCCCCGGCTTCGACCTGCTGGCGCTGTTCACCGGCTCAGAAGGCCTGCTCGGGGTCATCACCGAAGTCACGGTCAAACTGCTGCCCAGGCCGCAGACTGCCAAAGTGCTGCTGGCGGCATTCGACTCCGTGGAAAAAGCCGGGCGTGCCGTCGGCGACATCATCGCCGCCGGCATCATCCCCGGTGGCCTGGAAATGATGGACAACCTGGCCATTCGCGCCGCCGAGGACTTCATCCACGCCGGTTATCCGGTGGACGCCCAGGCCATTCTGTTGTGCGAGCTCGATGGCGTCGAAGCCGATGTCCAGGATGACTGCGAGCGGGTGCGCCAGGTACTGCAACAGGCCGGCGCAATCGAGTTGCGTCAGGCGAAAGACGAAGCCGAACGCGTGCGTTTCTGGGCCGGGCGCAAGAATGCCTTCCCGGCGGTGGGCCGCCTCTCGCCAGACTATTACTGCATGGACGGCACCATCCCCCGTCGCGAACTGCCCGGCGTACTGCAGGCCATCGCCGAGCTCGCGAACGAATACGGTCTGAGGGTGGCGAACGTGTTCCACGCCGGCGACGGCAACATGCATCCGTTGATTCTGTTCGACGCCAATCAGCCCGGTGAGCTTGATCGGGCCGAAGCCCTGGGCGGCAGGATTCTGGAGTTGTGCGTGAAGGTCGGCGGCAGCATCACCGGTGAACACGGCGTGGGTCGCGAGAAGATCAACCAGATGTGTGCGCAGTTCAACAGTGATGAGCTGACCCTGTTCCATGCCGTCAAGGCCGCCTTCGACCCGAGCGGCCTGCTCAACCCCGGCAAGAACATACCGACCCTGCACCGCTGCGCCGAATTCGGCGCCATGCATGTGCACGGCGGACAGTTGCCCTTCCCTGAGCTGGAGCGTTTCTGATGCACGGCCCTGAAGATTTCGATGACAGCCAGTCGCTGCTGGAACAGGTCAACCAGGCGCTGGAAAACGCCACGCCGTTGCGCATCCAGGGATCCAACAGCAAGGGCTTCCTCGGGCGTGCCACGGCCGGGGAAATCCTCGATACCCGCTCGCACCGGGGCATCGTCAGTTACGACCCGACTGAGTTGGTGGTCACCGTCCGTTGCGGCACGCCGTTGGCGCAGTTGGTGCAGGTGCTGGATGCCGCGCAACAGATGCTGCCCTGCGAACCGCCGGCTTTTGGCGACAGCGCCACCGTCGGCGGCATGATCGCCTGCGGGCTGTCCGGGCCACGGCGTCCGTGGGTCGGCTCGGTGCGCGATTTCGTGCTCGGCACACGGGTCATCACAGGGCAAGGCAAGTTGTTGCGCTTCGGTGGCGAGGTGATGAAAAACGTCGCCGGCTACGACCTGTCGCGCCTGATGGCCGGCAGTTACGGCTGCCTCGGGCTGATCACCGAAGTCTCGCTCAAAGTGCTGCCCAAACCCCGGCAGTGCCTCAGCATCAGCCTGGAAATGGACACCGCACAGGCCTTGCTGCGGCTGGCGGAATGGGGCCAGCAGCCGCTGCCGATCAGTGCCGCCTGTCACGACGGTGCACGCCTGCACCTGCGGCTCGAAGGCGGTGAAGGTTCGGTGGCGGCGGCCCATGAGCGCCTCGGTGGCGAACGGCTGGACGCTTGCTACTGGGACGATCTCAACGAGCAGCGCTTGAGTTTCTTCGATGAAGACCAGCCGCTTTGGCGCCTTTCACTGCCGAACAACACGCCATGCCTGACGCTGCCGGGTCGCCAGTTGTTCGACTGGGGGGGCGCCCAGCGCTGGTTGAAATCCGATGCCGACGCGGCGTTCATCCGCCAGGTCGTCGACGAGGTTGGTGGCCATGCCACCTGTTTCAGCCACGGCCTGACCGATACCCCGTTCCAGCCGCTGCCCCCGGCCCTGATGCGTTATCACCGCAACCTGAAACAACAGCTCGATCCACGGGGCATCTTCAACCCCGGACGCCTGTACGCGGAGCTTTGAACCATGCAGACGACCTTGAGTGAAAACGCCAGCCATCTGCCCCGCGCCGCAGAAGCCGAAAGCATCTTGCGCACCTGCGTGCACTGCGGGTTCTGCAATGCCACGTGCCCGACCTATCAACTGCTCGGCGACGAACTGGACGGACCGCGGGGGCGCATCTACCTGATCAAGCAAGTGCTGGAAGGCAACGACGTCACGCAAAAGACCCAACAGCACCTGGACCGCTGCCTGTCGTGCCGCAACTGCGAAACCACCTGCCCGTCGGGCGTCGATTACCACAACCTGCTGGACATCGGCCGGGCGGTGGTCGATGCGGCGGTACCGCGCCCGCTCGGTCAGCGCCTGTTGCGCGAGGGGTTGCGTCAGACCGTGCCGCGTCCCGATGTGTTCAAGAGTCTGGTCAATAGCGGTCAGGTGTTCCGTGCGCTGCTGCCCGGGCCCCTGCAAAGCAAGTTGCCGCGTAGCGTCTACCCGGCCAAGCCACGGCCCATGACCCTGCGTGAGCGTCAGGTGCTGATGCTCGAGGGATGTGTGCAGCCCAGCCTCTCACCCAACACCAATGCCGCGGCGGCGCGGGTGCTGGATCGCCTGGGGATCAGCGTCATCGCGACCCGCGAAGCCGGTTGCTGCGGTGCCGTCGACTATCACCTGGACGCCCAGGCCGCCGGCCTCGATCGCGCCCGGCGCAACATCGACGCGTGGTGGCCGGGCATCGAAAAAGGCGCCGAGGCGATTGTGCAGACGGCCAGCGGTTGCGGCGCCTTCATCAAGGACTACGGGCACCTGCTCGCCAGCGACCCGGCCTACGCCGACAAGGCGAAAAAGGTCAGTGCGCTGGCCCGGGACCTGGTGGAAGTGTTGCGCGACGAACCGCTGGAGCAACTCGGTATCCACGCCTCGCAACGCCTGGCCTTCCATTGCCCCTGCACCTTGCAGCACGGGCAGAAACTCGGCGGTGCCGTAGAAGCACTGCTGACCGGGTTCGGTTTCAACCTGACGTCCGTTCCCGACGGGCACCTGTGCTGCGGTTCGGCGGGCACCTACTCGCTGACCCAGCCCGAACTGTCACGACAACTGCGCGATAACAAGCTCAACGCCCTGGAAAGCGGCCATCCCGAGGTCATTGTCACGGCCAATATCGGCTGTCAGTCGCACCTCGATGGCGCGGGCCGAACCCCGGTGCGGCACTGGATCGAACTGGTCGAAGCCGCCCTGCCTTAACCCGAATCCCGGAGATGCCCATGAACCGCAAAGCTGTCCTGAGCCAGGCCGAAGTCGGCCGGATCCTTGCCGCCGCCCGCGCCGAAGCACAGGCCAATCAATGGGCCGTGACCATCGTGGTAGTCGATGACGGCGGCCACCCGCTGGCCCTCGAACGCCTCGACGGCTGCGCACCTGGCAGCGCGTATATCGCTACCGAAAAGGCACGCACCTCAGCCCTCGGGCGGCGCGAATCGAAAAACTATGAGGACATGATCAACGGTGGGCGCTACGCTTTTCTGTCAGCACCCTTGCTGACCTCGCTGGAGGGTGGCGTGCCGATTGTTTTCGATGGCCAGGTGATTGGCGCGGTCGGGGTGTCGGGCGTCAAGCCTGAGCAGGATGCGCAAGTGGCCAAAGCCGGTGCGCAGTGCCTGAAATGAGGTTTTGCCATCACCACCTGGCCCTGTGGGAGCGAGCCTGCTCGCGAAGACGGCGGCACATCCGACATCCATGTGTCTGATACACCGCTTTCGCGAGCAGGCTCGCTCCCACAGGGACTGCGTTGAACCTGCCGAGAGGAACTCCGCCCATGACCCGCCTCACCGCCAAAGACTTCGCCCCCGAACTGCTGGAACTCTACGACTACTACGCCCACGGCAAGATCGACCGTCGGGAGTTTCTCGATCGCGCAGCGTTATTTACCTTCGCAGGTATGACGGCCGGAGCCCTGCTCGCCGCGCTGAGCCCCAACTACGCGTTGGCCGAGCAGGTCGCGTTCACTGATCCGGAGATTGTTGCCGAGTACATCACCTATCCGTCGCCCAAGGGCCACGGCCAGGTTCGCGGTTACCTGGTGCGTCCGGCCAAGGCCACCGGCAAAGTACCGGCAGTGGTGGTCGTGCACGAAAACCGCGGGCTCAACCCGTACATCGAAGATGTGGCCCGGCGGCTGGCCAAGGCCGGTTTCATCGCCCTCGCCCCGGACGGCCTGAGTTCGGTCGGCGGTTATCCGGGCAATGACGACAAGGGCCGCGAGCTACAGGCCACGGTCGACCCGGAAAAGCTGATGAACGACTTTTTCGCCGCCGTCGAGTGGATGATGAAACACCCTGCCGCCAGCGGAAAAGTCGGCATCACCGGATTCTGCTATGGCGGTGGCGTGACCAACGCCGCTGCCGTGGCCTATCCGGAACTGGGTGCCGCCGTGTCGTTTTATGGTCGCCAGCCAGCGGTCGAGGACGTGCCCCGTATCAAAGCACCGCTGATGCTGCACTACGGCGAGCTGGATACGCGGATCAACGAAGGCTGGCCGGCCTTTGAGAAAGCCTTGAAGGCCGCGGGCAAGACCTATGAGACCTACATCTATCCGGGCTGTAATCATGGCTTCCACAATGACTCTACCCCGCGCTTCGACGAGGCGGCGGCGAAACTGGCGTGGGAGCGGACGTTGGGGTGGTTTAAAAAATATCTGGTTTGAATTGAAGTTCTGAGCCAGCAGGCCTGGCCCCTTCGCGAGCAGGCTCGCTCCCACAGGTTCTGAGTCGTTCACAGACATGTGCTTCGACTCGGACACTGTGGGAGCGAGCCTGCTCGCGAAAGCGGTTTCAAGGCTCGCTGCGGTTACTTCGGCTGAGCCACAGTCCGCAGATATGGCTTCAAGGTCTTGAAGCCATCGGGATATTTCTTCTTCGCGTCTTCGTCAGATACCGAGGTCGGGATGATCACGTCCTCACCCGGCCGCCAGTTCACTGGCGTGGCGACGGTGTGTTTGGCATTCAATTGCAGGGAATCGAGCAGGCGCAGCACTTCATCGAAATTGCGCCCGGCGCTCATCGGGTAGATCAGCATGGCCTTGACCTTCTTGTCCGGGCCGACGATGAACACCGAGCGCACTGTGGCGTTATCCACTGCTGTGCGCGCACCGCCGCTGGCATTGGGGTGGATCATGTCGTAGAGCTTGGCCACCACCAGGTTTTCGTCGCCGATCAGCGGATAGTTGACCGCACTGCCCTGGGTCTCGGCGATGTCGCCGACCCAGCGGTGGTGGTCACTGACCGGGTCGACGCTGAGGCCGAGGACCTTGGTGTTGCGCTTGTCGAATTCCGGCTTGAGTTTGGCCAGGTAGCCCAGTTCGGTGGTGCACACCGGGGTGAAATCCTTGGGGTGGGAAAACAGGATCGCCCACCCGTCGCCGATCCATTGGTGAAAGTTGAGCGTGCCTTCGGTGGTTTCGGCGGTGAAATCCGGTGCTTCATCGCCAATGCGGATAGCCATGTTCGATCTCCTTGCAGTGATGGACAGGGGCGCCGTCAGGGCAACGAATGCGCTTTCAACGGCATGGACGCGAACAGTATAGGAGAGGTTCCGGGACTCGCCGGCCCGCCTACCCCACCAGTGCAATCAGTTGGTGACGCTGGGCATCGGTCAGCATCGGGCCGAAACCGGCCCGGGCATTTTCCGCCATGTAGCGCGGGTTGCCGGTGCCCGGAATCACGCACGTCACCGCCGAATGCGAGAGCAGGAACTTCAGCGCCAGTTGCGGCCAGCTCTTGACCCCGACTTGCGCCGCCCAGCCTGGCAGCGGCTTGTCTTTGAGTCTGGCGAGCAAACCGCCTCCGCCGAACGGTCGATTGCAGATCACCGCCACGCCCCGCTCGCGGCACAACGGCAGCAGGCGTTGCTCGGCACCGCGATCATCCAGGGCGTAGTTGATCTGCAAGAAATCCACTGGCTCGGCCTTGAGTACCGCTTCCACTTCTTCATAGGCCGAGGCCGTGTAATGGCTGATGCCGATGTAGCGAATGCGCCCTTTTTCCTTCCAGTGGCGCAATGTCGGCAGGTGCGTTTGCCAGTCCAGCAGGTTGTGGACCTGCATCAGGTCGATCCGGTCGGTTTGCAGCAAGGCAAAGGATTGTTCCATCTGCGCGATGCCTTCTTCGCGCCCCCGGGTCCACACCTTGGTGGCCAGGAACGCCGGCGAGCGCGGCTCATGGATCGACAGCAGTTCGCCGACGGTCTGTTCGGCGCGACCGTACATCGGCGAACTGTCGATCAGCTTGCCCCCCTTGTCGAACAACGCGTCCAGCACCGCGGGCAAGTCTTTGTAAGCCGGTTGCGAAGGCTCGACATCGAATCCGCGATAAGTGCCCAACCCGACGATCGGCAAGGACTCGTTGCTGGAAGGAATGGCACGGGTCTGCATGGTCTCGCCTCCTGTTCCCGTCGACGGCACGGGTTGCGCACCCGTGCGGCCGAACGTGAAGACCGCCGAAGCACCGGCAGCCAGCGTGAGTATTTCTCTACGGGTGTAACCCACAGGATGGCTCATAAAACGCTTCTCACCAGTCGCCCGGGTCCGGCCTGTCGCGCCAACAACGCGGATAACCCGCGCCAAGGGTCGATTGACTACACTCAGTAAGCCTTGCGGCGCCAGCCTCTCTCAAACCCCGAGCAGTCAATGCCGCCCACTAACGTTAGCCGAATGTCGCGCACCCTGGTGTTACTCGCTGTCATTGTCGCTGCGTTGTACCTGGCGCTATGCGTAGCGCTGTTCGTGTTTCAGCGGGCGCTGATTTATTACCCGCAACCGCGCGCCGTCGGCACAGCCGCTACCCTGCTCACACTGCCGGTCGCCGACGCACGGGTGCTGGTCACCATCCGGCCTCACGACGGCCCCGACGCCCTGATTTATTTTGGCGGCAATGCCGAAGACGTCTCGCGCAACCTGCCCGGGTTCGCGCAAGCGTTCCCTGACCGGGCGCTGTATCTGCTGCATTACCGTGGCTACGGCGGGAGTACCGGCTCACCCTCCGAAGAGGCCATCGCCCGCGATGCCCTCACCTTGTTCGATCAGGTGCATGCCACCCATCCGCACGTGGCGGTGGTCGGACGCAGCCTGGGTTCCGGGGTCGCCGTGCGCCTGGCCAGCCAGCGCCCGGTGGCTCGGCTGGTGCTGATCACGCCCTACAACAGCCTCGAAGGGCTCGCCGCCCGTCAGTTTCGCTGGTTTCCAGTGCGCTGGCTGTTGAAGGACAAATACCCGTCCTGGCAGTACGCCGCCCGCATCACGGTGCCGACGGTATTGATAGCCGCCGAGCATGACGAGGTGATTCCGCGTTCAAGCACCGAGCGTTTGTATACACACTTCGCCAAAGGCGTGGCTTCGCTGCAGGTGATACCGGGAACGGGGCATAACTCGATCAGCGAAAGCCCTGAGTACCTCAAGGCGCTGGGGGACGGGTTGTAGCCAGCGGGAAGTTCTGGCTGGAAAAAACCGGTCCGGGCAAGCGCGACCACGCTTGTCCGGACCAAAGGACACTACACGCAATCAAAAACGCGGCTTGACCGCCTTCCATTCCGGCTTGTATCGCTGCATCTGCTTGACGTCATCTCGTTGGCGAATACCGCACGTCAGGTATTGGTCATGCAGCTTGCCCAACTGGTCGTGGTCCAGCTCCAGGCCCAGGCCCGGGGCACGGGTGATTTTCACGCAACCGTCGACAATCGGCAGCTTGCCACCCTTGATCACCTCTTCGTCCGGCTCCTGCCAGGGGTAATGGGTGTCGCATGCGTAATCCAGATTCGGCACCGCAGCGGCGACATGCGCCATGGCCATCAGGCTGATGCCCAAATGCGAATTGGAATGCATCGACACTCCAAGACCGAAGGTTTCGCACATTTTCGCCAACGCCTGGGTGTCACGCAGGCCACCCCAATAATGGTGGTCGGCGAGGACAATCTGCACGCTGTTCTGCGCCACGCTGCGGCGCAACTCGTCGAAATCCGTGACCACCATATTGGTCGCCAAGGGCAAACCGGTGCGCCTGTGCAGTTCGGCCATGCCCTCCAGGCCCGGCGTCGGGTCTTCGTAATACTGCAGGTCATCACCGAGCAATTCGGCCATGCGGATCGAGGTTTCCAGCGACCAATTGCCGTTCGGATCGATGCGCAGCGGGTAACCGGGGAAGGCCTTTTTCAGCGCTTTGATGCACGACACCTCATGCTCCGGCGGCAAGGTGCCGGCCTTGAGCTTGATGCTCTTGAAGCCATAGGCCTCGATCATCCGTCGCGCCTGGGCAACGATCTGTTCTTCGTTCAGGGCCTCGCCCCAGTTGTCGGGCTTGTAGGGTGAATCGACGTGTTGCGCGTACTTGAAGAACAGGTAGGCGCTGAACGGGATCTCCTCGCGGATGGCCCCGCCCAGCAAGTCCACCAGGGGCACATTCAAGGAGTGCGCCTGCAAATCCAGGAATGCCACTTCGAACGCCGAATAGGCATTGCTGACCGCTTTGCTGGCATGAGAGCCCGGCGCCAGTTCGGCACCGGCAATGCTCGCCGGTTTATTCGACGCCACCGTGGCCTGGACGATGGCGCGCAACTGATTCAGGTTGAACGGATCAAGGCCGATCAGTTGGGACTGCAGTTGTTGCTGGATCGCCAGTGCCGGAGCGTCGCCATAACTTTCACCCAGGCCGATGTAGCCATTGTCACTCTCGATCTCGATGATCGAACGCAGCGCGAAGGGTTCGTGAATGCCGCTGGCGTTGAGCAATGGCGGATCGCGGAAGGCGATGGGGGTGACGGTGACTCGGGTGATTTTCAAGAGGCGGCTCCCGTTGGATCTGATTTCAGGGCTTGATGATTGATTGGCTTTTTTACGTCGGCACCTTCCACCGGCGAATGCAGTGCGTTGCCACGCGGCGCGGTGCGGGCAAAGAAGATCACCACGGCGGCCACCAGCGAAGTGGCGGCCAGGCCGTACAGTCCGCCCTCGATGGAGCCGGTGGTTTGCTCCAGGAAGCCAAACGCGGTCGGGGCGACAAAGCCGCCGAGGTTGCCGATGGAGTTGATCAGGGCGATCACCGCTGCGGCGATGCGTGCATCCAGATAGCCTTGCGGAATCGGCCAGAACAGCGCCGAGGCCGCCTTGAAGCCGATCGCGGCAAAGCAGATGGCAACGAAGGCGAAGACCGGGCCGCCAGTGGTGGACATGAACATGCCGAACGAGGCGATCACCAGGGTCACCGCGACCCAGGCCTGCTGGAATTTCCATTTACTGGCCATGGCCGCAAAGCCATACATCGCGATGATGGAAATGATCCATGGAATCGAGTTGAACAGGCCGACCTGGAAGTCACCGAGGTTGCCCATCTTCTTGATCATGCTCGGCAGCCAGAACGTGGCGCCGTAGATGGTCAGGGCGATGGAGAAGTAGATGAAGCAGAACAGCGCGATCTGTTTGTCGGCCAGCAACTTGAACATCGAAGGCTTGACCGTCCGGGTGGCGTCGCGAGCCTGCTGTTCCAGGTCGATGGCAGCGCTCAGCGCGGCTTTTTCTTCATCGCTCAGCCACTTCGCTTGCCGTGGATGGGATTGCAGCCAGAACCAGACGAAACCGCACAGCACGATCGAGGCGAAGCCTTCAATCAGAAACATCCACTGCCAGCCATGCAGGCTCAAGCCATTGATGTGCAGCAGCGCGCCGGATACCGGCCCGGAAATCACCGAAGCGATGGCCGAGCCGCTGAGGAAAATGGCCATGGCCTTGCCGCGCTCGGACGATGGCAACCATTGGGTGAAATAGTAAATGATGCCGGGAAAGAAGCCCGCTTCGGCAGCGCCGAGGATGAAACGCAGCACATAAAAACTGCTTTCGCCCCGGACAAAGGCCATCGCCATGGCGGCAGCGCCCCAGGTGAACATGATGCGTGTCAGCCAGGCGCGGGCGCCGTAGCGTTGCAGCAGCATGTTGGATGGCACTTCGAAAATCGCGTAGCCCACGAAAAACAGCCCGGCACCCAGGCCATAGGCGGCAGCGCCTATGCCCAGGTCGGTCTCCATGTGGCTGCGCACGAAGCCGATGTTGACCCGGTCGATGTAGTTGACGATGAACATGATCACGAACAGCGGCAGGACGTGGCGCTTGACCTTGGCGGCAGCGCGGGCGAGCACATTCGGGTCGGGTGGACTCTGCAGGGTATTCAAGGGGCGACTCCCGATCATTGTTTTTCTAGGGATGATTTTCAGGCCTGGCCCGATGATGGACGCGCACATTGATCCCGTCTAATCTAACTTGGCATTCGATTGATACCTGGATTAGATCAATGTTCGAACTGACTCAACTGCGCTGCTTCACCACCGTGGCCACGGAACTGAATTTTCGCCGTGCCGCCGAACGGCTGAACATGACCCAGCCGCCCCTCAGCCGGCAGATTCAGTTGCTGGAACACCACCTGGGCGTCGAGTTGTTCACCCGCAGCACCCGCAGCGTCGCGCTCACTGCCGCCGGTCGGGCTTTCTTCATCGAAGCCCAGAACCTGCTGGAGCGCGCCCAACAAGCGGCAGTGACGGCCCGGCGATTCGCCGAGGGCGACATCGGTTCGGTCAATATCAGCTTCGTCGGCAGCGCGGTTTACGAGTTCCTGCCCAAGGTCATTGCCGAGGCGCGACTCAAACAGCCCCATGTCAAAATCGACCTGTCGGAGATGAACACCTACCAGCAACACGAAGCACTGCGCGCTCGCCGCATCGATCTCGGCATCGCCCGTGCGCCGCTGCTGGAACCGGGCTACTCCACCGAATGCCTGGTGCGCGAGCCGTTCGTGCTTGCGGTGCCCAGCACGCACCGCCTGGCCCGTGCCGCAACGGTATCGGTCCAGGACCTCGATGGGCAGCCGTTCCTGATGTACTCCCACGCCGCCTACCCGCCGTTCAACGAGCTGCTGACCGGCATGCTGCGTTCGGCTCGCGTCGCCCCGGACTACGTGCAATGGCTGGGCTCGTCCCTGACCATCCTGGCGCTGGTCAACGCCGCCATGGGCCTGGCTCTGGTGCCGCGTTGCGCGACCAGTGTGGTGTTCAGGAACGTGGTGTTTCGCGATATCGATCTGGGCGAAGGCGTGCAGAGTGAGTTGCACCTGATCTGGCGCGAGAACAACGACAACCCGGCGTTTGCGATGTTGCTGGAGGGCATTCGGCGCGCAGTGCAGGAGGGATGGGGGGGTAGGTCAGATTTGCATGGCGACCTTGATGCGAAATGAACCGGGCGGTGGCTTTTAATCGAGTTTAAAGAGGACGGGAAAAGTTCGGACGCGGCAAAAAGCCTGTTCTCCGGGCGCAAAGCATCGTAATTTACGCGCCATAACTAGAAGGACGTTTGGGGATACAGGTGGGAGCTTATCGTCTGCTGTTGGCTGTGCTGGTGGCCGTTTCGCATATGGGCAAGACACTGGCAGGGCTAAACCCCGGCGTGGTTGCCGTGATTTCCTTCTTGATCATCAGCGGTTTCGTGATGACCCCGCTCATCGAGCGAAACTACAAGACGCCGGAGAAAGTCGGCCTGTTCTACATGGACAGGGCTTTGCGGCTTTACCCTCAATTCCTGTTCTACTTCGTTGCCTCCTGCGCGGTGATCTATTTTCTGCTGCCCGGCACCCCTCAAGCCGCCGAGCTGACATTCAGGAACATCGCCGCAAGCCTGCCTATTGTGCCCCTTGGCTTCTACATGTTCGGCGCGGCCGGATCGGAGATTTTGCCGCCGGCCTGGTCGCTCGGGCTTGAGATGTGTTTCTACCTGGTGATTCCTTTCCTGATCATCTACAGGGCACGGGGCGTTGCGTTTGCCCTGTCTGTCGCCGTTTTCATGGCTGCGTGCCTTGGCTACATAAACGCCGACCTGTACGGCTACCGGCTATTGCCGGGTGTCCTGTTCATGTTCCTGTGCGGCAGCTACTTGTACAAACCCCAAGCGAAGGGTTCAGTGATCGCTGCCGGCACCGCCGTGGTTGCGGCGCTGATGTTCGCGGCAATCATGGCGGGATTGATCGAGCGCCGGCCGTTCAACGCGGAGGTATCCCTCGGCATAGCGTTGGGCGTACCCGCCGTGTACCTGCTGACAAAGCTCAAGTTTCACCGGGTGGACGAGTTCCTCGGGAACATCAGCTACGGCGTGTTCCTGAATCACTTTGTGGTGATGTACTTCCTGCGCGCTTTTTGGCCGGTTGCCTACGATTGGCACATCGTTGCAACAGTGCTGGCCCTGTCATTGCTTTTGAGCGGCATTTCGTACTACTGCGTTGAGCGGCCGGCCCTGAAACTTCGTCATGCACTTCGGGCTGGCGCGCAAGTACGCCGTGTCGCTTCAGTGGACCTACAAGACCCTCAAGGTTGTTCGAAAGGACGAGATTGCGCGCCGTCGTCAGGTTGACAGGTTCGCCCCGCTGACTGATGACTGAGCGGGGCGTCTCCTATTGCACAGGCTGCAACTGCGCCATTACCAGCGACCGGCCATGACCGTTAATCCGAGAATTCGTCAGCATCCAATAAAAACATATTTTTATGCCTATATTGATATTGTCGAACGTTCCCATTCTCAGAGGGTGCCATCATGAATATCAAAACCCTGGCTTTGCTCCTGCTGGCTTTGTGTGCGCAACCGGCCTGGAGCCAGACGCCCGCCGCTTCACCCGCCGCTGCCGACAGCCCCGCGCTGACCACGCGCCTGGCCCTGCGTGGCCTTTGGGTCGAACACATTTTCTGGATCAGAGACTACGCGATGGCCAATCAATCCGCCGACAAGAAGCAAGCCAAGGTCGCGGCGGATCAGGTCGTCGACAACGCCACCAAAATCGCCAACAGCATCGCCCCGCTCTACGGCCAACCGGCGGCGGACCAATTGCTCAAGCTGCTTGCCGGCCATTGGGGGGCGGTGAAACACTACAGCGATGCCACAGTGACCAAGGATGCCAAGGGCAAGCAGGCCGCCGTCACCGAGCTGACCGGCAATGCCAAGGCGATTGCGGCATTCCTGGCCACCGCCAACCCCAATCTGCCTGAAGCCACACTGGTCAACATGTTATCGGCCCATGGCGGTCACCACGTTGCCCAGATCGATGAGTTTGCCGCGCACGATTACACCGGCGAAGCCCGTACCTGGGCGATGATGCGCACGCACATCCTGGCCCTGGCAGACGCATTGACCGGCGCGCTGGTCAAGCAATTCCCGGACAAGTTCTGATATCGCGCGAGGGCACCCCATGCTGGAAGGACTGGGCCGAACACAGCAAGACCTGCTCAATGCACTGCTGCACCATGCGGGCGGCATGAGCATTGACGAGCTGGCTGAACATCTGGCCGTCACGCGCACGGCGATCCGCCAACACCTGGCGGCGCTGGAGCGTGACGGTCTGGTGCTGCGCGGCGACACCCGTCCGACGGGTCGTCGTCCGGAGCAGCTGTATCGGCTCACCGACCACGCGCGGGAGCAGTTCCCTCGCCACTATCAGCTACTGGCCAGCGTATTGATCGATGAAGTGGCGGGCATCATCGGGCCTGACGCCCTGGCATCGCTGATGCGCAGCATGGGCCGCAAGTTGGCGCTGGACCGTGAACAACAGGTCGTGGATGAAGCCAGGATCGTGCAGCACATGAACCAGGCGGGTTACGAAGCCGAGGTGTTTTTTCGTTCGGCCGGCACCCCGGAAATCGTCGCGCATAACTGCGTCTTCCACCGCCTGGCCGCTGCCCACCCGGTGGTCTGCGAACTGGACCTGGCCTTGATCGGTACCTTGGGCGGCGGTGAAGTCGAGCACAGTGAGTGCATGGTGCGTGGCGGGCATGTCTGCCGCTTCAAACTGCGACCGAGCGAAAAACCGGACGTTGCGACAGAGGCAGCTTCGCTCAATACCGATCAACCAGCCTAGCGCTTGCCTGTCAGCCGTTGCTGTCGGTTTCCGGCGACCTGACACCGGCCTCATGGCTTCGCCCGGAAATAGACAGGTCCGCGGCGTGAACCTTGTTTCGAGCCGCCAGTCATAGCCCAGCGCTTTTCCCCACTTTCTTCGTTGTCATCTCATCAGAGTTGTCCGTCCATGCGCCAAACTGTCGTTGCCTTGCGCTTTTCTTCGCTGTGCCTGTTTTCCCTGCTCCCCGTTTTTTCCAGCCCCGCCCATGCCGATGGGCAGCGGCAACTGGTCGACGCCATCAACGACTATCGCGCCCATCCGCAACGCTGCGACCGACGACCGACGCAACGTTTATCCCCCCTGAAGCTCAAGCCGAACCTGGCCTTGCCCGTTGGCTATGGCGGTGGGTTGCGGGACCGGTTAAAGGCTTCCGGCTATCAGGCGACCATGGTGCGGTCGATCCGCGTGGTGGGTGCACGGGATGCCGATGAGGCGTTCGATTTGTTCCAGGACGAACATTGCGCAGCACTGCTCGACAACCAATACGCCGACATCGGCGTGAGCCGCGCCGGCAGTGAGTGGCAAGTGGTGCTGGCGCGCCCGGTGCTCGACGGGCAAACCGGCGATCCACGCAGCGCCGCCCAGGCGTTGCTGGCGCAGGTCAACGCAGCCCGGGCCAAGCCGCGTCTGTGTGGTCGCCAGCGCTTCGCCGCCGCGCGGCCGCTGTCCTGGAGCCCCTCCCTCTACGCCGCCGCCCAGGGTCATAGCAAAGCCATGGCCTACGGCAACTATTTTGCCCACCAGGACCCCGACGGCGACATGCCCTACGACCGCGCCAAGGCCGCCGGCTACCGTGGCCGACAGATCGGTGAAAACATCGCTGCCGGACAAGGCTCACCGAGCAAGGCCATGGCCGGCTGGCTCGCCAGCCCCGGGCACTGCGCCAACCTGATGAACCCGATGTTCACCCAGGTCGGTGCCGCGTACGCCGCCAACGCGCGCAGCGACAATGGCGTTTACTGGACGATGCTGTTTGGCGCGCCTTGAGCCACTGGCCAGACTCACCGTGCGGGCATTAAAAAGCCCGCACTGAGCGGGCTTCGCGGGTGAATGTAAGTAGGTGGCCGGTGCTGGTCTCCGGCTTACAAGGTTTATCAGGCCTCCCACAAAAGAGTCGTGAAACTGTAATGGAACTCTTCTGCTTCACACGGCATAAGGGCTGGATCCCAGCGCGGGGATCTTTCTAACCGTGTACCCTTCGGAACGCGCCCCACGTCTCCTTGCTATCCTTTTGCGCATCAGTCTGCGTCTTCACCTACAGGATTGAGAATAGCAAAACAGGCTCAATTGCCAACCAGGCTTTTAGACCGATTTCGACCAGCAGAAAACAGCGCAGGACGGAAAAATACTATCGATTCAGGGATGACTTTACATGCATGAGTTTCACCAAGGCAGTTGCCTCTGCGGCGCCATCAGATATGGCCTGTCGACCGAGCTGAAAGCCGTCACCCATTGCCATTGCAGCCAATGCCGGAAGAGCCATGGGGCTGCATTTGCAACCTATGCCAGCGCACCCGCCTCGGCGCTCTCGATCATGACCGGCGCAGATTCGCTGCAGGCATATGAGTCGTCCAGGGGGGTTACGCGGCAGTTCTGTTCTCACTGCGGATCTTCGCTGTTCTGGACTGACTCGACAGGAGCGTTTTCCGATTGGGTTTCAGTTGCCCTCGGCACGCTGGACACGCCACTACGAATCCGCAAGCAAAAACATGTGTGTGTCAGTTCGAAAGCGGGTTGGTATGACATCAATGATCAGCATCCCCAAACCGACTGAGTCGAGGGCGCGGGCTTGCTCCAGACGGCGTTCCGACGATGGACGTTAACGATGGCGCGGGAAACCTGATGCCCCGCGGCGCGCTCGGGTTTTTCGCGAGCTAGCTCGCTCCTACAGGGGCGCCAAAAACAAAACCCCTACCTGCGTACGCAGATAGGGGTTTCGGAATTTAATCTTGACGATGACCTACTCTCACATGGGGAAACCCCACACTACCATCGGCGATGCATCGTTTCACTGCTGAGTTCGGGATGGGATCAGGTGGTTCCAACGCTCTATGGTCGTCAAGAAATTCGGGTACCGAGTCGTGGCCGGCTGGCCGCGCTTCAGCAAATTGGGTATGTGATAAAAATCGGTGTTTTGTGAGCGTCGAACTTTCGGTTCTTGCGTCTTCACACACCGCAATCTGGCCTTTCGACGCAAATTGCTTGGGTGTTATATGGTCAAGCCTCACGGGCAATTAGTATTGGTTAGCTCAACGCCTCACAGCGCTTACACACCCAACCTATCAACGTCGTAGTCTTCGACGGCCCTTCAGGGGACTCAAGGTCCCAGTGAGATCTCATCTTGAGGCAAGTTTCCCGCTTAGATGCTTTCAGCGGTTATCTTTTCCGAACATAGCTACCCGGCAATGCCACTGGCGTGACAACCGGAACACCAGAGGTTCGTCCACTCCGGTCCTCTCGTACTAGGAGCAGCCCCTCTCAAATCTCAAACGTCCACGGCAGATAGGGACCGAACTGTCTCACGACGTTCTAAACCCAGCTCGCGTACCACTTTAAATGGCGAACAGCCATACCCTTGGGACCGGCTTCAGCCCCAGGATGTGATGAGCCGACATCGAGGTGCCAAACACCGCCGTCGATATGAACTCTTGGGCGGTATCAGCCTGTTATCCCCGGAGTACCTTTTATCCGTTGAGCGATGGCCCTTCCATACAGAACCACCGGATCACTAAGACCTACTTTCGTACCTGCTCGACGTGTCTGTCTCGCAGTCAAGCGCGCTTTTGCCTTTATACTCTACGACCGATTTCCGACCGGTCTGAGCGCACCTTCGTACTCCTCCGTTACTCTTTAGGAGGAGACCGCCCCAGTCAAACTACCCACCATACACTGTCCTCGATCCGGATAACGGACCTGAGTTAGAACCTCAAAGTTGCCAGGGTGGTATTTCAAGGATGGCTCCACGCGAACTGGCGTCCACGCTTCAAAGCCTCCCACCTATCCTACACAAGCAAATTCAAAGTCCAGTGCAAAGCTATAGTAAAGGTTCACGGGGTCTTTCCGTCTAGCCGCGGATACACTGCATCTTCACAGCGATTTCAATTTCACTGAGTCTCGGGTGGAGACAGCGCCGCCATCGTTACGCCATTCGTGCAGGTCGGAACTTACCCGACAAGGAATTTCGCTACCTTAGGACCGTTATAGTTACGGCCGCCGTTTACCGGGGCTTCGATCAAGAGCTTCGCGTTAGCTAACCCCATCAATTAACCTTCCGGCACCGGGCAGGCGTCACACCCTATACGTCCACTTTCGTGTTTGCAGAGTGCTGTGTTTTTAATAAACAGTCGCAGCGGCCTGGTATCTTCGACCGGCGTGGGCTTACGCAGTAAATGCTTCACCCTCACCGGCGCACCTTCTCCCGAAGTTACGGTGCCATTTTGCCTAGTTCCTTCACCCGAGTTCTCTCAAGCGCCTTGGTATTCTCTACCCAACCACCTGTGTCGGTTTGGGGTACGGTTCCTGGTTACCTGAAGCTTAGAAGCTTTTCTTGGAAGCATGGCATCAACCACTTCGTCACCCAAAGGGTAACTCGTCATCAGCTCTCGGCCTTAGAATCCCGGATTTACCTAAGATTCCAGCCTACCACCTTAAACTTGGACAACCAACGCCAAGCTGGCCTAGCCTTCTCCGTCCCTCCATCGCAATAACCAGAAGTACAGGAATATTAACCTGTTTTCCATCGACTACGCTTTTCAGCCTCGCCTTAGGGACCGACTAACCCTGCGTCGATTAACGTTGCGCAGGAAACCTTGGTCTTTCGGCGTGGGTGTTTTTCACACCCATTGTCGTTACTCATGTCAGCATTCGCACTTCTGATACCTCCAGCAAGCTTCTCAACTCACCTTCACAGGCTTACAGAACGCTCCTCTACCGCATCACTTACGTGATACCCGTAGCTTCGGTGTATGGTTTGAGCCCCGTTACATCTTCCGCGCAGGCCGACTCGACTAGTGAGCTATTACGCTTTCTTTAAAGGGTGGCTGCTTCTAAGCCAACCTCCTAGCTGTCTAAGCCTTCCCACATCGTTTCCCACTTAACCATAACTTTGGGACCTTAGCTGACGGTCTGGGTTGTTTCCCTTTTCACGACGGACGTTAGCACCCGCCGTGTGTCTCCCATGCTCGGCACTTGTAGGTATTCGGAGTTTGCATCGGTTTGGTAAGTCGGGATGACCCCCTAGCCGAAACAGTGCTCTACCCCCTACAGTGATACATGAGGCGCTACCTAAATAGCTTTCGAGGAGAACCAGCTATCTCCGAGCTTGATTAGCCTTTCACTCCGATCCACAGGTCATCCGCTAACTTTTCAACGGTAGTCGGTTCGGTCCTCCAGTCAGTGTTACCTAACCTTCAACCTGCCCATGGATAGATCGCCCGGTTTCGGGTCTATTCCCAGCGACTAGACGCCCTATTAAGACTCGCTTTCGCTACGCCTCCCCTATTCGGTTAAGCTCGCCACTGAAAATAAGTCGCTGACCCATTATACAAAAGGTACGCAGTCACCCAACAAAGTGGGCTCCCACTGCTTGTACGCATACGGTTTCAGGATCTATTTCACTCCCCTCTCCGGGGTTCTTTTCGCCTTTCCCTCACGGTACTAGTTCACTATCGGTCAGTCAGTAGTATTTAGCCTTGGAGGATGGTCCCCCCATATTCAGACAAAGTTTCTCGTGCTCCGTCCTACTCGATTTCATGACTAAGAGATTTTCGCGTACAGGGCTATCACCCACTATGGCCGCACTTTCCAGAGCGTTCCGCTAATCTCAAAGCCACTTAAGGGCTAGTCCCCGTTCGCTCGCCACTACTAAGGGAATCTCGGTTGATTTCTTTTCCTCAGGGTACTTAGATGTTTCAGTTCCCCTGGTTCGCCTCTTGCACCTATGTATTCAGTACAAGATAACCATCTTATGATGGCTGGGTTCCCCCATTCAGACATCTCCGGATCAAAGTCTGTTTGCCGACTCCCCGAAGCTTTTCGCAGGCTACCACGTCTTTCATCGCCTCTGACTGCCAAGGCATCCACCGTATGCGCTTCTTCACTTGACCATATAACCCCAAGCAATCTGGTTATACTATGAAGACGACATTCGCCGAAAATTCGAATTTCTCAATTAAGAGAACTCACAAATTTTACCTTAGCCTGATCCGTTACCAGTGAAAGTAACGTTCAGTCTATCTTTCTATCACATACCCAAATTTTTAAAGAACGATCTAATCAAAAGACTAGAAATCAATATTCCCATCGGAATACTCATTTCTAAACTTTCAGAAGCAGTTATATGGTGGAGCCAAACGGGATCGAACCGTTGACCTCCTGCGTGCAAGGCAGGCGCTCTCCCAGCTGAGCTATGGCCCCATAACAAAATTGGTGGGTCTGGGCAGATTCGAACTGCCGACCTCACCCTTATCAGGGGTGCGCTCTAACCAACTGAGCTACAGACCCAATTTCGAGCGCGTAACTGTTAGCTTGGAGCTATCAGCTTGGAGCTTAAAGCTGCTTCTATCGTCTTCTTCAATGAATCAAGCAATTCGTGTGGGAACTTATGGAGCAGCTGAGTCGTCGATTAAGGAGGTGATCCAGCCGCAGGTTCCCCTACGGCTACCTTGTTACGACTTCACCCCAGTCATGAATCACACCGTGGTAACCGTCCTCCCGAAGGTTAGACTAGCTACTTCTGGTGCAACCCACTCCCATGGTGTGACGGGCGGTGTGTACAAGGCCCGGGAACGTATTCACCGCGACATTCTGATTCGC
>NZ_CP168500.1:2500-2360000 GCF_059491265.1 Pseudomonas sp. Pseusp9 | reverse complement strand
GTCGCTAACGTTGTTGTTTTCTTTCACCTGTGCGCTTGCAGTAGCCAACGTTTACTTCGCACAACCATTACTCGACTCAATGGCCCGGAGTCTGGGTGTGGCTTCATCAACGATCGGGGTTGTGGTGACTGCGACTCAGGCTGGATACGCGCTGGGGCTGCTGTTCATCGTCCCGCTCGGTGATCTGGTCAACCGCAAGCGGCTGGTCCTGACTCAAGTGCTGCTGTCTGCCATTGCGTTGGCGGTAGTCGGCGCATCACAGCAATGGCTGGCCCTGCTGGGGGCCATGCTTGTGATGGGCTTGCTGGCAGTCGTCGTTCAGGTGCTTGTGGCATACGCCGCGGTGCTGGCAACGCCATCACAACGCGGGCAGGCCGTGGGGACGGTAACCAGTGGCATTGTCCTGGGCATTCTACTGGCGCGGTTTACCTCTGGCCTGATTGCGGACTTCACGGGCTGGCGCGCCGTTTATTTTGTGTCCTCGGCAATGATGCTGGCCCTCGCGGTGGTGTTGTGGAGAGCGGTTCCTGTCACAGCGTCGCCAAGGCATCGAGACGCGTATCCGGCGCTCTTGGGTTCGCTCTTCAAACTGTTCATCACCGAGCGCACGCTGCGCGCCAGGGGCCTGCTGGCCCTGCTGATCTTTGCCGCTTTCTCCGTGCTATGGACATCCATGGTGCTGCCATTGAGCGCCCCGCCGCTGTCGCTTTCACACACGGCCATCGGCCTGTTTGGCCTGGCCGGCGTCGCCGGCGCGCTTGCTGCCAGAAGAGCCGGTCGCTGGGCCGATCAAGGCCTGGGTCAACGGGTGACCGGTATTTCGTTGGGGCTCCTGACGTTGTCCTGGTTGCCCATCACGTTTGCCGAGACATCCCTGGTCGCGCTGGTCTGCGGCGTAGTGCTGCTCGACTTCGCGGTGCAGGCAGTACACGTCACCAACCAGAGCATCATTTTTGCGGCACGACCCGACGCGCAAAGTCGCATGGTCGGCGCCTACATGTGCTTCTACTCGGTTGGCAGCGCACTGGGCGCCGCCGCCGCGACCCAGGTGTATGCGCTATGGGGCTGGATGGCAGTCAGCCTGCTGGGCGCCTTGATCAGCGCCAGTGCCCTGGTCCTGTGGTTTCTCATGCGTCTCTGAAACGTTATCCAGTATCGACAGTCGCACCATTCAGGACTTCTTCGCAGCGCACTGGAGTTCTTCGATTTCCTGTGCGACCAGGCTTTGTATGCGCCACATATTACGGTCACGGATGCCATGGTCCTTGAGCATTGTCACGGTCCGGTACAGATACTGGGCAGCCGAGCCCCAGTGCCCCGCTGCGCGAGCCAACACATGGGCAACCTTGTCCATTGGCAACTTGCCTGCATAGGCCATTCCGTCGCGTGCGGCGACAAAGGCCAATGCACGCAATATCCCGGACTCGGTTTTAACCGAAATCCAGCGCGGAACATTGGTCGGCGGGTTTGCATCGATTTCCCGGAACATCAGCAGTCCCAGTTGTTTGAAGTGATCTTGCGCTGGAAGCCGGTAGGCCAACCCGTTGCAGCTTCCACCACGGTCGAGGGCCAACATCAGGGCTGGCAATTCGCGAGTGCCGCGCCAGCGAGTCAGTTTCAGGCAGAACGACCGATGCCATCCATAGGCGGTGGCGCTACGACTCTCGACAAATTCGAACTCCGGATTCCATATCAGTGAGCCATAGGCAAAGATCCAGAGATCTTCCGGTTCGTATTCACGTAACAGCCTCTGCACCATCGCATCGAACTCGGCCTGGGTGTGTTCGGTCGTGCCCGGTTCGGGTCCGGGATCGGGCTCAAACCGCTCAACACAAGCGACGAGTTCCGCTGTCAGGTTGCGCCCTTGCAATCGCGTGGTTTTGTTCATCGTTCATACCCGGCTCTCAGGGCTGATCAACCGGAAAGTCTAGCACCGCAAACAACCCCACCACCGTCCGGATCGAAAGACATGTCATCGCCTGCGGTCAAAGGAATACAAACCGCACGTCCTGTTGTCGATTTCCCAGCGTCTGGTTCGACTATCTGTCAGGGATATGATCTCAAGGGGTCGCAGACATCCCTGCATAAACACTTTCACCCGGATGAATCAGGAGAAGAGCATGCGCACACTTACCGTTGCCGCGTTCGTCAGTCTGGATGGCGTCATGCAGGCGCCCGGCGGCCCTGAAGAGGATCCCTCTGGCGGATTCAGGTTCGGTGGCTGGATCGTGCCCTACGCCGACAAGACCACCGGCCAGGCCGTGCAGGACCTGTTCTCACAACCATTCGAACTGTTGCTGGGGCGTCGTACCTACGACATCTTCGCTTCCTACTGGCCGCGCATTCAGCCCGACTCAAGCAACCGAACCCTTGCCGACCTGTTCAACGGCGTACCCAAGTACGTGGCCACCCATCGCGCCGATTCGCTGGACTGGCAGAACAGTCATGCGCTGCGGGGCAACCTGCTCGACGCGATCAACGCACTCAAGCGTCAGGACGGTCCCCGGTTGTTGACACAAGGCAGCGGCGATCTGGTTCGCCAGCTGCTTGCCGCCGGCCTGGTGGACGAATTGCGACTGATGATTCACCCCATCCTGCTGGGGCGCGGCAAACGCCTGTTCGACGACAACGCCCAAGCGTCGGCCTTCACCTTGCAGGATTCGACCCGCTCACCCGGGGGTGTGCTGATCGCCCGTTACACCCGCAGCGGCGAGGTGCGAACCGGCACGTTCGAGGGCGTCAGGCAGCGATAGCCAGCGCCCTGTCGCCCGGGGCATGCCTCATGCCACCTGCATCAACTTGGCATAAGCCTGCAAATGGTGGTCGTCATCGCCGAACTGACGCGCCACCATCAGCAAATGCTTGGCATGGTGTGACAGCATGTACTCCCAGGTCAGACCGATACCGCCGTGCAACTGGATGCCCTGGTCCGCGACAAAACGGCTGGCGCGGCTGACGATAAACTTGGCAGCGGCCAACACGCGGCTGCGTTCGTCACTGTCCGCCTGATCGGCCACGCAGGCGGCGAGCAGTGTCATCGAGGTGGCCTGGTCCAGTTCGATGCGCATATCCACCATGCGGTGCTGCAGCGCCTGGAACTTGCCGATGGGCTGCCCGAACTGCTGGCGGGTTTTCAGGTAATCGAGGGTCAACGCGCACGCCGCTTCCATGCTGCCGACGGCTTCGGCACATTGCGCGGCGATGCACCGGCCCTGCTGATAACGCAGCGCCGGCAAGGCTTGCCCCAACTCGCCGAGCAGCGCTGCGCTTTTGACGAACACGTCCTCAAGGTACAGCTCGCAGGCCTTCCGCCCGTCCAGGGTGTCGAAGGTGCGCCGGCTGATGCCCTCGTCTTGCGGATCGACCAGGAACAGGCTGATGCCCTGCTCGTCCCGAACCCCGTGGCTGGTACGCGCCGAAACCAGCATCAGCCCGGCGCTCTGGCCGCCGATGATCACCGACTTGCGACCATTGAGCTTCCAGCCACCGGTGACCGCCTCGGCGATCGTCTGGACGTCGTGCAACTGGTAGTGACCCTGTGGCTCATCGAGGGCGACGGCCAGTTGCAGGCTGGCGCTGCCGACTTGCGGCAGCAGCGTGTCTTTCTGGGCGGCGCTGCCCAACTGCCCGACCAGGCCACCGGCGAAAATCACCGAGTGCAGGTAAGGCTCCAGGCACAAGCCCCGGCCCAGTTCGGTCATGACCAGCATGTTCTCCACACCGCTGCCGCCGTAACCACCATAAGCCTCGGGAAAAGGCACGGCGCAAAGCCCGAGCTCACCCAGCTGTTGCATGAACGGGCCACTGAAACCCTGTTTGCTCTGGCGGTATTGTTCGCGATGCTCAAAGCCATACACGTCACGCACCAGGCGTGCAGTGGTTTCCTGCAGCATCAGCTGCTCGTCTGTCAGTTTGAAATCCATGATCGTGGCGCCTTACAGTTCGAGGATCATTTTCGCGATGATGTTCTTCTGGATTTCGTTGGCGCCGCCATAAATCGAGGCCTTGCGCGCATCCAGATACTGGCAGGTGGCAGCGCTGCTGTAGTCGGTGTACAGCAACGGTTCGCTGCCATAACCCAATTCATCTTCAATGAACGGCAACGCGTACGGTCCCACGGCCTTGCTGATCAGGTAGGTAATGGCCTGGCGAATCTCGGTGCCCCTGATCTTCAGGAACGAGCTTTCGGCACCGGGTGCATCGCCATTCTGCGTGGCCGCCAGGGTGCGCAGGGTGCTCATCTCGGCCGCCATCAATTGCATCTCGACTTCGGCGATCTGCGCGCGAAACAGCGGGTCTTCGATCAGCGGCCGACCGTCGCGGACTTCCTCGCTGGCAATGCGCTTGAGCCGGGTGAGCAACGCCTTGTTCTGCGCGATCCCGCCGATGCTCGTACGTTCGTGGGTCAGCAGGTACTTGGCGCAGGTCCAGCCCTCGTTCTCCTGCCCCACCAGATTCGCCACCGGCACCCGCACATTGTCGAAGAACACTTCGTTGACTTCATGTTCGCCGTCGAGGGTGATGATGGGCCGCACGGTGATGCCCGGCGTTTTCATATCGATCAGCAGAAACGAAATGCCCCGCTGCTGCCGGGCCTGCGGGTCGGTGCGCACCAGGCAAAACATCCAGTCGGCGAAGTGCGCCAGCGTGGTCCAGGTTTTCTGGCCGTTGACCACATAGTGATCGCCCTCGCGCACGGCGCGGGTTTTCAGCGACGACAGATCAGAGCCGGCGCCCGGTTCGGAGTAGCCCTGGCACCACCAGTCCTCACAGGAAAGAATCCGCGGCAAATAGCGCGCTTTCTGCTCGGCTGTGCCGAACTTGATGATCACCGGAGCGACCATTTTCAGGCCGAACGACACCACTTTCGGTGCGCCGGCGGCAAAACATTCTTCGTCGAAAATATGCTTGTGCACAGCGTTCCAGCCGGTGCCGCCAAACTCGACCGGCCAGCCCGGTGCCAACCAGCCTTGCTGGTTGAGAACCTGCATCCATAACACCTGATGCGCTTTGCTCAGGCGTTTGCCGAGGGAAATCCGCTCGGACAATTCGCCAGGCAGATGCTCGCGCAGGAAGGCCCGAACCTCTTCGCGAAAGGCCTGTTCCTGCACCGTGAATTCAATGTCCATCCATCCACTCCAAAAGCACTTGGGCAAACCCCATAAACCCTGTGGGAGCGAGCCTGCTCGCGAAAGCGTCATCACCTTCAACATCAATGTTGACTGGCACTCCGTATTCGCGAGCAGGCTCGCTCCCACCTGGGTGGGTACGCTGTTTATTCGAAAACGATCACCGAGCGCGCCAGCTCACCGCGACGCAACTCATCGAACGCCTCGTTGATCTGGTCCAGACGGATGCGCTGGGAAATCATCTCGTCGAGCTTGAGCTTGCCCGCCATGTAGAAATCCACCAGGCGCGGCATATCGACGGGGAAGCGGTTGGAGCCCATCAGCGACCCCTGGATGCGGCGTTCATGCAGCAACTGCAGCGGGTCGAGTTCGATTTTCAGGCCAGGCTTGAGCATCCCGATCACCGTGGCAGTACCGCCACGCGCCAGCATGGCAAAGGCCTGTTCGGCGGTCTGCTTGAGGCCGATGCATTCGAAAGCATGGTGCACACCGCCGCGAGTCAGCTCCAGCACTTGTTTGGCCGCATCGCCGTCGCGGCCGTTGATCAGGTCGGTGGCACCGAACTGCCGGGCCAGTTCCAGCTTCGAGTCGAGCATGTCGATGGCGATGATGCGCCCTGCCCCGGCCAGCGCCGCGCCGTTGATCGCGGCCAGACCGATGCCGCCGCAACCGATCACGGCCACGGTCTCGCCCGGCCGCACCTTGGCGGTGTTGAACACTGCGCCGGTACCGGTGGTGACCGCGCAACCCAGCAGTGCGGCACGGTCCAGCGGCATGTCGCGGCGGATCGCCACACAGGCGTTTTCGTGCACCAGCATCTGCTCGGCGAACCCGGACAGGTTGACGAATTGCGGCATCGGTTTGTGCACGTAGGTCAGGCGCGGCTCTTCGTCCTTGCCGCGCTTGGTTTCCGGCGACACACAGCGCGCCAGATGGCCGGTGACACAGTGTTCGCAATGACCGCAGAACACGGTCAGGCAGGTGACCACATGATCGCCGGGCTTGACCGAGCGCACTTCGGAGCCGACCTGCTCGACCACACCGGCCGCTTCATGGCCCAGGACCATCGGGCCGGGATACGGAAACGAACCGTCGATGACGTGCAGGTCCGAGTGACAAACGCCCACGGCCTTGGTGCGGATCAATACTTCACGTGGGCCCGGTTTGCTGATGCCCACTTCTTCGATGACCAGCGGGGCTCCAACCTGATGGAATACGGCAGCTTTCATGGCAATTCTCTCGACAATGATCTGGGGTTCAGGCCGGGTTGGGCGCTGTGCGCAAAACGGCTTTGGCATGGCTGAAGGTGCGGAAACCATCAATGCCGTGGTAGGCACCCATGCCGCTTTGGCCGACGCCGCCGAACGGCAAGCCTTCGGTGCTGGCGTGGCTCATCACGCCATTGAGGGTCACGCCCCCGGAACAGGTGCGGCTGAGCACCAGGGTTTCTTCGGCGGCATCGGTGCCGAAGTAATACAGCGCCAGCGGACGCGGCCGGGCGTTGATCCAGGCGATGACCTCGCTGAGGTTTTCGTAGGGCTTGAGCGGCAGCAACGGGCCGAAGATTTCGTCCTGCATCACCTGCAAATCGTCGCCGGGGTTGCGCAGCAAGGTCGGTACGATCTTGTTCAACGGCGATTGGCTGAAATCTTCGGCGGCGGCGTTCAATTCGATCAGCTCGACACCGGCGGCGCGGGCCTCGCTCAGGTAACCCTGCAAGCGTTGGAAATGACGGGCGTTAATGATCGAGGTGTAGTCGGGGTTGTCCCTGAGCGTCGGAAAGAACTTCGCCACCACGGCTTGCGCCACGGCGATGAAGGCATCCATCGACTCCTGCGGGACAAACACATGGTCCGGTGCCACGCACAGCTGGCCGGCGTTGAGCAGCTTGCCGATGACGATTTTGGCTACCGCGTCGTTGAAGTTCGCCGAGCGCGAGATAATCGTCGGCGACTTGCCACCCAGTTCCAGGGTCACCGGCACCAGGTTTTCCGCCGCCGCGCGCAACACATGCTTGCCGATGCTGGTGGCGCCGGTGAACAGCAGATGGTCGAACGGCTGGCCGCAAAACGCCTGGCCGACGTCGGCGCCACCCAAGACCACCGCCACTTCATCTTCGGCGTATACCGAGCGGATCAGCCGCGCAATCAATGCCGAGGTGTGCGGAGTGAATTCCGATGGCTTGATCATCACCCGGTTGCCCGCCGCCAAAGCGCCGGCAAGCCCGCTGAACACCATGTAGCCGGGCACGTTCCAGGCCGTGACAATGCCCACCACACCCAGCGGCTGGTATTGCACCCAGGCTTCACCGGCACGGGCCTGGCGTTGTTCCGGGCGCATCCATTCAGCCAGTTCGGCCTTGGTCTGCTTGAGTGTCGCCAATGGCGACAACACTTCACTGCCCTTGGAGAAACCCGGGCTGCGATGGCCGAAATCGGCGGTCAGGGCGTCGACGATTGCCTGCTCATGATTGAGCAGCAAACCGATGGCCCGGTCGAGCAATTCGCAACGTTCTTCTAAGGAGTAAGGTTCCCGGGCCTCGAAGGCCGCTCGCTGTTTTTCCAGGATCGTGCGGATGTCACAGCTCGTCGAGCTCTCGATGGCGCTCATCACTACCTCTCTTGTCATTGTCGGGACGCGGCCACGGTGGGGCTGCAAGGCACAGGGTCTGGCTGCATGGTTGATCATCGCCGGTGCGGTGCCGCCACCCGGATCAGGTGGGTGGCGATCAGGCGAGAATGCCCATGGCCTTGGCGCTATTGATCGCCTGGGTGCGACGGCATGCGCCGAGCTTGACGTTGATGTTCTTGGCGTGGGTTTTCACGGTGTTTTCCGAGATGAACAAGCGGCTGCCGACTTCGCGAACCGACATGCCCTCGGCCAGCAACTTGAGCACCGACACCTCCCGGGGCGTCAGGTCATCCTGGTAATCCGGCACGCCGCTTATGCGCGCCGGCGAGACCTTGTCGTCGATGGCCGGTTGCTCGCGGGCGGCGATCCTGGCGTTCTGCCGGGCGATCGGTCCTTGGTAACACGCCGGATGGATCTTGCCCCAATGCATGCGCCGCTCGGCTTCGTACAAGTGCCAGCGGGCCTTTTCCGGGTCATGGCTGCGTGAGGCGATTTCCGCTAACAACAGATAGCCGTTGAGCACAAAAGGTGCGCAACAGTCGCGGACCTGCAACAGCCCCGCCTGCACCACCACCTCGGCTTCGCGGGCGTGCCCCTGTTGCAACAGCAACTCACCTTGCGCAAACAGCAGTCGCCCGAGTAACGGGTACGGCTGCGCTGCGTTCACGGCCAGTCGATTGAGCTCGCTGCGCACCAGCGATTGCGCCAGCCCCGTTTGCCCCTCAAGCGTCAGCAGGCGCACCCGGTCGACATTGACCAGCGCTTCCGACTCATGGCTGCCCTGGCGCCGGGCCAGTTCCAGCGAGTGATCCAGCAGCGACCGGGCCTCGACCAGGTCACCGGCCTCCATGGCGATGCGTGCCAGGATGCAATGGCACAACAGCACCGACAGCCAATCCTCGGCCATCAGATGGCCAAGGGCCGCACGACAATGCAGGCGCGCCGAATCGGCATGGCCGCACAGCGCCTGCAAGGTGCCGTACAACGCCTGCCAGTTCGCCAGCAGGCGCTGGTTTCGCCGCGCATCGGGCAACGGCAGAAAATGCCCGAGCCGCGCCAGACATTCGCCGGCTTCGTCCAGCCGTCCACTGAACAACAGCGCCTTGGCACACAGGTAGATCAGGCGCGGGCTGCTGTGCAGCAGCTGTGGTTCGATGCGTTCGCGCCAGTCCATCAGCTTGTTCAAATGCCGCTCGCCGAGGATCCAGCTCAGCCACAAGCGCTCCATGTAGTTGGCCGCCACCTCGGGCTGGTCGGCGGATAACGCCTGCTCGACTGCATCGTCGACGTGCCCCAGCACGCTGAGCAACTGACAGGCGCGCAAACGCAAGCGGTTCAACGGCATGCCGGTCAGTTGCGGCTGTAGCGCCCGGGCCACGGCAGGAAGCAGCCGGAACCAGCCAGGTTGTTGGTCGAGCGGGAACACAAACGCCTGGCAGTGCAGCAGGCTGTTGAATACCCGAGCGCCCTGCCGGCCTTCCCATAACTGTTCGCACAAGTGCGCACTGACCCGGGACAAATGCGCAAGCCCACACAGGACCTCGCGCTGCTCTTCGCTCAGCCGCGACAGCAGTTCACGCTCAAGGTAATGACCGAGCAAGGGTGAGGAACGTGCCGGATCCGGAGAAAGCGACAGGCAAATACCCGCGCACCACCCGCCGGTCTCATGCCAGAGTTGTTCTCTGGCCAGGGCATCGGTGTGCGGTGCCAGTGCATCGATCAGCGACTCGAACTCATCGGGGCGCAGGGCCAGCTGCCGGGTGTCCAGCTCCAGCAACTGCCCCGTCAGCATCAGGCGCGGCAGGTTCCAGTCCGGGCGCTGGCGGCAGGTGACCAGCAGTTGCAGATGAGGGTTGTGCAGAGACAGGAGTTGGTCGAACCAGAGGTTCAAGTCTGCGGGCAATTTTGCCGGGAGGTCGTCGAAGACCAGGCGAAGTCTCAGATTTTCATCGCCTGGAATGGCCTCTTCGCGAGCAGGCTCGCTCCCACAGGGGAGCGCCGTCAACTGTGGGAGCGAGCCTGCTCGCGAAGACGGTATTACAGTCACAGCAAGTCTTGAATCGAGAAACGCCAGTACCGCCTCCGGCGCAGCGTCAGCCGCCAACCCCAATTCACCCGCCAATCCTGAAATGAAGCACTCCAGCGTCTGCTGCTGCCCGCCCAAAGACATCCACACCACTCGCCCCGGCAGCGCAACGCCTTGCAAATACTGCTGCAGCAATGACGTCTTTCCATACCCGGCAGGCGCGCAAAGCAGTTGCAAGCGGCATTGCTTGCCCTCAAGTGCATCGCACAGATGCGGCCGTGGCACCAACATGGCGGACCTCGCTGATGGAAAGTGGACTCCATCATTGAGCCGCACACCCGATTGCGCGCCACCCACATCAGGTGGGTATCGGCAACACAACGCACAACGCCCTGCGGACAGGGCGTTGCTCGAGGCGCGGTGAACGGTCAGCGAATGCCGGCGTTACGCAGGGCCGACGGGGTGAAGTCGGTCATTTTCGCGGTCATGCCATAGGTGGTTGCATGCCTGGACTGGTTAGTCATCGCCAGCACGTTGTAGCGACCGGCGATCAGGTCGTAGATGCCGAGCATGGCGAAGTTCGGCGCCCCGCGTTCGTAATCGTTGACCGCATAACCTTCGGCGACACGCCACAACTGGCCACGGCCGTCGTAATGATCGACTTCGGCCAGTTGCCAGGTGTCTTCGTCGAAGTACAGGTCACGCTTGGCGTAGACGTGGCGCTGGCCCGGCTTCAACGTGGCCTGCACGTGCCACACGCGGTGCAGTTCATAACGGGTCAGGTCCTGGTTGATGTGCCCTAGCTTGATGATGTCGTCATACTTCACCTTCGGCGACTGCAACCTGTAGTTGTTGTACGGGATGTACAACTCCTGCTTGCCGACCAGCTTCCAGTCATAACGATCCGGCGCGCCGTTCATCATGTCGGTGTTGTCGGCGGTGCGCATGCCGTCGGAGCCGTTGCCCGGGCCGTCGTAAGCCACTTGTGGCGCACGGCGCACGCGGCGCTGACCGGCGTTGTAGACCCACGCCAGGCGCGGCTCCTTGACCTGGTCGATGGTCTCGTGGATCAGGATCACGCTGCCGGCCATGCGCGATGGTGCAGTGATTTCCTGTTTGTAGTAGTACAGGACGTTGTCGGCCTGCCCGGCGTCGACGCCTTCCATCAGTTGCGGGAAGGCCAACTTGTCCTCGTACTCGACGATGGAGTAGGAACCGTTGGTTTGCGGAGCCGCCTGGGCCGCTTCGCGCTCCATGTTGCCGCCGCGAAAACGGTTGGTATGGTTCCAGTAGACCTCGACGCCATTTTTGGGAATCGGGAACGGGTAGTAGCGGGTCTGGGTGAAATTCAGCAGGCCGTTGCCATCGGGCGTCAGCTCGGTGGTCACTGCGCTCTTCTTGGCGATGTCATAGATGTTCTGCGGTGCCGCCGCGGTGCGCTGGGTCTTGAACACCGGGATCTTGTAGCTGTCCGGATAGCGCTTGAACATCGCCAGCTGGCCCGGGGTCAGCTTGTCCTTGTACTGCTCGACGTTGGCTGCCGTGATCACGAACTGCGGTTTTTCACCGGCGAACGGGTCGCCCAGAAAACCATTGTCGAGTGCCGCCGCGCCGGGTTTGAGACCACCGGTCCAGGCCGGAATGCTGCCGTTGGCGTTACCCTCTTTCTGTGCGCCCAACGGCGTCAGCGTGGTGCCCAGCTGCGCGGCCTCCTGCGGGGACACGGCGGCCATCACACCACTGGCCAGCAACGACAGACTCAGTGCGCCAGCGCGCAGAATAAAACGTGCGTTCATGTTCAGTTTCCTCTGGCAGGGTTGCATCAGAAATTCACGCCGAAGCTCAGCGCAACGTAGTCGCGGTCGACGTTGGTGTTGAAATCGCCACCGAAGTAGTTGGTGTAATTCAGGCTGGCGGTGTAGGTGTTCTGGTAATCGGCATCGACACCGAGGCTGACGGCCTTGGAGCCTTCCTCGAAGTTCGGGCCGAAACCCTGGACGTCGTGGGACCAGGCAATGCTCGGCGACAGGTTGATGCCGGCGATCACGTTCGGGTAATCGAGCTTGCCGCGCAGGCGATAACCCCAGCTACTGCTGGTGTAGAAGCCATCGTTGTTGCATTCCTGCGCCGGATTGCTGGCATTGGGCAGGCCTGGCGCAGTACCGCGGCAAGTGGCGGCACCGGCGGCACCCGGCAGCTCACCGGAGCCGAAAGCCGGGCTGCGGCCGAAGCGCAGGTCCGTGCCGTCCGCCTTGCCCAGGCCGTTGATCTTGTTGTAGCCCACCTCACCGACCAGGGTCAGGCGACTGGCGCCGAACACTTGATCGAAGAATTGCGTGGCGGTCACCTGCGCCTGGGTCACCGGCATGCGTTTGTAGCCGTTGACCTCGGCACCGAGGTTGCGCCCGGCGAAACCGGTGGTGATCAGCGGCGATGTCGCACTGAAGGTGGCGGCGGACAGCAAGTCAGCCGTGTTCAGTTGCAACGGCATGTTCGGCCGGTAACTGAGTTCACCGCCCAACGAGACGCCCGCAACGTTGGTCTGGAAACTCAGGCCGTACAGGCGAATGTCTTCCGGATAATCGATGAAGTAGCGGGCACTGCGCGCCGAGGCCACGCCGCCGGCCGGGTTGCTCATCTGATTGATGCTCAGGAACGGGCTGCGGCTGTGGTAGTTCATCGCGTAGGCACCGAACTCGGTGTCATTGGCTTGCGGCACATACCAGCGCAGGGCCAGGCCATATTGGCCGCTATTGCGCGCATCGTTGTCGTTCAGGCGCGGAATGAAGGCGTCGTCAGTCCCGGCCGCAATGGCCGCCAGACTACCGGTGTTCTTCGCCACGCCCGGCGGCAAGTCCAGGCCGGCGACCACCAGGCGGTCGTCACAGCCTTGCGCCACGCCGTCACTGCCAAAGAAGGTGCCGCAGTTGTCCACCACCGACTTGTCCCACTGCAGCTGATAAAAGCCTTCGGCGGTGATGTTGTCGGCCAGGCCCTGGGACACATAGAGCAGGTTGACCGGAATCAGGCCTTCCTTGACCTCGGCACCGGGGCGACGCAGGGCGGCGACGTCGATCGGGTTGATGCTGTTGATCGAGTTGCCGATAAAGGTACTCTCGCCCCAGCTCACCACTTGCTTGCCCAGGCGCACGTTGCCGACCTGATCGCCAATCGTGTAGTTGTGGTAGACGAAGCTGTCGAGGAACATCGCCCCGGAAGACTTGGCTGCGCGGTCGCGCCCCGAGTCATCGATGTCATAGAACGGACGGTGCTCGTCCATCAGTTCGAAGTCGTACCAGTATTTGCCGCGCACGAAGGCGCCGCTGTCGCCGTACTTGAGTTCCAGGTCATGCACGCCCTTGAAGATCTTCGAGAAGGTTTCACCCTTCTTGAAATTCAGGCGGTTGTCGTCGGTGGTCCGGGACGCAGACTCGCCGCCAGTGACGCCCTGGGAGTTGAAGTTGGAAATGAACTGTTTGTCTGGATCAGCCGTCGACCAGCTCGCGCCAATCGACAGCGACGAATCGAAATTGCCCTGAATTTCCCCGATGTTGAAATCAACAGCGTGAGCCTGGTTGCTCGCACAAGAGGCAACCATCACAGCTACGGCCAGCAGACTCGGCTGGAAGACTCCGCGCATTGTTTTTGTTGTCATGCGGTTTCTCCGGTTAAGGATTAAGTGTTGGAGAGCCCATGCTAGTGGGGCTGGGGCGCGTTCCTCACACCCGAACGGGTGATTTGAAACGGTGTTGGTCGCCATATTTCACGCGGTGTAACGACCCGCTGTGGGCCGGTCGTTACGCTCGGTGACATTCACCCGGTAAAGCTCGGTGCACGCTTGTCGATAAAGGCCGCCACGGCTTCGCGGTGGTCGGCGGTCTGGTGCGACAACACCTGGAAAGTCGCGGACATTTCCAGCAGCGTGTCGAGTCGGGTGTGCAAGGCTTCGCGCAACAAGCGCTTGGCCAGGCGCACCGCGTGGGGTGGGTTGGCGGCAATGGCGCTGGCCATTTCCCGTGCCGTATCCAGCAATTGTTCGGCGGGTACGACCCGGGACACCAGGTTCCATTGCTCCGCCTGGCGGGCGTCGATCATTTGCCCGGTCAGCGTCAGCTCGGTGGCACGGGACAGGCCGATGATCCGTGGCAACAGCCAGGCGCCACCGTCCCCCGGAATGATCCCCAGCTTGACGAAGCTCTCGGCAAACTTCGCCTGCTCGGAGGCCACGCGGATGTCGCACATGCACGCCAGATCCAGCCCCGCGCCAATGGCCGCGCCGTTGACCGCGGCGATCACCGGTACTTCCAGATTGAACAGCGCCAGGGGCAGGCGCTGGATGCCGGTGCGATATTCCTGGCGCAATTGCATGCCCGACATCTGCGCATAGCGGTCCATGTCGCGCACATTGCCACCGGAGCAAAACGCCGTGCCGGCGCCCGTGATGATCACGGTGCGAACACTGCTGTCGCGCTCGATACATTCGATGGCTTCAAGGAATTCGGGCACGGCGCTGTTGCCGGTCAGCGGGTTGCGTCGCTCGGGGTCATTCATCGTCAGGGTGACGACATGACCTTGCTGTTCGTACTTCAAAAACTGGCTCATGGGAGATCCTCAGGCCGATGGAGATGGAGTGACGTGACGCACGAATTCGCTGGCGGTGACGTTCGGCTGTGTCAGCAACGCCTGGCCGACAATCCCGTTCCAGTAGCTTTCCGAGCCTTCACTGACGCGCCACTCGTGCAAGCGTCGAGTGAACAGTTGCAAGTCCAGTTCTTCGGTCACGCCGATGGCGCCGAACAGTGCATGGGCCGTGGCGGTCACTTGCGACACGGCCATACTGGTGCGGGCCTTGGCGATGGCAGTGGCCATTCGGTCCGGCACCTGGCGCCCGGCGCAAAACGCCAGTTCCGCGGCGATGCGCGAAGCGGCAACCTGCTCCGCCATCACGCTGAGCTGGTGTTGCACCGCCTGAAACTTGCCGATGGCCTTGCCGAACTGGACACGGTCGTTGCAGTACTCCAGCGTCATGCCGATCACGGTTTCCATGGCCCCGGCGATGGCGGCGGCGTGGATCGCGGCATGAAACAGCCGAACCTCTTCACCGTTGTGTCCAATGGCCGGCCCCAGGGTCTCTGGCGGCCAATACAAGGTGGCGCACTGACTGGCGTGAACACCGACGGGCTGGCGACGGGCCAGGCTGCAATCGAGCAACAGCAACTGACCTTCCAGATTCACCAGGGCAAAGTCGGCCAGCAGGCCGAAGGCCATGCGCGGGACGCATAACGTGCCGTCGATCTCGCTATAGGCCGTACCACTGAGAGTGACCATTCCAGCGGGTGGTGTGATCGTGCATGTACGCATCAGTGCGCGGGCGGCGATGCTCTGCGCCGCTGGCACCGGCAAGGCGTGGCGACCGAATGCAACGAAAATCGGCAACAGGGCATCCAGGCCCAGCCCGGCGCCGTCGGCCGCTTCCGGCGTCAGCAACTCCAGAAAGCCGCTGTCTTCCAGGGCGCTCCACAACGCCGGTGCGCCTTCGCCGCTTTCCACCGCCCGGACCAGGGCCGGCGTGCACAGGTCAGTCAGAATTTTTTCAATGGTTTCAGTGAACATGAACACTTTCCTATTCGATGCGCATCAGCGCAGGCCAAGGCCTCGGGCGATCATGCCGCGCAGGATTTCCCGGGTGCCGCCGCGCAACGAGAATGTCGGCGCGACCTGATTGAGGTACGCCACGGTGCTGTACAGCGCCTCATCGACGGGCACATCCGGATCGGCGCTGATCGCCGCAGCAATCGCCGCCGGGATCGCCTGCTCGAATTCGGTGCCGATGTCCTTGACCAGCGCGGCTTCCACCACCGGGCTTTCGCCCCGGGCGAGCAACGCCGTCAGTGCCAGCGAAAGGTTGCGCAGGCAGGTGAGTTGGCTGAGGAAACTGCCGAGCAAGGCGGTCTCCTGGGCAGTGGCACCCTTGCGCCGCAACGTATCGGCCCACAGGTCGAGCAGCACGATGCTGGAGTAGAAACGCTCCGGCCCGCTGCGTTCGAACGCCAGTTCGGCGTTGACCTGCTTCCAGCCGCTGCCCTCCTCGCCCACCAGCGCGTCTGCGCCGAGCAAGACGTCGTCGAAGGCCACTTCGGAGAAATGCGCATCACCTGCCAGATCGACAATGGGACGCACGCTGACGCCGGGCTGCCTGAGATCGATGATGAATTGCGACAGGCCATTGTGCCGGTCCTCGGGCGAACCGCTGGTGCGCACCAGGGCGATCATGTAGTCGGCGTGGTGGGCGTTGGTGGTCCAGATCTTGCGCCCGCTCAGGCGCCAGCCCTCAGGGCAACGGTTGGCGCGGCTGCGCACGCTGGCCAGGTCCGAACCGGAGTTCGGTTCGCTCATGCCGATGCAGAAAAACGCCTGGCCTGCGCAGATTCGCGGCAGGAAAAAATCCTTCTGCGCATCGCTGCCGAACTTCAGGATCAACGGCCCGCTCTGCCGTTCGGCGATCCAGTGCGCCGCCACCGGGGCACCGGCCGACAGCAGTTCCTCGACCAGCACGAAGCGACTGAACGCATCCAGTCCTGCGCCGCCGTAAGCGGCCGGCAAGGTCAGCCCGACCCAGCCGCGCTGCGCCAGTCGGCGGCTGAAGACGGCGTCAAAACCGGTCCAGCTGCGCGCGCGCACAGCCGGCGAAACCCTCGGCAGATGCTCGGCCAGAAAGGCTTTGACCTCGGCACGAAAGGCCTCGGCGTGTGGCGGCAGCGCAGTCAGGCGGAAGGCGTCGAGCAAGCCGCTCACTGGGCACCTCCACTGACTTTGCCGTACAGCGTCACCACGCAGGCACCGCCCAGTCCGAGGTTGTGGGCCATGGCCAGGCGCGCACCTTCGACCTGCCGCTGCTCGGCGTTACCACGCAATTGCCGGGTCAGCTCGTAGCACTGCGCCAAACCGGTCGCGCCCAATGGATGGCCCTTGGAGAGCAGGCCACCGGACGGATTGATGACGATTTGCCCACCGTAGGTGTTGTCGCCGTCCATCACGAACTTCTCGGCACCACCCTCGGGGCAGAAACCCAAGGATTCGTAACAGATCACTTCGTTCTGGGCGAAGCAGTCATGCAGTTCGCAAACATCGATGTCCTGCGGGCCAACGCCAGCCTTCTCGTAGACCTGGCCCACGGCGGCGTGGGTCATGTGGGTGCCGACCCAGTCGAGCATCGACGGTTTTTCGAAATTGAAGGACTCCGGCGTATCGGTGGTCATCGCTTGGGCGACGATTTCCACGTCGCGGCGCAGGCCATGCTTTTTCGCAAAACGCTCGGACACCAGGATGGCCGCGGCACCGCCACAGGTCGGCGGGCAGGCCATCAGACGCGTCATCACACCGGGCAGAATGACCGGGTCGTTCATCACGTCTTCGACGCTGAGCACCTTGCGAAACAGCGCCAGCGGATTGTTGGCTGCATGACGGCTGGCCTTGGCGCGCACAGCGGCAAAGGTTTCCATTTTCGTGCCGTATTTGTGCATGTACTCGCGCCCGGCACCGCCGAAAGTCCGGATGGCCTGGGGCATGCCGTCCATGTCGGCGGTCAGGCCACGCAGGATCGGCAGAAAGCGTTCACGGGTTGGCGGGCGGTCGTCCCAGTGGGACTTCAACGCACCGCCCTGCATCTGCTCGAAGCCCACCGCCAGTACGCAATCGGCCGAGCCGGATTCGATGGCCTTGCGCGCCAGGTACAGCGCGGTGGAGCCGGTCGAGCAGTTGTTGTTGACGTTGACCACCGGGATCCCGGTCATGCCCACTTCGTACAACACGGTCTGGCCGCTGGTGGAGTCGCCGTAGACATAACCGGCATACGCCTCCTGCACCAGGCGGTAATCGATGCCCCCATCGGCCAGGGCCAGACGCACGGCCTCGGCCCCCATCTGCACGTAGGTCGGGCTGTCGCTGGGCTTGCGAAACGGGATCATGCCGACGCCGGCAACCAGTACTTTTTCGCTCATGGTGTCACCTGAAAATGAGGGGGAAGGATCACAACTGGCGCGCGATCAGTTCGCGCAGCACTTCGCTGGTGCCACCAAAGATGCGCGTGACGCGCATGTCGACGAAGGCGCGGGCAATCGGGTACTCGAGCATGTAGCCGTAGCCGCCGTGCAGCTGGACCATGTCGTCGATGCATTGGCAAAGCGTCTCGGTGGCGAACAGCTTGGCGATGGCCGACTCCTGCACGGTCAGGCGCCGGCGCATGTGTTCGGCGATGTAATGGTCGATGGTCAGGCGCACGGCGGTGGCCTTGGCCTTGATGTCGGCGAGTTTGAATTTGGTGTTCTGGAAGTCCCAGACGGTCTGGTTGAAGGCCTTGCGGTCCTTCACGTACTCGACGGTCTGCTCCAGCAGGCGTTCGAGTTTCGCGGCGCTGTACAGGGCGATCACCAGGCGTTCTTGCGGCAACTCTTCCATCAAGTGCATGAAGCCTTTGTTTTCTTCACCGAGCAGGTTGCCCACCGGCACGCGCACCTCGTCGAAGAACAGCTCGGCGGTATCGGCCGCGTGCTGGCCGACCTTCTCCAGCTTTCGCCCACGACGGAAACCTTCGCGATTGCACTCGACCATGATCAGGCTGCAACCCTTGGCCCCGGCGCCCGGATCGGTCTTGCACACCACAACGACCATGTCGCAGGTCAGGCCGTTGCTGATGAAGGTCTTGCTGCCGTTGATCACCCACTCGTCACCGTCGCGCACGGCGGTGGTGCGGATCGCCTTGAGGTCGGAGCCGGTGCCCGGTTCGGTCATGGCCACCGCCAGTACGGTTTCACCCGAACAGATTTTCGGCAGCCACTGCTGCTTCTGCTCTTCGGTGCCCAGGCGCACGATGTACGGCGCGACGATGTCCGAATGCACACCCAGGCTCCAGCCCGAGACACCGGCGCGGTACAGCTCTTCGATCAGCACCGCCGAGTGGCCGAAGTCACCGCCGCCACCGCCGTACTCGGTCGGTACGGTCAGGCACAACAGGTTGTGGCGCCCGGCCTTGAGCCAGGTTTCCCGGTCGACCTGCCCGGCCTCGTCCCACTGCGCCTGCTTGGGCAGGCATTCACGCTCGAAGAAACGCCGCGCGGTTTCACGCAGCATTTCGTGGTCTTCACGGTAGACGGTACGGTTGATGTGCATCGGGATCTCCAGTGGGTTGCCAGGCGGGCATGCGCCTGGTTCGTGAGTCCACTGTATTGATGCGGGTGGGTGGTGAAGCCACCCGGATCGGGTAGCGAATTGCGGGGGTTGAAAAGCTGATTTCACGCAATGGAATACCGCCCCCTGTGGGAGCGAGCCTGCTCGCGAAAGCGGTGGACCAGTCAACATCAACGCTGGCTGTCATGACGCCTTCGCGAGCAGGCTCGCTCCCACAGGGGATATGTGGTGTGGTTACTTGCGCAACTCGCGCTTGAGGACTTTGCCGGCGGCCGACAGTGGCAGTTCATCGCGGAACTCCACGCTTTTTGGGCACTTGTAGCCGGCGATGAATTCGCGGCAGTGCAGGCGCAGTTGCCCTTCATCGACCTGGGCACCGGGCTTGCGCACCACCACCGCATGTACCGCCTCGCCCCATTGCTCGTGTGGGACGCCGATCACCGCACACAGCGCCACCGCCGGGTGCCGGGCAAGGACGTTCTCGACCTCCGCCGAGTAAACGTTTTCCCCGCCACTGACGATCATGTCCTTCAAGCGATCAACGATGAACAGATAACCCCGCTCGTCCATCCACGCGGCATCGCCGGTGAACAACCAGCCGTCGCGCAATGCCTTGGCGGTTTCCTCGGGCTTGTTCCAGTAGCCCTGCATGATGTTCGGCCCGCGCACGATGATCTCGCCCACCGTGCCCCGCGCAACCTCCCGGCCCTGCGGGTCGACGATCTTCACGTTGACGCCCAGGCCGCCACGTCCCACCGATCGCGATAACCCGCTGAGGCGCGCTTCGGGCGTGTGGTTGCATGGCAGGTTGCTGGACACCACCGGACAGGCCTCGGTCAGCCCGTAGGAATGTGAGAGTTCGATGTCCGGCAGTTTCGCCAGCACTTGCTCGACCATGTCCCCGGCGCTGGGCGATGCACCGTAGGTCAGGCGTTTGAGGCTGCCGAGGTCGTGGCGCTCGAAATCCGGATGGGCCAACAGGGCAAGGATCATCGTTGGCACCAGCAGCGTCTCGGTGACCCGTTCGCGCTCGATGATCTGCAATGTCTGCAGTGGATCGAAGCCCGCCACCAGCACATGGCTTTCACCGGCCAGGAACTGAACCAGGGCGCGGGCCAGGCCGGCGACATGGAACAGTGGCGCGACATGCAACAACAGGCCACCGCGGATCGGCGGCATGTCCACCATGCGCGGCACGCACGCCGACCACAGGTTCAGGTGCGACTGCATCACGCCCTTGGGAAACCCTGTAGTGCCGCCGGTGTACATGATGCAGGCGAGGTCTTCACCACCACGCCCGGCATCCTCGACCGGCGCGGCCTGGGCAATCAATTGCTCGAAACCCAACATGCCGGCCGGCACCGCACCGTCCCCTGCATAAATCAGCAACGGCACGCGACGGGCCCTGACACAGATGCCTTCGGCCAGCGCCGCGAAGTGTTCGTCGACGATGAGAATGCCGGTACTGCAATCGTCCAGCGAATAGACAATCTCCGGCACGCTCCAGCGCGCGTTCACCGGGTTGAGCACCCCTCCGCCCCACCACACGCCCATGATGTATTCCAGGTAGCGGTCGCTGTTGAGCGCGAGCATGCCGACCCGATCACCCGCCGCCATGCCGAGCGCCTGCAAGGCACCCGCCAGGCGGGCCACACGCTCGCCAAACTCGCGGTAGGTGTGGCGGCGTTCACCGAAGAGGGTCGCGATGTGTTCCGGGTCCTGTTGCAACGTACGTTGCAGGCATTGAGTCATGTACATGCGGTCAGCTCACGCCCCGATCCGTGCCGCGCCAGAACGGCTCGCGCAGATCGCGCTTGAGCACCTTGCCCGCACCGGACAATGGCAAGGCTGTACGGAACTCCACGGTTTTCGGGGTCTTGTAGCCGGCAATCTGGCGACGACAATGTTCGATGAGCTGGGCGCTGGCCACATCGCTGTCCGGCTTGAGCACCACCACCGCATGCACCGCTTCGCCCCACTGTGCGCAAGGAATGCCGATCACCGCGCAGGCGGCAACGGCCGGGTGACTGGCGATGGCGCTTTCCACTTCGCCGGAATACACGTTCTCGCCACCGCTGACGATCATGTCCTTGAAACGGTCGACAATGTAGATAAAGCCATCCGCGTCCATGTAGGCGCCGTCGCCGGTGTGCATCCAGCCGCCGCGCAGGGCCTTGGCGGTTTCCTCGGGCTTGTTCCAGTAGCCGAGCATGATGTTCGGGCCACGCACGACCACTTCACCGACGGTGCCGCAGGGCACTTCGTTGTCATTTTCATCGACGATGCGCACAGTGACGCCCAGCCCCGGTCGCCCGGCCGAGCGCAGGCGACCGTTGGCGATGCCTTCGGCACTGTGGTTTTCCGGACCGTTGGCAGTTATGGGTGGCGCCGCTTCGGTCATGCCGTAGCCCTGGGTGAACTCGACATTCGGCAAGGCTTTCAGCGCCAGTTCCAGCAAGGGCACGGCAATCGGCGAGGCGCCATAAGTGAGGCTGCGCAGGCAACTCAGGTCATGTCCGGCGAAATCGGGATGCATGATCAGCGCCGCAAGCATGGTCGGCACGATCAGGATGTCGGTGATGCGCTCGCGCTCGATGGTGCGCATCACGTCCTGGGCATCGAAGCCCGGGACGAAAATGCTCGGCAAGCCCAGCAAGGAAATCAGGATGACCCGCGACAACGCCGCCAGGTGGAACATCGGCGCGATGTGCAGGGTCAGGGCGTCCGCCGGCACCGGCACATCGGCCGCACGGGCCACGGCAGCGCTCCACAGGTTCATGTGCGATTGCATCACGCCCTTGGGCTGGCCGGTGGTGCCGCCGGTGTACATGATGCTCGCCAGATCGTCACCGCCGCGAAACGCGTCGTCCACCGGCTCGGCGTCACGAATCAGTTGCTCATAGGACAGCATGCCTTGCGGCAATGGCCCGTCGCCGATGTGAATCAGCAGCGGCCGCACCTTGGCGCTGCTGGCGATGTCTTCGGCCATGGCCAGAAAGGTGTCGTCGATCAGCAGGATGCGCGTGTCGCAGTCGTCCAGGGAGTAGACGATTTCCGGCACGCTCCAGCGAATGTTCACCGGGTTGACCACACCGCCGCCCCACCAGGTCGCCAGGAAATACTCAAGGAAGCGGTCAGAGTTCAGGCCCAGCAAGCCGACCCGGTCGCCAGTCCGCATCCCCAGTTGCTGCAAGGCCCCGGCCAGCCGCGCCACCCGGTCGGCCAGTTCGGCATAGGTGCGGCGGCGCTCGCGAAAGACCGTCGCCACGGCTTGGGGACGTTGCTGTAGCATGCGGTGCAGGCCTTGGGTCAGATACATGGGGTTCTCCTGTGAATTATTGTTGTCAGGTCAGGACGAAGTCGGCGCTTGGCCGATGTGTCAGGTGCCGGTGTATTTCGGTGAGCGCTGCTCGACCTGGGCCATGCGCCCTTCGGCGTGATCTTCGCTGTCGCGCAGCAGGCCCCAGTGCAGATGGGCCTGGGTGACGAAATCCCGGGGGGCGAGGTGGGCGGTCTGCAAGGCCAGGCGCTTGATCGACTGCACCGCCAGCGGGCCGTTGGCAGCGATGCGCTCGGCCAGATCCAGCGCCGCTGGCAGCAGACGGTCCTGGGGCAGCAGCTCTATGACCAGACCGACATTCAAGGCTTGCTGCGCGCTGATCGATTCGCCGGTCAGGGCCATTTTCATCGCGTGTACCGTTGGAATGGCGCGCAGCAGGTACTGCACGCCACCGGCCGCCGGAATGGTCGCATCGCGCACTTCGGGCAATCCGAACGTCGCATTGGCCGAGGCGATGCGCAGATCGCATTGCAGTGCCAGCTCCAGACCGCCCCCCAGGCAGGCACCGTTGATAGCGGCAATCACCGGTTTCCAGATGTCCAGGTCGCTGAGGTCGAACAGCCGGCTGTAGCCGCCCTCCTCGGCTTCGGTCTCGCGGCTTTTGAGGGTGCCGGCGACAAAACCGGAGGCCGCCAGCAACGATTCCTTGTGGCTTGCACCGCTGCAAAACCCGCGCTCACCGGCACCGGTCAGGACGATGACCCGCACCTGCTCGTCATCCTGGCAGGCACCCAGGGTCTTGCGCAGGTGCATCAGATCGCTGACGGACAACGCGTTGTTCGACTGTTGCGCATCGAGCGTGATGAGTGCCACGTGATCGATGATCTTGAACTGAATGGCCATGGACGAGCTCCTGCGCTGCGCCGATCTTTATGTAGTTGTTCGAGGCGAACGCGCTCAGGCGCGCAATCCCAGACCCAGTTCACGCAAGCGCTCGATGGCCGCCGTGTCGAAACCCCAGTCGCGCAGTGCGTCGCCGCCGTGCTCACCACGCTCGGGGGCCGGTTGCGGTTGCGCCGATGGCGTGCCCAGGAAACGCGGCGCCGGGACCGGTTGCACCACCCCGTCGACCTCGATGAAGCTGCCACGGGCAACGCCGTGGGGGTGCCTTGCCGCTTCGGCGAGGCCAAGCACCGGCGCAACGCAGGCATCGCTGCCGTCGAAGGCTTCTACCCATTGCTGGCGGGTACGGCCGAGGAACGCGGCGGTGAATGCCTCTCGCAACCGCGGCCAGCCAGCCCGGTCGTGCTGATTGGGCAGGTCTGCGGTGGAGAGTCCGAGAATTTCCAGCATCTGCGCGTAGAAGCGCGATTCAATCGGCCCGATTGCCATGTGCTGGCCGTCACGGGTTTCGTAGGTGTCATACCAGGGCGCGCCGCCATCGAGCAGGTTGCTGCCGCGCTGTTCTTTCCAGTGCCCACCGGCCAGCAGACCCCAGATCGCCGAACCCAGCTGCGCCGCCCCCTCGGTCATGGCCGCGTCGACCACCTGCCCGGCACCACCGCGCTGCACGTTGACCAGCGCCGCAAGCACGCCCATCGCCAGCAGCATGCCGCCACCGCCGTAGTCGCCCACCAGGTTCAGCGGCGGCACCGGACGACCACCGGCCGGGCCGATGCTCGACAACACGCCCGACAAGGCGATGTAGTTCAGGTCATGCCCGGCGCGGTCGGCCATCGGACCGGTCTGGCCCCAACCGGTCATCCGTGCGTAGACCAGCCGTGGATTGCGCTTGAGCACGTCGTCAGGGCCAAGGCCCAGACGTTCCATGGTGCCGGGGCGAAATCCTTCGATCAGTACGTCGGCACGTTCGATCAGTTCCAGCGCAGCGGCGACACTGTCCGGGCGCTTCAAGTCGAGGGTGACCGAACGACGATTGCGCCCGGTGATATCGGCACGCTTGCCTTCCAGCTTCGGCCCCAGGTCAGCGGCCTTCTGCGGGCGGTCGATGCGCACCACGTCGGCGCCCATGTCGGCCAACAGCATGGTGCCAAACGGCGCCGGCCCGATTGCCTCAAACTCCACCACCCGAATGCCGCTCAGTACGCCCATCGCCAACGCTCCACTGTTCTGACGGAGCGCCGCAGCACTCCTATTCTTGTGCCTTCCAGTAGAGCAATCCGTTGATCGGCGACCACCACCCACATCGGGTGGTGGCCGCCAAAGACAGGCTCATGCCGCCCATGGTCTGGGTTACACTCGATGAGATTCGACGCACTCACAAAACAAAAAAGAATCGGACCGCCCCATGGATAAACACCGCAAGTCCAATGCATCGGACACCCATGCCAGCCAGGCCTTCAATCCGGTTCAGTCCCCTATCGTCAGCACCAAACTGATTCCGCCGCGCAGCGCCGGACGCCTGATTTCCCGCGAACGCCTGCAGGAGCAAATGCTCAAGGCCCGCCGCCTGCGCTGCATCGTACTCAAGGGTCCGGCCGGTTGCGGCAAGACCTCGACCCTGATCGCCTGGCGCCAGGCGCTGTTGCCATTGGGGTTCGACGTGGCGTGGCTGACGCTGTCGGCGGATGACAACGAACTGACGCGTTTTCTTGACTATCTGCTGGCGAGCCTCGGCCAGATCGACCCACAGCTCGTGCACGAAGCGATTCAACTGGAAGGCCGTGGTATCGACAGCGAAGCCGTGGAGCGCACGATCATCACCCTGGTGCGCAGCATTGCCAGCCGCGGGCGTGAACTGGTGCTGGTGCTCGATGACCTGCACCACCTGACCGACGTGGGCATTCACCAGGCCCTGCAATGGCTGATTGATTACGCTCCGGCCAACCTGCACCTCGCGCTGGTGTCGCGCAGTGCCGTGCCGTTATCCCTGGCGCGCTTGCGCAGCCAGGAGCTGGTGCTGGAATTGAACCTGCGCGACTTGCGCTTCACACCCGCCGAATCCGAGCAGTTTCTCAAGACCCAACTGGGCGACGTCAGCGCCGGCGACGCCCGGCAGATGCATGAGCTGACCGACGGCTGGGTGGCCGGGCTGCAACTGCTGGCAGTCAGTCGCAAGAAGAATCGTTCGGCTGTCACGGCCACCGATCAGGCACAAGTGCGCGACGATCAGGCGTTCGCGAAGTTTTTCGAAGTCGAGGTGCTGTCTCACCTGACACCGACAGATCTGGACCTGATGCTGCTCATGGCCGTCTGCAACCGTTTCTGTGCATCCCTGTGCGCCGCCCTCAGCGGCAATCCGCAAGCGGTCGGCTCGGCCAGCACGATGTTGGCCCGCCTGGAGCGCGACAACCTGTTCCTGATCCCGGTGGACAGTGCCGGGCGCGAAACCTGGTATCGCTTGCACCCATTGCTGCGCGAGACATTGCTCAAGTATTTCGACTCGCGCAGCAGGACCGAACAACAGGCGGTGCACGCGCGTGCCTGGGTCTGGTTTCACGACCACCAATACCTGGACGAAGCGGTTCACCATGCCGTCATGGCAGGCGACCCCGATGCCGCGGCCGACCTGGTGGAGCAGCACGCCGAAGCCTTGTACGCCCATGGCGACTTGCGCATGTTGATCGAACTGGTCCGGCTGCTGCCGTTCGAGCAAGTCCAGGCGCGGGTCAAATTGCGTATTCTCAAGACCCGGATGCAGCTCTATGCGCGGGATTTCGCGGCCTGCGCCCAAAGCCTCGATCAACTGTTCAGGGACGTTCCCGAAAGCGACGTCCATGACCGCTTCATGATCGCACTGCTGCGGGCCTCACTGGCCCTGCAACGCGACGACACCGACGCGGCGATGACCGTACTGCCGCAACTGCTCGACCCGCCCGCGGGCAGCAACGCCGTTGCCATTGGCTCGTGCCTGAATATCCTGTCCTGGCTCTACATGCACCGCGGTGACTACGAACGGGCCCGTCAGGTGCAACTTGACCGCCCTGCCTTGCTGATCAATGGCGAACCGCTTCTGGGCACCACGGCGGGCAGCCTGCAGGGTCGTTGCCTGGTCGGGTTGAGTCACGCCCTGGAAGGCCAGATGAAGCTGGCCGAACGGGTTTATCGCGATGTGCTGCATGAAGCCGCCCAGTGCGGCAAAGCCGGCACCGACGCAACGTACCTCGCCACCGCCCTGCTGGGTGAGGTGCTCTACGAAACCAATGACCTGGACGCCGCGTTCAAACTGCTGGCGGGTTGGGTCGATATTCTTGAGCGGATTTCGATTCCGGACTCGGTCCTGCGCGTTCTTCAGGTGCTGTGGAAGGTCCAGTGGCTGGCCGGCAACCGTCAGGAAGCGTTCGCCTTCATCGACCGACTCGACGAGTACGCGATCAAGCTTGGCCTGGATCGCTTGCAGACCTACTGCCTGACCTGGCAGGTGTACTGGAATACTTTGCTCGGCGAGACAGCCATCGCTCAGGCCAAACTGGCCCGGCTGGAGACTATCGACGCCCGTCACCGCGACTCCGGGCCCAGCGCATTCAAGGAAATCAACATCCTCACCGAGAACGTGCGGGCCCGTTGGCAAATTCACCAGGGTGACCTCGACGGTGCGCTGCAACGCATTGACCGACTGATCGAAACCTGTGACCTGCAACGTCGGCATTTGGCCACAGTGCGCCTGATAGTCCTCAGTGCCGTGATCGAGTCCCGCCGTGGCAACCTGGAGTCTTCGCGTACCAGGGTCATGGAAGCGCTGCGTCGCGGCCAACGTTTGGGCATGCTGCGTACCCTGCTCGATGCCCACCCCGATGCACTGGATCTGATTTGCGATATTGCCGGCAAGGAAGAAAACCTCGACCCGGTGCTTGCGTTTTATGTCGAGCGCCTGCAAGCGGCGCAGGTCTCGACACTCGCCGTCCCTACGGGCAAACCTTCGCCAACCGCGACAGGCAAACCGCTCGCCACTGGCATCGAGCCGTTGAGCGAACGGGAAATCGAAGTCGTGCGCCTGTTGGCCCAGGCCCTGCCCAACAAGAAAATCGCCCGCGCCCTGGGGCTGTCCCCGGAAACCGTGAAATGGCACCTGAGCCATATCTACAGCAAGCTCGGCGTCAGCAGCCGCGATGAAGCGGTGGCGCGGGTGCGGGATCTGGAATCGCAAAGCGATGCGGGCCACTGAAGACAAACCGCCCCCCTGTAGGAGCGAGCTTGCTCGCGAAAAACGTCAAGACGACGTGGGCATTCAGACAACCCGCGTCATCGTTACCCACCATCGCGAGCAGGCTCGCTCCTACAGAGGTTGTGCATGATTTTCAAGGCATCACAATCCTTGTGAATTCCCTCTCCGCCACCCACCTCGGGTGGCGTTCGCCCGATGTACCCAAGCCTATCGTAACCCTCAGATCACAGGCGCAGTCCGCGCCTTGCGTAAGCGTCCGGCCCAAGGCCGGCCTGCCATTGATGAGGAGTCTTGCGTGCACATCGCCCGAACCGTTTTCCGCGACGACCATGAGATGTTCCGCACCACCGTGCGCCGTTTTTTCGAGCGTGAATGCCTGCCGCGCCAGGCCGCCTGGGACAAGGCCGGCCAGGTCGACCGGGAAACCTGGCTCAAGGCCGGCCGCGAAGGCTTGCTCGGCATCACCCTGCCCACCGAATACGGCGGAGGTGGCGGCGATTTCGGCCACTGCGCGGTGTTCAACGAAGAGTTCGCCAGGGCTGGCGTGAGCGGTGCCTACTTCGGCATGCATTCCGACGTGATTGCCCCGTACATCAACCGTTGCGGCAATGAAGAACAAAAACAGAAATGGCTGCCGGGCATCTGCGCCGGCGAAATCATCCTCGCCATCGCCATGACCGAACCCGGCACCGGCAGCGACCTCAAGGCCGTGCGCACCACCGCCGTGCGCGATGGCGACGAGTACGTGATCAATGGCAGCAAGACCTTCATCAGCAACGGCCTGACCGCCGACCTGGTGATCGTCGTGTGCAAGACCGACCCGGCCGCCGGCGCCAAGGGCATCAGCCTGATCGCTGTGGAAACCAGCCGCGCCGGCTTCAAGCATGGCCGCAAGCTGGAAAAGGTCGGCCAGCATGCCCAGGACACCGCCGAGCTGTTCTTCGACAACGTTCGCGTGCCGGTGGGCAACCGCCTCGGCGAGGAAGGCCTGGGCTTCACCTCCCTGATGGGGGAACTGCCGCAAGAGCGTTTTTCCATCGCGATCTCGGCGGCCGCCAAGCTTGAACGCCTGCTGGAGCAGACCGTCGAGTATGTTAAAGACCGCAAGGCCTTCAACCAGACCGTGTGGGACTTCCAGAACAGCAAATTCAAGCTCGCCGACATCAAGGTCCAGGCCACCGCCCTGCGGGTGATGGTCGACCACTACCTGGGCGAACACATGCGTCGCCGGCTGACCCTCGAAGAAGCCGCCATCGCCAAGCTCCACACCACCGAAACCCTGTGGAAATGCATCGACGACATGGTCCAGCTGCACGGCGGCTACGGCTACATGATGGAGTACCCGATTGCCCGCGCGTTCGTCGACATGCGCGTCAACCGCATCTACGGCGGCACCAGCGAAGTCATGCGCGAAGTGATCGCGCGCAAGCTCTGAACCTCTCTAACAACAAGGAAAACAACGATGAGCAATAAAGTGTTCGTTGCTGGCGTCGGCATGATCCAGTTCAAGAAACCGGGGACCAACGAGCCCTACGACATCATGGGTGAACAGGCGATTCGCCTGGCCCTGGCCGACTGCGGGCTGGACTTCGGCGACATCCAGCAGGCCTACGCCGGCTACGTCTACGGTGACTCAACCTGCGGCCAGAAAGCCCTGTACCGCGTGGGCATGACCGGCATACCGCTGATCAACGTCAACAACAACTGCGCCACCGGCTCCAGCGCGCTGTTCCTGGCCCGTCAGGCCGTGGCCAGCGGCGCGGTGGACTGCGCCCTGGCATTCGGCTTCGAGCAGATGAACCCGGGTGCGTTGAAATCGGCCTGGACCGACCGTGCCCCGGCCACCGAGCGGGCCCTCAAGCTGACCAACGAACTGGTGGGCATGCCCGACCTGCCAACCGCGATTCGCCAGTTCGCCGGTGCCGGTTACGCGCACATGCAGAAGTACGGCACCCGCCTGGAAACCTTCGCCAAAATCCGCGCCAAGGCCAGCCGTCACGCCGCCAACAATCCATTGGCGGTGTTCCGCACCGTGGTCAGCACCGAAGAAGTCCTGGCCGCACCGATGCTGTGGGAAGGCGTGCTGACGCGCCTGATGGCCTGCCCGCCGACCTGCGGCGCCGCGGCGAGCATCGTGGTCTCCGAAGCCTTCGCGAAAAAACACGGCCTGCGCACCGACGTGCTGATGGCCGGCCAGGCCTTGACCACTGACCTGCCGAGCACCTATGACGCCAAGGACATGATCCGCGTGGTCGGTTTCGACATGACACGCATGGCCGCCGACATCGCCTACAACCAGGCCGGCATCGGCCCGCAAGACATCGACGTGATCGAACTGCACGACTGCTTCGCCCAGAACGAACTGCTGACCTACGAAGGCCTGGGCCTGTGCGCCGAAGGCGCGGGCGAGCAATTGGTATGCGACGGCGACAACACTTATGGCGGCGAATGGGTGACCAACCCGTCCGGCGGCCTGCTCTCCAAGGGCCACCCGCTGGGCGCCACCGGCCTGGCCCAGTGCTACGAGCTGACCCACCAGTTGCGCGGCACCGCCGAGCAGCGCCAGGTGCAGAACGCACGCATCGCCGTGCAGCACAACCTCGGTCTGGGCGGCGCCTGCGTGGTGACCGTGTACCAGAAAAACTGACACGGCCGGTAACCCAGGGAGCCATTCAGATGATCGACAAGAAACACATCGGCAGACAACTGCCCACGTTCCTCGCCACCGCCGAAGCCGGACAACTGCGCTTCTTCGCCAAGGCCACCGGAGAAACCAACCCGATCTATTTCGACGCGCAGGCCGCCCGCGATGCCGGTCATCCCGACCTGCCGCTGCCGCCGACCTTTCTGTTCTCGCTGGAATTCCAGATCCCGTCCAACGCCTGGCGCGACGAACTGGGCATCGTCACCGCACGCATCCTGCACGGTGAAGAGTCGTTCCGTTATCTCCGCATGGCCTACGCCGGCGACACCCTGCGCTTCGACGTACGCATCGCCGACATCTACGACAAGAAAGGCGGTGCTCTGGAATTCGTGGTGCGCGAAACCCGAGTAACCAACCAGCACGGCGAGCACGTTGCGGACCTGCGCAGCGTGCTTGTGCAGCGCAACAGCTGAAGCGGAGAACCCTGATGAACGCGATTAGCCTGGAAAAAATCAACATCGGCGACACCCTGCCGCCACTGGCCCTGCCGCCGATCAACCGCACCACCCTGGCCTTGTTTGCCGGCGCGTCGGGCGATCACAACGCCATTCACATCGACACCGACTACGCGCGCAAGGCCGGCATGCCCGATGTGTTCGCCCACGGCATGTTGTCGATGGCCTACCTCGGTCGCCTGCTGACCCAGTGGGTCGACCAGCGCCAGCTGCGCGAGTTCGGCGTGCGCTTCATGGGCATCACCCACCTGGGCCATCAGATCACCTGCACCGGCGTCGTGGTCGAGCGTTTCGAAACCGACGGCGAACAACGGATCAAGGTCGAAGTGCGCACCACCAATCAATACGGCGAGACCAGGATCGTTGGCGACGCCGTGATCGCTCTGTAAACAAAACCCATCATTGAGGAGCAACACCCCATGGCAAAACTCGAAGGCAAAGTCGCACTGGTCACCGGCTCCGGTCGTGGCATCGGCCAGCAGATCGCCCTGAAACTGGCGAGCGAAGGCGCACGCATCGTGATCAACGACCTGGACGCCGACCCGGCCCACGAGACCGCAGCAATGATTCGCAAGCTGGGTGGCGAAGCGGCCGTCTGCCACGGCAACGTCAGCGCTCCGGACTTTGGCGACCGCTACGTCAAGACCGCGATGGACAACTTCGGCGCCATCGACATCATCGTCAACAACGCCGGCTACACCTGGGACGACGTGATCCAGAAGATGAGCGACGAGCAGTGGTACGCCATTCTCGACTGCCACATGACCGCGCCCTTCCGCATCCTGCGTGCCGCCTACCCGATCATCAAGGCCCAGGCCCAGGCAGATATGGCCGCAGAGCGCGAAGTGTTCCGCAAGGTGGTGAACATTTCTTCGGTGTCGGCGCTCAATGGCAACGCCGGGCAGATGAACTACTCCTCGGCCAAGGCCGGTGTAATCGGCATGACCCGGGCGCTGGCCCGTGAATGGGGCCGTTTCAAGGTCAACGTCAACGCCGTGGCGTTCGGCTTCATCGAAACCCGCATGACCAAGGCTGACGCCCATGCCGGCGCCACGGTGAACATCGAAGGTCGTGACATCCGCGTCGGCATCAGCCCGGAAGCGGCCAAGTCGTTCGCCCAACGCAACCCGCTGGGCCGCCCGGGCACCGTGCAGGAAGCGGCCGACGCCGTGTACCTGTTCTGCTCGCCGGAGTCGAACTACATCACCGCCCAGACCATCGCGGTGGCCGGCAATCTGCAATAAACAAAACTGTAGGAGCGAGCCTGCTCGCGAAAAACGTCAGGACACCGCGCTCAATCAGACAGCCCGCGTCTTCATTGACGTCCATCGCGAGCAGGCTCGCTCCTACAGGACCGCAGGATCACTCCATGAACATGACTGAAAGCACCATCCACCGCGCAGTGCCGATGGAGGCAGCTTCATGAGCGACCTCATGCACCCCTTTTCCATGGCCGGCAAAACCGTGCTGGTGGCCGATGCCACCACCCGGCTCGGTGCCCATTTCGCCCGGCTGATCAGCCTCGCGGGTGCCCGGGTGGCCCTCGGCGGGCCACACCCTGCACAGCTTGAGCAGCTGCAAGCCGACCTGCGCTGGGAGGGCGGCGAGGTGCTGATCGTCAGCCTCGACAGCGCCCGCCGCCCCAGCATCGAAGCGGCGCTTGCCGCCGTCGAGGAGCGCTTGGGCAGCGTCGATGTGCTGATCAACAACAGCGCCGAGCGTGGGCACGTGGTGCCGCACAATCACCTTGTGCATTGCACCAGCCAGCACATGATCAAGGCCGAACGTGGCGGCAGCATCGTCAACATCGAGCCGCCACCGCGCCCGATCAGCGCGCCCAACCCCTGTCTGCGGCCCAACAGCAGCCTGATCCGCATGAGCCGGGCCATGGCCCAGTCACTGACGCCGCACCGGATCCGGGTCAACGTGATTGCCGCCGGACGCGGCAAGGACACTGCTCTGCAGGAGCTCAACGGCCCGCTGCTGTTGCTGGCCAGTGGCGCCGGTGCCAGCGTCACGGGTGCGGTGTTGCATGTCGACCATCACGCCACCTGATACGGGTGGCGTTTTATTTCCGACGCCCCCTGAACATCGCGATCGGTCGCCCTGCGCGACGCCCGTCAACAAGGAGCCGGTCAGATGACTCGCATAAAAAAGTGGCTGCCGAAACTCGCCCTGGTGGCGACAACGGTCATGGCAATGGCGGCCAATGCCGCCGACAAACCCAACATCCTGGTGATCTTCGGCGATGACATCGGCCAGACCAACATCAGCGCCTACTCCATGGGCGTGGTCGGCTACAAGACGCCGAACATCGACCGCATCGCTCACGAAGGCATGCTGTTCACCGACTACTACGCGGAGAACAGCTGCACCGCCGGGCGCTCTTCGTTCATCACCGGTCAGTCACCGCTGCGCACCGGCCTGACCAAGGTGGGCGTACCGGGGGCGCCGATCGGCATCCAGAAGCGCGACATCACCATCGCCCAGGCCCTCAAGTCCCAGGGTTACGCCACCGGCCAGTTCGGCAAGAACCACCTGGGTGATCGCGACGAATACCTGCCGACGAATCACGGTTTCGACGAGTTTTTCGGCAACCTGTATCACCTCAATGCCGAAGAAGAACCCGAGCGCCCGTACTGGCCCAAGGACGACCCGGACTTCGTCAAAACCCGTACGCCACGGGGCGTGATTCACAGCTACGCCGACGGCAAGATCGAAGACACCGGCGCCCTGACCACCAAGCGCATGGAAACCATCGACGACGAAACCACCGCGGCGGCCCAGGCGTTCATCGAGAAGCAGACCAAGGCCGACAAGCCGTTTTTCGTCTGGATGAACACCACCCGCATGCACGTGTTCACCCATGTGCGTGACTCGATGAAGAGCCAGAGCGGCATGCCCGGCAACGAGTATGCCGACGGCATGCTCGAGCACGATGGTGACATCGGTAAACTGCTCAAGACCCTCGACGACCTGAAGATCGCCAACAACACCATCGTCGTCTACACCTCCGACAACGGCCCGAACCAGTTCTCCTGGCCGGACGCGGCGACCACGCCGTTCCGCAACGAAAAGAACTCCAACTGGGAGGGCGCGTACCGGGTGCCGGCGATTGTGCGCTGGCCGGGCAAGATCAAGGCCGGTGCAGTGTCCAACGAGATGTTCTCGGGCATGGACTGGTTCCCTACCCTGCTCGCCGCGGCGGGCGATACCGAGGTGAAGGACAAGCTGTTGAAAGGCTGGGCGCCGACCTCGGGCGGCAGCAACTTCAAGGTGCACCTCGACGGTTACAACCAGTTGCCTTACCTGACCGGTCAGCAACCCAAAGGTGAACGCCGCGAGTTCTACTACTTCAATGACGACGGCGTGCTGGTCTCGATGCGCTTCGACAACTGGAAAGTGGTCTTCGCCGAACAGCGCGAACCCGGCGGTTTTGCGGTGTGGAGCAGCCCCTTCGTGGCGTTGCGCGTGCCCAAGCTGTTCAACCTGCGCATGGACCCGTATGAGCGCGCTGACCTGGTTTCGGATCAGTACAACGACTGGCTCGTGAAGAACTCCTACCTGCTGGCCGCAGGCGTGGCCAAGGCTGCGCGCTTCCTGCAGACCTTCATCGAGTACCCGCCGAGCCAGAAACCCGCCAGTTTCAGCATTGACCAGATCCGCGCGGCGGTAGACGCGAAAATCGAAGAAAAGCTGAAAAGCCAGGCCAAACCGTAAGAGGTGCCTCACCATGACAAAGTCCCGGTCATTCGGGGCTTTGTCATTGAGGAATCTGCACCAATGGCCAACCGGCCCGGCTGAAATTAAGCTTGGGCTAAGGTTGCCTCGTTAGGCTCGACGCTTTCCGGTAGTCGAGCATTTCGAAGATGGGTAGTGTCGATACAAACGCCAAGCCACCGTTCAGCATCGTGCTGGTCAATTACAAAACCCTTGATTTGACCAGGATCTGCCTTGACCTTTTGCGTGAGCCTGTTCGCAAAGCCGGCATTGCCGTCTGGGTGGTGGATAACGGTTCGGCGGATGCCAGCGTCGAGTATTTGCGCTCACTCGACTGGATCAACCTGATCGAACGCGATGCGCCCGCCAAGGAGCCGGGCCACATCGCCCATGGCAAAGCACTGGACATGGCACTGGCCAGGGTCGAAACCGACTATCTGTTCCTGATGCACACCGACACCTTCGTCTTCGACGCAAACGTCTTCGAAATGATGATGGAGCACTGCACCAAGGATCGAAAAGTCATCGCGGTCGGCTGCACCGAGCAACTCAATCGCGGCTTGCCAAGGACTGTCTGGCGCTTCACTTCACGCTTCGCCAAGCACCATTTCCGCCGCCTGAAACTGTCCCTGGGCCTGCGCTCAAAAGAACCGAAGCCCTACACCGAGACATACCTGAAAAGCTTCTGCACCCTGTGGAATTGCAGGCTGATGAAGCAACAGGGCCTGCATTTCCAGATCGATGATCGAGTACCCGGCTATGAACTGCAGGACCGTGTGCTCGGGCTTGGCCACAAGGTCGTGTTTCTGTCGCCCGGCAAGATCTTCAAGTACCTGGACCACGTCCAGGCCGGCACCGTCGCCGCCGCTGGCGGCTATGGCCAGGATCACCGACGGACCAGAATGTACCAGAACATACTCAAGCGCTTCAGTGCCGACAATACCTCGATGCCTTGAACAAACCTCGCATATCCGACTACAAAAAAGCCCACTGACCATTGCTGGTTCAGCGGGCTTTTTTGCATCAGGCTCACTGGCTCATGATGAACGTCGCCAGGCTTTTCAGGTCGTCCGAGCTCAACTGCGCGAAAGGCGGCATGGGCACATCCCCCCACTTTCCGCTGCCACCGTGCTCGATGCTGGACATGACCCGGGCCAGAGCCTGCGGGTCATTGGCATATTTGGCCGCCACATCGTGATAGGCCGGGCCGACGACCTTGTGGTCGACCGCGTGACACGACAGGCAGGCATTGTCCTTGAGCAAGGCCGAGGCGACTTTCGCCACCGACACCGTCGGTGGCTGATCCGCTGGCGGGTTCGAGGCCGCCTGAACATCGGCATCGCTCGCCTTGGCGCTGCCGTAGGTCACCGCCAGATAAGCGCCGATAACACTCACATCCCGGTCGCTGATCGGCGCACCGTACACGTGCTGCATCTTGCTCGCTTCGGCGGTCCACTGCGCCAGGCTCATGCCCGGAGGCTGGAAGTTGATGTAATCGGCCGAATGGCAGATGGAACACTTCTGCTGGGCCAATGGGTAGCCCGGCAATGTACTGGGCTTCAAGGCAGCCGTTTCGGGCGGCAGCGTAATCGAAAGGGGTGCTGCGCCGGCCATGCTGGCCAGACCGATCTGAGCCGCGCACAGCAAGGCGGTCATGAATTTCATGGGTTTCATGCGGCCCTCCTCAGGCGACGGTGACGTGGCTGGTTTCGACGACGTGGCGACGGTAGCCACCGGGGTTCCAGTCGGCTTGCAGCGGTTGCGTCTCGCCGGCACTGTTGCTGGCTCGCACCATCAACTGCGTGGCGCCCTTGCTGGTAAAGGTGATCGGCAGCGTCCACTCGCGGAAGGAGAAACGGCCAAGGTCCTGCCCGAGGGTGGATTCACGCCAGGTTTTTCCGCCGTCGATCGACACTTCCACCTTGTTCACCCCCACGCCGCCGTCGAACGCGATGCCCTTGAGCACCACACTTTTGTTCAGCGGCAATACCTCGCCGTGCTTGACGCTGGTGATGAAACTGCGCACCGGCAATTTTGAAATCGGCTTGGTTTTCTCCGGCGTAGTGCCGGGAGCAACACAGAAGCAGTCGTTATCCGGAACCCGATAACCCTTGGCCATGAAAAAACCGTCGTAGGTATGGTCGACGACTTCGATCTCGCTCAGGTGCTTGACCCAGTACGTGCCGAAGTAACCTGGCACCACCAGGCGTATCGGGTAACCGTTGAGAAATGGCAGGTCGGTGCCATTCATCGACCAGGCGATCATCGGCTCGCCGTCCATGGCATGGCTGATGTCCAGCGCCTTGATGAACTCCGGCGTGCTCGGCAGCACCGGTTTATCCAGGCCACGGAAGGTCACTTGCCTGGCCTCGGCCTTCACCCCGGCCTTTTCCAGCACCGCCTTGAGCGGCACCCCCAGCCAACGCGCATTGCCCATGGAGCCATTGCCCAACTGAGCGCCGAACACCCGCGGCATCGAGAAGCCCCGGCTGTTGCCCGAACACTGATTGACGGCCACCACTTCCACCGGCTCGGCGAGGGCCTTGAGGTCGGCGAGGGACAGTGACAGCGGCGTGTCGACCACACCCTTGATCGTCAGGCGGTAGGTGTCGGGGTCGATGCTGGTCGGGAAGTTGGCCAGGTGATAACGCACGAAAAAGGCGTCATTGGGCGTGATCGGCCCTTCGTTGAAGACAGAGAACGGCGTCTCCAGATGCGGTGGACGCGTGGTCACCAGGGTCAACGGACGCTTTTGCGGGTATTGCACCAGCGGTCGAGGGCCCGCGGCAAAGGTCACTTCCTCGGCAGACTCGCTGACCGCCCCGCTTTCCTCGGCAGCCCTGGCGAGGCTGGCCAACGGCGAGGCTGCCACAGCCAGAGTGAATGCATCGCGTAAAACCCGCCGGCGACTCGGCTGGCTGCTGTCTACAAAACTGAACTTCATTGCACGCTCTCCTTGATTGTTTTATCGAGATGCAACTGACAGTTCCTCGTCAGGATGAAGAGGCATCAGCCTTGATGTGCCAGTGCGGGTTCTCTTTATTGTTCGATGTCGATAAACAAACCAGTATCGTCAGGTGCACATGGCTTGCTTCGCATTGAACGTCAGGGACTTGGCAATTGATGACAGGGGTTGTCGATATGTGCGGCATAGAGAGATGCCGTTTCAATGGCTTTTTTTCACATTAGCCTAAAAACTGCCATCGCCTGCTACCGCCAAGGCAATCGTCTATTGAACTCCCAATGCCAGAGAGGATGAACGCCAACCTGTGTAGGAGCGAGCTTGCTCGCGATGGTCGTCAACGATGACGTGGGCTGTCTGAATCCCCGCGGTGTCCCGGCGTCTTTCGCGAGCAAGCTCGCTCCTACAGGGAAACGCGTTCAATCGCGATCAGGTCGGCTATCAGGCCGCCTCGCTTTGACTCTGGCTTTTGCTTTTGCTTTTGCTTTTGCTTTTGCTTTTGCTTTTGCTTTTGCTTTTGCTTTTGCTTTTGCTTTTGCTTTTGCTTTTGCTTTTGCTTTTGCTTTTGCTTTTGCTTTTGCTTTTGCTTTTGCTTTTGCTTTTGCTTTTGATCTTCTTGCCCCATCGAGAGGCCGAGCGCAGGTTCTGCGCAGTGGGCAACCCGGCATGGATGCCGGGTTAGCCGCGTACGGCCATGGATGGCCGATCGCGGCGGGCCCACGGAGCAGGACCGGAGCGAGGGAATGCCGAGCCTTGGCGAGGCACCGAACGTCAGGGGCAAGAGCCCTTGGTTACTTGGGGCTTTTCCAAGTAACCCGCTGTAAAAGCGGAACCGTTAGTGGCCGTGACCACAACAACGGATATGTACACAAAAACAACGTCGCCAGACACAAAGCCTTCGCGAGCAGGCTCGCTCCCACAATGGGACTTCATACATCCGCAAATTCAGCCAGGTTCGCGATCAATTGAAAAACCGCTGCTAAAGCCTAAAAACTGCTTCGCCTGCTACTGCAAGGCAACAATCTGTTGAATCCCCAGTGCCAAATTGCATTCAGGGCTGCAGAGGATAAACGCCAGATCGTAGGAGCGAGCCTGCTCGCGATGGTCGCCAGGACAACGCGGGCATTCAGGCAGCACGCGTCATCGTTGACGTCCATCGCGAGCAGGCTCGCTCCTACAGGTATTGATGGCGCCCGCCAATGCCAGGTCGGCTATCAGGCCGCCTCGCTTTGGCTTTGGCTTTTGATCTTCTTGCCCCCATCGAGAGGCCGAGCGCAGGTTCTGCGCAGTGGGCAACCCGGCATGGATGCCGGGTTAGCCGCGTACGGCCATAGGACCGGAGCGAGGGAATGCCGAGCCTTGGCGAGGCACCGAACGTCAGGGGCAAGAGCCCTTGGTTACTTGGGGCTTTTCCAAGTGACCCGCTGTAAAAGCGGAACCGTTAGTGGCCGTGACCACAACAACGGATATGTACACAAAAACAACGTCGCCAGACACAAAGCCTTCGCGAGCAGGCTCGCTCCCACAATGGGACTTCATACATCCGCAAATTCAGCCAGGTTCGCGATCAATTGAAAAACCGCTGCTAAAGCCTAAAAACTGCTTCGCCTGCTACTGCAAGGCAACAATCTGTTGAATCCCCAGTGCCAAATTGCATTCAGGGCTGCAGAGGATAAACGCCAGATCGTAGGAGCGAGCCTGCTCGCGATGGTCGCCAGGACAACGCGGGCATTCAGGCAGCACGCGTCATCGTTGACGTCCATCGCGAGCAGGCTCGCTCCTACAGGTATTGATGGCGCCCGCCAATGCCAGGTCGGCTATCAGGCCGCCTCGCTTTGGCTTTGGCTTTGGCTTTTGATCTTCTTGCCCCCATCGAGAGGCCGAGCGCAGGTTCTGCGCAGTGGGCAACCCGGCATGGATGCCGGGTTAGCCGCGTACGGCCATAGGACCGGAGCGAGGGAATGCCGAGCCTTGGCGAGGCACCGAACGTCAGGGGCAAGAGCCCTTGGTTACTTGGGGCCGGGCGGCGCTCCGCTTTTCCAAGTAACCCGCTGTAAAAGCGGAACCGTTAGTGGCCGTGACCACAACAACGGATATGTACACAAAAACAACGTCGCCAGACACAAAGCCATCGCGAGCAGGCTCGCTCCTACAATGGGACTTCATACATCCACAAAATCAGTTGGGTTCGCAAAAAATGGAAAAACCAAAAAAGCCCGCCAACCGTCACCGGTTCAGCGGGCTTTCTTTTATACGGGTCAGCTAACCCAAACATCCCACCTCAACGGCAGGACATCCGAATCACAACGCCATATCAGCCGATGCATTAGCCTTCGGCGCTTTTACAGCCGTATCGACCGTCACAGGCTTCACAGCCGGCGCAATCACCGCTGGTGGCGGAGTCAGTTCCAGCACCTTGGCAGTGTAGGCCCACTCTTCAGCAACCTTCTCAGCGCTGACATTCAGCTGGGTACCGTAGCTCGGCACGATCTGATGCAGTTTTGCCTGCCACTCAGGAGTCGCAACCTTGTCCTTGAACACCTTCTGCAGCACGGTCAGCATGATCGGCGCAGCGGTCGAAGCACCTGGAGAGGCGCCCAGCAGGCCGGCGATGCTGCCGTCTTGCGAAGCAACGATCTCGGTGCCCAGCTTCAACACGCCACCAGCCGCTTCGTCACGCTTGATGATCTGCACGCGCTGGCCGGCTTGCCACAGGCGCCAGTCTTCAGCCTTGGCGTTCGGGAAGTACTCCTTCAGGGCGTTCATACGGTCTTCGTCAGACAGCATCAGCTGGCCTGCAAGGTACTCGACCAACGGGTATTCCTTGATGCCGACCTTGGTCATTGGCCACACGTTGTGCGTGGTCGTGGTGGTCAGCAGGTCCAGGTACGAACCTTCTTTCAGGAACTTGGTGCTGAAGGTCGCGAATGGGCCAAACAGGATCACGCGCTTGCCGTCCAGCACGCGGGTGTCCAGGTGCGGAACCGACATCGGCGGTGCGCCTACCGAAGCCTTGCCGTAGGCCTTGGCCAGGTGTTGCTGGGCGATGGTCGGGTTCTCGGTCACCAGGAACGAGCCGCCTACCGGGAAGCCTGCGTATTCCTTGGCTTCAGGAATGCCGGACTTCTGTAGCAGGTGCAGGGCACCGCCGCCGGCGCCGATGAACACGAATTTCGCGTCGGTTTCGGTCTTGCTGCCGTCTTTCAGGTTCTTGTAGCTGACGCGCCAGCTGCCGTCTTCGTTCTTGCTGATGTCCTGCACTTCGCTGGACAGCTTCAAGTCGAACTTCGGCGTGGTCTGCAGGTGTGCTACGAACTGACGGGTGATTTCGCCGAAGTTCATGTCGGTGCCGATCGGGCTCCAGGTGGCCGCGACTTTCTGGTTCGGGTCACGCCCTTCCATCATCAGCGGTACCCACTGCTTGATCACGGCCGGGTCTTCGGAATACTGCATGCCGGCGAACAGCGGGCTCGCCTGCAGGGCTTCGTAGCGTTTTTTCAGGAACTTGATGTTGTCATCGCCCCACACGAAGCTCATGTGCGGAGTGGAGTTGATGAACGAACGCGGGTTCTTCAGCACGCCTTGCTGAACCTGCCAGGCCCAGAACTGACGGGAGATCTGGAACGCTTCGTTGATTTCAACGGCCTTCTGGATCGAGACCTTGCCGTTCTCGTCTTCCGGGGTGTAGTTCAGCTCGGCCAGGGCGGAGTGACCGGTACCGGCGTTGTTCCAGCCGTTGGAGCTTTCCTGGGCGACGCCGTCGAGGCGCTCGACCATTTCCATTGACATGCCGGGTTCCAGCTCGTTGAGCCACACACCCAGGGTCGCGCTCATGATGCCGCCGCCAATCAGCAGTACATCGACTTTCTTTGCCTCTTGTGCGTGGACGGAACTCATCCCCATCGACAACGCCAGCCCCAGCAGGGCCGTGTTCACTTTCTTAAACATCTGTAGCACCTATGATAAAACGCCATCCGCCCATCCATCCTCACGCGCACAGCCCCGTGTTTCACGGCAGTCACGGGTGCGGCACTCAAGGATTTCAGGGTGGGCACACAAGGCCGACGAACCGCATCGACCCTAGTTAAATGTCCCTTCTGAACTGACTTTTTATCTTTATTGGCTTCAGCTACTTGAGCGACAGTGATTCCGTCGGCACGTCTCGCGGACGCGCCAACTGAACAGGTCAAACCAAGTTGGCGCGAAGAATATCACGACAAGGCTTACCCGCGCGTCTGTTGCCGGCTCCTACAGGTTCCGGTGCACGAGGTTACGGCGGATCGGCGACTATACTCAGTGGTCTTCGGATGAGCAGGTGAGGACAAGTCATGAGCGACAAAGACGATCTGCGCAAGTACTCCTCTCAAGTCATCGACGGTGTTGAAGCCGCCCCCGCACGCGCCATGTTGCGGGCCGTGGGCTTCACCGATGCAGACTTCGGCAAGCCGCAGGTCGGCATCGCCTCGACCTGGGCCATGGTCACGCCCTGCAACATGCACATCGACAAGCTGGCGCTCGAAGCCGAAAAAGGCGCGAATGCCGCGGGTGCCAAGGGCGTGATCTTCAACACCATCACCATCTCCGACGGCATCGCCAACGGCACCGAGGGCATGAAGTATTCACTGGTGTCCCGCGAGGTGATCGCCGACTCTATCGAAGTGGTCACCGGTTGCGAAGGTTTCGACGGACTGGTGACCATTGGCGGCTGCGACAAGAACATGCCGGGATGCCTGATCGGCATGGCGCGGCTCAATCGCCCGTCGATCTTTGTCTATGGCGGCACCATCCAGCCGGGGGCCGGCCACACCGACATCATTTCCGTGTTCGAGGCCGTGGGTCAGCACGCGCGGGGCGACATCAACGAAATTCAGGTCAAGCAGATCGAGGAAGTGGCGATCCCCGGTCCCGGGTCCTGTGGCGGCATGTACACCGCCAACACCATGGCCTCGGCCATCGAGGCATTGGGCATGAGCCTGCCCGGTTCCAGCTCCCAGGACGCCATTGGCACCGACAAGGCGTCGGACAGCTTCCGGGCCGGCCAGCAGGTCATGGAGTTGCTCAAGCTCGACCTCAAGCCCCGCGACATCATGACCCGCAAAGCCTTCGAGAACGCCATCCGCGTGGTGATCGCCCTCGCCGGCTCGACCAACGCCGTGCTGCATCTGTTGGCCATGGCCAATGCGGTGGATGTCGAACTGACCCTGGATGACTTCGTCGAACTGGGCAAGATTTCCCCGGTGGTCGCCGACCTGCGCCCCAGTGGCAAATACATGATGAGTGAACTGGTGGCCATCGGCGGTATTCAACCGCTGATGAAGCGCATGCTCGATGCCGGCATGCTGCACGGCGATGTGCTGACCGTCACCGGCCGGACCCTGGCGGAAAACCTGGCCAGCGTGCCCGATTACCCGGCCGGCCAGGACGTGATCCGGCCTTTCGACCAGCCGATCAAAAAGGATTCCCACCTGGTCATTCTGCGCGGCAACCTCTCGCCCGGCGGTGCCGTGGCCAAGATCACCGGCAAGGAAGGCCTGCGCTTTGCAGGCACGGCCCGGGTCTATCACGGCGAGGAAGGTGCGCTGGCCGGCATTCTCAATGGCGAGGTACAGCCCGGCGAAGTGATCGTGATCCGCTACGAAGGCCCCAAGGGTGGGCCGGGCATGCGCGAAATGCTCTCGCCGACGTCGGCGGTCATGGGCAAGGGCCTGGGCAAGGAGGTGGCGCTGATCACCGATGGGCGTTTTTCCGGCGGCTCCCACGGCTTCGTGGTCGGCCACATCACGCCGGAAGCCTTCGAGGGCGGGCCGATTGCGCTGGTCGAGAATGGCGACAGGATCATCATCGATGCGCAAACCCGGCAGATTACCGTGGACGTCTCCGAGGCTGTGCTGGCCGAGCGCAAGTCGCGTTGGGTGCCGCCGCCGCCCAAGTACAAACGCGGGGTGCTGGCCAAGTATGCGAAAACGGTGTCCAGTGCTTCGGAGGGGGCTGTGACGGATAAATACCTTTAGGCCAATAGTCCAGGGGTGCCTGAACCAATGCCTTCGCGAGCAGGCTCGCTCCCACAAGGGATCTTCATCATAAGGAGATCGACTGTGGGAGCGAGCCTGCTCCGGGCGGCGTTCCGACGAAGGCGTCCTTTCAGGAAACAACCAACCTCAAAGCCTGAACCGATCCACTGACTGCGCCAACTGCCCCGCCAGGCTGGACAACTCATCGGTGGTCGAAGCCGTCTGCCCGATCACCTTGCTGTTGCCTTGCGACATGCCGGCAATCATCTCCACCTGATGGGCGATTTCGTTGCTGGCCAGGCTTTGTTCGCCGATGGTGCGGCTGATGTCATTGACCAGTTGCGTGGTGTTGAGCGTGGCATCGAGGATTTCACGAATGGCGCGCTCGACATCGGCCGTCACCGCCATGCCTTTGTCGACCTGGGCCACGCCCTCCTCCATACTGATCACCGCCTCGCGGGTGCTTTGCTGGATGCGCGCAACCATGCTGGCGATTTCCTGGGTGGAAGCGCTGGTGCGCCCCGCCAGGCTGCGGACCTCATCGGCCACCACGGCAAAACCACGACCCTGCTCGCCGGCTCGGGCGGCTTCGATGGCGGCGTTCAGCGCCAACAGGTTGGTCTGGTCGGCAATGCCCTTGATCACCTGAATGATGCTGAAAATCCCCTCGGACTCTTTATCCAGCGTGCGAATCACCTGCGCCGAGTGCTGCGCCGAACGCGCGATGCCGTCCATGTCCTTGACCACCTGATGGATCACGCGGCCACCGTCCTTGGCCAGCGCCTCGGCCTGATTGGCCATGTCCAGCGCCCGCTCGGCATGCCGGGTGATTTCCTCGATGCTCGCCGTCATTTCACTGGCGGCCGCGGCCATGGTGCTGGCTGCGGCACTTTGCTGCTGGCTGCTGCCTGCCACCTCATGACAACCGTTGCTCAGTTGTTCGCTCATGCCGCTGACACCGTGGGCGTTGCTGCGCACGACTTCGATCATGCCGCGCAAATCCCGCTGCATGGTCGCCAGGCTACGAATCAATGCGCTGGCTTCGTCCTTGCGGGTGGGTTCGACAATCGGTTCGCCGAGGTTGCCATGGGCGATGCTCTGGGCAATGCGACTGGCTGTTTGCAGCGGGCCCATGATGCTCAGGATCGCCGAACGCCCCAGTGCCAGCAGCAGCAACAAACTGGCGATCAGCATGCCACCGAGGGTCAGGTTGGCGTTGCTGATGGCTTGCGCCGTGCCCTGGCTGGTCTGTTGCGTGTTGCTTTCGATCAACTCGCTGAGAGCCGCCATCTGGTCTTCCAGCTGGCTGAAGGCGTTGTTGAATGTGCCCAGTTCCTGTTGCGCCGCTTCGGGGTGTTCCAGCGCCAGCCCGACGATGCGCTCGGCGGCGCTGATGTAGGTGTCGAGGCTCGGCTTGATCTTGTTCAGAGCGGCCTTGATGGTGGCGTTGACCGGCAGCTTGAGGTTCTCCCCGAGCACTTCGCGAAAGCGCCGGGTGTGCTCTTCGATGGAATTGCGCACCTCGGCCTTGCTGCTGGTGCTTTTGTTCAAGCCCACCAACATGGCCGACAACACATCGGCGCGCAACGCGTCGTGCATCATGTCGGCTTCCAGGTGGTTGCGCAGCGCGGCCATGCTGACGTTGTTGTCGTCCACGGCCTCGGCCATCCGGGTGTTTCCCAGGTAACTGACCAGGCTCATGATCAACGCAGTGAGCAATCCGGTGCCGATCAGCAACGTTAAACGCAGTTTTATGGACACGCTGTGGTTCCTCTCTGGCATGTTTGGCGACGGGATTTGCCTGGCGCGGATGGCACGCTTGAAGAGGTTATCGACGGGTTCGAGCCGTAGTTGAAGGCGACTCCCACAGATTGTTGTTTTTGCGACATGCGGTCGCCGGGCAAGTTCGCTTTTTTCCTCCATCGCATGATAGGTTGTACGATGACTGACGAATATTCGGCCAGTTGTCGTGCTATCCCTACAACAACAAGGAAACACCCATGAAAAAAGCAACCGTGCTGATTGGTTTTCTGTGCCTGTTCAGCGGCTACGTCGCCGCCACCCCGGCTGCCGCGGACAAGGAAGTGGCCCAGGCGGTCGACCACCTGACCCAGGCCATGCTGCACAAAGACATCCCGGAGCTGAACGCCCTGACCGCCGAGAACCTGACCTACGGGCATTCCAGCGGCAAGATCCAGGACAAGCAGGCCTTCATCGCCGACATCGAAACAGGCAAGAGCGCCTTCAAGACCCTGGAGATGCAAAACCAGACCATTACTGTCTCGGGTGATGTCGCGCTGGTCCGCCACCACTTCTCGGCGCAAGCGCTCAAAGGCACCGAAGTGGTGCCAACCGAAATCGAGAACTTGCAGGTCTGGCAAAAACAGAACGGCAAATGGCTGTTGGTGGGACGGCAGGCGTACAAGTTCTGATTTGCGCATAAACAAACCCCGACGCTGGACCTGTGGGAGCGAGCCTGCTCGCGAAGGCGGTGTATCCGACACTATTGATGTCGCCTGACACACCGCATTCGCGAGCAGGCTCGCTCTCACAAGTACTTTGGTCGGCCGTAGAATGGGCATTCACTGAAGATCAGGACTGTGGTCAGCTGCCCTTCCACTCCCGTGGGCTGAGCCCGGTCTTGCGGCGAAACGCCCGGGCCAGCGCCGAGGGGCTTTCGTAACCGACTTCTTCGGCAATCAGCGCAATCGGCCGGCCCTCGCGCAAGCGTTTCTGCGCCAGGCTGATGCGCCAGCTCACCAGGTAATCCATCGGCGTCTGCCCGACCACCCGGCGAAAATGTTCGGCAAAACCGGCCCGCGACATGTTGGCGGCGACCGAGAGTTCGGCCACGCTCCAGGCCTTGGCCGGGGTTTGATGCATCAGGCTCAGGGGGCGCGCCAGGCGTGCATCGGCGAGGCCGGCCATCATGCCCGGTTGCTGGCCACCGGTACTCAGAATGTGCCGCAGCAACAGAATCACCAGCAATTCAAACAGCCGGTCCATTACCGCTTCACGCCCGCATGTACCGTCAAACGCCTCGTTGAACAGCCATTCCAGGGTCCCGGCCAGCGCCGGGATTTCATCGAGCTTGAGCACCAGGTAATCCGGCAGTGCCGCCGCCAGGGCATTGCCCGCACCGCCGTCGAAATCCAGGCTCGCGCAGACCAGTTGCGTGCCGGACGCTTCTGAGGCGAGCAGGCGATGGCGATAGGGCCGGGGGAAAAAGATCAGGGTCGGCTCGCTCAGTTGCAGGTCCGCTTGATCACCCAGCCTGAGCAGCAATTCACCCGCCTGAAGCAGGTGCAAATGACCGCCGGCCTGTTGGCCGTCGAAGGCGGCAGTACCGCAAAACGTGCCGCTATGGAACGTACCGGCATTGACGCCAAAGTGTGTGAGCAACGTGGACAAGCGATCCATGACAAGGCTCCCGAGGGCAGTTCTGGACGATCTGTTGCATATCCTCGACGATTTGCATCCAACACGCCAGGCGTTCTCCCTAACATCCGCTCCGTACCCGGCGCATTCCGCGCTTCACACCACGGAGTATCACCATGACCCGCATTGCCCCGATCAGCCTGGAACACGCCACCGATGCCACCCGCCCGCTGCTGGAAGGCGTGCAGAAGAAAATCGGCTTTTTACCCAACGTCTTCAAGGTATTGGCCCACGCCCCGGCGGTGTTGGCCTCGTACCTGCAAAACTCCGCCGCACTGGGCAAGACGTCCTTGAGCGCCACGGAAAAGGAAGCGGTGTTCCTTGCCACGTCGCAAATCAACGGTTGCGATTACTGCCTGGCGGCCCACACGCTGTTCGCCGGCAAGGCCGGGCTCTCGGGCCAGGACATCCTCAGCGCGCGTCAGGGGGAACTCAATCCCTATGCCACCCTCGCCCGCCAGGTCACCGAAAGCCGTGGCCACCTGACGGTCGAGCAGATTGCCGCCGCCCGTGCCGCCGGCATCGACGACGGCAAGATCATTGAAGTGATCGCCCACGTGGCTGCGCAAACGCTGACCAACTACCTGAACAACGCTGCGCTGACCGACATCGACTTTCCGGCCATCGACGCCTGAATGACTTGAACGACGGAGTACCCACCATGAATACCGTGACCTTGTACACCACCGACACCTGCCCTTACTGCCGCAACGCCAAGGCCTTGCTCGCCAGCAAAGGCGCGGTAATGGAAGAAATCAACATCCAGCGTGAGCCCGGAAAGTTCGAAGAAATGCTCAGCCGCAGCAACCGCCGCAGCGTGCCGCAGATTTTCATCGGCGACACGCACATCGGCGGTTTCGACGACCTGGCCAAACTGGATCGTCAGGGTGGGCTGATGTCGATGCTGGCCTGAACAGGTCAGGTATTGGTTTTCAGCTTGGTCCACAAGCGCGTGCTCAGGCGTGCGATGGCCGCGGGCAAGTCCTCGACGGTGAACAGCTTGTCCATCACGGTCTTCGGCGGATAAATCGCCAGGTCCTGCTTCACCGCCGGGTCGACAAAGGCATCCGCCGCGCTGTTGGGGTTGGCGTAATGGATGCTGTTGCTGATGTTGGCGATCACCTTGGGCTGCAGCAGGTAGTTCATGTAGGCGTAGCCGTTGTGTTCATGGGGCGCGCTCTTGGGCATGACCACCATGTCGAGCCACAGCGTGGAACCTTCGTCCGGGATCGAGTAGGCAATATCGATCCCGTTTTTGGCTTCCCTGGCGCTGGCGGCGGCCTGCACGATATCGCCGTTGAAACCGATCACCGCGCAGACGTTGCCGTTGGCCAGGTCGCTGATGTACTTGGACGCATGGAAATACTGCACGTATGGGCGGATTTTCAGCAGCGCCTGCTCGGCTTTCTTGTAGTCGGCAGGCTCATGGCTGTGGGGCGGCAAGCCCAGGTAATTGAGGGTGATCGGCAGGATCTGCGTCGGATTGTCGATGATCGCCACCCCACACTCGCTGAGCTTCCTGATGTTGTTCTCGTCGAAGAACAGGCTCCAGGAATGGGTGACGTCGGTGTTGCCGAAGATCGCCTTGATCTTCTCGACGTTGTAACCGATGCCCGCCGTGCCCCACATGTAGGGGAAGCCGTACTGGTTACCCGGATCGTTGACCTCGAGTTTCTTCATCAACGCCGGGTCAAGGTTTTTCCAGTCGGGCAACTGGCTCTTGTCGAGTTTCTGGATGGCCCCGGCCTTGATCAGACGCGACAGGAAGTGGTTCGACGGGCTGACCACGTCATAACCGGTGTTGCCGGTCATCAACTTCGATTCCAGCACTTCGTTGCTGTCATGGATGTCATAGGTCGCCTTGATCCCGGTTGCCTGGGTGAAACTGGGCAAGGTGTCGTCGGCGATGTAGCCGTTCCAGTTGGAAATGTTCACGGTTTCGTCGGCATAGATCGCGGCGGAAAAGGTCGAGATCAGGGCCACAAGGGAAAACGTATGGACGCGCATGTTGAATCACCTTCGATGGGAAGTGCTTTTGTTCTTGTCGTTAAACGGGTGTTTTCAGATTTCGCTTCTGGCCCGGACCGCCTCCACGCGCATACGCAGCATGGCACCGATATCGAGCAACGGCTTGGGCGGCAGCCAGCCGGGCTGCGCCCGTTGGATGACCGAGTGCAGCAGCGGGGATTCGCGACCCGAGGCCCACTCCGCCAGCAAGCGGCCCCACAGCGTGCCCCGGGCCACGCCGGAGCCATTGCACCCGGCCACGGCGAAAACGCCCTCCTCGACCTTGGCGAAATACGCTTGCCCGGAGCGCGAAGCGCTGAGATGGCCGGTCCAGGTGTATTCGATGTCCTGCTCACCGAGCATCGGGAACCGCCGCTGCAATCCCAGCACGTGGTGCTGGCGGCGGGTCGACAATTCGCCCGGGGACAGATCCCGGGAACGGTACTCCGCGGTGTTGCGGATCATCACCCGGCGATCCGGCGTCAGGCGCACCGTGGCGCCCAACGGGCGGGTCGACAGCACGCCCCAGGACGCGGGCGCACCCATGGCCTGAAACTCTTGATCGCTGAGCGGCCGCGTGAGGCTGGCGCTGAGCTCCATGGCAAAGGTGCCGCTGTCGTCGATACCCGCCCGAGGTACAAAGGCGTTCAGGCAGACCAGTACTTGCCTGGCCTCGACGCAGCCGTTTTGGCTGCGGGCGCGAATCCGCCCGTCGCCCAGGCGCTCAAGGCTGGTGATGTCAGTGTTTTCGCAGACCGTCACGGTCTGCGGCAAGGCCTCGAGCAAGCCCCGCACGTACTTCGCCGGTTGCAGCAGCGCATTGCCATTACCGCACCAGATCGCGGCGCGGTAGTGCCGGCTGCCGAGTTTCTCGTTCAATGCCTGGCCCTGCAGAAAATGCGCGCTGGCGCCAACGGCACGCAGGGTCTGCAGCTTGGCCTCGACCTGGGTCAGCTTGCGTGGATCGCTGACGGCGAAGAAGTAGCCCGATTCCCTGAAGTCGCACTCGATGCCATGGCGGGTGATCTGCTGGCGGACTTCGTCGGCGGCGGCGCGGCCGATGGCCGTATCCACCTGATAGCCGGCGAACCCGGCGCTACCCAGCAGTTCGCCAGCGGCGGGATGCTCATGGGCCACCACAAAACCGGAGTTGCGCGCCGATGCCCCTTGCGCAGCCCGCTGGCGATCAACCACCACGATGCGGGCCTGGGGGTGCATTTGCGCCAGAGCGTGCGCCGCACTGAGGCCGGTGATGCCGCCACCGATCACCAGCCAGTCGGCGTGTTGCGTGCCTTTGAGCGAGTCGCGCAACGGAGAGCTCCCCGCTTGCGCAATCCAGCCACAGATATTTTCCATGCGTCACCTCAGATTCTTGTTCTGCCGGCCGTCTCGATCCAGAGCAACACTGCATGCAGGATTCGCATGAGTGGTTTTCGAGCACGGCGGCAATGACTAGAATCTAAAGGGCCATAACGCGAACAACCAACGTTATTAAATCATCGAGGCATTCTGAAAACGCATGGATAAAATTCGCCACGTGCCCTCGCTGCAGGGCTTGCAGGCCTTGGTCGAGGTTGCCGGATCAGGCAGCTTCACCCAGGCGGCACAAAAGCTCTGCCTGACCCAAAGCGCCGTGAGCCGACAGATCCAGCAGTTGGAGAGCCACTTTGGCGTGCCGCTGTTTGTCAGGAGCAGCCGCAGCATTCAACTGACCGCGGAGGGCGAGCAGGTACTGGCCAGTGCCCGCAGCATCCTCGAACAGTTACGGTCCCTCGAAGAGCGGCTCGCGCCGCAGGAACGCCCGTTCCGCATCCGCATGCATGTGTCACTGGCGGTGCGCTGGCTGCTGCCCAAGCTGAGCGATTTCTACCGGCATCACCCGGACGTATCCCTGGCAATCGAAACCGTGGCCACCGAAGTGGTTGAGCCGGCCAGTGACAGTGACGCCTACATTCTCTACCTGCCCGAGCCGTCCACAGCGCCCGATTGCCTGACCCTGTTCGAGGAAGCCCTGGTGCCGGTGTGCGCGCCAGGCCTGGGCAACCCCGGTCGGCCGATGACATCGCTGGAAGATTTATCGGGGTTCGCCCTGCTGCACCGTTCTTCCGATCAGCATGACTGGCAGGCCTGGCTGGCGGCCAACGGCGGCCTGTCGTTGCAAGACTATCGGCATATCCCCTTCAACCTCGACGAACTGGCACTCGATGCCGCCGCGCGTGGCCTGGGGGTGGCGATGACAGACATGACCCTGGCGGGCGAATCGATTCAACGCGGCGAACTGCTGATTCCGTTCGGCGAACCGTTGAAGACCCGGGGGATTTACTCGCTGTGCCTGCAACCCTCGGCCGCTGCGCATCCCGCCTGTGGGGCGGTGATGCAGTGGTTCACCGCGCAAGCCACTGCAAAACCCTGTGGGAGCGAGCCTGCTCGCGAAGACGGAATGTCAGTCGAGGTCAAAGGTGACTGACACAACGCCTTCGCGAGCAGGCTCGCTCCCACAGGGGTTGAGCTAAGCCCTCAATCATCCTCATGCAACTTGATGCCGCGTTTATGCAACACATAGGGCACCACCAGCACCAGCAGCGTCAGGGCTAGAAAAAACGCCGAGATCGGTTGCGTGACGAACACCGTCCAGTCGCCCTGGCTGATGGACAAGGCGTTACGCAGTTGCTTCTCGGCCATCGGCCCCAGCAGCATGCCGACGATCACCGGGGCGACGGGGAAGTCGAACCGCCGCATCAGCACCCCGCCCCAGCCAATCGCCAACATCAGGATCAGGTCGAAGGATGAGTGGCGCATGCCATACACGCCGATGGTGGCGAAGACGAGGATGCCGGCATTCAGGTACGGCCGGGGGATTTGCAGCAGCTTGACCCACAACCCCACCAGCGGCAGGTTCAACACCAGCAGGATCACGTTACCGATGTACAGCGAGGCCACCAGCGTCCACACAAGGTCAGCGGAGGTTTCGAACAGCATCGGCCCTGGTTGCAGGTTGTAGTTCTGGAACGCGGCCAGCAGGATCGCCGCGGTAGCGGAGGTCGGGATGCCCAGGGTCAGCAACGGCACCAGGGACCCGGTCGCGCTGGCATTGTTGGCCGCTTCGGGACCGGCGACCCCTTCGATGGCGCCCTCGCCCTTGTTGGCCGAAAACTCCTTGGGGTAGCGGCTGAGCTTGCGCTCGGTGGAGTAGGACAAAAAGGTTGGGATCTCGGCGCCACCGGCCGGAATCGAACCAAACGGAAAACCGATCAGCGTGCCCCGCAGCCACGCCGGCACCGAGCGTTTCCAGTCCGCGCGGGTCATCCACAACGAGGTCAGGCGGTGCCGTCCTTCGTTTGATTCCCCTTGATAGAGCAGGCTGTACAAGGCCTCGCCAACCGCGAACAATCCCACCGCCACCAGCACCACTTCGATACCGTCGACCAGTTCGGGCACGCCGAGGGTGTAGCGGGCAATGCCCGAGGTCGAGTCCAGGCCGATCAAGCCGATGGTCAGGCCGACGCCGAGCGAAGCAAACCCGCGGAGCATGGACGCGCCAAGCACCGCCGACACCGTGGTGAACGACAGCACCAGGATCGCGAAGTATTCGGTCGGGCCGAAATTCAGGGCCAGCCTGGCGACGATGGGTGCAAACAGCGTCAGCAAAATCGTGGCGATGGTGCCGGCGACGAATGAACCTATCGCCGCCGTTGCCAGCGCCGGCCCGGCCCGGCCGTTGCGCGCCATCAGGTTGCCTTCCAGGGCCGTGACCATGGACGACGATTCACCGGGGGTGTTGAGCAGGATCGAAGTGGTGGAGCCGCCGAACTGTGCGCCGTAATAAATCCCGGCGAACATGATCAGCGCGCCAGTGGGGTCGACCTTGGCGGTGACCGGCAACAGCAGGGCCACCGTCAGCGCCGGACCGATCCCCGGCAACACGCCGATGGCGGTGCCGAGCAGGCAGCCGATGAACCCCCACATCAGATTGATCGGCGTCAGTGCCGAGGAAAACCCCATCGCCAGGCTGGAAAGAATGTCCAAGGTGTCGATCTCCTCTCACAGCCAGATGTTGATCAGCGATGGCAGGGAAACCCCCAGCCCGGCGTTGAACAACCAGTAGATCGGCAGGGTCAAGGCAATACCGATGGCCAGGTCCCGCAGCGGATGACGGCTGCCAAAACCCCGCGCCGAACAGGCAAACAACAACCCGGCGGCCAGCACAAAGCCGATGAGGTTGATCAGCACCGCCACCCCGAGAAGTCCCCCGGTCACCCAGGCCGCACCCGACTTTCCACCGGGCACCGTGGCGGCGTCGTGTTCCAGTTCGCGAAAGCCGCCACTGATGGCCTGATACCCCAGCACCAGGCCCACGGCCCCCAGAAACGCCGCCACGATATAGGGATAAACGTACGCAGGGAGGATGACGAAACCCATTTCCGGCGGAAAACGGTAGGCGCCCATCGCCAACACCACGCTGATGGCGATCAGGCCGATGCCGACCGCCAACTGCGTCGGCACCACTGTGCGCAGTGTGGTCATCTCAAAGCAGCCCGACCTTGACCAGCATGGCGTGCAGCCGCGTGTGTTCTTCGTCGACGAATTTGCCGAACTCATCGCCGGTCAGCACGCTGGGCGTCCAGGCGTTGGTCTGGAGATTGTCTTGCCAGACCTTGCTCCGGGTGGCGGCCACGACCGCGTCGGTGACCTCTTTGCGCTGCTCCGGAGCAAGGCCCGCTGCACCGTAAACGCCGCGCCAGTTGCCGATCGTCACGTCGTAGCCGCTTTCCTTGAGGGTTGGTGCATCAATGCCCGGAACGCGCTCCGGCGCACCGATGGCCAGGACACGGAACTGACCGTTCTTGATGTATTGGCCCAGCTCGGCGTACCCGCCAGTGATCACCTTGAGCTGGCCGCCCAGCGCCTGGGCAACCACTTCGCCTCCCCCGCCAAACGCCACGTAGTTGACCTTGTTGACCGGCACGTCCAGCTTGCCCGCCAGCTCGGCGATGCCGATGTGATCCACCGAGCCCTTGGAGCCGCCGCCCCAGGTGATGCTCGGCGGGTTGGCCTTGAAGGCCTTGATCAGGTCATCGAGGGTCTTGTACTCAGACTCTTTGCGCACCGCAATCACGTTGTATTCGGTAAACAGACGCGCAATCGGCGTTACATCCTTCAGGCTGATCTGCGGTTTGTTCTGTTCGATGCCCGCGACCATGATCGCGCCAACCACCAGCAATGCATTCGGGTCACCCTTGGTGCTGTTGGCAAACTGCGCCAGCCCCAGGGTCCCGCCCGCCCCGCCCTTGTTCTCGAAGGTCACCGCCTTGGCCGTATTGGCTTCGACCATGGCCTTGCCCAGTACCCGGGCGGTCTGGTCGTAACCACCGCCCACCGAGCCCGGGGCCATGAATTTCACGGTGTCCAGTGCGAAGGCTGGTGCGACCAGCATGGTAGCGGCCAAACCAGCGGCCATGTTGAGACTGAAACGACGGATCAAAGCGGACATGGGCATCTCCTGATTGCATTGTTTTTATAGGTGCCGCTTGCCCATCGAGGTGCTCGATGGGCATGGGCCTGCGAACAAGCTTAGGCCATGGATCCACGGGTTGATCTGTTTTGCTGAAACCATATCCCAATGGCGCTGCTGGCCCCTTGTGGGAGCGAGCCTGCTCGCGAAGAGGCCATCACATTCAACATTGATGTTGGCTGATACACCGCCTTCGCGAGCAGGCTCGCTCCCACAGGGACCTGGGTGTTCAAACCGGCGTTTCATTACAACTTTGTCATCAAGCTGTTGGTCGGCTGTCCGGATCGCCTCGTTAACCTGAACTCACTGTCAGGCCAACCACCGGCAGCCACCCTGCCCTTGTAGAGAGAGACTCGTCATGAAAATGTTGATCCCTGGTTTAGTCGCCCTGCTCGCCACCGGTTCGGCGTTTGCCGCGACACAATCCACTTCACCCGTCATCCACGACAAGGACGGCTTTTACGTGGACGTGGATGTCGCCAAAGTGCTGTCCATGACCGATCTCAATGGCCAGTGCGGCATCGTGCCGGCGCAGTTCAACTACCTCGATCACCAGGGTCGCGAGCACCAGCTGGACTATCAGGCCCTGGGCGTGAATTGCATTGGCGAGAACTGATCGCATGCCTGTATCGACGATTGATCGGGCTACACTTGCGCCACTGGCTTGCCCCTGTAGCCCGACCGAACCAGGCAGACTTTCATGAACATCCTCGTAGTCGAAGACGAACCCAAGGCCGGCAATTACCTGCTCAACGGCCTGCAGGAACTCGGATATACCGTGAGCCTGGCGCGGGACGGCGTCGATGGCCTGCACCTGGCCCTGGAACACGACTTCGATGTGATCGTGCTGGACGTCATGATGCCGAAGATGGATGGCTGGGAAGTCCTGCGCCGCTTGCGCAAGGAAGCCGACACACCGGTGTTGTTCCTCACCGCCCGGGATGACATCGCCGACCGCATCAAAGGCCTGGAACTGGGCGCCGATGATTACCTGATCAAACCGTTTTCCTTCGCCGAACTGGTGGCACGCCTGCGCACCCTGACCCGGCGCGGCCCTACCCGGGAAGAAGAGCACCTGCACGTCGACGACCTGCAGATCGACGTGCTCAAGCGGCGCGTCAGCCGCGCCGGCAATCGCATTACCCTGACCAACAAGGAATTTGCCCTGCTGCACCTGTTCGCCACGCATCAGGGCGAAGTGCTGTCACGCTCGATGATCGCCTCGCGGGTCTGGGACATGAATTTCGACAGCGACACCAATGTCGTCGATGTCGCGGTGCGCCGCCTGCGCCTGAAAATCGATGATCCGTTCCCGCTCAAGTTGATCCACAGCGTGCGCGGCATCGGCTACCGCTTCGACACTCAACCCTGAACGCCCCCATGAATGCGATGACACCGCTGCAATCCGCCTCCCGTCTGAGCCACTCCCTGACCCTGCGCCTGGCGTTGGTGTTTGCCCTGCTGGCGTTTGTCTCGCTGGGGCTGCTGGGTGTCGCGCTGTACCGCGACCTGGAGCGCGAGTTGATCCGTCGCGACGACATTGCCCTGATCACCCGCATCGACCAGTTGCGCACCTTCCTCAATGACAGCAATACCCTGGACCTGATCAAGGCCAAGCCGGCGCTGTTCCAGAACATGATGGGCAACCGCGAGGCCCTGCTGACCATCGGCACCCCTGGCCAACCGCCGTTGCTGGTGGTCAACCCGGGCAACCTGCAAATGCCGGTGCTGACCCCGGTGGCGATGGATCATCGGCTGACCCTGAACGACGTGCAGCATTTGCCCAACGTCAATGGCGTGCCGTTTTCCGCCCTGGCGGCGACCATCGACTCGGGTGACCTGGGCAGCCTGCAAGTGGTGACCGGGCGCTTGATGACCGAACGCACCGCCGTGCTCGCCGACTACCGCTTCAATGTGTACCTGTTCGCCAGCGTCGCGGCGATTTTGCTGTCGCTGTCCGGTTATGTGCTGGTGCATCGCGGCCTGTTACCCGTGCGGCGCCTGGCCCGTCACACCCAGAGCATCGACGTCGGCAATCTCAACGAACGCCTCGACAGCCAGGGCGCGCCGCTGGAACTGTTGCCGATGATCGACGCCTTCAACGCCATGCTCGACCGACTGGACAAAGGCTTCATACAGCTGGGCCAGGTATCGACCGACATGGCCCACGAGCTGCGCACGCCGATCAACAATCTGCTGGGCGAAACCCAGGTGGCCTTGCAGCAGAACCGCAGCACCGACGCCTATCAGCAGCTGTTGGCCTCGAACGTCGAAGAGCTGGAACGCCTGGCGCGGATGCTCGACAACATGCTGTTTCTGGCCCGCACCGATCCGCGCAGTGCCTTGCGCCAGCGTCAGGAACTGGATGCCGCCGACGAAATGCAACGCATGGCCGATTACTTCGAAGGCCCGGCGGGCGACGTTGGCATCTGCATCAATGCCCAGGGCAGCGGCTTGATCTGGGCCGAGCCCATGTTGCTGCGTCGTGCCCTGGCCAACCTGTGCGCCAACGCCATCAAGTACGGCGCCCCGCATTCGGAGCTGTGCATCCACGCCAACCCGACTGCCGACGGCATCCAGGTGCAAGTGCGCAACCACGGCCCGACCATCGCGCCCCACCATCTGCCACGGCTGTTCGAACGCTTCTACCGGGTCGATGAATCCCGCGAACGCTCCTCCCAATCCAATGGCCTGGGCCTGTCGATCGTGGCGACCATCATGCAACTGCACAACGGTGCCTGCCATGTCAGCAGTGCCGACGGCATCACCTGCTTCGAGCTGTTTTTCCCGGCGCGGCAACAGCATGAGTAACACCCGGGCGAAACCCGCCCGGGTCACTTGCGACAAAACATCGCTCAAGGGTGCGTGTCATGGCCTAACCTCATTGGCTAAGTGAATAACCCGTCGAGCACGCCGATGTGCAATGTATTGAAGTCAATGATCTGCATCGCCTTCGCATTTCTGGCGGCAAGCCCGGGCTGGCTGTTGGCGACACCCATGGCCGACAGTCTTGCCCCCGCCGCCACCCCTCCGGTCATCAGCATCCCCGACAACGACCTGCTGGGGCTGCAAAGCCAGTTGAACAGCCTCAAGCAGCAGGTTTCCCTGGCCACTAATTACACCCAACTGGAAAGCGCACAGAATCAGGTGCAGGTACTCATCAAGGATATTGATAGCCTGTCGACATCGCTGCTGCCCGGGCAGGCGCAATTGCAGGCGCAACTCAACGTGCTGGGGCCCGTGCCCCTCGCCGAGAACGCACAGGTGACGTCAGCCATTACCACCCAGCGAGACACCCTGGGCGAACAGAAAAACAGGATCGATAGCCAACTCAAGACCCTGGAAGCGCTGAAAAAAAGTGCCGCCGAGCTGATCACCCAGATAGCCAGTATTCGTCGCAGCCTGCTGGAAGCGGAAGTGACCCAGCAAACCACCAGTATCCTGAACCCGGTTTTCTGGTCGCCCCTGTTCAACCTTCCGGCAGAAGACCGCCAGCGTTTCAGTGCCCTCATCGAGCAACTCGGGGCCACGCACCGGGCGGCCTGGCAACCCGGGCAGCGCGGGATCACGGCCGCCCTGTTGATACTGGCCCTGGCCATCTGGACCGTGGGGCGACGGTTCGCCGGCCGGGGTCTGGCGTGGCTGTGCATCCATCGAATGCCTGAAGGCCGGTTGCGGCGCAGCTCCCTTGCATTGGCGTCGGTACTGGCAACGGTGCTGACCGCCGGCGCAGCCTTGCAACTGCTGCATTTTGCCGCGACCCGGCAACTGCCCTACACCCCGTTGCTGGCCGATCTGGCGCAGTATCTGGAAAAGCTGGCCTATACCTGCGTGCTGATCACCGGATTGAGCCGTGCACTGCTGTCGACCAGACATCCCTCATGGCGCCTGCCCGATATTGCCGATCCGGTGGCGCTGGCGATGGCGCGCTATCCGAGGTTGCTGGCAAGCCTGCTGCTGGTGCTGGTGACACTGGTGCAGATGAGTAATGTCACCGGCATGAGTGCCGAAGTGGTGTTGCTCGGCCGGGGCATCGTGGCGCTGGTCGCGGCCCTGGTGATCGGTGCGCTGCTGTTGCGCGTCAGCAAGACTCGCCGGGACCTGATCATCGCCGGAGAATCCCCCGAAGGCGTCACTACCTCCGCCGGCCTGATTTATGCGTTTACCGGCGCAGCCGTAGTGGTGTCGCTGTTCGCCCTGATGATCGGCTACGTGACGATGGCCCGGTTCATCACCTATGAAATGGTCTGGATATTCATCATCTTCTCCGGTTTCTACCTGCTTACGCAGGTTTACCAGGACAGCTGCGATTACCTGTTTTCACCCCGGCAACCCACCGGCAGGACCATCAAACAGCTGCTGGGTATCGGCAATCCGCGCCTGGAACAGATCTGCACCGTGTTATCCGGGGCGGGCCGCGCCATCCTGATACTGATTGCCGTCATTGCGTTGTTTGTCGGCGGGATCGGCACGACACTCGGGCAACTGGTCACCGGCACTGTGGCCATACTCGGCGGTGAAGGGCTGCGCGCGCTGAACATCGTCCCGGACAACTTGATGCGTGCCGTCCTGACACTGATGATCGGCGTCTATCTGATCCGCACGCTACGCCGCTGGCTGGACAAGGAGTTCCTGCCGAAAACCGAGATGGACCCGGGCATGTGCGCCTCGCTCAGTACCCTGTTTGCCAATCTCGGTTACGCGTCGGTGGTGCTGCTGACGCTGTCGTCGCTGGGGATCAAGTGGACCAACCTGGCCTGGATCGTCAGTGCCCTGTCAGTGGGTATCGGCTTCGGCCTGCAGGAGATCGTGAAGAACTTCATTTCCGGCCTGATCCTGTTGACCGAACGCCCGGTGAAGGTCGGCGACCTGATCAGCATCAGCGGCGTCGAAGGCGATATACGTCGGATCAACGTGCGGGCCACGGAAATACAACTCGCCGACCGTTCGATCATGATCGTGCCCAACTCGCATCTGATTTCGCAGAACCTGCGCAACGTCACCCTCGGCGGCAGCGCCCAGGGTGTGGTGAAACTCGAACTGATGTTTCCGCTGGACATCGACCCTGAGCAAGTACAGAACCTGCTCTACGACACCTTCGCCGAACATGAATCCATTCTGGATAAACCGGTGCCATATCTGCGCTTCAGTGAGCTCAAACCTGAAGGCATCACGTTGGCCATCACCGGTTATGTCGCCAGCCCGCGCACGGTCGGTGCGATCAAAAGTGCGCTGCTGTTTGAAATACTCAAGCGGCTGGGTGCCGCAGGTATTGAACTGGCGAAACCGCCTGCCGCGTGATGCCCGATCACGCAGCAGGCAGTCACTGGGTCAATGCGCGATGCACACCGACTTGAGCTCGGTGTAAGCCTCGATCACCGCACGGCCGAACTCGCGGCCCATGCCCGATTGCTTGACGCCACCGAACGGCATCGCCGGGTCGAGCAGCACGTGGGCATTGACCCACACGGTGCCGGCCTCGATGCGTGGCACCAGGTTCATCGCCTTGCCCAGGTCGTTGGTCCACAGGCTGGCGGCCAGGCCGTAGCGGTTGTCGTTGGCCAGTTCGATCACGGCGTCTTCGTCGTCGAACGGCATCACGCCCAGCACCGGACCGAAGACTTCTTCGCGGGCCACGGCCATGCTGTGGTCGATGTCCGCCAGAATGGTTGGCTGCACGAAGAAACCGTCGCCTTGCAGCAACTCACCGCCGGTCACCACCCGCGCACCTTCCTTGCGGGCCAGTTCGATGTGCTTGAGTACGCTTTGCTGTTGCTTGCGCGATACCAGCGGGTTGATCGCCGCGTCGCAGTTCATGCCCGCGCCAATCGGCATCGCCGAGACGGCGGCGGCCAGGGCCTCGACAAACTGGTCATGGATCGAACGGTGCACATAGAAGCGCGAGGCTGCTGCGCAGACCTGGCCGTTGTTCAGCAAGCCACCGAGGATCGCGCCTTGCACGGCTTTCTCGATGTCGGCATCGGCGAGCACGATCATCGGGTTCTTGCCGCCCAGCTCCAGGGAGAAGCGCGTCATGTTCTCCATGCACGCCACGCCGACGCTCTTGCCCACGGCGGTGGAACCGGTGAACGACACTTTGCTCACCAGAGGATGCGAGGTCAGCACGCCGCCGACGGAGGCGCCACCGCCGGTGACCACGTTGAATACGCCGGCCGGGATGCCCGCTTCCAGTGCCAGTTCGGCCAGGCGCATGGCGGTCAGCGGGGTTTCCATGGCCGGTTTGATGATCACGGTGCAACCGGTGGCCAGGGCTGGCATCAGCTTCCAGGCCGCGATCAGCAGCGGGAAGTTCCACGGCACGATGCCGACCACTACACCGACAGGCTCACGCTTGGTGAAGGCGGTGAACTTGGCACCCGGTGGCAACGGGATCGACACGTCGAAGGTCTGGCCTTCGATCTTGGTCGCCCAGCCGGACATATAGCGCATGAATTCCACGGTGGCGTTCAGGTCCAGCGCGCGGGCCATGTTGATCGACTTGCCCTGGCTCAGGGTTTCCAGCTGGGCCAGTTCTTCGGCGTGTTCTTCGACCAGACGGGTGAAGTTCAGCAGGATGCGCTCACGGTCCGCCGGGCGCAGGCCCGACCAAACGCCCGACTTGAAGGCCTGGTGCGACGACTGCACGGCGCGTTCGACGATTTCCAGCGGTGCATCCAGGGTTTCACACAGGGTTTGCCCGGTGGCCGGGTTGACCACGGCGATGCTGTCGCCCTCGGCAAACACCCACTGGCCATCGATGAAGCAGCCGTGGCGACGTTCGAGGAATGCAGCAACCTGGGGCAGGATTTCAACGTTGCTCATAATTCACCTTTCATTCAGACGATGTGTTCAGGCGCAAATCCGGCCTGATCAGTGTTGTTCTTTAAGGAAGCATGCAACGGCCTGGCGGTCGTCGGCGGAGGCCAGGCCCATGTACGGCATGTAAGTGCCCGGCACGTAGGCCTGGGGCTGGGTGATCAGTTGCGTGATGTTCTCGGCTTGCCAGTCAACGTCCTTGTCGCGCATGGCCTGGGAGTAGCTGAAGCCCGGCAGCGAGCCGGACTTGCGTCCATACACACCGAACAGGTTCGGCCCCATCATGCCGGTGGTGCCTTTGGTCACCGCGTGGCAGACGCTGCATTCAGTGGCAAACACTTCGGCACCACGGTGGGTATCGGTGGCGCACTCGGCAGCAGACACCGCCTGAACCAGGGTGAAGGACAGCAAACCGATCAGGGACAAACGCAGCGAAGTGAACATAAGAAACCGACCTTGAAAATCCGCGCACTCGCCGCCAGGCGAACGCCAACACTAAAAATGCCAAGGCAGGGAGCTTCGGCAGGTTGGTAGGGATTGTCGGTGGTCGCCGGCCCGCAGGTTTTGCCCTGCGTGCCAGTTGTGTTGGCCGGGCTGCCAAACCGGGCAATCTGGCATGCACAGCCAACTTATTGGCAAACAGGGAAAAGGGCAGGGAAAAGTCGGGCCTTAGTATCTAAAAAGACCGCAAACCTGCGCTCAAGAACAAGAACGGATGCCACACCATGCTCAAGTCCCCCTTGCTTCGTCTCTCGACGCTGGCGCTGATGATCAGTGCCGGAAATGCCGGTGCCTATGAACTCTACGCCGATGACGACAGCCATCTGAACGCCACTCTGGAAGCGGCGTTCGGCATTTTCCACAGCCAGGAAAACTACGCCCTGTCCGGCCGCCTCGACGAAGGTTCGTCGTCGTGGCGCGAGGGCTACATCAAATACGGTTTGAGTTTCGACAAGGGCCTTGGCGGTGCGGGCACGGCTTACGGCGCGGGCAACATGCTCAGCTCCGGCACCTGGGGCGATGGCGATGCCGCCGGCTTCAGCGACGGTTCGGAACGCACCACCAAGTTCGAAGACGCCTACCTCGGCTGGCGTTCCGCGGACCTGTTCGGGGCGCTGGGCAAGGACGGCGTCGACCTGTCCTTCGGTCGCCAGAACATCATCGTCGGTGATGGTTTCCTGATCGATGGCGACGCGCTGAACATCGGCAAAGGCCTGGCCGACGGTGAATTCAACCGCGGCGGCGCCTACTATCTGGCGGCGCGCAAAGCCTTCGACGAAACCGCTGTATTGCGTCTGGGTGGCAAGGAAGGCTGGCGCAGCGACCTGATGTGGCTCAAGTCCGACAACCGCGCCCAGGCCAAGACCGAAATGTACGTCGGTACCCTGGAGCACGTGGCCGAGGCCGGCACGGTCGGCCTGACCTACATCAAGACCACCGACGTCGACGAACAGTTCGCCTCCCCGGCGCAACTCGAACGCGACGGCATGAAGACCTACAGTGTGCGCGCGGCAGGCAATGCCGGCGTGAAAGACCTGTTCCTCTCCGGTGAATACGCCAAGCAGGACAAACCCCACGCCGCCAACGAAGACGCCTGGTACCTGGAAGCTGGCTGGACGTTCTCCGACGCTGCCTGGAAGCCGAACGTCAGCTACCGCTACAGCCGCTTCTCGGAAGGCTACGACACCCTGTTCTACGGCATGAGCCGTGGTTTTGGCACCTGGTTCCAGGGCGAAGTGGCGGGCAACTACGCCGGGCCGTTCAACACCAACTCGCGCATCCAGAACGTCGGGCTGAAGGTCTCGCCGCTGGAAAACCTGAACCTGGGCGCGCTGTACTTCAACTACGACACCATCGACCGCAACCTGGGCAACACCGATGGTCACGAAGTCGATCTGTATGCCGAATGGCACGTCAACGATCACCTGACCGTGATGCCGCTGGTGGGCATCTACCAACCGGACAAGAGCGCTGACAACGGCGGCACGCAACTGGGTAACAACGACCAGAACGTTTATACCCAACTGCTGTTCGTCACTGGCTTCTAATTTCGGCCACGGGCAACGGCGCTGTCGTTGCCCGTGTGGAAAAAGGTATTTCCAATGCACAAAAAATTCCTGACGATCCAGAGCAAGATCACCCTCCTCGCCGGCCTCTGCCTGCTGCTGGTCGTCGGCTTGCTGATGGGTTTGTCGCTCTATCAGACCCACAAGAGCAGCCAGCAAGTGGCGCAAGCCAGCGGCGACATGCTCGCCAATGCGGCCAGGGAGCACATGCAGGCTCTGGGCAAAGTGCAGGCCATGCAAGTGCAACGCACCTTCATGCAGACCCACGAATTCGGCCAGGGGTTATCGCGGTATCTGTTGTACCTGCGACAACTGCAACAAAGGGGCAACCTGACCCGCCAACAACTGCGCCAGGAGCTGAGCACCCAGCTCCACCAGGCCTTGATCGACAAGCCCGACCTGCTCGGGCTTTATGTCATTTTCGAACCCGGCGCCCTCGATGGCGCCGACGCCGGTTTCGCCAACCAGGCGGAATTTGGCAGCAACGAAACCGGACGCTTTTCGCTGTATTGGGTGCAGAGCAAACCCGGCGAACTGCAAGCGGTGATCGGCGACGAAGGCCTGCTCGCCAACACCGAGCCGGGGCCGAGCGGCGCACCGTACAACGCCTTCTATACCTGCGCCCGCGACACCCGCCAGGCCTGTGTGCTGGAGCCCTACTTCGATGAAGCCTCCGGCAGCCGCAAACTGGTGACCAGTGTGGCCTTCCCTCTACTGGAAAACGGCAAGGTCATCGCCGTGGTGGGCCTGGACATCAACCTCGCCGCCCTGCAGCAGAACAGCGAAACCAGTGCCCGTGCACTGTTCGACGGCAACGGCCGGATCAGCATCGTCAGCCCGCGCGGGGTGATCTCCGCCAACAGCCAGGATGTCAATCGCCTGGGCCAACCGATGGACAGCAACGAGGTCATGGACGCCCTGCACCAGGGCAAACCCGAGGTATTTGTCGACACCCGGCAGATCAAGGTCCTTGAGCCGCTGTCGCCGATTGCCGGTGCCGCGCCATGGGGCGTGTTGGTCGGCGTGCCACAGAGCGTGTTGCTGGCACCGGTCACCACATTGCAAAAAGAACTTGATGCCCAAGGCGTGCAAAGCACTGCCCTTGAATTGCTGCTCGGTGGCGGCTCGGCCCTGCTCGGCCTGCTGCTGATCTGGTACACGGCGCTGCGCATCACCCGGCCGCTGCAAGTGCTGACCCGGGTCATGGAAGACATTTCCCTGGGCGAAGGCGACCTGACCCGGCGCCTGCAAGTGCAATCTCGCGATGAAATCGGGCAACTGGCGACCGCTTTCAACCGCTTTGTCGAGCGCATCCACCATTCGATCCGCGAGGTGTCATCGGCGGCGCTGGGGGTCAACGAAGGCGCGAGGCGGGTACTGGATGCTTCAAACTCGTCGATGAGCAATTTCGACGATCAATCCACCCGCACCAATAGTGTGGCGGCGGCGATCAACCAGTTGGGCGCAGCCGCACAGGAGATCGCCCATAACGCCTCCGATGCCTCGCATCAGGCCTCCAATGCCCGGCAACAGGCCGAGGATGGGCGCCAGGTGGTGCAGCGTACGATCGAAGTGATGAACGAACTGTCCGGCAAGATCAGTGCATCGTGCGCCAACATCGAAGTGCTCAACGACAAGACCGTGAACATCGGGCAGATCCTCGAGGTGATCAAGGGCATCTCCCAGCAGACCAACCTGCTGGCGCTCAACGCAGCGATCGAAGCGGCGCGGGCCGGAGAAGCGGGCCGTGGTTTCGCCGTCGTCGCTGACGAAGTGCGCAGCCTGGCCGGACGCACCCAGACCTCGGCGCTGGAGATCCAGCAGATGATCGAAGAGCTGCAAGTGGGTGCGCGGGAATCGGTGACCACCATGACCGAGAGCCAGCGCCACAGCGAAGAAAGCGTGACCATCGCCAACCTCGCCGGCTCCCGCCTGGGCAGCGTGACCCAGCGCATCGGCGAGATCGACAACGTCAACCAGTCCGTCGCCGCCGCCACCGAAGAACAGACCGCGGTGGTCGAGGCCCTCAACGTCGACATTACCCAGATCAACACCTTGAACCAGCAAGGCGTGGAGAACTTGCAATCGACATTGCGCGCTTGTACCGAGCTGGAGCAACAGGCGGCGCGGTTGAATCAGTTGGTGGGGAGTTTTCGGATCTGAGGATGGTTTTAGCTGATATATGGCTTTGGCTTGATCCATACCAACTAACGTAAACAATTAGTACATAATCACAATAAACGGCCGGACTAAACACCGGCCGAGTCACGCGTGGTTCATGGCCATTACTTGCTCCCTTCTCAATGACTAAATCAATCGCCCGCAGCAGCGGGCATAACCTTAACCACAATTAAGTAACTTAATATTACTAAATATGCAATTTCCCGCATAAAATCCAGACACGCCTCCATATTTTGCGATCCGCAATAGATTGATTCAAATTCAAATTCTGTAATTTAGTAGGATTTTATTGTAAGAAAACAAGATTATTTCTAGACGAACATTCCTACAAGTCAGTTTATTGACCATTTTTTAAAATAGGTCTAACTAAACACCAAGCGAAGATGTTTTATTAACTCATCAACAGACCTTGAGTTCTTTTGCTTGAGCAACAAAATATCTATTTTGCAAAAAATCAGACAATGTACAGCCTCAAAAGGAGCAAACTGTGAGACCTCCTCAAGTAAAAGGCTACAATTATCTATGCGGAATTCGACTTAGCAGTTCAGCCACGTTATGGGTAGATTTCATTCTAATTTTCACAGTACTCACATTTGGATTCGATGCATCACCATTAACTTTAGGATATGCAGCAGCATTATATGGGCTTCCATCCCTTTTATTAGGCCCAATTTTAGGCACTTTAGCTGACCACACAAACCCTTTCAAGTTCTTGATATTCAGCTTTACAAGCCGATTCATTATCGCTTGTTTGCTATTCGGAGCAACCACTGAAGTTTATTTTTTATTTTTTGTCTGCATGAAGGGAATATCGAACCTTGGATCCGGCGCAGCGGAAATAATTTTAACCCGAAAACTATTAACAAACAAAGATCTTGTCAATAACATTTCACTCATTACAGTAACTGATCAATTTATAAAAGTCTGCTCGCCACTCGCAGCGGGAGTCATAGCCAGCACAACCGACAAAGCAAACGGTTTTTTAATCTCCGCTGCTTTCTCACTATTCGGCATTTTCTGTGTGACCATGCTTTCATTACGTACTCGAGATAAAAAAACACACCAGGTGGAAAAACGATCGCTGGGCAATCTCCAGGCTCTAAGAGTAATGCTCCAAAGCGGCCCTTCTACGCAATTATTCTTTATTTGCGCCTTGATTCAATCAGCGGTGCTGGGGTGTTACGACTCCCTTCTTAGTCTGTTCTTAAAGGAAATCGGCTTTGAAGCTTACGTATTTGGAGCAATCGTTAGCTCAACAGCTCTTGGTGGAATCCTGGCTGGTTTGTGCTTCAAACTTGTCTACCCCAGCAAGATTTATTTTTGCTCCACACTTTCCATTTTTACGTTTGGGCTGATGATAGCCGTAGCAGGACTGTTCGAAAAACCAGAATCGACATCAATATTTCTGATATTAACGTCTTTATTTTTTGTCGCCGGCTTTACGTATGGGCTAACTTCTTTAGGATTTAGTGTAAGCCTACAAAAATACTGCCCTGTATCTAATCTTGGAACAGTTTCAGCGACGGCACGGAGTTTAACCTTATTATTCATGATAGTTGACCCGATTTTTGGTGCTTGGCTTTCTGCACTCATTTCAATCAGCGGGGTATTTATTCTCTCGGGGGGCATTGCAATTGTTTCCGGCGGTTTTCTCCACTTCAAATATCTTGATGTTTTCAATTTAGAAGCAGTTCGTATATCTGAAGAATAACGTGTTGCGAGCCGGCACTGAATGACCGTGGGGGATGACGGAGTGAGAACCTTTGCTTCCACAGGCAATTTCCTCACCACCAAATCTGGCACCCACAACCAACGACATGGCATGCGCACACACCTGCCGCGCAGCCCCCCAGGCGTAGTATCGAAGCCGAACCCAGGGCCTAACCCGCTCCAGGGTGCCCTGCAAAGCAACGCTGAACCCCTCCATACCTCACTAAAACAATAATTCGGCCTTCGGGTCGCGGGAGACTTCTGTGCTTAAGAAAAGTGCGCTGGGCTGGCCAAAGATTGCCGGCCTCGGAATTGCGTTGGTGGTGGCCGGGCAGTTTTCCGGCTGGAACTTCGGGCTGGCGGCCGGTGGCTGGCTGAACATGCTGATTGCCACCTTGTTGATGGCCCTGCTCTGTGGCGGCCTGGCCTTGTGCGTGGCGGAACTGTCCACGGCGTTGCCGAGTGCCGGTGGTGTGTTCGTGTATGCACAAAGTGCATTCGGACCGTTCGTGGGTTACCTCGTCGGCGTCGCCTGCGCGATTGCCCTGACTATCGGCACCGGTGCGGCGGCCACCTTTATCTGCGCCTACACCGAATCGATTTTCGGCCTCGGTGGCTGGCCGGTGAAGATTGCCCTGTTCGCGGTGATCATCGGCATCCACATGCGTGGCGTCGGTGAAGCCATGGGCCTGACGTTCATTGCCGGTGTGATCGCCGTCGTCGCCCTGCTGACGTTTGGCGTGGCCATGGCGCCCCATGTCGAGTTGGCCAACCTGCTGAAGTTGCCCGCCAGCGTCGCAACACCGGTCAGCCTTGGCGGCATCTTCGCCTGCGTGCCATTCGCCATCTGGTTGTTCATCACCGTTGAGCAAACCGGCTCGGCCGCCGAAGAAGCGCACAACCCCGGTCGCACCATGCCCCGCGGCATTCTGGCGGCCATTGGCACCTTGCTGGTGACCGCGCTGGTGGTGCTGGTGTGTGCACCAGGTGCCGGTGGTGTCGAACTGGTTGGCTCGGCGGGCGATCCGCTGTACGCCGCGATGTCCAGTAACAGCGCCTTCGGTGAAGGCTCGTGGCTGGCCAAAGTGATTGGCTGCGGCGCGGTATTCGGCCTGATCGCTACCTTCTTTTCGCTGGTGTATGCCGCCTCCCGACAACTGTTCGCCATGGCCCGTGACGGCCTGTTCCCGCAATGGCTGGGCAAGACCGGCAAACGGGGCACGCCTTACCCGGCACTGTTGCTGATCAGCGCCATCGGCCTGCCGATGTCCGAAGTCGACCCGGCCACGGTGATGCTGGCGGTCGTGCTGCTGCTCAACGTTTGCTACCTGTTCATTTTCGGCGCGTACCTGCACATCAAGCGCAACCAACCGGACCTGCCACGGCCGTTCACCCTGGTCGGCGGCAAACTGGTTGCGTCGCTGGGCCTGGTCCTGACGCTGGTGGTGATCGCCGCCTGCTTCCAGCTCGACATGCTGATGCTGATCGCCCTCGCCGTGACCTTCACCCTGAGCATTTTCAATTACCTGCTGCGCAACCGTCGCACCACCGTTATCGAGGTTCCAGACCATGCCTGAAGACACTCTCCTGCATCGCCGTCATCGCGTGCTCGGCAGCGCTTCGCCGCTGTTCTACGACAAACCCCTGCACCTGGTGCGTGGCGAGGGCGTTTGGCTGTTCGACGTCGACGGCCGCCGCTACCTCGACGTCTACAACAACGTGCCCTGCGTCGGTCACTGCAACCCCCACGTGACCGAGGCCATGCACCGCCAGGCCACCACGCTGAACATCCACACCCGCTACCTGGATGAACACGTGGTGCGCTACGCCGAACGCCTGACCGCGACCTTCGCCGCACCGCTGGACACCGCGATGTTCACCTGCACCGGCAGCGAAGCCAACGAACTGGCGCTGCGCCTGGCGCGGTTTGCCAGTGGCGGCACCGGCATTATCGTCAGCGACTACAACTACCACGGCAACTCGGCATCGCTGGCAGAAGTCACCACCGCCCTGCCCTCGCCGGAGCCCTTCGCCGCCCATGCGCGCGCCGTGCCGATTCCGTGCCTGTACCACGCACCGGCCGGTACCACCGAGGCACAACTGGCCGAGGAATATGCGGCGAACATCGCGGCGGCGATTGCCTCGATGCAGGCCCAGGGCATTCGCCCGGCCGCCCTGCTGATCGATACCCTGTTCGCCAACGAAGGCCTGCCCCGGGTGCCGGCCAGCTTCGTCAACAAGGCCGCGGCGCTGATCCGTGCCGCTGGCGGGCTGTTCATCGCCGACGAAGTGCAATCGGGCTTTGGCCGCACCGGCGATCACCTGTGGGGCCATCAGGCACACGGCGTGGTGCCGGACATCGTCACCCTCGGCAAACCGATGGGTAACGGCTATCCACTGGCCGGGCTGATCACCCACAAGGCGCTGGTCGAGTCCTTCGGGCGCCACGCCATGTACTTCAACACCTTCGGCGGTTCGCCCGTGGCGGCAGCGGTCGGCATGGCGGTACTGGACGTGATCGAAGAACAGCAACTGCTGAAAAACGCACAAAGCGTCGGTGCCTATGTGCAGCAACGCCTGCAAGTGTTGGCCGACAAGCACTCGATCATCGGCGACGTGCGCGGCAAGGGCCTGTTCTTCGCCATGGAACTGGTGCGCGACCACGCCAGCAAAGAGCCGGCCGGACTGGAGGCACGCAAGGTGGTGAACGACATGCGCGAGAACGGCGTGCTGATCAGCAAGATCGGCGCTGGCGACAACATTCTCAAGCTTCGCCCACCGCTGGTGTTCGGCCGCGACCACGCGGACCTGTTCGTCGACACCCTGGACAACGCGCTCAGCGCGATTTGAGGCTCTTGCCATGACTGAATTCCACAGCCTGCCCCATGACCAGCAAGTGGCCCGTCTGCACGAACTGGCGCGCCATGCCCTGCAACAGTGGGACGGCGAATTCGCCGACATTGAACTGGTGAAGTTTCGCGAGAACGCGGTATTTTCCGCCCACCGCCACGACGGCCAGCGGGTGGCCCTGCGCATCCATCGCAATGGCTATCACTGCGAAGCCGCGCTGCGCTCCGAGCTGCAATGGATGGAAGCGCTGGCCGGCGCCGGCATCACCGTGCCGCAGATCATCCGTGCGCAAGATCAAAGCCACCTGGTCGAAGTCACCCATCAGGCCATCGGCGAGCCACGCCACATCGACATGCTCGCCTGGCTGCCCGGCGCGACCGCCGGCACCTCGGAGAACGGGGTGCAGGCCGGTACCGAAATCGATTTCCTGTTCAGCGAAGCTGGCGCCATTGCCGCGCGCATTCACCTGCATTCGGTGGACTGGCAGCAGCCGGACGAGTTTGTCCGGCATGCCTGGGACGAGGAAGGCCTGATTGGCGCCAACCCGTTCTGGGGGCGCTTCTGGGAGCTGGAGCAGCTCAGCGAGGAGCAGCGGGATCTGCTGCAACAGGCCCGGCGCACGGCACGCAAGGACTTGCGCCAATATGGTCGGCACCTGGGTAACTTCGGCATGATTCACGCCGACCTGGTGCCCGAAAACCTGCTGATCGAAGGGCCGCGTCTACGGTTGATCGACTTCGACGATGCCGGGTTTGGCTGGCACATGTTCGAGCTGGCCACGGCACTGTACTTCTGCCTGGATGACCCGCGTTACGAGCAGATCAAGGCGGCGCTGCTCGACGGCTACAACGCGGTCAAACCGCTGACCGAGGCGGATCGCCAGAGCCTGGCGCTGTTTCTGATGCTGCGCGGCACCACCTACCTGGGCTGGATTCACACCCGCCAGGGCACACCGACGGCGATTGAAATGGCGCCGATGCTGATTGAACGGGCTTGTTTGTTGGCTCGGGAATATCTGCAGGCCTGATACACCGCTATCGCGAGCAGGCTCGCTCCCACATTGGTTCTCTGTACGACACAAAATCAATGTGGGAGCGAGCCTGCTCGCGAAAGGGCCATTACATCCAGCATATTTACTGCCTGACACTCTCCCCCACTGTATTCAGCGCCTAGCCGGGTGGATCGAACTGATCCAAAGCCCGGTTCACCGCCAACTCCCCCAACATGATCACTTGCGCGATGCCCAGCAGGGTATTGCGGTGCGTGCCTTGCAGAAATCCCGCCAGATCGTTCGCCATGACACTCGCCGATGCCAGCGATTCGCAGGCGTGGACCAGCAGGGTTTCGGTGTCGATTTGCGGGTTGATGGTGAACATCGTGGAGGGCTTGTGTGGGGTGGCCATGATGTGGGCCGTGGGGTTGGGACAGGAATCGGTATGTGGTGGATCGGGGGTAACCTTCAACATCGATCGGTCTCCAGAACTGGAGCCGTCACCGATACGCTGCTAAACGAAGGGTGGCGGCTGTACGCAGGTTAGCAGACCGGGGAGACACAAAACCGGCGCGCCCGAGGGCGCCCTGCGCACAGCTGCCATCAAGTGCAGGGATGGGAAAACCTGACTGTCTGGACTGCCAATGCGTCTCATGTCACCACGGGCTGCTAAACCCGATCACTGGGAATCAGTGATGCGGACCAAGTTACCGATGGCCTCCAGGGCGCACAAGCCGGCGGATTCTGGCGTAGCTGTAGGTAATGACGCAAGGCGTTGTAGCTTGCAGGAAGTTGCTCCTACGACCGTTAAACAAGCACTCCAGATAGACACCGCCATCGCGGGCAGGCTCGCTGAACGCGTTTCCCTGTAGGAGCGAGCCTGCTCGCGAAAAACGCCGGGACACCGCGGGGATTCGGGCAGCCCGCGTCATCGTTGACGTCCATCGCGAGCAGGCTCGCTCCTACAGAAGAGCAGAGCAGGCCGAGCGTTAGCTCGCCTGCCGCTTTTGATCTTGATCTTGATCCACCCGCCCCCTCGGCAGGCTGAGTGGAGGCGTTCATCCGGGGAATGGCGCGCAGCGCCGTGCGGCGAAGCCGCACACATTGCAGGGAGGTGCAGCGAAGCAAACCGTAGGGCAATGCCCCCGGATGAATGCCGGAGCGAAGGAACCCCGAGCCTAAGCGAGGGGCCGTACGTAAGGGGCGAGACCTTTTGGTTCCTTTTGGGGCGTTTGCCAAAAGGGACTCGCCGTAAGGGCGAAACCGCCAGTCGCCATTACCGAAGCAACGGATATACACACCGTCAACAAAAGACAGGCCGACTAAAACACCGCCTTCTCAGCAATGCGCCCCCGCATGCTCAAGGCGATGAAACAATCGGTTGAAATACACCAGGCTATCGCGCGGCTCCCGCACCCCGACCTTTTCCAGCTCGACAAACATCACCGAGTGCGACCCCACTTCCTTGCACTCGCTGATCCGCCCTTCCAGCTGCACCAGCGCATCGCGCAGCACCGGCACGTCGGCCGCACCGTCGTCCCACAGGTCCCAGGCAAAACGCTCGGCCATCGGCACCTGGGTCATGCCGGCGAAGTGCCGGGCCAGATCTTCCTGTTCGCCACACAGCACGTTGACGCACAACCGGCCATTGGTGCGGAACACGTCGTGGGTAGCGCTGTTGCGGTTGACGCACACCAGCACGGTGGGCGGCGAGTCGGTCACCGAGCACACGGCGCTGGCGGTGATGCCGCAGCGCCCGCCCGGGCCGTTGGTGGTGATGATGTTCACCGCCGCCGGCAGCTGCGCCATGGCGTTGCGAAAGTCGATTTGCTGCTGGCTCAGGTCGGCCATGTCGATGCCCCTTCCTTCAGGAGGACCGCGTCGAAAGCGGCCCGTAGGTGATGGAACAAGACTAAGGCTGCGGGCGCGGCACGACCATTCTGACGATCCCCATGGTGAGGTTGGGTTTCCGCTAGTCGACTAGGTGGTTTCTTTATCGCAAGGGCCGGCCACAGTGGGTATTCTGCATACTGGCTCCAGAACGATGAGCCAATGCGTGCCGCGCGTTCGCGTGCGAAAACAATAATTAGAATTTTTCGTGGCAGCCCCGATGGAAACCCGTAAACCGATTGTTTATATCGTTGACGACGACAAGGACCTGCGCACCTCGCTGGCCTGGTTGCTGGAGTCGGTCAGCGTGCAGGCGCAGTGCTTTGCCGGCGCCGAAGAGTTCCTCAGCCAGTACGACCCCAGGCAGCCCGCTTGCCTGGTGCTCGACGTGCGCATGCCGGAGACCAGCGGCTTTCAGTTGCAGGAAATCCTCAACCAGCGCGGCAGCACCTTGCCGACCATTTTCGTCTCGGCCCACGGCGATATTCCGATGTCGGTCACGGCGATGAAGAATGGTGCGCTGGATTTCGTCGAGAAGCCCTACAACCCGCAGCAGATGATCGACCGCATCCAGGCCGCGCTGAAGACCGCCGTACACGCCCAGGCCGATCAGCAGCAGCGGCAGAACCTGCAAGGCAAGCTGGCACTGCTGACCAGCCGTGAGCGGGAAGTGTTGATGCTGGTGATCGATGGCAAGGCCAGCAAGGTGATTGCGCGGGAGCTGAACATCAGCGTGAAGACCGTTGACGTGCACCGTACCAAGATCAAGGAAAAGATGGGCGTGACCAGCATTGCCATGCTGGTGCGCGAGGTGCTGCATTTGCCGACTGAAGAGCCGGTGCGGCACTGAGTGATCTGCGGCGGTCATGAGGCCGCCTTCGCGAGCAGGCTCGCTCCCACAAGGATTCTCGTCGAACACAGATTATGTGTTCACTGAAGATCTACTGTAGGAGCGAGCCTGCTCGCGATGAGGCCATCACATCCAACACTGATGGTGCCTGACACACCGCCATCGCGAGCAGGCTCGCTCCTACAGTTTGATCTCAGCCAGGCACAAATCCTGTGTTCACTGAAGATCACTGTGGGAGCGAGCCTGCTCGCGAAGGGGCCAGCACATCCAGCATCAATTGTGGCTATAGCGCTTGCGATAAGCACCCGGCGACACGCCGAAGCGCGATTTGAAGGCTGACGAGAAGTAGCTCGAATCCGAGAAGCCCCAGGCATAACACAGCGCCGATAGCTTCAGTTCGACATCGGCGCGGCGCAGGTTTTCGGCGCAGAAGTCCAGGCGTCGGTGCTTGATGTATTGCGCCACCACCAGGCCGCGCTTGGAGAACATCCGGTACAGGCCGCGCACGGAAATCCCCACTTCACGGGCAATCAGCTCAGGGCACAGTTCTTCGTCGCTCAGGTGCGCGTCGATGAAGGCGATGATTTTGCGAAATTGCCGCTCGTGCGGGTCCGCGCCACTGTCGCGGGCGCTGATGCCCGGTAGCAACAGGCTGGCCAGGGCATCGAGCACAGCTTCGCTCTCCTGCATGTCCAGCCCTTCCTGCTGGCGGGTGCCCTGCACCAGCTTGTTGGCCATCGCGGCCAAGGGGCTGCTGGCCGCGATGCGCGTGGCGCAATTGACGGCATTGAAGTGCGAACCACGCTCGACCACCTGGCGCGGAAGAATCAACGATAGCTGGCGGCAATCGTCGTTGTAGATCATGTCGCTCGGACGGCTGGCGTCGATCAGCGCGATGTCGCCACAACCCAGTAGCGCACGGTTGTCGCCCTGCTCCAGTTGCGAGCTGCCACGCATCTGGAACACTGCGTAATAGTGGCCGTCGCTGCTGGTGCTGACGTCCTTGCTGGTGCGGTACAAATGCACGTGCGCCATGTCGACCACACTGAGGTTGATCGCACCGCTGCGAAACTCCGCCAGTTCGCCATAGAAATCGGTGTCCAGCGCCCGGGCATCGAAACGCCCACAGGCCTGGTTCACCTGGCTCAACCAGCTTTCGAACGCCTCGTTGCGCACCGTCGATGCTGTAATCATGTCCGCAAAGCCTCACGTTTTTTGTTGTTATTTTTCGACCGCTTCATCGAGCGGTTCGTCAAAACCGTTGTTTCTGTAGCCATCGCCTCCCTCGATGGCCGCCGGGCGCCCATTCAACAGGCTCCGGCGCAGGCTTTCCAGCCTTCCTGGTCTTAAAGGTCCAATACCAGACGAGCGGAAAGTGCCCGTGATACACAAGCGCAGATCTGCTTGTTGGACGCCTTTTCCTTGTTCGACAGGCAGTTGTCACGGTGCTCCGGCACGCCGTCCAGGACCTCGACGATGCAGGTGCCGCAAATGCCTTCGCGGCACTCGGTGTCGATGTCGCAACCGTGGGCCTGCAGTACGTCGACCAGGCTGGTGTTGGCCGGCACCTGCAGTACCACGCCGGAACTGGCCAGCTCCACTTCGAATGTGCCGGTCGGCGCGCTGTTGGCGGCGGGGTCGGCCGCGAAGTGCTCCAGGTGAATGGCATCATCCGGGCGACTGCGCGAAGCCACTTCCACCACTTTGTTCATGAACGGCGCCGGGCCGCAGGTGTAGACGTGGGCGGCGCTGCCGGCACGCGCCAGGCATTCACTCAACGCGCCATCCAGATCCGCCGGCTCCACGCCGTAGTGAAATTCCACATGTTCGGCGAAGTTCGTCGCCAACAGCTCGGTAAACGCAGCGTACTGCGCCGAACGGGCGAAATAATGCAGGCGATATGGCTGGCCGCTTTCAGCCAATCTGTAGGCCATGCTCAGCAGCGGCGTGACACCGATACCGGCCGCGAACAGCACGTGTTCGCCGGCGCTTTCATCGAGGCGGAACAGGTTGCGCGGGGCGCCCATCTCCAGTTCCATGCCCTCTTCAACCTGCTCGTGCAACGCCAGCGAACCACCGCGCGACTGCGCTTCTTTCTTTACCGCCACCAGATACGCACGGCGATCCTGGGGCGGGCTGCACAGCGAATACTGGCGGGTGACCCCGGTCGGCCCGGTAAGGTCGACGTGGGCACCCGGCTCATAGGTGTCGAGCGGCTGGCCGTCACTGCGCACGAGGCGAAAGGAACGGATATCCAGCGCTTCGTCGACGATCCTTTCGATCTTCACCTTCATCATTGCATCACCTGAATATTTTTTTGTTTAACGGTACGGCTTGGGCCGATCCCCTGTAGGAGCGAGCTTGCTCGCGATGAACCCGAGAACAACACGGGGTGTCAGGTTTCCCGCGTTATCGTTGACGACCATCGCGAGCGAGCTCGCTCCTACAGGGGGGGTGTTTTTCTGCTGCTCAGCGCATGAACAGGCCGCCGTTGATGTCCCAGCACGCGCCCGTTACGGAGGCGGCGTTGTCGGCAATCAACAGCAACACGCTGTCAGCGATGTACGACGGATCGCCGAGGGTGCCGGCCGGGATCATTTTCAGGATCTGTTCCAGACGCTCCGGCGCCACGGTTTCGCGCACCACCGGCAAGTCCAGCGGGCCCGGCGAGATGCTGTTGACCGTCACGCCTTGCGGCGCCAGTTCACGGGCAAAGACCTTGGTCAGGGTCGCCACGCCGCCTTTGGCCGCGGCGTAGTGTGCGCCGGTGGCGGTGCCACCGTTCTGCCCGGCCAGGGACGCGATGTTGACGATGCGCCCGAAGCCGCGCTCGGCAAAGTGCGCGCCGAATACCTGACAGGCCACGAAAGTGCCGCGCAGGTTGATCGCCATCGACTCATCGAACTCTTCCGGCGTGATGTCCATCAGCGCCGCGACCTTCGACACACCGGCGTTGTTCACCAGAATATCGGTGCCGCCCCAGTGCGCGGCGAGCAGGTCGCGGGCACGCTGGAAATCGGCCTTGCTGCGCACATCCAGCTCGATGGCGACGGCAGTAGAGCCACTGCCATCCAGCTCGGTGGCGAGCTGCCGCACGCCATCGAGGCGCACGTCGGCCAGACCGACGCGATAACCGGCCGCGTGCAGACGGCGGGCGATGCACTCGCCCAGTCCGCGCGAGGCACCCGTTACGAGGGCTACTCGACTCATGATGTTGCCCTCACAAAAGGAAGCCGAGCGCGCTCAGGCTGTCGGTGGAGTTGATCAGGCGCACCACTTTTCGCTCCAGTGACGGCACGCCGTCGGTGAAGCGGATACGGTGGTTCAGGTCGGCCACGAACGGCGTATGCACGCCGCGCTTGTAGGCGTACAGCAACTGCGCCGAGTTGACCTCAACGATGTCGCCGGCCGCTTCCACCAGACGGAAACGCGAGATCGTGCGGATGGTTTTCGCCGCGTCCACTGCCGACGGCGAGAAGCCGGCGCTCAAGCGTTCGATGCGCAAGGCACGCATGCGCGCATCGTCATAGGCGTAGTTGAGGGTGGCCTCGAAATCTTCGGTGTCCGGGTCGATCGGCACGATGTACTTGCCGCTTTCGCTCCACAGGGTCGCCCATTCGGCGTAGTTCTTGTGGTCGAGCAGTTCGGCTTCGCGCCAGATGAATTCGATGGCCTGGGCCAAGGGGCCGGTAAAACCGTTCAGGGTGTCGTGATTGCTCATTGGCTCATCATCCTTTTCCACATGTCGTAGGCACCGCGCATGCCGCCTTCGTCGGTGGCGTGGCTGACCTTGTCGCCGTTTTCAGCGGTGATTTCGCGGTTCAGGCCGCGGTTGACCAGGATTGGCGCATCGACGCCGGCATACGAGCCGCGCTGCACGCGATCCCAGGCTTCGGCGTCGTCAGGGCTGCCAAAACCGAACGGGCCCTGGAAGTGTTCGTGGATGCGCATGCGTTCGCGGTTGGCGATTTCCGGGCCGCCGTCCATGCCCAGGGCAACGTGGCGGATCTCGGTTTCGGTGACCGACACCGGACGCAGCACGCGGAAGAACGACATCGACATGGCCACGTTGGGGAACAGGTTCAGGTTGAACCCGGCGCCGTGCAGCGAACGCACGATGCGACGTACCTGATCGGCCGGCATGGTTGTCGACAGCTCTTCGGTGACGTGAGCGAAGCGCTCCTGCAACTGTTCGGTGCCGTCGTCGTGATCGAGGTCGACGTGCTCGGGCACCATCACCATCACGCTGTGGCCGTTGCCCAGCGAGTGGGTCACGGCTTGCTCGTCGGTCATGAACGAGAGCATTTCCGAGGTTTCTTCATCCACCGACGACATGAACGATTTGTGCACGATCGGAAAGTGGTAACCGTCGGTGGTGTTTTCCAGCTGGATCTTCCAGTTGCCCTTGAAGCTGAACTTGTGTTCGCCCTGGGTCTTGATCGGGTAGCCGGCGCCCTGTTTCATGAACAGGTCCATCCAGTGCTTGGCGCCGCCGAGGAAGTCTTCCAGCGGTTCGATCTCGTCGTTGTAGCTGGCGAAGACCATGCCGGCGTAGCTTTCGACGCGCAGGCTGGTCAGCGGCAATTCGGATTTCTCCAGAATGCCTTCGTAGCCATCCGGGTACGGCAGCGCCCGCAGCTTGCCGTCCAGGCCGTAGGACCAGCTGTGATACGGGCAGGTGAAACCGGTGGCGTTGCCCTTGTGCTTCTCGCACACGGTGGCGCCACGGTGCCGGCAACGGTTCTCCAGCACGTTGATGTTGTTCTTCTTGTCGCGCACGACGATCACCGGCCGACGGCCAATGGTGGCGGTCTTGAAGTCGCCGCTGTTGCGCACTTCGCTTTCGTGGGCAACCCACACCCAGGTGCGGTAGAAGATCTTTTCCAGCTCGGCTTCGAACAGCGCCGGATCGTTGTACAGCGAGACGTCGACGCGGTCGCTCTGGACCAGGTCTTCGGGGCTTTTCGACGTTGCGATCAGCCGGTATTCATGAGTGCTCATGCGGTTCTCCTCATGGCTTATTTTTATGATTTCGTTGTAGAGACCGACCCTTAACGGGCCATGCTCTGTTGCAGCTGCGCACCGAAGGCGCAGACCACCTCGTCCTGTCCTTTACGGCCGACGATTTGCAGGCCGACTTTCAGCCCGCCGCAATCGATTTCCACCGGCACCGTCAGCGCCGGATGGCCGCTCAAATTGAAGGGCCGTACCAGCGGCGTCATGCCGGCCACGGCCTTGCCTGCGCTGCGGGCTTCCACCAGCGTCGGTGGCAGGCTCGGCATCGTCGGCAACAGCAGCACTTCAAAGTGCTCCAGCGCGGCATCCACCTGTTGGCTGAAGCGTGTGCGGACCTGTTCGGCTTGCGCCAATTCGGCAGCACTGGTGCGGCTGGCGGCCAACAGGCGCAGCTCGACGTCCGCACCGATCAGGCCCTGGCCGGTGAGGTGGCCGAACGCGGCCCAGTTTTCAAAGTTGATCACCGTCAAGCCGGCGGTAAACGCCGCTTCGAACTCACTCAACTGCACGCTGCTGCGGCGCCAGCCGGCACGGTCGACGGCAGCGCCGAGGCACGCTTGCAAATGCGCATCGCAGGCAACGTCGAGAAAGCCGACCGAGGCGTTGCTCGACGGCAAGCCCCGAGTCTGGAAACCGGGGCAAATCACTTGCATCGCAGCGATCAGGTCATTCATGTCGGCCGCAAATGGCCCCACGCAATCGAGGCTGGATTCGGCCGGATGTGCACCCACTCGGCTGACGCGACCATAGGTCGGCTTCAACCCGGCAATGCCGCAGCAGGCGGCTGGCACCCGAACGGAACCACCGGTGTCAGAACCGATGGCGATGTCCGCCAGCCCCGCCGCGACGGCAGCGGCCGAACCGCTGGACGATCCGCCAGGCACCCGATCCGGCGCCTGCGGGTTGATCGGTGTGCCGGTCCAGTCGTTGATGCCGGTGACGCCAAACGCCAGCTCGTGCATGTTGGTCTTGCCGACGATTTGCCACCCCGCCGCGAGGATCGCATCGACCACCTCAGCGTTGCGCAGGGCTGGCAAAGCACGGGCAAAGGCCCGGCTGCCGGACTGGGTGGCATGGCCGGCGATGTCGATGGAATCCTTGATGGCAACGCGTTTGCCATTGCCGCCGAGGAGGAATTCGCTGATGAAGGTACTCATGCACCCAGCTCCTGCTTTGATAAATGAGAGCTGAACAAGCGTTGCGTGCGGAAATGCGCGATCAGCCACACACCGTCGACACAACGGAAATCGATGTTCAGGCGGGTGCCGAACAGTTCGTTGCGGCCATCGGCATAGGTCGAGATCTGCTGCATGATCCACTGCCCCTGCGCAGCCTTGCCGTCGACCAGGATCGACTCGCTGGTGAGGTAGTGCAGGTTCAACTTGAAGTGATCGGATGGCGGCAGGTAACCACCGACAAACGTCGCCACCGCCGCACGTCCATGATGCTGACCGAAGGTCTGCGCGGTCTGGGTGCCGAGGCCTTCCCAGATCGCATCCTCGGTGAACAACTGCGCCAACTGGCTCAGATGAATCGGCGCCCGTGGCACATCGCACAGGTCCATGTAGCACGCCATCAAGCGACGCACTGCACTTTCCCCTTCGAGCGTCGCCAGACGCTGCAGCAAGGCCTCGTCCATGGCTTACACCTTGGCTGCGTCTGGGATGGTCAACGGGCGACCGATGCGCGCTTCAACCTTGGCGTAGCGCCACAGGCTGTATTCGCCGACCGGCGTGGTGCGGAACAGATTGCAGGCGTCGATCACCGACTGGTGGCAGTCGACGTCGGCCATGATGTACACGGTCCAGGGCGAGGTAGTGGACGGGCCGACCATCAGGCGGTCGTCGTCCATGGCGCCGAGCACAGTGATGCCGGGCATCGCGCCGAGGGAGCCCATCATCTGGCTGAAGCCTTTCCAGACGCTCAGGCCTTCGCCGGTGGGCAGGTCGAAAAAGTTCTGGGTGATGCCGATGCAGAAGACGACGCGCAATGGTTCTTGAGTGGTTTGCGACATGGAGCTGGTTCCTTGAAAAGTTGAAGGGAATTCAGATGTAGCCCGGGAACGGCGGCACGCCGAGGAACACCGAGCCGGCGCCGTCGTACAGGCCTTCGCTGAGGAAGGCGTGCTGGGTCACCACCATCGAGTCGCGCAAGTAGCGTTGCAGCGGATGACGCAGGTAAATGGCGGTGGTCCCGGCCAGGCTGTAGGCGCTCTGCACCACCTCTGCTCCGGCCTGGGACACGTGAATCGCGGACAGGCGCAACAGGCTGGTCTGCTCCGGCGTGACCGGATTGCCGGCCAGGATCGAGTTCCATACCTGTTCGGTGGCGTTGTAGAAGAACCCGCGAGCGGCGGCGAGCTTGGCTTCGGCCTTGGCGATTTCGATGCGCACGTAGGCGCGGTCGGCCATTTTCGGCGCGCCGGTGATGCCACCGCCGCCAGCCATGCGGCTGACTTCATCGAGGGCGGCGCGGGCCAGACCGAGGTTGACCACGGCCAGCACTTGCGCGGCGTAGGCAATCGACGGGTAGCGGAACAGCGGCTCATTGATGGTCGCCGCCCCACCCCTGATGAACGTCCAGTTCTCATCGATGTGCTTGTCGGTGACGCGCAGGTCATGGCTGCCGGTGCCCTTGAGGCCAACCACCTCCCAGTTCTCGACGATCTCGACCTGATCCGGGCGGAATACTGCGGTGCGAGGCTTGCCACCCGCCGCGCCGATGCCGACACCGAGCAAGTCGGCGCCTTTGCAGCCGCTGGCGAATTTCCAGGTGCCGTTGACCTGCCAGCCGCCTTCGACCGCTTCGGCAGGCTGCAATGGGAACAACCCGCCAGCGAACACCAGGTCAGGGCTCTCGGCGTAGATTTCAGCCAGGGTTTGCGGCGGCAAAGCAGCGAGATAGACACCGGCGCTGCCGAAACTGGCAACCCAGCCCGCCGAGCCGTCGGCTTCGGAGATGCGCTCGATCATTTGCAGGAACAACGCCGGCGCCAGGGCGTCGCCGCCAAAGCATTTCGGCGTGGCGGCACGATAGATGCCCACCTGCTTGAAGCGCTCGATCATGTCTCGAGGCACGTGGGAGCCGGCGTCGAATTCTTCGCGGCGTTGACGAACCTCATCCAGCACCTGCTGAAATAGCTCGCTCTCGACCATTGGCACGACCGAGCCGGACACAGGGTCTTGTTGCGCGACAGCTGAACGCAGCATGGGCTAGTTCTCCGTTTTGATTATTGTTAGTGGGGCTACACCGCTACCGACCTCTGTAGGAGCGAGCTTGCTCGCGATGGTCGTCAACGATGACGCTGGAAACCTGGCACCCCGTGGCGCTCTCAGGTTCATCGCGAGCAAGCTCGCTCCTACAGGGAATCGGTGTCGTTGCCCTTGCATTGAGGTCCAGTGTAAAAACCGCGTCCGGGCACCACTATTGGGGCGTGCAGCCCCCGCGCTAAAGAAAACCCCTAGACCCACGCCGGTTACCTCTGAGCGCATCCTTCTGTGCGAGCAGGTATAAAACGCCATACTGCAATCTCTGCCGCCAAGGGCCGTGCGATGTACTTGCCAAAACCGAACGACTTCCATGCGCTGATCGAAGCCATGCCGCTGTGCATCATTCTTCATGACGCGCACACCAAGGAAATTCTCTGGGCCAACGCCGCTGCCCTGGCAGCGCTGGGCTTTACCCTGGAGGAACTGACGCCGCTCAAGGCCCCGGACATGACCCGCGATGCGCCGAAATACCGGCGTTCCGTGGGCTTGCGCTGGCTCGAAGGCGCCGCGCGCACCGGACAACGGGCCATCGAGTGGTGCTATCGCTCCAAGCAAGGGGTAGAGATACTTTCCGAGGCGGTGGCGACCCTGGTGCACCTGGACGGTCGCGATGTGTTGATGGTGCAGTTCCGCGACATTTCCAAAGAGGACAAGGTCAAGCGCGACCTCAAGCGTTTCGAGAGCCGGCTCAAGGCCTTCATGCAGGACCTGGCCGAAGGTGTGGCGGTGCTCGGCCCCGAGGGCGATATCGGTTTTATCAGCGATTCCGGCGCGCACCTGCTCGACAGCGAAGTGCAGCAACTGATGGGCCAGAACTTCCTGGCCTGGTGCGACGACGCTTCGCGTCAGCGCCTGTTGCAACGGTTCGCCCAGGAGACGCCGGAGCACGCGCCGTTCAGCGTGCACTACAAGGTGCAGCGCCGGGACGGCGAATGGCGCTGGCATGACGCAACCTGCCGCTACATCGAGATTGAAGACGATCTGGTCGGCCATCTGCTGCTGTTCCGCGACGTGACCGAGCAGGTGCAGGCCGAAGAGGCGCGGCGGGTCAGCGAGCAGAAGCTCGAATACCTGGCGCGCTACAACGCCATGGGCGAAATGGCCGTGGCCATCGCCCACGAACTGAGCCAGCCCCTGGCCGCCACCCGCAACTTCATCGAGGGCACGGTGATTCGCCTGGGCAACGCCGGCGACACCGATCAAGGCGTTGCCTGGGGTTTGCAGAACGCGGTGCGGCAAATCGAGCACGCGTCGGTGATCATCAAGAGCGTGCGCGACTACGTGGTCAAGCTGGAGCAGTCCGAAGAGCTGGTCGACCTCAATGAGCTGCTGCGCGAAACCCGCTACTTCATCAGCCTGCGGGCCGATCCGAGCCTGGTGCGCGTGGAAGTCGTCACCGCGCCCGAACCGCTGCTGGTCAGTTGCGAGAAAGTCCTGATCGGCCAGGTGATCCTCAACCTGGCCTTCAACGCGATTGAAGAAATGGCCGACCTGCCGACCGAACGCCGCTTGCTGCGCATCCATGCCAGCCGCGACAACGATATGGCATTGGTGCGCATTGAAGACTGCGGCCGTGGCATCCAGGCCCAGGCGCAGGAGAAGCTGTTCGACGGTTTCTTCTCGTCCAAGGTCAGCGGCAACGGCATCGGCCTGGCGCTGTGCAAGAACATCATCGGCCGCCACCGTGGCGATATCTGGGCGCAGAACCTCGAGCCGTGCGGCGCGGTGTTCACCTTCTCCCTTCCCCTCGCAACTTCCCCCACCTCCCTGTAGGAGCGAGCACGCTCGCGATGGTCGTTAACGATAACGCGTAAAACCGGATGTCCAGCGGCGCACCTGGTTTTTTCGCGAGCGTGCTCGCTCCTGCATAAAACGTTTTCTGACACTGGCACAGACACACAAACACTTGGCAGGCAGCGCAATTCTCCCAATCGCGGGGCACGGCAGAATCAAAGGGTAAAAATCTGCCAAAGCACCCGCGATCCGCGTTACCAACAATTCAGGAAGTTCCCCTTATGCGAACAAACAGGATCTCCGTACAGTCAGCGCTTGGCCTGAGCCTGCTTGTACTCGGTTTGAACAGCGCCCGCGCGGATTTGCCCGCCGGTACGATTGGCCAGACCGTTCTGGCGTTTCCCCCGGAAGCCCACCGGGCGTTCGTGATCGACGTCGAGTTCGACAGCTTCGTGGCAGGCCGCGTGACCGTGGTCGACCCGGACCAGAAGCGCATCCTCGGCATGGTGCCGACCGGTTTTGCCGCGCCGTCGACCCTCAGTCACGACAAGAAAACCATTTACAGTGCGGACATCTGGTATTCCCGTGGCACCCGTGGCACCCGCACCGACGTGCTCACCGCCTGGGACAGCTCGACCCTGTCGCCATCCTGGGAAGTGCTGATTCCAAACAAGCGCGCCGAGTCGCTGACCCAGCGTTACTCGCTCAAGCCGAGCGGCGACGACAAGTTCGTCTACGTCTACAACTTCACCCCGTCGACGTCGGTGACCGTGGTCGACACCCAGGCTAAAGCGGTTGCCACGGAAATCGCGATTCCCGGTTGCGTGCTCGACTACCCGATCGGCAACCGCCGCTTCGCCTCGCTGTGCGGCGACGGCAGCCTGCAGGTGGTGACCCTCAACGATCAGGGCCAGGAAACCGCGCGCAGCCGCACGCCGTTCTTTGATCCGAACGCGGAAAAACTGGTAGAGCGCGCCGTCAACGTCGGCGACACCTACTACTTCACCACCACCACCGGCACCGTACGCGGTGTGGATTTCAGCGGCGATGCGCCGAAGATCCTGCCGAGCTGGTCGCTGATCACCGACGAAGAGAAGAAGGCGGGTTGGGCGCCGGGCGGCTGGCAGCTGCTGGCGGTCGCGCCGAAGCTCAACCGCTTGTACGTGCTGATGCATGACGCCCACGAGCCGTTGAAGTGGGAAGACCCGAGCACCCTGATCTGGGCCTTCGATCTCAAGACGCAGAAGAAAGTCGCCACCCTGGAAGCCCCGGCCCCGATCTGGAGCATGCAGGCCACCGGTGACGACAAGCCGCTGCTGCTCGGCGCCGATGTGGAAGGTGGCCTGCAGATCTTCGATCTGAAGACCAACAAGCTCACCGGCAGCATGCCGAAAGTCGCGAAGACCGCGACTCAGGTCCTGAGCTACTAAGAGGTTCGGCCATGCACACAGATCCGATCTTCATCATTGCCAGCGCCATCGCCATCGCGGTGTTGCTGGCCAGCGCCGCGACCCACAAGTTGCGCGCGCCAGCCCGCTTCGCCCGGCAACTGGCGGACTATCAACTGCTGCCCCAAGCGCTGGTGCGCCCGACGGCACGGTTGGTGCCCGCGCTGGAACTGGCCATTGCGTTCGCCTTGCTGGTGCCGGTCAGCCGTGGTTATGCCGCGCTGAGCGCTGCCAGCCTGTTGGCGCTGTACGCCGCCGCCATCGGTATCAACCTGTGGCGCGGTCGTGCGGACATCGACTGCGGTTGCGCAGGCCCCGACCAGGCACAACCGCTGCGCCCGGTCCTGCTGCTGCGCAACAGTGCGCTGGTGGCACTGGCGCTGGTGGCCAGCATCGCGCCGCTGGCTCGCGACCTCAACCTGTTCGATGGCTTCGTGACCCTGGCCGCTGCCGCCGTCGCGCTGCTCATCTACGCCGCGGCCGATGGCCTGCTGGCGAACTCCCCTCTTCTGCTCAAATTGATTGGTAGGTAATCAAAATGGAAGGCTTGATAGTTTCCAACGTTCTGCTCTGGATATTGCTGGTGGCCGTGGCGTTCGTCGTCATGGGCCTGGTTCGTCAGATTGGCGTGCTGCACGGCCGTCTGGCCCCGGCTGGCGCGCTGATGGTCGACAAAGGTGTGTCCGTCAACGAAGCCGCCCCGCAAATCACCGCCGCCGACCGTAACGGTCGCCCGGTGAACTTCGGCTATGCCGGTGAGAAATCGCAACTGCTGTTCTTCCTCTCGCCGACCTGCCCGATCTGCAAATCGCTGTTGCCGGCAATCAAATCCATCGCCAAGGAACAGGCCAACACCCTCGATGTGGTGTTCGTCAGCGATGGCGACATGGACGCCCAGCAAGCGCTGATCCGTGAACACAAACTGGAAGACGCCACCTATGTGGTCGGCCCGGAAGTGGGCATGACCTACCAGATCGGCAAGCTGCCGTATGCCGCGCTGATCGACAAGGCCGGCACCCTGCGCGCCAAGGGCCTGGTCAACTCCCGCGAGCACCTGGACAGCCTGTTCGAAGTCGAGCACCTCAAGCACGCCACGCTGCAGCAGTACCTCAATGCTCAGCCCCACGATCACAACCATGACCACAGCCACGGCCATAGCCACTGATAAGGCAGGGAGACCTTCATGAAACTGCTGGATCTGTTGTTCGAGCGCTCCTCGCGCCGTGTTGCCGACACTACCTCGCGCCGCAAACTGCTGGCACGCATGGGCTCGTTGATCGTTGCCGGTGCCGCTCTGCCCGTACTGCTGCCGCTGGACCGCACCAGCAAGGCGCTGGCCGCCACTGACCCGAAAGCCGGCGACCCTGGCGATCCGAACAGCTGCGACTACTGGCGCTACTGCTCCATCGACGGTTTTCTGTGCAGCTGCTGCGGCGGTTCGGTGACCTCCTGCCCACCGGGCACCGAAGCCTCGCAAGTGACCTGGATCGGCACCTGCCGCAACCCGGCCGATGGCAAGGACTACATCATTTCGTACAACGACTGCTGCGGTAAGCAGAGTTGCGCGCAATGCGCCTGCACCCGTAACGACAGTGAAGAGCCGGCCTACCGCCCGTTCAACAACAACGATGTGAACTGGTGCCTGGCCGCCAAATCGCACATCTACCACTGCACCGTTTCGGTGATCCGCGGCGTCGCCGTATAAACGCGCACTTTCCGCCGGTTGCTCGTGCAATCGGCGGTTTTTTTTCTGTGGCTGCTGTTCTTTTTTTACTGCTTTGAATGTGTACCTGTAGGAGCGAGCTTGCTCGCGATGGACGTCAACGATAACGCGGGCTATCTGGTTTAACGCGTCGCCCTTGAGTTCTTCGCGAGCGAGCTCGCTCCTACAACAGGTGCCAAACCGGTCATCAGCGGAGGTTGGATTTATGCGTAGGTTGATATTGCTCGGTCTCGTCTGTGCCCTGAGCGCCCCGCTCGCTTTCGCCCGGGCCATTCCCGACCCGAACCAGCATCACGCGCCGGGCAATGAATCGCCGCAAACCCCGATTGCCCAGGCCGGGTATGGCGTCGGCGTGAACTATCAATTGCAATGCGCCGGTTGCCACTTGGGTGACGGAACGGGTTCCGCCGCCAACGACACGCCACGGATGAAAGGCTTTGTCGGCAACTTCCTGAAAGTCCCCGGTGGTCGCGAATTCCTCGTACGGGTGCCGGGCATGTCGCAGTCGGCATTGAACAACGCGCAACTGGCGGATTTGCTCAATTGGCTGATGCGCAAAGACGGCATGGCGGGCGACAGCCTGCCGGCCGACTATCAGCCGTATACCGCCGAGGAAGTCACGGAGTTGCGCGCCAAAACCATGCTCAACCTGCCCGGCACCCGCAGCGAGTTGATCAAGGCCATGCGTGCCCAGGGCATCGCGATCGATGACGGGATGAATTATTGACACGGGGTGTCCAGGACAAGCCTTCAACCGCCCCGACGATGGACTCACCGACGGCAAATAAGTAACGTAACCGGTATTGCTTTCAAACCAGAACACCGGACAACGCCATGCCCGCCCCCGAACCCACCCTCCTCGACAGCTGGCACCACAACGCCCAGGCCTGGATCGACGCCATCCGCACGGGCAGCATCGAAAGCCGCCTCAAGGTCACCGACCAGGCGATCCTGCTGGCGGTGCTGGGTCGCCAGCCCGAGCGTGTGCTCGACCTGGGTTGCGGCGAAGGCTGGTTGTTGCGTGCATTGACTGAACGGGGCATCGATGCGGTCGGTGTGGATGGCGATGAGACGCTGGTGGAGGCGGCGCGAGCGGCGGGCACTGCATCGGTACATGTGGCGAGTTATGAAGCGCTGGCAGAGGCGCAAGTCGACATCGGCCGCGACTACAACCTGATCTGTGCCAACTTCGCCCTGCTGCATCAGGACATCATCCCCCTGCTCGCCGCCATGAACAGCCTGCTCGCCCCTGGCGGCGCGCTGGTGATCCAGACGCTGCACCCGTGGACAGCGGCGGCGGGCGACTATCAGGATGGTTGGCGGGAAGAGACTTTCGCCGGGTTCAAGGGACAGTGGCAACCCATGCCATGGTATTACCGCACCTTGTCCAGTTGGCTGAATGCTCTGGACATGGCGGGTTTTACCCTGGCCGGCTTGCAGGAACCACAGCACCCGCAAAGCCCCGTGCCGCAGTCGTTGTTGCTGGTGGCCGAGCCTCGGCTGTAGGAGCGGGCACAGTGGCGCACACAAATGCTCGCCACACCGCCAATCAAAGGTGGGAGCGAGCCTGCTCGCGAAGGCGTCGGCACAGCCAACATTATCGGTGACTGGCCTACCGCTTTCGCGAGCAGGCTCGCTCCCACAAGGAGTAACGCGTCAGGCCCATTCTTTGCGCAATTGACGCGCCGCATTGACCATGTGCACCAGCGCCGCTTCAGTCTCCGCCCAGCCACGGGTTTTCAGGCCGCAGTCCGGGTTGACCCACAGGCGGTCGGCGGGAATGCGTTTGGCCGCCTTGCGTAGCAGGTTGGCCATTTCCGAGGAGTCCGGCACCCGTGGCGAATGGATGTCGTACACGCCCGGGCCGATTTCGTTGGGGTAGGCGAAGGCTTCGAACGCATCCAGCAGCTCCATGTCCGAGCGTGAGGTTTCGATGGTGATCACGTCGGCATCCATGGCGGCGATGGACTCGATCACATCATTGAACTCGCTGTAGCACATGTGGGTGTGGATCTGGGTTTGGTCACGCACCCCCGAGGCGCACAGGCGGAATGCTTCGGTGGCCCAGTCCAGGTAGTGCTGCCACTGCGCCTGGCGCAACGGCAGTCCCTCGCGGAACGCAGCTTCGTCGATCTGCACGATCTTGATGCCGGCGGCTTCCAGGTCCACCACTTCGTCGCGAATGGCCAGGGCCAGTTGGCGGGCCTGCACTTCGCGGCTCACGTCTTCGCGCGGGAACGACCACATGAGCATGGTCACGGGACCGGTCAGCATGCCCTTCATCACTTTGTCGGTGAGGCCTTGGGCGTAGCGGATCCACTCCACGGTCATGGCCTTCGGACGGCTCAGGTCGCCGAAGATCACCGCCGGTTTCACGCAGCGCGAACCGTAGCTCTGGACCCAGCCGAAACGGGTGAACACGTAGCCGTCGAGTTGCTCGGCGAAGTATTCGACCATGTCGTTGCGCTCGGCCTCACCGTGCACCAGCACGTCCAGGCCCAGGTGTTCCTGCACTTGCACGGCATGACGGATCTCGCTGTGCATCGCTTCGGTGTATTGGGCCTCGGTCAGCTTGCCTTGCCTGAACGACTGGCGAGCCAGGCGGATCGACGCGGTTTGCGGGAACGAACCGATGGTGGTGGTCGGGAACAGTGGCAGGTTCAGGCCGGCGCGCTGTTTCTCGATACGCCGGGAAAATGGCGAGTGCCGCTGGCTGTCACGGGCGGTGATGGCGGCAACCCGCGCCTGCACGGCGGGCTTGTGAATGCGTGGCGATGCCGCACGGCTGGCCTGCACGGCACGGCTTTGAGTCAGCGCCTCAAGCACCTTCGGCGCTTCCGGCTCGTTGATTGCCTGGGCCAGCAGCGCGACTTCTTCACACTTCTGCACGGCGAACGCCAGCCAGCTTTTCAGTTCGCTATCGAGCTGATCCTCACGCCCCAGGTCGACCGGGCTGTGCAGCAGCGAGCAGGATGGCGCGACCCACAGGCGATCACCCAGACGCTCGTTGGCGTACTGCAAGGTGGCCAAAGCGTTTTCCAGGTCGCAGCGCCAGACGTTGCGGCCGTTGACCACGCCCAGCGACAGCACTTTGTAGGCTGGCAGGCGATCGAGGATGGTCGGGAACTGCTCGGGGGCACGCACCAGATCGATGTGCAGGCCGTCCACCGGCAAGTTGGCGGCCAGGCCCAGGTTCTCTTCCAGACCGCCGAAATAAGTGGCGACCAGCTTCTTCAGCGGATCGCGCTGAATCAGGTTGTAGGCACGCTCGAAGGCGTTTTTCCACGCTTGCGGCAGGTCGAGAGCGAGGATCGGCTCGTCGATTTGCACCCATTCAACGCCTTGTGCCGCCAGGCGCTGGAAGATCTGGCCATACAGCGGCAGCAGGCGATCGAGCAGTTCGAGCTTGTCGAACTCGGCGCCCTTGGCCTTGCCCAGCCACAGGTAAGTCAGCGGGCCGAGGATGACGGGCTTGACGTTGTGACCCAGTGCGCGGGCTTCTTCGACTTCCTCGAACAGTTGCTCCCAACCGAGCTGAAACTGCTGATCGGCGCTGAATTCCGGGACGAGGTAGTGATAATTGGTGTCGAACCACTTGGTCATTTCCTCGGCGTGCGCGCCGCCACAGCAGCTGTCGCTGACGCCGCGAGCCATGCCGAACAGGGTTTGCAGGCTGGCCTTGCCGTCGTGCGGGCGGAAACGCTCCGGGATCACACCGAACATCAGCGAGTGGGTCAGGACCTGGTCGTACCAGGCGAAGTCGCCAACCGGCAATAACTCGATCCCGGCCTTTTTCTGCAAGTCCCAGTGGGTCCGGCGCAGGTCGCGGCCAACGGCACGCAGACCGGCTTCGTCCAGCTCGCCCTGCCAGAATGCCTCTTGGGCTTTCTTCAGTTCACGGTCGCGGCCAATGCGCGGAAATCCAAGGGAATGGGCCAATGCCATGACGAAAAACTCCATGTGGTTGATGGCGCTATTGTCGGCATTCGGGCCTTAGTGAGACAAACTCATTTAAATCGTGATGATCACGAGATTATTTCATGGAGGTAGGCGCAAGCCTTCGCGTCGAACGTCTCGCAAACAAGCACTACTGCTCGTAGTAGTAGAGCTTGTTGATGATCACCCAGCGACCGTCCACCTTCAGCAACGACAGGTAATCGGTAAAGCTTATCCCGGCGAAATCATCGATGACCTTGACCACGGCGGCATCGCCGGTGACATCAAGGTTGATCACCTGCCAAAACGGCTGCGTACCGGCGGGCGCGGGGATTTCGGCCTTGATGGCAACGACAAATTCATCCAGCGATGCCCATTCAAGCACCTTCTGGAAGTGACCGATGATGCGACAGTCCGGATGAAAGGCCTGTCGCAGCAACGCTTCATTGGCAAAGACCATGCCTTCCACGTAATGGCGCACCACCTGGATGATCTGTTCGGTATCTATCGATTGAGTGATCATGATTGAACCTCTGGTTTTCATGTCCGCGCACCGCAGGTGCAGGTTGACCGACAGTCCCCCAAGGCTGATCAAGCTGAAAGTCTAGGTACCGCCAGTTCAATTGCGCGGTTTTACGACCGGAGGCACTGCAAATCCGCAAAGGCGTGAGCGAACTGTGGCGTGTGCGTAAGCCGAGCGTCGATGGCATCATCACCCGCTACATAGGTTTCGATGCCGAAGGCGAGCAAGTCACCCTGTTGTTCGGGGTGCGCAAGCCGGGCATCCCCGAGCGTGACGACTGGTGTGCCCTCACTGAAACCGCCACCCCTCCGATCGACCAAGGAATAGTCCAGATGCGTATCAAAACACTGTCGGCCTGTGCCACGGCGCTCTACCCGGACACCAAAGCACAGACCGTCGAGATCAGCCAATGACGGCCATTTTCCGGCCGCGTCCGACCTTGATCTTTTTGCTGCTGTTGCTGGTGCTGGTGTTCTGGTTGTCCCTGGCCCTGGGGCCGGTCAGCCTGCCGCTGAGCGATACCTTGCTGGCCGGGATGCGCCTGCTCGGGTTGCCACTTGATGGTGGCGACACGCAGCAGGCGCAGTTGATCCTCGGGCAGATTCGCCTGCCGCGCAGCCTGCTCGGCATCGCCGTGGGTTCGGTACTGGCGTTGTCCGGCGTGGCGATGCAGGGATTGTTCCGCAACCCCCTGGCAGACCCGGGTCTGGTCGGTGTCTCCGGTGGCGCGGCGCTCGGTGCCGCCCTGGCCATCGTCGGCGGCAGCCTGCTCGGTGGCATGCCTCCGGCCATCGAACCGTATCTGCTGTCGGTCAGCGCCTTCGCCGGTGGCCTGATCGTCACGGCGGTGGTGTATCGCTTCGGCCGCCGGGACGGGCAAACCGACGTGGCCACCATGCTGTTGGCGGGTGTGGCGATGACGGCCATGGCCGGGGCCGGCGTGGGGCTGTTCACCTACCTGGCCGATGACGCCACCTTGCGCACCCTGACGTTCTGGAACCTGGGCAGCCTCAACGGTGCCAGCTACCCACGCTTGTGGCCGTTGCTGATCGTCACCGTGGGCGTTGCGTTGTGGTTGCCGCGTCGGGCGGCGGCACTCAATGCCATGCTGTTGGGCGAGTCGGAGGCCCGTCACCTGGGCTTCGACATCGAGCGGATCAAGCTTGAGCTGGTGCTGTGCACGGCGCTCGGCGTCGGCGCGGCCGTCGCGGCGGCCGGCCTGATCGGCTTCATCGGCCTGGTGGTGCCGCACCTGATGCGCCTGCTGGTCGGCCCGGATCACCGGGTGTTGCTGCCCGCGTCGTTGCTGGCCGGTGCGAGCCTGCTGTTGCTGGCCGACCTGGCCGCGCGCCTGCTGTTGGCGCCGGCTGAATTGCCCATCGGCATCGTGACGGCACTGATCGGCGCTCCGTTCTTTCTTTATCTGCTGGTACGAGGGCGTTCCTGATGCTGCGGGCAAACAACTTGCTGGTGCGCCGTGGCAACCGCACGGTACTGGCCAACATCGATATCCAATTGCGCCCCGGTGAGGTGCTTGGCGTGCTGGGCCCCAATGGCGCCGGCAAAAGCACCCTGCTCACCGCTTTATGCGGCGAACTGGCGGCCAGCGAAGGCACGGTCCACCTCGACGAGCGCCAACTCGCCGACTGGCCGGGTCAGGAACGGGCCAGACGCCTGGCCGTGCTGCCGCAAAGCTCAAGCCTGAACTTTGCGTTCTCGGTCAATGAAGTCGTCGGCATGGGTCGCCTGCCGCACGCCAGCGGCCGCGTGCGCGATGCCGAAATCGTCGCCGAGGCGCTCAAGGCGGCCGATGCGCTTCACTTGGCCGGACGCAGCTATCTGGCCTTGTCCGGCGGTGAACGCCAGCGCGTGCATCTGGCGCGGGTGCTCGCGCAACTCTGGCCGGGGGCCGAAGGGCAAACGCTGTTGCTCGATGAACCGACGTCGATGCTCGATCCGCTGCACCAGCACACCATTTTGCAAGCCGTGCGCGACTTCGCCGAGCGCGGGGCGGCGGTACTGGTGATCCTGCACGACCTCAATCTGGCCGCACGTTACTGCGATCAACTACTGTTGTTGCAACAAGGCCTGCCCCACGCCTACGGGCCCCCGGCAGACGTGTTGACTGCCGAGGCACTGGCGACGGTGTATGGGCTGGAAGTGCTGATTCACCGGCATCCGGAACGCGGCCACCCGTTGATCATCGCGCGCTGATACCGCCCCTGTCATCGAGGGGGCACCTGTCCAATAAGGAAAACCGATGCGCTTTCTGTTGCTCTGTGCATTCAGCCTGTTGGCTGCCTGCCAAACCGCCCATCCGGTCACACCGCTCCCGGCGCCCATTGCCCCGCAAGGCCGTGACCACGTTGACTTCGGGGTCATTCGCGAGCTGGCGACCGGTCGCACCTTGACGCCCGGGGAACTGGTCGAACGCCTGGCCGTTGCGCCGCGCGTCCTGGTCGGCGAACAGCACGACAACCCGGACCATCACGCCCTGCAATTGTGGCTGCTGCGTGAGCTGGCGGCGCAACGCCCGCAGGGCAGCCTGCTGATGGAAATGCTCAACCCCGCTCAACAGGCCAGGGTCGATGCCGCGCAAGCCGCGACCCGCGCCGGCCAGCCACCGACCGACGCGTTCGAGGCGCTGGGCTGGCAGGCCAATTGGGACTGGAGTGTCTATGGCGCCCTCGTCACCTACGCGCTGCGACAACCCTATCCGCTGCTGGCGGCGAACCTGGACCGCGTGCAGATCATGCAGATCTACCAACAGCGCCCGGTACTCACCGGTGAAGCGTCCACCACCCGACAGGTGCAGGCGACCCTGCTGGACGACATCCGCCAATCCCATTGCGGCCTGTTGCCCGAAGCACAGATGCCGGCCATGCTCGCCGTGCAGCAACAGCGTGACCGGCACATGGCCGAACGCCTGATGGCCGCGCCGACGCCAGCGTTGCTGCTGGCCGGTGCCTTCCACGTGCGCAAGGATCTGGGGGTGCCACTGCACCTGAAAGACCTCGGTGCCGGTGCAGGGAATGCGGTGCTGATCCTGGCCGAAGCGGGCAAGACCGTGACCGGCCAGAGCGCGGATTATGTCTGGTACACCGCCGCGCAACCGGAACAGGATCTCTGCGCGCAACTGCGGCGCTAAGCTCGCCCCATGGGGGACGCTGGTCCTGCCCCCATGCTCCGGCGCGACACTATGTCACGCCCCAGCGTCGGTCCAATGGTCGTATCCCCCCCTTCGGCACCGGCACAGTTTGTTAACATCCCCGGGATTTTTTCGTCTGTACAGTCATCACGCTGTCATTTCAGCCTGTTCAACGGGATGCTTTCCTTCATGAGTACTTTGTATACCCGCCGAACCGTCCTGCAAGGCATGGGCCTGTTGAGCCTGGGCCTGCTAGCCGGTTGCGACGACAGCAGCAAGCTGTCGTTCAAGTACGGCAAAGACCTCAGCGACAAGATCATGGGGCGTAACTTCAAGCTCAAGAACGCCGAGGGCGAAACCCGGATGCTGGGCAGCTATCGCGGCCTGATGCCGATGGTGTTCTTCGGTTTCACCCAGTGCCCGGCCGTATGCCCCACCACCCTGGCCCGTGCGGCGCAGGCCAAGAAATTGATGGGGCGCGATGGCGAGAGGCTGCAGGTGATCTTCATCACCCTGGACCCTGAGCGCGACACGCCAGAGATGCTCGACAAGTACGTCAAGGCTTTCGACCCGAGTTTCGAAGCGCTGTACGGCACCCTCGAAGAAACCGCCGCCACCGCCAAGGAATTCGGCGTGTTCTTTGAAAAAGTCCCGAGCGGCGATACCTATACCCTCTCCCATACCGCGACCAGTTACGTCTTCGACTCCCGGGGCACTCTGCGCCTGGGACTGTCCACGTCCCTGACGGCCAAAGAGTGCGCAGAGGACCTGCTCACCGTGATGGAGGTTTGCTGAAATGAATGCCCCGCAGGTAAAAAACCGATTCGCGCAACGTTGCAAGCAACTGGCGCTGGGCTTGTCCCTGGTCGGCCTGGCCTTTCAGGTGTCGGCACAAACCCGGGTCGAAGACGCCTGGGTCCGTGCCACCGTAGCCGGCCAGCCGTCGAGTGGCGCCTTCATGACCGTCACCGCGAGCGGCGACAGCAAGTTGCTGAGCGTGCAAACGCCGGTTGCCAAACTTGTGCAGATTCATGAAATGAGCATGAAAGACGACGTGATGAAAATGCAGCAGGTTCAGTCTGTCGCACTGCCGGCCGGTGAAGCGGTGAGCTTCGATCCTCACGGCTACCACATCATGCTCATGAACCTGACGGCCCAGATCAAGGAAGGCGACAAGGTGCCGCTGACCCTGACCGTTGAAAGCGCCAAGGGCGAGAAAGAGACGATTGAGGTTGAAGCCGTTGCCAAGGCGATCGGCACCATGGATCACGGCACGATGATGCATGATCACAGCAAGATGAATTGATCGCTCCATCAGCTAAAACACAGAACCTTTAGGAACGAGCCTGCTCCGGGCGGCGTTCCGACGAAAAACGCCGGGACACCGCGGGGATTCAGACAGCCGGCGTCATCGTTGACGCCCATCGCGAGCAGGCTCGCTCCTACAGGGGCGAGTCCATACATAAGGGCGAAACCCTAAGCCGTCGTTACCGAAGCAATGGATATGTACACACACCCTACAAGCCGAGACGAAACTGCTTGGGTGTAATCCCGAACTGCTTGCGAAACGCCCGAATAAAATTACTCGGCTGCCGATACCCCAACCGCTCGGCAATCCGTTCAATGGGCTGATCTCCCGCGGTCAACCAGTGCCGCGCCAGCTCCAGACTGTCACTGCGCGAGTGTTGCACCGCAGCGACCTGCCAGTGCCGCAACATGCTCTGATGCAAAAAACCATTGGCGCCCAAAAGAGGTTGGTCAAGACTGCCCGCCGAGAGAATCAGGCAAGGATGTGCACCGGTTTGCACCTCGATACCGACGCTGCGCAACCACTGCCCGGCCGCCTGTTGGGGAGTCAGGCGGACGCCGGCAAACACCTCGGCCGGCGCCTTCCCCAAACGTCGGGCAATGTTGCGCACCAAGGTCAGGGTCGCTGCATCCAGAGCAAAAAAATGCGCCTGCTGTTCAGCACTGCGCAAGTGCAGGCAGGCCCCACCCTCACCCTCCTCCAGTTGCGCCACCACATAGTTGGTCACCCGTGGCAGGAAATCAGTGAAACACTTCAGGCTCGCGCGCAAGGTGGCGGCGGAGTCCAGCAGGATGTTCAACCCCCGCAACGTGGTGGTCGCCATGCCATTGACCAGCTCGCAACCAAACGACTCCCCCGCTCCCGCACGCTCACACTCATTCCACAGGCGCTCGACCAGGTGCGCGGGCACATGCAGGTCCTGCCCTTCGATCAATGACAGGCAAATGCCGGCCCGTTGCAGCAGTTGGTCCTGACACAGGCCGGACTGCCGCGCATGGCTGAGGATAGTGCGGGTGAAAGCGCTGGAAATGAACGGTTGGCTGGTCATGGCACGCTACGGCGAGAAGACAGGCGTGTACTTATGCCAGTCTCTGTGCTATCGATCCAATGCATTAAAAGTATCCACAGAATGCAGAGCACGCATGATGGATTTACGACAACTGCGCCACCTTGTCGCCCTGGCCGATTACCGCAACTTCGGCCGCGCTGCCGAGGCGATCAACCTCAGTCAACCGGCCTTCAGTCGCAGCATCCAGACCCTGGAGCGCGACCTCGACTGTACGCTGGTGGATCGCAGCAGCCGTGAATTGCGCCTGACTGGCCAGGGTGAACTGGTGCTGCAACATGCCCGGCGCCTGCTCGCCGGCAGCCAGGCCTTGCACAACGAACTGACGCAATACAACGGCCTGACCGGCGGTGAGTTGCGCTTCGGCTGCGGCCCGTATCCGGCCCAGTTGCTGGTGCCCGAGGCGCTGGCGGAGTTCATCCAGGCTCACCCGGCGATCCGCATCAGTTTCCACCAGGGCGACTGGGAACAACTGGCAGTCTGGCTTCGTGAACAGCAGATCGAATTCCTCGTGGCCGACGCGCGGTACTTCACCGGCGACCCGCAATACCAGGTACAGCTGTTGCGACCCCGGCGCGGGCGGTTCTTTTGCCGTAGCGGTCATCCCCTGGTGCAGCAGCAGAACCCGTCCCTGCGCGCCCTGCTCGACTACGCGGTGGTCGGCACGCGAATACCGCCGATGATCCGCAAGATCCTCGCCGACGCGCAAGGCGAGGCGGACTTCAACCCGAGCGTCGAGTGCGCGCAATTCGATGCCATCCGCCGCGTGGTGATGCGCTCCGACGCGGTGGGCATCGCCACCATGGAGGCTTTGGCCGAACTGGTCGACCAGGGCCTGATCCGGCTACTGGAATTTGCCGATGTGCCCGCGGAAGATCCCGGCCTGCAATTGCACTACGGTATCGTCAGCCGCGCCGGCCACTCCCTGACCCCGGCGGCGCTGGCGATGGTCGATGCGGTGCTGACGGTCGACCGGCGCTTGCTGGCGTCGAACCAGGTGCATCTTAAACACACACGCCGCCCCCTGTAGGAGCGAGCCGGCTCGCGATGGAGTGTCATACACCACGGTGTCGACTGATACACCATCGCGAGCAGGCTCGCTCCTACAAGGTCTGGCGTTGCATTCGGATCAAGCGCGCCGGGCGAACGCCTGCAATGCCCGGGGTTCACCGAGAGCCCGCAACAGGCAATGCATTGCCTCCTCGCGGCTGCGCTCGAAGCGATAGCGGGACTCGATGTACAGCGCCAGTTTCAATTCCACGGGTTCGTCCAGGGGTAGCGGCACATGTTGCAGGCCCAGCACACTGGCGACCCGGCTTGGCAGGCTGATGCCGAATGGCTGGCGGTCGGCGATCAGCTTCGCAGCCAGGGTGCTTTGGGTGCTCATCGCCACGTTGCGCCGCAGGCCTTTCAAACCCAGCTGCAAGTCCACCGGGCTGAGCCCGTCGCGGCGACTCGACACCTGAATCTGCGGCTGCTGCAGATATTCCTGCAGGGTGCGCGGTGGTTCCTTGAGCGCAGCGCCATAGGCGAACACGTAATGGTCAGCGGGCAATGCCTGCTTGTGCAGGCCGGCAAGCCCGGCCAGAGGCTGGTCGAGGTCGATCAGGATATCCAGCTTGCCGCTGGCCAGGTCCTGCAAGGCGTCACGGCGCCGGGGCTGGAAATAGCGCACCTGCCAATCGGCGTGGGGCGATTCGAGCAAGGCCTCGAGCAGTACCGGTTGCAGGCAATCCAGACAACTGATGCGCAGCAGCGCATTGTTCTGCCGCGCGGCGGGAATCATGCGCAAGCCATCGCGCAACGACTCGAGCGCGGCACGCACGTAGTCGGCCAGGCGATGGGCGATCAGTGTCGGCGTCACCCCCAGGCGACTCTTGATGAACAGCGGATCGCCGCACAATTCGCGCAAGCGACGCAATGCATTGCTCATGGCCGGTTGCGACAGGCACATGACCTCGGCGGCACGGGTGACGCTGCGCTGCTGGTAGATCGCATCGAAGGCGAGCAACAGATTCAAATCGAGCTGGCGTAAATCAAGCATGGTCTTGCTCCGGCAAATCGCTTAACGTCGGGCAGCCTAACCAGTGTTCCGGAACAAGCTGTGAGCCCTGCATGACAAAAAGCGATCAGCCACTGCACCATCAATCAGCACCCAATGCGTTCTACGCGCCGACCCTGCTGCCGGCCATCGAAGAGTTGCTGGCCCGCGGTGTGGACCGGGACAGCATCGAAGGCCTGTTTCGTCGCAGCCTGTTCGAGTTGCGCACGCCATTCATGCGCATTCCGCTGTTCATGTCGCGGCGCTTCTGGGCGTTTGCCCTGGAACAGACCGGAGACCCGCTGATCGGCCTGACGGCCGGTCGGCGTTTCGTTTCCACCGCCACCAATGGCCTGACGTACCTGTTCGACGTGGCAGACTCACTGGACAGTGCCTGCCAGTATTTCGTGCGCTTCTTTCCGTTTTTCAACGGGCACTTCCAGGCGCAGATCGTGCGCGGTGAAAACAGCGTCGAATTGCGTCTGCTCGATCGCGGCAGCGTAAAAACCAGTGCGGCAACCACCGATTACATCCTCATCAGCCTGTGCAGCATGTTGCGGCGCAAATTTCTTGCCAGCGGCCTGGAGCGTGATCCGATTCTGGGCGTCGGGCTGACCGGTGCTTGCACGGCCCAGCCGCAGGAACATGAACAAGCCTTTCGCACATCGGTGCAATGGGAACAGGCGCAACACTCGATCCACCTCGATCCACTGCTGTTCGTCATCCCGTTGACGCCGGGCAATCATGAGCTGGAACACACGCTGGTCGAGCTGCTGGAGCAGACCCGACGCAACAGCGAACCGACCTTGCTGGAGCAAGTCTGCGACCATTTGATCACTGACATCGCCGAGGCCAGCTGGCAGCAATTCTGTAGCACCCAGCATTTGCTCGAACGCACCGCCGCCCGACGCTTGAAGGCATTGGGCTGGAGTTTTTCCGAGTTACTCGACGAATACCGCCGCTACCGGGCCGAGGATTTATTACAGGGAACAGGCCTGGAGCTGGTGGAGATTTCCGACCGTCTGGGCTACAGCGATGTGCAAAGTTTCAACCGTGCATGCCAGCGGTGGCTGGGATGTGCGCCGGGCGCCTGGCGAACCCGGCAAGGTCAATGAAAAACCACGCTCGTGCGCCACGGGTGCTTCTGGTTTTTTGCGTCCCCCCGTTTTCCAGCTACAAATGTTGTGTGGGTTGAGTATCCAGAACGCTGACAGCGGTCGTCACGGGACGGACGTCGATGGATGGCTTCGGGTTCAGGAAGGCTCAGGCGCATGGCTCAAGGCCGACTTGCTGCCCGGTGGCTTCGTTGGCGTCGACATCTTCTTTGCCATCCCGGAGTTCCTGATCACTCTTCAAAGCACTTGCGCCTACGGAAAACCTCAAGGAGGGTGAACATGCCTCGGCAAGTGATCGTCAACGCTGACGACTTCGGCCTCAGTGCCTGCGAAAACGCGGTGATCCTTGGCGCGTTCCAGGCCGGACTCATCAGCTCCGCTACCGCCATGGCCAACATGCCGGCATTCGAAGCGGCCTGCGCCATGGCCCGGCATCCGTTACTCGATGGCCGCATCGGCCTGCACTTCAACCTGACCTACGGCCGTCCGTTGAGCCAGAGCATCGTGCAATGCCCGACGTTTTGCGACGGTGCCGGCGTGTTCGTCCTCAACCTGCCCCGCACCCGCCTCTGGCTCGGGCGCCGGGATCGCCACGCCGTACTCGAAGAACTCGAAGCCCAGTGGCAGCGCTGCCTGGACAACGGCGTGCGCCCCAGTCATCTGGACTCCCATCAACACGTGCACAACATCTGGCCGATCGGCGAGATTGTCGCGCGCTTCGCCGCCCGCCAGGGGGTGCCGGTGCGTCTGGCGCGCAACCTGGGACAAAACCTCAGCCTGCCAAAGCGCGTGTTCAAGGACCTGCTCAACCGGCGCTTGAGCAACCTGGCCGGCGCCACCGCCGACTACGTGTGCACCCCGGTGGATCTACGCAACGCCGAGCCGCCACCCGACGGACTGCTGGAAATCGTCGCCCACCTGAACCAGCTCGGCGCCGACTTCGGCGATGCCTACCTGGAACCGGGAGAGTCCTTGAGCGTGTTGCTGGAGCAGCGTTTGCCGGGTGTGCCGCGAGTGGCCTATACCGCTGCGGGCGACGCCGCACCTCGCCGTGCGCAGGCCGTTCTGGAGTAATCCGCAATCCCTGTGGGAGATTCTATGTTGCAGGGGAACCCTGTTGCTTTAAATTTGGCTGGTATTCGCTCTGATTTTTCATGAGGGCTCTTGCCCCTTTCGTTCGGTGCCTCGCCAAGGCTCGGCATGCCCTCGCTCCGGTCCTGCTCCGTGGGCCTCTCGATGGGGCAAGAAGATCAAAAGCAAAAGCGAGGCGGCCTCCGGGCCGACCTGATCTAGCGTGACCGCGTCCCCCTGTAGGAGCGAGCCTGCTCGCGAAAAACGCCGGGACACCGCGGGCATTCAGGCAGCCCGCGTTATCGTTGACGTCCATCGCGAGCAAGCTCGCTCCTACAGGGGCGAGCGTTTTTTTTTGAGGCGCTTGTCAAAAAAAGTGAGTCGCCGCAAGGGCGAAAACCTAAGTGGCCGTTACCCAAAAACCGGATATGTACTCAGTCAGGCCGCCTTCGCGATCAGGCTCGCAATGCAGTTCAGGCAGACACCACTTCAACCACCGGCATTTGCCAGCGTTGATCGACCACCCGCTGCCCGGGTCCATACAGGCGCAGCACCAGGGTGAACGCCCCGCTTGCCGGCGTCGGCAACCAGTTGCTCTGCTCAGGCGGAGCCGCATTCTGCAGAACCAACGTCAGACCACCATCGGCATCTGCTTGCAAACGATCCCGGCTGCTCAGGCAGTAGCGATTGATCGGATTGGCCACCAACTGCCGGTCCGGCAAGTCATACAACGTCAGCGACCAGAACTCGCTGGCCGGCGGCAACTGGCCCGGTGCGAAACGCAGGCGATAGCTTCGCCCGCCCTGCAAGGGTTGCGCCTGATTATCCAGGCGAGTACCGGTGTAGAAGGCCTCTTCGACACTGTTGCCGTAGATGCCGACATTCGCCGCGACAGCGCGGTTGAGGTAATTGCCGTTCAGCGCTTCGCGAGTGCCGAACAAGCCGAGGGTGGTACGTACCTGACTCACCGCGGTTTGCAGTTGCGCCTGGGCGTCTTCAATCCCGGCGAGCAATGCCTGGTGCGTTGCTTGCGGCAACGTTGCCGGGTCGAAACCCTGACCGGGCACGATGCCGATCCGTGCAAAGCGTGCGCGCAAGATTTGCTCGGACGGTTGCGTCGGACACAGGCTGAGAATCTGGTTCAGCACCGCGATAAACTCCAGCCCCAATCCGGTCTTGCTGTCCCAGGGTCGCCAGTCAATCGCCGACGCAGCCACGGGCGGTGCACTGCCCGTGTATTGATGCAGCGAACGTAAACCGTATTGCTGCTGCAAGGCTCGCACCGCCGGCAGGTCCTCGGCGTTTTTCAGGCCCGTCCTCCCAAGCACCATGACGATTTCGGTTTCGCTGCGCAGCACGGCCTTGACGCCGTCCGGTGTCGGGCCTTGCCAGTCGGGCCCGGCGATCAGGTAATTCCCCGCATCGCGACCGGTGCTGAGCACGCCGACATAAGCAAAGTTGTGGGTGTACTGGTCGACCAGTTGAAGCGCGTAATAGCGGTCGTCAGGCACAGCCGGCACACTCAACACCTGTGGCTCGCTGCGCAAGTCAAGCCACGCCCAGGAGTACGGCGTGTCGTTGTTCGGCGTGACGATGTCGCGGTTGCTCGGGGTGAACAACTCGCCGTAGTGGCGAAAGCGGTTGAAGCCGCCGACGTACTCCGGCGCAGTCGGGTTGAGTACCTGCTTTTCCATGGTCTGGTAATGCATGAGCATCGGATAGGCATAGATCCATGCCTCCCGGGCAATGGCCCGGAGGTCTTCGGGCTCGACGGCCAACAACCAGCCTGGAAACAACAGACCGCCTCCCAGGATCCCCATGCTGCCCAGCACCCGGCGGCGACTGAAAATCAGGTTCATGATTCGATCCTCGCAATCGTCGGCATCGTATTGTAGACCAGGGCTGCGATTGCCCAGGGCCAGAGCGGATATCCAGCAGCGCACGGTAGATCTCCTTGGCAGATATAAAAATGTCATTCACCACCGTCCAATGGGGTGGTTTGGCGAATGCTTACTTGGCCCAGCGTCGCAGGTCCGATGGGGTGTAGTCGTCGGTCCTGGCGGCGAAGCCCACGCGCATCGGCTCGGTTTCTTCGTTGGCCAGGCCGCCGGCGTAGTAGCGTCCGGAGATCAGGTCGTACGAAGTCTCCAGCACGTTGTAGGTGAAGCCGTGGTCGTACTGTTGAATCGCGTGCAGTTCACCGCTGCGCCACAGTTCTCCGCGGCTGTCGTACTGGTCCGACTGGGCGATCTGCCAACTGTCTTCATCGACATAGAACCGGCGCTTGGCATAGATGTGCCGGGCACCCGGCTTGAGCGTCGCCTCGACCACCCACACGCGGTGCTTCTCGTAGCGGGCCAGGTCCTGATTGATGTGGTTGGGCTTGATCACAGCGTCGTACTTGAGGTCGTGGCTGCCGATCCGGTAGCTGTTGTAGGGGATGAACAGCTCTTGCTTGCCCAGCAGTTTCCAGTCGAAACGGTCCGGCGCGCCGTTGTAACCGTCGATGTTGTCGGCGGTGATCAGGCCATTGCTGTAACGGGCGCTGTTGTCGTAGGCGATCATCGGCGCACGACGCACACGACGTTGCCCCGGCAGGTATTGCCACGCCGAACGCGGCTCGGCGACCTGATCGATCGGCTCATGCACCAGCACGGCCTCGCCGGACAGGCGCGCCGGTTCCAGCACCCGGCTCTTGAACATGAACAGGATGTTCGAGCCCGGTTCCAGTCCGCTCACGGTGTCGGCAAAGTTGATCAGCGACTGGTTGCGCACATAACTGGTGGCGCCGTTTTCGCGCACCAGCGCCGAACTGCTGATGCGCTCATAGCTGCCGCCACGGTAACGGGTCATGTGGTTCCACATCACTTCCAGGCCTTCGGTGGGCAGTGGAAACGGAATGCCCCTGGCGTAGTCATGCAGACCGTTGCCGCCATCGGCCATGCTGGTTTTCGCTACGTTGTCGCGGCTCGCCGCCAGCACATCCTTGGGCAGGTTGGCGCTGCGATGGGTCGGATAGATGTTCATCTTGTAGGTGTCGGGAAAGCGTTTGAACATCGCCACTTGCCCGGGGCTGAGAAACTTCTGGTACTGCGTCAGGTTCTGCGCGGTAACAGTGAACAACGGTTTCTCGGCAGCATAGGGGTCGCTGTAGCCGCCCTTGCTGTCGACGGTGCCGGCGTTGCTCCCCAGGCCACCGGTCCAGGCCGGAATGCTGCCATCGGCATTGGCTGCCATTTCCGAGCCCATGGGGGTCAGGGTCTTGCCCAGAGCCGTGGAATCAGTACCTTTGGCCTGAGCCAGGCCGACGGTGCAGGCCAGGGCCAGCACGCACAATTGCATACGCATAACGGTTCTCCTTAGAAGTCTGCCTTGAAGCTGACGGATGCGAAATCGCGGTCGTCGAGGGTGCTGTAGTCGTTGGAACCGAAGAACGCGTTGTAGGCCAGTTCCACGCTGTAATCGTTCATGTAGACGCCCGTCAGGCTCACGCCCAGCGCTTGCTGGCCTTCCTGGAACGGCCCTTGCGGATCGTAGGAATAACCCGAGACGTCATGCCGCCAATTGACGGCCGGAATCAGGTTGATGCCGGGCAAAACATCGCTGTATTCGAGGCTGGCGCGCAGGCGATAACCCCACGACCAATCGGTGGCAAAGCCCTTGTCGGTGCAGTATTGGTTGGTCACCCCCGAAGCCACCGTGTTGCACTGCGTGCCATTGCGCGGAGCGCTGCGGCCGAACGCGGCGTTACGGCCCAGTCGTTCGTCGCCGAGATCGTCGATGTGCACCACACCGGCCTCACCGAACAGGCTCAGGCGCGTGGCGCCCAGCACGTTGTCGATGGCCTGGGTGGCCGAACCGGTGAGTTGCCACACACCCTTGCGCTCCCACGCATCGAACCGGCTGCCATCGGTGGTGTTGAAGCCGGGCGGCAACTGCACCCAGGAACTGCCCCCCGGCCCGGAAATCACGGCGATGTTGACGTCGGGTGCGTTGATCGCGATCGGCATGTTCGGCCGGTAGCTCAGCTCACCGGCCAGAGAAATCCCGGTGACAGGTTCGACGCCGTTGAGACTGATGCCGTACAGGTGAATGTTTTCCGGGAAGGCCGCCGCATAGCTCGGCGCCTGGACGCCACCGGGAAAGGTGCCGGGCAAGGCGGTGTTCCGGGCATTGAGGGTGAAATACGGCAGCCGCGAGTGATAGTTGATGTAGTAGACCGCCGCTTCGGCATCGTTGAGTGCCGGGATCATCTGGCGCAAGGCGAAACCGAACTGGCCGTTGTCGGACGGCGATTCGTTGCCCCGGGACGTGGCGAACAGACCCGCGGCCTGCATCTGTTGATCGGTCTGCACCTGGCTCAGGTACAGCGGCCCGCAACCTGGCTGGATCACATCGCTGCTGGCGAAGAAAGTGCCACAACCGTCGAGGACACTGGGGCGCCAGTTGTACTGATAGAAACCCTCGAGGTTGGTGCTGTCGGTCAGGCCGAAGCTGAAGGAGACCATCTCCACCGGCAACTGGCCTTCCTTGATCTCCACGCCGGGACGGTTGAACGCCGAGATGTCCAGCGGGTTGATCACGTTGATGCCGTTCTGGATCAGCAGCGCTTCGCCCCAGGACAACACCTGGTTACCGACCTTCACGCTCAGCGGATGCCCGGCCACCTGGAAGTCTTTCCAGACATAGGCATCGAGCACCTGGAAGCCCTTGAACTTCGACAAATCGTCCCAGCCCGAATCGTCGAAATCCTTGAAGCGGCCATTGCCGGTTTCATAGGCATGGTCGTACCAGTATTTGAAACGAATGAACGCCCCCTGGCCCTGGCCGTCGAGACTGAAATCGGTGAGGCCCTTGAAGAGCTGCGAAATGGGATCGCCCCTCTCGAAGTTCAGTCGGTTGTCGTCGGCGCTGACGCTGCTGCCATTGGCGTTCACGCCCTGTGCCTGCAAGGCGTTGGCGCGGGTCATCAGGCTTTTGTCGGGATTTTGCGTCGACCAGCTGCTGCCCAGGCTCAGGCTGGTCTTGGTCGACAGGCTCCAGTCTTCGTTGAGGTCAAATGTGGTGGCGCAGGCCGGCCCCGTGAGTGCAGCAAGAATCGCCAGTGCAAGGGGATGCGGGCGAGTGTGGCCAAACCGGTGAAGTCGTGGGCGGACTCCGGCTGTGGCCGAGCGTTTTTTTATCATTATTGGGCTCCGGTCAGATTTGCTCAGCCCGGACACGGTGCCCAACTATTGGCCACGACACGCAAGCGATGGCCGACAAAAAATAATCATCGACGGGATCTGCCCCTGACGTTCGGTACCTCGCCAAGGCTCGGCATTCCCTCGAGGGGGCAAGCAGATCAAAAGCCAAAGCGAGGCGGCCTGCTGGCCGGCCTGATCGCGATTGAACGCGTTCCTCTGTAGGAGCGAGCTTGCTCGCGAAAAACGCCGAGACACCGCGGGGATTCAGACAGCCCGCGTTATCGTTGACGACCATCGCGAGCAAGCTCGCTCCTACAGAAGAGCAGAGCAAAAGCAGATCGGCGTACACAGACGCTTTTCACCACACCACAGGCCGAGCGTTAGCTCGCCTGTCGCTCTTGATCTCGATCCACCCGCCCCCTCGGCAGGCTGAGCGGAGGTGTTCATCCGGGGGAATGGCGCGCAGCGCCGTTCGACGCAGCCGAACTCATTGCATGCAGGTCGCGTGCAGCCGACCGGAGGGCAATGCCCCCGGATGGACACCGGAGCGAAGGAACCCCGAGCCCTGGCGAGGGGCCGTACGTAAGGGCGAAACCCTAAGCCGCCGTTACCTAAGCAATGGATATGTACACAGTCAACAAAGACAGGCTGACTGTCAGGTCTTGGCGACAACCCATGTCGTTCGCCAAGACCTGTTCATGTCAGCTCAAACCAGCTTGAGCACGACGTTGATATTGTTGCGCGTGGCTTTCGAGTACGGGCAGTACTGGTGCCCGGTGTCGACGATTTTCTGCGCGGTTTCGCGATCCAGCCCTGGCAGGCTGACATTGAGCCGCGCCTGGAGCAGGTAGCCGCCTTCATTGGTGCCCAGGTCGACTTCGGCATCGACGGCCACATCCTTGGGCAGCGCCACTTTCATTTCCCTGGCCGCCACTTGCATCGCGCCGATAAAACAGGCCGACCAGCCGGCAGAGAACAGTTGCTCCGGATTGGTTCCGCCACCACCCGCGCCCGGGGACGACAGCTTCACATCGAGGATCCCGTCGGAGCTGCGGGAGGCGCCGTCACGCCCGCCGGTGGTGTGGGTTTTGGCGGTGTACAACACTTTATCGATCTGGTTCATGGTGACCTCCTGATTGAGTTGTAAGAAACCGGTTTTTACGCCCCATCCGGTCGTCGGGATGGTCAATCAATATAGACGTCACAGGCCCACAGCGTGGTCGATCCGACCGACGCCCGCCTCTGCTTTTTTATTTACGCGCCAACTTGTACCTGACGCAGTCTTCATAAAAGCTCTGCCGTACGGCCGTTGGCTTCAATCTCGACGGACTGTCATAAGTTTGTTCTGTAATGCCAAGTGCCATCATGCGCATCCATGTCTTGGCAAACTTGTAGGCCTGTATTTTCTGGCGCGCGGCATACAAGGAAACGCCTGAAAGCTTGAGCTCCTGTGCCCTTGCAGCAGTGCCCGCGCCCCAACTGCACATGTACTGATCTTTGCCAGCCAGTTCTTTTGCTTGAGCCGAATTAGCTACACCCGCAATAAATAGCGGAATTAACGCGATCCATATCTTGCGCATCTTGACCTATCTAACCATCTGATAACCAAGTAATTTTGAAGAGAACTTGGAAATTTGGGGGCCAGCATCGTGCCTTTTCTGCAAATAAATGAAAAAAGCGGGATGGGGGTCGCCAATTTCTTGCGAGTTTTCAAACCTTTGCTATAGCTAAGGTTCTCAATCGCCAACTAAGTGAGGCAACGGAATGTCAGTCGCAAAGAAAATGAGTGTGGGGCAACTGACAATGTTGACCGCCGTCAACATGTTGGGCTCAGGCATTGTGCTGCTACCGACGAAACTCGCGGAAGTCGGTGCAATTTCGATTCTCTCCTGGCTGGTGACGGCCACCGGCTCCCTCGCTCTGGCCTACGCCTTTGCGCGATGCGGGATGCTCAGCCGCAAGACCGGCGGCATGGGCGGCTATGCCGAGTACACCTTCGGTAAAGCGGGCAACTACATCACCAACTACACCTACGGCCTCTCACTGTTGATTGCCAACGTGGCGATCAGTATTACTGCGGTTGGTTATATCCAGGTTTTGTTCGGGATAAAACTTGATTCCCTGCAAGTAGGCCTGGCGACTATCGCCTTGTTATGGATCACCACCTTCGCCAACTTTGGCGGCGCCAGCATTACCGGCCGGATCGGCGCGGTGACGGTCTGGGGTGTGATCGCACCGGTGGTGCTGGTATCCACGGTTGGCTGGTTCTGGTTTGACAGCAGCGTCTACGCCGCCGGCTGGAACCCACACGACAAGAGCTGGTTCGAAGCGGCAGGCGCCTCGGTGGCGATCACCCTGTGGGCCTTCCTCGGCCTGGAATCGGCTTGCGCCAACACCGACGCCGTGGAAAACCCCGAGCGCAACGTACCGATTGCCGTGCTGGGCGGCACCCTGGGTGCGGCGGTGATCTACATCGTCTCCACCAACGTCATCTTCGGTATCGTCGGCAACGAAGAACTGGTCGCGTCCACCGCACCGTTCGGCCTGGTGTTCGCCAAGATGTTCACCCCGATAGTCGGGGATATCGTGATGGCGGCAATGGTGCTCGCCTGCATCGGTTCGCTGCTGGGTTGGCAGTTCACCATCGCCCAGGTGTACAAAAGCTCGGCAGACACCGGTTACTTCCTGTCGATCTTCGCCAAGGCCAACAAGGCGGGAACGCCAATCGTCGGCATGATGGTATTGCTCACCGCGCAGACCGCGCTGGCCCTGCTCACCATCAGTCCCGACCTGAGCAAGCAGTTCGACACCCTCGTCAACCTCGCAGTGGTCACCAACCTGGTGCCTTACATCCTGTCCATGGCCGCGCTGATGACCATGCAGAAGGTCTCCAACGTACCGGAAGGCAAGGCGCTGGCCACCAACGTCATCGCCCTGATCGCCGCAGCCTACAGCTACCTGGCGCTGTACAGCTCCGGTGAGCAGGCGCTGATGCTGGGCGGCGTGGCCACCATCTTCGGCTACACCCTGTTCGGCTTCGTCAACAACCGCCTGATCCGCCTCGAAGCACTCAACAACAGCGTACCGACGCAAACCGTCAGCGCGCAGCACCTCACTGCCGAGCCAGTGCCGGTGAACAATCTGACTAACGCCAATCTGGAGGTTCAATCATGACGGAATATAAACACTCGCTGGGAATGCTGGCACTACTGGTCAGCAGTCCGCCGGACAAGCGAACAGTGTTTGGCCGTGCCCTGGATCAACTGGTCCACGACGTAGAGGGACGTGGCGTCAGTGTCCTGGCCTCGGAAAGCCTCAGTGATGCCGCCTCGATCCTGCGTTCGGACCCTGCCGTTCAATGCGTGCTCATCCGATGGGAAATGGACGCGAGCGAAGGCCACGCCGACTGCATCAAGCTGCTGGTCAAACTGCGCGAGCGCAACACACGCGTGCCGGTGTTCCTGATCAGTGACCGCACCACCGCCTCGAGCATTCCTTTGCTGGTGATGCAGCACGCCGACGACTTCATCTGGCTGCCCGAGGACACTTCGCGCTTCCTCAGCGGGCGCATCCTGGCCGCTATCGAACGTTACCGTCAGGCCGCCCTGCCGCCGATGTTCGGCGCGCTGGTGAAGTTTGCCCGCACCTATGAATACTCCTGGCACACCCCGGGCCATGCCGGTGGTACGGCGTTTCTCAAGAGCACTGCCGGGCGTGCCTTCTACGAGTTCTTCGGCGAGAACCTGCTGCGTTCCGACCTGTCGATCTCGGTCGGCGAACTGGGTTCGCTGCTCGATCACAGCGGCCCCATCGGCCAGGGTGAACGTTATGCCGCCAAGGTCTTCGGCGCGCACCGCACGTACTACGTGACCAACGGTTCGTCGATGTCCAACCGCGTCATCCTCATGGCCAGCGTCACGCGCAACCAGATCGCCCTGTGCGACCGCAATTGCCACAAGTCCGCCGAGCATGCGATGACCCTGTCCGGGGCGATTCCGACCTACCTGGTGCCGACCCGCAACCGCTACGGCATCATCGGCCCGATCCTGCCGCAGACACTGAGCGCAGAAGGCGTGAAAGCCGCCATCGCCGACAACCCTCTGGTCAAGCAAGGCATCGACCCGACGCCGGTGCACGCCATTGTCACCAACTCCACCTACGACGGCCTGACCTACAACGTCACCCGCGTTGAAGAGCTGCTGGGTGAAAGCGTTGACCGCCTGCACTTCGACGAAGCCTGGTACGGTTATGCGCGCTTCAACCCGCTGTACAGCGGACGCCATGCCATGCACGGCGACCCGGGCGATCACGACAAGTCCAAGCCGACCGTGTTCGCCACCCAGTCGACCCACAAGTTGCTGGCCGCCCTGTCCCAGGCCTCGATGATCCACGTGCGCGACGGCCGTAACCCGATCGAACATGCGCGTTTCAACGAGTCGTACATGATGCACGCCTCGACTTCGCCCAACTACGCAATCATGGCGTCCTGCGATGTCAGCTCGGCAATGATGGAGGCACCGAGCGGGCAGATCCTCACCAGCGAATCGATCGAAGAAGCCATCAGCTTCCGCCAGGTGCTCTCGCGCATGCACAACGAGATGCTGAGCAAGGACAACTGGTTCTTCACCTGCTGGCAGCCACCTAGCATACAGGTGGGCGCAGCGACCGTGCCGTTCCATGAGGTCGACCCGGTACAGCTTAAAACCGACCCGAACTGCTGGGTCCTGCACCCGAACGCGGTATGGCACGGTTTCGGTGACATCGAAGATGGTTACTGCATGCTCGACCCGATCAAGGTCTCGGTGCTCAGCCCGGGCATGGGCGACGACGGCACCCTGCTCGACTCCGGCATCCCCGCTTGCGTGGTCACGGCGTACCTGGGCCGCCAGGGGATCGTGGTCGAGAAAACCACCGACTTCACCATCCTGTTCCTGTTCTCGATCGGCATCACCAAAGGCAAGTGGGGCACGCTGCTCAACGCCCTGCTCGACTTCAAGCGCGACTACGACGACAACGCCGAGCTCGAACTGTGCCTGCCCGACCTGTACAACGCCCACCAGCAACGTTATGCCGGCATGGGCCTGAAGGATCTGGCCAACGAAATCTTCGCCGCCATGAAGAAACACAAGACCACCGCCAACATGTCCCAGGCCTTCGGCACCCTGCCAAAAGCCGAGTTCAGCCCGGTGGAGGCCTACGAAAAACTGGTGCGCAACGAAATCGAACTGGTCACCCTCAACGAAGCGGCTGGACGCCTTGCCGCCACCGGTATCGTGCCGTATCCACCAGGCATCCCGCTGCTCATGCCAGGTGAGAACGCAGGGCCTGCGGACGGTCCGTTGCTGGCGTATCTCAAGGCACTGGAAGCGTTCGACACATCCTTCCCTGGCTTCACCCATGACACCCACGGGATCGAAGTCGAAGACGGTGTTTACCGGATGCTGGTACTGAAGTGATGTAAGCCGGTTCGCCTTGACCCTTGTGGGAGCGAGCCTGCTCGCGAAAGCGATTTTGCAGCCAACATCGATGTTGGCTGACACGACGCCTTCGCGAGCAGGCTCGCTCCCACATTGCTTTGCATGCACCTCAAAATCCCTATGGGCAAATTCGATCATGGCGCTCTATGATTGAATCACATGAACGCCTCCACTCCGATTCGCCAACCCTGCCCGCCCGGTGCCTGCGACTGCGGGCGTGACCCGTTGCTGGAAACACCGGGGGCGGACCTGCGCATTCTGTTTCTGACCCGCAACGAAGAAAAACGCCTGATCGAACGCCTGGAGAACCTGCAGAGCCTGAGCGATCTCGAGCACGTGCAACGGCGCATGTTCGAACAGTTGGGGATCCGCGTGGACATCGCCCCCGGCTTCAATGAAGTGCGCACCATGCGCGGCATCGGTATCCAGATTGGCGAACTGCCGGGGCTGTGCCGCAAGACCCGCGCCAACATCCCCGCAGCCATTCGCCGTGCCATGGAAAAGCGCCCGGAGATTGCCTACGAGCTGCTCAATGCCAACGACCTGTTGCGTGACGCCTGATGAAACCCTTTCTCGAATTCCCTTGCACCGACGAGATTCTCACCTCGTTCGCCCTGGCCATCGGTGCCGACCTGCAGGGTTACCGCAATCACATTTACCGGGTACTGAATTTCCACTGTGCCCTCAGCGGTGCCGAAAACCTGCCCCCGCAAGCCGTACAGATCGCGGCGGCGTTTCACGACCTGGGTATCTGGACCGATGACACCCTTGACTACCTGCCGCCCTCCATTGCCCTGGCCTCCGAGTACCTCGACAGCCGACAACGACCGGAACTGAAGGATGAAGTCTGTGCATTGATACTTGAGCATCACAAGGTGCGCCGGTATCACGGCGCTTGTGCCGACAGCGTCGAATTCTTCCGCCAGGCCGATCTGGTGGATGTGTCCCTGGGCCTGGTCCGCTTCGGTTTGCCCCGAAGCTTCATCAAGACCGTACAGTCGACCTTTCCCGACCATGGTTTTCACTCGATGCTGATAAAGCGTTCAGCCCGGCAATTCATCCGCTCGCCGCTGCGGCCGCTGCCCATGTTTCGCTGGTGAAACAGCCAACCGTTACTCCCCTTGAACAGGCACCTGAACAGGATCAGCGGTCGTACATGAATCGCAAGGCACTGCTATGCCTTCCATGGGAGATTCTGCCGCAAGCCAGCCAGGACGCAACTGCAAACCCAAGCGCGGCCACGGCCCCGGCGCCAGCCAGGTGCGCGCATGAAAACCGGTGCCAATCCGTAACAGGAGGTGGCCGATGTTATTCATCGTCAGTTGGACAATCAGCCCGGACAACCGTGATGCCGCAATCGCACGTTTTCTCAAGACCGGTGGTGCGCCGCCCGCAGGCGTCACCATGCACGGACGCTGGCACGCCGTAGGAAGTTCGGCCGGCTTCGGCATTGCCGAGGCGAGCGACCTGGTGCCGATTCAAAAATGGGTGCTGGAGTGGAACGACTTGATGAGCATGGACGTACACGCCGCATTGACCGATGAGCAAATCGCACCATTGCTGGCCGCCACTGCCGATCGGTAATGGCGATCGGGGTAGCGAGTTCCGCTTGCTGCCCCGATTTGGCGGGTGTCTTTGACAGAGCACTCTTTCGGTTAAATGCACCTGAATCAATGCTTTCTGACTACTCATTACTGGATATTTCTCATTTCAAACCTACGCTCAAGGTTCAATTGGACGGCAATGATCACGGGGAAAATCCGTCGAGCCGGCATGAAATCTTCTACTTTGGAGAGAGTGCCCTGGATGCGATCCGTATCGATGACTTCAAGCACCGCTTCATCGACCAGCCTGGAGGCTGGCCGGGTGTCAGGTAAACAGCCGAATCCAGGGTGGCCGGCGCAAGTCCCCGGCATTCGAAATGGACATTTGTCGAGGTAGATACGTGCCAACCAAAACACCTGCCCTGCCTGCTTGCGCGCTACTCGCCCTGTGCTGTCAACAGGCCTGGGCCGGCGGCATCATGCTGTACGAAATCGGCACCGATAACGCCGGCCTCGCCAATGCCGGCGCCGCCGCCCGCGCCCAGGGCCCCTCGACCATCGCCAGCAACCCGGCGGGCATGAGCTACCTGCCCGGCACGCAAATCACCGCCGGCTTGCAGGTCCTGTACGGCGATTTGAGTTTCGACCGCGACTCCGGCACCAACGTTTCGGGCAGCGGCAGCGGCAATGCCCTCGATCCGATTCCCGGTGGCAGCTTCTTCATCAGCCATGAACTGGACGAGCACTGGAGCGTCGGCTTCGGCCAGTACGGCGACTTCGGGCTGGCGGTCAATTACGACAACGACTGGTCAGGCCGCTATTTCGCGCAGAACTCCAGCCTGCTCGGCTTGTCGCTGGTACCGAGCGTGGCTTATCGCTTCAACGAGCAGTGGTCGGTCGGCCTGGGCATCAAGGCCATGTACGGCATGTTGAAGGCAGACACGGCTATCGACCGCTCCCCTTTCGGCTTCACCGACCGCTCTGACGGCCAATTCAAGTACCGGGACAACACCTGGGGTTATGGCGCCAACGTCGGCGTGATCTTCGCCCCGCAACCCGGCACACGCATCGGCCTGACCTATACCAGCCAGGTCGACCTGGACTTCAAGGACCGGCTGGACGTCAAGGGCGACGGCCGCCTGCTCGAGCGCGTCAACAACACCGATACCGAACTCGACATGAAGGTGCCGCAAACCGTCACCCTGAGCCTGTTCCAGCAACTGGACCGGCAATGGGCCTTGCTCGCCTCGGCCAACTGGCAGGATTGGTCCGAGTTCGGCGACATCGCCGTAGAGGTCGACACCACAGCGTTTGGAGCGCAATCGAAAACCGTCGACGCCGGCTTCAAGGACACCTGGCATCTTTCCCTTGGCGCGCAATACCAGGCCACCGAGAAGTGGTTGTGGAACTTCGGCGTGGCCTACGACAGCAGCGCGGTCTCGGACAGCAATCGCAGCGTGGTCGTGCCGATGAACGAATCCTGGCGCATTGCGACAGGAGCCACCTATGCTCTGAACAAGGACACCGATGTCAACGTCAGTTGGGCCATGGTCTGGCTCGGCGACATGCCGGTGGACCAGGTCAAATCCGTATCGGGCAATCGGGTTTCCGGTCAATTCGACAATGCCTGGATTCAAGCCTTGGCCGGGAACATGACCTGGCGATTCTGATGCACTGCAAACTAAGAACGACGATTTCATCCAAGGAGTAAACACCACTATGAATCTATCCCGAAAACTGCTGGTCGGCGCTGCGCTGGCAAGTCTGCTGCTAGGCGGTTGCACCTCGAAAGTGACTGAGAAGACGCAATACTCGGGCTTCCTGTCCAACTACAACAACCTGCAGGAAGTCCAGACGCCGAGCGGTGGAACCGCGATGCGCTGGGTCAGCCCTTCGTGGAACCCGAACGCTTATGACACCGTGGTGTTCAATAAGCTGGAACTGTACCCGGCTCCCAAACCCAATGAGCGGGTCAACCAGCAGACCCTGGCCGACATCCAGAACTACATGACCAGCAGAGCCAAGGCCACGCTGGGTCAGAAGTACCGTGTAGTGTCTGACTCCTCGGCTGCACCGGCGGGCTCCCGGTCCCTGATCATGCGTGCGGCGATCACCGGGGTGAGCGCCGAAAACGAAGGCATGAAGTGGTATGAAGTGGTCCCCATCGCGGCCGTAGTCGGGGCAACGCAGGCAGCCACCGGTCACCGCGACCAGGAAACCATCCTGTTCATCGAAGCCGAGTTCATCGACGCGAAGAGCAACCAGACCGTGGCCAAAGTGGTACGCAAGGTATTTGGCACCGCCCTGGAGAACGAGAGCCAGAAGGTTACCGCCAAGGACTTCAAGGCGGCGATCGACAAAATGGGTGCCGACTTCCAGACGTTCCTCAAGTAACAGGCTCTGCTGGCGAGGGAGCAAGTTCCCTCGCCATATGGCGTCCGCCGCGAGCTATTTTTCCTCCCCCCTCCGATGCATCTCGGCAGTGATTGCCTCTTCGCGAGCAGGCTCGCTCCCACACTGGATCTTCTGTGGGAGCGAGCCTGCTCGCGAAGCTCTGCTTATGATGGATACACCCCGTCAGGCAGTCCCCCTGGCCTGCTGCTCCAGGTGCATTTGCAACTGCGGGTCGATCTGCAACGCCGCGGCCAGTTCATCCAGATAGTTGCGCTCGGCGTCCTGCTGATCGTCCACCAGCATCACACTGGCCAGGTACATCTCCGAAGCCATGGCATGGTCGGTGGCCGACTGCGCCACTTCACTGGCGTCCAGTGGCTTGGCGACCTCATCGTCCAGCCATTGCTGCAATTGCGGATCGTCGGTATGACGCCCGATTTCAGTGCTGATCATCTGCTTCTCGGCGTCATCGATCCGACCATCGGCCTTGGCCGCGGCAATCAATGCCCGCAGGATCGCATGGCTGTGCTCCTCGGCTTCCGGGCCGGCCAGCAAGTCCACGGTCCGTGGTGCTTCCTGTGGTGCCGACGCCTGACTTTGCTGCCAGGCCTGGTACGCCTGGAACGCCATCATGCCGAGGGACGCCAGCGCCGCGTAATTGGCACCGCCAGCGGAGCGGCTTTGCGGCGCACCGCCCATCGGCGAACCGCCGCCAAGCAAGCCGCCGAGCAAACCGCCCAACCCTGCGCCACCGCTACCCGCACCGGTGCCACCGCCCATCAATCCGCCGAGCAATCCACCCAGGTCGCCGAGCCCACCCTGGGCCGAGGCGCCACCGCCGCCCTGTTGTGCCATCGAACCCTGGCCGGCGCGCAATAACTGTTCGAGCAGATCGCTGGTGTTCATGACGCTTGTCCTCTTTGCAGGGGTTTTATCCAGTCAGGCAACGATAGACCTCGCAGGCGAATGTGCCAGCACCGTTGGGCCGACATGCCCGTGCTTGCGAGGATTTGTCCGGGGTGTTTTTTTGCGGCGCAGCTAAGATTCATAGGTGGTGAACCTTATTCCTCAATACCCGGTCGATACCTGCAACCCGACCCGCTTTGCCACCGCCCCCGTTCGCGGGGTGACAACTGGCTTGCTTCATTCACTGGAGAACGCCCCCATGATCTCAACCCTGCACATCGCCAGACTCAAAGCATGGGGCGCCCATGGTTTCACTGCCACTGGCGTAGTCACCGCCTTCCTCGCCACCCTGTCGCTGCTGGATAACCAGCCGACCCATTGCCTGCTGTGGCTGGGCGTTGCCCTGATCGTCGACGGACTGGACGGTGCGCTGGCGCGCAAGGTCAATGTGCAGTCGGTGTTGCCCAGCTTCGATGGCTCGATCCTCGACCTGGTGATCGATTACCTGACGTATGTGTTCATCCCGGCACTGTTCATCTATCGCTACATCCCGTTGCCGGACTACACCTTACTGCTGAGTGTGTCGGTGATTCTGGTGTCGTCGCTGTTCTGCTTCTGCAACGTCAACATGAAGAGCAAGGACAACTACTTCCAGGGGTTCCCCGCCGCCTGGAACGTGGTTGCCCTGTGCCTGTACATCATCGCCCCGTCGCCGTGGATCACCTTCATTACAGTCATTGGCCTGGCACTGCTGACCGTGACCCGGATGAAATTCCTGCACCCGTTCCGGGTGCGCCGGTTCATGCCGATCAACATTGCGGTGACGGCCATCTGGCTGCTGTGCAGTTTGTCGCTGGTGCTCAACCATCCGGTGATCAACCCGTTGGTGATGGGCCTGTGGCTGTTGATGTCGGCGTACTTCCTGGGCATCTGCTTCTGGCGCACCGCGCTGGAGTGGCTCGACGAATCGCGGCTCAAGTAGCCATGCCGGTCCATATCGTTCAACTCGGATCACCCCGCCGTCCCGACGAAGGATTGCGCCTGGGCACGGTACGCCGCCCTCCCCGTGGCGTTCCGAAAGCCGAATTCGCCCGTCGGGATTTTTATGATGTGTGGCAGCCGCTGTTGTCGCCCAGTGCGCAGTTGGTGGCCGAGGCCAAGGTTGCGCAGGATGCCAAGGCCTGGGAGGTGTTCAGACGCAAGTTCAAGGCCGAGATGAGCGAGCCTGCCGCCAGTCAGATGCTCGACCTGCTGGCCGCGCTGTCCCACCGGACTTCACTGGCCGTGGGCTGTTATTGCGAGGATGAAGCGCATTGTCATCGGTCGGTGTTGCGCGAGTTGCTGGAGGCGCGTGGTGCCGAAGTGATCTAGATGTCATGGCCACCACACAATCCCTGTGGGAGCGAGCCTGCTCGCGAAAGCGCACTTCCAGTCAGCCATAATGCGGCTGACACACCGTTTTCGCGAGCAGGCTCGCTCCCACAAGGGGTTTTGCATTGATATCGCTTAGCGCCGCGTAATCACCACCTCCAGGTATTCACTCGGCACCACCAGCGACCTGTCACCCGCCCGGTTCATCCGGTTGATCAGCTCGGTCAGGTCCGCTTCCAGCGCCTTGGCGCCGTCCGCGGGCAGCGCGGCGAAAGCCTTGTGCATCGGCCCGTACCAGTCGCGGAAGGTGTCGATGAAATGCGCCGCCGAGCGATAGCGGAAATTGAACGTGCGGCGCGTCACCTGGAGCAGAAACTCGCGCTCGTCAAAATGCTCGTGCAACCAGGCTTCGGTGCCCCAGCGCGAGGGTGGACTCGCGCCCGACGGGGGTGGCAGGTGCTGGCCCAGGGTCTTGAACATCTGGCCGACGAAGCCTTCCGGCGTCCAGTTGGCCAGGCCGATCCGCCCACCCGGGCGACAGACTCGCGCCAGCTCCGCGGCGGCCTTGGGCTGGTCCGGCGTGAACATCACGCCAAAGGTCGACAGCACGGCGTCGTAACTCGCATCGGCAAACGGCAAGGCTTCGGCATCGGCGACCTGGAAGGCGACGTTCAGGCGTTCTGCCCGGGCCCGCTCTTCGCCGCGTTCGAGCAAGGCCGCGACATAGTCGGTGGACGTCACCTGACAGCCACGGCGCGCCGCGGCAAGGGTCGCGTTGCCATTGCCGGCGGCAACGTCGAGCACGCGCTCATCGCACAACAGGTCGCAGGCTTCGGCCAGTTGCTCGCCGACAATTTGCAGGGTGGTGCCGATCACGGCGTAGTCGCCGCTGGCCCAGGAGGCCATCTGGCGGTTTTTCAAGGCAGTCAGATCAATGGGTGTACTCATGAAGACAGTCTCTGGTTTGAAACACGAATCGGGCCTGACCGCGGCTACTCCGCCGTCGTCGGATCGATGATGTTCATGACCTGGGAAATGCGGTTGGCGGGAAAACCGCTGATTCTGGCGTGCTCCTGGATCTGCGCCTCGCTCGGCGAGATATACACGCAGTAGAGCTTGTCACCGGTGACATAACTCTGCAGCCACTGCACCTCTGGCAACTCACGCAACGCCCGACAGGACTTTTGCGAAGCGGCTTTCAAGTCCCTTTCCGACAGAGCTCCGGCGCCCTGGATCTCGCGTTCAATGACGAACTTCGGCATGGCAACCTCTCTTTTCTTGTTGTGGGTGGCAGGGCCGGTACAGACCCTGTGAACCCACTATCGTCCTGACGGGCGCTAACGTCCTGCCCGATCGTCGCCCAAGCCTGCCCGATCGTCCGGAGATTCCACGTTGCACGCCGAGGCGTTCACAATCAGAAATCCTTGCACGGGAAAGCCCAATGGACGCCCTGTCACAGACCCTGCGTGTCGTGCACCTGGTCGGCGCGATCTTCATCAACGCCCGGTTCACCGCGCCCTGGTGCTATCAGTCGCCCAGTGCCGACACGGCGGCGCCGTTTCTGGAGCCCGATGCGGAACGGGTGGTGATCTTTCACCTGATCACCGAGGGCGAGTGCTACGTGGAACTGGGTGATGACCCGCCGCTGCTGCTGAGCGCGGGCGACGTGGTGATCTTCCCCCAGGGCGATGCCCATCGCATGTGCTCCCGACCGGGATTGCCTCCGGCCATGGGTGCGCGACTGGATGCGGTGCTGGCGCGCCGGCCCCGGCAGTTGAGTTATGGCGGCGGTGGCGCAGTCACCCGCCTGGTGTGCGGTTACCTGGCGTGCGACACGCGGCTGGCGGGCATGTTGCTCAAGGGCTTGCCGGCCGTGGTGCGGGTCAATGTGCGCGGTTCGAGTGCCGGTGTCTGGCTGGAGTCCTCCGTGCGTTATGCCCTCGCCGAAGCCCGCTCACCCCGCCCCGGCGGCGAAGGGGTATTGGCCAAACTCGCCGAAGTGCTGTTCATCGAAGTGCTGCGCCTGTACATGAACGAACAGGGCGAAGGCCGCACCGGCTGGCTGGCCGGCGTACGCGACCGCATCGTCGGCGCCGCCCTCAACGCCTTGCACAAAAAACCCTGCCACGCCTGGACGCTGGACGAACTGGCGCGCACCGCCAGCACTTCAAGATCGGTGTTGGCCGAACGCTTCCAGCAACTGGTGGGAATGTCACCGATACAGTACCTGACGCAATGGCGCATGTTGCTCGCCGCCAACCTGTTACGCAGCAGCAACAGTTCATTGACGCGGATCGCCGAAGAAGTCGGCTACCAGACCGATACTGCCTTCAGCCGGGCCTTCCGTCGCGAATTTGGTGCACCGCCGGCGGCGTGGCGGCGCGGTCAGGAGAAAAAAAACATGGCCCACGAGGCAAGACCTGTGAGCCATTGATCGAGCGGATCAAGCCGCTGGCGCGCTGGCCTTGGCCTCCTCCAGCAACTGCTGAATCATTTTTTCCTGAGTGTCGTAGCTGCCTTCACCGAAGTGGGTGTAACGCACCTGCCCTTTGGCATCGATCAGGTAGTGCGCCGGCCAGTACTGGTTGTCGAAGTTGCGCCAGATCGCGTAGTTGTTGTCGATCGCCACCGGGTAGGTGATGCCGTACTCCTTCACCTTGGCCTTGACGTTGTCGATGATGCGTTCAAAGCCGTATTCGGGCGTGTGCACACCGATCACCACCAGGCCGTCCTTTTCATATTTCTTCGCCCAGTCCTTCACGTACGGCAGGGTGTGCCTGCAGTTGATGCAGTCGAAGGTCCAGAAGTCCACCAGCACCACTTTGCCTTTCAAGGCTTCGTTGGTCAGTGCGGGCGAGTTGAGCCAGTCCACTGCGCCGGACAGCGACGGCATCGCGCCCTGGCCGTTGTCCATTGTGCTGTCGGCCTTGACCTTGCTGACCAGGTAATCGACGACTTTCGGCACGGTTTCCAGCACGCCTTTCTCGACACTGCTGACACCTTCGGATGAGGTGTTGGCCAGCAGCACGTCATTGGCCCCCGTTGCGATCACCGCCGCACCGGCCAGCACCGCCACCCCGGCGCCGCGACGTAACCAGCCGGTGACCGGAATCGACGGCTTCAAGCGGTTGACCAGGCCGCGACCGGCAAAGATCAAGGTACCCAGCGACAGCGCACTGCCCGCGCCATAGGCCACCAACAACAGACTGGTGCCGGCGTTAGCGCCCTGCAGCATGGCGCTGGTCAGAATCACCCCGAGGATCGGCCCGGCGCAGGGTGCCCAGAGCAGCCCGGTGGCGACACCGATCATGATCGAAGCCAGCGGCCCGGACATCTTGCGCGCGTCCGGGTCGATGCGATTGCCCAGCAACACGAAGGGACGGGCCAGCCAGTCACCGATCCGGGCGGAGATCAGCGACAGGGCGAACAGCACCATCACTGCCAGCGCTACGTGGCGGCCGGTGTTGCTGGCCTGAATCACCCACTCACTGCTGACCACGGCCAGGCTGGAGACCAGGGCAAAGGTCAGGACCATGCCGCCGAGGGTGAGCAGGATCGAGGAGCGTGTGCGGTTGGCTCCGGCGAACAGGAAAGGCACGACCGGCAGGATGCACGGGCTGAGGACGGTCAATATGCCGCCCAGGAAAGCGATGAGTAACATGGGATCACCTGATAAACATTAGTGGGCGACACACAGTCACTGTGGGAGCGAGCCTGCTCGCGATTGCGTCGGGTCAGACGACACATCGTTGACCGAACAATTGCTTTCGCGAGCAGGCTCGCTCCCACAGTGGATCGAAGGTGTTGTCAAAACAGTGCTCGACCTCAAGCCGTCTGCTCATCCAGCAACTGCCCCTGAGGCGTGCGGCTGGCGCCGTTCTCGGCAAGCATCTGCCCTTGCGGCGTACGGCTGGAACCGTCTTGTGCGAGGAAGCCCTGGGTGCCCTTCTCTGCTACCGGCGTGAGCTGGAAGCAGGTATTGCTGGCGCAGGCGCTTTGCTCGACAGCGGCGTTGGCGTGGGCTGCCGCACCGGCGACGGTAAAGACGATGGCGGTCAGGTAGCGGGAAATGTTGTTCATGATGTCCTTCCTGTTTCAAATGGATTAAAGGGTGGTTGAGCGCAACACTCAGTTTTGCGAGTTGCAGTTGTCGGCGAATTTGCGGTAATCCAGCACCTGGGTTTTCGATTGGGAGTCGAGGTACGTCAGCCGCGCATTCACCACGCCGCAGGAAGGAGCCGTGTCCTCGGTCAACGCCACCACTTTCCTGATGTCAAGCTGGGTACCGTAGGTGTAGGTTTTGGGAGCGACATCGGCTTCGGCACGGGCCGACAAGGTGCAGATGTTCAGCGCGGCAAACAGGCAGGCGGCGTAGATGGCTTTGGTGTTCATGGCGGATTCCTCAAGGTTTCAACAGGTCTATCGTTGGTTGATCCGAGGCGCTCTGGTTTGCCTCGATGGAACCTATTAAAAGCCTGCGAGGTATCTCGTCTGTGTCGGGAATCGGCGAGAATCAATCGGTACGTATCAGAACGGTGCCTGGATACAAAGCAATACAAAACCGCCGGAAACCGGCTTTTTTTGCCTTCGTGTGTATCCGCAGGCAAGCCGGATACACTGCAATACAAAGGGCGGCAGGCGAGCCCGCCGAGGCTCGATAGACTGTGTGGCAATCCCCATTCATCAGAGGTTTGGCCCAATGGATCACGTTGATCACATCCTCATCGTTGACGATGACCGCGAAATCCGCGAGCTGGTAGGCAACTACCTGAAGAAGAACGGCCTGCGCACCACGGTCGTGGCGGATGGACGGCAGATGCGCGCCTTTCTGGAAACCACCCCGGTGGACCTGATCGTGCTGGACATCATGATGCCGGGGGACGATGGCCTGCTGCTGTGCCGCGAATTGCGCGCCGGCAAACACAAGGCCACGCCGGTGCTGATGCTCACCGCCCGCAACGATGAAACCGACCGCATCCTCGGCCTGGAAATGGGCGCCGACGACTACCTGGTCAAGCCGTTCGCGGCCCGTGAACTGCTGGCGCGGATCAACGCGGTGCTGCGGCGTACCCGCATGCTGCCGCCGAACCTGGTGGTGACCGAAGCCAGCCGCCTGCTGGCCTTCGGCCGCTGGCGCCTGGACACCTCGGCGCGTCACCTGCTCGATGCAGACGGCACCATGGTCGCCTTGAGCGGTGCCGAGTATCGATTGCTGCGGGTGTTTCTCGATCACCCGCAACGGGTGCTCAACCGCGATCAATTGCTCAACCTGACCCAGGGCCGCGATGCCGACCTGTTCGACCGCTCCATCGACCTGCTGGTCAGTCGCCTGCGCCAGCGCCTGCTGGACGACGCCCGCGAACCGGCCTACATCAAGACCGTGCGCAGTGAAGGCTATGTGTTTTCCCTGCCGGTGGAAATCCTGGGCGATCAATCATGACGCAGGCGTTGCATTGGCCGCGCACCCTGGCGTCGCGGCTGTCGCTGATTTTCCTGATCGGCCTGATCCTCGCCCAGGCGTTGTCCTTCGGTGCGCAGTATTACGAGCGCTACGAATCCTCGAAAAACACCATGCTCGGCAATCTGGAAACCGACGTTTCCACGTCCATTGCCATCCTCGACCGCTTGCCCGCCAATGAACGGGCCGGCTGGCTGCAGCAACTGGAACGACGCAATTACCGTTACCTGCTCAATGAGGGGTCGCCAGGCACGCCCATACGTACCGACATGCCCGATGCGCCCATCGCCATCGCCTCGATCAAGGACGCCATCGGTCACGATTACCCGATGACCTTTACCGACATCCCCGGGCCGGCCAAACATTTTCAAGTGCACCTGAACCTGGCCGATGGCAGCCCGCTGACCATCGACGTCCGCCCGGCGATGGTGCCGTTGTCGCCCTGGCTGCCCATCGTGCTGCTCGGGCAACTGGCGCTGATGCTTGCCTGCTCCTGGCTGGCGGTGAGAATCGCCATCCGCCCCCTCACCCGCCTCGCCGACGCTGTCGAAAACCTCGACCCCAATGCCCACCCCGTGCTCCTGGACGAAAAAGGCCCAAGCGAAGTCGCCCACGCCGCCAGGGCCTTCAACGCGATGCAGGCACGCATCGCGGCGTACCTGAAGGAACGCATGCAATTGCTCGCGGCGATTTCCCACGACCTGCAAACCCCGATCACCCGCATGAAACTGCGCGCCGAATTCATGGACGATTCCAGCGAAAAAGACAAACTCTGGAGCGACCTGGGCGAGATGGAACACCTGGTACGCGAAGGCGTGGCCTACGCCCGCAGCATCCACGGCGCCACCGAAGAAAGCCGCCGCACCGACCTCGACTCGTTCCTCGACAGCCTGGTGTTCGACTACCAGGACATGGGCAAGGACGTTCAACTAACAGGCAAGAGCGCAGCCGTCATCGACACCCGCCCCCACGCCTTGCGCCGGGTGCTGGTCAACCTGACGGACAACGCATTGAAGTTTGCCGGCGCCGCCGAATTGCAGGTGGAAAAACAGGCTGATGGCAACCTGTCGATCAAGATCCTCGACCGCGGCCCCGGGATCGCCGAGGAAGAACTCAAGCAAGTGATGGAGCCGTTCTACCGCGTGGAAAGCTCGCGCAACCGCAGCACCGGCGGCACCGGGTTGGGGCTGGCGATTGCCCAGCAATTGGCAATCGCGATTGGCGGGACGTTGACCTTGAGCAATCGTGAAGGCGGCGGGTTGTGTGCGCAGCTGAGATTGCCGGTCTAACCGTAAGGAAATGGTCGGTTGTCAGGCCGCCTTCGCGAGCAGGCTCGCCACCACAAGGGGTTGTGGTACATGCGCAACTCCCCAGGCAGCAAAGCCCCCCAATCACAACTCCCCCACCCCCTCGACGATGATGACCTCTGCCAGGGCCACGCCTTCGCGGTACCCCCTCGCCTCCTGATACAACGCCGAGTGGTAGCAAGCCACCGCCTGTTCATAGGAATCAAACTCGATCACCACACTGCGTTGCGGTGTCGATCGACCTTCCATCGCCTCGCTGCGCCCGCCCCGCGCCAGAATCCGACCGCCATACAAGGCAAACGCCTTCGGCGCCCGCTGCGTGTATTGGCTGTATTGAGCGGGATCGGTGATGTCCACATGAGCAATCCAGTACGCCTTCATAGTGACCTCTCGGTTAGTTTTGTATTATGGTATACCATAATTCATTCCAGCCAACACTGAGTGTCCATCATGGCCTTCAACAGCATCGAAGAAATCATCGAAGATTACCGCCTCGGCAAAATGGTCCTGCTGGTCGACGATGAAGACCGGGAAAACGAAGGCGACCTGTTGCTGGCCGCTGACTGCTGCACACCCGAGGCGATCAGCTTCATGGCCCGTGAAGCCCGCGGCCTGATCTGCCTGACCCTGACCGACGAACATTGCAAGCGCCTGGGCCTGGAGCAGATGGTGCCAAGCAATGGCAGTGTGTTCAGCACTGCATTCACCGTGTCCATCGAGGCCGCCGTCGGTGTGACCACCGGTATCTCCGCCGCCGATCGTGCCTGCACCATAGCCGCTGCCGTCGCCGCCAACGCCGGCCCTGCCGACATCGTGCAACCTGGCCATATCTTCCCTTTGCGCGCCCGTGAAGGCGGCGTGCTGACCCGCGCCGGGCATACCGAGGCCGGTTGCGACCTGGCCCGCCTCGCCGGCTTTACGCCGGCTTCGGTGATCGTCGAAGTGATGAACGACGACGGCACCATGGCCCGCCGCCCCGACCTGGAAGTGTTTGCGCGCAAGCACGGGATCCGGATCGGCACCATCGCCGACCTGATCCACTACCGCCTCAGCACCGAACACACCATCGTGCGCATCGGTGAACGCGATCTACCCACCGTGCACGGCACCTTTCGTCTGATCACCTTTGAAGATCGCATCGAAGGCGGTGTCCACATGGCCATGGTCATGGGCGATCTGCGTCGTGATGAGCCGACGCTGGTGCGCGTGCATGTGATCGACCCGTTGCGCGACCTGGTCGGTGCCGAATACAGCGGGCCGAGCAACTGGACCTTGTGGGCAGCCTTGCAGCGTGTCGCCAGCGAAGGCCACGGCGTGGTGGTGGTGCTGGCCAATCACGAATCCTCGCAAGCGTTGCTCGAACGCGTGCCGCAATTGACCCAATCGCCCCGGCAGTTCAGCCGTTCGCAGTCGCGGATCTACTCGGAGGTGGGCACCGGTGCACAGATCCTGCAAAACCTTGGCGTGGGCAAGCTGCGCCACCTCGGGCCGCCGCTGAAATATGCGGGCTTGACCGGGTATGACCTGGAGGTGATCGAGAGCATTCCATTCACCGAATGACTCTTGGTTTAGCGCATTTCCCTGTGGGAGCGAGCCTGCTCGCGAAGAGGCCGGTACATCCAACATCTCCGTTGACTGTTACACCGCCTTCGCGAGCAGGCTCGCTCCCACAAGGGGTTGCACCACTGGGCAATCTTCGGAACCACTGAAAAACCGTTTTGGCTGATAGCCGGTACGGCAAAATGCTTGCACAAAGTTTGGAATACCATAATATGATATTCCATAGACCGGACAGTCGAAGCTGACTTGACGGACCTACTGCTCCCGATAGGCGGGCACTCGAAAGCCCCGCTCATAAACACAACAATGAGGGCGTGAAAATGGTGTTGAACAAACGTGCGACCGCGGTTCTTTTTGCGGGACTGCTGAGTGTGACCAGCCAGGCATTGCTGGCGGCTGAAAGCGTCAACTTCGTGAGTTGGGGCGGCAGCACCCAGGATGCGCAAAAGCAGGCCTGGGCCGATCCGTTCAGCAAGGCCAGCGGCATCACCGTCGTGCAGGATGGCCCGACCGACTACGGCAAACTCAAGGCCATGGTCGAAAGTGGCAACGTGCAGTGGGACGTGGTTGACGTCGAAGCTGACTTCGCCCTGCGCGCCGCCTCCGAAGGCTTGCTCGAACCCCTCGATTTCAAAGTCATCGAACGTGACAGGATCGACCCGCGCTTTGTCTCCGATCACGGCGTCGGCTCGTTCTTCTTCTCCTTCGTCCTCGGCTACAACGAAGGCAAGCTCGGCGCCAGCAAACCTCAGAACTGGTCCGCCCTGTTCGACACCAAGACCTACCCCGGCAAACGCGCCCTGTACAAATGGCCAAGCCCTGGCGTGCTCGAACTGGCGCTGCTGGCCGATGGCGTGCCGGCCGACAAGCTCTACCCGCTGGACCTGGACCGTGCGTTCAAAAAACTCGATTCCATCAAGAAAGACATCGTCTGGTGGGGCGGCGGCGCGCAGTCGCAGCAACTGCTGGCCTCCGGTGAAGCGAGCATGGGCCAGTTCTGGAACGGCCGGATTCACGCCCTGCAGGAAGACGGCGCCCCGGTCGGCGTAAGCTGGCAGCAGAACCTGGTCATGGCCGACATTCTGGTCATTCCCAAGGGTTCGAAAAACAAGGACGCGGCGATGAAGTTCCTGGCCAACGCCAGCAGTGCCAAGGGCCAGGCGGACTTCTCCAACCTGACCGCCTACGCCCCGGTCAACGTCGACAGCGTGGCGCGCCTGGACTCGGTGCTGGCCCCTAACCTGCCGACCGCTTACGCAAAGGATCAGATCACTCTTGATTTCGCGTACTGGGCCAAGAACGGTCCGGCCATCGCGACACGGTGGAACGAATGGCTGGTCAAATGAAAATGACGGCAACCGCGCCTCATCCATCCACGGCCACCGGGAGCGCCACTGGCGCTGCCGGTTCGGCATCCGGCCAGAGCGTTGCCAGGCAACCCACGCCGTCGCTGAAACAGCGTTGGCGTGGCGCCGGTAACCTGGTCCCGGCGCTGCTGTTTCTCGGCCTGTTCTTTCTCGCGCCGCTGATCGGCCTGCTGTTGCGCGGCGTGCTGGAACCGGTGCCGGGCCTGGGCAACTACGAGCAACTGTTCGCCAACTCGGCCTATGCGCGGGTCCTGCTCAACACCTTCTCGGTGGCCGGCCTGGTGACGTTGTTCAGCCTGTTGCTGGGCTTCCCGCTGGCGTGGGCGATCACCCTGGTGCCACGCGGCTGGGGTCGCTGGATCCTGAACATCGTGCTGCTGTCGATGTGGACCAGCCTGCTTGCCCGCACCTACTCCTGGCTGGTGTTGCTGCAAGCCTCGGGGGTGATCAACAAGGCGCTGATGGCCCTGGGCATCATCGATCAACCGCTGGAGATGGTGCACAACCTCACCGGCGTGGTGATCGGCATGAGCTACATCATGATCCCGTTCATCGTGCTGCCGTTGCAGGCGACCATGCAGGCCATCGACCCGATGATCCTGCAGGCCGGTTCCATCTGCGGCGCCAGCCCCTGGACCAACTTCTTCCGGGTGTTCCTGCCGCTGTGCCGGCCGGGGCTGTTCTCCGGCGGCCTGATGGTGTTCGTGATGTCCCTCGGTTATTACGTGACCCCGGCCCTGCTGGGCGGCGCGCAGAACATGATGCTCCCCGAGTTCATCATTCAGCAGGTGCAGTCGTTCCTCAACTGGGGCCTGGCCAGCGCCGGCGCCGCGTTGCTGATCGTGATCACGCTGGTGCTGTTCTACTTCTACCTGAAGCTTCAGCCGGAATCCCCGGTTGGCGCCAGCAACGCGAGGTAAGCCGTCATGCTCCTGACTCCCAATGCCATGAGCCGGCGCATGCGCTTCGGCCTGTACGCCACCACCGGGCTGATCGGTCTGTTCCTGCTGCTGCCGATCGTGTTCATCGTGCTGCTGTCGTTCGGCTCGTCACAATGGCTGGTGTTCCCGCCACCGGGCTGGACGCTGAAATGGTACGGCCAGTTCTTCTCCAATGCCGACTGGATGAACGCGGCGATGGCCAGCCTCAAAGTCGCGGTGCTGACCACGTTCTTCGCCGTCGCCCTGGGCCTGCCAACTGCGTTCGCCCTGGTTCGCGGCCGTTTCCCCGGCCGGGAAATGCTCTACGGTCTGTTCACCCTGCCGATGATCGTGCCCCTGGTGATCATCGCCGTGGCGGTGTACGCGCTGTTCCTGAAACTCGGCTACACCGGGACAATGTTCGCCTTCGTGGTCAGCCACGTCATCGTCGCGTTGCCGTTCACCATCATCTCGATCATCAACTCGCTGAAGCTGTTCGATCAGTCGATCGAGGATGCGGCAGTGATCTGCGGCGCCTCGCGGCTGCAAGCGGTGTTCAGGGTGACCTTCCCGGCGATCCGTCCGGGCATGGTGGCCGGCGCCCTCTTCGCCTTCCTCGTCTCGTGGGATGAAGTGGTGCTGAGCGTGATGATGGCCAGCCCGACCCTGCAAACCCTTCCCGTGAAAATGTGGACCACCCTGCGCCAGGACCTGACGCCCGTGATCGCCGTCGCCTCGACGCTGCTGATCGGCCTCTCGGTCTTGGTCATGGTGATCGCCGCCGCTCTGCGCCGGCGCAACGAAATCAGCGCCTGAGCGCCCAGGAGTACGACATGAGTGCAGTGATCAAAGATTCCGCGCAGCAAAATGACAAGCCCCTGGTCAGCCTGCGTAACCTGAACAAGCACTACGGCGACTTTGCCGCCGTGGACAACATCTCGCTGGACATCAAGGACGGTGAATTCCTCACCTTCCTCGGCTCCAGCGGCTCGGGCAAAAGCACGACCTTGTCGATGCTGGCCGGCTTCGAAACCCCGAGCAGCGGCGAGATCCTGGTCAGCGGCCAGTCGCTGGTCAACGTGCCGCCGCACAAGCGCGACATTGGCATGGTGTTCCAGCGCTATTCGCTGTTCCCGCATCTGTCGGTGCGCGACAACATCGCCTTCCCGCTGGCAATCCGCAAACTCGCCGCCGCCGAACGTGACAAGCGCGTCGACGCGATGCTCAAACTGGTGCAGCTGGAGCCATTCGCCCATCGCCGCCCTTCGCAACTGTCCGGCGGCCAGCAGCAACGGGTCGCCATTGCCCGGGCGCTGGTCTATGAGCCACGCATCCTGCTGATGGACGAACCACTGGGTGCGCTGGACAAAAAACTGCGCGAAGACTTGCAGGATGAACTGCGTCAGCTGCATCGGCGTCTGGGCATCACCATCGTCTACGTGACCCACGATCAGGAAGAAGCCATGCGCCTGTCCCAGCGCATCGCGATTTTCAGCCACGGCAAGATCGTCGGTCTGGGCAGCGGCTACGACCTCTACCAGAACCCGCCGAACGCCTTTGTCGCATCGTTTCTTGGCAACTCGAACTTCCTCAAGCTCAAGGCCCAGGGAAATGCCGTGGCGACTTTTGAAGGCCAGGCGTTGTCGATCCGGCTCACTGCCGGCCTGCATACCGATCAGAACGTGCTGCTGATGGTGCGTCCGGAAAAAGCCCTGGCCCTGAGCAATGACCAGGCGATTGCCGAACCGCTGGCCGCCGGCTGGAACGAAGTCTCGGCCAAAGTCGTGGAAGTGTTGTTTCTCGGCGAAAGCCAGACCTGCAGCGTGATCACCGCTGGCGGCACCTCGATGACCGTCAAGGCACTGTCCGCTGCCGGCATGCCGCTCAAGTCCGGTGACCCGGTGCGGGTGCGCTGGGCCACGGCGGACGCCTGCGTGTACACCGAATGGGCCGAAAATGACCTGAACAAGGCCGCCGGCGCTCACTGATCCATTGGCCTGCGCGTAGGGGCCACTATAATGAGTCACCCTCGGGCCACCACAACGTCGGGTTGTGGTGGCCTTTTTTCTGTCGCCTGTAAGATAAATTGGACAACGGATTCCTAAAATCCCGGTTTAATGCTAAATAGTGCTCAGTATTTTTAACACCCGACCCTGTCGTGCCACACAGTGCAACGAGAATAACGATATGAATGTCCATTTCGAGAAAAGTGAAGTGTTTGGGACCCTCCACCTGCAAATGGCGGTGGCAGCATGATCGAAGTCACCGAAGTTTCCATTGCCGAACTGCGCGCCGCGCTCGAATCCGGCCAGACCACCTCGGTTGAGCTGGTCCAGGCTTATCTGGCGCGAATCGACGCCTATGACGGCCCTGAAACCGCCACGGCACTGAACGCCGTTGTCGTGCGCAACCCCGAGGCCCTCGCCGAAGCACAGGCTGCCGACGCCCGTCGCGCCAAGGGCCAGTTGTTGGGCCCGCTGGACGGCATCCCTTACACCGCCAAGGACAGCTATCTGGTCAAGGGCCTCACCGCGGCTTCCGGCAGCCCGGCCTTCAAGGACCTGGTCGCTTATCGCGATGCGTTCACCGTCGAGCGCCTGCGTGCCGGCGGGGCGATCTGCCTGGGCAAGACCAACATGCCGCCGATGGCCAACGGCGGGATGCAGCGCGGCGTCTACGGCCGCGCCGAGAGCCCGTACAACGCCGACTACCTCACCGCCCCGTTCGCCTCCGGCTCGTCTAACGGTGCCGGCACGGCCACCGCCGCCAGTTTCTCGGCCTTCGGCCTGGCGGAAGAAACCTGGTCGAGCGGCCGTGGACCGGCCTCGAACAATGGGTTGTGCGCCTACACCCCTTCGCGTGGGGTGATCTCGGTACGCGGCAACTGGCCGTTGACCCCGACCATGGACGTGGTCGTGCCGTTTGCCCGGACCATGGCCGACCTGCTCGAAGTGCTCGACGTGGTGGTGGCCGATGACCCGGACACCCGTGGCGACCTGTGGCGCCTGCAGCCTTGGGTGCCCATTCCGAAATCGTCCGAGGTACGCCCGCAATCCTATGCCGCGCTGGCGGCGAACAGCGAAGCGCTCAAAGGCAAGAAGTTCGGCATTCCGCGCATGTACATCAACGCCGACCCTGAAGCGGGCACCTCCGAAGCCCCGGGCATCGGCGGGCCGACCGGCCAGCGCATCAACACCCGTCCGTCGGTGATCGGGCTCTGGGAACAGGCGCGCAAGGCCCTCGAAGCCGCGGGTGCCGAAGTGCTCGAAGTGGACTTCCCGCTGGTTTCCAATTGCGAGGGTGATCGTCCTGGCGCGCCGACCGTGTTCAATCGCGGCATCGTCTCCAAGGAATTCCTGCACCACGAACTGTGGGACCTGACTGCCTGGGCCTTCGATGATTTCCTGCAAGCGAACGGCGATCCCAAACTGAATCGCCTTGTCGATGTCGACGGCCCGCAGATTTTCCCTCACGACCCGGGCACCCTGCCCAACCGCGAAGGCGACCTCGCCGCCGGCATGGACGAGTACGTGCGCATGGCCGAACGCGGCATCACCCCGTGGGACCAGATCAGCACGGTGCCGGACGGCCTGCGCGGGCTGGAAAAGACCCGCAAGATCGATCTGGAAGACTGGATGGATCGCCTGGGCCTCGACGCGGTGCTGTTCCCGACGGTCGCCGATGTGGGCCCGGCGAATGCCGATGTCGATCCGCAATCGGCGGATATCGCCTGGAGCAACGGCGTGTGGGTCGCCAACGGCAACCTCGCCATCCGTCACCTCGGCGTGCCAACGGTCACCGTGCCGATGGGTGTGATGCCAGACATCGGCATGCCGGTCGGTCTGACCTTTGCCGGTCGCGCCTATGACGACTCCAATTTGCTGCACCTAGCGTCGGCGTTCGAGTCGACCGGCAACAAACGCATGATCCCGCCGCGTACCCCGCCATTGGTCGCTGACAAGCGCTGACCCGTAAAACCATGGCGGCTCAATCGAGCCGCCATGGCTGGCGACTCAGGGATCAACCTGGGCCATCAGCTCTGGAATCGACTCCGGCCGATTGGCATAACGCTGCGCCAGCACCGCACAGACCATCAACTGAATCTGGTGGAACAACATCAACGGCAGGATCAGCACGCCAATGGTGCTGCCGGCAAACAACACCTGCGCCATCGGCACACCGGTTGCCAGGCTTTTCTTCGAGCCGCAGAACAGAATGGTGATGCGGTCTTCCTGATTGAAACCGAATGCCTTGCCCAGTACGGTCGAGGCCACCAGTACCAGCCCCAGCACCACGCAGCACGCCACCACCAGCCCGAGCAGATCCAGCAACGGAATCTGATGCCAGAGGCCCTCGATCACCGCCTCGCTGAAGGCGCCGTAGACCACCAGCAGGATCGAGCCCTGATCGACGAACTTCAACCAGCTCTTGTTGCGCGCCACCCAGCTGCCGATCCAGCGCCGCGCGATTTGCCCGACAATGAACGGCAGCAGCAACTGCACGCTGATCTTGAGGATGGCGTCGAGGGTCGAGGAGCCTTCGCCGTGCACATTCAGCAGCAGGGTCACCAGCAACGGCGTGAGAAAAATCCCGAACAGGCTGGACGCCGCCGCGCTGCAAATCGCCGCCGGGATGTTGCCCCGCGCCAGTGAAGTAAAGGCAATCGCCGACTGCACCGTGGCGGGCAGCGCACACAGGTAAAGCATGCCCATGTACAGGTCATTGCCAATCAGCGGCGACAGCAGCGGCTTGAGCGCCAGGCCGAGCAACGGAAACAGAACGAAGGTCAGGCTGAACACCAGCAAATGCAGGCGCCAGTGCCCGGCACCGGCAATGATCGACTCGCGGGACAGCTTGGCGCCATGCAGGAAAAACAACAGCGCGATGGCGATGTTGGTCAACCAGCCGAAACCGACCGCGACCTGGCCGCTGGCGGGCAACAGGCTGGCAAGCGTCACCACGCCGATCAGGGTCAGGGTGAAGTTGTCGGGTAACAAACGGGGGCGAGTCATGGGCTTGATCATCCGGGGGTTGCCAGTACGTGAAAGCGACTCTAACGTGCTTGGGAATTACCGACTAACGCCGATGAGCCAGCAGATGCCGCCTAAAGGACATGACAAAAGTATCCGGCGCAGCATTCCCGGGCTGTCCAGCCTGCCACGGCCACTCTACGGCCGTACCGAATCGCTGCCCAATCGCGCACTGACCCGGCGTCACAGCCACCCGTGGGTGCAGCTTTCCTATGCGATTCAGGGTGTGCTCGAAATACAGACCGGCGCCGGGCGTTTCGTCGCCCCGCCAGAGCGTGCGGTGTGGATTCCGGCGGGCATGCCGCACCGGGTGTTCAGTTCGCCGCGCACGGAAATGCGCAGCCTGTACATCGACTGCAGCGTCTCGACGTGGGCGCCGCCGGGCTGTCATGTGTTGGGGGTCAGCGATCTGTTGCGCGAGCTGATCCGTGCCTTCAGCCAGATTCCCGTGGAATACGATCAGAACGGTCCGCACGGTCGGTTGGCCCAGGTGATTCTGGATCAGTTGGCCGAGGCGCCGCAGATCGACTTGATGCTGCCGCTGCCTCAGGACAGCCGATTGCGCCAGATCGCTCAAAGCCTGGAGTCGCACCCCGAGCAACAGACCACACTCAGTCACTGGAGCGACAAGTTCGGTGTCACCGAGAAAACCCTCAGTCGCCTGTTCCTGCGCGACACCGGCCTGACCTTTCGCGCCTGGCGACAGCGCTTGCGCCTGCTCGGCGCCCTGACGCCACTGGAACAGGGCGAACGAGTGACCGACGTGGCACTGGCCTGTGGCTACGACTCGACGTCGGCCTTCATCGCCGCCTTCCGCCAGCAGTTCGGCGAAACACCGGGTGAGTTCTTCCGCTAAGCCCTGCACGAACAATCTGTAGGAGCGAGCTCGCTCGCGAAGAGGCCATCACATTCAACATCGCTGCTGCCTGTCCGCCATCGCGAGCAAGTTCGCTCCTACAAATGATTTGTGGTGTTTGGTTGAAGACGGTCAGACCAACCGAAGTCGAGGACCACTGGCCGGCACGGCATCGTCCCCCAACCGCCCCCGCACGAATTCCTGAGCCTTGTACGTCAACTGGTCCAGGTGCCGGTCGCGCTGTTTTTCCGCGTCGGTCATTGCCCGCTTGCCATGCTTTTGCAGCAAGTAGGTATGAATCTGCCGTACTTCCAGCGAGCTGTAGATCGCCGCCACATCCAGCAGCGCCATCAAGCCATCGGTGGCGTGGTCGCGGGTGTTCATCAACACCTGGGTCGCGCGCACGCCCACCACCTGAAAGCCCATCGCCTCGAAATACGGCACCTTGGCCACCGCGCAGGTCAGCTCGGCATGGGGATAGCGGCCGACCATTTCCCGCAGCATCCGCCGGGCCACGCCCTGGCGCCGATACTCGGCCTGCACCGCCATGTATGCCACGCCACATGCCTCGGGGTCGTCCTGCACCGGCAGGTACAGCAAAAAGCCGATCACCTTTTCCGGATCATCTTCGTCAGTGGCAACGATCAACTCCACGGCAATGCCTTTTTCACCGTTCAACGCCTGCAGATACAGGTGCACCTCATAGCCGATCGCGTACTGATAAAGGTTGTACAGCAGGTTGCTTGGCGCGATTGCGACCATGCTGATGTCGGTCAGGTTGTCGACCACCATCTGCAGGATCTGGCTATTGATGTGCTCTGGGCACGGAGTCTTGAAGTGGCTGATCAGGGGCATTGCGGTGACAGGCTCCGGGAGGCGAGGGCCGCCTATGATAGCGCGCCTGACACCTGCGCAGTGGGGGTAACGGGGGGTGAAGGCCCCCAACATTGAGGATTCCCACCCACTGCGGCGCGATAACCACCACAACCATCAATCTTTTGATACAAAACGACTTTCCTACCCCTCGGATCTCCTCGCGATTGGCGCAGCTCTTGCACGGAGCGAATTGCGAACGCCAGCCTCACCGGCGCGCCCCCCGAGGAAAACCGTATGAAGAGAATACCTGATCTCAAGTCGCTCGGCCCTTTCAGGAAACCGGGCATCGCCGCTGTGATGCTGATCAATATCAGCCTCGGCAACGCCAACGCCGTACCACTGGACGATGTCAGCCAGCCACCACCGACTGACCCCTCGGCGTATTCCAACCCGCCGGCCGACCCCACGGCCGCGCTGAATGCCATACGGGCCATGCCACCCGCCTTCCAGGGCTCCCTCGCCCTGCCCAATGGCGCCTTTGGCACCCGCAACACCACGACAGCGACCGACAACGTGCTGCCGCCAGCCCTGCAGACATCCTTCAAAATCCCCACCAATGGCAAGCCCAGCCCATTGTTCGGGGCGCAGCCGTACACCCAGCAACTGCTGCTGTTCGAAGAATTCGGCACGGAGAAACTCGACCCGACACTGCCGGCACCGCCCATGACCTTCCCGGTTCCGCTCGCCGGCCCGGCGCCCACGCAGGACCCGAACAACATCGCCCGCAGCGGCCCTTCGCCCTCGGCGCTGGAAGCCTTCATGCGCCAGCCGGGGCTGTACCCGTTTCCGTCGCAATATTCCAACGTGCTGGACCGCAACCCGTGGAAAGCGCAGGTCGAAGCCTTCCTCAACCGCCATCCGGTGGGCTCGCCGGCCGAAGGTCGGCCGCCAGGAAAAGGCTGGTCGCACCAGCGCTGGAACGAGTTCTACCCACAGGTCGCCTTCAAGACCGTGCAAGCGGGCGCCCAGCTCAACAGCGGCATGCGTGACCACCGCCAGTTGCACAACTACGCCGTCGGTGAGTTCGGGCCTGGCGGGCTCTACAACCAGACCTCGGACACCCCGGCCATATTGGGCACCACCAAGGGCATAAATACCCGGTTTCACCCCAACATGCCGGTCCAGAACCACAAGGCGCTCTGGACCTTCGACGGCACCTTTCCGCCAAAACTGCTGATGGTGCGCTACGGCCAACCGACGCTGATGCGTCACTACAACGCCCTGCCGATCGATCCGTCGGCCAACATGGGGTTTGGCCTGCACACCCTCACCACCCACGAACACAACGGCCACACCCCGGCCGAAAGCGACGGCTTTGCCAATGCGTTTTTCTTTCCGGGACAGTACTACGACTATCGCTGGCCAATACAACTGGCCGGTTATGACACCATCAACACCAACGCCCAGGATTCGCGCGCGGCGTTCCCCTGCGCCCCGGGCGAAACCCTGTATGTCAACGATGCCACTCCAGGCCTGAAGACGTGCAACAACGGCAGCATCAAGATTCGTGGCGACTGGCGTGAAACCATGAGCACCCACTGGTTCCATGACCACATGCTCGATTTCACCGCACAGAACGTCTACAAGGGCAACGCGGTGATGATGAACTACTACAGCGCCCTGGATCGCGGTAACGAAGCCTTCGAAGACGGCGTCAACCTGCGCCTGCCCAGCGGTTCGGCCCTGCCCTGGGGCAACCGTGACTATGACGTCAACCTGATGGTGGCCGACAAGGCCTGGGACGCCAATGGCCAGCTGTGGTTCAACCCGTTCAACACCGACGGTTTCCTCGGCGACCAGGTCCTGGTCAACTGGCAGTACCAGCCACGCCTGAATGTGCGCGCACGCAGCTATCGCTTCCGCATCCTCAACGGTTCGGTGTCGCGCTACTTCAGGATCGCGCTGGTGCGTGAAGTCGCCGGCAGCGGTGGCGAATACCCCGGCCCGGCAGGTTCCGGCGTGTCTTATACCCGTGTGCCGTTCCACATGATCGGCAATGACGGCAACCTCATGGAACATGCCGTGCCGTTCGACGGCAGCATGGACCTGGACGGTGACGGCGACATGCAGAACCACAACGCCATCCTGCCCACCATGGGCATCGCCGAGCGTTACGACATCATCGTCAACTTCGCGAAAAACGGGATCAGCGTCGGCGACAAGCTGTACTTCGTCAACCTGATGGAGCACCAGAACGGCAAGGGGCCGGAGGCTACACTGCTGAGCCTGGCCGATGTCCTGTCCGGGAAGTACAAAGCGGTGCTCAAGCAGGGCAGCAAAGGGCTGGAATGGGACAACGGCGATCCGGGGGTAGGCAAGTTCCTGCAGCTGGTGGTCAAGCCTTATGCCGGCCAGGACGTGAGCATGAACCCCGCCGACTACGAACCCGCCAAACCGGGCAAAGCGGCCGGCAAGACCATGCTCCCGCTGACGATCAACCGCGACGATCCGGTGGTGCAGGCCAAGCTCAAGGTGGCACGGCATCGCGAGTTCATCTTCGGCCGCTCCGACGGCACCGACGAAGCCCCCTGGACCATCAAGACCGACGGTGGTTTGGGCTTCCAGATGGACCCTCGGATCATCAGCGCCGCGCCACAACTGGCCAATGGCCCGACCGATGCCGGGTTCTCCGGCGACGGCACCATGGAAGTGTGGAAAATCAAGAGCGGTGGCAACGGCTGGAACCACCCTGTGCACGTGCACTTCGAAGAAGGCATCATCCTCCACCGTAACGGCAAGGCACCACCGGAATGGGAGAAATGGGCACGCAAGGACGTCTATCGCATTGGCGAGGGCATCGACAGTTCGGTGGATGTGGAAATGGCGATTCGCTTCCGCGAATTCGCCGGGACCTACATGGAGCACTGCCACAACACCCAGCACGAGGATACGTCCATGCTGCTGCGCTGGGATATCGAGCACCCCGGCCAGTTCCAGTTGATGCCAACGCCCCTGCCTGGCTGGGACGGCGTCAACTACGTCAACTCCGCCGCGCTGCCAACCTTCCGCACTGGCGATACCCGCAACAACGACGGCGATAACAAGAATCCGATCGCCAACCCCGACAGCGCCATCAGCAACAACGGCCAACCAGTGCCCATCAACGTCCTGGCCAACGACTCCGACCCTGACGGCAACGTGCCGCTTAAAGTGGTGGGTCTGGAACAGCCGGACTCCGGCAAGGGCACGGTCAGCACCGATGGTCTGCACGTGACCTACACACCACCGGCCACGGTCCCCGCGCCGTTCACCGCGACCTTTACCTATAAGGCCGCCGATGCCAAGGGTGCGGAGTCGGCACCGACGACGGTGTCCGTGGCGGTCTCGGCAGGGGTCGTCGAGAACCTGATCGTCACCAGCGCTACCGTCACCGCCCGCAGCAACAGCCGCTGGTACTGGGTCGTGTCCGGCACCACCTCGCGTGGCACGGGCAATGCCATCACGGCGACTGCCACGACCACCTCAGGTCCGGTGAGCCTTGGTGCCGCCACCCTGACGCCGACGGCGGCAGGCGCGCGCTGGCAGATCGCAGTGACGACCACCGGCAGCGGTCCGTCGCCTGGCGCGACAGTGACCGTGCAATCGGCCTTCGGTAAAACCGTGACGGTGCCGATCCACTAGAGGCGCACTGGAGCGTAATGATCGACGCCCGACCCATGCAATGTGGATCGGGCGTTCTTCTTTTGTATTGACTGTTACACCGCGATGACGGTGCTTCGGTAAATCAGCCCGCCGCCAGTCACCGCTGCGGCGCTACCATCCGAAAACGGATATTGATTTCGTTGGACACCACACTGTCCGCCCACTCGCCCTCGCCCATCTTGAATTCGTCACGCTTGAGCACCAGTTCGCCATCGAAGATGCCAATGGAGCTCTCCGATTTCAGCAACACCGGCACACTCACCTCCCGCGTGAGCCCGCGCAGGGACAGTTTGCCGGTGATGGTGTAGCGGTTATTACCGAGGGCCTTGATGGACGTCGATTCGAACGTCGCCACCGGATAAGCCTGCGTGTCGAACCACGCCGGCTTCTGCAACTCGGTGTTGGCGTCGCTGCTGCCGGCGTCGATGCTGTTCAGATCGATGGTCAGCATGGCGTGGGCTGCGCCAGGGTTTTCAGTGTCGAAGTCGAGATTGGCCTCGAACTTGCCGAAGGTGCCGTAGGCTCTCGAACCCATCTGCTCATAGGTGAAACTCAAGGTGCTGGCCCTGGCGTTCACCTTGTTGTACTCCACGGCTTCAGCGAACGGCACCAGGCCGAAAACAATCGTGCCGGCCAGAGCGACGCAACGCGCGGATCGAAGGTTCATGGCACTCTCCGGGAGGTCTCCCGTCCTGAGTCGGTCTGCCGCACACGGAGGCAGGCACCAGAAGGAATAAAGCAAACAACTGCCGTTTATTCCACCTCACGCGTTGATTTGCAACCACCTGTCGATGCTCGTCAGCGCTACCCGCACTCTTCGCGTTGCCACGCCCGCTGCAACAGCTCGATCACCTCGGCATCCGAGGTCTGGGAAAAATCCATGTACCAATGCCCGATCGAAGTGAACCACTCGGGCATCAGCGGGCAGACCAGCTCATCCACCTCGCTGCGCAATACCTCCACCGTGTCGATCGGCGCCACCGGCACCGCCACCACGATCCGCGATGGCGCCTGCACCCGCAGCGCCTGGATCGCTGCCCTCATCGAAGCGCCGGTGGCCAGGCCGTCGTCGATCAGGATCACCACCTGATCCTTGAGCTGCACCGGCGGCCGCGTGCCGCGGTAGACCTTCTCGCGGCGCAGCAACTCGCGGGTTTCCCGCTCTACCACGGCGTCGAACGCGGCGCGATCAATCGGGTGCACCCGCAGCGCCTGTTCATTGACAATCCGGATACCGCCGCTGGCAATCGCGCCCATGGCGTACTCCGGGTGGGACGGTACGCCGAGCTTGCGCACGAGCATCAGGTCCAGGCGAACCTTCAGCGCCGTAGCCACTTCATAGGCCACCGGTACACCGCCACGGGGCAAGGCCAGAACGATGACATCGGCCCGGTGGGCGTAAGGCAGCAGCGGCTCAATCAAACGCCGCCCGGCTGCCGGCCGGTCTTGCAGGATGGAATGGGACAAGGGGCTCATGTAAAAACCTCCCCAGGCGAACACGCCTGCGTACTTCAGCCAAACCTGCCTTTTGTAGCCACAGGTTTCGGTGCATAGCATTATCCGCCCCCTTCGTCCCGCCTACACCAACCGCTCGATCTTCTGATGCTGCCACACCAGTTTGTAATACAGCGTCTGCAACACCAGCATCCCCAGGTACGCCACCGGAAACGCCATCCACACCCCTTGCAGCCCGAACTTCGCATCCAGCAGATACGCCGCCGGCAACTGCACACCCACCACGCACACAATGGAAATCGCCACCGGCACCATCACCGTGCCGCTGGCACGCATGATGCCGCCGATGATCGCCTGAAAGCCGAACACCAACAGGCTCCAGAGCATGATGTGCAACAGATGCTGGGCCATGGTCCGCGTCGCCTCCTCAGTGAGGAACGACGCCAGCAACCAATGCGACAGCAAATACCCGAGCACCACCAGGCCACCGGTCAGGCACACATTGATCATCAACCCCGTGCGCAAGATCGGCCCGATGCGCTCGATGCGCCCGGCCCCGATCGCCTGCGCCCCGAGAATCGATGCGGTAATCGCAATCGACAGCGCCGGGAACTGCACGTAATTGACGATCTGCGTCACCGCGCCGTAGGCCGCCGTCGCCTGGGAACCGTGCTGGTTCACCAGTGCCAGAATCACCAGTTCCGACAGTGACAGCACCACCATCTGCAAGCCGGTGGGCAACCCGATGCGCAGCACCTTGCCGAGAATCGCCATGTCCAGCTTCATCGCCGCAAAGAACTCCCGGTCCGGTGCCAGCGGATGGCCCTTGCCAATCAAGCGCCACGCCAGCAACCCCATCGCCACCAGGTTACCCACCAGCCCGGCAACCGCTGCACTCTGAATCCCCATCGGCGCAAAACCCAACCACCCGCGAATCAACGCCGGCGTCAACGCCAGCCCGACAATCGTCGACACCACCAGCGCCAATAACGGTGACAAGGTATCGCTCACCCCACGCAACAATTGCGTGAACAACACAAACACCAACAGCGACGGCATGATCCACAACATCACATGGGCATACGCCACCGCATCGTCCAGTACATCCGCCGGCGTCCCCAACCCCACCAACGCCGACCGCGCAAACACACTCCCCACCACCGCCGCCACCAACCCGATCAACACCCCCAACAACAACGTCGCCCCGGCAATCGCCTTCACCAGATGCGTCTCCCGCGCACCCCACGCCTGCCCGATCAACACACCAGCGCCCGCACCGAGGCCGATGACCAGGGCAATGAAGAAAAACACGATGGGGAACATCCCCGACACTGCCGCCAGGGCCTGGGTGCCGAGCATCTGGCCGATGTAGACGCTGTTGACCGTGCCGGACATGGATTGCAGGAAGTTCGACAGGACCATCGGGGCGAGAAACAGCAGGTAGGTTTGCCAGAGGGGGAGTTGGGGGGGTGCGGTTTGCATGAGCGAAGATCCATCTCGACGGCAGGAGCGGTGATTGAGGATAGCGTGGGTGGCTGAGACCAAGGAGCAGTGAACATCTCAGGTCTGTGCTTGTATTTCCAGCGACGTGATGTGAAAGGTCTGAAGTTTCATCGTCACGGGTCCTACATAAAGCTCGGAATGCCTCACCTTCCCCTGCTGATCTCGTGCGGCTTATAGTCGGCGCCGTCGCCCTAAATGGCGATTCGGGTTTGGCGACCTGACAACAGAGAATGACCGACTGACGGCCTTGAGCCCATCTAACAGAGATCATTCAAAATGAATCGATACATGCCCCTCACCGGAATCGACCTGGTTCCGGCTTCCCTGCTCATTGATACCGAAGCGCCACTCGATGTTCTGCAAGCAATGGCGGATTACCGGATTCGGACGGTTACGCAGGTGTTGGAGAATATTGCCTTACGGGCCGAGATTGGTTGCGACACGGTGGTGCTTTCCGACTTTTCTAAACTACTGGCCATTCCGTTGAGGGATGGTTGTGATTTGATGGATGTGATTGGTCGGCGATTGCGGGCACAGGCGGCGGAGTGAATGAACGGGCGCTGAAGGCGCCCGTTTTTTTGTCTTGCGAGAAAAGCGTTTTTTCTCTGTCTCATCCTGAGTAAGGTTTACACCTGTTTCAGGACTAGACAGTTGCAAAAAATTCGTCTGCTTTCGGCCAGAAGCGGACGCTTAGAGGGGACTGCAATGCAGGTGGGTGGTGCCTTGTCCTGTGGAAGCACTGCTCGACGTTCAAAGCGGCGAGTAGAGGACAGGTAGACATGCATATGCTTGTAACCCCCTTTCGGCAGCATGGCGTGGCACTTACTCCACAGGAACGCAGGCACTATCCTGCAATCAGGGGAAATGTGATGGTGAACGCTGAGAACAGCAGCGAGCTCAGCCGCAGCGCCAATGTTGCCCGCGTCGAAGTAGGAATGCCCAAAGACCCTGACCCTCTCCCCCGGTTGCTTGACGCCACACTGGCGGGAATGGCTGTCACAGGGTTTGTGTTGAGCGGCATTGAATACGTTGACGGTTGCGCTTACGCGCAATCCTGGTGGTGTCGGCTGGCTTAGACCAAGTACAGAACGAACCTTGAAAAAAGACGATGCCAATCAATGAAGTCATTCGGCTATTATCCTTGTACTGATAATCAGGGAACGAGAACAAAAAATGCCACCAGCCTGGATCACCGCCCGCATAAACGACAAAGACAGGAAATTTAATAATAGTGATGCCGTTCGCGAATATATTAATAGTGAAATTAATAACTGGAAGTGGCTACAAGAAGTCCAAGGCAGCAACCAAAGCTATACCGCAGAAATCTACAACACCTTTGTCTTTTCCAAACTAAGACCACTGCTCGACCGATTCGAAGAGAGCCACCCAAGCTATAACGATTTTACTATAGGTAGTGAAAACGCACCATACATACAAAGCACAAGTAAAGAAGGCTTGTTAATCCAGAAAGCCCGCAATAGCTACGGCAGCATTGCAGCCGCGCTCTTGTTTTTATACATATCCGAAAACAACAGAAAATTAATCTCGTCAAGCAACAACATCCGAGCATTTACCGAAATACCAGGACTATCATACGAAAAAGCCGTAGCAATTCAAATCGCAGTTTCGAACGAGGACACATCAGGATTAATTAAAAGCTCAAAATCGCAAGCTCTAGAGAAGATTCTTGAAAAGTTCACTGAAGATGCCGATACATCCACCAACAACATAAACGAACAACAAGCTGAGATTGAAGAACACATTAAAGGCGTGAAAAACAATATCAATCACGACGCAATAAAAATTCAAAGATCATTCAAGCGAAGAAATAAAGTTTACAGAAGCTACGCAAGCAAGTTCAAAGAAGAGGCACAGCAGTCCCTTGAGGAGGCAAAGCAGCGTCTTGCGTCTGCGAAAGCCGCGTACGATGACCAGATAGACCTAGATGCTTCAGTCCAGTATTGGATTGACCGTAGAAACACTCATTCGAAATTCAAAGTGCTTTGGTTTTTTGCCATCGTCACATGCATGGCCATGACGTTTACATCGCTGCTTTCTTATTACAGTTATGGTGGTGCTGCCGGGCTTTCGAAATACATGCACACACAAGCCGAGCTCGCGCCAAATCAAACCGAAAAGCTGAATGCCGATTCAACGACAAACATAGATCAAAAAGCCACACCCAAAATCATTCTTGGCCACACTGGCTCCGAACTTTCCCTAGCAATAGCAGAACTCGCTGGTGCAGCATTACTTATTACGCTGTTCGGCGTTCTGATAAAAATTACGCTGCGTCAATTCAACACCCATTCGCACATGGCCCTTGATGCCGCCGAACGGATCACTTTCACAAAGACTTATCTGGCCTTGCTAAATGAAGGAAAGCTTAAAGCAGATGAAGATAGGCGTTTGATTTTGGAGAGCCTATTTAGATCATCCCAACCCGGGAGCTTCGCTGAAATCCCATTCTCTAGCCCTATCGAACTAGTACTAAAAACGTTAACTGACAAAAAGATCTCACCCTAAATAATTCAATGCGCGGAAGTAAAAAAACAGCCCGCTTATAGCGGGTTGTTGTTATTCATCATCTGATGGCCAATCAAACCGCAATACCTCAGGGATATGCGTGCGGGTATCACGCTTTGTGTTCTTACACCGGTCGCCACCTACACGGCAGCAATCGGTCGATTTCACTCACCTGCTGCATTGGCAGGCGAGGGAGAACATCCTTTAGATAGCCACCGGCAGCTATGGGTCGATTGCTGCCTGTCACGAGGGGCTGCAAGCGACCCAGAGCCACCCTTCGTGGAAGACAGAAAACGGCCAGAAGCAGACACTCGAGTAGGATGAAATCCTCCGACCACTACTAGGTGGCTGACTCTGTGCGCAGTAGATCAACCAGCTTTTTTTATGACTTCGGAAACAGCCATGCTGTCGCCGAAGTTAGCGTGGATTTTAACTTGCAGCCGGGAAAAAGACTCCATGAATTATCTGGCAGTACAAATACATAGGCGCAACGATCCCTGTAACTACCAGCGACCACCCCAAAGCAGTGGCTAATCCGTGTAGCTCCATAGTGCTCCAGCTCTTGGCCTGCAAAATAAAGGAGTCAAGTGCGAATAGCATTGCCCAAATCAGGACGCAACCAGCAAGTGGAAAAGTCATCAGGGAATACATCCGCGACGAGCCTTCAGCAATACCCAACACAAATGCAGCGCCAAGCATGAAAGCAAACGTAGTCATGCTCATGGAACGCCCGGCTCTGGCTGGTGAGCGCAGCAGCCTGACCCAGTTTCCGTTTGGGTTAGGGTGCAACACCAGGGCTAAGCCTGCGGGGAATAAAGAGGCAGCCAGCAGCATACCCATACTTTTAATCGCAATTCCTTCCCCATGCGTATTCACGAAAAAGTCATTTACTTTCTCGTCGCTCGAATACTGAATTGCTAGGCAAAGAGGTATAGCCCACAGGCAGAAAAATGGTACGGAAAGCCAATCCTCCATAGTCCGCTGCCAAAATGCCGTCCATCCAGTCAAGCTGAACTCAGGGCGGCTTACAGCCTTTTCTGCCCCTTCTGCTTCCACCCCTTTCCTCCTCCAAAAGCAATTCCGCTTCATCAACCCTACAAGCACTTTAATATTGCCTCTGACCGTTGTTTATTTGAAAAATATATTTTTAGTCGCACTCTTAAATATTCTTTTAGCTTCAGTTCTGGTGCGACATGCATATCCAGTGCGGTAGTAGCGACAGACTTTCCATGTAGTACATTAGCCAGCACGCATACATGCTTTACGAGTGATGGCAAGCAGGCACCAGTTTCCCGTGTACGAGATCATGGCGTAAGCGCGGCCCGCTTTTGACGTTGAACAGCAGATTGATGGTGTAGATCAGATCAGCACCAAAAATCGACTCCAAACGCTCCCGGTACCTCAGCATTTAGTGTTCTGTTAGGTTCCAGCCATTGCTATCTAGGTCATCGTTCCAGTTGCTACCTACAAGCATGTGGAACGCCTCCAGCAGCTTCTCTTCGCTATCCTCGTAGCGTTGTATATCTTCATCGCGTACCAGACCGTAAATCTCTGGCTCCTTTCCAAGGGGATGGATGACAAGAAGTAGGCCCGCAACCCCTTTAGTATCTGGGTGAGTTAGAACACCCTCTCGGTCGAGGACACCTTCGACTCCGGGTTTGCCTTCAAATTCCGGCAGCCCATGAATGAGTTGCCCCATCGTTCCGAAGCCAGTTGTCCAGAGTACCCCGGTACGAACAGACCAGTTTTCTGGATAGCCAGAAGCCACCGGCCGAAGTTCCATATTGCCTGTGAAGTGACTGCTAATAAGCATCAGATTCAGCACCATGAACGTTGGTGCTGCTGTGTACTGCCCTGCCTTGAAGTTACCAAGGGCCTTACCAATGAGGTTGGTACACATCGTGATGTTCGTCTTGTCTTGCGGTACCTCGCCGTGAGGTGAAACGCTTTGCTCACTGAAGGCAACGTTCTTGCCCTGAGATCGCTGGGCTTGCAGATCAAGCTGGGCGTTGAAGCTGTCCTCTGCCATTTGAGCCAAGTGCATCCAGCCGCCCGCGCTGACTGAGAGCGTCTTCACTTCAAATTGGGGAAGGTCGGGTGCGTCGCCCGCCATTTTCAGGTCTGCAGTCTTGCCGCTTGTTTCGGGGATGCGCTCAAGCGCGACGCCCTTTTCGTTGGCGAGCATCCAGAACTGTACCTCGCCCACAAGCTGGAAGAACGACTCAAGCTGTTGAGCGTCAAGGACCCAGTTCGGGGTGGCGAAGAGTTTGCGCAGCAGCTTTTCCGCATATGCGGCGGTCGGAGTGGCCTCGATGAACTGCATTACCTTGACGAAAGAGGTATATCCAACACTCAGGAACATGCTGGGTGATACACCTGCCACAGATTGGACTCCCTCCAACAGCAGCTCTTCGAGTTTCTTCGTCATGCCTTATCTCGCTCCGTGATGATGAGGGCGACATCTTAGTTCAGTCTTCAGATCAAGCCTATCCGGAAGACGCTCCTGATAAGCGACTGCTCGTGGCCGTTAGCTACCATTGCTATGGCTGGTCCATCCTTGTCCTCCCCCACGTGGAGGAAAACCAACCTGAGTCAGACGGGCACCGGTTCACCTTAACCATTCAAGCCTACGTCCGCTTCTGGCCGTTTTCGCCCCTCCTTGACCGTCAGCAATGGGTCGTTTTCTGCCTCTCGCGATGGGCAGAAAACGGCCAAAAGCTGACGGTCGAGCTAATCCAGATGGTGGAGGTAGTATTGTTCAAATGCTGCCAAATATATTAAGCGGTTTGTTCTATTTATCGGTGCTTTGGCTATTTGTTGAGGAGGGAGGCCAAATATTTCTCGAAATCAAAGTGTAGCTTCTTTGCTGGTTGTCAATGGTCTTCGAGGCGACATCATAGTAGTAGTGCGTGATTTCGTACCTGTCAAATGCCTCTGGCGGAAGCCTGTTTTCCGCATAAGGGTTATGATGAACTTGCAGTCCGTCAAGATGTGTCTCGAAGTGCTTTGCATTGTCTTTTATTTCAACTATAAGTCCACGTTGCTCATGATATCGACTGCATCTTACGTCTCTGAGCAATGAAGTTTGCGTGATTGCCTTCCCTATCGTGGCCGTAGTTGAGAAAATTATAGCGCTTATCTCCTTGTATTTACTGCTTGTGAATATGCCAAGATCGAGAGGTATGCTTCCGCTTTTTAACGCGGTAGGGGTTGTGACTTCAGCAAAGTTATCGTGTTTGTCAATTCCTTGCCCATATATGACTCTAATGATCGCTTCGTTGTTTTGCATGAAAAACATTGGTTGTTCAAAAGGCGCTAAAGCAATAACAAATGGTCTCCCCTTAACGTGCTCAAGTTTGGAGTAAGACTGGAGAAGTTTTTTGTGCTTGGCATCAACTGCGTTTAAGATTCTCACGCAAGAAAAATTCAAAAAGTCACTATCGCACTTTAACTCTTCGCTGACCCACTCAGGGGAAGAGTTGTGAGCATGATTTGCTGTTACAGCTTCAATGATTATGGATTCTCCACCTTGAACCTCTGCGGTAAAATCAGGGCTGGATTTAGAGAAGTCAATGGCCATATTTAAATCTTTGAAGCATTGAAATAGATAGATCTCCCAGAAGGATGAGTTGAATGTGGTCTGAAACTCGTGGTTAAATTTGTTATCTCTATCTTCGAACCCGCTTGCCCAGCGAGATATAACATCTCTAACAAGTATGTTCTCGTCTTTCAGCAAATGCTTAAAGTGAGGATGAAGAAAGCTTTCATTGCAAGTTAAAGGTTTAAAGAGGGCTAACGGCTTTGATGCCGATCTGACTTCTTGATTGATGTAATATCGCCCAAGTCGATAGTGGTGAATTATGTATTCAACGATAGAAATCCTCACCATCGCCGCGACATCATATCCGAAACCCTGGACAAGCATGTTGATTGTTTTTAATAAGAGTTGCTGAGGCCCTGAATCACCATCGACATCCGTCCAGCTTCGATCTATTGCTCCAATGTAGTCGCTATCCTTAAAGTAAAAGCTTTTAATTCTATCTCGGACAAAGTCATTCCCGTGTCGTGCTGCGTCAAGCTCTTCAAGGACAAATTGCAAAGCAACTTTTTGGCTATTGTTTTTTGATTCAATTATTCCCACTAACTTTTTTACTGTCAGGTTTATAATTTTTTGCATTGATGGTTTCCAATGAGTCGGATGGTGCCGACGGCATACGGCAAGCTTAAGATGTTGGCGACTTATCAGTGCCAGGTGAGGTGCGTGTCAACTATTTCCCAATGTTGTACATTAGCTTGCGGTGCTTCTTAATTTCACTACGAGGCAGGACATAGTGAATGAAATGCTCACACTCAGCGTCACTCCGATCCACTAGAGTCCTCATAAGTTCGAAGCAGTTGTGCTGGAATTTATTGAGGCTGCTCAATTGTGCATCGATTTCCTGATAAGAAATAATGTTGATCATTTCAAAATACTTCGCGAATAGTCCCGCCACTACGTCTGACAATTGCGTATACGTGCTTTCTTTTGAATTTACAAATTCCGCTCTTACTTCTGGCCTGTTGAGCTTGGCGAAATTGTCTATAGCGCCCTGAAGCTTTGACTCGCTGTCAAAAAAATGCACTGAATGTGGGAAGGAAGCGAGCCGACTTATATAGAAAGGCGAGAAGTCGTCAATGAGCACGCCGGAATTTGAGTTTAATGTAAAACTCATGTCGACAATATCGTGACACCTACAAAATAGGAGTCTCAACTTACAGAGCGATTCGTGGATCTCCTTATCCAGAAATGCTTCAGCCGCCAAACATTCTTCTGTCAGAACTATCAAGTCTCGAATAAGCGCAGCTTCACGCCCCAGGATATCTGGATAAGTATGCTTTTTTAGTGCTGCCAGGAATCGGCTCTTGTCATTCACAACTAGGTGGTGAAGTGCATCTTTCAACTCTGCATCAAGTCTGTGACGCTGCTCGCCGTCTATAAATGTGATACGCCGTAGCGCGTGGGCATGCTCAATGCAATCTTGGACAATATCAATAAAAGCCCAGTACTCGATGTTAAAATGCGATGTATGTATGTAAAAGTTTGTCTCTACAAGCCAGTTCAGAAAATGCCTAAGCTTTTCAGATTTCAGACACTCCCAAAAGCTGCCGCTCGCGAGAGATCCGAACTTTAGATCACTAAGGTTTGGCGAAAGCCTAAGCTTAGTCATTAATTCGCCGAAATCAAAATCAGCAGTGTTACCAATACATGCAACGCCAGCTAGCATGAAGTTGGTGGGGGCGCGGCTTTTCCGACAGGGGTCGCTATCGATGTTGTATGCATCTTCGTCATCCTTGATCCTGAATGATCGATGATTATTTGATTCGTCATAATGGAAGGTGTAATTGCGTGCTAATGAATCGAATTTCGGAAACATAGATCACAATCCCTTGTTGCTGAAGCGGAGGTTCGACCTCGATCTTCACTGAGACCGAACGATCAATCAAGGCTTGGCAGTCAGTTGAACAGCGCATTATTGAGCGTGCTGGGCTGGGGGCCTCTGATTTTGTAGGCATCATGACTGGCTGTGTGCGCGCAATTAGATACCTGGAAGAAAATTTCGCTGACTCAGGTGAAACTGCTGTTGGCCAACCGGTTGAATGTCTGCTTCGCGATCGTTGCCTTTCGCAAGTGGCTGCTTTTGGCCGAATGCTGCCTGTGATGAGCGACTATTTTGACCTCGCCAATGGCTCCAGCGCGTCCCCCCAAGCGTCAAACGCCCCAACCCACAGTCGATTAGCTAAACTTCACCAATAACCCACTTCGCGAATCCCTGAAAATTCAGGAGGCGAACCATGAGCAAACAACCGCAACCCCAAAGCCGCTCCAACCCCCAACCCAGATCCTGCCCGCTTGTGCCGAGCCTGCCGAGCCTGCCGAGCAAAACCGGCAACAAGTCCGGTCGCTTGCGCAGCAACTATCCGCCGAAGAAATCGTCATAGCTCCTGGAGTACGACAGGCTTTGCAATGGAGCCTGTCGTACTCCCCGCCAATTCAGCATTACTTGCCTCTATATCGGACATTGTTTTCCACGAGCGACGTCGCATCTGCCAAGAATGGTGGCCAATAGCTACGCTCTCCACGGCGTCTCAAATACAGCTCAATCATGCCGCCGGCAGATTCGCATCCCTGACGCTGAAAACATCTACCCCCTTAACGCACCCAAGCCTTCGCGATGTCCCGTGTTGCCATAAACCCTGCTTTTTTCTGGCTCAATTACATGGAGTAAGCGTACATGCCCTTCCCCCCTCGTTTCCTCGACCACTACCGCAAAGCCGACCGCATCATGTTGGGCCTGACCTGGCTGATGTTCGTCTTCGCGGTGGGCCTGGCGTTCTGGCACGACACCTTCAAGCAGGCGTTACTGGTGGGCGGTGGTACCAGCCTGTTGTTGACGCTGTTGTATCGCACCATCGGCGGGTCGCGGTGGATGCGCTGTTTGCTGGGCGTTGGCCTGATGGTGATGGCGGCGCTGCATATCAATCAGGCCGAGGGGGTCATTGAGTCGCACTTCGGGATTTTTGCGTTGTTGGCGGTGTTGACGTTTTATCGGGACTGGCTGCCGATTCTGGTGGCGGCGGTGACGATCGCGCTGCATCACGTGGTGTTTCATGTGCTGCAGCATCAGGATTTTCCGGTGTACGTGATGGCTCATCACGGTGGCTGGATGATGGTATTCGTTCACGCTTTTTACGTGGTGATGGAGACGGTCGCACTGCTCTATCTGGCGGTGCACAGTCAGGCCGATGCGGTGGAGAGCCAGGACATGCTGGACAAGATGCTCGCCACCACGTCTCAGTTCACCGGCGGTGTCGGCCAGGGTGACAAGGCGCGGGTGCATGTGTCGCTGGCCCAGCGCTTCGATCAGTTTTTGCTGCAGATCACTGCGTTGGTGGACGGCGTGGTGCGTGACTCTCAGGGTCTGGGTGAGTTGGGCCAGGAGTTGGCCAAGGCCAGCAACACGCTGGAGAAAGGCGCGAAGCATCAGTTGACGGAAATCGCCCAGATGACCGGGTCGATGCAGCGCATGGGCGATGCGATGGAGCACATTGTGGTGCATGTCGAGCATGCCGTTGAGCACGCGGGCCAGGCCACTGTGCAGATCACCCGCGGGCAGGAAAGCGTGAACCGTGCGCAGCAGGAAATCACTCAGCTGGCGTCGCGTCTGCAAGGCACTAATGAAACCGTGCAGGTGCTGGCCGGGCAGGCGCAGCAGATCGGTACGGTGCTGGAGGTGATCAGCAGCATTGCCGAGCAGACCAACTTGCTGGCGCTCAACGCCGCCATCGAAGCCGCGCGCGCCGGCGAGCAAGGCCGGGGCTTTGCGGTGGTGGCCGATGAAGTGCGCAGCCTGGCGCAGCGCACGGCGGTGTCCACCAAGGAAATCCGCACCATCATCGAGGCCCTGCAACACGGCAGCCGCAAGGCCGTGGAGGCCATGCAGGACAGTCGCGAAGGTGTGGAGCGTTGTGTCGAGGACAGTCAGTTGGCGGCGGCGATGTTGCAGGCCGTGGGCAGCGACATTTCGCAGATCGATGCGCTCAATGGGCGAATTGTCACGACCACCCGCGAACAATCCACGGCGAGTTTCGAGATCGTCGGGCGCTTGCAGTCGGTGCAGAGCATTGCGCAGAACACCGCGGATGACGTGCAGACGCTGGCGTCGAGCAGTCGACGCCTGCCGCCCATTGCCACGCGCCTGGATGCACTGGGGCGTACTTTTCATCAATGATGGCGCCGTGGTCTGCATGAACAATTATTCATCGTGCAGATCACGGCCTTGCGCCTGTTGATGTAGCGACCACCTCCAGACCAGCGCTAATGGTTTATTCGCAATCTGCTGACAATCCCATCACATTTCGCCCGATAGCCTTGTTGCTCCAGCCGCTTCTCCGTCGCCACGGTGAGCGCAACGTGCGAAACAATGATGAAAAACTCGTTAGTCGGTTTTGTGAAAAGTGACCGGGGTGCGCTGATCCTCTTGCTTGGCGTATCCGCGCTTCTTTTGCTGTTCGGATTGGGCGCAAGGGAGCTTTGGGGGGCGGAAACCCGCTGGGCGAATATCGCCTTGCAGATGTTGCAGACCGGCGACTATTTCGACCCTTACCTCAAGGGCATGCCCTATTACGACAAGCCGCTGCCATCCTATTGGTTGATTACGGCCACGGCCCATTTGATGGGTGGCCTCGGAAACGGGTCGCTGCGCCTGTCTTCGGTGCTGGCGGCGTGGCTGAGTGTGTGGCTGGTCTACCTGATCGGGGAACGACTGTATAGCAAAGGCACCGGCCTGATCGCCGGCTGGTTTCTGGCGACGACGTTCTTTTTCGTGTTCTGGGCGCGGGTCGCCACGGCGGACGTGCTGACGGTTTGCGGAGTGCTGGCGGCAGTCTGGTGGTATTGGCGCGGCCCGGATGACACACGGCTGAGTCGCTACTGCGTGTTTTTCCTGATGCTGGCACTGACCTCGCTGTTCAAGGGCTTGATCGGGTTCATCCTGCCGGGGCTGATGCTGTTGCCGCATCTGCTTGGCGAGGGGCGCTGGAAAAAACATCTCAACCCTCGCCTGTTACTGGCGATGCTGGCGGGCGGCGTGGTCTACATGCTGCCGTTCCTGTTGTCACACCGTTATGGCACGCCGACTTTCGGGCCGAGTGGGCTGGGCCTGGTGTTTCAGGAGAACGTGGTCCGATTCTTCAAGCCCTTCGACAACATTGGCCCGATCTATACCTATCTGCTGTATCTGCCGGTCTATACCCTGCCCTGGGCACCCTGCTGGATACTTGGCCTGTGGGTGGCAGTGCGCGGCTGGAAGCACACCGAACCCAACGTTCGCTGGCTGATCCTGGGCCTCGGCTTGCTGTTCGTGTTCTTCACCGCCAGTGGTAGCCGGCGCAGCTATTACGTGTTGCCACTGGTGCCATTTGCGCAACTGCTGGCGGCCTGGTGGGTGACCCGGCGCATGGCGGCGCATGAGGCGGCCGGTAAAGTCAGCGGCCCCGGCTGGACGAAAGGCATTGCCGGGGCAGCCGGGTTCTTGTTGTTGATCCTTGGCGTTGTCTACCCCTGGACCAATGGCGGTGGCGGCGGAGTCATGCAGTTCACCCGGGATGTGCGCGCCGAAGCGATCAAGACGGCGCCGTGGAACGAATGGCGCATGGTGCTGGTGGATGTCGACAACAAGCTGCCCATGTACCTGCAAAATCACGGCGCACCGTTCTACTACGTGCTCCCGGATTCGGACATTCCACAAACCGGCGGCAGTGCTGCGCTGATGGCGTGGCTGGAAAGGAAAAGTGGCGAGACCTGGAATCCCGAGCGCACGATCATCGTCGAGCAGTACAAGGACCTCACGCAATTGCCGCTGGGCTATCTGACGGCAGATCATCAGTTGATCACGACGAAGCCGAACAACGGCGCCCGGCTGTTTCATTCAAAGGAAAATGGCAGCGCGGCGTTTATTCCCAATGGGAAAACGGCGGTGGCTGGGCAAGCGGTAACGCAGGCTTTGGATCAATGATGAATTGAAGTGAGTTATCAATAAAAACGGGCGCCTGCGGGGCGCCCATTTTGTTTATGCGCGCGAGCCCGCTGGTCATACCGACATTGCTCTGTAGATTCAATATATCTATATTTGAATCTACAGAGCAATGTCGAGCACACGAACATGGCCGTCCCCATCCAAGCTCAATCCTTCACAAAAAACCAATGCGTCACCGGCCTGCGTGCCGCCGTGAGCATTCTGGAAAAGTGGAAGGCCACCGGCGACCAGGCCTGTCGCATCCTGCGCATTTCCCGCAGCACCTACACCCGCGCCCGCCAGCGGGACCCGGATTGGGCGGTGGCGCTGGATGCGGACCAGATGCAGCGCATCAGCTTTGTGCTGAACATTCATGCGACCTTGCGGCTGGTGTTCGACAACCCGGACAACGTGTATGGCTTTGCCTCGATGGCCAACGACAACGAGTTTTTCAACGGGCGTTCGCCGCTGGAAATCATGGCGCAGGGCGACATGATCTCGCTGTATGAAACCTTCCGCCGCATCGACATGCTGCGGGGGGCGCAATGGTGATGGCGAGTGAACTGGCGGTTTTTGCCGGCCAGTCGTTGCAGGCCTATCGCCTGGTCAATTCGAAGTTTCCGCCCATTGCATTGTTTGATGATGTGGCGGATGCGGATGAATTTGAAGTGCTGTTCGAGATTCAGGCGCTGACCAATCCGCGGTTGAAGAATGAAGTCGGTCAGCTGGAGTTGATTGCGCGCAGAGAGATTCCGTTCGGGATTGTGGGTTGCTCTTACGCCATCGCGCCGTTTACCCACGTCAATCCGGCGGGCTCGCGTTTCAGTGACGGCAGTTTTGGTGTGCTGTACCTGGCGGATTCGATGGAAGCGGCGCTGGCTGAAGTGCGGCATCACCAGGCCCTGTATTGGTCGAAGGTGCCGAGCCTGAACTATGAGCGCTTTGTGTTTCGTGGGTTGGCCTGTGCTTTTGGCGATGGCGGCATGAAGGACGCTGCGGCCCTGCCGATGAGCGATCCGGTGTATGCGCCGGACGACTACAGCCACTCCCGTGTCTTGGGGCGGGCGGTGCGGGACGCCGGTTGTCCCGGTTTGCGATATCACTCGGTGCGAATGCCGGGCAGTCTTTGCTGGGCGTTGATGACGCCGCGAGCGGTTTCGTCGATTGTGCAGACGGCGCATTACGAGATGGTCTGGAATGGGCAGATCACCAGTGTGAGCCAGATCAGCGAGGCTTGAGCCCCGTTGTCAGGCCGATGAAAACCTGTGGGAGCGGCGATCCATTGACTGCGTCGATAGTCACCATTGATTCAATGAAGTTCTCTTAAAAAATCCCCGGCGTAACATCTGCTCCATACCAACCCATCAGCACCCCGGAGCACACCATCATGAAACGCCAGACCCTTCTCGGCATCGCTTTCTCGGTTTTCGCAGTTAACGCTTTCGCCGCTACCGCCGCTCAACCTGTTGTCGCTGAAGGCGGCTCGGATCGTCTGATTGAAAGCCGTGTGGCCGAGGGTGGTTCCGATCGCCTGATCGAGAATCGTGTGGCTGAAGGTGGTTCGGATCGCCTGCTGGAAAAACGTGTTGCCGAAGGCGGCTCTGACAAACTGCTGCAGAACCGCGTAGCCGAAGGTGGCTCTGACAAACTCCTGCAGAACCGCGTCGCTGAAGGTGGCTCCGACAAGCTGCTGCAGAACCGCGTCGCTGAAGGTGGCTCCGACAAACTCCTGCAAAACCGCGTCGCCGAAGGCGGTTCGGATCGTCTGATCGAAAGCCGCGCTGTCTGAATGCAGTGCTGTACCGCAGGACTCAACGAAAAGCCCGGCCTCAACAGCCGGGCTTTTTCGTGCCGGTCATCAATTCGGCGCTTGCTCATGCACTTTCGCGTATCGCGAGAGACCGATCTTGATGCCGACCAGGATGGGCGCGGCAAAGACGAACAGCAGGGCTACAGCGAAGAATGCCGTATCGAACGCAATCACCGTCGCCTGACCTGACACCGCTTTGCCCAGCAGGCTCGTGGCTGCCCGGCCAGCGGCCACCTGATCCATGCCCTTCCCTGCCAGCATCGCGCTTGTGGTCATCAGCCGTTCGATGAGCGCGTGCCCGCCCGGGGTGACGTTGGCGCCGAGGACCACGCCATTGCTGACCACCTGATGGTCGATCAGGGTCTGTAGCCCGGCAACGCCTATCAAGCCCCCCAACTGGCGCCCTGTATTGAACAGGCCGATGCCGCTGGCCAGGTTGCGGCTGTTGAGGTGGGTGAACGCAATCAGCGTGATCGACAGAAACAGGAAGCCCAGGCCCAGGCCACGTAACAGGATGGCCACCATCATGTCGTCGCTGCCACTTTCGCTGGTGGAGCCGGACAGCATCCACATCGCCGCCATGATCAGCAGGATGCCCAGGGGCACGGTCGCCACCGGCGGTACGTGGCGTACCTTGAACAGATAGGCCGCGATGAGCAGCGAGCCGACAAAAAAACCGCCACTGGGCAACAGGAGCAAGCCGGCATCGGTCGGTGTGAAGGCGAGTACCGACAGGGCGAACGCCGGGATCAGGTAGGCGCTGCCGAACAGCGCGGCACCGGCAACGAAACTGACGCAAAAAGCAAAGGTGAAATCGCTTGATCTGAACAGGCTGAAGTCGAGCAGCCCCTGGCCGTTGGCCAACACCTGTTGGCCGAGAAAGGCCAGCAGCGCGGCGCTACCGATCACCGTCAGCACCAGGATGCGCGGTTCCTCGAACCAGTCCCAGCGACTGCCCTGGCTGAGCACGTAGGTGCAACAGAACAGGGCCGCACAGAGCAGCGAGAACCCGAGCCAGTCGAACGAACGTTGCCGGACCCGGGCGGGCACGGGGTGGTCGGCGATGAGCAAGAGGCCGGTCGCCGCCAGGGCCAGCGGCACCACGCTGAAGAAGATCCAGGTCCAGGACTGGCTGTCGATCAACCACCCTTGCAGGGCTGGCGCGAGAGTCGCCGACGCGACCACCGCCGCCATGGCGAACAGGGCTTGCAGGATCGGCTGAAGCGCACGCGGATAGGCGCGAAAGATGATCGCCTGGCCCGCCACCAGCAGCGCGCCGCCAGCGAAGCCCTGCAGGATGCGCAGTGCGATCAGCAGCTCCAGCCAGGCGGTAATGGCAGCCACACAGCACGCCAGGCCCATGGCCAGGGTGGCGCCGATGATCACGTTGCGCGCAGAAAATCGCTGCATCAGCCAAGGAGCGAACATGAACCCGATCAGTTTGAGTGCGATGTAGCCGACATCCAGCCAGGCGAACTCGTCGGGCGTGGCATGGGTGTCGCCGAGGATGTCGCTGCGGCCGAGGGCCAGCACGGTGCTGGCGATCGCTTCCGTCAATGCCGCCAGCACGATGCCCGCGATGAGCAGGATGCCGGTGGTCGGTCTGGCGCAGCTCATGACCCGGCCCCTTGCGATACCTCCACCCTCGCCGACAGACCCGGCACGATGCGCCCCGGCAGCGGGTTGTCAGCCAGGCGGATCTTTACCGGCACACGCTGCACGACACGCACAAAGTTCCCGGTGGCGTTGTCGGGCGGCAGCAGGCTGAACGCCGAGCCACTGCCCGGTGCAAAACTGTCGACCACACCATCGAGTGTTGCGTTGGGGTAGCCATCGACCGTGACCCGCACGTGCTGGCCGGGGCGAATCCGTTCGAGCTGGGTTTCCTTGAAGTTCGCCACGACCCACACATCGTTGACCGGCACGATATCGAGCAGGGATACGCCCGGTGTGACGAAGCGGCCGAGGCGAACCTGACGGTTACCGATAACGCCATCCACCGGCGCATGCACCACGGTGTGCTCGAGATCGATCCGGGCGAGATCGCGCGCGGCCTGTGCCTGGCTCACCGCCGCCACGGCCGCCTCGCGCTCGGCCACCAACACCGCGATGTTTTGCTGTTGCGCCTCGACCGTTGCCGAAGCGGCCGATACCGAGGCGGCGGCTCTGGATTGCGCCGTGCCGGTTTCATCGACCAGGGCCTGGCTGACCGCGTTGCTGACGATCAACTTGCGGCTGCGGTCGTGGGTCTTGGTCGCCAGGCTCATGTCGGCGGAGGCCGAGCGTCTTTGCGCTTCGGCCTGCCGGATCAGCGCATGCTGAAGCTGGATTTGCGCATCGACATGGGTCAGGCGCGCCTGGGCGGCGCTGACATTGGCCTCGGCTTGCGCGAGTTTGGCGCGATAGTCGCGGTCATCGATACGAAACAGCACATCGCCCACGTGTACGGTCTGGTTGTCCTCGACCTCCATTGCCGTGACATAGCCGGCGACCTTGGCGGCCAGCGAGGTGACGTCCCCGCGGACATAGGCGTTGTCGGTCGAGGTCACGCCACTTGAAAACGCCAGCGCCCCCCAAGCCGCCACGACCACCAGCGCACTGACGCACAGCAACAGGCCGATGGTCTTGCGCCGGCTACGTCGTGCCACACCGCCGGGGGTGCTGCTGGTGCTGGCGGCAATGGCCGCGTTGTCCTGGAGCGAGTTCATTTTTTCAATTCCTGTGCAATGCCTGGAACTCCGGCAGCCATAGGGCGGCAGTAATCTGCCGCCCGGCTGTCGAGCCCTCATGAGCGCGTTGATCGGCTCACTGTTTGATCGGTGTCACGAGCACCTTTTCGTCAGTGTCGAGGACGAACACCGCCAACAGGCGTGCAGGTTGGGTGTCGCTGGCGTTGGCGCTGACCAGGTGCACGGAGCCCGGTTCCTCTACGAAGTTTTCGCCGACGTTGTAGATCTTTTCCGGCTGGCCTTTGACCTGGATGCGAAACGAACCCTCCAGCACCGTTGCATAAATGAAGGCCGTTTTCGGATGGGTGTGGGCCGGCGACGCGGCACCCGGCCCGTATTCGACGACCACGCCCCTCATGCTCTTGCCGGGAATGTTGGGAATGGGGCGGTCGAACACCACCGTCACCTTGCCGGGGGGCGGCTCGGCGGCCGAGACGGCGCTGATCGAGAGCACTGCGAAGACGGCGGTCATCAGCAATCGGGTAACCATGGGATTTCTCCTGGACTCGTGGGAAATACAAGGGTGCGATCCGTTACTGCGCTGTCGACCGGGCCAGCCAATCGTCGAAGCGGATCGCCCCCAGGCGTGCGTTCTTGCCGGTGACCAGCGATTGGTCATTGAGCACGGCACCGAAGTAACGCGCATGCACGTCCGGCACGACCTTGCGGTTGTCCCGGGTCGCCCGCAGATAACGCCTGGCCAGTTCGTCGATCGGCATGGTTTCCGGGCCGCCGACTTCAACCGTGCCATTGACCGGTGCTGCCAGCACGACATCGGCCAGTGCCGCTACCACGTCGTCGGACGCTATCGGCTGGATCAGCGCCGGCGAAGCATGAATTTCTTCGCCAACGGCGAACGACTGGACAATGCCGCCGGCAAACTCGGAGAACTGCGTGGCACGCAGAATGGTGTAAGGCATGCCCGACGCCTTGATAAGGGCCTCCTGCGCGACCTTGGCCCGGAAATAGCCGGTATCGGGAAGCCGTTCGCTGCCGACAATCGACAGGGCAACATGATGACGAACCCCGGCAGCGGCTTCGGCGGCCAGCAGGTTACGGCTCGACGTTTCAAAGAAATCGAGAACGGCCTGGTCCTCCCACGATGGCGCGTTCGCCACATCGACCACCACATCAGCACCATCCATCGCTGCGGCCAGGCCTTCGCGGGTGATGCTGTTCACGCCCGTGCTGGGGCTGGCGGCGAGCGCGTCATGGCCGCGCTCGCGCAGGGTGTTCACAAGTTTCGATCCGATGAGGCCGGAGCCTCCGATGACGACGATCTTCATGGTTTTTTCTCTCCACTTGTCGAACGCAACCATTGCGTTGGTGTGTAGAGAGTGCCCGCGCGCAGGAGGGAAGTCCTTGTACCGGGCTTGGATTTGCCTTGGCGAAAGCCTTGAATTACGTCCAGGGAAGAGGCTGCTCGTCCACCCCTCTGGCGCGGACGGTGCAGAGGGTTCGGAGCTGCCGTATCATCCGACACAGTTACCAACCGCCAGCCGCCCGGGACACGGCGTTGAGGGCGCTTCGCCAGGGGATGCTCGATTTGCAATTCGCCTTTGAAGACTACGTACTCGATCAGGAGCGCCGGGAGCTGACCTTGCACGGACAGGTCGTGGCTGTCGGCCCGCAGGTCTTCGACCTGTTGCTGCTGTTCGTCAACAATCCCGACCGCGTCGTCAGCAAGGACGAATTGCTCAAGGCGGTATGGGGCGGGCGGATCGTTTCGGAGTCGACAATCACCAGCTACATCAATGCGGTGCGCAAGGCCATTGGCGATACCGGTGAGGCGCAGCGCCTGCTGCGCACCGTCGCCCGCAAGGGCTACCGCTTCGTTGGCCGGATCCAGGTCGACATGACCGGGGAAGCGCTACCGCCGGATATCGATGAACACCCTACCACCGTCCAGAAACAAAGCCCCTCCCCTACGCTCGTCCTGCCGGAAAAACCCTCGATAACAGTCCTGCCTTTCCAGAACCTGAGCGGTGATCCGGAGCAGGAATACTTCGCCGATGGCGTCGTGGAAGACATCATCGCCGCCCTGTCGCGTATCCGCTGGCTGTTCGTCATCGCGCGCAATTCGAGCTTCACCTACAAGGGCCGGGCGGTGGACGCCCAGGGTGTCGGCCAGGAGCTGGGCGTGCGCTACGTGCTCGAAGGCAGCGTGCGCAAGTGCGGGAACAAAGTGCGCATTACCGGGCAACTGATCGACGCGACCAGCGGGACGCACATCTGGGCGGAGCGCTTCGAAGGCACGCTCGACGATATCTTCGAGCTGCAGGACCAGATCGCCGAAAGCGTCGTCGGCGCGATCTCGCCACAACTGGAACGGGCGGAAATCGAACGCGCCAAGCGCAAGCCGACGGAAAGCCTGGATGCCTACGACTATTACCTGCGCGGCACGGCAAAACTGCACAGTGGCGGTCGGGAAGCCATCGAGCAGGCGCTGCCGATGTTCTACAAGGCCATCGAACTCGATGGGGAATTTGCCTCGGCCTATGGCATGGCCGCCTGGTGCCACTTCTGGCGCAAGATCAATGGCTGGATGATCGACCGGCCTGCAGAAGTCGCCGAGGGCATACGGCTGGCGCGTCTGGCGGTGGCCCTCGGCCGCGATGATGCCGTTGCACTGACGCGCGGCGGACATGCACTGAGCCATCTCGCCGGTGAAATCGACGGCGGCATTGCCCTGCTCGACAGGGCGCGCCTGCTCAATCCCAACCTCGCCCCCGCCTGGTTTCTGGGCGGTATCCTGCGGGCGCTGCACGGTGAAACAGACGCCGCCATCGAGCATTTGAACCATGCCGTGCGCTTGAGCCCGCTGGATCCGGAAATGTTCAGGATGCAGGTCGGGATGGCGCTCGCGCATTTCTTCGCCGGGCACTTCGATGTCGCTGCAGACTGGGCGGAAAAGGCACTGGGCAACCTGCCCAGCCTGCTGCCCGCGGCGACGCTGGTGGCGGCCAGTCATGCACTCGCCGGACGTATGGATAAAGCAGAGCGGGCGATGCAACGCCTGCAAGCGCTGGATCCCTCTTTGCGCCTGGCCACCCTCAAGGATTGGCTGCCCATTCAACGGCCCGAGGACTTCGCCCGTTTCGCCGATGGACTTCGGCTGGCCGGCCTACCGGAGTGAAGCCCCCTGACCTGTACCTGTACCTGTACCTGTACCTGTAGGAGCGAGCCTGCTCGCGAAAAACTCAAGAGCACCGCGATTAGCCAGTAGCCCCTCGTAATCGTTAACGACCATCGCGAGCAAGCTCGCTCCTACAGGGGGCCCGGTCGTGCCTTGGCTTTCACCTGGCAAAACTCACAATTTGCAACGGTAGGCTAAGCTTTGATCAACTCGTTGCTCATGATGCTCGGTTCTGCAGGTATTGGGTGTTTCTGGAGAGCGTCTGCAACAGCGATCTCAGACTGGCCCAAACCTTTCACGCAGGATTGACGTGATGACCGAGCCCCTCCTCAGTTTTGATGAACTCAAGCGTGCCGCGGCTGCCGGCGAAATCGATACCGTGCTGGTCTGCATGGTCGACATGCAGGGACGCCTGGTCGGCAAACGATTCCAGGTCGAGTTTTTCATCGACAGCGGCCACGAAGAAACCCACTGCTGCAACTACCTGCTGGCCGATGACATCGACATGGAGCCGGTGCCGGGTTACGCCGCAGCCAGTTGGAGCAAGGGCTATGGCGATTTCGTGCTCAAGCCCGACATGTCCACCCTGCGGCGCGTGCCCTGGCTTGAATGCACGGCGCTGGTGCTGTGCGACGTGCTCGATCATCACCATCGCCAGGACCTGCCCCACAGCCCTCGGGCGATTCTGAAAAAACAGGTCGAGCGTCTGCACGCGCGCGGCTATACCGGCATGTTTGCCTCGGAACTCGAGTTCTATCTGTTCGATGAAAGCTACGAGGCGATCCACAAGCGCAACTATCACAAACCGAAAACCGCCGGCCATTACATCGAGGACTACAACATCCTCCAGACCACCCGCGAAGAGCCGGTGCTGCGGGCGATTCGCAAGCATTTGCAGGCATCGGGCATTCCCGTGGAAAACTCCAAGGGGGAATGGGGCCCGGGCCAGGAAGAGATCAACATCCGCTACGCCGATGCCATGACCATGGCCGACCACCACGTCATCATCAAGCACGCCTGCAAGGAGATCGCGCAGTTGCAGGGCAAGGCGATCACCTTCATGGCCAAGTGGCGCTACGACGCCGCCGGTTCCAGCAGTCACATCCATAATTCGCTGTGGGACAAGAACGCCAAAAAACCGCTGTTCTTCGACGTCAAAGCCGAGTTCGGCATGTCGAAACTGATGCGTGCCTGGGTCGCCGGGCAGCTCAGGTACGCCAACGACATCACCTGCTTTCTCGCGCCCTACATCAACTCCTACAAGCGCTTTCAGGCTGGCACTTTTGCGCCGACGCGGGCGGTGTGGAGCCGCGACAATCGCACCGCCGGCTTTCGCTTGTGCGCCGAAGGCAGCAAGGCCATCCGCATCGAATGCCGCATCGGTGGCGCCGACCTCAACCCCTACCTGGCCTTCGCCGCTTTGATCGCGGCTGGCCTGGCCGGTATCGACGAGAAGCTCGACCTCGCGCCGCCGTTCGAAGGTGACGCCTATCTGGACGAGCATTTGCCGGAAGTGTCCAAGACCCTGCGCGAGGCGAGTGCCGCCCTCAAGGCCTCCAACATGTTGCGCCAGGCGTTCGGCGATGAGGTGGTCGACCATTACGTGCACACCGCCGAGTGGGAGCAGAAAGAGTACGACCGGCGAATCACCGACTGGGAATTGCAGCGCGGCTTCGAGCGCTATTGAGAACATCATGACGGCGAAGGTTCAACTGATCTCCCCGGTCGATGGCCGGGTGTACGTCGAACGCGAGGTGGCCGATGCGGCCCAAATCGAGCACGCGCTGACGGCCGCTGCCAGCGCACAGGCGTCATGGCAACGCCGCTCACTGAGCGAACGCGCGGCGTTTTGCACGGCCGCAGTGGACGCGATGCTGTCGATGCAGGCGGACATCGTGCCGGAGCTGGCCTGGCAGATGGGCCGCCCGGTGCGTTATGGCGCCGGCGAATTGCGCGGTTTTGCCGAACGCGCCCGGCACATGATCGCTATCGCGCCGCAGGTCCTGACGGCTGTGGAGCCGGAACCCGTGGCGGGATTCCGGCGCTACATCAAGCGCGAGCCGCTGGGCACGGTGCTGGTGGTCGCCCCGTGGAACTACCCCTACCTGACGGCGGTGAACACGATCATTCCGGCATTGATGGCCGGCAACAGCGTGATCCTCAAACATGCGTCGCAAACACTGCTGGTGGGCGAGCGCTTCGCCGAGGCCATGCGTCTGGCCCACCTGCCGCCAGGCCTGTTCCATAACCTGCTGCTCGATCATCGGCAGACCGCTGCGATCATTGGCTCGGGCCGGGTACAGCAGGTCAACTTCACCGGTTCGGTCGATGCCGGCAAAGCCATGGAACGCGCGGCCACGGGGCGTTTCATCGGTGTGGGCCTGGAGCTCGGCGGCAAGGATCCGGCCTACGTGCGGACTGACGCCAATCTCGACCATGCGGTGGAGAACCTGGTGGACGGCAGCTTCTTCAATTCCGGGCAGAGCTGCTGCGCCATCGAACGCATCTACGTCGACCAGGCCATTTACCCGGCCTTTGTCGAAGGCTTCGTCGCCTTGACCCGTCAATATGTGCTGGGCAATCCGCTGCACGAAGCCACCACCCTCGGGCCATTGGTTTCGCCCGGCGCAGCCGATTTCGTTCGCGAACAGATCGCCGAAGCAGTGAAGCTGGGGGCCAGGGCGCTGATCGATCCCAAGGCATTTGCCGCAGATACGCCGGGCAGCGCCTATCTTGCGCCACAGGTGCTGGTCGGTGTCAGCCACAAGATGTCGGTGATGCGCAAGGAAAGCTTTGGTCCGGTGGTCGGCATCATGCCAGTGGCCGATGACGATGAAGCCATCGCCTTGATGAACGACAGTCCGTTCGGGCTCAGCGCCTCGCTATGGACGCAAGACCTCGCAGCGGCCGAACGCCTGGGCAACGAGATCGCCACCGGCACGGTGTTCATGAACCGCTGCGATTACCTCGACCCGGCACTGGCCTGGACCGGCGTGAAGCACAGCGGGCGCGGCGTCACGCTGTCGCCACTGGGCTACGAGCACCTGACCCGCGCCAAATCCTTTCATCTGCGTCACGAGGTGTAGACCATGAACCTGACAGGAAACTGGAGCTACCCCACCAGCGTTCGATTCGGTGTCGGGCGCATCGCCGAGCTGGCCGACGTCTGTCGCAGCCAGGGTATCCAGCGGCCGTTGCTGGTGACCGACAGCGGCCTGGCGCGCGCGCCGATCACCACGGCGGCGCTGGACGCATTGCGCGCCGCCGGTCTTGGCGTGGCGCTGTTCTGTGACCTCAAGCCCAACCCGGTGGAAGCCAACCTGGCCGGCGGGCTCGACGCCTGGCGTGCCGGTAAGCACGATGGCGTGATCGCTTTTGGCGGCGGCAGTGGCCTGGACATGGGCAAGCTGATTGCCTTCATGAGCGGCCAGACCCGCCCGGTCTGGGACTTCGAAGACATCGGCGACTACTGGACCCGCGCCGACGACAGCCGCATCGCCCCGGTCATTGCGGTACCGACCACGGCGGGAACCGGTTCCGAAGTCGGTCGTGCGGCGGTGATCATCGACGAACGCACCCACACCAAGCGCATCATCTTCCACCCGAAAATGATGCCGCGCGTGGTGATCAGCGACCCGGCCCTCACCGTCGGCATGCCGGCCAAAATCACCGCCGGCACCGGCATGGATGCATTCGCCCACTGCCTGGAAGCGTACTGCGCCCCCGGCTTTCACCCCCTGGCCGATGGCATCGCCGTGGAAGGCATACGCCTGGTGGCCAATGCACTGGTGAAGGCGGTACACACGCCGTCGGACCTTGAGGCGCGCGCGCAAATGCTCGCAGCGGCGGCGATGGGCGCCACGGCATTCCAGAAAGGCCTGGGCGGGATGCATGCGCTGTCGCATCCGGTGGGCGCGCTGTACGACACCCATCACGGCATGACCAATGCCACCTTCATGCCCTATGTCCTGCAGTTCAATCGCGCGGCCATCGAGGAGCGCATCACCCGCCTGGCGGCGTACCTGCGCCTGCCCTCCCCGGGGTTCGACAGTTTCCAGGCCTTCGTCCTCAAGCTGCGCAAGGACATCGGCGTGCCCCATACCCTGGTTGAACTGGGTGTGGATGACCAACAGGCCGACCTGATCGCGGACATGGCGATTGTCGACCCCTCCGCCGGCGGCAACCCGCTGCCATTGACCCGGGACGGTGTGGCAAGGATTTTCGACGCGGCGTTTCACGGCCGTCTGTAGGAGCGAGCTTGCTCGCGATGGACTTGAGAATGACGCGGGGTGTCAGGCTCCCCGCGTCATCGTTGACGTTCATCGCGAGCAGGCTCGCTCCTACAGAAAACCAAGGTCGAGCCTACGGCGGCTCAGTTCGGCCTGTCCAAAACCTGAAGGGGCACACATCATGAACCCAGCAAGCCAGCCCGGCACCGACGCCCACGACGAGGACGTCAAGGTGCTGCACAGCATGGGCTATGCCCAGCAACTCTCGCGACGAATGGGCGTTTTCTCCAACTTTGCCATTTCCTTTTCGATCATCTGCATCCTCTCGGGTGGCATCAACTCGCTGGCCCAGGGCACCTCGGGCGCGGGGGGCATATCCATCGGCATCGGCTGGCCGATCGGCTGCCTGATCTCCGGGGTGTTCGCCATGGCCATGGCGCAGATTTCCTCGGCCTACCCCACCGCTGGCGGCCTGTATCACTGGGGCTCGATTCTCGGTAACCGCTTCACGGGCTGGCTGACCGCGTGGTTCAACCTGCTGGGGCTGGTCACGGTGCTCGGGGCGATCAACGTCGGCACCTACTACTTCTTTTTCGGTGCCTTCGGACCGGCGCTGGGCATGGAGGACACGACCACGGTCAGGGTGATTTTCCTGGCGATCCTCACCGGCCTGCAGGCCCTGTGCAACCACCTGGGCATCGGCCTGACCGCCAAGCTCACCGACTTCTCCGGCTACCTGATCTTCGCCACGGCGCTGGCGCTGACCATCGTCTGCCTGATCTCGGCGCCCAGCTATGAATTCGCCCGGTTGTGGACCTTCAGCAACTATTCCGGCGAGGTGGGCGGCAGCGTCTGGCCGCAGGTCTCGAATGGCTGGATTTTCATGCTCGGCCTGCTGCTGCCGATCTACACCATCACCGGCTATGACGCCTCTGCGCATACCTCCGAGGAAACCCGCAATGCGGCCATGTCGGTGCCCCGGGGCATGGTCATGTCGGTGGTCTGGTCGTTGCTGTTCGGCTGGCTGATGCTCAGCGCCTTCGTGCTGATGCTGCCGAGCATGGACGAGGCGGCCAAGCAAGGCTGGAATGTGTTTTTCTGGGCCATGAACACGCAAGTGAATCCGTTGCTTCGGGATGTGCTGTACGTGGCGATTTTCATCTCGCAGGTGCTTTGCGGACTGGCCACCGTGACCTCGGTTTCGCGCATGATCTTTGCGTTCTCCCGGGATGGCGGCCTGCCTTGCTCGAAAGCGCTGGCCTCGGTGTCGCCGACCTTTCGCAGCCCGGTGGCGGCGATCTGGACCGGTGCAACCCTGGCCGTGCTGTTCGACTGGGGCTCGTCGGTGATCTCGGTCGGGGCAACGCCGGTCTATACCATCGTGGTGTCCTGCACGGTGATCTTCCTGTTCTTCTCCTTCGCCATCCCCATCGTGCTCGGCCTGTTTACCTACGGGACGTCGAAGTGGCCGACCATGGGGCCATGGAACATGGGGCGCTTCTGGTACTCGGTGTTCGCCATCCTCTCGGTCCTTTCGATGATCATCATTTTCGTCATCGGCATCCAGCCACCGAACGATTGGGCGCTGTACATCACCATCGGCTTCCTGATCCTGACCGCCATCGTCTGGTTCGGGTTTGAGGCTCGACGCTTCCAGGGGCCGCCAGTGGGCGACGTGATCGTCAAGCGCCAGGCGGAAATTGCTGCGGCGGAAGCGGCGTTGAACAAACAAAGCGCAGGTTGATGGCTGCTCTGCACTGTAGGAGCGAGCTTGCTCGCGATGGTCGTTAACGATAACGCGTGTTTACTGGCCAAACGCGGCGCTCTTGAGTCCATCGCGAGCGAGCTCGCTCCTACAGGGTTCGGGCCTCATCAGCCGGGCTTTTTTGTATGGCGATGATTTATCCTGTGCCCTCCGATTTCACACCGGAGACACCAGTGCCTACCCTCACCGCCCGCGAGGTTTACCAACAGTTGCGCGATGCCGCCCAGGGCATTCGCACCTTCAAGTCTCTCGATGAACACAGTGCGTCGAATCCTGTACAGGTCGACATCGACGGCTGGCGCCTGACGCTCGACGTCGACGCCGGCCACCTGCGCCACTGCCTGCACGGCCAGAGCCCCGATGGTCGCGAGTATGCATTCGACAGCGGGCAGCGCTTCGGCACCGACCCGGTGAGTTTGCTCAGCACCTGGGAGCTGGCGCAGATCGAACGACTGCTGGCCTGAACCCTGCGCAACCTGTCGTTCCCTGGCCGCACTTGTGATACACAAGCCGCAGTGATTTTGCGTCCAAGGAGACTCTGCCCATGCCCCGTTCCCCACGCCTGCCGCACTGGCTGGCCTGTGCCCTGCTCGCTTTGTTCGCTGGCGGTGCCCAGGCCAGCACGATGCCCCCGGCGCCCGAGACCTTGCAACCCTTGCTGACAACGATGAATGAGCGGTTGAACATCAGTGAACTGGTAGCGCTGACCAAATGGGACAGCGGCAAACCGGTCCAGGACAACGCCCGGGAAGCGCAAGTCATCGCCAACGCCAGGAAGCAGGCGGCCGAGCGCGGGCTCGACCCCGACGACGTCGCCGACCTGATCGCCGCCCAGATCGAGGCCAGCAAACTGGTGCAATACGGCCGGCTCGCGCAATGGCAAGTTGCGCACAAGGCGCCGGACACATCACGGCCGGACCTCAACAACGAAATCCGGCCGAAGCTCGACAAGCTGCAAAACCTGCTGCTCAAGCAGTACGCCGATTTCCTGCCCTACCGCAAAGACCCGAACTGCCCGCAGTGGCTGGCCACCGAACGTTCCGCGCTGATCAAGGATGACCTGCGTGACCAGGCGTTGATTCGGGCGACCGGAGAGCTGTGTATCGTGGGGCGGTAAAGTCAGATGAGCCGCACAGAAACCCTCGCCAAAATCCTGCTCGGCCCGTTGCTGCTGGTGCAGGGCCTGTACACGCGGCGGGTGACGCCCAGGTTGCCGGAGGCCGAAGGTGAACGCCTGGGCGAGGCTGGCAGCGGCGACGTTCTGCGCTTGTTGATTGTGGGCGACAGTGCCGCTGCCGGTGTGGGTGCGGCGACTCAAGGTGAAGCCCTCAGCGGTCGGCTGGTGGAGCGCCTGGCCGAGGAATATCAGGTGTCGTGGAAACTCTTGGCGCGCTCCGGTCTGGACTCGCAAGGGTTGCTGGAGCTGCTGGAACAGCACGCCCCGGAGCCGTTCGATGTGGCGCTTTTGTCGATTGGCGTCAACGATGTCACCAGTTCACTCTCCCTTGATCAGTGGCTCGCGCGGCAACAGCGATTGATCGCGCTGTTATGCGACAGATTCGCGGTGAGGCAGATTGTGCTGTCGCCGCTTCCGCCCATGCACCTGTTCCCCGCCCTGCCGCAGCCGCTGCGCTGGTTTCTGGGGTTCCGGGCGCGCCGTTTCAATGCACATCTTGCGGATCTGGCCGCACGCGTGGATCAATGTACGCTGCTGAGCACTCCGCTGGCACCGGAACCGGGCTTGATGGCCAGCGATGGTTTTCATCCGGGGCCGATGCTCTACCGTCAATGGGCTGACGATGCCGCCAGGGTGATCGACCAACGTTTTCGCACCACAACAATAAAAAACAGGAGTTGAAGATGTCCGAGCTGAACCTGAACCCCAACGTCGCAGCGTCCCTGAAGCAGTGGCACGCGATGATCGACAAGCGCGACTTGAGCGCCTTGCCCGATATGCTCGATCCGCAGGCGGTGTTCCGTTCGCCGATGGCGCATACGCCGTATCCGGGAGCACCGGTGGTGTCGATGATCCTCAACACGGTGGTGAACGTGTTCGAGGATTTTGCCTATCACCGTGAGTTGGCCACGGCGGATGGCTTGAACGTGATTCTCGAATTCAGCGCCAAAGTCGGCGAGAAAGAGCTCAAGGGCATCGACATGATCCGCTTCAACGAACACGGCAAGATTGTCGAGTTTGAAGTGATGGTGCGCCCGCTCAGTGGCTTGCAGGCGCTGGGTGAGGAAATGGGGCGGCGCCTCGGTGCTTACCTGAAGGCAAGCAAGGCCTGATTTATCTGATTCACTGAATACCCTTGTGGGAGCGAGCCTGCTCGCGAAAGCGGTTTGTCAGTCGACATCCATATCGATTGGGATGCCACCTTCGCGAGCAGGCTCGCTCCCACAGGTTCGGTGGTGGGTATCTCACACCATCGGCTGGTGACTGGTCACGCAGTGAATGCCGCCTCCGCCCGCGGAGATCGCGTCGATGTCGAGCTGCACCACCTCGCGGTCCGGGTAGAGTTCAGACAGCAGGTCGAAGGCTTTGGCATCCGCTTCCTTGTCGCCGAATTGCGGTGCGATGATCGCGCCATTGATCACGAAGTAGTTGATGTAGCCGGCGGCAAAATCCGGGTTGTCCTTGCTGAACCGGCTGTTGCGCGGGTTGAGCGGCGGCGACACGGTATGCACCTGCAACTTGCGACCATCGGCATCCGTGGCGTTTTCGAGGATTTCCAGGTGGGCACGGGTGACCTTGTAGTCGTAGGACTCGGGGTCGTTGTCGAGGTTGGCGATCACCACGCCGGGTTTGACGAAGCGCGCATAGAAATCGACATGGGCGTCGGTGATGTCCTTGCCCTTGATCCCCGGCAGCCAGATGATTTTGCGCAGGCCCAGCCGTTCTTTCAGTTCCGCTTCGACCTCGGCCTTGCTCCAGTGCGGATTGCGATTGCGGTTGATCCAGCTGCTTTCGGTCATGATCCCGGTGCCGTGGCCATCCACTTCGATGCCACCGCCCTCGCCCACCAGTTCGCTGCGCAGGTAATCCGCCTTGGCGTCTCCGGCGACCCGGGCGGCCAGTTGCGCATCCTCCTCATGCTGCTGTTTGTTGCCCCAGCCGTTGAAGTTGAAGTCCACGGCGCCGAGGTCGCCGTTGCCATCGACGACAAAATTGGCGCCGATGTCACGCATCCAGATGTCGTCCAGCTCGGCGATCACGAAGGTGGTGTTGTGGCTGCCGCATTTGGCTTCGGCCAGGCGCCGTTCGCTCTGACGGCAGAACACGGTGACCGGCTCGTATTCAGCTATCGCGCGGGCAATCCGGCCAAGGGCGTCTTGCACGTGGGGCGTGAAATCCTCCCAGATCGCCGCCTGTGCGCCGAAGGCGATGAAGGCCCGCTGGTGTTTGTCCCCTTCATCGGGCATGTACCAGTTGCCTTTAACGGCCGCTCGCACCGGCAGGGAGGCAAAGCCCAATCCCATGGACGCCAGCGCGCCCAGTCCGGCGACGAGCGATACCTGCTTGATGAATGTTCGACGTGTCGGCATGTATTTTCCTGATATCTCGGGTGTGGCCGGCCCTGGGGCCGGCCGGTGATCATTTAACGGTAGCGGTTTTGAACTTGGTCCAGGTGCGCATGCGCGCCCGCATGTCGGACTGGGGGATGTCCTTGCCGGGAATCAGCCGCGCGTAGGTGGCTTCATCGAGGTAGATGTCCGGGTTGTTGCGCATCGCGGCATCGACGTCCGGCCGCGCCTTGGCGTTGGAGGTCGGATAGCCGGTGAAGTTGCTGATGGCCGCCATGTTCTGCGGGCGCATCACAAAGTTGATGAATGCGTAGGCGTACTCCGGATGCTGCGCGTCGACGGGAATGGCCATGGTGTCCATCCACACCGTGGTGCCCTCGCGGGGAATGCGGTAGTGGAAGGTGGTTTTCTTGCCGGCGCTGTCAGACGTGCGCTGCGCCTGGGTCATGTCACCGCTGTAGCCGAGGGACACGCACAGGTTGCCATTGACCAGATCGGTCACCGGTTGCGACTGGAACTTGCGAATGTACGGCCGCAGTTTCATCAGCAGCTCGCTCGCCGCCGCCAGGTCCGCCGGCTTGGCGCTGCGTGGATCGCGGCCGAGGTAGTTGAGTACCACGGCCAGTACCTCGTCCGGCGAGTCGATCATCGAGATGCCGCAGTCGGCGAACTTCGCCGCCAGTTCCGGTTTGAACAGCATGTCCAGGCTGTCGACCGGTGCGTCCGGTGCGCGCTTGGCAATCTGCTCGGCGTTGTAGGTCAGGCCGATGGTGCCCCAGGTATACGGGACCGTGGCCTTGCTCGAATGCTCGTAGTGCGAGCGCAGCTTTTGCAATCCGGGCTCGACGTCGTTCAGGGCGGTGATTTTTGATGGGTCCAGAGGCTGCAGACTGCCGGCGCGCATCAGGCGCTCGGCCACAGTGTCACCGGGGAAGATCAGGTCGTAGCCACTGCCGCCAGCGAGCATTTTCGCTTCCAGGGTTTCACTGCCATCCATGACATCGTAGATCACCTTGATCCCGGTTTCGGCGGTGAACCTGCTGAGGGTGTCCTCGGCAAAATAATCGGCCCAGTTGTACAGCCGCAGGGTTTTCTCCTCGGCGTGCAGCGCAGGCACCGCACAGGTCAGCGCCAGCCCCATGGCCAGGCACAGCTTGTTGATCGTGTTCATGTCACACCCCTTGGGTTGCCCAGCGTGAATGGATCTGACGACCGTCCTGGGTCAACAAGGCGCCGTACATTTCCGGACGGCGATCGCGGTAGATGCCCCAGGTCAGGCGGTCTTCGCGCATGGCCGCCAGGTCCAGGCTGTGGACCAGCACGCCGGTGCTGTCGCGGTCGGCTTCGGCGAGCAACTTGCCCTTGTGGTTGCAGATGAACGACGAGCCATAGAAGCTCATTTGCAGGGTCGGGTCGGTGGTCGCCGCTTCCCGGCCGACACGGTTGGCGGCCACCACCGGCAGCAGGTTGGCGGCGGCGTGGCCGCGCATGGTCATCTGCCAATGATCGCGTGAATCCAGCGTTGCGCAGCCCGGCTCGGAGCCGATGGCCGTGGGGAACAGCAGCACTTCGGCGCCCATCAGGGCCAGGCAGCGGGCGGTTTCGGGGAACCACTGGTCCCAGCAGATGCCCAGGCCGATGCGCCCGAACGCGGTGTCCCAGACCCGGAAACCGCTGTCGCCGGGGCTGAAGTATTCCTTCTCCTGATAGCCGATGGCGTTGGGGATGTGGGTCTTGCGGTACACACCCAACAGACGCCCGTCGGCGTCGGCCACGCTCAGTGAGTTGAAGTAGGCATTGCCGGCCTTCTCGTACCAGCTCAGCGGCAGCACCACTCCCAATTCCCCGGCCAGCGCGGCGAAGCGCTTGAGCACGTGGCTGTCGCGGTACTCCTCGGCCAGCGCCAGGTGTTTGTGGTGTTGCTCGATGCAGAAATACGGCGTGGCGAACAGCTCCTGCAACAGGATGACCTGCGCGCCCTTGGCCGCGGCCTCGCGGACCAGTTGCTCGGCCTGGTCGAGGTTGTGTTTGAGGTCCCAGGTGCACGGCATCTGGGTGGTGGCGATAGTCAGCAGTGTCATGGCATCAACCCCGCACCGGCCAGGCCGGCTGTTGCTGGGTGATGCAATGCACACCGCCACCGCCATGGGCCAGATGGTTGATCCGCACCGGCACCACTTCGCGCCCCGGGAACGCCTGCGCCAACACTTGGGCCGCGACGTTGTCGGCACCGATGCCATAGGCCGGCATGATGATCGCGCCGTTGGCGATGTAGAAATTGGTGTAGGAGGCGCAGAACACTTCGGCCTCGGTGTCCACCGCATCGCTGGCTTCATACAGTTCGATCAGCTCGAACTTGCGACCCTGGGCGTCGGTGGCCAACTCCAGGGCGCGGCGGTTCTCGCGGGCCACTTCAGCGTACACCGATTGCTTGTCGTGGGTGGCGTCCACCAGCAACACGCCGGGACGGGCAAAGGCGCACACGCCGTCGACGTGACCGTCGGTCATGTCGCCGGTCACGTAGTCCGGATCGCCCGGCAGCCAGATGGTTTTCTTCACGCCCAGCAGACGGCTGAAGATCTCTTCGATCTCGGCCTTGGTCACGCCCGGATTGCGATTGGGGTTGAGCAACACCGACTCGGTGGTGATCAGCGTGCCCTCGCCGTCCACATGAATCGCACCGCCCTCGTTGCTCAGCGCCGTGCCGAAACACTCCAGCCCCAGATGGTTGAGCGCGCGGCGGGCCAGGCTTTCGTCCAGATCGTGGGCCGACTTGCCGCCCCAGGCATTGAAGCGCCAGCTCACGCCGGCCAGGCCTTGCTGCGGGTGGCAGACGAAGCTCGGGCCGGAGTCACGGCACCAGCTGTCGTTGACCGCCAATTCGATCAACTCGATGTTCGGCCCGCACAAGGCTTTGGCGCTGGCGACCGCCGAAGGATCGACCACCAGTTTCACCGGCTCGAAACGGGCGATGGCGTTGGCTACGCGGGCGAAGTCCTCTTGAACCTGTGCCAGGGTCACCCGCCAGCCGGACTCCCAAAGGGTCTTGTTGTGCGGCCAGACCATCCAGGTGGCGGCGTGGGTGACCCATTCGGCTGGCATCATCCAACCGCTGTTTTGAATTGCGTTCTGCTGCATGACAAGTACCTCTGAGTTAAGTCATTGTGTTCAATGAAAACGGCCTTGGTGGTCTTGGCATGCATGCTACGACTGGTAAAACGGGCAAACAAACGATGGATTTTGCAGGCAACTGATTAGAGGAACTTATCGATATGCTCAAACACTGGCCGCCCCTGAGCACCCTGCGCGGCTTCGAAGCCGCCGCCCGGCTGGGCAGTTTCCACAAGGCCGCCGAAGAGCTGCACCTCACCCAATCGGCGATCAGCCAGCAGATCCGCAGCCTTGAGGCTTACCTTGAACAACCGCTGTTCTATCGCAGCGGGCGCAGCGTCAGCCTGACCGATGCCGGTCACGACTTGCTGAGCACCACCCAGGCGCTGCTGCAGCAACTGGCGGTGGGCATTCGCCGATTGGGGCAATACCAGAAACCCAATCAACTGGTGCTCAACACCACCCCGGCGTTTGCCCGGCACTGGTTGTTGCCGCGCCTGGGGGATTTCCGTCGGCAGCATCCGCAGGTCGACCTGTGGATTTTCAGTACCGATGAAGTGCCGGACATGGCCAGCCAGACCATCGACCTGGCGGTGCGCGACGACATCAGTTCCCAGGCCGAATGCAGCTTCAAGGTGCTGCACGCCGATCGCCTCTACCCGGCGTGTCACCCGAGCCTGCTGGCGGTGCCCGTGGAACAGCGCACCACCCTGCATGGCGAACGGGAAATGGACTGGAGCCACTGGGCGGTGGAATCGGCAATCGATGTGGGGCAGATGGATCAGGGGCTGAATTTTTCCGATCCGGGTTTACTGCTGGACGCGGCCTGCAGCGGGCTCGGCATTGCGCTGGTGAGCCAGTTGCTGAGTCGGCAGGCGCGGGCCAGCGGGCTGTTGCAGCCGATGGTGGAGCAAACCATCCGCGGCCCGAACTGGGCGCTGCTGACGCACCGTGACAGCGAGAACATCCCGATGGCGCGGGCCTTCACCGAATGGCTGGTGGACAATCTGGCGGCCGACCAGCAGGCCACGGCGTGATTATTGCGCCGGGAAGGTTTGCAGGTAGGCGAGCAGGTCTTCGATTTTTTCCGGGTCGCTGAGGCCCCAGAAAATCATGCGGGTGCCGGGGACGACCTTCTTCGGTGCTTCGAGGTAGGCGATCAGGGTTTCGCGGTCCCAGACCAGGTTGGCTGATTTCATCGCATCGGAATACACGTAGTCCGTGGTCACGGCGGAATGGCGACCGATCACGCCATTGAGCTGCGGGCCAAAGAAGGCGCGAGCCGATTCGCCGATCTGATGGCAGCCGCTGCAGAGGCGCTTGAACACTTTCTCCCCGGCCTGTACATCGCCTGCGGCAAGGGCGGGTGTGCTGAACAGGCCGGCGGTAAGCGCCGAGGCGAGGGTCAGTGCGGCGAGTTTCTTCATGGTCCGTTTCCAGTTTTCCAATACCGGCTATTGGAACATGACCGTCAGCCTTGTGCATTCCCTGTGGGAGCGAGCCTGCTCGCGAATTCGGTGTGTCAGCCAACATTGATGCTGAATATCAGTAAGCATTCGCGAGCAGGCTCGCTCCCACAAGGGTTCTGTGTACTGGATTATTTTTTTGATCGGGATGTATTGAGCTCGATTGCCGCCTGAATCAACGCCGTCAGGGCCTTTTCATCGATCAACTCACCCTCGCGGATATCGATGGCACGCCGCGTATTGCCTTCAAGGCTGGCGTTGAACAGCTTCGCCGGATCGTCCAGCGAAGCGCCCTTGGCGAAGGTCATCTTCACCACTTGTTTGTAGGTCTCGCCAGTGCAAATGATGCCAGCTCGGGACCACACCGGCACGCCCCGCCACTTCCACTCTTCAATCACTTGCGGGTCGGCCTGGCGGATGATCCTGCGGATGCGGGCCAGGGTTTCGCCGCGCCAGTCGGCCAGTTCGCGGATTCGCTCGTCGATCAGCGCCGAGGCTTCGTTTGAGTCAACCTTGTCCGTTTGCATACCCGTCTCCACCTTCTTCACGAGGGTTATGACCGATGAGGGTAGACGGTGTTCGAGGCTTGTCAGCAATCGCTGACTGACGGCGTCTGGGCCACTTGTCGGGTTTTCACCGTGACGAACATTTTGATGCGGTCGCCGATTTCCTGAAGGGTATGGCGGAACGGGTCGTGCCTTTCGCTGGTGGTCGGGTCTTCGAAACTCCAGGCGATCACTTCACCGCTGAACGGCATGCGCGAGGCCTCTTCGGAGGACTTGTCGCACAGGGTGATGACGTAGTCGAACGCCTGGCCTTCGAAATCCTCGAGGGACTTGCTGCGCAGGCCGCTGGCATCGACATTGATGTGCTCGAGGGATTCGAAGGTGCGCGGGTCGATCGCGGTAGCCTCAAGCCCGGCGCTGAAGGCCCGGAAGTCGGCAGGGTCGGTGTGGCGAAGCAAGGCTTCGGCCAGGGGTGAGCGGACATCGTTTCTAGCGCAGACGAACAGCACGCGACGTGGGTCGGTCATGGGTTTACCTCGGCTGGCAGGTTTTAGTGTTTGCTCATCAATCCATGCAGCACGCCGAACCGCAAACCCGGTTCAGACGCAATCATATGCGTGATCCCGAACACCTTGAACGCCGCCAGCATCAACACCAGACCGCCGGGCAAGATGCTCAGGCGATGGGTGGGCAGCCCCGCCAACCTGAGGTGCTTCACATGTTTGACTTCCAGCAGGCGCAACGACAGGCGCAACAGGCCGCCGTAGGTGATGCCACTTTGACCGTCATCGTTGAGGCCATTGGCCTTGAGCACCTTGGCCAGCATTCGCGCCGTGCCTGAAGACCCGATCGCCTGCTGCCAGCCCATGGCGCGGTAACGCCGGGCAATGCGCTCGAACTGCACCGTGGCCGCGCGTTCGGCCTCCAGCAGCGCTTCGGCGATGATTCGCCCGCCATGGAAGTAATGCGCCCCGAAGGTGCCGCTGCCGATGGCAATGCTCTCGGTGACCAGCAACCGGTCGCCACGGCCGATGATCAATTCCGTGGAGCCGCCGCCGATATCCACCACCAGCCGCGTGCTCTGCGCCGGCAAGGTGTGGGCCACGCCGGCGTAGACCAGTTGTGCTTCTTCGTGACCGGAAATGACGTCGATGCGAAAGCCCAGGTGGCGCTCGGCACTGGCCAGGAACAGCGGTGCGTTGTCCGCTTCGCGCACGGCACTGGTGGCCACCGCCCGCACGCGCCCGGCCTCGAAACCGCGCAACTTCTTGCCGAATCGCGCCAGCGCCTGCCAGCCACGGTCCAGCGCCAACTCATCGAGCGCCCCGCCCTGCAGGCCTTCGGCCAGACGCACCGGCTCACGCAGGGTTTTCACTTCCTGAATGACCATCTGCTGGTTCCGTCGCACCGACTGGCCAATCATCAGGCGAAACGCATTGGAGCCCAGGTCGATGGCGGCAAACAGCGGGGCGTCTTTCATAGGGGGTTCCTTGCACATTCATCTGCCGGCAGGCTGGCGGTCGCCGGGCACTCAAGACGGATTGCGAGGATTTTGCCATTGCTTCGATGACACCAAGATGACACCACCGGGCATCACCACTTCGTAACAAACTGTGACTAACGTCGGCTGTGCCACCCATGACGCGAGTGTCTCACCATGCTTTCCAATCAGGACACCTTGATCCAGCGCATCCACCGCGAGCTGCTCGATATCAGTGACGAAGAGCTGGAACTGGAATTATCGGAAGACGGACACAACCTGGACGCGCTGTTCGATGAACACATCGAGGATGGCAGCGAGAAAGAGGCGCGGCGCCGTTACTTCGCCGAACTGTTTCGCCTGCAGGGCGAACTGGTGAAATTGCAGAGCTGGGTGGTGAAAACCGGCCACAAGGTAGTGATCCTGTTCGAAGGCCGCGACGCCGCCGGCAAGGGTGGCGTGATCAAGCGCATCACCCAGCGCCTCAACCCCCGGGTTTGCCGGGTGGCCGCCCTGCCCGCGCCCAATGACCGCGAACGCACGCAGTGGTATTTCCAGCGCTATGTTTCGCACTTGCCCGCCGCCGGGGAAATCGTGCTGTTCGACCGCAGCTGGTACAACCGCGCCGGGGTCGAAAAGGTCATGGGGTTCTGCAATGACGACCAGTACGAGGAATTCTTCCGCACCGTGCCGGAATTCGAGCGCATGCTCGCCCGCTCCGGCATCCAGCTGATCAAGTACTGGTTCTCGATTTCCGACCAGGAACAGAACCTGCGCTTCCTCAGCCGCATTCACGATCCGCTCAAACAGTGGAAACTCAGCCCCATGGACCTGGAGTCACGCCGCCGCTGGGAGGCCTATACCAAGGCCAAGGAAATCATGCTCGAACGCACCCACATCGCCGAAGCGCCCTGGTGGGTGGTGCAGGCCGACGACAAGAAGAAGGCCCGACTCAACTGCATTCATCACCTGCTCAGCCAGATGCCTTATGAAGAAGTCGAGTTGCCTGTGATCGAATTGCCGCAGCGCGTTCGCCAGAAAGACTATTCACGCGGCCCTGTACCGCAGGAAATCATCGTGCCGGAGATCTACTAATCTCGACACACGACCTGTGGCGAGGGGGCTTGTCATCGAATCGTCATGTTGTGGGCGCCATACTCAGGCCATCCAATGCGTGCTTTAACTTTCTGCTGCCTCTCCCGGCGGCTTTTTTTTGCCTGAAATTGCGCTTACAGACACTCCTGCGCCGCACGCTCGAACGCGGACGGCACGAACGCCGACGCCAGCAGCTTGCGCTCGTACAGGAACACCTTGCCGCCATTGGAGGCCTTATAGGTTTCGAGCACGTTGTCTGCCGCCACTTTGCTGGATACGACGATCCGGTAGCTGCGCTGGGTCTGCGAGACAGTGGGCGCCAGCGCATCGTGCTGCAACTTCGGCACCACGCAATGGGTGTACTCCTGCGGCGACTTGGTGGTCTGCAAGGTCAGCGTCGGATTGTTCGGAGTGGCACAACCGGCCAGCAGCAACGGGGCGAATACCAGGGTCGTGGCGAAAAAAGCGCGCATGAGTCAGGTCCTGAAAAGAAATCAACGGTAGTCTGGGTTGCCCGCCGCTCAATGGACGCCGGGCTGATTAATTTGTTGTTGCGGTCAATCCGGCGGTTACCAGCGCCTTCAACGACGCATCGAACTGTTTCAATGCAGTCAGTTGCAGGTCGCGTTGCTGTTCGATTTGCGCGGCAATCTCGGGCGCGGCCTTGTCATGCACCCACACCGACGGCAATTGTTTTTCCACCGCGCCTTCGGCCTTGCCGATGTATTGCAGGCTGGCGTCGTAAAAACGCGCGGCGAAACGCGCCTCGACCCGGTCGTTACGCTGGGTCAGCAACTGGTTGTGGGTATCGAGCATCACCACCACGTCCGGGTGGGCCTGCATCAGGGCATCGAGGTTGTCGTAGACCGTCACCGACACAAAGGTGTGCTGCAGCGAACTCATCAGCCAGTCGATGGCCAGGTCCGGATCGGAGCTGTTGACGAACGCCTGGCGAATCCGCGCATCCAGTGCGTTCTTCGCGCCGTTCACCGCAACCGAGTGGTACTGCTCAAGGTATTGCAGGTTTTCCACGGTGTTTTCGCTGTAGAGCACCCCGACCGTCTGCCCGTATTGCAACCCGCCCTGGCTCCCGGTGATGGGCGGCAGATGGCAGGCAGGCGCGTCCTCGGCGTAGGCCGATGCGGTGGATGCAACACTGCCCAGCAACAGGGCAATCACAGCCAGTCGGGTCAACATTTTCATCGCGCAGGTTCCCTGAGCAGCGTATTCAATGCAGGCGATTTTCCGCCTTTGCAGAAAAAACAGAACTTGCGATTCTTGATGGTGACTATTGACTGAACCAATAGTGCGGGGTCGCTGGCGCATGCATCTGGCGCAAACTTACCGGTCAATGTCGAACAGACGGCTGTGCCAGGCAGCCAGGGTTCATTACAGTGGCGACTGCTCTCATAACCGGATCAAGGAACGAAACAATGGTGACCTGCTACCTGAAATACGTGCTCGACCCCTACCAGCTCGACGCCTTCGAGCACTACGGCAAGTTGTGGATTCCCCTGGTGGAAAAATTCGGCGGCCAGCACCACGGCTACTTTTTGCCGTCAGAAGGCGCCAACAACATCGCCTTGGCCTTGTTTACCTTCCCGAGCCTGGCGGATTACGAACATTACCGGCAACAGTCGATGAACGATCCGCAGTGCCTCGCTGCGTTCAAATACGCCGAAGAGAGGAAATTCATCCTCAGCTATGAACGTTCGTTTCTGCGTCCGGTGTTCGGATGATCCGCAACGGTCATGGGTCCGCCCTGACCAGTCAAAAAAGCCGCCCCCACGGGCGGCATTTTTGATGGCTGGCACTACGCTATAGCGAGCGCCCTTGGCGAATTGTTCGTCGCCGCTGAACCGCCATGCCGGCCGCCATTGGCCCAACCGCAATGTGAATCCGATCTCCCTGCCCCGTGGGTGAGTGAACATGAACAATGTGTGGAGTCGCTGTCGCCATCTGTCTTTGCTGATGCTGTTGTGCTGGCTGAATACGGCCCTGGCGCAAACCCTGCCCGAACTGCCAGCGGTCGAACTGACGCCAGCCGAAGAAGCCGAAGTGCAGAGCCTGGTGCTGCCGGTGCCGGAGGACTGGCTCGGCGACTTCGAAGGCATGCGTGAACGCCGCCTGATACGCATCCTGGTGCCGTACAGCAAGACTTTCTTCGAACTCGATCGCGGTCGCCAGCGTGGCCTGACCTACGAGTTGGGCAAAGGACTGGAAACCTGGCTGAACAAGACCCAGCCCTACGCCAAAAAATCGATGCAATGGCGGGTCATGTTCATCCCGACCGCCCGCAACGAGCTGATGCCCAAGTTGGCCAGGGGTGTCGGCGACATTGCCGCCGGCGGCCTGACCATCACCGACGAACGCCTGAAAACCGTGGATTTTTCCGATCCGTTTGCAGTGAACATCCCCGAAGTGCTGGTCACCGGACCTGGCAGCAAGCCCATTGCAAAAATCGAAGACCTGGCCGGGCAGGAAGTGACTGTCCGCGCATCGAGCAGTTACTACGAGCACCTACAGGCGCTGAACGCTTCATTCAAGGACAAGGGCCTGACCCCCATCGAGCTGAAGGCCGCCGATGAAAACCTGGAGTCCGAGGACCTGCTGCAAATGGTCAATGCCGGGTTGCTCAAGGCCACGGTGGTGGATCGTTACATCGCCGTCATCTGGTCGCCGCTCTACACCGACATGAAAGTCCACGACAAAGCGTTCATGCATGAAAACTCGCAATTTGCCTGGGCGATCCGCAAGGACAGTCCACAGCTCAAAAGCCAATTGGCCAGCTTCGTCAAAACCCACAAGGTCGGCACTACGTTCGGCAACAGCCTGAGAACCAAATACGTCACCAACAGCAGCAAACGGGTACTCAATGCCACATCCGAAGCGGAAATGAAGAAATTCCAGGAGATGGTGGACATCTTCACCCGCCACGCCAGCACCTACGGCTTCGACCACCTGATGCTGATGGCCCAGGGGTTCCAGGAATCGCAGCTTGACCAGACGGCACGGAGCCCCAGAGGCGCGGTCGGCGTGATGCAATTGCTGCCGAAAACCGCCAATGATCCCACGGTGGCCATCGGCGGTATCGACAAGAGCGCCGACAGGAACATCGAGGCCGGCAGCAAGTACATGCGCCTGCTCGCCGACAAGTACCTGAACGACCCGCAATTGAACCAGATGAACAAAACCCTGATGACCTTCGCCGCCTACAACGCCGGGCCGGGCAACTTGCGTAAATTCCGCGCCCTGGCGGAAAAATCCGGGCTGGATAAAAACATCTGGTTCGGCAATGTCGAGCAGGCGGCAGCGCAGGTGGTGGGCCGCGAGACGGTGGATTACGTCGGCAACATCTACAAGTACTACGTGGCGTACAAGCTGGTGGAGGAAAAAAACGCGGCAAGTAAAACCGCCGCCGCTCAGCAATGACGGCTGGGCGGCGGTCCGGCTCAGTGTTTTTTCAGGTCCAGGCAATAGGTGTAGTAACCGGGGTCGCGTACCCAGCCCAGGGACTCGTACAAACGCTGGGCGGTGAAGTTGTCGGTGGCGGTTTCCAGGGTCATGCCTTTGCCGCCGGCAAGCCTGGCAAAGTCCCGGGCGGTGTTCATCAGCAGTGTGCCGACACCTTTGCCCCGGGCAGCGGGCGTGGTGAACAGGTCACCCAGTAGCCATGTGCGGTGGGCGTCGATGGAGGAAAAGGTCGGGAACAGCTGGACGAAGCCGAGGTTTTCGCCGTCGTTGTCTTGAGCAAGAAAAATCACCGATTCGTCCCGGGCAATGCGCTCGGCGATGAAGGCGCGCGATTGCGCCAGGTTCGACGGCTGCTCGTAGAACATCCGGTAGGCGTCGAACAAAGGGGCGATCTGGTCGATATGCGATGCGTCGGCGCGCAGGGCCTGAATAGCCATGAGGGTGCTCCATTGCGGTCTCAAGGAATTACAGACTAGCAATGGCAACGGAACTGCGACGTAAAACTTTCTGAAAGCACCGTGCCCCCTGTGGGAGCGACGGTGCGGCGATCCGACCTGCTCGCGAAGGCGGCTTCACATTCAACAAAGATATTGATGGGAAGATCGCATTCGCGAGCAGGCTCGCTCCCACAGTGGATTTCCACATTAGATCGCGGGTTGCGGTCAGACCCGCACGTTACGCCCCGGCAGCGAAGTACGCTGGCTGTTCTCCCAGCCTTCGACCAGCCCCACCGGCACATCCGACGCCGGCAGCATCCGCACGCCACGCACCAGATCGGCGGCGCGCTCGGCGAGCATGATGGTCGGTGCATTGAGGTTACCGTTCGGCTCGGTCGGGAACACCGACGAATCGATGACCCGCAGACCGGCGATGCCATGCACGCGCAATTGCGAATCGACCACCGCCATGTCGTCCTCGCCCATGCGGCACGAACCACAGGGGTGGTAGGTGCTTTCCAGGTTGTCGCGCACGAAGGCGTCGAGGTCTTCGTCACTGGTGACCTGCGCGCCCGGGGCGATTTCGCCGTCGCGGAAACGGTCCATGGCTTTCTGTCCGATGATCTCGCGGGTCAGGCGGATGCAACGACGGAAGCCTTCGCGGTCCTCTTCCCGCTCCAGATAGTTGAAACGGATTTCCGGATGCTCGTAGGGGTCGGCCGAGCGCACGCGCACGTAACCGCGGCTTTTCGGTTTGTTCGGACCTGTGAGCACCATGAAGCCGTGGCCCTTGATCGGTTTGTTGCCGTCGTAGCGCATCGCTGCCGGCAGAAAGTGAAACTGGATGTCCGGCCAGCGCAGGCCCTTCTCGGAGCGGATGAAACCACCGGCCTCGAAGTGGTTGGTGGCGCCCAGGCCGTCCTTGAACAGCAGCCAGCGCAGACCGATCATCAGTTTGCTCAGCGGGTCCATCTTGCTGTTGAGGGTCACCGGTTCCTTGCAGCCGAACTGGATGTACACCTCGGCGTGATCCTGCAGGTTCTCCCCGACGCCCGGCAGGTCGTGGCGCACACCGATCCCGGCCTTGCGCAGGACTTGCGCCGGGCCGATGCCCGAGCGTTGCAGCAGGTGCGGCGAGCCGATCGGCCCGGACGAGATGAGCACTTCGCGGTTGCAATACACCTGGTGGGTCTGGCCACCGTGGTCATACATGACCCCGACCGCGCGCTTGCCTTCGAGGATGACCTGCCGCGTCATCGCATGGGTGATCACCGTCAGGTTCGGCCGGCCCATGGCCGGGCGCAGGTAGGCGTTGGCGGTGGAACAGCGCACACCGTTTTTCACGGTCATGTGCATGGCACCGAAACCTTCCTGCATGTAGCCGTTGCAGTCTTCGGTCTTGATGTAGCCCGCCTCCGCGCCGGCTTCGACCCAGGCACCGTACAGCGGGTTTTTCATGTGGTTGCCGTTGGTGGTGTGCAGCGGCCCGGTTTGCCCGCGGTAGCTGTCGCCACCCGATTCGTAGCTCTCGGCGCGCTTGAAGTACGGCAGGCAGTTGCGATAGCCCCAGCCTTCAGCACCGAGGGACTCCCACTCGTCAAAGTCCAGTGCGTGACCACGGATATACACCAGGCCGTTGATCGACGACGAGCCGCCCAGCACCTTGCCCCGAGGGCAGTGAATGCGCCGGCCGTTGAGGAAAGTCTCCGGCTCGGTCTCGTAGCGCCAGTTGTACTTCTTGGTGTTCATCGGGATCGAGAAGGCACTGGGCATCTGGATCACTACGCTCTTGTCGCTGCCGCCGAATTCCAGGACCAGCACCGAAGTGGCCGGGTCTTCGCTCAGGCGGTTGGCCAACACACAACCTGCCGAGCCTGCGCCAATGATGATGTAGTCGTATTTTTGCGTTGCCATTTTTTGCGTGGTCATGACTATCTCCCGACCGTCGATTCAGTGAATACCGGCAGTGGCTGCTGTTTGTGGGTCAGCGTGTCGCCGGTGGTGTATTGCGGGGAGCTTTTTTCGATCTGCTGGATAACGGCTTCTTCGCGCTTGAGGTCGATCGAGCGGCTCAGCCAGTAGTACGCCAGTCCCGACACGATCAGCCCGACCAGCCAGGCGATGTCGATGCTGCCCAGTGCCTTGGCGAGCGGGCCGACATACACCTCGCGCTGTTCAACGCCGTCGAAGATGTAGAAGAACGGGATCATCGAGACAAAACCGATGGCATAGGCTGCGATACCGCGCAGTCCCCAGCTGCCATAGATGTTGCCGTGGGGCATGAAGAAGTGCGGGATGGCGTAGCGGCCCTTGCGCACGAAGAAGTAGTCGGTGAGGTTGACCGAGGTCCAGGGCACCAGGAAGTACAGCATCACCACCAGGTAGATCCCCAGCACCGACAGGCCTTTGCCGGAACTCTGGATGCTCAGGGCCACGCCCAGTTGCAGCAGGATCACGAAGCCGATGGCGAGGATGCGCGCCTTGCGCGTTGGTTCGATGTGCCTGATCGAGTCGACGCAGGTCAGTGTGGTCAGCTTGGCGCTGTAGATGTTCATCGCGATCACCGGCAGGAACGCCAGGATGGTGACGACCACCACCGCCGTGCCCACCAGCGGCGACACGGTGTTGCCGACTTGCCCGAGGGCGACCAGCACATCGGTGGAGTGCAGGTGGTCGGCCAGCCAGCCGCCCACGGAGATCATCCACGCACCGGACAGCGAAGCGCCGAGGAACACCACTGCGATCAACTTGCCGCTGGACGTGTTCTTCGGCAGGTAGCGCGAATAGTCCGACACATAGGGCGCATAGGCGATGTTGTAACTGGCGGCCGCGGCAAACTGTGCGATGAAACCGGTCCAGTTGAAACCCAGCGGCGCCGGGGCCGCTTCGCCCGCCGCCAGTGCCGGCATGGCCGCGTCCGGCACCCAGCCCATCAACACCGCCACGGTCACCAGGCCATACAGCGGCAACGACAGGAACAACGCCCATTTGAAGCTGCGGTGCATCCAGTCATGTCCGAGGATCGCCAGTACCGCCGCCGGCAGGGTCACCGCCACCGCGATCACCGCCGGGTTGAACCCGAACAGCGTGTGCAGCCCCTGCATCATCAGCACCAGGTTGACGATGTTGAAGCCGGCGAACACGAACAGCGTCGCCAGCAACACCAGGATCACCCCGCGATAACCGAACTGCGCACGGGACTGGATCATCTGCGGCAGACCAAGGTGCGGGCCTTGCGAGCCGTGAAACGCCATGAACAGCGTGCCGAACATGATGCCCAGCGTGCCGGCGAGCGTGGTCCAGAGCGCGGTCAGGCCGACGCTCGGGCCAACGAAGCCGATGGTCATGGTGAAGAAGGTGAAATTGCCGAGGAACCAGAACGGGCCCTGGCTCGACAGTTTGTCGGTGCGCTCGTTCTCGGGGATGAAGTCGATCGAATGCCCCTCGACGACGGATTTTTCGTCGAGGGCGGACACGCTCGTGGCGGACTTGGCGTTAGTGTTCATGACGGACTCTTATTGTTGGAAGATCATGACGAGATAACCGCGTTCTTTCGGGTGAACGACTCCCGGGAGCTTCCTTGCCGTTCCCGAATTTCAAATTTGCCAATGGTGCAAATGACGCAAAACCTGTGGGAGCGAGCCTGCTCGCGAAAGCGGTGGGTCAGGCAACACAGATGTCGGATGTGCCGACCTCTTCGCGAGCAGGCTCGCTCCCACAAAGGGCTAGTGTCAGCTCGGCAGCGTGATCCAGACGGCCTTGGTTTCGAGCAGGTAATCGAGCTGCTCGGCGCCCAGGTCCTTGCCGAATCCGGACTGTTTGTAGCCACCGAACGGCATCGACGGATCGAGGGTGCCGTGGGCGTTGACGTAGACCGAACCGGCCTTGAGGCGCGGGATCAGGCTGTGCACTTTCCCCAGGTCGTTGGAATACAGTGCGGCAGCCAGGCCGTAAGGCGAGTCGTTGGCCAGGGCCAGCGCCTGTTCTTCATCGTCGAACGGTGCGGTGACCAGCACCGGGCCGAAGATCTCTTCCTGGACAATGCGCATGTCGTTGCGGCAGTGGGCGAAGATGGTCGGCTCGACGAAGAAGCCAGGGCCATCGACCGGTTGGCCACCGTAGACCAGCTCGGCGCCTTCGGCCTTGCCGGTTTCGATGTACTCGGTCACACGCTGTTTTTGCAGGGCCGAGACCAGCGGGCCGATGAAGCAGTCCGGGTCCAGGCCCGGGGCCATTTTCAGGGTGCGTGTGTAGGCGATCAGCTCACGCAGGAATTGGTCGTAGACGCTGCTATGAATATAGGCCCGTGTACCGGCGTCGCATACCTGCCCGGAGTTGAAAAACACGCCGTTGGCGACCGCTTGGGCGGCGGCCGGGATGTCGGCGTCGGCGCAGACGATGACCGGTGATTTGCCACCGAGTTCGAGGGTCAGGCGCTTCATGTCATCCAGCGCTGCGCGGCCGACAGTCTGGCCGACCGGAGTCGAACCGGTGAAGGTCAGTTTGTCGATGCCGGGGTGGGTGGCCATGGCCGCACCGACCACGCTGCCGCGCCCGGTGACGATGTTGATCACGCCGTCGGGGATGCCCGCTTCCTGCACCAGTTCAGCGAAACGCAGGGCCGACAGCGATGTCAGCTCGGCGGGCTTGACCACCACGGTGCAACCGGTGGCCAGCGCCGCACCGAGTTTCCAGGCCATGGTCTGCAGCGGGAAATTCCACGGCACGATGGCGCCGACGACGCCCACCGCTTCCTTGCGGGTATAGGCCAGGTAATTGCCCGGCAGCGAAGGCTCGACGGTACGCCCGTGCAGCTTGGTAGCCCAGCCGGCGAAGTAACGCAGGGTGTCCACGGTGCCCTGGATGTCCACGTCCCTGGCAAAGGCCACGGACTTGCCCATGTCGATCGATTCGATCTGCGCCAGCTCGGCGGCGTTCTGCTCGATCAGGTCGGCCAGGCGTTGCATCATCCGTTCGCGCTCGGCCGGTTTGGCCTGGCGCCAGGCGCCGCCGTCGAACTGGGCGCGGGCCGCTTGCACAGCACGGTCCAGGTCATCGACGGTACCCATGGGAATGCGGGTGAGCAGGCCTTCGGTCGAGGGTTCGATAACATCGGAGGTTTCGCCGTTGCCGGCCTCGACCCAGGCGCCGCCGATGAACATCTTCTGGACCTTGCCGAGGAAGGTCTGGGTGGCTTCGCTGACGCCGAATTTCTGCAGGTAACTTTTGACGATCGTGTCCATTTTTATTCTCTCTGCCCGGCAGTCAGATCCTGCCGGGCTTTGTGGTTTCGATATCAGGCTGGAGTGGTTTCGCTCTCGGCGGCCGCCCGCACCTTGCCCCGCTCATGGAAGATGAAGCCGATGCTGTTGAGCAGCAGTTGCGCGGCGAGAATCGACGTCATGCCGGTCGGGTCGTAGACCGGTGCCACTTCCACCAGGTCCATGCCGACGATGTTGCCCTTGCTGCGCTTGGCCAGGGCCTGGATGATTTCCAGCACTTCGTAGTAGAGGAAGCCGCCGTGGCTCGGGGTGCCGGTGCCGGGGGCGATGGACGGGTCGAAACCGTCGATGTCGATGGTGATGTAGTAGTTGATGTCCTGCGGGATCAGCGCCAGCACACCCTCGACGCCGAGGCGACGCACGTCGCGCACCGAGAGGATTTTCGAGCCGGCTTCGTGGGCTGCTTCATAGTCATCACGGTTGGATGACGACACGTTGCGAATGCCCATTTGGGTCATGCCGACAATGTGGTTCATTTCAGAAGCGCGGCGCAGCGGGTTGCCGTGACCGTAGCGCACGCCATGGCGCTCGTCGACGAAGTCCAGGTGCGCATCGAAGTGAATGATGTGGATCGGGCCACGCCCTTCGAAGGCCTTGATCACTGGCGCGTGCACCGAGTGATCGCCGCCGAGCACCACCGGCATCACGCCGGCATCGAGGATCTTGCGTACGGCGTATTCGGTGTTCCTGTTGCTGGTGGCCATGTCGGTGTGGACGATGTCGGCATCTCCGACATCGACCATGCGCACGTCCGATGCGGTGAGGTACATCACGTCATCTTCGTGATCGTAGGCGCCGGCGTGACCGAAGGAAAACAGCGTCGATGCTTCACGAATCCCGCGTGGTCCGAAGCGTGCGCCGGAGCGCCACTGGGTACCCATGTCGTTGGGCACGCCCAGCACCGCGACGTCGGCATCCAGCGCATCCCAATCGGTGCACACCGGGGATTTGCCAAAGGTGCAATGACCCACGAATGGCAGGTTCAGGCGACCGGATTCATAACCGTTGTTCGACATTTCTAGCCTCTCCACTTCTTGTTATCGGCCTGGCGGACTGCAAGGCGACCGCCGTTGGAAAGACTATGGGCGCAGGTTTCTGTGGAAAAAATGCTAAACATCAGATACTCATATCGGTATTCCCGATGCATCCACATGCCGGAGGTCCAAGGTGATCCAGCTGCACGATGTCGACCTGAAACTGCTCAGGGTGTTTGCCACGATTGTCCGCTGCGGTGGCTTCTCGGCCGCGCAGGCGGCGTTGAATGCCGGGCAGTCGACCATCAGCGAACAGATGACCCACCTGGAAACCCGGCTCGGGGTCAAACTCTGCCAGCGCGGGCGCAGCGGCTTTCGCCTGACCGAACAAGGCGTGGCGATTCATGAAGCCACCCAGCGCCTGCTGTCGGCGGTGGAGAATTTCTGCATGGACGCCGACGTGCTCAAGCAGCACATCAGCGGCAAGCTCAACCTGGGGATCATCGACACCACGATTACCGACCCCGACTCGCCGATTCCGCGCACCACCCAGCGCTTCGTCTCCCGCGGGCATGACGTGCACCTGAACGTGTACGTCGGCACCCCGGCAGAACTCGAAGAACGGGTGCTCGACGGCCGTCTGCACCTGGCCATCGGGCACTTCCCGATCCATGTGCCGGGCCTGTTGCAATCGCCGCTGTACCAGGAGGCCCTTGGCTTGTATTGCGGGCGGCGTCACCCGTTGTATGGCAGCCAGGCTGAAGGGGAGGAACTGCTCGAAGAAGTTGCTGCCGGGCGGATCGTGGTGCGCGGCTACATGCAGCAATACGACCTCGAACACCTGGGCGTCAGCAAGGCGGCCGCCACCGTGGACAACATCGAAGCCACTGCGATCCTGATCATTTCCGGCGCCTACCTGGGTTTTCTGCCTGAGCACTTCGCCGCCCAATGGGTCAAGAGCGGCGAGATGCACCAGTTGGCCCCGGGGAGTTTGCGTTTGAGATCGCCGTTCGATGTGATCACCCGACGCGGCGTGGCACCGCCGCCGATCCTCCAGGCGTTCCTCGAGGACCTGGCCGCCAGCGCCCGCAAAACCGCCTAGCCGTGATGTGACACTCGCCAAATTGAAATTTTGCCGGGCATACTGATTTTAGTTCGCCAACCTTGCAGGCCCGTCATGCGCATCCACGTCACCTTCATCGACCGCGTCGGAATCACTCAGGAAGTGCTGGCCCTGCTCGGTGGACGCAGTTTCAATCTGGACGCCGTCGAAATGGTGCCGCCGAACGTCTACATCGACGCCCCGACCCTCGGTGCCGACGTACTCGAAGAACTGCGGGAGGCACTTTTCGACGTACGCGGCGTGCAAGCGGTGACCATGGTCGACATCCTTCCGGGGCAACGCCGGCGCCTGCAACTGGACGCCTTGCTGGCCGCCAGTTCCGACCCGGTGCTGGCGGTGGATGACCGGGGTCATGTGCTGCTGGCCAACCCGGCGCTGATTGCCCTCTGCGGGCGCGAACCGGCCGGTGAATCGCTGACCGCGCTGTTCGACGATGCCGACTTGCAACGCACCTTGATCGCCCACCATTTCCGCCTGCCGATGCACGAGGTCAGTCTCGGTGGCCAGACGTTTCTCCTCGATGCCATGCCGATCACCGACGCTGGCGCCCTGCTCACCCTGTATCAACCCAATCGCATCGGCGAACGCCTGTCCGCGCTGCACCATGATCATGCCGAAGGCTTCGATGCGCTGCTCGGCGAATCACCGCCAATCCGCGCGCTCAAGGCACGTGCGCAACGGGTGGCGGCCCTCGATGCACCGCTGTTGATCCAGGGTGAAACCGGCACCGGCAAGGAGCTGGTGGCCCGCGCCTGCCACGCCATCAGCCCACGGCACGATGCGCCGTTCCTGGCCCTGAACTGCGCGGCACTGCCGGAGAGCCTGGCCGAGAGCGAGCTGTTCGGCTACGCCCCCGGCGCCTTCACCGGCGCACAACGGGGCGGCAAGCTCGGCCTGCTGGAACTGGCCGACCAGGGCACGGTGTTCCTCGATGAAGTCGGGGAAATGTCGCCCTACCTGCAAGCCAAACTGCTGCGTTTCCTGAGCGATGGCTGCTTCCGTCGGGTCGGTGGCGACAAGGAAGTCCGGGTCAATGTGCGGGTGCTCAGCGCGACCCACCGTGACCTGGAAAAAATGGTCACCGAAGGGCGTTTTCGCGAAGACCTGTTCTACCGCCTCAACGTGCTCAACCTGCAAGTCCCGCCGCTGCGCGAGCGCGGTCACGACATCCTGTTGATGGCCAATCACTTCATGCAACAGGCCTGTGCGCAGATCCAGCGACCGGTGTGTCGCCTGGCGCCGAGCACCTTCAGCGCCCTGCTCGGCAACCGCTGGCCGGGCAACGTGCGGCAACTGCAAAACGTGATCTTCCGCGCGGCGGCGATTTGCGAAAATCCGCTGGTGGACATCGACGACCTCGACATCGCCCGCACCGCCGTTGAACGGCAAAACGACGGCGAAGTCGGCAGCCTGGAAGAGGCTGTGGGCGACTTTGAAAAGAACCTGCTGGAACAGCTTTATCGCAGCTACCCGTCCAGCCGGTTGCTCGCTGCACGGTTGCAAACCTCCCATAGCGCGATTGCGATTCGCCTGCGCAAATACGGGATTCCCGGCAAACCGTAGCGTGGCATTTCCCGGTCACCGCATAACCCTGTGGGAGCGAGCCTGCTCGCGAAGAGGGAGTGCCAGTGACATAAGTGCTGCCTGGCACACCGCATTCGCGAGCAGGCTCGCTCCCACAGGGGGGGCTTGTCTTTCAATCGATCTCAGTGTCTGTAAATCGATACAGCGTCTCGATATCAATACACACCCTTCCCTACCAGCAATCACGGTGCCTGCATCCGAGGCCTTGCCTGTCTGTATTGATTTCAATACGAACGAGATGCCACGAACATCACAAAAATCGCTCAAGCCATTGATTTAAAACAACTAAACAACCTTGGCATCGCCCTTGCTATCACTCCTCCAACCCCGCTCGTCGCCCCGCCTCGAGCCTTAAAACAATAAGGAGTTGATATGAGCCAATTGCGTTTTACCGTCGATCACGAATGGTTGCGCCTTGAGAGCAATGGCCTGGTCACCGTCGGCATCACCGCGTTTGCCCAGCAGGCGCTGGGGGATGTGGTGTTCGTTCAGGTGCCTGAACTGGGCGCCTTCGCTGCAGGCGCTGAGGTGTCGGTGCTGGAATCGGTGAAGGCCGCCAGCAGTATCGGCATGCCGCTGGACGGTGAAGTGGTCGAGATCAACACGACGCTCGAGAGCACTCCGGAACTGGTCAACGAAGACCCCTTGGGCGAAGGCTGGTTCTTTCGCTTCAAACCGGTCGATGTCGAGGCGTTGAGCGACTTGCTGGATCAGGACGCCTACGAGCGCCTGACCGCAGAACACGCCGACGCCTGAAGCCCACCCTTTCCACACAAGGACCACACCATGTTCAGCAAGCACGACCAGATCCAAGGCTACGACGACGAACTGCTGGCGGCGATGAACGCCGAGGATGCGCGGCAGGAACACCATATCGAACTGATCGCCTCGGAAAACTACACCAGCCAACGGGTGATGGAAGCGCAAGGCAGCGGCCTGACCAACAAGTACGCCGAAGGTTATCCGGGCAAGCGCTACTACGGCGGCTGCGAGCACGTCGATGTGGTCGAGCAACTGGCCATCGACCGCGCCAGACAACTGTTCGGCGCCGACTACGCCAACGTCCAGCCGCACTCCGGCAGCCAGGCCAACGCGGCGGTTTATCTGGCCCTGCTGCAAGCCGGCGACACCGTGCTAGGCATGAGTCTGGCCCATGGCGGTCACCTGACCCACGGCGCCAAGGTGAGTTTTTCCGGTAAGTTGTACACCGCCGTGCAGTACGGCATCGACACCACCACGGGCCTGATCGATTACGACGAAGTCGAGCGCCTGGCTGTCGAACACAAGCCGAAGATGATCATCGCCGGGTTCTCGGCCTATTCGAAGACCCTGGACTTCCCGCGCTTCCGCCAGATTGCAGACAAGGTCGGCGCGTACTTCTTCGTCGACATGGCCCACGTCGCCGGCCTGGTGGCCACGGGTCTGTACCCCAATCCCCTGCCTTACGCCGACGTGGTCACCACCACCACGCACAAGACCCTGCGCGGTCCGCGTGGCGGGCTGATTCTGGCCAAAGCCAATCCTGAGCTGGAGAAAAAGCTCAACGCCGCGGTATTCCCCGGCGGTCAAGGTGGCCCGCTGATGCACGTGATCGCCGCCAAGGCCGTGTGCTTCAAGGAAGCCCTGGAGCCAGGCTTCAAGACCTATCAGACACAAGTGATCCGTAACGCCCAGGCCATGGCGCAGGTGTTTATCGAGCGCGGGTATGACGTGGTGTCCGGCGGCACCGACAACCATCTGTTCCTGGTCAGCCTGATCCGCCAGGGCCTGACCGGCAAGGATGCCGACGCCGCCCTCGGGCGTGCCGGCATTACCGTGAACAAGAACGCCGTGCCCAACGACCCGCAATCGCCGTTCGTGACGTCCGGCCTGCGCATCGGCACGCCGGCGATCACCAGCCGTGGCTTCAAGGAAGCGCAAAGCATTGCGCTGGCCGGGTGGATCTGCGACATCCTCGATCACCTCGGCGATGCCGACATCGAGGCCAATGTCGCCCGCCAGGCGGCCGCCCTGTGCGCAGACTTCCCGGTCTATCGCAACTGACCACACAACATAGAACCCCTGTAGGAGCGAGCCTGCTCGCGAAGAACCCAAAGGCACCGCGTTAATCCTGAATGCGCGCGTAATCGTTGGCGACCATCGCGAGCAGGCTCGCTCCTACAGGTAACGCGTCGTGTTGCATAAGGAAAAACGATGAACGCCATTGTCGAATCGACCGGCAACAGCCCGGCCAAAGTGGAGGTCGGCACCAAACTGCGCGGTGCGCAAAAGGTTGCGCGGATTCCGGTGAAAATCATTCCCACGGATGAATTCCCGCGCAAACCCGACTGGATTCGCGTGCGCATGCCGGTCTCTCCCGAGGTCGAGCGGATCAAGCAACTGTTGCGCAAACACAAGCTGCACAGCGTCTGCGAAGAAGCCTCGTGCCCGAACCTCGGTGAATGTTTCTCCGGTGGCACCGCGACGTTCATGATCATGGGCGACATCTGCACTCGTCGCTGCCCGTTCTGCGATGTCGGCCATGGCCGGCCCAGGCCGCTGGACGCCAACGAACCACTGAACCTGGCCGTGGCCATCGCCGAGCTGCGCCTGAAGTACGTGGTGATCACCTCGGTGGACCGCGACGATTTGCGCGACGGTGGTGCCCAACACTTTGTCGACTGCCTGCGCGAGATCCGCAAGCTGTCGCCCGGCGTGCAACTGGAAACCCTGGTGCCGGATTATCGTGGACGCATGGACGTGGCCCTGGCGATCACCGCCGATGAGCCGCCGGATGTGTTCAACCACAACCTGGAAACCGTACCGCGCCTGTACAAGGCCGCGCGGCCGGGCTCGGACTTCGAGTGGTCGCTGGACCTGCTGCAAAAATTCAAGCTCGCCGTGCCCCGCGTACCGACCAAATCCGGCCTGATGCTGGGCCTGGGCGAGACCGACGAGGAAGTCATCGAGGTCATGCAGCGCATGCGCGAGCACGACATCGACATGCTGACCCTCGGCCAATACCTGCAACCCTCGCGCAGTCACTTGCCGGTGCAGCGCTTCGTGCATCCGGACACCTTTGCCTGGTTCGCCGAAGAAGGCACGCGCATGGGTTTCAAGAACGTGGCGTCCGGGCCGCTGGTGCGTTCGTCCTATCACGCCGATCAACAACTTCATGGAGGTACAGGCGGTTTCAAGCCATGATGAGATGACTGGTCATGCATGGAGCCGTTCCCGATGTTTCGTTCACCCTGTCTGTCGATGTTGTGCCTGAGCCTTGCCCTGCCGTGCATGGCCGACGAGGCGAAACCCGGGCACATGGTGTATGTGCGCAGCATTGCCCCGGGCATCGAGCAGGACATCCGCTACGCCAGCGCCCACAACTTCACCGGACACCCGCTCGACGGCTACCAGGCGGCAGAATGCTTGCTGTCGACAGATGCCGCCAACGCCCTGGCCCGTGTACAAGCGGCGCTTGAAGCCGAGGGCTACGGCTTGAAGGTGTTCGATTGCTATCGACCCCAGCGTGCGGTGGCGGACATGGGCCGCTTTGCCAGCGAACCCGGCGACCCGCTCAAGACCGAGTTCTATCCACGGGTCGACAAGCAGGACTTCTGGCGCCTGGGTTATGTAGCCCGGGTGTCCAATCATTCCCGGGGCAACACCGTCGACCTGACCCTGACCGGCCCCGACGCCCTGCCCGCCGGCACCTGGACGCCTTCGGTGAAACCGATGGATTGCACGGCGCCTTATGGCGAGCGCTGGCACGACGGCGCGCTCGACATGGGCACCGGTTTCGATTGCTTCGATGAGCGTGCGCATACGGACTCGGCGCAGATCAGCGCGACGGCCAAAGCCAATCGGCAGCGGCTCAACGACGCAATGGAAAAACAGGGCTTTGTCGGTTACTCGGCCGAGTGGTGGCACTTCACGTACAGCGGGAATGCACAGAAGCCGGACGTCATGAACTTCCCCATCACGCCGCTGACCCCATGAACAAGCTGATCAACATCCTGTTGCTGCTGTTGTTTCCACTGATCGCCATGGCTCAGGGGCTCGACGACAGCGATCAACTGATCGTGGTCACCAGCAAAAGCTGGGATGACAGGCAGGCCACTGCCCAGCGCTACGAACGGCACGGCCAGACTTTTGAAAAGTTCGAAGCACCCTTTGCGGTGGTGCTCGGCAAGAACGGCATGGGCTGGGGCAAGGGCCAACTCACCCCCGGGCGACCAGAAGGGCCGGTCAAACAGGAAGGCGATGGCAAGGCCCCGGCTGGAGTGTTCAGCCTGGGCACGGCGTTTGGCTACGAACCTTCGGCCAATACCCGCCTGCTCTACCTGCCGCTGACAGCGACCATCGAATGCGTGGACGACAGCCTGTCGGCTCACTACAACGAATTGGTCGACAGCTCGGCCGTTGCAAGAGACTGGAGCAGTTCCGAGCGCATGCGCCGCAGCGATGACTTGTATCGCCAGGGCATATTCATCCGGCACAACACCCTGGCCACTCCCGCCGCCGGATCGTGCATTTTCTTCCACATCTGGCGCGGCCCCACGGCGCCGACTCGCGGCTGCACCGCCATGGCCCCGGCGGATATCGCACGGCTGTTCAACTGGCTGGACCCGGGCAAATCCCCGGTGCTGGTGCAACTGCCCGAAGCGCAGTACGAACAGTTGCGTGAGCGCTGGGAACTGCCGAAACGTTAATCAAATGCCTCCATGGGTACTACCGGCACCAACAGCCCGACGATCCAGGAAATATCCACGCCGCCCAGTTGCGCAACCATTGGCCCGGAATAGAAACGGGTATCGACAAAGGGCAACTGGATCAACACGCCGATCGCATAGACGCTGATCCCCAACACGTACCAGCGACCGTAGCGTCCTGCCGGATCGGATAACGTTCCTTGTTGATGAAGTAGTCTGTTGTCGGGGGTGAACTCAGAAGGTCTTGGTAGCACTTGCAACGACCGTGGCCGAGCACAGGTCGTCATAGCCATACCAGCCGCTGCACTCGCTTCTGGTCAGGTCGGTGTCGACATAGCTCAGGCCCCAGGTCACACCGACGAAGTCACGGGTCAACCTGGCTTCCCACTCGTAGTAAGCCTCGCGGTTGTCGCCATTGGCGGACCAGAAAGCCGGGTCTTTCACATCGTTGCGCCCCACCCGCAGCTCCAGGCCGACTTCGGCCGGCAACGTGAACTTGTAGCCGACGTAGGTGTAGAGCGTGTCCTGGTCTTCACCGAAAACGTTCGGTGTATCGTTCGAGTAATAGGCGCCGAGCTTCACACCATAGACGTCGAGAATGGCGTAGATCTCGCTCAGGTTGAATTCGGAATTTTTCGGGTAGTCGTACTTGATGTAGCCCAGGTCGAGGCTGATCGCGTCCGTCGCCTGCCAGTAGTAACCAGCGTAGTACTCAAGCTCCTGGCGGGTGTCGAAGTCGCCGCCGAAATCCACGCTGGAGGTCCAGGCGCCGATGTACAAGCCGCTGCCGTGCATCAGTGTCGCGCCGCCCTGCACAGCCGGATCGCCCAGGGATTGCGAGATGCCGCGGGAACGGTAGTCGCTGACGACGCCCAGGGTCATGTCCAGGCTGAAATCATCGTTGAGGGCCAGGGCGTGGCTGGTCAACGGAGCCAAGGCCAGCGTAGCGAGGGTCAATGCTGAAAGTGCGTTCATACAATTCTCTTGTTGTTATGGCGTACGGGGAATTTCAGGCATGGCGATGCCATCCCCCTCGCGCTGCGAGGGGCTGGCGGTTTTTACGTATGCTGGTGTGTGCGCAGGTCAGGACGCGGGGGCGTAGACCTGCTTGCCGGCAAAGAAGGTGTTCAGGACTTTGGTTTCGAACAGTTCGTCATCGCTGACCTTGAATACATCGCGGTCGAGGATGATCAGGTCAGCCTGCTTGCCCGGCGCCAGTGAACCGATCTGTTTCTCCAGGCGCAGGGTTTTCGCGGCATTGAGGGTGTAGGCGTAGAACATGGTCTGGCGGTCGATGCTCTCCTTGGCGTTGAGCACGCCCAACGGCCCCTTGCGCGTACTGGCCTGGGCGATGGCGTTGAACGGGTTCGGACTGGACACCGGCCAGTCGCTGCCACCGGCAATCGTCGCGCCGGCGTCATGCAGGGACCGAGCGGGATACTGGTAACCGTAGGCAAAGGCGCTGATGTAGGGTTTGACCAGTTCGACGGTGTAGGATTCGCCGGTGGCCCACAGCAGCTGCATGGAAGCAATCACGCCCAGCTGCTTGAAGCGTGGAAACTCCTTGGGATTGACCAGTTGCAGGTGGGCGATGCTGTGGGGTACCGGCGTCGGGCTGAGCTTGCGCGCATAAGCCACGCCGTTGAGCGACTCACGCACGGCACGGTCGCCGACGGCATGCATGTGCACGATCCAGCCACGTTTTTCCGCCGCCACCACCAGCTCACCGAAGTGTGCCGGGTCGGTCAGCAGTTGACCGTCCTTGTGGCTGTTCTTGTACGGCACGATGACCGCAGCGGTTTGCCCCGGGTACTCCAGAATGCCGTCGACAAACACCTTGATGCCGGGGAACGTCAGGTTGGGCACGCCCTCGAACTGCTTCATCACCGTCGCGATCACTTCCAGATCGGCAGGTTTGCTCTTCGGGTTGGTGACCATCAATGCGGCGACGTGGGCGCTGAGTTCACCGCTCTGCGCCAGTTCCTTGTACAACGGCAGGACGCCGACGGTCTGCGTGGTGGCATGGAAATCGAACAGTGAGTCCTCACTGCCGCCGTTCGCCGCAGCGTCCATCCACGCCGTGATGCCGTATTGGTTGTTGACCCGCACTGCCTCTTTCGCGGCTTTGAGCATGGTCTCCGGGCTTGGCGCAGGAATGCCGTTGCGCACCACGTCCCAGCGGGATTCGGCAAAGTAGCCGTTGGGCGTGAAGTCCTGTTCATGCCCGACATAACCACGCTCCTTCTCCGGCAGACTCTTGACCAGTGCCGCATCGATGTTCAGACGTTTGAGCATCGCATTGTTGGCCCAACCGGTGTGTCCGTCGATGCCACTGAAGACAATCGGCTGATCGGCCCAACGCCCCTGATTGAACACCTTGCCCAGCTCACGGCTTTTCTCCCAGTAGGCCGAGCTGACCCCGGCGACACTGATCACATCGCCGGCCCGGGCACGCCCGGCCTGGTCCTGTTCAATCAACCACTGTTCAAGTTCCGGTATCGGTTTGACTTCGTCCAGCAGGTTGGCCTTCATGCTGTCGAACGCACCCACCACCGGGTGGCTGTGGGTGTCGATCATGCCCGGCATCAGCACCTTGCCCGCCAGGTCGATGCGCTGGGTCGTGGCGTCGGCCAGGGCATTGATTTCGGCATCGCTGCCGACTTTCAGAATCTTGCCGTCTTGCACCGCAACTGCCTGCACCAGCGCCTGGCCAGGTTCGGCGGTAAAGACCTTGCCGTTGAACAACACCAGGTCGGCGGCGGCCATGGCTTGTAGCGAGGACAAGGCCAGCGCGGCGGCCAGCAGGTTTGGAATGAATCGCATCGGAACGCTCTCTGGTTTTTATTGGACGGATCGGGAACTGACGACTTGGGAAACCACCTGTGGCGCCAGCCCGAAGAACGGCGCCCTGGCCCATACGACCTTGCCGCCGACCAGCGTCAGCAGCACGTCGTTGCGCCCGAGTTCTTCGTCGGGCGTCGCGCCCAACGCCATGCAGGAAAACGCTGTTGTCGACACAATGGCGACAAACAACCTGGAAAGTCTCAAATGCCTCACCCCTGTTTTTATTGTTTTGAAGCGGCCCGAAGCGACTGCGCAAGCCCTTGATAGACAGGGCCTACCCTATAGGGCGCAGCGCGCGAATGGACCTCTGCAAATGAGGAGGGGTCAGGCAAATAATTGAAACGGCCGGGATCAGTCCCGGCGCGCGGACTCCGCCAGCGTACCCGGCGAACGCAGGACGGAGCCCAGCTCCACCTTGCTTTTCACGCCGAGCTGCAAGTAGCAGTTACGCAAATAGGTGCGCACGGTCGCGGGGCTCAGGGCGAGGATCCTGGCGATCTCTTTGTAGGAGTGACCGGCGGCGAACAGCATCGCCGCCGTGCGCTCCCGTGGCGCCAGGCCGTCCCCGCCCGAGGGTGCTTCGAGGGACAGGATGACGTGCTCGGCGTTGGGGCTCAGGGTCAGGGCGCAGCGGCCCAGGCGGATCACACAGGGTGCCTTTGCCAATTGCGCGATTACCTCGCCCGGCAACATCGAACCGCTCCAGCCCGGCAATTCGCGTTGAATGGCCGCGCACAGCCTGGCCCCGACATACAGCAGACTGCCGTCCATCCGCGCGACACCAAAGTCACTCGCGCCGTTTTCGCTGTCGAAACGAATCATGTCCTGCACCTGAAACCGCCACAGCTGGAACAGGTGATCGCAGAACGCCGAAAACAGTTCGGCTTCGTTTTCCTCGAACGCCTGTTCTTCCAGGCCACGGTAGAGACAGGCGAAAAACATCAGGCCGCTTTCGGGCAGCTCAAAGGTGATGCTCATCAAGTGATAGAGATCGTGGCGCCGGGCGAAATCGTTGACCGCCTCGCAAGGGTCGTTGAAGCCACTGTCACGCACCACCTCGCCGGGACGATTGAGCGTGGCGTGGGAGAACTGATCGTTTGCCGCCACCGGATGCCATTCGGCGGCAAAGGACTCGGGGAGATTGATGCTTCCATGCATCCAGCTTTGCGGAGGTACATTGGGACCGGGCGAAGACATTTCGCCCCACCAGGCAGACGCGAAGGGCACCAGTTGACCGAATGTCCGCAAGCCATCGGCGATGAACCGCGACGCCCCGCTTTCCCGCGCCAGCCGGCCCAGGTGCAATACACAATGATTGAACGCCCTCAGCGCGGTCAGCGAACTGTTGTCGTCGGCCTTGTTTCCCTCCTCCATCATTGCGATCCCGTTCACTGCATGGTCAGTTGCCTGGACGATGCCATAGCGCCGGGAATGGCGTCCAGCGCGCCGTGACAGGGTTGGCGGGTGTACACAGAATCTGCGGGCAACCGAAAATACTGTGGGAGCGGGCTTGCCCGCGATGGCGCCGGGTCAGCCGACATCCATGTTGAATGTGCTGGCCTCATCGCTGGCAAGCCAGCTCCCACAGTTCATGTGGTGGGACCTGGCATGTGTGTGTGTGTGTGTGCATGCGATCCCTGTGGTGAGTTCAGAAGCGAATTTCGTCCGTCGGGACCACATCGATCCGTGCCACGGAGCCGGTCAGGTGCGCCAGGTCCTTGTTGTGCTCGGCAATGATGTCTTCGGCGGTAAGGTTGCCGTTGTCGACGGTGGAATGCGCGTCTGCCGCCAGCACCACGTCATAGCCCAGTTTCAGTGCCTGACGCACGGTGGCATTGACGCAATAATCGGTTTGCAGACCGCAGATGACCAGACGTTCGAAGTCCTGTACCGGCACCAATTGCTGCAGGTTGGTCTGATAGAACGAATCGCCAGTGGTTTTGCGTACGCGATGATCTTTGGGCGATGTCTGCAGCCCTTCGGCCAGTTGCCAGCCCGGGACACCGTGCTTCAACAGACCATCCTGTTCTTCGTGCTGGATGAGTACCACCGGAACGCCGGCCTTTCCAGCCCGGTCACTGAGAGCGTTGATGGTGTCGATGACGCGCCTGATCTCGAAACACTCGTACTCACCGGAACACAAAGCCTGCTGGACATCGATGATTAACAACGCAGTAGTCATGATTTCCTTCCTTGATATGTCGAGGGATCAGGGGACGAACATAAGCCCGTCCCCCTCCAGATACAACCCTCAATAACCCAGCGACAACCCGGTATTACGCCGAGGATCGTTGGCCCCGTAGAAACGGTTCTTGCCTACCGGTTTGCCACCCAGGGATGGGGCGCCGACCAGGATCGCCGCTAGGTGGTTGGCGTCCTGGGGACCGGTAAACTTGTGCCCCCAGCTTTCGAGGATTTTTACCGTGTCCGGGCTGGTGGTGAAGGCCTCCAGATTGGTCTGCTCCGGCAGCCACTGCTGGTGAAAACGCGGCGCATCCACCGCTTCCTGGATGTTCATGCCGTAGTCGATCACGTTGAGCATGGTCAGCAAGGTCGCGGTGATGATGCGGCTACCGCCCGGAGTGCCGACCACCATCACCACTTTGCCGTCCTTGGTGACGATGGTCGGGCTCATGGACGACAGCGGCGCCTTGCCGGGTGCGATGGCATTGGCCTCGCCCTGCACCAGGCCGTACATGTTCGGTACGCCGATCTTCGAGGTGAAGTCGTCCATTTCATCGTTGAGGATGACCCCGGTCTTGCTCGCCATCACGCCGGCACCGAACCAGTCGTTGAGGGTGTAGGTCACCGACACCGCGTTGCCCCATTTGTCGACGATGGAGTAATGCGTGGTGTTGTTGCCTTCATGGGGCGCGACACCGGGCTTGAGTTCGCTGGATACCGCGGCCTTTTGCGGTTTGATCGCTTCGCGCAGCTTGGTTGCGTAGTTTTTATCCAGCAGGTGGGCAATCGGGTTCTTCACGAAATCCGGGTCGCCCAGGTAGCTGTTGCGGTCCACATAGGCGTGGCGCATCGCCTCGATCTGGTAGTGCATGCCCTGGGCCGAGTGATAGCCCAGGTCCTTCATCGGATAGCCTTCGAGGATGTTCATGATCTCGCAGATCACCACGCCACCGGAGCTCGGCGGCGGAGCCGAGACCACGTGGTAGCCACGGTAGTCGCACTCGATGGGCGCCAGCTCGCGGGTCTTGTATTTGTCGAGGTCGGCCTGGGTGATGATGCCCTTGTTGGCCTGGCTGGAGGTGACGATGGCGTCGGCCACCCAACCTTTATAGAAACCGTCGGCGCCTTTCTCGGAGATTTCCCGCAGGGTCTTGCTCAGGTCCTTTTGCACCAGTTTCTGGCCGACCTGCATCGGCTCGCCGTTGTTGAGGAAGATCGAACCGGAGTCTTTGATGTCCTTCTTGAACATGTCGGTGGCGTAGTCCAGCAAATCGACGTCGCCCTGCTCCAGCACGAAACCGTCTTCGGCCAGCTTGATGGCCGGGGCGATGATTTCCTTGCGCGGCTTGGTGCCGTACTTGGACAGCGCCAGTTCCATGCCCGATACCGTGCCCGGCACACCCACCGCCAGGTGACCACGGGTACTCAAATCGGGAACGACGTTGCCGTCCTTGTCCAGGTACATGTTGGCGGTGGCGGCCAGCGGCGCTTTTTCACGGAAGTCGAGGAAGGTCTTGCGCCCGTCGGCCAGTTGAATGGTCATGAAACCGCCGCCACCGAGGTTGCCGGCCGCGGGGTAGACCACCGCCAGCGCATACCCGACCGCGACCGCCGCATCGACGGCGTTGCCACCGTTCTTCAGCACATCCACGCCCACATGGCTGGCCAGGTGCTGGGCCGTGACCACCATGCCGTTTTCCCCGGTAGCCGGGGCCACGGAGGCGGCATGGGCGGTCAGGCAGCTGAGTGCCAATGAGGTCGCAATCAGCGATTTGGCAAAAGGTTCGTACTTCATGAGTCGGTCTCTTCTTGTTATTTCGTAGGAAAACGCTTCAAAAGCCGTAGCCAAGTATGGTCGGGATTACGTATTGCGCCTCCCCGTCGAGACAGTATCCTTAACGCCTGTTCAGCAATTTCGCACGAGCCCTGACATGACCTATACCTGCATCACCGTGGCGTCCCCGGTCGGCCAGTTGAAGCTGGTCGCGAACGGTTCACGACTGGCAGCCATCCTCTGGGAAAACGACAAACCCGGCCGGGTGCGCCTCGGTCCGATGAGCGAAGCGCCGGACAACCCGATCCTGCTGCGCACGGCTGCGCAGTTGCGTGAATATTTTGCCGGCAGCCGCGAACGCTTCGAACTGGACCTGTATTTTGCCGGCACGGAATTTCAGAAGCAGGTCTGGGTGGCGCTACTGACCATCCCGTTCGGCGAGACCCGCAGCTACAGCCAGATCGCCGAACAGATCGGCAACCCGACGGCGGTCAGGGCCGTGGGTGCGGCGAATGGCAAGAACCCGATCTCGATCGTGGCGCCGTGTCATCGGGTGATTGGCGCGTCGGGCAAACTCACCGGGTTTGCCGGTGGGCTTGAGGCCAAGGAGTTGTTGCTGACCCTGGAAGGTGGGCAATGGCCCGGCACGGCACGCCTGCCAGGCTTTTGATCATGCCTGGGCGAAGAGGTTTTTCATCGCCGCATACTGCAACAGCATGATGGTCTTGGCGTCGCAGATCTCGCCGCGGTAAAAGGCTTCGAGCGCGTCCTCGAACGCCCACTCCAGCACTTCCAGCTCTTCGGTTTCCGCCTCCAGCCCGCCGCCGTCGCTGACCTTCGACTTCGCGTCGTATTCGGCAATGAAGAAGTGCAACTTTTCCGTCACCGATCCCGGGCTCATGTACGCCTCGAATACCTTCTGCACATGGTGCACGCGATACCCCGTCTCTTCCTCTGCTTCATCGCGGATGCGGTCTTCAGGCGCCGCGCCTTCCAGCAGCCCCGCCGCCACTTCGATCAACAGCCCGTCGTGACCGTTGACGAACACCGGCAGGCGAAATTGCCGAGTCAGCACCACGGTTCGCTTTTCGCGGTTGTACAAGAGAATCGCCGCGCCATTGCCACGGTCGTAGACCTCCCGGGTCTGGCGTTGCCACTCGCCATTGTTGCGTTGGTAATCGAAGGTGATTTTCTTGAGCAGGTACCAGTCGTGGGACAACACCTGAGACTCGACGATGTTGACCCTTTCGGCTGTGTTCGACATGACAACGCGTCCTGTTACTGGTCTGAGAGGGCGCATGATAATTGAAAAGGATCAGCGCTTGTCCCCCCTCAAGCAAGCTGCGCGTTGGCATCGGTTCAACTTTCCCCGGGATGGAACAATCGCTGCATCCGGGATAGGCTGCTGCTTCAATGCCATAAGGATATAGCCATGAACCTGCGTATCGAACTGTCGCAAAACCCCACGGAAGAACAACGCCAGGCCATCCTCAAGCCATTGCGCGCGTACAACGGCTCTAAGGCCGAAGGCAACGTGCCCGGGCACATCGCCTTGCTGGTGCGCGACGACAACGACGAAATCCTCGGCGGCCTGCATGGCCGGTTGTTTTACCAGTGGTTGTACATCGACTTGCTGGTGGTGCCGGAGCAGGCCCGGGGATGGGTTCGAAACTGATGCAGATGGCCGAGGACCTGGCGCGGGAACGGCGCTGCGTCGGGCTGTGGCTCGACACCTTTGAATTCCAGGCGCCGGATTTCTACAAGAAATGTGGCTACAGCGAGATCGGGCACATTGCCGACTATCCACCGGGCCACAGGCACTTCTTCTTCCAGAAGCGCCTGAACTACTGAACCATACCGCCCCCCCTGTAGGAGCGAGCTTGCTCGCGATGGTCGTCAACGAAAACGCTGGATGCCTGACACCCCGCGGCGTTCCGATTTTTTTCGCGAGCAAGCTCGCTCCTACAGGGGGAACAGCGTCAGATCACAGACAAGTCGCCAACGCTGCCAGCCGGCGCTTGGCCACGAAATCATCCTGCTGTGCGTAGTAGCTCAACACCGTGCCCGAGGCATCGCTGGTCACGTCGACGAAGGACTCCGCCGAACGGGTGTAAACGGTCGTGCCACCTTTCTCGCCAGCTTGCAGATAGGCTGCGGCATCGACGCCGAACACGGCCTCGTCCTGCCAGGAAAACTGCACGCACTGGGCGACGTCTTTTGCCGGCTTTTCCGAGTTCAGGGTCTTGTACGGGGCCTTGGTGCGGGCATCGTTCATTGCCGAGCCAGCGCATCCCGCCAGCAAAGTCGCGGCCAGCGCCACCATCAGAATTCGCATTGCATTCACTCATCAGGAAAAAGCGGACTTTATCACCCCGGCAGCCCGTATCGTTCTGCTTTACTTCATTTATACCGCGACAGCGTGCAACGATTCGCGCACCCTGTCGCGCCAATAACGCCGCATCGCACCTATCACTGGAATCCTGATGACACCCAATGCCGAGTTTTACAAACCGACCGCTGAATACGCCGACAAGCTGATCAGCCAGATCGGCCAGACGCCTTCATGGATCGCCAAGCGAATCGGCGTCACCGACAAGCGGATTCGTTACATCCTCAATGGCGAAAGAACCGTCAAAGGCGAAACCACGCCGATCCAGATGACCTACACCGAACAGTTTGCCCTCGAATGCCTGGCAGCAGCGGCCAAGGCCAGCAAGAAGCAGTCTTCGTAACCCCCACTCAAGGAGCGACCATGGCGGCAACCGAGCAGCAACATGAGCAGGCACTGAAGCGGTTTCTTGATGCGCGCCCCGAATTGCGCGAAGAGCTCGACCACCTCAACCCGCTGTTGGCTCAGGCCAAGGGTGAAACGGCGGCACAGTATCGCGAGGAGCGGCTGCACGAAGCCTTTGAAGCTGAAGCAGAACGCCAGCAATTGTTCGCTTGGGAACTGACATTGCAGTTAACTGCCGCCACGCCCTTGGACTACGAAGCGCAACGCCTGGAAGTGCACCGGGAAGTGGCGGAAATGGCCGGCATGGACTGGCTGGAGTATTGCGAGTTGAATGGGATAAAACCCTAAGCACTGTTCAGGGATACCTTCGCCGATGCTGCCCAACACCGCCAGGACCCACGCCAGCCCCGGGCACTTGCACACGCAGAAATGGCGCGGGCGCATAGGCCTGAGCCTGGTGGCCATGCTCTCGGTACTCGCCGGCATGACCGACGCCATCGGCTTCATGGCCAGCGGCGACTTCGTTTCGTTCATGAGCGGCAATACCACCCGGATGGCGGTCGCCATCAGTGCTGGCGACCTTGAGTTGACCCTGCGCCTGGTGATCCTCGTCGCCACTTTCATCGTCGGCAACGCGCTGGGCATTATCGTCAGCCGGCTGGGTGGCCGCCGGGCCCTGCCTCTGCTGTTGTGCATCGCCACTCTGCTGTGCGCCGCCGCGGCCTGGCCCTATGACGCGCAACTGCCGGCCCTGCTGGCGGCAATCATCGCAATGGGCATGCTCAATGCCGCGGTGGAAGAAGTGAACGGCCTGCCGGTTGGCCTGACTTACGTCACCGGTGCCCTGTCGCGTTTCGGTCGCGGGCTGGGCCGCTGGATGCTCGGCGAGCGTCGTAACGGCTGGCGCGTGCAACTGATCCCCTGGACCGGCATGTTCGCCGGCGCGATACTCGGTGCCGTGCTGGAACATCACCTGGGGCTCAAGGCGTTGTTTGCCAGTGGCCTGCTGGCTGCCGGGCTCGGGGTGTTGTCGTTGAAGATCCCGCGGCGGTGGCAGTTGGGGTATATGCCGCGCTGAGTCTTGTGTTGACTGTGAGGCTGCCTTCACGAGCAGGTTCGCTCCCACAGTGGACGTGTGGTGATCGCTGATTTTGTGCCCGACACAAATCCCTTGTGGGAGCGAGCCTGCTCGCGAAGGGGCCAGAACAGACAACATCGTTTTAGCCGCCCCGCCGATAAAGCATTATCATGGCCGCAGTTTCGCTGATCGAGTCCGTCATGAAGTTCGCCATCGCCGTGTTTTCCGCCGCCCATGCGCCCTCCTCGCGCCGTGCCTTGCTGTTCGCCCAAGCGGCGCTGGCCGGCGGGCACGAGATTGTCCGGCTGTTTTTCTATCAGGACGGCGTCTACAACGCGTCCGCCAGCGTGGTCACGCCCCAGGATGAACCGGACTTGCCCAGGCAATGGCGCACCTTTGTCAGCGACCATCAACTCGATGGTGTGGTGTGCATCGCCGCCGCGCTGCGTCGTGGCGTGTTGAACGAGGAAGAAGCCAGGCGCTATCAGCGCGAGGCGGTTACCGTCGGTGCGCCGTGGGAATTGTCCGGCCTTGGCCAATTGCATGACGCGGCGCAGGATGCCGACCGTCTGATCTGTTTCGGAGGCGCATGACATGGCCAAATCCTTGTTGATCATCAGCCGTCAGTCGCCATGGTCCGGCCCGGGCGCGCGGGAAGCGCTGGATATCGTACTGGCCGGCGGCGCCTTCGATCTGCCGATTGGCCTGTTGTTTCTCGACGACGGCGTGTTTCAGCTGGCCGCAAAACAGGACGCCAAGGCCCTTCAGCAGAAAGACCTGAGCGCCAACCTGCAAGCCCTGCCAATGTTCGGTGTCGAGGAGTTGTTCGCCTGCGGCGACAGCATCAGCCAGCGCGGCCTGGACCCGGACGGACTGTCACTGGCAGAAGCCCGGGTATTGGCCGCCGACGAAATCACCGCCCTTATTGACCGTTACGACCAGGTGATCACCCTCTGATGTCGACTTTGCATGTGTTGTCTCATTCCCCGTTCGGCGACGATCGCCTGACCAGTTGCCTGCGCGTGATTGGCGCCAACGATGGCTTGCTGCTGTCCGGTGATGCGGCCTATGCGTTGCAGCCCGGCACCGCGCCGTTCACTGCGCTCAGCGCCCGTGGCCTGAAGCTGTTCGTCCTCGCCGAAGATGCCCAGGCCCGTGCGCTTGCGGTACCCGACTGGGCCCTGGCCATCGATTACCCGGCCTTCGTCGAACTGTCGATTCACTACGACAAGGTCAACAGTTGGCTATGAATGCATTGACGGTAGGCGCCCGCGCCATCGAGCTGGACAAGGACGGTTTCCTGGTCGAACTGAGTGACTGGTCCGCCGATGTGGCCGGTGCCCTGGCCGCTGCCGAAGACATCGAGTTGACGCCCGAACACTGGGAAGTCCTCGAACTGCTGCGCAGCTTCTACGCCGAGTTCCAGCTGTCACCGGCCACCCGTCCGTTGATCAAGTACACCGCCCTGAAACTCGGCCCGGAAAAAGGCAACAGCCTGCACCTGAACCGACTGTTCAAAGGCACTCCCGCCAAACTCGCCGCGAAACTGGCGGGCCTGCCCAAACCGACGAATTGTTTATGACCGACTATCCAGCACTGACACTCGAAACGCCTGCCGAGCATCCGTTCGCCCAATTCGTGCGGATCCTTGGCAAAGGCAAGCGCGGCGCCCGTGACCTGGCCCGGGTCGAGGCCCGCGAGGCCATGGGCATGGTGCTCGATGAAAAGATCGAGGAAACCCAGCTCGGCGCCTTCCTGATGCTGTTGCGGCACAAGGAAGAAAGTGCAGAAGAGATGGCGGGGTTCACCGAGGCATTGCGCGAACGCCTGAATCCTCCGGCGCTGGCGGTAGACCTGGACTGGCCGACGTACGCCGGCAAGAAGCGGCACTTGCCGTGGTACCTGTTGGCGGCCAAGTGCCTGGCACAAAACGGCGTGCGGATATTCATGCACGGCGGCGGCGCCCACACGGCCGGTCGCCTGTACACCGAGCAACTGCTGGGCGAGTTGAACATCCCGCTGTGCCGCGACTGGCAACAGGTCGGCTCAGCGCTGGATAACGGCGGCCTGGCCTTCATGCCGCTGGTGGACTGGGCACCGCAGCTGCAACGGATGATCGACCTGCGCAACACCCTGGGCCTGCGCTCGCCGATCCACTCGCTGACGCGGATTCTCAATCCGCTGGGCGCGCGTTGCGGCCTGCAGAGCATTTTCCACCCTGGGTATCAGGCGGTGCATCGCGATGCCAGCGGGCTGCTCGGCGATACCGCCATCGTGATCAAGGGCGATGGCGGCGAAATCGAGATCAACCCGGACGCCGACAGCCACCTGTACGGCACCACCGGCGGCGAGAGCTGGGATGAGGAATGGCCGCAGTTGTCCGCGCAGCGTCATGTCAAACCCGCCTCGCTTGAACCTGAACATTTGAAAGCGGTGTGGCGTGGTGACGTGGTCGACAGCTACCCGCAAATGGCCTTGATTTCGACCATGGCCCTGGCACTGCGTGGCCTCGGACAGAGCCGCGAACAGGCCTTTGAAACCGCCGAGCAATACTGGGCCGCTCGCAACAAATCGATTTAACCGATCATTCGTGCCCGATCTTTGCGCTTTTTGTTCGAACTCATCGGAATAGACTGAACCCAACGATTATTGGATTCAGGAGTCTTGGACATGGGTTTGTTAGTGGATGGCCGCTGGCAGGACAAGTGGTACGAAAGCAGCAAGGACGGCGCGTTTCAGCGTGAACAGGCGCAGCGTCGCAACTGGCTGACAGCAGACGGCAAGCCCGGACCGACCGGCGCCGGTGGTTTTGCGGCAGAACCCGGGCGCTATCACCTGTACGTGTCCCTGGCCTGTCCGTGGGCCCATCGCACGCTGATCCTGCGCAAACTCAAAGGCCTCGAAAACCTGATCGACGTTTCGGTGGTCAGTTGGTTGATGCTGGAAAACGGCTGGACCTTCGACCGGAACCTGGGGTCGACCGGCGACAAGCTCGACCACTTCAACTTCATGCACCAGCGCTACACCGCCGACACGGCCGACTACACGGGGCGCGTCACCGTACCGGTACTGTGGGACAAACAGCTCAAGCGCATCGTCAACAATGAATCATCGGAAATCATCCGCATGTTCAACGGTGCTTTCGACGATTTGACCGGTAACGACCTGGACTTCTACCCGGCGCCGTTACGCGCTGATATCGACGCATTGAACGAGCGGATCTATCCGGCGGTGAACAATGGCGTATACCGCGCCGGGTTTGCCACGTCGCAACAGGCTTATGAAGAAGCGTTCAATGAGGTATTTGCCGAGCTGGACCGGCTGGAGCTGCTGCTGGGCGCCAACCGCTATCTGGCTGGCGAGTACCTGACCGAAGCGGATATCCGCCTGTTCACCACACTGATTCGCTTCGATGCCGTGTACTACGGGCACTTCAAGTGCAACCTGCGACGGATTGCCGATTATCCGAACCTGTCGAACTGGCTGCGGGAAATCTATCAGTGGCCTGGGATTGCCGAGACGGTGGATTTCACTCACATCAAGCACCACTACTACGCCAGCCACCGCACCATCAACCCGACTGGAGTGGTGCCGAAAGGCCCGGCACAGGATTTCACCGCGCCCCATGACCGGGAGCGGTTGAGCGGGAAAGGGATTTGGCGCAAGGCCTGAGATTTGTGCAGGTCATGAGGGCCCTTTCGCGAGCAGGCTCGCTCCCACAATTGATTTGTGCCGTTCACAAATCCCCTGTGGGAGCGAGCCTGCTCGCGAAGGGGGCAATTCGGTCTAGACCTGCCCCTGAGCCCCTTCGAACCACGCCAGTTTCTCGCGCAACTGCACCACTTCGCCCACGATCACCAATGTCGGCGCATGCACTTCATGCTCCGCCACCAGCCGTGGCAAGTCCGCCAGGGTGCCGGTAAACACCCGCTGGTTGACCGTGGTGCCCTGCTGGATCAACGCTGCCGGGGTATCTTTGCTGCGACCATGCTTGATCAACTGTTCGCAGATAACCGGCAAGCCCACCAGCCCCATGTAGAACACCAGGGTTTGCGCCGGTGCGACCAGGTCCGCCCATGGCAAATCGCTGGAGCCATCCTTGAGGTGACCGGTGATGAAACGCACCGACTGTGCGTAATCGCGGTGCGTCAGCGGAATCCCGGCATAGGCCGCGCAACCGCTGGCCGCCGTGATCCCCGGCACCACCTGGAACGGAATGCCTTGCGCCGCCAGTTCTTCGATCTCCTCGCCACCGCGACCGAAGATGAACGGATCGCCGCCCTTCAGGCGCACCACACGTTTGCCCTGCTTGGCCAGATCCACCAATTGCTGGTTGATCTGATCCTGCGGCACCGCGTGATCGGCGCGGCGCTTGCCGACATAAACCCGCTCGGCGTCGCGACGGCACAGTTCGAGAATCGCCGGCGCCACCAGGCGGTCATACAGCACCACGTCGGCTTGCTGCATCAGGCGCAAGGCACGGAAGGTCAGCAGGTCGGGATCACCCGGGCCTGCGCCCACCAGATAGACTTCGCCGGTGGCAACCGGTGCTTCGCCATCGATCTTCGCTTGCAACAAACGCTCGGCTTCGGCGCCCTGCCCGGCCAGTTGCCGATCGGCAATCGGGCCCTGGAAAACATCTTCCCAGAACGCCCGACGCTGCTGCACATCCGGAAACAGGCTTTTGACCTGATGCCGAAAACGCGCCGCCAACCCGGCCAGATGACCGTAGGTGGAAGGAATCCAGGTTTCGATCTTGGCGCGGATCAGGCGTGCCAGCACTGGCGCATCGCCGCCGCTGGACACCGCGATGATCAACGGAGAACGGTCGACGATCGCCGGGAAGATCACACTGCACAGGGCCGGCGCGTCCACCACGTTGACCGGCACGCAACGCCGATGGGCATCGGCGGAGACTTGCGCGTTCAGCGCTTCGTCGTCGGTGGCAGCAATGATCAGCCCGCAACCGTCCAGATCCGTTTCGGCGTAGCCACGCAACAGGCACTCGCCACCGCTGCCGGCAACCAGTTCGCGCAGTTGTGCTTCGATTTCAGGTGCAACCACCCGCAGCAGCGCACCGGCATCGGCCAGCAGGCGGGATTTGCGCAAGGCAATCTCCCCCCCACCGACGACCAACACACGACTGCCGCGAAGGTTGTGAAACAGCGGCAGATAGTTCATTTAGCCGATGACCTCAAGGCCACCCATGTACGGCTTGAGAACTTCTGGCACACGGATCGAACCGTCGGCCTGCTGATAGTTCTCCAGCACCGCGACCAGGGTACGGCCCACCGCCAGGCCGGAGCCGTTCAGGGTGTGCACCAGTTCCGGCTTGCCGGTTTCCGGGTTACGGAAACGCGCTTGCATGCGACGGGCCTGGAAGTCGCCGCAGTTGGAGCACGACGAGATTTCGCGGTATTTGTCCTGGCTCGGGATCCACACTTCCAGGTCGTAGGTCTTGACCGCGCTGAAGCCCATGTCGCCGGTGCACAGCGCCAGGGTGCGATAAGGCAACTCCAGCAGCTGCAGGACTTTCTCGGCGTTGGCGGTCAGGCCTTCCAGCGCTTCCATCGACTTCGACGGCTCGACGATCTGCACCATTTCAACCTTGTCGAACTGGTGCTGGCGGATCATGCCGCGGGTGTCACGACCGGATGCGCCGGCTTCGCTACGGAAGCACGGGGTATGGGCAACGAACTTGATCGGCAGCAGTTTCGAATCGACGATTTCGCCAGCGACGATGTTGGTCAGCGACACTTCGGCGGTCGGGATCAGGTACAGGTCGGCCTCGCCTTCGCGGGCGATCTTGAACAGGTCTTCTTCGAACTTCGGCAACTGGCCGGTGCCTTGCAGCGCCGGCGCCTGGACCAGATAAGGCGTGTAGGCCTCTTCATAGCCGTGCTCGGTAACGTGCAGGTTGATCATGAACTGCGCCAGGGCGCGGTGCAGACGGGCAATCGGGCCGCGCAGCAGGGCGAAACGGGCGCCGGACAGTTTCGCGGCGGTTTCGAAGTCCAGCCAGCCGAACTTCTCGCCCAGGGCCACGTGGTCCTGGACCGGGAAATCGAAAGCCTTCGGCGTGCCCCAACGGCGCACTTCAACGTTGCCGTCTTCGTCATCGCCAACCGGCACCGATTCGTGCGGCAGGTTGGGAATGCCCAGCACGATCGAGTCCAGTTCGGTCTGGATCGCGTCCAGTTCGACTTTACCGGCGCTCAATTCACCCGCCATGCGCTCGACGTCCGCCATCAACGGCGCGATGTCTTCGCCGCGCTGCTTGGCCTGGCCGATGGATTTGGAACGCGCATTACGTTCAGCCTGCAGTGCTTCGGTGCGGGTCTGGACGGTCTTGCGCTGTTCTTCCAGCGCTTCGATGCGCGCAACATCCAGCACAAAGCCACGGGATGCCAGGCGGTCCGCTACGTCCTGAAGGTTGCTACGTAACAGTTTGGAATCGAGCATGTCGGTTTCTCGTTTATCAAAGTTTGGTCAAGGACAGGCCGGCCCAGGTGGCAAGCAGCCCGCCGAATACGCTGAGCGCCGCATAGCCCAGGGCCAGCGGCACCTGCCCGCTTTCCAGCAGGCGCACCGTATCCAGTGAAAAGGATGAAAAAGTCGTCAGCCCCCCGAGGAAGCCGACCATCAACCCGGCACGCACCTCGATGGGCACCTCCGGGCGTATCAAAAACAGACCGTATAGAACGCCGATCAGCAAACAGCCCACGATATTAACGGCCAGCGTCGCGGTATAGAAGTGCCGCGGCCAATTCGCGTTGATCCAGTTACCCGTGGCGAAGCGCAACAATGTACCGGCTATCCCGCCGACGGATACCGCAACGATCAAAGGAAGCACTATTTTCTCCGCTGCCGGGGGCTTAAACGGTCGAGTTTCGCCAGGTGATTGAGTTTTTCGCCGATTTTCAGTTCCAGGCCACGGGGCACAGGCTGATAGAACGCAATCGGCTCGAGCTCTTCCGGGAAGTAATCTTCCCCGGCGGCATAGGCGTCCGGCTCATCGTGGGCATAACGGTACTCATCGCCGTAGCCCAACTGCTTCATCAGCTTGGTTGGCGCATTGCGCAGGTGCAGCGGCACTTCCAGCGAGCCGTGTTCGGCGGCGGCACGCAATGCGGTCTTGAAGCCCATGTAGACCGCGTTGCTTTTCGGCGCGCAGGCCAGATAGGTGATGGCCTGGGCCACCGCCAGTTCGCCCTCTGGACTGCCAAGGCGTTCCTGCACTTCCCACGCCGCCAGGCACAGGCTCAGCGCGCGCGGATCGGCATTGCCGATGTCTTCACTGGCCATGCGCACCACGCGCCGGGCCAGGTACAGCGGATCGCAGCCACCGTCGATCATCCGCGCGAACCAGTACAGCGCGCCGTCGGGGTTGGAGCCGCGCACCGACTTGTGCAGCGCGGAAATCTGGTCGTAGAACGCTTCGCCACCCTTGTCGAAACGCCGACGGGTATCGCCGAGCAGGCTTTGCAGCAGGTCGGTGCCCATCTCGCTGTTGTCTTCGGCCAGATCCGAGGCGTTTTCCAGCAGATTCAGCAGGCGCCGGCCATCGCCATCGGCGGCGGACAGCAGCATCTGGAAACCCTCATCACTGAGGGTCAGGTTGCGCTTGCCCAGGCCACGTTCCTCGGTCAGCGCACGCTGCACCAGCTTGCGCAGCGCCGCTTCGTCGAGGCTCTTGAGCACATAGACCCGTGCCCGTGAGAGCAACGCATTGTTCAACTCAAACGAGGGATTCTCGGTGGTGGCGCCGATGAAAATCAGCGTGCCGTCTTCGACATAGGGCAGGAACGCATCCTGCTGGGACTTGTTGAAACGGTGCACTTCATCGACGAACAGAATGGTGCGCTTGCCGTATTGCCCGGCCTGCTGCTTGGCGATCTCCACCGCCTGACGGATTTCCTTCACGCCGGCGAGCACCGCCGACACCGTTTCGAAGTGCGCATCCGAGACTTCGGCGAGCAATCGCGCCAGCGTGGTCTTGCCCACGCCCGGCGGCCCCCAGAAAATCATCGAATGCAGGGCACCCTGCTCCAGCGCTTCGCGCAAGGGCTTGCCGCGAGCGAGCACGTGTTCCTGACCGACGTACTCGTCCAGATTGGTCGCGCGCAAACGGGCGGCCAATGGCTGGGCGATGGGGGCACTGCGAAACAGATCCATGACTACTTGTGAAACCTCACTGGTTCTCTATCCCCTGTAGGAGCGAGCTTGCTCGCGATGGTCGTCAACGATAACGCTGGCGACCTGACACCCAGCGGCGCGCTCAGGTTCATCGCGAGCAAGCTCGCTCCTACAGAGGTTTTGCGACTTATTCCTGGATTACATCGGCACCCTTGGGGATGTCGAACTTGAACCTGGACGCCGGGATCGGCTCGTTGGCCTTGACGCCGGTAAACAGGATGTTGGTGCGCTGGCCGACACTGTCGATCATCTGCATATCATTGACCAGGCCATTGCGGAACGACAGGCGCAGGCTGTCGAACAAGGTGTCCTTGGTTTTCGGTTTCAGGGTGAAATCGATCACACCACCGGCTTCCTTGGCACTGATGTCGAAGCTCTGGCTGATCTTCGACACGTCACCGGACAGCAGCAGCGCGGGCGTCTGGGTCAGACGCTCATCGAGTTTCTTGATGGTGGCCTGCTCCAGATCCGGGTCCCACAGGGTGACCTTCTTGCCGTCGGAAACCATGGTCTGCTCGGCTGGCGCATTGGTGTGCCAGTAGAACAACCCCGGACGCTGCAGGGACATGTCGCCAGCGGTTTCCTGCAACTGGGTGCCGGTGCCGTCGAGGGTCAACTGAGAGAAGCGTGCGGTCAGGGTCTGGGATTTTTCCAGCAATTGGGTCAGGCGTGCCACGTCCTTGTCATCGGCGTTAGCCTGGAGCGTGGTCAAAGCCAGTACCGGCAGCAACAGCATGCGGATCAGACGCATGGGAGTCCTCATAACATTCGTGGGAGTGCGAGCGGTGCCACGGGCACCACTCCTTTCATACTCGGATCAGTCGCGCACCGGGCCCGGGGCCAGGACTTCACGCGAACCGTTGGTGTTCATGGACGTCACGACCCCGGCCATTTCCATGGCTTCGATCATGCGCGCGGCGCGGTTGTAGCCGATCTTGAGCTTGCGCTGCACCGCTGAAATGGAGGCGCGACGGCTTTCCAGCACGAACTGGACCGCTTCATCGTACAGCGCGTCGGCCTCGGGATCGTCTCCGTCGCCGCCACCGCTGCTGCCTTCGAAGCCGCTACCGGCCTCTTCGACGCCATTGAGAATGTCGTCGTTGTATTCCGGCGCGCCGCGCAGCTTCCAGGCTTCCACCACGCGGTGAACCTCATCGTCGGACACGAAAGCGCCGTGAACACGAATCGGCAGACTGGTACCCGGCGGCATGTAGAGCATGTCACCGTGGCCCAGCAGTTGCTCGGCACCGCCCTGGTCGATGATGGTCCGGGAGTCGATCTTGCTCGATACCTGGAACGCCATGCGGGTCGGGATGTTGGCCTTGATCAGACCGGTGATCACATCCACCGACGGACGCTGGGTCGCGAGGATCAAGTGAATACCGGCCGCACGAGCCTTTTGCGCGATACGCGCGATCAGTTCTTCAACCTTCTTGCCGACGATCATCATCATGTCGGCGAATTCGTCGACCACCACGACGATGGTCGGCAGCTTTTGCAGCAGCGGCGCTTCGTCGTGAATGCTCTCACGCTTGTACAGCGGATCGCTCAACGGTTCGCCCGCATCCTGGGCTTCCTTGACCTTGGCGTTGAAGCCCGACAGGTTGCGCACGCCCATCTTGGCCATCAGCTTGTAGCGGCGCTCCATCTCGGCAACGCTCCAGCGCAGGGCGTTGGCGGCATCCTTCATGTCGGTGACCACCGGGCACAGCAGGTGCGGAATGCCTTCGTAGATCGACAGTTCCAGCATTTTCGGGTCGATCATGATCAGCTTGGCGTCTTCCGGGCCGGACTTGAACAGGATCGACAGGATCATCGCGTTCACGCCCACCGACTTACCGGAACCGGTGGTACCGGCCACCAGCAGGTGCGGCATCTTCGCCAGGTCGGTGATGACCGGTTTGCCGCCGATATCGTGGCCCAGGGCCAGGGTGACCGGGGATTTGAAATTGTCGTATTCGGGGGTCGACAACACCTCGGAGAAACGCACGATCTGCCGGTCTTCGTTGGGAATCTCGATACCGACCGTGGTCTTGCCCGGAATCACTTCCACCACGCGCACGCTGGTCACGGCCAGGGAACGGGCCAGGTCCTTGGCCAGGTTGGCGATGCGGCTGACCTTGACGCCGGCGGCCGGCTGAATTTCGTAACGGGTAATCACCGGCCCTGGATGAATCGAGTCGACGGTGACTTCAACGCCGAATTCCTTGAGCTTGATTTCCAGCAGGTGGCCAACCGCAGCCAGGGATTCAGGCGAGTAATTGAGCTGTTTCTTTTCCGCGGGATCGAGAATCGAGATCGGCGGCAAGGTGCCTTCCACGGCGCTGTCGACGAACAGAGGCGCCTGTTTCTCTTTTTCGACGCGCTTGCTCGGTGCGACAGGCTTTGGTGGCGCGGGCGCGATCACCGGCGGCACCTGCTTCTCGCGTTCGGACATATGCTTGCTCAGGGCTTGCTCACGCTCGATCAGGCGTTCCTTGACCTTGGCCTGCTCGCGCTTGTCGGTGACGGTCGGCGCAACCACTTCATCCATACGGTCGTCGACTTCACGCAACTGGGCGACCAGCTGTTTGCGCTCGGTACGGGCCGCCCACCAGCGATTGGCCGCGCCCTGGAACAGTTCGAACAGGTCGAGGGTGATCTTGCCGGTGACATCCATCACCTTGAACCACGACAGGTCGGTGAACACCGTCAGGCCGAACAGGAACAACGCGATGAACAACAGGGTACTGCCCTGGATATTCAGGGCGTTGCGGGCCAGGTCACCGAGGCTTTCGCCCAGCGCACCGCCCGCACCGGCCGGCAGACCGGTCGCGGCGTGGAAATGGATATGGGCCAGAGCGGCGCCCGACAGTACCAGGAACACCAGGCCGATCAGGCGCCAGGAGAACAGCCAGCCGCTCCACTGCCACGGTTCGTGACGCTGGCGGAAGATCTGGTAAGCCTTGATCGCCAGCAGCAACGGGAAGATGTAGGCGAAGTAACCCAGCACCATGAACAGGATATCGGCGCTGTAGGAGCCCGCTGGCCCGCCGAAGTTCTGCACGTCGTCGATCTTGCTGTTATGGCTCCAGCCCGGATCATCCTTGCCATAGGTCAACAAGGCCATCATCAGGAACAGGCACAAGGCACCGATGGCGATCAGCGCACCTTCCTTGAGTCGGTAGTGCAAGTGCTGGCGCCAGAGCGGAACGACGGCTGGTTTAGGTGCTGCGGTGGATTTCTTCAAAACGCTTCTTTTCCTGCGCCATGGGCGCGTCCATCTGGTGAATGTCTATAAAAACCGGCAAAAAACTGCCCAATCCAGGCAGGTAAAAAAGTTAACGCGCGTATCCGGGACTACTTTTAACACTGCGCCCCGGTTTTTATAAACACGGCGCGCACTGAATATATGTAGCACGCACGGCATTGTACGGATTTGTACGCACGACGCCATGCTTGAGACCCTTGGGTGTAGCATAGTCAACAGCACATGACATGCTGTTCAATTTGAGCATGCATTCTCTTTTGTGACAAAGGCTTATGAGGTGTTTTTATGAGCGAAGCGAAGCATTCCCGCCTGATTGTCCTGGGCTCCGGCCCTGCCGGTTACAGCGCAGCCGTTTATGCCGCCCGCGCCAACCTCAAGCCCGTTGTCATTACCGGCATACAGGCAGGTGGCCAGCTAACCACCACCGTCGAAGTCGATAACTGGCCAGGCGACGTCGAAGGCCTGACCGGGCCGGTCCTGATGGAGCGCATGCAAAAACACGCCGAACGCTTTGCCACCGAGATCGTTTACGACCACATCCATACGGCCAAGTTGCAACAACGGCCGTTCGAACTGATCGGCGATGGCGGAACCTACACTTGCGACGCACTGATCATTGCCACCGGCGCCTCTGCGCAATATCTGGGCCTGCCGTCGGAAGAAGCGTTTGCCGGCAAAGGGGTCTCGGCGTGCGCGACCTGTGATGGATTCTTCTATCGCAATCAGGTGGTTGCAGTGGTCGGCGGCGGCAACACGGCGGTCGAAGAGGCGTTGTACCTGTCGAACATTGCCAAGGAAGTGCACCTGATCCATCGGCGCGACAAACTGCGCTCGGAGAAAATCCTCCAGGACAAACTCTTCGAAAAGGCCGCCAATGGCAATATCCGCCTGCACTGGAACCAGAATCTGGACGAAGTGCTTGGCGATGCCAGTGGCGTGACCGGCGCCCGCCTGCGGGACAGCCACACCGGCGAAACCAGGGAACTGCCCCTGGCCGGGGTGTTTATCGCCATCGGCCACAAGCCCAACACCGACCTCTTCAGCGGACAGCTGGAAATGCGTAACGGGTATCTGCTGGTCAAGGGTGGCAGCGAAGGCGATGCCACTGCTACGGCGATAGCCGGCGTGTTTGCCGCCGGTGACGTGGCCGACCACGTTTATCGCCAGGCCGTTACGTCTGCCGGGGCCGGTTGCATGGCGGCACTGGACGCTGAAAAATACCTCGACGACATTCCTGCCGTTTGAAGGCAAACTTTATCGCGAGCCAATACCCACCACTGCCCTCCCCTTCTGCAAGCCCGGATGCCATGCTGACTTGGTTACAACGCAACACCTTGCATTTCCCACCGCTGGAAAAGGCCATGCGCGACCCCAACGGGCTCCTGGCTGCCGGTGGCGATCTGTCCGCCGACCGGCTGGTCTCGGCCTATCGCCACGGCTGCTTCCCATGGTTCTCCGAAGGCCAGCCAATCCTCTGGTGGTCCCCGGACCCGCGCACGGTTTTGTTTCCCGACGAACTGCATGTCTCGCGCAGCTTGAACAAACTGCTGCGCCAGCAACGCTATCAAGTGACCTTCGACGCGGATTTTGCCGCCGTCATCCGCGCCTGCGCCGCCCCCCGGGATTACGCCGACGGCACCTGGATCACCGAGGCGATGCAAGATGCCTACATCGAACTGCACAGGCGTGGTCACGCGCACTCGGTGGAAGTGTGGGACGGGGACGAACTGGTCGGCGGGCTGTATGGCCTGGCGATGGGCCGGCTGTTTTTCGGCGAGTCCATGTTCAGCCGCGTCGACAACGCCTCGAAATTCGGCTTTGCCACACTGGTGCGCCATCTGAAAGACTCGGGTTTTGTACTGATCGATTGCCAGATGCCCACCGATCATCTGCACAGTCTGGGAGCGCGAGCGATTCCCCGCCGTGACTTTGCCCATTACCTTGCGCAGTATCTGGACCAACCCAGCAGCGCCACCTGGGTTTGCTGAGCGTCTTTTGCCTGCGTGGCTTACACTTAATCCAAAGCACTACCCCGAGGGTTGATCATGACCGAGTTGGCGCGCTTGAAGTTCTATGCCACTCAGCCGCACTCTTGCAGTTATCTGCCCGATGAGCAGGCCACCACCCTGTTCCTCGACCCTAGCCAGCCCATGGATGTGCATGTCTATGCAGACCTGTCGGAGATGGGGTTTCGTCGCAGCGGCGATCATCTCTACCGGCCGCATTGCCAGAACTGCAATGCGTGCGTACCGGCGCGCATTCCCGTGGGGCAATTCAAGCCCAACCGGCAACAAAAACGCATATTCAAGCGCAACACGGATTTGCAGGTGCGTCCGGCCAAGCCCCGCTTCAACGAAGAGTATTTCGACCTTTACCAGCGCTATATCGAACAGCGTCACGCCGATGGCGACATGTACCCGCCAAGTCGCGACCAGTTTTCGACATTCCTGGTGCGGGACCTGCCGTTTTCACGTTTTTATGAGTTCCGCCTGAACGGCCGGCTGCTGGCCGTCGCCGTCACTGACTTGCTGCCGAACGGTCTTTCGGCGGTCTACACCTTCTACGAGCCTGCCGAAGAGCGTCGCAGCCTTGGGCGCTACGCGATTCTCTGGCAAATCGCCGAGGCCAGCCGGCTTGGGCTGGAAGCGGTCTACCTCGGTTACTGGATCAAAAACTGCAAAAAAATGAACTACAAGACTCAGTATCGCCCCATTGAACTGCTGATTAATCAGCGCTGGGTGGTTCTAAACTAGAGCCGGCCCTAAACCCCTTGGCTTAAACCCCACTTTTCGGGCACAATGCACGCCGCTTTTGCCTGGCGCAGTTGCACCGGGCCATTCATTGGACACCGAGGGCTTTACTGCATGTCGAAAGAAGACAGCTTCGAAATGGAAGGCACTGTCGTCGACACCCTGCCCAACACCATGTTTCGTGTGGAGTTGGAAAATGGGCACGTCGTAACCGCGCACATCTCCGGCAAGATGCGCAAGAACTACATCCGTATTCTTACCGGCGACAAAGTGCGCGTCGAGCTGACGCCCTATGACTTGAGCAAAGGGCGCATCACCTACCGCGCTCGCTAATCAGGTCAATACAAGACGCCCGGCTTATGCCGGGCGTTTTTGTTTGCCTGCGATTTGCCCCCCCTGCAACCCCAATGTGGGAGCGAGCCCGCTCGCGAAAGCGGTGGATCAGCCTGCATCAATGTTGCATGTGCTGCCGCCTTCGCGAGCAGGCTCGCTCCCACAAGGGTTTGCTGTATTTTTTTCAAGACAACAAAAAGGCGCCTCTCGGCGCCTTTCTGTTTTGCTTTTGAACGTCAGGCCATCTCGGCCGTGGTCTCGAACTCGAAGGTCAGCTCGCCATCCTTGATGTCGATGTGCACCACACCGCCATGTTCGGCCAGTTCGCCAAAGAGAATCTCCTCCGCCAGCGGACGCTTGATCTTGTCCTGGATCAGGCGCGCCATTGGGCGAGCGCCCATCGCCGCGTCGTAACCACCTTCGGCCAGCCAGCTGCGAGCCGCATCGGTGACTTCCAGCAACACTCGCTTGTCTTCCAGCTGCGCCTGAAGCTCCGTAAGGAACTTGTCCACCACGCTCTTGATGACCTCATGGCTGAGGCGACCAAACTGGATGATGGTGTCCAGACGGTTGCGGAACTCCGGCGTAAAGCTCTTCTTGATCACTTCCATCGCATCGGAAGAGTGATCCTGATAGGTGAAACCGATCGAAGCGCGAGCTGCAGTCTCGGCACCGGCGTTGGTCGTCATGATGACGATCACGTTACGGAAATCCGCCTTGCGCCCGTTGTTATCGGTCAACGTACCATGATCCATGACCTGCAACAGCAGGTTGAAGACTTCCGGATGCGCCTTCTCGATCTCATCGAGCAACAGCACGCAGTGTGGCTGCTTGGTGATGGCTTCGGTGAGCAGACCGCCCTGATCGAACCCGACATAACCCGGAGGCGCACCGATCAGACGCGATACGGTGTGGCGCTCCATATACTCGGACATGTCGAAACGAATCAACTCGACGCCCAGCGCCTTGGCCAACTGACGCGCCGCTTCGGTTTTACCGACACCGGTAGGCCCTGCGAACAGGAACGAACCGACTGGCTTGTCAGGGGACTTGAGGCCGGCACGGGACAGCTTGATCGCGGTTGCCAGCGAGTCGATCGCGGCATCCTGACCGAACACGGTCAACTTCAGGTCACGCTCGAGGTTACGCAACAACTCCTTGTCGGAACTGGTGACGTGCTTTGGCGGAATCCGCGCGATTTTCGCGACGATATCCTCGACCTGTGGCACTTCGATACGCTTGACGCGCATCTCGACCGGCTGCAGGCGCTGGTAGGCACCCGCCTCGTCGATCACATCGATCGCCTTGTCCGGCATGTGCCGGTCGTTGATATAGCGCGAAGCCAGTTCGGCGGCGGCGCGCAGGGCCTCATCGCTGTACTCGATGTTGTGATGCTGCTCGAAGCGCCCCTTCAGACCACGCAGGATACCGACGGTGTCTTCCACGGAAGGCTCCGACACATCGACCTTCTGGAAGCGCCGGGCCAAGGCACGGTCCTTCTCGAAAATGCCGCGGAATTCCTGGAAGGTGGTCGAACCGATGCAACGGATATCACCCGAGGACAGCAGCGGCTTGAGCAGGTTCGAGGCATCCATGACACCACCGGACGCGGCACCCGCACCGATGATGGTGTGGATCTCGTCGATGAACAGGATCGCCTGCGGACGTTTTTTCAGTTCATTGAGCAGCGCCTTGAAGCGCTTCTCGAAATCACCACGATACTTGGTGCCCGCGAGCAGAGCGCCCAGATCGAGGGAATAAACAACACTGTTTGCCAGCAGATCCGGCACCTGGTTGTCGACAATGCGCTTGGCCAGGCCTTCGGCAATCGCGGTTTTACCCACGCCCGCCTCGCCCACCAGCAGCGGATTGTTTTTGCGACGACGCGCCAGGATCTGCGCGACACGCTCGACCTCCAGCTCACGGCCCACCAACGGATCGATTCGACCCTGGCGCGCGAGTTCATTGAGGTTGCTGGCATAAGCATCCAGGGGATTGCCCGAGGAAGAAGACTCACCACCCTCGTCGTCCTGCATATCTTGCTCACCTTCAGAATGATCGCCATGCCCAGGCACCTTGGAAATGCCATGGGCGATGTAGTTGACGACATCTATACGGGCAACGCTCTGCTGTTTCAGCAGGAACACTGCCTGACTCTCTTGCTCACTGAAGATCGCGACCAGCACGTTGGCACCAGTCACTTCGCGTTTGCCCGAGCTCTGTACGTGAAACACAGCACGCTGCAGTACACGCTGGAAGCCCAGGGTTGGCTGGGTTTCGCGATCCTCGTCATGCACAGGGATCAATGGCGTGGTGGAGTCGATGAACTCCTGCAGGTCGTGCTTGAGTTTGTCGAGGTTTGCGCCGCACGCACGCAAAACGGTGGCGGCAGCCTCATTGTCCAATAGGGCCAGCAGGAGATGCTCGACGGTCATGAATTCATGACGCTTCGAACGGGCCTCCTTGAAGGCAAGATTGAGGGTGACTTCGAGCTCGCGGTTTAACATAGCTTCACCTCATACCCAAGTGGTCGGCGATTAACCGTCCTTCTCGATTTCACAGAGTAGCGGATGCTGGCTTTCCCTGGCGTACTGGTTGACCTGCATGGCCTTGGTCTCCGCGATGTCGCGGGTAAACACTCCACATACTGCCCGCCCTTCCGTATGGACGGCCAGCATGACCTTGGTCGCCAGCTCGCGATTCAGGTTAAAAAACACCTCGAGCACTTCGACCACGAAATCCATCGGTGTGTAGTCATCGTTGAACAAAACCACCTTGTACATCGGCGGCGCCTGCAGTGCAGGCTTTGCCTCCTGAACAGCAATGCCTGTGGAATCGTCGTCGTGTAAATCAGGGTGATCCTGATTGAATGTTAGTCGAATCTGGCTGATTGCATGCATGGAAAGAAAGGTTCGTCAGTTGTTCAAATACAGTGGTGGGGACGGCTATCAGCGTTTTCAACTCCGACTGCCTGGTCAGCTTGACTATCGGCAAAACGGTGTTACAACCAATAGAGCCCACAGTGGGTAAAAAAGGTCCGCGGAGTCAATCTTATTTACAGATTCGACTGCGGATGTACTGGATGATACTCCAGTGATGGAGTCTGTTGCAGAGGGATATGGGTATGTCAGGCGGCAAGGTCAGTGGCAAGGTCAAATGGTTCAACAATGCCAAGGGTTACGGTTTCATCAATGAGGACGGTAAGACAGAAGACCTGTTTGCCCACTACTCCGCCATCCAGATGGAAGGCTATAAAACCCTGAAAGCCGGACAAGCTGTCGTATTCGACATCATCCAGGGCCCCAAAGGCCTGCACGCGGTCAACATAGGCAATCCGGTGGATGCTTCGAAAGCGACGACATCCCCCGTGCAACAGACCGTTACGGTGTAAGGCCGCACCACCATCCCGCCATAAAAAAACCGCCTGACTCAAATACTTGAATCAGGCGGTTTTCATATTCCTGCGTCTTCCTACATGTGCGAGATCAGCGCATCACCGAAACCGGAAGACGACACCAGTTTCGCGCCTTCCATCAGACGCTCGAAGTCATAGGTCACGGTCTTGGCGGAAATCGCGCCGTTGGTGCCCTTGATGATCAGGTCGGCCGCTTCGGTCCAGCCCATGTGGCGCAGCATCATTTCAGCGGACAGGATCAGCGAACCCGGGTTGACCTGGTCCTTGCCGGCATACTTCGGTGCCGTACCGTGGGTGGCTTCGAACATGGCCACGGTGTCGGAAAGGTTGGCACCCGGTGCGATACCGATACCGCCCACTTCCGCCGCCAGGGCGTCGGAGAGGTAGTCGCCGTTCAGGTTCAGGGTAGCGATCACATCGTACTCGGCCGGGCGCAGCAGGATCTGCTGGAGCATGGCGTCGGCGATGGCATCCTTGACGACAACGTTCTTGCCGGTTTTCGGGTTCTTGAACTGCATCCACGGACCACCGTCGAGCAGGGTCGCGCCGAACTCTTCAGCCGCCACTTCGTAGGCCCATTCCTTGAAGGCACCCTCGGTGAACTTCATGATGTTGCCTTTGTGCACGATGGTCAGCGAATCGCGATCGTTGTCGACCACATATTGCAGGGCCTTGCGCGCCAGGCGCTTGGTGCCTTGCAGCGACACCGGCTTGACGCCGATACCGCAGTTCTCGTCGAAACGGATCTTGGTAACGCCCATTTCCTCCTTGAGGAACTTGATGACCTTGGTGGCTTCCGGTGTACCGGCCTTCCACTCGATGCCGGCGTAGATGTCTTCGGAGTTCTCGCGGAAGATGGTCATGTCGACGTCGCCCGGCTTCTTGACCGGGCTAGGCACGCCTTCGAACCAGCGCACCGGGCGCAGACAGACGTACAGGTCGAGCTGCTGACGCAGGGCCACGTTCAGGGAACGGATGCCGCCACCGACCGGGGTGGTCAGCGGGCCCTTGATGGAAACCACGTAATCCTTGACCGCGTCCAGGGTTTCCTGAGGCAGCCAGGTGTCCTGATCGTAAACCTGAGTCGCTTTCTCCCCGGCGTACACTTCCATCCAGGAAATCTTGCGCTCGCCACCGTAGGCCTTCTTAACAGCAGCATCGACAACCTTGATCATGACCGGACTGATGTCGACACCAATGCCGTCGCCTTCGATGAAGGGGATGATCGGGTTATTAGGAACATTGAGAGAATGGTCTGCATTGACGGTGATTTTGTCGCCGACGGCTGGAACCTGAATCTTCTTGTAACCCATGCTGAACTCCACTGATTGGATTGAACATCTGGCTTGGTTCGAGCGTAACCCAGTTGAATCGGCGCGCAAACCCTATGTTCCATCCAACCGCCTCAAAGCCTTGCAACTCGCGCGCTACAAGCCTGAAAGCAAAGGGAAAAGCGCCAAACTCAAGCACGACGAATGACCTTGTGCCCTGCTCGCCCCTGCGACCTTTAGACCAATGGACGACATTCGTTGCGTATGAACCATCGGCAGATTGCCAGCTACCTATGTATAATGCTGCCGCTGACTAAAGGGTCACGTCAGGTTGAACGGCCCGCTGCTTGGTAAAAAGCGACGAGCGTTTCCGCCGAAGGCCGGTCTGTTACCGCAGCCCGGCCACTTGACACCCTACTGATGCACCCAACATCACAGCAACGAAACCTCGATATTCGGCTCATGGATGACTTTGAACGAACGCGCTTACCCGGCGCCCTCGAGTTTCTGCGCACGCTTTAGCAAAGAAGAGAGAGTTAATCCGAATATGCCCACCCGCTCGAAGATCATCTATACCTTCACCGACGAAGCTCCTGCCCTCGCCACCTATTCACTGTTGCCTATCGTAGAGGCGTTCACCGCCTCGGCTGATATCGCCGTTGAAACCCGCGATATCTCTCTTGCAGGGCGCATCCTGGCCAGCTTCCCCGAGCAACTGGGCGACAAAGCCGTAGCCGACCACCTCGCCGAACTGGGCGCCCTGGCCGTTACGCCTGAAGCCAACATCATCAAGCTGCCGAACATCAGCGCTTCGGTTCCACAGCTGCAAGCGGCGATCAAAGAACTGCAAGCCCAGGGCTACAACCTGCCGGACTACCCGGAAACCGTGACCTGCGACGCCGACAAAGAAGCCAAGGCGCGCTACGACAAGGTCAAGGGCAGCGCCGTGAACCCGGTTCTGCGCGAAGGCAACTCCGACCGTCGCGCTCCGCTGTCGGTCAAGAACTACGCTCGCAAGCACCCGCACAAAATGGGCGCCTGGGCCAAGGACTCCAAGTCCCACGTCGCGCACATGAGCACCGGCGATTTCTACGGCAGCGAAAAAGCCGCCCTGATCGACGCCGCTGACGCCGTTAAAATCGAACTGATCGCCCAGGACGGCACCGCCACCGTCCTGAAAGAAAAGACCAGCGTACAAGCCGGTGAGATCCTCGATTGCGCGGTCATGAGCAAAAACGCCCTGCGCAGCTTCATCGCAGCCGAAATCGAAGACGCCAAGGCACAGGGCGTGCTGCTGTCGGTTCACCTGAAAGCCACCATGATGAAGGTCTCCGACCCGATCATGTTCGGCCAGATCGTTGCCGAGTTCTACAAGGACGCACTGGCCAAGCACGCTGACGTGCTGGCACAGATCGGCTTCAACCTGAACAACGGCATCGGCGACCTGTACGCTCGCATCAAGGCCTTGCCTGCCGAGCAGCAAGCTGCCATCGAAGCCGACATCCAGGCGGTCTACGCCGCTCGCCCTTCCCTGGCGATGGTCAACTCCGACAAGGGCATCACCAACCTGCACGTGCCGAGCGACGTGATCGTCGACGCCTCGATGCCGGCCATGATCCGTGACTCCGGCAAGATGTGGGGTACCGATGGCCAGCTGCACGACACCAAGGCGGTGATCCCGGATCGCTGCTACGCCACCATCTACCAGGCAGTGATCGAAGACTGCAAGGTAAACGGCGCTTTCGATCCGACCACCATGGGCAGCGTGCCGAACGTTGGCCTGATGGCGAAGAAAGCCGAAGAGTACGGTTCCCACGACAAGACTTTCCAGATCAAGGCTGACGGCGTTGTTCGCGTCACCGACAGCAAGGGCAACCTGCTGCTGGAGCAGTCGGTTGAAGCCGGCGACATCTTCCGCATGTGCCAGACCAAAGACGCGCCGATCCAGGACTGGGTCAAACTGGCCGTCAACCGTGCTCGCGCCAGCAGCACTCCGGCGATTTTCTGGCTGGACCCGCTGCGCGCCCACGACGGCGTGGTGATCGAGAAAGTTCAGGCTTACCTGAAGGATCACGACACTGCCGGCCTGGACATCCAGATCATGTCCCCGGTCGACGCCATGAAGTACACCCTGCAGCGCACCCGCGACGGCAAGGACACCATCTCGGTGACCGGCAACGTACTGCGCGACTACCTGACCGACCTGTTCCCGATCATGGAACTGGGCACCAGCGCCAAGATGCTGTCGATCGTGCCGCTGATGAACGGCGGTGGCCTGTTCGAAACCGGCGCCGGCGGTTCGGCTCCGAAGCACGTTCAGCAGTTGCTGGAAGAAAACTTCCTGCGCTGGGATTCGCTGGGTGAATTCCTGGCCCTGGCTGCGTCCCTGGAACACCTGGGCGTGACCTACAACAATCCAAAGGCGCTGGTTCTGGCCAAGACCCTGGACCAGGCCACCGGCCAGTTCCTGGACAACAACAAGTCGCCATCGCGCAAAGTCGGCAACATCGACAACCGCGGCAGCCACTTCTACCTGGCGCTGTACTGGGCTCAGGCCCTGGCTGCCCAGACCGAAGACACTGCACTGCAAGCGCAGTTCGCGACCCTGGCCAAGACCCTGACCGAGAACGAGGCGACCATCGTTGCCGAGCTCAACGCCGTCCAGGGCAAGCCAGTGGACATCGGCGGTTACTACCACGCCGACGCCGAGCTGATCAGCAAGGCCATGCGCCCAAGCGCAACCTTCAACGCGGCTGTCGCTGCGCTGGTTTAAGGTTGTAAGGGAACATCACAAACCCCGGCCAAGTGCCGGGGTTTGTGTTTTTGGCGTTAACACATGCTTATCAGCCGGAACCCGAACCATTGTGGGAGCGAGCCTGCTCGCGAATGCGGTTTATCATTCAATATCGATGTTGACTGACCCACCGCTTTCGCGAGCAGGCTCGCTCCCACAGGATCCGTGTTTCACCATTCAAAACTTGAGGACATCTCATGGACTGGCTCCCCCACATCACCGTCGCCACCATCGTCGAAGACAACGGCCGCTTCCTGATGGTCGAAGAATCCAAGCACGGACGCGTGGTGCTCAACCAGCCCGCCGGCCATCTGGATCCGAACGAAACCCTGACCGAAGCCGCTGTCCGCGAAACCCTCGAGGAAACCGGCTGGGACATCGAACCGACCGGCGTACTGGGGATTTACCTCTATACCGCCCCCAGCAACGGCGTAACCTACCAGCGGGTCTGCTTCATCGCCAAAGCAGTGAAACACCACCCCGATTACCAGCTGGACGACGGTATCGTCGGCGCCAAGTGGCTGACCCGCGAGGAATTAATCGAACAGCGTGACAACTGGCGCAGCGAGCTGATCATCCGCTGTATCGATGATTATCTGGACGGTAAACACTTCGGCCTCGAATTGATCCGTCCTTCTCTTTAGCCTTGCAGGCTGGAGCCTGTTAGAATCGCGTCCTTTTTCAAGACACTCATTGAATCCCTATGCGTGATCCAGCCCCTTCTGACACACAAAAGAAGCGCGTCATTGTCGGTATGTCCGGCGGCGTGGACTCTTCCGTTTCCGCCCTCCTGCTGATCGAGCAGGGTTATGAGGTGGAAGGCCTGTTCATGAAGAACTGGGAAGAAGACGATGGAACCGAATACTGCACCGCCATGGATGACCTGGCGGACGCCCAGGCCGTGTGCGACAAGATTGGCATCAAGCTGCACACCGCCAACTTCGCCGCCGAGTACTGGGACAACGTGTTCGAGCATTTCCTGGCCGAATACAAGGCCGGACGCACGCCGAACCCGGACATCCTGTGCAACCGCGAAATCAAGTTCAAGGCGTTCCTCGACTACGCCATGATGCTTGGCGCCGACCTGATCGCCACCGGTCACTACGTGCGTCGCCGCGATATCGACGGCCGCACCGAACTGCTCAAGGGTCTGGACCCGAACAAGGACCAGAGCTACTTCCTGCACGCCGTCGGCGGCGAGCAGATCGCCAAGACCCTGTTCCCGGTTGGCGAGCTGGAAAAACCGCAGGTGCGCGCCATTGCCGAGAAATACGAGCTGGCGACCGCGAAGAAAAAGGATTCCACCGGGATCTGCTTCATCGGCGAGCGCCGCTTCAGCGACTTCCTCAAGCAATACCTGCCGGCGCAACCGGGTGAGATCAAGACCACCGAAGGTGAAATCATCGGCCGTCACCATGGCCTGATGTATCACACCATCGGCCAGCGCCAGGGCCTGGGCATTGGCGGGCTCAAAGATGCCAGCGATGAGCCGTGGTACGTGCTGATCAAGGACCTGGAACACAACGAGCTGATCGTCGGCCAGGGCAACGATCACCCGTGGCTGTTCTCCCGCGCCCTGCTCGCCTCGGACATCTATTGGGTCAACCCGATCGATCTGAGCCAGCCGCGCAGGCTGACGGCCAAGGTCCGTTATCGCCAGGGCGACCAGCCCTGCACCCTGGAAAAGACCGCCACGGGTTATCGCGCCACCTTCGATGATCCGCAACGCGCGGTCACTCCGGGCCAGTCCGTGGTGTTCTACGACGGCGAAATCTGCCTCGGCGGCGGCGTGATTGAAGTGGCTGAGCCCTGGACCAGCAAGGACACGGCTAAAGGCGAGCAGCAATGAGCCCCATTCAGGAGCAATTGACAGCACTGGGCGGCGTGTTTCTCGCCGCCGTGCTGGTGGACAGGATTGCCAAGACCGGCCAGACCAACGAAGCCGGCCTGACCTGCATGCTCGGCAGCCTGTTGATTCGCGATCCCAAGGACACTCTGGAGGTCTACGGCGGCGATGACATCAACCTGCGTGAAGGTTATCGCGCCCTGATCGGCGCCCTCGAACGCGACCCGAGTGCCCTGCAGCGTGAACCGCTGCGCTACGCCCTGGCCATGCTCGGTCTTGAGCGTCAATTGGCAAAGCGCAACGACATGCTCGACGCGATCGGCAAACGCCTGCCGCAGATTCAATCCCAGGTCGAACACTTCGGCCCGGCGCACGAAAACGTCATCGCCGCATGCGGCGCGCTGTATCAGGACACCCTGAGCACCCTGCGCCAACGCATCCAGGTGCACGGCGACATGCGCAACCTGCAACAACCGAGCAACGCCTCGAAAATTCGCGCCCTGCTGCTGGCCGGCATTCGTTCGGCACGCCTGTGGCGGCAACTGGGCGGTCATCGCTGGCAGCTGGTGATCAGCCGCCGCAAATTGCTGAAAGAGCTTTACCCATTGATGCGTAACGAATAACCCGCATCGACAGTACCGAACCTAGCAATACGCGTAATACGCCGGTCAGTTGGCGACGGACCGGCGGATTTTTTCATGTATGATACGCGCCCCATTTCGTTGCCCGACTGTCCGAGAACACCCCATGCAGCTCTCTTCGCTCACTGCGGTTTCCCCTGTTGACGGCCGCTACGCCGGCAAAACCCAGGCCCTGCGCCCAATTTTCAGCGAGTACGGCCTGATCCGTGCCCGCGTCCTGGTTGAAGTGCGCTGGCTCCAGCGCCTGGCCGCTCACCCCGCCATCAGCGAAGTGCCGGCGTTCTCCGCCGAAGCCAACGCTGTGCTCAACACCCTGGCGGAAAACTTCTCTCTGGAGCACGCCGAGCGCGTCAAAGAGATCGAGCGCACCACCAACCACGACGTCAAAGCCATCGAATACCTGCTCAAAGAGCAAGCGGCCAAGCTGCCGGAACTGGCCAAGGTCAGTGAGTTCATCCACTTTGCCTGCACCAGCGAGGACATCAACAACCTGTCCCACGCCCTGATGCTGCGCGAAGGTCGTGATGACGTGATGCTGCCGCTGATGCGCCAGACCGCCAACGCCATCCGCGAACTGGCCATTCGTTTCGCCGACGTGCCGATGCTGTCGCGTACCCACGGTCAACCGGCCTCGCCGACCACCCTGGGCAAAGAACTGGCGAACGTGGTCTACCGCCTGGAGCGTCAGATCGCCCAGGTCGCTGCCGTTCCGCTGCTGGGCAAGATCAACGGCGCTGTCGGCAACTACAACGCACACCTGTCGGCCTACCCCGAGATCGACTGGGAAGCCAACGCCCGCGCCTTCATCGAAGACGAACTGGGCCTTGGCTTCAACCCGTACACCACGCAGATCGAACCGCACGACTACATTGCCGAGCTGTTCGACGCGATCGCACGCTTCAACACCATCCTGATCGACTTCGACCGCGACATCTGGGGCTACATCTCCCTGGGTTATTTCAAACAGCGCACCATCGCTGGCGAAATCGGTTCGTCGACCATGCCGCACAAGGTCAACCCGATCGACTTCGAAAACTCCGAAGGCAACCTGGGCATCGCCAACGCACTGTTCCAGCACCTGGCGAGCAAACTGCCAATCTCTCGCTGGCAGCGTGACCTGACCGACTCCACCGTGCTGCGCAACCTCGGTGTCGGTTTCGCCCACAGCGTGATCGCGTACGAAGCCAGCCTCAAAGGCATCAGCAAACTGGAGCTCAACGAGCAGAAGATTGCCGCTGACCTGGACGCCTGCTGGGAAGTATTGGCCGAGCCGATCCAGACCGTGATGCGCCGCTACAACATCGAAAACCCGTACGAAAAGCTGAAAGAACTGACCCGCGGCAAGGGCATCAGCCCTGAAGCGCTGCAGACTTTCATCGACGGCCTGGACATGCCAGCTGCCGCCAAGGCTGAGCTGAAACTGCTCACCCCGGCCAACTACATCGGCAACGCTGTAGCACAAGCCAAACGCATCTGATCGACCGCTAGACCCTTTTAAGACGCCCGGCCGCGCCGGGCGTTTTTATTCCCGTCTGAAAAGTGCATTTTTTCAATAGGTTACACATGAATCCTGATATTCCTCTTCAACTTCTGGGCGGCATCACGGCACGGGAATTCCTGCGCGACTACTGGCAGAAAAAGCCGCTGCTGATCCGCCAGGCGATCCCTGATTTCGAAAGCCCGATCGACGCCGACGAACTGGCCGGCCTGGCGCTGGAAGAAGAAGTCGAATCGCGCCTGATCATCGAGAATGGCGAACGCCCGTGGGAACTGCGTCGCGGCCCGTTCGCCGAAGACGAATTCAGCAAATTGCCTGAAACTGACTGGACCCTGCTGGTTCAAGCGGTGGATCAATTTGTGCCGGAAGTCAGCGAACTGCTGGAAAACTTCCGCTTTCTGCCGAGCTGGCGCATCGACGACGTGATGATCAGCTACGCCGCGCCAGGTGGCAGCGTTGGTCCGCACTTCGACAACTACGACGTGTTCCTGCTGCAAGGCCATGGCAAGCGCAACTGGAAGATCGGCCAGATGTGCAACACCGAGAGCCCGCTGCTGGCCCACGCCGACCTGCGCATCCTCTCCGAATTCGAAGCCACCGATGAATGGGTGCTGGAACCGGGCGACATGCTCTACCTGCCGCCACGCCTGGCCCATTGCGGCGTTGCCGTTGATGAATGCATGACCTACTCGGTCGGCTTCCGCGCACCGAGCGCTGCCGAAGTGCTGACCCACTTCACTGACTTCCTCAGCCAGTTCCTGTCGGACGAAGAACGCTATACCGACGCCGACGCCGTGCCGACAGCCGATCCTCACCAGATCCAGCGCGACGCACTCGACCGCTTGAAAGGCCTGCTGGCCGAGCACATGAGCGACGAGCGCCTGCTGCTGACCTGGTTCGGCCAGTTCATGACCGAGCCACGCTACCCGGAACTGGTGGTCGGCCCGGAAGACGTCGCAGAAGACGACTTCATGTCCGCCCTGGAGCAGGGCGCGATCCTGATTCGCAACCCTAGCGCGCGCCTGGCGTGGTCCGAAGTCGACGACGACCTGCTGCTGTTCGCCAGTGGCCAGAGCCGTTATCTGCCGGGCAAACTGCGCGAACTGCTGAAGATGATTTGCGCCGCCGACGCGCTGCACGCCGACAACCTCGGCGAATGGCTGAGCGATGAAGACGGTCGCGGCCTGCTGTGTGAACTGGTCAAGCAAGGAAGCCTGGGGTTTGCCGATGAATAAGATTCACGTACGTGTCGCAGACTGGCAGAAGGACAACGCCGAGATCCGGCGCATTCGTGAAACGGTGTTCGTCGCCGAGCAGTGCGTTCCACCCGAACTGGAATGGGATGCCGACGATGCAACCGCCGTGCATTTCCTCGCGTTCGAAGGCGACTTTCCGATTGGCACCGCCCGCTTGCTGCCCGATGGTCACATTGGCCGAGTGTCGGTGCTCAAGGACTGGCGCGGCCTGAAGGTCGGCGACGCGCTGATGCAAGCGGTGATTGGCGAAGCCGAAGCACGCGGCTTGAAGCAGCAGATGCTCAGCGCGCAAGTGCAAGCCACGGCGTTCTATGAGCGCCTGGGCTTCAACATGGTCAGTGAGGAGTTCCTGGAAGCCGGGATTCCGCATGTGGACATGGTGCGGCACTCGGCCTGATACCGAGGCGCCCGCGAAGAGGCCAGAAAGAACACCACAAAACGCCCCGCCATTTTCGGATGCCGGGGCGTTTTGCTGTCTACGATTCAACTTACCCCACCCCGAGCCGACAAACTTGTAGGAGCGAGCCTGCTCGCGATGGACGTGAACGATAATGCTGGAAGCCTGACACCCCGCGGCGTCCTCAAGACCATCGCGAGCAAGCTCGCTCCTACAAAACCCCGGACCGACAAACTGGCAGTATCAACACATACACCTGTAGGAGCGAGCTTGCTCGCGATGGACGTGAACGATGATGCTGGAAGCCTGACACCCCGCGGCGTCCTCAAGACCATCGCGAGCAAGCTCGCTCCTACAAAACCCCGGGCCGACAACGTGGCAATATCAAGCCTTCAGAACGCGGAGATAACGGACATGTCCCTACGCACCCTGCTCACCACCCTGCTGCTCGGCTGCAGTCTTTCGGTGATGGCAGCCACAGAAATCATCCCCCTCAAATACCGCACCAGCACCGACCTGCTGCCGGTGGCGCAGGATTTCGTCGGCAAGGAAGGCCAGGTCAGCGCCTACGGCAGCCAACTGATTGTCAACGCCGATCAGCGCAAGATCGACGAACTTAAAGCCCTTCTTTCGCAACTCGATACGGCGCCCAAGCGGCTGTTGATCACCGTCGACACCAGTGACAACAACTTCCAGGGTGACCAGGGCCAGGCGGTGAACGGCACCAAGCCAGGCCAGACCCGCATCATCAACTACAGCACCGACAGCCGCGACGGCGGCATTCAGCAGGTGCAGGCCAGCGAAGGCGCACCGGCACTGATCCAGGTCGGCCAGAGCGTGCCGATCACCAGCAGCCAGAGCGATTCGTATGGCGGCTACAACAGCCAGACCGAGTATCGCAATGTCACCCAGGGTTTCTACGTCACCGCAAACGTCACTGGCGACATCGTTCACCTGTTGATCAGCACCAACCGTGACCGCATGAGCCAGGAACGCCCCGATGTAGTGAACGTACAAAGCACCGACACAACGGTCACCGGCCACCTCGGTGAGTGGATCCTGCTGGCCGGGGTCAATGGCCAGACCCAGGCCGACAAACAGGGCCTGACCCGCAGCTATTCGACCCAGAGCCGCAACGACATGACATTGCGGGTTAAAGTCGACACCCTGGACTAAAGCACCAAAAACTGACTGCCGAGTCGTATTAGACCAAAGATGTAGTGCTCGAAAAAAAGCACTACAAAACGTTTGACGAGTCAAAAAAGCGAAGGCATGATGGCCTCGCTCCCGCTAATCAGGGGCCCTGGCAAGGGCCTTCGAGGCGATGTTCGCAACCTACCCCCCGCGAACCGCTTCGTGTCTGTACCGCCCACAAGGTGTGTTTGACGAGGTTGTCGACTGGAACGAAGTTGTCCCGAGGGACGGAAGCGTAATTAGGTAACCCGGCAGCACACTGATGTTCGTACCAAGGCCCACGACGCCCGAATGCGCCCGCAGTTCGCCTTTACCTGCTCACTTCCCCTCGAGCCGATCGTTCATCCCGTCGCCCTCCCCGCCGAATCCGACTTGACCACTAAAGCTTCTGGTCAGCGAGCGCAGGAATTTTCCACCGCAGAACAACTTTTCATAAAGACGCGACGAGGTTTATCTCCCATGGCACTGACACGCGAACAGCAAATTGCAGCCCTCGAAAAAGACTGGGCTGAAAACCCGCGCTGGAAAGGCGTGACACGCACTTACTCCGCTGCTGACGTCGTCCGCCTGCGTGGCTCGGTTCAACCTGAGCACACCTTTGCAAAAATGGGCGCCGAGAAGCTGTGGAACCTGGTTACCCAGGGTGCCAAGCCAGCCTTCCGTCCTGAGAAAGATTTCGTCAACTGCATGGGCGCCCTGACCGGCGGCCAGGCTGTGCAACAAGTCAAAGCCGGCATCCAGGCGATCTACCTGTCGGGCTGGCAAGTGGCTGCGGACAACAACTCCGCCGAATCGATGTACCCGGACCAATCGCTGTACCCGGTGGACTCGGTTCCAACCGTGGTCAAGCGCATCAACAACGCGTTCCGTCGTGCCGACCAGATCCAGTGGAAAGCCGGCAAGAACCCGGGCGACGCTGGCTACATCGACTACTTCGCGCCAATCGTGGCTGACGCCGAAGCCGGTTTCGGCGGCGTACTGAACGCTTACGAGCTGATGAAGAGCATGATCGAAGCAGGCGCCGCCGGCGTTCACTTCGAAGACCAGCTGGCTTCCGTGAAGAAATGCGGCCACATGGGTGGCAAGGTACTGGTTCCTACCCAGGAAGCCGTACAGAAGCTGACCGCTGCCCGTCTGGCGGCAGACGTTGCCGGTACTCCGACCATCATCCTGGCCCGTACCGACGCCAACGCCGCTGACCTGCTGACTTCCGACTGCGACCCGTACGACCAGCCATTCGTGACTGGCGAACGTACCCAGGAAGGTTTCTACAAGGTGCGCGCCGGTCTGGACCAGGCTATCGCTCGCGGCCTGGCCTACGCGCCGTACGCCGACCTGATCTGGTGCGAAACCGCCAAGCCGGACCTGGAAGAAGCCCGTCGCTTCGCCGAAGCGATCAAGAAGGAATACCCGGACCAACTGCTGTCGTACAACTGCTCGCCTTCCTTCAACTGGAAGAAGAACCTGGACGACGCGACCATCGCCAAGTTCCAGCGCGAACTGTCCGCCATGGGCTACAAGCACCAGTTCATCACCCTGGCCGGCATTCACAACATGTGGCACAGCATGTTCAACCTGGCGCACGACTACGCCCGCAACGACATGACTGCCTACGTAAAGCTGCAAGAGCAGGAATTCGCCGACGCCGCCAAGGGTTACACCTTCGTGGCGCACCAGCAGGAAGTGGGCACCGGCTACTTCGACGACATGACCACCGTGATCCAGGGTGGCTCGTCGTCGGTTACCGCACTGACCGGTTCGACCGAAGAAGAACAGTTCCACTGATCTGCTTCGCTTGAGACATCAGCCGCTGCGGATCGGATAAAAAGCTAACCGCAACGCTGCACATCTGACGCCCCGACTGGTTCGGGGCGTTTTTTTGCCTGCGATTCAACAAACAACGCAAGCCCCCTTGTAGGAGCGAGCCTGCTCGCGATGACCCTGAGGACGCCGCAGGGTGTCAGGCCCCCAGCGTCATCGTTGACCACCATCGCGAGCAAGCTCGCTCCTACAGGTACAGGGGATGGTGGTGACCTGGAAAAACATTGATCCAGAGCGACATCAACGTCAGAAAAATCCGCTAAAACGCACACCGCTGCTACTTGCTGTAACGCCCATATAAGACAACTTCCCGAGTATCCGAGGGACAAACAGTTTGAAAACCCACCCAAACAATACTGATTATCATTCAGTCACAACTATGTTCGTTACATTCCCTACAAAACATTATTTGCGAAAAGCCCCCTAATGCCCGCAACGCAAGGGCTACGGCGCTTTCGCCGCTCGCTATGTCCTTATTCCTATAAATAATTTCGCTATAGGAATTTTACTTGCCGGGTGTTTAGCCATAAAATCAGCGGGATCGATTGCTGCGACATATCGTCACTGCTTTGTTTCTTTTCAAGCTCAGAGACCTTTGCTCTCTGTTAAGGATTACCAGCATGCCCGAAGCGACAGGACTCATGGCCCACAACTGGGGCTTTGCCATTTTCCTTCTAGGCGTTGTCGGCCTCTGCGCCTTCATGCTGGGCGTTTCCAGCCTGCTCGGGTCAAAAGCCTGGGGCCGCAGCAAAAACGAACCGTTCGAGTCCGGCATGCTACCTACAGGTGGCGCCCGCTTGCGGCTCTCAGCCAAATTCTATCTGGTCGCGATGCTCTTCGTGATCTTCGATATCGAAGCCCTCTTTCTCTTTGCATGGTCTGTGTCCGTCCGCGAAAGCGGCTGGACCGGATTCGTCGAAGCTCTCGTTTTCATAGCAATTCTGTTGGCAGGCCTTGTCTACCTATTCCGAGTGGGCGCCCTTGACTGGGCTCCGGAAGCTCGGCGCAAGCGGCAAGCGAAGCTGAAACAATGAGGCTTTGGCAATGCAATACAATCTCACCAGGATCGACCCCGATGCTCCTAACGAGCAGTATCCGATTGGCCAACGGGAAACCGTTTCCGATCCGTTAGAAGATCAAGTCCACAAAAACATTTTCATGGGCAAGCTCGAAGACGTGCTCAACGGCACGATCAACTGGGGGCGCAAGAACTCCCTGTGGCCGTATAACTTCGGTCTTTCGTGCTGCTATGTGGAAATGACCACCGCCTTCACGGCGCCCCACGACATCGCGCGCTTTGGCGCCGAGGTTATCCGGGCATCGCCGCGCCAGGCGGATTTCATGGTTATCGCCGGTACCTGCTTCATCAAGATGGCGCCGATCATCCAGCGTCTCTACGAGCAAATGCTCGAGCCTAAATGGGTCATTTCCATGGGTTCGTGCGCCAACTCCGGTGGCATGTACGACATCTACTCAGTCGTTCAAGGGGTGGACAAGTTCCTGCCCGTGGACGTCTACGTGCCTGGCTGCCCGCCCCGCCCGGAGGCTTTCCTGCAAGGTTTGATGCTGTTGCAGGAGTCGATTGGACAGGAGCGTCGCCCGCTTTCCTGGGTCGTTGGCGATCAAGGCGTGTACCGCGCCGAGATGCCTTCCGAGAAGGAAAAGCGCCGCGAACAGCGAATCGCAGTCACCAACCTGCGCAGCCCCGACGAAGTCTGATCCAGATCTGCTTCTTTAAAAGAACGAGAAACTGGCTTCATTCTTTACGTTGACCGAAAGCGATAAAATAACCATGACTACAGGCAGTGCTCTGTACATCCCGCCTTACAAGGCAGACGACCAGGATGTGGTCGTCGAACTGAACAACCGTTTTGGCCCGGAGGCGTTCACCGCCCAGCCTACCCGCACCGGCATGCCGGTGCTTTGGGTTGCCCGCGCCAAACTCGTCGAAGTCCTGACCTTCCTGCGTAACCTGCCCAAGCCGTACGTCATGCTCTATGACCTGCACGGCGTGGACGAGCGCCTGCGCACCAAGCGCCAGGGTCTGCCGAACGGCGTCGACTTCTCCGTGTTCTACCACCTGATGTCGATCGAACGTAATAGTGACGTGATGATCAAGGTCGCCTTGTCCGAGAGCGACCTCAGCTTGCCGACCGTCACCAGCATCTGGCCGAATGCCAACTGGTACGAGCGTGAAGTCTGGGACATGTACGGTATCGACTTCAAAGGCCACCCTCACCTGTCGCGCATCATGATGCCGCCGACCTGGGAAGGTCACCCGCTGCGCAAGGACTTCCCGGCCCGCGCCACCGAGTTCGACCCGTTCACCCTGAACCTGGCCAAGCAACAGCTCGAGGAAGAGTCTGCGCGCTTCAAGCCTGAAGACTGGGGCATGAAGCGTTCCGGCCCGAACGAGGACTACATGTTCCTCAACCTCGGCCCGAACCACCCGTCCGCGCACGGTGCGTTCCGCATCATCCTGCAGCTGGACGGTGAAGAGATCGTCGATTGCGTACCGGACATCGGCTACCACCACCGTGGTGCCGAGAAAATGGCCGAGCGTCAGTCCTGGCACAGCTTCATCCCGTACACCGACCGTATCGACTACCTCGGCGGCGTGATGAACAACCTGCCGTACGTGCTCTCGGTCGAGAAGCTGGCCGGTATCAAGGTGCCGGAGAAGGTCGACGTCATCCGCATCATGATGGCCGAGTTCTTCCGGATCACCAGCCACCTGCTGTTCCTGGGTACCTACATCCAGGACGTCGGCGCCATGACCCCGGTGTTCTTCACCTTCACCGACCGTCAGCGTGCCTACACCGTGATCGAAGCCATCACCGGTTTCCGTCTGCACCCGGCCTGGTACCGCATCGGTGGCGTCGCCCACGACCTGCCGCGCGGCTGGGAAAAGCTGGTCAAGGATTTCGTCGAGTGGATGCCCAAGCGCCTGGACGAATACCAGAAGGCCGCACTGGACAACAGCATCCTGCGTGGCCGGACCATCGGCGTCGCCGACTACAACACCAAAGAGGCCCTGGAATGGGGCGTCACCGGTGCCGGCCTGCGTTCGACCGGTTGCGATTTCGACCTGCGTAAAGCGCGCCCGTACTCGGGCTACGAGAACTTCGAATTCGAAGTGCCGCTGGCGGCCAATGGCGATGCCTACGACCGCTGCATCGTGCGTGTCGAGGAGATGCGCCAGAGCATCCGGATCATCGACCAGTGCCTGCGCAACATGCCGGAAGGCCCGTACAAGGCGGATCACCCGCTGACCACGCCGCCGCCGAAAGAGCGCACCCTGCAGCACATCGAGACCTTGATCACGCACTTCCTGCAAGTTTCGTGGGGCCCGGTCATGCCGGCCAACGAATCCTTCCAGATGATCGAAGCGACCAAGGGCATCAACAGTTATTACCTGACGAGCGATGGCGGCACCATGAGCTACCGCACCCGGATTCGTACCCCAAGCTTCCCGCACTTGCAGCAGATCCCTTCGGTGATCAAAGGCAGCATGGTCGCGGACTTGATCGCGTACCTGGGTAGTATCGATTTCGTTATGGCCGACGTGGACCGCTAAGCATGAACAGCACGCTTATCCAGACAGACCGTTTCACCTTGAGTGAAACCGAGCGCTCGGCCATCGAGCACGAGCTGCATCACTACGAAGACCCGCGCGCGGCGTCCATCGAAGCCCTGAAGATCGTCCAGAAGGAACGCGGCTGGGTGCCGGACGGCGCCTTGTACGCCATCGGCGAGATCCTCGGCATTCCGGCCAGCGACGTTGAAGGCGTGGCGACGTTCTACAGCCAGATCTTCCGTCAACCGGTTGGCCGTCACATCATTCGCGTCTGCGACAGCATGGTCTGCTACATCGGCGGCCACGAGTCGGTGGTCAGCGAAATCCAGAGCAAGCTGGGCATCGGCCTGGGTCAGACCACCGCCGACGGTCGTTTCACCCTGCTGCCGGTCTGCTGCCTCGGCAACTGCGACAAGGCGCCGGCGTTGATGATCGACGACGACACTTTCGGTGATGTGCAGCCCGCTGGCGTTGCCAAATTGCTCGAGGGCTACGTATGACCCTGACTTCCTTCGGTCCTGCCAACCGCATCAAGCGTTCGGCCGAGACTCACCCGCTCACCTGGCGTCTGCGTGACGACGGCGAAGCCGTCTGGCTCGACGAGTACCAGGCCAAGAACGGTTACGCCGCCGCGCGCAAAGCCTTCGCCGACATGGCTCAGGACGATATCGTCCAGACCGTGAAAGACTCCGGCCTCAAGGGCCGCGGCGGTGCAGGCTTCCCCACTGGCGTGAAGTGGGGCCTGATGCCGAAAGACGAATCCATCAACATCCGCTACCTGCTGTGCAACGCGGATGAAATGGAGCCGAACACCTGGAAAGACCGCATGCTGATGGAGCAACTGCCCCATCTGCTGATCGAAGGCATGCTGATCAGTGCCCGCGCACTGAAAACCTACCGTGGCTACATCTTCCTGCGTGGCGAGTACACCACCGCCGCCAAGCACTTGAACCGTGCCGTGGAAGAAGCCAAGGCAGCGGGGCTGTTGGGCAAGAACATCCTGGGCAGCGGCTTTGATTTCGAGCTGTTCGTCCACACCGGCGCCGGGCGTTACATCTGCGGTGAAGAAACCGCACTGATCAACTCCCTCGAAGGCCGTCGCGCCAACCCGCGCTCCAAGCCGCCCTTCCCTGCCGCCGTGGGCGTGTGGGGCAAGCCGACATGCGTGAACAACGTTGAAACCCTGTGCAACGTCCCGGCGATCATTGCCGACGGCGTGGACTGGTACAAATCGCTGGCCCGCGAAGGCAGCGAAGACATGGGCACCAAGCTCATGGGCTTCTCCGGCAAGGTGAAAAACCCGGGCCTGTGGGAACTGCCATTCGGCGTCACCGCTCGCGAGCTGTTCGAAGACTACGCCGGTGGCATGCGCGACGGTTACAAGCTCAAGGCCTGGCAGCCAGGCGGCGCCGGTACCGGCTTCCTGTTGCCGGAGCACCTGGACGCACAAATGTACGCCGGCGGCATCGCCAAAGTGGGCACCCGTATGGGTACCGGCCTGGCCATGGCGGTGGACGACAGCGTCAACATGGTGTCGCTGCTACGCAACATGGAGCAGTTCTTCGCCCGCGAATCCTGTGGTTTCTGCACCCCGTGCCGCGATGGCTTGCCATGGAGCGTCAAGCTCCTGATGGCCATCGAGAACGGCGAAGGCCAGCCAGGCGACATCGAGACCCTGCTGGGTCTGGTCGGTTTCCTCGGCCCGGGCAAGACCTTCTGTGCTCACGCACCGGGCGCCGTGGAGCCGTTGGGCAGCGCAATCAAATACTTCCGTCCAGAGTTCGAAGCCGGTATCGCGCCTGTCAGCGCCGCCGTCCCGTCTCTGGCAAGGCCGATCGTAGTCGGCGCGTAAATGCTTAAAAAGGCGAAGGGTCCGTGCCCTTCGCTTTTCGTGTGATGACGCCGCAAGCGGCTGTGTTGATTCGCGCGAATGACAAGATTCCATTAGCCACGCCCGCTGACACCGGGCCAACGAAGAACTTTGAACCATGGCCACTATCCACGTAGACGGCAAAGCGCTCGAAGTCGATGGGGCAGACAACCTGTTACAGGCATGTCTGTCTCTGGGCCTCGATATTCCGTATTTCTGCTGGCACCCTGCCTTGGGCAGCGTTGGCGCTTGCCGCCAGTGCGCGGTCAAGCAGTACACCGACGAGAACGACACCCGTGGTCGTATCGTGATGTCCTGCATGACCCCTGCCACCGACAACACCTGGATCTCCATCGACGATGAAGAGTCCAAGGCGTTCCGCGCCAGTGTTGTCGAATGGCTGATGACCAACCACCCTCACGACTGCCCGGTCTGTGAAGAAGGCGGTCACTGCCACCTGCAAGACATGACGGTAATGACCGGCCACAACGAGCGCCGTTACCGCTTCACCAAGCGCACTCACCAGAACCAGCAACTGGGCCCGTTCATTTCCCACGAAATGAACCGCTGCATCGCTTGCTACCGTTGCGTGCGCTTCTATAAAGACTACGCCGGTGGCACCGACCTCGGTGTGTTCGGCGCCCACGACAACGTGTACTTCGGTCGCGTTGAAGATGGCGTGCTGGAAAGCGAGTTCTCCGGCAACCTCACCGAGGTCTGCCCGACCGGTGTGTTCACCGACAAGACTCACTCCGAACGCTACAACCGCAAGTGGGACATGCAGTTCTCGCCGAGCATCTGCCATGGCTGCTCCAGCGGCTGCAACATCTCCCCGGGCGAGCGTTACGGCGAACTGCGTCGCATCGAAAACCGTTACAACGGTTCGGTGAACCAATACTTCCTGTGCGACCGTGGCCGTTTCGGTTATGGCTACGTCAACCGCACCGACCGTCCGCGTCAGCCGCTGCTGGCCAACGGTGCCAAGCTGAGCCTCGACGAAGCGCTGGATAAAGCCGCCGACCTGCTGCGCGGCCGCAACATCGTCGGTATCGGTTCGCCACGCGCCAGCCTCGAAAGCAACTACGCGTTGCGCGAACTGGTCGGTGCCGAGCACTTCTACTCCGGCATCGAAGCCTCCGAACTGGAGCGCATTCGCCTGGTCCTGCAAGTGCTCAAGGACAGTCCGCTGCCTGTGCCGAACATGCGCGACATCGAGGACCACGACGCCGTGTTCGTCCTCGGTGAAGACCTGACCCAGACTGCTGCACGCATGGCCCTGGCCCTGCGTCAGTCGGTCAAAGGCAAGGCCGAAGACATGGCCGACGCCATGCGCGTCCAGCCATGGCTCGACGCCGCGGTGAAGAACATCGGCCAGCACGCACTGAACCCGCTGTTCATCGCCAGCCTGGCTGAAACCAAGCTCGACGACATCGCCGAAGAGTGTGTACATGCCGCTCCCGACGACCTGGCGCGTATCGGTTTCGCCGTGGCTCACGCCCTCGACGCCAGCGCTCCGGCCGTCGAAGGCCTGGACGCCGAAGCCCTCGAGCTGGCCAAGCGCATTGCCGACGCCCTGCTCGCGGCCAAGCGCCCACTGATCATCGCCGGTACTTCCCTGGGCTCCAAAGCGCTGATCGAGGCTGCTGCCAACATTGCCAAAGCCCTGAAGCTGCGCGAGAAGAACGGTTCCATCAGCCTGATCGTGCCGGAGGCCAACAGCCTCGGCCTGGCCATGCTCGGTGGCGAATCGGTCGACGCCGCGCTGCAAGCGGTGATCGACGGTCGTGCCGACGCCATCGTCGTGCTGGAAAACGATCTGTACACCCGTACCGACAAGGCCAAGGTTGATGCGGCCCTGACCGCCGCGAAAGTGGTGATCGTCGCCGACCATCAGAAGACCGCCACCAGCGATCGCGCGCACCTGGTCCTGCCGGCCGCCAGCTTCGCTGAAGGCGACGGTACCCTGGTCAGCCAGGAAGGCCGCGCCCAGCGCTTCTTCCAGGTCTTCGATCCAAAGTACATGGATGCGAGCATCCTGGTTCACGAAGGCTGGCGCTGGCTGCATGCCCTGCGCGCGACCCTGTTGAACCAGCCAATCGACTGGACCCAACTGGACCACGCCACCGCCGCCGTCGCTTCCAGCACATCGATCCTGAACCGCATTGTCGATGCCGCACCGTCCGCCGCGTTCCGCATCAAGGGCATGAAACTGGCCCGTGAACCGCTGCGTTACTCCGGTCGTACGGCCATGCGCGCCGACATCAGCGTGCACGAACCGCGTACCCCGCAGGACAAGGACACCGCGTTCGCCTTCTCGATGGAAGGTTACTCGGGCTCGGCCGAACCGCGTCAGCAAGTGCCATTCGCCTGGTCTCCGGGCTGGAACTCGCCGCAAGCCTGGAACAAGTTCCAGGACGAAGTCGGTGGTCACATCCGCGCTGGCGACCCGGGCACCCGCCTGATCGAAAGCAGCGGTGATTCGCTGAACTGGTTCGCCAGTGTTCCACGTGCATTCAACCCGGCCCAGGGCACCTGGCAGGTCGTGCCGTTCTTCCACCTGTTCGGCAGCGAAGAGAACTCTTCGAAAGCCGCTCCGGTTCAGGAACGCATTCCAGCTGCCTACGTCGCACTGGCCAAGTCCGAAGCCGACCGCCTGGGCGTCAACGACGGTGCCATGTTGAGCTTCAACGTGGCCGGCCAGACCCTGCGTCTGCCGCTGCGCATCAATGAAGAGCTGGGCGCTGGCCTTGTGGCACTGCCTGCGGGCATCGCCGGCATTCCACCGGCAATCTTTGGCAAATCCGTTGACGGTCTGCAGGAGGCAGCTCAATGACCTGGTTCACTCCTGAAGTGATCGACATCATCATCGCGGTCCTCAAGGCCGTGGTGATCCTGCTCGCCGTGGTGGTCTGCGGCGCCCTGCTCAGCTGGGTCGAGCGTCGTTTGCTCGCCCTCTGGCAGGACCGTTACGGCCCGAACCGCGTGGGTCCGTTCGGTGCGTTCCAGATCGCTGCCGACATGATCAAGATGTTCTTCAAGGAAGACTGGACGCCGCCGTTCGCCGACAAGGTGATCTTCACCCTGGCACCGGTCGTGGCCATGAGCGCCCTGCTGATTGCCTTCGCGATCATCCCGATCACCCCGACCTGGGGTGTGGCGGATATCAACATCGGCATCCTGTTCTTCTTCGCCATGGCCGGGCTGTCGGTCTACGCGGTGCTGTTCGCCGGCTGGTCGAGCAACAACAAGTTCGCCCTGCTGGGCAGCTTGCGGGCCTCGGCACAAACCGTGTCGTACGAAGTGTTCATGGGCCTGTCGCTGATGGGCATCGTGATCCAGGTCGGCTCGTTCAACATGCGTGACATCGTTGAATACCAGGCGCAGAACATGTGGTTCATCATTCCGCAGATCTTCGGTTTCCTGACCTTCTTCATCGCTGGCGTCGCCGTGACTCACCGTCACCCGTTCGACCAGCCGGAAGCGGAACAGGAACTGGCCGACGGTTACCACATTGAATACGCCGGCATGAAATGGGGCATGTTCTTCGTCGGTGAGTACATCGGTATCGTACTGATTTCGGCGCTGCTGGTGACCCTGTTCTTCGGTGGCTGGCACGGCCCGTTCGGCATCCTGCCGCAGATCCCGTTCATCTGGTTCGCACTGAAAACCGCGTTTTTCATCATGTTCTTCATCCTGCTGCGCGCCTCGATTCCGCGCCCACGGTATGACCAAGTGATGGATTTCAGCTGGAAGTTCTGCCTGCCGCTGACCCTCGTCAACATGCTGGTGACCGCTGCGATCGTGTTGCTCAACACGCCCGCCGTCGCGGCTCAGTGAGGATAGAGAATCATGAAGTACATATTTGACATCGTGCATGGCCTCTACACCCAGCTTCGCAGCCTGGTGATGATCTTCGGCCACGCCTTCCGCAAGCGCGACACGCTGCAGTACCCGGAAGAACCGGTCTACCTGCCGCCGCGCTACCGTGGACGTATCGTCCTGACCCGCGACCCCGACGGTGAAGAGCGCTGCGTAGCCTGCAACCTGTGTGCCGTGGCGTGCCCGGTCGGTTGCATCTCGCTGCAGAAAGCTGAAACCGAAGACGGTCGCTGGTACCCGGACTTCTTCCGCATCAACTTCTCGCGCTGCATTTTCTGCGGCCTCTGCGAGGAAGCCTGCCCGACCACCGCGATCCAGTTGACGCCGGATTTCGAAATGGCCGAGTTCAAACGTCAGGACCTGGTTTACGAGAAAGAAGATCTGCTGATCTCCGGCCCCGGCAAAAACCCTGATTACAACTTCTATCGTGTTGCAGGTATGGCGATTGCCGGTAAGCCGAAAGGCTCCGCGCAGAATGAAGCCGAACCGATCAACGTGAAGAGCTTGCTGCCTTAAGGAAGAAAGATGGAATTCGCTTTCTATTTCGCATCGGGTATCGCGGTGGTGTCCACGCTTCGCGTGATCACCAACACCAACCCCGTGCACGCCCTGCTCTACCTGATCATCTCGCTGATCGCCGTGGCGATGACGTTCTTCGCCCTCGGCGCACCGTTTGCCGGTGTCCTGGAAGTGATCGCCTACGCTGGCGCCATCATGGTGCTGTTCGTGTTCGTGGTGATGATGCTGAACCTGGGCCCGGCCTCGGTTCAGCAAGAGCGCGTCTGGCTCAAGCCCGGTATCTGGGGCGGCCCGGTCGCCCTCGCCGCCTTGCTGCTGGTGGAGCTGCTGTATGTGCTGTTCTCCCACCAGACCGGCCAGGCCGTCGGCCACACCACCGTAGACGCCAAGGCCGTGGGCATCAGCCTGTTCGGTCCTTACCTGCTGGTGGTCGAACTCGCCTCGATGCTGCTGCTTGCCGCAGCCGTCACGGCGTTCCATCTGGGCCGTAACGAAGCCAAGGAGCAATGACGATGCCTGCTATCCCTATGGAGCATGGTCTGGCGGTTGCCGGCATCCTGTTCTGCCTCGGTCTGGTCGGCCTGATGGTCCGCCGCAACATCCTCTTCGTGCTGATGAGCCTGGAGGTCATGATGAATGCCTCCGCCTTGGCGTTCATCGTTGCCGGTAGCCGCTGGGCGCAGCCGGATGGACAGATCATGTTCATCCTGGTGATCAGCCTGGCAGCCGCCGAGGCCAGTATCGGCCTGGCGATCCTGCTGCAACTGTATCGCCGCTTCCACACGCTCGATATCGACGCTGCCAGTGAGATGCGCGGATGAACCTACTCTTTCTGACTTTCGTGTTCCCTCTCATCGGTTTCCTGCTGCTGTCGTTCTCGCGCGGCCGCCTCTCGGAAAACCTGTCGGCGCTGATCGGTGTCGGCTCCGTCGGCCTGTCTGCCATCGTCGCGGCTTACGTGATCTGGCAATTCAACGTCGCGCCACCGGAAGGCGGTCACTACACCCAGGTGTTGTGGCAGTGGATGGCGGTGGAAGGCTTCACGCCGAACTTTGCGCTGTACCTGGATGGCCTGTCCCTGACCATGCTGGGTGTGGTGGTCGGCGTCGGCTTCCTGATCCACCTGTTCGCGTCCTGGTACATGCGCGGTGAAGACGGCTACTCGCGTTTCTTCGCCTACACCAACCTGTTTATCGCCAGCATGCTGTTCCTGGTGCTGGGCGATAACCTGTTGTTCCTGTACTTCGGTTGGGAAGGCGTGGGCCTGTGCTCGTACCTGTTGATCGGTTTCTACTACAGCAACCGCAACAACGGTAACGCGGCACTCAAGGCCTTCATCGTGACCCGTATCGGCGACGTGTTCATGGCCATCGGCCTGTTCATCCTGTTTGCCCAACTGGGCACGCTGAACGTTCAGGAACTGCTGGTGCTGGCACCGCAGAAGTTCCAGGCGGGCAATATCTGGATGGTCCTGGCCACCCTGATGCTGCTGGGCGGTGCTGTCGGTAAATCCGCGCAACTGCCGCTGCAAACCTGGCTGGCGGACGCGATGGCCGGTCCTACCCCGGTTTCGGCACTGATCCACGCCGCAACCATGGTGACCGCAGGTGTCTACCTGATCGCCCGTACCCACGGCCTGTTCACCCTGGCGCCGGAAATCCTGCACCTTGTAGGCATCGTCGGTGGCGTGACCCTGGTCCTGGCCGGTTTCGCCGCCCTGGTGCAGACCGACATCAAGCGTATCCTCGCCTACTCGACCATGAGCCAGATCGGCTACATGTTCCTGGCCCTGGGCGTCGGTGCCTGGGATGGCGCGATCTTCCACCTGATGACCCACGCGTTCTTCAAGGCCCTGTTGTTCCTTGCCTCCGGTGCGGTGATCGTTGCCTGCCACCACGAGCAGGACATCTTCAAGATGGGCGGTCTGTGGAAGAAACTGCCACTGGCCTACGCCAGCTTCATCGTCGGCGGCGCGGCCCTGGCGGCCCTGCCACTGGTGACCGCAGGCTTCTACTCCAAGGACGAAATCCTCTGGGAAGCGTTCGCCAGCGGCAACCACGGTCTGCTCTACGCAGGTCTGGTCGGCGCGTTCATGACCTCGCTGTACACCTTCCGCCTGATCTTCATCGCGTTCCACGGTGAAGCGAAGACCGAAGCCCACGCCGGTCACGGCATCGCCCACTGGCTGCCACTGTCGGTGCTGATCGTATTGTCCACTGCCATCGGCGCGATGATCGTTCCGCCACTGCACGGCGTACTGCCGGAAAGCGTCGGCCATGCCGGCGGCGAAGCCAAGCACAGCCTGGAAATCGCCTCGGGCGCCATCGCCCTGTCCGGTATCCTGCTGGCCGCGCTGCTGTTCCTCGGCAAGCGTCGCTTCGTCACCGCCATCGCCAACAGCGGCATCGGCCGTTTCCTGTCGGCCTGGTGGTTCGCCGCCTGGGGCTTCGACTGGATCTACGACAAACTGTTCGTCAAGCCATACCTGGCGATCAGCCACATCCTGCGCAAAGACCCGCTGGACCAGACCATCGGTCTGATCCCGCGTATGGCCAAAGGCGGTCACACCGCCCTGAGCCGTACCGAGACCGGTCAACTGCGTTGGTACGCCGCCTCGATGGCTGCTGGTGCCGTGCTGGTTATCGGCGCCGTCGTGCTGGTAGCGGTCTGATATGAACCTTGCGAACTTGCGAAAGGAATTGAGCCCGTCATGATTCTGCCTTGGCTAATCCTGATCCCCTTCATCGGCGGCCTGCTGTGCTGGATGGGTGAGCGCTTCGGCGCCACCCTCCCCCGCTGGATTGCGCTGATCACCATGTCCCTGTTGCTCTCCCTCGGCCTCTGGCTGTGGGCCAACGGCGACTATTCATTTGCACCGGCACCGGGTGCCGATCCGACCTGGGCGCTTGAGTTCAAGCACGTCTGGATCCAGCGCTTCGGCATCAACGTGCACCTGGCCCTCGACGGCCTGTCGCTGTTGATGATCATGCTGACCGGCCTGCTGGGTGTCCTCTCGGTACTCTGCTCGTGGAAAGAGATCCAGCGTCACGTTGGCTTCTTCCACCTGAACCTGATGTGGATCCTGGGCGGTGTCGTCGGCGTGTTCCTCGCCCTCGACCTGTTCATGTTCTTCTTCTTCTGGGAAATGATGCTGGTGCCGATGTACTTCCTCATCGCGCTCTGGGGTCACAGTTCTTCGGACGGCAAGAAAACCCGGATCTACGCGGCGACCAAGTTCTTCATCTTCACTCAGGCTTCCGGCCTGATCATGCTGGTGGCGATCCTGGGCCTGGTACTGGTCAACTTCAACGACACCGGCGTGATTACCTTCAACTACGCCGACCTGTTGAAGACCAAGATGTCGGCCACCACCGAGTACGTCCTGATGCTCGGCTTCTTCATCGCCTTCGCGGTGAAGTTGCCAGTCGTGCCGTTCCACTCCTGGTTGCCTGACGCTCACGCCCAGGCGCCGACCGCAGGTTCCGTCGACCTCGCCGGTATCTTGCTGAAGACTGCTGCCTACGGCCTGCTGCGTTTCGCCCTGCCGCTGTTCCCGAACGCGTCGGCCGAGTTCGCGCCGTTCGCCATGACCCTGGGTCTGATCGGGATTTTCTACGGTGCTTTCCTGGCGTTCGCGCAAACCGACATCAAGCGTCTGATCGCCTTCTCGTCCGTTTCCCACATGGGCTTCGTACTGATCGGCATCTACTCCGGCAGCCAACTGGCCCTGCAGGGTGCGGTAATGCAGATGCTGGCGCACGGTCTGTCGGCGGCGGCACTCTTTATCCTGAGTGGCCAGCTGTACGAACGCACCCACACCCGCGACATGCGCGAGATGGGTGGCCTGTGGTCGAAGATCGCTTACCTGCCGGCCCTCAGCCTGTTCTTCGCAGCCGCGTCCCTGGGCCTGCCGAGTACCGGTAACTTCGTCGGTGAGTTCCTGATCCTGATCGGCACCTTCCCGATTGCCCCGTGGGTCACCATCATCGCGACGTCCGGCCTGGTGTTCGGTTCGGTCTACTCGCTGATCATGATCCACCGCGCCTATTTCGGCCCGGCCAAATCGGACGTGGTGCTGCACGGCATGGACGGTCGCGAAATGATCATGGTGGTCGGTCTGGCAGCGCTGCTGATCTACATCGGCATCTACCCGCAACCGTTCCTCGATACCTCTGCCGCTACGATGCATGGCGTGCAGCAGTGGCTCGGCACCGCCTTCACTCAACTCGCTTCGGCCCGGTAAGAGCGCTATGGAATTCACGACTCAACACTTTATCGCGCTAGCGCCGCTGTTGATTACCAGCGCCACGATCATCGTGGTGATGCTGGCAATTGCCTGGCGCCGCAACCACTCCCAGACCTTCCTGCTGTCGGTGGCGGGTCTGAACCTGGCGTTGCTGTCGATCCTGCCAGCCTTGAAAGTCGCGCCACTGGCTGTGACCCCACTGCTGCAAATCGATAGCTTCGCTTGCCTGTACATGGCGCTGATCCTGGTCGCCACCCTCGCTTGTGTCACCCTCGCCCACGCCTACCTCGGCGATGGCGGTACGGGTTACCCGGGCAACCGTGAAGAACTGTACCTGCTGATCCTGATGGCCGCCGCCGGTGGCCTGGTGCTGGTCAGCGCACAGCACCTGGCCGGGTTGTTCGTCGGTCTGGAACTGCTGTCGGTGCCGGTCTACGGTCTGGTGGCCTATGCCTTCTTCAACAAGCGCTCGCTGGAAGCCGGTATCAAGTACATGGTGCTGTCGGCGGCCGGTTCTGCGTTCCTGTTGTTCGGTATGGCCCTGCTCTACGCTGACGCCGGCTCCCTGAGCTTCGTCGGTATCGGCCAGGCGTTGGCGGCTACCGGCCTGCCAAGCTCGCTGGCACAACTGGGCCTGGGCATGATGCTGATCGGCCTGGCGTTCAAGCTGTCGCTGGTACCCTTCCACCTCTGGACTCCAGACGTGTACGAAGGTGCCCCGGCGCCGGTTGCCGCGTTCCTGGCTACCGCTTCCAAAGTGGCTGTGTTCGCAGTGATGGTACGTCTTTTCCAGATCTCCCCTGCCGCGAGCAGCGGCGTGCTGAGCAACGTGCTGACCATCATCGCCATCGCGTCGATCCTGTTCGGTAACCTGCTGGCCCTGACCCAGAGCAACCTCAAGCGTCTGCTGGGTTACTCGTCCATCGCCCACTTCGGTTACCTGCTGATCGCCCTGGTGGCGAGCAAGGGCCTGGCCGTGGAAGCCATCGGCGTGTACCTGGTCACCTACGTGATCACCAGCCTCGGCGCCTTCGGCGTGATCACCCTGATGTCCTCGCCATACAAAGGCCGTGACGCAGACGCCCTGTACGAATACCGCGGCCTGTTCTGGCGCCGTCCGTACCTGACCGCCGTGCTGACCGTGATGATGCTGTCCCTGGCCGGTATCCCGCTCACCGCGGGCTTCATCGGCAAGTTCTACATCATCGCCACCGGCGTCGAGTCGCATCAGTGGTGGCTGGTCGCCTCCCTGGTACTGGGCAGCGCCATCGGCGTGTTCTACTACCTGCGAGTGATGGTCACCCTGTACCTGATCGAGCCAAACCTGCGCCGCGTCGACGCTCAACTGCACTGGGAACAGAAGGCAGGCGGCGTGATGCTGCTGGCCATCGCGGTACTGGCTTTCTTCCTCGGCCTGTACCCACAACCGTTGTTGAACCTGGTTCAACAGTCGGGCCTGGCGGGTTGATCGCTTAGCGATACTCGGTAGTGAACAGAAACGGCACCTTTGGGTGCCGTTTTTGCGTTTGGGGGTTCAACAAAAAATCGCAGTTGCCCTCCCCTCATTCGCAAACTTTGATCTGGGAGTATTTGCTCGGACAGAATGCCCTGGTGTCTGGGACGGCCTCTTCGCGGGCAAGCCCGCTCCCACAGGATTGGTGGTGTATGCACCTGGTGTGATTGACGCAATAACTGTGGGTGCGGGCTTGCCCGCGATAGCGGTCTAACAGGCACCAACAAAAACGGCACCTTACGGTGCCGTTCGCCTTTCACAGTCCTGCAGTTTATTTACGCGCATCCGCCCACGACTTCAGCAGTTCGTTGTAGCTCACCGTTTCGCCCTTCGGCTTTTCGTTCGCCAGTTTCGGCTTCGGTGCGCCCGGCTGATCGAACCAGTATTGCGCATCGCGCTCGGGGTTCATTTTCGGTGCGCAGGTGGCTTGCGCCTTCGAACGTTCCAGACGGGTCATGATTGCATCCTGATCCTTGGCCAGGCCGTCCAGTGCCTGTTGCGGGGTCTTGTCGCCGCTGGCGGCTTCGGCGATGTGGCTCCACCACAGTTGGGCCAGACGTGGATAATCCGGCACGTTGGTCCCGGTCGGGGTCCATTGCACACGGGCCGGGCTGCGGTAGAACTCCACCAGGCCACCGAGTTTCGGTGCCAGGTCGGTCATGGCTTGCGAGTTGATGTCCGACTCGCGGATCGGTGTCAGGCCGACGATGGTTTTCTTCAGCGATACGGTTTTCGAGGTCACGAACTGCGCGTAAAGCCAGGCCGCCAGTTTCTGCTTCTCAGGCGTGGACTTCATGAAGGTCCAGGAGCCCACGTCCTGATAGCCCAGCTTCATGCCCTCCTCCCAGTACGGCCCACGTGGCGATGGCGCCATGCGCCATTTCGGTGTGCCATCGCTGTTCACCACAGGCAGACCCGATTTGGTCATGTCCGCAGTGAACGCGGTGTACCAGAAGATCTGCTGGGCAATGTTACCCTGGGACGGCACCGGGCCGGATTCGGAGAACGTCATGCCCGCCGCCTCCGGTGGTGCATAGGCCTTGAGCCAGTCGACGTATTTGGTGGTGGCAAAGACCGCCGCCGGGCCGTTGGTATCGCCGCCACGGGTCACGCTGGAGCCGACCGGGTGGCAGTCCTCGACCCGAATACCCCACTCGTCCACCGGCAGGCCGTTGGGAATGCCCTTGTCGCCGCCACCGGCCATGGAGAACCAGGCATCGGTAAAGCGCCAGCCCAGGGACGGGTCTTTCTTGCCGTAGTCCATGTGCCCGTAGACGCGCTTGCCGTCGATTTCCTTGACGTCTTCGCTGAAGAATTTGGCGATGTCTTCATAGGCCGACCAGTTCACCGGCACACCCAACTCATAACCGTACTTTTCCTTGAACTTCGCCTTCAGCTCCGGCCGCTCGAACCAGTCGGCGCGGAACCAGTAGAGGTTGGCGAATTGCTGGTCGGGCAACTGGTAGATCTTGCCGTCCGGTGCGGTGGTGAAGGAAATGCCGATGAAGTCCTTGATGTCCAGGGTTGGCGAGGTGAAGTCCTTGCCTTCATTGGCCATCAGGTCGGTGATCGCTTCGGTTTTGCCATAACGAAAGTGCGTACCGATCAGGTCCGAGTCATTGACCCAGCCGTCATAGATGCTCTTGTCCGACTGCATCACGGTCTGCAGTTTTTCCACCACGTCGCCTTCCTGCAGCAGGTCGTGGGTGACTTTGATCCCGGTGATTTCGGTAAAGGCCTTGGCCAGTACCTTGGACTCGTACTCGTGGGTGGTCAGGGTTTCCGAGACGACCTTGATGTCCATCCCGCGAAACGGTTCGGCGGCCTTGATGAACCACTTCAATTCCGCCAGTTGCTGATCGGCCGTCAGGGTGGATGGCTTGAACTCGCCGCCAATCCATTTCTTCGCAGCGTCTTCATAGGCATCGGCCCAGGCCGCTGCGCTCAACCCACTGAGTGCCAGCATGGCTGCCAATGAAATGCTATGTCGCAGCTTATTGTTTTTGTCGAACATAGAGACCTCCTGTATGGGATTTCGGAGCAACATTGCCGAGCGACTCGACTAGCCCCAACGCATCACAGCCAACAGCCACACCAGGGACAACGCGAAAGCGACCCAGATGCTCCAGTCGGTGACGCCGATTACCAGCAAATGCAGGTAGGCGCTGCCGAGAAGACCGATAAACAACCGATCGCCACGGGTGGTGGCAATCGGCAGGAAACCTCGCCGAAGTACACTCGGCGAACGCAACTCCCAGGTGGTCATGCCCACCAGGATCAAGGCAATGACGCCGAAGAACGCCGTCGTGGGGACGGTCCAACTCATCCATTCCATCATCAGTTCCTCATACCCGGCCCAGGGCAAAGCCCTTGGCCACGTGGTTGCGAACAAACCAGATCACCAGCATGCCCGGCAGGATGGTCAACACCCCCGCCGCCGCCAGCACGCCCCAGTCGATACCGGATGCCGAGACAGTGCGGGTCATCACCGCTGCGATGGGTTTGGCGTTCACCGAAGTGAGGGTGCGCGCCAACAGCAGTTCGACCCAGGAAAACATGAAGCAGAAGAACGCCGTGACGCCGATGCCGGAGCCGATCAGCGGGATGAAGATCTTCACGAAGAACTTGGGAAAACTGTAGCCATCGATGTAGGCGGTTTCGTCGATTTCCTTGGGCACGCCGGACATGAAACCTTCGAGAATCCACACCGCCAACGGCACGTTGAACAGGCAGTGGGCCAGGGCTACGGCGATGTGGGTGTCGAACAACCCGATCGATGAATACAGCTGGAAGAACGGCAACAGGAACACCGCCGGTGGCGCCATGCGGTTGGTCAGCAGCCAGAAGAACAGGTGCTTGTCGCCGAGGAAGCGATAGCGCGAGAACGCATAGGCCGCCGGCAGTGCCACGCTCAGGGAAATGATCGTGTTCAGGCTCACGTAGTACAGCGAGTTGAGGTAGCCGGTGTACCAGCTCGGGTCGGTGAAGATCACCTTGTAGTTGTGGAAGGTGAAATCCTGCGGAAACAGCGTCAGGCCGCCGAGGATTTCGGTATTGCTCTTGAACGACATGTTCAGCAGCCAGTAGATGGGCACCAGCAGGAACAGGATGTAGAGCAGCAGTGGTATCAGCTTTCTCTTGCTCATGGCGGGCCTCAGCGGTTGGCGTCAGAGTGAGTCATGGCGGTGTAGAACAGCCACGACACCAACAGGATGATCAGGAAGTACACCAGCGAGAATGCCGCTGCCGGCCCCAGGTCGAATTGACCTACGGCCATCTGGGTCAGGGTCTGGCTGAGGAAGGTCGTGGCATTGCCGGGACCGCCGCCAGTGAGTACGAACGGCTCGGTGTAGATCATGAAACTGTCCATGAACCGCAGCATCACGGCGATCAGCAGCACGCTCTTGAGCTTGGGCAACTGGATATGCCGGAACACCGCCCAGGCCGAGGCACGGTCGATCCGCGCCGCCTGGTAATACACATCCGGAATCGCCCGCAACCCGGAGAAGCACAACAGCGCCACCAGCGAGGTCCAGTGCCAGACGTCCATCACCAGCACGGTGACCCAGGCGTCCATGGTATTGGCCGCATAGTTGTAGCTGATGCCCATGGCGTTGAGGCTCGAACCGAGCAGGCCGATATCGGCGCGGCCGAAGATCTGCCAGATGGTGCCCACAACGTTCCACGGGATCAGCAACGGGATCGCCAGCACGATCAACACCACCGAAGACCAGCGGCCCTTGGTCGGCATGGTCAGGGCGATGGCGATGCCCAAAGGGATTTCGATCAGCAGCACACAGGCGGAATAGATGAACTGACGCAGCAGCGAGTCATGCAGGCGCGGGTCGAGCAGCACCTGCCTGTACCAGTCGGCGCCGACGAAATAGCGGCTGGACTGGTCGAAAATGTCCTGCACCGAATAGTTGACCACGGTCATCATCGGGATCACCGCACTGAACGCCACCAGCAGGAACACCGGCAGCACCAGCCACCAGGCCTTGTTGTTCTGCACCTTGTTCATGGCTGTGCCTCTTTTTTGTTGGCAGACGCTTCATCAATGCTTTGGGTTTCCAGGAGGAATTCGTCGGCGTAGACCATCAGCCATTGCCCCGGAAAACTGATGAAGGCCGTGCTTTGCGGCACTGCTTTGTCTTCGGCCAGGCGCACCTTCAGCGGCACGCCGTCGAGGTTGAGCGTCATGATCTTGTAGGTGCCGAGGTCTTCGACGTGTACGACCTGTGCCCGCAGCGCGTCATCAAAGGCTTCGTCCCACACATGGACGAACTCCGGGCGAATGCCGACCTTCAGGGATTTCCATTCGGATTCGGCGATACGCTGTTGCATGGCCTCGGACAGCGGCAGGTGGGTCGAGGCGAACCCGACGCCCCCCGGCTGTGGCTGCACTTCGATCAGGTTCATCCCCGGGCTGCCAATGAAATAGCCGACAAAGGTATGGCTCGGCCGCTCGAACAACTCCCTTGGCGTACCGAATTGCACGATCTGCCCGCCGTACATCACCGCGATCTTGTCGGCGAAGGTCGAGGCCTCCAGTTGATCGTGGGTGACGTAGACCATGGTGATATTGAACTGCTCGTGGATCTGCTTGAGCTTGCGCCGCAGCTTCCACTTCAGGTGCGGGTCGATCACTGTCAGCGGCTCGTCGAAGAGGATCGCCGACACGTCATCGCGCACCAGGCCACGGCCCATGGAGACTTTCTGTTTTTCATCGGCGGTGAGGTTGCGGGCCTTTTTGCTCAGTAGATTCTGCAGGTCGAGGACTTCGGCAATTTCCTGCACTTTGGTATGAATCTTCGCCTCGGACATGCCCTGGTTGCGCAAGGGGAAGGCCAGGTTGTCGAACACCGTCATAGTGTCGTAGACCACCGGAAACTGGAAAACCTGGGCAATGTTGCGCTTCTCCGGGGTCAGGTTGTTGACTGCCTTGCCGTCGAACAACACATGGCCCTGGGACGGGCTGAGCAGCCCGGAAATGATGTTGAGCAAGGTCGACTTGCCGCAGCCCGAAGGACCGAGCAACGCGTAGGCGCCGCCCTGCTCCCAAATGTGGTCCATCTCGCGGATCGCGTAATCCTCGGGACCACCCGGTGTTTTGGTATAGCTGTGGGCGAGGTTCTGCAAACGGATTTCGGCCATCAGGCAACCCTCGCGACACGCCGGCCCGGCGCCTGTATCAGCCGCCCCTGCGTATCGAACACAAACAGTTTATGGGTCGGGATATAGATGCGGATCGGTGCATCGACGTCGTATTCGTGAACACCGGGCAAGTGCAGCACCAGCAGGAAATGCTCGTTGCGCACGTGCAGGAAGGTTTCCGAACCGCTGATCTCGGCCACCTCGACGGTCACCGCCAGTTCAAGATCGTCGTCGTTGCTCGGCACCAGCGAGATATGGCTGGGCCGCACGCCGAAGCGAAACTCGCCCTCGCCCACCGGACGCAAGTCGACGTTCAACGGAAAGTGCACGAAGTTGGCGAAACTCACTTCGTTGCCGGCAATGCGTCCCGGCATCAGGTTGATCGGCGGCTCGGAGAACAGCTCCGCCGCCAGCACCGATTGCGGCTGGTGATAGACCGAGGAAGACGGGCCGCTCTGGATCAGCCGGCCTTCGTGAAGAATGGTCGTGGTGCCGCCCAGGGCCAGGGCTTCGTTGGGTTCGGTGGTGGCATAGATCGCGATGGTATGGCGTGCCTTGAACAGCTCGCGCATTTCCTGACGCAGCTCTTCGCGCAACTTGTAGTCGAGGTTGACCAGCGGCTCGTCGAACAGGATCAGTTCGGCATCCTTGACCAGCGCCCGGGCCATGGCCGTGCGTTGTTGCTGGCCGCCGGAGAGCTCGAGGGGATGGCGCTGGAGGAACTTCTCGATACGCAGCATCTTCGCGGTTTCCAGCACCTTGCTCTGGATCAGCTCGCTGGACACACCGGCCTGGCGCAGCGGCGAGGCGATGTTCTCGAAGACGGTCATGGTCGGATAATTGATGAACTGCTGATACACCATCGACACGTTGCGCAAGCGCACCGGGCGCTGGGTGACGTCGACGCCATTCATCAGGATGCGACCGCTGTCGGGCTTGTCCAGCCCGGCCATCAAGCGCATCAGGCTGGTTTTGCCGGACAGCGTGCGCCCCAGCAGAACGTTGAAGGAACCGGGTTCAAAACTCAGGTTGGCATCGTCGATCCAGGTCTGGCCCTCGACGGTGCGGCTGACATGCTCCAGGGTTAATGACATGGCTCGGCCTTTTTTTATTTTTGGAATCAAGCGACCGCAGCTGTATAGCGACATTTGTGCCAGAAATTGCAAGCGGTTGATTCAGTTTGAAATTCCTGAAAATGACTACGGAGTCACGTTCGTTGCTGAACACAAATGAACAGCCGTGACTGAACAACTGAACACTTCAACGGTTGACAATGAACATTAGTGAACAACACTCTACAGACCGTTTTCCGGCCCTTGTAGGAGCGAGCTTGCTCGCGATGGAGGTCAACGATGACGAGGGCTGCCTGAAGGGACGAGGCGACTTCAAGTCCATCGCGAGCAAGCTCGCTCCTACAGGGGCCATGTGATTTGAAGTATCCATAACAACAATAAAAGTTTGCCCAGAGATCGACTGCCATGGCCGCACCCGCCTCGCCGCTGTCCCACGACGCCATCATCCAGGACTCCTGGTCCCGCTGTCGCGCATTCGGCCTCGACCATCAGAGCACACCGGCATTCGATCAATTGCCGGCCGCGGGCATCGCGCAACTGCTGGAGAGCCAGCATTCACTGGTACAAACCACCCATCAGGAAGTGCTGCCCTACTACGAGAACATCCTGAGCAATTCCAACTGCCTGATCATGCTTGCCGACCATCAGGGCCAGGTGCTCACGTCATGGGGGACGCAGCGCTTTATCGAACCCAAACTCGCCCGAGGCTTCAGCGCCGGCGCCAGCTGGATGGAACGTTGCACCGGGACCAACGCCATTGGCACCGCCCTGGCCTGCGAACAGGCCGTGCACATCGAGCACGACGAACATTTCCTCAAGGCCAACCGCTTCATGACCGGTTCCGCCGCGCCGATTTTCGATGCCGAGCGCAAGGTGATCGCGGTGCTGGATGTGTCCAGCGACAGCTACCTGCCGCCATCCCACACCCTGGGCATGGTCAAGATGATGAGCCAGACCGTGGAGAACCGGCTGATCCTCAACCTGTTCCGCGGCCAGCATTTCCAGCTGACCTTCAACACCGGCCTGAACAACCTCGACAGCCAATGGGCCGGCTTGCTGATCTTCGATGAAACCGGTCAGGTGCTGTCGGCCAACCGCCGTGCCGACAATCTGCTGGGGGTGCGACTGTCGCGGGTCAGTGTCGAGAGCCTGTTCAAGGTCTCGTTGCTGGAATTGTTGAATCAACCCGAAGGCCTGCCCTTCTCCCTGCAAGCCTCGGGACGCAATCGCTTCCAGTGCCTGCTGAAAAGGCCGAAGCAGGCTCCGATCCAGCCGCGGCTATTTTCTGAAAACAAGAGCGCCGAACCTGTCGTGGCAAACCCGACACCGGCGGCGATCAGCCTCAACACCCTGCACTTCGGTGACAGCCGTGTGGAAAAGGCCGTGCGCCAGGCCGAACGCCTGCTGGAAAAAGACATCCCGCTGTTGATCCACGGCGAAACCGGGGTCGGCAAGGAAGTCTTCGTCAAGGCCTTGCACCAGGCCAGCTCACGAAACAAACAGGCATTGATCGCCGTGAACTGTGCAGCGATCCCCGCCGAACTGGTGGAGTCTGAGCTGTTCGGCTACGAGAAAGGCGCGTTCACCGGGGCCAACCAGAAAGGCAGCATCGGCCTGATCCGCAAGGCCGACAAAGGCACGCTGTTCCTCGACGAAATCGGCGACATGCCGCTGCCGACCCAGGCCCGCCTGCTGCGCGTGTTGCAGGAGCGTTGCGTGCAACCGGTGGGCAGCAGCGAGTTGTTCCCGGTGGATATCCGCATCATTTCCGCGACCAACCGCTCCTTGCGCGAACAGGTGCAACTGGGGCGATTCCGCGAGGATCTGTACTACCGCATCGGCGGTTTGACCCTGGAGTTGCCACCGCTACGCGAGCGCAGCGACAAGCAGGCGCTGTTCAAACGCCTTTGGGAGCAGCACCGGGAGCCGAGCCAGTGGGCCGGTTTGAGCCGTGAAGTGCTGGAGTTGTTCGACCACCACCCCTGGCCGGGCAACCTGCGCCAGGTCAGCAGCGTGATTCAGGTGGCCTTGGCCATGGCCGAGGAACAGCCGGTACGACCGGAGCATTTGCCGGATGATTTTTTTGTCGATCTGGAGATGGAACCGGTGGAGACGCCGGAGCCACTGACGGTTGATCTAGATGATGCCGAAGAGTTGAATCTGCAGTTACAGGCGGTTGGAGGGAACATTTCCCATCTGGCGCGCAGGCTCGGAGTAAGCCGTAATACCCTTTACAAGCGACTACGCCAGACGGAATGACGAGTGATCGGCACTGGCGATGTTCGGCCTGAGACCATTGACGAGCAAGCCGAATCGTCGCACCGCTGCTCCCACATTGGATTTGCGTCGTAGCCAGGTTGGTTGCGTTTGCGCGCAACGCGCCATGCCAGGCGCACAAAAAAACAGGGGCCGAAGCCCCTGTCACGAATGACGCAAGTTCTACACACTATATTTTTGCGGAGCGCATTGAATTTTCTTGATTAGTTTGGAACCGAGGCTGATACCTTGCTGCTCAATCAACCGCTCGGTAATAACGGCAATTAAATAAGTAAAGAGAACCACCAAAACATAAGACACCAAAAACTTTAACAAAGGATTGATGTCACTCAAAAAATGGCTAAAAAACAAAGGCACAACATTCCACGCAAAGATAAAGTGGAATATATACATAGAGAATGACAGGCGGCCGATTTTTCCTATGGCGGCCTTATGACTACCTGTCCTCGACATCAATTCCATCAAAGAGGTGAAAAAAACCGCGGAGAGCCCTGGCGTAAAAGTGGATGCCGATTCAGATTCCCAAAACCAACACCCAACCAGCAGAACACCGGCCACAGCAGAAACAATAGCCAAATGCAAATTTGATATGTCACCCCTGTTATCTTTAAAATAAAAATATGCCCCCATCCCAACAAGAAAAACCGGTAGCTGATTAATTATATTGAAGTAAAGAAAGCCGTTATTTATGAACTGAATGTTAAAAATCCTGCTTAAAACCTCCATTTCCAGAATTAGATTAACCACCAAGACGGAGATAAGAAGCAGCGCTAGAAATTTTATATCCCTATCCTTAACGACTTTTTTTACAATAGGAAAAAGCGTTGGAAATATCAAATAAAACGCCATTTCCGTTCCGATCGACCAACCGCCTGGCACAATCGTATTATTCGCATCAGGCACAAACCCATGAACAAAAAAAACATTAGCCATTATATTTTTGAAGGTATAACTGCCTACACCAAAAAGCGCAGTAGCTGAATAATGACTATCCAAATACCTAACAACAAAATAAATCACTATACCCATATAGTACAAAGGCGCAATTCTGAAAAAACGGCGAATATAGAATGCAGACACGCTATTCCTCTCGCCACTTCTACGCTCGAATGACATGCAAAGTGTATAAGCAGATACCACAAAGAACAGCTGAACCCCGAACTGGCCCAGCCCTATGAGTTTTCTAGCCATCTCTCCTATACCGGGTACAAGCTGTGATGTATGTACAAATATCACCAGTAAAATTGCTACGCCTCGCGCCGCATCAATGTTGTTTTCTTTCTGACGCACAGTCTCGCCCCCTTCCCCAGAAAAATCTGTGCAAAATGTTAGCACGGGCGAAGCGGTGGCTGGCTCCTTTATCTGTTTCCCAAGCCGTAAAAAGCGACAAACATAGAACACATAAGCAATCAAACGGACTATTGCAAACACTTCAAATTTATCACCACCAAAAACGAACTCCGAAATATTTAGCGCGTGATTGTTTGTGGCTTGGCAGAAAGTGATGCAGCTCTTGTGGCATCAGCCATGAATGCTGCCGCATCACTCGGACCCGGTGCGGGTCCAGGAGCATGAGTGTGCACGGCCAACCGGCTGTTCATTTGCTGCACCAGGTCAATCCGGTGCCCCGCACCTGCAGCACGTTAACGTTCTCAGATCCTGGCCATGCAGGTGGAAGCCGTGTTTGCCGATGTCGATACCGAGAAGCGTCATCGTGTTCATGAGAGATCCTGCGGCCGAAAACGAGAAAAGCCCTGCAAGCGTAAACCTGCAGGGCTTCTCGGTCAGGCTGACCATCTCGTTAAACCCGCAAAAGGCGGGTTTGTGCTTTTGTAAAAGGCGTAGCCAACAAGGCAATCAGTCAGCCAGTCGCCAGGTCGTGCCGCCCTTGCCGTCTTCCAGCACCACGCCCATGGCGGTGAGCTGGTCGCGGATGCGGTCGGATTCGGCCCAGTCCTTGCCGGCACGTGCCGCCAGGCGCGCGGCAATCAGCGCCTCGACTTGCGCGGCATCCACCCGCCCTTCGGCACCGGCCTGCAGGAAGTCATCGGCTTCCAGCTGCAACACGCCCAGCACGCTGGCCAGTTCTTTCAAACGGGCTGCCAGACCGGCCGCTGCGTTCAGATCGCTCTCGCGCAGGCGGTTGATCTCGCGAACCATCTCGAACAGTACCGCGCAGGCTTCCGGCGTACCGAAGTCGTCGTTCATCACCTGGGTGAAGCGCTCGACGAAGGCTTCGCCGCCCGCCGGAGCCACGTTCGGCAGGCCTTTCAACGCGTGGTAGAAACGCTCCAGGGCACCCTTGGCGTCCTTGAGGTTGTCTTCCGAGTAGTTGATGGCGCTGCGGTAGTGGCTCGACACCAGCAGGTAACGCACGACTTCCGGGTGGTACTTGTCGAGCACGTCGCGAATGGTGAAGAAGTTGTTCAAGGACTTGGACATCTTCTCGCCATTGATGCGGATCATGCCGCAATGCATCCACGCGTTGGCGTAGGTCTTGCCGGTGGCCGCTTCGCTCTGGGCGATTTCGTTTTCGTGGTGCGGGAACTCGAGGTCGCTGCCGCCGCCATGAATGTCGAAGGTCTCGCCCAGGCAGCAGGTCGACATCACCGAGCACTCGATGTGCCAGCCCGGACGCCCGGCGCCCCACGGCGACTCCCAGCTCGGTTCGCCCGGCTTGGCGGCTTTCCACAGCACGAAGTCCAGCGGGTCCTGTTTCGACTCGTCGACTTCGATGCGGGCGCCGATGCGCAGGTCTTCGATCTTCTTGCGCGACAGCTTGCCGTAGCCCATGAACTTGCCGACGCGGTAGTACACGTCGCCATTGCCCGGAGCGTAGGCGTACCCCTTGTCGATCAGGGTCTGGATCATCGCGTGCATGCCCGGGATGTGATCCGTGGCACGCGGCTCCATGTCCGGCTTCTTGATGTTCAGGCGCGCTTCATCTTCGTGCATCGCCGCGATCATGCGCTCGGTCAAGGCTTCGAACGACTCGCCGTTCTCGTTGGCCCGATTGATGATCTTGTCGTCAATGTCGGTGATATTGCGCACATAAGTCAGATCGTAGCCGCTAAAGCGCAGCCAGCGCGTCACCAGGTCGAAGGCGACCATACTACGGCCGTGACCGAGGTGGCAGTAGTCGTACACGGTCATGCCGCACACGTACATGCGCACCTTGTTGCCATCGAGCGGCTTGAAGACTTCTTTGCTCTTGGTGAGCGTGTTGTAAATCGTAAGCACGTTAACTTCCTTGAATCACTGGCCCCACGAATCACGCAGGGTCACGGTACGGTTGAATACCGGCTGACCTGGTTTCGAGTCCTTGAGATCGGCGACGAAGTAACCTTCGCGCTCGAACTGGAAACGGTCTTCCGGCTGTGCGTTGCCCAGCGAAGGCTCGGCACGACAACCGGTGAGTACCTGCAGCGAGTCAGGGTTGATGTTGTCCAGGAAACTGGCGCTGTCTTCGGCCTTCTCCGGGTTCGCAGAACGGAACAGGCGATCGTACAGGCGCACTTCGCACTCGACGCTGGCAGCGGCCGGCACCCAGTGGATCACGCCTTTGACCTTACGGCCTTCCGGGTTCTTGCCCAGGGTGTCCGGGTCGTACGAGCAGCGCAGTTCGACGATGTTGCCATCGGCGTCCTTGATCGCTTCGTCGGCACGGATCACGTAGCTGCCACGCAGACGCACTTCACCGGCCGGTTCCAGGCGCTTGTAGCCCTTCGGCGGCTCTTCCATGAAGTCTTCACGGTCGATGTAGATTTCACGGGCGAATGGCAACGCGCGCACGCCCATGTCTTCTTTCGGGTGGCACGGCAGTTCGAGGTTCTCGACCTGGCCTTCCGGGTAGTTGGTGATCACGACTTTCAGCGGACGCAACACGCACATGGCACGCGGGGCGCTGTGGTCGAGGTCGTCGCGGATGCTGAATTCGAGCATGCCGAAGTCGACCACGCCGTCGGAACGGTTGGTGCCGATCATTTCGCAGAAGTTGCGGATCGATTTCGGCGTGTAGCCACGGCGGCGGAAACCCGACAGCGTGGACATGCGCGGGTCGTCCCAGCCGTTGACGTGTTTTTCATCGACCAGCTGCTTGAGCTTGCGCTTGCTGGTGATGGTGTAGTTCAGGTTCAGGCGGCTGAACTCGTATTGACGCGGGTGCGCCGGCACCGGCAGGTTGTCGAGGAACCAGTCGTACAGCGGACGGTGGCTTTCGAATTCCAGGGTGCAGATCGAATGGGTGATGCCTTCGATGGCGTCCGACTGACCGTGGGTGAAGTCGTAGTTCGGGTAGATGCACCACTTGTCGCCGGTCTGGTGGTGGTGAGCGTGGCGGATGCGATACATGATCGGGTCGCGCAGGTTCATGTTCGGCGAGGCCATGTCGATCTTCGCCCGCAGCACGCGTGCGCCGTCCTTGAACTCGCCGGCCTTCATGCGCGCGAACAGGTCCAGGTTCTCTTCCACCGAACGGTCACGGAACGGGCTGTTCTTGCCCGGTTCGGTCAGAGTGCCGCGGTATTCCTTGGCCTGTTCAGGGGTCAGGTCGTCGACGTAGGCATTGCCGGACTTGATCAGTTCGACGGCCCAGTCGTGCAGCTGGTCGAAATACTGCGAGGCGTAGCGCACTTCACCGGACCATTCGAAGCCCAGCCATTTGACGTCGCTTTCGATCGCGTCGATGTATTCCTGGTCTTCCTTGGCCGGGTTGGTGTCGTCGAAACGCAGGTGCGTGACGCCGCCGAACTCCTGGGCAAGGCCGAAGTTCACGCAGATCGACTTGGCGTGGCCGATGTGCAGGTAGCCGTTGGGTTCAGGCGGGAAACGGGTGACGATTTGCGTGTGCTTGCCCGAGTCCAGGTCTGCCTGGATGATCGGCCGCAGGAAGTTGACCGGCACGGCAGGGCCGGTCTTGGCATTCGAGGTAGGGTCGACAGTGGGCTTGCTCATAGGATCCTTGAACGTACAGGTGCATGGCCGTAATGAAGGCCGGACAAAACAAAGCCGCTATCATAGCCGATGCTGTCAAGGCCCTGACAGAGCGCGCTCTGTAAACCGTCGCATTTAATAGGCCGTAAATGAAAAAACAGCCTCGAATTTCGTGCCTGTCACGCTAAACTGCGCACCTTGGCCGAGACAGGCTGAACCGGTTGCGGGATGGCATGTCCCAAAACCACGAATTCCTTAAATGAGTAACGATCATGACCCAAGTCAAACTGACTACCAACTTTGGCGACATCGTCATCGAACTGAACGCCGAAAAAGCCCCGATCACCGTGGCCAACTTCGTCGAGTACGTCAAAGCCGGTCACTACGAAAACACTGTTTTCCACCGCGTCATCGGTAACTTCATGATCCAGGGCGGCGGTTTCGAGCCAGGCATGAAAGAAAAGAAAGACAAGCGTCCAAGCATTCAGAACGAAGCTGACAACGGTCTTTCCAACGACAAGTACACCATCGCCATGGCCCGCACCATGGAGCCGCATTCGGCTTCCGCCCAGTTCTTCATCAACGTGGCGGACAACAGCTTCCTGAACCACAGCGGCAAGAACGTTCAAGGCTGGGGCTACGCGGTATTCGGTAAAGTGACCGCCGGCACCGACGTTGTCGACAAGATCAAAGGCGTGTCCACCACTTCCAAGGCCGGCCACCAGGACGTACCGGCAGACGACGTGATCATCGAGAAAGCCGAGATCATTGAGTGATACTGCTGATTTCAGACTTGCATCTGGAAGAGGAGCGCCCGGACATTACCCGGGCGTTTCTGGATTTGCTCGCCGGACGCGCCCGCTCGGCGAGTGCGTTGTACATTCTGGGCGACTTCTTCGAGGTGTGGATTGGCGACGACGCCATGACCCCCTTCCAGCGCTCCATCTGCCAGGCCCTGCGCGACCTCAGCGACAGCGGCACGGCCATTTTCCTGATGCACGGCAATCGCGACTTCATGCTCGGCAAGGCGTTCTGCAAAGAAGCCGGCTGCACATTGTTGAAGGATCCGAGTGTCGTGCAACTCAACGGCGAGCCAGTGCTGCTGATGCACGGCGACAGCCTCTGTACCCGCGACGAAAGCTATATGAAGCTGCGTCGCTACCTGCGTAACCCGATCACCCTGTTCATCCTGCGCAATCTGCCGCTGCGCACCCGGCACAAGCTGGCGCGCAAGCTGCGCAGTGAAAGCCGTGCGCAAACACGGATGAAGGCCAATGACATCGTCGATGTCACGCCCGAAGAGATTCCGCGGATCATGCAGCAATACGGCGTGAAAACCCTGATCCACGGGCATACCCACCGTCCCGCGATTCACAAGTTGCAGCTGGGCGAGCAGGCGGCCCGGCGCATTGTGCTGGGGGATTGGGATCGTCAGGGCTGGGCGTTGCAGGTGGATGAGCAAGGGTTTGCCCTGGCGCCCTTTGATTTCGCGCCGCCACCGCAGTTGGCAGCACCTGCAAACTGACTGCCAAACACAAAACCTTGTAGGAGCGAGCCTGCTCGCGATGGACGTTAACGGTAACGCGTATTTCCTGACTAATCGCGCTGCCCTGAAGTCCATCGCGAGCAGGCTCGCTCCTACAGGGGTTGTGTGGAGTTTAGTGGCCCGCGGATGCCGCAGGCCCGGCCTTGGCGGTAAACGGCGGCTTGGCCAGCCAGACAATCAGGATCAGCCCCATGAACATCCAGCCCAGCAAGGTGAAGTAATCCACCGTGGACATGATGTACGCCTGGCTGATCACCGTCTGCTCCAGCTGCGTGTAGGCCTTGGCCCCTGCCCCGCCCAGCTGGGTCAGCGCTTCGCGCGTCGCCGGGTCGAACGGGGTGATGCTTTCGGTCAGGTAGGCATGGTGTTGATCGGCCCGGCGAATCCAGATCCAGGTGGTCAACGATGCCGCGAAACTGCCGCCCAGGGTCCGCAAGAACGTCGCCAGCCCGGAACCGTCGGCAATCTGGCTCGGTGGCAGGTCCGACAGCAGGATGGTCAGGGTCGGCATGAAGAACAGCGCCACGCCTATACCCATGAACAGTTGCACCAGCGCGATGTGCTGGAAGTCCACTTCATTGGTGAAGCCTGCGCGCATGAAACAGCTCAGGCCGATGGCCAGGAACGCCCCGCCCGCCAGCACGCGCATATCGAACTTCGGCGCGTATTTACCGACAAACGGCGCCAGCAGAACCGGCAGGATCCCCAGCGGTGCCACGGCAAAACCGGCCCAGGTCGCGGTGTAGCCCAGTCGCGTTTGTAGCCACTGCGGCAGGATCAGGTTGATCCCGAAGAACCCGGCGTACCCCAGAATCAGCACGATGGTGCCGTAACGGAAGTTGCGATGGGCGAACAGGCGCAGGTTGACCACCGGATGCTCGTCGGTCATTTCCCAGATGATGAAGAACGCCAGGGCCACCACCGAAATCACCGAGCCGATAATGATGAAGCTCGATTCGAACCAGTCGGCATCGTTGCCCTTGTCGAGCACGATCTGCAGCGCCCCGACGCCGATGATCAGTGCGATCAGGCCGACGTAATCCATCGGTTGGCGGCTGGTGACCACCGGGCGCTTTTTCATCTGCTGCGTCACCACCCAGGCAGCGAACAAGCCGATTGGCACATTGATGAAGAAAATCCACGGCCAACTGTAGCTGTCAGTGATCCAGCCGCCGAGGATCGGCCCGGCAATCGGCGCGACCACCGTGACCATCGCCAGCAATGCCAGGGCCAGCCCCCGTTTCGCCGGTGGGTACACCGCGATCAGCAGGGTCTGGGTCATTGGGTACAGCGGTCCGGCCACTACTCCTTGCAGCACCCGAAAGCCCACCAGCTCGGGCATGGACGTGGAAATCCCGCACAAAAACGAGGCCAGCACGAACAGCAGTGTCGCCCAGACAAACAGCTTCACCTCGCCAAAGCGCCGACTGAGCCAGCCGGTCAGCGGCAAGGCGATGGCGTTGCTCACCGCAAACGAGGTGATCACCCAGGTGCCCTGCTCCGAACTCACGCCCAGGTTGCCGGAGATCGTCGGCAACGCCACGTTGGCGATGGTGGTATCGAGCACTTGCATAAAAGTCGCCAGCGACAGGCCGATGGTGCTGAGCAACAGGCTGGGCGGTGTGAAAGACGCGTTATTGCTCATCGCAAATCCTTTGAAGCTCAGGTGGCGCTGCGCCCGTTACAGACGCAGCTAACCCTGTGGGAGCGAGCCTGCTCGCGAAGGCGTCGGTTCAGTCGACATTGATGTTGAATGTCAGTCCGCAATCGCGAGCAGGCTCGCTCCCACAGGGTCAATGTGATGGCATATCAGCGTTGCGCGGTCTTGCTGACCGCGGCGCTGTTGTCGTGGATCAATTGGGTGATCATCGCGTCGGCCTCGGCCAACTGACGGTCGTAGACGTTGGTGCTGAACGAAGCCTTCTGCGGTGGCTGTTGCGCCAGCACCGGCCCGCTCTGGTCGCGCAGGTTCACGTCGACCATGGTCGACAGGCCGACCCGCAACGGGTGTTTGGCCAACTCTTCGGCGTTGACGTGGATACGCACCGGCACACGCTGCACGATCTTGATCCAGTTGCCAGTGGCGTTCTGCGCCGGCAGCAGGGCAAAGGCGCTGCCGGTCCCGGCGCCAAGGCTGTCGATGGTGCCGGTGTATTTGACGTCGCTGCCATAGAGGTCGGTTTCGATCTCGACCGGCTGGCCAATGCGCATGTCACGCAGCTGGGTTTCCTTGAAGTTGGCGTCGATCCACAGCTGATTCAGCGGAATCACCGCCATCAGCGCGGTGCCCGGTTGCACGCGTTGGCCCAGTTGTACAGAACGCTTGGCCACGTAACCGGTGACCGGTGCAATCAGGACGCTGCGTGAGTTGTTCAGGTAAGCCTGGCGCAGTTGCGCAGCGGCGGCCATCACGTCCGGGTGCGATGAAACCACGGTGTCATCGACCAGCGCGCTGGTGGTCTTGAGCTTTTGCTCGGCGTTGGCCAAGGCGTTTTGCGCCGAGGCCAGGTCGTCGCGGGCGTGGGACAGTTCTTCCTGGGAAATCGCCCCGCCGGCGGCGAGGTTCTTGCGCCGGCTGAAATTGTCCTGGGCCTTTTGCACTTCGGCTTTCTGGGCGTTGACCTGGGCTTTCATGCCATCCACATCGCTGTACAGGCCACGCACCTGGCGCACCGTGCGGGCCAGATTGGCCTGGGCGTTTTGCAGGCCGATTTCGGCGTCGTTCGGGTCGAAGTTCACCAGCACCTGGCCTTCATGCACCAGATCGCCATCATCGGCGCCGATGCTGACCACGGTGCCGGTGACCAGCGGCGTGATTTCCACCACGTTGCCGTTCACATAGGCGTCGTCGGTGCTTTCGCTCCAGCGCCCGTAAAACTCGTGGTAGGCCCAGACGCCCGCGCCGCTGAGCACGACAGCGGCAGCCAGCACCAACAGCATGAACTTGCGCTTGCCCGAATTGGGGTTGCCCTGGGTGTTTTCAGGAGGTTGAGTTGTATCGGCAGTGGCCATGACAAGTACCTTGAATTAGTGGGTCAGCGTGGCTGGAGTGGCATCGGCCGAGGCCATGGCCTCAGGCTGGAAACCGCCGCCCAGCGCCTGCATCAGTTGGATCGACAGGTCAATCTGCTCGGCATTCAGGTTGGCCAGCTGACGCTGGGCCTGGAGCAATTGCTGCTCGATGCTGAGCACGTCCAGGTAGTTGCCGATGCCGGAACCGTAACGCTGGACCACGGTGTTGTAGGAGTCCTGGGCAATGTCGGTGGCGTGCTGCTGGGCAGCGATTTGCCGGCCGATATCGCGCAACTGGTTGATGCTGTCACTGACATCCCCCAGCGCCTTCACCAGGCTTTTGTTGTACTGCGCCACGGCGAGGTCGTAATCGGCGTCACGCGAATCGAGGTCGGCGCGCAAGCGGCCACCGTCGAAGATCGGCACAGAAATCGTCGGTGCAATGTTGAAGAAGCGGCTGGCCGAACCAAACATCGCATCGCCCAACAAGGATTCGGCACCGGCAGCGGCGCTGAGGTTCAAATTGGGATAGAACCGGGTCTTGCCGGCGTCGATGCTTTTGCTCGCTGCCTCGACCCGCCAGCGCGCAGCCACCAGGTCCGGGCGACGCCCGAGCAGTTCGGCCGGCAGCACCGAAGGTAGCGCTACCACGCTCGGCTGAAGAATGTTGGGTCGGGCAATTTCATTGCCGCGGTCAGGGCCTTTGCCGAGCAGTACCGCGAGGGCGATTTTCGCGCTGTTCAGGTGCTTTTGCGCGTCGATCAGGTTGGCCTGGGAGGTGGCTTCCAGGCTTTCGGTCTGCTGGAACTGGTACTGGCTGTCGATCCCGGCAGTCAGGCGCCGCTGGCTCAGTTCGAGCATTTGCCGGGTGCGCTTGAGGTCTTCGCTGGACAGGTCATAGACGATGTGCGCCTGTCCGAGATCGCTATAGGCCCGGGCGACATCGGCGACCAGCGTCAGTTGCGCAGCCTGCTGGTCCACTTCAGCGGCACGGGCCTCGCCGAGGGCGGCTTCCCAGGCGTCGCGCTGACCGCCCCACAGGTCGAAGTTGTAGTTGAAACCGGCGCTGATGTTGCGAATGGTGGCGTAAGCGTCACCCTGCCCGCGCGGGTCCTGGTCCCGGGCCAGGCGCGAGCGGCTGACACCGGCGCTGGCATCCAGGGTCGGCATCCGGGCGGCGTCGGCGGCGTAGGCTGCGGCACTGGCCTGATGGGCACGGGCGTCGGCAATTTGCATGTCCGGGCTGTCGCGCAGGGCCTCGCGGATCAGCCCGTCGAGTTGCGGGTCGCCGAGGCTTTTCCACCAGTCGCTTTTCGGCCAGGCGGCCGGCGACAGGGTCACGCCACTGAGGGATTGCCCGGCCTTGAGGCTCTTCGCGTCGAGTTTGACACCTTCGGTCTTCAGGCCGCTGTAACTGGCGCAACCGACGACGCTCATGGCCAACAGCACCAGGCTCAAGCCGGTACGCAAGGGTTTACTGCTCATTTATCACCTACACGCAGCACAGTGATCGGGTCACCGGCTGCCAGCAAAATTTTCTTCAGGATCAGCTCCAGGGTTTTCAGCTCCTCTGGAGTGATGGCACCGGCCAGTTCATTCATGGCTTCGGCGCCGATGTGCGGCAACAGCCCGGCGAGCTTCTGGCCTTCTTCCGTGAGCACAAGCTGTACCTGGCGGCGATCCGCGTCGGAGCGTTGGCGGGCAAGGAAACCTTTCTGTTCCAGACGATCGAGCATGCGCGTCATCGAGCCACTGTCGAGGGACAGGTGACGGCACAACTCGCCCGGCGAATCGACGCCGTACTGGGCCATGATGATCAACACCTTGAACTGCGCGGCGGTGATGCCGTGGGGTTCCATGCGGGTGTCGAGAATCCGGTCCTTGAGCAGCGCGGCACGTCCGAGCAACAGGCCGAGATGGCAATTGTGGAAATCGTCCGGGGAGAAATGTTTCATCTGGCCACCAATTAGCTGCCTAGGCAGTGAATACATGTCGAAATGTTACTGCCTAGGCAGCGAATGTCAACGTAATAGTTAGCTGGCTTGGTAAATAGTTGACTGGTGGTGTCGGGTTTTGTGGTCATAGACGGATGTCACCGCTTTTCTGACCTTATTGTTGATGGTGTACATATCCGTTGCTGAGGTAACGGCGACTATTGGTTCCGCTCTTACAGCGGGTTACTTGGAAGAGCCCCAAGTAACCAAGGGCTCTTGCCCCTGACGTTCGGTGCCTCGCCAAGGCTCGGCATTCCCTCGCTCCGGTCCTGCTCCGTGGGCCCGCCGCGATCGGCCATCCATGGCCGTACGCGGCTAACCCGGCATCCATGCCGGGTTGCCCACTGCGCAGAACCTGCGCTCGACCTCTCGAGGGGGCGTACACCGCAAAAGCCAAAGCGAGGCGGCCTGACAGCCGACCTGACTTTGGCTGGTGCCCCCGTTTCCCTGTAGGAGCGAGCTTGCTCGCTAAAAACGCCAGGACAACGCGGGCATTCAGACAGCCCGCGTTATCGTTGACGACCATCGCGAGCAAGCTCGCTCCTACAGGGCCGAGCGTTAGCTCGCCTGCCGCTCTTGATCTTGATCCACCCGCCCCCTCGGCAGGCTGAGCGGAGGCGTTCATCCGGGGATTGGCGCGCAGCGCCGTGCGGCGAAGCCGCACACATTGCAGGGAGGTGCAGCGAAGCAAACCGTAGGGCAATGCCCCCGGATGAATGCCGGAGCGAAGGAACCCCGAGCCCAAGCGAGGGGCCGTACGTAAGGGGCGAGACTTTTTGGTTCCTTTTGTGTCGTTTGACAAAAGGAACTCGCCGTAAGGGCGAAACCACCAGTCGCCATAACCCAAAAAACGGATATGTACTCAGTCAACAAAGCAAACGCCGGCTATCAGGCCGCCTGAGCAGGCAAACCGGATTGCCGAACCGCCGCTTGATTGAGAATTAGAAATCCCGCTTGTAGAAGATGTCCAGCGAACTGGCCACGCCGCCGGCGGCTTCGAGGTAGACCTTTTTGCTCAGCTTGTAGCGCAAGGCGATGGTGTTGGCCGGTTCGAACACGCCAACGCCATAGCGCAGGCTGAGCTTCTCGGAGATATTGCCGCTGGCCACCACACTGGTGGTGGTGCCGCTGCCCTGGGTGTCGAGCTGGAAGTCCTGGATCCCCAGGTTCTTCGCCAGATCGCCCGTCACCCCGGCACTGCCCATCAGGCCCAGACCGAGGGCCGCCTGGGCGAGCATGTTGTTGTCTTCGCCATTGCTGCTCAGCGGACGCCCGAGCACCAGATAAGACAGGGCCTGCTCCTGGCTCATGGCCGGTTCGGAGAAGATCTGCGTGGTCGGCTGCTCGGCGCTGCCACTCAAACGGATGCCGGCGATGATGTCGTCGGTCTTGCGAATGGCCTCGATGTCCAGGTACGGCTGATCGATGGGCCCGGCAAACAGCAAGCGCGCCCGGCGCACCGAAAGCCGCTGGCCGTAGGCGCGATAGCGGCCGTCGTTGAGCCACAGCTCGCCACGGGTGTCCATGTTGTCGCCGATGTGCACATGCCCTTGCACATTGGCCGTCAGGCCAAACCCGGCAAAGCTCAACTTGTCCTCGCCGACCAGCACTTCGATGTCCATCTTCATGGCTAGCGGCGGCTTGCCCTGCTCGGTTTGCTGGCCGACGATCACCGTGTCATCGGAGACCTTGACCGTCGACGGCGGCAACTCGCGAATGGTGATCTCGCCTTTGGGCACCAGCACTTTGCCGGCGATGGCCAGCTCGTCGCCCTTCATCGAGATCTTCAGGTCCGGTGCGACTTCAAGCTTGGCGTAAGGCTCGACAGTGACCGGCAACTGCGTCCCCTTGAGCGCCAGATCCACCACCAGCGCCTGGCCCCAGGCGATGTTGCCGCTCAGGCTGCCCTGCCCGGCCTTGCCGCTGTTCCAGCCGCCATTGAGCTGTACGCTTTCACCGGCAATCAGCGCTTGAACGTGCAGGTTCTGCAACTCCATCGGCAACTCGGGCCCGGCCACCACGCCGTCGCTGAGTTGCAGGCTGCCATTGACCTGCGGCGCCAACAGCCCGCCGGAAATCGTGCCACTGCCATTCAGGCGCCCGGCCAGCTTTTCGACCATGGGCACAAACGGTCGTGCCACCGACAGGTCCAGCCCGCTCAAGCGGAACGAGCCACTCAGCGGTTTGTTCTTCGGCAACGGATTGAGCTGCGCCTGCACCATCAGTTCACCGAGCTTGCCACCGACGAAATCGAGTTCGGTGTCGATGCGTTTGGGCGTGAGTTTGCTGGTGAGCTTCAAGGTCTGGTAGGGGAAGTCCAGCCACTGGTCCTTTTCCTTGATACGCAAGGTGCCGCCACCGGCATCGACGCTGATCTGGCCGTTCGGACCACTGGCCGGCAGGTCCAGTTGCAGGTCGGCATTGAGCCGGCCCTGCCAGGCGAAATCCTTCGGCAACCACTGTGCGAGGCTGTCGATCGGGAATTGCTTGAGGTGATAACGCAGCTTCGGCTCGGGCATGAGGCGCGAGTCTTCACCGCACAGGCTGGCCTGGCCGGATGCCCAGCAATGGGCGCCAAAGTTGATTTTGCCGTCCGCCAGGCGTTCGAGTTTCGCCGGCCCTTGCAGCTTCCAGTCCTGACCACCGGCCTGGATATCACCGCTGGCCAAACGTCCGCGCCAATTGCCCTTGTCCAGCGCACCGTCCAGGCCCAGGGCCAGTTTCAGCTTCGGCCCTTGCAGGTCGAGGCTCAGCTTCTGGTTTTTGATGTCGCCCTGGCCGCTGGCGGTCAGCGTTCCCAGTGCGGTGTCGCCGGTCTGGATGCCGCTGCCCTTGAGGTCGATTTTCGCCCGTTGTGCACTGTCCAGCGTGGCGTCGATGTTCAGGCTTTGCAGGCGACTGTCCTGGAAGGCCAGTTGCGAGCCTTGCAGGTCAAGCTTGCCTTGGGGCGCCTTGAGTGTGCCGGCGACATCCACGCGGCCATTGAGTTGGCCACGCAGTTGCGGCCAGAGCTGGGCCAGGCGCGGCAGCTTGAGATCGATCTGCCCGGCGAGTTTCTGTTGCAGGCTGCCTTTGCCGCTGATGCTGTTATCGCCGAGGCGAACTTGCAGGGCGGAGAGGTTCCATTGCTCGCCACGGCCATCGGCCTTGGCCTGGATCACCGCCGGTTGCCCGCGCAGTTTGCCCTTGAGGTCCAGGTCGGCATTGAGGCTGAGCGTGTCGTTCTTCATCTCGCCCTGACTGCGCAACGGTCCGGCCAGGGTGCCCGGCAGCTCCCCGACCCAGTACGCCGGGTTGATCGCCGATAAATCCAGCGCGGTATCCCAGGCGATGCCGTCGGCGAATTGCAGGTTCAGGTGCCCTTCGGCCTTGCCCTGCCCGGCCTGGAGTTGAATCTGTTGCAGGTAGATTTTCGTCAGGTCGCCCGCGAACGGACTGGCCAGGGTGAACGCGCCAGCCGGACCATCTGCCGCCGCGTCAAAATGACCGAGGTACTTGCCGTCGGTGTAGGACACCTCGCCGTTGAAGCGGCGCAACGCCACCTCCGGCTCGTCGATCAACGGATAGAGACGGTGCCACGGGAAGTCCAGCCAGTCGATCTTCGCCTCGGCGCTCAGGCCTTTGCTCCAGTCCAGCTGCCCGGTGAGCTTGAGGCTTTGCTTGTCGTTGGCGGTCAGGTCCAGCGCGGCGATCTGTGCGCCCCTGGCGTCGACCTTGCCTTGCAGCGCCAGGGCGACCGGCCCTTGCTCGGCGGGCAGCGTGGCTTTGCCGAGCAGCGCGTAGCCGTTCTTCAAGTCGCCGGCACCCGTGAGCTCAAGCTGATTGAGTTGCAGGGTGTCCGGCAGATCGGCACCGGGCTTGAAGCCATCGGCGGTGATTCGCACCCTGGCCGGCAGGTTTTCCACCAGCGGTTGCAGTTCACCGGTCAGTTGTCCGTTGAGGTAACCGCTACTGTCGGCTTTCAGGTTCAGGGTTTTCAGCAGGTCGCCGTCGATCTTCAGCGCCAGTGCCAAGGGCTCAGGCGTCGACGAAAGGGTCAGTTGGCCTTCGGCGCTGAGCGGCCAGTGACCGCTCGGTTGCAGCAGGCCGGACAGGTTCAGGCTCAGGTCTTCGCGCTGTAACGATACCGCGTCGATCTGCAAACCGGCCGCCGTCCAGTGCGCCGCCAGCTGCAAACCCTTGAGCTCTTCGCTGCCGTTGAACAGCAGGCGGCCGACCTTGACCGCTCCAAGCTCGATGGCCAACGGCAACTTGAGTTCCGGCAGCGTGATCGGGCCGCTGCCCGGTTCTTCCGCACCCGGCGGGAAGGTCAGGCTGACCTGATCGGCCTGCAACTGCTCGATGCACAAAGTCATGCGGGTCAGGCACAGCGGCGACCAGGCAAAAATCACCTGGCTCAGCTCGACCCGGTTGTTGTCCTGTTGCCACAACACCCGGTCGGCACTCCACTGCCCGCCCAGCCGGCCCTGGAAGTTATCCAGGGTCAAACCCGGCACAAAGCCCAACGCCCAGCGGCTGCCCGTCGCCGTGCCCAACACCGTGGCCAGTGTCAGGACAACCAGCATCAACAGCGCGGCCATCGCCAGCAGCGTTACTTTCAAACCACGCTTCACAGCTCAGGCCCCATGGAAAAGTGCAGTCGAATGCCGCCATCGTCGTCCAGCGCATGCGCCAGGTCGAGGCGGATCGGCCCCACCGGCGATACCCAGCGCACGCCGATACCGACCCCGGTCTTGAGATTCGGCAGTTCAAGTGTATTGAAGGAGTTGCCCTGATCGACAAAGGTCGCGACCCGCCATTTTTCGGCGATGGAATACTGATACTCCGCACTGGCGGCCACCATGTAGCGACCACCGATGCGGTCACCGTCGGAGTTCTCCGGGGACAGGCTCTGATAGTCGTAACCGCGCACACTCTGGTCGCCACCGGCGAAGAAGCGCAACGACGGCGGCACCGATTTGAAACCGTTGGTGGCACTGCCGCCGACCTGCACCCGCCCGAGGAAGCGATGGTTGTCGAACACCGTGGTCAGGCCTTTGACCAATGCCGTGCCGTAGATCAGGTTGCTGTCGGAACCCAGTCCTTCCTTGGCCACCTTGCTTTCGAATTGCAGGCGATAACCGTTGTGCGGGTCGATGCGGTTGTCGCTTTTTAGGTACGAATAGCTCACACCGGGCATCAGCAAGTTACTGAGTCCCGAGTCGTCACCCAGTTGGTAATCCTCGCGCTGCCACTTCAGCGACACCACCCGTTGCCAGCCGCTGGGCAATTTGCTGTGCCACTCGGGACCCAGGGTCAGCAGCTTGCTGTGGGTGTCGGTGCCCGCGATGTCCTCATTCTGATAGCCGCCGGCAAAACGCAGTTTGTCCGTCAGCGGTGGGTCCAGCGGAATGTCGTAGAACAGCCCGACGTTTTGCCGCGGCGCCGAGATTTCGGCCTCCCAACCGTAACTGTGCCCTTGCGCGTTGACCCAGTGCCGGGTCCAGTTGGCCTTGGCCCGTGGGCCGACGTCGGTGGAGAAACCCAGGCCCAGGCCCATGGTCCGTGGCTTGCGGGTTTCAAGCTTGACGTCCACCGGGATCGCATCGCCCTTGGACGCCGTGGGTGCTGCGTCCACGCGCACGCCCTCGAAGTAGCCGCTCGATTGCAGGTTCTGGTTGAGTTCGGCGATCAGTTCCGAGTCATAGGGCGTACCGGCCTTGAATGGCACCATGCGTTGCAGCAGCTCGTCATCGAACGGCGTATCACCCTCGAAGCTGACCTTGCCCAGGGTATAGCGCGGACCACTTTCATAGATCAATTCGATATCGGCGACGCCGGCCCGGGGATCGACCGACAGCTTTGAACGGGTGAAACGGCCGCTGAAAAAGCCATACCGCGAAGCCTGATTCTGGATCAGGCGCTTGGCGTCCTCGTAGCGGCCATGATTGAGCACGGCACCGGGCTTGAGCGCGTCGCTCTTGGGGACTCGAAAGGACTTGAGGGAGGCTGCCGGACCATCGACACGCACCGTGACATTGCGCAGACGCACCGGCTCACCGGGGTCGACCTTCAATACCAGGCGCGGCGTGTCGCCACCCTTCACCTCACTGTCGATCTGCGGCTGGTAATAACCCAAGGCCTGGGCGGCCTTGCGCGCCTGTTCTTCGGCGCCACGGCTGAAGCGCAGCAACGCCTGTTCATCGCGATCGCCGAGGCTGCCGATATAGCCTTCTATATTGGCCTTGAGCTCATCATTGGATGGTTTGACCCGTACATCCAATTCACTTTGTGCCAGCGCCGCGCAGCTGATCATCAGCATCAGCACACCGCTGGTATTTCTTCCTGGAAACTTCATAGGCGCGGATGCTATCACGAGCTTGAGAGCGTGATAGAGCCTGGCACGCAAGGAAAGTTCGCCATCTAAGCCGATGCGCTGTGCAACACCTGGGGATTGGGGTGAAAAAACACATGTTCGCGAACCGGTCCTACGGCGACCTCGCCGATTTCTTCATAGCCCTGGCGCTTGTAGAACTCCAGATAACGCGGATTGCCGGTGTCGAGAATCACGCCCTGTGAGTTTTCATCCACCGCGCACCAGTTGTGCACGGCCTGCAGCAATTGCTCGCCGAAGTGTTTGCCCTGGAACTGCGGATGTACCCCCAGCAATGGCAGGACGTGCACCGAGTCGTTCGGCACGCAAGCCTCCACGGCAGCGTGATATTCGAGGTAGCGACGAGTGCAGCGAAACCCCGTGCTGAGCACCATGCGCAGGCGCCAGGCCCAACTTTCGGTGACGCCAAGACGACGTTGCGGCGGTGCGATCAGGGCGATGCCGATCAGGCGGTCGTTGACCAGCAGGCCGATGGCCGGCAGGTCCTGGAGAAAATGCTGGGTCACCAGTTCGCGCACAGTGGCGCGAACCCGCTGTTCGTAACCGGGGCGTTCGGCTTCGAACAAATAGCCGAAAGTCGGCTCGTGTCGATAAGCCTGGTACAGCAGCGAACGCGCTTCGCGGGCGTAGCCGCTGCCGAGCATGTGAACATCGGCGATGGCGGTCGAGGTTTCGGGCATGACGGTTGATCTCCCCGGCACAGCTCGGAAGGCTGCGCTCTTGTTGTTACGAGCCGGTTGGCACCGACACAGTTCCTTACAGATCCGCAATCAGTGTAGGCAATGAAATCGCCTTCGCGAGCGGGCTCGCTCCCACAAAGGTACAAACCACATCTATTCCCTGTGGGAGCGAGCCCGCTCGCGAAGGGGCCATTACTGCCCACATAACGCTGACAGGCAAAACCGAATCCCCTCACCCCACACTGGCCCGATTCCCACATGTCAGCTAGCATCGCCCTTTTGCCAGGACTGCCGACCATGAAGATCGTCTCCTTCAACATCAACGGGCTGCGCGCCCGTCCCCATCAGCTGGCGGCGCTGATCGAAAAGCACCAGCCCGATGTGATCGGCCTGCAGGAAACCAAGGTCCACGACGACCAGTTCCCCCTCGATGAAGTCAGGGCCCTGGGCTATCACGTGTATTTCCACGGGCAAAAGGGCCACTACGGCGTCGCCCTGCTCTCGCGCCAGGAGCCGCTGGCCCTGCATAAAGGTTTCGCCACCGACGAAGAAGACGCCCAGCGACGCTTCATCTGGGGCACCTTCGCCGACGCCAACGGCGTGCCGGTGACCATCATGAACGGTTATTTCCCACAGGGCGAAAGCCGCGACCACCCGACCAAATTCCCGGCCAAGGAACGCTTCTACAACGACTTGCAGCTATTGCTGGAAAGCCAGTTCAAGAACGACCAGCCACTGGTGGTGATGGGCGATGTGAACATCTCCCCGGAAGACTGCGACATCGGCATCGGCCCGGACAACATGAAACGCTGGCTGAAAACCGGCAAATGCAGCTTCCTGCCGGAGGAGCGCGAGTGGATGGCCCGCCTGAAAAACTGGGGCCTGGTCGACAGTTTCCGTCACTTGAACCCGGACGTGACCGACACCTTCAGCTGGTTCGACTATCGCAGCCGTGGCTTCGAAGACGAGCCCAAGCGTGGCCTGCGTATCGACCTGATCCTCGCCTCCCAGGGCTTGCTGCCACGGGTGAAGGCTGCCGGGGTGGACTACGAACTGCGCGGCATGGAAAAACCTTCGGACCATGCGCCGATCTGGCTTGAGTTGAGCTGACTGTTCAAGATTCACATCAAGCTACTGTGGGAGCGAGCCTGCTCGCGAAAGCGGAGTGTCAGGCGTAGGAGATGTTGGCTGTGCCGGCCTCTTCGCGAGCAGGCTCGCTCCCACATCTGGTTAAAGCGTCACATTTCGGAAACCTTACTGACTTAATCTCCCGACACCTCCTTTGGCTATATAAGGTGCCGGCATGATGCTGCGCGTGTTGTTCCTGTTGATGCTGTGCATGGGCTTGCCGCAGGCGGGCTCGGCCGGCGACTTGCCGACACCCGAACACGGCCCGGTGCTGCGCATTCAGGGTTCCAACACCATCGGCGCGGCATTGGGGCCGGCGCTGGTCGAGGGGTTGCTGAGCGCACAGGGCCTGCGCAGGATTCACCGTGAAACCCCGGACACCGCCAACGAACTGCGCATAGTCGGCGAAACCGTTCAGGGCCGTCGGGTCGTGGTTGAAGTGGCAGCCCATGGTTCCAGCACCGGCTTCACCGCGCTGAAAACAGCCAGTGCCGATCTGGCCGCCTCGTCGCGCCCGATCAAGGACAGCGAACTGGCCAGCCTGCAGCCCCTCGGTGACCTGAAAAGCCCGAGCGCCGAACAGGTCATCGCCATCGACGGCCTGGCGATCATCCTTCACCCGGACAATCCGCTGAACCAACTCGACACCGTGCAACTGGCGCGCATTTTCAGCGGCGAGGTGAAGACCTGGGAGGACATCGGCGGTCGTGGCGGGGCGATTCATCTGTATGCGCGGGATGATCAGTCCGGGACATACGACACCTTCAAGGAACTGGTCCTCAGTGGTCGCGGGAAAACCCTCGGCAGCGCGGCGAAACGCTTCGAATCCAGCGAACAACTGTCCGATGCGGTCAGCGCAGACCCACAAGGCATCGGTTTCATCGGTTTACCCTACGTGCGCCAGGCCAAAGCCGTGGCCATTGTCGATGGTCAATCGCAAGCCATGCTGCCGCTCAACAGCCTGATTGCCACGGAAGACTATCCGCTGTCCCGCCGCTTGTTCTTCTACCTGCCACCCAACGAACAAAATCCCTGGGCCAAGGCCCTGGTGGCCTTTGCCCAAAGCACTGAGGGTCAAGCCATTGTGGCCGCCAACGGCTTTATCGCCCAAACCGTTCAGGCCATGGCCGTGGCGCCCAATGCGCTGATGCCCGAGGGTTATCAGGCGCTGAGCCGTCACGCGCAGCGACTGTCGGTGAACTTCCGTTTCGAGGAAGGCAGCGCCACCCTGGACAACAAGGCCCGACAGGACCTGTGGCGGGTGCTCGACTATATGAAACAGCACGGCAAGACCGAGGGACAGGTCACGCTGGTGGGGTTTGGCGATGCCAAGAGCGACCCGGCGCGCGCCGATCTGTTGTCGAAACTGCGGGCCATGGCGGTACGGCGGGAGCTGGTGAAGAGCGGCGTGGTGTTTCGCGAGATCCGTGGGTTCGGTGCCGAAATGCCGGTAGCGGCCAATAGCGCCGATGAAGGAAGGATCAAGAATCGGCGGGTTGAGGTTTGGGTTTATTGAGCCGGATGTTGCTGTGTTGAGCCGGCTGACGCCATCGCGAGCAGGCTCGCTCCTACATAGGTCGCACTAAACCTGTGGGAGCGAGCCTGCTCGCGATGAACGATAACGCGGTGCCTGTCAGTGCCCGCTACGCATCATTTCCTTCGGCACATACTTGCCGATCTCGAACTTGCCGATCGCCGCGCGGTGCACTTCGTCCGGGCCGTCGGCCAGGCGCAGGGTGCGCTGCATTGCGTACATGTAGGCCAGCGGGAAATCGTTGGAAACCCCTGCCCCGCCGTGGATCTGGATTGCCCGGTCGATCACGCGCAACGCAACGTTTGGCGCGACGACCTTGATCTGCGCGATCTCGCTGCGAGCCACTTTATTGCCAACCGTGTCCATCATGTACGCCGCCTTCAGTGTCAGCAGGCGTGCCATGTCGATCTCCATCCGCGAGTCGGCGATCTTGTCGACGTTACCGCCCAGCCGCGCCAGGGGTTTGCCGAATGCCGTACGGCTCACCGAGCGTTTGCACATCAGTTCCAGCGCACGCTCGGCCATGCCGATCGAACGCATGCAGTGGTGAATCCGGCCCGGGCCAAGGCGACCTTGCGCAATTTCGAAGCCGCGGCCTTCGCCCAGCAGGACGTTTTCGTACGGCACCCGGACATTTTCAAACAGCACTTCGGCATGTCCGTGGGGAGCGTCGTCGTAGCCGAACACCGGCAGTGGACGCAGGATTTTCACCCCGGGGGTGTCCACCGGCACCAGAATCATCGAGTGCTGGGCGTGACGCGGCCCGTCCGGATTGCTCAGCCCCATGAAAATCAGGATCTTGCAGCGCGGATCGCACGCACCCGAGGTCCACCATTTCTTGCCGTTGATCACCCACTCGTCGCCATCGCGCACCGCACGGGCGGCCATGTTGGTGGCGTCGGAGGATGCGACATCCGGTTCGGTCATGGCGAATGCCGAGCGGATCTCGCCGCGCAGCAAGGGTTCGAGCCAGCGTTGCTTCTGCTCTTCGTTGGCGTAACGCACCAGCACTTCCATGTTGCCGGTGTCCGGTGCCGAGCAGTTGAACGGCTCTGGCCCCAGCAGCGAGCGGCCCATGATTTCCGCCAGCGGCGCGTATTCGAGGTTGGTCAGGCCCGCACCCAGTTCAGACTCAGGCAGAAACAAATTCCACAGGCCTTCGGCCTTGGCCTTGGCCTTGAGCTCTTCCATGATCGCGGTCGGCTGCCAGCGATCGCCTTCGGCGACCTGGCGCTCGAACACCGCTTCGGCAGGATAAACGTAGGTGTCCATGAACGCTGTCACGCGCTCGCGCAGTTCCTGAACCTTGGGCGAATAAGCGAAATCCATGAGCGAGATACCTTCTTGGGGGAGGTTGTTTAGATCATGTATCGATGCTAGAACAGCGTTGATAATTTACCTAGCCTATTCTCGGCGTGTATTAACATTCATCACCGATATATGATCGGCTGTTCGCCACGGTCAGTCCGCCCACACAATAAGAGAGCCCGCGTAATGAATCTGAGCAAGGTCGATCTCAACCTTTTCATCGTCTTCGACGCGATCTACACCGAAGCCAATCTGACCCGCGCCGGGCAAATCGTCGGCATTACCCAACCGGCGGTGTCGAATGCGCTGGCGCGTCTGCGCGAGACCTTCAACGACCCGCTGTTCGTGCGCACCGCCCAGGGCATGGTGCCGACGCCCATGGCCCAGAACATCATCGGTCCGGTACGCAACGCGCTCTCGCTGCTGCGCGTGTCGGTGCAGGAAAGCCGCATTTTCAACCCGCAGCAAGCGGTCAAGACCTACCGCATCAGCATGACCGACCTCACTGAAGCGGTGATCCTGCCGCCGCTGTTCCAGCGCCTGCGCCGCCTGGCGCCGACGGTGATCATCGAAAGCTTCCTGTCCAAACGCCGCGAAACCACCAAGGAACTGGCAGCCGGGCGCCTCGACTTCGCGGTCGATGCGCCGCTCAACACCGACCCGCAGGTACGCCACGTCAAGTTGATGGAAGACCGCTACGTGTGCGCCATGCGCAAGGGGCATCCGCTGGCGGGCAAGGAGAAACTCACGCTGGACGATTACCTGGGCCTGACCCACATCCATATTTCCAGCCGCCGCAGTGGTCTCGGCCATGTCGACCTGGCACTGGGCAAGATGGGCATCCAGCGCAAGATCGCCCTGCGCTCCCAGCATTACCTGATGGCCTCGCAAGTGTTGCAGCAGACGGACATGGTCATGACCGTGCCGGAACGCTTCGCCCGCCGCAACGACCTGCACGCCTTTTATCTGCCGGTCAACGATGTGCCGCCGGTGGAAACCCACCTGTACTGGCACGAAAGCACCGACCAGGACCCGGCGAACCGCTGGATGCGCGAGCAGATGATCGAGTTGTGCCAGCAGGTGACGGCGCAGGAGAAAAAGCTCGAGAAGGCTTAAGGCTTGATACCGAGGTGCCTTTTTCGCGAGCAGGCTCGCTCCCACATTTGGAATGTGCTCCCCCTGTGGGAGCGAGCCTGCTCGCGAAGGGGCCAGCAAGAACAGCGAAATCCAATGCCCCTTGACGTAAACGTCAACCTGCCATTAGCTTAGCGCCATGACCTTTTGCGAGCGCGCCCATGAGCAGCCAGACCTACAGCATTTCCGATCTCGCCCGCGAGCTCGACATCACCACCCGCGCCATTCGCTTCTATGAAGAGCAAGGCCTGCTCAGCCCCGAGCGTCGTGGCCAGGAACGCATTTACTCGCCTCGCGACAAGGTCAGCCTGAAGCTGATCCTGCGGGGCAAACGCATCGGTTTCTCGCTGGCTGAATGCCGCGAGCTGATCGAGCTCTACGACCCCTCCAGCGGTAACACCAAGCAACTGCACAGCATGCTGGCGAAAATCAGCGAGCGCCGTGAGCAGCTTGAACAGCAGTTGCTGGACATCGAACAGATGAAACTGGAGCTGGATACTGCCGAAGAGCGCTGCGTGCAGGCGCTGGAGCAGACGCTCAAAAGCCAGGAATCAATTCAGTAAATCCACACCGCCCCCTTGTAGGAGCGAGCTTGCTCGCGATGGCCGTCAACGATAACGCGTGTCTGCTGGATAAACGCGGTGCCTGGGAGCCCATCGCGAGCAGGCTCGCTCCTACAGGGTTCTCCGAACAATCAGCACAGGTCGAAGCCCATGTCCCTCCCCTCCCACGTACGTATTGTCGAAGTCGGCCCGCGCGACGGCCTGCAGAACGAAGCCCAGCCCATCAGCGTCGCCGACAAGGTGCAACTGGTCGACGCGCTCACGGCCGCGGGCCTCGGTTATATAGAAGTCGGCAGCTTCGTTTCGCCCAAGTGGGTGCCGCAGATGGCCGGTTCCGCCGAGGTTTTCGCACAGATACAGCGCAAACCGGGTGTGGTGTATGGCGCGCTCGCTCCCAACCTGCGCGGCTTTGAAGATGCCCTCGCCGCCGGGGTCAAGGAAGTGGCCGTGTTCGCGGCAGCATCCGAAGCTTTTTCCCAGCGCAACATCAACTGTTCGATCAGCGAAAGCCTGGAGCGTTTCGGGCCGATCATGGACGCTGCCAGACAACATGGGGTGACCGTGCGCGGGTATGTGTCCTGTGTGCTGGGCTGCCCCTATGAAGGGAACGTCGCCCCGGAGCAAGTCGCCGTGGTCGCTCGCGAGCTCTATGCCATGGGCTGTTATGAGGTCTCGCTGGGGGACACCATCGGCACCGGCACCGCTGGCGCAACCCGCAAGATGTTCGAAGCGGTATCAAAGGCTGTGCCCCGGGAAAAACTCGCAGGGCACTTTCACGACACCTACGGTCAGGCTGTGGCCAACATCTACGCCAGCCTGCTGGAAGGCATCGCGGTGTTCGACAGCTCCATCGCCGGCCTGGGCGGCTGCCCCTATGCCAAGGGCGCCAGCGGTAACGTGGCGACCGAAGACGTGGTTTACCTGCTCAACGGCCTGGGCATCGACACCGGAATCGATCTGGACGCCTTGATGCTCGCCGGTCAGCAGATTTGCACCGTACTGGGTCGCCCTACCGGTTCCCGCGTGGCCAAGGCCCGCAGCGCACAGTGAGTACGCTGAGTGTGTCCGGGTGTTACCGCGCGGACACAAACGTGGGCACATACGAGTAACACGGAAACAAAATGTAGGGTTTTACCTGAGGCGAAAAACCCTACAAATCTCCAAACCATTGATTTTAAAGGCTTTTAAAAAGTTGGCACGGCTTCTGCTATATCTATCGCACAACAAGAATAAAAAAATTGCGGCAAACCTAATAAAAACAAGACGTAACGACTCTGACATAACAAAAACAACACGGCAGAGACGCAGCTAACAGATTTTTTTGGAGAAGATGTGCTTTTCAGGGTGCTTTTCGGAGTTACCCGCAACCGGGCAGAGAACAATAAAACTACCTTCAGGTAGCTCCCGAACTGGTTGGATCGCTTGGCGAAAAAGTAGATCAGCGCTCAAAAAAATACGTTTGCTCTTGATCCCGAATGGGGATCGCCAAAAACAGCGGTAAAGGGCAACGGTTGCCAAAAACAAAAACAGACCGACCCTCAATAATAAAAAAAGAGCACGCGCAACGACAAATTAAAGGGGAGCTTCGGCTCCCCTTTGTGCTGTCTGGCATTCAGGTTTTACACCGCCCTCTGTAGGAGCGAGCTTGCTCGCGAAGGTCGCCAACGATAACGCGTACATCCTGAATGAACGCGGCATCCTTGAGTTCTTCGCGAGCAAGCTCGCTCCTGCAAGAGGCCTCGTCAGGCCTTGTTGATGCGCAACTCCTCGATACTGATCTCGCGCATCCGGAATTTCTGGATCTTGCCGGTCACGGTCATTGGAAACTCCTCGACGAACTTGAAGTAGCGCGGCGTCTTGAAGTGCGCGATGCGCTCCTTGCACCAGGCTTGCAGCTCTTGCTCGGTGGCGCTGTGGCCGGGGTGGAACTTGATCCAGGCGACGATCTCTTCGCCGTAGCGCGAACAAGGAATGCCGATCACCTGAACGTCGGCAACCGCCGGATGAGTAAAGAAAAACTCTTCCAGTTCCCGCGGGTAAATATTCTCACCGCCACGGATGATCATGTCCTTGTTACGCCCGGCAATGCACACGTAACCCTCATCGTTCATGCTCGCCAGGTCGCCGGTGTGCATCCAGCCGGCCTGATCGATGGCTTCTGCGGTGCCTTCGAGGTTGTTCCAGTAGCCCACCATCACACTGTAGCCACGGGTACACAGCTCACCGATAGTGCCACGGGGCACCAGGTTGCCCGCCTCGTCAATGATCTTGCTTTCCAGTTGCGGCTGGGTGCGCCCGACCGTGGTAACGCGCAATTCCAGATCGTCCGACGGACCGGTCTGCAACGACACGGGACTGGTTTCCGTCATGCCGTAGGCAATCTGCACTTCACTCATGTGCATTTCACTGATGACCCGGCGCATCACTTCGATAGGACAGGTTGCGCCCGCCATGATCCCGGTGCGCAGGCTCGACAGGTCGAACTCCGCGCGCTGCGGCTGATCGAGCATGGCGATGAACATGGTTGGCACGCCGTACAACGCTGTGGCCTTTTCTTCGGCAACGGTGTTGAGGGTCAGCAGCGGATCGAACGCGTCATTCGGATAAATCATCGTGCTGCCATGGGTGATGCAGCCGAGGTTGCCCATGACCATGCCGAAGCAGTGATACAGCGGTACCGGAATCACCAGGCGATCGGCCGCCGTCAGGCCCAGGCTTTCGCCGACCATGTAGCCATTGTTGAGAATGTTGTAGTGACTGAGGGTCGCGCCCTTGGGGAAACCGGTGGTGCCGGAGGTGTACTGGATATTCACCGGCTGATCGAAATTCAGACTGTCCTGGCGCTCATGCAGTTGCTCGAGCGTCACGCTACCTGCCAGAGCGGCCAGTTGCGACCATGGCAGGAACCCCGATGGCGGCTGCGCATCCAGGCTGATGACACCACGCAACTCCGGCAACCGCTCGCTGTGCAACTTGCCGATGGATTGCTCGGCCAGTTCCGGCACCAGGCCTTGCAGCATCGCGTGATAGTTCGAGGTCTTGAAGGCCCCGGCACATACCAGCCATTGGCAACCGGATTGCTTGAGTACGTATTCGAGTTCGGAACTGCGATACGCAGGATTGATATTGACCAGAATCACGCCGATTTTCGCGGTGGCAATCTGGCTGATGCACCACTGCGCACAGTTCGGTGCCCAAATGCCGAGACGGTCCCCGGCTTGCAGCCCCAACGCCAGAAGCGCCCTGGCGTGCAGGTCCGCGGCCTCGGCCAATTGCCGCCAGGTGTAACGCAGCTGTTGATGGCGCACCACCAGCGCCTCCCCGTCCGGGTACTGCGCAACCGTGTTGTCGAACGCCTGGCCGATAGTCATCGCCAGCAAGGCTTTATCCTGGGAACCACGGGTGTAACTGCGTTGCGGGTTTGCACTGGGTTGATCCATGACGACCCCTATTGTCTTTATTAATGGGCTACTCGCGGTCATCTGTAGGAGCGAGCTTGCTCGCGATGGAGGTCAACGATGACGCGTACTGCCTGAAAAATGCGTCGCCTTTAAGCTCATCGCGAGCAAGCTCGCTCCTACAGGGTTGGTCCGCTTTTCTATCTTGAACTGCCCCTACTCTCGCTCAAGTTGACGTTAACGTAAAGGGTGATTGACAGCCATTCGTCACAGGTTTACGTTAACGTAAAGGTGAGAACTGAATCACGACCCTCCCCGCCCGACAAAAAAGCCAAAAGGTGCCCCATGAGCTACCCATCCCTGAACTTTGCCCTCGGTGAAACCATCGACATGCTGCGCGATCAGGTTCAGTCCTTCGTCGCCAAAGAGATCGCCCCGCGTGCCGCTCAGATCGACACCGACAACCTGTTCCCCGCCGACCTGTGGCGCAAATTCGGCGACATGGGCCTGCTGGGCATTACCGTGCCGGAAGAGTACGGCGGTGCCGGCCTGGGTTACCTGGCCCACGTGGTCGCCATGGAAGAAATCAGCCGTGGCTCGGCCTCGGTGGCCCTGTCCTACGGCGCCCACTCCAACCTCTGCGTCAACCAGATCAACCGCAACGGCAACCACGAACAGAAATCCAAATACCTGCCGAAACTGATCAGCGGCGAGCACATCGGCGCATTGGCCATGAGCGAGCCGAATGCCGGCTCCGACGTGGTCTCGATGAAACTGCGTGCCGACAAACGCGGCGACAAGTACGTGCTCAACGGCAGCAAGACCTGGATCACCAACGGTCCGGACGCCAACACCTATGTGATCTACGCCAAGACCGACCTGGAAAAGGGCCCCCACGGCATCACCGCCTTCATCGTCGAGCGCGACTGGAAAGGCTTCAGCCGCAGCAACAAGTTCGACAAGCTCGGCATGCGCGGTTCGAACACCTGCGAGCTGTTTTTCGATGACGTCGAAGTGCCGGAAGAAAACATCCTCGGCGTGCTCAACGGTGGCGTAAAGGTGCTGATGAGCGGCCTCGACTACGAGCGCGTTGTCCTGTCCGGTGGCCCGACCGGGATCATGCAGGCGTGCATGGACCTGATCGTGCCGTACATCCACGACCGCAAGCAGTTCGGCCAGAGCATCGGCGAATTCCAGCTGATCCAGGGCAAGGTCGCCGACATGTACACCCAACTCAACGCCAGCCGCGCCTATCTGTATGCCGTGGCCCAGGCTTGCGAGCGCGGCGAAACCACGCGCAAGGACGCCGCCGGGGTAATCCTCTATTCCGCCGAACGCGCCACGCAAATGGCCCTCGACGCGATCCAGATTCTCGGTGGCAACGGCTACATCAACGAATTCCCGGCGGGCCGCCTGCTACGTGACGCCAAGCTGTACGAAATCGGCGCCGGCACCAGTGAGATCCGGCGCATGCTGATCGGTCGCGAACTGTTCAACGAAACCCGCTAAACGGAGCTGCCCATGGCTATCCTGCATACCCAGCTCAACCCACGTTCTGCGGAGTTCGCCGCCAACAGCGCGGCGATGCTCAAACAGGTCGACGCCCTGCACACCCTGCTCGCCCAGGTCGCCCAAGGTGGCGGCCCGAAAGCGCAGGAGCGCCACACCTCGCGGGGTAAACTGCTGCCCCGCGAGCGCATCAACCGCTTGCTGGATCCGGGTTCTCCGTTTCTGGAAATCAGCCAATTGGCGGCCTACGAGGTGTATGGCGAAGACGTTCCCGCCGCTGGCGTGATTGCCGGGATTGGCCGCGTGGAAGGCGTCGAATGCATGATCGTCGCCAACGACGCCACGGTAAAAGGCGGCTCGTACTATCCGCTGACAGTAAAAAAACACCTGCGCGCCCAGACCATCGCCCAGCAAAACCGCCTGCCGTGCATCTATCTGGTGGACTCCGGTGGCGCCAACTTGCCGCGTCAGGATGAAGTGTTTCCGGACCGCGAGCACTTCGGGCGGATCTTCTTCAACCAGGCCAACATGAGCGCCATGGGCATTCCGCAGATTGCCGTGGTCATGGGCTCCTGCACCGCTGGCGGTGCGTATGTGCCGGCGATGGCCGACGAAGCGATCATGGTCCGCGAACAAGCGACGATCTTCCTCGCCGGCCCGCCGCTGGTGAAAGCCGCGACCGGTGAAGTGGTCAGTGCCGAAGACCTTGGTGGCGCCGATGTGCACTGCAAGATTTCCGGGGTGGCCGACCATTACGCCGAGAGCGATGAACACGCCCTGGCCATCGCCCGTCGCAGCGTCGCCAACCTCAACTGGCGCAAGCAAGGTGAGGTTCAGCAACGCACGCCGATCGCCCCGCTCTACAGCAGTGACGAGTTGTACGGTGTGGTCCCGGCCGACGCCAAGCAACCGTTCGACGTGCGTGAAGTGATTGCGCGACTGGTGGACGGATCGGTGTTCGACGAGTTCAAGGCGCTGTTCGGGACTACGCTGGTCTGCGGTTTCGCCTACCTGCACGGTTACCCGATCGCGATCCTCGCCAACAACGGCATTCTCTTCGCCGAAGCGGCGCAGAAAGGTGCGCACTTCATTGAGCTGGCCTGTCAGCGCGGCATTCCGTTGCTGTTCTTGCAGAATATCACCGGCTTCATGGTCGGCCAGAAATACGAGGCCGGCGGCATCGCCAAGCACGGCGCGAAACTGGTGACGGCGGTGGCTTGCGCCAAGGTGCCGAAGTTCACGGTGATCATCGGTGGCAGCTTCGGCGCCGGTAACTACGGCATGTGTGGCCGCGCCTACGATCCGCGTTTCCTGTGGATGTGGCCGAATGCGCGCATTGGTGTGATGGGCGCCGAACAGGCTGCCGGTGTTCTGGTGCAGGTCAAGCGCGAACAGGCCGAACGCGGTGGCCATGGTTTCAGCGCCGAGCAGGAAGCCGAGATCAAGCAACCGATCCTCGACCAGTACGAAGAGCAGGGTCACCCCTACTATTCCAGCGCGCGCCTGTGGGATGACGGTGTCATTGACCCGGCCCAGACCCGCGACGTACTGGCCCTGGCCTTGTCCGCGTCGTTGAACGCGCCAATCGAACCGAGCCGCTTCGGCGTGTTCCGGATGTGATTTTTTCTGTAGGAGCGAGCCTGCTCGCGATGGTCGTTAACGAAGACGCGGGGCATCTGGTAGCCAGCGTTGTTTGAGCGTTTATCGCGAGCTTGCTCGCTCCTACAGAAGAACAGAGTTGTGGAGACGGACAATATGAGCGACTTCAACACCCTCGAACTGCTGACCGACCCGCGTGGTTTTGCCACCCTGTGGCTCAGCCGTGAAGAAAAGAACAACGCCTTCAACGCCGAAATGATCCGCGAGCTGATCCTCGCCCTCGACAAAGTCGCGAGCGATGCCAGCCTGCGTTTTCTGATCGTGCGCGGGCGCGGCAAGCATTTCAGCGCCGGCGCCGACCTGGCCTGGATGCAGCAATCGGCCGAACTCGACTACGCCACCAACCTCGATGACGCCCGGGAACTGGCGGAGTTGATGTACAACCTGGCCAAACTGAAAATCCCGACCCTGGCCGTGGTGCAAGGCGCGGCCTTTGGCGGCGCGCTGGGCCTGATCAGTTGCTGCGACATGGCCATCGGTGCCGATGATGCGCAGTTCTGCCTGTCGGAAGTGCGCATCGGCCTGGCGCCGGCAGTGATCAGCCCGTTCGTGGTGCAAGCCATCGGCGAGCGCGCGACCCGTCGCTACGCCTTGACCGCCGAGCGCTTCGGCGGGCAACGGGCACGGGAAATCGGTCTGTTGTCGGAAAGCTATGCAAGTGCCGAGCTGGAACAGAAAGTCGAGCATTGGATCGACAATTTGCTGCTCAACAGTCCGGCTGCGATGCGCGCCAGCAAGGAGCTGTTGCGCGAAGTCGGCGACGGCTCACTGAACCCGGCACTGCGCCGCTACACCGAAAATGCCATCGCCCGTATCCGCGTCAGCCCGGAAGGCCAGGAGGGCCTGCGCGCCTTCCTGCAAAAACGTCCGCCGAGCTGGCAAGCACAAACCACCAAGGAGCCCCGTTGATGAGCGCACCTGTCCTCACCACCCTGCTGGTGGCCAACCGTGGCGAAATCGCTTGCCGGGTAATGCGTACCGCCAAGGCGCTGGGCCTGACGACCGTGGCCGTGCACAGCGCCACCGACCGTGACGCCCGACACAGCCGCGAAGCCGACATTCGCGTCGACCTGGGTGGCAGCAAAGCCGCCGACAGCTACCTGCAAATCGACAAACTGATCGCTGCCGCCAAGGCCAGCGGCGCCCAGGCGATTCACCCCGGCTATGGCTTTCTGTCGGAAAACGCCGGGTTCGCCCGCGCCATCGAAAGCGCCGGCCTGATATTCCTCGGCCCGCCTGCCTCGGCCATCGACGCCATGGGCAGCAAGTCCGCCGCCAAAGCCTTGATGGAAACCGCCGGCGTGCCGTTGGTGCCCGGTTATCACGGCGAAGCCCAGGACCTGGAAACCTTCCGCGCCGCCTGCGAGCGCATCGGCTACCCGGTGCTGCTCAAGGCTACCGCCGGTGGCGGTGGCAAAGGCATGAAAGTGGTCGAGGACGTCAGCCAACTGGCCGAAGCCCTGGCCTCGGCACAGCGTGAAGCACAATCGTCGTTCGGCGATTCGCGGATGCTGGTGGAGAAATACCTGCTCAAGCCACGCCACGTGGAAATCCAGGTGTTCGCCGACCAACACGGCAACTGCCTGTACCTCAACGAACGTGACTGCTCGATTCAGCGGCGGCACCAGAAAGTCGTCGAAGAAGCCCCGGCACCAGGCCTGAGCGCGGAACTGCGTCGCGCCATGGGTGAGGCCGCCGTGCGTTCAGCCCAGGCCATCGGTTATGTCGGCGCCGGCACCGTTGAGTTTTTGCTGGATGCGCGCGGCGAGTTCTTCTTCATGGAGATGAACACCCGTCTGCAAGTGGAACACCCGGTCACCGAAGCCATCACCGGCCTCGACCTGGTGGCCTGGCAGATTCGCGTGGCACGTGGCGAAGCGTTGCCGATGACTCAGGATCAGGTGCCGCTGGTGGGGCACGCGATCGAAGTGCGACTGTATGCCGAAGATCCGGGCAATGACTTCCTGCCGGCGACCGGTCGCCTGGAGCTGTATCGCGAGTCCGCCCCGGGGTCGGGGCGTCGAGTGGACAGCGGTGTTGAAGAAGGCGATGAAATCTCGCCGTTCTACGACCCGATGCTCGGCAAGCTGATCGCCTGGGGCGAAGACCGTGAACAGGCGCGCTTGCGCTTGCTGAGCATGCTCGACGAATTCGCCATCGGCGGCCTGAAGACCAATATCAATTTCCTGCGGCGCATCATCGGCCACCCGGCATTTGCCGCTGCCGAACTGGATACCGGCTTCATTCCGCGCTATCAGGAACAGTTGCTGCCGGCGCCGGCAGAACTCAGCGATGACTTCTGGCAAGCCGCCGCCCAGGCGTTTACCCAGAGCCAGCCACCTGCAACCCGCGCCGACGACCCGAGTTCGCCATGGGCGGCGGGTAACGGGCTGCGTGCCGGTTTGCCGAGAGAAATCACCCTTCACTTGAGTTGTGAAGGCCAGGACCGCGCGCTGACGCTGGGCGACATCGACGCCCACAGCGCTCGACTCAAGGGCGAGCAACTGTTGACCGAGCATGCTGGCGTGCGCCGTCAACACCGCGCAATACGCCGTGGCGAGTACGTGTATTTGCAGTGGGATGGCGAGCTGCGCCGCATCGAGGCCTACGACCCGATCAGCGCCGTCGAGGCCAGCCACAGCCATCAAGGCGGGCTGACCGCACCGATGAACGGCAGCATCGTGCGCGTGCTGGTGGAGGCCGGGCAAACGGTCGAAGCCGGGGCGCAATTGGTGGTGCTGGAAGCGATGAAGATGGAGCACAGCATTCGCGCACCGCACGCCGGGGTGATCAAGGCGCTGTATTGCCAGGAAGGCGAGATGGTCAGCGAAGGCAGTGCGTTGGTCGAACTGGAAGAAGCTTGAAATGAAGATCGGTCCTGCGCATTGCGAGGACCGATCTGATCAGAACTTTGTCGTTGCCTGAACCACTACGCCGATGATTCGACATTCTTCGGTGTACAAGGCTTTCGGATACGTCGGATTGAGCGGGACCAGGTAACGCTGCCCGCCCTCTTCGATCAACTTGCGAAACGTGGCTTCGGCGCTGTCCGGCCACTGGGCAATGACCAGTTTGCCTGGCACGGCTTCCACGGCCGGGTCCACCAGAATCAGCATGCCTTCCGGGATGCTGATGCCATTGGGTGCGGTCATCGCATCACCTGTCACTCTCAACCAGAACGCCGGCCCCCGGGCGTGGTAATCGGACAGTTCGAAGCGCCCCTTTGCATACACCGCGGCCTCTCCGTCGCGCACTTCGGCAGGTTCGCGCCATTCGCTGATCGGGTAGCGAAAGTACGGGTTGTACTTCTGTGTCAGGGGGATTTCGTCGTCGGTTGACGCCTGCGGTTCGCGGATCACCAGCGCCACCTCGAGAAACTCGAGGCCCAGCGCCCGCAGCACACGATTCATGTCTTCGATGCCGGGTTCACGACGTTTGTTGAGCCAGTGGCCAATGCCGCCCTGGGACATCCCGAGGCGCTCGGCGAGTATCTCTTGAGTGATTTTCAGTTCACTCATCTTGGCCTTGACCAATTCAATCCATTTATCCATGTGCGGCACGATACGTGGGTGACTCCGGCCATCAAAACACAAATTGTAGTATTTAAATCGTCGTCACAAATACAGATCGTATTAGGATCGATTCACGGATCTGAATCTGACACGGAGCTTGCCATCACCATGAACCATCCCGCCAATGACCTGCCGGACATGCAAATCGACACCACCCTCACCTCGCCTCAAGGCTCAGCGGCAGCTCAACGCGCGCTGGACTATTACTTGAAACCAGCTGTTTCGGAGGAGGTGGCCGAGCCGCGCTTTTTTGATGTGAACCGCAACATCAGCGGCGAAGAGGCGCTGGTCCATGCCTTGGACCTGCTGCGCTGTGCTGCTGCCATCGCGTACGAGTCGGCCAATCACCTGCAAGGCGCAAACCGCGACCTGGCATTTTCGACGGTGCACATGATCGACATGGCCAAGGCGATGGTCGATCGATCGCTGGAGAAGTATGAAAACGGTTGAGGTGAGGGGGTAAATCGAGAAGGCAGGAAAGAGTTTTCCTGTCGAGCAGGCAAAAACGCTTGACTCGCAAATGAGAATGATTATTATTGCATCAGCTGGTCGCGAGATCAGTCGATGGACCAGGTGACCTTAGGTCGGTCTCCTGGACTATCTCCTCATCAGGCTAATCACGGTTTTTGACCCGGCTTTTTGCCGGGTCTTTTTTTGCCAGTTTTCTGGCTTATGGCTTCAGGCTAATGAAGTCTTTGGGTGTCGCAAATTCGCTGGCGCGGATGATATCAAAGGAATGCCGCCTGCCAAGGGAAACCCGGCATCACGGGTTCAAGCCAGCGACAGATAGCACTTGAGAATCAATCTCGCAGCCTCTAAGCTGCGACAGCGTCAAGGAGGACGCCCCCACCCCTGCACCCCGCAATTTCCCTCGGTTTCACCCTACTCTTGCGTGTAAAGTAGCCGCCATAAAAATCATATTCAGGACCCGATTATGGCCGTGGCTAAATCCTCTTTCGACATCAGTGCCAACTTCGACAGCGGCAACATCCAAGTCATCGACATCAGCGATCCGCTAAAACCGCTTCTGGCCATTCGCCCGGACACCCGCAGTGCCCATTTCCAATGGTTCCACTTCAAGGCCAGCGGACTGCATGTCGGGCAGGAGCACTGGTTTCGCCTGAACAATGCCAGCCTATCCTCCTATAACAAGGCCTGGACCGGTTATCAGGCGGTGGCGTCATACGATCACGTCAACTGGTTCCGCGTACCGACCATTTTTGAAGGCGACTGCCTGCGCTTCAGCCTCGAAGCCGAGCAGCCCCACGCCTGGTTCGCCTACTTCGAACCCTACAGTCGTGGCCGCCACGACTGGCTGATCGAGCAGGCACTGAGCAAGGCAGGCACTGAGTTACTGGCCACCGGCAAAAGTGTCGAAGGTCGCGACATCCAGTTATTGCGCAAAGGCACCGGGGCTGAAGGCCGGCGCAAGGTGTGGATGATTGCCCAGCAACATCCGGGCGAACACATGGCCGAGTGGTTCATGGAAGGCGTGATCGAACGCCTGGAAAAACACGACGACCCTGTGCTGAACAAATTGCTGGCCAGCGCCGACCTGTACCTGGTGCCGAACATGAACCCGGACGGTGCTTTCCACGGCCACCTGCGCACCAACGCCATGGGCCAGGACCTCAATCGCGCCTGGCAGAGCGCCAGCCAGGAAGCCAGCCCGGAAGTCCTGTTCGTTCAGCAACAGATGGAGAAATACGGCGTCGACATGTTCCTCGACGTCCATGGTGACGAGGAAATCCCCCACGTATTCACCGCCGGTTGCGAGGGCAACCCCGGTTACACGCAGCGCATCGAAAAACTCGAGGAGCACTTCCGCACTCATCTGAAGCACACCACCAAAGACTTCCAGACCAGGCACGGTTATGTCCGCGATGAACCGGGCAAGGCCAACATGACGCTGGCGTGCAACAGTGTCGGGCAGAAGTACGACTGCCTGTCGCTGACCCTGGAAATGCCGTTCAAGGATCACGACGACCATCCGAACGCGGAAACCGGTTGGTCGGGCAAGCGTTCGAAGCAATTGGGCAAGGATGTGCTGACCACGCTGGCCGATATGGTCGATACCCTGCGTTGACCACCTGTGGCGAGGGGCTTGCCCCCTCGCCACAATGATTGATGGCAGCTTTCAACCGCGATCCTTACCCCGCAACATGCTGTCCAGCACCTCATCGCGACGCACCCAGCCGTGAAACAACGCCGCTGCCAAATGCAGCAACACGGTCAGAAACAGCAGATACGCCAGATACCCGTGCGCCTTGCGCAAAAACGCAAACACCTGCGCGTTCGCCGGCACAATCGACGGTAGTTGCAGCGAACTGCTGAGCATTACCGGCTCGCCCGACGCCGAGATCATTGCCCAGCCCAGCAACGGCAAAACCAGCATCAATGCATACAACAAGACATGCGAGGCCTTGGCTGCGAGCACTTGCACACCCGGCATGTCTGCCGGCAGCGGTGGCTGCGTGGTGGAAAAGCGCACCACCAGTCGCACGATCACCAACAGCAAGATTGCGACGCCCAAGGGTTTGTGCAGATGAATCAGCCACTCATGCCGCTCGGATACCGAGGCAACCATGCCGGCGCCGATAAACAGCATGGCGATGATCATCAGCGCCATCAGCCAGTGCAGCAGGCGCGCCAGCGGAGCGAAGTGGTTCGGTTGAGTGCTCATTGCTGGGCCTCCTGTTTGGCGGCGGGCAATTGGCTGACTTCGCTGGTGCGACGCAGGTAGGAATTGGCGTAACCGGCTGAACGAGCGGCGAGCAGCGGGTCCTCGGAGCCTTCGATCCCGGCCGGCAGCACCAGCGGATCGTAATTGATGTCACGGCATTCGCCGTTGAGTTGCGGCTGAGTTTTTTCCAGCACCAGGGTGCCCGCGTTCAACACCTTGCGCCCTTCGGGCCAGGCCTTGCTGGCGTCGTTGACCGGATCACCCGGATTGGCCAGGGTGATGTTCAACTGCCAACGCAGCGGGCCAGCGGCGATGCGCTGAACCAGGTCTTTCTCCAGGAAGTCATTGCCCTGCGGTGCCGCCGCGCCCGGTGCGTCTTGCGCCACTGGCGTCATGCTCCAGCGAACCGCCTGTTTTTGACCGGTGGCATTGACCAGGTAAAACGCATTGACGCTATTGTAGGTTTCGGTGACGTAACTGGCCGACGGTTTGGCCGTCTTGATCCAGGCCAGGAACGGCGCGGATTCGGGATGCGATCCGAAGAATGCAGGCACGGCCTTGGGATCGGGCTTGCCGGTGGCCGGGTCTGGAGACTGGGCCTGTTGAAACTGATAGAACGCCTCGGGCGTGCCCACCGGGAACACCGGCATGCTGTTCATCCCCGTACGCCACTGCTGGCCGTTGGCCTGAGTGAAGCGCAAGGCCATGCTGCGGATCGGCACGGCATTGTCCGGCGCATATGGATTGCCGGCCGGCAAGGCGAAACGCCCGACCACCGGTGTCCGCGCTTCGTTGAACACCTGGGCGGTGGAATAGCTGCGCACCTCGCCACTGCTCTCGAAATGCCCGATCACGCACACGCCTTTGGCATGGTTGCGACGGAAACCCGGATGTACGCCGTTATTGGTTTCCAGCAAGTTGATCAGTTTCTTCGGGGTCAGGCGCTGTGGGTCGAAAGTGCCGTTGACGTAGGCAAACGCCCCTGCCACTGCGGCAACGACCACGGCAATGCCAGCCAGACGCAACGTCAGGCTCGCCGCACTCAGGGGCGGCCGGGTTGGCGGTGATGATCGATCTACCATGAAAGACTCCAGGGCCATCGGCCACAAGTGAGAAGAATCAAGCAGACGAACCGCACACAGGATTATTCCCACAGGCGGTATTTATTTTTTCAGGCGTGGAATAACCTCCGGCACGGGGCGTCTTCCTAGTCCCAAGCGTAGTGACTTGTCAGAACCTGATGAACGAAATCGACGAAAAACTGAGAGAAATCATTCCCCGATTGCGCCGGTTTGCCGTGTCGTTGACGCGCAACCCGAGCAGCGCCGACGACCTGGTACAGGCGAGTCTGGAGCGGGCCCTCTCGAGCTGGGGCGGCAAGCGCGCCGAGGGCGACTTGCGCGCCTGGTTGTTTTCGATTCTCTACCGGCAGTTTCTCGATGCGCACCGCCGCTCCCGGCGTTATGCGCGCATGCTCGAATTTTTCACCGGGCGCGACGATTTCCAACCCTCGGTGGAACGCACCGTGATGGCACAATCGACCCTCAACGCCTTTGATCAACTGCCCACTGAACAACGCGCGCTGCTGCTCTGGGTGTCGGTGGAAGGCTTGAGCTACAAAGAGGTCGCCGAGATTCTAGACGTCCCCCTCGGCACCGTGATGTCCCGCCTGTCCCGGGCTCGCCAGGCCCTGCGCCAACTCAGCGATGGCGAAATCAACCGCCCCTCCCTGCGGAGACTCAAATGATCAGCATGCCCCCCAGCGAGCGTGACCTGCACGCCTATGTCGACCACCAGTTGAGCGACGTCGACCGACGCCTGGTCGAGACTTTTCTGGCGAGCAATCCCGAAATATCCGCGCAAGTGCGCGCCTGGCAACTGGACGCCCAGCAACTGCGCGCAGCCCTCGGTGGTGCCTTGCAGCAACCGGCCAACCCGAACCTCGATCCGGCACTGATTCGCCAGCGCCTCAAACGGCAGTCCCGCCGACACCTGGCCAGCGCTGCGGTGCTGCTGATCGCTGTGTGCGTCGGCGGTTTCAGTGGCTGGCAGGCACGGGAAATGACGCTCCTCAGCGCAGCGCAACCGATGGCCGATGCCATGCAGGCTTACCGTCTGATTGCCGAGCAGGGGTTGTTGCCCGCGGACTACAAAGCCGGCGAAGACGGCGACATGCAGGGTTGGCTCGACCGTTACTTCACCCAGGCCAATCGCTTGCCGGACCTGACCGGCGCCGGGTTCAAACCGGTGAGCGGGCGCCTGCTCAGCACCGAACAGGGACCGGCGGCGATGGTGGTGTACGAGAATCAGGGCGGCAACAAGATCAGCTTCTACGTGCGCCCACCGGGACCGAAGAACTTCATGTTGCCCAGGGGCAGTCGCAGCGATGGCGGGTTGCAGGCCGAATACTGGTCGGGGGGCGGTTACAACTATGCGATGGTCAGCCCGGCGGATACGGCGGCGGCGCAGATGCTTAGGCAGACCACACAGTTCTGACCACACCACCACCTCCTGTGGGAGCGAGCCTGCTCGCGAAGGCGTCAGGTCAGGCTACTTCAATGGCGACTGACAGACTGTATTCGCGAGCAGGCTCGCTCCCACAAGTGGTCTGCGTATATTTCAACCCTGTCCAAACACCTGCGACGGCCTGCGCAGTAACGGATCAAACGGATTGATCCGCGGCCCGATCAACGCTGCTTCGCGCTTGAGCATCTCCACCACCGTCGGCAAACGATCCGGCCCCAAGCGGTCACTCACGGTCGCCACGCTCAACGCCGCCACCGCCCGGCCCTCACGATCGAGAATCGGCACCGCCACCCCGGCCATGCCCTGCAGCACGCCGGTGTTGCGCCCGGCGTAACCGAGCTTGCGCACGTTCTCGACCTCCGAGCGCAGGAACACCTCGTCATACAGATGGAAGTCCTTGAGCCGCGGCAAATTGTAGTGGATCACCGTGTCGCGTTCCTCTTCCGGCAGGAACGCGAGAATCGCCAGGCTGCCCTGCCCCACGCCCAGGGCCACACGCCCACCGATGTCACCGGTGAAGGTGCGGATCGGAAACGGACCTTCGCTGCGGTCCAGGCAGATCGCATCGAAGCCGCTGCGCGCCAGCAGGAACAACGAATCGCCCAGCGACGCCGAGAGCCGCAGCAGCGCCGGGCGCACCAGTTCGCGCAGGTTGCCGCTGTTGCCCGCCCGGGCGGCCAGGGCAAAAAAATCCAGGCTCAGACGATAGCGTTTGCTGCGCGCATCCTGCTCGACCATGCCCTCGTCCATCAGGCTGCGCAGCAAACGGTGGGTGGTCGGTTGCGACAAACCGATGTGCTGGGCCAGTTGCGTCACCCGCTCACCGCCCTCGACGGTATCGCCCAGCGCACGCAGCACTGCAAACAGTCTTGAGACGGCACCCACGCCGACTTCATTTTTGATTTCATTCCGCTCAATGGAATCTGACATGGATATTCTCGATAATTAATTTACTCAGCGAATGAAACTGAAAATAGTCATCGCCTCAGTGAAATTGGCCATTGAGCCCATCCTAGTCTTCGTCCTAATCTGCGTCCAGACAGGGGCGATTCGAACAACAGCGGCAGCCGACTCAAGCCGAGCGCCAACGCACCCCGGCAACATCTTTTCGTATCTGCCCATACAAGAAAGCGCGCCTGCGGGCGACGCATAACAATCTCAGGTGGAGGCGCACTCATGGCTTTTGTGCAACTTGAAAAACTCGGCAAACGCTACGGTGAAATCAACGCCGTGGTCGCCACCGACCTTTCGGTGGAGAAAGGCGAATTCGTTTCCCTGCTCGGCCCCTCCGGATGCGGTAAAACCACCACCCTGCAAATGATCGCCGGCTTCGTCGAAGTCACCAGCGGGCGCATCGTCCTGGACGGTCGCGACATCACCCATGCCAAGCCCGCCAGTCGTGGCCTGGGCGTGGTGTTCCAGAGTTACGCGCTGTTTCCGCACATGACCGTTAAGGACAACGTTGCCTTCGGCCTGCGCATGCGCAAGGTGCCGAACACCGAAATCCGGCAACGGGTCGAACGGGTACTGAAGCTGGTGCGCCTGCACCAGCACGCCGAGCGCTACCCACGGGAACTGTCCGGTGGCCAGCGCCAGCGTGTCGCCCTGGCTCGGGCACTGGTGATCCAGCCGCCGGTGCTGCTGCTCGATGAACCACTGTCCAACCTCGATGCCAATCTGCGCGAAGAAATGCAATTCGAGATCCGCCGCATCCAGCGCGAAGTCGGCATTACCACGTTGATGGTCACCCACGACCAGTCCGAAGCCCTGTCGATCAGCGACCGCGTGGTGGTGATGCAGGCCGGGCGCATCACCCAGATCGACGCGCCTTACACCCTCTACGAACACCCGCGTACCGAGTTCATTTCCGGGTTCGTCGGCAAAGCCAACCTGCTGCCCGGCGAGCGCGACACGGCCGGTGTGGTTCAGGTGTGCGCACGTGGCGATGGCGACCTGACCCTGAGCCTGCGTCCGGAGAAAATCGATCTGCGCGAGGCAGGCGTTGGTCGCCTGCAAGGCAAGGTCAGCAGCCGCTTCTTCCTCGGCAGCCAATGGCTGTACGGTGTGTCGACGACCCTGGGCGAACTCTGCGTGGTGCGCCGCAACGACGGCTCGGCGCCATTGAGCGAAGGCACGGCGGTCGGCCTGGACTGGGACACGGCGCTGTTGCGGGTGCTGAGTGTCGACGAGGTGACGGCATGACTGCACTCGCCGCCATTCGCCAGGGCCGCCAGGGCTACCTGCTGTCGGCGCCCGCCCTGGCGTTGTATGTCAGCCTGCTGGTGATCCCGCTGATGCTGACACTGCTGTTGTCGTTCAACGTCTTCGACTACGGCTCGGGGATCAAGAGCGGCGCCTACACCGTCGACCACTACAGCAGCCTGCTGGGCGATTCGTACTTCTACGAGATCTTCCTGCGCACCCTGTGGATCAGCGCCCTCACCACCTTGCTCTGCGTGCTGATCGGCGTGCCCGAGGCCTACATCCTCAGCCGCATGGGCGCCCCGTGGCGCTCGATTTTCCTGATCCTGATCCTCACCCCGCTGCTGATTTCGGTGGTGGTGCGCGCCTTCGGCTGGAGCCTGCTGCTCGGCGCCGACGGCCTGGTCAATCAGGTCCTGCAGGCGCTCGGTGGTTCGCCGATGAAACTGCTCTACACGCCGTTCGCGGTGGTGATTGCGCTGGTTCACGTGATGCTGCCGTTCATGATCATTCCGGTGTGGACTTCGCTGCAGAAGCTTGACCCGGCCGCCGAGCAAGCCGCGCTGTCGCTGGGTGCCGGCCACTTCACGGTGATTCGCCAGGTGGTATTGCCGCAGGTCATGCCCGGCATCCTGTCCGGCACCCTGATCGTGTTCGGCCTCGCCGCCAGCTCCTTCGCCATTCCCGGCCTGCTCGGCGGACGTCGCCTGAAGATGGTCGCCACGCTGATCTACGACCAGTACCTGTCGGAACTCAACTGGCCCATGGGCGCGGCCATCGCCGTGGCCCTGCTGCTCATCAACCTGCTGATCATGCTGTCGTGGAACCGCATGATCGAAGGCCGCTACAAGAAGTCATTGGGATAATTCGCCATGTCCAGGAACGGTCCTTTCGCCCTGCTGTTTCATGCCCTTGTGGTGCTGTTCATGCTCGCACCGCTGGTGGTGGTGTGCCTGGTGGCCTTCACTCCGGAGAACACCCTGAGCCTGCCGACCACCGAGTTTTCCCTGCGCTGGTTCCGGGCGGTGTTCGAGCGTGCCGACTTTGTCGATGCGTTCTACAACAGCCTGATCCTGGCGTTCAGCGCGGCCAGTCTGGCGACGCTGATTGCGGTGCCGGCGGCGCTGGCGATCACTCGCTTCGAATTCCCCGGTCGGGATTTTTTCAACGGGCTGTTTCTGTCGCCGATCATCATTCCGCACCTGGTGCTGGGTGTGGCGCTGCTGCGTTTGTTTGCCCTGATGGGGGTCAACGGCCGCTTTGCCTGGCTGATCTTCGCCCATGTGCTGGTAATCACCCCGTACGTGCTGCGACTGGTGCTGGCCTCGGCCATCGGCCTGGATCGCAGCGCCGAACACGCCGCGCAATCCCTGGGGGCCGGGCGTTTCACGCTGTTCCGCCAGATCACTTTGCCGATGATCCTGCCGGGGGTTGCCGGGGGGTGGTTGCTGGCGTTCATCAACAGTTTCGACGAAGTCACCCTGTCGATCTTCGTCACCTCGCCGGCCACGCAAACCCTGCCGGTACGCATGTACGTCTACGCCACCGAATCCATCGATCCGATGATGGCGGCGGTGTCGGCGCTGGTCATCGCGCTGACCGCGCTGACCATGATTCTGCTCGATCGGGTCTATGGCCTGGATCGGGTCCTGGTGGGCAAACAATGAGGGCGCCATGGCTCTGCTGAAACGACTGGCCGAAGGCGACCGCCCGGTCCTGGACTTTACCCTCGACGGCCAACCGGCCAGCGGCATGCTCGGCGACACCGTGCTGACGGCGGTGCTGACTTGCAGCGAACACCTGCGCGGCAGCGACTTCAGCGCCGAACCGCGCGCCGGCTTCTGCCTGATGGGCGCCTGCCAGGACTGTTGGGTGCGCCTGGGCGACGGCCGCCGGGTGCGCGCCTGCTCGACGCTGCTGGAAGCCGGGCAACACATCAACCGCGAACCGGGGCGATCCATATGAACACCAACAGAATCTGTGGGAGCGAGCCTGCTCGCGAAAGCGCTCTGCCAGTCAACATCTCAGCTGAATGTGTTGCCGTCTTCGCGAGCAGGCTCGCTCCCACAGGGGGACTGCGCCGGGCACAAAAAGCGCAGCCAACCCCGGCCCACTGTGGGAGCGAGCCTGCTCGCGAAAGCGCTCTGCCAGTCGACATCTCAGCTGAATGTGTTGCCGTCTTCGCGAGCAGGCTCGCTCCCACAAAAGAACAGCAGCCGAGGTGTGCATGAAACCCGTCGTCATCATCGGCGCCGGCCCAGCCGGTATTCGCGCGGCGCAAACCCTGGTCGCCCATGGTGTTCGCCCGGTGGTGCTGGACGAAGCGGCGCGCGGTGGCGGGCAGATTTACCGGCGCCAGCCGGCCAACTTCAAGCGTTCACCGGTCAAGCTGTATGGCTTCGAAGCGCGCAAGGCCAGTGCGTTGCACCAGACCATCGACGCGTTGCGTGATCAGCTCGATTACCGCCCTGAAACCCTGGTGTGGAACGCCGAGGATGGCACCCTTGACACCCTGCAGGACGGACGTGCCGCACGACAGGAGTTTTCCCGGGTGATCGTCGCCACCGGCGCCACTGACCGGATTCTGCCGGTCCCGGGCTGGACGCTACCCGGGGTCTACAGCCTCGGCGCGGCGCAGATCGCCTTGAAATTCCAGGGCTGCGCCATCGGCGAGCGCGTGGTGTTCGCCGGCAGCGGTCCGCTGCTGTACCTGGTCGCCTATCAATACGCCAAGGCCGGCGCCAAGGTGGTCGCGGTACTCGACAGCTCGCCCTTCAGTGCCCAGGCTCGCGCCCTGCCCGGCCTGCTGTCGCAACCGGCCACACTGGCCAAAGGCATCTATTACCGTGGCTGGCTGACCGCCCACGGCATCCCGGTGCATCAAAGCGCAACCTTGAAGCACGTCGAAGGCGAACAACGGGTGCAGGCGCTGATCTGGTGCGACGCAAAAGGTGAGCATCGACTGAACTGTGATGCCGTCGCCTTCGCCCACGGCCTGCGCAGCGAAACCCAGCTCGCCGATCTGCTCGGCTGTGAGTTCACCTGGAGCCCGCTCAACCGCGCCTGGTTGCCCCAACGTGATCGCGCCGGACGCAGCAGCGTCGCCGAGGTGTACCTGGCCGGTGACGGCGCCGGGATCATGGGCGCCGACGCCGCGGAAATGGCTGGCGAACGCGCGGCACTGGCGCTGCTTGAGGACACCGGTTACCTGATCCCGCCACAACGCCCCGCGCAACTGGAACAGGCTCTCGAACGCATCGGCGATTTTCGTCAGGGTCTGGAACGCGCCTTCGCCTTTCCCGAGAACTGGGCCGCCGGCATCGCCGATGAGCTGATGGTCTGCCGCTGCGAGGAAGTTCGCGCTGGTGATATTCGTGAAGTGGTGCGCGAGGGTCACTGGGAAATCAATCGGGTCAAGGCCCATTGCCGGGTCGGCATGGGTCGCTGTCAGGGCCGGATGTGTGGCACCGCCGCCGCGGAAATCATTGCCTGTGAAAGCCGGCGCGCCGTGTCCGACATCGGCCGGCTGCGGGCCCAGGCCCCCATCAAGCCGCTGCCCTTTGGCCTGGAGATCGACGCATGACCGAAGTCGACGCAATCATCATCGGCGGCGGCATCGTCGGTGCTTCGGCGGCGCTGTTTCTTGGCAAGGCCGGGCGTCGCGTGGTGCTGCTGGAACGGGACTTCTGCGGTTCGCATTCCAGCGGCGTCAACTACGGTGGCGTTCGCCGCCAAGGCCGACCGTTGTCGCAATTGCCGCTGTCGCAACAGGCCCACGCCATCTGGGCGCAGCTGCCTCAGTTGATCGGTATCGATGGCGAGTATCAACGCAGCGGTCACCTCAAGCTCGCGCGCAGCCTCGACGATTTGCGAGCGCTGCAGGACTATGAAATCAGCAGTCAGGGCTTCGGCCTGGACTTGCAGGTACTCGACCGCAAGGAATTGCGAGCGCGGTTTCCGTGGGTCGGTGATGTGGCGGTGGGCGCCTCTTATTGCCCCGATGACGGACACGCCAACCCGAGGCTGGTGTCCCCGGCATTCGCCCGCGCGGCACGGCATCACGGTGTGCAGGTACATGAGCAATGCGCGGTCAGCGCCGTGGAACACGACGGTCAGCGCTTTCGCGTGCGCACGCAAACCGGCCTCGAGCTACACGCGCCCTGGCTATTGAACTGCGCCGGGGCCTGGGCCGGCAGCCTGGCTGCGCAATTCGGCGAGCCGGTGCCGATGCACTCCGGCCACCCGGCGATGCTGGTCACCGAACCGTTGCCGTTGGTGATGGACGCCAGTACAGGGGTCGAGGGTGGCGGCATCTACGCGCGTCAGGTCGCACGCGGCAATTGCGTGCTGGGCGGCGGCCAGGGGTTTGCCCTCGACGACGCCCGCGCTCGCCCCGGTCAAGGCACGGTGCTGGATATCCTGCGCCAGGCCGTCGAGCTCTACCCCTTTCTGCAAGGCGCCCAGGCGATTCGCACCTGGAGCGGCACTGAAGGTTATCTGCCCGATCGCCAACCGGTGATCGGCCACAGCCGTACCCAGCCTGGTCTGTTGCATGCGTTCGGCTTTGCCGGCGCCGGTTTCCAGATCGGCCCGGCGGTGGGCCAGGCGCTCACCGAGATCATCTGTAGCGGCGCGTCAAAGACGTCGCTGGATGCGTTTTCCATCACCCGGTTTCACTCCATCTCCGTAGCTTGATAGAGGAAGGTCGCGCCAATGAAAAACCTCAAACGCAACGCACTGCTCGGTTTGTCCTGCATGAGCGCCCTGCTCACCATCACCCAGGCCCACGCCGAACCGACGCTTTACCTGGGCATGAACGGCGGGACCATGGAGCGGTTGTACGCCGACAAGGTACTGCCGGCTTTCGAGAAGGCCAACAACGTCAAGGTGGTGATCGTGCCCGGCACCTCCGCCGATATCCTGGCCAAGGTCCAGGCCAGCAAGGACAACCCGCAGATGCAAGTGATGTTCCTCGACGACGGCATCATGTACCGCGCCATCGCCATGGGCCTGTGCGGCAAACTCGAAGACAGCCCGACCCTGGCGCAAATTCCGGCCAAGGGGCGCATCAAGGACGAAGCGGTGGCCGTCAGCCTCGGTGTCACCGGGCTGGCGTACAACACGCGCCTGTTCAAGGAGAAAGGCTGGAATGCGCCGACCTCGTGGATGGACATGGCCGATCCTCGATACAAGGACAAGGTTGTGTTCCAGTCGATGGCCTCCTCTACCTTCGGCCTGCACGGTTTCCTGATGTTCAACCGGATTCAGGGCGGCAGCGAAACCAACGTCGATCCGGGCTTCAAGGCCTGGCCAGACACGGTTGGGCGCAACGTGCTGGAATACATTCCGAGCTCGGCAAAGATTTCAGAAATGCTCCAGACCGACGAAGCCGCGCTATTCCCGCTGACGCCGACCCAGGTCACCGCGCTGAAACTCAAGGGCATGCCGGTGGAATACGCACAACCCAAGGAAGGTGCCGTGGTACTCAACGTCGCCGAATGCACCATCGCCAACAATACGCAGCCGCAACTGGCGCAGAAACTCGCCGCGTTCCTGCTCACCCCCGAGGCCCAGGCCGCCGCGCTTGAGGACGGCGACCAGATTCCTTCCAACCCCAATACCCCGACATCCGACCGGACCCGCGGCCAGGTCGAAGCGATGAAACAATATCTGCAGACAGCGATCGCGGTGGATTGGGATCAGGTCAACGAACAGCGCCCGGCGTGGAATGCACGGTGGAACCGGAGCATCGAGCGGTAGAAAGCGATCTCGTAAACGACGCAGCTCCCTGTAGAAGCGAGCCTGCTCGCGATGGACGTCAACGATAACGCGTGCTGTCTGAATGAACGCGTTGCCCAGACGTTTTTCGCGAGCAAGCTCGCTCCTACAGTGCCCCGTCGTAACGGTGGACATTCACGCGCTGACACAGCTGGAAGCAAATTCCCTGCTCTGGTTACACTATGCCGCCGCAGCTCGGAGAGACTGCCCGCAGACCAGAGGTGATACTTCAGTGGCCGTTCGACCGCCCAACCGTTCGCGAATCAAATTGCGCTGGCAATCGTTGCGTCGCCTTCTCGGCAAGGTACCGGCTGCCTGCAACGTCGCGGCGGGCCAAGTCATCCGCGACTACTTCCGCCACCAGGCCCACTTCCAGGGCTACACCCTCAGTCACAGCCAACAGCGCGTGATCGACTGCATGGCCCGACAGGCTTGCATACTGGCGGGCAATGCGCCGAACCCCCTTCCCGGCCTGTACCTGCATGGTGCCGTGGGGCGCGGCAAAAGCTGGCTTCTCGACGGGTTTTTCCGGGCCATTCCCCTCGCGGAAAAACAACGCCTGCACTTCCATCAGTTTTTCGCCCAACTGCACCAGGGCATGTTCGAGCACCGCGAACATGCCGACGCCCTGGAGATCACCCTCGACGCACTGCTCAGCGATTGCCGGGTGCTGTGTTTCGATGAGTTCCATGTGCACGACATCGGTGATGCGATGCTCATCACCCGGTTGTTCAAGGCACTGTTTCAGCGCGGCATCCTGTTGCTGGTCACCTCCAACTACCCGCCCGAAAGCCTGCTGCCCAATCCGCTGTACCACGCCCGCTTCAAACCGGTGATCGACTTGATCAATGCGCGCATGCAGGTGATGGAAGTCGGCGGTCCGCATGACTATCGCAGCCAGGTCCGCAGTCACGCGCAACAGCTGTTCACCCAAGGCCATTACGTATGGCCGGCCAGCGCGGCGCAGCGGCGGTCATTGCATTTGCCGGATCGCGGTGCCCCGCCCGTGTCGCTACCCGTGGGCACCCGGCATTTCCAGGCCCGTCTCTGCGATGAGCGGCGCATCGGTTTTACCTTCGCCGACCTGTGCGACCAACCTGTGGCCGTGATGGACTACCTGGAGCTGTGCCGCCGTTTCGATAGCTGGATCATCGATGAACTGCCGCGGCTCGGTGAGTGCTCGATTGCCGCCCAACAGCGCTTCATCAACCTCATCGACGTGCTGTACGACCAGGACAAGCACCTGACGCTGCTCGGGCAGTACGCCCTGCGTGAAAGCCTGGACGGTGATGCGATTGATCTGGCACGCACCCGCAGTCGATTGGGGCAACTGGTCGAAGTCTGCGAGCCGGCCTGATCGATAGCTTTTTGTTGTATTAAAGGGCCCCTTCGCGAGCAGGCTCGCTCCCACACGGGATCGGTGTCACGACAAGAATCCATTGTGGGAGAATCCATTGTGGGAGCGAGCCTGCTCGCGAAGGGGCCTGACAGTCGCCACATCTTTCCCGCTATCATGTCGCGCATTTCCGGGGCCACGCGCCTATTCCCTGATCAATAGCGAATCTGTTCATGCATACCCTTGCTCAATTGCGCGCCGGCGAGTTGTCAGGCATCACGCGGCTGGATCTTGTTGAAGGCCTCACCGAATTTCCCCGGGAGATCTTCGATCTGGCGGATTCGCTGGAAGTGCTCAACCTCAGCGGCAATGCTCTGAGCGCGCTGCCAGAGGATTTGCACCGCCTGACCCGTTTGCGCGTGCTGTTCTGCTCCGATAACCGTTTCACCGAGTTGCCGGCCTGTGTGGGCCGATGCGCCGCACTGACGATGATCGGCTTCAAGGCCAACCGCATCGCCCACGTGCCTGCTGCGGCACTCCCACCGCTGCTGCGCTGGCTGATCCTGACCGACAATTGCATCGAGACGCTGCCGAGCGAGTTGGGAGAGCGGCCATACCTGCAAAAGCTCATGCTTGCCGGTAACCGCTTGCAAGCATTGCCAGAGTCGATGCGCAATTGTCATCGGCTGGAGTTGATCCGCATCGCCGCCAACCAGTTCACCGAGTTGCCGCAATGGCTGCTGGAACTGCCGAGCCTGACCTGGCTGGCATACGCCGGCAATCCGCTGGAAACCGAAGCCGATGCCGCCGCCCTCGAGGCCACGCCACGCATTGACTGGTCGACATTGCATCTGGAGAAAAAACTCGGGGAAGGTGCGTCGGGGGTGATTCATCAGGCCACCTGGCAACCGGCCGACCAGCCGTCCATGGCCGTTGCGGTGAAGCTCTACAAGGGCGAAATGACCAGCGACGGTTCGCCACTGCACGAGATGAACGCCTGCATCACCGCGGGCCTGCACCCGAACCTGATCCGCGTCGAAGGGCGGATTGTCGATCACCCCCAGCAAACCGCCGGGCTGGTGATGCAACTGATCGCACCGAGTTACCGCAACCTCGCCGCGCTGCCGAGCCTGGCATCGTGCAGCCGCGACATTTACCCCGACGACTTGCGCTTCAGTGCTGCCGTGGCGTTGCGCATTGCCTCGGGCATTGCCTCGGTGGCCGAACACCTGCACAGCCATGGCATCACCCACGGCGACCTCTATGGGCACAATATTCTGTGGAATGAACAGGGCGATTGCTTGCTGGGGGACTTTGGTGCGGCGTCGTTCCACGCGATTTCCGACAGCCTTGAAAGCCGTGCCTTGCAGCGGATCGAAGTGCGGGCGTTCGGGGTGTTGCTGGGGGAGTTGCTGGAGCGGATCGACTCAGGGCTGAGCGCTGAACGGCGTGGGGTGCTGGAGGATCTGGAGCGGCGTTGCTGTCAGCCGCAGGTGCTGGCGCGGCCGGGGTTCAGCGAAGTCGTGGAGCAACTGGAACATCTGTGACCGCTGCGCGGTCAATCGCGAGCAGGCAACTCCGTCAACTGTGGGAGCGAGCCTGCTCGCGATGACGGCCTGCCAGACAACAGAGCCGTCATTGACACAAAGACTTAACCCGCCAACCCGACAAACATGTCCTGCACGTCGTCGTGGTTATCAAGGCCTTCGAGGAACGCTTCGACTTCCGCCATCTGCTCGTCGCTCAGGCCGCTGACCGGGTTTTTCGGCTGGTAGCCCAGTTTGGCCGACAGCACGGTGAAACCTTGTTCCGGCAGGGCTTTCTGTACCGCGTCGAGGTCGGTTGGCTCGGTCAGGAACAGGGTTGCACCGTCTTCACCCGGTTCGAAATCCTGTGCACCGGCTTCGATGGCGGCCATTTCAGGATCGGCGTCCGGGGTGTCCGGCGATGCTTCGATCATGCCGACATGATTGAAGTCCCAGGCCACCGAACCGGAAGCGCCCAGTTGGCCCTTGCGAAATGCCACGCGGATCTCGGCGACGGTACGGTTGATGTTGTCGGTCACGCATTCAACGATCAGGGGCACCTGATGCGGGGCGAACCCTTCATACGTCACGCGATGGTATTGCACGGTTTCGCCCAGCAGGCCCGCACCTTTCTTGATGGCGCGATCCAGTGTTTCCTTGGGCATCGAGGCTTTCTTGGCCTGTTCAACGACCAGACGCAAGTGCGCGTTGGTAGCAACATCAGCGCCGTTGCGCGCAGCAATGGTGATTTCTTTCACCAGTTTGCCGAAGATCTTGCCCTTGGCATTGGCTGCCGCTTCTTTGTGTTTAACCTTCCACTGTGCGCCCATTTCTCACTCTCTTATCTGTGGCATCTGTGGCGCCGAGACAACGATTGGCCGGCGCTTTGCGCAAGTTTATACGGCCTAAAGTTGGCAATCGACCAAAAAATCCCGACTGGTATCGACATCTTCACCAGCGGTTGTAGGGCAATTCGGAAATGTCGCTTTGGCGTGCCCGCAATGCGCCGGGGTTTCGTACGCTTTGCAGCCTATTCCACGGCAGCAGCGTGTTCGATGCACAACGACAAGGAAAGTCCCGCCACCCTGACCCTTCTCGATGACGACCTGAGTTTCCAGGTGGTCCGGTTCAGTGGTCATGAAGCACTCAACCAGCCCTATCGATTCGACATCGAGGTGATCGGGCTGGCACCGGCCCTGAACCTTGAACGATTGCTGCACCAAACCGCGTTCCTCGAATTTGGCCATGACCAAGGCATTCATGGCGTACTGGACAGCGCCGGTTGTGAACACCGAAGCGCGCACCGGGTCGCTTACAAACTGGTGCTGGTGTCCCGTATCCAGGCGCTGGATCGGCAACGATGCCGGCGGGTTTTCCAGCACGCCAGCGTGCCCATGATCCTGCGCCAGTTACTCGAGGAACACCGGTTGCCCGCCAGCAGCTATCGCTTTGAACTGGCAACCGGGAGTTATCCCCTGCGACCATTTTGCATCCAGTACGAAGAAACCGACCTGGCGTTGCTGCAACGGCTGTGCGAGGAGGAAGGCATCCACTATCACTTCGAGCATCACCGCGACGGCCATGTGCTGGTGTTGGCCGATGACAGCCTGAGTTTCCCCCAGGAACCGCTGCTCATGCCGATGCGCAGCGACGCCCTCGACGAGCATCACGAACCTGTGATCAGCGAATTGTTCCAGCGCCATGACGCTCCGCTCTCCCCCGGGCGCCCAGGCGCCAGGAATCCGGGTGCACCGGACATCGGCGACGGCGCAGCCAATCACTCGTTCGCGAAGGCCAGACACTCTCCCTCTCGCGAACAACAACATCGTGAACAGCTCGGCCGTCGACAACTGGAACGCCTGCGTTGCCGGCACCTGCAGATCCACGGTCAAAGTAACCAGGGAGCATTACGCAGCGGCCGGATCGTACAAGTGGCCGAGCACCCGTTGGCGACTTTCAACGATCAATGGCTGGTCACCGACATTCGCCATCAGGGGCATCACGCCTCCATCCTGCTCGACGAAACTCCAGGCACGGCGCCGGGTTACCGCAATCAGTTCAGCGCGATCCCGTGGTCGACGGTGTTCAGGCCGGCATACAAACAACCCCGGCCGAGTATCCCCGGGTATCAGCCCGCTCAGCTGTGCGGCCCGGCGGGGCAACCGGCGACAGTGGATGAGGATGGCCGGGGTCAGGTAATCCTCTGGCCCGCCACGCAATCAACCAACGAGGTGCCCACCGGCCTGTGGATACCGCTGGCACTGACCAGCGCCGAGGACTGGATCGATCCGGCCCGCCTGCCCGTGGCTGGCAGCGAGGTACTGGTGATTTTCCTCGACAGTGACCCGGATCGCCCGGTGCTCCTTACGGCCATGAGCCCTCGGCCACGCCCTCACCGACCTCGTCCGCGGGAGCCCCGCGGCGATACCCGCCTGCTGTTCGACTGGCTGCTCAACCGCTCGGACCTTGCGCCCTGAGGCTCAGCCCTTGTCAGCCTTTCCGGCCGCAGCGGCGAACTTTGCCAGACGCACATCCAGATGCCGCGGCCGACGCCCGTGATCCTCTGCGCGCTCCTTGCGGCGGATGGCGTTGCGCACCATCAGCGAACCGAAGTAGCGAATCGGCTCCGGCGGGAAAAAACCCAGCGGCCCGTTGACCAGCGGCGAACGGGTCCAGGGGTTGTCCAGGCCCTGGACCATCGACGCCAGGATCTGCCCACCCATGTGGCAGGGCCCGACGCCGCTGCCGGAGTAGCCAAAACCATAGAACACATTGCCACTGGCGCTCATCTGTCCGAAAAACGGCAACCCGGTCACCGAACGGTCCGACGGGCCGTTCCAGGTCGCTTCGACCCTGACGTCGGCAAACGCCGGGAAGAAATCCGCCAGGCTGCTCCGCAACAATCCGGCATAGGGTGAAGGCTGATCGAACACCGGCAACATGCGTCCGCCATAAGCGAAGGTATTACCGCCCTTGCCCAGCATGATCCGGCCGTCCGGGGTGTTGTGGTAGTAGTGCACGAAAATTCGCGAATCGAGCACCGTGACACCACTGGTCAAGCCGATTTCCTCGAGCAAATCCGGCCGGGGCTCGGTGATCAGCATGTCGCTGGAAACGATTGCCACGCTGCGTTCGAACTGCGGGAACGCCCGGGCCATCCAGGCGTTCATCGCCAGTACCACGCGATCGGCACGAACAGTGCCGTTGGGGGTTTGAATACCCACCGGCTTGCCTTCTTCCAGCCCGGTCATCGCGGTGTTTTCGTGAATCCTCACACCCAATTGCAGGGCGACCCGGCGCAGACCGCGCACCAGTTTGCCCGGCTGCACGCTGGCCGCGGCCGGGGAAAACCAGCCTTCCAGGTGCTTGCTGGATCCGGCCAAGCGCTGCACATCGGCCACCGGCCGCTGGGTGAACGAGTTGATGCCGTTGCGCTCCAGTGCGGCGATGACCGCATCGGTCGAGCCGCATTGCGCACGGTTGGTGGCGGTGTAGAGCGTACCGTCGAGACGATAATCGGCGTCCACCGCATACTGCTCGCAGAAGGCGCCGATGGCATGGATGCTGCGCTCGGACTCCTTGACCAGGCGCACGGCTTCTTCGACGCCGAACAACCGTTCCAGGGTGAAATACTTGGCCGACCACGACAGCGCACAACCGCCATTGCGGCCACTGGCCCCGGCGCCGCAGATGTCCGCTTCGATGAGCAACACGTCCAGCTCGGGGTTCTGTTCCTTGAGCATGATCGCGGTCCACAACCCGGTGTAACCGCCACCGACGATACACACGTCGGCGCGGCTGTCGCCTTCCAGCGGCGGACAGGTTTCGGATGCATCAGCCTTCAAGGCCTGGTCCAGCCAAAAGGGTCTCATGGGGGCAATCTCCAGTCAGTGGCCCACACGCCAGCCTGCCGCAGGCGCAGCAGGCGACGAGGGACAGGATTCAGGTACGCAGGGGTTTGATGGTCATCGCTTTATTGGGTACGTAGGCGAAGTGAGTACCCAGGCCACCGGGGCGACTGTTCCAGTGCGGGATCAACACCAGCGCCGAGAACATGGCACAGCCGGCGAAGACGATGAACACGGTAACGGTGTCGAAGTAGCCCGGCAGCAGCCCGCCAAGAATCGCCCCGACCGAACCACAGCCATTGACGAAACCGGCTGCCGTGGCGCCAGCCTTGGCGGTGCCGAAGTCGATGGCGGCCGCGCCGCTGATCATCGAGTCCGGTCCGTAGAGGGTCAGGCCCATGACGAACAGCAGTGCCACCACCAGCAACACGCTGCCGGTATGCAGGGCGCCCATGAAAAATGCCAGGGACACCGTCAGCGCCAACAGGCTGATCACGCAGGCTGGCATGCGCCGGGCGCCGAACAGTTTGTCCGAAGCCAGGCCAATCAGAATCGGCCCTAGCAACCCGGCCAGTTCAAAGGCGGTCGGAATGATCGCCGCACCGACCTTGCCCACCGAAGGCATCTGTTCGAAGACGATCACCGGCCCCCACAGCAGAATCGCGTAGCGCGCCGGCTTGAGCATGAAGTACGCCAACCCCAGCACCAGCACCGTACGATTGCGCAGGATTTCCTTCAACGGCTCCCACATGCTGATTTTGCTTTGCGCGTCGGCTTGTTCGGCGGTCAGCTCGGGTTCCGGCTCCACCGCCGGCAAGCCGACGTCTTCCGGTTTGTTGCGTTGGAAAATAAAAAACAGCACGGCGACCAGCCCAACCACCGCCGCACTGGAAATGAACGCCGCATGCCAGCTACCGATGAGCGTGTACGCCCACCAACCGGCAAACGGCGAGGCCACCAGACCGCCAAAGGCGTAGCAGGAACTCCACAGGCCCAAAACCCGTCCGCGTTGCTCGGAGGGAAAGAAACTGCCGAGGTTCTTGCACAGCCCCGACCAACCGGTGGACTGCGCCAGGCCTTGTATCAGCATGCAGGTAGCGAAAATCGGTAACGTTGCAAAGTTGCCCATCACCAGCGCCGCGCCAGCGGAAATCAGCAACCCGCCCAGCACCACCACCCGCGGGCCAAAGCGGTCGGCAAGGATGCCCCAGGTGAACTGGCCGACGGCATAGGCCGTCAGGTAGATGGCGTCGAGGTTGGCCATGGCCATTTTGTCGAGCATGAAGGTCGGGTCTTCGCCAATACCGAGTTTGGCGACCGAGAAGGCTTTGCGGGTGAAGTAGAAAGCGGCGTAGGCGAGCCAGGTGATCGCGAAGATCTGCACGCGCCAACGCTTGATGGTGCCGATGTGCTTGTTCATTGTGGTTCTGACCTCAGGGTGTGAGTGTGCCGGCAGAATTGGAAGAAAACGCCTGTTTTTTTATTGTTGAGCACTGCGATATCGCCCTGTCCCTACGGCGGATACCGGTCAGATGAGTCCTGTTGTTGCACGCCCAGGCTCATGGCTCCCGCGGCTGTTCGACTGACCAGTCAGCGGGGCTGAGGTGGATAAAAACAATTACTGATTAATAAGTGAAATCGATTTATCGTATTTCAAATATAAGGTCAGCTTGTTACTGGAGATTACGATGTCGGTTTCCCACGCCCAGCTCAAAGCGTTCCACGCCGTGGCGGTCCATGGAAGCTTTACCAAAGCCGCCGAACGGCTTTTTCTGACGCAACCGGCGATCTCCGACCAGGTACGCAAGCTCGAAGAGCGCTACGGTGTCCTGCTGTTTCACCGCAACAAGCGCTCGGTGCGCCTGACCGATCTGGGCGAGCGCCTGTTGAGCGTTACCCAGCGGCTGTTTGTGATCGAGGCCGAAGCCCAGGAACTGCTTCAGGAATCCCAGGCCTTGCAGACTGGCAGCCTGATTCTCGCGGTGGATGCACCGGTGCACGTGCTGCCGCAGATTGCCCGGTTCTGCGAACGCTACCCCGGGATCAGCGTGAAGATCGAAACCGGCAACACCGACGAGTCGCTTTTCCGACTGTTCAACTACCAGGCCGACCTGGCGCTGCTGGGCCGTGACGTCAGCGATGAACGCCTGATCTCCCTGCCCCTGCGCAACGACCCGATGGTGGCGTTCGTGTCGCGCCATCACCCGTGGGCCGACCGCGAATCCATCACCCTCGCGGACCTCGACGACACGCCCTTGGTGCTGCGGGAAATCGGCTCGGTGACCCGACAGACCCTGGAAGAGGAAATGCAACGCGCCGGGTTCCGCATTCGTCCGGCGATTCAGGTCGAGGGCCGGGAGGCTGCGCGGGAAGCGGTGGTGGTCGGGATCGGGATCGGGGTGGTGTCGGCTGCCGAGTTTGGCGCGGACTCCAGGGTTTGCGCGCTGCCGATTACCGATTGCGAACGGCGGCTGACGGAAACGCTGGTGTGCTTGCGCGAGCAGAGTTCGCGGCGGTTGGTGGCGACGTTTCTGGAGATGGTGCGCGAGAGTCTGGTGTAGGCAGGTCCGGCCCCTTCGCGAGCAGGCTCGCTCCCACATTGGGTCCGCGGTGAACACCTACCCCCTGTGGGAGCGAGCCTGCTCGCGAAGCCCGCACCTCGATCCTACCTGACTGGCGCCAGCCCGAAAAACGCCTGGATCAAGCGCAAATCCCTGCGCCGCTCCATGCACCCGATCATGTGCCGGTTCACCAGCCCCTCGCCAATGATCGGCACCGCCGCCACTCGCGGGTCGTGGCTGACCTCCACCGATGACACCACCCCCACCCCCAGCTCGGCGGCCACCGCCTCGGTCACCGCCTCACGGCTGTCCAGTTCCAGCAACACCCGCGGATTGACCCTGGCCTGGGCGCAAGCCTCATCGAAGGTGCGCCGGGTGATCGAACTCGGTTCACGCAGCACCATGATCACCTGATCCAGCTCCTTGAGCTGCACGCCTTTGCTCTTCTGCGCCCAAGGATGCCCATCGGGCACCAGCGCGCAAATCCGGGATTCGTTCAGCGCTTGCAGGTGCAAGCCCTTGCGCGGCTCGACCTCGGTCAGCACCGCCACGTCGGCATGCTCGGACAGTAGCGCCGCCAGGGTTTCCTGGGCGTTGCCCAGGCGCAGGTTCACCGTGATCCCCGGATAGCGCGCGCGCAGGCTGGCGAGCATCGGCATGACCATGTGCGGACCGTCCGCCGCCACCTCCAGGCGCCCGGTCAGCAATTGCCGATTGGCTTCAAGCATCACCTGCGCCTCTTCGGCCAGGCCGAACATCGCCCGGGTGATGGCCGCCAGCTTGGTGCCCTCCTCCGTCAGCTCCACTCGGCGGGCGGTACGGCGCAACAGGGTGATCTGGTAGTGCTCCTCCAGGGCCTTGATATGCCCGGTAACCGCCGGCTGGCTGATAAACAACCGCGCCGCCGCCCGGGTAAAGCTGCCTTCGCGCGCCACGGCATCGAAGGCGCGGAGCTGAAACAGGTTCATGAATAACCCTCACTGATGGCTGGCATAACAACAAACAATTTGATTGATAACACGGCAAATTGCAATTTAAGCCCCGTAGCTTCATCCCATCGATTGCGAGGACATGAGAATGAGTACTGCCGAACCCATCCTGCTCACCCCCGGCCCATTGACCACTTCGCCCCGCACCCGCCAGGCGATGATGATCGACTGGGGTTCATGGGATGACCGCTTCAATCAATTGACCGCCAGCCTCTGCGAGCAACTGCTGGCAATCGTCAACGGCGCCGCCACGCACCACTGCGTGCCCCTGCAAGGCAGTGGCACCTTCGCGGTCGAGGCTGCGATCGGCACGCTGGTGCCTCGCAACGGCAAGGTTCTGGTACTGATCAACGGCGCCTACGGCAAACGCCTGGCGAAGATCTGCGAAGTGCTGGGCCGCTCCTTCAGCACTTTCGAAACCGCCGAAGACGAGCCGACCACCGCCGCCGACGTCGACCGCCTGCTGCGCGCCGATAACGGCATCACCCACGTCGCCCTGATTCACTGCGAAACCAGCACCGGTATCCTCAATCCGCTGCCGGAAATCGCCGACGTGATCGCCCGGCACGGAAAACGCCTGATCATCGATGCCATGAGCTCCTTCGGCGCGCTACCGGTAGACGCGCAACAGATTCCGTTCGACGCACTGATCGCCGCCTCAGGCAAATGCCTGGAAGGCGTGCCGGGCATGGGCTTTGTCTTCGCCCGCAAGGAGTCCCTGGCCGCTGCCGCCGGCAATTCGCACTCGCTGGCGATGGACCTGCAGGACCAGCACGCCTACATGGCCAAGACCGGCCAGTGGCGTTTCACCCCGCCGACCCATGTGGTCGCCGCGCTGCACGAAGCCTTGCTGCAATACAACGAAGAAGGCGGCTTGCCGGCGCGACACGAACGCTACGCCGCCAACTGCCAGGCATTGATGGAAGAGATGGGCAAACTGGGGCTGCGCAGCTTCCTGCCGGCGGCTATCCAGGCGCCAATCATCGCCACCTTCCATGCCCCGAAAGACCCGCGCTACCAGTTCAAGGAGTTCTACGAGCGGGTCAAGGCCAAGGGTTACATCCTCTACCCCGGCAAGTTGACCCAGGTCGAAACCTTCCGCGTCGGCTGCATCGGCCACGTCCAACCGGCCGAAATGCGCGAAGCCGTGGCCGCGATTGGCGAGGTGTTGCGCGAGATGGAAGTGCTCGACATCTGAACCACACCGCATCCCCCTGTGGGAGCGAGCCTGCTCGCGAAGACGGTCGAACATTCAACACCAATATCGACTGATCCACCGCTTTCGCGAGCAGGCTCGCTCCCACAAAAAAGCAACGCCCCCACCAATAGTTGCCACAGGACTTGATCACCATGAACTACGCCAACCCAACCAAACTGCAAGCCGCCATCCTCGACTGGGCCGGCACCGTGGTCGACTTCGGCTCCTTCGCCCCGACGCAGATTTTCGTCGAGGCCTTCGCCGAGTTCGACGTCCAGGTGTCCATCGAAGAAGCCCGAGGCCCGATGGGCATGGGCAAGTGGGACCACATCCGCACCCTGTGCGACCTGCCGGAAGTGGCCGAGCGTTATCGCAAAGTCTTCGGCCGCACGCCGACCGACGATGACGTCACCGCGATTTACCAACGCTTCATGCCGCTGCAGATCGAAAAGATCGCCGAACACTCGGCACTGATCCCTGGCGCCCTGGAGACTATCGCCAACCTGCGCCAGCAAGGGATCAAGATCGGCTCCTGCTCCGGGTACCCGAAACAGGTCATGGACAAAGTGGTCGAGCTGGCCGCCACCAACGGCTACGTGGCCGATCATGTGGTCGCCACCGACGAAGTCCCGAATGGCCGCCCATGGCCCGCCCAGGCGCTGGCCAATGTCATCGCCCTGGGCATCGACGATGTTGCCGCGTGCGTGAAGATCGATGACACCGTGCCGGGCATTCTCGAGGGTCGCCGCGCCGGCATGTGGACCGTGGCGCTGATCTGCTCGGGCAACGCCCTGGGCCTGGACTACGAAGGTTATCGCGCGCTGGGCAGCGACCAGCTGGACAGCGAGCGCAAGCGTATCCATGGGATGTTCGAAGGTTCACGCCCGCACTACATGATCGACACCATCACCGATCTGCCGGAAGTCATCGCCGACATCAACAAGCGTCTGGCCAACGGTGAAATGCCGCAATCGAGCTAAAAAACGCAACGCCCCCCTGTAGGAGCGAGCCTGCTCGCGATGGAGTGTCAGTCCACATCAACGTATCTGACACACCATCGCGAGCAGGCTCGCTCCTACAGGGTTTTTTCTGTCTATTACCCGAACCAGAGCATCCAGCGGCCAATCGCCTCAGGCAAACCCGGTGAAACAGGATTAAAGTTACCAAACACCGCCGTACAAGTGCGGTGGCTTTAAACCGGACCTCTGAGGAATACCGTATGCCGTGGAAAAACTCCGCCTCGCGCTACAGCACCGTATCGATCGCACTGCATTGGTTGATGCTGGTCCTGTTGGCGCTGGTTTATGCTTGTATCGAGTTTCGCGGGATCTTTCCCAAGGGCAGTGGCGGGCGCACGCTGATCGTCGAATCTCACTTCATGCTCGGCCTGACCGTCTTCGTTCTGGTCTGGCTGCGCCTGTTCGCGCGCAGTCTCGGCCCGGCGCCGCAGGTCTTCCCGGCTTCACCGCAGTGGCAAACGACGCTGGCCAGGCTGATGCATTGGGCGCTGTACATTTTCATGATCGTCACGCCGATTCTCGGGTGGCTGGTCACCAGCGCCAAAGGCAATCAGGTGATGTTCTACGGCTTCGACCTGCCAATGCCAATTGCGGAAAACAAAGACCTGGCCAAACAGCTCCAGGAATGGCACGAGCTTGGCGCCACTATCGGCTATTGGCTGATCGGCCTGCATGCCGCGGCCGCGCTGTATCACCATTACGTGGTGGGTGATAACACCTTGCTGCGGATGATGCCCAAGAGCGTAAACCGCGATAACTGAGGCCGCATGAGATTGCGTGTGTGCTTCAGATTTGTGGACTGAACCCCCGGCGTCCCTGCAAACCGCCGGTGTGGACGAAAATCAGCCGCGAGCCACGGGCAAACTTTCCCGCTTCGAGTTGCTGCTTGAGTGCCAGCAGCGCTTTGCCGGTGTACAGCGGCTCAAGGGGAATGCCGCTGGCCTGCCCGGTCTTTTCGATGAATTCGAGCAACAGAGGATCGACTCTGGCAAAACCGCCCCGGCTGGCGTCGAACAGTTCATAAACCGGATCGGCGATAGCGGCCTGCTGCACGATCGTCTCGACCTGCTGCGCCACCCCATGATCGTCCGGCACCGCCAGGGCACCGTACACCGGATGATCCCCCGCTTCGGCCAGCACCAGGCCAGCCAGCGTCGTGCCGGTTCCACAGGCCAGCCACCAGCCGTCGTAGTCGCTCCAGCCCAAGCCCCGCAATTGCGCGCACACGGCGGCCCGCAATGGCAGGCAGCCCAGGGCGCCAGGCAAACCACCTCCCCCTTCCGGCACCGGATGCAACGTCGGGTAACGGGTGTGCCAGGGTTGCCAGAAATCCACTGCATGCCGCGCCCGATAACCTGCGTAACCCAGCCAGTGCAGCTGCATGCCGAACGCCTGCAAGTCTTTGACCGTCGGGGTTTCCTGAGGATGCCCGCGTAACAGGCCTACAGTGGAAAAGCCGAATCGCTTGCCCGCAGCCGCCAACGCATGGAGGTGATTGGAGTGTGCGCCACCGAGACTGATGATGCCTTCGGCACCCAGGCGGACGGCGGTCTTCAGGTGTTCGACGAGCTTGAACCATTTGTTGCCGCTGATCAGCGGGTCGATCAGGTCCAGGCGCAGGATCGCCACCTCGATGCCGGCTTGAGTGAGCCAGTCGAGGTGAAGGTGTTCGAGAGGAGCCTGGGGTCGCCAGGTATCGGGAGGGAGAAGCATCGATGCCTGATCCGAGTAGAGAGCAAGCATCTTAACAGCCTTGAGGACGCCTTCGCGGGCAAGTCGAATCGTCGCACCGCCGCTCCCACAGTGGTTTCGCGTCGTTCACAACATGAATGAACAACTCAGATCCTGTGGGAGCGGGCTTGCCCGCGAAAGCCATTGGCACGCTGGTCCTGCGTATTACAACTCTGCCGCCAACCGCGAACCCTGATTGATCGCCCGCTTGGCATCCAGCTCTGCCGCGACATCCGCGCCACCGATCAGGTGCACATTCTGCCCCGCCGCCACCAGCCCTTCATGCAATTCACGCAGCGGGTCCTGCCCGGCGCAAATCACGATGTTGTCCACTGGCAGCACCTGCGGCTCGCCGGTTTCGCCGATACGGATGTGCAAACCTTCGTCATCGATCTTCAGGTATTCAACGCTGTTGAGCATCTGCACCTGCTTGTTCTTCAGGCCAGTGCGATGAATCCAGCCGGTGGTCTTGCCCAGGCCGTCGCCGACCTTGGATTTCTTGCGTTGCAGCAGGAATACCTCGCGGGCCGGCGCATGGGGCGCGGCCTTGATACCGGCAACACCACCGCGTGCCTCAAGGTGCGTATCGATGCCCCACTCTTTCCAGAACGCGGCGCGATCCTGGCTGGTAGCGACACCTTCATGAACAAGGAACTCGGAGACGTCGAAACCGATACCGCCGGCACCAATCACCGCGACACGCTTGCCGACCGATTTGCGCTCCAGGATCACATCCAGGTAGCTCAACACCTTGGCGTTTTCCACCCCCGGAATCGCCGGCACGCGCGGCGCAATGCCGGTGGCCAGGATGATCTCGTCGTAGCCGCCCTCGACCAGCCGGGCCACGTCGACGCGAGTGTTCAGGCACACCTCGACGTTGGTGGTCTGCAGCTTGCGCTTGAAGTAGCGAATGGTTTCGTAGAACTCTTCCTTGCCCGGAACGCGCTTGGCGATGTTGAACTGACCGCCGATTTCGCTGGCCGAATCGAACAGCGTCACCTGATGGCCGCGCTCGGCGGCCACGGTCGCGGCGGACAAACCGGCAGGGCCGGCACCGACCACGGCGATTTTCTTCAGTTGCTGCACGGGCAGGTAGTTGAGTTCGGTTTCGTGGCAGGCACGCGGGTTGACCAGGCAACTGGTCAGCTTGCCGCCGAAGGTGTGATCGAGGCAGGCCTGGTTGCAACCGATGCAGGTGTTGATTTCATCGGCACGACCTTCAGCGGCCTTGTTGACGAAGTCCGGGTCGGCGAGGAACGGCCGCGCCATGGACACCATGTCGGCATCGCCCTCGGCCAGGATCTGTTCGGCCACCTCCGGCGTGTTGATGCGGTTGGTGGTGATCAGCGGAATGTTCACAGAACCCCGCAGCTTGGCCGTGACCTTGCTGAACGCCGCACGCGGCACCTTGGTGGCGATAGTCGGAGTCCGCGCTTCGTGCCAGCCGATACCGGTGTTGATGATGGTCGCGCCGGCCTGCTCGATGGCCTTGGCCAGTTGAACGATCTCTTCCCAGGTGCTGCCGCCTTCGACCAGGTCGAGCATCGACAGACGGAAAATGATGATGAAGTTCGGGCCGACCGCTTCACGCACGCGACGGACGATTTCCACCGGCAGGCGCATGCGGTTTTCATAGCTGCCGCCCCAGCGGTCGGTACGGTGGTTGGTGTGGGCGGCGAGGAACTGGTTAATGAAATAACCTTCGGAGCCCATGATTTCCACACCGTCGTATTCGGCGGTTTGTGCCAATACCGAGCAGGTGACGAAATCGCTGATCTGTTTCTCGATGCCTTCCTCGTCCAGCTCCTTGGGCTTGAACGGGTTGATCGGCGCCTGGATCGCGCTAGGCGCAACCTGTTTCGGGCTGTAGGCATAACGACCGGCATGGAGGATCTGCATGCAGATCTTGCCGCCGGCTTCATGCACGGCACGGGTGACGATGCGGTGCTTGAGCGCCTCTTCTTCGGTCGTCAGCTTGGCCGCACCGGAATACACGCCACCTTCGTCGTTCGGGCCGATACCGCCGGTGACCATCAGGCCGACACCGCCACGGGCACGTTCGGCAAAGTACGCCGCCATGCGTTCGAAACCACCCGGTTTCTCTTCAAGGCCGGTGTGCATCGACCCCATCAGGGTGCGATTGCGCAGCGTGGTGAAACCCAGGTCCAGTGGAGCCAACAGGTGCGGGTATTGAGCGGCGGTCATCGGTAACTCCACATCGAGCAATTACGGAAAGTGCAGGAGCTCTGCGGCCCCCATCAGTCATGTTCGACAGACTAAGAGTCATGCCGCTGTCGCTCAATGACCGTAACTGACAACTTAATGATCGAAATGAGCAGCGACATTGGGCAAACACGGGTATCGGTGTGCTTCGCCACGCCCCGGGCTGATATGTTTATTTTCATTTTGTTGCATATTGATTTTTATTGTGTCATTTATAGTCCCGCCGATCACAGGACTGATCCACCGCGCCACCCCGGATGGCGGGCACCCGTTTCCCCCCGAATGCCCTCCAAGGAGTCAACAATATGAACAAGACAGAACTTCTAGGTGCTCTGGCGCTGTGCGCTTTCAGCTTCCTGGCACATGCCGACGAAGACAGCCTGCGCATCGGTATCGAAGCCGCCTACCCACCCTTCTCCTTCAAGACGCCGGAGGGCAATGTCAGCGGGTTCGATTACGACATCGGCAACGCCTTGTGCGAAGAGATGAAGGTCAAGTGCGAGTGGGTCATCCAGGAATTCGACGGCATGATCCCGTCGCTCAAGGTGCGCAAGATCGATGCCGTGCTGTCGTCGATGTCGATCACCGAAGACCGGATGAAGTCCGTGGACTTCAGCAAAAAGTACTACCACACACCGGGCAAGTTCGCGATGAAAGCCGGCAACGTGATCAATGACCCGTTGGTAGACCTCAAGGGCAAGAAACTCGGCGTGCAGCGCTCCTCGACCTACGATCGTTTTGCCAGCGAGCAACTGGAAAAAGCCGGCGTCGTCGTGGTGCGCTACGGCTCACAAAACGAAGCCTTCCTCGATCTCGCCTCGGGTCGACTGGACGCCACCCTTGCCGACATCGTCAACACCGACGAAAGCTTCATCAAGACTGCGGCCGGCCAGGGTTTTGCGTTGACCGGACCGGACATCAACGACCCGAAATACTTCGGCCGGGGCGCCGGGATCGCCGTGCGCAAAGGCGACACCGCCAACGTTGCGCGCCTCAGTGCGGCGATTGATGCGATCCGCGCCAATGGCAAGTACCAGCAAGTGATGGCCAAGTACTTCGCGTTCGATATCTACGGCGAGTAAGCCTTACCCATAGCCCCGGTGCCGGCCCATTGCAGGCGCCGATTCGGGCTTGTCTTGCGCCCCTCGCGGCGCTCGCTTGAGGAACTTCATCATGCTTCACGGCTACGGATCGAGCATTCTCGATGGCGCCTGGCTGACCATAAACCTGGCCCTGACCTCCATGTCCCTGGCAATTGCCCTGGGCCTGGTCGGCGCGGCCTTCCGATTGTCGCCACTCAAATGGCTGGCCATGCTCGGGGAAAGCTACACCACCCTGATTCGCGGCATTCCAGACCTGGTGCTGATCCTGCTGATCTTCTACGGCGGCCAGGATCTGGTGAACCGCATTGCCCTGGCGCTCGGTTACACCCGTTATATCGACATCAACCCCTTTATCGCCGGGGTCTGCACCATGGGCTTCATTTTTGGCGCCTATCTCTCGGAAACCTTTCGCGGCGCCTTCATGGCGATTCCCAAAGGTCAGGCCGAAGCCGGCGTGGCCTATGGCATGAGCGGGGCACAGGTGTTCTGGCGAATTCTGGTACCGCAGATGATTCGCTTCGCCATCCCCGGGTTCACCAACAATTGGCTGGTGCTAACCAAGTCCACCGCGCTGATCTCGGTGATCGGCTTGCAGGACATGATGTTCAAAGCCAAGAACGCAGCGGATGCCACACACGAGCCGTTCACGTTTTTCCTCGCCGTGGCGGCGCTGTACCTGATGCTCACCAGCCTGTCCTTGCTGGTGCTGCGCTATCTGGAAAAACACTACTCGGTCGGCATCAAAGCCGCTGAACTGTGAGGGGAGCCCGCCCATGATTCTCGACTACAACCTGATCTCGGAAAACCTGCCGCTGTACTTCAATGGCGCCTTGTTGACCCTCAAAGTCCTGCTCATTTCCCTGGCCCTGGGCTTGGTCCTGGCGATTCCACTGGCACTGATGCGGGTGTCGCGATCGCCGCTGATCAACTTCCCGGCCTGGCTCTATACCTACGTGATTCGTGGCACGCCGATGCTGGTGCAATTGTTCCTGATCTATTACGGCCTGGCGCAATTCGAAGCCGTGCGTCAAAGCGTGCTCTGGCCTTACCTGTCCAGCGCCACTTTTTGCGCCTGCCTGGCCTTCGCGATCAACACCAGTGCCTATAGCGCAGAGCTGTTGGCCGGCAGCCTGAAATCCACCGCCCATGGCGAGATCGAAGCCGCCAGGGCCATGGGCATGTCACGCCTGACCCTGTACCGCCGCATTCTGCTGCCGTCGGCCTTGCGCCGGGCATTGCCGCAGTACAGCAACGAAGTGCTGATGATGCTGCAAACCACCAGCCTGGCCTCCATCGTCACGCTCGTGGATATCACCGGCGCGGCACGCACAGTCAGCTCACGGTTCTACCTGCCGTTCGAGGCGTTCATCACCGCCGGTCTCATCTACCTCGCCCTGACCTTCATTCTGGTGCGTCTGTTCAAGCTGGCCGAGCGCCGCTGGCTGGCGTATCTGGCACCGCGCAAGCATTAAGGAGCTGATATGGAACACATTCAATACCTGCTGCCGTGGAGTGCATCAGGCACTGAACGCACGCTGTCGCTGTTTCGTTTTGGCAGCGGGCCACGCAAAGCGTACATCCAGGCTTCCCTGCATGCCGACGAGCTGCCGGGGATGCGTGTCGCCGTTGAACTCAAGCGCCGTCTGCTTGAACTGGAAGCCCAAGGCCGCCTGACAGGAATCATCGAATTGGTACCGATGGCCAACCCGATCGGTATCGGCCAGATGTTCCAGGCCACCCATCAGGGTCGCTTCGAGTTCTCCAGTGGCAAGAACTTCAACCGCGACTTCCCGGAGCTGGCCGAAGCCGTCGCACCGTTGCTGGAAGGCCGACTGGGAAATGACGCCGACGCCAACGTTGCACTGATCCGCCGTGCCATGGCCGATGTGCTCGCCGACATGCCGCCACCGGCTTCGGAGCTCGATGGCCTGCGCCGCGTGTTGCTGCAGCATGCCTGTGACGCCGATGTGGTGCTGGACCTGCACTGTGATTTCGAATCGATCATGTTGTTGTACACGATGCCGCAACACTGGCCACGCTTGCAGTCACTGGCCGCGCGCCTCGGCGCCGGCGTCACGCTGTTGGCCGAAGATGCGGGCGGCAGTGCCTTCGATGAAGCCTGCGCAATTACATGGTTACGCCTGGCGGAGCTGTTTCCTGAAGCCAGTATTCCCTTGGCGTGTGCGGCCACCACCATTGAATTACGTGGCATGGCGGACACCGAACGCGAGCAATGCGTCGACAGCGCCCAGGCCATTCTCGGTTATCTGGCAGAGCAAGGCCTGATCAGCGGTGAATGGCCGGCAGCACCGCCGTCCCGTTGTGAAGCGATGCCCTTCGCCGGTGCGCAGTACGCGTATGCGCCGCATCCGGGGGTGGTGAGTTTTCTGCAACCGCTGGGAGCGCGAGTCAAAGTCGGCGACCCGCTGTTCGAAGTCATTGACCCGCTGAACGACCACCACAGCGTAGTGCGCGCCAGCACCGACGGCATCCTCTACGCCCGCGAACGCCTGCGTTTTGCCCAGCCCGGTTTGTGGCTGGCCAAAGTCGCAGGCTTCACCCCTATTCGCCAAGGCCGCTTGCTCAGCGACTGATGCCAGAGAGTTCAAACCATGTACAAACTTGAAATTCAGGACCTTCACAAAAGCTACGGCGACCACCAGGTGCTCAAGGGCATATCCCTGCAGGCCCAGGCCGGTGATGTGATCAGCATCATCGGCTCCAGCGGCTCGGGCAAAAGCACCTTCCTGCGCTGCATCAACCTGCTGGAACAGCCCAACGCCGGCAACATCGTGCTCAACGGCGAACAACTCAAACTGGTGGCCAACAAACTCGGCGGGCTCAAGGCTGCCGAACCAAGACAGTTGCAACGCATGCGTTCACGCCTGTCGATGGTGTTCCAGCACTTCAACCTCTGGTCGCACATGAGTGCCCTGGAGAATGTCATGGAGGCCCCGGTGCATGTGCTGGGCCTGGGCAAGAAAGAGGCTCGGGAAAAGGCTGAGCACTACCTGAACAAAGTCGGTGTGGCACACCGCAAGGATGCCTGGCCAGCCCATATGTCGGGTGGCGAACAGCAGCGCGTGGCGATTGCCCGCGCACTGGCGATGGAGCCGGAGGTGATGTTGTTCGATGAGCCAACCTCGGCCCTCGACCCCGAACTGGTGGGTGAAGTGCTCAAGGTCATGCAGGACCTGGCACTGGAGGGGCGCACCATGGTGGTCGTGACCCACGAAATGGGCTTTGCCCGTGAGGTCTCCAACCAACTGGTGTTCCTGCACAAGGGCCTGGTCGAAGAACGCGGCGACCCGCGAGAAGTGCTGGTCAATCCACAGTCCGAGCGCCTTCAGCAGTTCCTGGCCGGGAGCCTGAAGTAGGCTGCTGTTCAACGATCGATTGCGCTGCGCTGCCCTGACCGGGTTGGCTTCGGATACACTCCAGCCAACCTTGTCAGGGCATCAGGCACAGCCCTTCTCCCACCTTCAGGAACCGTTGAGCCGGATATGCCAAGCCCATCAAAAGACACCACGGTCTACGCCGCGCCGGTCATGCGCAAACTGACGGAAATCGTTTCCGAGCTACCGCCGTCACTGCGCAAGGTGGCGGACTTTATCCTGCGTCACCCGTTGAAAGCCGCGACGCTGACCATCGAGGAAATGGCTCACGAAACGTCGACCTCACCCGCCGCCGTCAACCGTTTGGCCAAGGCGTTGGACCTCGGTGGCTACACCGGCATGAAAGCCGAACTGGTCGCGACGCTGCAGCAGATGGTGTCGCCGGTCGACAAGCTGCGCAACGAACTGGCCCATCGCCCGGGCGGCGCATTCGGCCTGCATGAGCAGATCCAGAGCGCCAGCAGCAACCTCGCCACGGCGGCGACCAACAACCACGCCGACACCTTTGAAGCGTTCGTCACTCGCCTGACCACCGCGCGCAAGATTTATATCCTGGGGTTCGGCAACAGTGTCTACTTCGCCGGCCTCGCCGCCTCGACCCTGATGCCCTTCTGCGCCGACGCCACCGCTATCAGCATGGAAGGCGGCAACGAAAATGCCGCATACCGACTGGCCGCGATCACAGATCAGGACGTGTTGCTGGCGATCTCCCTGCCGCGCTACTCCCTCGACACCCTGCAACTGGCACGTTTTGCCAATGAGCGTGGCGCGTCGGTGCTGGCAATTACCGACTCACCCGCCTCGCCGCTGACCGGCATTGCCGAGCACGTGCTGTTTGCGCCTTGCGATCATCCGGTGTTGACCAGTTCCAACATCGCCATGCTGGCCTTGATCGAAGGGTTGGTCGCCGGCGTGATGGCGCGCAACAAAGAGGCGGTCAAACTGGCGACCGAACTGACAGAAAGCGTGATGTCGTACCTGCACATTCCAACCAGCGGTAAACCACCGAAGAAGTGATGCCGTTATCGTTTGGCGATGCCTTGAAAGCAAAACGGCCCGGCTGACAAATGTCAGCCGGGCCGTTTCTCAAATCAGATCAACGCTGAGAGAGAGGTTGTTCGTTGGAAACCAGGGCCGCCTGTCCTGCCATCGGCTTGACCCACGTCAGGTAGGCCAGCACCAGCAACACGATCCACACCACGCCGACGATCAACGCAGCCTGTGTATCCGGGAAGTAGCCCAGCACACCGAAGACGAACAGCATGAAGGCAATCGCCGCCATCGGTGCATAGGGCCAGAACGGTACAGGGAATTTCAGTTGTGCAACCTGCTCGGCGCTCATCGAGCGACGCATGGCCACCTGGGTCAACAGAATCATCAGCCAGACCCACACCGTGGCAAAGGTCGCGATGGAGGCGATCAGCAGAAAGACGTTTTCCGGGATCAGGTAGTTCAGCAACACGCCCAGCAGCAGCGCACAGCTCATCACAACCACCGTCAGCCACGGTACGCCATTGCGCGACAAGCGGGCGAAGCCTTTCGGGGCGTGCCCTTGCTGGGCCAGGCCATACATCATGCGGCCCGCACCGAAGATGTCACTGTTGATGGCCGACACTGCCGCCGAGATCACCACGATGTTGAGGATGGTGGCCGCCGAACTGATGCCCAGGTTGTCGAAAATCTGTACGAACGGGCTGCCCTGGCTGCCGATCTGCTGCCATGGAAAGATCGACATCAGCACCAGCATCGTCAGCACGTAGAACAGCAGGATACGCAATGGCACGGCATTGATTGCCCTTGGCAGCACATGTTGCGGATCCTTGGCTTCGCCAGCGGTAACGCCGATGATTTCAATGCCACCAAAGGCAAACATCACCACCGCAAACGAGGCGATCAGACCGCCCACGCCATTGGGCATGAAGCCGCCCTGGGTCCAGAGGTTGCTGATGTCGGTCGCCTGGGTACCCGGTGCACTGCTGATGCCGAACAGCATGATGCCGAAGCCGCCGAGGATCATCGCGACGATGGCTGCGACCTTGAGCAACGACAGCCAGAACTCCATTTCACCGAAGACCTTGACGTTGCACAGGTTCAAGCCGCCGACCACCGAGACGATGCCCAGCACCCAGATCCAGCGCGAGACCTCCGGAAACCAGAACCCCATGTAAATGCCGAACGCCGTCACGTCGGCCATACCGACGATGACCATTTCAAACGCGTAGGTCCAACCGAGGATGAAGCCCGCCATCGGCCCCAGATAGGTGCTGGCGTACTGGCCGAACGAGCCGGCCACCGGGTTGTGCACCGCCATCTCACCAAGGGCGCGCATGACCATGAACACCGCCGCGCCACCGATCAGGTAAGCGAGCAGGACGGCGGGGCCGGCCATTTGAATGGCCGAGGCAGAACCGTAGAACAGCCCGGTGCCGATCGCCGAACCCAGTGCCATGAAGCGAATATGTCGGGCAGAGAGCCCGCGTTTCAAACCTTTTGCTGGCTGTTGCATTGCTCGTCCTTATTTATTCTTGTTCGACGCAAAATCGAATCGCTGTAGGAGCGAGCTCGCTCGCGATGGTCGTCAACGATAACGCGCCCGGCCTGAATGACCGTGTTGCCCAGGCGTTTCTCGCGAGCAAGCTCGCTCCTACAGGAAGAGCCTGTTACAGGCTCGGCAGCAACTTCGCCGAAACCAGCTCATTCAGGCAACGCGACGCCAGCAACTCGGTCGCCGCGTTGATGTCCGGCGCAAAGAAGCGGTCCTTCTCATAGAACGGCACTTCGTTACGCAGGATGGCGCGGGCCTGTTCCAGTTTCGGCGAGGTCTTCAGGCCATTGCGCAGGTCCAGGCCCTGGGCGGCGGCCAGCCATTCCACGGCGAGAATCCCGCGGGTGTTCTCGGCCATTTCCCACAGGCGCTTGCCGGCCGCCGGGGCCATCGAGACGTGGTCTTCCTGGTTGGCCGAGGTCGGCAGGCTGTCCACCGAATGCGGATGGGACAGCGCCTTGTTCTCGCTGGCCAGGGCCGCCGCGGTGACCTGGGCGATCATGAAGCCGGAGTTCACGCCGCCGTTGGCCACCAGGAACGGCGGCAGTTGCGACATGTGCTTGTCCATCATCAGCGAGATGCGGCGTTCGCTCAGCGAACCGATTTCGGCGATGGCCAGGGCCATGTTGTCGGCGGCCATGGCCACCGGCTCGGCGTGGAAGTTGCCGCCGGAGATCACGTCGCCTTCGGCGGCGAACACCAGCGGGTTGTCGGAGACGGCGTTGGCTTCGATGGCCAGCACTTCGGCGGCCTGGCGGAACTGGGTCAGGCAGGCGCCCATGACTTGCGGCTGGCAGCGCAGGGAGTACGGGTCCTGGACCTTTTCGCAATTCTCGTGGGAGTCGGAGACTTCGCTGCGCTCGCCCAGCAGGTCGCGGTAAGCGGCGGCGGCGTCGATCTGGCCTTTCTGGCCACGGGCGGCGTGGATGCGCGCGTCGAACGGCGAACGCGAACCCAGCACCGCTTCAACGGTCAGGCCGCCCAGGGCCAGGGCGCCGGCGAACAGGTCTTCACCTTCGAACAGGCCGCGCAGGGCGAACGCGGTGGACACCTGGGTGCCGTTGAGCAGGGCCAGGCCTTCTTTCGCGGCCAGGGTCAGCGGGGTCAGGCCGGCGACTTTCAGCGCTTCGGTGGCTTCCATCCACTCGCCCTTGTAGCGCGCCTTGCCTTCGCCCAGCAGCACCAGCGACATGTGCGCCAACGGCGCGAGGTCACCGGAGGCACCGACCGAGCCTTTCAATGGAATGTGCGGGTACACCTCGGCGTTGATCAGGGCGATCAGCGCATCGATCACCACGCGGCGGATGCCGGAGAAACCACGGCTCAGGCTGTTGACCTTGAGCACCATGATCAGGCGCACCAGCTCGTCGCTGATCGGCTGGCCGACACCGGCGGCGTGGGACAGCACCAGCGAGCGCTGCAGGTTTTCCAGGTCTTCGCTGGCGATGCGGGTCGAGGCCAGCAGGCCGAAACCGGTGTTGATGCCGTAGGCGGTGCGGTTCTCGGCGAGGATCTGTTCCACGCAGGCCACGCTGGCCTCGATCTGGGCCGCGGCGCTGTGGTCGAGGGTCAGCTTCACCGGCTGCTGATAGACGGCACGCAGTTGGGCGAGGCTCAGTTGGCCGGGGATCAGGTTCAATGTGTGCATTTTCAGGCTCCTATAACCGGGGTAATCATTGGCAGGCTCAAGCCCTGCGCTTTGGCACATTCAATTGCAATGGGGTAACAGTGCGCACCCGCGAATTCGTGGACGATGGTTGAGTCCTCTCGACTCATACACATACGTATTTACTTGTACATACAATCATATGCAATCGAGCGGCCAACTTGTTGAATGAGCATTCAAGAAAAATTCGGAAAGGGCTGCAGAGCGCAAGATTCAAGGGCTCTGGCGTTGGTGAAATTTTTCGAGGGGATTTTTTGAGGACGAGATAATTGTTACCTGAGAGCGATTTTACGCTACACCAGTGGGGGTTGGTAACACCGGGGTCACTTCTTCAGGCTTGCACACCGCTCGACGCAGTTGAGGACAACGGCCCGTCGAATGGCAATGACTCAAACAAAAGGGCCTTGCGGTGCAGGTCCGGGATGAAACCTGCACCAGGAAGATTGCCACCTTTCGGGCTCTGGGCAAGCCCGAGGGATTTACCCGCAGAACCGGCTCAGCATGCGCCTGCCACTGTTCGCTGAGGCGCAACGCAGGCGTCCTGTTGCTTAGCTCGCTGGGTCAGCACCAGCATCGCCAGGAATCCGAGCGCAATCAGTAACGGATAAGCCATCAACAGTTCGCCAAGGGAAAATTTCCAGGCCAAAGGGCGCCCGACACCCAGCATGGCGGCATACATCCAGGACACCGCCGACAACGAGCCACAGGCCAGCGCCAGCATCCGCGCGCTGAAGCCGAGATTGAGCAAGGAGCCTGCCTTTTGCAGTGCCGGCAGTACCCTGCGATGCAACAGGACGCCGTTGTAACTCAGCAACGCGACAATAATCACTTTGGCTTGAAGCTTTGGATTCATGAAGTATTCGACGCCTTTATCCTGGTAATCAATACCGACGACAGCGATCCCCGTTATCCACAAAGCTATTAGTGCAACGACCACAGACTTTTGCAGACTTTCCATGTGAGCATTATCATGCTCAGTGAACACCTTCCGCCTTAAAAGATCTTTAACCATCGCGACATCACTGGTCAACACCAGTCCAATGGCTACACAACATGCCACCAAATGAACGTAAACAACCCCCAGACGCAAAAACTCAAGGAATTCCTTATTTCCCAGCAGACTCATGATTGTATTTATCGCCACGGTAATTTCTCCACCTTATTCGACAGTACAGATCAACTACTTGACAAAATTCCTAAACATCAAGAACCCTGTGCGACCTTACTGCTACAAGATAAGCCAAATCATCGACTCGGCACTGTCAACCTCATTGATTCGCCTGGCAAATCAATGACCGGCTTGTTTATTACCTCCCTGAGTTTCAGATAAACCCCCATTTGCACTCACAGCATTTGAGACGCGACTTCCACTTCTTTTTTGCAATGGTGGGAGCAGGTCATGGCTGACGCGCTGAAGAGTCAGAGGGCTCAGAGGCTCCAATGTTCATTTCTCGAACAGGCCACCGACAAACGGTGCGTAGCGCAAGTGCACCTGAAGCGACAGTAACAAGCCAACTTCCCCGCCATCCCCCACTATAACTGGCCTGCTTGATTGCATGCACTTCGACAACTGCATATTGGATCCACCAGTCGTTATACATCCCACAACTCGCGCAATAGCGAGCGACTCTCATCCAGAACAGACACCAACCGCGATTTCCGCAGTAATCCGGTCACTCTTTCAGCCGGCAACAACGCAGGACTATTTGAATCCATCAGAGTATCAATCAAGTAACAACAGCCAATGGAAGTTTGAGTCACTGACGCAGACGAACTGCATTACAAGGGACCATGTTAGTACCGTGAGCAACTCACACTTGCACTTGCTGGTTACGCTGACTGCTCAAAACCCGAAGTAAACAAATGCCGTCGCTACAGCGATACCCCACGCGGCCAACGCCATCACCGTTGAGTTGTATGCAAATCCGGAATCGCTCAATCGCTGCAAGCGGGGCTTCGAAAAACCGGTCTGGTCATAACGGCAATGCAGGATTGCCCGGTAGGTATACAGGATGCCGACCAGCAGAAACAGGGTGATCAGGCCGAGGACAAGTCCATGCCTGATAGCCGGCTTGACCAATGGCGCCAAGTGATCCTGTTTGCAGGCAACGCTATCGACTTGCGCAACGGTAATTCGCTGATAGTCCGTCAATGACCTCTTTTGGCCGACCTGGATTGCAGCTTGTTGCTCCAGATCCAGCGCCTGATACTTCCAGAGCGTTGACGATCCTTTTCGGCAGAAGGTAAATGCAGCAGGACTTGAGACGGCGATAATAAAAGCATCGTCGATGTCCAGCTTTTTCAGCGTTTCCGTGGCTGACCGGGTGAAGCCCAGGTCGAAGACCGAAGTAACCCCGGTAGCAGAAGCCGCGACCGCAACCAACAGGCTGCTCAAGAGGCAGATGGCTGAAATGTTCAAGGCCGGGGTTCCTTTTTCCATTGGTTTTTTGATTTCGCAGTTCGGTTCCAACCTGCTTTGATGAGCGCCAGTACGCTGCTGACACCCCGATACCTGACGGGCAATCGAGTGGAAGGAGAAAGGGAGGGCATCCTTTGCCCTCCCCTCCCTCTACTGTCCCGCCCTCCTGCGACGGTGCTGACCAGGACCTCAAGTGGCCAGAATGAAGTCCGTCTGATCAATGGCCGCACTGCTGACACCAACAAGACGGATGGTGTCCGCCCCGAACCCGACCACCGTGTCTGCCCCGTCAGCCGTTATGCTCACGCTGGCAGCGAATGTCGCGCTGGTGATCCCCAGCCCCGAGACATTGAGCAAGTCCTGTTCTGCGGCCAGATTGGCGCCGAAGTTCAGGATCGCATCGTTGCCGAAACCCGCGGCAGCAAACACGAAAGTATCGTTGCCGGCGACGCCGCCACTCATCAGGTCGTTACCGCCACCGCCGATGAGAACGTCGTTACCCGCACCACCCACGATCACGTTGGCCAGCGCGTTGCCGGTGCCCACGAAGTTGCCGCTGCCGCCGAAAAGCAGATTTTCGACGTTGGCACCCAGGGTGTAGCTCGAGAGCGAGGTCCACACCGTGTCGTTGCCGGCACCGGCGAGTTCGTTCACCACGTCCCCAAGGTCGGTGACTTCATAGTTATCGTTGCCAGCGCCACCGTCCATCACGTCGGCACCTGCGCCGCCGATGAGGACGTCATTACCCGTCCCCCCCACAAGCGTGTTGGCCAACGCGTTTCCGATGCCCACAAGGTTGCCGCTGCCGCCGAAATACAGATTCTCGACGTTGGCACCCAGGGTATAGCTCGCGAGCGAGGTCCAGACCGTATCGATGCCTGCACCGGCGAGCTCGATCACCGTGTCCCCAAGGTCGGTGGCTTCGTAGAGATCGCTTCCATCACCGCCGGCCATCGTGTCGGCACCTGCACCACCGATGAGGACGTCGTTACCCGCACCGCCCGCGATCACGTTGGCCAACGCGTTGCCGGTGCCCGCGAAGTTGCCGCTGCCGCCGAAAAACAGATTGTCGACGTTGGCACCCAGGGTGTAGCTCACGAGCGAGGTCCACACCGTATCGATGCCGGCATTGGCGAGCTCGCTCACCACGTCCCCGAGTTCGGTAACTTCATAGTTATCGTTGCCAACGCCACCGGCCATCACGTCGGCACCTGCGCCGCCGATGAGGACGTCGTTGCCCGCACCCCCCACGAGCGTGTTGGCCAACGCGTTGCCGCTGCCCGCGAAGTTGCCGCTGCCGCCGAAAAACAGATTGTCGACGTCGGCCCCCAGGGTGTAGCTCGCAAGCGAGGTCCAGACCGTGTCGTTGCCGGCACCGGCGAGCTCGCTCACCGTGTCCCCGGAGTCGGTGACTTCGTAGATATCGTCGCCAACTCCTCCAGCCATGATATCGGCACCAGCGCCCCCGATGAGAACGTCATCACCCTCGTCACCATTGAGGATGTCGTTGCCGCCCAAGCCGTTCAGGATGTCGTTGCCAGCACCTCCGCTGGCAATGTCGTCGCCTGTCGTACCGCTCCATATGTCGACACCGGCGGTACCGGCAAACAGAGCACCGGCGGCCACCGGGGCCGTAGCGTCGGACGCAATGCTTTCGGCCGCACCGAAGTCATCCACGTAACTGACCACCACGCGCAGCTGGTCGCCGACCTGATCCAGGCCAAGCGTGAACGTGCTGGCGGTGGCTCCGACAATGTCGACGAAGGTGACCCCGTTGGTCTCCTGCCACTGGAAGGTGAACTGCGGATTGCTGAGGCCATCGACGTCGATGATGCTCGACGTATCGGCAGTCAACACCTGGTCCGGAAACGCAACCCCGAGGATGGTCGGCCCTGCAGTCGGTGCGTTGTTCCCCGACGAGTCGACGATCTCCAGCGTACCCCTGGCATCCTGATACACCGCCCGAACGCGGATGTTCAGACCGGCGACATCATCCGCCACCCGATAGGTGGCGCCGGTCGCCCGCGACACCTCGCCGGCGGCGAAAAAGGTGATGTCTTCAAAGACGCCCGAGCCCGCAGCGTTTTCAACCTGCCAGTAGTAAGCCACGGGACCGCTGACCGCGCCGGTCGGATTGGCCGCACTCACGTTGTCCGCGTCGCGGACCGATTGGTCGCTGACACGCAGCAGTTGGCCGGCGACAGACGCGTCGGTACGCGCACCAGTGGCATCATCGAGGATCGCCAGACGCCCCACAGGACCGCTGTTCAAGGCGGTGCCAACACCGGACGCCTTCGCCTGGTCGGCGAACTGCAGACGCTCGATGCCCGTCAGGCGATCTGAACCATCACGCCCCACCACCTGGTCGGTCACAGTGACCGTGTTGCCATCGACTGTAACGATGTAATCCGATGCATTGCCGGAGAACACCGCGGTGTCGAAGTTGTCGGTGCCGGTCTTAATCTCCCGCACGATGACCAGCTGGCCCGGGTTGTAAGTACCGTTGAGCATCGCCTGGACCATTGGCTCCATGCTGTCGAACGTGGCGATTTCCGCGCCGGTGCCATCAGCGTTTGCCCGTACGCTGATGCGTACGTTCAGCCACTTGTCACCATCGATGATGTCGTCACCACCGCGGCCTTCGATGAGGTCGCTGCCGCTGCCACCGAGGATGATGTTGCCGCCGTCGTAGAACGTCGCTCCGGGTGGCAGCAGATCCGCCAGGCCGTCGATCAGGCTGATGTTGGTCAGCACACTGCCAGTTGCACCTGCGGTAGGCAGCGATGTCGCATCTTCGTTATCACCGCGCAGGAAGTCACCGTGGGACGAACCCGACAGGCCTTCCATGATGTCGAAACGCACCAGTGCCGAAGCACCCGAACCCGGCTGCACTGGCACATCGAAGAAGCGGTCGCTGTAATCGATGGTCACGCCCTGAGCGAGGTCCTTGAAGGTCGCCCAGTCATAGCCGGAGCCGCCGATATAGCGGTCACCGAAGCCCAGGCTGCCGACCATGATGTCATCGCCGCCTTCGCCGTTGAACTTATCGTTCTCGTTACCGCCGATGAATACATCGTTGCCGATCACCGGATCGTTGCCGAGCGGATCGAAGTTGTCGCCAGGCGCACCATCCGAAGTGCCCTTCTCGATCCAGTCGTCGCCTTCGTTGCCCATGTCCTGTTCGTTGGCTTTGCTGCCCAGGATGAAGTCGTTGCCCTGGCCACCAATGGCTTCGGAGGCGTCCTCACCGGTCACGATGAAGTCGTTGCCGAACCCGCCAATGATCAGGTTGATGCCGTTGCCTCCGTGCAGCACGTCGTTACCGTCGCCACCCTGGATGTTATCGTCGCCACCGGTGTCGGTGATGATGTCGTCGCCGGCGCCACCGCGCAGCTGGTCATTGCCGTTACCGCCGTCGATGCGATCGTTGCCGGCATCACCCCAGACCGTGTCATCGCCATCACCCGAGAGGAGGATGTCTGCGTCGTCAGTGCCACCCAGCACGATGTGCTCTTCACCTGTGTACTTGATGTAGTTGGTGTCCAACCCCACAGTCAGCGGGTTGTCGCGGTACACCACCTGCGCGCCGTTCGGACCAAGCGGATCAAGGGCGAGCAGGCCTTCGTTGAATTGCTTGCCCGGGTCCACTTCCAGGTAGAACCCCGGATCCGAGAACACCAGGCCCGGCAAGTGCGTGACCGACGTGTTGGCCATGATCAGCTTGGCGAACGAGTTGCTTTCAAGTTCGGCATTCATCGACAGGCCAGAGGTACGCTCCAGGTAGTAGAAGCGGTCGCCGTCCTGCAGTTTTTCCAGCTGGTTCTCGAACACGAAGTTGAAGGTCGAGCCGAGCATGCCGCCGAACGGGGTTTTCTGTTCGGCCAGGCCGCCGATCCACAGGTCGATGGCATCGACGCCCGTGACAGTCACACCCTTGAGGTCGTCGGCAGTATTCAACTGCCCATCCTTGCCGGCCAGCGTTACGTTGGCAAAGGCACCGGTGCTGTTGAGGAAGTCCAGGCGGTCAGCCGGTGCCCCCGTACCACCGAAGACCAGTGCCATGGCTGCAGCGCGTTTGCCTTCCAGCGTGGTCGCCGCCGTGATCGTGTCATGCGTGCCATAGGCCGCGATGAAGTTGATCAACGACTCCGGATGCTTGAGGTGCTGCACCAGGTCGACCCAGCTGTTGTACGGCTTGAGTTGGGCATCACCGGTCTGGCTGTAGATGTCGCGGCGGATCGCATTGAGTGAGGGAATCCCCACGTCGCGACCACGGGCGATGTTGAGCGCCGGCAGGTCGAGCGGCAGTCCGAGCAGGTTGTTGCGCAGCGCCTCGGTAACGAACTCGTCGATTTCGTTACCGGTTTGCCGAGTCACCCCACGCACGATTGCGCTGGTTGCATCCTCTGGTGAAACGCCACTGGCGACGTACGCCAGCGGGTTGAGGAACGCCGCGATCAAGCCCAGTTGCTGATCGGGATTGGCGCTGTTCGGATCGCCTACCACATTGAAGTCGATATCGTAGCGATCGACGGTCTCGGTCAGCATCGAGTGGCCAAACCGGTACACGGTGTGGGCGAACTCGGCGACGATCGAGGCATCGAGGTCGACGTCATAGACCTGGGTCGGCGCGAAGAACAGGTCGACGTTGGGCTGGATGGTCCGCGCAAACTCCTCGAACACCAGGTGCTGATACTGCATTTCGGTGCCGAACTTGGCCGCCTGGAACAAGCGTTCGCCATTCCACAACAGCGCATCGAACTCAGCCTGGGTGGTTGGCAATGCAGCCACCGGAGTGAGCAGCCACTCGTTGAGGAAGGCCACGTCCCCCGAATCGAGCACGGTATCCTTGGTCTGCTGGACCAGGCGGTTGTGCTCGGAGTGGAAGATCGCATGCACCGCGGTCAGGCCGATGTTCTCGTTGACCCGGCCGTCGCCAGCGATGTAGTGGGCGTCCAACAGTTCGTTGTCGTAGAAGCCCGGCGCAGGTGTACCACCGGCGATATCGTCCGCATCGGGCTGGAGCGCTGCGCCGGTCTGGCTGTCCACCGGCACCGCATTGTGGTTGATGTCGACGAGGAACTGGTGACCGGTGCGCACGGCATTGGTCAGTTCAATGGGTGCATCCAGGTTGCCTTCGACCAGTTGAGTGAGGTCATCGGCTGTCCCGGCAATGCCGTCAGCGCCGTTGCCGATGCGCATCACCACCTGGGGCATGCCGCTCGGCCCCTTGATGAAATTGCCATAGGCGTCGGTTGCCAGCAGCGGGGCATTATCGACGTCGGCGTCGGTCAGGTTGATGCCGAGAATGTCACGGGCTTGCGCCTTGACCACCTTCCAGGTGGCCATACCACCGATTTCAATGTCGTCAATGGTGCCAAACTTGCCATCCGCCCCCAGATCACGGTTAGTGATCAACCTGCCGGTCGCCACGGGGCCGCTGTCGGTCAATTGATAAGCGCGCAGGAACACCTGGTGCGACGGGTGCGAGCTATAGGTCTGGTTCTGGTCCACGAACGGCGTGGTGGTGTTGGTTTGCTCATGGATGTCGTCGGCCGTGCCGAGAATGCCATCCGCCCCTGGCAGGTTGGTCGCGCGGGTCAGCACCATGAAGTTGGCACTGCCGCCAGGCACAAACAACGGATCATCCTCTTTCAGCGGGATGAAGATAGTGCCCGAACCGCCTTTGGTGACCAGGTCCAGACCATGATCGAAGAACTGCCCGAAGAAGGTCATCCAGGCGTTGAACGGCGCGGACAACCCCGCATCCGCCGTGGTGTTCTCGAAAAGGTACACGTCGTGATCATCAGGAGTACCGAACTGACCATCCAGGCCGGGGCTGGCGACTATCCGTACGCCATCCTTGAGTACGTCGTCATTAAGCGGACCCACCACGCCGAAGTCGAGGTGACCGTTCGCACCCGGGTCGAAAGCCGTGGCATAGGCCGCCGGGTTGTTCGACGTCTGATCGACGATCAGGTTACTGATGGTGCGCGGCTGCGAGTCAAACACATTGCCGCTGTTCTGCGCATACGACGATCCTGGGATAGCCGGCGAGCCGGGGCCGAAGAAGCCGGCAGGAACACCTTCGGCCGGATTGAAGACCGGATCGGTCAAGCGCGGAAAGACGTTATCGGCGGCACCAAACTCGGTGTGATTGTTGCCGTTGAGGTTCATCAGGTTGTTGTTCGACCCGTCGACCGCACGCAGGCCCAACGGCGCGCGGATGTTCGGGATCAGCGAGAGGATGTCCTGACCGGCCGCATCAGCCTCGGCAATCTTGATCTGGTCAAGGATGAAGTTGAGGTCGGAGCGAACCATGTGAAGGCCCGCGCCGCCCGCGGTGGCATCGACTACAGGTACCGGAGCCGTCGGCGTGACCGGTGCACCGGGGGCTACGGTAGCCGTCGGCGTGGAGAACAGGATCTCCGTGGTGCCGTGACCGTCCTGATAGATCGCCTTGACCCGCAACGACAACCCGGCGAGGTCAGGAGAGACCTTGAACGAGGTACCATCGGCGCTTTGGAACGCCAGGTCACCCGCCGGCAACAGGATGATGTCCTCGAACACGCCGCTGCCTGGAGTGGCCTCGAACTGCCAGATGTAGGACACCGAGGAGTTGGTGATAAACCCCTGCGGATTACCCGCTGCGACACTGTCGGCATCGCGTACCCCGGCCACGCTGACCGTCAGCGTGTCGCCCACCGTGATCGCCCCGCCGTTTCCATCCGTAAGGGTAGGACGGCCAACCGGTTGGGCATTGAGCCCCGTCACCAGCACTTGCTGGGTATCGGCGAACTGCAGGCGTTCGATATGCAGCAGGGTATCGGTGCCGTCGCGACCCGCCACGGTATCTCTCACAGTCCAGACATCGTCCGCCACGCTGGCCGTGCCGCGGTTGTCACGGGTCACCGTATACTCGGACGCAACCCCGGAGTAAATGGCGGTGTCGAAGGCCGCCCCGCCCGTCGAGGTGCCGGGCATGATTTCCCGCACAGCCTTGAGTTGACCGGGGTTATAGGTGCGGTCCAGCATGAACGGAATCATGTCGACCATGCTGTCGAAGCTGGCGATTTCGGGACCGGTATGGTTGACATCACCAGGGGCATAAACGGCAATTCTGACGTTGATCCATTTGTCGCCGTCGATCAGATCATCGCCACCACGGCCTTCGATCAGGTCACTGCCATTGCCGCCGAGGATGATGTTGCCGGTGGCAAAGCCGGTGGTCGGCAATCCGGCATCGGCCAGGAACTGCTCCAGTCCGCGGATCAACGCGACATTGGTCAGCGCACTGCCCGTGGTACCACCATGGTTGATGATAGTGACAGCATCAACATCATCGCCCTTGAGTACGTCGCCGAAATTCGAACCGGACAAGCCCTCGACCTCGGCAAAACGGTCAAGGATCGACGCGGGCGAGGCGCCGACCGGATTGAACACACCGGCATTCTGGTTTGGTGCATTGCCATGGGGTTGCGCCAACGCAGCCAGGCTCAGGTCAACGGTCACGCCAACCTTGTCATTCTTGTAGGTCACCCAGTCGAAGCCGGACATGCCGTCCATCTTGTCCTGGGCATCGCTGCCGACAAAGATGTCGTCGCCACCTTCGCCGATCATTTCGTCGAAGCCACCACCACCGACAAAGATATCGTTGCCGATCACATCGTCATTGAGCAGCGGCGAGAAGTTATCGCCAGGCGCACCGTCCTGGGTGCCCTTCTCGATCCAGTCATCACCTTCGTTGCCGGTAGGTGGCAAGTTGGTCTTGGCACCGAGGATGAAGTCGTCACCCTGGCCGCCGAAGGTGGTGCTGATGTCTTCGGTGGTGATGATGAAGTCCTGGCCATCGCCCCCCAGGATCAGGTTGCCTGCAGCAAGCATGCTGCCGACCACGATCACATCGTTACCGGCATTGCCTTCCAGGCGGTTGTCGCCGAACGAGTCGCTGATGATGTCATCGCCTGCGCCGCCCAGTACCGCATCGTTGCCGGCACCGCCTTCGAGGAAGTCATCACCGGCATCGCCGTAAAGGGTGTCATCGCCGTCACCGGAAATGATGATGTCATTGCCGGCGGTGCCGCCCATGACGACATGATCTTCACCGGTGTACTGCAGGTAATTGGTGTCCGGACCGGCGGTGTTTGGGTTGTCGCGTATCACCAGCGGCACGACTTCCACGCCGTTGATCATGATGCCGCCCGTCGGGTCGGCGCGGCTATCCAGGCCAAGGCCCGTGAACTGATTGGCCTGATTCACTTCGAGGGTGAACGTCGGCGTCAGGAACACGGTGTTCGCCAGGTGGGTGACATCGGTGTTGAGCATGATCAACTTGGCAAAGGAGTTGTTCTCGAGCTCGGTGCCGAAGTTCAGGCCCGCGGTACGCGACAGGTAGTAGAAGCGGTCGCCGTTCTGCAATGCCTCCATCTGGGTTTCAAACACGAAGTTGAACGTCGAGCCGAGCATGCCGCCGAACGGCATCTTCTCTTCGGCGAGGCCACCGACCCAGAAGTCGATGTCGTCGACGCCGGTGATCGTCACGCCCGTCTGGTCATCTGCAGTACCCAGTACCCCGTCCCTGCCGACCGTCGTTACATTGGCATAGGCACCGGTGCTGTTGAGGAAGTCCAGACGGTCAGCCGGCGAACCCGTACCACCCAATACCAGCGCCAGGGCTGCAGCGCGCTTGTCTGCCAGTGTGGTCGCCGACGTGATCGAGGTATGCGTGCCAAAGGCCGCGATGAAGTTGACCAGCGACTCGGGGTGCTTGAGGCTGTCTGCCAGGTCAGCCCAACTGATGTATGGCTTGAGTTGGCTGTCGCCGGTCATTGCGTAGAACTCACGGCGCGCCTCATTCAATGTAGGGATGCCCGTGTCGCGACCACGCGCCAGGTTCAGGCTCGGCAAATCGAGCGGCAGACCGAGCAGGTTGTTACGCAACGCTTCAGTGACGAACTCATCGATCTCGTTGCCGACCTGGCGGGTCACACCGCGAACGATCGCCCCTGCCGCCTGGTCCGCAGTCACCCCGCTGCCGGCGAACGCCAGCGGGTTGAGGAAGGCTGCGATCAGACCCAGTTGCGAGTCCGGATTGGCCGGGTTGGTGAGGAGCGGATTGAACGCGGGATCGAAGCGATCGACGGTCTCGGTCAACATCGAGTGACCGAAGCGGTACACCACGTGGGCGAACTCGGCGAGGATGGCCGGATTGATCGAAGTGTCATACCCATTGGGCGCAAGGAATTCGTCGACCTGCGGCTGAACGGTCCGCGCGAACTCCTCGAACACCAGGTGCTGGTACTGCATCTCGGTGCCGAACTTGGCAGCCTGGAACAGGCGTTCACCGTCCCACACCAGCGCCGCGATCCCGGCCGGGGTAGTCGGTATCGCGGCCACGTCGTCAACCAGCCACTCATTGAGGAAGACCAGGTCACCGGAGGCCAGGATGGTGTCCTTGGATTGCTGGACCAGGCGGTTGTGCTCAGAGTGGAACACATGGTGCACGGTGGTCAGGCCAATGTTCTCGTTTACCCGGCCGTCGCCGGCGATGTAGTGCGCATCCAGCAACTCGTTGTCGTAGGTGCCGGGCAATTGCGGGCCGCCAATGGCGCTGTCCGCGTCGGCCGTCAGGCCGCCGGCCGGATCGGCACTGTGGGCGATGTCGTCAAGGAAGCCATGCCCTGTGCTCACAGCATTGGCCAGACTGATCGGAGCAAGCAGGTTGCCTTCGACCAATTGAGTGACGTCATCAGCCGTCCCGGCGGTGCCATCAGCACCGTTACTGACGCGCATCACCACCTGCGGCATGCCGCTCGGCCCGCGGATGAAGTTGCCGTACGCATCGGTTGCCAGCAACGGCACGCTATGCACGTCGGCGTCAGTCAGGTTGATGCCGAGAATGTCTCGGGCCTGGGCCTTGACCACTGCCCAGGTCGCCATGCCGCCATTTTCGCCGCTGCCATCATCGGCAGTGCCGAACTTGCCATCGGGGCCGAGATCGCGGTTGGTGATCAAGCGTCCCGTTGCAACAGGATCGCCTGCCGCGTTGAGGACGTACTCACGCAGGAACACCTGATGCGACGGATGCGAGCTGTAGGTCTGGCTCTGGTCCACGAACGGCGAGGTGGTGTTGGGCTGGCCATCATCGGTCGTGCCGAGTATTCCGTCCGCACCGGCGGTACGCACCGCACGTGGCAGCACCATGAAGTTGGGGGCGCCCGGTACGAACAACGGATCGTCCGCCTGCAGCGGGATAAACACGAAGTCGGTAGAGCTCTTGGTGACCAGGTCGAGACCGTGGTCGAAGAACTGGCCGAAAAAGGTCATCCACGAGTTGAAGCTGGCAGTCAGGCCGACGTCCGGCGACACGTTGGGCATGAAGAACACTGGCTTGTCATCGGCCGTGCCGAACACGCCATCCAGCCCTGGGCTGGTGACAGTCTGTGAACCCGGATTGGCCGCTGCGGCCGCGACCGCCGCCGGATTGTTGGCGGTCTGGTCGACGATCAGGTTACTGATAATCCGTGGTTGCGGGTCGGTCACCGACCCTGTCCCGGCGTATGCCGGCGATAGAAAGGAAGGATCGAGCAGGCGCGGGAAGGCATTGTCCGCGGCGCCAAACTCGCTCTGGCCCGTGACCAGGTTGTTGAAGCTGCCATCGACGGTACGCAGGCCGAATGGGACCTGAGCGTTGGGAAGCAAATCAATGAGGCTTGCGCCGTCGGCATTCGCTTCTGCGATAAAGATTTGTTTGAGGATGAACTCCAGATCCGACTTGTTGAAATTGGCCATTTTGGATTGCCCTCGAGCTATTTGGGTAAAGGCACGGGACGAGAGAATCCGCCCGCGCCAAGTCAAGTGCTGGCTTGCGCAGTGTGTTAGTCATGTTTTTTGGCGAGGGATCTGGCGTTACCCGGGACCCGGGATACGCGCCTGGAATTCGCGTAGTGAATTGCTCGCCGGTCGATCAGGCAGTACGGATCCGAGCCTTGGGCGGGTCATGGAATCTGGAAGTGAAGGCGAACGTCCTGGACAGCCCCTTCCCTCTGCAAAAGCACGAAAAGATCGACATAAGTCTGCTCCTCCCCGGGAAATCACCGCGCCTTGCATTGCCAAAGCGATGGCAAGCTTCAGGCGGGCGGCCCCCCCGATAACTAAGACTAAAGTTCCATAGCAAATCTTTGTCAATATTACGTCGCTAAAACAGACGACTGGTGCTTAAGCTTTACAACTAGCTGTTTTTAAAAGACATATAGGCTGTTGAGTGCAGGTATAGAGCGAAATGTTATTTCGAACTGCTGCTCCTCCACCTACGCTGCTGCATAAGGGAGCACGCAGCGATTTTGCAAGACTCGCCATCCACAGAGCGGCCAGCCTGCGTGTCCATAAGCTGTTCAAGGAACTGCATTTACCGTTTGCTGCCGCGCCACAAGGGCGACCGGCATTTCGAAGTGGGAGGATCAACATGCCCAAGCAGTCGAGCATCCGTTCCGAACTGGCCGACGCGATCTTTCGCATGTGCCGCAGTTTTTATTCGCTGGCAGGGTTCAGCGGCGTCATAAACGTCATGATGTTGACGCCAGCCGTTTATTCGAGCCCTGGCATGGCTCACCGAGCAGGCGACGCAGAGGCCGCTGGCCGAAGACAACCAGGCCGCCCTCTCCTGCGCCCAGTACGCCAACAACCTGCGCAACGCCGAGGTCATCGAAGTCGAATCGCAACGGACTGAAACTGCCAAGGAAAACACCACCCTGGCCGACCGCTTGCGCGCGCTCGACTATGAAGTGACCCATACGGTGATTCCCGTGCAGGCCATCGACAAGATGGTCCCCGGCCTGCCCGTGGACATTTCCTTCCCGGCCTTCAACCATGCCAGCTCGCGGAAGATCGAATCAATGTCGGTCAGCAGGCGCTGTTTCAGGCAGTGATTGAGGATGAGATCAGAAACAGCAGCGAAATGCTGGCGGGTGGACAAAACGCATCAGGCGACCAGCTGGAGCAATGTTTACGCAACTGCCTAAGTACCCAAGTACCCAAGTACCTTTCATGTCCTTCATCCAGAAGAAGGTTGTGTCCTTCCAGCCTTGATTCCCACACCGAATGCATTCATGAGGCAATTGAGTGAAAGGAGAAAGGGAGGGCATCCATTGCCCTCCCTTCTTCTGTTCCGCCCTCTTGCGACAGTACTGACCAGGACCTCAGGTGGCCAGAATGAAGTCCGTCTGATCAACGGCCGCGCTGGCGATACCGACAAGACGGATGCTGCCCGTCCCGATCCCGACCACCGTATCCGCCCCATCAGCCGCGATGCTCACGGCGGCAGCGAACGTCGCGCTGGAGATCCCCAACACCGAGACATCGAGCAAGTCCTGTGCTGCGCCCGGATTGGCGCCGAAGTTCAGGATCGTATCGTTGCCGAACCCCAGGCCATCAAACACGAAAGAATCGTTGCCGGCGCCGCCATTCATCAGGTCGTGACCGCCACCGCCGTTCAGGACGTCATTACCCGCACCCCCCACGAGTATGTTGTCCAGCCCGTTGCCGCTGCCCGCAAAGTTACCGCTGCCGCCGAAAAACAGATTCTCGACTTCGGCACCCAGGGTGTAGTTCGCGAGCGAGGTCCACACCGTGTCGTTGCCGGCACCGGCGAGTTCGCTCACCACGTCCCCAGGGTCGGTGACTTCGTAGATATCGTTGCCGACACCGCCGTCCATCGCGTCGGCACCGCCGCGGCCAATGAGCACGTCGTTACCTGCGCCACTGATGAGGGCGTCGTTACCCGCACCGCCCACGATAATGTTATCGAGCAGGTTGCCGCTGCCCGCAAAGTTGCCGCTACCGCCGAAAAACAGATTGTCGACGTCGGCACCCAGGGTGTAGCTCGCGAGCGAGGTCCACACCGTGTCGTTGCCGGCACCGGCGAGCTCACTCACCACGTCCCCGAGGTCGGCAACTTCATAGTTATCGTTGCCAACGCCACCGTCCATCGCGTCGGCACCTGCGCCACCGATGACGGTATCGTTACCTGCGTCACCGATGAGGACGTCGTTACCCGCACCGCCCGCGATCACATTGGGCAGCGCGTTGCCGGTGCCCGCGAAGTTGCCGCTGCCGCCAAAAAACAGATTGTCGACGTTGGCACCCAGGGTGTAGCTCGCGAGCGAGGTCCAGACCGTATCGATGCCGGCATCGGCGAGCTCGCTCACCACGTCCCCGAGCTCGGTAACTTCATAGTTATCGTTGCCAACGCCACTGGCCATCGCGTCGGCACCTGCGCCGCCGATGAGGACGTCGTTGCCCGCACCGCCCACGAGCGTGTTGTCGAGCGCGTTGCCGCTGCCCGCGAAGTTGCCGCTGCCGCCGAAAAACAGATTCTCGACGTCGGCACCCAGGGTGTAGCTCGCGAGCGAGGCCCAGACCGTATCGATGCCGGCACCGCCGAGCTCGGTCACCACGTCCCCAAGGTCGGTGACTTCGTAGATATCGTCGCCAACACCGCCGGCCATGGTATCGACACCCGCACCGCCGATGAGAATGTCATTGCCCGCGTCACCATTGAGGATGTCGTTGCCGCCCAACGCGTTCAGGATGTCGTCGCCAGCACCTCCACTGGCCACGTCGTCGCCTGCCGTGCCGGTCCATGTGTCGACACCGGCGGTACCGACAAACAGATCACCGACCACTGTCGTTGCCGCAGAGGTGACTCGCTCAAATGTGCCGAGGTCATCGGTGTAACTCACGACGACCCGCAGTTGCCGACCGACCTGCGCCGGGGTGAGCGTGAAGGTCGTGCCCGTCGCACCGGCGATGTCGCCAAAGATCCCACCGCTCCCCACCTGCCACTGATGGGTAATCACCGAGGTTGTGGTCCCGTCGGCGTCGGTGAACGCATCCGTGGCGGTCAAGTCCGAGCCTAACGTGGGGGTCGTATCGCTGATCAGCACCGTGCCAACCGGCACGACGTTGACAGGGCTGCCACCGAGTGGCGCAGTTGGCGCGGTCGGCGCCGAGAACACGCTTTCCAGCACGCCATGGGCGTCCTGATAGACGGCCCTGACGCGCAGCAGCAGTCCCTCCTCAGCCGCGGTCACCGTGAAGGTTGGACCGGTCGCGGTTCCCAGTCCGCCTCCGACCGCAATACCGATGTCGTCGAAGATGCCGCTGCCCGGGTTTGTTTCGACCTGCCATACGAAGGCGATGGGACTGGCGATCGTACCTGCGCTAGCGACATTGTCCGCATCGCTGATGGTGTCGGCCAACACCGTCAACACTTGGCCAACGGCCGGCGAGCCATCGCTGATCCTCAGCAAGCCCACCGGCTCGGCGTTCAAGCCCGCCACCAGGACCCGTGACTGATCGGCGAACTGCAGCCGCTCGATACTGCTGAGCCTGTCAGTACCGTCCCGACCGACGACGCTGTCGGCCACGGTGATCGTGCCGTCGACGTTCTCGGTGACGGTGTAGTCGCCCACAAGGCCGGTGTACAGGGCCGTGTCGAAGGAATGGCCAGGGTTAAGGGGGTCAGGCGCATCCGTCAGGATCTCACGGACGGCAACGAGTTGGCCGGGGTTGTAAGTGCCGTTGAGCATGAGCGGCTCCAACGGGACCATGCTGTCGAACGATGCGATCTCCGGACCTGTGCCATCAATGTTCTGCCGCACACTGATACGTACGTTGAGCCACTTGTCACCGTCGACCAGGTCATCGCCACCACCACCTTCGATGATGTCGCTGCCGCCGCCGCCGAGGACGATGTTGCCGGCGCCGAACTGATCGTCTGCCGTGCCCACAATGCCGTCCGGGCCGGCTGCTGCGGTGCCGACGAACGAGCGCAGGCCGCTGACCAGGTCGAAGTTGGTGAGCACGCTGCCCTGAGCACCGGCAGCCGCGATCACGGTGGCATCGGCATCATCGCCACGCAGGATGTCGCTGAAGTGCGATCCCGTCAGACCTTCCACCAGCTGGAACCGAGCCACGGTTGCGGCCAACTCCGGCAGTGGTGGCGCGATAGCGATTTCGGCGAGGCCCAGGTCGGCGGACACGCCGAACGGGTCGTCCTTGAAGCCGGCCCAGTCGTAACCGGAGCCACCCAGGTAGCGGTCCCCCGCGCCGCCGTTGCCGAACATGATGTCGTCGCCACCTTCGGCCATGAATCTGTCGGGCCCGCCAGTGCCGATGAAGATGTCGTTACCGCGTATCAGGTCGAGCCCGTTCGGGTCGAAATTGTCGCCGGGAGCACCATCGGCGGTTCCCTTCTCGATCCAGTCATCACCTTCGTTACCCATCAGTTGTTCGTCGGCGATACTGCCCATGATGAAGTCGTCGCCCGCACCACCGAAGACCTCCGAGGAGTCCTCACCGGTGACGACGAAGTCCTTGCCGAAGCCGCCCAGGTTCAGGTTCACGCCGTTGCCACTGTGGATGACGTCGTTGCCGTCGCCGCCATGAATGGTGTCGTCGCCCCCCATGTCGGTGATGATGTCGTCGCCGTCGCCCCCGATGATGAAGTCGTTGCCGTAGCCACCTTCGAGGCGGTCATTGGCACCGTCGCCATAGAGCGTGTCGTCGCCGTCGCCAGAAACGAGAATGTCATTGACGGCCGAGCCACCGAGCACCACATGGTCTTCGCCGGTGTACTGCAGGTAGTTGGTATCAGGGCCGACCGTCGCAGGGTTGTCCCGAATGACCAGCGGCGTGAGGAGGATGCCGCCGACAGGGTCGGAATTACCGGGCAGGTCGTCGATGGTGCCCACGATGCCGTCCGGACCGGCAATCACACTCGCGTTGAACTGCCTGATCGGGTCGACCTCCAGGGTAAAGGCCGGTGTCAGGAACATGACGGCCGGGAGGTGGGTCGCATCGGTGTTGGCCATCACCAGTCTCGCGAACGAGTTGTTCTCCAACTCGGTGACGAAGTTAAGCCCCGCGTTGCGTTCCAGGTAGTAGAAGCGGTCGGCGTTCTGCAGCTTCTCCATCTGGTTCTCGAACACGAAGTTGAAGGTCGAGCCGAGCATGCCGCCAAACGGCATTTTTTCCTCGGCCAGGCCGCCGATCCAGAGGTCGATGGCATCGACGCCCGTGACCGTCACATCCCTCAGGTCGTCGGCAGTACCCAGTACTCCATCGCTGCCGGCCAGCGTTACGTTGGCAAAGGCGCCGGTGCTATTGAGGAAGTCCAGCCGGTCCGCCGGCTCGCCGGCGCCGCCCAACACCAGGAGCGAGGCCGCGGCGCGCTTGCCGTCGAGCGTGGTGGCGCTGGTAATGGAGGCGTGCGTGCCGTAGGCGGCGATGAAGTTGATCAGCGATTCCGGGTGTTTCAGGTGTTGCACCAAATCGGCCCAGCTGATGTAGGGCTTCAGGTTGCTGTCGCCGGTCGCGGTGTAGAACTCGCGACGCGCCTCGTTCAGGGTCGGAAGCCCGACATCACGGCCGCGCGCGATGTTGATGGCGGGCAGGTCGAGTGGCAGGCCCAGCAAATTGTTGCGCACTGCTTCGGTGACGAACTCATCGATCTCGTTGCCGACCTGGCGCGTCAAGCCGCGCACGATGGCACCGGCCGCCTGCTCCGGCGTCGGGCCGCTGGCCGCAAACGCCAGCGGATTGAGGAAGGCCTGAATCAGGCCGATCTCGCTCGAGGCGAAGTTGGGGTCCAGCCGGTCGATGGTCTCGGTCAGCATCGAGTGGCCGAGGCGGTAGACCGCGTGCGCGAACTCGGCGACGATCGCCGGGTCGATCTCGGTTTGATAATTCTGGTGTTCGCCAAGGAACGGATCGATGTTCGGCTGAATGGTACGCGCGAACTCTTCGAACACCAGGTGCTGGTACTGCATCTCGGTACCGAATCTCGCCGCCTGGAACAGACGCTCTCCGTTCCAGTGCAGGGCAGCGATCTCAGCCGCGGTTGTTGGCAACGCCAACAATTGGGCATCAGGCATCAGCCACTGGTTCAGGAAGTTGACATCGTTGGAGGCGATGGCCACATCCTTGGTGTGCTGGACCAGACGGTTGTGCTCCGAGTGGAAAATCGCGTGGACGGTGGTCAGGCCGATGTTCTCGTTGACCCGGCCGTCGCCGGCGATGTAGTGCGCGTCGAGCAGTTCGTTGTCGTAGAAGCCAGCCGCAGGTGTACCACCCACGACATTGTCCGCATCGGGCAGCAGTGCTGCACCGGTCTGGCTGTCCACCGGAACGGCGTTGTGGGCGATATCGATGAGGAACTGGTGGCCGGTACGCACGGCATTGACCAGGCTGATCGGCGCCGCCGGATTACCCTCGACGAGAACATCATCGGCGGTATCGGCAATACCATCCGCGCCCCTCATCATGACCATCGGGAAGCCGTTCGGGCCCTTGATGAAATTGCCGTAGGCGTCAGTGGCGAGCAGCGGCACGTTGTCGAAGTCGGCATCGGTAAGATTGATGCCAAGCAGATCGCGCGCCTGCGCCTTCACCACTTTCCAGGTGGCCATCCCACCGATTTCGACGTCGTCCGCAGTGCCGAACAGGCCATCGGCGCCCAGGTCACGATTGGTGATCAGCCTGCCGGTCGCCACCGGATCGCCGGCGGCATTGAACTCGTAGGCGCGCAGGAACACCTGGTGCGAAGGGTGCGAGGTATAGGTCTGGTTCTGGTCGACGAACGGCGTGGTGGTGTTTGAAGCCTCGTGGATGTCGTCGGCGGTGCCGAGGATGCCATCAGGCCCTGGCAGGTTGGTGGCCCGCGTCATCACCATGAAGTTGGTCGGGCTGCCCGGAACGAACAGCGGATCGTCCGGCTGCAGCGGGATGAACACCGTGCCGCTGCCGCCCTTGGTCACCAGGTCGAGGCCATGGTCGAAGAACTGACCGAAGAAGGTCATCCACGGGTTGAACGGCGCGGACAGACCCACGTCCGGCGACTGGTTAGGCATGAAAAAGGTCTGGAAGGTCGTGCCATCGGTACGGGTTCCGGTAACGACCTGCGCACCGTCCTTCAAGACATCGTCAACCGTGCCGAGGATGCCATCCGGACCGGGATCGAACGTGGCCGCGATCGCTGCCGGGTTGTTGGCGGTGCTGTCGGCGATCAGATTGCTGATGGTCCGTGGCTGCGAGTCGGTCACCAGGCCACTGGTCTGAGCGTAAGAGGTTCCCGCTTCCGCCGTATCGAACTGCGCCGGAACCAGTCGCGGGAAGACCGTGTCGGCTGCACCGAACGCGTTCTGACCCGCCACCAGGTTGTTGAACGACCCGTCGACCGTGCGCAGGCCCAAAGGCACCCGTGCATTGGGCAGCATGCTGAGCAGATCCTCACCGGCAGCATTCCTTTCCGAGAGCAGAATCTGGTCGAGAATGAACTGCAGATCGGCCCGGATATAGTGCACACCCGTGCTGGCGACCGGAGTCTCGGCCGGCAGCGGGGCTGCCGGTGGCGGAGCAACGCCGGCTACGACCGCAGCGGTTGGAGCAGAGAACGCAGTCTCAAGCACACCATTTTGATCCTTGTAGACGGCCCTGACGCGCAATTCCAGCCCGGCGAGATCCGGGGTCACCCTGAAGGTCGGCCCGGTTATGTGCGCCAATGCTGCGCCCCCGTCCGCAATACGGGTGATGTCCTGAAAGACGCCCGTACCCGGGACTGCTTCGAACTGCCAGTAGAAGGCGATCGGTCCGGTGATGGCGCCGCCGGTGTTGTCGGCATCGGTCACGCCAGCAGCCGACACCCTCAGCAACTGACCCGTGGTCGGCGTAGCGTCCGGGGTGTTGCTGGCAGCGTCGAGGATGGCCAGCAAGCCCACCGGGTCGCTGTTGAGCCCGACCCCGCCTGGCAGGGTGAGCGACTGATCGTTGAACTGCAGCCGCTCGATATTGGTCAGGCGGTCGGTGCCGTCGCGCCCGACGACGCTGTCGACCACGGTGGTCACGCCGCCCACAGTGGTGACGGTATAGTCGAGCCGGTTGCCAGTGAACAAGGTCGTGTCAAAGGCGGGGGCATCCGTCAGGATCTCGCGGACGATGACCAACTGACCGGGGTTGAAGGTGCCATCGAGCATGAACGGGATCATGGGTTCCATGCTGTCGAAGGTGGCAATCTCCGGCCCGGTTCCGTCAAGGTTCTGGCGTACGCTGATGCGCACATTCAGCCACATGTCGCCATCGATCAGGTCGTCACCGCCGCGGCCTTCGATGATGTCGCTGCCACCACCGCCGAGGAGGATGTTGCCCGCGCCGAACTGATCGTCGGCCGTGCCCAGGATACCGTCCGGGCCGGCTGCAGCCGCGCCAAGAAACGCCCGCAGACCGTTGACGAGGTCAATATTGGTGAGCACGCTGCCCGGGATACCGGCAGCGGCGATCGCGACCGCATCGGCATCATCGCCGGTCAGCATGTCGCTGAACGCCGACCCCGACAGGCCTTCCACCTGGGCGAACTTGGTATGCACGCCTGCAACCGAAGGCGACAGGGCCGATTGTTCGAAGGCGATGCGGCTCATGTCCACATTCACGCCAAAATGATCATCCTTGTAGGTGGCCCAGTCGAAACCGGACATGCCCAACATCTTGTCCGGGCCCTCACTGCCGATGAAGATGTCATCGCCGCCTTCACCGATCATTTCATCGAAGCCGCCGTCACCGCTGAAGACGTCGTGGCCACTGGTCAACTCTGCCAGCAAAGCCGGTGGCAGGTTACCGACGAAATTATCGCCGGGGGCGCCGTCCTGGGTCCCGACCTCGATCCAGTCGTCGCCATCGCCGCCCATCATTTGTGCGTTCAGCCGGCTGCCGAGCATGAAGTCATTGCCGGCGCCGCCGAAGACCTCCGTAAAGTCGTCGCCGGTGACGATGAAATCGTTGCCGTCACCGCCGAGGATGATATTGGTGCCGTTGCCGCTGTGGATGACGTCGTTGCCGGCCTCGCCGTGGATGACGTCGTCGCCGCCCATGTCGGTGATGATGTCGTCGCCATCGCCACCCTCGATCTCGTCATTGCCGTAGCCGCCTTCGAGGCGATCATTACCGGCGTCGCCCCAGAGCGTGTCGTCGCCGTCGCCAGAGACGAGAATGTCATTGCCGGCGGTGCCGCCGAGCACGACATGGTCTTCGCCGGTGTACTGCAGGTAGTTGGTATCGGGCCCGACCGTCGCGGGGTTGTCGCGAATGACAAGCGGTGTGACCTGGACCCCGTTGATCAGGGTGCCGCCAGTGGGATCGGTGTTGCCAGGCAGGTCGTCGACGGTGCCCACAATGCCGTCCGGACCGGCAATCACGCTCCGGTTGAACTGCCTGGTGGGGTCGACCTCGAGAGTAAAGGTCGGGCTCGAGAACATGAGGGCCGGGAGATGGGTCGCGTCGGTGTTGAGCATCACCATCTTGGCGAACGAGTTGTTTTCGAGCTCGCTCAGGAAGTTGAGTCCCTGGGTGCGGTGCAGGTAGTAGAGCCGGTCGCCGTTTTGCAGCTTCTCGAGCTGGTCCTCGAAGACGAAGTTGAAGGTCGAGCCGAGCATGCCGCCGAACGGCATTTTTTCCTCGGCCAGGCCGCCGATCCAGAAGTCGATGGCATCAACGCCGGTAATGGTTGCCCCATTTGCCAGGTTGGCATAGACGCCGGTGCTGTTGAGGAAGTCCAGGCGATCCGCCGGCTCACCGACGCCGCCCAACACCAGGAGCGTGGCCGCTGCGCGTTTCGCGTCGAGCGTGGTGGCGCTGGTAATGGAGGCGTGCGTGCCATAGGCGGCGATGAAGTTGATCAGCGATTCCGGGTGCTTCAGGTGTTGCACCAAATCGACCCAGCTGGTGTAGGGCTTCAGCTGGCTGTCGCCGGTGCCGGCGTAGAATTCACGACGCGCCGCGTTCAAGGACGGGATGCCGGTATCGCGGCCGCGCGCGATATTGAGTGCGGGCAGGTCGAGCGGCAGGCCCAGCAGGTTGTTGCGCACCGCTTCGGTGACGAACTCATCGATCTCGTTGCCGACCTGGCGCGTCAAGCCGCGGACGATGGCGCCGGCCGCCTGCTCCGGGGTCGGGCCGCTGGTCGCAAACGCCAGCGGGTTGAGGAAGGCCTGAATCAGGCCGATCTCGCTGGAGACGAAGTTGGGGTCCAGCCGGTCGATGGTCTCGGTCAGCATCGAGTGGCCGAAGCGAAAGACCGTGTGTGCGAACTCGGCGACGATCGACGGATCGATTGTGTCATCGAAGTCAACGAAGGCATCGACCTGCGGTTGAATGGTACGCGCGAACTCTTCGAACACCAGATGCTGATACTGCATCTCGGTGCCGAATTTCGCCGCCTGGAACAGGCGCTCACCGTTCCAGTTCAAGGTCGACAGATCAGCAGGAACAGCCGTGACGGGCGTCAACAGCCACTGGTTCAGGAACGTCAGGTCGCCGGCGGCCGCCGAGGCGAGGACCGTGTCCTTGGTCTGCTGGACCAGCCGGTTGTGCTCCGAGTGGAAGATGGAGTGGACGGTGGTCAGGCCGATGTTCTCGTTGACCCGGCCGTCACCGGCGATGTAGTGCGCGTCGAGCAGTTCGTTGTCGTAGAAGCCTGCGGCCACCGGGCCGCCGGCAACGAGGTCGGCATCGGCCGTCAGTGGCGCACCGGACTGGCTGTCCACCGGGCTGGCACTGTGCGCGATGTCGATGAGGAACTGGTGACCGGTGCGGATCGCCAACGATGCGTCGATCGGCGCCAGCGGATTGCCCTCGACCAAGCCGGTCGCGGTCACGATCTGCGCAAAGCCGTTCGCCCCCCGAATGAAGTTGCCGTACGCGTCGGTCGCCAACAGCGGCAGGTCGAGGACGTCGAGATCGTCGAGATCGATGCCGAGCATGTCGCGCGCCTGCGCCTTCACCACTTTCCAGGTGGCCATGCCGCCGATTTCGACGTCGTCGGCAGTGCCGAACAGGCCATCGGCGCCCAGGTCACGATTGGTGATCAGCTTGCCGGTCGCCACCGGCTTGCCGGCGGCATCGAGTTCATAGGCGCGCAGGAACACCTGGTGCGAGGGATGGGAGCTGTAGGTCTGGTTCTGATCGACGAATGGCGTGGTGGTGTTTGAAGCCTCGTGGATGTCGTCGGCGGTGCCGAGGATGCCATCAGGCCCGGGCAGGTTGGTGGCCCGCGTCAACACCATGAAATTGGTCGGGCTGCCCGGGACGAACAGCGGATCGTCCGGCTGCAGCGGGATGAACACCGTGCCGCTGGCGCCCTTGGTCACCAGGTCAAGGCCGTGGTCGAAGAACTGACCGAAGAAGGTCATCCAGGGATTGAAGGGTGCGGACAGACCCACGTCCGGCGACTGGTTAGGAATGAAAAAGGTCTGGAAAGTCGTGCCGTCAGTGCGGGTTCCAGTAACGACCTGCGCACCGGCCTTGAGGACATCGTCAACCGTGCCGAGGATGCCATCCAGACCGGGATCGAACGTGGCCGCGACCGCTGCCGGGTTGTTGGCGGTATTGTCGACGATCAGGTTGCTGATGGTGCGTGGCTGCGAGTCGATCACCAGGCCGCTGGGCTGGGTGTAAGAGGTGCCCGCCTCAGCCGGGAGGAAGACTGGAGTGGTCAAGCGCGGGAAAATGTTGTCGGCTGCGCCGAACTCGCTCTGACCGAGTCTCAGGTTGTTAAACGTCCCGTCGACCGTGCGTAGACCGAAAGCAAATTCCGGGTTCGGTATCAGGCTGGCGAGCGACTGGCCGGCAGCATTCGCTTCCGCGATGAAAATCTGCTGGAGAACGAACTCCAGGTCCGACTTGTTGAAATTGGCCATTTTGTATTGCCCTCGATCTGTCTGGGTAAAGGCACGGGACGAGAAAAGCCGCCCGCGCCCAGTCAAGTGCTGGCTTGCGCAGTTTTTCAGTCGTGATTTTTTGGCGAGATATCTGGCGTTACCCGGGACCCGGGATACACGCCTGGAATTCGCGTAGTGAATTGCTCGCCGGTCGATCAGGCAGAGCGGATACGAGCCCTGGGCGGGCCATGGAATCTGGAAGTGAAGGCGAACGTCCTGTACAGCCCCGTCCCTCTGAAAAAGCACGCAATGGGCGACATGACTCTGCTCCTCTCGGGAGAATCACCGCGCCTTGCGTTGCCAAAGCGATGGCAAGCTTCAGGCGGGTGGTCCCCCCCGATAACTAAGACTAAAGTCCTATCGCAATTTTTTGTCAATATTACGTCATCAAAACAGACGACCGGTGCTAAAGCCATACAACTGGCTGTTTTTAAAAGACATATAGGCGGTTGAGTGCAGGTATAGAGCGAAATGTTATTTCGAATTGTTACTCCGCCACCTACGCTGCTGCATAAGGGAGCAACGCAGCGATTTCGGAAGACTCGCCATCCACAGAGCGACCAGCCTGCGTGTGCATAAGCTGTTAGAGGAACTACATTTATCGTTAGCTGTTGCGCCACAAGGGCGACCGGCATTTCGATGTGGGAGGACCAACATGCCCAAGCAGGCGAGCATCCGTTCTGAACTGGCCGACGCGCTTTTTCGCATGCGCCGCAGTTTTTACTTGCTGGCAGGGTTCAGCGGCGTCATAAACGTCATGATGTTGACGCCAGCCGTTTATATGCTGCAGGTCTATGATCGAGCCCTGGTCAGTCGAAATGTCACGACACTGACGATGCTGACTGTCCTGGTGGTAGGACTGTTCCTGCTGATGTCCACACTCGAAATGGTCCGCACCCGCGTGCTGATCCGGGTCGGCAACTGCCTCGACATGGACCTCAACCGGCGCATTTTCACCGCGGCATTCGAGCGCAACCTGAGCCGCGCCGGAGGTAATCCGGCCCAGGCCCTGCAAGATCTCGCCCAGGTTCGTCAGTTCGTCACCGGCAATTCCCTGTTCGCCTTCTTCGATGCACCGTGGACGCCGATCTACCTGCTGGTCGCCTACCTGATCCACCCACTGCTCGGACTGCTGACACTGATCGGCTCGCTGATTCTGATGGGCCTGGCTTATCTCACTGAAAAGGCGACGCAGAAGCCGCTGGCCGAAGCCAACCAGGCTGCCCTCTCCTCCGCCCAATACGCCAACAACAACCTGCGCAATGCCGAGGTCATCGAGGCCATGGGCATGTTGCCGTCGATCAGCAAGCGCTGGTACCTGAGCCATTTGCGCATTCTGGAAATGCAGACCCTGGCCTCCGACCGCGCCGCCTTGATCAGCAGCACCGGACGCTTCGTGCGGATCACGTTGCAGTCCCTGATCCTCGGCGCCGGCGCGCTGCTGGCAATCGAAGGCAAGATCACCCCGGGGATGATGATTGCCTGCTCGATCCTCACCGGCCGCGCACTGGGGCCGGTGGAACAGGTCATCGCGTCGTGGAAGCAACTGCTCGGCTGCCGCACGGCCTGGGGCCGGCTCAACGAGATGCTGCACGACTATCCGCGTCGGCCACCGAGCATGTCGCTGCAGCGGCCGCAGGGCATGCTGGCGGTGGAGAATGTGTATGCCGGTGCCCCCGGCACCAACAACACGATTCTGCGCGGGGTAGGCTTCAGCCTTGTTCCCGGCGAAAGCCTTGGCATCATCGGTCCGTCCGCCTCGGGCAAATCCACCCTCGCCCGCCTGCTGGTTGGCGTCTGGCCGGCCCAGGCCGGCAAAGTGCGCCTGGACGGTGCGGACATATTCACCTGGAACAAGGGCGAACTAGGCCCATGGCTCGGCTACCTGCCACAGGACGTCGAGCTGTTCGAGGGCAACATCGCCGACAATATTGCGCGCTTTGGCGAAGTGGACAGCGAAGCGGTCATCCGCGCCGCCAAGACCACTGGCGTGCACGAGATGATCCTGCGTTTTCCGCAGGGCTATGACACCCGTCTGGGCACCGATGGCAGCCCGCTTTCCGGTGGCCAGAAGCAGCGCATCGCCTTGGCCCGGGCGTTGTATGGCGAGCCCAATCTGATCGTGCTGGATGAGCCGAACGCCAACCTCGACGACCTCGGCGAAAAGGCCTTGGTCGATGCGCTGGCCGAACTCAAGGGCCGTGGCGCTACCGTCATTCTGATTTCCCACCGCCCCAACGTACTCTGCGCCGTCGATAAGGTGCTGATGCTGCGCGACGGCGGCGTGCAGATGCTCGGCACGCGCGATGAAGTATTCGCAGCGCTGCGCAAGGCCAGTGTGATGCCGGCAGGCGCATCGACTCCGCTAGCCTCCGTCAAAGCACGGGAGTGACCGATCATGCAAATGAGCCAACACACCGAGATGATCAAAGCCGATACCAAGAGCGTGGTAGATCTGGACGTCGGTAAACCCGCGCGGTGGGGCGTGTGGCTGGTGCTCGCCGGCTTCGGCGGTTTCCTCCTGTGGTCCTGGCTGGCGCCGCTGGATGCCGGCGTAGTAGCGACAGGCACGGTCAAAGTCACCAACAATCGCAAAGCCGTGCAGCACCTCAGCGGCGGTACCGTAGAAGCCATTCTCGTTCGCGAAGGCGATCTGGTGGTAAAAGGTCAGGAGGTGGTCCGCCTCGACTCGTTGCGTGCCACTGCCGAAGAGGGTGCGGTCAGCGCCCAGTACATCGTCAGCAAGACCGTGGAAAACCGCCTGGAAGCGGAACGTGACGGCCGCGACGTGGTGAACTTCGACCCCGATTTGCTCCAGCGCTTCAAAGGCGACCACCGTCTGGAAGCCGCCATGGACCTGCAACAGCGCCTGCTGGACACCCGGCGCGCCGGTCTCGCTGGCGAAATCAGCATCCTGCAGGAGAACCTTGCGGCGTCAGCAGTGCAGCTCAAGGGCTTGCAGCAGGTCTATAGCGCCCGCGCCTCACAGATCAGCTTCCTCAACCAGGAACTGCAAGGCACTCGCGTGCTGACGGCCGAAGGCTATGTGCCGCGCAACCGCCTGCTTGAGCTGGAACGCAACAATGCCGAGCTCTCCGCCGGCCAGGCCGAGAACCTCAACAACATCGCCCGCGTGCGCAGCCAGACCACCGAAATCAAGCTGCGCATCCTGCAGCGCCAGCACGATTACCTGAAGGAAGTCGAGTCGCAGCTGACTGAAACCGCCAAGGAAAACACGACCCTGGCCGACCGCTTGCGCTCGCTCGACTATGAAGTGACCCACACGGTGATTCGTGCGCCAATCGACGGCATGGTCCAGGCACTGAGCATTGCCACCGTCGGCGGGATCATTCAGCCCGGCTTCAAGATCATGGAAATCGTTCCGCTCAACGAACCACTGCAGGTCGACGCGATGATTCCCGTGCAGGCCATCGACAAGATGGTCCCCGGCCTGCCCGTGGACATTTCCTTCCCGGCCTTCAACCATGCCAGGACGCCAAACATCCCCGGCCGCGTGAAGACCATCTCCGCCGACCGTCTGATGGACGAGGAAAGCAAGCAACCGTTCTATCTGGCCCAGGTGGAAGTCACACCCGATGGCATGGGCCTGCTTGGCAGCAATCACATTCGCCCCGGCATGCCCGCCAGCGTCACCATCAAGACAGGCGAACGCAACATGATCAGCTATCTTCTTAAACCAATGCTCGATCGTGTGGACAGTTCATTCAAGGAACAATGAGATGGAACGTCATTGCCTGTTCTTCTGCCTGCTGGGGTTGGCCCTGCCGGCCGGTGCCATGGACCTCAAGCAAGCCTGGGACCTGTTGCAGTTCCAGGGCCCCATCTACCAGGCCTCCGTGCATGAAAAAGAGGCCGGCCAGGAAAACCGCGCCATTGGCAAGTCTGGCCTGCTCCCGCAGATCAATGCCTCGGGCTACCACAACAAGGTCAATGGCTCCCAAAGCCAGAGCGGCATCGACAGAGATCTCCATTACGACTCCAAGGGCGCCAACGTGCGCCTGCGCCAGCCGCTGTTCAACAAACAGAAGATGGCCGAGTACCGCCAGGGTCAGCAGCGTGCCGACTACAGCAACGCGGTATTCGATGCCAAGACCCAGGACGCTGCGGTGCGCTTGTCCGAAAGCTATTTCGATGTGCTCCTGGCCAGCGAAACCATCGTCCTGGCCAAATCCAAACTGACCGCCTTCGAAGAGCAACTCGCTTCGGCAAAGCGGCGCATGGAGCTGGGGGCCGGCACCGTCACCGACATCGACGAGTCGGCCGCTCGCCGCGACCTCGCTGACGCCGAGCTGATCGAAGCGCAAGACAACCTGATCAACGCACGCCGCAAACTTGAGGAATATATCGGTGAAACCCCCGAGTCACTGACCACTTTGCGCCCGAGCTTCGATACCCCCCCGCTGCTACCGAGCAGCCTGCAGGACTGGCTGGTCAAAGCCCAGACCGACAGCCCGCTGATCCATGCGCGCCGTTACAGCAGCGACCTCGCAGCAGAAGAAGTGAATCGTGCCAGGGCCGGCCACTGGCCAACACTGGATTTCATTGCCGGCTACACCGCGGGTGAGAGCCAGTCACTTTCCGAGTTGAATCAACGCAACCACTACGGCTCAATCGGGCTGGAGGTCAATATCCCGCTGTACAGCGGTGGCGGCGTCAGCGCGCTGACACGCCAGGCCAGTGCCAATAGCGATAAGGCCATGGACGAACTCGACGCCGCGCGACAGGAAGTCATCACCGAAACCACCCGTGAGTATCAAGGCATTCTGAGCGGCGCCAAACGCATTCGCGCACTGGAGAAGGCCGTTGAGTCCAACGAACGCTCACTGGCATCGTCACGCAAGGGCTTCAAAGAGGGCGGCACCAGCACCAACTCGGACGTCCTCAATGCCGAAGAGCTGCTCTTCGTTGCGCGCCACGATCTGTTCGAAGCCAAGATACGTTATTTGCTGTCGCGCCTGCGTCTGGCCTCTTCGGTAGGCAGCCTGGGCGACGACGATATCGATCAGATCAACAACTACCTCGGCCCGGAACTGCTGGTCACCAAATGATGCTCACCAACTGGGCTGGTCTAGCGAAGTGATGGCTGAACGGCACTTCCCGCCCATGATCCCCGCCTGTCAATGCACTTCTCGCTTGCCCCCTTCGTTCATGACTGCATCCCGGTGCAGAACGACAGCCGCCAGCGAAAAGACCGCCAACGTTGAAATTTGCCCACTAAGCCCTTGATTCCCTTTATGCTCGATCCAGCCCCTAATGAAAAGCCAAGCCCGGCTCCAGGCTGTAAACTGTTTCCCCATGCGCAAACTTTTGTACCTGACATTCTCCATGGCGTTACTCGCCGCCCTCACGACCTACGCGATGTGGGCCGCGGACCGGCCGGTGGGGCATTACCTTTCGGACCTGCGGATCAACCTGGCTGTCGACCGGGGTACGCCTGCGGACCGTGGCAATCTGTTGGGCATTCAGCCCGAGTTGTTTCCTACCGATTATCAAAGTCCCGAGCGTTTGCACCGCAAGCTTGCGGCCTATCTGCAAGCAGCCCGGGACCAGGGTTTGTTGAACGGCAAGACTGTCGTGGTGTTGCCGGAACATGTCGGTACCTGGCTGATGGTCAGCGGCGAGAAGGATGAGCTGTATCAGGCCAGCACCCTCAAGGAGGCCATGAACTGGCTGGCGGTGAGCAATCCCCTCAAGTTCGCCAAGGCGCTGATCAGCGCCGAGGGTGGCAACCGTCTGGACGATGCCCACCTGCGCATGAAAGCCAAGGCGATGGCCAGGGACTACCAGGCATTGTTCGGAGGGCTGGCCAGGGAATTTCATGTGACGCTGGTGGCAGGCTCCATTGTGCTGCCCGAACCGAGCATCATCGACGGCACTTTGAAAATCGGCCGCGGCGCGCTGTACAACAGCAGTGTCGTATTCGACAACGAAGGCCTGCCGATTGGCCAGCCCCAGCGCCAGATGCATCCGTTCTTCGCAGGACATGCCGGGATCAAGGCGAACGGCGAGCACTCGCTCAACGTCGTTGATACCCCGGCAGGAAGGCTGGGTGTTTTGATCGGCCGCGACAGCTGGTACCCGGAAAACTACCTCAAGCTCAACGAACAAAGCGTTCAGCTGGTTGCGGTACCGGCCTTTGTCGCCGGCCGTGGCACCTGGGATCAGCCGTGGCGCGGCTACAGGGGGTCGCCTGCGCCTTCCTCGGTCAACTTGAAGCCAGGAGAAGTCAGTGAAGGCCAGGCCTGGCAACACCTGACCCTCACGACCCGGAAACCGGACAGTCAGGCTGTCGCCGGCATGAGTGTGTTCCTGCGGGGCCGGTTCTGGGATCAGGGCAGCGCCGGGAACAGTTTCCTCAGCAGCAACGGCCAACACTTTGCCGACGGCAACGCCCAGGGTGCGCGCTTGCTGAACCTCTGGTTGTAAGCCATGAAACCGCAGCCGATGCGCCTGGGCGATCTGTCGGTGGGCTTCGTTCATAGCCTGGCCGATGCGGTGGGCAGTCATGGCGTCGATCCGCTGCCACTGCTCGATCAATACGGCCTCGATGCCGCGCGCCTGAGCGAAGCCGGTGCCCGGCTGTCGATACCGCGCTACATGCGCCTGGGCCACAGCGCCATTCAACTGACCGACAACCCGGCCCTTGGCTTGCGCATGGGACAGCTCAGTCGCCTGAGCCAGATCGGCCTCGCTGGAGTCACCGCCGCCCAGGCGCCGACAGTACGTGAAGCCGCCCGGTGCCTGATTCGATTCGAAGCCTTGTATGGTTCCAATTATCGGGGCCAATCAAGTTTTCACGAAGATGCCCAGGGCGCCTGGCTGCGTTTCTATTCGATCAGCCCCTATAACGCCTACAACCGCTTCGTGGTGGATTCGATCATCGCTGGCTGGTTGCAACAATTATCCAGTGTCAGCCCTGCCCCGCTTCGCGCCGAACGTATCGAGATCGAATTCGAGGAGCCCGGTTACCGCGCGGCCTATGACGTTTTGGGTGACTGTCCGATTCAGTTTGGCGGCGAGCGCAATCAACTGCGCCTGAGCCTGGCAAGTCTCGCCCAGCGCAACCCCGAGCATTGCCCGAGCACCTGGCGGCATTTGCTGCAACTGTGCGAGCGGGAGCTGGAACAATTGACACGCACCCGCAGCCTGCGTGAACGCATCATCGCGCTGCTGGGGCCGTTGCTCAATGGTGGCCGGGAACCCGAACTGGAAGAAGTGGCGGCACGCCTGAAGCTGCCCACCTGGACCTTGCGCCGCAAGCTTGCCGAGGAAGGCACGCAATTTCGCGCAATCCTCAATGAAACCCGTCGCGACCTGGCCATGACCTACATACGCGACACCGAACTGGCGTTCGGAGAAATCGCCTACCTGCTGGGCTTTGCCTCAGCCGAAGCGTTTCAACGCGCATTCAAACGCTGGAACGGGCAGACTCCCGGCGAATTTCGCCGCAGCCATCGCCAATCCGCCTGATGCCTACAACTCGGTAGCGTCTTCCGCCGGCTCCAGCGGGTCCAGTTCGAAAGCCTGGTACTCGAGCAGCTCTTCTTGATAATCGTCCATTCTTGAATCCCCCGACCAGTATTGAAAACGTCTGAATAAATGACCCATTCCTTGAGCATAAAGTGCCCGCGTGAAAGAAAAATGACGCGGACACGACACTCTGTCGCTACTGAATAAAACGTAGCAGCTGGTCAGGAATCTATCATCGGCTTTTTCGCGGGAGGCCGCAGAACAGCGGACTTGCTTGATGCGGGTCAATCATTGAGCTGGCCACAGGATCGTTTGATCCGATCCTGTGGCATCACTCTCACTGGCCGGTGACCGGCATCGCCGGAATGGGTTCGCTCGGCGGTGGCAAGTCACTCGGGTTCGACGGTGGCGTGATGATCTGCGGAGACAAGGCAGGCTCTACACTGGCCGGTGTGATCGGCGCCGCTTCAGGAGGCGGCGCAACCGGCTCGGAGGCCGCAGGCGTTGCCTCGACGGGTGCCGACCCGGGAACAACTGCAGCAGGCTCTGCAGCGGGTGCGGCTGCCGGGGCAGGCGCGAGCGGTGCGGTCTTGGCTTCAGGAATGCCCAGGTCTGTTTTCGGCTTTTCGGTGATATGCGCAGCCTTTTTCGCTTCCGGCGGCAGGAACAGTTCGACCAGTGCGAAGAAACGCTCGTAGAACTTGGCAGACGATACGGTTTCGCTGGCGACCTTGACCATCGAGTCATCGGAGGAGCCGATCGGCATCGACACCGAGCCCAACACACCCACACCAAGACTGGCAGAGTTGTTGGTTTTCTTCAGCGCATAACGATCCTGCAGGGCGTTGGCGAATACGGTCGCGTGATGCCCTTCGCTGCCATCATCGGCACACACCACACTGAAGCTGATCTCCATGTGGTTCTCGCCGGTCTGCTGAAAGCTCTTGTGACCGCTGACCAGCTTCGAATCGTTGCTGGTGATGATGTAGCCCTGACTGAGCAAGGCGCGACGGGCGGCTTCGCAGCTCTGGGTATCGGTGACCGGATAATTTCGGGAAAAGGTGCCGGAATCGTCGAAATTCTCATGCTCGTAGATGGCGCCTTTGTTCGATGAACAACCGGCCGCGGCGGCAAGCACGGCTGCCAGCCCGACAATCCGCATGGGAAGTGATTTAAACATTGAACATCCTGAGGAAAACGGTTCGGGGCATATTGTGCAACAGATCGATGCTTAGCGGAGCATCGATTGTGTCTTAAAACGGTTACAGGCTGATTGACCCCGATTTTGCACAGAAGTCACCGCGGCAACTGACGTACGGCCAAACAAAAAGACCCCGGCCTTTCGGCCGGGGTCTCCTGTGCAACGCTAAACCTGGTCAGGCATCAGTAACGCTGGATGTCCGCCTGGCTTTCCAGCTGCTTGCGATAAGCCGCAAAGTCTTGCTGGCCGATGCGCGAAGCGAGGTAGCGACGATACTGTGCTTTCTCCTCTTCGGTCGGTGCCGCTGCTTCGTTCACGCCATTGAGACGCACGATCATCAGGCTGCCATCGGCCAGCGTCACGCTGGTGAAGGTCGGCTTGTCCTTGGCCGCTGGCTTCGCCATGCGGAAGAGCGCTTGCAGCACGGCAGGGTCGACCCCTTCCTGAGCGCGAGTGGCCGCTTCAGTGACTTTCCAGGCCTGGCCGTTGACCGCCTGATCCAGCGGGGTCTTGCCATCGCGCAGGCTGGCAATCAGGGCTTCAGCCTTGGTCTTGGCGTCGGCGCTGGCGTGTTCCTTGGCCAATTGCACACGGATCGCGGCAGAGACGCTCTCCAGCGGCAATTGCGAAGGCTTCAGATGCTCCTTGGCACGCAACACGACCACGGTTTCCGGATCGAGCTCGATGGCGGTGCTGTTCGCACCCTCATCCAGGACTTCCGGGCTGAACGCGGCAGTGATTACGGCACGGTTGGCCGCAATACCCTCACCGCCTTCACGGCCGAACGGCTTGGACGTCTGGACGGTCAGTTTCAGGTCCTGTGCTGGCTGCGCCAGATCGGACGCTTCGAACGAGGCGTCTTCCAGTTGCTTGCTCGCCTCGACGAAACGCTGCTCGACCTGCTGGGTTTTCAGACCACGGGTCAGCTTGTCTTTCAGGCTGGCGAACGTTGGCACTTCCGGGGCTTCCACACCCAACAGCTTGATCAGGTGGAAACCGAAGTCGGTGCGAACCGGCTCCGATACCTGGTCCTTGGCCAACGAATACAGGGCCTTTTCGAACGCGGGATCGTAGACGCCGGGACCTGCATAACCCAGGTCACCGCCGTTGTTCGCCGAACCCGGATCCTGGGAGAACTCCTTGGCCAGCGCCTCGAATTTCTCGCCCTTGGCCAGACGGGCCTGAATCTCTTGGATCTTCGCCTTGGCTTGCGCCTCGGTGGACTTGTCATTCACTTCAATCAGAATGTGCGCAGCCCGGCGTTGCTCGGACAGGTTCGCGATTTCTTTCTGATAGGCCGCTTGCAGGTCTTCGTCCTTGACGCTGACCTGATCGAAGAAGGCAGCCTTCTTCAGCTCCAGGTAATCGATGACCACCTGGTCCGGCGTCATGAACTCCTTGGCATGCTCGTCGTAGTAGGCCTTCACCTCTTCGTCGGTCAGCTTCACAGCCGCCGGGTCGGCCTTGATGTTCAGGGAGGCGAAATCGCGGGTCTGTTTTTCCAGACGGGCAAACGCCAGCACCTGTGCATCGGTCACGAAACCGCTACCTGCCAGGCCGGCACGCAGCTGGCCAATCAGCATTTCCTGAGCCAGCATCTGGCGGAATTGCATGCGGCTATAGCCGAGCTGGCGAATCACCTGGTCGAAACGCTCGGAGCTGAACTTGCCATCAACCTGAAACTCTGGTGTTTGCAGGATGACCTGATCAAGCGCGGCTTCGGAAAAGGCGAACTTCGACTTTTCTGCGCCTTGCAGCAGCAGCTTGCGATCGATCAGGCCCTTCAGAGCCGATTCGCGCAACATTTTTTCATCCAGCAGGGAAGCATCGAAATCCTTGCCCAGCTGTTGCATGAGCTGGCGGCGTTGCATATCGACCGCCTGGCTCAGTTCGTTCTGGCTGATTTCATCGCCGTTGACCTTGGCCGCATCATTGCTGTGCGACGTGGCCTTGAAAATGGCATCGAAACCGGTCAAGGCCATCAGAACAACGATGACCCCGATAATAGTCTTGGCAATCCAGCCTTGTGAATTGTCCCTGATATTCTGCAGCATGCGTCCCCCAGAAACGGTTGAACTTCAAAATTAGGCAACCGTGGAGCGTGGGTAGAATCCGGATAGAAGAAAGGCGCATCCGAGGATGCGCCTTCTCGTAACTGGCGGAGCGGATCAAGGGCTCGAACGGGCGACCCTCGGTGTCTTGAACCGGCGACCTGCAGCCAGGACTGCCGCTCCGCTGCCAAGTCAGGCATGACCCCGACCCGGATGGGTAAAAACCTGAATCGAACTTAGTTGACAGCTTCTTTCAGTGCTTTACCGGCTTTGAAACCTGGTTTTTTGGCTGCTGCGATTTCCAGCGTCTTACCGGTCTGAGGGTTACGACCAATGCGAGCTGGACGATCAGTTACGGAGAAAGTACCGAAACCAACCAGAACAACAGAGTCGCCAGCCTTGAGAGCGCCAGTGACGGATTCGATTACAGCGTCCAGCGCACGGCCAGCAGCAGCTTTCGGGATATCAGCGGATGCAGCGATAGCATCAATCAGTTCCGACTTGTTCACTCTAAGTCCCCTTATATCTATTTGAGTATGATTCTAAGTTTTTTTGGTGAAAGCAAAAACGAGTGCTGAATGGCCTACAGACACTTAAGAGCCGCTTTATAACAAGGGCTCTAAAAAGCTGTCAAGAAAGCCCCCCAGGCAAATACGTACTAATGCGTGCTAATTCTTTCCTTAGAATCTGCGTCGCGTTTCTCATCCTTCGCGACTATCTCCGGAGCCACATCCGGCAAGGGCTCCGGCGCGTATTGCAGCGCAATTTGCAGGACCTCGTCAATCCATTTAACCGGTTTAATCTGTAGATCCTGCTTGATATTGTCCGGAATCTCTTTGAGATCGCGCACATTCTCTTCAGGAATGATCACGGTCTTGATTCCGCCACGATGGGCAGCCAGCAGTTTTTCTTTCAAACCGCCAATCGCCAGTACCTGGCCACGCAAAGTGATTTCACCGGTCATGGCGACATCCGCGCGTACAGGAATACTGGTCAATGCCGACACCAGGGCCGTACACATGCCTACACCGGCGCTAGGACCGTCCTTGGGAGTTGCCCCCTCCGGCATATGGATGTGCGTGTCGCGCTTCTCATGGAAGTCCAGGGGAATGCCCAGGCTTTTCGCCCGACTGCGAACAACGGTCAAGGCTGCGGTGATCGACTCGACCATCACGTCACCCAGGGAACCGGTCTTGATCAACTGGCCCTTGCCCGGCACCACAGCGGCTTCGATGGTCAGCAGTTCGCCGCCCACCTGAGTCCACGCCAGCCCGGTCACCTGGCCGATCTGATCCTGCTGCTCGGCCAGGCCGTAGCGGAATTTGCGCACGCCCAGGAAGTGCTCCAGCATGTCTGCGGTGACCTTCACCGAGAAGCGTTTTTCCAGCGCATGCTCCTTGACCGCCTTGCGGCAAACCTTGGCAATCTGACGCTCAAGCCCACGTACACCGGCTTCACGGGTGTAGTAACGAATGATGTCGCGGATCGCTTCTTCGTCAAACTCCAGCTCGCCTTTCTTGAGGCCGTTGGCTGCAATCTGCTTCGGCGAAAGGTATTTGACGGCGATGTTGATCTTCTCGTCTTCGGTGTAGCCCGGCAGACGGATCACTTCCATCCGGTCCAGCAACGCCGGCGGGATGTTCATCGAGTTCGAGGTGCACAGGAACATCACATCGGACAGGTCGTAATCGACCTCCAGATAGTGATCGTTGAAGTTGTGGTTCTGCTCGGGATCGAGCACTTCCAGCAACGCCGACGCCGGGTCGCCACGCATATCGCTGCCCATCTTGTCGATTTCATCGAGCAGGAACAGCGGATTGCGGACCCCCACTTTTGTCATCTTTTGAATCAATCTTCCTGGCATCGAACCGATGTAAGTACGGCGATGACCACGAATTTCCGCTTCATCACGCACACCGCCGAGGGCCATGCGCACGAATTTACGGTTGGTGGCGTGAGCAATCGACTCCGCCAGGGACGTTTTACCTACCCCTGGAGGACCGACCAGGCACAGCACCGGACCACGAATCTTCTTCACGCGCTTTTGCACGGCGAGGTATTCGAGGATGCGTTCCTTGACCTCTTCCAGGCCATAGTGGTCGGCATCCAGAATGTCTTCGGCGCGCGCCAGATCCAGGCGCACCTTGCTCTGGGCCTTCCACGGCACTTGAACCAGCCAGTCGATGTACGAACGCACCACGGTCGCTTCCGCGGACATTGGCGACATCTGCTTGAGCTTGTTCAGTTCAGCCGTCGCCTTGGCCAGCGCGTCTTTCGGCAGGCCGGCCTCATCGATACGCTTTTTCAGCTCTTCGACTTCGTTGTGACCTTCGTCGCTGTCGCCGAGCTCTTTCTGAATGGCTTTCATTTGCTCATTCAGGTAGTACTCGCGCTGACTGCGCTCCATTTGCTTTTTGACGCGACCGCGAATGCGTTTCTCGACTTGCAGCAGATCGATCTCGGCATCCAGCAACGCCAGAACGTGCTCGACCCGGGCCGACAAATCGATGATTTCGAGGATTTCCTGCTTCTGTTCGATCTTCAGGGCCATGTGCGCGGCCATGGTGTCCACCAGGCGGCCCGGCTCGTCGATGCTGTTGAGCGACGACAGGACTTCAGCCGGGACTTTCTTGCCCAACTGCACATATTGCTCGAACTGCGACAGCAGGCTGCGAACGAACACTTCCGACTCGCGCTCTGGCGCTTCGACTTCGTCGATCAGGGAGATTTCGGCACGGCAGTGGCCGTCCACTTCGCTGAAGCGCTCGACGGCGCCCCGCTGCTCGCCTTCGACCAGAACCTTGACCGTGCCGTCAGGCAGCTTCAGCAGCTGCAGAACGGTAGCAATTGTACCAACGCGATACAGGGCATCTTCACCGGGATCGTCGTCAGCCGGGTTTCTCTGGGCCAGCAGAAGAATCTGCTTGTCGCCCGTCATCGCAGCCTCGAGGGCTTCGATAGACTTCTCGCGCCCCACGAACAGCGGGATAACCATGTGCGGATAAACCACGACATCACGCAATGGCAGGAGAGGCAATTCGATGGTTGTCTTCATGATTTCGCCTCTACGGCGGCCATAAGGCCGTAAACAGATGGAAGTAAGCTTGAAACCAAGATGGGGGCTGCCTTGAAAAAAAACAAGCACAAAGACGGTGTTAAAACCCGCAAAAAGCAAAGGGGCCCGAAGGCCCCTTCTTTATTCAAGCTGCGTGACGCTTAAGCGTCTGGCGCGGCCTTGGCGGTCGGCTCACTGTTTTCATAGATATACAGTGGCTTGGACTTGCCTTCTATCACGCTTTCATCGATCACTACTTTGCTCACCTCCGATTGCGAGGGGATTTCATACATAGTGTCGAGCAATACACCTTCGAGAATCGAGCGCAGGCCACGGGCACCGGTTTTACGCTCCAGGGCACGCTTGGCGACCGATTTCAGAGCGTCGGAACGGAATTCCAGATCAACGCCTTCCATCTCGAACAGCTTGGCATACTGCTTGGTCAGGGCATTTTTCGGCTCGGTGAGGATCTGCATCAACGCAGCCTCGTCAAGCTCGTCCAGTGTGGCAAGTACCGGCAGGCGACCGACGAATTCCGGGATCAGACCGAACTTGACCAGATCGTCAGGCTCGACTTCACGCAGGGATTCACCGACTTTCTTGCCTTCTTCCTTGCTGCGCACTTCTGCATTGAAACCGATGCCACCCTTGGTGGAACGGTTTTGAATAACCTTTTCCAGACCGGAGAACGCACCGCCGCAGATGAACAGGATGTTACGGGTGTCGACCTGCAGGAATTCCTGCTGCGGATGCTTGCGACCACCTTGAGGCGGAACGGAAGCGACCGTGCCTTCGATCAACTTGAGCAGGGCCTGCTGCACGCCTTCACCGGAGACGTCCCGGGTAATCGACGGGTTGTCAGACTTGCGCGAAATCTTGTCGATTTCATCGATGTAGACAATGCCCATCTGGGCTTTTTCCACGTCGTAATCGCACTTCTGCAGCAGCTTCTGAATGATGTTCTCGACATCTTCACCCACGTAACCCGCCTCGGTGAGGGTGGTTGCGTCAGCGATGGTGAACGGAACGTTCAGCAAGCGGGCCAATGTTTCGGCAAGCAGGGTTTTACCCGAGCCTGTCGGGCCGATCAGCAGGATGTTGCTCTTGCCGAGTTCGACGTCGTCATTCTTTTTGTCACGCTGATTCAGGCGTTTGTAGTGGTTGTACACCGCTACGGCCAGAACCTTTTTCGCGCGTTCCTGACCAATCACATACTGATCGAGGATGCCGCTGATTTCTTTAGGCGAAGGCAATTTATGCGCGCTGCTTTCGGCCTGTGCTTCCTGCACCTCCTCGCGGATGATGTCATTGCACAGGTCGACGCACTCGTCGCAGATAAAGACCGAGGGGCCGGCAATCAATTTGCGCACTTCATGCTGGCTTTTGCCACAGAAGGAGCAATAGAGCAGCTTGCCGTTGTCCTCGCCGTTGCGGGTGTCAGTCATTCGTTCGATCCAAATCCGATAGGCTTGCAACACAAGATGAAGGCTATTGCGGGCTTTTTCAAGCCCGCTGGTGTCGGACCTGCCGACCAAGCCTGTTTTGAGCTGCTTATTTTAAACAGGGCGCCGGCTGATCACTTCATCGATCAAGCCGTACTCACGTGCAGCGTCTGCACTCATGAAATTATCGCGGTTGGTATCGCGCTCGATTTCTTCAAGCGTGCGCCCGCTATGCTTGGCCATCAGCGTGTTGAGACGCTCGCGGATAAACAGGATTTCCTTGGCATGGATTTCGATATCCGATGCCTGGCCCTGGAAACCGCCCAGCGGCTGGTGAATCATCACACGCGAGTTCGGCAGGCAGTAACGCTTGCCCGGGGCACCGGCCGTCAGCAGGAACGCGCCCATGCTGCACGCCTGACCGATGCAGGTGGTCGACACGTTGGGCTTGATGAACTGCATGGTGTCGTAGATCGACATGCCCGCCGTCACCGAACCGCCCGGGGAGTTGATATAGAGATGGATGTCCTTGTCCGGGTTTTCCGCTTCAAGGAACAGCAGTTGCGCACAGATCAGGTTGGCCATGTAGTCCTCTACCGGGCCAACCAGAAAGATCACTCGCTCCTTGAGGAGGCGCGAGTAGATGTCGTAGGCGCGCTCGCCACGAGCGGACTGCTCGACAACCATCGGGACCAGGCCGCCTGCGGCCTGGATATCAGAGTTCTGCTGAATATACGAATTACGGAACATGCTCTGCAGTCACTCCCAAATAGTTATGTCTTGAATACGCATAAGCCAGCTCGAAGGCTGGCTTATGGTGTTTGCTTCTTACCGCAAAAGTGATCAGTCGGCTTGTGGTGCTTCTACCGGCTTGACCGCTTCTTCGTAAGAGACCGATTTGTCGGTCACGCTAGCTTTCTGCAGAACAGTATCCACAACTTGCTCTTCCAGCACAACCGAACGAACTTCGTTCAGTTGCTGGTCGTTCTTGTAGTACCAGGACACAACTTGCTCAGGTTCCTGGTAGGCCGAAGCCATTTCCTGAATCATCTCGCGAACGCGGGTTTCGTCAGGCTTGAGGTCGAACTGCTTGACCACTTCAGCCACGATCAGACCCAGCACTACGCGGCGCTTGGCTTGCTCTTCGAACAGCTCGGCCGGCAGTTGGTCAGGCTTGATGTTGCCGCCGAACTGCTGAACAGCCTGCACGCGCAGACGGTCAACTTCGTTGGACAGCAGAGCCTTTGGCACTTCAATCGGGTTGGTGGCCAGCAGACCGTCCATTACCTGATTCTTGACCTTGGATTTGATCGCCTGACGCAGCTCACGCTCCATGTTCTTGCGAACTTCGGCACGGAAACCATCCAGACCGGTTTCCTTGATGCCGAATTGAGCGAAGAACTCTTCGGTCAGTTCTGGCAGCTTCGGCTCGGAAACGGTGTTTACAGTCACGGTGAACTCGGCGGTTTTGCCAGCCAGGTCCAGGTTCTGATAGTCCTCTGGGAAGGTCAGGTTCAGAACGCGCTCTTCACCAGCCTTGACACCCACCAGACCGTCTTCGAAGCCAGGGATCATGCGGCCGGAACCCAGAACCAGCTGAGTACCCTTGGCGGAACCACCGGCGAACACTTCACCGTCGACCTTGCCGACGAAATCGATGTTCAGCTGGTCTTCGTTTTGAGCAGCGCGATCGGCCACTTCGAAACGGGTGTTCTGCTTGCGCAGGATGTCCAGCATCTTGTCCAGATCGGCATCAGCCACGTCAGCGCTCAGGCGCTCGACGGTGATACCTTCGAAACCGGCAACGGTGAACTCAGGGAACACTTCGAATACGGCTACGTATTCCAGGTCCTTGCCAGCTTCCAGGGATTTTGGCTCGATCGAAGGCTGACCAGCCGGGTTCAGCTTCTGCTCAACCACAGCTTCGTAGAAGGAAGACTGGATCACGTCGCCTACAGCTTCCTGGCGAGCGTCAGCACCGAAACGGCGCTTGATTTCGCTCATTGGCACCTTGCCTGGACGGAAGCCGGCAATCTTGGCCTTTTGGGCGGTCTGCTGCAGACGCTTGTTGACCTGGCTCTCGATGCGCTCAGCCGGCACGGTGACGCTCATGCGGCGCTCAAGAGCAGTAGTATTTTCAACAGAAACTTGCATGGATATTCCTCGTTGCACAGACGTTAGCCGGCCGTTTCCGACCCCAGAATCAAGGGCATGCATTCTAGTGGGTCAAACTCAAGAAGTCACCCTACTGAAAACGGGTAAAAAAGCAGCAGGCAATTTATAGGGGGGAATGCACCAATGCACCTCACCCCAATGGCAAATACAACCAATCACGCCAGGGCTCTGCACCGACCTTTTCATATATGGAAGAGGTCGCCAATCATCTCCCTGACAGCCGATCTCGCAAGCAAGGCCGGCGGGCAGGACAGCATCATCGAGAAACATAAATACGACGAAACGCCCTGCCCCTGCGACCCGCAACCGGCGGCCGCTGAAACAAAAAAGGCGCCAGACTTTTCAATCTGGCGCCTTTCGAAATATGGGGTGGACGATGGGGATCGAACCCACGACAACGGGAGTCACAATCCCGTGCTCTACCAACTGAGCTACGCCCACCATATTGCCTGTTAAAGAAGCCAAACAACTTCTTTATGAAGATCCAGCCAGGCCGACAGCCTGAATGAAGCTTTATTTGGTGCGGATGAAGAGACTCGAACTCTTACGCCTCGCGGCGCTGGAACCTAAATCCAGTGTGTCTACCAATTCCACCACATCCGCGGATGAAGCCTTTAAAGCAAAGGCGCCAGACTGTTAATCTGGCGCCTTTCGAAATATGGGGTGGACGATGGGGATCGAACCCACGACAACGGGAGTCACAATCCCGTGCTCTACCAACTGAGCTACGCCCACCATATCGCGCTACTTGTGCCAATGCTGCCTAATGGCGCACCCGGCAGGACTCGAACCTGCGACCATCCGCTTAGAAGGCGGATGCTCTATCCAGCTGAGCTACGGGCGCCTTGTTAGCTGTACCCTTGGAGGACTACAAACTAAGTGCTTTCCAGTCTCGCAGAATCGTAATCCTGCTCAACCTTCTTAACCAGTGCTAGGCTGTGCCCGACAAGTGCGACGAATAGTATAGAGCCCCCCGATGGTCGTCAAATCCTTTTTAAAAAAAATTCATTTAATTAAAGGAGTTAGGGGAATTTGCAGACCAAGCGCCTTTGCCCTCACCGCATGACATGCGAGAATGCGTTCTCTTTTTTTCCCCTCTCGATGGTTAATCACGCGCAATGACTGCACAACTAATCGACGGCAAATCGATCGCCGCCAGCCTGCGCCAGCAGATCGCCCAACGTGTCACCGAGCGTCGCCAGCAAGGCCTGCGCACGCCCGGCCTTGCGGTGATCCTGGTCGGCAGCGATCCAGCCTCTCAGGTTTATGTCTCGCACAAGCGTAAAGACTGTGAAGAGGTCGGCTTTCTATCCCAAGCTTATGACCTGCCTTCCGAAACCACTCAAGAAGCGCTGACCGAGCTGATCGATCGCCTGAACGACGATCCTGCAATCGACGGCGTTCTGCTTCAGCTGCCGCTTCCCGAGCACCTGGACGCCTCCCGTCTGCTGGAGCGCATTCGTCCGGACAAGGACGTCGACGGGTTCCATCCTTATAACGTCGGTCGTCTGGCCCAGCGTATCCCGCTGCTGCGCCCATGCACCCCAAAAGGCATCATGACCCTGCTGGAAAGCACCGGTGCCGATCTTTACGGGATGAATGCCGTGGTTGTCGGCGCGTCCAATATCGTTGGCCGCCCGATGGCGATGGAATTGCTGCTGGCCGGTTGCACTGTGACGGTCACCCACCGCTTTACCAAGGACCTGGCCGGTCATGTCGGCCGTGCGGACCTGGTCGTCGTCGCCGCCGGCAAGCCGGGCCTGGTCAAGGGCGAATGGATCAAGGAAGGCGCGATCGTGATCGATGTCGGCATCAACCGTCAGGACGACGGCAAGCTGGTCGGTGACGTGATCTATGAAACCGCCCTGCCCCGCGCCGGCTGGATCACTCCGGTACCCGGTGGCGTTGGCCCGATGACCCGTGCCTGCCTGCTGGAAAACACCCTGTACGCCGCTGAAACCCTGCACGGCTAAGCTTCAACGCGCACGCTCACAGCGAGTCAAGAAACCCCGCCACTGGCGGGGTTTTTTTTGCCTGCGAAAAACCCTCGACCGCTCGCCGGAAAATGACTTTTTTTTCATGTTTCTCAGGACTTTCGCCTGTTACTTGAACAACCATCGACAGTTATTCAGCCATACTCCAGAATGTCGCGCTTTTACGAAATAGCCCGTTACAGAACGGCTTATCAACACTTTACGAGTCTGCCAGCGTGAAAATCCGACTTTCCATCCTGAGCCTATTTTTTGCAGTTACAGGGTCTTTCATCACGCCTGTTGCCAGCGCTGGCGACACCACGGCTGCACCTCGAGATACCGCACATCTCAAGATCGCCTCCGGCAGCGCCCTGCTCATGGATCTACAGACCAATAAAGTCATCTACGCCAGCAATCCTGACGTCGTCGTCCCCATTGCGTCGGTCAGCAAGTTGATGACAGGTCTGGTGGTGGTTGAAGCCCGCCAGAACATGGACGAGTACATCAATATCAACATCAGCGACACGCCAGAAATGAAAGGTGTGTTCTCCAGGGTCAAGCTCAACAGCGAAATGCCGCGCCGGGAAATGCTGCTGATTGCATTGATGTCTTCGGAAAACCGTGCCGCCGCCAGCCTGGCGCACCACTATCCGGGTGGCTACGCCGCGTTCATCGCCGCAATGAATGCCAAGGCCAGGGCGCTGGGCATGACCAACACGCACTTTGTCGAGCCAACCGGTCTCTCGCCACGCAACGTATCCACCGCCCGCGACCTGAGCAAACTGCTGGTCGCCGCACACAAGTATCCGTTGCTGACCGAATTGAGCACCACCAAAGAAAAAACCGTATCGTTCCGTAAACCCAATTACAGCCTGGGTTTTCGCAACACCGACCATTTGATCGGCAAACCGAACTGGAACATCGAGTTGACGAAAACCGGCTTCACCAACGAAGCAGGCCACTGCCTGGTACTGGTGACGCACATGGGCAACCGCCCGGTTACGCTGGTGATCCTCGACGCCTACGGCAAATACACCCACTTTGCCGATGCCACGCGCATCCGCAACTGGGTTGAAACCGGCAAGGGCACTACCGTGCCGTCGGTTGCCCTGCAATACAAATCGGATAAAAACCTGAAGCACCGCCAAAGCGGTGTGGTTGAAGCCTCGAAGTAACAACGCGGCAACGCACGAAAAGCCCCGATCATTCGGGGCTTTTTTTCGCCTGGCATTCAATCGTTGGGCAATGGCATCTGGTCGTCATCCGGAATGCCATCACCGGTACTCGGATCTCTCCAACCCTTCGGCGTCGTTGGCCGCACCAGAGGATCCCTCAACGGGCTTTCAGGATCCATCACCGGATCGGTGCTTTGTTCGGGAGTTGTGGGGACAGTTTCCGGACGTTTGTCGTCAAAACCGGAATCAGCAGACATACGCACCTCCATTGGACCTAAGGCTTCAGATTACCCAGTGGATCATAGGGCTTTGCCGGAGCCTTGGGGTCGTCACCCGGTTTCACGTCCCTCGGTGCCTTGGCAGGCCCGATGGGGTCGACCTGTGGGTCGGCAAGGTCCGGGGAATCGGGGTCGAACCCCAGCTCATTGCCAGACGAATGTTCAGACGAGTGCGGGCCGACGGGCGTTTTTGAATGAGCCATGGGCGCCTCCTGATCTCGACCCGGATAATGCTCCGGGCCCATAAGGATAAGAGGCCGGCGACGGGCGAAGGTGCCCGTCGGGTGACAAACGGACTTAGTGCGCGGCCAAGGCTTTTTTCGCCTTGGCGGCGGCCTGCTCCTGACCCGCCTGAGCCAGATCGTTGGCGGACTTGAGCCAGCGTTGCTGATCGACCTGAGCCGGGATCTGCGCCGGATTCTGGATCAGCACGGCCCAACCACCGGCGTCCTTGAACGCCGACTCGAAGGCGCTGAAGCTCATCATATCGCGGCGATCCATACCGGCGCGCAACAGGACCGTCTGCTTCTGGCGGTTGTAGCCGCTCAGAATGGCGTAACGCGGTTCGGCCCACATGGCCGAGCCTTCGGTAAAGCGCACCATCACCGGATAACCGGCGGCGACTTGCGTCAACAAGGCCGCTAGGTTGCTGTCGAGGGGATACACGACCATCCCGTACTCGCGCGCCAGGTTCTGCATGTTCTGTTGCAACTGAGCTTCGCCCCCTGGCAAATGCAAGGGTTTTTCCAGCAAGCCTGGAGTGATCACGATGCCCTGCTGGGACAGCATGCTGGCCAACACCTGTGGCCCGCTTTGATACGCATCGCCGCGATAGAAACGGCCGCTGAGCTCGACTCGCTCCGGCAATCGCTTGATCTCGGGCGCAACGCTCCCGGCACAGCCCGCCAGACCTGCCACGCAAACGGCCACCAGCATGGCCGACAAAATCCGAGAAAATACCCGCACCATCATCTCTCTCTTGTTCAGTTTCAGACGCCAGGCAATCCCATTCCCGGCTGGGTCATCGATCATAGGTCGCCGCGCCGCTACGGTATAGCTTTAAACGGTAGTCGAGTGCATTCGATAGAGCGAACTGGTTGATGACTGCCGACTTTCGGTCAATAGCCTGAAATACAGCAGCGGCTAGACTGTTTTCTGAAGAGACGACAGCGAAGCGTGATTGCCCGCAGCAGGGCAAAGAGGAGGCACAGATGAGCCTGGCAATGATCATTGCGATATTGATTTGCAGTTGGCTGGCGATAGCCGCCGCCATGTTGTGGGGCGTGCTGCGCATCACTCGCCGCCACCACCACCCTGTTCAGCCTGCTCCTGCGCCAGAAGCGGACGAGGCATCGAACCAACACGCCAACGCTCACTGACACTACTGTTGCCCGATACCAACAAAAACGGCCGCCTGCACTCCCGGGAGTTCAGGCGGCCGTTTCTTTCAACGACGGTCAGGCTTCAGCGGCTAACCGCTTCGCCCTGGCCCGGCGGGACATCATGTTCAACACCTCGATCGAAGCCGAGAACGCCATGGCCGCATAGACGTAGCCTTTTGGTACGTGGGCGCCGAAGCCTTCGGCGATCAGCGTCATGCCGATCATGATCAGGAAGCCCAGGGCCAGCATCACCACCGTCGGGTTGTCGTTGATGAACTTGGCCAGCGGATCAGCCGCCAACAACATCACCAGTACCGACACCACCACCGCGATGACCATGATCGGCAAATGCTCGGTCATGCCGACAGCGGTAATGATGCTGTCGATGGAGAACACCATGTCCAGCATCAGGATCTGACCGATCGCCGCAGCGAAGCCCAGGGTCACCGTCGAGGTCGCCGATTTCGGGTCTTCCGGTGCCGGGTCCATGCTGTGGTGGATCTCGGTGGTCGCCTTCCACAACAGGAACAGACCACCGGCGATCAGGATCATGTCTTTCCAGGAGAACGCGTGGCCGAGAATCTCGATCACCGGCGCGGTCAACTGAACGATGAACGCGATGGTGCTGAGCAAGCCCAGGCGCAGGATCAACGCCATGCCGATACCGATGCGCCGCGCCCTCTGACGATTGTGCAAGGGCAGCTTGTTGGTCAGGATCGAGATAAAGATCAGGTTATCGATGCCGAGCACGATTTCCATCACGATCAGGGTGGCCAGGGCAACCCAGGCGGTGGGGCTGGCGGCAAGTTGTAAAAGGTAGTCCATGGGTCAGTCCTGACTCGTTGTAATACGGTTTAGATTTCCTGGGAGGAAGATGCGGATTTTTCCGTCTCTTTTTCCGATGATTCTTTTTTGCCACTCAAGCTGCCGGTGGCATCGCTGAGTGCCTGCTCGGCGGCCTTGTGAGTATCGTCAATCGCCTGTTTGGCGCTTTCGGCGGCCTTGCCCATCAACTGCTGCGCGCTTTTCTCGGCTTGGTCGCAACCGGCCAGTACCAGTAAAGACGTGATCAACAGTGCCGTGGTTTTCAGCTTCATGATGTTTTCCTCGATAGAACAAACGGGACCAGAACGATGGCCCGTTGATAGCGATGCATTCTAGGGAAGTGAATACTTCAGGAAAATTCGTATTTTCAGCGGTTATACTTCGATTTTTACGAACTGTAGATCATCATGCTCAACTATCGGCAATTGCATTACTTCTGGGTGGTGGCCAAGACCGGCAGCATCGTGCGCGCCTGCGAGCAACTGAACCTCACGCCGCAAACCATCAGCGGGCAGATTTCATTGCTGGAACAGACCTTTGGCATCGAGTTGTTCCGGCGCGTCGGGCGGCAACTCGAACTGACCGAGGCCGGACGCCAGGCACTGCCCTACGCCGAGCAAATGTTTCAACTGGGTGGCGAACTGGAACTGATGCTGCGGGCACAACCCAATGAGCAGCAGATTCTGTTTCGCGTCGGCGTGGCCGACGTGGTGCCCAAATCCATCGTCTACCGTCTGATCGCGCCGACCATGGAGCTGAGCGAACCGCTGCGCATCACCTGCCGCGAAGACAAACTCGAACGCTTGTTGGCCGACCTGGCGATCCAGCGCCTGGACCTGGTGATTTCCGACAGCCCGATGCCGTCGCACCTGGACATCAAGGGCTACAGCCAGAAACTCGGTGAGTGCGGGATCAGCTTCTTCGCCACCCCTGAGCTGGTGGCACGTTACGGCCGGGACTTCCCGCACAACCTGCACGGTGCGCCGCTGCTGATTCCCGGCCCGGAAACCGTGGTGCGCAGCCGTCTGCAGCGCTGGTTCGCCGAACAGCAGGTCCAGCCGCAGATTGTCGGCGAGTTCGACGACAGCGCCCTGATGCAGGCCTTTGGCCAATCCGGCAGCGGGATCTTCATCGGCCCGAGCGTGATTGCCGATGAAGTGCAACGCCAATTTGGCGTGGAGGTGATCGGCCAGACCGACGCCGTAAGCGAGTCGTTCTATGCCATTTCAGTGGAACGCAAGGTCAGGCACCCCGGCATCGTTGCCATTACCGAAGGTGCCCGACGCGAGCTGTTTACCGCGTTTTAAACGTTCAGGCGCAGACTTCCCGGGGTTTGAAGGTCATCAGCGCAATGGCCAGCAGGATCGAGGCGAGGATGAAAGCCGCCGCGGCGAAGCCCAGGCCTTGCAGGCCGACGCTGTCGATCACGCGACCGCCGATCATCGCGCCCAGGCCGATACCGAGGTTGGCCCCGGCGATGTTCAGCGACGCAGCAAACGCTGGCGCCTCGGGCGCAGCTTTCATCAGGCGCACATGGCTGACCAGGAACAAAGCCGCCTGGGTCACGCCCCAGATGCCCATCGCCGCCGCCAGACCGAGCGGCGAATGGATGTTCGGCACCAGCGCCACCAGACCGGCAATCATGAACGCGCAAAACATCATCGACGCCATCAACGGATGACGATCCACCGCCCGGCCGCCCAGGGAGTTGCCGATCAGCCCGACCGCGCCGAAGCCCATCAGGCACCAGCCGACCACCGTGCCGTTGAAACCAGCCAGGCGTTCGAGGATGTCGGCCAGGTAGGTGTAGGCGGTGAACATACCGCTGAACACCACCACCGACAGCAGCACGTGACCGAGCATCAGCGGGCTGCGCAGAATCTTGAACTGCGACAGCAGGCTCACCTGATGCTGGTGCAGATTAGTCTTCGGCAGGTAGATAAACAGCAGCAGCGCCTTGGCAAAGGCGATGACCGCCAGAATGGCAAAGGCACTGCGCCAGCCGAACGCATCGGAAATCAGCGTGCCCACCGGAATGCCGAATACCGTGGCGCACACGATGCCGAAGCCGATCTTGGCGATGGCGCGACCGGCGTAATCCGGCCCGACGATGTCCACCGCCGTTTCACTGGCCAGCGCCCAGAACACCGGCAGCCCCAGCGCCGGGATCAACCGGGCAAACGCCATCACCCAGATGTTCGGCGCCAGTGCCGCCAGGGTGTTGGCCAGGCCAAACAGGATCAGCACCGAAATGAACAGCTTGCGGCGCTCGAAGCGGGCGAAATACGCCGTCAGGAACGGCCCGAACGCGGCCACGGTGAAGGCGAACAATGTCACCAGCAAACCCGCTTGCGGGATGCTGACGTCCAGGTCGCGGGCGATGGCCGGCAACAGGCCAACGATGATGAATTCCGTGGTCAGCACCGTGAAACCGGCGGCAGACAACAGAAGAATGGGCAACAGCATGCAGAACTCCAGAAAAAACGACGACACCAGCGATGACCCGAAGGCCCACTGGCAGAGATGAAAATGAGGATGGCGAATCTTAACAGACTGTTTCCACACGCGGTTGCACGAACCTGCCTGTCTCGTTGAATGCCAGGGTGGCAGTTCGTCACAGGTCTGAAAGATCGTGCCTGCCCGTGATAAAGTCCGCGCCCTGAAAAACGTACCCCCCGTATTGCCCTTTCGGTTTCCTGCCTGCGGCCTGCCCTGTTTGTTGCCGCGCACCTGCGAAACCCTGCACCCAAAAAATCAGAGATGCCGTTTTATGACCGTTTCATCCCCTTCTCTATTGCAACGCCTGAAACGCTTGAGCCTGGTCACGCAGATCCTGATCGGCCTGATCGCCGGCATTGCCCTGGCCCTGTTTGCCCCTGACGTGGCCAAGTCCACTGCATTCATCGGCAAAGTATTTGTTTGCGCGCTGAAAGCGGTCGCACCGATCCTGGTGTTTGTGCTGGTCATGGCATCGATTGCCAACCATAAACACGGGCAGGAAACCCATATCCGGCCGATTCTGTTCCTGTATCTGCTGGGTACTTTCGCCGCCGCTGTGGTCGCGGTGGTTGCCAGCATGATGTTCCCGTCGAGCCTGGTGCTGTCGACCCAGGACGTTGCAGTGACGGCGCCGGGCGGGATTGGCGAAGTGCTGCAAAGCCTGTTGCTGAGCGTGGTTGAAAACCCGGTCAGCGCGCTGATGAATGCCAATTTCATCGGCATTCTGGCGTGGGCCATCGGCATGGGCATTGCCATCCGCCACGCCGGCGACACCACCCGTGAGGTGCTGGGCGACTTGTCCAACGGCGTGACCGTGATCGTGCGTCTGGTGATCAGCTTCGCCCCGCTGGGCATCTTCGGCCTGGTGGCCTCGACGCTCGCCATCTCCGGTTTCGGCGCCCTGATCGGCTACGCGCACCTGCTGGCCGTGCTGCTGGGCTGCATGCTGTTCGTGGCGCTGGTGATGAACCCGATCATTGTTTTCTGGAAACTGCGCCGCAACCCGTACCCGCTGGTCCTGACCTGCCTGCGCGAGAGCGGTATCACCGCGTTCTTCACCCGCAGTTCGGCGGCGAACATTCCGGTCAACCTGGAATTGAGCAAGCGACTGGGCCTGCATGAAGACACCTATTCGGTGTCGATCCCGCTGGGCGCGACCATCAACATGGCCGGTGCGGCGATCACCATTACCGTGCTGACCCTGGCAGCCGTGCATACCCTGGGCATCGCCGTGGACATCCCGACCGCGATCCTGCTGAGCGTCGTTGCCGCGATCTGCGCCTGCGGTGCTTCGGGGGTGGCCGGTGGGTCGCTGTTGCTGATTCCGCTGGCGTGCAGCCTGTTCGGCATCCCGAGCGAAATCGCCATGCAGGTGGTGGCGGTCGGTTTCATCATCGGTGTGTTGCAGGATTCGGCCGAGACGGCGCTGAACTCGTCTACCGATGTGCTGTTCACCGCGGCGGCTTGCCTGGGTGAAGAACAGAAAGCCGAGCGCCTGGCCTGACACCCGACCTTGTAGGAGCGAGCTTGCTCGCGATGGTGTGTCAGTCAACCCTACGTGGCTGACACACCATCGCGAGCAGGCTCGCTCCTACAGTTTTTTAGAACGCGCCCATGTAGTCGCGCTTGCCCACTTCCACGCCGTTATGGCGCAGCAGTGCGTAAGTGGTGGTGACGTGGAAGAAGAACTGCGGCAGGCCGTAGGTCAGCAGGTAGGCCTGGCCGGTGAAGCGTTTCTCTTTAGGCGTGCCCGGGCGGGTGACGATCTCGATGCCTTCCTTGCCGTTGATCTGCTCCGGCTTGATGCTGCCAACGAAGGCCAGGGCCTTGGCGATCAATGCTTGCAGCTCGGCGAAGGTGGTTTCGTTGTCGTCGTACTTCGGCAATTCGACTTCGGCCAGGCGACCGGTAACGCCCTTGCTGAAATCTACGGCGATCTGCACCTGACGCACCAGCGGGAACATGTCCGGGAACAGGCGCGCTTGCAGGAATGCGTTAGGGTCGATGTTTTTTTCGGTGGCGTGAGCCTCGGCCTTTTTCAGTACATCGCTCAGGGCGTTGAGCATTTGCTGGAAAACAGGCACGGAAGCGTCGTACAGGGAAATGGTCATGGCAGGTCTCATCTGGAGTGAACATGGGTCATTTGCAGGAGCGAGCTTGCTCGCGATGGACGTGAACGATAACGCGTTCTGTCTGAATAAACGCGTAGCGCCGGAGTCCATCGCGAGCGAGCTCGCTCCTACAGGTGATCGGCATCAGGGGCCGATTATAGCCATGCACGCCCCTCCCGAGACCGGTCTTTTTCAGCTGCCGTACACTTTCGCCGCCGGAACGGCCTGAGCCACCAGTTGTGCCACGGCTTCGCCCATCTCGCCAACCGCCCAGCGGCCCTGGCGATCCAGTTGCGGACCACGGCGCCAGCCGTCGGCGATCGACAACTTGCCGCCCTCGACTTCGAACATCTGCCCGGTCACCCCGGCGGAAGCCTCGGAGCCAAGCCACACCACCAGCGGCGCAACGTTTTCCGGAGCAAAGTAATCGAAGCCCTCTTCTGGTTTTTTCATGGTGTCGGCGAACACTTGCTCGGTCATCCCGGTCCGCGCGGCCGGCGCCAGGGCGTTGGCGGTGATCCCGTAGCGACGCAGTTCAGCCGCCTGCACCAGCGTCAGCGAAGCAATACCGCCCTTGGCCGCCGCATAGTTGGATTGACCGATTGAGCCCTGCAAACCGGCGCCGGAACTGGTGTTGATGATTCGCGCATCGACCTTGGTGCCGCCCTTGGCCTGCTCACGCCAGTACTTCACGGCGTGGCTGGAAATGCAGAAGTGGCCCTTCAGGTGCACGGCCACTACGGCGTCCCAATCGGCTTCACTGAGGCTGGCGAACATGCGGTCGCGGCAGATTCCGGCGTTGTTGACCACCACGTTCAGGTCGCCAAAAGTTTCGATGGCCTGGCGCACGATCAGCCCCGCCGAGTCATAACGGGTGATGTCGTCACTGTTGGCCACGGCACTGCCGCCCTGCCCGAGGATTTCGCCGACCACGGCGAGCGCCGCCTCGCGGTTGATGTCGTTGACCAGCACTTTCGCGCCTTCAGCGGCGAAGGCCAGTGCGTACGCCCGGCCCAGACCACCGCCGGCACCGGTGATGATGACGACGCGGTTTTCACAGATCTTCATGTTCTACATCCTTCAAATTCATCACGAGTCGCACAATCCCCCCTGTAGGAGCGAGCTTGCTCGCGATGGTCGTTAACGAATACGCGGGGTATCTGGATAACCGCGTCGTTCTTGAGTCCATCGCGAGCAGGCTCGCTCCTACAGGGGCGGTGTGTGTTCTGAGTTACAAACGCTCGATAATCGTCACGTTGGCCTGGCCGCCGCCTTCGCACATGGTCTGCAGGCCGAAGCGACCGCCGCTGCGCTCCAGCTCATGCAGCAGGCTGCACATCAGGCGGGTACCGGTTGCGCCCAGCGGATGGCCGAGGGCAATTGCGCCGCCGTTGACGTTGGTCTGTTCGTGCGGATAGCCGGTCTCTTTCAACCAGGCCATGGCCACCGAAGCGAAGGCCTCGTTGATCTCGACGCGATCGATGTCTTCGAGCTTCATCCCGGCGCGCTTGAGTGCGTAGGCGGTGGCCGGGATCGGCGCGGTGAGCATCCAGATCGGGTCTTCGGCGCGCACGCTCAGGTGATGGATACGCGCCCGAGGCGTCAGGCCGTAACGCTTGAGCGCCGCCTCCGAGACGATCAGCATCGCGCTGGCCGCGTCGCAGGTCTGGCTGGATACCGCGGCGGTCACCCGGTCACAGCCGAACAGGAATTCCAGCTCGGCCATTTTCTCCAGGCTGGTCTGGCGCGGAGTTTCGTCGTGCAACACACCGGCCAGCGGCACGATCTCGCGGTTGAAGCGGCCTTGCTCGATGGCCTGCAAGGCACGTCGGTGGGACTCAAGCGAGTAGGCCTCAAGCTGCGCCCGAGACAGGTCCCATTTTTCCGCGATCATCTGCGCCGACCGGAACTGGGTCGGCGGTTGCGCGCCATAGCGCCGCACCCAGCCCTCGGACCCGCTGAACGGATCGCTGAAACCCAAGGGTTCGGCGGCGATCATGGCCGAGGAAATCGGGATCTGGGTCATGGTCTGCACGCCACCGGCCACCACCACATCCTGAGTGCCGCTCATCACCGCCTGGGCGGCGAAGTGCACCGCTTGCTGGGATGAACCGCACTGGCGATCGATGGTGGTGCCCGGCACCGATTGCGACAAACCGGCCGCCAGCCAACTGGTGCGGGCGATGTCACCGGCCAGCGGGCCGATGGTGTCGACACAGCCGAAGATCACGTCGTCGTAATCCTCATCGGGAATGTCATTGCGCTCGACCAGCGCACGCAATACGTGGGCGCCCAGATCGGCGGCGTGGATCTGGCTCAGACCACCCTTGCGCCGCCCGGTGGGCGTACGCAGGGCGTCGACTATGTAGGCTTCAGGCATGGTCTACCTCGGTGAAAAAATTGAAATCAGGCGCCGATAACCTGTGGGAGCGAGCCTGCTCGCGAATGCGGCATGGCAGGCAACATCCATTTCGAATGTGCCGGCCTCTTCGCGAACAGGCTCGCTCCCACAGTTCCACTCAACGGACGCCGCTAGAACGTACTGCCGGCACCCAGTGCGGGTTGGCCATCGAACAGCGCCCCGCGAATCCGCCCCTTGTGCAGGCCGCGATCGCCCCAGACCTTGTCCAGCGCCCAGGCGCGTTTCATGAACAGCTGCAAGTCGACTTCCCAGGTGTACCCCATGGCGCCATGGGCCTGGATGCTGTTCTTCGCGGCGAGCATGGCCGCTTCCGCCGTGGCCAGCTTGGCGTGGGAAACCAGCGCGTCCTGCCCCGGTTGCCGCTCGGCCAGCGCGTAAGCGGCGCGGTACAACGGGCCTTTGGCGAACTCGATCTGCACCGCGACGTTGGCCATCAAATGCTTGACTGCCTGGAACGAGCCGACCGGTTTGCCGAACTGTTTGCGCTCGAAGGTGTAGTCCACCGCCAGGTCGACCATGCGTTTGGCCAACCCCAGCAATTGCGCGGCACTGGCAAGGGCGCCACGGTTGAAGGCGGCCGCCCACAAACGCCGGCCTTGCTCGCCGCTGGCGACGCAGGTGGCGGGCGTTGGCGTCCACTCGACCTGGAACAACTGGCGGCTCGGGTCGACCGACTCGTTGCGGGTCAGGCGCACGGCGTCGCGCTCCAGCGCATGCACCTCGTCGCCGTTGGCCAGCAACAGCAGATCGGCGACATGGGCATCGCTGACCAGCGGGTTACCCGGCTCGCCGACCGCCAGCCGCGCATTGCCCTCGGCGACCCGCGACAACCAGTATTGCTTGAGCGTGGCCTGTTGCTCATCAAGGGCAGCGAGCAACGGCACGCCGACCAGCATGGTGTCCACCAGCGGCTCAGGCAGACCGGCGTAACCGCATTCCTGGGCAATCAGCACGAAATCCAGCTCATTCATGCCCAGGCCATCCTGCGCCTCGGGCACGGTCAGCGCGGTCAGGCCCAGTTCAACCAACTGGGCCCACAGGCGCTCACTGCGCCCGCTGTCGCTCTGCCACAGTTCGCGAATGCGTTCGGGGGTGACTTCGTTGATCAGGAAGCTGCGGACGTTGTCCTGAAACAGCAGTTGGTCGCGGCTGAAACTAAAGTCCATGGTCTATTCCTCAGGCACGCGGCATGCCGAGCATGCGTTCGGCAATGATATTGCGCTGGATCTCGTTGGTGCCGGCGTAGATCGGCCCGGCCTGGGCAAACAGGAAACCTTCCAGCCAATGGCCGACGTCACCGGCGGCCGGGGCATCGGGCAGCAGCTCGCCGCGCAATCCGAGAATGCTCATGGCGGTGTCGTGCATGCGCTGGTCGAGTTCGGACCAGAAGATCTTGTTGGTCGACGATTCCGGGCCGATCTTGCCGCCCTGCACCAATTGCGAAGCGGTCATGTAGGTGCCCAGTGTGTAGGCCTCGGCATCGAGCCAGGCACGCATCACCGCCTCACCGATGGCCGGGTCGCGGTCGGCCTGCTCGCGGTTGGCCTGGTACAACTGCACCAGACGCCTGGCGGTTTCCTGGAAGCGTGCCGGTGAGCGCAGCAGCAAACCGCGCTCGAAACCGGCGGTGGACATCGCCACGTGCCAGCCCATGCCTTCGCCACCAAGGGCGTTTTCCACCGGCACCTTGACGTCGTCAAAGAAGATCTCGGCAAAACCCGGCAGGCCGTTGAGCTGCGCAATCGGCCGCACGGTGATGCCCGGCGTATTCAGCGGCAGCAGGATGAAGGTCAGCCCGTTATGGCGCTGGGACTGCGAGTCGGTACGGAAAATACCGAACGCCCAATCGGCCCATACCGCGCGGGTCGACCAGGTTTTCTGGCCGTTGATCACGTAGTGGTCGCCCACCCGTTCCGCCTTGGAGCGGATCGCCGCCATGTCGGAGCCGGCACCCGGCTCGGACCAGGCCTGGGCCCAGATGTCTTCACCGGTGGCCATGCGCGGCAGAAACCGTGCCTTCTGTTCTTCGCTGCCGTACTCCATCAGGGTCGGGCCGAGCAGGAAGATGCCGTTCTGGTTGACCCGTGCCGGCGCCCCGGAGCGGTAGTATTCCTCTTCGAAAATCAGCCACTCGATCAGGTCGCAGCCGCGCCCGCCGAGTTCGGTCGGCCAGGTGACCATGCCCCATCGGCCTTCGTTGAGCCTGGCTTCCCAGGCACGGTGCTGGGCAAAGCCCTGTTCGGTGTCGAACGATTGCAGCGGTTCACTCGGTACATTGGCCGCCAGCCAGGTCCGCGCCTCGGCGCGAAAGGCCTGCTGGGCCGGGGTATAGGTCAGGTCCATGAATATGCCTTCAGCCGTTGAATCGGGCATCGCGTTTCTCGACGAACGAGTCGCGTGCTTCCTGAGAGTCCAGTGAGCGGTAGGCTTCGAGGGTGAAGCCCTGCTCCCAGCGGTATTTGTCTTCCAGATTGCCGTCTTCGATGCCGGTCAGCGCTTCCTTGGCCAGGCTGATCATGCCGGGGCTCTTGGTGGCGATGGTGCGGGCGATCTGCAACGCGGCTTCGCGCAGGTCTTCGCGCTTGACCACGCGCTCCACCGCACCCAGGCGGTATGCTTCGGCGGCGTCGATGGCTTCGCCTGTGAAGTACATGTGGCGGACCTTCTGCACCGGGAACAGCCGCTGCAAATGCGCGCCGCCGCCCATGGCCCCGCGATCCACTTCCGGCACGCCGAAGGTGGCGCACTCGGACGCGACAATGATGTCGGCCGCACCGCAAATGCCGATGCCGCCGCCCAGCACGAAGCCGTGCACGGCGACGATCACCGGTTTCGGGTTGCGGTGGATCGCCTTGAAGCTGTCGTAGTTGCCTTTGTTCACCGCGACGATCAGGTTGCCGTCGGCGGCCAGTTCCTTGATATCGACCCCGGCGCAGAAGCCGCGCCCTTCGGCTCGGATCACGATCACCCGCACGTCGCTGTGGCGGCCCAGGCCCTCGATCTCGCTGGCGATATCGGCCCAGCCCTGGCAATTGAAGGCGTTGACCGGTGGCCGGTTGAAGACCAGTTCGGCAATGCCGTTATCGATGCTGACGCTAAATGGTTTCATGCCTTTTTTCCTTCACGACACACGGCGGCACAGCTCGCCCAGACGCGCTTCGGCGTCGCGGACGATCTGTTCAATCAATTGGGCGCAGCTGGGCAAGCTGTCGATGGAGGCGGCGATCTGCCCGGCGGGCAGTACTCCGGCGGCCGGTTGCCCGTCGACCATGGCTTTCTGGATCACCATTGGCGCGTTGGCGGCCATGATGCTTTGCGCGGCGGTCAACTCTCCGGCGCCGCGCATCTTCAAGGCACTGCCGAGCAACTGAGTCAGGCTCATGCCCGTGTGGCGGCGGTAGGCCAGGCCACTGCGCAACGCCAGCAACAGGCGCTTGAGGCCGCCGCTGTTTTCCAGCTGGTTGAGCAATTCGTTGCGGATCATCCGCTGCGGCATGCCGTCGATGGCACGGCTGATGATGATCGCCGCCGGATCCTTGACCGCGAGGTAACGCGCCAGTGTTTCCTGGGGCACCGGGCTGTCGGTGCACATCAAAAAGCGCGTGCCCATGGCGATGCCCTCGGCACCATAGGCCAGGGCCGAGACCAGCCCCTTGCCGTCCTTGAAACCGCCAGCTGCCACCACGGGCACCGACACGGCGTTGACCACCTGATCGAGCAGCATCGAGGTTGGCACGGAGCCGGTGTGCCCACCGCCCTCGCCGCCTTGCACGGTCACCGCATCGGCCCCCATTTCCACGGCTTTCTGTGCATGCTTGAGCGCGCCCACCGTGGGAATGCACACCACGCCGGCGTCCTTCAGGCGGCTGATCATTTGCTTGCCGGGCGAACGGCTGTAGCTCACCGCCCGGACTTTGTGGCGCAATACCAGCTCGACGATCTCGCCGGCATTGGCCTGGTACATGTGGAAGTTCACGCCGAACGGCTGATCGGTCAGGCGCCGGGTCTCGATAATCGCCGCCTCCATCTGCTGCGGTTCGATGGTCGCCCCGGCGAGAAAACCGAAGCCACCGGCATTGCCCGTGGCCGCCACCAGTTTCGGGTCGGCGACCCAGCCCATGGCGGTCTGGATGATCGGATAACGGCAACCGAGCAGTTCGGTCAATCGGGTATTCAACGATATCGCCATGCTCACGCCCCGCCCGCTTTGCGTTGCGAACTGGCCATGGCCTTGGCGTCGTAGCCACCGAGACGGTCGCCGGACACCAGTTCGTTGTGGGCGTGGGCGAAGTGATGCAAGCCGAACACCATGTCCATGGTCGCGCGCTTGCCCATCAAGTCTTCGGCGTTGTTCACCGCCTGCTTGCTCAATTGCAGGCCCAGGCGCGGCATCTGTGCGATGCGCCCGGCGATGTCGAGGGTCTGTTGTTCCAGCTCGTCGCGAGCAACCACCCGATTGAGCATGCCCATCTGATAGGCCCGTGGCGCTGGCATGCGCTCGCCGAGGAAGAGGAATTCCTTGGCGATGCGCGGGTTCAATTCATGCACGTGGGCGAAATACTCGACCCCGGGAATGCCCATGCGCACCACCGGATCGGCGAAGTAGGCATCCTCGCTGGCGACGATCAGGTCGCAGACCCAGGCCAGCATCAGCCCACCGGCAATGCACGCGCCCTGGACCATGGCGATGGTCGGCTTGGGCATCTCGCGCCAGCGCCGGCACATGCCCAGATACACCTCTTGCTCGCGGGCATAAAGAAACTCGCCGCCCGGTTTGTTCACATGGTCGTACCACAGGCTGGCGCGGTCGAAGCTCTTGTCGACATCGCGGCCCGGGGTGCCGATGTCATGCCCGGCGGAGAAATGCTTGCCGGCGCCGCGCAGCACGATGACTTTCACTTCATCGTCATCGCAGGCCCGGCGAAACGCCGCGTCCAGCGCATAAGTCATCTGCGAGTTCTGCGCGTTGTGGTACTCGGGGCGGTTCATGGTGACCAGGGCCACCGCGCCTTGCACCTCGTACAGCACCACGTCGGCCTGGTTGTTATCGTTATCTTCAGCCATCACTTGTCTCCGCAACGCGTTGCTCAGCGTTGGCCTGGCGGGTTGTCTTTAAGTTGCAGGGCACGCAGGTTGTGCGGGTCCAGGCGCTGGATCAGCTGCAACTGCTCGGCCGTCGGGGCCGCAGTGGTCGGGCAATCGTCCGGCACGTGCAACTCGAACCCGGTGTTGTCCTGGACCTGCGCCGCGGTCACGCCGGGGTGCAGCGAACGGATGCGCATCTGCCGCTGCGGGCCCTGGAAATCCAGCACGCAGAGGTCGGTGATGATCAGGCGGATGTCGATGTCGTCCAGCGACCAGCCACGCGCCAGGCGGGCCGGGTTGTAGCCGACCGAGGCGACCATATCGACCTCGCCTTCGACGAACACCCGACGGTTGTGGCTCGGCACGCAAAACGAGTTGGCGTGGCTGATCGAGTTGCCGGGGAAACCGCGCACGCCGAGCATCTGCGCCTTGGGTTTGGCGTAGTCGCCGATGCAGGAAATGTTTGCCTGGCCGAAGCGGTCGATCTGGGTCGGGCCGACCAGCGCGTGGCGCTTGCCACCCCAGACGTTGTCGAAAATCCGTGAGAAGCCCATCCAGCTGTCGCGCTTGGGTTCATAGCCTTTGCGCGCGCCCAAGGGCACCGGTTCGGCGACCATGTAGGCTTCGGAGTCGGTCATCAGCAGTTGCGGATTGCTGGTCAACATGGCCAGCGAGGCGGCCAGTCGCGGGATCACGCCGATACCGGAGGCCAACACTTCGCCGTCTTCGCGCCAGGCTTCGGAGGCCGCGCAGATCATCAGTTCGGCGAGGCTGTAAGTAGTAGTGCTCATCGGAAGGTTCCCTTAGAAAATCGGCAACGGCAGTTCACGGATCGCAGCCAGGCCGCCGACCTTTTCCAGATACTGTTCGTGGGTGCAGTCGACGTAGTCGCGCACGTAGCCCTGCCAGCCATCGGCCGCCTGGACCGTGGCGTTGTAGGCCTTGAAGTGCGCGACGTCGAAACCGTACAGCGGTGCGCAGGACGACGGGTGCGCCCCGCCCGGTACGTGGGCCACGGCGGTGGTCAGGTTGCGCTCCCAGAACACTTGATGGGCGTGGGCGCTGTCCTGATGGAAGTAATCGCTGTCGACCAACTCATCGCAGGTCACGTAGCTGTGGGTCGCGGCGCGCACGAACAGGTCGTCCATGTAGTGATCCGGACCGCTGATCTGGCACACGCCGCGCTTGTCGGCACGGTCAACGTGGACCAGCGCCGCGTCGAGTTTGAGCGCCGGCATGGCGACCCAATCCTTGCCATCGGCATAGGGCGAGGCGATCAACTTGATCTGGCGGTTGTGGCGCAGCACATCGGTGCCCAGGCCCACTGCGGTGGGAATAAACGGCACGTTCATCGCCGCCGCCCGCAGACCGAGCAACAGCATGCCTTCGTCGATCTCCATCACTTCCAGCGCCGCTTCCTGGCGCGCCTTGCGGAAGTACGGCTCGAGCGGAATGAAATCCAGGGAGACAAAGGCGAACACCAGTTTCCTGATCTTGCCGGCCGCGCAGAGCATGCCGACATCGGCACCGCCGTAGGCGACCACGGTCAGGTCCTTGAGGTCCGAGCGCAGAATCTCGCGCACCAGCGCCATCGGCTTGCGCCGCGGGCCCCAGCCACCGATACCGATGGTCATGCCGTCACGCAGTTGGCCGACGATCTCGGCAGTGCTCATTTGCTTGTCCATCGTCTTGTTCCTCATTGGCGACCGACACTGAAGTCGTGGCCCCAGTGGCTGACCACGGTGCTTTCGAACGGCGTGTGGCGATCCCAGTCGACCACCAGGCCGTCGCAGCCGTACTCCAGGTCAAACCCGGACGGGGTCTTGATATAGAAAGAAATCATCTGGTCGTTGGTGTGCTGACCGAGGGTGGCCGACAGCTTCACACCGTTGGCGTGGACGCGGTCCAGGGCGCGACCGACTTCGTCCAGCGCATTGACCTCGACCATCATGTGCACGCAACCGTGGGGCATCGGGCACTCGAAAATCGCCAGCGAGTGGTGGCGGCCGTTGTTGCAGTGCAGGAAGTGGATGCGCTTTTGCGGCTCGGCCGGGTCCGGGGTGAAGCGGACTTTCATCAAGTCCGACAGGCCAAAACCCATCACCTGCTCATAGAAATCGCGACAGCGTTCGAAGGCCGGGGCCGGCAATACGACGTGGCCCATGCCGAGGTCGTTGGTGACAAAACCCTTGACGCCCACCGGCGAGATGAAACGGGCGAAGTCCTGCAACGGGCCCCAGAAGATTTCGTGGCGATTGCCGTCCGGGTCGCTGAAGTGCACCAGCTCCTGGACCTTGCGCAACTCGGCCTCGGCCGCGGTACCGCGAGTGACTTGCACATCGGCTTGCTGCAGCTCACTGACCGCCTGTTCCAGCGCCGCCTTGCCGGCCACTTCCCAGCCGCAGGCACCGAAACCGTTCCCGACACTTTTTTGCACCAGGATGCGGTAGTGGCGCTCGTCCATTTTCAGGTACAGGTGCTCGTCGTCATCGCTGCCGATGACCATCATGCCCAGTACCTGGCTTGCGTAGTGGCGCCATTGCGCCAGGTCGCTGGATAACAGGGTGACGTAACCCAGACCGCGGATATCCATGGATGCACTCCTCGTTTTTCTCAGGCGGTGCCGCCCTTCGGCGACTGCCGGGGGAGACTTTATGTAGGGCCTATTCAAACGGGTTCGGCGAGGGGCAACATCGTCCAATGGGACTAGCGAAAAACAATGCTTGCGCGCATAAAAAACCCTGTAGGAGCGAGCCTGCTCGCGATGGACGACCAGACTCCACGGGGCATCAGACAGCCCGCGTCATCGTTGACGACCATCGCGAGCAGGCTCGCTCCTACAGAGTTTTCATTTGCAGTTATTCAGGTGGGTTCAGCTGATCCAGTGCGCGGTTCACCGAGAGTTCGCCGAGCATGATGATCTGGGCGATGCCGAGCAGGAAATTGCGACTGGGGCCCTCGGTACGGTCGGCCAGGTTCAGGGTCATGACATTGGCCGAGGCCAGTGATTCGCAGGCATCGCCCAGAAGGGTTTGTGCATCGAGTTCGGCGTTGATGGAGTACATCGTGCTGGGTTTGCGCGGCATGGCGCGGATGTCGGCGAGTGAGGGGATGCGTTCGGTTTCAGGGGGACTAGGTGAAGGTTTGACCATGGTTTGGTTCTCCAAAAAATGGAGCCGTCACCGACCTGCGACTAAACAGTGGGTGGCAGCCGTACGCAGGTTAGTCGACCGGGGGAGTACCAAAACCGGCGCGCCCGAAGGCGCCCTGCGCACAGCTACCATGAAGTGCAGGCCTGAAATGACCTGACTGTCTGACTGCATTTGCGCTTTGGTACTTCCCGGGCGACTAAACCCGATCACTGATGGGCAGTGACACGAATCAAGTTACCGAGGGGGTCCAAGGCGCACAAGCCGGCGGATTCTGGCTTACCTGTAGGCAACGACGCAAGGCGTTGTAGCTTTCATCAAGTAACACTGACAGCCGTTAAACAGGCGCCATTTAAAGGCCAAATCGGTGACGCGAATTTGCGCAATAACCTGTAGGAGCGAGCCTGCTCGCGATGGTCGCCAACGATAACGCTGCAAGTCTGACACCCCGCGGCGTTCTCCGGTTTTTCGCGAGCAGGCTCGCTCCTACAAGGGGTATGCGGTGTTCAATCTTATTCGGCAGGCATAAAAAAACGGGCCTTGGGGACCCGTTGGAAAGGTGGCCTGGAATCCATACCAGACCTGAAATGCGATCAAACTGTAGGAGCGAGCCTGCTCGCGATGGTCGTCAACGATAACGCTACAAACCTGGCACCCCGCGGTGTTCTCCGGTTTTTCGCGAGCAGGCTCGCTCCTACAAGGGTGATGCGGTGTTCACGCGTTTAGCGTCAATTATCAACCCTTGCGGAAGTGCGGAATCACCTTCTCGCCAATGTTCTTCAGGGTCTCCAGCTGTGCCCACTGCGGCACGGTGCCCATCTGGCAGATGAACAGGATTTCGTCGGCGCCGGCATCGATCAGGCGCTGCACGTAGCCGATGCAATCCTCGACGGTGCCGTAGGCGTGGTTGGGGTTCATCATCGCCATGGTCGGGTCGGAGAAGTCGACGCTGACTTCTTCCGAGGCGAAGCGCGACTTGATCACGCTCTGGCCGTTGCCATCGACGAAGGTGTCGTCCTTCCACTTCTCAGGGTCCGGGCGCTCGCCACCGCCGTACCAGTAGCCCAGGGATTCCATGAAGTAGCGCTGGCCACGGATACCGATGCGGCGCGCTTCTTCGTTGTCCTCCAGCACGATGGCCGGGCACAGGGCGGCGATGTGGCGGTTGGGACGGAAGCCCACTTGCTTCTTCTCATCGCGGTTGTCGTAGGCCGTGTGATACACCTCGACCTTCTTGGCGATTTCTTCCGGGCCACCGAAGCCCAGCACCAGCGCGCCCATGCCGCGACCGCCGGCATTCTTCAGCGACTCGGTGTTGGTGCATGCAAGGTACATCGGCGGGTGCGGATCCTGGTAAGGCTTTGGATGGATTGGGCGCTTGGGGATCTGCACGAAGTCGCCGTTGTGCTCGATCTCGTCCTGCACGAACATTTTCGGGATCAGGTACATCATCTCGTCGATCTGCGGCTGCAGGGTCGCCAGGTCGTAGCCGAAGGTACCGGCTTCCTGCTGGGTGCCGCCCTTGCCCACGCCAAAGTGCACACGGCCCTTGGACAGCAGGTCGAGGGTGGCGATGCGCTCGGCGACTTTCACCGGGTGGTTCATCGCCGGCGGCAGGCAGACCACACCGTGGCCGATGCCGATACGCTCGGTTTTACCCGCCACGAAGGCCAGCATGGTTTCCGGCGCGGACATGTGCGAGTAGTTGCTCAGCGCGGTGTGCTCCACGCACCAGAACGTGTCGAAGCCAAGCTTGTCGGCCAGCACCGCCTGCTCAACGGTGTCCTGGAAAATCTTGCGGTCGCCTTCGCGGCTGGAGTCCACCGTCTGGGCTTCGTAAATCAGGGAAAATTTCATGGTTGATCCTTGTGCTTATTTGGATGCGCAGTCGGCGCCAGAGACCTGTGCCTTGCGCCCATGCTCGGGTATTGGCAGGCCGCTCGAATCACGCAAACGGACTAGCTGATTCAGCAGAAACCATCAGAGGAAAAAGTCGTTGCTGTCCTGCCCCATGCTCACGCCGCCGAGGTTCCACGCATACTTGGCCGGACTGTTGGCGACGTGGGCGCGACCGGTGTGAATATCGCGGAAGGCGCGGTTGATCGGGTGGCTGCGGAAGATCGTCGAAGCACCGCTGTTGAACATCAGGTCGCCAACGGCCTTGGCGCATTTGTCGGCCACCAGCGCCGAGTCGTAACGCATCTTCACCCGCTCGGGCATGCTCAACGGCTCGCCTTTCTGCGCGCGTTCCAGCATCAAGGCGAAATTGCGCAGCAGCACGGTCTTGCACTCATCGACGCAGACCATGGCGTTGGCCAGCGCCGATTGCGCGGCCGGGTCCTGGACCATCTTGCGACCGTCATTGACCCCGACGCGGGCGCGGTTGTGCTCGACAAACTGATCCACCGCGCCTTGCAAGGCACCGATCGCGGACGACGAAACCGCACGCACGAAAATCTGCCCGAATGGCAGGCGGAACAACGGCGCGGTGTTCACCGCGTTACCCGGACTGTTCTGCATGAATCCGTCGAACGCGCGATGGGTGCGGTACTCGGGAACGAAGGCGTTTTCCACCAGGATGTCGTGGGAGCCGGTGGCTTCCAGGCCCATGACGTTCCAGTTGTCGAGAATCTGGTAGTCGCTGCGCGGCACCAGGAACGTCCGGTAATCCGGCGCCCCGCCCGCCTCTGCCGGCGGTACCAACGCACCGAGGAACGCCCAGTCACAATGCTTGCTGCCGGAAGAAAAGCCCCAGCGTCCGCTCAACTTGAAGCCACCTTCAACCCGCTCGACCTTGCCCACCGGCATATAGGAAGACGAGATCAACACGCTTGAATCGCTACCCCAGACATCCTGCGCCGCGCGGTCGTCGAACAGCGCCAACTGCCAGTTGTGGATCGCCACTACCCCCAGCACCCAGGCCGACGACATGCAGCCCTCGGCGAGGGTCATCTGCACGTCGAAGAAATCCTTGGGCTCCAGCTCGTAACCTTCCCAACGGGCTGGTTGCAGGATGCGAAAGAATCCGGCGTCGTGGAAATCCTTCAGGGTTTCTTCGGGCAACTGGCCGGCTTGCGCGGCATTCAGGGCGCGCTCACGCAGGATAGGCACCAGCTCGCGGGCACGTTGGCTCAGACGCTGGCGAATCAGGTCTTGGTTGAGCATTTTTATTGTTCTCCTTTGTTCACCCCATCCGCCGGGGCGCGCGTGCAACGGGGCGGGTGTAGCGCCCCTACACTGGCATTCAAGCAATGCATGACAGGGCGGGCATCCCTCAAACGGACCATATGGTTTTGGGGGAACAGGTATCGGGGGCATCTGAAAGGGGGGTGTTGGCTCACAGGCTGTGTGGGTTTTTCAGGGTGTACATATCCATTTCTGCGGTCATGGCGGCTTAGGGTTCCGCCCTTACGGCGGGTTACTTGGAAGAGCGGAGCGCCGCCCGGCCCCAAGTAACCAAGGGCTCTTGCCCCTTTCGTTCGGTGCCTCGCCAAGGCTCGGCATTCCCTCGCTCCGGTCCTGCTCCGTGGGCCCGCCGCGATCGGCCATCCATGGCCGTACGCGGCTAACCCGGCATCCATGCCGGGTTACCCACTGCGCAGAACCGGAACGAAGCCTCTCGAGGGGGCAAGAAGATCAAAAGCCAAAGCGAGGCGGCCTACCGGCCGGCCTGATCACAATTGAACACGTTTCTCTGTAGGAGCGAGCTTGCTCGCGAAAAACGCCAGAACACCGCGGGCATTCAGGCAGCCCGCGTTATCGTTGACGACCATCGCGAGCAAGCTCGCTCCTACAGAAGAGAAGAGCAGGCCGAGCGTTAGCTCGCCTGCCGCTCTTGATCTTGATCCACCCGCCCCCTCGGCAGGTCGAGCGAAGCGGACCGGAGGGCAATGCCCCCGGATGAATGCCGGAGCGAAGGAACCCCGAGCCCAGGCGAGGGGCCGGACGTTCGGGGCGAGCGTTTTTTTGCTTACTTTTTTTAGGCGCTTGTAAAAAAAGTGAGTCGCCGTCAGGGCGAAACCATAAGTGGCCGTTACCGCAGAAACGGATATGTACACAGTCAACCAAGGCCTAGTCCCCTCGGACGATGTTCAAGACCAGAGCCAGAGCAAGAATCCATCGCACTCAATCCCCAACAAAAAGGCCCAGTGCGATGAACGACGCCAACCTCAAAGCCGACATGCTCCAGGCCATGCGCCGCCTGGCCAAGTCAGTCACCATTATCAGCACCAGTAACGGCTCCGAACGCTTCGCCATGGCCGCCACCGCGGTCGACTCGCTGAGCACCGAACCACCGTCGCTGCTGATCTGCGTCAACAAGACCGCCTCGCCCCACGCCGCACTGGCGACCGGCGCGGACTTCTGCGTCAACATCCTCGGCGTCGAACAACAAGACCTCGCACACCTGTGCAGCGGCGCAATCAAGGGCGAAGCGCGTTTCGACCGTGGCAACTGGCTGACCAGCCCCGGCGGCATTCCCTACCTGGGTGACGCACAATCGGCAATCCTCTGCCGCCAGGACGGCCACTTCAGCTACGGCACCCACACCGTGTTCATCGGACGCATTTTGCAGATCCACACCAGCGACGCCATCACCCCGCTGGTCTACCTCGACGGCAGCTACACCACCACCGCCAAACCCACCCCCTCCTTCGCTGTCGCCGGCTGAGGCCTGGGCATGGACGGCGTGAACGGGTTGACGGCGTTGCGAGTGAACAGCGCCGACCAGTTGCCATGGGATGACCGCTGCGATTTGCTGGTGGTCGGTTTCGGCGGCGCCGGCGCCTGTGCCTCCATCGAAGCGGCCAGCCGAGGCCTCTCGGTGCTGGCCCTGGACCGTTTCGAAGGCGGCGGCGCCACCGCACTCAGTGGTGGCGTTGTTTATGCCGGAGGAGGCACGCCGTATCAGCGCCAGGCCGGTTATGAAGACACCAGCGAAGCCATGTTCAATTACCTGCGTCAGGAAGTGGGCGAGGCTGTCAGTGGTGAAACCCTGAAGGACTTCTGCGAAGGCAGCCGCGAGCAACTGGCCTGGCTGGAGCGTCAGGGCGCAGCCTTCGAAGCCAGCGTGCCACCGCATAAAACCTCGTACCCGAGTGACCAGTACTACCTCTATTACTCCGGCAACGAAGCCGTGCCGGCCTATGCCGCCAGCGCCAAACCGGCACCCCGTGGCCACCGCACCAAAGGTCCGGGCATGTCCGGCGCCAGCCTGTTCGCCCCGCTCAAGGCCAGCGCCTTGCGTCACGGTGCACGCCTGCGCAGCCAGTGCGAAGTACGGCGGCTGGTGCTCGACCGCGACGACAAGGTCATCGGTGTCGAAGCCTGGCAGTTGCCTTCCGGCAGCCGCGCGGCCCGGCAACATGCGCGTCTGTCGCGCTGGGCCGCGGCCGTTCATATGTACGCTCCGGCGTTGGCCGATCGCTTGCGCGCCCGTCAGCGTCGCATCGAACAGACCAGCGCCATTCGCCAATTGATTCGTGCCGAACAGGCGGTGCTGTTGAGCAGCGGCGGTTTTATCTTCAATCGCGATCTGGTGCGCCAACACGCGCCGCAGTACCTGGCCGGCTTGCCGCTGGGCGCCACCGGGTGCAATGGCAGCGGCATCGCCCTGGGCCAGAGTGCCGGTGGCAGCGTGGCCCGGCTGGACAAGGTCAGCGCCTGGCGCTTCATCAACCCCCCACTGGCCTGGGCCCGCGGGCTGATCGTCAATGCCCGTGGACAGCGCTACGTCAACGAAGAAATCTACGGCGCGACCCTCGGCCACGCCATGGTCGAGGAACAGGACGGCCGGGCCATTCTGATTCTCAATCGGGCACTGGTTCGGGAAGCACTCGGTCAGGTCGGCCCGGGCAAGGTGTGGAATTTCCAGCGGCTGCCGGTGCTGCTCAACCTGCTGTTCAACGCCAAACGCAGTAACAGCCTGGCCGGGTTGGCCAAACGCTGCAACCTGCCGCCGGAGCTGCTGCGCCAGAGCGTCGAACGTTATAGCCGCGCGGCGCGGGGCGAGCTGGCGGACGAGTTCGGCAAGTCCTCGGCGATGCTCGCCAACCTCGACCAGGGTCCGTGGTACGCCCTCGACCTGTCCTTCACCAGCCGCCTGTTCCCCTGCCCGGTCATCACCCTGGGCGGGCTGAAGGTCTGCGAGGCCAGCGGGCGGGTGCTGGACCACGCCGGTCAGCCGATCCAGGGCCTGTACAGCGCCGGCCGCAACGCCGTCGGCGTTGCCTCCAACCTGTATGTCTCCGGCCTGTCCCTGGCCGATTGCATCTATTCCGGTCGCCGGGCTGCCGCCCATGTGGCCGACCAATTCGCACTTCAAACCGCACGATCAGGAGAACAACAATGCAACGTGTAGAAGGCAAAGTCTGCATCATCACCGGCGCCGCCAGCGGCATCGGTCGCGAAGACGCCCTGCTGCTGGCCCGCGAAGGCGCCAAAGTGGTGCTGACCGACCTCAATGAAGAAGCCGGTCGCCAGGTCGCCGCGGAAATCGGCGCCAATGCGCTGTTCATCCGTCACGACATCGCCAGCGAAAGCGACTGGCAACACGTGGTCAAGACCACTGTCGAACACTTCGGCCGTCTCGACGTGCTGGTCAACAACGCAGCAATCCTGGCCCTGGGCAGCATCGAAGACACCACGCTGGAACTGTGGCAGAAGGTGCAGAAGATCAACGGCGACGGCTACTTCCTCGGCTGCAAATACGCGATCCAGGCCATGAAGGAAACCGGTGGCGGCTCGATCATCAACATGTCGTCGGTCGCGGCCTTGGGCGCGATGCCGATGTTCTGCGCCTACTCGGCGTCCAAGGGCGCGGTGGCGGCGATGACCCGTTCCATTGCCCTGCACTGCAAGCAACAGGGTTATCGCATCCGTTGCAACAGCGTGCACCCGGACGGCGTGAACACGCCGATGACCCAGGCGCTGGCCGGTGGTCAGGCGATCCCGCAGGAAGCGCTGGACCAGGACCCGATGAACCGCATGGCCGCGCCACGGGACATTGCCAACGTGGTGCTGTTCCTCGCCACCGACGAGTCGCGATTCGTCAACGGTGCCGAGATCCGCGTCGACAACGCCCAACTGATCAGCGGGCTCTGAGGTCGAGGTGAACATGGGCACGCAACAACAGAACCTGAAACCGGCCGAATCAACGACGGGAAGCGTCTCATTGCAAGTGTGCGCGGTGATCGACGAGACCGCCGACGCGCGCTCGCTGGTGCTGGACGTACCGCCAACCCTGCGTGAGCGCTTTCGCTACAAACCGGGCCAGTTCCTGAGTTTTCGCGTGCCCTTGGCCGGCAAACTGTTGACCCGCTGCTATTCCATGGCCAGCTCGCCCCTCGCAGACGCGCTGCCCAAGGTCACGGTGAAACGGGTCGACGGCGGCCGGGTATCGAACTGGATGAACGAGGTGCAGGTCGGCGACTGGCTGGAAGTACTGCCACCGGCCGGGCTGTTCTGCCTGGACCCACAGGCGGACACCGAAAAGCCCCTGGTCCTGTTCGGGGGAGGCTCGGGCATCACCCCGGTGTTTTCCATTCTCAAATCGGTGCTGCACAGCAGCCGGCGGCCGATCAAGTTGATCTACGCCAACCGCGATGAAGCGTCGGTGATTTTCAAGGACGAGCTGTGCCGGTTGATCAAGGCGCATCCTGATCAACTGCACGTGGTGCACGTCCTCGATTCGGTGCAGGGTTTTCTGACGGACTCTCAGGTCCGTCACCTGCTGCGCGGATCGGCCGGCGGCGACTACTTCATCTGCGGGCCGGGTCCGTTCATGGACACCGTTGAGCGCACCCTGCTGGCATTGGGCGAGGCCGCCGACCGCATCCATGTCGAACGCTTCGTTTCACCACCGGACCCGGATGAACTGCTGGCCGAAGAAGCCCTGGCTCGCGATGCAGCGATGGGGTCGCAGTGCGAAGCGCTGATCGTCGAACTCGACGGCCAGCAACACGAAATTGCCTGCCAACCCGGCGATACCTTGCTGCAAAGCTGCAAGGCGGCGGGCCTGGACGTGCCGTCGTCCTGTGAAGAAGGCTTTTGCGGGGCGTGCATGTGCGTGGTCAAGGAAGGTGAAGTGCAGTTGGCGCGCAACGATGTCTTGACCCCGAAGGAGCTCGCCGACGGCTGGACCCTGGCCTGCCAGAGCCGCCCGACCGGGGCCAGGGTGCGCCTGAAATTCCCGGATTGAGGGTACGCGTACCTCTGTAGGAGCGAGCCTGCTCGCGATGGACGTCAACGATAACGCGCCCTGCCTGAAAGAACGCGGTGCCCAGACGTTTTTCGCGAGCAGGCTCGCTCCTACAGTTGAAATGTGCCAGACGGGAGACCTGTTGCTTAGTCCCAATGGACGATCACTCGGGCCGGGTCTGCGGTTAGACTCGGCCACAGCATTAGCCCACAACAATAAAGAGGTGCAGTTATGGCTCGTTTGCAGAATAAGGTCGCGGTGGTCACCGGCGGCGCTTCGGGGATCGGCCTGGCCTGCGTGCGCCGCTTCGCGGCCGAAGGCGCGCAAGTGGTCGGGCTGGACATCGGCAGCGCACCGGCAGACTTTCCCGGCCTGTTCATGAACCTGGACGTGCGCGACGAAGCGCAGGTGCAGCAGGTCATGCAAGAAGTCATCAGCCGCTTCGGGCGCATCGATGTACTGGTCAACGCCGCCGGCGTCGCCGACCAGGGCAGCGTGACCCAGACCACCACCGCCAACTGGCAACGGGTGATGGACATCAACCTGACCGGCAGCATGCTCACCAGCAAGTACGCGCTGGAGTCGATGGTGTCGCAACGCAGCGGCTCGATCATCAATGTCGGCTCGATCTTCGGCCTGCAAGGCTGCGACGGTAACGTGGCCTACAACGTGTCCAAGGGCGGCATCAACCAGCTGACCCGCTCGATGGCCATCGACTACGGCTACGCCAACATTCGCGTCAACGGCCTGTGCCCGGGCCTGATCGAAACGCCGATGACCAGCATGGTCCGTGACAATGACGCGTTCCACGCCTTCTTTGCCTCGCAGCACATGCTCAGCCGCTCCGGGCAACCGGAAGAAGTGGCCAACGTCGCGCTGTTCCTGGCGTCCGACGAAGCCTCCTTCGTCAGCGGCCAGATGATTGCCGTGGACGGTGGCTTCTCCGCCGGTCGCCGTTTCGCCCCGCCCGCCCAGTAACTCGCAATCCGGCCGGGCGCCCTGCCCGGCCTACTCCCTTTTCCGTACTTGTCTTCTAACCGGGGAGGCCCCATGCCGCCTGTCGCCACCGCACTGACCATCGCTCAACTGTTCGCCAACGCTGCCCAGGCCTACGGCGACCGCCCGGCCATCGAGGACGCGGGCCACAGCATCAGCTACCGACAACTCGACCAGCTGCGCCGCCAGGCGGCCCGGGCGCTGCTGGCCCTCGACGTACAGGTCGGGGACCGCGTGGCCATCTGGGCACCCAACGTCTGGGAATGGATCGTCGCCGCTGGCGCCCTGCAAAGTGTCGGCGCCGCCCTGGTGCCGCTCAACACCCGGATGAAGGGCAGCGAAGCCGGCTACATCCTGCGCGAAAGCGGCACCTGCGTGCTGTTTGCCATCGGCGAATTCCTCGGCGCGGACTACCCCGGCATGCTCGCGTCGGAAGACCTGCCTGAGCTGCGCCACATCGTCAGCCTGCGCGGCGCCAATGCGGGCACCCTGGCGTGGGAGCGCTTTATGGACCTGGCGACCGACGTGCCGCAACTGGCCTTGCGCACCCGCGAACAAAGCGTTGGCCCGCAGGCCTTGTCCGACGTGCTGTTTACCTCGGGCACCACCGGCAAGCCCAAAGGCGTGATGACCAGCCACGGCCAGAACCTGCGCATCGTGCGTGACTGGAGCGATATCGTCGGCTTGCGCGAGAGCGATCGCTACCTGATCGTCAACCCGTTCTTCCATTCCTTCGGCTACAAGGCCGGCTGGCTGGCAGCGCTGATGCGCGGCTGCACCCTCCTGCCGCAGCAGGTGTTCGACGTGCAGGCCGTGCTCGAATGCGTGCAGCGTGAACGCATCACCGTGTTGCCCGGGCCACCGACGCTGTATCAATCGTTGCTGGCCCATCCGCAACGCAACGAATTCGACCTGAGCTCCTTGCGCGTGGCGGTGACCGGGGCGGCGGCGATTCCAGTGGAAATGATCCACCGCATGCGCGACGAACTCGGGTTCGCCACCATCGTCACCGCGTATGGCCTGACGGAAGTCTGCGGTTTCGCCACGATCTGCCGCTCCGGCGACTCGGCAGAACTCGTCGCCAACACCAGTGGCCGGGCAATGCCGGGGGTGCAAGTGCGCTGTGTCGGCAGCAGCGGTCGCAGCCAGCCGGCCAACATCCCCGGAGAAGTACAGATCCGCGGCTACAACCTGATGCAGGGTTATCTCAACAACCCCGAAGCCAGCCAGGAAATACTCGACGCCGACGGCTGGCTGCACACCGGCGACATCGGCATGCTCGACGAACAGGGTTACCTGCGCATCACCGACCGCCTCAAGGACATGTTCATCACCGGTGGTTTCAACGTGTACCCGGCGGAGATCGAACAGTGCCTGCTGACCTATCCGGGCGTGGCCCAGGCAGCGGTGATCGGTATTCCCGATGAGCGCATGGGTGAGGTGGCGATGGCATTCCTGCTGCCCGCGCCGGGAGTGGAGATCGAACAGGCGCGGTTCCTCGCCTGGTGCCGTGAGCAGATGGCCAACTACAAGGTTCCGCGCCGGGTGCAGGTGTTGCAGAGCATGCCGATCAATGCGGCGGGCAAAGTGACCAAGAATGTGTTGCGCGAGTGGGCACTGCAGCCAGCCGACTAAACGCAATCCCACTGTAGGAGCGAGGGTGTACACAAATTTCCTACCCGACAGCGTTCAACTGTAGGAGCGAGCCCGCTCGCGATGGTGTGTCAGTCGACGCCAATGCAACTGATAGACCATCGCGAGCAGGCTCGCTCCTACAGGGTTTTGTGTTTTAGCGACCTAGACCACCCGCGCCGGATGCTGCTGGCGCGGGTCGCCGAGCATGGCGCGGTGGGACGGAGGCTGACGGCCTTCGGCTTCGCTGATGCCGTAGCCGGGGGCGATTTCGGCGGTGATCAGGGTCTGCCCGGATAACGCCATCAACTGCGGATCATTGAGCAAGGCATGAATCACCCGTCCGTTGAATTGCGGGGTTTCCGCGTGGGCCAGAAACGCCTGGTACTGCTCGCCATGCTGTTCGCCGGCAATCTTCGTGCGTTCGGTCAGTTGCGGGCCGAGCCACAGCGACAGCGCCGCCACGCCCTGCCCTTCGAAATCGATCGCCATGTCGGCCGCCAGCTTGTCGACTCCGGCCTTTTGCGCGCCGTACGCCGGGCCGTGCATGTAGCAGCCGGCACCGAATGACGAAGTGAAGCAAATCAGGCCTTGAGCACTTTTCAGCAACAGCGGCGCGGCGTAATAGCTGGCGATGTAGGCCGAGCGCAGACCGACGTCGAGAATGCGCACCAGCTCCAGCGGCTTGGCCCAGAACGGTCCCGGCTCGATCAACTGGTCATGGATGAACGCGGCGTTGTTCACCAGCAAGTCCAGATGCCCGCACTCATCTTCCACACGGGTAAACAGCGCGCGAACCTGCGCGTCGTCGGCGTGGTCACAGACCACCGCGATCCCGCGTCCACCGGCGGCGGTAATCGCCGCAGCGGTGTCCTCCAGCGAACCGCACAAGGCGTGCCCGTACAAGTTCGACCCGCCCTGCGCCGGCGCACGGCCGGTGACATACACCGTCATGCCCGCCGCCCCCAGGGCCAGGGCAATGCCCTGCCCCACTCCGCGACTGGCGCCGGTGACTACGGCTATCTGTGAACGCTGGCTGTTCATTCAACACTCCCGAACAAGGTTTTCGCTGAAGCGGTTTCGCTCTGGCGCTTGATGTGATTGGCCGCCAGGTAACCAAAGGTCATGGCCGGGCCGATGGTCGAACCGGCGCCCGGATAGGTGCGGCCCATCATCGAAGCGGCGCTGTTGCCGATGGCGTACAGGCCGTTGATCGCTTGCCCGTCCTCGTGCAACACACGGGCGTGCACGTCGGTCAGCAGGCCCCCTTTGGTGCCGATGTCGCCGGCGTCGATGCGCACGGCGTAGAACGGCCCCTTGAGCAACGGTGCCAGGCACGGATTGGGTTGCACGTTCGGGTCGCCGTAATAGCGGTCGAACAGTGATTCGCCCTTGTGGAAATCCTCATCGACGCCCTGCACGGCCATGCCGTTGAAACGCTGCACGGTACGCACCAGGCCCGCGCCGTCGACGCCGATTTTCGTCGCCAGCTCTTCCAGGCTCGACGCCTTGTGGAAGTAGTCGCGCAGGTGCTCGGGCAATTGCCAATCGCGCTGGGCATAACCTGGCAGCAAGGCGCCACACGGATACTTGCGCCGGAACTCGGCGTCGAACACCATCCAGCACGGTACGCTCGCGGCGCCTTCGCGGTTGTTGGCGTACATCGCATAAACGATATCGGTATAGGGTGCAGCTTCGTTGACGAAACGCTCTCCCGCCGCGTTGACCATCACGCACCCGGGCAAGGTTCGTTCGACAAACAGCGCCCGTTGCTTTTCTTCGCCCTTGACGTAAGTGGTCGGCGCCCACCAGCTGTGTTCCATCAACGCGGTCCGCGCACCGATGGCCTGGCCGGCGCGAATGCCATCGCCGGTATTGTTGGGCGGCGTGGCACTCCAGTTGGCCTGGGACGGCTGTGGCAAGTACTGCTCGCGCATCGCCTGATTGCGCTCGAAACCACCGGCGGCGATGATCACCCCGTAGCGCGCCTTGACGTTGAGCAACTGACCGTTGCGATTGACCCGCGCCCCACCGACCCGGTCGCCGACCAGTAGCAGTTCTTCCAGCGCACAGTTGAGCCACAGCGATTTGCCGCGATCCTGCAACGAACAGCGCAAGGCACCGATCAAGGCATTGCCCAGGGTCAGGTAACGGTCGCGGCGGGACAAGCGTCGCCCCTCGCGGTCACGCCAGTAGCGCCACATCACCCGCAGGGTCAGGCGCAACCAGCCGGGGCCACGGCACAGCAGCACTTGCGCTTCTTTCATGGTCATCGCCATGCGCCCCATCATCAGGGTGCCGGGGGACGGCGCGCGCATGCGTAAAAATTCTTCGCCCAGTTCGGCGGCGTCAAACGGTTGCGGATCCATCGAGCGATAGCCCGGTTTGCCGCCCTCGACTTCCGGGTAGTAATCGGCGTAACGCGGTTGCGCCTCGAAGCGCACGCGGGTGTGTTGTTCCAGGTACTCGACCATCTCCCGACCGTGCTCGACATAGGCTTCGATGCGCCCGTCGTCGATCTCGCCGTGGGTCACCGCACGGATATAGGCGATCGCTTCGGCCGCCGAATCACTGCCGCCGATCGCATGGATCCGGTGGTTGTTGGGGATCCAGATGCCGCCACCGGATACCGCCGACGTGCCGCCGTATTCGCCGCTCTTCTCGATCAGCAGCGCATTCAGGCCCAGGTCATGGGCGCGCAGCGCAGCGGTCATGCCCCCGGCTCCCGAGCCAATCACCAACACATCACAGCACTCGTCCCATTTGATCCCGGCAGCGTTCATGCGATCACCCTTGTTCAGCGCCCATCAGGCAGAAACCGCCACCGCCGGATCTTCGCCCGGTGCAGTCGGTCTCGGGATTGTTCGCCGCGCGCGCCCGGTGTTCATCGTCCGATGGGACTAAGGCGAACAGCGCAACCACCCCCTGCAAATCGCGTAGTCCGCTTGGACGATGTTGCGCGCAAGTCGTGACTCCATAGTCGCCCACAGCACCAATCACCCCCCTGAAATGCAGGTCGGGCAGGTCTGACCTGGGCCATGAGGACGACATGATAAAAACAATAATCGCCCCACCAACACAGCACCCTCGCGTACAGCTGGCCTTGCTGTTGCTGGCTGGCGGATTAAGCGCTCACGTTAACGCCATGAGCTTTCAGCCAAGCGAAGACTTGAGCATCGACTGGGACACCACACTGACCTACAGCCTCGCCTGGCGGACCGAGTCTCGCGATCACAAACTGACGGCCAATGCCAACGGCAACGACGGCGACAACGCGTTCGACAAGGGCAGCCTGATCAACAACCGCAGCGGCTTTCTCACCGAAGCCAACATCAAGTGGCAAGACGATTACGGCGTGTTCGTCCGGGCGACGGGTTTCTACGACAACGTTTACGATCATGACAACGACAACACCACCGGCACCTCGAACTGCTTTGCCGGCGGCCATTGCAGCCAGCCAGACCGTTTCTCCCAGGACACCATCGACCAGCATCGCAATGAATTGCGCATGCTCGATTACTACGCCTATGGCACCTGGGACGTGAGCGGCCACGCCCTCAACGCGCGCCTGGGTAACCAGGTGGTGAGCTGGGGCGAGAGCCTGTTCTACCCGGGCATTTCCGCGGCCCAAAGCCCGGTGGATGCGACCAAGGCGACCACCCCGGGTGTCGAGGTCAAGGAAATCCTGCTGCCGGTCGGCCAACTGTTCACCCAGTTCGCCCTGACCGAAAGCCTGGGTATCCAGGCCTACTACCAATACAAGTGGGAAAAGACCGAGCTATTCGGCGTGGGTAGCTACTTCTCCACCACCGACTTCATCGATGAGGGCGGCTTCAACGACGCCTCCGGTTTCGTCACCCGCCTCAAGGACGACAAGCCGAGCGACAGCGGCCAGTACGGTCTGGCCTTCACCTACGCCGCCGAGTCGCTGAACAACACCGAGTTCGGCATCTACTACTCGCGTTATCACGACAAGACCCCGTCGCTGGACTTCGCCTCGACCCTGGGCCGCTACCAGGTGCGCTACTTCGACAACATCGACCTGTTCGGTGCGAGCTTCGCCACCGTGCTGGGCGACGTCAGCTGGGCCGGTGAAGTCAGCTACCGCGACGGTACGCCGGTGATGGTCAACAACGGCTTCTCAAGCCCTGTGCGTGGCAAGACCATGCAGGCGCAAACGTCGATGATCTACGTGCTCGGCCCGACGTCCTTCGCCGACAACACCACCCTGACCGGCGAGCTGGTCTACAACACCGTGATCAGCAACGACAAGTCGCAGCCGGTCGCCCTGGCGCCAGGCTTCGCGCTGCCGGGCACCGACAGCCTGGTCTATGACCGCGATGCCTGGGGCTACACGGTGCAGGCGAACTTTGACTACAACGACGTGTTCAGCGGATGGGACATGTCGGTTCCTGTCACCTTCAGCGCCGCCGCCCACGGTGACAGTTCGATGGTCGGTTCGATCAACGCCGGCCAGAACGATAACCGCGCCAGCATCGGCAGCTCGTGGCGTTACCTCGGCAACTTCACCGTCGAGGCGCGCTACAACGCCTACCTCGGCAACGCCAATAACAGCCCGCTGGCCGACCGCGACAACGTCGCGCTCAATTTCAAGTACCGGTTCTGATTCCCCAATCGGAGGAGCACAGCATGTCCAGATTCACCCAAACATTATTGAGCACCGCCCTGACCGTCGGCCTGCTCGGCAGTGGCCTGGCCTACGCCAAGGTCAGTCCCGAAGAAGCCGCACGCCTGGGCCAGGACCTGACCCCGATGGGCGCCGAAAAGGCCGGCAACGCCGACGGCAGCATCCCGGCCTGGTCGGGCAAATGGCGCGGCCTGCCACCGGGCCTCAAATACGCCGGCCCCGGCACGCCGTACCCGGATCCGTACGCGGCGGAAAAACCGCTGTTCGTGATCGATTCGAAGAACATGGACAAGTATGCCGACAACCTGACCGATGGCCAGAAAGCGCTGCTCAAGCGCTACCCTGATACCTTCAAGATCCCGGTGTACCCGAGCCACCGCGACTTCCGCCTCGATCAGAAGCTGGAAGAGCAGATCAAGAAAAACGCCGTCACTGCCGAACTCGACAATGACAACAACGACACGAAAAACGCCTGGGGTGCCTCGCCGTTCCCGATCCCGAAGAACGGCAGCGAGTTGATGTTCAACCATACCTTGCAGGGCCGCGCCAACACCGAAGAGGCCAACTACGGCCAGGCCGTGGTGTACGCCAACAAGGAAAAGGTCCTCGAAGAGGTCAATTACAAGATCTTCTCGATCTGGTCCAGCCCGGACAAATCCCTGGAGACGGCCAACGGTGTGCTCACCAACTTCCTGATCACCACCCTGGAGCCGGTGCGCAAGAAAGGCGAGATCGTCGTCGGTCACGAATTCATCAACCCGACCGCCGCCCCGCGCCAGGCCTGGCAGTACAGCCCGGGCCAACGCCGGGTACGTCGCGCACCGACCGTGGGCTACGACTCGCCGACCGGCGCCGGCGGTTTCCGCGTGTACGACGAAGACCGCTTGTTCAACGGTGCGCCGGACCGCTACAACTGGACCATCGTCGGTAAAAAGGAAATCTACATTCCGTACCACAACTACAAGATCGACGACCCGAGCGTAACGGCCGACCAGATCCTGTCCACCACCGGTCACGTCGATCCGCAGTACATGCGCTACGAGAAACACCGGGTCTGGGTGTTGCAGGCCAACCTCAAGGAAGGTGCTCGTCACGTGTACGCCAAGCGCGTGCTGTACCTCGACGAGGACACCTGGTCCGCGACCATGGCCGACAACTATGACAGCCGTGGCCAGTTGTGGCGCACCAACATGCAGACCTCGATCTACGCCTACGAGATGCAGCGCTACCACGCCCGCCTCGGCATCTACCACGACCTGATCGCCGGCTCCTACCTGGTTGACCGCATGCTGGTCGATCAGAAACCGGCCAAGCTCAACGCCACCGCCTTCACCGAAGACGAATTCACCCCTGGCAACCTGCGCAAACTCGGCACCCGCTAAAAACACCGCGCCCCGACCGATTCATTCGGTCGGGGCGTTGTGCTTTGTAAAATCCGCGCCTCCTACGGAAGACTGCCCATGAACAAACTCCTCACCGGCATCATCGCCATGGCCAGCGTTGGCCTGTCGATGCAAGCCAACGCCCTGAACATCCTGCTGACCAACGACGATGGCTGCCGCGCGCCGGGCATCGATGCGATGTACCGCGCCCTGACCGCAGCCGGGCACAAGGTCACCCTGGTCGGACCATTGAACGACAGCAGCGGCATCGGTGCCGCCAGCGTGGTCGTGCCGGGCCAGGCCCTGGCGGTGATCGAACTGGCGCCGGGCAAATTTTGCGTCGGGCCGCCGCAGGGCTACACCCCGCCTGCCGGCAAGACCTCTGCCATTGGTACGCCGGTGGATGCGGTCAATGTCGGACTTGATGTGATCCTCAAGGATTCACCGCCAGACCTGGTGGTGTCGGGCAGCAACTTTGGTGAAAACGTCGGCCCGCTGACGCAGATATCCGGCACCCTGAACGCTGCGGTGCGCGCAATGTTCAAGGGTATTCCGGCGGTGGCGGTGTCGACGGGTATCGACATGGACCTGATCATCCGCGACCAGCAGGCCGGTTACCGCAAGACCCTTGGTGCCATGGACGATACGGCGCGGTTTGCGGTGAAGGTCATTGAACAGGCGAGCCTGGCCGGGGCAGAAGCCAGACAGGCTTGCGCCAAAAACCAACACTCGTGCGAGCTGAACGTACTGGGCCTGCCGGGGGTGAACGGCTTGAACCTCAACTACCCGCCGCTGCCGCCAGGCGAAGTCAAAGGCGTAAGCTTTGCCCCGATCGGCAATTGGGATCGGGTGAACTTCACCTCACAGCGCGGCGCCGACGGCGTGGTCCATGTCAATCTCGCTGCCCCGTCGACACCGACCGCCATCCAGCAAAAGGCCGATGCCTATCAACTGTGGCAAGGCCACGCGGTGATCACCGTGATCGACGGCAACATGACCGCATCGGAGGCGGTGCAGGATCAGGCGAAGATGATGTTGCGGGGTATCAAACCCTGACACCGCACAAAACCTGTGGGCGTACGCAAATTCTACAGGCAACCGAAAATTACTGTAGGAGCGAGCCTGCTCGCGAAGAGGCCGGTACATTCGACATTGATGTCGGCTGCTAAACCGCCTTCGCGAGCAGGCTCGCTCCCACTGGGCCAGTGGGTGTACACAAAATCTGTGACCACCTCAAAACCACTGTGGGAGCGAGCCTGCTCGCGAAGAGGCCGGTACATTCGACATTGATGTCGGCTGCTAAACCGCCTTCGCGAGCAGGCTCGCTCCCACTGGGCCAGTGGGTGTACACAAAATCTGTGACCACCTCAAAACCACTGTGGGAGCGAGCCCGCTCGCGAAGAGGCCGGTACATTCGACATTGATGTCGGCTGCTAAACCGCCTTCGCGAGCAGGCTCGCTCCCACTGGGTCATTGATTGAAGTCAGATTGCCGGTTGGAACGGCACAAACTCGGTGACTTCCAGATCGAATCCGGACACCGCCTTGTAGGGAACCGGTGAGCTCATCAGGCGCATTTTGCGCACGTTCTGGTCGCGCAGTATCTGCGCGCCGATGCCCAGGGTCCTCTGCGGAAATTGCGGTGTACGCAGTTTGCCGCCGCTGCGTTGGCGCAATTGTTCGAGCACGCCGTCAGCGGTTTCCTTCTGTGCCAGCAACACCAGTACGCCGCAATCGGCGGCTGCGATGCTCGCCAGCGAACGCTCGAGGGTCCACTGTTGCGCCCCGCTCTCGCTTTCACACCCCAGCACATCACGCAACGTCTCGATGCTTTGCACCCGCACCAGCACTGGCTGGGTGCTGTCGATCCGGCCCTTGACCAGCGCCAGGTGCAACGAGCCCTGGTAGGTGTCCTGATAGGTCGTCACCTGGAATTCGCCGTGGCGGGTATGCAACGGGTATTCGCCACCGCGCTCGATCGTGCCTTCATGCAGGATGCGGTAGTGAATCAGGTCGGCGATGGTGCCGATCCGCAAGCCATGCCGCTGGGCGAACTCGTGCAACTCGGCACCACGGGCCAGTTCGCCATCCTCGTTGAGAATCCCCACCAGGGTTGCTGCCGGTTGCAGGCCCGCCAGACGCGTCAGGTCGCAGGCGGCCTCGACATGCCCGGCCCGCTGCATCACGCCACCGGGTAATGCCTGTACGGGGAAGATATGCCCCGGTTGCACCAGGTCCGCCGGGCCGCTGGCCGGGTCGACCGCCACCTGGATCGAGCGCGCCCGGTCCGCCGCCGAGATACCGGTGGACACCCCGGTGGCGGCTTCGATGGAGCGGGTAAATCCCACGCCATGTTGCGCCCGGGAGTTGGGCACCATCAGGTCCAGGCCCAGCGCACGGCAGCGCTGTTCGGTCAGAGCCAGACAAATCAACCCGCGCGCCTGCACTGCCATGAAGGTGACAGCCTCGGCGCCGGCCTGTTCGGCGGCCATCAGCAAGGAGCCTTCGCCGTTGTTTTCGTCGTCGGTGATCACCACCATCTGACCCGCGCCGATGGCCTCGATCAGTTGCGGCACGGTATGGAACGTCAGGCCGTTCATTTGAGGGCTCCACGCAGATCGACGCAGGCGTCTGACAACGCTTGCGCGGCGGCTTCGACAAACGGCGCCATGCTGATGAAACCGTGGATCATGCCTTCGCAGCGCTGCACTCGCACCGCAACTTCAGCCTCGCGCAGGCACTCGGCCAACGCCTCGCCCTCGTCCCGCAACGGGTCGAACCCGGCAGTGATCAACGTGGTCGGTGGCAAGCCTGCCAGGTTCTCGGCACGCAACGGCGAAGCCAGTGGGTCATCGGCCTGCGCCGGGGCTTGCAGGTACTGCTCCCAGAACCAGCGCATCGCCTTCGCCGACAACAGATAACTTTCGGCAAATTCCTCGAAGGACTGACTGTCGCAACCCGCATCGGTGACCGGGTAGAACAGGCACTGATAACTGACCTTCGGCCCCTTGCGTTGCGCCGCCAACTGACTGACCGCCAGCGCCAGGTTGCCCCCGGCACTGTCGCCGGCCACGGCCAGACGGCTGCCATCAAAACCAAGCTCGGCCGCCTGTTCGACCAACCAGCAAGTCGCCGCATAACAATCGAGCGGTGCTGCCGGAAACTTGTGTTCCGGCGCCAGTCGATAGGCGACAGACACCACCACTGCTTCGGTCTGGCGGGCCAGTGAGCGGCAGAGATTGTCGTGGGTATCAAGATTGCCCATGACAAAACCGCCACCATGGAAAAACACCAGCAACGGCAGGTTGTGCTCATCCGTAGGCCGATACAGCCGGGCATCCAGCTCACCCTCCGCGCCGGCCACCCGCAGGTCGCGCACCTCACTCATCGGGTCACCAGGGATGACCGGCAGCAGGTTGTCGGAGAACTGTCGGTACTGAACGGCATCGACCTGGCTGAAATCGGGTTCCGGGATGTCGCGAAACTGCTGGAGTACGCCAGCGATCTGCTTATCGAGCGGCATGGGCATCGTCCTCTACATCGGCCATTTGAAACTGCGGATTGGTCTCGCCCAGGATGCTTTTCACCCGGCGCTCAAGGGCCGCCTTGAAACCCTTGTGGGGCAGAATCCAGAAACGTTTTTGCGCGACGGCGGCGAACACTTGCGCGGCCAGTTCAGCCGGGGTCATGCCCTGGCGAATGGTGCTGTCGAGCAGTTGACTGAAGTCGGATCCGGCGGTGTCCACCACCTGGTTCGACGCCATGATTTCACTGGCTACCGGCCCCGGGCACAGCACCGAAACCGACACTGGCGCACCGAGCATGGCGAGTTCGTAATGCAGGGTTTCCGAGAGCGCGACCACGGCCTGCTTGGTCACGTTGTACGGCGCCATCAACGGACTGCTGACCAGCCCGGCAAGGGACGCGGTGTTGATCACATGGGCGGCACGGCCCTGACTGAGCAACAGCGGCACAAAGCTGCGAATGCCGTTGATCACGCCGTTGAGGTTGACGTTCAGCATGCGCTGCCATTGCGCCTCGGTGATTTCCCAGCTGAAGCCGGTCTGCATCACGCCGGCGTTGTTGAACAGCAGGTCGACCCCGCCAAAATGCTCGACAGCAAGGTCTCGCAAGCGCTCGACCTGCTGCACATCACCGACATCGGTGGCGCAGGCAATTGCTTGCACACCGCCGGCCGTCAATTCGTCGCACAGGGCTTGCAGGCCCGCTGCATCCCGATCCGCCAGCACCAGGCGCATGCCCAGCGTCGCCGCGTGTTCGGCCAGGCCTCGGCCAATACCGCTCGCGGCACCGGTAATCACCGCTACCGGCCCTTGTTCATCACTCATCGCCAACTCCTGCCATGGGTCCAATGGCGCCAGTAGAGCGGGCCTGCATAAAGCAGCCATCGTCCATTCAGACGATGCCCGCTTTTACAGGGCCGGCAGAATCCCTTACATGCGCCAACCCCGTGATCCCTTGGGAGAATAACAAGATGAGTACCCTGCACCGCATCGAAGCCAAACTGCTGGAAGACCGCTACGCCCGCGGCTGGCATTGCCTGGGCCTGGCCGCGCAATACCGCGACGGCAAGGCCCATCGCCTGGAGGTGTTCGGCACGCGTCTGGTGGCGTTCCAGGGTGAAGACGGCGAGTTGCATATCCTCGATGGCTACTGCCCGCACATGGGCGCCGACCTGAGCACCGGTTGCGTTGAAGGCAACTCGATCCGCTGTCCGTTTCACGCCTGGCGCTGGGGCGCCGATGGCGTGTGCGATGACATCCCCTATGCCAAGCGCATTCCGCCACGGGCCAAAATCAAAAGCTGGCCGATCATGGAAGAGAACCAGCTGCTGTTCGTCTGGAATGACCCCGAAGGCAACCCGCCGCTGCCCGAACAACGCATTCCGCGCATCGACGCCTGCTACAGCGACGAATGGGCAGCCTGGGAAGTCGCCGAATTGCAGATTGGCACCAACTGCCGCGAACTGATCGACAACATCGCCGACATGGCGCACTTCGGCACCGTGCACGGAGCGCCGGTCGAAGAGTTCATCAACGTTTTCGAAGGCCACCTGGCGACCCAGATCATGCGCGCCCGCAGTGAGCGCCTGTCGGGCGACAGCGTGTTGACTACCGAGGCCACCTATTTCGGCCCGGCCTATCAGATCACCGAGATGAACGGCGCGATGAACGGTCAGCCGATCCACTCGATCCTGCTCAACTGCCACGTACCGATCGATCTCGACAGTTTCACCCTGCGTTACGGCGTGCTGGTGAAAAAGATCCCGGGCTTGAGCGAAGAGCAGAACCAGGCGATGGCCAAGGCTTACGTGGCGCAGGCTCAGGCAGCCTTCTACGAAGACGTGGCCATCTGGCACAGCAAGACCCGCGTCGACAATCCGCTGCTGTGTGACGGCGACGGTCCGGTCTATCAGTTGCGCCGCTGGTACGAGCAGTTCTACACCGATGTCCAGGCGCTGTCGGCGGACGTTGCCGAACACAAGAAGTTTGTCGTGCGCGCCAGCGAACGGGTCTGACCCAGCGGCTTTTCGCCCGCCCCGGGCCTGAGCGGCAGCCGCCGGTCAGGCCCTGAGCCCGAGCGTTGCAAGGAGCCGATACCGGCGCTTATTCTCGGCCACCGCCAACGCTAATAATAAAAACGGTTTTTCCCCATGCAGCAGAGCCTCAGTCTCGATACGTTCAGTGATTTGATCGGCAACCTCTATCAGGGTCCGCTGGAAAACATTCCCTGGGCCACCTTTCTCAATCAACTCAACGTGCACCTGCACAGCAAATATGTGACCTTCATCCTGCGTCCGCCCAGCGCCCACGTGGACGGCTTGATGGTCAACACCACCGGCACCTCGACCGAGGCGACCGCGTCCTACAACAAGCACTTTTTCAGCCTCGACCCGTTTGTCGACCTGCCCAACCGCCAGGTCGTGACCCTCGCCGAGTTCGTCTCCAACGACGACTGGCAGAACTCCGAGTTCTACAAGAATTTCCTCGAGCCGGTGGACGTGTTCCACATCCTCGGTGCCGACATCAACACGGTCGATGGTGCGCAGTGCCGCATTCGCATCAGCCGCGGACGTGACGACAAGCCCTTCGGCAATGAAGAAAAGGCCATGCTCACGCATTTCATTCCGCACCTGGAGCGCTCGATCAAGATTCATATGCAGCTCAACCGTATCGAGGCCGAGCGCAACCTGTACGCTGGCGCGGTGAACCAGATGGCGGTCGGCACGATCATCCTCGACGAGTCCGGCAAGGTGCTGCAGACCAACCAGGTCGCCGACCGGCTGATCCAGGAAAAGGACGGCATCAAACTGGTCAACGATGGCCTGCAGGTCGGCACGGCCCGGGATACCCAGGAGTTCCGCCGACTGGTCAAGCAGTCACTGCTGTCGCAAAAGAGCAGCAACCCGTCGGTGGTCGAGGCTCTGCGCGTGCAGCGGCCGTCCGGGAAAGCGGACCTGGGGATCATCGTGCGCTCGGTGCCCTTGACGGACTGGAGCGAGGGCAAGCAGTGCCCGACCGTGGTGATTTTCATCAGCGACCCGGAGCAACAGTCCACTGCGCCACAGGAAATCGTTCGCGCGCTGTTCGACTTCACCCCGGCGGAAACCCAGCTGGCGATGTTGCTAGCCAACGGCCTGACCCTCGACGAAGCGTCGGAAGAGCTGGGCATCAGCCGCAACACCTCGCGGGCGCACTTGCGCTCGACCTTCTCCAAGACCGGCGTGACCCGCCAGACCATGCTGGTGCGCCTGATCCTGCGCAGTGTGGCGACCCTCGGCTAGCGGCCCTTGCCGCCTCGTCCGCTCGGACGATGGCGGCCTGCGTTGTACGGCGCACAGTGTCTGTATCCCAAACAGGGGACTGCCCCATGCGCAACTGCCCAACCATCCTCAAGACTGAACTGCTGGCGCAAAGCGGCCACTTTCAGATCGAAGCCCTGCACCTGCAATTCAGCAATGGCCAGCAACGGGTCTACGAACGCCTGCGCGGCACCGGTTATCGCTCGGTGATGCTGGTGGCGATGCCCGATCCGCAACATGTGTTGCTGGTGCGCGAATACGCGGTCGGTGTGGAAAAAACCATACTCGGCCTGCCCAAGGGTGGCGCCGAGCCCGACGAAGACTATTTGCAGGCAGCGCAGCGCGAGCTGAGCGAAGAAGTCGGCATGCGTGCCGAACGCCTGACCGAACTGGGCGAGCTGACACTGGCACCAGGTCACCTGTGCCATCGCTACAAGGTGGTACTGGCCGAACAACTGAGCCCCTGCCAACTGCAAGGCGACGAACCCGAACCCCTGGAATGCCTGCGAGTGCCCCTGGCCCATATCCCTGAACTGGTGGCCCGCGGCGAACTGCATGAAGCCCGGGCCATTGCCGCGTTGTTCATGGCAATAGGCGCCCTCGCCCAACGCGACTGACACAACACACTCCTGTGGGAGCGAGCCTGCTCGCGAAGAGGCCGGCACAGCCAACATCTGCTTCGCCTGACACGCCGTCTTCGCGAGCAGGCTCGCTCCCACAGGGGATCATGGCCAGGCACAGGTCCCGGGAACACCCGATAAACCTGTGGGAGCGAGCCTGCTCGCGAAGAGGCCGGTACAGCCAACATCTGCTTCGCCTGACACGCCGTCTTCGCGAGCAGGCTCGCTCCCACAGGGGATCATGGCCAGGTACAGGTCCCGGGAACACCACAAGGGGCGAGGCAGCGTCAATTCGATCAGCTAGTCCATTCGGACGAAGTCACCCTCGCGCTACCGCCATAACCTGTCTCTACAACAATAAAACCGTGTCGAGACCCATCATGCGCAAATCTACTTGTGCTCTGTTCATCATCCTCTGTGCGGGTACTTCCACCAGCCTGTGCCAACTGTTCAAGAATGAAGCCTACCGACCGACCACGGCCTACTTCAGCTGTTCGAGCGCAGCCATCAACTGTTATCCGCCAGTGGTGCGCAATCTGCTGCCTTGAGCGCGCTTTGCAACTGCCATAAAAAAACCACCGAATCATCGGTGGTTTTTTTGTTTCTCCGGGATCAGGTCGGCAACACGCCCCTGGCCCGCGACAGCGTCAGCGCCAGGTCTTCGATCATGTCTTCCTGACCGCCCACCGTGCCACGTCGCCCCAGCTCCACCAACAGTTCACGAGCAGCGATGCCGTACTTCTGTTCGGCACGTTTGGCGAACAGCAGGAACGAGCTGTAGACCCCGGCGTAACCCAGGGTCAGTGCATCGCGGTCGAGGCGGATCGGCTGGTCCATCATCGGCACCACCAGGTCTTCGGCCACGTCCATGATCTTGTACAGGTCCACACCACTGTTGACGCCCATGCGCTCAAGCACCGCGACGAATACTTCCAGCGGCGTATTGCCCGCTCCGGCGCCAAGGCCTGCAACCGATCCGTCGATCCGCGCAGCACCGGCCTCGATGGCCGCCAGGGAGTTGGCGATGGCCATGCCCATGTTGTGATGGCCGTGGAAGCCGACTTCGGTCCCGGCATTCAGTCCGGCACGCAGGGCACCGATTTTTTGCGTCACTTCATCGGGCAGCATGTAGCCGGCCGAGTCGGTGCAATAGATGCAATTGGCGCCGTAGCTTTCCATCAACCGCGCCTGCTCCAGCAGTTTCTCCGGGCTGACCATGTGCGCCATCATCAGGAAACCGACGGTGTCCAGGCCCATCTTCGCCGACATGCCGATGTGCTGGCCGGACACATCCGCTTCGGTGCAGTGAGTGGCCACGCGAATGGTCGACACGCCGTGCTCATGGGCCATCTTCAGATGGTCGAGGGTACCGATCCCCGGCAACAACAGGGCCGAGACCCGGGCCTGTTTCATCTGCGGGATCACCGCGGCGAAATACTCCTCGTCGCTGTGGGCGGGGAAACCATAGTTCAGCGACGCACCGCCCAGGCCATCGCCATGGGTGATTTCGATCAGCGGCACGCCCGCGGTATCGAGGCCGGTGGCCACCGAGACCATTTGTTCGATACTGATCTGATGCTGTTTGGCATGCATGCCGTCGCGCAGACTCATGTCGTGCAGGCGCACGCTCTTACCTTGCAAATTCATGGCAATTCTCCACTCAACGGACGGGCAGTTGCAGGGTGCCCTTGTGGGCTTCTTCGGCGAACATCTCGGCCGTGCGCAAACCGGCGGCGGTCATGATGTCGAGGTTGCCGGCGGACTTGGGCAGGAAATCGCCGAGGCCTTCGACCTCGATGAAAATCGACACCTTGCGCCCGTCGAACACCGGCCCGTTGATCAGCTTGTAGCCGGGCACATAGCGCTGCACTTCGCGGACCATCTCCAGCACCGAGGTGCGGATTGCATCCTGGTTCGGCTCGTCATCGGTCAGGCAGTGGATGGTGTCGCGCATCATCAGCGGCGGCTCGGCCGGGTTGATCACGATGATCGCCTTGCCGCGTCGGGCACCGCCGATCTTCTCAACCGCACCGGCAGTGGTGCGGGTGAATTCGTCGATGTTCTGCCGCGTGCCCGGGCCCACCGAACCTGAGGACACCGTGGCGACGATTTCGCCGTAGCTCACCGGCTGCACCCGCGACACCGCCGCCACCATCGGGATGGTCGCCTGGCCACCGCAAGTGACCATGTTGACGTTCATCGCAAGGCTCGAGGCGTGCTCCTTGAGATTGACCGGCGGCACGCAGTACGGGCCGATGGCCGCCGGCGTGAGGTCGATCATGATCACCCCGAGTTCGTTGAGCTTGCGGCTGTTTTCCGCATGCACGTAGGCCGAAGTGGCATCGAAGGCGACGCGGATGTCATCGTCGAGTACGTGCGGCAGCAAACCGTCGACGCCCTCGGCGGTGGTCTTGATACCCATTTCCCGGGCACGTTTGAGGCCTTCGGATTCAGGGTCGACGCCGACCATCCATACCGGCTCGATCCACTCCGACCGGCACATTTTCATCAGCAGGTCAGTGCCGATATTGCCCGGGCCGATAATGGCCGCTCTGAGTTTTTTGCTCATTGGGTCAAACTCCAAAAGTCAGGCGCAGAAAGACACCCGGGCACTGCCCAGGCCATCGATGGTCAATTCAAAACGGTCGCCGGCACGGGCCGGCTCCAGCGGTACCAGGGAGCCCGACAGGATGATTTCCCCGGCCTTGAACGGGATGCCGAAGGCGCCCAGGGTGTTGGCCAGCCAGGCCACGGCGGTCAGCGGATTGCCCTGCACCGCCGAGCCCAGGCCTTCACTCAGGGGCTGGCCATTCTTGAACACGCGCATGCGCAGGTTGGGCAGGTCCAGCTCACGTGGATCGACCTTGCTGTCGCCCAGCACGAACACGCCGCAGGAGGCGTTGTCGGCCACGGTGTCCTGGATGCGGATGCGCCACTCGTGAATCCGCGAGTCGACGATCTCGAAGCACGGCATCACGTATTCGGTGGCGTCCAGCACGTCGGCCTCGGTGATACCCGGGCCGACCAGATCACGTTTGAGCTTGAAGGCGATCTCGCCCTCGGCGCGGGGCTGGATCAGCTTGTTGGCGGCCAGGGAAATCAGCGCGTCGTCATCGAACGCCATCTGCCGCGTGATGAAGCCGAAATCCGGCTGATGCACGTTGAGCATCTGTTGGACCGCGGCCGAGGTCACACCGATTTTCTTGCCGACGATCTGGTCACCGGCCGCCACCCGACGCTCAATGGCGTACAGGGAAATGTGATAGGCATCCTCAATGCTGATCGCCGGCCAACGCTCGGTCAACGGCGCCAGGGTGGAGCCGCTGAGCAGCGCCTGATAAAGCTCTTCGCCGAACTCACGGCGCAATTGCACGCTCATCGGCGGGCCTCCTGAAGAAAGGCCAGGCACTGGCGGTTGAACAGGTCACGATGCTCGACCTGGACCCAATGCCCACATTCGCTGAGCATCACGAAACGGATGCCGGAGCAGTTTTCCAGCATGGTCTGGGCACCGGAGGACGGGCAGAACTTGTCGTTCATGCCCCAGAAACCGAGGATCGGGCACTGCAACTCGCCCAGGCGCGCAGTCATGTTCGGCACCTGCATGGTCGACAGCACGCACACCGGTTGCTGCTGCACCACAGCCACCCGCTCGTTGACCGTCTCGTCGCTGATCAGGGTTTCATCGAACAATTGCAGGGCCAACAGGCGACGCATGCCCGCCGCATCGTTCAGCTCACCTTTGGCGAAGGCCGCACCCATTTTCTGGATGCCTTCCATCTGCAGGTAATACTGCTCCTTTTCCATCAGGCCACCGGGCGCCATCAGCACCAGGCGACTGACGCGCTGCGGTTGGTCGAGGGCCAGTTTGATCGCGATCGCGCCACCCAGGGAGTTACCGACCAGCACGCAACGCTGGATATCCAGGGTGTCGAGCAGCCCGCTCAGGGCGGCAACGAAGAAGTCCAGGGTGTAGAGGGTGTCGGGTTTGTCCGAAGCGCCGTAGCCCGGCAGGTCCGGGACGATGACCCGGTAGCCGGCTTCGGCGAACACCGGGTAGTTCTGCTTGAAGTTGCTGTGACCGCTGGCACCCGGCCCGCTGCCGTGAATGAAAATCACCGGCTCGCCGCTGCCGGTGTCTTTGTAGTGCAGCTGCAAACCATCCGGCAGCGTAACGAAGTGCCCTTGCGCTGAAGCGCCCATAAGGTGTCCTCCCGGCCTGTTGTTGTCGCCGGATTATTCCGAGCACCCGGACAATCAACATCGTCCGACAGGACTACGCGCCTGCACTGCCTGCACTGTAGGAGCGAGCTCGCTCGCGATGGTGGTCAACGATGACGCTGGATGCCTGATACCCCGCGGTGTTCTCAGGTTCATCGCGAGCAGGCTCGCTCCTACAGGCAATCTCTAGTCTCATTGGACGTTGGCCAACGGGGTCGGCAGACCTAGCATCGAACGTATTACCAACCCACAAAATGAGGCCCCCCCATGCTTGATCCGATGGACTTTCGCGGCAAAGTGGTACTGGTCACCGGCGGCGGCAAAGGTGTCGGGCGCGGCATCAGCCAGCGCTTCCTCGAGTGCGGCGCCGACGTGGTGATCTGCGGTCGCGAAGCCCCGCCAACCCTGCCTGCCAGCGGCGAGCGCGAGGCGTTGTTCGTGGCTTGCGACCTGCGCGACGTCGAGCAATCGGCAGGCCTGATCGCGCAGATCGTCGAGCGCTTCGGCCGCCTCGATGTGCTGGTCAACAACGCCGGCGGCTCGCCGAATGCCGATGCCGCAACGGCCTCGCCGCGTTTCAGCGAAGCGATCATCCGCCTGAATCTGATCGCGCCACTGAACCTGTGCCAACAAGCCAATCAGGTGATGCAGGCCCAGGCCGACGGCGGTGCGATCATCAACATCTGCAGCGTCAGCGCCACCCGCCCTTCCCCCGGTACTGCTGCCTATGGCGCGGCCAAGGCCGGCCTGCTGAACCTGACCACTTCGCTGGCAGTGGAATGGGCGCCCAAGGTGCGGGTCAACGCCGTGACCGCCGGGCTGATTCTCACCGAGCAGGCGGCCATGCATTATGGTGACGACGCGGGCATTGCCCGGGTGGCGGCGACCATTCCGCTGCAACGCCTGGCAAACCCTGAAGATATTGGTGATGCCTGTTTGTACCTGGCATCAACGCTGGCCCGCTATGTCAGCGGCGCGGATATCGCGGTGCATGGCGCAGGTGAACGCCCGGCGTTTCTCGACGCGGCCCAATCCCATTCATAAGAGGACTTTCGACATGCCCGTAGCCAGCCACAGCGTCGTACTGAATCTCACGCAACAAGCTGCGTGGGCCAAACTGCGCGACCTGAGTCTTGCGCCGCACTATGTGCCAGGACTGACCGGTTGTCAGTTCCACCCCGGCGCGCAGGAAGGCGTCGGCGCCAGTCGCCGGGTGCTGCGCAAAGGCGGTCAGTATCTGGATGAAAGCGTGGTGCAGTGGCAGGAAGGCACGGGGTTCGTGCTGCGGTTGCACAAGGGCGGCAATGACTCGCCCTTTCCGTTTCGTGAGGCGAGCTTCAGTTATGCCCTGCAAGCCGAAGGTGGCGTGACCCGCATCACCCTGCAAATGAGTTACAGCCTGCGCGGTGGCAGACTGTTTGAAGGGCTGCTGGCCAAGGCTTTCAACAAGGTGGTGAAACAGATAGCCGAGAACCTCAAGGCCTACTACGAAACCGGCCGCACGCAGAATCCAGATATGGCTGTCAGCACATCCAACATCAATGTTGCCTGACATGCCGCCTTCGCGAGCAGGCTCGCTCCTACAGGGGCCACCTCTGGAGCGAGCGGCCTTCAGGAACGCGTCACTTGCGAGTGAGCGGTAAAACGGGTGGTGACGATCTTCCATTGTCCGGCGATTCGCTGGTATTGGTCCTGATAGAACCCACCCAACTGCCGCGTCGCCCCGCTCTCGCCATCCAGGTTGAAATACCACAGGGCCCAACGGCCCTGGGCTTCATCTTCGCTTAGCACCTGGATTTCCGGGTTGGCGCCGTGATGCAGGTCGATCACCCGATCGTGGCAGGCCAGTTCGCGGTACAGCGCGACAAAACTGTCGCGCCCGCGAAAGACCCCCAAAGGACCGTAATCGATCAGCACTTCACCTTCGGCAAAGCAGTCGGCAATCACCTCGACCTGCTTGAGATCGCAGGCATTGAGGTAGCGATGCTTGAGCTGGCGGATGTCCTCCAGCGCTTCCAGGCGGGCGATCCGCTGCTCCAGGTTCACACGGCACCTCGCGGGGTCACGTTGACCTCACTCCAGAAGGCTTTCATCGAGCTGATCTTGCCGTCGGCATCGAACTCCATCACGTCGATCACATGCAGCGAGCACGGTTGCCCGCCCCACTCCATGTCGACCCGGAACGGCATCGCACCGCAGCCATTGAGGGTCGCTCGAACCGGACCGGTCAGCGTGGCCGAGACCTTCATCGCCCCCAGTCCTTCACGGTAAAAACGCGCGATGGCGTCGATGCCTTGCAATGGCGCCTGGCCAACCGGGTCTTCGACGCTGGCGTCTTCGGCGTAGAGCGCGAGGATGCCATCGATATCACCGGCATCCACCAACTCCACGTAGCGGGACATAGTCGCCTGGATCTGCTCTGCGCTGATCATTCAGACCACCTCGAACAGGGCAGCCGCGCCCATGCCACCACCGATGCACATGCTCACCACCACATAACGCAAACCGCGACGCTGGCCTTCGACCAACGCGTGGCCAACCATCCGCGCCCCGGACATGCCGAATGGATGGCCGATGGAAATAGCCCCGCCATTGACGTTCAGGCGCTCGGCCGGAATACCCAGGGTGTCGCGGCAGTACAGCACCTGACAGGCGAACGCTTCGTTCAACTCCCACAGACCAATGTGGTCCATAGTCAGGCCTTGACGCTTGAGCAGCTTGGGAATGGCATAGATCGGGCCGATGCCCATCTCGTCGGAATTGCAGCCGGCGACGGCCATGCCGCGATAGATCCCCAGCGGTTCCAGGCCGCGTTTTTCGGCCAGTTTGGCACTCATCAACACCGAAGCCGACGCACCGTCGGACAACTGCGAGGCGTTACCGGCAGTGATGAAACGGCCCTTGTCGCTCCATTGACCGCCCGGCCACACCGGCTCCAGCGCCTTCAGGCTTTGCAGGGTGGTGTCGACGCGGTTGCACTCGTCGCGCAGCAAGGTCACGGATTCATGGCGGGTTTCGCCCGTGGCCCTGTCGACGATCATCTGGCGGCTGGTCAGCGGCGCCAGTTCGCGGTCGAAGCGCCCGGCACTCTGCGCCTGTGCGGTACGCAGCTGGCTCTGGTAGCTGTATTCGTCCTGCTCGTCGCGGGAGATGCCATAGCGCGCCGAGACGATCTCGGCGGTTTCGATCATCGGGATGTAGGCGTGCGGGTCCAGCTCGATCACCGAACCCGCTTGGTTGCGATACAGGTTCTTGTGCTTGTTCTGCACCAGGGAAATCGATTCCAGGCCACCAGCCACGGCGATGTCGATTTCGTCGCACATGATGCCTTTGGCGGCCATGGCGATACTCATCAGGCCGGACGAGCACTGGCGCTCGACGGCCATCCCGGCAACCGTTGCCGGCAGGCCGCCGGCAATCGCGCACAGGCGTCCCAGGTTATAGGACTGCGTACCCTGCTGCGCCGCGGCGCCGATGATCACATCGTCCACTTCGCCCGGCTCGATGCCGGCACGGCGCACGGCTTCGCGTACCACGTGGCCGCCCAGTTGCGGCGCTTCGGTGTCATTGAACGCACCGCGAAAGGCTTTGCCGATCGGGGTACGGGCGGTCGAAACGATAACGGCTTCTTTCATGTTCAATTCCTCGAAATTCTGCTGGCCGGTTTACGCCGGGTAATAGCGGCTGATGGTGTCGACCACGCAGCCGGGACGATCCTCGCCGTCGATCTCGACGCTGACGCGGATGGTCGCCTGTACGCCGCCCTTCACTTCCTCGACGGCGATCAGTTGCGCACTGCCGCGCACCCGCGAGCCGACGCGCACCACCGAAGGGAAACGCACTCGCTCACAGCCGTAATTGACGCCCATGGCCAGGCCACGGACTTCGACGATCTGCGGCAAGAACAGATTGACCAGCGCCAGGCTCAGGTAGCCATGGGCAATGCAGGCGCCAAACGGGCCGCTGGCGGCCTTGAGCGGGTCGACGTGAATCCACTGATGATCACCAGTGGCGTCGGCGAACCGGTCGATACGGTCCTGTTCCAGCAGCAGCCAGTCACTGACGCCGAGCGCTTCACCCACAGCGTCGAACAAGGCCATCGGCGTGTCGAAAATACGTGGCATGCTCACGCCCTCTGGCTGGACACCGACAACACTTCGCCGGTCATGTAGGAGCTGTAGTCGCTGGCCAGGAACATCATCACGTTGGCCACTTCCCAGACTTCGGCGGCGCGGCCGAACGCTTCATTGGCGGCGAGCTGATCGAGCACGGCCTGAGGCGCGGATTTGCGCAGGAAGTCGTGCAGGGCAATGCTCGGGCTGACCGCGTTGATGCGGATGCCGTAGTCAGCCGCCTCGACCGCTGCGCAGCGGGTCAACGCCATGACGCCGGCCTTGGCGGCGGCGTAGTGCGATTGCTCTTTCTGCGCGCGCCAGCCGAGTACCGACGCGTTGTTGACGATGACCCCGGCACGCCGCCCGATCATTTTCGGCAGCATGGCGCGGGTCATGCGCATGGTGCCGGTGAGCGTCACATCGAGCACCCGGTTCCACTCCTCGTCGCCCATCTCCACCAGCAAGCGCGAGCCGCCGAGACCGGCGTTGTTGATCAACACGTCGACGCCTTGCAGGTCACGTTCGGCGCAGGCAATCAGTTGTTGCACCTGGTCTTCGTCAGCGACGTTGCAGACCTGGCCGAAGACCTGTTGCAACCCGGTGGTTTCACGGATTTTCAGCACCGCCTCGGCCAACCGGCCTTCATGGATATCGCTGATCATCAGTGCGCGACAACCTTCCTCGGCAGCGCGTACAGCGGCGGAAAAACCGATCCCGGCACCCGCTGCCGCGGTGATCAGCACCGACTTGCCGCGCAGCAGGCCGCGACCTTCAACATATTGAGGTACAGACATGAACTCTCTCCTTTCAGGCGCGCGGACGCGGCTCTTTGGGCATGCCCAGGGCACGCTCGGCGATGATGTTGCGCTGGATTTCGTTGCTGCCGCCGTAGAGGGTGTCGGCACGGCTGAACAGGTACAGCGACTGCAAACGGGTCAGTTGGTAAGGCGCGGCTTCGAGCAATTCCGCCTCGGCGCCGAGGACGTCCATCGCCAACTTGCCGAGGCTGGCGTGCCAGGTCGACCAGAACAGCTTGTAGATGGTCGCCTCCTTGCGCAGCGAACCGTCCTGGCTGCCCGAGAGCATGCGCAGCGAGTTGTAGCGCATGATCCGCAGCCCGCTCCAGGCCTCGGCCAGGCGCTGGCGCAGGATCGGATCGCGGTCTGCGCCGTTGGCCTTGGCGATGGCGATGATTTCGTTGAGTTCGTTCTGAAACTGCATCTGCTGGCCGAGGGTCGAGACACCCCGCTCGAAACCGAGCAGTGCCATGGCAATCTTCCAGCCGTCACCCGGCGCACCGATGATGTTGGCGGCATCGGTGCGGGCATCGTCGAAGAACACTTCGTTGAATTCCGAGGTGCCGGTCAGTTGCTCGATGGGCCGCACGGTGATCTGTGCCTGGGCCATCGGCACCAGCAGGAACGACAGACCGCGATGGCCGACACTGCCAGGCTCGGTGCGGGCGATGACAAAACACCAATCCGATTCGTGGGCCAGGGACGTCCAGACTTTCTGCCCGTTGATCACCCAGTTTCCGCTCGCTTCATCCAGGGTCGCGCGGGTCTTGACGTTGGCCAGATCGGAACCGGCCCCCGGCTCGGAATAACCCTGGCACCAGAAAGACGTACCGCTGACGATCCCCGGCAAAAAGCGCTGTTGCTGCTCGACCGTGCCGAACGCGGCAATGGTCGGCCCGGCCAGCCCTTCGCCGATATGCCCCATGCGACCGGGACCGCCGGCGCGGGCGTACTCTTCGTGGAATATCACTTGCCGGGTGATCGACAAGCCACGCCCGCCATGCTCCGGCGCCCAGCCGACACAGGTCCAGCCACCCTCGGCGAGTTTGCGTTCCCAGGCTTTGCGCTCTTCGGGAAACATGTGCTCATCGCCCGGACCGCCACGAAAACGCAGGGGCTCGAACTCACCGCAGAGGTTGGCGTTCATCCAGTCGGCGACTTCCCGGCGGAAGCGTTCGTCCTGTTCGCTGAAACTGATTTTCATGGCTGCTCCCCAAGAATGACCGTGGCGATCCGCTCGCGATGCCAGGCCGGCAACCCGAGGAAGCTCTCGCTGGCGCGGGCGCGCTTGAAGTAGAGGTGCGGGTCGTATTCCCAAGTGAAACCGACGCCGCCGTGCAACTGGATCGACTCGGATGCGCAGGTGAAATAGGTTTCAGAGCACTGCGCCTTGACCAGCGCCGCCGCCAGCGGCAGTTCTGCCGCGACTTGCGGATCACCCTGCGGATCGAGAACTTCCTGGGCCACGCACGCGGCGTAATAACTGGCCGAACGCGCGCACTCGACCTGCAGCATCATGTCGGCGGCGCGGTGTTTGAGGGCCTGGAAGCTGGCAATCGGGCGACCGAACTGCTGGCGTTCCTGCATGTAGGCCACGCTGAGATCGAGCACCTGTTGCGCGCCGCCGGTCTGCTCGGCAGCCAGGCCGATGCAGGCCAGTTGCAGCACTCGTTCAAGGTGCGACCAGCCGTTGCCGAACTCACCCAGCAGCGCATCGGCTTCAAGGTACAGGCCCTTGAGCTGGATCCGTGCCTGGCGCCGGGTCTGGTCCATGGTCGGCAGCATTTGCCGCTCGATACCGGCCCGCCCGGCGCTTACGGCAAACAGGCTGATGCCCGCCTCGCCGGTCGAACCGGGTTGCCGTGCAGCAATGATCAGAAGGTCAGCACCGTGCCCGTCGAGTACATGCTTGAGGGTGCCGTCGAGGACGAACCCGTCGCCCTCCGCCACCACCGTGGCCTGGACATCATCGGCCGACCAGCCATTGGCACTGCTGAACGCCAGGGTCGCGGTCACGCTGCCGTCGGCAATCGACGGCAACCAACGCTGCTTCTGTTGATCATTGGCGGCCAGCAACAGCGCAGGCGTGGCCATGCAGGCGGTGGCAAAAAACGGCGAGCACAGCAAACGCCGGCCCATCTGTTCCAGCAAGATCGCCAGTTCGACAAAGCCCAGGCCAAGGCCACCGAAGGTTTCGGGGATATGAATGGCGGGCCAGTACATTTCCTGGCACAGACGCTGCCAGAGGGCTTCGTCAAAACCCCGTTCGCTGACCATTGCCGCGCGCACGGCGGCAGAATCCGAGACATCGGCGAGGAAGCCCTCGGCCGATGCGCGGATCATTTCCTGTTCGTCGCTGAATGCAAACTCCATCGCGGCGCCTTCTGCTCGTTTGGCGGGGCGTGCGTGGCGCAACGCCCCTTTGAGCATGAAGTTTGGCGCCGGCCGGACGCGGCAGAATCGTTAGCCCTGCCTAGTCCGAACGGGTGATGTGCTGGCGTGTGGGTTCGGCCGGGAAGCCGATCAGCGGCAGTCGCCCCCCATGCGCACGAGCAGCGCTGAACGGTCCGGTTTCAGGTACGGGCTGATTTCACCGACCTGGCATGTCGCCAGGTTCTGCAATTGCGGTTCGAGGGGTTCTTGCACCAACAGCAACCCCGCCGGACGGGACTCGGACTGCAACTGCGCCACCGTCAGCGGCGCCACCGGCCGGCCCATGTAATAGACCAGACGGATATCCGGCTCACCGAGGGTATAAGCCTTCTGCCCAGGCTGCCCGTTGGCCAGCGTGGCAACCTGCTCAAGGCCACCGACCCGGTGCGACAACACCCGCGCTTCGACGAACATGTAGAACACCACGAACCCGGCCAGCATCACGTAGGGCACAACGGCCAGGATCGTGCGCCAACGCCCCTTGAGGTCATCGAGCACCGCCGTCCAGTGCATCGCCAACAGCAACGCCATCGACGGATAAATCGGCAACAGGTACTTGCCATGCTTTTCAGTGAACAGGGAAAACACCAGCAGCGGCAACAGGCTGCAGCACAACAGCATGGCCGCCTCGCGCCGCGAGCGGATCATTGCCCAGAACTTGCGCGGCTGTACGAACACGATCAGCCAGAACGGGAAGAAATCACCGGCCAGGTACAACAGATAGGCGTACCAGGCCTCGGCGCCCTGCCCGTCGATCTTGTTCATGATGTCTTCGCTGATGATCGACGCCCAGATCCCCCAGCCTTGAGTCACCGATACCGCCAAATACCAGGAACCGCCCAGCACCACGGCCATCAGCCAGCCCCAACCGTCGCACAGATAAGCCTTGGCCCGGGCATCACGGTAGATCAAGGCATAGGCCAGGATCGGCGCCGTCACCCACAACAGGCAAACCGGCCCTTTGGTCAGCAGCGCGCAGCCCAGCAGCACATAACTCAACCGACTCCAGAAGACCCGACCTTGCTGGAAGATGAACTGCCAGGCCGCCAGCAATGCACCGAAGCACAGCAGGGTCAACAGCATTTCGATTTCCGAGCGCCGGGCGAACAGGCTGAAGGCACCGTTCGCGGCCAGGAACACCACGGCGAACAAGCCGACCTGCCGCCCCGCCTGCCGAACGCCATACAGATAGGTGCCGAAACAGCACAAGGCGGCGGCCAGCGCCGAAGGCAGACGCACGCTCCACTCGGACAAGCTACCCAGCACCGCCGTTGAAACCAGGCCGGCCCAATAGAAAAACGGCGGCTTGGACAGGTACAGGTCGCCGTTCATGTAAGGCAGCAGCCAGCTGCCTGCCTCGCGCATTTCGCGCACGGTAACGGCGCGGCGGGCCTCGTTGACACTCAGGAACGGTAAGCTGCCCAGCCCCCAGAAAAACAGCAACGCCATCGCGATAACCACGAGCAGCGTAATATTTCGGGTCGATAACGATCCGCGCATGACCTACTCCTTCAGGCTTCTGCTTTTGGCAATCAACTGCAGGTTGCGAAAATAGACAATGGAGCCAAACGCCTGACCGGCGATGAACACCGGGTCTTCGCGGTAAATGGCATAGGCGAGCAGCAAGGTGCTGCCGACGATGCTCAGGTACCAGAAGCTCACCGGGATCACGCTGCGTTTCTTGTACTCGCTGTACAGCCACTGCAGGACAAAGCGCCCGGTAAAGGCGATCTGCCCCGCAAAACCGACGATCAACCACAAGGTTTCGCGGGAGAGGTTCATCCTTCGATCTCCTGGGCAATGGTGTTCAGCCGCGTGCGCTTGATCAGCCACCAGACTCCGAACAAATCGAGAATGCCGACCAGTGCGCGGTCGATGTTGCCGTATTTCGACACCCCGGCCGTGCGCGGCCGGTGGTTGACCGGGTGCACGATCATGCGCCCGTTATGGCGCTGGATCAGCGCCGGAATATAGCGATGCATGTGGTCGAAGTACGGCAGGCGCAGGAACGCCGCGCGCTCGATCAGCTTCAGGCCGCAACCGGTGTCCGGGGTCGAGTCCTTGAGCAGGCGCCGGCGCAGGTTGTTGGCGAAACGCGAGGCGTAGCGTTTGCTCGCGGTGTCGCGGCGATTGACCCGGTGCCCGGCAACCAGCTGCACATCGACCTGGCCCGGTTCGCCGCGCACCAGCGCGAGCATGCCGGGAATGTCCGCCGGGTCGTTCTGGCCGTCGCCGTCGAGGGTCGCCAGCCATTGCCCGCGAGCCTCCCGTGCCGCGTGGTACAGCGAGGTGCTCTGCCCCAGCGAGCGCTCGTGATGGAGGATGCGCAGGGTGTTGAGGCCGTCGTGGCGCATCTGCCGCAACTCCTGCAGGGTCGCATCGGTGCTGCCATCGTCGACGACGATGATTTCGTAGGATTCATCGGCCAGCGCCACGCGGATTTCCTCAAGCAAAGGCTTGAGGTTGTTCGCTTCGTTCTTGGCGGGAATCAGTACGGATACAAAAAGGTCTTGGCTCATGGAGTCACTCTCGCCTTTATTGGATTTCTTTTATCAGAGGCGAATGAAGGTGTAGTACACCGGCCGACTCGATGCAGGGTTCAGCTGTTCAGGGCGATGACGCCAACAATACCCGCCCTGATGGACGCACTCGCGCGCGACCCCGCATACGGTGCCCGGCCAATTGTAAAAATGGCGTTAATATTTCATACACTTTTTGTCATCATTGCGCAGATGACACAGCAAATTCTGTTGCGCTTGGCGCCTGCCCATCTAAAGTGCACCCACGCAAGTGAAAAACATGAATCGGGTAAGGACGCAGAACCATGAGCGATGAGCAAGAGACGACTTTCGATGAGCCCCGGCTCAATACTACGGAAATCCGCATTCTGGGCTCGTTGATCGAGAAACAGGCCACCAGCCCGGAAACCTATCCCCTGACCCTCAATGCCCTGGTGATTGCCTGCAACCAGAAAACCAGCCGCGAGCCGGTGATGAACCTCACGCCAGGCCAGGTCGGCCAGAGCCTGCGTGCCCTCGAAGGGCGCGGCTTCGCCAAACTGGTGATGGGCACCCGCGCCGACCGCTGGGAGCACAAGGTCGACAAGGCCCTGGAACTGGTGCCGGCACAGGTCATCCTGACCGGGCTGATGTTTCTGCGCGGCCCGCAGACCGTCAATGAACTGCTGACCCGCAGCGGCCGCATGCATGAATTCGAAGATGCCGAACAGGTCGTGCATCAACTCGAACGCCTGATCGCCCGGGGCCTGGCTGTGCTGATTGCGCGTCAGGCCGGCCAGCGCGAAGACCGCTATACCCACGCCTTGGGCGACCCGGCGGATATCGAGGCGATCATGGCGGCACGGAACAACCCGGCCGAGCGTGGCGGTGGCGGGGTTTCGATTGAACGGATCGAAGAACTGGAAGCGCGGATTGCGGCGCTGGAAGAGCGTTTGGCGCGGCTGGAATAATCCGGCTACAGAGATCCCAATGTGGATCGTGGACTCACCGGCAATTGTGATGGACACAAAACCTGTAGGAGCGAGCCTGCTCGCGAAAAACGTCCAGACGACGCGTCTCATTCAGACAGCACGCGTTATCGTTGACGTCCATCGCGAGCAGGCTCGCTCCTACAAGGCCTACTCGCCGTCCCAGTAATCCACCCCATCGGCCTGGCGGGCCACCGCCACAAAACCCGAGGCATTCCCCTCGGCATCCACCTTGAAGTCATCCATCACGGCGTATTTGCCGGAATCGGGGTATTCACAGATCTCCGGGGATTGCTGGGTGCTGACGGCCAGGTAGCGCAACTCGCCGTTGCTGGTATTGATGATCTGGTGCGCCTTTTCAGGCCCGCCCGGCGGGCAGGCGATCACATCACCGGCGCGGATTGGAAAACGTTCCGATCCCAGGCGGACTTGCCCTTGCCCGGCCACGACGTAGAACATCTCCTCATTGACCCGATGACTGTGAAACGGGCTGCCACGCATGCCTGGCTCCAGCACATACAAGCGGTAACCGAGCTTTTGCGCCCCCAATTGCTGACCGACACGGGCCAGACGCTGTTGATAGCGACCGGCGGTTTCACCCGTCGGCGCAAACGCTTCGGGCAACGACTCAAGCTCGACCGAATCCAGATTGACAATGGGCGGATGCATGGACACCTCCTAGCTGCGGGCAAACGCAACTGCCTTTTGGAATTGCTCGTCTGTCGGGCGGACGCCGGTATAGAGCACAAATTGCTCCAGTGCCTGGATGGCGATCACCTCCAGGCCGGTAATGACCCGCTTGCCTTCTGCGCGAGCATGCACGATCAGCGGTGTTTCCGAGGGGATCGCCACCACATCGAACACAGTTTCCGCTTTTTCGATCACTTCAGGCTCAAACGCCAGTTGCTCAGCCTCCGGCCCTCCCGTCATGCCGATCGGGGTGACGTTGACCAGCATCTGCGGGCGACGATCGCCCAGCCCGGCTTGCCACTCATACCCCAACGACTGCGCCAGCGCCTGCCCGGCGTGCTCGTTGCGGGCCACGATCAGGCCACGTTCATACCCACCATCGCGCAAGGCGCTCGCCACGGCCTTGGCCATGCCGCCGCTGCCGCGCAAGGCAAAGGTCGAGTCCTTGGGCACCTGGTGTTTTTCCAGCAACTGGGCAACAGCGATGTAATCGGTGTTGTAGGCCTTGAGATGACCGTCGGTGTTGACGATGGTGTTGATCGATTGAATGGCGGCGGCAGAGGCGTCGAGCTCATCGACCAGGGCAATGCAGGCTTCCTTGAACGGCATCGACACACCACAGCCACGGATCCGCAGGGCTCGGATGCCGGCAACGGCCCCTGGCAGGTCCTGGCTGGCAAAGGCCTTGTAGTAAAAGTTCAGGCCCAGCTGTTCATACAGATGATTATGAAAACGCAGGCCAAAGTTCCCGGGGCGCCCCGAAAGGGACATGCACAGCTGGGTGTCTTTGTTGGGGTTCATCTGCATGGGCAAGCTCCTTCAAATGCACTTTTCGGATGGACGGGATTAGCCCCCCATCGGGTTCTGACCGATCATATAAGCCTGTTCACACGGACTTGAACGGGTCGGTAAGAAAGTCGGTACAGACCTTACACAAAATTTACCCAATGGCCGTGCCGATTTTCGAAAAAACGCTGTCTTAGAAGTATCCCCGCGACAATCCTTGGGTCTATTGCAGACACAAGCGCCGGGCTGAAGAACCGAGGAGCTATCATGATCCGTAAAGTCCCCACAGTAGCCTTGCTGATCGGCGCCCTTGCTATCGCAGGACAGGCGCAAGCCCATGGTGGTGGTAATTACTGGCAAGGCCCGGCGGTGTTTGGCGCGATCGTCGGTACTGCCATTGTCGGCTCGGCCCTGATCAACGCGAATCGCCCGGTCTATGTCACACCGCAACCGGTCTATGCCCAGCCTGCGCCGGTCTATTACGCACCACCGCCACCGGTTTACTACCAACCGGCCCCGGTTTATGTGCAACAACCGGTCTACTACGGCCCTCCACCGGTTTATTACGGCCCACCCCGTGGTTACTACGGCCATCACTACGGCCGCTGGTAACGGACTCATCGAGCCCCGCTGAAACAGCGGGGCTTTTTTATGCCCGTTTGTCGTTGCCGGTCTGGAAAAATCTTGCCAAGGTCGCTATCGGAACAGTGCGCGCGGTGAAAATGGGCAAGATGGACTGACCCGTTTTCCGCCGCTCGGCGAAAAACGGTCATATTTTTGTCATGACAATTCCGCAAGCTCGGGGCTGTCCGTCGATAACAGGTTGATAACAACAAGGACGACCACATGCCAACGCAAACCCGCACCGCATCGTCGGTCTGTGCACCTCCAGCAAGGTCTACAACGCACTGACCGAACTCAAGCACCTGGAAGGTCATCGCAGCGCCAAGTTTCTCTCGCTGCTGACGCAAAGCCTGGTGCGCAAGGGCCTGCTCAACGAGCAGGAAGTGGTTCATATGCTCGATCAGGTGGTCAGCTGACCGACCAACGGTCGCTTGCCCCCGCTGGCATCAATGACCACTATCGAAAGTGTTGATTACCCCTCAAGGCACCCGGACCTTAAAGTGACTCCACAGTTTGATGGAGGTACTTTTGATGTCCCAGGTTCAGATCATGTCCGTTATCGGCAGCGCCGTCCCCGCACAGCTCAGAGAGCTGGGCATGCTCGCCTGCTGGTATCTGGTGCAGGATGGCGTGCAGATCAGCGGTCCGCTCACTTCGCTGCCCGCCGCCCAGGCACTGTCGCAACGCATCGGCGCCGGCCAGTCCGGCAGGTTCAGCGCCTGAGGCAGCTGCACCCCAGGACGGCAGCAGATCCAGATGAAGGCAGCGCTGACCAGCACCGGCAAAATCGTCAGCGACTTGTCCTGCAGGGGCGTTTCGTTGATGTTCGTTGCGTGCCGGCCGGGACGCAAAACTTCCACCCTGATGTTTAGTCCGCTGTGGCTCGCGCGAGTGCCATCGGTTTGTTGAGCAGACATGGATCCAGGTCAATAAATCCCTGACACAGGGCATTTACCCTAGTCGGCTTTTGCGACCGACTCCGTCATGAACCTCTCCACGCCAGAACTGCTCGCCCCCGCCGGCACCCTGAAAAACATGCGATACGCCTTCGCTTACGGCGCCGATGCCGTGTACGCGGGCCAGCCGCGCTACAGCCTGCGGGTGCGCAACAACGAATTCGACCACGCCAACCTGGCCCTTGGCATTCGCGAAGCACAGGCCCAGGGCAAGCGCTTCTACGTGGTGGTGAACATCGCGCCGCACAACGCCAAGCTCAAGACCTTCCTCAAGGACCTTGAACCGGTGATCGCCATGGCCCCGGATGCGCTGATCATGTCCGACCCCGGCCTGATCATGCTGGTGCGCCGGCACTATCCACAGATGCCGATCCATCTTTCGGTGCAGGCCAATACGGTGAACTGGGCAAGTGTCGAGTTCTGGCAGCAGCAAGGCTTGAGCCGGATCATCCTGTCGCGGGAGCTGTCGCTGGAGGAAATCGCCGAAATTCGCCAGCAAGTGCCGGCCATGGAACTGGAGGTGTTCGTGCACGGCGCGTTGTGCATGGCCTATTCCGGGCGCTGCCTGCTGTCGGGCTACATGAACCGGCGCGATGCCAATCAAGGCACCTGCACCAACGCCTGTCGCTGGAAATACACGGCGCAGCCGGCCACGGAAAACCAGCTGGGCGAGATCGTCCGGACATTCGAACCCGCACCGACCCTGGGCATCGGCGCGCCCACCGATCAGGTGTTCCTGTTGCAGGAAGCCAACCGTCCCGGCGAACAGATGCCCGCCTTCGAAGACGAACACGGCACTTACATCATGAACGCCAAGGACCTGCGCGCCGTGCAACACGTCGAACGCCTGACGCACATGGGCGTGCACTCCCTGAAAATCGAAGGCCGGACCAAATCCCATTTCTATTGCGCACGCACCACCCAGGTTTATCGCCGGGCCATCGACGACGCGGTGGCGGGCCGGGCCTTCGACCGCGGCCTGATGACCGACCTGGAGTCCCTCGCCCAGCGCGGCTACACCGAAGGTTTTCTGCGTCGGCATGTGCATGACGAGTACCAGAACTACCAGAACGGCAGTTCAGTGTCGGAGCGGCAGCAGTTTGTTGGTGAATTGACCGGCGAGCGGCGAGATCGCCTGGCCGAGGTCAAGGTAAAGAACCGCTTCGGCCTGGGCGACCACATGGAACTGATGACGCCCAAGGGCAACTTCCACTTCGATCTGCATCAGTTGCAAAACGCCAGGGGTGAAGCGATCGACGTTGCACCGGGCGATGGGCACACCGTGTACCTGCCGATACCGGATGCGGTGGAGCTGGAGTTCGGGTTGTTGATGCGCGATATCAGCCTGACCTGATCTCCAAATCCACCTTATTCCCCCTGTAGGAGTGAGCCTGCTCGCGATAGCGGTGCATCAGTCAACGTTGAGGGTGACTGATGCACCGCTATCGCGAGCAGGCTCACTCCTACAGGGAAATGCTTCAGGCAAACTCCTCGCGGAGCATCGCCACAAACGCCTCTCGCGCCGGGTGCACCCCGGCGTTTTCGTGCCAGTAGAACAGGCTCTCGATGGCCGTCAATTCGGGAAACTCGAACGCCACGCACCCGGCGCCCTTGGCGTATTGATCGAATACCCCTTTAGTCACCAGCGCCACGCCGGCCCCGGCGCTGACGCAACCGACAATCGCGCCGTAGCTGGCCAGGCTGACAATCGGCAGCGCCAACCCGTTGCGCAATAACCAATGCTCCATCGCCGCCCGGTACGGACAGCCCTGAGGCCAAAGGAACATCGTCTTGTCCTGCAGGTCCGTCACGTCGTGCAGCGGCCCGAGGGAGGTCGAAGCGATCAACAGCAACTCTTCGCGGTACATCGGTGTGCGTTTGAGGTGAGAACGCTCGACGTCGACCGCGACAATTGCACCGTCGAGCTTGTGATTGAGCGTGTCGTCGAGTAACTGGGCCCAGGTGCCTGTGGTCAGTTCCAGCGCCACCTGCGGGAAACGCTTGTGGAATTTCGCCAGCAGGCGCGGCAGACGCCCGGTGGCCGACGACTCGATGGCCCCGATGCGCAACGGCCCGGAGGGTTCGGCCGAAGGGTCGACGGCGCGCTTGGCCTCGGCGGTGAGGGCAAGGATTTTCGAGGCGTAGGTCAGGAAGGTCTGCCCCGACGGGCTGATGCGCAGCCCTCGTCCTTCGCGCAGAAACAGCGCGACACCCAGTTCGGCCTCAAGGGCCTTGATCCGCGCCGTGATGTTCGACGGCACGCAATGCAGCACCTCGGCCGCACGGGCGATGCTGCCGACCTCGGCCACGGTCTTGAACATGCGAATCTGTGCCAGCTCCATACATCACCAAAAGTGAACGGTTTACGCAGTATAAGTCAGTTGTGGCGAACGATGCGCTTTCTGATACTCGCTGCATCCGCCTACAGGTGCACGACCATGACACCGCTCACACCCTCCCCCGTTTCACCCTGGAAAATCATCCTGGCCATGGCGTTTGTCGTGACGTGCTGGGGCTACTCCCCGACCGGCATTCATATCGGCTTGCAAGCCTACGACCCCGTGCACCTGGCACTCCTGCGCTTCCTGCTGGCCTCCGCGTTCATGGCTGTGGTCGCGATATTCAAGGGCATCCGCCTGCCCAGCCTGCGCGACCTGCCGCTGATATTCGGCCTGGGATTCTTTGCCGTGAGCCTGCACCACGTGGCGATCAACTTCGGGCAACAGGGTGTCAGCGCCGGCGCTTCGAGCGTCCTGGCCCAGACCACGCCGCTGTTCAGCACGCTGATCGCGCGCTTTGTGTTCAAGGATCAGGTAAGCCTGTGGCGCTGGGGTTGTGTGCTGCTCGGGTTGTTTGGCGTGGTGATTGTGGTGGCGGGCGATCATGGCCTGGGCAGCCTCGATGCCCACGGCTTGCTGATCCTGCTGGCGGCGGTGTCCTGGAGTCTCTACTTCGCCCTGCAAAAACATCACACCGGGCGTTACGACGGGCTGACGCTGGTGTGTTACACGGTGTGGTCCGGCACGGCGCTGTTGCTGATCTTTCTGCCCGGCCTTATGGAGCAGGTCGTCCTGGCGCCGCTGCACGTGCAGTTCGCCGTGTTGACCCTGGGGATTTTCCCGAGTGCCCTGGCGTACCTGGCCTGGGCCTATGTACTGGCGCATGTCGATTTGAGTCGGGCAACGATGACCCTGTATCTGACGCCGCCGACGGCGATGGTGATTGCGTCTTATGCGCTTGGCGAACGGCCGACACTGATGATCGTGGTCGGTGGGTTGGTGGTGTTGGCGAGTGTGCTGGCGTTGAATCTGGAGCGGCGGGCTGTGGTTGTTCAGGTTGCTCGGGTCTGATCCATGTTTTTTTGCTGCCTGGACTGACGTCTTCGCGAGCAGGCTCGCTCCCACATTGATTATGTGAACACTACACATCTCCTGTGGGAGCGAGCCTGCTCGCGAAGAACGATGACTCGGTGCTTCTGAAAAACAGACAACCTCAGCTAGCCGAAAACCGGTCGCGACTGTTGGTCAGGTGCAGCCACATGGCCGCCCGCGCCGCGTCCGGGTCCTGGCGCTTGATGGCATTGAGGATCGCCTCGTGCTCGAGATTGGCCAACTCGCCGAGTTTGCTCAAGTCCACTGCACCACGCTCGGCGGCATTGACCCGGGTGCGCGGGATCATGGCACTGCCCAGGTGCTGCATGATTTCGGTGAAGCACAGGTTGCCGGTGGCTTCGGCGATCAGCAGATGAAAACGCCGGTCCGCCTCGACACAACTGTCGTTGTTGGCCAACAGGCTTTGATAGTCATCCAGCGCTTCACGCATCTGCGCCAGTTGCAGATCGGTACGGCGAGTCGCCGCCAGTGCGGCCGCCTGGGTTTCCAGGCCCATGCGCAGCTCCAGAATGCTGCGCACCCCCAACGCCGTGTCGACATTCAGCCGCAGCCCCTGCTCCGGTGCGCGTTCTATCACAAAGGTGCCAATGCCGTGCCGGGTTTCCACCAGCCCCGAAGCCTGCAACTTGGAGATCGCCTCACGCACCACCGTACGACTGACCCCATGCTCCTGAACGATGGCGTTCTCCGACGGCAACTTGTCGCCGGGCAACATCTGGCCGAGCAGGATGCGCTGGGTCAGCTTCTCCACCAAGTCATGGGCCAGGTTGTGGCTGCGCTTGCGAGCGGGTGCTTCGAGGTCGTCTTGCATGAGGGTGTCCGGAAATCAGGGCTATCGAATCGTAGCACCGCGCTTGGCGGGAATCCTGAAAAATCTCGCCAAACTTGTATGACAACACTCAACAACATGCCCACATTCAGTCGTTAAAAAGGCCAGAAGACATCCCTCAAGGAATAAAATATCTCTGTAAACGCGTTATTTTGTTGGATTAACGTGGTTGCGCGACGAAAAAATCTAGTTGTATGATGTCTAGCAACAACGCAACACCCAGCCTTGCCCCGCATAAAAATAACGAGTGGGAGAAAACGCAGTGAATACATCCATCTCCGGGATGCACGACGACGCCAATTCAGCGCTGAAGTCCGCCATCGCCAAAGTCAAACGTCACGTCTTGCCGCTGTTCGTCATCATGTTCATCGTCAATTACATCGATCGCGTGAACATCGGCTTCGTCCGCGCCCACATGGAACATGACCTGGGCATTGGCGCTGCCGCCTACGGCCTCGGTGCCGGCCTGTTCTTCATCGGTTATGCCCTGTTCGAAGTGCCCTCCAACATCCTTCTGCAAAAAGTCGGCGCGCGCATCTGGCTGACCCGCATCATGCTGACCTGGGGCCTGGTCGCCGCGGGCATGGCCTTCATCCAGAACGAAACCCACTTCTACGTCCTGCGTTTTCTGCTGGGCGTGGCCGAAGCCGGGTTCTTCCCCGGGGTGATCTACTACTTCACCCGCTGGTTGCCCGGCGCGGAGCGTGGCAAGGCGATTGCCATTTTCCTCAGTGGCTCGGCGGTCGCCTCGCTGATCTCCGGCCCGCTGTCCGGCTTGCTCCTGCAAATCGAAGGGCTGGGCCTGCACGGCTGGCAATGGATGTACTTCATCGAGGGCATGTTCTCGGTGGGGCTGTGCGTGTTCGTCTGGTTCTGGCTGGACTCCAGGCCCCACGATGCCAAATGGCTGAGCCGTGAGGAGCAGGACGCGCTGGTCAAGGCCATCGACGACGAACAACTGGCCCGCGAAGCCGCTACGCCGATCAAGCCGTCACTGGGCAAATTGCTCAAGGATCGCCAGATCATCCTGTTCTGCCTGATCTACTTCTTTATCCAGCTGACCATCTACGCCGCGACCTTCTGGCTGCCGAGCATCATCAAGAAGATGGGCGACCTGAGTGACATCCAGGTCGGGCTGTTCAACTCGATTCCGTGGTTGCTGTCGATTGTCGGCATGTACGCCTTCGCTTCGCTGTCGGCCAAGTGGAAGCATCAGCAAGCCTGGGTAGCCGCGGCCCTGCTGATCGCCGCTGCCGGGATGTTCATGTCCACCACCGGCGGGCCGGTCTTGGCCTTCGTTGCAATCTGTTTTGCAGCACTGGGCTTCAAATCGGCCTCGTCCCTGTTCTGGCCGATTCCCCAGGCCTATCTGGATGCACGCATCGCCGCTGGCGTCATCGCGCTGATCAACTCGGTGGGCAACCTCGGCGGCTTCGTTGCGCCAACCACCTTCGGCCTGCTCGAAGAGCACACCGGCTCCATCCAGGGCGGGCTGTACGGCCTGGCCGCGACCTCGATCATCGCCGCCATCATCGTGTTTGCCGCCCGCAACACGCCGAAATCCGCACCTGCCGTGGCGCAGGGCAAACCCATGCCCAACCACGCCTGAACTCCGCCTTTCAAGGATTGCAAAATGAACGCACAAGACTCCGCAAAAGCCCCGGTCATCACCAGCATGCAAGTGGTTCCGGTGGCCGGCCACGATGGCATGCTGCTCAACCTGAGCGGCGCCCACGGCCCGTTTTTCACTCGCAATATCGTGATTCTCAAGGACAACGCCGGGCACACAGGCGTCGGCGAAGTGCCGGGGGGCGAACGCATTCGCCAGACCCTTGAAGACGCACGCAGCCTGGTGGTCGGCAGCCCGATTGGCACCTATCAGAAAGTTCTCAATCAGGTACGCCAGACCTTCGCCGACCGCGATGCCGGTGGCCGTGGTCTGCAGACCTTCGACCTGCGCATCACCATCCATGCAGTCACCGGCCTGGAAGCCGCACTGCTCGACCTGCTCGGCCAGCACCTGGACGTGCCGGTGGCCGCCCTGCTCGGCGAAGGCCAGCAACGCGATGAAGTGAAGATGCTCGGTTATCTGTTTTATGTCGGTGATCGCAACGCAACGGACCTCGCCTACCGCAGCGAGCCAGACGCCGACAACGACTGGTTCCGCGTGCGTCACGAAAAAGCCATGACTGCCGATGCCGTAGTCCGACTGGCCGAGGCAGCCCACGCCCGTTACGGTTTCAAGGACTTCAAACTCAAGGGCGGCGTGCTCAGCGGCGATGCCGAAATCGAAGCGGTCACGGCCCTCGCCGAACGCTTCCCCGAGGCGCGCATCACCCTTGATCCCAATGGTGCCTGGTCACTGAAAGAAGCCATCCGCCTGTGCCGCGATCAGCATCGCGTCCTGGCCTATGCCGAAGACCCGTGCGGGGCGGAAAACGGTTACTCGGGACGCGAAGTCATGGCTGAATTCCGTCGGGCCACCGGTTTGAAAACCGCGACCAACATGATCGCCACCGACTGGCGGGAGATGGGCCACGCGATCCAGTTGCAGTCGGTTGACATCCCCCTGGCCGACCCGCACTTCTGGACCCTGCAAGGTTCGGTGCGCGTGGCGCAGATGTGCCACGAATGGGGCCTGACCTGGGGCTCGCACTCCAACAACCACTTCGACATCTCCCTGGCGATGTTCACCCATGTCGCAGCGGCCGCGCCGGGCGAGATCACTGCCATCGACACTCACTGGATCTGGCAGGACGGCCAGCGCCTGACCAAGGCCCCACTGCAAATCGTCGACGGCTGTGTGCAGGTGCCGCAGAAACCGGGGCTGGGGGTCGAACTGGACATGGATCAGGTCGCCAAGGCTCACGACCTGTACAAAGGCATGGGCCTGGGCGCCCGGGATGACAGCGTGGCGATGCAGTTCCTGGTTCCCGGCTGGAAGTTCGATAACAAGCGGCCGTGCCTGGTGCGTTGAAACGGCAGTTGCGCGTGGCCGTCTGTTGGCGGCCGGTTTAAAAAGCGCTCGGAGTAGAGCGCTTAACCCCCTAAAATGGCGTGCAACTGAATCAACGACGGATACATTCAACATGGACAGGCTTAAAACGATCGCGGCTTGCATGGCGCTGCTCGCCTCGGGCCAGTGCTTTGCACAGGATCAAATCGAGACAGTGGTGAACGACGCTGTACAACCGGTGATGCAAGCCCAGGGTATTCAGGGCATGGCCGTGGCAGTCACCATCAACGGCCGGGCGCGTTACTTCAACTATGGCGTCGCCTCGAAAGAAACCGGCAAGCCCGTCACGCGTGACACCCTGTTCGAGATCGGCTCCGTCAGCAAAACCTTCACCGCCACCCTTGCCGCTTACGCCCAGGCCACGGGCAAGCTGTCGCTGTCGGACAAGGCCAGCCAGATCCTGCCGGCCCTGCGCGGCAGTGCGTTCGACCACATCAGCGTGCTGCAACTGGGCACCTACAGCGCTGGTGGCTTGCCGCTGCAATTCCCTACTGAATACGATTCGGCCGGCAAGATGCTCGGCTACTACAAACAATGGAAACCGCTCTACGCCCCCGGCAGTCACCGACTGTATTCGAACCCCAGCCTCGGCCTGTTCGGCTACCTCGCCGCACACAGCATGGGCCAGCCATTTGATGAGCTGATGGAGAAGACCCTGCTGCCGAAACTGGGCCTCAAGCACACCTATGTGCATGTGCCACAGGATCAGATGGCGCTGTACGCCCAGGGCTACAACAAGGACGGCAAGCCCGTGCGGGTCAGTCCGGGTGCGCTGGATTCCGAGGCGTACGGGATCAAAACCAGCGCCGCGGACTTGCTGGCCTATGTCGACGCAAACATGAAACCGGCATCTCTGGAAAAGCCGTTGCAGCAAGCCATCGCCTTGACTCACAGCGGTTACTACACCGTAGACAACATGACCCAGGGCCTCGGTTGGGAGATGTATCACTACCCGATCACACTGGATCATTTGCTGGACGGCAACTCCACGCCGATGGCCATGGAGGCGCATACCGTCCAGTGGCTGAATCCGCCGCAATCGCAACCGGAGAACGTACTGATCAACAAGACAGGTTCAACCGGCGGGTTCGGGGCTTACGTGGCGTTCGTGCCATCGCAGGACATCGGCATTGTGATTCTGGCCAACAAGAATTATCCCAATGCCGAGCGGGTGAAGATCGCGCATCGGATATTGAGCGCCCTCTCCCCATAACGCCTGATCCGTAATGGCGAAAAAAGGGCGACCTCTTGAGGTCGCCCTTCGTTGCGACGTCAATAGACGCATCCAGTGAAATTCCAGAGCCTCCTACCCCCGACTTATCCCGCTGACACGCCTTGTCAGCCGGCACCACTCTGTCACCCCGCCTTGCATAGCCACACAAACCAAGTAGGATTCGCGCCTCTTTTTTGTTGCTCCAGGCCATGCATCAGGTCTGCCGGACCCTTTTGGACGGCAGGACTATGCTGAAACAGGACATGAGGATTGATCCATGAAAGTGCTGTTGGTCGATGACCACGCTGTCGTGCGCATGGCGATCGGGATGATTCTGACCCGTGAAGGCCATGTCATTGTCGGCGAGTGCGACAACGGTGTGGACGCGTTAAGCAAGGCGTTCGAGCTCAAACCCGATGCCATAGTGCTTGACCTGGATATCCCGCAGATCGACGGCATGGCGGTGATCGATCGCCTGCGCATCGGCGGCAGCCCGGCTCATGTCCTGGTCCACACGGGGCTCAAAGGCCAGGCGTACGCCGCGCAATGCATGCGGGCAGGCGCATCCGGCTTTTTATCGAAGGTCGATGACCCGGTGGAAATCGTGACTGCGCTCAAGGCGGTAGCCAGTGGCAAGTCCTGGTTTCCGGTCGGTACGCTCAATTCGGTGCGCCACAGCGATTTCGCCCGCAACGATGCGCAACTGCTAAGCGGCATTACCCGACGCGAGCTCAAGGTGTTGCACGGCCTGGCCCAGGGCCAGAGCAACAAGCAGATCGCCGACGATATGTTGTTGAGCAACAAAACGATCAGCACCTACAAGACCCGCCTGATGCAAAAGCTCAACGCCAGCAATTTGCTTGAGCTGATCGAGTTCGCCAGACGCAACGACCTGGCCTGACCCATGAATCGACTGGTCTGGCGGTTGTCGGCAGTGCTCGGCTTGTTACTGGTGGCCCTGTCCGTCTGCGCCGATCCCTTGGTGCTGCTCAGCCGTGCGACCACAAGCGACATGAACCTCTCGCTCAATACCGAGCAGCGCCAGTGGTTGAAAAACAAGGGTGAATTGCGCGCCGGGGTTTATCTGCCTGACCGTCCACCACTGGACATCACGGCCAACCAAAAGGATTACGAAGGTCTTTCGGCCGACTATCTCGACTTGCTGGCGCGAGCCCTGGGCGTACGCGTGCGGGTGGAGCGCTATGCCCGTCAGTCTGATGCGTTGAGTGCGCTGCAACGGGGCGAAATCGATCTGGTGCCGGGGATCAATCACCTGGAAGCGGAGCACAGCGACCTGCGCCTGAGTGCGCCCTACGCCTACGACCAGGCCGTGTTGATCAGCCGCTTCGGCACGCACTGGATGAACAATGAACTGCCATCGGGTACCACGGTGCTGTTCGATCCGGACTGGATTCAACGGGATCGGGTGATCTCGCTGTTTCCCGACCACCCTGTGCAAACCGTCGAATCGACCCAGCACGGCCTCGGCAGGGTGGCCTATGGCGATGGCCTCGTGCTGCTCACCGACGCGATTTCCGCACAGTACCTGCTGGAGCGCAGTTACCAACAGAGCCTGAAACAGACCATCCAGCGTGATTCCGAAGGCCTGGGATTCAGTTTTGCCATGCAGCGCCAGAACCGTCAGCTACTGACCCTGCTCAACAGTGCACTGGCCACCCTTTCGCCCCAGGAACGCTTAGTCATCGCCCGTCGCTGGGGAATCGGCGCCAACCCGGGACTTGGCTACAACCGCTTGCAACTGACCGACACCGAGCAGCAATGGATCAAGGATCATCCGCAGATCGAAGTGCTGGCCAACGACCTGTATTCACCCTTCAGCCTGTTTGATTCGCAAGACCAGATGCGTGGCATGGCGGCCGATTTGCTGGAAATGATCAACGACCGCACCGGCCTGGTGTTCCGCCCGCGCAAGGTGTCTTCGGTGGAAGCCATGATCCGCCGCAGCGAACGCGACCCACCCGCCCTGATCGCTGCACTGACCTACAGCGACCGGCGCGAAGAGCGGCTGGCGTTCTCCCGGCCCTACATGATCAACCCGTTCGTACTGGTCACCCGAGTGCAGCCCGAACACGAAGGCCTGGCCCGGCTCAAGGGTCAGTCGGTGGCGATCATCAAGGATTCCGCAGCAGCCAACTGGCTGGAGCGCGAATGGCCCGACATCAAGGTGGTACAGGTCGATACCCCGATCGAGACGTACGAGTTGCTGGCCGAAGGTCAGGTCGAAGGCGTCATTCAGCCGCAACTTGGCGCCGGCTATCTGATCGACCGGTTTTTCCGCGGCCAGCTGCAAATCGATTCGGTGCTTGGCGCGCAACCGGCGCTGATTGCCTTTGCCAGCGGCAAACAGAACACCGAACTGGCATCGATCCTCGACAAGGCGCTGCTCGACATCTCGCCCGATGAGCTGAGTGGCCTGGCCAATCGCTGGCAGAACCCACAGGAAAGCCACGGTGCCTGGAGCGGCTACAAAAACTGGTTCTTTCGGGCGGTACTGGGAATGGTCCTGGTACTGCTGGTGGTGCTTGCCTGGAACTTCGGGCTTCGCCGGCAAATCGCCGAACGGCTCAAGGCGCAAAAAGCCTTGAACGACCAGTTGGAGTTCATGAAGGTACTGGTGGATGGCACGCCTCACCCGATCTACGTCCGCGACCGCAAAGGCTTGTTGCTCACCTGCAATCGTGCCTACCTGCAAACGATGCAGGTCGAGCTGGATCGGGTACTGAACAAAGGCTTGATTGAAGCCAACATCCTGCCCCTGGACGACGCCCACAGTTACAAGCGGATTCACCGTGCGACCCTGGAGAGCGGGGAACCGTCCTTCGACAACTTCACCATGACGGTCAAAGGCCAGACGCACCACGTCTACCACTGGGCGCTGCCATACCGTGACTCCAATGGCACCATGACCGGCGTCATTGGCGGCTGGATCGACCTGACCGAACAACACCACCTGCAACAGGCGCTGATCCAGGCCAGGAAACAGGCCGAGGCGGCCAATCGCGGCAAAAGCCATTTCCTGGCGGTCATGAGCCACGAAATCCGCACGCCCATGAGTGCGCTGGTGGGAGTACTCGAACTGCTGCGCGAGCATCAGCACGAACGAGACACCGACGCCGAACTGATCGACATCGCGCAGAAATCCGCCGACGGCATGATGGAATTGATTGGCGAGATTCTCGACCTGTCGAAGATCGAGTCGGGGCAATTTGAGTTACGCAACACCAGTAGCTACCCGCATCACCTGGCGCGCACGGTGTTGCAGAGTTTCGCCAGCCTCGCCCAACAGAAAAACCTCGTTCTGGAGTTTGTCAGCCATGGCCCTGGCCACGCGGTGCAACTCGACGCACTGCGCTTTCGGCAAATCCTGTCCAATCTGGTGAGCAATGCCATCAAGTTCACAACACAGGGTACGGTGACCGTCGAGCTGAGCCTTGACAGCGGTACACCACCCGCCGATCTGCGCCTGGTGGTGCAAGACACCGGTATCGGTATGGACGAACAACAACGCCAGCGCCTGTTCCGGCCTTACACCCAGTTTGCCGCTCAGGACTCCGAATTGCAGACCGGCACCGGTCTCGGCCTGGCCATCTGCCAACAACTGACCAGGCTGATGGGTGGCCGGCTGGACTGCATCAGCACCCCCGGCCAAGGCTCATGCTTTACGCTGACACTGCAGGTGGCGCCAGTCAGTGAAGGCAGCGCGCCATCGCCCATCGATAATGAGTCATTGCCGCCACTTCCGCTGCGCAACGTGCTGATTGTCGAGGATCACGAGTTCAATCGCGTGGTATTGCAACGCCAGCTCGAATCCCTGGGGATGCGTGTCACCTGCGCCGAGAACGGCCTGGAAGGCTTCAATCTGTGGCGCCAGGGCACGTTCGATTACCTGATCACCGACTGCAGCATGCCGCTGCTCAACGGCGACAGGATGACCCGCCAGTTGCGCGCCATTGAAGCGGCCGAAGGTCGCTTACCAACCCATGTGGTGGGGCTGACCGCCAATGCCCAGCCAGAGGAAATCCAGCGTTGCCTCGATGCCGGCATGAACGCCTGCCTGTTCAAGCCACTCACCCGCAGTGCGCTGGAACGTTACCTGCACGAGGCCGAACGGACACACCAGGCGTGCACGCCGTGCTTCGACCTGTCCAGGGTCACCGACATAACCGCTGGCGACGCGGTCATGACCCGCCAGTTGTTGACGACCGTGCTGCGCACCAACCAGGAAGATTACGACGCCATGCAGGGCCTGTTTCACGCAGGCGAATTCAGCGCCATGGGCCGCCGATGCCACAAAATCCTCGGCAGCGCGCGGATCATTCAGGCAACGCCATTGATCGGGGCCTGCGAATGCCTGGAATCAGGCTGCGAGGCAACGACCACACGACAGGAAGTGCATCGTTTGTTCGAGGCCTTCGCCCAGCAGATGAAGCGATTGCAGGCGCACATCCAGCGCGTCATCGACAGCGATAACCTGTAGGACCATTCCTACAAAAACTTGGGATTCTCCAGCGTTACCCCACCCTCGCGCCTGCGCAGAATTCGCCGCCTCTTCTCCCTGTTGTCGGCGGATCATTATGTTTGCTTTGGGTGTGCGATTTTCTCGGGTTTCGGTCTCGGGTGCCTTGCTGTTATTGGGGACCACCTCAGGTCTGGCGAATGCCGCCAGTTGCGATGCAATCGTCTGCCAGACCTCACCGCTGACCAATGTGCTGATCGACAATGGCAACACATTGAACATCGGCACCGGCGGTGTGCTCAGGGACAGCACGGTCAACCATGGCAATTTCGCTATCTGGGATTGGGGCCAATCGATCGGCACCACGGTCAATGGCAATGAAACGCAGCAGGGTTGGCTGATGGTCAACGATACCGGCTCGGCCCAGGACAGCGTTTTAAATGGTGGCCAGATGGTCCTGCTGGATTCGGCCACGGCCCTGCGCACGACGCTCAATGACGGGTTTATCGATGTGGTGCACAACGCGGTGATCAGCGATACCCGGCTCAACGGTGGCGCCATGTTCGTGTCCATGGACGGCAAGGCCGAAAACACCTCGGTCAACCACAGCGAACTGAATGTCTATCAACGGGGAGTTGCCCAACTCACGACGGTCAACAGCGGCGGCGTCCTGTCGGTAAACGAATCCGCGTCAGCCATCGACACCATCGTCAATCAGGGCGGGATGATGGAAAGCGTCGCGGGCACCCATGTGCACTTCTCCACCATCAACCAGGGCGGGCTGATGGTCCTGGGCGCTGGCGCCGACGCCAGCGATACGAACCTCAACAGCGGCGGCGTCCTGCAAATAAAGGGCGATGCGATTCTCGGCGGGTCAAACCATGTCGACGGACAGGTCCGGTTCGCCGATCCCGCGATCAACGGCTTCCATACCCTGACGATCAAGGGTCCGCTAACGGGAAATGGCTCATTCCTGATGAATACCGACCTGGCCGCCTTGCAAGGCGACTTGATCGAGGTACTGGGACCGGTCAGCGACACCCCGACGTTGGTGGTTGCCGATTCGGGTCGCTCACCTGCGGGCCCGCAACAGCCGTTGATGCTGGTCAACGGCAGTGGCGGCAGTGGCGGTTTCAAGCTCTTTGGCCAGACCATTGATGTCGGCGCCTATCGTTACCAGTTACAGCAGCAGGGCAATGATTGGTACCTGGCCAATCTGGCCGTGATCGACCCCGTCACCCCGCCTGTAGAGCCGCCTGTAGAGCCGCCCGTACAGCCGCCGGTAACGCCACCTGTAGAACCACCCGTGCAGCCGCCGGTAACGCCGCCTGTAGAACCACCCGTGCAGCCGCCGGTAACGCCGCCTGTAGAACCACCCGTGCAGCCGCCGGTAACGCCGCCTGTAGAACCATCCGTGCAGCCGCCGGTAGAACCGGTTTTTCCTGTGGACCCTGCTGAGCCTGTCAGCCCCGTCCAGCCTCCCCGCCTGCCGCAGTCCGAGGTCTTGAGTAAAGGCGCCAACGCCGCCGTCGCCAGCCAGATGGCCGCTACGGCCCTGATCAGCGCCCAGATGCACGCCACCACCGGCCATTTCGACGATCTGCGTTCGGGCAAGGACAAGGGCGGTCTCTGGACCCATGGCTATGGCGTCGAACAACGCCTGGACACTGGCGCCAGTCGCGCGTTCCAGCAGCAGGTCAACGGTATGGAAATCGGTGCCGACAAGGCGCTGCCGCTCGCCGACGGAACACTGTACGTCGGCGGTCTGTTCGGCCAGGGCCAGGGACGCCAGGATTTCGGTGAGGCCAGCAAAGGCAAGATCGACAGCCTCAGTGTCGGTGCCTATGCCAGCTATCTGGATCACGGCGGGCTGTACCTCGATGGCGCGTTGAAATACAGCCGACTGGACAACGACATCGACATCACCAGCAACCTGGGTGAGCCGGTCAAGGCGCATTTCAAGACCCACGCAGTGAGCGCCGATGTTCAAATCGGCCAGTCCATCGGACTCGGCCAGGGCTGGTTTGTCGAGCCCCAGGCGGGGCTGCAAATGGCCCGTGTCAGCGGTGGCCGCTATACGGCGAGCAACGGACTGGACGTTGAACAGGATTCGATAAAATCGCTGCAAAGTCGTGCCGGCGGCTTGTTCGGTCGTGATGTGCAACTGGATAACGGCATTGCGATAAGACCCTATGCCAAAGCAGCGTGGATTACCGAGCATGCAGGCGATGGTCGTGTGAAGGTCAACGGCGTGAAACTCGACAGCCGCCTGCCAGGTTCAAGGGCCGAAATCGGTGGTGGGATGAGGGTGTCGATGGCGCAGCAGCACGACCTTTTTGTCGAGGCCGGTTACACCAAGGGCAGTGATATCGAACAGCCCTGGGCGGCCACCGTGGGTTATCGCTACAGCTGGTAAACCGGTTGGTGCAATGAATCGATGTGGGATCGACGGTGCAGCGATCCCACAGGGTTCATGACCTCGCCGAAAGCGGGCCGGCGCTGGATCAATCATCCGGCATTTCAGGCGGTTTGGCGGGTTTTGCCGGTTTGCTGTTTTTCCCGGCCTTGGTGCCTTTGACTGCCGGCTCGGCTTCAGCGACAGGTGCGGCCACGGTCGCCGTAAATTCTTTCTCGGCCGCCGGCAGTTGATCGACGGCGCTGAAAATCTCGTCCAGCTTGATGGCGTCCGATTGCTCGAGTTTCTTTTCGCCGTCCTTGCCGACCAGGATCACCTTGGTCCTGGCGCCGGCACCCAGCTTGAGCGAGCGGATCAGCGCCGCCGTGTCTTGTGGCCCGAGGTCCTTGCCGTCGCGCTGGCCCATCAGGTTGAGCACGGTGTAGAGCACCATGTTGCGGTCGGTGAATCCCTTGCGATTGGCCGGCTCATCCAGCGACTTTTTCAGGCTGACCCAGGCCGGATCAACAGTGCTCGGAGCGATGACAATCAGTGGCCGGGACCTGCCCTTGTCCATGTCCAGCGGTGAGTCGCCATCAGTGGCGAACAAGGGGCCGGCAATCGCCAGCAAAGCAGCCAGGGTCAGTGACCTGATGAGCATGCGCATCTCCTTTTTGATATCCACGCTCTAATGATTGCGCATCGCGGCGATTGTTCCGGGTGACGTACCGCAAATGTTTTTCGCCTTGTCCCAAGCTTAGGTCAGGGCGGTCATAGCGCAACAGGCTGAGCTAATCTGAAGACTCATGACAACCCGACCGATCCATCGTGAGGACTTGCGCATGAGTGCCCAGTTGAACCACACCATCGTCTGGTGCCGGGACAAGCAGGTTTCGGCGAATTTCCTGGCCGGCCTCCTTGGCCTGCCCGCCCCGCAGCCCTTCGGGCCCATGCTGATCGTCAAATTCGACAACGGCGTGTCACTGGATTTCTACGACAACGACCCACCGATAGCATCCCAGCACTACGCATTCCTGATCGGCGACGAGGATTTCGATGCGGCCTTCGCACGCCTGCAAGCCAACGGTCAGCCGTGGTGGGCCGACCCGGGCAAGCAGCGCTTGAGGGAGATCAATGATTACGCGGGAGGACGGCGGGTGTATTTCGATGACCCGGACGGGCATCTGCTGGAAATATTCACCCGCGAATGAAGCTGGCGTGGCGGATGGAATCAGAACGCCAGTTTGTAACCGATCAACAACAGCATGGTCGCCAGGCAGGGGCGCAGCAGTTCGTCGGAGATACGCCCGGTCAAGTGGCTGCCCAGGTAAATCCCCGGCAACGAGCCCACCAGCAAGTAACCCAGGACGTGCCAATCCATGTTGCCCATGCTGGCATGGCCAAGGCCCGCGACCAGGGTCAGCGGCACGGCGTGGGCAATTTCAGTCCCCACCAGGCGGCGGGTCGGTAGCATCGGGTAGAGAATGAACAACGCCACGGTGCCCAGTGCACCGGCGCCGATGGACGTCAGCGCGACCATGGTGCCAAGGACCAGGCCGGTGACGACCGTCATCGCATTCAGGCGCAATCCGCTGGGGTTGTAGTTGCCACCCGCACGCTTGTGGGCGAAGTCGAGCAGGCGCTTTTTGAACAGGATCGCCAGAGCCGTGGCGAACAACACGAAACCGAGGGCCTGCTTGATGATCGCGTTCATCGCCTCGGGGGCGCTGTGCAGGGTGCTGAGAAACCACAGCGTCAATGCCACCGCCGGCACGCTGCCCAAGGTCAGCCAGCCGGTGATCGCCCAGTCGATGTTGTTGTTCTTTCGGTGAACCAGTACACCGCTGGATTTGGTGATGGCGGCGTACAGCAGATCGGTACCGACCGCGGTCGCCGGATTGATGCCGAACCATAGCAGGATCGGCGTCATGAGCGACCCGCCACCCACGCCCGTCATGCCGACGATGAAGCCGACGACCAGCCCGGCGACGACCAACCCGATGTTCACTAAATCCATGAATACTTCCACAAAGATCGCAGGGGAAATCTGGCCCGCAGCATAGCGATATTTCTTATAACCAGTTATATCGATGCGATCTATCTTTATGCCCTGAATTCAATTCCCACAAGGAATATGTTTCGTGCTCACTGTACAGGGAGGAAATTCAGGAACAGCAGGCTCTGGGCATAGTTGAGGCCGATGCGTCGGTAGCGTTCATCGAGCATCCGGGTCAGCAGGTCCAGCCGGGCGACGATCTTGCCGAACTCGACGGCAAAGCTCAGGTTGCTGCCCTCCTCCGAGATCTCGTTGGAGAACAGCAAGGGTTGGCCCTCTTTGTCTTGTCGCTGGCTGAGGATCCAGGTGGCAATCTCGATATTGCGTGCGGCATTGCTGACGAATACCGGGTTGATCGTATCCGTCATGTAGAACTCCAGGCGATTGCCATGGGCGGTCACCAGCATGCTGCCGATGGCATAGATGAACGCCCCGACCCGATCGCCGAGAAACGCAGGGCTCATGGCAAAACGCAGGGCTGCCAGGTCCTTTTTGCCGCCCAGGGTCGGTAACGGCTGTTGCAGTTCAATAGCCATGCGCACTTGCTTGCCGGCCGTACGGGCATCGAGGAAACCCGACTTTTTCAGCTCATCGGGGTTGCGCAGGTAGAGCTTGCCCATGAGCAGGTAAAGGCTGTCGAGGTTGTCGCGCATGGTCAGGGTGGCCATGCGGTCGACACTGGTTTGCAGGAACTCCTGGGGTTTGCCTTCGCGCATCTGGGTAAGGATGGCGCCGCCCTGCTGTTGGCTGCAACCGGTGACGAAGAACATCGACAGACCTGCCAGCAGCAGGCAACGACGGCGGATTTTTGTGCTGATCGCGGGTGAAACTCGAGCCATGGGTTCTTGAACTTGGGCATGGGCCGACGGCGGGGATCGCCGCAGGCTGCCATGGATAGAGCCGGGCATTTCAAAAAAGTGCAGAATCGGCACAAAGCAATCGATCACCGGCAAGGTGCGGATCAAGAAGATCGCCGCCTGCGACAGCCCGGCAAGGGAACCGATGGACTATTCTGCTGCCCATTGATTTGACCATCGGCATTCATGAAGGAGGTTTGCATGCGCACGCTTGAGTTGGCTGGCGCCAGGGTCCCGGTTATCGGCCAGGGGACCTGGCAGATGGGCGAAGACCGTTCTCGGCACAAGGAAGAAGTCGCAGCGTTGCGCCTGGGCATCGAACTGGGCATGACCCTGATCGACACCGCTGAAATGTACGCCGAAGGCGGTGCCGAGGAAGTGGTCCGCGATGCCATCGCCGGTCGGCGCGACAGCGTCTTTCTGGTCAGCAAGGTGTACCCGCACAACGCCAGCCGCCAGGGCATTCCCCAAGCGTGCGAGCGAAGCCTGAACAGGCTTGGCACCGAGTATATCGACCTGTATCTGCTGCATTGGCGCGGCCAGTATCCCCTGGAAGAAACTGTCGACGCCTTCGAGCGCCTGCGCGAAGCCGGCAAGATCGGTCGTTGGGGCGTATCCAATTTCGACCTCGATGACATGCGGGAACTGAACGCCCCAGCCTGTGCCACCAATCAGGTGCTCTACAATCTGGAGCAGCGCGGCATAGAATTTGACTTGTTACCCTGGAGTCAACAGCAGCGGATGCCAGTCATGGCTTACTGCCCGATCGGCCAGGGTGGAAAAATGCTCGCCAACGCCACCCTCGAACAGGTGGCCGCCCGACACGACGTAACGCCAGCACAAGTGGCGCTGGCATGGATTCTGCGTCAGGACGACGTGATCGCCATCCCCAAAGCGGTCCGCCCCGAGCATGTGCAGCTCAACGCCCAAGCCGCCCATTTGCAGCTTGAAGCCGGGGATCTGGAGGCGCTGGACCAAGCGTTTCACGCGCCACAACGCAAACAGCGGCTGGCCATGGTCTGAACCACCGCAGTCAGAGAGCTTCGCCATGAGAAGCACCGACCGCCTGGACCCGTTCAATCTGCAACGCTTTCTCCAGGCTCAGGCACCGGTATTCGACCGGGTTCAGAACGAGCTGAACAATGGGCACAAGCGCAGTCACTGGATGTGGTTCATTTTTCCGCAGTTTGCCGGGCTCGGCGGCAGCGAGATGTCGCGCCGCTATGCCATCCACTCGCGGGAGGAAGCCCTGGCCTACCTCGAACATCCATTGCTGGGCGCCCGGCTGCGCACCTGCACCCAGGAAGTGCTGAACATCCGGGAGCGTTCGGTGGCCGGGATTTTCGGTCATCCCGACGACCTGAAGTTTCACTCCTCGATGACCCTGTTTGCCCAGGTCGCCGACGCCGACAGCCTTTTCCAGCAAGCCTTGAACCAATACTTCCACGGCATCCTGGATGACTGGACCTTGTCGCTTCTGGATTCAAAACAGGCCCAGCTGCCCCCCAATCAGGGTTGAGAAGTCGTCGTCGACAAACGGCAGTATCGCGTCCGCCACCGGTTGCAGTTGCCGGGTGATGTAGTGATCGTAATCGATGGGCGCGCTGCGCACTTCCAGCGGCTCAGGGCCGGCGACGGTGATCACGTAGCTGATCCAGCCGCCGTTCTGGTATTGCCGCGGGCGACCCTGCCGGTCGTTGTACTCGTCGGCCAGGCGTGCCGCGCGCACGTGGGGCGGCACGTTACGCTGATAGTCGTCGAGGCTGCGGCGCAGGCGTTTGCGGTAGATCAGCCGGTCATCGAACTCACCGGCCAGGGTCTTGCGCACGTAGTCCCGCACATACTCCCGATAGGGCTTGCGCAGAAAGATCAGCGAATAGAGCTCTTGCTGGAATTGCCGGGCCAGCAGCGACCAGTCGGTGCGCACGGTTTCCAGGCCTTTGTAGACCATTTCGTCGCTGCCATCGGCACGGGTCACCAGGCCGGCGTAGCGCTTTTTACTGCCTTCTTCGGCGCCGCGGATGGTCGGCATCAGGAAGCGTTTGTAGTGGGTTTCGAACTGCAGTTCGAGAACGCTTTGCAAGCCATATTCCTGCTGCACATGCTCGCGCCACCACTGATTGACGTGCGCCACCAGCGCCTGGCCGATCTGCGCCGCCTCCTGCTGGCCATGGGCGCGACGCAGCCAGACGAAGGTCGAATCGGTATCGCCGTAAATCACTGCATGCCCCTGGGCCTCGATCAACTGGCGGGTGCGCAGCATGATCTCGTGCCCGCGCAAGGTGATGGACGAAGCCAGGCGCGTGTCGAAGAAGCGACAGCCGCTGGAGCCGAGCACGCCGTAGAACGCGTTCATGATAATTTTCAGCGCCTGGGACAGCGGTGCGTTGTGTTCGCGCTTGGCGGCTTCCCGACCCTCGGCCACCCGGGCGACGATGGATGGCAGGCAATGCCGGGTGCGCGAAAAGCGTGCGCCACGAAAACCCGGCACGGACTCGCTATCGCCCGGGTGTTTGAGTCCCTCGATCAGCCCCACGGGGTCAATCAGGAAGGTCCGGATGATCGACGGATAGAGGCTTTTGTAGTCGAGCACCAACACCGATTCGTACAGCCCCGGCTGCGAATCCATGACAAAACCGCCAGGGCTGGCTTCGGGGGGCTTGCCGCCGAGGTTCGGCGCAACGAAACCCTGACGGTGCATCAGCGGCATATACAGGTGAGTGAACGCCGCCACCGAACCGCCCATGCGATCGGCCGGCAAACCGGTGACGCTGGCCCGTTCCAGCAGGAAGGTGAGCAACTCGGTTTTGGCGAAAATCCGTGTGACCAGCTCGCAATCCTTGAGGTTGTATTTGGCCAGCGCCGGTTTGTCCTCGGCGAACATGCGATTGATTTCGTCCATGCGCTGGTACGGGTTGTCGATGGACTTGCCCTCGCCGAGCAAGGTTTGCGCGACGTTTTCCAGGCTGAACGAGGGAAAACTCCAGGTCGCCGAACGCAGGGCCTCGATACCGTCGATGATCAATCGACCAGCCGCAGAGGCGAAGTAGTGATTGCCGCTGCCGTGTTCGCGCCACTGCATTTCCTCGCCGCCACGCCCCAGTTTCAACGGCACCGCCAGGCGCCGGGCGTGTTCGTGAAGCACCCGCAAGTCGAACTGCACGACGTTCCAGCCGATGATCGCGTCGGGGTCGAACCGGGCAAACCATTCGTTGAGCTTTTTCAGCAACAGGGTCCGCGAATCGCAGTATTCGAGCTGGAAATCCACCTGGCTATCGTCGCCATTGGGCGGGCCGAGCATGTACACCTGCCGCTCGCCGCAGCCTTCCAGGGCAATGGAATACAACTCGCCCTGAGCCGTGGTCTCGATGTCCAGTGACACCAGCTTGAGGCTCGGCCGGTAGCCGGGATCAGCTTTCATCTGTGCGTCGAGCAGCAGGCCCTCGGCATCCGCTTTGCCACTGAAGCGCACCGGCGCGGTGATGAAGCGTTCCATCATGTAGCGTTCCGGCGGGCGCACGTCGGCCTCGAACACCTCGACACCGGCCCGGCGCAGCGCGGTTTCCAGGCGGATCAACTGGCCATGTTGCTGGCAGTAAAGCCCGAGGACCGGGCGATGTTCGAAATCCAGCAGGGCCAGGGGCCTGAGCTCGACGTTCTTCTCGTCATGCAGAACGTTTTCGGCAGGCTGACGCTGCCCGGCCGGGATGAACGCCACCGACGGTTGATGCGGCAGGCGGATGCGCCGGGGACCGCTGTCGGTCGCCAGCCAGAACTCGACTTCCGTACCGGCCGGGGTATCGCGCCAATGCCGGGTCAGGACGAAGCCCTGCTGTAGATCCACCACTGCAAACCTCAACGTTGATTCAGAGGGGGATTCTACCCGTCATCGGTCGGGATAGCGCGTTTACCGCAGGCCTGTCAGACGCACGCCGATCCTGTGGGAGCGAGCCTGCTCGCGAAGGGGTCATAACATTCAACATCTTTATCGACTACCAGTCCGCTTTCGCGAGCAGGCTCGCTCCCACAGGAGGTGTGCCGGGCCTGAAATGAGGGTTTGCTAAAGAAAAACCGCCAAATGACGTTTTTTGCGTGCTGTCTGCCGCTTTCGCCCTTGCCCTGAACGCTTGCGTCTACGATGCTTCAAGGACAACGACAACACCCGAGTAACCACCATGAAAACCGTCGCCCAACTGCTCAAGCTCAAAGATCAGAAGAATCAGGAAGTGCACCAGATCAAACCCGATCACATGGTGCTTGAAGCGCTGATGAAGATGGCCGAGAAAAACGTCGGCGCTTTGCTGGTGGTGGACAATGATGAAGTGGTGGGCATCATCAGCGAACGGGACTATGCACGCAAACTGGTGCTGCACGGCCGCTCTTCCGTGGGCACGCCGGTGCGCGACATCATGGTGTCGCCAGTGATTACCGTCGACACCCATCAAACCGTGGATACCTGCCTTGGCATCATGTCCGATAGGCGTCTGCGTCACTTGCCGGTGGTGGAAAATGGCAAATTGATCGGCCTGCTGTCAATCGGTGACCTGGTCAAGGAAGCCATTGCCGAACAGGCTGAATTGATTCGCCAGCTGGAACAGTACATTCGCGGGGAATAAGTCCGGACACGTTGCATTGCATTTGTGGGAGCGAGCCTGCTCGCGAAAGCGGTATGTCAGTCAATGTAGATGTTGAATGACCAGACGTATTCGCGAGCAGGCTCGCTCCCACATTTGTTTTTTAGGTGTTCAGGCTGGCCAATGCCGGGCGAACACCGGTGCCAGTGCCGGGTGGCGGTCGATGCGTTCCAGCCAGGCGAAAAACCCTGGCCGGGCATTGCGCAAATGCTCCCGACTGCCCGCCCATCGCGAGATCACCGCCGCCAGCACATCCAGGGCCCCTGGCTTCTCGCTGCCCAGATACAGCTCGCCCGAGAACTGATCGGCAAACACCTCCCAACTCCAGTGCAGGCGCCGGCGGGCTCCCGCCATGAGGTTCTGCCTGGACGACTCATCCGCTTCGGCCAGCCAGCGTTCGGGGTAGTCAATGATGCCGATGGCCGCATAGCAATTGCTGACGATGTAGGCCAGGCCACGAATGGCCTGGTCCCGCTCGGCCGGGTCTTGCGGCAGCAATCGCGATGCGGGGAAGGTCAGCCCGAGGTGGATCAGGATCGCCGCGCTCTCGGTCAGCACGCCGCCATCGGGTAGCTGCAAAGTTGGAATCTGTTTCAGCGGATTGAGTTTCTCCAGCGCCTGGGCTGCCTCTGCAGACGTCTCGACATCGATGAAGCGATAAGGAATATCACAGAGTTCAAGGGCGGCCTCGATGGCCGCCGCCCCGGAGTTCTGATGACCGTAGAGCTGGTACATGAACGTCTCCTTGTACACCGCGATCTCTGCGGCGCCTCATCAACCGTCCCGGCAGACGAGCACGCCAGCTATCCAGTGTAGAAGCCGCTACCCGCCACGCAGCGACCGTCCGACGATCGCACCATCACGCTCACAAGAGGTATGGCATCGCACCTATCATTGCCGTCGATGTTCACCATCACCTCAATGAAGTTCTCTTAAAAAATCCCCGGCGTAACATCTGCTCCATACCAACCCATCAGCACCCCGGAGCACACCATCATGAAACGCCAGACCCTCCTCAGCATCGCTTTCTCGGTTTTCGCAGTTAACGCTTTTGCCGCAACTTCTGCTCAACCCGTGGTCGCTGAAGGCGGCTCGGATCGTCTGATTGAAAGCCGTGTGGCCGAGGGTGGTTCCGATCGCCTGATCGAGAATCGTGTGGCTGAAGGTGGTTCGGATCGCCTGCTGGAAAAACGTGTTGCCGAAGGCGGTTCCGACAAACTGCTGCAGAACCGCGTTGCCGAAGGCGGTTCCGACAAACTGCTGCAAAACCGCGTCGCCGAAGGCGGCTCTGACAAACTGCTGCAAAACCGCGTCGCCGAAGGCGGCTCTGACAAACTGCTGCAAAACCGCGTCGCCGAAGGCGGTTCGGATCGTCTGATCGAAAGCCGCGCTGCCTGAATGCAGGGCTCTACCGCAGGACTCAAAGAAAACCCGGCCTCACCCGCCGGGTTTTTTGTGCTTTTTTTACACCACGATCACTTCCCTGCCCGCGCCATGCAACGCTGGTAACGCTCATCGACCCGATTGGCGAACCACGCGGTGGTGAGTTTGCGGGTGATTTTCGGGCTTTGCAGCACGATCCCCGGCAACACTTCACGGGGCAGCGGCCGGCCTTCTGACCGTTCCGCCAGCTCGAAAACCCGCCGATAGAGTTTGCTGTCTTCGAACGCCAGGGTTTTCCCCTCCTCCAGTTGCTCGCGGATCGTCGGATTGCGCATGTCCAGTTGCTTGCCAAGGCTACGCACGGCCAGTTCCGTGGTGCCGGGCATGATCGAACCGTAGTTCACCAGATCGCCATCCAGCGCCAACGGCATACCGGAAGCCCGGCTCACTGCATTCTGAAACGCGGCGTTGCGGCTGGCGTACCAACCCGCGTTGAAGTCCGCAAAGCGGTACAGCGGCTGTGGATAGCTCACCGGATAGCCAAGCAGATGCGCAATGCCGAAATACATGCCGCCGCGCCGGGTGAACACTTCATGGCGAATCGAGCCCTGCACCGGATACGGGTAGCCCTTGGCCTGCTGCTCGGCAAAATCAATCGCGACCTGCATCGGCCCGCCGGTATGCACCGGGTTGAAGCCACCGAACAGTTTTTTGCCCATCGGGACCATGCCGATGAAGTCGTCGAAAATGGCGCTCAGTTCCTTTTCGCTGCGCGCGGCATTCAGGCGCTCGCTGTAGCTTTTGCCATTAGGCGAATCGAGCTTCAACGCAGCGCTCACCAGCAGGCCTGGAATGTGTGCCCTGGCGGCGCGACGGTCGATCTCGTCGCGAGCGATCTTGCCCAGCCCCGGTACGCTCGGATCGGCCTGAAAGGTCGACTCCTGTTCGGTCACGGCCAGCACCGAGCAGAGGTTTTTCGTGGTCGGCGAGATGTCTTGCGCGGTAAACGCGACCTGGATATCCGTGGCCCAACCCTGGGGATCGGCCGCTTTCGCCGGCAGCAAACGCACAATTTCAGCCTTCACTTCGGCCGGAGTGCGCGCCACTGGCTCCTGGGTTCGCTGGCTGCCGCAACCGGCCAGTACCAGCAAGGCGGCGATGCTTGAAATCAATCGTTTGGCTTGCATGTCGTTCCATCTGATCCGTTGGTCGGGAGCAACCATACGACCAATGGCATGCCAACGGCTACGGCCGCGGTAGCCCGATGGTTGCCGCCCTCCCCGACTGGACCATACTTGATCCACGTAGCAAAGAGGACAGGCTCATGCACCGCAGCGACGTGTTGATCATCGGCGCCGGCCCGACCGGGCTGGTCCTGGCGTTGTGGCTGAGCAAACTGGGCGTGCGCGTGCGGATCATCGACAAAACCACCGCCCCCGGCACCACGTCCCGGGCACTGGCCGTCCAGGCACGGACGCTGGAGCTGTATCGCCAGCTCGGACTGGACGACGCCGTGGTGCAAAATGGCCATCGGGTGACGGCCGGCAACTTCTGGGTCAAGGGTGAACCCGTGGCGCACTTGCCGCTGAGCCAGATTGGCGAGGGGCTGACGCCCTACGCTTTTCTCGAGATTTACCCGCAGGACGAACACGAGCGGCTGCTGATCGAGCGCCTGGAAGCCTTCGGTATCGTGGTGGAACGCAACACTGAACTGACAGGCTTCGAGCAAACCGCAGACGGCATCACCGCCACGCTGCACCTGCCCGATGGCCAACAGGAAATCTGCCAGGCCTGTTACCTGGCCGGATGCGACGGTGCCCGGTCGATTGTGCGCAAGACCCTGGATACCGGGTTTCCCGGCGGCACCTACCAGCAGATTTTCTACGTCGCCGACGTGCAGGCCAGCGGCCCGACCTTCAACGGCGAACTGCATGTGGATCTTGACGAGGCGGACTTCCTCGCCGTGTTTCCGCTGGGAGACAGTGGTCGTGCCCGCCTGATCGGCACGGTGCGCGACGAGCGCGCCGAACACGCCGAGACCCTGCGCTTCGAGGACGTCAGCAGCCGGGCCATCGAGCATATGAAGGTGCAGGTCGAGCAGTTGAACTGGTTCTCGACCTACCGTGTGCATCACCGGGTAGCCGATCACTTTCGCAACGGCCGGGCGTTTTTATTGGGTGATGCTGCCCACGTCCACAGCCCGGCGGGTGGCCAGGGCATGAACACCGGGATTGGCGACGCCATCAACCTGGCCTGGAAACTGGCGGCCGTGTTGGGCGGTGCTGCCGAGGCCAGTCTGCTCGACACCTATGAAGCCGAGCGTATCGCCTTCGCCCGCCGACTGGTGGCCACCACTGACCGGGTATTCAACTTCGTCACCGCCGAGGGGCGGATCGCCGATTTGCTGCGTACACGCCTGGCACCGCTCTTGTTACCGAAAATAACTTCGTTCGAAACCTCCCGCGAGTTCCTGTTTCGCACGGTGTCGCAGATCACCCTGAATTATCGGGGCATGCCCTTGAGCGCAGGCGTTGCCGGGCACGTGCATGGCGGTGATCGCCTGCCCTGGGCCCACGACGGTGAGGGGGACAATTTCGAGTCGCTCAGGTGCCTGACCTGGCAGGTGCATGTCTATGGCGACACCAGCGACGAGATGATTGCCTGGTGCCACGAGCACCATCTGCCACTGCACGTGTTCGGCTGGCGACCGGCATTCGAAGTGGCGGGACTGGGGCGCAACGGGTTTTATCTGCTGCGGCCCGATACCTACGTGGCGATCGCCGAGACCTGCTCGGACCCGAAAGTGATCGAACGGTACTTGCATGATCACGGCATCCGGCCGTTTTTTGGCGCGCCCTGAGAACAGCACATCCCCCTGTAGGAGCGAGCCTGCTCGCGATGGACTCAAGGGCGCCGCGTTTAGTCAGTAAACACGCGTCATCGTTAACGACCATCGCGAGCAAGCTCGCTCCTACAGGGGGGATATGCGCTAGTGCTTAAATCCCGGCCAGCGCCAGATCCATCGCAAAGTAGGTAAAGATCAGGTCGGCCCCGGCACGCTTGATCGCCCCCAGGCTCTCGCGCACCACGCGGTCTTCATCGATGGCCCCGGCCTGGGCGGCAAACTTGATCATCGCGTACTCACCGCTCACCTGATACGCCGACAGCGGCAGGCGCGAAGCTTCGCGAATGTCGCGGATGATGTCCAGGTACGCACCGGCCGGCTTGACCATGAGCGCATCGGCACCTTCCTGTTCGTCGAGCAACGATTCGCGCACCGCTTCGCGGCGGTTCATCGGGTTCATCTGGTAGCTTTTACGGTCGCCCTTGAGCGCACTGCCACCCGCCTCGCGAAACGGGCCATAGAGCGCCGAGGCGAATTTGGTCGAATAGGCCATGATCGCCGTCTGGGTAAAACCGGCGTCATCGAGGGCCCGGCGAATCGCCTGGACCTGCCCGTCCATCGCCGCCGAGGGGGCGATCACATCGGCACCGGCACGGGCCGCCGCCACCGCTTGCCTGCCGAGGTTGATCAGGGTCTGGTCGTTGTCGACTTCATGGTTGTGCAGCACGCCGCAATGGCCGTGGTCGGTGTATTCGCAAAAACAGGTGTCGGACATCACGATCATTTCCGGCACCGCATCCTTGGCAATGCGCGACATGCGCGAGACCAGGCCGTCATCGCGCCAGGTGTCGCTGCCGCTGCTGTCCAGGTGATGGGACACGCCGAAGGTCATCACCGACTTGATGCCGGCACGGGCATAGCGCTCGATCTCGCCGGCCAGTTTCGACTCGGGAATGCGCATCACGCCGGGCATGCTCTTGATCGGCACGAAGTCGTCGATTTCTTCTTCGACGAAAATCGGCAGCACCAGATCGTTCAGGCTGAACTCGGTCTCCTGGAACAGGCTGCGCAGGCTCGCATTGCGGCGCAGACGGCGTGGGCGTGCTTCGGGGAACTGACTGGACATGGGTATTCCTGAATTTCAGAGGACGAAATGCAGGAGCGAGCGTGCTCGCGATGGACTCAAGGGCGCTGCGTTTAGTCAGTAAACACGCGTCATCGTTAACGACCATCGCGAGCAGGCTCGCTCCTACAGGCAAGAGGCTTAATTCGATATTGGTTTCGGGATTTCCAGCCCGCGCACCACTGCCGGCCGCGCCAGGAAGCGTTCCAGCACCCGCGTGACGTTAGGGAAGTTCTGAATGCCCACCAGATCGCCGGCTTCATAGAAGCCGATCAGGTTGCGCACCCACGGGAAGGTGGCGATGTCGGCGATGGTGTAGCGTTCGCCCATGATCCAGTCACGCCCTTCAAGGCGGCCATTGAGCACACTGAGCAGGCGTTTGCTTTCCTCGACGTAGCGGTCGCGGGGACGCTTGTCTTCGTAGTCCTTGCCGGCGAATTTGTTGAAAAACCCGAGTTGGCCGAACATCGGACCAATGCCGCCCATCTGGAACATCAGCCACTGAATCGTTTCGTAGCGCGCAGCCGATTCCTGGGCCAGCAGTTGTCCGCTCTTGTCGGCCAGGTAGATCAGGATCGCTCCCGACTCGAACAGCGCCAGTGGCTTGTCGTCCGGGCCATGGGGGTCGAGGATCGCCGGGATCTTGTTGTTGGGATTGAGGGAAAGAAATTCCGGGGACATCTGGTCGTTGGTGTCGAAGCCTACCCGGTGAGGTTCATACGGCAGGCCGATCTCTTCGAGCATGATCGAGACCTTGACGCCGTTGGGGGTCGGCAAGGAGTACAGCTGAATCCACTCCGGGTACTGGGCCGGCCATTTGCGGGTGATGGGAAATGCGGACAAATCGGTCATGGGCTGGATCCACGAAGACATTGAGAGTGACGATCATAATGGAGATAGCGGCTCAGCGATCCCTTGCAGCCATTAATCTCGCTGATAGAAGAGATCAAAAGAGATCACGACCGTTTCAACACCATCAGGTGTAGCGTCTCCACAATTTAGCAACATCCTGTCGCTAACCTTCACTGCAAACCGTTAAGGTTACCGGTACATTGCTGGGCTTTCGATCGGAATCGAACCAAACGGGCTCAGAGGACTCTGAGCACTGCCCGTTTGAGAGCAGGCCGGATTCAACGACATGGAAAACACCCGACGCAGGAACATCGCGGTGTAAAGGTTTGTCAGCCTTAAACGAATTGCGCTGAAGAACCCTTTATTCATGAATTTGCTCAATCTTGCCAATCGCTTCAGACATCGCGCCTACCTGCTCCTGCCCGTCTTGCTGGCGGTCGGGGGGGTATTCCTGTCGCTGGAGCCCAGCCTGAGTCGCGCCCAGCCGATGGATGGCACCCAGACGCTGGTCTTCCTGCGCCACGGGGAAAAACCCGCCGGTGGCCTGGGCCAGCTCAATTGCCAGGGCTTGAACCGCGCCATCGACCTGGCGACGCTGCTGCCGGAAAAGTTTGGCAAGGCCGACTATGTGTTTGCCGCAAACCCGACCCGTAACGTCGAGGAAGGCGAGTTCGACAATTCCTACAGTTACATTCGTCCCCTGATGACCATCAACCCCAGCGCCATCAAGCTCGGCCTGCCGGTGAACATCAACTTTTCCGCCAATGACACCAGTGACCTGGCCGAAGAACTGCTTCACGACAAGTATCACAACTCGGTCATCTACACCGCCTGGTCACACGGCTACCTGCCGGAGCTGATCAACACGGTAGCCGGCGAAGCCACCGGCAAGAAAATGACCATCATGGAAGACTGGGAATCCAGCGACTATGACTCGCTGTATGTGCTCACCCTGACCTGGCACAACGGCAAGGCCAGTTTGCAGAGCCATGTGTACAAGCAAGGCCTGGATAATGGCTCGCAAACCTGTCCGACCTGAGGTTATGCATCGCTCGACAGGGCCCCTTCGCGAGCAGGCTCGCTCCCACAGTAAATCTTCGGTGAACACAAAATTTGTGTGCCGCGCAGATCCAGTGTGGGAGCGAGCCTGCTCGCGAAGGGGCCAGTAAAACCCACATCACTTCCGTTGATTCACTCGCTCGCGCAGATACTCGAGAACCGCCCCCCGCTCTCCGGCAAACTCGATCCGCGCGTCTTTCTTCTCCCGCTGAAACGCATACATCGGATCGTAATACTCGCGCAGCAACCCTTCGATCCAGCCGCGGTGCAGATCCACCGCGCCACTGCGGGCCTGTTCCGCCAACGCCTCTTCCATCAAAACCAGCATGCGCCGATGACGTTCGCCACCCAGGCGCTTCTGCACATTGTTCAGGCTCGCCAGCAACCGCTCGGAAAACAGCGCAAAGCCCTCCTCGCCATGCACGTCGATGAATTCTGCGCACAGATCCACCACGTAATCGCGCAGGATCCGCTCGACCCGACCTTCCAGACTGTCTTCCAGCCACACCATCGGAAACTGCTGCATGCCCTGGTACAGCGGCAACGGCAACGCACAACTGCCCACCGCGCGGCTTTCGTCTTCCAATACGAACTGCTCGATGCCGCTGGCGCGTTTTTTCAGCAGATCTATGGCCAAACGGTTTTCGAAGTCGATGTTCGATGGCTGGCCCGTGGCGCGCTTGCCGAAACTGGAGCCACGATGGTTGGCATGACCTTCAAGGTCCACGCTGTTGCCCAATTGGTTGAGCACTTCGGTCTTGCCCGTGCCGGTCATGCCGCCCAGCAGGACGAAATCGCACTGGGTCACGGCTTGATCGAGAGTGTCCAGCAGGAAGGTACGCATGGCCTTGTAGCCGCCGCCTACCCGTGGGTAATCGATGCCTGTCTCGTCCTTGAGCCATTGCTGGACAATCTGCGAGCGCAGGCCGCCGCGAAAGCAATACAGCAGGCCATCGGGATGCGCCCGGGCAAAATCGGCCCAGGCCTGGATACGTTCGGCCTTGACCGCGCCCGACACCAGTTGATGCCCCAGTACGATGGCCGCTTGCTGGCCATGCTGCTTGTAGCAGGTGCCGACCCGCTGGCGTTCAAGGTCATTCATCAACGGCAGGTTGATCACACCGGGAAACGCGCCCTTGTTGAATTCGACCGGCGCGCGAGCGTCCATCATGGGCCGGTCGTTGAGGAAGATGTCGCGGTAATCGGTGCAGTCGACAGACATCAAAACACCTCGACCGCGTTGCTCTGTCGCTCGACCAGTTCACCGATCGGCTCCAGGCTCAGGCCCAGTTCGGCGGCCACCGAGAGAAACTGCTCGTTGCCTTGCGGCGTTACGGCAATCAGCAGGCCGCCGCTGGTCTGCGGATCGCAGAGTACGCGCTTGTGCAGCTCCTGGAGCCGCCCGAGCTTGCTGGCGTAGCTGTCGAAATTGCGCAACGTGCCGCCCGGTACGCAGCCCTGTTCGAGGTAATACTCGACGCCCGGCAAGCGCGGTACGCGGTCATATTCGATACGCGCCGTGAGCTGGCTGCCGTCGGCCATTTCCACCAGGTGCCCGAGCAGGCCGAAACCGGTGACATCGGTCATCGCGGTTACGCCGTCGAGCTTGCCGAAACGGCTGCCGGGTTTGTTCAGTGTGCACATCCAGTCCCGGGCCAGGCCGATGTCGGCATTGCGCAACTTGCCCTTTTTCTCGGCTGTCGTAAGGATGCCGATGCCCAGGGGCTTGGTGAGATAGAGCAGACAACCGGCCGTGGCGGTGTCGTTGCGCTTCATGTGGCGCTTTTGCACCAGACCGGTGACGGCCAGGCCAAAGATCGGTTCTGGCGCGTCGATGGAGTGCCCACCTGCCAGCGGGATGCCCGCCTCATCACACACCGAACGGCCGCCGCGAATCACTTCCCGGGCAATTTCCGGGGCCAGCACGTTCACCGGCCAGCCGAGAATCGCAATCGCCATCAACGGATCGCCGCCCATCGCATAGATGTCACTGATGGCATTGGTGGCGGCAATTCGACCGAAATCGAAGGGATCGTCGACGATCGGCATGAAAAAGTCCGTGGTCGAGACCACTCCACGCTCTTCGTCGATGGCATACACCGCCGCGTCGTCGCGCGAGGCGTTGCCGACCCAGAGTTTCGGGTCGAGGTTCTGCGCCCCGCTGCCGGCCAGGATCACTTCCAGCACCTGGGGGGAAATCTTGCAACCGCATCCAGCGCCATGGCTGTATTGGGTCAGGCGAATCGGCTCGCTCATAGGGGCACCTCTTGAAATTCAGGTAACTAATCCTACAGCAACGCGCCTTTTCATTTGTAGGAGATGCGCTGGCGAATAGTGCCCCTGTGGGAGCGAGCCTGCTCGCGAAAGCGATGCGCCAGTCGCATCATTGCTGGATGTGCCGCCGTCTACGCGAGCAGGTCGGATCGCCGCACAGTCACTCCCACATTGATTGCAGTCAAGGCAACAGAATCACCTTGTCGCCACTGCCCTGATTCACTTCGGCATAACGCTCCAGCCCCTCGGCCAATGGCGACTCGAACAAGCCCTGCGGCAACGGCAACAGGTCCTGATCGAAGAACCGGCCAAACTGCTCGAGCATCGCCGCACACGCCTGAACCCCGTACAGCAAGGAGTTGATCCCCACCACCGAGCCGCCCTTGCGGTACAACGCCAGGGCTGGCAACTGCACGAGACCGTCCACGGGCGCGGCGATGATCGCGATGCGGCCGAATGCGGCCAGAGCCGGCACCGAGGCCGGTAGCCAGAAACCGGTGGTGTCGAAAATCACGTCGGCGCCGCCGGCATAGACGGCGTTGACCTGGGCCCCGAGGTCTTCGGGTTTATCCAGTTGCAGGGTCTGGTAGCCCTGGTCCTGCAAGTCCTTGACCTGTTCGGGACGCCGCGCGGCCGCCAGCACCCGGGCACCACGCACCTTGGCCAAGGCCAGCGCGGCACTGCCGACCGCCCCGCCACCGATCACCAGCAATCGGGTTTCGGCGGTCACCAGGCTGCGCTCCAGCGCATCCCAGGCCGTGGTGTACGGCACGCCGAGGCTGGCGGCCTGGGCGAAGCTCAGGTGCGTGGGTTTAAGCGCCACGCCTTTGGCCGGCAACTTGACGAACTGCGCGTGGGAACCGTCAGCGAAAAAACCCAGTTCCTTGCCCGTTCCCCAGACTTCCTGACCGATCAACGCCTGCGGGCCGGCCACGACCACACCGGCAAAATCACGACCGGGAATCCGCGGCAGCGTGGTGTAGGGAAAACGCCCCAGCACGTTCTTCACATCGCTGGGGTTCAGACCCGCGGCCTTGATCTCGACCAGCACTTCATCGGCGCCGGGAACGGGGGTAGGCACCTCGACGTAGCGCAGGGCCGAGAGATCACCGGTTTTATCGAATTGCAGAGCTTTCATGGGCGTATCCATCGAGTCAAAGAAGGTTCAGGAAATCCAGCCAGCCACCAGCTCCCGCCCCATCGGCCAGAGTTTTTCGCCGACGAGCATGCCGAGCAGGCCAACCAGTGCGATGGCCGGGGGTGCGGGGGAACGAAAATCCAGGGCGCCGTAGAGCAGACCGACACCCAGACCGATGGCCAGTGACATGAGGTAGTTCATGGCAGACTCCGGGGCAATTGAGGTATGCGCTGAGTCTAGAGGGCGACGCCTGCGAGCATCGGCCAAGTGCTTCTGAATTTCGGCCAAAGCATGGCCCGGCGAAATTCAGCCCTCGCGTTGCGCCGCCGGAAACTGTGAAGGGGCAACCCCCAGTTCACGACGAAACATGTCACTGAAGCTGCTCGGCGAATAGCCCAGTTCCCGGGCAATTGAGCTGACCGCTACGCCCTGGATCAACTCGGCCACCGCCGTCGCCAGTTGCACCTGACGCCGCCACTCGGCGAAGCCCATGCCCAAACCGTCCTTGAACAGCCGCGCCAGGGTCCGCACGCTGGCACCAGCGGTTTCTGCGTGCTGCTCGAACGGAATATCCAGCGAAGGCGCCGACATGACCGCCTGACACAGATTCATCAGCCGACGGTCGGAATCGTCCGGCAGCGGGATTTTCAGCAGCGAACGCCTGGCACGCTTGAGCTCCAGCAGCGCCAGGCCGACCAACGCGTCGTAATACTCGGGCGGCCCGTCGTTGCCCTGCTCCACCAGGCCGACGATCAGCTCGCGCAGCAAGCCGCCGACCTCGATGACTTGCACGCTGTCATCCAGGGTCGCCGCCAGGGACGGGCGCAAGTAGATATTGCGCATTTGCAGGTCGGACACCACGCGAATCCCGTGGGGCACGCCGGGCGGCAACCACACCGCCCGCTGCGGCGGCACCACCAGCGCCTCGTGCGGCGTCTCGACCCACATCACCCCGCTCATCGCATACAGCAACTGGCCCCAGACGTGCTCATGGGGCTCGATGTACAACCCGCGCGGATAGGTGCGAGCCAGCGGCTGCACGGGCACATCGGTGTCACTCAGGTCGGGCGGTGCGGCGAGGGCCATGGTCAATGTTCATTGGGGGGACGGGAAGATTGCATGGTAACGGGGCACCGAATTTGTCGCCAGCAACCGCCGCCATCCGACAATCCGAGTGAATTTTCCCGCTGGCACGCGATCCTTCTATGTACAACAGGGAGGAACCGGGGCTTTATGAACAGCGCAAAATTATTCGTCATCGAGTACACCCTCCATGGCGCTCCAAAGTCTTTCATTATCCGACTGGAAAAAATGGACAACGCAGAAGCCTGGCATTGGGCGAGCTGTGACGCGGGGATTGGGCGAATCCCCAGGTTTGGACGCGAGAAGGTGCAAAAGACCAGCAAGCCGATGGCGGAAAAATTCGGCGTGGAAAACGTCAAGTGGCGGCCGGCGAACTAATCTCTGGCAACCATCAGGTTCGGGGGAGAAGGGACATGAGCGCATCACCCGTCAGCAGCCTTGCGCATCTGGAATACGGTCTGGACACATTGTCCGGCCGCATCAGCAAAAGCGCCGAGTGCCGGATCGGACTGGAACAGGTCGAAAATGACGCCTTTTGCTTCGCCATACGCATCCCGCCGCCAGTGCCGGAAGATCTGGAACATGCCAGGACCCTGGTGCTGCGGGTCGAAGGACGGCGCCTGCAGGGCACCGTCCGCCACAGCGAACGCCTCGATGACGACAGCCTCAGGCTGGAAGTAGAGCCGGACTAGGCTCCACTTTTGTGTGTACCGTGGTTTTCAGTGGGCGCACTTGCAGCCTTGGGAAGCACACTCCTCGCCATGCTCGTGATGCTTGGCACAGGCTTCGCAGCAATAGTGCTTGCCGTGACGCACGATCGGATGTTCACCGAGCATGCAGGAACACTTCGGACAATCGCATTTACGGTCAGTCATGGATTTGACTCCTTCAGTGCTGATCTTCGGGGAGATTGAGGTACAACCCGTGTTTTCAGTGTAGGAGCTACCCTCCGACGGAACCGGTCGGCTGTCGGATCGGATGGGCGAACACCCTGTGGGAGCGAGCCTGCTCGCGAAAGCGGTGTATCAGTCACATCCATGTCGGATGTGCCGCAGCCTTCGCGAGCAGGCTCGCTCCCACAGGGGTATATCGGGGTTACAGCACCATCGCAGCCACCCAGCCGAATGCCAGCAGCGGCAGGTTGTAGTGCAGGAAGGTCGGGACCACCGTGTCCCAGATGTGATGGTGCTGGCCGTCGATGTTCAGGCCGGAGGTCGGGCCGAGGGTCGAGTCCGAAGCCGGCGAACCGGCGTCGCCCAAGGCACCGGCGGTACCGACGATGCACACGATCGCCAACGGGCTGAAGCCCAGTTGCACGCACAGCGGCACGAAAATCGCCGCCAGAATCGGCACGGTGGAGAACGACGAGCCGATGCCCATGGTCACCAGCAGCCCCACCAGCAGCATCAGCAAGGCGCCGATGCCCTTGCTGTGATCGATGTACGACGCCGACGATTCGACCAGCGTCTGCACCTCACCGGTGGCCTTCATCACTTCGGCAAACCCCGAGGCGGCGATCATGATGAAGCCGATCATCGCCATCATTTTCATGCCTTCGGTGAACAGGTCATCGGTGTCACGCCATTTGACGATGCCCGACACCGAGAAAATCAGGAAACCGACCAGTGCACCGATAATCATCGAATCCAGCAACAACTGAACGATGAACGCCGCCGCGATGGCCACACCGGCCACCATCAGGCTCAGCGGGTTGTATTGCACCGCCACTTGCTCGACCTGTTCGATCTTTTCCAGGTCGTAGACTCGCTTCTTGCGGTAGCTGACAAACGCGATCAGCAGGCCCGCCACCATGCCCAGGGCCGGAATACCCATGGCGTGGGTCACATTGATGCCGCTGATGTCCACACCGCTGCGGGCGACGTTGGCCAGCAGGATTTCATTGAGGAAGATGTTGCCGAAGCCCACCGGCAGGAACATGTAGGGCGTGATCAAACCGAAGGTCATGACACAGGCGATCAGTCGGCGGTCCAGTTGCAGCCTGGTGAGTACATACAGGAGCGGCGGCACCAGCAACGGAATGAACGCGATATGGATCGGCAGGATGTTCTGCGAGGCAATGGCCACGACCCAGAGCAGACCGATCAGCAGCCATTTGACCTGGCCACCGCCGTTGGCGTGCTGGCGATCGACCAGCGCCAGCGCCTTGTCGGCCAGCGCATGGGCCATGCCGGACTTGGCAATGGCCACGGCAAAAGCGCCCAGCAAGGCGTAGGACAACGCCACCGTCGCCCCACCGCCGAGGCCACTGTTGAAAGCCTTGAGTGTCGCCTCGATCCCCAGGCCACCGGTCAGGCCACCGACCAGCGCACCGACGATCAGGGCGATCACAACATGCACGCGGGACAGGCTGAGTACCAGCATGATGCCGACCGCGGCAATTACTGCATTCATTTCATTACCTCGAGACAAACGGAAAGACTCCGTCCGGCAGTCTGCGAAGAGCCGCCAGCGGATTAAGGAATGGGTTTTATTAGAGGGCGCGCACTGTGCCGCAGAGTCACCCCCGTGTCAAAGCACCTCGGCGCTGTCGAAATGTAACGGCATGTGATGACCTGTAGGAGCGAGCTAGCTCGCGATGTACTTGAGAGCACCGTGGGGTATCAGGTTTCCATCATTATCGTTGACGACCATCGCGAGCAGGCTCGCTCCTACAGGGGGCACTGTTTGATCGCCGATAAACGGGATAAAGAAACCGAAAACCCTGCCGTTACAGTGCAAAGTCTCAGATATTTATCGAATAAGGACGTCTCCATGTCGCTCAGACAACTTTCCATTCAATGGAAAATCACCCTGCTGGCCGGGCTGTGCCTGGCGGGTATCGTGACCCTGCTGGTCGGTCTTTCCCTGTACCGCATGGAGCACAGCTCCGGGATGGTGAAAGCCTCGAGCATGGAAATGTTGACCGAAGCGGCCCAGGCCCGGATCGAGTCCCAGGGCGAAAACCAGGCGCTGGGGATTCGCCAGCAGTTCATGGACGCCTATCAGTACGGCCACGGTTTCTCCCGGCAGGTGCTGTTCCTGCGTGAGCAGGCCGAGAAGCGCTTTCTCGATGCCTTCGACCTGCGCGAAGACCTGACCCGCCAGGTCAAGTCGGCCCTGCAGGCCAACCCGGACCTGCTCGGCCTGTCGCTGGTGTTCGAACCCAACGGGCTGGATGGCAAGGACGACCTGTTCACCGGTCAAGCCGAGCTGGGCAGCAACGACAAGGGCCGTTTCGCCCTCTACTGGTCGCAGCCGACGCCGGGCAAAGTGACGTCCATGGCCTTGCCGGAAAAGGACATGGCCGACACCAGCACCGGCCCCAGCGGCGAAGCGGCCAACGCCTGGTTCACCTGCCCGCGCACCACGCTCAAGCCGTGCGTGATCGAACCCTACTTCTATGAGATCGATGGCCAGAACGTGCTGATGACCAGCATCGTTTTCCCGCTGATGGTCAACGGCAAGGTCATCGCCTCGCTGTCGGTGGACATCAACCTCAACAGCCTGCAAGCGGTCAGCCTGAGCGCCAGCAAGAAACTCTACGACGGCCAGACCCGTGTCAGCATCATCAGCCCGGCCGGCCTGCTCGCCGGCTACAGTCCGGACGCCAGCAAACTCAGCCAGCGCCTGGAAGCCGTGGACAAGGCCAGTGGCGCCGAACTGCTGCGCATGCTTGCCGCCAGCAGCAAGACCGGCAGCCTGAACAGCAATCAGCAACTGAAAGTGCTGGCACCGTTCCAGCCGATTCCCGGCGGTAAATCCTGGGGCGTGCTGCTCGACGTGCCGGAGAAAGTCCTGGTCGGCCCCGCCGAAGCCCTGAAAAAGCAACTGGACGACAGCAACACCGCCGGTACGCTGGTCGAGCTCGGCCTGGGGATACTCGCCGCGCTGCTGGGCCTGGTGCTGGTGTGGCTGATGGCCCGCAGCGTCACCAAACCGATCCTCGGCGTGGCGCACATGCTCGAAGACATCGCCAGCGGCGAAGGTGACCTGACCCGTCGACTGGCTTACGACAAAAAGGATGAACTGGGCCAACTGGCCGGCTGGTTCAACCGCTTCCTCGACAAGCTGCAACCGATCATCGCCGAAGTGAAACGCTCGGTGCAGGACGCCCGCAGCACCGCGGACCAGTCGTCCGCCATCGCCACCCAGACCAGCGCCGGCATGGAACAGCAATACCGTCAGGTGGATCAGGTGGCGACGGCGTCCCATGAAATGAGCGCCACCGCCCAGGATGTCGCCCGCAGCGCCGCGCAAGCGGCACACGCCGCCCGGGATGCCGATCAGGCGACCCGTCAGGGTTTGACCGTGATCGACCGCACCACAGCCAGCATCGACAACCTCGCCGCCGACATGAGCGCGGCGATGGTTCAGGTCGAAGGCCTGGCAGCCAACAGCGAGAAGATCGGCACGGTACTGGAAGTGATCCGGGCGATTGCCGAGCAGACCAACCTGCTGGCCCTCAACGCCGCGATCGAAGCGGCCCGTGCCGGTGAGGCCGGACGCGGGTTTGCCGTGGTCGCCGATGAGGTGCGCAACCTGGCGCGACGTACCCAGGAGTCTGTCGAAGAAACCCGCCTGGTGATCGAACAACTGCAAAACGGCACCCAGGATGTAGTGAGTTCGATGAACAACAGCCATCGTCAGGCTCAGGGCAGTGTCGAGCAGGTTGGTCAGGCCGTGACGGCGCTGCGCCAGATTGGCGATGCGGTGACCGTGATCAACGACATGAACATGCAAATCGCCAGCGCCGCCGAAGAGCAAAGCGCGGTGGCCGAGGAGATCAATAACAACGTGGCGACCATTCGCGACGTGACCGAATCGCTGTCGGGCCAGGCCAATGAATCGGCACGGGTCAGCCAGTCGCTCAACAGCCTGGCGAACCAGCAGCAGAGCCTGATGGATCAGTTCCGCGTTTAAACCCGACGAAATCCCCCTGTAGGAGCGAGCCTGCTCGCTCCTACAGGTTTTGTGCCAGTCATCCCCCCCTCTTTCAACCTGAGGCGTAGTGGCGAGTGGATATCTGCCACAAGGTGATTATGCTTCAAGGAACCTTGCAGCATTTTGTGGCGTCAACCTCAATGCAAGACCCGTAATCCGATGACTTCAGCCCCAGGGCCTGGGTACGGTAATTGATGGTGGGAACTCCGGCCTACGACAAGAGCAAGACGGAGAATACTCATGACGGCAATCTACGGCACTTCTGCGGGCAGCACGCCCAACCACGGAATCACCCGGGAGGAACGCAAAGTCATTTTCGCGTCGTCCCTGGGCACCGTGTTCGAATGGTATGACTTCTACCTGTACGGCTCCCTGGCGGCGATCATCGCCAAGCACTTCTTTGCCGGTGTCAACGAAACGACGTCCTTCATCTTCGCCCTGCTCGCCTTCGCCGCAGGCTTCGCCGTGCGGCCCTTCGGCGCCATCGTGTTCGGCCGGCTGGGTGACATGATCGGACGCAAACACACCTTTCTCATCACCATCGTGATCATGGGCGTCTCCACGGCCGTGGTGGGCATGCTGCCTGGCTATGCAACCATCGGTGTGGCCGCGCCGGTCATCCTGATCAGCCTGCGCCTGCTGCAAGGCCTAGCGCTGGGCGGTGAGTACGGTGGCGCAGCCACCTACGTGGCCGAACATGCCCCCAAGGGCAAACGCGGCTACTTCACCTCGTGGATTCAGACGACTGCCACCCTCGGCCTGTTTCTTTCACTGCTGGTGATCCTCGCCTGCCGCACCGCCCTGGGTACCGAAGCCTTCGAAGCCTGGGGCTGGCGGATTCCGTTCCTGCTGTCGATCCTGTTGTTGATCATCTCGGTGTACATCCGCCTGCAGCTCAGCGAGTCGCCGGTGTTCCAGAAAATGAAAGCCGAAGGCAAGTCCTCGAAGGCACCATTGACCGAATCCTTCGCCCGTTGGGATAACCTCAAGATCGTGATCATGGCCCTGCTCGGCGGCACCGCCGGCCAGGCCGTGGTCTGGTACACCGGGCAATTCTATGCGCTGTTTTTCCTGCTGCAGACACTGAAGATCGATCCGCAGACCGCCAACCTGCTGATTGCCGGCTCGCTGCTGATCGGTACTCCGTTCTTCGTCTTTTTCGGCAGCCTGTCCGACCGCATCGGGCGCAAAGGCATCATCATGGCCGGTTGCATCCTGGCGGCCCTGACCTATTTCCCGATCTTCCATGCGTTGACCCAGTACGGTAACCCCGACGTGTTCATTGCGCAGGAGAAGAATCCGGTCACGGTCATCGCCAATCCCGCCCAGTGTTCGTTCCAGTTCGACCCGGTAGGCAAGGCCAAATTCACCAGTTCCTGCGACCTGGCGAAGACCGTGCTGGCAAAACGGGCCATCCCCTATGAGAACGTGAAGGCCGAGCCGGGCACCGTGGCGCAGGTGCGCATTGGCGATAAAGTGGTGCAGAGCTTCGAAGGCACCGGCATGCCGGCCGCCGACTTCAAGACCCAGAATGACGCGTTCACCGCCACGCTGGCCACCTCACTCAAGGAAGCCGGCTACCCCGAGAAGGCCGACCCGGCGAAGACCAACTACCCGATGGTGCTGTTGCTCCTGACGATCCTGGTGATCTACGTGACCATGGTCTACGGGCCGATTGCCGCCTGGCTGGTAGAACTGTTCCCGGCGCGCATCCGCTACACCTCGATGTCGCTGCCCTATCACATCGGCAATGGCTGGTTCGGTGGCTTCCTGCCGACGGTGGCGTTCGCCATGGTCGCGGCCACCGGGGATATCTACTACGGGCTGTGGTATCCGATCGTCATCGCGGTGATGACGGCTGTGCTGGGTATCTTCTTCATGCCGGAAACCAAGGATAGGGAGATTCATCACACCTGACCGGCGCACTCCCTGTGGGAGCGAGCCTGCTCGCGAAGACGGCAGCCCATTCACTATCAATGTGACTGGCAGGCCGCTTTCGCGAGCAGGCTCGCTCCCACAGGTTCCCTGGCTGACATCAAGTGTGCCGGGGCAACTCGATGACGACCTTCAGCCCGCCCCACTCACTGTCCAGCAGCAATAACTTCCCATCCCAGCTATCGACGATGTCGCGCACGATGCCCAGCCCCAGGCCATGTCCATGGGTTTGTTCATCCAGCCGCGTACCTCGGCTGAACACCTGATCGCGACGCTCTTCGGGGATGCCCGGGCCGTCATCTTCGACACAGAGTTCAAACCCGCCCGCCGTTTCGACCACGCTCACGCGAACCTCGGCATCCGCCCATTTACAGGCGTTATCCAGCAGGTTGCCCAACAGTTCCAGCAGGTCTTCGCGATCCCATGGCAATTGCAGGCCGGTCGGTGCGCGGTAGCTCAGCGCCAGGTGCTCGCCGTGGATCATGTTCAGGGTTGCCAGCAATCCGGGGAGCTCGGCATCGCAATCAAACAATGCGCCCGGCAACGCATCGCCGGACAACCTTGCACGGTTGAGTTCGCGATTGAGCCGTTGCTCGACCTGCTGCAGTTGCTCCCTGAGGGACTTGCGCAGCTGCGGGTGCGCCTCAAGCTGTTCGCTCGAAGCCAGGCTCAACAGCACCGCCAGCGGCGTTTTCAATGCGTGGCCGAGGTTGCCCAGGGCATTGCGTGAGCGCTTGAGGCTGTCTTCGGTGTGGGCCAGCAAGTGGTTGATCTGCGCCACCAGTGGTTCCAGCTCAACCGGCACCTGATCATCGAGTTGCGAGCGCTGGCCCTGTTGCAACTGCGCGATCTGCTCACGCGCCTGCTCCAACGGCCGCAAGGCGCGGCGCACGGTAACCCGTTGCAGCAGCAGAATCAGCAGCAGCCCTGTCAAACCGAGGCCCAACCCGAGCTGTTGCATGCGCCGGAAGCTTTCGCGTATCGGCGTGTAATCCTCGGCGACGCTGATGGAGATCGGCACCCCCGAGCGTCGATAGTCCGTACGCAATACCAACAACTGCTGCCCTTCCGGTCCCAGTTGCAGGTTGTCGTTGAGGCCGGGTTGCTCGAGCACCGGCATTTCCTGATCCCATAAAGAACGGGAACGCCAATGGCCGTCGGCGAAGTCGATGCGGAAATAGTGCCCGGAAAACGGCCGCTGATAGGCCGGTGACAGTCGTCGTTCATCCAGCTGCAAGCCTTGCGGCCCGCGCACGAGTGCCGCCAGCAGGTTCTCGCTGTCATTGCGCAACCCGGCTTCGAGATAGCGCTGCAATCCCATTTCGAACAGCCACAGACTGGTTTGCGCCAGCACCAGGCCAACGACCACCATCACGCTGATCAGACCCAGGCTCAAGCGGCGCTGGATCGATCTCACCGGGCTTGCCCGCCGAGCAGATACCCTTGGCCGCGACGGGTTTCAATCACGCTTTTGCCGAGCTTGCGGCGCAAATGGTTGACGTGGACCTCCAGCACATTGGAATCGCGTTCGGTTTCACCGTCGTAGAGGTGTTCGGCCAGGTGGCTTTTGGAGAGGATCTGCTCGGGGTGCAGCATGAAATAACGCAACAGGCGAAACTCCGCGGCGGTCAGCTGAATGTCCGCACCGTCGCGGACAACGCACTGCCGACCTTCGTCCAGATGCAACCCGGCAGCCTTGAGCGCCGGCTGGTTGACCTGGCCATGGGAGCGGCGCAACAACGCCTGGATACGCAAGAACAGCTCTTCGGGATGAAAGGGTTTGGTCAGGTAATCGTCGGCGCCAGCCTTGAGGCCTTCGATGCGCTCGGCCCAGGAATCACGGGCCGTCAGGATCAGCACCGGCGTGGTCAACCCCGTCGTGCGCCATTGCGCCAGCACCTCAAGCCCCGGCACGCCGGGCAAACCGAGGTCGAGGATGATCAGGTCGTAAGGTTCGGTACTGCCCTGATGCACTGCGTCGCGACCGTCGGCCAGCCAGTCCACCGCATAACCCTGGCGGTTGAGACCGGCCAGCAGTTCGTCGGCCAGGGGTACATGGTCTTCCACCAGAAGCAAACGCATGGGTCAGTCTTCCTTGTCTTTCAATAAGCGGCCGTCAGTCGCATCGATGTGCAGCTCACGGACCACACCCTCGAGAGTCAATAACTCGACATCATAAAGGTAGATGTTGTGCTTCTCTTCGAGCTCGGCTTCCAGCAGTTTTGCGCCGGGGTAGCGATCCATTGCCTGCTGCAGCAGTTGCTCCAGCGGCAGGATCACGCCCTGTTGACGCAGGCGCAGGGCTTCATCCTGGCCCAGGTCACGGGCAATCACCGACGAGCAAAATGCCAGAAGCAGCAGCGCCGTCCGGCCGCCGGCGCATCGTTTGAATAAAAACACCTTCATTACCAATCCTGATGATCCTTGAGAACCTGCCCGCTGACAGCGTCTAATTCCAGATCCTGGTCGATGCCCTGCTGCCGATCACCGGTCAAACTGGCCAGTGCGAGCGCTGTGAGCTTCTCGAAAGCCGCAATGGTACCAGCGTCGCGCAATCCCGGCGCTTGATCCGGGCCAGGTTCCCGGGCGTGGGTGACACCTTAGCCGGATGAACTTAATTGAAACTGAATGGCCATCATCGCTAACGCCCCCCCCTGTGGGAGCGAGCCTGCTCGCGAAGGGGTCAGGACAGCCAACATCCTTGTTGTATGACACACCGCCTTCGCGAGCAGGCTCGCTCCCACAGTGTTCGTGTTTATAATTTCTGCTTGCCCGACACCGAGACCGCAATGACCGCCATCCACATCAAGTTCCCTTCCCTGACCCTCAAGGCCGGTCCGCGCGCCTTTGCGCACATCCGCGCCAACGGCCTGGAGGCGGCCCAGGTCGGTACCTTGCCCGGTGCGGCCGGCGGCCCGAAGGCGCTGGGAATTCAAGGGCTGGACCTGGCGCTGTTCGGCCACTGGCTGCCGGCGGCACCGCGAGAACGCTCGCTGATTGGTGCATCGGTGGGCTCCTGGCGCTTCGCCAGCGCCTGCCTGCCGGACGCCGCCGAAGGCATCCGGCGTCTCGGGCATCTGTATACCGAGCAGAATTTCGCCAAGGGCGTGACCATGGCGCAGATCAGCCAGAGCTCCCGGCGCATGCTCGATGACCTGCTCGACGGTCGCGATGCCTCGATCCTCAATAACAATGATTACCGCCTGAACATCATGGTGGTCAAAAGCCACGGCCTGCTCGCCGACGATCATCGCGGGCGCCTCGGGCTGGGCCTGTCCTCGGTCATCGCCGACAACCTGCGGGGCCGGGCGCGGCTGGCCCGGTACTTCGAACGCCTGATCATCCACGACCCGCGCCTGGCGCCGCCGGTGGACACCTTGAACGACTTCCCGTCGCGCTTCGTCGCCCTCAACGCCGGCAATCTGCGCCAGGCCCTGCTGGCTTCGGGCTCGATCCCGATGGTGATGGAAGGTGTGCGCGACCTGCCGGGCGCTGGCGCCGGCACCTTCCGCGACGGCGGCTTGCTGGACTACCACCTGGACCTGCCTTATAGCGGCAACGACATCGTGCTTTACCCTCATTTCACCGACCGGGTGATTCCCGGCTGGTTCGACAAGACCCTGCCGTGGCGCCGCGCCTGCCCGGCGCGCCTGCAGAACGTGCTGCTGCTGGCGCCGTCGAAGGACTACCTGGCACGCCTGCCCTACGGCAAGCTGCCAGACCGTAACGACTTCAAGCGCTTCATGGGCGACGCCCCGAGCCGGCAGAAATACTGGCGCACGACCATGGACGAAAGCCGCCGCATGGGCGACGAATTCCTCGAACTGGCCGCCAACGGTCGCTTGGGCGAGCGCTTGCTGACCCTTTAGTCAGGACAAACTGGTAAACTCGCCACCTGCCCGAATCGCTGCGGCGAACGCCACCTGAACAGAGCTGAAAACACTGTGGAAATCTTCAAGGAATTTACTTTCGAATCCGCCCACCGCCTGCCCCACGTACCGGACGGCCACAAGTGCGGGCGCCTGCACGGTCACTCGTTCAAAGTGGCAATCCACCTGAGCGGCGACCTTGACCCGCACACTGGCTGGATCCGCGATTTCTCGGAAATCAAAGAGATCTTCAAGCCGCTGTACGAGCGTCTGGACCACAACTACCTGAACGACATCCCTGGCCTGGAAAACCCGACCAGCGAAGTGCTGGCCAAGTTTATCTGGCAGGAACTGAAGCCGCTGCTGCCGGAACTCAGTGCGATCCGCATCCACGAAACCTGCACCAGCGGTTGCATCTATCGCGGCGAGTAAAAGCACAGCCCCCCTGTAGGAGCGAGCTCGCTCGCGATGGACGCCAGAGCCCCGCGGGCTGCCAGATGCCGCGCGTTATCGTTGACGTTTTTCGCGAGCGAGCTCGCTCCTACAGTCAGCAAGGATCAGGAAGCAATGACCGACTGGCCGCTGGATCAGGTTTTTGACTTCAACGGACATCAGGTGCGCTACGCCATACACGGCGATGGCCCGCCGCTGGTGTTCGTGCATGGCACACCCTTTTCTTCCTGGGTGTGGCACCGCATAGCGCCGCACTTCATCACCACACACCGCGTGCACTACTTCGACCTGCTGGGTTACGGGCAATCCGCACAGCCGGATGGCGATGTGTCCCTGGGCGTGCAAAACCAGCTGTTGGCGCAACTGCTGGAGCATTGGGGCGTGGATCGCCCCGACGTGGTGGCCCACGACTTCGGCGGCGCCACCGCCCTGCGCACGCATCTGCTCAACGGCAAGGATTACCGCAGCCTGACGCTGATCGACCCGGTGGCGCTGACGCCCTGGGGTTCGCCGTTCGTGCAGCATGTGCGTCAGCATGAAGCGGCGTTCAGCGGACTGCCCGATTACATCCAGCGCGCCATCGTGCCGGCCTATATCCGCGGGGCCATCCAGCGCGACATTCCCGACGCCGAACTCGCCCCCTACGTACAGCCTTGGCTGGGAGAGCCGGGGCAAGCGGCGTTCTATCGGCAGATCGCGCAGATGGACGAGCGTTACACCCTTGAAGCGCAGGGGTTGTACCCGACGATTCGCTGCCCGGTACAGATTCTCTGGGGGGAGGACGATCAGTGGATTCCCGTCGAACGCGGGCGGGCCTTGCACCAGATGATTCCCGACGCGCAGTTCCACCCGATACCCAACGCCGGGCACCTGGTCCAGGAAGACGCGCCTGAAACCATTGTCGCGGCGCTGCTGCGGTTTTTGCCCCTGCGACAATCTTCCTGAACAAACCCAATCCCCTGTGGGAGCGAGCCTGCTCGCGAAAACGACGTCACATCCGACATCGAGCTGGCTGGCACACCGCCTTCGCGAGCAGGCTCGCTCCCACATTGGTTCTACAGTGATCAAAGTCACTGGCATGAGTGGTCACCAGCGAGCTAACGTAGAGGTATTGCCTGTACGATTCGCTAAAAGGATCCGCCCGATGCATATCATCAATGCCCGTCTGCGCAACCAGGAAGGCCTGCATGAGTTGTACCTGGAAAACGGCCGGATCAGAAGCATCTCCCGCCAGACCGAAGCCCCGACCCTGGGCCCCGACGATCTGGATGCTGGCGGCAATCTGGTGGTGCCGCCCTTTGTCGAGCCGCACATCCACCTCGACGCGACCCTGACCGCCGGCGAGCCGCGCTGGAACATGAGCGGCACGTTGTTCGAAGGCATCGAGTGCTGGGGCGAACGCAAGGCGACCATCACCCTGGAAGACACCAAGGCCCGTGCCCGGAAAACCATCCAGGCCCTTGCCGCCCACGGCATCCAGCATGTGCGCACCCATGTCGACGTCACCGATCCGCAACTGACTGCGCTCAAGGCGATGCTCGAAGTGCGCGAGGAAAGCCGGCACCTGCTCGACCTGCAAATCGTCGCGTTCCCCCAGGAAGGCATCGAGTCCTACCGCAATGGTCGCGAGTTGATGGAAGAGGCCATCCGCATGGGCGCGGACGTGGTGGGCGGCATTCCGCATTTCGAATACACCCGCGATCAGGGCGTCAGTTCGGTGAAGTTCCTCATGGACCTGGCCGAACGCAGCGGTTGCCTGGTGGACGTGCATTGCGACGAAACCGACGACCCGCATTCACGTTTTCTCGAAGTGCTCGCCGAAGAGGCCCGCAGCCGCGGCATGGGATCGCGGGTCACGGCCAGCCACACCACGGCCATGGGTTCCTACGACAACGCCTACTGCGCCAAACTGTTTCGTTTGCTCGGGCATTCGGGGATCAGCTTTGTCTCCTGTCCCACTGAAAGCATCCACCTGCAAGGTCGCTTCGATAACTTTCCGAAACGCCGGGGCGTGACCCGGGTCAACGAGTTGCTGGAAGCGGGCATGAATGTGTGTTTCGGCCAGGACTCCATCGTCGATCCGTGGTATCCGCTGGGCAATGGCAACATCTTGCGGGTGCTCGAAGCCGGCCTGCACATCTGCCACATGCTCGGTTATCGCAACCTGCAAAGTGCGCTGGACCTGGTGACGGACAATAGCGCCAGAGCCATGAACCTCGGCGATCGCTATGGCCTGGAACGCGGGCGACCGGCGAACCTGCTGATCCTGTCGGCGGAGAGTGACTACGAGGTCATCCGCAGCCAGGGGTTGCCGCTGTACTCGGTGCGCGATGGCAAGGTGTTGATGAAGCGGACGATGCCGGTGGTGGAGTTCAGTGGCATGGGCTGAGGTTGGTGTTGACTGGTCTGGCCCCTTCGCGAGCAGGCTCGCTCCCACAGTGGTTTTATGTCGTTCACAAAACCTGTGGGAGCGAGCCTGCTCGCGATGGCCATTTCGAAGTCAATCGATCATTCGAGCTGTACCAAACAGGCTGACCCGACTCAACTCACCCTGCTCTTCCTCCAGCAAGATCGGCGCCGTGCCGCCCGGCATCGTCACCTTCACTTCCCCGGTACTGACCCAACCCACGTGCCACGCCGCACAGGCCACTGCACTGGCACTGGTCCCCGACGACGCCGTCGGCCCCTCGCCACGCTCGAACACCCGGGCAGCGATGTGCCCTTCGGACAAATGCATCGCCCATTGCAGATTGATCCCCGCCGGGCACGGTTTGCCTGCGCCGACCGGCATGGCATAGGCGATTCGCGTCAGCCCTTCGCCCAACGCCGGTTCGCGCATCTGCTCATTGCTCGGCAGATCCTCGGCACTGTCCACCAGCGTCACGCAATGCGGATTGCCGACCCGCGCGAACTGGCTGTGCGACCATGCATCATTGAGTGCCGCCAAGGGCCCAACGTGGCTGAGTTCACGACCGTTGAACACCACAGCCTCAACCCCGTGAGCACTGACCGCTGTCGGCCCGAATCCCGGTTGCCCCAGATCGAGCCAGAAACCGTGCACGCCATCGACCTGCGCGGCTTTCACGCAAGTCTGCCCCGGCGAAGGCGTGTCGGTTTTATCGTGATGCACCCTGAGTTCACAGGTTTCGCCCTGTGCGAAAAACCCCTGGTCGCTCAGCGCCTGAGAAAAGATCGTCAGCCCGTTGCCGCTCCGCTCGGCCAGCGTGCCATCGGTGTTGACGATCAGCAGATCGAAGGGAGACGACGCCTGAAACGGTCCGACCAGCAATCCGTCGCTGCGATGATCCTTGCTGCCGGCCGGTTGCGTGCCGGGTGCCCAGCTACAGCAAGCCTCGATGGCCGCCACGGCCCATGCCTGACGGGTTTGTGCGGCGTCACCGGCCTGATGGGGCAAGTCGATACCCTGGCGGCGCAGTTCTTCGGGCGCTACCACGATGTAAATATTACCCCGTGCATCGTACCTCTGCGCCATGGCGCCCTCCGTGTGTCATTGCAATGCCTCAACATATCGCGAAACACAGCGGCGCTGTGCAACGATGTCGCCCTGTTTGACCGCAAAATTTTCCGGGCACTGATCGAACCCTCGCCGGCCGATCACTGTCCGTTGAGGATGTGACGTTTTTTGCCAGGGATTGATATGACCAGCCTCAACAACCAAACCACCTTCGTTCCCGGCCGCCTGGAACAGATGTCCACGCGCATCGCCTTTTTCATCGCCGGGTTCGGCATCGCCGCGTGGGCGCCGCTGGTGCCCTATGCCAAGGCTCGGGCCGGGCTGGATGAAGGCACGCTGGGTTTGTTGCTGCTGAGCCTGGGCGTGGGTTCGATTCTGGCGATGCCGTTGGCCGGGGTCCTGGCCTCGCGTTTCGGCTGCCGGCGCGTGGCGACCGGCGGGACCCTGCTGATCTGCGCCGCCCTGCCACTGTTGGCGACGGTGTCGTCGATTCCGGCCCTGATCGCTGCCTTGTTCATGTTCGGCGCAGGCCTCGGCACCGTGGACTCGACGGTCAACCTGCAAGCGGTGATCGTTGAGCGCGCCAGCGGCAAAAACATGATGTCGGGGTTCCATGGCCTGTTCAGCCTGGGCGGGATCGTTGGCGCGGCAGGTGTCAGTGCCTTGCTCGGGCTCGGCATTTCACCACTGGGCGCGACGCTGGTGGTGATCGTGCTGCTGTTGATCGCGCTGGCCAAGGCTGTGCCTCACCTGTTGCCCTATGGCAGCGAGAGTTCGGGCCCGGCGTTTGCCGTTCCCCATGGCATCGTCCTGTTCATCGGCGGCATGTGCTTCATCGTGTTCCTCGCCGAAGGCGCGGCGCTGGACTGGAGCGCGGTGTTCCTGGCGCAGGAGCGCGGTATCGACACCGCCTATGCGGGGCTCGGGTATGCGGCGTTTGCCTTGACCATGACCGTGGGACGCCTGAGCGGCGACAAAATCGTAAGGCGGTTGGGCGCGACACGGGTGATTGTGTTCGGCGGGCTGACAGCCGCCGCAGGTTTATTGCTGGCGACGTTCGCGCCGGGCTGGGAAGCCGCGCTGGTGGGTTACGCGCTGCTGGGTGGCGGTTGCTCGAACATCGTGCCGGTGTTGTACACCGCCGTAGGCAAGCAGACAGTCATGCCCGAAAGCGTCGCCGTGCCGGCCATTACCACCCTGGGTTACGCGGGCATCCTCGCGGGGCCGGCCGTGATCGGTTTCATCGCCCATGGCAGCAGCCTGAGTTTTGCCTTTGCCTTGATGGCAGTGCTGCTGGTGGCGGTGGCGATTGGCGGGAAGGTGTTGAAGGTCTGAAAAGCATCGCGGGCAAGTCGGATCGCCGCACCGCCGCTCCCACAAGGCCTTAGTCGTACACAAATATTGTGAACGCTGAAGAACCCTGTGGGAGCTGGCTTGCCAGCGATGAATTCACCTCGGTCTATCAGAACCCGACGCTGGCCTGCACGAAGAACGTGCGCGGCGCGCCGACGTACATGCCCGAGTTGTTGTCGCTGGAGCGGGTGAAGTACTGCTTGTCGAAGATATTTTTCACCCCCGCCCCCAGCTTCAGGTTCGACACCTGCGGGCCGAAGTCATAGCCGCCACGCATGTTCCAGGTCACGTAACCCGGAATGTCACCGAACTGGCCATCGGCGGTGCCTTCGGTGATGTAGTTGCCGTTGAAGCTGCCATCGGCGTTTACGCCGGTGCCCGGCGAGCGCTGTTTGGACTGGGCGAACGCATCGAGATTCCAGGTCCAGCGGTTGATGTCGTAACGCAGGCCCGCAGTGGCCACCTGACGGGAATAGAACGGCAGGTCACGGCCCTTGAAGCCCGGGATGTCACCTTCGTTGGTGGCGCGGGTGTAGGTGAAACCGGCGTTGGCGGTCAGGCCGTCGAGGCGTGGGTCCAGCGCGGCCAGATCGTAGTGCACCGACGTCTCGATGCCCTGGTGTTTGGTCGCGCCGAGGTTGGTCCAGCCCACATCGTTGCTGATGTATTGCAGTTCGTCGTCGAAGTCGATGTAGAACAGCGTCACCTCACCGCCCCACACGTCATCGTTATAGCGCGTACCGATTTCGTAGGTCTTGGCCTTTTCCGGCTGCAGGCCGTTGGCGGTGTTGTTGCCGACACCGCCCTGCCCCAGCTGGAAGTACTGCAGCGCGCCAAACGAAGTTTCGTAGTTGGCGAACAGTTTCCAGGCATCGGACACGTGATACATCACGCTCAAGGCCGGTAGCGGCTCATTGCTTTCGATGCTGCGGTTTTTCTCCGGCACGCGTTTGCCCGCCGTGTCGAGCACCGGGCGGTCATGCCAGTCGGTGCTGATGTGCTCGAAGCGAATGCCTGGCGTGACGGTCCAGTTGCCGACGTCGATCTTGTTGTCGACGTAGACCGAATTGGCCTCGGTTCCACCGGTACGGTCCTGATAGACATGGCCGTCCGCCCCCGGACGCACCACCGGCTCGTTGTTGACCAGCGCCACACGGCTGGCCTCTTCGTGCATCGCCTCTTTCAGGTAGCGATAACCGACGCTGACTTCCTGGGTGGTCGGGCCCACATCAAACACATGGGACACCCGTGGCTCGATACCAAAGGTGTAGTAGCTGCGCGGATAGGAGTTGAGTGTGCTCAGGTCGCGGGAGGCGATGGTGCTGCCACGAAAACTGTCGGTGTAGTAGGTCAGCACTTCGGCCTGGGTGCGATCGTCGATCTGCCGCGCCCACTTGAACGATACATCCTTGCGGCGGCCGCTGAAGTTGTCGTGGTCGCGTACGGACTGGAACGGGTCGGCGTCGAACTGCGCCTGGGTCAGGCCACCGGGCATGTCGGCCTTGGCATCGTAGTAGTGAAAATTGAGGCTGAAATCGTCGACATCGGTCGGCGCCCAATGGGTCTTGAGGATCACGTCGTCGATGTCGTTGCCGTTGTTGCTTTCACGGTAACCGTTGCCGTTCACGCCGGAGTACAACAGCGCCACGCCCATGCCGTTGTCGGCGGTGCCGCCCATGAACGCGGTGTCGATGTGCTTCCAGCCACCGTGCTGCGACGTTTCCAGGGTGGTGCCGATTTCCGCGGAGGCCTGTTCCGGGATTGCGCGGGTCACGAAGTTGATCACGCCACCCACGTTTTGTGGTCCGTAGCGCACGGAGCCGGCACCGCGCACCACGTCGATGCTGTCGAGGTTGCCGGAGGAGATCGGGGCCATGGACAGTTGCGGCTGGCCATAAGGCGCGAACGCCGCCGGGATGCCGTCGATCAGCACAGTGGAGCGTGGCGACAGGCGCGAAGTCAGGCCACGCACGCCGACGTTGAGGGAAATATCGCTGCCGCCGGTGCCGTTGGCGTCCTGCACTTGCACGCCAGGAACACGCTTGAGCACGTCGCCGACGTTCATCGCACCCTGCTCGACCATGGCTTCGCGGCGAATCACGGTGCGTGCCCCGGGGTGGTTCTGCACCACGGCGGCATCGGCATCGCCGAGCCAGTCACCGACGACCTTGATGTCCGTCACGCCCAGCTCCAGCGGACCGTTGGCTGCCGAGGCGGGTGCCGGCATCAGCGTCACCGAACCTGCATCGATCTGGTATTGCAGGCCGCTGCCTTGCAACAACTGGCGCAGCGCGTCTTCCGGGGCAAGGTTGCCATCCACCGCCGGAGCCTGTTTGCCGGCGACCAGTTCAGGGCTGAAGAACACCTGAAGCGAGGTCTGCTGGCCCAATTGGCTCAGGGCTTGTCCCAAGGGTTGCGCCGGGATGTGGATGCCGTCGGCCGCAAAGGCCTGGGGCAGCGCAACGTTGACCGCCAGCGCAAGGGCCAGCGGCAACCAGGGGAGTTTGTTGTTTTTAGCGGTGGGGTTTTTCACGTCGAACGTATTCCTGTGGATCGCAAGAGTGTGCGCTTGTTAATGCAAACCAGTTGCAGTTGAACAGGAAGACGATGAACTCGAAAAAAACCTGAATTTTATTTTGAAATTATTTCCTGACTGCCGTCGCCAAGGGTGCGCACGGCCACCGGCAGGATGCTCGGCAAGGCCTTGAGCAGCGCGTCGGTGTTGTCGGACTTGAACACGCTGGTCAGGCGCAGATTGCCCACCGCCGCGTTGCCGACCTTCAGCGGTTTCTCCCGATAACGCGAGACCTGCTCGGCGACTTCGGCGAGGCTGGCGTTGTCGAACACCAGTTTGCCGCTGCGCCAGGCGGTCATTTCCGCCGGGTTGACGGCATAGGCGGCGGCAACATTGCCCTGGGCATCGACGTGGGTGCCAAGGCCTGCAGTCAGATTGATGAAGTCGCTGTCGGCAGCATCGCGGCCTTGAACCTTGACAGTGCCCTGCTCCACCACCACCCGGGTTTCGCTGGCGCCGCGACGCACATCGAAACGGGTGCCGGTGACCGTGACCTTGCCGCTGCCCGCCGCGACCACGAAAGGCCGGCGGGTGTCATGCTCGACGCTGAACATCGCTTCGCCTTCGCTCAGCTCGACGTTGCGTTGACCCTTTTCAAAGCGCACCTGAATCCGGCTGCGGCTGTCCAGATCGACCACCGAGCCATCCGGCAGCGCCACATGGCGTCGCTCATTCAGGGCCGTGGAAAACTCGGCGGTGTACGGCGCAGGATGATTCAGGCCGCTGAACAGGCCCAGGCCGAGCGCCACTGCCAGCACGCTGGCCGCCACCGCGTAACGCAGCACGGGACGCCGCTTTTTCAGGGCTGGAGGGGCTTCACACAAGGCACGCAAACGCGCCCCCCGCCCCACCGCGGCGGCGCTCCACAACCCCTGGAGCACTTCGAATTCGTAGCGGTGTTGGGGGTGTTCGTCCAGCCAGGCCTGAAACCGGCGACGCACTTCGACATCGACCACAGGCGCCTGCAATCGCACAAACCACTGCGCCGCGTCATCGCGAACCGTTGTTTGCCCGCACGCACAATCACGAGTATCCATCATGGAAGTTCCTGTTTGGCCGGGGAAGAGAAGGCGCGGCCGGTCATGACTGCAGCCCGTCCAGGCGATCGCGCAGGTGCCGAAGCGTGCGGATCATATACTTTTCCACCATGTTCCTGGACAGCCCCAGGCGTTCGGCGATTTCGGCCTGGGTCAGGCCCTCGATTTTCTGCCAGACAAACACCTTGCGGCAGTTGACCGGCAGCTCGGTGAGCGCCCGTTCGATGGAATCAGCCAACTGGATCGCGTGCATGAAATGCTCCGGGTCGCCGGTCGGCGACTCACTGAGATCGATCGCCTCTGACTCCATGGCGCCCCGCCGGTCCTCACGCCGATAACCATCCACGGCGATGTTGCGCGCGGTCTGGTGCAAATACGCCCGGGGCTGCTCCACCCGCGCCGGATCGGACTCAAGCACCCGCACGAAGGTATCGTGGGCCAGGTCCTCGGCCTGCTGACGGTTTCTCAGGCGACGGGTCCAGGTGCCAACCAACTCTTCGTAATGCTCGAAAAAGCCGTGTCTGCGGGGCAGCTTGAGGGTCATTGCGCTGTGCTGTGGAGACGGGGTGCGAATAGTAATGCTTCCTATTAACTGGAAGCAATGGTTTGCAGTCCTCTACATCAGGCACTTTGTCCGCTTGCCTTTGCGCATTTCGTCAGGAAAGCTGGCTTGCGGCACAGAACCAAAGAAATCTGGCAGGCATTCAAATGCAACCATTGACGGGTTGGAACACAGTGCAGAAATGCCTGTACCCGGCTTTTCCCCAGGAATTCTCACATGTTCAGCTCCAAAGCATTGCCTAAAAGAACACCGCTTGCCCGTCTGGCCCTGGCCATCACTCTGAGCACCCTCGGCCTGCCTTTCTGGGCCAACACTGCCCAGGCCCACGGCGGTCACGCCGACATGGTGCCGCTGCAAGCGGGTCTGGAGGCCTTTGGTGCCACGGTGAAATGGGACGATTACGCCAACCTGTTCACCATTGCCAAGGACGGGGTCTATCTCAAGGTCAAGCCCGACAGCAAAGTGGCGATGCTCAACGGCAAGCGGATCGAGCTGACAGTGCCGGTGGTGTTCAAGGACCACACGGCGTTCATGTCCACGGACTTCATCAACCAGGTGTTCCAGTCCGGCCTGGACAAGACCTTCGTCGTCGAGACCCGCCCCAACCCGCTCAACCCCCTGAGCGTTGCCGAAATCACCACGGCCGTGGACATCGTCAAGAAATCGGAAAACTACAAACCCGGCTTCCGCTTCACCGAAGTCTCGGTCAAGGAACCGCCCAAGGATCAGGTGTGGAACTTCGCACTTACCGGGCAAAACGTCGCCCAGCCGCGTGAAGCCTCAATCGTGGTGCTCGACGGCAAGAATGTGATCGAGGCGCTGGTCGATCTCGACAGCAAACAGCTCAAGTCCTGGAAGCCGATCGAAGGCGCCCACGGCATGGTACTGCTGGACGATTTCGCAACGGTGCAATCGGCCGTCGAGACCAGCCCGGAATACGCCCAGGCCCTGGCCAAGCGCGGCATCAACGATGTGAAAAAGGTCGTGGCCACGCCGCTGACCGTCGGCTACTTCGATGGCAAGGACGGCCTGGCACAGGACAAGCGCCTGCTGAAAATCGTCAGCTATCTCAACACCGATGACGGCAACTACTGGGCGCACCCGATTGAAGGGCTGGTGGCGATTGTCGACCTGGAACAGAAGAAGCTGATCAAGATCGAAGACGAAGCGCTGATCCCGGTGCCGATGAAGCCGACGCCTTATGACGGGCGCGGACGCAAGGGCGTTGAGGTCAAACCGCTGGAAATCACCGAGCCCGAGGGCAAGAACTACACCATCAGCGGCAACAGCATTCACTGGCAGAACTGGGACTTCCACGTTCGCCTCGATTCGCGGGTCGGCCCGATCCTGTCCACCGTCACCTACGACGACAAGGGCAAGAAACGCAAAATCATGTACGAAGGCTCGCTGGGCGGCATGATCGTGCCTTACGGCGACCCGGATGTCGGCTGGTACTTCAAGGCCTACCTCGACTCCGGCGACTACGGCATGGGCACCCTGACTTCACCGATTGCCCGCGGCAAAGATGCCCCGGAAAACGCCGTGCTGCTGGACGCCACCATCGCCGACTACACCGGCGCACCAACCGAGATCCCGCGCGCCATCGCAGTGTTCGAGCGCTACGCCGGCCCGGAATACAAGCACCAGGAAATGGGCCAGCCCAACCTCAGCACCGAGCGTCGTGAGCTGGTGGTGCGCTGGATCAGCACCGTGGGCAACTACGACTACATCTTCGACTGGGTCTTCCAGCAGAACGGCACCATCGGCATCGACGCCGGCGCCACCGGTATCGAAGCGGTCAAGGGCGTGAAATCGAAAACCATGCACGAAGACACCGCCAAGGAAGACACGCGCTACGGCACCCTGCTGGACCACAACATCGTCGGCACCACGCACCAGCACATCTACAACTTCCGCCTCGATATGGACGTGGACGGCGAGCAGAACTCACTGGTGGAAGTGAACCCGGTGGTACTGCCGAACGACCGTGGCGGCCCGCGCACCAGCACCATGCAGACCGAAACCAAAGTCGTCGGCAACGAGCAGCAGGCGGCACAGAAATTCGACCCGTCGACCGTGCGCCTGCTGACCAACCTCAGCAAGGAAAACAAAGTCGGCAACCCGGTTTCCTATCAGTTGATTCCGTACGCCGGCGGCACGCACCCGGTGGCCAAGGGCGCCAACTTCGGCAAGGACGAATGGCTCTACCACCGCCTCAGCTTCATGGACAAGCAGCTGTGGGTGACGCAATACAACCCGGAAGAGAAGTACCCGGAAGGCAAGTACCCGAACCGCTCGGACAAGGATTCCGGCCTCGGGCAATTCACCCAGGACAACCACTCCATCGACAACACCGACGATGTGGTCTGGCTGACCACCGGCACCACCCACATCGCCCGTGCCGAAGAGTGGCCGATCATGCCGACCGAATGGGTGCATGTGCTGTTGAAGCCGTGGAACTTCTTCGATGAAACACCGACCCTGAACCTCAATTCACCGAAATAAGGCACACACAAAACCCTGTAGGAGCGAGCCTGCTCGCGATGGACGTCAACGATGACGCGGGCTGTCTGAATACCCGCGTTGTCCCGACGTTTTTCGCGAGCAGGCTCGCTCCTACAGCAGATCAGGGATCAGCGGATTATTGGCTGACCACAATCCTGCCGATCATCTGCGGATGCAGCGCACAAAAATACTCATACTCCCCCGGCGTGTTGAACACCCAGGAGTAACTGTCACCGGTGTCCAGCGCCGCCGAGCGAAACACCTTGTGCGTCTCCGCCACCGTGTGCGGGATCTCGTCGTCGTTCACCCACGTCACTTTGGTGCCCACAGTGACCGCCAGATCCTTGGGGCCGAACATGAACTCCCTGATATTGACCTTCACCTCCTGAGCCCATACCGGCATCGCCAGCATCATGCAGGCAACCGCCAACCATCGCGCTTTCATTCGCTTACCCTCCCCTAGACCAGTGTCGAATCGATCAGCGCCAGCGGATGCTCACCCTGCGTCGCCCGCACGTCGGTGACTCCCAGGTAATTGCGCAGTTGATCGGCGGCCACCGTCATCGGCCCAGGCGTCGGCGCTGTGCCCGGCGCGGGTTGCGGATACGCGGTGCCACGGGCGGTATGAAAGGTGATATTGCCTTCGACCTTCTGGATGACCTGATGGATATGCCCGTTCAAAACCGTCACCGAACCGTAAGGGCGCAGCATGGCAATCGCCTGGTCGCCATCCTCGGTGCCCCAACCCCAAGGCTGATAAATCGTCCACAACGGAATATGGGTAAACACCACGATGGGCGTGCTGCTCGTAACAGCGCGCAGGTCGTCGGCCAGCCACGCCAATTGATCGGCGCCCAGGGTCGCCTCATGGCCCGCCTGGAAGTTGAAGACGTTCACCAGCGCGATGAAATGCACGCCGTGGTCATCGAAGCTGTACCAGCCATTGCCTTTGGTGCCTTTGCCGTAGCGTTCCAGATAGAGCTTGCCGCCGCCCTCGTCGAGGGTGTCGTGCTCGCCCGGCACGTAGTGCACGGTGGACGGCAGGCCTTTGAGCAATTGGGCGGCGGTGTCGAACTCTTCGGGCTTGGACAGGTGGGTGATATCGCCGGTATGCAGGATCAATGAGGGCCGTTTTGGCAGCGCGATGACCTTGTCGATGGCCACCTGCAAGGTCTTCACCGGGTCCGGGTTGGCCTCCTTGTTGAATCCGATGTGCGAATCACTGACCTGCACAAAGTGGAAGTTGCCGGCGAGTGCCTTGGGGTCGGCGACATTTCCCGCGTCATCCAGGGCGAACGCCCGGGGAATGCCGCCGCACAGGGCCCAGACCACGCCAGCCCCGGCCCACGCCGAACATTTGAGCAGCGTGCGGCGGTCAGGATTGAGCAGGCCGTCGACGCGCCGTTGGTTTTTTGAATGGATGTTCATCGGTTTTCCCTCGCAAGCGAACTACAGTGATGCAGCTGACACGAGGTAAAACCTTGTGGGACGAGTCTTTATTCCCGGTCGAAAAATATTCTTTTTCCGGGGAATAAAATGCCACGGACCACAGTTATGGAAGAGGGACAGTGCGGGAACCACCATGACGCGATTTGAGGAATTGTTTGCGCCCCACCTGGACGCCGCCTACAACCTCGCACGCTGGCTCACCGGCAACGACAGCGCCGCGCGCGATGTCGTGCAGGAAAGCGCCCTGCGCGCCTTCAGGTTTTCCCAGCGTTTCGTCGATGGCAACGCCAAGGCCTGGTTCCTGACCATCGTGCGCAATGAAAGCTACACCTGGCTCAAGGCCACGGCCGGGCGTCATTGGGTTGCTTTCGGCGACGATATTGCCCAGGACCAGGGAGCATCAAGCCACGACCAGACCCCGGAGTTGCTGGCCATTCACACGGAAAATGCCGCGCTGGTCCAACAAGCCCTGTGCGCCCTGCCACCAGCATTCCGTGAGGTGATTGTTCTCAAGGAGCTCGAAGACATGCCCTACAAGGACATCGCCCTGGTGGCCGACATTCCCCTCGGAACCGTCATGTCGAGACTGGCCAGGGCTCGCGCCATGCTCAAGCTCGAACTACTGAAGCTGCACGATCATGAATGAACTCGACTGCACGGTTTGCCAGCCATTGATCCATGGTTATCTGGACCAGGAACTTGACCCTGCGACCGCGGCGCAAGTGGCCGGGCATTTGGCCGAGTGCGCCGAGTGCGCGCGCCAGCGCGATCAGGCAAGGCTGCTGATGACCAGCGTCAAGCAACGGGCGCCCTACTACGCGGCACCAGCTTCGCTGACCGCCCATGTATTGGCCCTCGACACGCCTGCCCCGCGCTTTCTGGAACGTTGGCGAGCGTGGTTCGCGCCGGCGTTTTCTGCGACGGCGCTGGCCTTGGCGGTGATGCTTTATGTGGCGACGCCCGGCAGCGAACAGCCGTTGATGGACGAGGCCGTCTCCAGCCACGTTCGCTCATTGATGGGCGAGCATTTGAACGATGTGGTGTCGTCCGACCGCCATACCGTGAAACCCTGGTTCACCGGCAAGCTCGACTTCTCGCCACCGGTATCCGATTTCTCGGCGCAGGGTTTTCCACTGCTGGGCGGGCGCCTGGACTATCTGCAACACCAGACCACGGCGGCCCTGAGTTACGGGCGCAACAAGCACATTATCAATGTGTTCATCCTGCCCACGCCGCAGGCCGACAAACCGCGCCGGAGCGAAACGATCCGTGGCTTCAACGTGGTGTCCTGGCAAGAGAACCATATGCGCTTCGTGCTGGTGTCGGACCTTGAGAAAAGTGAGCTGGAGGCGCTGGGCCAGTTGCTCCGCAATGGCGCATAAAACATCCATGCCCTGTGGGAGCGAGCCTGCTCGCGAAAGCGGTGTGTCATTCAAGATAAATGTTGACTGACCTGACGCCTTCGCGAGCAGGCTCGCTCCCACAAGGTGATGAATTGTGGATGCAAGGCTTCAGGCATGCTGCTTGCGGTACTCCCCCGGCGCAATACCGAAGCGCGACTTGAACGCGGTGGAGAAGTAGCTCGAATCGGAAAAACCCCACGAATACCCCAGCACCGACAACTTCTGCTCCTTGCCCGATTGACGCAGGGATTCGGCGCACAGGTCCAGGCGACGGTTCTTGATGTAGCGCGCCACCACCAGGCCTTTCTTGGCAAACATCCGGTACAGGCCACGGGTGGAGATGCCGACCTCCCGCGCCAGCCATTCCGGGCACAGGTCCTCGGAGCTGATGTTTTCATCAATGCAGGTGAGCGTCTTGCGGAAGATCCGCTCGTGGACATCAGTGCAATCGTCGGCCTGGCTGATCGCCGGGCGCAGCAGACTGACAATCGCCTCCAGGGTTGCTTCGCTTTCCTGGCGGGTCAGATGCTGCTGGCGGGAAGCATCGAGGATCAACCGATGCGAGAGCATCGCGATAGGCGAGCTGGCAGCAATCCGGTGGCCGCACTTGACCTGACTGAAGCGCAGGGTTTGCTCGACCAGTTGATACGGCAGGATCAACGACAACTGCCGGGAATTTTCGCTGTAGATGAAGTCGCTGGGCCGCGAGGCATCGATCAGCGTGATATCACCAGGGGACAACAGGACCTTGTCGTCGCCCTGAGCCATGCCCGCCGTGCCGTCGAGCTGGAACACCGCAAAATACTTGCCGCCCTCGCCCGCCGCGACTTCCTGGGGCGTACGGTACAAACGCGCCTGGCATGCATCGACGAAACTGAGCTTGAGCGCATCGCTCTGGTATTCGCGGATGCGCCCGGCGAATTCGCTGCCCAGGGGTTGTGCGTTGAAAGCGCCACAGATCTGGTTGATCTGATGGATCCACTGATCGAACCCATCATGGCGCTGTGCTGTTGTAGAAATCATGTCAGGCCTCGCGCAGGCTTATTTTTATTGTCTACGTCAATCCACACGACATCGGATGCTTCAAGTCTCCTGAACAGCACCACTCCCTGAACAATGACGTGCTATTTCAATCCGCCAAAACGCCGATAGAAGCTTTCACCCACATCCGGCAACGGGCCGTCGGCCGTTTCCAGTGCAGCGTTCAGCCATTCTTCGGCCTTGGCATAGATCAAACGGTAAATGTTGCGGCACAACTGCCGGGCGGCACGGCCTTCCCAATCGCCGGGCAACAACTCGTCCGGCAGCTGCGGGTCGCGCAGCAGCAGCTTGCGGTACTCGTGAATCAACAGCACCCGCGCCAGGAAGCAGTCGGCAGGCTGCAGGTTTTCCTGCTCGCGCAGCGCTTGCCACAGCGGCCGAAACAACTGGATGAACTCGCTGTAGTGCGCAGCCAGCTCCTCGATGTTCCAGCTTTCGCGCACTTGCAGGCGCAGCGCTTTGGAAGCCAGAACATCCTGGGCAGTGGTTTCGAAGACGATGGTGTCCTCCTGCGCGCCGAGGTCGAGCAGCGTTGCATTGACGTCAGAACGGTCGGTGCGTGGACAGGCCAGCACCATCGGCGAAATCGCCCCGAAGCCTTGCCACTCCAGTTCCTCGCGCACCTGTTTGCGTTTGTCCTGGGTCAGTTGCGAGAGCATCACCAGGCACCAGGAACCATCCCAGGCCGGCATCGTGGTGCTGTAGACACGCTTGAAGGCTTTGTCGAATCGCCGGCGACCGGTGCCGGTCAGGCTGTAATAGCTGCGACGACCGACTTTCTCGGCGGTCAGCCAGCCTTCCTTGGTCAGGCGAAAAATCGATGTACGGATCAAACGCTCGTTGATGCCGATGGGTTCGAGCAATTGAATCAGGCTGCCCAGCCACACGGTGCCGCCATGGGGTTCGATGGCATCCCCGTACAACGTGATGATCAAGGAACTGGCGCGGATCGGCGTCTGCTCCTGGAAGCGTGTAATCAGATGGTTCAAGGGTGTCAGGGACGACATGGGCGTTCCGTGCAAAAAAAGAAAAGGAATATACCGAAAACCTGCCTGTTAATCGCACCCACCTGTAGGAGCGAGCTTGCTCGCGAAAAACGTCCGGACAATACGGGTATTCAGACAGCCCGCGTCATCGTTGACATCCATCGCGAGCAGGCTCGCTCCTACAAAGGGATTTGTATTCACTGGGAACTGCCTTTCGGCCGCAACCCTCTGTCGCTGATGCGCGGGCGATCAGCTTCCGGCTCGCTCAGCGGTTCGCAAACCTGCATCTGCATGAGGCACCGCTTGGCCAGCTCCTGGTACTCACGTGTGCCCGCCTGTTTCCACGCCACTTCCTGATCGCTGAGGGTGCGCTTGATGCTGGCCGGTGCGCCCATGACCAGCGACTGTTCCGGGCATTCGAAGCCGGCCTTGACGAACGCCGCCGCCGAAACGAATGAACGCGGGCCGATCCGGGCGTTGTCCATCACCACCGCATTCATGCCCACCAAAGCGTCGGCGCCAATCCGGCAACCGTGCAGCACCGCGCCGTGGCCAATGTGGCCGTTGCGCTCGACCACCGTGTCGCTGTCGGGAAAACCGTGCATCACGCAGGTGTCCTGCAGGTTGGCGCCCTCCTCCAGCACGATCCGCCCGAAGTCCCCGCGCAAGCTGGCCAGCGGACCGACATAGCAATGCGGGCCAATGATCACGTCACCGATCAATACGGCAGACGGGTGCACATAGGCACTCGGGTCAACCACAGGGGTCAGGCCATCAAGGCTGTAGCAGGTCATGAAAGCGTCCTTCACAAAGCGATGCAAATAATGGCTCATTTTGTATCACATCAGTTTTCCAAGCACAAAGATTAAAAAGCGTATCACTTGAAATACAGCTTTCCGACGAATGCCAATGTGCCGTTTGAATCGGGCTTAAACCCAATATATTCGGGGTCAAACCCATCATCAGTGTCCTTGCTTTTGCAGAGAAACCAATCAAAACCCACACCAATAAGACACATTAAATCTATTTTCGTATTGCATTTACGTATCACGTTATAGCTATACTTGGGCAAAACCGGCCCCTGCAGCCGATCCAACAACAAGCCGGCATCACCGCCGTGCGTACACCGTGAGGGCAACCGCCGTGCCTCAAACCCTGACCGTCGAAACGATCGAGACTGGCGTGCGCCTGATTACCCTGCAGCGCCCGCAAGCGCTGAATGCCCTGAACACCCAACTGCTGGGCGAACTGGCGGACGAACTCAGCGCCGCCCAAGCGGACCCCGACACCCGCGCCGTGGTCATCACCGGCAGCCGCAAGGCCTTCGCCGCCGGTGCCGACATCAAGGAAATGGCCGAGCGTGACCTGGTCGGCATCCTCGACGACCCGCGCCAGGCCTCATGGCAGGCCATCACCCGCTTCAGCAAACCGCTGATCGCCGCCGTCAACGGCTTCGCCCTGGGCGGTGGCTGCGAACTGGCGATGCACGCCGACATCATCATTGCCGGCGAAGACGCCCGCTTCGGCCAACCGGAAATCAACCTCGGGATCATGCCCGGCGCCGGTGGCACCCAACGCCTGCTGCGCGCTGTCGGCAAATCCATGGCCATGCAGATGGTGCTCACCGGCGAGCCGATCGACGCCCGCCAGGCCCAGCGCGCCGGCCTGGTCAGCGAAGTCACGCAACCGGAATTCACCGTCGAGCGCGCCCTGCACATCGCCCGCAGCATTGCGGCCAAGGCGCCACTGGCCGTGCGCCTGGCCAAGGAAGCGCTGCTCAAGGCCATGGACACCGACCTTGCCAGCGGCCTGCGCTTCGAGCGCCACGCCTTTACCGTGCTGGCCGGTACCCGCGACCGCGATGAAGGCATTGCCGCGTTTCAGGAAAAGCGCAAGCCGACCTTCACCGGCCAGTAATCACCGAATTCGAGAACTCCCAGAGAGCGCCCAAACCATGAATTTCGAACACATCCTGTTTTCCGTCGAAGCCGGCGTCGCCCTGCTCAGCCTCAACCGCCCGGACCAGCTCAACAGCTTCAACACCCAGATGCATGGCGAAGTGAAAGAAGCGCTGAAACAGGTGCGCCAGAACCCGGACGTGCGCGTCCTGCTGCTGACCGGTGAAGGTCGCGGCTTCTGCGCCGGGCAAGACCTGAGCGACCGCAATGTCGCGCCGGGCGCCGCCGTGCCGGACCTGGGCGAATCCATCGAGAAGTTCTACAACCCCATGATCCGTCAACTGCGCGACCTGCCGATGCCGGTGATCTGCGCGGTCAACGGCGTGGCAGCCGGTGCAGGCGCCAACATTCCATTGGCTTGCGACCTGGTACTGGCCGCGCGCTCGGCAAGCTTCATCCAGGCCTTCTGCAAGATCGGCCTGATCCCCGATTCCGGTGGCACCTGGACCCTGCCGCGCCTGGTCGGCATGGCCCGCGCCAAGGCCCTGGCCTTGCTCGGCAATCGCCTGACCGCTGAACAGGCCGAACAATGGGGCTTGATCTACCGCTGCGTTGAAGACGCCGAACTGCGCGACGAAGCGCTGAAACTCGCGCAACACCTGGCCACCCAGCCAACCTACGGCCTGGCGCTGATCAAGCGCAGCCTCAACGCCAGCATGAGCAACAGCTTCGACGAGCAGCTGGACCTGGAGCGCGATCTGCAACGCCTGGCCGGGCGCAGCGAGGACTACCGTGAAGGCGTCGGCGCCTTCATGGAAAAACGCACCCCAAGTTTCAAGGGACGCTGAGTCATGACCGCATTGAATAAAACTGAACGCGTCGCCGTGATCGGCGCTGGCGCCATGGGTGCCGGTATCGCCCAGGTCGCAGCTCAAGCCGGGCATCCGGTATTGCTGCTGGACAATCGTCCCGGTGCTGCCGCTCAGGCCATCGAAGGCATTGACCGGCAATTGGGCAAACGCGTCGAGAACGGCAAGCTGTCCGCCGAATCGCGCAGTGCAACCATTGCCCGCCTGCAAGCGGTGGAAGCCATCGAAGCCCTGGCCGACTGCGACCTGATCATCGAAGCCATCGTCGAGAACCTTGAGGTCAAACGCGCACTGTTTCGCCAGCTCGAAGGCATCTGCGGCGAGCACTGCATCCTGGCCAGCAACACCTCGTCGCTGTCGATCACCAGCATCGCCGCGCAACTGCAACGCCCGCAGCGCCTGCTCGGCCTGCACTTCTTCAACCCGGCGCCAGTCATGGCACTGGTGGAAATCGTCTCCGGCCTGGCCAGCGATCCGGCACTCGCCGAATGCCTGTACGACACCGCCAAAGCCTGGGGCAAGAAACCGGTGCACACCCGCTCCACACCGGGTTTCATCGTCAACCGCGTGGCCCGGCCGTTCTACGCCGAGAGCCTGCGAATGCTTCAGGAAGGCGCTGCCGATTGCCCGACACTGGATGCGCTGATGCGCGAAGCCGGCGGCTTCGCCATGGGCGCGTTCGAACTGACCGACCTGATCGGCCACGACGTCAACTACGCCGTGACCTGCTCGGTGTTCAACGCCTATTACCAGGACACCCGCTTCCTGCCGTCGCTGATCCAGAAAGAACTGGTGGACGGCGGACGTCTGGGGCGCAAAAGCGGACAAGGCTTCTACAGCTACGCCCAAGGCGCCGAACGCCCGCAAGCAACTGAAATCAGCAGCACCGCGAGCGTCGAGACTTGTATCGCCGAAGGTGACCTCGGCATCGCCCAGGGTTTGCTGGCGCGCTTGAGTGAGCAAGGCGTCGAAGTCATCCGCCGCGACGGCCGCGGGTTGTTGCGGGTGGGTGACGCAGTGCTGGCCCTGAGCGACGGCCGCATGGCCTGCCAGCGCGCCCGCGAAGACGGGTTGCGCAACCTGATCCTGCTGGATCTGGCCCACGATTACGCCAAGGCCCAGCGCATTGCCATCAGCTACTCGAACGGCATTGATCCGCTGGCACTCGAACAAGGCGTTGCCCTGCTGCAACGGGCCGGCCTCAAGATCAGCCTGCTCAGCGACAGCCCGGCCCTCGCCGTCCTGCGCACCGTCGCCATGCTCGCCAACGAAGCCGCCGACGCCCTGCTGCAAGGCGTGGCCTCGGCCGCCGACATCGACCTGGCCATGCGCGCCGGGGTCAATTATCCGCAGGGCCCGCTGGCCTGGGCCGACACCATCGGCCTGCCCCATATCCTGACCGTGCTGGACAACCTGCAAGCCGCCTATGGCGAAGAACGCTACCGGCCATCGCTGCTGCTGCGCCGCCGGGTTGCCGAAGGGAGAAACTTCCATGACTAACCGCGAAGCGATGAACCTGGCCAGCGACTGCGCGCAAGCGTTGTTCCAGCGCGACACCGCCAGCCAGGCCATGGGCATGCGCCTGCTGTCCGCCGGCCCAGGCGTTGCCCGCGTGGGCATGACCGTGCGCGCCGACATGCTCCAGGGCCACGGTACCTGCCATGGCGGCTACCTGTTTGCCCTCGCCGATTCGGCGTTTGCCTTTGCCTGCAACAGCTACAACGAGGCCACGGTGGCCATCGGCTGCAGCATCGACTACATCGCCCCGGCGCACCTGGGCGACACGCTGAACGCCGACTGCACCGAGCAAAGCCGCTCCGGGCGCACCGGCAACTACGACGTACGCATCGAAAACCAGCAGGGCCAGCTGATCGCCCTGTTCCATGGCAAATCCTACAAAGTGCGCGGCCCGGTGCTGACGCAGGAGAACCCCGAATGAAAGACGCCCTGATCATCGACGCGGTGCGCACCCCCATCGGCCGTTACGCTGGCGTCCTGAGCGGCGTGCGCGCCGACGACCTCGGCGCGGTGCCGTTGCGCGAACTGCTGCGCCGCCACCCGCAAGTCGACTGGAACACGGTCGACGACGTGATCTACGGCTGCGCCAACCAGGCGGGCGAAGACAACCGCAACGTCGCGCGCATGTCGGCGCTGCTGGCCGGGTTGCCGGTCAGCGTGCCGGGCACCACCCTCAATCGCCTGTGCGGCTCCGGGCTGGATGCCATCGGCACCGCCGCCCGGGCGATTCGCAGCGGCGAAACCGGGCTGATGCTGGTCGGCGGCGTTGAATCCATGTCCCGCGCACCGCTGGTGATGGGCAAGGCCGAGCAGGCGTTTTCCCGTGCAGCCGACATCTTCGACACCACCATCGGCTGGCGCTTCGTCAATCCGTTGATGAAAAAGGCCTACGGAATCGACTCCATGCCGGAAACGGCAGAGAACGTCGCCGAACAGTTCAACATCTCCCGAGCCGACCAGGACGCCTTCGCCCTGCGTAGCCAGCAACGCGCTGCCGCAGCCCAAGCCAACGGTCGTCTGGCCAAAGAAATCGTCGCGGTGGAAATCCCCCAGCGCAAAGGCCCGGCCAAAGTAGTCGAGCACGACGAGCACCCACGCGGCGACACCACCCTTGAGCAACTGGCCAAACTGGGCACGCCATTCCGCGAAGGCGGTAGCGTTACCGCCGGCAACGCCTCCGGGGTCAACGACGGTGCCTGCGCCCTGCTGCTGGCAAGCCCGGAAGTCGCCCAACGCCACGGCCTGACCGCCCGTGGCCGCGTTGTTGCGATGGCTACCGCAGGCGTCGAGCCGCGCATCATGGGCATCGGCCCGGTACCGGCCACCCGCAAGGTGCTGGAACTGGCCAACCTGAGCCTGGCGGACATGGACGTGATCGAGCTCAACGAAGCCTTCGCCGCACAAGGCCTGGCGGTGTTGCGCGAACTGGGTCTGAGCGACACCGATCCGCGGGTCAACCCCAACGGCGGCGCCATCGCCCTTGGTCATCCGCTGGGCATGAGCGGCGCACGACTGGTGACCACCGCCCTGCACGAACTGGAAGAACGTAACGGCCGCTACGCCTTGTGCACCATGTGCATCGGTGTCGGCCAAGGGATCGCGCTGATCATCGAACGTCTATCCCACTAAAGAACCGCGATTCCCGAGGAGCCCAGAGGTATCCTTGGGGCATGCACTCAAAGCCCCGCTGCAAAGGGGCTTGAACACAAAAACAATTCGAGTGAAACCATGAACATGCCTATTTCCCAATCCACGCTTGATCCCGTGCTGGACCCGCTGGAAACCGCCAGCGTCGACGAACTCCGTCAGCACCAGCTCGAACGTCTGCGCTGGAGCCTGAAACACGCTTACCAGAACGTACCGTTGTACCGTCAGCGCTTCGATGCCCTGGGCGTACACCCGGACGACATCAAGTCCCTCGAGGACCTGGCGAAATTCCCGTTCACCACCAAGTCCGACCTGCGCGACAACTACCCCTACGGCATGTTCGCCGTGCCTATGCACGACGTGGTACGCCTGCACGCCTCCAGCGGCACCACCGGCAAACCGACCGTGGTCGGCTACACCCAGAACGACATCGACACCTGGGCCAACGTCGTGGCCCGTTCGATTCGCGCCGCCGGCGGCCGTCGTGGCGACAAAGTGCACATTTCCTATGGCTACGGCCTGTTCACCGGCGGCCTCGGCGCGCACTACGGCGCCGAACGCCTGGGCTGCACGGTGATCCCGATGTCCGGCGGCCAGACCGAAAAACAAGTGCAACTGATCAAGGATTTCCAGCCGGACATCATCATGGTCACGCCGTCCTACATGCTCAACATCGCCGACGAAATCGAGCGCCAGGGCATCGACCCGCACAAACTGGCCCTGCGCCTGGGCATCTTCGGTGCCGAACCGTGGACCGCCGAACTGCGCAGTGCCATCGAGGCGCGCATGGGCATCACCGCCCTGGACATCTACGGCCTGTCGGAAATCATGGGCCCGGGCGTGGCCATGGAATGTGCGGAAACCAAGGACGGCCCGACCATCTGGGAAGACCACTTCTACCCGGAAATCATCGACCCGGTCACCGGCGAAGTACTGCCGGACGGTCAGATGGGCGAACTGGTGTTCACCTCCCTGAGCAAAGAAGCCCTGCCGATGATCCGCTACCGCACCCGCGACCTGACGCGCCTGCTGCCGGGCACCGCGCGCCCGATGCGGCGCATCGACAAGATCACCGGACGCAGCGACGACATGCTGATCATCCGCGGGGTCAACGTGTTCCCGACGCAGATCGAGGAGCAGGTGCTGAAAATCAAACAACTTGCCGAGTGCTACGAGATCCATCTGTATCGCAACGGCAACCTGGACAGCGTTGAGGTGCATATCGAACTCAAGGCTGAGCATCAGCACATGACCGACGAACAGCAGAAGGCTGTTTGTGGCGAGCTGAGCAAGCACATCAAGACTTACATCGGGATCAGCACGCGGATCGTCCTGCGGCCGCTCCATTCGATCAAGCGTTCCGAGGGCAAGGCCAGCCACGTTGTGGATAACCGCCCTAAAGCATGACTGCTGCACCTTTTATAGCCCCGCTTTTGCGGGGCTTTTTTTTGGATTGGGATTGGGATTGGGAGCATATCCGTTGCTGCGGTAATGGCGGCTTATGGTTCCGCCCTTACGGCGGGTTACTTGGAAGATCGGAGCGCCGCCCGGCCATCCATGGCCGTACGCGGCTAACCCGGCATCCCTGCCGGGTTACCCACTGCGCAGAACCTGCGCTCGGCCTCTCGAGGGGGCAAGCAGATCAAAAACCAAAGCCAAAGCGAGGCGGCCTGACAGCCGGCCTGATCGCGATTGAACGCGCTCCCCCTGTAGGAGCGAGCCTGCTCGCGAAAAACGCCGGGACACCGCGGGCATTCAGGCAGCCCGCGTTATCGTTGACGACCATCGCGAGCAAGCTCGCTCCTACAGGGCCGAGCGTTAGCTCGCCTGCCGCTCTTGATCTTGATCCACCCGCCCCTTCGGCAGGCTGAGCGCAGGTGTTCATCCGGGGAATGGCGCGTAGCGCCGTTCGACGCAGTCGAACCCATTGCATGCAGGTCGCGCGCAGCCGACCGGAGGGCAATGCCCCCCGGATGAATGCCGGAGCGAAGGAACCCCGAGCCTTGGCGAGGGGCCGGACGTTCGGGGCGAGCGCTTTTTTTGCTTACTTTTTTTGAGGCGCTTGTCAAAAAAAGTGAGTCGCCGTAAGGGCGAAACCCTAAGCCGCCGTTACCGCAGCAACGGATATGTACCCCACCCAAATACCCCGCCGCCCCCAAAGCGATACAAAAAACAAATACGACACGTCATTTTGTGTTTGATATTAATTTCTGTATCGCTTATAAAGTTATCCATGCCCTCGAAATGCCCCTGAACAAAAAAGAGGCCGGAGACCGAAATGTACGCACAGCTAGTAGAAACAGGCGTCAAGCGCATAAAAGACCTCTCGGAGATGTCCGATGAGGAACGCGCCTTCCAGGAAAAAATCGATTCAGAAATCAAGATCGAAGCCAAGAACTGGATGCCAGATGCCTACCGCCAGACCCTGATCCGGCAGATTTCCCAGCACGCCCACTCCGAAATCGTCGGCATGCTGCCCGAAGGCAACTGGGTCACCCGCGCGCCATCGCTCAAACGCAAACTGCAACTGATGGCCAAGATCCAGGACGAAGCCGGCCACGGCCTGTACCTGTACAGCGCCATGGAAACCCTGGGCGCCGACCGCGATGAAGAAATCGCCAAGCTGCACAGCGGCAAGGCCAAGTACTCGAGCATCTTCAACTACCCGACGCTGAACTGGGCCGACATGGGCGCGGTGGGCTGGCTGGTGGATGGCGCGGCGATCGTCAACCAGGTGGTGCTGCAGCGCACCTCCTACGGCCCGTACTCGCGGGCGATGATCCGCATCTGCAAGGAAGAGAGCTTCCACCAGCGCCAGGGTTACGAAATCCTCCTGACCATGATGCGCCACGGTACCCAGGCGCAAAAAGACATGGTCCAGGACGCGATCAACCGCCTGTGGTGGCCGTCGCTGATGATGTTCGGCCCGAGCGACGAACACTCGCCGAACAGCGCCCAGTCCATGGCCTGGAAAATCAAGCGCCAGAGCAACGACGAACTGCGCCAGCGCTTCATCGACCAGACCATCCCGCAGCTTGAGCTGCTGGGCTGCACCTGCCCCGACCCGGACCTGAAGTGGAACGCCGAGCGCGGCCACTACGACTTCGGCGAAATCCAGTGGAGCGAATTCTACGAAGTGCTCAAGGGCAATGGCCCGTGCAACCAGGAACGCGTCGCCACTCGCCGCAAGGCGATTGAAGACGGTGCCTGGGTTCGTGAAGCCGCCGTCGCCCACGCCCGCAAAAAACAAAACAAGAACGCCGCCTGATCCGGCCACCTGATGTGGAGTAACTGAAATGTCCGAGTGGACCCTCTTCGAAGTTTTCGTGCGCAGCAAGCACGGCCTGAACCACAAGCACGTTGGCAGCGTGCATGCCGCCGACACCACCATGGCCATCGAGAACGCCCGCGAGCTGTACACCCGTCGCAGCGAAGGCGTGAGCCTGTGGGTAGTGCCTTCGGCATTGATCACCGCTTCGTCGCCGGATGAGAAAGACCCGCTGTTCGACCCGTCGGACGACAAGGTCTACCGCCATGCCAGCTTCTACGAGCTGCCGGCCGAAGTCGGGCACATGTGAGGTCGACCATGGACAACAAGACTGATCTGATCGAATACCTGCTGCGCCTCGGTGACAGCGCCCTGATCCAGGGCCAACGCCTGTGCCAGTGGTGCGGCAAGGCCCCGGCACTGGAAGAAGAGCTGGCGTTGATGAACGTCGGCCTCGACCTGGTGGGCCAGGCGCGCAACTGGCTGGAATACGCCGCCGAACTGCTGGATGACGGCCGTGACGCCGATCACCTGGCGTTCCGCCGCGACGAGCGCGCCTACCGCAACCTGCTGCTGGTGGAACAACCCAACGGCGACTTCGCGGTGACCATGCTCAAGCAGTTCCTCTACGACGCCTGGCACTTGCCGGTGTTGCAAGGCCTGAGCCAGTCCAGCGATGAGCGCATCGCCGGGATCGCCGCCAAGGCGGTGAAGGAAGTCACCTATCACCTGCGCCGCTCCGGCGAGTGGGTCGAGCGCATGGGTGACGGCACCGAGGAAAGCCACAAGCGCATGCTCGCGGCCACTCCTGAAGTCTGGCGTTTCACCGTCGAGCTGATTGCCGCCGATGACAGCGAACAGCGCCTGTGCGCAGCCGGCATCACGCCGGATATCGCCACTGTCGCCGCTGCATGGCAAGCCAAAGTCGAGCAGATCTTCGCCAGCGCCACCCTGCCCGTGCCGGCCGCGCCAAGCTACTTCTACCTGAATGCGCGCAAGGGTCTGCACACCGAACACCTGGGCATTCTGCTGGCTGAAATGCAGTTCCTGCCACGAGCGTACCCCGATGCAACCTGGTGAGTTGATCGCCAGCGACCTCGGCGCCCGGCCGGCTCAACCGACCGACCTGGCTGCCGCGTGGGCGATCCTGTCCGAAGTCATGGACCCGGAAGTGCCGGTGGTCAGCGTTGTCGACCTGGGCATCGTCCGGGATCTGGACTGGCAGGCCGGTCACCTTCACGTGGTGGTCACCCCGACCTACTCCGGTTGCCCGGCCACCGAAGTGATCGAGGGCGACATCCGTGCCGCCCTGGAACAGGCTGGTTTCAACGCCCCGCGCCTGGAGCGCAAGTTGACTCCGGCCTGGACCACCGACTGGATCAGCGACAGCGGCCGTGAACGCCTGCGCGCCTACGGCATCGCACCGCCCGAGGGCAGTTCCAGCAAGCGCAGCCTGCTCGGAGAGAGCCCGGTGATCGCTTGCCCGCAATGCGGCAGCGTCCACACCGAGGTGCTCAGCGAATTCGGCTCCACCGCCTGCAAGGCGCTGTATCGCTGCGTCGATTGCCGGGAACCGTTCGACTATTTCAAGTGCATCTGAGCGGCGAATCGGCCGTCCCAGCTGGAGAACAACAATGAGCAAATTTCACAGCCTGACCATCAAGGACGTGCGCACCGAGACCCGTGACGCGGTGTCCATCGCCTTCGAGATTCCGCAGGACCTGCAAGACAGCTTCCACTTTACCCAGGGCCAGCACCTGGTGATGCGCACCCAGCTGGACGGCGAAGAAGTGCGTCGCTCCTACTCGATCTGCACCGGCGTCAACGACGGTGAACTGCGCGTGGCGATCAAGCGCGTGGCTGGCGGGCGTTTTTCCGCCTACGCCAACGAACAACTGAAAGCCGGGCAAACCCTGGAAGTCATGCCGCCCGCCGGGCACTTCAGCGTCGAACTCGACCCGGCACGCCATGGCAACTACCTGGCCGTGGCGGCGGGCAGCGGCATCACGCCGATCCTGTCGATCATCAAGACCACCCTGGAAACCGAACCCCACAGCCGCGTGACCCTGCTGTACGGCAACCGTTCCAGCTCTGGTGCGCTGTTCCGTGAACAGCTTGAAGACTTGAAGAACCGCTACCTGCAGCGCCTGAACCTGATCTTCGTGTTCAGCCGCGAACAGCAGGACGTCGACCTGTACAACGGTCGGATCAACGCCGAGAAGTGCGAACAGCTGTTCAGCCGCTGGCTCGACGTCAAGGCCCTCGACGCCGCCTTCATCTGCGGCCCGCAGGAAATGACCGAGACCGTGCGCGACAGCCTCAAGGCCAAGGGCATGCAACCCGAGCGCATCCATTTCGAACTGTTCGCCGCCGCCGGCAGCGAGCAAAAGCGTGCCGCCCGCGAAGCCGCCCGCCAGGTCGATGCGGCGGTCAGCCAGATCACCGTGATCAGCGACGGCCGCGCCCTCGCCTTCGACCTGCCGCGCAACAGCCAGAGCATCCTCGATGCGGGCAACGAAGTGGGCGCCGAACTGCCTTACTCGTGCAAGGCCGGCGTGTGCTCGACCTGCAAGTGCAAGGTCATCGAAGGCGAAGTGGAAATGGACAGCAACCACGCCCTGGAAGACTACGAAGTGGCCGCCGGCTATGTGCTGTCGTGCCAGGCCTTCCCGATCAGCGACAAGGTCGTGCTGGACTTCGACCAGCTCTGACCCACCGTTTTCAGGAACAACCACAAAACCTGTGGGAGCGGGCTTGCCCGCGATAGCGGTAGATCAGTCACCAGCGATGTTGAATGTGATGGCCTCATCGCGGGCAAGCCCGCTCCCACAGTTTCAGCGTTCGACCCGAATACACCGTTTCACCCAAAACAAAAACAACAAAGGAGCGCGCGTCATGACACCCCAAGACATAGAACTCATCCACCAGCACCCCGACTTCATCCAGCTGGTACGCCGCAAGCAGGCGCTGTACTGGTCGCTGTCGCTGATCATGCTGGTGATCTATTTCGGCTTCGTACTGCTGGTGGCTTTCTCCCCTTCTACCCTCGGCCAATCCCTGAGCGGCGGCGTGACCACCGTGGGCATGCTGGTGGGTGTCGTAATCGTCGGGCTGGCCTTTGCGTTGACCGGATTCTATGTCTATCGCGCCAACAACGTGATCGACCCGCTGAATGAAAAACTCAAGCAGGAGTGCGCACGATGAGCCGCCTTCTCGCGTTGTTCCTGCTGCCGCTGGCAGCTGTCACTGATTTTGCGATGGCCGCTGACGGCGCAACCCGTCCACTGAACTGGAACGCCATCGGCATGTTCCTGGTATTCGTGCTATTCACCCTTGGTGTGACCCGCTGGGCCGCCCTGCGCACCCGCTCGGCCAGTGATTTCTATACCGCCGGCGGCGGCATGACCGGCTTCCAGAACGGCCTGGCGATTGCCGGCGACATGATCTCGGCGGCGTCTTTCCTCGGCATTTCCGCGATGATGTTCCTCAACGGCTACGACGGTTTGCTCTACGCCCTGGGCGTGTTGGCCGGCTGGCCGATCATCCTGTTCCTGATCGCCGAACGCCTGCGCAACCTCGGCAAGTACACCTTCGCCGACGTGGTTTCCTATCGCCTGGAACAAACCCCGGTGCGCCTGACCTCGGCCTTCGGCACCCTGACCGTGGCCCTGATGTACCTGGTGGCGCAGATGGTCGGCGCCGGCAAGCTGATCGAATTGCTGTTCGGCATCGACTACCTCTATGCCGTCATGCTGGTCGGCGTGTTGATGGTGTTCTACGTGACCTTCGGCGGCATGCTCGCCACTACCTGGGTGCAGATCATCAAGGCGGTGATGCTGCTGTTCGGCACCACCTTCATGGCGTTCATGGTGCTCAAGCACTTCGGTTTCAGCACCGAGGCGATGTTCGCCGGCGCCACCGCCGTGCACGCCAAGGGCAACGCCATCATGGCGCCGGGCGGCTTGCTGTCGAATCCGATCGATGCGATCTCCCTGGGGCTGGGCATGATGTTCGGTACCGCCGGCCTGCCGCACATCCTGATGCGTTTCTTCACCGTCAGTGACGCCAAGGAAGCGCGCAAGAGCGTGTTCTACGCCACCGGTTTCATTGGTTACTTCTACCTGCTGCTGATCATCGTCGGCTTCGGCGCGATCGTCATGGTCGGCACCGATCCGTCATACCGCGATGCCACTGGCGCGATCATCGGCGGCGGCAACATGGTCGCGGTGCACCTGGCCCAGGCCGTGGGCGGCAACCTGTTCCTTGGTTTCATTTCGGCGGTGGCCTTCGCCACCATCCTGGCGGTGGTCGCCGGGCTGGCGCTGTCCGGCGCCTCGGCGGTGTCCCACGACCTGTATGCCTGCGTGATGCGCAAGGGTCAGGCCAGCGAACAGCAGGAGATGCGCGTGTCGCGGATCGCCACGCTGTGCATCGGCGTGCTGGCGATCATCCTCGGCCTGCTGTTCGAATCGCAGAACATCGCCTTCCTCTCGGGCCTGGTGCTGGCCATCGCCGCGTCGGTGAATTTCCCGGTGCTGTTCCTCTCGATGTACTGGAAAGGCCTGACCACCCGCGGCGCTGTCCTCGGCAGTCTGTCCGGACTGGTCTCGGCGATTGTATTGCTGGTGCTGAGCCCCGCGGTGTGGGTCAACGTGATGCATCACGACAAGGCACTGTTTCCGTACTCCAACCCGGCGCTGTTTTCCATGAGCCTGGCGTTCTTTAGTGCATGGCTGTTTTCCGTCACCGACACCTCGCCCCGTGCAGCCCTTGAGCGTGGCCGTTATCTGGCGCAGTTCATCCGCTCAATGACCGGCATCGGTGCCACCGGCGCCAGCAAACACTAAACGACGACCAATCGGTTGGCAGGGAATAAAAATAATGAAACCCGCACGCACCACGTCTTATGAATCACTGTTTTCGCTGGCCGCCGCATTGAGTCTGCCCATGATCGCCCCCAGCGCCATGGCCGACTTCATCGGCGACAGCAAGGCCCGAATTGATATGCGTAACCACTACATCAACCGCGACTTCCGTCAGGACAACGCACCGCAATCCAGGGCAGAAGAATGGGCCCAGGGATTCACTGCGCGCATCGAGTCCGGGTTCACCGACGGCACCTTCGGTTTCGGCCTCGACGCACTGGGCGAACTGGGGATCAAGCTCGACTCCAGTCCCGACCGTCGTGGCACCGGGCTGCTGCCATTTGGCCCGCAGAGCCATGAGCCGGACGACGAGTACAGCGAGCTGGGCCTGACCGGAAAATTGCGGGTATCCAAAAGCGTGTTGAAACTCGGCACGTTGCAGCCCTTGTTGCCAGTGGCGACTTACAACGACACACGCCTGTTGAGTTCGACCTTTGAAGGCGGCTTGCTGACCAGCCAGGAAATCGACGGCCTGACGGTGAATGCCGGTCGCCTGACCAAGGCCAACCTGCGGGACTCCTCCAGCAACGATGACATCGGCTTCGGCGCCGCCACCAGCGACAGCTTCGACTTCGGCGGCGGCAGCTACGCGTTCAGCCCGCAACTGAATGTGAGCTACTACTACGGCAAGCTCGACCAGATCTATCGCCAGCAATTCGCCGGACTGGTGCATACGCAACCGCTGGGCAACGGCTTCAACCTGCGCAGCGACCTGCGTTATTTCGACAGCCGCGGTGACGGCGCCGAGCGGGCCGGGCGCATCGACAACCGCAACCTCAACGGCATGTTCACGGTGTCCCACGGTGCCCACAAGGTCAGTGCCGCCTACCAGCAATTATCCGGCGACAGCGCCTTTCCGTTCCTCAACGGCGGTGACCCGTACGTGGTCAACCTGGTGACTTTCAACACCTTTACCCGCGCCGACGAGGATTCCTGGCAGCTGCGTTACGACTATGACTTCGCGGCGCAAGGCATTCCCGGCCTGACCTTCATGACCCGCTACACCGACGGCCACCACGTCAAGGCGGGCAGCGTCGACAACGGTCACGAATGGGAGCGCGACACCGATATCAACTACGTCATCCAGAGCGGTGTGTTCAAGAACGTCAGCCTGCGCTGGCGCAACGTGACCTTCCGCTCCGGCAATGGCTTGACTACCGCCCTCGATGAGAACCGGCTGATCGTCGGTTACACCGTGGCGCTTTGGTAATTCCGAAAGGGCGCGGCCACGGTCGCGCCACAACCCCTCATAACCAGGAGCATTCGTGATGTCCCACGCCCCTACCCTGCAAAGTTTCATCGCCGGCCGCTGGATCGGCCAACAAGGCGCACAAGTCCTGCGCAGCGCCATCGACGGCCACGAAATTTTCCACACCCATGAAGAACGCCCGGACTTCGCCGAGGCCATCGAGCACGGTCGTCGTCAAGGCGTCAGCGGCCTGATGGCGCTGGACTTCCAGCAACGTGCACAGCGCCTGAAAGCCCTGGCCTTGTACCTGGCCGAGCGCAAGGAACAGCTCTACGCGATTTCCCACCACAGCGGCGCGACCCGTGCCGACAGCTGGATCGACATCGAAGGCGGCAACAGCACCCTGTTCACCTACGCCAGCCTCGGCTCGCGTGAGCTGCCGTCGGGCAACGTGGTCCACGAAGGCCCGGCGCTGCAATTGAGCAAAATGGGCACCTTCGCCGGTACCCACATCCTGGTGCCGCGCGGTGGCGTGGCGGTGCACATCAACGCCTTCAACTTCCCGATCTGGGGCATGCTGGAAAAGTTCGCCCCGAGCTTCCTCGCCGGCATGCCGTGCATCGTCAAGCCAGCCAGCGCCACCAGCTACCTGACCGAAGCCGTGGTGCGCCTGATGGACGAATCCGGCCTGTTGCCAGCGGGCAGCCTGCAGCTGATCATCGGTGGCACCGGCGACCTGCTCGACCGCCTGCAAGGCCAGGACGTGGTGACCTTCACCGGTTCCGCCGACACCGCCGCCAAGCTGCGGGTCAACCCGAACCTGATCCGCAACTCGGTGCCGTTCACCGCCGAAGCCGACTCGCTGAACTGCGCGATCCTCGCTCCGGACGTGACCCCGGACGACGAAGAATTCGAGCTGTTCATCAAGGAAGTCGCCCGCGAGATGACCACCAAGGCCGGGCAGAAATGCACCGCCATTCGCCGCGCCATCGTGCCGGCCAAACACATCGATGCAGTGGCCACGCGCCTGCGTGATCGCCTGGCCAAAGTCGTGGTCGGCGACCCGTCGGTGGAAGGCGTGCGCATGGGCGCATTGGCCTCCCACGATCAGCAGAAAGACGTCGCCGAGCGTCTGGAAATGCTGTTGCAGAGCAGCGACATGCTGTTCGGCGCCCGTGACGGTTTCGAACCGCGCGGCGAGAATGTGGACAAAGGTGCGTTCTTCGCCCCGACTCTGCTGCAAGCCCGCGACCCGCACGCTGAAGGTGGTGCACACGACATCGAAGCGTTCGGCCCGGTCAGCACCCTGATGGCCTACGACGATCTAGACGAAGCACTGGCCCTGGCCGCTCGCGGCAAAGGCAGCCTGGTCGCCAGCCTGGTGACCAAGGATCCACAGATCGCTGCCAAAGCCGTTCCGGTCGCAGCCGCCCTGCACGGTCGTTTGCTGGTACTGGACCGCAATTGCGCCGGCGAATCCACCGGCCACGGCTCGCCGCTGCCACAACTCAAACACGGCGGCCCGGGTCGTGCCGGCGGTGGTGAAGAGCTCGGCGGTTTGCGTGCGGTGAAACACTACCTGCAACGCGCCGCGGTACAAGGTTCGCCGACCATGCTGGCAGCGGTCACCGGCGAGTACGTGCGTGGTGCCAAGGTCATCGAAACCGACGTGCACCCGTTCCGTCGCTACTTCCAGGACCTGCAGATCGGCGAGTCGTTGCTGACCCACCGTCGCACTGTTACCGAAGCTGACCTGGTGAACTTCGGTTGCCTGTCGGGCGACCACTTCTACATGCACTTCGACGACATCGCGGCCAAGGAATCGCAATTCGGCAAGCGCATCGCCCACGGTTACTTCGTGCTGTCGGCCGCGGCCGGCCTGTTCGTCTCCCCCGGCGTCGGCCCGGTGCTGGCCAACTACGGCCTCGACACCCTGCGCTTCATCAACCCGGTAGGCATCGGCGACACCATCCAGGCCCGCCTGACCTGCAAGCGCAAGATCGACCAGGGCAAGAAGAGCCCGCAAGGCATCCCGCAAGGGGTGGTGGCGTGGGATGTGGAGGTCACCAACCAGTTGGGTGAGCTGGTGGCCAGCTATGACATTCTGACTTTGGTGGTCAAACGCGAGGATTGATCAGGCTTCATGGTTGGCCACAAATCTTGTGGTCAACCAGCAACCCCTGTAGGAGCGAGCCTGCTCGCGATGGAGGTCAACGATAACGCGGGCAGTCTGACTGAACGCGCTGTCTGGACGTTCTTCGCGAGCAGGCTCGCTCCTACAGGGGTTGAGGTGATTCAGGCGTCAATTGGCGTAGGACATTTCTGTTTTTCCTAGACTTCGGACATGCCCGTTGTCCCTCATCCACAACCCACCGCCCCCGTTTTGCAGATATTCATTGCGCAGGTCCTAGGACATTTCCAGGCAAGGTCTTCGGAGATTTCCTTCGAATTGTGGCGAATAGCATGAACTGGTTTCAATGGTGCTCAATCGATAGCCTTTGGTGGTCACTGAAATTCAGTGGTGGGGTGTAGGAACCTCCAGAATCTGAAAGCGCTCTGGCGTCATTGCCTGGTTTGCGGCCGTTCAAATGCGCCCGTAAGATCAGCTGCGGCGGCCATGTACGGGCACGCTTCGGCGTGGTCGAGAGGTGCTCTCAGATCTCGATTTCCTACCCCGTACATGGCTGCCACCCCGGCCCGTAGGAAAGGCTTTTGGCAGCTCCATTTTCTTTATGAGAGCTCGAAACCATGAAAACCATTCACCCCGATCCACCCTACGAAAACCCAACTCCACACCCCGACAATCGCTTCATGGCGCTCACCAGCAATTGCAGTGAAATGCCCACCCTCTTCGTCGACACCCACGCACCGCTCGACGTCCTGATGGACGCCGCCAACTACCGAATCCGCGCCGTCACCCAAGTGCTGGAAAACCTGTCCATGCGCGGCTCGATCGAGTGCGATTCCTTTATCCTCAGCGACTTTTCATTGCTCTGCGCAATCCCGTTGCGCGACGGCTGTGATGTGCTGGATGTGGTCGGACGACGATTGCGGGCACGCTGACCAACCCTGTAGGAGCGAGCCTGCTCGCGATGGAGGCCAACGATAACGCGGGCGGTCTGACAGAACGCGCCGCCTGGAGGTTCTTCGCGAGCAGGCTCGCTCCTACAGGGTTATCGGTGTGTCAGGTGGTCAATGCTTGCGCAACCACTCGATAAACAGCGCAAACAACTCCGACTGCGAACCCACTTCCAGTTTCAGATACAGATTCTTGCGGTGCATGCGCACGGTTTCCGGTGAGATGCTCATCTGGCTGGCCGTGGATTTCACCGAATGCCCGCGCAGGATCATGTGCGCCACTTCCCGCTCGCGCTCGGTGAGCAAGTCGCTGCCGAAATGCTCGAAGGCCGACTGCACCCGGTGCTTGAGGTCATCGCGCATGCCCTGGTCTTTTTCGCACTGAATCTCGCGATTGCGCAGCATCCCGCGTTGGCTGAATTCGCTGACGAACTCGCGCACCAGCGGTTCTACGGCACGTAGCAGATTCAACTGTTCGGCGCTCAGGCATTCACCGCCGAAACCCTGATAGAGGCTGACGGAAATCTTCGTGTCATTGCCGATATCGACGATGTAGTAGCTGTCTTCCGAACAGCCCGCCTTCAGGTAGTAAGACTTGTAGTAGTCACTGTCGAAGAAGTTGTCCGGCGCGATTTCTTCCAAGTGATAGAACCCTTGCGCCAACCCCTGCTCCACCGCCAGGCAAAACGGATCTAGCAGGTAGCCTCCGGAAAAATAGCGCTCAAGAATCGAGACCTGATACTCCTGGGCAATCCCGCGCTGATACAGCAACTGGGGCGCGCGGTCCTTGCGCTCCAGGCTGATCATCATCGACTCGACGGACACCAGCTGCGCCAACGCTGACGCCAGGTGTTGCAGGGCGTCAGGCTCATCGATATGGGCGAATGCCTCACGCATGCCCCCATGCCATTTGTGCAATGCCCCGAAGGGCATTGCGATCAGCGTATCGTCGTTTGGTTTGTTCATGCCCCGCAGTCTAGCGGGTGAACAGGGCCTTGGTAAAAGCCTGACGGATGAAGTCATTGGCCGAAATACTGGCCGCTCTGCTCAAGCTCGGCAGCCACTTCAAGGATGCACACCCGCAGGGTCTCGACGATTTCATCGACCTGGGCAAACGTCAGGATCAACGGCGGCGACATCACGTTGAGGTGCATGATCGGCCGCACCAGCAAGCCCCGGGCCTGGGCCCGCGAGTGGATTTTCTCGCCGATGTTGATCTCGTCTGGGAACAGCGCCTTGGTGCGTTTATCGGCGACGAATTCCACACAAGCCATGAGTTTCTGGCAGCGCACATCGCCCACCAGCGGCAAGTCCCGCAGGGTTGCCAGGCGGTCTTCCAGATACGCCCCCACCGTGTCGACATGGGCCAGCAGGTTTTCCCGCTCGATGATTTCGATGTTCTTCAGCGCCGCCGTGCAGCACACCGGGTGGCCGCTGTAGGTGAAGCCGTGAGTGAAACAGCGGCCCTTGCCCGGTTCGGCGATGACTTTCCAAATGCGGTCGGAAAAGATGCATGCGCCCAGCGGCAGGTAAGCCGAGGTCAGGCCCTTGGCGGTGGTGATGATGTCGGGCTGCACGTCGAACACATCATAAGAAGCAAAGAACTTGCCCAGCCGCCCGAACGAAGTCACCACTTCGTCGGCGACGAACAGGATGTCGTAGCGCTGGCAGACGTCCCACATGCGCTTGAGATAACCCTGCGGCGGAATGATCACTCCGCCCGAGCCCATGATTGGCTCGGCGAAAAATCCGGCGACCTTGTCCGCGCCAATCGACAGGATCTTGTCTTCGAACTCCTTGACCAGAAACTCGAGAAATTGCGCCTCGTCCATGCCGTCGGGCGCACGGTATGGGTTCGGGTTGGAGACGTGGTGGATCAGCGGGTTGGCGTAATCGAACTCCGGTACGCGGTCGGCGGCCTTGTTGCCGATCGACATCGTCAGGGTGGTGGAGCCGTGATAGGCATTGAACCGGGCGATGACGTGCTTCTTCTCGGGTTTGCCACGGCAGTTCTGGTAGTACTGGATCAGCCGGTACGCGGTGTCCACGGCGGTGGAGCCGCCGGTGGTCAGGAACACATGGTCGAGGTCGCCGGGGGCCAGGTTGGCGAGTTTTTCGCACAACTGGATGGCGACGTTGTTGGACATGTCGGAAAACGGATTCGAATAGGCCAGTTGGTGCACCTGGTCGGCGATGGCCTCGGCCATTTCCTTGCGACCCAGGCCGATGTTGGTGCACCACATGCCGCCCACCGCATCGAGAAAGCGGTTGCCCTGGGTGTCGTAGATGTAGGCGCCGTCACCTGCGACGATGTTCAATGAACCTTGCTCGGCGTGCTCGTCGAACACGTGGTAGCCGTGCATGTGATGGGCTTTGTCGGCCTTGACCAGCCGGGACTCGTCCGCTGGGGAAAAAACGGTGCGTGTTGGAGTCGCCATAAATAAACCTCTAACCGAATTGACTAACGATCGAACAAATCAGATGCCGCTTTTCACCGTGCTCCAGACCCGGGTAATCGCCCGCATGTCCTTGGCGTCCTGAGTCTTCTGCGGGAACAGACGCTCGCGGGTCTGTGCGTCGGGGTAGATCGCCGGGTTGTCGCGCACATCGGCGTTCAGCAACGGCGTGGCTGCCGCGTTACTGTTGGCGTAGTTGATGAAATCACTGACGTCGGCCATCACCTGCGGCTGCATCAGGTACTCAAGAAACTTGTGCGCGTTGGCGACGTGGGTCGCGTCGGCCGGGATGTACATGTTGTCGAACCAGATCAGCGAGCCTTCCTTGGGAATGAAGTACGTCAGGTCGATCTTCTTCTTGGCTTCTGCGGCGCGGGCCATGGCCGTGGCGTAGTCGCCGGACCAGGTCATGGCCATGCACACATCGCCGTTGGGCAGGCTGGTCAGGTAATTGACCGAGTCGAACTTGCGGATGTACGGCCGCACGGACAGCAGCAGTTCCTGGGCGGCTTTCAGATCCGCCGGCGCAGCGCTTCGCGGATCGCGCCCCAGGTAGGTCAAGGCCATGGGGATGACTTCGGTCGGTGCATCGAGCAGGGTCACGCCGCAATCGGCGAAGCGCGAGACGATTTTCGGGTCGAAAATCATCGCCAGCGAACCGATAGGCGCGTCCGGCATGCGTTCCTTGATCTTGTCGACGTTGTAGGTCACGCCGTTGCTACCCCAGGTGTATGGCGCCGAGTACTGGGTGCCGGGGTCATAGCCTTGCAGGTCCTCGAGGATCTTGGGGTCGAGGTTGGTCCAGCCCGGCAGCTGTTTTTTATCCAGCGGCTGGAACACCTTGGCCTTGATCAGCGGCGGCGCAAGCGAGGCGTTCAGTACGATCAGGTCATAGCCGGAATGGCCGGTGAGCAACTTGGCCTGCACCGTTTCATAGGAGTCGAAGGTGTCGTAGACCACCTTGATGCCGGTGGCCTTTTCGAAATCGGCGATGGTTTTTTCACCGATGTAGTCCGCCCAGTTATAGAGCCGCAGCGTATTGCTGTCGTCCACTTGAGCGGCGTAGGCATTCAATGTCAGCGGTACAACAAACAGGCTGGAAATCACCTTAAGCAGCGTCTTGCCCATAGCAAATGCACCTTATAGCGAGTTCGGCTCTGGATGAGCGGATGCCCTCACTATTGGCGGATTCACCGGGCGGAACCATACCCCGAATGGGTGTGTGTCGTTTTTGGCTCACCGGCATGGCAAAAAGCGGCAGCGCAGTTGACCCGTTTTGCCATAGATCCGGGGTTTGTCCGGCGCTTAAAGTGGCGGCCTGAAACGACCCTGCGGAGCCTGCGATGACCGACCTGATCAAACACGAGCAACGCGACGGCGTGTTGACGCTGACCATCGACCGCCCGGACAAGCTCAACGCGCTGAACAACGCCATGTACACGCAACTGGCCGACCTGTTGCAGGCCGCGGACGAAGACGCGCAGACCGGTGTGATCATCCTCACCGGCGGCCCGGCCTGCTTTACCAGCGGCAATGACCTGGTGGATTTCCTCCAGCATCCGCCGACGCATCTGGACGCCCCGGCGTTCCGCCTGATGAAAGTCGTCACGCGCCTGCAAAAGCCGCTGATAGCGGCAGTCTGTGGGGCCGCCATCGGCATCGGCACCACCTTGCTGCTGCATTGCGATCAGGTGCTGGTTACCCGCAACGCCAAGTTGCGCATGCCGTTCGTCAACATCGGCCTGTGCCCCGAATTCGGCGCCAGCCTGTTGCTGCCACGCCGGCTCGGCCATGCCCGCGCCGCGAGCCTGCTCCTGTTGGGTAACGGCCTGGACGGCAATGAAGCGGTGGCCTGGGGTCTGGCCAACGAAGCCTTCGATGACGGCGAACAATGCCTGGCGGCGGCCACCTCCATCGCCCGGCGCTTTCTGGCCATGCCCCAGCAAGCCTTGCGCCAATCGCGGCAACTGATGAAACAGGCTTCCCTGGCCGAACTGGAAGCCACCCTGCGCGAAGAAAACACCCTGTTCATTCAGCGCTTGAACACCGACGAGGCGAAAAACGCCTTGAACGCACTGCTCAATCGCAGTACAGACAAGAATCAACCGAAAGGAAACCAGCCATGAACACTCCAGAAATCTACGTTGTCAGCGCCGCCCGTACCGCCATCGGTACCTTCGGCGGTTCGCTCAAGGACGTGCCACTGGCCGACCTGGCGACCACGGCCGTGAAAGCTGCCCTGCAACGGGCCGCCGTGGACCCGGCACTCGTTGGCCATCTGGTGATGGGCAATGTGATCCCGACCGAAACCCGCGACGCCTACATCTCCCGCGTCGCGGCGATGAACGCCGGTATCCCGAAGGAAACCCCGGCCTATAACGTCAACCGCCTGTGCGGTTCGGGTTTGCAGGCCATCATCAACGCTGCACAGACCCTGATGCTCGGTGATGCCGACATCGTCGTCGGTGCCGGTGCCGAATCCATGAGCCGCGGTCCATACCTGATGCCTTCGGCCCGTTGGGGTTCGCGCATGGGCAACGCCCAGGTCATCGACTACATGCTCGGGATCCTGCATGACCCGTTCCATGGCATCCACATGGGCATCACCGCCGAGAACGTCGCCGCGCGCAACGGCATCACCCGCGAAATGCAGGACGCCCTGGCCCTGGAAGACCAGAAACGCGCCGCCCATGCGATTGCCAATGGCTACTTCAGCGAGCAGATCGCGACCGTGGAAATCCAGGATCGCAAGGGCGTCAAGCTGTTCAGCGTCGACGAGCATCCGCGCGCGACGTCCCTGGAACAGCTGGCGGCGATGAAGCCGGCGTTCAAGAAGGACGGCTCGGTCACCGCCGGCAACGCCTCGGGCCTGAACGACGGTGCCGCTGCACTGGTCATGGCCACCGGCAACGCGGTTCAGGCCAATAACCTGAAACCAATGGCCCGCCTGGTCAGCTACGCCCACGCCGGCGTCGAGCCGGAGTTCATGGGCCTGGGCCCGATTCCGGCCACGCGCCTGGCGCTCAAGCGCGCAGGCCTGACCGTCGCCGACCTGGACGTGATCGAAGCCAACATCGCCTTTGCCGCACAAGCCTGCGCCGTCAGTCAGGAACTGGATCTGGACCCGGCAAAGGTCAACCCGAACGGTTCGGGGATTGCGTTGGGTCACCCGGTGGGCGCGACGGGCGCAATCATTGCCACCAAGGCTATCCACGAACTGCACCGTACCGGTGGCCGTTACGCGTTGGTGACCATGTGCATTGGTGGTGGTCAGGGGATTGCGGCGATTTTTGAGCGGGTTTGATAGGGTCTTTCATGGTGCTTTAACCGCGTGCATATCCATTGCTGCGGTTATGGCTGCTTATGGTTCCGCCCTGACGGCGGGTTACTTGGAAAAGCCCCAAGTAACCAAGGGCTCTTGCCCCTTTCGTTCGGTGCCTCGCCAAGGCTCGGCATTCCCTCGCTCCGGTCCTGCTCCGTGGGCCCGCCGCGATCGGCCATCCATGGCCGTACGCGGCTAACCCGGCATCCATGCCGGGTTACCCACTGCGCAGAACCTGCGCTCGGCCTCTCGAGGGGGCAAGAAGATCAAAAACCAAAGCAAAAGCCAGGCGGCCTTCGGGCCGACCTGGCTTTGGCTCGTGCCCCCGATTCCCTGTAGGAGCGAGCCTGCTCGCGATGGACGTCAACGATGACGCGGGCTGCCTGAATGCCTGCGGTGTCTGGGCATTTTTCGCGAGCAGGCTCGCTCCTACAGGGGAACGCGTTCACTTCAGTTCAGGCCAACCTGATGGCCAACCAATTTCTTGCAGCTGCCCCCCAATCAAACTGTAGGAGCGAGCTTGCTCGCGATGGTCGTCAACGATGACGCGGGGTGTCTGAACGCCCGTGGTGTTCCGGCATTTTTCGCGAGCAGGCTCGCTCCTACAGGAGATTGAGTACAGCCACGAAAGCCAGGTCGGCCCGCAGGCCGCCTGGCTTTTGCTTTTGATCTGCCCTGCCCCGTCGGAAGGCCGAGCGCAGGTTCTGCGCAGTGGGCCCACGGAGCAGGACCGGAGCGAGGGAACCCTGAGCCTGGGCGAAGGGCCGTACGTCAGGAGATAAAGCGCTTGGTTACTTGGCGCTTCTCCAAGTAACCCGCCGCAAAGGCGGAACCAATAGTGGCCATGACCACAACAATGGATATGTACACAATCGCTGTCCCCATAAAAAAGGGCAGACGAGGTGCGGCTCGTCTGCCCACAAAAAACGGGAACCCCCTGAAAAGGCGGTGTGAAGCCTCAGCTGCCCTGCGGCACCAACCGCGGCCCGTTGCGCGCCACCTGCTGCCCCGGTTCGAAGCGGGTGTTGGGCGAGCGCACGGTGCTGATTTCACCTTGAGCGTCCTTCACTTCATAAGCAGTTTCCGTCAGCCCTGCGGCTTGCTGAATCGAACCACCGGCAAAAAACCCGACACCGGCACCGACCAATGCGCCAACAGGCCCACCCACTGCGCCCACCATCAAACCGGTCAGCGCACCGTAACCTTTGCCGGCGGTGGTATCAGGCACTTCGCGCACGACCTGGTCGGCCATGCACAGGGGGGAAAGCAACAGACAGAGCGTGAATCCGAGAGGAATGGAGTGAGACATGGCAAATTCCTTCTTCGAGTCAATGCCATATCAAAATCACAAAACATGCCATTTAAAGAGTCTTCGTATATCAACAAGTTAATTTTACGAGAGTCATACTGACAACAAAAAATAGAGTCAGCATGACTACTTCGTGGTCACAATGACTTGCTCCAGGTCAAAAGATTGCAGCCTCGGAGTGCCTTGATGTTTTCCCCCGCAACTGGTCGCTTTCCATCAATCCACCCGCCTCTCCGCCCCCTAGATTAGGACCCACAACAAAGCCGTACCCTACGGCACCAGGCACCGAGGAGAGCCCCCCATGCAATCCATCCACACCCTCAAGACCCAAAGCCCGATCGACGGCTGGGACCAGCAGGACCCGGAAGAAGCCTTCACCCTGCCCTCGCGCTACTTCTATGACGAAACCCTGTTCAAGGCCGAGCGCGACAACATTTTCATGCACGCCTGGCACGTGGCCGGGCACGTCAGTGAGTTCGCCGAACCGGGTCAGTACGTAGTCACGGATCTGTTCGACCAGAGCGTGGTGGTGGCAAGAAACCGTCAGGGCCAGATCCATGCCTTCCACAATGTCTGCCAGCATCGCGGCAATCGCCTGCTCGAAGAACGGCGCGGCACCACCGGTGGCGTGGTGCGTTGCGCCTATCACTCGTGGTGCTACGAAATGGACGGCAGCCTGCGCAGCGCACCGCGTTGCGAGAAGATGAAGAACTTCGAGTTGCAGCAGTTCAACATCCCGCAGGTGCGCACCGAAGAAATGGGCGGCTTCATCTACTTCAATCTCGACCCGAACGCGCCGTCCTTGCGGGATTTGTTTCCCGGTGCGGATGAGGAAATGCGCCGGGTGTTTCCGGACCTGGCCAACATGCGCCTGATCGAGGAGCAAGACGTGATCGTGCCGGCCAACTGGAAGGTGATCATGGACAACTCCATCGAGGGTTATCACTTCAAGCTGTCCGGGCCCTGCCATATCGACCTGGCGAAGTTGATCGACTTCAAGGGTTATCAGTTGAGCAAACGCGACAACTGGTGGACCTACATCGCCCCGGCCAACCTGTCGGTGGCCGAAGCCTACGGCGTGCCCCTGCGCAAGGACCTGAACCCGGACGAATGCTTCTTCAACATCGGCATGTGGCCGAACAACACCTTCTATACCTTTCCGTTCTCGGAGTTCCTGGGCTCGTTCATCATGATCCCGCTGGACGCCGAACGCTCACTGCTGCGCTTCGGTTACTACTCCAGCAATGCCGAGACGGCGGAGGTCAGTACATCGTGCATGAAGTGGATGAACGAGGACCTGGGGCCAGAGGACATCGCGCTGAACATCTCGGTGCAGAAAGGCCTGCGCTCGCTCGGCTACGACCAGGGGCGCTACATGATCGATGCCCAGCGCAGCAATGAAAGCGAACACCTGGTGCATCACTTTCACCGGTTGGTGTTTAACGGGATTCATGGGGCTTCAGCAGCCTGATCATCAGTCAAACAAAATCCATGTGGGAGCGAGCCTGCTCGCGAAGAGGCCAAAGCATTCAACATCGATGTTGACTGACAAACCGCTTTCGCGAGCAGGCTCGCTCCCACAGGTTTTGCGTCGTGTCCTTTTTCAATGGAGCACCCCGAACCATGCCCAACCATGCGTTTGATTACCTGATCGTGGGCGCCGGATCCGCAGGCTGCGTGTTGGCCAACCGCTTGGGCGATGACCCGTCGGTGCGGATTCTGCTGCTGGAAGCCGGGCCGGCGGACCAGAGCTGGACCATCGACATGCCGTCCGCCGTGGGCCTGGTGGTCGGCGGCACACGCTACAACTGGAGCTACAGTTCCGAGCCGGAACCCTTTTTGGACGGTCGTCGGATCGGCACGCCGCGAGGCCGTACGCTGGGCGGTTCGTCCTCGATCAATGGCATGGTCTACATCCGTGGCCATGCCCGGGACTACGACGGCTGGGCCGAACAGGGCTGCGACGGCTGGGGTTATCAGGACGTGCTGCCGTATTTCAAACGCGCCCAGGCCCATGCCGACGGCGCCGACGATTACCGTGGGGCGACGGGACATCTGCACGTCACTCCCGGCGATACCACGACGCCCTTGTGCGCGGCGTTTCTGGCGGCCGGCGCGCAGGCCGGCTATGGCCTGAGCGACGATTTGAACGGTTATCGCCAGGAAGCCTTCGGCCCGGTGGATCGCACCACCCGCGCCGGGCGGCGCTGGAGCACCTCCCGTGGTTATCTGCGGGAAGCGCTGACCCGGGGCAATGTTCAGGTGCGCACCGACGCGCTGGTGCTGCGCATTCTGTTCGACGGCAAACGTGCCGTCGGCATTGAGTACGAGCACAACGGCGCGGTCCACCAGGCTTTCGCCCGGCGTGAAGTGTTGCTGAGCGCCGGGGCCATCAACTCAGCGCAATTACTGCTGCTGTCCGGCATTGGTCCGGCGGCGGAACTGCGGGACCTGGGGATCGAGGTCAGGCACGACCTGCCTGGCGTCGGCCGGCGCCTCAACGATCACCCGGACACGGTGGTGCAATACCTGTGCAAGCAACCGGTGTCGCTGTACCCGTGGACCACCGCGCCGGGCAAATGGTGGATCGGCGCACGCTGGTTTGCCACCCACGACGGGCTGGCGGCGAGCAACCATTTCGAGGCCGGGGCATTCATCCGCTCCCGGGCCGGGGTCGAGTTTCCCGACCTGCAACTGACCTTCATGCCCCTGGCGGTCAAACCCGGCAGTGTCGACCTGGTGCCGGGCCACGCGTTCCAGATCCACATCGACCTGATGCGCCCCACCAGCCTGGGCAGCGTCACGCTCAACAGCGCCAACCCCAGGCAGCCGCCGCGCATCCTGTTCAATTACCTGAAAACCGAGCAGGATCGCGCCGACATGCGCGCCGGCGCCCGGCTGGTGCGCGAGATCATCGCGCAACCGGCCATGGCCGCTTATCGTGGTGAAGAGCTGGTGCCTGGCCTGCAAGCACAAAGTGACGAGGCGCTGGATGCCTGGGCCAGGCAGGTCACGGAAACCGGCTACCATGCCAGCGGCACTTGCAAGATGGGGCTAGTCAGCGATGCCGAAGCCGTGGTCGATCCGCAACTGCGGGTGCATGGCCTCGACGGACTGCGGGTGGTGGACGCCTCGATCATGCCGGCGATCGTCAGCGGCAACACCAATGCGCCGACGGTGATGATCGCGGAAAAGGCCAGCGACCTGATTCGCGGCCTGTCACCAATGCCGGCCGTCGATGCCCCGGTATGGATTCACCCACAATGGCAAACGCAGCAACGATAGAGATCAGCCATGAGCAGTCAGTTGTCCAACAGCACCGAAGCACCTTTCACCTGGCGACGCGGCGACGTCGCGCCATTGCGTGTCGCGGTGCTGTTGTTACCATCGTTTTCCAACTTCGGTCTGGCGGCTGTGCTGGAGCCGCTGGCCATCGCCAACTGGCTGACTCAGCGCCCCGTGTTCGAGTGGTCGCTGTTGTCCCTGGACGGTGAACCGGTGCAGGCCAGCAATGGCCTGACCACGGTCGCCAATGACGGTTTGAAGGCCGACCGGGGTTTCGATGTGTGCGTGGTGCTCGCCAGTTTCGATGTGCACAAACACAGCCGCAACCTCGCGCTCAAAAGCTGGTTGCGCAAGCAGGCGTTGTTCGGTGCCGTGCTGATGGGCGTGGAAACCGGCACCGAACTGCTCGCCGCCGCCGGCGTGCTCGACGGTTACGAAGCGGCTGTGCACTGGGACAACCTGCAGGGTTTTCAGGAAAGTTATCCACGGGTCCACGCCAGGCCGCAGCTCTACACCCTGGAGCGCCAGCGCATGACCTGCGCCGGCGCCACCACGACCCTGGACATGCTGCTGGGCTGGATCGGCCAGAGCCTGGACAGCGAACTGGCCCGGGAAATCGGCATGCACCTGTTGATGGGCCAGGTGCGCGCACCGGCCGACAATCAGCTGGACGGCGGCCTGACCAACACCGGGCTGTACGGCAGCAAGATCCGCCGCGCCATCGGCCTGATGGAGCAGGCGCTGGAGGAACCGCTGGATTGCGAAGCGATTGCCGCTCAGGTCGGCCTTTCACGGCGGCAACTGGAACGGCAATTCAAGCATCAGACCGGCCTGTCGCCGCTCAAGTACTACATCACCCTGCGCCTGGCCAAGGCCCACAGTCTGCTGCAACAGACGCGCCTGAGCGTCGCCCAGGTGGCGGCCTGCTCGGGCTTCGGTTCGCTGGAGCACTTTTCCCGTACCTATCGCGCCCGCTTCGGCTGCCCGCCCAGCGCAGACCGCAGCCAGGTGTGGACCGCCCCGGTGATGCGCCAGCCGCTGCGCAAGGAGCATCGGCCGGTCGAGGCGGACTGACTCACAGGCGATAAGCCGGTTCTTCTTCGTCGAGAATTTCCATCAGTGCATTGAAATGCTTGTCGGCAAAGCCCGGGTAGCCGAGCCATTGCCGACAGGTCTTGCGCGCAATTTCATCGCTGGCGACGCGCAGCTCGCGGCCGGTGGACAACGCGGTGATGTAGGTCTCGCAGGCGCGCTCGAAGTAGTACAGATCATCGAACGCCTGGGCGATGCTCGGTGCCGCCACCAGCAGGCCGTGATTGCCCATCAGCAGAATCGGCTTATCCCCCAGCAGGTGGCTGACACGCTCCGCTTCTTCTCCCAGGCCCATGCCCTCAAAGCCTTCGTCGATCGCCACGCGCTCAAAAAAACGCATGCAGTTCTGCTCGATCGGCGGCAGGCGCGAATCCGCCAGGCAAGCCAGGGCCGTCGCGAATTTCGAGTGGGTATGCAGGATGCAGCGGGCATGCGGCTGATTGCGGTGCAAGGCACTGTGCAGGGCCCAGGCGGTGATGTCCGGCGCGTCCGGGCGATCGAGGCTCGCGGGCTCATCGGCGTTGACCAGCAGCAAGTCACTGGCCTTGATCCGCGAGAAATGCTTGCCATAAGGATTGATCAGGAACTCCCGACCATCCCCCGACACCGCGACGCTGAAGTGATTGGCGATGGACTCGTGCAGGTTCAACCGCGCCGCCCAGCGGAACGCACAGGCCAGGCGGATACGCAGTTGCTCGACAGGTTGATTCATCCCGTGCTCCCCGGATGTTGATCGGTTGCTGGCAGTGTAGAGCGACGCCTTGCGCGCACTTGACGGGAAACGACACGGATTGCCGTTATCGGCTGGCTCGTCAGGAATCAGGAATCCCCCTGTGGGAGCGAGCCTGCTCGCGAAAGCGGTGTGTCAGGCAAGATTAATGTCGACTGGTACTCCCTCTTCGCGAGCAGGCTCGCTCCCACAAGGTTTCTCCAGCGCAACAGAAACTCATCTTCTCGGAACAAACCACCTGACGACCGGCAGCAAAAACCATTTGCCACAAAATATTACATGCGTCATATTACAGCCATCATAAATAACCATCGCTCCAACAGGTAATCTTCCATGACCAGCATGCCCACCGTTGAACCCGACCTGGCTGCCCCGGTGACTGCCGCCAAACCTCCCCTGCTCAAACGCCTGCTGCTGCCCACCGTGGGTATCGCGGCGCTGGTGCTGGCCGGCGTGTATGGCGCGCATTGGTGGAGCGCCGGGCGTTTTATCGAAGAAACCGATGACGCCTATATTGGTGGCGACGTAACGGTGATCGGGCCGAAAGTGGCGGGTTATATCGACGAAGTGCTGGTGACCGACAACCAGAAGGTCAAGGCCGGCGACGTGCTGATCCGTCTCGATTCGCGCGACTATCGTGCCAACCTGGCCAAGGCCGAAGGCGCAGTGGCCGCCCAGGAAGCCTTGCTGGCCAACCTCGACGCCACCGAACAACTGCAACAGGCCGTCATCGGCCAGGCCCGTGCCGGCATCGACGCCGCCGGTGCCGAAGCCGCCCGCTCGCGGGATGACGATGCCCGCTACAAAAAGCTGGTGATCACCAACGCCGTCTCGGTGGAGAGCGCCCAGCGCGCCAATACCACGTTCAAGACGGCCCAGGCCCAGAGCAACCGCGCCCAGGCAGAATTGCTGGCTGCGCAACGCCAATTGAACGTGATCGACACCCAGAAACAACAGGCCCGGGCCGCCCTGATCCAGGCCAAGGCCGAGCGCGATCTGGCGCAATTGAATGTCGGCTATACCGAACTGAAGGCACCGGTTGACGGTGTGATCGGCAATCGTCGGGCCCGGGTTGGCGCCTATGCCCAGGCCGGCTCGCAATTGCTCTCGGTGGTGCCGACCAGCGGTCTGTGGGTCGATGCCAACTTCAAGGAAGACCAACTGGCACGCATGCTGCCGGGGCAACGGGTGGTGATCCATGCCGACGTGCTGTCGGGCCAGGAGTTCCACGGCCACCTGGACAGCCTCGCCCCCGCCAGCGGTGCGCAATTCAGCGTGTTGCCGCCGGAAAACGCTACCGGCAACTTCACCAAGATCGTGCAGCGGGTGCCGGTGCGCATCCACCTCGACCCAGCCGACAGTGTGCTCGGCCACCTGCGTCCGGGGTTGTCGGTCACCGCGCAAGTGGACACGCGCAAGGAGCCTGAAGCGCCAGTCGTGGCCAGCGCGCCATGAGCGGCCCCCTCACCACCCCGGCGCAACCGTTCAATGCCGCGAACATGGCGACGGCGACCAAGGTCTTCGCCTTTGCCAGCATGTGCATCGGCATGTTCATTGCGCTGCTGGATATCCAGATTGTCTCGGCTTCGTTGCGTGACATCGGCGGCGGGCTCTCTGCCGGCACCGATGAAACCGCGTGGGTACAGACCAGTTACCTGATCGCCGAAATCATCGTGATCCCGCTGTCGGGCTGGCTCTCCCGGGTGTTTTCCACGCGCTGGCTGTTTTGTGCGTCGGCGGTGGGTTTCACCCTGACCAGCCTGCTGTGCGGCGTGGCCTGGAACATCCAGAGCATGATCGCTTTCCGCGCCCTGCAAGGCTTTTTGGGCGGTTCGATGATCCCGATGGTGTTCACCACGGCCTTCGTGTTCTTCAGCGGCAAGCAACGGGTCATCGCTGCTGCGACCATCGGCGCGGTAGCGTCCCTGGCACCGACCCTGGGACCGGTGATCGGTGGCTGGATCACTGACATTTCATCCTGGCACTGGCTGTTCTATATCAACCTGGTCCCCGGCATCTTTGTCGCCGTGGCCGTGCCGATGCTGGTGAAAATCGACCAGCCGGAGCTGTCGCTGCTCAAGGGCGCGGATTATCTGAGCATGGTGTTTCTGGCGCTGTTCCTCGGCTGCCTGGAATACACCCTCGAAGAAGGCCCGCGCTGGAACTGGTTCAGCGATCGCACGATCCTGACCACGGCATGGATCAGTGGCATCGCCGGGCTGGCGTTCATCGGCCGGACCTTGCATGTGGCCAACCCGATTGTCGATTTGCGCGCCTTGAAGGATCGCAACTTTGCCCTTGGCTGCTTCTTCTCGTTCGTCACCGGTATCGGTCTGTTCGCCACCATTTACCTGACGCCACTGTTCCTCGGTCGGGTGCGTGGCTACGGTGCGCTGGACATTGGTCTGGCGGTTTTCTCCACCGGGGTGTTCCAGATCATGGCGATTCCGCTGTATGCCTTTCTGGCCAACCGCGTCGACCTGCGCTGGATCATGATGACTGGCCTGGGGCTGTTCGCCTTGTCGATGTGGGATTTCAGCCCGATCACCCATGACTGGGGGGCCAGGGAATTGATGTTGCCGCAAGCCTTGCGCGGCATGGCCCAGCAATTGGCGGTACCGCCGGCCGTGACGTTGACCCTTGGCGGCCTGGCGCCAGCAAGGCTCAAACATGCGTCGGGGTTATTCAATCTGATGCGCAACCTGGGTGGGGCCATCGGCATCGCCGCCTGCGCGACCATTCTCAATGACCGCACCAACCTGCATTTCACCCGGTTGGCGGAGAACCTCAACAGCACCAACGAGGCGCTCAACCAATGGCTGTCCCAGGTCGGCAACAACTTCGCCACCCTCGGCCAGAGCGGTGACGCCGGGGTCACCGCCAGCCTGCATCAGCTATGGTTGCTGACCTACCGCGAAGCCCAGACGCAAACCTACGGCGACGCGTTCTTGATGATCATGGTCTGCTTCATCATCGCCACGGCGATGGTGCCCCTGATGCGCAAGGTGCAACCACCGGCCGCGCCGAGCGCCGATGCGCATTGATGCCTGTACGGGTCAGGCCTGAGGCGTTTTGCGAAAACCTACGGCCAGGCGGTTCCAGCTGTTGATGGTGCTGATGGCCACGGTCAGGTCGACCATTTCCTTGGGCGAGAACTGGGCGCTGACCACTTCGTAGTCTTCATCCGGAGCGTGGGTCAGGCTGAGCTGGGTCAGGGATTCGGTCCAGAGCAGCGCAGCGCGTTCGCGCTCGGTGAAGAACGGTGCTTCGCGCCAGGCTGTCACGGCGAACAGGCGGCGCGGGGTTTCACCGCCCTTGATCGCATCGGCGGTGTGCATGTCGATGCAGAAGGCGCAGCCGTTGATTTGCGAGGCACGCAGCTTGACCAGTTCGATCAGGTTTTTTTCCAGCGGCAATTTCGAAACCGCTGTTTCCAGCGCGATCATCGCTTTGAGGGCGTCAGGCGAGGCAGTGTAGAAATCGATACGGGGTTTCATGGCGTGCTCCAGGGCAAGTGGGTGTGTGACTACGTTAGTCCCACGCCCGGTTTACACAAATAGCCAATTTCTCAAAAGTCGAGGAGGCCACTGGCGGTACTTCCTTGAAAGAAAGGGCTATTCGAGAACTGCTCGCGAACCGCGCAGCGGCCATTCACACACGACTGCGCAACCATCGCAGAAAGCCCTTTTTCTCCACTGCCACCGGCAGTTCCTGAGTCAGGGTTTTCGCTTTTTGCAGCCGGTAATCGAGCAAGGCCTGCATCGCATCGTTGATGTCGTGACGGGCATCCAGGCACGGCTTGAGGTATGACTTTTCGATGCGGTACAGGCCACTGAATGTCTTGGCGGTAAACTGCGCAGGCAGCGCGCTGTCGGTGAGAATACCCGCCTCGCCGAACACCTCCCCCGGGCCCATGCGTCCGGATTCGTATGGCGCTCCGTGACGCATCAAGGTCACCGAGATCACCCCGGACTCGATAATGAACAAGTGATCGCTGACCTCCCCTGCTTCCAGGATCACCTCCCCGGCGCGAAAGGTTTGCAGGGTCATGTTCTGGCTGAACGTGTCTTTCTCTTCCTGGCGCAGGGTGGAGAAAATCGGCGAGCTATCCAGCAACGCCCGTTTGCGTGTCGAGTTGATCGGCGGGCTGGGCTCCACGCTCGACAACAAATTGACCCCGGATGCCTGCAAGTGCCGATAGGCCAGGTCGTACAGCTGGTTGCGCACTGAACGTTTCTCGTCCATCGACGCGACAAAGCCACTGATTTCGTAGACCGCTCCGGTATTGCTGGCGGTTTTAAGGCCGACGCTTGGCGACGGTGTATCAAGCAATGCACGACAACCTTGAATGGCCCGCTCCAGGGCTTCGATCACCGTGTTCGGGCGCGCGTGCGGACTCACTTCCAACGAGACGGAAATGCCGAACATATCGCTCGGCCGGCTGAAGTTGATGATCTTGGCCTTGGCTGCCAGGGAGTTGGGGATGACCGCCATGCAACCCTGGGAGGTCTGCAGGCGCGTGGCACGCCAGTCGATGTCGGTGACCCGGCCTTCCATGCCATCGATGGAGATGTAGTCATCCAGTTGGTAGGGTTTGGTGGTGTTCAGGACGATCCCGGAAAACACGTCGCTGAGGGTACTTTGCAACGCCAGGCCGACAATGATCGCCAACGCACCGGATGTTGCCAGCACGCCCTTGACCGGCAGATCGAGTACATAGGCCAGGGCGGCAATGATCGCGATCAGGAAAATCACCGCACCGAGCAAATCCTGGAGCAAGCGCCCGGTATGCCCGACCCGCTGCATCATCACCGCGCCGATCAGCACGGTCAGGGTCCGCGCGCCGAACAACCACCAGCCGATCTGCAAACCGGTGGCCGCCAGGTGCAAGGGCACGTTGTCGGCCCAGGGCGGCGGCTCCATCGGGTTCAGGCCTTCGTTGAACAGCAGGAGGCTGAACAACGAAAAAATCACCACCCGCACCAACAGTCTCCACGCACTGCCCAGTGTGCTGAGCAAGTACCACAAGCCAAGATCGATCAGGATCAGCGCCATTGCGCAGATCAGCGGGTGTTCAGTGAGCAATGACAGCATCAAGCAACTCCAGCCAGGGCCAATTACGCGAAGATCGCATGGATTGGCCATAGTGTAGGAGCAATTGATTTCACTGGATTGTGCAAGCACCACAAAAACAAATGTGGGAGCGAGCCTGCTCGCGATGACGGTAGAACAGACACTGTTGCAGTGACTGTCAGTCCGCCTTCGCGAGCAGGCTCGCTCCCACAGGGGATCTTCGTAGCCGTACTACTTGCTGTTGGTCAGCGTGCTGTAGCTGGTCATCAGGTTGCGGTAATCCGGAATATGGTTGGAGAACAGCGTGCCCAACCCTTCGATGTCGTTGCGCCAGTCGCGGTGCAGTTCACAGGCCAGGCCGAACCAGGTCATCAGTTGCGCGCCCTGAGCGGTCATACGGCTCCACGCCGATTCGCGGGTCAGCTCATTGAAGGTGCCGGATGCATCGGTGACCACAAACACGTCAAAGCCTTCGGCCAGCGCCGAAAGGGCCGGGAACGCCACGCAGACTTCAGTCACCACGCCGGCGATGATCAGTTGTTTCTTGCCGGTGGCCTTGATCGCCTTGACGAAATCCTCATTGTCCCAGGCGTTGATCTGGCCAGGACGGGCGATGTACGGCGCGTCCGGGAACAGGGCCTTGAGTTCGGGCACCAGCGGACCGTTGGGACCGGTCTCGAAACTGGTGGTGAGGATGGTCGGCAGCTTGAAGTACTTGGCCAGGTCGGCCAGGGCCAGCACGTTGTTCTTGAAACGGTCCGGATCGATGTCGCGTACCAGTGACAGCAGGCCGGTCTGATGATCCACCAGCAGCACGGCGGCGTTGTCCTTGTCGAGACGCTTGTAGGAAGTGGTCATTGCAGTAGTCCTCGCGTGTTATCGATGCCGAGTGAAAATCGGCGTGGGGGTAACCGGTTAGCGCCGGGAGTCCAGCACTTCGTGTTCGTTCGCCACTTGCTGGGCCTTGAGGTAACTCTCGATCAGCAATTGATAGTGCGGCATGGCCTGGGCGTAGACAGCGGCCCACTGTTCGGCATCCGGGCGGTTCCACGAGCCTTGCAGCTCGGAGAGCGTCGCCATGATGTCAATCGGCACCACCCCGGCCTGGGCCAGGCGGGCAACGGTCAGCTCGGTGGCCAGCTTCGAGTGGTTGCCGGAGGCGTCGACTACGGCGAACACCCTGTAGCCTTCATGCACGGCGGCGATGGACGGGAACGCCAGGCACACGCTGGTCAAGGTGCCAGCGATCACCAGAGTTTTCTTGCCGGTGGCTTTGACCGCCGCGTGAAACTCCGGATTGTCCCAGGCGTTGATTTCACCTTTGCGCGCCACGTATTGCGCATGGGGCGCGGCCTGGTGGATCTCCGGAATCAACGGCCCGTTCGGCCCTTGTGGCACGGATGCCGTGGTGATCACCGGCATCTTCAGCAGTGTCGCGGCCTTGGCCAGGGCAATGGCGTTGGCGCGCAGTTGTGGCACGTCCATGTCCTTGACGATCTGGAACAGTCCGCTCTGATGGTCGATCAACAACATGGCGGCATCGTTGGGGTCGATGGTGGGTTTCTGGCCATCGAAGTTGGCAGCATTGACGGTGTTCATAGGCGTTTCCTCTTTCTTTCAGGCAACAGCCATCCCTGGCCTCGGACCGGCCTACGCGTCCTGTGTAGAGCGGGTTGTTGAAACGAAGCGGGTTAAGCGTGCATCCGGCCGAAGCGACCGGACTGGAAGTCGGCGAAGGCCTGGTGGATTTCCTGCTCGGTGTTCATCACGAATGGCCCGTGACCGACAATCGGCTCGTCGATCGGCTCGCCGCTGAGCAACAGCACCACCGCGTCTTCGCTGGCTTCGAGGGTCAGCTGATCACCCTTGCGATCGAACAAAGCCAATTGCCCCTGGCGCACCGACTCCAGGCCATTGACCTGAACCGTGCCACGCAAAACCACCAGTGCGGTGTTGCGCCCTTCATGCAGATCCAGGGTGAGCAACTTGCCGGCATTCAAACGAATGTCCCACACGTCGACCGGGGTGAAAGTACGCGCTGGGCCTTGGCGGCCGTCGAACTCACCGGCGATCAGGCGCAGGCTGCCGGCGTTGTCCTTCAGGGCGATGCTCGGGATGTCGCGGTCGAGGATCGTCTGGTAGCCGGGGTCGGCCATCTTGTCCCTGGCCGGCAGGTTGACCCACAGCTGCACCATTTCCAGGGTGCCACCGCTTTTGGCGAAACCTTCGGAGTGGAACTCTTCATGCAGGATGCCCGAGGCGGCGGTCATCCATTGCACGTCACCAGGGCCGATCTTGCCGCCACTGCCGGTGGAGTCCCGATGCTCCAGTTCGCCCTTGTAAACGATAGTCACGGTTTCGAAGCCACGATGCGGATGCTGACCAACGCCACGCCGTTCGGTGGTCGGGGTGAACTCAGCGGGGCCGGCATGATCCAGCATCAGGAACGGGCTGATGTGTTTGCCCAGGTTGTCGTAGGAAAACAGCGTGCGAACCGGAAAACCGTCGCCGACCCAATGGGTTCGTGGACTGGTGTAGATACCGATGATGTTTTTCATGGTGTCTCCTGGTGAGGTGAGTGAAGCCATGGACAAAGCTTAAAACCGTGACCTTTGCTGCGCTAGACTGCAAAAATCAGCTTTAGCGTTCTATTTGGAGAACGATGGTGGAAGACCTCAACACCCTCTACTACTTCACCCAGGTGGTGGAACATCACGGTTTTGCGGCGGCGGGCCGGGCACTGGACATGCCCAAGTCCAAGCTCAGCCGACGCATTGCCGAGCTCGAAGAGCGACTGGGTGTGCGCCTACTGCACCGTACCAGCCGGCATTGCTCTTTGACGGAAATCGGCCAGGCCTACTACCAGCGCTGTCTGGCCATGCGGGTGGAGGCGGAAAGCGCCGCCGAACTGATCGAGCGCAACCGCTCCGAGCCTCAGGGCCTGGTGCGTGTCAGTTGCCCGACGGCGCTGCTCAACTCCTGGGTCGGGCCGATGCTGACCCGCTACATGCTCAAGTACCCGCTGGTGGAGTTGTTCATCGAGAGCACCAATCGCCGGGTCGACCTGATTCACGAAGGCTTCGATATTGCGTTGCGGGTACGCTTTCCGCCGCTGGAAAACACCGACATGGTGATGAAGGTACTGGGCAACAGCACCCAGAGCGTGGTCGGCAGCCCGGCCTTTTTATCGCGCCTGTCGACACCGGCCTCCCCGGCCGACCTCAGCGGCTTGCCGAGCCTGCACTGGGGGGCGGCGCAGCGCGAATATCAGTGGGAACTGTTCGGCGCCGATGGCAGCACGGCAATGATTCGTCACGCGCCGCGGATGGTCACCGATGACCTGTTGGCCTTGCGCCATGCAGCGGTTGCCGGGATTGGCATCGTGCACCTGCCCAGCGTAGTGGTGCGCGACGAAATTTCCGCCGGTCAACTGGTGGAACTGGTACCGGGATGGGCGCCGAAAAGCGGTGTCATCCATGCGATCTTTCCTTCACGTCGGGGGCTGCTGCCTTCGGTGCGCACGTTGATCGATTTTCTCGGGGAGGAATTCAGCCGTAGCGATATTGCTTAAGGGCCGGGGTAAGGCTTTGGACCGAGTCGCCGCCTTCGCGAGCAGGCTCGCTCCCACAAGGGCAATGCATTCCTCCCCTGTGGGAGCGAGCCTGCTCGCGATGGCGTCAGACCAGACACCATCAACACATCTTCCTGCCCCTATTCTTGATTTGCGGTAAACATTGCTTTGCCGCCCCAGCGGTTTTTCTCACGGATGCAGGCGCGGATACTGCCGCCCATTCCCACTGCAACCTCTGGAGTCATCAATGTCCATTCCCACCTTCGGCCTGGGTACGTTTCGCTTGCAAGGCCAGGTGGTCATCGATTCGGTGAGCACCGGCCTGGCGCTCGGCTACCGGGTGATCGATACCGCGCAAATCTACGAGAACGAAGCCGACGTCGGCGAGGCTATTGCCACCAGCGGCATCGCCCGTGAAGAACTGTTCATCACCAGCAAGATCTGGGTTGCCAACCTGGCTGGTGATCGCCTGATCGACAGCCTGAAGGAAAGCCTGCGCAAACTGCAGACCGATTACCTGGACCTGACCCTGATCCACTGGCCGTCGCCGGAAGATCAGGTGCCGGTCGAAGTGTTCATGGGTGCCCTGCTCGAAGCCAAGCGCCAGGGCCTGACCCGACAGATCGGTGTGTCCAACTTCACCATCGACCTGATGCAGCAGGCAATAGCGGCCATCGGCGCCGAGCACATCGCCACCAACCAGATCGAACTGCACCCGTACCTGCAAAACCGCAACGTTGTCGCGTTTGCGCAGAGCCAGGGCATCGGCATCACGTCATACATGACCCTGGCCTACGGTGAGGTCCTCAACGACCCGCTCATCCAGCAGATCGCCGAACGCCTGCAAGCGACGCCGGCTCAGGTCACCCTGGCCTGGGCCATGCAATCGGGTTACGCCGTGATCCCGTCTTCCACTCGCCGGGCCAACCTCGAAAGCAACTTGAAGGCGAGCGAGCTGACCTTGAGCGAGGCCGATATGGCGTTGATCGCAACGCTGGATCGCGGCCACCGGTTGACCAGCCCCAAAGGCATCGCGCCGAGCTGGGATTGAGCCTCAATCCTGATCGAGGCTCTGGTCCAGGCGGGTCATGGCTTGCTGCAACTGGTCGACGGCGTCGTCGACCAGTGCCGCACGGCCGTCATGGCACGCCCGCTCCAATTGTTCGCAACACTCCACCAGGCCGCGTGCTCGCACCATCAGTGCCCCACCCTTGATCCGGTGTGCCAGTTCCTGCAAACCAGGACGATTGCCACCGGCGTGCAAGGCCAGCAAATGCACGCGGTCCTCGCGATTGCTCAGCGCCAGGTCGTGCATCAGTTGATCGATCAGCTCGCGGTCCGAATCCGCATAGCGCTCCAGCCCACTCAGATCGAACTCGGCAAAGCCATGGTCGTCAGTTGCCGCCGGGAGTGTGCTGGAAAACCGCTGAGCCAGCCACGCCTGCAAATCCACCAGGCGAATCGGTTTGAACAGGCAATCATCCATGCCCGCCGCCTGACACCTGGCCTTCTCCTCGGCCTGCGCATTGGCGGTAAAGCCCAGTATCAGCGTCGACGACAGCCCCTGCGCCCGCTCCTGCTCACGTATCGCGCCCGCCAACTCATATCCACTGAGCACCGGCATGTTGCAGTCGGTAATGATCAGGTCGAACCCGTCTGCGCGCCACTGTTCAAGCCCCTGTGCCCCGTCTTCGGCCAGCACCACATGGTGGCCCAGGTAGCTCAACTGCCGCGAGAGCAACAGGCGATTGGCCGGATAATCGTCGACCACCAGAATCGACAACGCCCGGGTGGTGAGCAGCGCCGGATCCTGGGGTAGCTCCCCTGCGGGTAACGCTTGCAGGACAGGCAGCGCCAGGCTGATGTCCACCCGCGTCCCGCGCCCGAGCTCACTGTCGAGTTGCAACTGGCCGCCCATGGTTTCGCACAGGGTACGACTGATCACCAGGCCCAGGCCGGAACCTTGCCGGGCGCTCTGCTGACTGTTGCCCGCCTGTACGAAAGGGCTGAACAGGCGTTGCTGGTCGAAAGCGCTGATACCGATGCCGCTGTCTTCGATCTGTACGCTGACGGCGAGATGCGCCGGGGCTTGAGGCTGCGCGCGCAGGGTCAGGCTCACCTGGCCTGCACGGGTGAACTTGATCGCATTGCTCAGCAGGTTGGACAGCACTTGTTTGAAGCGCGTGGGATCGAGCATCACGTCGCAGTCACTGTGTTCGTCGAGCTCGACCCGCCACTGCAGATTCTTCTGCTTCGCCAACCCTTCGAACACCCGGCAGACCGAGGTCACCAGCGCGTGCAGATTGACCCGTTCCGGCGCCAGCGACAAATGCCCGGACTCGATTCGGGCGACGTCCAGAATGTCGCCGATCAGATCGAGCAATTGCTGCCCGGCGTCGGACGCGACCTCGATGGCGGCGCGGTCGGTCACGCCTTCATCGGCCCGTTTCAACGCCAGTTCGAGCATGCCGATCAAGGCGTTCATCGGCGTACGGATTTCGTGGCTCATGGTGGCCAGGAACGTGGTCTTGGCGCGGTTGGCGTCATCCGCCGCGTCCTTGGCTTCCTGCAATTGCCCGAGCAATTGCTGACGCTGGCGAATCTGCCGCCGCTGCCAGACGATCCCGGCCAAGGCGAGCAACAGCAAGGCACCCGCCACCGCAAACGCCTGCACGATCGCCTGCCGGTGTCGCAGCCAGTAGCTCTGCTCGACCATCGAGTCATAGCGCCAGGGTTGAGCCAGCTCGTCGATTTCTTCGGGAGGAATGCTCAACAGCGCCTTGTCCAGAATCGAATGCAGTTCGCTGGCCTCGCGACTGGTTGCCAGGGTGCTTCGCGCGGGGTCGGTGCCCACGGTGCTGGTCACTTGCAGGCGATCGCGGTACTGCCGGGAAATCAGGTAACGGGCGCTGATCAACGAGTTGATGCTGCCCTGGACCTTGCCCTGGGCAACCATTTCCATGGCGTCCGCGGACAGTGGCGCATCCACCAGCCGGATCAGTGGGTAGTGTTGGCGTATGTACTCGCCGGCGATGTTGCCCCGGGTCAGCGCCAGGGTTTCCCCCGCCATGTCATCCAGCGTCCTGGGGCTGTCCGTGGCTGCGCGGGTCACCAGCACCGATGGGCTGCTCAGAAACGACCGGGTGAACAGCAGTTCATCTTCACGCTGGGAACTGAGGCCGATACCGGCCAGCACATCGATCTGTCCGCTGGTGACGCTGCTCATCATCTCGGCCACCGACTTCATGCCCCGGATGTCAAATTGCAGCCCGGTGCGCGAACTGATTTTCGTCAGCACATCGACGCCAATACCGCGAAATTTGCCTTCGCTGTCGATAAATGTAATGGGCGGGATGTTTTCGTTGATCGCCACCCTCACCCGTGGGTGGCGTTCGAGCCAGCGCTGTTCGGCCATGCTCAATTGCAATGATTGGGTGCCCAGGATAGAGACCCCGTTTGCCCCCCAACGACGCAGGATATTCATTTGCTCATTGGTGGTGATGGCCGCCAGCGCCTTGTTGACGATGTGCAATAGCGCGACGTTCTCGCGGTCCATCGCAAAGGCAAAACGCCCGGGCTCCATGGGCGAGAAGTCCGTCAGGCGCACGTTGTTCAGGTAGTTCCTGCTGATCAGATAATGGGCATTGATCGCATCACCCAGATAGACATCGGCCTGGCCGAATGCCACGGCGCCCATCGCCGCCAGTGTCGAGGGAAACAGCTGGACCTGCGCCTTGGAATAGAACTGTTGCACGCTGTATTCGGGCAAGTAGTGATACAGCATCACCAGCCGCTTGCCGGCCAGTGTCGGGTCGAGTACCGGAGGGAAATCGGTACGCGTGACCAGCACCGGCTGATCGACTGCGTAGGCGCTGGACATCTGCAACTGTGGATCTTCGGCTTCAAATCGATTGGCCGTTCCCAGCAGGTCGGCCTGCCCTTCCTTGATGGCCCGCACCGCGTCGGCGCGCGACGGATAACGTTGAACATCAATGACGACGTTCAACATTTGTTCGAGCAACCCGGCGTAATCGGCTGTCACGCCCTCGAACACTTTGCCCGCCGTATTGAACTCGAAGGGGGGATAGTCCGGCGCCGAGACAGCCAGCACCAATCGGCCCTTTTGCTGTAGCCAGCGCAACTCGGTTTCCGACAACCTGGCGCTCATGCCTTCGACACTCGAGCGTCCCAACAGGGTCAGCGACTGCTGGGCACAGACCGTCGACGCCCATAGAAGCAGGCCAGTCAGCAGCCAACCTGCCAGTCGCCCTGGAGTGTTCATTCAGATCAAATGATTGCGCAGGGCGAAATCCCTCAAGTGCACCGACGAACTCACGTTGAGCTTGAGGGTGAGTCGTGTCTTGTAGGTACTGACGGTCTTGTAGCTCAGATGCATGATCTCGGCGATCTCCAGGTTTTTCGAGCCTCGGGCCAGGTACTGCAGAATGCTCAACTCACGATTGGAGAGCTTGTCGATCAACTGTTTTTCACTGCGCTGCAAATCCCCCATCGACACGGAACTCGAAGGGATCTGGGCGAAATAGGTGTAGCCGGACATCACCGAATTCACCGCCGCCTTCAAGTCCTCCAGGTCCTTGCTCTTGGAAACATAGGCAACGGCCCCGGCCCGCATGCAGCGATCCTGATAAAACTGGGCCTCCAGCGAGGTGAACACCACCACGCGACATCGCGTATTTTCGGCCTTGATACGGTCCATCACCTCAAGCCCCGCCACGCCCGGAAGGCCCAGATCAAGCAACACGACATCCGGTAGATGCTCCCGGATCAATGACAAGACCTCATCGCCACGGGAGGCCTCGTAAATCCGCTTGAATCCTTCACCCCTGAGTACGAGTTTGATCATGGAGCGAACCACAGGATGATCTTCCACAATCAGTGCTGACTTCATGACAACTCCCGTGCAAAACAACACGATCGGGCAACAAATGCCCTCCAGGCACCGCAGCGGTTGGGCACAACGCTGCGCATAGACTTTTGCATGGAAGGCTGAAAAGGACTACCTGACAGAAATGACAGTTCCGACGAACGGACGCCGATGATCGACGGCGCCCATCAACTGCGTGATTGACGCCAGGTCAGGCAGAGCGGCCCGGCTGACCTGGACTTTACCCCCAACTGGCGGCAACGGCGCCTGCTGTTCATTGAAGATCAACCCGTGGTGAACCTGCGAGTTGTCGGCAAGAAAACTGAACAGGTCCAGCGATCCACTGGCCATCGCCCCATTGACGAGCACCAGATCCAGAGGCTCGCAACCGTACTCCACCAGTGGAAGGAGCTCGTCGAGGCTCTGCACCGGCGCCACCCGAAAGTAGCCGAGCTGGTTGAGCAGCCGCTCAATCCGCAGGCGGTTGAAGTGCTGCGCATCGGCGATCAGGATGCGCAAGGATTTGTTCGGCAAGGTGACCTCCAAAAGGATGTCGGTTTCAAGAGGTCGCAAAGCCTACGGAAGATGTTCTTAGGTTTATGTAGGAATATTCCTAAATCCATCTGGGTTAGTCTGACTCTTGTCAGTTCAACCTGCTCGCGATAGCGGTGGGTCAGTTGACATGGATATCGACTGACACTCAGTCATCGCGAGCACGCTCGCTCCTACAGGGGGGTGTCCCTTATTGCCAGCCAAACCGCCGGATATAGAACCCCTTCACCGCCTGGGTCAGCGCCATGTACGCCAGCAGGATCACCGGCAGGAACACGAAATACAGCGACGGCAATGCCTGCAGCTTGAAGTAATGCGCCAGCGGTCCCATCGGCAGGAAAATCCCCACGGCCATGATCAGCCCGGTCATCACCAGCAACGGCATGGCCGCGCGGCTCTGCAGGAACGGGATCTTCGGCGTGCGGATCATGTGCACGATCAGTGTCTGGGTCAGCAGCCCGACCACGAACCAGCCAGACTGGAACAGGGTCTGGTGATCCGGGGTGTTGGCATCGAACACGTACCACATCAAGGCGAACGTCGTGATGTCGAAGATCGAACTGATCGGCCCGAAAAACAGCATGAAGCGCCCGACATCCGCCGGCTGCCAGCGCTGCGGTTGCTTGAGCATTTCGTCATCGACGTTATCGAACGGGATGGCGATCTGCGAAATGTCATAGAGCAGGTTCTGCACCAGCAGGTGCATCGGCAGCATCGGCAGGAATGGAATGAACGCACTGGCCACCAGCACCGAGAACACATTGCCGAAGTTCGAACTGGCGGTCATCTTGATGTACTTGAGCATGTTGGCGAAGGTCCGGCGGCCTTCCAGCACGCCCTCCTCCAGCACCATCAGGCTTTTTTCCAGGAGGATGATGTCGGCCGCTTCCTTGGCGATATCCACGGCGCTGTCCACGGAAATACCGATGTCGGCGGTGCGCAGGGCCGGGGCATCGTTGATGCCGTCGCCCATGAAACCGACCACATGGCCGTTGCCCTTGAGCAGACGGACGATGCGTTCCTTGTGCGAGGGCGTCAGTTTGGCAAAGACATTGGTGGTTTCCACCGCTTTCGCCAGTTCGGCATCCGTCATGCGTTCGATATCGTTGCCCATCAGCAGGCCCTGCTGTTCCAGGCCCACTTCGCGGCAGATCTTCGCCGTCACCAGTTCGTTGTCGCCGGTCAGCACTTTCACCGCCACGCCGTGGGCTGCCAACGCCTTGAGCGCCGGTGCAGTGCTTTCCTTGGGCGGGTCGAGGAACGCCACGTAACCGATCAGCGTCAGTGCCTGCTCGTCGGCCAGGCTGTAGGTGTCGCGTCCTTCGCTCATCGGCCGTGCCGCTACCGCCACGACACGCAAACCCTCGGCATTGAATGTGGCCGTGACCTGACGAATGCGCGCCAGCAATTGTTCGGTCAAGGCTTCATCGACTTCGCCGTGACGCACCCGCGAGCAGACCGCCAGCACCTCTTCCACCGCGCCCTTGCAGATCAGCAGGTGCGATTGATCGCGCTCGGCGACCACCACTGACATGCGCCGACGGGTGAAGTCGAACGGAATCTCGTCGACCTTGCGAAACGCCGTGCCGACTTTCAATTGACGATGAATTTCGACGTGTTCGAGCACTGCCACATCCAGCAGGTTTTTCAAGCCGGTCTGGTAGTAGCTGTTGAGGTAGGCCATTTCCAGCACGTCATCGGAGTCATTGCCCCAGACATCGACGTTACGCGCCAGGAAGATCTTGTCCTGGGTCAGGGTGCCGGTCTTGTCGGTGCACAACACATCCATGGCGCCGAAGTTCTGGATGGCGTCGAGGCGTTTGACGATGACTTTTTTGCGCGACAGGAACACCGCGCCCTTGGCCAGGGTCGAGGTGACGATCATCGGCAGCATTTCCGGGGTCAGGCCCACGGCAATCGACAGCGCGAACAGCAGCGCTTCGGTCCAGTCGCCCTTGGTGAAACCGTTGATGAACAACACCAGCGGCGCCATCACGAACATGAAGCGGATCAACAGCCAGCTGACTTTGTTGACCCCGGTCTGGAACGAGGTCGGCGCCCGGTCAGTGGCGCCGACCCGCTGGGCCAAGGCGCCGAAATAGGTGCTGTTACCGGTGGTGAGAATCACCGCCATGGCCGTACCGGACACCACGTTGGTGCCCATGAACAGGATGTTGTCCAGGTCCAGGGGGTTGAGCGTGTCGCGGTCCTGCTGATGGGGAAATTTTTCCACTGGCATCGATTCGCCGGTCATGGCTGCCTGGCTGACGAACAGGTCCTTGGCACTGAGTACCCGGCAATCGGCGGGAATCATGTCACCGGCCGACAGCACGATCAGATCGCCAGGCACCAGTAGCCTGATCGGCAATTCGATGCGCTGCGCGCTGAGGTCTTCAAGGTCCCGGCGCATTACCGTGGCAGTGTTGCTGACCATGGCCTTGAGGGCATCGGCGGCCTGGTTGGATTTGGTTTCCTGCCAGAAGCGCAGCAAAGTCGAGAGCACCACCATGGAGAAAATCACGATGGCGGCTTTCATGTCTTCGGTCAGCCACGAGATGACCGCCAGCAGTGTCAGCAGCAGGTTGAACGGGTTTTTGTAACAGTGCCACAGGTGCGTCCACCAGGGCAGCGGTTGTTCGTGCTCGACTTCATTGAGGCCGAACTGCTCGCGCAGGGCATCGGCTTCAAGCTCGCTCAAGCCATCGGTGTGACTGCCCAGATTGTTGAGCAACTGACCCGTTTCGCTACCGGCGGCGGCCACCAGGGTTTGCGCCAGGGTCGGTGGGACTTCACGGCTGACCGTGGTGTCGGTGAAGGTTTCCAACAACGCCAGGCGACGGAAGTGCCGGACGATGTGGCGGTTACGCAGGAAACCTGCGAAGAATTCCTTGAGGGTAAGTTTCATGGCTGGTGCCCCTTTGGTCAGCCTGGAAACCGTTCAGCAGGCAAGTCCACGCCTGTGTCGCCGGAACAACCGGCAAAGCCAGGCCTGGCGCGCCGGTCACGAATGACAGGCGTGTCGATAGGGCGGCGGCCACGACAAAAAAAGTCGAAACCACGCTCTGTTCAGCGTCGATGAGAGGGACGTCGGGACATGGCCAGGACTGGCCATGATCAGGATGCCGCTGCTCGCTTTTCGGCGAGACAACGGCACAGGAGACTGCGCGTTATCTTGCCGAGAAAATGCCGGTTACCGAGACCGGCCGACAACTGTCACTCGAACAAGTACCCACTGTGGGTCTCCGTAATGGTTGAAAACGCGCGAAGCTTACGCCCCGATATTTGGAGAGTAAACCCGTTACAAAATCTTGCCGGAGGAAATGCGGGGTTCTTCAGGAAGGGTTCAGGATTCTGGATTTGCCGTGTTGCTTCTGGCCTCTTCGCGTGCAGGCTCGCTCCCACAATGGACCTGTGTTTACAGAACCTGCGCGGGAGCGAGCCTGCTCGCGATGGTCGTCAACGATAACGCGTGTTTACTGGTTGAACGCGGCGCCTATGAGTCCATCGCGAGCGAGCTCGCTCCTACAGTGGCCCGGTTTTGTTTTCTGCTTGCGCGGCGGCCCTGAGTTGCTCGGTATCGGCGCGGACAAAGATGGAGTCCCCGACGGCGGTGAGGACATCCCCGGCGAACACCTCGCAGATGACCCGGCTTTTGCGTCCGACTTCGCCTTCGACTTTTGCACGCAGTGTCAGGCGCACCCCCATCGGGGTGGGCTTGATGAACTTGATGCCCAGGTTACCGGTGACGCAAGTGATGTGGGGCAAACTGCCTACCTCGCGCTGTTCTGCCCGGTAGTGATAAGCCATCACCGCCCAGTTGGAGTGGCAATCGACCAGCATCGCGATCAGGCCGCCGTAAACCAGATCCGGCCAGCCGCAATACTTGTCATCGGGCATATGCTCCGCCACGACATGCACCCCGTCTTCATGCCAGAAGCTCTTGATGTGCAGCCCGTGCGGATTCTGGCTGCCGCAGCCATAACAAACGCCTTCAGGCGCGGCGATGTCTTGAAGCGAAGTCTTCTGCGTGGTCATAGCGTGTCCATCCTTAATACTGGCGGCGAATTGTTGCGGTTCAAAGCGGCCGATCAATAAAGCGAAGATGCTTTCGCCTTTTCCAGCGGGAGCGAGCAGAGGACAGTATCGGACCGATGCCGATAATACATAGCCGATACAGGCTGCAGAAGACCTTCCCGGCGGCGCCTTGCTCAAGCGCTCTACAGGTTACTTTGTGAAAGCCACAACGCCTGCGTCGTTGCCTGCAGGTACGCCAGCGGGGTCACCGGGCTTTCCGCGAAAGTTGTCTGTCTGGAGAACGGATGAGCGCCAATGGGAATTAGTCCATTGCGCTTGTGCTTCCCCGCTTGCGGCGGTACTGCAGTTGAACTAGATTTTTGATTCACAAAATCACACGTCTGGCGTTCACTACGAAGTCTGGTCCGCAGTCATGTCCAGTAGCGAAGACATATTGGAGTCTTGCTATGGAAGAGCTACTGATACTGGTCAGCCCGACAGATCGCCAGACCGGCCACGCCCCCAAAATGCAGGTGCACCGCCAAGGCCTGCGGCATCGCGCATTTTCCGTTTTCATTTTCGATCGCAGCGGGCGTTTGCTACTGCAACAGCGTGCGCTTGGCAAATACCATTGCGCGGGGCTTTGGACCAACACCTGTTGCGGTCATCCTCGCCCGGGTGAACGAACGGTCGCCGCAGCACAACGGCGATTGCGCGAAGAAATGGGAATGACCTGCAAGCTGATCAAAGTCTCCACACTGCTGTATCACGAACCCGTTACCGACGATCTGATCGAGCATGAATACGATCATGTATTCGCAGGCATCTGCGACACGGACCCGGTCGCTAACCCCGATGAGGCCTTGAGCTGGCAGTGGCTGGCACTCTCGCAGATTTGCGTGGCCATCGACGCTGCCCCGCAGACGTTCACCGCATGGTTTCTGAAGATCTTCGAGATATTCCACTTGAACGGCGTACAGCAATGGCATGACCTTGCATTGAATGCCACGCGGCGAGGCCCGACAGGATCACAATGGCAGGTACCTCCACTGTATTGCCCTGCGCCATGCCGGATCGATGAAGCGCTCGCCTCAGAGGTCGATGACCGGCTGATGTTCTGGATTGAAGAAACCGGCATCTTTGCCGGCCAGCAGCAAAAGATTCGCGCCTCGGGCTTCGGGCGCTTCGCCATGTTGTGCCACACGGACACTGACGATCCGGATCGACTGCTGTTATCCGCTCAATGCATTGCCGCACTGTTCGCCGTGGATGACTACTACTGCGATGACGAAAGCACCGGATCGATACCGGCACTGGTTGGTCCCAGGCTGGCCGTCGCGCTCGCCGCACTCGAGCCCGCGCACTTGATCGAGCCTCATCGTGCGGATCTGGAACTGGCCCTGACCAGCGACCCCGTGCTGGTCGGCCTGCGCGCGTACATGACGCGTGTCAGCGAGTTCGCCACGCCTGCCCAGGTCGCCAGGGTCCGCCATGAAATCATCGCCATGTTCGTCACGATGACTGCCGAAGCCGCCTGGCGCATCAATGGCATTACCCCGGCCCTCTGGGAGTACCTGGCCCAGCGCCAGGTCAATAGTTTCCTGCCTTGCATGTCGTTGATCGACGTCATCGGTGGCTATGAATTGCCGGCCAATGTCTACTCCTCACCAGCCGTGCGGCGAGTCACGACGCTCGCTGCCAGTGCGACGATCATCGCCAATGACCTGTACTCGGCCCCCAAGGAAAGCCGGGCTCAAGTCGGTGACTTCAATCTGCCGTTGCTGTTGGCGAATGAATCGGGCTGTTCGATCAAGCACGCCATGAAGCAAAGCGCCGCTATTCATGATGACGTGGTGCGCCTGTATGAAGCTGCCGAACAAGAGGTGCTCGCGGACGCCTCACCGCTGCTCAAGCGTTATCTGGCCGGGGTAAAAAGCTGGGTGGCGGGCAGTCTGGAGTGGCATCGACACAGTGGTCGTTACCAGACCTGAACTCTGACTGCCCGGTGGGACAATTGCATCGGACTCAGGCAATAAAACGCTTCAACGCTCGCCTGTATCTGCTGCAGCACTGACCGAAAACCGCTCCCGATAAGCCTGCGGCGTCACGCCCATGGCTCGCAGGAAGCTGCGGCGCAGGGTTTCTTCGCTGCCGAAGCCGCATTGCACCGCCACCCGCTTGATCGGCACGCCGGTATCGCTGAGCAGACGCCGCGCGGTTTCGACACGGATCAGTTCGATGGCCCGGGCCGGGGTCTGGCCGGTGTCGGCGCGGTAGTGGCGCACGAAACTGCGTTCGCTCATGCCGGCCTGCAAGGCCAGGGTCGGGATGCCAAGGTCCTGGGTCAGGTTTTCACTGATCCAGGCATGAAGTTCGTCGAAACGGTTGCCTTCCTGTTGCAATGACAGGGTCACGCTGAATTGCGACTGGCCACCCGGACGCTTGAGAAACACCACCAGTTGCCGGGCGACTTCCAGGGCCATGCTGCGCCCGAGGTCTTCTTCGACCATGGCCAACGCCAGGTCGATGCCGGCCGTCACCCCGGCCGAGGTCCAGACCGGGCCGTCATTGATGAAGATCGGGTTGGGCTCGACGTGCAGTTGCGGGTGCTGCTGCGCCAATTGCTCGCAGCGGGTCCAGTGGGTGACCACGCGTCGGCCATCGAGCCAGCCGCTGGCCGCCAGCAGAAACGCACCCGTACACACCGAGGAAACCCGCCGGCAGCCACCGGCATGCTCGCGCACCCAGGCGACCAACGGCGCATCTTGCGCCGCTGCGTAAACCCCCCAGCCACCGGCGATGATCAGGGTATCGGTGCCCTCATCCGGCAACGGTTCGGCCAACAGCGCCAACCCCGCCGACGACATCACCGCCCCGCCGCCGCTGGCAATCACCGTCGGTGCGTAGGGTGGCGGCTGGCCTTGCTGGCGGGCTATGTCGTTGGCCGAAGCGAATACCTGCAACGGCCCGGTGACGTCGAGTATTTGCACGTTGGCGAAAGCGAGCACATGGATGGTTTTCGACATTTGGCGTAATTCGTGGGGATATTGGCGTATACGCCAAAGCCTACGGGCCTACAGTCAAACCGTCCACCCACTTCACGAGAAAAACACCATGACGTTGCAGATCGGTTTTCTGTTGTTTCCACAGGTTCAGCAACTGGACCTGACCGGCCCTTATGACGTACTGGCCTCTCTGCCGGATGTGAAAGTGCATCTGGTCTGGAAAGACCTGATGCCGGTCACCGCCAGCACCGGCCTGCTGTTGAAACCAACCACCACCTTTGAAGACTGCCCGGCGCTGGACGTGATCTGCGTGCCCGGCGGCAGTGGCGTCGGGCCCTTGATGGAAGATGACCAGACCCTGGGCTTTCTCAAGGCTCAGGCCGCCAACGCCCGATACATCACTTCGGTGTGCACCGGCTCGCTGGTGCTGGGCGCGGCGGGCTTGCTCAAAGGCAAACGCGCCACCACTCACTGGGCGTATCACTCATTGCTCAAGCCGCTGGGCGCAATCGCGGTGCAAGACCGGGTGGTTCGCGATGGCAATCTGCTGACCGGTGGCGGCATCACCGCCGGTATCGACTTCGCCCTGACCCTGGCTGCCGAACTGTTCGACCAGGCCACCGCCGAGCTGGTGCAGTTGCAACTGGAATATGCCCCGGCCCCGCCGTTTACCGCGGGCAGCCCCGAGACGGCCCCGGCCAGCGTGTTGGATGAGGCTCGCCAGCGGGCTGCCGGCTCGTTGAAGCTGCGGGCGGAAATCACCGAGCGCGCGGCGGCGAAACTCGATCGACAGTGAAAAAATGGCGGCGGGAGCCCGGTTCCCGCCGCCACGGCTTTTCCTTTGCGCACAAAAAAACCCGCCGTAGCGGGTTTTTCCAAGACCATGACGACTCCTTGTCGCAGCGTTCCTTGCATATGGTCGATCATCCATGATCCTGAGCACATCCTGTGCTTCAGTGGGTGAGGCCAGAATACGCATCGGATCCAAATTGTAACAGGCGATATCACTACCATCGCGTGTAAGACATTCGCTATAAGCCACCTTCCGAAAACCCTTAGGCGCCTCAGGCTTCGTGCCTGGAGGCCGCGATTTTCGCGACTTCCAGCTGACTTATTTGCCGACAGGGGCTCAGGCTTCAGCGTCCCTCCTGCTCACGGGCCTTGTCACTCTCGACGAGAAAATATTCGAGTCTGCTCAATTGCTCTTCCCAGCCACGACTATCCATGTAGTAAGCCTCCTTCTGACGTATGTCGGGAATGTGAGCGAAACCTGACTCGGATACCTTGAGCAGCGTGCCGTCTTCGTAGTCTGCCAGCTCGAATTTCACCAGCGTGGTGGGCTCCTGGGAGTAGTCGATCTTCGGATTCACCGCGTAAGGGTGCCAGCGAAACGAAAACAACTGCTGTGGTTCGACCCGTTCGACCAACACATTCCACAACACATGTTCATAACCGGGATACGTGACCTGCCCCTGCGTCCACTCACCGGCAATAAAACGCCTGCCTTCGAGCGCAACGCCAAACCATTGACCGAACGCCTCTGCATCGACCAATGCACGCCATACATGGGAGCGCGGCGATTTGAGTATTATTTTGCGTTCAAAACTATTGGGTACTGGTTTCATACGTCACCTCCTGTTCTGAACAACAGTAGGCCTCTAAGACCACATGTCCAGTCCGAAAGTTGTATGCATCGGGTGCCAGTGGTCGTAATCACGGTATGGAGGTCGACATTTGTCTGGCTACACTGCTCCCCAAACTTCCCCTGTCACAGCGAGTTTCTGCCATGCACGCACGTTTTCTCCTGGCGCTGACGCCCTTGTTGTTCACCTCCCTGGCCCACGCTGCCGCGAACTGCGACAACGCCAGCGACCAGACCACGATGAACCAGTGCGCGGCGCAACAGCATGCGGCGGCGGACAAGGAATTGAATGCGCTTTACCAGCAAATCACTTCACGCCTGAAGGGCAATCCCGACAGCAAGAAGTTGCTGGTGGGTGCGCAGCGGTCGTGGATTGCGTTTCGCGATGCCGAGTGCAAGTTCTCGGCGTCCGGGGTGGAAGGCGGGAGTGTGTATCCGCTGATCTACGGCAATTGCGTGACTGAACTGACCAGGGCGCGGGTGGAGACGCTCAAGACTTACCTGAAGTGTCAGGAAGGGGATTTGGGGTGTCCGGTGCCGGGGGTTTGAATCTCTAACGCCTGTCAGGGCCTCTTCGCGGGCAAGCCCGCTCCCACAGTGGTTTGTGTGATGCCAAAGATTGCAGCTTCACCATAAACCTGTGGGAGCGGGCTTGCCCGCGATAGCGTCAGTCCAGACGCCGCAATTTACCGGACAAAAACCTGCGCCGTGGTAATCGCCATGTCTCCGCCCGGCATCTTGATGCTGCCGACCTGCTTGAGGCTGTCGGCATCGAAGATCGCCACGTCGTTGAATGTTCCGGCCAGGTAGATCTTGCTGCCGTCCTTGTTGAAGGAAATGCAGTAGTAGGAATGATCGAGCGTGGCGGACTGAAGCATTTTCTTCTGCTTGATGTCGTACTTGGCCAGTCGGTTGAGCACGCCAAACATCAGGTTCGGGTCCTTGGGCGAGCGCATGCCGCTGAAGTAGATCTCCGTCAGGGGCCCGAAGTCGGTGGTTTCGGTCTTGCCGGTCTTCAGGTCGACGCTGAACAGGCCGTACAGGTATTCAGCGGTGGCCGGGTCCTGCTTCTTGTCCTTGAACTTCGCCGCGGTGTACAGCAGCGAGAAGTCATGCCGGTACGTCTGCTGGTTCCACACGTAGAGCACGTCGGGTGCGCTGTAGTTCGGGCGTTTCCAGTGCCGGCTGGGGATCAGCACGTCGAACTTGCCGGTCTGCACGTTGACCTTGTAGACATCCGCCCCCGCCACGTACAAGGTGCCATCGTCGCCACTCTGCATGATGGTCAGCTGGCGTGGTGCCGGGAAACTGCGCACGGGTTTGGCGTCCATGCCACCGTCGGTTTTGTACACATCGAGCCGCGGCTGCTGCACTTCGTAGTGATCGTTCATCATCAGCGTCGGGTTGGCGACGGTGAACAGCTCCTTGCCGTCGTGGCTGAGGGTGAAGGCGAACATCGACCGCGCTTTCTCGCCGGGCTTTTGGGTGATGCTGGCGTGGAACACCTGTTTGCAGTTGTCCAGTTCGACACCGTAGACATCCGAATAGTGATTGTTCAGCACGTAGGCAGTCTTGCGGTCCGGCGACAGTTGCACGGTGCCGGGGCCGAAGGCATCGGGCATCTTGCAGGTCTTGAACAGGGTGTCGGTGGCCAGGTCGATCACGTGCAGGTTGTTCGGGTAATTGGTGGTCAACATGTACTCGTGACCATCCTGAAGAGCAGTGTTTTCATCAGCCAGAGCATTGACCGAACAGGTGCTCAGGACGGCGAACGCGGCCAGGCCGCAGGCTTTGATGCTGTGCATGCTGGAATCCTTCTTCTTATCTGATCACTTGTCTTTGGGGAAGACAGTGCCGAGGTTGCGCCAGTTGTCGTTGGACGCTTGCGCATCCTTGTTCCAGTCCGGGTAGGTGCTCATCATGTCCGGCACCTGGGCTGGCCACCAGCACGGGTCGGAGCAGCCATACAGGTCAGCCTCCATCGGCTGGCACAGCGACGACACTCCGCCAAACGCATCGATTTCCCAGCCCGGGTCGGTGGTCGAGGCACAGCCCGCCACCGAGCTCATGGCCACCACTTCTTCGATGCGGTTCTCGTCCGCGGCCTGATCCAGCTTCAACGCTTTGTTATTGATTGCCTTGAGATGTTTCATATCAGTGAGCCTTGCGCGGAGTGATGTAACTGCTGATGAACGCAGGGTTATTGGCCATGATCCGGGTGTAGACCTCGATGCCGAAGTCGACCCAGTCACGCATCAGTTCGCAGTAGTGATAAGTCGGGTGCGTCGGATCGCCGTAGCGGGCGTAGCTCTCGTGGTAACAGCCACCGGAGCACAGGTTGCGAATCTGACAGTCTTCGCAGCCAGTGTTGGTGCGGTCCAGGCGCTGGGACAGGAAGTCGTTCAACTCCACCTGTTTCACACCGCTGTGCACGTTGCCGAAGGTCGGCAGGCTCGAACCGGTAAAGCGGTGGCACAGGTTCAGCTCGCCCTTGTGATCCACCGCCAGCATCTTCAGGCCCGCGCCGCACGGCAGGGCTTTCTTGTGGCCTTCGTGGATATCGGTGATCAATTGGTGCAGGTTGGAGAAGCCGATATTGCGGTGCTCCAGCGCCGCCTCCAGGTAACGCTTGCCGAGTTTTTTCATGTTGGCGAACACCTGCACCAGTTCATCGCTGGTGAGGTTGAAGCTGCTGATGTCGCCGGAGGTCACCGGGGCAAAGCCGACTTCGGCGAAACCCAGTTCGTTGAACAGGTGATCCCAGATGGTTTCGACGTCGGTGACGCCGGTGGTCAGGGTCACCCGCGCCCCCACCGGACGGCTGTTGTAGCGCGACAGCAGCATCTCGGCCTTGCGCCGCACCACGTCATAGGTGCCCTGCCCGCCCACGGTGATGCGGTTGCGATCGTGCACGGTTTTCGGACCGTCGATACTCACTGACAAACCAAAGCGGTGGGCGTTGAGGTAGTCCACGGTTTCTTCGGTGAGCAGCGTGGCGTTGGTGGTCATCACGAACTCGACGAACTTGCCGGCCTCGCGAAAACGCTTCTCACAGTAGTCGACCATGTACTCGATCAGCTTGCGGTTGCTCAACGGTTCACCGCCGAAGAACACCACGGTGAAACGCTCTTCGTCCGGGGATTCGCGCAGTAGCATTTCCACCGAGGCAATCGCCGTTTCGACGTCCATTTTCTTGCCCGCCGACGGCTTGTCGAGGTCTTCCTTGTAGCAGTAGGTGCAACTCAGATTGCAGCCGGTGTTGACGTTGAGTACCACGGTGTTGATCGCCGTGCGCTCGACCCGTTTGGTGGCGATGTCCGGGGTCAGCGGCGAGCCGTCGCTGACCAGTTCCAGGGCCATCAGCTCGCGCAGGGTTTCGGTGATTTCCTCACCGTTGAAACGCCCGTCCAAACGCTGGATCAGGTCGTCCGAGGAACAGCCGGGACCGCGCAGGGTATCGATGATGGTGCCCGTCAGCTCATCGCTGGCGAACAGCGAACTGCTGGGGATGTGAAACAGCATGCGGTCGGCATCGACCTGCACTTCGTGCAGATTGCGTTCGACCAGATTCAAGATAGCGCCCATGGCAAACCTCCTGTGCAGGCCCCGTTTTGCGGGGCTTGCGATCATTCCGAAAAGTGTCTGGATCCGTTAAACGATCAAACAACTCATGGAATGGGTGGATTGTTCCAGCGTTGCACGGTCACGATCATGTGGCCCTCGCCGGTCAGGGATTTTCCTGCGTCGTCGACGGCGGCGATCACCTTGAGGTTGCCGGCATTGTTGGTGGACATCTTGCGCGCCGGGTTCGGCCCGGCATCGCCCGGAGTGAACACGCCGGCGTCGGCCTGCATGGTGCCGGCGAACTTGACGTCCTCGTCTTCCTTGGCGCGGTCATCGAAGGCCTCGACCTTCCACTGCGCCGGGAACACGCCGATGCGATACGGCTTGCCGTCGGCGCCCTTGCCCCAGGCTTCGGCATCAAAACGGCCCTGGACTTTCGGCGTCGAACCGCCGCCCTCGCCAATCCGCGCCACCGAGAACTCGGGCACGACCTTGACCGCGTCGATCTTGCTGTAGACCGAGAGCTGCGGGCCTTTCAGCGTACCGACAGTGACCGCGCGCGCCCCCGATTGGGCATTGGCGGCGGTCTTGAGTTTGACTTTGATCTGTTCCGGGCTCTGCGAGATGACTTCGACCACTTCCACGCCTTTGCCGAAGTTCGGCTTGCCGGTCAGGCCACTGCCGATCAGGGTCACTTCGGTTTCGCTGCCGGCCTTCACGTAGCCCGGTTGCACCGCCAGCAAGCGCTGGGAACCCTGTTTGGCGGCGACGAAGTCCAGGCCGCGCTCATCGTGCTCGGCCTCGAACATCCGGCCCTGCATCGCATTGCCCTGGGCGGCGAACACCTGGCGCATGGTCACGCCATCGATGATCACGTTGCCGCGCCATTCATAGCCGGTGTAGAGAATCGCGCTGCCGTCGCCATTGAACGGGCTGCCGTCGGCGTACTGGCCTTTGACGCTGACCTTGAAGGTGTCGCTGCCATCGGCACTCACGGTCATGACACCCGCCAGCTCCCCCTTGCCCGGCAAGTGACCGCTGAAACTCCAGTCGCCCACCAGCGCATCGGCCTTGGGCGCCACGCTCTGCCATTTTTTCCAGGCCGGGTTGTCCAGCGGATAACGCTTGGCCAGCAGCGGCACCATGTCTTTGCGGGCGATGTCGAACCAGTCGCGGTCCCGGGCCAGTGCCTGATACTCCAGGGACGGCCACTGACCGAGGTGGAAATTCACCAGGCGTTCCCATTCCTGCGCCGGACGCCGTTGCAGAGCCACCCGCGCACCGGAGTGGCAGCGGCCGCACATCTGGCTGGTCTGGTCATCGAAGTGCTCGACGGTATTGAGCCGCCGCTCCAGCGCATAGCGCACGCCGTCGGTTTCGCTCGGCGCCAGGCCCTGGGTATCGGCCAGGTACTTGACCAGCGTGCGCCGGTCGTCATCGCTGATCTGCAATCCGTGCATGGTCTGCATACGGGCGATGCTCATCAGCCAGCCTTCCGGCGTCTTGCGCTGGTGGCTGATGCGGCTGAGGGCGTTATCGGCTTCGGGGGTGTGACAACCCTGACAGGTCTCCTTGAGGATGGTCTGGGCGTCGCGGGCTGCCAGGCTATGAGGCGAATGCAGCGCTACACAAGCGGCTACGGCCAGCAGGCTGGCGCTCATGCCTGATCGGAGTTTTCTCTTCATCAACGTCGAACCTCGCACGGTGCGTTCTTATTGTTGTGGCTTATCGTTTTTATGGTTTCTGCCGTCGGCCTTGATCCGCCGACGGAGGCAAGAGAAACGTCTGAGATGTGCAATACACAGAGCGTGCCAGCTTGCAGATAAGCTTTTTTATCAATCACTTGCGTTGAGTTGACTGCATTGAGCCATGCCTGGACGCGATGAACGGCGTCTAGTTTCGCGACAGCTGTTGCAGTCTGAGACAGCATAGTTGCCCGGCCAGAACCGGCTCAGCGCCCGCCGATTGACGGGGCTTGCCCAGCCAGCTGGAAAAGGATGCAGGGTGAATGCCGGGGAGGGTTTTTCCAGGGCGAGTGCCGCACCACATGCGTGGTGCGGTATGTGCTCGGTTCAACTGTAGAACGTCGGGTGCACGCCTTTGTGCGCGTTGATTTCCTGTTGCATCTGCACCACCAGCGTCGCAATCGCGTGGGGCGTGTCCAGCTCCCACAGCGGAACGCGGGTAGCCACCAGGTCCACTTTGCCGGTCATGCAGTCGCACACGCGAATGGTCAGGGACTGATCCGGCGCCACGCTGCAGGTGCATATCGATGGCAGAAAACTGTGTTCAATGATGTTTTGGATTTCCAGGGTTGAAAGGATCATCGCTGTCTCCCTCACGCCAGAGGTACTGCCGGGAAAATGCTCCGTCATTTCACCCGCCTAACCAGAAAATTCTAGTCCTCGCCGGGGGCGCTCTCAAGATCGCGAACGGGTTGCTCGTCGTCTCACCGGGTGTCGCGAAATGCGACAAACACCCCACACGCCCCTCGTCACCTGAAGCCGAAAAAACCCGCCCGACAACGGCCGACCGGCGCTTTGCAGGACTTGGCACAGCCATTGCGAAAGCCTGGTTCTCACGAACAACAAGAGGCCTCGCCAATGTCGCTCCCAAACGTGCTTCCCGCCACTTCGGCATTCATCCAACGCGCCCCGCGCATGCTGATCGGCGGTGACTGGGTCGAGGCCGCCGACGGCCAGACCATGCCCCTGCACAACCCGGCCACCGGTGAAGTGTTGTGCGTGGTGCCACGGGCAACCCCGGAAGATGTCGACCGCGCGGTGCTCGCCGCCCGCCAGGCGTTCGACGATTCGGCCTGGACCCGCACCCGCCCCCGGGAGCGGCAGAACCTGCTGTGGAAACTCGCCGACCTGATGCAGCGCGACGCCGAACTGCTGGCGCAACTCGAATGCCTGAACAACGGTAAAAGCGCGGCGGTGGCCCAGGTGATGGACGTGCAACTGGCCATCGACTTCCTGCGCTACATGGCCGGTTGGGCGACCAAGATCGAAGGTTCAACGGTCGACGTTTCGGCACCGCTGATGCCCAACGACCAGTTCCACAGTTTCATCCGTCGCGAAGCGGTGGGCGTGGTCGGCGCCATCGTCGCCTGGAACTTCCCGCTGTTGCTGGCCTGCTGGAAACTCGGTCCGGCCCTGGCCACCGGTTGTACCGTGGTGCTCAAACCCGCTGACGAAACCCCGCTGACCGCACTGAAACTCGCCGAGCTGGTGCTGGAAGCCGGGTATCCCGAAGGCGTGTTCAACGTGGTCACCGGCACCGGCATCACCGCAGGTTCCGCACTGACCCACAACCCGCTGGTGGACAAACTGACCTTCACCGGTTCCACCGCCGTGGGCAAGCAGATCGGCAAGATCGCCATGGACTCCATGACCCGGGTCACCCTGGAACTGGGCGGCAAATCGCCGACCATCGTCATGGCCGACGCCGACCTGAAAACCGCCGCAGCCGGAGCCGCCAGCGCGATTTTCTTCAATCAGGGCCAGGTCTGCTGCGCGGGCTCGCGGCTGTATGTACAGCGCAAGCATTTCGACAATGTGGTGGCGGACATCAGCGATATCGCCAACGCCATGAAACTCGGCAACGGCCTGGACCCGAGCGTCGAAATGGGGCCGCTGATCTCGGCGCGGCAGCAGGAGCGCGTCTACGGGTACATCGAAAAGGGCCGGGAAAGCGGTGCGACCATCGCCTGCGGCGGTGAACAGTTTGGCCCGGGGTTCTTCGTCAAGCCGACGGTGATTGTCGACGTCGATCAGAAGCACTCGCTGGTGCAGGAAGAAATCTTCGGCCCGGTGCTGGTGGCCATCCCGTTCGATGACGAAGCCGATGCCTTGCGCATGGCCAACGACAGCCCCTACGGCCTGGGGGCGAGCATCTGGTCCAATGACCTGGCGGCGGTGCACCGGATGATTCCGCGCATCAAGTCAGGCTCAGTGTGGGTCAACTGCCACAGCGCCCTCGATCCGGCGCTGCCTTTCGGCGGCTACAAAATGTCCGGGGTCGGGCGTGAGATGGGGTATGCGGCGATCGAGCATTACACCGAGCTTAAGTCGGTGTTGATCAAGTTGTAATAGCGGCGTTCTTCAGGCCGCCTTCGCGAGCAGGCTCGCTCCCACATTGGAACGCATTCCCATGTGGGAGCGAGCCTGCTCGCGAAGAGGCCAGGCCTGTCACCGCAAATATCAGGGTTTGAATCCCTGTCCTAATAACCACCCCCGAACCATCCGCCCTTGCTCCATCGTCAGCCCGGCCAACACCTGCTCCGCCGGCTCTTGGCACATCAACCGCCGCACCAACGGCGCCACCTCAACCCCCTGCACATGCCAGATGCCCAACGGCTGATCCGCCGTGATCACCACCTCGGCCTCGTCGACCAGACCATCAAGCAACACCGGCGCCCGTTCGATCCTCAGCGCATTGAAATCCGCCTCGGCATGGGCCACCTCGGCATCCGGCCAGCGCCGTCGTGCCTGCCAGAAAGGCTGCTCCGGCCAGCGTTGCTCATCGGCATAGAAATCCCGGCCGATCCGCGCAAAACGCAAGAACAACTGCTCCACCCGCTGTTGATGGAAACGCTGGGCCAGGGCCGCTCGTTCGGGTTTGCACAGCAGCGTGTTGATCACCACCGGTGCCTGCAACGCCGAAGACAGGGATTGAAAAATGCCATTGCCCGACAACGGGTCGACGGCCATTGCCGCATCGCCGACCCGAATCCAGTTTTCGCCACACACCTGCGGGCTCAGAATCGCCGTGCTGCTGCGGGCGTGCAGTTGCAGATCAGATTCCGCCAGGCCTGCAAAAAATGCGGTGGCCAGCGTCGAACCCTGGCGCCGCTGCCGGCAGTAATCGAGCAACATGGCCTTGCCCGGCAACCCGGCACTGGCCACGTCTACTGTCCATTGCCAGTAACACTGGCCGTCGGCGCGCCGCGCCATCCACGCCCAACCGTCCTCGAGGCTTTCCACGGCGCTGGCGGTGCTGCCCGGCAAACCCTGCCAGCGATTGAGCAGGCTGACCGTCTCGGGGCCGCGCAAGCCTTTGCCGGTAGCCGGAGCCTGCCGTCCGCGGGCTTCGACGAGAAACGCTGCGAGCAGCGGTTCGCGGCCGTCGATTTCGATTCGATGACCATTGGCCGATGATTGAACCGTCAACACCCGGCCTTCAATCAGCTCAACCCCCGCCAGGCGCAAATCCTCGCGCAGGCCCCGGTCAAAAACCGGACGGTCGAGCAAGTATTCGACGTTCTGCGCATGCTGCTGGCCATTCCATGAGACCTGGCGCTGGGACGGCAACGCCGCATCCGCCAATGCGTGCTGCAGGCCCGCGCTGCGCAGGGCTTCCAGCACACGTACGGACACGCCTTCGAGCGCCGCAAACCGGCGCCATTCACTGATCAGCGTGACGCCATGGCCCAGCCGCCGCAACCCAAGTGCGACTGCGGCACCCGACGGCCCGGCCCCCAGAATGACGATGTCGGTCATGGTCCGAATCGCCGTTCAGGGCCACGGTAACGGGCATGTTCGCGCAACCACTCGATGACTTGCTCATTGCTGGCGCCGGGCTGTTCGGCGAGGAACCCGGCAATGTGCCCGCTCAACGCGGCGCAACCGAGACTCGCCCCGGATTGCCCCGGATAGGTGCCCTGCACACAGGCGGCGAAATCCGCCTGGGCGCTGTTCAGCCACGACCACTCCTGCTCGGCGCACCGCGCATCGCCGGTCACCCGCAACACTTGCGGATAGTTGGCCGGAAACACCCCTTCGCCCTGGGCCGGACTCGACGCACACAGCAGCACGCCCTGTGCCACGGCCGCCGCGCAAGCCGCGCGCAACAGGCTGCGATCCTGACGCAGGCCAAGGCTCAAATTGATCATTCGCACGTTTTGCGTCAGCAGCCAGTCAATCGCCGTGGCAATCTGCAAGGCGCTGGTGACGCCCCGCTGGTCGAACACCTGGGCCACGCAAAACTGCGCCGAGGGCGCGCGCCGGCCGATGGCCTCGATCACCGCACTGCCATGCCCCAGCGGATCGTCGCGCAAGTCACCCTCGGCCAGGCCATCTTCGAGCAATGAAAAGCGCCGACCGGCGATTACCTGCGACCGTTGTGCCACCGAATGGCCGCTGTCTACCACACCAATGCGCAACTCAGGTTTCATGCAGCACCGTTTTCGAGGTCAGTACGCCATCGAGCAATTCGAAACGCAGATCGGCATCGGCCAGGGTTGAAGGGCGATGGCTGATGAGGATGCGCGTGCGTGCGGCAAACAAGCGGTCGATGGCGTCGATGACTTCGCGCTCGGTGGCTTCATCCACCGCGGATGTGGCTTCATCGAGTACCAGAATCAAAGGGTCCTGCAACAGCGCCCGGGCAATCGCGATGCGCTGCTTCTGCCCGCCGGACAACTGCTGCCCTCGCTCCCCCAACGGACTGTCGAGGCCTTCGGGCAAGGACTCGATCAGGCTGTCGAGTTGCGCCAGCCGCGCCACTTCGGCAATTGCCTCGCGGCTGGCGTCCGGCACCGCATAGGCCAGGTTGTCGGCGAGGCTGCCGCGAAACAGCACGATGTCCTGGCTGACCACCGCAATGCGCCGCCGCAACTGGAACAGATCCAGTTCGCGCACATCGACGTCGCCCAGCAGCACCCGGCCCGATTGCGGATCGTGATGCCGCTGCAGCAGGTCGATCAAGGTGGATTTACCCACGCCCGAGCCGCCGCTGAGGGCCACTTTCAAACCGTAGGGAATCCGCGCTTCGATGCCACGCAGGGTCGACTGGCGGCCGGGATGAGCAAAATGCACGTTGTCGAACCAGAGATCGCCGCCAGTGGGCATCGGGCGTGGCGTGGCGGGCGTCAACACGGTCGGTTGTTCGCCGCGCAATTCCATGACCCGGCCGAGGCTGACGGTCATCCGCTGAATTGCGACATAGAGCCCGAGCAGGCTCTGGACCGGCCCCACGGCCATGCCCAGGTAGGTGGAAAACGCAATCAGGGCACCGAGCTGCCAGGTGCCCTGCACCACCCAGTAACCGCCGATCAGGAATGCGCAGGCCCTGGACAGCGAGGTCAGCGTACCGGGAACCGCCTGGGTAAAAAACTCGGTGACCTGCAGGCGCAGCAACTGGCTCATGTAGCCCTGCCCCAGCGACTCGAGGCGCCGTGCTTCGCGCTGTTGCTGGCCGGCAGACTGGATGAACTTCATGACCGGCAATGTCTCGACCATGAACGACGACATGTCCGCCGAACGCTCGCGCAGTTGCCGCACATCGCGCTCGACCTTGCGCCGCATCCAGCGCAGCCAGAGGACATCGAGGGGTATCAGCACCAGGGCCAGCAACGAGAGTTTCCAGGACAACGTCAACAGCATCGCAATGGCAACCACCAGGCCGATCACGCTCGACACCGCCGAGAACAGCGAGTCCACGGCGAAGCGCTGGATTTCCGCGACGTCGCCATCCAGACGCGACATCAGGTCGCCAATGCGCCGCTGACCGTAAAAGCTTGGCGACAGCGTTTGCAAATGCCGATACAGGTCATCGCGCAGGGCGAACAGCATGCGCCCGGAAAGGCGCGTGTGCAGGTAGCGGTTGATGCCCGAAAGCGCCGTGCCCAGCAACCCGGCGACGATCATCAGCCCGGCGATCATGACCAGCATCGGGAAGTTGCGCGCCAGCAGGCCGTCGTCGATCAACAGTTTGGTCAGCCAGGGTTGCACCAGCACCAACGCTGAAGCGCAGACCGACAAACCCAGCAGCCCGGCAATCGCCAGGCGATGGGGCCGCACAAAGCTGTACAGCCAGCGCAGCGACGCTTGCAGAGCCTCGGGGTTCTGGTTGTCGATCAGCCGAACGATCAGGCGCTGCATCACGAACGCAACTGTTTGAGCTTGCGATACAGGGTCGCGCGGCTGATGCCCAGGGCGTCGGCGGCGGCCGAGACGTTGCCCTGATGGGTGTCCAGGGACTGGCGAATCAGCTCCAGTTCGTTTTCGCGGATGCTGCCGGCCTGGGGCCGTTCGCTGGCGGTCAATTCGTCGAGCATGCTGTCGGGCAAGTGGTCGAGGGTCAGCACGGTTTCACCCGGTTCGCGCATGGCCAGTGCAGTACGCAGGACCATCTCCAGTTGGCGGATGTTGCCCGGCCAGTGATAACCGCTGAGCAAGCGATTCAGATCGTCGTGCAGGACCACGGTGGGTGCGCCCAGTGTCGTCAGCATGCGACTGATCAGAGCGTCGAAATCCTCGCGTTCGCGCAGGGCCGGGAGCATCACGCTGATGCCGTTGACCCGGTAGAACAGGTCTTCGCGAAAGTGTTTTTCTTCCACCAGACGCTTGAGGTCGCGGTGGGTGGCGCAGATCAGCGCGACGTCGATGTCCTGCTCTTCGCCAGCGCCCAGGGGCGCGACCTTGCGATCCTGCAGCACCCGCAACAGCCGGGCCTGCAAGGCCAATGGCATGTCGCCGATTTCATCGAGGAACAAGGTGCCACCGTGAGCCTGTTGCAGGCGGCCGACCATGCCGCCCCGGCGTGAACCGGTGAACGCGCCTTCGCGATAGCCGAACAGTTCGGACTCGATCAGGCCTTCGGGAATGGCCGCGCAGTTCACCGCCACGAAGGGTTTTTCGCTGCGCGCTCCGGCCAGGTGCAGGGCACGAGCGACCACTTCTTTACCGGTACCGGTTTCGCCCAACAACAGGACCGGCAGTTCATTGGCCAGGCCTTGGCGGGCCATGCGCAAGGCACGGGCGTAGCGGGTATTGCTGCCAGCCAGCGCTTCCAGGTCCGGTTGTGCCTTGGCCGGTTTCGCGGCAGTGCGCGGCGGGCTGCCGACGTTGATCGAGCGTTGCGGCGCCCGCAGGGTTTTGTAGAAGAATTCGCCCTTGGCGGTTTGCAGGCTGCCGGTCCCACCCTGATGCAGGCGCGCCAGCAACTGCAAGCCATCGACTCCGAGAAACTCCTCGCAACGCCGGCCGACCAGGGCCGAGCGCTCGGCGTGGAGCAACTGGCAGGCCTGGGCACTGACCGCGAGGATCTGCCCACCGAGGCTCACGGCCAGCAAGCCTTGCCACGGCGATTCCAGATATTGCCGGCGGCTGTGAAAGGCCAGGACGATTTCGTCCGGATAGCTGGCGTTGAACACCCGGCTTTCGATCTGGCTGACCGCCATCGCCAGCAGCGCAGTGCTGTCGTGGGCGCGGCCGAGCGGGCCTTCGCGGGTCAGGTCGAGGACGCCAAGAATGTCGCCCCGGGGGCAATGGATCGGCACCGAAGTGCAGGAAAAATCACTGAGGCGATCCAGGTAATGTTCGCCGCAATCGATCAGGGTCGGCCGCGCTTCCACCAGTGCCGTGCCTAGGGCGTTGGTGCCGCGTACGGCTTCGCTCCAGCAGGCGCCGAGGGTGATGTCCTGCAAGCCGCTGCCCTTGAGACGGTCGGCGCGGCCTTCGACGGCGAGGATCGTGGCATCGGAGTTGGCGAGGATGATCAGCCCTTCCTTGCCCTGACGCTCGGCCAGGTAATCGATCGACGGCAACGCGGCGTCGATCAGCAAGCGGTTGCTGGCCAGCAACACGTCGAGGCTGGCACTCGATTCCAGCGCCAGCTCGTGCTTGGCATTGAAATGCACGCCATGGCTCAGGCTGCGTCGCCACGAGGCATCGATTTCCGCACGCAGGACGCCATCCGGCACTTCGCCTTCCAGGTGCAGCTTTTCCCGGGCCAGCCGGGCTTCGCGATGCAGTTTGGGGGAGTTTGTTTTTATTAGCGTCATCAAGCGCTCCGGGTCATCCGCCCTGCGCCTTCATACGTCGGCGCCCTGCCGCAATCTTTACGTTAACGTAAGGGCTATGGCAAGTGCCTTACGGCGCTTGTGGACCGCGTTATCGTTCATCGCGAGCAGGCTCGCTCCCACAGAGGTCGGTGTTGAACACACATTTGCAGTTCAACCCGTTCAAATGTGGGAGCGAGCCTGCTCGCGAAGGCGTCTTCACAGTCGCCAAAGAATCAGAGCTGCCACACCTGCGGCCCGACAAAAAACGCCTTGGCATTATCCTCCAGGCTCTCCAGGTGATAGCCGCCCTCCTGCACGATCAGGCACGGCAACCCGAGGCTGCGGATCCGCTCGCCGAGCACGGCAAACCCTGCGCGGGTGACCGCCACTTTGCTTTGCGGGTCCAGTTCGAAAATATCGAAACCCAGGGACAGCACCAGCACTTGGGCACCGAAGTCCGTCACCGCCTTCAGTGCTACCTCCAATTGCTCCAGGAAATCCGCTTCGCTGGCGCCATGAGCCATCGGCAGGTTGAGGTTGAAACCCTCCCCTGCGCCGACACCGCGTTCTTCGGCAAAGCCTGCGACACCTGGATAGAAGTTGGTCGGATCGCCGTGCACCGAAACGTACAGCACGTCATCCCGGTCGTAGAAGATCTCCTGAATCCCTTGCCCGTGGTGCATGTCGGTATCCAGCACCGCCACCCGCGAAAAACCGGCGCGCAACACCTGGGCCGCTACAGCCGCGTTGTTCACATAACAGAAACCACCCGCCGCTTCGGCCCGGGCGTGGTGACCCGGTGGACGACACAAGGCATAGGCTGCCGGCTCACCATCGAGCAACGCCTGGGCACCGGCGATGGCGCTTTGTGCCGACCAGTAGGCCGAACGCCAGGTTTGCTCGCCCACCGGGCAACTGCCGTCGGCGAGATAGCGCGCAGCCTGGGCGAGAATCCCGCGCAGGGCATTGGGCTCGCGGACAAAGATGTTCGACATCACCTCGTCGCCCCAATCCTCGGGAATCTCTTTCCAGCGCTGATGGGCTTCCTGCAAGAACGCCAGGTACGGTGCACCATGCACCGCCAGCAGCGGAGCGAGACCGGCATCGGCCGGTTGTTCAACGGTAAAACCCAACGCACGGGAGGCTTGCACCAGGCGTTGCGCACGCTCCGGCACTTCCTGCGGCGTACGCATCTGGCCACGGGAGTAGTAGCTGCGTGGATGGTGGAGCAATTGTTCGGGATGGAAAAAACTGCGCATGGAGTGAATACCTGTCAGTTAACCTGGATCTTGAGCCTGGTCGCGCCCCACTGTGGGAGCGAGCCTGCTCGCGAAAGCGCTGTATCGGACAATATTTTCGTCGACTGACACGCCCTCTTCGCGAGCAGGCTCGCTCCCACAGGGATCGTGTTTATTCAGTTTTTACCGCGCGTGCCAGTACCGCATTGAGCAATACATCCGTGCCCTGGCGCACATCTTCGGGCAACACATCTTCAGCCTCGTTGTGGCTCAGGCCGCCCACGCACGGGATGAACACCATGGCGGTCGGGCAGAACCGCGCCAGGTGGATCGCGTCATGCCCGGCACCGCTGACGATCGACTGCTGAGCGTAGCCCAGCGCATCCACGGCCTGTTGCACCGCCGCCACGCAATCAGCGTCGAACGGCGTCGCCGGGCTGATCCAGTGCGGGGTGATCGTCAGTTGCAATCCGCGATCGTCGGCTATCGCCTGAAGCCGCGCACGGACTTGTTGCTCCATCGCCTCGATGGTTTCATCACGGTGATGACGCAGGTCGACGGTGAAGTTCACAAGCCCCGGAATGGTGTTGCGCGACGACTTGTTGATGCTCAATTCACCGACCGTGGTCAGGCCTTCAGGGGCGAAGTCCGCCGCCAGGCCTTCGATGGCCTGGATCATCTGCGCGACACCGTACAAGGCATCCTTGCGCAGCGGCATCGGCGTGGTGCCGGCGTGGGCCGCCATGCCTTCGACTCGTACGTCGAGCCAGCGAATCGCCTGGCCGCCGCTGACCACGCCAATGCTCTTGGCGTTGTCTTCGAGGATCGGCCCTTGCTCGATATGGGCTTCAAAATACGCATCCACCGCACCACCCAGTGGGCGCTCGCCGGCATAACCGGTGCGCCGCAACTCATCGGCGACGCTGATGCCGTTCACATCCCGCACCGCCAGCGCAGCGTCCAGCGCCATGATGCCGGTGAACACCGCCGAGCCGAACATGGCCGGGGTGAAGCGTGCGCCTTCTTCGTTGGTCCACACCGCCACTTCCAGCGGCTTGCGGGTCTGGATACCCAGATCGTTCAGGCAGCGCACCACTTCCAGGCCGGCGAGCACGCCGTACACGCCATCGAACCGCCCGCCTTCGGGCTGGGTATCGAGGTGGCTGCCCATCATCACCGGAGCAGCTTCAGGATCAGTGCCGGCGCGGCGGGCGAACAGGTTGCCGATGGCATCCACGCTCAGGGTCATGCCGGCTTCGCGGCACCAGTGGGCAAAGAGTTCGCGACCGGCCTTGTCCTCGTCGCTCAAGGCCAGGCGGCAACTGCCGCCACGGGCGGTGGCACCGATTTCGGCCATCGCCATCAGACTCGCCCAGAGGCGTTCGCCATTAATCTTCAACATGAGTCACTCCAGGACAATCAGGATTAAGCGCGGGCCAGTTCGACGCGTTCAGCGCTGGCATGGCGACGGGCAAGGGACAGGACACACAGCAGCGAAGTCGCAGCGATCAGGCTGTAGAACACCGCCATCGGCCACCACTGCCCGGCGAACCTGTGCGCCAGCATCGTGCCGATCAACGGCGTCAGGCCACCGGCCACCGCGCCGCATATCTGGTACGCCAGGGAAATCGCCGTGTAGCGCACGCGGGTCTCGAACATGCCACTGACATAGCCGGCGATCACTGCATAGAACGACGCCATGCACACCACCGCCAACGCAATGCCGAGGATGATCAGCGGCGCCTGGGCCGAACTGACCAGCACGAACATCGGGTATGGCGACGCCATGGCCAGCAACGACACCAGGCACAGGAAGCGGGTCGCGCCGATCTTCTCGGCGACCCAGGCCGCCAGCGGCTGAATGCAGAACTGGATGATCGCGACGAAGAACAGACACTCCAGAATCAGCGAGCGTGGAAGTTCGAGCTGCTGGGTGGTGTAGGCGATCATGAAGGTGTTGGTGAAATACACCCCGGCGATTCCCAGCGTGTTGGCGCCGATGCACAACAGCAGCGGACGCCACGCGGTGCGCAGCACCTCCATGACCGGTGCCTGTTCCTTGCACTGTTTTTTGCTGGCCTGCTCGCGGCTGGCAAGAAACTCCGGCGACTCATTGACCCCCAGGCGAATCGCCAGGCCCACCAGCAGCAACAGCGAACTGGCGAGGAACGGCAAGCGCCAGCCCCAGCTCATCAGGTCGTCTTCCGGCAGACGGGTGACCGCACTGAAGGCCAGCAGCGACAGGATCAAACCCGCAGGGCTGCCCAGTTGCGCAAACGAGGCGAAGAAATTGCGCCGACCTTTCGGCGCATGCTCGCCGGCCATCAACACCGCCCCACCCCACTCGCCACCCACGGCGATGCCCTGGACGATGCGCAGCAGAATCAGCAACACCGGGGCAGCGGCACCGATTTGCGCGTAGGTCGGCAGTAAGCCGATGCACACCGTGACCACCCCCATCATCAACAAGGTGATGATCAGCGACTTCTTGCGACCGATGCGGTCACCGATATGGCCGAAGACAATCCCGCCCAACGGCCGCGCAAAGAAACCCACGGCGAACGTGCCGAACGCGGCCATGGTGCTGAACAGTTTGTCGTCGGAAGGGAAAAACAGCGCGCCGAACACCAGCGCGGCGGCGGTGGCGTAAATGTAAAAGTCGTACCACTCGATCATCGTGCCAATGAAGGCAGCGGCTGCCGCACGGCGCGGCTGAGACGAAGCGGGAGGCTTCATGGGGGGACTCCTTTGGTTATTTTTCTGGCAGGAGAGAAACGGCAAATCCGCGACGCTCTGGCGGCGCCGGTCTGGGGATGATTTTTCGTTTCAGGAGCATGATTAGTCAATTTTCTATTTGTTATTTGAAGTATTACTGAAACTTATAATTGAGGGTGGCAGCAATCGAACACGACGTGCAAACCCGTAGGCGTTCAAAAGAAAGAAAGTAATCGGGCACAAAAAAGCCGAAGCCCCTTACAGGCTTCGGCTTTTTTTGTCAGTTTTTCCTGAGTGTTTTTCCAGCGCCTAAAGGCGCCTAGCCATTACTTGCAGCCCTCTCTGCCTGTTCCGGACTCACCCGCAGCAGCGCTTCAGGAGCACGCAACGTCCATAGCAGATAGACGCCCACCAGCCCGGCGGCGGACAGGGACAACATCCCTGCTCGGGGATCGATGAACCATACTTCCATATTGGCTTTGAGCATGGGTGCGACAAAGCCACCAATGTTTCCCATGGAACCAATCAGCGCAATTCCGCCTGCGGCGGCGACGCCACCGAGGTAACTGGTCGGCAGCGTCCAGAACAGCGGTTGAACGGTCACAAAACCAGCCGCGGCGAAACAGAATGCCAGCAATACCGGCGCGAAGCTGTTGAGCAAAGCCGAGGCAGCAATACCCAGGGCCGCCATGGTCAACATGCACATTGCCATCTTCAGGTGCGTACCACGACGGTCGGCATAGCGCGTCACAAAAAACATGGCGACAGCGGCGCACAGCCACGGCAATGAAATGAACATGCCCACTTCGAGGCCGACCTTGGTCCCCAGCAGCTCTGCAATTCGGGTTGGCAGATAAAAGATCACGCCGTACACACTGACCTGAACGCTGAAATAGATCAGGATGAACTTCAGCACTCGCTTGTTGCGGACCAGGTCCAGCAGGCTGTTCGGCCCATGGGCCAGCTTGAGCTTGTCTTCAGCCTTGAGTTCCTGACTCAGCGCGGCCTTCTCCTCTGCTGTAAGCCAGTTGGCATCCTGCGGCTTACTCTTGAGGTAGAACAGCGCAATGATCCCGACGACAACAGCCGCCAACCCTTCGACCAGAAACATCCACTGCCAGTTGGTCAGGTTGAAGATGCCATGCATCTCCAGCAACCAGCCAGACAGCGGACTGCCTACCATCAAGGCCAGCGGCAAGCCGAAATAGTAGATCCCGATCGCCTGACCGCGACGCTGGGCCGGAAACCAGTAGGTCAGATAGAGGATCACACCTGGCGAAAAACCCGCTTCGGCTACGCCGAGCAGAAAACGTAGCAGGTAAAACGTCGTTTCGTCGCGCGTGAACATCATGGCGGCGGACACCAGCCCCCACGTGATCATGATCCGGCTGAGCCAGACTCTTGCGCCGAGTCGGTGCAACAACAGGTTGCTGGGGACTTCGAAAATCGCATAACCGATAAAGAAAATACCCGCGCCCAGGGCGAAGGCAGCGTTACTCAAGCCGATGTCGGTTTGCAGTGCCGCCTTGGCGAAGCCGACGTTGGAGCGATCGATCATCGCCAGGGCGAACATCAACGCGAGGAACGGCAACAGCTTCCATCGACACTTGGCCAGCGCGCTCTCGATAGCGGCTGTGTGCTCCGATCTTGTATTTTGGGTCATCATTTGTGTGCCTTATTATTAGATGTCCAGCGACCACTGCGGTTTATCTGCCAGATATTTCAGGCAGGTAAATCAGTGGATAGATTTACCCGCCACCAGACCGCGAGCGATCAGGTTGCCTATCAATGCACGCAGGCCAAACGTCCAGGGTGTGGCTTCATTGCTGTAGGTGACACGATTGTGAAGCGTGCCCAATAACGGGCTGCTGATACTGACGCTATCGCCCGGCTTGTGGGTGAAGCCACTGCCCTGCTCCTCACGATCTTGCGTCGGGGCAAACAAAGTGCCGAGAAACAGCATGAAGCCATCCGGATACTGGTGATCGCTGCCCACTGTCTGGGCCACCAGTTCCAGCGGGTCGCGGCTGATCTGTTCCATCGAGCTGCTGCCGCGCATGACAAAACCGTCATCGCCTTCTACAACCAGGTCGACCACGCAGCGGCGCACATCATCCAGAGAAAAACCTTCGTCGAACAGACGAATGAACGGACCAAGGGCGCATGACGCATTGTTGTCCTTGGCTTTGCTCAGCAGTAATGCGCTACGGCCTTCGAAGTCTCGCAGGTTGACGTCGTTGCCCAAGGTTACGCCGTGAACCTGACCACGGCTGTTCACCGCCAGGACGATTTCCGGCTCGGGGTTGTTCCATTTCGACTTGGGATGAATGCCTACCTCGTTGCCGCTACCAACGGACGCGAGGACCGGAGCCTTGGTGAATATCTCGGCATCAGGACCGATGCCGACTTCCAGGTACTGTGACCACAGTCCCTGCTCAATCAGCACGCCCTTCAGTCGGGCCGCTTCGCTCGAGCCTGGTTTGATCGAGCGAAGGTTATCGCCTATGGCCGCCTTGACGAGTCCGCGTACGCTCTCGGCCTTGGCGGCATCGCCACCCGCCTGCTCTTCGATCACGCGTTCGATCATGCTGGCGGCGAATGTCACACCAGCGGCCTTGATCACCTGCAAGTCAGCCGGTGGCAACAGAAAAGCCTTGGCAGGATCACACCCTGGTCCCGTATTGGCCAGCAAATCATCAAGGCTTGCGATGTAATGGCCGCGAGTGCTGCGAACGGCCTCGAGCGGTGAGGTGCTCTCCAGCAGGTCGCTCAATGTCGGGAAGGCCTCGGACAAATCAAACACACCGTCGGCGCGCAGCACCACTGGCGAGGGGCCTGCGGTCTCCCCCGGAACCCAGGCACGACCGATCAGGGTGCCTTGCGTTCCATCCATCGGCAGGGTGTTTTTACAGGTCAGATTCAGTTGGGGCATATGCAAGTCCAGGTCAATTCGATGACGACAGGGCAAAACTAGTGGACTTGATTGATAAATCCCAATGACATATTTTCAGTGTTTGATATGTTTTTGTTATCGAACAGATTGAGCGTCCTATGGAAAACGATGAGATTTCATACGCCAGCGTCAGCAAATGGCTGAAGATCAAGCACTTGATGCTGGTCGATACCCTGGCCAGGACCCGCAACATGCACACCACCGCCGAACTGATGAACCTGACCCAGCCCGCCATCAGCAAGATGTTGCGTGACATCGAGCTGTTGCTCGGCTTTGCGCTGTTCGAACGGCAAACCCGCAGCATGGTCCTGACCGAACTGGGTGAGTTCGTGGTCCGCTATGCGCGGATGACCCTGGACGACACACAGTCTTTCGTCGATCAGCTCAACAAACTGCGCAAAGGCGGGCATGGCCATTTGAAGGTCGGCGCGATTTTCGCCGCGACCTCGGTCGTGCTGCCCGAAGCCATCACCCGGATCAAACTGGACCGCCCCATGCTGTCCATTGAAGTGATCGAGCAAACCAGCAATCAACTGCTGGAGATGCTCGAGCATAAAAAGCTCGACCTGATCATTGCCCGCTTCACGGATGATCGTTATCAGCAACCGTTCGACTTTCGTGCACTCGGGCCTGAACCCTTCTGTCTGGTGGTCAACAGTCGCCATCCTCTGGCGCAGTTCGATGAAGTGGCGATCGAGCAGCTCAGCGATTGGCCCTGGGTCATGTATCCCTTCAATGCCCCCATACGTCGCCGGATGGAAAGTGCCTTCACCGAATTCAACATGCGCACGCCCACCAACACGGTCGAAACCATCTCGATGCCCACCTTCCTGCAATTGCTGCAGTCCGGTCCGATGCTCGCCTTCCTGCCTGAGTCCATGGTCCAGTCGCAGGTCCAGAGTGGTTTGCTCAAAGTGCTCAACACGCCGTTCAAGGTCGAACCCCAGGACTACGGCATCATCACGCGAAAAGACGAACCGCTGAGCGAAGCTGCCCGGGAATTCGCCGATACCTTGCTGGAATTTGCCAGGCTGCGACGGGAAGCGGGCGATCGTTGAGCAATGTTTCGCTCAAAAAAACCCAGATCAATGAGAAAAGGTTATCGATCAATCCAAAGGTCTCATTAGGCAGCGACCCGCGGCGGCTCTTATAGTGCAGCGACAAAGGCAAGGCGCGGCCCGTTCGCCAGCGACCTCCCCACGCTTCATAGCCAGTGAGTTTGCGATGCAATTGATCATGAAAACCGGCGCAAGCGCCGTCCTGCGCCTCAATCCTCTGGACGATGTATTGATCGCCCGCCGGCCATTGGTAACCGGTGAAGTGCTCGAGCAGGAAGGCGTGACCGTGCGCCAGCCGATACCCGCCGGCCACAAGGTCGCCGCACGCCGTATCGAAGCCGGCCAGCCCTTGCATCGTTATGGGCAGATCATCGGTTTTGCGACCGGGGTTATCGATGCCGGGGATCACGTGCATGTACACAACCTGAGCATGGGCGACTTCGCCCGCGACTATGGCTTCAGCCTTGATGTAAAGCCCGACAGGCCCCTGAACGGCGAGCCAATGTTCATGGGCATCGTGCGCCCGGATGGTCGTGTGGCGACGCGTAACTACATCGGCATCCTGACCTCCGTGAACTGCTCGGCCACTGTCGCCCGCGCCATTGCCGACCACTTCCGACGGGACATCAACCCTGGCGCTTTGGCGGCGTATCCCAACGTTGATGGCGTGGTCGCCCTCACCCACTCTGCGGGATGCGCCGTGGATCCTGCCGGCGAAGGCCTGGCCCTGCTGCGTCGAACACTGGCCGGCTACGCCACCCACGCCAACTTCGCCGCCGTGCTGATGATCGGGCTGGGCTGCGAAACCAACCAGATCGAAGGACTGCTCAGCACCCAGGGGCTGAGCCGGAGCCATACGCTGCACACTTTCAGTATTCAGGACAGCGGCGGCACCTCCAAAGCGGTCGCCAGCGGCATCGCCCAGGTCAAGGCGTTACTTGGGGAGGCCAATCAGGTCAAGCGCGAACCCGTGAGCGCCAGGCACCTGGTCATTGGTCTGCAATGTGGTGGCTCGGACGGTTACTCCGGCATTACCGCCAACCCTGCGCTGGGTAATGCAGTGGACCGTCTGGTCGCTTGTGGCGGTACCGCGATCCTTTCCGAAACCCCGGAAATCTATGGGGCCGAACACCTGCTGACCCGCCGGGCAATCAACCGCGCAGTGGGAGAAAAACTCATCGCACGGATCCATTGGTGGGAAGCCTATTGCGAACGCATGGGTGCTGAGCTGAACAACAACCCTTCGGCCGGCAACAAGGTCGGTGGGTTGACCACCATCCTGGAGAAGTCACTGGGCGCTGTCGCTAAAGCAGGCTCCAGCAATCTGGTCGATGTTTATGAGTATGCCCAGGGGGTCAAGGCAAAAGGCCTGGTGTTCATGGACACTCCAGGCTACGACCCGGTATCGGCCACAGGCCAGGTGGCCGGTGGCGCCAATTTGATCGCCTTCACCACAGGGCGTGGCTCAGCGTACGGTTGTGCCCCCTCCCCGTCGATCAAACTGGCAACCAATACCGCCTTGTGGAACCGCCAGCGCGAAGACATGGACATCAATTGCGGCGAGATCACCGAAGACACCATGACCATCGAGGAATGCGGTGCTGCCATCTTCGACCTCATGCTGCGCATCGCTTCGGGCGAACGCAGCATGAGCGAGCAGCACGGTTATGGTCAGAACGAATTCGTCCCGTGGCAGATCGGCGCTGTCACCTGAATCGACAGTCCCTGCTCTCCTTCCCTACTGCCCTGGATCCCCGCAAAGGGGATTCGAACATCTTTTTCCGGAGCCAGAAATGTCCACGATTATCGGCCACAACTATATTGGCGGTCAGCGCAGCGCTGCCGGCAAAATCATCGTCAACAGCGTTGATGCCAGCACTGGCGATAACCTGCCTTACAGTTTCCATCAGGCCACCCTCGAAGAAGTCGATACCGCTGCCAAGGCTGCCGCCGTCGCTTACCCGACCTATCGCAACCTGAGCGCCGAACGACGGGCGCAGTTTCTGGAGGCCATTGCCGATGAACTCGACGCCCTCGGCGATGACTTCGTTGCCCTGGTCTGCCGTGAAACCGCACTGCCCGCCGGCCGCATTCAAGGCGAGCGAGGCCGCACCAGCGGTCAGATGCGTTTGTTCGCGAAGGTTCTGCGTCGTGGTGATTTCTACGGCGCGCGGATCGATCGGGCGTTGCCGGACCGCACGCCTTTGCCGCGTCCCGACCTGCGTCAATACCGCATCGGCCTCGGTCCGGTCGCCGTATTTGGCGCGAGCAACTTTCCCTTGGCGTTTTCCACTGCCGGCGGCGACACCGCTTCTGCATTGGCCGCTGGTTGCCCGGTCGTGTTCAAGGCTCACAGCGGCCACATGGCGACTGCAGAACTGGTCGCCGATGCGATCATCCGCGCCGCGGAAAAAACCGCAATGCCGGCCGGTGTGTTCAACATGATCTACGGCGGCGGGGTCGGTGAAGCGTTGGTCAAGCATCCGGCGATTCAGGCAGTAGGCTTTACCGGTTCGCTCAAGGGCGGGCGAGCGTTGTGCGACATGGCGGCTGCGCGCCCACAACCGATTCCAGTGTTCGCCGAGATGTCGAGCATCAATCCGGTGATTGTCTTGTCTCAGGCACTCCAGGTTCGGGCAGAAACCATCGCCCGTGACCTGACGGCGTCAGTGGTCCAGGGCTGTGGTCAGTTCTGTACCAATCCGGGTCTGGTGATCGGCATTCGCTCGCCGCAATTCAGTGCCTTCATGCAACAGGTAGCGGCGTTGATCAGTGATCAACCGGCGCAAACCATGCTCAATGCCGGCACGTTGAACAGCTATGGCAAAGGCCTGCAAAAACTCCTCGCACATTCGCAGATCGAGCATTTGGCCGGTAGCCCGCAACAGGGCAATCAAGCGCAACCGCAGCTGTTCAAGGCCGATGTCAGCCTGTTGATCAATGGCGATGAGGTCTTGCAGGAAGAAGTCTTCGGCCCGACCACGGTGTTCGTCGAAGTGGCCGATCAAGCGCAGCTCAGTGCCGCGCTGAACGGTTTGCACGGTCAACTGACGGCAACGATCATTGGTGAGCCGGCAGACTTTGAACAGTTCGGCGAGCTGACGGTGTTGCTGGAACAGAAAGTCGGGCGGATATTGCTCAACGGTTATCCGACCGGGGTGGAAGTCTGTGATTCGATGGTCCATGGCGGGCCGTATCCGGCGACGTCCGATGCGCGTGGCACCTCGGTGGGCACCTTGGCCATCGACCGCTTCCTGCGTCCGGTGTGCTTCCAGAATTTTCCGGACACTTTGCTGCCCGATGCGTTGAAAGATGCCAACCCCCTTGGTATCTCCCGCCTGGTGAATGGCCACGCCATCCGCGACAGTCTATAAAACCTGCCGTTTCACCAACGAGGAGCCAGTCACTGGCTCCTCGTCTCACAGGTGCACTCGCACATCGCTATTGCCGATCGGGTTTGAAAGACCGTCGCTCCCACAGCAGGGTGATCAGGGTTTACGCGCAATGATCACCTGACTTTTCGCCACCACGGCATCCAGCGCCTGCTTGATCTGCGTACCCCGTGGCGAGGCCAGAATCGCCTGCCAGGTATCCGCCCAGTGGTTGAGCAACGGATGGTCCGGGTTGCTGAAATCGACCTTGGCTTCCCAGAACAACAGCATCCACATCGACCAGTAGAATCCGTACTGGCTGTGGCTGATCACTTCCAGGCCGGCATCGCTGACCATGGCCTTGAACTGCTCTTCGCTGATGATGCGAATGTGGTTGGGCTTCTGAAAATACTCGGCCGCCGCGATATCTTTCTGCAGGTCTTCGGAGCTGGGATGCGGGACGCTCAGCAGATACAACGCGCCCGGTTTGCCGACGCGCACCAGTTCTGCGAGGAACTGGGCCGGATCGTCCACGTGCTCAATGACCTCGGTCGACACCACTCGCGTGGCGGTTGCATCGGCAATCGGCAGCGGGTTGCAGTCGGTGACATGGCATTCGACGTCGCGGGCCGGTGTATCGCTCAGGCGCTGGCGGGTCGCTTCGACCTTGGCCGCGTCGATATCGGCAATGATGATCTTCGCCCCACGCATTCCGCAGAAATGCACGTTGCCGCCGTCACCACAGCCCACATCCAGAAGCGTGTCCTCGGGGGTCACGGGGAATCCTGTGAACAGTTCGCCGGTTTGCTGATTGAACCAGCCGCTGAGCATCGCGTCGTGCAGGCCGAGCATATAGGGGTCGACTTTCTCCGCCACGGGTGGCGCAGGCGGTGCCTCTGGCTGCACAGGCGCGGGGGTGCCCGCCGTGAGTTTCTTCAATAGGCTCAGCATGAGGTGGCTCCAGAGGATGGGACGGCGATACGGGACGGGCTCAGGCGTTGTACCAGCGAGGCACCGCGCTGACGCATGGGCATTTCGATGAAGCGGTAGTTGAGCTCGCTCAACAGGGCGATCAGTCCGAACGCGATGAGCAACGTCGGCAGCGGATGACCCGCCGGGTTCGGCAGGTTGGCTTCCTGCAACCGAAAGGTGAATTCGCGGACCAACAGATAGGCCGGAATGTGGATCAGGTAGATACCGTAGGAGCGGCTCCCGATCCAGGTCATCACATTCTTCAACGCACCTTTGGGCATCAGGTAATCGCGATTATAGGACGCGATCCACACCAGCAGCGCGCACAACAGCGCAATCACGCCGATCCGGTAATGGGTAAAGGTGAAACGGTCTGTCGCCATGAAACCGAGCACCAGTGAAACCCCGACCAGTGCCGACAGGCCGGCCCACGGGCGGCCCAGGAAAGTCGGTTCCCAGCGCCGGTACGAAGGCTGCACGCTCCACATCGCCAACAGCACGCCAAGGGCCAGCGCGTCGGTGCGCACTACCATCAGGATCGGCGTGCGCAAGGTGAACAACTGCACCGCGACCAGCGCCAGCAATGCCCACACCAGGTGTTTGCGCAACATCACGATCAACAGCGGAAACAGAAGGTAGAACTGCTCTTCAAGCGACAGGCTCCAGTACACGAAACTGGTGCCGTACTCGTAGTGATAGAAGCTGTCGGCAAAGCGGAAATTGGCGTATTGCGCGACGCCGGCCAGGGTCGCCTGAATGTTCGCGTGCAGCGTGCCGAACGCGCCGGAGCGGTTGAGAAAAACACAGGCCAGCAACATCAGCGCCAGCCATAACCAGGCCGACGGCAGCAAACGAAAGGCCCGGCGCAACCAGAAATTGCGCGTCTGTTGCCAATACTCCCGACCCGTTGTGCAGCGGCGCAGGGCCGGGATCAGGCTGCGGGCAATGACGAAACCCGAGATCGCGAAAAACAGATCCACGCCCCACCACGGCTGGTTGTACAGCGTGATGCTCTGCAGCAATGGCACAGCCGCCGCGAACAGGCTGTCCTGCAGGTGATGAAACAGCACGCCCAGCACCGCAATGCCGCGCAGCAACTCGATGTCCATGATCCGTTTTTCGTTACTCATTCACCCTCCTGGACATGAGGTTTGCGGGCAATGATCACCTGGCTCTTGGGCATGAACTGATCCAGCATCCGCTTGATCGCCAATCCGTCGGGCTGGGCCAGCAAGTCCTGCCAGGTTCTCGCCCAGCTCTCCATCAGCGGCGGGTACGGCGCCTGAATCCGGTCGCGCACGGCCCCCCCCAAATCCCGGCCGGCGGCTCGCTCACTGGCCCAGAAGAAAATCATGCCCATGACCCAGAAAAACCCGGATGCCTGGCGATGCTCGATGACCAGGCCCGCATCCTCCACCAGTGCGGTGAATCGCTCGGGGCTGAAAATCTGCACGTGATTGGGCGATTGAAAGTAGCTGGCCGGGGCAATGCCTTTCTGCAAATGCTCGCCCACCGGCGATGGCACGCTCAGCAGGTACAGCGCACCGGGGCGGCCCATGCGCACCAGTTCGGCCATGAAGGGTTCTGGCTGATCGATGTGCTCGAGCACTTCCATGCACACGACTTTACTGGCGCAGCCCTCGGCCAATGGCAGCGGCAAACTGTTGCTGACCAGCCCCAGGTTCGGTTTGTCCGATTGTGCGGCCACTTGCCGGGCAAGTTCGCGGACCTTGTCGTACTCACTGTCGGTGAAGATCACCGAAGCGCCCTGGCGGATCGCGAACAACGTCGCCACGCCTTCACCGCAACCGACATCCAGCAAGGTGTCGTCGGCGGTGATGGCAAACCCCTTGAGCAATTCGCCGCTGTCGCCGAGAAACCAGCCGTCGAGCAGGGCGTCGTACAAACCGATATCCCTGGGCGAGACTTGCGCTTGCGGCGGGACGATCTCTACCGGTGCGGGCCACAACTTCGCAAGCAGGCGCCTGATCATGCGTCCGACGCTTGTGCGGAGTTTGCTTCACGCCGTTCCAGCAACTGCTCGAACACCACGTTCAGGCGTTGTTCGGCAACGGCCTGGCTGCAGAATCCCTGCAGGCTGCGCACGGCATGGGCCGACATCCGTTGATAGCGCTCGACGTCGTGTCTGGCGACGTCATGGCTGGCGGAAAATGCCGTACACAGCGAGTCCCAATCCGTGATGTAACGCAGGGTGCGATACGCTGCACGAGGATCGTGGGGCCAGGATGTCAGTTCGTCGGTGTCTTCGACGATAAACGCGTTGTCACGGTCGATGTAGTCGGCCATGGCGGTGTTCAACGGCGCAATTGCCGGTTTGCCGCAGGACATGAACTCCATCAACGGCAGGCACTGCCCCTCGCCGTAGGAGCAATTGACGACGTAACTGGTGGCCTCGACCAGGCGCTCGTAGTCGATGTCGGACAGATAGCCATGGATCAGTACGATGCGGCACTGATAGGACTGATTCTTGTAGACGTGGTGCAGCATGTCGTTCAGCGCATTGGCGATGTCATGGTGCGTGAGCTTGAGCACCAGGGTCGCGTCGGGCGTGTCGCGCAAGGCGGTGCAGAATGCACTGATCATGTCCTTCCAGTTCTTGCGCCCATCGTAGGGATTGAACACCGAGGTGTAGACCACGCCCTCGAGCAGCAGCTCACAGTCGCGCGGCGCTTGGTCGAAGGCGATCGGCGTGCCCTCGCGCAAGCGTTCGGGGCCGTAGGGGCGCAAGTCCGTGGTGCGACTGTCGATCAACAACCCGCGCAGGTTCAAGCGCGTGGGGCCCACGACCGGACGCTTGTCCAGAAGCTCGCCACGGGCGGCAAAACGGTCCCAGACGGGCGCCGCGATAGCGCTGATCGGGTAATCGGGGCCCATCACATCGCGCACGGCATTCACGGTAAAACTGGAATGGGTGATCGCCGTCCCGCAGGTACCCAACACCATCCGCCAGTCATGCCGTGGGTCGCCCTGCCAACTCTCGGTGGGAATGGTGCTGAACTCCCAGGCGAACACCGGAATCGTCGGGCACGCATAGTGGACCGGTGTACGATGCGGCGGAGAGAAGGACAGGAACACGCAGTCCTCGCCCCGGCTCAGGCAATCGAAATACAGCCGGTCGACCAGATCGTCCGGGTTGCTGATCTCGATCACCTGCCCCAGTCGTTCAAGCACCGGGCGAAACTCCTTGAGGACAAAGTAATAGCTGTACTCGGGCCGCCCCAGATTCTGCTGGATGTTGCTCTTGTTGGTTTCCGAATGAATGATGATCAGCACGATGCAGCCCCCGTTTCGGCAACCACCGGCACGACGTCACGGGCAGGTTCCTGTTTGAAGAACAGCGCCAGCCGCTGTTGCACCGGGGCGAAGCTGCAGTACTGGTGCATGCGTTCGCTGGCTGCGTCCGCCATGGCCTGCCAGGCGTCCGGCTGGTTCTTTGCCATGGCATAGCTGTGCTCATAAGCCATTTTCAACGAACCCCAGTCCGGACGGTGGCGCAAGGTCCGGTACAGGATGCGCGCATCTTCCGGCCAGATCGTCGGCTCCTGGCTGGACTTGACGACAAAGGCCACGCGCTCGTCGATGTAGTCGCCCATTGCCGTGTGGGTCGGGGCGATGACAGGACGGGCGCAGGACATGAACTCCATCAGCGGCAGGCACAGGCCTTCGCAACGTGAAGCGTTGACGTAGTAACTCGCCGCGCCATAGAGCCGGGCGAACTGCTCGTCCTGTAGATAACCGTGCATGACCACCACGCGACAGGCGAAGGGCGAGAGTTGGGACAGCAAGGTGAGGAGCTCGACGTAATAGGTCGACAGGTCGTTCTGGGTCATCTTCAGCACGAGCGTGGCATCTTCCACATCACGCAACGCCCAGCAGAACGCCGTGATCAGGTGATGCCAGTTCTTGCGCCCGTCATCGGGGTTGAACACGCTCACGTAGATGACGCCATCGACCTCGATTTCCACCGTTTGGCTGGTGTCGGGGAAAGCCGCCTGCGGATGTTCGTCCTGCACGGGGGCTTCGCTGATGACAGGTTCATCCGCCACTGGCGCTTCGCTGACCGCGTGTGCAACCGGCAACGCTTGAGACGTCCGAAATCTGGCCAGCCATGGGCGAACCGCATCCGGCACCAGATCGCGAACGGCTTCGCGATACCACAACAGCAGGTAATGTCTGGTTATGAAGAGGCGTCGACGCAGGGTCAATGGGGGCACCGGAGGTTCAGGCTCCGGCTCCGGCTCGGGCTCGACGATTTCCAGCGGCGGTTGCTCGATGATCGGTGCGATCAAACCATCGGCGGACAACCCCATCGAACGACTGTCCAGGATGCAACCCTTGATCTGCAACGTGGCGCCCGAGTTCACCGGCGTACCGGGATATTGTTGGCGAATGTCGGCGAAGCGTTCCCACAAAGGCGTCGGCAGCACCAGCACCGGGAAGTCATCACCCAGGGTCCGGCGGATCGCTTCAGCGGTGTGGGTGGACAAGGTGATCACTCGCCCCAGACGTGCCAGTGTCTGGCTCCAGTCCTGACGCGGATCGTTGTCCCAGTGCTCGGCGGGAATGGTGTCGAACTCCCAGGCAACCACGCACACCATCGGGCATTGCAAGTCGGTGGGCGTCTTGTGCGGTGGCGCGAACGAAATGAACAGGCAGTCCTGACCGGCCTGCAGCAACTGCCGATACAGCGGATCGACCTCGGCGGCCGATGACACCACATGCACCTGCCCGAGGCTTTCAAAGAGTGGTCGATACGCCTTGAGTACGAAGTAGTAACTGTACTCGGGACGGCCGAGACTCTGGCTGATGGAGCTGTCGTTGACGTCGGAGTAAAGAATAAAATTCATGGCATCCCACGGTGACGCCACCATCCCGGCAGCCTCACGCTATGACGGAGAGGACAGGGTTCGAGTCAGTGTTCGCTGGCGCTCGTCCATTGTCTTGCGGCCCGTCTTCGTTCTTGTTTTAGTGGTCAGTTTCTCGCAGTTTCGAAGTGACGCTGCCGAACTCTGGATCATCATGACGAGGGGCATTCTAAACACATCCATCGAGGGTTCGTGAACCGCCTGGCGAGAATAAATCGGGCCACGCTGACGAGAACTTGTCAGTCACGATTGGACTTGTTGAAATTGCCGAACAAATGGCACAAATTGGCTGGCAAACAACTACAACAAACATTTCATCTGTCTTTGCGAGCGACCCTGTTGGTTCGTGAGACCCTTCCATCAAAGCTGTAGGAATGGATGAAATGCATGACCTGGGGGTCGCTGTTGAAAAAACGTCTGTTTGTCACGGGTCTGACTGGATTCGTCGGACAACACATCCAAACGCGCTTGCAGGCCGATGCCTCGGAATGGGAACTTCTGCCTGTTCCTTGCCGCTACGATCTCGCTGCACCGGACAGTCTCGAAGGACTGTGGCCGCAAATGCCCGATGCGGTGATTCACCTGGCCGGCCAGACTTTCGTCCCGCAAGCCTTTCGTGATCCGGCAGGCACCCTGAATGTCAACCTGCTGGGCACCCTGAACCTGCTGCAAGCCCTCAAGGCGCGCGGATTCAGCGGCACGTTTCTGTACGTCAGCTCCGGTGATGTCTATGGCCAGGTCGCTGAAGCCGATCTGCCCATCACTGAATTGCAGCCACCCTGCCCACGCAACCCCTATGCCGTCAGCAAACTGTCGGCAGAGTTCCTGAGTTTGCAATGGGGCCTGAGCGAAGGCTGGCCCGTACTGGTCGCCCGCCCGTTCAACCACATCGGCAGCGGGCAGAAAGACAGCTTCGTCATCGCCAGCGCCGCCCGTCAGATCTGCCGGATCAGACAAGGCCTGCAAGCGCCACAACTGGAAGTCGGGGACATCGACGTAACGCGTGATTTCCTCGATGTCGGTGACGTGGTTTCGGCCTACCTGGCCTTGCTGGAAAAAGGTACGCCTGGGCAGGTCTACAACATTTGCTCGGGGCGCGAGCAGAGCATTCGCAGTTTGATCGAGCAACTGGCAGAACTTGCCGGGATCGACCTGCAACTCGTCCAGGATCCTGCACGACTTCGCCGCGCAGATCAGCGTCGGGTGTGTGGCAGCCCTGCCAGGCTGAGCCAGATCACCGGATGGAAGCCTGAAATCACAACACAACAATCCCTGCGGACGATCCTGTCCGACTGGGAGAAGCGAGTACGACAAGAATGACTAAAAGTGCATTGATCACAGGTATCACCGGCCAGGATGGCGCGTATCTGGCCAAACTGCTGCTCGACAAGGGTTACAAAGTCCACGGTCTGGTCGCGCGTCGCAGCAGCGACTCGCGCTGGCGTCTGCGCGAGATGGGGGTCGAAGCGGACATCGTCTACCTGGACGGCGACATGGCCGATGCCTGTTCAGTGCAGCGCGCGGTGATCAAGTCGGCGCCGGACGAGGTCTACAACCTCGCCGCGCAAAGTTTTGTCGCGGCCTCCTGGGACCAGCCGGTGACCACCGGCATCGTCGACGGCCTGGGCGTTACCCACTTGCTCGAAGCGATCCGCCAGTTCAGTCCGCACACGCGTTTCTACCAGGCGTCCACCAGCGAAATGTTCGGTCTGATCCAGGCCGAGCAGCAGGACGAGAACACACCGTTCTATCCGCGCAGCCCTTATGGCGTGGCCAAGTTGTATGGCCACTGGATCACCGTGAACTACCGCGAAAGCTTCAACCTGCACGCCAGCAGCGGGATTCTGTTCAACCATGAATCACCGCTGCGCGGCATCGAGTTCGTGACGCGCAAAGTCACCGACGCCGCCGCCCGGATCAAGCAGGGCAAACAGCAGGAGCTGCGCCTGGGCAACATCGACGCCAAGCGCGATTGGGGCTTTGCCGGGGACTACGTCGAAGCCATGTGGCTGATGCTGCAACAGGACAAACCCGATGACTTCGTGGTGGCCACCGGCGTGACCACCACCGTGCGCGAGATGTGCCGGATCGCCTTCGATCATGTGGGCCTGAACTACCGTGATTACGTGAAGATCGACCCGGCGTTCTTGCGCCCGGCCGAAGTGGAAGTGTTGCTCGGCAATCCGGCCAAGGCCCTGCGTGTGCTGGGCTGGAAGCCAAAAACCGACCTGGATGCCTTGATCCGCATGATGATGGATGCGGACATGAAGCGCGTTGCCAAGGAGTAGGCCATGCTGATTCCCGTGATTCTCTCCGGCGGTGCCGGGACAAGGTTGTGGCCGGTGTCGCGTGAAGGCCATCCCAAACCGTTCATGGCATTGCCTGACGGCCAGTCGCTGCTGGGCAAGACCTATCGGCGCGCCGCGGACCTGCTCGACGGCTGGGGCGATATCGTCACGGTGACCAACCGCGAGTACTACTTCCAGAGCAAGGATCACTTTCGGGACGCGCACCTTGGCCGCCATCGCGGGCACTTCCTGCTGGAGCCGACGGGGCGCAATACGGCGCCGGCCATTGCCGCCGCCGCCCTCTCGCTCCAGGCCCTGCATGGCGACGATGCGATCATGCTGGTCATGCCTGCCGACCATCTGATCGTCAATGTCGACGCACTGAAAGACGCGGTCGAGCATGCCGTGACATTGGCCAGGCGCGGTCACCTGGTGACCTTCGGTGTGGTGCCGACCGCTCCGCAAACCGGGTTTGGCTACATTGAAGCCGGCATACCACTGGACGACAAGGGCGCTGCCAGCGTGCGGCGTTTCGTCGAAAAACCCGACCTGCAAACCGCGACTCATTATGTGGAAAGCGGCAACTTCCTGTGGAACTCCGGGATGTTCTGCTTCTCGGTCGCCACCCTGCTGGCCGAACTGCAAATCCATGCGCCCGCTTTGCTGGAGCAGACGCAAACCTGCATGGCCGCCAGCACCCCCGTGGAGAACGCCGGGAGCGTGCAACAGGAACTGTCACCGGTCCTGTTTGGCGAAATCATGGACATTTCCATCGACTACGCGTTGATGGAGCGCTCCGACAAGGTGGTGGTCGTGCCCGCGCGTTTCGACTGGAGCGACATCGGCTCCTGGGGTGCGGTGGCCGCGCTGGTGCCGGCGGATGCACAGAACAATCGCGCCGTCGGCGAGTCGGTTTTCATCGACAGCCACAACAATTTCGTCCAGAGCGATAACCGCCTGGTCGCGACCGTGGGTGTGGATAACCTGATCATCGTCGACACCGCCGACGCGGTGCTGGTGGCCCACGCCGACCGCGCCCAGGATGTGCGCCGGGTGGCCAGGCAGCTCAAGGACAAAGAGCACGAAGCCTATCGCCTGCACCGCACGGTCAGCCGGCCATGGGGCACCTATACCGTGCTTGAGGAAGGTCCACGCTTCAAGATCAAGCGCATCGTGGTCAAGCCCGGTGCCAAGTTGTCGCTGCAGATGCACCACCATCGCAATGAACACTGGGTGGTGGTCGAAGGCATGGCCAAGGTCACCAACAATGGCACCGGCACGCACCTGGTGGCCAAGAACGAATCGACCTTCATTGCCGCCGGTCACAAGCATCGCCTGGAGAATCCCGGCGTGATCGACCTGGTGATCATCGAAGTGCAAAGTGGCGAATACCTGGGAGAGGACGACATCGTCCGCTTCGAAGATCAATACGGCAGGACGGTTTGAATGCTGCGTAATCTTTACCAATCGCTGTGGAGTTACCGGGGCTTCATCCTCGGCAGTGTCAAACGGGAGTTTCAGGCGCGTTATCGCAACTCGCTGTTCGGTGCCTTGTGGACCGTGCTCAATCCGCTGTCGATGATCCTGGTCTACACGGTGATCTTCTCCACTATCATGCGCGCCCGCTTGCCGGGCGTGGACGACGGGTTGGCCTATAGCGTCTACCTGTGCGCCGGCCTGCTGACCTGGGGACTGTTCGCCGAGATCACGACGCGCAGCCAGAGCATGTTCCTGGAAAACGCCAACCTGCTGAAGAAAATCAGCTTCCCGCGCATCTGCCTGCCGGTCATCGTGCTGCTCAATGCCGGGATCAATTTCGCGATCATCCTGGGGTTGTTCCTCGGTTTCCTGCTGATCAGCGGGCGACTGCCCGGCATGGCGTTGCTGGCGCTGTTGCCGTTGCTGGCCCTGCAAGTGATCTTCGCCGCAGGGCTGGGGATGATTCTGGGCGTGCTCAACGTGTTCTTTCGCGACGTCGGGCAGTTTTTCGGCATCTGCCTGCAATTCTGGTTCTGGCTGACGCCCATCGTTTATCCGCTGTCGATCCTGCCGCCGGGCATCCAGCGCTTTATCGGGCTGAACCCGATGACGGCGCTGATGAACAGCTACCAGAACCTGTTTCTCTACAACCAATGGCCAGACTGGAGCTCGCTGGTCCCGTTGCTGGTGATCGGCCTTTTGTTCTGTGGGATGGCGCTGCGGCTGTTCCGCCAGCGTGTCGGTGAAATGGTGGACGAGCTCTGATGGGACATATACGTGTCAATGGCCTGGGCAAGGCCTACAAGCAGTACCCGAATCGCTGGAGCCGGCTGTTCGAATGGCTGGTGCCGTTTTCCCGCACCCGGCATCAACTGCACTGGGTCCTGCAAGGGGTCGATTTCGAGATTCAGCCGGGCGAAGCCGTGGGCATCGTCGGGGTCAACGGTGCGGGCAAAAGCACGCTGTTGAAGATGATCACCGGCACCACCCAGCCCACCTGCGGCGACATCCACTTGCAAGGTCGCGTGGCGGCGCTGCTGGAGCTGGGCATGGGTTTCCATCCGGACTTCACCGGTCGGCAGAACACCTTCATGGCGGGCCAGTTGCTCGGCATGCAGGTCGAAGAAATCGAAGCGCTTATGCCGGAAATCGAGAGCTTCGCCGAAATCGGCGAGGCCATTGACCATCCGGTTCGTACCTATTCCAGTGGCATGCAGATGCGCCTGGCGTTCAGCGTGGCCACTGCGCGGCGCCCGGACATCCTGATCGTCGATGAAGCGCTGTCCGTGGGTGATGCCTACTTCCAGCACAAAAGCTTTGATCGCATCCGCAACTTCCGCAAGGCCGGCACCACGTTGCTGATCGTGTCCCACGACCGCTCGGCGATCCAGTCGATCTGCGACACCGCGATCCTCCTGGAAAACGGGCGCATGGCCATGCGCGGCAAGCCCGAAGAAGTGATGGACTACTACAACGCCATGCTCGCCCAACGCGAGGGCCAGACGGTGCGCCAGGAAATGCTCGCCAACGGGCAGGTACAAACCATCTCCGGAACAGGCGAAGCGGGCATTCTCAGCGTTCGCCTGCTTGACCCGAAGGGCCGCTCGGTGGAAGTAGCGGAAGTCGGTCAGGCAATGGTCCTGGAAGTGCAGGTCGAGGTGCGCCAGGACATCGAGCGGCTGATTCTCGGTTTCATGATCAAGGATCGCCTCGGCCAGCCCATGTACGGCATCAATACCCACCGGGTCGACAAAGCCCTCACCGACCTGAGTGCCGGCGAACGCGTCACCTACCGTTTTGCCTTCGACATGCGCCTGGGCAAAGGCAATTATTCGGTGGCCCTGAGCCTGTCGCGGCTGGATTCGCACCTGGATCGCAATTTCGAATGGCGTGACTACGGGCTGGTCTTCCACGTGATCAACAATCGCCAGGAGGACTTCGTAGGATGCTCCTGGCTCGAAGCGCAGACCAGCGTGACCCGTTCCAGTGAGAGTCGGGTGCAATCCATTGGGGAAACACGATGACCAGACTGTTGGTGGAATGTACCTATGTCTTCGAACACCCGGATGCCAACTCGGGCATTCAACGGGTCGTTCGCAATGTAATTCAGCAACTGCCGGCCGCAGACACCCAGCGTGAATGCATACCGGTGGTGATGCTCAATGGCGCGTTGTTCGAGGTTAAAAGCCTGGCGCCCCTGCCCACCGTCAAAGTGGACCTGAAGAGCCTGCGGGTGAAGCTCGAACAGTTCGCCAATCAGTTCTGGCTGCGCCACCGCACGCTGGAACGACGCCGCCCGTTCAGTACATCGAAGTTCGCCCGCCTGGTGCTTTACGTCGGTTGCCGTCTGACCGCGTTCGCCTGCCTGAGCCTGCCGATACGCCTGCTCGACCGGGCGCTCAAGGGTAAACCGGTGCCCCAGCGCTGCGTGCCGTTGCAGCATCGCGCCGGCGATCAACTGGTGCTGCTGGATTCGTCCTGGCACGCCAACTTCTTCCCCCTGGCCGAGCAACTCAAGCGTGACGGGGTCGGCATCATTTCGGTGATCTACGACCTGATTCCCCTGACCCATCCGCAGTTCTGCGATGCCGGACTGGTGAAGGTGTTCAACGAATGGTTCGACTGGATCGCCCGCACCGCCGATGGCTACGTGGCGATCTCGACCACCATCCGTGACCAGGTTCGCCAGGAGATGACCCGCAGGATCGGTGCCGCGCAGGTTCAGCGGCGCTGGTTCGACTACTTTCACCTCGGCTCCGAACTCGACCTGAGCGATGCCCGTTCAGCCGTCGACCCGGGGCTGCTGCAGATGTTCAAGTCAAAAGACCCGGTATTCCTGATGGTCAGCACCATCGAACCGCGCAAGAACCATGCGTATCTGCTGGACGCATTCGAGCGCGCCTGGGCCGCCGGGTCCAAGGCCCGGTTGTGCATCGTCGGCAAGATTGGCTGGAAGTGCGAGGCGCTGATCGAGCGTATCCGCCAACATCCGCAGTTGAACCAGCGCCTGTTCATGTTCAACACGCTCTCGGACAAGAGCCTGGAGCACGCCTATACCCACGCGACCTCGCTGGTGTTCCCGTCCTACGTCGAAGGCTTCGGTTTGCCGCTGGTGGAAGCCATGCAGCGAGGCCTGCCGGCGATGGCCAGCGATATCCCGGTGTTCCGCGAAATCGGTGGCGAGTACATGGCGTATTTCGACCTCGGCGACCCGCAGAACCTCGCCGACATGGTCATCGACATGGAGCGTGGCGGCGCATTTCCCGCGCCCCTCGACCTGGATAACTGGCGTTGGCTGAACTGGCGCGAGGCTAGCGCGCAACTGGTCGAACGCATCCAGCACAACCTGCACAGCGATGCGCAGGTGCCTGAGAGTCAGCATGCGAATTGCCCTTAACGCCCGCATCCTCCAGGCCCCGCGCACAGGCATCGGCCACTACGTCGCCGAACTGGCGACGGCCCTGGCCCGGGAACCGGACGTCGAGTTGTCGTTGTTCCATGGCTGGGGCTGGAGTTCGACCCTGCCTGAGGCGGCAATGCCCGGTTACTCGCGTCTGACGCCGTTGCTGCGACAGATCCCGGGGGCCTATCAGGCGCGGCGCTGGCTGGAGCAGAAGCGTTTCGACCAGCGCCCCTCCCAGGCCATCGATCTGTATCACGAGCCGAGTCTGTGGCCTCTGTCGTTCAATGGCCCGACCATCATCACGCTGCATGACCTTACGCACCTGCACTATCCCGAAACCCAACCACCGGCACGCCTGCGCGAAATCGAGCGGCGCCTGGCCGACGGCGTACAACGGGCGCGGCTGATTTTGACCGACTCGCAGCACATCGCCGATGAAGCGCAGGCCTGGTTCGCTCTGCCGGCCGAACGCTTCGTGGTGGCACCGCTGGGTGTGGCCGCACGGTTCCACCCGCGTGAACCCGAGGCCATCGACCGGGTCCTCAAGGCCCATGGCGTCGAGGCGCGGGAGTATTTTCTCTGCGTCGGCACCCTGGAGCCGCGCAAGAACCTGACCCAAGCCCTGCGCGCCCATGCGCTACTGCCGGAAACCGTGCGCCAGCGTTTCCCCTTGCTGATCGCCGGCATGGCCGGCTGGCAGCGCCAGCAGTTCAACGACGAATTGGGTTCGGCCCTCGCCTCAGGTCATGTGTGCCTGCTGGGGTACCTGCCCGATGAGGATCTGGCGCAGTTGCTGGCCGGTGCCCGGGCGCTGGTCTTCCCTTCGTTGTACGAGGGCTTCGGTCTGCCGGTGCTGGAAGCCATGGCCAGTGGCACCCCGGTGATTCTGACGGGTATATCGGCGATGCCGGAGGTGGCTGGCGATGCCGGCAACTACATCGAGGGGCACGACCCAGGCACCTTGCGCGATGCCATGCAGCGGTTGATCGACGACCCGGTGCACTGGCAGGCCTGTCGCGAAGCTGGTTTGCAGCGGGCGAAGCTTTTTTCCTGGGAGCGTTGTGCGACGGTGACCGCCCGCGCCTACCGCCAGGCTATGGAGTACTGATATGCGCGTTCTGCACTTTTACAAAACCTACTTGCCCGACTCCATGGGTGGCGTCGCGCAAGTCATTTTCCAGATGAGCGAAATTGGCGTGCGCCATGGTGTCGACAGCACGGTACTGACCCTGAGCAATAACCCGGCGCCGGGCGCATTGCAGATCCGCGAGCACCAGGTGCATCAGGCCAGGATGGATTTTCAACTCGCCTCCACCGGTTTTTCCTACAGCGTGTTCAAGCAATTTCGTGAGCTCGCGGCTGAGGCCGACGTGGTCAACTACCACTTCCCCTGGCCCTTCATGGACCTGGTGCATTTTGCAAGCTCCACCAAAAAGCCCAGCGTGGTCAGTTATCACTCCGACATCATCCGCCAGCGTCTTCTGCTCAAGCTGTACCGTCCGCTGATGCGCCGGTTCCTGGACAGCGCCGATCGAATCACCGTGGCGTCCCCCAACTACTTTCACACCAGCGATGTGCTCAAGGACTACCGGGACAAGACCCGGGTCATCACCTATGGCCTGGACAAGTCGGGTTATCCGAAGCACGACGCGGCCCGCACCGAGCGCTGGCGCCAGAAGCTGGGGGACAAGTTCTTCCTGTTCGTCGGTGTGATGCGCTACTACAAAGGGCTGCACATCCTGCTTGAAGCGATGCAGGGGCTGAACTATCCCGTGGTGATCGTCGGCGCCGGCCCGCTGGAAGCGGAACTGCATGCCCAGGCCAGGGCGCTGGGCCTGCAGAACCTGTACTTCCTCGGCTTCCTCGACGATGAGGACAAGGTCGCCTTGCTCGAGTTAAGTTATGCGGTGGTGTTCCCGTCGCACCTGCGCTCCGAAGCCTTTGGCATTTCGCTGCTGGAAGGCGCGATGTTTGGCAAACCGATGATCTCCAGTGAAATCGGCACGGGCACCAGTTACATCAACATCCATAACGAAACCGGGTTGGTAGTGCCACCGAACAATCCATTGGCGTTTCGTGAGGCGATGCGTACGCTGTGGGAAAACCCGCTGCTGGCCGCACAAATGGGCGAGAAGGCGCAGGCCCGTTATCAAAACCTGTTCACGGCGGACGAAATGGGTCGCAAATGGGCGGCCTTGTATGAGGAACTGCTGGAAGAAAAATCCCTCGCCTACGCATGACGCCGATCCCGCGATGTAGAATTTCCATGGCCTGCACACGACGTGTGCAGGCCGTCGACTTTCTCTATCAACCTTTTCCTGACTGTTGAACGCCTATGCAACGCCTGCTCAATGACCGCCTGGACTGGAACCTGCTGCGCACCTTTCGGGTGATTGGCCAGGAGCTGAGCATCAGCCGCGCGGCCGCCCGCCTGCACCTGACACAACCGGCAGTGAGCCAGGCCCTCAAGCGCCTGGAAGAACAACTGGGCCGCCAACTGATTGCCCGTCGCGGGCCACGCTTTGCCCTGACCGAAGTCGGCGAGCAGATCTTCGCCCTGGCCGGGGAAATCTACGGGCAAATGTCCCAGGTCAGCAGCGTGCTGGAACAACCGGCCGACGAAGTGATCGGCAAAGTGCGGTTGCTGATCATCAGCCGGATCTTCTCCGAGCGCTTTGATGACTTCCTCGCCGACTTCCATCGCCAATACCCGCGTGTGGATCTGGAAGTCGATGTGATGCGCAGTTCCGACATCGTCAGCGCACTCCAGGAAAAAACCGCGACCCTGGGCCTGAGCCTCAATCGGCGCCCGCAGCCACGCCTGGAGCAGCGCCTGTTCCTGCGTCAGCGCTATGCGTTTTTCTGCGGCAAGCATCACGCCATGTTCGGCCAACAGGACGTCGCCGAAGGGGATTTGCAGCGGGAGAATTTCGTCAGTTTCACCAGTGACCAGATCGGCGGCATGCTCTCGCCACTGACGATTTTTCGCGACCAGCAGGGTTTCAGCGGCCGCATCGTTGCGTCCTCACCAAGCCTGGAAGAAGTGCGGCGACTGGTGATCGCCGGCTTCGGTATCGGCTGTTTGCCCGAACATGTGGTGGCGGCCGACGTCGACGCCGGATTGCTCTGGCGCCTGCCGCCCCACGAGGGAATTGCCGATGTGGACATTCATTTGCTGTGGAACCGCGAACAGCGCATGAGCCGGGCCGAGACGATCTTTCTCGAAAGCCTGCAGCAACGGCTGACGGACTAAACGCGCAGGACTTGCGCCACCGGCTCACCAGCGCGCAAGCGTTCGAGCAAGCGCGGTTCGGCACGATCCGAGGCCAGCGCCTGTTCAATCACGGCCGCCACAGTTTCCGTGTCGAGAAACAACACGCCGTTGTCGTCCGCCAGTACCCAATCCCCCGGTTGCACCAACACGCCGGCGCAGTGGATGGGCTGGTTGATGGCGCTGTCGCCGCGACCGTGCAACTTGGTGGTCAACAGGCTGGTGCCGCGGGCGAACACCGGCAAGCCGGCTTCGCGCAACTCCAGCAGATCGGTCACTGCACCGTCCACCACAATACCCACGGCCCCGGCACAGCGTGCCGCGCAACTGGTCACCGCACCGACCGGAGCGTGCCGATGGTCGCCACCGGTATCGATCACCAGCACGTCACCCGGTCTGATTTGCGCCAGGGCCCGGTTGACGGCAATGGCATCGGCGCCCACCAGTTTCAGGGTCAGCGCACGGCCAACGACTTTCACATTGGGCACCATGGCCCGCAGTTGCGGGTCGGCAAAACCCTCTTCGAGAAAATGCCCAAGGGTCGGAAAGCTCACGGCCTTGAGCTGTTCGATCAGTAGCGACTCATCCATGTTGCGGCTCTCCGGCAATCAGTTCGGCGACACAGTCGATTTCCAGCGACACACCCCACAGCGTCACGCACACCGTGGTGCGCGCCGGTGGCGCATGGCCGAGGAACTCGCGGTACACGGCATTGAACGGCTCCAGCTGTGCGGGATCGGTCAGGTAGGCATTGACCTTGATCACGTGGCTGAAACCGGACCCGGCTGCAATCAGGATCGCTTCCAGGTTGCGCAAGGTTTGCCGCACCTGCTCCGGGAAATCAGCGGGCTGTTCGTCGAGGCTGTTGCGGGCCGGAATCTGCCCGGCGGTAAACACCAGGTGGCCGCTGACCACGGCCTGGGAGTAAGGGCCGACCGGGCCGATGTAGCCCGGGGCCGATTGAATTCTGCGCATGGGGTTGAACTCCAGGATTCAGGCCGTAGCCGATTTGAAAGGTTTGTCTGGGACCGGGCCGTCTGTCGGGACCAGGTGCGGGATTTCGCTGATGTCTTTCTTGAAGGTCTCGGTCAGGAGCAACAGCGCCACCAGCGAAATCAACGCTGCGCCGATCATGTACCAGGCCACCGAAGAGCCTTTGCCCGTCGCGGCCAGCAAGGCCGTGGTGACAATCGGTGTTGCCGCGCTACCGAGCAGGCCGGACAACATGTAGCTGATGGACAACCCGGAATAACGCACCCGGGTGCCGAACAGTTCGGCGAGGAAGGTCGCAATCGGCCCGTAGTTGGCGGCGAACGCCGTCATCAGCAACAGATAACCGAAGACCACCATCGACAGCTCTTTGGTGTCCATCAGCCAGAACATCGGGAACGCCACCAGCGCTTCGGCAATGATGCCGCCGACAATGATCGGCTTGCGTCCGACACGGTCCGAGAGCGCACCGAATACCGGCAGCATGACGATGCACCAGGCGCAGGACAGCAGCACCACACCGAGCATCACGCTGCGGCTGAAACCGAGATTCTGTGTGCCGTAGGTCAAACCGAACGCCACGATAATGTTGAACGAAGCGCCCGTGGACATGGTGGCAATGCCACCCAGCACCACTTGCTTCCAGTACTTGCGGAACACCTCCGCCAGCGGCATCTTCACTTGCACCTCGGCCTCCTTGACCTTGTTGAAGGCCGGGGTTTCCGAGATGTTCAGACGGATGTACAAGCCGACGGCGATCAGCAATACGCTGGCCAGGAACGGAATTCGCCAGCCCCAGGCCAACAGGTCCTCAGGGGACAGCCACGCCGCGATCAACAGGAATGCCAGGTTGGCAATCATGGTCCCGGCCGGCACGCCGATCTGCACCCAGGAACCGTACAAGCCACGCTTGTTGGCCGGTGCATGCTCCACCGCCATCAACACCGCCCCGCCCCATTCACCACCCAAGGCCAGGCCTTGCACGACCCTGAGCAGCAACAACAGGATCGGCGCCCAGATACCGATGGTTGCAAAGTCAGGCAACAGGCCGATGGCGAAGGTCGCCGCGCCCATGGTCAACAGCGAAATCAACAGCATCGACTTGCGCCCCAGGCGATCACCGAAGTGCCCGAACAATGCCGCGCCGACAATCCGCGCCAGATATGCCGAAGCGAACGTGCCGAAAGCCAGCAGCGTTCCGATCAGCGGCACGAAATCCGGAAAGAACACTTTGTTGAACACCAGCGCCGAGGCGGTGGCAAACACGAACAAGTCGTACCATTCCACGGTGGTGCCAATCACACTGGCCACTGCGACTTTTTTCATGCTGATTGCAACTTCCGGTGGTGCGCCGGATTTTTCTGCGGACGATAGATCGCTCATCACTGACTCCAGGAATTTATTTAATTGTTTTGACTGGCAGTAAAACGGTTGAGGCGAAGGTTGTTGTTATGGCTTACGGGAAGCGGGTTCCTGTAGGAGCGAGCCTGCTCGCGATGAACTCAAGAACACCGCGTTTAACCGGCAAACACGCGAAATCGTTAACGACCATCGCGAGCGGGCTCGCTCCTGCAGGAGGTGTGTCAGTTCAATATCCCAATACTCGGTCGGCACAGTTGAGTAACGGCTCGCCAGCATTCAGGCGACGGAGGTTTTCCGCGACCTGTTCGGCGATGCAGTCATGGGAAGCCGCCGAGGCCATGTGCGGGGTGATGGTGACACCGGGCATGGCCCAGAGCCGGTGATCGACCGGCAGCGGTTCCTGTTCGAAGACATCCAGCAAGGCACCGCGCAAGCGCCCTTTCGCCAAGGCCTGTTCGAGGTCGTCGATGTTCAAATGACCGCCCCGGCCACAGTTGACCAGTGCCGCGCCGCTGGCGAGACGCTCGAAAGTGGCTCGTCCGAGAATCCCGCGGGTTTCGCTGGTGAGTGGCAACAGGTTGATCAGCAATTCGACGCCATCGAGAAACGAGGTCAACGCATCGGCTCCGGCGAATGTGCGCACACCCGGCAAGTCCTTGCTGCGCCGCGCCCAGCCGCGCACGTCATAACCTGCGGCGGCCAGATCCAGAGCAATCGCGCTGCCCAGCGAGCCGAGCCCCATCACACCGACCTTGAACTGTCCTGCTGCCCGTTGCAGCGGCCGTTCCCAGCGTTGCTCCCGTTGTTGCGACAACACCTGATCGAAACCGCGGTGATAGTGGATCACCGCCCAGCGCACGTACTCGGTCATGCCCTGGCGGTGACCCGGGTCGACCACGCGGCAGATCGGCAGATCCGGGCATGACGGATCGTGATCGAGGTGATCGATACCGGCGGCCACCGAATGAATCACCTGCAGGTTCGGCAAGGCGCCAAGACTGCCCGGCAAGGGAAACCAGCACGCCGCCATCTGTGCATTGGCTGCCCGCGAATCATCGGCCAGCACGGCGGTAAGCTGCGGCGCACTGCGGGCAAACGCCGCCTGCAATTGCTTGAGCAGCAAGGTGTCGCGGGACAGCAGAACCACGGTGTTGATGTCAGCGTTCATGACAAATAGGACTCGCGCTGGGATTCGATCAGGGTCAGGGCGGCCTCCCAGGCCAGGTCGATGATGTTGTCCTGCTCATCACGGTCAAACTGCTCGGCGGTGTGCGCGCAGACTTCCGGCGATGGGTAATGCAGTGCCGACCCACCGGCCAGCGCCTGTACCTGGGCCTGACAGGCACGCTCCAGAAAATGGATCTCCTGGAACGCCTGGGCCACGCCCGAGCCACCCACCAGCAAACCGTGGTTGCGCAGAATCATCGCCCGGTGCGGGCCGAGGTCGGCAATCAACCGCTCGCGCTCATCCAGCGACAGCGCGATGCCTTCATAGGTGTGATAGGCCAGCTTGCCGTAGAACTTCAACGCGTGCTGACTGATCGGCAGCAAGCCTTGCTTCTGTGCCGCGACGGCCATGCCCGCCGCCGTGTGGGTGTGGATCACACAGTTCAGGTCGGGCCGCGCCATGTGGATCGCCGAGTGAATCACGAAGCCGGCGGCGTTGACCCGATGGCCTGCGTACTGCGGATCGACCACCCGCCCTTCCTGATCGATGCGCACCAGGTCCGAGGCGCGCATGCGGTCGAAGATCACCCCGTAGCGGTTGATCAGGAAATGGTGCTCCGGCCCCGGAATCCGCAGGGTGATGTGGGTGTCGATCAGGTCGGTCATGCGAAAGTGCGCGACCAGTCGATACAGCGCAGCCAGTTCGCAACGGGCTTGCCATTCAACCGGGTCGATGTGTGCAGGTTTACTCACGAATACACCTCTTTGGCAGTGTGGGAGACGACCGGGTTGGCGCGCAGGCGGGCCAGGCCGCAAACACCGATCAGGGACAGGGCCGAGAGCAAGGTGAAGAACACCGCCAGCGGCAACCATTGTCCGGAAAACTTGCTGGCCAGCAGGGTGCCGATCAGCGGCGTGGTGCCGCCGGCCACGGCGCAAGCCAATTGGTAGGCGATGGAAATGCCCGAGTAGCGCAGGTGCACCGGGAAGGCCTGGGTCATGTAGCCGGCGATCACCGCGTACAGCGCCGAAAGAATCACCACGGCCAACGCGATACCGAGCGTCATCAACAGAATGTTCTGCGTGCCCACCAGCAGGAACATCGGGTACGGCGTGACCATGCACAGCAGCGCGACCCATTTGAGAAATCGCCCTTCGCCGATACGTTCGGCCAGCAACGCCGAGACCGGTTGCGAGAGCAACTGGATGATGGTCACCAGAAACAGGCAATCGAGAATCGTCGAACGGGCAATGCCCTGGTATTGGGTGACGTAGGTGATCATGAAGGTGTTGGTGAAGAAGAACCCGGCCGAGCCGATGGTCACTGCCGCAGCAGCGAACAGGATCTGCCGCCAGCAGGTGCGGATTACGTCCATCACCGGGTATCTGGCGGTCTCGTTGTTGTCCTGGACCTTGGCGAACTCCGGCGACTCGTGAACCCCGGAACGGATCAACAGGCCGACCATCATCAACACGCCGCTGGCAAGAAATGGCAGGCGCCAACCCCAGGCGAGGAACTCCTCCGGCTCAAGGGACGTCACCAGGCGAAAAGCGATCAGTGCCAGCAACAAGCCAGCCGGGCTGCCGAGTTGGGCGAACGACGCGTAGAACGTCTTGCGCCTGGCCGGTGCGTGTTCGCTTGCCATCAACACCGCCCCACCCCACTCGCCACCGACTGAAATGCCCTGGATCAAACGCAGGACGATGAGACCGATTGGCGCCCAGATGCCGACACTGGCATAGCTCGGCAACAGGCCAATGCCCGCGGTGGCGATGCCCATCAAGGCCATGGTCACCAACAGTATTTTCTTGCGCCCGAGACGATCGCCCAAATGCCCGAACACCATCCCGGCCATGGGCCGCGCAATGAAGCCGACAGCGAAACTGCCGAATGCCGCGAGGGTACTCATGACCGGGTCGCTGCTGGGGAAGAACACCTGCCCGAGGACCAGCGCCGCCGCAGTGGCGTAGATGTAAAAGTCGTAGAACTCGATGGTCGTGCCAATGAAGGCAGCGGCCGCGGCTCGGCGCGGTTGGGGAGTAGTGTGCATGCAAGGACCCTGTGTACTTATAGTTTTGGGCAGGTGTTAAGGCTGGTGACGGTTGCGCTCTATGGCGCTTGTGGGCTTTATCGCTTCCATGCCAGGATTAGTCAATTTTCATATTCTTATCTTTACTATTAGCACCGCTACTGAATGAGGTTTTATGCCCTCCACTACCAACCCATGGGTCGGCCGACGCTTTCTCAATGACCGCCTCGACTGGAACCTGCTGCGTACCTATCTGGTCATTGGCCAGGAGGGCAGCATGAGCCGCGCTGCCGCGCGCTTGCACATCACCCAGTCGGCGGTCAGCCAGGCCTTGAAACGGCTGGAGGAACAACTGGAATGCGTGCTGATTGCCCGCAGCGGACGGCGCTTTGACTTGACGGAAACCGGGGAAGAAGTCCTGCGCATAGCGGCGGATATCTACGGCGATATTTCACGCCTGGGAACCGTGGTGGAGAGCCGTCACGACGATGTGGTGGGCAAGATCCGCATCCTTACCGTCAGCGGTGTGCAGGCGCGGCATTACGATGATTTCCTCGCTGACTTCCATGAAACTCACCCGAAAATCGAGTTGGAAGTCGAGGTGATGGGCAGTTCGAACATCATCAGTTCGCTGCTGCAGAAGACCGCGACCATCGGCGTCGGCCTGTGCCGTTTGCCACAGCCGCGGCTGGAACAGCGGGTGCTGTTTCGCGAGACCTACGCTTACTTTTGTGGCCCGCGTCACCGATTGTTCGGTCAAGAGAACCTGACCCTGGAACAACTGGCGGCGGAAAATTTCGTCAGCTTCACCAGCGATCAATTGGGTGGCAATCTTTCACCCCTGACGCTGTTCCGCGATCAGCAAGGCTTCACCGGCAAGATCGTCGCCTCATCCACCAGTTTCGAAGAAATTCATCGCCTGATCTGCGCAGGCTACGGCATCGGCGCCTTGCCCACGCATCTGGTGCGCCGGGATGTCGAGCAAGGTCTGCTCTGGCGCTTGCCGCCGGAAGACGGCGTGGTGGATTTCGATATCCAGTTGTTGTGGAATCGCGAACAGAAGATGAGCCAGGCCGAAACGGTGTTCCTCGAGAGTTTCCAGCACATGCTCAGCATCCGTGAGCCTGTGCTGTGACGCCAGGATGACTCAGACGTGAGGATCGCCCGGCGCCTTGCTCGGCGCCGCGTACTGCGGCTTCAGGTGCCCGTCCTGATCAAGTAGCCAGGCATCCATGATCTCCCGTACGACCGGTCCGGCGACTCGACCACCGGCCTCGCCGTTTTCGATCATCACCGAGATCACGATCTTCGGGTGCTCGGCCGGTGCAAAACCGACGAACAGGGCATTGTCGCGGTTGCGCTCACGGGTCTTCTCCCGGTTGTAACGCTCGCCCTGCTTGATCGCCACCACTTGCGCGGTACCACTCTTGCCGGCTATACGGTACTGCGCGCCCGCGGCTGCGGCCCGGGCAATCCCGCGGGCGTCGTGCATCACCATCTGCATGCCATGGTTGACCTGCTCCCAGTCGCGTGGATCCTTGAGCAGAATGTTCGGCATCGGATGCTCGTCCACCGGCGCGATGCCGTCCACGGTCTTGGCCAGGTGCGGGCGATTCCATACGCCTTTGTTGGCAATCAGCGCCGTGGCCTGGGCCAATTGCAGCGGCGTGACCTGCATGTAGCCTTGGCCGATACCGAGAATCACTGTCTCGCCAGGAAACCAGGCCTGACGACGCGTTGCGCGCTTCCAGGCTTGGGATGGCATCAGGCCGGGGGATTCTTCATTCATGTCCAGGGAGACTTTCTCACCCAGTCCGAACATCGCCATGTAGTCGTGCAGGCGATCGATGCCAAGCTTGTGTGCGAGGTCATAGAAATAGGTGTCGTTGGAACGCATGATCGCCGCGTCCATATCCACCCAGCCATCGCCGCTGTGGTTCCAGTTGCGGTACTTGTGATCGAAATCCGGCAGTTGATAATAACCGGGGTCGAATACACGGGTCTGTGGCGTGACGACACCCGCATCAAGGCCGGCGATGGCCACTTCCGGCTTGATGGTCGAACCCGGTGCGTAGAGTCCGCGCAGCACACGGTTGAACAGCGGTCGGTCGACGGAGTCACGTAGCGTGGAGTATTCCCTGGAGCTGATACCGGTGACGAACAGGTTGGGATCGAAACTCGGGTTGCTGACCATGGCCAACACTTCACCGGTCGACGGATCGAGCGCGACCACAGAGCCACGACGATCGCCCAAGGCTTGCTCGGCGGCTTCCTGAAGCTTGACGTCGAGGCTCAGGACAATGTTTTCGCCGGGCACCGGGTCAGTGTGCTTGAGCACTCGCAGCACACGGCCCTGGGCATTGGTTTCGACTTCCTCGTAACCGACATGGCCGTGCAGTTGCGCCTCGTAGAATTTTTCGATCCCGGTCTTGCCGATGGATTGGGTGCCTCGGTACTCGACCGTATCCAGCGCCTTTGACTCTTTCTCGTTGATACGTCCGACGTAGCCGACAGAATGAGCGAAGTGTTCTCCCAACGGATAGTGTCGAACGAATTGCGGCTCGACATCGAGGCCCGGCAAGCGGAATTCGTTAACGGCGAGCACGGCGATCTGTTCTTCGCTCAGTTCGTAGAACAGCGTCACGGGCACGAAGGGGTGACGTGCCTGCTTCATCGCCTTGTCGAACTGCGAGCGGTCTTCAGCGGGCAGGTGCAGGAGATTGACCACTTCGTCCAGTTCGGCGTTCACATCGGTGGCGCGCTCGCGGGTGATGGTCAGGTTGAAGCTGGGACGGTTGTCAGCAAGGAGAACGCCGTTGCGGTCATAGATCAATCCACGGGTAGGCGTAATCGGCAGGACATGTACACGATTGTTTTCGGAGATGGTCGAGTGATAGTCGAACTCGACCACCTGCAGGACATACAGACGTACCACCAGAGCACAGGTAATGGCGGCAACGAACAAGGCGCAGGCCATGAGTCGCTTGTTGACCAGGCGTGTTTCTTTTTCGTGGTCCTTGATGGGAATCGGTTCAGGCATTTCTACAGCAACTCTTTGAAAAGAATGCCGATCCGTGGGCGCAAACTCAGTCCATTAAAAATGAGCTGCACCTTAGCAAAACCGTGGAGTCAGGTTTGTGTGATTTTTTTTACATTTGACTTTGTAGGAGCGAGCTGGCTCGCGATGGACGTTAACGATGGCGCGGGAAACCTGATGCCCCGCGGCGCGCTCGGGTTTTTCGCGAGCTAGCTCGCTCCTACAGGGGCGCCAAAAACAAAACCCCTACCTGCATACGCAGATAGGGGTTTCGGAATTTAATCTTGACGATGACCTACTCTCACATGGGGAAACCCCACACTACCATCGGCGATGCATCGTTTCACTGCTGAGTTCGGGATGGGATCAGGTGGTTCCAACGCTCTATGGTCGTCAAGAAATTCGGGTACCGAGTCGTGGCCGGCTGGCCGCGCTTCAGCAAATTGGGTATGTGATGGAAATCGGTGTTTTGTGAGCGTCGAACTTTCGGTTCTTGCGTCTTCACACACCGCAATCTGATGCTTCTTTCGAAGTAGTCAAATTGCTTGGGTGTTATATGGTCAAGCCTCACGGGCAATTAGTATTGGTTAGCTCAACGCCTCACAGCGCTTACACACCCAACCTATCAACGTCGTAGTCTTCGACGGCCCTTCAGGGGACTCAAGGTCCCAGTGAGATCTCATCTTGAGGCAAGTTTCCCGCTTAGATGCTTTCAGCGGTTATCTTTTCCGAACATAGCTACCCGGCAATGCCACTGGCGTGACAACCGGAACACCAGAGGTTCGTCCACTCCGGTCCTCTCGTACTAGGAGCAGCCCCTCTCAAATCTCAAACGTCCACGGCAGATAGGGACCGAACTGTCTCACGACGTTCTAAACCCAGCTCGCGTACCACTTTAAATGGCGAACAGCCATACCCTTGGGACCGGCTTCAGCCCCAGGATGTGATGAGCCGACATCGAGGTGCCAAACACCGCCGTCGATATGAACTCTTGGGCGGTATCAGCCTGTTATCCCCGGAGTACCTTTTATCCGTTGAGCGATGGCCCTTCCATACAGAACCACCGGATCACTAAGACCTACTTTCGTACCTGCTCGACGTGTCTGTCTCGCAGTCAAGCGCGCTTTTGCCTTTATACTCTACGACCGATTTCCGACCGGTCTGAGCGCACCTTCGTACTCCTCCGTTACTCTTTAGGAGGAGACCGCCCCAGTCAAACTACCCACCATACACTGTCCTCGATCCGGATAACGGACCTGAGTTAGAACCTCAAAGTTGCCAGGGTGGTATTTCAAGGATGGCTCCACGCGAACTGGCGTCCACGCTTCAAAGCCTCCCACCTATCCTACACAAGCAAATTCAAAGTCCAGTGCAAAGCTATAGTAAAGGTTCACGGGGTCTTTCCGTCTAGCCGCGGATACACTGCATCTTCACAGCGATTTCAATTTCACTGAGTCTCGGGTGGAGACAGCGCCGCCATCGTTACGCCATTCGTGCAGGTCGGAACTTACCCGACAAGGAATTTCGCTACCTTAGGACCGTTATAGTTACGGCCGCCGTTTACCGGGGCTTCGATCAAGAGCTTCGCGTTAGCTAACCCCATCAATTAACCTTCCGGCACCGGGCAGGCGTCACACCCTATACGTCCACTTTCGTGTTTGCAGAGTGCTGTGTTTTTAATAAACAGTCGCAGCGGCCTGGTATCTTCGACCGGCGTGGGCTTACGCAGTAAATGCTTCACCCTCACCGGCGCACCTTCTCCCGAAGTTACGGTGCCATTTTGCCTAGTTCCTTCACCCGAGTTCTCTCAAGCGCCTTGGTATTCTCTACCCAACCACCTGTGTCGGTTTGGGGTACGGTTCCTGGTTACCTGAAGCTTAGAAGCTTTTCTTGGAAGCATGGCATCAACCACTTCGTCACCCAAAGGGTAACTCGTCATCAGCTCTCGGCCTTAAGATCCCGGATTTACCTAAGATCTCAGCCTACCACCTTAAACTTGGACAACCAACGCCAAGCTGGCCTAGCCTTCTCCGTCCCTCCATCGCAATAACCAGAAGTACAGGAATATTAACCTGTTTTCCATCGACTACGCTTTTCAGCCTCGCCTTAGGGACCGACTAACCCTGCGTCGATTAACGTTGCGCAGGAAACCTTGGTCTTTCGGCGTGGGTGTTTTTCACACCCATTGTCGTTACTCATGTCAGCATTCGCACTTCTGATACCTCCAGCAAGCTTCTCAACTCACCTTCACAGGCTTACAGAACGCTCCTCTACCGCATCACTTACGTGATACCCGTAGCTTCGGTGTATGGTTTGAGCCCCGTTACATCTTCCGCGCAGGCCGACTCGACTAGTGAGCTATTACGCTTTCTTTAAAGGGTGGCTGCTTCTAAGCCAACCTCCTAGCTGTCTAAGCCTTCCCACATCGTTTCCCACTTAACCATAACTTTGGGACCTTAGCTGACGGTCTGGGTTGTTTCCCTTTTCACGACGGACGTTAGCACCCGCCGTGTGTCTCCCATGCTCGGCACTTGTAGGTATTCGGAGTTTGCATCGGTTTGGTAAGTCGGGATGACCCCCTAGCCGAAACAGTGCTCTACCCCCTACAGTGATACATGAGGCGCTACCTAAATAGCTTTCGAGGAGAACCAGCTATCTCCGAGCTTGATTAGCCTTTCACTCCGATCCACAGGTCATCCGCTAACTTTTCAACGGTAGTCGGTTCGGTCCTCCAGTCAGTGTTACCTAACCTTCAACCTGCCCATGGATAGATCGCCCGGTTTCGGGTCTATTCCCAGCGACTAGACGCCCTATTAAGACTCGCTTTCGCTACGCCTCCCCTATTCGGTTAAGCTCGCCACTGAAAATAAGTCGCTGACCCATTATACAAAAGGTACGCAGTCACCCAACAAAGTGGGCTCCCACTGCTTGTACGCATACGGTTTCAGGATCTATTTCACTCCCCTCTCCGGGGTTCTTTTCGCCTTTCCCTCACGGTACTAGTTCACTATCGGTCAGTCAGTAGTATTTAGCCTTGGAGGATGGTCCCCCCATATTCAGACAAAGTTTCTCGTGCTCCGTCCTACTCGATTTCATGACTAAGAGATTTTCGCGTACAGGGCTATCACCCACTATGGCCGCACTTTCCAGAGCGTTCCGCTAATCTCAAAGCCACTTAAGGGCTAGTCCCCGTTCGCTCGCCACTACTAAGGGAATCTCGGTTGATTTCTTTTCCTCAGGGTACTTAGATGTTTCAGTTCCCCTGGTTCGCCTCTTGCACCTATGTATTCAGTACAAGATAACCATCTTATGATGGCTGGGTTCCCCCATTCAGACATCTCCGGATCAAAGTCTGTTTGCCGACTCCCCGAAGCTTTTCGCAGGCTACCACGTCTTTCATCGCCTCTGACTGCCAAGGCATCCACCGTATGCGCTTCTTCACTTGACCATATAACCCCAAGCAATCTGGTTATACTATGAAGACGACATTCGCCGAAAATTCGAATTTCTCAATTAAGAGAACTCACAAATTTTACCTTAGCCTGATCCGTTACCAGTGAAAGTAACGTTCAGTCTATCTTTCTATCACATACCCAAATTTTTAAAGAACGAACTAGTCAAAGACTAGAAATCAACATTCACCATCATCGATGGAATGCTCATTTCTAAGCTTTACACAATCAGAAGCAGTAGTGGTGGAGCCAAACGGGATCGAACCGTTGACCTCCTGCGTGCAAGGCAGGCGCTCTCCCAGCTGAGCTATGGCCCCGTATTTCTACAGGCGTTTCCCACACAAAATTGGTGGGTCTGGGCAGATTCGAACTGCCGACCTCACCCTTATCAGGGGTGCGCTCTAACCAACTGAGCTACAGACCCAATTTCGGGCTGCTTCTTATCGTCTTCTTCAATGAATCAAGCAATTCGTGTGGGAACTTATGGAGCCGCTGAGTCGTCGATTAAGGAGGTGATCCAGCCGCAGGTTCCCCTACGGCTACCTTGTTACGACTTCACCCCAGTCATGAATCACACCGTGGTAACCGTCCCCCCGAAGGTTAGACTAGCTACTTCTGGTGCAACCCACTCCCATGGTGTGACGGGCGGTGTGTACAAGGCCCGGGAACGTATTCACCGCGACATTCTGATTCGCGATTACTAGCGATTCCGACTTCACGCAGTCGAGTTGCAGACTGCGATCCGGACTACGATCGGTTTTGTGGGATTAGCTCCACCTCGCGGCTTGGCAACCCTCTGTACCGACCATTGTAGCACGTGTGTAGCCCAGGCCGTAAGGGCCATGATGACTTGACGTCATCCCCACCTTCCTCCGGTTTGTCACCGGCAGTCTCCTTAGAGTGCCCACCATGACGTGCTGGTAACTAAGGACAAGGGTTGCGCTCGTTACGGGACTTAACCCAACATCTCACGACACGAGCTGACGACAGCCATGCAGCACCTGTCTCAATGTTCCCGAAGGCACCGATCCATCTCTGGAAAGTTCATTGGATGTCAAGGCCTGGTAAGGTTCTTCGCGTTGCTTCGAATTAAACCACATGCTCCACCGCTTGTGCGGGCCCCCGTCAATTCATTTGAGTTTTAACCTTGCGGCCGTACTCCCCAGGCGGTCAACTTAATGCGTTAGCTGCGCCACTAAGAGCTCAAGGCTCCCAACGGCTAGTTGACATCGTTTACGGCGTGGACTACCAGGGTATCTAATCCTGTTTGCTCCCCACGCTTTCGCACCTCAGTGTCAGTATCAGTCCAGGTGGTCGCCTTCGCCACTGGTGTTCCTTCCTATATCTACGCATTTCACCGCTACACAGGAAATTCCACCACCCTCTACCATACTCTAGCTTGTCAGTTTTGAATGCAGTTCCCAGGTTGAGCCCGGGGCTTTCACATCCAACTTAACAAACCACCTACGCGCGCTTTACGCCCAGTAATTCCGATTAACGCTTGCACCCTCTGTATTACCGCGGCTGCTGGCACAGAGTTAGCCGGTGCTTATTCTGTCGGTAACGTCAAAACACTAACGTATTAGGTTAATGCCCTTCCTCCCAACTTAAAGTGCTTTACAATCCGAAGACCTTCTTCACACACGCGGCATGGCTGGATCAGGCTTTCGCCCATTGTCCAATATTCCCCACTGCTGCCTCCCGTAGGAGTCTGGACCGTGTCTCAGTTCCAGTGTGACTGATCATCCTCTCAGACCAGTTACGGATCGTCGCCTTGGTGAGCCATTACCTCACCAACTAGCTAATCCGACCTAGGCTCATCTGATAGCGCAAGGCCCGAAGGTCCCCTGCTTTCTCCCGTAGGACGTATGCGGTATTAGCGTCCCTTTCGAGACGTTGTCCCCCACTACCAGGCAGATTCCTAGGCATTACTCACCCGTCCGCCGCTGAATCAAGGAGCAAGCTCCCGCCATCCGCTCGACTTGCATGTGTTAGGCCTGCCGCCAGCGTTCAATCTGAGCCATGATCAAACTCTTCAGTTCAAACATCTTTGGGTTTTGAGAAAACCCTAAACTTGGCTCAGCAATCGTTGGTTACATCTTTGATTTCTCGCGGAGTAACTTGTGATGCTGATAATCTGTTGACTAGCAGTCTGACTCCACAAGCACCCACACGAATTGCTTGATTCAGTTGTTAAAGAGCGGTTGGTTAAGAGCTTTCATCTCAACCGAGGCGCGCATTCTACAGCAGCCTCATTTGCTGTCAAGTGATTTTTTTCAGAAGTTTTCAAGGAATCCTTAACAACTTCAACCACTTGCGCTTCAGATCTCTCGTCAGCGGGAGGCGAATTCTACAGCGTTACACGCTGCTGTCAACACCTCTTTTTCAACTTCCTTTGTGCTCCGATGACCTGAAGCAACTTGCTGCCGAAAACTGCATAACTCATTGTTTTACAAGGAGTTTTCCGTTTCGACTGCGCCGGAAGTGGGGCGAATTATAGGCTTCCAGAATCTGCCGTCAAGCACTGATTATGGTTTTCTACCGACAGGCGCAAAAACACTGCTTATATATAGACGCGCCAGCCTGGAATGCGCAGTATATTGCCCAATAGCTGGAGAAATGCCCTTATTTCCTCTTTTCGGACGATGCCCCGCAATGAATGATCAGCCCCGCAGCCTGGCCTCAACTCTGTTCTCGGTTGGGCTACTGCTCATAGCCATGGCGTCGATCCAGTCCGGAGCTTCCCTGGCCAAAAGCATGTTCTCTGTTATCGGCCCTCAAGGGACGACAACATTGCGCCTGATTTTTGCAAGCGTGATCATGATGCTGATACTGCGTCCATGGCGGGCAAGACTCACCGCAAGATCCCTGCGCACCGTCATCATCTATGGAATGGCGCTGGGCGGCATGAACTTCCTCTTCTATATGTCATTGCAAACCGTTCCGCTGGGCATCGCGGTGGCGCTTGAGTTCACCGGCCCATTGGCCGTGGCGATCTACGCCTCGCGTCGCGCGATCGACTTTTTGTGGATCGCACTGGCTGCCGTCGGCTTGCTGCTACTGATACCGACAGGAGAGGCGACCGCCGGCATCGATCTGGTAGGTGCCGGTTATGCCTTGGGTGCCGGGGTGTGCTGGGCGCTGTACATTTTGTTCGGCCAAAAAGCGGGGGCCGATAATGGTGTGCAGACCGCCGCGCTGGGGGTAATGATCGCTGCGCTCTTCGTAGCGCCTATCGGTATTGTCCATGCCGGTTCCGCTTTGCTGACCCCTTCATTGATCCCTGTGGCTCTCGGCGTCGCCGTTTTGTCCACGGCCCTCCCCTACACCCTGGAGATGGTCGCTCTGACCCGCATGCCTGCCAGAACCTTCGGCACGCTGATGAGCATTGAGCCCGCCTTCGGCGCGTTATCGGGCCTGTTGTTCCTTCACGAATACCTCTCGCTGTCGCAATGGATGGCAATCCTGTGCATCATTCTTGCGTCCGTCGGCGCAACCATGACAATGAGCTCTGCCGCCAGACCCGCGGTCGCGGCAGATTGAAAGCAGATATGACACGGCTCTGGTATTTGCCGCTCAATTAGGCCATGTTTAGCCCCGCAACCCAGAGCCATACCATGGACAATTTCAGATAGGTATATCGAAAGGCGTCAATCGAAAGCGAATGCAGTCAGACCCGGGCACAAGATCCGGGGACGCTATAAGGACAGTAATGAAACGAATTTTGATACTGATCGCCGTACTTGCAATTGCGGGCTGCGCAGCGACATCAAAAACACAGATCAAGCACGGCAAGAAAGGGTTGCACATAAACTGTTCCGGGCTGTCTTCATCCTGGGACAAGTGCTACGCCAGCGCCGCCAACTCCTGCGCGCCCAAGGGGTACAAGGTTATTGCCAAGTCGGGAGATGCCGTGGAAGAGCCCGGCGATTATCCGTTTGGCCTCAATCCTGCGGGTTATACCAGCCGCAGCATGATTGTCATCTGCAAATAGGCAGGGCCGTCGCGTCAGGTTCTCGGACTTGCGATCTGACGGCCAATTTCCTCGTAGCTGGACTTCAGCACTGTGCGTTGGATATCCGGGCTAGCCAGCATGCGCGCTAAAACCAGTGCGCCAATACACTGCGACAGAATCGCCCACGCCAGGCTGTCGCTTTGCAGAACACCCGCCCAACTTTCCTGAAGCCGACAAATCCAGTGCTCTGCCTGCTGGCGGACAGTCACGTCGGAACGGGCAATTTCCGCCCCCAATGCCGGTAATGCACAACCGGTTTCCGGATTCTCGACGTGAGACATGCTCAGGTACAGTTTCAAGCAGCGCTCAAGCTTGTCACGGTCCTGCCCTTCCCCCAGGCGCGCCAGGCTTTGGCCCAGCTCACGTTCGACAATGGTTGCGAACAACTCGTCTTTCGACGAGAAGTGGCTGTAGAAGGCACCGCCACTCAAGCCAATCGCTTTCATCAGGCCGTCCACGCCCACCGTTGAAAATCCGGACTTCTTGGCCGATACAGCGCTGCTTTCCAGCAGCCGTTGCCTGGTTTCCAGCTTGTGACTGGCCGAATAACGCATTGCCCTTCTCCTGAAATTGCTCACCTTGACGCCTGTCGAATCGTAGCATAACGTTCGTTTAGTTAACGATCGTTTACCAAAAGGGATCTACCCATGAATAACAAGAAGGTCGTACTGGTCGTCGGTGCTGGTGATGCCACGGGCGGCGCCATTGCCAAGCGTTTTGCCCAAGAGGGTTTTGTCGCCTGCGTCACCCGCCGCAGTGCGGACAAACTCCAGCCACTGGTCGATGCCATCAAGGCTGATGGTGGCGAGGCCCACGGGTTTGCCTGCGATGCACGCAAAGAGGAAGACGTGATCGCGCTGGTCGAGCAGATCGAGAGCCAGATCGGCCCCATCGAAGCATTTGTCTTCAACATCGGCGCCAACGTGCCGTGCAGCATTCTCGAAGAGACCGCCCGCAAGTATTTCAAGATCTGGGAAATGGCCTGTTTTTCCGGTTTTCTCAACGCGCGGGAAGTTGCCAAGCGCATGGCCAAGCGTCAGCGGGGCACGATCCTGTTCACCGGCGCCACCGCAGGCATGCGCGGCGCTGCCGGGTTCGCTGCATTTGCAGGAGCCAAGCACGGCATTCGTGCACTGGCGCAAAGCATGGCCCGAGAGCTCGGGCCGATGAATATTCACGTTGCCCATGTCGTCGTCGACGGCGCCATCGATACCGACTTCATTCGCGAAAGCTTCCCCGAAAAATACGCCACCAAGGATCAGGACGGCATCCTCAATCCCGAGCATATCGCCGAAAACTACTGGTACCTGCACAGCCAGCCCCGGGATGCCTGGACTTTCGAGCTGGACCTTCGCCCCTGGAGCGAACGCTGGTAACTTCTGCGACACAACAATAAGACGAGTGCCTTGAACATGAGCAAAATCGTAGAGTTCTACTTCGACCTCGGCAGCCCCGCCACTTATCTGGCCTACACCCAGCTACCGAAAATCTGCGCACAGACCGACACCCGGTTGGTCTACATTCCGTTCTTGCTGGGTGGAGTGTTCAAAGCCACTGGCAACGCCTCTCCGGCGACGGTACCGGCCAAGGGCCGCTATATGTTTCAGGATCTGGACCGCTACGCCAAACGCTATGGCGTGCCTCTGAAGTTCAATCCCCACTTCCCGATCAACACCTTGATGCTGATGCGTGCCGTAACAGGCATGCAGCTGCGCCACCCTGAACGTTTTGCCGCCTTCATCGATTGCCTGTTCAAGGCAATCTGGGTCGACGGTCGCAGCCTGGATGAACCGGCAACCGTTGCGGCAGTGCTCAGCGAAAACGGGTTCGATCCACAGGAAGTACTGGCCCTGACCGCCGATGAGGAAGTCAAAGCCCTGCTCAAGGACAACACCGAAAAAGCCGTAGCGCGAGGCGTATTCGGAGCCCCAAGCATGTTTGTCGACAACCAGTTGTACTTCGGCCAGGATCGACTCGACTTCGTACTTGAAGCCTTGAGTTAAATCTCGACCACCAACCGCCCCTTTGCCGCTCCCGACAAGAGCAGCACATGGGCGGCTTCTGCGTTTTGCAAAGTGAACGGGTGCGGGTCAAGCAAAGGTACGAGCTTACCCGCCTCTATCAACCGTGCCGCCTCGTGCAGAATCTCGCCGTGATGCTCGCGCCCCCGGCCCGTCAGGAGCGGCAGCAATGTGAAGACACCGGAATAAGTCGCCCCGCGAAAGGAAAGTGGTGCCAGGCTGTGCTGCCCCCAGCCCAGGCAGCTGAGCACATGACCGTGGTACATCCGGGCAGCCTTGAATGACGCATCCAGGGTTTCGCCTCCCACTGTGTCATAGACAATGTCGAAGCCCTCACCGGCCGTATGTTGCGCCACATAGTCTTCGACCGAAGACTTGCGATAGTCGATAAATGTTGCACCGAACCCTTCGATGATCGATTGCTGCCCGGCCGAGCCTGTGGCAAAAACCTCAGCGCCGAAAGCGCGGGCGATTTGCACGGCGACATGTCCGACGCCACCGGCACCGCCATGAATCAAGACCTTCTGCCCGGGTCGAACGCGAGCCCGGTCCACCAGACCTTCCCAAGCGGTGATCAGCACCAGCGGCAATCCGGCAGCCTCACGCATGCTCAGGTTGTGCGGCTTACGTGCCAACAGTCGCGCATCGACCGCCGCGTATTCGGCCAATGAACCTTGAATTCCACCGATACCGGTGGCCATGGCGTACACCTCATCTCCCGCTAGCCAGCCACTGACGCCCTCTCCCAGCGCCTCTACGGTCCCGGCCAGATCCATCCCGACTATCGCCGGCAATGGCTGACCTGCATGGGCTGCTTGCCCGGAGCGGATTTTGCCATCCAGCGGATTGACACCGCTGGCCTTGATTCTGACCAATACCTGCCCCGCCTGCGGCACCGGACGGGCAATGGAAACCAAACGTAACGGCGCATTGGCCAAGTCGACCATCATCGCGCTCATTTTCAGTGTGTCAGTCATTTCGCCACGTCCCATCAGAAGTGAATACAGGATCAATCTTGCCCCGCCCAATTCATGCCGATAAGACGCCATATCGCTATAGTGACCATGCCGATACGGCATCAATGAGGAATCCCGTGGACAAGCTCAACGCTATGGCGATTTTCGTGCGAGTGGTCGAACGGGGCAGTTTTTCTGCCGTTGCCCGGGAGATGCAAACCAGCCAGCCGACCATCAGCAAAGTGCTGCAGGCGCTGGAAACCCGATTGGGGGGAAAGCTGATTGCGCGCAGTACCCGCAAGTTATCCCTGACGGATGAAGGTCTGCGCTATTACAACGAATGCCGGATCATCCTTGCCGTAGTGGACGCGGCAGAACATAGCTTCCAGTCCGGTCGCGAAAAGGTCGCCGGGCCATTGAAAATCGGCTCGTCGGTGAGTTTCGGCCGCTTGCAGATCGCCCCTCGGTTACCGGACTTTCTCAAACGCTACCCTGAGGTTCAGATAGACCTGCAGCTGAGCGATCAAAACCAGGACCTGGTCAGCGAAGGGCTGGACGTCACATTCCGGATCGGTGCCCTGAACGACAGTGGTCTGATCGCTCGCCTTGTTGGCACGACCCATCGGGTGACCGTCGCATCACCTGACTACCTCAGGCAATACGGCCAACCGCAAACACCGCAGGAACTGAGCAGGCACAATTGCCTGATGTTCAACCTGCTGAGCAGCCAGAACCTGTGGGAGTACACAAAAGACGCCGAACACCACGAAGTGCGGATCAAGGGCAATGCACAGAGCAACAACTCCGAGGCGATCCGTGAACTGGTGCTGGGGGGATTGGGAATTGCGCTGTCACCGGTGTGGCTATTCAGCGAAGACCTGAGCGCTGGTCGGGTGATCGCGATTTTGCAGGATTACAGCACGCTGTCGCTGCCGATACATGCCGTATCCCCGGCGAATCGTCGCCAATCCGCCAGGGTCAAAGCCTTTGTCGACTATATGGCTCAGGCGCTGGAAAAAGCGCCTGAGCTTCACATCAGATAGCCGCAGTGCGGGTATTCAGCCACTCCAGCGCGGCACCCTCGACCAACGGGCTCAAGCGTTCGCGCACTTCGGCGTGGTAAGCGTTGAACCACTGTTTTTCCTCTTCGGACAACAGCGAAGTTTCCAGGCAACGCGTGTCGATCGGGCACAGGGTCAGCGTTTCGAACTTCAGGAACTCGCCGAATTCGTTTTTGCCCGCCTCACGGTTCATCGCCAGGTTTTCAATGCGCACCCCCCAACGACCCGGACGATAGGTGCCCGGCTCAATGGACGTGATCATGCCGGGTTGCATCGCGGTTTGCGGTGCAGGTGCAGCCTGATAGGCGATGACTTGCGGACCTTCGTGGACGTTCAGGAAATAACCGACGCCATGACCGGTGCCGTGACCATAGTCGACACTTTCCGCCCAGATGGGCGCGCGGGCGATGGCATCGAGCAGCGGCGACAGAATGCCTTTGGGGAACTGCGCACGGGACAAGGCAATCACGCCCTTGAGCACGCGAGTGCAATCGCGTTTTTGCTCGTCGGTCGGCGTGCCCACCGCAACCATCCGCGTGATGTCGGTGGTGCCGCCCAGGTACTGACCACCGGAGTCGATCAACAGCAGACCATCCCCTTCGATTACCGCATGTTCTTCTTCGGTAGCGTGGTAGTGCGGCATCGCGCCATTGGCGTTGAACGCGGCGATGGTGTTGAAACTCAGCGACACATAATCCGGGCGGCGCTCACGGGCGGCGGTGAGTTTTTCGTCGATGGTCAGTTCGGTGATGCGCTCGCGGCCCAGCGCCGAGTCCAGCCAGGCGAAGAATTCGCACAGTGCTGCACCGTCCTGTTCCATCGCCTGACGGATGTGCTCGGCATCGGCCAGGCTTTTTTGCGATTTGGCCAGGGTCGTCGGGTTGAGGCCTTCGATCAGTTTCACCCCGCTGTCGAGGTTGTCCAGCAAGCCCGCCGTGACCCGCGCCGGGTCGACTTGCAGGCTCGCACCGCTCGGCACGGCGCGCAGTGCGGCAGCGACTTCGCTGTAATCACGCAGGGTCACCCCATCCTGTTCGAGGATTGCGCGCAACTCGGCGCTGACTTTGCTCAAGGCGACAAACAGCGTGGCCTGTTGCTGATTGATCAGGGCGAAGGAAACAAACACCGGGTTGAACGACACATCGCCGCCACGCAGGTTGAACAACCAGGCGATGTCATCGAGGGTGGCGATGAAATGCCAGTCGGCACCCTTTGCCTTGAGGGTTTCACGCAGCTTGGCGAGTTTTTCGCCACGGCTGACGGTCGCCTGTGGTGGCAAGTGCTGATAGATCGGTTCGTCCGGCAGGCTTGGGCGGTCGCCCCAGACTCCGTTCAACAGGTCGATGTCGGTGCGCAGACGGGCACCACGCTCTTCAAGTTTACCGCCCAGGGTCCGTGCCGAAGCCACGGCCATGACCGCGCCATCGACCGCGACCACGCCACCTTCGGGAGTTTGCTCGGCCAGCCATTCCAGTGGCCCGGGTTGACCCGGTTGCAGCTTGACCAGATCAATGCCGCTGCCCTTGAGCTCCTTGGTCGCCTGCTCCCAATAACGGCTGTCGGCCCAGACACCGGCAAAATCCGGGGTCACGATCAAGGTGCCGACCGAGCCGTGGAAACCCGACAACCACTGGCGTCCCTGCCAGTAACCCGGCAGGTATTCGGACAGGTGCGGGTCGGCCGACGGCACCAGCAGGGCGTGAATACCCTCCCGGCTCATCAGTTCGCGGGTTTGCGCCAGGCGCTGGGGCACCGATCCATTGATCGAAAGCTGCGTATTCATCGTGTCTCCTGCTAACCACTTCATCATTATTGTTGAGTGCCGATCAATGTCGGCGCTTCGTCGCCTTATTGCCAGAATGCCGGAGCACTGGCGCAGGCTGCCTTGATCAGTTGAACCGCCTGGTCGATGTCCTGCTCGGTGGTGAAACGCCCGAGGCTCAAGCGGATGGTGCGACTGGCCGAACGGGCGTCATGTCCCAGGGCCAGCAGTACATGGGATGGGGTATTGCTCGCGGAATTGCAGGCCGAGGTCGCGGAAAACGCGATCGAAGCCAGCAACGCTGCCGGATTGAACTCGCCTTCACTGAAGGTCAGGCTCAGGGTATGGGGAATGCGCCGGGTCGGGCTGCCGTTGAGACGCACGCCGGGAACGCTGTGCAATTGCTCGAGCAAACGTTCACGCAAATGCTCGATGACGGCTTTCTCTTCATCGAAAGACGCTGCCGCCAGGGCGAATGCCGCCCCCATGGCCGCGATCTGATGGGTCGCCAGGGTGCCGGAACGCAAACCGCCCTCATGCCCGCCGCCATGGATCTGTGCCTGCAATCGTTGTTGCGCGCGCGGACCGACATACAGCGCACCGATGCCTTTGGGGCCATAGAGCTTGTGCGCGGAAAACGACATCAGGTCCACCGGCCACTGCGCGAGGTCGATCGCAACTTTGCCCGCGCCCTGTGCGGCGTCGACATGGAACAACGCCCCGCGGTCACGCACCACCTGGCCGATGGCGGGAATATCGTTGAGCGTACCCAGTTCGTTGTTGACCAGCATCAGCGACACCAGGAAGGTGTCCTCGCGCATGGCTTCGCTGACGGCTTGCGCGGTGATCAGCCCTTCGGCGTCCGGCGCCAGATAGGTCACGGCTACGCCGGCATCCTGCAGTTGCCTGGCGGTATCGAGAATGGCCTTGTGTTCGATCTGACTGGTGATGATATGGCCGCCGCCAGCACCGCGGGCCTGGGTCACACCCTTGAGCGCGAGGTTGTTGGATTCGGTGGCGCCCGAGGTCCAGACGATCTGTTCGGGCGTCGCGCCGACCAGTTCGGCGACCTGGCGTCGCGCCTGCTCCACCGATTGCCGGGCCTGCTGGCCAAAGACGTGGGAGCTTGAGGCCGGATTGCCGAAGTTGCCGGTAAAGCCCAGACACTCGACCATCACCTTGATGACCCGCTCATCCACCGGTGTGGTGGCGGCGTAATCGAAATACAATGGACGTTTATTCATAAAAGACTCGCAGAGCGTGTTCCGGGATCAGGAAGCTCGTGACTGTAAACGGCAAAGCGCAGCCTTGTGAGCTGCGCGCTGTTTTCAGAACGTTACCAATACCTGATCGGATGCCGTTAAAGAAGGACTGCTTCATTTAATAGTGCGTAGGAACGCTCCTGAAAAGTCAGCTTAACAGGCATCGGGCAACCGGTTGAAGCAATGCGTCAGCTAAAGCTTTCGAGCATCAGCGGATACAGCGAACCCACAAGCAGCGCGGCCATGCCCCAATTGAACAGGCGCAGCCAGCGGCGATCCTTCAGAACATTGCGCAACAGCGTGCCGCAAGCGGCCCACACGCCGACGCTCGGCAGGTTGATGATGGCAAAAACGGCCGCAATCACGATCACATTGGTGAAGTAGCCCTGCATCGGCGTATAGGTGCTGATGGCGCCAATGGCCATGATCCAGGCCTTGGGATTGACCCACTGGAACGCGGCGGCGCCCAAATAGCTGATTGGTTTCGCCTCGCTCTGCTGACTTTCCGACATTGGCCCGGAATGGGCGATTTTCCACGCCAAGTAGAGCAAATACGCCGCCCCCACATAGCGCAGCACGGTGTAGAGCAAAGGGTAAGTCTGGAACACCGCGCCCAGGCCGAAACCGACTGCCACCACCAGGACAAAGAAGCCACAAGTGATGCCGAGCATGTGCGGAATCGTGCGGCTGAAGCCGAAGTTCACCCCGGATGCCAGCAACATGGTGTTGTTCGGGCCGGGTGTGATCGAGGTGACGAGGGCGAACAGGGCGAAGCCCAGCAGCAGGTCGAGTGAGAGCGTCATGGGTGGTAGTCCGTCAAGGGCGGTTCAGGTATTGACCCTATCGCACGCCTTGGACGAAACCCATGGACAGTTGCGCGAAACTTGGACCGGTACAGTTTCGCCTCAGCTTGGACGACCGTGAAGCTGTACAGATCGCCCGGCGTTCATTTCACCCTGATTGTCGAATCCGAACGACTTTTTCGGCTGGCCGAGCAGTTCGGCTTTTTTCGCGTGGTACTCGTCGAAGGACAATCCGCGGCGGTTCAGCTCTTCCAGCGCCAGTTCCTTGCTTTCTTCAGCCGTGTAAGGGCGAAGCTCCGGGGAAACATGGCTGGCACATCCGGCGAGTACGGAGACGGCGGCCATCAGCAAAGTGGCGATCATCGGTTTCATTTTTGGCGTCCTGGCGACTGGGTTCGAGGCAATGAACACAGGCTACCCGCGCCTCCCGGGCAGCAGAAATCAACGCTTTCAATAGTGGCTATCAGCAAATGGCGAACATTGTCCTGATCAGCACTGGCCCACCAGACTGCAATGCAGGCGATGTGCCGGGAGAACGCGGGCCGGGAGCGCATTGGCTGGAGCCTGTCTGATGGCACTTATATGGCATTGCTGCTCGTCGGGCACTCGGTGAGGTGAAAGTGGCTGGCCTATATTTATTCGGCCATGTATCGGCACAGGTACTTACATTCACACGACAAGAACAGGGAGATCCATCATGAGCGTCAAACCCATTCCAGAGGGGTATCACAGCATCACCCCCTATCTGGGCATCAGCAAGGCCGCCGACGCCATCGCCTTCTACAAGAAAGCCTTCGGCGCCATTGAAGTCATGCGCCTGAACATGCCCGATGGCGGTGTCGGTCATGCCGAACTGCGCATCGGCGATTGCCCGATCATGCTCGGCACGCCGTGCGATCAAGGGCCACTGAGCAATCCGGACAAATCAGCGTCCGTGGGTCTGCATTTGTACGTGACAGATGTCGACAAATCCTACAAACAGGCCATCGCTGCCGGCGCAACCGTGGTTTCCGAGGTCAAGGATCAATTCTACGGTGACCGCTCAGGCACCTTGAAGGATCCCTACGGGCATTTGTGGTTCCTGGCCACGCGCAAGGAAGACTTGACCCAGCAACAGATCGAGCAGCGGGCGAAGGAGATGTTCAGTCAGGGTTGAGGCCTTCGTTAACCTCTCGGCCCTCATCGCGAGCAGGCTCGCTCCTACTCCTACGCTGGACCTATGGCCACTCAAGGCCCCTGTGGGAGCGGGCTTGCCCGCGATGAGGCCGGCAGATCCAATAGATCTGTTGACTGACACTGTGTCTTCGCGAGCAAGCCCGCTCCCACCGTTTGATCTCCAGTGAATGTAAATCCTGCGCAGGTTGCCCCGTTTCACTGCCTCTCGAGAAACATTTTCTTTCATTTCCCCTTTTGGGATTTCCTCTGCTCATCCGTCCTACCTGGATGCAGTCCTTTCGCGTCGGCAAAAGCCACGATCGGACCTTCAGGGCGCTCGTCCCTGCGAAGCCCGCAGCCAAGCTGCCTCTCATCCAGGCAAGACCTCCAACATGTCAAAGAAGTCCCGTTCAAAAATCTGGTTCCTGGTCCATGGCTGGCTGGCGCTGCCGATCTGGTTTTTCGTGCTGATCGTCTGTGGGACCGGCACCCTGGCGGTGATCAGTCAGGAAATCGTCTGGCTGGCCAACCCGCAAATGCGCGCCAGTCAGCCCTCGGACGATGCACCACTGCTCAGCTATCAGCAGGTCATCGAAGCCATCAGCAAGGCTGAACCACAGACCGTGGTGCAAAGCATCAGCCGCCCTGACGAGTCGCACTTCGCCCTGGATGTCGAAGCCGGCTACCCCAATGGGCCTTCGGTGGTGATTTATGTCAATCCGTACAGCGGCGTGATCCAGGGCGTCGCGCCGCAATTCGACTTCCGCGCCTTTACTCGCGCCCTGCACGCCTGGTGGCTGGTGCCGTTCACCAATGGCTATAGCTGGGGCTGGTACCTGGTGTCGTTTCTCGGCTTGCCATTACTGGCGTCGCTGATCACCGGGCTGGTGGTCTACAAACACTTCTGGAACCGTTTTTTCCGCCCGACCCTGGGCATTCGTCTCGGCGCGCGGATTTTCCGGGGCGACTTTCATCGTTTGAGCGGCATCTGGTCGATCTGGTTCATCGCGGTGATTTCCATCACCGGCACCTGGTTCCTGATCCAGGCGTTGCTGTCCGATAACCAGATTTCCATTTCCACGGAAAAGATCATCCCGGCGATGTCCCGCGAATCGGTGCCGCTGTCGCCCGATGGCTCACCCCCGCCGCGCATCGACCTTGATCGTGGGATTGAAATTGCCACGCAGAACATCTCCGGGCTGAAGGCCAGTTTCGTCAGCCTGCCGGGCAAGCTTGGCGCCGACTCGACCCTGACCTTCAAGAAGCCCGGCGCCGAGTTCTATGTGCTGTTCGATGCCGGCCCCGGACATGTCGTGGAAATTGATCAAGCGGACATCGACGCGCCATGAGCACTCTGCTGTGCCTGGGCAACACCGACGATGCCCGCGCCTACGTCAAGCGCAAGCGCAAGCGCCGCATGGGCGCACGGTCCGGCGGCGAACGGCAAAGGGTGTTGCTGGCCCAAGGGCTGATTCCGCCTCCACAATTTCTGGTGTTCGACGAACCGGTCCTTGACCGGAGTGGTCAGGTCCAGGGTGTGCAACGGCAGTTCATCGCTCAGCACTTGTTGAATGGCTTCGATCACTACCCGATGGTTGTGCCCCTGGGCCAGGTTTCTGGCACCGGCCAGACGACAGCTTCAGCGCTTGAGGGATTCAGGCGGTAACACGCCAACCTTTGCAGGAGCGAGCTGTGCTCGCGATGGACTCAAGAACACCGCGTGCATTCAGAAAGCACGCGTTATCGTTATCGATCATCGCGAGCGAGCTCGCTCCTACAGGGGGGCATGGTGTTTTTCAGACCGGTTGCAGCGGCATCGTCAGTTCAACCCGCAAGCCGTCCGGCCGGCTATCGAAATGCAGCGTGCAGCCGCAACGCTGAACGATGGCCTGGACAATCGCCAGGCCCAGACCACAACCAGTGCTCTGGCCGTTGCGCCAGAAGCGCTGGGTCAGGTGTTGCAAATCCTCTTCGGCAATCCCCGGCCCATGGTCGCGCACCACGAACTGCACACGATTGCCGGTGGTTTCCAGGGTTAATTCCACCGCTTTGTCGGCGGTGGTATGACGCAGCGCGTTGTCTAGCAGGTTGCGCAGCGCGGCAATCGACAGCACGGCGGGCATTTGTACAGGCGCAGCGGAGACCTTGCCCGGCGTCTGAAACCTGATGCGTTGACGATCGCCGCTCGCCGCGTCCTGGATCGCCAGTTTCGCCACTTGTTCGGCGTTGCATTGCACACCGTCGTCAAACGACAGACTGCCCTCGACTCGCGCCAGCAACAGCAATTGTTCCAGGGTCCGGTGCATGCGGTCCGCACCCTCTTCGGCCCGGGCCAGGGACTGATCCCGAGCGTTGCCGTCGGTCATCCGCGCCACTTGCAGGTGGGTCTTGATTGCAGTCAGCGGGCTGCGCAGTTCGTGGGCCGCATCCCCGGTCAGGCGACGTTCGCGCTCAATGGTCTTGCCGATGCGCTGGAGCAGCTGGTTCTGGGTTTCCAGCAAGGGTTGCAGCTCGCTGGGCAATGGCTGGATCTGCAAGGGTTCGAGGGAGTCGGCGCTGCGGCGCATCAAGGCGTCGCGCATGCGGTTGAGCGGCGCCAACCCCTGGCCGATGCCCAGCCACAGCAGGCACAGGCACCCGAGCAAGGCCACGCCGACCGGTACCGAAGCAGCCAGCAGGATCGACATGTTCAAGGCTTCGCGCTCGATCTGCCGGTCGGCGGTGGTGATGCGCAGATCGCCCCGGGCCAATGTGAAACTGCGCCACGGCGCACCGTCGATCATCTGGTCGTGAAAGCCCAGTTTTTCGGCCTCCAGGGCCTGTTGCGGATCGGTGTGGCTGCGGGCCAGGATTTCACCGCGCAGCGAGCTGACCTGGCACGCCATGCCACCCGGAATGTTCAGTTGCTCGGCACTGAAGTGGGTGCCCTCGCCCTTGCTCGGCACGGGCGGCAGTTGCTCCATCAGGCCGGCGACCATGCGGGCCGACGCCACCAGGCGCTGGTCGAGGGAAAACATCATCTGATTGCGCAAATCGCTGAGCATCCAGGCTGCGGCCAGGGCCCAGATCAACGCAAATGCGGCGCCGAGCGTCAGGCTCAGGCGCAAACGCAGGCTCATCACTTCGATTCTTCTCCGCCATCAGCCGGCCCCAGACGATAGCCCAGGCCGCGCACGGTCTCGACAATGCCATTGCCGAGCTTGCGCCGCAGGTGATGGATATGGACGTTGAGGGCGTTGCTTTCCAGCTCGTCATTGAAACCGTAGACGCTGTCCTTGAGCTGCTCGGTGGACAGCACCCGCCCCCGGTTGTGCAACAAGGCTTGCAGCAGCGATTGCTCGCGGCGCGACAGGTCCACCGGCCGCCCCGCGAGCGTGGTTTCGCGGCTGCTCGGGTCGTAAGTCAAAGCGCCATGTTCGATCAGGTTGACGCTGCGCCCCGCCACCCGCCGCAACAGCGTGTGCAAGCGCGCAGCCAGCTCACGCAAGTCGAACGGCTTGAGCAGGTAATCGTCGGCACCTGCTTGCAGGCCATCGACACGGTCGGTGACCGAATCACGTGCAGTGAGGATCAAGACCGGTAACTCCAGGCCCTGATGGCGCAACTGCTGCAGCAGCTTGAGGCCGTCTTCGTCCGGCAGGCCAAGGTCGAGCACCATGACATCGAACTCCGCGACCTTGAGCATCGCCCGGGCGGAGGATGCCGTGGCCACGTGTTCCACGGTAAGGCCCTGGGCGGTCAGGCCGGCGACAATGCCGCTGGCGATCAGCTCATCGTCTTCGCAAACCAGTACGTGCATGGGGAGCCTCGTAGAAATAAAGCCGATTAAGCCGGTGACCGATTAAGCTGACATTATGCCGCAAGTGCCACAGCCACAAGGCCGCGGCGGTTAATCATCGGTTAATCGCCACCCGCCACTGTGCATCTCAATTGCACAGGGCAAAGGCTTATCCATGCGTCGTCTGTTTTTACTTTTCACCCTCATGATCGCTGGCCTGGCCCAGGCGGGAACCAATCCATTCGATACCAAACCCGAGTTTCTCCCGGTCGATAAAGCGTTCACGTTTACCTCTGAACGTCTGGAGTCTGGTGAAACCCAACTCTATTGGCAGATCACCGACGGCTATTACCTGTACCAGAAACGATTGAAATTCGACGGTTTACCTGTCGCACAGCATCCCGCGCTGCCGGAAGGCGAAGCCCACAGCGACGAATTTTTCGGTGAACAGCAGGTTTATCGCCAGGGTCTTGAACTGAAGATCCCGGCGGGTGCCAACGGCACGGTCAAGGTCAGTTACCAGGGGTGTGCCGATGCCGGCTTGTGCTATCCGCCACAAACCAAAATCGTCAATCTCGGCAATGCTCCTGTAGCGAATACGGCCACTGAAGCACCGGACCAGGCATTGGCCAGCAGCCTGCACCAACGGGCGCTGGGCTGGAGTCTTCTGGTGTTCTTCGGCCTCGGTCTGCTGCTGGCCTTCACCCCATGTTCGTTACCGATGCTGCCGATTCTGGCCGGGTTGATCGTCGGCAGCGGCGCCACGCCCAAACGCGGATTCGCCCTGGCCGGCAGTTACGTGGTCAGCATGGCGCTGGTGTATGCAGCGATGGGCGTCCTGGCCGCCTCCCTCGGGGCGAACCTGCAAGCCTGGCTGCAGAACCCCTGGCTGCTGGGCAGTTTCGCGGCGATTTTCGTGCTGCTCGCGCTGCCGATGTTCGGCTACTTCGAACTGCAACTGCCGGTGGTCGTGCGCGATCGACTGGAAAACGTCTCGCGCAATCAACGCGGTGGCAGTCTGATCGGCGCCGGGGTGCTGGGCGCTCTGTCCGGCCTGCTGGTCGGCCCGTGCATGACCGCACCGCTGGCCGGCGCCCTGCTCTACATCGCGCAAAGCGGTAATGCGTTGCATGGCGGATTGATTCTGTTCGCCATGGGCATCGGTATCGGTGTGCCGCTGCTGTTGCTGGTGACCGTCGGCAATCGCTTCATGCCCAAACCCGGTGCCTGGATGAACCTGGTCAAAGGCATTTTCGGCTTCCTGTTCCTCGCCACCGCGTTGCTGATGCTGCGCCCGGTGCTGGACGAATCACTGTGGGTCGGCTTGTGCGGAGCGCTGCTGTTGATCGCAGCCTACAGCGCCTGGAAACAGTCGGAAGGTTTCGGCCGTATCGCGCACCTGTTTGGCGCCAGTTCGTTGCTGCTCGGATTGTGGGGCAGCCTGCTGGTGATCGGGGCGGCCGGCGGCAGTGACGATCCGTTCAAGCCGTTGCAGGTCTTTCGCGCCTCGAACCAGGCGGTGGCTGCCGTGCCTGTCGGCCACGATGCCTTCATCACCATCAAGGATCCGCAGGCACTGCAACAGGAACTCGACGCCGCGCGGGCTCGGGGCCAGTGGGTGCTGCTGGACTACTACGCCGACTGGTGCGTGTCGTGCAAGGTCATGGAAAAACAGGTGTTCGGCAAAGCCAATGTCCTGCAAGCGCTGAGTGACGTGCGCTTGCTCCGACTGGATGTGACCGCCGACAATGCCGCCAGCCGCGAACTGCTCGGCCGTTACAAAGTGCCAGGGCCACCGAGCCTGCTGTGGATTGGCGCTGACGGTGAAGAGCGGCGCAGCCAGCGCATCACCGGCGAGGTCGATGCCGATACCTTCCTGCAACGCTGGACCAATACCCGAGACGCCCATTAATGCTGACCTTCACCCTCGGCACCTTTGCCATTGCGCTTAATCATCTGCTGCTGATCAGTGCGCTGGCGCTGGCCACGCTTATCGGCTGGCAGGTGGCCAAGCGTGGCGGTGATAACCCCGAGTCGGCGCTGTTCAGCCTGTTTCTACTGGGGATGCTGGCGGCACGAATCGGTTTCGTGGCGGCCTATTGGGCGCACTATCACAACGATCCGTGGCAGATCATTGACCTGCGCGATGGCGGTTTTCTCGCCTGGCCGGGGGTAGTTGCCGTTTTGCTCGCCACGCTGTATCGCGGTTGGCGTCGCCCGGGGTTGCGCCGTCCACTGGGCTTTGGCGTGGCCAGTGGCCTGGCGTTCTGGTTGCTGGCGACGTTTTCCCTGTCGATTTATGAACAAGGCACACGCCTGCCGGAAATCGCCCTGCGCAACGCCGCCGGTGAAACCGTGCAACTGGCCGACTACAAGGGCGGCCCGTTGGTGATCAATCTCTGGGCCACCTGGTGCCCACCGTGCCGCCGGGAAATGCCGGTGCTGGAAAACGCCCAGCGACACCGGCCGGACCTGACGTTCCTGTTCGTCAATCAGGCGGAAAGCATGCAAAGCGTCGCGACTTTCCTGGAAACCCAAGGCCTGAGCCTGTCCAACGTGCTGTTCGACGGCGGCGGGCGACTGAGCCATGCCGTCGGTTCCATGGCATTGCCGACTACGCTGTTCTACAGCCCCGAAGGTCGCCTGCTGGGCAGCCATCTGGGCGAGTTGTCGGACGCCAGCCTGGCCCGCGCACTGGAAAACTTCGACACTGTACCCGCCACTTCTTCAAGGAAATTGCCATGCCCCGCCTCCGCCACCTGCTGACCCTGAGCCTCGGTGCCGCCCTGCTGCACCTGCCATCGGTACAGGCCGAAGAATTGCCCGATGCGATCAAGAAAATCGAGGCAAAGGGCGCGAAAATCGTCGGCCAGTTCGACGCCCCCGACGGCTTGCGCGGTTATGCCGCGCAATACCAGAGCCGCGGCATGGCGCTGTACCTGACCCCGGATGGCAAACACGTGCTGCTGGGCAACCTGTATGACGCCGAGGGCAATGACCTGAGCAGTGCGCCATTGCAGAAACTGGTGTACGCGCCGATGGCCAAGGAAGTCTGGGCCAAGTTCGAAACAAGCAACTGGATCGGCGACGGCAAAAAAGATGCGCCGCGCGTGGTGTACCTGTTCAGTGACCCGAACTGCCCGTACTGCAACATGTTCTGGGAACAGGCCCGGCCGTGGGTCAAGGCCGGCAAGGTGCAGTTGCGCCACATCATGGTGGGCATCATCCGCGAGGACAGCCCGGGGAAATCCGCCGCACTGCTCGCCGCCAAAGACCCGGAAAAAGCCCTGCAGGATCACGAAGCCGCTGGCAAGGACAGCTCGCTCAAGGCCTTGAAGGAAGTGCCGCCAGCGATTCAGGCAAAATTCGCGGCCAACATGCAATTGATGGAAGAGCTTGAGTTGCAGGCCACCCCGGCGATTTTCTACATGGACGACAAGGGTAATCTGCAACAGCAGCAAGGCGCGCCTTCGCCGGACAAACTGGTGAAAATTCTCGGGCCGAAGTAACCGCATCCCCCCCTTCGCGAGCGGGCTCGCTCCCACAAGATACTGCCAACACAGTGCAAAGGTGGGAGCGAGCCCGCTCGCGAAGACAGACTCAAGACCACAACAGATCCTGAGTCTTGCCCCTCAAACCAATTTACAGCGACCAAAGAACCGCTCCCGCCTCAACACCATCAAGGCCGCGCGTTTGTACGGGAAGTCGAACTCTGTCTCGCAGTGAAAGCACTGGTTCTGCATGTACCCGATCATCTTCGCGCTATCGGCACGAGGCTCGATGACCGTCAATTGGCGACTTGTGGTGCCGCCTCGTTGTGCGGGACCGGCACAAGCGCAATCTTGTACGGATCGAAAATCTTCAACATCCGGCCGTTGTCCCGCAAGCCTTGCAGCACCCTGGCGAATGCATCGCCGCTGATGGGAGCGGTCGGGCGCAGGATGGCGTAATGGTGATAGATCTGGTCGACGCGCTGGGACACCAGCAACTCGTCAGCGACTTTTTCATTGCGCAAGAAGTAGTCGCTCAGGTAAGAGCGCGTGACCAGCGCGATGTCGGCGCGACCGCGCAACACCATCAGCAGATTGCTGTCATGGGAATAGGTCAGCGTGGCGTTGTAGTTTTTCGCCAGGTACTGGGGCTCGGCATTGAAGTTGGCGAACTCGTAGTGATAGCCGCTGAACAGTGCCAGACGCTTGCCGCTCAGGTCGGCAAAATAGCTTTGCTGCCGATCGGGCAGGCGTTGCGCGACAAAAATCTCGGCGTCCTCCAACCCCATGTCGACGGCCGTGTGGGGGAACTTTTCCCAACCCCAGGCGGGATTTTCGAAGATGGCCATGTCGATCCGGCCCTGCTCGAAGTCACCGAAGCGCCGGGGAATGGAGGTGGGTACCAGGACAAACTGATAGTCACTTTGCGATGCATTCATCGCCTCGACCAGTTGCGGCAGCAGCCCGGTATCGGCCCCGGATTCCGGGCGCACGGTGTAGGGAGGAAAGTGCGCGGCACCGATGCGCACCAGTTGTGCGGCCTGGGACGGCACCATCGCTGACGCAGCAAGCATTGCCAGCAAAAGCCGCGAGACTGTCCGAATTGGCGAACCCATCAAAACAACCCCACTCCCCAATGAATCGGCATCAATGCTATCAAGCTAGGCGGTTTCATCCAGTTAGCCAGTTTAATGTTGGCCAACACAACTTTATTACCGGTCTTCCAGCACCAGAATCAACGCCTCATCGGCCAACTGATCGAGGCTCATGCTGCCCCCGGCGCGAAACCAGGTGGTGGTCCATGACAATGCGCCGGTCAGGAACCGCCGAGTGATGAACACATCGCCGCGGATAAACCCGGCGGCCTTGGCTTCGCCCAGTACTTGCAGCCAGATGTCTTCATAGATGTCGCGCAGCGCCAGGACCTTGGCCTGGCCCTCTTCGGACAGCGAGCGCCATTCGTAGACCAGCACCGCCATCGCCTCGCCGCTGCCGCCCATGATCGACTGCAACTCACAGCGGATCAGCGCCAGCACCCGCTCGCGCACATTGCCGGCCTCAGCGATGGCCGCACGCATCAACGCGGTGTTGTAGCGAATGGTTTCCTCCATCACGGCGCGCAGGATTTCGTCCTTGCTTTTGAAGTGGTGGAAAATGCTCCCGGACTGAATGCCCACGGCGCCGGCCAGATCGCGCACGGTCGTGCGTTCGTAGCCTTTGTTGCGGAACAGGTGGGCCGCCACTTGCAGCAGCTTGCCACGGGCGCTGTCCGGGTCGGTCAATTGGCCGTCGCTCACCAATTCGCGCATGACCCTCAGGGCTTTTTGCTCGTCCACCCGTTCTCTCCTACAGTCGATCAATCAATAACGCCGATCCCCCGAAAACACCGGAGTTGCGCGGGCAATTTAAGCTGACGGATGGCACCAAGCAAGCGCTTGGCAGAAGAAAATCAAGTCATTTACAAACCAAGCGCTTGCTTGGTAATGTCGATGCACTACGGTTGGAGGTGGCTATGGAATGGACTGCACCCAAATCAATTCGCATCGGTTGCGCCAGCGCCTTCTGGGGCGATACCTCGACCGCGGCCGCACAACTCGTGGAACACGGGCATCTGGACTATCTGGTCTTCGATTATCTGGCCGAAATCACCCTGTCGATCATGGCCGGCGCGCGGATGAAAGATCCCCAGGCCGGCTATGCGGGTGACTTCATCGAGGTCCTCGCCCCCTTGCTGCCGCAGCTCGCGCAGCACAACATCCGGGTCATCAGCAACGCCGGTGGCGTCAATCCCCGCGCCTGCGCCGCCGCCCTGCAAGCGGCCTGCGACAAGGCCGGGGTGGCCTTGAAGATTGCCGTGCTGCTGGGTGATGACCTGCAACCACAATTCAAACAACTGGGCAGCCTGGGCATTCATGAAATGTTCAGCGGCGCGCCACTGCCACCGATGTGCGTCTCGACCAATGCCTACCTCGGCGCCCCCGGCATCGTTGAAGCCCTGCGTCTGGGCGCGGACATCGTGATCACCGGGCGCGTGGTCGACAGTGCGGTGGTCAGCGCTGCGCTGGTGCATGAGTTCGGCTGGTCGTGGCACGACTACGACAAGCTCGCCCAGGCGGCACTGGCCGGGCATATCATCGAATGCGGCGCCCAGTGCACGGGCGGCAACTTCACCGACTGGCGCGACGTCCCGGACTACGAACACATCGGTTTTCCCATCGTCGAAGTCAGCGCCGACAGCCAGTTCATCGTCAGCAAACCCGAAGGTACCGGCGGGCTGGTCACGCCGCTGACGGTGGGCGAGCAGATGCTGTACGAAATCGGTGACCCGCGCGCCTATCTGCTGCCCGACGTGGTGTGCGATTTCACTCAGGTCAAACTGCAGCAACAAGGCCGGAACGCGGTGCAGGTACACGGCGCCAAAGGCCTGCCGCCGACGGCTCAATACAAGGTCAGCGCCACGTACCCCGATGGTTTTCGCTGCACCGCCAGTTGCCTGATTGCCGGCATCGATGCCGTCGACAAGGCACGACGAGTCAGCACGGCGATCATCAACAAGACCTCGGAAATGTTCCGCCAGCGCGGCTGGGCGCCATACAGCGAGGTGAATATCGAGTTGCTGGGCAGCGAGGCCACCTACGGCCCCCACGGCCAGCGTCAGGACAGCCGCGAAGTGGTGATCAAACTCGCGGTGCGCCATCCGCACAAGCAGGCACTGGTCGTGTTCTCCCGGGAAATCGCCCAGGCCGCCACTGGTATGGCGCCAGGGCTGACAGGCATTGTCGGTGGCCGGCCGACGGTGTATCCGCTGATCCGGCTGTTCTCGTTCCTGATCGACAAAACCGCCTGCACGCTGGACATTGATTTCATGGGTCAGCGCCACCCGTGCGCCCTGCCCGCCCTCGATGTGCTCGACCCGCTGGACCTGCCAGCCCCGCTCGCGCCACCGAAACCGACAGGCCTGGCCGACGCCAGCGTGGCCCTGGTCAAACTGGCGGTCGCCCGCTCTGGCGACAAGGGCAACCACAGCAACATCGGCGTCATGGCCCGCGAGCCCGAATTCCTGCCATGGATCGCCGAAGCCCTGACCCCGGAAGTGATCGTCGACTGGATGGGCCACGTCCTCGATCCAATCCACGGACGGGTTGAGCGCTGGTACTTGCCCGCCAGCCACAGCCTGAATTTCCTGCTGGAAAACGCCCTCGGCGGCGGCGGTGTCGCCAGCCTGCGAATCGATCCGCAAGGCAAAGCCTTCGCCCAGCAACTGCTGGAAATCCAGATCCCGGTGCCGCAACGCATCGCCGACCAGTTCAACTAGAGGATCGCCGCCATGACCTACGATTCGATTTTCAGAGCCGATCTGTTTGCCGGCCAAAACATCATCGTCACCGGTGGTGGCAGTGGCATCGGCCGCTGCACCGCCCACGAACTGGCGGCTCTCGGCGCCCATGTGCTGCTGGTCGGGCGCAAGGCCGACAAGCTCAAGACCGTTGCCGCAGAAATTGCCGAAGACGGCGGCACGGCCGATTGGGCAGTGTGCGACATCCGCGAGGAAGAGTCGGTGCAGCACCTGGTCAGCGAATTGATCCGCAAGCATGGCCCCATCCATGGCCTGGTCAACAATGCGGGCGGACAGTATCCGTCGCCCTTGGCCTCGATCAATCAGAAGGGTTTCGAAACCGTGATGCGCACCAATCTGGTGGGCGGTTTCCTGATGGCCCGAGAAGTGTTCAACCAGTCCATGAGCAAGCACGGCGGCGCCATCGTCAACATGCTCGCCGACATGTGGGGGGGCATGCCCGGTATGGGTCACTCCGGCGCGGCACGTTCGGGCATGGACAACCTGACCAAGACCGCCGCGTACGAATGGGGTCATGCCGGAGTGCGGGTCAACGCCGTGGCACCGGGCTGGATTGCCTCCAGCGGCATGGACACCTACGAAGGCGCCTTCAAGGCGGTGATTCCGACCTTGCGCGAGCACGTGCCGCTCAAGCGCATCGGCACCGAATCGGAGGTCAGCGCGGCGATTGTTTTCCTGCTCAGCCCGGCAGCGGCCTTCGTCAGCGGCAGCACCTTGCGCATCGACGGCGCCGCCAGCCTTGGCGGGCGCGCCTGGCCTATCCACAAGGCGACCAACAGCGAGTCGTATAACGGCTTCCACCGCGCCTACATTCCAGACGTGTTGAAGGACAAGGAATAACCCATGCCGGTGATTCAGTCGCAACTCGATCCCCACAGCGAGCAGTTCGCCCAGAACCGTGCGGCAATGCTGGGCGCCATCGAGCAAGTACGCCTGCTCGAACAGAACTTGCTGAACAAGGCTGCCGAAGCCAAATCCAGGTTCGAAAAACGCGGTCAGCTGTTGCCCCGCGAGCGCCTCAATCTGCTGCTGGACCCCGGCGCGCCGTTTCTCGAACTGGCGAGCCTGGCCGGCTACAAGCTGCACGACGACAAGGACGGCAGCTCCGCCGGTGGCGGTTTGATCGCAGGCATCGGCTATGTCTGTGGCGTGCGCGTGCTGGTGGTGGCGAACAACAGCGCGATCAAGGGCGGGACCATTTCCCCCAGCGGCTTGAAAAAATCCCTGCGCCTGCAACAGATCGCCATGGAAAACAGACTGCCGGTGATCACGCTTGCCGAAAGCGGCGGCGCCAACCTCAATTACGCGGCGGAAATTTTCGTCGAAGGCGCGCGCAGCTTTGCCAATCAGGCGCGGATGTCGGCCATGGGCTTGCCGCAGGTCACTGTGGTCCACGGTTCGGCCACGGCGGGTGGTGCCTATCAGCCGGGTTTGTCGGATTACGTGGTGGTGGTGCGGGGTAAGGCCAAGCTGTTTCTCGCCGGCCCGCCACTGCTCAAGGCCGCCACCGGCGAAGTCGCGACCGATGAAGAGCTGGGCGGCGCCGAGATGCACGCACAAACCGCCGGCACCGCCGAATACCTGGCTGAAAACGACGCCGACGGTGTGCGCCAGGTACGGGAAATTGTCAGCCTGCTGCCGTGGAACGAGCAGTTGCCCCGACTCCCCGAACGTCGCTGGGAGGAACCGCTCTACCCCATCGACGAACTGCTGGGCCTGATCCCGGATGACCCGAAAAAACCCTACGACGTACGCGAGATCATCGCCCGTCTTGCCGACGCTTCGAACTTTCTTGAATTCAAAGGCGAGTTCGATCAGCAGACCGTCTGCGGTCATCTGAAAATCCAGGGGCGCGCCTGTGGCTTCATCGGCAACAACGGCCCCATCACGCCAAAAGGTGCGAGCAAGGCCGCCCAGTTCATCCAGCTGTGCGACCAAAGCCAGACGCCGTTGCTGTTTTTCCACAACACCACCGGGTTCATGGTCGGCACCGAATCGGAACAACAAGGCGTGATCAAACATGGCGCGAAGATGATTCAAGCGGTTGCCAACGCCCGCGTGCCAAAGCTGACCATCGTCGTCGGTGGCTCCTATGGTGCCGGCAACTATGCGATGTGCGGGCGCGGCCTCGACCCACGATTCATCTTCGCCTGGCCCAACAGCCGCACGGCGGTGATGGGCGGCGCGCAAGCGGGCAAAGTGCTGCGCATCGTCACCGAGGCCAAACAGGCCAAGGACGGCCTGGTGCCCGATCCGAAAATGCTCGACATGCTGGAGCAGGTCACCGCGCAGAAACTCGACAGCCAATCCACGGCGCTCTATGGCAGCGCCAATTTGTGGGACGACGGCTTGATCGATCCGCGCGATACCCGGACCTTGCTGGGTTACTTGCTGGATATTTGTCACGAGGCCCAGGTGCGGCCATTGCAAGCCAACAGCTTTGGTGTAGCCCGTTTCTAGGGCGGCCAACAAGGAGAACAATAAAAATGATCTTCACCCAGGAACACGAAGCACTGCGCCGCACCGTGCGCCAGTTCGTCGAGCACGAGATCAACCCGCACGTCGAGGAATGGGAAAAGGCCGGGCGTTTTCCCATTCACGAAATCTTCCGCAAAGCCGGTGACCTCGGCTTGCTGGGCATTTCGAAACCGGAGAAATTCGGCGGCATGGGCCTGGACTACAGCTATTCGATCGTCGCGGCCGAAGAGTTCGGCACCATTCATTGCGGCGGCATACCGATGTCCATTGGCGTGCAGACCGACATGTGCACGCCTGCGCTGGCACGTTTCGGTTCCGATGAATTGCGCGAAGAGTTCCTGCGCCCGGCCATCAGTGGCGAGCAGGTCGGCTGCATCGGTGTCTCCGAGGTCGGTGCCGGCTCCGACGTCGCCGGTTTGAAAACCACCGCGCGCAAGGACGGCGACGATTACGTGATCAACGGCAGCAAGATGTGGATCACCAACTCGCCAAGCGCCGACTTCATCTGCCTGCTGGCCAACACCTCGGACGACAAACCGCACATCAACAAATCGCTGATCATGGTGCCGATGAACACACCGGGTATCAGCTTGAGTTCGCACCTGGACAAGCTCGGCATGCGCAGCTCGGAAACCGCCCAGGTATTTTTCGACAATGTGCGTGTACCCCAGCGCAACCGCATCGGCCATGAAGGCGCGGGGTTCATGATGCAGATGATGCAGTTCCAGGAGGAGCGCCTGTTCGGTGCGGCCAACATGATCAAGGGCCTGGAGTACTGTGTCGACAGCACCATCGAATACTGCAAGGAGCGCAGAACCTTCGGCAATGCGCTGATCGACAATCAGGTGATCCACTTCCGCCTGGCTGAACTGCAAACCGAGATCGAATGCCTGCGGGCGCTGGTCTATCAGGCCACCGAGCAATACGTCAAAGGCCAGGACGTGACACGCCTGGCGTCCATGGCCAAGCTCAAGGCCGGACGGCTGGGCCGCGAAGTCAGCGACAGCTGCCTGCAATATTGGGGCGGCATGGGCTTCATGTGGGACAACCCGGTGGCCCGGGCTTACCGCGATGTCCGGCTGGTATCGATCGGCGGCGGCGCCGACGAAATCATGCTGGGGATCATCTGCAAACTGATGGGTATTCTGCCGGGGAAAAACAAATGAGCAACCTGCCTGCATGCCAGACCTTGCTGCTGGAACTGCACAGCGGCGTGTTGCACATCACCCTCAATCGCCCCGAATGTCGCAATGCGATGAACCTGCAGATGGTCGCCGAATTGCGCTCGGTGCTGGCTGCGGTACGGGATAAACCGGGGGTTCGCGCGCTGGTAATCGGCGGTGTCGGCGGGCACTTCTGTGCCGGTGGCGACATCAAGGACATGGCCAATGCCCGCGCTCAAGGCTCGACCGCGCACCGGGATCGGAACCGGGTGTTCGGCGCGCTATTGCAAGAGGTGCAGCACGCCCCGCAAGTGGTGATTACCGTGCTGCAAGGCGCGGTGCTCGGCGGCGGTTTTGGCCTGGCCTGTGTCAGCGATATCGCCCTGACCGATCACCAGGCGCAATTCGGCCTGCCGGAAACCAGTCTCGGCCTGTTGCCGGCACAGATCGTACCGTTCGTGGTGCAACGCATCGGTTTGACCCAGACCCGGCGTCTGGCCCTGACGGCGGCGCGTTTTGATGGTACTCAGGCACGCCGCATGGGCCTGGTGCATTTTGTCGAGCGTGATCCGCAAGCATTGGCCGAGCGTCTCGATGAGGTGTTGGCCCATGTATTGTGTTGTGCGCCGGGGGCGAATGCGGCGACCAAGAAACTCCTGCTGGCGAGTGCCGGACAACCGTCGGATGCCTTGCTGGATCAGGCAGCCGAATGGTTCAGCGAAGCGGTGACCGGAGCAGAAGGCGTCGAGGGAACGATGGCATTCGTGCAAAAACGCAAACCGGGGTGGGCCATTTAAAAGCTTCGCTGGCAAGCCAGCTCCCACAGGGCTCTATGTCGCACACAAAACCCTGTGGGAGCGAGCTTGCTCGCGATGAGGCCCGAACAGACACCGCACAACTTGAGAGACAACCCCATGCCCGGACTCAAGAAAATCCTCATCGCCAACCGCGGTGAAATCGCCTGCCGTATCCAGCGCACGGCCCAGGCGCTGGGCTACCGCACGGTCGCCGTGTTCAGCGACGCCGACGCCGACGCACTGCACGTGCAGATGGCCGACGAGGCCGTCAACATCGGTCCGGCCGCGGTGCAACAATCTTATTTGAACATCCCGGCCATCCTTGACGCAGCCCGGCGCACAGGCGCGGATGCGATCCATCCGGGCTACGGTTTCCTCTCGGAAAACGCCGGGTTTGCCCGCGCCTGCCAGGACGCCGGCATCACCTTCATCGGCCCCAGCCCCGAGGCCATCGAACTGATGGGCAGCAAGCGCCTTTCGAAGATCGCCATGATCGAAGCCGGCGTGCCCTGCATCGACGGTTATCAAGGTGACTTGCAGGATGACGCGACCCTGAGCCGAGAAGCCGGGCGCATCGGCTATCCGTTGATGATCAAGGCCAGCGCTGGCGGTGGTGGACGTGGCATGCGCCTGGTGCACGACGCCGCCAATCTGCTGGAACAGATCCGTACCGCACGCTCCGAAGCCCTGAACGGTTTCGGCAGCGGCGAACTGATTCTCGAACAGGCACTGGTCGAACCACGTCATGTCGAGGTTCAGTTGTTCGGTGACCGCCACGGCAACCTGATTTACCTCGGCGAGCGCGATTGCTCGGTGCAGCGCCGCCATCAGAAAGTCATCGAAGAAGCACCCTGCCCGGTGATGACGCCTGAACTGCGCCAGGCCATGGGCGAAGCGGCGCTCAAGGCCGGGCAGGCAGTGCAGTACGTCGGCGCGGGCACCGTGGAGTTTTTGCTGGATGCGCGCGGGCAGTTCTACTTCCTGGAAATGAACACCCGGCTGCAAGTGGAACACCCGGTCACCGAACTGATCACCGGGCTGGACCTGGTGGCCTGGCAGCTGAACATCGCCGAAGGGCAACCGTTACCATTGCGCCAGGAGCAGGTGCAACTCCACGGGCATGCCATGGAAGTGCGCCTGTATGCCGAAGATCCGGCTCAGGGTTTCCTGCCACAAACCGGGCGTGTCGTGGCCTGGGAACCGGGATTGCAGGACGGTGTGCGGATCGACCATGGGCTGATCGAAGGCCAGGTCATCAGCCCCTTCTACGACCCGATGCTCGGCAAGCTCATCGCCCACGGCGCCACCCGCGAGGAAGCCCGGCGCAAACTGCTGCGGGCGGTACAGGACAGCGTGCTACTGGGTGTGCAAAGCAATCAGCGCTTGCTCGTCAGCCTGCTCGATCACCCGCAATTCGCCTGCGCAGATTTCAGCACTGGCTTCATTCCACAGCACTTTTCCGAGCATGCCTGCCTGCAGCCCCATGCCCCGGCCGCTCAACACCTGGCCATCGCAACCGCCCTCTTCCATCAGGCTCAAGCGCAAGCTCATCCGGCCCCGCTATGGGGTTGGCGCAACAATGCCAGCGTGCCGCTGCACTATCGCATCGGCCTTGAGGACCGTGATTGGCCGGTAGCGTTGCAGGCCATGCCGGGCGAGCCGCTGCGCATTCAGGTTGTCGGGCACAACCTCGAACTGAAGATCATCCACTGCGACGGACGTTGGGCCACCCTCGAAATCGAGGGCATCCGCCAGCGCCACGCTTACCGCCTGGAGAACGGGCGTCTCTGGCTGTTTACCCGGCCGGGCAGCCTGCAGTTCGTGGATCGCACCCAGGTACAGGTCCGAAGCCAGGCCAACGTCAGCTCCGGAACCCTCAAGGCCCCGATGGACGGGGCAATCGTCGACGTTCTGGTCAACGAAGGCAGCCCGGTCACCAAGGGCCAGCTGCTGGTGGTACTGGAGGCGATGAAAATGGAGCACCCGTTGAAATCGGGCATCGACGGTGTGCTCAAACGCCTGCAAGTCAAAGTCGGGGATCAGGTGAAAAACCGGCAGATTCTGTTGGAGGTCGAATAAGCCGCTAGGCGGAACCTCCGGGTTTGGCTACGCTCAAACCCTATCAGGACGCGGATACCAGGAACCCTGCAATGCCTCATTGGCTGGTCATTGATCTGGAGGCCACCACCGATGAAGGTGGTTGGCCCGTAACAGATATGGAAATCATTGAAATCGGCGCCACCCTGGTGGACCGCAAAGGGCGTGAAGTGGATCACTTCCAGTGCTTTGTGCGGCCACTGCAACGGCCGCTGCTTACACCGTTTTGTCGGGAGCTGACGCACATCACCCAGGCTGATGTCGATTCGGCCCAAACGCTGAGCGAAATCTGGCCCTCATTCGAACAATGGCTGGGACAATATTCATCGCTGGAAAGCTGGGTCAGTTGGGGCGATTACGATCGCCAGCAGTTCCTTCAGGAATGGCAGCGCCTGCAACTCGACAGCGTCCTGAGCCGTACACCGCATATCAACCTCAAACAGCGCTTTGCCAAGGCCCGCCGCCTGGAGCGCCCCTTGGGGCTCAACGGCGCGCTGCAACTTGCCGGCCTGCAATTTACCGGGCAGCAACACCGGGCCCTGGAAGATGCGCGTAATACGGCGCGCCTGCTACCGCAGATTCTCCCCCCTCTGGAGAGGTGACGGCACCGGCCCCCTTGTGCATACTGGCCGGCCTTTTTTAGCCCTTTTCGAGGAATCGCCCATGTTTAAAGTCAACGAGTACTTCGACGGCACCGTCAAGTCGATCGCCTTTGGCACCGCAGAAGGTCCGGCGACCATCGGCGTCATGGCTCCGGGCGAGTACGAATTCGGCACCAGCCAGCGTGAAATCATGCACGTGGTCAGCGGCGCATTGACCGTCAAACTGCCTGACAGCAGCGACTGGGAAACCTTCGCCGCCGGCAGCCAGTTCAACGTGCCAGCCAACAGCAAGTTCCAGCTGAAAGTGGCCGTCGACACAGCGTATCTGTGCGAATACCGCGGCTAAAACCCCGCGTTTTTTTTCAGCGAAAAAAATGCCCGTGTTCCTGGACACGGGCATTTTTATTCACGGGTTTTTACTCGAGAACGGTCACCGGCATGCCAACTTCGAGTCGACCGTTGCCGTCGTTGACCAGGTTCTGCCCGAACATGGCGCCGTCCGCCTGCAAACGGTATTTCTGCAAGGTTGCCAGGGGTTCGCGGTCGTCGCTGCGCTCCCCGGTTTGCGGGTCGATGGTAGTCAGGATGCAACGCGAACAGGACTTGACCACGCGGAACTCGACCTCGCCGATACGGATACGCTTCCAGCCGTCCTCGGCGAACGCTTCACTGCCTTCGATCACCAGGTTTGGCCGGAAACGCAGCATCTCCAACGGACGCCCGACCCGTTGCGACAGGTCATCCAGCGATGCCTGGCCGATCAGCAACAGCGGGAAGCCGTCGGCGAACGCCACCTGATCGTCGTCCTTGCCGTAACCGGCCTCGGTCGTACGCGCACGCTCCAGTGGCACTTGCACCAGACGCGTCGGTTTACCGATGAACTCACTGACCCAGGCTCCCGCCGCGTTGCCAGCATCCGGCACACGCAAGGTGTCGCGCCAGATGGTCACGCCACGCAGTTCTGCATCGCTGCCGGGTAACGCGATATCGATCGGTGAGTGTCCGGGAGCATTCAGGGTCAGGCCACCCTCGGCATTCCACAGCGCCGACAGTTGGCTCATCTGCGCCACCGCCCGCTGGGTCAGGAAACGCCCGCTGGCCTCATCCACCAGCATCCAGCGGCGATCGCCGTCCAGCCCCAGCTTGTCGAGGCCGACTTGCTGCAAGTCCTCGCCCTTGCCGGATTTCAACGGATAACGATACAGCGCGCTCAGACGCAACATGGCCAGCTCCCTGTGGGCAAAAATGCCACCCTATACGAGCTTGGTCACTGAATCAAAGTGCAAAAAAACCTGTAGGAGCGAGCTCGCTCGCGAAAAACCCAAGGACGCCGCCGGGCAGCTGGTTTTACGCGTTATCGTTCAAGACCATCGCGAGCAAGCTCGCTCCTACAGGTTGACCGTGGCCTGATCAGGCGGGGACAGCGTCAAGCATCAAACGCTGACGCACGACGTCGACGAGTTTGTCCGGCTGGAATTTGGAGAGGAAATTGTCGCAGCCGACTTTTTTCACCATCGAGTCGTTGAAGCTGCCGGACAGCGAGGTGTGCAGTACCACGTACAAGCCGCGCAGGCGCGGATCGTTGCGAATTTCGGTGGTCAGGCGATAGCCATCCATTTCCGGCATTTCCGCATCGGTGAACACCATCAGCAGTTTTTCGGTCATGTCCACGCCGGTATCGGCCCAGGTCTTGAGCATGTTCAAGGCCTTCAATCCGTCGCTGGCGATATGCATTTTCACGCCCAACTGCCCCAGGGTATCGCGCAATTGCGCCAGGGCCACGTTCGAGTCATCCACCAGCAGCACCTCACGGCCACGGGCGCGTTCCAGTACCGGATCCTCGAGTTTGTCGCGGGAAACTTTGGCGTTGTACGGGACGATTTCGGCCAGAACCTTTTCGACATCGATGATTTCCACCAGTTGATCGTCGACTTTGCTGATGGCCGTCAGGTAGTGCTGGCGGCCGGCGCTGCTCGGAGGTGGCAGGATGGCTTCCCAGTTCATGTTGACGATCCGGTCCACGCCACCGACCAGGAAGGCCTGAACCGAACGGTTGTATTCGGTGACGATAATCGTGCTGCCAGGCCCCGGCACCAATGGGCGCATGCCAATGGCCTGGGACAGGTCGATCACAGGCAGGGTCTGGCCACGCAAGTTGACCACGCCACACACAAAAGGATGGCGCTGCGGCATCAGCGTCAACTTTGGCAGTTGCAAGACTTCCTGTACTTTGAAGACATTGATCGCGAACAATTGCCGTCCGGCGAGCCGGAACATGAGAATTTCCAGGCGATTCTCACCCACCAGTTGCGTGCGTTGGTCTACCGTGTCGAGAATGCCGGCCATCAATGACTCCTGGTCTTGTTCGGATGAATTCACTTATAGAAGGTTATCGGCTGTTTTTGCCGAAGCTTGACCCTCTCTAAAATGCCACGCCCAACCATTGATGTCACATTAGCATCATGCTTTACTGACGCCGTGATCATATCTTCCGCACTTCTGCGCCACGCGACCCTGGTTTTAGCGAAAGGTTCCGCTGCGTAAGGGATTCCCCTATCAACAATCAGGTGCAACCTGATATTCGCAATATCCAATAGCCATTAATGTGACGCCATTCTCATTGCATGAACGGAGCCAGGCTTTTGTGTGCGATCGCAAGTAAGTGGCCAACCACCCTCTCGTGTTCCCCAGTCTGTCTTCGGGCCAGCCGAAGTTCGTTCACTCGACGACTCGGCAAAGCCGGGGTCCCGAGCGCCCTCGTCGACACGCACGATATCCCCTCATTTGACATGACGTTGTGGAGATAAGTATGCCGAACGACCGTAAAGTGTGGGCCCAGCGGCTCCCGGAGTTTCTCGTCGAGGCTGAAACGCTCCTGGCCAAAACCGAGGAATGCCTGAGTCATCTACAGCTGATCAGCAATGACAAGGACGCCATCGACTGCATGCTCAGTACACTGCTAAAGCTGGCCAACAAGGCCGATGCCCTGGCGTTGGCGGCCGTTTCTGAGTTTTCCCTGCATATTCATGGCCTGCTCAACCACGCACAACACACGATGAGCCTGCACGACGAGGCGCTGAGCGCCCTGAAAGACTGCCTGACCCTGATAGCCTGGCAACTCGAACTCATCGACCAGAACACCGGACAGCTCAGTCTCGACGACAGCGAGCAAGTCACCCTTATCGAAGCTTTTGCCTTCCAGGTCGGGCAAAGCCGATATCAACCACCGGTCAACTCCAGACCGTTCAGCCTCGTATCCTATTCGGAACGACAGGCCTGAATATTCCAAACCATGCCGTATGGCGTGTTCTGGTTATCAATACCGCGCTGTAACTTGAGTGCGCACATGTCGCAATTGAATATCTCATAGCTACAAGCGACAGACTTTAACAACTACTAATAATTGCCCATCGACAATTGCGCGCCTGTCTTGTCCTGGGTATTGCCTGGTCTCAACAAAAAAACCCGGGGACAATCGGTATTTTGCGACCGCAACAGCCAACTTGTTCCATTATTGGACCATCGTACAAACGACTGGATTCCTGACTTTACGGACATATATACAGACGCGACCAACGGTATCTTAGGTGCTACTATGCCGCCTGTTAGTTGACGTCAATTAATGGCAGTGTGGTTGCAGCCGGACACAGCTCGCTCCAGTCCGCAGCTCAACTCTCCAAAAAAGCACATCCCGTTGAAGTCGACGCTCCACATTAAAAAACAGGGGCCTGTCAGCCAGCATGACCGGTCAGCCCGCAGCGAACATCCATTGGCTCCATCCGCTATGCACGCCAGCCTCAAGTCAATCGCCATGTGGCCACCCTCCCGAGAAAATGCGCGCACATTCACGCTGTTGCTATGCGCCTGCTCGACGCTCGGCAGTTTGCTGGTCTATGGCTTGTCCATCCCTTTGCCTCTGTCATTGCTGGTACTCCACATAGCTGCACTGACCAGTGTTGCGGTGCAGTACCGTCTCTCGCGCAAATCCATCAAATTCCAGCCTCAGGAACTGGCCGACCGGCTGTTGCAGGTTCAGGAAAACGAGCGTCACCGACTGAGCCGGGAACTGCATGATGACATCGGTCAATTGCTGACCGCCGCAAAACTGCAAAGTGACTGGCTCAAGCGCCGGATGCCCGAAGAACTTCAGGGGCAATGCTCGGTCCTCTGCGACACGCTGGAAGAAACCCTGACCAAGGTTCGTGACTTGTCTGCCATTCTCAATCCCCGGCAGTTGACCAGCCTTGGGCTGGAGGCCAGTCTGCGGGCACACTTGCTCAAAACCCTGGCCAACACGCCGGTGCACTGGAGCCTGGAATGCCAGCAACGCCTGACCGGCATACCGGAGGAAATGGCCGTGGCAGCTTTCCGCATCACTCAGGAAGCGGTCACCAACATCCTGCGGCATGCCCAGGCCAAGAACCTGCTGGTGTGCCTGCAGCGCCTGCCCCAAGGCCTGAAGTTGCAGATCAGCGATGATGGCCAGGGTTTCGCGCCCGCAACAGACCCAGGTCGTGAAGGGCAACGCGGTATGGCCGGGATGTCGGAACGGATCGATCAACTGGGCGGCACACTGACCGTTGCCAGCGAGCCGGGCAAAGGCACTCAAATCGAAGCTCTTTTTCCCTGGGCGCCCCGTGCGCTCGAACGGGCCAGTTCGAATAAGGTTCTGCATTGACTTGTAATTTACTACTGGTGGATGACCACTCGCTGATCAGGGCTGGCGTGCGCGCCCTGGTAATGGATCTGCCTGGCTATTCGGTCATCGGTGAAGCCAATGACGGCTCGCAGTTGCTCGAAATGGTCGAGCAACTGTCCCCGGATATTGTCCTGCTGGATATTTCAATGCGCCAGACCGGCGGCCTCGAAGCCTTGCAGCAGCTCAAGCGAGTGCGCCCGCAGAGCAAGGTCCTGATCCTCTCGATGCACACCGACCCGGACCTCATCATGCAGGCGCTGGAGTCCGGAGCCCATGGCTACCTGCTCAAGGACACTACGGCGACCGAACTGGAGCACGCGCTGGAGGCCTTGCGCAACAATGATCGCTACCTGAGCCCGGCCATTGCCCACACGGTGATCAATCAGGCGTTGACCCGAAACCAGAAACACCAACCCGAACCTGCCGAATCGCATAACCTGACGGCACGTCAGCTGGAAATCCTGCGGTTGATCGTTCGCGGAAAATCCACTCGAGAGATCGCCAATGGCCTGGGGCTGAGCGTCAAGACCGTCGAAACCCACCGTTCGCAGGTCATGAAGCGTTTGCAGATCTACGATGTGGCCGGCCTGGTGCTGTTTGCCGTGCGTGAACAAATCATCAGCCTTGATGACTAGGCACTTCACGGGCACGTAACAGCGGCGAATCCTCAGGCAGATGCACGAGTAACGTCGCTGAGCGAACCGAGAAACGCAGGTTCTCCCCTTCCAGCGGCTCACCTTCAAGGTTGGTGTAAAGCCCTTCCGAGACCTTGCTCACACAGGCTTTCGATAGCGGTGCGAACCGCCTCGTTGAGCGCCTGTTTACCCTGCAGAATCACCAGCGCCTTGCGATCACCCATCCATTCACTCCTGGCTTGAATGGCATCCGGGAGATGCTGACCGCGCCCCCCTTAAAGGTCGCAAGAACGCTGATTATTTCCAGTCGGAGAGTCTTGATCTCCCACACAACAGGAAATTTCTTACAAAACGTGAAGAATCGGCTCAATTGACCGGGAATCTGAATTGGTGGACTTTTGGAGTTACCGCAGGACACCACAAGGACGTGCCATGCAAAGCCAAAACCTCGGTTCACCAACCCTCGTAAAAAGTGCAGGTGATCGAGCTGAATGCAGCAGCACAAAAGCCACGGGAGAAATTGATATGGAACCTCGCGTCACCGAGCTGGAAGCACACCTCAAGTACATACGCAGGGACATGGACGAAGTCCGGGGTGACCTCAAATCCATCAAGCACAGGCTTGCCTACTCCGCCTGCGGCACAGCCGTGATCCTTGGCCTCCTTGGCTGGATCGCCAATAGCCGGTTCGAACAGGTCATTTCATTGTTTCTGGCGCATTGAGTTGCCATCAACACAAAACCCGGTTCAATCAACCGGGTTTTGTGTGGCCATCCCGCTGAAGCTGTCAGCTCAGGACTTCGCTCAACGGAATGAAAAAAACGCTATCGCCCTGAACCAGCGTGCGCCCCTCAAGGACCTCTACCAGCCCATCGGCCCAGGCAGCGCTACGCAGTACACCGGAGCTCTGGTTCTTGTAGATCGTCGCCCTGCCGTTTTCCAGCCGTCCGCGCAAATACTCACGCCGATTGCCAGGCTGGAGCCAGTCAAAACCTGCTGGTACCTGCACCTTCAGCGGCTCTACCTCTTTTACACCCTGACGGCGCAGGAGGTAGGGTCTGGTCAACAAGGCAAAGGTCACGAGGGTCGATGCCGGATTACCCGGCAAGCCAATCACCGGCACACCGCGAAAATGCCCGAACGTCAACGGCTTACCGGGCTTGATGGCGAGCTTCCACAGCGTCAGTTCGCCCTCTTCGCGCAAGGCGATGCCCAGAAAATCGGCTTCACCCACCGATACGCCACCGGTGGAGAGGATCAGGTCGACATCACACAACTCCCCCAATCGGGATCGTGTGGTTTCCAGATTGTCCGGAAGGATACCCGCGTCGACGACCTCGCACCCTAAACGCTGCAACCAGCTACACAACAACACCCTATTGCTGTTGTAGATCTGTCCCGGCCCCAGCGCCTGCCCCGGCTCAATCAACTCGTCGCCAGTGGACAGTACCGCCACCCGCACCTTGCGCACGACTTCCAGCTCAGCGCACCCCAAAGAGGCAGCCAATCCTTGCTCAATCGGCCCCAGCCGCGTACCTGCCGGCAGAATCAACTCGCCGACGGTCGTTTCCTGGCCTTGCGGGCGGATGTTCTGGCCTTGGGTCAAGGGCTCGGTGAAACGTACTCGCTCATCCGCCTGAACATCGGCGTTCTCCTGCATCTCGACACAATCGGCACCCGCGGGAACAGGCGCCCCGGTGAAAATGCGCGCACAGGTTCCTGGCTGCAACGGATCGGGAGCCTGGCCGGCAAACACCTTCTGGCTGACCACCAACGGCTCTCCCGTCCAGTCGGCCATGCGCAAGGCATAACCGTCCATGGCACTGTTGGGCCAAGGCGGCAAATCAAGCGTCGACACCAGATCTTCAGCCAGTACACGCCCCTGTACCTGCGCCAACGGCAAGCGTTCACGCTCGACAATCCTTGAGCTCTCGGCCATTTCCAGCAAGCGCGCCAGCGCCTGCTCGACAGGCATCAGGCTGCCAGTCTTGCCAGGCTTACCCACGGGATTCACAAGGCGCAGCCTGTTTGAGGTGAGGCACGAAATTGCACGGCCGATGCCGCGAATCCAGCTGCTCGGCCAATATGCCGTCCCAACCGGTGCGCACGGCATTGGTCGAGCCCGGCAAACAGCAAACCAGCGTGCCGTTGGCAAGGCCGGCCAACGTCCGTGACTGAACGGTCGAGGTGCCGATATCGGCAACCGAGATCTGGCGGAACAGCTCGCCAAATCCATCAACCTGTTTGTCCAGCAGGCAACTGACGGCTTCCGGCGTACTGTCACGCCCGGTAAAACCGGTTCCGCCGGTGATCAGCACAACCTGCACGACATCGTCGGCAATCCAGTTGGCGACTTGCGCGCGAATTTTATAGAGATCATCTTTGAGCAACACCCGGGCCGCCAGGTAATGACCGGCAGCGGTCAAACGGTCGACAAAGAGCTGACCCGAGGTGTCAGTTTCCAGTGTGCGGGTATCGCTTACAGTCAGCACTGCAATATTCAGCGGTGCGAAAGGTACATCAGCCTTGGCTTTCATAGGCTCGTCCAGTTGTAGGAGAAACAGCCCGGTGTTATATCACAGCGCTCCGTTTTTTCGCCGCTCCCATGGAGACCTGCCATGACCTCGAATTCACAATTGCCACCCTGCTCCATTCTGCTCCTGGCGGGCGGGCGCGGCCAACGCATGGGGGGTCAGGATAAAGGCTTGCTGGACTGGCAAGGCGCCCCCCTGATTGCACATCTGCACCGCAAGGCACGCCCGCTGACCGATGACCTGATCATCTCCTGCAACCGCAATCTTGAGAAGTATGCGCCCTACGCCGACCAGTTGGTCCACGATGATGAAGGTGACTTCCCCGGGCCTCTTGCGGGTATTCGGGCAGGCCTGAAAGCTGCTCGCCATAGCCATCTGCTGGTCCTGCCCTGTGACGTCCCGGGCATTGATGCTGCTTTGATCGGCAACATGCGCGAGACCGCCAACCTGCATCCGGACAAGCCGCTGATGGTGCGGCATGATGGCCACTGGGAACCATTGTTGTGTGTGATTCCTGTGCTACACAGGACCGCATTTGAAAATGCCTGGAACGAGGGTGAGCGCAGCCCTGGCCGGCTGATGCACAAGCTCGGTGCGACCGCGCTGCAATGCCCCGACAAAGACCCTCGGCTGGCCAACCTCAACACGCCGGAATTGTTGAACGGTCATGACACTGTGTCAGACTGAAAATCATCAGGAACTTGCGCGGACAGTGCACGTCTCACGTTCAGCAACCAAAGAACTCTAATTCGGAGACAAGCTCATGACTCAACGGACCCTCGCCACCTTCATGCTCGCACTGGGCCTTGCATCCCTCGCCGGTTGCGCATCGCCTACAGTGATCACCTTGAATGACGGTCGCGAAATCCAGGCCGTCGACACGCCACGGTTCGACAAGGACTCCGGTTTCTACGAATTCGAACAACTCGACGGCAAACAGACCCGCATCAACAAAGATCAGGTTCGTACCGTTAAAGAGCTGTAATCCTGGCGCCGCCGGATACGGAAAAGCCCGCTTGATGCGGGCTTTTTCATGCCTGAAGAACAGCGTTTCAGGGTCGCCTCCCGATCACCATTGCAGGGTGATTTCACTCTCGAACTCTCGCTCCTGGCCCGTAACCGGATCGACAAACTTCAGCCCCTGAGCCAGCAGTTTCAAGGGATTGGCATAGTCATCCGGCGCGTCCCTGAGCACCTCGGGGTAAAACGGGTCGTTGCAGATAGCGGCTCCCAACGCCGCCATATGTACCCGAAGCTGATGTTTCTTGCCCGTCACCGGGTAAAGACCATAACGCCAGAGATCACCCTGTTTTTCCCTGACCTCGACCGCAGTCTCGGTGTTGCTGGCCCCCGGCCCCTCCTGCATGCGGAAGAACGGTTCGCCATCGACCAGCCGGCTTTTATGAACCAACGGGAAGTCCAGGCCAGGCAATGCCCGGGCGATGGCCTCGTAGCGCTTTTCGATCTGCCGGGTTGGAAACAACGACTGATAAGCCGAACGACTCTGCGGATTGGCGGAAAACAGCACCAGCCCCGCGGTATGCCGGTCGATGCGATGCAATGGCACCAGATGCGGATTGTCCAGGCGACGGATCAAGCGCCTCAGCAGCGTCTGCTCAACGTATTCACCAGCCGGCGTCACGGGTAGAAAGTGTGGTTTGTCGGCCACCACCAGGTGCTCGTCCGCGTACAGGATCGACTCGATCACCGGGATCGGTTTTTCATCCGGCACTTCGCGAAAATAATGAATCCGCAAACCTTCCCTGTAGGCCAGATCGAGGGCAATCGGCATACCCTGCCCATCGAGGACCCGGCCACGGGCGATTCTGTCCAGCCATTGTTCACGACCGATGGCGCTGAAATGCTCACACAGGCATTCGACAACGGTCTGCCACGGGCCTGGTGGCAAGTAGAGCGTACTGGCCTGGCTGTGTGCCGCGCAAAAAGAAGAAGTGGACATACGAAAGCTCTAACCCTCAGTGCAGGGCGGCATTATCCAACAGCAAGGAGTACGAACCTAGAGAAGATTCCTCAAGCCGGGATCTGCGTGCGTGCCGCCGCTTCGGTGTACTCCTTGAGCCAGCGCAGTACATCGACCGCCTCCCAGCGAGCGGGGTCATACAGGGCGTACAACAATCCCTGATAACCCACGACATCGAGTTGCCGGTGATAACCCGCGCGTTGAAACAAGGCTTCGATTTCTGCGAAACAGGTATTGAAATGCGTTTTGTTGAAGGGCGTTTTCCCCTCGGTCACCAGACCGTCCAGACGCAACTCAAGGACGGCCTCGCGCACGACGTCTGCAGACATCCGGTTCACGCTGTTCTTCAACTGTTCGACATTGACCACGATTCATCCCTCTCACGCCCGGGCTTGCCTGGTCGCTCCCGAAAACCGGCAACGACCAGGCAGGCACCGCGAATAACTGTATGCGCATACAGTATCCGATCAACACCGAATAAGCCAAGGGGATCAATCGCAAAGTTCGACAGCCGGGACATGCCGCCAGTGCAAGAACGCTCAACGCAGGAACGTCACCACCTCATCTGCACTGAACGGCCAGCCCAGTTCAGCACCGGTATCGACGCGTCGCAGCACCGGAATACGCAGGCTATAAGCTGCAAACCACGCTTCATCGTCAGCGATATCCACCAGTTCCACCAGCAGACCGCGCTCGACAAATTCCATCAGCATGGCTTCGGCGACTTCACAGAGATGGCATCCAAGGGTGCCGAACAGCTGACATTCGGGAAGCATGAGCGCTCAACCAGATAATGAAGTGACCATTCTAGGCCTGCCCCGAATAACCGTCGAGCCATTGAGCCCCCTGCCCTGATGCCACCGACGATGAAGTGACCCGTGTCAGTCCTGGCTCACGGCGCCGATCTTGTGGATTGACAGGTCCGCGCCGTAATACTCCTCTTCCTGGCTCAAGCGCAATCCATGCAACGCCTTGATCGCGCCGTACACCGCAAACCCGCCGGCCAGTGCCACAATGACGCCCAGTGCAGTGCCGATCAACTGGCTGATGAGACTGACCCCACCCAGCCCGCCCAAGGCGCCCTGGCCGAAAATGCCGCACGCAATGCCACCCCACACGCCGCACAGGCCATGCAACGGCCACACCCCCAATACATCGTCGATGTGCCATTTGCCCTGCGCCGCGGTAAAGCACCAGACAAACAGCCCCCCCGCGATGGCACCGGTGATCAGCGCCCCCACCGGATGCATCAGGTCGGATCCGGCACAGATTGCCACGAGCCCCGCCAACGGGCCGTTGTGCAGAAAGCCAGGGTCGTTGCGCCCGACGACCAGCGCCGCCGCCGTACCGCCAACCATGGCCATCAACGAGTTCACCGCCACCAGTCCACTGACACCTTGCAGGGTTTGCGCGCTCATGACGTTGAAGCCGAACCAGCCAACAATCAGGATCCACGAGCCCAACGCCAGAAACGGAATGCTCGATGGCGCGAACGCAACCAGCCGACCGTCGCGATAACGGCCATTACGCGGCCCGAGCAACAGCACCGCCGCCAGTGCCAGCCAGCCGCCCATGGCATGCACCACCACTGAACCGGCAAAATCATGAAAGCCGGCGCCAAAGCGCTCCAGCAACCAGGCTTGCAAACCCAGGTTGCCGTTCCAGACCATGCCTTCGAAGAACGGATAAACGAACGCGACAATCAACGCGGTTGCACACAATTGCGGGGCAAACCGGGCGCGCTCGGCGATCCCTCCGGAAATGATCGCCGGAATCGCCGCCGCAAAGGTCAGCAGGAAGAAAAATTTCACCAGCCCATAACCGTGATCGGCATTGAGCACGGCCGCTGGATGCATGAACGTCACGCCATAGGAGATCCAATAGCCTATAAAGAAGTAGGCCAATGTCGAAACAGCGAAGTCGCTGAGGATTTTCGACAACGCATTGACCTGGTTTTTCTGTCGCACGGTTCCGACTTCGAGAAAGGCAAAACCGGCGTGCATGGCCAGGACCATGACTGCGCCGATCAGAATGAACAGCGTGTTGGAGCTATGGACCAGGGTGTCCACAGCGCTTTGCAGATTTTCCATGGGATGGGCAGACCTTATGGCAGAAAAAAGCACCAAAGCAGTTCGCGATGACCGCCCATGCACCAAGTTGCGGCTTCGAAGCATCAGCGCACTGATCGCGTTTGAACCACTTTGGCGCACGGGCACCATCCAGGAAAAACGCGCCCTGGACGTTTACGCGAGTTTTTGATTGTTGGTCCTACGGTTTTACTGAAATCATGCCCGGCTATAGCGCAATGGTGCGGACCGGCGCACCACGACACAGCAAGAGTTGTACCAGTCATTTGTACTGAACCTTCGCCGAAGGCTCATACTCGAACGCATCAGAAAGCCACTTATGGAGATCACCCATGGCCCGCACCCAGGCAAAGACTGCTCAAGAAATCCTGATGAACGACTTTCAGACACTGGTCAGTGACACCGAGCGGTTGCTGGAGCACACCGCAACCCTGGCCGGCGATCAGGCTGACGAGTTGCGCGAGCAGATTCACGACAGTCTCTTGCGTGCCCGTGAAACCCTCAAACTGACCGAAGACTCCCTGCGCGAACACGGCAAGGCTGCGGTCACCGCCACGGAGGACTATGTCCAGGCCAACCCTTGGCAATCGGTCGGGATCGCGGCCGGCGTGGGGTTCCTGATCGGTCTGCTGGCTAGCCGGCGCTGATATGTCGATAGGTGAATCCGGCCCGTCTGAAACGGGAACCAGCTCATCTTCACGGCGCCTGGGTGCTGCCTTCCTTGGGTTGCTGCACAGCCATGTCGAACTGTTCGGCATTGAACTGCAGGAACAAAAAGCCCGCACCGTCAGCCTGTTGCTGTTTGCCGGGCTGGCGCTGGTGTTTGCATTGCTGTTGCTGGTAGGGCTGTCGACGCTGGTGCTTATCGTGTTCTGGGACACGTACCGCCTGACCGCCATCATCAGTCTCTGCGTGTTCTACGCCCTCGCCGCCATATTTTGTGGAATGCGCTTGAGAGCGGCGATTTTCGATGAGTCCTCGCCCTTTCACGGTACGCTGGAAGAGCTGGCCAATGATCGGGAGCGCCTGCTGCCATGAGCCTGCCTGAATTGCCACACAACAGCTCCCGCGCGGAAATGCGCAAGGCCCTGATCCGCCTGCGCATGGAAATGCATCGTCAGGAAATCCGCCACGAATCCGCGCAGCTGCTGCAACCTTTAAAACGCATGCGCGGGATGACGCAGAGCCTGCAGGACGGTTTCGGCATCAAACACGCCCCCCTCTGGGGCGTGGCCGCCGTCACTTTGCTGGGCTTTCTGACCGGCAAGGGTGCAAAAAACGGCGGCGGCCTCAGCGGCCTGACCCGCCTGATCCGCCTCGGCACGACATTGGGGCCGCTGATCAAACTGATCATGCAGGGCTCTTCGCGCAAAGACTGATCAGTATCTTTCTGGATGCACTCCTGCAACGTCTACGGGATGCGTCCCTCTATCGAGGGACGCATCCCGCAGGCCTGCTGCTCATCGATATCGACACCTCCGGGGTGTAGTTCCGCTTGCAGGTCATGGCGCGAAACGGGAAGCTAGGTCATCAGTCACCTGACGGAGAGCCCCCGCCTTGGATTGGCACACCCTGCTTACTCGCGAACGTCTCGGAAAACCTCTGCACAGCCCTGAAGAGCTTGGCCGCAGCCCTTTTCACAAAGACCATGACCGCATCATTTTTTCGGGAGCTTTCCGCCGCCTCGGGCGCAAGACCCAGGTCCATCCGGTATCCAGCAATGATCACATTCATACGCGCCTGACCCACTCGCTGGAAGTCAGTTGTGTGGGTCGCTCGCTGGGCATGCGGGTCGGCGAAACCATCCGCAATGCCCTGCCCGACTGGTGCGAACCCAGCGACCTGGGGATGGTTGTGCAATCGGCTTGCCTGGCACACGACATCGGTAACCCGCCTTTCGGCCATTCCGGTGAAGACGCGATCCGTCACTGGTTCCAGCAAGCTGCCGGCCGTGGCTGGCTGGATGCAATGAGTGAAGCCGAGCGCGATGACTTCCTGAATTTCGAAGGCAATGCCCAGGGCTTTCGGGTACTCACTCAACTGGAGTATCACCAGTTCGACGGCGGCACCCGACTGACGTATGCAACGCTGGGCACGTACCTGAAGTATCCATGGACGGCCAGGCACGCCGACTCGCTGGGATACAAGAAACACAAGTTCGGCTGTTATCAGAGCGAGCTGCCGCTACTGGAGCAGATCGCCCATAAACTCGGCCTGCCGCAGCTGGAGGAGCAACGCTGGGCGCGGCATCCGCTGGTGTACCTGATGGAGGCCGCAGACGACATCTGCTATGCGCTGATCGACCTGGAGGACGGCCTGGAAATGGAGTTGCTGGAATACGCCGAAGTCGAGTCACTGCTGCTAGACCTGGTGGGTGATGACTTGCCGGAGACCTACCGCCAGCTCGGTCCCGGCGATTCGCGCCGACGCAAACTGGCGATCCTGCGTGGCAAAGCCATCGAGCATTTGACCAATGCCGCGGCCCGCGCCTTCGTCGAGCAACAGGATGCGCTGCTGGCCGGTACATTGCCCGGCGACCTGGTGGAGCACATGCACGGGCCCGCCAAGCGTTGTGTGCTGAACGCCAAGGACATGGCCCGCAAGAAAATCTTCCAGGACAAGCGCAAGACCCTGCACGAGATCGGCGCCTACACCACGCTGGAAATCCTGCTCAACGCCTTTTGCGGAGCAGCGCTGGAGCAGCACAACGGTCGGACCCCGTCGTTCAAAAGCCGGCGCATCCTTGACCTGCTGGGCAACAATGCACCCGACCCTCGCGGCCCATTACACACGTCGTTTTTGCGCATGATCGATTTCATCGCCGGCATGACCGACAGTTATGCCAGTGACATGGCCCTAGAAATGACCGGACGCGCCAGCCACTGAGGCGTATCGACTGATCAGCCATTACGGCATTCGTTATGGCTGATCCCCCTTCAAACTCCAACAGCACTCAAGTTTCGTCGAAACGCCCTACAACATATGGCGAGCAAACTGATCGCTTGCCCGGCACTCTCGCGAAACAATCGCCCTCCTTTCTGTTCGACAGATGAAGTGCACCCATGGCCGAACACGATCTACGCATCCTCGTGGTGGAAGACCACCCCTTCCAACTCATAGCCACTCGATACCTGCTGGAAAGTTATGGTTTCACCCGACTGACGACCACCGACAGTGCCAAAGACGCCATGCAGCAAATGCTCGGGGCTGACCAGCCGTTCGACATCCTTTTATGCGATCAATGCCTGCCCGATCTGACGGGCCTCGAACTGGTCCGCTTCGCCAGTCAGCGAAGACTGATCAGACAGGCGATCATTCTGAGTAGCCTGACGACGTCTGAACTGGATGAACTTGTAAAAACGGCTACTGAGCACGGCCTGCCATTACTGGGTTACTTGATAAAGCCATTGAAACAATCTGAATTCAGAGACTTGTTGACCTCAGCAAAAAAGTAGAAAAAGACACACTTGAAAACCGACAAATACACAGCGCAAAACTTACAAGCAACTTCCTGTTAAAGCACCCACCAGCGCTAAATTTTCTTACCCTTCCTAATAAGAAACCTAGTTAATACGTAGTCCAATTCTTTTTAATATGTAGGAGTTTTCCTATATTGCTGCTACAGCTCAGTCCATTCATGCGTCCCTCCAAGTATCTGAGCTAAGGTGCGCGCTTTATTTGAGCTCGCATGGGACTTGATTATGAAGTCCGTTTTTATTGTCGACGATCACCCGGTTATCCGCCTTGCCGTTCGAATGTTACTGGAACATGAAGGTTACAAAGTCGTCGGCGAAACTGATAATGGGGTCGACGCCATGCAGATGGTTCGAGAATGCATGCCGGACCTGGTCATTCTCGACATCAGCATTCCAAAACTGGATGGCCTGGAAGTACTATCCCGATTCAACGCAATGAGCACCCCTCTCAAAACACTGGTTTTGACAGCGCAATGTCCAACACTTTTCGGTATTCGCTGCATGCAATCCGGTGCATCGGGCTATGTCTGCAAACAAGAGGACATCAGTGAACTGGTCAGTGCCATAAAAGCGGTGTTTGCCGGTTACAACTATTTTCCGAGCGAAGCCTTGAACCCTGTCCGCGGAGATGAAACACGCTGCATCGAACTGGAACTGTTCAAATCCGTAAACGACCGGGAACTGATGGTCTTGCAACTTTTTGCCCAAGGTCGCACAAACAAGGAAATCGCCAAGGGCATGTTTTTGAGCAACAAGACCGTGAGTACCTACAAAAAGCGTCTCATGCAGAAACTCAAAGCCAAATCCCTGGTTGAACTTATCGAGATGGCAAAACGTAATGCACTAGTGTGAGAACCTGGATGCCCAACCGTTTGAAGGTCTTTCTGATTCAAGTGACCGCAGGTCTATGCGTGAGCACCTCATTGTTCGGGGCACCGGGCAATGAACACTACAGGCTGCTCAGCCGATCGAAGGCCGGGACGCTGGAGGTTCGACTGGATGAATCCCAGCGACAATGGATAAAACGCAAGAATCAACTGACGCTCGGGACGTCAGCCCCGGACTATCCCCCTTTCGACCTGACCACCAGCGGTCAGGACTATGAAGGGTTTACCGCCGATTACGCCGGTTTTCTGGAAAAAACAACCGGGTTGCCCGTCAAGGTTCAGCGCTTCGATTCCCGAGGGGCCGCGATCGCTGCACTGGAGAGCGGCGAAGTCGATCTGCTTGGCACTGCCAATGGATTCGAAGCTGGCAATGCCGACATTGCACTGTCCATACCCTATGCCGTCGACCAACCTGTGCTGGTGACCCGCGAAGGGGAAGCCCGATCCCTCACCGATGGCCTGGCCGGATTGCGCCTGAGCATGGTGTATCACTACTTGCCGCTGGCAGAAGTCGCCGCGTTGTACCCAAAGGCGATCATCACGTCCTATCCGTCCTACCAGAATGCGATCAACGCTGTCGCTTTCGATCAGGCGGACGTGTTTCTCGGCGACACCATTTCAACTCACTACATGATCAACAAGGGGTACTTGAACAACATCCGGATGGCCAACTTCGGCAAACAGGAAGCCTATGGTTTCAGCTTTGCCGTTAACCGGAACAACCCCGAGCTGCTTGGCATCATCAACGCAATGATCAGGGCCATCCCCGCCAGTGAACGAGAAAGCATCGCCAAACGCTGGAGCGCCGGCAGCGACATTCTGCTGACCGATCAAAAGCTGCAACTCACCGACCGGGAAGAACGCTGGCTGGCGCACCACCCGATAGTGCGCGTCGTCGTCAACGAAGCCTTCGCGCCACTGACGTTTTTCGATAGCAATGGCAACTTTCGCGGGGTCACCGCAGATCTGCTCGAGCTGATCAGGCTGCGCACCGGCTTGCGCTTTGACATCCGGCACAGCCGCAGCGATGACGAGATGATCAAACAGATCAAGGCCAACAAGGCCGATGTGATCGCCCCATTGCTCCCCAGCGCCCAACGTCAAACCCAGCTGAACTTTACCCGCCCCTTTCTGGAAAATTCCTACGTCCTGCTGACCCGCAAAGCCGCCGACAGCCCGACCAACCTCAAACAGTTGCAGGACAAGCGCCTGGCCATTGCCCGCGGCAATCCACTCATGGATTACCTGCGCAAAGAGTTTCCCCGGATCAGGTTGATCGAGACCCAGGACACCTTCAGTGCCGTAGAGTTACTCGCCGAAGGTCAGGCCGAGGGGGCGGTGAACTCACTGATCATTGCCAATTACTTCATTTCGTCGCGGCTTTTCGAGCACACACTGCAAATCAGCACCACCATCGGCACCGAGCAGGCCGCATTTTCCCTTGCCACCGCTCAGGGTGCAAAAGAGCTGAACGCGATCCTCGACAAGGCTTTACTGAGCATCTCACCGGAGGAGCTGGGCATCATCAACAGTCGCTGGCGCGGCTATTCGGCGTCCTCGCAAAGCACTTGGCGCAACTATCAAAGGCTGTTCTATCAAATCGTCTTCGGTGCAGGCGCGCTATTGCTGATTTCCATGGCGTGGAACGACTACATGCGACGCCAGATCAAGCAGCGCAAGGCCGCAGAACGTGCGTTGAACGATCAGTTCGAGTTCATGCGATCGCTGGTCAATGGCACGCCCCATCCGATCTACGTACGTGATCGCCAGGGGCTACTGCAAAGTTGCAACGACAGTTACCTGCAAGCGTTCTGCGCCAGGCGTGAAGACGTGATCGGCAAAAGCGTCATGCAGGGATCGATGAGCAATGTATTCGAAGCACGGGAGTACCAGGCTGACTACCAGCGTGTGGTGGCCGAGGGCAGACCGTTGATTGTCGATCGCGAGCTGCATATCGGTGGCCGGCGATTGACGATTTATCACTGGATTCTTCCCTATCGGGATTCCAGCGCAACAGTGCAAGGCATTATCGGTGGCTGGATCGACATCAGCGAACGGCGGCAACTGCTCGATGATCTGCGTTGCGCGAAAGAACACGCCGACAACGCCAACCGGGCCAAAAGCACGTTTCTGGCAACGATGAGCCATGAGATCCGCACGCCGATGAATGCAATCATTGGCATGCTTGAACTGACACTCAAGCGTCTTGATCATCAGCATCCTGAACGTCCGGCCATCGATGTCGCGTACAACTCGGCGAAAGGGTTGCTGGAGCTGATTGGCGACATTCTCGACATTGCCAGAATCGAATCGGGACGCTTGAGCCTGAGCCCGGAGCGTGTCAATCCGGGTGAACTCGTGGCCTCGGTCGTGCGGATTTTCGATGGCCTGGCGCGGCAGAAGGAACTCGAACTGGTGCTGGAGTTTTCATCGGCCCACCCGACCTTCGATGTGTTGCTGGATCCTTTGCGCTTCAAGCAAGTGCTATCCAACCTGATCAGCAATGCCATCAAGTTTACGGAGCAAGGCCAGGTCCGGGTCATAGTCGACCTGCCCCCGGCAACACAATCCGAGCGCGTGCAAATGCGGGTGCAAATTCACGACAGTGGTATCGGGATCAGCGAACAGGATCAACAGCGCCTGTTCGAACCCTTCGCTCAGGCCGACAACGCCATGCAATCGGCCAGGGGAGGCGCTGGGCTTGGACTGGTGATAAGCCGCAATCTCTGCGAGATGATGGGTGGCAGTCTGCAATTGCACAGCGAGCCGGGCGTCGGCACCAAAGTGGAATTGCTGCTGCAACTGGAAGCGTTACCACTGCTGCAATCAGCCCAGGTGGCCGAAACGCAAATCGTCGTCGCCACTACCCCATTGAATGTTCTGGTAGTCGACGATCACTCGGCCAATCGCTTGCTCACGTGCCAGCAACTGGAGTTTCTTGGGCATCGATTTACCGTCGCGGCCGACGGCCAGGAGGGACTCGAGGCATGGAAAGACCAACCGTTTGATCTGGTGATCGCCGATTGCAACATGCCGGTCATGAACGGTTACGAGCTGACCCGAGCCATTCGCCAGCATGAACGACAAAACCTTCGTCCTCCCTGCACCGTTCTCGGCTTTACCGCCAACGCCCAACCGGAAGAAGTACAGCGCTGCAAACAAGCCGGAATGGACGACTGCCTGTTCAAACCCCTTAGCCTCGGTGCCTTGAGTCAATGGGTGCAAGGCATTGAACCCACCCATGCAGCTGCGGCGTTCAGCCTGCAAGGGTTGAAGCTGCTGACCGGGGGAAACCCGATGTTGAACCGGCGATTGCTGAACGAGTTGGTGAGCAGCAACCGCCAGGATCTGCAATCGCTGCTGTCGCTACCCAGCTCCGGGGATACGCAGGCGCTGCAGGACATTGCCCACAAAATCAAAGGCGCAGCCAGGATAGTGCAGGCCTCCCGCCTGATCGACCGCTGCGAGGCGCTCGAAGCAGCCTGTCATGAGGACTTCGACCGCGAAACAGTGGCTGGATGCTGCAGATCCATGGAGCGCGCCATGCTGGAGCTGGAGGACGCGTTGTTACGTCAGATCAAGCATTACGACGAAAGCAAAGTGAAAGAGCCTTAACTATGCTTGGACCCTCGGCAGTGTGTTGACCATCATGGAGAAGCCCCCAATGCCTGACCCACTGCGCACCGATCCACGCCGGTTTCCACTGCATGTCCATATCAGCGTGATGTTCACCTTCCTGTTGTTGCTGACCGGAGTGGTACTGGGGCTTTTCAACTACCGGCAAACCACGCAAATCATACTGTCCAGCAGTGAGAAACTGTTCAACCGCATTGAGCAGGATGTCCGCCTGGACCTGCACGCAACCTATGAACCCATTCGTCATCTGTTGAGCCTGCTGGCACTCAATCCGGCAGGCCAGTCCCCTGACCTGGAACAACGCCTGGCACTGCTCGAACCGTTCAGCCAGTCACTCGAGGACACCCCCAATCTGGCTTCGCTGTACCTGGGCTACGACAATGGTGACTTTTTCATGGTCCGCCCGCTGCGCACCCCAGAGGTCAAAGCCCTGGTCGGAGCTCCAGACACGGCGGCTTACCAGGTCTGGAGCATCGAGCACACCAGCAGTGGTCAGGCCCACTCCCAGTCCTTGTTTTTCGACCGGAACCTGGCACTTGTCAGCCGTCAGGACAATCTGAATGACACGTACGACCCACGCAATCGCGCCTGGTTTATCAGCGCCCGCAGCGAAAGCGACCAGATCACGACCGAACCCTATATCTTTTTTTCCACCCACAACATTGGCACGACGCTGGCGCGACGCATTGGCGACAAGGCAATCCTGGCCGCTGACCTGACCCTGGCCGAACTCAGCGCGACCCTGGCCAAGCACGTCGTGACCGCCAATACCGAAATCGTGCTGTTCGATGCCCAAGGCAATGCCATTGCCTACCCCGACAGCCGCAGGCTGATCATCGATGATCAGACATCCCGCCTGATCAAGGCGGCGGACCTGAGCCCCAGCCTGGGTGCGTTGCTCGGCAGTCCCCCTCAAGGTAGTCGCCTGAGCGCCGATGGCCGGCAGTGGATCGTGGCCCGCAGCAGCATGCAGGAAGGTGGCCCCCAAGGCCTGCAATTGGCTCTGCTGGTACCGGAAGACGAGTTGCTCGTCGACGCTTACCGGATGCGCTGGCAAGGTGCGCTCATTACCCTGGCAACGCTGCTGTTATGCGTGCCGCTGGGTTGGCTGACATCAAGAGTCCTGGTCAAACCCTTGCGCGCCCTGGTGCAGGAGGCCGATGCGATTCGCAGTTTCGATTTCAATTTTCCGCTTTCCCGGCGCTCGCCGGTGCTCGAAGTCGACCAGTTGAGTGTGTCGATGGCACGGATGAAAGACACACTGGCGAGCTTCTTCCAGATCACTGACAGCCTCAGTGCCGAAACCCGTTTCGCCCCGCTGCTGGAGCGGGTGTTGTTTGAAACCGTGAAAATCGGTCAGGCCCAGGCCGGCCTGATCTATCTGCGCGAAGGTGATGGCCAGCACATGGAACCCCACGGGCTGGTCATCAATAACACCGCCGAAAACCCGCAATCCTTCGACATCCGCGGACACTCGCTCGATAGCGCGCAAAGCCCTCCATGGCTGCACCAGTTGGCAACCGTCGACAATATCGTCAACAATCTGGGTTTCGAGCAGGCGGGTGATCTGCAGAAAATCCTCCTCGCACTGAAAAGTCCTCGGGTCCATCTGATCGGAATCCGCCTGCACAATCGTCACAACGAAACCGTGGGCCTGCTGGTGTTGCTATTGGCCGACAGCGGCGAGCAGAGCGATCTGGACAAACTGCGGCCGGACCGCATTGCGTTTCTCCAGGCGGTGTCCGGCGCAGCTGCCGTGTGCATCGAAAGCCAGCGCCTGCAAGCCCGGCAAAAACAGCTGCTGGACGCCTTCATTCAACTGCTGGCCGGTGCCATCGACGCCAAAAGCCCCTATACCGGCGGCCATTGCCAGCGCGTGCCGGAACTGACCCTGATGCTCGCTCAAGCGGCGGCAGACAGCCAGGACCCGGCCTTCAGTACCTATCAGCCGACCGAAGATGAATGGGAGGCACTGCATATCGCCGCCTGGCTGCACGATTGCGGCAAGGTCACCACGCCGGAATACGTCGTAGACAAAGCCACGAAGCTGGAAACCCTGACCGATCGCATTCACGAAATCCGTACCCGCTTCGAGGTACTCAAGCGCGACGTCTGGATCAGCTATTGGCAGGCCGTTGCCCTGGGCGGTGACGAGCAGTTGCTGGCAGAACTGCGTAATGCCAGCCTGGCTGGGCTGGATGATGATTTCGCCTTCGTTGCCCGCTGCAATCTCGGTGGCGAAGCCATGGCCGACGCAGATCTGCAGCGCCTGCGCCGCCTGGCTGAACGCACCTGGACCCGGACCCTGGATGACCGGCTGGGCGTGTCCTGGGAGGAACACCGACGTCAGGCCCGAACACCCGCCCCCACCCTGCCCGTCAGCGAACCGTTACTGGCGGACAAACCCGAACACCTGTTCGAACGCAACGAAAACGAAGTGATACCGCCAGATAACCCCCTGGGCTTCAAACTCGACGTCCCGCTCCACAAATACAACCGGGGCGAGCTGTACAACCTGAGCACTGTCCGGGGCACCCTGACGACCGAGGAGCGTTATGTCATCAATAACCACATAGTTCAGACAATCCTGATGCTCAATCATCTGCCGTTCCCGGGGCACTTGCGCAGCGTCGCGGAAATAGCCGGCGGGCATCACGAAAAAATGGACGGCAGCGGTTATCCGAAACGCTTGAAGCGAGAAGAAATGAGCCTGCCGGCGCGGATGATGGCGATTGCCGATATTTTCGAAGCGTTGACTGCCGCCGACCGCCCCTACAAAAAAGCCAAGACCTTGAGCGAGGCGCTGGGCATCATGGCACTCATGTGCCGTGATGCCCACATCGACCCGGAGCTATTCGGGTTGTTCATCAATGCACAGATTCATTTGCAGTACGCCAGACGCTTCCTCGCCCCTGAGCAGATCGATGCGGTGGACGCGCCGGGCCTGCTGGCCAAGGCAGGCCTGGCGTCTTGATCAGCAGTCGGTCAGGCGCAGGAAAATCGCCGCCAGCTGTTCGATTCCAGCCTGGTCCTGTGCGGTGAAGCGCGCCAGTTTCGGACTGTCCAGATCAAGCACGCCGATCAACCGGCCATCCTTGACCAGCGGCACCACCAGTTCGCTGTTCGAGGCGCTGTCGCAGGCGATGTGACCAGGGAACGCGTGCACATCCTCAACCAGCTGAGTCTGCAAGGTGGCTGCCGCTGTCCCGCAAACACCGCGCCCGAACGGAATCCGCACGCAAGCGATCTGCCCCTGAAACGGGCCCAGCACCAATTCCTCATTGCGGTTGAGGTAGAAACCCGCCCAGTTCAGGTCATCGAGTTGATTGAACAGAAACGCCGAGAATTGTGCGGCATTGGCGATGAAATCCCGCTCGTCCGCCAGCAAGGACTCCAGTTGCGCGTGCAGCATGCCGTAGCCTTCGAGACCCTGGCCGCTCTTTTGTAAATCGATCATGCCTTGTGCTCCAACAGTTTCAGCCCGACCCAATAACGGGCAAATTGATAGGCGCAACGTCCATTGCGATTGCCCCGGCCGGTGGCCCAACGTACCGCCAGAATGTCCAGCTCTTCGGTGCGCTGCCACGCCAGTCCGGCCTTGCCGGCCAACTGACCGATCCAGTGCTCGACGACGTTCAGGAAGTGCTCCTGGGTAAACGGATAGAACGACAGCCACAAACCGAAGCGGTCCGACAGCGCGATCTTGTCTTCCACTGCCTCGCTGGGATGCAGTTCGCCGTCGACCCGTTTCCAGTTTTCGTTGTCGCTTTCCTTTTCCGGCACCAGGTGACGACGGTTGGACGTGGCGTACAGCAAAACGTTGTCCGGTGCCTGTTCCAGCGAGCCATCAAGGACGCTTTTGAGCACTCGGTAATCGCCCTCGCCCGACTCGAACGATAGGTCATCGCAAAACAGCACGAAACGCTGGGGCAGCTTGCCAATCTGTTCGACCACTCGCGGCAGGTCTGCCAGGTGATCACGTTCAATCTCGATCAAACGCAAGCCGGCTTGAGCGTGCTCGGCCAACAGGGCACGCACCAGCGACGACTTGCCGGTGCCGCGCGAACCCCAGAGCAAGGCATGGTTGGCGGGCATGCCATCGAGGAACTGTCGGGTGTTGCGTCCAAGCTGCTCGACCTGCCGGTCGACGCCGATCAGGTCCGACAGGCGCATGTCGAGGCTGACCTCCAGCGGCATCAGATAACCGCCGCGCGACTCTCGCTGCCAGCGCGCGGCCAGGCATTGGGTCCAGTCGATGGCTGGCCGGGGTGCCGGCAGCAACGGCTCGATACGGGCCAGGACGGCATCGGCTCGTTCAAGAAATGCATTCAATCGGGAATCCACGACTTCTCCTCGGGCACGTTCACAGTAATGATGGTGATACAGCGACGAAATACAGCGTCAGACAACGGGTGCCCCCACGGTACGGGCCTCGCGAGAACATCGGCAGGCAGGCATGATCGACTATGCTTGAGCAGCGAAAGGAAACGAAAGTGGTTCACCCCCCCATGGATATCAAATTCACCAACCGGCTGTCGTTCAAACAGGCCCGGCTTACCGTGCTGGTCGGTTTCATTCTGGGCACGCTGCTCAGCCTGCTGCAAATAAGCATCGATTATGCCAGTGAAGACGCCTCCATCAATCGTGAAATCCTTTCGCTGCTGGAAATCAGCCACAACCCGGCCTCGCGAATCGCCTACAACATCGACGCCGAACTCGCCAAGGAACTGACCCTGGGCCTGCTGCGCTCGCCGGCTATCATCAGCGCGAAACTGACCGACAACAACGGCACTGTGCTGGCCAGCGTCAAGCGACCCGGCATGCAAAACGGCTACCGGATGTTCAGCGACTTCCTGTTCGGCGCCAATCGACAGTTTGAAGACCGACTTTACCTGGATAATTTCCCCAACGATTCCCTGGGTACGCTGCGGCTGAACGTCGATACTTACGCCTTCGGCGACCGGTTCCTGCGCCGGGCCGAAGTGACCCTGCTCAACGGCTTCGCCCGCAGCCTGCTGCTGTCCGGCATCCTGCTGGCGCTGTTCTATGTGATGCTGACCAAACCCCTGGTGCGGGTCATCCGTGAGCTCAGCGGTCGCGACCCGAGCAGTACCGAAACGACTTCACTGGAATGCCCCTCAGGGCACGCCAACGATGAGATCGGTGTGTTGGTCAAGGTGGCCAGCCAGCAGTTCAAAAACATCGCCACCGAAATCCGGCAACGGCGCAACGCGGAAAATCGTCTGACCGAATATCTGGGCCAACTGGAAAACATCGTCTCGGCCCGTACCACCGAGCTCAAGGCAATCAATGACCGGCTGAGCCAGTCCAACCAGGAACTGGAGATCGCCCGCAGTACAGCCCTCGACATGGCCGAAGCCCGCTCGGTGTTCCTGGCCAACATGAGCCATGAAATTCGCACGCCCCTCAATGGCTTGCTCGGGATGATCGCGCTGTCCCTCGACGGGCCGCTGAATGCCGAACAACAGCAGCAGCTGTCGATCGCCCATGATTCGGGCAAAGTGCTGGTGGAATTGCTCAATGATATTCTCGATTTGTCGAAGTTCGATGCCGGTCAGCTCGAACTCGAACACATCCCCTTCGACCTCGGCTCACTGATCGAAGACACCGCCAACCTGTTGTCGCAGAACGCCGCCCCCAGTGTCGAACTGACCTGCCTGATCGATCCGCATTTCCCCCCACTCGTGCTCGGCGATCCGACCCGGGTCCGGCAGATTGTCAGTAACCTGCTGTCCAACGCCCTCAAGTTCACCCGCTTCGGGCGTGTCGACGTGCGCCTTTCGACGCTCGGGGACGGAGTCAGAGTCGAAGTGTGCGATACCGGCATCGGCATCCCTCAGGATGCCCAGGTCAAGATCTTTCAGCCTTTCACCCAGGCCGGTGCCGGTATTACCCGCCAATTTGGTGGCACCGGGCTGGGCCTGGCGCTGACCTACAACCTTTGCGAGGCCATGCAAGGGCGCCTGACGATCAGCTCCGAGTCGGGTTTTGGCAGCCAATTCTGCGCGGACTTGCCATTGCCCGCCCATACCCGTGCAATGCCTGCCGTTCTGCTCAAGGGCAAAGTCGTCGCTATCACGGCCGCCAGCAGCGGGCTGGGCGAATTGCTCAACAGTCTGCTGCCTGGCTGGGGGCTGGACTATGAACGGCGCTCCATGGATGACCCACTGTTTGGCCTGACAGCCGACGTGCTCATCACCGACTGCCCCGAATGTCTGTTCAATTTGCGCCCCACCCTTGGCGCCCCGATCCTGCTGGTCACCGCTTATGGCAACTTCATGCCCGGCGAAGAGGCCAACGCCCTCGCCCCCTTGCAACAACAGGCACGCCCCCTGGCACGCAATACGTTGTATCAGACGTTGCGGCGGATTCTGCAACCGGAAACCCACCCGATCAACGATGCCCGACTCGACACGCAATGCCCGCAACGCCGCGGGCGTGTGCTGCTGGTGGAAGATAATCCGGTCAACCAACTGGTGGCCAAGGGCATGCTAGGCAAACTTGGCTGCGAAGTCGCCACCGCGGCTCATGGTGCCGAGGCCCTGGATCAACTCGAGCAACGGGATTTCGACCTGGTGCTGATGGACTGCAACATGCCGGTGATGGATGGCTATGAAGCCAGCCGGCAAATCCGCCGCAGCGGACGCTGGCCCCAACTGCCCATCGTCGCCCTGACGGCCAACGCCATGTCGGAAGAGCGCGAACGCTGTCGCGCCGCGGGCATGAGCGACTACCTGGCCAAACCCTTCCGGCGAGAAGAACTGGCCGCCCTGCTGGACTTGTGGGTTCCTGCTACGACAGCGCCTTGATCTGCCCCAACAAGTGATCGAGACCATCACGCAAGTCGTTGAGACGATTCAGATCGACCCCGCTGTCGCACAATAGACGCGCCTTGAGTGGCCCGACCTGATCGCGCAAGGCCATGCCGGCCGGCGACAGGCTCAGATGCACTTCACGCTCATCGCGCGCCGAACGCTGGCGCTGCACCAGTTGCAGTTGTTCGAGGCGCTTGAGCAACGGTGTCAGCGTGCCGGAATCCAGGGCCAAACGCTCACCCAATGCCTTTACGGTCGGTTGCTCCGGGGCTGTTTCCTGCCATTCCCAAAGCACCAGCATCGCCAGGTACTGAGGGTAAGTCAGGCCCAACTGATCGAGCATTGGCTTGTAGGCGCGAATGACCGCACGGGAAGCAGCGTACAGCTTGAAACACAGCTGGCTGTCGAGCTTCAGGGAATCGACTGACAAGGTGTTCATTTGAGCAGGGCTTCGATCTCGCGGGTCAGGTCCTGCGGCTTGGTCGCCGGGGCGAAGCGCTTGACCAGTTGCCCATCCTTGCCGATCAGGAACTTGGTGAAGTTCCACTTGATGCCCTGGGACCCCAGCACACCGGGTGCGCGCTTTTTCAACTGCACGAACAGGGGATGGGCGCCGGTACCATTGACTTCGATCTTTTTGAACAGCGGGAAGCTGACACCGAAGTTCAGCTCGCAGAATTCGGAGATCGCCCCTTCATTGCCCGGCTCTTGCTTGCCGAACTGGTTGCAGGGAAAACCGAGCACCACCAGGCCCTGGTCCTTGTAGGTCTGCCAAAGCTCCTCGAGGCCTTTGTACTGCGGGGTGAAACCGCACTTGCTGGCTGTGTTGACCACCAGCACGGCTTTGCCAGCGAAATCTGCCAGGGTCTTTTGCTCGCCCTTGATCGTGGTGCACGGGATGCTCAGCAGGTTGTCGCTCATGATGAAGGCTCCGGATTCGGGAAGATGAGATAAACATAGCGAGCAATTCAATTGTGTGCAATTTAAATTATCGAACGCCAATCCACTACTGTAGGAGCGAGCATGCTCGCGATGGACCAGAGAACGACTCGGGGTACCAGGTTTCCCGCGTTATCGTTGACGACCATCGCGAGCTCGCTCCTACAGGGCTCGCTTTACTCGCGTGGAACGAGGTCCAGGCACACCGAATTGATACAGTAACGCAGGCCGGTTGGTGGCGGGCCGTCGGGGAAAACGTGGCCCAGGTGCGCGTCGCATTTGGCGCAGACCACTTCGGTGCGGATCATGCCGTGGCTGACGTCACGGATTTCGGTCATGGCGCTGTCGCCGATCGGCGCGTAGAAACTCGGCCAGCCGCAACCCGAGTCGAACTTGGTACTGGAGTCGAACAGCGGCTCCCTGCAGCAGATGCAGTGGTACACACCGTTGGTTTTGGTGGCGTTGTACTTGCCGGAAAACGGTCGCTCGGTGCCCTTGAGGCGGCACACGTTGTATTGCTCCGGATCGAGCATCGCCTTCCACTCTTCCAGGGTTTTTTCCAACTTTTCCATCATCACACCTCAGCGGCTGAAAAAGCCCGATCTGTACCTTTTCCACGGATCGGGCGGCACGTATGATTGCGCCTCGTCAAACGCCAGTCTGGCAGCCAGTCCACGCGCATTCAAACGGAAATATGGGTGCTGCATCTCAAGGCGTCAGGCCTGTGTGAATACGCAGGATTCCCAGCACGGTTGTCCAAACGCCGTCTGGATCGTTCATTTTCGGGAACACATCGCCATGCAGGTCAGCAAATCGAACAAGCTCGCCAACGTCTGCTATGACATTCGCGGCCCGGTGCTCAAGCACGCCAAGCGCCTGGAAGAGGAAGGCCATCGCATCCTCAAGCTGAACATCGGCAACCCGGCGCCTTTTGGGTTCGAAGCACCGGATGAAATCCTCCAGGACGTGATCCGCAACCTGCCGACCGCGCAGGGTTATAGCGACTCCAAGGGTCTGTTCAGTGCGCGCAAGGCCGTGATGCAGTATTACCAGCAAAAGCAGGTAGAAGGCGTCGGCATCGAAGACATCTACCTGGGCAACGGCGTTTCCGAGCTGATCGTGATGTCGATGCAGGCCCTGCTCAACAATGGCGACGAAGTGCTGGTGCCTGCGCCTGACTATCCGCTGTGGACCGCAGCTGTAAGCCTTTCGGGCGGCAATCCGGTGCATTACCTGTGCGACGAGCAGGCCAACTGGTGGCCGGACCTGGCCGACATCAAGGCCAAGATCACCCCGAACACCAAGGCACTGGTGATCATCAACCCGAACAACCCGACCGGCGCGGTGTATTCGAAAGAAGTGCTGCTGGGCATGCTGGAACTGGCCCGCCAGCACAATCTGGTGGTGTTCTCCGACGAGATCTACGACAAGATCCTCTACGACGATGCCGTGCACATCTGCACCGCTTCCCTGGCGCCCGACCTGCTCTGCCTGACCTTCAACGGTTTGTCCAAGTCCTATCGCGTGGCCGGTTTCCGCTCCGGCTGGATCGCCATTTCCGGGCCGAAACACCACGCCCAGAGCTACATCGAAGGCATCGACATGCTGGCGAACATGCGCCTGTGCGCCAACGTGCCCAGCCAGCATGCGATCCAGACTGCCCTGGGTGGCTATCAGAGCATCAATGACCTGGTGCTGCCAGCGGGCCGCTTGCTGGAGCAGCGCAACCGCACCTGGGAATTGCTCAACGACATTCCGGGCGTGAGCTGCGTCAAGCCGATGGGCGCGCTGTATGCATTCCCGCGAATCGACCCCAAGGTCTGCCCGATCCATAACGACGAGAAATTCGTCCTCGACCTGCTGCTCTCCGAAAAGCTGCTGGTGGTTCAAGGCACCGCATTCAACTGGCCATGGCCAGACCACTTCCGCGTCGTGACCCTGCCACGTGTCGATGACCTGGAGATGGCCATCGGACGCATCGGCGGCTTCCTCAAGTCCTACCGCCAGTAAGCGGCCTGTCACCGTGCGACGCTCCTGCAGTCGCACGGTGATTCATCCGGCAACACTTTTTTGCATTCCGCCGCTGGCTACCGCTTTGCCCGCCGCCGGGTAACGTCTTGCCCGCTCGCGCCTGACAAAGGCGGGGCTTTCGACATGAACTGACTGACAAACACTTCCTGCACTCGCATCAGAAATGCCCTGCAAGCAGCTAGACTGTTGCCGTAGGACACAGTTTGAAATAGTCACCCGGTTGAATACCCCGGTGCAGCACCTTATATACCCCGCAGTACGCTACATCTTAAGCATGAGGAGATTTCTACAACCATGATGCGCATCCTGCTGTTCTTGGCCACTAACCTGGCGGTCGTGCTGATTGCCAGCATCACCCTGAGCCTTTTCGGCTTCAACGGGTTCATGGCGGCCAATGGGGTTGATCTCAACCTCAATCAGCTGCTGATTTTCTGTGCGGTCTTTGGTTTCGCCGGTTCGCTGTTCTCGCTGTTCATCTCCAAGTGGATGGCGAAGATGAGCACCAGCACCCAGATCATCACCCAGCCACGCACCCGTCACGAGCAATGGCTACTGCAAACCGTCGAGCAACTGTCCCGCGAAGCCGGGATCAAGATGCCCGAAGTCGGTATCTTCCCGGCCTACGAGGCGAACGCCTTCGCCACCGGCTGGAACAAGAACGACGCACTGGTCGCGGTCAGCCAGGGTTTGCTCGAGCGCTTCTCGCCGGATGAAGTGAAGGCCGTCCTGGCCCACGAAATCGGCCACGTGGCCAATGGCGACATGGTTACCCTGGCGTTGATCCAGGGCGTGGTGAACACCTTCGTGATGTTCTTCGCACGGATCATCGGCAATTTCGTCGACAAAGTGATCTTCAAGAACGAAGAAGGCCAGGGCATTGCCTACTACGTCGCAACCATCTTCGCCGAACTGGTTCTGGGCATCCTGGCCAGCGCCATTGTCATGTGGTTCTCGCGCAAGCGCGAATTCCGTGCCGACGAAGCCGGTGCAAACCTGGCCGGTACCGCCGCAATGATTGGCGCCCTGCAGCGCCTGCGGGCGGAACAAGGCCTGCCGGTGCACATGCCCGACACCCTGAACGCCTTCGGCATCAACGGTGGCATCAAGCAAGGCTTCGCTCGCATGTTCATGAGCCACCCACCACTGGAAGAGCGTATCGACGCCCTGGCTCGTCGTCGCGGCTAAGAGGCTCCACCGCAAATGAAAGGCCCGCAGCGATGCGGGCCTTTTTTTTGTCTGCTCGGATAGTGAGCGTTCCTTCAGCCCTCTTCGCGAGCAGGCTCGCTCCCACAGGGATTATGTGTTGGACACAGGTCCAATGTGGGAGCGAGCCTGCTCGCGAAGGGGCCAGCGCTGCTAACCGCTATTACCGACTGGAAACCCGATACACCCGCTCCTCAAGCCGTGTCACACCCGCTTCAAGGAACTTCCCGCTCTCGCTCAAGACATCCTGATCTTCGAGGATCTTCAATCCCCACGAAGCCCCGAACAACCGCTGCACTTCATCATCGAGCACAGCAAATGGCGGCCCGGACATTTCAGCCTGGTCGTAGTCCAGCGTGATCAACACCCCCAGAGAGCCCTTGGGCAGAATCTGTTTCAAATGCGTCGCGTACTGCTCGCGCATCGATGGCGGTAACGCAATCAACGCGGCGCGATCGTAAAGCGCAGTGCAATCTGCGACATCACCAGGCGTCAACGCAAAAAAATCGCCGCACCAAAGCTCGATGGAGCCCGCCCGATAGACATTGAAAGGCCCTTGCTCACTGACGGTCGGATCCAGTTGATGCTCACTGAAGAAGTCCTCCACGGCCTTCTCCGACAATTCGACACCCAGCACCTCATGCCCGCAGTGCGCCAGCCACAACAGATCCAGGCTCTTGCCGCACAACGGCACCAGCACTCGCGTGCTTTCTTCCAGACCCAGCTGTGGCCAGAACCGCTGTAGATGTGGGTTCACCTGCGGAAGGTGAAAGCCGATCTGATTCGACGCCCACTTCTTGTGCCAAAACTCCGGCTGCATAATTAACCCCGAAAATTCGATCAAAACACCCTAAAACTTATATTAGATTTAGATTAATGATCTGACTGAAGATGTTGCATCTTAACTCTCAGGAGCTCATTCATGTTCCCCAGCCTGTACATTTCCCACGGCTCCCCCATGCTCGCTCTGGAGCCCGGCGCCAGCGGGCCGGCACTTGCGCGCCTGGCCGCTGCAATACCGAAGCCCAAGGCCATCGTGATGGTGTCTGCGCACTGGGAAAGCAATGAGCTGCAGGTCAGCGGCAATCCGCAACCGGAAACCTGGCATGATTTCGGTGGCTTTCCCAAAGCCCTGTTCGAAGTCCAATACCCGGCTCCCGGCGATCCACGACTCGCCGCAGAGGTTGCCGAACTATTGAAAACCGCAGGCCTTCCTGCACGCATCGACAGCAATCGGCCTTTCGACCATGGTGTCTGGGTGCCTCTGTCGCTGATGTACCCGCAAGCAGACATCCCGATCGTCCAGGTTTCGCTGCCCACCCGAGGCGGCCCCGCCCTGCAGACCCAAGTGGGTCACGCGCTGGCCAGCCTGCGCGAGCACGGCGTCCTGCTGATCGGCTCCGGTAGCATCACCCATAACCTGCGGGAACTGGACTGGCATGCCGGCCCCGAGAGCGTGGAACCCTGGGCCCTGGCGTTTCGCGACTGGATGATCGAGAAGCTTGCAGCGAACGACGAAGCCGCGTTGCATGACTATCGCGCGCAAGCACCGAATGCCGTGCGCAACCATCCCAGCGACGAACACTTGTTGCCGCTGTACTTCGCCCGCGCTGCCGGGGGTGAGTTCAATGTTGTGCACCAGGGGTTCACCATGGGGGCACTGGGGATGGATATTTATCGCTTCGGTTGACAGGCAGACCGCGTCGCCCCCATCGCGAGCAGGCTCGCTCCTACATTTGATCTGCGGCACCTGTGGGAGCGAGCCTGCTCGCGAAGGCCGCACCGTCGATTGAAAGGCAAAAAAAATCCCCGAACCAGTCGGGGATTTTTCATGTTCGATCAATCAGCCCGAGAGCGGATCAATCTTCGCGGTAGCGACGCAGCTTGAGCTGCTTGCCGGCAACGCGAGTGTCCTTCAGCTTGGTCAGCAACTTCTCAAGACCATCTTCCGGCAGCTCGACGAGGCTGAAGCTGTCACGCACCTGGATGCGACCGATCGCTTCACGCGCCAGGCCACCCTCATTGAGGATGGCGCCCAGCAGGTTCTTGGCCGCGATACCGTCACGCGCGCCCAGCGCGGTACGGCAACGGGCACGACCTTCGCCCAGTGGCATCGGAGCACGACGCTCGCGGTCACCACGCTCAGGACGATCACCGGAACGCTCTGGACGATCGCCACGCGGTGCGTTGTTCGGCACCAGTGGACGCTCTTTCTCGATAGCGGCCAGGTTCAGCGCTTGACCGTTGGTAGCCTTGCGCAGCAGGGCTGCGGCCAGGGCACGCGGGCTGCAACCGATGTCGGCGGTCAGGCGATCCAGCAGATCACCGTGGGTCGATTCGGCATCGGCCACCAGCGGCGACAGGCTGTTGGTCAGTTTCTTGATGCGCGCATCCAGAACAGCCTGAGCGTCCGGCAGGCGAACTTCAGCAACTTTCTGACCGGTTACACGCTCGATCACTTGCAGCATGCGGCGCTCGCGCGGAGTCACCAGCAGCAGTGCACGACCTTCGCGACCGGCACGGCCGGTACGGCCGATACGGTGAACGTAGGACTCAGGATCGTACGGCATGTCAACGTTGAACACGTGAGTGATGCGTGGAACGTCCAGGCCACGAGCAGCTACGTCGGTCGCCACAACGATGTCCAGACGGCCATCCTTGAGGGAGTCGATCACGCGCTCACGCTGGTTCTGGGCGATATCACCGTTCAGCGCAGCGGCTTTGTAGCCTTTGGCTTCCAGGGCACCGGCCAGATCCAGGGTCGCTTGCTTGGTGCGTACGAACATGATCAGGGCGTCGAAATCTTCCACTTCCAGCAAGCTGAGAACGGCCGAAGTCTTCTGGTCAGCGTGAACCAGCAGGTGAGCCTGCTCGATCGCGGTAACGGTCTGGGTCTTGCTCTGAATCTTGACGTGCTTCGGATCGCGCAGGTGGCGTTCGGCGATGGCACGGATCGATTGTGGCAAGGTCGCCGAGAACAGTACGGTCTGACGGGTTTCCGGCATGGCCTTGAAGATGACTTCCAGGTCGTCCATGAAGCCCAGCTTGAGCATTTCGTCGGCTTCGTCGAGAACCAGGTGGTTCACGGTCGCCAGTACTTTTTCGTCGCGACGCAGGTGGTCGCACAGACGGCCCGGAGTGGCGACAACGATCTGTGCGCCATTACGGATTGCTTTCAGTTGTGGGCCCATCGGCGCGCCGCCGTAGACAGCCACAACAGTCACGCCCGGCATTTGCTTGGCGTAGGTTTCGAAAGCGGTTGCAACTTGTAGCGCCAACTCACGAGTTGGGGCCAGGATCAGAGCTTGCGGCTCGCGCTTGGACGGATCAATGCGGTGCAGAATTGGCAGGGCAAAGGCAGCGGTTTTACCGGTACCGGTTTGCGCCTGACCAATCATATCGTGACCGGCGAGAATGATCGGGATCGACTGCTGCTGAATGGCCGAAGGCTCTTCATAGCCGGTAGCGACTACTGCAGCGACAATATTGGGATGAAGTTCAAGAGCGGCGAAGCCGCCGATTTCCTGGGTCATGGGTCTGCCTCTAAGTGCATCCGCAAAGACCCATGCTCCAAAGCTGCACATGCCGTGTTGAGACTCAAGAGTCGCCCTGGCAGCTTTGTCGGCGGGGATTTGCGAAAACGAATGAATGAAAAGAATCGTCAAGGAAGAGTCCGCTGGGCGGACGTGCAGCCGAAGCTGGCTTCGGGGAATTGCGCTACCTAAACGCGGCCCGGTTAAAGGCCGGCGCGCACTATACCGGAATTCGCCCGAAAAGGGAGCTTTTTTTATCGGAAATCCACCGGATACACCGTTGTGTCACAGCCTTTGCGAATAATCGGTCAGCCGTCTATTTTTCAAAGGCCCGGCCTTGCGGGTGATGGCGCTAAAACGGTTCACCCTTGCCGTGCAGACCGCAGGTCCCCGCACGCCTTTCCTACCCCCCGAGGATCGCTCCATGAATCAGCCCTGCTCCAGTCGAGTCAGCCGCGAACGGCGTGGTCACGTGTTCCTGATCGGTCTGGATCGGGTGGCCAAGCGCAACGCCTTTGACCTCGACCTGCTCAACGAATTGAGCCTGGCCTATGGCGAGTTCGAAGCCGACGGCGAGGCGCGCGTGGCGGTGGTGTTCGGGCATGGCGAGCACTTTACTGCCGGGCTCGACCTGGTCAATGCCAGCGTCACCCTTGCAGACGGCTGGCAAGTCCCCCCTGGCGGCTGTGATCCGTGGGGGGTGTTCGCAGGCCCCAGGGTCAGCAAGCCGGTCATCGTCGCCGCCCAGGGCTATTGCCTGACCGTTGGCATCGAATTGATGCTCGCCGCCGACATCAACCTGTGCGCCAGCAACACCCGGTTCGCCCAGATGGAGGTACAGCGGGGAATCTTCCCGTTCGGCGGTGCCACCCTGCGCCTGCATCAGGTCGCCGGCTGGGGCAACGCCATGCGCTGGTTGTTGACCGGGGATGAATTCGACGCCCGGGATGCGCTGCACCTGGGCCTGGTGCAGGAAGTCATGGCCAGTGAAGACTTGCTACCCCGCGCGGTTGAACTGGCCGAGCGGATCGCCCGTCAGGCACCGCTTGGGGTGCAGGCGACGCTGATGTCGGCGCGACAGGCCCGGTATGAAGGAGAAACCGCAGCGGCACAGGGATTGCCCGCGCTGGTCAAGAAGTTGATGGCCAGCGAGGATATCAAGGAAGGTGTGCGGTCGATGGTGGAGCGGCGGCCTGGCGTGTTCAAAGGGCTTTAGCTTTTGCAGTGGCCTTGAAGGCCCCATCGCGGGCAAGCCCGCGAAGGGGCCCGGAGAGTCAGCACAGTCATGTAGCCGGGCGAATGCACTTGATCAACGATTCCAGCGAATACCCCAACCGCGGCGCCAGCCCTTGGGCGCGGGCGATCAGGCCGTCCAGGTCCAGCTCCTGATCCAGCTCCGACGGCACGATCAGAATCACGTTGCCCTCCTTCACCGGCAGCTCCCAGTAATGTCGATGGTACAAACCGCGCAACAAGGCGGCGCCCAAGGGTTTGCCATCATCGGTGGCCCATTGATTGATGACCAGCCAGCCACCCGGATTCAATCGCTTCTGGCAGTTTTCCAGAAAACTCCAGGCCAGGTGCCCGACACCCGGACCGACATCGGTATAAAGGTCGACGAAAATCAGATCGGCCGACTCGGCAGTGTCGAGCAGCTCCAGCGCATCGCCAACGCGGATGTACAGGCGCGGATCGTCATCCAGCCCCAGGTATTCAATGGCCAGGCGCGGTACGTCCGGGCGCAGTTCAATGGCTTCGACATCTTCCAGCGGCAGGAACTTGAGACAGGCCTGAGTCAGCGTCCCGGCACCGAGGCCGAGAAACAGCGCACTTTCCGGGTGCTCGTGGCACAGCGCGCCGATCAGCATCGCCCGGGTATAGTCATATTCGAGCCAGCTTGGATCGGCAGTGAACACGCAGCTTTGCTCGATGGCATCACCGAACTCGAGAAAACGGTAATCGGCCACTTCCAGCACACGAATCACGCCGAACTCGTCCTGTACCTCGGCGAGCAGATGCTCGACGCGCTCCTCAGTCATTTCATCTCCTGATCGTCACCGGGGTCGGCGACGCGATAACACCGCGTGTAGAGAGCGGCAAAGGCGAGATTGTCGGCGAAGCGACGGGAACAGGTCACGCACTAATTTGCTGATAACATGGAGGTCCGAGCGAAAACACTAGAGACCGTGATGAGCCAACCCTGGAGCCCCGACAGCTGGCGCGCCCTGCCGATCCAGCAACAACCCCAATACCCCGACGCCGCGCATCTGCAGCAGGTCGAGCAGACCCTGGCCAGTTATCCGCCATTGGTGTTTGCCGGTGAAGCCCGGGAGTTGCGCCGTCAGTTTGCCGAGGTGACCCAGGGCCGCGCGTTTCTGTTGCAGGGTGGCGACTGCGCCGAAAGCTTCGCAGAATTCTCCGCTGCGAAAATTCGCGACACCTTCAAGGTGTTGTTGCAGATGGCGATCGTGATGACGTTTGCCGCCGGCTGCCCGGTGGTCAAGGTCGGGCGCATGGCCGGGCAGTTCGCCAAGCCGCGCTCGGCCAACGACGAAACCATCGATGGCGTGACCCTGCCCGCTTACCGCGGCGACATCGTCAACGGCATCGGTTTCGACGAAAAAAGCCGTGTGCCGGATCCTGAGCGCCTGTTGCAGTCCTATCACCAGTCCACCGCCACCCTGAACCTGTTGCGCGCGTTCGCCCAGGGCGGTTTTGCCGATCTGCATCAGGTGCACAAGTGGAACCTGGACTTCATTGCCAACTCGGCACTGGCGGAAAAGTACAGCCACCTGGCCGACCGCATCGATGAAACCCTGGCGTTCATGCGCGCCTGCGGCATGGACAGTTCGCCGCAGTTGCGCGAAACCAGTTTCTTCACCGCCCACGAAGCGCTGCTGCTGAACTACGAAGAAGCCTTCGTGCGTCGCGACAGCCTGACCAATGATTACTACGACTGCTCGGCCCACATGCTGTGGATCGGCGACCGCACCCGCCAGCTCGACGGTGCCCACGTCGAATTCCTGCGCGGGGTGAACAACCCGATCGGGGTCAAGGTCGGCCCGAGCATGAACCCGGACGACCTGATTCGCCTGATCGACGTGCTCAACCCGGACAACGACCCGGGCCGCCTGAACCTGATCGCACGGATGGGCGCGAACAAGGTCGGCGATCACCTGCCGCAGCTTATCCGCGCCGTCCAGCGCGAAGGCAGGCAGGTGCTGTGGAGTTCCGACCCGATGCACGGCAACACGATCAAGGCCAGCAGCGGCTACAAGACCCGCGACTTCGCGCAGATCCTTGGCGAGGTGAAGCAGTTCTTCCAGGTGCACGAAGCCGAGGGCAGCTATGCCGGTGGTATCCATATCGAAATGACCGGGCAGAACGTCACCGAGTGCATCGGTGGTGCGCGGCCGATTACCGAGGACGGTTTGTCGGATCGCTACCACACCCATTGCGACCCGCGAATGAACGCCGATCAGTCGCTGGAATTGGCGTTTTTGATTGCCGAGACACTGAAGCAGGTTCGGCGCTAAATCGCGTCGCGCCCTTCGCGAGCAAGCTCGCTCCCACACTGGACCGCGGCCCCCTGTGTAGGAGCGAGCCTGCTCGCGAAGAGGCCAGCTCAGTCACCATCAATCTGTGCCAATGCCACCCGCAACCTGTCCGCACTCGCCCGCGGGCAATTCAATTGCACCAGTGCCAACCCCAGCCAATCCGCCATCTGTCGCAGATTGACCGCTAATGCCAGCATCCCCTCGTCATCCAGCCCGGGCTCTTCTTCGTGCACCGCATGCACTGCCAAACGGCCAGCCGCCCGTTCGGCGCGCAGATCGACCCGTGCGGCAATCCGTTCATTGTGCAAAAACGGCAGGACGTAATAACCGTAAACGCGTTTTTCCTGCGGCGTGTAGATCTCCAGCCGGTAGCGGAAATCAAACAGCCGCTCGGTCCGGCTGCGCTCCCACACCAGCGAGTCGAACGGCGAGAGCAATGCACTGGCCGCAACTTTGCGCGGCACTTTTGGCTCGTGCAGGCAATAGGCCGGCTGTCGCCAACCCTCGATTTCGCAGGTCAGCAATTCACCGGCCTCGACCAACTCAGCCAGACGCAAGCGGCTGTCCGCAGGGTTCAAGCGGAAATAGTCACGCAAGTCCTTCTCCGTACCGACACCCAAGGCCGCTGCCGCATGCCGCAACAGGCTGCGCTGGGCGTCGTCTTCACTGAGGACAGGGTGCGCAAGAATCGCCGAAGGAATCACCCGCTCCGGCAGATCGTAGAGCCTTTCGAAGCCGCGCCGTCCGGCAACGGTGACTTCACCGGCAGCGAACAGCCATTCCAGCGCATGCTTTTCCGCGCTCCAGTCCCACCAGGGCCCGGCCCGTTCCTGACGGGTCGACAGGCTCCCGGCGCCAAGTGCGCCCTGCTCCTCGACCGAAGCCAGCACCCGGCGAATCGTGTCTTGCTGTTCACGGCCAAAACGCGCCAGCTGCTGATAAATGTCTTCGCCACGGCTCGCACGCTGCATGCGCCAGCGCATCAATGGGTACATGGAAAGAGGCAGCAACGAGGCTTCATGGCCCCAGTACTCGAATAGTGTTCGTCTTCGGCCCTGACTCCAGGCCGCCTGGTCGAGCAAATCGGAAGAGTAATTGCCGAGGCGGGAAAACAGCGGAAGGTAGTGCGAACGCACCAATGCGTTGACCGAATCGATCTGCAAAATGCCCAGCCGTTCGATCAGGCGATTGAGCGCAACAGCCTTGATCGCCGCTGGCGGCTGCCGCCCGTTGAACCCTTGGGCGGCCAGCGCCAGACGCCGAGCCTGATTGAGGGTAAAGGACAATGTTGCGGGCATGGGCATCTCCTTGTCTGCTCGCAACCTACCTCACCGGTAAGGAGTTTGTGTAGCGTGGCTTTCATCAATTAATTATCGGGTCATTTATGCATCGGATCATTCCAGAACGGTTTGATCGACTCGTTCTCCACATCCGCACGGCTCATGCCGATGTCCTTGAGTGCTTCGTCGCTCAAGCTCGCCAGCAGTTCGCGCTCGCGATGCAGTTCGTACCAGCGGCCGACCTTGTGCAGCAGATCGGAAATCAGGTGAATCGAGTGTTTTTCTGCACCATGGAACTCGTGATGACCTTTCATCTTGTTGCCCTCCGTTTGGATGGCTCCAGTCTCGCGCCGGGTCTAAGATCAATCCAACGAATGTTTCTGATGTCACATATCTCGGAGATTGATGGATGTCCGCCTACCCGAGTATCGATACCGAAGTGTTGCGCACCTTCGTCGCCATCGCCGACCAGGGCGGCTTTACCCGCGCCGGCGAAATGGTCAACCGCACCCAGTCAGCCGTCAGCATGCAGATGAAACGACTGGAAGAAGATGTGCTGCAGCGCCAGTTGTTCCAGCGCGACGGGCGGCAGGTGCGACTGACGGCCGAAGGCCAGGTGTTGTTGGGTTATGCCCGGCGGATCCTCAAGCTGCACAGTGAGGTCTTCAATACCCTGCGTGAACCCGACATGGTCGGCACAGTGCGCATCGGTACGCCGGACGATTATGTGATGCGATTCCTCCCGGGGATTTTGCGCCGATTTGCCCAGTCCTACCCGCTGATTCAGATAGAAGTGCACTGCGAATCATCGAAACAGCTGTTGATGCGACAGGATCTGGACCTGTCCATCGTCACCCGCGAACCGGGCAGCGAAATCGGCCAGCTGTTGCGCAAGGAGCGCTTTGTCTGGGCCGAGGCGCAATGCTACAGCGCTCACGAGCAGACGCCGCTGCCGCTGGCGATGTTCAACAGTGATTGCTTCTGCCGCCAGTGGGCCTGCAATGCCCTGGATGCCCAGGGGCGCGATTACCGGGTGGCGTACAACAGCGACAGCCTGTCGGCGATCATGGCGGTGGTCAGCGCCGGCCTGGCAGTCACCGCGCAGCTTGAAAGCCTGATCACCGCAGACATGCGCATCCTCGGTGAAGCCGAAGACCTGCCGCTGCTGCCCGAGGCCAGCATCATGCTCGTGCGCAACCTGCATAACCCGTCACCGATCACCGAATGCCTGGCCGAACACATCGTTGAAGGCTTCAAACTTTGAAGGCCAGGGTCACCGCACACGCCACCAGATAGCCGCAGAACAACCCGCGCAGCAGCCGCTCCGGTATGGCATGGGCAATCTTTACCCCCCAACTGATGCTGAGCAGTCCGCCAACCGCCAAGGGCACGCCGATCCACCAGTCCACCTGATGGTGCACGGCATAAGTCACCAACGTCACACCGGTACTCGGCAGCGCCAGGGCCAGGGACAGCCCTTGCGCCACCACCTGGCTGGCCCCGAACACGCTGGTCAGCACCGGAGTCGCCACCACGGCTCCGCCGACGCCAAACACGCCGCCCATGGTGCCGGACGCTGCACCGAGTACACCCAGCCATGGCCACCCGTGATTAATCTGCGAAGCCGCCGGGGCGCCAGCGCAGAACATGCGTGCCAGGTTAAGGGCCGATAGTGCAACAAGGAACCCGACAAACCCTGAACGCATGGTTTGCGCATCAATGCCCACGGCCCACATCGAACCGAGCCAGGCAAAGCTCAAGCCCATCGTTGCCAAGGGCAGCGCATGACGCAGTTCGATCCGGTTGCGCTGCTGATAACGCCACAGCGCCAGCATCACGTTCGGCACCACCATCACCAACGCCGTGCCCTGGGCTATCTGCTGATCGAGCCCGAACAGCACGCCCAGCAACGGAATGGCAATCAAGCCGCCGCCGATGCCAAACAAACCGCCAAGGGTGCCCAGGGCGGCGCCGAAGGCCAGATACATCAGAAACTCAATCACCGCCAATTCCTCCTCGCGTCACACTATCGATCCTACGCAGTTGCTTCTGGTGCGGAAACGCACAGCGACGCACAATGGCTGTGCCGAACTCGCACAAGCACAGACCTGCCATGAACCCCAATCAACTGACCGACCAACTGGCCTTGTTCCTTGATGTATTGGAAACCGGCAGTTTTTCCGCCGCCTCGCGCCGTCATCCGCTGACCCCTTCGGCCGTGGCAAGGCGTATCGACAGCCTGGAAAACGCGGTCGGCAGTCAGTTGTTCATCCGCAGCACCCATGCGGTACGCGCCACCCCGGCGGGATTGGCCTTTGCCGAGCGAGCACGGCGGATCGTCGCCGAGTTGCGCCTGGCGCGGGCCGAAGCCGTTTCCTTGAGCAGCGCGCCGGAAGGTCTGATCCGTATCGATGCGCCGGCAGCCTTCGGGCGCCGGCATCTGGCACCAGTGATTGCCGACTTCCTCATGCTCTATCCGGGGCTCGATGTGCAATTGCACTTGATCGACAGTTTCGTCGACATGCAGGGCCAGAACCTTGGCAAGGTCGATCTGGTGCTGCGCGCCGGGCAATTGGCCGATACCCGGCTGGTCGCCACGCCACTGGCGAGCATGGTGCGTATCGCTTGCGCCAGCCCTGATTATTTGCGGCGTCGCGGCGTGCCGACCGATCCGTCACAGCTGACCGAACACGACGGACTCGACTGGGATGGCCTGGCCCCGCTTTTCGCCTGGCGTTTCGAGCAGGACGGGCAAATGCAATTGCACCGGCCGGCGCGGGTCCGCATGAGCGCCAACAATGCCGAGGCGCTGGTATGCGGCGCATTGGCCGGACTGGGTATCGCGCACCTGCCAACCTGGCTGGCCAGCGAATACCTGCTGCGAGGTGAATTGCTGCCGCTGTTCTGCGACAGCGGCCTGCCGAAACCGGAAAGCGCCGGCATCTATGCCTTGCGCCTGGAACAACAACCCAACTCCCGCAGCCGCTTGTTGCTGGAGTACCTGAAAACCCGCTTCAGCCCGGTTCCGCCCTGGGATCTGGTGCTGCAAACCCATTTGCAACGGCACTGATCAGAATTATCTGGCGCATTAAAGATTCGCCCGCTAGATTCTCAGGATCACAGATCAAGGCTTCGACATGACCACCGAGCGCAACACCCCGGACAACTGCGACCACCTGCTGCTGGACAATCAGGCCTGCTTCGCACTGCATTCCACTTCGCTGATGATGACCAAGGTCTACAAACCCTTGCTGCAAGCGCTGGGCCTGACCTACCCGCAATACCTGGCGATGATGGTGTTGTGGGAACGGGACGGTTTGACCGTAGGCGAAATCAGCACGCGGTTACTGACCGACCCTGGCTCGTTGACGCCGCTGCTCAAGCGCCTGGAAGCCGAAGGCCTGCTCAGCCGAACCCGCAGCCGTGAAGACGAGCGCGTGGTGATCGTCGAGCTCACCGAACAGGGTCGGGCACTGCGCGACAAGGCCCGCGATATTCCCCAATGCATCCTCGGCGCCAGCGGGATGACGCTGGAGCGCCTGCAAAACCTGCAAGCGGAACTGCAAGCGCTGCGCAGCCACCTGCAAGACAGCCTGTAATTTCAGGCCCCTTCTGTAGGAGCGAGCCTGCTCGCGATTGCAATGTCACATTCAACATTGATGTTGCCTGACATACCGTAATCGCGAGCAGGCTCGCTCCCACAGTAGTTCTGCGGCCCATCGGAAAATCGGGTTCGCCCCCTCCTCCTGAAAAAAATCCAGCCTGAAAAATCCCCCGCCGAATGCTCTAACTCGACGCTTCCAGCCAAAACAGTTTCGCCGCCCTTTGGTTTTTTTCAAACTTTCTTGAAAATTTATATTGCGCACTAAACATTTGCGCGATACATTTATTTCGCACTTACTTAGCGCGCAAACATTTAGCGCAAACAACCAGAACCCTGAACGAGGCTTTCACCATGCAAACTCTCTACACCGCAATCGCAACTTCCACCGGTGGCCGTGACGGTCGTGCGGTTTCCAGCGACAACATCCTCGACGTCAAACTCGCCACTCCGAAAGAACTCGGCGGTGCGGGCGGCGCAGCCACCAACCCCGAGCAACTGTTCGCCGCCGGCTACTCCGCCTGCTTTATCGGCGCCCTGAAATTCGTGGCCAGCCAGACCAGGCGCAGCATCCCGAACGACGCGTCGATCACCGCCCACGTCGGCATCGGCCAGATCCCCGGTGGCTTCGGTCTGGACATCGACCTGCACATCAGCCTGCCGGGTCTGGAACAAGCCGATGCACAGGCACTGGTTGACGCAGCCCACCAGGTCTGCCCGTACTCCAACGCCACCCGTGGCAACGTCGATGTGCGCCTGCACGTGACCGTCTGACCGCCAACCACTCAGGCCCGAACAGGAAACGAACATGAACACTTTCAGCAAAGTCTTGACCGGTACCCTTCTCGCCCTGTCGATCAACGGCGCATTCGCGGGTGATGGCGTTGAACACAACACCCAGGCGTTCCTCGATGTGCTGAATGCCGGTACCGGCAAACCGCTTGAACAGCTCGGCCCGAAAGATGCCCGCGCCGTGCTGGTGGGCGCGCAGGCCGGGGTGAAGCTGACACTGCCAAAGGCCGATGTCAGCCAGAAGACCATTCAGGTCGACGGCCAACCGCTAAGCCTGACCATCGTCCGGCCGGCCGGGGTCAAGGGTGAGCTGCCCGTGTTCATGTTCTTCCATGGCGGCGGCTGGGTACTGGGGGATTTCCCGACCCACGAGCGGCTGGTGCGTGACCTGGTGACGGGTTCTGGAGCGGCGGCCGTATTCGTGAACTACACGCCATCACCGGAAGCGCATTACCCGGTGGCGATCAACCAGGCTTACGCGGCGACCCGATGGGTGGCCGAGCACGGTAAAGAGATCAACGTCGATGGCAAGCGTCTGGCGGTGGCCGGCAACAGTGTCGGCGGCAACATGGCGGCCGTGGTCGCGCTGATGGCCAAGGACAAGGGCACACCGGCGATCAGATTCCAGGTGCTGTTGTGGCCGGTGACTGATGCCAACTTCGAAACCGCGTCCTACAACCAGTTTGCCGAAGGGCACTTCCTCACCAAAAATGCGATGAAGTGGTTCTGGGACAACTACACCACCGACGCCAATCAGCGTAACGAGATCTACGCCTCCCCTCTGCGTGCGACCACCGCCCAGTTGAAGGGATTGCCACCAGCGCTGGTGCAGACCGCCGGTGCCGATGTGCTGCGCGATGAAGGCGAAGCCTACGCCCGCAAACTGGACGAGGCTGGTGTGCCGGTCACTGCGGTTCGCTACAACGGCATGATCCACGACTACGGCTTGCTCAACGTGGTGAGCCAGGTGCCAGCGGTGCGTTCGGCGATGTTGCAGGCGTCTGAAGAACTGAAACAACACCTGAAGAAATAACACCGCCCCACCCTGTACCCTGTAGGAGCGAGCTCGCTCGCGATGGACGCCCAGACAACGCGGGCATTCAGATTTCCCGCGTTATCGTTAACGTCCATCGCGAGCGAGCTCGCTCCTACAGGGTCATGTTTCGTTCAGGCAAAAAAAAGCCCGACTCAATGGTCGGGCTTTTTCATTACTCAAGCAGTGCTTATTTGGCACGGCCTTTGTAGGAACCGCCTTCGCGGGTATCAATCTCGATCATGTCGTCGATATTGATGAAGTCAGCAACCGACAGCTCGGTACCGTTCTTCAGTTTGGCAGGCTTCATCACCTTGCCGGAAGTGTCGCCGCGAGCGGAACCTTCGGTGTAGGCAACCTGACGCACGATGGTGGTCGGCAGTTCTACGGAAACCAGACGGCCTTCGAAGAACACGGCTTCGCAAACGTCGGTCATGCCTTCTTCAACGAACGGCAGAACGGCTTCGATGTCTTCGGCGTTCAGCTCGTACATGGTGTAGTCGGTGGTGTCCATGAACGTGTAGGAGTCACCGCTGATGAAGGACAGGGTCGCTTCTTTGCGATCCAGGATCACGTCGTCCAGCTTGTCGTCCGCACCGTATACGGTTTCGGTCTTGTAGCCGGTCAGCAGGTTCTTCAGCTTGGTCTTCATGATCGCGCTGTTACGACCGGACTTGGTGAATTCAGCTTTCTGAACCAGCCAAGGATCGTTGTCGATACGGATCACGGTACCGGGTTTGAGTTCTTTACCAGTTTTCATTGCGAATATCCGAATTTGGATGGGATTTACAAAAATCTAGGCCGCGTATCATATCCAATTTCCATAAAACTGTACCAGCGCCGTGGCAAGATCCGCCTGCAAGGCCTGTTCCAGACACCACACCTCGGCGTGTTTTTCCAGCTCTGGCCAGTGTTTACGGGTGAATTGCCAGTGGTCGGCCATTTTCTCACCGGCGTTCCACGCCCGCCACAGACCGCTGATCGCTTCCCGCGCAGGGTCCGAAAGCCCCTTTACATAGAGTTCGAGGAAGGCTTCGAGCTTGTCCAGATGGATATCTTCTTCCTGCCGGTAAATGTGCCACAAAAATGGCCGGCCCGCCCATTGGGCGCGCACAAAGGAGTCTTCGCCGCGCACGCCATTGAAGTCGCAGCACCACAGCAGTCGGTCGTATTGGTCCTGGCGGACGAATGGCAGCACTTGCACGGTCAAGGCCTCACGCACATGCACGGCACCCGCCGCCAACCCCTCCACACCGAGCCAACGCTCGACGTCACCGAGAATCCGCCCTTCCGGCACCAGCAGATGAGTGGGCGTCGAATCGCCTGCCATCGCCTCGAGCCAGCTGGCCAGCCCGGTGTTTTCGTAGGCAAACAATGAGATCAACTGCGCGCCGGGCGCACGATCAACTCCCAAACCTTGCAGGAACTCCTTTTGAGCCTGCGGGTCTTGCTGAAATTGCCGACGACGCTCAAGCAACCCACGCTCCCGTATCAACCCGCCCGTGCCCTTCTGGAACCCCGGAAAGAAAAAGAACTTCTGGACGCTTTTGTACTTCACCGAGGGCAGACCGTGACAGCCGATCACCCAGCCCTCGGCGCTCAGGTAGTCGAGGTTCATCCACAGCGGCGTCTTTTCCCTTTCGGCCATGGCGTCCATATAAGCGCTCGGCAATTGGCAGGCGAATGCGGCGATCACCACATCGGCGGCTTGCGTCGGCTGCCACTCGGCTGGCCATTGCCGAACTTCGACGCCTTGCTGCCACTGCTGCGCAGCGTGGATGTCGATTTCCGGGCAAAGGCGCTCGAATGCTCGCAGATCATCGACCCATAGACGTACCGCCAGCCCATGTTCGGCCACCAGTTGCCGGGCCAGTCGCCAGGTCACGCCGATGTCGCCGAAGTTATCGACCACGGTGCAAAAAATATCCCAGCGGGTTTTCAATTCAGGCATTCCAGGCTCCCGTTGGCAAAGGCGCCGATTGTCCGCATAAATTACCCCGTGCAGAAGAGCCGACGGCGATTATTCTTCATGCGACAATCAGCGCTCGCCAGTGACCTTTCGCCAGGAGGCAACCATGCCCCACCGTCCCAGTCCGCGCCGATCCTTCCCATTTCGCCTGAGCGCCCTGCAGTTGACCGGCAGCATCGCCCTCGGCATGTGGCTGGGATTCATTGCCATTGTGCTGACTTGCTGGCTCGCTTCGCGCCTGCTTTTCAGCGAACAACTGGCACCTGTAGCGGCGGCTGTGGAGCAACTGGCCAAACCACCGGTGGTGGTTCAACCGGTACCGGACATTCCGCCCCAAAGCCCGCTGTTCGAGCAATACGAAGAAAACCTGCGCAAGAACGAGCAGCAGCAACGGCTCGATCAGGCCCGCAGCAGCAGTCGCAACCTGTCCAACCCAAGCTGTCAGTTCTGGTTGCAACAGGACCGGACCGCACCCAGCGAAAAAAGCCGCACCAACGTCCTGCAATTTTGCGATTGATCATGAATAAACACAGCGTCCACCAACTAATTCTCGACCGGCTGCGGATCGATCTCGACATCGCCGAACGGGCCGCGCAAACCGCTTACGAAACGGCGACCCATGAAGAAAACATCGCCGAGAACAAGTACGACACCCTGGGACTGGAGGCGTCGTATCTCGCGGCGGGACAAGCCAGAAGGGTCGAGGAGATTCGCCAGTCACTGACCCTTTGCCAGAACCTGGCCCTGCGCCCGTATGACGATCAGCGGGGCATCGAAGTGGGTGCGCTGCTCGGGCTCGAGGACGAAAAGGGGCGCGAACAATGGCTGTTTCTCGCCCCCGATGCCGCCGGGCTGAAGGTCGATCTGGTGGGGCAACTGATAACCGTCATCACCCCGCGCTCGCCGCTGGGCAAAAGCCTGCTGGGCAAGTTCGCGGGCGATGAGGTGGAAATCATGGTGGCGGGTGCTCGGCAACAGTTCGCTGTCACCGAGGTGGTCTAGGACTCTCTATCAGTGAACGGGCAGTTCGACGCCGTCGAACAGCTCTTCCAGTTCCTGCTTGTTGTGGCATTGAATGGCCTTGGCCATGACTTCGCGAGTCAGGTGCGGCGCGAACTTCTCGATGAAGTCGCACATGAAACCCCGCAGGAAGGTGCCGCGACGGAAGCCGATCTTGGTGATGCTGGACTCGAACAACTCACTGGCATCGAGCACGACCAGGTCACTGTCGAGTTTGGGATCGACGGCCATTTTCGCCACGATGCCCACGCCCAGCCCCAGGCGAACATAGGTCTTGATCACGTCGGCGTCGGCAGCGGTGAACACGACTTTTGGCGTCAGGCCACGATGGCTGAACGCTTCGTCGAGTTTCGAACGGCCGGTAAAACCGAACACGTAGGTCACGATCGGGTATTCGGCCAGCGCTTCGAGGGTCAGTTTCGACAACTTGGTCAACGGATGGCCCTGAGGCACGACCACACAACGGTTCCAGCGATAGCACGGCATCATCACCAGATCGCCGAACAGTTCGAGCGCCTCGGTGGCAATGGCGAAATCCACGGTGCCATCAGCGGCCATTTCGGCGATTTGCATCGGCGATCCCTGGTGCATGTGCAGGGCAACGTCCGGGTATTGCTTGATAAAATTGCTGATCACCGGTGGCAACGCATAACGTGCCTGGGTGTGGGTGGTGGCAATCGACAGGGTGCCTTTCTTCTCATTGGAGAATTCCTGGGCGATCTGCTTGATGCTTTCAACCTTGCGCAGAATCTCGCCAGCGGTGGTGATGATGCGTTCACCGGCCGGGGTAACCCGGGTCAGGTGCTTGCCACTGCGGGCAAAAACCTCGACGCCCAGTTCATCTTCCAGCAGACGGATCTGTTTGCTGATGCCCGGTTGAGAGGTGTAAAGGCTTTGGGCTGTAGCGGAAACGTTGAGGTCGTGGTGCGCCACTTCCCAGATGTAGCGCAATTGTTGAAGCTTCATATGAATCCCTCAAAGCAGGTAGACGCCACGGGCATCAGCGACGGTATATAACTATATTAATGGCATGAAGAATAAATCTAGAACTTTTTTATCAGGCTGCCACTATTCGTGTTCTAGAGATCCCCTTGGCGGCGACGTTGCACCAGCGGCACCAGATAGACCGGCACCTTGGACAGTTGCAACACACGGGCGGCGGTTCGGCCCAAAGGCGTTTCCGCACCGGCACCATGGCTGTGACTTCCTACGATCAACAAATCCACGGAGAGTTTCTGCGCCTGGTCCAGAATCACCTGCGATGGGTCGCCCTGCAGTACCCGTACCGCCTGAATCCGCTCCAGGTCGTGCTCCCCTTCATCCCCCAGTTCCTCACGAAAACTGTCGAGCACCCGTTGTTCGATACTGGCAATCACGGTATTCAGGCCCTGGCTGTGAAACTCATTCAGCGCCTGCTCATCGAGATAGCTTTGCAGCACCGATTCGGCAAACAACCCCATGGGTTCAACCGCATGCACGACATACAGATTGGCATTGAAGGTCCGGGCCAGCTCCAGGGCATGCTGCATCACCACGGGCGCGTACAGGCCAAGGTCTGTGGCATACAGCATCGAACGAATCATATGACCTCCTCAACTGCCAACATGGCGGAGATTTGATTCAGCTTAGCAGTGCCTTGGCGACTGCGACGTCCGGCGCAACGTATTGAATGGCGGGCTTAAACCTTTTGCTCGTTGCTTATGCCATGGGGCACGTGACCGGTGGCGACGACTTCACGGGCCAATTCACAGTGGCCGGCCTGATCGTCGAAAAACACATCGGCCGCAAAGGCTTCGAGAAAGGCTGACTTGGTCAGGCCGCCAAGGAACAGCGACTCATCGAGACGGATGTCCCATTCGCGCAACGTGCGAATGACCCGCTCATGGGCCGGCGCCGATCGCGCCGTGACCAGCGCGGTGCGGATCGGACAGGCGTCCTCCGGGAACTCACGCTGCAACAGATTGAGGGCCGCAAGAAAGCCCTTGAACGGCCCTCCGCGCAACGGCTCGCGGGCGGCCTCACGCTCGCTGGCCTGGAACGCTTCCAGACCACCGGCCTGATAGATGCGCTCCGACTCATCGGAAAACAGCACCGCGTCTCCGTCGAAGGCAATGCGCAACTCGTCGCTGGCCGCACGGCTGGCACCACCCGACAGAATGGTCGCTGCGGCGAAACCGGCGTCCAGTGCACTGCGTACGTCTTCGGCATGGGTCGAGAGAAACAGGTCGCAGCCAAAGGCCTTGAGGTAGGGATACGGACTGCGCCCGCCGACAAACGCCGCACGGGAAATCGCCAGCCCGTAATGGTCAATCGAGTTGAACACCCGCAGCCCGGTGTCGGCGCTGTTGCGCGACACCAGAATCACCTCGACCCGGGCGCGACCGAGACGGTTGTTGAGGTTCAGGAGTTTCTGCACCAATGGAAAGGCATCGCCGGGCTGGAGGATTTCATCTTCGTGTTCGATCTGATACTGCCGGTAGGCTTCGACGCCGCTCGACAGATAGACCTTGTGGCTTTCGCTCAGGTCGAACAGCGCCCGCGAAGAAATCGCCAGCACCAGCTTGTCGTCAATTGTCTTCGGCATGCCCTTCCCCCTCAGGTCGGTCGACTCAGGTGTTGCGTCGATCAATGAAACTCAAGCTGTGATACAAGGCCTCCACGCGCGGCATTTCACACCCCGCGGCCTTGGCTGCCGCCAGTGGCCGGGCGTAGATTGCGGCCAGCTCCAGCGGCCGCTTGTGCAGGTAATCGTGGTACATGCTCGGCCAGTAGTCGGGCATTTTTTCGGTCACCATGAACAAATGCTCGGCATACCCCGCCGGTACATCGTGCCCGCACGCGACCGCGCCTTGCACCACTTCGGCCATCAGTGCCTTGATCAGTTCGCGACTGCCGGCATCCGCCATCAACGGTGTGGTGCTCGCTCCCAGCAAAACCGATAGCCCGTTGTAAGGGATATTCCAGACCAGTTTTTGCCAACGCGCCTGATGCAGATTCGCCATGGCCTGGGAATCGACGCCAGCACTGCGGAACAGACCGACACCCTCCTCGACAATTGCACTGCGCGTCGGCCCATCGGCGGGACCGCTGTGATAACCGACATGCACCGCGCCCAGCGCCTGATGAGTGATGACGCCCGGCGCCTCGCGATGGACGCAGATGTAGCAGAGTCCGCCAAGCACATGCAGCGAATCGGGGAGCAACTCGCGCAGGCTGTCTTCAACATCCAGGCCATTCTGTAACAGCAGTACCTTGGCGTTCGGTGCCGCCGCCTGCAGGATGGCGGGTGCCAGGCCTGCATTGCTGGTGGTTTTCGCGCCCACCAGCAGCCAGTCGCAGGGCGGCATGTCTTCAGCGTTCGAATAGGCCTGCACCGGGTTCAACGTCAGTGCGCCATGGGGCGCGCTGTCGACTCGCAACCCATGCCCGGCCACCGCGGAGAATTCGCTGCGCAGCAGAAAATGCACATCAAAACCGGCACGCGCCAGCATTACCCCGTAGAAACCGCCGATTGCGCCAGTCCCTATAATGCCGATCGTCGGCCTGGCAATTGTCCCCATCATGGCAACTCCTCTGCTGTTCGACCCAGCGCCTGGCGCACGGCCCGATTGAGCTCGGTGCCGGTCAGACGCGATTTCAGTGCTCCGAAGAATTCGCCGTCGCGCACAACAAACAGCGCCGGCAAGTGAAAGACCTGATAACGCTCGACCACCCCGCCGTTATTGCCGGCATCGATCCAGCACAGACGATCGACCACCAGATCGAGTGCCGGCAATTGCTCGCGGGCAAACCGGCAACCGGCGCAGCCGACACTGGTGAAAATAACCAGCGATACACCGCTCATCGCCAGCAGCCGTTGGTCGGCGTCGAAATCGGTCAGTTCCAATTCGACCACTATACTGGGGGAAACAATGTCAGATGGCCGACACATGGAGTCTGTGTTCATGGGACGTTTTATTCCTCACCCTGACGATGTGCCCGTCGAATTAACGTTGCTGAAACCTGAGTGTATTTCGCGACGACAGCTGCACACTATCAGTCTCGGGGGCATGGCTTGCAATTATCACCGCGCGTGGCGCTACGGCACGGCACTGGAAGTGCGCATGCCGACCGTGAACCCGGACATGCGCTATCTGGGCTATGTCGCCTGGTGCCTGCGACGCAAACGCGGTTATCTGGTGGGCATCGCCTTCGTGGATGAACAAACACTGTTCAGCGCCCGAATGGGCGAACAAGTGTGCCAGATCGAGCGCTACTGCCGCCTGCATGACGCCCACGACGATTTGCAGGATATCCAGGCCCTCGCCCTGGAATGGGTCCAGGAGCATGCCGACGAGTTCTCTCAGGAATCGGTGCGCAAGGCTTTTGCCGAGCCTGTGCCGGATTAGGGACATAACCGAAGGGTTTGCCGGTCACGGTGGGGGAAACTGACCGGGAATGGCCCCTAAACCGGTGTCTGCCCATTGTCGAGCCACGGTGTAACGCGCTAAGGTTCAGCTCCCCGACGCGCTTAATTTGCTGTGCTCCGCCGCGCGGGTTCGCTGGCGGCCGGCACCCGTGACCTGACGAGTAAACGATGGCTGATTTACCGATCAACGACCTAAACGTCGCCTCCAACGAGACACTGATCACTCCCGATCAGCTCAAGCGCGATATTCCCCTGAGCGACGCCGCACTGCGCACCGTCACCAAGGGCCGCGAAGTCATTCGCAACATTCTGGATGGCACCGACCACCGCCTGTTCGTCGTCATCGGGCCTTGCTCGATCCATGACATCAAGGCCGCCCACGAATATGCCGACCGCCTGAAGGCTCTCGCTGCCGAAGTGTCCGATACCCTGTATCTGGTCATGCGCGTGTATTTCGAGAAACCACGTACCACCGTCGGCTGGAAAGGCCTGATCAACGACCCGTACCTGGATGACTCGTTCAAGATCCAGGACGGCTTGCACATCGGTCGCCAGTTGCTGCTGGACCTGGCCGAAAAAGGCCTGCCAACCGCCACCGAAGCCCTCGACCCGATCTCCCCGCAATACTTGCAGGACCTGATCAGCTGGTCGGCCATCGGCGCGCGCACCACCGAATCCCAGACTCACCGTGAAATGGCGTCCGGCCTGTCCTCGGCCGTTGGCTTCAAGAACGGCACCGATGGCGGTCTGACCGTGGCGATCAACGCCTTGCAGTCGGTTTCCAGCCCGCATCGCTTCCTGGGTATCAACCAGGAAGGCGGCGTGTCGATCGTGACCACCAAGGGCAACGCCTACGGTCACGTGGTGCTGCGCGGCGGCAATGGCAAGCCGAACTACGATTCGGTCAGCGTTGCGCTCTGCGAGCAGGCGCTGAACAAGGCGAAGATCAAGCCGAACATCATGGTCGACTGCAGCCACGCCAACTCCAACAAGGACCCGGCCCTGCAACCGCTGGTGATGGAAAACGTCGCCAACCAGATCCTCGAAGGCAACAAATCGATCATCGGCCTGATGGTTGAAAGCCACTTGAACTGGGGTGCGCAGGCAATTCCGAAAGACCTCGCCGACCTGCAATACGGCGTGTCGATCACCGACGCCTGCATCGACTGGACCGCGACCGAAAACACCTTGCGCAGCATGCATGCCAAGCTCAAGGATGTGCTGCCCAATCGCGACCGCAGCTGATCGCCTGATCGGCCGCACAAAAAGCGCAGACAAAAAAACGCCGGGCAGAACCCGGCGTTTTTTCATGCATTCGTTTTATTGAAGGTCACTGGCTCAGCTTGGCCGCATGCCGCTGGTGACGCTCCATGTAGCGCTCGACGTAGGAGCACGACGGAATGACGGTGTAGCCCATTTCCTCAGCGTACTCCAGCGCCTTCTCGGTCAAGGCTGCTGCAATACCGCGACCACGCAATGCGTTGGGCACGAAGGTGCGATAGATATCCAGGGTCTGCTTCCCCAGATCCATATAGGTCAGATAGGCACGATGACCGTCCACAATGGTCTCGAACTGATGACCAGCCTGGTCATGGTGGATGGACAACGCCTCGCTCATCACTACTCCTCGCGGGTCTGGATTTCCGACCCCTACCTTACCGATGTTTTTCCGGCGAAGGAACATCTACGCCACCCCGTGCCTGAATCGACACCGAGAAGAGCTGCACCGATCTCGCGCTACCGGGCACGTACAAATAGTAGGCACCATTGACAGAAATGCTCAAGGTGCGCTCGTCATCATGCAGGTTGGCGGGTGCTGCTCCGGATCACGCAGGAAAGGCTCGACCGAAGGTCACTCCAGGTCGATAGCCTGAACATTGCCGGATGTTGAGACTTAAGACGAGCGTCCGCTGTTAAAGTCACCTGAACATCGAGAAAGATATTGCGAGGCGCTCCGCAAAAGCCGAACAAAAGTGTAGACGAATCCATATAGGCGGACTTTAGCCAGACGGGAAAAAGAGCGCTGTGCCGAAGGAACTTTTTCTCGCCAGTTCGCTCAGCCACGGGCCTTGCAGCTGGATATTTTTTAAACAGTTCAGTTAAAAGTTGCTCGAAAAAGAATCAACGCCTACAATTTTTTTTGCTTCTTGCGTCACGTCAGTTTTACTTACTACAAGTAATGGGTAGTATGTACGCCGGCTATTTCCTCAATCGGAGGAGATAGCTACTTAATAGAAAGTCCTTGAAGGGGAACACGATGAACAACGTTCTGAAATTCTCTGCTCTGGCCCTGGCCGCAGTTCTGGCTACCGGTTGCAGCAGCGCATCGAAAGAAACCGAAGCACGTCTGACCGCTACTGAAGACGCAGCTGCTCGCTCCCAGGCTCGTGCAGACGAAGCTTACCGTAAAGCTGATGAAGCTCTGGCTGCTGCTCAAAAAGCACAACAGACTGCTGACGAAGCTAACGAGCGTGCTCTGCGCATGCTGGACAAAGCTAGCCGCAAATAATAATCCTTCGGGGTTGTTATCAAGCCGATCCATTTTTTGGGTCGGCTTTTTTATTGCCCGGGGTTTCTCCAGGCAATAAAAAACCCGTCGACGCAGTCTGCGCCGACGGGTTCCTTGCAAGCGTTACTGCATCGGGTCGATCGGCGTGCTCGACACCATCGGTGCGACGCTGTTGCCCGGCACGGCGATCTCCACCGGCAGGCCGTCTTCCGCGGCAACTACATCACGCACCACATCCCAGTTCATGCGCAGGTTGTTGGTGATGTCTTCACGCTTGAGCATCGCATTGATGACCGCAGTGTGCTTGTCGACCACCGACGGGTTGCCCTTGTCGTCCAGTGGCGTATGCGCCTCCAGATAGACCTTGCCGCCACTCATGCCGAACTTGTACGGGTCATTGATGATTCGTACCGACGTACCGACCGGCACCATGCCCGCCATTTCCAGCACGTTGTTGTTGAACATGCGGAAGCAACCGTGGCTGGTGCGCATGCCGATACCGAATTTCTTGTTCGAGCCGTGGATCAGGTAGCCCGGAGTGCCCAGGGTGAACTTGAACGGCCCCAGCGGGTTGTCAGGACCGGCCGGCACGACATTGGGCAGCGGATCACCGTCTGCCGCGTGCTCGGCCTTGATCGAAGCCGGAGGCGTCCAGGTCGGGTTAGGTGTCTTGGCGGTGATGCTGGTGTGGGCAATTGGCGAGCCCCAGCCTTCACGACCAATACCCAGCGGGAACGTGTACACCACGTTCTTGCCTTTCGGGTAGTAGTAGAGGCGGTACTCGGCCAGGTTGATCACGATACCTTCACGCGGGCCTGGTGGCAGGATGAAGCGGGTCGGCAGAATGATTTCCGTGCCGGCGCCAGGCAACCATGCATCGACACCCGGGTTGGCCGCGACCATTTCCGTGTAGCCCAGATCGTAGGCAGTACCAAGGTCGGCGAAGGTATCTTCGTACTTGGCCTTGATCACCTGCACCTGGCCGATGATGTCCTCACCGGGCGGTGGCAGGGGAAACTCCAATGCTGCAACGGGACCGGCCACAAACAGGGCGGCAAGAGTCAGGCAGCGGGTGACGGCAGGAAAGCGCGACAACATCCGGAAAATCCTTCGCATGATCAACTGAGATATAAGAAAGCGATTGTACACCGCTGTCTGTTATTTCGGGGAGATCAGCCGATTGCAGGCGATGCAAGGTGATATTGCGGCTGTCCGCGGTCCTGTGTGGGAGCGAGCCTGCTCGCGAAGGCCATGTGGCAGGCGGCGTGGATTTTTGAGGGTGTACATATCCATTGCTGCGGTAACGGCCACTTAGGGTTCCGCTTTTACAGCGGGTTACTTGGAAAAGCGGAGCGCCGCCCGGCCCCAAGTAACCAAGGGCTCTTGCCCCTTTCGTTCGGTGCCTCGCCAAGGCTCGGCATGCCCTCGCTCCGGTCCTGCTCCGTGGGCCCGCCGCGATCGGCCATCCATGGCCGTACGCGGCTAACCCGGCATCCATGCCGGGTTGCCCACTGCGCAGAACCGGAACGAAGCCTCTCGAGGGGGCAAGCAGATCAAAAGCCAAAGCAAAAGCAAAAGCGAGGCGGCCTACCGGCCGGCCTGATCGCGATTGAACGCGTCTCCCTGTAGGAACGAGCCTGCTCGCGAAAAACGCCGGGACACCGCGGGCATTCAGACCGCCCGCGTCATCGTTGACGTCCATCGCGAGCAGGCTCGCTCCTACAGGGCCGAGCGTTAGCTCGCCTGCCGCTCTTGATCTTGATCCACCCGCCCCCTCGGCAGGCTGAGCGGAGGTGTTTATCCGGGGACTGGCGCGCAGCGCCGTTCGACGCAGTCGAACCCATTGCATGTAGGTCGCGCGAAGCCGACCGGAGGGCAATGCCCCCGGATGAATACCGGAGCGAAGGAACCCCGAGCCCTGGCGAGGGGCCGGACGTTCGGGGCGAGCGTTTTTTTGCTTACTTTTTTTAGGCGCTTGTAAAAAAAGTGAGTCGCCGTCAGGGCGAAACCATAAGTAGCCGTTACCAAAATAATGGATATGTACTCAGTCAGGCCGCCTTCGCGAGCAGGCTCGCTCCTACAGAACTCAGGCACAAAAAAGGCGACCCGAAAGCCGCCTTGATACGTTACTGCCCGAATTGCCGCCCCAGGCCACCCGGCACACCGTGGATGTCAGTCTCCTCCCAAGGCCCCTTCGGACTAATCGACCGGCTCCAGCCGTTGTCCCAGCGATAATAGGTACGCTGGCGATAGAAGGTATTGGGCTGGTCATCCAGCACATAGACCCCAAGCTTCGGATCCCAATGGCTGTTGCCCCCCGGTGGCGGCGCGAAGCTGGCCGAGGTACGTGGCAGCGGTTTTGCAGGCTTGGCCGGTGTGGCTGGCTTGCCCGGCACCGTCGACGGCACGGGCTTGGCACCCGGCTGCGACGGCGGGATCGGCGGTGGTGCCTCACGCTCCGCTGGTTGCTGGACCGCACAAGCGCTTAACCCCAAAACAACGCTGAGCAGGGTGATACGAGCGAATGCGGTCATGATTGCGTTTTCCTGTTATTTGTCCGGGCTGTCGATGGTCAGTGTTTGCGGCGCGGTGGTGCTGCTGGCCAGGGGCTGGCTGCGACCGATCCATTCGCCAGCGGTAGGTTTGCCGGCACGGGAAATACGCGCAACCAGTTGGACTTCAGGGAAGTTCGACAGTTTCAATTGCGGCATCATCGCGTCGGCATCACCCAGTTCGACGGTCACCGGCAGGTCGGCCACGGTCATGCGCTTGACCGCCAACGGGGCCGGAGGACCGGAGATCGCACGGGCAAAGATGAACACGCTGTCACCGGGCTGGACCTTGGCCTTGAGGTCCGCCGCCAGATCGACGCTAACCTTGAGCAATGCCGAGGCCTTGGCCGCCGGTGCCTGCGCAACCTTGCCACCACTGGCCACCAGCTTCTGCGTAGCCCGGACAATCCCGCCTTGCAGCGCCTCGCGGGATTTGTCGTCCGGCGGCAACTGCGTCAGCAGACGATTCCAGTAATCGATAGCGTCCTGATAACGCTCACCCTCAAACGCAGCGATACCGAGCAGACCAAGGCTGGTGACTTCCTTCGGATCAGCCTTGAGCGCTTCGTCGGTCAGGGCCTGGATCTTGTCCGACCACTTTTTGCCATCGGCGAAGTACTGGGCCTGGGCCCATTGGCCAAGCAGCTCGGGCTGACGACCGGCCAGGTTCACCGTGCGCTCGAACATCTTCGCCGCATCCGCCGGGCGATCCTGAGCCAGGTAGGTGCGACCGAGGAAGTACGTGCCTTCGGCGGAATCCGGTTGAGCGGCGACCGCACGCTCCAGGCGCTGGGTCATCTCTTCCATCGACTTGGGTGCCTGGGAGAATTCGCGGGTCAGTTCGACCTTGTCGCTGGCACCGAAATGCAGATACAGGCCCAAGCCCAACACCGGCACCAGAATGGCCGCCAGCAACGGCAAGGGTTTGCCCAGGCGCGAGACCTGCGGCGCTTCGACGCCTTCGGTGTCCGCCAGCAACTCACGGGCGGCTTCGGCACGACCGGCGTCCATTTGCGCGGCATCGAGCACGCCCTCTTCCTGCTGAGTCTGCAACTCAGCCACGCGCTCCTGATAAAGCGCCACGTTCAGGGCGGTACGATCCTCTTCACGCTGGGCGCGACGGCTGCGCAGCACCGGGATCAACAGAAAACTCAGGGCAACCAGAAGCAGCAGACCTGCAGCGAGCCAGAAATCAATCATTCTTGGTGTTATCCAACAGGTGGTCGAGGCGCGAGCGCTCCTCGGCAGAAAGCGAGTCCGGAGTGTCGGCACGTTGCACGCGACGACGGCGCACGATCACCGCGATGATCACGACACCGCCGAGCAACAAGCCGGCGGGGCCGAACCAGAGCAAGGCGGTCTTGGCATTGAGGGCCGGTTTGTAGCGGACGAAATCACCGTAGCGGTCGACCATGAAGTCGATGATCTGCTGGTTGTCCTTGCCCTCGCCGAGCATGCGAAAAATTTCTTTGCGCAGGTCGGCGGCAATTGGTGCGTTGGAATCGGCGATGTCCTGATTCTGGCACTTGGGGCAACGCAGCTCTTTGGTCAGCTCGCGAAAACGCTCACGATCACCTTCCTTGGCAAACTCGTAGGTGTCGATGGCCGCGTGGGCCACGCCCGCCATACTCAAGCCCAGAACAGCCGCAGCGATCCAGCGCCTCATGGCTTCACCTCGTCGACCAGCGCCTGATACTTGGCCGCCAGTTTTTCGCGCCAGACCTGCTCGTCGATCACACCGACGAACTTGTCACGGATAACCCCTTTGGCGTCGATGAAGAAGGTTTCCGGCGCGCCGTAGACACCGAGGTTCAGACCCAGCGAGCCTTGGTCGTCACGGATATCCAGCGCATACGGGTTATGAAAATCCGTCAACCACTTCAAGGCATCGGCGTTGGTGTCCTTGTAGTTGATGCCATAGATCACCACGCCCTGTTGAGCCAGTTTGTTCAACACCGGGTGCTCGACCCGGCAGGAAATGCACCAGGTGCCCCAGACATTGACCAACGCCGGTTTACCCAGAATGTCAGCCTTGGTGAGGGTCTTGTCGCCCTGCACCGCCGGCAGGGAAAACTCCGGGAACGGCTTGTCGATCATCGCCGAGGGCAGCTCGGCCGGGTCGAGGTACAACCCGCGGTAAAGAAACACGGCAACCACCAGAAAAATCGCCAGTGGCAACAACATCAACCAACGCTTCATGCAGTGGCTCCCGACATGCCCAGTGCTTCGCGCACGCGGCTTTTTACCTTGACCCGATAACGCCGATCCAGCGCCGCCAGCAACCCGCCTGCACCTGTCAGCAAACCACCGAACCAGATCCAGCGCACGAACGGTTTGACGTGCACGCGCACCGCCCAGGCACCGTTATCCAGCGGTTCACCGAGGGCGACGTAGAGGTCGCGGGTGAACCCGGCGTCGATCCCGGCTTCGGTCATCACCGAGTTCTGCACGGTGTACAGGCGTTTTTCCGGATGCAGCACGCTGACTTCCTTGCCGTCGCGGATCACCCGGATGGTGCCCTTGTCGGAAGTGAAGTTCGGACCTTCGAAGTGTTTGGCACCTTCGAAGATGAAGTGATACCCCGCCAGGTCCATGGACTCGCCAGGCGCCAGGCGCAGGTCACGCTCGGCACTGTTCTGGCTCGACAGCACGACTCCCAGCGCACACACGGCGATGCCCAGGTGCGCGATCTGCATGCCCCAGTAGCTGCGGGTCAGGGTAGGCAGGCCCTTGATCAGGCCCTTGTGTCGGGTCTTGTCGAAGATGTCACGCACACCGGCCAGCAGCACCCAGGCGGCAAGCATGAAGGTGGCGAGCACTGCCCAGTTGAAATCGCCGTATGCGACGCCAGCCACCACGGCCATGGCGGCACTGCCCAGCAAGACCGGCGTCAGCATGCTCGCCAGCCATTTCACCGGGGTGTCTTTCCAGCGCACGATCACACCGACCGCCATCACCACCATCAGCAATGCCATCAGCGGAATGAACAGCGCGTTGAAATACGGCGGGCCGACCGACAGCTTGGCGCCGGTCATGGCGTCCAGAATCAGCGGGTACAAGGTGCCGAGCAGAATCATCGACGCCGCCACCACCAGCACCAGGTTGTTGCCCAGCAACAGCGTCTCCCGGGACCAGAGGTTGAAGCCCACCTGGCTCTTGACCACCGGCGCGCGCAGGGCGAACAGCGTCAACGAACCACCGACCACGAACAGCAGGAAAATCAGGATGAACACCCCGCGCTCCGGATCGGACGCAAAGGCGTGCACCGACGTCAGCACGCCGGAACGCACAAGGAAAGTCCCCAACAGGCTCAGCGAGAACGCAGCGATGGCCAGCAACACGGTCCAGCTCTTGAACACGCCACGTTTTTCCGTAACCGCCAACGAGTGAATCAGTGCGGTGCCCACCAGCCATGGCATGAACGAGGCGTTTTCCACCGGGTCCCAGAACCACCAGCCGCCCCAGCCGAGCTCGTAGTACGCCCACCACGAACCCAAGGTAATGCCGATGCCGAGGAACGCCCAGGCGACGATGGTCCACGGACGCGACCAGCGCGCCCACGCGGCATCCAGGCGACCGCCCATCAGCGCGGCGATGGCGAAGGCGAAGGCCACCGAGAAGCCGACGTAGCCCATGTACAGCATCGGCGGGTGCACGATCAGGCCGATGTCTTGCAGCAACGGATTGAGGTCGGCACCGTCGCCAGGCACTTGCGGCAAGATGCGCTTGAACGGGTTGGAGGTCATGATCAGGAACAGCAGGAAACCGGTGCTGATCATGCCCATCACCGCCAGCACGCGGGCCAGCATGACCTGTGGCAACTGCCGGGAAAACACCGACACCGCGAAGGTCCAGCCGCCGAGAATCAAGGCCCACAGCAGCAAGGAACCTTCGTGGGCGCCCCACACGGCGCTGAACTTGTAGTACCACGGCAACGCGCTGTTGGAGTTGTTGGCCACATAGGCCACGGAGAAGTCATCGACCATGAAGGCGTAGGTCAGGCAACCGAAGGCAAACACCAGAAAGGTGAACTGCCCCCACGCGGCCGGCTGGGCCAGGCTCATCCACAGACGATCACCGCGCCAGGCACCGAGCAGCGGTACCACGGCCTGGGCCAGGGCGAAGCACAGGGCCAGGATCATCGCCAGATGACCCAGTTCGGGAATAAAGATGCCGGATGTCATGGATCAACCCTCCTTCGCGGGCGTTGGAGCCGATTGACCGCTGTCTTTCAACGCCTTGGTCACTTCCGGCGGCATGTACTTCTCGTCGTGCTTGGCCAGCACTTCATCGGCCACCACCACGCCATCGGCATTGAGCTTGCCCAGGGCGACGATGCCCTGCCCTTCGCGGAACAGGTCCGGAAGGATGCCGCGATAGGTGATGGTCACGGATTTGTTGAAGTCGGTGACAATGAACTTGACATCCAGAGAATCGCTGGAGCGCTCCAGCGAGCCTTTCTCGACCATGCCGCCGGCACGAATGCGCGTGTCCAGCGGGGCTTCGCCGTTGGCGATCTGGGTCGGTGTGTAAAACAGATTGATGTTCTGCTGCAGGGCGCTCAGGGCCAGGCCGACGGCAGCGCCGACCCCGACCAGGATCGCGAGAATGATGATAAGACGCTTTTTGCGCAGCGGATTCACTTGCCGTTCTCCCGGCGCAAACGACGCGCCTCTTGTTGCAGATACCGCTTGCGGGCCAGGATCGGCGCCGCCACGTTGAGGGCCAGTACCGCCAGGCAGATGCCATAGGCTGACCAGACATACAGGCCATGATGACCCATGGCGATGAAGTCGCCGAATGAAGCAAAACTCATCGAGCGACCTCCAGACTGTTTTCCACTTCGGCCTTGACCCAACTGGCCCGGGCTTCGCGCTTGAGCACTTCGAGACGCATGCGCAGCAACAACACCGCACCAAAGAAACAATAGAAGCCCAACGCCGTCAGCAGCAATGGCAGCCACATTTCGGCAGGCATCGCCGGCTTTTCGGTAAGGGTGAAGGTCGCGCCCTGGTGCAGGGTGTTCCACCACTCCACCGAGTACTTGATGATCGGGATGTTGATCACGCCGACGATCGCCAGTACCGCGCAGGCCTTGGCCGCGCTGTCACGATTACTGATCGCGTTGCCCAGCGCAATGAGACCGAAGTACAGGAACAGCAGGATCAGCATAGACGTGAGTCGAGCATCCCAGACCCACCACGAACCCCAGGTCGGCTTGCCCCAGATCGCGCCGGTGACCAGCGCCACGGCGGTCATCCACGCGCCGATGGGCGCCGCGCATTGCAGGGCGACATCGGCCAGTTTCATTTTCCACACCAGCCCGACGATGCCGCACACCGCCAGCATCACGTAGATGGACTGCGCCAGCATGGCGGCAGGAACGTGGATATAAATGATGCGGAAACTGTTGCCCTGCTGATAGTCCGGCGGCGCAAAGGCCAGGCCCCAGACCACGCCAACGCTGATCAGCAGCAACGCCGCGACGCTCAGCCAGGGCAGTATTTTGCCGCTGATGCCATAAAACCATTTGGGCGAGCCGAGCTTGTGAAACCACGTCCAGTTCATACTGTTTCCATCACGGTTGCTCTTTACTGTGAAGAGCCAGGGTCTTTACTGGTCATTTTTTAACCAGACCTCATTATTCGCCGACGCTGATCTTCAGGCCAGCAGCTATTGCAAAAGGTGTCAGGGTTATCGCCAGGGCGGTCAGGCTACCAAGCCACAACAGATAACCGGTCGCCGGCATGCCCTGCAAGGCCGCCTGCAAGGCGCCACTGCCAAGGATCAATACCGGGATGTACAACGGCAGAATCAGCAGTGCCAGCAACAGGCCACCACGTTTCAAACCTACCGTCAGTGCCGCACCCACCGCACCGAGCAGGCTCAGTACCGGTGTACCGAGCAGCAACGAAAGCAGCAACACCGGCAGACAGGCGGCAGGCAAACCGAGCATCAACGCCAGCAAGGGCGCGAGCAAAACTAGTGCCAGGCCGGAAAAAACCCAGTGTGCCAGCACTTTGGCCAAAACCAGAAGAGCCAGGGGGTGCGGCGAAAGGACCCACTGTTCAAGGGATCCGTCTTCGAAATCACTGCGGAAAAGCCCGTCCAGCGAGAGCAGGACCGATAAAAGTGCCGCGACCCAGACCAACCCCGGAGACAAGGTTTGCAACAATTGAGACTCGGGGCCGACCGCCAACGGGAACAGGGAAACGACGATGGCGAAAAACACCAGCGGATTGGCCAACTCGGCGGGACGGCGGAACAGCAGGCGGGCCTCACGGGCGACCAACAGGCCAAAAACACTCATACGGCCCAATTCCCCAGATCGATGTCGCGATAAGCGGCCGGCATCCGGCTCAGCGTGTGGTGGGTGGTCAACACCACCATACCGCCACGTTCGCAGTGGCCGGCCAGGTGTTCTTCGAGTTGCGCCACGCCTTGCTTGTCGAGGGCGGTGAACGGTTCATCGAGAATCCACAGCGGCGGGCTGTCCAGATACAAGCGCGCCAGTGCGACACGGCGCCGCTGACCAGCGGACAGGGTGTGGCAGGGAACATCTTCGAAACCGCGCAATCCGACTGCCGCCAGAGCTTGCCAGATCGCTTCATGGGTGGCTGGTTGATGCAGGGCGCAGAGCCAGCTCAGGTTTTCTTCCGGTGTCAGCAAATCCTTGATTCCCGCTGCATGACCGATCCACAGCAGGTTGCGCGCCAGCTCGGTGCGCTGCTCATCAAGGGGCTTGCCGTTGAGCAGCACTTGACCGGCGGTCGGGTGCATCAGCCCCGAGAGCAGGCGCAGCAGGCTGGTCTTGCCACTGCCATTGGGGCCGCTGATTTGCATCATTTCGCCACTGGCCAGTCTCAAATCGAGATTTTCGAAGAGCAGCCGAAGGTCTCGCTCACAGGTAAGGGCAACGGTTTGCAGGACTGGACTGGTCAAGGGTTCACGGGCCTTATACGGTTCAAGTCGGCACTGGCGCGGCCGTTAAAGAGATGCAGCATAGATGCAATGACGTCTTGTTCTAGAGAGCTGCGTCAAACATTTGCAAAATTTTCGCCATTTTTGGATACAACGGCGCGGCATTATACATGCCAGACCTTACTCTAAAGAGTGCATTTTCCTCAGGTTGTGACCGCGTATGACAGGCGAAATGAACATCCTCCCGCTACCGCAAACCGTCCCGGTGGCTTCGCGTGTGCAAGTGATCAGCGGTGAATTGCTCAAATTGCTGACACCGGTGGAGGGGCTGATCAGCGTCGGTCAAACCGCCCAGGCCGAAGTCTTGTCGCTCAAGCAGGCGGATCAGACTTTCCAGATGCTGCTCAAGGTCACCCTCGACAGCGGCCGCCAGACCACGGTCCAGACCACCGGCAATCAACCGCTGGCCGAGGGCACCACGCTGGTCGTCAGCCAACCCTCGGCCGGTAATCTGGCGGTGACGGTGCAACAGGCCATTGCCTCCGGCGTCGCCACCCTCACCCGCCTCGACACCGCGCAACTGCCCGTTGGCACCCTGCTGCAGGGCAAGGTATTGACCTCGCAAGTACTGCCGCAGGTTCCCGGTCAGCCTTTGGTGTTTCGCTCGATGGTGAGCCTGCTCAATACCGCACTGAGCGGCAGCACCCTGAGCATCGACAGTCCGCAGCCATTGCGCATCGGCACCTTGTTGAGCACGCAGGTGCAGGACGCCCAGACCGTTAAATTCGTGCCACTGAGCAATCGCCAGGAACAACTCGCGGTGACCCGGCAACTGGTCGACCAGCAAAGCCGCCAGGGCTCGCTGGACGGCTTGCTCAAGCTCCTGCAGAACCTTCCGGCCTCGGACCAGACCTCCGTTGAATTGCGCAGCGCCGCTGCCCGGCTGCTCGCCGGCCTGCCGGATGTCCAGCAATTGAGCACCCCCAAGGGCCTGGCCCAGGCCTTGGCCAGCAGCGGCGTGTTTCTCGAAAGCAAACTGCTGACCGGGCAAAACCCGACGCTCATACCGGACATGAAAGGCGACCTGCTCAAACTGGTCGCGCAATTGAGTCAGGGGTTGCCGGCCAACACCAGTCTCGGCGCGATCATCGCCGCCAATACCCTGGCACAGGCCATGCCGAATTTTGTCCGCAATGCCCTGGGCATGCTCGGTCAGGTCAGCGCCAAACCGTCGCCTACCGGTTTCCCGCTGCCCGAACGCCTGTTGCAAAGTACGGAAGGCGAAGACGATCTTGAACACTTGCTGCGTTTGGCCGCCGCTGCGGTTTCACGCCTGCAAAGCCATCAGCTGTCGAGTCTGGAACAAACCGGCGTCACCGCCGACGGACGCCTGATGAGCACCTGGCAACTGGAAATCCCGATGCGCAACATGCAGGACATTGTGCCATTGCAGGTCAAGTTCCAGCGCGAAGACGCGCCCGAAAGAGAACAGCCAAAAGAACGTCGCGAAGAACGCGAACCCAAACAACAGCTGTGGCGTGTGGAGTTGGCCTTTGCCATGGAGCCTTTGGGGCCGCTGCAAATTCAGGCACAACTGATCAAGGGCAGCCTCTCCAGCCAGCTCTGGGCAGAGCGGCCTTATACCGCCAGCCTGATCGAAAGCAACCTGAGCGGGTTGCGTGACCGCCTGCTGTCCGCCGGCCTGAACGTCGGCGACCTCGATTGCCACCTCGGCACACCACCCCAAGGCCCGCAAACCCGTCTCGAACAACGCTGGGTGGATGACACCGCATGAAAAACGCCCCACGTCAGGCCATCGCCCTCAAATACGACGGCACCCACGCCCCGACCCTCACCGCCAAGGGCGATGAAGAGCTGGCCGAAGAAATCCTGCGGATCGCCCGCGACTGCAAAGTACCGATCTACGAAAACGCCGAACTGGTGAGACTGCTGGCGCGCATGGAGTTGGGGGACAGCATTCCGCAGGCGCTCTATCTGACGATCGCCGAGATCATTGCGTTTGCGTGGAATCTGAAGGGGAAGTTTCCGGCGGGGCAGGATCCGGATGGGCTGATGGTGGAGAAGGACATCACCGAACGCGGGGATGATTACTGAGGATTCAAGGACGCCATCTCATATTCCATGTCCGGCATAAAACCATTGTAGGAGCGAGCTTGCTCGCGATGGAGGCCTGAGCGCCGCGTTTCTCCAAAAAGCCCGCATCATCGTTAACGACCATCGCGAGCGAGCTCGCTCCTACAGGTGAGCACATGCTCCGTGTCCGACTTGGAACCACTGTAGGAGCGAGCTTGCTCGCGATGGAGGCATGAGCGCGGCGTTTCTCCAGGAAGCCCGCGTCATCGTTAACGACCATCGCGAGCAGGCTCGCTCCTACAGGTGAACTCATGCTCCATATCCGACATGGAACCACTGTAGGAGCGAGCTTGCTCGCGATGGACTCAAGAGCGCCGCGTTTCTCCAGCAGGCCCGCGTCATCGTTGACGTCCATCGCGAGCTGGCTCGCTCCTACAGGCTTCTAGCCGTTCTTGTGCAACTTGCTCATCAACTCCGCCTCAGCCTGGGTCAAGCCGCAGGACTGGGTCAGTTCGTTGACGCTGGCGCCCATCCCGACCAGTCGTGCTGCCTGGGCAAACGACAGGCTGGAAGGATCACGCTGTTCCAGCCGGGCGAGTTTGTCCGGCAGTGGTGCGACTATCGCGCGTAGCTCATACAGGTCTTCACCCATGCGCACATTGCCGCTCTGGTAGTCCTCGACGCGCTTGCCCAGGTCCTTGATGCGCTGATCGCGCAGCGCATCACCTTGGGTCTGTTGCGCGGCGATCTGCTTTTGACTGCGAATGTACGCCAGGAACATTGCCAGCGTGCCTGCCCAGAACAGGAACAGGACAATGACCGCAACCTCGAGAATCAATCAGATACTCTCCAGTTCCGACCATTCTTCTTCACTCATCATCTTGTCGAGCTCGACCAGAATGAGCAGTTCGTTGTTCTTGTTGCACACGCCTTGAATGAATTTGGCGGACTCTTCGTTACCCACGTTCGGCGCGGTTTCGATTTCCGACTGACGCAGGTAAACCACTTCGGCCACGCTGTCGACCATGATCCCGACCACTTGCTTGTCGGCTTCGATGATGACGATGCGGGTGTTGTCGCTGATCTCGGCATTCATCAGGCCGAAGCGCTGACGGGTGTCGATCACGGTGACGACGTTGCCGCGCAGGTTGATGATGCCCAGCACGTAGCTCGGGGCACCCGGGACCGGGGCGATTTCGGTGTAACGCAGGACTTCCTGTACGCGCATCACGTTGATGCCGTAGGTTTCGTTGTCCAGCTTGAAGGTGACCCATTGCAGGATCGGATCTTCGGAACCTTTTGCCGCCGTCGCCTTATCATTCATACCCTGACCCCTCAAGAAACCGCCTTGGCGGTGTGTGTTCCGTGCAACGCCATCGAGTGGCGTCGCCTTTTGTTTATTTGATGTTTGTCGGTTTGTGGTTCGGCTTGCTGCCGGACATGTGCTTTGCCCCGCCACTGGCGATCAACTCGGCCAGGGAGGCAACGTCGAGCAAGGCGCACATGTGTTCGATCACCGTGCCGGCGAGCCATGGCCGCTGGCCTCGATGACTTCTCCATTTGATTTCATTCGGGTCCAGCCGCAACGAGCGGCTGACCTGATGCACGGCCAGGCCCCATTCGTAGCCCTGGACCGAAATCACGTATTGCAGGCCCTGCTTGAAGTCGTCGCGGTAACGGTCGGGCATGACCCAGCGCGCGGTATCGAGCACCTTGAGGTTGCCGGCCTGGCTCGGCAGGATGCCAAGGAACCACTCCGGCTGGCCGAACAACGGCGTCAACTCGTGACCGGCCAGGGAATAAATCGACCCCAGGCACACCAGCGGCACCGCCAGGGTCAAGCCGGCGACATCGAACAGCAGGCACTCGAACGGTTCGGCGGCCCAGGACGGACGACCATCGGTGTCCACCGGAGGCGGCGTATTGCTCGGCGGCAGATGGACTTCAACGACGGGTGGCACCAGCGCCTGAGGCGCCTCGACAACCGGAACCTCCAGCGTTTCAGGCGCTTCAATGACTGGAACCGCCAGTGTTTGCAACAGCGGCGCAAGGGTCGATACCGGTGCCAGGACGGCTTCCGGCGCTTCGACCACGGCTACGGGCGTCTTCGCCACAGGCGCGGGCGCCGGAGCGGCAACCGCTGCGGTTTTCTGTGCATCTCGGGCCTGCTCTTCGAGCACGGCCGCCTGGAACTCGTCCAGCATGCCTTGCTCTTCAACCACTCTCACCGTTTCGACAATCTCGGCAAGCACCTCGATCTCGGGCGCCAACTCCTCGGTTGCGTCCTGCAGCAAGTTGTCCAGATACGACTGCAACGCCAGTTGCGGGCGCGAGGTGGTCTTCATCGGCCGATTCATGACAGCCGCCCCGCGGGGATTGGATTCATCTCACGCCACCTGCGCAACGAGTTGCGCCGCCAGCAGATGCTTGAGCAACGCACGGTAGGCGAGAACGCCACGGCTCTTGCCGTCGAACTGCGAAGGCGTCAGCCCGGCACGGCTGGCATCGCGCAGGCGCGTGTCCACCGGGATATAGCCTTGCCAGATTTCGTCGGGAAATTTGTCGCGCAGTACGCGCAATGTTCCGAGGGACGCCTGGGTGCGCCGGTCAAACAGCGTCGGCACGATGGTAAACGGCAGCGCCTGTTTGCGAGAGCGGTTGATCATCGCCAGGGTGTTGACCATGCGCTCGAGGCCTTTGACCGCCAGGTGTTCGGTCTGCACCGGGATCACCAATTGCTGGCTTGCCGCCAAGGCATTGACCATCAGCACGCCGAGCAATGGCGGGCTGTCGATCACGGCGTAATCGAAGTCCTGCCACAGTTGCGCCAGGCTCTTGGCAATCACCAGGCCCAACCCGCTTTGCCCCGGCGACTGGCGCTCAAGCGTGGCCAGTGCGGTACTGGAGGGCAACAGCGAGATGCGTTCGTCACTGGTCGACAGCAGCAGTTGACCCGGCAGGCCTTGCGGCACGTTGCCCTTGTGCAGGAACAGGTCGTAGCTGCTGTGCTCCAGGGCGTCGGGATCGTAGCCGAAGTAGCTGGTCATGGAGCCGTGGGGGTCGAGATCGACCACGACCACGCGCTTGCCCGCCTCCGCCAGTAAACCGGCTAAAGCGATGGAGGAAGTGGTTTTACCGACACCACCCTTTTGATTGGCGACTGCCCAGACTCTCATTCGGATTGTTCCTCCCGGCCGAATGGATCGACCGAGAAATAGCTCAACGTGTTAATGCGGGTGACGGAGAATTGACGGCGCTCTCTCGTACCGGCGACTTGACCGGGGTCGGTGCAGTTTGTGTGCCAGCACGCTTCAATGCCGCATCCGGTTGCGCATGGGCGGTTCCGGTGCCGGTCAGGCTGCGGCGAACATCGAGGTTGCGCGACACCACCAGCACTACCCGGCGATTGCGTGCGCGGCCTTCAGCGGTGGCATTGTTGGCCACCGGCTGAAACTCGCCGTAGCCCACAGACGCCAGGCGACCTGGGTTGACTCCCTGCATCGCCAGCATGCGCACGATGCTCGCCGAGCGGGCCGAGGACAGCTCCCAGTTGGTCGGATACTGCGCAGTGCGGATCGGTTGATCGTCGGTAAAACCTTCGACATGAATCGGGTTGTCGAACGGCTTGAGGATCGCGGCGACCTTGTCGATGATATTGAACGCGATGTCGCTGGGCATGGCGTCGCCGCTGCCGAACAACAGGCTGGAGTTGAGCTCGATCTCGACCCACAACTCGTTGCCGCGCACCGTCATCTGGTTGGAGCTGATCAGGTCACCGAACGCCGCGCTGATGTCGTCGGCAATGCTTTTGAGTGGATCGCTGGCGCCGGCGACACCGGCATCGATCTGGTCACTGTCCTTGACCAGCGGCTTGGCCGGGGTCACGGTCTTCGGCCGCTCGTCACCGATGGGGATCGGCTTGAGCGCGTGGTCGGTGTCGGTAAAGACCCCGATCAGTGCCTCGGAAATAACCTTGTACTTGCCTTCGTTGATCGATGAGATGGAGTACATCACCACGAAAAAGGCGAACAGCAAGGTGATGAAGTCGGCATAGGAAACCAGCCAACGTTCATGGTTAACATGCTCTTCATGCTGGCGACGGCGTGCCATAGTCCTTTCCCCCCATCAATCCATGAAGCCCTGAAGCTTCAACTCAATGGAGCGAGGGTTTTCACCTTCGGCGATCGACAGGAGCCCTTCCAGCAACATCTCGCGATAGCGCGACTGGCGCAACGCGATGGATTTGAGTTTGGCGGCAATCGGCAGCAGCACCAGGTTGGCACTGGCCACGCCGTAGATGGTGGCGACGAAGGCCACGGCGATGCCGTTACCCAGTTGCGACGGATCACCCAGGTTGCCCATGACGTGAATCAGGCCCATCACCGCACCGATGATGCCGATGGTCGGCGCGTAACCGCCCATGCTTTCGAAGACCTTGGCCGCTTCGACATCGCGGCTTTCCTGGGTATAGAAGTCCACTTCCAGAATGCTGCGGATCGCTTCCGGCTCGGCGCCGTCGACCAGCAGTTGCAGGCCTTTGCGCGCGTAGTTGTCGGGCTCGGCGTCGGCGATACCTTCCAGGCCGAGCAGGCCTTCCTTGCGGGCGGTCAGGCTCCAGTTCACCACGCGGTCGATGCCACCGGCCAGGTCGACGCGAGGCGGGAACAGGATCCAGGCGAGGATCTGCAAGGCGCGCTTGAAGGCACTCATCGGCGATTGCAGCAGCGCGGCGCCAATGGTGCCACCGAGCACGATCAGCGCGGCCGGGCCATTGGCCAGGGCGCCGAGATGACCGCCTTCAAGGTAGTTGCCGCCGATGATGGCGACAAAAGCCATGATGATGCCGATCAGGCTTAGAACATCCATCAGATACAGGCCTCGACCAGATGCTTGCCAATGTCGTCGAGGCTATACACCGCGTCGGCCAGTTCAGCTTTGACGATGGCCATCGGCATGCCGTAGATCACGCAACTGGCTTCGTCCTGTGCCCAGATCGAACTGCCGCCCTGCTTGAGCAGGCGCGCGCCTTCACGGCCGTCGGCGCCCATACCGGTCAGGACCACCGCCAGAACCTTGTCGCCGTAGGACTTGGCGGCCGAACCGAACGTGATGTCCACGCATGGCTTGTAATTCAGACGTTCGTCGCCCGGGAGGATTTTCACTGCACCACGGCCGTCGATCATCATCTGCTTGCCACCCGGCGCCAGCAGCGCCAGGCCCGGACGCAGGATGTCGCCATCCTCGGCTTCCTTGACGCTGATGCGGCAAAGCTTGTCCAGGCGCTCGGCGAAGGCCTTGGTGAAGGCGGCCGGCATGTGCTGGACCAGCACGATCGGGGCCGGGAAGTTGGCCGGCAATTGGGTCAAGACCCGTTGCAGGGCTACCGGGCCGCCGGTCGACGTACCGATGGCCACCAGCTTGTAGGCTTTGCGTTTTGGCGCGGGCGAGGATGCAGTGGCCGCATGCGTACGCGCCGGGATCGGTGCCGGTGCCGGACGCACTGGCGCGCTGCTGGCAAAACTGCCCACGCTGGAAGGCGCAGGCGTCGGGGCTGGTGCAGCGACAGGCGCCGGAGCGCTGTAGGCACTGACTCGACGATTGCTGCGCGAAATGCTGAGAATCTTCTCGCACAGCAGTTGCTTGACCTTCTCGGGATTGCGCGAGATGTCTTCGAAATTCTTCGGCAGGAAGTCCACCGCGCCGGCATCCAGCGCATCGAGGGTGACCCGGGCGCCTTCATGGGTCAGCGAGGAGAACATCAGGACCGGGGTCGGGCAGCGTTGCATGATGTGCCGCACGGCGGTGATGCCGTCCATCATCGGCATCTCGTAGTCCATGGTGATCACGTCGGGCTTGAGGGCCAGCGCCTGATCAATCGCCTCTTTGCCGTTGGTCGCCGTGCCGACGACCTGGATATTGGAATCCGCTGAAAGAATTTCCGAGACGCGGCGGCGGAAAAACCCCGAATCGTCCACCACCAGGACTTTGACTGCCATAAACACTCCATTAGATGGAGCGGGGCCAGGCGCCCCGCTCCACCAGAATCAAATACGCCGTGTGGCGTAACGCTTGAGCATGCTCGGAACATCGAGAATCAGCGCGATGCGGCCGTCACCGGTAATGGTGGCGCCGGACATGCCCGCCGTTCCCTGGAGCATTTTGCCCAATGGCTTGATGACCACTTCTTCCTGGCCCACCAGTTGATCGACGACAAAGCCGATCCGCTGCGTGCCCACCGAAAGGATCACCACATGCCCCTCGCGCTGCTCTTCATGAGCGGCGGAGCTGACCAGCCAGCGCTTGAGATAGAACAACGGCAGCGCCTTGTCCCGCACGATCACCACTTCCTGGCCGTCCACGACGTTGGTGGTCGACAGGTCGAGGTGGAAGATCTCGTTGACGTTCACCAGCGGGAACGCAAACGCCTGGTTGCCGAGCATGACCATCAGCGTCGGCATGATCGCCAGGGTCAGCGGCACCTTGATGACGATCTTCGAACCCTGGCCCTTGGCCGAGTAGATGTTGATCGAACCGTTGAGCTGGGAGATCTTGGTTTTCACCACGTCCATGCCCACGCCACGACCCGATACGTCGGAGATCTCGGTCTTGGTCGAAAACCCCGGGGCGAAGATCAGGTTGTAGCACTCAGTGTCGCTCAGGCGATCGGCCGCATCCTTGTCCATCACGCCGCGTTTAACCGCAATGGAACGCAGGACGTTCGGGTCCATGCCTTTACCGTCATCGGAGATCGACAACAGGATGTGATCGCCCTCTTGCTCGGCCGCCAGGATGACCTTGCCGCCACGGGCCTTGCCCGAGGCTTCGCGCTCTTCCGGCGATTCGATGCCGTGGTCGACGGCGTTGCGCACCAAGTGGACCAACGGGTCGGCCAGGGCCTCGACGAGGTTCTTGTCGAGGTCGGTTTCTTCGCCGACCAGCTCCAGGTTGATCTCTTTCTTGAGCTGGCGAGCCAGGTCGCGAACCAGGCGCGGGAAGCGTCCGAAGACTTTCTTGATCGGTTGCATCCGCGTCTTCATGACCGCGGTTTGCAGGTCGGCCGTGACCACGTCGAGGTTCGACACGGCCTTGGACATGGCTTCGTCGCCGCTGTTGAGGCCCAGGCGGACCAGGCGGTTACGCACCAGCACCAGCTCGCCGACCATGTTCATGATCTCGTCGAGACGCGCGGTATCGACGCGTACGGTAGTCTCGGCTTCGCTCGCCGGTTTTTCCGCCGGTGGCGCGGCCGGGGCACGGGCTGCAGCCGGTGCCGCAGCGACCGGGGCCGGCGCTTCGGCTTTCGGCTCCGGTGCCTTGGCCACAGGCTTCGGTGCCGCCGCCTTGGCCACCGGCGCCGCAACGGAAGCGTTCGAACCGTTGGCCGCCGTCGCGGTACCGACTTCGCTGAACTTGCCTTTGCCGTGCAGTTCGTCGAGCAGCGCTTCGAACTCGTGATCGGTGATCAGGTCGCTACCGGCCGCCACTGCGCTTGGCGCTGCGGGTGCTGGCACCGAAGCAATGGCCGACTCCAGTGCCTCGACGGCAAAGTTACCCTTGCCGTGCAACTGATCGAGCAAGGCCTCGAATTCATCGTCGGTAATGTCGGAGCTGTCGCTGGCCGCTTTCGGGGCCTCTGGCGCGACGGGCGCCGGGACCAACGCATCGACGGCGAACTGGCCCTTGCCGTGCAGTTGATCGAGCAACGACTCGAACTCGGCATCGGTGATTTCATCGCTGGCAGCAGCATCGCCGGCCGGTGCAGAAACAGCTGCCGGCGCCTCGGCCTGAGCCTTGACGGCATTGAGCGAATCCAGCAGTTGTTCGAATTCATTGTCGGTGATATCACCGGACCCGGCCTCAGCCACAGGCGCTTCGACCACGGCGGCGACGGGTGCAGATACCGCCTCGTCAGCCGATTGCGGCTCGGCCAGACGGGCCAGCGCCGCAAGCAATTCAGGTGTCGCAGCCGTGATCGGGCTGCGCTCGCGGACTTCGCTGAACATGCTGTTCACCGCGTCCAGCGCTTCGAGAACCACGTCCATCAATTCCGAATCGACGCGACGCTCACCCTTGCGCAGGATGTCGAACACGTTCTCGGCGATGTGACAGCACTCCACCAGCTCGTTGAGCTGGAGGAAGCCGGCGCCCCCTTTTACAGTGTGAAAACCGCGAAAAATTGCATTGAGCAAGTCCGCATCATCCGGACGGCTTTCCAGCTCGACCAGTTGCTCGGACAGTTGCTCTAGAATCTCGCCGGCCTCAACCAGGAAATCCTGAAGGATCTCTTCATCGGCGCCGAAGCTCATTAAGGGTGTGCTCCTAACAGACAGGTCTGAAAACCTAAAATGCCTAAAATTCTAAAACCCCAGGCTGGATAGCAAATCGTCCACATCGTCCTGACCGGACACAACGTCTTCTCTTTTATCGGCATGAATCTGCGGACCTTCACCCTGAGAGAGATGTTTTTGTGGATCTTTTTCGGCAAGCATCGCTTCACGGTCATGTTCGATGCCCGCAAAGCGGTCCACCTGACTGGCCATGAGCACGAGCTTGAGCAGGTTGCTTTCAACTTCGGTAACCAGTTGGGTCACGCGCTTGATCACTTGCCCTGTGAGGTCCTGGTAATCCTGGGCGAGCAGGATGTCGTTCAGGTTGCCCGACACCGCGCGATTGTCCGTGCCGCTGCGCGCCAGGAACCCGTCGACCCGCCGGGCCAGTTCACGAAACTCTTGCGCACCGACTTCGCGACGCATGAAGCGCCCCCAGTCCGTGCTCAAGGCCTGGGCTTCATCTGCCAGGCCATTGACCAGCGGCGTGGCACTTTCCACCAGATCCATGGTGCGGTTGGCCGCGGCCTCGGTCAGCTTGACCACATACCCCAGACGCTCGGCGGCATCGGTGATCTGCGACACTTCTTCGGCTTGCGGCATGTGCGGGTCAATCTGGAAATTGACGATCGCGCTATGCAGTTCACGAGTGAGCTTGCCCACCTCCTGATACAGGCCGCGGTCACGGGTCTGGTTGAGCTCATGGATCAATTGCACCGCGTCGCCGAACTTGCCCTTTTCAAGGCTCGCGACCAATTCGACGGCGTGTTTTTTCAGGGTCGATTCGAAATCGCCCAATGAACTTTCGTTATTGCCCATAGCTCCCCCGTGGCGCACTCATCAACCGATGCGTTCGAAAATCTTCTCGATTTTTTCTTTCAACGCCTGGGCCGTGAAGGGTTTGACCACATAGCCGTTAACGCCAGCCTGGGCCGCTTCGATGATTTGCTCGCGCTTGGCTTCGGCGGTGACCATCAGCACCGGCAGGTGCTTGAGCTTTTCATCGGCGCGCACGTGGCGCAGCAGATCGATACCGGTCATGCCAGGCATGTTCCAGTCCGTTACCAGAAAGTCGATGCTTCCGCTGTTGAGCACCGGAATGGCGGTAGTGCCATCGTCGGCCTCGACGGTGTTGGTGAACCCAAGGTCACGCAGCAGGTTCTTGATGATCCGCCGCATCGTTGAGAAGTCATCAACGATGAGGATTTTCATGTTCTTGTCCAATTCGACCTCCAAGCAGTCTTAAACGCGCCCAGCACCTGGGCGCGCCATTTCAATCAATCCGGCAAAGCACTCAATGACTGTCTGGAGCACAACAGATCGGGACCGGCGCAGTTCAACACCACACCCGCCTCGTTCGCAGTGTCCCCACACTGCCTTCAGCGCGCTCGCCACTCCCCCAAACGCCCCCGCAAACGGGCCGCGCACTGGCTGTGTAACTGGCTGACCCGCGATTCGCTGACCCCCAGGACCTCACCGATTTCCTTGAGGTTCAACTCTTCGTCGTAGTACAGCGCCAACACCAGTCGCTCACGCTCCGGCAAATTGGCAATCGCATCCGCCAGCGCAGCCTGGAAGCGTTCATCTTCCAGATCGCGTGACGGCTCGAGATGAGCGCTCGCGCCATCCTCGTGCAGCCCTTCGTGTTCGCCGTCCTGCAACAGATCGTCGAAACTGAATAACCGGCTGCCCAGGGTGTCGTTCAAAATTCCGTAGTAATCGTCGAGACTCAATTGGAGTTCGGCCGCAACTTCGTGATCTTTAGCGTCACGGCCGGTTTTCGCTTCAATCGAGCGAATCGCGTCGCTGACCATGCGCGTATTGCGGTGAACCGAACGTGGCGCCCAGTCCCCCTTGCGCACTTCATCGAGCATGGCGCCGCGGATTCGAATGCCCGCGTACGTCTCGAAACTGGCGCCTTTGCTGGCGTCGTATTTGGTCGACACTTCAAGCAGGCCGATCATCCCGGCCTGGATCAGGTCTTCGACCTGGACACTGGCCGGCAAGCGCGCCAGCAAGTGGTAGGCAATGCGTTTAACCAGCGGCGCGTAACGCTCGATCAGCTCGTACTGCGCATCACGCGCCGAACTCTTGTAGAGGTTGTAACCGCTTGCCGTCATAGCACCGGTCCTGCTGTTTGCTGCACGAGGCGCTCGACGAAAAACTCCAGGTGTCCGCGCGGGTTGGCAGGCAGCGGCCAGGTATCGACTTTCTGCGCGATGGCCTTGAACGCCAGCGAGCACTTGGAACGCGGGAAAGCTTCGTAGACGGCGCGCTGTTTCTGCACGGCCTTGCGCACGCTTTCGTCGTAGGGCACAGCGCCGACGTATTGCAGGGCGACGTCGAGGAAGCGATCCGTGACCTTGGTCAACTTGGCGAACAGGTTGCGCCCTTCCTGCGGGCTCTGGGCCATGTTGGCCAGGACGCGGAAGCGGTTCATGCCGTAGTCGCGATTAAGCAACTTGATCAACGCGTAGGCATCGGTGATCGAGGTCGGTTCGTCACACACCACCAGCAGTACTTCCTGGGCGGCGCGAACGAAACTGACTACCGAGTCACCAATGCCCGCAGCGGTGTCGATCACCAATACGTCGAGGTTGTCGCCGATATCACTGAAGGCCTGGATCAGGCCCGCGTGTTGCGCAGGGCTCAGATGCACCATGCTCTGAGTGCCGGAAGCGGCCGGAACGATACGGATGCCGCCTGGTCCCTGCAGCAGTACGTCGCGCAGTTCACAGCGGCCCTCGATCACGTCGGCCAGGGTACGTTTGGGTGTCAGGCCCAGCAGAACGTCGACGTTCGCCAGTCCCAGGTCGGCGTCCAACAGCATGACGCGCCGGCCAAGCTCAGCCAGAGCCAGGGACAAGTTCACTGACACATTAGTTTTCCCGACGCCACCTTTGCCGCCGGTCACCGCGATCACCTGTACGGGATGCATGCTGCCCATGTTATTTCTTTACCTTGTCTTGCATAGACGGAGGCCACATTACTGGCTGCGCGTTCACAATCGGAACAATGCATGGCAGACCATCGATGTAGGTACAAAAACTGTTCATTACTACCTTAGCCAACCTGCTTGGTCTGGCTGTGGTAAATATCAGCGAACATGTCAGCCATGTCTTCTTCGCTGGGTTCTTCCTGCATTTGCACACTGACGGCGCGACTGACCAACTGATGACGGCGCGGCAGATGCAAATCATCCGGGATCCGCGGGCCATCGGTGAGGTAGGCCACGGGTAACTCATGACTGATGGCCAGGCTCAACACCTCGCCCAGGCTTGCCGTCTCATCCAGTTTAGTCAGGATGCAGCCAGCGAGCCCGCAACGCTTGTAACTGTGATAAGCGGCCGTTAGAACCTGTTTCTGGCTGGTGGTTGCCAGGACCAGATAATTTTTCGAGCGGATGCCACGACTGGCCAGGCTTTCGAGCTGCATGCGCAGCGCCGGGTCGCTGGCCTGCAGGCCCGCGGTATCGATCAGTACCACGCGCTTGCGCAGCAAGGGTTCCAGCGCCTGCACCAGGGACTGGCCCGGATCGACGTGGGTCACCGACACATTGAGAATGCGCCCCAGGGTCTTGAGCTGCTCCTGGGCACCGATGCGAAAGCTGTCCATGCTCACCAGCGCAATGTTCTGCGCGCCGTACTTGAGCACGTAACGGGCAGCCAGCTTGGCCAGGGTGGTGGTCTTGCCCATGCCGGCAGGGCCGACCATGGCGATCACTCCGCCTTCCTCCAGCGGCTCGACTTCCGGGGTAACGATCATGCGCGCCAGGTGCGCCAGCAACATGCGCCAGGCCTGACGAGGCTCTTCGATTTCCGTGACCATTGCCAGCAGGTCGCGCGACAGTGGGCCAGACAGGCCGATGCGTTGCAGGCGACGCCAGAGGTTGGCCTGGTCCGGACGGCTGCCTTGCAGCTGATTCCAGGCCAGCGAGCCAAGCTGTACTTCCATGAGTTCGCGCAGGCTGTTGAGCTCGAAACGCATCGTGTCGAACGCACGCGGGTCTATGCCACCGGACGCTGGCGCAGCGGCAGGTACGGGGCGATGGGGTTCGCAGTACGTTGGCTCGATCAGTGGCTCGGCGGCGGTCAACGGCAGGCCGGCGAACAACTGACGGTTGGTGTTCTTGTCGCTCTCGCTCTCGCCCTCGCCACGCAGGCTCAATTCGGCCTGGGCGGTGACGATCCGCGACTGAGTCTTGCGCAACTCGTCTTCGAGCTCCATGTTCGGAACACGCGGCGCCAGCGCCGACAACTTGTAATCCAGCGCAGCCGTCAGCTCGACACCACCGGCGATCCGGCGGTTGCCAATAATGGCGGCATCAGCGCCCAGCTCATCGCGAACCAGCTTCATGGCCTGACGCATATCGGCGGCGAAAAAACGCTTAACTTGCATAAACCACTACCTCAGCCGTTGGGCCCTACTGTCGCAACGATGGTCACTTGCTTGTTGTCAGGAATTTCCTGGTAAGCCAACACATGCAAACCCGGGACTGCGAGCCGGCCAAATCGCGAGAGCATCGCGCGAACCGGACCGGCCACCAGCAGAATCACCGGCTGACCCTGCATCTCCTGACGCTGTGCCGCGTCGATCAACGAGCGTTGCAGCTTCTCAGCCATGCTCGGCTCCAGCAGAACGCCCTCTTCCGAGCCTTGTCCTGCCTTTTGCAGACTATTGAGCAATATCTGTTCCAACCTTGGCTCCAGCGTGATAACTGGCAGCTCCGACTCAGTGCCTACAATGCTTTGGACGATTGCACGGGATACGCCAACCCGCACGGCAGCCACCAGCGCGGCGGTATCTTGACTCTTGGCGGCATTGTTGGCGATTGCCTCGGCAATGCTGCGGATATCGCGAACAGGCACTTGTTCGGCCAACAGGGCTTGCAGCACCTTGAGCAACTGCGACAGCGAAACCACGCCCGGTACCAGCTCCTCGGCCAGTTTCGGCGAGCTTTTGGCCAGCAATTGCATGAGTTGCTGCACTTCTTCGTGACCGATCAGCTCACTGGAATGCTTGTAGAGTATCTGGTTCAAGTGGGTGGCCACTACTGTACTGGCATCGACCACCGTATAACCGAGGGATTGCGCCTGGGCGCGCTGGCTGATTTCGATCCAGACCGCCTCCAGGCCGAAAGCCGGATCTTTGGCGGTAATGCCGTTTAGCGTGCCGTAGACCTGCCCCGGGTTGATCGCCAGCTCGCGATCCGGGTAAATCTCCGCCTCGGCCAGGATCACCCCCATGAGGGTCAGGCGATAGGCACTTGGCGCCAGGTCGAGGTTGTCGCGGATATGCACCGTGGGCATCAGGAAGCCGAGGTCCTGGGACAGCTTCTTGCGCACCCCCTTGATCCGCGCCAGCAACTGGCCGCCCTGGTTGCGGTCCACCAGTGGAATCAGGCGGTAACCCACTTCCAGGCCGATCATGTCGATGGGCGTCACGTCGTCCCAGCCAAGTTCCTTGGTTTCCTGGGCGCGGGCCGGCGACGGCAGCAGTTCCTGCTGGCGCTTGACCTCTTGCAGGGCCTGAACCCTGGCGCCGTCCTGCTTCTTCCAGAACAGGTAAGCGCCGCCGGCCGCCAGGGCCGCCATGCTCAGGAACGAGAAGTGCGGCATGCCGGGCACCAGCCCCATGACCGCCATCAGGCCTGCCGCCACCGCCAGCGCCTTGGGCGAGGCGAACATCTGGCGATTGATTTGCTTGCCCATGTCTTCCGAACCGGAAGCACGGGTCACCATGATCGCTGCCGCTGTCGATAACAACAGTGATGGCAATTGCGCCACCAAACCGTCACCGATGGTCAACAGCGCATACACCTTGCCGGCGTCGGCAAAGTTCATGTTGTGCTGGAAGATGCCGACCGCCATACCGCCGATCAGGTTGATGAACAGGATCAACAGGCCGGCAATGGCATCACCACGGACGAATTTGCTGGCGCCGTCCATGGAGCCGTAGAACTCGGCTTCCTGGGCCACTTCCGAGCGGCGGGCCTTGGCCTGGGCCTGATCGATCAGGCCGGCGTTGAGGTCGGCGTCGATCGCCATTTGCTTGCCGGGCATCGCGTCGAGGGTGAAACGCGCGCTCACCTCGGAAATCCGCCCCGCGCCCTTGGTCACCACGACGAAGTTGATGATCATCAGAATCGCGAAGACCACGATACCGACCACGTAGTTACCGCCGATCACCACCTCACCGAACGCCTGGATCACCTTGCCGGCCGCCGCATGACCGTCCTGGCCGTGGAGCATCACCACCCGCGTGGAGGCCACGTTCAATGCCAGGCGCAACAGCGTCGCCACCAGCAGGATGGTCGGGAACACCGCGAAATCCAGCGGGCGCAAGGCGTAGACGCACACCAGCAGAACGACGATGGACAGCGCAATGTTGAAGGTGAAGAACACGTCCAGCAGGAACGGCGGCACCGGCAGCATCATCATCGCCAGCATGACCAGCAGCAACAGCGGCACGCCCAGATTGCCTCGACTGAGGTCGGCAATGTTGCTGCGGGCACTGTTGATTAACTGAGAGCGATCCACCGGTTTTCCCCGTTCCTTTAAAGCAAACTTTTGACGCCTGAAGCGAGCGCAGCGGGGCTACTGCAAGAAGCTTTCCAACTTTTGCGCAGGGTTGAAACAGAGGGGCTTGTCAGGAAGTTTTGTGTTGCCCTGCCGGGCCTCATCGCGAGCAGGCTCGCTCCTACAATGATCGGGTTGGACCGACCCACTGTAGGAGCGAGCCTGCTCGCGATGAGGCCGGCATTGACAGCGAAGGACTCAGGAATCGCGGCGCAAATCCGGTGGTATCGGCAGATCATCCTTGAGCGGATCCGGCCGTTTGCCCTTGCCCGCCCGGTACTGTCGAATCTGATAGACGTAAGCCAGCACCTGCGCAACCGCCAGATAGAGCCCGCCGGGAATTTCCTGCTCAAGCTCGGTGGAGTAGTAGATCGACCGCGCCAACGCCGGGGACTCCAGCAGCAGGATCTCGTTGGCCGCCGCGATTTCACGGATCTTCAAGGCCAGGAAGTCGGTTCCTTTGGCCAGCAATACCGGCGCATTACCTTTTTCCGGATCGTACTTGAGCGCAACGGCGTAGTGCGTCGGGTTGGTGATGACCACGTCGGCCTCGGGAATGGCAGCCATCATCCGCCGCTGGGACATCTCGCGCTGCAGCTGTCGAATTCGCTGCTTGACCTCCGGTCGCCCTTCCTGATCCTTATGCTCGTCGCGCACTTCCTGCTTGGTCATCTTCAGTTTCTTGATGCTTTCCCACAGCTGTATCGGCACGTCCACGGCAGCGATGATGATCAATCCGCAAGCCATCCATAACGTGCTCCGGCCGACCACTTGCAGGCTGTGAGCGATCGCCCGGTCCAGCGGCTCGTGGGCGATGCGCAACAGGTCGTCGATGTCCGCCGACAACACCAGCAGGGCCACGAACAGTATGATGAAAAACTTCGCCAGAGCCTTGAGCAGTTCGGCCACGGCTTTGGCCGAGAACATGCGCTTGAGCCCGGTACCGGGGTTCATCCGGCTGAACTTGGGCGCCATGGTGCCGGCAGAAAACAGCCAGCCGCCAAGGGAAATCGGGCCGATCAAAGCGGCCAGCAGCAAGGTGATCATCACCGGTTGAATCGCCAGCAAGGCTATCTGTCCCGAGTGCAGCAAGTAGATGCCCATCGAGCGTTGATCCAGCACCACCTCTCGCGACAGGGAAAAGTTCAGGCGCATCAGGTCCATCATTTCCTGGGCCAGCGCCCCACCAAACACCAGCAATGCGCCAGCCCCGGCGAGCGTGATTGCCAGGGTATTGAGCTCCTTGGAACGGGCAATCTCACCCTTCTCCCGGGCGTCCTTTTTCTTTTTCTCCGTGGGGTCTTCGGTTTTGTCCTGACCGCTTTCGCTCTCAGCCATGACTCAGCGCGCCTGTGCCAGTTCGCGTAAAAACTGCAAGGCCTCGGTGGCCAGCGGTTGATACTGATTGAGAATGTCCGCCAGCCCGACCCAGACGATAAACAAGCCGAGCACCAGGGTCAGCGGGAAGCCGATGGAGAAAATGTTCAGCTGCGGCGCCGCCCGGGTCATCACGCCAAACGCGATGTTGACCACCAGCAGCGCGGTGATCGCCGGCAGCACCAACAGCAGCGCCGCGCCGAGCACCCAGCCCAGCTTGCCGGCCAGCTCCCAGTAATGATTGACCAACAGGCCGCTGCCGACCGGTAGCGTGGTGAAGCTCTCGGTCAGCACCTCGAACACCACCAGATGGCCGTTCATTGCCAGGAACATCAGCGTCACCAGCATGGTGAAGAACTGCCCGATCACCGCCACTGACACACCGTTGGTAGGGTCGACCATCGAGGCAAAGCCCATACCCATCTGGATCGCGACAATCTGCCCCGCCACCACGAACGCCTGAAAGAATAACTGCAAGGAGAAACCGAGAATTGCGCCAACGAGGATCTGCTCGGCAATCAGCAGCAGGCCGCTTAAATCCAGCGCACTCACGGGCGGCATCGGCGGCAGGTTGGGTGCGATGACCACGGTGATGGCGAGGGCGAAATACAGGCGGATACGCTTGGGTACCAGGGAGGTGCCGAACACCGGCATGACCATCAGCAAGGCACCGACGCGAAACAGCGGCAACATGAACGTCGCCACCCAGGTGCTGATCTGGGTATCCGTCAACTGCAGCAGCGATGACATGGCTTAGCCGATGACCTGCGGAATGCTGCCGTACAACTGCTGGATGTATTCCATGAAGGTCTGCACCAGCCACGGACCGGCGACGATCAGCGTCACCAGCATCACCAGCAGGCGCGGCAAAAAGCTCAATGTCTGCTCGTTGATCTGGGTGGCGGCCTGGAACATCGCCACCAACAGCCCCACCAGCAGGCTCGGAATCACCAGCACGGCGACCATCATGGTGGTCAACCACAGGGCTTCGCGGAAAATGTCTACGGCGACTTCAGGCGTCATGGCGATACACCACCGAAACTGCTGGCCAGGGTGCCGATGATCAACGCCCAGCCATCGACCAGCACGAACAGCATGATTTTGAACGGCAGGGAAATGATCAGCGGCGACAGCATCATCATACCCATGGCCATGAGCACACTGGCCACGACCAGGTCGATGATCAGGAATGGAATGAAGATCATGAAGCCGATCTGGAACGCGGTTTTCAGCTCCGAGGTCACGAAGGCCGGCACCAGGATGGTCAGCGGTGCCTGATCCGGCGTCGCGATGTCAGTGCGCTTGGACAGGCGCATGAACAGTTCCAGATCGCTGGTGCGGGTCTGGGCCAGCATGAAATCCTTGATCGGCACCTGCGCCTTGGCGACCGCATCCTGGGCCGTCAGTTTTTCCGCCAGATACGGCTGCAAGGCGTCCTGATTCACCCGGTCGAACACCGGCGCCATGATGAACAGGGTCAGGAACAGCGCCATGCCGGTGAGGATCTGGTTCGACGGTGTCTGCTGCAGGCCCAGGGCCTGGCGCAGGATCGAGAAGACAATGATGATCCGGGTGAAACTGGTCATCAGCATGACAAACGCCGGGATAAAGCTCAGCGCGGTCATGATCAGCAGGATTTGCAGGCTGACCGAGTATTCCTGCGCACCCTGTGCATTGGTGCCCAGGGTGATGGCCGGGATCGACAGCGGGTCGGCGGCGAATGCCAGCGGCGCGACCAGCATCAGGGCCAGCGTCAAGACGATGCGTAGCGCACCCATTACTTCTTATCCTTCTGATCTTTACCCAGCATCTCCAACAGGCGCTGGGCAAATTCCGGCGTCGACTTCTCGGTGCTCGGCACTTGTACCGGCTCCTTGAGGACGTGCAGCGCAGTGATGCTTCCCGGGCTCAGGCCCAACAGAATCTGCTCGTTGCCGACCTGCACCAGCATCAGCCGGTCGCGAGGCCCCAATGCGCGGGAGCCGACAATCTCGATCACCTGCCCCTTGCCGACCGGGCCGGCTTGCTGGACCCGACGCAGCAACCAGGCGAGGAGGAAGATCAGCCCCAACACCAGCAGCAGGCCAAACACCAGTTGCGTCAGTTGGCCGGCCACACCACTGCTCACCGCTGGCGCAGCAGCCGTGGTCGCCGTTGCGACCGGTTCGGCCGCGAACACGCTGAGCGGCATCGCCAGCACAAACCCGAAAAACTTTTTCACTCAGCGCAGCTTCTTGATGCGTTCGCTTGGGCTGATCACGTCCGTCAGGCGGATGCCGAACTTCTCGTTGACCACCACCACTTCGCCGTGGGCGATGAGCGTGCCATTGACCAGCACGTCCAACGGCTCGCCGGCCAGGCGATCAAGCTCGATCACCGAACCCTGGTTCAGTTGCAGCAGGTTGCGGATGTTGATGTCGGTGCTGCCCACTTCCATGGAAATCGACACCGGGATATCGAGGATCACGTCCAGGTTCGGGCCTTCGAGGCTCACCGGACCGTTGTTTTTCGGCACACTGCCGAACTCTTCCATTGGCAGGCGGTTGGACGCGGAACTGCCGGAATCGGCGGCCAGCAAGGCGTCGATTTCGGCCTGCCCGGCATCACCGGTTTCTTCCAGGGCCGCAGCCCACTCATCGGCCAGAGCCTGGTCGTCTTGGGTGTTCATATTGTCAGTGTCCTCGGCGAGCAAAATTTCAGAATTCGGTAATTCGCGAATGGCTACGAGTGCCGGTCAACGGCGCTCGATCGGCTCGATCACTTGCAACGCCAGGTTGCCTTTGTGCGAGCCCATCTTGACCTTGAAGGCCGGCACGCCGTTAGCCCGCATGATCATCTCTTCCGGCATCTCGACCGGGATCACATCCCCCGGTTGCATGTGCAGGATGTCGCGCAGGCGCAACTGACGACGAGCTACCGTCGCGCCGATCGGCACGTCGACGTCCAGCACGTCCTGGCGCAGGGCGTTGACCCAGCGCTCGTCCTGGTCGTCGAGATCCGACTGGAAGCCGGCGTCGAGCATTTCGCGCACTGGCTCGATCATCGAGTACGGCATGGTCACGTGCAGGTCGCCGCCACCGCCATCGAGTTCGATGTGGAAGGTCGACACCACGATGGCTTCGCTGGGGCCGACGATGTTGGCCATGGCCGGGTTCACTTCCGAGTTGATGTACTCGAAGTTGACTTCCATGATCGCCTGCCAGGCTTCCTTCAAATCGACGAAGGCCTGCTCCAGCACCATGCGCACCACGCGCAGCTCGGTCGGCGTGAATTCACGGCCTTCGATCTTGGCGTGCCGACCGTCACCACCGAAGAAGTTGTCCACCAGCTTGAACACCAGTTTGGCGTCGAGGATGAACAGCGCGGTGCCGCGCAGGGGTTTGATCTTGACCAGGTTGAGACTGGTCGGCACGTACAGCGAGTGCACGTATTCGCCGAACTTCATCACCTGCACGCCGCCGACCGCCACGTCTGCCGAGCGACGCAGCATGTTGAACATGCTGATGCGGGTATAGCGGGCGAAACGCTCGTTGATCATTTCCAGGGTCGGCATGCGTCCACGGACGATGCGATCCTGGCTGGTCAGGTCATAGCTTTTGACGGCGCCGGGTTCGGCAGCGTTTTCGGTCTGTACCAGACCATCGTCGACGCCATGCAGCAGCGCGTCGATCTCATCCTGGGACAGCAGGTCCTGCACGGCCATTTCGTGTTCCTACTGCAGTACGAAATTAGTGAAAAGCAACTGTTCGATCACCACTTTGCCGAGCTCTTTCTGCGCCACTTCCTGCACGCTGGCAGTGGCTTTCTGCCGCAGCATTTCCTGGCCGACCGGCGACGCCAGGGTCGCAAAGTCCTGCCCGGAGAACAGCATGACCAGGTTATTGCGGATCACCGGCATGTGAACCTTGAGCGCATCCAGATCCGCCTGGTTGCGTGCGAGCATGGTGATGCTCACTTGCATGTAGCGCTGGCGACCGTTCTGGTTGAAGTTGGCCACGAAGGCCGGCGCCATCGACTCGAAAATCGCTGGCTGCTTGCCGACGGGACCGGCTTGCGCCACGGCGGCGGCAGGCTTGCTCTGAGCGCTGTGCATGAAGTACCAGGTCGCCCCCACGGACACACCGATCGCCAGCAGCAGGGCCACCACGATCACGATAATCAGCTTGAGTTTGCCTTTGGTTGCGGGGTCTTTTACTACAGCGTCGCTCTTCGCCATGCCAATAATCCGTCACTATTCGGGTTTTCACAGTCGCACGGCAAGGCAAGAGCAAGTGTTATGCCAGAACGGTTGGGAGGGATGGACGGATCAACTCAGGTCGGAAGATCACCACCAAGCCACTGTGGGAGCGAGCCTGCTCGCGAAAGCGGTGTGACAGTCAACAAAGATATTGAATGTTATGCCGTCTTCGCGAGCAGGCTCGCTCCCACAGAGGAATAGGTGTTCGTTCGTCAGGCGTAGTAATCGACTGCGCTGGAGCCGATCACGCTGGTGGTGTTGGCGGCCACTTCAGCGACGCCCTGGGACATGTCGTCATCCATTGAATCGAGGCGGCCACCGCTCGCATGGCTGCGACCACTTTGCGCCTGCTGGTTTTGACCCTGGTTTTGCGAACCCCGGGACTGGTCCGAAACATTGACATCCACCTGCCCCATGCCCTGCTGCGCAAACATGTCGCGCAAGCGATGGGCCTGGCCGTCCAGCGCCTCACGGACTCCCGGATGCGCACTCATGAACGTGACCTGGGTCTGCTGGTCGGGAACCATGTTCACCCGAATGTCCAGGCGCCCCAGCTCCGCGGGCTGTAACTGGATGTCCGCTGCCTTGAGATTGGCGCTGGACAGGTACATGACCCGGTTCACCACCTCTTCGGTCCACCCGCTCTGATGCATGGCGATCGGCTGGTTCACCGGCAAGGCATTGGCGGTCTTCGGCGTGGCCGCCTGGGTCAGCGCTGCCAGGCGGTTGGCGAAATCATCGACACGGGTGTCGCCGCTGGCGGACTTGAGGTCCTTCAGACCGTCATCGATCAAGCCGCTGAAAGCCTTGTCGTCCCCTTGACCGGTGCTGCTCTTGTCGCCCTGAACGTCCAGCATGGTCGCCATGCCGGCGGCAAAGTCTTGCGCTGACGTCAGCTCGCCGTCGGCCCGGGCTTGCGCTTGTGTCGGTGCAGACTTGGGCCGCGCCTGACTGGAGGCCGATACGTGACCGCTCTGCTCCATCGCCAGGCGCACCGCCGGCAATGCGTCGAGGGGATCGGCTTCGGGATCGAAATCGCCGTCAGTACCGGTCGGCGTCGCAGCGTTTGCAGCCGTGATCGCCACAGCAACCGGCGCTTCAACCACTGGTTGCGCCGCCTCGGCCACGGCAGGCGTTGTCGGCGCAGTCACCACTGGCTGTATGGCTTGCTGCAATGAAGGATCAAGTGCCGGATCAACCGGCACCGGGTCGGCATCCGACGGATCATCGCCGGCCAGCTTGTCGGCAGGCAAGGATTTGCCGCCATCGGCAATCACCGGCTCTTCGGCGGCAGACTTGTCGTCGTCAGCGTCCTGTTTTCCGGCGACATCGGAGGTTTTGTCACGACTCGCCCCGGACGAGGCATCCGCTACCGCATCGGGTTTGCCCTGCGCCTGATTGGCATAGACATGAGCGAAGCTTGCAGCCTTGTCCCCGGGCTCAGCGGCCAGCGCCGGAGGATTGGCGCAGGCGGCTTGAGTCTTGGCCTGCCTGGAGGCCTGAAGCAGAATATCGGGGGTAACGGGCATGAAACGGTCTCCGCTGCACAGGGCTCGTAAGTACAGTTGGATGAGTTGACTGCAAAGGTCGAGCCAGTTTGACTCGAAGGAGAGCAGATGCAGCGCATGCTCAGATTTTTGCCGGGCAACGCTGTCGTTCAGCTTCGTACAGAGGCCGGATAGCGGCGAACTCGCAGTCGATTTCGCGGACCAGTTCCTGAACGCCAGTGCATGGCGAACTACTGGCCTGCCGCTCGAGTTGATGGCAGAGCTCGGTCAGCCTGACTGCGCCCATATTGCTGCTGCTGCCTTTGAAGCTATGGGCGGTTTCAACGAGCAGTGCGGCACTGTCAGCGGCCCTCAAGACTTTCAGGCGCTCTTCGGAGTCCGCAAGAAAGATATCCAGCAGGTCCGGATAGCCATCTTCCATCACTTCGCGCAACACACTCAGCACGCTGCGATCCACATGTGTCTCGTCCACTTGCTCACTCCTTGATCAAGAATGCGCGGATTATGCCAGAGCCTCCCAGACAAACTCCACGCGTGCACTTCGACCACCGTCGGTCCAGCGGGCATTACGCCCCAACTGGCGAATCAGACTGACCCCACGCCCCGACAGGCGGATTTCATCCAGAGGCCTTTGCATCACCCGTTCGACATCGAAACCCTTGCCGCTGTCTTCGATGTGAATGGTCAGGCAACCGCCGTCATCTGTTGGCGCCACCTGCAAATGTAGCCGCACATAGCCTTCCTGAAGCTGGTCCAGGCGCGTATTGCGCTCTTGATAATATCGCGCAAAACCCGAGGCATTGCGCTTGAGGCTCGAATCCAGCCCCAGCACGCCATGCTCCAGCGCATTGGAGTAGAGCTCCGCCAGCACACTGTAGAGCGCACCGCTCTGAGCCCGAAGGCCATGCACCTCCAACAGCAACTGCAACAGATAGGGCAACGGATTGAAACGCTTGAGCGTGGCGGCGCGAAATTCGAAGCTCACCGACCAGTCCAGCGGACAGGACTGGCCGCTGTCGGAGTAGATCAACGCTGGCGCAGAGATCTGCGCCGGCTCCAGCAGGCTGATTTCGACCATGCTGACATCGTCGCGGGTTTCTCCGCCGAAATCGCGAAGCGCCTGTTCGATTTCTTCGAACAGCGCGTCTGGCTGACGGTTGGCGGCAAATACCTGCTGCAATCGCTGCTCGCCAAACAACCGATCATTGGCGTCGCAGGTATCGATCACCCCATCGGACAGGAGAAACACCCGATCCCCGAGCGCCATGGGAAACACCTCGGTGCGCTCATCGAAGGATTCCGGGCTCAGCACACCCAAAGGCAGGTGCCGTGCCGGAAGAGGCGTTCGCTCGCCACTGGCAATGCAATGCAGGGAACCGTCCGGCATTCCACCGTTCCAGACTTCCACCGAACGGCGCTGAAAACTCAGGCACAGCAACGTGGCACAGCAGAACATGTCCACCGGCAGGATGCGCTTGAGCTTGGCATTCATCTCACGCAGGGTTTCCGCCAGACCATAACCCTTGGCCGTCATCCCGTAAAACACTTCGGCCAGGGGCATGGCGCCCACTGCCGCCGGCAGACCGTGGCCAGTGAAGTCGCCCAGCAGTACGTGCATGTCTCCGGCCGGCGTGAACGCGGCCAGCAACAGGTCGCCGTTGAATAGCGCATAGGGCGATTGCAGATAACGGATGTTCGCAGCGGCATTCAGGCAACCGGAGTGCGCCACCTTGTCGAAAACGGCCTTGGCCACTCGTTGCTCGTTGAGCAGATAGTCGTGGTGCCGGGCGATCTGGTCGCGCTGTTGCAGCACCGTGTCCTGCAACCGGCGCAAGCGATCCATCGCCTTGATCTTGGCCGCGAGAATCACCTGGTTGTACGGCTTCGCCAGAAAGTCGTCACCGCCGACCTCCAGACAACGGGCCAGCGCTTCGCTTTCGGACAAGGACGTGAGGAAGATGATCGGCACCAGGGTTTCCCCGGCCAGAACCTTGATTTGCCGGGCTGCCTCGAAGCCGTCCATCACCGGCATCATCGCATCCATCAACACCAGATGCGGTGATTGCTGGCGAAACGTCTCGACCGCTTCGGCACCGTTGGCTGCCGTCAGCACTTCGTGCCCCTGGCGGCGCAGGATGCTCGACAACAGCAGACGATCGGCGGCGCTGTCCTCGGCAATCAGGATCGTCAGCGGCTCCAGTGACTGCATGGCAATCAACTGATGTCGAACAGCTTGTCGAAGTTGGAGATGGCAAGGATCTTGCGCACGTCGATACTGCTGTTGACGACGCGGATATCGGAGCTTTCGCCACCGGCGTGATCACGCAGCAGAAGCAGCATGCCCAGGGCCGAGCTGTCGAGGTAAGTGGCGTCTTTCAGGTCGACCACAACTGCCGATAGCTGTTTATCTTCGTAGGACTGACGAAATTCCTGATGCTTGGCGAAATCGAATCGTCCCTTGACCGATATCGTCAGTTTTTGCCCATCCGGAGAGACTTCTGTAACGACTGACATTTCATGGCTTCCTTGTCATTGGTAAACCCGCTTGCACAAGGTTTAGCATTTGGTAGAGGTTGGAGCAAGGTGAGGGGTTGCGTGGCTGTCGGATCATTATTGCGCGCGATGGTTGTCAATATTATCGCTTTACACCTGACAACCCCGTGCGCTCTCAGGTTTATCGCGAGCGAGCTCGCTCCTACAGGTGGTCCTGCCGTGGCAGGCGCTGGGACAACTCATCCAGCAATTTCTGCTCGCGCCGGTCTTCAAGCGCCCGTGCCTCATCGACATAGCGCTGAACCAGCTTGCGCAAACCTTCGACCCGGGCAAATGCCTGCTGCCAGGTTTCCCGGGCCTTGTTGAGGTTGTTCTGATGCCAGGCCAGGCTTTGCCGCTGCTGGTCGATGGCCGTGCCCAGCTGCGCAAGAAAGCCCTGATAGCCCAGCAACCACTGGCCCGAGACGCCGCCACTGCCGCGTACGATCCATTGTTCCTGATAGTCGAGGCGGAAGGCTTCAAGGTCGGCGAGCTTGCTTTGCGCCAGGCGAACCTGCCCCTGAAAGTGCCCCAGGCGCTGGGCCGCGGTTTTCTCGGCCTTTTCAGCCATTTCCACCACCGGGGCCAGCCGCCCTGCCCGACTCAGGGCCATGACCGCTTAACCGCCTGCCGCGGGCGCGAAGATCGAGGCGAGATACGCTTCGCTTTCGCCCAGGCTGATGCTGTCGTTGAGACCCTGACGCAGGTATTTGACCAATTGCGGTTGCAGGGAGATCGCCAGGTCGGTCTCCCGATCTCCGCCGGCGACATAGGCACCGACGCTGATCAGATCCCGGCTCTGCTGATAGCGCGACCACAACTGTTTGAAATACTGCGCCCGGGTCATGTGTTCCGGCGACACCACCGCCGGCATTACCCGGCTGATGGATGCCTCGATATCAATGGCCGGGTAATGCCCTTCCTCGGCCAGGCGCCGGGACAGCACGATGTGCCCGTCGAGCACGCCCCGGGCCGAGTCGGCAATCGGGTCCTGCTGATCGTCGCCTTCGGATAGCACGGTGTAGAACGCAGTGATCGAACCACCGCCCTTCTCCGCGTTACCCGCCCGCTCCACCAGTTTCGGCAACTTGGCGAATACCGACGGCGGATAGCCCTTGGTCGCCGGCGGCTCGCCAATGGCCAGGGCGATTTCCCGCTGGGCCTGAGCGAATCGGGTCAGGGAATCCATCAGCAACAGAACGTTCTTGCCCTTGTCGCGGAAATACTCGGCGATACGTGTGCAGTACATGGCAGCGCGCAGGCGCATCAGCGGCGCATCGTCCGCCGGGGACGCCACGACCACTGAACGCTTGAGCCCTTCTTCACCGAGGATGTGCTCGATGAATTCTTTAACCTCACGACCCCGCTCACCGATCAGCCCGACGACGATAATGTCAGCCTCGGTAAAGCGCGTCATCATCCCCAGCAACACCGATTTGCCGACACCGGTACCGGCAAACAGGCCAAGCCGCTGGCCACGACCGACGGTCAACATGCCGTTGATGCAACGGATGCCCACGTCCAGCGGTTCGCTGATCGGCTCGCGCTTGAGCGGGTTGATGGTCGGGCCATCCATGGGTACCCAGTCTTCGGCCTTCATCCCGCCCTTGCCGTCCAGGGCACGACCGGCACCGTCGAGCACCCGTCCGAGCATGCTCATGCCCATGGGCAGGCGACCGTTATCAGCCAGGGGCACCACTCGGGCACCGGGCGCAATGCCGGCGACACTGCCGACTGGCATCAGGAAAACTTTGCTGCCGGAGAAGCCCATCACTTCAGCTTCGACCTGCACCGGGTGATAGCTGTCGTCGTTGATGACCATGCAGCGGCTGCCCATGGCAGCGCGCAGGCCCTCGGCTTCGAGGGTCAGGCCGACCATGCGCAGCAGGCGGCCTTCGAGAATCGGTGCGCCTTCCAATTGCGTGGCCTCGGCATAACTGCCCAGGCGTCTGGCAAAACTGGTGCGTTCAAGGCGCATCGGCAATGTCCGACGCAGGTTTGCTTCCGATCGACAGTTCCAGGCTGACGTCCGGCGCCGCCGGGTGCAATGCCTGTTCATGCAACTGATCGAACAGTTTGTCCATCACTCGCGCGATACGGGTTTCCACCGTGGCATCGATGCGGCTGTGCTCGGTCTCGACCCGGCAACCGCCAGGCAACAACGATTCGTCTTCGACGATGCGCCAGGTTTCTTCATGGCGTTCGCGCAGGGCTTTGACCTGTTCGAAATCCTGCGGATTGATGTACAGCCGCACATTGCCCACGCCCAACGGCAGGAGCTTGAGAGCATCGCGCATCACGTGTTCGATCTGTGACGAGTCGATGGCCAGTTCGCGCTGGATCACCTGTTTGGTGATGTGTTGCACGAGGTCCACCAGGGACTTTTCGATCTGGGTGTCCTGTTCGGCGATGGGCTCGAACAGATGGCTCATCAATTTCTCCAGCGCCGCGATCCTGGCCGTCAGGGCCACTTCGGCTTCCTGGCGGACCTTGAGCGTGGTGCTGTGGAATCCTTCTTTCTCACCCACCGCGAAGCCTTCGTTGTAGGCTTCCTGGCGAATGCTTTCGAGCTCTTCGAGGGTCAATGGCTGGACTTCCTCCAGCGGCACTTCCTCCATTTCCGGCGGCTCGGGCTCCGGCTCCGGTTCCGGCTCGGGTTCCGGCGGGTCGAAACTGGGCAGCGCCCAGGTATCGAAGCCACTGACATCCCTGGCCCGGATCAGGTCAGTGGGTGCATCATCGTTCTTGACCATGGTGTTAGATCATTTCCTCGCCGCCCTTGCCGCCGAGAACGATCTCTCCGGCTTCGGCCATACGGCGGGCGATGGTGAGGATCTCCTTCTGCGCGGTTTCCACGTCGCTGACGCGCACCGGCCCCTTGGCTTCCAGGTCGTCGCGCAACAGTTCCGCCGCACGCTTGGACATGTTCTTGAAGATCTTTTCCTTGACGCTCTCGTCCGACCCCTTCAGGGCCAGCACCAGCACATCGGAGGACACTTCGCGCAGCAGTGCCTGGATCCCGCGGTCGTCGACATCGGCCAGGTTGTTGAAGACGAACATGAGGTCTTCGATCTGCCCGGACAGGTCTTCGTCGACTTCGCGGATCGAATCCATGAGTTGGCCTTCGATCGAGCTGTCGAGGAAGTTCATGATGTCCGCCGCTCGCTTGATGCCACCCAGGTTGGTTCGCGAGGCATTCGAGTTGCCGGAGAACTGCTTCTCGAGAATCTGGTTGAGTTCTTTCAGGGCCGCTGGCTGTACGGTGTTCAGCGAGGACACCCGCAGGATGATGTCCAGGCGCACCTTGTGGTCGAAGTTGCCGAGCACTTCACCGGCCTGGTCCGGATCGAGATACGCCACCACGATCGCCTGGATCTGCGGGTGCTCATAACGGATCACGTCGGCGACGGCGCGCGGCTCCATCCACTTCAGGCTGTCGAGGCCGCTGGTGTTGCCACCGAGCAGGATGCGGTCGATCAGGCCGTTGGCCTTGTCTTCGCCCAGGGCCTGGGTGAGCATTTTGCGCACATAGTCGTCGGAGCCGACGCCCAGGCTGGTCTGGTCGCCGACGATGTCGACGAACTCGCTCATCACCTGCTCGACCTGCTCGCGGTGCACATTACCCATCTGGGCCATGGCCACACCCACGCGCTGAACCTCTTTGGGGCCCATGTGGCGCAGCACCTGGGCCGCGTCGGTGGAGCCCAGGGACAGCAACAGGATGGCGGCCTTGTCGACCTTGGACAGTTTGGCGGCAATGGCTCGGTTATCACTCATCTGCGTTAATCCACTCTTTCACGACCTGAGCCACCCGACCCGGATCTTCTGCCACCAGACTCTTGATTGCGTTCAACTGAGCGTCATAGCCTTCGCTCGGGCTCGGCAGCAGAATGCTTTGCGGGCCGCCAAGACTGATGCGGTCGTTGGCCAGTTCGCCATCCAGGCCGCCCATGCCACCCAACTCGACGTCGCTGCCGATACCAGCCAGCTGCTTGCCTGTGCCGCCACCGGTGATGTTGTTGAGCACCGGACGCAGCACACCGAACACCAGCACCAGAATGAACAGCACACCCAGCACTTGCTTGACGATGTCCCAGAACCACGGCTGGGAGTAGAACGGAATATCGGCAATCACTTCACCGCGCTCGGCGGAGAACGGCATGTTGATCACGCTGACACTGTCACCACGGCTGGCATCGAAGCCGACCGCATCCTGAACCAGGCGAGTGAAGCGCGCCAATTCATCGGCGCTCCATGGTGCACGGGTGGTTTCGCCGTTGGCCGGATTGATCTTGACCTGATCATCGACCACCACCGACACCGACAGGCGATTCAATCGGCCCTGTTGCTGCTTGGTATGGCTGATGGAACGGTCGAGTTCGAAGTTCCTGGTCGATTGCTGACGCTTGTCCGCCGGGTACGGTGCGAGCATTGGCTGACCGGTGGCCGGGTCCATGATTTGCTGGCCGTTGGCATCGATCAGCGGCTGGCCTGGCTGCACCATGCCGGCCGACGCAGTCGCACCACCGGTGGTTTGCGGCGCGGAGGCCGGCGACGGCGGCTGGTTGCTCAGGGCACCCGGCACGCCTTGCGGACCATTGCTGGCGGTACGTTGTTCGTTGACCGACTGCTCGCTACGCAACGCCGGTTGATCCGGGTTGAATTGCTCGGAAGTCGACTCGACCGCGCTGAAGTCCACATCCGCGGACACTTCGGCTTTATAGCGATCGTTGCCCAGCACCGGCTGCAGGATGTTGTGTACGCGCTGGGTGAGCATGCTTTCCATGCGACGGCTGTAGTCGAATTGCTTGCCGGCCATGGTCAGTTCGGAGTTCTCCGCCTGATCCGACAGCAGGTTGCCCTTCTGGTCGACGACGGTGATCTGCGACTTGCTGAGCTCGGGAACGCTGGTCGCCACCAGATTGATGATGGCAACGACCTGGCCTGGCTCGAGGGAACGGCCGGAATAGAGTTCGACCAGAACCGAAGCGCTGGGCTTGCGCTCGTCGCGCACGAACACCGAGCTTTTCGGGATCGCCAGATGCACGCGGGCACCCTTGACGTTGTTCAGGCTGGAAATGGTGCGGGCCAGTTCGCCTTCGAGACCGCGACGATAGCGGGTCGCTTCCATGAACTGGCTGGTGCCCAGCCCCTGATCCTTGTCGAGGATTTCAAAACCGATGTTGCCGTCGCTGGGAGTGACACCAGCGGCCGCGAGTTTGAGCCGCGCACGGGACAAGTCATCGGCCTTGACCAGCAAGGCACCGGAGTTGGGTTCGACGGTGTAGGGAATATCGGCGGAGGCCAGGGTATCCATGACCTGCTTGGCGTCCATGCCGGCAAGGCTGCCGTACAGAGGCCGGTAGTCCGGCTGCTGGGACCACAACACCACGGCAAAACCAATCGCCACGCTCGCCGCCAGGCCGACCAACAGGCCCACCTGACGCAACATGGTCATCTCGGAGAGGTTTTCCAGGAAGGACAATCCGAACAGCGGCGGCTTGCCGTCTATCGGAGTGGCCTTGGCCGGAACATTATCGGCGACTGCTTCTGCCATGACTCAATCTCGTCCTTTAAACCGGCATCTGCATGATGTCTTGGTAGGCCTGAACCAACTTGTTGCGCACCTGGGTCAATGCCTGGAATGACACACTGGCCTTCTGCGAGGAAATCATTACATCGGTCAGGTCGACGCCGCTTTTGCCGATTTCGAAAGCGCTGGCCAACTGAGTGGAAGCCTGCTGGGTGTCGTTCACTTTATTGACGGCCTGACCGAGCATGTCGGAAAAGCTGCTGCCCGCCACTTCAGGGACAGCCGTCGATTTCGGCGCAGACATGGCATCCATTTGCATGGCGCGCATATCCAGCATCAACCGATTGAATTCAATACCTTGGCTCATGGTCTCTCTCTTTGACGACCCGCAATTTTTTGACACTCACTCGGCGGGTAGTGAGGTGTTAGCAACAAGGGTGCCAGCTCCATGGCCTTGTTTCACAAAAGCCCTTCGTCAGTTCGCAATCCTCTGTAGGAGCGAGCCTGCTCGCGATGATCGTTAACGATAACGCGGGGCCGCAGGATAAACGCGGCGCTCTTGAGTCCATCGCGAGCAGGGCTCGCTCCTACACAGTAATAATCAGGTGGCGAACAGATAAGCCTCCACATCCATGCCGGCATCGCGCATCTGCGCCAGCTTGTAGCGCAGGGTTCGCGGGCTGATACCCAGGCGCTCGGCCGCCTCTTTGCGACGACCGCGCTCGGCGCGCAAGGTATCGATGATCATCTGGAATTCACGGCGACGCAGGTCATCGCCCAGCGCCCCGGCCGACTCGGCCTCGACTTCCACAGCACGTACCGTTGCCTGCGACAACGCAGGCAACGGGGCGCAAGCCACCGGCCCGGCCAGGCAGAAATCCTGCGGCTGAATCAAACCACCCTGCTGCAAAATCAGCGCACGCTGAATCGCGTTGTCCAGTTCGCGCACGTTGCCCGGCCACGGATAACCGGTCAGGCACGCCTGAGCCTCGGGCGACAATCGGGCAGGCGAATGCTTCATTTTATTGACGTGCCTGGCCAGCAGACGCTCGGCCAGCGGCAGGATGTCGGCAGTGCGCTCGCGCAACGGACGCCAGGCAAGAGGAAACACCGACAGGCGATAGTAAAGGTCCTCGCGAAAGCGCCCCGCCGCCACTTCACCCGCCAGGTCGCGGTTGGTAGTCGCGACCACACGAATATCCAGCGTGACCGGTTTGCGCGCCCCAACCCTTTCGACCTCGCGCTCTTGCAGCACGCGCAGCAATTTGGCCTGGAGCCCCAGGGGCATTTCGGAAATTTCGTCGAGCAGAATGGTGCCGCCGTCGGCCTGTTCGAACTTGCCGGCTTGCGCGGCAATGGCGCCGGTGAAGGCGCCCTTCTCGTGACCGAACAAGGTCGCTTCGAGCATGTTGTCCGGGATCGCTGCGCAGTTGATCGCAATGAACGGCTGATGTGCGCGATGAGAATGCTGATGAATGTAGCGTGCCAGCACTTCCTTGCCCGTGCCCGACTCGCCCGAGATCAGCACCGTGGAATCGCTGCGTGCGACCCGCGCTGCCAACTCGAGCAGCTGCGCACTCGCCGGTTCGAACGCTACCGGCCCTTCGCCTTCGGTCAGGCCGAGGCTGCCCAGGGCATGACGCTTCACCAGATCGAGCAACGCCTTGGGCTCGAATGGCTTGACCAGGTAGTCCGCCGCCCCCTGGCGCATCGCATCGACCGCACGCTCGACCGCGCCATGAGCCGTCATCAGCAACACCGGCAACTGCGGCTGCCGCACTCGCAGCATGCCAAGCAACTGGTGGCCGTCCATGCCCGGCATGTTGACGTCGCTGATCACCAGACTGAAGGCCTCGCCGCCGACAGCAGCCAGCGCCTCTTCGGCCGAACCCACTGCCTTGTAATCGTGCCCCGCGAGCAACAGCGTATCAGCCAGTGCCTCGCGCAACGCGCGGTCGTCCTCGACCAGTAAAACCTTGATCCCCATCTGCTTCACTCCGCCCCTTGAGCGTTGCTGAACAACGGCAGGCTCACCTGCGCGCAAGTACCGCGACCGAGCCGCGAACGAAGCTGCAATTCTCCCTGATGAGCACGCGCCACTGCCTTGACCACGGTCAGGCCAAGACCTGTGCCGGTGGCCTTGGTGGTAAAAAAGGGTTCGCCCAATCGCGCCAGAACGGCGGCATCGATACCCGAGCCACTGTCACTGACGCACAGGCGCAGGTTGTTGTCGCGGGTGTAGAGGTGAATCTTGAGGCGCAACTGACCGGCACTGGCCTGAATGGCGTTCTCGATCAGGTTGAGGATCGCCCCGACCAGCGTGTCGCGATTGCACAGCAACTCCCCCGAGTGACTGTCGCACTGCCAGCGGATCGGCAGATCCTGCACGTGGGTCAGCGCGGCCGCCTGCAACGACTGCATCAGTTGAGCAGGGGTCACGCGGTCGGTCAGCGGCAACTCGCCCCGGGCGAACACCAGCATGTCACGCACCTGGTGCTCCAGCTCGTGCAGGCGCTCCTTGAGGCGCCCGGCAAAGCGCTGCTGGGTAGCGACCGGCAGCGCCTGCTCGGTCAAATGACTGGCGTACAGCAGCGCGGCGGACAACGGCGTGCGTATCTGATGAGCCAGCGAAGCGACCATGCGTCCCAGCGACGACAGACGCTCATGACGGGCCAGTTGGTGTTGCAGATGGCGGGTTTCGGTCAGGTCATTGAGCAACACCAACTGGCCGGGCTCGGCGTCCAGCGAGCGCGTGGCGATCGACAGGCGCCGACCATCCTTGAGGGAGACTTCATGACCATCGTCTTCGCGCGGCGCAAAACAGCGAGCGATGACTTGGCGCCACAATTCACCTTCCAGCGGCAAACCCAGCAACTCGCACGCCGCCGGATTGGCCTCGCGCACGATGCCCTGGGCGTCAATGACGATGACACCACCGGGTAACAGATCAAGGAGGTTTTGCAGGCGGTTGGCCAGGCGTTCTTTTTCCGCCAGCTCCTGCATGCGCTGAGCACTGACCACCGCCAGTTCACCCTTGAGCTCGGTGACCCGGGCTTCAAGCATGCTGTAGGAATCGGTCAACTGACTGGACATCTGATTGAACAGCGCGAATGCCTGCTCAAGGCCCGGCCGACTCGTCTGCTCTACGGACGACGGTTGCCGCGAAGCATCAGGGACAGAAGACATCTGGGCGGCTTGGGGCATTGTGCTCTCTCGCTTGGCTGACCGTCAGTGAAACGGAACGTTGCGAGGGACGTAGCAATACCCGTGCCTAAAAAAAACTTCTTGTAAATGAATGGCTTGAAAAACAGGCGTCAATCCTCCGCCTGTTCGTCTCCATCACGACGGCTCATGCCGTACTTGCGCATCTTTTCCACCAGCGTGGTACGACGGATGCGAAGCCGCTCGGCCGCGCGCGCCACAATGCCATTGGCATCATCCAGCGCCTGCTGAATCAAGCCTTGTTCCAGACCACCGAGGTAGTCCTTCAGGTCCAGGCCTTCGGGAGGCAACATGGCGTTGGCCGTGAAGTCCGGCGTATGACCGTTGATGGCCACACGCTCTTCCAGATCGCTGCGCAGGCTGTCGACCATCTGCTCGTCTTCATCGTCGACGTAGCGGAACTTCTTCGGCAACTCGGCCACGCCGATCACGCCGTACGGATGCATGATCGCCATGCGCTCCACCAGGTTGGCCAGCTCGCGGACGTTGCCCGGCCAGCCATGCCGGCACAGCGACATGATCGCTGCCGAGTTGAAACGGATCGAACCGCGCTTCTCGTGCTCCATGCGCGAGATCAGCTCGTTCATCAGCAGCGGAATGTCTTCGACGCGCTCGCGCAGCGGCGCCATCTCGATCGGGAACACATTCAGGCGGTAGTACAGGTCTTCGCGGAAGGTGCCGACCTCGATCATGCTTTCGAGATTCTTGTGGGTCGCCGCAATGATGCGCACGTCGACGCTCTGGGTCTTGTTGCTGCCCACGCGCTCGAAGGTGCGCTCCTGCAACACGCGAAGCAGCTTGACCTGCATCGGCAGCGGCATGTCGCCGATTTCATCGAGGAACAGGGTGCCGCCATTGGCCAGCTCGAAACGACCGGCGCGGCTGGTGATCGCCCCCGTGAAGGCGCCCTTCTCATGGCCGAACAATTCGCTTTCGAGCAACTCGGCCGGGATCGCCCCGCAGTTGACCGGCACGAACGGCGCCTCGCGGCGCTTGGAATGGTAATGCAGGTTGCGTGCAACCACTTCCTTGCCGGTGCCGGATTCACCGAGGATCAGCACGCTGGCATCGGTATCGGCGACTTGCTGCATCATCTGACGGACGTGTTGAATCGCCCGGCTGGTGCCGACAAGACTGCGGAAAAGATTGGGTTCGCGATGCCGACCGCGCTCGCGGGCCTCGTCGTACATCTCGCGATAGACCTGGGCACGGTGCAGCGAATCGAGCAACTTGCTGTAGCTGGGCGGCATTTCGAGAGTCGAAAGCACTCGGCGACGCTGGTCTTCCGGCAGGTCAATGGAAGAATTTTCGCCCATTAACAAAACCGGAAGGAACTCATCCCAGGTCGAGAGTGTCTTAAGCAAGCCCAGAAGTGCACCAGGAGCATTGACCGTCCCGATAAGGACACAGATTACTTCACGACTTGACGACAAAGAGCCGACAGCCTGCTGCCAGTCATGGCTACCGCAGGGTAAATTTTCTTCGCCGAGAAAATTTAAAATCACCGCCAGGTCGCGGCGGCGGACGCTATCGTCATCAATCAGCAGAATTTTGGTTTCACGCCACATGCAATAGCAACTTCCCTAGTCAACTCAATGCCCAAAATGCTGGGGCAAGCTAAACGCTTGCAGGCAGGATATGCCTGAAGACGACTGAAATCTGGAACCAGCCACTAGTTAAGTCAAAAAACCGTGCACAGTCAAATTTATGGCGCACCATGTTCGGATTAACTGGCGTCAATTAACCAAACAAATGGTAAACCTTTGACGCCTTTTGTGCTTGGGTGATCTGCGACATTTCATCGACAATTGCTTGGCGCTCGCCCATGGTTGCGGTTAGCAGCTCTTTGTACACCTCCAACAACCCTTCCAGATTGCTGCGCACTGCCTCTTCATCGATCGGTGCCTCACTGAGCACTTCGTCGACGCATTCACGACACGTCGTATCCAGCTCGCCAATCGCGTCCCAGTTACGCGCCGCCAGGGCGTCGATCAGGGCTTCGCGAGTTTCTTCTATGCGCCGCAGTGCTTGACTCATGACGTCATCCTCAGACCCCCGGGTCTATTGATTGGCAATTGCATCCCAACCGCTTTTCAGGGTTTCAAGCAAACCTGAAACTTCGTCGATGATGGCGACGTTGTTATTGGTATTGGCTTCCATCAGACGATTCGTCATGTAGGCATACAAACTGTCGAGTTGCTGGACAGATGCCGGATCCTCGGCCTTTTCCGGATTCAGCCCGTCACGCAGCCCGATGATGATGTCCGCCGCCTTGCCCAACATCAAACCCTTGAGTGCGATATCGCCGCGCTCCAAAGCGCCCTTGGCTTGAGCCATACGATCCAGGCCACCCTCCATCAGCATCTGCACCAGGCGATGCGGATTGGCTTCAGAGATCTGAGCATGGGAATTGACCTTCTGGTATTGGCGAAGGGCTCTCATGGGGTTCATGTTTCTACCTCGTGACAGACAAAAACTAAAAAAGGACTGCTCTGATATTTATGTCGACTGGTCGACAAAAAACTTTAACGCAGGGCGGCAATCAATGTACAAGCCCAGACACGATCACTACAGCATGCCTGGTTTTTTTATGCCTGATCCGAATCAGTTGTTTTTCGGATTGTTCAGCGCATTGAGCGTGGTCATGATGCTGTCGCTCTGCGCCCGCAGCCTGGCCACCAAGGAGTCCATTGCGGTGTACTTGGACGTCAGACTGGTGGTTAACAGCGTCATACGCTCATCCAGCGTGGCCTGCTGCTTCGCCAGGTCGGTGAGCGTATCACTCAGCGATTTGGAGCGCTCTGCCAGCGTGCCGGTACTTGACTTGGCGTAGTCGTCGGTTGCTGCGGTCAGACGCTTGATCAGGCCGTTATCGCCAGTGAAGATACTGTTGATGTCTGCCGCGTTGGTGGCGATCGCCTTATCCCACTTCTTGTCGTCCAGGACCAGCAGGCCTGAGGTCGAATCAGTGGAAATACCAAACTGACCCAGCGACTTTAACGTACCGCCACCGGACATTGAGTTCAGCTCGTTTCGAATTGAACTCATCAAGGTACGCATCGACGCATCACCAGTCAAAGCGCCGGCGGTCGGCGTGCCATCTGGTCCGATAGTGACCTTGGTCTCGGCACTGATAGCCTTGACTAGAGCGTTATAGGTATCGATGAAACCCTTGACCCCGGATTTCATGGTGGTGTTGTTTGTATTGACGGCAATGGTGATCGGATTGAAAACGCCAGTGGTCGCATCCTTGGTGGAGACCGACTGCAACTTGATCGTCACGCCGCTGACCGCTTCCTCGATGGTATTCGATTTGGACTCCAGCGCGATCGACCCGTCAATGGTGTACTTGGCGTTCTTCGGCACCTCGACAACCGTTGCGCCGACATCGATGCCTGAGCTGCCCGATAGAATGATGTCCGAACCCACCCCCATGTTGGTGGAGGTCAGCACCAGACGCGATCCAGTAGAGTCGGTCAGGACGTTGGCACTCAAGCCAGAGGTGGAAAATTGTGAGTTAATCGAGTCACGAACCTGCTGAAGAGTCGCCCCGACAGGAACGCCCAAATCATAATTCTTACCCGACTGGGAAATGGTCAGGGTAGTCGGAGTAGTACCGTTGTTGACCACCGATGATGCACCACCGGCAAAAGTCTTGGTCTGCAGCTTCGAAGCACTGGCCAACTGGGACACCACTAGCTTGAAGCTACCGGTAGAGGCACCGTTACCCGCCGTCATGATTGCGATCTTTTCATCCGAAGATGTGCCAGTCAGCCCCGTGAAGGTTGTATTGGTGTTCATCGTGGTCAGGGCGCTACGAAAAGCACTCAGCGCCGCCTGGATCTTGCCGATCGACGACAACGTGGTGGTTGCTTTCAACGACTGGGTGTTGATCTGCGTTTGCTTCGGTACACGCTCGGCGTCCACCAGAGACTTAACAATCGCCTGAGTATCGATGTTCGAACCGATACCACTAACCGTTGAACCCGCCATCGTCTTTCTCCTTATCCAGTGGCCGCCGCTTTCTTGGCGATTAACGCCTCAAACGTGGATACCAACAAAATTCATGCCAGCTCAGACTTTGTCGTCAAATAACAAGCTGCTTGCCTGGCTCAGGCTTTGCGCCAGTTTCAGTGCAGTTTCCGAAGGGATCTGGCGAATCACGTCACCGCTCTCGGTGGCAATGACCTTGACCACGACCCGGCCGGTGGAGTCATCAATGGAAAAGTCCAGCTTGCGCTGGCTCGCTTGAACGAACTCGCGAATATCAGTCACGGCCTTTTCCAGCTCATCGTGCTTGGGCTCCGTCGCCGTCCTGGCAATAGGCTCGACCTTGGGTCGACTGACCGGATCAACCGGTACAGCTGGGCTTTGCGGTGTAGGCGCCGGATAAGACTGGTTCAACTTGACGCTCATATCCATGTCAAAACTCCTCATCACAGAAAAGACAAAAGGGCGCGTAAACGCGCCCCTCCGTCAATTACCAAGCGCTGAAATTACTGAAGCAGTTTCAGTACAGCGGATGGCAGCTGGTTAGCTTGCGACAGGATGGCAGTCGAAGCCGATTGCAGGGTTTGTTGCTTGGTCAGTTCTGCAGTTTCAGCAGCGAAGTCCACGTCCTGGATGGTGCTGCGAGCAGCAGTGGAGTTCTTCTGAATGTTCTGCAGGTTGTCGGCAGTGGTGGTCAGACGGTTTTGGGTAGCACCCAGACCCGAACGAACGCCGTCGATAGTGCCGATTGCCTTGTCGATTACAGCCAGAGCGTTCTGGGCGTTGTCGATGTTGGTCACGTCGGTCTGGGAGATGGTCTTCTTGGTGGAAGAAACAGTCGCAGTACCGAACACAGCCGATACACCAGTGGTCGCGTCGCTCAGGGAGTAGCCTTTGGCGGAGTCCAATTGAACGGCGCCGGTAACTACTTTGGCAGCACCACCCAATGCAGTCGCGGTAGCGAAGCCGCCGGAACCGTCTTTGGCGCTCAGAGAGATGTTGGCTTGAGCGTTGGCATCAGCGCCAGAGAAGGAAATATTCTCACCGGTATCGGACTTCACCGACAGGCTGGCGTTAACCGAATCGTAGTTGACGCTGATACCCAGCTTGGCCGCGTTCGACTTCAGCTGGTCAGCCAGGCTTGCCAGATCCGTCACACCAACAAAGTCAACGGTGCCGCTCGAACCTACTGCCAATTTGAAGTTCGATGGGGTAGCGCCAGTAACTCCCAGCTTGAGTTCTGTGCTTGCAGTGGCAGTCAAGCCACCGATGGAGCCGTTCAGCTTACTGGCGATGTCTTTTGCCGAAGCGCCTGCAGCGTAGGAGATGGAGGTGCTTTGGCCGTTACCGGTGACGGTCATGGCGCCTGCGGCCAAACCACTTGCGCTAGGAGCAATAGCCGAGCTCTTGATTTGCTGCGAACCGATCTGGTTGGCAGCAACGTTTTCCAAGCTCACGTTGATGGTTTCGTTGGCGTTGGCGCCTACCTGGATAGCCTTGGTACCGAACGAACCGTCCAGCAGCTTCTGGCCACCGAAAGTAGTGGTTTGCGAGATACGGGTCAGTTCCGAAGTCAGAGCCTGATATTCGTCGTTGTTCGACTTACGGTCATCGTTGCTCAGAGAGCCGGTAGCCGAGGACAGAGCCAGGGTACGCATTTTTTGCAGGATGTCGGTCGAAGCCTGCATTGCGCCTTCAGCGGTTTGAGCGATGGAGATACCGTCGTTCACGTTTTTTACCGCTTGGCCCAGGCCGTTGATCTGGCTGGTCAGGCGGTTAGCGATCTGCAGGCCGGCAGCGTCGTCTTTTGCGCTGTTGATACGCAGGCCGGAGGAAAGGCGCTGCATCGAAGTTTGCAGGGAGTTGCCAGCCTTGTTCAGGTTGCCCTGAGTAGTGATGGAGGCGATGTTGGTATTAACGGATAAAGCCATGACGAAATCCTCGTTGGATGGATACTGCGGCTTCCGGCCCTGGCAACCGCCTGGTGTGGCCTAGAGAACCTACGTAATAGTTATCGTCGCGAGGTGGCTTTGCTTGAGGGGTTTTTTTGATTTTTTTAGTGGCAGCGTGCCAGCCCTTTATATTCAAGGCTTTAGAGACAGAATGTTGGCGTCATAAAAACGAAAAACGCCCGGAAATCTGAATTTCCGGGCGTTTTTTTTGCCACTGCGATAGCGCCGATCAGCCGCGATAGAGAATCGCCGAACCCCACGAAAGGCCCACGCCAAAGCCGCTGATGGCCACGCGTGTCCATTTGGAATCGAACACATGGTTCTGCAGCAACAGCGGAATACTGGAGGAGACCGTGTTGCCGGTTTCGAGCATGTCCTTGACGAACTTCTCCGGCTCACCCTCTTCGAAGCGACGTGCCACGGCATCGACGATGGCCGCACTACCCTGGTGAATGCAGAAGGCATCGATATCCTGCGCTTGCAGATTGGACTCATCCAGCAGCTCATGCAAGTGCGCCGGGACTTTCAACAAGGCAAAGTTGAATACCTGACGACCATTCATGAAGAACACACCGTCAGTGACTTTCAGGTGCGGCGCACCGGAACCGTCAGTGCCGAACTTCGACTTGCCGAGCTGCCAGACCGCGTTTTCGCCCATCCAGGTGGCGGTAGCGGCATCACCGAACAGCATCGTGGTGTTGCGGTCTTCCGGGTCGACGATCTTCGAATAAGGATCAGCAGTGATCAGCAGGCCATTTTTCAGCCCTGCCGCTTCCATGAAACCTTTGATCGCATAGATGCCGTAGACGTAACCGGAACAGCCCAGGGAAATATCGAAAGCAGCGACATGAGTCGGCAAGCCCAGCTTGTCCTGAACGATCGCAGCGGTGTGCGGCAACCCCTCTGCATCACCGTTCTGGGTGACGACGATCAAGCAGTCAATGGATTCACGCTTGAGTTCTGGACTGGAAGCGAACAGCGCATTGGCTGCTTCGACACACAAATCGGAAGTTTCTTGATCGGCATCCATGCGCGGCAAAAACGCAGAACCGATTTTGCCAAGGATAAAGGTTTCGTCCTTGTCGAACTTTGCACCCTGGGCGTAATTATCAATCCCGGCTGCCGGCACGTAACTCGCTATATTTTTTATGCCAATCATTATGGCTTCCCAATAATAAACAGCTGAACATCGCCGCTCGCTGAATCGAGGGCGTCTACAGTCGGGGCCTGCCCCCCAGAAGGGGCCGCGTCGGGACTCAAGGAGACACCTTGATCAGCCCCGCCACCTTCACCGCCCGCAGACAGGATACAGTGAAGATGCGCGTTTTGACTGACGGGTCACTCAGAGATCAGTGGTTTATTTGATTTTGTGGTCCGGATCCCTTCCAGCGCGGCAGTTCAGTCAATCCGCCAGCCAGGCTTTGCGCCACGCCAACAGGTGTTCGTCCTTAAGCATCCATTTATCGAGTACCAAGCCGCGCAGGGCGTCTCCGGCCACGGCGCAGGCGTCGGGTTCAGAGAGATGTTCGCGAATAGCGGCAATCCAGTCTTTTGCCTTGTTCCTGACTCGGGTCACCGGCAAGTCACCGCGATAACAAAGGATGTCCGAGCAGATCACCGGGAAACCACAGGCGCCGTATTCCAATAGCCGTAAATTGCTTTTGCAGGCATTGAAAAAATTGTCCTCCAGCGGCGCCAGAGCCAGATCCAGATTCAAGCCTGCCAGCCTTGCCGGGTAATCCTCGATGCTCCCCCCCCCATGGAACTGGTGGACAAAGGGACGAAGTGCCGGTGGACACATGCCCATGAATACCCATTCCACTTCTTCTGCCAGCTCACGAACCACTTCGGCAATGACTTGCAAGTCGCCACCGTGGCTCGACCCACCTGCCCAGCCGACTCGAGGCTTGCGGCCTTGTTGGCGATGACTGGTCAGACCACTCCACCACTGGCCTGGCAGGCGGTTCTCTACCACACGAATGTCGGCATTAAAACCTTTCAGCGCATTGGCCAGCGGCTGGGTCGACACCACCAACCGGTCGCACAGACCCACGGCTTTTTTCAGGCGCTTGGCGGTGTCTTTGGGAAACAGATTGCGGCTAACGTTGCCGGTGGGCACGTCGAGAATGTAGTCATCCAGCTCGTAAACCTTGAAGGCTTTGGAGAATGCCTTGGTGTCTTGGATGATTTCCAGCTGAGGTGTGGAGAATTGCCGCTGAAAAATGATCGTGTCCGCCGCCAGCCGCTCCACCTCCACCGGCACAAGCAGGCGGTTGCTCACCGCGCCCTCGAGCAACCGTGCGGCTTTCAGGGCCGCAAAGGGCTGGCGTACCCGATAATGTCCGCTGCCAAAAGAGTCGCCGGGGTAACACAGCACATAAGGCAAGGAGCGAGTGGCGAACGGTTGCCAACCTGCCTCGCTGCGGCATTCGTAGGCGAAGCCACTGCCTTCCAGAGTCAGGTTGCGGTTGTAGGCAGGGTCGTTGGCGAGCAGCGGCAACCAACGCTGGTACATCGCCGATTGTTCGCTCTTGAAGCGCTCGCGCTTGGTTTCCTGCTTACTCTTGTCCACCTTATTCTGACTAACGCCGGCTTCGTGCATGAGCACCGAGTAAGGCGTCCAGACGATCAGGTGCCCGGCCTGGCCAACTTTCAGGCACAGGTCTACGTCGTTAAAGGAAACCCCAAGATTGGCTTCGTCCATTCCGCCCACCTGGCGGTACAACTCGGTGCGGATCATCAGACAGGCGGCGGTCACCGCGCTGTAGTTCTGGTCAACCTGCAAACGGTGAAGGTAGCCGTTGGACTGCATTGGGTCGCCGACGAATGGGTGATCCGCCACGCCGCGCAAACCGAGCACCACGCCACCATGCTGAATAGTCCCGTCGAGGAATAACAATTTGGCGCCGACGATCCCTACCTCCGGACGCTGGGCGTGATGGAGCAGTGCGCCAAGCCAGTCCCCATCAATGATCGCGGTGTCATTGTTGAGCAATACCAGGTAATCGCCCCGGGCCTGGCTGACGGCAAAATTGTTGATCGCCGAATAGTTGAAAGGATGAGCGTAACGCAGGATGCGCACCTTGGCGCTGTTCAGGCGCTCCATACCCGCGAACCATTCCCGGGCTTCGGTGGTTTCACTGTTGTTATCGACGATAATCAGTTCGAAGTTCGTGTAGCGGGTTTTCTCCATCAGGCTTTCGATGCAGCGCATCAGCATTGGCAGTTGGTCCTTGGTGGGAATCACTATGGACACCAACGGCTGCCCGCCGTGTTGGTAAACCACCCGATTGACCATCGGTAAAGGTCCTGCGCGCAACTCATGGGCAACGCCCAGGCGCCGCAAGTGCGCCTCGACTACAGCGGCGGAGTGTGCAATAACCTGAGGTTCGCCAAGCCACTGTCCGAAGTTGATTGCCTGATGCACCAGCACGTCAGCGAGATGCCCGACGGTACCCAGCCCGTGAGTTTCAATCAGCCTATAGAGCAGGTCATGGGGTGCCAGTTCGGCGAAGGCGGGATCAAAGCCATTGGCACCTAGCGCGGCCTCACGGCTGAAGGCCAGGGTTCGGCCGACATACAGATAACTGCGCAGCAGATCAAGGTTCAGGTCCGGCTTGAATATCGGATCCTGGCAGCCGCTTGCGGTCAGCGAGTCTTCATCGCTGTAGCATGCACTGATACCAGGGTTCAGGACGATGCCCTCGGCGAGCAATAGCAACGCGTGGGGGTCGAGTTGGTCGCCGCCCCGCAGCAGGTAGCACCAGTCGACCGGGATCTCCTTCAGCAGCTCATTGAGCTGGTTCGGCCAGGATTCAGCCAGTGGTAGCCAGACCAGATTGTCGGCTGGCGTCACCCCTACCGGTTCGGCATTGGACAATACAACGATAGCCGCCGCCCCGTATAGCTGGCGGTCGATGCTTTCCAGGCTGGAACGCAAAAGCGCAATGTCACCGGTGGTATCGGTCAAAACCAGCAGCACGTCCGGTTGCCGCGACCAGCTCGCCAGTCGCGCCGGCAAATCTTCAAACTCGGCGGCAGCCAGTTGTCTGGAGTCCAGCCAGCGCCGATACAGATCGATATTGCGCTGATGTTTGCCGACATTCGCCAGTACGCCAAAAAAGCGCTCCATGGCGTGTGCCAGGGTGCCGTCAAGCTGGCCGTGCTCAACTTCGAAATCTTTGCCCGTCAGGCGCATCCGTTCCAGGGGAGCCAACGCTTCGGTGCGCACAAAAAACATAGTGCCGGCAAAAAAATCCGCATTTTCGATTTGTCGTGGATCAATGCCGGCACGTTCGGCTAGGACGACCAGGTGCGTGCGGTTGCTTTCATCAAGGTTTTTGGTGACTGGCAGCCGGTACAACTCGGTGCCGAGCAGTGGGTGGTGTGCGGGGTCGGCCAGGTACTCGACGGAATGGCGGAAGCGCGCAGGGCTTAGCAGGTCATCAAAAAGGTCTTGAGCCCAGGAGTTCATCACGCCCAGGTGCACCGAGCGCTTGGTGTGCAGTTTGAGCAACGTGCGGATGTTATCGGCGCGTAAAAACGGCAGCACCCGCAGGAATGGCAAAACATCCCTCCCGTGATTCGGCACCCGATACAGCGAATACGCCAGCCCGCAGCCCGCCAACATGTCGCGCACCGTATCGTCACGGCCGGACACGCAGGTCACATATAAGTGCAGGCGTTCCTGCAGTTGAATCAAGCGATGCAAAATCTCTTGCAGCACATCGGGGTGAAACGCATGTATGACTACGCCGATTGGCGGTTCGCCGTATTCGAGAGTGGGCTGCTCCACCACCAGCACTTCGCACTCCCCGGCTAGCGGGTCTTCGCTGATTGTGTTGATGTGTAGGGTATCGGAAGCCAGGTAAGCGTCTCGCAAGCCAAACAGCCTGAAGTCCTGTCGCGCTGACAAGGGGGCGCAGCGAACCTGTAATAGCGGCTGCGGGCAGTACAGCCCCAGCGCGTGGATCTGTTTGGTGAAGTTGGCACGGCCCTGCTCGAACAGCGATTGCATGTCTGGCTGGTTCTGACGCTGCTCGACATGACGACGAAAGAGCGAAAGAGGCTCATCCAGAAAAGCCAGATGGCCCTGTTGCAGCAGATTCACAAACATTGCCAAGTCGTTGATGGCACGAATAACCACGTCGCCAAGGGCGCAGATGTGCGGCACCTTGTCTATCAACTGAGCCCGGCGAAACATCACGGTGCTAGGTTCGCCGATGAAGTTCACGGGCCAGTCGCAGAGCAGCGAAATAAGGTCGGCACCATGCACACAGACGTCTTCGCCAAATACTTTAGACGTCTCGACGATGTCTGGCAGCGGCTCACCCTGGGCATCTATCAACCGCCGTCGTGAGGTCACCAGCGAGATTTCGTCATGAGCATCCAGTACAGCGGCCATGCGCGGTACGCAATCGGCCAGTAGCAGGTCATCGTCGTTGAGGAACTTGATGTACTCGCCCCGAGCCTCTTCCAGGCAGCGATTGAGGTTGAGCATCCCGCCCAACTGCTGTTCGTTACGCAGGTAACGAACTGGCACAGCAGATTGAGCGGCAAGGCGCTCGGTGATCTGGCGAATATCATCGCCACGACAGTCATCCGTGACCACCACTTCGATGTTCGCGTAACGCTGGTTCAGCGCACTGCTCAGCGCTGCTTCGAAAAAACGCGGGTTGTAGGCCGGTATGCCAATGCTGACCAGCGGCAAGCGCTCGGCTGAGGGAGTAATTGTCATGCTCACACCAATTTGAACAGGGGGCGAAGGTAGAACTCGCTGAGGCCGCCTTCACGGCCGAGGCGATCGCAGATATCCGCTTGAGCGAGGGCGCCGGCACTATCGAACACCTCGATTTGCCGGGTCTCCGGGTCCAGCACCAGCCCGACGTGCTCGATCTGCCAGCCGGTATCCACCAGCGCCCTCTCGATGTAGGCGAGTTTTTCAGCTAGCACATTACGACCCGCCACGGGTTGCAAGGTATCACCACCCCAATTGAAACCCATCTGGTAAAGGAGGCAGTCGGCTGAAGAGCGAAGCGCCTTCAGGAAGCGTTGGATATAACCTTGCAGCGCGCGTTTGTCGGGCACCAGCGCTGTATCGAAATCGACTCCGGCGTGGTGCAGTACGTTGTACAGCAACAGCGTGTCGAAATGCCCCGGCATGGCTTGGGCGACCTGGTAGTCGAGAGCTTGCTGCACAACCTCGACGTTACTCAGGTTGAATTCCGCGGACAGGGTACGGATGAAGTTCGCGCTGCTCTCATCCAGTTCCCAGGCAACACACTGGCCACTGGGGTACGCATGGGCGAGAGTGGTGGTGAATAATCCGGTATTGGCACCGACGTCCAGCAGCCGTTGCCCGCTAAAATCGAAGTGCGCCTTGAGGTAATCAAGGCGGCCATGGTCGGCGCGCCAGCGAGGGTTCACCGGAACGTCAACGCCCAGCCGCTCGACCACAAAAGTGGGCAGTGGTTGGTAACTCGCGTGTTTGCCCGAGTGCATGTACAGCGCCAGTAATTGTTCTTTGGTCATTGGCGTTTGCCTGAACGAAGGAATTCGAAGAAGAACAGCCGCAGGCTGTCAGTGGCGAACCAGATGTCATAGCGCGGCAACCAACAGCAGGCCTTCAACAACCAGCACCGGGCGCCGGCAAAAAAACGCATGCCACCCCGTGGCTGCCCGGCAAAGCCGCCGAGCCAGAGGTATTTGTCCCGTCGCCACAGGCCGAGAAAACGCAGCGGCGTGGCCATCTGCGGCGCGGTGTCCCGGCCTTGTACCAGCCAGCTCGCACGAAAGCCATTCTCCAGGGCCAGTTGCATCGGCCCCCACATCCGCGGGTTGGCTTCGATGATGAAGTGCTGGCCAGCGCTTTCCATCACTTCAAACATGATAAAACCGCAATATTCGTGCTGTTCGAGTAACGCCCGCAGACGCTGGTCCGTGTCCGCATCGGGGCAACTCACCACTTCGGCGGCAACCATCGACTTGCCTGCCGCCTGCTGGGCAATGTTGCGCTGATATAGCACGACGACGCCCGCGTCGTTGCGGAAGTAGAGGTAGTAAAAACTTTGCCCGTCTATGTAGCGCTGAATGAGGTCGCGCGTCGCGTCGTAGCCGCGGGAATGTTCGGCGTACTCGAGTGCATTTCGCACCAACAGCGGGTAAAGGCGCTGTCCGTGGATGTTGTTTTCGATCCTGGGCTTTAGCACAAAGGGCAATTGGTTCTCGGACAATTGCTCGATCACTGCAGGTATTTCCAGGCCGGCAGTCATTGCCGCCGCGAGGAGTTTTTCCTTGTCGGAAAACAGCTGGTAAATGTCCGAACTGACGGTAATGCCCTGGATGCCTTCATGACACAACCAATCCTGCATGCCCAATAATAAGCGGTTTATCGACTCGGCACTGGGGGCTATGGTCAGCGCCCGCTGGGGGTAGCAGGCCTTGATGTCGAGCAGCAAGCGCTTGAACTCGTTTTCGTCCAGTGCATCGCAAGTGCGCTGGGCAAACAGATGGCGACGCAAGCGGGTTCGATACAGCAAATCTTCCGCGTTGCGAGTGATCAACAGAAAGTCGATGCGATCTCGTTGCAGGGAACGGCAAAAGGCGCCGACCGCGCGCTCGTTGGCACCCGTGAATATGACCACCAAAGGCTTTTCGTCAGGAATCAGGGTCATTGCGCCGCCGGCTGTTCAGCGAGCAGTTCCGCCAGGCAGTCGATGACTCTTTGGATGCTTGCATCGGGCAATGAAAGGTGGAATGGCAATCCCAGCAAGCGCTCGGCCAGCAGGTCAACTGTTGGCAACGAGCCAACCGTGCACGCCTGAAAGGCCGGGTGGCCTTGCAGCGGCGGGCAATACCAACGGCGGGTTTCGATGTCTTTGCCCAGCAGGCGCAGTTGAATATCCACACCACGAAATCCCGGAGGCAGTAGTACCAGCATCAGGCTGTACACGCCGTCCATGGGTTTGACCTGGAGTTGTAGCCCGGGGATTTTTTCCAACAGCCGCGCGGTGTAGCGTTGATGCAGGTTGCGTCGTGCTTCAGCAACGGTTGGCCAATTGTCCAGCGCGGCCAGCGCAACGGCAGCGTGATATTCGCTCATTTTTCCGTTCTCACCCGCCTCGAAAACCAGACCGCCGCTGTGAGCATCGATACCGAAATTACTCAACGCTCGCATGTTCTGGGCATAGGCGTGGTGCCGCGAAGCCACGAAACCACCCTCGCCGCCACCGAGCGCCTTGGTGGCGTGTAGACTGAAGGCGACTTTGGTAGTCAGGCCAATCTGCTGATTGCCCCAGGCACCTGCGGCGTCGACAACGACCGGGATGCCAGTTTCAGCACTGAACAGGTCCCAGCCTGCGACGTCCTGAGGGCAGCCGTAAGTGGATACCGGCATCACTGCATCGAAGGGCATTTGCGCCAGTACAGCGCGTGCGATAGCGGGCGTGAGCAACCAATTGTCGGGCTCTACGTCACTGATCAGCGGGTTGAGTCCGGCCCGGATGATCGCGGTTGCCGTGGCGACAAAGGTCAAGCCAGGCACCAGTACGCGACCATCCTTGCGCAGCTTCAAGGCTTCCAGAGCTATTTGTAGCGCACAGGTACCATTGGCCATCGATACAACGTGTACTTGCGCCGGTTCCCGGCTGAACGAGCGTGACAGGCGCCCTTCGAGTTCTCGTACCAGCGGACCGAAGTTGGTGTACCAGCAGTTTTCATCGATTTGCTGCCAGTACGGGAGGATCTGCTCGACGTCTGGCATCTCTGGAACCAACAACTTGATGATGCTATTCATGGTGCACACAATCGCCAATGTAATGTCGTTCCTACCTTCTGATGGGGGCCAAGCAGGAAGCGTACCAACGTCGAGAATGGACGCCAGCGGGAGAGTGACCTCAGTTGTTCGCCGGCGATAAACGCCAACAAAAAAGCCAGCCCCTATGACAGGGGCTGGCCGCGAGCGGTCAAGACCGTGTCAAAGCTTGTTGAACAGGCTCAACTGGGAAACTTTGGCAAATGCCAGTTGCGCCGCTTGCAGCATGGTTTGCTGCAAGGTCAAACGGGTCAGCACCTCAGCGGGATCAGCCTCCCTGATCGAAGACTGCGAAGAGGTATTGATCAGGTCGGTGCTTTGGATCGAATCACGCTGCATGTCCATCACGTTGCCCCGGGCACCGATAGCACCACGCGCCAGGTCAACCTGGTTCTTGGCATTGCCCAGATTGGCAATCGAAGAAGCGATGACGCTACCCAGCTTGCGTTGCGCCGCCGGGTCGCCTGCAGTAGGAGTCTCCAGCACTTGGCGCAACTGGCTGATCGTGTCAAGTACGTTCTGCGTCTGGTGTGTGTTGACCGAAATATCGAACTGGTCACCTACCGCCGGTACCGATGGTGTGCCACCCAGGGTAAAGCTGACGCCAGCCGCCGTTGCCACACCAGCCACCACAGTTCCGCTGGTGACCGGGGTACTGCTGCTGGTCAATGGGCGGGCGTACAGCTCGAAGGTCCCGGGAGCGGTGAACTTCAAGATCGCCCCACCCTCAGGAAAAAAGCTCTTGTAATCGGCTGCGTTGGTCACCGACGCTTGACTGATCACCACCGCCGAAGTGTTGCCAGGAGCACGCGTGCTGACGAAGCTGTCCGGCTTTGCTGCCAACTGGAAACTGTGACCCGCGATCACCGTATCCGCATTGGCGGGTGTATCACTCGCCTTGAAGGTGATGTCTAGCGCAAAGGTCACACCGCGAAAACTGATATCGGAACCGTCCTGGTTGTTCGGATCGAATTCCCCCCCGCCGCTCGCCTCGGCAGTCACGTCATTCCCCAAGGCATCCTTGATCACAAACGCAGTGCTGCTGGTGAACGAGAGCGTGTAGGGCTGCCCATCGCGGAACCCCGAATCGAACGCCGGACCGGAGTTGACCAGCCCCTGAGACACGGCCACCCGCCCGTCATCCACAGATGGCGCGGTCATGGTGCTCGAACTGCGAGCGGCGTTGATCGCCTGCTGGAAGACATCCCAGCCGGTATCGTTCAGGCCCAGCGACATCGAGTCACCGATTTTCAGCTCCAGCTGAGTCTGGTCACCCTGATAGCTGTAGGTGCCGTCACTGTTACGCACAAACGGCTGAGTGTTGTTGCTGGCGCCGGAGAAGATGTACTTGCCGTTGGCGTCCTTGCTGTTCATCAAACTCAGCAACTGTTCTTCGGACTGCTTGAGTTCTGCGGCAATGGATTTGCGGTCATCGTCGTTCAACGAACCGCCACCGGCACGCACCGCCAGCTCGCTGGCTTTTTGCAGCACGTTGTTGACGCTATCCAGCACGCTCTCTTCTTGCGCCTGAGCCGTGTTCAACGCGTTGATGTTGGTGGTGTACTGACCCAGCATGGCTTTTTGCTGCTCAAGTTGCAGAAGGCGGGCCGCACCGACCGGATCATCCGCCGCTGTCTCAAGCTTGACGCCGCTGCTGGCCTGCTCGGCGGTCTTCATCACGTTATTGAGGTTGCGAGAGTAGTTGGCAGCCGTCGTCGCGTAATACTGTGCTGTAGAAATGCGCATGTTCTACGGCTCCTTAAAGGGCATTGATCAGAGTGCTGAAAATTTCCTGCGCAGTCTTGATGATCTGCGAAGACGCCGTGTAGTACTGCTGATACTTGGTCAGGTTACCGGCCTCTTCATCGAGATCGACCCCCGATACCGAGTCACGGGCGTTTCGTGCCCCGGTCAGGATGGTGTCAGTGGCCGTGCCGTCCATCTGAGCCTGCTTGGTCCGGGAGCCGACGCTCGACACCAGGCCACCATAAGCCTCGGTAAAACTCACACCCGGGCTAGTGGCAGTGGCTCCCACCGTTGCCTTGGTTTGCAGACCGAGCAAGGCCGCAGCGTTGCGGTTGTCGGTGCTGCCGGCCGCGGTCATGGAAATGTTGAAACTGTCGCCCGAAGCCGGGCTGCCGCTGACGGTCATCCCTACACTGAAGGTTTTGGCATTGCCGCCGGCATCGGTGTAAGGCACGGAAATGTTCAGGTCGTTGTTCTGGCCCGGGACGATGTTGCCGGTACCGATGCTGTTGCCCTTGGCATCGAACACTTCATAGGCCGATGCGCTGGTCATGAGCATGCGAACCGGCATCGATGTCTTGACCGCCGTCTGCACTTCCAGACGCTGGACCGGATCGTAGATATCCAGGGCAGTGTTCAGTGTCGGCTGGCTGACAGCACCCGTGCCGTCATTGCCCGAGGTCTTGGAAGAGGTCAGCGGAGCAGCCGTGGCCAGGGTTTTGGCGTCGGTCATGACCGTGGTCATGTCCGCGGCGGAGCTACGCGTCGGGGTAATCTTGAAGCTGTCACCGGCGGTAACCGAGCCAGCGTTGAGGCTCAGGCTGAAGCCATCGATGACCGGATCAGCAGCAGGAGGCGTAGCGAAAGCGAAGTTGCCCATGTCGGTGTTATCCGACAAGCGACGCACGTTGTAGCCCGTGGCTGTGACATTCACCTGATAGTCACTGGCCTGCAGCTTGCTGGTGTCCTTGATGGTGACGTTCAGGTTGCCGGAGGCCGGGTTGTTGTTCGCATTGGCGATGCTGCGCTGACTGATGGCCGCCGCGCTGTTGATGTTGTTGAACAGTGCCGCGCCGAAGTTGCCGTTCTGGTCCAGGCCCTGCCCCAGCTGTTTGTTGACCTGATCCGCCACAACCATGGCGATGCGACCCAGGCTATTGGCCGCCGGCGTCAGCACTTCAGAGCGATAGCGCAACAATCCACCCATCTGGCCGCCGCTCATCACGCTCGTGATGTCGATCGACGAACTACCACGGTCCATGATGATCGAGGAACGGGTTGGGTCGCTCGGGTCGGCCGCCACGCGCAATTTATTGACCGTGTCACCGACAACCAATGGTTGGCCGCTACCCAGGTAGATATCCAGCCGACCTTCAGTTTCGGTGACCTGAGTGCCGACCAGCTCGTTGAGTTGGCGAATGGTTTCGTTGCGCTGGTCCAGCAGTTCGTTGGGCGCGCCACTCGAATTGCTGACTTCACTGATTCTCTTGTTGTACGCCGCGACAGTCGACGCCAGCTTGTTGACCTGTTCGGCCATCGAGCCCAACTGATCGTTGATGTAGGTGTTCTGCTGCGTCAACTGCTGGGACATGGCGTTGAAGCGGCTGCTCAAGCCCTGGGCATTGGTCAACAGCGCCTGGCGTGCAGCGTTGTCGTTGGAGCTGGCGGAGAGCGTCTGCAACGACGAGAAGAACGACTGCAGTGTTTTGCTGATGCCGGTGCCACTGTCGGACAGCAGTTTGTCCACCTGAGTGGCCTGCCCCAGATAAGCCTGCGCGTCACCGTTGAGCGAAGTGGTGGTCTGCAGCTGTGCATCGAGGTAGCTGTTGTACACCCGACGCACATCGGCCAGCGTCGTGCCGGTCCCGATGAACACATTGCCGTACTGAATAGAGCCTTTGCTGCCCTGTACAGTTTGTTGGCGCGAGTACCCGGCGGTATCGACGTTGGAAATGTTATTACCGGTAGTCACCAACGAAGCGTGGCTAGCGGACAGCCCCGACATCCCGATATTGAGCAAACTCATGATTCGACCTTATACCTTGTGCCTATAAAGGCGTGGTGGAAACGCCCGCCGCAGCGTAGTTCTGGTAACTCGTCATCTGCTTGGCTATCTGCGAAATCTTGCTTGCGTAGTCCGGGTCGGTTGCGTAACCGGCCTTCTGCAACTCGCGTACAAACTGTTCTGGGTTATCGGCCGACTTCACGACATCTTGATAGCGATTGTTGGTCTGCAGCAAAGTCACAAGGTCATGGAAACTGTCCTTGTAGGAGTCGTAGGAACGGAACTCGGCCGTCTCCTTGACCATCTGCCCGTTCCTGAATTCGCTGGTGATCGCCCGCGCCGAATTGCCCTGCCAGCTGGTGCCGGCCTTGATGCCGAACAGGTTGTGGCTGCTGCTGCCGTCCTGGGCACGCATGACCGACTTGCCCCAGCCGGTTTCCAGGGCCGCCTGGGCCACCAGGTAACGTGGATCGACACCGATCCGGGCGGCCGCTTCTTTGGCCATCGGCAACATGGTGTTGACGAACTGATCGGCGGAACTGAAGGCTTTTTTCGCCGGCGCCAGCGGAATCTGCGCCATGGCGCGACCGTAGATCTGCATGCCGCCCGTGGAGGATTGTTGCGCGCTCGCCAGCCAGTCGCCGTTGTACAGCGGTCCTGTGCCGGTGGTCGTTGTGCGCTCTGGCAATTGCGTTTTGTTGACCGTCGCAGCCGTAGTCGTCGCCGAAGGCACTAGCCCTGCCAACAGCCGATCAGCCAGCTTCGGCGGCAATGCCAGGCGTCGCTGGTTGATCAGCGCCATGTCATTGCGGTGCGTGCCCTCGCCCGCCTCTTGCGGCGTATGGACCGATCGCGAAGCCCACAATGGACGCTGGCCATTGACCCGCGACAACGGGCCATTGATCGCCACCGTGCCTGCCGCTACCGGCGTTTGCACGGCGGCTTTGGCGGCCTCCTGCTTGGCGAGCGACGCAGCGGCCGCTTCGCCCGGCGCCATGGGCTTGTTTTTTGACATCTGGCGCATCAGCACGTCCGCCAGGCCAATACCGCCGCCTTCGCGGGACATGGAAACGGCCAGTTGCTGGTCGTACATTTCCTGGTACTGCTTGGCCGCCGGCGTGTTCATCGGATTGTCCTGGCCAAGCGCTTCAGTGGCCGAGCGCATGGACTTGAGCATTTCCCCGAGGAACAGCGATTCGAACTCCTGCGCGACCTTGCGCATATTGCCGTCACTGTTCTTGTCGCCGACCTTGAGCTGATTCAGACGATTGAGGTCCGAGTAGGAGCCCGAATCGCTGCTGCTGACCAGACCGCTCTTGCGCATATCCACGATGGCCGTCCTCAGATCACGATCAGGTCGGCTTGCAGGGCGCCGGCCTGCTTCAGCGCTTCAAGAATGGCCATCAAGTCACCCGGTGCCGCGCCGACCTGGTTCACCGCCCGCACGATCTCGTCGAGGGTGGTGCCAGGGCCGAACTTGAACATCGGCTTGGCTTCCTGCTGGGCATTGACCTTCGAACGCGGTACGACAGCCGTCGTGCCATTGGACAGAGGGCCGGGCTGGCTGACGATCGGGTCTTCGGTGATGGTCACGGTCAGGCTGCCGTGGGTCACGGCGGCCGGAGAAACCTTGACGTTCTGGCCGATCACGATGGTGCCGGTACGGGAGTTGATGATGACTTTCGCCACCGCCTGGCCCGGATCGATCTCAAGGTTTTCCAGGATCGACAGGTAGTCCACCCGCTGGCTCGGATCGAGCGGCGCGGTGACGCGAATCGAACCGCCGTCGATGGCCTGGGCCACGCCAGGGCCGAGCATGTTGTTGATCTTGTCGACGATGCGCTTGGCGGTGGTGAAGTCGAATCGGTTGAGGTTCAGCGTCAGGCTGTTGCCCTGGTTGAAACCGCTCGGCACCGCGCGCTCCACCGATGCACCACCGGGGATGCGGCCGGCCGACGGAACGTTGACGGTGATCTTCGAGCCGTCGCGACCTTCCGCATCGAAACCACCAACCACCAGGTTGCCTTGGGCCACCGCATAGACGTTGCCGTCGATACCCTTGAGTGGCGTCAGCAGCAAGGTGCCTCCACGCAGACTCTTGGAGTTGCCGATGGACGATACGGTGATGTCGACCTGCTGACCCGGCTTGGCGAACGCCGGCAGATCGGCACTGATCGACACCGCCGCAACGTTCTTCAACTGCACGTTGCCCGAGCCCGGCGGCACCTTGATGCCGAACTGAGAAAGCATGTTGTTGAAGGTCTGCAGGGTGAACGGGGTTTGCGTCGTCTGGTCACCGGTGCCGTTAAGCCCGACCACCAGGCCGTAGCCGATCAACTGGTTGGAACGCACGCCGGAAATGCTGGCGATGTCCTTCAGGCGCTCGGCTTGAGCGTTGAAAGCCGCGGACAGCATCAGAGCGGCAACGATGAGACTTCTGAAATTCAACGTAGCCACCTAGAAAGGGAACAGCGGGCTGAGGAAGAAACGGTCGAACCAGCCTGGCTGACTCGCATCGGCAAACGAACCGGTGCCCGAGTAGGTGATGCGCGCATCGGCGACACGGGTCGACGACACGGTGTTGTCGGTAGAGATGTCATCGGCGCGAACCAGGCCGGCAATCCGCACCAACTCATCGCCGGTGTTGAGCGTCATCCACTTCTCGCCGCGCACCGCGATGATGCCGTTGGGCAACACATCGGCAACGGTCACGGTGATCGAGCCGGTCAGGGTATTGCCCTGCGCCGCCTTGCTGTCACCCTTGGTCGCACGGTCGCCTTCATAGCTGGCGTCCAGGCTCAGGTCACCACTGCCAAACGGATTGTTGGTGTTGGGGGTGGAGCCGAACAGCGAGGTCAGGCCGATGCTGGTCTTGCTGTTCTTGCCAATTTGCGAGTTGGCGTTTTTGCTGGCCTGGGTCTTTTCGTTCAGGGTGATGGTGATGATGTCACCGATCCGGAACGCCTTGCGGTCGCTGTAGAGGTTCTGTTCGAAACCGGCCTGATAGATCGAGCCATTGTTCGCCGCCGCCGGCAACGGCGTGCGCGGCAACACCGGAGCGTAGTAGGGATCATTAGGCTTGGGCGTCGCAGGGACGCAACCTGCGAGCGCGGTGATCCCACTCAGTGCCAGAACAGATACAAAGCGATTCATGACCCTACCTCATGGTGTAGCAGGCGGCCTCATGGCCGCCCCATAGACTTGATTACAGATTCTGCGTTACGAACGAGAGCATCTGGTCGGCGGTGGAGATCACCTTGGAGTTCATCTCGTAGGCGCGCTGGGTGGTGATCATGTTGACCATCTCCTCAACGGTGCTGACGTTGGAGGTTTCCAGGGTGTTCTGCAGCGTGGTGCCGAAACCGTTCAGGCCCGGTGTGCCGACTTGCGGCGCGCCACTGGCAGCGGTTTCCAGGAACAGGTTGTTGCCCACGGCCTGCAGGCCGGCCGGGTTGATGAAGTCGGCGGTTTGCAGGTTGCCGATCACCTGGGCAGCCGGGTTGCCGGCAATGGTGATGGACACGGTGCCGTCGCGGCCGACCGTGAAGGTCTGCGCGTCGTTCGGAATGACAATGGCCGGCTCCAGGGCAAAGCCGCTGGCGTTGACGATCTGGCCGTTGGAGTCCAGGTGGAAGGTACCGTCACGGGTATAGGACGTGGTGCCGTCCGGTTGCAGGATCTGGAAGAAACCGCGACCGTCGATGGCCATGTCCAGTGGCTGCTCGGTGGTTTGCAGGCTGCCGGCGGTGAAGTTTTTCTGGGTGCCGACGATGCGCACACCGGTACCCAGTTGCAGGCCCGACGGCAGTTCGCTGTCCTGGGTCGACTGGGCGCCTGGTTGACGCTTGATCTGGTAGAGCAAGTCCTGGAACTCGGCGCGGTCACGTTTGAAACCCGTGGTCGACACGTTCGCCAGGTTGTTGGAAATGGTGGTCAGGTTGGTGTCCTGGGCGGACAGGCCTGTTTTGGCAACCCATAGAGCCGGAAGCATTCGATTCTCCTCGTGCGCCTGTTTTACGGCGCGACGTTCTGGTAATTAGCTGATCTGCAAGACCCGAGCCATGGCCTGGTCATCGTCTTTGGCGGTGTTCATCATCTTGATGTGCAGCTCGAACTGCTTGGACAAGGCCAGCACCGAGGTCATCTCTTCCACGGCATTGACGTTGCTCGACTCGAGGAACCCGGACACCAGCTTGACGCCTGCATCAGCCTGCGCCGGCTGGCCGTCCTTGGTGTGGATCGAACCATCCAGGCCCTTGGTCATGTTCTTGAGGTCCGGGTTGACCAGCTTGATGCGGTCGACTTCAGCCATCACCCGGGGACCTTCGCCCATCGCGCGGATGCTGATGGTGCCGTCTTCACCGACTTCGATCTGCTGCTCCGGCGGCACGGCAATCGGCCCGCCATTGCCCATGACCGGCATGCCGTTGCCGGCGCGCAACACGCCCAGGGCGTCAACGTTCAGGCTGCCGGTGCGCACGTAGCTTTCAGCGCCATCGGGATTCTGCACGGCAATCCAGCCGCTGCCTTGCACGGCAACGTCGAGGTCGCGGCCGGTTTCCACTAGCGAGCCAGGGGAGAAATCGGTGGCCGGGCGTTCGGACATGGCAAACGCACGCGCCGGAAAGCTGTCACCGAACACCGGCATCGAACGGGCCTGCTCCAGGTCTTTCTGGAAGCCGTTGGTGGAGATGTTCGCGAGGTTGTTGGCATGAGCCTTTTGCGCCAGTGCATTCTGGCTGGCGCCGGTCATTGCCACATAAAGGTACTTGTCCACACTCTTTCCTCTGCCTGCCGGACGTTTGCCGTCCACTGCTGTACTGCGCAGGCTGTAGCAAATTGCAGACCAACTTGCTTGCAGAGCTATGAAGCCCCTTTAAACATGGGACTTGAGGACAATCAGGAGCCTCTGGGGGATTGTGTCAAAGACGAAAAACCGGCGCGATCATGCCGCTTGGCGGCAACACCGCAAACGACTGGCCGGATCGGCTACCAGCCTTTGACTCCGCTCATGTCGGGCAACTTGTGGGCAATGCCTTTATGGCAGTCGATACAGGTCGCCTGACCGCTGGCCAGTGACGTGGAGTGCATGTTGGCAGCGCGCTTGCCCTGGCGGGTGAAATCCATGAATTCGAAGTTATGGCAATTGCGGCACTCTCGGGAGTCATTGGCCTTGAGCCTTGACCATTCGTGCTCGGCCAGTTCGCGCCGCATGTCGAGAAACTTGTCGCGGGTGTCGATGGTTCCGAAGACTTTGCCCCAGACCTCTTTTGAAGCCTGCATCTTGCGGGCAATCTTGTGCGTCCATTCGTGGGGTACGTGACAGTCCGGGCAGGTCGCCCGTACGCCCGAGCGATTGGTGTAGTGGATGGTTTCCTGTAACTCGACGAACACGTTGTCACGCATCTCATGACATGAAGTGCAGAATTTCTCGGTATTGGTCGCTTCCAGCGCGGTATTGAAACCACCCCAGAAAATCACCCCGGCGATGAACCCGCCGAGGGTCAGAAAACCCAGGCTGTAATGCACGCTGGGTCGACGCAGCACACTCCAATAATCCTTGAGCAGGACAAGCAAAGATTTCATGGCCTCTCCTTAACGTTTCTGCTGGCCGTCGATTTCGTCTTGCAGCACCTGGTCAATATTCTTGAAGCTGTTTTCCACCAGCGGCTTCACGTCTTTCTGTGGCACATGACACTGGTTGCAGAAGTAACGACGCGGTGAAACAGCAGCCAGCGCCTGGCCATCGCGATCCATGTAATGGGTAATGCTGATCATCGGTGCCTGCGTGCGAGCGCTGTTGGCGCGACTATGACAGGACAGGCATTTGTTACTGTTCTTGTCGATTTGATAGCCGCGAATACTGTGGGGGATGGTAGGCGGTTGCTCGGGATAATTGCGCTCGCGCTTGAGGTCTTTGTTTTCGTCTTCGGCAATCGGCGGTGCCGGCAATTCCTGGGTCAGGGTGCCACCGGCTCGCCGACCATCCGGCGCTGGCGCATCCAGAGGATAAGCAGGCTCTGCCGCCAGGGCCGCCGGCAACCACATCAGCAAAATGGCCAGCAAGGACAGCGATCGACCATTCATCAAAGCTCTCCTTATGCCGTCTTGATCAGCTCGATCCGGATTGCACACTTCTTGTAATCAGTCTGCTTGGAGATCGGGTCCGTCGCATCGAGCGTGACCTTGTTGATCAGCCTGTTGGCATCGAAGAACGGCACGAACACCAAACCTTGCGGTGGCTTGTTGCGCCCGCGGGTTTCGATGCGCGCACGCATTTCACCGCGTCGACTGATCAGCTTCACTTCGCTGCCTCGGCGGGCATTCAAAGCCTTGGCATCGGCGGGGTGCATATAGACCAGCGCATCAGGGACTGCCTTGTAGAGTTCTTCGACGCGCTGGGTCATGGTCCCGGTGTGCCAATGCTCAAGCACCCGGCCGGTGCTCAACCAGAACGGGAAGTCCGCGTCCGGAGATTCCGCCGGTGGTTCATACGGCAAGGCGAAAATGATCGCCTTCTTGTCGGGGTAGCCGTAAAACTGCACACCACTGCCCTTCTCGACATACGGGTCATAGCCCTCACGGAAACGCCAGCGCGTCTCCTTGCCCTCGACCACGGGCCAACGCAACCCGCGTTCGGTGTGATAAAGATCAAAGGGGGCAAGGTCATGACCATGGCCACGGCCGAACTGGGCATATTCTTCGAACAGGCCTTTTTGCAGATAAAAACCGAAATCCCGGGCCTCGTCGTTCTGATAACCCGCCGCCAGTTGATCTGTCGGGAATTGATCGACCTGACCATTTTTGAACAGCACTTCATACAGGGTTTTGCCCTTGTATTGGGGTGCCGAGGCCAGCAACTCCGCCGGCCAGGCCTCATCCGTGGTGAAGCGCTTGGAAAATTCGACCAACTGCCAGAGATCCGACTTGGCCTCACCCGGCGCCGAGACCAGTTGATGCCAGAACTGCGTACGCCGTTCGGCATTGCCATAAGCGCCCTCTTTCTCGACCCACATCGCGGTGGGCAGAATCAGATCGGCGGCCTGCGCCGAGACCGTAGGGTACACATCCGACACCACCACGAAGTTCTCGGGGTTGCGCCAGCCGGGCAACACTTCCTGCATGATGTTCGGCCCGGCCTGCATGTTGTTGCTGGCCATCGTCCAATACACATTGAGCACGCCATCCTTGAGCATGCGACTCTGCTGCACGGCATGGAACCCGACCTTTTCCTTGATGGTACCCGGCGGGAGCTTCCAGATTTTTTCCGCCGTGGCGCGATGCGCCGGATTGGTGACCACGAGGTCGGCAGGCAAACGATGGGAAAACGTCCCGACTTCCCGCGCTGTCCCACAGGCTGATGGCTGGCCCGTCAGCGAGAACGGGCTGTTGCCCGGTTCACTGATTTTCCCGGTCAGCAGGTGAATGTTGTAAATCAGGTTGTTCGCCCACACTCCCCGAGTGTGCTGGTTGAAGCCCATGGTCCAGAACGAGACCACCTTGCGCTTGGGGTCGGCATACAGTTCGGCCAATGCCTTGAGGCGCTCGGCCGGAACCCCGGTTTCCTTCGCGGTACGTTCCAGGGTGTAAGGTTTCACGAAAGCGGCAAATTGATCGAAGTCGATATCGCTCCAGGTGTTCGCCTTGTCGGCATTGCGCGCGTTCTTCTCCAGCGGATTATCCGCGCGCAAACCGTATCCGATGTCTTCCGCCCCCTTGGCGAACCGTGTGTGTTTGCTGACAAAATCCTTGTTGACCGAGCCGCTTTCAATGATGTGGTTGGCGATGTAGTTGAGAATCAGCAGGTCAGTCTGCGGCTTGAACACCATCGGAATATCGGCCAGCTCGAAACTGCGATGCTCGAAAGTCGAGAGCACGGCAACTTTCACGCTGGGTTGGCTTAAACGGCGATCGGTCACCCGACTCCAGAGAATCGGGTGCATCTCGGCCATGTTTGAACCCCACAGGACGAACGCGTCGGTGACTTCAATGTCGTCATAACAGCCCATCGGCTCATCCATGCCGAAAGTCCGCATGAAGCCCATGACCGCAGAGGCCATGCAATGGCGCGCATTGGGGTCAATGTTGTTCGAGCGAAAACCGGCCTTCATCAACTTGTTGGCCGCGTACCCTTCCCAGACTGTCCACTGCCCTGAACCAAACATCGCAATTGAATCGGAGCCTTTGTTCTTCAGCGCTTCCTTGAACTTTGACTCCATGACATCAAACGCCTGGTTCCACGACACGGGGTGAAACTCGCCCTGTTTGTCGTATTGCCCGTTCGTCATACGCAACAGAGGCTGAGTCAGGCGATCAACGCCGTACATGATCTTTGACAGGAAGTAACCTTTGACGCAGTTCAACCCCCGATTGACTTCGGCTTTCACGTCGCCATGGGTCGCGACCACCCGATTGTCCTTGGTCGCCACCATCACACTGCACCCGGTACCGCAAAAGCGACAGGGTGCCTTGTTCCAGTCCAGAGCAACCCGGTCTTCCTCGGTGATCAGATTGCTCGCGGAGGTAAATACCGGCAGCCCCGCAGCCGCCGCCGCAATCCCGGCAGCCTGGGCTTTGACAAACTCACGCCGCGTCATAGGCATGCGCTTTCTCCCGTCACATCGAGAATTTCGTGATAAACCAGGGCTGCATTGAGCACGCCGGGCAGGCGGTTGATCTGATCGATGCGCTGAAGAATCTGGCTTTCGTGCTCGGTTTCCAACACCACCACCAGTTTGCCGGCGGGACTTTCCTGGTGAAGTTCAACGCCCGTTAACAGACGCAAGTTAGCCTTCACCGCTTCGAAAAGGGCAGGACGAGCAAGGACTACGAGACTGGCAATATGCAGCGTCTTTTCCATGACCAGCACTCCGCGCATGTCAGAAAGAAGCAGCGATCAGTGAGGTGGCCCGGGGGGACCGAGCAACATTTGCAGGAACCAGACAATAAAACCGTACCCGCCCACTACCGCTACCGATAGCGCAGGAAACAGAACGACAATCAGAAAATAGAACAGGCGAGTTTCTTTACGAACTCGCTGGGAGGCGTCATCCGCTGAAGGCATGGTTCTCGCTCCTGCCAAACTTTGAACTGAGCTTAGATGGCTTGTTTGGCAAGCTCTCTGATTCAGATCAACGGCGCGAGTAACAAGCACTTCAAACAAGGTGAAGAAGTGCCAGGAACAACCATCACCTACGAACCATTTTTGTTTGAATTCGGCGAAACAGCATTAACGCTCAAGTTTGCCTATTTCGTATTCACGCAATTTATTGGCAATTGTTGTGTGAGAAACGCCCAGGCGCTTGCCCAATAGTCGACTGCTGGAATGCTCCGAGTAGAGGCGCTCCAGTACTGCTTTTTCGAAACGCCCGACAATCTCGTCCAGCCCGCCCTCCAGCGAAAAATCGCCAAGCGGCTGACGCACGCCATAATCCGGCAGGCGAATATGCTCGGCCTTGACCGTGCCGCCGTCGCACAGGGAGACCGCCTGGAACAGCACGTTCTCCAGTTGCCGCACGTTACCCGGCCAATGGTAGTGACTGAGCCGCTCCATGGCCGCCGGCGCCAGCTTTGGCAACGGGCAGCCGATCTGCCGACTGGCCTGATCGAGGAAGTGTTCCACCAGTGGCGTCAAACCGTCGAGACATTCGCGTAGCGGCGGGATGTGCAGCGACAACACGTTCAAGCGGTGATAGAGGTCCTGACGGAACTCGCCGCGAGCACACAATTCGGACAGGTCGACCTGGGTCGCGCAGATCACTCGCACGTCGAGGTAGACCTCTTCATCGCTGCCCACACGACGGAAGCAACCGTCCTGCAGGAAGCGCAGCAATTTCACCTGTAAGCGTGGGCTCATTTCCCCAACGCCATCGAGAAACAGCGTACCGCCCGCCGTCAGCTCCAGCAGCCCGAGCTTGCCTTCGGCCCGCGCCCCTTCAAAGGCACCCGGGCCGTAACCGAACAGTTCCGTCTCGGCCATGGACTCCGGCAGGCCGGCACAATTGAGCGCCATCAACGGCGACTGCCCACGCGGGCTGGCCAGATGGCAGGCCCGCGCGAGCAACTCTTTGCCGGTGCCGGTTTCCCCTTCGATCAAAAGCGGCGCATCCAGCGGCGCCATGCGCCGTGCTTCACGCACCACCGCGGCCATCACTTTCGAACTTTGAAAGATGCTGTCGAAGCCCCGCAGTTCCTGCTTGCGCACGTTGTAGATGCGCTCGCCCACCCGGTCGGCGCGGTGCAACGTCAACACGGCACCGGCCATGGCCTCGCTGTCGTCGTGCTCCGATTGCAAGGGCGCGATGTCGGCCAGAAACACATCCCCCTTGACCTTGACCCGCAGCCCGTTGATCCGCGATTTGTTGGCGCGCACCAGTTCCGGCAAATCGAAGTCTTCGGCGTAGCGCGACAGGGGAATACCCGGCACCTCGTCGACCCGCACGCCGAGCAGCTGCGCCGCTGCCCGGTTGGCCGCGACAATGGAACCGCCCATGTCGATCGACAGCACCGGAAACTCCAGTGCACCGAGCAGTGCATTGAGCTCCATGTGCCGACGCTCGCTGGGCATCAGGCCTACACGCTTGACGCCAAAGACCCCGGCAATCGCTTCGAATTTCGGGCGCAAGGCCTGGAACTGAATGTTGATCAGGTTCGGGCAATGCAGGTAGATGGCGTTGCCATGCTCACCGCCCACCTCACCGCGGGCCACGTTGATCCCGTACTCCACCAACAGGTTGAGAATGTCGCGCAGGATGCCGATGCGGTTCTGGCAGTGGACTTTGATACGCATATATAAGGCCCGAAAAACGATGAATGGGGTGCGCAACCTGTAGGAGCGAGCCTGCTCGCGATCGACGTTAACGAAAACGCGTTGTTCCTGAATAAACGCGTTGCGCTCGAGTCCATCGCGAGCAAGCTTGCTCCTACAGGGATAATTTTCTGCTGAGGTGCACAGATAGTCGTCAAGATTATGTGACAGGCACGATGCTTTTCAAACTCGAAAAACTCAACACCTGCGCCATAGAGACCAATCTGTAACGAATATTATACGAAAAGCAGCAGGTTTTCCTGCGCTTCACTGGAATCACCTGCTGCAACGCTGCAATTGATGGGGTATTTCTAGGTCCATAGCAGTACATAACAAGAACGAATTCCCCTAGCAGGAGAGCAGCATGAAGCAGACGCAATACGTGGCTCGCGAGCCCGATGCGCAAGGTTTTATCGACTACCCCGCCGAAGAACACGCGGTGTGGAACACGCTGATCACTCGTCAACTGAAAGTGATCGAAGGGCGTGCGTGCCAGGAGTACCTGGACGGTATCGAAAAACTCGGTCTGCCCCACGACCGCATTCCTCAACTCGGCGAAATCAACAAGGTCCTCGGTGAAACCACCGGCTGGCAGGTTGCCCGGGTTCCGGCACTGATTCCCTTCCAGACCTTTTTCGAATTGCTGGCCAGCAAGCAGTTTCCAGTGGCGACCTTCATTCGCACCCGCGAAGAGCTTGACTACTTGCAGGAGCCGGACATTTTCCACGAGATCTTTGGCCACTGCCCGCTGCTGACCAACCCCTGGTTCGCTGAATTCACCCACACCTACGGCAAGCTCGGCCTCAAGGCGACCAAGGAAGAACGCGTATACCTGGCGCGCCTGTACTGGATGACCATCGAATTCGGCCTGCTCGACACCCCGCAAGGCCAGCGCATCTACGGCGGCGGCATTCTGTCTTCGCCGAAGGAAACTGTTTACTGCCTGTCGAACGAGCCTGAACACCAAGCCTTCGACCCACTGGAATGCATGCGCACGCCGTACCGCATCGACATCCTGCAACCGCTGTATTTCGTTCTGCCGAACCTCAAGCGCCTGTTCGACCTGGCCCACGAAGACATCATGGGCATGGTCAAGCAAGCGATGCAGATGGGTCTGCACACTCCGAAATTTCCGCCAAAACCAAAAGCTGCGTGAACCGCGACTTTTGCTGACAAGTGAGTCTGTCAGTCACCGTCGCTTTGGTTTAGCGTGACGGAACTGTCGACCGATATAAAAACACTCGATTTCAGGAACCACACCATGTCCACTTTGAACCAAGCCCATTGCGAAGCCTGCCGCGCCGACGCCCCACAAGTCAGCGATGAAGAACTGCCGATCCTGATCAAGCAGATCCCGGACTGGAACATCGAAGTACGCGACAGCATCATGCAGCTGGAAAAGGTCTTCCTGTTCAAGAACTTCAAACATGCCCTGGCCTTCACCAACGCCGTCGGTGAAATCTCCGAAGCCGAAGGCCACCACCCGGGCCTGCTGACCGAGTGGGGCAAAGTCACCGTGACCTGGTGGAGCCACTCGATCAAGGGCCTGCACCGCAATGACTTCATCATGGCCGCGCGCACCGACGAAGTGGCGAAGGACGCCGAGGGCCGCAAATAATGCACTTCGACGCCATCGGTCGAGTACCTGGCGACCCGATTCTGGGCCTGATGGAGGCCTATGCGCAGGACCCGAACCCGCGCAAGTTCGATTTGGGCGTGGGCGTCTACAAGGACGCCCAGGGCCTGACGCCGATTCTTGAATCGGTGAAACTTGCCGAGCAACGCCTGGTGGAGCGTCAGGCCACCAAGACCTACATCGGTGGCCATGGCGAGCCGGCGTTCGGCAAGGCCATCAATGAACTGGTGCTGGGCGCCGATTCGAATCTGATCGGCGCACAACGCGCTGGCGCCACCCAGACGCCCGGCGGCACCGGTGCGCTGCGCCTGAGCGCGGACTTCATCGCCCAGTGCCTGCCAGGGCGCGGCGTGTGGTTGAGCAACCCGACCTGGCCGATCCACGAAAGCATTTTCGCGGCCGCCAAGGTCAAGGTCAGCCATTACCCCTACGTTGGCAGTGACAACCGTCTCGACGTCGATGGCATGCTGGCGGCGCTCAATCAAGCCCCCAAGGGTGACGTGGTCTTGCTGCACGCCTGCTGCCACAACCCGACCGGTTTCGACCTGTCCCACGACGACTGGCACCGGGTGCTGGAGGTCGTACGCAAGCGCGAATTGCTGCCACTGATCGACTTCGCGTATCAGGGGTTCGGCGATGGCCTGGAACAGGATGCCTGGTCGACCCGGCTGTTCGCCGCCGAGTTACCGGAACTGCTGATCACCAGCTCCTGCTCGAAGAACTTCGGCCTGTACCGCGACCGCACCGGCGCGCTGATTGTCTGCGCGAAAACCGCCGACAAACTCACCGACATCCGCAGCCAGCTGGCCAACATCGCCCGCAACCTGTGGTCGACGCCGCCGGATCACGGTGCGGCCGTGGTCGCGACCATCCTCGGCGACCCGGAGCTGAAAAGCCTCTGGGCTGACGAAGTGGAAAGCATGCGCCTGCGCATCGCCCAACTGCGCAGCGGTCTGGTGGAGGCGCTGGAACCTCACGGTTTGCGCGAGCGCTTTGCGCACATTGGCGTGCAACGCGGGATGTTCTCCTACACCGGTCTGTCGCCGGATCAGGTCAGGCAATTGCGCGAGCACCACAGCGTGTACATGGTCAACTCCGGCCGGGCCAACGTGGCTGGCATTGATGCCACGCGCCTGGACCTGCTGGCCGAAGCTATCGCCCAAGTCTGCAAATAGTAGATCCCTTGTGGGAGCGAGCCTGCTCGCGAAAGCGGTGTATCAGTCGACACTATCTCGACAGTTACGGCCTCTTCGCGAGCAGGCTCGCTCCCACATTTGTTTTGCGTCACCCATACAAACCTGTCTAGACAATCCCATCCGTCGAAACAAATGGATATAAAAGTCTGTTTGTCATTTTCAGTGCTGTATCCTGCCAAGGCTTTTTTAAAGCGCGGATCTACCAGATCTATCAACAGACTTAGCGAGGAGCGCAACCATGCACGAGATTCCCAATCTCCCCTTCCCAAGCCTGCACGTACCTGAGCAGACGCCCACGCAGCAAGCCGGAGCCCGACAGCCCGAGCCGAAAGAAGCCACTGACAGCCGCAAGGCTGACCGCAAAGACTGAAACACCCGCCGTACAGACCGTGTGGAAAGCGCTAACATGCGCTTTCCACACTGCCTGAAAGAACCTGACCATGACCGACGAATTCAGCGAAGCACAGGCCAGCGTCCTGATCGGCACTGCCGAGAAAATGATCGAAATCTGGAATCGCCTCTCCCCCGAGAAACAAGCCGCTTTGCTCGCCCGCTTCGGCAGCGAAGAAAATGCGCTGGCCGCCCTGGTCACCACGCAACTGGTCGCTCCCGTCAAACCTGAGTGACATCTCCCGGCAAATAGTTTTACTTTTTCATAACCTGCGACCGTCCACACCGCTATCATAAGCAGCCTATCTATCCTGCTTTACCGTGGACCTTTACCCATGCCTGAAAACCAGCGCCCCCTGGCGGTCACGCTGCAAGTTGTTTCCATCGTCCTTTTCACCTTCATCGGCTACCTGAACATCGGCATTCCCCTGGCCGTATTGCCCGGTTACGTCCACAGCGACCTGGGCTTCGGCGCGGTGATCGCGGGCCTGGTGATCAGCGTGCAATACCTGGCCACTCTGCTCAGCCGCCCCTATGCCGGGAAGATCATCGACAACAAGGGCAGCAAACTGGCAGTGATGTATGGCCTGGCCGGTTGCGGCCTGAGCGGTGTGTTCATGTTGATCTCGGCCTGGACCCAGAGCCTGCCGACCTTGAGTCTGATCAGCCTGTTGATCGGCCGCCTGGTGCTCGGCAGCGCGGAAAGCCTGGTGGGCTCGGGCTCGATCGGCTGGGGTATCGGCCGGGTCGGTGCAGCGAACACCGCCAAGGTCATCTCCTGGAACGGTATCGCCAGCTACGGCGCACTGGCCGTCGGCGCGCCTCTGGGCGTGTTGATCGTCCATCAACTGGGCTTGTGGAGCATGGGCGTCAGCATTGTCTTGCTGGCCGTGCTCGGCCTGCTGCTGGCCTGGCCGAAAACCGCCGCGCCGATCGTTGCCGGTGAGCGCCTGCCGTTCATGCACGTGCTCGGGCGAGTCTTCCCCCACGGCTGTGGCCTGGCCCTCGGCTCCATCGGTTTTGGCACCATCGCCACCTTCATCACCCTGTATTACGCCACGCGACACTGGGATAACGCCGTGCTGTGCCTGAGCCTGTTCGGTGCCTGTTTCATCGGCGCGCGCCTGCTGTTCGGCAACCTGATCAACCGCCTCGGCGGCTTTCGCGTCGCCATTGCCTGCCTGTCAGTGGAAACCCTGGGATTGCTGTTGCTGTGGCTGGCACCGGACGCGCATTGGGCGCTGGCGGGTGCGGCGCTGAGCGGCTTCGGTTTTTCGCTGGTGTTTCCGGCACTCGGAGTGGAAGCGGTCAACCTGGTACCGGCCTCCAGCCGTGGCGCAGCCGTTGGCGCCTATTCGCTGTTCATCGACCTGTCGCTAGGGATCACCGGACCGGTCGCCGGGGCCATTGCGGCCGGGTTCGGTTTCGCTTCGATTTTCCTGTTCGCCGCCCTTGCCGCGTTGAGCGGATTGACGCTGAGCGTTTACCTGTACCGGCAGGCACCGAAGCAACGCGAGGCACGGGACGCCGGTTAAAAGTCGACCTTGCCGCGCCCAGCCTTGATGTTGCCGCGCTTGCTCTTGGATTCGAGGCGACGGGTCTTCGAGCCGAGGGTCGGCTTGGTCGGACGGCGCTTCTTCTCGACCTTGGTGGCACTGAGGATCAACTCGGTCAGCCGCAACAGCGCATCGGCGCGGTTCTGCTCCTGCGTCCGGTACTGCTGGGCCTTGATGATCAACACACCGTCACTGGTGATGCGGCTGTCGCGCAGTGCCAGCAGCCGCTCCTTGTAGAACTCGGGCAAGGACGACGCCGGAATGTCGAAGCGCAGGTGCACGGCACTGGAGACTTTGTTGACGTTCTGCCCACCCGCCCCTTGGGCGCGAATGGCCGTCAATTCGATCTCGGCATCCGGCAGATGCACGTTGTTGGAAATCACCAGCATGGAAAAGCGTCCGTGTTCAGAGTGTGCAGGATACCGCGAAAGGGGTAATCCACATGCGCTCCCACAGGGATTTGTGTGGGCCATGAAAACAACAAACCCGGCACATGGCCGGGTTTGTTGTTACTGCGCTCTGCGTTTACTTCACCGAAGCGCCGGCAGCGTGCATGACCTGTTGCGCACTGCGCTTGTTCTTGATGCCGTAGCACACCCACATGAACACGATCCACACCGGAATCGCGTACACCGATTGATTGATCCCGGGAATCAACAGCATCACGCCGAGGATGAACACCACGAACGCCAGGCAGATGAAGTTGCCGTACGGATACCACAAGGCCTTGAACAGCGGCGTCTGGTTGGTCTTGTTCATGTGCTGGCGGAACTTGAAGTGCGAGAAGCTGATCATCGCCCAGTTGATCACCAGGGTGGCCACCACCAGCGACATCAGCAGTTCCAGCGCATTTTGCGGCATCAGGTAGTTCAGCAGTACCGCGATCAGGGTCACTGCCGCCGAAGCCAGGATCGAACGCACCGGCACGCCGCGCTTGTCGATCTTCGCCAGGCCTTTGGGCGCATCGCCCTGCTCGGCCATGCCCAGCAGCATGCGGCTGTTGCAGTAGGTGCCGCTGTTGTACACCGACAGGGCAGCGGTCAGGACCACGAAGTTGAGGATGTGCGCAGCGGTGTTGCTGCCCAGCATCGAGAACACCTGCACGAACGGGCTGCCGCTGTAGGAATCACCGGAAGCGTTCAGGGTCGTCAGCAGGCTGTCCCACGGGGTCAACGACAGCAGGATGACCAGTGCACCGATGTAGAAAATCAGGATCCGATAAATCACCTGGTTGATGGCTTTCGGGATCACGGTTTTCGGCTTGTCGGCCTCGGCTGCGGTGAAACCGAGCATTTCCAGGCCGCCGAAGGAAAACATGATGAAGGCCATGGCCATTACCAGACCGCTGACGCCGTTCGGGAAGAAGCCGCCATGGGACCACAGGTTGCTCACCGCTGCTTGCGGGCCGCCATTGCCGCTGACCAGCAGATAGCTGCCCAGGGCAATCATGCCGACGATTGCCACGACCTTGATGATCGCGAACCAGAACTCGGCCTCTCCGAACACCTTGACGTTAGCCAGGTTGATCGCGTTGATCAGCACGAAGAAGGCAGCGGCAGATACCCAGGTCGGGATGTCCGGCGCCCAGTAGTGGATGTACTTGCCGACGGCCGTCAGCTCGGACATGCCTACCAGAATGTACAGGATCCAGCAGTTCCAGCCCGACAGGAAACCGGCAAAGCCGCCCCAGTAGGTGTGCGCGAAGTGACTGAAGGAGCCGGCCACCGGGTCTTCGACGATCATTTCGCCCAGTTGGCGCATGATCAGGAACGCAATGAAGCCGCAGATGGCGTAGCCGAGGATCATCGACGGACCGGCGGACTTCAGTACCCCGGCCGAGCCGAGGAACAAGCCGGTACCGATCGCGCCACCGAGGGCGATCAATTGAATGTGGCGATTTTTCAGGCCGCGTTTCAGCTCGCCTGATTGCGGGTGTTGTCCACTCATGAAAAGGGTCTCACGCAAGGTTTGATAATGTTCAGTAGACGTTGCTGCTCAGGAAATCCGTTAAGCGGCACCGATCAAACCCCAGCGCAAGCACCAGGAGTTCAGCGTATTTACAACGGTCATGCGTCACCTGTTTGTTTTTATCTGTGACGAAATCGGACCCGACACGCTCGTGACGTGGCGGAGTGAACAAGGCGGATAGCCTTGAGGTTTGCGCAGATGCGCAGGAGGTCACAGGTAAAACGCGGCGCATTGTACACCTGTAACCCCCTGCTGCCAGACCCGCTGGACAAGCGTGTCTATGGCCGGGATTGCCTGTGTCCGCCCCGAGAGGTTCGGGCGGCTGCAAAAAATGGGTCAGATCCTTGCGGATCATCGACGGGAAAGGCAGGAAAACCGCCTCTCGCAGAGAGATGGAAACGGATTGTGGCGTTCATTGCGCCTCCTTTTTGTTATGCACCTGCACGACAGGCATGGCGCGCATAACACCCTGCATGGAGCAGTGAAACAAGCGGGCCAGAGCGTTGAGAGCAGGAGCGAAAGACAACTGAGCGGAAGAATTTTCTTACAGTTGCCGAGAGATAACGAATCCACAGGGTTAATCGATGGATTTCGTCAGGTTTTCTTTACGCGGCGTAATTCTGGCTTTCCACTTCGGACATCCCGGTGCAGCGACTGACGCCTTCGCGAGCAGGCTCGCTCCCACTTACTGCGAAACAACCCGATCTCCTGTGGGAGCGAGCCTGCTCGCGAAGGCGGCCCCCAAAACGACACAGACATAAAGCCCGGCAAAAAAAAACGCCAACCCTAAGGTTGGCGTTTTTATGAAGCGCTCAGCCGATTATTCCGGCTTGCGCCGACCAAAGCCAGGACGCTGGCCGGAACCGGCCGGTGCGCCACGGCGCTTGCCCGATGGCGTGTCACCGTCGACCAGCTTGATCCCCGGACGCTTCGGCGCAGGTTTGGCCGGACGCTTGGTGTCGACCGGACGATCGGCTACCGGCGTACCACGACCTTCGCCACGCTCAGTACGGCCATTGGCCGGACGTGGCGTACGCGGACCGCGTTCGCCGTCCTGACGCGCTGCAGGCTTGCGACCTGGACGCTCGCCTTCGATCTGCGGCTCGCGGTTTTCACGCGGGGCTGCAGGTCCACCATTCGCTGGACGCAGGGTGCGTACACGTTCGGTCCTGGCCATCGGCCGCGAAGACTTGCGCTGCATCCGGTCGAGCTTGTCCTTGCTCTTGGCGTTCAGTTGCGGCATGGCCACCGGGGTCAGGCCGACTTCCGCGCTGAGGACGTCGACTTCGTACTGGCTCATTTCGCGCCAGCGGCCCATCGGCAGGTCAGAGTTGAGGAACACCGGACCGAAACGCACGCGCTTCAGACGGCTGACCACCAGGCCCTGGGATTCCCACAGGCGACGGACTTCGCGGTTACGACCTTCCATCACCACGCAGTGGTACCAGTGGTTGAAACCTTCGCCGCCCGGTGCCTGCTGGATGTCGGTGAAACGCGCCGGGCCGTCTTCGAGGACAACACCGGCCTTCAGGCGCTCGATCATCTCGTCATCGACTTCACCGCGCACACGCACGGCGTACTCGCGATCCATCTCGAAGGACGGGTGCATCAAGCGGTTGGCCAGTTCACCGTCGGTGGTGAACATCAGCAAACCGGTGGTGTTGATGTCGAGGCGGCCAATGTTGATCCAGCGACCTTCCTTCGGCTTCGGCAATTTGTCGAACACGGTTGGCCGGCCTTCCGGGTCAACACGGGTGCAGATCTCGCCATCGGGCTTGTTGTACATGATCACGCGGCGGACCGATTCGGCGGCCTCTTCGCGCTTGATCACCTTGCCATCGATGGTGATGGCGTCGTGCATGTCGACGCGCTGGCCAAGGGTGGCGTCTTTGCCGTTGACCTTGATGCGGCCATGGCTGATCCAGGCTTCCACGTCACGGCGCGAGCCGACGCCGATACGGGCGAGGACTTTCTGCAGTTTTTCGCCTGCTGGGCCGATTGGCTGGTCGTCTTGCTGGTCTTTGATACTCATCTGGGCACCTCCCGGTGTGGTCTGAAAACGGGGTACTTTGGCGAAGGGATCGCCGAAGGGTCGCGAATCATACGCGCATGAGGGCGTTTGCGCATCAGAGACTAGCTGATCGATGCAAGGTTATTTGCTTTTCCGCCGGCCGGTGGTTCGCAGCTGGCTTGCAAACACAAAACCCTGTGGGAGCGAGCCTGCTCGCGAATGCAGTGGATCAGGCAGCAAGGATGTTGACTGACACTCCGTCTTCGCGAGCAGGCTCGCTCCCACAGGGGGTCTCACAGTTATCAGGATTCGTATCAGTCTTCGAACTGGCGGCGTTCTGCTTCGATGGCTTCCGCCAGGGCCTGGGCCTCGGCCTCTTCGTCCGACAGCTCTGGCTCAGGCTTCGGCTGTTCGAGGGCTGCCACGGCGGCCAAGAGCTTTTCCCGGGCTTCGGCAACGCCGAGGATGTCGTCTTCCTGCTCCGGCTCGTCTTCAGGCTCGGGCTCCGGCTCGGTCTGCGCAACGCCGGATTCCGGCTCATTCGGCTCCGGTGCCAAGTCGGTCGGGAACTCGGCCCCATCACGCAACAAATCGTCGAAGTCGGTCTTGAGCCCCTCCTCCATGCTGTCCAGCTCCAGCAACAGCGTGTGGAAACTGGTTTCTTCCTTCGGCTCTTCCGGCTCGGCGCTGGCGTCGGCCAACGCTTGCAGACCGGCGGGTACGGGGGCGTCGTCGAAATCGAGTACCGGGTCCGGTTCCAGCTCGCGCAGTTCCGCCAGCGGCGGCAGGTCGTCGAGGTTTTTCAGGTTGAAGTGATCGAGAAATGCCTTGGTGGTGGCGAACATCGCCGGTTTGCCGGGTACGTCACGGTAGCCGACGATGCGGATCCACTCGCGCTCCATCAGCGTCTTGACGATGTTGCTGTTGACCGCCACGCCCCGCACGTCTTCGATTTCGCCCCGGGTGATCGGCTGGCGATAGGCGATCAAGGCCATGGTTTCCAGCATGGCACGGGAATACCGCTGCGGGCGCTCTTCCCACAGACGCCCGACCCACGGCGCAAATTTCTCGCGAATTTGCAGGCGATAGCCCGAAGCCACTTCCTTCAGTTCAAAGGCGCGGCCGTCGCAGGACTTCTCCAGAATCGCCAGGGCCTTCTTGAAGACCGGCGGCTCGGGGCGCTCGCCTTCTTCGAAGAGTTCGAACAGGCTTTCCAGAGATTGCGGCTTTCCCGAGGCCAACAGAAAGGCTTCAAGCAATGGTGCCAGCTCGCGGGGTTCAGTCAGGTTCATGATTCAACTCGTTATTCGGCTCGGGCTCGCACGTGGATCGCGGCAAATGGCTCATTCTGCACCAGCTCGACCAGGGATTCCTTGACCAATTCAAGGATCGCCATAAAGGTCACCACCACGCCCAGGCGCCCTTCTTCAGCGGTAAACAGCTCGACAAACGGCACGAAACCACCGCCCTTGAGGCGTTCCAGCACATCGCTCATGCGTTCGCGGGTCGACAACGCCTCGCGGCTGACCTGATGGCTTTCGAACATGTCGCCTCGACGCAACACCTCGGCCATGGACAGCAGCAACTCGGACAGGCGCACGTCCGGCAGCAGCTTGCGTGCACGGGCTTCCGGGGCGTCAAGCTTGGGCACCACCACATCGCGACCGACGCGACTCAGGCCATCGATGCCTTCGGCGGCAGCCTTGAAACGCTCGTATTCCTGCAAGCGACGGATCAGTTCGGCGCGCGGGTCTTCCTCTTCGTCTTCGACGGTTTCGGCCCGAGGCAACAGCATCCGCGACTTGATCTCCGCGAGCATCGCGGCCATCACCAGGTACTCGGCGGCCAATTCCAGACGCACCGACTGCATCAACTCGACGTAGCCCATGTACTGGCGAGTGATTTCCGCCACCGGGATATCGAGGATGTTGATGTTCTGTTTGCGGATCAGGTACAGCAGCAGGTCAAGCGGGCCTTCGAACGCCTCGAGGAAGACCTCGAGGGCATCCGGCGGGATGTACAGGTCCAGCGGCATTTCCATGACCGCCTGGCCATAGACCATGGCGAAGGGCAGCTCCTGCTGGGCTCCGGCCTGACTGTCGACGGGTTCTACTGCGGACATCTAGGCCTCGATCATGAACGGCGCAGGGTCGCCGCAACCAACGCGAATGACTTCCGGCTCGCCGTCGGCGAGGTTGATCACGGTGGACGCCTTGATCCCGCCGAAACCACCGTCGATGATCAGATCGACCTGGTGTTCGAGCAGTTGGCGCATTTCGTAAGGGTCGGTCATCGGGTCGGTGTCGGGCGGGATGATCAGGGTCACGCTCATCAGCGGCTCGCCCAGTTCTTCGAGCAGCGCAAGGGCGATCGGATGGCTGGGTACCCGCAGGCCGATGGTGCGTTTTTTCGGGTGCAGCAACAGCCGCGGCACTTCACGGGTGGCATTGAGAATAAACGTATAGGGCCCCGGCAGATGGGCCTTGAGCAAACGAAACAGTCCAGTGTCGATCTTGGCGAACAGGCCCAGTTGCGACAGATCGCTGCAAATCAGCGCGAAGTTGTGCTTTTCGTCCAGCCCGCGCAAACGTCGCACACGCTCCACAGCCACTTTGTCGCCGATCTGGCAACCAATGGCGTAGGAAGAGTCCGTGGGATAAATCACCACCCCGCCCTTGCGGATGATCTCGACCGCCTGTTTGATCAGGCGCGCTTGCGGGTTTTCCGGATGAATCTGGAAAAATTGACTCACATTCTCTACCTGTTCAGACGGCGGCAATAACTGGGTCATGTTTGAATCGACACCATAGTGGTGGCAGATCCTCAGGGAGTGGCCGGTATTCACCGATTTCCGACCAGCCTCCCGGGCCATGAAAATCACTGCCGGCACTGACCAGCAGACCGAATTCGCGGGCCAGAATGGCCAGGCTGCCCACTTGCTCGGCAGGCTGATAACCATTGACCACTTCGATGGCGTGGCCCCCTGCTTGAATATAGTCGGCAATCAGGCGACGACGTTTGCTTCGGGTGAATTCGTAGTGCCAGGGGTGTGCCAGGCTGACCCAGGCCTGGGCCGCGCGCAGGGTTTCGACGGTTTCTTCCAGGGTCGGCCAGTGCTGCTTGACGTCGCCCAGCTTGCCGGCACCCAACCATTTGCGGAACGCCTCGGCGCGGTCTTTGACGAAACCTTCACGCACCATCCAGTCGGCAAAATGTGGGCGGGCCGGCGCATTACCGCTGTCGCCCAGCTCCTGCTGGATCTCGCGGGCGCCTTCCAGCGCCCCCGGCATGCCCTTCAATGCCAGTTTGCGGCTGATTTCCTCGGAGCGCAGCCAACGGCCATCATGCAATTTGGCGATCGCCTCGACCAACGGCGCGGCGTTCACGTCAAAACCGTAGCCCAGGACATGAATGGTTGCGCCGCCCCAGGTGCAGGACAATTCGACGCCATTGACCAGTTGCATCCCCAGCGCGGTAGCCGCGTGCCGGGCCTCGTCGAGGCCTTCAAGGGTGTCGTGATCGGTCAAGGCCAGGACTTGCACGCCCTTCTCGAACGCCCGCGCCACCAGAACCGCAGGCGCCAGGGCGCCATCGGAGGCCGTGCTATGGCAGTGCAAATCAACATTCACAGGGCTTTGTAACCTCAAATCAGCTGGCGCTATCGCGCGCCCATATGTTTGTTATTATGCCGCCACATCCTGCTTCTGGCTGCCACTGTGAAACAATTCATCGATTTCATCCCGCTCCTGCTGTTTTTCATCGTCTTCAAAACCGATCCACGGGTCGTCGACTTCGCCGGCCATGAGTTCACTGTAGGCGGAATTTACAGCGCCACCGCGATGTTGATCGTCAGCTCCCTGGTGGTCTACGGCGCTCTGTTCATCAAACAGCGCAAGCTGGAGAAGAGCCAGTGGCTGACCCTGATCGCCTGCCTGGTCTTCGGCAGCCTGACCCTGGCGTTCCATAGCGAGACGTTCCTGAAGTGGAAAGCTCCGGTGGTCAACTGGCTGTTCGCCCTGGCGTTCATCGGCAGCCACTTCGTCGGTGACAGCCTGCTGATCAAGCGCATCATGGGCCACGCGCTGACCTTGCCGGAGCCGGTCTGGACGCGCCTGAACATCGCCTGGATCGTCTTCTTCCTGTTTTGCGGCGCCGCCAACCTGTTTGTCGCGTTCACCTTCCAGAGCTACTGGGTCGACTTCAAGGTCTTCGGCAGCCTGGGCATGACTTTGCTGTTCCTGGTCGGCCAGGGCATCTACCTGTCCCGCCATCTGCACGATGCCGACACCACTACGCCAAAAACCGAGGACTGACATGCTTTACGCAATCATTGCCACAGACGTCGCCAACTCCCTGGAAGCCCGCCTGGCCGCACGGCCTGCGCACCTGGAGCGCCTGCAAGCGCTCAAGGGCGAAGGTCGCATCGTATTGGCCGGCCCGCACCCGGCGGTCGACAGCAATGATCCGGGCGCGGCGGGTTTCACCGGCAGCCTGATCGTTGCCGAGTTCGACTCCCTGAGCGCCGCCCAGGCCTGGGCAGACGCTGATCCGTACATCGCCGCGGGCGTCTACGCCAACGTTCTGGTGAAGCCGTTCAAGCAAGTCCTGCCGTAAATTTTTCCCCGTAATGCCCCCACGCGATGAACCTTGTCGGTTCATCGCGTTCTCAATCGCTCATTATTCTCGTTTGCCGGCCGACAACCTGCCCAATACTCGTATTGGAATCAGGAGTCGCGATGCGCAAGGGTCCGTTGTGTCTGATGTTGGTCACGTTGTCGGTCGTGGCGCCCGCCCACGGTGAAGAAAACGCCGAGGGTGGAAACTCGACCCCGCTTTCCTTGAGCGCCGGCAGCCAGATCACCGAGTTGCAGCAACGCTTGAAAGAAAGCGAACGGCAACGGGAAGAACTGAACAAACAACTGCAAACTGCCGATGGCGAACGCGAAAGCCCGCTACTGGCCCGGTTGCGCCAGGAGAACCAGCGTTTGAAGCTGCAACTCAAGGAAGCCCAGGCCAGCAGTCCGCTGCCGCGCCTGCTGACTGACCAGCAACAATGGTTTGTCGTTGGCGCCGGGGTAGCGCTATTGGCTCTGCTCTGCGGTATCTTCGCCAGTGGAGCAAGTCGAAAACGTCGACAATGGCTAAATTGAGTGAGTCATGAGCGAGCTGTTACTGATTGATGATGACCAGGAGCTGTGTGAGCTCCTGAGCAGTTGGCTGAGCCAGGAAGGGTTTCAGGTGCGCGCCTGTCACGACGGTCAGAGCGCACGCCGCGCGCTGGCCGAAACCGCGCCCGCAGCCGTGGTGCTGGATGTGATGCTGCCCGATGGCAGCGGGCTGGAACTGCTCAAGCAGTTGCGCAGCGATCACCCGGATTTGCCGGTGCTGATGCTTTCGGCACGGGGCGAGCCCCTGGACCGGATCCTCGGCCTGGAACTGGGCGCCGACGATTACCTGGCCAAGCCCTGCGATCCACGGGAACTGACCGCCCGCCTGCGCGCGGTCTTGCGTCGCAGCCACCCGGCTGCGGTGTCCAGCCAGATGGAACTGGGGGACCTGTGTTTCAGCCCGGTGCGCGGGGTGGTCAGCATCGACGAGCAGGAGTTCACCCTCACCATTTCCGAAAGCCGCCTGCTCGAAGCCCTGCTCAAGCAACCCGGCGAGCCCCTGGACAAACAGGAACTGGCGCAGATCGCCCTCGGCCGCAAGCTGACCCTGTACGACCGCAGCCTGGACATGCACGTCAGTAACCTGCGCAAGAAGATCGGCCCACACCCCGATGGCCGCCCGCGCATCGTCGCCCTGCGCAGCCGCGGTTATTACTACAGCTTGTAGGAGCAGCCGGTCGACGCTCGATCGCTCGCGATGGACTCACAGTCAGCGCGTTTTTCCAGACAGCACGCGTAATCGTTCAACTCCATCGCGAGCGAGCTCGCTCCTACAGTCAATCAGCCATTCGCCCGGACGTTTTGTCAGGATCGCTGAAAACCGTCTTTACCCAAGCTTTACGCTCCGCTGACCGCCGCTGACCTTGACCTGCGTAATCTGTACTCATCCGGAACGTACCGGGAACGAGACAAGGAGATACACCATGCGCAAGACTCTTATCGCTCTGATGTTCGCTGCTGCCCTGCCGACCGTTGCCATGGCCATGCCTGAAGGCACAGGCCCGATGGACGGACCGATGGACGGATCGCGTCACGGCGGTCAGATGCACGGCATGCACGGCAAGGGCCCGTACAGTCAACTGGACCTGAGCCGCGAACAGCGCGAGCAGATCCGCAAGATCATGGGCGAGCAGATGCACGAACGTAAGCAACTGGTCGAGAAGTACCTGGAGAAACTCTCGCCAGCCGACCAGAAAGCCTTGAAAGATGAAATGATGGCCAAGCACCAGAAAGCCGAAGCTGACGTGCGCGCCGTACTGAAACCGGATCAACAGAAGAAATTCGACGAGATCCAGAAAAAACAGGCTGAACGTCGCGCCGAATGGGCTGAGTTCAAAGCCTGGAAAGCGCAACAACCGCAAAAAGCGCAATAATGTGCTGACCCAGGACCCGACGGCTGAACACCGTCGGTGTCTGACACCACACCAATCCTGTAGGAGCGAGCTTGCTCGCGATTGACGTCAACGATAACGCGCGGCATCAGGCGGCACGTGTCGTCCATTCGTTTTTCGCGAGCAAGCTCGCTCCTACATAGAGGGTTACGTTCGCTTGAGGATTTTCCGTGCGTTCATTGTTCTGGCGTATCCTGGCCAGCTTCTGGCTGGCCATCGCTCTGGTTGCAGGGCTTTCCATTCTGCTCGGACACATGCTCAACCAGGACGCATGGATTCTCAGCCGTCACCCGGGCCTCAACACGCTGGCCGAAGAGTGGACGCAAACCTACGAAAGCCAGGGCGAAGACGCCGCCCAGGACATTCTCCAGCAACGTAAACGCCAGTATCACATCGACGTTCAGGTGCTTAACGAAAGCGGCGATCCAGTCGTACGCGGCACCTTCCCGAAACGTGCGGCAGCCTTTGAGGCGCGCCAGAACAACGAAGACCGGCGCCTGCCATGGCGGCGTCTGACCGATGAATTCACCAGCGAAAAAACCGGCGACACCTACCTGTTCATCTACCGCATTCCACACCCGGAACTGAACGCCTGGCACCGCGAGAGCCTGCTCTGGCCACTCAGCGCACTGGGGATCGCCCTGGTGGTACTGACCCTGTTCAGCCTGCTGGTGACCTTTTCCATCACCCGCCCGCTCCGCCGCCTGCGCGGAGCGGTGCACGACCTGGGACAAACCGCTTATCAACAGAACAGCCTGGTCAAACTGTCCAACCGTCGCGACGAGTTTGGCGTGCTGGCCAACGACTTCAACCGCATGGGCGCGCGCCTGCAGAGCCTGATTGGCAGTCAGCGGCAATTGCTGCGGGATGTGTCCCACGAACTGCGTTCGCCCCTCGCCCGCCTGCGTATCGCGCTGGCGCTGGCCGAACGGGCCACCCCGCAGGAGCGGGAACAGCTCTGGCCGCGCCTGACCCGTGAGTGCGACCGGCTGGAGGCGCTGATCAGCGAAATCCTGGTGCTGGCCCGGGTCGACTCCGATAACGCCAGTGCCGAAGAGGTGGATCTGAATGCCTTGCTCAATACCCTGCAAAAGGATGCGCAACTCGGCTCACCCGAGCAACTCGTCCACCTCGAAGCCGAGTCGCAATTGAACCTGAAGGGCTGGCCGACCATGATCGAGCGGGCCGTCGACAATTTGCTGCGCAATGCCCAGCGCTTCAATCCGGAGGGAGGCCTGCCGATCGAAATGCAGGCGCTACGTCAGGGGGAGCGGATCGTCGTGACCGTGCGCGACCACGGGCCTGGGGTCAGTGCCGAACATTTGAACCAGCTCGGTGAGCCGTTCTATCGGGCACCGGGGCAGACAGCGGCCGGACACGGCCTGGGCCTGGCCATCGCCCGCCGCGCGGCGGAGCGACATGGCGGTAGCCTGGTGCTGGCCAATCACCCGGAGGGCGGGTTCATTGCCAGCCTTGAATTGCCGTTGGTGCCAGGGGCTGTCGTACAACCCTGACCCCTGTAGGAGCGAGCCTGCTCGCGAAAGCGGTAGGTCTGATACATCAATGCCGGATGTGTTGACCGCTTCGCGAGCAGGCTCGCTCCCACAGGAGAATGAGGGTGTCAGATCTTGCCAGGCCAGGCACTGACGAATTCGGCAAGGTCGACTTTCTCGGCCACGCGCGGCTCTTTCAGCGGCGTGCCCAGATACAGGAAAGCAATCACCTCTTCCCCCTCCGCCAGGCCAAGACCCTTGGCCACATGCGCCGAGTAAGCCAGGTCACCGGTACGCCACACCGCGCCAATGCCCTGCGCATAGGCCGCCAGCAAAATCCCGTGGGCCGCACAGCCCGCCGCCAGCAACTGCTCGGACTTCGGATACTTGACGTGATCCTGCAACCGCGCAATCACCACCACCACCAACGGTGCCCGCAGCGGACCATTGCGCGCCTTGTCGATGGCCGCTTCGCTGACTTCACTGTCCTGCAATTTCGCAGCTTCGGCCAGTAACTCGCCCATTTGCTCGCGCGCCGCGCCTTCCACCGTCAGGAAACGCCAAGGCTGCAGGTGACCGTGATCCGGGGCGCGCATGGCGGCGCCGAACAACACCTCGCGCTGCTCGGCAGTGGGTGCAGGGTCAATCAGTCGTGGAACGGAAACACGGTTGAGCAAAGCGTCGAGAGCCTGCATCGGCCACCTCCTGAAAAATTTGTGCGGCTATTCTAGCTGTAACTGCCGCAGCAGTGCCGGTTTACATGCCCTGTCTCGCGGGTAGAATGGCGCCCTTTCCCCTATCAGCCGAGCGGACCTCATGGCGTTGCCGACCTTACGGATCATTGGTTTCATCATCGGCATCTTCCTGATCACGCTGGCGATATCCATGGTCGTGCCCATGGCCACGCTGGTCATTTTCGACCGCACCGGCGACCTGCCGTCGTTCCTCTGGGCCAGCATGATCACCTTTGTCGCCGGTTTGGCCCTGGTGATTCCCGGTCGCCCGGAACACATTCACCTGCGCCCGCGGGACATGTACCTGCTGACCGTCAGCAGTTGGCTGGTGGTGTGCATCTTCGCCGCATTGCCGTTCCTGCTGACCCAGCACATCAGTTACACCGACTCGTTTTTCGAAAGCATGTCCGGCATCACCGCCACTGGTGCAACCGTGCTCAGCGGCCTGGACACCATGTCCCCCGGCATCCTGATGTGGCGCTCGTTGCTGCACTGGCTCGGCGGCATCGGCTTTATCGGCATGGCGGTGGCGATCCTGCCGCTGTTACGCATCGGTGGCATGCGGCTGTTCCAGACCGAATCGTCGGACCGCTCGGAAAAAGTCATGCCCCGCTCGCACATGGTGGCGCGGCTGATCGTGGCGACCTACGTCGGCATTACCATTGTCGGCAGCCTGGCATTCTGGTGGGCCGGGATGAGCCTGTTCGACGCCATCAACCATGCGATGTCGGCGATTTCCACCGGTGGTTTCTCCACCTCCGACCAGTCTTTGGCCAAGTGGCCGGAGCCTGCGGTGCATTGGGTCGCGATCGTCATCATGATTCTCGGTGCCCTGCCGTTCACCCTGTATGTCGCCACGTTGCGTGGTAACCGTCGGGCGCTGATCAAGGACGAACAGGTTCAAGGCCTGCTCGGCATGCTGTTGGTGACCTGGCTGGTGCTCGGCACCTGGTATTGGTGGACTACCCAGTTGCATTGGCTGGAGGCGTTGCGGCATGTGGCACTGAACGTGACGTCGGTCGTAACGACGACCGGTTTCGCACTGGGGGACTACAGCCTGTGGGGCAATTTCTCGCTGATGCTGTTCTTCTATCTGGGGTTTGTCGGCGGCTGTTCCGGCTCGACCGCAGGCGGCATCAAGATTTTCCGCTTCCAGGTGGCCTATATCCTGCTCAAGGCCAACCTTAACCAGCTGATTCACCCACGGGCGGTGATCAAACAGAAGTACAACGGTCACCGCCTCGACGAAGAAATCGTACGTTCGATCCTGACCTTTTCGTTCTTCTTTGCAATCACCATCTGCGTGATTGCGCTGCTGCTGTCGCTACTCGGCGTGGACTGGATGACCGCCCTCACCGGTGCCGCCAGTACCGTGTCCGGTGTCGGCCCGGGACTTGGCGAGACCATTGGCCCGGCGGGCAACTTCGCCACCCTGCCGGACGCCGCCAAGTGGATTCTCTCGTTCGGCATGTTGCTGGGCCGACTGGAGATCATTACGGTGTTTGTGCTGTGTATTCCGGCATTCTGGCGTCATTGACCGCTTCAGATGGCTGCAGCAGCCGCATCCTGTACTCGCCGGGTGTGGCAGCGAACCAGCGGCGGAAAGCGCGGAAGAAGTTGCTCGGATCGGCAAACCCCAACAAGTAGGCAATTTCCAGCAAGGTCATGGTCGGTTGCGCCAGGTACTGCTCGGCCAGCTCACGCCGTGTGTCGTCAAGCAACGCCTGAAAACTCGTGCCCTCCTCCTGCAAGCGCCGTTGCAAGGTGCGCTGGGAAAGGTGCAAGGCCTGCGCCACGGTGTCGCGCTTGGGCTCGCCCTGGGGCAACAGGCGGCACAACACCTGCCGTGCCTTGTGGGTCACGCGGCTTTCGGAAAAACGCGCCAGGTACTCGCCGGCAAAGCGGTCATGCAGCAATGCCATGGCCTCGTTGGCCGTTGGCAGTGGCGCTTCCATGTCAGCGCATTCGAATATCAGCGCATCGTATGGCGCATTGAACACCAGCGGTGCATGGAAGGCTTGCTTATAGGGTTCCAGATCGACCGGCTCGGCGCCTTGCAACAACACTTTGCGTGGATGCAGCGTACGCCCGGTCAACCAGCCGCACAGTGCCAGGGCACAGGCCATTGAAGCTTCGGCGCTTTGCCGGGTCGGCGGCAGATGGTCGCCATGTACCGTCAGAATCAGCGCGTAGCCTTCTTCCAGCAGCTTGAAACTCAGGTCGGCACTTTCGGCGATGATTCGCTGATAGCGCACCAGTCGCTGAAAGCCTTCGCCCAGGGTCTGGCTGGACATCAAGGCGTAACCCGCCACATGAAACTGCGCCGGGCGCACCACCTTGCCCATGTTCAGGCCGATGGCCGGGTTGCCGGACAGCTCGACCGCACGTTGCCACAGCCGTGTCATGGAATCCTGCGCAAAGCGCGCATCCGGATCATCCAGTGCCGCGTAGTCGAGCCCCAGCTGTTTGAACATTGCCCGGCAATCCAGGCCGTCCATCTCCAGCGCTTTGACAATCCCCATCGCCCAGCTTGCAGAAGTCGTTCGTTCGCTCATGGCGTTTTCTTACATGGTGAGCCGCGTGCTGCGACTATTGACCGAAGGATATTAAAGTGGCGCCTATTGTCACTGCCTGATGCCATTGATCACTCTAGACTCAAATAAGCTACCCGCAGCACAACTTGCCGTCAGAACAATAACCACAGAGATCGCAGTCGTGGAAAACATCAAACGCTTCAACAGCTTTGCCGAGTTTTACCCCTACTACCTCAGCGAGCACAGCAACATTACCTGCCGCCGCTTACACTTTATCGGCACGACACTGGTTATCTTGATTCTGGCTCTGACCATTGGTCGCGGGGCATGGATGCTGTTGTGGGCCTTGCCTGTGGCGGGCTACAGCTTTGCCTGGGCCGGGCATTTCTTCTTCGAGAAGAACCGCCCGGCAACGTTCCAACACCCCTTCTATAGCCTGCTCGGCGATTTTGTCATGTACCGGGACATGGTTCTGGGGCGCGTTCCGTTCTAGCCAACATCCGTCACAAGAGAAGTTGCCCATGAATGCCAATGCCCGCTTCACCCACATGAAGGACGGCACGCAGGAAGACTGGGCGATCATCGCCGCGGACTTCAGTGCCTACGCGCGACAATTGCCGACAAGGATCGTGTCGCACCTGAAGTTGCTGGAGGGTGATTTCGGTGGATTCCCGGTGGATCGCCTGACCCACTCCCTGCAAACCGCCACCCGCGCCTGGCGCGATGGTCGCGACGAAGAATACGTGGTCTGCGCCCTGCTCCATGACATCGGCGACACCCTGGGCTCCTACAACCACCCGGACATTGCGGCGGCGATCCTCAAGCCGTTCGTCAACGCCGAGAACTTGTGGATGGTGGAAAAGCACGGGATTTTCCAGGGCTACTACTTTTTCCATCACCTGGGCATGGATCGGCATCTGCGTGAGCAATTCCGCGACCATCCGCAGTACCACGCGACCGTCGAGTTCTGTGCCAGGTACGATGCGGCGGCGTTTGACCCGGCGTACGACACCCTGCCATTGAGCTTTTTCGAGCCGATGATGGAGCGGTTGTTTGCGCAACCAAGGAACTCGATCTACAAGGCGGCGATGGAAGATCACGCGTCGGCCTGAGTCATGTCGGGACCGCTGTGCGGTCCATCGCGAGCAGGCTCGCTCCCACAGGTTTTGCGGCATCCACAGATATTGTGTTCACCACAAATCTATTGTGGGAGCGAGCCTGCTCGCGAAGAGGCCAGCACAAACAGCGAATGACTCAGGCCAACTCGGCAACCCTGGCCGCCTTCAACTGCGCCTCACGGGCCTGGGCATCGGCCAGGCGATACAACTCGATCGAACCATCCCAGTGCTCGATCAGCGCGGTGCACGACTCCACCCAGTCGCCGCAATTGAGGTAGTCCACTTCGCCGACCTTGCGAATCTCGGCATGGTGAATGTGCCCGCACACCACGCCGTGCAGCTCGCGCTTGACGCATTCATGGGCGATGGCTTCTTCGAAGTCGCTGATGAAGCTGACCGCGGTTTTCACCTTGTGCTTGAGGTAGGCCGACAGCGACCAATAGCCGTAGCCATAGCGCGCGCGCCAATGATTGAGCCAGCGGTTGAGGGTCAGGGTGAATTCGTAGGCCGAGTCCCCCAGAAAGGCCAGCCAGCGATGGTAACGGGTGATCACATCGAACTGGTCGCCGTGAATAACCAGCAGGTGCCGACCGTCGGCAGTGACGTGCACGGCTTCGTCCACCAGATGGATATTGCCCAGAATCAGCTTCGAATAGCGGCGCAGGAATTCGTCGTGGTTGCCGGTGACGTAGATCACCTCGGTGCCGCGCTTGCTCATGGTCAACAGACGACGGATCACGTTGGTATGCGCTTGCGGCCAATACATGCCGCCGCGCAGTTTCCAGCCGTCGATGATGTCGCCGACCAGGTAGATCTTGTCTGCGTGGTAGCTCTTGAGAAACTGCGACAGGTGTTCAGCCTGACAATCCCGGGTGCCCAAATGCACGTCGGAAATCCATAAAGTCCGTACGCGTTGCTTACGGGTGGGTTTGGCGAGCTCGGCGCTGGTCATGGGCAACCCTCTGGCAAGTTTTGCCAAGTCTGGCCCGGTCCGGTTAATGCTCCATGACAGCGTCAAGTCAGTCCTGTGACAGCGCTGGCAGGCCCGCTCGGTGTAGACTGACGCCCTGAACCGGGAGACCTGCGATGAGACCGATCCTCACGCTTCGCCAATACAGCCACGACCTGATCGTCCACAGCCACGACCACGCGCAATTGGTGTTCGGGCTTTCGGGCGCCCTGGATTTCGAGGTCGATGGCCATGGCAGCCAGGTGGTCCAGCAGAGTTTCGTGGTGGTGCCCTCCGGAGCGCATCACGCTTGTGGCAGCGCCAATGGCAGCCGCTGCCTTGTGCTGGACGTACCGGACGAGCAATGGGTTGCCCAGTCATTGGGCGATCACGCCGAGTCCAGCCGACGCTTGCTCGACAATGCCGGCCGCCTGCCCCTGGACTCCGGGCAAAGCCAATTGGTCAGTTGGCTGGCGAACAGTCCGGTCGATGATCCGCTGATCGCACAACAAGGCGCGGTACTGCTACTGGCCAGTCTCAACAACGCCAGGCCTGACGCTATCGGCGGTCGGCGCCTGCCCTACGCCGCGCTGAATGCACACATCGATCAGTACGCGGCGTACCCGCTGCAAGTGGCCGACCTGGCCCGGGTGGCCGGCCTTTCCAGTGCCCGCTTGCATGCACGGTTCGTGGCCGAATGCGGGCAGACGCCGATGGACTACATCCGCAGCCGACGCCTGCACATCGCGGTGAGCTTGCTGCGCCAATCGGCACTGCCCATTGGCGAGATTGCCAGCCGCGTCGGCTACAGCTCCCAGAGTGCCTTCGCGGCGGCGGTATTGCGTGAGTTCGGGGCATCGCCCGGGAAACTGCGGCGCGAGGCTGGCGACAAAAAACGCTAGTTTGCCGACAGACTTCAGGGGCGATTACGCGCTTCAATGACGCCTCTGTTCGTTTGCCGTTAAGGATTGCGATGACTCCCCGTACTGCCCTTGGCGCCTTGCATATCGGCGCATTGATGTTTGGCCTGACCGGCGTGTTCGGCAAACTGGCTGTTGCGTCACCGGCGATCATCGTTTTCGGCCGGGCCGCTTTTGCCGTGCTCGCGCTGGCGTTTTTCGCACGGTTCGCCAGCCAGACGCGCTGGCAGAAACTCGAGGTCGTGGACTGGCGTCGACTGTTGCTCAGCGGCTTGTTGCTGGCCGGGCACTGGGTGAGTTTCTTCATTGCGGTGAAAGTCGCGGGCGTGGCGATTGCAACGCTCGGCTTCGCCAGCTTCCCGGCATTTACCGTGATCCTTGAAGGGTTGATCTTCCGCGAGCGCATTCGCGCCAATGAAATTGTGCTGGTGCTGCTGGTCAGTGTCGGGCTGGTACTGGTCACACCTGACTTCGATCTGGCCAGCGGCGCCACCACCGGCCTGCTGTGGGCCGTGAGTTCCGGGTTGCTGTTCGCCCTGCTGTCACTGACCAACCGTGCCAGCTCCGGGCGCGTCCCGCCCGTGCAGGCGGCGCTGTGTCAGAACGTGGTGGTTGCCCTGTGCCTGCTGCCGGTGGCGGCACCTCAATTGAGCGAAGTGCGCACCATCGACTGGCTGTGGATCGGTCTGCTCGGAGTGTTCTGTACCGGTGTCGCCCACAGCCTGTTCGTCGCCAGCCTCGCGGTGATCAAGGCACGCACTGCCGCCGTGGTGTTCGCCCTGGAGCCGGTCTACGGCATCACTGTCGCGTGGCTGCTGTTCAACGAAAACCCGACCCTGCGCATGTTGCTGGGTGGCGTGCTGATCATTGTGGCGATCGTGGTATCCAGCAGGTTCTCAAGCGGTTCAAGCAAGAAAGCCGTTACCGCCGAGGTTGCGTCTCACTGAGTGCGGTCGTTGTGCCCCAGGTCGCGGTCCGGGTCGATCTGGTCGCGGACCCGCTGCTTGAGTACTTTGGCCTCGGGGAAACCGCCGTCCGCCTTGCGCTCCCAGATCTGCACTGCGTCACAGTAGATATGAAAGACCCCGCCGGTGCCTGGCACCAGGGAGACTTTGCCCAGGTCATCACCAAAGGTGCTGAGCAGTTCCTGGGCCAGCCAGGCCGCGCGCAACAGCCATTGGCATTGCGTGCAATAAGTTATGACGATTTCCGGTTTGCCGGCGCTCATGATGGGACTTGACTCCAGAATTTGACGACGCCGCTATGATAGCCCGGCCGATGGCTGCCGAGTCGGCGGAACAGATAACGCCTCCAACTCGAACACAGGCTCGATCATGGCCAGGGCAGCCGACTGCTTGTTCTCGTTTGGGCTGATCACCTCCCAACTCGACGCCAGGGACAGCTCCTCCAGGTTGAGTTGGTACCCATCGTCAGTGGCGACCGGGATGCCATTATCGCTATCGACTCGCTCAAGCCCATCGCTGGCTGGCACCTTGTCGCGATGCACAGCGGGCGGTTGCGCGACGGGGGCCCACATCACTGGCTCGGTGAAGAGCTCAGCCAACGGCTCATGTGGCGACGGCAGCGCCTCTGACGTTGTCATCTGTTGCTGCTGGCGCCGGCGAACAAACCAGCCCGCCGCCAGTAACGCCACCAACGCTGACACGCCGGCAATCGGCAGCCAGCCAACACCTGGGGTTTCGACTATAGCCGGGGCTGGTGCCACTGCGTCGGAAACCATTGGTTGCGCCTTTACCTTCCTGAGCTCCGCAAGCTGGGTTTGCAGCTCGGCCAACTGTTTTTTCTGGCCGGCGATCAGCTCATCCTGGCGTTGAAGCTTCGTGTTGAGCTCATCGACAGTGGTTTGCAATGGATCGTTTTGCAGGGTACTGGCGGCCAGTTGTTCGACAGCCGGATCAGCCACGGGGACATCCGCTTCTGCCGTTGCCCTTGCCACGGGTGACTGAGGTACGGCCGGTTGTACACGGGGGAATGCAGACGCAGGGGAACTGAAAAGCGGTTCATCGCTGGCCGGAACGACGCCCGGCGAGCCTGGCGGATCGATCAGTACCGTGTACTCGCGCAACAATCGACCGTTGGGCCGATTGAGCTGCACAAGGAAATTGAGGAACGGTTCACTGACCGGCTTGCTGGACGTCACCTGGATCAAGCGGCGGCTACCGCGCAGGATCGGAGTGAACCTCAGGTTGTCGAGAAAAACTGCCCGGTCGACTCCGGCACGACTGAACTCGTCTGCCGTTGCCAGGCTCACCGATAGCTCGTTCTCCTCAAGGCCAGTCGCATCCACCAGTGCGATATCGGCACGCAGCGGTTGATTCAGCGCCGAATGCAGGGTGATTTCACCCAGACCCAGCGCGGGTGTCCATGCCGAGTAAGTGACCGCGGCCCCGGCCAGCAACCACTTTGAACCACCGCGTAAAACCAGTCGCCAACACTTGAGCATGAGCATCCTTGAGATCTACAGAAACCATCCGCACGGGTTCGTACATCCGTTACGAACACGATATTGCCGAGTAGTTCTTATAGTTCGCCCAATGCACTATCTCAAAAAAACTGGCAGTCGGTTATGCCTCAGGATTTTTCAAGGTTGCCCAGGATGTGCCCGTGAACGCGCATGCACACCTTCAAGTCTGCCTCATCGACGCCTTCGAACAGTTCGTGACGCAGTTGCGTGGCAATGGTTTCAATTTGTTCGATCAAGGGGCGCGCCGGCGCGCAGAGAACGATTTTCTTCGCCCGGCGGTCTTCCAGCACGGCCTGACGTTGCACCAGCCCCTGGCTTTCCAGGCTGTCGAGCAAACGGGCCAGGGTCGGGCCTTCGACGCCGACGCTTTGTGCCAGCTCACGCTGGGTGGGTGCTTCATCGAAACGCGCCAGGTGCAGCAACACCAGCCAGCGCGCCTGGGACAAGCCCATACCCGCCAGCCGGCGGTCCAGTTCGGCACGCCAGCCGCGGGACATCTGGGCCAACTGCATGCCAAAGCGGTGTTGATCGGTTAACGGCATAAAACACTCATGATCAGACTGAAATAAATTAAAACTAATTATTAGTCAGCTAAGCATGAGCCTCGACTTGAGGCAAGACCTGATCTGTAGTGAATCGTTACATCAGCACTACAGATGTCTCAAATCTCGAATTCCGACTGCAGGGCAGCCCGAACGCAGTACAAAACCCCTTCCGGTACCCGACCCGCGAACAGCGCAGCGATCTCGGAAACCGGCGGCAACTCGCCTTCGCCGTCGAGGAAAGCGTCCTGGACTTCCCCCATCAGATCTTCAGGCAGATCCAGCGCCTGTTCCAACGACAGCTGCTGCTTGCCGATTGCCTCGGCCAGCATGGTGTAGACGTTCTTTTCCGAGCACTGCAACTGACCGGCGATCTGCACCGGCGTCATGCCGGCCCGCGCCAGAGTGATCAGTTCGTGACGCACGTCGGCCACCACTTTCGGCGCCTCGACCTGGCCGCCGAGCACTTCGAGGAAGGCCTCGCCATAACGCTCCAGCTTGCGCGCGCCGACGCCGCTGACCCGGGCCATTTCCGCCAGCGAGGTCGGCTGGCTGCGGAGCATTTCCAGCAAGGTCGAGTCGGGAAAAATGACGTACGGCGGCACACCATGTTCCTCGGCGAGCTTGCGCCGCAGGGCACGCAAGGCCTCCCATTGCTCGCGCTCTTCGCCGCGGACCAGTTGGCTTGCCTGGCTCTTGCTGCTTTTCGCCACGGTTTGCGCCTTGAGATCGCGACGCAGTTCCAGGGTCACCTCGCCCTTGAGCAGCGGCCGGCAACTGTCGCTCAGGCGCAGGCCGCCGTAGCCTTCGAGATCGATGTCAGCCAGACCACGGGCCACCAGCTGGCGAAACAACGAACGCCATTCGCCCTCAGCCATCGCCTTGCCGACACCAAACACCGAGAGGTGCTGATGGCCGATGTTGCGGATTTTTTCGTTGTCCTTGCCCAGCAACACATCCACCAGGTGTCCGACGCCATAGCGCTGACCGGTGCGGTAGATCGCCGACAGCGCCTGACGCGCAGGCTCGGTGGCATCCCAGGTCTGCACTCCGTCGACGCAGTTGTCGCAATGACCGCATGGCTCGGGCATGTCTTCGTCGAAATAGGCCAGCAGCGTTTGCCGGCGACAGCGGGTTTCTTCACAGAGTGAGAGCATGGCATCGAGCTTGTGTTGCTCCAGGCGCTTGTGTCGCTCATCACCTTCGGAGTTCTGCAGCATCTGCTTGAGCATCACCACGTCTTGCAGCCCGTAGGCCATCCAGGCGTCTGCCGGCAGGCCGTCACGGCCGCCACGACCGGTTTCCTGGTAGTAAGCCTCAAGGGATTTCGGCAAATCGAGGTGCGCGACAAAACGCACGTTGGGCTTGTCGATGCCCATGCCGAACGCCACCGTCGCAACCATGATCAGGCCTTCCTCGTTGAGGAAACGCTTCTGATGGTAGGCCCGCAGATCGTTGGGCAGGCCGGCGTGGTACGGCAGCGCCGGGAAACCTTGCTCGCTGAGGAATGCGGCGACTTCCTCGACTTTCTTGCGCGACAGGCAATACACGATGCCCGCATCGCTACGGCGTTCGGCCAGGAACGCCAGCAACTGCTTGCGCGGCTGCTCCTTGGGCACGATGCGATAAAAGATGTTCGGCCGGTCGAAACTCGACAGGAAGCGCTCGGCGTCTTGCAGGTGCAGCCGGGTGACGATTTCTTCGCGGGTACGCTTGTCGGCCGTGGCGGTCAGGGCGATGCGCGGCACGTCGGGGAACATTTCCGCCAACTGGCCCAGTTGCAGGTATTCCGGACGGAAATCGTGGCCCCATTGCGACACGCAGTGTGCTTCGTCGATGGCGAACAAGGCGATGTTCAGCCCTTGCAGAAATGACAGCATGCGCGGCTGGACCAGGCGTTCCGGCGCCAGGTAGAGCATTTTCACTTCACCACGACGGATGCGGGCGGCGAGGTCGCGCTGCTGCTCGGCGCTGAGGGTGGAGTTCAATGCGGCGGCCGCTACACCCAGCTCTTCGAGGGTGGCGACCTGATCGTCCATCAGCGCGATCAGCGGCGAGACCACCACCGCCAGGCCTTCGCGCAGCAGCGCCGGAACCTGGAAGCACAGGGATTTGCCACCACCGGTAGGCATCAGGACCAGGGCATCGCCGCCACTGGCCACGCGCTCAATGATTGCACCCTGGCGGCCACGGAAACTGTCGTAGCCGAAGATGTCCTTGAGGACGCGTTGAGCCTGTTCGAGCATAAAAACTCCAAAAATCACCGAAACATCCCTGCAAGGCTGGTTCAGAACCCGCAATGCTGCACCAACAAATCGTAAGTGCGCATTGCATGTCGCTTCACATTTCAGCCGTGACGCCAGCAGGGCATCACAAAACGCGCGAGTATACCCGAGCCCTGTCCGGCAAAGGGTGCCGCTGATAAGACACGCAATCCAACCCCACATTTGCCATGCGGCTGGCCCAAGCGCTCAAGAAGGCCTAGAATTCCCGCATCGAACATTCCCCAAGGTAGTCCTTTAATGTCCTTCGCTGAGCAACTAACCCGCCTGCAAGTCTTCCTCGACGCTGATGAACTGCATGACGAGGCGCTGGACTACGTGGCCGCCCATGGCTACCTCACCGCGCTGTCGATCTGTTCCGAAGCGGTTCCCGAGCGTGAATGGATCGACGCACTGTTCGCCGAAGAGCCGCATTACAGCAGCGAGGCCCAGCGCGAAGAGATCGAAGCCACGCTGATCGGCCTCAAGGCCCACATCGCCCGCCAACTGGCCTCCGACGAAGAGTTCGAGTTGCCGTGCGACCTGGATCTGGGCGATGAGCCGGACGATTCCGAACTGCGCGGCTGGTGCATCGGCTTCATGGAAGGCGTGTTCCTGCGCGAAGAAGCCTGGTTCGAAACCGCCGAAGACGAAGTCAGCGAAATGCTGCTGCCGATCATGGTCGGTTCGGGCCTGTTCGACGAGCAGCCGGAGTTCTCCGACATTGCCGCCGATGCCAACCTGATGGACGACATGATCGTGCAGATCCCGGAAGCCCTGACCGCCCTGTACCTGCTGTGCAATGCACCAGACGAAAAACCGGCGATTCTCAAGCCCCGTCACCACTAAGGTTTTGCCTATGGACAACCCCATAGGCAACCGCCCCCTGATGTTGCGCTACGTACTGCTGGCCATCGGCTGGCTGAGCGTGGCGCTGGGGGTGCTCGGGATTTTCCTGCCGGTATTGCCCACCACCCCTTTCCTGCTACTGGCGGCCGCCTGCTTCGCCCGCAGTTCCCCGCGCTTCTATCATTGGCTGGTTGAGCATCCACGACTTGGCCCATGGATCCGCGACTACCTCGACGGCAACGGCATCCCGCTCAAGGGCAAGGTCTACGCCATCGGCCTGATGTGGGCGAGCATTCTGTTCTCCTGCTATCTGGTGCCGCTTCCCTGGGCACGGGGGTTCATGCTCACCAGTGCGGTGCTGGTGACGGTCTATATCCTCAGGCAAAAAACCCTGCGCAATCCCTGAAGCCTCCCTCGCCACAGCTGTTTGGGCCCGTCCGACGACCTGCCCTGTCCCGGCAAAAACTCCACCTAAACTTCACCCATCCCTATTCGAGCAGCCAGACATGGCCCGCAGTCTGCGTAGTCCAGGATGGCCAGCGCTCCGACTTCGGCTCGGCGGCTGGTTGCTGCTGGCTGGTTTGCTACTGATCTTATTCAATGGGGTCCGGGCCGACTGGGATTTTGCGCAAGTTCTGCAAACCGTTGAAAAACGCTACGGCCCGCCGGGACCGGCAAAAAACCGGATCGAGGCGTGGAGTCAAATGTTGCAAAGTGCACGCGGCGCGCCCGAACGCGAACAACTCAATGCGGTGAACCGCTTCTTCAATCAGCAATTGAATTTCCAGGACGACACGCGCATCTGGCAACAGGCCGATTACTGGGCCACACCCGTCGAAGCCCTGATCAAGGGCGCCGGCGATTGCGAGGACTACGCGCTGGCGAAATATTTCAGCCTGCGCCGACTCGGCATTCCCAGTGAAAAACTGCGCATCACCTACGTCAAGGCCCTGAGCCAGAACCAGGCGCATATGGTGCTGACGTTCTACAGCTCGCCCACGGCCGATCCACTGGTGCTGGACAATCTGATCGGCGAGATCCGCCCCGCGTCCCAACGCAAAGACTTGCTGCCGGTGTACGCCTTCAACGCCGAAGGCCTGTACCTGCCGGGCAAAAACGGCGGCCAGCGCAGCAGCGACTCGAAAAAGCTGTCGCGCTGGCAGGACGTGCTGAAAAAGATGCAGGCCGAAGGGTTCGACATAGGCGAAGGCTAGCCGCCATGGCAAGGAGCGATGCATGACACTGCGTAAACAGTTGTTTCTGGCCATCTGCCTGTTCCTGCTGGTGGCGTTCAGCGGCAGTTTTTTTGCCAGCCTGGAAAGCTCCCGCGAGCAAACGCTCAGTCAGTTGCGCGCCCACGCCCAGGACGCAGCCACCGCGCTGGGGCTGACACTGACGGCACAGGTCGATGACCCGGCAATGATGGAGCTGATGGTCAGTTCGATTTTCGACAGCGGCTATTTCAGCGGCATCCGCGTCATCAGGCTCAAGGATCAGCAAACCCTGGTCGAACGCAGCGCAGCGCCGAAAATCGACGGCGTGCCTGACTGGTTCGTCAACCTGGTCAACCTGCGCCCGGAAGGTGGCGACGCCTTGGTCATGCGCGGCTGGGAACAACAGGCCCGGGTCGAAGTGCTGAGCAATCCGCAATTCGCCCTGGCCAAGCTTTGGGACAGCACCCTCGGCAGCCTGATCTGGTTGCTGTTATGCGGGCTGTTCAGTGCAGTGATTGGCGGGTGGATGCTGCGCCGGCAATTTCGTCCCCTCGACAGCATGGTCCGACAAGCTGAAGCCATCAGTAAACGCGAGTTCCTCAGCCTGCCGAAACTGCCACGGACACCGGAACTGAAACGGGTGGTGCAGGCCATGAACCAGATGGTCGAGAAGCTCAAGGCCCTGTTCAGCGAAGAAGCTGCGCGCAGCGAACAACTGCGGGCCGAATCCTATCTGGACAGCCTCACCGGCCTGGCCAACCGGCGCCTGCTCGACGAACAACTGGCCGACCATTTACGCGAATGCGAACAGAGCCGCGATGGCCATTTGCTGATGTTACGGATCAACGACCTGAACGGGCTCAACCAGCGCTTGGGCGGCCAACGCACTGACGCGCTGATCAGTGCCGTAGGCGAATTGCTCAAGCGTCTGACTCAATTGCCGGAGCGTCGCACCTGGCTGGCGGCACGCAATCGTGGTGGCGAATTCAGCCTGCTGACACCGGGTCTGGACGCTGAACATGCCGCGCGCCTGGCCGCCGACGTCAGCGGGAGCCTGGAGAACCTGCGCCTGACTGGTGCCAGCGATTGCATGCCCGTCGCCCACCTGGGCGTTGTCACCTACCGCCCCGGTGAGCCGATGGGCGCCGTGCTCCTGCGCCTGGATCAGGCACTGACTGAATCCCGGCAACATCCCGAGCGCCCCTGGGTGCACTTGAGTCATCGTGATACCGCGCCGAATTGCACCCAGCACGACTGGCGCACCTGGATCGACGATGCCCTGAACCAAGGCAAAATGCAGCTGTATTTCCAGCCCGTCGTGCAATGCGCCGACCCCGGCCAGGTGCTGCATCACAAAGTGCTCGCACGCCTGCTCGACCCGCAGGGCGAGGCGATAGCCGCCGGGCATTTTTTGCCGTGGATCGAGCGTCTTGGCTGGTCGGCACGGTTCGACCTGGCGATGCTCGAGGCCACGCTGGACGACCTGGTGGCCAACCGCAGGCCCTTGGCACTGAGCCTGTCCGGGAGCACCCTGCGCGACCCGGTGCAATGGCGAACAATCCTCGACCTGCTCGACTCCCTGCCGGAACTGGCGCCGCTGCTGACCCTGGAAATCGACGAGCATCAACTGCCGTCCCCCGAGGAACTGCAGCGTTTGAGTCACAGCCTGCTTGAAAGCGGTTATCGAATAGGCCTGCAACACTTTGGCGGGCGCTTCAGCCAGATCGGCAATCTGACCCAATTGGGGTTGGCGTACCTGAAAATCGATGGGGCCTACATTCGCAATATCGACGAGCAGACTGACAAGCGACTGTTCATCGACGCGATCTTTCGCGCGACCCACAGCATTGATTTGCCGCTGATTGCCGAGAGGGTCGAAACATCGGGGGAGTTGGTGGCTATCACGGAACTGGGTGTTTTCGGCGCGATGGGGCGGTTGATCGGGCCGCCGGAGCCAAACTTGCCAGGCAGCCAATGCCACCTTGATCATTGACTGGAAGCAAACTTTTCCTGTTACTTATGACAGCAGGCAACCTGTCAGACGAGGTTTTAAATCACTCCGGCACCCAAACTTTTTTCAACACCCGGAGTCATCATCATGACCGCCAACCCCCCGAATACCTCGGCAATCACGCCAAACACACAATGTGAAGCAACAGCGACAGTAACCTTCGATGAAATCCGAGACAGCAGCGGAAATCTCGTTGGCAAAAACGGCGTTACTTTTGACAAGACCCTGACCTTCAAGGGTACGTCCGGCGCAAATACGGAGCTCTGGATTCGCAATGGCGTGACCAGAATCACTGACGTGACCAGCAATGGTGCGGGAGACTGGGTCAAACAGTTCACACTGCCGGACTTCAAGCGCTACAGCCTTAATGCTCTGGAAAAATACCCGCCTCAAGATTTTTCCTCGCCGTACATTTTCGTTCTGGCGACCGAGACGCCGATCATCGACAAAGTCACTGGCAAGGATGGCCCGATCGAAAATGGCGATACCTACGAAGGCAAATCGCTGGAGTTTTCCGGCTACGCACCTCCCGATATGGAAGTAGAGGCGTTCAACCGCAACACCGCCACGGGCAAGAAAGCCACTGTCGAGCGTGACGGGCTGTTCAAACTCACTTTCGACGGGCTTACCGCTGGCAACTACAGCATCAAGATCAGGGCAGCCAATGGCAAAGAGTCCAGCGCCTTCACCTTCCGCGCCGCACTGGATGTGGAATTGAGCCTGGATGATGTCCTCGAATCCGAAGGCGGCCCTTCTGTTCCTGAAGATGGCACCACCGACAAGAACCAGTTGATCATCAAGGGGCATGCCAGGCCCGGTGAGAGCATTCAGCTACTCAATGGCGGCACCCCGATAAAGGATGCCAGCGCAACGGCCGATCCCGGCGATGGCGCCTGGAAAATCCTGCTCGATGTAACAGACGGCTTCTACCGCCTCGCCGCCAAGGCGAACTATGGCGATGGGGAAATCACCGCGCCGCCCCGCACCTTTACCGTGGCGTCCATCATCAAGCCACACAACACCCGCGTGTTCGATTCGGACGGCCTGATCGAGAACAACGGTAGCACCAGATACAACCAGGTATTTGTCAGGGGGGAGGCGGCCCCGTCAGCGCAGATCAAGCTAAAGATCAATGGCGTCATCGACCCGAAGCCGGAACCGACCGACGATACTGGTAAATGGGTCAGATTCGTTCCAAATCTGAGTTACGAAACCACTTATCAATTCATCGCGGTGGCAGACTATGGTGATAATGCCGAGTCTAATTCATGGACGATTACTACCCGGATACCGGACGTCAAACCAGTCATTGAAAGTGTTAAAGATTCCAATGGCAATCCTGTCCTGCCTGGTTCCACCACCAGGGACGTTTATCTGACCGTCAGCGGCAAGGCTACGCCTGGGAAGAAAGTCCGGTTGCTCAAAGGTACTGACTCATTGGGAGAGCCTGAGGCCGATGGTGACGGAAATTGGGTACAACCAATAACGGCTTTTACCGAGTTCGTTAGCCTTACCGCAAAGGCCCTGTATGGGGCGGGCGAAACATCCTCCCCACCCTACACGTTTACGGTTACACCATTCGGGGAAATAACGAACATCCTCGACTCCAAAAACAACCCCATCCTGGAAGGTGGATATACCGCTGACAAAAGCTTAACGTTTATCGGTAAGGCCAGCCCTCACCATACAGTTGAAGTTTGGAATGGCAATCAACAATTGTCTGGAACAACCGCCGATGAAAAAGGCGATTGGCGTCGCCAGTACGGATTATTGCTTGGACACCATAGCATCACTATCAAGGTCAAGGATGTCGTCTCCAGTCCGCCTCGGACATTCAAATTGGTCGAGAGCCTCAAGCTGACTATTCTTAGTGTCACAGACCGCGGTGGGAACCTAATTCCAAATTACGGAAGTGTGTCTCAAGATGAAGTGATAACTTTCAACGGTTACGGTGCCTCGCCAAACGAGGAAGTCAATCTGTATCTTGGTAACGTTTGGGCAGGTAGACGTAAAGCAGATGCGACAGGAGGATTTCAAGTAAACACTGGCTCACACTCTCCGGGAGGACCTTACAAATTTCAGGTGAGAAGTACGGATGACCAGATTTCGCAAGACTGGTACATTTCTATAACACGTTCATAAACAGTAAGACTTGGTTGTTTACCTGACAAACGAAAAAAACCGCTTAACGCGGTTTTTTTCTTCCCCCTCGATATCCCTTAAAACCCGTAACTCACGCCCAGCGTCACCGACTTCGCGCCATTGATGAGCAACCTGACAAGCGACTGTTTATAGATGCCATTTTTCGCGCGACCCACAGCATTGATTTGCCGCTGATTGCGGAGATGGTCGAGACGCGAGGGGAACTGGAGGTGATCAGGCAGTTGGGCATATTCAGGGCGATGGGAAGATTGATCGGGGCGCCGGAGCGGATGTGAATGAAAAGAGTCAAGTAGCAGAAAAAACGTTGCCACCACTGGTCGCCACTGTCAGTTCTGACAGTAGCCATCCCCGACACATTTCCGCTGTGATAGCCCTTGCCACCGGGCCTCAGCGCCAGGCTGTCGCCCAACAAAAGGAGTGTTCACATGCCCTCGCCATCCACCACCCCTGAAAACCAGACCATTGCCCTACAGGCACGCCTTGAGACGCTCCCCCCGCCGCGCGTGGACCTTGCCCCTGATGACGTGCTGGATCCGGAAGCCGTGCCCTCCCGCGGTTTTCCGTTGTTTGTCCCGTACCTCGGGACCCTGGACAAGGATCGGGTCACGTATCGCTGGCGCAGTTCGGTCGCGGGTGGCAGCGACATGGATTTCAGGAACCTGACCGCCGACACGGCCGGCAAGGAAGTCGAGTTCACGGTCCTTAAACAGTTCGTCACCGCCAGCCGCTACCGCAGCGTGACGGTGGATTACTACATCACCCGGGGCGGTCTGATCCTTGGATACTCCGAGCCGTTGGTATTGCTCATTGGCGATGCCACGCTGGATTTCAATCCGCCCAGGCTCGATGGTGCCGTCGGCGAATTCATGGACCTGGCGGTTACGCCGCGCGAACTGGAGGCGTGTCTGGCGACTGACGAATATCAGTTGCAGATCGGTGATACCGGCGAGATCCGCGTGACCGGTGCGCCCGGAGACGGCACTGTCAGCGTGCCCTTCGTGGTCGAGGAGGGTCAGGCAGGTCGTGACAAATGGGTCGCCCTGCCCCGGGCGGTGTTTTTGGCAAACGTCGGCCGCGAAGTCCGACTCGACTGCACGGTATGGCGTGTGGATGGCACCCGTAAGGTCTCGAGGCTCGCCGCGTATGACGTGCGCCACTCCATCGGGATCGGGCGCTTGCAGGTGATGGGCGCGCGCTCGCGTGGGGGCTGTCATCTGATTTCGGGGGGCGCCTATTGGCTGACAGCGCTGGACGCCAATACCTTGCAACCAATCGAGGCCCGCTGGCGCTATAACCACCAAACGGATGTCATCAGCGGCTCGAGGTTTCGTGATACGCAACAGGATCGCCCGCTGCATGTGCAGGTGGACGATGACTGGGTGACGATTCGTCAGCGCAACCTGGTGGGTAACGGCAATCTGGTTTCTGTCATGCAGGACAATAATGCGGCGTTTGCGGCACGAGCGGACTTGGGCAACCTGGTGGCTTGGGGGAGAGCCGGCCGTGGCGGTGACCTCGGCGCGACACTGCCAGCATTGACTGATGTGGTCGCGCTTAGCCTTTGCGGCTATGCCTTTGCAGCTCGCCGGACCAATGACAGCATCGTGGCTTGGGGGTATGCGAACAACGGTGGCGTGGTGCCGGAGCCCATCCTCCAACACAAGGATATCGTGTTGGTAACGGGCAATGGTTATGCCTTTGCGGCACGACGAAGCGATGGGAGTATGGTGGCTTGGGGGAGTCCCGGTATGGGGGGGGGCATTCCTGAACCGGTTGCGGCACTGAAAGATATCGTCACGATAACCGGCAGCCTGCATAGCTTTGTGGCACTAAGGGCTGGTGGCTCCGTTGTGGGCTGGGGCAATGCCGCTTCAGGTGCCGTCATTCCCGATGATATTGCGGCGCTGAACGATATTGTGGAGGTCACGGGAAGTGACGCCACCTTCGCTGCACGCCGGGCGAATGGGGCCGTGGTGGCATGGGGGCATATCAATAATGGGGGAGTAGTCCCGAAAGCCATTGCGGAGCTGACCGACATCGTGGAGGTTTGCAGTACGCGGTATGCCTTTGCAGCCCGTCGGGACGATGGAACAGTAGTGGCTTGGGGAAGCAAGGCTTATGGAGGCGACCTGCCCAATCCAATCAGGGGACTGACTGATATCGTAGCGGTCACAGGCAACAGTTACGCCTTCGCTGCGCAACGCGCGGATGGACGTGTGGTGGCATGGGGGAGCGACATCAGAGGAGGTGCCCTACCTGAGCCCATCGCAGCAAGAACCGACATCGTTCAAGTGGTGCCCGCTTCATCCGCCTTTGCCGCACTGTGCACCGACGGGTCCGTGGTGGCATGGGGAAATGCCACTTATGGCGGTGAAATTCCCGCCGAAGTTGCCCCACAATTGACCGACGTACGGGCCATCTGCGGCAACACCCATGCCTTCGCCGCCTTGACCACCGATGGCCGCGTGGTCACCTGGGGCAGTGCCGCGGCAGGTGGCGACAGTGATGCCGTGGCCGATCAGTTGAACGGGAAAATTTCTTACGAAATCAAACCACTTGAACCGACGACGGCCGAAAAACCGGCGAAAGCCGGTACCCCATCGACAAGTCGTTCTGTCACTGCTGCCAAGTAAACGGTCAGTGCAGTGCGCACCTGGCAAATGCCTGACGCACAAAAGCCAACGCCCCGAACTCGTCGGGGCGTTGGCTTGCCGGTGAATTGGGTTTGTGTTCACCCGATGTGCAATGGCTGCCCTCGCCTTTCAGACGCTCCTAAAACCCGTAACTCATCCCCAACGTCACCGCCCAAGGCTGCTCGAACTTTTCACTCTTGCCATAATCGACGCCCGCGTCCACACGCAGATTTTTGCCGAAGGAAACCGCCGCCCCCACTCCGGTTTCGAAACCGCTGCCCTTCAGGCTGGTGTTGAGCTGGTTGCCGTTGACCTGTGCGTTGTCATTGCTGGCGAACTCATGCACGAAGGCCACACGCCCATAGGGCTGCACGACGGTATCGCGGTCGATGGCAAAGTTGCGCCCGGAGGCCACACCCAGTTTGCCGCGTAACGAGCGCGTACGATCGCCATCGGCTTGCATGCCATTGTCCAAATGGTAGTCCGCGCCCTGGATCACGGCCGCAGAGACTTGGGCGGAAGGTTTGACGAACCAGTCATTGGTCAGCTTGATGTTGCGGCCGACTTCCACCAATGCACTCACGCCCGAATTGCTGTAATCGCCCTTGGTCCGGGTGCCGTCACTCAGATTGACTTTGGAGTCATTGCGGAAATGGTTGAACTTTAACGCCCCATCCACGTAGTAATTACTGTCCGGATTCTGCCAGCTGAAGTAGGGACCGACGTAGTAGCTGTCGACATTGCCCGACGTTCCGCCATCCAGATTCAGATCGGATTGGCTGTAACCCGCCAGCACACCCAGTCGCCATTGGCTGTCTCCCAGACGGGTATCGGCACCCAGGGAAATACCCTGCTGGCGCTGGCGATAACCGACGCCCGAGTCTTCATCGACGTTGTACTTGTTGCCATACGGCCGGACCCATATGCCATGCAGATTGCCGTCCGATTGCAGCTCACCCATACGGGTTTCGAGTGACTTCAACTCGCCATAGGAAATGGTGGTCGCCGTCTGGAACAGTGCCAATACCGACTGAGCGCCGGGGCTGACCGTTTTGGTGGTGGGGTCCAGGAACCATTCGGCGCCACCGGCGCCACCGGCGCCATCGGTGCTGCTGGCCAGATCGTAGGACCAGGTCCCCACATCGACCCGACCGCCCACCAGCGAAAACTGTGCTGTACCGGCGGCAGTGTGGACCAAGGTCAGTTGCTGAGGAGAAACCGCATCCTTGCCGGAAGCACTGACGGCCAGGCCGAACTCGCCATTGGCTTCACCGGTTACATTCAGCCGGTCTGCACCGCCGGTGGCGAAATCCCCCGACATGGCAAAGGTGCCGCTGCCATTGAGGCTCTCGACAGTGAGTTCGCGGAAAGCGCCGGGAGCAATGCCGAAATCGACCGTACCGCCGGCCATTGTCAGGCTGCCAATACTGTCGCTGCCAGTCATGGTCCAGGTGGAGGTGTCGAGCGTCACGCTGTTGACCTTGTCCAGACGCCCGATGAGCTGCGAGTTGTTTTGCAGGGTGACGTTGGCGCTGGAGCCCTCCTCGACCACCATATCGCCGGTCATGTGACCTTGGTTGAACGAGAGTTCGGCGGTGCTGTTTTGACTCACCTGCACATCGCCGGTCAGGACACTTTGATTGAACAAGAGATCAGCAGTGCTGTTTTCACTCAGCAGCACATTGCCGGTCATGTGACCTTGGCTGAACGAGAGATCGGCGGTGCTGTTTTGACTCACCCGCACATCGCCGGTCAGGACACTTTCATTGAACAAGAGATCGGCAGTGCTGTTTTCATTCAGCAGCACATTGCCGGTCATGCGAGCTTGATTGAACGAGAGATCGGCGGTGCTGTTTTGACTCGCCTGCACATCGCCGGTCAGGACACTTTCATTGAACAAGAGATTGGCAGTGCTGCCTTCACTCAGCAGCACATTGCCGGTCATGTGACCTTGGCTGAACGAGAGATCGGCGATGCTGTTTTGACTCACCTGCACATCGCCGGTCAGGACACTTTCATTGAACAAGAGATTGGCAGTGCTGCCTTCACTCAGCAGCACATTGCCGGTCATGTGACTTTGGCTGAACGAGAGATCGGCGGTGCTGTTTTGACTCACCTGCACATCGCCGGTCAGGACACTTTCATTGAACAAGAGATTGGCAGTGCTGTTTTCACTCAGCAGCACATTGCCGGTCATGCGAGCTTGATTGAACGAGAGATCGGCGGTGCTGTTTTGACTCACCTGCACGTTGCCTTGCAGGGCGCTGTTGGCCACAGACATGGCGACCGTCGAGGCTCCCAACACCTCGAGTACAATCCCGTTGCCGCCTTGCAACGTGGAGTTGTTCAACACCTCGATACTGGCGGCGATCCCGCCTTGCACCTGAATCGCCGGGCCAGTGCGGCCCACTACACTGGAATTATCCAGCTTCAGCGAGTTGGCACCGACGCTGGCGGGGTCCCGATCCATCAATACGCCTGCCGCATCCCCATTGATACGAGAGCCCGCCGAGGCCTGCACCGTGCCGCCCCGAAGGCTCAAACCCACGCTACCTGAAGCAGTGCCGGTCAGACCGGTATTCACCAGCTCAAGGGTACTCAACCCCGTCACCTCGGCACCGGTGTCACCGCCATTGAACTGGCTGTTCGAGACAAATGCAGTCGAACCTTGTGCCGCGCCTGGCGTGCGGTTCACGGTCAAGGCGAGATTGTCACTGGTGACCGTAGTCTGGTTGATGTTCGCCAGGCTGCCACCGGTGACCGAAATACCTTCAGTGCCACGGTTGGCGTTAACGGTTGCACCGTTGAGGTTCAGTGTCGAACCGGACTCGACGAACAGGCTTTGGGTTACGCCGTCCACCACGTTCAACGTGCCGTTGTTGCGCACCAGATAGTCGATCGGTTTCGTAGACGAACCGACTTCATGGGTTCTGTTATCGACAATAACCGCCGCCAGCGTCGACGGGGGTCAGCAAAAAAAATGCCGGCACCACTGCCAGCATCCTGAAAATACCCATGTGCACAGCTACGTGTAACGGTGTCTTTTCTAGAGTCATATCCTGTCTCCTGTTCGTCATCTCGCCTCCGTTCAGCAGAGGCGCCGGGAGACTTGTGAGGGGCGCGAACGATAGCTTTTCGTCCTACAGAAAAATGTAGGATTAATCTGATTGCGCCTGAGAACTCTCCACACCTAACAAACATGCACAAGCAAAAAGGGGCGCCCAAAGGCGCCCCTGCTCGATCACGGTAACGGGTTGAAGTTGCAACTGGAGCCATCCCCCTCTCTCATCAGTACTCGTACAAGATGCCGCTCTGAAGTTGCCAGGTGCCCATCAACCACAACGGTGTACCAGATCGCCCCAAAGGCGCTGCCAGTTTCATCGAAAACTTTATAAGGCATGTTGATGTAGGCGCCATCTACGCTTTCCTGTTCATCAACCGTATAGGCAACGCTGTCCCTGATCGGTAGCTCTACAACTCCTTGGTCATCTGAATAGGCCTGATACTCGAGCCGGACGACCCGATCTTTGAAATTGGGCTCAGGTGGTACAAACACCACTACGACCTTTTCCCCTCCGGGACCGGTTTGCAAGGAGCCGCAGTTCAAATAATCAAAGTCAGGATCCAGATGTTGAACAACAGGCGCTGGCACCACGATATCGTGTATATGCACAAAAACAGTTTGCGGGCCTGACACCGCATAGTTATCACTCACCGCATCCTTGGCGTGGTAATGCAGAAGCGTTTTAGCATTATTCCCTTGCGCAGCAACAAACCCCCACGTCACGGTGAATGTCACCGTAAAATCATCCCCTTCGTCGCCGATCACGGTATAAACCCCACCCTCGGCATCAGGTACTTCAACGTCGTTCCAGAAAAGCTGTAGTCGCTCACCGGCTACCGCCCCCTCATACAAGGGAACGATCAAGGACACTGGCTTATCTTCGTCAGCCTTTACAATAAAGTTGGGTTCAATAGATACCGCACCCTGCGCCGTCAACAGTGGCAGAAAGGCATCCGGCGGACCTGGTTCTTCCGGATCAATGATGCCGGGTCTTCTCAAGTCTTTTTTTACTGACGTAATCAGCGGGCTTTCAGGATAGAGACGATCTCCGCGTCGGATCTGCATGCCGACCGGAACGTTTTCCTGGTAAGCGACGTTGTTGTAGACATCTTTGAACGGTACGTCGATGAAAAATGGGAAGCCGTCAATCAACTGCTCTACTTGCTTAATGCCATCCCAGGTAATTTGCAACCAATCCCTACCCTCGACATGGTTTTCGTAATCGACACGGATTCCAACGCCCAAACCCGGACGCGTTTGCGCGTCTATCAGGCTAATGACGCCATCATCTTCGAACAGTGGAACAGAAGCCGGCACGAGTACCGGCGGCAGGGTCAAGACCACATCCAGCCTTAACTTTTCCGAGGCTGGGCTCTGGTTGCCTTTTCGGTCACAGTGGTCAGTCCAGATTTCGTGCAGGCCTTCTTCACCACCCAACATTGCCTCAGTCAACTCAAACACAGGGGCGGTAATGGGGGAGGTGAGAGTCTGGGTGCCAATCAGAACTTTACCGGGGTCTGCTTCCGACTTGCCATACCAGGCCCTGATAACGTCACCAATTCTGTTGTCACTCGTCAGCGGACAGGTCACCGGGACATGACCGTTGTCATCCAGATACTCCTTGGTAATCTCCGTCACCGGAACCGTCGGCTTTAATGCCGCCGGAAAATCCGTATCGATATTGATGATCAAGGACTTAACCAACGCGCCGGTATTGCCACCATGGTTGATGCGGTAACTCAGTTCATACGTGCCTTTTTCCGCGGTAAATTCCGCCGGCAAGTCGAGTTCAAAAGGGAAGGCAGCAATGGGCACCGGGGTTTTATAGGCATAAGCCTCGCCCACTAATGTTCCATTCCAGCGCAATTGGATAAAACCATTTGTAGGCACGGGATCTTGCGACTGGTCGAACTGATTAACATGAACCCTTATTACTGTTCCTTGATAACGTGTGTGAAGTTGGTTTATCTCGTCATCCGGCTCATTCGTTAACAGCGGATTTCTTTTCGAGTCAAGTTCAGGTGGATCGGCCAAAAGTATTTCGGCGGAATACCTTAACTTACGGTAGGCGAGCGCCTTTTCTTCAACTGATGTTAATTGACTGAACCTGGTATACCTGGACATTTAATGACTCCTTCCATCAGTTGAAAATAAATCCAAAGCACGCGACCTGATACTGAACAAAACTGGAATGAGTTGATTTAAAGGCAGTTACATAACGCTGGCTACTGTCAGAAATAACAGGTATTGCTACCACTTATCGGAAAATCGACCGGGCAATAAAAAACCCGCCATCCCTTGCACCGGGATGGCGGGTTTTTTCGTTGTGTTGTCAGATCAGACGGTATCCACCTTCAACGAATGATCACTGAGCATGCCGTTGATAATGGTCGCCGTGTCATGCCCGCCCGCGATCACTCCGCCCGCCCCCGGTGTTACACCGTAATGACTGGCGAGGTTGACGCCAGCCAGGTCGATGGTCTGGTTTGGTGCGGCGCCGGCCATGGCGCTGACGTCGATACTGGTCACCGTCGATGCCCCGCTGCCGGTGACGGTGAAGTGCAGGTAGTCATCCAGCGAAGCCGTGGTGCCGTTTTCCCCTTGCAGCAGTTGCGACAGGTCGAGCTTGTCGGTGCCGGGCGTGAAGTCGGTGATCACATCATGGCCACTGTTGCCCTTGAGCCACTGGAAGGTGTCAGCCCCCGCCCCGCCGGTGAGTGTGTTGTTGCCCAGGCCACCGATCAGCAAATCATCGCCGCCCCCGCCATTGAGGATGTCGTTGCCCAGGCCGCCGTTGATCACGTTGTTATTGTTGTCGCCGGTCAGGGTGTCGTTGAAGTTCGACCCGACCAGGTTTTCGATACCGGTCAGGGTATCCGTGCCCGCGCCGAGGGTATTTTGCGCAGCGAGCAGGCTGAGGTCGACCGTCACCCCGGCAGTGGCGTGGGCGTAACTGGCCGTGTCGATGCCCGTGCCGCCGTCGAGGATGTCATTGCCCGGGCCGCTGAAGAGCAAATCATTGCCGGCCCCGCCGTGCAGTTCGTTGTTGCCGGAGCCGGCGGTGAGCACATCGTTGCCGTCGCCGGCATTGATGATGTTGTTGCCCGTGCCCGCCACCAGTATGTCATCCCCGCTGGTGCCGGTGAGGGTGTGGCCATCCTGGTAGCTGATGGTCAGGTTGGCCGAGTCGCTGCCGCCATGGTTGTCGTTGGCGGTGTAGGTGCCGTGGTAGTCCGCGGTGACATCGTGTGCCCCGGCGTAGTTGACGGTCATGGTCAGCTCGTAGTTTTCCGCCCCATTCTTGTTGCCGCCACTGGTGTTGGCGATGTTGGTCACGTGGATCTGGTAGGTGCCATCCGCGACTGCGGTGATGAGGCCGCCATCGGCGATGCTTACGAATGCCCCACCGTTGAGTGAATACTCCATCGTGATGTGCCCGGCATCCAGGTTGTGATTGAGGTTGAGCGTCTCACCCTGGTTCAGCTTGACCGTGATGAAGTCTTCATTGTTGCCATTGGAGTTGTTCACTGCGCCAAGATAGCCACTGACCACCAGCGCCGCCGTCATGGTCGCCGCGTTGGCCGCAAAGGCGTTGCGCACGTTGGCCAGATTCTGGTTGGCAGCGATGTTGTCGGTGTTGGCGAAGTTGATCGCACCAGTACCGGTAAAGTCTGCGCCTTTCACGACCCAGCCGGTGTTGAACGAGGTGGGGGTCGCCGAAAGTTGGTCGCCATTAGGGTCGGTATCGTTGGCCAGCAAGAGTTCGCCCGGTACCACGATGTTGCTCGACAGCACGTTGGTGATGACGTGGTCGTCCATCGCCACCGGAGGCCCGTTGGGGATCACCTTCACGGTCAGCGTCGAGCTGACGAGGTCGCCATCGTTGTCGCTGACGGTGAATCCGATGTTTTCGGTGATCAACACCGACGTGGTTTTCTGCGAGGTGTAGTTGTAGTCGCCAGTGTCGAGGTTGATCACCAGCGTGCCGCCGTTATTGGTGGCGATGCTTACCGTGTTGTCCACGGTGTTGAAGGTACCGTGGTTGGTGCCACCGCTTGCCGTCAACGAACCCTGGCCGCTGAGGGCTTTTGGATCGTAAGTGTAGGTGGTGCCGTCGACCACGATGGATTTGATGAAACCGCCATCAGCGCCGAACGTACCGCCCTCACCCAGCAACGAACCGGTGACCGGTGCGCCGACCACGGTGCCAGACAGCACCGAGTTGAGTTGGTTGAGGTCGGTGACCACCACCCCATTGGTGTTGGTGTGGCTGATGCCGTCGTAGGCCAGCGGATCGAGGTTGGCGTTGCTCACGCCGCTACCCAGGCCGATCGCATAGTTCTTGATGTTGTTGGCATCGAGGAAGGCTTTGAGCGCGGTTTCGTCGGCGGTACCGATTTCCTGGCCGGCGGTGGGCTTGCCGTCGGAGAAGAAGTAACCGACGTTTTGCGCACCGGTCAGTTTGCCCGAGGTGTTGAACGCGGTCTGCATGGTCGCCACGGCCGCGTCGTAGTTGGTGCCGCCATTCGCGGTGAGGCCGGCCAGCAATGTCTTGGCGGTCGCGACATCGACCCACACCGAAGTCCTGTCGGTGGCGCTGCTGCTGAAGGTGACGAGCTGCACTTTCACATCGCCGAGGTCGTCGTATTTATCCAGCAATGCACTGATGGCCTGCTTGGCCAGGGCCAGGCGCGACAGGCTCGCGCCCGACCCGTCCAACACGCCGGAAGGGTCGGCCATGCTGCCGGAGATGTCGAGCACGATCAGCAAGTTGGAATCGATCTCCACCGCCGCCACCGAGCGATCCGAAGCTACCGCCTTGGGCACGTCATCGACAATATTGACTACGATGGTGCTGGTGCTGCTGTTGCCCAGCGCATCGGTGGCTTTGTAGGTGAAGCTTTCACTGAGGCTGTTCGGCCCGTCGTTGGCGTTCGGCGAGGTTTTCGGTGCCGAGGTCAGGGTGTAGGTGTAGCTGCCATCGGGGTTGAGCAGGATCTGCCCATAGGTGCCGGTGGCGCTTCCGACCAGAGTGTAGGTGAGCGCACCGCTGGCACCCGTGACCGAACCGACCAGGGTCCCGGACGCAGTTTCGCCAGTGTTGCCCGGGTCGCTGCCGATGACCGTACCGGCGGCCAGGTCCTGCCCGTCCTTGCTCAGGTCGAGGGCTTTTTCGTAGACCGTCACGTCGCTATCGGGGTTGGCCTTGATAGTGCTGTCGGCGACGTCGATGGTGATGGTGGTGGTGCTTTCATCGCCATCGGAATCGCGCACGGTGTAGGTGAACGTATCAGTGGCCCCCGCAGCGCCGACCGAGTTCTGATTGCTGTGATACACCGCGTTGCCATTGGCATCGAGGGTCAGGTAGCCATAGGTACCGTTGATCTGGTTGCCCAGTCCGCCGATCGCCGAGGTCGAGGTATTGCTGCCGGCGCGTACGCCGACCACCGTCGCCGGACCATCGGCACCGCTGACGTCGTTGCCCAGCACACTGATGTTGACGGTACCGCCCTCCACTACCGACGACGAGTCAGGTTTGGCGTTCGGCAGGTCATCGATGATGTTGACGTTGATCTGCCCGGTCATCGTGTCACCATCCGTATCGGTGGCGACGACGTCGAAGTTCTCGGGCAGGCTGTTGGCGCCGTTGGCGCTTGGATGGGTTTCGTTGTCGTTGAGGGTGTAGCTGTAGCTGACCACGCCGGTGGCGGCGTTGAAGCCGGTGATGGTCAGGGTGCTGCCCAGTGGCGTGGTGACCGATTGCGGGAAGCCGGCGGCCACGCCGCCGCTGACCACGGCGATGCCGCCGACGGTCAGGGTTTGCAGGCCGTCGAGGGCGCTCACGGTGAAGGTGCCGTTCTGGGTCAGGGCTGGGGTGTCCGGGCTGCTGCCGTCACTGAGGTTTTTCTCGTAGACGGTCAACTCGCCGCCCTGGACATTCAAACCGCCAATCGTCACCGGGTCGTCGTTGTTGTGGATCTGCAGCAGCAGGTGGGCCGTGCTGCTGTCGCCATCGGCATCCGTCAGCGTATAGGTGAAGGACTCCGTCGCACTGCCGCCGCCGTGCAACGCCTTGAAGTCGGCACTGCCGGGGTTGAGCGTGTAGGTGTAGGTGCCGTTGGCATTGAGCACCAGGGTGCCGTACATGCCGGTGAACGTGCCGGGGGTGATCGGGCCGCTGTTTTCGCCGATCGTCACCCGGTCGGCGCCCTGCACGTCGTTGCTCAGCACGTTGCCGTTGAGGGTCAGCAGGGTTTCCGAGGCCGTGCCATTGCTGTCGTCCATGCCCTTTGGCACGTCGTCGACGATGTTGACGTCGAGTGAACCGGTGGCGGTGGTGCCGTTGTCGTCGACCACGGTCACGGCGAACTGCTCAGGCAGGCTGTTGGTGCCGTTGGCGCTTGGATGCGCTTCGTTGTCGTTGAGGGTGTAGCTGTAGCTGACCACACCGGTGGCGGCGTTGAAGCCGGTGATGGTCAGGGTGCTGCCCAGTGGCGTGGTGACCGATTGCGGGAAGCCGGCGGCCACGCCGCCGCTGACCACGGCGATGCCGCCGACGGTCAGGGTTTGCAGGCCGTCGAGGGCGCTCACGGTGAAGGTGCCGTTCTGGGTCAGGGCTGGGGTGTCCGGGCTGCTGCCGTCACTGAGGTTTTTCTCGTAGACGGTCAACTCGCCGCCCTGGACATTCAAACCGCCAATCGTCACCGGGTCGTCGTTGTTGTGGATCTGCAGCAGCAGGTGGGCCGTGCTGCTGTCGCCATCGGCATCCGTCAGCGTATAGGTGAAGGACTCCGTCGCACTGCCGCCGCCGTGCAACGCCTTGAAGTCGGCACTGCCGGGGTTGAGCGTGTAGGTGTAGGTGCCGTTGGCATTGAGCACCAGGGTGCCGTACATGCCGGTGAACGTGCCGGGGGTGATCGGGCCGCTGTTTTCGCCGATCGTCACCCGGTCGGCGCCCTGCACGTCGTTGCTCAGCACGTTGCCGTTGAGGGTCAGCAGGGTTTCCGAGGCCGTGCCATTGCTGTCGTCCATGCCCTTTGGCACGTCGTCGACGATGTTGACGTCGAGTGAACCGGTGGCGGTGGTGCCGTTGTCGTCGACCACGGTCACGGCGAACTGCTCAGGCAGGCTGTTGGTGCCGTTGGCGCTTGGATGCGCTTCGTTGTCGTTGAGGGTGTAGCTGTAGCTGACCACACCGGTGGCGGCGTTGAAGCCGGTGATGGTCAGGGTGCTGCCCAGTGGCGTGGTGACCGATTGCGGGAAGCCGGCGGCCACGCCGCCGCTGACCACGGCGATGCCGCCGACGGTCAGGGTTTGCAGGCCGTCGAGGGCGCTCACGGTGAAGGTGCCGTTCTGGGTCAGGGCTGGGGTGTCCGGGCTGCTGCCGTCACTGAGGTTTTTCTCGTAGACGGTCAACTCGCCGCCCTGGACATTCAAACCGCCAATCGTCACCGGGTCGTCGTTGTTGTGGATCTGCAGCAGCAGGTGGGCCGTGCTGCTGTCGCCATCGGCATCCGTCAGCGTATAGGTGAAGGACTCCGTCGCACTGCCGCCGCCGTGCAACGCCTTGAAGTCGGCACTGCCGGGGTTGAGCGTGTAGGTGTAGGTGCCGTTGGCATTGAGCACCAGGGTGCCGTACATGCCGGTGAACGTGCCAGGGGTGATCGGCCCGCTGTTTTCGCCGATCGTCACCCGGTCGGCGCCCTGCACGTCGTTGCTCAGCACGTTGCCGTTGAGGGTCAGCAGGCTTTCCGAGGCCGTGCCATTGCTGTCGTCCATGCCCTTTGGCACGTCGTCGACGATGTTGACGTCGAGTGAACCGGTGGCGGTGGTGCCGTTGTCGTCGACCACGGTCACGGTGAACTGCTCAGGCAGGCTGTTGGTGCCGTTGGCGCTTGGATGGGCTTCGTTGTCGTTGAGGGTGTAGCTGTAGCTGACCACGCCGGTGGCGGCGTTGAAGCCGGTGATGGTCAGGGTGCTGCCCAGTGGCGTGGTGACCGATTGCGGGAAGCCCGCCGCCACGCCGCCGCTGACCACGGCGATGCCGCCGACGGTCAGGGTGGTGACGCCGTCGAGGGCGCTCACGGTGAAGGTGCCGTTCTGGGTCAGGGCTGGGGTGTCCGGGCTGCTGCCGTCACTGAGGTTTTTCTCATAGACGGTCAACTCGCCGCCCTGGACATTCAAACCGCCAATCGTCACCGGGTCGTCGTTGTTGTGGATCTGCAGCAGCAGGTGGGCGGTGCTGCTGTCGCCGTCCGAATCGGTGATGGTGTAGGTGAAGGTTTCGGTGCCGTTGCCACCGCCGTGCAACGCCTTGAAGTCGGCACTGCCGGGGTTGAGCGTGTAGGTGTAGGTGCCGTTGGCATTGAGCACCAGGGTGCCGTACATGCCGGTGAACGTGCCGGGGGTGATCGGGCCGCTGTTTTCGCCGATCGTCACCCGGTCGGCGCCCTGCACGTCGTTGCTCAGCACGTTGCCGTTGAGGGTCAGCAGGGTTTCCGAGGCCGTGCCATTGCTGTCGTCCATGCCCTTTGGCACGTCGTCGACGATGTTGACGTCGAGTGAACCGGTGGCGGTGGTGCCGTTGTCGTCGACCACGGTCACGGCGAACTGCTCAGGCAGGCTGTTGGTGCCGTTGGCGCTTGGATGCGCTTCGTTGTCGTTGAGGGTGTAGCTGTAGCTGACCACACCGGTGGCGGCGTTGAAGCCGGTGATGGTCAGGGTGCTGCCCAGTGGCGTGGTGACCGATTGCGGGAAGCCGGCGGCCACGCCGCCGCTGACCACGGCGATGCCGCCGACGGTCAGGGTTTGCAGGCCGTCGAGGGCGCTCACGGTGAAGGTGCCGTTCTGGGTCAGGGCTGGGGTGTCCGGGCTGCTGCCGTCACTGAGGTTTTTCTCGTAGACGGTCAACTCGCCGCCCTGGACATTCAAACCGCCAATCGTCACCGGGTCGTCGTTGTTGTGGATCTGCAGCAGCAGGTGGGCCGTGCTGCTGTCGCCATCGGCATCCGTCAGCGTATAGGTGAAGGACTCCGTCGCACTGCCGCCGCCGTGCAACGCCTTGAAGTCGGCACTGCCGGGGTTGAGCGTGTAGGTGTAGGTGCCGTTGGCATTGAGCACCAGGGTGCCGTACATGCCGGTGAACGTGCCAGGGGTGATCGGCCCGCTGTTTTCGCCGATCGTCACCCGGTCGGCGCCCTGCACGTCGTTGCTCAGCACGTTGCCGTTGAGGGTCAGCAGGCTTTCCGAGGCCGTGCCATTGCTGTCGTCCATGCCCTTTGGCACGTCGTCGACGATGTTGACGTCGAGTGAACCGGTGGCGGTGGTGCCGTTGTCGTCGACCACGGTCACGGTGAACTGCTCAGGCAGGCTGTTGGTGCCGTTGGCGCTTGGATGGGCTTCGTTGTCGTTGAGGGTGTAGCTGTAGCTGACCACGCCGGTGGCGGCGTTGAAGCCGGTGATGGTCAGGGTGCTGCCCAGTGGCGTGGTGACCGATTGCGGGAAGCCCGCCGCCACGCCGCCGCTGACCACGGCGATGCCGCCGACGGTCAGGGTGGTGACGCCGTCGAGGGCGCTCACGGTGAAGGTGCCGTTCTGGGTCAGGGCTGGGGTGTCCGGGCTGCTGCCGTCACTGAGGTTTTTCTCATAGACGGTCAACTCGCCGCCCTGGACATTCAAACCGCCAATCGTCACCGGGTCGTCGTTGTTGTGGATCTGCAGCAGCAGGTGGGCGGTGCTGCTGTCGCCGTCCGAATCGGTGATGGTGTAGGTGAAGGTTTCGGTGCCGTTGCCACCGCCGTGCAACGCCTTGAAGTCGGCACTGCCGGGGTTGAGCGTGTAGGTGTAGGTGCCGTTGGCATTGAGCACCAGGGTGCCGTACATGCCGGTGAACGTGCCGGGGGTGATCGGGCCGCTGTTTTCGCCGATCGTCACCCGGTCGGCGCCCTGCACGTCGTTGCTCAGCACGTTGCCGTTGAGGGTCAGCAGGGTTTCCGAGGCCGTGCCATTGCTGTCGTCCATGCCCTTTGGCACGTCGTCGACGATGTTGACGTCGAGTGAACCGGTGGCGGTGGTGCCGTTGTCGTCGACCACGGTCACGGTGAACTGCTCAGGCAGGCTGTTGGTACCGTTGGCGCTTGGATGGGTTTCGTTATCGTTGAGGGTGTAGCTGTAGCTGACCACGCCGGTGGCGGCGTTGAAGCCGGTGATGGTCAGGGTGCTGCCCAGTGGCGTGGTGACCGATTGCGGGAAGCCCGCCGCTACGCCGCCGCTGACCACGGCGATGCCGCCGACGGTCAGGGTGGTGATGCCGTCGAGGGCGCTCACGGTGAAGGTGCCGTTCTGGGTCAGGGCTGGCACGTTGGGGCTGCTGCCGTCGCCGAGGTTTTTTTCGTAGACCGTCAGCTCACCGCCATACACGTCGAGGCCGTTGAGGGTCACCGGGTCGTCGTTGTTGTGGATCTGCAGCACGAGGTGGGCGGTGCTGCTGTCGCCATCGGCATCCGTCAGCGTATAGGTGAAGGACTCCGTCGCACTGCCGCCGCCGTGCAACGCCTTGAAGTCGGCACTGCCGGGGTTCAGCGTGTAGGTGTAGGTGCCGTTGGCATTGAGCACCAGGGTGCCGTACATGCCGGTGAACGTGCCGGGGGTGATCGGCCCGCTGTTTTCGCCGAGCGTCACCCGGTCGGCACCCTGCACGTCGTTGCTCAGCACGTTGCCGTTGAGGGTCAGCAGGGTTTCCGAGGCCGTGCCATTGCTGTCGTCCATGCCCTTCGGCACGTCGTCGACGATGTTGACGTCGAGTGAACCGGTGGCGGTGGTGCCGTTGTCGTCGACCACGGTCACGGTGAACTGCTCAGGCAAAGTGTTGGCGTTGTTGGCGGTCGGGTGGGTTTCGTTATCGTTGAGGGTGTAGCTGTAGCTGACCACGCCGGTGGCGGCGTTGAAGCCGGTGATGGTCAGGGTGCTGCCCAGTGGCGTGGTGACCGATTGCGGGAAGCCCGCCGCTACGCCGCCGCTGACCACGGCGATGCCGCCGACGGTCAGGGTGGTGATGCCGTCGAGGGCGCTCACGGTGAAGGTGCCGTTCTGGGTCAGGGCTGGCACGTTGGGGCTGCTGCCGTCGCCGAGGTTTTTTTCGTAGACCGTCAGCTCACCGCCATACACGTCGAGGCCGTTGAGGGTCACCGGGTCGTCGTTGTTGTGGATCTGCAGCACGAGGTGGGCGGTGCTGCTGTCGCCATCGGCATCCGTCAGCGTATAGGTGAAGGACTCCGTCGCACTGCCGCCGCCGTGCAACGCCTTGAAGTCGGCACTGCCGGGGTTGAGCGTGTAGGTGTAGGTGCCGTTGGCATTGAGCACCAGGGTGCCGTACATGCCGGTGAACGTGCCGGGGGTGATCGGCCCGCTGTTTTCGCCGAGCGTCACCCGGTCGGCGCCCTGCACGTCGTTGCTCAGCACGTTGCCGTTGAGGGTCAGCAGGGTTTCCGAGGCCGTGCCATTGCTGTCGTCCATGCCCTTTGGCACGTCGTCGACGATGTTGACGTCGAGTGAACCGGTGGCGGTGGTGCCGTTGTCGTCGACCACGGTCACGGTGAACTGCTCAGGCAGGCTGTTGGTACCGTTGGCGCTTGGATGGGTTTCGTTGTCGTTGAGGGTGTAGCTGTAGCTGACCACGCCGGTGGCGGCGTTGAAGCCGGTGATGGTCAGGGTGCTGCCCAGCGGCGTGGTGACCGATTGCGGGAAGCCGGCGGCCACGCCGCCGCTGACCACGGCGATGCCACCGACGGTCAGGGTTTGCAGGCCGTCGAGGGCGCTCACGGTGAAGGTGCCGTTCTGGGTCAGGGCCGGCACGTTGGGGCTGCTGCCGTCACTGAGGTTTTTCTCGTAGACGGTCAGTTCGCCGCCCTGGACATTCAAACCGCCAATCGTCACCGGGTCGTCGTTGTTGTGGATCTGCAACACCAGGTGGGCGGTGCTGCTGTCGCCATCGGCATCCGTCAGCGTATAGGTGAAGGACTCCGTCGCACTGCCACCGCCGTGCAACGCCTTGAAGTCGGCACTGCCGGGGTTGAGCGTGTAGGTGTAGGTGCCGTTGGCATTGAGCACCAGGGTGCCGTACATGCCGGTGAACGTGCCGGGGGTGATCGGCCCGCTGTTTTCGCCGATCGTCACCCGGTCCGCGCCCTGCACGTCGTTGCTCAGCACGTTGCCGTTGAGGGTCAGCAGGCTTTCCGAGACCGTGCCATTGCTGTCGTCGACCGCTTTGGGCACGTCGTCGACGATGTTGATATCCAGCGAACCGGTGACGGTGTCGCCATTGCTGTCGTTGGCCACCACGGTGAAGTGTTCGCCGAGACTATTGGCATCTTCGCCGCTTGCATGGGTTTCGGCGCCGTTGAGGGTATAGCTGTAACTGACCACGCCGGTGGCGGCGTTGAAGCCGGTGATGGTCAGGGTGCTGCCCAACAGGGTGGTGATCGACTGCGGAAAACCCGCCACTACGCCGCCGCTGACCACGTTGATGCCGCCGATACTGAGGCTGGTCAGTCCGTCGGGGGCATTGACGGTAAAGGTGCTTCTTTGGGTCAGTGCATTTGTGTTGCTCGCCGATCCGTCGACAAGGTTGGCTTCATTGACGGTCAGCTCGCCATTGCGCACCGACAAGCCGTCGAGGCTGACCGGATTGTTCGGAGCCTCCGGCGTCACGGGCGCCTCCACAGGGGCAGCGGCCGCTACAACGTTGTTGTCCGGATTAGCGTTCAGGCGTTCTTCGGGAAGTTCGGGAATGCCATTGAAGCCGGCAGTGGGGAAGCCAATGGTTGGGTCGACTCGCCCGCCCACCTCTTCGAGCATGACGAAACTATGACCACTACCCTGGATGCCGCCCGGTACACCCGCAGTCGTGGCAGGTCCGGCAGCGGTGGCTTCAGCGGTTTGGGTCGGGTCGTCGCCAGCCGCAATGGCTTTTTGCAGCTGTTCGACATCTGTCAGTTGCGCTTCGCTCGGCGTCGCCGCTTCATGCGAGTCCACATGGGGAATCTGATTGGCGAGCAGCTGCGGTGTCATCTGCATGTTGCTGTCGCGCCCGAGGGTCAGCTCCTGGCCATTTTGCAGGTGCACCGCCACCGCGCCCTCAGCGCCGGTGCTCAGTTGGTCGCCAGCGAAAAGCCGGTCCCCCTCGACCAATGCACGCCGGGTGCCGTCGCTCGCGACCGCGAATACCTGACCGATGACCTTACTGACGATACCGATGAGCGTAGCCATGTGCACTTCCTCCGCTGCCAACCGCTGTCGGCACCTTGTTTGTGCGAAGAACGTGCTAATGGCTCAAGCGGGTTGTCTGGCGGATCGTGTTCAGGTTGCCGGTTTACTTGAGTAAGCCGTGGCCCTGGCAACGATCTCGCCCAGCCAGTCGCTCACGGCGCTGTTTACGATTTTGGGAAAAACCCTCTGCAATCAATGGCATCGGATCCCTGTGCGCAACAACGTTGCCTGTGAGCAATGCGTAGCGATCTTGAATCACTCAAGTGACAAAAAACCGTCGCCACAAGATCGCTCGCGTCCCTCCCCTCCAACACTTCTCCGCTCTATGTCGATAAGTGGATTGGAATTTTCCTCAAACCCCGACAAGCGCCCTAGCGCCCATAAAACAAGGGTTTTCGAGTTGAACAATGTGCTGGATTTTGCGTAGCGCATAAGTTTTTTTTTGCATAGCCGTTATGAAAAAAATTTCTTAGCTACGCTCCAGAATGTTCTTAGCTCTTTTGTTAAGGACATGAAACAACTTTACCTATAAATATCGTCAAATATTTGGCGACCGATAAGCACCATAGGAAATCAGGGAGATGCACATGCGCCTGTTAACCCCCCTCTGCAGCGCGGTTCTTTTGGCCATGGCCTGTTCGGCCCAGGCCCAGGCCATGACGTTGACCGAAGCGATCCAGAGCACCATCGCGACCCACCCGGAGCTGGCATCGCGGGTGGACAGCCGTCTGTCGGCGGATGAGGACGTGAAGGTCGCCAAAGGGGGCTTTTATCCATCGGTCGATCTGAACGCCGCCTACGGGCGCGCGTACAGCGATAACACCAACACCCGGGCGTTCGGCAATCACCACACCGAAACCCTCAACTACACCCAGTCGGAATTGCGCCTGCGGCAAATGCTCTTTGACGGGTTCAACACTTCCAATGAGGTCGCACGCACCAAAGACGTGGTCAACTCGCGAGCCTATTACGCTCAGGGTACGGCTCAGGACCTGGCCCTGCGCACCACCGAGGTTTACCTCGAAGTACTCAAGCGCCGCGAACTGGTGACACTGGCCACAAACAACCTGCAAGCGCACTTGCGGGTCAACGACCAGATCGGCCTGCGCACCCAGCGCGGCGTAGGGAGCAACGCCGATGCCGACCAGTCCACGGCTCGCCGGGCACTGGCGGAAAACAACCTCGATACCGCCCAGGTCGATCTGGCTGACGCCGAGTCGAATTTTTATGCCGTTGTAGGACGTTTACCCGATGAACTGGAAACCCCACCATCGATTCGCGGCGAAGTCCCGGCCTCCCTGCCCGAAGCCCAGCAGAGCATGGTGGAAAACAATCCTTACCTGAAATCCGCCCAGGCTGACGTGCAATCGGCCGAAAGCCAGTACGAAGTCGCCAAGTCGCCGTTCTATCCACGCTTGGACGCCGAGGCGGCAGTAGGCGCGAACAACAACGTGCAGGGCGATGAAGGCCATGACAATGAATGGCGGGTCGGCGTGGTGATGAACTACAACCTGTTCCGCGGCGGCAGCGACAAGGCGCGCCTGGCCTCCGACTCACACAAGATCAACCAGGCCATGGACATCCGTAACAATGCCCTGCGTCAGCTCAACGAGAACATTCACCTGGCCTGGAACGCGATGGTCAATGCCAAGAAACAAACCCCGACCGCCCGTGAATACGCCGACACCAGCAAACGCGTACGCATGGCCTACCAGGATCAGTTCGGCCTCGGTCAACGGACCCTGCTGGACCTGCTCGACAGTGAAAACGAACTCTACAACGCCAACCGTCGCTACACCGAAGTGCGCTACACCGAAGAGTTTTCGATGTACCGCGTGTTGGCGAACATGGGCCAGCTGTTGAGCAAACAACGCGTCGTCCTGCCCGCCGACGCGATCGCCCAGAGCGAAGTAAAAAACGAAGCGCGCCTGCCTGATATGAAGTAGTGCACTGGAGGGTTCAATGACCAGCATGGAATCCGGCAACACCGGTGTCGATCCGCGCCTGAGCTTCGATGACCCGCTTCTGGACGGTCTGTTGATCCTCTGCAAACTCCACGGCGCGACGGTCAGTCGCGCCAGCCTGAGTGCCGGGCTTCCCATGGCACACCAACGCCTGAGCCTGGACCTGCTGCCCCGTGCAGCGGCCCGGGCCGGTTTGCAGGCGCGCCTGCTGCGCCGTGAACTCAAAGACATCTCCGCGCTCAATCTGCCCGTGCTGCTGTTGCTCAACAATGGCCGCACGGCCGTCCTGCGCCGTTATGGCGAGGACGGCAAGGTGCTGATCCTGCCCAGCGAAGCCGACGGCGGCGAACAATGGCTCAGCCCCGAGGAGCTGGCCGAACACTACAGTGGCCAGGCGCTGTTTGCCCGTCCACGCCACGAACTCGAAGACTTGCGCTCACCACTGGTGCCCAGGGTGCACGCCTGGTTTCGCGATACGCTGAAGCTGTCGAAGTGGCTGTATAGCGACGCGATCCTGGCAAGCTTCCTGATCAACCTGCTGGGACTGATGGTGCCGTTGTTCGTCATGCAGACCTACGACCGCGTGGTGCCGAACCAGGCCACTTCGACCTTGTGGGTGCTGGCGATCGGTCTACTGATCGGTACCGCTTTCGAACTGGTGTTGCGGGTCGTGCGCGCGCATTTGCTGGATACCGCCGGCAAGAAAACCGACGTGATCCTGTCGGCCACCCTGTTTGAACGCATTACCGGCATGGCAATGAAAGCGCGACCGGCGACCATCGGGGGCTTTGCCCAAAGCATTCATGACTTCCAGGGCTTGCGGGAATTTCTCACCGCCGTGACCCTCACCAGCCTGATCGACCTGCCCTTTTGCCTGTTGATGCTGCTGGTGATCGGCCTGCTCGGAGGCTGGCTGGTGGTGATCCCGATATTGGCGTTCCCTGTCACCATCATCTTCGCCATGGTGATCCAGGTACGCCTGCGCGACACCGTACAGAAAAGCCTCAGCCTGGGCGCCGAACGCCAGGCGTTGCTGATCGAAACCCTCAGCGGCCTGGAAACCCTCAAGGCCTGCAGCGCCGAAAGCGAGCGCCAGCACAAATGGGAAAGCACCCACGGCGCCCTCACCCGCCTCGACAGCCATGCGCGTAACCTGTCGGCCCTGGCCACCAACGGCACCTTGTTCATCCAGCAGTTGTCCGGCATGGCGACCATCGTCGCCGGGGTCTACAGCATCATCGCCGGCAACCTCAGCGTCGGCGCCCTGGTGGCCAGCTACATGCTCGGTAGCCGCGTATTGGCGCCACTGGGGCAAATCGCCGGCCTGATCACCCGCTACCAGCAAGCGCAACTGACCATGAAAAGCACCGACGCGCTGATGGGCCTGCCCCAGGAGCGCGACGCCAAACAACGGCCGCTGGAGCGCACCCAACTGCAAGGCGCGCTGGATGTCGTCGGCGTGACCTTCCACTACAACGGCCAGAGCTCTCCCGCCCTGGCCAATGTCAGCTTCAGTGTGAAACCCGGTGAGCGCATCGGCATCATCGGCCGCAGTGGCTCAGGCAAAAGCACCCTGGCACGGCTGGTGATGGGGTTCTATGAACCGGAGGAAGGCCAGTTGCTGCTCGATGGCCTGGACCTGCGGCAACTGGACGTCGCCGACCTGCGCCATCAAATCGGTTACGTCGCCCACGACCTGCCGCTGCTGGCCGGCAGCCTGCGCGACAACCTGACCCTTGGCGCGCGCTATATCAGCGACTCACGCATGCTCGAAGTGGCGGAAATGACCGGTGTCACCGAACTGGCCCGGCAACACCCGCATGGCTTCGACCGGCCCGTGGGCGAACGTGGGCAACTGCTGTCCGGCGGCCAGCGCCAGGCGGTATTGCTGGCCCGGGCCATGTTGCTCGACCCGCCGATCATGCTGCTCGACGAGCCCACCAGCGCCATGGACAACAGCAGCGAAGACGTCCTGAGGCAAAAACTCCACGGCTGGGTCCAGGGCAAAACCCTCCTGTTGGTGACCCACCGCACCTCGATGCTGAGCCTGGTGGATCGCCTGGTGGTGCTGGACAACGGACGGATCGTCGCCGACGGTCCGAAAGAAGCGGTCATCGATGCACTGCGCAAGGGCCGCGTCGGCTCTGCGGCCGTCTAGGAGTCGTCCATGTCTGCCGATCAAGGATCCCGTGGCTACTTCGACAGTTTCAACAAAAGTGCCGAAACCGAGTTCATGCCGGAAACCGCCGGCGCCTCGGTGCAGGACTCACCGCGCTGGTCGCGAATAACCGTGTGGCTGGCTGCCGCGTTGCTGATCAGCGCACTGGTCTGGGCCAGGTTCGCCGTGTTGCAGGAAGTGACCATGGGCGAAGGCAAGGCGATTCCGTCGAGCAAGGTCCAGGTGATCCAGAACCTGGAGGGCGGCATCGTCACTGAAATTTTCGTTCGTGAAGGACAAATGGTGGAAAAGGGTGACACCTTGCTGCGCCTGGATGACACCCGCTACCTGTCGAACAAGGGCGAAAGCGAAGCCGATCGTTATGCCTTGACCGCACAGGTCGAACGGCTTTCCGCCGAAGCCGAAGGCCGGCCGTTCAAGCTGTCAGAAGAAGTGATCGCCAAGGCTCCGCAAGTGGCTGAAGACGAGCGTTCCCTGTACGAGCAGCGACAACGCCGACTGGCCAGCGAGCAGCGCACCCTGAGCGAGCAACTTCGGCAAAAAACCCAGGAACTTGCGGAGTTTCGCTCGAAACAGGGGCAGTTCAGTTCAAGCCTGGCGCTGTTGCAGCAAGAGATGAACATGTCCACCCCCCTGGTGGGCACCGGCGCGGTATCACCGGTGGAGATTCTGCGCCTCAAACGTAGCGCGGTGGAGATTCGCGGCTCACTGAACGCCACCACCCTGGCGATTCCCCGGGCGGAATCGGCAATCAACGAAATCAAAAGCAAGATCGACGAGTCGGAGCAGACCTTCCGTTCGGAAGCCGCCAAGGAGCTGAATGAAAAGCGCACCGACCTGTCGAAAATCACGGCATCTAGCATCGCCATCGACGACCGCGTAACCCGCACCACCGTGGTCTCTCCGGTTCACGGCATCATCAAGGTGTTGAAGGTCAACACCATCGGTGGCGTGGTCCAGCCCGGCAGTGACATGGTGGAAATCGTGCCGCTGGAAGACAACCTGCTGATCGAAGCCAAGGTGCGGCCACAGGATGTTGCATTCCTGCATCCGGGCCAGAAAGCCATGGTCAAGTTCAGTGCCTATGACTACACCATTTACGGCGGCCTGAGCGCCAAACTGGAGTTGATCGGCGCCGACACCATCACCGACGACAAGGGCAACAGCTTCTATCTGATTCAGGTGCGTACCGACAAAAACCATTTGGGCGGGGACGTGAAACCGCTGCTGATCATCCCGGGGATGGTGGCGACGGTAGACATTATTACCGGGGAGAAAACGGTGCTCGATTACTTGCTTAAGCCGGTGTTGAAAGCGCGGACCGAGGCGATGCGAGAAAGGTAGTGACTGCTCAAGATCTCTTGTGATTGTTCCACCGCTTTCGCGAGCAGGCTCGCTCCCACAGTTGATCGTTTTTTCCTGAAGGACCCCGGTCGAATGTGGGAGCGAGCCTGCTCGCGAAGACGCAATCAAAAACACCGACTATTTCGGCCCATGGTTACGCTGAAAAACCTCCTCCCCCATCGCCGCAATCTGCCCCTCGATCAACGCTTCGAACGGCCTGAGCAATGGTGCAAAGGAAGTCGGTGCCTCAAGGGTTTCAAGCGCCTGCACAATCGCCTCCACCGTCGACAACGCTCCCGGTCCCGGCGCCTTGCGCAGCCGATAACGGGACACACCGCCATCAGCCAGCGTCACCCTCGGCAACGCCGCCAACAACGGGTTGAGGTGCAGCATCTTGCGCGCCTTGCGCCAGGTGCCGTCCGGGACCACCAGCAGCAGCGGTTCGTCTGTCGCGGCACAGGCCTGCATCGGTTGCGCCTCTTCGCCGGGAAACAACAGGCGCGCCCGATACCCCGGCCGGCTCAACAAGGTCGGTAGATCCTCGAACACTTCCCCCACGACCAACTCGGCATTGTTCAGGCCAAACGCCGCCAACCGCGCCGTATTCAGTGCATGGTTCACTTCGCTCGGATGCTGCAATAGCAACACGCGGGTGCGGCTGTCGAGGCTCGGGATCAATGGGCACAGGCAATGGCTCTGTGGGCGCAGACACCGCGGGCATTGGATTCTGGACATCTTCTCAGGCCTGATTCAGTTGGGCTTTAAGCAAGTCGCGGAACGTCTGGATCAGCGGCTCGCGACTACGGCCCCGACGCACGATCATCGAGAACGGCGCCTGATAACCGAAGGTCGCCGGCAGCAACACCCGCAAGTCCCCCTTGTCAGCCCAGGCCTGGGCGTAGTGCTCCGGCAGGTAGCCGATGTAGGCGCCGGACAGCACCAGAATCAACTGGGCCTCCATACTTTCCACGGTCGCGGCACTGTGCTTGAAGCCGTGACGTGCCAGTTCGGCCTGGCTCCAGTAGCCGCGACCGACCATGCGCTGCTGGGTGATGACTTGTTCGGGAATGCGCCGCTCGTTGAACAGCGGATGCCGCGTGCTGCAATACAACCAGTGCTGTTCACGGTACAGCGGCATGTACACCAGGCCACTCATGCGCGTGGAAAACGCGCCGATGGCCAGGTCGAGGCGATTGTCTTGCACGCCGAGCTGCAATTCGTAGGGGCTCATCACCGACAGGTGCAAGTGCACGGCCGGGTGTTCCTGGCTGTAGGCACCGATGGCTTCGGCAAACGGCAGGGCCTTGTCGCTGACAGTGGAGTCGATGACCCCAAGGTTCAAGGTCCCGCGCAACTCACCCTTGAGGGCCGCAGCGTATTGCTCGAAGCCTTCGAGCTCGCCCAACAGACGCAGGGTTTCCTGATGGAACAGTTCGCCCTTGCTGGTCAGGCTGAAACCGCCACGACCGCGATGGCAGAGCACCAGGCCTAAGGCCGCTTCGAGCTGGCTCATGTAGGTGCTGATGGCCGACGTCGAGAGATTGAGCTCCTGCTGCGCGTTGGCGAAGCCCTGGTGTCGCACCACGCTGACGAAGATGCGCAATAGTTTCAGGTCGGGTAAAGCGTTGGCCATGACGGGCTCCGATTGCAGGGTGACGCACAATGCACAAGTCGATGAAGATCTTTGTGGGAGCGAGCCTGCTCGCGATGAGGGCCTACAGCCAACCTCAATGTTGACTGAGCCACCGCTATCGCGAGCAGGCTCGCTCCCACAAGGTTTGTTCCTGGCATCGGGTTTTGCGCATGGCGTGAAGTCTATCGCTGTCCCAGCCATTAGTTTAGAAAAATCTGAACTAAGTATTTGCCCGTAGCGATTCTTCCCGGCCACTACATTTCGCAGAATCGGCGCCACAAGGTGCGCCCGTACTCCCGTGAACGGCGCAACCCAATAAATAAAACAACGACGATGAGGCCCTACCCGTGGACAAGATTCTTCACCAACCACTGGGCGGTAACGAAATGCCGCGCTTCGGCGGCATCGCCACCATGATGCGACTTCCCCACCTGGAAACTGCTGCCGGCCTGGACGCTGCCTTCGTCGGCGTGCCGCTGGACATCGGTACCTCCCTGCGCCCTGGCACCCGTTTCGGGCCTCGCGACATCCGCACCGAATCGGTGATGATCCGCCCGTACAACATGGCCACCGGTGCCGCACCGTTCGACTCGCTGTCGGTTGCCGACATCGGCGACGTGGCGATCAACACCTTCAACCTGCTGGACGCCGTTCGCATCATCGAAGAAGCCTACGACGACATCCTCGAACACAACGTGATCCCCCTGACCCTGGGTGGCGACCACACCATCACCCTGCCGATCCTGCGTGCCATCCATAAAAAGCACGGCAAGGTCGGCCTGGTGCACATCGACGCTCACGCCGATGTGAACGATCACATGTTCGGCGAGAAAATCGCCCACGGCACAACCTTCCGTCGCGCCGTTGAAGAAGGCCTTCTGGATCCGGACCGTGTCGTGCAGATTGGCCTGCGCGCCCAGGGCTACACCGCTGACGACTTCAACTGGAGCCGCAACCAGGGCTTCCGTGTGGTTCAGGCCGAAGAGTGCTGGCACAAATCGCTCGAGCCGTTGATGGCTGAAGTCCGCGAGAAAGTCGGCGGCGGTCCTGTCTACCTGAGCTTCGACATCGACGGCATCGACCCGGCCTGGGCGCCTGGCACCGGCACCCCGGAAATCGGCGGTCTGACGACCATTCAGGCAATCGAGATCGTTCGTGGCTGCCAAGGCCTCGACCTGGTCGGTTGCGATCTGGTAGAAGTCTCGCCCGCTTACGACACCACGGGTAACACCTCGCTGCTGGCCGCCAACCTGCTGTACGAAATGCTCTGCGTACTGCCTGGCGTAGTCCACCGCTGAGGATGGACCATGAACGAACGTGATCAGGTTCTCAAAGCCGCCGCCGATCTGGTGTCCGCTTTTGCCCGTAACGATCGCGAAGCCTACTTCGGCGCGTTCAGCGCCGATGCCAGCTTCGTCTTCTACACCCTCGAACAGCCCCTGCTGTCGCGCGATGCCTATCAGGCGATGTGGGACAGCTGGCGCGCCGAGGATGGCTTCGAGGTGCTTTCGTGCACCTCAAGCAACGCTTTCGTCAGCCTGCAGGGCGACGTGGCGATTTTCATCCATGACGTAGCCACCGAGCTGCGCATGCAAGGGGAGCAGCACTTTAGCCAGGAGCGCGAGACGATTGTTTTCAAGAAACAAGCGTCTGGCCAGGAACAACAAGGCCTATGGCTGGCCTGCCACGAACATTTGTCCGCGATGCCGGAAGGGCTGCCAACCCCTTAGCCAACACAGGTGACGCTCACGCACGATGAGCGCGCCTTTATGATCGGAGCTGATCATGAATAACAACAACAAAGACCAAAGCCTTACGCAAATTGAAACCCACGGGGTCGAACAGATCCCGGACAACGAACGCACCGCAGGCCCCACGGACTTGTTCCGGATGATCTTCGGTGGTTCCAACACCTTTGCAACCGCCGTGCTCGGCAGTTTCCCGGTGCTGTTCGGCCTGTCTTTCCAGGCTGGCGTCTGGGTGATTGTGCTGGGCGTGTTGCTGGGTTCGCTGATCCTCGCGCCAATGGGCCTGTTCGGCCCGATCAACGGCACGAACAACGCCGTGTCTTCCGGTGCGCACTTCGGCGTGCACGGACGGATCGTCGGTTCGTTCCTGTCGCTGTTGACCGCTATCGCCTTCTTCTCGCTCTCGGTGTGGAGTTCGGGTGATGCGCTGATCGGTGGCGCCAAGCGCCTGGTCGGCCTGCCGGAAACCGACCTGACCCTGGGCCTGGCCTACGGTCTGTTCGCGATTCTGGTGCTGACCGTGTGCATCTATGGTTTCCGCTTCCTGCTGTGGGTCAACAAGATCGCGGTGTGGAGTGCCAGCCTGTTGTTCCTGCTGGGCGTCTTCGCCTTCGTAGGTCCTTTCGATGCGAACTACGCCGGCACCGTCAACATGGGCCAACCCGGTTTCTGGGCTGCCTTCATCGGTGCTGCACTGGTGGCCATGAGCAACCCGATTTCCTTCGGTGCGTTCCTCGGTGACTGGTCGCGCTACATCCCGCGTGATACGTCCAAGCGGCGCATCATGGCGGCAGTGGTGATTTCGCAGATCGCAACGTTCATCCCGTTCCTGTTCGGCCTGATCACCGCGACCATCGTGGCGGTCAAGGCACCGGACTACATCGCGGCCAACAACTATGTGGGCGGCCTGCTGGCGGTATCGCCGACCTGGTTCTTCCTGCCGGTTTGCCTGATCGCCGTGATCGGCGGCATGTCCACTGGCACCACTTCGCTCTACGGCACCGGTCTGGACATGTCCAGCGTGTTCCCACGGGTGCTGTCGCGGGTCAAGGCGACGCTGCTGATCGGTGTGATGTCGATTGCCTTCATCTTCATCGGGCGCTTCGCGGCCAACCTGGTGCAGAGCGTGTCGACCTTCGCTGTGCTGATCATCACCTGCACCACCCCCTGGATGGTGATCATGATCATCGGCCTGCTGGCGCGTCGCGGCTTCTACTGCCCGGATGACCTGCAAGTGTTCACCCGTGGCGAGAAAGGTGGCCGCTACTGGTTCACCCACGGCTGGAACTGGCGTGGCATGGGGGCCTGGATCCCGAGTGCCGCGGTCGGCCTGTGCTTTGTGAACCTGCCGGGGCAGTTTGTCGGCCCCCTGGGCAACCTGGCCGATGGTATCGACATCAGCCTGCCAGTGACCCTGGGCCTGGCCTCGGTGGTGTACCTGGTCCTGCTCAAGATGTTCCCGGAAGCCAGTGCTGTGTACGGCCCGAACCACCTTCGCAACAAGAGCACGGATTCGCTCGCCAAACCGGCGATGCAACAAGTCGCCTGAATTACCTGTGGGAGCGAGCCTGCTCGCGAAGACGGCGGCACATCCAACAACGATGTGACTGATTAACCGCCTTCGCGAGCAGGCTCGCTCCCACAGAAAGCAGTTCACAGAAACGCTTTAGTTTCACCATAAAAAAGACAATCGGAGACACGCCATAATGGCTTTGGATTTATTCGTTGTACTCATCTATGCCGCTGCGATGCTGCTTCTCGGCTACTACGGCATGCGCAAGGCCAAGACCAACGAAGACTTTTTGGTCGCCGGTCGTAACCTCGGCCCAAGCCTGTACATGGGCACCATGGCTGCCACCGTTCTGGGCGGCGCGTCCACCGTGGGCACCGTGCGTCTGGGCTACGTACATGGCATCTCCGGTTTCTGGCTGTGTGCCGCACTGGGTTGCGGGATCGTCGCGCTGAACCTGTTCCTCGCCAAACCGCTGCTTAAACTGAAGATCTACACCGTTACCCAGGTGCTGGAAAAACGCTACAACCCGATGGCCCGCTCCGCGAGCGCGGTGATCATGCTGGCCTACGCACTGATGATCGGCGTGACCTCGATCCTGGCGATCGGCACCGTTCTGCAAGTGCTGTTCGGCCTGCCGTTCTGGATCTCGGTACTGCTGGGCGGCGGCGTCGTGGTGATCTACTCGGCCATTGGCGGCATGTGGTCCCTGACCCTGACCGACATCGTCCAGTTCATCATCAAGACTGTAGGCCTGATGTTCATCCTGTTGCCAATCTGCCTGTACCGCGTCGGTGGCTGGGATGAGCTGGTGATGAAACTGCCGGCGGCGAGCTTCAGCTTCACCACCATCGGCTGGGACACCATCATCACCTACTTCATGATCTACTTCTTCGGCATCCTGATCGGTCAGGACATCTGGCAACGGGTGTTCACCGTCAAGACCGCCAAAGTGGCTCAGGTTGCCGGTACCGCTGCCGGTATCTACTGCATCCTCTACGGTCTGGCCTGTGCCCTGATCGGCATGGCTGCACACGTACTGATCCCGGATCTGGACAACGTCAACAACGCCTTCGCCGCCATCGTCAAACTGTCCCTGCCGGACGGTATCCGTGGCCTGGTGATCGCTGCCGCACTGGCCGCCATGATGTCCACCGCCAGCGCCGGCCTGCTGGCCGCTGCCACCACCCTGACCGAAGACCTGCTGCCGAAACTGCGTGGCGGCAAACAGTCGAGCCTGGCGATCAACCGCCTGTTCACCCTGTTGACCGGCATCGTGGTGCTCGGCATCGCCCTGGTGGTGAATGACGTGATCAGCGCCCTGACCCTGGCCTACAACCTGTTGGTGGGCGGCATGCTGATCCCGCTGATGGGCGCCATCTTCTGGAAACGCGCCACCACCGCCGGCGCCATCGCCAGCATGGGCATGGGCTTCGCCACTGCGCTGCTGTTCATGTTCAAGGACGGTCTGGACGCCAACACCCCGATCTACTACAGCCTCGGTGTAGGCCTGGTGAGTTTCGTGGTGGTGAGCCTGATGTCTCGCCGCCCGGTAGCAGTGGCCAGCGCGGCCTAAGCTGAACATAACGACTTGATGCTTTCTTCGACGGGTGTGGCGTCGGTTGCCACACCCGTTTTTTTTCGTCTGGAGAAAACGTTTTATGAAAATTGTTTCTCGTGACCAGTGGTTCGAGGTGAAATCGCTCAACGACGGCATCCGCTTGATCCACGAGCCGTACATCCGCCCCTTCTACCGCTGCAACCTCTGGCACATCCAGGGCCGTGACAAGGACCTGCTGCTGGACAGCGGCTCGGGCCTGGTCAGCCTGCGCGAGCAACTGCCGTGGATCACCGAACGGCCGCTGGTGGCCGTGGCCAGCCACTGCCATTTCGATCACATCGCCGGCCATCACGAATTCGCTGAACGGCTAGTGCATCGGGCCGAGGCAGACATTCTGGCCGCACCGGATGGCGACAACGACTTGAGCAAGGCCTTTGTCGGCGACGACATGTTCGAAGCCCACCCGGATTGCCCGCTGTGCTACGCCGAATACCGGGTCAAGGCCGCACCCGCCACGGGGTTTATCGAAGATGGCGATGTGCTGGACCTGGGCAACAGGGTGTTGCAGGTCGTGCACACGCCGGGACACTCACCGGGGGGCATCTGCCTGTACGAAGCCGCCACGGAGACCTTGTTCAGCGGCGACATCATCTACGACGGCCCGCTGATCGAAGACGCCTACCACTCCAACCTCGATGACTACGCCCGCAGCCTGCAACGCTTGCGTACGCTGGCGATCCGCACTGTGCATGGCGGACATTTCGGCAGTTTTTCCGGGGCGCACTTGCACAACATGATTGACGAATGGCAGCGCTCACACGGCTGAAGCCTGCTGTACTCAAGGGCAGGAATTGCACCGGCACCGAGAGCCCCCACTCCTGGAGAAACGCCCATGAAAAAAGCTGCCGTCCGCGCTGTCGTGCATCGCTACATCAGCCGCCTGCTGGAAAGCCGGGATGACTTCGACGACAACGCCAGCCTGGCGCAGTTGGGACTGGATAAGGAAGATATCGAAGAACTGATCTTCCATCTGGAAGATGAGCTGGGTGTAACGGCGTTTACCGTCGAGGAAGACCGGATGCTGAAATCCGCCAGGACGGCGAATGATTTAAGCCGGTTTTTGCTGGAGATTGGGCGGTATTGAAGCGGGGTTGCCAAATCCGCAGTCTCTGACAATCAGGATTGAATGGCAGCATGCTGTTCCGGGGCAAGGGAGCTTGTCGGAACAAGCTCACCCTCACTGACGATCCGGAGCCTTCTTTACCTACGACGCTGCTGGCGCCGGCGCTGTTCGTCATCAGTACGAATAGGCACGGGTTGCAGAGGCGGCTCGATCAAACCGAGAGCAACGCCCAGGTCATGCAGCCAGTTTTGGATTTTCTCTTTCATGGTGCCCCCTTCAGGGTAGTGCCGAGCGGCCAAAATTCTAAAGCCCCTTCGCACTGATAATAGTCCGAAGTCCTACGCAATGCTCGTGCAAAGTCGCAATGATCTGTTACTGAATCCATCACAATCAGCCTGTGTTCAGGCAAGTTCCTGCGCCAGCACCGGTGCCGGCGGAAAAACCACCTGTTGCTGCTCGATCCAGGCATTCAGGTTGGCCCCGACCATGCCCTTGCGCCACATCAGCCAGGTGGTTGCGCTGGCGAACGGTTCGGCCAACGGATGCACCGCCACACTCTCGCGGCCCGGCAAACTGGCGAGCATCGACTCCGACATCAGCGCCACACCGGAGCCGGCAATCACGCACGCCAGCATTCCCGGGTAAGATTCGATCTCCATCGCCCGGCCCATGGCCGCGTGATCATGGGCGAACCAGGCTTCCAGGCGCATGCGGTAGGAACAGCCCTGGCGAAAGGTAAACACCGCGCGCCCTTCCACATCCAGCGCACTGCGCACCGGCGGATGATCGGCCTCGCTGATCAGCACCAGGCGCTCGTCGCACAAGGGTACGCCATCGAGCCCGGCCAATTCCATGGGGCCATCCACCAGCGCCGCATCGAGTCGACCGGTGAGCAGACCTTCGAGCAATTCCCCGCTGGGGCCGGATTGCACTTGCAGGTTCACGGCCGGATACAGGCGGTGGTAGCGAGCCAATAGCCCCGGAAGGTGAATCGCGGCAGTGCTGTACATGGTGCCGAGCACGAAGTCGCCCGCCGGTTGCCCACCCTGCACCGCCGCGCTGGCTTCATCGCGCAAGGCAAACAGCCTGGCGGTGTAGTCCAGCAGGACTTTTCCCGCAGGCGATAGCTGCAAACGCTGACGTTCGCGCAGGAACAGTTCGACGCCCAGCTGCTCTTCCAGCTGTTTGAGCCGGGTCGACAGGTTCGACGGTACTCGATGCAGCCGTTCGGCGGCCCGGGTAATGGACCCTTCTTGCGCCACCGCCTGGAAGATGCGCAATTGGCTGAACTCCACGACACTCTCCAAAACAGAACAAGTTACTCACTATTATTCATTTTTAAAGAAAGTCAATCGATCCTAGCCTGACGGTCATTGATCCTCTGAACGGAATCCAGACCATGTCTCCCCTGATTCGCTTATCCGCCAGTTTCGTTGCCCTGATGATGGCCATGGGCATCGGCCGTTTTGCCCTGACACCGCAACTGCCGCACCTGCTCAGTGAAGGCCAGATAGACCTGACCGCCGCCGGGCTGATTGCTGCCGCCAACTACCTCGGTTATTTCATCGGCGCGGTGGACGCCATGTTTTCCCGGCGTCCCGCGCAAGTGCGCCGGCGCTTGCTCGGCGGATTGTGGCTCTGTGTATTGCTGACCCTGGCTTCGTTCTGGGCCAATGGTTTCTGGTCGCACCTGTTGCTGCGCTTCGGCACCGGTGTGGCCAGCGCCTGGGTGCTGGTGATGATCACCGCCCTGAGTCAACCGCTCGCGGCAGCGGCCGGTCGTCCTCGGCTCGGCGCCCTGGTCTTCGCCGGACCGGGCCTGGGGATTTTTCTGACCGGTTTGTTGGCCTTGGGCTCGAACCTGCTGGGCCAGACATCCGCCACCTTGTGGCTGGTGTACGCCGCTGTGGGCCTGGCGATGCTGCTGGGGATCCTGCCATTCCTGCCACAACCGGCCGCGACCGCGACTGCTGCACCCAGCGCCAGTCCGTCGCCCACTCAAGGCATCGGCCGCCTGGGCCTGGTCTACGGCTTGTACGGATTGGGCTACATCATCCCGGCGACCTTTCTGTCGCAAATGGCCAACGAACAATTCCATGGCCAATGGCAGGCCGACCTGTTCTGGCCGTGCTTTGGCCTGGCGGCGGCAACCGGTGTGGTGCTGGTGAGCTTGCGTCGGCAAGAACCCGGCGCCACGCGTCACTGGTTGATGGCAACGTTGTGGCTGCAAGCCGCTGGCGTGTTCGCCTGCCTGCTGGGCAATGGGCCAGGCCTGGCGCTGGGTGTGATCCTGTGCGGCACGCCGTTCCTGGCCTGCATGCAACTGGTGATGCAACGGTCCCGGGAACTGGCCCCCCACGCGACCCAGCGCAATGCCGGCCTGCTGACGGCCTGCTTTGCCGTGGGCCAGCTCAGCGGGCCATTGCTGGCGGCGCTGAGCAGTCATTTCAGTGGTGGTTTGCAGCCGGCACTGGTGGTCGCCGGCTGCGGCTTGCTGATCGCCGGCGGTCTGTCGCTCGCGCCGGTCAGTGCTGCCCGAGCGCTTTGCGCAAACGGCGGCGTAACCACTGCTCGGCACTGACAAAAGTGATGCCCGCCAAAACCAGCAATGCACCGATGATGAAGTTCAGGCTCAGCGCCTCGCCCAGCAGCACCACACCGAACGTGACGCCGAACAACGGCGTCATGAACGAAAACACCGCGAGGTTCGCTGCCAGGTAACGGCGCAGTAGCCAGAACCAGATCAGGTAACTGAAGAACGACACGACCACGCCCTGAAACAGCACACTGGTGACTGCCACGGTGGTCAGGCTGACGTGGGTGATCTGGCCGCTGAGCAGCGCAATCAACAGCAAACCGAAGAAACCGACGATCAACTGATAGAACAGCGTCAGGGTCACCGGCGCTTCCGACAGGCGCGAGGCGCGCACCACCACGGTGGTCGCGCCCCAGGCCGCGCCCGCCAGCACACCGAGGGCATCGCCCATCAACATGCGGTAATCAAGATTGTCCCACGACACCCCGCCGGCAAACGCGATGGCAATCCCGATAAAGGCCAGCACTATCCCCAGCCACTGCAAAGGTCGCAGACGCTCACTCGGCAGCAACCAGTGCACACCCAATGCGGTGAAGATCGGCGCGGTATAGAGAAACACCGACATGTGCGCCGCCGTGGTCAGTTGCAGGCCTTCGGAAATGAAGAAGAACTCCAGGCCGAACAAGGCACCGGCCAACAGGCCGCCGCGCCAGGTCGTACTCACCTGGTTCCAGCCGCCCTTCCAGCAGATCAGCAACCCGACCAGCAACGCCGACATGCCGGAACGTCCGGCCGCCTGCATCACCGGCGCGATATCGGGCGCCGCCCACTTGATCATCACCTGTTGAACGCCCCAGACCAGGCACAACCCGACCATCACTTGCAGGGCAAACCCGTCGGCGCTGCGCCGGGTGGCGCTCACCGGAACACCTCGAACACACAATCCATGGCAAAGACTCGGCAGTAAAAGCAAAGCCCCGGCCTTCTCACTGGAAAAGAAAAACCCGGGGCGCAAAATCATGTTGTCGATTATTAACCAGAAGGCCAGACAATGCCGCCTGTCAGAGACCTCTACTTCTCTGCCTGCGTCACCCTGGCTCTCTGTAGTGTCAGAACATCAACTGAGCTCGATGCGATCGGCATGAATGACAATCTGGCCATTCTTGTACAAGGCACCAATGGCCTTCTTGAAGTTGCCTTTACTGACACCAAACAGGCTGCTGATCAATGCCGGATCGCTCTTGTCGCTGACCGCCAGGGAACCATTGTTTTCGCGCAGCTTGGCGAGAATCTTCGAGTTCAGGCTGGTGGCCGCTTCCTGACCGACCGGCTGCAGGCTCAGGCTGATCTTGCCGTCGGCGCGAACTTCCTTGATGAAGCCCTTTTCTTCTTTACCGGCGCGCATGAACTTGAAGATTTCGTTCTTGTGGATCAGGCCCCAATGCTTGTTGTTGATGATGGCCTTGAAGCCCATGTCCGTGGCTTCGGCCACCAGCAGATCCACTTCCTGACCCGCGGTGTAGTTGGCCGGGGTCTTGTCCAGGTAGCGGTCCAGGCGCGCGGTCGCGGTGATGCGACGGGTGTGCTTGTCGAGGTAGACGTGCACCACCACGTACTCGCCCGCTGTCATCTGGCGCTTCTCTTCGGAGAACGGCAGCAACAGGTCTTTGGGCAAACCCCAGTCCAGGAATACGCCGATGCTGTTGACTTCAACAACTTTCAAACTGGCGAATTCACCGACTTGAACTTTCGGCTTTTCAGTAGTTGCGATGAGTTTGTCATCGCTGTCCAGATAAATAAAAACGTTGAGCCAGTCTTCATCATCGGTTGGAATATCTTTTGGAATATAACGATTAGGCAGAAGAATTTCGCCATCCGCGCCACCGTCCAGATATAAACCGAAGTTAGTGTGTTTAACCACTTGCAAACTGTTGTAACGCCCGACTAAAGCCATGTCCAATACCCTCATTGCGTGGGCGGCATTCTACTCGGTTTTGAGCGCTGCGTTCGGTACGCGGCCCGGTGGCACGCGAAAATCCTCTGGAGGCCCTGATTTTTCCGGGTTTTCATCGTAATCCTGGCCGCTCGTCCGACCGATCCGGGCATTTACGCCATGTCCAGCAAGCGCTACGCGGTATTTTTTCTGGCAATGTTTTTAGTTAAAACAGCGGCTTAGACACCTATTTCGAATATCGGCCGATGATTAATTACCCCGACCTCAGGATTATTGTGAGGGGATATTTGCCAAGCAATTACCCGGTAATTCCTGTACGATGCCTGGCCAAGTTAATTTTCTACAGGTTAATGGCCGCCATGCGCGTAAAAGCATCCACCAGCAAAGCAAAGCCAGCTCCAGCCGTCGAAACCAGCGAGTCGATCAACAGCCAGATCGCTGCGTTCCTCAAGTCCGGCGGTGAAATCCAGCAAATTGCCAAAGGCGTCAGCGGCCAGACATTCGGCCCGTCCAAGCAGATCACCCTGGGCAAAAAGTAATCCCCCCCGCCTCACCTGGTCCCAAAGCGCTTTGAGCTTCGAAGCGCTTGGACTGGAACCCTCGTTTCTCCCCGCCGACAATCCATCAAATCCTGTGAAAATCCACGAGCGACAGCAGTTGCCCGGCTGAACTGCCAGACTCATCCTGGGTTCACATAAGAATCAGACCCCGAAGACTGGCTATCGCAAGGATTCGCCCATGTCCCGCTGGTTCAAACACATCGCCATCGTGCTGACCATCGCCCTCGCCCTCGGCGCGTGCAACCGCATAGGCCTGGCCTACCGCAACCTCGACGTGATCATCCCGTGGACGCTCAGCGACTACCTGGACATGAACGGCGAGCAGAAAAGCTGGCTGAACGTACGCCTGAAGGAACACCTGAGCTGGCACTGCAGCACCCAATTGCCCGGCTACCTCGACTGGCTGGACCGCCTGCAAACCATGATCGCGACCAACCAGGTCACCGATGCCGCCTTGCAGGCCCGCGCCCGCGAAGCCGAACAGGCGATCGCCGAGACCGCGCGGGAAATCACTCCGTCGGCCATCGAGTTGCTGCAGGGGCTGAATGACAAGCAAGTTGCCGAGATGAATGAAGCCTTCGCCAAGGACCAGCGCAAGCACCAGGAGGAATACCTCAAGCCCTCCCTCGACCAGCAGATCAAGGAGCGTGGCGAACGCATGGAAAAGCGCCTGAGCGACTGGCTCGGACCACTGAACGGCGCCCAGCAACAGCGAGTCACCACCTGGTCGAACGCCCTGGGCGACCAGAACACCCAGTGGATTGCCAACCGCGTGCATTGGCAGAAACAGTTCAGCGCGGCGGTTGCGCAACGCCAGAGCCCGCAATTCCCACAAAGAATCGAAACGCTACTGGTCAATCGTGAGCGTTTGTGGACCCCCGCCTATCGCCAGGCCTTTGCCAACACCGAGGCCCAGGCGCGCTCGCTGTTCGTGGACCTCATGGCGGAAAGCACGCCAAGCCAGCGCGAACGCCTGCTGAAGAAAATCGAGGGTGTGAGGAAGGATTTCAGTGATCTGAAGTGCTTGAAAGCAGCGAAACAAGGCTAAGCGCGACACAATTCCCATGTGGGAGCGAGCCTGCCCCAGTACCTGTAGCGGGTGATCATTGCCGGGAATACGGCTTTCGATCAGCCGCGCTCTTACTGACGACCGACCAGCGGCATGTCGAATTCCACACAAGCCAAACGACTAGTCTGTGTAAGTCCCCTCCCCCGCACCACGCAGGAGAAAACAGCATGAACATCCAGAATCACCCCGTCGTGTCGCGGGAAGAATGGCTCGTCGCCCGCAAACAGCACCTGGTCCGCGAAAAAGCCTTCACCAGGGAACGGGACAAACTCAGCGCCGAACGCCGCGCCCTGCCCTGGGTGAGAATCGACAAGGACTACCGCTTCCAGGGGCCCAACGGCGAACTGAGGCTGGCGGACCTGTTCGGTGGCCGCAGTCAGTTGGTCATCTACCACTTCATGTTCGCCGAGGGCTGGGACGAGGGCTGCCCCGGTTGCTCGTTCCTTAGCGACCACATCGATGGCGCCAACCACCATTTGGCCCACCACGATATTGCAGTGGTGGCGGTTTCCCACGCACCGTTCGCAGAATTCCAGGCGTTCAAGCGGCGCATGGGCTGGAAGTTCGACTGGGTGTCGTCAGCAGGATGCGACTTCAACTACGACTTTGGCGTCTGTGCCCGAGCCGAAGACGTCGCCGCCGGAAAGGCTACGTACAACTACGAAAAAACCGACGGCGCCGAGGAAGAACTCCCCGGCCTCAGCGTGTTTTATCGCAACGAAGCCGGGGAAATTTTCCATACCTACTCCACCTATGCCCGGGGCCTGGACTTGCTGGTCGGCGCCTACAACTACCTCGACATGACACCCAAGGGCCGCAATGAGGAGGAAATCATGGAGTGGGTGCGACATCATGACAAATATGAGGAACAGGAGAAGTCGAGCTGCTGCCATGGTGGATAATCATCAGACATAAAAAAACCCGGACACTGTCCGGGTTTTTCTTGAGTCACTTGCAACGACTTACTCGGCCGCCGGCGCTTCCGGCTTGCGGCGCTTGAGCGGGGCCATGCCGTCCTTGCTGACCAGCGAATCGCTCTTCGGCCGGTTGGCGCTCTTGCGCTTGGTCGGGGTCTTGGCGGCAGTTTTTTTCTTGTCGCCCTTGGCGTCGGTCTTTTTCTTTTTCACGCCGACGGCCTTGCCCGAGGCCTTGACCTTTTTCGGTCCGCCGTAGGTGCCTTTGACTTCCTTGATGGTACGACGCTCGAAGCTCTGCTTGAGGTAGCGCTCGATGCTCGACATCAGGTTCCAGTCGCCGTGGCAGATCAGCGAGATGGCCAGGCCATCGTTGCCGGCGCGGCCGGTACGACCGATGCGGTGCACGTATTCGTCGCCGCTGCGTGGCATGTCGAAGTTGATCACCAGGTCCAGGCCGTCCACGTCCAGACCGCGAGCGGCGACGTCGGTGGCCACGAGGATTTTCACGCCGCCCTGCTTCAGGCGGTCGATCGCCAGTTTGCGATCCTTCTGGTCTTTCTCGCCGTGCAGTACGAACGCTTTGTATTCCTGCGCCACCAGGCGGCCGTAGATGCGGTCGGCCATGGCCCGGGTGTTGGTGAAGACGATGGCCTTCTGGTAGGTCTCGTTGGCCAGCAGCCAATTGACGATCTGTTCTTTGTGCTGGTTGTGGTCAGCGGTGATGATTTGCTGGCGAGTGGTGTCGTTCAGCTGGCTGACCGCGTTGAGCTGCAGGTGCTCAGGGTTGTTCAGGACCTTGGCAATCATCTCGCGCAGGCCGGAACCGCCCGTGGTGGCGGAGAACAGCATGGTCTGCTGACGGTTCGGGCATTCGTCCACCAGACGCTGCACGTCTTCGGCAAAGCCCATGTCGAGCATGCGGTCGGCTTCGTCGAGCACCAGGACTTCGACTTCCTTGAGGTCGAGGTTGCCGGCGTTCAGTTGCTCGATCATCCGGCCCGGCGTACCGATCAGGATGTCCGGCACCTTGCGCAGCATCGCGGCCTGGACCTTGAAGTCTTCGCCGCCGGTGATCAGGCCGGACTTGATGAAGGTGAACTGCGAAAAGCGTTCAACTTCCTTCAGCGTCTGCTGGGCCAGTTCGCGGGTCGGCAGCAGGATCAGGGTCTTGATGCTGACGCGGATTTTCGCCGGGCCGATCAGACGGTTGAGGATGGGCAAAACGAATGCAGCGGTTTTGCCGCTACCGGTTTGCGCCGTCACCCGCAGGTCACGCCCCTGGAGCGCCAGCGGAATGGCCGCGGCTTGCACAGGCGTTGGCTCGACAAATTTCAGCTCGGCCACGGCTTTGAGCAGGCGTTCGTGCAGGGCGAATTGGGAAAACACGGGTGCTACCTCGAAGAAATGCAAAAAAACAGCTGCATAGGGTAACGGTTTCGAGCGCTCAGGCCGAGTTTCTTTATACAAATGGCGGTAAACAGTTGGTTTTTTGTTGCCTGATTTTGCCCCAAACGTAATACAAAGCGTCTTAAATGCTCTAATCAGCCCTCGCGCCCGACAGAAGAATCGTTTCAACCATGGATATCAAACAGCTCTGGATCAACGTCCAAGACCTTTGGGGTGCCCTCGACCAGCACCCGCTCGTGCACTCCAGCCTGTCGCTGCTGTTGCTTTTGGCGCTGGCGCTGTTCCTCGGACGGGTGGCGCGTTACCTCATTTTGCACGCGGCCAAAATGCTCGGCCGCCAGCCGGCCTTGCACTGGGTCAATGATTTCCTGCAGAACAAGGTGTTCCATCGCCTGGCGCAGATCACGCCTTCGCTGGTGATCCAGTTCGGGCTCAATCTGGTGCCGGACCTGAGCAAAACCAGTCTGAAATTCCTCGGCAACGTCGCGCTGTCCTTCACCTTGCTGTTTCTGCTGCTGGCGGTCAGCGCCCTGCTCAGTGCCCTGCTGGACATTTACGCCCGCACCGAGCACGCCCGCACCCGCTCGATCAAAGGCTATGTGCAACTGGCGAAAATGGTGTTGTACGTGTTTGGCGCAATCATCATCGTCGCCACGCTGATCGACCGCTCGCCACTGTTGCTGCTGTCGGGTCTGGGCGCCATGTCGGCGGTGATCCTGTTGGTCTACAAGGACACGCTGCTGTCGTTCGTCGCCAGTGTGCAGTTGACCAGCAACGACATGCTGCGGGTTGGTGACTGGATCGAGATGCCCCAGGTGGGCGCCGACGGTGATGTGGTGGACATCACCCTGCACACGGTCAAGGTGCAGAATTTCGACAAGACCATCGTCTCGATCCCGACCTGGCGCCTGATGTCCGAGTCGTTCAAGAACTGGCGCGGCATGCAGGCGTCAGGTGGCCGCCGAATCAAACGCAGCCTGTTCATCGACGCCAGCGGCGTACGCTTTCTGCGTGACGACGAAGAGCTGAAGCTGTCCCAGGTGCACTTGCTCACCGACTACATCACCCGCAAACAGGCCGAGCTCAAGGCCTGGAACGAAGCCCAGGGCAACGTCGCGGCCATGTCGGCCAACCGCCGGCGGATGACCAATATCGGCACCTTCCGCGCCTATGCGCTGGCCTACCTGAAGAGTCACCCGGAGATCCAGCCGAACATGACCTGCATGGTCCGCCAGATGCAGACCACGGCCCAGGGTATTCCGCTGGAAATCTACTGCTTTACCCGCACCACGGCGTGGGCCGATTACGAGCGGATTCAGGGGGATATTTTCGACTACCTGCTGGCGGTGCTGCCGGAGTTTGGCTTGAGCCTGTACCAGCAGCCCAGCGGTACGGATTTACGGGCCGGGCTGCTGCCGGCAGTGCTGGGGGCAAACCACATTCCCGAAGCCGAAAAACGCATGATGTAACACCACAAAAAACCTGTAGGAGCGAGCCTGCTCGCGATGGCGTTGGGTCATTCAACAATGATGTCGATTGACCCTCCCTCATCGCGAGCAGGCTCGCTCCCACAAATGTCGCGATAGTTTTCTCGTTTACTTGACCTGCCGCTGCGGCGCCTTGTGGACCATGGTGTAGGCGTAGTCCACCCCCATGCCGTACGCGCCGCTGTGTTCCAGCACCAGCGCCATGACCGCCTCGTAAGTGTCCTTGTGTGCCCAGTCACGCTGGTACTCGAGCAATACCTGCTGCCAGGTCACCGGTACCGCGCCGGCCTGAATCATCCGTTGCACCGACATGTCGTGGGCCTCCTTGCTGGTGCCACCGGAAGCGTCGGTGACGATGTAGACCTCGTAGCCTTCAGCCAGGGCTTCCAATGCCGGGAACGTCAGGCAGACCTCAGTCCACAACGCCGCGATGATCAGTTTTTTGCGCCCGGTGGCTTTCACCGCGTCAACCAGTGCCTTGTCTTCCCAGGAGTTCATCGAAGTGCGTTCGATCGGCTTTTGATCCGGGTGCACCGCCAACAATTCCGGCCAGATGTAACCGCTGAAACTTTCGGTTTCGACCGAGGTGTAGATGGTCGGTACGTTGAAAATCTTCGCCGCCTTGGCGAGGCCCACGGTGTTGTTCTTCAGGGTCTGACGGTCGATGGACTGAACGCCGAATGCCATTTGCGGCTGGTGGTCGATCAGGATCAGGGCGGAGTTGGTTGGGTTGAGCAGTTCACGAATAGACATGGCGCGTTCCTTTTGATGTCGATACTTCGAATGAATTCAGGGTGAGTCGACGTTGCCGCAAGGGGCTTTGCTGTCGGCTTGGATGTCACTTTAGGGGCTAGCCATAAAAGGGACAATTACCTAAAATCGAGAATCATTGATTCCAAAATAGGGACAATATGGATCGCATCGAATGCATGCGTGCCTTCGTCGTCACGGTCGGCGAAAACGGCTTCGCCGCAGCCGCCAGGGCCATGGACGTACCGCGCTCGAAAGTCAGCAAACAGATTCAGGCGCTGGAAGAAGCCATCGGCGTGCAGTTGCTGCAACGCACCACCCGCAGCCTGCACCTGACGGAAGCCGGGGCCGAGTATTTCGAAGCGGCACGGGAAGTGTTGGCGGCGCTGGACGAGGCCGAGCAACGCGCCCGTGACGGCATCGGCGAGTTGCGCGGTGTATTGCGGGTCAATGCGCCGATGTCGTTCGGTCTTCGGCGATTGGGGCCGTTGATTCCGCTGTTTCATGAATTGCACCCGAACATCGAGTTGCAACTGGTGCTCAGCGACCAGCAAGTCGACCCGGTTCGGGGTGGGTTTGACGTCACCATCCGCATCGCCAGCATGCCCGACTCGACGATGATCGCCCGGCAACTGGCGCCTGCACCGCGCATCATGGTGGCATCTCCTGCTTATCTCGAGCGCGCGGGCATCCCGCAGACGCCGCAGGATCTGCGCGCCCATCAATGCCTGAACTACGGGTATCTGCAGAGCGGTGTCAGCCTGCAACTGTGCAATGGCAAGGAAACCCAGCGGGTGAACGTCACCGGCCCGTTGCACGCCAACAACGGCGACTTGCTCGCCCAGGCCGCCGAAGCCGGCATGGGCATCGCCCTGCTGCCCGACTTCATCGTCGAGGATGCGCTGGCAGCCGGGCGACTGGTGCCGGTGCTGTGCGAATGGCAGGCCCCGGCGATTACCATCAACGCAGTGTATTCGTCGGCACGGCGGGTGCCGCAGAAGACCCGGGCGTTTATCGGGTTTCTGGTGGATCAATTGGCGCCGAAGTGATTTTCGGAGATCACGCAATCCCTTGCAGGAGCGAGCCTGCTCGCGAAAGCGGTGGATCAGGCAACATCATCGTCGACTGACACTCCGTCATCGTCGGAACGCCGCCCGGAGCAGGCTCGCTCCCACAGGGATATCGGATTACCCAGGGTTTAGTGAACGGCCAAAGGCTTGCGTATACCCAACCGACTGATCCACACCGCCAGCAAAATCACCGAACCACCGAGCAACAACCGCCCCAGTTCTTCATGCTGGTTCCAGATCAGCAGGTTGATCAGCAACCCCACCGGCACATGCAGGTTGTTCATCACCGCCAGGGTGCCGCCGTTGACCAGGCACGCGCCTTTGTTCCACCAGTAGAGCCCCAAAGCGGTCGAGACCAGGCCGAGGAACAGCAGCACACCCCATTGCAGCGGGGCTTCGGGCAGGAAGTTCTGTTTGCCGAACAATAGAAACGCCGGCAACGCCACCGCCAGTGCGCCGAGGTAGAAGAAGCCGAAACGTCGGTAATGCGGCAGGTCGCTCGGATGGCGCGCAACCAGGTGTTTGTAGAGCACCTGGCCGGCGGCGTAGGTGAAGTTGGCCAGTTGCAGCAACAGGAAACCCATGAAGAAGTCCGGGTTGATCCGGTCAAAGCGGATCACGGCCGCCCCCGCCACCGCCACGAGTGCGGCGACCAGGGCCCAGGGGTTGAACCGTCGATTCAATGCATCTTCGATCAGGGTCACGTGCAGCGGCGTGAGGATGGTGAACAGCAGCACCTCCGGCACCGTCAGTACACGAAAGCTCAAGTACAGGCAGACGTACGTCACGCCGAACTGCAGCGCGCCGATCAACAGCATGCCACGCATGAACGCCGGCTCCACCGAGCGCCAGCGGGTCAGTGGCAGGAACACCAGCCCGGCCAGCAGCACGCGTACCAGCACGGCGAAGTAACTGTCGACATGACCGGCCAGGTATTCGCCGATCAAACTGAAGGAAAACGCCTGGATCAGCGTGACAACAAGTAGATAGCCCATGCTCGCCTCATTTCGAATGGCGGCGACGATAGCGGGTTTTGCTTTGAATCGCGAACCCGAGAGCTGTCGGAAAACACACAAAACCTGTGGGAGCGAGCCTGCTCGCGATGACTGAGTGTCAGTCGACAACACCTTGTCTGACACACCGCAATCGCGAGCAGGCTCGCTCCTACAGGAGACCTGTGCAGATACTCGTCAGATCGCAGGCAAAAAAAAGCCCGATCTCGCTAAAGCGTTCAATCGGGCCAGAGCACTCAGGAGCAACAAGTGCGAAGGGAGGTTCGATGCGCGTACAGGCTTGAAGGGTTGCGCCAGGTCACTAGACCATCCAGCGATTATCTGGCGATTAACCGGTCAGGCCACTTGCGAAAGCTTGGCGTTGGCCTGGTTCAGGCCTTTCTCCTGGAAGTCACCGCCCAGGTTCATGCCTTCGGCGTGGATGAACGTCACGTCGTGGATGCCGATGAAGCCCATGACCTGACGCAGGTACGGTTCCTGGTGATCGGCGGCGCTGCCGGCGTAGATGCCGCCGCGAGCCGTCAACACATAGGCACGCTTGCCGCTGAGCAGGCCTTGCGGACCGGTTTCGGTGTACTTGAAGGTCACGCCGGCACGCAGTACATGGTCGAGCCAGGCTTTCAGGGTGCTGGGGATCGCAAAGTTGTACATGGGGGCGGCCATGACCAGCACGTCGGCGGCGAGCAATTCGTCGGTCAACTGGTTGGAGCGCTCCAGGGAGGCCTGTTCGATGTCGCTGCGCTGCTCGGCGGGTTTCATCCAGCCACCCAGCAGGTTGATGTCCAGGTGCGGCACCGGCTTGACGGCCAGGTCCCGGACGGTGATCTGGTCAGTCGGGTGAGCGGCTTTCCACTGGCTGATGAACGTCTGGGTCAGTTGGCGGGAAACCGAGTCTTGCTGACGGGCACTGCTTTCGATGATCAGAACGCGGGACATGGGATGTAGCCTCCATCTGAGAATGCTGTAGGTCGATGGAGTGAAGGTTAAACAGAGTCATATCGATGAAAAAGCGCAAATAACTGCTATAACCCATCAATAAATTCGTTTATAAGCTCAGCATGTCTTGCCCTTGTAGGAGCGAGCCTGCTCGCGAAGCGGTGGGTCAACAAAAGTGATCTCGACTGACACGACGCCTTCGCGAGCAGGCTCGCTCCCACAGGGGGATTGATTTCATTTCGGGGTGCAGGTCAGCTCGATGCGCAGCTTGATGATGCTGCGGGTGAATTTGGCGGTGGCATTTTTGTGCTTGCCGGCCGGTACATCGATCTTGCGGCTACGCGGTGCTTCCGGGCCATTGATGAAGACGGCCTTGCAGCTCGCATCGACTTCGCCGTAGTTGGCCACCTGGATGGAGCCGATGTCGTTATCCGTGTCGTAGGTCTGGTAATCGATCTTCATGCCGTTGAGGTCTTTTTTCACATCGATCGGGTAAGCCATTGCCGTCAGCGGCAATAGTGCCAGCAGCACACAACAGAATTTTTTCATTCAGCAGCCTCCAGTAAGGGCTGCCAGCTTAGGACAAGAGGAGCTCAACATGAAAGCGCCCCGCGTGACCCTTGATCAATGGCGAACACTGCAAGCCGTGGTCGATCACGGTGGTTTCGCCCAGGCCGCCGAGGCGCTGCATCGCTCGCAATCGTCAGTCAGCTATACCGTGGCACGCATGCAGGATCAGCTCGGCGTACCCTTGCTGCGCATCGACGGACGCAAAGCCGTGCTGACCGAGGCCGGCGGCGTACTGTTGCGCCGCTCCCGGCAACTGGTGAAGCAGGCCAGTCAACTCGAAGACCTGGCCCATCACATGGAACAGGGCTGGGAAGCCGAAGTGCGCCTGGTGGTCGATGCCGCTTACCCGAGTGCCCGCCTCGTCCGCGCCTTGACCGCGTTCATGCCGCAAAGCCGTGGCTGCCGGGTGCGTCTGCGTGAGGAAGTGCTGTCGGGTGTGGAGGAAGTGCTGCTCGAAGGCGTGGCCGACCTGGCCATCACCGGGCTCAGCATTCCCGGATACCTGGGCGCGGAATTGAGCGACGTCGAGTTCGTCGCGGTTGCCCACCCGGAGCACCCCCTGCACCGCCTCAACCGCGAACTGAGCTTTCAGGACCTGGAAAGCCAGATGCAAGTGGTGATCCGCGACTCGGGCCGCCAGCAACCACGGGACGTCGGCTGGCTCGGTGCCGAACAGCGCTGGACCGTCGGCAGCCTGGCCACCGCCGCAACCTTCGTCAGCAGCGGCCTGGGGTTTGCCTGGCTGCCCAGGCACATGATCGAACGAGAACTCAAGGAAGGTACGCTCAAGCTGCTACCGTTGGATCAGGGCGGCAGTCGTAACCCGAGCTTTTACCTGTACTCGAACAAGGACAAACCGCTCGGGCCGGCCACGCAGATTCTCATCGAACTGCTGCGTACGTTTGACACCGCGCCACTGGACGCGCCGTTCGCCGCCCCCGAACAAGCCTGACACGGAGTGTATGCATGGCCTATTTCGAACACGAAGGTTGCAACCTGCACTATGAGGAATACGGTCACGGCACGCCGCTGCTGCTGGTCCACGGTCTGGGCTCCAGCACGCTGGACTGGGAAAAACAGATCCCGGCACTGGCCACCCGCTACCGGGTGATCGTCCCGGATGTGCGCGGCCACGGCCGTTCGGACAAACCCCGGGAGCGCTACAGCATTGCCGGGTTCAGCGCTGACCTGATTGCACTGATCGAACACCTTGATCTCGGCCCGGCCCACTATGTCGGCCTGTCCATGGGTGGCATGATCGGCTTCCAGCTGGCTGTGGATCAGCCGCCACTGCTCAAGAGCCTGTGCATCGTCAATAGCGCGCCGCAGGTCAAACTGCGCAGCCGCGATGACTATTGGCAGTGGTTCAAGCGCTGGAGCCTGATGCGCGCCCTCAGCCTTGGCACCATCGGCAAGGCGCTGGGCGACAAGTTGTTCCCGAAGCCCGAGCAGGCCGACTTGCGACAAAAGATGGCCGAGCGCTGGGCAAAAAACGACAAACATGCTTATCTCGCCAGCTTCAATGCCATTGTGGGCTGGGGGGTTCAGGAACGACTTTCGAAGGTCACCTGTCCAACTCTCATCGTCAGTGCCGACCGTGACTACACACCGGTGGCACTGAAGGAAAACTACGTAAAACTGCTGCCCGACGCGCGGCTGGTGGTGATCGCCGATTCACGCCACGCCACGCCGCTGGACCAGCCGGAACACTTCAACCAGACGCTGCTGGAGTTTCTGACCGCAGTCGATACCACCACTCAGGATCAATGACCCATGCTGAAAAAAATCGCCCTCGCCGCAGGCTCCGTCCTGTTTGCCGCCAACCTGATGGCCGCAACGCCGGAAAAGACCCCGCATGTGCTGCTGGACACCACCAACGGCCAGATCGAAATCGAACTGGACCCGGTCAAGGCCCCGATCAGTACCAAGAACTTCCTTGCATACGTCGACAGCGGCTTCTACAACAACACCATTTTCCATCGGGTGATCCCGGGGTTCATGGCCCAGGGCGGTGGTTTCACCTCCTCGATGCAGCAGAAGCCGACCAAGGATCCGATCAAGAACGAAGCCAGCAACGGCCTGCATAACGTGCGTGGCACGCTGTCGATGGCACGCACTTCCGATCCGGACTCGGCCACCAGCCAGTTCTTCATCAACGTCAAGGACAACGATTTCCTCGATCCGGGTCGCGACGCCGGTTATGCCGTGTTCGCCAAAGTGGTCAAGGGCATGGATGTGGTCGACATCATCGTCAACGCGCCAACCACCACCAAAAACGGCATGCGCGACGTACCGGCCGACCCGGTCTTCATCAAGTCGGCCAAGCGCATCGACTGAGACTAAGCTGGACAAGGATGTCCGAGCCGCTGCCGGCGATTGCCGGCAACGCTCAAACCGTTAAAAGGAGAGCCCGTTCGCGGGCGAACAACCGATGCTTTATCGCCGCTTTGAAAAACTGATCGATGTTTTCCGTGAAGCACCGACGGCGTCTCCGCCGGACCGGGTCTTCCCTTTCTACACTTATTACCTCAAGCAGGTCTGGCCGAGCTTCGCCGCCCTGTTGATCGTCGGCCTGATTGGCGCGTTGATCGAGGTGGCGTTGTTCAGCTACCTGAGCCGCATCATCGACCTGGCCCAAGGCACACCGAACGCCAATCTGTTCCGCGAGCATGCCCTCGAACTGACCTGGATGGTGGTGGTCGCGCTGGTGCTGCGCCCCATATTCGTGGGCTTGCATGACCTGCTGGTGCACCAGACCCTGAGCCCCAGCATGACCAGCATGATCCGCTGGCAGAACCACAGCTACGTGCTCAAGCAGAGCCTGAATTTCTTCCAGAACGACTTCGCCGGGCGCATCGCCCAACGCATCATGCAAACTGGCAACTCACTGCGCGATTCCGCCGTGCAGGCCGTTGATGCATTGTGGCATGTGCTGATCTACGCCATCAGTTCGCTGGTGCTGTTCGCCGAAGCCGACTGGCGCCTGATGATCCCGCTGCTGACGTGGATCTTTGCCTTCGTCGGTGCCCTCTACTACTTCGTGCCACGGGTCAAGGATCGCTCGGTGGTGGCATCTGATGCGCGCTCCAAACTCATGGGGCGGATTGTCGACGGCTACACCAACATCACCACCCTGAAGCTGTTCGCCCACACCAACTTCGAACAGCAATACGCCCGCGAAGCGATTAAGGAACAAACCGAAAAGGCGCAACTGGCCGGCCGGGTGGTCACCAGCATGGACGTGGTCATCACCAGCATGAATGGCTTGCTGATCGTCTGCACCACCGGCCTGGCCCTGTGGTTGTGGACGCAGTCGCTGATCAGCGTGGGGGCGATTGCCCTGGCCACCGGCCTGGTGATCCGTATCGTCAACATGTCCGGCTGGATCATGTGGGTGGTGACCGGCATCTTCGAGAACATCGGCATGGTGCAGGACGGTCTGCAGACCATCTCGCAACCGGTCAGCGTCACCGACCGCGACCAGGCCAAGCCTTTGGCGGTGGCCCGTGGCGAAGTGCGCTTCGAACAGGTGGACTTCCACTACGGCAAGCAGAGCGGGATCATCGGCGACCTCAGCCTGACCATCAAGGCCGGTGAAAAAATCGGCCTGATCGGCCCGTCCGGTGCCGGCAAATCGACCCTGGTGAACCTGCTGCTGCGCCTGTACGACGTCGAAGGCGGATGCATCCTGATCGACGGCCAGAACATCGCCCACGTCAGCCAGGAAAGCCTTCGCGAACGCATCGGCATGATCACCCAGGACACGTCGCTGTTGCACCGCTCGATCCGTGACAACCTGCTGTACGGCAAACCCGACGCCACCGACACCCAACTCTGGGAAGCGGTGTACAAGGCCCGGGCTGACGGTTTCATTCCCTCACTCTCGGACGCCGAAGGCCGCACCGGTTTCGACGCCCACGTCGGTGAGCGCGGAGTGAAGCTCTCCGGAGGCCAGCGCCAGCGTATTGCTATCGCCCGTGTGCTGCTCAAGGACGCGCCGATCCTGATCATGGACGAGGCCACGTCGGCACTGGATTCGGAAGTCGAAGCGGCGATCCAGGAAAGCCTCGAGACCCTGATGCAGGGCAAGACCGTGATCGCCATCGCTCACCGGCTCTCGACCATTGCCCGGATGGACCGGCTGGTGGTGCTGGAAAACGGCAAGATCGCCGAAACCGGAACCCACGCCGAGCTGCTGGCCCATGGCGGTTTGTATGCACGGTTGTGGCAACACCAGACCGGTGGATTTGTCGGGATCGATTGATCCTCAGAATGGCCACATAACCTGTAGGAGCGAGCTCGCTCGCGATGGTCGTCAACGATAATGCTGGGAGCCTGACAGCCCGCGGCGTTCTCTGGTTCATCGCGAGCAAGCTCGCTCCTACAGGGGGGCAAGTGAAGCCGAGAAATTTTAGTAAACCGCCAGAGCCCGTCATCCACGGGCCCTGGCGGTTTTTTATGCCTGCTGGAATTCTGAAAAAACCCTGCTGTACTCACTTCAACCTTCTGGAGGTGGTTCTGCAGTCCATCGGCTGGATGCACAAGGCAGCAAAATCTCGAAAGGGCCCTCTCTCATGTCTCTGTTAAAACGTTCGGCGACCGAGTTGGTAGGTACGTTCTGGCTGGTGTTGGGTGGTTGCGGCAGTGCGGTATTGGCGGCGGCTTTTCCGCAGGTGGGAATCGGCCTGCTCGGGGTGTCCTTTGCATTTGGCCTGACAGTGCTGACCATGGCTTTCGCCATCGGCCATATTTCCGGCTGCCATCTCAATCCCGCGGTATCCCTCGGCCTGGTCGTGGGCGGGCGGTTTCCGGCCAATGAATTACCGGCCTACGTCATAGCCCAGGTCATTGGCGGCGTGATCGCAGCCGCCCTGCTGTACTTCATTGCCAGCGGCAAACCCGGTTTCGAACTGGCGGGCGGCCTGGCGTCCAACGGCTACGGCGAACACTCGCCTGGCGGCTACTCGATGGCAGCAGGGTTCGTCTGTGAACTGGTGATGACCGCGATGTTCATCCTGATCATCCTCGGCACCACCGATAAACGTGCACCGGCCGGACTGGCACCGATTGCCATCGGCCTGGGACTGACGCTCATCCACCTGATCTCGATCCCGGTCACCAACACCTCGGTCAACCCGGCGCGCAGCACCGGCCCGGCGCTGATCGTCGGCGGCTGGGCGATTCAACAACTGTGGATGTTCTGGGTCGCACCGCTACTCGGTGCAGTCGTCGGCGGTGTGCTGTACCGCTGGCTGGGCAAGGAAGACAGCTGACACGCCAAGTTGAAGATCAGCCTTGTCGATAAGGCAAGGCTGACTTCGCATCCTCTGCATAAGCCATCACCCCCAGCCGCTCCTGTTCCAGAAAGTCTTTCACCGCCGCTTTCAACCCCGGATGCCGCAGGTAATGCCAGGAATGCGTAATGACTGGCTCGAATCCACGAATCAGTTTGTGCTCGCCCTGGGCCCCGGCATCGAAACGCTGGAAACCGTTGGCAATGGCATAGTCCATACCCTGGTAGAAACAGGTCTCGAAATGCAGGCGATCGAACTCCGCCAGGCATCCCCAGTAACGCCCATAAAAGCTGTCGCCCCCCACCAGGCTGAACGCCATCGCCACTGGCCGTGTACCCTGTTTGGCCAGCACCACGCGAATCGACTCCGGCATGCGTTCGGCCAATAGGCTGAAAAACGCCCGCGTCAGGTACGGCGCTTGCCGGCGCACCGCGTACGTATTGGCGTAGCAGGCATAGACGAAATCCCATTGCGCCTGACTCAGCTCCCGCCCCTCCAGCCATTCGAACTCAAAACCCTGCCCGGCCACCTGCTCGCGCTCCTTGCGCATCTGTTTGCGCTTGCGCGAGCTCAGCACGTCGAGGAAGTCCTGGAAATCCCGGTAGCCGCGATTCTGCCAGTGGTATTGACAGCCAACGCGCTGCAGCCAGCCGGGCTGCTCGCTCAGTGCCGCATCGGTGAACGGATCGGTGAAGTTGATGTGGGCGCTGGAGAGTTCTTCTATCTCCAGGTAGCCCGGCAGGCTGTTCAATAATTCGAAGCCGTCTTCTACCGTGGCCGCCAACAGCCGCGGCCCGCTGACAGGGCTGAACGGCACCGCGGTCAACAGTTTGGGATAGTAATCGATGCCGGCGCGTGCACAGGCGTCGGCCCAGGCGTGATCGAACACGTATTCACCGTAGGAATGCCACTTGCGATAACTGGGCAGCGCGGCGATCAGGCGCTCACCTTCAATGTGCAGCAAATGCTCGGGCTGCCAGCCGGAATGGGGTCCGACGCTGCCGCTGTCTTCCAGTGCGCTCAAAAAAGCGTGACGCAGAAAAGGCTGACTCTCCGGAACCATGGCGTCCCAGGTCTGCGGGGCGATTTCTGACAGTCTTTGCAGGCGTTGCAACGGCATCACCGTCCTCACTCTTGATGGCGTGAAAGCCCCGCGAGTATCGCCCATCGCTGCGCAATGCACACGGGCAAAACGACGACAGTGCTCTAACTCAATAGTTCACGGCGACTTTGTATCGTCATCGACATGACATCACATTGCCACCGCTCTGTAATAAACCATCGCGATACTGGCGCCTGTTTTTAGAGCGCCGGGTTATACCCGGCCACTGTTTTCCGCCCCTTACGGTCGGTTGTGTCCCGGATGGCTCTGTCATCCCCTCTCATCTTCGGAGATTGATATGCGTCTTGCTTCCACGAAAACTGCGGCGGCCTTGTGCGGTGGCCTGTTGCTGGCCATGAGTGTTCCGGCCAGTGCCGCAGTCGACGCCAAACTGCTCGACATGCTCAAGGCTAACGGCTCGATCACCAACGCGCAGTACAGCGAACTGCAAGCCGAGCTGGCCAGGGATCAGAAAGACCAGCAGATCGCCCGTCAGGCTCAGCAAGAGACCAACGAGCAAATCGCGGCCACCGCGAAGAAAACCGAGGCACTGAGCACCTTCGACCAGAAGCTGGCGTGGGCCGCCAAGACCCAGTTCAAGGGTGACGTACGTTTCCGTGAAGAAACCGTACACAACGATGGCGTGCCAAACAACAAGGACCAGGACCGTCAGCGCATTCGTGCCCGCCTGGGTGCCTACAGCGAAATCAACCCGCAAGTCGACACCGGTATCCGTATCGCTACCGGCAGCAACGACGACGCTCGCTCGACCAACCAGGACCTGAACAACTACTTCGACAAGAAGCAGATCTGGCTGGACCAGGGTTACATCGACTACCACCCTGACGCGATCAAGAACCTGCACCTGGTTGGCGGCAAGATGCCGCAACAATGGGTGAGCATGGGCGACATCATCTGGGATAGCGACATCAACCCTGAAGGTCTGGCCGTCACCTACAAGTACCCGCTGAGCGGCAGCACCGAGCTGTTCGGTAGCGCCGGCCACTACACCCTCAAGGACAACGTCGACGGTGAAGGCGTGCAGTTCAAGCATGACCTGCGTCTGTACGCTGGCCAGCTGGGCGCGCGCTTCGCCATCACCGACAGCATGAAAATGACGTTGGGTGGCAGTATCTACTCCTACGGCAACGACAAGGACAGTGCCTGCCCTACCAGCGGCACCGTCACTACGCCATGCGCCCTGGCCGTCAACGGCAACAGCCCGAACGAAACCTTCAAACTGTACGAAGGCTTTGGCCAGTTGGACTTCACCAACCTGCCGGTACCGCTGTCGCTGTACGGTCAGTACGTCAACAACACCGATGCCAGCAACGACCAGGACACTGGCTGGCTGGCCGGTGTGAAGTCCAAGGTCTACGGCTTCAACCTGGACTACAACTACCGCGACGTGCAGCGTAACGCTGTGGTGGGTGCCTTCACCGACTCCGACTTCGCCAACGGCTTCACCGGTTCGCGCGGCAGCAAGCTGAAAGTGAGCTACGACCTGGACAAAAACTTCGCCCTGGGCGCGACCTACTTCATGGCGACCTCGGACCAGACCAACGCCAACATCAAGAAAACCGATTCGGACATCAACACCCTGCAACTGGATGCCGAAGCGAAGTTCTGATTCACCCCGCTACACGACTCGGGCAAGGAAGCCTGAGCCCCTTTTACAGCCTGGCGTTGTTATCTCGGTCCCCATCATCCTCCGATATAACAACGCCAGGCTGTTTCTGTTTTCTCGTTGTACTTGCGCAAAAAAAATCGCAGCCATTGGCTGCGATTTTTTTTACCGCGAGCAATTTCAGCGCTTGCGCAGCAACACACTACCAATCGAATAACCGGCGCCGAACGAGCTGAGCACGGCCAGCGAGCCGGCGGGCAGATCGTCCTGGTTCTTGTGGAACGCAATCACGGAACCGGCGGAACTGGTGTTGGCGTAGGTGTCGAGAATCACCGGGGCTTCCTGTTCGGTGGCGTCGCGGCCCAGCAGCTTCTTGACGATCAGGTGGTTCATGCTGAGGTTGGCCTGGTGCAGCCAGAAGCGCTTCACGTCGCTGATGTTGAGCTGGTTCTCCTGCAGATGCTCAGCGATCAGCTCGGCCACCATCGGGCAGACTTCCTTGAACACCTTGCGGCCTTCCTGCACGAACAGTTTGTCCTTGGCGCCGATACCCTCTTCCGCCGCGCGGTTGAGGAAGCCGAAGTTGTTGCGGATGTTATTGGAGAACTTGGTCAGCAGCTTGGTGCTGACGATGTCGAACTGGTATTTGGACGTCGCCAGGTCGGCACGTTCGATGATTACCGCGGTGGCGGCATCGCCGAAGATGAAGTGGCTGTCGCGGTCACGGAAGTTCAGGTGGCCGGTGCAGACTTCCGGGTTGACCATCAGGATCGCCCGGGCCTGGCCCAGTTGCACGCTGTTGGCGGCGGTCTGGATACCGAAGGTTGCCGAAGAACACGCCACGTTCATGTCGAAACCGAAACCCTGGATGCCCAGCGCTTCCTGGACTTCGATGGCAATGGCCGGGTAGGCACGTTGCAGGTTGGAGCAGGCGACGATCACGCCGTCGATTTCCGCCGCGGTCTTGCCGGCGCGCTGCAAGGCTTGTTCGGCCGCACCGATGGCCATCTGGCAAAGCACCGACCACTCGTCGTTGGTACGCTCCGGCAGGCGTGGGGCCATGCGTTGCGGATCGAGGATGCCGTCCTTGTCCATGACAAAGCGGCTCTTGATGCCGGAAGCTTTTTCGATGAAAGCGGCGCTGGACTCGGTCAACGCTTGCACTTCACCACGCGCGATGGCATCGGCGTTGTCGGCGTTGAATTGCGCGACGTAGGTATTGAAAGACTGGACCAGCTCTTCGTTGGAAATGCTGTTGGCCGGGGTGTACAGGCCGGTGCCACTGATGACGACGTTATGCATGGTCGTGTCTCTGATCTGTTCAGGCTGAAAGTATTGGCACCGTCGTACCAACACACAAAGGGTCTATTCCCATCCGGGGGGACGCAAACCTGGCATCGCTTTATTCCTGCTCGCAACCGGGTCGAAGGCTCTGGGTCGCGAAACTGGCGTTTATGGTCGCGAAGTTTGCCATAAACCTTGGGTTTTGGCGCCTTTTGCTGGTGAACTGGCTGGCTGATACCGGCAACGTCAACTGTGGGAGCGAGCCTGCTCGCGATGGAAGCAAGAACGCCGCGGGGTGTCAGTCATCCCGCGTTATCGTTGACGACCATCGCGAGCAGGCTCGCTCCCACAGGGGCCAGGTGTTCAGGAGTCGGGTCAGGGTTCGACTTGCGTCCACTGCTTGTTCAGCCGCTTGTCGGAGATCGGCACCTTGGTTCCCAGTTGCTGGGCAAACAGCGAAACCCGGTATTCCTCCAGCCACCAGCGGTACAACTCCAGCTGCGGATCGCGCTTGCCTTCCTGGGCGTGTTTGCCGGCGCGGGTCTGGTATTGCGTCCACAGGCCGCTCAATTCGCCGCTCCAGACCCGGTCGCGCTGCACCTGGGCAGCGATTTTTTCGAAGCGCTGCTCGATGGCCTTGAGGTAACGCGGCAACTCCTTGAGCCACTGCATCGGCGTTTCCCGGACAAACCCCGGATAGACCAGGTGGCTGAGCTGCTGCTTGATGTCGTTCAGGGCCACGGCTTGCGCCAGATCGATCTTGCCCTTGAAGCGTTTTTGCAAGCCGTGCCAGAGCTTGAGGATTTCCAGGGTCAGCTTCGCCACACGCTCGGCGTGCTCGGTCCAGGCGCCACGCTTGCGTTCAGCCAGGGACGCCAGACCCGCGCCATCACGAGGCAGCGGGTCTTCGCCTTCCAGAATGCAGCTGTCGAGGCTGGCCAGCAGAATGTCTTCCACCAACGCATCGACACGCCCCATGTCGCGATACAACAGACCCAGTTCGGTGAGGCCCGGCAACTTGCCGCGCAGGAACTTCGCCGATTCGGCCAGTTGCTGCATCAGCAGGCGTTGCAGCGCACGGCGATGCTGGAACTCGGCTTCGGCCGGCGTCGAGAAACGTCCTTCCTTGACCGTGCCCGCCTCTTCCACCAGCGCCGGATACACCGTCATCGACAGCCCGGCGATCTTCTGTTGGGTTTTTTCGGCGACGGCGGCGAACACTTTCGGCTCCACCGGTTGCTGGCTTTTCGCGGTTTGCGGGACGGCCAACGCAGCCTGACTGGCTTCGGCGAAACGCGCAGTCAGCTCGGCCAGATCGCGACCTTCACCGAGGAACTTGCCCTGGCCGTCGACGATTTCCAGGTTCATCCGCAGATGGCTTTCGACCTGCTGCGCCGCCTCGGCCCAGGCCTCATCGCTGACCCGCGCACCGGTCATGCGCAGCAGCTCGCGCCCCAGGGCCTGGGGCAGCGAGCCCTCGGCAAAGGTCATGCGCTGCAAGGCCGCCTTGACGAAGTCCGGCACCGGTACGAAGTTCTTGCGCAAGGCCTTGGGCAAGTTGCGCACCAGCGCAATGCACTTGGCTTCGATGACACCCGGCACCAGCCATTCCAGGCGCTCCGGTGGCAGCATCGGCAACAGCGGTGCCGGCACGCGCAGGGTCACGCCGTCCCGTGGATGGTTGGGTTCGAAGTGGTAGTTGAGGGCCAATTCCAGGTCGCCGATGTGCAGCGTATCCGGGTAGTGCTGGGCGGTGACTTCACTGGCTTCTCGGGCCAGCACGTCCTCTTCGCGCATGATCAGCAGCTGCGGGTCTTTCTGGCTGTTGATCCGATACCAGCTGTCGAAGGTCGCCGTCTGGTGAATCTCCGCCGGCAGTCGCGCGTCGTAGAAGGCGAACAGGGTCTCTTCGTCGGCAAGAATGTCGCGACGACGGGCCTTGGCTTCCAGTTCGTCGAGTTGTTCCAGCAACTGTTTGTTGGCGGTCAGGCACTTGGCCTTCGACTGAATCTCACCGCGCACCAGCCCTTCGCGGATGAACAATTCACGAGACACCACCGGGTCCACCGGGCCGTAATGCACCGGCCGACGGCCGACCACGATCAACCCGAACAGGGTGATCTGCTCGAACGCCACGACCTGGCCGCGCTTTTTCTCCCAGTGCGGTTCGAAATGGTTTTTCTTGATCAGGTGCCCGGCCAGCGGCTCGATCCAGTCGGCGTCGATCTTCGCCACCATGCGCGCGTAGAGCTTGGTGGTTTCCACCAGTTCGGCGGTCATCAGCCACTGCGGACGCTTTTTACCGATACCCGACGACGGATGAATCCAGAACCGCCGCTGACGTGCACCGAGGTAATCGCCCTCTTCGGTTTTCTGGCCGATCTGGCTCAGCAACCCCACCAACACGGCTTTGTGCAGTTTCGGATAGTCCGCCGGCTCTTTATTGAGGCTCAACTGCATGTCGCGGCAGATCAGGCTCAGTTGACGATGGGAGTCGCGCCATTCGCGCAGGCGCAGGTAATTCAGGAAGTTCTTGCGGCACCAGTTGCGCAACGGGCTGGCGCTCAGGGCCTGGCGCTGCTCTTCGAAACCGCGCCACAGATTGACCAGTCCGGCGAAGTCAGAGTCGGCGTCTTTCCACTGGGCGTGGGCCTGATCGGCCGCTTGCTGACGCTCCGGCGGACGCTCACGCGGGTCCTGGATCGACATGGCGCTGGCGACGATCAGCACTTCCTGCAGACTGCCGAGTTTCGCCGCTTCCAGCAGCATGCGGCCCATGCGCGGGTCCACCGGCAGTCGCGCCAGTTGACGACCGAGGGGCGTCAATTGACTGTTGCGGTCCACCGCCGAGAGTTCTTGCAGCAGGTTGAAACCGTCGCTGATGGCCTTGCCATCTGGCGGCTCGATGAACGGGAACGCGGTGATCTCGCCGAGGCGCAGATGCAGCATCTGCAAGATGACCGCCGCGAGGTTGGTGCGCAGGATTTCCGGATCGGTGAATTCCGGCCGACCGAGGAAATCCTCTTCGCTGTACAGGCGTACGCAAATGCCCGGTTCGACCCGTCCGCAACGGCCCTTGCGCTGGTTGGCGCTGGCCTGGGAAATGGCTTCGATTGGCAGGCGCTGAACCTTGGCCCGGTAGCTGTAGCGGCTGATGCGTGCGGTGCCGCTGTCGATCACGTAACGGATGCCCGGCACGGTCAGCGAGGTTTCCGCGACGTTGGTCGCCAGGACCACGCGACGGCCCGGGTGCGACTGGAAAATCCGCTGCTGCTCGGCCGGCGACAGGCGCGCGTACAACGGCAGGATTTCAGTGTGCTTGAGCTGGGCCTTGCGCAGCATGTCGGCGGCGTCGCGAATCTCGCGCTCGCCCGGCAGGAACACCAGCACGTCACCGGGACTGCGCCGCTCGCTGCGCTCATAAGCGGCGATTTCGTCGAGAGTGGCGAGGATTGCCTGATCCACCGTCAGGTCGTCCTCGACACGGTTGCCCTCTTCGTCCTGCTCCAGGGTCAGCGGGCGGTACCAGGTGTCCACCGGGAAAGTACGGCCGGACACTTCGACAATCGGCGCATCGTCGAAGTGCTTGGAGAAGCGCTCCAGGTCGATGGTCGCCGAGGTGATGATGACCTTCAGGTCCGGACGCCGTGGCAGCAGGGTTTTCAGGTAGCCGAGCAGGAAGTCGATGTTGAGGCTGCGTTCGTGGGCTTCGTCGACGATGATCGTGTCGTAGCGTTCCAGATAGCGGTCGTTCTGGGTTTCCGCCAGCAGGATGCCGTCGGTCATCAGCTTGATCAGGGTGTTGGCATCGCTCTGATCCTCGAAACGCACCTGATAGCCGACCAGCGCGCCCAGCGGCGTGCCGAGCTCTTCAGCCACCCGGCTGGCGACGCTGCGCGCAGCGATCCGGCGCGGCTGTGTGTGGCCGATCAAGCCATGCTGGCCGCGACCGATTTCCAGGCAGATTTTCGGCAACTGGGTGGTTTTACCCGAACCGGTTTCACCGGCGATGATCAGCACCTGGTGCTTTTCCAGCGCTTTCTTGATTTCGTCGCGCTTGGCGGCGATCGGCAGGCTGTCGTCGTAACGAATCACCGGCAGGCTGGCCTTGCGCGCCAGCACCTGATCACAGGACGCCTGCATGCGCGCCACCCACTGGGCCAGCTTGGCCTCGTCGGGTTTCTTGCGCTGCTCAAGCAACTGCCGCCGCAGCCGGTGGCGGTCGGCGAGCATGGCGTGATCGAGGTTTTTCAGCAGTTTGTCGATGGAGGGCGATTCGTCGGTCATCGGGTACGCAATTCAGTCGTCTAGTGGCGCAGGGTGGCGATTGTCGCAGATTTAAAGGACAAGCGAGATCCCTTGTAGGAGCAAGCTCGCTCCTACAAGGGATGCGTACCGGTGCTACTCGCTATCGAGGCCCTTGCGCCGATACGGGAACACATCGATCACCTTCCCCGCCCGAATCGCCTCTTGCAGGCTCTTCCAGTAATCGGCGTTGTACAACTCGCCATGCAGCTGGTCGAACAACCGGCGCTGCCCCGAATCGGCAAACAGGAACGGCGGAAACTCTTCCGGGAATACGTCCAGCGGCCCGATCGAATACCAGGGTTCGGAAGCCATTTCGTCTTCCGGGGTACGTGGTTGCGGGATGTGCCGGAAGTTGGCCTCGGTAAGAAAGCAGATTTCGTCGTAGTCGTAGAACACCACCCGGCCATGACGGGTAACGCCGAAATTCTTCAACAGCATGTCGCCGGGAAAGATGTTGGCCGCCGCCAGTTGCTTGATCGCCAGCCCGTAGTCCTCCAGGGCCTCGCGCACCTGCGCCTCGTTGGCGTTTTCCAGGTAGAGGTTCAGCGGGGTCATGCGTCGCTCGGTCCAGCAGTGACGGATCAGCACGGTGTCGTCTTCCACCGACACCGTGGACGGCGCGACTTCCAGAAGCTCCTCCAGGCACGCCGGGTCGAACTTGCTCAGCGGGAAACGAAAATCGGCGAACTCCTGGGTATCGGCCATGCGCCCGACCCGGTCGACGCTCTTCACCAGACGGTACTTTTCGATCACCGTGGCGCGGTCGACGTTTTTCGACGGCGAGAAACGGTCCTTGATGATTTTGAACACGGTGTTGAAACCCGGCAGCGTGAACACGCTCATGACCATGCCGCGCACACCGGGGGCCATGATGAACTGGTCGTCGGTGTTGGCCAGGTGATTGATCAGGGCCCGGTAGAACTCCGACTTGCCGTGCTTGTAGAAGCCGATGGAGGTGTACAGCTCGGCAATGTGCTTGCCCGGCAGGATCCGCCGCAGGAAGCCGATAAACTCCGCCGGCACCGGCACATCCACCATGAAATACGAGCGGGTGAAGGAGAAAATGATCGACACGTCCGCCTCGTCGGTGATCAGCGCATCGATCTGGATGCCGCGCCCTTCGAGGTGCAGCAATGGAATTGCCAGTGGCCATTGCTCGTCGGCGGTATAGATGCGCCCCACCAGGTACGCGCCTTTATTGCGGTACAGCACCGAGGAAAACAGCTCGACGCTCAACTCCGGGTCCTTGCACACCCAATCCGGCAGGTTCTCGCGCAGTTGCGCTTCGAGGCGGCGCAGATCCCCGGGCAGGTCGGCGTATTCTTCGCTGAAGCGGTAGTCGGCGAAAATGCTCGCGAGCATTGCCGACAATTGGCCTTGCGGCTTGTAGGTGCGGGTTTGCGCGGCCCGGGCACGGCGCAGGCTCGGCCGGGTGGTGTGGATGAACATGCAGCCGTCGCTGATCAGGTCATGGCTGAACAACCCGCAGAAGATCGAGTTGTACCAGGTCTCGGACAGTTCATCGTCGAAGCGCAGGTCGATCAGGCTGATGTAGGCGCTTTTGACCAGCGGCCAGCAGCTGACGTCCAGCGTGTCGGCGTCAAAGGCAGTGCGAAGTCGCTCCACCGTTTCAGCGACTTTTTCTTCGTACAGATTGATTCGTGCCGCCGACGCCGATTGCGTCTCTTGCCACAGGGCCTGCTCGAAACGGGCCCGGGCGCCGTCGGTTATCTGGCGAAAATGCTCGCGGTAATCGTCAAAGCCATCGAGGATCAAGCGGGCGATGTCGGCGGCTGGCCATTGCTGCGGCATGTTGAGACCTCTGCGGGAATTCGGAAGGCTTGAGCTTAGCCAGTGAACCGGGTGCAGGAGAAGCGTAATTTTCCGGCCGCCGCGTCATCGACGCCCTGAAGAGTTCAATGCCCGGTTTTCGGTTGCCAGACTCAAGGCGCTCGGCAACACTCACGTCCCCAACAAGGAAGGAGTACACCGTGAGCCCTGTCGATATTGTTCGGATGCTGTCACTGGCAGCTATCTGGGGTGCGAGCTTCCTGTTCATGCGGATCATCGCCCCGGTGATTGGCACCGTTCCCACAGCTTTTTTCCGCGTCTCGATTGCCGCTGTCGGGTTGGTGGTGATACTCGGCCTGCTGCGTGTCCGCTGGGACTTCAAGGGCAAGCTCAAGACCGTGATGCTGCTCGGCGTGCTCAACTCGGGCTTGCCGGCAACGCTCTACAGCGTCGCGGCACTGGTGCTGCCTGCCGGTTATTCCGCGATTTTCAATGCCACCACGCCACTGATGGGCGTGCTGATCGGTGGCCTGTTTTTCAGTGAAAGGCTCACCGCCGCCAAGCTCGGTGGGGTTTTCCTCGGGCTGCTCGGCGTCGGCGTCCTGACCCGCGCCGGTCCGGTGGCATTCGACATGCAACTGCTGATGGGCGCCCTCGCCTGCCTGCTCGCCACCACTTGCTACGGTTTTTCCGGGTTTCTCGCCCGGCGCTGGCTCGATCAGGCGGGTGGGCTGGACAGTCGACTGTCAGCGCTGGGCAGCATGCTGGGCGCGACCCTGTTCGTATTGCCGTTGTTCGGCTACAGCGTGATCAGCCAGCCACCAGCGAGCTGGGGTGGATGGAAGGTCTGGTTGTCGCTGCTGGGACTGGGGCTGGTGTGTACCGCGTTTGCCTACATCATTTACTTCCGGCTGCTCAGCTCGATCGGCCCGGTAAAGTCGTCGACCGTGACCTTCATGATCCCGCCATTCGGGGTGTTGTGGGGGGCTATGTTTCTCGATGAACCGCTGTCGATGGCGCATATCTATGGCGGGATGTTGATTGCAGTGGCGTTGTGGTTGGTGTTGAAGCCGGCTGCCGTGAAACCGGGTTTGGTGGCTGACCGATAGTTTTATAGTGCTGCTTATAACGCCTTCGCGGGCAAGCCCGCTCCCACAGGTTCAAGCGTTAAACACAGAGTTGGTGGACGACTCGAATCACTGTGGGAGCGGGCTTGCGCGCGATTACGCGGTTTTACGGAAGACGAATACCAGACCGACGATAATCAACAGCATGCCGAACAGGCTCAACATCGCCAGGCGATTGCCGAAGATCAGATAGTCCATCACCGCCGTTACCGCTGGCACCAGGTAAAACAGGCTGGTGACGTTCACCAGATTGCCCCGGGCGATCAAGCGGTACAGCAACAACGTCGCCAGCACCGACACCACCAACCCCATCCACAGCACCGGCAGGATGAAACCGCTGCCGTGTTCGAAGTGAAACGGCTGGAAAGGGACGAAAAACCCGCACAACAACAGCCCCGCGAGGTACTGCACCGGCAGCGTACCGAGGGGATTGTCGGTGATGCGTTTCTGCATGATCGATCCGAACGTCATGCTCGCCAGCGCGAGCAAACCGAACAGCATCCCGGCCAGCGACATCCCGGCCAGTCCGATGCCCTGATAGACCACCATGATCAATCCGCTCAGCCCCAGGGCCAGACCGAACATCCGGCTCCAGGAGCGTTGACGCTCCATCAACACCACAGTGAGGATCGGCTGCACGCCCATGATGGTCGCCATCACTCCGGGCGTGACCTTGAGGTCGAGGGCCAGCAGATAGAAAATCTGATAAGCCCCCAGCAACACCACCCCGGTGGCCATCGCATACAGCATCGGTTTGCCGCCCTTGGGCAACTTCAGCTTGAGCAACGGCACCAGCAACACCAGGCCGCAGAGCGCGATGACGAAACGGAACATCAGGAAGGCGAAGGGCGACGCATGGGCCAGCCCCCATTTGGAGAAAATCGCCCCGCTGCTCCACAGCAGAACGAACAGGCTCGTGGACGCCGCCGCGAGCGCGGACTTTTTCGAAAGGACAAACATGAAGACCACCTGTAGTCAGGCAAAAAGCCAACTCAGCCGAAGCTGAAATTCAGTCGTTTTGTTCAGGCAGGCAGGGGAACAGCAGAAAGCGGCTGATCAGCCCGAAATGCCAACGCCTGGCGGTGAGACCACCGCGCACACTGGCGTGCGACTGACAGGAGGGGGGTAATGACTGATCTGCCCGGGCTGCTGATTCCCGCACGGCACGACGCCAGCGTTGACCGCTGAATCGACTACCGCGTTGATGTGGGATGCAGGCATTGGGCTGATCTTTGCTCGAGGGATAGAGAAGTGAGTCCGAAACTCACCGTGCGCCGACTATAACCAGCGTTCGACATGGATTGCAACGACTTGGCCAAAAGGCCAGTCATGACAGTCGGCAGAGTCCGCATTGCGCAGTTTTTTTGGGGGGCTGGATTCCGTGAAGAGCCATAAAAAAACCGCTCACAACGAACGGTTTTTTTGTTTCCAGGAGCGCATGTCAGCCAAACAGCCAATACCCCAACAACGTCAGCACTGCCACCGCCAGTACCGGGCGTAGTACACGGTAGGCCTTGGGATTGCGCCGCTTCCATTGCTTGACCATACCACTGAATTTATCGCTGGAATTCTTGCTCCAGGCATAGGCCTGGTTGATCCCGCCCACACGTTCGTCGTCCAGGTTCTGAGGAGCGGTGGCACGACCCAGCCAGGCGCTGATACTGCGATTGATGCGGGTCATGAAGCGATTGCTCAGTGGACGCTCGATATCGCAGAACAGGATGACCCGGGTCTTTTCCGTTTCATTCTTGACCCAGTGCACGTAGGTCTCGTCGAACATCACGTCCTCGCCATCGCGCCAGGCGTAAACCTGCCCGTCGACAAAGATGCGGCAATCATCAGAGTTCGGGGTGGAAAGACCCAAGTGATAACGCAAGGAACCGGCAAACGGATCGCGATGCGGGTTGAGATGGCTGCCGCCCGGCAGCAGCGCAAACATGGCGCCTTTGACGTTGGGAATACTGCTGACCAACTCCACGGTTCTCGGGCACAAGGCCGCGGCAGACGGCAGCGGTTTGTCATACCACTTGAGGTAGAAACGCTTCCAGCCCTTCTTGAAGAACGAGCCAAAACCGGCGTCGTTGTTCTTTGCCGCCGCACGGATATACCCCTCGTCGAACAAGTGCATCGCTTCGTCGCGAATCACTTCCCAGTTGTCCTTGAGCACATCCAGTTCCGGGAACTTCGTGCGATCCAGATACGGTTTCGAAGGCACGCCGGAAAACAGGTACATCAAGGCGTTATAGGGGGCGAACAGTGCCGAATGGTTCACGAACTGGCGCAAAACCGGCAAACGCGCCTTGCCGCGTAAATGCACATAGAGGGTGCTGCCGAGAAACAGCAGCAACAACGAGGCCTTCGCGGCAAACGATAAGGTCATCAACAACTCCTTTGAAGATAAGCGACACATGCGCCACGTCCATTGCCCGACATGGCTGCTGACATGATAAACACTACCGACCAGATGAAAAACCTACACTTTTCAACATTCAATGTTAATGAATGTGCAACAAAACATTTCCTAGCATAAGACGCCTGAACGCGGGCTGATGCAGATCAATCATCAACCGGCCCTGTTCAATTGATCGCAACCAGCGATGACGCCTCAACCATCAGCGCCGGCCACGATCCGCCAATGTTCAGCGTTTACTGCTGATTCTCCTGGTCGGTGAACAGATCACTGAACAGCATGCTCGACAGGTAACGCTCACCGGAATCCGGCAGGATCACGACGATGGTCTTGCCCTGCATTTCCGGGGTCTCCGCCAGCCGAACGGCGACTGCCATGGCAGCGCCGCAAGAGATCCCGGACAAAATCCCTTCTTCCTGCATCAGACGCAAGGCCATGGCCTTGGACTCTTCGTCGCTGACCAACTCCACCCGATCGACCATCGACAAATCGAGGTTCTTCGGCACAAAACCGGCACCGATGCCCTGGATCTTGTGCGGGCTCGGCTTGATTTCTTCACCGGCCAGGGCCTGGGTGATCACCGGCGACACCGCCGGCTCCACTGCCACCGAGAGTATCGGCTTGCCCTGGGTATTCTTGATATACCGTGAAACTCCGGTGATGGTTCCACCGGTTCCGACGCCTGCCACCAGCACGTCGACCGCGCCGTCGGTATCGTTCCAGATTTCCGGGCCGGTGGTTTTTTCGTGGATGGCCGGGTTGGCCGGATTGTCGAATTGAGCCGGCATGAAGTACTTCGACGGGTCGCCGGCAACAATTTCACCGGCTTTCTCGATGGCCCCCTTCATGCCTTTGGCCGGCTCGGTCAATACCAGTTCGGCACCCAATGCCTTGAGCACCTTGCGGCGCTCGATACTCATGGACGCCGGCATGGTCAGCATCAGTTTGTAGCCCCGGGCGGCGGCCACGAAGGCCAGGCCGATACCGGTATTGCCCGAGGTAGGTTCGACGATGGTCATGCCCGGCTTGAGTTTGCCACTGCTCTCGGCATCCCAGATCATGTTCGCGCCGATCCGGCACTTGACCGAGTAACCGGGATTGCGCCCTTCGATCTTGGCTAGGATGGTCACACCACGCGGCGCAATGCGATTGATCTGCACCAGCGGCGTGTTGCCGATGGAGTGGGCGTTGTCAGCGAAAATGCGGCTCATGGCTGGGTCCTTAACGACAGCATTGAAATAGGGCATCAAGGTAAGCCTCTTGCCCGCAGGCGTCCAGTCAGGTCGGACGCCCGCTTATCAGTGAAATCAATGGCTTTGGAACGAAGCCGGATGCAGGTTAATTTTTGCGTGTGACGGTGTACCGGCCAGTGTCTTCTGCCGCACGGGGCGAATTCGATTGCTGTTGCAGGAAGTCCCAACCCAGGCAGGCCAAGGCTAACGACCGCGGCACCTTTTCGCGACCACTGCTATATCGGGTGATGCTGCGGGTACTGACCCCCAGTGCTTCAGCCGCCTGATGAAGCGATAACCCGGTGCGCGCACGCCAATCAATAAAGATTCGGGTGTTTTCGTCGGCAGCATTTTGCGCCAAGGCATCCAGGTAGAGAGTGTCCGCACCAATCTGGATATCAAGTTCAGGCCATTCGACACTCCAGCCATCGTCACCCAGCGCTGCATGGTCAAAGGCGACTCCCAGCAAGGGCTGGAGACCTGGATAGGCATGCAGGTCGCGGCTCAAATCGAGAATCAGTTGCTGACCATCGATAAACGTCAGCGCCAGACGATAATCCGCCAACGCTTGCACTGCCGATAGCCGTGGTCGTTTCATGAGTAGCATCGTTTCCAGTTCTCCAGCGATTGAGTCTGGTGGGCTCTGACCCAGTCCAGAGCTTCCCTGAGAATCAGCGGCGGCGCCTTGCCCACCATCACTTCGACAGTTTCCAGGCTCAGCATGACGTCCAGCCCGCCACCCGTCAGATGAACGTGCGGCGGTGGATGATCCTTTTCGCGCAACTGAATGCGATACGTATCTCGAAATCGGTATTTGGTAGACATGCCCGGCATGCTATCGCCAATATGGCGATACAAATATACTGGCCAACAGCCGAGACTGAGTCAAGATGTGACGCTCCATTCAGAGACTGAATACGCCGTCTGCGTTCACAGTCGACCGGGCACCGCGTTATAGTCGGGGCTGACTCTTTTATTGCGCCCCCGCCCTGCCGCGTTCAGGTCGGCGTTACCGTTCGAGGATTAGCAGATGAAGTTCGAAGGCACCCAGGCCTACGTCGCCACCGATGACCTGAAGCTGGCGGTCAACGCCGCCATCACCCTGGAGCGGCCGCTGCTGGTCAAGGGCGAACCGGGCACCGGCAAGACCATGCTCGCCGAGCAACTGGCCGACTCCTTTGGCGCCAAGCTGATTACCTGGCACATCAAGTCCACCACCAAGGCTCACCAGGGCCTGTACGAGTACGACGCGGTCAGCCGCCTGCGCGATTCGCAGCTGGGCACGGAAAAGGTCCACGACGTTCGCAACTACCTGAAGAAGGGCAAGCTCTGGGAAGCCTTCGAATCCGAAGAACGGGTGATCCTGCTGATTGACGAAATCGACAAGGCCGACATCGAATTCCCCAACGACCTGCTGCAAGAACTCGACAAGATGGAGTTCTACGTTTACGAGATCGACGAGACCATCAAGGCCAAGAAGCGCCCGATCATCATCATTACCTCCAACAACGAGAAAGAGCTGCCGGACGCATTCCTGCGCCGCTGCTTCTTCCACTACATCGCGTTCCCGGATCGCACCACGATGCAGCGGATCGTCGACGTGCACTACCCGAACATCAAGAAAGACCTGGTCAGCGAAGCGCTGGACGTGTTCTTCGACGTGCGCAAGGTACCGGGCCTGAAGAAAAAGCCTTCGACCTCCGAGCTGGTGGACTGGCTGAAATTGCTGATGGCCGACAACATCGGCGAAGCGGTGCTGCGCGAACGCGATCCGACCAAGGCCATCCCGCCGCTGGCCGGTGCGCTGGTGAAAAACGAACAGGACGTGCAACTGCTGGAGCGTCTGGCGTTCATGAGCCGTCGCGGCACCCGCTAAGAGGCTGATGCCATGCTGCTCAACCTGTTCAATGAAATGCGCGCAGCCAAGGTACCGGTCTCGGTGCGAGAGCTGCTGGACCTGATCAACGCGCTGAAACAGCGCGTGACCTTCGCCGACATGGACGAGTTCTATTACCTGTCCCGGACGATCCTGGTGAAGGACGAAAAGCATTTCGACAAGTTCGACCGGGCGTTCGGAGCCTACTTCAATGGCCTGGAAAAACTCGACGACCACCTGCAGGCGCTGATTCCCGAAGACTGGTTGCGCAAAGAGTTCGAACGCTCGCTGACCGATGAAGAGCGGGCAGCGATCCAGTCCCTCGGCGGCCTGGACAAGCTGATCGAAGAGTTCAAGAAACGCCTCGAAGAACAGAAGGAGCGCCATGCCGGTGGCAACAAGTGGATCGGCACCGGTGGTACCAGCCCGTTCGGTTCCGGGGGGTTCAACCCGGAAGGCATTCGGGTCGGCGACGCCGGCAAGCGCCAGGGCAAGGCGGCCAAGGTCTGGGACCAGCGCGAATACAAGAACCTCGACGATTCGGTCGAGCTCGGCACCCGCAACATCAAGGTCGCCCTGCGCCGCCTGCGCAAGTTCGCCCGTCAGGGTGCGGCGGAAGAGCTGGACATCGATGGCACCATCGATCACACCGCCAAGGATGCGGGGTTGCTGAACATCCAGATGCGGCCGGAACGGCGTAACACCGTCAAGCTATTGCTGCTGTTCGACATCGGCGGCTCGATGGACGCCCACGTGAAGATTTGCGAGGAGTTGTTCTCGGCCTGCAAGACCGAGTTCAAGCATCTGGAGTACTTCTACTTCCACAACTTCATTTATGAATCGGTGTGGAAGAACAACATGCGCCGCACCTCCGAGCGCACCTCGACCATGGACCTGCTGCACAAGTACGGCGCCGACTACAAAGTGATCTTCATCGGCGACGCCGCCATGGCGCCCTACGAAATCACCCAGCCGGGCGGCAGCGTCGAGCACTGGAACGAAGAAGCCGGTTACGTGTGGATGCAGCGGTTCAAGGAGAAATACAAGAAACTCATCTGGATCAACCCGTATCCGAAAGATACCTGGGGCTATACGTCGTCGACCAATATCGTTCGGGATTTGATCGAGGATCAGATGTATCCGCTGACGTTGCGGGGGCTTGAGGAAGGGATGCGGTTTCTTTCCAAGTAAAGATTTTTGTTGTCTGTAATGCCGCCTTCGCGAGCAGGCTCGCTCCCACAGGGTCTTATGTACGACAAAGAACCTATGTGGGAGCGAGCCTGCTCGCGAAGCTTTTAGCGGTCTGAAAATCGGCGCAAATACTCGATTTGCTCTCGATGAGCGACCTCTTGCACAACTGGTTTTAGTCGAACCTGCGCCCCCGGCAAACATTGCGCCAGCCGCGCCAGCGCCAGCGGCGTCAACGCTCCCAGACGCGGATAACCGCCAATGGTCTGCCGATCATTGAGCAGTACGATCGGCTGCCCGTCCGGCGGCACCTGCACGGCCCCCAACGGGATGCCTTCGGAAATCATCGGCTTGCCCTGGTACTGCAACGCCGGACCCAACAGGCGAATACCCATTCGGTCGGCACGGCTGTCGAGGCTCCACGCGCTGTTGAACGCATCGAACAGGCTCTGCCCGCTGAATTCACCGATCTGTGCACCGAGGACCAGGTCCAACGGAGTATCGAGGTTCAGGTCCGGCCGCTGGTCTGCGGTCATTTCCCGCAGCAACATCACCGAATTGCCCGAATAGCTCAATGACGCACCTTTACCCAGCGCATGACCCATTCCGTCCAGGCCGCCGAGTTCCTCACGAATCACCGTCGCACTGCTGCCCAGCACTTTCGGTGCATCAAACCCACCCGGTGCCGCCAGATAGGCCCGGGCACCGAGCAATGGTTGAGTGAATTGCAAACGCTGTCCTTTATGCAGCCTGAAACTGCGCCACGGTGCCAGCGCCTCGCCGTCCACCTGCGCGCCAAGATCCGCTCCAGCCAAGGCCAGCACACATTCTTCCTCGGCAACGACGGTGAACCCGCCGAGGGTGATTTCGATCACCGGCGCATCCAGTCCGTTGCCCAACAGCCAGTTGGCCCAGGACATCGATCGCCAATCGGCCGCTCCACCCTGGGTCACACCCAGATGCCGCACGCCGAATCGACCGGCATCCTGCAACAGGCACAGCGCTGTGCTCGCTTCAATCGTCAGACGGCTCATGCCAGGGCCTCCAGTGGCGTATCGTCACCGCCCAGGTTAATGAACTCGGCATGGCCGACTGCTTCGAACCGGACGGTATCGCCGGGTTGCATCAGGCTATAGCCGTCGCGGTTGCGATCGAACAACCTGGCCGGCGTGCGGCCAATCAGGTTCCAGCCGCCCGGCGAAACGACCGGATAAGCCGCCGTCTGCCGTTCGGCGATGCCGACACTGCCGGCGGCGACTTTCTTGCGCGGCGTGCTCAGACGCGGCGCGGCGAGCACCTCTTCCACCAGCCCCATGAAGGCGAAACCCGGCGCAAAACCCAGGGCGAACACCTGGTACTCACGCTGGCTGTGACGACGGATCACCTCCTCCACCGCCAATCCGCTGCGCTGCGACAACAGGTTCAGCTCCGGCCCGACGCTCGAGTCGTACCACACCGGCAACACATGACAGGTACCGCGAGTACGCGCATTGGGCGACAGATCGATCAACGCCAGGGCAATCAATTCCCGGGCCTGGGCGGGACTCAGTGCGGTCAAGTCGTAATGCACCATCAATGTGGTGTAGGACGGCACCAGGTCGATCAGATGCGCCCCGAATGCCGCGCGCAGACTTTCACTGGCCGCCAGCATCCATGGCATGTTGGCTTCGGCAATTTCATCGAACAGGCGCACCATCAGGCAATCCAGCGCCACCACTTCCACCCGCAGCTTCATGATGCGCTCTGCCGGTTCAAGGCTTCACGGATGCGTTGCACGGCTGCGACGGAACTGGCGTTGTCGCCGTGCACGCAAAGGGTATTGGCTTGCAAATGCAGGGCGCTGCCATCGCTGGCGGTGAGCTGACCGCCACGGGCAATGGTCAGTGCCTGCTCGATGATCCTTTCCGGATCGTGATGCACCGCTCCCGGCAATTGGCGCGAGACCAGCCTGCCGGCGTTGTCGTAAGCCCGATCGGCGAAGGCCTCGAACCACAGCGTCACGCCGTATTCATCGCCCATTTGTTGGGCGGCGCTGTTGTCTTTGGTCGCCATCAGCATTAATGGCAAATTGCGGTCGTAGGCCGCCACTGCTTGCAAGACGGCGCGCAATTGCACCGGGTTGGCCATCATGTCGTTGTACATCGCGCCATGGGGCTTGACGTAACTGACCCGGCCGCCCTGAGCCCGGCAGATGCCGTCGAGGGCGCCGATCTGGTAATGCAGAATGTCTTGCAGTTCCTGGGTGGCATACGCCATGGAACGGCGGCCAAACCCCACCAGATCCTGATAGGCCGGATGTGCACCAACTTGCACACCGTGGCTGAGGGCCAGGCTGACGGTCTTGCGCATGACGCTCGGGTCGCCGGCGTGAAAACCGCAGGCGATGTTGGCGCAATCGATGAAGGGCATGATTTCTGCGTCCAGACCCATGGTCCAGCTGCCGAAACTCTCGCCGATGTCGCAGTTCAATAGCAGGCGGCTCACGCGGAACACTCCTGTAGGCTTTATTCTTTTTTGCTGCGGGACATATCTGTAAGACACGCCCGCAGGTTATCAGTTACTGGGCGTCGAGTTGCTTGCCGCGGGTTTCCGGCAGGCTCAGGGCCGCGAGGATCACCACGCCATAGGAAACTGCCGCAAAGGCACCGATGCCTACGCTCAGCGGCACGGTCTGGCTGAGCAAGCCGATCAACAGCGGGAACAACGCCGCCAGTGCCCGGCCGATGTTGTAGCAAAAGCCCTGGCCCGAACCGCGAATGCGCGTGGGGAACAACTCAGTCAGGAACGCGCCCATGCCACTGAAGATCCCCGAGGCAAAGAAGCCCAGCGGAAAGCCCAGCCACAGCATCACGCCGTTGCTGACCGGCATTTGCGTGTACAGCAACACAATGGTGAACGAGCCGACGGCGAACAGGATGAAGTTCTTTTTGCGTCCGAGGATGTCGGTCAGATAGGCGCTGATGACATAACCGACGTAGGAACCGACGATCACCATCGCCAGATAACCACTGGTATTGAGGACGCTCAAGCCCCGCTCGTTTTTCAGAAAGGTCGGTAGCCAGGACGTGATCGCGTAGTAACCGCCCAGCGCGCCGGTGGTCAGCAACGAAGCGCGAATCGTGGTGAAGAGCATGCCGGGGGCGAAGATCTCGTAGAACTTCGACGGGTTGCTCGGCTCCTGCCTGGCTTTGGCTTGTCGATAGATTTCCGGATCCTTGACCAGGCGGCGGACGAAGATCACGAAGATTGCCGGCACGATGCCGAGGATGAACAGCGCACGCCAGGCGTCTTCCGGAGGCAATACCGAGAACAGCAACGCATACAGAATCGCGGTCAGCCCCCAACCTAGCGCCCAACCGGACTGCACCATGCCAACCGCCTTGCCGCGATCCTGGGCCCGAATGACTTCACCGATCAGTACCGCGCCGGCCGTCCACTCGCCGCCGAAACCGAAGCCCATCAGGGTCCGTGCGATCAGCAGTTGCTCGTAGCTCTGGGCAAAGCCGCAGAGAAAGGTGAAGAAGGCAAACCACAACACCGTCAGTTGCAAGGTGCGTACACGACCAATGCGGTCGGACAGAATCCCTGCCACCCAACCACCGATGGCCGAAGCGATCAGCGTACTGGTATGAATCAGCCCGGCTTGACCGGTGGTGATGCCCCACATGGCGATCAGGGTCGGCACCACGAAGCTGAGCATCTGGGTGTCCATGCCGTCCAGGCCATAGCCGATCTTGCAGCTCCAGAAGGTGCGGCGCTCCTGCTGATTGATGTTGCGATACCAGTCGAAAGGTCCCGGGCGGGCCGAGGCTTTCGGAATGGCAGTGGTGTCGGGCGCACTCATGGCAAATCTCCGCGCTGATTTTATTGGTATTGTTCTGAGCCCCGACGACGCCTATCGTGGGAACCGGATGCGTCGATTCTTGGATGCGCGCCCCTGTTGCGTCCAACTAATAAAAACCCGCCTTAGACATAAGAAATCTTTATCCCATGAACCTGAAGTTTCTCGAGACCTTTGTCTGGGTTGCCCGACTCAAGAGTTTCCGCCTGACCGCCGACAAGCTCTTCACCACTCAGGCCTCGATCTCCAGCCGCATCGCCGTGCTTGAAGGCGAGCTCGGGGTCAAGCTGTTCCTGCGTGATTCGCGCGGCGTGAGCCTGACGCCCGAAGGCCTCAAAGTGCTCGATTACGCCGAGCAGATGATGGACACCATGCAGGCACTCAAGCAGTCGATCGAGACCCGTTCGAGCAAGGCCGGACGGGTGCGCATCGGCGTGATGGACACGGTGATCCATACCTGGCTCAGCCCGTTGGTGGCGCAGATGACCGATCACTACCCGCTGGTGGAAATCGAACTGGTGGCCGACACCTCGCTCAACCTCTGCGATCAGCTGCAAAAAGGCTTTCTCGATGTAATCCTGCAGACCGACCTGCTGCGTCAGGAAAGCGTGCGCAGCCTGGAACTGGCCAGCCACCCCATGGGCTGGATCGTCGCCAGCAATTCCCTGTACAACCGCGAGTATTCCGGCGTCGCCGATCTGGCGAATGAGCGGATCATCACCTACTCGAAAAACTCCCATCCGCATCAGGAAGTGCTCGCCCTGATGCAGGCCAATGGCGTTTTGGCGCCGCGGCTCAATTGCGTGAATTCGGTGTCGGCGATTACCCGCTTGTTGCGCGATGGCTTCGGTATCGGCGCCTTGCCACCGGTGCTGGTGGCCGAGGAATTGGCGCGCGGCGAACTGACCTTGCTGGACATCGATCAGCGACCACCCGACTTGCAGGTAGTGGTGTCATGGCGGGTGGGCGTTGAGTGGGGCGAGGAGATCGTGACGTTGTGCCAGCGCGTAGTGGAGCACTATGCGCAGAAGGTGGGCGAGCACTACATGATTTTGAGCAACCCCCTGACCAGCCTCTGAAGGGAGATTCCTACAGCACTAATAATAATCACTATCATTTGCATTATTGTTTTTAAAAGGTATTCTCTGCGCGCATTCAGCTAAACCACTGTCCTGAAGGAGTCGGACTTGATGCGCGCTTACACGCAAAAACAGCAGCTATTGCTTTCGCACTGGAGTGAAGCCCTCGGCACTCCTGCCTTCCAGTCCCACCGCATCACCCTCGACCATTTGAGCAATGCCCTGGAACCCGCCGCCCAGCGCTGCTTCCAACGCCTGATCCAGGCGCTGTTTCGCGAAGGTCTGATCAACTCCGACGCCTGCGAATACGACGACAACAGTCGTTGCTGGCTGCCGCTTGGCGACGGTGCGCAGCTTTGCTTCGATCACCTGTCGGGCGGCAGAATGAACAGCTGGGATGTGCGCGGCAGCATCGTCCTGCACACCCCCGACAGCCTGCCCCACAAAATCCAGTTGCCCAGCGAACTGCTCGCGCACCTCAGCACTCGGCTCAATCCGCCCGCCTCCCCGCAGGTACTGGAACGTCTGGCCCGCGAGCTGGACGACAGCTACAGCAACGACACCCTGTGCCTGGCGTTCCACCATGGATGGACCGAGCGCCTGAGAGAGCAGATCGACACCGAGCACGACGACAATCTGCTTGCCTGGCTCAAAGCCAGCCCCGACCACCAGAACCCGACGTCATTGCTCGAACAGTGGGGCACGCTCGGCCACCCCTGGCATCCGAACTACAAGACCAAACTGGGCTTGAGCGCTGCGCAGGTCATCGCTTTCTCGCCGGAATTCGAAGCGAGTTTTCCGATTGTGCTGTGCGCCCTGCACCGTCAGTACGCACATGTCGAATCACTGGCCGGCACCGCCGATTACTGGGACTGGTGGCAGGGCCATTTCCCGCAGGCCGCCGAACAATTGCAGCACCATCTGCGGCAACGGGACCTGGAGGTAACGGACTACCTCCCGCTGCCGTCGCACCCATGGCAAGCCAATGAAGAATTGCCCGATTCGTTCGCCAACGAGATCGCCGACAACCTGCTGATCGTCACCGACATCGTTGCCTTCACTGGCCACCCGACCATGTCCTTCCGCACAGTCGTACCAGAGGCCAGCCGCGTTGCGCCGATGGTCAAGCTGCCAGTGGCCTTGCGCCTGACCAGCGTGCAGCGCACCGTGTCGCCGCGCTCGGCCCGGATGGGACCGCGCATCAGCCAATTGATACTGCAGATTCTCGATCATGAACCGCAGATTCAGCGCCTGCTGAACATCGTGCCGGAGCGCATCGGCGTGCATTACGCGCCACAACCGGCCAATGACGAACGGTCCCGGCATGCCGCCGTGCTGTACCGCGACAACCCGCTGACACTGCTGCAAAAAGGCGAACTGGCCGTGCCGGTCGGCAGCCTGTTCGCCGTCAACGAATTCGAACAGCCGTTGCTGCGTGACTGGGTGCAACTGGCTCAGGGCCGTGACGACAGCGAGGCCATGCTGGCGTTCTTCGATGATTACCTGGCGATTGCCGTCCCGAGCCTGCTGGGCATCTACCTGATGTATGGCGTGGCGTTCGAAGCGCACCAGCAAAACAGCTTCATGGTGATGGGTGCTGACGGACAGTTGAATCGGTTGTTACTGCGTGACTTCGGTGACATTCGCATCGATCGCCAAACCCTGCACGCCAAGGGTCTGGATATCCAGCTGCACGATCCGAAAATGACCCTGTACGACGACGCCGGTTTTGTCCGCGACAAGCTCCTGCACACCACGTTCATGTGCCACCTCGGTGAGTTGACGTTGCTCTGCGCCCGCCACTGGAATGTGCCGGAAAACATCCTTTGGGAGTGCTTGGCCAGGCACGTTGAACAGTGCTTCGAGAGCGTGCGCGAGCACGTCGAACCGGCACGCTGGGCAAGCGAGCGTCAGGCCCTGCTGGAACAGGATTGGCCGGCCAAATCGTTCATGCGCATGCGCTTGCACGACAGCCATGCCGACATCGTCGGTCGCCTGAGCAATCCGCTGCGAACCAACGCCGATGCTCGCTGATGGCCGTGCGTTGCGGCTGCTGATCGTCATCCAGTTTGTCTCCATGGGTGCCATGGAAATGAGCGGCCCGTTCTGGCCATTGCAGATCCAGCATCTGCTTGGTCCAGAGGGTGCCGGCTACACCGCGCTGCTTTCGGCGCTGGTCTATGCCGGCCCGATGCTCGCGGCCATGCTGCTGACGCCCGCGTGGGGGCGGCTGGGTGATCGCACCGGGCACAAGCCGATGATCGTTCGGGCGTTGCTGGCACTTGCACTGTGCCAGGGGCTGGCGGCTATTACCCTCGACCCGTGGCTGCTGGTGGGCATTCGCGTGATGCAAGGCGCATTGGCCGGGTTTCTCGCCGCCGCGCAAGCCTATGCCCTGGCCTGCTGCGACAGTTCCCGGCGCGGTCACACCCTGGCCCGTCTGCAATCGGCGACTGCCGTCGGCTCGTTGATCGGCCCGATACTGGGCGGCTGGTTGATGGACATCTCGGGGTTTGCCCTGCTCTGTCATGGCGCGATGGCGATTTGCCTGCTGTGTGCACTGGGGAGCTTTTTCCTGCCGGCCGACAAGGCACGAGCCTCGACGAAGAAACCGGTGGCGCCGGTGGCCCTGCCGAAAGGCTGGCTCGGGGGAATCCTGCTGGTGATCGTGCTGATTCAAGCCGCGAAGATGATGCCGCAACCCTTCTACGCGCTGTACGTCGCCGACATTCTGCGCGCGCCAGGCTGGCTGATCGGTGCCACTTACGCGGCGAGCGCCGCGACCCTGGCCATTTGCGCACCGCTGTGGGGGCGTCTGTTCGACCGCTGGCAGCCGGCCTACACCTTGCGTGTCATCGAAGGCGTTGCCTGGCTCTGCGCCCTGACACTGGCGGCCACGGCACTGGCCAACGAATGGCTGGGTTTTCTCGTCAGCCGGCTGGTCTGGGGCATCTGGCAAGGCGCATTGCTTCCCGTTGCCTATGCACTGATCGCCAACACCGTGCCCTCAAGCCAGCAGGGTTTTGCCCTCGGCCTGGGCAACAGCGCGGCCAAGGCTGGCGCCCTGCTCGGTACCGTCCTCGGCGGGATCGGCATGGGGCTGGTCGGGCTGGCCCACAGTTTCTGGCTGGTGGCGTTGACCTACGCACTGGCCGCCATCGGGATCCGCTGGGTGCGCTCGTTCACCGCCACACCCGGCCCCGCAATCGTATCTACCCACACTTATCACGACTAAAAAAAAGACCAACTCATGACCCGAACCAAACTTTCCCTGTTGATTCCACTGCTCGGCTCCGTCAGCGTCCAGACCTGGGCCGAGGACACCGAACAGCAACCCGGCACATTGAACATGCAGGCCACCGTCGTTTCCGCGACGCGCAGCGAAGCGACCATTGCCTCGATTCCAGGCTCGGTCCAGGTGATCGACGAACAACAGATCCGCCAACAGAGTGGCGCGGGGCGTCGGGTCTCCGACATTCTGGGGCAACTGGTTCCCGGCCTGGCGCCGTCCAGCGGCGGGATGAGCAACTTCGGCCAGACCCTGCGCGGGCGCAACATGCTGGTGTTGATCGACGGCGTGTCGCAGAACGCCACGCGTGACAACTTCCGCCAGCTCAACAGCATCGCACCGGCCAGTATCGAACGCATCGAGGTGGTTTCCGGCGCCAGCAGCATTTATGGTGCCGGAGCATCGGGCGGCATCATCAACATCATCACCAAGCGCAATCAGGGTCAGGACCTTGCCTACAGCAGCAAACTGGGCCTGACCAGCGGCAACAACCTCAACAGCAAGGGTTTCGCCTACGAGGCCTTTCAGAGTGCGACCGGGCGCAAGGATGCCCTGGACTGGTACGTGTCCGCCGACCTGACCCAGCGCAACGATCAGTTCGATGGCAACGGCAATCGCATCCCTCAGGACACCTCCCAGGGCAGCAACATGGACACCGAAACCTATGACCTGCAAGGTCGTTTCGGTTATGAACTGGATGCCGACAAAAAACTCAGCCTGTCGCTGCAGGACTACAAGGACCAGCAGGACACTGGCTACACAAAAGACCCGAAAAACCTGCAAGAGGCCGTGGCGGTCAAGGGACTGAAACTCGACGACCAGCCCTACACCCATAACCAGGCGGCCAACCTCAACTACTCCGACAACGACTTCTACGGCCAGGGCCTGCAACTGGAAAGCTACTGGCGCCGGGCCGACGCGCTGTTCTTCCCGGACCTGTCGCGGGGCAAGGCCGGGATCGCCGACAACAACAGCGTGCAGGATGTCTACGGCCTGCGTGCGGCCATCGACACGCCGTTGCCGGCCATCGGCAACGCCACAGGCAACCTGGTCTGGGGCGCCGACTATGATCACGAACGCTCCCGCCAACGCGGTGACCAATACACCCTCAATGGGCTGACCTACACCAAGACCGGCACCACTTACGAGATGGGCCCGGATATCGAAACCACCACCAAGGCGCTGTTCGGGCAGATGTCCTGGGACATCGGTGACTGGACCTTGCGCGGCGGTGTGCGCCGCGAATGGATCGAAAGCGAGGTCTCCGACAGCATCGCTTATGGCCAGATCGTGCAGACCGGCGTACGCGCCATCCTGCCCGGGGACACCCTCAAATACGACGCCACGCTCTATAACCTGGGCGCGGTCTATCACCTGAGTGAGCATCAGGACGTCTTCGCCAATTACAGCCAGGGGTTTTCGCTGCCGGACATCCAGCGCTTCTTGCGTGACGTGAGCAGCACCTTCGACATCCAGAGCCTCAACGCCCAGGCCATCAAGGTCGACAGCTACGAGCTGGGCTGGCGCGGTGACTGGGACCAGTGGCAGGCCGACGTCACCGTCTATGAAAACACCTCGGACGTGACCCAGTTCTACGATGCCAATAACCGTGTCTTGCGTCTGATCAATCAGAAGGAGCGGGTTCGCGGCATCGAAAACAGCCTGACCTACCGCGCGACCGATCACTGGTCGGTAGGTGGTACCTATGCCTGGGCCAAGGGCGAGACCCAGCAGAACGGGAAATGGATCGATCTGCCGGCGACACGTATTTCACCAGCCAAAACCACGCTGTTCGTCGGCTACACCGAAGATGACTACAGCCTGCGCCTGCAAGGCATGCACCTGGCCAGTTACGACGCTGCCGCCAAGGACAACAACGGGCGCGACATCGAAGGCTATACGCTGGTGGACCTGCTCGGCTCCGTGTACTTGCCGGTCGGTCGTCTGGAAGGCGGGGTGTACAACCTGACCAACCGCACGTACGTCAACCTGTTCGCCCAGGCCAACGCCAAAGCGCCATTCCCCAACGCCGAAGGCCGTACCTTGAGCCTGACCTATTCGATAGATTGGTAATCAGGCAAGGAGCCGGCTTGCCGGCTCCTTGACGTTCCACGGTGTTACAAGCCGCGCAAATCCCGCTCTTCGATCGGCCGGCTCTGGCGCAGACGCTTGCCGCCCAGCACCACCCAGTCAATCAGCCGGAACAGGCATTCCAGGCCAAACGACAGCAGCATGGCGCCGCTCATGCCCCAGGCCATCGCTTCGGGCGTCAACAGGATCTGGTAGCTGTAGCCATTCCAGGTTTCCTTGCGGATGTCCGGATCAGCGGCCAGCACCACTTGCAGGAAGCGGATGTACCAAGGTCCCTGCATCGCCTGGAACTGCTTGTCCAGCGCCAGTTGGCGGGTCAGCAGGTTGCTCAGGCTGTCGGCGTCGCTGCGAAAGATCGGGTCTTCGCTGGCGCGGTAATGGGCCACCAGGGCCTGCATGTCACCTTTGAAGAACTGGTTGGCGGTGTTCTGAAAGCCGCTCAATCCGGCTTGCGCTTCGATCAGATGGGCTTCGACCCGCTTGGCGTAATCACCGATGAAGCCCGGCACCTGGACACCGATCAACAGGCCCGCCGCAAACAACACCAGCCGTAGATAACTGAGCAACATGCAAGGAGTCCTTATTCGGTCGTGCCCTGACTGACGCATTCGCCGCGTCGCCACAGGCTCCATTGACCCGGTTCGTAACGGGTCCAGGTTTCGTTTTCGGTCAGGGGTTCGGTGGCAATGACAGTGACCACATCGTTGGGCGTGGTTTCGGCCTGAAAGTCGACGATCACGTCGACATCTTTCAAGCGTGCCGGGCCAAAGGGTGCACGACGGGTGATCTGCGCCAGCTTGGTCGAGCAATAGCAGAACAGCCAGTCGCCGTCGCTGAGCAGGCAGTTGAACACGCCTTTGCTGCGGTACTCGGCGCAGGCGGCGACCAGGTCCGGCAACAGTTCTTCGACCTCGACCGGTTCGGGGAACGCCGCACGCACGCGGTTGAGCAAATCGCAGAACGCCGCTTCGCTGTCGGTATCACCCACGGGGCGATAGAAACTGGCCACTGGCTGAAAGTCCGCCAACTGGCCGTTATGGGCGAAACACCAGTTGCGGCCCCACAGCTCACGGACGAACGGATGGGTGTTGGACAGGCAGACCTTGCCGACGTTGGCCTGGCGGATGTGCCCGATCACCACTTCGCTCTTGATCGGATAGCGCTGCACCAGGTTCGCGACTTCCGACTCGCAGCTTGCCGCCGGGTCCTGGAACAGCCGCAGCCCACGGCCTTCATAGAAGGCAATGCCCCAACCATCGCGGTGCGGGCCGGTGCGTCCGCCGCGCTGCATCAGCCCGGTGAAGCTGAACACGATATCGGTCGGGACATTGGCGCTCATGCCCAATAACTCACACATGCTCGGACTCTCGCTCAATCGCAGGGGGCAAGGTTACAAACGGGGTTCGACTCGCATCCGCTGAGGATTGCTCGGCACGGGTGGACGACCGTAACGATCATCGCCGGCACCGCCAAACGGTTGATCGTGCTCAGGCTCGTCGGCACGGACGGCGGCTTTGGTGGCAGCCTCACGCGCCTTGCGGGCGTTGGAGGTGCGTTCGATGGGGAAACGGATCGCCACCAGCACCAGATACAGGCCGAATGCGATCATGCCGTACATGAACAGATCGGAAATCGCCCGCCAGGCGTTGTTGCCGACCTTGAACAGCAGGTCGAGCGCAGTAATGGCGACGGCCGGTGCGACTTTATCCTTGACCGGATCAATGATGGTCGGGCTGAACAGCAGCACGGCCATCGCCAGCCGCAGCGGCTCACGCAGCCAACGCCACATCCAGCGGGTCAAGCGCATCCACACCAACAGGCAGCCCAAAGCGGCAAAGGCGTAGAGGCCCCAAGCGATCAGATAGTCGTTCTCGGTCATGGTGTCCATGGCAAGGCAGGCAAAGAGGCGCTTATGATAACGGCTTTTCGCCCATCAGGCTGCATCAATGGCAGTCAGACAATTGATCGAACCTGTGGGAGCGAGCCTGCTCGCGATAGCGCACTGACAGTCAACACTATTGTTGAATGTACTGGCCTCATCGCGAGCAGGCTCGCTCCCACAGGTTGCCAAGCCCCTATTCCGTACACTGCTCGAGAGTCCTTCATGCCCCTATCCGCCAACACTTGCGACGCTCCGATTGCCCACAGGGCTGATGGCTCCGACCCGTATGCCTGGCTGCAAGAGCGCGACACCGATGCAGTGCTCGACTACCTGAAAGCCGAAAACCGCTATCAGGAAGCGCAGACCGCCGATCAGGCCGGGCTGCGCGAAACCCTGTTCGAGGAGATCAAGGGGCGGATTCTCGAGACCGACTTGTCCCTGCCCTCGCCATGGGGACCGTATCTGTATTACACCCGCACCACGGCGGGCGATGAATACGCCCGGCACTACCGCTGCCCGCGTCCGGCCGATGACAGCCTGACCCTCGACGAAAGCCGCGAACAGCTGCTGCTGGATCCGAACGAACTGGCCAACGGCGGCTTCTTTTCCCTGGGGGCGTTCAGCATCAGCCCGGATCATCAGCGCCTGGCCTACAGCATTGACGCCAGTGGCGACGAGATTTACACCTTGTTCGTGAAGGAACTGTCCGACGGCCGCGTCAGCGAGCTGGAATTCCAGGACTGTGACGGCAGCATGACCTGGGCCAACGACAGCCTGACGCTGTTCTTTGGCGAACTGGACGACACCCACCGCCCGCACAAGCTGTACCGCTATCGACTGGACGGCACGGCGGCCGAAGAAGTGTTCCATGAGCCGGACGGTCGTTTCTTCATGCATTGCTACCGCTCCAGCTCCGAGCAGCAATTGCTGTTGTCCGTGGGCAGCAAGACCACCAGCGAAGTCTGGGTCCTCGATGCCTCCCAGCCCCAACAGGCGTTCACCTGCCTGGCACCACGGGTCGAGGATCATGAATACGATGTCGATCACGGTGCACTCGACGGTCAATGGACCTGGTTCATTCGCAGCAACCGTGACGGTATCAATTTTGCGTTGTACACGGCCGTCGATACCGGCATCGCGCCGATCGAAGCCGACTGGCAGAACCTGATCCCCCACAGCGACACGGTGATGATCGACGGCATCAGCCTGAACACCGGAGCCATGACCCTGAGCCTGCGGGTCGGCGGTTTGCCCATCATCGAGGTTCACCCGCAAGGCCTGGCGCCTTATCGCGTGCAACTGCCGGATGCGGCCTATAGCCTGCATGTGCAAAACAGCCTGGAATTCGAAAGCGCGCGGATTCGCCTGCGCTACGAAGCGTTGAACCGTCCGGCACAAATCCGCCAACTGGACCTGGCCTCCGGCGAGCAGAAAGTCCTCAAGCAAACTCCGGTGCTCGGCCCGTTCGATGCCGACGCCTACATCAGCCAGCGCCTGTGGGCCACTGCGCCGGACGGTACGCAAGTGCCCATCAGCCTGGTGATCAAGCGCACGGACCTGGGCAAACCCGTGCCGCTGTACCTCTACGGCTATGGCGCCTATGGCGAAAGCCTCGACCCATGGTTTTCCCATGCGCGCCTGAGCCTGCTCGATCGCGGCATGGCGTTTGCCATTGCCCACGTGCGTGGCGGTGGCGAACTGGGGGAAGCCTGGTATCGCGCCGGCAAGCAAGAGCACAAGCACAACACCTTCAGTGACTTTATCGCCTGCGCCGAGCACCTGATCGCCCAAGGCTTTACCACTGCACCGCAGTTGGCGATCAGCGGCGGCAGCGCCGGTGGCTTGCTGATCGGCGCGGTGCTCAATCAACGGCCGGAGCTGTTTGGCGCCGCCATCGCCGAAGTGCCGTTCGTCGACGTTCTCAACACTATGCTCGACCCTGATCTGCCATTGACCGTGACGGAGTACGACGAGTGGGGCAACCCTGAAGAACCGGACGTCCATGATCGGATCAAGGCCTACGCCCCGTATGAAAATGTCACCGCGCAAGCTTATCCAGCGACCCTGGTGATCGCCGGTTACAACGACAGCCGCGTGCAATATTGGGAAGCCGCCAAGTGGGTGGCGAAACTGCGCGCGACCAAAACCGACAACCATCCACTACTGCTCAAGACAGAACTGGGTGCCGGGCATGGCGGGATGAGCGGTCGATATCAGGGATTGCGTGACGTAGCGCTCGAATATGCATTTTTGTTCAAGGTTTTGGGCATTGCCTGAGGAACCTGGCGTGGTGTGCCGGTCTTAATTGCGTACAAGGCAGGCCGATACACTACATATTCCCCTGCTCGCGAAAGCGGTGGCGCATTCAATACCTCTATTGGCTGTGATAACCCATTCGCGAGCAGGCTCGCTCCCACAAGAACGGCTCAACCCCGGAACAACAGACACTACAAAAAGACCGTGACGACATGTCTGAATCAACTTTTCTGAACAACGAAATTCGCGACTGGCTGATGGATTGCGGCCTGTTCAATCAACTGCTGCCGGCGGACTTCGCCGCGGCTTCGGGCTACTTCAGTATCAGCACCATTGCCCAAGGCGAGGAGATCTTCCAGGAGGGCGATGCCGGCAGTTTCATGTGCATCATCCATACCGGTCAGGTGGCGGTGCAGAAAACCACGGCTGACGGGCAACGAGTCACCATCGCCACGTTGCGCAGCGGCCGCTCGTTCGGTGAAATGGCCGTGCTCGACGGCGAACGACGCTCGGCCAGTTGCGTGGCCGCCAGCAACTGTCAGTTGCTCAACCTGGGCAAGGACTCGCTGGAAAAAATGCTCAACGACGCACCGAAAATCGCCGCCAAGATCATCCGCGCCCTTGCCGTGTCCCTTTCCAAACGCCTGCGCATGGCCGACGGCCAACTGCTTTCGCAGCAGGTCTAGCCGCCTGGTGACTTGACTTTCGGCGGATTGGGCTCCAGGCCCGGTATCGGCTGGTCCTTGGCCGGCGGGCTCGGCATTTCAATCGGCACCAACGGCGGTCCGCTACTGCCGGGGCCGACTTTGGGCAAAGGCACCGGGCTGATTTGCGGGTATGGCGTGGGCGTCGCAGTGCCAGGCGAACCGGGCGCCGGCACGGGGCTTACGGGAATCGATTGCAGCTGTTGAGCCTGCACTGCAGTTATCGAGAGCGCGGCCAGGGCAATGACCGTTAGAATGGTGCGCTTCATCAATGGCTCCGTTGGCCTTGTCGTCATAAACAGGCTACTCCCAACTGCGTCTGTTTGCCCTCCCCCTGTGCAGCCAATTTTCTTCAAGTGAGCCCCATGAAACGTTTCGTTCTGCTGGACACCACCCCCATTCCTGAAAACGGCGGTGCCCTGTGCCTGTTCGAATACGGCGAGGATTTCGTCATCAAGATCCAGGGTGGCGATGGCGGACAATTGATGAACACGCGCATGCATGGCTCCGAAGATGCCCTGGCCGAGATCCCGTGCCGCAAAGTTGCCGGGCGACCCAACTCTCGAGTGCTCATCGGCGGCCTCGGCATGGGCTTCACCCTCGCTTCGGCGCTCAAGCACCTGGGCAAGACCGCCGAAGTGGTGGTCGCCGAACTGGTGCCCGGTGTCGTTGAGTGGAACCGTGGACCGCTGGGCGAGAAGGCCGGCAATCCGCTGCTCGACCCGCGGACAGTGATTCGCATGGAAGACGTGGCCAAAGTCCTGCAAGCCGAACCCCAGGGCTTCGATGCCATCATGCTGGACGTCGACAACGGCCCCGAAGGCCTGACCCAGAGAGCCAACAGCTGGCTGTACTCCGCCGCGGGGCTGAGCGCCTGTGCCAGGGCCATGCGCCCCAAAGGTGTGCTGGCGGTCTGGTCGGCCAGCGCTGACCGACAGTTTTCCGACAAACTGAAGAAAGCCGGCTTCAAGGCTGAAGAGGTACAGGTGTTCGCCCATGGCAACAAGGGCACCCGCCACACCATCTGGATTGCCGAGAAGCTCAAGGGCTGAGCTAAACTTCGCTTAATACCGTCATTAGTCTTTCTACAAAGGTGAACCCATGAGTTCGTCCACCCCGACCAACACGTCCAAGCTGGATCGCATCCTCGCCGACAACCAGCGCGACAAGGAAATGGGCTACCGCGACAAGGCCCTGAAGATGTACCCGCACGTCTGTGGCCGCTGCGCCCGTGAGTTCTCCGGCAAGCGCCTGAGCGAACTGACGGTGCACCACCGCGACCACAACCACGACAACAACCCGCAGGACGGCTCGAACTGGGAGTTGTTGTGCCTGTACTGCCACGATAACGAACACTCGCGGTATACCGACCAGCAGTATTTCGACGAAGGCTCGCTGAGCACGCCCAAAATCGCCAAGGCCACGCATAATCCGTTTGCGGCGCTGGCCGGGTTGATGAAAAAGGAAGACTGAAACTCTTCAGTGCCTGAACTGGCCTCTTCGCGAGCAGGCTCGCTCCCACATTGATCCGCGTCCGCCTGGACACCTCGGTCAACTGTGGGAGCGAGCCTGCTCGCGAAAGCAATCGCACCGGCACCACCAATCTCCAATCTGACCACTGCCGCCCAATCCCCGTATAATCGCGCTTTTTTCCCGAAAGGCACCCCGCTCGTGGCAGACAAACGGTACAGCTGCATTGGTTTGTATAACCCCAAATCACCGGAAAACGTAGGTTCGGTGATGCGAGCCGCTGGCTGTTATGGCGTGGCATCGGTGTTCTACACCGGCAAGCGCTATGAGCGCGCCGCCGACTTCGTCACCGATACCAAGCGCGTGCACTACGACATCCCGCTGATCGGCATCGACGACCTGAAGAAAATCCTGCCCCTCAATTGTGTGCCCGTCGCCGTGGAACTGGTCGATGGCGCTCGCCCGTTGCCGGAATACACCCACCCGGATCGCGCGCTCTACATCTTCGGCCCGGAAGACGGATCGCTGGACAAAGAGATTCGCGACTGGTGTGAAGACGTGGTCTACATTCCGACCACCGGTTGCATGAACCTGGCCGCCACGGTCAACGTCGTGCTCTACGACCGCATGGCCAAGGGGCTCAATACCCGCTCCGGGCCAAAATTCCGCTGAATCGCCGCACATCCGATTGAACGAGCCGCCTGCCCGGGCAGTCAGCTTATCTATCGATCACTGAAGCCTGGAGACTGACCATGAGCGAACTCAAACCCGTCGAGCGAATCGAATCCACCCCGCTCCAGAGCCCCTCCGGGCAGAACGTGCAGGGCTGGGAACGCATCGGCTCCCTGGCTGGCGGCGTGGTGATGGTGGGCAAGGGCCTGCGTCGTGGCGGGATCTTTGGCCTGATCCAGGTAGCCGTCGGCGGCGTGGCCCTGGCGCGCGGCATTACCGGCCACAGCTCGGCGAAAAGCCTGCTGGAGAAAGGCCGTCAGGACATGAACAACGTGCGGGCGAAAATCCAGCGGGCGGGTGAGGAACTGAAGACGCTGAAGGCCAATGCCGAGGCAGCGACCAACACCGCCAGCGTTACCGGCAATGATTCGTTGAAGTCGCCGAAAGCCGGGGTTTGATCCAGGAATTGCGCAGGGGCAGCAGGCCTCTTCGCGAGCAGGCTCGCTCCCACATGGGATCTACAGTAAACACACAGATCGATTGTGGGAGCGAGCCTGCTCGCGAAAGCGGTATTACTGGATCAACTCGGTACTGAGCACCTTCGAGGAACCATTGATCACGCTCTCGCTGAGCTGAACAAACGCCTTGGTATCGATATCCCTCTGCCGCATCGCCCCGCGCAACACGTCGTCCAGGGAACGCTTGTTATGGGTTTTCAGGCGAATCTCGCGATCCAGTTCCTGCAGCAACACCACCGCCCTGGCCACCTGCGCCGGGTTGATCCGGTCACCGCGCAGCGTGGTGACTTTCTGGCTGGTCCTGACCAGTTTGCCGTGCAGGGTCTCGTAGCGCTCATCGCTCATGCCGCCGGCCCGGCGCACCAGTTCGATAGCGTAATACTCGGCAAAGCCTTCACTGATCCAGGCACTGCGCTGTGTACCGTTGATCCGCCCGAACATCTGGGCCAACTCACGGACCAGGGCACTGCTGCCACTTTCGCTGACCAACGGCAGGTGACTGTTGAGATAGATCGACTCGTGCGCCGACTGGCTGCCGCGCCACATTGGATCATTGGCCCCGACGATCAGCAGTTTGCCCGGGTGACGCGGATACAGCGCCTGCACTTGCGGCCAGACGAAGGTCAGCAGCGTCAGCACATCCATTCGGCGCATCCCTTGCCCCAGTGGCGAGGCGACGGTGACTTGGGTCTCGCCCAGACGCGTACGGCGACTGCCAAGCTGGCCGGCGAGCATCCAGCCTGTGGGCCGGTCGAACAGCCGGGAAGGGTTATCGATACGGAATTTGTTCTGACCGATGCGTGGCCACGCGGTTTCCACGCTTTTCCAGCCACCGGGCAACTCGAATTCAAGGCGTGAAACCAGTTCGATGCCGTCCTGTTGATCGAGCTTGGCCGCCGGTACCAGATCTTCACCGCGCATCAACGCCCAGTTTGGCGTCATGCGCGTGTCGAAGCTGCCGTTCTTGCGCCCGTGGCTGATACTCACGCGGTAGGTCAGGCTGGCCTTGTCAGCCGTCGGGCGCCAGACACCTCGCGCCGCCTTGCCGGGGGTCAGCTGCCATTGGCCATCGGCCTTGAAATCGCTGTAGCGGCTGCCGTCGCCGAGGTCGAAGTCCAGGCTGCGCACCGCAGAACCCTGGGCGAGCGTCAGGCGCACTTCGGCCTGATCGGTCTGCGGCAACAGGTGCACGTGATAATCCAGATTGACCTTGTTCGCTGCCCATAGGGGCGAACTCAGGGCCAGCAATCCAACGCCCCACGCCTGCCGCCATCCCACAGCCATACACACTCCTTCGTGAAACGTTAAACGTCAGTCTGTCAGCCTGCGCGGAAAATCAGGTGATCTTCCCAATCGTCCTCCGGCACGCTGCCTTCGGCGAGCATGCGCCCGGACTGGGAAATCCGCTCGTGATGCACGGCATCGCGATCACCGCACACCAGGTGATGCCACAACGGCAGGTCCTTGCCTTCGCTGACCAGGCGATAGCCGCAGGTCGGCGGCAGCCATTTGAATTCGTCGGCCTTGCCCGGTGTGAGCTGGATACAGTCCGGCACAGAGTCACGACGATTAGGATAGTCCGTGCACTGGCAGGTTTTCAGGTCCAGCAATTTGCAGGCGATGCGCGTGTAATAAACGCTGTTGTCGTCTTCGTCCTCAAGCTTTTGCAGGCAGCACAATCCGCAGCCGTCGCACAGCGACTCCCATTCCTCCTGATCGAGTTGATCGAGGGTTTTGCGTATCCAGAACGGTTCTACTTTGGCGGCCATGGTTCGAGCATCGACATCAGGTGGTGAAAAGGCCGCCAGTCTAGTGCCCGAAGTCCCTCGGGCCAAGCATTGGCGACTGTCGGTAGAACGGGCTTGTCAGTTTTTGCGCTGCCAAGTAGGGTTTTGCGTCGCTCCCACTTTCAAACGTAGCAAGGAATCTATTGATGAGTGCCAACCCACGCGTTGCCGATTACGCCATTCACCCTCAGTTCACCGATCGCTGGTCGCCCCGCGCCTTCACGGGTGAAACGATCCCGGAGGAAACCCTGCTGAGCTTCTTCGAAGCCGCCCGCTGGGCACCTTCAGCCTACAATTCGCAGCCTTGGCGTTTCCTTTACGCACGTCGCGACACGCCGAACTGGGAGCGTTACCTGGGCCTGCTGAACGAATTCAACCGCAGCTGGGCGCAACATGCTTCGGCGCTGGTGATCGTGATTTCGAAAACCACCTTTGTCGCGCCAGGCGCCACCGAAGAAACCCCGGCCCTGTGGCACACCTTCGACACCGGTTCCGCCTGGGGCCACCTGGCTTTGCAGGCGAGCCTGAGCGGCTGGCACACCCACGGCATGGCCGGCTTCGACCAGGAACTGACCCGCAAGGAGCTGAACATTCCTGAAGGCTACGCCCTGCATGCCGCCGTCGCAGTGGGCAAGCTGGGAGACAAGGCAAGCCTGGCGGACTACCTGCAAGCCCGTGAAGAACCCAGCCCGCGTCGCCCATTGAGCGAGTTGGCGGCTGAAGGTGACTTCACCCTGTAAGCCACTGCACATACCAATGTGGGAGCGAGCCTGCTCGCGAAAGTGTTGTGTCATTCAACATATCTTTGACTGACACGGCCTCTTCGCGAGCAGGCTCGCTCCCACAGTTTGAGCGCGGAGCTTTCAATACCCGCGATCGAAATCCACTTCCCCGCGCAACGCCTCTCCCGCCTGATACGCCCGCAGGTTTTCGACAAACAGCTTCACCATCTTCGACGGCGAAGTCGGTGCCGAACTGTGGCCGGTGAGCAGCAGGCCCCAGGCCGTCCAGAAGGGATGACGCTGGGGCAAGGGTTCCTGACGGCAGACGTCGATCACCGCGCCCGCCAGATGCCCTTCCTTCAAGGCCTCCACCAGATCCGCATCGACCACCGCGACACCGCGCCCGGCGTTGATGAACAAGCCGGTCGGCTTGAATTGCTTGAACAGCGCCGCGTCGTAGATATCGTGGGTGTCCGGCGTGTTTGGCAGCAGATTGACCACGTAATCGACCTCACCGACCAGCCGCGGCAGATCCGCCAGTGAACCGACTTCGATAAACGGTGCCTGCTCCCGCGCGCTGCTGGCAATGCCATACAACTCGACGCCAAACGGCACGAGGAACTGCGCGACACTTTGACCGATATCACCCGTGCCGACGATCAGCACCTTGCGCCCCGCCAGGCTCTGGCCATGACGGCTGTCCCATTTGCGCTCGACCTGGCTGACCAGTCGCGCCAGCACTTCACGTTCGTGACCGAGCATATACGTGAGCACATACTCGGCCATGACCTGGCCAAAGATGCCGACTGCACGGGTCAGTCGATAGTGCCGCGGCAAGCCATCGGCCAGCAGCGGCGTGATGCCCGCCCAGGTCGATTGCAGCCATTGCGGTTGATGGCCCTGGCGCAACAGGGTCGCCAGCAGATCAGGCTGGCCGAGCCACACCGGACAATCGGCGGCCTGACTGGCCAGTTCGGCAGAGTCACCACTGGTCAGCACCTCCAGGTCCGGTGCCGCCTCGCGCAACAGTTGGGCGTACACGGGGTGGTCGTGTTCAGCAATCAGGACGCGCATGCTTCAAACCTTTCAAAAACGGTGCAGACGGCCGCCGACAGAGCGGTGCTCTGTCGATGCTGCCATCGCTAAAATCGATCAGTGTTTCATAACCACGCTGAACAGTGCCTGTCTGCCGCTCACATCGGATCGTTGCGGCGCAACAGCTCTTCCGGCAAGTGCTCGATGTACTCGTCTTCGGCAGGCGGCATTTGCAGGTGATAACCCTGTGTTTCAAGGTTTTCCAGCACGACCGCGATGTCCTCGCGAGACAGCTTGCGCTCAGGGGTCAGCACCATGTCGAACGCATGGATGGCCTTGCCGAAGGCGGCCATCAGGGCATCCGGCACACGCTCCAGAGCGTCGCTCTTGAGCACATACAGGTACATTTCGTTTCTCTTCGAGCTGCGGTAGATGGAGCAAATACGTTTCAAGGCTGTTCTCCGGCGGTGGCCAGGCTGTCGAGCAGCGCCTGGCCCATCAATTCGCGGCGCCAGCCACGCAGCGAATCAGGCAATTGGTAGGGACCATCGGGAAAGCCGCTCTTGAGCAGCGCTTCCAGGGTTTTCTTGCGCAGCATCAGTTCCGGCGCAATGTTCAGGCGCTCGGCTTCGGCCTGGCCGATGGCTTTGAGCTGCTTGAGCAGCACGGCAGCTTCAACCGGCAATGGCTCCGGCACGGCTGGCGGCCATTGATCTGGCGACACACTGCCAGAGCGCTTGATCAGATCAAGCAGAAACTGGCCGTCCTGACGCACGGTACGTGGGTGCATGTCTTCGATTTTCGCCAGGGCACCGAGGTTGTCCGGTTGCGTGCGAGCCAATGGCCACAGCGAATGCTCGCGGATAATCCGGTTGCGCGGCAGGTCACGGGCGCGCGCTTCCTTTTCGCGCCAGGCGCAGAGTTCACGTAAAACGGCGAGCTGGGCGCGGGACAGCTTCCAGGCCAGCTTGGCATCGCGATAGACCTCGTTCGGGTCGATCTCGCGGCGCAGGTTGGCCACCAGTTCGGCGCCGTCTTCCAGGACCCAGACGTATTTGTCGTCAGACAGCTTTGGACGCAGCTTTACAAAGACTTCCGCCAAATGCACGGCGTCTTCGGCCGCATAGCTGATCTGGGTTTCGGAAAGCGGACGTTGCAACCAGTCGGAGCGGGTTTCACCCTTGGGCAGGTCGATGCCGAGTACTTCCTGCACCAGTCGCGAATAGCCCATGGAAAAACCGAGGTTCAGGTAAGCGGCAGCCAGCTGCGTATCGAACAGTGGCACCGGCAGGCTGCCGGTCAGGCGCAGCAGGACTTCGAGGTCTTCGCTGCACGCGTGGACAACCTTGACCACGGCCGGGTTTTCCAGCAACGCGGCCAATGGTTGCCAGTTGTCGATGGTCAGTGGATCAATCAGGTAGGCGCGTTCGCCATCGCCGACCTGCAGCAGGCCGGCGATCGGGTAAAAGGTGTCGACCCGCATGAATTCGGTGTCGAGGGCAACGAATGGCAACTGCTGCCACTCGGCACACAACCGTCCGAGGCTATCGTTGTCGCGAATCCAGTGAATATCGATGGCCACACGGCTCTCCCTTGAAGAATGGCGCGCAGTATATATCGCCCCCGGCGATTTCCGCGCATCCACTGAACAAGAGCGTTAGCGAAAATTACTGCGTGACAAAAAGAATAGTCCGACAACGTCAGGCTAGCTGGTCTTACCCAGCACGTAGATCCGCATCCGCGCGCAACCGGGCAAGAAGTCCTGATGGCTGAGCAAACGGAAACCCGCCTGCCTGAACTCGCTTTCCACCTCGGTCTTGCTCGGCAACGGCCCTTCCACGCCTGAACGCCCGCCCTTGAAACGACCGTCGAGGCGCACCGAGACAATCACTGTATCGCGACTGACCCGGTAAAATTCGCCCAGCATCGCAAGACGATGTTCCGGGTTGGCAAGGTACTGGAACAGTTGCATGCAAAAAATGCAGTCAACCGCGTTCTCCGACAAGCCGATCGTGAAGGCGGAACTCTGGAAGGTCTTGATCCGCTTCAACAAGCTCTGCGGGTGATGTGTACGGGCATGATCGAGGATGTCCTGGGACGGGTCCGTCGCGAGAATCACCCGATTGGCATGTTCGGCCAGCACCGCCCAGAAACGCCCCACACCGCAGGCCACGTCAAGGATCAGCCCCGGCTCGCCGGCGACCTTGAGTGCGTTGCGCACCAAGCGTTCCTCACGCCAGAGCGCCAGCCGCCCGGCCAGGCCCGGCGCTTGCGGCTGAAGGCAGACGCGCGCGTGTTCCTGGTCGTAACGCCGGGCAATCTCAAGCTCGATGGCGGATGGGGGCTGAGCGGACATGTGCGATGGCTCTTGATTAAAGTTCTACAGGCCGCTGGTTGGCGGCCGCCGAGTGAAACAAAACCGGAGCACTCAATCTTTGGCCAACACACCGTTGGCCACTGGACCACGACATCCGGCAAACATGTCCAGATCCTGGTTGTACACCTTGCTGTCGACCTCCAGCAGCCCGAGCATGGAATGGAACAGATTGTCCTGGCTCAAGGGCTTTTCACGACTCTGCTGCAGGCAGTGGGTATCTACCGCAAACGACTTTTTATAGCTGTCGGAGAACCACGCAAACATGGCTACATGCTTTTGCTGCTCCGGTGCCAGCATGTAAGGCGTGCCATGGAGGAACAAGTTGTATTCACCCAGGGACTCGCCGTGGTCCGACAGATACAGCATCGCGGTATCCACTTTGTCCTGGTTACTGCGCAACAGATCGATCAGGGTCGACAGCACATGGTCGGTATATACCAGGGTGTTGTCGTAGCCATTGACGATACTTTCGCGACTGCAATTGTTCAGGGCATTACTCTCGCAAACCGGGGTGAAGCGCTCGAACTCTTTCGGATAACGCTTGAAGTACTCCGGACCGTGACTGCCCATCTGGTGCAGCACCAACACCGTATCCTTGTCGAGGGTATCGATGAAATGTTGCAGTCCTTGCAGCAGGATTTCGTCGCGGCATTCACTGTTGGCACACAGCGCCGGATCTTTCAGATTGCTGACATCTTCAACGGTGACGCGATCGCATGTCCCCTTGCAGCCTGACTGGTTGTCACGCCAGATCACGTCGATACCCGCATGCTTGAGCACGTCCAGCAGGCCTTCTTCGTTCTTTGCCTTGCTGGCGTTGTAGTCCTTGCGGCCCATGTTGGAGAACATGCAAGGCACCGAAACGGCGGTTTCAGTACCGCAGGAGTGCACATCGGTGAAGGCGATCAGACCGTCTTCCTTACTCAGTTTCGGCGTGGTGTCACGGTTGTAGCCAAGGATGCCGAAGTTCTCTGCCCGGGCACTTTCACCTACGACAAGCACCGTCAGGGATTTGCGCCCGTGAGTTTGCCAGGCCGGATTGCGCTGGGCATCTTCCCCGATTTTGACAAAGGGCTGCCGTGCAGTGGCTACTTTCTCACGCAAGAAACCAGCCGAGGCACCAATGTAGTTGCTTGGCACCACCATCAGGCGCAATTCATGGTGATTGCGAAACAGCGAAGACAGGCCTTGGTAGTTAACCAGTGCAACACCACCAATGACCGCTGCCGAGGCAAAAACCACCAGAACTTTACTCAGTAGCTCTCGGTGCCAACGACGGTAATCAATCGGCATCTTCCACAACAGCCAAGTCGGTAAAACACCAAGTAGCAGGATATAAACAAACAACTTGAGCGACAGTAAGTCGCGCACTTCCGTAGCATTGGTTTCCGCAAAGTTACGCAACATGCCGGTGTCGATCAGAACACCATACTGGCTCATGAAATACGCCACGCCCGCGCTGATCATGAACAGCAGGGTCAGGACCGGCTTGAGCAGCGGGCGGAAGGCCAGCAGGGTCAGCACAATGTTGAAGGCCGCGAAGATCATCACCCCGAACGCCACACGCATGACGATGCCTTTACCATCGGATGCGGTGATTTCGAACAGGTGTTGCCAGAGTACAAAATTGAAGCCAACTAACAAAAATGCGCTGGCAATCAGTGTCACCCATTCGGGGCGCACGGCTTTAATCTTAAGCATGAGGTTCGGCGGGTCCTGAGAAGAAGTGCCTTCGGCAAATGTGAAAATTTCATTTACCGAGGCAGCTCTAATTTTAGATAGCCAAGCATCAATTTTTTGTGAAAAAGAAGCCAACAATTAGTTGGCTTATAAATCCAGCCTGAAACTTTCAGACTATTTGAGAATGATTCAGCTCCTGTTCAGCTTCGACTCAAGCCTGATGCAAGTACCAGCGCCAGTCCTGCTCACCGACTTCCCCCATGAATTGGCGATATTCGGCGCGTTTCACCGCCAGGTAGACACCGAGGAACTCCCCGCCGAACGCTTCCCTGGCCCAACCGGAGCCTTCCAGCGAGCGCAATGTGGTCAGCCAGTCTGTCGGCAACAGTTTCGCAGCCTGGGCGTAGCCATTGCCCTCTACCGGTGCACCAGGGTCGAGTTGTTCACGAATACCGCGATGAATGCCCGCCAGTATCGCCGCAGCCGCCAGATAGGGGTTGGCGTCTGCGCCACAAATACGATGCTCGATGTGCCGGGAATACGCCGGCCCGCCGGGTACGCGCAGGCTCACGGTGCGATTGTCCACGCCCCAGGTGGCCGCCAGAGGCGCATAGCTGTTGGCCTGGAATCGACGGTAGGAGTTGGCGTTGGGGCAGAACAGCAACAGCGAATCGAGCAAGGTACTGAGCATGCCCGCGACAGCCTGCCTGAGCAGTGGCGTTCCATCCGGGGCTTCGCTGGCAAAGAGGTTGTTGCCGTCCTTGTTCGCCAGGCTCACGTGCATGTGCATCCCGGTACCGGCCAGGTCATCGAACGGCTTGGCCATGAAGCAGGCTGTCATGCCGTGCTTGTGCGCCACCCCCTTGACCAGGCGCTTGTAGCGCACCGCTTCGTCCATCGCCTGCAAGGCATCGGTGCGGTGCTCGAGGGTGATTTCCACTTGCCCCGGCGCGTATTCGGAAATGGCCGTGCGCGCTGGAATCCCCTGGAGCTTGCAGGCGCTATAGAGATCGGCCAGGAACGGTTCGATCTGCTCAAGCTCGCGCAAGCCATAGACCTGTGTGCCGCGCGGACGTCCGCCATCGACATCCCGTGCCGGTTGAGGCCGGCCGTTACTGTCGCGCTGCTGATCCAGCAGGTAGAACTCCAGTTCCGCCGCCATGACCGGGTAATAGCCGTCAGCCTGTAAACCTTCGATGACTTTCGCCAGTAAATGACGGGGATCGGCAATGGTGGCGGGCATTCCTTGCGTTGGGTGCATGCTGACTTGCACGGCCGCAGTCGGTATCAGGCGCCACGGCATACGCGTGAGGCTGCCGCTGATCGGGTACGCCCGGCAGTCGATATCACCGACATCCCAGACCAGCCCCGAGTTTTCCACGTCATCGCCGTTGATGGTCAGCCCGAGGATGGTGCTCGGCAATGGCCGTCCGCTTTCATACACCGCCAACAACTCGTCACGGTGCAGCAGCTTGCCCCGCGGCACCCCGTTGTTGTCGAGGATGAACAGCTCGAACATTTCGATATCCGGGTTCTGTTCCAGAAAGGTCAGGGCTTCAAGCCTGGTGGCAAACGAGGTGGTGGCACTGCTCATGGGAATTCTCTTTTTCCGTGTCAGACGGGTACGCAAAAGCACCCGCGCTTCAATCCCGGCATCAACCGGGACAGGTAGGGACAATCAGCGGAAAAAGCAGGAATCCGGCGGGCGCGCATGGCGGCAATGCCACAGCGCCCAGAAGGCCAGTTCAGAAGGAAGTGCAGAGAGGTTGGGTGCGGTGGCGGGCGTGAATCGACGACCAAGGCTCGACGCTCGAGCGTCGGTGGGTGCCTTGAAGTGGATTGCGACTGGCCAACCGTCCATAGGGAGAACCGAAGAAAACAGGTGACCCGCAGCCTCACACGATGGATCAAGTCGTTAAATCAGGATTTGAAGAACTTTGGATGTGGTTTGGCTAAACATTTGGTTGTTCAGTGAAGTCCCCGTGCGGGGGGCTGCACTGCAGCGACTTGTATTTAATTTCTAGATACCACGCCGGAATTTCTGATTTGCGGCGTCCGGGCCTCGCGGGCCTAATCGAACCACCACGGTTCAAGGTCCGATCATGGAAAACACCCGCACCACCGCCCACCCTGCCCTCTGGCCGATGCTCAGCATTGTCCTGAACCTGCGCCCCTCCATGCCGCAGTCCTTCAATCCAAGGCACTACACCCGCCATATCCATTGACCCGGAGTCCGCTATGAAAACCACCGGTATCGCCACCGCTCACGCCAGCATGCTGCTTTGGGCCTTGTTGATCGCTGCATCGTTTTCCGCCGCGGCGCAAGTCAGCCAGGACATCGACCCGATCCTGCTGACCGGTTTGCGCCTGTTGTTTTGCGCCGTGGTGTTTCTGCCGCTGTTGCTGCTCAAAGGCGATATCGTCATGACCGCCCGCGGCTTGCTTGGTCACGCCGTGCTCGGCCTGCTGCTGGCATTGTACTTCGGCTCACTGTTCGAAGCATTGCGCTACACCTCGGCCGTGAACACCGGGACGATGTTCACGCTGGTGCCGCTGATGACCCTGGTTTTCGAAGCCGTGCTGACACCCGACGATGGCCTGAAGAAACGGATTGCACCGATGCTGCTCGCCGCTGCCGGCGCAGTGTTATTGATCATGAAAGGCAGCGGCCCCGGCGAGTTGCCATCGCCCTATGCATTGACCGTGTACGGCATCGGCTGCCTGGCCATGGCACTCTACGCCCCCCTCAGCCAACGCCTGAAAGCCAAGAGCCTCAAGGGGCGCGGGCCGGTGCCCATGACGTTCTGGAACATGCTGTTCGGTGCACTGTTTCTGCTGGCGTTCTGCGGCTTCAGCGGTGGTTGGCGCTCGGCATCTTTACTGACGCTCAACGATTTCTATTGGCTCATGTACCTGGCAGTCTTCGCCACCCTGGCGACGTTTTGGCTGCTGCACCGGGCCATCGGTGTGATCGCACCGTCCTCGGTGATTTCCTATATCTACCTGAGCACGCTGTTCATCACCGTGTTCCACTGGCTTTGGGGGCGCCAGATGCCGCTGCCGCTGGAGTTGGCCGGTGCGGTACTGGTGGGCGTGGGCATGTTCGCGCTGTTGATGTCCAGCCGCCGCGCCGTGTCGGCGATGGTCCGGGGCTGAAAGGGCCTTGGACGAAACTACCGGCGAGGCATTCTCCCTGTTCCCTCATTCCGCTAGGATCATTCGCTCATCCTTGCACACGGTCAGCGCAAGGAACACAGCGAGACGGAAAGGATGCTGAACAGTAATTCGCTTAGAAAACTCGACATGCAGGACCTCATGGTGTTCGTCGCCGTGTACGAGCAAAACAGCGTTACCGACGTATCCGAGGCGCTTAGCGTCAGCCAGTCCACGGTGAGCTACTGCCTGAAAAAACTGCGTACCTGTTTCAAGGACGAGCTGTTCATCAATACCCGTACCGGCGGCATGCAACCCACCCGCAAGGCCGGCGCGATGTACCCTCACGTGCTGAAAATTCTCGAAGGCATCAACCTCTGTCACGCCGGTTCACCCACGTTCGACCCGGGCCTGCAACCCGTAACCTTCAACATCTGCGCACCGGAATATTTCGAGCAACTGATCCTGCCGCGCCTGTTGAAAACCTTCGCCCTCGCCGATCTACCGGTGATGGTCAATGTGGTCAAGCTCGAAGCCGATATTCCTGCCCAGGCGTTGCGCGAAGGCAGCCTTGACCTGGTGATGTGCTTCGGTCCGAACTTTCATCGCAGTCACGTCGATTTCAGATCGCAGACACTGCTCGAAGATGATCTGGTGTGTGTCTTCGACAAACGCGCCACGCCGGCGGAACCACGCTTGAGCCTGCAAACCTATGTCGAACGTCGACATGTGTTCCCGACACCCTGGACGTCCGCCACCAACATGGTCGACGGCTGGCTCGCGCAGCAGGCTCGTCAGCGCCAGATCGTCGCACGCGCCAATAGCTACAGCGCAGCGCTGAAGCTGATTACCGGCACCGACTATGCCCTGACCCTGCCCCGACGCATCCAGCGACTGTTGGCCAGTGCAGACACCTTCAATCACCGTGAAGCGCCCGAAGGATTGCCGGGTTTCACCCTCGACATGCAGTGGAACCAGGGTGTCGATCAGGACAGCGCCAATACCTGGCTGCGAGAGCAAGTGATCCAGGCCTGCGTCGAGCAGGAAACCACCTGAGACTCAGTGGCTGATGGCGGTCTTGCTGTAGGAATCGCGATCGATGTCGAGAATTTCCACGCACAACTGGACCTCAATGTCGCTCGGCCACTCACACAGATCCTGAACCACCGCCAGCAGGCTTTCAGACAGTTGTTGCTTGATCTGTGCGGAACGACCGCTCAACAGCGCCAGCTTCACATGCACGAACGCCCGCTCAGCCAGTGCCGTGCCAACCTTGAACGTCTCGACCTTGACCGCGCGGCTCTTGATGTCGAATTCGGCAGCAAACTGACCGGAACCCACCAGCGTATTGTTCAACCGCATCAATGCCACATCGGCATTCAGATCAGTCAGGTTGGCGGTGTATTCCATGTGCAGGTGAGGCATGAGTTGCTTCCTTCAAGTGGGGTGCAAAGGTCGTACATATAACACAGCGCCACCCTGTTCATTCGGGCAGCGGCAATACAGCGCGCTCACTCATGAACGCCTCCAGACGCGAACGCAGCCAGCGCTCGGCAGGGTCGCTATCGACATGGCTGAGCCAGACCATGGATAGATCCAGGGTCGGTGCCTTGAAGGGAAAGGGCTCCTTGAACAGCGTTCCCGATGCGGCCATCGCCTCGGCGGTGTAGTCCGGCAGGCTGGCAATCAGGTCGGTGCCGGCAAGCAGGGCCGGCAATGCACTGTACTGCGGCACCGAAAGCACCACCTGGCGCGTGCGACCGATATCCGCCAGCCACTCGTCGGCATAGCCACTGACATTGGCGGTATGGGACACCAGCACGTGTGGTCGCGCGCAATATTCATCGAGGGTCAACGGCGTATCCGAAGCATCGGCGCGCAAAATGCTCGGCAGGATGTGCCGCAGCAACTTGCGCTTGGCATTGGCCGGCAAGCCGCGGGTCTGGCTGATACCCACCGTGATATCGCCGGACGCCAGCAAGTCGGGAATTCGCCAGTAATCGACATGCTGCACCACAAACACCACGTTGGGTGCTTCCTGGCGCAAAGCTCTCAGCAATGGCGGCAACAGCCCGAATTCGACATCGTCGGACAACCCGATGCGGAACGACATCGTGCTGCTGGCCGGGTCAAAATCATGGGTCAGGCTCAGGGCCACGGACAAGGAGTCCAGCGCCGGCGACAGGTGCTTGATGATCTCCTCTGCCCGCGCCGTCGGCTCCATGCGATGGCCAACACGTATGAACAGCGGATCATTGAACATCGCCCGCAAGCGATTGAGCGCGGAGCTGATGGTCGGCTGACCGAGAAACAGCTTCTCCGCCACCCGAGTGACATTACGCTCGAGCATCAGTGTTTCGAATACCACCATCAGGTTGATATCCGCCTTGCGAAGTTCGTTGCGATTCATCCAATGCTCCCCTGACTCCCAGACTCGGAGCAGTGTAGAAAGTCCCCGGGCCTGGCGTCCATCGATACGCGCAGTCGCAGGGGCGATCAGTGAACAGTCAGCGTTTTCAATCCCAGCCCCATGACTCGCGTGTCATCGTTCAACCCCAGGCTTTGCGGACTGATGGCATCAGGTAAATGCAGATGGATGTTCAATATCCCGTCATCCGTCAGCGTTTCCCGGATGGCCGTCGTGAGCGGGATGTTCAATTGATTGCCTTGAGCCTGAGTCAGACGCGTCGACAGGACTTCTATGCCATTGAGACTCACGATAACGCGTTGGCTGAGGCTCGGCGGCAAGACGAACGCCATCGCGTCGATGACGATCGAGCTTGTCCGGGGTGGTATGCGCAGCACGATTTCAGCCTCCTGCCCGTCACTCCATGTCCCCCAGGTTTCCGGGGCGGACCAGCCCTTTCCCAGTTGCAGGGTCTTGTGGTTGAACGCCTTTACGACTCCCGGCTCACTCCTGGGAACGGATGACATCGCTTGCCCTTCATCGCCCATTGCCAAACATTGTGCACAGCGCTTCCAGCCAGGGGCCAGCACGAAAAAATCGTCCACTCTCGTCAGCAGGTCGGTATCGCTGCGAACGTTCTTGATGGCAGCGTCCAGCGCATCGTCATCGAGGATGTACAGCGAATCGGCCTCATACTGGCCGGTGGCGAGCCTGCGCTGCGCGTCGTGTTGCGCGCTATCCAGCGCGGATGAACTCATGCGCCCCATGTACACGGCATCCGTCTTCAACCCGTGGCGCGCGGCGAAATCGGCAATGGCCGGCCACTGGTCGGGCTGGTTCCTCGGCATCATTGCGCGGATATTTTTGTAATGACTGGCCGCACTGTTCCAGAACTGATCCTGCATCGGACTGGCCCAGACCGAAGTCTGCGGCACCATTTTCATCGTTCTCACGCCTGCCCGGCCAACGCGGGTATCGACGATTTGCACCACCAGCGCCAACGCCAGCAACGCCATGGCGATTCGCGGTCGATAGCCGCGCACCACCAGGAACGTGACGAGCACCACAATGGCGTAGAACACCGGCCAGAACATCCGCCCCGAGGCCCGAAAGATACTCGCCAGACTGACCAGGAAGTCGGGCAGCGGATAATGAAAAGCCAGCCTGCCGAAACCAACCTGATTCGATAGCGCGAACAGCGTCAGCCCGATCAACGCCCATGGCAGCAAGGGTCGACTGCGCAACAAGGCTTTCAATGAAATGTCGCTTCTGAACCAGGCAACGCCAGCCAATGGCACCAGCAACAAAACACCGAGGCCCAGGTAGTTGAAACCCTCGTAATCCCCCCCGCGCTGCGCAATGTCCGGCATTACAGCCGACCAGCCATTCGGATCGAACGGAGCCGCCAGATTCATGCGAAACCAGCCAAATCCGGCCCCGGCCGCACCGTCGGCAATGCAGAAATAACCGGCCTGCCAGCAGCACACACTCACCAGCGCGAACAAGCCTGCCAATTCGATCAGTCCCTGACGACGGGACAACTTGCCGATCAACAGCTTGCCGAACAAATCGGCCACCCAGATCAGCGCCACCATGGCCAACAAGTACGCGTGCACCAGAGCCGTTGCAGCTAGTAGTGCGCCCCAGGCCAGGCGTCGCCGTTGAAGCGCTGGATGCAACGCCAGATACAAGGCGGCCAGAATGAGGAAGTGCCCTGCCAGGGACAGGTGCCAACCCATACGAAAAAACATCGGCGGCGAGAACACGAACATGCCCGCCCCCAGCAGGCGCAGCACAGTGTTGCCGGTCATCAGGCCGAGCAGCTTCCAGGCAAACCAGGCCTGTAGAACGAAACAGGCCAGCAGCCATAAGCCGAGATACTGAAAGGTCTCCGGCAGCCAGGCATTGAGGGGTTTGAACAGGAGCGCCAGCAGCGGAATGGAGTCAGAGAAAATGATCGCACTGCCCAGCTCCAATCCATATGAAGGGTTAAGCCCGAGTGGAAATGACCAGGGCGCATGGCGGAAATACACCCACCCCAGGTAATGCGTCGCCGGATCACCGTCCTTGAGCCAGGCTATGTTTTGCGGATCCAGCACCCGCGGTCCGATGACCAGAAAAAACGCCAGCACGCCCAGCAACACCGGTAGCAGCGCGAGGGCCGGATGCGTGTTCGAATCCCTCATCGATACGTCCAGACGTTATGCAGCACAAAGGTGAATGCCGGAATGATCAGCGCGACTGCGCCGATGCCCAGCAAGTAGTGCAGTCCCGCCATTTGCGCAGCCCAGGCAACCAGCATGGCCAACAAGAAACCGCCGAAGGAGACCAGCATGAAACGCGTCAGCGTGCCGCCATGCAATCGGGCAGAAAAGCTCCAGGTCGTGTTGATGACGTAGGACACCACCGTCGCCACGGTAAATGCCACACCGTTGGCAAGCGGCGGTTTGGCGATGACGAAGTTGATGAACAGGATTGCGACCAGCGCATGCAGGGCAGTCACGAACAACCCAGTCACGGCAAAGCGCACACCGCGTTGGATCAACGCTTGTTTTTCAACTGATGTCACGGTTTTCGCGCCAGCACGAACACGCTCAAACCCGCCAGTCGGTTGATGCCCATCAATGGCAACTCGAGCTTGCAGAGGGTCTTGAGCAGCGTGTTGATCAGCCAATGATGGCGCTTGAGCTGCGAGCGAGGCATAGAACCCTGCGGGCCCAGGGGCAGCAAGCGCGATGCAGCGGCAATGGGTAGCACTGCACCAAAATAGTAGGCACCGCGCTGTACCGACAAACCCGCGCTCCGGGCCAGGGTTTCAAGCTGGCTCAGGGTGTAGCGACGCTTGTGCTCGAGAAAATCGTCGTGGCCACTCCAGAGAAACTGGAAGGCCGGCACTGTCATCAGAAACCGGCTGCCCGACGGCACTGTGTCGACGTAGGCCTTGAGCAGACCGACGTCATCGTCGACATGCTCCAGCACGTCCATCAACAGTACCAGATCGGCGTCGACGGTCTCGACGCTGCGACGGTAGTGCACCGGCTTGCCAGCGGTGGTCGCGCTGGAATCGGCGGGGTAGCTGATATCGACGCACCAGGCTTCGTGCGCATCGGTGTGGGTCAGCAGATGGTGGGTAAAGAAACCGGACCCGGCGCCGACGTCGAGAATCCGCTTGATCGGCGTGTCCCCCAGCAGACGGCGGGTCGCTGCCGCTTTCGAACAGTAATACCAATGCTCGCCGATACTATCGCCGAGGATGTCGGTTTCCTTGAGATCCATACGCTAATCCTTTGGGTCGTAGACGCGGCGCACGAGAAAAACCGGCCGGCGTTTGGACTCGATATAAGTGCGGCCCAAATACTCACCGAGTACGCCGATACCGATCAATTGCAGGCCCCCCAGGAACGTTACGGCGACCATCAGCGAGGCGTAACCAGGCATATCGACGCCATGGATCAACGTACGCAACACGATAAATATGGCAAAAGCGAAAGAGACGAGCGACACCAGCGCCCCTATGTATGTCCAGACCCGCAAAGGCTCGGTACTGAAACTGGTGATGCCTTCCAGTGCAAAGTTCCACAATCGCCAGCCGTTGAACTTACTCTGCCCCGCCACCCGCTCGGGTCGCTTGTAATCAACGTGGGTGGTGCGAAAACCGACCCATGCAAACAGGCCTTTCATGAATCGCCGGGATTCGGGCATGGTCAGCAAGGCATCGACCACACAGCGATCCATCAGGCGAAAATCGCCGACGTTTTCCGGGAGCGGCTGCTCGGCGATCTTGTTATGCAGGCGATAGAACCAGTGGGCGGAAGTCTGTTTGGCCCACGTGTCGCTACGACGGTTGATCCGGTAACCGAGTACCACTTCATAGCCCTCTCGCCAGCGCTCGATCATCTGCAAAATGACTTCTGGAGGGTCCTGCAGATCGGCGTCGATCGGCACAACGATCTGCCCGGTGGCGACCTGCAAACCGGCGGACAATGCCGCTTCCTTGCCGAAGTTGCGACTCAGGTCAACGATGCGCAGGCGCGAATCGTGCTGTTGGCGCTCAAGCAGGCGCGCCAGCGTGGCATCAGTGCTGCCGTCATTGATGAACACCAGTTCAAGCGTGATCAACGCCTGTTGCCGAAAGGCTTCATCAATGCGTAGGAGAAAGGCATCGAGGCTGTCCTCCTCGTTAAAAACCGGGACAACCAGCGATAACGTCACCTGGGCGGCCAGTTGCGTTCCGTGCTCAGTCAATGGAGTGCTCTTTTTATAGTGATTTTCGGTCGCCAAAAGATTTTTGACGCCATGAGCGGTTCTGTATTAAGCAGTAGCCCCGACGGGGTTGCAAGGATGAAACGGCGCTGATCCGGACAATCCAGAGGCTGATCCCCCCGCTCTAACCCGCCATTTCAGAACGCTCGACCAACGATTGGGAACAAACGACCGATAGCCAAAAAAACTGCTCCGGTTTGATTCACCCACATAGGTAACGTCGACGGCGCGTTGATACGCACGCTTGAGGCTGGAGGGTGCAAGCCCCCCTGTCCGGTTACGGATGCAGCAGTCACCTCAGTGCCGCCATTTCCCTGCAACTCTTCGCACCACTGAATCCGCTGCGCCGCCGTCATATGCACTCACATTGTAGGGTTCGCCGCGCTCAGGCCCGCCCGTTACTCTTTGCCGCTGATGCATCTCTTCCATAACCCGAGCCGAAATACATGAATAACTTCGCCCTTCGCGCGCTATGCCTGATGTTGATTAGCCTGCCCGTCATTGCGCAGGCCCATGAAACCGAGACACTCACCCTGGTCACCTATGCCGACGGCACCCGCGGCATCAAGACCCCGATTGACATCGGCCCGCCCGGCCCGTCGCAGGGTGACTTGTTTGTGTTCGACCAGCCGCTGATGAACGAGCAACGAAAAGATATCGGCAGCAATAGCGGATACTGCGTCAGTACCCTCCCCGAAAAGCACAGCCAGTGCCAATGGACCCTGCTATTCACCGACGCGACGGGCAAAACGGCCGCCAGTATCGTCGTGGCCGGACAGGAGCATGAATCCGGCCAGTCGATTGTCGCGGTAATTGGCGCTACAGGGGAATACGCCGGGTTCAGCGGTGAAATGAGTACGGAGCCCAATCCCGATGGCACCTTCACCCAAATCCTGCACCTCTCGCGCAGCGCCAGATAAGTGGCTGCGCAGGTCTCCGGATCGTTGAGCAACAGCGCCACCGACGTTGGCGAACCAGATAGTCGCGCTCCGGCGGCTGGCACACCTGACCGGTATGCCGGAAACGAAAAAGCCCCTGTAATCAGTAACGATTACAGGGGCTTAGTCTTGTTCAATAATGGCGGAGAGATAGGGATTCGAACCCTAGGTACCGGTGAAGGTACAACGGATTTCGAATCCGTCCCATTCGGCCACTCTGGCATCTCTCCAACGGCGCGCATCATAACAACACTTTCGCAGGAAGCGAACCCCCCAAGCGAAATATTTCTGTGCTTTCAGATGCTTGCGTCGGTTAAAGCGGTACGCCCAGACGGTTGGCGACTTCTTCGTAGGCTTCGATGACATCACCGAGGCCCTGACGGAAGCGGTCCTTGTCCATTTTCTTGCCGGTCGCCTTGTCCCACAGACGGCAGCCGTCCGGGCTGAATTCGTCGCCCAGCACGATAGAACCATCGTGGAACACACCGAATTCCAGCTTGAAGTCGACCAGCAGCAGGCCAGCGTCGTCGAACAGTTTGCTCAGGACTTCATTGACTTTGAGCGACAGTTCTTTCATGCGAACCAATTGCTCGGCGGTGCCCCAGCCAAATGCCACGACGTGGGATTCGTTGATGAACGGGTCGCCCTTGGCATCGTCCTTCAGGAACAGTTCGAAGGTGTAAGGGTTGAGCTTCATGCCCTCTTCGACACCCAGACGCTTGACCAGGCTGCCAGCGGCGTAGTTACGCACGACGCATTCGACCGGAATCATGTCGAGCTTCTTCACCAGGCATTCGTTGTCGCCCAGCAATTTGTCGAATTGGGTCGGCACGCCAGCGGCTTCGAGCTTCTGCATGATGAAGGCGTTGAACTTGTTGTTCACCATGCCTTTGCGGTCGAGCTGTTCGATACGCTTGCCATCGAACGCCGAAGTGTCGTTACGAAACAGCAGGATCAAACGGTTAGCGTCGTCGGTCTTGTAAACCGACTTGGCTTTGCCGCGGTAGAGTTCTTCACGTTTTTCCATGATGGGCTCCGCTTGCTAAGTAGATGGGCTAGGCGATGTGTCGCCAGTCGAGCCCTGAATCTTGATCGGCCAGTTGCAGCCAGTCCGGGTCGCACCCGAGGGTGTCGACAAAACATTGCCGGGCCAGCTGCGGCAGGTTGTTCTTGCTGCTCAGATGGGCCAGGACCAGGTGTTGCAGGTCTTTCCAGCCCAACTCGGCCACCAGGAATGCCGCCTGATGGTTATTCAAATGTCCCAGCTCACCGCCCACCCGCTGCTTGAGAAAGTACGGGTAATGACCGCGGGCCAGCATGTCACGACAATGATTGGACTCGATCATCAATGCATCGAGATCCCGATAGCCGTCCAGCACCTTGTCACAATACGACCCCAGGTCGGTCAACAGGCCGAAGCGCCGCTCACCGTCGCTGAATACATATTGCGTCGGTTCCTGTGCATCGTGGGCCACGGCAATGACACCGATGCTCAAGTCGCCGATTTGCAGCTGCTCGCCGCCGGCCAGAAAGCCTGCGGGTTCAATCGGTTTGCGCATCCCGCGCAAGGTCCCGCGACTGAGGTAGACAGGCAGATTGTAGCGCCGAGACAGCAAACCCACGCCATGCACGTGGTCGGCATGTTCGTGGGTCACGAGTATCGCGCTCAGCTGCGCAGGGTTCACCCCCAGGCGCAGCAGGCGTTTTTCGGTTTCTCGCAGGGAAAAACCACAATCCACCAAGACGTACGTATCAGCGCTGGCTATCAGCGTGCCGTTCCCTTGACTACCGCTGCCGAGAACGGCAAAACGCATAGGATCAGCCCAGGTTGTCCTGAATCTTGCTCAACACTTTACGCGCCACATCTGCCGGCGCCACGGTGTTGATGTTTTTCTCGACGGTGACCTGGACGTTCTCGCCAACCTTGCTCAGGCGAACCTGATAACGCTCGGCGCGGGCGTCAAGCTCTTCCTTGCTCGGCGCACTGCCGAACAGACTGCTGAAGAAGCCTGGCTTGTCGTCTTTCTTCTCGGCTTTTTCGGCCAGGTTGATGTAGTACAGGCCCAGGCTGCGGTTGATGTCTTCAACGCGCCATTCGCCTTGTTCCAGCGCACGACCGACGCTCGACCAGGCACGATCCAGGTCGGTACCGACGTTCAGCACAGGGTTACCGCTGCCGTCTTCGCTCAGGCTGACACGGCTGGGGGCGTCGAAATCACGCGAAGCCAGCATCGAGACCGAACCGCCCTTCTCCGAGGTACGGCTCATGCTCGCGAGCATGTCGTCGACCAGTGCCGCGTCCAGTCCAGTGTTGACCGAACGGTTGGTGAATGCCACGTCAGCGGTGCTGCCGGCAGGACGCTCGGCGCTGACCACATAGACTTCACTGGTGTTGCGCTGCACGCCCGGCTCGATGCGAACCCGCACGCGGGTTTCGCTGTCCGTACCGACGCCGGCCGCGCTCAGGCGTTTGCCCATGGCCGCGGACAGTTCGTCGGAATGTTGCCAGGTTGTGGTGAATTCGCCGGTTTGCGGACGCTGTTCATCCAGCCGGAAGCCGTTGTCCTGGAAGAACTGAACGGCCACAGGCCAGACTTCGGCCGGCGGATTCTGGGCCAGGATGGAGCTGGAACCGCCGCTCTTCTGCAGGGAGTAGGCGCTGGCGTCGGCAGCTGCCGTCAACGGCTGCGGCCGGGGAACGACGTATTCGCCCTTGGCGGTGTCATCAGCCACGTTGCGCGGGATCGGCAACAGCGGATCCAGACGTTTGGCAGTACGGACATCCGGCGGCATTTGCATCGGTGCAGTCTGTTGCGCTTCCAGGTAATCGCTACCGCGGTCACGGAAATAACCTTCCGGGCCCCAGACCCATCCGCAGCCACTGGTGCTGGAGATAATCAAGGCAAGTGCGGAAAGTCCGGCCATTCGCTTCATGCGTTGTACTTCCTCAATTAAACCAGGACGCTGCACTGGCGCAGGGCCGAGCGCAGCGTTTCGTGACAAGGTGCGCTCAGCCAGGTCAGCGGCAGGCGAATGCCTTCGTGCATCAGGCCCATTTCAACCAAAGCCCACTTCACCGGAATCGGGTTGGCTTCGATGAACAGGTCCTTGTGCAGCGGCATCAGTTTTTCGTTGATGGCCCGCGCAGTCTCGGCGTCACCCTTGAGGGCGGCCTCGCACAGATCGGCCATTTCACGCGGAGCGACGTTGGCGGTAACGGAGATGTTGCCCTTGCCGCCCATCAGGATCAGCTCGACCGCGGTCGGATCATCGCCGGAAAGGACGATGAAGTCCTTGCTGACGCCATCGAGGATGGCTTTGGCGCGCTTGAGGTCGCCGGTCGCTTCCTTGATGCCGATGATGTTCGGCACGGTGGACAGGCGGATCACGGTCTCGGCCTGCATGTCGCATGAAGTGCGGCCGGGAACGTTATAGAGAATCTGCGGGATGTCGACCGCTTCGGCGATGTGCTTGAAGTGCAGGTACAGGCCTTCCTGGGTCGGCTTGTTGTAATACGGCACGACCAGCAGGCAGGCATCGGCGCCGGCTTCCTTGGCGTTGCGGGTCAGCTCGACGGCTTCGCGGGTCGAGTTGGCGCCGGTACCGGCGATCACTGGAATGCGGCCTGCGACCTGCTTGACCACGGCCTTGATGACGGCAATGTGTTCGTCTACGTCAAGCGTTGCCGACTCGCCGGTGGTGCCGACGGCGACAATGGCATGGGTGCCGTTTTCAAGGTGGAAGTCCACGAGTTTGCTGAGGCTGTCCCAGTCAAGACGCCCCTGTGCATCCATGGGTGTGACCAGTGCCACCATACTGCCCGCAATCATGAAACCGCTCCTGCCGGAAAAAGAGAGCCGTAATGGTACTGGCGCCAAGATGCTTGCACAAGCGAAGTACTGTGCTGCCGCCATTCCCCTTGGCGCCGGTTTTCGCTACCCTTCAGACTTTGATCGGTACTGATCAGCTTGTACGCCGGGTTCCAGCCTCCCTTTTCGGCCTCCCAGGCCCCGCTCCAGCGTCGCCGCTGCGCACTCCCGCTATATTATGGAGTGAGTTGCGAGCCGCAGCCCGGGGTTTTCTGAATGGGCACGCGCAGGCGCACCCCGACGGCCAACGCCCGTCAACCTACCGACCGCTCATCGCTTTAGGAATGCTGCATGTCCACCCCCACAGTCCGCGAACAATTCCTTGTCATCAGTGCGCTCGGCGCCAACCCCATGGAGCTGACCAACGTCCTGTGCCGCGCCAGCCATGAAAACCGCTGCGCCGTGGTCACCTCCCGCCTGACCCGTCATGGCGAATGCAGTGCGCTGGTCCTCGAAATCTCCGGTAGCTGGGATGCCCTGGCACGCCTGGAAGGCAGCCTGCCAGTATTGGCCAAGCGGCATGCGTTCACGGTCAACGTGGTGCGCAGCGCCGCCCTGGAAAACCGCCCCCAGGCCCTGCCGTACGTCGCTTATGTCAGCTCGGCCTACCGCTCGGACATCATCAACGAGCTGTGCCAGTTCTTCACTGACCACAACGTCGAGCTGGAAAACCTGACCTGCGACACCTATCAGGCTCCGCAGACCGGCGGCACCATGCTCAATGCCACGTTCACCGTGACCCTGCCGCCCGGCGTGCAGATCAGTTGGCTGCGCGATCAGTTCCTGGATTTTGCCGATGCGCTGAACCTGGACGCCCTGATCGAACCCTGGCGCCCACAGAACCCAATGTAAGGAAGCTTTCATGGCCGTTGCCATCGACCAACCGGTTGCCGATTTCGAAGCCCCCGCCACCAGCGGGCAGACCGTCAGCCTCGCCGGCCTGAAAGGCAAGCAGGTGGTGATCTACTTCTACCCCAAGGACAGCACGCCGGGCTGCACGACCGAGGGGCAAGGCTTTCGCGATCAATACGCGGCGTTCAAGGCCGCCAATACCGAAGTGTTCGGCGTGTCTCGCGACAGCCTGAAATCCCACGAGAACTTCAAGTGCAAGCAGGAATTCCCCTTTGAGCTGATCAGCGACAAGGACGAAGCCATCTGCCAGCTGTTCGACGTGATCAAGCTGAAAAAGCTCTACGGCAAGGAATACATGGGCGTGGATCGCAGCACGTTCCTGATCGACGCCAATGGCGTGTTGCGCCAGGAATGGCGCGGCGTGAAGGTGCCGGGGCATGTCGATGCGGTATTGGCGGCGGCCCAGGCTCTGAATAAGGCCTGATTTCCGGGCGTTCTTTCGGACGCCATCGCGAGCAGGCTCGCTCCCACATTGGTTTTATGTTCAACCTTGTGGGAGCGAGCCTGCTCGCGAAGAGGCCATCAGCCTCACAGAAAAATTAAAACTGAAACCTAAAGCAGCGGCGCCACCACCGGCTCCTTGCGCGGCCAGGCGTCCAGCACAGCCTTGAACAGCGTCGCCAGGGGAATCGCAAAGAACACCCCCCAGAAGCCCCACAACCCGCCGAACAGCAGCACCGCGCAGATGATCGCCACCGGGTGCAGGTTGACCGCCTCCGAGAACAGCAAAGGCACCAGCACGTTGCCATCCAGCGTCTGGATGATCCCGTAAACCGCCATCAGGTAAATGAACTGATCGCTCCAGCCCCACTGGAACAGCGCAATCAGAAACACCGGCACGGTCACCACCACGGCGCCGACGTAAGGCACCACCACCGAAATCCCCACCAGCAATGCCAGCAACGCCGCGTAGTTGAGCTCGAGAACAACGAAGGCGATGTAGGTCACGCCACCGCAAATGACGATTTCGATGACCTTGCCGCGAATGTAGTTGGCAATCTGCCGGTTCATTTCGTGGGCGACCCGGGTGATCAACGCCCGCTCGCGGGGCAGGTAGCCGCGCACCCACTGGCCGATCATGGCCCGATCCTTGAGGAAGAAAAACACCAGGATCGGCACCAGCACCAGGTAGATCATGATGTTCACCAGCAAGGGCAGGCTCGACAGCGAGAACGTGAGCGCCCACTGACCAAACTTGCCGATTTCGCCCCGCGCCACTTCGATGGCCCGCAACACTTGCTCATCGGATACCAGGTGCGGATAGCGTTCGGGCAACAGCAGTAACAGCGACTGCCACTTGGCAAGCATGCCGGGCAACTCATTGAACAACGTAATCAACTGGTGCCACAGCAACGGCACGACCACCACGATGAATACCAGCAACACCCCCATGAATAACGCAAAGACCAGCCCCACCGCGGCCCAACCCGGCACGCGCAGGCGCTCGAGAGCCACCACCAGCCCCTGCATCAGGTACGCCAGCACCATCCCGGCGAGTACCGGCGCCAGCATGCCGCCCAGGGTCAGCACGGCGGTGAACGCCAGAAACAGCAGGACAGCCAGCACCACCGCTTCTTCATCGGAGAAATAGCGCTGAATCCAGTCGCGTAACACTTTGAACATCAATAATCCTTAGGAGCAAACGCAGCCGATTTCAGGCTTTTTTCAACCAGTAGCGGTAAACACCCGCCTCATCTTCTTCACGAAGCAGGGTATGACCGGCCAAACGGGCAAAGGTGCGAAAGTCGCGCTGCGAACCTGCATCGGTGGCAATGACCTTGAGTACCGCACCACTGAGCATCCGGTTAAGTTCCATCTTGGCCTTGAGCAACGGCAACGGGCAATTCAGGCCACTGGCGTCCAGTTCAACGTCATGGGCTACAGCGTCGGTCATTGCATCACTCCGGGTCAGGTGGTTGAGTTGCCTAGAATATCTGGTCGCAACGCCGGTGTCCGGCTACAGTAAGGTCTTTGTCGACTAAGGCTTTGTGCATGACATTTTTGCGCCCTACCCTGCTGACGCTCGCTTGCCTGCTCGCCTCACCGGGCTTCGCCGACGACCTGCCGTCACTCGGCGACGCCAGTTCTGCCATTGTCTCACCGCAACAGGAATATCAGCTCGGCCGTGCCTGGCTGGCAATGTTGCGCAGCCAGGTTTCGCAGCTCAACGATCCGCAACTCAAGGACTACGTGGAATCCAGCGTTTACCGACTGGTGGAGACCAGCCAGGTCACTGACCGGCGCCTGGAGTTCATCCTGATCAACAGCCCGCAGCTCAACGCCTTTGCCGCGCCAGGCGGGATCGTCGGGGTCAACGGTGGCCTGTTCCTCAACGCCCAGACCGAAGGCGAATATGCTTCGGTACTGGCGCACGAACTGGCTCACTTGTCGCAGCGCCACTTCGCCCGGGGCGTCGAAGCGCAGCAACGCATGCAAGTACCGATGATGGCTGCATTGCTGGCCGGTATCGTGATTGCAGCCGCGGGCGGCGGTAACGCCGGGATCGCGACCATTGCCGGCACACAGGCAGCGGCCATCCAGGAACAACGGCGATTCTCCCGCCAGAATGAACAGGAAGCCGATCGCATCGGCATTCTCAATCTGGAAAAGGCCGGTTATGACCCCCGGTCGATGCCCACCATGTTCGAACGCTTGATGCGTCAGTACCGCTACGATGCCAAGCCACCGGAATTCCTGCTGACTCACCCGGTCACCGAATCGCGTATCGCCGACACCCGCAACCGTGCCGAACAGGCGCCACAGGGCGGTATCGAAGACAGCATGCGTTATCAACTGATCCGCGCCCGCGTCCAGCTGATCTATGAAGAAACCCCGGGGCTCGGTGCCAAGCGCTTCCGCGCCCTGCTCGACGAGAACCCGAAAAACGACGTGGCGCGCTACGGCCTGGCAATTGCCCAGATCAAGGGCGGTCAACTGAACGAAGCGCGGGAAAACCTCAAGCAGTTGCTGGCCAAGGCCCCCAATGAAATCATCTACAACCTGGCTCAGGTGGATCTGGACATCACCAACAATCGCCTGCCGGATGCCCAGTCCCGGGTTGACCGATTGATAACCCAATTCCCTGGCAACTACCCGCTGAATCAGGTGCGCGTCGACCTGCTGCTCAAGCAGAACCGTGCTGGCGAAGCGGAGAAAGCCCTCGAAGGCCTGCTCAAGTCGCGTCCCGACGACCCGGACGTGTGGTATCAGGTTGCCGAGACGCGCGGCCTGTCGGGCAATATCATCGGTCTGCATCAGGCTCGCGCCGAGTATTTTGCGCTGGTCGGGGACTACAAACAGGCCATCCAGCAACTGGACTTCGCCAAGCGCAAGGCCGGTAGCAACTTCCCGCTGTCTTCGCGGATCGACGCGCGGCAACGCGAACTGATGGAACAGGAACGCATGATCAAGGACATGATGGGCTGACGCCCCCGGAGACAAAAAGTCCGGACATAAAAAAACCGCCTCTTTCGAGGCGGTTTTTTATTCAACCGACAACCGGGTTATTCAGCCAGTTTGAAGGTGATGAAGCTCGCACGCCCCTGACGCAATACCCGCATCGACACCGAGCGGTTCTTCGGCAGCGCCTTGGCGATGTCCGCGAACTCCTTGGTGGAACCGATGGCCTGGTTGTTCAGGTGGGTGATCACATCACCCGGCTGCAAGCCGATCATGGCGGCAGGACCGTCCTGCACTTCCTTGATCAGCACGCCACCTTTGAGGTCGTAGGTTTTCTTTTGCTCGTCTGTCAGCTCGACCACGGAAACACCAAGGCGATTGCTGCTGCGCTCGATGCTGGATTTTGGCAGTGCATCCAGCTCCTTGCCCTCTTCCGGAATCGCGCCGACCGTCAGTTCGACATTCTTGCGCTTGCCTTCACGAATCACTTCCAGATTGGCCTTGGAGCCAGCCTTCAATGCGCCAACGAGATGCGGCAGGTCGGCCGACATGACGATTGGCTGACCGTTCATGCTCAGGATCACGTCGCCAACCTGCAGGCCACCCTTGGCAGCCGGGCCATCATCCTGAATCTGGGCAACGAGCGCACCCGCCGGCTTCTCCAGGCCGAACGACTCGGCCAGGTCCTTGCTCACTTCCTGAATCACGACACCCAGCCAGCCACGGCTGACCTTGCCACCGGATTTCAGCTGATTGGAAACATCCATGGCCACGTCAATCGGGATTGCAAACGACACCCCCATGAAGCCGCCGGAGCGGGTATAGATCTGCGAGTTGATCCCGACCACCTCACCGTTCAGGTTGAACAGCGGGCCGCCCGAGTTGCCCGGGTTGATCGGCACGTCGGTCTGGATGAACGGCACATAGTTTTCGTTCGGCAGGCTGCGACCGACGGCACTGACGATGCCTTGGGTCACCGTGTGGTCAAAGCCGAATGGCGAACCGATCGCGACAACCCATTGGCCGGCCTTCAGGTCCTGGGATTTGCCGAGCTTCAGCACCGGCAGGTCCTTGCCTTCGATTTTCAGCAGCGCCACGTCGGAACGTGGATCGGTACCGATCAGCTTGGCTTTCATTTCGCTGCGATCAGCCAGGCGAACGAGGATTTCGTCAGCATCGGCGATCACGTGGTTGTTGGTCAGGATATAGCCATCAGTGGAGATGATGAAACCCGAGCCCAGGGACGTTGCTTCACGCTGACGGTCGCGAGGTGAACGCGATTGCGGCGGCATGCCCCGCTCGAAGAATTCGCGCAGCATTGGCGGCAAGCCTTCGAGGTCGGGCATTTGCTGGCTGACTTTGCGATCCGGCAGCTTTTGCGTGGTACTGATGTTCACGACCGCAGGCGAGGCCTGTTCGACCAGTTGCGTAAAATCAGGCAATTCGACCGCTTGGGCGGTGACCGCCTGACCGAGCACCAGCACGGTGGCAATGATGGAAAGGTAAGACTTCAAGCGTGGTATCGACATACGGCTCCCGTTACGACGAGCATGGTTAAGCGATATGGAGCAAGGAACACCGGGAACAATACGCCGGTATTTTTGTTCCGGGAACAACAAACAAGGCCAGAGCCGAGGGGCTCTGACCTATAAGAAATTTAAGGGATATTTGCAAATTGAAATGCTCACGAAACATTTCAATTTCAGCTCACTGCTTGGCCGCAGCAGCATCGGTACGCATCGAAAGCGCTATCCGTTCAGCAGTACCGACCGGTATCTCGCCGACGACGGTCACCATCATCTCACCCTGTGCCGTGGTCAAGCGCCGTGAAACCGCAACGGTTGGCCCCAACTGAGTACGGGTGTCGGTGACTGTTGCGCCATTCAACGGCTCGAGGAATACCGAAAAGCGCGCCAGACCATCGTCATACAACAGGCTATTGACCTGGGTTTTGGTCTCCGGATCCTTGCGAGCGGTGCTGCTGGTCAGTTCGAAGCCCGGCGGCAACCAGTCGGATCGCCAGACCTGGGCGGTCTTGACGGCAGAAGCCTTGTCACTTTCAAGGTTGACCGGCTTGCAATCGTTACTGGCCTGCAGGTCGTTTTCGGAAGGAGCGTCAGCAGTATCCAGTTGCGTGAACTGGAAGCGCTCCAGCAACCGCCCCTTGTCGTCCAATAGCAACGACTTCAGAGGCAGGCCGGTTTCCTTGTCCAGATGCAGTTCAAAACCGTAGCGGTGTTGATCGCGAGGTGTCAGCGTAACGATCACTGCAGGACGCCCGGCGACACGCGACTTGCCGACGACAGCGAGGTCATACCAATTCTTGAGCTTTTGAGGATCGAGTGCACGGGCAGAGGAGTTGGGAGAGTCCCCAAGCCCTGCTATCAGTGTGCCGCTAACGCATTGAGTATGCCCATCAATACGCACGACTTCCTGAGCGGAACCGTCGAGCTGGATCAATCGCTCGCGAACCTTTCCATCCTGGACACGGTGCCAGATGTTATGGGTAGTAAAACTACCGTTACGCTCGTAGACGAAAGTACCCTTGAAGCTTTGCTGTTGCTCTGCCTGGCCCAGGCGGGTCAACCAGTCCTGGGCATCATCGGCTTGGGCTGGAACGATGAACCAGCCGCTGAGCAGAAGCGAAAGTAGAGGTATGGCGCGCATGCTCCTCCTTAACGGTTTTCCAGGCTTGCGGCGCGAGCGTAAGGCAACGCGCTCTCAGTACCTTTCAGTGCAGCCTGTTGTGCATGTTGGCGCAAGTAGCCTGGCAGACGCTGATCGTGCCAGCCTGGCTGACCTTGCAAAACGCCGCTGGCCATTGGGCCGGTGGCTTCCGAACTCTCATTGTAGCCGGCCAGGACAGCAGGGCCTTTAACTTGAGGAACGGCCAGTGCCGGTTGACTGGATTGCTGGGCCAGTTCGACACCGGCGATCTCATCCTGGTTGTACAGACGCACACCGGCCAGCACCGCCAGGGTCACGGAAGCCGCGACCGCCAGACGACCCAGGCTGCGCCATGGACCGCGGGAAGCTTTTGCCGGTACGGCTTCGTCAGCCAGGGCAGCAGAAACAGCCGCAGCGATGTCCAGACGTGGAAGCAGCAGATCCTTGTGCATCACTGCCCGAGCGATCTGATAACGAGCCCAGGTATCACGGGTTTCAACATCGTCGCAGGCATTCAATACCCGACGCAATTCCAATTCGTCCGCTTCGTTATCCATCACTGCGGACAGCGATTCCTGCAGGGCTTCACGACTCATGGCGTTCCTCTCTTGGCTGTCGCCGCTGTCTTTAGTTTTCCTGCAACAACGGCTGCAGGGCTTTGTCGATGGCCTCCCGGGCGCGGAAGATCCGGGAGCGCACGGTGCCTACCGGACACTGCATGACGCTCGCAATGTCCTCGTAACTCAGACCATCAAACTCACGTAAAGTTAACGCCGTACGCAAATCTTCCGGCAGTTGCTGAATGGTTCGATGGACGGTGCCTTCGATCTCATCCCTCAGCAAAGCCCGTTCTGGCGACTCGAGATCCTTGAGGCCATGATCGCCATCGTAGAACTCTGCATCCTCGGAACTGACATCGCTATCCGGCGGCCGACGGCCGCGTGAAACCAGATAGTTTTTCGCCGTGTTGATGGCGATGCGGTAAAGCCACGTATAAAACGCGCTGTCTCCGCGAAAATTTCCAAGTGCACGGTATGCCTTGATAAAGGCTTCTTGTGCCACATCCTGGGCTTCATGGGTGTCGTGCACAAAACGCACGATCAACCCGAGAATTTTGTGCTGGTATTTCAGCACTAGCAGATCGAAAGCACGCTTGTCGCCGCGCTGAACGCGTTCGACCAGTTGCTGATCCTCTTCCTGGGTTAGCATGAACACTCCTCGATGAGCTCGGAGGAGGCTTGCAGAACTAAACGTCCAGACTTGCAAACATAGACTCGGGCTTTTCGCAAAAGTTCTCCCCCTCCAGGCAAGTTTCCTGCGGGCTCTGATTTGGCACGCACGAAAAGCGCAGCGCGAGTTGACCCGGCTGCGCGAATAATCTTGTCATCGGATTCTTCGGCAAGGATCGAAGCGCAATTCCTCACTGAAGCCGACGCTGTCCCTTGTTTCAGGCAACCGTCTATTGATCTTGGCCCTTTGGCAAAAGTTCCAAATATTTATAGCTGCGCCGAATCGACATTGTGCAACCGTGAAGCGAAAATGACTGTTAAATCGGCGATACAGTCATTCTCGCGCCCAACGGGCAGAAAAACATCCGACGAAGCGACCGATGTTTTGCGTCACAGTAGTTTCACAATGCCATGCTGGCTCGGGTATTGTGCCGCTCCCCCCCTCTATATACTAGTGGGCTGTACGGCCGGTTTGACTCGCCAGTCCGGCTGCGCCACCCCCGATCCGGGTCGCTTTGAGCGGAATCCTGAAATGAGCCAACAGTTTCAACACGATGTTCTGGTAATTGGCAGCGGTGCTGCCGGCTTGAGCCTTGCGCTGACCTTGCCCGGTCATTTGCGCATTGCCGTTCTGAGCAAGGGCAACCTCGCCAATGGCTCGACTTTCTGGGCCCAGGGCGGCGTTGCTGCCGTGCTGGATGACACCGATACCGTTGAATCCCATGTCGATGACACGCTCAATGCCGGCGGCGGCCTGTGCCATGAGGACGCCGTGCGCTTTACCGTCGAGCACAGCAAGGAGGCGATTCAATGGCTGATCGATCAGGGCGTGCCCTTTACCCGCGATGAACACTCGAGCAACGAAGATGGCGGGTTCGAGTTCCACCTGACCCGCGAGGGCGGTCACAGCCATCGGCGTATCATCCACGCCGCCGATGCCACGGGCGCGGCCATTTTCACCACCCTGCTCGACCAGGCCAGGAAAAGACCGAACATCGAACTGCTGGAACAGCGGGTTGCGGTTGACCTGATCACGGAGAAACGCCTGGGGCTCGAAGGTGATCGCTGCCTCGGTGCTTACGTGCTCAATCGCGGCACCGGCGAAGTCGATACCTATGGTGCCCGTTTCGTGATCCTCGCCTCGGGTGGAGCGGCCAAGGTTTACCTGTACACCAGCAACCCTGATGGCGCCTGCGGCGATGGCATCGCCATGGCCTGGCGTTCGGGCTGCCGGGTGGCGAACCTGGAATTCAATCAGTTCCACCCCACTTGCCTGTATCACCCGCAAGCCAAGAGTTTCCTGATCACCGAAGCCCTGCGGGGCGAAGGTGCCCACCTGAAGCTGCCCAACGGCGAGCGCTTCATGCAGCGCTTCGATCCACGGGCGGAGCTGGCGCCTCGGGACATCGTCGCCCGGGCCATCGACCATGAAATGAAGCGCCTGGGCGTCGATTGCGTCTATCTGGACATCAGCCACAAGCCCGAAGCCTTCATCAAGACGCACTTCCCGACGGTGTACGAACGCTGCCTGGAATTTTCCATCGACATCACCAGACAAGCGATTCCGGTGGTCCCGGCGGCGCACTATACCTGCGGCGGCGTGATGGTCGATCAACAGGGCCGCACCGATGTGCCGGGACTGTACGCCATTGGCGAAACCAGTTTCACCGGCCTGCACGGCGCCAACCGCATGGCCAGCAACTCGCTGCTGGAATGTTTCGTTTATGCCCGTTCGGCGGCTGCGGACATTATCGAACAGTTGCCCCGGGTTCCGATGCCCGCGCCCCTTCCCGCCTGGGATGCGAGCCAGGTCACCGATTCCGATGAGGACGTGATCATTGCGCACAACTGGGATGAACTGCGGCGGTTCATGTGGGACTACGTCGGCATCGTGCGCACCAACAAGCGTCTGCAACGGGCACAACACCGTGTGCAGCTGTTGCTGGATGAAATCGACGAGTTCTACAGCAACTACAAGGTCAGCCGGGATCTGATCGAGCTGCGCAACCTGGCCCAAGTGGCCGAGCTGATGATTCTGTCAGCCATGGAGCGCAAGGAAAGCCGTGGCCTGCATTACACCCTCGACTACCCGGACATGTTGCCGGTCGCGCTGGACACTATTCTGGTGCCGCCCACCTACGTCGGCTGAATTTGAGCCGCACCCGCAGGCGTCGGTGCACATCCGCCGCCTGCGCATCCCGGGGCACGCAAATGGCCCTGACCCGGTGCTCGCCACGCAGACGAAAACGCAGTACCACCACCAACGGCAGTGCGAGGCTGTCCGGCCTTAGTTGCACGGGCTGCCAGCCCTTGGCCCGACTCCACAATTGCCAGCCATCGGCATCGCGCCGCAAACCGCAAAAAGCCTGCGGGTGCGTCAACAGGATCTGCCGGGGCAACAGCCAGGCTCCGTGAGCCACGCACAGCACGACGCCGAGCGAGCTGGCCCAGAGCGGAATCGACAGTAGACACAACGAGCCCAACGCGAACAGCTGGGCCAGGAGATACGCCGCCAGCAACTGCCGTGAGGCATGCCAGCGGCATTCGAACCCGTTACTTGGGCTGGACACGATCCAGGATCATGCGAACCATGCGCTGCAGTTCGGGATCTTCGGATTCGCTGCGCTCCATGAACCAGCCGAACATGTCCTGATCCTCACACGTCAGCAGTCGGACGTACAACGCGCGATCCACCTCGTTGAGCGTTGCGTAAACCTCTTTCGTGAACGGCACCAGCAACACGTCAAGCTCAAGCATGCCGCGGCGGCTGTGCCAAAAGAGGCGGTTCAGTTCAACATCTTCGACCATGGAGCGCTCCTCAAATAGGCCGCAAGTATACAGGCCCGCGCCCCGTCGAACAGTCGGCTTTGGTCGGCACCGACGATCCTTTGTGAACTACCCATTTCGAAGGCGCCCCCTTATGATGTCCACCAGACTCTTTACCCTGCGATGACCCATGGCCGATTCTGCTTTTTTCTGCACGCTTTCTCATGAAGGTGTTCTCGCGGTCCGCGGCGCGGACGCCAGCAAATTCCTGCAAGGCCAACTGACCTGCAATCTCAACTACCTGAGCGATTCCCGGGCCAGCCTCGGTGCGCGTTGCACGCAAAAAGGCCGGATGCAATCGAGTTTCCGCATCCTGCTCGAAGGTGACGGCGTCGTCCTGGCCATGGCCAGCGAATTGCTCGAACCGCAACTGGCGGACCTGAAAAAATACGCGGTGTTCTCCAAATCGAAACTGACCGACGAAAGTGCCGCCTGGGTCCGCTTCGGCGTTGACCATGGCGATGCTGCACTGATCAGCCTCGGCCTTGACCTGCCGGCAACAACCGACAGCGTCGTGCGCAGCGATGGACTGATCGCCATCCGCGTCTCGCCGGAACGCGCCGAGTTGTGGGTGGCCGCCGGTCAGGCCGATGCAGTCAAAGGCAAGCTGTCGGTTGTACTGAGCGAAGGCGATCTGAACCAGTGGCTGCTGGGCCAGGTCCGTGCAGGGATCGGCCAGGTCATGCCCGGCACCCGCGAGTTGTTCATCCCGCAGATGCTCAACCTGCAAGCGGTCGGCGGCGTGAGTTTCAAGAAAGGTTGCTACACCGGGCAGGAAATCGTTGCGCGGATGCAGTACCTGGGCAAGCTCAAGCGACGCCTGTATCGCCTGCAACTGGCTGCCAGCGAGCAGCCTGAACCGGGTACCCCGCTGTTTTCCCCGACCCACGGCAGTTCCATCGGCGAAGTGGTGCTGGCTGCCCGCGCCGGGCAGAACATCGAACTCCTGGCGGTGTTGCAAGCCGAAGCAGCAGAGAGTGGAGACATCCACCTGGGCGCGCTCGAAGGGCCGTCCTTGCAGCTGCTCGACCTGCCTTATGAACTGGACCGCGATCGCGAAATCCAGCAATAACGGCAGCACTTGGCGCGACACCTAGAGAGACTAAATGAGCGAGCTGGCGGAAAAGGTCCAACAGGATTTGGTTGAGGCCATCAATAACGATGACCTGGTTCTGCCAACGTTACCGGAAGTGGCCCTGCAAATTCGCAAGGCCGCCGAGAACCCGGAAGTCAGCGTCAGTACCCTGAGCAAAGTGATTGGCCGTGATACCGCGCTGTCGGCACGCCTGATCAAAGTGGTCAACAGCCCACTGTTGCGCGCGACCCAGGAAGTGACCGATCTGCATACCGCGATCACCCGCCTGGGCATCAACTACAGCTGCAATCTGGCGATCGGCCTGGTCATGGAGCAGATTTTCCATGCCCGGTCCGAGGTGGTGGAACAGAAGATGCGCGATGTCTGGCGTAAAAGCCTGGAAATCGCCGGTGTCAGCTACGCCTTGTGCCGCCGCTACACCCGCCTCAAACCCGATCAGGCGGCCCTCGGCGGGCTGGTGCATCAGATCGGCGTGCTGCCGATCCTGACTTACGCCGAAGATCACTATGAGCTGCTGTCCGACCCGGTCAGCCTCAACCATGTCATCGACCAGATTCATCCGCTGATCGGCGAAAAGCTGCTCAGGGTCTGGGAATTTCCCGACATGCTGGTGCAAGTGCCGCGTCTATACCTGAACTTCAAACGCCAGTCTTCACAGGTCGACTATGTGGATCTGGTGCAGGTGGCTAGCCTGTACTGCCTCCAGGACACCGATCATCCGCTGGCCCGCACCGATGCGTTGGATGTACCGGCCTTCAGGGTGCTTGGAATCGATTTTGACGATGCGGCTATGTGCGCCGATCTGGAAGAAACACGCACGATGTTTTACTGATCCAAAACCGCGCTGCTCCCTTCGCGAGCAGGCTCGCTCCCACAGTAGCGAACAACTCATTTCAATGTGGGAGATTCTATGTTGCAGGGGAACCCTGTTGCTTTAAATTTGGCTGGTATTCGCTCTGATTTTTCATGAGGGCGAATGCCACCCGACAGAGCTTGCGGGCGAGGATGACCAGAGCCTGAGTTCTGGCCAGGCCTCTTGCCAAGTAAGACTCATAGAGCGGTTTCCAGACGGGAGACCGGCAAGCCGCCATTGCTGCATTGTGCGCAAGACGCCGCAGCTCCCCATCGCCTTTTTTGCTCAAGTGGCGCGGACTGTGCTTCTTTCCTGAGTCCTTCGGCCTCAGGTCCATTCCCAAAAAGGCAATAAACGCATCGGCACTGGCGAATTGACCACGCATAAAAGTGGCTGCCAGACCGGTGGCCGTGAGTTCGCCAATCCCTTCAATCGCTTGACAACGCCTGATGTTTTCGGTGATCCCGGCCTCTTGGCTGGCTTTGCGCAGCAATTTCTGAATAGCCTGATCAGTCTGTTTGAAGTGCTCCAGCTCTTGGGCCAGAAGGTCTTTGAGAAGGGGCTCACTCGACCAACTCAGCATGATGCTAACCCGGGCTTTCATCAGTTCTGCACGTTTGTTGAGGAGGCTTTTCAACACGGTGTAGAGCTTCGGAGGTGGATTCCAGATGCGAAGCCGATCCTGCTCACTGGTCAGGTAACGTGCCAGCAAACGCGCATCACAGGGGTCGGTTTTTGCTCGCTGGCCAATGCTTTCGCGGTAGTGGCTCACCCGATAAGGGTCCACAACATAAACTCGGTGCCCCATGCCATGGGCCAGTTCAGCGGTATCCAGGTGGTAGAGACTGGTGGCTTCCAAGGCAATCGAGCTTTGCGCCGGCAGGGATTTGAGCCAGCGCCCAATAGCTGTGCGATCGTTGTTGATGAACTGAGTGATTTTCAGATCTTCGCGGTAAACGACGATTTCTGCCTTGGCCACATCGACACCAACCACCGTTGGCGAGGTAAGGATTGTCATGACGAATCCTCGGAGCTAGGGTTTAAGTGCTTGTCGGGGTCTACCGTAGCGCTGGCTTGCCTCTATCGTCGGTATTAACCGATGAATTCCTTATCGGCGCTTTAGGTAGAAAGGGCGGAACGAGAAGTCTCCCACGGTCCGTACTGGCTAGAGTCGGAATCGAGCTTTTAGTCCCGCCCACCCCTTCAAGTCTAAACATACAAGCGAGCCTGCTCGCGAAGAGGCCTGAACAGGCGCGGCATCACTCCCCAGCAACAAAACTCACCCGCACCTTCAACCCTGCGTGCTCTCCATCATGCAGGCTGATCTGTGCCAGGTGTGCGCGACAGATCTCGCCAACAATCGCCAAGCCCAAACCGGAACCGGCCACCTGCTGATTGCGTCGGTAAAACCGCTCGAACACCCGATCGCGCTCTTCAAGAGGGATACCCGGCCCGTCATCCTCGACTTCCAGCACAGCGGGCGCCGAGACGCGCAGAATCACGTTGCCACCTGGCGGTGTGTGAGCCAGGGCGTTATCCACCAGATTGCTCAGCAGTTCGTTCAATAGCGTCGGCTCGCCCCGCAACCAGACGGGTTCATCCGCTTCCAGCGCCAGCGCGATGCCACGCTTGTGGGCCAAGGGTGCCATGGCCATGCCCAGCTCCCGAGCCAACTGACTCAGGTCGAGTAACTGCGCGCCGCCCTCGGCAATCGCCCGGGCGCCATTTTCGACCCGTGCCAGGGACAGCAACTGATTGGCCAGATGGGTCAAGCGATCGGTGCCCTGGGCGGCGGTCTCCAGCGTGCTGCGCCAGGTATCGGGCTCGGCCGAGCGCATGCCCAGCTCCAGTCGCGCCTTGAGCGCTGCCAATGGCGTGCGCAGTTCGTGGGCGGCGTCGGCAATGAATTGCGCCTGTTTCTCGAACTGGCCGCGCAAGCGCTCGGTAAAGTGATTGAGTGCCCGCACCAGTGGCCACAATTCGCGCTGCACTTCCACTAACGGCAAAGGACGCAGATCGTCCGGCTGGCGCTCTTCCACCGCCGTGCGCAAGCGCTCCAGCGGGCGCAACGCAGCACTCACCGCGAACCACACCAGCATCAACGCACCCATTGCCAGCATGCCCAGGCGCAGCAACGTATCCGCCGCCAGGCTGCGGGCCATGCTGACACGCGCTTCATCGGTTTCCGCCACGCGAATTTCCGCCATGCCGTTCATGTTCGGCTCGCTCACCGGCTTGAGCAGGCTCACCACGCGCACGTTCTGCCCGCGGTACTGCGCATTGTAGAAGCGTGCCAGCGCCGGATAGTCATCGGTGCGCGGCGTTCCCGGCGGAGGCGCCGGCAGGTTTTCGTAACCGGAAATCAGCTTCTGATTGATGTCGTTGACCAGGTAGAAAATTCGCCCGGCACTGTCGTAGGCAAACGTATCGAGGGCCACGTAGGGCACGTCGGCGCTCAGGCTGCCGTCGCGCTGGGAGACGCCGGCGGCGATGGTCCGCGCCGAGGCCAGCAGGGTCCGGTCGTAGGCGGTGTCGGCGGCTTCACGACCGTTCCAGTAGGCACTCAGCCCACTGGCCAGCATCAACACCACCAGCAACAGCGCCAGGTTCCACAGCAACCGCCAGCGCAGGCTGCTGGGCTTATGCATCGCGGCTTTCCAGCAAGTAACCGAGGCCCCGGAACGTCACGATGGCGACCGGCTGGCCATCGAGTTTCTTGCGCAAGCGGTGCACGTAGATTTCAATCGCATCGGGGCTGGCCTCCTCATCGAGACCGAACACTTGCGACGCCAACTGCTCCTTGCTCATCACCCGACCGGGGCGCGCGATCAGGGCTTCGAGTACGGCTTGCTCGCGGGAGGTCAGGGTCAGCAATTCTTCGCCGAGGGTGAAACGCCGGGTTTCCAGGTCATAGGCCAGCACTCCGCAGCGCTGAACGCGCTCACCGCCCAGCACACTGCGGCGCAACAAGGCTTTGACCCGGGCTTCGAGTTCGGTCAGTTCGAACGGCTTGGCCAGGTAGTCGTCGGCGCCAAGATTGAGGCCGTGGACCCGGTCCTTGACGTCGCTGCGGGCGGTCAGCATCAGCACCGGCAGGTTCTTGCCCCGTGCCCGCAGGCGCGCCAGCACTTCGAAACCATCCATGCGCGGCAAGCCGACGTCGAGGATCGCCATGGCGTATTCCTCGCTGCCCAGCGCCAGGTCGGCCGCCACGCCATCGTGCAGGACGTCCACGGTCAACCCGGTGGCCTTGAGCGCCTGAGCGACACTTTCGGCGAGCTGCAAATGGTCTTCGACGAGCAGGACACGCATGGATCTTTACCTCATTCAGGGATGGTCGACGCCATTCTCTGGCGCGGAGTTTACAGCCGCAACCGCCGCTGTGAAGCCTGAAAACCGTGAAAGTCAGCTGAAAGCCTGGCGAAAGGTTAGCCCGTTACAGTCCAGCCACGGACAGTTTCGACTGCCGTCGCTGCGGCCACACAGCGTTACGAAAAACGCCTCGAAGCGTTTTCGACAAATAAGAACAATAAACGGAGTAAGTCATCCATGCAGTCCTTGCAGACCCAGGCTATCGCGCCTGCCCGCCTCTCCCGTTTCAGCCACACTGCGCTTGCCAGCGCTGCCGCCCTTGCCGGTTTTTCACCTTTGAGCCACGCCGCATTCTTCGAAGACAGCTCGGCCACTTTCGAAACCCGCAACATGTACTTCAATCGCGATTTTCGCGACGGTACCAGTGCCCAACAATCCAAGCGCGACGAGTGGGCCCAGGGTTTCATGCTCAATCTGAAATCAGGCTACACCGACGGCACCGTGGGGTTCGGTGTCGATGCATTGGGCATGATGGGAGTCAAGCTCGATTCGAGCCCGGACCGCACCGGTACCGGGCTGCTGCCAACCCATGACGACGGGCGCGCGGCGGACGAATACTCCAAGCTCGGCCTGACCGGCAAAGTGAAAATCTCCGCCAGCGAGCTGAAAATCGGCAGCCTGATCCCGGAACTGCCGATCCTCAAGCCCAACGACGGGCGCATCCTGCCGCAGACCTTTGAAGGCGGCATGCTGACCTCCAAGGAGATCAAGAACCTGACCTTCACCGGCGGGCGCCTGGACAAGGCCAAGGATCGCGACAGCACCGACTTCGAGGACGTCGCCCTCAACAACAAGAACAGCCGCTTCGCCGGAACGGTGGCCGGCGAGCACTTCGACTTTGGCGGCGTGGACTACAAGTTCACCGACAAAATCACCGGCAGCTACCACTTCGCGCAGCTCGATGAAGTCTACAACCAGCACTATCTCGGGCTGGTTGCCTCGCAGCCGTTCGGCCCCGGCACCTTCGCCAGCGACCTGCGGTTTGCCATCAGTGATGACCAGGGCGAAGCCCGTGGCGGCAAGATCGACAACAAGTCCCTCAACGGTCTGGTGAGTTACGCCCTGAGCGGGCACAAGTTCAGCGCGGGCTACCAGCACATGTCCGGCGACAGCGCGTTCCCGTATGTGGATGGCACCGACCCGTACCTGGTGAACTTCGTGCAGATCAACGACTTTGCCGGTGCCCAAGAGCACTCCTGGCAAGCGCGTTATGACTTCGACTTCGTCACCCTCGGTGTCCCCGGTCTGAGCTTCATGAGCCGTTACGTGAGCGGTGACAACATCAAGCTCAAGAACGGTGACGAAGGCAAGGAATGGGAACGTAACAGCGAGATCAAATATGTAGTACAAAGCGGCGCGCTCAAGGATGTCGCCGTGCGCCTGCGCAATGCCACCTACCGCTCCAACTACTCCGCTCGCGATGCCGATGAAGTGCGTCTGCTGGTGAGCTATAGCGTTGCCCTTTGGTAATTCAGTACGTCCATAACAACAACTCCCAAGGAGACTTGAATGAACCTGTCAATGCGTAAGATTGCCCTCGCCGCCAGCGTCCTGCTGTTCACCGGCCAGGCGCTCGCCGAACCAAAACGCCCTGAATGCATCGCCCCGGCCTCGCCCGGCGGTGGCTTCGACCTGACCTGCAAACTGGCGCAAAGCGCGCTGATCAACGAAAAACTGCTGACCAAACCGATGCGCGTGACCTACATGCCCGGCGGTGTCGGCGCGGTAGCGTACAACGCGGTGGTCGCCCAGCGTCCGGCCGATGCCGGCACCCTGGTGGCCTGGTCCAGCGGCTCGCTGTTGAACCTGGCCCAAGGCAAGTTCGGGCGTTTCGATGAAAGCAACGTGCGCTGGCTGGCCGCCGTCGGCACCAGCTATGGCGCCATCGCGGTGAAAAGCGATTCGCCCTACAAGACCCTCGACGATCTGGTGCAGGCTCTGAAGAAAGATCCGAGCAAAGTGGTGATCGGTTCCGGCGGCACCGTCGGCAGCCAGGACTGGATGCAAACCGCACTGATCGCCAAGGCCGCCGGGATCAACCCTCGCGACCTGCGCTACGTGGCCCTCGAAGGCGGCGGTGAAATTGCCACCGCCCTGCTCGGTGGCCACATCCAGGTCGGCAGCACCGACATCTCCGACTCCATGCCGCACATCCTCAGCGGTGACATGCGCCTGCTGGCGGTGTTCTCCGACAAGCGTCTGGACGAGCCGGAAATGAAAAACATCCCGACGGCCCGCGAACAAGGCTATGACATCGTCTGGCCAGTGGTGCGCGGTTTCTACCTCGGGCCAAAAGTCAGCGATGAAGACTACGCCTGGTGGAAAGCTGCCTTCGACAAACTGCTGGCCTCCGAAGACTTCGCCAAGCTGCGCGATCAGCGCGAGCTCTTCCCGTTCGCCATGACCGGCCCGGAGCTGGATACCTACGTGAAGAAGCAGGTCGCGGACTACAAAGTGCTGGCCAAAGAGTTCGGCCTGATCCAGTGATCGTCTCTGTCTAGCGGCTGCGACTCCGCTCGGCGGGGTCGCAGCACAGGAGTTCCTCATGCTCTTACAACGCATTTTTGCTTCGGTGCTGTTGCTGGCCTGCCTCAGCCTGGTGGCGATGGCCTGGCCCTACCAGGCACCTTTTTCCTACGAACCGATCGGCCCGCGCGCCTTCCCCCTGCTGATGCTGGGGCTGATGGGCCTGGCGCTGGTGTACATGGTGTATCGCCCCTCGCCCATCAAACACACCGAGGAAGATCCACCGATGGATCGCGAAACCCTGAACAAGATCGGTGTTTGCGTGCTGTTGCTGCTGGTCTTCGCCGGGCTGTTCGAACCGCTGGGTTTCATCCTCAGCAGCATGCTGATTGGCATTCCCATGGCGCGCCTGTACGGCGGGCGCTGGCTGCCGGGCGCGGTGATCATCAGCCTGATGAGCGTCGGCCTGTACCTGCTGTTCGACAAAGTCATGGACGTGCCACTGCCTCTGGGCCTGCTCGACGTTCTGGAGAACTGATATGGATACGCTTGGTTATTTGAGTCACGGCTTCGGCGTCGCACTGACCCCTTACAACCTGGTGACCGCACTCAGCGGCACGCTGATCGGTACGGTCGTCGGCCTGCTACCGGGACTGGGCCCGATCAATGGCGTGGCGCTGCTGATTCCGATCGCCTTCGCCCTGGGCCTGCCGCCAGAGTCGGCATTGATCCTGTTGGCGGCGGTGTATCTGGGCTGTGAATACGGCGGCCGGATCAGCTCGATCCTGCTGAACATCCCGGGCGAAGCTTCGACCGTAATGACCACCCTCGACGGCTACCCGATGGCCCGTCAAGGTTTGGCAGGTGTCGCGCTGTCGCTGTCAGCCTGGAGTTCGTTCATCGGCGCCTTCATTGCGACCTGCGGCATGGTGGTGTTCGCACCGATACTGGCGAAATGGGCGATTGCCTTCGGTCCGGCGGAATACTTCGTGCTGATGGTGTTTGCGATTGTCTGCCTCGGCGGCATGGCCGGGGATCGACCGCTGAAGACATTCATCGCGGCGCTGATCGGGCTGTTCCTGTCCACCGTCGGCATCGATGCCAACAGCGGTGTGTACCGTTTCACCGGCGACAACATCCACCTCACCGACGGCATTCAATTCGTGGTGTTGGTGCTGGGCCTGTTCTCCATCAGCGAAATCCTGTTGCTGCTGGAAAAAACCCACCGTGGCCAGGAAGCCTTCCAGGCGACCGGGCGGATGCTGTTCAACTTCAAGGAAGCCGCCTCGGTGTTCTGGGTGAACATGCGTTGCGGTGTGCTCGGCTTCATCATGGGCGTACTGCCGGGGGCCGGTGCGACGTTGGCCAGCGCCGTGGCCTACATGACCGAGAAACGCATTGCCGGCCCAAGCGGAAAATTCGGACAAGGCGACAAACGTGGCCTGGCTGCACCGGAAACCGCCATCGGCGCTGAAGCCTGCGGCGCGCTGGTGCCGATGCTGACCCTCGGCGTTCCAGGTTCAGGCACCACCGCCGTGATGATCGGCGCACTGTCGCTGTACAACATCACGCCGGGCCCGCTGCTGTTCCAGCAGCAACCGGACATCGTCTGGGGCCTGATCGCTTCGTTGTTCATCGCCAACATCATGCTGGTGATCCTCAACATCCCGATGATCCGCATCTTCACCAAGATCCTCGCGGTGCCGAACTGGGCGCTGGTGCCGATGATCGCGATCATCACCGCTATCGGCGTGTACGCGGTGCATGCCACCACGTTCGACCTGTTCCTGATGATCGGCATCGGCATCTTCGGCTACATCCTGCGCAAGCTGGATTTCCCGTTGTCGCCGGTACTGCTGGGCTTCATCCTCGGTGGCTTGATGGAGCAGAACCTGCGCCGGGCGCTGTCGATCTCCAACGGTTCGCTGGACATCCTCTGGTCGAGCGGCATCACCGTCGGTGTCTGGGGCTTGATCATGGTCATGCTTCTGGTGCCGATCGTGCGCATGTGGCGTAAACGTTCGGTTGCACGACGCGTTATCGCCGATGTCTGATCGAACACCCTTCAAAACCTGGTGGGGAACCCCGCTGGTCGGCCTGCTTGGCGGTTACCTCGCCAGCCAGGTCGGCTGGCCTTTGCCGTGGATGGTCGGCTCGTTGCTGGCGATCATCCTCGTGCGCTGCCTGACACCCTGGCAATTGGCCGAAATCCCTGGCGGCCGCAAGTGCGGCCAGTGGATCGTCGGTATCGGCATTGGCCTGCACTTCACCCCGCTGGTGATGGAGCAGGTGCTGAGTCATTTCGGCCTGATCTTCTTCGGTGCGCTGGTCACCAGCCTGTCGGCGGTGGTCGGCGTATGGCTGATGCGCCGCACCGGTGAAGACCGCGCCACGGCGTTCTTTTCCAGCATGCCCGGCGGTTCCGGGGAGATGGTCAATCTCGGCGCCCGCAATGGCGCGGTGCTCAGCCGTGTGGCGGCGGGGCAGAGTTTGCGGGTGCTGGTGGTGGTGCTCTGCGTGCCGGCGGCTTTCAAGTATTTACTGGGCGATGGTGCCCCGGTGTTACATGCCACCGCTGTGGACTGGCGCTGGCTGGCCCTGCTGTTCCCGGTGGGCGCATTGGCGGCCTGGATCTGGGAACGCCTGCGTCAACCCAACCCCTGGCTGTTCGGGCCGTTGCTGGTCAGTGCGGCCGTCAGCATCGGCTGGGACCTGCACATCGGCCTGCCCAATGGCGGTAGCCAGATCGGCCAATGGTTGATCGGCAGCGGTCTGGGTTGTCACTTCAACCGGCAGTTTTTCCGCCGCGCACCCTCGTTCATGGGCCGTACCCTGATCGGCACGGTGTTGACCATGTTGATTGCAACGGCGGCTGCGTTGGGCTTGAGTGCCCTGACCCACCTGGATCTGCGCTCGCTGACCCTGGGCATGATGCCAGGCGGCATTGCCGAGATGAGCCTGACCGCGGAAACCTTGCAACTGTCAGTACCGCTGGTGACGGCGATGCAGGTGATGCGGTTGCTGTTTGTGCTGTTTCTGGCGGAGCCGTTGTTCAAGTACTGGAACCGGGACCCGGATTCAGTCTGATGGACCGAGTCGAGCCCTTCGCGAGCAGGCTCGCTCCCACAGGGTTCGCGTGTTCCTTGTGGGAGCGAGCGTGCTCGCGAAGCTTCTTCAGAGGTTCGGCAACCGCCACTCGATCGGCGTCTCGCCATTCTGTTCCAGAAACTTGTTGGTCCGGCTGAAGTGCCCGCAACCGAGGAAGCCACGATAGGCCGACAGCGGTGACGGGTGCACCGAGGTCAGCACCAGATGCTTGGTCGCATCGATCAGCTTCTGCTTGCTCTGGGCATGGGCGCCCCACAGCATGAATACCAGGTGTGGCTGCTGCTGGCTGACCACTTCAATGATGCGATCGGTGAAAAACTGCCAGCCCTTGTCCTTGTGCGCATTGGCGTTGGCGCGCTCAACGGTCATCGTGGTGTTGAGCATCAGCACACCCTGATCGGCCCAGCTCTGCAGGTAGCCGTGGTTGGGGATGTCGATGTTCAGGTCGCGCTTGAGTTCTTTGTAGATGTTCACCAGCGACGGTGGCGCCGGCACGCCCGGTTGCACCGAGAAGCACAAACCATGGGCCTGACCCGGGCCGTGATAGGGGTCCTGACCGAGGATCACCACTTTGACCTTGTTCAGCGGCGTGGAATTGAGCGCGTTGAAGATCATCGGCCCCGGCGGATAGATCTCCTTACCCGCCGCCTGCTCCTGTTGCAGGAAGTTTCGCAACTCTGCCATGTAGGGCTGGTCGAATTCGGCACGCAGTGCCTCCTTCCAGCTCGGTTCGAGTTTGATACGGTCGTCAGCAGTCATGGTTACATCCGGCAAAAACAATGGGGCGAACCCTAAGAAGGCCCATCGCGCTTGTCAATTGATCTGACGCAGATCCGGCACTTTCCCACACAGCGATCATACTTAACCCTCAATTTCCCGATCGAGGTCACGATGAACCTGCACTTCGAAGAGCTCACCGGCACCGACGGCGCCCGCATCGGCATCGCCAGCCTGGATGCCGAAAAAACCCTGAACGCCCTGTCCCTGCCGATGATCAACGCCCTGCGCGACCGCATGGAGGCCTGGGCCAAGGATCCGCAGATCGTCTGCGTGCTCTTGCGCGGCAATGGCGCCAAGGCTTTTTGCGCCGGTGGCGAAGTGCGCAGCCTGGTGGAAGCCAGTCGCGCCCATCCGGGTGAAGTACCGCCACTGGCCGCGCAATTTTTTGCGGCGGAATATCGCCTGGACTTCAAACTGCACACCTACCCCAAACCGTTGATCTGCTGGGGCCACGGCTATGTGCTCGGCGGTGGCATGGGACTGTTGCAAGGTGCGGGCATCCGCATCGTCACGCCGAGCAGCCGGTTGGCCATGCCGGAGATCAGCATCGGCCTGTACCCGGATGTTGGCGGCAGTTGGTTCCTGTCGCGCCTGCCCGGCAAGCTCGGGTTGTTCCTGGGCCTGACCGGCGCGCACATGAACGGCCGCGATGCCATCGATCTGGACCTGGCCGACCGCTTCCTGCTCGAGGATCAACTGCCGGCACTGCTTGACGGACTGCTGCAATTGAATTGGCAGGAACAGACGCCCATGCAGCTCAACAGCCTGCTCAAGGCCTTGCAGCAGGAAGCCGTGGCACAGATGCCCGAAGCCCAGTGGCTGCCGCGCCGTCAGCAGATCGACGAGTTGCTGGATGTCAGCGACGTGCGTTGCGCCTGGAAGGCCATCAGCGCCTTGCGCGATCACCGCGACCTGTTGCTGAGCCGTGCAGCCAGGACCCTGAGCGAAGGCTCGCCGCTGACCGCGCATCTGGTGTGGGAGCAGATTGTCCGTGCCCGGCACCTGTCGCTGGCCGAAGTCTTTCAGATGGAATACACCATGAGCCTCAACTGCTGTCGTCACCCGGAGTTCAGCGAAGGCGTACGCGCACGCTTGATCGACAAGGATCAGAAGCCGCACTGGCACTGGCCGGACATCAACAATGTGCCGGACGCGGTGGTAGAGGCGCATTTCCACAAGGCCTGGGAAGGTCGGCATCCGCTGGCGGATCTATCCGGGTACTGAACAAAGCAACTGCAGGAGCGAGCCTGCTCGCTCCTGCAGGTTGTGTATTTGACTGAATGACTAGCGGTGATTGCCCCGCCAGTTGTGATCGCCACGTCCGTCGCGATGGTCGCCCCTGTCGTGACCGCGAGAGTCATTGTCCCAGCCCTTGTGGCTCCGACCGTCCCAGCCATGGTTCTGATGCGTCCGGTAATCGCCCCGGTATGGCTGCTGATAGTAACGCGGAGCGGGCTGGTAATAGTGCGGTTGATACATCCGCGGCTGCGAGTAATAGCGCGGTGTCGGCTGGTAATACCGCGCTGGTGGCACGTAATACCGAGGCGGCGGCGTGTAGTAGCCATTGGAATAGTAGCCACTCCCCCCGGCGTAGTGGGCTGGTGCAGGCGAGGTATAGACTTCGGAACTGTAGTAACTGCCTCCTTCATCGTAGTAAGGCTCGCACCCACCAAGGGACAATCCCAACACAGCAAGCAATAGAATTCGGCGATGCATGGCGGCCTCCTGGACCGCGGGTAAGCCACACCAGCGACGCTGGCAGGCGACAGTCAAATGTTCAGTGGCTGTCGATAGATCAGACATCGAATCCGGAATCTGGTGCGTCGTTGAAACAAGTAGAAACATCTGCCCGATGAAAGGTTTTTCATCCATTCACGCCCTGATTAGTGGTGATAGCCGCGATATCCACCTCCGTGATAACCACCACCGTGAAAGCCGTGGCCACGGTAATAACCATGCCCGCCGTAGTAATAGGAGCGATAGCCGCCGTAATACCGTGGGCCGTAGTAACCGTAGTAGTAAGGCGAGTAGTAGCCGGGATAGTAGTAAGGGGCCGCGTAAACATCGGCAGGACCGTCGTAGTAGTAGCAACCAGACAGCCCAATACCGAGCAATGCACCGAACAACAAACGACGTAACATGACGGCCTCCGTAAAGACCCGTGACAGCAGCCAGCACAGTCCGGCTGACATCTGTTTTGACTGGCAAATCCCTGCCAAGTGCAACGTCGCACCCGCCTTCGGATCAGCGGCGGATACGTTCCAATGCGGTGCACTTGCGCACCATCGCAAGGCAGCCCGCCTCTCCAATCAAACCCGTAGTCTCCCCTGCCCCCCACGCTAGAGCGCTCGGACCGACTTGGCACGCCTCTCGCTTTAGCGCACTTGTTCCAAAAAAATGTGCAGGCGTCACTACAGGTTCGCGGCACCACAATTTGCAAATGGCTGACTAGGGTTCCGGCTCGCAATCGCGAGTGACTGGTCCGAGAGTTGGCGACCTCCAGTTGAGGTTACACGGCGGGATAAAAGCCCGGGAGACAAGCCACCGCTAACGGTGCCGCTGCCGTCCTGTCCGTCCTTGATCAACTGGAGAACCACCATGTCCCAGCTTCGTTTACCCGCCCTCTTCGCCGCTGCGTTTGCAGCCCTCGTGAGCGTCTCGTCCCAGGCTGCCCAGAAAGATCACTTCAGCGTGTGCTGGACGATCTATGCCGGCTGGATGCCATGGGAATATGCCGGCAGCCAGGGCATCGTCGACAAATGGGCGAACAAGTACGGCATCAAGATCGACGTGGTGCAGCTCAATGACTATGTCGAATCGATCAACCAGTACACCGCTGGCCAGTTCGATGGCTGCACCATGACCAACATGGACGCGCTGACCATTCCGGCCGCCGGTGGCGTCGACAGCACTGCGCTGATCGTCAGCGACTTCTCCAACGGCAACGACGGCATCGTACTCAAGGGCGAAGGCAAGAAAGTCATCGACCTCAAGGGCATGGACGTCAACCTGGTGGAGCTGTCGGTCTCCCATTACCTGCTGGCCCGGGCGCTGGATTCGGTGGACCTCACCGAGAAAGACCTGAAAGTGGTCAACACCTCCGACGCCGATATCTCGGCGGCCTTCAACACCGATCAGGTCAATGCCGTCACCACCTGGAACCCGATGCTCTCGGACATCAAGGCCAAGCCCGGGGTGAGCGAAGTGTTCAACTCCAGCCAGATCCCCGGCGAAATCATGGACATGATGGTGGTCAATAGCGCCACCCTCAAAGACAACCCGGCCCTGGGCAAAACGCTGACCGGTGCCTGGTTCGAAGTCGTCGAGTTGATGAACAAGAAAAACGCAGCCAGCAAAGCCGCGCTGGAACACATGGCCAAGGCTTCGGGCACTGACCTGGCGGGTTTCCAGGCGCAACTGGACACCACCCGATTGTTCGCCACGCCCAAGGAGGCCCTGGCGTTCAGCACCAGCAAGCAACTGCCGGAGACCATGCGCAAGGTCGCCGAGTTCTCCTTCCAGCACCGCCTGCTGGGTGATGGCGCCAAGGACACCAGCGCGGTCGGCATGGCCTTCGCCAACGGCGTGACCAGCGGCGACAAAGGCAACCTCAAGCTGCGCTTCGACCCGAGCTACGTGCAGATGGCCGCCGACGCCAAGCTGTAATCAGGAGAACTGGCCATGCGCCTGATCAACCGTCACCCGGACCGTCCGAGTCGCCTGCTGTTGGTGATCCTGCCGTTCGCCCTGGTGCTGTTCGCCTACTTCATGGGCTCGGCCGAGCGACTGATGGACAACCCCAACGACAAACTGCTGCCCAGCGCCGTGCAGATGACCGACGCGGTGAAACGCCTGGCGTTCGTGGCCGACACCCGTACCGGCCAATACCTGCTCTGGCAAGACACCGCGTCCAGCCTGCAACGCCTGGCCATCGGCCTGGGCATCAGTGCCCTGGCCGGGCTGTGCCTGGGCATCGCCGCCGGTACCCTGCCGCTGTTCGGTGCGCCGTTGTCCCCCTTGCTGACAGTGCTGTCGATGGTGCCGCCGCTGGCGATCCTGCCGATCCTGTTCATCGTCTTCGGCCTGGGGGAATTGTCGAAAGTGATGCTGATCGTCATCGGCATCACCCCGGCCCTGGCCCGGGACCTGGAACAGCGCGCCCGGGAAATCCCCGTGGAGCTGCTGATCAAGGCCCAGACCCTCGGCGCTTCCACCTGGACCTTGATGCTGCGGGTGGTGCTGCCGCAATTGTTGCCACGGTTGTTGATCTCGCTGCGGCTGATGCTCGGCTCGGCGTGGCTGTTCCTGATCGCCGCCGAGGCCATCGCCTCTACCGACGGCCTTGGCTACCGGATTTTCCTGGTGCGCCGCTACCTGGCAATGGACGTGATCCTGCCGTACGTGGTGTGGATCACCCTGCTTGCCTGGCTGATGGATTGGGGCCTCGAACACCTCACCCTGCGTGCGTTCCCCTGGCACCAAGGGGCCGCCAAATGAGCTTCATCACCGTTAAAAACGTCTGGCAGCAATACGCCGATCAAGTGGTGCTCGAAGGTCTGAACCTGAATGTCGACGAGGGTGAGTTCTGCACGCTCGTGGGGGCATCCGGTTGCGGCAAATCGACCTTCCTGCGCCTGCTGCTCGGCCAGGAGCGCGCCAGTCGCGGCGAGATCCTGCTCGACGGTCAGCCCTTGGCCGGTGAGCCGGATGCCAGCCGTGGCGTGGTGTTCCAGCGCTACTCGGTGTTCCCGCACCTGAGCGTGCTGGACAACGTTGCCCTCGGCCTCGAACTGTCCCGCTCGCCGTTGCTCGGACGCCTGTTCGGCGGTGCTAAAAAAGAGGCCCGTGAGCAGGCATCGCAGTTGCTGCGAAAAGTCGGCCTCGGTCACTCGCTGGACAAGTACCCGGCGCAGCTCTCCGGTGGCATGCAACAACGGCTGGCCATTGCCCAGGCGCTGATCATGAAGCCGCGCGTGTTGCTGCTCGACGAACCGTTCGGCGCCCTTGATCCGGGCATCCGCAAAGACATGCACGCCCTGTTGCTGGAGCTGTGGCGCGAGACCCGACTGACGGTGTTCATGGTCACCCATGACCTGTCCGAAGGTTTCAGCCTTGGCACACGGCTGCTGGTGTTCGACAAGGTCCGCCTCGACCCGCACGCCCCCGGTGCCTATGGCGCTCGCATCACCTACGACATCCCATTGAACAGCGACCGCCGCACCAGCCGTGCCGCCGTCGACGCCTTGCCAGTGCAGCTGGCGGGCTCACTTCGAACCACTTGAGAGGGTTTTGCCCATGACTGATTCGACCCAACTGTTCCCGCCCTTCGCCGAAGAAATGCTGCCTGGCGGCGGCCATCGTTCCTTCGTGCTCAAGCGCGGCCAATTGCTGCGCCTGACCGACTTGCGCGGCGGCGCCAACGTCAGCCTGACGTTGCTCAACGCCAATGAAAAAACCGAACGCCTGAACCTGCCCGACAGCCTCAAGTGCCAACACACCGCCAGGCTCACCGCCGGCCATTGCCTGTATTCGGACATGGGCCGCGTGCTGGCCGCCATCACCGCCGACACCTGCGGCTGGAGCGACAGCCTGGGCGGTGTGCTCTGCGCTGAAGAAGTGGCGCAAAAGTACGGCGTGGGCCGCTACCAGGAACTGCGCAACGGCTTCTTCCGCAACGGTACCGACAACCTGTTGGTGGAACTGGGCAAGTGGGGGCTGGGCCTGTCCGACCTGCTGATGACCCTCAACCTGTTCAGCCGCGTGAACGTCGATGACACCGGCCGTTTTCACTTTGTCGAGGGCAACTCCAGGGCCGGCGACTACATCGAGCTGTACGCGCCGATGGACACCCTGGTGATGCTCACCGCCCTGCAGCACCCGATGGACCCGGCGCCGGAATACGCACCGAAACCGCTGAAGCTCAGCTGGATGAACGCCGACGCCAGCGTCGCCGAACACTGCCGCACCTCACGCCCGGAAAACGAGCGCGGCTTCATCAACACCGACCGCCTGTTCGCCTGAGGATCGCTGCCATGTCACTCGCAATCGCCACCGCTCCACAGTCGCCTGAAACGGCCGTCTATCGCGTCACCATCCCCGCCGGCGAACCCTGGCTGATGGAGGTCAAGGCCGGCCAGACCCTGCGCATCCTCGATCTTGAGGGCAACCAGGCTGTCGACACCTTGTTCTACAGCGTCGCCAATCCCAAGGAACGCTACGACGTGCAACGTACCCTGCGCCGGCAGAACAGCGTGTACCTGAGCACGGGCAGCGTGCTGTATTCCAACCTCGGCAAGCCGATGCTGACCATCGTCGCCGACACTTGCGGGCGCCACGACACCCTCGGCGGCGCCTGTGCGCAAGAGAGCAACACCGTGCGCTATGCGTTGGAGAAACGCTACATGCACAGCTGCCGCGACAACTACCTGCGCGCCTGTGTTCACGATGGCCGCCTGGGCAAGGGCGACATCGGGCCGAACATCAACTTCTTCATGAACGTACCGGTCACCGCCGACGGCGGCCTGACCTTCGAAGACGGCCTCTCGGCACCGGGCAAGTACGTCGACCTGCGGGCCGAGATGGACGTGATCGTGCTGATCTCCAACTGCCCGCAACTGAACAACCCGTGCAACGCCTACAACCCCACCCCTGCGGAGCTGCTGGTATGGAACTGAAATTCCCGGGATTGCGCCGCTGGTTGTTTGCCTTGTGCCAGGCCCGTTCCGGGCAGTGCCTAAAACCTCAGGAACACCACCACCCCCTGTAGGAGCGAGCTCGCTCGCGAAAAACCCGGAGCCACCGCCGGGCATCTGGTTTTACGCGTAATCGTTCACGACCATCGCGAGCAGGCTCGCTCCTACAGGTGTTCGGTGGTGTGTTTTAGAGAATTGTTTTTTCGCCGGGGACGACCCCGGCTCCCATCGAAAAACTGCGGGACGGCCCGCATCCCCTCCAGGGGTTTTGCCATGTTCGAAAAAGTCCTGATTGCCAACCGTGGCGCCATTGCCTGCCGCATCCTGCGGACCTTGCGCGAGCTGCAAGTGCAGGGTGTTGCCGTGTACTCCGAAGCCGATGCCGCCAGCCTGCACATCCTGCAAGCCGACGAAGCCCACAGCCTCGGCGAAGGCGCGGCCGCCGGCACTTACCTGGCGGTCGATAAAATCCTCGCCATCGCCAAAAACAATGGCGCCACCGCGATCCATCCCGGCTACGGTTTTCTCTCGGAAAACGCCGCGTTCGCCGAAGCCTGCGAGGCCGCCAACATCGCCTTCATCGGCCCGACGCCCGAACAATTGCGCGTGTTCGGCCTCAAGCACACAGCGCGCGCCCTGGCCAAACAACACGGCGTGCCAATGCTCGAAGGCACCGAGCTGCTCGACAGCCTCGATGCCGCGCTGCTGGCTGGTGAACAGATCGGCTACCCGGTGATGCTCAAGAGCACCGCCGGCGGTGGTGGCATCGGCATGCGCGTGTGCCGCAGCGCGGCCGAGTTGAGCGAATCCTTCGAAGCAGTCAAACGCTTGGGCCAGAACAATTTCAGCGACGCCGGGGTGTTCATCGAAAAGTACATCCAGCGTGCCCGTCACCTGGAAGTGCAGGTGTTCGGCGACGGTCACGGTGAAGTGATCGCCCTCGGCGTGCGCGACTGCTCGGTGCAGCGCCGCAACCAGAAAGTCCTTGAGGAGACCCCGGCGCCGAACCTGCCCGACGGCATGGCCGATGAACTGTGTGCGGCGGCGATCAAACTGGCCAAGGCGGTGAATTACCGCAGCGCCGGCACCGTGGAGTTCGTCTTCGACAGCGATGCCCGGCGTTTCTACTTTCTGGAAGTGAACACCCGTTTGCAGGTGGAACACGGCGTCACGGAACAGGTATGGGGCGTCGACCTGGTGCGCTGGATGGTGCAATTGGCGGCCGGTGACCTGCCACCGCTGAGCGATCTGGTGCAGGCTCTGAAACCTGTGGGGCATGCGATTCAGGCGCGCTTGTATGCCGAAGATCCCGGTCGCAACTTTCAACCCAGCCCGGGCTTGCTCACCGCTGTGGATTTCCCGGTGACCGATGGCATTCGGCTGCGCATCGACACCTGGGTCGAGGCGGGCTGCGAGATCCCGCCGTACTTCGATCCGATGATCGCCAAGGTCATCAGTTGGGCGCCGACCCGTGAAGAGGCGTCTGCCGATCTGTATCAGGCGCTGGGCGCCAGCCTGCTCTACGGCGTGGAAACCAACCGCGATTACCTGCAGCAGATTCTGCTGGATGCGCCTTTCGCCAGCGGCCAGCCGTGGACCCGTTGCCTGGAAGGCCTGGTCTATCAGGCCAACACCTTCGAGGTGATCAGCGCTGGCACCCAGACCAGCGTTCAGGACTATCCCGGCCGCCTCGGATACTGGGCGGTCGGCGTGCCGCCTTCGGGGCCGATGGACAGTCGCGCACTGCGTCTGGGCAACCGTTTACTGGGCAATGACGAAGGCGCGGCGGCGCTGGAAATCACCATGAGCGGGCCGTTGCTGCGCTTCAATTGCGAGGCGGTGGTGGCGGTGACCGGCGCGCAGATTCCATTGCTGCTCAACGGTGAAAGCGTACCGATGAACACCGCGCTGAGGATTCCGGCAGGTGCCACGTTGACCCTCGGCACCATGGCCGGTGCTGGCGCGCGCAGCTATCTGTGCCTGCGTGGCGGCCTGCAAGTACCGGATTATCTGGGCAGTAAAAGCACCTTCACCCTCGGCCAGTTTGGTGGGCACGGTGGCCGTGCGTTGCGCGCCGGTGATGTGCTGCACCTGCCGGTGCTGAATGACCGCAGTGCCGGTCAACAACTGGCTGAAGAACAGCTCGCCGAGTTGCCCGCGATTCGGCAGATTCACGTGATCTACGGCCCCCACGGCGCCCCGGAATACTTCACGGAACACTACATCGGCACCTTCTTCACCACGCAGTGGGAAGTGCATTTCAACTCCAGCCGCACCGGCGTGCGCCTGATCGGACCGAAACCGGAATGGGTGCGCGCCGACGGCGGCGAGGCGGGTCTGCACCCGTCGAACATCCACGACAATCCCTATGCCATCGGAGCGGTGGACTTTACCGGTGACATGCCGGTCATCCTCGGCCCGGACGGCCCGAGCCTCGGCGGGTTCGTGTGCCCGGTGACGGTGATCGAGGCGGATCTCTGGCAACTGGGGCAGCTCAAGGCCGGGGATAAGGTGCAGTTCTTGCCCGTCGACCTCAAGACCGCCCGATCACTGGCCCAGAAATGGAATACCCACTGTGGGAGCGAGCCTGCTCGCGAAGGGGCCATACCGGTTGACATTGATGTGTCTGACACACCGCTTTCGCGAGCAGGCTCGCTCCCACAAGGGATGGTGTCGCCTGTGGTGCTGGATATCGGTCAGGGTGATACACGATTGGTCGCGCGCCTTTCCGGCGATACCCACCTTCTGCTCGAAATCGGCGCCCCGGAACTCAATCTGGTCCTGCGCTTCCGTGCCCACGCCCTGATGCAAGCCCTGGAAAGCAAACACCTGCACGGTGTGATCGACCTGACGCCGGGCATTCGCTCACTGCAAATCCACTATCAGCCCGAACAACTGTCGCTGTCCGATCTGCTCGGCATAATTGCCGGCGAATGGGACGCCGTGTGCGCCGCCAAAGACCTGCAGGTGCCCTCGCGCATCGTCCATCTGCCGCTGTCCTGGGACGACCCGGCGTGCCAATTGGCCATCGAGAAATACATGACCACCGTGCGCAAGGACGCGCCGTGGTGCCCGAGCAACCTGGAATTCATCCGCCGCATCAACGACCTGCCGAACCTCGATGAAGTGCAACGCACGGTGTTCGACGCCAGCTACCTGGTGATGGGTTTGGGCGACGTCTACCTCGGCGCACCGGTCGCCACCCCGCTCGACCCGCGCCATCGCCTGGTGACCACCAAGTACAACCCGGCGCGCACCTGGACCGCAGAAAATTCGGTGGGCATCGGTGGCGCCTACATGTGCGTCTACGGCATGGAAGGCCCCGGTGGCTATCAGTTTGTCGGGCGTACGTTGCAGATGTGGAACCGCTACCGCGAAGTCGCCGCGTTCGATGGCAAACCGTGGCTGCTGCGGTTTTTCGACCAGATCCGTTTCTACCCGGTCAGCGCCGATGAACTGCTGCGCATCCGCCGGGATTTCCCCCTCGGACGCTTCGACCTGAACATCGAGCACAGCCAGTTGAACCTGGCGGATTACCAGGCGTTTCTGGCACTGGAAGCCGAATCCATCGGCGCTTTTCGTGCGCAGCAACAAGGTGCGTTCAACGCCGAACGCGAACGCTGGATTGCCAGCGGCCAGGCGCATTTCGACAGCGAGGAACCGGCTCCGGAAGCGACCGAAGAGGAGGCGCTGGCAAGCGGTCAACAGAGCGTCGACAGCCACATTGCCGGCAACCTCTGGCAGGTCCGGGTCGAGGCCGGCAGCCGTGTCGAGGCCGGTGACGTGCTGGTGATCCTGGAGTCGATGAAGATGGAAATCCCCCTGCTTGCACCCATGGCCGGCGTGGTGCGCGAGATTCGCGTGCAACCGGGCTCGGCGGTACGCGCCGGACAGCGCGTCGTGGTGCTGGAACTCGACTGAAGCCATTTTGCCAAGGACTCATGCCATGAATATCAACCTGCAACTCGACGCCCTGCGCAGCGCTTACCGCGACGGCAGCCTCACCCCCCGGCAACTGCTGCCGGTCCTGCGGGACAAGGCCGCGGCGCTGAACCCGGACTATCACCTGTTCATCCACTTGCTCAGTGCCCAAGAACTGGAGCCTTACCTCGCCGCCCTCGACGGCCGCGACCTCGACAGCCTGCCGCTGTATGGCGTGCCGTTCGCGATCAAGGACAACATCGACCTGGTGGGCATTCCGACCACGGCGGCGTGCCCGGCATTTGCCTACGTGCCCGAGCGTTCGGCAACCATCGTCGAGCAACTGCTGGCCCTCGGTGCGATTCCGCTGGGCAAGACCAACCTTGACCAGTTCGCCACAGGACTCAACGGCAGCCGCTCACCTTATGGCGCGTGCCCCAACAGCGTGTTGCCGGAATACCCGTCGGGCGGTTCCAGCGCCGGTTCGTCGCTGGCGGTAGCGCTCGGCGTCGCGAGTTTTGCGCTGGGCACCGACACCGCCGGCTCCGGGCGCGTACCGGCGGCGTTGAACAATCTGGTCGGCATGAAAGCCACCAAGGGCCTGATTTCGACGGCCGGCGTGGTACCGGCCTGTCGAACGCTGGATTGCGTCACCACCTTCACCGCCACGGCGCGGGAGGCCAGTCAGTTGCTGGCACTCACCGCACGGCTTGATCCACGGGACGAATACAGCCGCAACAACCCGCTGTGGAACGACGGCTCGGCGTTCGGCACACCGCGACCGTTCCGTTTCGGCGTGCCCCGTGCGCAGGACCTGCAGTTTTTCGGTTGCCCTGAAGGCCCGCTGTTGTTCGGTGATGCCATCGACCGCCTCAAGGCCTTGGGTGGCGAAGCGGTAGAACTGGACCTGTCGCCGTTTCTGGAGGCCGCACGTTTGCTCTATGAGGGGCCGTGGGTGGCCGAGCGCTACAGCGTGGTCGGTGAGTTGATGGCGCAAAATCCCGAGGCCGTGTTGCCGGTAATTCGCGCCGTTCTGGCCAAGGCTCCCGCCGTCGACGGCGTGCAGACCTTCCGCGCCCAATACCGCCTGCAAGCACTCAAAGCCCTGTGCGACACCGCGCTGGAAGGCCTCGATTGTGTGGTCACGCCAACCATCGGCCGCCCGGTGACGCTGGCGCAGCTCAAGGCCGAACCGGTCCTGCGCAATTCGGAACTGGGCTACTACACCAACTTCATGAACCTGCTCGACTACGCCGCCATCGCCGTGCCCAGCGCATTCATGGACAACGGCCTGCCATGGGGCGTGACGTTGTTTGGCCGGGCCTTTACCGATCAGTATCTGTTGAGCGTGGCCGATGCCCTGCAGCGTCAGCAAGGCTTGGCCGCACCTGCACCGGTGACGGTTGCACGCCATGATCGGGCGCGGCTGGTGGTCTGCGGCGCGCATCTGGACGGGTTGGCGTTGAACTGGCAACTCAAGCAGCGCGGTGCCCGGTGGGTGGAAACGACATTCAGCTCGCCGGACTATCAACTCTATGCCCTGGCCGGCGGCCCGCCGTTTCGCCCGGGCATGGTCCGCGTGAAGGATGGCGGCGTGGCGATTGCGGTAGAGGTTTGGGAGTTGCCCAGCCGTGAACTGGGTTCGTTCCTGACCGGGATTCCGGCACCGCTGGGGTTGGGCAAGGTGCAACTGGCGGACGGTCGCTGGGAGAGCGGGTTTATCTGCGAGGCCTATGGACTGGAGGGCGCGGTGAACATCAGTCATTTGGGCGGATGGCGGGCGTACCTCAAAACCCTGGTTTGACTCAGAACCTGTGGGAGCGAGCCGGCTCGCGAAGGCGTCAGTACATTCACCAACAATGTCGCCTGACACACCGCTTTCGCGAGCAGGCTCGCTCCCACAAGGGCCAACCACCATCTACGACCATTCGCGGCGCACATAGAGCAGTTATTTCCCGGCAGTACCCTTAGAATGCATGCCATCGGATTGCTGCCAATGGAACTGCCATGCCGCTTCGCTCGCCGCTGTATTCTCAACGTTCGTTGGTTCTCACGCTGGTCGCGTTGCTGGGCGCAGGCTTCCTCGCCACTTCCTTTCTCAGCTACTACGCCTCCCGGGCATCGATCCGCGACAACATCGTCAACACCGAACTGCCGCTGACGTCGGACACGGTCTATTCGGAAATCCAGAAAGACCTCGTCAGGCCGATCCTGATTTCCTCGATGATGGCCCGCGACACCTTCATGCGCGACTGGGTGGTCAACGGTGAAAAAGACTCCAACCAGATGACCCGCTACCTCAACGAGGTCATGACCCACTACGGTGCCTACACCGCGTTCTTCGTCTCCAACGCCAGCCTGACCTACTACCACGCCAAGGGTGTGCTCAAACAGGTCAGGGCCACCGAACCCCGCGACGCCTGGTACTTCCGCGTGCGGGACATGAAGGACCCGTACGAAATCAATGTCGACCCGGACCTCGCCAACAAGGACAACCTGACCTTTTTCATCAACTACAAGGTCTACGACTACAACGACCGATTCATCGGCGCGGCCGGGGTTGGCCTGACCGTCGACGCGGTGATCAAGCTGATCGACAAGTACCAGCAGCGTTATCAACGCAGCGTATATTTCGTCGACAACTTCGGGCGCCTGGTGCTCACCGGCGCCGAAGGGGGTCCGCAGGGCGCGCACATCGGGCAGAAACTCGGCGAACTCGACAGCATGAAAGACCTGGTCAGTCGGCTGCCCAAACCCCACAGCGGCAGTTATGAATATTCCGTGCAGGGCCAGGGACATTTCCTCAACGTACGCTTTATCCCGGAACTGAACTGGTACCTGTTCGTCGACAAACGCGAAGACAGCGCCCTCAGTGAAATCCGCCAGTCGCTGTATCTCAACCTGCTGATCTGCCTGCTGGTCACGCTGATCGTGCTGGCCCTGCTCAACCGGGTGATCAAACGCTTCCAGGACAGGATCCAGGCCCAGGCCACCCTCGACAGCCTGACCGAACTGCCCAACCGTCGCGGCTTCGACCTGCTGGCCGCACAGGCCATGCAAGAAGCCCGGCGCGAGCCCAAACCGCTGACCGCCCTGCTGCTGGACCTCGACCACTTCAAGGCGCTGAACGACACCTATGGCCACCTGGCCGGCGACCAGGTATTGATCGGCTTCGCCCGGGATCTGGAAAGTTGCCTGCGGCACTCCGACATCGTCTGCCGCTGGGGGGGTGAGGAGTTCATCGTGTTGCTCAAGGACACCGACGGCAAGACAGGCCTGATGATTGCCGAGAAAATTCGCCAGCACGTGGAACAACAGCGCTACGCCTACAACGACAAGGCCTTGCAACTGACCGTGAGCATCGGCCTCACCACCCTGCAACCGGATGACACCTTGCATAGCCTGCTGTCACGGGCGGATCATGCGATGTACCGGGCCAAGCAAAGTGGCCGAAATCGAACCTGCGTGGAAATGTCTCACTCCGTCCATGAACCAGCCTGACCTCTGCCCCGCTTGCGGCGCCCCCAACGACTGCACCCTGGCCGACCCGCGAACCGCCGACCGCGCCTGCTGGTGCTACGGCGTCAGCATCGACCCGGCAGTGCTCCAGGCACTGCCGGCGGAGCTACGCGACGCCTCGTGCCTGTGCCCGCGTTGCGCCGAGGTGGAGGCGCAGTTGCAAGCAACATCCGGGTCGATCAAGTAAGATGCGCGCCCTTTTCTTCACTGATCCCTAGTCATGCGTGTCGACCGATTCCTCAGCAACCTGCCGTGCTTCAACCGTAAGCAGGTGCGCCTGTTGCTGGTGGAAAAACGCGTCAGGGTCGACGGAAAAACCGTCAGTGACCCGCACAGCGAAGTCCGCGAATTCAGCCGTGTCGAAGTGGACGACGACGTACTGCAAGCCGGCAAACCGCTGCGCCATTTCATGCTGCACAAGCCCCCCGGATGCGTCAGCGCCACGCGCGATCCACAGCACCCGACCGTACTCGATCTGATCCATGAACCGGACAAGGACGAACTGCACATCGCCGGCCGCCTGGACTTCAATACCACCGGCCTGATGCTGATCACCAACGACGGCAGCTGGTCGCGACGCCTGACCCAACCGCAAACCAAACTGCCCAAGGTCTATTACGTCGAAACCGAGCAGGACATCGGCCCCGAATACGCGATCAAATTCAGTGAAGGGCTGTACTTCGCCTTCGAAGACCTCACCACGCAACCGGCCGGACTAGAGCGGCTCGGGCCGAAATCGGCACGCCTGAGCATTGTCGAGGGCCGTTATCACCAGGTGAAGCGCATGTTCGGCCACTTCGACAACAAGGTGCTGCGCCTGCACCGCGAGCGCATGGGCCCATTGGTGCTCGACAACGCGTTGAAACCGGGTGACTACCGCCCGCTGACCGACGAAGAGATCGGATCGATCTAAGCGCTAGACCGCTCAGCAGAAAGTTGTCGAACAATTTACCAACGGCACTTGCGCAATGATGTGACCCCTGCTTGAATCAGGACGTCGGCCGAAATGTGACCGATGAGTCACCACATACTTCCAAGAAACTTTTTGCCGGTAGGAACCCATGGGTTCCGGCCTCACCCGGCAGACTGCCCGCCAATAACAATACCCGTCGACCGGACTGCATTGGATCGACATGGGCCAGCAAATTCCAAGGCATATGCCTACCTGTCACAAAGCTCGTGCAATCTCATTTGCGCGCATACCCGCTTGCCAGGAGTCTTATGACATGAGGCCAGAAATCGCTGTGCTGGATATACAGGGTCAGTATCGGGTTTACACGGAGTTCTATCGCGCAGACGCCGCAGAGAAGACCATTATCCTGGTCAACGGCTCGATGGCCACCACTGCGTCGTTTGCACAAACCGTGAAAAACCTCCATCCGCAGTTCAACGTCGTCTGCTACGACCAGCCCTACGCGGGCCGGTCAAAAGCCCACAACGTGCATGAAAAAATGCTCACCAAGGAAATCGAAGGGCAGATCCTGCTGGAGCTGATCGACCACTTCGCCGCCGAGCACGTGCTGTCCTTTTCCTGGGGCGGCGCCGCGACCATGATGGCGTTGTCGCAACGGCCACGGCGCATCGAAAAAGCCGTGATCAGCTCGTTCTCCCCGGTGATCAACGCGCACATGCTCGACTACCTCGAGCGCGGTGTCGAACACCTCGGCAACCTGGACCGCGACCGGGTCGGGCACCTGGTCAACGACACCATAGGCAAACACCTGCCGTCGCTGTTCAAGCGCTTCAACTATCGCCACGTCAGCTCCCTGGCCGAGCATGAGTACGGGCAGATGCACTTCCACATCAGCGACGTGCTGCACAGCGACCGCCAGTGCTACCTGCACGCGGCGAAAAAAATCGATGTGCCGGTGCTGTTCCTCAACGGCGAATGGGACGAATACACCGCCGCCGACGACGCCCGGTTGTTCGCCGGCCACGTGCAACACAGCACGTTCAGTACCATTCAGGCCACTGGCCACTTTCTCGACATGGAGCACAAAGCCGCCTGCCGAGACAGCCGCAACGCACTGATGGGTTTCCTGAAACCGTCGCAACACGAAAGCCGACCGCGTTACCACAACGTCCAGGAACACCATGCATTGGCAAGCTGAAGTAGCGTCATCGCGAGCAAGCCCCGCCCTGCTGCGTTAAACGTATTGCACAGGCGCGAGGCTTGCCCGCGATCGACCGTCACGGGCTCCACGCGTTGTCGATAAATCCGCGTTAAACCCGCCCCACGTAAAGAAAAACTTCAAATCGCCGGCCGTATCTGGTACAAAGTCACCGCTCTGAGCGGGTGTCGTATAATGGCATTACTCCAGCTTCCCAAGCTGATAACGAGGGTTCGATTCCCTTCACCCGCTCCACTATTTTCAAGGCCTGTAGCTGTGTTCATCCGTTACCGCATCCCGCTGGGGGCCGTATTGGGGGACGTTTGATGAAATCAGTCAAACAGCCGCAAAGCCTGACCCCACCCCCCGTATAGGTGCCAATCCTAAAATCTGTGGGGGTTCGAAAAAAAAGTAATATTAGTAATATCCCCTCCGAAAATCAGCTACAGCCCGCGTAGATCAAGGCGTCCAGCCGTTTATGGAAAGGCGATATTTGAGCGATAGGAAGGCGATATTATTACCTTTCTATAAAGCTATATTTCCATTCCTTAAAACCCAATGAATCCGGGGGGTTGGCGGAAATATTACTTTTCATATCGCTTCATATTACTTTGCCATGTAATACCATTACCCCCAGTAAAACCGGGGGTTCCAGCCACATCACCTACCCCGTATTACTCATATCGCTCTTTTTGAAATGCCCTCCCTGTCTTTAAGAATTAATCTCAAGAAAGCCGCTACGTTTAGCCTTTTTTGCTTACTCAATGCCCGCTAAAGACAGCTCTATCAACCAATCGCTAGGTGTTTTTTTCATGAGCCAGACCCAAAATCTTCTAGATGCAATCCGTGCGGAGCCTGAAGGTGCTTTTAAGCTCTATCGGGCGACTGAGGAAGAACCAGAGGTTGAGCAGTCGATTGAAAACCTCGGTGAGCTTGCCCTGCGAGTTCAGCATGCCCGGGCGTCAAATTGTTTGATTGAGGTGGTTTCACTGCGCTTGCAGTACATGGACATCTGGCTGCGCATTTACTATGAAAATACGCCGCACCAAGATGAGCGAAAACAACTGTTTGCCCCTCTCTTAAAGCAATGCTTACACCAGGGGCTTAATAAAGTCCTGTATGACAAAATCCACAAATTCAACAAAGACCGCGTCGATGCAATCCACGGTTACCTGGTGGGAGCTATGAAATACGACGACTTGACCAAGGTCGTTGCTGAATCCGACGGGTTGTCGGAGGCTCTTGCCGAGTTTGTCTTAGTAAACTCTGGTGAACCAGTGACTGTCGATTTTGAGAATCAGCATCATAATCGAGGCGATGCGGTGTATCACTTGCCGAGCATGATTGCTCATCTCCGGTCTTGCGATCCAATCTAGCTTCACAGCTAATCTTCATGGGGCGGGACCAGCTTTTGTTCGTAACGATATCGAGCACAGGACGAGAGGCGCAGCCCCAGCAGAAGTTTAAATGTTACGGCTAGGAGTGAATTGGACGAGATGCAAGGTGAAGCGAGCATAGATGAGGCCCGCCCACCGTCGAAGACATACCGCTGGTGCGATCTATTGATCAGTGTTAGTCAATGCGGCGACTCCCTTGAACTGCTCTCCGCTATCGCACCACCGGCTCAGCAGGAGCTTCTATATTTTTATCGGCCTAAAATATTGTGAAAGTTTAATATCATTTACAATAATCGGGCTTATCGGACTATCAAATCTTGGCTCCCAAATAATGCGAACCTCGGCTTGATCTACAAAATCTAATTCCTTTACAAAAGCTGGGTGTACACCAAAGTCTTCCCCATTCCACTCCTCTTCACGGGACTGATAAGTCACATGGTCAACTTTAAAATGTTTGATCGGAACATGCTCACTCAACACGTTATTAAGCGTCTCGAGAAATGGTAGAAAACTGACCAACTCAAGGCATGAATCCGCACCCTCCAAAGAGTTCATAACCGATTTGGAGCGCTGATGCGATAGACAAAGAACGAAGCAATCTGGGTGATCAAAATTGTTTATGATATTCACCTTTCCAATATGCAGCTTACCGCCCTCCTCCATCCTTACAAGCTTAAACAGCTCATTTGCCCGAGCATGCTCAGCTTTAATGTTATTTTCATTGACATCAAACATTTCATGAGTAACTACCTTCTTGCCTTCTTTAGCATCGCCAACACCTTTTTTATGCTCCGATCGCCTAAAATCGTGCAGCGTGCCAATTCTCAAGCTCCCCATACTCATTAAGCTATCGGTATATCGTTGTGCTGCATATCTATAAAGTTTCAATTTACGTTCCCTGTTATTTAAGAAAAAATATTAGAATAGCTTTACCCACCACTTCACGAAAATGCAGTATAGCCTAATAGCCATTTGCCGCGCCGCGCCTCAAAAATGGCTACCATATCCCTCTCGTCCCCTCTTTCAAGCCCTCGAATAGGTGTTCAAACTGGGTCGAACGTGTGGCCAATCTGTGAAACAAGCCAAAAGGCCTGGAAGCCATACATTGCAAGGTCTCTAGGCTGACTGACCGCAATCCAGATACAGCCCTGTAGCGCATTTGGTGCTACTGCTCCAGAAATGAAAACCCGCCGAAACACGCATTTTCCAACTTTTCGCTCAATGAAACCGGGCACACCAGCGCTACCCCTTCCGTGACCGTACCCTGCGCCGCTGTGCAACCGCGCTGCATTTCCTTTCAAAACTTTGCACTCTGTGAAATTGCCAATTTCCTGCAGAGCCCCACGGCCAGCCTGGGCTGCAGGTTCGTTTGCACTACATCGGGATTTGCACAAAAAACGGACGCAAAGCCCGTCGGCGGGAGGGGGATAAGTGCTTTTTCAGATGTTTTTTTATTATCCGGACGATTTTCGCCTCATGCACCTCTTGCCCGCGTCACGTATTTCATCGGGCAGACGTAGCCAGCCTTTCTCCTTCGATATACTGTTTATCCATACAGTCATAGAAAGAGATAATGGCAATGGAAGAGAGAGCCGCTACAGCATCTACCAAGAAGGCGCAGGCGCTCGCCGGATGGCAGGTACTACTGAGGAACGAGGCCGCATTGCTTGCGGCGCCGGGTGTTCACCACAAAGCCCTATTGAGGCAGGCTCATGCGTTGCACCGGGAACAGGTGATCGATCGCGATGACCTGAGCGATCTCCTTGAGCAAGCCGATGGTGCATTGGCCTACGCAGTGGAAGCATTGTTTGATTATCAAATTGTCGAGTAGGTGGGGCTTATGCATATGCTTGTCACACCTATGCGTCGCCAGGGCATCGCGCTCACCCCACAGGAGCGCCGGCGTTATCCCGCGATCAGAGGGAACGTCATGGTGAACTCAGAGATCAGCCCAGATCTCGGTCGTAGCGCGAACGTTGCTCGTGTGCTTGTGGGTATGCCGCTTGATCCAGACCCGCTTCCGAGTCTGCTGGACGCAACCTTGGCAGGGATGGCAAATACCGGATTTGTTTTAAGTGGAATCGAGTACATCGACGGATGCGCCTACGCGCAATCCTGGTGGTGCCGTCTGGAGTAAATGTGACTCTCCCGACGAAAAAGAAAGCAGAGGCCAATGGCCCCTGCATATATGGTACAGACTGTTGCAGATGAGTTTGTCTCAGGCTATTGCAGACAACTGGTCTAACACTCAATGCAGCCCTGAAACTCTATAAGCGATTTTAGATATTCATACGCTTGAACAAAAGGATTGGCTCCATTCAAATCATATGGAGCAGCCAACAATTCAGAGTTGAACGGTTCATTATCAGCATCTACTCGGTATGAGACAGTAAAGTACATTTCCGACTTTGAAGCCGACAGTGATGGCAAGCTAACTGATGCGTACGCTCCTTCAACCACAAGGCCACGAAACTTAGTATTAATCAAAAGCGCCATATTTATTCCTCACCACCATGTTAGTTATTATTTAAACCGAAGCCCCTAAGGCATCGACCCACACCGTCCCCGTCCACCAAATAGGCTTCCCGTTGGCGCTCAAGCTGACATCAAAGTACATAACACCAACATCATTAGCTGAAAGTGTTGGCCTTCCCGCTGTTGTGCCTTTGTTAACAATCCAGGCCGTTGCGCGCGCGGCACCTGGGCTTCCACCAACGACTACGCGATACTCAACGGGATACCCAATGGAGATATTCTTAATCGCCAGCTTATCGCCACGAACATGCGTTCCCACGGTCGGTACCGCATTAATCACTAACATCCGTGGCTTGGGAAAACTGGCGTTTTCTTGCACCAGATACGGACCCGCCGTAGCGTTTATTTCCTGGCCAGCCGCGATCCGCGCTAACGATTGGGAGAAATTGGACACCCTGATTTCGCCGCTGGTACTGATCAGGGTGGTTTCGCCCAGAAAGGACGGCTTAGTAATGGCAGTAGGCAGTCGGAAATCAAACTTGTCGGCACCGGTCAAAGTTCCGGTTTCATCGATCAACTCCAGTTTGATCCGGCCGATGTTGTAACCCTTGCCATTATCATTTTGCGCCAGCAGCTTGGTCGATCCGGCTACATAATGAATCTTTAAATCAATCTCGCCGATGGTTGTGTCGGTGATTTCTCCAGCGATGGCTTGAAGAATCCCCGCCCCATTTGCCGCTGAAACCAGATAAAGGTTACCGACCAACTGACCAATGCTGACGGTCGAGCTGACGTTACCTGTCCGGGTGCGGATAGGCACATATGCATACTCGGGGCTGGAGGCGCTAACCTCATAGCGTCCCACAGTCAGATTGCCATTACCCAGGCTGCTGTTGCCTTTGCAATCTTTCACCCGCAACACGTTGATGTTGGTTTTACCGCCCCCCACTACCATTTCATCCAGGCCGTGAGTAAAGGTGGCGACGTTCCCGTCTATTTTGCCGGCCAAGTTATAGACGCCGTTGTCGGTCAGACCATCAAGGTCAATGGTGCCGAAGTAGCACTGGGCTTGCGACGAAACCCACCCACAGTTCAAGTTCGTACCGATGAGCGAAGTAATCGTGTTGTTGTTGCCGACGCCGTCCGTGGAAAGCAGCCGAGGGATGGAATCATTCTCGGAGGTGCCCTTTTGATGACCCGAGCCATACACGCCAATGCGGCAATCGAAGCCATCAATGGTGACGCCCGATTGCGGGCCACCGATGGCCGTCGGTTGCCCGGTAATGTTGTTGGCGCCAATGAGACCCTTTGACCGGTGCCCCGATACCCGCACACAACTGATGCCTTTGCCCAGGGCGTCGACTTCAATATTCAGGATTGAATCATTACCACTGAATTCCAGGAGAATGCCACCGGGCACGCTGGGCATCGGCTCGAAACATATCTCGCTCAGATTGATGGTATGGCTAACCACGGTTTTGCTGACTTTGTAGGTCAGTCCATGGCCGACCACTGGCAAATCTAAAGCCGAGGCTGCGATGAGTGGTGCCGACCAATCCCAGGTGCGCCAATCATGCGGGTCAACCTGCGTCGCCAGATTGGCAAACTCCCACAAGCTTATGGCCTGGGTTGAAAGCGCTTGCGCTGCGGTGGTGATAGCGCTGGAAAGCTGGCTCCTGCTCCACCCGAGCATCCACGCTGCGCCGGCACTTGGATTGGTAGGGTCTTTCAGCTTTTGTTCAAGCACTAGGGCCGCGTTTTCAGCCTCATCCAGCGTCGCTTGCACATCACTGCACTGGACGTGGATTCTGAAGTCACGACTCCCCTTAACTACTCGCAGGTCGTACAGACCGTTGGCTGCCGCAAACTCGATTTGTCCGAATTGATCGGCGAAAAAGGGGTTACCTAAGGCAGTTCCGTTGGCCTTATGCAGCTCCGGTACCAAGGCTTCAGTACCACGTTGATACAGATAGCAGGTCGCCTCGCTGAGGATGTTCCCCGCGTCGTCCTGGGCAAAATATGTCTTCAGTTCCACGAGGTCTTCCTTTTAAGCGGTAATTGGCTGCAACTGCTCGACCAGCAGCATCGCGTGCGTGGCCTTGGCGGTGAATTCGGCGGCATCTGTGGGACTTGGCGTAGGTCCCGGCATGTGGGTGTGAGCGGCCAGCTGCACATTCATTTGCTGAACCAGGTCGAGTAAATCGCAAAGAATCTGTAGGACGTTGACCCCTTCTGAGCCGAGCCAAGTTTTTGGGGCGGTACTACGGCGGATTCCTTCGACGCGTTCCTGCAACTGGCCACCCACCGTCAGGTTGAGTTTTTGGCCCACGACTTGGTTGAGGTCGCGGCCGCTGGCCAGGTGAAGGTCATCCAGTGCGACCAGACTCGCGGATCCGCCCGACAGCAGCTTGAGCGCACCGATCGCCTCGATCGTCTTGATGCCTCCGACCGACTCGGTCGAGTGGTCGTCGACTTCCACCGTGCTGCTCTGGTGGCGTTCGGTATTGGTCAGGCTTTCAACATCCCGCTCGATCGATTTGTCACGGATCCGGCCTTCGGTTTGACGTAGCCAGTTTCCATCAGCATCAACGCGTTGCTGTGCGTCTTCGCTGTGCTGCCATACCTGGTCACCCTTCGGTACCTTCGGCAGACTCAATCCGTGCGGCAGGATTGCCTGAATAAACGGCTTGCTCGGTAGGCCATAGGCGAAACACACGACAACCCGGGTGCCTTCTTCGGGGAAAGCGAAAAAGCCCATCTCGTCGCCACCCATCGGCATAGGCAGTGGGACGCCGGCCAGCACTGGCAGTTGCATATCCGGCTCGTCGTCCTCGCCCAGCAGCTCAAGGTCCACCGCAAAACGCGGACGGAAGTCATCGCAAATGCCGGCCCCGGCCGGGGCATCGGCTACACCCACGACCCGGGCAAAGCGTGGCAGGTGATAGCCGCCGGTGAGTTCGGGGAATTGCCGCTCTACACTGCGGCGGATTGCGTCTTCCATCGGATCGCCATTTGATTGCCGGTGAGCGTCACCTGGGTGATCCGCTCGCCTTGGTTGATGGATGCACCTGGCCGCAACCCGGGAAGGGCCGCAATCATCGCGCTCTGATTGTTTTGGTAATCGTTGAACAGATCGACCGGCAACTGCAGCGGCGATCGGGTTCCGAAGAAGCTGTCGGCCCAACTGCCCACAAACACTTCGCCGTCACCCTGCTGCTGCCATATGAAGTCGGTGATACCGAAAACCCGGGACAAGCTGTCCATGGCCTGGTAGCCGGCGGCCAGGTTGTAAAAAAACGGGGCTTTGATCTTGGTGTAAGCCTTGTCTGGTACTCGGAAGCTCAACCCGGTTTTCTGGCTGATCTCTGCCAGTACCGTGCTCAGATCGGCATGGCGCAGGTTGAGCGGCAATGGGTTGGCCAGGATCGCGGCCAGCTCGCGACAGAACAGCACCTGCTCGATTGCGTTGGACGACGTACAGCGTTCGACGTAGCCAATGAAGTGGCGCTGCAGCGGGTTGTCGTTGTAGCCGATATCGAGGGTGACCAGTCCCTTCACCGGCGCCGCGGCCTGAATGGTCAGCGTTGCACGACCAGGCGATCGCAACTCGAGGCGCACGTCATCCGCGATCAGCGGATATACCACTCCACCAATAGTCAGCACCTTGTGCAGTTTCATGCTCACGCCCCACCGCCCAGGTAGTTATCGAGCTTTTTCAAAGTTGCTTCGAAGCCGCTCAGCTCTTGCCCGTTCGCACCGGCTTCGCCTGCACCTGGTGCAGTGACCGATTGCCCCGGGGCGCCTTGCTGCGTCACACCCTTGGCCGCTCGCCGCGTTTCGACCCGCTCGGGGTTGGAGAGCTTTTCCGACAGGGTGAACTGCACAAGCCAAGCCCTGAGCGTGTCATCTTCCCGGGCGCTGACACCGTCGGAGAACTGCACCTGGCGTACACCAAATGCTGATGCGGTGTCGTTCACGAGCCGGTAAGTTTTGAGCTGACCACCGGTGTCGGTCGCCTCTGCCAAGCGCATCAGACTGCGAAGATGCGCCTCGTCGACAAATGGGATTAGCAACGTGACCGCCAATGTCTTGGGCTTGAAGCCCTTGTGCGCCGAGTCGGTGTTGCTGGTTTGTCCGGACAGGTCATCGCTTTCGATCCGCAGATTGGCAGTGACCTTGAGGTTTTTACCGCGTACCTGTTCGCCATCGAGCAATAAGGTCATAGGCCCACCAATTCGCGAACAAAGCCCAGACCTTTCAGGGATCCGACCAGAAGCACTCCGGCGGACAGACCCCACTCGTGACCGGGTGCATCGCCCTGCAGGAGCTGGCGACGCAATTCGGCGGCATTGCCCGGACCGATCAGGCGCGCGCGCATGGTGTCGTCAGCAGTGCCGCCGGCGAATTGAGACTTGAGGTCGGCCAATTTCTGCATCTGTGCCTGTGCCTGACTGGCTTTGCGAACGGCCATCTTGGCCAGGTCGGCCATCGGCGAACTGTCCGCGTAGCTCTCTAAGGCCGACAGCTGACTGTTCAGCGCGTGGGTGGCGGCCTTGGTCACGGTGCAACGCTCCAGGGGCAGAGCCCCCCAGCGCGGCAGTGTGCCGGCGGTGGGCAATTCCCACTTTTCAGCGTCCAGCGCGAACAGGTTTTTCGCTCGACGTTCGGCCCGCTGCAGGTCAGGCATGGGCAGCACGGCGTTGAAGCGGGACAGGGTTGCCGCGAACTTGTCGTAGCGCGTGCCCAGGAACATCACCACCAGGGCGTATTGCGAGCCAGTCGGTCGGCTGTCGTCGCCGGTGTCTTCCAATTTCTCGCCCAGCTGCTGCAGCAAGTTAGGCGCAGACAGGTAACGCTGATAGCCGCGCCCCTGCCCCACTCCACTTTGGAATGGCGTCACAACCAGGCAGGCCGGCACTTCGCCCAGGGCATCGCTCAGCCCTGCGCGACCAGCGGCGACGGCAGCTTCTGCAGCGGCACCGACCGGCCCAGGTGAGGTAGTGGCCAAGTCAGCCAGACCTTCAAGGCGCTGCCCGGTGCAGGCCAACTCGCTACTGGCCAGCACCTTGGCGGCATCGAGGCCGCCGAGCCACTGGGTGGACTGCTCCGGCCAGCGCATGGTGATGGGGGCCCAAGTCATACCGGCGCGGACTCCCATGCCACTGCGTTGAGCGCGTCTGGGTCCGAAGCCGACCGCGCCGCCGCCAGGGTTTGCTTGAGGTCGTTGGCCTTGCGCAGGCATTGCAGCTTGAACTCGGTGAACTCGTCGCCGATCTGGCGCAGTTGATCGCTGGTGTGATCCAGGAAGGCTTTCACCCCAGACTCATCGCGGCAGGCATACGCGCCGCCCAGACCGCGCAGAATCATGCTGGTCAGATTCAGCTGGTCCTCGAGCTCGGTATCGTAGAACTGCCGATCGCCCAGGGCATCCGACCAGAATCCACCGGTGATCTCCTGCAGACAGGCCGCGTTGATCGCCAAAAGCTGTGCGCTGTAGTGCTGCTCGATCATGGCCGGGATGTCATCGGCCCAGTGACCGTTCACCCAGATCTGGCCCGGGCCTGGTACTTCCAGCGTGTAACCGGTCGGAAGCGAGCCCACACGCTCGATCACCAGGGCTTCGCGGGTCTCGATGTTGTATGCCGTCCGCCCCTGGTAGCTGTCCACCAGATGCCAGCCCCGACCATCCCAATGCGCCGCCATTTTTTCCGGTACCGCCGGCGGCGCCTCTTCAATGCAGCCGCCGGGAATCAACCACACATCAGGTTCCAGCGGCGAGCGATCAGCCACGGTGGTCCCGGTAAAGATGCCCAGATGATCGGTTTGATAGACGATTTTCGTGTCCATAGGTTGGCCTCAGTACTTGATGCAAGCGAGAAACGCGATGTTGGTGGGGCGCGTTTCGCTGCCACCGGTGGCGTTGACGGTGATTGCGTGCGAGTGGTCGCCCACGGCATTTATGGTGATGTTGTGCGCGTGTGCACCTGCTGACGTGGTGGCGGTTGCAAAGGCGGGAATGTCGCTCCCGTTCAGTGGGTTTCGTGGTTCTCCCGGAGTGCCAAAGTCCGCACCGTCCGGGGTGAGGTCGCCGTAGTGGACGTTGTGGGTGTGCGCGCCCTGGGTGTCGCTCGAAGCAGCGTGTATATGGCCGCCGGCGCCGGCGGCACTGCCGGTGTGGTTGTGGCTGCGCGTATCGTCAGCTTGGGAGCTACCCAGAACACGGCCGACATCGATCCCCCGGCCATCGTCCAGGATGCGAATAAACTTGCCGCGTGGGTCAGGCAAGTTGAAGGTGCTGACGCCGTCTCCGGCGCCGTAGGTGGTGCCGATCTTGGCGAACAGCCCGGCATACACCGTGCGCGACACCGCCGCACCGTTGGCGCGGAACCAACCCGGAGGTGGCGTGGCCATGGCAAAGGTGCCGATGCGTCCAACTTCCGAGTCATCAATGATCTTGCGCAGCGCGTTCAGCGCCTTGGTGGTGGCCAGAACTTCGCTGCTATCGGTGCTCAGGTCATCGCTCTTGGCGTTGGGCAACTCACCCAGATCGACGTCTTCTTTGGTGGTAGCCCGGGCGCGCAGGTGTTCGTAGTCACCGTTACGCAAGGCGATTTGCTTGACCAGGGCGCCGGTGACGGGCTCACTTTGGCGCAGATCCGTGATCTCCCCCGACACCGCCACGCTGGCCAGCTCCACCAGGTAATGGGAAGTGCCGTTGCTGTCGACGTAGTCCGTCTTTACGGCGCCGAACACAACCTTCCAGGCAGCAACCGTTTCGCTACCTTCACGCGCCAGTGCAACGTCAAGCCACGCTTTAACTGGAAGTGCCGGCAACTGGACTTGGACTGGCTCAACCAGCTCAAGGCGCAGGCCCTCCACATAGACAATGCCCGCTTTGACTTGGAAGATGCCAAAACTGCGCTCCATCTGCAGGCTGTCGGCCAGGTAGCAGACCCGCCCGAACACGTCACGATTGCTCATGCGCTCGCGTTGATCGATGCCGTTCAGGCGCACCGTGAAGTCGTGCTGCCAGGTGCTGGCGTCGACGGTAATACCGGTCAATGCCTGGGCCCCATTGAACTCCACCAGGAAGTTGCGGGTGACGTTGTTGCCGATCTGCAGCGGTGGAATGTTTTTCCGCTTCTGCTGCACCGGTACGGTCGCAACCGCGAGCAATACGCCTTCGGCGGCTTCCAGGCCAATCCAGTTGAAGTCCCAATCCCCCACGTCCGAACCTACCATCAGGCTGTAAACCACCTGATTCGGGCTGACGTAACCTTTGCGGTCGTAGGCCCTGGTAAACACGATCTGATCCGCCGGTGGTTTCCCGGCCGCTCGATCTACAGGAGCATTGGGGTCAAGGCCAGGAACGAGCGCCAGAACGAAGCGAGCAACATCGAGCTTCTCTCCAGCGCCTTGTTTTTGGGCAATGAGACTTTCGCCGGCAAGGGTGATGCTAGCTCCCATGGGGGCTCCTAAAATGAATCAGTCAGAAAAGTGAGGATTGCGAGCTCGTTGATCACGATCAGGCGGCTTGCGCTGTCGTCCAGCGTGGCAATCAGGGTCTGTTGGTCGTCGTTGAAGTCGGCCACGCCGATGTTCAATTTCACGGGAGTGATCGTGACGAAGTCGTATCGCCGGCAGGTGCGGCCGTATTGCTGCATCAGGACGCGCAGCAACACCGGGTTTTCGCTCAACTGCGTGTCGGACAGGTGCAGCAGGACCACGTCCCAATCGAGGCCTGGCAGGCGCTCCTGGATCTCCACGTAACCCACGCCCAAGCGCTCGAAAATGCGCACCATGCCAGCGGTGCTGCCCGCGTCGACGGCGTTGACGAAGGCGTATTTCACCCGCAGGCGGTACAGGTTTTCGGGTTCGCCGTGGAAACGCTGAATGTCGCGCTGCCAAGCCAGCAGGTCGAGCACGCTCAGGTGGCAGGTCTCCGCATCCATCTGCAGCAACGGCCAGTGCAGCCAGCCTTCGACCTTGTTCCACCAGGCTTGCGCGGCAGCTTTGAGCTTGGCCAGCTCCGGTCCGTCAAGCCAGAAAGGTAGGCTCAACTTAAGCATTCAGCCGCACCTCAACCCCGGATAGACGTGGGATGGTCAGCTCGGAAATGATGTCGATGTTGTCGAAGTCGAGGGAATCGATTCCAGGGAACTGCTGGTGCAACTCTTCGCCAAGGCGACTGAACGAAAACCGGGATTGCGGGTGCGTCAGTGTCGGCTGGTAATCGCTGGCGGTGCTTTCTCGGAACGCGGCGCGGATGTACAGCTCGACATCCGATTTCAGTTTCGCGTAACGCTCGGCACCCACTTCAGCCTTGGTCCAAACCGTCAAACTGACGGTGTGCAAGGTGGCTGGCATTTCCAACACCAGAAGATCGTCGCCGTGACCATGGTTGCCACCGTCACGGATGTAGCGATTGATCTCAGCGAGGAAAGTGTCCGCTGGCGAATCGGCTTCGAACAGGACAAAGGCATTGGCACTGCCCGGGCCCCGGGGCGCGTTGTGCTCGAAGTAAACGCCGTCAGGCTGCACGCCCGGGAACGCGGCAATCATGGCGCGATACACCGCGTCGGTGTGCCATTGGTTGACCGCTGAAAACTGATTGCGCACACGCAGGCGCAGCTCGTCGTCAGGCTCGGTGTCCGCACCCGGTTGGCTCAGCCAGCCGTCAGCATTTACCACCTGGACCACCCCGGGCACGGGTTCGGGCAAAATGGAAAAGTAACCTGGTGCGAGGTTGAATCCGCTGCCCGCATGCTTGGCACGGGCCAAAATCCGGATCTGTGATTCGCCATCGGCGAAGCTCGCCGCCGCCACCGTCACCAACTCGTACACATTGCCGTTTATCGCAATCGACTGCACGCGGGTACCGGCGGGAACTTCCAGCAAACCGGCCAGCGCGCTCCTGGTGAACAGCAGTAGCCCCTCGGCCTTGGTCGCAGGCTTGCGAGTGACGTTGACCGCCCAGGCCAACATGTCCAGCCAGGCACCGATGGCGGTTTTCACGAAGAAGTTCGGCAACACTGTTCCGGCGATAAATTCGATCAGCCACATCACAGGCTTGGTTACCAAGGCGGTGATCACCCGCCAGAACGGTGACCATGCGCTGCTGTTGCTCAACTTGCTGCCCTGAGCGACGACTTCCGCTTCCCAGGCCGCACGCAACTTGGCCTCGGTGGTCGGAATGCCGGCGTCACTCAACGCCTGTTTGAAATCTACGTCACTCACAGCACTACCTCGACAGATCCAAATTCAATGGTTTTGGCCGTGACCAGGTACTTACCCTTTTCCTCTTCGAGGATCCGGACGGTGCCCGGCACCAGCCGCACGTCCGCCTCAGCGAGCAGTTCCAATTGCTGAATGCAATCGGCCTGGCGGAAGCGGTCGCGCTCGGCTACCAACGTCACCAGCAGGCCGCTTTCGCGGATCATGTGAGCGATGTCCTGGGCAATGCTGGTTCGATCGTCCACCAGCAGCGGCTGGTTCGAGGGGTCCAGGGTCAAGTCGTTATGGGTGATCAATAGATCGATGTAGAGGCTCATCCACCTACCCCCATCGCCACCATGTTCTCCAGCTCCAACGGGGTCATTGGCTTGGCGGTATGGATTTCCATCTTCTCGATGTGAGTCGTCTTGCTCTGGGTCTGGGTACTGCTGTTCTGAATGCTGCGCAACAGCCCACCCGGTGGAACGGCGGTAGGTCCGTTCGGGGAAATGCTGGTCATGGCGCCGTTCATGCGCTTGCGAGCTTCTTCCGCGATCGGCGCTGACAGGCCACCAATCTCTGATGGGCTTGGCAGATCACCAAAAGCGGCATCGATCTCCACGCCCGGGATCTTGTTCAGCATGTCGATCAGGCCGTTGATCGCACTCTTGAAGATCGCGACGATGCCCTCCCACGCGGCGCGGGCCATGCCGGTCCAGCCGCCGATCGAACCAAACCAGTCAGATAGCCGCTGCAGCTGGTCAGCCACCCACTTGAACGCCGCGGTATTCATCAGCGCGGCGGTCCACTGGTCCCAATACACAACGGCGGCGACCACCAGGGCGATCAGGGCGACGATCCCGGCAATGATCAGCAGCACCGGGTTGGCCAGCATCGCGGCGTTGACCAGCCAGATGGCGCCTTGCCACAGCAGCATCGCGCCACGCACCAGGCCCATCCAGGTGTACATCGCGACCATGCCCACGACGAAGGCGCTGATCATCACCGTGTGGAACAGGAACATCGCGATGCTGCGGAAACCCGTCCAGGTCAGAACCTTCCAGATCGTGACCAAGGACAGCCAAACCATTTTGCTGAGGCCCACCACGAACGTGAGCGCCGCCATTGCGCCAGCCAGGCCAAGGATTACCAGCACGGTGATGCCCACCACGCGGGTGATGTTGGGAAACAGTTGGGTCCAGCGGGTCAGCGTCGAGGCGATGCCCACCAGCCGATCCATCAGCGGCGTGAGCAATGGAATCAGCGACTGACCGAACGCGATGCGCAGCGCCTGCACGGCGGCGCCGAACTGCTGCCATGGGTCGACCATGGCCTGAGCCATCTTCTCGGCGTTTTCCAATCCGCGCACCTTGCCCAACTGGTCCAGCCCGTTCTTGAGCCGGTCGGTGTCCTTGGCCAGCGCGCCGATCACCTGGGCACCTTCGCCGCCAAATGCATCGAGCAGCTTCGCGCTGGCCGACGCACTGTTCAGATCGCCCAACTTGCCCTGCAGCTTGTCCAGGACATCAAGGATCGGCAGCATCTTGCCCTGCTGGTCGGTCAGCTTTACCCCCAGCTTTTCGGAACCGGCAGCGGCGTTTTCAAAGAACGCCTTGTAGCGCCCGCCGGCATCGCCGCCTTCCATGGTGCTACTCAGCGAGCCGATCACGGCAAACTGCTCGGCCATGTCGACGCCAAAACTGGTCGCGATCGCACCGACTTCCTTGAACGCATCCTTGAGCTGTGCGCCGTCGGTACGGAACAGCTGCACCGCTAGCGCCGTTTGGCCGCCCAGTTTTTCAACCCATTGGCTTTTGCCCATGGAATCAGCGGAGGACTTGAACAGGTTGTACATGGTGCCGACATAGACACCCATGGTCTCGGCGTCGGATTTGGTCGCCTTGGCCAGCAGGTTGCTGGTGTTGGTGAACGTGGCCAATTGTTCGCCGGCCAGGCCTTTGATCGCACCTGAAATGCTGTACGCGGAGGCGACGAACGCCTGGGCGTTCTCGCCGTAGGCCACAGAAAACTCCAGTGACTTACGGTTGAGCGCATCCAGGGCATCTTCAGCTACGCCCAGAGAACGAACCTCACCCAATGCCCGATTCATCTCCAGTGCTGGTTCCAGCGACTCGGTGATGGCCACACCGGCGCCCACCATGCCGGCCAGCCCTGCGCCCATCTTCACGATGTTCTGCTGTCCCTGGTTGGCCAGGTCGGAAAAGCTGGTTTTCACCTTGCCCAACGGGGCGCTGACCTTGTCGGTCAGGCTGAGGATGAAAGCCAAGCGGGCAGCGCGGTCAGCCATGGGTGTCCTATCCGTTCAACGCGAAGGCGATGCCGTTTGCTACGGCAATCTCCATCCGGCGCCAGTGTTCGTCTTCCAGCCACTTGGCCGTGCCCATGTTTTCAATGGAAAGCACAGCACCAGGTAGCCAGCGGTTGGTCAGGGCCACCAGTTGGCCAAGACCGTCTTCCGTCAGGCCTTCAGCGTGCCCGAGGACTTTTTTACGGTGACTTCGACGTCAGGGGCGTACTCCTCGAGCAACGCACCCGCGATGGTCATGGTGGTCACCGGATTGGCCAGCAGCGGCTTGAGCACGGCTTTCTGGTCCTGCTGCACGGTGCCCATCAGCAGGTTGCTCGCCGGTGCCACCTTGTTGTTCTGGGTGGTCGCGTTGAAGTACTTGGTGACGTCCTGCGGAGTCAGGCTGAACAGAAACTCGGTACCGGCAATTTCCAGGGTGATGTCGCGGTTTACTTCGCTCATGGGGTGTTTTCCGTTGGTGTATGGGATGAATCGGTGACCGGCGATCGCATGACCACCTGGCGTATGTAGTCCTGCAGCCCGAGGATCATTTGCTTGCTCAGGGCGAGCTGGCTGCGGAGGGTGAAATAATCTTGTCGAGCGTCTGCTGCGAGTTCGGCGCCGCCTGCATCAGCCACGCCGACGGCGTTGGAGGCCGCTGACACAAAGGGTCTACAGATGGCGCGGACTGACAGCCGCTGACGGCCAGCGTCAACATCAAGACGTAGAGCATCGATCTGAGCATTCGCATCGTTCAGTTCCTCGGTGCGTTTAAGGTCAATACGGTCACGAGCGGCCAACATCTCGCCGCTGATCCGGGCCGCTTCACGCAGGCCTTGTGCCTCGGATTGGGCGCTGTCGCGCTCGCGGCGGGCGGTGTCGCGTTGATCGGCCACCCAATCGAACGCGCACCAAGCCAGCAGGCCAGCGAGCACCAGGAACAACACGATTCGTAGCGGGCTGATGGTCATTTGATACAAAGCTCCACTTCAGCCAGGCGCCGGTTGTGCAGCCCCCGAACGAATTCCTTTTTGCCCTGGGCGTTGGTGACGTACGCCCAGACGGGCGTCTTGCCGTCATTTGCCCAAGCCAACGCCCTGCAGCCCTCGGCGATGTGCCCCGCATTGATCAGGCCCACGGCTCGACTGGCGCACGTGTTGGCCGTGCCGACGTTGTGCCCGTGGCTGCTGAGAGCGTCGAAGGTGTTCTGCCCGATCGCCTGATTAGTCAGGCAGTCAGCCAGCTGCAGTTGCCCCTTCCGCACCACTAGGTTCTCCACCTCGGCGCAGCGAGCGTCGGACCAGTAGTCACCGACGATCACTGGCTCGGGGCTGGTGTGCCGGGTGATGCCTTTGCATACCGTTGGCAGGCCACCGGCCAACTTGTCGGCGTAGACAGTGTTCTGCCCGTTGCCTTCCCAGGTGCCCAAAAACGTCATCAGCGTGACGCTGGCCAGCGCGATAGCGCCGGCGGCGATCTTGTTGCGCAGGCTCACAGCTTTCCCCTCCAGTCGCGCAGCATCTGACGGTACTTGGGGACCAACAGCAGAATCTGCAGCACCATGTAGAGCGCGGTCAGCATGTAGGCTACTGCCGACCAGTCGATAGCACCTGTTGCACCGGTAGCGGCCACGCCGATTGCCGGTGACGCCTTTACGAATGCAATGGCGGTGTCCTGAGCGGCCTGATTCGTGCTCATCGGCGAACCTCTTTCTCAAAAATTGACTGGCATGGCACGCAACGTAAGATCCCGCCGAGCGCCTGGCGCTCTTTTGGGATCTCGCCTTCACAGTCCAGGCATTCGCTACGGCTTGCCCCGATCGGGCGCGGCTGGGCCAACTGGGCGGCAATCGCCTGGTCGCGCTGGCGTTGCTCCAGCGCCTGGGCGCGGTCGAACGGGCACACCATCAGGTCAGGCCCTCGATTTCGGCAGCGCCCAGGTACGGCACGCCGTTGATCTTCACGAAGTCAGGACTGGTGACGTCGTACGGGATCTTGTGCTTGTTCTTCTCGGCACCCTTGGGATCGATGCTGAGCAGGCTGGACAGGCGCAACTTGCAGCCGAAGGCCTCAATGCGCAGCTCTTCCTCACCCGCCTTGGCGAAGAACACCACGTCGAATGGTTCCAGTTCCCGGAAGCTGCCGGCGGTCCCGGCCGCTTCGATCACTAGGTTGAAGTTGGTGGTGTCCAGCTCGATCTCGCCGGCGGCGGCCACGTCGCCGTCAACATGCCCGTTGGGCACGCCCCGGGTTTGTGCCACGGCCGTGTTGTCGGTGATGTCCAGGGTGCAGCTCTCGACGTGTACCTGCAGGTCGCCCAGGGTCACGTCAAAGTTTTTGCCGCCAATCTTTGCCGCCATGGGTTACTCCGTATCGTCGGTGGAAAGGTCCAGCGCGATGTTCGCGGTCAGGTCTTTCGGGCAGTTGAGGGGGCGCATCTTGATGTAGGCCTCGACGGCGGTTTTGCTCGTCCAAGCCAGAACAATGTCGCCGTCTTTGGGCTGCTCGATCTCGCCCGGGAACACCTGGCCAGCGAAGGTTGTGGACTTCGCCATAGCGCGCAGGGGCGCCATCAGCGCATTGATGTTCACGGCCATGCTGTTGGGGGTGTTGTTCAGGCGGCGATCAGCTACGCGGCGAATCAGCAGCGGGCGGATCCGGCGTGCGGCCTTGTGCACGATGCGTACGTACTCGACCACCTGGAAATCGCTGGCCGGTGCATCGAGCATGTTGCCGTCGCCCCAGTACACGCCCGGGTAGTCCGGGTAGGTCTGGCTGACGGAAAACCGGGCCTTGTCCAGCTCCGAGCGCAATGCAGACTGCAGGGGTACCCCTTCGGAGTCCGAAGGCACAGGCCCCAAGCCCAGCAGCGCACCGGTGGCCACCCGCATGGGGCTGTCCGCGATGCTGACGGCAGCGTTAGCCAACCGGCCAGCCAGCACACCCAGATCATTGCCATGCAGTTGGGGGACGACCAGGACGAGCGGCGCCAATACGTCTTTGGTGATCGCCTTCTGCGCTGTCAGGTAATCCGCCCAGGTCATCGCTATATCGATCCCTTTGGAAGCGGTCATCACGAACACGTTGCGTTTGAAGGTGTTGGCCAGCTCCACGGCTTCGTCGTGCATCACAGTCAATTCGGCGCTGGCGGTCACTGGTGTGGTGACGACGACGGCCTCAACCGAGTAGCCCTGCTGCTGGGCTTTCTCAAGCGCCAGTTTCCAGTCGCTATTGGCAGCAATTGGTGCAGCCAGGCAGGCCCAGCGATCGCCACCGTTCAGACGTGCAGCGGTGATCTGGGTTTTCAGATCGCTGACAGGAATGCCCAGCTGAACATCCAGATCACTGTCAGTGTTCAAAGGGATCAGCGAACCGACGTTTTTCGCGCCGACGCCGATGAAAAGGAAATAGCGTTCAACCGCCGTCACAGCACCCTGGCTGAGATTGAGGTTGTTAACGCTGACTTGACCGAGTGCCATGCAGTGCCTCGCTAGCGGGGAGAATTGAGGATTTGTTGCAGCACCTGGTTCACCAGCAGGCTGGTATCCCGTTCGGTGCTAACGCCGAGGAACTGGCGTTTTGGCAGGGTGATGTCCCAGCTTTGCGCACCAGTGGATTCGGTTTGTTCGTTGTCCAGGATGCGAATCAGCAGTCCCGCCTTGGCGTAGTTCACATGCTCTTGAATCCACGCCACAGATGGGCGCGTAAGGCTTTTCTTGCCTTCCTGACGGACCTTGAAACCGAGACGGCGCAGGCGTTTGGCCTGTTTTTCCGTCGCGGCCAGGCCTGCAGGGACTTTGTTCCACTTGCGCATCTGGGCAGCCGTGCGACGCTCAGACACGCCGTTGTGCTGCTGCGAGGCAACCCAGCGGGTCAACGCGTTGCGCCATCCCAGCTCGGCCTCATCGGCATTCACGCGGGTGACCATCAGCAATTTGCCGAGGCCCGCTTCCATCTTCTTTTTGCCCTTGGCCGAGCCTTTGCGCGGTGCGAAGGCGCTGCCATCGATGTTGCGTTGTTCGCGGATCCGCTGGCGGCTCATGCTGCGTACGCGCTTGGTGACGTTGTTGAGCAGGCGCCGACGCAGCTGTGGTGGAAGGCTCAGCAGGGCCAGTTGTTCCTGGACGCCCAGATAGCCGCGGACATCCAGCTCGAAGGTGCTACGCGCCATTGCCGGTCACCTCGCCGCGCTCGGCCACCCACAAGTCGAATGGGATGAATGACCAGGTCTTTCCGAACGCAATGATTTCGCCGTCCGGATCCTCGGCCAGGTACTGGGGTTCGCTGAATTCCAGCTTGATATCGACGTCAGCCAGGTCGTCATCGAGCATGGTGATGTCAAACTGCACAGCGGCCAGGTGGTCGCGATCGTCGTCGTTGGTTTCCAGCCAACTGCCGACCAGGGCCATCAACCGCCCCGGGTGGTCGGCAAAACGCTCCAGCACGATGGTCGCGGTGTAATTCATGTCGCCCATGTGCATGCCCTGCAGGTCCGGCTTCCAGACAAGCTCCAGTCCGACCTGGTCGGTCCAGCTGTCCAGCTGCTCCGGAAGCACCAACTGGCGCTGAATCAGGTACGCGGTCAGCGCCTTGAGCTTGGTCATAGCAGCGCCACCGAGATGCGGCCACGGCCCTGCAGCGAGCGCACAGCGGCTTGGCTGAAGGCGAGGAAGGTTTCAGCGCGCTCAGGCAGTTCCTTGCCGGTGTTCTCGGCGCTTTCGCGGCGGGTCACCGTGGCGAACTGGGTCAGCAGGCTGGCTTTGGCACGGGTGTAGACGGCGCGCTTGTACGTCGCTGCTTGAAATGTGCGCTCCGGCAGCACCATAGGGTCAGCAGATTCCACGGAGGACACGCCAGCGACAATCCATTGGGACTTAAGCTTGGCCAGATCGGTGTTGACCTCGATCATCGCCATGGTCAGCTCAGTGACCAGCATGTCTACCAGGTACTCCGCCGGCAGGCGGTAGCCCTTCTGGAACTCGCTTACGGAGAGGTTCGGCCAAAAGCCGTCGTTCTCGATCGCCTGATCCACAAAGGTGGTGGGTTTACCTGAAAAACTCATTGCTGGCCGCTCTAATAGGGCGGGGAAGCTGCGTCGACGGCATCACCAGGTCACGAGTGACTTGGATGACCTCAGCAGTTCCCCGCTGGGGGGGTAGTCAGTTATTGGGTTGCGGCTTCAGCCTGCTGCTTGGCCAAGGCCTTGCGGGCCCCGGTAAGTCGGGTGCCTACGCCGATGCCGTCGTACAACGCTTCGGCGCGTTCAAAGTGAGTGACGGCCAGAGCCCATTCCTTGCGATCCATCGCCAGAATTCCCAACTGCTTGTGGTAGCGAGCGGGGATCCGCTCGAACAGATTCCACTCGCCGTCAACACGGTGCAGAAGGTTCGATACATAGGGTTCAGGGCTGCGACCTGCCTTGAACTCGGCCTCGGCCCACTCGATCACCTCGTCAGCGATGAAAGTCGGAATGTCCCGGTTGAAGCGTTCAGGCAGCACCTGACCTTGAGACATGGCGAAGTCCGCCAGCTCCAGGCCCTTTTCAAATTGGGTGGTGTCGAACAGCCAAATCAGAACGTACACCAGCACCGAGTTCGGGAAACTCAATCCGGAATCGCGGTACCGCTGCACGTATTCTTGGTATTTGGGCAACAGCTCATCACGCTTGAGCTGCTGTCGAAGTTCGCGGCTGTTGATCGCGCTGATGCGCTCCAGATCGACAGCCAGCGCGTCGTCCATCAGCTTCAAATGCTTCTGCGCATTCGCAGGGCTGGAGAGTGCAGCGGCAGGCGAGTAGCCCCCCGCTGCGGCACCGGCGACAGCCATCGCTGGACCTTGTGCAAGTACGCGCCGCTTGTGCGCCAGTGCCAGGCTCATCAGACCAGCTCCACGTTTTCAGTCATCGCGAACTTTTCCAGCTGCTCGATCACATAGCCTTCGTTGCGGCTGTTGTAATCCTCGACGCGGGAGCGTTTCGGGTTGTCGATGGTCTGCTTGCGCCAGCTGGAGTCCTGGAAGTAGATCGACAGGTTGTCGAAGCTGGTGACCACCACGCCGTTGACCGGGAAGAAGGGCACGCTGAAGCTCGGCAGACCGCCATAGGTCGCAATGACCTGCGCGTCTTCGATACGTTCTTTTTCGGTCGGGACATCGCCCTGCTTGGCGTACAGCTTGGCTTTGTCAGCGGCCAGCAGGTCGCTACCGATGATCGCGATCAGGTCGCCACCGTCGCGCAGGCGCTCGTCGACCATCTGCTTGGTGTCGTGCACCAGGGCATCAAGGTTCGCGTAGTCGCCGCCCTCACCCAGCGTGACTTTGCCGGCAGTCAAGCCTTGGGACATGACCTGCTGCGGGATCTGTTCGCGAGCGATCTGCAGCCAGCCCTTGTTGACGTCCTGCAGCATCGGGTGGGCGACGATATCGGTCTGCGCAGCAGCGCTGGTACCGTGGAAGCCGACCATGATGCGGTCCAGGGCAATTTGCTTCTGCACGGCCGCCGAATAGCGCTGATGGAAGTCCGGGAATTTCGCCCAGGCATCGATCTTGGCGTATGGCAGGCTGACGTCGGACTCGGTCGAAAAGAGCTCGTAGGTGCTGTCATCCAGCGCCGACACATCCTTGGCTTCGCGGTCGGTGGTTTTGGTGTTGGTACGACCGCTCACAGGCCCGGAAACGCCCAGGAACACCTTCTGACCCTTGATCTCGCTCACGCCGATGACGTTGATGCGCTGCAGGAAGTCCGACTTGGCAGTGATCGCGTCGTTCAGCTCTTGAGCAATGGTCGGCTCAACGTTGAACATTTTGCTCGACAGCTCAACGCCATAAGACTCAGCGATATCGAGCTGCATCTGGGCGTACATCTTGGCACCCAAAATACTCAGGGATTGAGACATGTCAGAGCACCCGCACTTTCTTTGGATCGGCGGCACCAGTGGTGCGCGGCAGATCACGGCCTTTCGGAGTGTTCACCAGCGTGTTGAACTGCTTTTGCAGCTCAGCCAGGCTTTTGAGAACGGCTTTGTTGGAGTTGCCTTGACGACTGAACTCACGCTCCTGCTCGGCAGTCGTCACGATGTCGTCAACGGCGCTTTGCACTTCATCGATCGGCGCCTGGTCAGGCTCTGGGGCTTCTTCGGCGGCCGGCTCAATCACTGCCTGAATGCCGGCAGCGACAACAAGCAGTTGAGCCAGCAAGGCCTTCAAAGCCGTAGCTGTAGCTTCATCCATTGGGGGTTTGCTCTCGGTGGGGGTGTCGGTGGTGTCGGAGGCTGCCGGCTGCTCAACAGCGAAGCGCTTGAATAGGCTGGTGATCATCGTCGCCAGCTTGGCCAGCTCGCCCTGGGGTTTCTCTTCGTTCAAAGCACCCAACTCGACAGAGGCGGCGTAATAGGTGGCTTTGTTGGTGCGGTGCGAGAAGTACAGTTCTTGCGTGCCCAAGCTTGCTGGTTGATCGGTGACAGCCAGGCCGGTGAGATAGGCTTTGCCGGAGTTGGCGAAGTTCGGCCAGATTTCGATGCTGGAGAACAGCTTCTCGCCCTGATCATTGAGCCAAAGCAGTTTCTGATTCGGCTTGAGCTGGGCCTCCAGCGCAATCTGACCAGGCTCCAGATCGTCAGCTTCTTCGACGAGTCGCACGGCGAAGACGGTGCCGTGGGAACCGCTCCAGCGTTCGTGCTCGCACCAGATCACAGCGGTGTACTTGGACGGTGCATAGGTCTCAGCGATATCGCGCAGTTCCTGGGGAAGGATTTCTCGACCATCAACGGTCGGGCCGCTGGTGGCGACACGTTTCCAATACGAAACTAGGGAACGGGGCATGGGCGTTAACTGCGCTCAATCGGTGATTTGAGGCCCCACGATATGGACCGATTGCCCCTCTAACAAACGGTTGTCTTGCGCGCTTCTCCTAGAATCACGATCTAGGCTATTCGCGGAAATTAACCACGCGTTTCAAGCGTTTTCGCCGCATAGACTGCGGCCCATGTACTACTCAACCGAAGTCAAAGAAGCCGCCAAACGCCTTTTCCTGCGACGCTGCAAAGCGAAGGAAATTCAGGCGCAACTCAACCTGCCCAACATTCGGATCGTCTATTACTGGATCCGTCAGGGCGGTTGGGAGGACATGCTTTCGGACGAGGAACCTCTGACGGCCGTCAGCCGGCGGATCACTCTACTACTGGAAAAACAGGCCACTTTAACCAAGGGCGAACTGGACGAGCTGGACCGCCTGACCACCATCCGCGAGCGCCTTGCCAAGCAATGCACGAAACCGACTCCAGTTGCGCCCAGCGAGCCGCAGGAAGATGGTGGCCAACGTCGTGACGATCAGCGCAGCAATCGCCGTGAGCGTGGCGACCGGGACGGCAAAGGCGGAAAGAAACGGGAGAGGAAGGTCAAAAATGACGTCAGCGACCTGACCGAGACGGACTTCCTCGACAAGTTCATCAGCAAAATGTACGGGTATCAAAAGGAGCTGTTTGCTGCCAAACAGAACCCGCTGACGGCGCGAATCCGCAACATTTTGAAGAGTCGTCAAGTGGGTCTGACGTACTACTTCGCTGGCGAAGCGTTCATGGATGCAGTGCTGACCGGTGACAACCAGGTATTCCTGTCAGCCAGCCGCGCCCAGTCCGAGATCTTCCGCAGCTACATCATCTCGTTTGCCCAGGAATGGTTTGGTCTGGAGCTGACCGGCAACCCGATCGTGCTCAGCAAGGACGGCAAGCCATGGGCTGAGCTGCGCTTCCTCAGCACCAACAGCAGCACCGCGCAGGGTCACCACGGCCACGTCTACGTCGACGAATACTTCTGGATTCAGAATTTCGAGAAGCTGAACACCGTTGCCAGCGCCATGGCGACGCACAAAAAGTGGCGCAAGACCTATTTTTCAACGCCCAGCGCGGTGTCACACCAGGCCTATCCGTTCTGGACCGGCGAAGGATTCCGCAACAGCAAGCGCAAGAAGGCGAAAGAGCCTTGGCCTAGCGACCAGCACATTGCCGCCGGTGCACTCTGCCCCGATGGCCAGTGGCGAAAAATCATCACCATCCTCGATGCCATGGCCGGCGGCTGTGATTTGTTCGACCTCGAGCAGTTGCAGCTGGAGTACGACGAGGACAAGTTTGAACAGCTGTTCATGTGCAAATTCATCGACAGCACGCAGAGCGCGTTTTCGCTGGCGGATCTGGAGCGCTGTTACTCGGATTTGTCGCTGTGGACGGACTACGACCCGGAAGACGATCGGCCATTTGGTAACAGCCCGGTCTGGGTCGGGTACGACCCCAGCCGCACGCGCGACGACGCAACCTGCGTGGTCATCGCCCCGCCGCTGGAGACTGGTGGCAAGTTCCGGATCCTGGAGAAATACAGCTGGCGCGGTCAGTCGTTCAAGTACCAGGCGGAGCAGGTCAAGCGGCTCACCGAGCGCTTCAACGTGCAGCACATCGGCATCGACACCACTGGCATCGGTTACGGCGTGTTCGACCTGGTGCGCGACTTCTACCCGCGCACGACCGCGATCCACTACAGCCTAGAAACCAAGAACACCCTGGTGCTCAAGGCACAGGACACCATCCAGCAAAGCCGCATCGAGTGGGACGCCGGCTGGAGCGATATCGCCCAGGCCTTCCTGACGATCAAGCGCGGCACCACTGGCAGCGGCCAGGTTACTTACAGTGCATCACGCACTGACGCCACCGGTCATGCAGACGTCGCCTGGTCGATCATGCACGCACTGGCCAATGAACCCCTCAACACCAACAAGTCGCGGCGCAGCCGCTACTCACTCACCGGATCCGGAACCCATGGAACGACGCAAAACAGAACAGGCCAAACCACCGGCGCCAGGGCCCACGCGCATGTTTTCGTTCGGTGCACCCGAGCCGGTCCTGTCGGAGAACATCGCGCAGTACCTCGGCGTGTTCGTCAGTCACGACGGACGCATCTACACGCCTCCGGTGTCGCGCCAAGGTCTGGCCAAGCTGCTCAAGGCCAACGCACACCACGGCGCCATCCCGGGGTTCAAACGCAACCTGTTGCTGCGTGAATTCATCCCGTCGCTGGGCCTGTCCACCGCAACTATGAGCCGTGCAGCGCTCGACTTCATGGTGTTCGGGGAAACGTACCTGTACCGCAAGCCCAATGCGTTCGGCCAGATTCTCGAGATGGAGCACCTGCCAGCCATCAACATGCGGGTGAAGATCGGCGGCGGGTTCCTGCAGCTGCTGCCCGACGGCAAGGAGGTGGAGTTCGACCAAGACGAAATCGAACACGTCTTCAACTACGACGTGGAACAAAACATCTACGGCGTTCCTGACTATCTGGGCGGCCTGCAAGCGCTGTTGCTCAACGAAGCCGCCACCCTGTTCCGCCGGCGTTATTACAGCAACGGCGCCCACGCGGGGTACATCTTCTACACCAACGACCCGAACCTGAGTGATGAAGACGAGGCGGAGCTGAAAGCCCAGATCACGGCCAGCAAGGGTGTCGGCAACTTCCGATCGATGTTCGTCAACATTCCCGGCGGCGCCGAGAAAGCAATTCAGATCATCCCAGTGGGCGACTTTCAGGCGAAGGATGAGCTGGAGAAGGTGAAGAACATCACTCGCAACGATGTCATCGCGGCCTGGCGAATGAACCCCGCACTGGCGGGGATCATCCCGGAAAACAGCGCCGGTTTTGGCGACATCGAGAAGATCGATCGGGTGTACACGAGCAACGAAATCAGACCGATCTGTCAACTTTTCGAGCAGGTGAATGACACCCTACGACAAGACAGGCGAATTGCCTGGAGAGAGATACCAGAAACAGTTGATAACACTACATCTGGTGCTTAGATAAGGAATTAACACTACAAAACGTGGCAATATGGTGGCTATTCATCTGACCCTGGGGAGGGACATATGCGCATCTACTGCACCAGCTGTGAACACAAAGGCCGAATCAGTTCTCGGGAGGAAGTGTCCAGCATGTTCGTGAAACTCTACTGCCAATGCCTAGACGCCAAGTGCGGGCACACATGGGTGGCACATCTGACTTTTTCACACACGCTCAGCCCGTCGGCGCAGACATTCGACAGGATGCTGTTCGATCGGTTGAAGGATATGCCCAGGGCGAAACAGCGAGAGTTGTTTGATCAGTTGGGATCGCAAGCAGTGGCGTGATGCCCAAATCGCCGACCCTAAGGTGTCGGCGATCGTTTACGTGAAACGACTATCAGCTTCCGATTGGCTCTTCCGGATTGGTCGTCAGGATCTCTGACATACGACGGAGATGAACTTGTTCCTTTTCATTCAGCATGCGGTACAGCCGAATGAGGCGACGTTCAATTTTGGTCAGATTTATCCATTCAAACTCGGTAGTTCCGACATTGCCAAGGTCGTTTTTCTTGCGATCCAACATGCTTACTGCTCCATAAAGTGCATTGCTGAACCGACGTTGACGGGGCTGGATCTGTCTTTAGTACAGGGGGGCGACGAATGTCGTACACGCTTTGTTACAAGTTAATTCCGTTGTCGTGCAGCATCGTCGGCCATTGCTTTAAGGAATCGACGGATCGCTTCTTGGTCCCCTGGAGCGATGCATCTGTATTGCTTAACCAGCAGGTCTTCAATGTCGCTGAGAGCATCCACCGCCAACGTTGTGCGCAAGCCATTGAGGATGTAAGGGACGTCAAAACCGAACTGGCTCGCGACTTTGCTCAGGTAAGACGCAGTCGCATCACTCGTTCCAGCTTCGTAATTGGCTTGGGTCCGTTTGGCTATTCCAAGCGATTCTGCAATCTCGTTCTGCGTCAAAGCGCAACGCTTACGTTCTTCCTGCAGTCGGGAGCCTATCTCTTCGGAAAGGTGCAAAATTATTCATCTCTTATATTTACAAATGCATCGAAGTGCATCATTCTGCATCTCACACCACATGAAAATGCACGGAACTGCACTATGCCCAACTCACACATCACCGAGCAAGCCCGACAACAAGCACGTGAAACCTTGGATAAGCGTGGTCAATCCGCAAAGGACTTTGCCGTACAGCACAATCTGAATCCCAGCACCGTTTACGCGGTGCTGAGTGGCCAGAGCCGTTGTCGCCGTGGGGAGGCACATCGCGCCGCCGTTCTGCTAGGCATCAAAGACGGCGTGATCGAACAGTAATGGCACTGAGCCACAGGGAGTAGCAGAAGATGAAGAGCACCGTTCTAAAAACTCGGCGACAGGTAGTCAGTGCAATTATTTGCGCCTATCCCGGCGGACGCGAATGCGCCGCAGCTCGCATCGGATTGGCGCTGAAGAAGTTCGATAACCACGCCTATGAAAACAACAACAGCCGCCCGCTGACAGACGACCAGATCCACCAGATCGAGCTTGAGGCCGGAACGACCCATTTGCCTGAGTACATTGCAGCTCTGTACGGCGGCATGTTCGTTCCCGTAGCCGAGCCTGACACGCTGGACAACGTCGAGATGTACGCCCGGTGTGTCCACGCCGCAGCTAAAAAAGGAACTGTTGACCACCTCATTGCCGAGGCATTGAAAGACGGGACCATCAACGAATCTGAGGCTGAAGCGATCCTTCAAGCCGACACCCTACATTTGGCTGCCAGGCACGCCGAAGTCCTCGCGCTCATTCAACTGCATGCCTCGAAGTCGGTGAACTCAAAATGACCAACCTCCCTGCAGTTCAGGAATACCAGGACACACTCAAAGCTTCCGCGTTGTTGTTCCTGGAGCGACACCAATGCGAACACCTGGGCGACGATCAGCAGTTGTTCGACCGTGCAGTGCAGTACCTCATCACCGATTTTGACGTTCTGACGACAACCGCTGAAAAGGTCGTCCACTTGGCCTGCAGCGATATGTCAGCGGTACGCGATCGGCAGCGACTGGACATCGTCAGCAGCACATCGACACACACCGTCATCACTGACCCCGCCACAGGTAAAGCCTGGGCCGTTCCGGTCAGCCTGATCTATGAACGCATTCTCAACGCGCCGGACAACGGTCGTTTCCGCGTAGCCGCACCGTAACACCCACCCACTAAATCGCCTGTCCCACCCCCGTGGGTTTGGGTGAGCTGCGCCCGAAATTGAGGTTTGACGATGGAGAACGCCATGAACATCAACGCAAAACTGACACCAGGTCAGGCCCAAGCGCTCTTGGCCAACCTGCGCGAGCAATACCGTCTCAGCCTCAATGACCTTTGGTACGCGGACCAATATCGATTGATTCCTGACGGCCTACGTCACGGATCCATTCTCGCCAATAGCCCTGTGATGGCCGCTCAAAAACACCTGATCGGCGCCCTCACACAGAGCCTCGGCCTCAGCCTCAAAGCAGTGAAATAACCATGAGAGACGATCTGCGTCATGACGTTCTGCAGCGCCTTGAATCCGACTACGGCCTGAAACACCGTTCCGGTACCGAGTACATGCGCGGTGGCGAATGCCCTCAGTGCCACAAGCGCGAGCTCTACTCTCGCCACGACAAGCCCTGGCTGGTGATCTGCGGACGATCGGAGAAGTGCGGCCACACCATGCACGTCAAAGAGATATACGACGACCTGTTCGAAGATTGGAGCAAGCGTGCGCCGGCAACTGACAGCGCTCCAACGGCTACGGCCCGGGCTTACCTAGAGTTCGGCCGCGGCTTCGACATCGGGTTGATCGCTGGCTGGTTCACACAGGAAACGTTCTACTCAGCCCAGCACAACGCCGGCAGTGCGACTGTCCGTTTCGGCTTAGAGAAAGGCGGCTACTGGGAACGCCTGATCGATAAACCAGCCCGCTTCGGCAAGATGAAAGCGCGCTTCGCACCAGGTGATAGCTATCGCGGTGTGTGGTGGTGCCCACCATGCGTCGACGTGCTCGAGGCGAAAGAAATCTGGATCGTCGAAGGCATCTTTGATGCCATCGCACTGGTGCACCACAACATCGCCGCCGTGTCGGCAATGTCTTCGAATGCCTTCCCGGCTGAATCCCTGCAGGCGCTTGTAGCAGCCCGCCCAGGCAATTTACCAAAGTTGGTCTGGGCGCTGGATAACGAACCTGGTGCACATGCTTACACGAAGCGCTGGGTTCGCATGGCTCGCGAATTGGGCTTCTCATGTGAAGCCGCGCAGATTCCCCAGCGGGACGGCCGCAAGGTCGACTGGAACGATTTACACCAGCGCTGGCAGTTCCTGGACGAAGGCGAGAAGCGGGATGCCCAGCACGACAAGGACATCACTGTCGCTCGCCACCACGGCGCCCTGTTGATCGCTGAGAGCGCCACCGAGAAGGCCCTGGTGATGTTCGATTGGAAACGCCGCAGCGAATTTCACCTGGAGTTCGGCAACCGCCTGTATTGGTTCAAGCTCGATCTGGAGAAGTACAACAAGGCAATCCAGGAGCTCGAGGACAGCGATCACCACGACGACCAACTGCTGAACAACAAGCAGATGCGGGCCAAAGCCATGCAGCAGTGCGGCGCGCTGCAGCGTATTGCCACCTGCAATCCCAAGGCCCTGTACTACCAAGAGAACAAGCTTACGGACGAGTCCTGGTACTACTTCCGGATCACGTTTGCCCACGATGCGGCGCCGATTAAGAACACTTTCACCAGTTCGCAGATCGCCTCGTCTGCAGAGTTTAAGAAGCGCCTGCTCGGTATCGCCCCGGGTGGGATGTTCACCGGTTCCACCCAGCAGCTGGACGCCTTCATTGAGGAACAAACCGACGCATTGAAGACCGTGCAGACCATTGACTTCACAGGCTATACCCGTGAGCACGGGGCGTATGTCTATGGCGACGTGGCGGTGCGCGACGGCAAGGTGTTCAAGTTGAACGAAGAAGACTTCTTCGACATGGACCGGCTGAGCATCAAGACCCTAAGCCAATCGGTCACACTGAACCTGAATACCGACCTGCAGAAGTTCGATACCGAGTGGCTGGACATCATCTGGGAATGCTTCGGCGCAAAAGGCTTGGTCGCGCTCGCCTTCTGGTTCGGCTCACTGTTCGCCGAGCAGATCCGCCAGCACCAGAAAAGCTACCCCTTCATGGAAATCATCGGTGAACCAGGTGCCGGCAAGTCCACGCTGATCGAATTCCTGTGGAAGCTGTGCGGGCGTATCGACTATGAGGGGTTCGACCCAACCAAAGGCACCCCTGTTGCTCGAGCACGTAACTTCGCTCAGGTAGGCAATCTGCCGGTGGTCCTGATCGAATCGGAGCGGGAAAAGACCGATGGCAGCCAGACCAAGCAATACGACTGGGACGAATTGAAAACCGCCTACAACGGCCGAAGCGTCCGCTCGACCGGTGTGAAGAACAACGGCAACGACACCCGCGAACCTCCCTTCCGTGGTGCGGTGGTCATTGGCCAGAACCACGCGGTGAATGCGTCAGAACCCATTCTGCAGCGCCTGGTGCATATCGCCATGACCAAGGATGGACAGACAGCGCAAACCAAATTGCTGGTGGAGAAACTCGAACGTATGCCGGTCGATCGCGTCAGTGGGTTTCTGGTCAAGTCGACCATGATGGAAAGCCAGGTGATGGAGACCATTCGTGAAAAGGGGCCCAAGTACGAACAGCAGCTGCTGGCCCTACCCGAGATCCGCACTGTTCGCATCGCGAAAAATCACGCCCAACTGCACGCCCTGGTCGACGCCCTGGTGCACGTTGTTCCGCTGAAAAAACACCAGGTGGAAGCGGCTCACGCCGAGATTCAGAGCATGGCCAAGGATCGCCAGCTGGCGATCAATGCTGATCATCCGATCGTCGTCGAGTTCTGGGAGCTGTACGAGTACCTGAACAGCGCTGCCGGCGGGCTCAACCATTCCCGCAATGATGGCCTGATCGCGGTAAACCTCAACGACTTCGCCAAAGAAGCCGCAGAGAAACGCCAGAAAGTCCCAGATCTGACCGAGCTCAAGCGCCATCTGAAAACAAGTAAGTGCCCCAAGTTCGTTGAGACCAACAGGAACGTCTGCTCGGCATGGGATACCGATGCTGCCGACAAACCGAAAACCGTGCGGTGCTGGATTTTCCAGGCTGCCTGAGACCACCAAGGGAGAAAGCGCAGATGCAAATTCAAGTGTTCATGGGCAACGCCGGCGACGGCAAAACCAGCAAGTTGCAGGAGATCCAAGACCAGTTGGTCTTGGCAGGGCAAGTGGCGCCGATCATTCAGGCGGGTGCGTATGCCGAAGAGGGCCTGCTACAGATCTTGGAGGTTCGAGCGGCAGGTGGCCAACGCGAGATCCTCGTGGATGACTGCAGCCGTTTGCAGATTTTGAAGGTTTTGGAATGGCAATCAAGCACTGAAGACGACCCGAGCTTTGGTGACTTGGTCATTCACCTAGTTCGCCAGAACTGAGCGGTCGATAGAAGCGATGTCGAGGAGTTGGCCCTCCCCGACACCAACCACCACTGAGGGCAACACCATGCAAGCACAGCACCAAAGCAGCAGCGATCCGAAGGCTATCACATCGACCGTTGAAGGCGCACAAGCAGCGCGGCATCTGATGGCTGTCCGGATCGTCGGAACAGCATTGTTTGATTACCAGGTGCGGAAAACCTCCGACGCGCGGATCCGCCTCGAGTCCATAACCACCATGGCCCAGCTGCTCGGTGATCTCACTTCAACCGAGGCCGCTGTAGTGGCCAAGCTGTTGGCCAAGCCCACTACATTTGGAACATCCCTATGACTAGATACGCCACGACCAGGCGCTTTTGGACCACCCACGAAGTCGCATTGCTTGAACGCCTTTATCCAGATCTCGCCACCATCGACGTCGCGGCTCGCCTTGATCGGCCCCTGAGTGCTGTACATGGAAAAGCAAAGGCTCTTGGAGTGAAAAAAAATGAGGTGTTTTGGGGTAGCCCACTCTCAGGCCGATTTGATGGTGTGCAAGGTCAAGCCACGCGGTTTCAGAAGCGAAAGAGGGGTTAAGGCGTGAGTAAGTTGGATCGTTTCATGCGGGAAAGGGATGTCCTCGAGGTCACATCCCTATCCAGAACTACCCTCTGGCGCGTTATCAAACAGGGGAAGTTTCCAAGGGCAGTGGCCATCTCCCCTGGGCGAGTCGGTTGGCGTGAATCCTCGATCGCAAACTGGCAACAAGACCCGCAGAAATGGACATCGTCTGACCCAATCGAAGCCGCGTAAGCGGCTTCACTCATTTCAGCTCGGCGTTGACCACATGCCTATGTAGCCACACAGACCATCGCAGCAAGCCTTCCTGCTTCTCCTTGAAGTAGTCGTGACGGTCGTAATGCTTAGACGAGACATCGCTGAATGCATGCCCCTGAATTCGATCGCGCACCTCCTTACTCAAGCCAGCAACGCCCATCAGGGTTTTGCAGGTTCGCCGTATATCGCGCAAAGTAAACGGGCCATTGAATTTGTCGGTATGTCGGCCATACAGCTTGGTGACTGCCCGGGATAACGACTGCGTGTGCAGTGCCTTACCTGCCACTTTGCCTTCGAACGGATAGATGCTGGTTTCGCAGATCTCGTCCATGACCTTCAGACTGCGGCGCATCAGCGTGTTGTATGGCACGGCATGCAGTGACCGCTCCCCCTCCCGCCCCTTCTTGTTCCGAATGACCAGGTGGTCTTTGAAGTAGTGCCGACGCTCACTCGCTAGCAACTGCTCCGGCCGCTGTCCCCCTGAGGCAATCAGAAACTTAAGCAACTCAGATGTAACCAGCGTCAGGTGTTCCGGCAGCATTTGCCAGAGCCTGGCTAACTCGTCGGTGGATAGTGCCCGATCACCAGGACGTTCCCAGTCTGCCTGAACAGGCACGCTGGCCACCGGGTTGCTGTTCAGGCCGAACTTCAACGCTGTCTTCTGGTAGCTGCGGGGATTGAACTCTTGCTCAAGTCCAACCTGGAACGCTGCGTGCAGCTGTGATCGGACCCTATTGCAGTACGTGGTGACACCGGCATTGATCATCTTGGCCAGGATGTCGCGGATCTCACCGGGCCCGATCAAGGCAGCAGGACGTGAAATCAGATTTGGGAACGGATCAGCCACGTAATGCTTCAGTGACCACTTCACATCCGGCGCCGAAGCAGCACCTTCAGCCTCGAGCTTGTTCGTGTATGCATCCAGCAAGTTCTGAAACGTGCCGGCGGCAATCACCACTTCCTTTTCCACTCGGCAAAGATCTCGTGCCCCTGCCAGGCTCATAACTGGCCACGTACCGAGTTTGGTTTTGATCTTCTTTCCATCCAGTCGACGCTGGAAATAGAACTCTTTGGTTCCGGTCGGGCGAACCCGCAGCATCAAGACGCCTTCGCCTCTAGCGCTGCGTCCATCAGAAACCGTGTATTCCCGCTCTTCAGGCTTCATTGCCCTGATCTGTTTATCCGTAAGCATTTGGGGGCCGTATCTGGGGGCCGTTTGGCCGAAATATGGGGGGGTGCGGTGGCACAGCATGAAACCGGCCAAATCGCACAAAGCCTTGTTCCTGCTGGCTTGGACGCATGTAAGCATACCTTACGCGCCTCCCTGATACTCCACCCACCATAGATTCCCAAGCTGATAACGAGGGTTCGATTCCCTTCACCCGCTCCAATCGAATTCAGTCTCACGTCAGGATGGTTTTGACGGGGGATATAGACACAGAAAAAACCGGCCTTGATGGCCGGTTTTTTTGTGCCCGGGATTTGGGTTGTTCCCCTCGTTGAATGCTTCAGCAGAATTGAAAAGACACAAAAAATGCTCCCTTCTCCGTTGTCGCAGTTGTGGCTGGGCTGTATTCAACGCGAGTACCCACGCCCACGGAGACCGTGTGATGAACATTAAACCCATACGCAGCCTAGAAGACCTGACCGCTGCATTTACTCGCTTGGAGCAGTTGTGGGGGGCAGCGGACGGTTCACCTGAGGGCGATGAGCTGGAGACTTTGGCGTTGCTCATTGAAAAATATGAAGATGAACATTATCCGATGCAGCCCTCAGAACAGGTTGTTTGATGGGAAATGCCAAGAAAGAAATAACCGGCCAAAGTGGCCGGTTATTTTTTGCGCGCGGGATCTGGTGGTGCGCCTGCCGAAGTCCATGCAAAGGCCCACTTTTAAATGCCCAACGGAGATCAACTCTAGAAAAAGCAACGTCCTACACGACACTGGGAATTGTCCGTACACTCGCGCATTGCTGTGCTTTTGCCACGAGGCCTATAGTCCGAGCGCGCCCAAATGGCGTATCGGGTTTGGCGACTTGATGGCAAAGCATAGAAACCTCCGAGCTGTCTCGGAGCGTTTCTGAGCGCACTTGGCTACCTGTTTATGGTGGCTGTGCGTGGGAGACCTTCGGGTCTGCCGGTTTGCCTTGTCCCGGTTCGCCAACCTGCGTACAGCTGCCACCCTTTGTTTGGCGACACTGAGTGGTAGTTCACTTCAATTCAAGGAATCACTCATGAATGAATATATGGCTTTAACCAGCAACGCCGACGACCTCCCCTCCCTCTTCGTCAACACCACCCAACCCCTGCATTCCCTGCTCAGCACCGCCAGCTACAGAATTCGAGCCGTCACTCAGCTCCTTGAAAACCTCGCGATGCGTGGCGACCTGAACTCCGACACAGTGGTCCTCAGCGATTTCGCATTGCTCTGCTGCATGCCATTGCGCGATGGATGCGATGTGCTGGATGTCATCGCTCGACGCATGGATGCAGAACCATCCTGACAGTCCACCCGGCGCCTTTCGGGGGCGCCCTTTGGGATTCATAACCCCACCCGCTGTGTTCACGGAGGACCATGAACATGTTTTACCCGATTGCGATTTCCATGGGCGACGACGAACAGGCGTGGGGCGTGGAAGTCCCGGATGTGCCAGGTTGTTTTAGCGTCGGTGAAGATCTTGAAGATGCAATAGCCATGGTTCAACAAGCCATCGAGGGGCATTTCGAGATGCTCATCGAGGACGGTGCGCCCTTCCCCTCGGCCAGCAGCGTTACCCTGCATTCAGCCAATCCAAAGTACGCAGGTTGTACGTGGGCATTGGTGGAAGTCGACGTGATCGAGTAACTGATTGGAGCCCCTGATATGACTCAAAACAGTGGGTCGGTGTCCAGCGCTGAATGTGACCCTGCCACCTGGACGCTCATATCTTTTGCGTATAGATCACCGCAAGCGAGTAAAGAAGCCGTAGAGCTGCGTTGAGCCCAGCAACAGTTCCCTTATTCTCCCGGCTCATCCTTCGCCTCGAGATCAACATGCACAATTCAGAGTTGGGAATCATGATCATTTCATTGATCGGGTTGTTCGGCTTTGCCTCCTTTGCCTCTGAGTACTTGAGTGCCCGGCGCTCAAAAAAGAACAAGCCACAGTGATTTTTCCAAACCGTAAAAAGGGGCAGATGACGCTCATCAACTACCCCTGTTTTGCTTCAGCGGGTCGCGACGATAAACAGTCGCGGAAACGGCAACAGCACCGAACCATCGGCCAAGGCCGGATACGCCCGCTCGATAGCCGCCTGGTACTGCTTCAGATACTGCGCCCGCTCCGCCTCGTTCAGCGGATCGAGGAACGGCCGCAAACCGCTGCCCTTGAACCACTCCACCACGCCAGACGCACCACCCGCGAGGGGATGATGGTAGGTGGTGCGCCACACATCGACGCGGGTGCAACAGGCTTTCAGAATCGAGTAGTAACCGCTGGCATCGGCCATCTCGGTCCGTTGCCCGGCAGCGCCTGCCAGTTTGCTGGCCCATGGACCATTAGCGGCGACTTCACGCATCAAACGGTGCGAGTGCTGATTCAGGTTGTCAGGCATCTGGACGGCCAGACTGCCTCCGGGCGCAAGCTTGCTCACCAGCGACGGCAACAACGTTGCGTGATCGGGCAACCACTGCAACACCGCGTTGGCGAAAATCACATCAAACGGGCCTGCGTCGTTCCAGGTATCGATATCGGCAACATCGAACTGCACGTTCGGCAGGCGCTTGCGCGCGGCCTCGATCATGTCGGTCGAACTGTCCAGCCCGCACACCGTGGCGTTGGCAAAACGCTCGACCAGCAACTCTGTGGAGTTACCGGGACCGCAACCGATATCGATGGCCGAGCGCACGTCCCCGACGGGGATGGCCGCCAGCAGGTCACGGGCGGGACGGGTGCGTTCATCTTCAAAAGCGACATACTGCTTGGCGGACCAACTCATTGCGTTCTCCTGTCGGTGTGTCGTTCGGCCGAGGCCAGCAAGCGGATCGCTACGATACATCGACTGGAAGGCATTGCCCTATCCCGACCTTTGGTGGAGTGCATTGAGATTGCCCTTGACCTGCTGACGCTCAACTCCTCGCCTGCAACGCCTTGGCCATTTGCAGATGAATTTGCAGTTTTGGCAGGGTTTCTTCGGCGAACGCCTTGATTTGCGGCACGTCGGTGGTCTGCGCTTCCCGCTGCAACTGATTGATGGCTTCCTGGGTGGTCTTCACCTGACTGGCTGTATAGGCTTCATCGAAGGTCGCCCCATCCATGGCTTGTGGCATCAGGGCTTTGGCCTTTTCGAAAATTTCTTCACGCGGGGCCACCGGCAAATCCAGTTGCTTGGCGATTTTCGCCAGGTGCTGGTTTGCAGTGGTGCGGTCGTTGATGACGACGATGGTGTAATCCTTGATCTCCTTGGACTCGGATATCTGGTGCGCCAGGCGACTCGCTTCAATATCGGCGATCCCTTGTGCCGAAGCCTCGTCGATAAATTCGGCAGGCGACTGGGCAAACACACTGCTGGATAACAGGCCCAGTAACATGGCAAAACTGGCATTGCATGATCGGGTGGCCATGCGGTTCATGGTCGCGCCCTCCTTTTTCCAATTCAAACGGGAGCTTTCGCCCCCGCCTCTCAATCAAAACCACCGGCATCCTTCAGCGGGATTTCTGACCGCCCTTGCGGCCCATGTCGGGTTTCGCCGGGTCTTTATCGACGGTCGTGGTGGTGGTTTTCCCACCCTTGCGACCGGTTTCAGATGCCTTCGTTCGGTCGTTGGCGAAGTTTCCCGAGTTCGAGTTTCTTGAGTTAGGCATGATTCTCTTCCTCTTGGTGATGATCGCGGCGAGCTTGCGCCCGCATAAAATCTGAATTTGCGCATCACAAAAGGTTTAGAAAATTGCGTGGATAGCACGACGAACGGTGCCCGGCGGTCAGACCAGTCGCAGGTGGTGCTCGCGTTTGGCGCAGTACATCGCCTCGTCGGCATGCCGGAACAACTGTTTCTCTTCAGTGCCGTGATCGGGGTATCGGGCGACGCCGATACTTGGCTGGATGCTCAGGTTATGCCCGTCCAGACGCAGGGGCTGGGCCAGGACCTGACGGACTTTTTCGACCACGATATCGGTGTCTTTCGAAGCATGAATGCTGTGCAGCAGCACCACGAACTCATCGCCGCCAATGCGCGCCACGGTGTCGGTTTCCCGCACGCAGCCCTTGAGGCGGTTGGCCACCGCTTGCAGCAGCATGTCGCCGACCGCATGGCCATGGGTGTCATTGACTTGTTTGAAGCGGTCGAGGTCGACGTACAGCAGCGCCATGTACCCGCCGTCCTCACGGGCCAATTGCAGTGACGCCTTGAGCCGGTCGCGCAGCAGCTCACGGTTGGGTAATTGGGTGAGTTGGTCGTACTGGGCCATGTGTTGCAGGCGGGCGTGCAATTGCTTGCGCTCGATGGCGGTCGCGATCTGGGCGCAGACGTATTGCAGCAGTTCCATGTCTTGCTCGGTGTAGCGTTCACCGCCCGGAATGCTTTTGACGATCAAAGCACCGATGGTGCCGTTTTGCGAGTTCAGCGGCACACCCAGCCAACAGGGTGCGCCCTGGTCCGGGGTCAGCAGGATCGGCTGCCCCGTGCGGATCACTTCGGTGCACAGACGCCCGGTCATGGTTCCGGGTTGTTCGGGCTGTGGCTCGTGGTCATCGACGTGATAAGGGAAATTCAGCTGCGCGCAGTGCTCGTCGTATAGCGCCACGGAAAAATTCAGTGCCGGCAGCCATTCGCCGATGATCATGTGGATGCGTTTGAACAACGCCAGCAGATCCTCTGCCGCATGGGCCGCCTCGGAAATCGCATACAGCGCGGCCTGCCGGGATTCGGCCTGCTTGCGCTCGGTGATGTCGCGCGCCACCGCGATGCGCAACTGATCGACCTCGGACCAGCGTGCCGACCAGAGGATGTGCACCACGCGGCCATCCTTGCGCAGGTAGCGGTTTTCGAAGTTGAGCTTGGGCTCGCCGCCCATGATTTCCCGGGCGGCGTCGAGGGTGCGCTGGCGATCGGCCGGATGCACCATATCGATCATCGGCTGACCGATAATTTCGTCGGGGCTGTAGCCGAAAATACGTTCGCATGCCGCACTGACAAAGACGAAGCGGCCCTGTTTATCCACCGCACAGACGGCATCCAGCAACAGATCGATATAGCTCGCCAGTGGCGCGGAATTCCGGTTTTCCATGGTTCAGCGTGGGTGCCCCGATAATGCAGCGCTCATCAATCATCCCTGCCCCGTCGGCCTAGCATCCCTGTGATCACATTCAAGCCTTGTTCGGCATCAGCCCCGGCAACGCATGAACCAGCGCATTGATGGCGAAACCGATGAACATTACCCCGCACAACCGGGTAATTGCCAGTTCATGACGCTGGTACAAGGTGCGCACTCGCCGTGCACCGACGATGCCGATGAGAATAGCGTAGGCGAGCAACCCGCCGACGAAGCTCAGGCCAATCAGTGTCGGCAGCATTGACCAGTGGAGCAGTTCCGCGCGGCTCGACAACAGCGCCGTGAACGTCGCCACTGCTACCGGATAGGCCTTGGGATTGGTCAGGCCAAACAGGATGCCGTGCCAGAACGGCTGCCGCGCCGGGCCCTGCGGTGCATCACCGCTGCTGCGCCGCGCACGCACCGCACGCCAGCCGAGCCAGAACAGATACAGGCCGCTGAGCACACCAAGCACGTCGAACGCCGTACTGCCGATCTCCCGCGCACCGACAATCGCGATCAGCGCTGTGCTGCACCAGACCACATCACCGAGCAAATGCCCGCACAGGAACCCCGCCCCGGCCCGTCGCCCATGGGCCGCGCCAATGCCGAACACCGCCAGCACACCCGGTCCCGGGGTGATGCCGTAGATAAAACCCGAGGCCAGCACGGCCATTAGCAACGATGGGGTCATGGGGAGTCCTTTTGAACCGTCTGGTGAATGGTGGCCAGTCTATATCAGGTCATTGCCTGTCGACTGAAACATCTCGACAGACGAACGGGATGGTCCCGCCCCACCGATGACGGTGTAGTATGTTGTATTACAAACCACTACATCGAGACCACCATGTCAGTCATGTCCCTGCGCGTACCAGACGACATCGCCGATAACCTCGCGAGCCTTGCCAAAGCAACGGGCCGCAGCAAATCATTTCTGGCCGTCGACGCGCTGCGTGAATACCTGGCCCGTGAAGCGTGGCAAATCGAGGAAATCCAGAAAGCCTTGAAGGAAGCCGATGAAGGTGACTTCGCGACGCAAGAAGAAGTGAGCGCAATTGCTGACAAGTGGACGGCGAATGCGCGTTGAGTGGCTGCGTACTGCACTAAAGAACCTGGATGAAGAAGCCGCTTACATTGCGATAGAGAATCCAAAGGCAGCAGCAGATTTCGTACAAGCCATTCTCACCAGTGTCGATCACCTTGCGCGCTTTCCGGCGACAGGCCGAGAAGGTCGATTGCCCGGTACTCGTGAATGGGTTTTACCTGACCGGCCCTATCTGATTCCTTATCGGGTTCGCCAGGGTCGGCTTCAGGTACTGCGAATCTTTCATACGCGTCGCCTGCCACCTTCCAATTGGTAAAGGCCACTTGGAAAAGCCCCTAGCGTTCGATCCCCTCCCCAATTCTCCGACTCAACCAGTTCAACGCCTGATCCCCGCCCCGCCGCTTGTGCCAGACCAGTACGAAGGTGAACGACGGGATGTGAAACGGCGGTGGCACGACAACCAGTGATTGCTCATCGATATCGCGCAAGCCTCGGGAGGCAACGGTGAGGATCAGGTCGGTGCCGCTGATGAGTTCCGGGGCCACGCTCCAATGCGGCAGGCTGATGGCGACGCGGCGGCGTTCACGCAGGGCGGTCAGGGCGCGCTCGATTTCCGGGGTGCCGCTGCCGCGCATCTCCAGCAGAACGTGAGGCCGTGCCAGATAGGTAGACAGGTCGAGCACACCGTCGGCGGGCAAGCTTTTGCGATCCACCAGGCAGGCGTAGTGCTCTTCGAACAGCGGGGTGCTGCGCAAATCATTGGGCATTTCCGGGAACACACCAACGGCGACATCGATGTCGCCGTTGAGCACCCCGTCGAGCATGCCTTCGCGGCTGCCGTGGCTGATTTGCAGGTCGATGCCCGGCGCTTGGTGGCGCAACGTACGAATCAGTCCCGGCAGGACAATGGCGGCGCCATAGTCGGACATCGCCAGGCGGAAAGTACGCTGGGTGGTCGCGGGATCGAAGGCATTGGGCGCCAGCAGCGCCTGCACCTGGGCCAGGGCTTCGGCCAGCGGTGCCACCAGTTCCAGCGCTCGCGGCGTCGCGACAAGGCCGGCCCCGGCGCGTACGAGCAGTGGATCGCCAAGCAGGTCACGCAATCGCGCCAGCGCATGACTGACCGCTGGCTGGCTCAAGTGCAGGCGCTCGGCTGCCCGGGTCACGTGTTGCTCGCCGAGCAAAGCCTCGAGGATCACCAGCAGGTTGAGGTCGATACGTCGAAGATCATTCATTTGCTGCATGTTATGGATAACAAAACGGAATTTAAATCTGCGCGACGAATACTCTAGAGTCCAGCAAAACCTGTTGGAGATCGATCATGAGTACGTTGCATTGGGCCGGTTGGTTGCTGCTGGCCGCCTTCGCCGGGGCGGTGGTGCCGTTTCAGAGCGCAATCAACGTCAACCTCGGACGCGGCCTGGGTCATCCGCTGTGGGCAACGCTCGCCTCGTTGCTGGTGAGCGTTGTGGTGCTGTTGCCGATCATCGTTGCGATGCGTTTACCGTTGCCGTCCCTGGCATTCATCAGCCAGGCGCCGCTCTGGATGTGGGCCGGTGGCGCTTTTGGCGTGTGCTTCATTTCGCTGGCATTGATGCTGCTGCCCAAACTCGGTGCCGCGGGGTTCATGGCATTGGCGCTGGCAGGGCAAGTGGTGGCGTCGTTGTTGCTGGATCACTTCGGCTGGTTCGGGTTGGCGGAGCGGCCGATCAACTTGCCCAAGGTGGTTGGGGTGGTGCTGTTGATGGCCGGGGTGGTGTTGATTCAGTTTTTTGATGCACCGGCCAAAGGATTGGCGACGGCGGGTTGAAAGGACAACCGTCCTTCAGATGTCGACTGAAAGTCAGTCATCGCGAGCAGGCTCGCTCCCACATTGGATCTGTGATCGACACAAATTCTCTTGTAGGAGCGAGCCTGCTCGCGAAAGCGGCCTGTCTGGCAATGAGGACTTCAGGCCTTGTCCAGCGTCCGCAACTTCTGCGGCAACCCCCACAACAAAAGTGCCACGGCAATCAGCGCGCAAACACCAATGACATACAGCGCCGGCGTGGTGCTGCCGGTCAGGTCCTTGATCCGGCCGACCATCACCGGGCTGACGATGCCGCCGAACTGGCCCAGGGTGTTGATCACCGCGATCCCGCCGGCAGCGCCCGCACCAGCACCGGCCAGCAGTTTCGGCGGCAGGGTCCAGAAGCTGGGGATGGAGGCGATGATCCCGGCACCGAGCAGGCCCAATGCGACAATCAGGAAGGTCGTGTGGCTGGCGAAGATCCCCGCACAGAAGAACCCGACCGCGCCGACCGCCACCAGGCCGGCAACATACTTGCGCCGCTCGCCGGAAGCATCGGACAGGCGTCCGATCACCACCATGCTGATGGCGCCACAGATGTACGGGATGGCCGTCAGCAAGCCAATCATCACCGGGCTTTCGGTGCCGGCGCTGCGGATCAGTTGCGGCGCCCAGAAATTCAAGCCGTAGGACGCCACCTGAATCAGGAAGTAGATCAGCCCCAAGGTCAGGAAACCCGGGATGCGCAAGGCGGCGAGCAGCGAACCGCCGCTCTTGTGCGGCTCGTGCTGGGCGATGCGACTGGCCAGCAGGGTCTTCTCCGAAGGCGTCAGCCAATGGGCGTCTTCGATACGGTCCTTGAGCAGGGTCAACACCAGCAAACCGAGGCCGATGCAGGGCACGCCGCCGAGCAGGAACAACCAGTGCCAGCCACGCATTTGCAGCACGCCATCGAGGTGTTGCAGCACCAGGCCCGAGAACGGCGCGCCCACCAGGCCGGCGAACGCCGACGACAGGAACAGCATCGAGGTGATACGCCCGCGATAGTGCTGCGGGAACCACAGGGTCAGGTAATACAGCACGCCCGGGGCGAAACCCGCCTCCATCGCGCCGATCACGAAGCGCAGCGCGTAGAACTGCCATTCGCTATTGACGAACACCATGGCTGCCGTGGCCAGCCCCCAGGACATCATGATCCGGGCGATCCAGCGCCGGGCGCCGACCTTGTACAGCATCATGTTGCTCGGCACTTCGAAGATCACATAGCCAACCACGAACAACCCGGCACCGAGGCCGTAAGCGGTATCGCTCAGGCTCAGGTCGGTCTGCAGCTGGAACTTGGCGAAGCTGATGTTGATGCGGTCGAAAAACGCGAACAGGTAGCAGACCATGATCAGCGGCATCAGGCGCCAGGCGACTTTGCTGACCAGGGCTTTTTCGGTGTCGTGGCTAACGGACGGGCTCACGCCCGCCTCCAGTGCATTGAGGCTCATTGTGGTTCTCCAGGCGGACTTCCCGTGGGTGTCCGATTGTTTTTGTTGTCTGGTCAATGTTCGATTTCACTGTAGGAGCGAGCTCGCTCGCGATGAACCTGAGATCGCCGCGGGGTATCTGGCATCCAGCGTTATCGTTGACGTCCATCGCGAGCATGCTCGCTCCTACAGGGGATTGGTGGTCAGGTAGGGATCGGGTGCAGGTCGCAATTGCGCCCGGCCTTGGCCAGTTGACCGGGCACTTCGTGACCGAGCAGCGCCGGCAACCCGCGGGACAGTTTCAGCAGCAGCGGCAAATCGATACCGGTGTGAATGCCGACTTCATCGCAAAGGTTCACCAGATCCTCGGTGCAGATGTTTCCCGACGCTCCCGGTGCGAACGGGCAGCCGCCGAGGCCGCCGAGGGCCGCGTCAAAGCGCCGGGCACCGGCCTCGTAGGCGGCCAGCACGTTGCACAAGCCAAGGCCGCGAGTGTTGTGAAAATGCAGGGTCAGGTCCGATGGGGAAACCCTTTGAAGCACCCGGCGCACCAGCCGGTCGACCTGCCGCGGGTTGGCCATGCCCGTGGTATCGGCCAGGGTAATGCCCTGGATACCGAGTTCCTGATAGGCCTCGACGATTTGCACCACGCGGTCCTCATCGATCCTGCCTTCGAACGGGCAGCCGAAGGTGGTGGCGATGCTGGCATTGAGTCGTACAGGGCTGTCGCCAACGAAGTGCACAATCTCACCGAACGCCGCCAGTGAATCCTCACAGCGCATGCGCATGTTCGCCAGGTTGTGGGTCTGGCTGGCGGACATCACCAGGTTCAGCTCATCGGCCCTGCATGCCAATGCCCGTTGCGCGCCCTTGAGGTTGGGAATCAGCGCGACGTAGATCACCCCCGGTTGCCGGGTGATGCCCTTGAACACCAGTTCACCATCGCGCAATGCAGGAATGGCCTTGGGCGACACGAACGAACCGGCTTCGATACGACTGAATCCGGCCAACGACAGTTGGTCGATCAAGGCAATCTTGTCGTGGGTTTCAACCCAGGTCGGCTCGATTTGCAAACCGTCGCGCGGGGACACTTCCTGCACAATCAAGTGGTCGGAATAATCGCTGATCATTGCACCACTCCGTCGACTTTCAGGCGTTCGATGTCTGTTGCCGTCAGGCCCAGTTGCGCGAGGATGCCGTCGGTGTGCTGGCCCAGCCCGGGGCCGGACCAGTTCACGCCACCGGGGGTCTCGGAGAGTTTCGGCACGATGCCCGGCATCTTCACCGTGGCACCACCGGGCAGCTCGGCATTGAGCAGCATGTCCCGCGCCTGATAGTGCGGGTCGGCGACGATGTCGGCCACCGAGTAGATGCGCCCGGCCGGGACTTCGGCAGCTTCCAGCGCGGCCAGCACCTCGTCGATGGGCAGGCTGCTGGTCCAGTGGGTGATGGCGGCGTCGAGCAGATTGCTTTTGGCAGCACGCCCGTCGTTGTGGGCGAACTCCGGCGCTTCGGCCAGATCGGCGCGGCCGATGGTTTGCATCAGGCGCCGGTAGATCGGGTCGCTGTTGCCGGCAATCACCACGTAGGCGCCGTCGGCGGTCAGATAGGTGTTGGACGGTGCGATCCCCGGCAAGGCGCCACCGCTGCGTTCACGCACATGGCCCAGCATGTCGTATTCCGGCACCAGGCTTTCCATCACGTTGAACACGCTTTCGGCCAGGGATACATCAACGATTTGCCCGCCGCCCTGCCCGGTCTTGACCCTCAGCAGCGACATCAGCGCACCGATCACCGCATGCAGCGAAGCCAGGGAATCGCCAAGGCTCACGCCCACCCGCGCCGGCGGCGAACCGGGCGTGCCGGTGGTGTAGCGGATCCCGCCCATGGCCTCGCCTATGGCACCGAAACCCGGACGATCGCGGTACGGGCCGGTCTGGCCGTACCCGGAAATCCGCACCAGCGTCAGGTTGGGGTTGAGCGCATGCAACACGTCCCAACCGAGGCCGAGCTTCTCCAGGGCGCCGGGGCGCAGGTTCTCGATCAGCACATCGGCGCTGGTCGCCAGTTGCTTGACCAGTTCGATGCCTTCCGGCGACTTGAGGTTCAGCGCCAGGGACTTCTTGTTGCGTGATTGCAGGTACCACCACAACGAGGTGCCTTCGTGCAGCTTGCGCCATTTGCGCAGGGGATCGCCCTGGCCCATGGCTTCGATCTTGATCACTTCGGCGCCGAACTCGGCCAGCATGCGCGCCGCAAACGGCGCGGCGATCAGCGTGCCGATCTCGATCACTTTGATCGCACTCAAGGGGGCAGTCATCGCGGGGTACCTCTTGTTCTTGGAATATGGGCCAAGGCTAGAGGACAGGGGACTCGGGAATCCAACCTTCAGTTGGCAACGGGCGTTCGCGAAATGCGAACGCTCTGGAAGATTGTCCTGTCCTCAGGGCCGCCTTCGCGAGCAGGCTCGCTCCCACAGGGGATTGATGAGCGACACAGGTCCAGTGTGGGAGCGAGCCTGCTCGCGAAGAGGCCGGCCAACTCAGCCGAGAACGATCAGACCACCCCACGCAAATGCTCAAACAACATCCGGCTCACCGGCGACAGCAGCGCCTCATTGCGCACCACCAGAATCAACGCCCGGTCCGACCATTCGTCCGTCAACGGCACCGCGTGCAAACCCAGCGCCCGGCCAAACAATTCATAGGCCCGCAGCGGAAGGATGCCGATCCCCATGTTGGCCTGGATCATCCGGCACATGGCATCGAATCCAGGCACATGAATGCGCACCCGCAGCACCTTGCCGGCCTCGCGGGCGGCGGCGTGGGTGCGCATGTTGATCGAGCTGGCGGCATGCAACCCGACGTAGTCGCTGTCCAGCGTATCGGCGAAAGCCACGCTCGAGCGGTTCGCCAACGGATGGTGCGGCGGCATCAGCACCACCAGTTTGTCCTGGCGATACAGCACGCTGTGCAGGCCCTTGATGTCGCTGTCGATGGAACAGATGCCGAGGTCGGCCACCCCGTCGAGTACGCCCTGGATCACCCCGGAGCTGGGGCGTTCTTCGAGGTCGGTCTTGACCTGTGGGTGACGCTCGGAAAAATCCCGCAGGTCTTCGGGCAAAAACTGAATGATCGCCGACAGGTTGGCGAGCATCCGCACATAGCCGCGCACACCGTGGCTGTGCTCGCCCAGTTCAAGGCCCATTTTCTCGACGTTGAACAACATCTGCCGGGCATGGTGCAGCAGCGTTTCACCGGCCGGCGTCAGGGACATGCCCTTGGCCTGCCGCACGAACAAGCTGATGCCCAGCGCCTCCTCCAGTTCCATCAGGCGCTTGCTCGCCGCCGAGACGGCAATCGCTTCGCGCGACGCCGCACGGGTCAGCGTGCCCTCTTCATGGACGGCGACGAACAATTGCAGAGTGATCAGGTCGAGACGGCGGATCAGGCTTTTTTGCAGCATCGGGTACTCGGCGAAGTCGGCTCGGGCGAAGTCGCAGCATAACGTTCTTCACCCCAGTCGTGCCGTGGTCCAGGCACCCGCTCGTGATAAAGTCGCCGCCCATAGACCTTTTGCCGTGAGACGAAGACCGCAATGACCGATTTCCAGGATGTCGATGCCCAACTTGAAGACTGGAACGCCTTGCGCAGCACCACTTCGTTCAGTGGTTTGCTGGTGGGCAACGGTGCCAGTCGCGCGGTGTGGGACGATTTCGGCTACGAGTCGCTGTTCGAAAACGCACGCACCGTTGAAGAAAAACCCCTGACCCCGTCCGAACTCAGCGTGTTCGATGCGATGCAGACCCGCAGTTTCGAGCAGGTTCTGAGCGCGTTGAAAACCACCAGCCGGGTCAACAAGGCCCTGGCTGTCAGCTCCGCCGCCCCGCGCAATCGCTACTACGCGATCAAGGAAGCACTGATCAACACCGTGCATGCGGTGCATATCCCGTGGCGGCTTGTAGTGCCTTCGACGCTGGCAACCCTCAATCAGGAACTGGCCAGCTACCGCACGGTGTTCACCACCAATTACGACCTGCTCAACTACTGGGCGGTGCAACACCAGCCTGAGGCGATCACCGATCTGTTCCAGGGTGCCGAACCCGGTTTCGACCTGAGCGACACGGCCACCGACAAAACCCGCTTGCTGTACCTGCACGGCGGCCTGCATCTGGTGCGCAACCAGGACGGTACGGCGCGCAAGCTGATGTCGACCGAGGGCACGTTGCTGGGCAATTTCGCCATCAACAACACGATCAAGACCCTTGACGACGTGCCGCTGTTCATCAATGAGGGCCCGAGTGCGGACAAGCTCAAGACCATTCGCAGTTCAGACTATCTGTCGTTCTGCTACGAGCAGTTACTCGGTCACGGCCAGGCACTGTGCATCTTCGGCCATGCGCTGGGGGAACAGGACAGCCACATCATCCACGCCTTGCGCCTGGCGAAACCGCAGGTGGTGGCGATCTCGATTTACCCGCGCAGCAAGGCCTTCATCCAGCACCAGAAGCGGCACTACGCGAAAGTGTTCGAGGGGACGGGGGTTGAGTTGCGGTTTTTTGATTCGAAGACGCATGCGTTGGGGAGTCCGAAGCTCGCGGTGCCCGTCGAGGTTTAGCGGCAACGCTGCTAATGTCATCGCGAGCAGGCTCGCTCCCACAGGGATTTGTGCTGGATTTGAAAGCTGTACTCAAAGCACCGGCAAGGTCTTGTCCTTGATCACCTTGGTCGGGCCATTAGCCTTCACGCTCGCGATGCCTTTCTCCATGGCGGCGTCGGAAGAATAGGCCTCGCTGCTGCCGATGATCTCGTGGTTACCCGCCTTGAGGTTGAAATACGGATGGCCATCCTTGGTGGTTTTCTTCTCGTAACGCTCATCCAGCGGGCTGTTGGCCTGGACCGAGGCGATGCCTTTGTCGGCGGCGGCGTGGGTGGTGTACAGCTCGCTGGTCAGGATGGTCTCGGCGTTGGCCGCCTTGAGGACAAACCTGAACTGGCCACTGCTGCTTTTGCTCACTTCATACCATCCGGACATGCTTGTTCTCCTTGGCGATTGAGAGGTTGCGCGCTTCAGAGTAAAGACCAGCCCGCGGCATCTGTCGCCTGTTCCGGCCCCTTCGCGAGCAGGCTCGCTCCCACAGCAGATTTGAGTACACCAAACCATTGTGGGAGCGAGCCTGCTCGCGATGGAGTCGACACGATCTGCCCTACTTCACCACTGCGCGCACCACCGACAACTCCGGCGCCTGAGCCCGGCGCTGACTCAGATACCGCGTACAACTCACCCGCAGGAACGAGGCGAAATTGACCACTTCACCGCGATAGTCCATCACTTCTTCATACAGCTTGGCGATCAACTGATTGGTGGTCATGCCGTCGACCTCGGCGATTTCGCTGAGAATGTCCCAGAACTGGTTTTCCAGGCGCAGGGTGGTGACCACCCCGCAGATGCGCAGCGAGCGGGAGCGCGATTCGTAAAGAATCGGGTCGGCTTTGACGTACAGCTCGCACATGGACAGGTCCCTCGTTACAGCGTGATTTTGGTGCCCAGCAACCCCAGGAAACCGGCCAGCCAGTTCGGGTGCGCAGGCCAGGCCGGAGCCGTGGCCAGATTGCCCTGAACATGGCCGTCCGTCACCGGGATATCGATATAGGTGCCGCCCGCCAGGCGCACTTCCGGAGCGCAGGCCGGATAAGCGCTGCATTCGCGACCTTCGAGCACGCCCGCTGCCGCCAGTAACTGCGCACCATGGCACACGGCGGCGATCGGTTTGCCGGCCTTGTCGAATGCGCGCACCAGCTCCAGGACTTTTTCGTTCAGGCGCAGGTACTCCGGTGCACGGCCGCCCGGAATCAGCACGGCGTCATAATCGGCGGCATTGACCTTGGCGAAATCGAAGTTGAGGGTAAACAGGTGACCGGGTTTTTCACTGTAAGTCTGGTCGCCTTCAAAGTCATGGATCGCCGTGCGCACGGTCTGGCCGGCGGTTTTGTCCGGGCAAACGGCGTGCACCGTATGACCGACCATCAGCAGCGCCTGGAACGGCACCATCACCTCATAGTCTTCGACGTAATCACCGACCAGCATCAGAATTTTTTTCGCAGCCATGGGGAGGACTCCTCTGGAAGTGGGCGTGCAGGAGTATTCAAGGTAGTCCGATTCCGCAGGAGTAGGTAATAACCAGCTACTACCGTGTAATCGTTCTTCGCGAGCAGGCTCGCTCCCACAAGAACGACGCAATTCCTGTGGGAGCGAGCCTGCTCGCGAAAGCGTCTGCAAACTGTACGGATAACTCTGCACCTAGCTGTAACAGCGGCTTTCCCAAGGTTTATGGCTAGATAACGACATCTCCCACCCTCCAAGACTCTGGTTGCCATCATGTCCTCGCGCGAAAACACCGGCATGGCCCTGGGCCTGCTCGGCGTTGTGATCTTCAGCCTCACCCTGCCCTTCACGCGGATTGTCGTGCAGGAACTCCACCCGCTGCTCAACGGCCTGGGGCGGGCACTGTTTGCGGCGGTTCCGGCGGCGTTGCTGTTGCTGTGGCGCCGGGAAAAATGGCCGACCTGGAAACAGGTCAAAGGCCTGGCGCTGGTGATGGCCGGGGTGATCCTGGGTTTCCCGGTTTTGTCGGCCTGGGCCATGCAAACCTTGCCGGCGTCCCACGGTGCGCTGGTCAACGGATTGCAGCCGCTGTGCGTGGCGCTGTACGCCGCATGGTTGTCCCATGAACGACCTTCGAAAGCCTTCTGGGGTTGCGCCGCATTGGGCAGTGCGTTGGTGCTCGGTTATGCACTGATCAGCGGTGCCGGCAGTATTCAGGCCGGTGACTTGCTGATGCTTGGCGCCATTGCAGTGGGCGGGCTGGGGTACGCCGAGGGAGGCCGACTGGCCAGGGAAATGGGCGGCTGGCAGGTGATCTGCTGGGCGCTGGTGCTATCGACGCCGCTGCTGATCGGCCCGGTGGTGTACCTGGCGCTGCAACATCAGGGCGAGATTTCCACCAAGACCTTGTGGGCCTTCGGTTACGTCTCGCTGTTTTCGCAGTTCATCGGTTTCTTCGCCTGGTACGCCGGGCTGGCCATGGGCGGCATTGCCCGGGTCAGCCAGATCCAGTTGCTGCAGATCTTCTTCACCATCGCCTTCTCGGCGCTGTTCTTCGGCGAACACATCGAGCCGATCACCTGGCTGTTTGCCGCCGGGGTGATCGTGACGGTGATGCTGGGACGCAAGACTGCGGTGCGCCCGGCGCAACCGGGCACATTACCGACCGGGATTCAGGTCAAACCTTAGCCGCGAGGAAACCATCGGCGCGCAGCAACGTTTCCAGGCAATGCTCACTGATGTGATAGAAATCCTTCAGCTCCTGGATTTTCGCCAGCAACTGGGCCGGGTCTACCGGCTCGGCACGCTTGACCGCCAGGATCATCTTGTTCTTGTTGGTGTGGTCCAGTGAGATGAACTCGAACACCTTGGTCTCGTAGCCGCAGGCTTCAAGGAACAACGCGCGCAAACTGTCGGTGACCATTTCCGCCTGCTGGCCAAGGTGCAAGCCGTATTGCAGCATCGGTTTGAGCAGCGCCGGGCTCTGGATTTGCAGGCGTATCTGTTTGTGGCAGCACGGCGAACACATGATGATCGACGCGCCGGAGCGGATGCCGGTGTGGATCGCATAGTCGGTGGCGATATCACAGGCATGCAGGGCGATCATCACGTCCAGCTCGCTCGGCGCCACGCTGCGCACGTCACCGCACTTGAACACCAGCCCCGGATGCTCAAGCCTTGCCGCCGCCGCGTTGCACAGGGTGACCATGTCTTCACGCAGCTCGACGCCGGTCACTTCGCCTTCGGCCTGCAAGGTGTTGCGCAAGTAATCGTGGATGGCGAAGGTCAGGTACCCCTTGCCCGAACCGAAGTCCGCCACACGCACCGGTTTGTCCAGCGCCAGGGGTGACGAGGTCAGCGCATGGCTGAACACTTCGATGAACTTGTTGATCTGCTTCCACTTGCGCGACATCGCCGGGATCAGTTCATGCTGCTTGTTGGTCACACCCAGATCGGTGAGAAACGGCCGGCTCAGGTCAAGAAAACGGTTTTTCTCACGGTTGTGCTCGGCCGATGGCACTTCGCGCAATTGCTGAGGTTTGCTCTTGAACAGCGATGACTTGCCCTTTTTGCTGTATTCGAGCTGGGCTTCGTCGGTCAACGACAACAGATGCGCATTTTTGAACGACGCCGGCAGCAGCCCGGCAATGCTCGCCACGCCTTCGGCCAGCGGCAGGTTCTTGGTGATATCGCGAGTCTTGTAGCGATAGACAAAAGACAGGCAAGGCTGCGCCTTGACGGTCACCGGTTTGATGATGATCCGCTGCAGGTCCGTTTCATCGCCCGCGTACTTGGCCAGTACCAGTTTGATGAATGCATTGTGCTCGAGGCTGGTTCGCAGCAGGTCGATGAACTGGGCGTGATGATCCGGCACGAGGCTGGCGGGAGTGGCGGTGACGGACATGGAAAAACGGCCTCAGGCGATACAAATCGGAGAATGCCGGTATTTTAAGGGGGACGAGCACTTTGGGCACGGGGTTATTTTGTGGCAGGTCCCAGTCATTCGGCCCAGGACCTCGATACAACCATTGAAACCTCAGGATTCCACCAGGCGAAGCCTGCGATTGTTCGGTGAGTTAATGATGTGTTTGACGATCAACCCCACGGGTACTGCCCAGGTCAGCCCGTTGGCAGGGTCAGTCACTACGGCAACCGTTTCGGAACTTGCATCGATGTCCAGGCGACGACGGTCGTTGCACGATTTGAGTACGCCGTAGGCACGGCTAACCAGCCTTTCCGCCAGGTACATGGGTACATCCATATTCTGCAAATGCTTCACCGCGCGACAGAACAGGACTTGATCGTCGATCCCCCCTTCACTCTCATGACGCCCCAAAAACGCCTGGGCTATAGCCAATAGTTCATCATTCAGGTCTGCATCTTCATCGATGACCTTCATGCTCACCCCTCCTGCGGCACTTCTGTCGGTGCAGGACTGACTGCAACAGGCCCTGCGGCACGGCGCAGATCGGGTCCGGCGCAAGGCAGGCGTACGGCCGGGTTGGGCATGCCACTGGGCGAAAGCTCATGGGTCATTTCAAATTCGGCACGTACCGACCAACCGCACGCTTCCGACGTACATTGCAGATAGGCCACCCGCAGGAAAATATGTCGGCCCTCACTGGTGCGGATGCGCATCCTGTTCAAGCAGTGCGGGCACACCATTTTATAAGTACTCATGCTTGACTCCCGGCGGTCATTGGGTGGCAATCAACCTGATCAAACGCAATACTGCTAGACAGGTTCTTTGTGGTGTTGCGGCCTTGTGAACAGTGTCTGCCAGACATAAGGAAGTGCATCGGGCAGTCCTGTAATGGGTTGGAGCCAAGCTCGTAGGAAATCACCCTGATACCATTAGGAAGTTTCGACATCGTATTCTTCTGACTCATCTTTAGTGATTGATTACTTACAAGAAAAAAAGTACTCATTACGCATAAATTAGGCACTCAAAAAGCATATGTCAAAAGGAAGAGGCTCAAATTGCGTAGCAAAAAATCACAAGCTGTTCTGGCTCGCCTGAAGCAAGTTACTGGCACAAAAACCGATGCTTCTTTATCCTCCGCGCTACAGATCAGCCCGCAAACCCTCAGTAGCTGGCGAGGCCGCGACAGCACGCCATACTCATTATGCGTAGAAATCGCTCAAACGCGAGGGATCTCCCTTGACTGGCTGCTGCTGGGTGAAGGGCCGATTCAGAGACAAGCAGTTACTGATTCCTCGGAAGCCAATCAGGAAAGCACCACACGGGAAAACACCATTCTCGCGCTCTGGCGGTTGCTCGACGAAGATGGTCGCAGCGCCATACAAAACGCACTCGAGGAAAAGCAACGACTGCGCAATATGGAACTCAGACTTGCCGAAATGGCCTCTACTCTGGCAACACTTAAACTTTCGAATGAAACTTGATGACCTGCCGGCAATGAAGTTATTCATCGCACTGATAACACGCCAGCCCGAACGTACGGTTCTAGCGAGCAACGCCCGTCACCCCGCCAAAGCAATCCTTTCACGACCTGTCATTTTCTCCCTCTCAGATGTCGAATGATTTCGCCGATACCGGCGCCATCGATCCATTGCATGAGCTTGATGCTGATGGGAATAACGATCAGCGCACAAAGAAAGGCCGTTACGCCTGCGGTCAGAAAAGGCGCCAGCGGATGCGCGACAGGCGTAAAGAGGTAACCGACACCTGCAGACAACAACCAGGAACCAATGCGCTGCCAGGCTTTGAAGTCCGTGCGAGTGGTCGTGACCAGCCACGCACCAAGCATTGCACCGAACAGTACCTCGCCATCAACAACCGGCAGAGTGGCAATCCCCATTCCCAACATGAGCCCGCTGATGCCGTTGTAGGTCGAATCAGTCAGGCTCATGTGCACCTCGCGCTACGACCGAGTCCACGAGGATCGCCCCCGACTCGATCGCCTTGAGCAATGCACAAGTGCGAGAGCTGACGTCGAACTTCCGACGAATATTGGCGAAGTGAAAGTTGACGGTGGATTCCGCGCAATTCTCGATCCTGGCGATCTCCCAGGAAGTCTTGCCCTTGAAACACCACATCAGGATTTGTGTTTCTTTCGCCGTCAGCTTCGCCGTTGGCGTACCTCCCTCTCTGCCTGGAGCTACCCGTGTCAAAGAGTCATTCGATTGTTGGGTTGGCATAAGAATCCCTCTACGCGGGAACACCCGTCGCTGGGTGTCCACTGTTAGAGAGAAATACTGACGACAAGGCCGAACCCGGACAATTGACGGGAGTTGTAGCGGCGAGCGCTACACAACGCCATGCCCGGACCTAGCCGAGCACCACCAGGCGGTTTGGCAACTCATTGCGCACATGGGTCACTGGCACATGCACCTTGAGCAGCTCGCCGCAGGCTTCGATGCAACTGATAAAACCTTGCAGCGTCTGCCCCTGCTTCACTTGCTGGGTGAACGTGGCGACGATGGCGTCCCAGTTCTTGTTGTCCAGGCGACTGGATATCCCTTCATCCACCAGGATTTCCACATAACGCTCGGCCTCGGAAACGAAAATCAGCACGCCGGTGCTGCCTTCGGTGTGGTGCAGGTTCTGCTCCAGAAACTGCCGGCGCGCCAGGTTCGAGGCGCGCCAGTGGCGCACCGAGCGCGGGATCAGATGGGTGGTGACTTTCGGCAGGCGGAACACCAGGCAGAGGACGATGAAGCTGGCCCATTGCACCATCAGCAGGCTGTGCATGGTCAGCCAGCCAGTGAGGTAATGCACGACGCCCGGCACCAGCAGCGCCAGCAGACTGGCCCACAGCAACGGAATGTACGCATAGTCGTCGGCGCGGGCCGCGAGCACGGTCACCAGTTCGGCATCGGTATCACGCTCGACCCGGGCAATTGCCTCGGCGACTTTGCGTTGCTCGTGTTCAGTCAGTAATGCCATGTCGTGAATTGCCTGCTCGTTTTTATTATCACCAGCCGCCGGACGAACCGCCCCCGCCGAAACTGCCCCCGCCGCCGCTGAAGCCTCCCCTCCACCGCCGCCGCCAAATCCGCCACCGCCAAAGCCGCCCCCGGTTCCACCGGAGCCGCCACGGCCGGCGGGAAGGATACCGAGCATCTGGCATACAAAAACAGTCAGGATGAACAACATCACCAAAAACACCAACAACCCGGGATGCCGCGAGACAAAATCGTCCCCGGGATCGCCTCTGGATTCATATGCCGTGGAGGGTTCATCCAAGGGGTTGCCGCTCAGCACCACCAGCATCGCCGCCACGCCGTCACTGATGCCTTTACTGAAATTGCCGGTCTTGAACGCCGGGGTGATGACCCGGTTGATGATCACCGAACTCTGGGCGTCCGTCAGTCGATCCTCCAGGCCGTAGCCGACTTCGATGCGAAGTTTGCGCTCGTTGCGGGCGACAATCAGCAAGGCGCCGTTGTTCTTGTCCTTCTGCCCGATGCCCCAGTGGCGCCCCAGTTGATAACCGAAGTCAGCGATGTCGGCGCCTTGCAAATCCGCCAACGTCACAACCACAAGCTGTTCGCCGGTGGCTTGCTCATGGGCCTGAAGTTGCCGAGTGAGTTGCTCGCGCACCGATGGCTCGATCATCTGCGCGTTGTCGACCACCCGTCCGGTCAGCGCCGGGAAGCTCAGCTCGGCCCGGGCCGTGAGCGTTACCACCCACAACAACAGCAACAGGCCTGCTTTCAGGACGCGCATTGGCAACCTCTTGCGTGATGACGCCGACTGGCGCTTTTCAGAACTTGACCTCGGGGGCCTTTTCCGCCCCCGGCGTGGCTTCGAAGGTCTCGCGAATCGGCAGGTCGCTGTACATCACGCTGTGCCACAAGCGTCCGGGGAACGTGCGGATCTCGGTGTTGTATTTCTGCACCGCGAGGATGAAATCACGCCGGGCCACGCTGATCCGGTTCTCGGTGCCTTCAAGCTGTGACTGCAAGGCGAGGAAGTTCTGATTGGCCTTCAGGTCAGGATAACGTTCGGAAACCACCATCAACCGGCTCAAGGCGCCACTGAGCTGATCCTGGGCCTGCTGGTACTGCTTGAGTTTTTCCGGGTTGTCGAGGGTCGAGGCGTCCACCTGGATCGACGTGGCCTTGGCCCGGGCCTCAATGACCGCCGTCAGTGTCTCTTCTTCATGCCTGGCGTAGCCCTTGACGGTTTCCACCAGGTTGGGAATCAGGTCGGCGCGGCGCTGATACTGGTTCTGCACCTGACCCCAGGCGGCCTTGGCCTGTTCGTCGAGGGTCGGGATGTTGTTGATGCCACAGGCGGTCAGCAACGTGGCCAGCATCAGCAGCGTGACGACCTGCAAACGCGAACGGTAGGCTGGACTTACATTCATCAGGATGACGCTCCCTTGTACATTTCATGAAAAAGCCGACCGTGAAACCTTCTGAGCCGGGTCTTGGGGCATAATCGCCCGCGCCTCTGGATTGCAACGGGCCGATGGGCTAAAAAGAGGCCCTGCGCAAAAACGCATCCGCCCGCTGGCTGTCGTTTTTGGCTCTGTTTTTTGAGCCGGCACCCGAACAACAATAGACGTTCCCTAATTTTTGGCTGGCCGGCGTGTGCATCGCCGTTTGGGCCCTTGAGAAAACTATTCATGAAGAAGCTGTGTTTGCTGGGCCTGTTCGTCAGCCTGGCCAGTCATAACGTATTGGCCGCCACGACACCCGCACCCCTGGAGAACAAGGAAGCCTTCGTCAGCAACCTGATGAAGCAAATGACCCTCGATGAAAAAATCGGCCAGTTGCGCCTGATCAGCATCGGCCCGGAAATGCCGCGCGAAATGATCCGCAAGGAGATCGCGGCAGGCAACATCGGCGGTACGTTCAACTCGATCACCCGCCCGGAAAACCGGCCAATGCAGGACGCGGCCATGCGCAGCCGCCTGAAGATCCCGATGTTCTTCGCCTACGACGTGATCCACGGCCACCGCACCATTTTCCCGATCCCGCTGGCCCTGGCCTCGAGCTGGGACATGGACGCCATCGGCCTGTCCGGGCGCATCGCCGCCAAGGAAGCCGCGGCTGACAGCCTCGACATCACCTTCGCGCCGATGGTCGACATCTCCCGCGACCCGCGTTGGGGCCGTACTTCCGAAGGTTTCGGCGAAGACACCTACCTGGTGTCGCGTATTGCCGGCGTGATGGTCAAGGCGTTCCAGGGCACCGGCGCGAACGCGGCCGACAGCATCATGGCCAGCGTCAAGCACTTCGCCCTGTACGGCGCGGTCGAGGGTGGTCGCGACTACAACGTGGTCGACATGAGCCCGGTCAAGATGTACCAGGACTACCTGCCGCCGTACCGCGCCGCCATCGATGCCGGCGCTGGCGGGGTCATGGTTGCGCTGAACTCGATCAACGGCGTGCCGGCCACGGCCAACACCTGGCTGATGAACGACCTGCTGCGCAAGGAATGGGGCTTCAAGGGCCTGGCGGTCAGTGACCACGGGGCGATCTTCGAGCTGATCAAGCACGGCGTTGCCGCCGACGGTCGCGAAGCGGCGAAGCTGGCGATCAAGGCCGGCATCCACATGAGCATGAACGACACCCTGTACGGCAAAGAACTGCCAGGGCTGCTGAAGTCCGGCGAGATCCAGCAGAGCGACATCGACAATGCCGTGCGCGCGGTACTGGAAGCCAAGTACGACATGGGCCTGTTCAAGGACCCGTACCTGCGCATTGGCAAGGCCGAGGACGATCCGGTCGATACCTACGCCGACAGCCGCCTGCACCGTGCCGAGGCCCGTGATGTGGCGCGCCGCAGCATGGTGTTGCTGAAGAACCGCAACGAAACCCTGCCGCTGAAAAAGACTGCGAAAATCGCCCTGGTCGGTCCGCTGGCCAAGGCGCCGATCGACATGATGGGCAGCTGGGCCGCCGCCGGTAAGCCGGCGCAATCGGTGACCCTGTTCGACGGCATGAGCAACGCCCTGAGTGACAAGTCGACACTGATCTATGCACGTGGCGCCAACATCACCAGCGACCCGAAAATCCTCGGTTACCTGAACTTCCTCAACTTCGACGCCCCGGAAGTGGTGGATGATCCGCGTCCGGCGAAGGTACTGATCGACGAAGCGGTGAAAGCGGCCAAGGAGGCTGACGTCGTCATTGCCGCCGTCGGCGAGTCCCGTGGCATGTCCCACGAATCGTCGAGCCGTACCGACCTGAACATCCCGGAAAACCAGCGCGAGCTGATCCGTGCCCTGAAAGCCACCGGCAAACCGCTGGTACTGGTGTTGATGAACGGCCGCCCACTGACGATCCTCGAAGAGAAGGAACAGGCCGACGCGATCCTGGAAACCTGGTTCACCGGCACCGAGGGCGGCAACGCCATCGCCGATGTGCTGTTCGGCGACTACAACCCGTCGGGCAAACTGCCGATCACCATCCCGCGTTCGGTAGGCCAGATTCCGACCTACTACAACCACCTGACCATTGGCCGGCCGTTCACCCCGGGCAAACCGGGCAACTACACCTCGCAGTATTTCGATGACACCACAGGCCCCCTGTACCCGTTCGGCTACGGTCTGAGCTACACCGACTTCAGCCTGAGCGACATGGCGCTGTCGGCGACCACGCTGAACAAGACCGGCAAGCTCGACGCCAGTGTCACGGTGAAAAACACCGGCAAGCGCGATGGCGAAACCGTGGTGCAGTTGTACATTCAGGACGTGGCCGGTTCGATGATCCGCCCGATCAAGGAACTGAAGAACTTCCAGAAAGTGATGCTCAAGGCCGGCGAGCAGAAAGTCGTGCACTTCACCATCACCGAGGACGACCTGAAGTTCTACAACACCCAACTCAAGTACGCGGCGGAGCCGGGCAAGTTCAACGTGCAGATCGGCCTGGATTCAGAGGACGTGACGCAGCAGAGCTTTGAGTTGCTGTAATCCCTGAAACACCGCAACAACCCTGTGGGAGCGAGCCTGCTCGCGAAGACGGAGTGTCAGTCAAGATGGTGTCGACTGATCGACCGCATTCGCGAGCAGGCTCGCTCCCACAGTGGTTTAGTGGTGTTGAAAAGATCGGGGTCAACCCCTTCGATCCAGCAGATTCACCACCACCCGATCCACCCATCCCCACACCCGCTGCTTGACCCGCCGCCACAGTGGCCGCCGCTTCCATTCTTCCAGGCTGACTTGCTGGCTCAGGGCGAAGTCGTTCTCGAAACTCGCGGCCACCGCTCGGGTCAATCCGGGGTCCAGCGCTTCCAGGTTGGCTTCCAGGTTGAAGCGCAGATTCCAGTGATCGAAGTTGCACGAACCGATGCTCACCCAGTCATCGATCAGCACCATTTTCAGGTGCAGGAAGCACGGCTGGTATTCGTAGATCTTCACCCCGGCCCTGAGCAGTCGCGGGTAGTAGCGATGGCCGGCATAACGCACGGAGGGGTGATCGGTACGCGGGCCGGTCAGCAGCAAGCGTACATCGACGCCCCGGGCAGCCGCCCGGCGCAGGGAGCGACGGACTTTCCAGGTCGGCAAAAAGTACGGCGTGGCCAGCCAGATCCGTCGATGGCCGCTGTTCAGCGCGCGCACCAGCGATTGCAGAATGTCCCGGTGTTGGCGGGCGTCGGCATACGCCACCCGCCCCATGCCCTCGCCCTGGGACGGCACACGGGGTAACCGCGGCAAGCCGAAATGCGAGGCCGGTCGCCAGGCACGTCGATGGCGGTTGGCAATCCACTGCCGATCGAACAGCAGCTGCCAGTCGAGTACCAGCGGACCGGTGATTTCCACCATCACTTCGTGCCATTCGCTGACGTCTTCGCCCGGCGTCCAGAACTCATCAGTGACGCCTGTGCCACCGACCACGGCCAGGCTCTGGTCCACCAGCAGCAGCTTGCGGTGATCGCGGTAAAAGTTGCCGACCCAACGCCGCCAGCTCAGGCGATTGTAAAAACGCAGCTCCACACCGGCGGACATCAGGCGCTGACGCAAGGCCAGGGTAAAGGCGAGGCTGCCGTAATCATCGAACAGGCAGCGCACCCGCACACCGCGCTCGGCGGCCTGCACCAGGGCCTGGACCATGGCTTCGGCGCAGGCGCCCGCCTCCACCAGATACAACTCCAGCTCGACCTGTTCTTCAGCCCGGGCAATCGCCACCAGCATGCGCGGAAAAAACTGCGGGCCGTCGACCAGCAGTTCGAAGTGGTTGCCTTCACGCCAGGGAAAAATCGCTCCGGCCATTATCAGCGCGCCGTGAAAATCAGTACCGCACTCACTGGCACTGAAAGACTAATCGCCGAAAGACCGGCCATTTTGCGTAACGCCTCCAACCCTGGAGCCAAATCGAAATCCTCAGCATTGATCACCAACGGTTCGAGGGTCACCACCTGAAAGCGCCGGTCATCGAGCCGGGTCGCCAGCAGTTCGGCCTGGTACTGGTGTTGTTTGCCGTGCAAGTCGACCGTCAGCGGCAGGCGCAACTCCAATTGCGCGCCGGGAGCGAGGTCGTTGATCGGGCGCGGATCGATTTTCGTGGAGATCAAGGCGTCGGGAAACCGGTCGATCTGGAACAGTTCCTTGCGCATGCGCTCATCGCGCAAAGGGATGCCGCTGTTGACCGACTCCAGCTCGACTTCCACCTGCGCCAGCCCCTCGGGGTCGACTTTGCCGTGCAGCACCAGGAAACGCTGCACTTCGGAGACATTGGCATTCTTGGTGCTGACAAACGACAGGCGCGAAGACTCGCCATCAAGGTACCAGTCGGCGCGGGCCGACAAAGCGGCACCCGTCAGCAGCAGAAAAATGAGGGATCGGAGGGCGGAACGCTTGAACATAGAGACTCGTCAGGCAGAGAAACCTGTGCTGAACCTTAACCGGCCTGACACAGGTTGCAAGAAATGTGTTGCCTTGAGTCTCTAAACCACCACAAGTTCCACTCAGGCCATTGCCTGCTGCACATTGCCAATGGTGGCGGCCAGGCTGTTGAGGTGCAGGTTGAGTACCCGTTCCACCGGCGCCTGATCCATCGGCCAGTGCAGTGCCATGCTGCCCACGAGTCGGCCATCGGTGCGGATCGGCAAGGCCACCGCGCGAATCAGGAACGGCAGGCGCACCGGGTATTCCCAATAACCTTCGGTGCGCTGCCCGAAGCCTTGATGCAAGGCTTGTTCACTAGTGTTGAACAGGGATTCGTCCGTCATTCGCTCACGGCTGGCCAGACGCTCCACCTCATGGCTGTCCAGTTCACCCAGGCAGGCCCGGCCCATGGCCGAATGGAACAGGCTGGCGTGCTGGCCGACGATCTGGCAGTTGTTTGGATAGCGCTTGCGCAGCACCGTGGGGATCGCGCTTTCCATGACCTCGATCCGCTCACCGTCAAAGCACGACAGGTCCGCCACCAGCCCGGTGCGCTCGCTCAACTCCAGCAACAGTGGCGCGGCGTTTTCCACCAGGCGCCGCTTGAAGCGCTGCTGGCTGTCACCGAACAGGCGCTTGGCGCACAACCGATAGCGCCGGTCGCTCAGGCCGCGATAGATCCAGCCCTGCTCCTGCAGCGTCAGCAACATGCGCGACACCGTGGCCTTGGGCAGGCTCGTCAGGTAGTGCAATTCCTCCAGCCCCAACGCCTGATGCTCCCCCAGCAACTCGACAATCGCCAGGGCGCGCTCGACGGAACGCACGCTGCCGGATTCTGCCTTGTTCTCCATGGATTCAATCTCCCTCAGCCCGGATCGGATAATCACTGCTCTTTTTACAAAGCACAGCAAGATGCGGGCCTGTCCGCCAGGCTCAGGCATTTTGCAGACAACCGGGTGGCCGGCGCTTGACCCATTGAGTCAGCTGCTCATGGGCATGCGCCAGTTGCAACACCGCGCGGTCAGCCTGGGCCGGGCCTATGATTTGCAGGCCCATCGGCAATCCGGCCGGGTTGAATCCCACCGGCACACTCATGGTTGGCAGGCCCGCGAGGGTTGGCCCGATCACCACTTCCATCCAGCGGTGGTAGGTGTCCATGGCCTGCCCGCCAACAACGTGCGGCCAAGGGATTTGTGCATCAAAAGGAAACACCTGGGCAGTGGGCAACAGCAGGAAGTCGTAACGTTCGAACAATTCGTTCAGCGCTCGATACCACTCGCTGCGACTGACCGAGGCCTGATAGACATCCGTCGCCGTCAGACGCAGCCCGCCCTCGACCTCCCATTGGGCTTCGGGTTTGAGTAGTTCACGTTTTTGCGCATCGGCATACAGCCCGCCGAGACTGCCTTGCACCAGCCAGTGGCGATGCACCAGCCAGGTTTGCCACAGGCGCTCCATGGAAAAATCCGGCTGGCAGGCCTCGACGTTGCAACCCAGTGTGGCGAAGTCCTGCAATGCCGACTCACAAAGCTCCATGACACCGGGGTCCATTGGCAGGTACCCGTTGTAGCTCCCCAGCCAACCGAGCCGCACATCCTTGATATCCTGCTGCAACGAATGGTGAAAAATCCCCGGATCCTCAGTCAGAGACAACGGCACGCGCCGGTCGTACCCGGCCTGGGTGCCGAGCAAACGGGCAACATCAGTGACCGTGCGGCCCATCGGTCCTTCGGTGGCCAGTTGCTGGACGAACATCTCAGGCCCGGGTCCGAACGGTACACGCCCCTGGGATGGACGAAATCCAAAGACGTTGTTGAACGCCGCCGGATTGCGCAGCGAGCCCATCATGTCGCTGCCGTCCGCCACCGGCAGCATGCGCAACGCCAGCGCCACTGCCGCTCCGCCGCTGCTGCCGCCGGCAACCAGGGTCGGATCGTAGGCGTTGGTGGTGGTGCCGAACACGCTGTTGTAGGTTTGCGAGCCGAGGCCGAATTCCGGGACGTTGCTCTTGCCGATGATGATTGCCCCGCAGTCGCGCACCCGTGCCACGCTGATGGCATCGTGCTCCGGAACCTGCTCGGCGAATAGCGGCGAACCCAGGGTGGTGCGCAAGCCGGTGGTTGCCGCCAGGTCTTTGACCGCTTGCGGCATGCCGTGCATCCAGCCGCGGGACTGACCCCGGTCGAGTTGACGATCACGCTCGTCGGCCTCGGCCAGCAACGCCTCGGCCGGACGCAGGGACACCAGCGCATTGACCTGCGGATTGAAGCGTTCGATCTGCGCGAGATACGCCTGCATCACTTCGCGACAGGACACCTGACGCCCATGAATGGCCCGGGACAGCGCATCGGCGTCCATTTCAACAATCGGATTGCGGCTCAAGGTTTCACCCCAAGATTGAGTTCAACGGATCTTTTTTCCCGTGGCGCTTCGTGCATGCAGTAGGTGCCGAGCAGTGTCAGCAGGCAGGCGAACAGGACGTAGAAGGACGGTGCGACCGGCGTTGCCAGGACCTTGCTCAGCCAGGTGACGATCAGCGGCGCGAATCCACCGAAAACCATGACCGCGACGTTGTAAGCCACAGACACCCCGGTGGAGCGCACTTCGATCGGGAACTGCTCGGCCAGCGCGGTCGGAGCCGGGCCGAAGAAACCGCCGATCGCACTGCACAGCAACAGTTGCATTACCAGCAAACGCTCCACCGATGGCGCCGCCGCCACCCACACATACAAGGGATAAACCATCAGGAAAAACGCCAGGGTGAAAGCCATCAACACCGGGCGTCGGCCGAGGCGGTCCGACAGTGCGCCAGACAAGGGAATGATCACGGTCATCAGCGCCACCGCGAGCATTTGCACCAGCAGCACCTGATCCAGCGGCAGGCCGAGATTCTTGTGGGCGAACGTCGGCATGTTCACCAGCACCACGTAGAACGACACAGTTGCGCCACAAGCCAGGCCCATGGACACCAGAATACTGCGCCGGTATTCGCGGATCACTTGCATCAGGCTTGGGCTCGCGCCTTTGGCCTGCTTGCGCGCTTCAAGAAATTCTTCCGGTTCCTCCATGTGTTTGCGAATCCACAAGCCTACTGGACCGATCAACAAACCCAGCACAAAGGGAATCCGCCAGCCCCAGCTCTCCAGTGCCTCAGGGGACAGCAGGTGGGTGAACAAGGCGACCATCGCCGCCCCGGAGAACACCGCCAGGCATTGCCCGACCAATTGCCACGAGCCGTACAACCCCTTGCGGTGGGCCGGTGCGCTCTCCACCAGAAACGCCGTGGCGCTGGCGTACTCGCCGCCCGTGGCGAAGCCTTGCAGCATGCGCGCAACCACGATCAACAGCGGCGCCCCCATGCCGATGGCGGCGTAGTTCGGCGCGAACGCGATCAGTGCGATGGACAGGGTCATCAGGCGAATGATCATTTGCATCGCCGCCTTGCGCCCTTTGCGGTCCGAATACATGCCCAGCAAGATACCGCCCACCGGACGCATGAAAAAGCCGACGCCGAAAGTCGCCAGGGCCATCAGCAAGGATGCGTATTCGTCGTCAGACGGGAAAAATTGCCGGGCGATGATGCTGGCCAGAAAGCCGTAAACGATGAAGTCATACCATTCCAACGCGTTGCCGATAACGGCCGCGACCACCTGCCGGGTGCGCGAAACGCCTGTGTTCGAAGTGTGCATGGGGAACTCTCCAGAAACCTGTTGGGTAACGGCGGGCACGACAGCGCGCGCCCGGTCCAGCGGCAGTAGACAGTGGTGGAATTCAGGCCGGCTTGAGCCAGCTCTCGGTCAGCGCGCCCCAGTACGCGGCGCCGGTCAGCAGGATGTCGTCGTTGAAGTCATAAGCGGGGTTGTGGACCATCGGCCGCGATACGCCATTACCGATAAACAGGTACGCGCCAGGGCAGCGTTGCAGCATCCAGGCGAAGTCTTCGCTGCCCATGAGTTTGGGGGTATTGCCATCGACCGCATCAGCACCGACCAGTTCGACGCCGACCTGCCGGGCGAATTCGGTTTCGGCCGCGTGGTTGACCAGCACCGGGTAGGCCGGACGATGTTCGATGCGCGAGCTGCAGCCGAAACTCCGGGCCTGGGATTCGATGATTGCGCGCACGCGGTCGAGAGTCTGCTCGCGCACCTGGGCGTTCAGTGCCCGCAGGCTCAAGCGCAGGATCGCCTGTTGTGGAATGACGTTGGCCGCCTCCCCGGCCTGCAACGCGCCAACCGTGACCACCGCCGCCTGCTGCGCATCGATGTTGCGCGCGACCACGGTCTGCAGGGCCATGACCACACTGGCTGCCGCCACCAGCGGATCGACCGCCAGATGCGGCATCGAACCGTGGCCGCCGACACCTTCGATGGTCACGTTAAGCAAATCCTGTGAGGCCATCATCGGCCCCTGACGAAAGCCTAAATGGCCGGCAGGTAGCCCTGGCATGTTGTGCATGCCGAACAACGCATCGCACGGAAAACGTTCGAGCAAGCCATCAGCGAGCATCGCTTCGGCACCACCCTGGCCTTCTTCGGCAGGCTGGAAAATCAACGTCAGGGTGCCGTCGAACTGACGGGTCGCCGCCAGGTAGCGCGCCGCGCCCAACAGCATCGTGGTGTGTCCGTCATGCCCACAGGCGTGCATGCAGCCCTGATGCTGGCTGCTGTAGGTTGCGCCGGTGTTCTCGATGATCGGCAGCGCATCCATGTCCGCCCGCAACCCGAGTCTGCGCGGGCTGCTGCCATTACGCAGCACGCCGACCACACCGGTCTTGCCGATGCCGGTGTGCACCTCGTAGCCCCAATCCGCCAGGGACTTGGCCACCAGCGCCGAGGTGCGGTTTTCCTCGAAGCCGAGTTCCGGGTGGGCGTGGATGTCCTGGCGGGTGGCATGCAAGTCGCTGGCCACGTCGCTGAGCCAGGCAAGGATGTGCTGATATCGGGTCATGACGATTGTCCTCGGGCCGGGTGTAATCCCGTTCTTGTTGTTCGCGATGATTTCGCGACAGCAGGTCGCGCTCACCGCCAGATAACCGTGAGTCGCGAGCGAGGACAATCAAATGTGGTTCCACAGAGTGGAACCTGAAAGGATATCAGGGCTGCAAGCGACAGCCCTGACGCTCGCCGATCCACACGGCGCTGTTGTGGCGGCCCATGCCACTGACCGTGACTCGCTTGCCGGCCGGGTCATCGGTAAAGCTGTTGGTGGGCAACCATTGTTTCACATAACCGTGGCAGTACTCGGCGTCGTTGTTCATCACGTAGCGGCACGAACAGTACTCCTTGGCGGTGTATGCGCTGATGATGTCGGGGAACGCCCACAACGCCACCCGTTCGTGCCAGATCCAGCCGAACAAGGCGATCAGCAGGATCAGCAACAGGGATGCGATCGGTCGGCGGCGAATGAAACCGCTCATGGCTGCACCTTCCTGGCAAAGGCGTTGAGCGCGAGCTTGAGCAATTCGTTGTGCCGGTAACTGCCGTCGCGATCATCGCCGTAGCGAACGATCACCAGGTGTTCACTGGGGATCACATACATCGCCTGCCCCCAATGACCGAGCGCGGCGAAGGTGTCGGCGGGGGCATCGGGCCAGGGTTTTTCCGCGCCCTCAACGGCTCGATTGAGCCACCATTGCCCGCCCGGAACGGCATCATCCTGATGGGCGTGATAGTGAGCGAACGGCTCGCGGTTGAACGCCACCCAGTCCTTGGGCAGCAGTTGTTTATCTCCCCAGCGACCCTCGCGATCCATCAACAGACCGACCCGGGCCAGATCCCGTGCAGTAAGGTAGGCATAGGACGAAGCCACGAAGGTGCCCGTGGCATCGGCTTCCCAGGTGGCGTGGCGAATGCCCAGCGGTTCGAACAATGCAGCCCATGGATAGTCTGGATAGCGGCTGGGGCCGACGATGGTTTTCAGCGCAGCGGATAACAGATTGCTGTCTCCGCTGGAGTAGCGAAATGCCTGGCCCGGCGCCGCGTACGCCGCATGGGCTGCGGTGAACGCAGCCATGTCGTGGTGACCGCGTGTGTAGAGCATGGCCACCACCGAAGACTTCAGCGGTGCGTATTCATAGTCCTCTTGCCAATCCAGGCCCGAGGCCCAGTGCAGCAGGTCGGCCATGGTCATGTCGGGGTGTTTTTGCAGGGGTGGATAGAACTTCGCCACCGGGTCGCCGAGTTTGAACAAGCCTTCGCCATAGGCCACGCCGAGGACCGTGGCCATCAGGCTCTTGCTGATCGACCAGGTCAGGTGTGGCGTCTCGGCCGTCGTCGGACCGGCGTAGCGCTCGTAGAGCAACTGGCCGTCGCGGATCACCAGCAAGGCATCGGTGCGAATGCCCTGGCGAGTGCTGTCATCGCGGGATGGAAAAGCGTAGGCCTCCAGGGCTTGAAGCGCCGGGCCGCTCGGCGTCGGAGCGGTCGGCCATTGCTCGGCGGGCCAGTATTCGGCCCGGGCCGTGACGCTGAGCAACAGCATGAAAATCAGGGACAAGCCTTTGGGCATGGCGAGGGCTCGGAGATTGAACTGGCTGAGCCTAGTCGAGGTTGATGACAGTTCCTGGATTTGTGTTGCTGTTGAGGTCGTCTTCGCGAGCAGGCTCGCTCCCACATTTGAAATGCATTCCCTTGTGGGAGCGAGCCTGCTCGCGAAGAGGTCGGTCAATCCAGCGAAGATCCGGAAAGTGCCTTGGCCAACCGCTTGCCCCGCGCGCCCGCCGCCAATTCCATCACCGCCCGGTCACGCTGCCACATCGCCGCCCACTGCGCAGGCCCTGCAGCCAGTGCCTCGTCCACTTCAACCTTGAGCCCTTCGAACTGTGCAAACAGCCCGCCAAGCACCACGTGCCCGGCCGGGCTGGTCGGCGGCTGGCGGCTGCTTTCCGCGCACCCGGCCAACAACCCCAACAGGCGCAATTGCAGGGATTGCGGCCAGGCACAGTCCTGACCGATACCGTACAACCACGCCGTCATGGCGCTCAGTACATAGATGTCTTCCAGCGTGCGAAACGGTTTGACGTAGGCATCCCAGCCATCCCCCGCGAGCAACTCGCACTGCGCGTTATCCAGATACAACCGGCCATGGCTGATGTCCGGCATCAACGGGATCGGCGCCAGTTTTTCCACGCGCACACCTGGCTCATCGCGATAGATCACCGCCAGGCTCAAGCGCGGATCGGCACCAGGCGCCTCGCTGCGCGCCGCCACCAGCAACCAGTCGGCGGCATCCCCGGCGGTGACGAAATCCTTGCGGCCGCTCAGGCGCAAACCGCTCAGCCGGGTTTGCATGTCGGCCGGGCGCAGGCTGCGCTGTTCGGTGGCGCACAACGCGCCGAGGCTCAGTGGCGCACTCGGCCAGAGCATGCGCAAGGCCGCTTGATAGCCCACCAGAAACGCCAGGCCCGGCGTCGCCATCAATCGCCCGCCGAGCACGGCCAGTTCAAACGGCGTGACCGTTCCCAACTGCTGCAACAAGGTCGCGAAACCTTCGGCCAGATCCGGGTTGGCGGGCAGGCGATCACGGCGGTTCAACAGGGTTTGCCAGGGCATAAGAGGCTCCTTGAGGGCTGTCATATAAGCATCACCAAAGCTTAATGGCGATGACACCGGGGCTACATAGCCTGACTTTGCACAACACGGCTAGACAAAGAAAGTCGATTCGCTGTAGCCCAAAGACGGGTGAGCAGCCCGCACGGAGATTCGCCATGACTCAGATCGCCCGCATCAGCGACACCGGCAACGAACGCCGCCTGCAAGCCGAACGCCTGGTGGGCGCCGAGGCGTTGCAGGAAGCCCAGGCCTTGCGCTTCAACGTGTTCAGCGGCGAATTCAACGCCAGGCTCAAGGGCGCTGAACTGGGTCTGGACATGGATGACTACGACGTTCACTGCGCCCACATCGGCGTGCGCGACTTGAACACCGGGCGTCTGGTGGCGACCACCCGCTTGCTCGACCACACGGCTGCCAGCAGCCTGGGCAAATTCTACAGCGAAGAAGAATTCAGCCTCCACGGCCTGGTGCATCTGCAAGGCCCGATCCTGGAAATCGGCCGCACCTGCGTCGACCCGGCCTACCGCAACGGCGGCACCATCGCCGTACTCTGGGGCGAACTGGCCGAAGTCCTGAACCAGGGCGGCTACAGCTACCTGATGGGTTGCGCGAGCATTCCGATGCAGGATGGCGGCGTGCAGGCCCACGCGATCATGCAGCGTCTGCGCGAACGCTACCTGTGCACCGAACACCTGCGCGCCGAGCCGAAGAACCCGCTGCCAAGCCTGGACATCCCGTCGAACGTGATTGCCGAAATGCCACCGCTGCTCAAGGCCTACATGCGCCTGGGCGCGAAGATCTGCGGCGAGCCATGCTGGGACGAAGACTTCCAGGTCGCCGACGTGTTCATTCTGCTCAAGCGCGACGAACTCTGCCCGCGCTACGCCAAACACTTCAAGGCGGCTGTGTAATGAGCCGGTTGCGGGTGTACGCGCGAATCGCGCGAGTGCTGATGGTGGTGACGCTGGGCCTGGGCATGGCCAGCGTGTTCGGGCTGTTCGAGCGCCTGGGCATGGCCCATTCGATGGCGCGTCGCCAGCGCTGGTCGCGGTTTTTCATGGCGCGCCTGAGCAACGCCCTGCCCTTTGACGTGACCGTCCACGGCGAGCTGCCGAAGGCGCCGATGCTCTGGGTCAGCAACCACGTGTCCTGGACCGATATCCCGCTGCTGGGCATGCTCACGCCGCTGTCGTTCCTGTCCAAGGCCGAAGTGCGCACCTGGCCAGTGGCCGGCTGGTTGGCGGCCAAGGCCGGCAGCCTGTTCATCCGCCGTGGCGCGGGTGATTCCCAGTTGATCCGCAAGCAGATGACTCGCCACCTGGAACAGGCCTATCCACTGCTGATGTTCCCGGAAGGCACCACCACTGATGGCCGCTCGCTGCGTACTTTCCACGGTCGCCTGCTGTCCGCCGCCATCGATTCCGAAGTGGCGATGCAACCGGTGGCGATTCGTTATGTGCGTGACGGCAAGCCTTGCGCGCTGGCGCCATTCATTGGCGACGATGACCTGCTCTCGCACCTGATGCGCCTGTTCGCCAATGACCGTGGCGGCGTGGAGATTCATCTGCTCAAGCCCATCGAGTGCCAGGGCCGGGAACGCGCGGCGCTGGCGTTCGAAGCGCAGCAGGCGGTGCAGAAGGCGTTGTTCGGGACGATCCCGGAAAAACAGCAAGCCCCGATGCGTCCCGCGATTGCCGCTTGAGCACATGCCATCTGTGGGAGCGAGCCTGCTCGCGAATGCGGTGGATCAGTCGACATCAATGTCGGATGACAGACTGCATTCGCGAGCAGGCTCGCTCCCACAATGGATTTATGTGCCAGTGTGGTTCCGGGCGAAATCCTGCAACTGCGGATAGAACAACCGAAAGTCCTCGCTCAACGGTTCATACAAGCGCCGCAACTCTTGCATCGCCGCCGCCAGCTCCTCCGGCCGGGTCAGGCGTCGCGAGATCCCGCGCAATACCTGCTCCAGCACTTCGAACTCCCGATAAGACCCCAACCAGTCATTGGCCACCATGTGCGGCGCAATCTGCGCCAGCCGCTCCGGCAATTGCCGTTCGCTGGACAGCACCCGGTAGACGTCCGAGGTGAACAACGCCAGGGGTCGATCGGCATACAGCGCCCAGTCCCGGGCCAGGCAATGGTCGAAAAACACGTCGAGCACGATCCCCGCATAGCGACGACGGGTCAGGGAAAAACGCGACAACGCGACATCCACCTGCGGATGGCGATCGGTGAACACGTCGATGCTGCGGTGCAACTGGATAGCCCCTTCGATTTCCGCAGCGAACTGCCCTTGCAGCCGTCCCTTGACGAAATCGCCATACAGGCTGCCAAGCAATTGGCCAGGACGCTGGCCACCGAGGTGAAGATGTGCGAGATAGTTCATGGGCGCAGCTTAGCACTGCCCCATTGCCTTGTTACACTCAACATATCGTTATAACTCGATATACCGAAATGTGAGTTGGTCAGAGCCAAATCATATTTGTATATCGCGAAATACCGATTTAAAGTTCGCCTCATCGCGATATAGCGTTTTAAACATCACGAGCCCACATCATGACCATCAATCTCGACGAAATAATAAAAGCCCTGGCACACCCAGTCCGGCGAGAAATCCTGCACTGGCTCAAGGACCCGACCGTCGAATTTCCCGACCAGTCCCACAGCAACGAGCACGGCGTTTGCGCCGGGCAGATCGATCAGCGTTGCGGCCTGTCGCAGTCCACGGTGTCCGCACACCTGGCGACCCTGCAACGCGCCGGCCTGATCAGCAGCCGCAAAGTCGGCCAGTGGCACTTCTTCAAACGCAACGAGGAAACCATCCAGGAATTCCTCAAAACCTTCAGTAAAGAGCTCTGACCCTTAACGTCAGTTGGCCGATAAGGAATTAAACATGCCCCTCTCGCTACTCATCCTGGCCTTGAGCGCCTTCGCCATCGGCACCACCGAGTTCGTCATCATGGGCTTGCTGCCCAACGTGGCGGCTGACCTCGGTGTGTCGATTCCCGGCGCCGGCTGGCTGGTGACCGGTTACGCCCTGGGCGTGGCCATCGGCGCGCCGTTCATGGCGCTGGCCACCGCCAGACTGCCGCGCAAGGCAGCCCTGGTGGCGTTGATGGGCATTTTCATTATCGGCAACCTGCTCTGTGCAGTGGCCAGTGACTACAACGTGCTGATGTTTGCCCGTGTGGTGACCGCACTTTGTCATGGCGCCTTCTTCGGTATCGGTTCTGTCGTGGCTGCCGGCCTGGTGCCTGCGAACAAACGCGCTTCGGCCGTGGCCCTGATGTTCACCGGCCTGACCCTGGCCAACGTCCTCGGCGTACCGCTGGGCACCGCACTCGGTCAGGAAGCCGGCTGGCGTTCGACCTTCTGGGCCGTGACCGTGATCGGTGTGATCGCGCTGATCGGTCTGATCCGCTTCCTGCCGGCCAAGCGCGATGAAGAAAAACTCGACATGCGCGCCGAACTGGCCGCGCTCAAGGGCGCTGGCATCTGGCTGTCCCTGAGCATGACGGCACTGTTCGCCGCCTCGGTGTTCACCCTGTTCACCTACGTCGCGCCGCTGCTGGGCGAAGTCACCGGCGTCTCGCCCCGTGGCGTGACCTGGACCCTGATGCTCATCGGCCTGGGCCTGACGGTCGGCAACATCATCGGCGGCAAGATGGCGGACAAAGGCCTGGCCGCCACGCTGATCGCCGTGTTCATCACCATGGCCGTGGTGTCCACCGTGCTGACCTGGACCAGCGTCGCGCTGATCCCGACCGAAATCACCCTGTTCCTCTGGGCCACCGCGTGCTTTGCCGCCGTACCGGCCTTGCAAGTGAACGTGGTGACCTTCGGCAAAGACGCCCCGAACCTGGTGTCGACCCTGAACATCGGCGCTTTCAACATCGGCAACGCACTGGGAGCCTGGGTCGGCGGCAGTGTGATCGCCCACGGCTTCGGCCTGACCAGCGTGCCCCTCGCCGCAGCGGCCCTGGCGGTACTCGCCCTGCTGGTCACCCTGATTACTTTCCGTCAGAGCGGCAATCCCGATCTGGCCCCTGCTACCAACTGACCGACCATTACCTCACGAGGGTTGCATTAAATGACGACTATTTTCGATCCGATCAAACTGGGCGACCTCGAGTTGGCCAACCGCATCATCATGGCGCCACTGACCCGCTGCCGCGCCGACGAAGGTCGCGTGCCGAACGCGCTGATGGCCGAGTACTACGTACAGCGCGCCTCCGCCGGCCTGATCCTCAGTGAAGCCACGTCGGTTACCCCGATGGGCGTCGGCTACCCGGACACCCCGGGCATCTGGTCCAACGATCAGGTGCGTGGCTGGTCCAACGTGACCAAGGCGATCCATGGCGCGGGCGGCAAGATCTTCCTGCAGTTGTGGCATGTGGGTCGCATTTCCCACGGTTTGTACCTCAACGGTGAAGCCCCGGTCGCCCCGAGCGCCATCCAGCCAAAGGGCCACGTCAGCCTGGTTCGTCCGCTGGCCGACTTCCCTGTCCCGCGCGCCCTGGAAATCGCTGAGATCGCCGACATCGTCGACGCTTATCGCGTCGGTGCCGAGAACGCCAAGGCCGCCGGCTTCGACGGTGTGGAAATCCATGCCGCCAACGGTTACCTGCTCGACCAGTTCCTGCAAAGCAGCACCAACCAGCGCACCGACAACTACGGCGGCTCCCTGGAAAACCGTGCGCGCCTGCTGCTGGAAGTGACTGACGCCGCCATCGAGATCTGGGGTGCCGGCCGCGTGGGTGTGCACCTGTCACCACGCGCCGACTTGCATGACATGGGCGACGACAACCTGGCCGAAACCTTCACCTACGTCGCAAGCGAACTGGGCAAGCGTGGCATTGCCTTCATCTGCTCGCGTGAAAAAGAAGGTGCCGACAGCCTCGGCGCACAACTCAAGGAAGCCTTCGGCGGCCCCTACATTGCCAACGAGCGTTTCACCAAGGACAGCGCCAACGCATTGCTCGCCAGCGGCAAGGCCGACGCAGTCGCCTTCGGCGTACCCTTCATTGCCAACCCTGACCTGCCGGCACGCTTGCAGGCTGACGCGCCGCTGAACGAGCCGCGCCCGGAACTGTTCTACGCCAAAGGGCCGGTCGGTTACATCGACTACCCGGCGCTGTAACCGGCAACCGTTGAAAACAAAAAGCCCCGACTCCAAAGAGCCGGGGCTTTTTACTGCCTGTGGAATCGATAGATGGACTTCTCACAGGCTCGACACAAAATCCCTACAAATTACTGAGCTTGCTACCTGTCATCCCGCCCGGAGTGCGTATATAAAAGCACCCCATTACGGCACATCGGGTGACAAAAAGGCCCCCGGCTGACACACGGAGCCAATTACGTATTTTGTTTCATTTGCGCAGGCTGGGGCTCAAGCGCAGCATATCCAGTCCGGTATCGACCCAACGCTCGGCTTCGGTGTGCAACTCAAAACCGTCGGGGGCCAGCAACCACTGGTACAAAATGCCGTCTATATAAGCATGCAAGCTGATCGCGGCGCGGGCGGTATCGAGGTTTTCCGGCAACTGGCCGCGATTCACGGCATTACTCAGGGCCAGGCCGATCCGTACATTGCATTCGAGGCTGGCCGACACGCGCTGTTGGCGCAGGTCGCACATTTCATCGGTGAATTCGCACTTATGAAAAAGAATCTCATTGATGCGTCGGGTTTTCGGGTCCAGAGCAACTTGATGAAACAAATGAATCAACAGTTTGCGCATGCAGCCCAGGGGATCGAGTTCGTCTTCGCTTTCGCTGGCCTTGGCCATTTCTTCCAGCGGCTCATGCAAGGTGTCGAGCATGGCCTGCACCAGATCCGCCTTGTTGCTGAAGTGCCAGTAAATGGCCCCGCGAGTGACACCGGCCAGGGTCGCGATGTCCGCCAGGGTCGTGCGCGCCACGCCTCGTTCGAAAAAGGCCTTTTCGGCCGCCACGAGAATTTGCGCGCGGGTTTCCTGAGCTTCCTCTTTGGTACGACGGACCATGGCAGTACAACCTCAATCAGGGTGCTTCAGTGATGTCTGAATATCAGCTGAATAAAAGTGGGGCGAACGTTCTGGGGGTCAGTCCCCGGCCTGCAATTCCAACCTTTCAACGGCTTGTGTAACGGCGCTGATACGCAGCCTGGGTATTTACAAACAGCCATGTACGTAAGTATATTCCTTAGCAAGCTACTTATCCACTCGGCAAATATTTTTCAACCTTCCACCTTTCTAGTGCGCTCCTTGCGCGCCTGACCCGAGGATTTTCATGCAATTCAAGCCAGCTGTTACCGCTCTGGTCGCCGCCGTCGCCCTGGCATCGCTGCTCAGCGGATGCAAAAAGGAAGAGGCAGCACCGGCCGCCCCACCGCCTCAGGTCGGCGTCGTGACTCTGCAACCTCAAGCTTTCACCCTGACATCCGATCTGCCAGGCCGTACCAGTGCGTTCCGCATTGCCGAAGTCCGTCCTCAGGTCAACGGCATCATACTCAAGCGCCTGTTCAAGGAAGGCAGCGACGTCAAGTCCGGCCAGCAGCTCTATCAGATCGATCCATCGGTCTATGAAGCAACGCTCGCCAGCGCGGAAGCGAACCTGCGTTCGACCAAGTCGATTTCCGACCGCTACAAGCAATTGGTCGACGAGCAAGCCGTCAGCCGCCAGGAATACGACACCGCAGTAGCCAACCGCCTGCAATCGGAAGCCGCGCTGCAAACCGCGCAGATCAATGTGCGCTACACCAAGGTCTACGCCCCGCTGACCGGCCGCATCGGCCGTTCCTCGGTGACCGAAGGCGCGCTGGTCAGCAATGCCCAGGTCGATGCGATGGCGGTGATTCAGCAAATCGACCCGATCTACGTCGACGTGACGCAATCGTCGGTCGAACTGTTGCAACTGCGCCGTGAGCTGGAAAGCAGTCGCCTGCAGAAAGCCGGCGACAACGCGGCCTCGGTCAAGCTGACCCTCGAAGACGGCAGCGACTACAAGCTGGACGGCAAGCTGGAGTTCTCCGAAATCTCGGTTGACCAGAGCACCGGTTCCGTCACCCTGCGCGCCATTTTCCCGAACCCTGATCACACCCTTCTGCCGGGCATGTTCGTGCACGCCAAGTTGCTGGCCGGTGTGAACAGCGCAGCGATCCTGGCCCCGCAGCAAGGTGTGACCCGCGACCTCAAAGGTACGCCGACCGCTCTGGTCGTCGGCCCGGACAACAAGGTCGAACTGCGTCAACTCAAGGCCAACCGCACCGTCGGTAACCAATGGCTGATCGAAGACGGCCTGAAGGCCGGCGATCGCCTGATCACCGAAGGTCTGCAATTCGTCAAACCTGGCATCGAAGTCAAGGCCAGTGAAGCGACCAACGTAGCCGTAAAGAACCCGGCCCCCGCCCAGGTAGCTGACAAAGCCTCTGGCGACAAAGGGGAGTAAACCATGTCGAAATTTTTTATCGACCGTCCGATTTTCGCCTGGGTAATTGCCCTGGTGATCATGCTGGTCGGCGCACTATCGATCCTCCGGCTGCCGATCAACCAGTACCCGAGCATTGCGCCTCCAGCGATCGCCATCTCCGTGGCCTACCCGGGTGCTTCGGCACAAACGGTTCAGGACACCGTGGTTCAGGTGATCGAGCAACAGCTCAACGGTATCGACAACCTGCGTTATGTCTCGTCGGAAAGTAACTCCGACGGCACCATGACCATTACCGCGACCTTCGAGCAAGGCACCAACTCCGACACCGCGCAGGTTCAGGTCCAGAACAAGCTGAACCTGGCCACCCCGCTGCTGCCGCAAGAAGTGCAACAGCAAGGTATCCGCGTCACCAAGGCCGTGAAGAACTTCCTGTTGGTGATCGGTGTGGTGTCGCGCGACGGCAGCATGACCAAGGACGACCTGTCCAACTACATCGTGTCGAACATGCAGGACCCGATCTCGCGGACCGCCGGTGTCGGTGACTTCCAGGTGTTCGGTTCCCAGTACGCCATGCGCATCTGGCTCGACCCGGCCAAGCTGAACAACTACAACCTGACCCCGATCGACGTCAAAACCGCCATCGCCGCGCAGAACGTCCAGGTGTCGTCCGGCCAGCTCGGCGGCCTGCCTGCCCTGCCCGGCACCCAGTTGAACGCGACGATCATCGGCAAGACCCGCCTGCAGACCGCGGAAGAGTTCGACAAGATCCTGCTCAAGGTCAACAAGGACGGTTCCCAGGTTCGCTTGAGGGATGTTGCCGAAGTCGGCCTGGGGGGTGAGAACTACAGCATCAACGCCCAGTTCAACGGTGCCCCGGCTTCCGGCCTGGCCGTGAAACTGGCCACCGGCGCCAACGCCCTCGATACCGCCAAGGCTCTGCGCGCGACCGTCGACAGCCTCAAGCCGTTCTTCCCGCAAGGGATGGAAGTGGTGTTCCCGTATGACACCACTCCGGTCGTAACCGAATCGATCAAGGGCGTGGTTCACACCCTGGTCGAAGCGGTCGCCCTGGTGTTCCTGGTGATGTTCCTGTTCCTGCAGAACTTCCGTGCCACCATCATCACCACGATGACCGTGCCGGTGGTATTGCTCGGTACCTTCGGCATCCTCGCGGCTGCCGGCTTCAGCATCAACACCCTGACCATGTTCGGTATGGTGCTGGCCATCGGCTTGCTGGTGGACGATGCCATCGTCGTGGTGGAAAACGTCGAACGGGTGATGAGCGAGGAAGGCCTGTCACCCAAAGAAGCCACCAAGAAGTCCATGGGTCAGATCCAGGGCGCACTGGTCGGTATCGCCCTGGTGCTGTCGGCGGTACTGCTGCCAATGGCGTTCTTCAGCGGTTCCACCGGTGTGATCTACAAACAGTTCTCGATCACCATCGTCTCGGCCATGGCCCTGTCGGTACTGGTCGCACTGATCTTCACCCCGGCGCTCTGCGCAACCATGCTCAAAGCGATTCCGAAAGGCGAGCACGGCGTACCGAAACGCGGTTTCTTTGGCTGGTTCAACCGCAATTTCGACCGCGGCGTTCGCGGCTACGAACGCGGTGTCGGCAATATCCTGCAACGCAAGATCCCGTATCTGCTGGCATATCTGCTGATCGTGGTTGGCATGATCTGGCTGTTCACCCGCATTCCAACGGCGTTCCTGCCCGAGGAGGACCAGGGTGTACTGTTCGCCCAGGTGCAAACCCCGGCCGGCTCCACGGCCCAGCGTACACAAGTGGTCGTCGATGAAATGCGTGAATTCCTGCTGCGTCCGGGCAAGGATGGCGGTGAAGGCGATGCGGTGAACTCGGTGTTTACCGTGACCGGCTTCAACTTCGCCGGCCGTGGCCAGAGTTCGGGTATGGCGTTCATCATGCTCAGGCCCTGGGACGAACGTAACGCCGACAACAACGTGTTCAAGGTGGCGGCCCGTGCCCAACAGCACTTCTTCACCTTCCGCGATGCCATGGTGTTCGCCTTCGCGCCACCGGCGGTACTGGAATTGGGTAACGCCACCGGTTTCGACGTGTTCCTGCAGGACCGCGCCGGCATCGGCCATGAAAAACTGATGGAAGCGCGAAACCAGTTCCTCGGCATGGCGGCACAAAGCAAGATCCTGACTCAGGTGCGTCCGAACGGCCTGAACGACGAACCGCAGTACCAGCTGGAAATCGATGACGAGAAGGCCAGTGCCCTGGGCATTACCATCGCCGACATCAACAACACCCTGTCGATTGCCCTGGGCAGTAGCTACGTCAACGACTTCATCGACCGTGGTCGGGTGAAGAAGGTTTACGTGCAAGGCAAGCCAGGCGCTCGTATGGGCCCTGAAGACCTGCAGAAATGGTACGTACGCAACGCCAACGGCACCATGGTTCCGTTCTCGGCGTTCGCCAAGGGCGAGTGGATCTACGGTTCGCCGAAACTGGCCCGCTACAACGGCGTGGAAGCGATGGAAATCCTCGGCGCCCCGGCACCGGGTTACTCCACCGGTGAAGCCATGCTCGAGGTCGAAGCCATTGCCAAGAAGCTGCCGGCGGGTGTCGGTATTTCCTGGACCGGCCTGTCGTACGAAGAACGTCTGTCCGGTTCGCAAGCGCCGGCGCTGTACGCCCTGTCGCTGCTGATGGTGTTCCTGTGTCTGGCGGCATTGTATGAAAGCTGGTCGATTCCGATCGCGGTGATGTTGGTGGTACCGCTGGGGATCATCGGTGCACTGATGGCCACCAGCTTGCGTGGCTTGTCCAACGACGTGTACTTCCAGGTGGGTCTGTTGACGACTATCGGTCTGGCGGCGAAAAACGCCATTCTGATTGTCGAATTTGCCAAGGAGCTGCACGAACAGGGGCGTAGCCTGCGCGATGCGGCAATCGAAGCCTGCCGCATGCGTCTGCGACCGATCATCATGACCTCGCTCGCCTTCGTGCTGGGTGTGGTACCACTGGCGATATCCACGGGCGCCGGTTCCGGTAGCCAGCATGCAATCGGTACCGGCGTGATCGGCGGTATGATCACGGCCACGGTGCTGGCGATCTTCTGGGTCCCGCTGTTCTTCGTCACCGTGTCGTCCATTGGCCAGCGTAAAATCGCCAAACAGGATGACGCTATTGAAACTTCTAAAGAGGCTGGCTAATGAGCAAGTCGCTACTCTCCCTGGCAGTCGCCGCCTTCGTGCTCGGTGGCTGCTCGCTGATACCTGATTATCAGCAGCCCGAAGCGCCGGTGGCGGGGCAGTACCCGCAGGGTCTGGCGTACTCGCCGGCCCAGGCACCGGCGCAAGCTGCTGCCGAACAGGGCTGGAAGCAGTTTTTCCATGACCCGGCGCTGCAACAGCTGATCCAGGTAGCCCTGGAAAACAACCGGGACCTGCGTGTCGCAGCCCTGAACATCGATGCGTTTGCGGCTCAATACCGCATCTCCCGTGCCGATCTGTTCCCGGCCGTCTCGGCCAACGGTACCGGCAGCCGTCAGCACGTTCCGCAAAACTCCTCGCAAACAGGTCAGTCAGGCGTTGTCAGTTCCTACTCGGCCACGGTCGGGGTCAGCGCCTATGAACTCGACCTGTTCGGTCGGGTTCGCAGCCTGAACGAAGAAGCGTTGCAGAAGTACTTCGCCACTGAAGAAGGCCGTCGCAGCACGCAGATCAGCCTGGTGGCCAGCGTGGCCAATGCCTACCTGACCTGGCAGGCCGACAAGGAACTGTACAAGCTGACCCAGGACACCCTGGCCACCTTCGAGGAGAGCTACAAGCTCACCGCCCGCAGCAACGAAGTCGGCGTCGCCTCGGCCCTGGACCTGGCACAGTCGCGCACCTCGGTGGAAAACGCCCGTGCGCAACTGGCCAAGTACACCCGTCAGGTCGCCCAGGACGAGAACAGCCTGGTGCTGCTGCTCGGCACAGGCGTCCCGGCCAACCTGCAAGCGGCCAAGCCGCTTGACGACGACCTGCTGAGCGACGTTCCGCCCGGCCTGCCGTCGGACCTGCTGCAGCGTCGTCCGGACATCCTTCAAGCCGAGTACAACCTGAAGGCCGCCAACGCCAACATCGGCGCGGCGCGGGCTGCGTTCTTCCCGAGCATCAGCCTCACGGCCAATGCCGGCACCCTGAGCCCGGACCTGTCCGGCCTGTTCAAGGGTGGTTCGGGCACCTGGCTGTTCCAGCCGCAGATCAACCTGCCGATCTTCAACGCCGGTGCCCTGAGCGCCAGCCTGGATTACTCGAAAATCCAGAAAGACATCAGCGTGGCGAACTACGAAAAGTCCATTCAAACGGCCTTCCAGGAAGTCGCCGACGGCCTGGCCGCCCGCCAGACCTACGTCCAGCAGTTGCAGGCACAGAAAGATTTCGTCAGTGCCAACCAGGCGTACTACGGCCTGGCTGAGCGGCGTTACCGCATCGGTGTCGACAGCAACCTGACCTTCCTCGATGCCCAGCGTCAGCTGTTCAGTGCGCAACAGGTGTTGATCACCGACCGCCTGGCGCAGCTGGTCAGCCAGGTCAATCTGTACAAGGCACTGGGTGGTGGCTGGAACGAACAGACGGCGCAGATCGAGCCGTTGAAAGAAGAAGCGCCGAAGATGAAGTATTTCTGACTCTTTAGTGTAAAAAGCCGCGTCACGGTCTGGATACCTGTGACGCGGCTTTTTTATTAAATCCAACCTCTTCCAACAAATTATCTCCTACAATCACGCATGCATTCATCAATACAGCTTAAAACAATACCTAATCAGTTTTAGCTCTAAAGCTCACTGTAAAACCCGTGCAATTAAAAACAATTTTCCTCTTATCCTCCCGACCATAATTTGAAAATTCAAACACGAAACTCCCCTCAACTGATTGAGAGTCGAGAAACCTGATTGAAAGTGTTCCTTCCGGAACCGTTCGCGGATAGATTGTGACCCCGGCTTTATCAAACCGCGCATTCACATCCCTGAGGCCATGCGATATCGTGTATTGCGCCCCAGCCTTCAATTCATCGCCTCTGATATCCACCTCCATCCCGGCAAACTCACTGCCATCTTCACCATTGGCTCGCAGCCAAAAATATGGCGTTTCCTTATTAAAATAAAATTGTACCGTCCTTAGTTGAATGTTGGCATCAGGCTCACCTTCAATCTGGACGATCGCATTTACTCTCCCGCTTATAACTTCAACCTCCGTTGTCTCTCTCTTTCCCTGTTCGCTATCCCATTCGGATTCCGCGTTGATTATATTTCTTACCTCTAATGAACTCATCGCCGCTACTCCTTGTTTAAATAAGATAAAAAACAAAAAAGCTCCAACTCAGCATCAAACAGGCTAAGCCCTAAATATAATGAGAACAACTGTCAGATATGTCAGATTGACAACAACGCAATATAGGTTTAGAGAGCTAACTTGCCCCCTGAATCGAACAATTTTTGGCCTACCCCAACCCAAAAACCCTAAGGCGTCTTCTGTTCGATAATCGCCCAAAATTCGCCTCAACCAATTGAACTACCTAGTACATTCAATTCACCATCCGAACCACAAAACCAATAACAACAGGTTCGACACCATGCCCCCGCGCCCCGCCCTCTCCGGCTGATCCGTTTCGTTTGTGCTGATTTGCAATGTTCGTCTGCAACCCCGGGTTGCGGCATCACCCTGCTTCATCCCCAAGAATTAGAGAGACCCGAGCCCATGACGCCTTCCACCGCGCAATATTTCGTTCCCGGCCTGATAGCCGCCGCCCTGGCCAGTGCCGCCCTGCCCGCTTGCGCCGAAGAGCCGGGTTTTGTCGACGGCGCCAAGGTCAACCTGAACCTGCGTAACTTCTACATCAACCGCAACTTCACCAACCCGACCAAGGCCCAGGGCAAGGCTGAAGAGTGGACGCAAAGTTTCATCCTCGACACCAAGTCCGGGTTCACCCAGGGCACCGTCGGGTTCGGTATGGATGTGCTCGGTCTGTATTCGGTGAAGCTCGACGGCGGCAAAGGCACCGGCGGTACGCAACTGCTGCCGCTGGACCACGACGGCCGCCCGGCGGACAACTTCGGACGCACCAATGTGGCGCTCAAGGCGAAGCTGTCGCAGACCGAAGTCAAGGTTGGCGAGTGGATGCCCGTGTTGCCGATCCTGCGCTCGGACGACGGTCGCTCGTTGCCGCAAACGTTCCGTGGTGGCCAGATCACCTCAAAGGAAATCAATGGCCTGACGCTCTACGGTGGCCAGTTCCGCCAGAACAGCCCACGCGACGACAGCAGCATGAGCGACATGTCGATGACCGGCAAAGCCGCGTTCACCTCCGACCGTTTCAACTTCCAGGGCGGTGAATACCTGTTCAACGACAAACGCACCCAGATCGGTCTGTGGAACGCCGAGCTCAAGGACATCTACAGCCAGCAATTCATCAATCTGATCCACAGCCAACCGCTTGGCGACTGGACTCTGGGTGCCAACCTCGGCTTTTTCTACGGCAAGGATGACGGCAGCGCCCGGGCCGGCGAGCTGGACAACAAAACCATGTATGGTTTGTTCTCGGCCAAGTACGGCGGCAACACGTTCTATGTCGGCCTGCAAAAACTCACCGGCGACAGCGCCTGGATGCGGGTCAATGGCACCAGCGGCGGGACGCTGGCCAACGACAGCTACAACTCCAGCTACGACAATGCCCAGGAACGCTCCTGGCAGGTACGCCACGACTACAACTTCGTCGCCCTCGGCGTACCGGGCCTGACCTTGATGAACCGCTATATCAGTGGCGATAACGTGCACACCGGCAGCATCACCGATGGCAAGGAATGGGGGCGTGAATCGGAACTGGGCTACACCGTGCAGAGCGGTGCGCTGAAAGACCTGAACCTGAAATGGCGCAACTCGACCATGCGCCGCGACTACAGCAATAACGAGTTCGATGAGAACCGCCTGATCATCAGCTACCCGATCAGCCTGTTGTAAACCTCACCACCGCCATCGCGGGCAAGCCCGCTCCCACAAAGATCACCGTAATCCTTGTGGGAGCGAGCCTGCTCGCGATGGTGTCGGCTCAAGCAACAAAAATCGCCGGATCTACTCCCGCGACTCAACCCCCAACTCATCCCACACCGACTCGGCCAGGTGGAACGTCGCATTGGCTGCCGGAATCCCGCAATAGATCGCGCTCTGCATGATCACTTCCTTGATCTCGCCACGGCTGACACCGTTGTTGGCGGCAGCGCGCAGGTGCAGTTTGAGCTCACCCTCGCGGTTCATGCCGATCAGCATGGCGATGGTGATCAGGCTGCGGGTGTGGCGCGGCAGCCCCTCGCGGGTCCAGATGTCGCCCCAGGCGTGGCGGGTGATCATCTCCTGGAACTCCGCGTTGAACTCGGTCAGGGTGGTCAGGCTGCGGTCGACGTGAGCATCACCCAGTACCGCGCGACGGACCTTCATGCCTTCGTCGTAACGTTGTTTCTCGTCCACGGATTTTCCCTCAACGAGCCAGCAGGAACGCCAGTACGCGCTCGCTGAAATCAGCGCCGGCCTGAACGTTGGACAAGTGCGCAGCATGGAACTCGGCGTACTCGGCGCCCGGCACATGCTCCTGAATGAAGTGCCCGCCCGATGGCGGCGTGACCGCATCCTGAGTGCCGGCGATCACCAGCAGCGGCGCCTTGATCGATGACAACTGATCGCGGAAATCGGCATCGCGCACGGCTGCACAGTTGGCCGCATAACCTTCAGGCGAAGTCGCCGCCAACATGTCGGTAATCTGCTTGGCTGCCGCCGGGTTGGCCTCGGAGAAATCCGGGGTGAACCAGCGGGCAATCGACGCATCGCGCAGGGCAACCATGGCCGCCTGACGATCACGCAGCACCATTTCGATACGCGGGTTCCATACCGATGGATCGCCGATTTTTGCCGCGGTGTTGCACACGATCAATTTGTTCAGGCGCTCGCCGGCATTGATACCCAGCCATTGGCCGATCAGCCCGCCCATGGACAGACCACAGAAATGCGCGCGCTCGATGTGCAACGCATCCAGCAACGCCAGTACGTCGCGGCCCAGTTGCTCGATGCTGTACGGCCCCGGTGTCACCAAGGACTTGCCGTGACCACGGGTGTCGAAACGCAGCACGCGAAAATGCTCGGTGAACGCTGCAATTTGCGCATCCCACATGTGCAGGTCGGTGCCCAGGGAGTTGGACAGCACCAGCACCGGCGCATCGACCGGTCCTTCGATTTGATAATGCAGTTCGCCCTCGGCGAGTTGTACAAAAGCCACAGCAGTCTCCTTCAGGCAGTCAATGCAGAATGTTCAGCCACCGCCCGCTCGACCCAGGTTTTGGCCTGGCCGAGGTAATGGGCGGGGTCCAGCAGATGATCGAGTTCTATCGCCGATAGTTCGGCCGTTACTTGCGGGTCGTCGCCGAGTACCGCGCGCAGATGACGCTGTTCGGCCACTGCACGTTTGCAGCACTGTTCGAGCAGATGGTGTGCGGTATCGCGGCCGACCCGTTGGGCGAGGACGATGCTCACCGCTTCGGCGAGCACCAGGCCCTGGGTCAAATCGAGGTTGCGAGCCATGCGCCCGGCATCCACTTCCAGGCCTTGGGCGATCAACAACGCCTGCTGCAGGCTGCCCGACACCAGGCAGCAAATCTCCGGCAGGGTTTCCCACTCGGCATGCCACAGGCCGAGGCTGCGCTCGTGTTCCTGGGGCATGGCGCTGAATAGCGTCGAAAGCAGACCGGGCACGCGGGTCGCCGCGCCGATCAGCACCGCCGCGCCCACCGGGTTGCGCTTGTGCGGCATGGTCGAGGAACCGCCCTTGCCCGGTGCCGAGGGTTCGAACACTTCGGCGGCTTCGGTTTGCATCAGCAGGCTGATGTCGCGACCGAGCTTGCCGAGACTGCCGGCGATCAGGCCGAGTACCGCAGCGAACTCCACAACGCGGTCGCGCTGGGTATGCCATGGCTGATCGGGCAAGGTCAGTTGCAGTTCTTCGGCCAGCGCCTGGGCAATCGGCATGGCCTGTTCACCAAGGGCCGCCAGGGTCCCGGATGCACCGCCGAATTGCAGCACCAGCAGCCGTGGCTTGAGTTCGGCCAGGCGTTGGCGACTACGCGTCACCGCCCCCAGCCAACCGGCGATTTTCATGCCGAGAGTGACGGGCGTTGCGTGTTGCAACCAGGTGCGCCCGGCCAGCGGCGTGGCCGCATGACGTTGGGCCTGCGTCGCCAGGGTCTGGCCCAGTTGCGCCAGATCGCTTTCGATCAGTGCCAGTGCGCGGCGCAGTTGCAACACCAGGCCGCTGTCCATCACATCCTGGCTGGTCGCGCCCAGATGCACATAGCGTTCGGCTTCGGCATCGGTCGCCGCGATCTGTTTACCCAGTGCCTTGACCAGCGGAATCGCCGAATTACCCGCCGTGGCAATTGCCTCGGCCAACGCCGCAAAGTCGTAGAGGCCGGCGCTGCAAGCCGCTGCAATCGGCGCGACAGCACTCGACGGAATCACCCCGACCCGCGCTTCGGCCCGGGCCAATGCTGCTTCAAAATCGAGCATGGCCTGGACCCGGCCCTGATCGCAGAACACGTCGCGCATATCGCGGGCAGTGAAGTAGGCATCGAACAATTGATTGCCCGGTCGCTGGTTCATAAACATTTCCTGGAGGCGCGGGCCGCCAAGGCCCGCGCAAGAAGATCAAAGGTCGTGATGCAGGTACGCGGCCTGTTTCGGCAGACGCAGGCTGAACAGGAACGCCACCGCCATCATCACCGTGACGTACCAGTAGAAGGAGTTTTCCATGCCCGCGGCCTTGAGGCTCAAGGCCACGTATTCCGCCGAACCGCCGAAGATCGCATTCGCCACCGCATACGCCAGGCCGACACCCAGTGCACGCACCTCTGGCGGGAACATCTCGGCTTTCACCAGGCCACTGATGGATGTGTAGAAACTGACGATCGCCAACGCCAGGGTAATCAGCACGAAGGCCAGGAACGGACTGCCGACACTTTTCAGGCTCAACAGGATCGGCACGGTGCACAGCGTGCCGAGGGCGCCGAACCAGAGCATCGAGTTACGCCGGCCGATCCTGTCGGCGAGCATGCCGAAAACCGGTTGCATGCACATATAGAGGAACAGCGCGCCGGTCATGATGTAGCTGGCGGTCTTGGCCGGCATGCCGGCGGTGTTCACCAGGTACTTCTGCATGTAGGTGGTGAAGGTATAGAAAATCAGCGAACCACCGGCGGTGTAGCCCAGTACGGTGATGAACGCGGCTTTATGGTCGCGGAACAGTGCGCTGATGCTGCCGGCGTCCTTGTTCGCGCGCATTTCCTTGCTGGTGGTTTCTTTCAGCGAACGACGCAGGTAAAGCGAAACCAGCGCCGCCATGGCCCCCACCACGAAAGGGATCCGCCAACCGTAGGCACGCAACTCGTCTTCACTGAGGAACTGTTGCAGGATCACCACGACCAATACCGCCAGCAGTTGCCCGCCAATCAGCGTCACGTACTGGAACGAAGCGAAGAAACCGCGCTGCCCCTTGAGGGCGACCTCACTCATGTAGGTGGCGGTGGTGCCGTACTCGCCCCCTACCGACAGGCCCTGGAGCAAGCGCGCAAACAGCAACAGGATTGGCGCCCAGATCCCGATGCTGCTGTAGGTCGGCAGGCAAGCGATCAGCAACGAGCCGAAGCACATCATCAGAATCGAGATCAACATCGAATTCTTGCGCCCGTGCTTGTCCGCCAACCGACCGAAAATCCAGCCGCCAATCGGTCGCATCAGGAACCCGGCGGCAAACACGCCCGCGGTATTGACCAACTGCACCGTGGGGTTGTCGGAGGGGAAAAAGGCCGGCGCGAAATAGAGCGCACTGAAGGCGTAGACATAGAAGTCGAACCATTCGACCAGGTTGCCGGACGAGGCGCCGACAATGGCAAAGATCCGTTTGCTGCGCTCTTCGCCGGTATACAGCGCGGGTGTAGCGGTTGGCGTTGTCATTGTTTTTCACTCAGTGGGGACAGTGAGAGTCTAGACATACTTTGCAATAGTCCCGTTCCACAGATGTTTCAGCAACACAGATCCCTTGTAGGAGCGAGCCTGCTCGCGAAGGACGCGAGAGCGACACGGTCAATCCATTGATACGCGTAATCGTTGACGACCATCGCGAGCAAGCTCGCTCCTACAGGGATTTGCGGTGTTCAATCAATAGTCGAAGAACACCGTCTCGGCATCGGTACCCTGCAGAATCACATTCCACTGGTACACACCGCTTGCATCCTGCTTCGCCAGCAAAGTACCCCGACGCTCGGCCGGCACGCACTCCAGCAGCGGATCGTTCACATTCGCCGCCTCGCCATCGAAGTAAATCCGTGTCAGCAGGTGCTTTACCAGGCCACGGGCAAACACCAGCACCACCAGGTGCGGGGCCTGGGTCGTGCCTTTGAGCCCCTCGACCGTACCCGGCTTGATGGTGGTGAAACGAAAACGTCCTTCGGCATCCACCGGCACTCGACCAAAGCCTTCGAAGTTCGGGTCCAGGGGTTTGTCCTGGTCATCTTCGGGGTGGTCATACTTGCCGGCGGCGTTGGCCTGCCAGACTTCCAGCATCGCGTCGTTGACGACGTCGCCATTGCCGTCGACCACTTGCCCGGTGATCGCCACGCGCTCGCCCAGGGTTTGCTCGACGGTCAGGTTCTCGCGGTTCAGCCAGGTCAGGCCGATGTGGTAGTACGGCCCGACGGTGTGGGACGTGGTCGCAGTCAGCGTCATCTTATTTCTCCATCGGCGTGGCGTCGCGGCCGCGCAATACGATGTCCCAGCGATAGCCGAGGGCATAGGACGGGATGGTTTTTTCCAGATCGAACGTGGCGATCAACCGCTCTTTGGCGCGAGTATCGGGCACGCAGTTGTAGATCGGGTCGTACGCCAGCAGCGGGTCCCCCGGGAAATACATCTGCGTCACCAGGCGCGTCAGGATGCTCGGCCCGAACAGCGAGAAGTGGATGTGCGCCGGGCGCCACGCGTTGTGGTGGTTACCCCATGGGTAAGCGCCGGGCTTGATGGTCTGGAACTGATACCAGCCATCGGCGTCGGTCACGGTGCGGCCGGTGCCGGTGAAGTTCGGGTCCAGCGGTGCGTCATGCAGGTCGCGGGCATGGGCGTAGCGACCGGCAGCGTTGGCCTGCCAGATCTCTACCAGAATCCCCGGCACCGGCAGACCGTTTTCATCCAGTACACGGCCATGAACGATGATGCGCTCACCCTGTGGCGGCCCTTCATGCTGGGCGGTCAGGTCGTTATCCTTCTCGTTGACGCGCTCGGCACCGATGGTCGGCCCGGTGATTTCCGACAACGAATGCGGCAGGAACACCAACGGTTTGGACGGCGAGCGCAAGTTGGTGGATTGATAGGTCGGGTGCAGGTAAGGCGGCTGAGTGCCCGCCTGCGGACGACGGTATCCAGGCTTGTCAGTCATTAAACTTTCCTCAGTTCCTGTTAGCCGGCGGGGTGAGTCAGACCCGTTCGATCGCCAAGGCCAGCCCCTGGCCGACGCCGACGCACATGGTCGCCAGACCTTTCTTGCCACCGGTTTTTTCCAGCTGATGCAATGCGGTCAACACCAGTCGCGCACCGCTCATGCCCAACGGGTGACCCAAGGCAATCGCGCCACCGTTCGGGTTGACCTGGGCCGCGTCGTCCGCGATCCCCAGCTCACGCAGTACCGCCAGGCCCTGGCTGGCGAATGCTTCGTTGAGCTCGATCACGTCGAAATCGCTGACCGCCACACCGAGGCGTTCGGTCAGTTTGCGCACCGCCGGCACCGGGCCGATGCCCATCACCCGCGGCGCAACACCGGCACTGGCCATACCCAGCACTTTGGCGCGGGCGGTCAGGCCGTGTCTCTTCACAGCTTCGGCCGAGGCCAGGATCAGCGCCGCTGCGCCATCGTTCACTCCGGAGGCATTGCCGGCGGTGACGGTTTTGTCGGGGCCATTGACCGGTTTGAGTCTGGTCAGGGCCTCCAGGGTGGTGTCGGCGCGAGGATGCTCGTCCTGGCTGACCACTGTTTCACCTTTCTTGTGGGCAATGCGTACTTCGACAATTTCTTCGGCGAAGAACCCGGCGGCTTGCGCGGCGGCGGTACGTTGCTGACTGCGCAGGGCAAAGGCGTCCTGGTCCTCGCGGGAGACTTTGTAGTCGTCAGCGACGTTGTCAGCGGTCTGCGGCATCGCATCCACGCCGTACTGCGCTTTCATCAACGGGTTGATGAAGCGCCAGCCGATGGTGGTGTCTTCGAGCTTCATGTTGCGCGAAAACGCTGCGTCGGCCTTGCCCATCACGAACGGTGCGCGGGACATCGACTCGACGCCGCCGGCAATCGCCAGCTCCATCTCGCCGCTGGCAATAGCGCGGAACGCGGTGCCGATGGCATCCATGCCCGAGGCGCAGAGACGATTGAGAGTCACGCCGGGAATGGTTTCCGGCAACCCCGCCAGCAATAGCGCCATGCGCGCCACGTTGCGGTTGTCTTCGCCGGCCTGGTTGGCGCAGCCGAGGAACACTTCGTCCACCGCGTTCCAGTCCACCGACGGGTTGCGCTCGATCAAGGCCTTGATCGGCACGGCAGCCAGATCGTCGGCACGCACCGTCGACAGACCACCGCCGAAACGGCCGATGGGGGTACGAATCGCATCGCAGATATAAACGTCACGCATCACGCTTCTCCGGGGGCTTGGCCGTGGGCGGCGGCGGTACGGGCTTCGAGATCACGCAGCGCGGTCAGTTCGACGTTGGTCGGCTCGGCGGTTTGCGCAACGTTGTCGGCAAAACGGATTGCCCAACCGGTGGCGGCGACCACTTGCTCGCGGGTCACACCCGGGTGCAGCGCGGTGACCACGAACTCGTGGGTACCCTCCTCCGGCTCCATGATGCACAGGTCGGTGATGATCCCGACCGGGCCGGCGCCCGGCAGGCCGAGACGCTTGCGTGAATCGCCGCCCTCGCCGTGGCCGACCGAGGTAATGAAGTCGAGTTTATCGACGAACGAGCGCGCCGACTGCTTGAGGATGATCAGCACGCTCTTGGCGGAGCCGGCAATCTCTGGCGCGCCACCGGCACCTGGCAGGCGCACTTTCGGCGCGTGATAATCGCCGACCACGGTGGTGTTGATGTTGCCGAAACGGTCGACCTGCGCCGCACCGAGGAAGCCGACGTCGATGCGCCCGCCCTGCAGCCAGTAACGGAAAATCTCGCCGGTCGGGACCACGGTGTCGGCGGTTTCCGCCAACTCACCGTCACCGATCGACAATGGCAGTACGCTCGGCTTGGCACCGATCGGACCCGATTCATAGATCAGCACCACATCCGGAGAGGACGTCAGGCGCGCCAGGTTGGCCGCTTTCGACGGCAGGCCGATACCGACAAAGCACACCGAACCGTTCTTCAAACGGCGAGCGGCGGCGACAGTCATCATTTCATTGGTGGTGTAAGTCATTACTTCGCCTCCGAAGCGGCGGCCAGTTTGGCCTGGAACTCGCTGAAGTCAGCGCTGCCATGGATATATTCGTTGATCCACGCGGTGAAGGTTTCACGGTCGCGGGCAATCGGGTCCCAGGCCTGGTAGAAACGGTTGTCGCGTTCGGTGTAACCATGGGCGTAGGACGGATGAGCACCGCCAGGTACGTGGCAAACCGCACTCAGGGCCCAGGTCGGCAGCACGCAAGCGTTCATTGGCGCATTGAGGTCGTCGACGATCTCTTCAACGGTGACAATGCAGCGCTTGGCAGCCAATGCGGCCTCTTTCTGTACGCCGAGGATGCCCCAGAGCAACACGTTGCCCTTGCGGTCGGCTTTCTGCGCGTGAATCACGGTAATGTCCGGACGCACCGAAGGCACGGCGGCCAGTACTTCACCCGTGAACGGGCAGGTCACCGATTTGATCAGCGGGTTGACCTTCGGCAAGTCGGAACCGGCGTAGGCACGCAGGACCGCGAACGGCAGGCCGGAAGCCCCGGCGACGTAGGCGTTGGCCAGGTCGGCATGGCTGTGTTCTTCGATCTCCAGCGCATGCGGCCACTGTTTCTCCACCGCGTCACGCAGGCGATGCAGGGAGCCGACACCCGGGTTGCCACCCCAGGAGAAAATCAGCTTGCGGGCACAACCGGCACCGATCAACTGGTCGTAGATCAAGTCAGGGGTCATCCGCACCAGAGTCAGGTCTTTCTTGCCCTGGCGAATGATTTCGTGACCCGCCGCCGTCGGGATCAGGTGGGTAAAGCCTTCGAGCGCGACCGTATCGCCGTCGTTTACGAATTGCTTCACCGCGTCGTGCAGCGAAAGGATTTCAGCCATTGGGGCAGGCTCCCGTTTATTGTTAACCGACAGTGGAAGAAGGCGCCGATGCGCAGCGCCGGAATGACTGAAGGTTAAGCTTCTGAAAAAGACCAAACAATCCGATAATCGACTGAGCGTTCGATTATCGAACACATTGTTGTCTGGCTACCTATCCCCAAACGCATCGCGAGCAGGGCTCGCTCCCACAAGGATTAACTGAACCCTGTGGGAGCGAGCCTGCTCGCGAAGAGGTCCTCAAACCACTAAAGAATCTGAGTGATGACCTCAGGTCGCATCCGCATGACTGACCATGCCCTTGATCACCACCGCCGTGGTCGCCAGCGCCGCCGGTATCACCAGCGCCGTCAGCACTTGCTCGAAGTTCCAGCCCAGCCCCAGCAGCGTCGCGCCCATCCACGCCCCGAGGATGGCGCCGAAGCGACCGATCCCGAGCATCCACGACACGCCGGTGGCCCGCCCCTGAGTCGGATAAAACCGCGCAGCCAGCGACGGCATTGCCGATTGCGCACCGTTGACACACATCCCGGCCACCAGCACCAGCGTTGCCAGCAGTGCGATGTTGCCCAGGCTCTGCCCTACCGCGTAGGCAAACACCCCGGCCAACAGATAGAAAGTTCCAATGACCTTGTGCGGATTGAACCGGTCCATCGCCCAACCCACGCCCACCGCACTCAACACGCCACCGAACTGGAACAGCGCACCGATGAAGGCGGCCTGCTCCATGCTCGCGCCACTGTCACGCATCAGCGTCGGCAGCCAACTGGTCAGCAGGTAAACGATCACCAGGCCCATGAAGTAGGTCAGCCACAGCAGCAGGGTACCGACGCTGTAGGTGCCGGAGAAAATCACCGCGAACACATTGCGCGCCTTCACGGTTTTCTGTTCCGGCACGCTGAAACTCGATGCCTGGGCCACCACCGTCGGGTCAATCGGCGCCAGTGCCTTGCGCACTTTTTCCGTACCGCGGTTACGCACCACCAGGTAACGCGCCGACTCCGGCAGCCAGAGCAGCAATACGACGGCGAGGATCAGCGGCAGAATTCCGCCGATCAGCAACAGGCTGTGCCAGCCAAAGGCCGGAATGAGCTTGGCCGAGATAAATCCGCCGCCGGCCATGCCGAGGTTGAAACCGCAGAACATGCTGGTCACCAGCAGGGACTTCTTGCGCTCCGGGGTGTACTCCGACAGCAGGGTCGTGGCATTCGGCATGCCGGCGCCCAACCCCAGGCCGGTCAGGAAGCGCAACACCAGCAACTGATCGACATTGCTGCTGTAGGCCGAGGCCAGGCTGAAGGCACCGAACAAAAACACCGCCCCGACCAGTACGACTTTTCGCCCGAAGCGGTCAGCCAAAGGACCGGAGCCCAGTGCACCGAAGACCATGCCGATCAAGGCTGCGCTCATTACCGGGCCAAGACTGGCACGATCGATCCCCCAATCCTGAGACAGCGCCGGCGCGATGAAGCCCATGGCCGCGGTATCGAGGCCGTCGAGAAAGACAATCAGGAAACACAGGATCACCACCCGCCACTGGTAGCGCGAAATGGGTTGAGCATTGATGAAGGACTGCACGTCGAGACAGTTACCTACAGCAGACTGAGGCTGGTTCATTATTTTTATTCCGTGGATCACAGTCGAAAAGGAGCCAGCCGGGGCTGACGCAGTCGCGACAGTAATGATCCACAGGAAACAGCGTCAATTCGCTGAGCGCGACTCTGTGCGTTTATCGAACGGCTTAGGAGAACAATTGGGTACTCAGGTCGCGGCTGGCACTCAACAGGCCGGGCAGAAAACGCTGTTCCAGTTCATTGCGGCTGACTCGTCCGGCGTGAGTGCTGACATTGAGGGCCGCGACCACCTGGCCGGACGCGTCATACACCGGGACGGCAATCGAACGCAGCCCTTGCTCGAGTTCCTGGTCGACGATGCACCAGCCTTGCTGTCGCACCTCTTGCAGGCATTCGAGCAGTGCCTGGGGGGTGTGAATCGTACGGCTGGTCTTGGCCTGCAATTCGGCGTGATCGAGATATTCACCCAGCGAAGTGTCATCGAGCGCGGCGAGCAGAATCCGCCCCATCGACGTGCAATAGGCCGGCAGGCGCCCGCCCACCGACAGGTCCACCGAAATCAGGCGCTGGGTGGTCGCGGAGCGGGCGATGTACAGAATGTCATCACCTTCGAGCGTGGCCATGTTGCAGGCCTCGTGCAGTTGCTCGCTCATGCGGTCCAGGTAAGGCTGGGCGGAGACTGCCAGCGGTGTCGATGACACATAGGCATGGCCGAGGGTCAGCACTTTGGGCAGCAGCGAATAGGTGCGGCCGTCGGTGGTGGCGTAGCCGAGCTTGATCAGGGTGTGCAGGCAACGTCGCACGGCGGCGCGGGGGATTTCCGTGCGGTGACTGATCTGGGCGATGGTCAGGTGCCGTTTGCGCTCCTGAAACGCTTGCACCACGGCCAGGCCACGGGCCAGGGACGTCATGAAATCCGGGTCGCCGGTCAGTGCCTGGATCCGTTTGGCCGGCGAGGCAACGATGGGTGGAGCCACTGAAGCGAAGGAATTGCGCATTTGATCGTTCATACAAGGTCCTTTTACCCACTCGGATCAGCGACTATTACAAAGGGCTGCTGCCTGACGCTCAAGCCCGGCTCGTCATCTTCGGGCGATTATCGAACGCTCGCCCGATAATCGCAATTCACCGCATCAAACACCAATCCGCTGATGCCCGGTTTTCGCTGACTCACGAACCACTGTTTACATCGACTCGACACAGGACTTAATGGGGCGTTCAAATACTGAAACTTGTTCGACTTAATGACGTCAGAAAGGCATCGCTGCAATGTGGTATCAGTAGACGCGCTGGTTAATCGTATAGTTTCAAGCAACAAAACGGTCACACGCCAAGATTCACTTTTAACACTTTGGAGATAGTGTTCTTCAAATCGGCCGCTATAATACAACTCAGTAGCGCTTCGGTTTTTTACTTTCCGAATCCGCTGCCCGGCAATGCGATGTTCCATCGCCGTTGCCCGTAGCAAGCGCCAGATCCGCATTGCCCAGCCTTGCCATCGCGTTTGCTGAAACAGGAAACTGAAGCTACGTCAGCTATTTATCTCTGGTGCCGTAGCCGCCTGTGACATGGAAGTATTGATCACGCCGTTGCCAAAACGATGCTTTGACGGGCATTGCCCATTCGACGAACGTGATCAGTCGATTTGATACAGCGCGTTTTCACCAGAATTTATCCAAACTCAATCAGGTAGCACTGTGACGAAAGACGAACTGCGCGCGGAACTAGAGCGCCAGGAACAACGTTACAAGGAAGTTTACGGCGGAGAAGTCACCACTTACGCCGCTCAACCCGAACCGGAACGCAAACCCTGGCGTAAACGCGCCACCGTGCAGGATCAGGTTTTCCAGCAAGAACTTCAAAAAATGGAAAAGGAACTCAAAGCCGAAGAGCCGTGACTGCGTCGGCCTGATCCTTACAAGGCCTGCCTCTGCACCCGTTAAAAACGGGATGTATTGATGTTGCCTTTCGCGCCCGCTACAAGCGGGCAGCGGCCATCACCATCGTGGAATCAGGCGGATTTCTGATATCTGACCTATTTCTCAGATTTTTCGTACAGCCATTCACCCCCCTCTTACCGGGTCGTGAAGGTTTTGTTACAGCTATTTTTTTCAATAAAATCAAACACTTACAAAACACAGCAAAACCCTGGGTTTTTAGGTGCTGCGGCAAAATATTTCGTTGAAGAATGTTACCGATGAGCAGCTAGTGCATTGATTAGCAGTCTTTTCTGGCATAATCGCGCCCCCTTATGACCGGGTCAGAAAACCTTCATGATCGATTTATTCAGCGGACTGGATGCTTGGGTGCTTGTGAGCCTCTTGCTCGCCCTGGCCTTTGTCCTCGCCTTCGAGTTCATCAACGGCTTTCATGACACCGCTAACGCGGTGGCCACCGTTATCTACACCAAAGCCATGCCGCCTCATCTGGCGGTGTTCTTCTCCGGTGTGTTCAACTTCCTCGGCGTGCTGCTGGGCGGGGTCGGCGTGGCGTATGCCATCGTCCACCTGCTGCCGGTGGAACTGCTGATCAATGTGAACACCGGCCATGGCCTGGCGATGGTGTTCTCGTTGCTTGCCGCAGCCATCACCTGGAACCTGGGCACCTGGTATTTCGGTATCCCCGCCTCCAGTTCCCACACACTGATCGGTTCGATCCTGGGTGTGGGCCTGGCCAACGCCCTGATCAACGAAATTCCGTTGGCCGACGGGGTGAACTGGCAAAAGGCGATCGATATCGGCATGTCGCTGGTGTTCTCGCCAATGGCAGGCTTCCTGATCGCCGCGCTGATCCTGATCGGTCTTAAATGGTGGCGTCCGCTGTCGAAGATGCACAAGACGCCGGAACAGCGCCGCAAGATCGACGACAAGAAACACCCGCCGTTCTGGAATCGCCTGGTACTGGTGATCTCGGCCATGGCCGTGAGTTTCGTGCACGGTTCCAACGATGGCCAGAAAGGCATCGGCCTTATCATGCTGGTGCTGATCGGTATCGTGCCGGCCCAGTTCGTCCTCGACCTGAACAGCACGACCTATCAGATCGAGCGGACTCGCGACGCAACCCTGCACCTGAGCCAGTTCTACCAGCGCAACTCCGAAACCCTGGGCGAGTTCCTGGCCCTGGGCAAGAGTTTGAACGGCGACTTGCCGGAGAAGTTCCGTTGCAACCCGCAACAGACCGAACCGACCATTACCGCCCTGCTCGGCACCCTCAAGGGTGTAGCCGACTACCATTCGCTGTCGGCGGAAAGTCGTATCGAAGTACGTCGTTACCTGCTCTGCCTGGACGACACCGCGAAGAAAGTCAGCAAGTTGCCAACTCTCGGGGCGCGTGAAAAGGCCGACCTGGACAAGCTGCGCAAGGACCTGACCACGACCACTGAATACGCCCCGTTCTGGGTGATTCTGGCGGTAGCACTGGCCTTGGGCCTGGGCACCATGGTCGGTTGGAAACGCGTGGTACTGACCATTGGCGAGAAGATCGGCAAGCAAGGCATGACTTACTCCCAAGGCATGTCGGCGCAGATCACCACCGCAAGCCTGATCGGCCTGGCGAACATCTTCAGCCTGCCGGTTTCCACCACCCACGTGCTGTCCTCCGGCGTGGCGGGCACCATGGTCGCCAACAAAAGCGGCCTGCAAGGCGGCACCGTCAAAACCATCCTGCTGGCCTGGGTGTTGACCCTGCCAGCCACCGTGGCCCTGTCGGCCGGGTTGTTCTGGCTGGCTTCGAAGGCACTGGGCAGCTGATACACCGCCAAACAAAAAAGGCGCGCTCCGCAAGGACCGCGCCTTTTTTATTGCCTCTTCCAAACACCACAATTCACTGTAGGAGCGAGCTTGCTCGCGATGACCGCAAGGACAACGCGTACATTCAGACACCCCGCGTCATCGTTGGCGTCCATCGCGAGCAGAGCTCGCTCCTACAGGGTTACGTGTTTACCGATAGTTTTTTACAGGCAAAAAAAAAGGCAACCGAAGTTGCCCAAAATGCCTTGCGTGCTCATTACATCCAGAAAGACCTGCAGTTACTTGCGCTTGTGCGAATCCTTCCAGATAAAAAATCCGAATCCTGCAAAAAACACCAACATGAGGCTGACAGTCAGCACCCCGGCGATCACCACGTTGTCGAAAAACATGACGCGTCTCCTGCACTTGCCCTGCTGCGATAGGGCTAAGTTAACCAAACGGGCAGGACAGAATATTGACCAGGATCAATGTCGCCCGAGACCGGGCAAGAGGAAGGGAAACGTTTGACCCGCATCAATGAATGCGGGGTGGGGGGGAGTCAGCGTTTTTTCGGTTTGTTTTTCGGCTTTTTTTTCGCCTTGCCCAATGGCATGGCTTGCTCGAACGCCTGGCGAACTTCATTGAGCCGCTTGTCATTGAGGTCATGAACACGCTTGGCGCGTTCAGCATTGAGGTCAATCAGTTTGTCGTCTTGGCTCATGGCGGTCAGTGCATCGCTTGAAATGAGTGTCAGCCGCCGTAGCGTTCGGCAACCCTGCACCGATAATGCGGCCTGGCGACCGCGCTGACCAGTCTGCGCTCAAATCTCGATATCGACCCACAGTCCCTGCCGCGGCTGATCTTCCATCAGCGGTGCCACCGGCACGGTGTTGTCGGCATTGAGCTCATCGCCGGGAATCGCCAGGTGAGCCTCGGGGTCATGATCGGCTTCACGACGGCGCCTTTCCTGCTCCTGCCTGTGGCGTTGCTCCTCGCGCAGCACTGCCCCGTCCTCTTCAGGATTGCGCTTTTGCAAGTCAATGGTGCTTTCACTCGAGCTTTCCTGAACCGGCACCACCGGTGGAATATCCGGCCGCTGGCGGATCGGGTCGTTTTGTGAAGTGATCGGCACGGCACTCAGAGGGAGCATCGGTGGCAGCATGGTTTTCGGTCTCCTGTCAGCAGGCTGTCGGCCGCGGGGGTGGCGACTTGAGCCATCGGTCGCAAACTATGAGCCAATTGGCACTCATTAGTGCACTTGGCGGCGCGTCATGCATACGTGGGCTAACGTAAGACTGTGAGTTTTTCTGAGAGTCCTTTGGCCCTGAAGCGCTCATTCCGTTAAGATAGCCCGCTTTTTCAAGGTGGGAGTCAGGCAGCATGGCGCAGCAGTATCAACCGGGGCAACGCTGGATCAGTGACAGCGAAGCCGAGCTGGGTTTAGGCACCGTTCTGGCACAGGACGGCCGCTTGTTGACCGTGCTCTACCCGGCCACTGGCGACACTCGCCAGTACGCGCTACGGAATGCGCCTCTTACCCGCGTGCGGTTTTCGCCGGGTGATACCATCACGCACTTCGAAGGCTGGAAACTGATCGTCCGCGAAGTCGACGACATTGATGGCCTGCTGGTTTACCACGGCCTCAACGGGCAGAACGACGTGGTCACCCTGCCGGAAACCCAGCTGTCGAACTTCATCCAGTTCCGCCTGGCCAGCGACCGTCTGTTCGCCGGCCAGATCGACCCGCTGGCCTGGTTCTCCCTGCGTTACCACACCCTGGAGCATACCAGCCGCCAGTTGCAGTCCTCCCTTTGGGGCCTGGGCGGCGTGCGTGCGCAACCGATCGCGCACCAGTTGCACATTGCCCGCGAAGTCGCCGACCGTATCGCGCCACGGGTTCTGCTGGCCGACGAAGTGGGCCTGGGCAAGACCATCGAAGCCGGCCTGGTGATCCATCGCCAATTGCTCTCGGGCCGCGCCAGCCGTGTGCTGATCCTGGTTCCGGAGAACCTGCAGCACCAGTGGCTGGTAGAGATGCGCCGTCGCTTCAACCTGCAGGTGGCGCTGTTCGACGAAGAGCGCTTCATCGAAAGCGATGCCAGCAACCCGTTCGAAGACACCCAGCTCGCACTGGTCGCCCTCGAGTGGCTGGTAGACGACGAGAAAGCCCAGGACGCGCTGTTCGCGGCAGGCTGGGATTTGCTGGTGGTCGACGAGGCTCACCACCTGGTGTGGCACGAAGATCAGGTCAGCCCTGAATACTCGCTGGTCGAGCAACTCGCCGAAACCATTCCCGGCGTGCTGCTGTTGACCGCCACCCCGGAACAACTGGGCCAGGACAGCCACTTCGCGCGTCTGCGCCTGCTCGATCCGAACCGCTTCCACGACCTGCAGGCCTTCCGCGCCGAGAGCGAAAACTATCGCCCGGTGGCTGAAGCCGTTCAGGAGTTGCTGGACAAGGGACGCCTTTCGCCGCAAGCCCACAAGACCATCCACGGTTTCCTCGGTAACGAAGGCGAAGCCTTGCTGGCCGCGGTCAACGATGGCGACACCGAAGCCAGCGCCCGCCTCGTGCGCGAATTGCTCGACCGTCACGGCACCGGCCGCGTGCTGTTCCGTAACACCCGCGCCGCCGTGCAGGGTTTCCCGGAGCGCAAGCTGCATCCGTACCCGCTGCCATGCCCGGACGAATACCTCGAACTGCCGCTGGGCGATCACGCCGAGCTGTACCCGGAAGTCAGCTTCCAGGCCCAACCGGATGCCAGCGAAGAAGAACGCTGGTGGAAATTCGACCCGCGCGTCGAATGGCTGATCGATCAGTTGAAGATGCTCAAGCGCACCAAAGTATTGGTGATCTGCGCCCACGCCGAAACCGCCATGGACCTGGAAGACGCCCTGCGCGTGCGCTCCGGCATTCCGGCCACGGTGTTCCACGAAGGCATGAACATCCTCGAGCGTGACCGCGCCGCCGCCTACTTCGCCGACGAAGAGTTTGGCGCGCAAGTGCTGATCTGCTCGGAAATCGGCAGTGAAGGTCGCAACTTCCAGTTCTCCCATCACCTGGTGCTGTTCGACCTGCCGTCCCACCCGGACCTGCTGGAACAGCGTATCGGTCGACTGGACCGGATCGGCCAGAAACACGTCATCGAACTGCATGTGCCGTACCTGGAAACCAGCCCGCAGGAGCGCCTGTTCCAGTGGTACCACGAAGCACTGAACGCCTTCCTCAACACTTGCCCGACCGGCAACGCCTTGCAGCATCAGTTCGGCCCGCGCCTGCTGCCGCTGCTCGAAGAAGCCGACGATAGCGAGTGGCAAGCGCTGATCGACGAAGCCCGCACCGAGCGTGAGCGCCTGGAAGCCGAATTGCACACCGGCCGTGACCGTTTGCTGGAGCTGAACTCCGGTGGCGCGGGCGAAGGCGACGCACTGGTGGAAGATATCCTTGAGCAGGACGATCAGTTCGCGCTGCCGATCTACATGGAAACCCTGTTTGACGCCTTTGGCATCGACAGCGAAGACCACTCGGAAAACGCGCTGATCCTCAAGCCGAGCGAAAAAATGCTCGACGCCAGCTTCCCGCTGGGCGACGACGAAGGCGTGACCATCACTTACGACCGTAACCAGGCGCTGTCTCGCGAAGACATGCAGTTCATCACCTGGGAGCACCCGATGGTTCAGGGCGGTATGGATCTGGTGCTGTCCGGCTCCATGGGCAACACCGCCGTGGCGTTGATCAAGAACAAGGCACTCAAGCCGGGCACCGTATTGCTGGAACTGTTGTATGTCAGCGAAGTGGTCGCCCCACGCTCACTGCAACTGGGCCGCTACCTGCCGCCGGCCGCCCTGCGCTGCCTGCTCGATACCAATGGCAACGACCTGTCGGCCCGCGTCTCGTTCGAAACCCTGAACGATCAGCTCGAGAGCGTGCCGCGTGCCAGCGCCAACAAGTTCATCCAGGCCCAGCGTGACCAACTGACGCCACGGATCAATGCCGGCGAAGCGAAGATCCTGCCTCGTCACACCGAGCGTGTCGCCGAGGCGCAGCGTCGCCTGGCCGCCGATACCGAAGAAGAACTGGCGCGCCTGACCGCGTTGCAAGCAGTCAACCCGACCGTGCGCGACAGCGAACTGGTTGCCCTGCGCAAACAACGCGAACAAGGCCTGGCCATGCTCGACAAGGCTGCGCTGCGACTGGAAGCGATTCGGGTGCTGGTGGCGGGTTAATCCCCTCCCCGATCCGCAAATAAAAAGGCCCGCAGCGATGCGGGCCTTTTTATCTATCTGATTTTTGCAGTGATGCGGCTGGACTCTTCGCGAGCAGGCTCGCTCCCACAGGGATCTCATCTGCACCGAAGATCCAATGTGGGAGCGAGCCCGCTCGCGAAAGCGCTCATGCAGTCGCTATAGCCTCCACTGGCTCAACCACCGCCACCAACCCCTCTTTCATTCGCTTGGCATCGCGCACAAAACACCGCGAAGCCAGGAACAGAAACACCACGGTGAAAAACAGCGCCACCGGAATCAGGTACATCGCATCGTGCAGGCCGACCGCCTTGAAGGCTTCGGTCATCTGCCCGGCACCGGCGGCCAGCATCGCCGAATGGGCAAAGTGATCCGACAAGGCCCCGACCACCACCGGTCCCAGGCCGCCGCCCAACAGGTACAAACCGGCAAAGAACAATGCCATGGCCGTCGCCCGCAGGCGCGGTTCCACCACGTCCTGCATCGCCGTGTACACGCAGGTGTAGAAGTTGTAGGCGAACAGCCAGCCGAGGCTGAATACGGCGACAAACACCCCGATCTCGATGCGCCCGGAATGCAGCGCCCACGCGGTGCAGACCGTCGAAATCATCAGGCTGAACGCCGCAAACAACAGCCGTCCGTTGGCAATCCGCTGGTGAATCTTGTCGGCGATCCAGCCACCGAGGGTCAGGCCGATCAACCCGGTCACGCCGACAATGACTCCGGTGGCGACCGCGGCATCCTGCAACGGCATGAGGAAATAGCGTTGCAGCATCGGCACCAGAAACGAGTTGCAGGCATAGGTGGCGAAGTTGAAACACAGACCGGCCATCACCAGCCACAAAAAGGTCGGCACAGCCAATACCCGACGGATCGGCCGATCGATCTTTTCCTGCGACACCTGAACGCTCTCGGCGGCGCCGCGTTTCGGTTCCTTGATGAAAAACATGAATATCGCGAGGAACAGCCCGGGCACCGCCGCGATAAAGAACGGCGCACGCCAGCTATCGAAAGCCTTGACCATCGCGCCGATGGTGAAGAACGCCAGCAACAGTCCCAATGGCAGCCCGAGCATGAAGATGCCCATGGCCCGCGCCCGGCGGTGCGCCGGAAACAGGTCGCCGATCAGCGAGTTGGCGGCTGGCGCGTAACTGGCCTCGCCGATGCCGATACCCATGCGCACGATCAGGAAGCTCCAGAAGCTGCCCACCATACCGTTGACGGCCGTCAACCCGCTCCACACCGCCAGCCCCCAACCCATCAGCTTGCTGCGCGAACCGGTATCGGCCATGCGCCCCAACGGCAGGCCGGCAATGGCGTAGACGATGGTGAACGCCGTACCGATGATCCCCAACTGGAAATCACTGAGGTGCCATTCCATGCGAATGGGTTCGATGATGATGGCCGGGATGGTGCGGTCGAAAAAGTTGAACAGGTTGGCCAGGAACAACAGGAACAGGATGCGCCAGGCATTGGCCGCTTGGGTCGAGTTCTGCATGGGTCCGTCTCTTTTATTGTTTTTGGGGCGTCACTGCCCCCGGACTTTGCAATCTAGACAGGCCGGCCACACCTGTCTTTCATTATTCGCCAGGCTGATACCAACCCATGGAACGCAACCTGTAGGAGCTTTCGCAGGGTGGGTATTTCGCAGTCCGTCCGGTCGTTGAAAAATACCTTTCCACCCCCCTTCCCAAGCCGTTGGCGAAGCCTAGAATAGCGGCCTTGCTCTCCCCTGTGTCTCCACTCCTCCTTACGATAATCGCCCATGTCCGAAGCCAGTCCGTGTCTGAATTGCGGTGCCTGCTGTTCTCATTTTCGCGTGTCATTTTTCTGGGGCGAATGCGCTTCTGCCGGGGGGACGGTACCCGATGAGCTTGTCGAGCAGATCAGCCCCAGTCGGGTCGCGATGATCGGCACCGGCTGCAAACCCGTGCGCTGCACCAGCCTGGTGGGAGACGTGGGCAGTACGGTGCAGTGCTCGATCTACGAAAAGCGCTCCAGCACCTGCCGGGAATTCGATGCTTCATGGGTCGATGGCCTGGCCAATCCCGATTGCGACGCGGCCCGTGCCGCATTCGGCTTGCCGGCCCTGCAACCCGCGTTCGAGATGCCTCAGAAGCAAATCGCCTGATCAATAGCACCAATCGCTATCAGGTTAATATCAAAATCATTAGTGCCAATGTGCCACCATCGCTTGCACTCCATCCATGCCCTCTATACTCCAGGGCATTCGCCAGCGCTCCTTGCGCCGGCCTGAGGGATAACGATGGGGCATGCTATGGCGTGGCTTGGTTTGCATTTCATTACCGAGCTACCAGAGAGTGGGCAGGTCATACTCAATTGCACACATGACCCTTTTCTGGTGCTGCTGGCTTATCTGGTCGCCTGTGTCGGCTGTTTCGCGACGCTGGACATGGCCGAACGTGTGGCTCACGCTGAAAAATCCGCATCCAAAACGCGCTGGCGCTGGGTGGGCAGCGGATGCCTGGCCGGCGGTATCTGGGCCATGCATTTTGTCGGGATGCTGGCATTCCAGGCGCCTATCGGCCTTTACTACCAACTGCCTGTCACGGTGTTTTCGCTAACCATCGCGATGCTCGCCGCTTGGCTGGCAATGCATACCCTCAGCCGCCCTGATTTGAATCTGCAACAGTGCCTAAAGGCATCGATCGGGATTGGCCTGGGTATCGCGACCATGCATTACGTGGGCATGACCGCCATGCACGCCACTGCCTCGATCTATTACCAACCGGGTCTGTTTGCCCTTTCCATCGCGCTCGCGATCGGTGCCGCGCTGGCAGCCTTGTTGCTGGCATGGTATCTGCGCAATGGCGCCGGCATGCTGCATCAGCTCTTCAAATACTGTGCCAGCCTGCTGCTCGGGGCGGGCATCCTCAGTATGCACCTCACTGCCATGGCTGCCTTCAACCTGGTACTGCCCAACGACAGCCTGCCAACGCAAACCGGCGAACAAAGCCATCTGCAACTGGCGCTGACCGTGACGGTCATGACCCTGCTGATCATCGGCAGCAGCATCAGCGCGGCACTGGCGGACAAGAAACTGCAACACAAGGACCGTGACCTGCAGCGGGTCAACTCCCTGCTCAGCCAACTCGACCAGGCACGCATGTCGTTGCAACAAGTGGCGCACTACGATCCGCTGACCAACTTGATCAATCGCCGCGGGTTCAACCAGGTCTTCGCCGAAAAGCTCATCGAGAAATCCAACAAGGGCGGGATGCTGGCGGTCCTGTTCCTGGACATCGATCATTTCAAGCGGATCAACGACAGCCTTGGCCACGATGCCGGTGACGAACTGCTCAAAGTGCTTGCCGGGCACATCAAGAGCTCGGTTCGCAGTCACGAGGATGTGGTCGCACGCTTCGGTGGCGACGAGTTCTGCCTGCTCATTGACCTGCATGACCGTGACGAAGCGCGACAGCTGGCCCAACGTATCATGCTGAAAATGAAGGAACCCATCGAGCTGGCCGGCCGGCGCATGGTCATGACCACCAGCATCGGCATCAGCCTGTTTCCGGACGACGGCAAGACGTGTGAGGAACTGTTGAAGAACGCCGACCTGGCGCTGTATCAGTCCAAGGGCAGCGGCCGCAACGGCCTGAATTTTTTCAGCGCCAACCTGAAAACCCGCGCCACGCTGGAGCTGCAACTGGAAGAAGAGTTGCGCCACGCCCTGCGCGAAGACACCGGCCTGATGCTCTACTACCAGCCGATCTATGACTTCAAGACCGGCCAGGTCAGCAAGCTCGAAGCCTTGATCCGCTGGCAACACCCGGTCCACGGTTTACTCGTACCGGATCGTTTTATCGCCATCGCCGAGGCCAACGGCCTGATCGCCGAGCTGGACAACTGGGTGCTGCGCAAGGCCTGCGAAGATCTGGGCGAATTGTCGCGCCAGGGCTGCGAAGACCTCAAGATCGCCGTGAATTGCTCGCCCCTGAACCTGGCGCGCGAAGAACTGGCCGATGAAATCGAGCATGCGTTGCGGGCCGCCGGCGTGGAGCCCCACCGGCTGGAACTGGAAGTCACGGAAAACGCCTTGATGGGCAATATTGCCGACACCCTGGTGTTGCTGCGGCAGATACGCGCCCTCGGCGTGTCGCTGTCGATCGATGACTTCGGCACCGGCTATTCATCCCTGGCCTACCTCAAGCGCCTGCCCCTGAACACACTGAAAATCGACCGCTCGTTCATCCAGGACATCCCCAAGGCCACCCAGGACATGGAAATTGTCCAGGCGATTATCGTCATGGCCCATACCCTGCACCTGCAAGTGGTCACCGAAGGGGTCGAAACCTTCGAGCAATACCAGTTCCTGGAAAACCATGGCTGTGACTTCGTTCAGGGCTATTTGCTCAGTCGGCCGGTGCCACTGGCCGAGCTGCGTCCGGTACTGAACGAAATCAACCAGCGCAAACACGCCTGCACCTTCAGGACGCTGAGTCTGGCTCACGGTACATCTGCACTAATGTAGACGGGTCTTTTTCAAGGAACCCCTGACTCCCATGCAGGCGCATCAACTGTGCGGCCAGACCGCTTATCGGTGTCGCCGAGCCTTGCTCACGGGAAAACTTCACCGCCGTATCCAGATCCTTGAGCAACGTGCGCACATGCCACTTGACCGGCTCGAAACGGTTTCCAGCCATCTGCGGGGCCAGGATCTGCAACGGTTTCGAATCGGCAAAGCCGCCGGCCAGCGCTTCGGCGATCAGGCTTGCATCAACCCCGGAACGTTCGGCCAGCGCGACCACCTCGGCAATGACCAAGGCATTGCAGGCGACGATCATCTGATTGCATGCCTTGGTCACCTGCCCTGCCCCCACGCCGCCCATGTGCGTCACGCGCTGCCCCAGGTTCAGCAGAACGGGGCGTACCCGATCCAGATCCTGTGACTCGCCACCCACCATGATCGCCAGGCTTCCAGCCTCGGCACCGACCACGCCACCGGACACCGGTGTGTCGAGCCAGCCCATGCCGGTTCTGCTGGCGAGTTCTGCGGCCATTTCCCGCGTGGCGTTGGGTTCCAGGCTGGAAAAGTCCACCAGTAACTGGCCTTTTTTTGCCCCCTGGACAATGCCCGTCGGACCAAACACTACCTCGCGCACAACCGACGTATCCGCCAGGCACAACATCACCACGTCGGCGTGCTGGCACAGTTCGGCCGGGCTGGCGACCTGGCGTGCGCCTGCTTCCACCAGCGGCCCGCACTTGTCCGGATTGCGATTCCATACCGCCAGCGGATAACCCGCGGCCAGCAGGCGCCGGCACATCGGCAGTCCCATCAGGCCGATGCCGGCAAACCCCAGCGAAGGTAGCATTGACATCATTTAGCCTCCTTTTGATTAAAGATCGTCAGATATTGGCCGATCCATCATGACTTAGGAAAGGATTCACTCCGAGCAATGCTCAGGCTAAAGACCAAGGCATGGTCCAAGTACGCGCTGAAAAAAGACGCGACTCTATTCCGTGACGGTTCGACGACAGTGAGTCGGACAACCAATCAGCCCAGGTAGATGGCGAACAATGACTTCTAAAAACAACCCGGCCACTGCGGTAACCGATCTGACGTTGAGCCCCGCGGCCAACAGCCCGTCATCACCGAAGCCATTGATTCAATCCCGCCCGTTGGCGACCCAGCAGTATCTGTACTTCACCGAAACCAATACCGACCGCATCCTCGATAACCTCGATGGCCTGCGCGACATGGTGTTCCCGCGCCCACCGCGCCTGGAAGGCGACAGCGAACAGCACAACGACCAGGAATTCCCGTCGGTGTGCCTGATCGGCCTGGGCCGTTGCGGCTCGAACATCGCCCTGGACGTGGCGGAGCTGGTGTACAACGCCCGCAAGTTCTACCTCAACGAATTCAACAACGAAGATCGCCTGTCGCCGGACAAGCGTCTTGCCGAAAAGGGCTACAGCCCGGCCCAGTGGATCCGCAACAACCTGCGCCTGGGCCAGAACAAAAACACCAAGCCAGTGTTTCTGGTCGAGCCGCTGGTGATGCTCGGCGACCTGGACAAGGACATCGCCGGACGCATCCGTTTCTCGCGCAAGGGCGAAAAAAGCGGTTTCCTGCGTGACTACAGCAAGATGAAGATCATGGACTTGTCGGAAGTCCACGCCGGTGGCGCCGGTAACGCGCCGATCCTCGGCCAGTACCTGGCCAAGATCATCCTGAACAAGGACACCCAGCGTTTCTCCAGCCCTGACTGGAAAATGATTCACTCGTACCTGATCGACAGCTGCGGCATCAAGGCCAACCAGTCGCGCCTGTATTTCTCGATCTTCAGTGCCGGTGGCGGTACCGGTTCGGGCATGGCCTCGGAGTTCGGCCTGGCCCAGCAGCACTCGTACATGAACAAGACGTTCGACACCAAACCGATGGACGAGCACGACAGCAAGAGCGGCCACTCCTTCGTCTTCGAACCGATCTTCACCAGTGGCATCTGTGTGCTGCCGAATATCTCCGATCACCGCAGTGAAATGTCCGAGGCATTGCACATCAACGCCGGTCGCCTGCTGTGCAAGTACCTGTCGGAAGAGTGGGACTTCTCCTACAACTTCGCCAACGAAGACAGCAGCGAAGCCAGCGTCATGGGCCGCATCCGCCCGTGGAACGCGATGATGCTGATTTCCAACGACATCATGCGTTACGCCGAAGAGAATGATGACGGCAATATCCAGAACATTGATGTCAATGCCATGGAAAAGCATGCCAACCAATACATCTCGCAGCAGATCTTCAACATTCTGACGGCTCAGGCGGTGACCACCGACTACGACCAGAACTATTTCCGTCGTGCCGGCATCGACATCGGCGAAACAATCCGCCTGGACGCCAACGACCTGTTCATGAGCCTGGCCGGCCCGGTGGCGATTGCCTATGCCGAGTCCGTGGTGCCGGAAACCCCGCCGCCGAGCAGCGACAAATTCAAGGTGTTCGAGAAAGAGCCGCAGCGCCTGAACATCGATGACCTGTTCTTCCGTTCGATCGACCTGCCGCACTTCAACAAGGTCACCCAGGCCATCGAAGGCATCAGCCTGTTGCCGATCGAGTCCAAGCGCTATCGCGCGTCGCTGGAGCAGTACAAGAATTCGGGATACGACGCGGCGGCCCTGCATGACCTGCACTTCTTCAAGAATTGCTCGTCGGTGGTGTCGATCGTTTCCCTGCCGAAGGACTACAAGCTGTCCTACATGGACTTGAACCGGTTGAAGACGCACCTCAACAGCCTGTTCCCCAACACCACGCTCAAGCGCTACGCGCTGGTGATAGGTGCTTCGGCCAACCTGTCGCTGACCACCCTGATCGCCAAGAGCCCGTGCCTGTCGGACGACTTCCTGACGCTGATCGTGGCCTTCATCAAGCGCTGCTTTGCGAAGTCTGCCTACCGTTTCGACGAAACCCTGGACAACTCGATCCTGGACTTCATCGTCCAGGAAGAATTCGACGAAGGCCGCATCGACGACTTGCTCAACGAATTCGAGAACCCGGCAAAGATCCTCGATACCAACTGGTACGCGATCAAGCCGATGTACGAGAAGAAATACCGCGAGCTGATCAACGACAAGGAAAAGTTCGTCTCGATCAACGACATCCGCCTGTCACGCGACTGTGTGAAGAAAGCGATCAAGTACCTGCGCGAAATCTACCGTCACCGCATCGGCAAGACCAAGGTCATTTCGTTGAATAACCATACGGGCAAGACGGCTTACTAAGGCCAGGTACGAAACCGCGTTGACCCTTTCGCGAGCAGGCTCGCTCCCACAGTGATCGCATTCATCCAGAAAGAACGCGGTCAACTGTGGGAGCGAGCCTGCTCGCGAAGGCGCTTCAGGATTCAACACAAATCAACATCCAGAAACAATTGAGCAACCGTTCAGTTGCCCTCCCAACTGTTCCCGTTACGTTTACGTCACCGTGAGGCTGTGGCCTTTCTCTACGGCAACGTGCCATCACGCTACTCGGCTACACACTTTTCCCTCTGAAGGGTGCGCACCAATCGAGTGCAACCTTTTAAGCCTGCGCCCTTTCCTGGATCAGAATCCACGGCGAAACAACCACCGCCCACAACTGCGGATCACGTTCAAAAAGATCCAGCGCCCGCGTTTCAGACAGTTTGGCGAGTTTGTCAGCAGCCAGCCAGGCAGCCACTTTCTCCCCTTCATCCTGGGCTACGGCTTCGGCGGCGGCGATCAAATCCAGGCCAGGATCGACCCACAATAGGGCACCCTTGGCAAAGAACGGCTCCAGCTCTTTCCAGGAAATAGATGCGGTTTCACCAAGCAGCTTGGCATAGAGGGTGCTAGGTTCTTTATTCATGGGACTGTCCGGAAAAGAAATCGACGCGAATGATAACGTCGGTGGTCTGGCAGAAAAACCCGGATGCAATCGAGTGACCGAAATGAAAAGCGCAGGAAAGCCAGGGAATGCACTGAATCGGGCTATAAGCCTCTCAACACCCCGCCGCAATTCTGTATCTTTCTTTCAATAAAGCGACACCTGCAGGTTTTGTCCCCCGACGCCGCCTTCCCAGGCCGACAATCGGCGCTCTACACTGTACCGGTACAGTTGCCGAGGGACTTTTCCGGGGAATGTCGCAGATATCTGACCCGGTTCTGCTGCTTTCGGCGCCAGGACTATAAAAACTACAACAGTAAGAGTGGAGCACTATGACTAAGGCTACTAAGCAGATTTCCAAACTGTTTGCCGCTATGGTTCTGGCCGGGGTTGCCAGCCATTCGTTCGCAGCTGACACCATCAAGATCGGCATCGCCGGCCCTAAAACCGGCCCTGTAGCCCAATACGGCGACATGCAGTTCAGTGGCGCCAAAATGGCCATCGAACAGATCAACGCCAAGGGCGGCGTAGACGGCAAGAAACTCGAAGCCGTTGAATACGATGACGCCTGCGATCCAAAACAAGCTGTTGCGGTCGCGAACAAAGTCGTCAACGACGGCGTCAAGTTCGTGGTCGGCCACCTGTGCTCCAGCTCCACTCAACCGGCTTCGGACATCTACGAAGACGAAGGCGTGATCATGATCACCCCGGCTGCCACCAGCCCGGACATCACCAACCGTGGTTACAAAATGGTGTTCCGCACCATCGGCCTGGACAGCGCCCAGGGCCCTGCCGCCGGTAACTACATTGCCGATCACGTAAAACCGAAAATCGTTGCTGTTCTGCACGACAAACAGCAATACGGCGAAGGCATCGCCACTGCCGTGAAGAAAACCCTCGAAGGCAAAGGCGTGAAGGTTGCCGTGTTCGAAGGCATCAACGCCGGCGACAAAGACTTCTCTTCGATGATCTCCAAGCTCAAGCAAGCCAACGTCGACTTCGTCTACTACGGCGGCTACCACCCGGAGCTGGGCCTGATCCTGCGTCAATCCCAGGAAAAAGGCCTGAAAGCCCGCTTCATGGGTCCGGAAGGCGTGGGTAACGACTCCATTTCGCAGATCGCCAAGGACGCTTCCGAAGGCCTGCTGGTGACCCTGCCGAAGTCCTTCGACCAGGATCCGGCCAACATTGCCCTGGCTGACGCATTCAAGGCCAAGAAAGAAGACCCGAGCGGTCCGTTCGTGTTCCCGGCCTACTCGGCTGTGGAAGTGATCGCCGAAGGCATCAAGGCGGCCAAGTCCGAAGACGCAGGCAAAGTGGCTGAAGCCATCCACGCCGGCACCTTCAAGACCCCGACTGGCGACCTGAGCTTCGACGCCAAGGGCGACCTGAAAGACTTCAAATTTGTGGTTTACGAGTGGCACTTCGGCAAACCAAAAACTGAAGCTTCGCCTCAGTAAGGCGCTGCCTGACTGACTGCCAATAAAGCCCACGGCGTGCCGTGGGCTTTATTTTACGAACGTTTTGGGCCGCGCTGGCGTGATCCGCCAGCCTCCCCACCTGAAAATCTCAAAACCGTCATCAGCGGTTCGCTGGCAAACCCCGGATTCGAAGTGGATGCAGATCCACGGGGCCCGGGCGGGAAAATGACTCCACCAGTGAAATGCGTATCAGGTTTTTAGGAGCGCTGTAATGCCTGACATCTATCACTTTTTCCAACAGCTGGTTAATGGCATGACCATTGGCAGCACGTATGCCCTGATCGCCATCGGCTATACGATGGTTTACGGCATCATTGGAATGATCAACTTCGCCCACGGCGAGGTGTACATGATCGGCTCCTACGTGGCGTTCATCGCCATCGCCGGGCTGGCCATGCTGGGACTCGACAGCGTTCCGCTGTTGATGGCCGCTGCTTTCCTTGCAACCATCGTTGTCACCAGTGCCTACGGCTACAGCATCGAACGGATCGCCTACCGCCCCTTGCGCGGCAGCAACCGTCTGATCCCGCTGATTTCCGCCATCGGCATGTCGATCTTCCTGCAGAACACGGTTCTGCTGGCGCAAGACTCCAAGGACAAATCCATCTCCAACCTGATCCCCGGCAACTTCGCCATCGGGCCAGGTGGCGCACATGAAGTGCTGATTTCCTACATGCAAATCGTGGTGTTCGTGGTGACTTTGATCGCCATGCTCGGCCTGACCCTGTTCATCTCCCGCTCTCGCCTGGGCCGCGCCTGCCGCGCCTGCGCCGAAGACATCAAGATGGCCAACCTGCTGGGTATCAACACCAACAACATCATCGCCCTGACCTTCGTCATCGGTGCGGCACTGGCGGCCATCGCGGCCGTGCTGCTGAGCATGCAATACGGTGTGATCAACCCGAACGCCGGTTTCCTCGTTGGCCTCAAGGCCTTCACCGCCGCGGTACTGGGCGGTATCGGCAGCATCCCCGGCGCCATGCTCGGCGGGATCGTGCTCGGGGTAGCGGAAGCCTTTGGTGCCGATATCTTCGGCGACCAGTACAAGGACGTCGTGGCTTTCGGTCTATTGGTTCTGGTGCTGTTGTTCCGGCCAACCGGCCTGTTGGGCCGTCCGGAGGTTGAGAAGGTATGACTAGGAATCTTAAACAGGCGCTGTTCAGCGCTTTGCTGGTGTGGGCCGTGGCCTACCCGGTACTCGGTCTGAAGCTGACCATCGTCGGCATCAACCTCGAAGTTCATGGCACCAGCGACGCCACCCTGATCACCATCGCCGTGTGCTCGGTGCTGATGTTCCTGCGGGTCCTGTTCGACCAGCAGATCAGCGCGGCCTGGAAATCCTCGCCCAACATGCCAGTGATGCCGGCCAAGGCCAGTAACTTTCTGACCCTGCCGACCACCCAGCGCTGGATCATCATTGCGTTGATCATCGGCGCACTGGTCTGGCCGTTCTTCGGCTCTCGCGGCGCGGTGGATATCGCCACCCTGGTGCTGATCTACGTGATGCTGGGCCTGGGCCTGAACATCGTGGTTGGCCTGGCCGGCCTGCTCGACCTCGGTTACGTCGGCTTCTATGCCGTAGGCGCCTACAGCTACGCGCTGCTGTCGCACTACTACGGCCTGAGCTTCTGGATCTGCCTGCCGATTGCCGGCCTGATGGCGGCCACCTTCGGCTTCCTGCTCGGCTTCCCGGTGCTGCGCTTGCGCGGTGACTACCTGGCGATCGTGACCCTGGGCTTCGGTGAAATCATCCGTCTGTTCCTGCGTAACCTGACCGGGCTGACTGGCGGTCCGAACGGCATCAGCAACATCGAGAAACCGACGTTCTTCGGCCTGACCTTCGAGCGCAAGGCGGCTGAAGGCCTGCAGACGTTCCACGAGTACTTCGGCCTGGAATACAACTCGATCAACAAGGTGATCTTCCTCTACCTGGTTGCGTTATTCCTCGCACTGTTCGCCCTGTTCGTCATCAACCGCTTGCTGCGCATGCCTCTGGGTCGTGCCTGGGAAGCACTGCGTGAAGACGAGATCGCCTGCCGTGCTTTGGGTCTGAACCCGACGATCATCAAGCTGTCGGCCTTCACCCTGGGTGCCTGCTTCGCCGGTTTCGCCGGCAGCTTCTTCGCCGCGCGTCAGGGCCTGGTGACACCAGAGTCCTTCACCTTCATCGAGTCGGCGACCATCCTCGCCATCGTGGTGCTGGGCGGCATGGGCTCGCAACTGGGTGTCGTACTCGCGGCCACGGTGATGATCCTGTTGCCGGAAATGATGCGTGAGTTCAGTGAATACCGCATGTTGATGTTCGGCGCCTTGATGGTGCTGATGATGATCTGGCGCCCTCAAGGCCTGCTGCCCATGCAACGTCCTCACATGGAGCTGCGCAAATGAGCCGCGAGATCCTGAAAGTAGATAACCTGAGCATGCGCTTCGGCGGCTTGCTGGCGGTCAACGGCGTGGCCTTGAGCGTGAAGGAGAAACAAGTGGTGGCGCTGATCGGCCCTAACGGCGCCGGCAAGACCACCGTGTTCAACTGCCTGACCGGCTTCTACAAGCCGAGCGGCGGCAGCATCCTGCTGGACGGCGAGCCGATCGAAGGCCTGCCGGGCCACAAGATCGCCCTCAAGGGCGTGGTGCGCACCTTCCAGAACGTGCGGTTGTTCAAGGACATGACGGCGGTCGAGAACCTGCTGATCGCTCAGCATCGTCACCTGAACACCAACTTCCTGTCCGGCCTGTTCAAGACCCCGTCGTTCCGCAAAAGCGAGCGCGAGGCCATGGAGTACGCCGAGTACTGGCTGGACAAGGTTCACCTCAAGGAGTTCGCCAACCGCCCGGCAGGCACCCTGGCCTATGGTCAGCAACGTCGCCTGGAAATCGCCCGCTGCATGATGACCCGCCCGCGGATCCTCATGCTCGACGAACCGGCCGCCGGCCTGAACCCGAAGGAAACCGAAGACCTCAAGGCGCTGATCAGCGTGCTGCGTGAAGAGCACAACGTCACCGTGCTGCTGATCGAACACGACATGAAACTGGTCATGAGCATTTCCGACCACATCGTCGTGATCAACCAGGGCACCCCCCTGGCCAACGGCACACCGGAACAGATCCGCGACAATCCTGAAGTGATCAAAGCCTACCTGGGGGAAGCGTAAATGCTGCAGTTCGAAAACGTTTCCACCTTCTACGGCAAGATCCAGGCCCTGCACAGCGTCAACGTCGAAGTCCGCCAGGGCGAGATCGTGACCCTGATCGGTGCCAACGGTGCCGGCAAGTCCACGTTGCTGATGACGCTTTGCGGTTCGCCGCGCGCCCACAGCGGCAGCATCCGCTACATGGGTGAGGAACTGGTCGGCCAGGAATCCTCGCAGATCATGCGCAAGAGCATTGCCGTGGTGCCGGAAGGTCGTCGGGTGTTTTCCCGACTGACCGTGGAAGAAAACCTGTCCATGGGCGGTTTCTTCACCGCCAAGGGCGACTATCAGGAGCAGATGGACAAGGTCCTCGGACTTTTCCCACGCCTGAAAGAACGCTTCGCCCAGCGTGGTGGCACCATGTCCGGCGGCGAACAGCAAATGCTCGCCATCGGCCGTGCACTGATGAGCAAGCCCAAGCTGTTGCTGCTCGACGAGCCGTCCCTGGGCCTGGCACCGATCATCATCCAGCAGATCTTCGACATCATCGAACAGCTGCGCAAGGACGGTGTGACCGTGTTCCTGGTCGAGCAGAACGCCAACCAGGCGCTGAAAATCGCTGACCGTGCCTACGTTCTGGAGAACGGCCGGGTGGTGATGCAAGGCACCGGTGAAGCACTGCTGACCGACCCGAAAGTGCGCGAAGCGTACCTCGGCGGCTAAGCCATTGCGGTAAACAAAAAACGGCCTTCGCGGGCCGTTTTTTTATGCCTGCCAACCTCCCTGGCTTCGTAAACCCTCTTCTGTAGGAGCGAGCTTGCTCGCGAGAAACTCGAGGGCGCTGCGTTCATTCAGACAACCCTCGTCATCGTTAACGCCCATCGCGAGCCAGCTCGCTCCTACAGGACGACGTGCGTGTGAAGATTTACAGCCGATCCAACGCCTCCCCACTGCGCTTGAACCACCCGATCAAATAATCCGCCAGCACCTGTGTGCGCTTGGGCAATCCGCCCTGATACGGATGCACCAGGTACATCGGCATGCTGCGGGTCTGATAGTCGCGCAGGAGCCATCGCAAACGCCCATCGGCCAGTTCTGTTGGCAAACAGTAGGATGGCAGCCGCGCAATACCGGCGCCGACCAGTGCGGCTTTCTTCAAGAGGTTGTAGTGGTTGCTGGCGAACGGCCCCGACACCCGCACCCGCAACAACTCGTGCTGCTGGTGATACAGCCATTCTTCGCGGCCGCTGTAATGGCTGTTGAGCAGGCAACGATGCTCGGCCAGCGCCTGGGGTGTTTGCGGTTCACCGTATTGTTCCAGATAAGCCGGGCTGGCACAGGTCAGCTCTTGCCACGCCAGCAGCGGGCGCGCCACCAGTCGCTGGTCAATGGCCACGTCAGAGCGAATCGCCAGGTCGAAGCCGTCGCGGGACAGATCGCGATAGCTGTTGTTGAGCTCCAGTTCGATCTGCACCTGAGGGTATTTGGCGGAAAACTCCAGCAATAGGCCATCGAAGAAGGTTTCCCCGAGTGATACCGGCACCGTCATCCGCACCGGGCCGGCCATGTCGTCCTTCAGCCGCGCCAGGGCCTGGCGCGCCCGCTCGACTTGCACCACCAGCGCCTGTGCCTGGGGCAACAACGCAGCACCGGCCGCGGTCAGGCTCAGGCGGCGGGTGGTGCGTTGCAACAGCACCACGGAAAACTGCGCTTCCAACTGGCTGATGCGCTTGGACAACTGGCCTTTGCTGCAACCGAGCTGCTGCGCCGCCAGGGTGAAACTTCCCGCTTCGATCAATACGGCGAATGCGGCCAGGTCATCCATCTCGCTCATGGATTGTTTCCATTTGAAAACCAAAGGTTGCCTATTAGCGCGCTTATCTACGAAAAAAACCACTCTAAACTGATACCTCGTTCAACCCACAACGAGGATCGACATCCATGAAAATTCTTTTGATTGGCGCAGGCGGCACCATCGGTTCGGCCATCGACAAAGAACTCTCGCCACGCCACGAAATCATCCGCATCGGTCGCTCCAGCGGCGACTTCCAGGTGGATATCAGCGACAGCACCTCGATTCGCAAACTGTTCGCGCAGACCGGCAAATTCGACGCATTGGTGTGCGCCGCCGGCAACGTGACCTTTGCCCCGCTCAATGAGATGACCGAAGAGAGCTTCGCCCTGGGCCTGAAAGACAAACTCATGGGCCAGGTCAACCTGTTGCTGATCGGTCGCGAGTTCGCCAACGATGGCGCTTCGTTCACCTTCACCACTGGCGTACTCAGCCACGATCCGATTTACAGCGGCGCCTCGGCGGCGCTGGTCAACGGTGCACTGGACAGTTTCGTCCGGGCCGCCGCCATCGAACTGCCGCGCGGCCTGCGTGTGAATTCGATCAGCCCGAACGTCCTGGTCGAAGCCATGGGCAAATACGCGCCGTACTTCCGCGGCTTCAAGCCGGTTCCTGCGGCAGATGTGGCTTTGGCCTACGCCAAAAGCGTGGAAGGCCTGCAAACAGGTCAGACCTTTCACATCTGAAGATGAAAAATCGCAACCTGCGTCAGCCCCAATACAAAGTGGAGACGATAACGGGTTGTGATGAACGATCAGCCTGAGTAACGTGGCGGCACCTGTCAGGAGACCCCAAGATGCGTGTTGCCCGTTCCCTAGTCCTCGTTGCCCTGCTTCCGCTGTTCGCCGCTTGCCAGTTGTTCGAGGGTGAGCGGGCGAGCGCCTCCCATGTCGGCCAGACACGCATGCAAGGCCAGTTGACCGCAGCGGACGGCAAACTGCTGTTCCAGCCGTGCAACCAGGCAAACCGCTATGTGGTCAACGACACGGGCGGTACCAGTGTCCTGCAGCAGGCCGCCAACCTGGCGGACAAACAGGGCAAGCTGTTTGCCGACGTGCGCGGACGGGTTGTGACCGGCAGCAGTGGTGACGGCCAGCTCGATCTGCAGCAGTTGTACCGCGTCGAGCGTTCGGGCACCGCGTGCGATGATCCGAACTTCAAACTGCTGATTCTGCGCGCTGCCGGCCACACACCGGAGTGGAACGTGAAAGTCAGCGGCAAAGGCATGGTCATCGACCGCGCCGGCCAGCCGCCGCTGGCCGTGCCCTACGTCGAGGAGCAACTGGGTGATGGCCGCTTCAACCTCAGTACCGAAGCCAACAACCAGCACATTGAACTGTGGGTTGCACCGCAACGTTGCGTCGACAGCAGCACCGGCAGCATCCAGCACATGAGTGCCGAGCTGCGAATTGACGGCCAGGTGCAGCGCGGATGCGGTTATTTTGGCGGAGCGCGCGACGACTGATTCGACGAGAGGCGGTTTTTGCCTCACTGGACGCTGCCTTTGGGGCTTATAATCGCGGGCTTCAAACGCCCTGGCGCAGTTGTGCGCCCCGCGAACCGGATCCCGCCATGTTACGAATCACCGAACTCAAGTTGCCGATCGACCATCCCGATGAAGACCTGCGCCCTGCCATCGTGCAGCGCTTGGGGCTTGCCAGCGATGACCTGCTCGACTTCACCTTGTTCAAGCGCAGCTACGACGCGCGCAAAAAGTCCTCCGAACTGTGTTTCATCTACACCATCGACCTTGAAGTTCGCGACGAGGCGGCGGTGCTGCACAAGTTCGCCGACGACCGTAACGTCAACGTGGCGCCGGATGTCAGTTACAAAGCGGTAGGCCAGGCACCGGCCGACCTGAATGCGCGTCCGATCGTCGTCGGCTTCGGTCCGTGCGGGATTTTCGCCGGGCTGCTGCTGGCGCAAATGGGCTTCAAGCCGATCATTCTCGAACGCGGCACCGAAGTACGCCAGCGCACCAAGGACACCTGGGGCCTGTGGCGCAAAAGCGTGCTCAACCCGGAATCCAACGTGCAATTTGGTGAAGGCGGCGCGGGGACATTCTCCGACGGCAAGCTGTACAGCCAGATCAAGGACCCGAAGTTCCTCGGTCGCAAGGTCCTGCACGAATTCGTCAAGGCCGGCGCGCCGGAAGAAATCCTCTACGTCAGCAAACCGCACATCGGTACGTTCCGACTGACCGGCGTGGTGGAAAACATGCGTGAGCAGATTCGCGCCCTTGGCGGCGAAGTGCGCTTCCAGCAGCGTGTCACCGACGTGTTGATCGATGACGGCCAACTGGTCGGCGTCGAACTCAATGGCGGCGAACAGATCCATTCGAAACATGTGATCCTGGCCCTCGGCCACAGCGCCCGCGATACATTCCGCATGCTCCACGGCCGTGGCGTGTACATGGAAGCCAAGCCATTCTCGGTGGGTTTCCGCATCGAGCACCCGCAGTCGCTGATCGACCGCGCGCGCCTGGGCAAGTACGCCGGCCACCCGAAACTGGGCGCCGCCGACTACAAACTGGTGCACCACGCCAAGAACGGCCGTTCGGTCTACAGCTTCTGCATGTGCCCGGGCGGTACGGTCGTGGCAGCGACGTCCGAACCGAACCGCGTCGTGACCAATGGCATGAGCCAGTATTCGCGCAACGAGCGCAATGCCAACTCCGGCATCGTCGTCGGCATTACCCCGGAAGTCGATTATCCGGGCGGCCCGCTGGCCGGTATCGAGTTGCAGGAACGCCTGGAATCCCACGCCTTTGTGCTGGGCGGCAGCAACTACGAAGCCCCGGCGCAACTGGTCGGCGATTTTATCGCGGGCAAAGCGTCCACCGAACTGGGTAGCGTCGAGCCGTCCTACAAGCCGGGCGTTGCCCTGGGTGATCTGGCGCTGGCGTTGCCGGCGTTCGCCATCGAAGCGATTCGCGAAGCCTTGCCGGCGTTCGAGAAGCAGATTCGCGGTTACTCGCTGCACGATGCGGTGTTGACCGGGATCGAGACGCGTACGTCTTCGCCACTGCGCATTACCCGCAACGAGTCGATGCAGAGCCTGAACGTGAAAGGCTTGTTCCCGGCCGGTGAAGGTGCCGGGTATGCGGGCGGGATTCTGTCGGCGGGTGTCGACGGGATTCGCATTGCTGAAGCGGTGGCCCGGGACATTCTCGGTCTAGAGGCCTGATACCCGATCATTGCAGTGACACAAATCCCTGTGGGAGCGAGCCTGCTCGCGAAGGCGGTAGATCAGTCAACATACGTGTTGAATTAGATACCGCTTTCGCGAGCAGGCTCGCTCCCACAGTGGTATTCGGCGTCTGATGATTTTCAGATATTGGCGCGCAGCACCGAGGCCGGCAATGGCTCACCTCGCTCCACCGTCGCTGCCACCACCGCCATCAAGCCACTCAACTCATACCCCTGGGCCTTGAGCCACGCCGGATCGTAGTAGGTCGTGGCGTAGCGCTCGCCGCCGTCACACAGAATCGCCACCATCGACCCCGTCTCCCCCGCCGCCTTCATGTGCTGAGCGGCCATCAGTGCGCCGATCAGGTTGGTCCCGCTCGACCCGCCCACATGGCGCCCCAGACGTTCTGCCAGGTAGTGCATGGCCGCCAGTGACAAGGCGTCCGGTACCTTGACCATCGCGTCGATCACCTTGGGCAGAAACGACGCTTCCACACGCGGCCGGCCGATGCCTTCGATACGCGAGCCGTGGTCCAGACGCAGGCTGGCATCGCCAGTCTGGTAGTAATCAAAGAACACCGAACGCTCGGCATCGGCACACAGCACGCGGGTGCAATGCTGGCGATAACGCACGTATCGGCCCAGGGTGGCCGTGGTGCCCCCGGTACCTGGGCTGGAAATCAGCCAGCTCGGCTCGGGATGCTGTTCGAAACGCATCTGATGAAAGATCGACTCGGCAATGTTGTTGTTCGCCCGCCAGTCGGTGGCGCGCTCGGCGTAGGTGAACTGGTCGATGAAGTGCCCGTCGTGTTCGCGAGCCAGACGCTCGGACTCGGCGTAGATCTGGGTCGGGTCGTCCACCAGGTGGCTTTGGCCACCGTAGAAGGCAATTTGCGCGATCTTTTCCCTGGACGTGGTCGCCGGCATCACCGCAATGAACGGCAAGCCCAGCATGCGCGCGAAGTACGCTTCGGAAATCGCCGTCGAACCGCTGGACGCTTCAATGACCGGCGCACCGGGTTTGAGCCAGCCGTTACACAGCGCATACAGGAACAGCGAGCGGGCCAGGCGGTGCTTGAGGCTGCCCGTGGGGTGGCTGGATTCATCCTTGAAGTACAACTCGATGCCTGGAAAACCCGGTAGCGGCAAGGGAATCAGGTGTGTGTCGGCGCTGCGCTGGAAGTCGGCTTCGATGATCCGGATCGCTTCGCGGGACCACTGTCGGTTGTCGCTCATGATGGTTTTCTCATTGAATCAGGCAAGAGTGGGCCTGTCACAGGGCTCAACTATCAAGCTTAGGAAAAAACCTACATACAGCACAGGTACAGCTGAGATCCAATACGCCCGGCAACTGCTAGGCTCAGGTCCCTGATGGGGGATCACGTTGTAACGACATATAACAAAAAAGAATATAACTTTTGTTTTAACAACTAACAGTACTTGTTAGGGTGTAACACCTTTTGAATTCACGGATGGAGAGCGACCTTGCCTCTGCGTAGCACTTTCACGCGTTTCTTTCAGTTGGAAGCTGCCAGCGGTCTGCTACTGATTGCCGCTGCCGTTCTGGCTCTGATTATCAACAACTCGCCGCTGTCGTGGCTGTACAACGGCCTGCTGGACACCCCTGTGGTGGCCCAGATCGGCGCGCTGAAAATCGCCAAACCCTTGCTGCTGTGGATCAACGACGGCCTGATGGCGCTGTTCTTCCTGCTGATCGGCCTGGAAGTGAAGCGCGAAGTCCTCGACGGCCAGTTGTCCAGACCGTCGCAAATCGTCCTGCCTGGCGCGGCGGCGATTGGCGGCATGGTGGTGCCGGCGTTGATCTACTGGTACCTCAATCGCGATACGCCACCGGCCCTCAACGGCTGGGCAATCCCGACCGCTACCGACATCGCCTTCGCCCTTGGCGTGCTGGCGTTGCTGGGAAAACGCGTTCCGGTCTCGCTGAAACTGTTCCTGATGACCCTGGCGATCATCGACGACCTCGGCGCGATCATCATCATTGCGATCTTCTATTCCGGCGCGCTGTCGACCTTGTCCCTGGCACTGGCCGCGGCCTGTATTGCCGCGCTGATCGGGATGAACCGGCTTGGGGTGGTCAAGCTCGGGCCGTACATGATCATTGGCTTGATCCTCTGGGTCTGCGTGCTCAAGAGCGGTGTCCACGCTACGCTGGCCGGCGTGACCCTGGCTTTCTGCATTCCGCTGCGCACGAAAAATGCCGAGCCTTCACCGCTGCTGACCCTGGAACACGCCCTGCACCCGTGGGTCGCCTACGGCATCCTGCCGCTGTTCGCCTTCGCCAACGCCGGCCTGTCTCTGAGCGGCGTCACCGTCGAAAGCTTCACTCACCATGTTCCCATGGGCATCGCCATCGGGCTGCTGCTGGGCAAGACCGTCGGTGTCTTCGGCCTGACCTGGTTCGCCGTGAAAACCGGTATCGCCGCCCTGCCCCAAGGCGCCAATTGGGGCCAGGTGCTGGGCGTGGCGATTCTCTGCGGCATTGGTTTCACGATGAGTCTGTTTGTCGGCTCGCTGGCCTTTGAGCCGGGCGTGAGTGATTTCGCCGGGATGGACCGCATGGGGATCCTGACCGGTTCGATTCTGGCGGCGCTGATCGGCTATGGGGTGACGGCGATGGCGAGCCGCAAGAACAGCGCGCTGGCCTCCTGATAAACAGCGATAACGCCTGGCGCCAATCAAGACGCCCCCTGAGTTGAAAAACAAAAAACCCGATCAGTCACCTGATCGGGTTTTTTGTTTATCCGGTGTTTGCGCTTAGTGCGAAACGCGGCTGGTGCCATTCACACTGGCGATGCGCACACGCTCGCCAACACGGAACACTTCGTTCGGTTGAACTTCCTGAACGTAGGCGCGCATGCTGCCATCGTCTTCGCGCACGGTGATTTCCACGCCCTGGGTGCGGGTCAGGCCTTCTTCAGCGGCCGAACCGAGCAAGCCACCAGCGACTGCGCCGATGACCGCTGCAACAACACTGCCTTTGCCGCCACCGACGGAACTGCCGCCAACGCCGCCGACCACTGCGCCTGCAGCGCCGCCGATCGGGGTTTTGGTGCCTTCGATTTTCACCGGACGCAGCGCTTCGATGGTACCCATGCGAACGGTCTGCACACGACGCGCCTCGTCACGGGAGTAGGAGTCACCGGTCAGGCTCGATTGGCAACCAGTGAGCAACATCGCCATCGTGGAAAAGGAAGCAACCAGCAGAACAGACTTACGCATAGCATCAACTCCAAAGAAACAGGTGTTCATTAGACCCCGCAGCTTGACGCCTGTCACGGCACCACCCGGGTAAAATTGGTTTGATTCAGGCACCGTTAAGGCGCTCCCACGAACCCACACAGTAGCGGCAAAATCGGAAAACCGCCCCGCTGACCAAGGATTTTCATGGACTACTTTATCATCGTCGTCACGACTGTTGCCGGTTTGTACTTCCATTGGTGGCTGTACGTGCGGATCAGACGCTGGATGGACCGCGACCTGGCACTGGCGCTGGCCGGCAAGGACGAGCAGAAAAAAGCCTTCATGCTCGAACGGTTGGCGAGTGCCCGGGCGCAGAAGATCAAGCGTCGAGACCTGCCGAAGTGGCTGGAAGCCGCTGCGGCAGACTATCCCGGTCGCTAGACTGATCAGGGTGCCAGACGTTCAAGAATCCAGTCGGCGCCCTGCTGGCGGTAGTTGAGGCGGTCGTGCAGACGGCTTGGGCGACCCTGCCAGAATTCGATGCGCTCCGGCAGCAGGCGATAACCGCCCCAGTGTTCCGGGCAATGTGGCTGGGTGTCGCTGAAACGTTGCTCGGTGTCCTTGAGCAGCGTTTCGAGCTCGCCACGATCGGCGATCACGCGGCTCTGAGGCGATGCCCATGCCCCCAGGCGACTGCCCAGTGGACGGACCTGATAATAGGCGTCGGACTCCTCGGGCGTCACCTTCACCACCCGCCCTTCGATGCGCACCTGGCGCTCCAGCGCAGGCCAGAAAAACGTCATGGCTGCGAACGGATTCGCGGCCAGTTGCTGGCCCTTGGCGCTATCGTAGTTGGTGAAAAAGGTGAAGCCCTGCTCGTCCAGGCCCTTGAGCAACAGAATGCGACAGTGCGGTCGACCGTCCTGGTCAACGGTGGCCAGGGTCATGGCGTTGGCTTCCACCGGCGCCTGCTCGGTTTTCACCGCGTCGGCAAACCACTGGTGGAACAGCGTAAACGGCTTGGCCGGGGCTTGCGCCTCGGTCAGGCCATCACGGGTGTAGTCACGACGCATATCAGCCAGGCCCTTGGTCATGGCGCATTCCTTTTGGTTAACGAATCACTGCTTTGCAGTATCGGTGGCGGCGCCTTTCTTGTCAGCTGCGGAGGCTTTGGCTGGCGTGGTCTTTTTCGCCGGCGTTGCGGTTTTCGCAGGAGTTTTCTTGGCCGGTGCCTTTTTCGCGGGGGCTTTTTTCGTCGCTGGAACAGCAGCCTTTTTAGTTGCCGGAGCCGGAGTCACAGGCTTGGCGACCGGCTTGATGTCAGTGGCAGCGACCTTGCTCACAGGGGCAGGCGCCGGCATGTTGTACTTGCTCAGCAGTGCGGCCATGGTGTTTTGCGGGGTCACCAGCAGCTCCACGCGGCGGTTCAACGCACGCCCTTGCTCGCTGTCGTTGGCGGCACGTGGCGCATCACCACCCAGGCCACGCAGCATCAGGCGATCACGCTGCAAACCACTGAGACGGAAAATCGCCGCGACGGCCTGGGCACGCTCCTGGCTCAGCTTGACGTTGGCAGGCGCAGAGCCGGTCGTATCGCTGTGGCCGAGGATCAGGACAGCAGTCTTTGGATCGGCTTCAAGGATCTTGGCAACGCGGGTAAACGGACCAAGTGTGACCGGCAGCAGCATGGCCGGACGGTCAGGGTTGAACGAGCCGTCGACCGGCGCAGTCACCACCAGCACGTTTTCGCGGCGTTCGAGCTGCAGGTTACTACCCTTGACCGCCTCGCGCAGGCGCGGTTCGTAGTCGTCAAGCCAGGCCTGGGTGACCTTCGGATCTGGCATCGGCACAGCCTTGGCAGTGCTCTGCTGGTTACCGCCGAACGGCCACCACCACTTGCTGCCGGAATCGCTTTCGGCCTTGGTCACCGCAACGGGTTTGACTTCAGGTTTCGCCTCTGGCTTGGCCGCAGGCTTGCCGACGCTGTCGTCGGAACCGAACGGCCAGTACCAGTGGCTGCCGCTTTCAGTCTTGGCGACCGGTGCCGTTGCGTCTTTCTGTGGGGTCTGTGCGCAACCGGTAATAGCGAAGCACAGAGCCAAGGCGAGGGTTTTATTGGATGACATTGGATATCCACAAAAATGAAGTCAGAAAATCAGGCCGCATCGGCCCGTATAAGCAGACGCTTTGAAACTGAAAAGACAATCGGGTTCCAGTCCCGGAATCCGATAGCCGCTTTTACAGACAAGTGGCCAGAACCCGCACCAGCTTTTGCGCGCGCGGGTCCATCAAGACGTACGGCCCCAGGGTATTTGTCACAAATCCGAAGGCTACATCGTACTCCGGGTCGGCAAAACCGATGGAGCCGCCAGCGCCCGGATGACCAAACGCGCGCGGGCCAAGGCCGAAGGTGGCGTTGGCAACGTCCGGTTGATCGAGCATGCAACCCAGGCCGAAACGGGTCCGGGTCAGTAAAGTCTTGTCCTCACCGAGGCTGTGCTCACGAGTCAATTCATCGAGCATTTCGCTTTCCAGCAGGCTGCCGTCAAGCAGGCCGGCGTAGAACCCGGCCAGGCTGCGGGCATTGCCATGGCCATTGGCGGCTGGCTGTTGCATGCGTCGCCACTCGGGTTTGTTGGTGCTGGTCATGATCGACGGCGGGTTGGTGAACGCCCGGGTCGTCATCGCCGTTGGCTCACGCATGGTCACTTGCAACAGGCGCTGGGCAGCGGCATCACCGACATTGCCCTTGCCCCGCGCAATGTGGGCCACGCGATAGAACTCTTCATCGGCCAGGCCCACATGGAAGTCCAGGCCCAACGGCCTGGCGACCCGCGCAACGATGGATTCTCCCGGCCCACGACCGTCGGCACGGCGCAGCAACTCGCCGACCAGCCAGCCATAGGTGATCGCTGCGTAACCGTGACCTTCGCCCGGCGTCCACCACGGCGCTTCGGCGGCCAGGGCGGCGACCATGGTTTGCCAGTCGTAAAGGGCTTCGGGGGTCAGTAATTCGCGCAAAGCCGGAAGGCCGGCCTGATGGCAGAGCAGCTGACGAAGGGTGACAGACTCTTTGCCGGCAGCGGCAAATTCGGGCCAGTAGCGCGCAACCGGGGCATCCAGTTGCAGCTTGCCTTCGGCCACCAATTGCAGCGCGGTGACGGCAGTAAAGGTCTTGGTGCAGGAGAACAGGTTGGCGATGGTGTCGCTGTGCCAGGCCTCGGACCCGTCCTTGTCGGCAGTGCCGGCCCACAGATCGAGGACGGTTTCGCCACCAATCTGAATGCACAACGCTGCGCCACGCTCCTGGGGATCGTCGAACAACGCCGCGAAAGCCTCGCGCACCGCCTCGAACTTAAGCTCGTAATGACCCTGAATCTGCACCCGCAACTCCCCGGATTAACGCTCTACAAAGTGGCGGGCATTGTTCCAGCCCTTGAGGGTTTTGGGAACAGGGTTGGGCCGGGCGGTTGCTACGTTTTATGCAGACTGAAACGACGCCTTCGCTGGCAAGCCAACTCCTACAAGAGCGGGGATGATCTGTAGGAGCTGGCTTGCCAGCGAAGAACGATGACGCGGTTTCAACGATTAATGACCATTCCCGGAATGCCCACCAGCGCCCTTCCCCGGCCCCTTGCCGGCCTCGGCCTTGCGGCCGCCCTCGGCGTCGTGGCTGGCTTTGTCGGCAGCGGCCGCCGCCTTCTCGGCCTCTTTGCCCAATTGCTCGACTGTCGCCAGATTGCTCTTGCGCACGCTGTCAACAAAGCCCTGGAACGGCAGATCAGTGATGCCCACCAACCCGAAGTGACCGTTTTCACCATCAAGCAGGCGACCGGTGACCGGTTGATCGAGGTACTGGAACCAATGCACGCCGACAATCGACGGCTCGCTCAAGGCCTGCTTGAGGAAGTTGGCATACGCTGCACCACGGTCCTCCTCCTTCGCCAACGGCGTGACACCGCCCCAGAACGGGCCGCGATCAGTCGAGCCGAAATTGAACTCGGTGATCAACACCGGCTTGTCGAGGCTGCGCAGCCTGGCGAGGTCGTAGCCATCCTGAGGTTGCAGGGTGTACATGTTGAAGCTCAACACGTCGCAATATTGGGCGCAGGAATCCACCGCTTCCGGCGTGCTGATGGCGAAACGGCCGCCGAGCAGCAGCTGGTTAGGTGCGTGCCACTGGAGTGAGTCGGAGATGGTCTTGAAGTAAGTGTCAGCAAAGACCTTCTGGAAGTATTTGAAGTCGGCTTCGATTTCCGGGTGTTCGGCGCTCGGGACCGGCGGTACGAACCCCGGATCTTCCATCAGTTCCCAGGCCGGCAGATCAATGCCCCAGGCTTTCGACAGGCCATCCTGATTGCGGTACTTGTCGCGCAGTTGCTTGAGGAACGCGCGCTTGGCCGGGACGTCGGTGGTCATTTTCAAGGTGCCGTAGGCCAGTGCATAACGGGCTTTCGGGTCATCGCCGGGACCGGCCCAGGCCAGCTCATTGTCGGCGTAGTAACCGATCAGCCATGGATCGTCACGATGGTCGCGAGCGGCAATCGCCACGGCGCGTTCGGTGGCCATGGCAAAACGCGGGTCGAACGGGTCGGGCATGCCGCCCCACCAATCGGTGCCGGTGCTGATGCTGGCGTAGTCGCCGACGATCGACAGCGGCAAGGTGTACGGCACGCGATCAGCGTTACCCAATACCGGAGCGCTCCAGTTGCCGATGGTATTGAAACCCCAGGCCTGCAAGCGATCAAGGGTGTGACCAGCCCAGCGCTGCTCGTCGAACTTCGCTTTACACGGTTCGACAGCTTTTGCCTCTGCCGCTTGCGCTACCGTTGCTTCGGACTTGGCCGCCTCGGCGACGCCAGCTTTGGTTTCGCTGCCCAGGCCGCAAGGATCGCCATACAAGCGCTGCAGGTTGGCAGCGTAGAAGTCGTACCAGCGACCGGCATTGTAGCCGCGCCCTTGATCGGCTCCATTGCCGCCACGGTTGTCGCCTTCACCATAGTGGCTGGCCAGCGCCTCGTCAGCCTTGGGCAGGGATTCGAACATCCATTCGCGGCCGGCAACATAGGTCTGGTTGACATCCGCGGCCACGGTATTGACCCCGAGGGAATAGAACGGGTGGCCTTCAGGCGTCACCAGATACCAGCGACCGTCACGTTTCTCTGTGCGGAAAAAGCCACTGGCCTTGAAGGATGGGCCTTTGGTCAAACCACCGAATTTGTCCAGGGAGGACTTTTCGCGCTCGGCCAACCAGGTTTTCAGTTGTTGTTGCTCCTTGCTCGCGGCGCCTTTGAGTTGTTCGTCGCTGCCGATCTTTTCCGGCCATTTGCCCCGGGTCGACTGGCCGTAGGCGTCCACCAACCCGCCATACACGGCTTGGGTGACCGACTCACCGTCCTGCACGCCAAAGCGCTCCAGCAGGATGCTCTGCGCGACTTTCGGCTGGTCCATCGACAAACTCACCGACACCACTTCTTTGCGATCCAGCTCACCGGCGCTACTGGCCAGCAACACTCGTTGGCCATCGACGGTCATCGGCATCGGCGGGCCAGCCTTCATGCCCTGGCTCAAGGGGGATGTCGCTTGCAGCGGCACCAACAGGGTTTGCGCAGGCCCTGCCGGCAGATCGATGCGGCTGACCAGGGTCTTGCCATCATTGCTCTGGATGGTCACGTACAGGGTCAAGGCCCAGTTCATCGCGCTCTGGATCCGCAGGCTCATGACGCCCGACTGCGACCAGTCCCAGGCGCCGGTTTGCGGGGTCAGGCGCAAAGTCGGTCGGGCGACCGGGTTGAACGTCACCCGGCGCAGCACTTCGCCCTCGGGGGTTTGCTCGGCGTTGGACTGCGGCAGACTGGCATCCTGAGTCGCCACCTGGACCACGTCGGCGGGGCGCACAAAGTTGAACAGCGTCTGCTGGCCGGCGGGAGCCGCCAACAAAGGTGTTGCGAACAGCAGGGCAAAAACGGCAGGCAACGAACGGCAAATCATGAGAACGAAATTCTCCCTAACGACCTTCAATGGGCCAGTGGAAAAGCGATGGCAGAGAGATAGACAACGCGGCGGGCAAAACTGCCCACCGGTGCGTCAGGAAATTTCTCGACGGAACGGCGGCAACGCATTGAGGATGGCTTTGCCATAGCGCTGGGTCACCAGGCGCCGGTCGAGCAAGGTGATGGTGCCGCGGTCTTCTTCGGTACGCAGCAAGCGACCGCAGGCCTGGACCAGCTTCAGCGAGGCGTCCGGTACGGAGATTTCCATGAACGGATTGCCGCCCCGGGCCTCGATCCATTCGGACAAGGCTGCTTCGACGGGATCATCGGGCACCGAGAAAGGAATCTTGGCAATGACCACGTGCTCGCAATAGGCACCGGGCAAGTCGACCCCTTCGGCGAAACTCGCCAGGCCGAACAACACGCTGGAATCCCCGCCATCGACTCGCGCCTTGTGCTTGTTCAGGGTTTCCTGTTTCGAAAGGTTGCCCTGAATGAACACTTGCTTGCGCCAGTCGCGGTCCAGGCCATCGAACACGTCCTGCATCTGTTTACGCGAGGAAAACAGCACCAGGGTGCCCCGCGAGCCTTCGACCAACTCAGGCAGATCACGAATGATCGCGGCGGTATGCGCCGCTGCATCACGGGGGTCGGCGTTCAGGTTCGGCACCCGCAACACACCGGCGTCGGCATGATGGAACGGGCTTGGCACCACCGCCGTCACGGCTTTTTTCGGCAGGCCGGCGCGCATGCGAAAGCGATCGAAGGTGCCCAGAGCTGTCAGGGTCGCCGAGGTCACCAGACAGCCATACGCCACGTTCCACAAATTGCGCCGGAGCATTTCCGCCGCCAGGATGGGACTTGCGTTGACCTCGATGTCGAACAGCGAACCACTTTCAGCCAAAGTCAGCCAGCGGGCCATGGGCGGGTTGTCTTCCGGGTCTTCGACGGTGAAGGCGGTCCACAACTCCCAGTTGCCGGAAGAGCGGGACAACAGGCTGCCGAACAGCGGATACCACTCTTCGGCCTGGTTGCTGGCGATGCCGATGTTGACCTCGCCGTCCATGCCTTCCTTGAGCAGGTCGGTCAGGCGGGTGAACAAATCGGTCAGCCGTGCGAAGCCTTTCTTCAGTTCGATGCCCATTTCGCGCATGTGCTCGGGAATCACCCCGCCGACGAATCGATGACGCGGGCGCTCGCGGCCTTCAACGTCTTCGCCGGGTTTGAAATCGGCAATCTGCTCGCATGCAGTGAACATGAACTGCTGCTGGGTCTTGATCTCACGGGCCAGCTCCGGCACCTGCTCGATCAGCTTGCCCAGGTCGCCTGGCAGCGGATGCTGGGCCAGCAGTTTGGTGAGGTTCTTGGCGGTGGTTTCGAGCCAGTCGGCGGTGGAGCGCAGGCGCGTGTAATGGGCGAAATGACCGATGGCCTTGTCCGGCAGGTGATGGCCTTCGTCGAACACGTAGATGGTGTCGCGCGGGTCCGGCAGCACGGCGCCGCCGCCCAGGGCCAGGTCGGCCAGGACCATGTCGTGGTTGGTGACGATCACGTCGACCTTGCCCATGCCTTCGCGGGCCTTGTAGAAGGCGCACTGGCCGAAGTTCGGGCAATGACGGTTGGTGCACTGGCTGTGATCGGTGGTCAGGCGCGCCCAGTCGGCGTCTTCAAGGGCGGTTGACCAACTGTCGCGGTCGCCGTCCCACTTATTGCCGGCGAGTTTTTCGATCATGCTGGTGAACAGCTTCTGGCTGGCCTCGTCGACCTCGATCTTGAAACCTTCTTCTTCGAACAGCTGTGCCGTGGCGGTCTGCGCGTGGCCTTCCTGGAGCAACATGTCGAGCTTGGACAGGCACATGTAGCGCCCGCGCCCCTTGGCCAGGGCGAAGCTGAAGTTCAGCCCGCTGTTGCGCATCAGGTCGGGCAAGTCCTTGTAGACGATCTGCTCTTGCAGGGCCACGGTGGCCGTGGCGATCACCAGGCGCTTGCCGGCGGCCTTCGCCGTGGGAATCGCCGCCAGGCTGTAGGCTACGGTCTTGCCGGTACCGGTGCCGGCTTCCACCGCGACTATCGCGGGGTCGCCACTGCGCCGGCCTTCGTCGTCGGTGTCGATGTCACCCAGGACCTTCGCGACTTCGGCGATCATCAGGCGTTGGCCGTAGCGCGGCTTGAGGCTCTTGGCTTCGAGAAAACGCGAGTAGGCGCCCTGGATCGTGGTTTTGAGTTCGGTGCTGATCATGGATTGTCGGGCGCAAAAAACGCTGGATAAATTTTCAGTGGTTCGGATCGCCGCTATCATACCCCGCTAATGAATCCCGCGCAGAACGGAGTAACCCAATGACACCTTTTAGCCTCATTTACAGCCTGCATGTACTGGCCGCCCTGGTCTGGGTCGGCGGCATGTTTTTCGCCTGGATGGTCCTGCGCCCCGCAGCGATCAAGGCACTTGAAGGCCCTGCCCGGCTGAAATTATGGGTAGAAGTGTTTCAAGGTTTTTTCCGCTGGGTCTGGGTGGCGGTCGTGCTGTTGCCGGTCAGCGGCGTGGTCATGCTGAATCTGCACTTCACCGGCTTTGAAAACGCGCCGCGCTATGTGCAGGTGATGATGGGCTTGTATGTGGTGATGACCGCGCTGTTTATCCGCATTCAGGCGCTGATGCTGCCGGAGTTGCGCACCGCCGTGGATGCACAGGATTGGCCGGCTGGGGCTGCGGTGTTGGGACGGATTCGCCGGTTGGTGGGAATCAATCTGTTGGTGGGCTTGGCGGTGGTGTTGATTGCGGCGATTCGGCCGACATTCTAAAAGCATCATCGGAACGCCGCCCGGACCAAACCCACTTCCACAGGGACTGCGCAAATCCTGTGGGAGCGAGCCTGCTCGCGATAGCGGTCTGACAGACCGCTCACTTTTGCGCGACTGCTTACAACCGCTGAACCGTCACCGAACCGGCCGCACCCTCAGGTCCCGGCCGCCCGTCGGTGCCAGGTTTACCGCTCTTGCCACCATCAGCCTTGTAGATCAGGCAGCCCTTGGCCTTGCCACCCGCGCCCGGTTTGCCGCCCGGGCCGGCCAGGCCGCCGGCACCGCCAGCCACCTGAACCTTGATCCGGTCTGCCGGGAAGTCGTGCGGCACCGCCAGTTTAACCAGCGCTCCCGGCGCCCCCGGCTGACCATTGCTGCCATCACTGCCATCGGCGCCGCGACCGGCCTGCCCCCAGGTGCACCCCGGTTCCTGGCCGTTAGCCCCATCGAGGCCGACAAACCCCGGTGCGCCCGCGCCACCACGAGCATCAACGATCAACTGCGGTGCGTTCAGTGCCTTGATCTGCAAATCAAGATTGCGTCCGGACCGAGCGGCCTTCTGATAGGTCCCGGGTGCGCCACGGGCGGTGATCTGGCTGCCTTCGGACAAATCGGCGCGATGGACCTTCAGCGCCAGCGCCTGTTCCGCCGGCACGATGGCGATGCGCGCTTCACGCCCCAGATGCAATTCACCCACGGTGACTTCGGTGACATTCGAGGGAATCAGCAAGGTGCCGTAATCGGCCACTTCCAGGCGTTCCAGTTGCAGGGTGCTGGCGGTGTTGGGCAAGCGCATCAACGAGTTGGGTTCGACACTCACCACCTGTGCGCAGGCCAATGGGCTGATGAGTGCGGCGAGCAGGCAGAATTTACGCATGGGAAGCCTTCGAAGCGGTAGGGGCTGGAATGGTTTGCAGGTGGAATACGCCGAAAATGACGATCTTCAGCCGGTCAAGCCAGGGATGGGCGCGACCCCGCAGGCTGCGATAGCACAGCAACGCTTCCAGTAGATGGATGAATCCCAACAGGCCGCCGGCCAGATTGACCAACGGGTGTAGCGGAAAGACGAACGGCGTGAGCAGATTGACCAGCACCACCGACCAGAACACCAGGGTCAATAACCGCCCCAGCCCCCATAAGACTTTCATACGCTCCCCCGATGAGAATTATTGTTTGCGCGCACAGTAACGGCTTCCACGCGGGTTAAGCCAGAGGGCAACGGAAAATTCTTCATGCAGGCCGCCGAACGGCCGTCGCAGCGCTCACAACTGTCGCTCGACGGCTCTATCTCTTGGCTCAACGGTTTATATGCAGATCCACGCGACGGTTTTTCGCACGCCCTTCTTCCGTGTCGTTATCGGCAATCGGCTGACTCTTGCCCTTGCCTTCGCTGGTGACTTTGTTCGGCGCCACACCCTGGCTCAGCAAGTATTCCGCCACGCTGCTGGCACGTCGCTCCGACAGGGCCTGGTTATAGGCATCCGAACCGACGCCGTCGGTATGGCCGACCACCTTGATGCTGACCACATCGGCATCTTCGAACTTGCTCATCAATGCATCCAGTCGACTCTTGGCCGTGGGAGTCAGGTCAGATTGATTGAAGGCAAACAGCACGTCATCGCTCAGGGTGATGACTTCCGATTGCGCGGGCTCGGGTTTGACGCTGGCGGCCGGATACTGCGGCATCGGGCAACCATGATGATCGACCGGGGTATTGGCGGGCGTGTCAGGACAACGGTCACGCCGGTCGAAAACGCCGTCGCCGTCTTCGTCGCCATCCTGGGCATAGCAGATCAAACCGCCGGACAAGATACCCAGCGCCGCCCCACCTGCGGCCCAACCGCCACTCTCGATGGCGCCCAGGCCGCCACCGACCAGGCCGCCGATGAGGCTGCAAATTGGCCAGGTTCGCTGATTGAGAGGGGCAGTGCCATCGCTGTGGGTCGCGCAGCCGGTCAAGAGACTGCCAAGTAGCAGAACCGGCAAGACGGTCCTTGTGAGAACGATCATGTTGAAAGCTCCTGTGTCCCCGGCCAATACCGGTTACACAGGAGTAAAGACCCGCATCCGCGACTGCACAAGGCGCGGATGCGAGGGGGCTTAACGCTCGATTTTGATTTCCGTACGACGGTTCTGTGCACGACCGTCAGCAGTTTTGTTGTCAGCAACCGGCTGGCTTTCACCGGCACCGACAACCGACACGAAGTTACTGCGAGGTACGCCTTGCGAGATGAGGTATTCAACTACCGAGTGGGCGCGTTTATCCGACAGTTTCTGGTTGTAGGTGTCGCTGCCCACGCTATCGGTATGACCGGTGACCGTCAGTTTGGCAGTCGGGGCTTCGGCTTTCAGGCGAGTGGCAATCTTGTCGAGTACCAGTTTGTCGGACGAGGTAAGCGTGGCTTTATCAAACTGGAAGTGAACATCGCGGATGACGATGGTTTCTTCCTTGACCACAACCGCTTCTTCGACCACGGGCGCCGGTGCTGGTGGGCAACCGTTGGCATCGACCTGAACGCCTCTTGGCGTGCCAGGGCACTTGTCACGGCTGTCCGGCACGCCATCGCCGTCTTCGTCGCCATCACCATGAACCCAGCAATAAGCCGCTGCCGTACCGCCGACGAGCAGAGCACCATACCCTGCCCATGCCGAGCTTTCGGTCGCACCGAGGCCCGCGCCCACGACACCACCAACCGCCGCGCAGGTTGGCCAATCGGTTTTCTGCAAACCTGCGCAACCAGTCAAGACACTGGTTAGCAGAACCAAGGGTAATGCTGTCCGAACTATGCTCATCTAGTTTTCTCCTGAAGGATCGGCTTAGAACCGATTCAGGTAGTAAAGACCCGAGTTTTAAACTCCGCCAGCAATAGGCCATGCTGTTTATTCACGCATTGGCGACAAGTTCGCGCTTTTGTCGCCAAGCCGCTCTAGGCCCGAACGTTCGGGCAGGCTAGTCTTGGCAGATCTGATTGAGGATCTTCGATGACTGCAGATATTTCTTCACGCACGCCGCAACAGGCACTGGCCGCTTTACTTGACCGATATGCCCCCGCGCGCCTGTTGTTGATCGGCGCCAGCGAGTTCCCGGCACTGGAAGCGTTCAAACTTGCTCACCCTGAAAGCAGTGTCGCCTGCGCTGCCCCCGGGCCGTTGCCCGCCGATTTGGCAGCCCGCCGATTCGACCTGGCCCTGGCGGTCGATTGCCTGGAGCACTTGCCCAAGCGCGACGGCCTGAACCTGCTGGGCGGCATCCGCAATCTCAACGCCAGCCGCATCGCCGTACTGGCGGATCTGCCGGCCTGCGGCTGGCAGGAAACCGATTTTTTCTCCCTGGCCCTGCAAGCCAGCGAACGCTTTCAACGGGACGAACAGGTCCTGACCCTGTTTACCTACGATCTGCTTGAATACAAACAAGTCCCCGACTGGCTCAATTCGCGCTTCTGGGCCAATCCGGAAAACTTCGGGAAATACTGGTGGTAATGCAATGAGTACATCCATTTGCCCTTGCGGCAGCGGCACCCCGCTCGACGCCTGCTGCGGTCACTACCATGCCGGGCATCCGGCGCCGTGCGCGGAAGCCTTGATGCGCTCGCGCTACAGCGCCTATGTGTTGGGGCTGGTCGATTATCTGGTGGCCACCACCCTGCCGGCCCAACAGGCCGGCCTGGATCGTCAATCCATCAGCGACTGGAGCGCGCAAAGCACGTGGCTGGGCCTAGAGGTGGAAAGTTCCGAAGTACTGGGCGGCCAGCCTGAACACGCATTCGTGACCTTCACCGCGCGGTGGCACGACAGCGGTGGCGAGCACAGCCACCGCGAGCGTTCGTCATTTGTGCAAAACACCGGGCGCTGGTATTTCATCGACCCCACCGTACCGCTCAAGGCCGGACGCAATGACGCCTGCCCGTGCGCGAGCGGGCAGAAGTTCAAGAAGTGTTGCGCGGGGTATTTCAGCAGTTAGGACACGCAATGCCTGTCCACCTCCCAGGAACTGCCGAAGGCTGCGATCTTTTGGGTCTAGACTGGGGCTCAAGGGAGAAACACCACGATGATCATCCGCCGCGGCGCACGCTATCTGCTCACGTTGTTCCTGACACTGGGACTCGGCGGCTGCGCATCGTGGTTCGGCGACGACTTGCCGGACCCCGAAGTCCATCTGGTGAAGATAGAGGTGGTCCGCGCCAAATTGCTGGAACAGAAACTCCTCCTGCATTTTCGCATCGACAACCCCAACGACAGCGACCTGACGGTGCGCAGTCTGGAGTACCGCATTCACTTGGGTGACATTCTGCTGGCCGAAGGCGAGCACGATCACTGGTTCACCGTCGGCCCCAAACACAGTGCTTACTTCAAGGTGCCTATTCGCACCAACCTGTGGTCAAAGGTGCGTGACCTGGCCAAACTGCTGAAAAAATCCGATGAACCCATTCCCTATCGTCTGGAAGGTGAACTGGAAACCGGTATATTCATCGCCCACTACGTGCACCTGGCGCGCAATGGCGTGATAATCCCCGCCGATTTAATTCCGGAGCAACACCGATGACCCAGCAACCCCACGTCCACGGCCCTGACTGCAACCACGATCATGACCATCACCAGCATGATCACGACCACGGCCATGTCCACGGTCCGAACTGCGGCCACGCTCACCAGGAACCGGTGCGCAACGCCCTGAAAGACGTCGGCCGCAACGATCCGTGCCCGTGCGGCAACGGCAAGAAATTCAAGAAGTGCCACGGCGCTTGATGCTTCGGGCGAAGACTTGCTTCGCCTGTTGAATCGCGTTCGCGAGCAGGCCTGTTGTGTGAATGCAGTTCCCTTGTAGGAGCGAGCTTGCTCGCGATGGACTTTCAGTCGACATCTGTGTAGCTGACATACCATCGCGAGCAAGCTCGCTCCTACAGGTTTTTTCAGTCAGCCTTTAATACACATGCGGCACTGACCACCGTCGCATACTCACCGTGCAAATTCCCCAGCGACATCGCATGCACCTCCTCGGCGCTATGGGCATGGCCGAAAAAATCAGCCTTGTCGAAGGTAAAGCACGCATCCTCGACCACCCACGTATCAAACCCCAGGTTGCCCGCGGTGCGCGCCGTGGACTCCACCGAGTTGTGGGTCGCGACACCCACGATGATCAACTGCCCGATCCCCGCCTCGCGCAACTGCGTCTCCAGCCCCGTCGAACAAAACGCATCCGGCACCTGTTTCTGAATCAGGCGTTCACCGGCCCCTGGGGCAAAACGCTCCTGAAATTCCACCCCCGACTGCTGCGGCCAGAATACTGAGTCCTCTGAGCGGGACAAGTGCTGCACATGGATCACTGGCCGAGCGGTGCGCCGCCAATGGTCGAGCATTTCCAGCATGCGCGCTTCGGCCTGCGGGTTGTTCCTGCGGCCGAGTCTGGGGTGAAGGATGCCTTTTTGTTGATCGATGATGATCAGTGCCGCGTTTGCCTTGAGCTCCATGCCAACTGTTCTCCTGGATTGTTGAGCGTTTCGCACTTCAACATCAGCCATTGCGACTGGCAAGGATGCGATCTTTCAGGTTTATCAGACAAATCCTGAAATAACCTTGCACCCCGCTTGCGCGGCCTCCTCCCGCTCACTAACGTAGCGCCTTTATTTCGCGCCGCCTCTACCCCCGCAGGAGCTTTGCCATGGCCTCGCCAGCCCTTACTCATTTTCTACCCCGGTTCGGCGTTGCCGCAGCAGTGGCCGGTGTCTTGAGCCTGACCGGTTGTCAGAACTTCAACGCCCAGGACACCCTCCCGCCAACCTCCGGCGTACAACCGCTCAAAGGCCTGGCACAGAACGTTTCGGTGCGCCGCAATGCCATGGGCATGCCGCTGATCGAAAGCAACAGCTTCCACGACGCGCTGTTCACCCTCGGCTACGTGCATGCCAGCGACCGCATCACTCAAATGGTTACCTTGCGCCTGCTGGCCCAGGGCCGTTTGGCCGAGATGCAGGGTGCGGACCTGCTGGATGCCGACCGCTACATGCGGGCGGTCAACCTGAAGAAAAGTGCTGGCGAGTTGTACAAGGCCTCTTCGCCGCGCCTCAAGCGTTTCTTCGAAGTCTATGCGCGGGGCGTCAATGCCTATCTGTTCCGCTACCGCGACAAACTGCCGGCGGACCTGGCGGCCACCGGCTACAAGCCTGAATACTGGCAACCGGAAGATTCGGCGCTGATTTTCTGCCTGCTGAACTTCAGCCAGTCGACCAACCTGCCGGAAGAAATTTCCTCGCTGGTACTGGCCCAGACTGTCACCACCGACAAACTCGCGTGGCTGACGCCGTCGGCACCTGATGAAAAACTGCCGGTCGCCGAAAGCGAAAAACTGCAAGGACTCAAGCTCAACGGGCAAGTCCCGGGGCTGGCCGAACTCAGTAAAGCCACCGGGCAACTGTCGGACCTCAATCTGCTGGGTGCCACCTCGTCGAACAACTGGGCCATCGCGCCGCAACGCAGCCGCAGCGGCAAGAGCCTGTTGGCCAGTGACAGTCACGGCCCGCTGGGCGTGCCTTCGCTGTTCAGTTACGTGCAGATTCGCGCGCCGAAGTATCAGGCGACCGGCGTGACCATCGCCGGCCTGCCGATGGTGCTCGGTGGTTTCAACGGCAAAGTGGCATGGAGCATGACGTCCGTGATGGGCGACAACCAGGACCTGTTCCTGGAGAAGATCAAGCGCCAGGGCAACGGGCTCACCTACGAAAATGCCGGAAAATGGCAGCCGGCGATCGTGCGCAACGAAACCTATTTCGTCAAAGGCCAGCGGCCGATTCGCGAAGCCGTGTACGAAACCCGCCACGGCCCGCTGCTCAACAGCGCCCAGGGCACCACGCTGGCCAATGGTTTCGGCCTGGCCTTGCAGATGCCGAACTTCACCGACGACAAGAGCCTGGACGCGTTTTTCGACCTGTCCCGCGCCCAGAGCGTCGAGAAAGCCTCGGACGCCAGCCGCGAAATCCGCGCCATCGCGCTGAACCTGGTATTTGCCGATGCCAGCCACATCGGCTGGCAAGTCACCGGTCGTTACCCGAACCGCCGCGAAGGCGAAGGCTTGCTGCCCTCACCGGGCTGGGAAGGCCGCTACGATTGGGACGGTTATGCCGACCCGATGCTGCACCCGTACGACCAGGACCCGGCCCAAGGCTGGCTCGGCACTGCCAACCAGCGGGTCATTCCCCATGGCTACGGCATGCAGTTGTCCAACTCCTGGGCCGCCCCGGAGCGCGGCGAGCGCCTGGCCGAACTGGCCGGCGCCGGCAAACATGACAGCCGCAGCCTGATCGCCATGCAATACGACCAGACCACGACCTTCGCTGCCAAGCTGAAGAAAATGCTTGAAGCGCCGGGTATGGCCCAGCCACTCAAGCAAGCCATCGACGCCTTGCCGGCGGCCGATCGCGCCAAGGCACACGAGGCCTACAGCCGCTTGATGGCGTTCGACGGCAAGCTCGGCCCGACCTCCACCGATGCGGCAATCTACGAACTGTTCCTGCAGGAAAGCATCCGGCAGATCTTCCTCGATGAACTGGGCCCTGAAAGCAGCCCGGCATGGAAGGCCTTTGTCGCCGACGGCAAGTTGTCCTACTCGGCCCAGGCCGATCATTTGCTCGGGCGTGAGGACAGCCCGTTCTGGGATGATGTGCGCACCGCGCAGAAAGAAGACAAACCGACCATCCTCGCTCGCAGCCTCGCCGCAGCGATCAGCGCAGGCGACAGCCAGTTGGGCAGCGATCACAAAGCCTGGCAGTGGGGCAAACTGCATCGCTATGAATGGAAGAACAGCAGCGGCCAGACTGTACGCGGGCCGCTGCCGGCCGGCGGCGATCACACCACGCTCAACACCGCCGCCTTCGCCTGGGGCCAGGACTTCAATACCACGCTGGCGCCAGCCATGCGCTTTATCGTCGACTTCGGCCAGTCCGAACCGCTGATGGCGCAGAACGGTACCGGCCAGTCCGGCAACCCGGCCAGCCCCAATTACCTCAACAGCATCGAACCGTGGCTGAAGGGTCAATACATGAGCCTGCCGATGCAGCCGCAGAACTTCGACAACGCCTATGGCAAGGCCCGGTTGACGCTGACCCCCGGCAAGTAATCTCCCGTGCGGGAGCAAGCCTGCTCGCGATTGCGCGCTGTCAGTCAACATTGTGGGTGACTGACACACCGCTATTGCGAGCAGCTCGCTCTCACGCTGGATTTTTATCCAAACGCAAAATCCCCATAGAACTTCACGCCCCGCGCCAGGCTCTTAGCTAACAAGTTCCTCCACTCTGGCAATGCCATGGACCTTGTCGTCTCGCGTCCCGAAGGTTTGTACTGCCCCGCTGGTGGCTTTTATATCGACCCGTGGCGGCCCGTCGAACGCGCCGTGATCACCCATGCCCACGGCGACCATGCCCGCGCCGGCAATCGGCATTACCTGGCGGCAGCACCTGGCGAGGCCATTCTGCGCATGCGACTGGGCCAGGCCATCAACCTGCAAACCCTGCGCTATGGCGAACGCCTGCTGCATCATGGCGTGTTCCTCAGTTTTCATCCCGCCGGCCACGTGCTCGGCTCGGCGCAAGTACGACTGGAATACGCTGGAGAAGTCTGGGTGGCTTCCGGGGACTACAAGATCGAACCCGACGGCACTTGCGCGCCGTTTGAACCGGTACGCTGCGACACCTTCATCAGCGAATCGACCTTTGCCCTGCCGATCTACCGCTGGCAACCCCAGGCCCAAGTGTTTGCCGAGATCGATCAATGGTGGCAAGCCAATGCGGCTGTCGAAAAAACCAGCGTGCTGTTCTGTTATTCCCTCGGCAAAGCCCAGCGCATTCTCCATGGCATCGACGCACGACTCGGCCCCGTTCTGGTGCATGGCGCGGTGGAACCGATCAACCGGATCTACCGCGAAGCGGGGGTTTATCTGCCGCCCACGATTCATGCCGCCGAAATTGGAAAGAGCGGCCCGATGATGCGCAAGGCATTGGTGCTCGCACCACCTTCGATGGCGAACAGCAGCTGGATGCGCGACTTCGGCGATTACAGCGATGGCTTTGCCAGTGGCGGGATGCGTTTGCGCGGCACACGCCGACGGCACGGTGTGGACCGGGGCTTCGTGCTGTCCGACCACGCCGACTGGCCCGGTCTGCTGTGGGCCATCGAACAGACCGGTGCCGAACGGGTCATGGTGAGCCATGGATCGGCCGGTGCGCTGGTACGCCATCTGCGCGAGCAGGGGCTTGATGCCACGAGGTTCGACACCGAATACGGTGATGACGAAGAGGACGCGGTCATTACCGAAGCCGGACCTGCCGAGGTGCTGCCATGAAGGCGTTCGCCGAGCTGTTTGCCGAACTGGACGCCGCCGACTCGAACAACGCCAAACTGACAGCAATGCAAAACTACTTCACCCGGGCCGCGCCGGAAGATGCCGCATGGGCGGTGTACTTTCTGGCGGGGGGACGCCCCGGTCAATTGGTGCCGGTACGGGTACTGCGCGAACTGGCCGTGACGTTTTCCGGTTTGCCGGAATGGTTGTTCGAAGAGAGTTACCAGGCCGTCGGTGATCTCGCGGAAACCATTTCTCTGGTTTTGCCACCAGCGTCGCACCATTCAACCGACGGGCTGGCCCCGTGGGTCGAGGACAAACTGCTGCCACTGCGTGGCGAAACGGCGCAATCGCTCGCGCATCGGTTACCGATGCTGTGGGCGCAACTGGACAGCCTGAGCCTGATGGTCTGCATCAAACTGATCACTGGCAGCTTGCGCGTCGGGGTGTCCCGATTGATGGTCACCCGCGCCCTGGCGGCCATGGCCCACCTTGACAGCAAATGCGTGGCGCAGCGGCTGGTGGGTTACACCGACCAGTCCCATCGCCCCAGCGCCACCAGCTACCTGAAACTGATCGCCGCCGAATCCCTCGATGAACACGCCCAGCGTGGCGGCCAACCCTACCCGTTTTTTCTCGCCCATGCCTTGTCGCCGCCAGTGGAACAATTCGAAGCGCTGCTCGGTCCTGTCCAGCACTGGCAGGCGGAATGGAAATGGGATGGCATCCGCGCCCAGGTGATCAAGCGCGACGGGCGACTGTGGATCTGGTCGCGGGGTGAGGATCTGGTGACCGAACGTTTCCCTGAACTGGACAGTTTGATTCTGAGCCTTCCCGACGGGACGGTGATCGACGCAGAGATCGTCGCCTGGAAATCCGCGCCAACCGGCATCGAAACGGTTTTTCAACCCGCGGCGCAACCTTTCGCCGTCCTGCAACGACGCATCGGCCGCAAGACCCTGGACCGGAAAATCCTCGAAGAGATTCCGGTGGTACTGGTCGCCTTCGATTTGCTCGAGTGGCAAGGTGAAGACTGGCGCAGCCGGCGTCAGGCCGAGCGACGCGCGCAACTGGAACGGGTGACCCGTGATTGCGCCAATCCGCGGTTGCGCCTCTCCCCATTGTTGACCGGCGATACCTGGCTCGACCTCGCCCGCCAGCGCGAGGCATCCCGCGCCCTCGGTGTCGAAGGCCTGATGCTCAAGTCACGAGATGCCCTGTACGGCATCGGTCGGACCAAGGACATGGGCGTCTGGTGGAAATGGAAAGTCGATCCGTTCAGCGTTGACGCCGTGCTGATCCATGCACAACAGGGGCAAGGACGCCGGGCCAGTCTCTACAGCAATTACACATTCGCTGTCTGGGATGGCCCGCCAGATGCCGGCGAACGCTCCCTGGTGCCGTTCGCCAAAGCTTATTCAGGGTTGAGCGATGACGAAATCCGCCAGATCGACAGCATCGTGCGCAAGACTGCGGTGGAAACGTTCGGGCCAGTGACCAGCGTTCAGCCAAGCCTGGTGTTTGAATTGGGTTTTGAGAGCATCGCCCTCTCCCGCCGTCACAAGAGTGGCATTGCCGTGCGCTTTCCGCGAATGTTGCGCTGGCGCAAGGACAAGTCGATAGACGAAGCCGACACTTTGGCGACCCTGCAATATCTGCTCGGCTAGGCCCTCTTTTCATCCTCGATATCTTTTCTTTTTGAACCGGACGGGTGCGCCCATTTCCCTGCGCCCGTTTTCGTGCATAAATCTGTCTCCGGCCATTTCCAAGTACCTTTTAAACGCTTGTTCGGCACTCTGGTTCGGAAATTGCTACTTTCAATAAGTCTTACGCTTTCCAGTAACAACAATTCTGCGCCACGAGCGCTCATATTGGTTTTTAGGGATTGAATAATGAAAAAAGCATTGCTGACCCTTTCTGCACTGGCGTTGTGCGTGGCTGCTGGCTCCGCCATGGCGAAGGAGTACAAAGAACTGCGTTTCGGCGTTGACCCTTCCTACGCACCGTTCGAGTCGAAAGCGGCCGACGGTAGCCTGGTGGGCTTCGACATCGATCTGGGCAACGCAATTTGCGCCGAGCTGAAGGTCAAGTGCAAATGGGTCGAAAGCGATTTCGACGGCATGATTCCTGGCCTGAAGGCCAATAAATTCGACGGTGTTATCTCTTCGATGACCGTCACCGAAGCCCGCGAAAAAGTCATCGACTTCTCCAGCGAGCTGTTCTCCGGCCCGACCGCTCTCGTGTACAAGAAAGGCTCCGGCATCACGACCGACACCGCTTCCCTCAAAGGCAAGACCGTCGGTTACGAGCAAGGCACCATTCAGGAAGCCTACGCCAAGGCCATCCTGGACAAGGCCGGCGTGAAAACCCAGGCCTACGCCAACCAGGACCAGGTTTACGCCGACCTGACTTCCGGTCGTCTCGACGCGGGCATCCAGGACATGCTGCAAGCCGAACTGGGTTTCCTGAAGTCGCCACAGGGTGCCGATTTCGAAGTCAGCAAGCCGGTTGATGACCCTCTGTTGCCAGCCAAAACCGCAGTCGGCATTAAGAAAGGTAACACCGAGCTGAAAGCCCTTTTGGATAAAGGTATCAAAGCGTTACACGATGATGGCACCTACGCCACCATTCAGAAGAAACACTTTGGCGATCTGAATCTGTACAGCGGCAAATAATGCCCGGCGCCCATCTCGCGATGGGCGCTTTTTTCTTCCGATCAGGTTGCTGATTTATGTTCGAAAACCTCCTGCAAAATCTGGGGCTCTCAGCCTTCAGCCTCAAGGGCTTCGGTCCTTTGCTGATGCAAGGCACCTGGATGACCATCAAATTATCGGCGATGTCGCTGCTGGTGGCCGTGTTGCTCGGCCTGCTCGGCGCCAGTGCCAAGCTGTCAAAAGTCAAACTGCTGCGCTTGCCTGCCCTGTGCTACACCACGCTGATTCGCGGGGTGCCGGACCTGGTATTGATGCTGCTGATCTTCTACAGCCTGCAAACCTGGCTGACGTCGCTGACCGACTACATGGAATGGGAATACATCGAGATCAACCCGTTCAGTGCCGGGGTCATTACCCTGGGCTTCATTTATGGCGCTTATTTCACCGAAACCTTCCGTGGCGCGATTCTCGCGGTACCACGGGGCCAGGTCGAAGCCGCCACCGCCTATGGCCTCAAACGCGGCCAGCGCTTCTGGATCGTGGTGTTTCCGCAAATGATGCGTTTTGCCCTGCCGGGTATCGGCAACAACTGGATGGTCATGCTCAAGGCTACCGCGCTGGTATCGATCATCGGCCTGGCCGATCTGGTCAAGGCCGCGCAGGACGCCGGTAAAAGCAGCTATCAACTGTTCTACTTCCTGGTACTCGCCGCCTTGATCTACCTGGTGATCACCAGTGTCTCCAACTTCATCCTGCGCCGGCTCGAACGCCGCTACGCCGCCGGAACCCGGGAGGCCGTGCGATGATCGAACTCCTGCAGGAATACTGGAAACCTTTCCTCTACAGCGACGGCAACAACATCACCGGACTGGCCATGACCATGTGGCTGCTCAGCGCGTCGATCTTCTTCGGCTTTCTTGTGTCGATTCCGCTGTCCATCGCCCGGGTTTCTCCGAACTTCTACATTCGCTGGCCGGTGCAGTTCTACACCTACCTGTTCCGTGGCACGCCGCTGTATATCCAGCTGTTGATCTGTTACACCGGGATCTACAGCCTGGCCGCCGTGCGCGCGCAACCGCTGCTCGACAGCTTCTTTCGCGATGCGATGAACTGCACCATCCTGGCGTTCGCCCTGAACACCTGCGCCTACACCACGGAGATCTTCGCCGGGGCGATTCGCAGCATGGCCCATGGTGAAGTCGAAGCGGCCAAAGCCTATGGCCTCACTGGCTGGAAGCTTTATGCCTACGTGATCATGCCGTCGGCCCTGCGTCGTTCGCTGCCTTACTACAGCAACGAAGTGATTCTGATGCTGCACTCGACCACCGTGGCCTTCACCGCGACCATCCCGGACATCCTGAAAGTCGCGCGGGACGCCAACTCGGCAACCTTCCTGACCTTCCAGTCGTTCGGCATCGCCGCGCTGATCTACTTGACTGTCACCTTTGCGCTGGTCGGCCTTTTCCGCCTCGCCGAACGCCGATGGCTGGCTTTCCTCGGGCCGACCCACTAGGTCTCAACCTGCTTCAGGAAACAACAGATGCGCCACCAGAAACATGACCTGCTGGCCCCGCTGCCGGGGACCGCGAGACAGATCCACAGTTTTCACTTCGGCCCACAACCGGCCAATGGCAAAATCTACATCCAGGCCTCCCTGCACGCCGACGAAATGCCCGGCATGCTGGTGGCTTGGCACCTCAAGCAACGCCTGGCGGAGCTGGAAGCCGCCGGTCGCCTGCGCAGTGAAATCGTGCTGGTGCCCATCGCCAACCCGGTGGGCCTTGAACAGGTGCTGATGGATGTACCGCTGGGCCGCTACGAACTGGAAAGCGGCCAGAACTTCAACCGCTGGTTCGTCGACCTCAGTGAGGAAGTCGGCAACGAGATCGAAGACAAGCTCAGTGACGATCCGCAGCACAATCAGCAATTGATCCGCAGCAGCCTGCGCGATGCGCTGGCCCGGCAGAGCGCCGACACCCAATTGCAATCCCAGCGTCTGACCCTGCAGCGACTGGCCTGCGACGCCGACATGGTGCTCGACCTGCATTGCGATTTCGAAGCGGTTGCGCACCTCTACACCACACCGGAAGCCTGGCCGCAGGTCGAGCCGCTGGCCCGCTACATCGGCGCCGAAGCCAGCCTGCTGGCAACCGACTCCGGTGGCCAGTCATTCGACGAATGCTTCACCCTGCTCTGGTGGCAGTTGAGGGAACGCTTCGGCGAACACTTCGACATTACGCCAGGCAGTTTCTCGGTGACCGTCGAATTGCGCGGCCAGGGCGACGTCAATCACCCGCTGGCCAGCCGCGACTGTCAGGCGTTGATCGACTACCTGATCCATTTCGGCGCGATCACCGGCGAACCCGCGCCCCTGCCCGAGTTGCCTTATCCGGCGACACCGCTGGCCGGTGTAGAACCGGTGGCCACGCCGGTCGGCGGGTTGCTGGTGTTCACCGCGCTGCCGGGCCAGTACCTGGAAGCCGGGCAACTGATCGCCGAGATCATTGATCCGGTCAACGATAGCGTCACCCCCGTTCATTGCTCCGCCGCCGGGTTGATGTATGCCCGCTCGCTGCGCCGCATGGCCACTGCCGGCATGGTGATCGCCCACGTCGCGGGCACCGAAGCCTATCGCAGCGGCTATCTACTTTCGCCTTGAGGATGCATGCCCCATGTACAAATTGACCATCGAAGGCCTGCATAAAAGCTATGGCGACCATGAAGTCCTCAAAGGTGTTTCGCTCAAGGCCAGGACCGGCGACGTCATCAGCCTGATCGGCGCCAGCGGCTCGGGTAAAAGTACCTTTCTGCGTTGCATCAACTTCCTGGAACAACCCAACGACGGCGCCATGAGCCTCGACGGACAGAACGTCCGCATGATCAAGGATCGTCACGGCATGCACGTGGCCGACGCCAATGAACTGCAGCGGATTCGCACCCGCCTGGCCATGGTGTTCCAGCACTTCAACCTGTGGAGCCACATGACGGTGCTGGAAAACATCACCATGGCTCCGCGCCGGGTGCTGGGGTGCGACAGGAAAGAAGCCGAAGACCGCGCCCGGCGCTACCTCGACAAGGTGGGGCTGGCCTCCCGTGTGGCGGACCAGTACCCGGCATTCCTGTCCGGCGGTCAGCAACAACGGGTTGCGATTGCCCGGGCACTGGCCATGGAGCCGGAAGTCATGCTGTTCGACGAACCGACCTCGGCGCTGGACCCGGAACTGGTGGGGGAAGTGCTGAAAGTGATCCAAGGCCTGGCCGAAGAAGGCCGCACCATGATCATGGTGACCCACGAAATGAGCTTCGCCCGCAAAGTGTCGAGCCAGGTGTTGTTTCTGCACCAGGGCCTGGTTGAGGAACAAGGCGCGCCGGAAGATGTGCTGGGCAATCCGAAAAGCGAGCGGTTGAAGCAGTTCCTGAGTGGCAACCTGAAGTAACGCCTGCCAAAAAACTGTGGGAGCGAGCCTGCTCGCGAATGGGCCAGGTCAGTCAACATCTCTGCTGAAGGAAACACCGCCTTCGCGAGCAGGCTCGCTCCCACACTCAATCCAATCAGACAACAGGCGCAGGCGGTGGCTCATCCGGCAAAGTAGGTTCGCCAGGTTCCATCGGCTCTTCGTTCGGGGTATCAGGGTCAGGCTGACCGGGGATGCCTCCCGCCATGCTGACGGGTGGATGTGCCAACAGGGACCACGCCAGAACGCCAACCTGATTGGGTTCAAGCCTTGCCAGTTCGGCACTGATTCGTGGATCGATCTTCATTCGGCACTCCTGAGCGATGGCCCGACCCGCCTTGCGCGGATCGGAGCAGGACACTCCATAGAGTGTACGCCCGCTCAGGAATTCCCGATATTTGTCGGACGGTTGACTCAGGTGCGAGGCAGGGTCACGCCACGCTGGCCCTGGTACTTGCCGCCACGGTCCTTGTAGGACACTTCACACTCTTCGTCCGACTCGAGGAACAGCATCTGTGCCACACCTTCGTTCGCGTAGATTTTCGCCGGCAGATTGGTGGTGTTGGAGAACTCCAGGGTCACGTGACCTTCCCACTCAGGTTCGAGCGGCGTGACGTTGACGATGATGCCGCAGCGCGCGTAGGTGCTTTTACCCAGGCAAATGGTCAGTACATTACGCGGAATACGGAAGTATTCGACGGTGCTGGCCAGGGCGAAAGAGTTCGGCGGAATGATGCACACATCACTATGGATGTCGACGAAGCTGCCGGCATCGAAGTTCTTCGGGTCGACGATCGCCGAATTGATGTTGGTGAACACCTTGAAATGATTGGTGCAACGCACATCGTAGCCGTAGCTTGACACGCCATAGGAGATCACACGGCTATCGTCGCTGCCGCGCACCTGGCGCTCGACGAACGGTTCGATCATGCCGTGCTCTTGCGCCATGCGGCGAATCCACTTGTCCGATTTGATGCTCATGGCGGGTGTCCTGAATAGCGAGGTCGAAAAATTCTGTCCGGCATCTTACCGGGCGCGCCGCCGGGTTCAAAGTCCGCGGTGCAATTCTCGCCGTACAGGCAGGAATTACCTGTGCTGGCGACGAACCGTCACACCGCCGATCCTTAAAACAGAGAAACCTGCGCAAGAAGCATTGGCACGTCCTGGAAAAAGGGTTAAGGTGGCGCCACTGTGCTGCTTGTGTCACTGAGAATCTCTACACGATATGTTGAATTTCGATCCAACCATCTACAAGAATTTTTCCTGCTCTTTGCACTCAGTCTCGGCCAGGGTTCTTCCTGAGTCGCAGTTATCTTTGTTCAAGGAGTTACACCATGTCTAATCGCCAAACCGGTACCGTTAAGTGGTTCAACGATGAAAAAGGCTTCGGCTTCATCACCCCACAATCCGGTGACGACCTGTTCGTTCACTTCAAAGCTATCCAGTCCGACGGCTTCAAAAGCCTGAAAGAAGGCCAACAGGTTTCTTTCATCGCTACCCGCGGTCAGAAAGGCATGCAAGCTGAAGAAGTTCAAGTTATCTAACTTGTACTTGCTTTAGTAAAAAGCCCCGCCCTCAACAGCGGGGCTTTTTTGTGGGCGGTCCTTTTTTGGTTTTCTTACCAGGTCACGCCAAACCCTGCGGTATAGCGTGTCTTGTCCAGATCCGCATCGTCGGTACCGCTGATGATGTCGCGCTCTGCCTTCAGGTTCAGCGAAGCCCATTCAGTCACCTTGTAGCGCAACCCCATCTCGGCATCGAGTGCGTAGTCGGCCACGCCCGACAGCGGCTTGCCGACCTCGCCATTGGTGAAAAACTCGACACGCTTGCCGATCAGGTAGCGGTTGTAGTCCCACTTCATGGCCAGGGCGTAGAAATTGTCCTTGCTGCCATCCGAGAACTCAAAGTCCGTGCGGTTTATCAGCGAACCCAGGGAGAACGCCCCGAGTTCGTCATCCCAGAACTGGTAGCCAGGACCGGTACCGACAGTGCGCTGACGAGAAAGATCTTCGACCTTGTCGCGCTTGTACACCAGGCGCCCCTGCCAGAACCATTGCTCGGTCAGGAACCGGTCGATGGAGTACTCGGCCCGCCAGTTGTCGGTGGTCACCACGCTGTCCTGGAACTCACGGTTGTATTCGCCTTCGGCGGTATGCCGCCAGCGACCGTGACGCGCACTGGTCTTGAAATCGATGCCGTAGTCATCCGTGTCGTTTTCCGCCCGCTGGTAATCCAGCGCGATATCGACGTTGCCTTTCCACACCAGATCCTCGACCACCGGTTTTGGCTTGAGAATCTGCTGAATGCTCGCCAGTTCGACTGTCTTCGGTGCCTCGCCATTGGCCAGTGTGACCTTGCCGGCGTCCGCCGCTTTCAGCGACTTGGCTTTCTCGCCACTGTAGGCATCCTGCTTGACCAGCAACTCCTGATCGCTGTCCAGGGTCTTGACCTGTTTCCAGTCGATCGTCACCGCCCCGGCGTACTCGGTCTGGATCAGCAATTTGCCGCCATCGAACAGCGTGATCTTGCCGCTCAGCTTGTCGCCGTTCTTCAACCACACGGTATCGGCCAGCAAGGGAGTGGAAGCACTGAGGACAGCGAGACACAGCAGGGATCTGGATAAAATAAGCAAAATACAGGCTCAGACTTGCGAGAAAAGTCGGCATTATCCGTAGGAACAAGGCCCTGACAAGGACTGACCCGACTATTTCTGTCGAGTTCATTTCTCAACTTTCTGTACAGGAATTACTCTACAGACGGTAAACCAGATTTCTTCAGGAATGACGGACGTGACCGATCCAACCGATGAACCCGAAAGTGCGGCGCAAATCCGACGCACGGCGCTGTATCTGACACTGGCGCAAGTTCCCGAAGGCAAAGTCGTCAGCTACGGTCAATTGGCCGAGCTTGCAGGACTGGGTCGCGCCGCCCGCTGGGTCGGCCGCACCCTCAGCCAATTGCCGAGCGAAAGCAAGTTGCCCTGGCATCGCGTTCTGGGTGCAAACGGACGTATCAGCCTGCCGGCCGGCAGCCCTTCAGGGGATGAGCAGCGCGCACGATTACGCATGGAGGGCATCAGTGTCCTGAATAATCGTGTTGATATTCAGCGCCATGGCTGGCGCCCGGTAGAGCACAGCGGTTAGAGTGCGCGCTTTGTTTCCGTATTTCTTGAGGCAGACTCCAGCCCATGCCCCGTAAAACCTGGCGCGCCGCGCTCGCCGCTTATGCCAGCCCTTCGACACTCGTGCTGTTGCTGCTTGGTTTCGCCGCCGGCCTGCCATACATGCTGGTGTTTTCGACGCTTTCGGTCTGGCTGCGTGAAGCTGGCGTGGCTCGCGAAACCATTGGCTATGCAAGCCTGATCGGCCTGGCCTATGCCTTCAAATGGGTCTGGTCACCGCTGCTCGACCAATGGCGACTGCCATTGCTCGGCAAACTCGGTCGACGACGATCCTGGCTCGTATTGTCCCAGGCACTGGTCATCCTTGGCCTGATCGGGATGGGTTTCTGCGACCCGCAAAAGCATCTCTCCTGGCTCATCGCTATCGCGGTGATCGTCGCCTTCGCCTCGGCGACACAAGATATTGCGGTAGACGCCTACCGCCTGGAAATCGCCGAAGACAATCGTCAGGCCGCCCTGGCCGCCAGCTACATGTCCGGTTACCGGGTCGCGGCGCTGCTGGCGACTGCAGGCGCGCTGTACTTCGCCGAAGGCTTTGGCTCCACCGGATTCAACTACAAGCATTCGGCCTGGGCCGGCACCTATATCCTGTTCGGGGCGCTGATGGTCCCGGCACTGCTGACCTCCCTGTTCATGCGCGAACCACCCGTGCCATTGCGCACGCAACTGCAGGCCGGGCGCTACAGTTTCGCGCATCAACTGGCCTCGGTATTCGTGCTGATCATATTGCTGGTGTCCGTGCCGGCGATGTTCACCCAGCTCTACAACACCGACTTCGCCAGCGTACTGTTCCAAGGCGTGAGCCTGCTCGACCTGCTGCTCGAAGACCGCGCTTTCCTGCGGGCCATCCTCTACACCACGCTCACCGCCCTGTGCCTCTCGGCCATGGGCCGCCGCGGCCTGGCTCCGGTACTGACGCCAGTCAACGACTTCATCCTGCGATACCGCTGGCAAGCGCTGCTGCTGCTCGGGTTGATCGCCACCTATCGGATGTCCGATACGGTCATGGGGGTGATGGCCAACGTGTTCTATATCGACCAGGGCTTCACCAAGGACCAGATCGCCAGCGTCAGCAAAATCTTCGGCCTGATCATGACCCTGGTCGGCGCCGGCATGGGCGGCCTGCTGATCGTGCGCTTCGGCATCCTGCCTATCCTGTTCATTGGCGGCGTTGCCTCCGCGGCGACCAACATCCTGTTCCTGATGCTCGCCGACATGGGCCCGAACCTGCAGATGCTGATCCTGACCATTTCCCTGGACAACTTCAGCTCGGGCCTGGCCACTTCGGCGTTCGTCGCCTACCTGTCGAGCCTGACCAACCTCAAGTTCTCCGCCACCCAGTACGCCCTGCTCAGCTCGATCATGCTGTTGCTGCCGCGCCTGATCGGCGGCTACTCCGGGGTCATGGTGGAGAAGTTCGGTTATCACAACTTCTTCCTGATTACCGCCCTGCTGGGTGTCCCGACCCTGCTGCTGATCGCGCTGCACTGGTTCCAGGAGAACCGCCGCGCAGGCCCGACCCCGACACCGGAACCGGTGCAGACCCCGGTCGCCGAAGAATCCTAGGTTCATAACGCAGGAAAAATCGCGGAGGGCCGTGCGAATCGCGCCCTCCTGCCACACCACCGACCACACGCCTGTACGCCAGCGGAACTCGCCCGTACAATGCTCCGTCATTTCTCGTCATCAGCAATCGATAACGGCCAACCATGCGCACCAGTCAATTTTTGCTCGCCACACAAAAAGAAACGCCTTCCGACGCGGTCGTGATCAGCCACCAGCTGATGCTGCGCGCCGGCATGATCCGCAAACTCGCCTCGGGCCTGTACACCTGGCTGCCGATGGGCTTGCGGGTAATGCGCAAGGTCGAAGCCGTCGTTCGTGAAGAAATGAACGCCGCCGGCTCTCTCGAAGTGTTGATGCCGAGCACGCAACCGGCTGAGCTGTGGCAGGAGTCCGGGCGCTGGGAAGAGTACGGCCCTGAATTGCTGCGCTTCAAGGATCGCCACGGTCGCGATTTCTGCGCAGGTCCCACCCACGAAGAAGTCATCACCGATCTGATGCGCAACGAGTTGAGCAGCTACAAGCAGCTGCCGATCAACCTGTACCAGATCCAGACCAAATTCCGTGACGAAATCCGCCCGCGCTTCGGCTTGATGCGCGGCCGCGAATTCATCATGAAGGACGCCTATTCGTTCCACGCCGACCAGCCTTCGCTGCAGGTCACCTACGACCGCATGCACCAGGCCTACTGCAACGTGTTCACCCGTCTGGGCCTGAAGTTCCGCCCTGTTGAAGCCGACAACGGCTCCATCGGCGGTGCCGGCTCCCACGAATTCCACGTGCTGGCCGAGTCCGGTGAAGACGACATCGTTTTCAGCAACGGCTCCGACTACGCCGCGAACATCGAAAAAGCCGAAGCCGTACCACGGGAAACCTCGCGCGCCGCTGCGACCGAAGAACTGCGCCTGGTCGACACCCCGAACGCCAAGACCATTGCGCAACTGGTCGAAGGCTTCAACCTGCCGATCGAGAAGACCATCAAGACCCTCGTGGTGCACGCCGAAGAGAAAGGCAAGCTGATTGCCCTGATCATCCGTGGCGACCATGAGCTGAACGAAATCAAGGCGGCCAACCAGCCAGGCGTTGCCAGCCCGCTGGTCATGGCCTCGGAAAGCGAACTGCGCGATGCCATTGGCGCGGGCGCCGGTTCCCTCGGCCCGTTGAACCTGCCCCTGCCGATCATCATCGACCGCTCCGTCGAACTGATGAGCGACTTTGGCATCGGCGCCAACATCGACGACAAACACTACTTCGGCGTGAACTGGGAGCGTGATCTGCCTGTTCCGACCGTTGCCGATCTGCGTAACGTCGTGGCCGGCGACCCGAGCCCGGACGGTAAAGGCACCCTGGAAATCAAGCGCGGCATTGAAGTCGGGCACATCTTCCAGCTGGGCAACAAATACAGCAAAGCGATGAAGTGCGAAGTGCTGGGCGAGAACGGCAAGCCGGTCACCCTGGAGATGGGTTGCTACGGCATCGGCGTGTCCCGCGTGGTGGCGGCTGCCATCGAGCAGAACAACGACGAAAACGGGATCATCTGGAGCGACACTCTCGCGCCGTTCCAGATCGCCCTGGTGCCACTGCGCTACGAAACCGAGCAGGTTCGCGAAGCCACCGACAAGCTGTACGCGGAGCTGACCGCTGCCGGTTTCGAAGTATTGCTGGACGACCGTGACAAGAAAACCAGCCCGGGCATCAAGTTCGCGGACATGGAGCTGATCGGCATTCCACACCGGATCGTGGTCAGCGACCGCGGCCTGGCCGAAGGCAACCTGGAATACAAGAGCCGTACCGAGGCCGAGGCACAAGCGCTGCCGGTCGCCGACGTGCTGCCCTTCCTTCAGGCCCGCATCCGCCGCTGATACCAGATATAGAGGCGTCATGTTCAAGCGAAACACCTTAGGCCTCGGTGGTGCCGCCTTGTGCGGCACCCTGCTGGTCAGCGGCTGTGCCAACCACATGTCACAACGCAGCGAGCAAGAGGAACGTGTCGAGCGCAAATTGCTCGATCACAGCCTGCAGATCGATGTCGGTGAGCCCAAGGTGCTTGAGCTGCCGCAACGGCGGGTGAAAATTCACGAGCAGAAGACGTTCGAAGTCACCGAGTACGAAGTCACGCGTTACTACGACCGCTATACGCCATACCAACCCTGGCGGGAGATCTACGAAATCCCGCTGGGCGCGGTGGCTGTAGTGGCGGGCATCGGTGCCAACGTGGTCAATGTGTTTGCCCTCGGCAATCTGCCGGACAGCGTGACCAAGGACTGGCTGAGCTACGGTTTTGCCGGGCTCAATCCGTTCATGAACGTGCAGTCCCACGGCCGTGCGCAGCAAAACCTGGCCGGCATTGGCGAGGTCCAGCGCGACAAACGCACGGAGTACTCAAGCCTGCCCTGGAGCGAGCGTCCGGTCGAGGTCAAGGCCGGCAAGGAAACCTTCGAGCTGACCACCGACAAAAACGGCGTGCTGCGCCTGAATCTGCTGGACAGCCCGTTCGCTGAAAATGACATCAACCATCTGAGCCGGTTGCTGATCCGTGTCGAGGATGCCCAGGGCAACGTGCACAGCGATTCCACTCTGGCCATCAGCAGCAACCTGCGCAGCAAGCTCTATGAGGCCCACGGCCTGATTTACGACGACCTCGAAGGTGATGAGGTGAGCCAGTGGGTACACCGGGTCAAGCGCCTGTCGGAACTGGGTCTTGAAGAGGAAGCCAGTGAGCTGGAACAGAGCCTGATCGAACTGACACGCAATGATCCCGAATTGCAGAGCGAATTCCTCAAGTCGCTGGCCCGCAATGGCGAACGACTGGTGGCGAATCCGGGGCTGAACTAAAAGCCGGAAGCCTTCGCTAATAGATTCGCTAAGGCCCCTCACATTCATCACCTGACTACCGCTCAAACAACTCCATCTGCTCGAACCCGCCCCGCAAGTCCTCCAGGCGCACCCCCACCCCCAACAGCCGCACCGGTTTACCGCCGCGATTGAAGGCCTGGGTCAGCATCAACTGATAACTTCCCAGATCCCGCCCTGCCCCGGCCTGCTCCAAAGTCGTCTGGGTGAAATCGTGGAACTTCACTTTGACGAATGGCTTGCCCGGACGATAACTGCTGTCGATCCGCGCCATGCGGCCGGCCAGGGTCTCCAGCAGCTCGGGCAACTTGTCCAGGCAACTCTTCAGGTCCGGCAGGTCAACGTCGTAGGTGTTTTCAACACTGATCGACTGACGGCGACTGTCGTTATGCACCACACGGTCATCGATCCCACGAGCCAGCCCCCAGAGCCGCTCGCCAAAGCTGCCGAACTCACGCACCAGCGCCAACTTGTCCCATTCGCGCAACTGCAGGCAATTGGAGATACCCAGCTTGCCGAGCTTGTCGGCGGTGACTTTGCCAACCCCGTGCAACTTGCTCACCGGTAAGCCACTGACAAAGTCATCGACCTGGTCCGGAGTAATGACGAACAGACCATTGGGTTTTTTCCAGTCACTGGCGATCTTCGCCAGAAACTTGTTCGGCGCCACACCCGCCGACACAGTGATATGCAACTGATTGGAGACCCGGCGCCGGATGTCCTGAGCGATTCGCGTCGCACTGCCCGCGAAATGCGCGCTGTCCGACACATCGAGGTACGCCTCATCGAGCGAAAGCGGCTCGATGATCTCGGTGTAATCGCGAAAGATCGTATGAATTTCCCTGGACGCTTCTCTATAGGCATCCATGCGTGGCTTGACGATGATCAGGTCCGGGCACAGTTTCAAGGCATGCCCGGAGGACATGGCCGAACGCACCCCGTACGCTCGCGCCTCATAGTTGCAGGTGGCGATCACCCCGCGCCGATCCGCCGACCCGCCCACCGCCAATGGCTTGCCGGCCAGGCGCGGGTCATCACGCATCTCAATGGCGGCGTAGAAACAATCACAATCGACGTGGATGATCTTTCGCTGAGTCATGGCAAAGCAGTGTTCATGGCAAGGAAAAGGCGTCTTGGTATGACGGATATGCAGTATCTCACCGACACCTGTATATAGCACCAGTAGTCTGAATGTTCTTTTCGACTCGTGGGAAACGTCGTTGCTGAATTTATTTTTTCAATCGAAAAAACACTCACGATAGAGCCGCAGGCCTTGCCCCACCTGCCTCACAGCCTGACAACCCCGCCCTTGCGCAAGCTAACCGATTGAAGCAAAACAGGTTTTATCCGAATTGAAGGTTGACACCCCGACGTATCTCTATAGAATGCAGCCACACAGACGCGGGATGGAGCAGTCTGGTAGCTCGTCGGGCTCATAACCCGAAGGTCGTCGGTTCAAATCCGGCTCCCGCAACCAAACATCAAAAAAGGCTACTCGAAAGAGTGGCCTTTTTTGTGCGCGCTTGTTTTACAACACCAGGCACCGAAACCAGCCAACTACTGAATCGAGCAGAAAGCAGAAATCGTTCTGATTCCGAAACTTAGGCCAAGGCTGCGACCGTTTGCCGCGATTCAACGTTTATTTGACCTGCTTCAGGATTAACGGTTGACACCCCGGCGTATCTCTATAGAATGCCGCCACACAGACGCGGGATGGAGCAGTCTGGTAGCTCGTCGGGCTCATAACCCGAAGGTCGTCGGTTCAAATCCGGCTCCCGCAACCAAACATCAAAAAAGGCTACTCGAAAGAGTGGCCTTTTTTGTATCTGTTGAAAAAGTCCTTTCGCAACAATGATCTGTCACTGTGTAGCAAGCCGTTTGGGGGATCACCCATGCGCCGGGTTCAGACTATGCTCTATCGCAGGCTGAAGCCTTCACGACCGATGTCGCGCCGTCCCCGCTGTCCGGTGATAGGCGTTAATATTTGTGATTATTTTTTTCTACAGGGATTGGTAACTTGGCTGGATACCCCCATCCTGTCGCGCACAATCCAAGAGGTGATTGATGCGCGCCAACTCGTCTGATTCACAAGACACTGTCACAGCGACACAACCGATCAAGGCTGAGCGTCTACGCCTGCTCGATCTGGTGAGCAAGTACCGTCAACCCATTGGCCTGGCGGTCACCCTGCTGTTGTTCGCGATCGCGCTGATTGCCTGTCGCCACCTGTTGAGCGAACTCGACCTTTACGCGCTGCACGATTCGATCCTCGAAGTTCCACAACCTGCCTTGATGGGCGCCTTGGCCGCAACGGTGGTGGGTTTCATCATTCTGCTCGGCTATGAATGGTCCGCCAGCCGCTATGCCGGCGTGAGCCTGGCGCCGCGCACGCTGGCAATGGGCGGCTTCACGGCCTTTGCCATCGGCAACGCCATCGGTCTTTCAATGCTGTCTGGCGGTTCGGTACGCTATCGCCTCTATGCCCGTCATGGTGTCGGAGCGGCTGAAGTCGCCCGCATGACACTGTTCGCCAGCCTCTCGCTGGGTTGCGCCCTGCCGCCGCTGGCCGCCCTGGCGACACTCAGCGACCTGCCGGCCGCGTCCACCGCCCTGGGGCTCTCCGAGACGTTGCTGGGCGTGGTGGCAAGCGCCGTGCTCGTGCTGTTTTCGGTGCTAACCATCGGCATCTACCGTCGTCGGCTGCCGGAACAGCCTTATCCTGATAATCTGCTGGTCAAGGTCGGGCGCCGCACCTTGCGCTTGCCCGGGAGCCGCCTGACGTTCCTGCAATTGATCATCACCGCCCTGGACGTAGCCGCCGCCGCGACCGTGCTCTACCTGTTGCTGCCGGAAACGCCGCCCTTCGGTGCGTTCCTTCTGGTTTACCTGCTGGCCCTGGCCGCCGGCGTGCTCAGCCATGTGCCGGGCGGCGTCGGGGTGTTCGAGGCGATCTTGCTGGCGGCGTTTTCCGACACCCTGGGTGCTGCGCCACTGGCGGCCGCCCTGCTGCTTTATCGCTTGATCTATGTGGTCCTGCCCTTGCTGGTGGCCTGCCTGCTGTTGCTGATCAACGAAGGTCAGCGCCTGTTCCAGACACGCCAGACACTGCGCGCGGCCTCAGGCCTGGCCGCTCCGATTCTGGCGGTGCTGGTATTCCTGTCCGGTGTCGTCCTGCTGTTCTCCGGGGCCACCCCGGAAATCGATACCCGCCTGGAACACATCGGTTTTCTGATCCCCCATCGACTGGTCGACGCTTCGCACTTTGGCGCCAGTCTGGTTGGCGTTCTTTGTCTGTTGCTGGCCCAGGGGCTGCGTCGCCGGCTGTCGGCTGCGTGGATGCTGACCACCATTCTGTTGCTGGTCGGCGCCCTGCTCTCACTGCTCAAAGGCTTCGACTGGGAAGAAGCCAGCCTGATGGTGCTGACGGCGAGCTTGCTCGGGGTATTCCGCCGCTCGTTCTATCGCCCCAGCCGCCTGACCGAAGTACCGTTCTCGCCGCTGTACCTGGTAGCCAGCCTGTGCGTGCTCGGTGCGTCGATCTGGTTGCTGCTGTTCGCCTACCAGGACGTTCCGTACAGCCACCAGCTCTGGTGGCAGTTCACTCTGGACGCCGATGCCCCTCGCGGCCTGCGTTCGCTGCTCGGGGCTGCCGTGCTGCTGGTGGTGGTGTCGCTGACCTGGTTGCTGCGCACCGCGCGTCCGGTCATTCACTTGCCGACGTCCGAGGAACTCGAGCGCGCCAGCAAGATCCTCATGGCATCGGCCCAACCGGATGGCGGCCTGGCCCTGACCGGCGACAAGGCGCTGCTGTTCCACCCCAATGACGAAGCGTTCCTGATGTACGCCCGTCGTGGCCGCAGCCTGGTGGCGCTGTATGACCCTATCGGCCCGGGCCAGCAACGGGCGGAAATGATCTGGCAGTTCCGCGACCTGTGCGACATCCACCACGCCCGCCCCGTGTTCTATCAGGTGCGCGCAGAAAACCTGCCCTACTACATGGACATCGGTCTGACCGCGATCAAGCTCGGCGAAGAAGCCCGGGTCGATCTCAAGCGGTTTGATCTCGAAGCCAAGGGCAAGGAGATGAAGGACCTGCGCTACACTTGGAACCGCGGCACCCGCGACGGTTTGTCGCTGGAAATCTTTGAGCCGGGCCACGCGCCGATGGATGAGCTCAAGGTGATTTCCGATGCCTGGCTGACCGGCAAGAACGTCCGGGAGAAAGGTTTTTCGCTGGGTCGCTTCAGCGATGACTACCTCAAGTATTTCCGCATCGCGGTGATTCGTTTCGAAGGACGCCCGGTCGCGTTCGCCAACTTGCTCGAGACCTACGGCCACGACCTGGCCAGCCTCGACCTGATGCGCGCGCATCCGGATGCCCCGAAGCTGACCATGGAGTTCATGATGGTCGGCCTGATCCAGCATTATAAAAATCATGGATACGCGCGTTTCAGCCTGGGCATGGTGCCGTTGTCGGGATTGCAACCCCGTCGCGGCGCCCCCTTGACCCAGCGCCTGGGCTCGATGGTATTCCGCCGTGGTGAGCAGCTGTACAACTTCCAAGGCTTGCGCCGCTTCAAAGACAAGTTCCAGCCTGATTGGGAACCCCGCTATATGGCCGTGCCCGCCGGACTCGATCCGCTGGTTGCGCTGGCCGACACTGCTGCCCTGATCGCGGGCGGCTTGACCGGATTGGTGAAACGCTGATGATTCAACGCTCCTTGCGGTATGTATTGGGCACACTGGTAATAGTGGCCCTGATTCTCGGTGGCGGTTACTGGTACCTGAAACGCCCGGCACCGGAACCGACCCTCGAATTGCTTAGCCCGGCCGATGGTGCGGCGATGACCCGTATCATCCCCGGCACTACGCCTCGCGCCCAGGTGCTGGTGGCGGTCAACGAAGACCAGAAACTCAGCGACAAGCAGTTGATGACCCTGAGCCGCAGTGGCTCGGCGCAAATCGTCCAGGTGATCCTGCCTAAGGACTGCCTGCTGCAAAGCCGCGCCCTGCAATCGGGCCTCAGAGAACTCAAAGGCCCGGCGACCCTGGTCAGCGGTATCGGCCCGGGTGCCGTGCTGGCCTGGCGCTGGTTGTCCGAGCAGAAGAATGACCAGGCCCAGGCCGTCTCGGTCGACCTGGCCCTGGAAAAGGGCGGCTGCACTCACCTGCTGCCAAAAAGCGCTGCCCACGGTCACTGGCTGGTCGCGTGGAACGACAACCCGGACGACACCAGTGCCGGCTTCGTGCGTGATCAACCGAACGCCGAAACCAGCATCAGCGACTACGACATCAACCTGCCGCAAGTGCTGAACAACGAACTGCGTAAAATCCTCGTCGGTGGCGACAAGGCCGCTGGCGGCCTGCAGATCCCGGTGGTCGAAGTGCCAGCCGGTCAGGCCAGGGACACCGTGACCCTGTTCCTGTCCGGTGACGGCGGCTGGCGCGATCTCGACCGCGATGTGGCGGGCGAGATGGCCAAGATCGGCTACCCGGTAGTCGGCATCGATACCCTGCGCTACTACTGGCAGCACAAGAGCCCGGAGCAAAGCGCGCTGGACCTGGCTGAACTGATGCAGCACTACCGGCAAAAATGGGGCACCAAGCGCTTCATCCTCACCGGTTACTCGTTCGGCGCCGATGTCCTGCCGGCGATCTACAACCGCCTGGCCGAGTCCGAGCAGCAACGCGTCGACGCGATCATCCTGCTGGCCTTTGCCCGTACCGGCAGCTTCGAGATCGAAGTCGAAGGCTGGCTGGGCAACGCCGGTAAAGAAGCCGCCACCGGCCCGGAAATGGCCAAGCTGCCAGCCGCCAAAGTGGTGTGCATCTACGGTGAAGAAGAAACCGACGAGAGCGGCTGCACCGACAAGACGGCGGTAGGCGAAGCCATCAAATTGCCAGGCGGCCACCACTTCGACGAGAACTACCCGGCCCTGGCCAAGCGCCTGGTGGATGTGATCGAGAAGCGTCAGCCTAAGGAAACGGCTGCTACAGAGTGATCTGAGCCAGCCGAAAAAAGCCCCCGCCATCTCACGATAGCGGGGGCTTTTTCATTCAACGCCACAAATCCCTGTAGGAGCGAGCCTGCTCGCGATGGTCTTCAACGATAACGCTGAACACCTGACACCCAGTGGTGATCTCAGGTTCATCGCGAGCAAGCTCGCTCCTACAGGAAGCCTTACATCTCCACCTGAGTACCCAGCTCAATCACCCGGTTCAGCGGCAGATTGAAGAAACGCAGGTTGCCGTTGGCGTTCTGCAACATGAACGCAAACAGTGCCTCACGCCAGCGCGACATGCCTTCGAGCTTGGAGGCGATGACCGTTTCACGGCTGAGGAAGTACGTGGTGCGCATCGGGCTGAAGTTCAGTTCATCGAGATGACACAGCTTCAACGCCTGCGGCACGTCCGGTTCGTCGATGAAGCCGAAATGCAGGATCACCCGGAAGAAACCTTCGCCGTAGGCATCGACCTCGAACCGTCGTGATGGCGGCACCCGCGGGATGTCTTCGTAGACGACTGTCAGCAGCACCACTTGCTCGTGCAGCACCTGGTTATGCAGCAAGTTGTGCAACAGCGCGTGGGGCACGGCATCCGGTCGCGCGGTGAGGAACACGGCGGTGCCCTGAACACGATGGGGTGGTTGCACGGCGATGCTGCTGATGAAGATCGGCAGCGGCAACCCACCCTCATCGATACGCTCCACCAGCAACTGCTTGCCGCGTTTCCAGGTGGTCATCAGCACAAACAGGGCGAAACCGGCGATCACCGGAAATGCACCGCCCTGAACGATTTTCGGCACGTTGGCGGCGAAGTACACACCGTCTACCAACAGGAAACCCAACAGGATCGGAACCACAAGCACCGGTGGCCATTTCCACAGCAGCAGGATCACCGCGGACACCAGGATGCTGGTCATCAGCATGGTCCCGGTCACGGCCACACCGTAAGCCGAGGCCAGGGCTCCGGAGGATTCGAAACCCAGCACCAACAGCACCACGCCGACCATCAGCGCCCAGTTCACCGCGCCGATGTAGATCTGGCCCTGCTCGGCACTGGAGGTGTGCCGGATGTGCATGCGCGGAATGTAACCGAGCTGGATCGCCTGACGGGTCAGGGAGAATGCTCCGGAAATCACCGCTTGCGAGGCAATCACCGTGGCCAGGGTCGACAGGCCGACCAGCGGGATCAATGCCCAGCTGGGTGCCAGCAGATAGAACGGGTTGCGCGCGGCTTCCGGATCACCCAGTAACAATGCGCCCTGGCCGAAGTAATTCAGCACCAGCGCCGGCAGCACCAGGATGAACCACGCACGGGCAATCGGCTTGCGGCCAAAGTGGCCCATGTCCGCATACAGCGCTTCGGCACCGGTCAGTGCGAGTACAACGGCGCCGAGAATCGACACGCCCATGCCCGGATGGACGATGAAGAACCGTACACCCCATACCGGGTTCATTGCTTGCAGGACTTCCGGATGCTGGCTGATGCCATAGACGCCCAGTGCCCCCAGTACGAGGAACCAGGTAACCATGATCGGTCCGAACAGAATGCCGATCCGCGCAGTACCATGGCTCTGGATCAGAAACAGCGCGACCAGCACCACCAGTGATATCGGCACTACCCAGTGGTCGATGCCCTCGAACGCCAGGCCCAGGCCTTCTATCGCCGACAGTACGGAAATGGCCGGGGTAATCATGCTGTCGCCATAAAACAGCGCCGCACCGATCAACCCGCAAACCACCAGCAACGTGCGCAACTTCGCGTGGCCCGCCGCCGCCCGCCGCGCCAGCGCGGTCAAGGCCATGATCCCGCCCTCGCCCTGGTTGTCGGCGCGCAGTACAAACATCATGTACTTGATCGACACGACCCAGATCAGCGACCAGAAAATGAGTGCCAGTATCCCCAGCACCCCGTCGTGGTTGACCGGCACGCCATAGCCTCCGGAAAACACTTCTTTAAGGGTGTACAACGGACTGGTGCCGATATCGCCATAAACCACCCCGACTGCCGCGACCAGCATGCCGATCGGCTTGACCGCCGAATGCTCGGCGCCCGCAGTCTGACTACTTGCCTGACCCATCCACCACTCCTACTACCCAGACTCGGGCTTCTTTGAAAGAAGCACTATGCTTTGTCGTGCAGCATGCGCTGTTTTACTTCACGTTACAGACGTTTTATTGACTGTAAAAAAACAGTAAAGCGTAACGGCGCGAAGCATAGCGCAGCACTCGTCGTATTTCCCTGCATAAAGCTGGTCAAGTGCGCTTACCATCGCTAGAATTGCGCACTTTTTGATCAGAGGCGCCAAATAAGCGCCCGTCCGTCGTCTTGCCGCACTCGGCACGAGGCGTCACAAAACACCGAGGTTAGACATGTCCACCACTCCTGCGTCAGCCAATCCAAAGGTTGGCTTCGTATCCCTGGGCTGCCCCAAAGCACTGGTCGACTCCGAGCGCATCCTTACCCAGCTGCGCATGGAAGGCTATGACGTCGTGTCCACCTACCAGGACGCCGACGTCGTGGTGGTTAACACCTGCGGCTTCATCGATTCGGCCAAGGCCGAGTCCCTGGAAGTGATCGGCGAAGCCATCAAGGAAAACGGCAAGGTCATCGTGACCGGCTGCATGGGCGTCGAAGAAGGCAACATCCGCGACGTACACCCGAGCGTGCTGGCCGTGACCGGTCCGCAGCAGTACGAGCAAGTGGTCAATGCCGTGCACGAAGTCGTGCCGCCACGCCAGGATCACAACCCGCTGATCGACCTGGTGCCGCCACAAGGCATCAAGCTGACTCCGCGCCACTACGCCTACCTGAAGATTTCCGAAGGCTGCAACCACAGCTGCAGCTTCTGCATCATCCCGTCGATGCGCGGCAAGCTGGTCAGCCGTCCGGTGGGCGACGTACTCGACGAGGCCCAGCGCCTGGTCAAGTCCGGCGTCAAAGAGCTTCTGGTGATCTCCCAGGACACCAGCGCCTACGGCGTCGACGTGAAATACCGCACCGGTTTCTGGAACGGCGCGCCGGTGAAAACCCGCATGACCGAACTTTGCGAAGCCCTGAGCACCCTTGGCGTCTGGGTTCGCCTGCACTACGTTTACCCGTACCCGCACGTTGACGAGCTGATCCCACTGATGGCCGCCGGCAAGATCCTGCCGTACCTGGACATCCCGTTCCAGCACGCCAGCCCGAAAGTGCTGAAGTCGATGAAACGCCCGGCCTTCGAAGACAAGACCCTGGCGCGCATCAAGAACTGGCGCGAAATCTGCCCGGACCTGATCATCCGTTCGACCTTCATCGTCGGCTTCCCTGGCGAAACCGAAGAAGACTTCCAGTACCTGCTGAACTGGCTGACCGAAGCCCAGCTCGACCGCGTCGGCTGCTTCCAGTACTCGCCGGTAGAAGGTGCACCGGCCAATGACCTGGACCTGGAAGTCGTCCCGGACGACGTCAAGCAGGACCGTTGGGAGCGCTTCATGGCGCACCAGCAGGCCATCAGCTCGGCGCGCCTGCAAATGCGCATCGGCCGCGAGATCGAAGTGCTGGTCGACGAAGTCGACGAGCAGGGTGCGGTGGGTCGCTGCTTCTTTGACGCCCCGGAAATCGACGGTAACGTATTCATCGACAACGGCAGCAACCTCAAGCCGGGCGACAAGGTCTGGTGCAAGGTGACCGACGCCGACGAATACGACCTGTGGGCTGAACAGATCTAAACGCAAAAAATACGCAAAGCCCCGCTCTCATGACGAGATGCGGGGCTTTTTTACGGCTATCGTTTGAGATTGAACGGACTCACATCACTCACGCATCAGGGGGCAGACAGGCATGCGTCAGCATTCGGTCATCCAAACGCCGAAATTCAGCGACTACGAAGAATTGACCCGGGTCTGGGAGGCCTCGGTACGCGCCACCCACGACTTTCTGCCCGACAGCTACATCGAACTGCTGAAGAACCTGGTGTTGACCCGTTATCTCGATGCGGTGATGTTGATCTGCACCAAGGATTCTAACCAACGTATCACCGGGTTCGCTGGCGTCGCGGCCGGCAAGGTCGAAATGCTCTTCATCGACCCTGACCACCGGGGCCAGGGCCTGGGTAAAAAATTGTTGCGCTATGCCCTGGAGCACCTGAACGCCGACGAACTGGACGTCAACGAACAGAACCCGCAAGCCCTCGGCTTTTACTTCAAGCAAGGTTTCGAGGTCATCGGTCGCTCGGAAGTCGATGGCATGGGCCAGCCGTATCCGTTGCTGCACATGCGTTTGCGCCAAAACCAGAAGCTTTCACAACAGGGCTGACACACTACAGATCAACTGTGGGAGCGAGCCTGCTCGCGAAGGCGGAGTGTCAGTCGCCATCAATGCTCGCTGGCCCACCGCTTTCGCGAGCGGGCTCGCTCCCACTAAAAGCCCCTGCGGCAAAATGGTTCCGGGATTAACCGGCGCCAGGCAGGTACAATGCCTACCCCCTTTTTGTTACGGCCCTGACATGACTGACCCGATTCGTCTCTCCAAACGCCTCATCGAACTCGTCGGCTGTTCCCGTCGGGAGGCTGAGCTGTTCATCGAGGGCGGCTGGGTCACCGTCGACGGCGAGGTCATCGACGAACCGCAATTCAAGGTCGGCACCCAGAAAGTCGAGCTTGATCCAGAAGCCAAGGCCACTGCGCCGGAACCGGTGACCCTGCTGCTCAATGTGCCCGCCGGCATGGACGCGGACACCGCCATGGCCACCCTCAGTGCCGAGACCCTGAGCGAAGAACACCGCTATGGCAAGCGCCCTTTGCGCGGGCACTTCCTGCGACTGACCGCCAGCACCGACCTGCAGGCCAACGCCAGCGGTCTGCTGGTGTTCACCCAGGACTGGAAAATCCTGCGCAAACTCACCGCCGACTCCAGCAAGATCGAGCAGGAGTATGTGGTCGAGGTTGAAGGCGAGATGGTGGCTCACGGCCTCAACCGCCTGAATCACGGCCTGACCTACAAGGGCAAGGAGTTGCCGGCGGTCAAGGCCAGCTGGCAGAACGAAAACCGCCTGCGCTTTGCCATGAAGAACCCGCAACCGGGCATCATCGCCCAGCTGTGCCAGGCCGTCGGCCTGAAGGTCGTCGCCATCCGCCGCATCCGCATCGGCGGCGTGTCCATCGGCAAAGTGCCCGTGGGGCAATGGCGCTACTTGTCCGGCAAAGAGAAGTTCTAAGGCTTCCCGCGCCGCCACACCTTTCGGTGCTGCTGTTTTCGGCGGCGCCCATAGCTGAATTATCAGGACTGCACACATGATTCATAACGACGTACTGCGCAGCGTGCGCTACATGCTCGACATCAGCGACAAGAAAGTCATCGAGATCATCAAGCTCGGCGGCCAGGACGTGGCGCTGCCGGACCTGGTGACCTACCTCGACAAGAAAGAGGAAGACGAGGAAGGTTTCGTACGCTGCCCGGACGAAGTCATGGCACATTTCCTCGACGGCCTGGTGATCTTCAAGCGCGGCAAGGACGAAAGCCGTCCGCCGCAGCCGATCGAAGTGCCCGTGACCAACAACATCATCCTGAAAAAGCTGCGGGTGGCGTTCGAGCTCAAAGAAGACGACATGCACGCGATCCTCAAGGCCGCCGAGTTCCCGGTGTCCAAGCCTGAGCTGAGCGCGCTGTTCCGCAAGTTCGGCCACACCAACTATCGCCCGTGCGGCGACCAGTTGCTGCGCAACTTCCTCAAGGGGCTGACCCTGCGAGTGCGCCCGCAGTAAACCGTTCCCTGTAGGAGCGAGCTCGCTCCTACAGGGCCGAATGGCCTTCCATTCCGCGTAAAAATAGTGGCTCCGCTTCTGGCGGCTGACGACTAGGGTGTAAAGACCTCAGTTCTCAGGATTCGCCATGCATCCCTACTTTTCCCTGCAAGGCCGCACCGCCCTGGTGACCGGCGGCACCCGTGGTATCGGCAAAATGATCGCCAAGGCCTACGTCGAGGCGGGCGCCACCGTGTACATCTGCGCCCGCGACGCCGAAGCCTGTCAGCAAACCGCCGACGAACTCGCAGCGCCTGGACGCTGCCACGCCATGGCGGCCAACCTCGCCACCGAAGAGGGCGTCCTGCAACTGGCCACACGCCTGGGCGAGCAGATCACCCATCTGGACATTCTGGTGAACAATGCCGGCACCACCTGGGGTGCACCGCTGGAGAACTACCCGATCAAGGGCTGGGAAAAAGTCATGCAGCTCAACGTGACGTCGGTATTCAACTGTATCCAGCAATTCCTGCCCCTGCTGCGCAAGGCCGGCTCGGCGCAGAATCCCGCGCGGATCATCAACATTGGCTCAGTGGCAGGGATATCATCCTTCGGCGAACAGGCGTATGCCTACGGGCCGAGCAAGGCTGCGCTGCATCAACTGTCGAGGATTCTGGCGCGCGAACTGGTGAGCCAGCACATCAACGTCAATGTGATCGCCCCCGGGCGCTTTCCGAGCAAGATGACCCAGCACATTGGCAATGATGAACTGGCATTGGCGCAGGATTCTGCACTGATCCCGATGAAGCGTTGGGGTCGCGAAGAAGAGATGGCGGCGCTGGCGATCAGTCTGGCGAGTACTGCCGGAGCTTATATGACCGGGAATATCATTCCGCTGGATGGTGGGTTCAGTCTCTAAGATTAGCGGTGCGGCCTTCGCGAGCAGGCTCGCTCCCACTGGGGACTTTGGACTTCACACAACCTGTGTGGGAGCGAGCCTGCTCGCGAAGACGGCCTCACAGACAACAACGATCTTGTTGTGGGTCGGGTTATCATGCCCGCCTCCATCCCGCCTCGACCTCTAACCATGACCTACAGCGTTTCCCCCATCGGCTTCGTGCGCTCCTGCTTCAAGGAGAAGTTCGCCATTCCGCGCCAACCGCAACTGGCCCCGGCCGCCCGCGGGGTGCTGGAACTGGTGGCACCGTTCGATCAAGGGGACGCGGTGCAAGGTCTGGAGCAGGTCAGCCACGTGTGGCTGCTGTTTCTATTCCATCAGGCCCTGGAGGAAAAGCCTCGCTTGAAGGTCCGCCCTCCTCGCCTTGGCGGCAACAAATCCATGGGCGTGTTTGCCACCCGCGCAACCCATCGCCCCAATGGCATCGGGCAGTCAGTGGTGAAACTGGACAAGGTCGAAGCCAACCGCTTGTGGATCTCGGGTATCGATCTGCTCGATGGCACGCCGGTTCTCGACATCAAACCCTACGTACCCTACGCGGACATCATCGATACAGCCGCCAACAGTATCGCCAGCGCCGCGCCGCAGTTGATTCCCGTGCAGTGGGCGGACTCGGCGTTGCAACAGGCTCACGGACACGCTCAGCGCCTTGAAGAGCCCTTGGTGGAGCTAATCGAGCAGTGTTTGGCGCAGGATCCACGCCCGGCCTATCAAACGCCTGCACCCGAGCGCGAATATGGCGCGCAGTTCTGGGATCTGGATGTGCGTTGGCACTACCCGGAAACAAACGTGATCCGGGTCCTGGAAGTTATCCCGGTTAAATAAACCCGGAAACGAAAAAGCCCGCATGCCTTCTCAGGTCATGCGGGCTTTTCAGATGCACTGCAAATCTTCTTCTGTAGGAGCGAGCATGCTCGCGATGAGTTTGAAAACGCCGCGGGGCGCCAGGCTTCCCGAGTTATCGTTAACGACCATCGCGAGCTAGCTCGCTCCTACAGGTGACCTGCGGTCACTTCTCGACGAAGGCACGCTCGATCAGGTAATCACCCGGCTCGCGCATCCGCGGCGAAACCTTCAGGCCGAAGCTGTTCAGCACTTCGCTGGTCTCGTCGAGCATGCTCGGGCTGCCGCACAACATGGCGCGGTCGTCCTGCGGGTTGATCGGTGGCAGACCGATGTCGCTGAACAGCTTGCCGCTGCGCATCAGGTCGGTCAGGCGACCTTCGTTCTCGAACGGCTCGCGGGTCACGGTCGGGTAGTAGATCAACTTGTCACGCAGCGCTTCGCCGAAGAATTCGTTCTGCGGCAGGTGCTCGGTGATGAACTCGCGGTAAGCGACTTCGTTGACGTAGCGCACGCCGTGGCACAGGATCACTTTTTCGAAACGCTCGTAGGTTTCCGGGTCCTGGATGACGCTCATGAACGGCGCCAGACCGGTACCGGTGCTGAGCAGGTACAAATGTTTGCCAGGCTTCAAGTCATCCAGTACCAGCGTGCCGGTAGGCTTCTTGCTGATGATGATCTCGTCGCCTTCCTTCAAATGCTGCAACTGCGAAGTCAGCGGACCATCAGGCACCTTGATGCTGAAGAACTCGAGATGCTCTTCCCAGTTCGGGCTGGCAATCGAGTAAGCGCGCATAAGCGGGCGGCCATTTGGCTGTTGCAGGCCGATCATCACGAACTGACCGTTCTCGAAGCGCAGGCCCGGATCACGGGTGCACTTGAAGCTGAACAGAGTGTCGTTCCAGTGATGAACACTGAGGACACGCTCGTGGTTCATGTTGCTCATGTACGTGGGACTCCTGGAGATTTTGCCTGCGCCACTGATATGCGCAATTGCATCGCATTCTAAAGGCAGAGACAATATCTGTTAAATGGATTATTAAGATAAGGGTTATCGGTTATATCGATATGCGATTTACTCTCCGTCAACTTCAAGTATTCGTCGCCGTCGCCCAGCAGGAAAGCGTATCCCGTGCTGCGGGCCTGCTCAACCTCTCGCAATCGGCGGCGAGCACCTCGATCACCGAACTGGAGCGTCAGTGCAGCTGCCAGCTGTTCGACCGCGCCGGCAAACGCCTGAGCCTCAACGCGCTCGGCAAACAGTTGCTGCCCCAGGCGGTGGCCTTGCTGGACCAGGCCAAGGAAATCGAAGACCTGCTCAACGGCAAGTCCGGCTTCGGCTCGCTGGCCGTGGGCGCGACCCTGACCATCGGCAATTACCTGGCCACCCTGCTGATCGGTAGCTTCATGCAGCGCCATCCGGAAAGCCAGGTGAAGCTGCACGTGCAGAACACTGCCAACATTGTGCAACAAGTGGCCCACTACGAAATTGATCTGGGTCTGATCGAAGGTGACTGCAGTCACCCGGACATCGAAGTACAAAGCTGGGTCGAAGACGAACTGGTGGTGTTTTGCGCCCCTCAGCATCCGCTGGCCAAGCGCGGCACGGCCACCATGGAGGAGTTGAGTCACGAAGCGTGGATCTTGCGCGAACAAGGCTCCGGCACACGCTTGACCTTCGATCAAGCCATGCGCCATCACCGCACTTCCTTGAATATCCGCCTGGAGCTTGAGCACACCGAAGCGATCAAGCGCGCAGTGGAGTCAGGTCTGGGGATTGGCTGCATTTCCAGGCTGGCTTTGCGCGACGCATTCCGCCGCGGCAGCCTGGTGCCTGTCGAGACGACGGATCTGGATCTGGCGCGACAGTTTTATTTCATCTGGCATAAACAGAAGTATCAGACCTCGGCGATGCGCGAGTTCCTCGACCTGTGCCGCGCCTTCACCGCCGGGGTTCAGCGCAGCGACGAGATCGTGCTGCCAACGATCGCCTAAAGCAGAATCACCGCCCACACCAGGGCAATCATGCTCAATGCCACGAACTGGGCGGCACTGCCCATGTCCTTGGCATTCTTGGACAGCGGGTGTCGCTCAAGGGAAATGCGGTCGATGGCCGCTTCCACTGCCGAGTTGAGTAACTCGACGATCAACGCCAACAGGCACACCGCGATCAACAACGCCCGTTCGACCCGACTGACATTCAGGAAGAACGACAAGGGAATCAGGATGACGTTGAGCAATACCAGTTGCCGAAAGGCGGCTTCACCGGTGAAGGCTGCGCGCAGGCCGTCCAGCGAATAACCGGAAGCATTGAGGATTCGTTTCAGGCCGGTCTGGCCTTTGAAAGGTGACATAGGGTGGGCAACTGACAAAAAGGAAGTGGGGAAGCTAGTTCAACCAAAGTCAAAAAAGCGTGAAGTTGCCAGCCGTTAGTGGCTGGAAATTGACTCAAGTTGTTGCAAGAGCAGCGCTGCCTGGGTCCGGGTCCGCACATTCAGTTTACGGAAAATCGCAGTGACGTGCGCCTTGATCGTCGCCTCGGAAACACTCAGCTCGTAGGCGATCTGCTTGTTCAGCAAGCCTTCGCAGACCATGGTCAGCACCCGAAACTGCTGCGGTGTCAGGCTGGCAAGACCTTCGCTGGCCGCCTTGGCCTCATCGGAAACGCTGACCGCTTCGAACGCCTGCGGCGGCCAGAACACGTCGCCATCGAGGACTGCCCGCACGGCTCTCTGGATCACACTCAAGTCGCTGGATTTGGGAATGAAGCCACTGGCGCCGAACTCACGTGACTTGACCATGATGGTCGCCTCTTCCTGGGCCGAGACCATGACCACCGGAATCTGCGGGTACTGACCGCGCAGCAGGACCAGTCCGGAAAAGCCGTAGGCCCCCGGCATGTTCAGGTCCAGCAGCACCAGATCCCAGTCTGACTTTTCCGTCAGGCGCACTTCCAGCTCGGCGATGCTCGCCACTTCCACCAGACGGACATCCGGGCCAAGGCCCAGGGTCAGCGCTTGATGCAAGGCACTACGAAAAAGTGGGTGGTCATCGGCAATCAGGATTTCGTATGTGGCCATTTTTCAAATGATCCTGTTTTTCATGGGACGCCCGATGCATTCGGACCTCGCCAAAGCAACTCAAGGCACAGCCACGGAGCTGCACTTAAAAGGCACGCTCAACGCAAAAAACGCGTTGCAAATTCTGGCCGTACCCTAATCGGCGCCAAGCATGCCCAGCGAAGCCGGGGTGGTCAAGCAGCAAGGCCGGTACACTTTATTGCAGTATCCGCGACAATCAGCCCATCAATGCTGTGACCGGCTGGACATAGGGCATCAACTCGGCGTGCGCCGGGGTCGAAACGTTCATCTCCAACTGATGTTTGGCGTCGAGGTAATGCTGGCTGAACACATCGAAGTAGGCATCCAGCGCCGAGGCTGCGGCTACATCGCCTGCAAGGTCGAGACACAGCGCCGCCACTTCCGCTGTGCACAGATGCTCGCTGCGGGTCGAGCGGCGCAACCGGTAGCGGGAAAGTTTCTCCGGCAGCAGGCTGAGGATCGGCAATCGATCGAAATAGGGGCTCTTGCGAAAGATCTTCCGTGCTTCGGTCCAGGTCGCATCCAGCAGAATGAACAACGGGCGCTTCGTGCCATCGACATCCACGCTGTTTGTCACACGCTCAGGCGCGACGTACTCCCCCGGAAACACCAGGTAAGGCTGCCATTGCGGGTCGGACAACAGCGCCAGCAACTTCGGATCGACCTCGGTACGGGACCAGATGAAGGCATGGTTGTCCGGCACCACGTCGGCGATCAGCCAACCGGTGTTGCTCGGCTTGAACACTTCCTTGTTGGTCATGATCAGGCACACGCCAGACCGGCTAGCGACCTGCGGACGCCATGCGCACAGGCAGTGACTCTCGATCACCCGGCAATCACGGCAACGCGGCGCGCGCCAGCCGCGGGCCTGAATCGGCTTGATGCCCTCCTCCTCGCGCTGATCGCGCAGGCGGGCTACGGCATTCAGGGCAAAGCGCGCGGGGGTAAGACTCATGGCGGGCAACGCCCACAGAGAAGGGAAATCGACACGAAAAACACTCGACAGGGTAAAAAGTGCCAGCAGTTTACCAGACCGCCCGGCGCAAGCCTGTACCGTCCAGCCCGCCTCCCCTATAATTCGCCGCCACTGAACGCACAGTCACGTGACGGGTCAAACCCCCATCACTGAACCAGGAGAGTTTCATGCTGCGCCTTATCGTTCCTACCGCGGCCATTTTGCTGGCGTCGTCCTTCAACGCCCAGGCTGCGTCCCTGAAAGACACGGAACTGAACAAAATGCTGCAAAACGTCGCCACCCAGAGCAGCGTCGGCACTCCACGAGCGATCAACGAAGACATACTCGATCAAGGCTACACCGTTGAAGGCAAACAGCTGATCAACCACCTGAGCGTGCAGAGCAGCCACGCCGACAAGATGCGTGCCGACCCGAAAGCGGTGTACTTCCAGCTGGGAGCTTCTGTCTGCAGAAACGAAGGGTTTCGCAAGCTGATGGCCAAGGGCGCGATCATGCGTTACGACTTTACCGAGGTGAAGACCAACCGTCCGGTCGGCTCCGCAAGCTTCCAGGAATCGGATTGCCTGCAACCCGCCAAGAAGAAAAAGTAATCACCGGGAATTGGCGCGCCGTTGTTCATCCTCGGCGCGCAATTCCGCCAGCAGCGCCTGCAAGTAATGCGAACGGCGTTCGCCGCCACGCAAACGCCGGCAGCACTCCTCTTCGAGACTCAAATGATTGGTCTCGGCTGATGCCTTCAGCAATCGATACAGCTGCGTATCGATCTCCAGAACGACTCTGGTCATGGTTTCCCGCCTCCCTGCACCTCACTCTTGTTTGAGCGATAAATCCTTGAACCGCTTGAACCGTGCGCCATGCCGTTGACGCAAAGTTGTCGTGTGACACCTGTAACTTAGTAAATCAGAGTGCGGCACATGCGACGTACGTTCGGACGAGCGGTGAAACCACCTTGCATATCGTCAATAAGCGGTTGCCAGGAAAGACTTTGTGGCGCAATGATCAAGTCAGCGCAAATCACTGTGAAGGTCTAGATTTCAGGTATCCACGTTCACTTTTTCAGGGCTGGTAAGGGGCTGCCCGTCGTTTGTCGTATTGTGCGAATGTTTCTTTCATCCAAGGGAATAACAGAACCTGTTTGGATGACCCGATGTTTTTCGGGTCAAGTAGATCGCCCAGGCATGGGCCGGGGCAGACAGCGACACAGGAAGTGTCGTGGCACCGACGTACGTTGTCGGGCCGAGGGTTCTGTGCAGAAGGAGAAGTTGAATGCCTTACCAACCGAATGACCTCCTGAGCCGTCATTTTGAAGAAAGCGGCCACGACCTCATCAGCAAGGTCGAAGAACAGCTCAAGCTGATTTCACCCAACAGCCCGAACACCCCGATCTACCGCGACATGATCCTGACCGTGCTCCGCATGGCCCAGGAAGACCACAACCGCTGGAATGCCAAGATCACACTGCAAGCCCTGCGCGAACTGGAACAGGCTTTCCGCGTGCTCGAACAGTTCAAGGGGCGGCGCAAGGTCACTGTTTTCGGCTCGGCCCGTACCCCCATGGAACATCCGCTCTACAGCATGGCCCGGGAGCTCGGTGCCGCGCTGGCGCGTTCGGACATGATGGTGATCACTGGCGCCGGTGGCGGCATCATGGCCGCCGCCCATGAGGGCGCCGGACTGGCAAACAGCCTGGGGTTCAACATCACGCTGCCCTTCGAACAGCATGCCAACCCCACTGTCGACGGCACGACCAACCTGCTGCCCTTCCACTTCTTCTTCACCCGCAAGCTGTTCTTCGTCAAGGAAGCCGATGCCCTGGTGCTGTGCCCGGGTGGCTTCGGTACCCTGGATGAAGCACTGGAAGTGCTGACGCTGATCCAGACCGGCAAAAGCCCATTGGTGCCAGTGGTGCTGCTCGACACGCCGGGCGGCAAATTCTGGCAGGGCGCACTGGACTTCATTCACCAGCAACTGGAGGAAAACCACTACATCCTGCCCACTGACATGAAGCTGGTGAAACTGGTCTACAACGTCGAAGAAGCGGTAGAGCACATCAACCAGTTCTACAGCAACTTCCACTCCAGTCGCTGGCTCAAGCACCAGTTCCTGATTCGCATGAATCACGCACTCAGCGACAGTGCACTCGAACACATACAGGTGGCTTTCGCCGACCTGTGTCTGAACGATCATTTCCATCAGCATGCCTACAGCGGTGCAGAACACGACGAAGCCGAATTCAGCCATCTGGCGCGGCTGGTCTTCAACTTCAACGCCCGCAACCATGGCCGCCTGCGTGAGCTTGTGGACTACATCAACCTGCCGGAAAACCGGGAGCAATCAAAACCCCAGGTACAGCAGCGCACCCGGGAGCCGTCAAAAGTTACCTGAGGCATAAAAAACGGCCCGCTATCGAAATAGCGGGCCGTTTCAGTTCAATCATCCATCCCACGACCGCTGAACAGGCGATTGATCATTTCCATGGAATATCCCCGATACGCCAGGAACCTGCCTTGTTTCGCTCGCTCCCGAGCGTCTGCCGGCAATTGCCCGGAGAACTTGCGTCGCCAGGTATCGGCCAGTTGCTCCTGCCAGTCGATACCGCTCTCACGCAGGGCGAGTTCAATATCGGTGCGCTGCAGGCCACGCTGGCTCAATTCTTCGCGAATGCGTAAAGGGCCATAACCGGAACGGGCGCGATAGGAAACGAAACTTTCGAGATAACGGGTTTCGGACAACAACCCCTCTTCCGTCAACCGGTCGAGTGCTGTTTCGATCATTTCAGGGAGGGCGCCGCGCTGACGCAGTTTACGCGTCAGCTCGACACGACCGTGCTCGCGTCGTGCGAGCAGGTCCATTGCGGTTCGCCGCACCGCGACGAGTGTATCGAGTACGGCGGTCATCGCTTCGATCAGATATCAGCGTCAGCCAGGTCGTCTTCGGTCTCTTTGACCGCAGAAGCTTTGGCGTCCGCAACCGATGCAGGCGACAGCAGCTTGTCACGTAATTGCTTCTCCAGCTTTGCCGCGACTTCCGGGTTATCCGCCAGGAACTTGGCCGAGTTGGCCTTGCCCTGACCGATCTTGGTGCCTTCATAGGCATACCAGGCACCGGACTTCTCGACGAAACCGTGCAGAACCCCCAGGTCGATCATCTCACCGTTGAGGTAGATGCCCTTGCCGTAAAGAATCTGGAACTCGGCCTGACGGAACGGCGAAGCCACCTTGTTCTTCACAACCTTGACGCGGGTTTCGCTACCGACGACTTCATCACCCTCTTTCACCGCGCCAGTACGACGGATGTCCAGACGAACCGATGCGTAGAATTTCAGTGCGTTACCACCGGTGGTGGTTTCCGGGCTACCGAACATCACGCCGATTTTCATACGGATCTGGTTGATGAAGATCACCAGGCAGTTGGCGTTCTTGATGTTACCGGTGATTTTACGCAGAGCCTGGGACATGAGACGGGCTTGCAGGCCCACGTGCATGTCACCCATTTCGCCTTCGATTTCAGCCTTTGGCACCAGGGCGGCCACGGAGTCGACGATGATCACGTCAACTGCGTTGGAACGCACCAGCATGTCGGTGATTTCCAGGGCCTGTTCGCCGGTGTCCGGCTGGGAAACCAGCAGGTCGTCAACGTTGACGCCCAGCTTGCCGGCGTACTCAGGGTCGAGGGCGTGTTCGGCGTCGACGAATGCGCAGGTCGCGCCGGCTTTTTGAGCCTGGGCAATCACGGACAGCGTCAGCGTGGTTTTACCGGAGGATTCAGGACCGTAGATTTCAACAATACGGCCTTTAGGCAGACCGCCGATGCCAAGAGCGATGTCCAGACCCAGAGAGCCGGTGGAGATGGCCGGGATCGCCTGACGGTCCTGATCGCCCATACGCATTACGGCACCCTTGCCGAATTGACGTTCGATCTGACCCAGGGCCGCAGCCAAGGCTTTCTTCTTGTTGTCGTCCATTAAAGTCCTCACGTAATCAATAAGGCCTGACGGCCAACACCTGTATAAGTAGCCAGTATTATTCCACAGCGTTTGAGGATCGCCTACCCCTGATTTGAGATTTCTGCCGCGGCATACCGCAGCAGCCCCTCTAGCGCGGCCTTCACCGTTTGTCGGCGCACCTCGTCGCGGTCACCGGCGAAGTATTGCAACTCGCTGAACACTCGCTCGCCAACGCCCCAGGCCAGCCATACCGTGCCCACTGGCTTGCTCCGCGAACCGCCGTCCGGCCCGGCCACGCCACTGACCGCCACGGAAAAATACGCGCGGCTTTTCTCCTGCGCGCCTTTGGCCATCGCCTCGACCACCTCGCGACTGACCGCCCCCACCTCGGTGAACAACTCCACCGGGACATCCAATTGCAGGTTCTTCTGCAGATTGGAGTAAGTGACATAACCGGCCTCGAACCACGCCGAGCTGCCCGGAATACGGGTGATCGCCTCGGCGATCCCGCCTCCGGTACAGGACTCGGCCGTGGAAACATGGGCATTGAGAATCTGCAATTGCCTGCCAAGGTCAGCGGCGAGCTGGGTGATTACTTTCACGGTCATCTCCTGATGGGGCGGGATGGGTTAACCGTACACGAGCAGACCGCACTTGCAAGCGACAGGGCTGATCAAAATGCAAAGAACCAGGGGCTCTGGAAAAGGCCTGTCGGGGGAATCAATCTTCCACGTCACCGGGCGCAACAGGAGCGATACCGATGCGCTTGGCTGCCCAACGCTCATACAGCCCTAAAACCACGTCTGTCCCGGCCATCGCCGTTAAACAACCACCCGCACAAGCCGCCCAGATGGAAACATTGGCGGCGTGCAGCAGCATGATGACCGAGGCGCCGCAAATCATGCTGGAGCCAGACCGCAGGCTCAGGCGCAGGACAAGGGGCCAGCCACGAACGCCCTCTTTATCGGCACGCCACATTTCACCGGTAACGCCACCGAGTATTGGCAGAATGATGAGCAGCCACAGAGGCATGTCCAGCAACGCATATTGCTCAGCGGTCATTTCATGCCTCCTTGAGTGAACGGTCACTCCACGTTCTTGAATAGGTAGGCCGCCAGACTATGCACCGATGCATATCAAGTCAATGCACTTACGCATTAAAAAGACGATCCAGTGCTTTCGGCGCACGAAAAAAAACCCGCTCGGGAAGCGGGTTTTATTCGAACGCAGGGGTATTAGCGAGCGTACATACCCCACCAGAAGACATGTCCGAGGATAACTATCGGCTCCCCCTGGATTTCCTGGAAGGTGTAATCTTCGTCCGGATGCTCGTCACGATTGAAACTGCGCAGTCGGATGCCAGTCGGCAGACGATAAAGCTGCTTCACCCGCAATTGGCCGTTGTGATTGATTGCATAAAGGTCGCCGTCAACGATATCGCCGATGCCGCACTTACCGGCATTGACCCCGACCGTAGCACCGTCGCGCAGTACCGGCAACATGCTGTTGCCCCGCACTGTCACGCACTTGGCCTGGTCGAACTGCACACCGTTATGGCGCAGGCTTCGCTTACCGAAGCGCAGGCTAGAGCGCTCGCTTTCTTCGATGACGAATCTTCCCGATCCTGCGGCCAATTCAACCTCGCGAAGAAAGGGGACCGAGACCTCGTCGTCATCGACAGGGGTATCGTCATCCCACAGACTTATATCCTTGAGCTCCGAATGCACCGGAGCGCGCCCGGCATTAGCGACAGGCGCGACGTCCGCGCGGCCACGCAGCTGGTCGGTGCTCACCGAGAAATACTCGGCGATCTTCGAAATATGCTTATCCGAAGGATCGACGATTTTCCCGCTGAGAATACGCGAGAGCGTGGATTGAGGCACGCCGGTACGACGATGAAGCTCCGTAGGGGAGATCCCGTGCTGATCGAGCAATGCTCTTAATACGGTAGATACGTTGCGTTTTTGCATAATGCGCATAGTGCTTGTTCTTTTCGAAGAAGACAAATGCCGAATTGCATAATCGATGCATAACGTGATTTTTTTGCATCGTAAAAGATGTCACCGGGCCGTGGCGCCTGCGTCGGGCAGACCGCCCATGGTAACCTTGCGCCCATCGCGGAAAAGCCCGGCCGTTGCCCCGCTTTTGCCCCACCTCTTTCAACGAGCTTCCTGACAATCCGATGAATAAAGCCGTCTCCGACCTTTCCTCCCACACCCCGATGATGCAGCAGTACTGGCGCCTGAAAAACCAGCACCCGGACCAGCTGATGTTCTACCGCATGGGCGACTTCTACGAGATCTTCTATGAAGACGCGAAGAAGGCCGCCAAGTTGCTGGACATCACCCTGACCGCCCGCGGGCAGTCGGCCGGGCAGGCGATTCCGATGTGCGGGATTCCTTACCATGCTGCCGAGGGTTACCTGGCAAAACTGGTGAAGCTTGGCGAATCGGTGGTGATCTGCGAGCAGGTCGGCGACCCGGCCACCAGCAAAGGACCGGTGGAGCGGCAGGTCGTGCGCATCATCACGCCGGGGACGGTGAGTGACGAGGCGCTGCTCGACGAACGTCGGGACAACCTGATCGCCGCCGTTCTGGGTGATGAGCGCCTGTTCGGCCTGGCGGTGCTGGACATCACCAGTGGCAACTTCAGCGTGCTGGAAATCAAGGGTTGGGAAAACCTGCTGGCGGAACTGGAGCGGGTCAACCCGGTGGAACTGCTGATCCCGGATGACTGGCCCAAGGACTTGCCGGCGGAAAAACGCCGCGGTGCGCGTCGCCGTGCGCCCTGGGACTTCGAGCGCGATTCGGCGCTGAAAAGCCTGTGCCAGCAATTTTCGACCCAGGACCTCAAGGGCTTTGGCTGCGAAAACCTGACCCTGGCGATCGGCGCCGCCGGTTGCCTGCTGGCCTACGCCAAGGAAACCCAGCGCACCGCCCTGCCCCATTTGCGCAGCCTGCGTCATGAGCGTCTGGACGACACCGTGGTGCTCGATGGCGCCAGCCGCCGCAACCTGGAACTCGATACCAACCTGGCCGGGGGCCGCGACAATACCCTGCAATCGGTGGTGGACCGTTGCCAGACCGCCATGGGCAGCCGTCTGCTGACCCGCTGGCTGAATCGCCCGTTACGCGATTTGACGGTGTTGCTGGCGCGTCAGACCTCGATCACTTGCCTGCTCGATGGCTACCGCTTCGAAAGATTGCAACCGCAGCTCAAGGAAATCGGCGACATCGAGCGGATTCTTGCGCGAATCGGCCTGCGCAATGCCCGCCCGCGCGACCTCGCCCGCCTGCGTGACGCCCTCGGTGCACTGCCCGAGCTGCAAGTGGCAATGACGGAGCTCGAAGCGCCGCACCTCCAGCAACTCGCCACCATCACCAGCACCTACCCGGAGCTGGCGGCCCTGCTGGAAAAAGCCATCATCGACAACCCGCCCGCCGTCATTCGTGACGGCGGCGTGCTGAAAACCGGTTACGACAGCGAACTCGACGAACTGCAGTCGCTCAGCGAAAACGCCGGACAATTCCTGATCGACCTCGAGGCGCGGGAAAAGGCCCGCACCGGCCTGTCGCACCTGAAGGTCGGTTACAACCGCATCCACGGCTACTTCATCGAACTGCCGAGCAAGCAGGCGGAATCGGCACCTGCCGACTATATTCGCCGCCAGACGCTCAAAGGCGCCGAGCGCTTCATTACGCCGGAACTCAAGGCGTTCGAAGACAAGGCATTGTCAGCCAAGAGCCGTGCCCTGGCCCGCGAGAAGATGCTTTACGAGGCGCTGCTCGAAGACCTGATCGCCCAGTTGCCACCGTTGCAGGATACTGCTGGCGCCCTGGCCGAACTGGATGTCTTGAGCAACCTGGCCGAGCGTGCACTGAACCTCGACCTGAACTGCCCGCGCTTCGTCAGCGAACCGTGCATGCGCATCAGCCAGGGTCGTCACCCGGTGGTGGAGCAAGTACTGACCACGCCGTTTGTGGCCAACGACCTGAGCCTGGACGACAACACCCGCATGCTGGTGATCACCGGCCCGAACATGGGCGGTAAATCCACCTACATGCGTCAGACCGCTTTGATCGTACTACTGGCGCACATCGGCAGTTTCGTGCCGGCGGCCAGTTGCGAATTGTCGCTGGTCGACCGCATCTTCACCCGGATCGGCTCCAGCGATGACCTGGCCGGCGGGCGTTCGACCTTCATGGTGGAAATGAGCGAAACCGCGAACATTCTGCACAACGCCACTGAACGCAGCCTGGTACTGATGGACGAAGTCGGGCGTGGCACCAGCACCTTCGACGGCCTGTCCCTGGCATGGGCGGCGGCCGAACGCCTGGCGCACCTGCGTGCCTACACGCTGTTCGCCACCCACTACTTTGAACTGACCGTCCTGCCGGAAGCCCAGCCGCTGGTGGCCAACGTGCACCTCAATGCCACCGAGCACAATGAACGCATCGTGTTCCTGCACCACGTGCTGCCGGGGCCTGCCAGCCAGAGTTACGGCCTGGCCGTTGCGCAACTGGCGGGTGTGCCGAGTGAGGTCATCACCCGTGCTCGCGAGCATCTGAGCCGCCTGGAAGACACCGCCCTGCCCCATGAGGTGCCTGCACCTGCCAAAGGCAAACCGGCTGCGCCGCTGCAGAGCGATCTGTTTGCCAGCCTGCCGCACCCGGTACTGGAAGAACTGGCCAAGCTCGATCTGGACGACATGACACCACGTCGTGCTCTCGAAATGCTCTATACACTAAAGACACGGATCTAACGCAGCGGCTTGCAAGCTGTTAGAATCTCGCGCGGTTTGGGATGCTGCTGGCTAATAGCCTGGCCAGCAGACTATCGCTCCCGAACCTGGCGACCCCTACGAGAAGGGGCGCAGCAAGCCGCGCCTGAGGAGAAAATTAGAAATGACCTTCGTCGTCACCGACAACTGCATCAAGTGCAAGTACACCGACTGCGTAGAAGTCTGTCCGGTGGACTGCTTTTACGAAGGCCCGAATTTCCTGGTGATCCACCCGGATGAGTGCATCGATTGCGCGCTGTGCGAACCTGAATGCCCTGCCGTGGCTATCTTCTCCGAAGATGAAGTTCCGGCCGGCATGGAAAACTTTATCGAGCTGAACGCTGAGTTGGCCGATATCTGGCCGAACATCACCGAACGCAAGGACCCGCTGCCCGATTCCGCAGATTGGGATGGCAAGACAGGCAAGATTGAACACCTGGAACGCTGATCACCCCCGCGTTCCCGAAAAAGGCCCCACAAGGGCCTTTTTGCTTTTCTGCAGACAAAAAAAGGGGCGGTTTGACCCGCCCGCATTTTTTCCCTATTCCCTGTGTTCCTATTCATCGTCCTGATGAATCGCTTCCTGCGATGTCCTTTCCCCTCATCCTTGAAGGGTGCGTCTGTCCGTCGACACAGCCTGAATATTAGAGTCTTCCCCTCCGGAATCAATCGTCACCAGGTGCGAAATCTAACTGTCACACACCATCAATAATAAAAAAATAACCTTAAAAATTATAAAGATAGACGCATGCGACGCTCAACATAGACGACTGTCAGGGTGTAAAAATAACGAACACCTACGCAAGAGTAAGCCACGGCTTACAGCACGAAACCACAATCCAGAGCGGATTCCGCCTCCCGGGCCGGGCAAAAAAAACCCCGAGCCAGTCGGGGTTTTTCATGCCATCGCAGTGAGCGCCTTACTGAAACAGCGACTCGCTCGACAGGCCATTTTTTTCCAGGATCTCGCGCAACCGCTTCAAGCCTTCCACCTGAATCTGTCTGACCCGTTCCCGAGTCAGGCCAATTTCCAGGCCAACATCTTCAAGGGTACTGCTTTCATGACCACGCAGGCCAAAGCGGCGTACAACCACCTCGCGTTGTTTGTCGGTCAGTTCCGAGAGCCATTGATCAATGCTCTGAGACAGGTCGTCGTCCTGCAACAGTTCGCATGGGTCGGTCGGGCGTTCGTCTGTCAGGGTGTCCAGCAGGGTTTTATCCGAATCCGGACCCAGCGAGACGTCGACCGAAGAAACCCGCTCGTTTAGGCCGAGCATACGCTTGACCTCTCCCACCGGTTTTTCCAGCAGGTTGGCGATTTCTTCGGGTGAGGGTTCATGGTCGAGTTTTTGCGTCAGCTCCCGCGCAGCGCGCAGGTACACATTCAACTCCTTGACCACATGAATCGGCAACCGGATGGTCCGGGTCTGATTCATGATTGCGCGTTCGATGGTCTGGCGAATCCACCAGGTCGCGTAGGTCGAGAAGCGGAAACCGCGTTCCGGATCGAACTTCTCCACCGCCCGGATCAAGCCGAGGTTGCCCTCTTCGATCAGGTCCAGCAGCGACAGCCCACGATTGACGTAGCGTCGGGCGATTTTCACCACCAGCCGCAAGTTACTTTCAATCATGCGTTTGCGCCCGGCCGGATCGCCACTTTGCGACAGGCGCGCAAAATGAACTTCTTCTTCGGGTGACAACAGGGGAGAGAAACCAATTTCATTGAGATACAGCTGCGTGGCATCAAGTGCTCGCGTGTAGTCAATGTACTTGTGTTGTTTCAACGATGCGGAGTGTTTGGATTTGGCACGAACGGAAGGTGGAGCCGCCCCTTCATCATTCGACATCGAATCCGTATCGATGCTGCTCTCCATCAGGAGAACCTCATCGTCGATGTCAAACTCCGGCACTTCTTTACTGAGAGCCATTGTTATAGTCCTTTGGTGAGTTCGACCTCAAGCTCAAGCGGCGCCTTTATCCTTGGCAACGCTGGAGCCTGTCCCCTCTACGCGACGGAACAGGCTGGTAAGCGATCAACGACGTGGCAGGAACTGCAGTGGATCTACAGGTTTACCTTGGCGGCGAATCTCAAAATGCAGTTTCACCCGGTCTGTACCCGTTGACCCCATTTCGGCAATTGTCTGCCCAACCTTGACCTGCTGCCCCTCCCGAACCAACAGCCTGCGGTTATGTCCGTAGGCACTGACGTAGGTTTCACTGTGTTTGATGATCACTAACTCGCCGTAGCCCCTTAAGCCACTCCCGGCGTAAACCACCGTCCCATCAGACGCAGCTAAAACAGGCTGTCCCAAATCTCCGGCGATATCAATTCCTTTATTCAAACTACCGTTTGAAGAGAATTTTCCAATCAGAATGCCATTAGATGGCCATCCCCAGCCGGTCGGGGCTGGTCCCGGAGGGGGCAATGGAGCAGGTGCAGGCTTGTTCGCGACGGGCGGTACAACCGTCGTTGTGCTGGCGGTCGAACCGTTTACCGGACGACGGATAACCGTGGTTTTACTCGAAGACGAAGGAGTAGAACTGGACGAACTGACCACCGCCGTCGACGTTGAATCGCTTCGACCATCAAAGCGAATCGTCTGACCCGGATGGATGGTGTAAGGCGCTGCAATGTTGTTACGTGCCGCCAGAGCCTTGTAGTCCCAGCCGTAACGGAAGGCGATGGAAAACAGGGTGTCCTTGGGCCGAACGACATATTGCCCGGTGGTCACTGCTGGACGCTGGGCCGCGGCATTGTTGCGGTCCACCACACGAACATCACTGGATTTGTTGCTGGAGCAACCGACCAGCAAGGTGCTCAAGACAAGGCCAGTCACCAGGCGCTGAAAGCTCGTTTTACTCATACGCTGCGCAATGACTGTGAGACTCACCCGCCGCTCCCTCTGTGGTGGCTGAAAATGTGAAATACCGGAGTCCGGCATGAACTGTCGCAAGTATAACGGGCCGTGCACGCTTTACCTTTAATGTGGCGAATCGCTGTCGCGCACACGTTTGCTGCCTGACGATGAATCCCGTTTAACCCAACGATGCCGCTGTAAGACAAAGCCAATCGAAGAGAATTCAGCGTGCCGAAACAAATGCTCAGGCCAGTGGCCCATTGAGCAATGGCACGAAGCGCACAGCCCCCAGAACATGCCTGGAAAAACCCTGTTCCTCGCGGATGATGAGCATCAACTGCTGGACTTCACCGGAACCGACCGGGATCACCATGCGCCCTCCCGGTGCCAACTGATCAAGCAGTGCCTGAGGCACATCGGTCGCCACTGCGGTGACGATAATCCCGTTGTATGGCGCCAGAGCCGGCCACCCCTCCCAGCCATCGCCCCAGCGGAACACCACGTTGCGCAGGTTCAGTTCGACCAGGCGTTCCTTTGCCCGATCCTGCAAAACCTTGATGCGCTCGACCGAGAACACACGCTCGACCAGTTGCGACAGTACCGCCGTCTGATAACCCGACCCGGTACCGATCTCCAGCACCTTGTCCAGAGGACCGGCTTCCAACAGCAGCTCGCTCATGCGCGCCACCATATAAGGCTGGGAGATGGTCTGGTTATTGCCAATCGGCAGCGCCGTGTCTTCATAGGCACGGTGCGCCAGCGCTTCGTCGACGAACAGGTGGCGCGGGGTCCGGCGAATGACCTCCAGCACTCTGGCGTTGGAAATGCCTTCCTCGTACAGGCGCTGGATGAGTCGCTCACGGGTACGCTGGGAAGTCATGCCGATGCCGCGACGCAGCATATCGTCTTGTTCGCGACTCATCAGCGCAGCCCCTCCAGCCAACCGTCCAGACTTGTGAAGGCATCATTGAACGTGCGATCCAGTTGCAATGGCGTGATCGAAACATACCCCTGCATCACCGCATGGAAATCGGTACCCGGGCCACCGTCTTCGGCATCACCGGCCGCCGCGATCCAGTAACCGGATTTGCCCCGCGGATCCACCACTTTCATTGGTGCCGCGGCTCGGGCGCGATGGCCCAGACGGGTCAACTGAATACCGCGGATACGGTCCAGCGGCAAATTGGGAATGTTCACGTTCAGTACCGTGCGCGCAGGCAGATCCAGGTCAGCGTGGGCTTCGACCAGTTTGCGCGCGAAATAGGCAGCTGTGGGAAGGTTATCCACCTGGCGTGAGACCAGTGAAAAGGCAAACGATGGGTGCTTCAGGAAACGCCCCTCGAGGGCCGCCGCCACCGTACCGGAATACAGGACATCGTCCCCCAGGTTTGCGCCCAGATTGATACCGGAAACCACCATGTCCGCTTCGCGCTCCAGCAGGCCGTTGAGGCCCAGGTGCACGCAGTCGGTTGGCGTGCCGTTCACGCTGATAAAGCCGTTGGCCAGGGTTTGCGGGTGCAACGGACGGTCGAGCGTCAGCGAACTGCTGGCGCCGCTCTTGTCCTGGTCCGGGGCGATAACCACGCATTCGGTGTAATCCGCCAGCGCAGCATAAAGCGCGGCGAGTCCGGGTGCGGTTACCCCATCGTCGTTAGAAATCAGAATACGCATGGGCTGTCCGTCTGCCCCACCGGCACCAGATCGACAAGCTCGCGCACCAATACGGTGGCGAAGCATCCGGCCGGCAGGACGAATTCCAGTTGCAGAATGTCAGGCTCGGGATAATGCCACGTCAACCCGCCAATGGGCAGCCGCAGGATGCGACGTTCGTGGCTCATACCGGCGTTGATCAACCAGTCACGCAAATCCGCTTCGCGTGCGGCGATGGCCTGCTCCAGTTCATGGACAACGCCCGTGGCCGGCGAGTCACCTTCGCCCCACTGCGGACCGGTCGGGTGCAGATCGAGAATCGCCAGGCGCGGGTCACTGCACTCGGCTTCGCCTGCCGGGAAAAAGCTGCGGCTGTCGGTGAACGCCAGCAGATCGCCCACCTGGGCACGCTGCCAGGTGCCATCGGCGACACGTGCGGCCAACACCTGGTTGAACAGAAAACTGCGTGCCGTGGAGAGCAGCCGCGAGCGTACGTTGCGCTGTTCCGGCAAAGCCTTGCGCGCGGCCCAGGCGCGGGCATCGACGACGTTGCCGCCGTCATGGCCAAAACGCTGGGCACCGAAATAATTGGGGATGCCTTGCTTGGCGATCAGTTGCAGGCGCTCTTCGATGGCAGCCTTGTCGCCGGCAAACTGCGTCAGGCGTAAGGTGAAACCGTTGGCCGAGTGGGCCCCGCGTTGCAGCTTGCGCTTGTGCCGGCTGGTCTTGAGGATCTTCAGTGTGTCGTTTTCTGCCGCCGACAGGTCCGGATCAGCCTTGCCCGGCAGCTGCACGCTGAACCACTGACGGGTCAGTGCCTGACGATCCTTGAGCCCGGCGTAGCTGACGGTACGCAAGGGTACACCCGCTGCCTTGGCGATCCGGCGCGCCGCTTCCTCGGTATTCAGGCCACGTTTCTCGACCCAGATCCACAGGTGTTCACCATCGCCAGTCAGGGGAATATCAAGGACTTCGTCGACCTGGAAATCTTCCGCGATCGCTTTCAGTACCGCCGTGCCGAGGGCCTCACCGTAAGCCCGCGGGCCGAGCAATTGCAGTTCGTTCATGCGCGCAGCAACAAGGCAACGGAGTGCACGGCAATACCTTCTTCGCGACCGACGAAGCCGAGCTTTTCGGTGGTGGTAGCTTTTACGTTCACTTGATCCAACTCTACTTGAAGATCCGCGGCAATCAGCGCGCGCATCGATTCGATATGCGGGGCCATTTTCGGCGCCTGGGCGACAATGGTGTTATCGACGTTGCCGACTTTCCAGCCTTTGGCATGGACCAGTGCGACGACATGACGCAACAGCGCACGGCTGTCGGCGCCCTTGAACTGCGGGTCGGTATCAGGGAAATGCTTGCCGATGTCTCCCAGCGCCGCGGCGCCGAGCAAGGCATCGCTCAAGGCGTGCAAGAGGACGTCACCGTCAGAGTGAGCGAGCAACCCAAAACTGTGTGCAATGCGCACACCGCCCAGAGTGATGAAATCGCCTTCAGCGAAACGGTGCACATCATAGCCGTGGCCAATACGCATAAAAAAACGCCCCGATTTTTGTCAGGGCGTGATTCTACCTGCATTAAAGGCCTAGGGCGCGTCCGTGATGCTGCAAGTGGTCGTCGATGAAACTGGCAATGAAGAAATAGCTGTGGTCGTAGCCCGGTTGCAGGCGCAACGTCAGCGGATGATCGGCCAATTTTGCCGCCTGTTGCAGCGCTTCAGGCTTGAGCTGGGCGGCCAGAAAATCATCACGATCCCCCTGATCGACCAACAGCGGCAGCTTCTCATCGGCCTCGGCGATCAAAGCACAGGCATCCCACTCGCGCCACTTCGAACGGTCCTCTCCCAGGTAGCGGGAAAAGGCCTTTTGCCCCCATGGACAATCCACGGGATTGTTGATCGGCGAGAACGCCGACACCGACAGATAACGCCCCGGATTGCGCAATGCGCAAACCAGCGCACCATGACCACCCATGGAGTGGCCGCTGATGCCGCGCTTGTCCGACGCCGGGAAATGGGCTTCAACCAATGTCGGCAATTCCTGCACGACATAGTCATGCATCCGATAGTGGCGCGACCACGGTTCCTGGGTGGCATTCAGATAAAACCCGGCGCCGAGGCCGAAGTCCCAGGCACCATCCGGATCGCCCGGCACATCAGGACCGCGAGGGCTGGTATCCGGTGCAACGATGATCAGCCCCAACTCGGCGGCCATGCGCATGGCGCCAGCCTTTTGCATGAAGTTCTCGTCGGTGCAGGTCAGGCCGGACAACCAGTACAGCACCGGCAGCTTGCCGCCCTGCTCCGCTTGCGGCGGCAGGTACACGGCAAACACCATGTCGCAGCCGAGCACGTCGGAGCGGTGCCGGTAGCGCTTGTGCCAGCCGCCGAAGCTTTTCTGACAGGAGATATTTTCCAGGCTCATGACCGACCTCAGAAATGGATGACGCTACGGATGCTTTTGCCTTCATGCATCAGGTCAAACGCCTTGTTGATATCTTCCAGGCCCATGGTGTGGGTGATGAAGGTATCCAGCGGGATTTCACCGGTCTCGGCCATTTCCACATAGCTCGGCAACTCGGTACGGCCGCGCACGCCGCCGAACGCCGAACCACGCCAGACGCGGCCGGTGACCAACTGGAACGGACGGGTTGAAATTTCCTGTCCGGCACCGGCCACACCAATGATCACCGACTCGCCCCAACCCTTGTGGCAGCACTCAAGCGCCGCACGCATCAACTGCACGTTGCCGATGCACTCGAAGGAGAAGTCGACGCCGCCATCGGTCATGTCGACGATGACTTCCTGGATCGGACGATCGAAGTCTTTCGGGTTCACGCAATCGGTTGCACCCAGCTGTTTGGCAATTTCGAATTTGGCTGGATTGATGTCGATGGCAATGATACGGGCAGCCTTGGCTTTGACCGCGCCGATGACCGCCGACAGACCGATGCCACCGAGGCCGAAAATGGCCACGGTATCACCCGGTTTCACTTTGGCGGTGTTGAGCACTGCACCGATACCGGTAGTGACACCGCAACCCAGCAGGCAGACTTTTTCCAGTGGCGCTTCCTTGGCAATTTTCGCTACGGAGATTTCCGGCAGGACGGTGTACTCGGAGAACGTGGAAGTACCCATGTAGTGGAAAATCGTTTCGCCCTTGTAGGAAAAGCGCGAAGTGCCGTCCGGCATCAGGCCTTTGCCTTGAGTTGCGCGAATTGCCTGGCACAGGTTGGTTTTACCCGACAGGCAGAATTTGCACTTTCGGCATTCCGGGGTGTACAGCGGGATCACATGGTCGCCGACTGCAACGGACGTCACGCCCTCGCCGATGGCTTCCACGATTGCCCCGCCTTCATGACCAAGGATCGACGGGAAGATGCCTTCCGGGTCGGCGCCGGACAAGGTGTAGGCATCGGTATGGCAGACACCGGAGGCCACCACGCGCAGCAATACTTCGCCAGCCTTGGGCATGGCGACATCGACTTCAACGATTTCGAGGGGCTTCTTGGCCTCGAAGGCAACGGCGGCGCGCGACTTGATCATGGTGACTCTCCAGTGAAGAAAACGAGACAGGGAGTGTAATACAGCGCCTTACAGTGAATAATCCGGACAAAAGCAAAACATTATTGCTGCACAGGGATAATCATCCATGTCCGAAAACCGCTGGGAAGGAATCGACGAATTTGTCGCTGTGGCCGAATGCAGCCAGTTCACCGCTGCCGCGGAACGCCTCGGGGTTTCCTCCTCTCACATCAGTCGACAAATTGTACGCCTCGAAGAACGCCTGCAAACCCGTTTGCTCTACCGCAGCACCCGCCGGGTCACGCTGACCGAGGCAGGGCAAACCTTCCTTCAACACTGCCAGCGCTTGCAGGATGGACGTGAAGAGGCGTTGCGCGCGGTCGGCGACTTGACCAGCGAACCCAAAGGCATGCTGCGCATGACGTGCGCCGTGGCTTACGGTGAGCGCTTCATCGTGCCGCTGGTGACCCGTTTCATGGGGCTGTATCCGCAACTGCGGATTGATATCGAACTGACCAACCGGCAACTCGACCTGGTACATGAAGGCCTCGATCTGGCGATCCGCCTGGGGCGTTTGCAGGATTCACGACTGGTCGCCACCCGCCTCGCGCCACGGCGCATGTTTCTCTGTGCATCGCCGTCCTACCTTGAACGCTACGGTCGCCCGCACAGCCTTTCGGAACTGAGCCGCCACAACTGCCTCATCGGCAGCTCGGACCTCTGGCAACTGGAACAGAACGGGCGGGAATTTTCGCAAAGGGTGCAAGGAAACTGGCGCTGCAACAGTGGGCAAGCAGTACTGGATGCCGCGCTACAGGGCGTAGGACTGTGTCAGTTGCCGGACTATTACGTGCTGGAGCACTTGAAGAGCGGCGCGTTGATTTCGTTGCTGGAAGCGCACCAACCGCCGAATACAGCCGTTTGGGCGTTGTATCCGCAGCAACGGCATTTGTCGCCAAAGGTGCGCAAGCTGGTTGATTATTTGAAGGAAGGGTTGGCCGAACGGCCGGAGTATCAGAGTTAGATTGGCCAGGGCAATTCAGCTACAAAATGATTGACTGAACTGCCGTCTTCGCGAGCAGGCTCGCTCCCACAGTGGTCTGGGGAGCGACCACAAAATGTCCTGAACTCCATTGAACCCTGTGGGAGCGAGCCTGCTCGCGATGGCGGTAGAAAGGTAAACAAGGAACTCAGCGACGATTGGCCCAGCGTTGGCGCAACCATTCCAGATCCTCCGGCCGAGTGACCTTGAGGTTGTCAGCTCGCCCTTCAATCAAGCGTGGCGCCAGCCCCGCCCACTCCATCGCCGACGCTTCATCGGTGATCACCGCATCAGCCACCAGACTGTCCGCCAATGCCCGATGCAACGCCCCAAGGCGGAACATCTGCGGTGTGTAGGCCTGCCAGATCACGCTGCGATCCACGGTTTCGGCCACACGACCGTGCTTGTCGACGCGCTTAAGCGTATCCCGCGCCGGGACCGCCAGCAGTCCGCCGACAGGATCGTCAGCCAGTTCAGCCAGCAGCTTGTCCAGGTCGTCACGACCGAGGTTCGGCCGTGCGGCATCGTGAACCAGAACCCAATCCTCATCATCAGCACCCAGTGCGTGCAAATGCAGCAACGCATTGAGCACCGACCCTGAACGTTCGGAACCGCCCTCGACCCGGGCAATCCGCGGATCACTGGCACACGCCAGGTTCGGCCAATAAGGATCGTCAACAGCAAGACTGACCACCAAGCCTTTCAGGCCTGGATGACCAAGGAAACAGCCGAGGCTGTGTTCGAGAATAGTGCGCCCGCCCAGTTGCAAGTATTGCTTGGGACGGTCCGCGGCCATACGGGCACCGACGCCCGCGGCAGGAATCACGGCCCAGAAGGCCGGTAACGACTTGATCATTGGGCCAGCTGGTAAAGGGTTTCACCGTCCTTGACCATGCCCAACTCATGGCGAGCCCGTTCTTCAACGGTCTCCATGCCCTTTTTCAGCTCGCTGACTTCAGCGTCCATCACCCGGTTGCGCTCCAGCAATGTCTGGTTCTCGGCCTGCTGATCCGCGATCTGCTGAGTCAGGTCGGCCACTTGCGCCAGGCTGCCATTTCCCACCCACAGGCGGTATTGCAGGCCAGCCAGCAGCAGGAGCAAGACGAGAAACAACCAATTGGGACTGCGCATCGAATATCAGGTATCCAGTGAAAAAAGACAGCCATACCAAACTTGAAACTGCTGATAGCACGAAGCCTGGAAGAACCAGGCTTGTGCTTACAAGACATCAGATTAGTGGCAAAAACGTCGTTGTAGCGATTTTTCCGACACAATCCGCTGCCTTTTTTTTCAGCTAACGATTAACCGCGGAATTCACCACGGCCGTTGTACTTGGCTTTGCCGTTCAACTGCTCTTCGATACGCAGCAGTTGGTTGTACTTGGAAACGCGGTCGGAACGGCACAGGGAGCCGGTCTTGATCTGGCCAGCCGAAGTGCCCACGGCCAGGTCGGCAATGGTCGAATCTTCGGTTTCGCCGGAGCGGTGCGAGATCACGGCAGTGTAACCGGCAGCCTTGGCCATCTGGATGGCTTCCAGGGTTTCGGTCAGGGTGCCGATCTGGTTGAACTTGATCAGGATCGAGTTGGCGATCTTTTTGTCGATGCCTTCTTTCAGGATCTTGGTGTTGGTGACGAACAGGTCGTCGCCTACCAGTTGGGTCTTCTCGCCGATCTTGTCGGTAAGGATTTTCCAGCCAGCCCAGTCGGACTCGTCCAGGCCATCTTCGATGGAGATGATCGGGTAACGCTCGGTCAGGCCTTTGAGGTAGTCAGCGAAACCTTCGGCGGTGAACACCTGACCTTCGCCGGACAGGTTGTACTTGCCATCTTCGTAGAATTCGCTGGCCGCGCAGTCCAGGGCCAGGGTCACGTCGGTGCCCAGCTTGTAACCGGCGTTGGCCACGGCTTCGGAGATCACTTTCAAAGCGTCTTCGTTGGAAGCCAGGTTCGGTGCGAAGCCACCTTCGTCACCGACGGCAGTGCTCAGGCCACGGGCCTTCAGCACGGCTTTGAGGTGATGGAAAATCTCGGTGCCCATGCGCAGACCTTCCGAGAAGGACTTGGCGCCAACCGGCTGAACCATGAACTCCTGGATGTCGACGTTGTTGTCGGCGTGCTCGCCGCCGTTGATGATGTTCATCATCGGAACCGGCATCGAGTAGACACCCGGGGTGCCGTTCAGGTTGGCGATGTGAGCGTACAGCGGCAGGTCCTGGTCCTGCGCTGCTGCCTTGGCCGCGGCCAGGGAAACGGCGAGGATCGCGTTGGCGCCCAGGGAACCTTTGTTTTCAGTACCGTCGAGCTTGATCATTGCCAGATCGAGCGCTTTCTGGTCGCTTGGGTCCATGCCCTTCAACAGGTCGCGGATCGGACCGTTGATGTTGGCCACGGCCTTCAGAACGCCCTTGCCCAGGTAACGGCTCTTGTCGCCATCACGCAGCTCGAGCGCTTCACGCGAGCCAGTGGAAGCACCGGACGGCGCGCAGGCACTGCCGATGATGCCGTTGTCGAGAAGCACGTCCGCTTCCACGGTGGGATTGCCACGGGAGTCGAGAACTTCACGACCTTTGATGTCGACGATTTTAGCCATTGTTGTAAACACTCCAAAGTTGACGAAAACGACGCAGCTGTAGGAAATCTTGAGTCGTCGGCAAGCGAGGTGCAGCAGGCAGTCTTGCAGACGACAAGGCTCAGGCCCGAGGGCCTGGGCGTTAAATCGTGCGGTACTTTACCGGAGAATTGAGGATTACGCGGTTTCTACCGTCGGAAAACTCTTCACCAGCTCGTCCAGAGCTTTGAGCTGGGCCAGGAATGGCTCCAGTTTGTCCAGACGCAAGGCGCAAGGACCATCGCATTTGGCGTTGTCCGGATCCGGGTGGGCTTCCAGGAAAAGGCCGGCCAGGGACTGGCTCATACCGGCTTTCGCCAGATCGAGGACCTGAGCGCGACGACCACCGGCGGAATCAGCGCGACCGCCCGGCATTTGCAGGGCATGGGTCACGTCGAAGAACACCGGGTATTCGAACTGCTTCATGATGCCGAAGCCGAGCATATCGACGACCAGGTTGTTGTAGCCGAAGCTCGAACCACGCTCGCAGAGGATCAACTGATCGTTACCGGCTTCCACGCACTTGTTCAGGATGTGTTTCATTTCCTGGGGGGCGAGGAACTGGGCTTTCTTGATGTTGATCACCGCACCTGTCTTGGCCATCGCAACCACGAGGTCGGTCTGGCGCGACAGGAAGGCCGGCAACTGGATGATGTCGCAGACTTCAGCGACGACCGCGGCCTGGTCAGGCTCGTGGACGTCGGTGATGATCGGCACGCCAAAGGCTTGCTTGATGTCCTGGAAGATGCGCATGCCTTCTTCCAGGCCAGGACCACGATAGGAGGTCACAGAAGACCGGTTGGCCTTGTCGAAACTGGCCTTGAACACGTAAGGGATGCCGAGCTTCTCGGTGACCTTCACATATTCTTCGCAAACCTGCATGGCCATGTCACGGCTTTCCAGCACGTTCATGCCGCCGAACAGCACCATGGGTTTGTCGTTGGCAATCTCGATGTCGCCGACGCGGATGATCTTCTGTGCCATCGGGGTTACGCCTTCTTCTGGTGTTGAGCCAACGCTGCCTTGACGAAACCGCTGAACAGCGGGTGACCGTCGCGTGGCGTCGAGGTGAACTCAGGGTGGAACTGGCAAGCGACGAACCATGGATGATCCGGTGCTTCAACCACTTCGACCAGTGCGCCATCACCGGAACGACCGGAGATTTTCAAACCGGCTTCCATGATTTGCGGCAGCAGGTTGTTGTTCACTTCGTAGCGATGACGATGACGCTCGACAATTACGTCCTTGCCGTAGCAACCGTGAACCAGCGAGCCCGGCTCCAGCAGGCAATCCTGCGCGCCAAGGCGCATGGTGCCGCCCAGATCGGAGGCTTCGGTACGGGTTTCGACAGCGCCGGTGGCATCTTCCCACTCGGTGATCAGACCCACGACCGGGTGACCGCTTGCACGATCGAACTCGGTGGAGTTGGCGTCTTTCCAGCCCATCACGTTACGGGCGAACTCGATAACGGCCACTTGCATGCCCAGGCAGATACCCAGGTACGGAACCTTGTTTTCGCGAGCGTATTGAACGGCGGTGATCTTGCCTTCAACGCCACGCAGACCGAAGCCGCCCGGTACCAGGATGGCGTCGACGCCTTCGAGCAGCGCGGTGCCCTGGTTCTCGATGTCTTCGGAATCGATGTAGCGCAGGTTGACCTTGGTACGGTTGCTGATGCCGGCATGACTCATCGCTTCGATCAGCGACTTGTAGGCGTCCAGCAGCTCCATGTACTTGCCGACCATGGCGATGGTGACTTCGTGCTCAGGATTGAGCTTGGCGTCGACCACGGCTTCCCACTCGGACAGATCGGCACCGCCGCATTGCAGGCCGAAACGCTCGACAACGAAATCGTCCAGGCCCTGGGAGTGCAGGATGCCCGGGATCTTGTAGATGGTGTCAGCGTCTTCCAGGCCGATCACCGCACGCTCTTCAACGTTGGTGAACTGCGCGATCTTGCGGCGCGACGAGATGTCGATCGGGTGATCCGAGCGGCAGACCAGCACGTCCGGCTGCAGGCCGATGGAACGCAGTTCCTTCACCGAGTGCTGGGTTGGCTTGGTTTTGGTTTCGCCGGCAGTGGCGATGTACGGCACCAGAGTCAGGTGCATCAGCATCGCGCGCTTGGCGCCGACTTCGAAACGCAGTTGGCGGATCGCCTCGAGGAACGGTTGCGACTCGATGTCACCCACGGTGCCACCGATCTCGACCATTGCCACGTCGGCATCGCCAGCACCCTTGATGATGCGGCGCTTGATTTCGTCGGTGATGTGCGGGATCACCTGGATGGTTGCACCCAGGTAGTCACCACGGCGCTCTTTGCGCAGGACGTGTTCGTAGACACGGCCGGTGGTGAAGTTGTTGTTCTGGGTCATGGTCGTGCGGATGAACCGCTCGTAGTGGCCCAGGTCCAGGTCGGTCTCGGCACCGTCGTGAGTGACGAACACTTCACCGTGCTGGAACGGGCTCATGGTGCCCGGGTCGACGTTGATGTACGGGTCCAACTTCAGCATGGTGACCTTAAGTCCCCGCGCCTCCAGGATGGCCGCCAATGATGCCGATGCAATGCCTTTCCCCAATGAAGAAACAACACCGCCCGTGACGAATATGTAGCGCGTCATGAAAAACCCTAGAAGTCTGCGTTAAAGCGGTCCGAGCCGCCGGGGAAAGCGAAGGAAGGCCGAAGCCCCCGATCACCTGCATTAATCACAGTGCACCTTTCAAAAAAACCGCCGCGTTGGGACAGACCGGAAAATGAAACACCGGTTCGTTGCTCGCTACACATTTTTTGGAATCGCCCAGCAAAGACTGCTCGGTAATCGGCAACTCCTGCAATTCAGGCGAATCCACAGAAGTTGTATCAAGAAGGGAGCGTAGTCTACCGGAAAGCCCCTTTCAGCTCAAACCTTGATCTTCGTTCAGTGGTTGCCAATGCAAATGCCAGTCGCCGGTCACACCACCATCGAGCCCCTTGAGGTTCGCTACCGCGAGCAATTGCCCCTCTTTGTAGAGCAGCGGCAATCTGCCGCGCACGAAGGACGGTACACCGCTTTCATTGAGCAAACGTTTCAGGTCCCGATGACCACGACCCGGCAAAGCCATGACCTCTCCCCCTTCACGATAGCGGATCTGCAACGGACCATCGGGGATTTGCCCAGTGAGCGAAAGCACGCCGTTGCCCGGAATTGCCAGCGGTGACGCCGGCTCCAGCCACGCGCCGGCGACGGGCAAAGGGCGCAACCAGCGGCCGGACAGCCACCAGATTCGCCCGCCCGACCGATGCAGTTCGCCATCGGCCAGCCGCCACACCGGGCAGGCATCGCCGGTGGCGTCGCGTAAATCCTCCCAACCCGACCAATGGTCGGTGTCCGGCAGGCGGGTCAGCGGTTCGAACCAGTGGCTGAGCGCATTGCGTTGACGCGCGGCGGAGAGTTTCTCCAGTGAAGCCAGTTCCAGCGACGGCAGCCCCAGCCAATCGAATTCACTGGCGGTGCGCGCCTGGTTCAAGTCAATCTGTGCCAGCTCCTCAAGCAGCCCTTGGGCTTCGCTCAAATGCGCAGCGCTGCGAGCCATGGTCGCCATCGCCTGTGGCCAGCGCGAGGTCAACACCGGGAACACCTGATGCCGCAGGAAGTTGCGCGAGAATTGTCGGTCCTGATTGGATGGGTCTTCAATCCAGTGCAGTTGATGCTGCGTCGCATAGGCTTCCAGTTCGGCGCGGGTCGCATCGAGCAAAGGCCGCAGCAGATGCCCTTTACCCAGTGGACGCTGCCGTGGCATGCCCGACAGACCTCTCACTCCTGCTCCACGTAGCAGCCGGAACAGCAAGGTTTCCGCCTGATCGTCACGGTGCTGGGCTGTCAGCAGCACTTCACCCGGCCGAATCGATTCGCTGAACGCGTGATAACGCGCATCCCGGGCCGCCCGCTCCAGACTGGCGCCGGGATGCACCTGCACATGAACAATCTGCAACGGGACGCCCAGCGCAGCGCATACCGAACGACAATGCTCCGGCCATGCATCGGCCACAGCCTGAAGGCCGTGATGAACATGGATGGCGCTCAGCACCGGCAGGGATTGGGTTTTTGCGAGGTGTGCAAGGAGGTGCAGCAGGACGGTGGAGTCCAGGCCGCCGGAGAGGGCGATGTGCCAGGTTGCAGCATTGCGCCACGGTCCAAGATTCAGCAAAAGCCTGGAAGGCAAATCAATCACGGGCCGATCCATATCTTTCCCTTTGCACAAATCAAATGTGGGAGCGAGCCTGCTCGCGAAGACGGTTCAACATTCAACACATTCGTTGGCTGTTATACCGCTTTCGCGAGCAGGCTCGCTCCCACATGGGTACAGCGTCTTGGTCAGATCAGAGACCGTAGCTCATCAGACGCTCGTAGCGACGGGCCAGCAGCGCGTCGTTGTCGAACTTCTTCAGCATCGCCAGTTGCGAGCTCAGTTCCGCGCGGATCGATGCGGCTGCAGCGGCCGGGTCACGGTGCGCGCCACCCAATGGCTCGCCAATCACCTTGTCGACAATACCCAGGCCTTTGAGGCGCTCGGCGGTGATGCCCATCGCTTCTGCGGCATCCGGTGCTTTCTCGGCGGTTTTCCACAGGATCGAAGCACAACCTTCCGGCGAGATCACCGCGTAGGTCGAGTATTGCAGCATGTTCAACTGGTCGCAGACACCGATCGCCAGTGCACCACCGGAACCACCTTCACCGATCACGGTGGCGATGATTGGGGTTTTCAGGCGCGCCATCACCCGCAGGTTCCAGGCAATCGCTTCGCTCTGGTTGCGCTCTTCAGCGTCAATGCCTGGGTAAGCACCCGGGGTATCGATGAAGGTCAGGATCGGCATTTTGAAACGTTCGGCCATTTCCATCAGGCGGCAAGCCTTGCGGTAGCCTTCCGGACGCGGCATGCCGAAGTTGCGGCGTACTTTCTCGCGCACTTCACGGCCTTTCTGGTGACCGATGATCATCACCGGCTGGTCATCCAGGCGGGCAATACCGCCAACGATCGCAGCGTCGTCGGAGAAGTGACGGTCGCCGTGCAGTTCGTCGAATTCGGTGAAGATATGTTCGATGTAGTCCAGGGTATACGGACGTTTCGGGTGACGCGCCAGACGTGCGATCTGCCAGCTGGTCAGCTTGCCGAAGATGTCTTCGGTCAGCGTTTTGCTCTTGTCCTGCAGGCGGGAGATCTCATCGCCGATATTCAGCGAATTGTCATTACCGACCAAGCGCAACTCTTCGATCTTGGCTTGCAGGTCGGCGATCGGCTGTTCGAAATCTAGAAAATTCGGGTTCATAGGCGTCCGTCTTGGGTCGAGTCCCAAGTGATCTTGGGCCGGCCGGTAGTCTGTTCGCGCCCTACCTTAAGGGACAGGCGCGCTGAGGTCGAGATTAAAAATTCAGGTCAAGGTCAGAGCATTCTGCCAGCACTGACCGTCAACGGTATTGGAGGAAGACGTTGTCTCGCCCGAACTGGTCACGCAGGGCTTGAATCAACGCATCCGCCGGATCGATCCGCCAGCCTTCGCCGAACTGCAGCAGGGCCTTCGCATCAGGGCTGGTGTAGTCCATGGTGATCGGGCAAGCACCGCGGTGACGCTTCAACAGATCGCCCAACCAACGTAGCTGATCGCCCTTCAGATCCTTGGCATGCAGCTTCAGGCGCAGGCTTTCGGCCAGATTGGTGCGCGCATCTTCCATGCTCATCACGCGTTTGACCCGCAACTTCAGGCCACCGGAGAAGTCGTCGTTGCTGACCTCACCTTCGACCACCACCATCGCGTCGGTCTGCAACAGTGATTGCGCAGAATGGAACGCTTCGGAAAACAGCGAGGCTTCGATCCGCCCGGAGCGGTCGTCGAGGGTGATGAAGCCCATCTTGTCGCCCTTTTTGTTCTTCATCACCCGCAAGGCAATGATCATCCCGGCGACCGTCTGGGTATCGCGCGCCGGTTTCAGGTCGATGATGCGCTGACGGGCGAAGCGGCGGATTTCACCTTCGTATTCGTCGATCGGGTGACCGGTCAGGTACAGGCCGAGGGTATCTTTCTCCCCTTTCAGGCGCTCCTTGAGGGTCAGCTCCTTGGCCTTGCGGTGATTGGCATAGACGTCGGCGTCTTCTTCGACAAACAGACCGCCAAACAGGTCGGAGTGACCGCTGTCCTGGGTGCGTGCGGTCTGTTCGGCCGCCTTGATCGCTTCTTCCATGGCCGTCAGCAGCACCGCGCGATTGCGGTCGATGTTGGCCTGGTAGGCTTTCTGCTCATCGTGGAAATACGGCCCGAGGCGATCCAGGGCACCGCTGCGGATCAAACCGTCGAGGGTGCGCTTGTTGATGCGCTTGAGGTCGACCCGCGCGCAGAAATCGAACAGATCCTTGAACGGACCGGCCTGGCGCGCTTCGGTAATCGCCTCGACCGGGCCCTCGCCCACGCCCTTGATTGCACCCAGGCCGTAGATGATCCGGCCTTCGTCGTTCACCGTGAACTTGAATTCGGAAGTGTTCACGTCCGGCGCGTCGAGACGCAGCTTCATGGTCCGCACTTCTTCGATCAAGGTCACGACCTTGTCGGTGTTGTGCATATCCGCCGACAGTACCGCGGCCATGAATGGCGCCGGGTAGTGCGCCTTCAGCCACGCGGTCTGGTACGACACCAGGCCATAGGCGGCTGAGTGGGACTTGTTGAAGCCGTAACCGGCGAATTTTTCCACCAGGTCGAAAATGTTACCGGCAAGGTCCGCGTCGATATTGTTGGTAGCGCAACCTTCAATGAAGCCGCCGCGCTGCTTGGCCATTTCCTCGGGCTTTTTCTTACCCATGGCTCGACGCAGCATATCCGCACCACCGAGGGTGTAGCCGGCCATGACTTGTGCAATCTGCATCACCTGTTCCTGATACAGGATGATGCCGTAAGTCGGTGCCAGTACTGGCTTGAGGCCTTCGTACTGGTAGTCCGAGTGCGGGTACGCCAGTTCGGCGCGCCCGTGCTTGCGGTTGATGAAGTCGTCCACCATGCCCGATTGCAGCGGGCCCGGACGGAACAGCGCCACCAGTGCGATCAAGTCTTCCAGGCAGTCGGGCTTGAGCTTTTTGATCAGCTCTTTCATGCCCCGGGATTCAAGCTGGAACACGGCCGTGGTTTCGGCTTTTTGCAGCAAGGTGTAGGTCGGCTTGTCGTCCAGCGGGATGAACGCGATATCCAGCGGCGGCTCGTTGACCTTGGCACGGTCGCGGTTGATGGTTTTCAGCGCCCAGTCGATGATCGTCAAGGTCCGCAGGCCGAGGAAGTCGAACTTCACCAGGCCAGCCGCCTCGACGTCGTCCTTGTCGAACTGGGTTACCAGACCGTCACCGGCCTCGTCGCAATAAATCGGCGAGAAGTCGGTCAGTTTGGTTGGCGCGATAACCACACCACCGGCGTGCTTGCCGACGTTACGTACAACGCCTTCGAGCTTGCGCGCCATTTCCCAGATTTCCGCGGCTTCTTCATCGACTTTGATGAAGTCGCGCAGAATCTCTTCCTGCTCGTAGGCCTTTTCCAGGGTCATGCCGACTTCGAACGGAATCATCTTCGACAGACGGTCCGCCAGGCCATAGGACTTGCCCTGCACCCGCGCCACGTCTCGGACCACAGCCTTGGCGGCCATGGAACCGAAGGTGATGATCTGGCTTACCGCGTTGCGGCCGTACTTCTCGGCCACGTAGTCGATCACCCGGTCACGACCGTCCATGCAGAAGTCGACGTCGAAGTCGGGCATCGATACCCGTTCCGGGTTGAGGAAACGTTCGAACAGCAGGTCGTATTCCAGCGGGTCGAGGTCGGTGATCTTCTGCACATAGGCCACTAGCGATCCGGCACCCGATCCACGACCAGGACCCACCGGCACGCCGTTGTTCTTGGCCCACTGGATAAAGTCCATCACGATCAGGAAGTAACCGGGGAAGCCCATCTGGATGATGATATCCAGCTCGAAATTCAGCCGGTCGACATAGACCTGACGCTTGGCCTCGTAGTCTTCAGTGGTGTCTTTGGGCAGCAGTACCGCCAGCCGCTCCTCCAGTCCATCGAACGAGACCTTGCGGAAGTATTCGTCGATGGTCATGCCATCGGGGATCGGGAAGTTGGGCAGGAAGTGCGTACCCAGCTTCACTTCGATGTTGCAGCGCTTGGCGATCTCGACGGTGTTTTCCAGCGCCTCGGGAATGTCGCTGAACAGCTCGGCCATTTCCTCGGCGCTTTTGAGGTACTGCTGATCGCTGTAATTCTTCGAACGCCGCGGATCGTCGAGGGCACGACCCTCACCGATGCAAACGCGGGTTTCGTGGGCGGCGAAGTCTTCCTGCTTGATGAAGCGCACGTCATTGGTCGCCACCAGCGGCGCGCCGAGCTTCTCGGCCAGGGCCACGGCACCGTGCAGTTGTTCTTCATCGTTGGGACGGTTGGTGCGCTGGATTTCCAGGTAAAAACGGTCCGGAAACACTGCCATCCATTCGCGGGCCAGGGTTTCGGCCTCGGCGGGGTTGCCACTGAGCATGGCCTGGCCGATCTCGCCTTCTTTGGCTGCCGACAGCATGATCAGGCCTGCGCTGGCTTCAGCGACCCATTCGCGCTCGATGATGATCGCGCCATTGCGCTGACCATCGATAAAGCCGCGGGAAATCAGTTCGGTGAGGTTGCGATAGCCTTCGGCGTTCATCACCAGCAGGCTGATCCGGCTCAGCGGGTTGTCCGGATCCTTGTTCGACAGCCACAGGTCGGCGCCGCAGATCGGCTTGATCCCGGCACCCATGGCATTTTTATAGAATTTGACCAGGGAACACATGTTGTTCTGGTCGGTGACCGCTACGGCAGGCATGTTCATGCCGACCAGGGTCTTGACCAGCGGCTTGATCCGCACCAGACCGTCGACCAGGGAGTATTCAGTGTGCAGGCGTAGGTGAACGAATGAAGCCGGCATAGTGATCCTGTCTGTGAACTTGAAAACAACAAGGCCCGGATTGTACCGGGCCGTGCTAAAAAAAATCAGCCTCGCGACTAACTCTCGATCAAACCTTCCCGCGCCTCATACGCCAGCCGCACCGGGGCGAACGAGCGTCGGTGTATCGGCGTCGGACCAAGACGGCCGAGCGCTTCCAGATGAACGGGTGTCGGGTAGCCTTTATGCCCGCCGATGCCGTAACCCGGGTAGATCAATTCGAATGCGGCCATCTCACGATCACGGCTGACTTTGGCCAGAATCGATGCGGCAGCGATGGCTGGAACCTTGCTATCACCTTTAACCACCGCCTCGGAACGCATTGGCAGCTTGGGGCAACGGTTGCCGTCGATCATCGCCAGCTTCGGTTGAATGTGCAGCCCCGCCACTGCACGCTGCATGGCCAGCATGGTGGCGTGCAGGATATTCAGTTCGTCGATTTCTTCGACTTCGGCACGAGCGATGCACCAGCTCAAGGCCTTTTCGCAAATTTCGTCGTAGAGCTTTTCGCGGCGGGCCTCGGTGAGCTTCTTCGAGTCGTTCAGGCCGAGGATCGGGCGATTCGGATCAAGAATCACCGCCGCCGTCACTACCGCACCACAGAGCGGGCCACGACCGACTTCGTCGACGCCGGCAACCAACTCTTCGACTTCCGCCACCAGGGTAAAATCCAGCCCCATCTGCATGTTCGCTTTACTCATTTCACTTGGCCGATCAGGTTCAGCACTGCATCCGCAGCCTGGTTGGAGGCATCCAGACGCAGGGTCCGGTGAATCTCGTCAAAACCGCGGGTCTGCTCTTCTCCACCCTCGATCAATGGTGACAACGTCTGGGCCAGCGCTTCGACCGTGGCATCGTCCTGCAACAACTCGGGCACCAGCAGACGCTGGGCCAACAAGTTCGGCAACGAAATGTAGGGGCTTTTCACCATGCGCTTGAGAATCCAGAACGTCAGCGGCGCCAGGCGATAGGCGACCACCATCGGCCGCTTGTACAGCAACGCTTCAAGCGTTGCTGTACCGGAGGCAATCAACACCGCATCGCACGCTGCCAGGGCCAGATGAGACTGTCCATCGAGCAGGGTCAGCGGCAGATCACGACCGGCCAACAGCTCTTCGAGTTGTGCGCGACGCTGTGGACTGGCGCATGGCATGACAAACCGCACACCGGGGCGCAACGCCCGCAGGCGCTGCGCGGTATCGAGAAACAACGCACCGAGCCGGCCAACTTCACCGCCCCGGCTGCCGGGCATCAACGCCACCAGCGGCCCGTCGGGCAAACCGAGCTCTGCCCGTGCAGCAGCGCGATCGGCTTCGAGTGGAATGGCATCGGCCAGGGTATGCCCGACGAACCGCACCGGCACACCTTTCTCTTCGTAGAATCTGGCTTCGAACGGGAACAGCGTGAGCATCAGGTCGCAGCCTTGGCGAATCTTCAGCACGCGCTTCTGCCGCCAGGCCCAGACCGACGGACTGACGTAATGCACGGTCTTGATCCCGGCCTGACGCAGTTTGAGTTCGATATTGAGGTTGAAGTCGGGTGCATCGATACCGATGAACACGTCCGGCTTCGCGGCGATGAGGTCGGCGACCAGTTTTTTGCGCCGCGCCAGCAACTCGCGCAGGCGGCCCAGGACTTCCACCAGCCCCATCACCGACAGACGCTCCATCGGAAAGTACGGGGTCAGGCCCTCGGCCTGCATCAGCGGACCGCCAACACCAATGAATTCGACGGCCGGGTGACGAGCTTTGAGCGCGCGCATGAGCCCCGCACCCAGAATGTCACCGGAAGCCTCACCCGCTACCAGCGCAATACGCAGATTGGCCATGATCAGCGGGTGATGCCACGAGTCGAAGACTGGATGGAGTCACGGAACACCGCCACTTCCGGATACTGGGCCGAAGGCTCGGCCAGTTCGGCGAGCGCCTGCTCCACGGTCAGGCCCTGGCGGTACACGACCTTGTAGGCACGACGCAGTGCGTGGATTGCATCTTCGCTGAAGCCCCGACGGCGCATGCCCTCGAAGTTCATGCTGCGGGCTTCGGCCGGGTTGCCGAACACCGTGACATACGCAGGAACATCCTTGCCGATCGCCGTACCCATGCCTGAGAAGCTGTGGGCGCCAATGTGGCAATACTGATGAACCAGGGTGAAGCCGGAGAGGATCGCCCAGTCTTCCACGTGCACATGGCCCGCCAGTGCGGTGTTGTTCACCAGGATGCAGTGGTTGCCGATGACGCTGTCGTGGCCGATGTGGGCATACGCCATGATCAGGTTGTGATCGCCCAGGGTCGTTTCCGAACGGTCCTGGATGGTGCCACGGTGAATCGTCACGCCTTCACGGATGACGTTGTGATCACCAATCACCAGGCGGGTTTCCTCGCCCTTGTACTTCAGGTCAGGGGTGTCTTCACCCACCGAGGAAAACTGGTAGATGCGATTATGCTTACCGATTCGGGTCGGGCCCTTGAGGATCACGTGCGGCCCGATGACTGTCCCCTCGCCTATTTCCACACCTGCGCCGACGATCGACCACGGGCCGACCTCGACACCCTCAGCCAGAACGGCTGTCGGATCGATGATTGCACGAGGGTCAATCAAACTCATAGTTTGCGTTCCGCACAGATGATTTCAGCGGAGCAGACAGGCTTGCCATCGACCGAAGCCTGGCATTCGAACTTCCAGATCTGACGCTTGCAACTGATGAACTTGGCTTCAAGGATCAGCTGATCGCCTGGCAGAACCGGCTGGCGGAAGCGCAACTTGTCGGAGCCGACGAAGTAATAAAGCGTGCCGTCGGCCGGTTTCACGTCGAGCATTTTGAAACCAAGGATCCCGGCAGCCTGAGCCATAGCCTCGATGATCAATACGCCCGGCATGATTGGATGCGCAGGGAAGTGACCATTGAAGAACGGTTCGTTGATGCTGACATTCTTGTAGGCACGAATGCGCTTGCCTTCAACATCCAGCTCCACTACCCGGTCCACCAGCAGGAACGGGTAACGGTGAGGCAGGTATTCGCGAATCTCGTTGATGTCCATCATTTCGGGGGGAAGCCTATGTAAAGATTGGGAGCGCGCGACTGACGCACGCTCCACTAGCAAATCAAGGAGGCAGTCTAGCGGCTGTGCACACTTGATATGGAAATGGTATCAGCCATCTGATGAAGCATTACCGTCAGGGGTCACTTCCCCTGCTTGCTTTTCCAGCTGGCGCAGACGTCGCGCGATGTCATCGAGTTGACGAATGCGTGCCGCGCTTTTGCGCCACTCGGCTGCCGGCTGCATGGCCGTACCGGAAGAATAGGCGCCTGGCTCGGTAATCGAGTGGGTCACCATGGTCATCCCGGTGATGAATACGTTATCGCAAATATCGATATGCCCCACCAGGCCTACACCACCGGCGAGCATGCAATGCTTGCCGATTTTGGTGCTGCCGGAGATCCCGACACACGCCGCCATGGCGGTGTGATCACCGACCTGAACGTTGTGGGCAATCTGAATCTGGTTATCGAGTTTCACGCCATTGCCGATGATGGTATCGGCCAAGGCACCGCGATCAATAGCGGTGTTCACACCGATTTCCACATCATCGCCGATCAACACGCCACCGATCTGCGCGATTTTCTGCCAGATGCCTTTTTCATTGGCAAAGCCGAAGCCTTCGCCGCCGAGCACCGCACCGGACTGAATGACGACGCGCTTGCCGACGCGAACGTCGTGATACAAGGTCACACGCGGCGCGAGCCAGCCACCCTCACCCACCACGCTGCGAGCGCCGATGAAGCAATGTGCGCCGACAGTCGTACCGGCTGCAACCTGTGCACCGCTTTCGATCACCACAAAAGCACCGATACTCGCCGCGGGATCGACCACCGCATCCGCGGCGATCACCGCCGTTGGATGTATGCCGGCGATGGCCTTGGGCTTTGGATCGAACAGGTGGGAAACACGTGCGTAGGCCGCGTAAGGATCCGGCACCACCAGTACATCCCCGCAATGACCTTCGGCGTCAGCGGCTTTGAGCAACAGGGCTGCTGCCTGGCTGCCTGCCAGGTACTTACGGTATTGGGGGTTTGCAAGAAAACTCAACTGCGCGGGGCCAGCCTCCTGCAAGGTGGCTAGCCCGGTAATTGCTTTCTCGGGGTCGCCACGTAGCGTGGCGCCGAGGAACTCGGCCAGCTGGCCGAGCTTAATGGTCACGGTCATGGATTACTTCAGCTGATTCATGCGCTCGATAACCTGGCGAGTGATGTCGTACTGAGGCTTGACATCAATCACTGCGCCACGCTCGAAGACCAGGTCATAAGCACCTTTCTTGATGACTTCCTCCACAGCGCTGTCCAGTTTCGGCTTGAGCTGTTTCAGCATTTCACGGTCGGCAACGGCTTTGGCTTCGTTCAGCTCCTTGGACTGGAACTGGAAGTCACGGGCCTTTTGCTTGAATTCCAGCTCCAGACGCTCACGCTCGCCCTGCTGCATTTTGTCGCCACCCGCCATCAGGCGGTCCTGAATGCCCTTGGCGCTGCTTTCCAGCGTCTTGAGCTTGGTCAGCTGAGGACCGAACTTCTTCTCGGCATCCACGGCGTACTTCTTGGCCGCGTCAGACTCCAGCAGAGCCATCTGATAATTCAGAACGGCAATTTTCATGTCGGCAAATGCCGGACCAGCGACCAAGACGCTGGCCAGGAGAACCAATTGAGTCAACTTACGCACGATGCACTCCTACAAAATTCATTGTCGTTATCTTGGGTCAGACGCTTAGAACGTCTGGCCGAGGGAAAATTGGAACACTTGAGTTTCAGCGTTATCCGGTTTCTTGACCGGCATGGCCAACGCGAAACTCAGAGGACCCAGTGCGGTGACCCAGGTCACACCCACACCGACAGAACTGGCCATGTTGCTCAAACTGATGTCGTTGCACTTGGTGTTGGACTTCGTGCCATCCGCGTTTGTGGAATCCGAGCACGATGAATCGAATACGTTACCCACATCCCAGAATACGGAGGTACGCAGGGAGCGTTGATCCTTGATGAACGGCAGAGGGAACAGAACTTCCGCCCCCCCCTGAATCAGGACGTTACCGCCGAACGGCAGCGGATCCTGATCCGGGTCGAACGCTGTACCAGGGTTCTTGCCGGTACTTGGCGTACTACGAGGCCCCAAGGTGCTGTCTTTGAAGCCACGAACCGAGTTGAAACCACCAGCATAGTAGTTTTCATAGAAAGGCAAACCGTCGGTCGACCCGTAACCATCGCCATAACCCAACTCGGTGTGCAGGCGCATGGTGTAGTTCTCGGACAATGGCTGGAACAGCTGGCCACGGTAGTCGAGCTTGAAGAACGACAGGTCGCTGCCAGGAATCGTGGATTCCAGCACCAGGCTCTGGGAATGGCCACGGGTCGCGAGCACGCCCTTGTTCAGGGTGGACTCGGACCAACCGGCCGAAGCCTTGAAGTTCAGGTACTGATCACCTTCCCTGTTAACGAAGTCGAAAATCTCGTCAACGGTGAATTGACCGGTCTTGATCTTGTCCTGCTGCGCATTCAGGCCGAAGGTCAGACGCGAAGTCTCGCTGATCGGGTAGCCGACGCTCACGCCAGCACCCATGCTGTCCACGGCGTAGCTCGCTACATCGACGTCGAGGTCGTTGTAGTCGGTGGTGCGGTAGAACGCGTTGTAACCCAGGCTCACGCCATCGGCGGTCCAGTAGGGGTCGACGAAACCGAAGTTGTAACGCGTCTGGTATTGGCTTTTGGTCAAGCCGATGCTGACCTTGTTACCGGTACCCAGGAAGTTGTTCTGGGTGATCGAACCACCGAGGATCAGGCCGGCGCTCTGGGCGAAACCGACGCTGGCGGTGATCGAGCCGGAAGCCTGCTCTTCAACGCTGTAGTTGACATCGACCTGGTCATCGACACCCGGCACGGCCGGTGTCTCGACGTTGACTTCCTTGAAGAAGCCCAGACGTTCCAGACGGGTCTTGGATTGGTCGATCAGGTAAGTCGAAGCCCAGCCACCTTCCATCTGACGCATTTCACGACGCAGCACTTCGTCTTCGGACTTGGTGTTGCCACGGAAGTTGATGCGGTTCACGTAAGCACGCTTGCCCGGATCGACTGCGAACAGGATGTCTACGGTGTGATCTTCATCGTGCGGTTGAGGCACGCCGTTGACGTTGGCGAAGGTATAACCTTCGTTACCCAGACGACGGGTGATCAGCTCGGAGGTAGTGGTCATCAGCTTGCGCGAGAACACCTGGCCTTTTTGCACCAGCAGCAGGGACTTGACCTGGTCTTCAGGGACTTTCAGGTCGCCGCTGAGCTTGACGTCACGAACGGTGTATTTCTCGCCTTCGTTGACGTTAACTGTGATGTAGACGTGTTTCTTGTCCGGTGTAATGGATACCTGGGTCGAAGCGATATCCATGTTGATATAGCCACGGTCCAGGTAGTAGGAACGCAGGCGCTCCAGGTCACCGGAGAGTTTTTCACGGGCATACTTGTCGTCGTTCTTGAAGAACGACAACCAGTTGGTGGTCTTGAGTTCGAACAGGTCGATCAGGTCTTCATCAGGGAAAACCGTGTTGCCCACCACGTTGATGTGCTGGATGGCTGCAACGGTACCTTCGTTGATATTGACCTTCAGGCCAACGCGGTTACGCGGCTGCGGCACCACTTCGGTATCGACGGTGGCCGAGTAGCGACCCTGGGCGACATACTGGCGCTGCAGTTCGTTACGTACACCTTCAAGGGTGGCACGCTGGAAGATCTCGCCTTCGGCCAGACCGGATTGCTTGAGGCCTTTCATCAGGTCTTCGGTAGAGATCGCCTTGTTGCCTTCGATCTCGATACTGGCGACAGACGGACGCTCGACTACAGTGATGACCAGGACGTTGCCATCGCGGCCCAGCTGGATATCTTGAAAGAAACCGGTTTTGAACAACGCACGAGTGGATTCCACCAGGCGTCGATCATCCGCCTGTTCACCGACGTTCAACGGCAAAGCACCAAAGACGCTACCCGCGGAGACCCGCTGGAGGCCATTGACGCGAATATCAGAGATAGTGAAGGACTCGGCGTGAACTTCGGCGATCATCAATACGGTGAGAACCGCAGTTAGCAGCAGACGTTTCATGAAGTCCTTTCTTATTCCAACTGGCAATAAACAAACTGCCGCAAAATGCGGCAGATTCGCAATTCAGCGAAGCGTTACAGTCGACCCAGATCATTGACCAGAGCAAGCAACATCACCCCGATCACCAAACTGATACCGATCTGTATCCCCCAACCTTGCACCCGATCCGACAAGGGACGACCACGCGCCCACTCGATCAGATAAAACAACAAATGCCCCCCATCCAGTACTGGAATAGGCAGCAAATTCAGAACACCCAGGCTAATACTCAGATAAGCAAGGAAATTCAGGAAATCAGCAACACCCGACTGGGCCGAAGCGCCCGCCACTTTAGCAATGGTTATCGGTCCACTCAAGTTTTTTACCGAGAGCTCACCGAACAACATTTTCTTCAGTGAATCAAGGGTCAGCACACTCATGGTCCAGGTGCGTCGAGCCCCCTCGCCAATCGCTGCCAACGGCCCGTAACTGATTTCGCGGATCATCTCCGGTGGCCAATCGACAGCCTTCACCCCAGCCCCCAGGTAACCGCTGGGTGACTTGCTCTCGCCGCGAGCGGCCAGCGTCACCGGGACGTCGATTTGAGCACCGTCACGCTCGATCCGCAGCATGATTTTGGTATCAGGATGCATACGCACGGTATCGACGACCTGCTGCCAGTCGTCCAGCGTACGACCATCGAGCGCCAGCAACCGGTCGCCGGTCTTCAGGCCGGCAGCCTGAGCCGGCCCCTTTGGATCGATTTCGGCCAGCACAGGCGGCAACGCCGGACGCCACGGGCGAATCCCCAACGAATGGATAGGGTCTGGCTCGTTAGCCCCTTTGAGCCATTTATCCAGCGCAAGTTCACGAGGAGAATCGGTCGTGGAGCCTTGTTCGCGAACCATTATCTGCAACGAGCCGGTTTCGCCCAGGCGACGAACCAGTTGCAGATTCACCGCCGCCCAGCCGGAGGTCGCTTCGCCATCAATGGCCACGATCTCCTCGCCCGGGTTCAATCCCGCCTTGGCCGCGATACTGCCGGACTCGACTGCGCCGATGACCGGACGCACCTGCTCGCTGCCGAGCATTGCCAATCCCCAGAAGAAAACCAATGCGAGGAGGAAGTTGGCAATCGGCCCTGCCGCTACGATGGCAATGCGCTGACGAACGGATTTGCGATTGAAGGCCTGATCAAGCTGATCGAGCGGCACTTCGCCCTCACGCTCGTCGAGCATTTTCACGTAGCCGCCCAACGGGATGGCTGCAACGACAAATTCGGTGCCTTGCCTGTCGTGCCAGCGCAGCAACGGCATGCCGAAGCCAACGGAGAAGCGCAGCACTTTGACCCCACAGCGACGCGCGACCCAAAAATGGCCGAACTCGTGGAAGGTAACCAGCACACCCAGAGCGACCAGGGTGCCGACAATCATATAGAGCGCGCTCATCTACTTTCTCCGCAAACCTGTCCGCTGCTGCCTGGGTCAACCATCCGCAGCATTTACCGCCCGTGACGACTCAACCATTGTCCGGCCAGCAATCGCGCCTTCGCGTCTGCCGTGAACACTGCTTCGAGATCATCCACTGCCACTACGGGCTCAAGATTCAGTACTTCCTCGATGATACTCGCGATTTCCGGATATCGAACCCGCTCGTCGAGAAATGCCGCCACTGCCACTTCATTCGCTGCATTAAGCATCGCCGGCGCGCTGTTACCCGCCTCGGCCGCCTGACGGGCCAGGCGCAAACAAGGGAAACGTTCTTCATCCGGCGCCTCGAAGTCCAGGCGTGCAATGGCAAACAGATCCAGCGGTGCCACACCCGAGTCGATCCGCTCCGGCCAGGCCAGGGCATTGGCGATCGGCGTGCGCATGTCCGGATTACCCAGTTGCGCCAGAACAGAACCGTCGACATAGTCGACCAGCGAATGGATCACGCTTTGCGGATGAATCACCACCTCGACCTGCGATGGCCGGGCATCGAACAGCCAGCAGGCTTCGATCAGCTCAAGCCCCTTGTTCATCATGCTGGCCGAGTCAACGGAGATTTTTCGCCCCATGGACCAGTTCGGGTGCGCACACGCCTGGTCTGGTGAAACATGCGCCAACTCAGCCATTGGCGTCTGCCGGAACGGACCGCCGGAAGCCGTCAGCAAGATCCGACGTACGCCGACCGCCTCAAGGCCACGGGCATAATCGAGCGGCATGCACTGGAAAATCGCGTTGTGCTCGCTATCGATCGGCAGCAACACCGAGCCACTCTTGCGCACCGCCTGCATAAACAGCGCGCCGGACATGACCAGCGCTTCCTTGTTGGCCAGGAGGATCTTTTTGCCAACTTCGACTGCCGCCAGTGTCGGGCGCAATCCCGCTGCACCGACGATAGCCGCCATGACCGTATCGACTTCCGGATCGGATGCGATCTGACACAAGCCTTTCTCACCCACCAGAACACGGGTCGAAAGACCCGCCGCGCGCAAATCATCCTGCAAGGTGCGGGCAGCAGCGACCTCAGGCACGACAGCGAACCGCGGGACATGGCGCACGCAGAGCGCCAGCAACTCACTCAAGCGAGTGAAGCCACTCAAGGCAAAGACCTGATAACGATCGGGATGGCGAGCGATGACGTCTAGCGTACTCAGGCCAATCGAGCCGGTCGCACCCAGAACGGTAATCTGTTGCGGGCGGCTCATGGGGCTGCCATCCACAACAGTACGGCGAATACCGGAATAGCTGCCGTCAGGCTGTCGATACGATCCAGCACACCACCGTGCCCCGGAAGCAGACTGCTACTGTCCTTGATCCCGGACTGGCGCTTGAACATGCTTTCAGTGAGATCGCCCACCACCGAAATGAACACTATCAGCGCGGCACCGATCAGCCCTTTGAACAGCTCGGCCACCGTCCAGTCGCGCACCAGACCAACGAATGTGGTAATGACCAGACTCAGCGCCAGACCACCGTACACGCCCTCCCAGCTTTTGCCCGGGCTGACCTGCGGTGCGAGCTTGCGCTTGCCGAAAGCACGACCGGAGAAGTAGGCACCAATATCGGCACCCCAGACCAACACCATCACTGCCAGGATCAGCAAGTTACCCAGCGGGTATTGCTTTATCTGCACCAGACCTTGCCACGCTGGCAGGAGAATCAACACGCCGATCACCAACTTGGTCGCCGCATTGGACCAATGCTCGCTTGAACGCGGATAGGTCAGCACCAGATACGTCGCCACCGCCCACCACAATACCGAAGCGCCCAATACCCAAGGCGCGAGGCCGGGCAGGATGTACATGAGGAACAGCATCAAAGCGACCACAGCGGCATAACCGACACGGAACGCTTGACCGGCGAAACCCGCCAGACGCGCCCATTCCCAGGCACCAAGGGTTACGACCAGCCCGATGAACAGTGCAAAACCGGAACCTTCGAGCAGGAAAAACCCGCACAGGGCAATCGGCAGCAGGATCAGTGCGGTGATGATTCGTTGTTTAAGCATTAAACCCGGGCTCCAGCCTCGACCTGCTCGCTCGTTTTACCGAAGCGGCGCTGGCGTGAAGCGAAATCGGCCAGCGCATTGCGCATGGCATCGTGTTTGAAGTCCGGCCAGAACAGGTCGGAGAAATACAACTCGGCATAGGCCAGCTGCCAGAGCAGGAAGTTGCTGATGCGGTGCTCGCCACCGGTACGAATACACAGGTCCGGCAACGGCAGGTCACCCGTGACCAGACAGGTCTGCAACAGATCAGGCGTGATGTCCTCCGGACGCAGGTGCCCGGCCTGAACCTCTCGCGCCAGTCGTTGCGCAGCTTGCGCGATATCCCACTGACCGCCGTAATTGGCGGCGATCTGCAGGATAAAACGATTGGCGCCAGCCGTCATGGCCTCGGCCTCGCGCATGGCGGCCTGCAACTCCGGATGAAAGCGCGAGCGGTCACCGATGATGCGCAGGCTGATTTTGTTGTCGTTGAGGCGCTTGGCCTCACGACGTAGCGCCTTGAAGAACAGCTCCATCAAGGCGCTGACCTCATCGGCCGGACGCTGCCAGTTCTCGCTGGAAAAGGCGAACAGGGTCAGCACTTCGACCTTGGCCTCGGCACAGACCTCAATGACCGCACGTACCGCATCCACCCCCGCTTTATGCCCGGCGACACCCGGCATAAAGCGTTTTTTCGCCCAGCGATTGTTACCATCCATGATGATCGCGACATGGCGCGGCACCGCGGGCGGTGCAGTCTGCTTGATCTTATCCATGAAAACGCGACCCTTATACGGCCATCAGGTCTTTTTCTTTCTCTGCCAGCTTCGCGTCGATTTCAGCCACGAACTTCTTGGTCAGGTCGTCAATCTCGCCGGTGGCGCGACGCTCTTCGTCTTCACTGATCTCTTTTTCCTTGACCAGGTCTTTCAACGAACTGTTGGCATCGCGACGGATGTTGCGCACGGCAACACGAGCGTCTTCAGCCACGTCACGGGCCTGCTTGGTGAAACCGCGGCGGGTTTCTTCGGTCAGGGCCGGCATGCTGATCAACAGCAACTCACCGAGGTTGGTCGGGTTCAAGTTCAGGCCTGCACTGCCGATAGCCTTGTCGACTGCGCCGAGCATGTTGCGCTCGAAGGCAACGACTTGCAGGGTACGGGCGTCCTTGACGGTGATGTTGGCCACTTGCTTGATCGGAGTGTCAGCACCGTAGTACGGCACCATCACGCCTTCCAGGATGCTTGGGTGCGCCTGGCCGGTACGGATGCGGCCGAAGTTGTGCGACAGGGACTCCACAGACTTCTGCATGCGCTCTTTAGCGTCTTTCTTGATTTCGTTGATCATTGTTCGCCTTCCTCGATCAGGGTTCCTTCAGCGCCGCCATGCACGATGTTCAGCAGGGCGCCGGGCTTGTTCATGTTAAATACGCGTAGCGGCATCTTGTGGTCGCGGCACAGGCAAATGGCCGTCAGATCCATCACACCCAGCTTGCGATCCAGCACTTCATCGTAGGTCAGATGATCGAACTTCTCGGCATGCGGGTCTTTGAATGGGTCAGCGGTGTAGACGCCATCGACCTTGGTCGCCTTGAGCACGACATCGGCATCGATTTCGATTGCACGCAGGCAGGCCGCCGAATCCGTCGTAAAGAACGGGTTGCCGGTACCGGCAGCGAAAATCACCACATCCTTGGAGTTCAAGTGGCGCATGGCCTTGCGGCGATCATAGTGATCGGTCACGCCAACCATGGAAATAGCGGACATCACGATGGCCGAGATGTTGGCGCGCTCAAGGGCGTCGCGCATGGCCAGGGCGTTCATCACAGTGGCCAGCATGCCCATGTGGTCGCCGGTGACCCGGTCCATGCCAGCCTTGCTCAGCGCTTCACCGCGGAACAGGTTGCCACCGCCGATAACCAGACCGACCTGAACACCGATGCCGACCAGTTGGCCAACTTCCAATGCCATGCGATCCAGAACTTTCGGGTCGATCCCGAACTCCTCTGAGCCCATCAGGGCCTCGCCGCTAAGCTTGAGTAGAATGCGTTTATAGCGAGCCTGATAACCACTGCCCTGCTGAGCCATTGCGAATCTCTCCTGCGGCGTATTTTAAAAATTCTTTGCGAGCTGTTTACAGCTGGCCGTTCAATCTAGCTTGGCGCTGCTTCAGCGCCATCGGAACATGGCTTTGTAAGCCAGTTCCGAAAGGAAACCAATTAAAAATTGGTGCCCCATCTGAAAAGAGGCTGCGCGCGTGAGCGGGCAGCCTCTTCTGGGCGACAGTTAAAAACCGTCTTATTGCTTGGCGGCAGCCAGCTGGGCAGCAACTTCTTCGGCGAAGTTGTCCACTGGCTTCTCGATGCCTTCGCCGACTTTGAAGTAGGTGAAGGAAACGATTTCAGCGCCGGCTTTCTTGGCCAGGGCACCCACGGTGAGCTCCGGGTTCATCACGAAAGCTTGCTCAACCAGGCTGGCTTCAGCCAGGAACTTGGTGATACGGCCGGCAATCATCTTCTCGACGATTTCAGCAGGCTTGCCTTTCATCTTGTCTTCGTTCAGCTGCAGGAATACAGCCTTCTCGCGCTCGATGGCTTCGGCAGAAACCTGCGATGGCAGCAGGAACTCAGGGTTGCTTGCAGCCACGTGCATGGCGATCTCTTTGGCCAGCTGAACATCACCGCCCTTGAGAACAACAGCAACACCGATCTTGTTACCGTGCAGGTAGGTGCCGACAACGTCACCCTCTACGCGTACCAGACGACGAATGTTGACGTTCTCGCCAACCTTGGCCACCAGGGCTTCACGAGCCGATTCCTGAGCGGCGATCAGCGGAGCTGCGTCGGTCAGTTTTTCGGCGAAGGCTTTTTCTACGCTGGCAGCAACGAAGTTCTTGAAGTCGTCTTGCAGGGCCAGGAAGTCGGTCTGCGAGTTCACTTCCAGCAGTACGGCGGACTTGTCGTCGGCCTTGATGGCGATAGCGCCTTCAGCGGCAACGTTGCCGGCTTTCTTGGCAGCCTTGATGGCGCCCGAAGCACGCATGTCATCAATGGCTTTCTCGATGTCGCCGCCAGCCTTGGTCAAGGCCTTTTTGCAATCCATCATGCCTTCGCCGGTACGCTCGCGCAGTTCTTTGACCAACGCTGCAGTAATCTCTGCCATTTCAAAATCCTCTTGGATAGGTTTTCAACCATTCCACCCGATCGAACGGGCGATCAATTCTTCCCGAACCACCCTTGTTAACTGCCGCACGTTACAGATAGAGCAGTGGGCGCCGACAAATGGTTTTCGAGGTGGCAAAAAGGGGGCCAAGCCCCCTTTTTGCTTACTGAGTCAACGCCAAGGCGTCAATTACTCAGCTGCTGCTACCGGAGCTTCGTCAACGAATACTTCGGTGCCGCCGGCAACGTTGTTGCGACCGCGGATTACAGCGTCAGCCATCGAACCCATGTACAGCTGGATAGCGCGGATTGCGTCATCGTTGCCTGGGATGATGTAGTCAACGCCTTCCGGGCTGCTGTTGGTATCGACTACGCCGATAACCGGGATGCCCAGCTTGTTGGCTTCGGTGATCGCGATGCGCTCGTGATCAACGTCGATAACGAACAGAGCGTCTGGCAGACCGCCCATGTCCTTGATACCACCCAGGGAACGATCCAGCTTTTCCAGGTCACGAGTGCGCATCAGCGCTTCTTTCTTGGTCAGCTTGGCGAAAGTACCGTCTTCGGCTTGAACTTCAAGGTCACGCAGACGCTTGATGGAAGCACGGATGGTTTTGAAGTTGGTCAGCATGCCGCCCAACCAGCGGTGATCGACGTACGGCGAACCGCAACGTGCTGCTTCTTCAGCAACGATCTTGCCAGCGGAACGCTTGGTGCCGACGAACAGAATCTTGTTTTTGCCCTGGGCCAGACGCTCTACGAAAGTCAGAGCTTCGTTGAACATTGGCAGGGTTTTTTCAAGGTTGATGATGTGGATCTTGTTACGCGCGCCGAAAATGTACTTGCCCATTTTCGGGTTCCAGTAACGGGTCTGGTGACCGAAGTGCACACCGGCCTTCAGCATATCGCGCATGTTGACTTGGGACATGATAGTTCCTTAATAAGTCGGGTTTGGCCTCCACGTATCCCAATGACCAACCAGCAGCATCAGCTGAAGGCACCCAGGTCATCGTGTCGACACGTGTGTGGATTTAGGCTTTTCGGGACATCCCCGGAAAGCGGCGCATTTTATACCACAAGGCAGGGCAAAACGGAACCCGGATTCTGAAATCCTGGCGAGCGCGTTGCTCCGTTCCTTGGAATCCGCCAAGAATGCACCATTCTATAAAGAGAAGCGATGCACACAGGCGCAGATTTGCGCTGATCGTCTGGTAGAATCGCATTTTTCAGGGCCGCGAAGATCGATCGCGCAACGCCCTTTCCGTTTAGACAGCGCCATCGAGCGCAGAGAGAGCCTGTATGACCGTCACCCTCAAAACCCCCGAGGATATCGCCAAAATGCGTATCGCCGGCAAACTGGCCGCCGATGTGCTGGAAATGATTGCCGAATATGTCAAGCCGGGCGTTACCACCGATCAACTGAACCAGATCTGCCACGACTATATCGTCAATGAGCAGAAAGCCATCCCTGCCCCGCTCAACTACAAGGGCTATCCAAAGTCGATCTGCACGTCGATCAACCATGTGGTCTGCCACGGCATCCCGAACGACAAGCCGCTGAAAGATGGCGACACCCTGAACATCGACGTCACCGTCATCAAGGACGGCTACCACGGCGACACCAGCCGCATGTTCCACGTCGGCACCGTGCCGGTCTGGGCCGAGCGCCTGTCCCAGGTGACCCAGGAATGCATGTACAAGGCGATTGAAATCGTCAAGCCCGGCTGCCGCCTGGGCGACATCGGCGAAATCATCCAGAAGCACGCCGAAAAGAACGGATTCTCGGTAGTTCGCGAATTCTGCGGCCACGGCATCGGCAAGGTGTTCCACGAAGAGCCGCAGATCCTGCACTACGGCCGCGCTGGCACCGGCATGGAACTCAAGGCCGGCATGACCTTCACCATCGAGCCGATGATCAACCAGGGCAAGGCCGACACCAAGGTGCTGGGCGACGGCTGGACCGCAATCACCAAGGACCGCAAGCTCTCGGCACAGTGGGAACACACCCTGCTGGTGACCGAAACCGGTTACGAGATCTTCACCCTGCGCAGCGATGACACCATCCCTCGCGTTTCGGCCTGATCCCGTTACCGTACATCGCCTATAGAAAGGAAAGCCAATCGATGCCGCAGGTGGATCCCGAACTCTTCGATCGCGGCCAGTTCCAGGCTGAACTGGCCCTGAAGGCAAGCCCGATCGCTGCTTTCAAGAAGGCGATCCGCCAGGCCCGCGAAGTGCTTGACGAGCGTTTTCGCAGCGGACGGGACATTCGGCGGCTGATCGAGGATCGCGCCTGGTTTGTCGATAACATCCTGCAAAAGGCCTGGAACCAGTTCAGCTTGAGTTCCGAAGCCGGCATTGCACTGGTCGCGGTCGGTGGCTATGGCCGCGGTGAGTTGCACCCCTATTCCGATATCGACTTGCTGATCCTGCTGGACAGCGCCGACCACGAAGTTTTCCGCGATTCCATAGAGCGTTTTCTGACGCTGTTGTGGGACATCGGCCTGGAGGTCGGTCAGAGCGTTCGCTCGGTCGACGAGTGTGCCGTCGAGGCCCGCGCCGACCTGACGGTTGTCACCAACCTGATGGAAAGCCGCACCATCGCCGGCCCCGAGCATTTGCGCCAGCGCATGCTGGACGTCACCAGCACCGCGCATATGTGGCCGAGCAAGGACTTCTTCCTGGCCAAGCGTGCCGAACAAAAGGCCCGCCACCACAAGTACAACGACACCGAATACAACCTGGAACCCAACGTCAAAGGCTCACCCGGCGGCTTGCGGGATATCCAGACAATTCTCTGGGTGGCCCGTCGCGAGTACGGCACCCTGAACCTGCGGGCACTGGCTGGCGAAGGATTCCTGGTCGAGAGTGAAAACGCCCTGCTCGCTTCTTCCCAGGAGTTCCTGTGGAAGGTTCGCTACGCCCTGCACATGCTCGCCGGTCGTGCCGAAGACCGCCTGCTGTTCGATCACCAGCGCACCATTGCCGGGCTGTTGGGCTTCAAGGGCGACGACGCCAAGCAAGCCGTCGAAAATTTCATGCAGCAGTATTACCGGGTGGTGATGAGCATCGCCCAGCTCAGCGACCTGATCATCCAGCACTTCGAGGAAGTCATCCTCGCGCCGGAAGACGAAGCGCCGCCACAACCGATCAACTCGCGCTTCCAGTTGCATGACGGCTATATCGAAGCACGCAACAACAATGTCTTGCGCCGTACGCCATTCGCCATGCTCGAAATCTTCGTGCTGATGGCCCAGCAGCCGGAAATCAAGGGTGTGCGCGCCGACACCATTCGTCTGCTGCGGGAAAACCGTCATCTGATCGACGACGACTTTCGCAACGATATCCGCAACACCAGCCTGTTCATCGAGCTGTTCAAGTGCAAGATCGGCATCCACCGCAACCTGCGGCGAATGAACCGTTACGGCATCCTTGGGCGTTACCTGCCCGAATTCGGCTTTATCGTCGGGCAGATGCAACATGACCTGTTCCACATCTATACGGTCGATGCCCACACCCTGAACCTGATCAAGCACCTGCGTAAGTTGCAGTACACCAAGGTGTCGGAAAAATTCCCGCTGGCCAGCAAGCTCATGGGCAAGCTACCCAAGCCCGAGCTGATTTACATGGCCGGCCTGTACCACGACATCGGCAAAGGCCGGCATGGCGATCACTCGGACATCGGCGCCGTGGATGCCGAGGCCTTTTGCCAGCGTCATCAACTGCCCATGTGGGACAGTCGCCTGATCGTGTGGCTGGTGCAAAACCACCTTGTGATGTCGACAACCGCCCAGCGCAAGGACCTGTCCGACCCGCAGGTGATCCACGATTTCGCACAGATCGTCGGCGACGAAACCCGCCTCGACTACCTGTATGTGCTGACCGTCGCCGACATCAACGCCACCAACCCGACGTTGTGGAACTCCTGGCGCGCCAGCCTGCTGCGCCAGCTCTACACAGAGACCAAGCGCGCCCTGCGTCGCGGCCTGGAGAACCCAGTGGATCGCGAAGAGCAGATCCGCCAGACCCAGAGCGCCGCCCTGGATATCCTGGTGCGCGGCGGCACCGACCCGGACGATGTCGAGCAACTGTGGGCACAATTGGGTGATGACTATTTCCTGCGTCACACTGCCGGCGACGTGGCCTGGCACAGCGACGCGATCCTCCAGCAACCAACCGACGGCGGGCCGCTGGTACTGATCAAGGAAACCACCCAGCGCGAGTTCGAAGGCGGTACACAGATCTTCATCTACGCCCCTGACCAGCACGACTTCTTTGCCGTGACCGTGGCCGCGATGGACCAGCTCAACCTGAACATTCACGACGCCCGGGTCATCACCTCCAGCAGCCAGTTCACCCTCGACACCTATATCGTGCTCGACACCGACGGCGACTCGATTGGCGATAACCCGGCACGGATCAAGCAAATCCGCGACGGCCTGACCGAAGCCCTGCGCAACCCGGACGACTACCCGACCATCATCCAGCGCCGGGTGCCCCGTCAGCTCAAGCATTTCGCCTTTGCGCCACAGGTGACGATCCACAACGATGCCCTGCGGCAGGTGACGGTGCTGGAACTCACGGCGCCTGACCGCCCGGGCCTGTTGGCACGGATTGGGACGATTTTCCTGGAGTTCGATCTGTCACTGCAGAACGCCAAGATCGCCACCCTCGGCGAGCGTGTGGAAGACGTGTTCTTCATCACCGACGCCAGCAATCACCCGTTGTCCGACCCGCTGCTGTGCAGCCGCCTGCAGGATGCGATCGTCGAACAACTGAGCGTCAACCAGGAACCGGATATCAAACTGTCGCGTATCAGCATCTGACTTAACAACGACCCGCCCTTATGTAGGAGCGAGCTTGCTCGCGATGAACTCAAATACGCCCCGTGATCCTGGCAAGAACACGTTATCGTTGACGACCATCGCGAGCAAGCTCGCTCCTACAGGGGCCTGCGTCCACCGAACGAGATTTATCGATGAACAACGCTCTGACCCAGCTGCAGCCCTACCCGTTCGAGAAACTCCGCGCCCTGCTCGGCAGCGTCACGCCGAACCCGGACAAACGCCCGATCGCCTTGTCCATCGGCGAACCGAAACACCGCTCGCCGAGCTTTGTCGCCGAAGCCCTGGCCAGCAACCTGGATCAGATGGCGGTGTACCCGACCACCCTCGGCATTCCAGCCCTGCGTGAAGCCATCGCGGCATGGTGCGAGCGGCGCTTCGACGTCCCCAAAGGCTGGATCGACCCGGCGCGCAATGTGCTGCCGGTCAACGGCACCCGCGAAGCGCTATTCGCCTTCACCCAGACCGTGGTCAACCGTGGCGATGACGCACTGGTGGTCAGCCCGAACCCGTTCTACCAGATCTACGAAGGCGCGGCGTTCCTCGCCGGGGCCAAGCCGCATTACCTGCCGTGCCTGGACGAAAACGGCTTCAACCCGGATTTCGACGCCGTGTCGCCGGACATCTGGAAGCGCTGCCAGATCCTGTTCCTGTGCTCGCCAGGCAACCCGACCGGTGCATTGATTCCGCTGGAAACCCTGAAAAAGCTGATCGCACTGGCCGACGAACATGACTTCGTGATCGCCGCCGATGAGTGCTATAGCGAACTCTACTTCGACGAGCAAACCCCGCCACCAGGCCTGCTAAGCGCCTGCGCAGAACTGGGCCGCAAGGATTTCAAGCGCTGCGTGGTGTTCCACAGCCTGTCCAAGCGTTCGAACCTGCCAGGCCTGCGTTCGGGTTTTGTCGCCGGTGACGCCGACATCCTCAAGGGCTTCCTGCTCTATCGCACCTACCACGGCTGCGCGATGCCGGTTCAGACGCAACTGGCCAGTGTTGCCGCGTGGAATGACGAAGTGCATGTGCGCGCCAACCGTGCGTTGTACCGCGAGAAGTTCGACGCGGTACTGGACATCCTCAGCCCGGTACTGGACGTACAGCGTCCGGATGGCAGCTTCTACCTGTGGCCGAATGTGGCGGGTGACGACGCAGCGTTCTGCCGCGACCTGTTCGAACAAGAGCACGTGACCGTGGTGCCGGGCTCTTACCTGTCGCGTGATGTCGACGGCGTCAATCCGGGGGCCGGGCGTGTACGCATGGCATTGGTTGCGCCATTGGCGGAGTGTGTTGAAGCCGCCGAGCGGATTCGCGATTGCATCCAGCGCCGCAAATAACCCTCCCCATCCGGTGGCGGCCAGGTTTACTTCACCTGGCCCAGCTTGGCCTCACTCAAGTCCAGCTCACCCAGCACTTCACGCAACACGTCATCACCAATCTGGTGCTGACGACTGAGGCTATACAACTCCAGGCGCTGCGCCCGCAGCGCCTTCACGCGCAAACGCCGCTCCAGCAAGTCCATCTGAAAGGCCAGGGCCTGGGCTTCAGCGGAATCGTTGAACACCTCCAACTGGTGTCGGTACTCCGACATGATCCGCGCCTTGAGCTCGGCGGCCAGCGCGGATTGGGCGGCGTCCTGCGGGTTGACCTCTTCTATCTCAAGCGCATGAATGGCCGCTACGGCGGTCTTGCGCCAGGCGTCGCGCACTTCATTACGCCGCTTGTCGTCCGGGCTGGCTTCGATGCCACGCAACAACAGTGGCAGCGCGATGCAGGCAGCAATCAACGACAGCAGAATCACCCCGGCAGCAATAAAGATCAGCAAATCCCGCTCGGGAAATGCGTCGCCTCCCATGAGCATCGGCACCGACATCACACCCGCCAGCGTCACGGCCCCGCGCACACCGCCAACGGTCAGCAACCAACAGGATCGTGCTGTCGGCACCCGGGTCACTTCACCCTTGCCGCGCAGGCGCCGCAGCAACACCGACAGACGCCAAATGCTTTGCACCCAGACGAAGCGCAAGGCCAGCAGCACCAGGAAAATCGCCAGCACATCCAGCCCGCGATACAGCAACGTCGGCCACAGCGAGGTTTCGTGACTGGCGACGGCCTTGATGATGTCCGGCAACTGCAGGCCCAACAGCAGGAAAATCAAGCCATTGAAGGCGAACTCCAGCAATGACCAGACGCTGCGATTGAGCAAGCGGGTATTGGTCTGGCGCGGCAGCAGATCGAGCCAGCTCTGCATCATCCCCGCCGCCACCGCCGACAGGATGCCTGACACTTCCATGCGCTCGGCCAGCACGTAGGCGGCAAACGGCAGCAGCAACATGAACACCACGTGCGTCGCCGGATCATCCCAGCCGCGCGCGATCATCCACGCGCGCAGACGGCCGACCAACCAGCTCAAGGCCACCCCGACGGCCAGACCACCAATGGCGACCAGCATGAAAGTCAGGCTGGCATTGGCCAGCGAGAACACGCCAGTCACCGCTGCCGCCAGCGCAAACTTGAACGTCACCAGGCCTGAGGCATCGTTCATCAGTGCCTCACCCTGCAAGATGTGCATCAAGGGTGTGGGCAGTCTATTGCGGGAAATGGCCGACACCGCTACCGCATCTGTCGGCGACAGCACGGCCGCCAGGGCAAACGCCACCGGCAACGGCACACCGGGCAGCAGCCAGTGAATGAAATACCCGGCGCCGACCACGGTAAACAGCACCAGCCCCACCGCAAGCGTCAGGATCGGTCCGCGCAAATGCCAGAGTTCGCGTTTGGGCATGCGCCAACCGTCGGAGAACAACAGCGGCGGCAGGAACAGAAACAGGAACAGTTCGGGATCAAGGGCCACATGCAAACCCAGCGTCGGCCACGCGAGCAAGGCCCCTGCGGCGATTTGCACCAACGGCAGCGGCAACGGAATCACCCGTCCGATCAGGCGCGAAACGCCGACCAGCATCAACAGGATCAGGACGGTGTAAGCGGTTTGCATAAAGCTTGGTTCCCGGACAGTCGACAGCATTGAAGTGCCATATTAGCCGCTTAGACTGCATGGCGGCCCTTGCACCAATGTCGCACACGGAAACGCCGCACCCTCTGTAGGAGCGAGCCTGCTCGCGATGGTCGTTAACGATGACGCTGTATGCCTGACACCCCGCGGCGCTCTCAGGTTCATCGCGAGCGGGCTCGCTCCTACAAAGGTTTGATGGCATGGCACACATACAAACCCGACCACGGCCGCCGCGAAACCGTCCGGTCATGGCATAATCCGTCACCTTTTATTTACGGCACCTGCAAAGGGGGCAATTCCTTGACCGTTTCAAGCAAAACGTTGCACCTTTTCGGCATCAAGGCCTGCGACACCATGAAAAAGGCGCGCACCTGGCTCGATGAACACGCTGTCAGTTATGACTTTCATGATTACAAAGCGGTCGGTATCGACCGTGAACACCTGACCCAATGGTGCAACGAGCACGGCTGGGAAGTGGTGTTGAACCGTGCAGGCACGACCTTTCGCAAGCTCGACGACGAACGCAAAGCCGATCTCGACCAGACGAAAGCCATCGAACTGATGCTCGCACAACCCTCGATGATCAAGCGCCCGGTGCTTGATCTCGGTGACCGAACCCTGATTGGCTTCAAGCCAGATATCTACGCGGCCGCGCTCAAGTAAGCAGCCCGTTTCAATTTGCTAGAGGTATCAACATGTCTACTACCCTGTTCAGCCTGGCCTTTGGTGTCGGCACTCAAAACCGTCAAGGCGCATGGCTGGAAGTGTTCTACGCCCAGCCGCTGCTCAATCCGTCCGCCGAACTGGTCGCCGCTGTTGCGCCGATTCTCGGTTACAGCGAAGGCAACCAGGCCATCACCTTCACCACCGCACAGGCCGCGCAACTGGCTGAAGCCGTGAAAGGCATCGACGCGGTACAAGGCAAGCTGCTGACCCGCCTGGCCGAGAGCCACAAGCCGCTGGTTGCCACCTTGCTGGCGGAAGACGCCCAGTTGTCGTCCACCCCGGAGGCGTACCTCAAGCTGCACCTGCTGAGCCATCGCCTGGTCAAGCCACACGGCCTGAACCTGGCCGGGATCTTCCCGCTGCTGCCGAACGTGGCCTGGACCAGCCAGGGCGCCATCGACCTGAGCGAACTGGCCGAGCTGCAACTCGAAGCCCGCCTGCGCGGCGAGCTGCTGGAAGTGTTCTCGGTGGACAAGTTCCCGAAAATGACCGACTACGTGGTTCCGGCCGGCGTACGTATCGCTGACGCTGCGCGTCTGCGTCTGGGCGCTTATGTGGGCGAAGGCACCACCGTGATGCACGAAGGCTTCATCAACTTCAACGCTGGCACCGAAGGCCCGGGCATGATCGAAGGCCGCGTATCCGCTGGCGTATTCGTCGGCAAGGGTTCGGACCTGGGCGGCGGTTGCTCGACCATGGGCACCCTGTCGGGCGGCGGCAATATCGTGATCAAGGTTGGCGAAGGCTGCCTGATCGGCGCCAACGCCGGTATCGGTATCCCGTTGGGCGACCGCAACACCGTCGAGTCGGGCCTGTACGTGACCGCTGGCACCAAAGTGGCGCTGCTGGACGAAAACAATCAGCTGGTCAAAGTGGTCAAGGCCCGTGAACTGGCCGGCCAGCCGGACCTGCTGTTCCGTCGCAATTCGGAAACCGGTGCCGTGGAATGCAAAACCCACAAATCGGCCATCGAACTGAACGAAGCGCTGCACGCTCACAACTAAGCCACACGACCACCCGCACCCCTGTAGGAGCGAGCTTGCTCGCTCCTACAGGGGGCAGGCGTACAGGCGAACAACATGATGATTCTCTCTCCCTGGCGCGCCGACTTCCCGGCCATCGCCGCCCTGCAACGGCAAGGCCAGACCTATCTGGACAACGCCGCCACCACGCAAAAACCTCAAGCCCTGCTGGATGCCCTGGCGCATTACTACGCCAACGGCGCGGCCAACGTGCATCGGGCGCAACATTTGCCCGGCGCTCACGCCACCCAGGCGTTCGAGGACAGCCGCCGCAAAGTCGCGCAATGGCTCAATACGGGCGATTGCGGTCAGATCATCTTTACCCACGGCGCGACGTCCGCGCTGAATCTGCTGGCCTACGGCCTGGAACATCTTTTCAATCCGGGCGACGAGATTGTCATCAGCGCCCTGGAGCATCACGCCAACCTGTTGCCGTGGCAGCAACTGGCGCGCCGGCGCGACCTGAAACTGGTGATCCTGCCACTGAATGCCGACGGTGTGATCAACCTTGAAGCCGCAGCCGGCCTGATCGGCTCGCGCACCCGGCTGTTGGCGGTCAGTCAACTGTCCAACGTGATCGGCGCGTGGCAGCCACTGCCGCAATTGCTGGCGCTGGCCAAGGCGCACAATGCACTGACCGTGATCGACGGCGCCCAGGGCGTGGTCCATGGCCGCCACGACGTGCAAGCGCTGGGTTGCGATTTTTATGTGTTCTCCAGCCACAAGCTCTACGGCCCCGATGGCCTGGGCGTGCTGTTCGGGCGCAATACAGCGCTGCAACAGCTGCGTCCCTGGCAGTTCGGTGGCGAAATGGTGCTGGATGCCAATTATCACGACGCACGCTTTCGCCCGGCACCGCTGGGTTTCGAGGCCGGGACGCCGCCGATTGCCAGTGTGATCGGCCTCGGAGCGACCCTCGATTACCTCGCCGGGCTCGATCAGGACGCCGTGGCCGCCCATGAAGCGGCGCTGCATGCCTGCCTGCTCAAAGGCCTTGAGGCACGCAACGGCATTCGCCTGCTGGCCAGGCCGCAAGTGGCACTGGCCAGTTTTACCGTCGAGGGTGTGCATAACTCCGATCTCGCGCATTTGCTGACTGAACAAGGGATCGCCGTGCGCGCCGGTCATCACTGTGCCATGCCGCTGCTCAAACGCTTCGAACTGGCCGGGGCGATTCGGGTGTCGTTGGCGCTGTACAACGATTCCGAAGACCTCGAACGGTTCTTTGTAGCCCTGGATCAGGCGCTGGAGTTGCTGCGATGAGCTTGCCTGCCGATGCCGTGACGGCGCTCGACACCTTTCAGAAAGCTGCCGGTTGGGAACAGCGCGCCCGCCTGCTGATGCAATGGGGCGAGCGTCTGCCAGCGTTGAGTGATGCGCAGATGTGCGACGCCAACCGGGTGCACGGCTGTGAAAGCCAGGTGTGGCTGGTGGGCGAACTGCGCGACGGCCATTGGCAGTTCAGCGCCAACAGTGATGCACGCTTGATTCGTGGCTTGGTGGCGTTGCTACTGGCGCGGGTCAACGGGTTGTCGACGCTTGAGTTGCAGCAGGTGGACCTGGCGGACTGGTTCAATCAGTTGGGGTTAGGGCGGCAGTTATCCGAATCCCGCAGCAATGGCTTGAATGCGGTGCTTCAGCGGATGCGGGAGTTGGCTGGCTAATCGCTTTCGCGAGCAGGCTCGCTCCCACAAGGGAACGCATTCCAATGTGGGAGCGAGCCTGCTCGCGAAGAGGCCCTCAGCAGCACTCAAGCCTCAGGTTTGATACGATCCGCCGGCCGCCGCACGCCCGCCACGATCTTGTCCACAGCCTTGGTCGCCGCGACCATGCCAAAAGTCGCCGTCACCATCATCACTGCGCCAAAACCGCCCGCGCAGTCGAGCTTCACGCCATCACCGACAAAACTCTTCTGCAGGCAAATGCTGCCGTCCGGCTTCGGGTAACGCAGTTGCTCGGTGGAAAACACGCACGGCACGCTGTAGTGGCGGGTCACGGTGCGGGAGAAACCGTAGTCGCGGCGTAGCGTAGAGCGTACTTTCGACGCCAGCGGGTCGTTGAATGTGCGATTGAGGTCGCAGACCTGGATCAACGTCGGGTCGATCTGCCCGCCCGCGCCGCCAGTGGTGATGATCTGGATCTTGCGTCGCTTGCACCAGGCGATCAGCGCAGCCTTGGCGTTGACGCTGTCGATGCAGTCGATCACGCAGTCGATGTTCGGCGTGATGTACTGGGCCATGGTGTCGCGGGTAACGAAGTCCGGTACCGCATGTACCGTACAGTCCGGGTTGATCCCGCGCAGACGCTCGGCCATCACCTCGACCTTGGGCTTGCCGACCGTGCTGTCCAGCGCATGCAGTTGGCGATTGACGTTGCTGACGCAGACGTCGTCCAGGTCGAACAGCGAAATCTCGCCCACGCCACAACGGGCCATGGCTTCCGCCGCCCAGGAACCGACACCACCGACGCCAACAATCGCCACATGGGCCGCACGCAGGCGTTCAAGGCCTTCGATGCCATACAAACGGGCGATGCCTGCAAACCGCGGATCTTCTGTACTCATGACCATTACCCCAAAAACCGGCGCGCATTATAAAGGGTGTCCTGCCTCACAAACACTGTTCCTTTTTGACGGCGTCTGTTGCCGTCATGCTGCGTTGCCGCTCCTCGCCTGACGACAACAGCCACTCGTCAAAAGAGGAACGTGTCTGCGAGGCAGGGCACCTACACAACGACAAGTTTTAACTTTCAAGCAGCAAGTGTAAGAACTTATGTGAAAGCCAATTGCCCAACGTCAGGCATTTCCCTGTCTGCTGTACGGTCAGGGAAGGCCCGGTGTAGGATGCGCGCCCCTTGGCGGTAGCCAACCGTTCCTTCGTTCCACAGCCTTTGGAACCAGAAATAACCATGTCATCGCGTAAATTTGGACTCAACCTGGTCGTGGTGCTCGCCATCGCTGCCTTGTTTACCGGCTTCTGGGCGCTGATCAATCGCCCGGTCACCGCCCCCAACTGGCCGGAGCAGATCTCCGGTTTCTCCTACTCACCGTTCCAGCAAGGACAATTCCCACAGAAGGAACAGTATCCGACCGACGATGAGATGCGTCGCGACCTGGAAATCATGAGCAAGCTGACGGACAACATCCGCATCTACTCGGTCGATGGCTCTCTGCAAGACATCCCGAAACTGGCGGAAGAGTTCGGCTTGCGGGTGACCCTGGGGATCTGGATCAGCCCGGACCAGGAACGCAACGAACGGGAAATCACCCGCGCCATCGAAATCGCCAACTCCTCACGCAGCGTGGTTCGTGTGGTGGTCGGCAACGAAGCGATCTTCCGCAAGGAAATTACCGCCCAGGAACTCAGCGTCATGCTCGATCGCGTGCGCGCCGCCGTGAAAGTGCCGGTGACCACCTCCGAGCAGTGGCACGTCTGGGAAGAACACCCGGAACTGGCCAAACACGTCGACCTGATCGCCGCGCACATCCTGCCTTACTGGGAGTTCATCCCTGTGGATAAAGCGCAGCAGTTCGTTCTGGACCGCGCCCGCGACCTGAAAAAGATGTTCCCGAAAAAGCCGCTGCTGCTGTCCGAAGTGGGCTGGCCGAGCAACGGCCGCATGCGCGGTGGTGCCGATGCCTCACCGGCGGACCAGGCGATCTACCTGCGCACCCTGGTCAACAAACTCAACCGCCAGGGCTTCAACTACTTCGTGATCGAAGCGTTTGACCAACCGTGGAAAGCCAGTGACGAAGGTTCCGTCGGTGCCTACTGGGGCGTGTTCAACGCCGCACGCCAGCAGAAGTTCAATTTCGAAGGCCCGGTCGTGGCGATTCCGCAGTGGCGCGTATTGGCCATTGGTTCGGTGGTATTGGCGCTGTTGTCGCTGACCCTGCTGATGATCGACGGCTCGGCCCTGCGCCAGCGTGGCCGTACCTTCCTGACCTTCATCGCGTTCCTGTGCGGTTCGGTGCTGGTGTGGATCGGTTACGACTACAGCCAGCAATACAGCACCTGGTTCAGCCTGACGGTGGGCTTCTTGCTCGCCCTCGGTGCGCTCGGAGTGTTTATCGTGCTGCTGACCGAAGCCCACGAACTGGCTGAAGCGGTGTGGGTGCACAAGCGTCGTCGCGAATTCCTGCCGGTGGTGGGCGATTCCAGCTACCGCCCGAAAGTGTCGATTCACGTACCCTGCTACAACGAGCCGCCGGAGATGGTCAAACAGACCCTCAACGCCCTGGCCAACCTCGACTATCCGGACTTTGAAGTCCTGATCATCGACAACAACACCAAGGACCCGGCGGTCTGGGAACCGGTGCGTGACTACTGCGCAACCCTCGGCCCGCGCTTCAAGTTCTTCCACGTGGCACCGCTGGCCGGCTTCAAGGGCGGCGCACTGAACTACCTGATTCCGCACACCGCCAAGGATGCCGAAGTCATTGCCGTGATCGACTCGGACTACTGCGTCGACCGCAACTGGCTCAAGCACATGGTGCCGCACTTCGCCGACCCGAAAATCGCCGTGGTGCAGTCGCCGCAGGATTACCGCGACCAGAACGAAAGCACCTTCAAGAAGCTCTGCTACGCCGAATACAAAGGCTTCTTCCACATCGGCATGGTCACCCGCAACGACCGCGACGCGATCATCCAGCACGGCACCATGACCATGACCCGCCGTTCGGTGCTCGAGGAACTGGGCTGGGCCGACTGGTGCATCTGTGAAGACGCCGAGCTGGGCCTGCGGGTATTCGAGAAAGGCCTGTCGGCGGCGTATTACCACACCAGCTACGGCAAGGGCCTGATGCCCGATACCTTTATCGACTTCAAGAAACAGCGTTTCCGCTGGGCCTACGGTGCGATTCAGATCATCAAGCGTCATACCGCCGCCCTGCTGCGCGGCAAGGACACCGAGCTGACCCGTGGCCAGCGTTATCACTTCCTCGCGGGCTGGTTGCCGTGGGTGGCGGACGGCATGAACATCTTCTTCACCGTCGGCGCACTGTTGTGGTCGGCGGCGATGATCATCGTGCCGCAACGGGTCGATCCACCGCTGCTGATTTTCGCGATCCCGCCGTTGGCGCTGTTTGTGTTCAAGGTCGCCAAGATCATCTTCCTCTACCGTCGTGCGGTCGGGGTCAACCTCAAGGATGCCTTCTGCGCGGCACTGGCCGGTCTGGCGTTGTCCCATACCATCGCCAAAGCGGTGCTGTACGGTTTCTTCACCAGCAGCATTCCATTCTTCCGCACGCCGAAAAACGCCGATAACCACGGTTTCTGGGTAGCGATTTCGGAAGCCCGGGAAGAGATGTTCATCATGCTGCTGTTGTGGGGCGCGGCGCTGGGGATTTTCCTGGTGCAGGGCCTGCCGAGCAACGACATGCGCTTCTGGGTCACCATGCTGCTGGTGCAGTCGCTGCCGTACGTCGCGGCACTGATCATGGCGTTCCTGTCGTCGCTGCCGAAACCGGTCGCCGAGCCTGAAACGGCACCTGTCGTCTAAATCGCTGCGGATGCACTAAACGGCGGCCAATGGTCGCCGTTTTGCTTTAAGATAACCGCCATTTTGCGGGGCTTGGCGTGATACCCATCCCTGTGGGAGCGATCCTGCTCGCGATGGCAATGTAACAATCAGCCTTTATGTTGACTGACACACCGCCATCGCCAGCAGGCTGGCTCCCACATTGGCCCTTGCCCAATTTCAAGCTCCCGGAGTTTTCCATGACGGCCCAAGCCGACCTTTCGCCGACCCTCCAACTCGCCATCGACCTGATCCGCCGTCCGTCCGTGACGCCGATCGACGCCGATTGCCAGAAGCAGATGATGCAACGCCTGGGCGATGCCGGTTTCACCCTGGAACCGATGCGCATTGAAGATGTGGATAACTTCTGGGCCACCCACGGCCAGGACGACGGTCCGGTGCTGTGCTTCGCTGGCCACACCGACGTGGTCCCGACCGGCCCGGTGACAGCCTGGCAGATCGAACCGTTCAACGCGCTGATCGACGAACACGGCATGCTCTGCGGTCGTGGCGCCGCCGACATGAAAGGCAGCCTCGCGGCCATGACCGTCGCCTCCGAGCGCTTTGTCGCCGACTACCCGAACCACAAGGGCAAAGTCGCGTTCCTGATCACCAGCGACGAAGAAGGCCCGGCGCACCACGGCACCAAGGCGGTGGTCGAACGCCTCGCCGCGCGCAAGGAGCGCCTGGACTGGTGCATCGTCGGCGAACCGTCGAGCACCACCCTGGTGGGTGACGTGGTCAAGAATGGCCGTCGCGGCTCCCTCGGTGCCAAGCTGACCGTGCGCGGTGTACAAGGCCACGTGGCCTACCCGCACCTGGCGAAGAACCCGATCCACCTCGCTGCCCCGGCCCTGGCCGAACTGGCTGCCGAACACTGGGACCACGGCAACGATTTCTTCCCGCCAACCAGTTTCCAGATCTCCAACGTCAACTCCGGCACCGGTGCGACCAACGTGATCCCGGGTGACCTGGTGGCGGTGTTCAACTTCCGCTTCTCCACCGAGTCCACCGTCGAAGGCCTGCAAAAGCGTGTCGCCGACATCCTCGACAAGCATGGCCTGGACTGGCACGTCGACTGGGCCCTGTCCGGCCTGCCATTCCTCACCGAACCGGGCGCCCTGCTGGACGCGGTGTCGTCGAGCATCAAGGACATCACCGGTCGTGAAACCAAGGCGTCCACCAGCGGTGGCACCTCCGACGGCCGCTTCATCGCCACCATGGGCACCCAGGTGGTTGAACTGGGCCCGGTCAACGCGACCATCCACCAGGTCAACGAGCGCGTGTTGGCAGCGGATCTCGACGTGCTGACCGAGATCTACTACCAGACCCTGATCAAGTTGCTCGCCTGATGCTGGCGTGCCCGATCTGCAGTGAGCCGCTGAACGCGGTCGACAACGGCGTGGTCTGCCCCGCCGGGCATCGTTTCGACCGTGCGCGCCAGGGTTACTTGAACCTGTTGCCGGTGCAACACAAGAACAGCCGCGATCCCGGGGATAACCAGGCAATGGTCGAAGCCCGCCGCGACTTCCTGAACGCCGGGCACTATGCCCCGGTGGCCAGGCGTCTGGCGGAGCTGGCGGCAGGTTATGCGCCGGGACGCTGGGTCGATATCGGTTGTGGCGAGGGTTACTACACCGCGCAAATCGCCGAGGCCTTGCCGGATGCTGACGGCTACGCGCTGGATATCTCCCGCGAAGCGGTCAAGCGCGCCTGCAAACGCAACCCCAAGCTCACCTGGTTGATCGCCAGCATGGCGCGGGTGCCACTGGCTTCCGGCAGTTGCCAGTTCCTGGCGAGCGTCTTCAGCCCGCTGGATTGGGAAGAGGCCAAGCGCCTGCTCAGCGTCGGTGGCGGCCTGATGAAAGTCGGGCCGACCAGCGGCCACCTGATGGAACTGCGCGAGCGGCTGTACGACGAAGTGCGCGAATACACCGACGACAAGCATCTGGCCCTGGTGCCCGAAGGCATGGCGCTTGCGCACAGTGAAACCCTGGAATACAAACTGACGCTGGCAAGCGGTCAGGACCGGGCGAATCTGCTGGCCATGACGCCCCACGGCTGGCGCGCCAGTGCCGAACGCCGTGCTGCCGTCATCGAGCAGGCCGCGCCGTTCGAGGTCACCGTGTCGATGCGCTACGATTATTTCGTTCTGCAGTCGTAACCAGAGAGCAATTTCAATTTTTGGTCTTGGGCAATGGCTCAAGACCGGCTAAATCCGCGAATGGATTTTTCAGACCCGCAGTGAGGACATCCATGCGCCAGCCCGATATCGAGATTTACCTGAAAGACGCCGACGTCGACCACAAAGCCATTTCCACCTGGCTCGGTGCGGCTTTGGGTCCGTGCACGGATTGGGTCCAGAAGGGCCAGACCTACAAGTGCAAGGCCGGCAACGTGCCCGTGACCTGGCTGCCAAAAGCGGTCGGCAAATGGAACAGCCTGTACCTGGAAAGCGACCAGACCCCATGGGACGACGACATCGCCTGCGCCCGCGCAGCCTTTGCCGCGCTCAATGTCGAAGTGCGTTGCGCACCGGGTAGCTGGGTCGAGGAGGAAGGTGAGGAAACGGCAGACCGCTGGATTCGCATCAGCGCCGATGGTGAAGAAGAAATCACCTGGAAAACTGCCTGAAGCCTGAACACCGCCCCCTGTAGGAGCGAGCTTGCTCGCGATGGTCGTCAACGATAACGCGCCAATTCCGGGAAAGCGCGGCGTCCTTGAGTTCTTCGCGAGCTAGCTCGCTCCTACAGGGGTTTTTGGGTGAACTGAAGAGTGGGTTTACAACCCCACCACATCCTCAGCCTGCAAGCCCTTCTGCCCTTCCACCACCGCGTACTCGACCTGCTGGCCTTCGGTCAGCGAGCGGTGGCCTTCGCCACGAATCGCGCGGTAGTGCACGAACACGTCCACCCCGTCTTCGCGCTGAATGAAGCCGTAGCCCTTGGCATCGTTGAACCACTTCACGTTGCCGGTTTCGCGTGTTGCCATTTGTTCATACTCCCTTTTTATTATTGATCGGGCTTTTCGCAGGAAAGCCTCGGGAACATCAGCCTGCGCATACCGGTCCCATGAGGGCAACGGCGACAGAGCGCCGAGTATATGACAGACGCTAAAACTCTCAACAGGAGTTTACTTACGCGCTTTTTTGCCGATTTTCAGCGAATCCGGCACACTATCGGCCTCCCGAGCAAACGCTTGGTTTTAATCACTCACGCAGAAGCCGTATGACCCGCTCCCCGTTCCTCCGTCTTGTGTTTGGCACCCTGCGTCGACTGTTGTACCTCTGGGTTCGCTCGGAGACGATCAACCAGTCGTCGTTCACCCTCAACCTCGACCGCAGTCGTCCGGTGTTCTACGTCCTGCAAAACCCTTCGCTGACCGACCTCGCCGTGGTCGATACCGAGTGCAGCAAGGCCGGCCTGCCACGCCCGGTGCTGCCGGTATCGGTGGGCAACCTGCTGGAACCTGCCGCGTTCTTCTACCTGACGCCGGACCCGGACTGGCTCGGCCGCCAGGACAAGCGTGGCGCGCCGCCGACATTGACCCGCCTGGTCAGTGCCCTGAGCCAGAACGCCGCCGAAGATGCGCAGATCATTCCGGTCAGCGTGTTCTGGGGCCAGTCGCCGGACAGCGAAAACAGCCCATGGAAACTCCTGTTCGCCGATAGCTGGGCGGTGACCGGGCGCCTGCGTCGCCTGCTGAGCATCATCGTGCTGGGACGCAAGACCCGCGTGCAGTTCTCCGCGCCGATCCACCTGCGCGAGCTGATCGAACACAAGAAGGGCCACGAGCGCACCGTGCGCATGGCCCAACGCATCCTGCGGGTGCATTTTCGCAACCTGAAGGCCGCGGTGATCGGCCCGGACATTTCCCACCGGCGCAACCTGGTCAAGGGCCTGGTCAACCAGCCGCTGGTCAGGCAAGCGATCCTCGACGAAGCCGAGCGCGAAAACATCTCCCCGGAAAAGGCCAAGGCCCAGGCCCTGCGCTATGGCAACGAGATCGCCTCGGACTACACCTACACCGCGATCCGCTTCATGGAAGTGGTGCTGAGCTGGTTCTGGAACAAGATCTACGACGGCATCAGGGTCAACAACATCGAAGGCGTGCAGAAGGTCGCACCGGGTTACGAAGTGATCTACGTACCCTGCCACCGCAGCCACATCGACTACCTGCTGCTGTCCTACCTGCTGTTCCGCAATGGCCTGACCCCGCCGCACGTCGCCGCCGGGATCAACCTCAACATGCCGGGGATCGGCGGCCTGCTGCGTCGCGGCGGTGCGTTTTTCATGCGCCGCACCTTCAAGGGCAACCCGTTGTACACCTCGGTGTTCAACGAATACCTGCACACCCTGTTCACCAAAGGCTTCCCGGTGGAGTACTTCGTCGAAGGCGGCCGTTCGCGCACCGGGCGCATGCTGCAACCGAAGACCGGGATGCTGGCGATCACTCTGCGCAGCTTCCTGCGTTCGTCGCGCACGCCGATCGTCTTCGTGCCGGTGTACATCGGCTACGAGCGCGTGCTGGAAGGCCGCACCTACCTCGGCGAACTGCGCGGCGCGAGCAAGAAGAAAGAATCGGTCTTCGACATTTTCAAAGTCATCGGCGCGCTCAAGCAGCGCTTCGGCCAGGTGGCGGTGAACTTCGGCGAGCCGATCAAACTGGCGGAGTTCCTCGACAGCGAACAGCCGGACTGGCGCAAACAGGAACTCGGCCCGCAATTCAGACCTGCCTGGCTCAACGAAACCACCCACCGCCTCAGTGATAAAGTTGCGCAGCATCTGAACGAGGCAGCCGCGATCAACCCGGTCAACCTGGTGGCGTTGGCGTTGCTGTCCACCAGCCGCCTGGCCCTGGACGATCGCGCCATGGCGCGGGTCCTCGACTTGTATCTGGCGCTGTTGCGCAAGGTTCCGTACTCGCCCCACACCACCCTGCCGGACGGTGATGGTCGAGCGCTGATCGAGCACGTGAAGGACATGAGCCTGCTGTCAGAACAGAGCGATGCCTTGGGCAAGATCCTGTATCTGGACGAGCAGAACGCCGTCCTGATGACCTACTACCGCAATAACGTGCTGCACATCTTCGCACTGCCGGCGTTGCTGGCGAGCTTCTTCCAGAGCGCCTCGCGCATGAACCGCGAACAGATCCTGCGCTACACCCGCGCGTTGTATCCGTACCTTCAAGCGGAGCTGTTCATCCGCTGGACGCTGGAAGAACTGGATGCCGTGATCGACCAGTGGCTGGAAGCGTTCGTCGAGCAAGGCCTGCTGCGTTTCGAGAACGCCGTGTACCTGCGCCCGGCGCCAAGCTCACGGCACTTCGTGCTGCTGACACTACTGTCGAAAAGCATCGCCCAGACCCTGCAGCGCTTCTACATGACCGTGTCCCTGCTGCTCAACAGCGGCCAGAACAGCATCAGCGCCGAAGAACTGGAAGACCTGTGCACGGTCATGGCCCAGCGCCTGTCGATCCTGCATGGCCTGAACGCTCCGGAATTCTTCGACAAGAGCCTGTTCCGCCACTTCATCCAGACCATGCTCGACCTCGACGTGCTCAAGCGCGACGAGGCCGGCAAGCTGGGTTATCACGAACTGCTCGGCGAACTGGCCGAAGGCGCGGCCAAGCGGGTGTTGCCGGCGGAGATTCGCTTGTCGATCCGTCAGGTGGCGTTGCATCGCAGTGAAGATGCCGCCGACCAACCCGCAGCGCCGGAACAAAGCGTCTAGATTGATCAGGGCGTCAGTCGATTCTGACGCCATCGATACGGAGATATCCCGATGAAAAAGCTGTCCTTGATCGCAACCGCAGTGCTGCTCACTGCCTGTCAGCACCCGACCCCGGCGCCCAAGGCCTCCCTCAATGGTGAAGTCTTCTACCTGCAACGCATCGCACTGCCACCTACGGCGGTCCTCAGCGTCAGCCTGCAAGACATCTCGCTCGCCGATGCCCCGGCAAAGGTCATCGACGAACAACATGGCCCGGTCAAAGGCCAGGTGCCGCTCCCCTTCAAGCTGAGCTACGACCCGCTGCAGATCGAGCCCAATCACCGTTACTCGATCAATGCGCGCATTGAAGTCGATGGCAAACTGCTGTTCATCACCACCGAGAATCACGCCGTGCGTCTGGACGGCACCGATCCACAGCCCTTGAAGGTTCGCGTCGACGCAGCCCGTTAAGTGTCTTTTTGAAAAAGGAAGTCGCCATGTTCCGCCCTACCCTTCGCTTTGCCGGCCTGTGCGCAGGTCTGATGATCTCCGCGAGCGCACTCGCACTGTCCCTCAGCGACCTGTCGCAGACAGACGCCACTGGCGGCCTCAAGGACGCCCTGACCCAAGGCGCGCAACTGGCCGTGAAACAACTTGGTACCCCAGGCGGCTTCAGCAACAACCCGGACGTGAAAATCGAGCTGCCGGGCAAACTGGGCAAAGTCGCGAGCAAGATGAAACAGTTCGGCATGGGTGATCAGGTCGATGAGCTGGAGGCCAGCATGAACAAAGCGGCGGAAACCGCCGTCACCCAGGCCCAGCCGATCCTCGTCGATGCCGTGAAGAAAATGACCGTGGAAGACGCCAAGGGCATCCTCAGCGGCGGCAACGACTCGGCCACCCAATACCTGAACAAGACCAGCCGCGAACAGATCCGCGCCAAGTTCCTGCCCATCGTCAAGCAAGCCACCGACAAGGTTGGCCTGGCCCAGCAGTACAACTCGTTCGCCGGGCAAGCAGCGACCATGGGCGTAGTGGATGCGAAAAACGCCAACGTCGAAAACTACGTCACCGAACAAGCGTTGAATGGCCTGTTCGAGATGATCGGCAAACAGGAAGAAACCATCCGCCAGAACCCGGCGGCAGCGGCGACCAGTTTGGCGAAGAAGGTGTTTGGTACGTTGTGATTTTCAGCTGACGGCAACATCAGAAAAGCCCGCTGACCTACTCAGGTTCAGCGGGCTTTTTCGTTTCCCATTACGGCGGATCAAGGCGATCCAACACGTCACTCACCGACAATTGCACCAGGACAATCATCTGCTGAATACCGAGCACCAGATTGCACGTCGGCCCAGTCAGGCTGGCTGACAGCTCGGTCGCCATCACATTGGCTGAGGCGAGGGTTTCGTAGGCGTGAACCAGTAGGGTTTCGGAATTGATTCCTGGGCGGATGGTGAAAATTGGGCAGGGGCGACTTGTAGCGCCGATATGTTCTTCGGTTTCTGAACCCGGGGGGTTTGGGCTGGGTTTGATCATTGTGAAGCTCCTAACGAAAGTTGGAGCAGCCAGCATCACTTGCAGATGATGGGTGGCAGCTGTGTGCAGGTCTGCAAGACCGAGACGTTAGGCAACCTCGGCAGACCCGAAGATCTCCCGCACACAGCCACCATAAATCGGTGGTCGCTAAAAAAGCGCCACGATTATAGGTGCGCCAGTGGGCGCCTAACAAACTATTGGCGGGCTTGCAGTCCCGGTCGCTGAATTGGCAGCGACCATCGGAGGCTAGAGATGGAGCTTCCGACAGGCAACCTGAAAGTCTTGTGGGAATGGTCTGAATGGTTGGATTGGGCGATAAACATTGTTGACTGTTGGGCCGCCATCGCGGGCAAGCCCGCTCCCACAGGGATCGACGACATCCGCAAAAGCCATGTCGGCTGGCAGGCCGCCTTCGCGAGCAGGCTCGCTCCCACAGTTTTGGATTGAGCACGGTCAGGAAAATCAGGCCGGCCGGTAGGCCGCCTCGGACTGCTTTTGATCTGCCCGCCCCCTCGGGAGGCTGAGTGGAGGTGTTCATCCGGGGATGGGCGCGCAGCGCCGTTCGACGCAGTCGAACTCATTGCATGTAGGTCGAGCGAAGCCGACCGGAGGGCAATGCCCCCGGATGAATGCCGGAGCGAAGGAACCCCGAGCCTAGGCGAGGGGCCGTACGTAAGGGGCGAGACCTTTTGGTTCCTTTTGGCTGGGCCGGCACTCCGGGCGTTTGCCAAAAGGGACTCGCCGTAAGGGCGAAACCCTAAGCCGCCATTACCCAAATAATGGATAAGCCCCAGGTCAAACGGACTCCTTCCTAACCCGAAACCACGCCGCATACAACGCAGGCAAAAACAAAAGCGTCAACGCCGTAGCAACGATCAACCCCCCCATGATCGCCACCGCCATCGGCCCAAAGAACACACTGCGCGACAGCGGAATCATCGCCAACACCGCCGCAAGCGCCGTCAACACAATCGGCCGGAACCGCCGCACCGTCGCCTCGATGATCGCCTGCCAAGGCTTGAGCCCAGCAGCGATATCCTGCTCGATCTGATCCACCAGAATCACCGAGTTGCGCATGATCATCCCGGACAACGCGATGGTCCCCAGCATGGCCACGAAACCGAACGGCTGACGGAACACCAACAGAAACAACGTCACCCCGATCAACCCCAGCGGCGCCGTCAGAAACACCATCGCCGTGCGCGAGAAACTTCGCAGCTGCAGCATCAGCAAGGTCAGCACCACCACAATGAACAACGGCACACCAGCCTTCACCGAATTCTGTCCGCGCGCGGAGTCTTCCACCGTGCCGCCGACATCCAGCAAGTAGCCATCGGGCAATTCGGCGCGAATCGGATCGAGGGTCGGCATGATCTGCTGCACCAGCGTCGCCGGTTGCTCCTTGCCATAGATGTCAGCGCGAACGGTCACGTTGGGCAGACGGTTACGGTGCCAGATGATGCCCTCCTCGAAGCCGTATTCCAGGGTGGCGATCTGCGACAGCGCGACGCTGCGACCGTTATCCGTCGGCACCGCCAGGCTCGGCAGCAATGACAACTCGGTGCGCTCATGCAAGGTGCCGCGCAACAGGATCTCGATCAACTCGTTGTCTTCACGGTACTGGCTGACGCTGGAACCGGTCAGTGAGCTTTGCAGGAACCTCGACAGGTTCGCCGTGCTCACGCCCAGCGCCCGCGCGCGGTCCTGATCGATGTTCAGGTACACCACCTTGCTCGGCTCTTCCCAATCCAGGTGGACGTTGACCACATGCGGGTTCTCGCGAACCTTGGCCGCGACTTTGCGCGCCAGCGCCCGGACTTCCTCGATGTGCTCCCCGGTCACGCGGAACTGCACCGGATAGCCAACCGGCGGACCGTTTTCCAGACGCGTGACCCGCGAGCGCAGAGCGGGGAATTGTTCATTGAGCGTTGCAATCAACCAGCTGCGCAGGGCTTCGCGCTCCTCGATGGTTTTCGCCAGGACGACAAACTGGGCGAAGCTCGCCGCCGGCAGTTGCTGATCCAGCGGCAGGTAGAAACGCGGCGAACCGGTGCCGACGTAGGCCACGTAATTGTCGAGCCCCGCCTTGTCCTTGAGCAGCGCTTCGAGGCGTTTGACCTCGTCCGCGGTGTTGCTCAGCGAAGCGCCTTCGGCCAGTTTCAGATCGACCATCAACTCCAGGCGACCCGATGCCGGGAAGAACTGCTGCGGCACAAAACGGAACAGCACGATGGAGGCAATGAATAACAAAACAGTCGCCACGATCACGGTCTTGCGCCAGCGCACGCACCACTCCACCAGCCGCCGGACGCGCTGATAGAACGGCGTGCCATACGGATCGGGCTGGCCGGCACCATGCTTGGCGGCGTGAATTTTCGCCAGGTCCGGCAGGAGTTTTTCCCCGAGGTATGGCACGAAGACCACGGCGGCGACCCACGACGCCAACAGCGCGATAGTGACCACCTCGAAGATCGAACGGGTGTATTCGCCAGTGCCCGATTGCGCCGTGGCAATCGGCAGGAAGCCGGCCGCCGTGATCAGCGTACCGGTGAGCATCGGGAACGCGGTACTGGTCCAGGCATAACTCGCCGCTTTGACCCGGTCGAAGCCCTGCTCCATTTTGATCGCCATCATTTCCACGGCGATGATCGCGTCGTCCACCAGCAAGCCCAGCGCCAGTACCAGCGCACCGAGGGAGATCTTGTGCAGGCCTATACCGAGGTAATACATGCAGGCGAAGGTCATCGCCAACACCAGCGGAATCGCCAGGGCCACCACCATGCCGGTACGCACGCCGAGGGAGAAGAAGCTCACCAGCAACACAATGGCCAGCGCCTCGACCAGCACTTGCACGAACTCGCCAACACCGGTTTTCACCGCGGCCGGTTGGTCGGAGACTTTGCGCAACTGCATGCCGGCCGGGAGGTTTTTCTGAATGCGGGCGAATTCGATTTCCAGCGCCTTGCCCAGCACCAGGATGTCACCGCCGTCCTTCATCGCCACCGCCAGGCCGATCGCGTCTTGCCCCATGAAGCGCATGCGCGGTGCCGGTGGGTCATTGAAACCACGCCGCACGTCGGCCACATCGGAGATGCGGAAGGTGCGATCACCGACGCGGATCGGGAAGTTCCTGATCTCGTCGACCGTCTGAAAATTCCCTGTCACCCGTAGCTGCAATCGCTCGCTGCTGGTTTCGAAGAAACCTGCCGTGGACACCGCGTTCTGTTCTTCAAGGGCTTGCTGGACCGCAGCCAGCGGCAAACCGAGCGTGGCGAGCTTGACGTTGGAGAGTTCGATCCAGATTTTCTCGTCCTGCAATCCCAGCAGTTCGACCTTGCCCACATCCTTGACCCGTTGCAGCTGGATCTGGATGCGGTCCGCGTAATCCTTGAGCACGGCGTAGTCGAAACCCTCGCCGGTCAGGGCGTAGATATTGCCGAACGTGGTGCCGAATTCATCGTTGAAGAACGGCCCCTGAATCCCCGGCGGCAGGGTATGCCGGATGTCGCTGATCTTCTTGCGCACCTGATACCAGAGCTCCGGGATCTCCACCGAGTGCATGGAGTCGCGCGCGATGAAGGTCACCTGGGATTCGCCCGGGCGGGAGAACGACACAATGCGCTCGTACTCGCCGGTTTCCATCAGCTTCTTTTCGATGCGCTCGGTGACCTGGCGCGAGACTTCCTGGGCGGTCGCTCCCGGCCAGTTGGTGCGAATCACCATGGCCTTGAAGGTGAACGGTGGGTCTTCGCTCTGGCCGAGCTTGGTGTAGGAAATTGCGCCGACAATGGCCAGCAACAGCATCAGGAACAGGACGATCTGGCGATTACGCAGCGCCCATTCGGAAACGTTGAAGCGCATCGGGGCTTACTCCTTGTCTGCCAGATTGACCACGCGGTTCGAACGATCCACCGGGCGTACCTGCTGCCCTTCGAGAAGCACATGAACACCTGCGGCTACCACCCAGTCGCTGGCGTTGAGCCCTTCGAGCACCGGTACGTTTTTCTCGCCGAAGGCACCGACGCGCACCGGCGTTTTCTTCAAGGTGTTGTTGGCGCTGACGACCCAGACATAGGTCACGCCGTTTTCCGCCGTCAGCGCTGAGAGCGGAACGGACAGAGGAACTACGTCGGCAACCTGCACGAACACGCGGGCGCTCTGGCCCAGCTCGACAGGCACCTTGCCGGCATTGAAAGCGATGCGCGCCGCGAAGGTACGCGACTTGGGGTCGGCCGCTGGCGACAGTTCACGAATACGCCCTGCGAAGCGCTGATCAGGTTGCGTCCAGAGTTCCACCGACACCTGCTCACCGACCTTGAATCGGCCGAAATTCTGCTCCGGCAGGCTGATCGACACTTCACGCTCACCATCGGTGGCCAGGGTGAACACCGTTTGCCCGGCGGCCACAACTTGCCCGACTTCCACCAGACGCTTGGCCACGACACCGTCCTGCGGCGCTCGCAGCACGGCATAGCTGGCCTGGTTATTGGAAACGTTGAATTCGGCTTTGATCTGCTTGAGGCGCGCTTCACCGGAGCGGTAGAGGTTTTCGGCGTTGTCGTACTGCGAACGACTGACCAGTTGGCGATCCATCAGGGTCTTGTAGCGATCACGTTCGGAACGCACCAGGTTCAGGTTGGCTTCAGCGGCGGCGACCTGGGCGCGGGTAGCCTCCAGTTGCAGGCGCACGTCCTGAGGGTCGAGTTCTGCCAATGGCTGATCGGCCTTGACCCGTTGCCCCTCTTCGACCAGTCGTCGGCTGACTTTGCCACCGATACGGAACGCCAGGTCCGGTTCGTAACGCGCGCGAACTTCGCCTGGATAGCTTTCCATGGACTGCGCCGAAGGCTCTGGCTGGACCACCATGGCCGGGCGCACGCTGACTTGCGGTGCCTCTTCGTGACCACACGCAGACAATAAAAAAGCCAGGGTGACTGGCAACGCGAGGGGCAAGGCATAGCGGAACATGGTGAAGGACCTTTCGCTAATGGTGCTTTGAATAATTATACTGAGCAGTATGTTATTAATAGCAAACTCACCAGTCCAGTAATAAAAACGAATATGCCAAACAATCTTTCAGCACCCAATGGCCCAGGCAGACCCAAGGATCTGGTCAAGCGTCAGGCGATTCTCGATGCGGCGAAAACGCTGTTTCTGAGTAAGGGGTATGCCAATACCAGCATGGATGCCGTCGCAGCCGAGGCCGGTGTGTCAAAGCTGACGGTCTACAGCCACTTCAACGACAAGGAAACGCTGTTTTCCGCCGCCGTGATGGCCAAGTGCGAGGAGCAATTGCCACCGCTGTTCTTCGAATTGCCCGAAGGCGTGGCAGTGGAAACCGTGCTGCTGAACATCGCGCGCGGTTTTCATCAACTGATCAACAGTGATGAATCGGTGAACCTGCACCGCTTGATGATGGCCCTGGGCAGCCAGGACCCGAAACTCTCGCTGATTTTCTTCGAGGCCGGGCCGCAGCGCATGTTGCAAGGCATGGAGCGCCTGCTGAGCAAGATCGATGAAAGTGGCGTGCTGCGCATCGACAAGCCGCACAACGCCGCCGAGCACTTCTTCTGCCTGCTCAAGGGCGCCGGGAATTTCCGCTTGCTGTATGGCTGCGGCGAACCGCCGGTTGGCGAGGCGGCGGAGAGCCATGTACGGGAAGTGGTGGGGTTGTTTATGCGGGCTTATCGGCCGGATTCGGCCTGACAGCTCATGATTGTCTGTTCTGACGCCTTCGCGAGCAGGCTCGCTCCCACAAGGGGTCTTGTGATCATCATAGATCCAATGTGGGAGCGAGCCGGCTCGCGAAAGGGGCGACTCGATCTTAAGGCTTCAAAGCCTTCTTCGGATAGATGTCATACCGACTGGACTTGCCATCCAGCGCATGGCTCGGCTTCGGCCCTTCGATGCACGGTGCCTTGCGCGGGCGCTTGACCACCACCCGGTGGCTGGCCAGGGCCAACGCGGCTTCGAGCAATGCCGGTGCATCCGGGTCATCGCCCACCAGCGGCCGGAACAGGCGCATTTCCTTCTTCACCAGCGCGGTTTTCTCGCGGTGCGGGAACATCGGGTCGAGGTAGATCACCTGCGGCGGCTCGCCCTCCCAGTTGCGCATCACCTCGATCGAATTGCCCTTGAGCAAACGCATGCGCGCCACGATCGGCGCCACGTCGAAATCTTCCGCGCCACGGGCCAGGCCGTCTTCCAGCAAGGCGCCAATCAGCGGCTGACGCTCGATCAGGCTCATCTCGCAACCAAGGCTGGCCAGCACGAACGCGTCCTTGCCCAGTCCCGCCGTGGCATCCAGCACCCGCGGGCGCACGCCTTGGGCAACGCCAACGGCCTTGGCGATCATCTGCCCGCTGCCACCGCCGTACAACCGGCGATGGGCCGCACCGCCCTCGACGAAGTCCACCCGCACCGGCCCCGGTGCATCCGGCCCCAGCTGTTGCAGCTGCAAACCCTGGTCGCCCACCTGCAAGGCAAATTCGCCGTCCGCCACTTGCATCGGCAAGCCCAGGCGCTCGGCCCATTGCTCGGCTTGTGGCTCGAAAGCCGCGTCCAGGGCCTGGACATGGATGCGGCAGGCCGCAGGTTGATCAATCATCGGAAAACACGCTCAAAAAATTAATGATCGGCAAAAACGGCCGATAACAAAACTATCGAGCATTTTGCCAGAGCTGAGCGTCGACCGAGAGAAATGTCAGACATTCAACCCACAATCACAGGTTTTATCTCGCCCTACGGCGACTACAACCTGCGAAACACCCAGGCACTGAGCGGCGTCAGCCACATCTGGCAGGATTTCTTTGCCCGGGCGCTGGCCGAACAGTCGGGTGAAGTGCTGCCGCAATCGCTGAACTTTCCACCGGTCGATCTCGAAAGCCCGGTTGAGCCCACCGTTGGCAGCGACCTGCTGGCGCACATCGTGTCCCAGCGCGAATGCGACGTTCAGGACACTCCGGTCCGTCCGCCCGAGCCGCTGTTCCTGCCGATTGCCGAGTTCGAAATGGACCTGGCCGACAAGCCATTCCCACCGTTCCCGGCAGATGAAATCGTCGCCCAGCAAAAACAACAGGACTTCGAAAGCGGCTGGGTGCGCCCGATCGTGCTGAACGTCGGTCAGCCGCTGCCAGAAGCCGGCCCTGCCCCGCAACCACGTCCGCTGCACCTGCCGATCGCCGAATTCGAACTGGATCTGCTCGACAAGCCGTTCCCGCCGTTCTCGCCAGAGGAACTGGTGGAACAGCAGAAACAACTCGATTTCGACAATGGCTGGGCACGCCCGATCATCCTGCAGAACCTGCGTCTCGCCGCCTGATCCTCAGCCACCCTTGCAGATCCCTTATTCAGCCTTTGAAGAACTGATTGGCCTTCTGGTACGGCATCGACTGCGAAGTGAAACCGAACGTGCCTGACGTCCGGATTTCTTCGGCAGCGCGGAAGAATTCACCGTAGGCCGCCAATGCCAGCGCCGAACCGACGCTGATGCGCTTGACGCCCATTTCACCCAACTGCGCGACCGTCAGTTTCAAGCCGCCTGACATCAACACATTCACCGGCTTTGGTGCCACGGCGCGCACCACAGCCAACACCTCCTCGGCGCTACGCAGACCGGGTGCGTAAAGCACATCGGCACCAGCCTCGGCGAATGCCTGCAAGCGGCGGATGGTGTCGTCCAGATCGGGATTGCCGTGCAGGAAGTTTTCCGCCCGGGCGGTCAAGGTAAAGGGAAACGGCAAACTGCGAGCGGCCGCGACAGAGGCCTCGATTCGCGCCACGGCGTGCTCGAAACAGTAGATCGGGCCATCTTCGCGACCGGTGGCATCTTCAATCGAACCACCGACGGCTCCGGCCTCTGCTGCGCGCAGAATACTTTTCGCGCAATCAGCCGGGTTGTCGGCAAAGCCGTTTTCCAGGTCGACCGCAACCGGCAAGTCGGTGACGGCGACGATCGCCCGTACGTTCAACAGGGTATCGTCGAGGGTCAATTCGCCATCGGCACGACCCTGGGAAAAGGCAAAACCGGCACTGGTGGTCGCCAGCGCCTCGAAGCCGAGGCTGGCAAGCATTTTCGCCGAACCGGCATCCCACGGATTGGGAATCACAAATACGCCGGGGCGCTCATGCAGGGCTTTGAACGCCAGGGCTCGAAGGGTTTGCGCATCCATTGGACAGGCTCCTGAAGAGGGGGAAAGAGTCCGCCTCAGAGCAAGCCAAGTTGCTCGGCGACGGGTTCTCTGTATAGCTCAGGCAGCGCCGGCAAGCCAGGCAAACGCAGCATCAGCCGGGCGTGAAAACGCTGCGCCAGTTTCGCCGCCAGCAGGTTGTCGGCCGTGTGCAGGAAGATGTACGGCGTGCGGCCTTCTTCGATCCACAGTGCGATTTTCTCGACCCATGGCTGCAGAAACGTATCGTTGGCCTCAAGCGTCGGATGGCCGATAAAACGCACCTGCGGGAACTGCGTGAAGGCCGCCGGACGTGGTGGCACACGGGGTTTCTTCGATTGGGCGTGCAGCACCGAAGACTCGGTAGAGGTGCAACTGAACAGTGCGCGGGGATCGAGACAGATGCGTTCGACACCGCGATCCAGCAGCAGGCGATTGAGCATGCGCTCGCTGTCACCCCGGGCGAAAAAGTCGTCATGCCGCACTTCCACGGCCAGCGGCCGCTGCAGGGCATCGATAAACCCGGCCAGCTCGGGCAAACGCTGGGGTGTGAAGCTTTTCGACAGCTGCAACCACAGCGGCGACACCCGTTCACCGAGCGGGCTGAGCAATTGCAGGAAGGTGTCGGCGGCGGTCAACTGCTCGCGCAGATCGCCACCGTGGCTGATCTCGCCGGGAAACTTGGCGGTGAATCGAAAATGTGCGGGCATGGTCTCGGCCCAACGCTGCACGGTGCCGGCAGCCGGGCTGGCGTAGAAGGTCGTGTTGCCTTCCACGGCATTGAATACCTGGCAATAGAGATCAAGAAAATCAGCGGTTTTGGCGTCTGGCGGATACAGGTAATCGCGCCAGGCGTTCTCGCTCCAGGACGGGCAACCGAGGTAATAAGGCAGCACCATCAGATGTACAGGTCGAGACCCAGCACATCCGCTTCCCAATCGACGAAACCGGCGGTGCTCAGGTAGCTGGCCAGGGCTGTCGCCACGCTTTTGCTCATGGCACGGTGGTAAATCATGTCTTGCTGACGGGCGGGAAGATTGCTCAGTTTTTGCGCAGAGGCTTTGGCGGCGCGGGCAGCCAGTTGCTCTTCAGTCGGGAATTCCAGCTCGCCGTCAATATCGATGGCGTCATCTTCCACCACGCGGTCTTTGCGAGGTTTGCGCTTGATGGGGTAGGACTGAGAGGAAACGCCGTCTATACGCATGCGTGCATACTCGGAATCAGTGATGGCAGTTTAGTGGCGCATAACCCACTTCGCAAACCGCCGAGTGATAACTAGAACACATAAAAGGCAAAAGGTTTAAAAGCCGGGGTTAGAAATTGACGATTGGCTATGTCCATGAAATCGCCTTCGCGAGCAGGCTCGCTCCCACAAGGGATAACACTGATCCTGTGGGAGCGAGCCTGCTCGCGAATAGGCCAGCTCGGTCTTGGGGGATTACCGCGCCTTGGGCGTCGCCACTTTATCGCGCAGATAAACCGGCTGCGCCTCGTCGGCCACGATCGCCTCGCCGCGTTCCCAGGCAAATCGCGCCAGGGTCAGCAGGTCTTCGGCATGGGGCAACATGCCCGCGTCCTGCCCGCTCAGGCTGACGGCGATACGCTCGCCATAGCCCCAACCGGTGCCTGCACCGAACCACTCGCCACTGGCATCGGCCGGCAGTGCAGCAGACTCCGGCGGCAGCACAGCTTCCGCCCCCACCAGGCGCATCTCCCCGGCCGTTTCGCGGTAGCAACCCCAATACACTTCATCCATGCGTGCATCGATGGCGGCGGCGACCTGGGTGGCGCCGTGTTCGCGCAATGCACGTTGCGCCAGCACGGCCAGGTTCGACACCGGCAACACCGGGCGATCCAGGGCAAACGCCAGCCCTTGCACCACGCCGATGGCGATGCGCACGCCGGTGAAGGCACCCGGGCCACGGCCGAACGCGATGGCATCGACCGCTTGCAGGGTGGTGCCGGCATCGGCCAGCAATTGCTGGATCATCGGCAACAGCTTCTGCGCATGCAGGCGCGGGATCACCTCGTAATGGCTCGTGACCTTGCCGTCATGCAGCAAGGCAACGGAGCAAGCTTCAGTCGCGGTGTCCAGGGCCAGCAAGGTGCTCATCGATGTTTCCGTAAAAGAGGTCAGAAAAAGTTCGCCAGTATAAACAACTACGGCCCGCAAGCGGGCCGTAGATGATGCAGCGGATCAGGTTTTTCAGCTCAGGGCTGCAAGCACCTTGGCGGTGATCGCTTCAACCGAGCCAACACCTTCGATATGGCTGTACTGCGGCTTGCCGTTGGCAGCCGACAGTTTCTGGTAGAACTCCACCAGTGGCTTGGTCTGCGAATGGTAGACCGACAGGCGATGACGCACGGTTTCTTCGGTGTCGTCCTTGCGCTGTACCAGGTCTTCGCCGGTGACGTCGTCTTTGCCAGCGGTTTTCGGCGGGTTGTAGACGATGTGGTACACGCGGCCACTGGCCTCGTGAACACGACGACCGGCGATACGCTGGACGATTTCTTCGTCTTCAACGGCGATTTCAACCACTGCATCCAGCTCGACGCCGGCCGTCACCAGGGCTTCAGCCTGGGGAATGGTGCGCGGGAAGCCGTCGAACAGGAAACCGTTGGCGCAGTCGGACTGGGCGATGCGGTCCTTGACCAGCGCGATGATCAGGTCATCGGACACCAGGCCACCGGCATCCATGATGCTCTTGGCCTTGATGCCCAGTTCGGTGCCGGCCTTGACCGCAGCACGCAGCATGTCGCCGGTGGAGATTTGCGGAATGCCGAATTTTTCGGTGATGAACTTAGCCTGAGTACCTTTACCGGCCCCGGGAGCTCCCAGCAGAATGACGCGCATCGATGTGCTCCTCAATTTTTTATATGGATAACGTCAGATTCGCCTCGTGGGGCCAATCTCAAAAATAGGGTCGTGACCGCCCAAACGGCCAGAGGCTGATCAAGATACACAGCAGGCTGCGCCCACACAAGACGCCAAAAGTCGGAGAAACCGCTGCCTCTTGCGAGCATTGCGCACAGTTTCCCAAGTCGCAACCCCGTCATTAACTGTCGCCTGACAGCACTTTTCGACCCGTCATACAGCGGCATCCGACCCACTTGCCGGATGCCTGACCCCACGGCAAAAACCTTAGCCGGTGTTACGCAAACCGGCGGCAATCCCCGCGACAGACACCAGCAAGGCCTGTTCTACCGGGCTGCCCTGCGCCACGTCCTGCAATCGCGAACGGGCCAACAACTCGGCCTGCAATAGATGAAGCGGGTCGAGGTAGGTGTTGCGCAAACGGATGAACTCAAGGGTCGCGGGGCTATGTGCCAGCAGTTGCGACTGCCCGGTCAAGCCGAGAACAATGGTGCACGCCTGCGACAATAGGTCGCGTAAGTGCGCACCCAATGGCAACAGATTCGGCTCCACCAGACGCTCATCGTAGGACTGGGCAATGTCGGCATCGGCCTTGGCCAGGACCATTTCCAGCATGTCGATGCGAGTACGGAAGAACGGCCACTGCTCACGCATCTGCCCCAGCAGTTCGCCTTCGCCACGTTCCAGTGCCTTGCTCAGGGCGGCTTCCCAACCCAGCCACGCCGGCAGCATCAGGCGCGTCTGGGTCCAGCCGAAGATCCACGGAATCGCCCGCAGGCTTTCGATGCCCCCGGCCCGACGCTTGGCCGGACGACTGCCCAGTGGCAAACGACCGAGTTCCTGTTCCGGCGTGGACTGGCGGAAATATTCCACGAACTGCGGATTTTCCCGCACCACGGCGCGGTAGGCGCTGACACCGTCTGCGGCCAGTTCGTCCATCAAATGGCGCCACTCAGGTGTTGGTGGCGGCGGCGGCAGCAAGGTCGCCTCAAGCACGGCGGCCAGGTACAGATTGAGGTTCTGTTCGGCGATGTCCGGCAGGCCAAATTTGAATCGAATCATTTCGCCCTGTTCGGTAGTACGGAAACGCCCCGCCACCGAACCCGGCGGCTGCGACAGAATCGCCGCATGGGCCGGGCCGCCGCCACGCCCCACGGTGCCGCCGCGACCGTGGAACAACAGCAACTCCACGTCCTGCGCACGGCAGATATCCACCAGCCGCTCCTGCGCCCGGTACTGCGCCCAGGCCGCCGCGGTGGTGCCGGCGTCCTTGGCCGAGTCGGAGTAGCCGATCATCACTTCCTGCGGCCCCTGCAGGCGCGAGCGATAGCCTGGCAACAGCAACAGCTTCTCGATCACCGGACCTGCGTTGTCGAGGTCGGCCAGGGTTTCGAACAGCGGCACCACGCGCATCGGCCGCAACACGCCGGACTCTTTGAGCAACAACTGCACGGCCAGGACGTCGGAAGCCGCACCGGCCATGGAAATCACATAGGAACCGAGGGATGCCTGCGGCGCAGCGGCGATTTCCCGGCAGGTCGCCAGCACTTCGGCGGTGTCGGCGGAGGGTTTGAAGTACGTCGGCAACAAGGGACGACGATTGCTCAATTCGCGCATCAGGAAGGCGATGCGCTCTTCTTCGCTCCACTCCTCGTAGCGGCCCAGGCCAAGGTAGTCGGTGATTTCGGTCATGGCCGCGGTGTGCCGCGAGGAGTCCTGGCGCACATCCAGACGAACAAGGAACAGGCCGAAGGTCACCGCCCGGCGCAGGCAATCGAGCAACGGCCCGTCGGCGATCACACCCATGCCGCACTCGTGCAGAGAGTGATAGCAAAGCTCCAGTGGATCGAGCAGTTCGCGGTTGTCTTGCAACACATCGGTCGGTGCCGGCGTTGGCGCCGACAACGAGGTGTGCGCCCAATTGCGCGTCGCCCGCAGGCGTTCGCGCAGCTGTTTAAGCACTGCCCGGTAAGGTTCGGCGCTGTCTCCCGCCCGGGCTTTCAATTCATCGCTGGCCTGCTGCATCGACAGCTCAGCCGCAAGGTGATCGACATCGCGCAGGTACAGATCAGCCGCCATCCAGCGCGCCAACAGTAAAACCTCTCGGGTAACCGCCGCCGTCACGTTCGGGTTGCCGTCGCGGTCACCGCCCATCCACGAGGCAAAGCGAATCGGTGCCGCCTCCAGTGGCAAGCGCAGGCCGGTGGCGGCGTGCAGGGCCTGATCGGCCTTGCGCAGATAATTGGGAATGGCCTGCCACAGCGAATGCTCGATCACCGCGAAACCCCACTTGGCTTCGTCCACCGGCGTCGGACGCGTGCGGCGAATCTCTTCGGTGTGCCAGGCTTCGGCGATCAGACGCTGCAAGGTGGCCTTGATCTGCCCGCGCTCGGCACTGGTCAGGTCACGGTGATCCTGAGCCGCCAGTTGCGCGGCGATAGCATCGTACTTCTGGATCAGCGTGCGGCGCGCAACTTCGGTCGGATGCGCGGTCAATACCAGCTCGATCTCCAGCCGGCCCAGTTGCCGGGCCAGCGCCTCGGCGCCATGCCCCTCGGCGCGCAGGCGGGCGAGCAATTCCGGCAGCACCCGGGCTTCGAACGGCGCCTGTCGGGATTCCTCGCGACGGTGAATCAACTGGTACTGCTCGGCGATGTTGGCCAGGTTGAGAAACTGGTTGAATGCCCGCGCTACCGGCAGCAATTCGTCTTCGCTCAATTGATTGAGGCTGGCACTCAGTTCGGCGTCCATGGAGCCGCGCCGGTCAGCCTTGGCGCCCTTGCGGATCTGCTCGATCTTGTCGAGAAAACCGTCGCCATATTGCTCGCGAATAGTGTTGCCCAACAGCTCACCCAACAGGTGAACGTCCTCGCGCAAGCGTGCATCAATATCGGTCATCAGCAGGTCTCCAGCAAAAATCCGGGCGGCTAGTACCCTAGAGAGTGCCGTCCCAGACAGGTTCTTACAAGCAAGTCGACGAAGGGCCTTTAAACCTTGCCTGTTGAAGCTAGTCTGAAGATAAACCGTACAACGGCCATCGCCGGTAAAAACCGGACACTCACCCTGCCTGCCACGAGCGGGAGCGCCATGAGGTCAATATGAAAATCCGCGAGCTTGCCCATCACTGGGAAGAAAACGCCAAGGGTCGCCTGACCGACACCGGCTACTCGATTCACCTGGATGTCGAGTCGGCCGCACGGCTGGCCGCGATCATCGAGATGTACCCCAAGCGGCATCCCGAAGAACTGCTCGGCGATCTGATCGGCGCCGCGCTGGAAGAACTGGAAAGAAGCTTCCCGTACGTCAAAGGCTCGACCGTGGTCGCCACCGACGAAGAAGGCGATCCGCTGTACGAAGACATCGGGCCGACCCCGCGTTTCCTGGCGTTGTCGCGTCGGCACCTGCACGATTTGTCGATGCCCGACGACAAACAGAAACACTGATCCTTGTGGGAGCGAGCCTGCTCGCGAAAGCGGTGTATCGGTCAACATCAATATTGAATGTTGAATCGCATTCGCGAGCAGGCTCGCTCCCACATTTGATTCCTATTATTGCTCCAGCTTCTGTGGCGTTTCCTGCCCCATGCAACGCACGGCTTTTTTCTTGCTGTCGACCAGCACGCCGGTCAGGCCTTTTTGCTCCATGTCGAACAGCACCAACACACCATCGACGCACTGCGCCACCTGGGCGGCCGGTTCCAGGGAAACTTTGTAGTCTTCGCCCGGAATGGTCTTGAGCATGGTGAACTCGTTGAGCAGCAACGCATCCTCAGGCTTGGCGAAGTGCAGGTAGCCGTACCACCACAGGGCACCGACGGTGCCGAGGATGCTGCAGATACCGGTGATGATCAGCGGGATGGCGTTACGTTCTTCACTCATTGCGGACTCTCTGGTGGTTCATCTTCAGAATTCGGGGGTGCCGGGTAATTGGGGATTTCACCCAGGCGGCGCAGGCCGTTGAAATGCTGCGGGTCATCGAGATAACGCAGCATGACTTTGCGCCAGACCGGATTGGCGAACGTCTGCACGTGACCGCCACGGGTCAGTTGCAGCACTCGCGGCGGCGGCGCAGCTTGATACAGTCGAATGCCGTTGGAAAGAGGCACGATCGGATCGTCGATGCTGTGGTAGAGCAGTTTCGGCACATCCTTGAGTTGCGCCATGGAGTTGATCGCGCTGTCGCCATCCGGCACCAGCCATGACAACGGCACCTGGAACGGCCAGGTCAGCCATGAGTTGCTCAGGGCAAACCGGCCCACGCTGCGGTAACTGGCGGGTGCGCCATCGAGGACGATGGCCTTGAGTTGTTTCTGGCGCTGCGGGTGCCGGACCAGGTAATGCACGGCCATCGAGCCACCCAGACTCTGGCCGAGCAGGATCAGTGGCTTGCCTTGAACCTCGGGTGCCTTGTCCAGCCAGGCGAATGCCGCATCGATATCCTGATAGATCGCCGGCAGGCTCGGCTTGCCTTCGGACAGGCCATAACCGCGATAGTCCACAAGCAACACCTGGTAACCATTTTTCGGCAACCAAAAGCTCCCGCCGAGGTGCATGGGCAGGTTTCCGCCGTTGCCGTGCAGGTGCAGCACCGTGCCTTTGACCTCGACCCCCTGCTTCGCCGGCAACCACCAGGCATTCAGCTTCAGGCCATCGGCGGTGTTCAAGGTGACGGCGCGGTATTCGAGCCCGGCCTTTTCCGGGGTGAACAACTGGCCGGGTTCGGGGTAGAACAGCAGCGAGCTGCAACCGCTCAAGGCCAGCAGAAGGCAGATGATGCCGAGGGTTCTCATCCGGTGAAACCTCGCTGTGTGGAGTTGGAACATGGAGCAAATGTGGGAGCGAGCCTGCTCGCGAATGCGGTCTGACACTCAACACTTCCATTATCTGACACACCGCTTTCGCGAGCAGGCTCGCTCCCACAGGTGACCTCATCGGACCTATAGGATATTGGAGTAATCCGCCTCGATCCGGTCCAGGCTCAGGTGGTTGAGGAAGTTGGAGAAACACATCCACGCCGACAACGCATTCATGTCGCGGAACTGCTCCGGCAAATACTTTGGCGGTACCACCAGCCCCTCATCCACCAACTGGCGCAAGGTGCGCATGTCTTCCAGGGTGGTCTTGCCGCAGAACAGCAGCGGTATCTGCTCCAGCTTGCCTTTACGCACGGCCAGCTGAATGTAGTTGTAAATCATGATGAAGCCCTTGAGGTAGGACAAGTCTTTGGTAAATGGCAGACCTGTCGGCACCGAGCCGCGGAACACGCGGCTGGCGTTGCTGTAGCTCTCGGGCATCTCGAAGCCTTGTTCGCGGAAGAACTCGAACACCTGCAGGAAATCCGCACCCTCCTCGACCATGTGAATGGCCCGCGTGCGGTTGGTCAGCTTGCGCAGGCGGCTGGGGTAGGAGGCAAAGGTGATGATTTCCATCAGGATCGCCAAGCCTTCCTGGGTCACCGTCGACGAGGGTGGCCCCTTGGATAGGAAGGTGCAGATCGGCTGATTCAGACCATTGAGTGTAGTGCCTACATGCACCAGCCCTTCGTGGACTTCCAGGGCCCGCACATCACGCTCGTTGAACATGGCGTCGGTGCGGATTTTGATGTAATCGGCACCGGCTGCCGCATCGGCGACAATCCCGTCGGACTCGAACACCCGAATGGTTTCCTCGGCTTCGCCAAACACCTTGTTCAAGCGATGCTGCAACATGTCGACCGCATTCTTGGCCGTCAGCGTTTTCGGTTCATCTTTCAGATCGCCCCGGCCGTCGATGTTGTTCAGGTATTCGGACAGCATCATGCCCAGGTCGGACAGGGTCGGGTCGCCGGCATGGAACGCGTCGGACGCGGCACCGTACAACTCTTGGGAAATCAGGCCGAAATCCTCGGTGCCACGCGCTTCGAGCATGCGCACCACCATGCGGTATTCCTTGCACATGCGCCGCATGATCTGCCCGACCGGGTTGAACTGGCCAAGCTGGCGGGTGATGTCGCGCTCGATATTCTGGAACTCCAGCTTCACTTTGCTGGAATCGAACGCCAGTGGCCGGTTGAGGTAGTAATCACGGTCCACTGCCGGCATTTCCTTGCCCTTGGCCTTGAGGAAACCCTTGCGAATGTTGTCGTCCCATTTGACCGCATCGAGGACACGGATCGGTGTCTGCGCCAGCACGATGCGATCGGACAAAGTGCGTATCGACTGTTGGTAATCGTCCACCCGAAACTCCTGTAGAAACCTGTTGTTGCCGGTTATTTGGCTTTGGCCTGACGCTGGTAGCGCACCGCTTCGACGAACACATCGGAGTTGGCCGGGTCGTCGAGGTAAGCGGCGACTTGATCCATGTTGCTGTCGATCAATAAGCCTTCACCGTCGTTGGTCTGGAAGCTTTCACCGCTCAGGGCTTTTTGCTGCATGGCCTGGTTGATCTGGTCGAGGTCGAGGTTGTAGACCACCAGTTCATGTCTGTCGGTCAGCTCAAAACCGCCAATGGTGAAATGCCCGCCGAATTGCGCCGGCACTTTCGCCGACAGATACCAGCGGCTGCCATGGCGCGACACCGTGAAGGAATAAGCCTCCCGCTCCCCGGGCCTGGCCCGGTAATAGCTGACAGCCTGATAGCGGTTGTCGCCAATGCGGGTCAGTTCGAGGTTGAGCGGCTCGCCCCAGCCATTGGTGCTGGTCCATTTGCCGAGCAATCCCTTGGGCGCGGGTTCGCTTGCGGGCAGCGGCTCCTTGAAGGTCACCAGACAGCCGCTGAGCAGCAGGAACGACAAGGCGATCACAACGACACGCCAGGCTTTCATTCAACACTCCCTATGAACGCACTTCGCCCAAAGTGATCACCAGCCACTGTGGGAGCGAGCAGGCTCGCTCCCACAGAGGTTAGCCTCCACGCCGGGATCAGACCGACGCCAGCACCAGGTGCATGTAACGCGTCAGGATGCCGAGCATTTCCTCTTCGGCCGCAGGCTCGCCCACGTTGAGCAGCCCCTGATACTCCATCCGGCCGATAATCGCCGTCAACACCTTGGCGTCCTGATGCGGCTCGCGCGAGCCCAGTACCTGGAACAGCTGGCAAGAACCCTGCAACAGGATTTGCTGATGCGAGCGCACCAGTTCGGCCAGGCGCGGATTCAGCAACGCTTCCTGGCGGAACGCCTGCTCGGCCATCAAATGCTCACGGCGATTGACCAACTGCCGGTGAACGTAATCGGTCATCAACCGTGCAATGTCGTCCGCCAGTTTCGAGCGCGCCTGCGGGCTGCCATCGCCACTGGCGATCATGTCGCGCAACAGCCCCTCGTTGTTCACCCACAGTTTGCCCATGTACGCCGCACTGCGCTCCACGTACTGGGCGAAGGTATCGGTGAGCAAGTCATCGATATCCTTGAAATAGTAAGTGGTCGCGGACAATGGCACTTGCGCCTCGGCGGCCACGGCACGGTGCCGGACGGCACGCACGCCATCGCGCACGACAATGCGCATGGCAGCGTCAAGAATGTCCTGTCGTCGCTGCTCACTGCCCTGTCGGCTGGCCTTGCGACCCTGGTACTGAACGCTTTCAGCGACCGCAGTGGCGATACCCGCTGCACCTTCTTGAGCCATTGCACGAATCACGACAGGTATTTCCTCTCAGATGAAAGTAACAAGTTGATACGTTTGTACCAGACAGGCAATAAAAAACCGCCTGAAAAGGCGGTTTTTTAATTGAAACACTTACGCTTGCGGCCGCATGTGCGGGAACAGGATCACGTCGCGGATCGACGGGGAGTTGGTCAGCAGCATCACCAGGCGGTCGATGCCGATGCCTTCACCCGCCGTTGGCGGCATGCCGTACTCCAGCGCGCGAACGAAGTCGGCGTCGTAGTGCATGGCTTCGTCGTCGCCGGCGTCCTTGTCGGCCACCTGGGCCATGAAGCGCTCGGCCTGGTCTTCCGCGTCGTTCAGCTCGGAGTAGGCGTTGGCGATTTCACGACCACCGATGAACAGTTCGAAACGGTCGGTGACGTTCGGGTTCTCGTCGTTACGACGGGCCAGCGGCGACACTTCGAACGGGTACTGGGTAATGAAGTGCGGCTGTTCCAGCTTGTGCTCGACCAGCTCTTCGAAAATCATCACCTGCAGCTTGCCCAGGCCTTCGAAGCCCAGCACCTTGGCGCCGGCCTTCTTGGCGATAGCGCGAGCCTTGTCGATGTCGTTCAGGTCGTCAGCGGTCAGCTCGGGGTTGTACTTGAGGATCGAGTCGAACACCGACAGGCGCACGAACGGCTCGCCGAAGTGGAACACCTTGTCGCCGTACGGCACGTCGGTGCTGCCCAGAACCAGCTGGGCCAGTTCGCGGAACAGTTCTTCGGTCAGGTCCATGTTGTCTTCGTAGTCGGCGTAAGCCTGGTAGAACTCCAACATGGTGAATTCAGGGTTGTGACGAGTCGATACACCTTCGTTGCGGAAGTTGCGGTTGATCTCGAACACTTTCTCGAACCCGCCAACAACAAGCCGCTTGAGGTACAGCTCCGGCGCGATACGCAGGAACATGCCCATGTCCAGCGCATTGTGGTGGGTTTCAAACGGCTTGGCTGCCGCGCCGCCAGGAATGGTCTGCAGCATCGGCGTTTCCACTTCCAGGAAGTCACGCTTCATCAGGAAGCTGCGGATGTGGGCGATGACTTGCGAACGCACGCGGAACGTCTGGCGCACTTCTTCGTTGACGATCAGGTCAACGTAGCGCTGACGGTAGCGCTGTTCGGTGTCGGTCAGGCCGTGGTGCTTGTCCGGCAGCGGGCGCAGGGATTTGGTCAGCAGGCGCACGTTGGTCATTTCAACGTACAGGTCGCCTTTGCCGGAACGGGCCAGGGTGCCTTCGGCGGCGATAATGTCGCCCATGTCCCAGGTTTTCACCGCGGCCAGGGTTTCTTCGGACAGGGTCTTGCGGTTGACGTAGACCTGGATTCGCCCGGTCATGTCCTGGATCACCATGAACGAGCCACGGTTGAGCATGATACGACCGGCAACCTTGACCGGGATCGCAGCCTCTGCCAGCTCTTCCTTGGTCTTGTCCGCGTACTGTTTCTGCAGTTGCTCGCAGTAGTTTTCACGGCGGAAGTCGTTCGGGAAGGCATTGCCCTTGGCGCGCTCGGCAGCAAGCTTTTCCTTGCGCAGGGCGATCAGGGAGTTTTCTTCCTGTTGCAGGGCTTGCGGGTCGAGTTCTAGGTCGCTCATGTCTTTAGATATTCCATCAGGTTCGTTGCCCCCGGGCCTTGCGGCCCGGGGATCGCCAGCAGGCTGGCTCCTACAGGGATCGAATTGAATCAGCCGATCCTGCTTTGCGTCTTTTACAGCCCGGACTTCAGGCTCGCTTCCAGGTATTCGTCGATATCACCGTCGAGTACCTTGTCGCAGTCACTGCGCTCGATGTTAGTGCGCAAATCCTTGATCCGCGAGGCATCGAGTACATATGAGCGGATCTGGTGACCCCAGCCGATATCGGACTTGGTGTCTTCCAGCGCCTGGGACGCCGCGTTGCGTTTCTGCATTTCCTGCTCGTACAACTTGGCCCGCAGCATTTTCATGGCGGTGTCCTTGTTGGCGTGCTGGGAACGTTCGTTCTGGCAGCTGACCACGGTGTTGGTCGGTACGTGGGTGATACGTACGGCCGAGTCGGTGGTGTTTACGTGCTGGCCACCGGCACCCGAGGAGCGATAGGTGTCGATGCGCAAGTCTGCCGGGTTGATTTCGATTTCCACCTTGTCATCGATCTCTGGCGAGACGAACACCGCGCTGAACGAGGTGTGGCGACGGTTGCCGGAGTCGAACGGGCTCTTGCGCACCAGACGGTGTACGCCGATCTCGGTCCGCAACCAGCCAAACGCGTATTCACCCTTGATGTGCACGGTCGCGCCCTTGATCCCGGCGACTTCACCGGCGGACAGTTCCATGATGGTCGCGTCGAAACCGCGTTTGTCGGCCCAGCGCAGATACATGCGCAGCAGGATGTTGGCCCAGTCCTGGGCTTCAGTGCCGCCGGAACCGGCCTGGATGTCCAGGTAGGCGTTGTTCGGGTCCATTTCGTGGCTGAACATGCGGCGGAATTCCAGCTTGGCCAGACTTTCCTCGAGACGGGCCAGCTCGGCGACGACATCGCCCACTGCGCCTTCGTCGTTTTCTTCGACGGCCATGTCCAGCAGGTCGCGGCAATCGGCCAGACCGGTGTTCAGCTCGTCCAGGGTATCGACGATCTGCGCCAGCGCAGAGCGCTCGCGGCCCAACTCCTGGGCGTATTCAGGTTTGTTCCAGACACTCGGATCTTCAAGCTCGCGATTGACTTCGGTCAGACGCTCATGCTTTTGATCGTAGTCAAAGATACCCCCGAATAGTTTCGGAGCGCTCGGACAGGTCCTTGATGGTGTTCAGGATCGGGTTGATTTCCATGACGGGCAGCACTCGCAGGCGAACTTTTGAAAGCCGACGAGTATACCGGGAAACGGCCGCAAACGGCAGTCCGCCCGGCCGAAAACGCAAGTCCTTTGTAGGAGCGAGCTTGCTCGCGAGAAACGCTCAGGCACCGCGTTTATTCAGATAGCCATCGTTATCGTTAACGACCATCGCGAGCTCGCTCCTACAAAGGGAGGATGTTCAGCCGATGCCCACCTGATTACGTCCATTGTGCTTCGCCAGATACAGCCCCTTGTCCGCCGCCGAGATCAATTCACGGCAATTGCTGCCGGTTTTCGGGGTGATGGTCGCCAGGCCGATGCTGATGGTCAGGCTCGACCCTTCGCGCGGGGAACTGTGGGGGATCTTCAAGGCCTCCACGGTCATGCGCAGTTTTTCCGCCACCAGGCGCGCACCGCCCTGGGAGGTATTGGGCAGCACCAGGGCGAATTCTTCACCGCCGTAACGAGCCGGCAGGTCGGACGGTCGGGCACTGGCGTCACGGATCGCCGTGGCGACCTTGCGCAAGGCCTCGTCGCCTTCCAGGTGGCCGAAGGTGTCGTTGTAGGTCTTGAAGTAGTCCACATCGATCATCAGCAACGACAACTGGGTCTGTTCACGCAGCGAGCGGCGCCATTCCAGCTCCATGTATTCATCGAAGTGCCGACGGTTCGACAACCCGGTCAGGCCATCGGAGTTCATCAGGCGTTGCAGCACCAGGTTGGTGTCGAGCAACTGCTGCTGGCTGACGCGCAACGCGCGGTACGCCGCGTCCCGTTGCAGCAGGGTCATGTAGGAACGCGAGTGATAGCGGATGCGCGCGACCAGTTCGATGGTATCGGGCAGCTTGACCAGATAATCGTTGGCCCCGGCCGCGAAAGCCGCACTCTTGATCAACGGGTCTTCCTTGGTTGACAGGACAATGATCGGAATGTCCTTGGTCGCCGGGTGATTGCGGTATTCGCGCACCAGGCTCAGGCCGTCCAGCCCCGGCATCACCAGATCCTGAAGAATCACCGTCGGCTTGATCCGAACCGCATGGGCGATGGCCTGGTGCGGGTCGGCGCAAAAGTGGAAATCGATATTCTCTTCATTCGACAACCCGCGCCGTACTGCCTCGCCGATCATGGCCTGATCGTCCACCAACAACACCATGGCGGCATTTTCGTCAGTCTTGAAGTCGTCGAGCTGTAATTCATTCATGTGCGTTCACCTGAGAACTGCCTGTGCCAGGATTGCTGCTAATGGTTGTCATTTTGGAAAGATCTCCAGCAATCGTGGCGCTATCTTTTCCAGCGGGCGTATTTCCACGGCAGCGTCGATGGCCGCGGCCGCCTTCGGCATGCCGTACACCGCACTGCTGTTTTGGTCTTGTGCGATGGTCAGGTAGCCCTGTTGGCGCATGAGTTTAAGCCCCTGGGCGCCATCACGTCCCATACCTGTGAGCAAAACCCCCACGGCGTCACCGTTCCAGTAACTGGCCACGCTCTCGAAGAACACATCGATGGAGGGCCGGTAGATCTCGTTGACCGGCTCGGCTGTATAGGCCAGCGTGCCGTTTTTCAGCAAGCGAATATGGTGATTGGTGCCGGCCAGCAATACCGTGCCGCTTTGCGGCGGCTCGCCTTCCACGGCCAGGCGCACGTCGAGGCCGCTGGCGCTGCCGAGCCATTCCGCCATGCCAGCGGCAAACACCTGGTCAACGTGTTGCACCAGCACGATGGCCGCAGAGAAATCACGCGGCAGTGCCTTGAGCAAGACCTCCAGCGCTGCCGGTCCGCCCGCGGAGGAGCCGATGGCAATCAGGCGCTTGCGCGAGGCCGAACTGCGCAGAGGGCTCGGAGCGCTAGGCGCCTGCTTGCTCTTTTCGCCGATCAGCCAGCCAATGTTCATGATCTTGCGCAGCAACGGTGCCGCTGCTTCCTGGGCATTGCCGGCACCGAGGGCCGGGGTGTCGACCACATCCAGCGCGCCGTGACCCATGGCTTCAAAGACCCGGTGCACGTTCTGTTGCCGATCCACAGTGACAATGACAATGGCGCAGGGCGTTTCGGCCATGATCCGCCGGGTGGCTTCCACACCGTCCATGACTGGCATGATCAAGTCCATGAGGATCAGGTCCGGCGTCTGTTCGGCACACTTTTGCACCGCCTCCTTGCCGTTGCCGGCGACCCAGACCACCTCGTGCGCCGGCTCGAATGCCAGGGCGCGGCGCAGGGCCTCCACCGCCATGGGCATGTCATTGACGATTGCGATCCTCATGCGCGCGCTCCTCCGATGAGCTCGACCACGGCATCGAGCAAGGCGTCGTCATGAAAACTGGCCTTGGCTAGATAATAGTCGGCCCCGGCATCCAGTCCACGGCGCCGGTCCTCTTCACGATCCTTGTAGGACACCACCATCACCGGCAGCGACTGCAGGCGATTGTCGCGACGCAGCAGCGTGACCAGTTCGATGCCGTCCATGCGCGGCATATCTATGTCGGTGATCAGCAGATCGAAGTCCTCCGAACGCAACGCGTTCCAGCCGTCCATGCCGTCCACCGCAACCGCCACGTCGTATCCGCGATTGAGCAACAGCTTGCGCTGCAACTCTCGCACGGTCAGGGAATCATCCACCACCAGAATTCGCTTGCGGGCCGCCTCGACCACCTGATTGCTGTGACGGGCAATGCGCTCCAGACGCCCGGTGTTGAGCAGTTTGTCCACCGAACGCAACATGTCTTCGACATCAACGATCAGCACCACCGAACCGTCGTCGAGCAAGGCCCCGGCAGAAATGTCCTGCACCTTGCCCAGGCGCTCGTCCAGCGGCAGCACCACCAACGTCCGCTCACCGATAAACCGTTCCACCGCCACACCGTAGATCGCATCGCGCTCGCGGATCACCACGACTTTCAGGGTTTGCCCGCTGTTCTGGCTGGTCGGGCGTTGCAGCAATTGGCTGGCCGCCACCAGGCCGACATGCCGGCCTTCATGCCAAAAGTGCTGACGGCCTTCGACCTGCACGATATCCGCCGGCTCCAGATCGCACATGCGCTCGATGTGCGCCAGCGGGAAGGCATAGGCTTCGTCGCCGACTTCCACGACCAGGCTGCGCACCACCGACAGGGTCAGCGGCACTTCAAGGTGGAAACGACTGCCCTCGCCCGCCGTTTGCTCCAGCACCACCGCGCCGCGCAACTGCCGCACCATGTGCTGGACCGCATCCAGGCCGACGCCGCGACCGGACACCTCGGTGACCGTGTCGCGCAGACTGAAACCGGGCAGGAACAGGAACGTCAGCAACTCCTCTTCGCTCAACTGTGCGGCGGTTTGCGCGGGCGACAAATTTCGCTCAACGATGCTGCGACGGACCTTTTCCAGGTCCACGCCGTTGCCGTCATCGCTCAATTCCAGCACCAGCAGACCGGCCTGATGCGAAGCTCGCAGGCGAATCAGACCTTCAGCCGGCTTGCCCGCCAGCAGGCGTTGTTCCGGAGTCTCGATGCCGTGGTCGACCGCATTGCGCAACAGGTGAGTCAGTGGCGCTTCGAGCTTTTCCAGTACGTCGCGATCAACCTGAGTCTTCTCGCCTTCAATCACCAGCCGCACCTGTTTGCCCAGGTCGCGCCCCAAGTCGCGGACCATTCGTACCTGCCCGGTCAGCACGTCGGCAAACGGCCGCATGCGACAGGCCAGCGCCGTGTCGTACAACACCTGCGCCCGCTGGCTGGCATGCCAGGCGAACTCATCGAGTTCGGCGTTCTTTTCCATGAGCAACTGCTGGGATTGCGCGAGCAAACGGCGCGCGTCCTCAAGGGTTTCCTGAGCCTCCAGGCTCAAGGCATGATCCTTGAGGTGAACGTTGAGACTCTCCAATGCTCGCAAGCTGCTGCTCTGCATGCGCTTGAGTCGCTGCATGGTCGCAAGGTGCGGTTTGAGCCGCTGGGTTTCCACCAGGGATTTGCTCGACAGGTCGAGCAGGCTGTTCAGGCGCTCGGCGGTGACGCGCAGCACACGTTCGCCATTTTCGGTGGTGCGTTTGGTCTTGCGTGGGGCTGGCGGTTCGACGGCAGGCGCCAGCGGCTCGATCCTGGCTTCGGGCGCTTGGAGCTGAAGTTCGGCCATCACCGGCGCAGCAGGAGCAACCAGCGAGGCCGCCGGGTCCAGCAACCGCGCCATCAACGCCACGTAGGCCTCAATGTTCGCAGGCTCAGGGGTGTTGCCCGGCGTGGCGATGCGCATCAGCAAATCGGTGCCTTGCAACAACGCATCGATGTGCTCGGGGCGCAGTAACAGGCGCCCTTCCTGGGCACTGACCAGGCAGTCTTCCATCACATGGGCGACGCTGACCCCGGCATCGACGCCGACAATCCGCGCCGCGCCCTTGAGCGAGTGCGCGGCACGCATGCACGATTCAAGCTGATCGGCCTGGGTCGGGTCACGCTCGAGCGCCAGCAGGCCGGCACTCAAGATCTGGGTCTGGGCTTCGGCCTCCAGGCTGAACAGCTCCAGCAAAGAGGTGTCGCGCATTTGCTCGGGGGTCATGTGAGGCTCCGGGTCACGGCGGACAGCAGCTGTTCTTCATCCAGCCAGCGCAGGCTGCGACCTTTGAATTGCAGCACGCCACGTGTGTATTTGGCGCTGGCTTGAGCACCCGAACGCGATGCGCAATCGAGGATACGCTCGTCGATGGCGTGAATCCCGTCGACTTCATCCACCGGCACCACCACCGGCCCACCATGGGCCGCAATGATCAGCATGCGCGGCATGACCCGCGTGCCGGGTGCCACGTTGCTGGTGCCGTCGAGCCCGAGCAGCTCCACCAGCGACAGACAGGCAACCAGCGCACCGCGCACATTCGCCACGCCGAGCAAGGCGCGGGAACGCTGATGCGGCAAGGAGTGAATGGCTTGCAGCGGCGCCACCTCGACCAGACTGCGGGTCGCGAGCCCCAGCCACTCTTCACCCAGACGGAACATCAGCAGCGAACGGGTTTTCACCTCGCTCTCGACTGCGACGGATACAGGCCCGCGATCTTCCTGCTGCATCGCATAGCGATCGAGCAAGCGTGTGGCGGCCGCCGAGTACACCGCACAATTGCGGCAATGAACATGTTCGGCCAGCAACGGGCAGGACTTGTCGCCGTGGATACCGATGCGGTTCCAGCAGTCGTCGATGGCCTGGGCATCCCGGGTGATGCTGAAGGTGTCGGAGGCGATCATCGTTTACGCTCACTGTCGGCGGCGCGCTCGCTACGGACGGCACGCGCCTGCAATCGTCTGGCTCCCGCCGCATCGCCCTGGGCCTGCAGTAACGCGGCCAGGTGCATCAATGCGTCGGGGTGTTGCGGTTCGAGGTACAACGCCTTGCGATAAAAGCCCTGGGCTTGCAAGACGTTTCCGGCGACATCGCTGAGCAGTCCCAGCCAATAGAACACCTGGGCCACCGGTTCATGACTGCGCAAATAGCTTTCACAAGCAGCCTTCGCCTCGGCGCTTTTGCCTTGGTTGGCCAGCGCGGCGATGTTCGCCAACAGCACGGAGGTATCGGTACCAGAGGTCTTTGGCGCAGCAGCCAGCGGCACGACACTGGCGAATGGACGACTGCGCACAGGTACCGGCGCTGGAGCGCGCAGCGGTTGCGGCACGGGCAAGGGTATCGGAACGAATGCCGGCAAGGGCTCAGGATCCGGACTCCCCTGGCGACTGAACGCGAAGGACTGCGCAATACCGATCGAACGCATCCCCAGGCGCCCCAGCAGACCGCCTTCGGCCGGGCCGATAAACAGCACGCCGTCAACGTGGGTCAGGCACTTGAGCACTTCGAAGACTTGCTTCTGGGTGGGTTGGTCGAAATAGATAAGCAGGTTGCGACAAAACACGAAGTCGAACGGCGGCTCACCAGCCAGCAAGGCCGGGTCCAGCAGATTGCCGACCTGCAAGCGCACCTGTTCCTGCACACGCGGGTTCAGACGATAGCCATCGCCCTCGGCCATGAAGTGGCGGTCGCGAAACGCAATATCGTCTCCCCGAAAGGAATTCTTGCCGTACAAGGCTCGCCTGGCTTTTTCCACCGACAGCGGGCTGACGTCCATGCCGTCGACCTTGAACTGGTGTGGCTTGAGCCCGGCATCGAGCAACGCCATGGCGATCGAGTACGGCTCTTCACCCGTGGAGCACGGCAAGCTGAGAATCCGCAGTGCGCGCAGGTTGTTGATCTCGACCAGACGCTTGCCCGCCAGTTTCGCCAGGGTGGCGAATGATTCCGGATACCGGAAGAACCAGGTTTCCGGAACGATCACCGCTTCGATCAATGCCTGCTGCTCGTCCCGCGAGCCCTGCAAGGTTCGCCAATATTCATCGGCCGAGAGTGCTTGCGAAGCGATGCTGCGCTGACGCACCGCTCGTTCGATGATCGCCGGCCCCACCGAGGTCACGTCGAGTCCGATACGTTCCTTGAGGAAGTCGAAAAAACGCTGATCGGTGTTCATGGCCGATTCTCCAGCAGCGTCGGATCCATTGGCGGCGAGGGAAACAACAATGCGCGCACTTGATCCTCCAGCAGGTCGCTGACCCGTACCCATTGCAGCAAGCCCTGCTCATCCTTGCGGACCGGCCCGAGGTAAGGCGTCTGGCGATTGTCCAGGCCGTAGGGCTGAAAATCCGCCGGATCGCAACGCAAGGTGTCGGTCGCCTGCTCCAGAATCAGCCCGAGCAGTTGTGTCTCGCAGGTTTCATCCGGGCGATAGTTGACCAGCACCAGTCGGGTGCTGGTACGGGCCTGTGCAGGCGTACCGAACGTCAGTGCGCTTAAGTCGATCACCGGGACCACGACCCCCCGATAGGCGAACACCCCGGCGACCCAGGCGGGGGCATGGGGAATGGGCTTCAAGGGCAGGCACGGCAGCACTTCGGCCACTTCGATGGCCTTCAAGGCATAACGCTCGTTGCCGATGCGAAACACCAGAAACAATGCATGCCGCGCCTGCTTCACAGCAGCGCGTTTGGCCGTGATTTCGCTCATCAGACTTTGAATCGCGAAACGCCGCTGCGCAGCCCGACGGCCACCTGGCTCAGCTCATCGATGGCGAAACTGGCCTGGCGCAGAGACTCGACCGTCTGGCTGCTGGCATCACCCAACTGCACCAGCGCATGGTTGATCTGCTCGGCGCCGGTAGCCTGGGCCTGCATGCCTTCGTTGACCATCAGCACTCGCGGCGCCAGCGCCTGGACCTGATGGATGATCTGTGACAACTGCTCGCCGACCTGCTGTACCTCGGACATCCCGCGACGCACTTCTTCGGAGAACTTGTCCATGCCCATGACCCCGGCCGATACCGCCGACTGGATCTCGCGCACCATTTGCTCGATGTCGTAGGTGGCCACCGCCGTCTGGTCCGCCAGGCGCCGCACTTCGGTGGCGACCACGGCAAAACCGCGCCCGTATTCCCCGGCCTTCTCGGCCTCGATGGCGGCATTGAGCGACAACAGGTTGGTCTGGTCAGCGACCTTGACGATGGTGACCACCACCTGATTGATGTTGCCGGCCTTCTCGTTGAGGATCGCCAGCTTGGCGTTGACCAGATCGGCCGCGCCCATCACCGAGTGCATGGTTTCCTCCATGCGCGCCAGGCCCTGTTGCCCGGAGCCGGCGGCGACGGAAGCCTGATCGGCGGCGGTAGAGACCTCAGTCATGGTGCGCACCAGATCCCGGGAAGTGGCGGCGATCTCTCGGGAGGTCGCGCCGATTTCGGTGGTGGTGGCGGCAGTTTCCGTGGCGGTGGCTTGTTGCTGCTTGGATGTCGCGGCGATCTCGGTCACCGACGTGGTGACCTGCACCGACGAACGCTGGGCCTGGGACACCAGAGAAGTGAGCTCGGTCATCATGTCGTTGAAACCGGTCTCTACCGCGCCGAATTCATCCTTGCGCTCCAGGTTCAGACGGCCACTGAGGTCGCCGGTGCGCATGATTTCGAGAATATTCACGATGCGGTTCATCGGCGCCATGATGGCGCGCATCAACAACAGGCCGCACATGCCGGCGGCCAGCACCGCCACCAGCAGGGAAACGCCCATGCTGATCTTTGCCGCGACTACCGCGTCGTCGATGGCGGCGATGTCATGATCGGCCACCGCTTTGTTTTCGCGGATGATGTCGTTGAGTTTCATCCGCCCGGCAGTCCAGACCGGGGTCAGTTGATCGGTGAACAACTTGACCGCTTCAGCTTCCTGGTTCCGCCCGTGCAGTTCGAGCACTGCAGCCAGAATCCTGTTGAACTCCTCGTGCTTTTGTTCGAATACGGCATATTCGACCTTGTCCTCATCCGTCGTGACGGTCTTGCGATAGTTGCTCATCTGCTCCTGCAGGCGCGCCTCGAAAGCCTTGTAGTCCGCGGCGTCTTCACTGTTGACGCCCTGCCCCTCTTTAAAGCCGAGTATTTCCTGAGTCTGCAGGTAAGCATCGACCCAGGCGCTGCGAGTCATGGAGCTGTAGTAAAGCCCCGGCAATGCGTCATCGCGAACGCTGTCCTGGCTTTCCTCAATCTTCAACAACCGCGAATACGAGACGACCACCATCAACAGCATGATGGCGATAATGACCGCAAAACTCGCCAAAATACGTTGGCGCAATGTCCAGTTCTTCACAGTCAATCCTCAGGGCCTGATTCGAAATGCGGGGAGTATAGCCGAGGGCGGTGTTTCATTTATAAGACGGATGCGCGCCACTTCTCATCCCGTTGAAAAAGGCGGATGGGCTCTGGTTTGGGACTGTCCGCCATTTGAGGGGATGAGTGCCAGCGGTGATTGGGTAGAAAGGGGCCGAGGATTGGTCATTGAGGATGCAGACGGGGCTGAAAACACCATCGCGAGCTGGCTCGCTTGTATGGCTGGACCTGAGTAGTTGATCGGGCAATCCACGGGGGTTCATTCGCCGCCACACGACGTTCAACCCGAAACCAAGGCCACCCGCCTGGATCGAAAGTGCCCGATGGCTGCCCGCAAGAGTGCTTCGAGGCGCTGCTCAAGCCCTTGTACGTGCCGCTTGAAACTTGCGGCATAAAGCAGCGTTTCAAAAAAACGATATACACTCTCGCAAATCGATAAAAACAGCCCACCGGGTGCTTTCCCATGATGACCTTGCGTCAGATCCGTCATTTCATTGCCGTGGCCGAGACCGGCTCGATCTCGGCCGCCGCGCAAACCGCGTTCATTTCCCAGTCGACCCTGACCCTGGCCATCCAGCAACTGGAGGAAGAAATCGGCGTCAGCCTGTTCAGCCGCCATGCCAAGGGCATGACCCTGACCCACCAGGGGCATCAGTTCCTGCGTCAGGCGCACTTGATCCTGGCCACCGTGGACAACGCCAAACGCAGCCTGCAACAGAGCACCGACCAGGTCGCCGGGCAGTTGATCGTCGGCGTGACCAGCCTGGTGGCCGGTTATTACCTGGCGGACTTGCTCACCCGGTTCCAGCGCGCCTACCCCAACGTGGAAATCCGCGTGATGGAAGATGAACGCCCGTACATCGAGCATTTGCTGGTCAGCGGCGAGATCGATGTCGGCGTGCTGATCCTCTCCAACCTCGAAGACCGCCACGCCCTGCAGACCGAAGTGCTGACCCACTCGCCGCACCGGCTCTGGCTGCCGGCCCAACACCCGTTGCTGGAGCACGACAGCATCAACCTCGCCGACGTGGCCCGCGAGCCATTGATTCAACTCAACGTCGATGAAATGGACCGCAACGCCCAGCGCATGTGGTCCGCCGCCTCGCTGCAACCGCGCATCACCCTGCGCACCGCCTCGACCGAAGCCGTGCGCAGCCTGGTGGCCGCCGGATTGGGGGTGTCGATCCAGCCTGACATGACTTATCGCCCATGGTCACTGGAGGGCGACATCATTGAAGCCCGGCAGATTGCCGACCTGAGCCAGACCCTCGATGTCGGCCTGGCGTGGCGTCGCGGCACAGCGCGGCCGGCGCTGGTGGACCCATTCCTCACGGTCGCCCGCGAACAACCCCATGGCGGGCGCAAGCCATCTATTTAATCGAACGCCACCTTCAGTATTTAGTATTTGTTGTCCTCGGGGCCGCGCACTAGTCTTGGTACATCTAATAAAGACAGTCGGCCCCCGGTCTCAGGGAGCGCTGCCATGTCTACACAACAAGCCACACAAGCAAAGAGAGCCCGAAAAATGGCTGGTGCGCAGACCCCGTTGTTCACCGCATTGTTGATCGATGGTGAATTGGTTGCCGGTCAAGGTTGCGTCGAACCGATTCTCAACCCGGCCACCGGGGAAGTCCTGACCCGGATCGCCGAAGCCAGTACCGAGCAAGTCGAAGCCGCGATCCTCGCCGCCAATCGCGCCTTTGCCGGTTGGTCCCGCACCACTCCGCAGCAGCGTTCGAACCTGTTGCTGGACATCGCCAACGCCATCGAAAAAAACGCCGACCTGCTGGCCCGCCTCGAATCCATGAACTGCGGCAAACCGTTGCACCTGGCCCGTCAGGATGACCTGAATGCCACGATCGACGTGTTCCGCTTCTTCGCCGGAGCCGTGCGCTGCCAGACCGGCCAGCTCAGCGGCGAATACCTGCCGGGCTACACCAGCATGGTGCGCCGCGATCCGATAGGCGTGGTCGCCTCCATCGCGCCGTGGAACTACCCGATCATGATGGCCGCGTGGAAAATCGCCCCAGCCCTCGCCGCCGGCAACACGCTGGTGTTCAAGCCGTCGGAGCACACACCGCTGTCGATCCTGGCCCTGGCGCCAGCGTTGGCCGAGATCCTGCCACGGGGCGTGATCAACATCATTTGTGGTGGTGGCGAAGGCGTCGGCAGCCATTTGGTCAGCCATCCAAAGATCCGCATGGTGTCGCTGACCGGCGATATCGTCACCGGGCAAAAAATCCTCCAGGCCGCCTCGAAAACACTCAAACGAACCCACCTCGAGCTCGGCGGCAAGGCGCCGGTGATCGTGTGCAACGATGCCGACATTCAGGCTGTGGTCGAAGGCGTGCGCACTTACGGCTATTACAACGCCGGCCAGGACTGCACCGCCGCTTGCCGCATCTACGCACAGGCGGGAATTCATGACCGCTTGGTGGCCGAGCTTGGCGCGGCCGTCGGCAGCCTGCGCTTCGCCGGTAAACGCGACGCCGACAACGAAATCGGCCCGCTGATCAGCACCCGCCAGCGTGACCGCGTGGCCAGTTTTGTCGAGCGCGCCCTCGGCCAGCCGCATATCGAGCGGGTCACCGGTGCAGCCGTGCATTCCGGCGCCGGTTTCTATTACCAGCCGACCCTGCTGGCCGGGTGCAAGCAAAGTGACGAGATCGTCCAGCGCGAAGTGTTCGGTCCGGTGGTCACCGTGACCCGTTTCGATGAACTGGAACAAGCGGTGGACTGGGCCAACGATTCGGAATACGGCCTGGCCTCGTCGGTCTGGACCCAGAACCTCGACAAGGCCATGCAGGTCGCGGCGCGCTTGCAGTACGGCTGCACCTGGATCAACAGCCATTTCATGCTGGTCAGCGAAATGCCCCATGGTGGCCTGAAGCGCTCGGGCTACGGCAAGGACCTGTCCAGCGATTCGCTTCAGGACTACAGCGTGGTGCGGCACATCATGGCCCGCCATGGAGAGCATCTCTGACTAAGCTGATAACAAGCCACCAAAGGCCTGCTTCACCACGTTCAAAACACTGCCCCGACCATAATTAAAGAAGAGGGAATTCCCATGTTCGTGCACAAGACCGCACTGCTCAGTGCAATCACCACCGCGCTGCTGGCCAGCGCCAGCGTCCAGGCCGCCGAGCCGCTCAAAGCTGTCGGGGCGGGCGAGGGTCAACTGGATATTGTGGCCTGGCCTGGCTATATCGAGCGTGGCGAGAGCGACAAGGCCTACGACTGGGTGACCGGTTTCGAGAAGGAAACCGGCTGCAAGGTCAACGTCAAGACCGCCGCCACCTCCGATGAAATGGTCAGCCTGATGGCCAAGGGTGGTTACGACCTGGTCACCGCGTCGGGCGACGCCTCCCTGCGCCTGATCGTCGGCAAGCGTGTGCAGCCGATCAACACCGCGTTGATCCCGAACTGGAAAAACCTCGACCCGCGCCTCAAGGACGGGCCGTGGTACGTGGTCAACAAGCAGACCTACGGCACCCCGTATCAGTGGGGTCCGAACGTGTTGATGTACAACACCAACGTATTCAAGACCGCGCCCACCACCTGGGGCGTGCTGTTCAATGCGGAAAACCTGCCGGACGGCAAGCCGAACAAGGGCCGCGTGCAGGCCTATGACGGCCCGATCTACATCGCCGACGCGGCGCTGTACCTGAAAACCGCCAAGCCGGAACTGGGCATCCAGAACCCCTACGAACTGACCGAGGCGCAATACAAGGCCGTGCTCGACCTGTTGCGTGCCCAGCAGCCGTTGATCCATCGCTACTGGCATGACACCACCGTGCAAATGAGCGACTTCAAGAACGAAGGTGTGGTCGCAGGCTCCTCCTGGCCGTATCAGGTCAACGGCCTGGTGAACGACAAACAACCAATCGCCTCGACCATCCCGAAAGAAGGCGCCACCGGTTGGGCCGACACCACCATGATGCACGCCGAGGCCAAGCACCCGAATTGCGCCTACAAGTGGATGGACTGGTCGCTGCAACCGAAGGTCCAGGGCGACGTAGCGGCATGGTTCGGCTCCTTGCCAGCGGTTCCGGCGGCGTGCAAGGAGAGCGAACTGCTTGGCGCCGAGGGTTGCAAGACCAACGGTTTCGACAACTTCGACAAGATCGCCTTCTGGAAAACCCCGCAGGCTGAAGGCGGCAAGTTCGTGCCGTACAGCCGCTGGACCCAGGACTACATCGCGATCATGGGCGGTAGGTAATCCGCCCCACCCTGTAGGAGCGAGCCTGCTCGCGATGAGGGCATCACAGTCAATAAGCTGCTGACTGACACACCGCCTTCGCGAGCAGGCTCGCTCCTACAGTTGATCTGCGCCGTTGTTGCTACCGCGCTCAGTTTATAGATGTAAGTTTTTTCAGAAGTCCAGGCAGGGCCGCTGCGACGGCCTTCGCCTTTTTGGAGCACCGCACCATGACACTTGCAGTCCAGTTCACCAACGTTTCCCGTCAGTTCGGCGAAGTGAAAGCCGTCGACCGGGTTTCCATCGACATTGAGGACGGCGAGTTCTTCTCCATGCTGGGGCCTTCCGGCTCGGGCAAAACCACCTGTTTGCGCCTGATCGCCGGCTTTGAACAACCGAGCGCAGGTTCCATCCGTATTCATGGCGTCGAAGCCGCCGGGCTGCCGCCCTACCAGCGTGACGTGAACACCGTGTTCCAGGATTACGCGCTGTTCCCGCACATGAACGTTCGCGACAACGTCGCCTATGGATTGAAAGTCAAAGGCGTCGGCAAAGTCGAACGCCAGAAGCGCGCCGAAGAAGCCCTCGACATGGTCGCCCTCGGTGGCTACGGCGACCGCAAGCCGGTGCAACTGTCCGGCGGCCAGCGCCAGCGTGTGGCCCTGGCCCGCGCCTTGGTCAACCGTCCCCGGGTGCTGCTGCTCGACGAACCTCTGGGCGCGCTCGACCTGAAGTTGCGCGAGCAAATGCAGGGCGAACTGAAAAAGCTGCAGCGCCAGCTCGGCATCACCTTCATTTTCGTCACCCATGACCAGACCGAAGCACTGTCGATGTCCGACCGCGTCGCGGTGTTCAACAAGGGGCGTATCGAACAGGTCGATAGCCCGCGCAACCTCTACATGAAACCGGCCACCACCTTCGTCGCGGAATTCGTCGGCACTTCCAACGTGATTCGCGGCGACCTGGCCAGGCAATTGAGCGGCAACCCGCAGCCGTTCTCGATTCGCCCGGAACACGTGCGATTCGCCGACGGCCCGCTGGCCAGTCACGAGATTGAAGTCAGCGGTTTGCTACATGACATCCAGTACCAAGGCAGTGCAACTCGCTATGAGCTGAAACTGGAAAACGGCCAGACCCTGAGCATCAGCAAGGCCAACAACCAATGGCTGGACACCAGCGCACAACACCAGACCGGTCAGCGCATCAGCGCACGCTGGGCGCGCGAGGCAATGATTCCGTTGCACGATACCGTTGCAGGCGGGGTGTGAGATGAACACCGTGGCTATCCCTCAAACTCCGGCCAGCGGCTCGCTGCTGCGCAGGTTTTCCAACCTGCTGTATCGCCGGCCGAATTTTTACCTGTCGCTACTGCTGGTCCCGCCGCTGCTGTGGTTCGGCGCGATCTACCTGGGTTCATTGCTGGTTCTGCTGTGGCAAGGTTTCTACACCTTCGACGACTTCACCATGGCGGTCACCCCTGACCTGACCTTGGCCAACTTCACCGCGCTGTTCCAGCCGTCGAATTTCGACATCATCCTGCGCACCCTGGGCATGGCGATTGTCGTGTCGATTGCCAGCGCTATCGTCGCATTCCCGATTGCCTATTACATGGCGCGCTACACCACGGGCAAGACCAAGGCGTTTTTCTACATCGCGGTGATGATGCCGATGTGGGCCAGTTACATCGTCAAGGCCTACGCCTGGACGCTGCTGCTGGCCAAGGGCGGCGTGGCACAGTGGTTTGTGCAACACCTGGGGCTGGAGCCGTTCCTGCAATTGGTGATGGACATGCCGGGCGTTGGCGGCAGTACCTTGTCGACCTCGCACCTGGGCCGCTTCATGGTGTTCGTCTACATCTGGCTGCCGTTCATGATCCTGCCGATCCAGGCGTCGCTGGAACGCCTGCCGCCATCGCTGCTGCAAGCTTCCGCCGACCTCGGTGCCAAGCCGCGCCAGACCTTCATGCAAGTGATTCTGCCGCTGTCGGTGCCGGGTATTGCCGCCGGCTCCATCTTCACCTTCTCGCTGACTCTGGGTGACTTCATCGTGCCGCAACTGGTCGGCCCGCCCGGCTACTTCGTCGGCAGCATGGTGTACGCCCAGCAGGGCGCCATCGGCAATATGCCAATGGCTGCCGCCTTCACTCTGGTGCCGATCGTGCTGATCGCCATCTACCTGTCCATCGTCAAACGTCTGGGGGCCTTCGATGCACTCTGAGAAAGCCTCAATCGGCCTGAAAATCGCAGCCTGGGGCGGGCTGGTGTTCCTGCACTTCCCGATCCTGATCATCTTCATGTACGCCTTCAATACCGAAGACGCGGCGTTCAGCTTTCCGCCCAGGGGCTTCACCCTGAAGTGGTTCAGCGTAGCGTTCTCACGGCCGGACGTGCTCGAAGCGATCAAGTTGTCGTTGCAGATCGCCTCGATTGCCACCCTGATCGCCATGATCCTCGGCACGCTGGCCTCGGCGGCGTTGTACCGCCGCGACTTCTTCGGCAAGCAGGGCATCTCGCTGATGCTGATCCTGCCGATCGCCTTGCCGGGGATCATCACCGGGATCGCCCTGCTGGCGACCTTCAAGACACTGGGAATCGAGCCGGGGATGTTCACCATCATCGTCGGTCACGCGACCTTCTGTGTGGTGATCGTCTACAACAACGTCATCGCCCGCTTGCGCCGTACCTCCCACAGCCTGATCGAAGCCTCGATGGACCTCGGCGCCGACGGCTGGCAGACCTTCCGCTACATCATCCTGCCGAACCTCGGCTCGGCGTTGCTGGCTGGCGGCATGCTCGCCTTTGCGCTGTCGTTCGACGAAATCATCGTCACCACCTTCACCGCCGGCCATGAACGCACCCTGCCGCTGTGGCTGCTCAACCAGCTCAGCCGCCCACGGGACGTGCCGGTGACCAACGTCGTGGCGATGCTGGTGATGATGGTGACCATGCTGCCGATCCTCGGCGCCTATTACCTGACCCGTGGTGGTGAAAGCGTTGCGGGGAGTGGCGGTAAGTAAATCAGGAACCAACAACGAATATCCCTGTGGGAGCGAGCCTGCTCGCGAAGACGGTATGACATTCAACACAGATGTCGACCGTCAGGACGCTTTCGCGAGCAGGCTCGCTCCCACAGAAAAACAAGATCTGCCTTGAAGAGGACAAATGCCATGCAAACCAAACTCTTGATCAACGGCCAACTGCTCGTCGGCGAAGGCCCCGCCCAACCTGTGTTCAACCCGGCACTGGGTAGTGTGCTGGTGGAAATCAACGAAGCCAGCGAAGCCCAGGTCGATACCGCCGTGCGCGCTGCCGATGCCGCGTTCGATAGCTGGTCGCAGACCCCGCCGAAAGAGCGCTCGCTGCTGCTGCTCAAGCTCGCCGATGCCATCGAGGCCCATGGCGAAGAGCTGGCCAAACTGGAATCGGACAACTGCGGCAAGCCTTACAGCGCCGCACTGAACGACGAGATCCCGGCAATCGCCGACGTGTTCCGTTTCTTCGCCGGCGCCAGCCGCTGCATGAGCGGTTCAGCCGGTGGCGAGTACCTGCCAGGCCACACCTCGATGATCCGCCGCGATCCGGTGGGCGTGATCGCCTCCATCGCGCCGTGGAACTACCCGTTGATGATGGTCGCCTGGAAAATCGCCCCGGCCCTGGCCGCCGGCAATACCGTGGTGCTCAAGCCGTCGGAACAGACTCCGCTGACGGCCCTGCGCCTGGCCGAACTGGCGTCGGCTATCTTCCCGGCCGGCGTACTCAACCTGGTGTTCGGCCGCGGTCCTACCGTCGGCAGCCCGCTGGTGACCCACCCGAAAGTGCGCATGGTGTCGCTGACCGGTTCGATTGCCACCGGTTCGAACATCATTTCCAGCACCGCCGATACCGTCAAACGCATGCACATGGAACTGGGCGGCAAAGCCCCGGTGATCATCTTCGACGACGCCGACATCGATGCCGCCGTCGAGGGCATCCGCACCTTCGGTTTCTACAACGCTGGCCAGGACTGCACCGCTGCCTGCCGCATCTACGCACAAGCCGGCATCTACGAGAAGTTCGTCGAGAAACTCGGCGCCGCCGTCAGCAGCATCAAATACGGCTTGCAGGATGATCCGTCGACCGAACTCGGCCCGCTGATCACCGCGCAACATCGTGACCGAGTCACCGGTTTCGTCGAGCGCGCCGTGGCCCAGCCGCATATTCGTCTGATCACCGGTGGTAAGGCGGTGGAAGGCAATGGCTTCTTCTTCGAACCAACCGTGCTGGCCGATGCGCAGCAGGATGATGAAATCGTCCGCCGCGAAGTGTTCGGGCCGGTGGTGTCGGTGACCAAGTTCAACGATGAAGCGCAAGTGCTGGGCTGGGCCAACGATTCGGACTACGGCCTGGCGTCGTCGGTGTGGACCGCCGACGTCGGCCGCGCCCATCGCCTGTCGGCTCGCCTGCAGTACGGCTGCACCTGGGTCAACACGCACTTCATGCTGGTCAGCGAAATGCCTCATGGCGGTCAGAAACTGTCCGGTTATGGCAAGGACATGTCCATGTACGGACTGGAGGACTACACCGTCGTTCGCCATGTGATGTTCAAGCATTAAAAAATGCATCGCCTGTAGGAGCGAGCTTGCTCGCGATGGACGTCAACGTTGACGCGGGGATCCTGACGCCCCGCGGTGTCCTCAGGTTTTTCGCGAGCAGGCTCGCTCCTACAGCGAATGGCTCACCTCGGTTTCAAGGCAGAAACCGGCAATACGCACCACCAGGCTCCACCCCAAAGAAGACATAACAATAACCACCGATCCGGGCGGTGCCCTCAAGGCCCCGCCACGGTTTCGGACATCCGAAATCTGCCGATTTTCCGGAGAAATACACATGAGTGCATCACCCGATCTCTCTGCAGTCGTTGCCGACAGCGATGCCGAGCAACTACGCAAGCTGGGCTATACCTCCAACTTCAATCGCAGCATGAGCCTGTGGGAAAACTTCGCCCTGGGCTTCACATACCTGTCCCCGGTCGTAGGGGTCTATACCCTGTTCGGCCTGTGCCTCGCTGCGGGCGGGCCACCGATGTTCTGGGCATATTTGCTGGTCGGTTGCGGCCAGCTGCTGGTGTGCCTGATCTTCGGCGAAGTGGTCTCGCAGTTCCCGATTTCCGGCGGTGTGTATCCATGGGCCCGCCGTCTGGTGGGCAAGCGCTGGGCGTGGATGGTCGGCTGGATCTACTCCATCGCCCTGTGCGTCACCATCGCCGCAGTTGCCGTGGGTGCCGGTCCGTACCTGGCAGCCATGATGGGCTTCGAACCGAGCAACAATACCAACATCATCATCGCCCTGTTCCTGACGCTGTTCGCCACCCTGGTCAACCTCAGCGGCACCAAGGTGCTGGCGCGGATCGCCATGTTCGGCTTCCTCTGTGAACTGGTCGGCGCAGTCATCGTTGGCGTCTACCTGCTGATTTTCGAGCGTCATCAATCGATCAGCGTGTTGTTCAACACTTTCGACATCAGCGTCGACGGCTCGTACCTGCCGGCGTTCCTCACCGCTTCGCTGGCGGGGATGTTCCTGTACTACGGCTTCGAGGCCTGCGGCGACGTGGCCGAAGAAACCCCGAACCCGAGCAAGAAAATTCCGGTGGCCATGCGCATGACCATCTACATCGGCGGCGTCGCGGCAATGTTCGCCTGCCTGGCACTGATCCTGGCCGTGCCAGACATGCAAGCAGTGATCAACGGCACCGACAAGGACCCGGTCACCACCATCCTCAACAACGCCTTTGGCCCGATCGGTTCGAAAGTGGTGATGGGTGTGGTGATGATTTCCTTCATCTCCTGCGTGATCAGCCTGCAAGCGGCGGCCAGTCGTCTGCTGTATTCCTATGCTCGTGATGAAATGGTCATCGGCAGCCGACTGCTGAAGAAGATTTCCCCTACGACTCAGGTTCCAGTTGCCGCGCTGTTCGTGTCCGGCGTCCTGCCGGCACTGATCATCATCCTCGGCTTCTTCCTGCAAGACGCGGTGGCCACCATCGTCAGCTTCGCGGCAATCGGCATCTACCTGGCGTTCCAGATGATCGTGCTCGCGGCGCTGTACGCCCGCATGAAAGGCTGGAAACCGAGCGGCAAATTCACCCTCGGCGCCTGGGGTTGGGCGGTGAACATCGGCGCGCTGGTCTATGGTGTCGGAGCCATCATCAACATGGCCTGGCCACGTACGCCGGATGCTGCGTGGTACATCAACTACGCGATGGTGCTCAGTACCGCCATCGTGATTGGTTTGGGCTTGCTCTACATGTGGATCGCCAAGCCGTATGACCACGGCACTGCGCCTGCCGGGGATGCCTGGAAGGTCAGTCGCTGACTGAGTTTGCCCCGGTACCGAAGGGTGCCGGGGCAATAGGAGTAATCCAATCATTTCGCAACATTTTCCTCCCGTCTCACGCCAGTATCTCCAGCTAGAGTTTCGTCACGAATGCACGCTGCATCGGTTGACGAATCCGACGGTAAAGCCTAGGGTGTTTACGTTGTTTACAGCGTATACACATTTGGAGAGCCATCATGGCCTCACCCGTTTTGTCTTTTCGCGTCGAAGAACAACTGGCACAGCAGCTGGATTTACTGGCTGCGGCCACCGACAGAGATCGTCAGTACCACCTCAAGCGTGCATTGGTTCGATATGTGGAAGCCGAGTCCTGGCATCTGCAAGCCATCAGTGAAGGCATCGCCGATGCCGACGCGGGGAAACTCACCGATCTGGATGCCGTGAAGGCTAAGTGGGCAAAACGTGCCGAGCGTAGTACTGACTGAAAAAGCCGATAGCGATCTCGATACCATCCACGAGCACTACCGAAAGGTAGTTGGCGCACAAACCGCTCTCGAAATCATTTCCACGATTTTGCAATCCTTTGAACTGTTGGAACAGTTTCCCGGCTCGGGCAGGCCTTCAGGCATGCCCGATGTCCGAGAGTTGGTGCTTGGCCGTTATCCCTATATCGTTCCTTACCGATTCGCCCAAGGCCAGGTACAGGTTTTGCGCGTTTTGCATCAGCGATCCGAGCACTCCAGGGATTGGTAGATGAGGGCATCCCAGCCAGACGGGAATGCCCCATTGTTCAAAACCGCGAAACACTCCTCATCGCATCCACCAGATACCGCATCGCAATCCTGTCGCTCTCCGACAGTTCCCGATAGCGCTCCACCAGCTTGATTTCCTCGCTATTGAGCCGGCGTCTTCGTCGCCCCAAGGCCAGACACGGAAAGATTCCCAACAGCTCGGCGATGTTCTGTACTTTCGACATGGACGATGTCCTTCTGAACGTCAAAGAAAACTGCAAAAAAAAACCGCATCGCCCTCCCCCTTTTCAGCAGCCGCAACGTGCCGACTGAACCGCACCGGCCTTTCGGGCATAGACCGGTCATGCACACAGAATAGAAATAATCCGGGCGCTGAAAAGAGGTTTTTAGAGTAATTAGTCGAAAAAGGCAGAAATACCCTTTAATTCAGAAACCACTGTCGGAATTGTTTCCCGACATGACTTGTTTCATTGCCGAGGCGGCGCAGTGCTATCAATCAATTTTGCTCGGCAATCGAACGGTTTAAGCTATCCGGCATCTGTTTCAAAGTCCGTTGCGTTTGGCCGAAGGCATGTCCGAACCGATATTTCTGATCCAGCACGTGCCAGGAACGGCGCGGGATTGTTCACGACAGGTTGTATTTATGCACCGCAGGAACTTGCTCAAAGCCTCCATGGCCATTGCCGCCTACACCGGCTTGTCCGCCACGGGCCTGTTGGCCGCCCAGGCCTGGGCCGCCAACGCCGGTACCGCTGATGGCGAGGCCACCGCGTTCGACTTCGAAGCACTGAAAATCCAGGCCAGACAGCTCGCCAGCAATCGCTACCAGGACACCAAGCAACAGTTGCCGCCGACCCTGGCGAGCATGACGCCGCAGAACTTCAACGCGATCCGCTACGACGCCAACCACTCGTTGTGGAATGACCTGAACGGTCAGCTGGATGTGCAGTTTTTCCACGTCGGCATGGGGTTCAAGCAGCCGGTGCGCATGTACAGCGTCGACCCCAAGACCCGCCAGGCGCGTGAAGTGCATTTCCGCCCGTCGCTGTTCAACTATGAAAACACCACGGTCGACACCGCACAGCTCAAGGGCGACCTGGGTTTCTCCGGCTTCAAGTTGTTCAAGGCCCCGGAACTGGACAAGCACGATGTCGTGTCTTTCCTTGGCGCCAGTTACTTCCGTGCGGTGGACGCCACTGGGCAGTACGGCCTGTCGGCCCGGGGCCTGGCCATCGATACCTACGCCAAAAAACGTGAAGAATTCCCCGACTTCACCAAGTTCTGGTTCGAGACGCCGGACAAGGACAGCACCCGCTTCGTGGTTTACGCCCTGCTCGATTCGCCGAGCGCCACCGGTGCCTACCGCTTCGATATCGACTGCCAGGCCGAGCGCGTGGTGATGGAAATCGACGCCCACATCAACGCACGCACAGCCATCGACCAGCTGGGCATTGCGCCAATGACCAGCATGTTCAGCTGCGGTACCCACGAACGCCGGATGTGCGACACCATTCACCCGCAAATCCATGACTCCGATCGCCTGGCCATGTGGCGCGGCAACGGCGAGTGGATCTGTCGCCCGCTGAACAACCCGGCGACCCTGCAATTCAACGCCTTCGCTGACAAGGATCCGAAAGGTTTCGGCCTGGTGCAGACCGACCACGAGTTCGCCAGCTATCAGGACACCGTCGACTGGTACAGCCGTCGCCCGAGCCTGTGGGTCGAGCCGACCACCGCATGGGGCGAAGGCTCGGTCGACCTGCTGGAAATCCCCACCACGGGCGAAACCATGGACAACATCGTCGCCTTCTGGACACCGAAGAAACCGGTGGCTGCCGGCGATTCGTTGAACTACGGCTACAAGCTCTACTGGAGTGCATTGCCACCGGTCGGCACGCCGCTGGCGCGGGTCAATGCCACCCGTTCCGGGATGGGAGGCTTCACCGAAGGCTGGGCACCGGGCGAGCATTACCCGCCAGTCTGGGCCCGTCGTTTCGCCGTGGACTTCACCGGCGGTGGTCTGGACCGCTTGCCCGAAGGCGCGGGCATCGAGCCGGTGGTCACTTGCTCGAACGGCGAGGTCAAGGATTTCAGCGTACTCAAGCTGGATGACATCAAGGGCTACCGCATCCTGTTTGACTGGTACCCGACCAATGACAGCACTGATCCTGTCGAGCTGCGCCTGTTCATCCGCACCAACGACCGTACGCTGAGTGAGACCTGGTTGTACCAGTACTTCCCGCCAGCACCGGACAAGCGCAAATACCCCTGATGGCCGGGTAGCACCCCGCCACCATTCGGTTTTCCGAACGCGACCTGACGGTCGGTTCGGTTAACCGGATCACACCACTGAAATTTCAGCGCAAAAAATATTTAATTCCCTTATAAATCAATACTTTGATTAATTCAGACTGGTCTGGCACGAGTCATGCTCTACACTTCTTCGACGAATGTCCTTAGCGCCAACGCTCAGTAGCGCTCAGGTGTTTTGCAGCACAAAAGGGCCGATGAACTGGCTCCATAAAAAAAACAATGTCGAGGAAAATTTGATGCGCATCGTTCCCCACATCCTGGGCGCAGCCATTGCTGCCGCTCTGATCAGCACGCCAGTTTTCGCCGCCGAACTGACCGGCACCCTGAAGAAGATCAAAGAGTCCGGTGTCATCACCCTGGGCCATCGCGACGCTTCCATTCCGTTCTCCTACATTGCCGACGCTTCCGGCAAACCGGTCGGCTACTCCCACGACATTCAGCTGAAAGTCGTTGAAGCCCTGAAAAAAGACCTCGACATGCCGAATCTCCAGGTCAAATACAACCTGGTGACCTCGCAAACCCGCATCCCGCTGGTGCAGAACGGCACCGTGGACCTCGAGTGCGGCTCCACCACCAACAACGTCGAGCGTCAGCAGCAAGTTGACTTCTCTGTCGGCATCTTCGAAATCGGTACTCGCCTGCTGTCCAAGGCTGACTCCAAGTACAAGGACTTCCCGGATCTGGCCGGCAAGAACGTCGTGACCACCGCAGGTACCACGTCCGAGCGCATCCTGAAGTCGATGAATGCCGACAAGCAGATGGGCATGAACGTCATCTCCGCCAAGGACCATGGCGAGTCCTTCCAGATGCTGGAAACCGGCCGTGCCGTCGCTTTCATGATGGATGACGCCCTGCTGGCGGGTGAAGCGGCCAAGGCCAAGAACGCGAAAGACTGGGCTGTAACCGGCACTCCACAGTCTTTCGAAATCTACGGCTGCATGGTGCGCAAAGGCGATGAGCCGTTCAAAAAGGCCGTGGATGACGCCATCAAGGCCACCTACGCTTCGGGCGAGATCAACAAGATCTACGACAAATGGTTCATGCAGCCAATCCCGCCAAAAGGCCTGAACCTGAACTTCCCGATGAGCGACGAACTCAAGGCCCTGATCGCCAATCCGACCGACAAAGCGGCTGACGACAAGAAGTCCTGATTTTCTGACTAACCTTATCTCCTGAGAGGGCCCTGGCCCTTTCAGGAGGTGGTCACTTCCTGCTGGCATTTTTTGGAAACACTCGAACCGGTGGCTGTCGAGCCGGGGGCGTGTGCCTGATCGTAAAGATCAGGCGGGAACGGAGCTTCCCCCAAGCGGGCACTTGTACATCGATTGACTGAGGGGAGACCCTAATGAATTACAACTGGGACTGGGGCGTGTTCTTCAAGTCCACCGGCGTGGGCAGCGAGACCTATTTCGACTGGTACGTGTCCGGTCTGGCCTGGACCATCGGTATAGCGATCGCGGCCTGGATCATCGCCCTGACACTGGGCTCGATCCTGGGCGTCATGCGCACCGTGCCGAATCGCATCGTATCGGGCATCGCCACCTGCTACGTCGAACTTTTCCGTAACGTGCCGCTGCTGGTTCAGCTGTTCATCTGGTACTTCCTGGTACCCGATCTGCTGCCTGCCGACCTGCAAGAGTGGTACAAGCAGGACCTGAACCCGACCACTTCGGCCTTCCTCAGCGTCGTCGTGTGCCTGGGCCTGTTCACCACAGCCCGGGTTTGCGAACAGGTGCGCACCGGTATCCAGGCCCTGCCCAAAGGCCAGGAATCCGCGGCCCGCGCCATGGGTTTCAAGCTGCCGCAGATCTACTGGAACGTGCTGCTGCCCCAGGCCTACCGGATCATCATTCCGCCGCTTACCTCGGAATTTTTGAACGTGTTCAAGAACACCTCCGTGGCTTCGCTGATCGGCTTGATGGAACTGCTCGCGCAGACCAAACAGACCGCCGAGTTCTCCGCCAACCTGTTCGAAGCCTTTACCCTGGCAACGCTGATCTACTTCACCCTGAACATGAGCCTGATGTTGCTGATGCGCCTGGTCGAGAAGAAAGTCGCTGTACCTGGCCTGATTTCCGTAGGGGGTAAATGATGGAATTCGACTTCTCGGGCATCATCCCGTCCCTGCCGGGCCTGTGGAACGGCATGATCATGACCCTCAAGCTGATGGCCATGGGCGTGGTCGGCGGGATCATCCTCGGCACGATACTGGCGCTGTGCCGTCTGTCGCACAACAAACTGCTGTCGAACCTGGCCGGCGCCTACGTCAACTACTTCCGCTCGATCCCGTTGCTGCTGGTGATCACCTGGTTCTACCTGGCGGTGCCGTTCGTGCTGCGCTGGATCACTGGCGAAGACACGCCGATCGGCGCATTCGCCTCGTGCATCGTGGCGTTCATGATGTTCGAAGCGGCGTACTTCTGCGAAATCGTCCGCGCCGGTGTGCAGTCGATTCCCAAGGGCCAGATGGGCGCTGCCCAGGCACTGGGCATGACTTACGGCCAGATGATGCGCCTGATCATCCTGCCGCAAGCGTTCCGCAAGATGACGCCGCTGTTGCTGCAACAGAGCATCATCCTGTTTCAGGACACCTCGCTGGTCTACGCCGTCGGCCTGGTGGACTTCCTCAATGCTTCGCGCGCCAGTGGCGACATCATTGGCCGCTCCAATGAGTTCCTGGTCTTCGCCGGTCTCGTGTACTTCATCATCAGCTTTGCCGCCTCGCAGCTGGTCAAGCGTCTGCAAAAAAGGTTCGCCGTATGATCTCTATCAAAAGCATCAACAAGTGGTATGGGGACTTCCAGGTACTGACTGATTGCAGCACCGAGGTCAAAAAAGGCGAAGTGATCGTGGTATGCGGGCCATCCGGTTCCGGTAAATCGACCCTGATCAAGTGCGTCAATGCACTGGAACCGTTCCAGAAAGGCGACATCGTGGTCGACGGCACCTCCATCGCCGACCCGAAGACCAACCTGCCGAAACTGCGTTCGCGCGTGGGCATGGTGTTCCAGCACTTCGAGCTGTTCCCGCACCTGACCATCACCGAAAACCTGACCATCGCGCAGATCAAGGTACTGGGCCGCAGCAAGGAAGAAGCCACCAAAAAAGGTCTGCAACTGCTCGAGCGCGTCGGTCTTTCGGCCCACGCCCACAAGCACCCTGGCCAACTGTCCGGCGGCCAGCAGCAGCGTGTGGCGATTGCCCGTGCGCTGGCGATGGACCCGATCGTCATGCTGTTCGACGAACCGACCTCGGCGCTGGACCCGGAAATGGTCAACGAAGTGCTCGACGTGATGGTGCAACTGGCCCACGAAGGCATGACCATGATGTGCGTGACCCACGAAATGGGCTTCGCCCGTAAAGTGGCCGACCGCGTTATTTTCATGGACGCCGGCAAGATCATCGAAGACTGCCCGAAAGAGGAATTCTTCGGCGACATCAACCACCGTGCCGAGCGTACACAGCACTTCCTCAACAAGATTCTGCAGCACTAAAAGCTGTACGCCCCTCCCCCTGTAGGAGCGAGCCTGCTCGCGATGAATTCAAAGACACCGCGTACATCCAGGATGAACGCGTCATCGTTGAAGACCATCGCGAGCAGGCTCGCTCCTACAGGGAGGCGGGCAAACGCTGGTTGACCCAAGGCATCTGTGATGAAATGCGACCCCAATCCCCATCGCGACACGTCGCCATCACTTGCCGTGAAACCCCGTCTGATTCGTCACCTGTTCCTGCCACCACTGATCATCGCCATGATGATCGGCCTGGGCTATATCGGCTTCTGGATCAGTGAACACTATGGCATCCGCAGCCTTGGCGAGAACGGCCAGCGTCAGCTGGAACTGCACGCCCGTGCCGTCGAAAGCGAAATCAGCAAATACACCTACCTGCCCAGCCTGCTGGAGCTCGAAACCAGCGTTTCGCAGTTGCTGGCCGACCCGACCCCGGAACACCGGCAAACGGTCAACGATTACCTCGAAGGCCTGAACCGGCGCAGCCGCAGTCGGGCCATCTATGTGATGGACACCACCGGCCGCGTCATGGCCACCAGCAACTGGCGCGACTTCGACAGTTACCTGGGTGAAGACCTGTCCTTCCGTGCTTATTTCCAGAACGCCATACGGGGTCAGCCGGGGCGCTTCTATGGCATCGGCAGTACCAACGGCGAACCCGGTTACTACCTGGCCCACGGCCTGGAAGAACACGGCAAGATCATCGGCGTCGCGGTGGTCAAGGTACGCCTGGAGGCCATGGAAGAGCGCTGGCAGCGGGCACGCCTGGAAGCCTTCGTCAGCGACGAGAACGGCATCATCATTCTGTCCAGCGATCCGGCCCGGCGTTTGAAGTCGGTGGTGCCGCTGAGCGAAGAAACCAAGGAAAAACTCGCCCGCAGCCTGCAGTACTACTGGTTCCCGCTTAACGAACTGCAACCGCTGGCCCGGGAAACCCTGTCCGAAGGCGTGGAGAAACTGACTTTTCCGGCCAACAGTGAACTGGCTGCCGACGAAGAAAACATCAGCTATCTGGCACAAACCCGCAACTTGAGCGACACACCGTGGAATTTCACCCTGCTCACGCCGCTGCAGGACTTGCGCCGCGAAGCGATCAACCAGGGAATTCTGGTGGCCGTGGCGTTTGCTCTCCTGGCGTTCCTGCTGATCGCCTGGAACGAGCGGCGCAAGGTGATTGCCACCCGCCTCGCGGCCCGGGAAGCCTTGCAGGAAGCCAACAGTCAACTGGAGCGTCGGATTACCGAACGCACCACCGACCTGCGCGCCAGCAACGAGCGGCTCAAGGGGCAGATCCGCGAGCGCCGGCACGCCGAAGAGACCTTGCGCCGCGCCCAGGATGAACTGGTACAGGCCGGAAAGCTCGCGGCCATCGGCCAGATGTCCACCAGCATCGCCCACGAACTGAACCAGCCGCTGGCGGCGCTGCGCACCTTGTCCGGCAATACCGTGCGCTTCCTCGAACGCGGCCAGCTCGACGTGGCCAGCACCAACCTCAAGACCATCAACGAACTGATCGACCGCATGGGCAGGATCACCGCCAGCCTGCGCTCGTTCGCCCGGCGCGGGGATGACAAAGGCCAGGCCTGTCTCGGCAAAGCAGTGGACGCGGCCTTGCAATTGCTCGGCGGCCGGGTGGAAAACATTCAGCTGCAATTGCACCGCGACTTCAGCGATGTGCAGGTGCAAATCGACCAGACCCGCCTGGAGCAGATTCTGGTCAACCTCATCGGCAACGCCCTGGATGCGATGCAAGCGCAGCCGCTGCCGGAGTTGTGGCTCGAAGGCGAAGTGTCCGAAGGCAAATACCGGTTGCGCGTGCGTGACAACGGCCACGGCATTGACGCCGAAGCGCGCAAGCACCTGTTCGAACCCTTCTTCACCACCAAACCCGGCGAACAGGGCCTGGGCCTTGGCCTGACCCTTTCCGCCAGCCTGGCCGCCGCCACCGGCGGTCACCTGGGTGTCGAGCACCCGTCCAGCGGTGGCACCGCATTCGTCCTCAGTTTACCGTTGGTAAGCCCCACTCCCGCCGAGCCAATATGAACAACGACCTTAGTGTATTGATCGTCGAAGACGACCCCCATGTGCTGCTCGGCTGCCAACAGGCGCTGACCCTGGAAGACATTCCCTGCATTGGCGTGGGCAGCGCCGAAGAAGCCCTGGAGCGGGTCGGCGACAACTTCGCCGGCATCGTCGTCAGCGACATTCGTCTGCCGGGCATCGATGGTCTGGAATTGCTGACCCGGCTCAAGGCCCGCGACCGCAGTCTGCCGGTGGTGCTGATCACCGGGCATGGCGACATCTCCATGGCCGTCGGCGCGATGCAGAAAGGCGCCTACGACTTCATGGAAAAGCCGTTCTCCCCCGAGCGACTGGTGGATGTCGCCCGCCGCGCCCTGGAGCAACGCAGCCTGGCGCGGGAGGTATCGTCGCTGCGTCGGCAACTGGCCGAGCGCGACTCCCTCGAAGGGCGGATCATCGGACGCTCGCCGGCCATGCAGAACCTGCGGGAACTGATCGCCAACGTCGCCGATACCTCGGCCAACGTGCTGATCGAAGGCGAGACTGGCACCGGCAAGGAACTGGTTGCGCGCTGCCTGCATGATTTCAGTCGGCGCCACACCCGGCAGTTCGTCGCCCTGAACTGCGGCGGCCTGCCGGAGAACCTCTTCGAAAGCGAAATCTTCGGCCACGAGGCCAACGCCTTTACCGGCGCGGGTAAACGCCGGATCGGCAAGATCGAACACGCCGACGGCGGCACGCTGTTCCTCGACGAAGTGGAAAGCATGCCCCTGCCCCTGCAGATCAAGCTGCTGCGGGTGTTGCAGGAACGCACGCTTGAACGACTCGGCTCGAACCAGAGCGTGGCAGTGGATTGCCGTGTCATCGCGGCGACCAAATCCGATCTCGTCGAGTCGAGCAAGGCCGGCGAATTCCGCAGCGACCTGTATTACCGACTCAACGTGGTGACCCTGGAACTGCCGCCGCTGCGTGAGCGCCGCGAGGACATCCTGCAACTGTTCGAACACTTCCTGCAGCAGTCGTCCCTGCGCTTCGATCGCATCGCGCCGGAGCTGGACAACCAGACCGTTTCGAACCTGATGAGCCACGACTGGCCGGGCAACGTGCGTGAACTGCGCAACGTTGCCGAGCGCTTTGCCCTGGGCTTGCCGGCGTTCAAGAAAACCGGTGTCGGCGGCGGCAGTCAGGGCCTGGCCTTTGCCGAAGCAGTGGAAGCGTTCGAACGCAACTTGCTCAGCGATGCCTTGCAACGCAGCGGCGGCAACCTGACCCAGGCCAGCCAGGAACTGGGCATGGCCAAGACCACGCTGTTCGACAAAGTGAAAAAATACGGTCTGAGTCATTGAGCGAACCTGCGCTCGCTTCAGTTGAATTTGTAGGCAATCGCCGCCTGTACTTCACCCTGGTCCGGGTGGCCGAGTTCCTTGACGAGACTGCTGTCCGCCGCCGAACCGGTCAGGTGAATCCAGCTGACACTGGTCAGCAGTGACCAATGGCCGGCCAGTGGCATTTCGAAGCTCTGGGTCAATGCCACATTCTGCAACCCGCCACTGGCGTTGAAGGGTCGAATACCCGAGGCCTGCGATTCATCGGCACTGACTCCGAAGAACGTCCGGTTCTGCCGGGCATCGACAAAATGGGCGGTCAGGTTACTGCTGCCGATCACCCCGCCCCCCAGCGGATAGCCCACCTCGCCGCCCACCCGGCCCAACACGCCACCCTGTCCGCTGCCCCCGCCCAGCGCCTGACCGACGGAGGCGAACACTCGCCAGAAATCGGCTGGCGCGTACTGCACAAAAGCGCCGACCTCGCCCATGTCCGGGACATCCTGCAGGCCTCGCAGGGTGCCGTTGGCGGTTCGCCCGGGCAGGTAACCGACAAACGGCCCCGCGCTGAAGCCGTCAGCCTTGAACGCGCTCCAGGTCAGGCCATCGTCGGTGCCGAGGCTGACATCGCCCCAATCCAGATCGAAGTAAGGCACAGGCCGGGTTTCGTAGCGGCTGCCACTCGGATCATGGGGCTGATAGCTGAGGCCAAGGCCGGCCTTACCGGTGATCGCATCGGCGTGAACATCGAATGAAAGGCAGGCCAGCACGGCCAACAGCGCAATGGTGATCCTCGACATGAGGCTCGCTCCTTATCGGCATCTGCGCGCATCAATCCCCGGATTGCCCGCCCCGTGCAAGCACTCATGTTGTTTGTAGCGACCTACAAAAAACGTAGCTTCACCGCGATCTGAATCCGCCAGAACCCCAGCCCTGCGGGGCCAAACCGGTTTGGCACAGTCCCTGCTCTACCCCTTTGGCAGCGCAAGCAGCGCGACCTGCACTCGCTTGATCCAAGAAAGGTACAGCAGATGAATGACTGGCATATCGTGTGTGACTTCGACGGAACCATCACCCGCACCGACGTGATCGACGGCATCCTCCAGCGATTCGCCGACCCGAGTTGGGAAGCCATCGAAAACGAGTGGCTGGCGGGCGACATCGGTTCGCGCGAGTGCCTCGGCCGCCAGCTCTCGCTGGTCAAGGCATCGCCCGGCGAACTGCTCGGGTTCTTCGACAGCATCGACATCGACCCGGACTTCCCCGACTTCGTCGACCACGTGATCGGCCTCGGTGCCTCGCTTGAAGTGGTCAGCGACGGCATCGAGCAGGGCATTGCACGCATCCTGGCGCGCCACTACGTCAGCCTGTTGCCGATCCTTGCCAACCGCTTGCGCCAGGTCGATCACGACAGCTGGCGCATCGACTTCCCCCATGCCAGCGACGCCTGCCGCGCCGCGGCCGGCAACTGCAAATGCAAATCCACGCCCGGCACCAAACACGTGCTGGTGATCGGTGACGGCCAGTCCGACCTGTGCGTGGCGGGCACCGCCGACTTCGTGTTCGCCAAGGATCGCCTCGCCGAGCACTGCGAACGAAATGGCATCGCCTACGCACGCTTCGACAGCTTCGCCGAACTCCCTGCCCTGCTGGCCCTGCTGCCGATTGCCGGCGCGGCCAGCGCTACCTCTTTCACCGTCGAAACACAGGAATACTTCCACCATGTCTGATATTCGAATCGCTACTGCCGAAGACCAAATCCTGCTGGAAAAAGAAGCGCGGTATTGCTCCTACGGCGACACCGTTCACTACATCGAACCGCCGCGCATTTTCAGCCGCTGCGAAGGTTCCTACGTCTGGGACACCAGCGACCAGGCCTACCTGGACCTGCAAATGTGGTACTCGGCGGTCAATTTCGGCTACGCCAACCCGCGTCTGAACAACGCGCTGAAGCAGCAGATCGACACCCTGCCGCAGATCGCCAGCCAATACCTGCACAAAGGCAAGATCGAACTCTCGGAAATGATTGCCGTGGACGCGAAGAAAAAATTCGGTCTCGACGGTCGTGTGCATTTCAACGTTGGTGGTTCGCAGTCCATCGAGGACTCGCTGAAAGTCGTGCGTAACGCCAGCAACGGCAAAAGCCTGATGTTCGCGTTCGAGGGCGGCTACCACGGTCGCACCCTCGGTGCCTCGTCGATCACCTCCAGCTACCGCTATCGTCGCCGCTACGGCCACTTCGGCGAGCGCGCCAATTTCATTCCGTTCCCGTATCACTTCCGCGGCCCCAAAGGCATGACCAAGGAGGAGTACGGCAGCCATTGCGTGCAACAATTCGCCCGCCTGTTCGAGACCGAATACAACGGCGTCTGGGATCCGAAAGTCGGCCAGAGCGAATATGCCGCGTTCTACGTCGAGCCGATCCAGGGCACTGGCGGCTATGTCATACCGCCAATGAACTTCTACAGCGAACTCAAGCATGTGCTCGATCAGCACGGCATCCTGATGGTGGTCGATGAAATCCAGATGGGCTTCTACCGCACCGGCAAGTTGTGGTCGATCGAACACTTCGACGTCAAACCGGACGTGATCGTCTTCGGCAAAGCCTTGACCAATGGTCTCAACCCGCTGGGTGGCATCTGGGCGAAAGAAGAACTGATCAACCCGAAAGTCTTCCCGCCGGGCTCCACTCACTCGACCTTCGCCTCCAATCCGTTGGGCACCGCCGTCGGCCTGGAAATGTTCAAGATGACCAGCGAAGTCGATTACGGCGCGATGGTCATGAACAAGGGCAAATACTTCCTCGAGGGCCTGAAAGACCTGCAGAAACGCTACCCGATCATCGGCGACGTCGACGGCCTGGGCCTGGCCCTGCGTTGCGAGATCTGCACGGCGGATGGCTTTACCCCGGACAAGGCAACCCTGGACTTCATGGTCGAAGAGGGCATGAAGGGCGACATCGAAATCGACGGCAGACGCCTGGGCCTGATTCTCGACGTTGGCGGCTACTACAAGAACGTCATCACCCTGGCACCGTCGCTGGAAATCAGCTACCCGGAGATCGACCTCGGTATCGCCCTGCTCGACCGCCTGCTCGCCCGGGCGATGAAACGATGAACGCCGCCGTTCCAGTCGATGGTATCGACATGGGTGAAGGCACTGCCGGGTTCGTTCTCGGCAGTGGCGAGGTTGCGGTGCTGCTGATCCACGGCCTGACCGGCACCCCGACGGAACTGCGTCGGGTGGCCATGGGCCTGGCCAAGGCCGGCCATACGGTTTACGTGCCGACCCTGGCCGGTCACTGCGGCGACAACGCCGACCTGCAAGCCAGCGGTTGGCGCGACTGGTACGAAAGCGCACGCAACACCTTCGTTGGCGTGCGCCGCAAGCATGCCCATGTGTTCGTCGGCGGATTGTCCATGGGCGCGGTGCTGTCGATGTACCTGGCAGCGGAACACCCGGGGCAGATCGAAGGCTTGCTGCTGTACTCGACGACGCTGCGCTACGACGGTTGGAACATGCCCTGGGTGGCGAAATTGAGCAGCCTGGTGATGTCGATCCCGTTTGGCGTGCACCTGTGCCGGTTCAACGAAAAACCGCCCTATGGCATCAAGGACGAACGCTTGCGGGCCATCGTCGAACGGCAGATGCGGGCCGGCGATAGCGGCAATGCCGGGTTGCTCACCATGTCCGGGGTCAGTGTCCGTGAACTGCACCGACTGGTGGCGGCGGTGAAAAAACGCATGCCGCAGATCACCACCCAGGCGCTGGTGTTGCACTCACGCGAAGACGACATCACCAGTCGCTGGAACGCCGACTACGTGGAGCGCAAACTCGGTGGCCCGGTGGTGAAGATCCTGCTCGACGACTGCTATCACATGATTACCGTCGACCTGCAATATCGGCGCGTCGTGGAGCTGAGCGCGGACTTTATCCAGCGTCGTTTCATGCAGCAGCGAACTACGCTGTTACCGACGCCCCCGGTGTACCGGCAACTGGCATAACTCTAGGAGAATATGTGACAACAGCCCGACGTCCTGAAGCCCGACCTTTTGCCCTCTCCGGCTGGAGCCTGCAACGCAAACTGGTGCTGGCGTTCTGGCTGGTCAGCGTGATCCCGACCATGATCGCCGCAGAACTCGCGGCGACCACCCTGTCACAGATTTTCGACAGCAACGTACGGATCTGGCTGCAGGAATCGACCAAGATCGTCGAGGACGAAATCACCGAGATCCTCCACGAGAACGCCCGGGCCGCTCAGCTGTTCCTGCGTTTTACACGCTCGCCCACCGACGAGTTGACCGCCCGGTATGACCGATTGACGGCCGATATCGCCGACTCCATGGGCATCGATGTGGTTGCGCTGGTGCGCAACAGCGATCACAAAGTGGTGTTCAGCACCGCGGCCGACGACATCATCCGGCAGATCAGCACCGCCCCCAAAGCGGTGCTGCAAACCTTGCAGGTCGGCGGTGTAGCGACCGGCGCAGTGGTGTCGACATTCGAGACCGAACTGGACGGCGTCGACTACAAGATGATCGTCGCCACCTACCTCGACAGCAGCTTCCTGACCAGCGTGGCCGACGTGCACTCCCTGGATTTGCGGCTGTACCTGGCCAAGGACGACAACTTCTCGGAGATATTTTCGACCCAGCGCTTCGAAGATCACCCGGCGGCGGTGCCGGAAAAAATCGAACAGACCCTGCGCAACACCAAGCAACCGATCGAGCAATCGACCAACCGCTACAGCGGCATCTACCGGCCGATCCTCAGCGAAAGTGGCGAATTGCAAGGCGTGATTTTCAGCGGCCTGTTGCGTCACACCAGCCTGGTCGGGCTGGTGAACCAGAGCAATCTGTTCATCCTGATTTTCCTGCTCAGTTCGGGCGCTTCGCTGGCGGTCGGCTGGTTGGTGTCCCAGCGCCTGACCAAACCCTTGAGCAACCTGTCCAAGGGCGTCCAGGCCGTTATCGCCGGAGATTACCGCCAGCGTTTACCGGTCACCGGGGGCGACGAACTGGCAGAACTGAGCAGCACCTTCAACCTGATGAGCGAGCGCCTGGGGGAGTTGCAGCATCTGGAATCACAGTTGCGCCGACGTGATCGCTTGCACGCGCTGGGCGAAGTGGCGATGGGCCTGGCCCATGAAATCCGCAACCCGCTGGGCATCATCAAGACCGCTACGCAGCTATTGCATCGGCGCACCGACTTGCCCGAGTCCGACAAGCGTCACCTCGAATACGTGGTCAGTGAAGTCAGCCGGATCAACGACCTGATTACCGAATTCCTCGACTTCGCCAAGCCCAGCGCGCCGATGCGCTCGACACAACCGGCGCGGCAGGTGGTGGATGAACTGATCGGCTTCTGCGCCCCGGAACTGGCCAGCCACCGGATCGACGTGCAGGTAGACGATCACGCCACCGGCGCGACCTTGTACGCCGACGCGCGGCAACTCAAGCAGGCCGGCCTGAACCTGATCGTCAATGCCATCGACGCCATGCCCGACGGCGGTCGCCTGACGGTCACGATCAGCCGCGAAACGCCCTATACCGTGATCGGCATCCGCGACACCGGCCAGGGCATCGACGCCGACATGCTGGAGCGGATCTTCACGCCATTCGTCACCACCAAGGCCTCGGGCACGGGCCTGGGGCTGGCGAAGGTGTTCTCGATCATGGAAAGTCATGACGGACGCATCGAGTGCGTCAGTCAAAAGGATGCCGGCGCCACCTTCAGCCTGTACATTCCGGCCAGCGGTGAACACTTCGACGAGGGCAACGATGACGCATAACGTACTGGTGGTCGACGACGAGCCCAAGCTCTGCGACTTGCTCGCCTCGGCATTGAGTCAGAACGGCATCGGCGTATTTACCGCCGGCAATGGCCTGCACGCGCTCAAGGTGCTGGAGGCCGAAGACATCGACCTGGTGATCAGCGACTGGCGCATGCCCGGCATGGACGGCCCGCAACTGCTGGCAGAAATCAAAAGCCGTTATCCACAGCTGCCGGTGATTGTCATGACCGCCTACAGCACGGTGAAAAACGCCGTGCAGTCGATGCGCAACGGCGCCTTCGACTATATCGCCAAGCCGTTCGACATCGACGAACTGGACATCACTGTCAGCAAGGCCCTGCAGTTTCGCGACATCCTCAAAGACAACCAGCGCATGCGCGCCGAACTCGACGAACACCAGCAGATCGACAGCCTGATCGGCGACAGCCCGAGTTTTCGGCGAGTCCTGCACGCGATCGAATCCGTGCGCGAGAGCAACGCCACGATCCTGCTGACCGGCGAAAGCGGCACCGGCAAGGAGATGGTCGCGCGGGCGATCCACAAGCACGGTAACCGTGCCGACCAACCTTTCGTCGCGGTCAACTGTGCGGCGATCCCCGAAGGCCTGCTGGAAAGCGAAATGTTCGGCCACCGCAAAGGCGCGTTCACCGGGGCTGTGACCGACCGTGTCGGACGCTTCATGCAGGCCGACAAGGGCACGCTGTTTCTCGATGAAATCGGTGAAATGCCGTTGCCCCTGCAAGCGAAGATCCTGCGGGCACTGCAAGAGCGGGTCATCGAACCGGTGGGCGATCCGCGCGAGCGCAAGGTCGATGTGCGGGTCATTGCGGCCACCAACAAGAACCTGCTGGAGGCGGTGGCGAACAAGGAGTTTCGCGAAGACCTCTATTACCGCCTCAATGTGTTCCCGATTCCCCTGCCGGCCTTGCGTGAGCGCGCTGAAGACATCGCCCCGCTGGCCCGGCACTTCGCCCACATCCTGGGCGCCACGGCGGGCAAACGCATCAATGGGTTCAGCCCCGCAGCGCTGCAAGCCATGAGCCAATACGCGTGGCCGGGCAATATTCGCGAACTGCAGAACTGCGTGGAGCGCGCGACCATTGTCGCGTCCGGCGCGGTGATTGAAGACGTTGACCTGCCGGACTACCTGTTTGCTTCACGGCCCGCCGACAACGGCGCGGTCTTCATCGAGGGCAGCAGCATCCCGTCGGATCTGGACGCGGCGCTGGCGCAAACCGAAAAGTCATACATTCTCGCCGCCCTTGCCCAGAGCAACGGCGTGCAGGCCGCCGCCGCCCAACTGATCGGGATTTCCGAGCGCAGCTTCTGGTACCGCCTGAAAAAGCTGGGCATTCACGTGGACAAAATCGTTCGCTGAGCGTTACCCCTGTAGGAGCGAGGTGTTACAGAAGATTGTGTTCTGCCACCGGCTCGATTTGTGCCCAATGCGAAGTGTCTTCACGGTGCTCACGCAGGTACGGCAATACGGCCGCCAGCAGCGGTGCCTTGAACGCCTCCTGGAAGCGATGGGCCAACCCTGGGATCAGGATCAACTGGCTGCCACGCAAGTGCGCCGCAAGGTGTACACCATGCATCACCGGCAATAGCGGATCGGCCGTGCCGTGCACCACCAGCGCCGGGACCCGCAATTGGTTGAGCAGCGCCACCCGGCTCGGCTCGGCGAGGATGGCCATGATCTGGCGTTTCACGCCTTCGGGATTGAACGCCCGGTCATATGACAGCGCCGCTTGGTGCAGCAGCACCTGACGATCGTCAGTCACCATCGGGCTACCCAACGCCGCCAGTAAATCCGCCTGTTGCTCCAGCGCCACTTCACGATTCGGTGCGCTCCGACGGGCAAGCAGTTGCACCAGCGCGGCACTGGGTGCCGGCAAGCCTTCGGCGCCTGAAGAGGTCATGATCAGGGTCAGGCTCTCGACCCGCTGCGGCGCCATGGCCGCCATGTGCTGGGCGATCATTCCGCCCATGCTAGCGCCCAACACGTGAAATTGATCGATGTGCAAGGCATCCATCAAGCCCAGGCCATCGTCGGCCATGTCGGTCAGCGAGTACGGTGCCGACACCGGCAAGCCGAGTTTGTAGCGCAGCACTTCGAACGTCAGGTTGGCCTCGCCCGGTGCCTGTCGCCAGGTCGAAAGGCCGACATCGCGGTTGTCATAGCGAATCACCCGAAAACCCTGTTGGCACAGGGCAACCACCACTTCGTCCGGCCAGTGGATCAACTGCCCGCCGAGCCCCATCACCAACAGCAACGCCGGATCCGATGCGCGGCCGATGCTCTGATACGCCAGGCTTACCTGGGCCAGATCCACCCGTTCGGTCGGAACATTGACGTCACAACGCGAGGCCGCCAGAGACGGCAGGCCGAACACCAGCGCGGCCAAAAATACGATTCGTGAAAAAAATGCAGCACCCATGGAAAAACACCAAAACGCAGAACCCCAGTAGAGCGCGAGTCTGATGAAGTTTGTACAAGCGCGCTGCCACAGTTCCATGACAGTTTGATGAAGAGTGCCGAGCGGTCGTCGAGCATAAACCGGCACCGCGCGATAACTATGTACCACCCGCTCCTTTCACAGTCGGCCTCCAATAGGCGCAACGCCGGCAATCGCCCGGCCTTTTGGAGACTCATCGTCATGGTTGACGAATTCATACCCCCTACGGCCAGTTTCGGCCTTACCCGACGCCTGCCATCCAATCCGGACCAGGGCCTGATCCTGAGCGCCTCGGCGAACTGCAAGGGTTACCGCGATCAATGGCTGGAGCTAATGGCGCAATCCCCGCGGCCGGTCCTCGATGACCATTGGTGGAGCGCACGCGCACGCGGTACGGATGTTACCCGCACGACACTGGCAACAAGGCTGTATCACCAGCATTTCGAGGCATCAAGCCAATTGGCGTTCGCCCTGGGCACCTTGACCGCCGAACAGCTCAAGGCACTTTTGCTGCTGATCGAACCCGCCGAGGCAGAAGCGGCGATCGACTCCTCTGCCATTTATGTAGAACGATTGGCGCTGGCAGGCGCCAATGGAATACGCGCCGAACTCATCGGAGCACTGGTCTTTACCCGGAACACCGACCAACCCGTCACCCAGCTGCTGTATCTGCCCTCTCGGCAATTGGCGTGGACGCGCTTCGAAAGTCGCAACGATTTGGAAACCTGGCTGATCGCAAATCGCCAGGCGTTGACCGCCACTGCGTCACAGGCAAGCGACCGCGTCCATTACACGGACCTAGGACGGTTGCCATTGGCCCGCAATGCCGAGTGGCTGCTGGGGCACATATCCACCGTCGAGGTGAATCATCAACAGCGCGAGGCCGTCTTTGCCCCACCCCCCGACCTATTGCCGGAAGACTCGAACGGGGACGAACCTGACGATAGCGATTCCCCGTTCGGTCTCTTGAACCCGGATATTGCGCCGGACCTGCGCCGCAAAGCCCTCGCCACCCAGCACACAGCGCTGGAAAGCCATTTGGACAATGACTTTTTTGACGACCGCAATGCCCCCGGTCGAAAGGCGCTCAAACAACAGCTCGAAACCTTGATGGACGCCGAACAGGCCAGCTTGACGGCTGCGTCGGCGTTGCTGGACATTCACGAACCGTCCAGCCTGCTGAACCTGCGCAGCCAGAAAAATTCGCATTACATGGCGCTCTATCAGGCCCGCCTGACCGGCCTGCGCGCCGAGGCAGACCTGCAACTGACCCTGAACCAGATCAGTGCCGTGGAGCATCAGTGGATCAAAACCGTACTGGATGCACCTGATCAAATGGATCGGCATACAGACGTGGTTACAGCCCGCCTGACCCTGTCGTCAACCGATGGCGATGGCGATAGCCGCACACATCAATCCCAGGAACTGGACGGCGTGCTGCTGTTCACCCATCCGTCCGCGCTGCTGACGGGCGAGCCCCATAGTCTGATGCTCTACTGGCCGGGTCATTTCGGCGGCCTGCAGCGCTTTGAGTCCCGCCAGGCCATGGAAAGGACCCTGTTCAAGCTGACCACCAACGAAAAGGCAATGGCGTTGCACCTTACGGCGCTGAGCCGCAACCCGTTCGAATACGCCTTGCAGAATCAGCTTCACAGCCATGAACAACAAATTGTCCGGCTGCTTGCCGAGAACCCCCTGCCACAACAAACCGATCAACGCCGACAGGCTCTGGAAAAATGGCGTGTGCAAACGATCGCCCTCCTGACTGTGCCGATCCCGGCGGCCCGGGAGCTTGCGTACACGCAACTGTTTGAACAGCATCAAAGCGGTGCGCTGGCTGACGCCTTGCCGCAATGGCTGGGTACGCTGTCCGAGGCCCAACGAGCGCGGTTCAAGGGTTTGTTCACGTCCTATATCAAGGCGATGAAGCGCTCACGACAATTGCTCGAACGCGACTTGCCATCACGGATCGTGTTCACCCAGGCAGCCATTGATGCCCGCCTGCAGGGGGAATTTTCCCTCACAAGCGCAGTGGAAGTGTCATTGGATATTCCCACCTCGACCCACTGGCAGAAAGTGGTCATGGAGGGCGCCGCACCGGGAACACCGCAACAAAACGTGCTGGTCGCCAGCCCGCAGCGCAGCACGCAATCGCTCGCCGAACTGGCACAGGGCAACATCGATCAAGCGATGTGGTGGCGACTGTCGTTCATGAAGGTCGAGGTCAGCGGCCCGGATGAGACAGAACGGCAGAAACTGAAATCCGCGATCACCCAGGACTATCTGCGCAGATTGATTACCGAGCTGGATCTGGCGGGAAAATATGAAACGCTCATTCGCGAAACCTTCCTTGGCACCGCGACGGCGTCGGCCTTCAGCATTGAGCATCGCCGCGAATGCCTGGGCGAACCATGGCGACTGATGCTCAAGCTGCAAGGCGAGTTCGCGGTGCTGCAACGACAGATCACTGCCGAAGGACTGCGGGTGCTGGAGATTGCCATCGATGCCAATAGCCGCGAAGCCTATGCGGCCAATGGCAAACGCATCGTGCTATTGCCGGTACACCTGACGGTGGGTGGTGAGGACACCCCCCACCAGGGACCGAGCACCCTGGCCGGCGTCACCTTCATAGAGGACCAGATCAGCGGCCTGACCTTGCTCTACCTGCCTGACAGCCCGGATGACATTTTCCTGCGTCAATACGACAGCCTCGAGGAGGCGCGCCGAGCCCTGTTCAATCTGTGCCTGCACACCCGAACGGTCAATTACCTGGCGAGCCGCGCAGTGGTCGGAGATTTCGATCGTCACGTCAGTCGGATCAACCAGGCGCGCCTGAAAAATTTCGACGCCATGATCGGCACCGGTATGGCCTGGCCGCCCACTACCTCATTGGCAACCCACCTGGTCAGTGTCCATATGGGCCGTTTGCTCGAAGCGCACCGCACGACCTCGCGCTCCAATGATGCCTTGTACCTGGAGCGGGTCGCATTGGAATCTGGTGAGGTGTTCAACTACCTGAGAATGGCTTTGGGCATGGTGCCATTCGTGGGAACGGCCATCGCGTTGCATGACGCCTGGACCAGTGCCAATCTGGCGGTTGGCGCGTTCCTGCATGGCGAACCCGGTCATGGCCTGGCCGAAGTGGAATCGATACTGTTGTCATTGGTCGACGCCGCAATGGACATTATTCCTGCCACCAGCGCGGGTGCCGGGGCAGCTGGGGCAGCTCGTTCTGCCACTCGTGTGCGACAGCTTGCAACTGTGGATAAAGTTCCAAAAGCGCTGCGCCGACTGACGTCAAAACGTCATGCCAAGCGAGCGGTCGAACGATTCGCCGGTTACGAATATGAACGTCCGATCAGCCTTGCCGGCCTGCAACCCGAAACCCACGGTATTTACCGCAATGTCTATCGGCATGCAGACGGCGACTTCATCGTTCGTCAGGGTCGCATTTTCCAGATCGAGTGGAGCACCGACTCACGAAACTGGCGTTTGACCGGCACTCGAATGAAAACCTACAAGCAACCGATTGCCGTCGATGACACGGGGCACTGGGACACTTACTACCACGTCTACGGCAAAACATTCGAAGGCGGAGGGCTCGGTGGCGGTGCGGTACTGGGCCATCTGGCCGACGGGCTTGATCCGTTCTGGCCCGCGGCCATTCGCGATCGAATGCCTCGCTGGTGGGTCGATCAGCGCTTTCGTCGGAATCACGCATTGACCGCTGCCGCCGATGACCTGGCGCCGCGGCTCGATGCCCAAGTCGCGCGCACCAATACCCTGCTGCAAAATCACAGCAGCAGCCCCGTTGAAAATCGCGCCGCACTCAGGCACGCCACCGAAACGTCCTGTATTACCGACATTGAAATGGCCTCCAGGCATTACCAGACACTGGTTGAGCTGATGCCTCTGACCCACGGCAATAAACGGCGTGCCCTTGTGGAAATGCAGAGCAATGACGCGCTGATCCTGGCTGACCGACACCAGCAGCGCCTGTACTTTGCCAATCATCGCGCATTCGAGTTGCTGGACCTGAGCGATTCCCTCATCCGCCGCCTGGACCGGATGCCACACGATGACATCCCCGCGCGCCTGCGCGTTCTGGAACGCATCAGAAAGGTACGCGTGGACTTCATCCGCGAACTGGACGCCATCGATGTCATCCATCGCGATTTCAATCTGTGGTACGAGCGCATGACGGTCGCCGCGCACAAGAGACAATTGACGCCAACCGCCAATATGCTGGCAGGACGCTTGAGCGAGGCCAACAAGCTTTACCTGAAAACCGGGCACCTGCTGGAAGTCATCAAGCGTTTCGATACGGCCGGCGATGTCTCGTGGCTCTATCTGCAACAGCAGTCCCGGAACCTGCGGGCCAGGATTGATCGTGCACTGTTCACTCAATTCAGCCTGTCCGAAGTCACCGCAACCAAGGCGCAACGGACTCAAATACTGCGCGACTGCCTCGATACGTACGAACAGTTTCGCCGCGACATGAAAGTCTGGACCGCCAGTTATCCACAGCACTTTCACCTGGAATGGGTCGCACCGTTGATGGAGGGTATCGAACGGATGGCCGAACGGGCACGCAAGGGCATTCAGGAACCGAAACCGCCCTCCGCTTCAGGGCATGGCAACAAGAAAATCTTTATTACCGATAACGATCAGCTACTGATCGGCGTCGAACACTGGGAGCCGACCACTCAAACGCGTCGATACACCCTGACCGGCCAAGGCGGAATCAACGAAGTCTGGGAGCAGGATACCCATGGCAAATTTCGCCTGATCAGTCCTGTGGAGCAACCGGCGCAAACCGTTCGAAGGGACCTGAATTCGTTGCTGGCCGATGCCCGCCGTCGACTCGATGCGGTGGACACTTACAAGGCCAAGGTCCAGAGCTACGCAGCCCAGGACATGCTGCCGGTCGACCTGGAACACATGCTGGTCAGCGAAGCCACGGAGTTGACGCTTCGGGCCCAGGCCATCGAACAGCTCTCGCCTACTGCGCCGATAGCCACGCAATTGCGCAATCGTGCTAATGAATTGACGCGAAACGCACGCACCCTGCGAATCGATCAGACCCTGAAAAGCACAACCCCTACCGAGGGCTACCTGGACTACCTGCTGGAACAGAAGGTGGTGGATATCCGCAAGGAAGGCAGTTTACGGGACCTGGGGAAACGCGCGGATGGCCGCAGGGATTTCCTGCAGGAGTACGAGGTGCGCGACCTGACCGGTGAGTCGGCGCGAACGCTATGGTATGCGCACTTCCACTACACCTCGGCGACGTCGCAATTCACCGACTTCGTCAAAGGCCACCTGAAGCTGCCCGCACAACGCAACCTCGGCCTGAAATGGCAGGAGGCTGCGGCCAGTAGCGGTGGGAAGGTGGAGTCGATCTGGCGCGGTAATATCGGCAAACCGCTGGGGGTAAAAATCTTTTCCGAACTCTGAATCGACAGCCCGGGTAACATGAGACAAACTCAACCTTTTCGATTTATCGACAAGTTTTCCTCATGGAGCCACCCGGTGCTTGAAATCCGTCACCTGAAGACCCTGCACGCCTTGCGCGAAGCCGACAGCCTGGTGGATGCAGCTGACCGCCTGCACCTGACACAGTCGGCCCTGTCCCACCAGTTCAAGGAGCTGGAAGAACGCATGGGCATGCCGCTGTTCGTGCGCAAGACCAAACCGGTGCGTTTCACCAGCGCCGGTTTGCGCCTGCTGCAACTGGCCGACGCCACCCTGCCGCTGCTGCGCGCCGCCGAACGCGACATCGGTCGGCTGGCCGGGGGCACCGCCGGGCGCTTGCACATGGCCATCGAATGTCACAGTTGTTTCCAGTGGCTGATGCCGACCATCGACCAGTTCCGCGACGCCTGGCCGGAAGTCGAACTGGACCTGGCCTCGGGGTTTTCATTCGCCCCGTTGCCGGCGCTGGCTCGTGGCGACCTGGACCTGGTGGTGACCTCCGACCCTGTGGATCTTGCCGGGATCACCTATGTGCCGCTGTTCACCTATGAAGCGATGCTGGCGGTGGCCAACCAGCACCGCCTGGCCGGCAAGGCCTATATCGTCCCCGAAGACCTGCTTCCGGAAACCCTGATCACCTACCCGGTGGAACGGGACCGGCTGGACATCTTCACCCGCTTCCTCGAACCCGCCGACATCGAACCGGCCCAGGTGCGCACCTCGGAACTGACGGTGATGATGATGCAACTGGTGGCCAGCGGTCGCGGTGTATGTGGCATGCCCCATTGGGCGCTGCACGAGTACAGCTCTCGGGGTTATGTGAAGGCCAAGCGATTGGGCGAAAAGGGCTTGTTTGCCACGCTGTATGCCGCGATCCGGGCCGACATGCTGGACGCGCCGTACATGCGCGACTTTTTGCTGACGGCCAAGGACACGTCGTTCTCGACGCTGGATGGAGTTAGCGCGGTTCGATAAAACGACACATCCATCTGTAGGAGCGAGCTTGCTCGCGATAAACCTGAGAGCGACACGGGGTGTCAGGCTTCCTGCGTTATCGTTGATGACCATCGCGAGCGAGCTCGCTCCTACAGGGGATCCATGTGATGGTTAGAGCTCGCGCCACATGTGGATCTTGTCGAAGTAATCCTCGCCCACCCGCACCGCCATCGGCTCCAGGCCGAACTGTACGAAACCGCAGCGCTGGTACAGGTTGAGCGCGGCATCGTTGCCGGCGGTGACGGTCAATTTGATCAACCGCAATCGCTCGTGCGCCCGAGCCTCGGCCAGAACTGCCTGCACCAATTGATGACCGAGTCCACGCTGGCGTAAGTTGGCAGACACGTACATGCCGAACAGCGTCGCCTTGTGCCAGGCCTTTTCCCGAGGTTCAAAGGCAAGTCCTGCGATGCCTGCCAATCGGCCTTCCTCGAACGCACCGAACACCACATCCAGCTTGCCGGTCAGACGCGACTCCCACCAGCCCAGCGGCATCGCCGCCCGTTCGCGCACACTCGAAGTGAAGGCTTGCGGGTGCAAGTCATAGGCTTCGAGCATCAGTGCCCGATAGTCCAGGGCATGGCTGGCATCCAGTCGTTCGATCCACATGCTCAGGCCATCCGTTTTTGCTCAAGCATCAGCCGCACCGCCAGCCCCGACAAGACGAAGCCCATGAAATAGCGCTGCATCGCCAGCCAGGTCGGATTGTTGACGAACCACGAGGCGATGCCCGCGGCAAACATGGCGATCATCAGGTTGACGCTAAAACTGACGCTGATCTGGGTCAGGCCAAGGATGATGCTCTGGCTGAACACCGAGCCGTGTTCCGGTGTGATGAACTGCGGAAACACCGACAGGTAGAACACCGCGATCTTCGGGTTCAGGGCACTGGTCAGAAAGCCCATGGTGATCAGTTTTCGTGACGAGTCCGGGGGCAACTGCTGCGCCTCGAACGGCGAACGCGCACCGGGTTTGACCGCCTGCCAGGCCAGCCACAACAGGTACAGCGCACCGGCCCACTTCAACACTTCATAGGCCATCGGCACCGCCAGGAACACCGCTGTCAAACCGGCGGCCGCAGCAAACAGGTGCACGAAGAATCCGGCGACCACCCCGAGCAACGAGATCACCCCGGCCTTGCGCCCCTGGCAGATCGAGCGAGAGATCAGGTAGATCATGTTCGGCCCCGGCGTCAGTACCATCAGCAACGCAGCGGCGGCAAAAATCAGCAGGTCCTGAAGCGGGATCATGGGTGAAGTCCTTTGCGTGAGGATCAGGCGATCGCGGTCAGCGATGCTCGATAAAACGGCAGGATCAGGTCCCGTGTCAATGGCGCCAGGCTGACACCGCCATCGGTGGCCGGATCGATCCAGAGCACTTCTTCGATCTCGGCCGCAGGCGTCACGTCGACATCGATGTGCAACTGAAAAATCTCGGCGTGGACGACAAAACCCGGCTCGTTGGCAGCCGGTGCCGAGAAGTGACCGAGGTAAACGGCCTGCGCCGGGTCGATGTCCAGCCCAAGCTCTTCTTCCAGCTCTCGGGTCAGGGCGTGAACCGGCAGCTCATGGGGTTCGATCTTGCCGCCCGGTTGCATGAAGGCCCGGGTACCTCGCTTGCGCACCAGCAACGTACGGCCATCAGGGCCGATCAACAGGGCGGCGGCGATACGGATAAGTCCAGCGGGCTGGGCGGGAAGCGTCGTCATGATCAAAAGCCTTTGACTCAAAAGCGCCAAGGATCACATGTCTGCCCTGTAGGAGCGAGCTTGCTCGCGATGGTCGTGAACGAAAACGCGTAAAACCAGATGCCCATCGGTGCTCTCAGGTTTTTCGCGAGCAAGCTCGCTCCTACAGTTTACTTTATGCGGCTTCCTGGAAATCCAGCTCCGGCGGCTGGCGCCGGAAACCGCCGGTCAGCACCGCCAGGTACACCACGCCAATCGCCAGCCAGCTCAGGCCCAGGTAAACCGCCAAATGATCGAGGCTGACCATCAGCCACAAGTCCGCTGCCAGGCCGATGAACGGGAACAGCAGAAACAGTACGAACTCGCGCGCACCTTTTTTCTCGCCACCGATCCAGTAATGGAAGATCACCGACAGGTTCACCAGACTGAAGGCCAGGAACGCGCCGAAGTTGATGAACGAGGTCGAGGTGGTCACGTCCAGTTTCAGCGCCAGCAAGGCCACCACCGCGCACAGCAGGATGCTGTTGATCGGCGTGCCGAAACGTTCGTGCAAGGTGCCGAAGAACGATTTCGGCAGCACACCGTCACGGCCCATGGCGTATAGCAGGCGCGAACCGCTGGCCTGGGCCGACAGGCCTGAAGCGAACTGACCGACGATCAGGCCGATCAGGAAGATCGAGACGAACAGGTCGCCACCGACGTTGCGGGCAATTTCATAGGCCGCCGAGTCGACGTTGTCGAACTGGAAGGACGGATGAGCGATCTGCACGAAATACGACACGCCGACGAAAATCAGGCCGCCGATAAGGGTGATCAACATGATCGCCCGGGGAATGGTGCGGCGTGGGTCGCGGGTTTCTTCGGTCAGGGTGCTGACCGCGTCGAAACCGAGGAACGAATAACAGGCAATGGCCGCGCCGCTCATGATCAAGGGCATCTGCATGTCGCCGTTGAAGAACGGTTTGATCGACCACAACGGCGTGCTGGCGTCACCGCCGACGTAATGCACGCACAGTGCGACGAAGGCGATCAGCACCAGGAACTGCACCAGCATCAGCAAGGCGTTGATGCCGTTGGCCAGTTTCAGGCCGATGATGTTGATCGCGCTGGTGATGCCGATGAACGCCAGCACCCAGATCCACTGCGGCACCGCCGGAAACGCGGAGTTCAGGTAGGCCGCGCCGATCAGCCAGATCGCCATGGGCAAAAACAGGTAGTCGAGCAGCACCGCCCAACCGGCGATGAAGCCGAGCTTGGGGCTGATGGCCTTGCGCACATAGCTGTAGGCCGAGCCGGCCACCGGGAACGCCGAGGCCATGCGGCCGTAACTCATGGCGGTGAAGAACATGGCCACCAACGCCGCCAAGTAAGCGGCCGGCACCATGCCAGCGGTGGATTGGGCGAGGATGCCAAAGGTGCCGAGCACAATGATCGGCGTCATGTAGGCGATGCCAAACAGCACCACCGACCCCAGTGACAGGGTGCGTTGCAAACGAGCCATGAGCGACTACTCCGGATTTTATTGGATTTATGGCAGAGCCGAGTTCGGCGCAGGATTTTCGGGTGTTGCGTTGTTGTTCTTGAGTGAATGATCAAGCAGGTCTGTCGCCTGGGAGGACCTCTTCGCGAGCAGGCTCGCTCCCACATTGACCGCGTATGACCTGTGGGAGCGAGCCTGCTCGCGAAGGCGTCAGTCCGGTCAACACAGAATCCGGATCAGCGCACAGGAATCAGCAGCTCACGCAATCCACAAGCATGCTCGACGAGTTCCCCCGGCAACTTCAGCCGCTGATCATCCAGATAACGATAATCCTGGCGCGCCGCCGTCAACTGGGTCAGGTCCAGCTCAACCGCAAACTGCCCTTCCTCGCGTCCGGCTTCGAACAACAAGGTCCCCAACGGATCGACCAGCGCGCTGCCGCCAGCAAACAACAAACCACCGTCGCCCTCTTCCACCCGGTTGACCATCAGCGCAAACGCCTGGTTTTCCTGGGCGCGGGCCATGATTGCGGTGCGGTGGGTCGGGCCGTAGGGGTCCATGTTGCCGTTGGTGACGATCAGCAACTCGGCGCCCAGTTGCGCCAGGGCACGGGCGCTTTCGGGGAACTCGATGTCGTAGCAAATCAGCAGGCCCACGCGCACGCCGTTCCACAGGCAGGTGGCGTAGCGATCGCCCGCCTCGTAGACGCCGCGATCCGAGGCCCACAGGTGGGTCTTGCGGTATTTCAGGGCGATGCCTTCGGGGGTGATCAGCAGCGTGGTGTTGTAGAAGCGGCCGTTGTCGTTTTCGGCCATGCCGATGGCCACGGCGACATTCTGCTGACGGGCGGCGACGATCACTGCGCTGACGGAGGGCCCATCCAGCGGCTCGGCCACCTCGGCCACGGACTCGGCCGAAGGGAAGCCCATCAAGTGGCCTTCAGGGAACAGGATCAGCTGCGTGTCGGCGCCGCATGCGGCAATGGCCGCCAGGGTGCGTTCGAGGTTGTAGGCCGTGTCATTGTCACGGCCGGCCAATTGGGCGAGTTCGACCTTCATGGGTATTCCTTGTCATGGGCCGGGCGGCAGAAAGATTGCCCGGTCGGTTTCTGTGCGCCAGTATGCGCAGCAAGCAACCGGGCGGGGAATCACGCCGCCGGGGTAACACGATAGGGGTAGATGCATGACGCTCTCGTTGGACGACATCGCCTGGCACCGTTCGGTGGGGCAACTGATCGACGCCCTGGACAAGCCCAATTTCTGGACCCAGCTTGTGCGCTTGCTGGATCAGTACGTGACTTTCGACAGTTGGGTGGCCCTGCTTTTCAGTGCCGACCAGCGCCCGCAGGTGTTCGCCGAGTGCCCGGGCGAAGATGGCAGCCCCGACCAGTTGTTCCAGGATTACCTGCGCGGCCTGTACCTGCTCGACCCGTTCTACATCGCCTGCCGCGAGCAATCGCGCACCGGGCTGTATCGTCTGTCGGAAGTGGCCCCGGAACATTTTGAGCTGACCGAGTATTACCAGCGCTACTTTCGTCTGAATGTGGTGGCCGATGAAATCCAGTTCAATTGCCAACTCGAAGGCGACCGCACGCTGTGCCTGTCACTGGGCAGCACGCAGCGCTTCAGCAGCCAGCAGATCGCCTTGCTGTCGCTGATCCAGCCGTGGGTGCTCGGACTGTTGCGCCAACGCCTGCCCTATGAAATCAATGAAGTCGTGGCCCTGGCCCCCACGCCGCCGCAAGCCGACTGGCGGGTGCAACTGGAGGCTTCGGTGCAACAGCTCAAAGGCGCGCAACTGACTGCCCGGGAGCTGGATGTCGGACGCTTGATGCTCAGCGGTTGCTCCAGCAAGGAAATCGCCCGTAAGCTGGAAATCTCCGTCGAAACCGTGAAAGTCCATAAGAAACACATGTACAGCAAGCTGGGGATCAAATCCCAGTCCGAGCTGTTTTCGATTTTTCTCCAGGCACAAAATGCCTGATTGCCGTGAAGTGCTTTCGCTTTTCTGTGGGAGCGAGCCTGCTCGCGAAGGCGGCGGTTCAGTCGATATCAACGCTGAATGAAATACCGCATTCGCGAGCAGGCTCGCTCCCACATTGATTTGTGCATCGCCAAACTCATTGAATCCGAACCCAAGGAAACCGTATGAGCCTGTCACTCCTGAGCCGCTACGCCTTCTTTGCCGTCTGCGTGATCTTCACCCTCGCCAGCCTGCCCTTTCTTGACTACGACTGGCTCTGGCCGATCACTGCCACCACCACCGTCCTCAGTCTGATCGGCCTGTTCGATCTGTTGCAAAGTCCGCATGCCGTGCGGCGTAATTACCCGATCCTCGGCAATATCCGTTATCTGGTCGAAGGCATCCGCCCGGAAATCCGCCAGTACCTGCTCGAATCCGACAGCGACGCCCTGCCCTTCTCCCGGGCCCAGCGCTCGCTGGTCTATTCCCGGGCCAAGAACGAAACCGCCGACAAGCCGTTCGGCACTCTGATTGACGTGTATCAGTCGGGCTTCGAATTCATCGGCCACTCCATGCGCCCGGCGCCGTTGAGCGACCCGAGCAGTTTCCGGGTCACCGTTGGCGGTCCGCAGTGCACCCAGCCGTATTCGGCGTCGGTGTTCAACATCTCGGCCATGAGCTTCGGCTCCCTCAGCGCCAATGCGATCCGCGCGTTGAACCAGGGCGCCAAACTCGGCAATTTCGCCCATGACACCGGTGAAGGCAGCATCAGCCCCTATCACCGCGAGCACGGCGGCGACCTGACCTGGGAACTGGGTAGCGGTTACTTTGGCTGCCGCACCAGCGACGGTCGCTTCGACCCGGAACGCTTCGCGGCGCAGGCGCAAACGCCGCAGGTGCGGATGATCGAAATCAAGATGAGCCAGGGCGCCAAACCCGGCCATGGTGGCATCCTGCCCAAGCACAAGGTCACCCGGGAAATCGCTGAGACCCGCGGCATTCTCATGGGCGAGGACTGCGTATCACCGTCGCGCCACTCGGCGTTTTCCACGCCGATCGAAATGATGCATTTCATCGCCCAACTGCGTGAGTTGTCGGGTGGCAAACCGGTGGGCTTCAAGTTCTGTCTTGGCCATCCGTGGGAGTTCATGGGCATCGCCAAGGCCATGCTGGAGACGGGCATCCTGCCAGACTTCATCGTCGTCGACGGGAAGGAAGGCGGCACTGGCGCGGCGCCTGTAGAGTTCACCGACCACATCGGCGTGCCGATGCGCGAGGGCCTGCTGTTCGTCCATAACACCCTGGTGGGCTTGAACCTGCGGGACAAGATCAAGCTCGGCGCCAGCGGCAAGATTGTCAGCGCCTTCGACATCGCCAGCGTGTTGGCCATCGGCGCCGACTGGGCCAACTCGGCCCGTGGCTTCATGTTCGCCATCGGCTGCATCCAGTCGCAGAGCTGCCACACCAACAAATGTCCGACCGGCGTCGCCACCCAGGACACCCTGCGCCAGCGTGCGCTGGTAGTGCCGGACAAGGCCCAACGGGTATTCAACTTCCACCGCAACACCCTCAAGGCCCTGGCGGAAATGCTTGCCGCTGCCGGTCTTGAACATCCGTCGCAACTGTCGGCCAAGCACCTGGTGCGGCGCATGTCGGCAACCGAGATCAAGCTGTTCTCGCAGTTGCACGTGTTCCTCAAACCCGGCGAGTTGCTGACCGGTGAAGTGAACGGCGAGTTCTATTCGCGGATGTGGCAGATGGCCCGGGCCGACAGTTTCGAGCCCCATGACATAGCGGCAGCATGACCTCGCCGCCCCGACCAAAACGCATCACCAGCGCAGCGTTTTGGTCGGGGCCGGTTCCTTCATCACGATAAAACCGTAATCGCCGATCAGGTAGATCCGGTAGAACCGGCTTTCGACCAACGCCGGATAGCCCAGATAGCCAACCCGCGTCGCATTGCGCCGCTCCTGTTCCGCCACCACGTTGGTGATGCCTGCTTTCGGCAGATTCTCGGCCAGCATGTAAAAGTCGGTATTGAGCAGGTAATGCAGCACCGGCATCTGCTTGAACGAGCCAGCTGCCGCCGTTAACCAGTAGTCGGAGTAAGTCACCGACAGGTAAATACGTTTTGCCTCGCGTAGCGCCTGACGACTGGCGATGTCGTACTCAAGACTGGTCAACGCCATGGACGCGAAAGTTTTCTGCATCGTCAGCACCCGGCCATAGGCGAACGACAGCGACAACATCGCCAGCAGCGGAATGATCAACAACAGTGGCAGTCGCTCATGGATCGACGCCAGCGCCAGATGACTCAGATAGAACAGCAACACCAACAACACGGCGAAGCCCATCAAGGTACGGGCGCCCTCGTTGAAGTCGCGGAAAAACAACGTGACACCGGATACCAGCAGTGTCACCACCGGCAATGTCAGCAAACACACCAGGCCGATCAACAGTTTCTCCGGTACGCCGTCCTGGCGCGCCGCCAGGTTCAGTCCCAAACGCACCGCCCCGGCAATCGCAAACAATAACAACCCGCCGGACAGCCAAAGCCATCCGCCGTGGAACAGCAGCACGACTTTATCCAGGACCCGGGCAATGTTGACCTGGATCTGCATCAAAGGATGGGCCGTCCAACTGAGCAGCGATGTGCGATTGGAGTCCATGAACGGATAAGCACTGACGCTGTAGATCAACCCGCCGAGGATGAGCTGGGCGGCTTTCCAGCCCAGCAGGTCGCGCCAGGGCACCGGGGCCGTTTTATCGTTGGCGGCCCTGAGCAACTCCAGGCAACACAGACCCAGGAATACATTCAGGCTGATTTGATACAGCCCCAGCGCCAAGGCAATCAGGAACGACGGCACCAGCCATTGCACACCGCGCCAAGGGTGGCGAAAGGTGATCGCGTAGATCACCGCCACCAGACTCAGGGCCGTGGCGGGACCGTCATATTGATAAGACAGGTTTTGCAGGAAGAACGGGGTGTACCAGAGTGGTAACAGCACCAGGCAGCAAGCAACGCCGGGCTGGCGGAAGTAATGGAACGTCAGGCTGGTCAGCGCCGACGCCATGGCCAGCGTGGCGATCAACAAGGGCAAGGGAAAGATGTTCGGCGCGGCATGGCTGAAGGTCAGCGCGTTGTAGAACAGTTGGGTGAACAGTCGCCCCTGCCCGGACCAGGCCGTGCCCGCCGCCAGCGAACGCCAGTTGTCATCGATGTAGGGAAAATCCGCGAGGATCAACGGCAGGACATACAAGAAGGTCGCGAACAGAAAAAACCGCCAGACCTGATGCCAACTGAGCTCGCGAATAAAGAAGTCACTGAACCGGCCCATGCTAGCGCTCGCCCCGGACTCTACCGCCGACGATGTCCTTGATCACGTAGCGCGGCCGGTGCTTGGCCTCGATGTAGATGCGACCGATGTACTCGCCGAGGATGCCGATGCCGATCAATTGCACGCCGCCAAGAAACAGGATGGCGGTCATCAGCGACGGATAGCCGGGGACGCTGTTGCCGAAGAAAATCTTGTCCAGCACCATGTACACCGCGTACAGCACCGCGAAAATCGAAATGCCGCCGCCGACGTAAGTCCACAAACGCAGCGGCACGGTGCTGAACGAGGTCACGCCTTCCAGTGCCAGGTTCCACAGCTTCCAGCCATTGAACTTGCTGCTGCCCGCCACCCGCCCGGCCCGCTCGAACTCCACCACCGCAGTGTTGAACCCGGCCCACGACAACACGCCTTTCATGAACAACTGGTGCTCGGGCAGGGAACGGATCACGTCGACCACCTTGCGATCCATCAGTCGGAAGTCGCCGACATTTTCCTCGATGCGGGTGTAGGCGATGCGATTGAGTACGTGGTAGAAAATCGACGCGCTGTGACGCCTGAGGTAGCCGTCGACGTCCCGATTGCGGCGCTTGGCGAGTACCACATCGGCGCCCTTTTGCCATTTCTCGACCAGTAGCGGGATAACGCTGATCGGATCCTGCAGGTCGACATCCATGGGAATCACGGCATCGCCGCTGGCATGCTCCAGGCCAGCAAACAGTGCCGGTTCCTTGCCGAAGTTACGCGAGAAATTGATCAGCATGACCTGATCATCGGCTTGCGCCAGTGCCGTAGCTTGCTCGACCGTGCGGTCGGAGCTGCCGTCGTTGATGAATACGATTTCGACTTCGGTGTCCCCCAGTAGCAGCTCGCGGCGCACGGCCTGGTAAAACAGGTTGATCGACTGTTCTTCGTTGAACACCGGGACAATGAGCGAGATTTTCATTGATCACGCTCGCGAAACACCACGTATCTGGAATAAAGGAAACCGAACACCAGGCTCAATGCGCCCATGCCTGGAAGAAACAGCAGGTACTCCGCGACCGTTGCACTGGACAGCCCCTTCCACAGCAGTCTCATGTGAGGCTCCCGCCTTTTTAACGTTGCACTCATTGATATTTCAGCCTGTCTACTGTCAGAAATCGCATGTCGACGGACCTTTCAGACCAACGGTTTGGCCTTGAGGCAACACCCGAGACATCCGGTAATATCCCGACTTTGCATTTGCCCGCGAATCAGTCCACCCTGCGCGCCGCCGGTTGGGCGCGCTGCCTTTGCACCCGCGGCCAATCTCATTTTCACTCGCTGTTACAGGCCCGCTGTCATGACGTTAGCGCGCGATCACCGGATCGACTTTTTTCGTGGTCTGGCACTGATCTTCATCTTTTGGGATCACGTGCCCCACAACCCTTTGGGGCAAATCACCCTGCGTAACTTCGGTTTCAGCGATGCGGCCGAGGTATTCGTGTTTCTGGCAGGTTTCGCGGCCGTGCTGGCCTACGGCAAAGTCCTGGCCAGAGACGGTTTCCTGATCGCCTGCGTGAAAATCCTGCGTCGCGCATGGGTGCTCTATGTGGTGCATATCTTCCTGCTGGCGATGCTGATGGGCATCGTGTTTTTCGCCAACAGCCATGTGGAAACACGGGATCTGGTGGAGGAAATGGGCATGCATCATTTCATCAGCAACCCCCAGCAGGCCCTGATCGATGAACTGCTGTTGCGCTTCAAGCCGAACCTGATGGACCCGTTGCCGCTGTACATCGTGCTGTTGGCAGGCTTGCCGCTGGTGCTGCCGATGCTGGTGCGCAAGGCCTGGGTGGTGGTCACTATGTCCCTGGCGCTGTACTTGATGGTGCCACTGGCTGGCTGGAACCTGGCGGCCATCAAGGACGGCGTGTGGTATTTCAATCCTGTCGCCTGGCAGTTGCTGTTCGTGCTCGGCGGTGCCGCTGCGATTCACGGCCAGCGCCGGCGCCTGCCCGAAACCCGTCCATTGCTGCGCCAGCCGTTGTTTGTGAGTGCGGCGCTGTATGTCGTGGTCGCCGGTGTGTTGACCCTTCTGTGGCGTTGGCCGGACTTGCACGATGCCGTGGTGCCGGCAAGCCTGCAAAACGTCTTGTACCCCATCAGCAAGACCAACCTGTCCCCCGTGCGCCTGTTGCATTTCCTTGCACTGGCCTACGTCACGGCGAAACTGATACCCGACAGCCGATGGACAAAAAACTGGTTCGCGCAGCAAAGTTGCCGCATGGGCCGTTTCTCGCTGGAAATTTTCTGCCTGGGCGTGCTGCTTGCGCCATTGGCGGACATGGTCAACGCCTTGACCGATGACGCGTTCGCCATGCAGGTCTTTACCGCGCTGGTGGGGGCGGGGTTGATGGCGTTGCTCGGGGCGTGGCTGGAGTTCAACAAGCGCTTGAGTCGACCAGTGCAAACTGCGCACGCCTGATATGTAGGAGCGAGCTTGCTCGCGATGGACGCAAGAGCGCCGCGTTCAGCCAGGAAACACCCGTAATCGTTAACGACCATCGCGAGCAAGCTCGCTCCTACAACGGGTCGGCGTTTTTTGTAGGAGCGAGCCCGCTCGCGATGGACTCAAGGGCCCCGCGTTCAGCCAGGAAACACGCGTAATCGTTAACGACCATCGCGAGCAAGCTCGCTCCTACAAGTTTACGAAACCGAACGCACCGCACCTTGCTCGACATTCGTCGGTTGCAGCTTGAACACGTAGAACAACACCGTCAGCAGCACCAGGAACGCTGGCCCCACATACAGCGCTACACGGGTGTCCGGGAAGTACGCCATCAGGCCGACCACCAGCACCAGGAACGCCAGTGCCAGGTACGAGCTGACCGGGTACAGCCACATACGGTATTTCAAGCCCGCTCGTTCGCTGGCGCTCAGGCCTTTGCGGAATTTGAGCTGGGCCAGCAGGATCATCACCCAAGTCCAGATCGCGCCGAAGGTGGCAATCGCCGTCACCCAGACAAACACTTTCTCAGGCACCAGGTAGTTGAGCAGCACGCCCAGCAGCAAGGCACCGATCGACAGCAGCAAGGCGCGACGCGGCACACCGTTCGAGGTCTTGGCAAAGCCGGCCGGAGCCTGGCCGTTCTGCGCCAGGCTGTAGAGCATGCGCCCGGTGCTGAAGATGCCGCCGTTGCAGGAGGACAACGCAGCGGTGATCACCACGAAGTTGATGATGCCGGCGGCAGTCTTGATGCCCAGGCGCTCGAAAGTCATCACGAACGGACTGCCCTGGGTGCCGATTTCGTTCCACGGGTAGATCGACAGGATCACGAACAATGCACCGACGTAGAACAGCAGAATCCGCCAGAACACCGAGCCAATGGCATCGGGAATGGTCTTCTGCGGGTTCTTCGCTTCACCGGCGGTCAGGCCGATCATCTCCACGCCCAGGTAGGCGAACATCACCATTTGCAGGGACATCAGCACGCCTTGCACGCCGTTGGGCATGAAACCGCCGTGGGTCCACAGATTGGAAATGCCCAGGGCAACGCCGTCGTTACCAAAGCCGAAGGCGATGATGCCGATACCGCCGAGCACCATGGCAATGATGGTGACGATCTTGATCAGGGCGAACCAGAACTCGAATTCGCCAAAGGCCTTGACCGCGATCAGGTTGATCGAGCCCATGCTGATCAACGCTGCCAGTGCCCAGATCCAGCGCGGCACGTCGGGGAACCAGACCCCCATGTACACCGCGACGGCAGTGATTTCCGCGACACAGGTCACCAGCCACAGGAACCAGTAGTTCCAGCCGGTCAGGAAGCCCGCCAACGGGCCGAGGTAGTCTTGAGCGTAACGGCTGAACGAGCCAGCAACCGGGTTGTGCACGGCCATCTCGCCGAGGGCGCGCATGATCACCAGGATCGCCAGACCGCCGATGATGTAAGACAGCATGATGGCCGGACCGGCCATCTCAATGGCCTTGGCCGAACCCAGAAACAGGCCGACGCCGATACAGGCACCGAGCGCCATCAGGCGAATATGCCGCTCGCCGAGTTCACGTTTGAGCGGACCGCCCTGCGCGGTTTCGCCGTGGGGCAGGTGATTGCCTACAGGCATGGGGGACATCCTCGTCTTGTTATTGGATATGACCACCGAGTGGCAAAGCGCTGACCGGTAAGCCATCACTTCCCGAACCGGGCCTGCTTCGTGGGCAGACCCGTTTTGTAGGAAAAACCCGCAAAATCAGTGGGAAAAACGGCGCCGAGTATTGCACAACAATGGTGCATCGTCATGCCCCTGCCAAAGCCGTATTTACCCACCCGACATGTCTAAATCAGGCATTTCAGCTGACCGTTTACCGTGGCGAGGGGCCACGGGCATGGACAAGAACCCGACACTTGTTTGTTCACATTTTTTTCACCCTTGCCAACCACCGTCTAAGCTTGAGTCAAGTCCGATCAATCTGCGTGAATGGATCAATCGACTATGGGCGCTTTGTGGCAAACCGATTCGAGTAAAACCGTGGTTCCGACTGAACGTGAGGATGAAGCGCCTATACCTGAAAAACCCCGTCGTTCCAGGCACGGATGGGGAGCGTTCTGGCTATTGCTGTTGATCATCGCGATTGTCGTGGGGCTCGCGGCTGCGAGGGAAATGCGTACCTCGAAGTTCCAGGCCCGGGAAGTCAGCAAATACGCTGCGACCCTGAACTATGAGCTCAAACCCGGCCCCAGCGATGCGATTCGCTATCCCGGCGATGGTCCGTTCGATCGGCGCCTGGGCTACAGCTCTCTGGATGAATTCCTGCCACGCCTGATCAAGCGCGATTTCGTCGTTGAGGCGCAAACCCGCTTTTCTCCGGCGCTGTTGAAGTACAGCGACAAGGGCCTGTTCGTGCCTTATGCCGAGAAAATCCAGGCCGGGCTGTCGATCACCGATTGCCGCGCAGCGCCGCTCTACCAGTACAACTATCCACAGCAGCTTTATTCAACCTTTGCCTCGATCCCGCCCGTCGTGGTCAACAGCCTGCTGTTCATCGAGAACCGCTTCCTGCTCGACCCCGGCCAACCGCTGGCCAACCCGGCGGTGGACTGGCCGCGGTTCGGCATGGCGGCATGGTCCCAGGTGGCCAAGATGTTGCACGTGCCCGGCCAGTCTGCCGGTGGCAGTACCTTGGCCACGCAATTGGAGAAGTACCGGCATTCCCCGGATGGTTTGACGGTCAATGGCGCGGAAAAAATCCGCCAGATGATTTCCGCCACCGTACGCGCCTATCAGACCGGGCCACAAACCCTCGAAGCCCGGCAGAACGTGGTTCGCGACTACCTCAACAGCGTACCGTTATCAGCCGTACCGGGGCACGGCGAAGTGCATGGCATGGCTGAGGGCTTGCGCGTGTGGTATGGCTCCGACTTCAAGCAGGCCAACGAAGCCCTGACCAGCACTGCCACGGATCCGAAAACCATGGCGGCAAAAGGCCTGGCCCTGCGCGAGATGCTGTCGTTGATGATTGCTCAACGCCGCCCGTCGCATTACCTGACCAAGGGTCATGATGAACTGGCCGACCTCACCGACAGTCATATTCGTCTGCTGGCGCAAAACAATGTGATCGACGCTCAGTTCGCCGCCGCCGCCCTGGCCAGCAAGGTGACCTACCGCGACTGGGCCACCCAGCCGACCATTCAACCGATTGAAACCAACAAGGGCATCAGTGTGGCGCGCAGCCGTCTGGCCAGCATGCTCAATCGCCCGCTGTATGACCTCGACCGCCTCGACCTGTCCGCCACCAGCACCCTGCAAGGCGAGTTGCAAACCGAGGCCACCGAGTACCTGAAAAAACTGGCCGACCCTGCGTTTGCCACGCAGCTCGGCCTGATCGGCGAACGTCTTCTGACCACCACCAGTACCACCCAGGTACGCTACAGCTTCACCCTGTTCGAGCTGACCCCGGACGGCTCGCGCGTTCGGGTGCAGACCGACAGTACCGACCAGCCATTCGACATCAACGAAGGCAGCAAACTGGAACTGGGTTCCACTGCAAAAATGCGCGTGCTGACCACCTACCTGCAAATCATCTCCGAGCTGCACGACAAATACGCCGGCATGGCCGTTCCCGAATTGAAGAAAGTCGATGTGCCGGATCAGGACCGCCTGAGCCGCTGGGCGGTCGATTACCTGATCGAGAACAAGGACCGCGACCTGTCAAAAATGCTCGGCGCGGCACTGGACCGCAAATACTCCGCCAGCCCCGGCGAGGCGTTTTTCACCGGGGGCGGCCTGCATGTGTTCCACAACTTCCGCAAGGAAGACAACGGCCGGATACCGACCTTGCGCGACGCGTTGCGCGAGTCGATCAACCTGCCGTTCATTCGCCTGATGCGTGACCTGGTGCGCTACACCACCTACTCCGGCCCGAACAGCAGTGCCGAACTGCTCAAGGACGACCGTGACCCGCGGCGCCAGGAATACCTGGCTGAGTTTGCCGACCGCGAAGGCACTTCGTTCCTGCTCAAGTTCTGGAAGAAATACAAGAACAAGGACACCCAGGAGCGGCTCGAAACCTTCCTCGACAGCATGCGCCCGACCCCGATCCGCATGGCCGCCGTGCACCGCTATCTGCTGCCACAGGCCAGCCAGGAAAGCTTCAACGCCTTCGTGCGCTCGCACCTCACCGGTGCCAAACTCACGGAAAAACTCACTGACGATCGCCTCGTGCGGCTCTACGAGGCCTACGGTCCCGGCACCTACGACCTGCCGGACCAGGGTTTCATCGCCAAGGTTCACCCGCTGGACCTATGGCTGATGGGCTATTTGCTCAATCACCCCGACGCGAAGTGGGGGGAGATCGTCAAAGCCAGCCAGTTCGAACGCCAGGAGGTCTACAGCTGGCTGTTCAAAAGCAGGCACAAGGGTGCTCGCGACAGTCGTATCCGTACCATGCTGGAGATCGAGGCGTTCCTCGACATTCACCAGCGCTGGCAGAAAGTCGGCTACCCGTTCGACCACCTGGTGCCGTCGCTGGCGACCGCCATTGGCAGCTCCGGCGACCGCCCCGCAGCGCTGGCCGAATTGATCGGCACTATCCTCAACGACGGCGTGCGCATGCCGACCCTGCGCATCGACAGCCTGCATTTCGCCGCGAACACGCCCTATGAAACCCAACTGATCAATGACCCGGACGTCGGCAAACGGGTGATGCCATCCGAGGTCGCCACGGCCATGCGCGAAGCCCTTTCACAAGTGGTGGATGCCGGTACGGCCAAACGCGTGGCCGGCAGTTTCAAACTGCCGGACGGCACTCCGCTGGCCATGGGCGGCAAGACCGGTACCGGGGACAACCGTATCGAGGCCATCGGTTCCGGAGGGCGGATTCTCAGTTCCAAATCGCTCAACCGCACGGCGACCTTCGTGTTCTACATCGGTGACCACCATTTCGGCACATTGACCGCGTTCGTGCCGGGCCGTTCGGCCGAGAACTTCACGTTCACCTCGGCACTGCCCGTGCAGGTGCTCAAGGGCATGGCACCGATTTTGACTCCTTACCTGCAACCCGGCACCCACACGATGTGCCAACCAACCGAGGCGACGGCTGACCGTTAAGTAAGGGGGGCGGTATCTATGTGTTTTTTACGCTCGAATTTTGGGAGATTCGCGTCGAAAACCGGCACCGATTCAAACGTATATTTGAGCTTTTTTTGGGCAAGGTTCTTACCTAGTCTGGTCGCTCCACTTTTGATCAACGGACGATCAGACAATGCCCAATCTTCCCCTGACACCCCATCGGTCAGAACAGGCGCCTTCCGCCTCAGCCGATAAAAGTATCCACTATGAGTTCGTCGAAAAGGCCATCCCGGCCTGGTTGTTGAAGGCGTCAGCGCCTTGTATCGGATCACTGAAAACCGTCAGGCTGACGCTTCCCGACTGGCACAGGAATGCTTCAGCCACGGCCCACCACAACCTGAAAGAGCAAATGCAGCGGGCCTGGAACGCGCAGAACGACGTGGATCGCGTGTTGAGCCATCTGCAAGACGTCTACGCCTTTGCCAAACCCTTGCTGCAACAGGGGTTGAAGGACCGTTTTGGCGTAGAAGACGACGTCGAGGAAACCTGGTTGCGACTGTATGCACCAGTGAAAAGCGCCTGGTGGGTGCATGACTTTGCACCAGGCACGACGAGCCGGACCGTTTCCCTGCTCGATGCGGCGCTGCACAACTTTTCCAGCGGCGAAACATTTACCGCGGACTCCGAATTCATCACCCGGCCCAATTCGCGCGGCCACTTCCTGATCAAACACCTCAAACACAAAATCAGCATTGACCAGTTCAAGGCACTGTGTCGCGAACTGAACATCGGCGCCAAATACGAAAACCATCTGCGCGAATTCCTGCTGTCCACGAACCCGGTGGCCAGCAACGTATTGCGCTACAAAATCATCCACAACCACAAGCGTGCACTCGAAGTCGCGGCGCATATGGCACTGATGAAAAACGACATCAGCCAACAAGGGTATGACGTCATCCAGGGCCTCCTTGAAGGCCGCACGAATATGCATTGGCATGGCCAATCTGTCGGCTTTTATAACTTGGCAATGATGGACACGGCGCTCATCGGTATCGTGCTGATTACCCGTCAGACGCTCTCCGGCAGCACACCTGCGCCGCTGATTGCCTATGTGCCGCATGATCCAGAGCATCCACTCAAGGAGTATCCGTCGTCGCTGGAGTTCATGGCGGAACTGACTCGCCAACTGCGCGGCACACAGTCCGATGCCAGCTATCAGCAGTACTTCAGCCGTTTTGTCGCTCATCAACAACGCGGACACTTCTTTGCCCGGCTGAATGAGCGCTTGAGCCGGGTGAAATGGCAACCGGCCCCACCGGGCTCCAACCTGCCAAGTTGGCGCGACACCCCTGTGGATAACCCCGACCTGCAGTTTGCCATCATCCGGTTCGACGAAGACCGCCAGATCCGCTACACCGGCAATCCGTGGGAGCATCTTTATCAAAACAACCTGAACAGAATTTTCAACGATGCCCGGGAAATCGCGATTTCCACCGAGTACGCCGACCGTATGGCTCGTTGGGCCTGGTGGGACAACCTGGAGAAAATGCTCTCGGACATCTTCAATGTCGCGTTGATGGTGGTGACCCCCTTCGCCCCCGGGTTGGGTGAACTTATGCTGGCGTACACCGCATACCAACTGACCGACGAGGTGGTCGAGGGGGTAGTCGACCTGGCCGAAGGCCGCTTGGTCGAGGCAGCGGAGCAGACCATCGGCATACTGGAAAGTGCCGCGCAACTCGTTGCGTTCGCGGGAGGAGCAGCACTGGGCAATGTCGTTCAGGCGAAGCTCTCGCCGTTTTTCGAAGGGCTGAAACCGGTTCAGCTGGCCAATGGGCAGACACGTTTGTGGTACCCCGACCTGGAACCTTATCAGCAGCCGAACATCGTTTTACCAACGGACGCGAAGCCAGATGGATTGGGTATTTACCAGCATCAAGACCGATCCCTTTTGCGCGTGGACGATCAACATTTCGAAGTGCGGCAAGACCCGGCCACCGGGCAATACCGCATCCAGCATCCGCAACGCGCCGATGCCTATGCCCCCACCCTGCGACACAACGGCGAAGGCGCCTGGGTCAGCGAAACGGAAAACCCGCGGGAGTGGGAAGGCTCGACGCTGATGCGGCGTCTCGGGCACAGCACCGACGGTTTCAGCGACGAACAACTTGAACGGATTCGCCAAGTCAGTGGTACTGACGAGGCCGAATTGCGCAGGATGCACGTTGACAACGCGCCGCCACCGCCGTTGCTTGCCGATACTCTGCAACGCATCGTCTCGGCAGACAGCTCCTCCCCGGTCAGGTCCCCTGACATTGACCTGCTGTTCAGTGACTACCCGGACCTGCCCGAAGACATCGCACAGAAAATCCTCGCCAGCGCCACCGTGTCGGAGCGCCAGCGGATCGCGCAAAACAATCGCCTGCCACTACGATTGAAAAGCCGGGCGCGAGAGCTGCAATTCGAGACGCAAACGGTGCGTGCAGCCCAAGGCCTGTACCAGGACTCATTGAGCAACATCGATACCGAACGCCTGGCACTGACAACGCTGCAACGCTACAGCAATACCTTTAGCGACTTGCGCATTGAAATCCGCCAGGGAACGTTCGATGGTGAGCTTCGTTGCAACATCGGGGCCGAGAGTGCAGCACGGGTGCGGGTGTTGATTCGCGACGACGCAGGAACATACACAGTGCGCGATGGTTCGAATCAGCCAATCCATGAAGCCGATGGCTTTTTTGAAGCCCTTCTCCGTGCCACTGAAAAAAACGGGCGCAACGCAGTGGGCTACGAGCCCGGCAATGGCGAGCTTTTCAGACAATGGGTCATCGCCAGGTCTGCTGCTCCCACCGAGCGCCGCACAGTCCTCGCCAAACCGCCCCTGCGGCCCGTTATCGAACGCGAGACCCTGCTGCTGGTACGTGGCGGTGGCTTGAGCAAAGACGCAAAAACCGTGCATGAGCGCATACGCGACCTCTACCCGCATTTCAGCGAACGTGAGGTTGATATGTACGCCGACACCCTGATCGAGCAAGGCGACCCGCTACTGGTCATAAAGCAGGAAGAAGACAACTTCGACGAACTGGTGGCGATCCTCAGTCTTTGGGAAGATCGGCAACCCAAGTCTTGGGGCCCCGGAGCTTTCAGCTTTCGTGATGAGGGTGGACAACACATCGCCGAACGTCTTCTCGATTGTTTCCGGCGCAAAAACACCGACCTCGGCAGCCGCACCGACCCGGCCAGCTACTCGCTCGATCTCTCCAGAGAGCTTTCGCCGCTGGACCTGGAAACCTGGTGGTCAAAACGCCCCGGGCTGAAAAAATACCTCGATAAAGTCACGGTGCTGAAACTCGACAACACGCGCTTCTCCATTGAGCTGAACGGAATTCTGAAAGACTTTCCCAACCTTCGCGAGCTCAGCGCCAAAGGTTGCGAGTTGAAGATACTGCCCAAAAAGCTGGAGACCATGCCAAGGCTGGAGCGCCTGCGATTGTCCGACAACAAGATCGTGCTGGACACGCCCGCGGTCAATCGCCTGAGGAACCTGACTGGCCTGGAAATCCTCAGGCTCGATGGCAACCCGCTTGGCATGAGCCCGGACATCGGGCGCATGGTCCACCTGAAAGTCCTGGGATTGAAGGGCACCGGCCTTTCGACCTGGCCGGAAGGCACGTTTTTGTCAAGTAGTCTTTCAATCCGACGCAGACCCCGCGGCTTCGTGCTGGACTTGCGAGAGAACCCGATCACCCTGATTCCCGAAGTTGTGCCCGGCTCCGCGGATGCCTGGGTCGTGGCCCGCAGCCGTCTGAATGTCGCCAACCTGTCGGATGTCAACCGGGTACTTTATGAGGAAGTCCGCCGCTCCGTGGCACTGCCCCCGGAGCCTGTCGTCCCCCCGAACAGCCAGGTCGACCCGGCGATCGTCTCGAGCAACAGTATCGATCACTGGAACGATGTACCCGGCTGGGGCGTTGAACGCGCCAATCTCTGGTCAGACCTGATCGACGAACCGCAAGCCCAGCGGTTCATGGAAGTGCTGACCGACACCCAGCACTCGGCCGACTATCGGGCTGGCGGTCCGGCGCGGGATCAACTCCTGCAGCGGGTTTGGCGCATGCTCGATGCGGTACAGATCGATTCGCGCCTGCGCGAGGAACTGTTCACCATGGCCATCGCGCCAGTGGATTGCGCCGACGCCGGGGCGCAACTGTTCAACAACATGGGCATCAAGGTGCTCGCCTCCGAAGCCTATTCGTACTCCACCGATGCTGCTGAACTGGAACAGAAACTGGTGACCCTGGCCAAAGGCGCAGCGCGCTTGGGTCAGGTCAACGATATCGCCCGGGCCGATATCGCCGGCCGCGGCGGCAACCCTGACGAGGTCGAGGTCTATCTGGCCTACCACACCGGTCTGGCGCAGCGTCTGGAGTTGCCTTGGCAATCGGATGGCATGCTGTTCAGGCCGGTATCCGGCGTCACCGACGCAATGATCGATCAGGCCTACGACACGGTTCTGGAGCTTGAAGCCGGGGACGGTCTGGTGAACAAAATGCTCGAACAGGACTTTTGGGAAAACTACCTGAATGAACGTTATCCGGTGCGGATGGAAACGAACAAACGGCGTTTTCTGGCGAAGATCGAGCAACTGGAAACGCTGCGCAGCGCCCAGCGCGAATGGGTCGATCGCTCCAGTCTGAGCGACGTTCAGCGCGCCGAACTAAGAAATCGGCTCGATACGCTGATCGATGACCTATCGCTACCGCAGGCAGAGGTGCTGGTCGATGAGCCAATCAGTGATGCGCTGTTCGATCGCTGGCTGATTGAACTGGGTGAGGCTGAAAAACAACTGGCAAGGGACTTGACCCGAGCGGCCTTGGCTAAAGCCGCCGGTTAAGGGCATCGGGGTAGTGTCGCTTTGCTTCTGGACAGTCTGACGGCCGCTTGCGCCGTCAGACTTCCGAGTCCCGGATCACCGTGATATCCCTGCTATAGCGACCCGCCATACCGGGGCGGAAACGGCAAGACCATGTCTTGTGGGTGCTGGTGTTGCTGATGAACGATTCATCGATCGTTTTAACCCTCAGACTCCGGATGGCGCAGCGGCGCTGAAAACCAGCAGGACACTCCCGTAGTAGCTACCTGGCTTGTAGCCACCGGCTGGCACTTTGGGCTGGATATCCAGCGGAAAACGGCCGCCGGTCATGGCCTGATCCGCCGACACCACTTGCCTTGGCTGTGGATCATGGCTCAGCTCCTGACCGTTGAAACTGACACGCAAATAGATGTTCTGCTCGTCACGGCCATTGGACAGATAAGGTTCGCTCTCCAGCCTGGCTTCGATGGCGCTGGTGTCATGCCTGACGTCGAACTGCTTGCGCAATCCGCCCAATGTCGAGGTGTTGATATTCCATGGCAGTGTCTGCTCCCGATGAATCCAGCCCGTCTCGGCAGGGATCACGTAAAATCCCAGGGTCGGCACATCCACCGACACCTCGAAGGTGTGTTCTTCCCGCGCCGCAAACGTCGACGCGCTGCTCAGCATCAGGGCACCCGTATACAGGGCGGAAGCCAGTTGCTTGTTCATATCGATTACCTATTGCGTCAAAAACGGGACCGCTTGCAAGGCGCTCTTATTGGCCGGCGATGCGCAGGGATTTCTTGCTGTCGCCTTCGACCAGATTGAAGCGGTATTCGCGTCCGGGTTTCTTCTCGAACTCGAAGGTCTTGCCTGCCAGCACATGGTGCTTGGTGGTCGGTTCGCACTCGTTCTCGTTCTTGCGCGAACAGTTGCGGAACTCGTCGATCACCACCACGGTGTTGCCGTTGTTGCGCAGGCGATAACGCTCGGGGCTGTCGTCGATCACGCTGTCGAAGCGTGCATTGCTCGGCCGGACAAAAAACACCGTGCCGAAGCCGGTCATGACGTTGACCCCCGCCGACAGGTTCTTTTTGTATTCGTCGCGCTCCTCTGCCGACACGGCGAACTCGTCTTCCTTTTCCGGTACCACCGGCACGAAGCGCACACGGAAATAACGCTCGGTGTCGCGGCTGCCCATGTGCAGCAAGCGGGTGCCCTGCATGCCGTTGGCCGGCACGATCAACCGCGCCGGGCTGGCCATCAGGCCATCGCGGCCGCTGGCATCGGCCTGGGTCTTGACCGGCACTTCACGTGAAGTACCGTCGGCGTCGTAAAGAATTTCCAGAATGTTGACCTTGACGAACGCGGTGCTGTCGCCGCTGTTGAACACGCGCTTGAGGTAGGTGCTCTTGTCGCCATCCAGGTAGTCGTACACCGTGCCCACATTGATTTGCGGGCCGGCCTGAATGCCTAAGGAAAACCCGCTCAAACCCAACACTAACCACAAACGCCTCATACCCTTGAACCTCATGCCATTGAACACAACGCGGACACCTACCTTCGAGGGGCCGCCCATCAGACTTCCGAGTCCCAGATCACCGTGATATTCCCGGAGTAGACACTCGCCGCACCAGGTCGCAACATGAACTCCATCTGGTCGGATGGAACTTCGAAGTGCAGAACCCCGGGCGCCCTGTCGACATAAAATCCCGGCCGGAACTGTTGCGCATTGTTCGGGCCGGGGTTGATCTGACGGCGCTGGACCGGTTGACCCGACATGTCCATCAAACCATTGGGCAGACTGACGCTGACCAGCACCTTCACTGCACGTGTGGAACCCTGGTCCTGGATCAGACACTCATGGGAAACGATGCTGATGTCACAATCCACCAGCATCTTGAAACGCGACGAAGCGGAGATATTGAAAGTCTGGTCACGAAACAACCGCACAGGCCTGCGTCCCGCCTGTAGCCAGCTTTGCCAGCCGCCGGCCGGGACCAACTTGACTTTTTCGCCTCCGGGCGGGATGTCGACTTTGAGGGTGTGCTGCACGTCCAGAACAAAGTGCAGTCCGAGGTAGGTGTCGTTCGGAATCATGACATCGCCCATATCAATATCGCTGCCCGGACCGATGGTGTAATTGAACATGCCCGTATAGCGCCCGGACGACATGTTCAAGGGGTTGGGGGTTCGAAGTTCGTAGGCGAAATCCAGATACTCGTAGGTCATTGCCGGAATTCGGAACCCGGGGGTTTTAACGCAAGTCCCCTGAACGGGTGTCTTCCAGAAAAAACCGTAGTCGATGTCTCCGTAAAACCCGACTCCACTGTACAGGCAAGGCGGTGGAGCATATACCCAAGTAGCGAACGGCCCTCCCCCCCACAGAAGGCGGTGCCCTTCAATTGCACTTGAAGCGCCGGTCAGATCTGCAGCCGTATGACTGAGCCGATATCGGGAACCGATACCGGCAAGACGCACTTCGACCCTTTCCGACTCTCCGGTCGCGGCATTGGTCACGGTCAATCCCCGCCACTGCGCCGCAGGAACCCCGAACATCGCGCTATTGCGATCTAACGCGTTGGCTTCCATGGCGCGTATCGAATCGAAGCTGATCGGCACCCGGATACTGAACATATTGTTCGACTCGCATTGATCGGGGTACATAGCGCAGTAGCCACTGTTCGGCGTCTTGTTAACGAACTTGTTGCGTTGTGGATTGGACGGGTCGGGGGTGAACACCGCCCTGATTTCCTGTGTCACAGCCCCGGCCGAAGGCGCCGCGAATATGGCCAGCAAACCCAGCCATTGACCCGTGCGCAGCCATCCTGAAAAAAATCGTCTGTGTTTCATCATTGCACTCCGTGTCGCAACATTGCCGGGGCCATTCAACCGGCCTTGTGTCGTGTGAGTGAGGCATCCGCCAACGTGTCTGTCGTGCAACGCAGGTCGCCGATCATCAGCACATTGTTTTCGCTGCGGTGCTGGCTTGCATCGAGGCGGAACTGGCACAACAACTGGTCGGCATGACGCACTTCCAGGGTCGGTGAACCGGCATTCATTTCCATCGAGAAGAAGCCATCGACTTCGCTCACCCCACGGCTGGCGTGGTTGATCACGTGGTGGCCCTTGAGCGGCCGACCCTGGGCATCCACCAGACGCCCGAGCACCGTGAGGGTTTTCATCACCCGCACCTTGCGGTATTCCACACCGCCCTTGTTCAAGTGATAGCGGGTGCGTGAGGGCTCGATGGTCGCCGCCGGCGCATGGTTGCCTTCGAAGTCGAAGCTCACCGAACTGTTCTGGTACGCCGTGATCGGGATGAAATTGCGCCCCGGGTGCAGGGCCGCGCTGCTACCGCTGAGGTCGTCGGCGCGCAGGGCGATGCCATCGATATCGGACTCGACATCGACGATCATCCCGGCACCCCGGCCCAGGTGCTGGCTGGTCATCAGCATTTTTTCGCCGCCGATCACCAATGTGCTGTCGACGTTCAGGCCGCCGGTGAAGTTGCCGTTGAAGGACGAGCGCTGGATAAAGCCGTCGCCGTTGATGGCGTCGGTCCGAAAATTCGCCAGGCTCGACACACCGACGCCGTAGGTATCGGTCAGTGCGGTCACCGAGACGTTCTGCAAGATGTGATCCTGCAAATCCTTGCGATAACCCAGGGATGCATTGTTGTCGCGGCTGCCGTCCCGTGCGGTGCGTGTGCCGATGCTGCCGGATATCTGCTGACCCGGCCCGCCCAATGCCATGTTGATGCTCAAGTCGACACCACGGTTACGCGCATCGCCACTGCTGAAGCTGCCTGGGCGATCAAACAACGAAAGCCGCCAGTTGGCATCGCTGCCCATCATTGTCGTGCGCTGGGTCCAGCCCAGATCCACACCAACGCCTTCAACATTGCCGTCACTGTGGGAAACCCGTGCATTCAACGAACTGCTGCGGCTGACCCGATGACTGAGCGCCAATGACGAGTTGCTGGTCTCGCCGGTGAACACGTTGCGCTGGCGTACTCGGGTACCGTCGGGCAGCGTGTCGAACGTGTTGGTGGTGTCGAGCCAGCTGCGGTTGTGGCTGACCACAACGCTGCCCGAGCCATAGTTGTACAGGCCCTGCAGATCCATACCGGTGCCGTGGTCTTCGGTCTGGTAAAAATTGGCGTAGACACTGGTGCTGTTGGCCAGGCTCCAATCGACCGAGGTGCCGTATTGCAGTTTTTCCCGCACCTGACGTGCCGACAAACCGAGGATCACCCGCGGGTGCAACAGGTAATTGATCGCCGCCCCAGCCGTGGCGTCGCCACTGTCCTGTTGATTCCAGTTGCTGAGCAGCCTGGTTTCCTGGCCAGCAAACAGGTTGTAACGCCAGCGCTCGTTGTGGTTGCGCCAGTTGGTCGGCTTGTAGATCAGCTCCTGGGTGCTCGAGGTGATCTGGCCGTCTTCGATCAGGCGCACTTCCACCTCGTAGATGCCGCCCGGTAACGGCCGGGTATCGAGGGTCTGCAGACCGGCCGGCACCGACTGGGTGTTGAGCAGCAGGCCATCGCGATAGATTTCCACCGAAGCCTGGCGGTTGGCCGTGACGTAGACCGGATACACGCTGGGCGTCGGCGAGTTGATCGCCAGGCTGTCGGAGCTGCCGAACATCAGGCCCACCGCCGTATCGGGGCTGGTGCCGAACGCGCGGGGTTGCCGGGTCAGGCCTTCGGAGTTGGGGGTGAAATAGCCCAGTCGGAAAAAACTGCCTTGCAGTTCGCGCTGGGTATAAAGCTCGTGCACGGCGTGATAGAGCTTGTCGTCCGGGCCGCCCAGACGCGACAGTTGCATGTTGAGGGCCTGGGTCCAATTGCCCAGGCTACCGCTGGCCTCAAGGCCGAAACGACCGCCCAGGTCCTGATCCTGGCCGCCGTTGAGATTGAGCTGGTTACGTACCATCAGGCCGCTGCTGCCGCCTTCGGGTTGGTCGTAAAAACGCCTGGCTTCGCTGTCGCGTTCGGCGTTTTCCGTAACGACCGACAGCAATGAGTTTTCCAGGTTGTAGTGCACCGCCAGCATCTGCTCCGGGCACTTTGCGCTGCAGGAGCCCAGTGCCACGCCGGGCTTGAGGATATCGGCCCAAGTGTCGCGCTCGCTGGCGCTGAAGCGGCTGTCGCTGGTGTCGGTGAATTCGAGCAAGGTGACCCGGTCGTCGCGAGACAACACAATCATCGCCTCGCCGAGGGGCTGTTGATCGAGTTCGACCCGAACCGCCAACGGCACATCGAAAAAGTGCTCCTCGAACTCTGCCGGCAGGCCCTTGGCCTGGGCCAGCAAACTTCGCGGCGTATTATCAACGGAAGTCGGCGCCGCAAATGCACTGCTACATAACAGCAGCGCAAGCGCTGCCGCGATGGGCGTCATCGGGAACATGAAAAAGTACTCTGATTACAGGGGAGTCAAAGCACGGTCGACAAACCGCAAAGTTTGTCGACCGAGTACGTTACTTGGAATAAGTAAGCGTTTTAGCGTCGAATGCCTTACTTAGACAGACGGTTCAACGACCAGCATGACCACACCGGTGTAGTCGCCTGCGTCCGGTTTACCGCTAGTGACTGCACTGATTTTGAACGGTGCACGATAACGCGTATTGGATTCAGTATCTCCAACGACTTCCTGCGAAGTGGTGGTCAACGTCTTGCCATTGAGTTCGACTTTCAAATCAATGGTTTTGCTACCGGCAATCAGCTTTGGAACGCCTTCGAGTCGCGCGTTGACCTTGCCGGCGGTGTGAAGGACGTCAAAGTGCCCGTCGACGGTTTTCATGGCGTCGATGCCTGGGTTGTAGCTCATGTCCTGATCCTTGTTGACCAGATCTGCATCGACGGGTACCGCGTAGAAATCGTCAGTTGGAACATTGGCAGTCAGACTGATGGAGTGCCGGGCTTCGGTAGCGGCGAAAGCCATCGAGGAGCTCAGTGCCAGAACAGCCAGAGGAGCAGCAAACGCGATTTTCTTGAACATCTTTCAGTACCTGTCTTTTAAAAGGATTAAAGAGTTGAAAGTTCCTGATGAGCAAAAACAGTCACGAGCAGTTATTTGCTCAGCTGAACTTTCAACGCCGAAAGATGATCAGGCAATTCGTCTGGAAAGTAAGCAGGCAAGTTCCTGCAAGTGCGTAGCCAAAGGGCTACCACTCTGGAAAGAAAAAATCTGAAAAAACATAAAAGCCAATGTCTGACTGTAAGAGACAGACTACAAACCGCACTTTATAAGCAATGGTTACCAACCACTCACGAAGTTACTTCTGTAAGACCGGTACTACAAGCCCCGCAAACAATAGGCGAAAACATGACATTAGAGAGTTAACACTAATTTCAAGTTATTCACCTGCATTAATACCCACTATTTTTTCGATCTTGACGGTTTTCCCAGGGGTGACGCTGGGGACGTCCGCTGGTTGGGCGGTCTTGCACTCTCAATAAGATATATCGCAATTTATATCTAAACACGACGGGAGAAAGCGAAAATGAGAGACCATCATTCCCCCACCGTGAACATGGCAATGGCCGTGACGGATTCGAGGAGCTGCTCACCATGACCTTCGCCCCAGTGGCCCGTGTCGACGCCGGGGCCCTGCTGTTCAACTACATGGAGTGCTGGCGCTGGAAGAAGGCGACGCTCTGGTCAACAAAATGCTTGAGCAGGATTTCCGGGAAAACCATTTGCGCGAAAGGTATTCAGCCCGAATGGAAACCAACAAGCGAGACCATTTGGCCAAGTCCGAGCAACTGGAGACATTGCTGCTGCTTGACCTGGGGGACGAAGAGAGGGGGGGATTGTCGAATCGTTAAGGCGAACCGGGCAGGCTGGCGACTGCTGCCCACCTGTCCGGGTACGTTGCTCTGTAATACGTCAGACTTCCGAATCCCAGATCACCGTGATATTGCCCACGTAACGCCCCCCTTCCCCCGACTGCACGATCCGCTCTACTTCAGACGGTGACATTTCGAAGTGCAAAGTCCCGGGCGCGCGATCGAGATAGAAACCGGGCTGGAACTTCATGTCGTCCTCGCCACCAACACGCAACGGACGGCGCTGCACCAGCTGGCCCGAAGAATCGGTCAAGCCTTTGGGGAGGCTGACGCTGACCTGCACCGCCGCTGTTCGCTGTGAATCCGGGTTGCGAATCGCGCAGTCGGACATCTGCTGGAACTCGCACTCCAGCTGCATCTTGAACCGCGATGAGGCGGAGATGTGGAAGGTCTGGTCGCGGAACAGCCGTACCGGATTGCGCCCTGCCTGCAACCAGCCCTGCCAGCCGCCGGCCGGTACCAACTGGACCTTGTCACCGCCAGGGGGAATGTCGACCTTGAGCGAATGCATGACATTCAGGGTGAAATTCAGGGTGATTGCCGAATCGCTCGGCAACAGGACATCGCCCATGTCGAAGTCGCCACCCGGGCCTGTGGTGTAGGTCAACGAGCCTTTGTATTCGCCTGACGACATAGCCAGCGGATTAGGTGTCCTGAGCTCATAGACATATGAAACCGAATTGAACCTGAACCAGGGAATGTCGACAGAGGGTATTCTGCCGCACGCACCCGCACCTTCGGGAACCAGCCAGAAAAAGGGCGAGAAATTGACACCGGCAGCCCCCACGGCTAGCCCGGTACAGGGTGCGGGCGCCTTACGCCATTGATCAAACCAATAGCCTCCTTGCGACCAGGCGCTGACTCCAGGGGGCCTCGCCATGTTCCAGGTGCCACCAATGCCGGCGACACGCGTCTGAACCGTCTCTCGCTCACCCGTACGGGAGTGAATGACGTCCACATTCCGCCAACTGGAAGGCACACTGAAGGTCGCCCCCTGCCTGGGATCGGCATGATTGGCGAGGATGGGTGACACCGAATTGAAGCTCAGGCCGGGTATCTTCAAACTGAAAATACCCCGCCGCACACAATCGGTGGGTATCCAATCCGGACAAACCCCGGTTTGCGGTGTCGTGTTGACGAACCTGTTAACCATCGGATTCGCCGGGTCAGGCACGAATTCGGCAGTTATTTCCTGCACCACTGCCTGGGCCGACGGCGCATGAAGCCCGGCCAGCAAGCCGCCCGTCAGGCACAAGGCTGCAACTGTTCTTAACGAAAAAAAGAATGTCATAGTGGATTGACCTGAAAATTCATACCTGCACACAAACTAGTCACCCAGCCTTTCCGGCAATGATGATGGAGCTTCATGGCGCGGCCGCACTGAAGACCAGCAGGACATTCCCGTAGTAGTCACCCGCCTTGTAGCCACCGGCCGGCATTATTGGCTGGATCTCCAGCGGAAAACGGCCGCCGGCCATGGCCTGATCCGCCGGCACCACTTGCCTTGGTTGTGGCTCATGACTCAGCTCCTGACCGTTGAAACTGACCCGCAGATAGATGTTCTGCTCGTCACGGCCATTGGACAGGTATGGCTCGCTCTCCAGCCTGGCTTCGATCGCACTGGTGTCATGCCTGACGTCGAACTGCTTGCGTAACCCGCCCAACGTCGAGGTGTTGATATTCCACGGCAGGATCTGTTCCCGATGAATCCAGTTCGATTCGGCAGGGATCACATAAAATCCCAAGGTCGGGATGTCCACCGACACTTCGAAGGTGTGCTCTTCACGCGCCGCGAAAGTCGACGCACTTAGCAGTGTCAGTGCGCCCATGCACAAGGTGATGGCCGATTGCTTGATCATGTCAGTTACCTGTTGCATAAAAAACGGAGCCGCGAGCGCACCGGGGCCTCGCCCGGCACATTCACTTGCTGGCGATGCGCAGCGTCTTTTGGCTGTCGCCTTCAACCAGATTGAACTGGTATTCGCGCCCGGGTTTCTTCTCGAACTCGAAGGTCTTGCCTGCCAGCACATGGTGCTTGGTGGTCGGTTCGCACTCGTTCTCGTTCTTGCGCGAACAGTTGCGGAACTCGTCGATCACCACCACGGTGTTGCCGTTGTTGCGCAGGCGATAACGCTCGGGGCTGTCGTCGATCACGCTGTCGAAACGCGCATTGCTCGGGCGGACAAAAAACACCGTGCCGAAACCGGTCATGACGTTGACCCCCGCCGACAGGTTCTTTTTGTATTCGTCGCGCTCCTCCGCGGAAACGGCGAACTCGTCTTCCTTTTCCGGTACCACTGGCACGAAGCGCACACGGAAATAGCGCTCGGTGTCGCGGTTGCCCATGTGCAGCAAGCGGGTGCCCTGCATGCCGTTGGCCGGCACGATCAACCGCGCCGGGCTGGCCATCAGACCATCGCGACCGCTGGCATCGGCCTGGGTCTTGACCGGCACTTCACGTGAAGTACCGTCGGCGTCGTAAAGAATTTCCAGAATGTTGACCTTGACGAACGCGGTGCTGTCGCCGCTGTTGAACACGCGCTTGAGGTAGGTGCTCTTGTCAGCATCCAGATAGTCGTACACCGTGCCCACATTGATTTGCGGGCCGGCCTGAAGCCCCAGGGAAAAACAGCACAAACCCAACAACAACCAAAACCGTTTCATACACTTGAACCTCGTAACATTGAATACAACGCAAATGCGACCCGGACGGGTCCGCCCATCAGACTTCCGAATCCCAGATCACCGTGATATTGCCCACGTAACGTCCCCCTTCCCCTGGCTGCACGATCCGCTCTACTTCAGACGGTGACATTTCGAAGTGCAAAGTCCCGGGCCCGCGATCGACATAGAAACCGGGCTGGAACTTCATGTCGTCCTCGCCACCAACACGCAACGGACGGCGCTGCACCGGCTGGCCCGAAGAATCGGTCAAGCCATTGGGCAAGCTGACGAGCACCTGTACCGCCGCTGTTCGCTGTGAATCCGGGTTGCGAATCGCGCAGTCGGACATCTGCTGGAACTCGCACTCCAGCTGCATTTTGAAACGCGATGACGCGGAGATGTGGAAGGTCTGGTCGCGGAACAGCCGTACCGGTTTGCGCCCAGCCTGCAACCAGCTCTGCCAGCCGCCGGCCGGCACCAACTGGACCTTGTCACCGCCAGGAGGAATGTCGACCTTGAGCGAATGCATGACATTCAGGGTGAAATTCAGGGTGATTGCCGAATCGTTCGGCAACAGGACATCGCCCATGTCGAAGTCGCCACCCGGGCCTGTGGTGTAGGTCAACGAGCCTTTGTATTCGCCTGACGACATACTTAGGGGATTGGGGGTTTTGAGCTCATAGACGTATTCGACCCCTCCGAATGTGAACCAGGGGACATCGACAAAAGGTTTTATGCCACAGGCGCCCGCACCTTCGGGAATGAGCCAGAGAAAGAACGAATAAGAAAGACCGGCCGACCCCACATTCACACCGGTACAGGGGGAAGGCGGGCTATTCCATGGAACGCGCCAATTCTTCCCGTCCGGCCCCCATGCACCGACCCCCGGTGGCCGAGCGATACTCCATGTACCGCCAATTCCCGAGATTCGCATCTGAACAGTCTCCCGCTCACCTGTATCGCTGTGCACGACCTCCACGCCCCGCCAACTCGAAGGCACACTGAAGGTCACGCCCTGCCTGGGGTCGGCATGGTGGGCTGGAATCAGTTGTGATGACTCAAACCTGAAGTTCGGTACCCGCAGGCTAAAGATGCCCAGATCCTTGCAACGAGTGGCCATGTATGTCGGACACACTCCTGTTTCCTTGGTCGTGTTGACGAACCTGTTAACCAGCGGATTCGCCGGGTCAGGCACGAATTCGGCGGTTATTTCCTGCACCACTGCCTGGGCCGACGGCGCATGAAGCCCGGCCAGCAAGCCGCCCATCAGGCACAAGGCCGCGACTGCTCTTAACGAAAAAAAGAATTTCATAGTGGATTGACCTGAAAACTCATACGTAAACAAAACCTCGTCACCCAGCCTTTCTGGCTTCAAAGGTCACATCCGCCAATGTCTGTGGCGTACAGCGCAGATCACCGATCATCAGCACGTTGTTTTCACTGCGATGCTGTCTCGCATCGAGGCGGAACTGGCACAGCAACTGATCGGCATGACGCACTTCCAGCGTCGGCGAGCCGGCGTTCATTTCCATCGAGAAAAAGCCATCGACTTCGCTCACCCCACGGCTGGCATGGTTGATCACGTGATGGCCCTTGAGCGGCCGGCCTTGGGCATCGAGCAGACGCCCGAGCACGGTGAAGGTTTTCATCACCCGTACCTTGCGGTACTCCACACCACCCTTGTTCAGGTGATAACGGGTGCGCGAGGGCTCGATGGTCGCCGCCGGCGCATGGTTGCCTTCGAAGTCGAAGCTCACCGAGCTGTTCTGGTACGCCGTGATCGGGATGAAGTTGCGGCCCGGGCGCAGGGCCGCGCTGCCGCCACTCAAGTCATCGGCGCGCAGGGCGATGCCGTCGATATCGGATTCCACATCGACAATCATCCCGGCACCCCGGCCTTGGTGCTGGCTGGTCATCAGCATTTTTTCGTCGCCGATCACCAACGTGCTGTCGACGTTCAGGCCACCGGTGTAATTGCCGTTGAAAGACGAGCGCTGGATAAAGCCGTCACCGTTGACGGCGTCGGTACGAAAATTCGCCAGGCTGGAAACGCCGACGCCGTAGGTATCGGTCAGCGCAGTCACCGAGACGCTTTGCAAGACGTGGTCCTGCAGGTCTTTGCGATAACCCAGCGAAGCGTTGTTGTCACGGCCGCCGTCCCGGGCGGTGCGCGTGCCGATGCTGCCGGAGATCTGCTGCCCCGGCCCGCCCAATGCCACGCTCATGCTCAGATCGACGCCGCGGTTGCGCGCATCGCCGCTGCTGTAACTGCCGGGACGGTCGAACACCGACAAGCGCCAGTTGGCATCGCTGCCGAACAAGGTCGTGCGTTGCGTCCAGCCGAGGTCCAGGCCGACGCCTTCGACGTTGCCATCACTGTGGGAAACCCGCGCATTGACCGAGTTTTGGCGACTGATCCGGTGGCTCAGCCCCAACGATGAGTTGCTGGTCTGGCCAGTGAACACATTGCGTTGGCGCACACGAGTGCCATCGGGCAGCGTGTCGTAGGTATGGGTGGTGTCGAGCCAGCTACGGTTGTGACTGACTACCACGCTGCCCGAGCCATAGTTGTAAAGCGCCTGCAGATCGGCACCGGTGCCATGATCTTCGGTCGTATACAGATTGGCGTACAGATTGAGGCTGTTGGCCAGGCTCCAGTCGATGGAGCTGCCGTACTGCAACTTGTCGCGCACCTGACGTGCCGACAAACCGAGGATCACTCGCGGGTGCAGCAGGTAATTGATCGCCGCACCGGCGGTGACTTCGCCGCTGTCCTGCTGATCCCAGTTGCTGAGCAATTTGCTTTCCTGCCCGGCAAACAGGTTGTAACGCCAACGCTCGTCATGGTTGCGCCAGTTGGTCGGCTTATAGATCAGCTCCTGAGTGGTCGAGGTGATCTGGCCGTCTTCGATCAGGCGCACTTCCACTTCGTAGATGCCGCCCGGTAACGGCCGGGTATCGAGGGTCTGCAAACCGGCCGGCACCGACTGGGTGTTGAGCAGCAGGCCATCGCGATAGATTTCCACCGAAGCCTGACGGTTGGCCGTCACGTAGACCGGATACACGCTGGGCGTCGGCGAGTTGATCGCCAGGCTGTCGGAGCTGCCGAACATCAGGCCCACCGCCGTATCGGGGCTGGTGCCAAACGAACGGGGTTGCCGGGTCAGGCCTTCGGAGTTGGGAGTGAAATAACCCAGGCGAAAGAAACTGCCTTGCAATTCGCGCTGAGTATAAAGCTCGTGCACGGCGTGATAGAGCTTGTCGTCCGGGCCGCCCAGACGCGACAGTTGCATGTTGACGGCCTGGCTCCAATTGCCCAGGCTACCGCTGGCTTCCAGGCCAAATCGACCGCCCAGGTCCTGATCCTGGCCGCCATTGAGATTGAGCTGGTTGCGCACCATCAGGCCGCTGCTGCCGCCTTCGGGTTGGTCGTAAAAACGCCTGGCTTCGCTGTCGCGTTCGGCGTTTTCCGTAACGACCGACAGCAATGAGTTTTCCAGGTTGTAGTGCACCGCCAGCATCTGCTCCGGACACTTTGCGCTGCAGGAGCCCAGTGCCACGCCGGGCTTGAGAATAGCGGCCCAGGTCTCGCGCTCGCTGGCGCTGAAGCGGCTGTCGCCGGTGTCGGTGAAATCGAGCAGGGTAATTCGATCATCGCGGGATAACACGATCATCGCCTCACCCAGAATTTGTTGATCAAGTTCCACCCGAACCGCCAATGGCACATCGAAAAAGTGCTCTTCGAAGTCCGCCGGCAAACCTTTGGCTTGAGCGAGCAAACTTCGGGGTGTCGTGCCATTGTTGTTTACTGGCGTCGCCAATGCACTTGCGCAGAAAAAAAGTGCGAGCGCAGCCGCGATGGGAGTCATCGGGAACATGAACGAAATACTCTGAGTTTTAACGATCAAGACAGTAAAAAGCCCGGTCGACAGAGGGCATGAACTGTCGACCGGTTAATGATTACCTGATGAGACTTGCTCTCACCGGTATCAAGAACATCAAAGCGTTGGAAGCACCGCATCAAAGCGCATGGCGACTACGCCAGTGTACTCACCTGCCTTGTAGCCACCGCTTGGCTTGGTAGGAGCGACTACCAGTTCAACACGCTTGCCTGGCGTGGATTCATCCTCGCCAACTACTTCCACCGGTGTGGTTACGTTCAGCGCCTTGCCGTTGAACGTTACGGTCATCGGGATTTTGTCAGCGACTACACCGTTGGACAGGCTGGCTTCTTCTTCAAGCACCGCGTGAATCGAGCCATCGGTGTTTTTCGTGTCGAACTGCGCACGCAAGGCGCTCAATTGTTCGGTAATCGGGTCGTAGCTCAGGCGCTGATCCTTGACGATCAAATCAGGGTCTACCGGCAATACGTGAAAAACCTTGGTTGGAACCGATGCGACGATATTAATGGAATGACGCGCTTCGCCTGCAGCGAAAGCCATCGAAGAACTCAGTGCCAGGATAGCCATTGGCGTAGCGATTGCGATTTTCTTGAACATCTTTCAGTACCTGTTTTTAAAAAGATCGAGGCGCTGAAAATTTCTGATGAGCAACACTGTCACGAGCAGCTATTTGCTTAACCGAGCTTTCAACGCCGAAAGATGATCGATCAATTTGTCAGAAAGGTATGTAGGACAAATCTGAAGGTCTTGTAGCCATAGTTTCGCAAACAAATAAAAAAGTCTGAAGCGGCAATAAACCTACAACATGACGGCAAGATTCGGACTACAAATCATGTCTACCCATTAATTTCAGCACGACACTCGCACTGCGAAGTCTGTAAGACCAATACACAGATTCAACAAATAAAAACCAACGGTGCCAGATTGGAGAGTTAACGCTGAATTCAATATGTGCATCTATCCAACAATTATCTTTTTTCGATTTTGGCTTCGTTTATCAGCCCGGTTTTGCCAGGCCTTTCAGGGCGACCGTCGGTCGAAAGCTCTTGCTCTCCAGTTAAGATATATCTTAAGTTGTATCTAAACACGACGAGAGAAAACGAAAATGAGAGACCATCATTCCCCCCACCGTGAACATGGCGATGGCCGTGACGGGTTCGAAAAGCGCCCTGGCCGTGAACGCGGCGGTCGCGGACCACGGGTGTTCGCGCCCGGCGACCTGAAACTGCTGCTGCTGGCCTTGATCGCCGAGCAGCCCTGCCACGGCTACGACCTGATCCGCCAGATCGAAGGGATGTTCGACGGTGCCTACAGCCCCAGCCCCGGCGTGATCTATCCGACCCTGACCTTTCTGGAAGAAAGCGAAATGATCCAGGGCGATGCCGAAGGCGGAAAAAAACGCTACAGCGTGACGGAGGCCGGGCGCCAGTCCCTGATCGAGCAGGCTGTTGCCCTTGAAGGTGTGCGGGTGCGCATCGATGTCAGTAAACGTTCGTTGCGTGGCCACGATCGCCCGCCCGAGATCCATGAGGCGGTGCATAACCTGCGCCATGCCCTGCAATTGCACCATGGCCGCTGGAGCCCCGAAGAAATCCGGCGCGTCTCGACCCTGCTCAACAACACCGCCAAAGCCATTGTCGACGGCCCTGCCGTTCAGCCTGCCCAGGAGTCAGCCGAATGATCGACGTTATCGTGCCTTCCCAAACCATTCACCGCGTCATGCATGAAATCAAACGGCGTCGCCTGGAAGTGCTGCGGGTGGTCGACCTGACACCACGGATGCGCCGCATTACCCTGGGCGGCCCGGAGCTGGCGGGTTTTGTCAGCCTTGGCACCGACGATCACGTCAAGTTGCTGTTCCCGCAGAGCGCCGAGCAAGCCGCGGCGCTGGAAACCCTGGTGCTGGGCGCCGGCAAGGACAACGGGCCGATGCCGGCCATGCGCGACTACACGCCACGCCGCTACGACCTGAACACGCTGGAACTGGACATCGACTTCGTGCTGCACGGCGACGGCCCGGCTTCGACCTGGGCAGAACAGGCCAGACCCGGCCAGTTCCTGCACATCGGCGGGCCCCGTGGCTCGATGATCGTGCCGGACATCTTCGACAGCTACCTGCTGATCGGCGATGAGACTGCCCTGCCCGCCATCGCCCGCCGTCTCGAAGGGCTGGCGCCCAATCGCCGGGCGTTGGTGATTGTCGAGGTGGAAAACGGCAAGGAGCAGCAAGTGCTGCAGAGCGCTGCCGAAGTCAATGTGATCTGGGTGCTGCGTGAAGGCGGCAAGGATCATTTACTAAGCACTGTGCGGCAGATCCAGGTTCCTGCAGGAAGCTTGTATGCCTGGGTCGCGACCGAGAGCAAGGTGTCGCGGCAGATTCGCCGGGTGTTGCTCGATGAGCATGGGCTGGATGACAAGTTCGTTAAAGCCGTAGGCTACTGGCGGCTGGATGACAGCGACGAGGAGTAACTTCCTCACTGCCCCCTTCGCGAGCAGGCTCGCTCCCACCTTTGGAATGTGCTCTCCTGTGGGAGCGAGCCTGCTCGCGAAGGCGATGCTACGAACGCTACAAATCCATGCCCTTGCCACCACGCCATCGATCCAACGCGATCAACAGCAACGCAATCGCCACGAACCCCGCCAGCAATCCCCCGGCATTGATGAACACCTGTGGATAACCCAGCTTCTCCACATCAATGAACGGGTACGGATAAGTCGCCAGCAAATGCCCGCGCAGCAGGGAATAGGCGAAGTACACCAGCGGATAAATCACCCACAACGCAGTGTGCCCAAAGCGCAACATGCCCTTTGGCACACAACACCACCAATAACCCAGGAACAGCAGCGGCATGATGTCATGCAGCAACTCATCGGCCAGCCATTGCCAGCCTTCGGGATGCCACAAATGGCGCAGCAGCACGTTATAGGCCAGGCCGACCACGGCGATGCTCACGGCCACTCCACTGCTGACCCAGGGTTGTAAAAACCAGCGGCGCGCGGCCGATTCGCGGGACGTCATTTCACTGGTCAGAACAGTTGCCACCAGCGTATTGCTGAGCACGGTGAAATAGCTGAAGAAGCTCACCAGCCCGCCGGTCAAACTGGCTGCCAGCGTCCAGCGCGAGTAGAGAATCAGGTACAGCTGAATACTCAATCCGGCCCAGCCAAGGATGGCAGCGATGGCGACGAAACGACGCCGCGCGACTGACGGGTTGAACATGTCAGAGCGGACGCTTGGTGCGCATCAGCTTCACGTACAAACGCTCGACCTTCTCCCGCGCCCACGGGGTTTTACGCAGGAACGTCAGGCTCGACTTGATGCTCGGGTCACTCTTGAAGCAGCGGATATCGATGCGCTCGGCCAGCCCCGACCATTCGTAGTGTTCAACCAGGGCATTGAGGATTTGCTCCAGGGTTACGCCATGCAGCGGGTCGTGGGTCTGTTCGGTCATGCCGGGCCTTCAGCGATGTAGGGATGGGAAGCCGCGCACCTTAGCCGAGGGCTTCGTTGGGGGGAAGCGATCTGTTAAATGTAGGCGATCCCAGTATCCCGGGATTCTTGGATTCTTGGATTCTGTAGGAGCGAGCTTGCTCGCGATGGTCGTTAACGATAACGCGTGCATTCTGGATAAACGCGTTGCTCACAGGTTCTTCGCGAGCGAGCTCGCTCCTACAGGGGGAACACTGTTACCAAATCCGAAAGGCTGCATGTCAGTAAAAGCCCTTTCTCTATTTGTAACAGAACATTATCCTTGCGCCCGCCTTAGCTGAAACGCTTCCGCTAGCCACTTCTTCCGCTCATCCCCCAGAAAAAGATCAAGAATTTCTTCTCTATGCCTGATTTACGATTTTCGAAAGACAGCGCTGTCTTTAAGGCTGTCTCTTGCCAGAACGCCCTCAAACTGATCAGCGGATTCACCGCGTTCGGCCTCGCCACCTGTGTCCAGGCCACTGCGGCATTCGATAGCGACTCACCGTGGATGCTCGGCGACTGGAATGGCGCTCGTACTGAACTCGCGGAAAAAGGCTACGACTTCAAAGTCGATTACACCGGCGAGATGGGCAGCAACCTGCACGGCGGCTACGACCACGACCGCACTGCGCGCTATAGCGACCAGTTCGGCCTGGGCACCCATCTGGACTTGCAGAAGATCCTCGGTTGGGACGCTGCCGAATTTCAGCTGACGATCACCGAACGCAGCGGCAACAACATCAGCAACGACCGCATCAACGATCCGCGCGTCGGTGGCTTCACCTCGGCCCAGGAAGTCTGGGGACGTGGCCAGACCTGGCGCCTGACGCAGATGTGGTATCAGCAGAAGTTCCTCGATCAGAAACTCGACATCAAGGTCGGCCGCTTCGGTGAGGGCGAAGACTTCAACAGCTTCCCCTGCGACTTCCAGAACCTGGCGTTCTGCGGTTCCCAGGTCGGCAACTGGGCGGGCGACATCTGGTACAACTGGCCGGTCAGCCAGTGGGCGCTGCGGGTCAAATATCACCTGACGCCCGAGCTGTACGCGCAGGTTGGCGCCTATGAGCAAAACTCCTCGAACCTGGATCGCGGTAATGGCTTCAAGCTCAGCGGCAGCGGCACCCAAGGCGCGGTCCTGCCGGTGGAGCTGGTGTGGACGCCGAAGCTCAACGGCCTGCCGGGTGAATATCGCGCTGGTTACTACTACAGCAGCGCCAAGGCCACCGACGTCTACAAGGACAGCAACGGCCAACCGGCCGCCCTGAGTGGCGAGGCCTACCGCAGCGCCTCGAGCAAGCACGGCATGTGGCTGGGCCTTCAGCAGCAAGTCACCAGCCTCGCCAGCGACCACTCCCGCGGCCTGAGCCTGTTCGCCAACGGCACGATGCACGACAAGAAAACCAATGCCATCGACAACTACGTCCAGGCCGGCCTTGTCTACAAAGGCCCGTTCGACGCCCGCGCCAAAGACGACATCGGTTTCGCCATGGCCCGCGTGCACGTCAACCCGGCCTTTCGCAAGAACGCCGAGGCGACCAACCAGGCCCATGCCGTCTTCGACTTCGACGATCCGGCCTTCCTGCCACCGCAGGACACTGAATACAGCGCCGAACTCTATTACGGCGTGCACGTCACCCACTGGCTGACCGTGCGCCCGAACCTGCAATACATCCGCCATCCCGGTGGTGTCGACCAGGTCGATGACGCGCTGATTGGCGGGATCAAGATCCAGTCGTCGTTCTAACCAACACCACAAAACCCTGTAGGAGCGAGCTTGCTCGCGATGGACGTCAACGATAACGCTGCGAGCCTGACACCCCGCGGCGCTCTCAGGTTTCTCGCGAGCAAGCTCGCTCCTACAGGGACTGCGTCAACCACAACGGTTTTATGAACCATGCCCGTGCCGGATCGTCATCTACAGTGAACCTGCGCGGGACTACTTGAAACGTCACGGAGAATCACACTATGAGCACTGATGGTGCCTTGGGTCGAGGTCGTCTGTTGCCGACCTTGCTCGGCATACTGCTTCTGCTAATGGGCCTGGCCATGCTGGCCGGGGGGATCAAGCTGAGCATGCTCGGCGGCTCGCTGTATTACCTGCTGGCCGGTATCGGCCTGGCGCTGAGCGGCGTGTTGCTGATCGCCGCTCGCCGCGCTGCGCTGGGCCTGTACGCCCTGGTGCTGTTCGCCAGCACCCTGTGGGCCCTGTGGGAAGTCGGCCTGGACTGGTGGCAACTGGTGCCGCGCCTGGCGCTGTGGTTCGCCCTCGGCGTGGTGCTGCTGCTGCCGTGGTTCCGTCGCCCATTGCTGATCAACGGCCCTGCCCCCATGGGCACTGGCGCCTTGAGCGTGGCCGTGGTCCTGGCCGGTGTTACTGCCCTGGCCAGCCAGTTCACCCATCCGGGCGAGACCTTAGGTGAGCTGGGTCGTGACTCGGCTGACATGACCAGCACTGCGCCACAAATGCCTGACGGAGACTGGCAGGCCTATGGCCGCAGCGAGTTCGGTGACCGCTACTCGCCACTCAAGCAGATCACCCCGGCCAACGTCGGCAAGCTGCAAGAAGCCTGGCGCATCCAGACCGGCGACCTGCCAACCGCCGATGACCCGGTGGAACTGACCAACGAAAACACCCCGCTCAAGGCCAACGGCATGCTCTATGCCTGCACCGCCCATAGCAAGGTGCTGGCACTGGACCCGGACACCGGCAAGGAACTGTGGCGTTTCGACCCACAGATCAAGAGCCCGGTGGGCTTCAAGGGCTTCGCCCACATGACCTGCCGTGGCGTGTCGTACTACGACGAAGCCGCTTATGCCAAGTCTGAAACCGCTGCGTCCGCCGTCATCTCCGAGGCCGGCAAAGCCGTTGCCCAGGCTTGCCCGCGTCGCCTGTACCTGCCAACCGCCGATGCACGCCTGATCGCACTCAACGCCGACACCGGCAAGATCTGCGAAGGCTTCGGCACCAACGGTGTGGTTGACCTGACCCAAGGCATCGGCCCGTTCACCGCCGGTGGCTACTACTCCACCTCGCCAGCCGCGATCACCCGTGACCTGGTGATCATGGGCGGTCACGTCACCGACAACGAATCGACCAACGAGCCGTCCGGCGTGATCCGCGCCTACGACGTGCGCGACGGTCATCTGGTATGGAACTGGGACAGCAACAACCCGGACGCCACCGAACCCTTGGCCCCGGGCCAGACCTACAGCCGCAACTCAGCGAACATGTGGTCGCTGGCCAGCGTCGACGAAAAACTCGGCATGGTCTACCTGCCACTGGGCAACCAGACGCCTGACCAGTGGGGCGCAGACCGCACCCCGGGCGCCGAGAAGTTCAGTGCCGGCCTGGTCGCCCTGGACCTCGCTACCGGCAAGGTGCGCTGGAACTACCAGTTCACTCACCACGACCTGTGGGACATGGACGTTGGCAGCCAGCCAACCCTGCTCGACATGAAAACCGCCGACGGCGTGAAACCTGCGCTGATCGCCCCGACCAAACAGGGCAGCCTGTATGTCCTCGACCGTCGTGACGGCACGCCGATCATCCCGATCAAGGAAATCCCGGTTCCGCAAGGCGCCGTGAAAGGCGACCACACCGCCCCGACCCAGGCCCGTTCGGACCTGAACCTGCTGGCCCCGGAACTGACCGAAAAAGCCATGTGGGGCGCCAGCCCGTTTGACCAGATGCTGTGCCGCATCCAGTTCAAAGAGCTGCGTTACGAAGGTCAGTACACCCCGCCATCGGAACAGGGCAGCCTGATCTATCCGGGTAACGTCGGCGTGTTCAACTGGGGCGGCGTTTCGGTCGACCCGGTTCGCCAGATGCTGTTCACCAGCCCGAACTACATGGCCTTCGTCTCGAAAATGGTGCCTCGCGCCGAAGTCGCGGCCGGTAGCAAGCGCGAGAGCGAAACAGCGGGCGTGCAACCGAACACGGGCGCACCGTACGCGGTGATCATGCACCCGTTCATGTCGCCGTTCGGCGTGCCGTGCCAGGCTCCGGCCTGGGGCTACGTCGCCGGTATCGACCTGACCACCGGCAAAGTCGTGTGGAAACGCAAGAACGGCACCAGCCGCGACAGCTCGCCAATTCCTGTCGGCATGAACCTCGGCGTGCCGAGCATGGGCGGCTCGATCGTCACCGCCGGCGGCGTCGGCTTCCTCAGCGGCACCCTGGACCAGTACCTGCGCGCCTATGACGTCAACAGCGGCAAAGAACTGTGGAAAGCTCGTCTGCCGGCTGGCGGCCAGGCTACGCCGATGACCTATACCGGCAAGGACGGCAAGCAGTACGTGCTGTTGGTCGTCGGTGGCCACGGCTCACTGGGCACCAAGATGGGTGACTATGTGATTGCTTACAAGTTGTCGGAATAAGTTTTAGCGGCAGTCAAATCAAAGGCGACGCCCTCACAGGCGTCGCCTTTTTTTGTTACACACAAAACCACTGTAGGAGCGAGCCTGCTCGCGATGGTGTGTCAGCGAAATTGATGCCGACTGACACACCATCGCGAGCAGGCTCGCTCCTACAGGGGGCCGGTGTCGTGCTGAAATCCAGCTAACCTGTCTCTCTCCTGAACACGCCTTCGAATCACCGCTTCGCAGAAAATGACCGTTGAAACCACCGCCAACCTGCCCCATCTAAGACCCATACCCATTGCGCAGGTGCCCCCATGAGCGACCAGCAAGCATTCCCCGAAGACCCGAGCGAATACGCAGACCCGGAAAACGCCCCGCACCAAGCCGCTGGCAAAGGTCTGGCCCTGCCCGGCCAGAACCTGCCGGACAAGGTCTACATCATCCCGATCCACAACCGACCGTTTTTCCCGGCCCAGGTGCTGCCGGTCATCGTCAACGAAGAACCGTGGGCCGAGACGCTCGACCTGGTGGCCAAGTCCGGACACCACTCCCTGGCCCTGTTCTACATGGACTCGCCCCAGGAAGACCCGCGCCACTTCGACACCTCGGCCCTGCCGCTCTACGGCACCCTGGTCAAGGTGCACCACGCCAGCCGCGAAAACGGCAAGCTGCAGTTCGTCGCCCAGGGCCTGACCCGTGTGCGTCTGAAGACCTGGCTCAAACATCACCGCCCGCCGTATCTGGTGGAAGTCGAATACCCGCACCAGCCCACCGAGCCGACCGACGAGGTCAAGGCCTACGGCATGGCGCTGATCAATGCGATCAAGGAACTGCTGCCGCTCAACCCGCTGTACAGCGAAGAGCTGAAGAACTACCTCAACCGCTTCAGCCCCAACGATCCGTCGCCGCTGACCGATTTCGCCGCCGCACTGACCTCGGCCACCGGCAGCGAACTGCAGGAAGTGCTCGACTGCGTGCCCATGCTCAAGCGCATGGAAAAAGTCCTGCCGATGCTGCGCAAGGAAGTCGAGGTCGCGCGCCTGCAAAAAGAGATTTCCGCCGAAGTTAACCGCAAGATCGGTGAACATCAGCGCGAGTTCTTCCTCAAGGAACAACTCAAGGTCATCCAGCAGGAGCTGGGGCTGACCAAGGATGACCGCAGCGCCGACCTTGAACAGTTCGAGCAACGGCTGACCGGCAAGGTGTTGTCGTCGCAAGCGCAAAAGCGCATCGAAGAAGAGATGAACAAGCTGTCGGTGCTGGAAACCGGCTCGCCCGAGTATGCGGTCACCCGCAACTACCTCGACTGGGCGACCTCGGTGCCGTGGGGGGTCTACGGCGAGGACAAGCTCGACCTCAAGCACGCGCGCAAGGTGCTGGACAAACATCACGCCGGCCTCGACGACATCAAGGACCGCATCCTCGAATTCCTCGCGGTCGGGGCCTACAAAGGCGAGATCAGCGGTTCCATCGTATTGCTGGTCGGCCCGCCGGGTGTGGGCAAGACCAGCGTCGGCAAATCCATCGCCGAATCCCTGGGCCGGCCGTTTTATCGCTTCAGCCTCGGCGGCATGCGCGATGAAGCCGAGATCAAGGGCCACCGCCGCACCTACATCGGCGCGCAACCGGGCAAACTGGTCCAGGCGTTGAAAGACGTCGAGGTGATGAACCCGGTGATCATGCTCGACGAGATCGACAAGATGGGCCAGAGCTACCAGGGCGACCCGGCCTCGGCGCTGCTGGAAACCCTCGATCCGGAGCAGAACGTCGAATTCCTCGACCACTATCTGGACCTGCGCCTGGACCTGTCGAAAGTGTTGTTCGTGTGCACCGCCAACACCCTCGATTCGATCCCCGGCCCGCTGCTGGACCGGATGGAAGTGATCCGCCTGTCGGGGTACATCACCGAAGAAAAAGTCGCCATCGCCAAACGTCACCTGTGGCCCAAGCAGCTGGAGAAAGCCGGTGTGTCCAAGGCCAGCCTGAGCATCAGCGACAGCGCGCTCAAGGCGTTGGTCGACGGTTATGCCCGTGAAGCCGGCGTGCGCCAGCTGGAAAAAAACCTCGGCAAACTGGTGCGCAAAGCGGTGATGAAGCTGCTCGACGAGCCGCAAGCCGTGATCAAGCTCGGGCCGAAAGACCTGGAGGCCTCCCTCGGCAAACCGGTGTTCCGCAACGAGCAGGTGCTGGCGGGTGTCGGCGTGATCACTGGCCTTGCCTGGACCAGCATGGGCGGCGCGACCCTGCCGATCGAGGCCACGCGCATCCACACCCTCAACCGTGGGTTCAAGCTCACCGGACAGTTGGGGGACGTGATGAAAGAGTCGGCGGAGATCGCCTACAGCTACGTCAGCTCGCACCTGAAGTCGTATGGCGGCGATCCGAAGTTCTTCGACGAAGCCTTCGTCCACCTGCACGTGCCAGAAGGCGCCACACCGAAAGACGGCCCGAGCGCCGGCGTGACCATGGCCAGTGCCCTGCTATCGCTGGCGCGCAACCAACCGCCGAAAAAAGGCGTGGCCATGACCGGCGAACTGACCTTGACCGGGCATGTATTGCCGATTGGCGGGGTGCGGGAAAAAGTGATTGCGGCGCGGCGGCAGAAGATTTTCGAACTGATCCTGCCAGAGGCCAACCGCGGGAATTTCGAGGAGCTGCCGGAGTACCTGAAGGAAGGCATTACCGTGCACTTCGCCAAGCGCTTTGCGGATGTGGCGAAGGTGTTGTTCTGACAGTGATGTAGCGCCTGCACTACCGCTATCGCGAGCAGGCTCGCTCCCACAGTGGAATGTGTAGAACACAAATTGAGTGTTCACAGAAGATCCCTGTGGGAGCGAGCCTGCTCGCGAAGGCGCCGGCACTCACAACACCAATTCCCGCAGCTGTCACACTTTGTCTCATCTCGGTTATGCTCGCCGTTCGTCGTGAACGCTGGAGCCACTGACCTTATGTCCCCCATTCGCCTGCTTGTCCCCCTCGCCCTCGCCTTGCTGGCCGCGTGCGCCACGCAACCGAAACAGAACGTGACCGTGGAAAAACAAAGCGAATGTCCGGTGAAACTCACCAACGGGCAAAACCTGATCCTGAGCCTGCCGAGCAATCCGACCACGGGCTATCGCTGGGCGATCCAGGATTCGGCCGGTGGCGTCTTGCACACCCTGGGGCCAGAGGTTTATCGAAACCCGGAAGATGCCGGCATCGTCGGCGCAGCCGGGGTCTCGACCTGGCGCTTTCAGGCGTTTGCGACCGGCACCGGGCGTTTGCGCCTGACCTCGCAACAGCCATGGGCGCCGGAAGTGCTGCCGGTGGAATCCTTCGACTGCGCGATCTCGGTCAACTGACCGTGGGCTGGCTGATTCTGGCGCTGATGGGCGCAGTGACCTTTCTTTACGGCGTGAGCGTGCATGCTTCTCTCTTGTGCCTGCTGGTCAAGCCACTGCCGGTGCTGGCCCTGCTCGGCTGGCTGCACGACGCACCACCCGGCGACTATCGGCGCTGGATCAGCCTGGGCTTGATCTTCTCCCTGCTCGGCGACGTGTTGCTGGCGTGGCCGGGGGACTTGTTCGTGTTCGGCTTGGGCGCGTTTCTCGTCGCCCACCTGGCTTATCTGAAAGCGTATTTAAGCGATTGCCGGCGGCTGGCGTTGCTGCCGCTGGTGCTGGCCCTCGGCGTCGGGGCCGTCCTGCTGGGGATTTTGATTTCCAACGGTCTCGGCCCATTGCTGGTGCCCGTGATTGTCTATGGCACGGCGATCAGCGCCATGCTCTGGCGCGCGCTCGCGCGGCTCGGCACCGATGTGCCCAAGCGCTCGGCGCTGCTGGCGGCGGCAGGTGCGGTGGCGTTCGTGTTTTCCGACAGTGTGATTGGCATCAGCCGTTTCGTGGTGCCGTTCGATGCGGCGCCTTACGTGATCATCCTCAGCTACTGGCTGGGACAATGGGGGATCACTGCTTCGGCGTTCACCCAAAAACCGCGCTGATTTCTTCGCGAGCAGGCTCGCTCCCACAGGTACAGTTCAGGCCTTGTGGGGGCGAGTCAGCTCGCGAAAGCGGTATCACTGAAAACACGGACCTCAGAGTCTGCCCGCCGGTTTATCAGACAACCCGCGCATCAGCGCGCCAACTTGGCTAAAATGCCGGCCTTTTCCACCTACACCGCTGGAACCGCCGTGAGCAAAGAACCCGATCGCCTTTTCGCCCAGCCTCTGGCCCAGGTGCCCGACTTCGCCTTTAACGAGGACGTGGTGCGGGTGTTCCCGGACATGATCAAGCGCTCGGTGCCGGGCTATCCGACCATTGTCGAAAACCTCGGCGTGCTCGCCGCGCAGTTCGCCCAGCCGGGCAGCGTGCTCTACGACCTGGGTTCGTCGCTGGGTGCCGTGACCCAGGCCCTGCGCCGGCACGTGCGCACCGACGGTTGCCGGGTGATCGCGGTGGATAACTCGGCGGCGATGGTCGAACGCTGCCGCGAGTACCTCAACGGGCAGGATTCGATGTTCCAGGAACTGCTGCCGGTCGAGGTGATCGAAGGCGATATCCTTGCCCTCGACTTTCAGCCAGCCTCGGTGGTGGCGTTGAACTTCACTCTGCAATTCATCGCCCCCGACCAGCGTACCGCGTTGCTGGGTCGCATCCGCCAATCGCTGCTGCCCGGTGGCGCGCTGATCCTCTCGGAGAAGCTGCGCTTCAACGACCCCGAAGAGCATGCGCTGCTGACCGACCTGCACATCGCCTTCAAACGCGCCAACGGCTACAGCGAACTGGAAATCGCCCAGAAGCGCAGCGCCATCGAAAACGTCATGAAGCCCGACAGCCTCGAAGAACACCGCGAACGCCTGTTGGCCGCCGGTTTCTCGAAAGTCGTGCCGTGGTTCCAGTGTCTTAACTTTGCCTCGTTGATTGCCTTGCCATGATTGATCTGTCCCCCCTCGCCCGCCGTCTGGCCGGAACACCGCTGGCTGACTGGGCCAACACCCTGCAAGCGCAACTCGACAAGAAAATGGAAAAAGGTCACGGCGACCTGGAGCGCTGGCAAAGCGCGCTGGACGCCTTGCCGAAGATCCAGCCAAGTGAAGTCGATCTGCTCAACGGCTTGAAGCTGGACACCGATTGCAGCGACGAGACCCGTGCGCAAATGCGCACCGCGTTGATGGGGCTGTCGCCATGGCGCAAGGGGCCGTTCGATCTGTTTGGCGTGCACGTCGACACCGAATGGCGCTCGGACTGGAAATGGTCACGAGTAGCTCCGCATCTGGATCTGCAAGGCAAGCGCATCCTCGACGTCGGCTGCGGCAACGGCTATTACATGTGGCGCATGCTCGGCGCCGGCGCGGACAGCGTGATCGGCGTCGATCCGAACTGGCTGTTCTTCTGCCAGTTCCAGGCGGTGCAACGTTACCTGTCCGAGCCCAATGCCTGGCACCTGCCATTCCCCTTCGAAGACCTGCCGCCGAACCTCGAAGGCTTCGACACGGTGTTTTCCATGGGCGTGTTCTACCACCGCCGCTCGCCGATCGAGCATTTGCTGGCGCTGAAGGATTGCCTGGTCAAGGGCGGCGAACTGGTGCTCGAAACGCTGGTGGTCGAAGGTGACAAACACCAGGTACTGGTGCCGGAAGACCGTTACGCGCAAATGCGCAATGTGTGGTTCTTGCCATCGGTGCCGGCGCTGGAACTGTGGCTGCGCCGCGCCGGGTTCACCGATGTGAAGTGCGTGGATGTGAGCACCACCACGGTCGAGGAACAGCGCGGGACGGAGTGGATGAAGTATCAGTCGCTCAGTGACTTTCTCGATCCGGAAGATCACAGCAAGACGATTGAAGGGCTGCCGGCACCAATGCGCGCCGTCATTGTCGCCAGGAAGTAACGCAAAACCCTGTAGGAGCGAGCCTGCTCGCGATGGAGTGTCAGTCGACACCGATCAACCTGACACTCCATCGCGAGCAAGCTCGCTCCTACAGAGGTTCGGTATTCAGTCTGAGGGTTTGGCGCGCCGGGCCTTGAAGAACTCGCTCAGCACCGCCCCGCACTCCTCCGCCAACACTCCGCCCTCATACAGCACCCGGTGATTCAAGAAACCCTGGGTAAAGAACTGCCCCTGACTCTGCACAATCCCGGCCTTGGGCTCCAGCGCGCCGTACACCACCCGCGCAATCCGCGAATGCACGATCAGGCCTGCGCACATGCTGCACGGCTCCAGGGTCACATACAGCGTGCTGCCTGGCAGGCGATAGTTGCTCACGGCCTGGGCAGCGGCGCGGATGGCGACCATCTCGGCGTGGGCGCTCGGGTCGCTGGCACTGATCGGGCAATTGAAGCCGCGGCCGATGATTTCACCGTCCTGCACCAGCACCGCGCCCACCGGCACTTCGCCGAGCGCGGCACCTTGCGCCGCCAGGGCCAGCGCTTCACGCATGAAATCCCGATCACGGCTGCGGTCGATAATGGCGGCGGGGCGAATCTGACGCATCACGCCACCTCGATCGCGGCCATCAGGCCGGTTTCCATGTGGTCGATCACGTGGCAGTGGAACATCCACACCCCAGGGTTATCCGCCACCAGCGCCACCTGGGCGCGCTCGTTCTTGCCCAGCAGGTAGGTGTCGGTGAAGTACGGAATGATTTTGTGCCGGTTCGAGGCGATGACCTTGAAGCTCATGCCGTGCAGGTGAATCGGGTGCTGATACTGAGTCATGTTTTTCAATTCGAAGATGTAGCTCTTGCCCTTCTCAAGCTTGGCAATCGGGCGGTCGGAGCAAGTCTTGTCGGTGATGTCCCAAGCCTTGCCGTTGATCTGCCACAGGCTTGGCGGCTTGCCGTTGTCGATATTGACCGACACCGAGCCCACCCATTCGAAATTGAAGTTGAGTTTCTCGGCATTGGCCAGGTCCGGCTCGGCGATCGGGTTGGCCGGCAGTGCCGGCGGCCAGTCGGTCGGCGCGTCGCCATTGGCCACCGAGCGCAAGGTACCCAGGCGAACCGGACCGTTGCGCAGGGAAAGTTCTTCACCGGCCGGTGGTGCCTTGATTGCCAGGCAAATGCGCATGCCGGGGCCGAGCCAGTATTCCTTGCCCAGCGGGCGCGGCTCGATGGGATTGCCGTCCAGCGCGTAGATCTGCGCTTCGACACCGGGAATGTTCAGGCGATAGGTCAGGGTGTTATCGAGGTTGAGCAGACGCACTCGGGTGATCTGCCCGGCGGGCAAATCGATCACCGGCTGCGAGACGCCGTTGATGGTCGACAGACGCCCGGCCGTGCCGCCACGGGCCGCTTCACGGGGGATGCTGAACTCGACGAAATTGCCCACCTCGTCGACATGCCAGCTCTTGAGGCTCAGTGTTTTTTCGTACTGGAAACCGGTCGGCTCGCGCTCTTCGATGATCAATGGCCCGACCAGCCCGCGGCCGAGCTCTTCGCTGCTGTTCACGTGCGGGTGATACCAGTAACTGCCGGCATCCGGCACGCGGAACTTGTAGTCGAAATACTCACCCGGCAGCACCGGCAACTGCGACACGTAGGGCACGCCGTCCATTTCCAGCGGCAGGCGGATGCCGTGCCAGTGAATGGTGGTGGCAACCGGCAAATGGTTGATGAAGCGCACCCGCAGCCATTCGCCCTGACGCACGCGCAACTCGGTGCCCGGTGCCGAGGGGCCGAACGCCCAGGCTTGGGTCTTGTGCCCCGGCACCAGCTCGACGTCCAGCGGCGCGGCAATCAGCTCATAGTCGTGCCCGGCATCGGCGTCGGCCATCTTGCCCAGCCAGTAGCGCGACGCGCCACCGGCTCCCACGCCAACGACAACAAGACCGGCCAGGCCACCGAGGATTTGGCGACGGGTAAACGACATGAACTCAACTACCTCACGAATCAGCAACAGGCCCACGGCCCGCAAAAGGCGAATACGATACACCCGCAATTGTGAAAGAAACAGCAAAGCGGGCGCGGCGACGGGTCACAGTCGGCGCGCCTGAAAGGACACTGGATGCGGAAGGCCGACCGCCGCTGTAGCTCAAATGCCCCGGACTCAACGGTGACTAACGAAAGAAAAACGAAAAAGAGCAGGCATCTCTGCCTGCTCTTTTCGTTGCTTTGTGCGCTCGATTGAATCATCTGCTCACTGCAGAGCATTCATATTTTCTTGTGCAATTTCCACGCATCGGCAAACGGCGCCGTTCCTTTGTCATAAGGCTTGAACACGGCCATATAGATCAGGCCAAAGCCAATGACCACCGCTGCGGTAAGCAGGATGCCGTAGTTGCTGTACCAAGGGGCATCCGGCGTACGCGGCCATGACATGTTGACGACTGCCAGCAAGCCGTAGACCAGCGCCAGGATATTCACGATCCAGCCCCAGCCACCCAAGGTGAATTGACCTGCCGGTTTCCAGCCGCGAAGCCGTGCGAACAGCGCCCCACCCACAATCATCTGGAACGACAGATAAATGCCGATGGCGGCAAAGCTCACGATGATCGCGATAGCGTTTTCCAGGTAGAACCCGGCACATACGATCGCAGCCGGGATAATGCCGCAGGCGATCAATGCTGCCGTGGGCACCCGTGTCTTGGGTGAAAGGCGCTTGAGCACGCCGCTGCCCATGACCATTTCGTCCCGGGCAAAGGAGTACAGCAAACGGCTGGCCGCCGCCTGCAAGCTCAGGACGCAGGACACGAAGGAGACCGTGATGACCGCTGTCACGATGCGCCATCCGGTCGGCCCAAACGCATTGGCCATGATGGTCGACATGGGGTCTTTGTCTTCGCCGGACAGCACCTTGGCAATGTCCGGAACTGCCAGAATCAATGCCAACGCGGCAAAGATCGCAGCGCCACCACCAATGTAGATGGTCATGCGCATGGCCTTGGGAATGCGCTTGCTCGGATTTGGCGTCTCTTCAGCCACATCACCGCACGCTTCAAAGCCGTAGTAAAGGAACATGCCCGCCAGCGAAGCGGTCAGAAACGCGGGCCAGTAACTGCCATCAATGCTGATGTCGAAGGTGTTGAACAGCACCGAAAACGGTTGATGACGCTCGAAGATCAGCAGGTAGCCACCGATCACGATCGCACCCAACAACTCGCAGATGAAACCAAACATGGCAACTTTGGCCAGTAGCTTGGTCCCGCTCAAGTTCAGCAGCGTTGCCATCACGGTCAGGGCCAGCGCGACGAATGTGTTGGTCACCGGGCTCGGTTCGAAGCCAAGCATGGCTGCGATATAAGGACCGGCACCCAACGCGACTGCTGCAATGGTCACGCACAGCGAAACGGAGTAGATCCAGCCCACCATCCAGGCCCAGCGCTTGCCCACCAGGCGACGTGCCCACGGATAGACCCCCCCGGAAATCGGGAACTGCGAAACCACTTCACAGAAGATCAGGCAGACCAACATCTGCCCAAGACCGACCAGCAAGTACGACCAGAACATGGGCGGTCCGCCCGCCGCCAGGCACAAGCCGAAGAGCGTATAAACGCCCACGACCGGCGACAGGTAGGTGAAGCCCAACGCAAAGTTTTCCCAGAGGCTCATACTTCTTTCGAAGTTAGACGTATAGCCAAGCGCCCTGAGTTGGGCGGCATCGCTGTCCGCCGCGGTGAATTCGGAACTGTTCATGTGGTTATCCTGAGGACATTGTCCTGTCGGCAGTTATTGTTTTTGCTTTACGACTTACAACTTGATCCAGGTCGCCTTCAGTTCGGTGTACTTGTCGAACGCGTGCAGCGACTTGTCGCGACCGTTGCCGGACTGCTTGAAGCCACCGAACGGGGCAGTCATGTCGCCGCCATCGTACTGATTGACCCATACGCTACCGGCACGCAGTGCCTTGGCCGTCAGGTGCGCCTTGGAGATGTCGCCAGTCCACACCGCCGCGGCCAGGCCGTACGGCGTGTCGTTGGCGATCGCAATGGCTTCTTCGGCGTTGTCGAACTCGATGACCGACAGCACCGGGCCGAAGATCTCTTCCCGGGCGATTTTCATCGCGTTGCTCACGCCGTCGAAAATGGTTGGCTCAACGTAAGTGCCGCCGGTTTCCTGCAGGGTGCGCTTGCCACCAGCCACCAGTTTGGCGCCATCGGCAAGACCGGACTCGATGTAGGACAACACGGTGTTCATCTGCTGGGTGTCGACCAGCGCGCCGACGTTGGTGTCCGGGTCCAGCGGATTGCCCGGCTTCCAGGTTTTCAGCGCCTCGATCACCAGCGGCAGGAATGTGTCCTTGATCGAACGCTCCACCAGCAGGCGCGAACCGGCGGTGCAGACTTCGCCCTGGTTGAAGGCGATGGCACCAGCAGCGGCTTCGGCAGCCTCCTGCAGGTTCGGCGCATCGGCGAACACGATGTTCGGGCTCTTGCCGCCGGCTTCGAGCCAGACGCGCTTCATGTTCGACTCGCCGGAGTAGATCAACAATTGCTTGGCGATCCTGGTCGAGCCGGTGAACACCAGGGTGTCCACGTCGTTGTGCAGGGCCAGGGCCTTGCCGACGGTATGACCGTAACCTGGCAGGACGTTGAGCACGCCAGCCGGAATGCCGGCCTCGATCGCCAGTTGGGCGATGCGGATAGCAGTCAGCGGGGACTTTTCCGATGGCTTGAGGATTACCGAGTTACCGGTGGACAGCGCCGGCCCCAGTTTCCAGCACGCCATCATCAGCGGAAAATTCCACGGCACGATGGCGGCAACGACGCCGACTGGCTCACGGGTGACCAGGCCGAGTTGGTCATGCGCAGTAGCCGCGACTTCGTCGTAGATCTTGTCGATGGCCTCGCCGCTCCAGCTCAAGGCTTGAGCCGCTTGTGGAACGTCAACGACCAGTGAGTCGCTGATCGGCTTGCCCATGTCCAGGGTTTCCAGCAGCGCCAGTTCGTCGGCATTGGCTTCCAGCAGGGCCGCGAAACGAATCATGACCTGCTTTCTGTCTGCCGGCGCCATGCGCGACCAGACGCCCGAATCGAAGGTGGTGCGGGCCACTTCAACAGCCCGGTCGGCATCCGCTGCCGAGCAACTGGCGACCTTGGTCAGCAGACGACCATCGACCGGACTCAGACAATCGAAAGTCTCCCCCTCGATGGCGTGGGTATAGTCCCCTCCGATAAACGCGCGCCCTTCTATCTTCAGTGCTCGAGCGCGAGCTTCCCAGGTGTCGAGCGTTGGATTCGTCATGACGGTGCCCTCTGTGTTGATGCCAGTGCTTGTCAGCGCTCACGTTGGATGTCGGCGCCAGGTTTTTATTAAACATATGGAACCGTATCTTATGTTTTAAAAACCACCAAGCTGCGTGTCGCTTTTATCGAAAAACGACATATTCATGGCCTTATCCTGCCCATGGCGGGCTTTCCTATTGCAAGCGAGATGGGATATGACTAAAAGAAACTTGATTCCATATTTTTTGTGATGGGCAGGATGACTCAACCGAACAAAGTGAATCGACTCTCCTTGCTGCAGGTCAGCCAGGAAGGCAAGCCCGAGGAAGTGGCGCGCCGCCTGATCGAGGTCATTGACCTGGGCCTGATCGGCGAAGGCGAACAATTGCCCAGCGAAAGCGAATTGGCGAACCGGTTCGGCGTGGCCACCGTCACGTTGCGCGATGCCTTGGCGATCCTGCGTCAACGCGGTGTTGTCGCCACGAAGCGCGGCAGAAATGGCGGCAGTTTTGTCTGCGCACCCATAGAGGTTTCCGATGACCTTCTCAAGGTCAGATTGAGCCACATGAGTTCGCTGGAACTGCGCGACCTCTGCGACGAACACATCGCGATTTCAGCGACTGCGGCTGGCCTGGCAGCCAGCCCCTCTTCCAGTGTCCAGCACCAGCGACTGGAGCATTTCGTGACGGCACTCCAGGAAGCCAACACGCGCAGTGAACTGAGGCGGGCCGATGCGCGCTTCCACATCGAGATCGCCGTTGCGGCCCAATCGGTGCGCCTGACCCACGCGGAAATGCGACTTCAGGCCGAGATGGGCGAGCTGCAATGGATCTCCACGAACGACGCTTACAAAAACACCGCCGTTGCCGAGCACCGGGCGATTCTCCAGGCCGTAATGGCCGGCGAATCCAATCTGGCCAGTGCGCTGACAGAAGCCCATGTCAAGGAAGGTATCAAACGCCTGATGGGTCTGCGCTTCGAGTTGCTTGAGCTGCAAGAGAGCAGATTGTCATGATCACGACAGAACAGAACGAAGAACTCCACCAGTGCACCCAGCGCCTGGAAAAAGTGTTCAACCAGGTGTTCGAACAACTCGAGACACTGGCCGAACAGGTGGTAACGGTCTGGGACGCGCTGGCTACTGAAGGCAGAAAACCGACCACCAAAGACCTGGCATTCCTGCAAGCGACCATTGAAGAAAGGCTGTCAACTAACGACACGTACATCCATGGCACCGGCGTAGTGCTCGAACCCGGCGAACTCGCCGATCAAGAGCTGTTCCTCGAATGGTTCTACCGCCCCGCCAGCGGAAAAATCGCACCGATGATGCTGAACTTCAACCGCCAGAGCGAAAGCTTCTATAACTACCAGGGCATGCCCTGGTTCACCCGCCCCAAGCTGACACTTCAGGCCTCGGTTGAAGGACCGTTCGTGGACCTCTACGGCACCGAACTCTACATATTGGCCTTCTCCGTGCCGATCTTGGCCGATGGGCACTTTGTCGGCGTCGCCGCGGCGGATATTGCCCTGCACGAGTTCGATCAACTACTCACCCGCTGCCTGCTGCGCATGAAAAACGAGGCATTCATCATCAACGGCGAAGGCCGCATTGTCGCGGCTAATTCTGCCAACTGGTTCGTGGGCAACATGGCCAGCCACCCGGCCGCTGCCAAGGTGCACAAGCTAAAACCGCTATCGATCGATTGGTCGCTGGTAGAACTGCCGACTCCCCGATAGGTCGCTGAATGCCTGGGCAAAACTGATTTCCGTCTCTCCAACAACAGCAATAAACGAAGAGGAAATACCATGCACCGGATAACGCTTCGCCTTGTCAGCATCCTGGCCTTTCTCTTGTTTGCACAGTTTTCGGCTGCGGCCGACAAAGAGAAGACCCTGGAGGTCATCACCGCCTACATGAGCGCCTGGAACAAACACGAACCCGATACAGCGGCACAGTACTTTGCCGAAAACGGCGAGTTTCTGGACGCCTCCGTCGGGGTGCCAAAAGTCGGCAGAGAAACCGCCAGAGTCGAGGTCATCAAACTTTTTATCGATGCGGTGCCTGATCTGAAATGGCAGATGGTTGGCCAACCGATCATCGATGGCGACAACATCGCCTTCGAATGGCAATTCGATGGGCACAACACCGGCGCCTGGGCACCCGAGACACCCGCAACCAACAAGCCGCTGTCGTTCAAGGGCGTCAGTTTCATTCAACTGAAAGACGGCAAGATCGCGACACAGCATGATTACTACGATGCGCTGTCGTTCAACAAACAGCTGGGTTGGTAATTTTCCTGGCTGATCAGCCTGCTCACAGACGCCCAATGAAAAAGCCCGCAGTTACGCGGGCTTTTCTGGGTGTTCTACCGCTATCGGTGCCAACCTACCAGGCCAGACGCCCGATCATTCCCACTCAATGGTCGCCGGCGGCTTGCTCGACACGTCGTAGGTGACGCGGGAGATGCCTTCGATTTCGTTGATGATGCGGCCGCTGACGGTTTCCAGCAGTTCGTAAGGCAGGTGTGCCCAACGCGCGGTCATGAAGTCGATGGTTTCCACGGCACGCAGGGCCACGACCCAGGCGTAACGACGGCCATCACCGACCACGCCAACCGATTTAACCGGCTGGAATACCACGAATGCCTGGCTGACCTTGTGGTACCAGTCGGCCTTGCGCAGTTCTTCGATGAAGATGTGGTCGGCACGACGCAGCAGGTCGGCGTATTCCTTCTTCACTTCACCGAGGATGCGCACGCCCAGGCCCGGGCCCGGGAACGGGTGACGGTAGACCATGTCGTACGGCAGGCCCAGTTCCAGGCCCAGACGACGGACTTCGTCCTTGAACAGTTCGCGCAGTGGCTCGACCAGTTTCAGGTTCATTTCTTCCGGCAGGCCGCCCACGTTGTGGTGCGACTTGATCACGTGGGCCTTGCCGCTTTTCGCGCCAGCCGACTCGATCACGTCCGGGTAGATGGTGCCCTGGGCCAGGTACTTGATGTTGTCCAGCTTGCAGGATTCGGCATCGAACACGTCGATGAAGGTACGGCCGATGATCTTGCGCTTCTTCTCAGGGTCAGCTTCGCCGGCCAGGTTGTTGAGGAACTGGTCCTCGGCGTTGGCGCGGATCACCTTGACGCCCATGTTCTCGGCGAACATGGCCATAACCTGCTCGCCTTCGTGCAGACGCAGCAGGCCGTTGTCGACGAAGACGCAGGTCAGCTGGTCGCCGATGGCCTTGTGCAGCAGCGCGGCAACGACCGAGGAATCCACGCCGCCGGACAAGCCGAGCAGCACGTTGTCGGTGCCGACCTGGGCACGCACCTGGGCGATGGCGTCTTCAGCGATCTTCGACGGGGTCCACAGCGCTTCGCACTCGCAGATGTCGAGGATGAAGCGCGACAGGATGCGACCGCCCTGCTTGGTGTGGGTCACTTCCGGGTGGAATTGCACGCCGTAGTAACGACGCTCGTCGCTGAACATGCCGGCAATCGGGCAGCTCGGGGTGCTGGCCAGAATGTGGAAGTCGGACGGCATGCGGGTGACTTTGTCACCGTGGCTCATCCACACGTCGAGGCCGAACAGGCCGTCGGCGTCGATGTGGTCTTCGATGCCGTCGAGCAGGCGGCTCTTGCCGACCACGTCGACACGGGCGTAACCGAACTCACGCAGCTCGGAACCTTCAACCTTGCCGCCCAGTTGCTCGGCCATGGTCTGCATGCCGTAGCAGATACCGAAGACCGGTACGCCCAGGTCAAAGACTGCCTGCGGGCAGCGAGGGCTGTTGGCTTCGTGCACGGACTCCGGGCCGCCAGCGAGAATGACGCCTTTTGGCGCGAACTCGCGGATCGCATCCTCGTCCATGTCGAACGGGTGCAGTTCGCAGTACACGCCGATTTCACGCACGCGGCGGGCGATCAGCTGGGTGTACTGGGAACCGAAGTCGAGGATCAGGATGCGGTGAGCGTGAATATCGAGGGCCATGATTCAGTCTCGTCTAAGTCATTCAGAAACAGTCGTGATTCAGAAACAACTCGGGGCTGAATAAAACAGCCCCGGTTGCTTAGCTTGTTGCTTGAAGGCTCAACCTACGCGGTAGTTCGGCGCTTCCTTGGTGATCTGCACGTCGTGAACGTGGGATTCGGCCATGCCTGCGCCGGTGATCCGCACGAACTCGGGCTTGGTGCGCATCTCTTCGATGTTGGCGCTACCGGTGTAGCCCATCGAGGAGCGCAGGCCGCCCATCAGCTGGTGGATGATCGCGCTCAGGGTGCCCTTGTACGGAACACGTCCTTCGATGCCTTCCGGAACCAGCTTCTCGGCGCCTGCCGAGGAGTCCTGGAAGTAACGGTCGGAGGAACCCTGGGCCTGGGACATGGCGCCCAGCGAACCCATGCCGCGATAAGCCTTGTACGAACGGCCCTGGAACAGTTCGATCTCGCCCGGCGCTTCTTCGGTACCGGCGAACATCGAGCCCATCATCACGCAGGAGGCACCGGCCACGATGGCCTTGGACAGGTCACCGGAGAAACGGATGCCGCCGTCGGCGATCAACGGTACGCCAGTGCCTTCAAGGGCAGCGGCGACGTTGGCGATGGCACTGATTTGCGGTACGCCGACACCGGCGACGATACGGGTGGTGCAGATCGAGCCAGGGCCGATACCGACCTTGACCGCATCAGCGCCGGCTTCGGCCAGGGCCTTGGCGGCAGCGCCGGTGGCGATGTTGCCGCCGATCACCTGCACTTCAGGGAAATTCTCTTTAACCCAGCGAACGCGGTCGATCACGCCTTTGGAGTGACCGTGAGCGGTGTCGACCACCACCACGTCAACGCCGGCATTGACCAGGGCGGCAACGCGGTCACCGGTGTCTTTACCGGTACCAACGGCAGCGCCAACGCGCAGACGACCTTGATCGTCCTTGCTGGCCAGCGGGTAAGCCTTGGCTTTTTCGATGTCTTTGACGGTCATCATGCCTTTGAGGGCAAACTTGTCGTCGACGATCAGGACTTTTTCCAGACGGTGCTTGTGCAGCAACTCGCGGACTTCGTTCTTGTTGGCGCCTTCCTTGACCGTGACCAGACGCTCTTTAGGCGTCATCACTTCACGTACGGTGGCATCCAGACGAGTTTCGAAGCGCACGTCACGGGAGGTGACGATGCCGACCAGGTCGCCATCGTGCAGCACCGGAACGCCGGAAATGTTGTGCATGCGGGTCAGTTCGAACAGGTCACGCACCGTGGCGTCGGCCTCGATGGTGATCGGGTCCTTGACCACACCGGCTTCGAACTTCTTGACCTTGCGCACTTCGGCAGCTTGCTGCTCGATGGTCATGTTCTTGTGGATGATGCCGATACCACCTTCCTGAGCCATGGCAATTGCCAGACGGGCTTCAGTGACGGTGTCCATGGCGGCGGAGACCAGTGGAATATTCAGCTCGATGCCACGGGTAAGGCGGGTCTTGAGACTGACTTCGTTAGGAAGCACCTCGGAATAACCGGGCACTAGGAGAATGTCGTCGAATGTCAGAGCTTCTTGGCTGATACGCAGCATCGCGGGGGCTCCCGAGCGGGAAAATGGAAGCGCGCCATTATAGTCAGACACCCCTTCGGGTTCAATGTAAAACTCTGTCTATTATTGGCATTACTGATATACGGGGATTCCATCCGCTGTATTGCTGCTTTTTTGTAGGAGCGAGCCTGCTCGCGATGGTCGTGAACGATGACGCGTGCTTTCTGGAAACCAACGTCGCCTTCAAGTTCATCGCGAGCAGGCTCGCTCCTACAACGGTGATCAGAGTTCGACTTTCACCCAGCTCACCGGCTGATCGAGCCAATCGGCGAATTCATCGAGAAATGCCTGCTTGAACCCGGCCTCGGCCCAGTTGTTGAAGATGAAACCGAGGTTGGAGAAGCCGCATTCCTGCAGGAACAGGAAGCCGTTGATGTCGTCTTCATGCCCGCATTCCGGGCAGGTGAAGTTATCGGTACGCCCCGGCATCCAGTCTTCCAGGCTTTCGAACAGGGCTTCACCCACTTCCTTGCGGCACTCGGCGCAGCCCGCTTCGCCAAGAAAACCCTTGGCCGGCGTATAGATGCAACGCTTGGTGATGATCTCCAGACCGTTGACCGGCTCGCCGAATGGCAGCGCGTCCGGGTGCAGGACCACCTCACGGGCCCCCTCGGCAATCGCGTGCCCCATACGATTGCCGGTGCGGCCGCACGTGGTCAACTCTTCCTGGACGATGTTCTTGCGCACCAGCCAACGCACAACGGCCCGGGCCCGGGGCTCGTGCACCGGCAGAGTGGAGATTTTCGGGACGATGATGCTTTGCGAGTTCATGGGGTACAGGCCTGGAGCGTTGATAAATGACCTGTAGGAGCGAGCTTGCTCGCGATGGTCGTTAACGATAACGCGAGGTGTCTGGTTCCCCGCGGTGTTCTTGAGTCCATCGCGAGCAGGCTCGCTCCTACAGGTAAAGCAATGGCGCGATGCCCATAGAAGGTATAGGCCCGCCGCAGGTTTTTTTACAGCTCGACAACAACCGCCTGCGAAGCACGGGTCGCCTTGGCGCGGGCGGCTTCGATCGACTCGTCGCGAGCCAGGGCAACGCCCAGGCGACGCTGGCCGTTGACTTCTGGCTTGCCGAACAGGCGCAGCGCGGTATCCGGCTCGCTCAAGGCGGCGCCCAGATTGGCGAATGCGGTCTGGGTCGACTGCCCTTCCACCAGGATCACTGCCGAGGCCGATGGCCCGAACTGGCGCACCACCGGGATCGGCAGGCCGAGGATCGCCCGTGCATGCAGGGCGAACTGCGACAGGTCCTGAGAAATCATCGTGACCATACCGGTGTCGTGTGGGCGCGGCGAGACTTCGCTGAACCACACTTGATCGCCCTTGATGAACAGTTCGACACCGAACAGCCCACGACCGCCCAAGGCTTCGGTAACGGCCTTGGCCACACGCTCGGATTCCGCCAGGGCGATCGGGCTCATGGCTTGCGGTTGCCAGGATTCCTGATAATCGCCCTTCTCTTGACGGTGGCCGACCGGCGCCAGGAACGTCGTGCCACCAACGTGGCGCACGGTCAGCAGGGTGATTTCGTAGTCGAAATCGATGAAGCCTTCGACGATCACCCGACCTTTACCGGCACGACCACCTTCCTGGGCGTAGTCCCAGGCTTTGCGCACGTCATCGACGCTGCGCAGCAGGCTCTGGCCCTTGCCCGAGGAACTCATGACCGGCTTGACCACACACGGGAAACCGAGGTCTTCGACGGCCTTGCTGTAGTCCTCGAAGGTGTCGGCGAAGTGGTACGGCGAGGTCGGCAGGTCCAGCTCTTCAGCGGCCAGGCGACGGATGCCTTCGCGGTTCATGGTCAACTGCGCGGCGCGGGCGGTCGGGATCACGTTGAAACCCTCGGCCTCCAGCTCCACCAGGGTCGCGGTGGCGATGGCTTCGATTTCCGGCACGATGAAATGCGGTTTCTCGGCTTCGATCACGGCACGCAGGGCAGCGCCGTCGAGCATGTTGATCACATGGCTGCGGTGCGCCACCTGCATGGCCGGCGCGTTGGCGTAGCGATCCACGGCAATCACTTCAACGCCCAGACGTTGCAGCTCGATCACCACTTCCTTGCCCAACTCGCCACAGCCACACATCAATACGCGGGTCGCGGTGGGCGACAATGGAGTTCCGATACGGGTCATCTGAAGGTCCTCAAGAAGCGGATCATCGAGGATACGGCGCACCAGGCGCGATCCATGGGGAGAAAGCGCGGCATTTTACATGAACTTCAGCCGACGACAGCCTGTTTGCGCAGGCGCCAGGCCATGATCAGCCACACGGCGGTGACCCCGGCGAATTTCGAGCCCAGGGCGGTGAGGATCACCCCCGGCGTCAGGGCGTCGATCATGCCGAAAAAGATAAAGGTATCGAGGGGAATGCTCAGGGCCGAACTTATCCACAGGCGATCATGCAGCGGGCGTCTGGTGATGCTGAACACCAGCCAGTCGATGCACTCGGACACCGCGAACGCCGTGGCGCTGGCCAGGGCGATGGACGGATCGGAGGTGACATAGGACAACACCAGCGCCACCAGCATCGCCACGAGGGCGCCATGCCCGAACCGGGCTTGCACCATGTCGCGCAACACGAACACCAGCCCGCCCCAGGCCGACCAGATAATGTCCAGGTGCGGCGCGGTGGAAAAGGCGTAGTTGATCAGCACGACGCTGCCGATGTAGGCGATCAGGAAGAGCATGGGCGGGGAAGTACCTGTGAATTTGTCGCACAGGATACTGTAGGAGCGAGCCTGCTCGCGATGGTCGTTAACGATAACGCGGGGAGTCAGGCTCCCCGCGGTGTTCTTGAGTCCATCGCGAGCAAGCTCGCTCCTACAACAGTGGCAGCCTGTCAGGCACCAGATTTCCCAGGGAGCATCCACACCAATCCGCTCGCCTTCGCCCGCTCATGACACAACCCCAGCACCTGGCGCCGCTCGTCGTTGGTCATGCGGCTCCAGCGGGTGATCTCCTCCACCGTGCGTTGGCAACCGGTGCAGATATCATCGTCATCCAGCGCGCAAATGTTCACGCAGGGCGATGGCACCGGGCGTTCGGGCGTGCTCATTGTTCCTGCTCGACCAGATCGCGGGCATAACGCTGCGAGTTATGCACGTAGTGAGCAGCGCTGGCTTCCAGCATCCTGATTTGCGGTTCGGTCAGTTCGCGCACCACTTTGCCGGGCGAGCCCATGACCAGCGACCCGTCCGGAATCTCCTTGCCCTCGCCGATCAGCGAATTGGCGCCGATGATGCAGTTCTTGCCGATCCTTGCCCCGTTGAGGATCACTGCGTTGATGCCGATCAGGCTATTGTCGCCGACGGTGCAGCCGTGGAGCATGGCATTGTGGCCGATGGTCACGCCGGTGCCGATGGTCAGCGGGTAGCCCATGTCGGTGTGCATCACGGTGCCGTCCTGGACGTTGCTGTTCTTGCCGATCAGGATCAACTCGTTGTCGCCGCGCAGCACGGCGTTGAACCAGACGTTGGCGCCCTCTTCCAGCTTGACCTTGCCCACCAGCACGGCATTGGGGGCGACCCAGCTCTGTGGATGGGTTTCGACGCGGGCGTCGCCCAAGCGGTATTTCATGGTTGTTTTCCTCAAGGCGCAGGCAGTTTTTTTTTCAGCCAGATCAGGATTCAGGCCATTCGAACGATGGCTTCAGATATTGATGAAGCTTTTGGGAGGCTGGTGCAGGCTGATTTTGGCGTCATACAGCAGGTTGATCAACTCGACGATCATGATCGCCGTCAGCCCCCATATCTTGAATTCGCCATAGCGATAGCTCGGCACGTACCAGCTGCGGCCCTGATAGTCGATGCGATGGGTATGTTCGCGGGGGTCCTTGCGGAAGAATTCCAGGGGCACGCTGAACACCGCGGCGATCTCGGCATCGTTGGCCCGGTATTCGACAAAATCCGGGATGACCCCGACATAGGGCGTGACCATGATGCCGTGCAGGCTGATCAGCGGACTGAGCGGGCCGATCACCTCGACCAGCCCCGGTGGCAGGCCGATCTCTTCTTCGGCTTCACGCAGGGCGGTGAAAATCAGATCGGGGTCTTCGGGGTCGCGGCGACCACCGGGAAAGGCGACTTCGCCGCCATGGGTCGACAGCCCGCTGGCACGCAGGGTCAACACCAGCTCGGGCTCGTCACTGCGGGTGATGGGCACCAGTACCGCTGCCTCGGGAAAACGACGATCGGTCTCCAGTGTACGTGGAGTGTGGTTACTAACCCGATGCAGTAGCTCGTCCAGCATGAGTGTTCTCGATTTGTGCCTTACCCGGCATCATGCACCAATCGCTGCGGTCGCCCAACCCCCGCAACAGCCCCATGTCGCGAAACGACAACTTGCCGACAGACACTGCCGCACGCCAAGATAGGCGCAGCATTCAGGAACCCGAGCATGAAATTTTGCAGCCAGTGCGGTAACCCGGTGACCCAGCGCATTCCCGAAGGCGATTCGCGCCTGCGTTTCGTCTGCGACAGCTGTCAGGCCATCCACTACCAGAACCCCAATATCGTCGCCGGCTGCGTGGCGACCTGGGGCACCAAGGTGCTGCTGTGCCGACGGGCCATCGAGCCGCGACGCGGGTACTGGACCCTGCCCGCCGGCTTCATGGAAAACGGTGAGACCATCGAACAGGCCGCCATTCGCGAAACCGCCGAAGAAGCCTGCGCCCGGGTGCGCAACCTGAGCATCTATACCCTGATCGACGTGCCGCACATCAGTCAGGTGCATGTGTTCTTCCGTGCCGAGCTGGCGGACCTGGATTTTTCCGCCGGCCCCGAGAGCCTGGAAGTGCAACTATTCGACGAAGCGGACATTCCTTGGGATGAGCTGGCTTTCCGCACGGTGGGTCGTACCTTAGAATGCTTCTTCGCTGACCGGCGGACCGAGGTCTATCCCGTACGGTCTGAATCGATCCCGCCGCTTGCTCAGCCTGCCAACTAAAAAACATCTATAAATAAATAGTCGCGACACCTCCTGGGGAATCGTTTCAATGCGCTGGTTGCTTGCCCTGTTCTGTTTGTCGTTCGTCGCGGTGTCCCAGGCTTCTGCCGTGGAATCCCTGGACGGCAAGGTCATCGAGAAAATCCTGATTCTCAAGTCTTCCCATCAATTGCAGTTGATCAATGAAGGCAGGCCGCTCAAGACCTATCGCATTTCCCTGGGCAAGAGCCCCAGGGGGCCGAAGCTCATGGAAGGCGACAAACGCACTCCGGAAGGTTTCTACTGGGTTGACTGGCGCAAGGTCAGCGACCGCTTCAACCTGGCGATGCACATCTCCTACCCGAACATCAGCGACTCTGCCCGCGCCCGCCGTGAAGGCGTGGAGCCCGGCGGCATGATCATGATCCACGGCACCCCGGACAGCGAGGACACCCCGGAAGACCTGTTCCACACCCTGGACTGGACCGACGGCTGCATCGCCATGCGCAACATGGACATGCGCGAAGTCTGGAACCTGGTGCCGGACGGCACGATGATCGAAATCCGCCCGTAATGCCCCCGACCATTGGTCGCCCTCGAAAAATAAATTCAAAAAATCGCAGCCTGCGACAGCTCCTACAGCAGTGATACCACTCTGACCTGTAGACGCTGCCGCAGGCTGCGATCTTTGCTGCTGCCTCCCCCCTCGCTAATACCACTTAGAACCACCCTCTGAAAAGCCGGCCAAAACGGCAGGCTTTCCCGCGCCAAAGGCTCGGTGACGGCGTTGACATGGTATGCAAGTGGTATTAGGTTTTGCCCCACAACCGGGCGACAACAATCCTATACCCGCATCGGACACTGCCTACATGAACGACCTACTGGCCCTGCGCCCCGACGACACCCAACCCACGCCGCTGTACCTGCAACTGGCACGCAATCTGGAAGCGGCGATCCATGCCGGCCAGTGGAAAGCCGAACAGGCCATGCCGTCGGAGCGCAATCTGAGCGAGACGCTGGGCATCTCCCGGGTCACCGCCCGCAAGGCGCTGGAAGTGTTGTTTGAACAAGGCCTGATCCGCCGTAACCAGGGCTCCGGCACTTTCATCACGCCGCGCCTCGAACAACCGTTGTCGCGCCTGTCCGGTTTCAGTGAAATGCTCCGCCTCAAGGGTTTCGTGCCCGGCTCGCAATGGCTGGAGCGGGAAATCACCCTGCCGACCCACGAAGAGCTGATCCGCCTCGGCCTGTCGCCCAATGACAAGGTCGCGCGGCTCAAACGCCTGCGCAAGGCCGACGACACCGTGATGGCCATCGAGATGAGTACCCTGCCCGCCTCGATCATTGCCAACCCGCAAATGGTCGGCGACTCCCTCTACGAATTCCTCGACAGCATCGGCAAACCTGTGGTGCGCGCCCTGCAGCATATCCAGGCGATCAACGCCTCGGACGAGTTCGCAGCCCTGGTCGGCATCGCCCCCGGCACCGCGATGCTGCTGATGACCCGGGTCGGCTACCTGGAAGACAACACGCCGATCGAAGTCACCGACACCTACTGCCGTAACGATTACTACGACTTTGTGGCAGAGCTTCGCCGCTAGAACGCTGCACCGCTAGCCGTCAAACCAGAGAACCGATCATGTCCGAAGACAACATCCTCACCGCTCACGGCTGGGTTCGCGGCCGACTGGTCCACGCGCACGGCAAAGTCGTGTCGATCGAAGGCCAGCCCTGCGATCCGGCAGACAACGACCTGCCGTACCTGCTCCCGGGTTTCATCGACCTGCACGTTCACGGCGGCGGCGGCAAAGACATCATGGAAGGTGCGCCGGCCTTCGAAACCATCACCCGAACCCACCTGCGCTTCGGCACCACATCGCTGCTGGCCACCACCATGACCGCGCCGAGCGACGAGATTTCCAGCGTGCTCAAGGCCGTCGGCGAATTCTGCGAGCAGCGGCCCCAAGGCTGCGCCCGGGTGCTCGGCGTGCACCTCGAAGGCCCTTACATCAACCCCGGCAAGCTCGGCGCGCAACCCAACTTCGCCCACACGGCACTGATGGCCGAAGTCGAAGCGTACCTGGCGCTCGCACCGATCCGGGTGATCACCATCGCGCCGGAAATCGCCGGTCACGATGCCTTGATCCGTGACCTTAGTAGCCGCGGCATCCGTATGCAGATTGGCCACACCCTGGGCAGTTATGAGGAAGGCGTGGCGGCGCTGGAGGCCGGCGCCAGCAGTTTCACCCACCTCTACAACGCCATGAGTCCGCTGCATCACCGTGAGCCGGGGATCGTCGGCGCCGCGTTGGCCCACGCCCAATACGCCGAACTGATTCCGGACTTGCTGCATGTGCACCCCGGCGCCATCCGTGTGGCCCTGCGTTCGATTCCATGTCTGTACTGCGTCACCGACTCGACCGCGGCCGCCGGCATGCCCGACGGCGAATACAAGCTCGGCAGCCACACCGTGACCAAATGCCTGGGCGGCGTGCGCCTGTCCGACGGCACCCTGGCCGGCAGCACGCTGACCATGGATCAGGCCCTGCGCAACCTGGTGAAGATCGGCCTGCCCATCGCCGAAGCCTCGCAACGCCTGTCGCAATTCCCCGCCGACTACCTCGGCATCACCGAACGCGGGCGCCTGCAACCGGGGGCCTGGGCCGACTGCGTGCGGCTGGATCGCTCATTGAAACTGACCGCCGTCATGGTCGAAGGAGAAGACATTGACTTCAAAAATGCTTGAAGAGGCGCTGTCCTCGTTCGAGGCCGTGCAAGCCCAGTTGCAACAACTCGACCCGCCGATGATCGAGATCGCCGGACGTTTGCGCCGTCAGCCGCCGCAAGTGGCCATGACCGTGGCACGCGGCAGCTCCGACCATGCCGCCAGCTACTTCGCCTACCTGACCATGCAACTGCTGGGCATCCCGGTGGCGTCATTGCCGATGTCGGTGGTAACCATGCAACAGGCGCCGTTGAAGGTCAGCGGTCAGGTGGCATTCGCCTTTTCGCAGTCGGGTCAGAGCCCGGATCTGGTCAACAGCCTGCGCCTGTTGCGCAAGCGCGGCGCCTTGAGCATTTCGCTGGTCAATGCCGAAGACTCGCCACTGGAAGCCGCCTGCGAATTCAGCCTGCCGCTGTGTGCCGGCACCGAAAGCAGCGTTGCCGCGACCAAGAGCTTTATCGCCACCCTCAGCGTCAGCGCCCGGCTGATTGGCCACTGGAAAGAAGACGCCGAACTGCTCGAGGCAGTTTCTGCCTTGCCCGATGGCCTACGCGACGCCGCGAAACAGGACTGGAGCCTGGCCATTGAGGCCCTGCGCGATTGCCAACGCTTGATGGTGATCGGCCGTGGCGCCGGTTTTGCCATTGCCCAGGAAGCGGCGCTCAAGTTCAAGGAAACCTCGGCGATCCAGGCCGAAGCCTTCAGCAGCGCCGAAGTCCGCCATGGCCCGATGGCTTTGATTGGCGACAACTACCCGCTACTGGTGTTCGCCCCACGGGGTGCCGAACAGGCCGGCTTGCTCAGCCTGGCCGCCGACATGCGCCAGCGTGGCGCCCGTGTCCTGCTGGCCGCCCCGGATGACGTGCTTGAGCGCGACCTGACCCTGACTCGCGCCGAGCACCCGGCCCTCGATCCGATCCTGGCGATCCAGAGTTTCTACGTGATGGCTGCCGGTTTGGCGGTTGCCCGTGGCATGGACCCGGACCAGCCACGGCACCTGAGCAAAGTGACGCGCACCCACTGAACGCCCCCCTCTGTAGGAGCGAGCCTGCTCGCGATGGTCGTCAACGAAAACGCGCGTTTACTGGATAAACGCGGCGCTCTTTAGTCCATCGCGAGCAGGCTCGCTCCTACAGGGGGCGCGCGTTGATCCGAACCGATGTTTTGAATGAGACCGAGCCATGCATAACAACAATAAAGAGCTGACTTTAAGCGCCCCGCTCAGCGGCCCGGTGCTCACGCTCGCCAAAGTCCCGGATGCGGTGTTTGCCAGTGGCACCATGGGCGACGGGATCGCCATCGACCCGTTGAACGATACCCTGCACGCGCCCTGCGCCGGCGTTGTGGTGCATGTTGCGCGCACCGGCCATGCGGTGACCCTGCGCGCGGACAACGGCGCCGAACTGCTGCTGCACCTGGGCCTCGATACCGTCGAACTGCAAGGCCAGGGCTTTTCGATGCTGGTGCAGGAAGGTGCACGGGTTGCCAATGGCCAGCCGCTGCTGCGCTACGACCTGGACAAGGTCGCGCAACAATGCAAAAGCCTGGTCAGCCTGCTGATCCTCACCAACAGCCAGGAGTTTCAGGCACGGCCCATCACCCTCAAATCAGTGAAAGTCGGCGAGCCGTTGCTGCACATCATTCGCCGCCAGGGTGTGGGCGCGCAGGCGGACGTGGAGCTTGCCGGCGAAGAAGTGCTTGGTCACATCCGCATCGCCCACCGTGGTGGTCTGCATGCCCGGCCAGCGGCGTTGATCCGTCAGACCGCGCAAGGTTTCAAAAGCAAATCCCGGCTGCATTTCGCCGGTAAGTCGGCGACCTGCGACAGCCTGATCGGCCTGATGGGCCTGGCCGTCGGCGAACATGACGAAGTGCAGGTCAGCTGCCAGGGTCCGGATGCCGAAGCCGCACTGCAAGCTTTGTTGACCGCGCTGTCCACGGCACTGGCCGAAGAGCATCACGCCACCGCTCCGGCACCGATGATCCAGCGCAACCGAGTGGCCGAAGCCGGTGTGCTGCACGGTGTCTGCGCCGCTCCGGGGCTGGTCGGCGGGCCGCTGTTGCACTTGAACGCGATCAGCCTGCCTGCGGATGCCGGGAACAATGATCCGCTGCAGCAACGGCAAACCCTCGACACCGCATTGACCCAGGTCCGCAGCGAAATCGCCGGCACCCTGGAGCAGGCCAGAAAACACAGGAACACTGACGAAGAAGCCATCTTCGCCGCCCATCTCGCGCTGCTGCAAGACCCGGCATTGCTGGACGCGGCCCATCGGTCCATCGACCTTGGCAGCGCGGCGACCCACGCCTGGAGCCAGTCGATCGACGTGCAGTGCAACATGCTCCAGCAGTTGGGTAGCTCGCTGCTGGCCGAGCGCGCCAACGACCTGCGCGACCTCAAGCAACGAGTGCTGCGCGCCCTGCTTGGTGAAGCCTGGCACTACGACGTACCGCCCGGTGCCATCGTCGCCGCCCACGAGTTGACCCCATCCGATCTGCTGCAACTGAGTCAGCAAGGTGTCGCCGGTTTGTGCATGGCCGAAGGCGGCGCGACCTCTCACGTGGCGATTCTGGCCCGGGGCAAAGGCCTGCCATGCATGGTGGCTCTGGGCTCGACGTTGCTCGATCAGCAACAGGGGCAACAGGTGGTGCTGGACGCCGACGGCGGTCGCCTCGAACTGACACCCAGCGCCGAGCGCCTGGCGGACGTGCGCCTGATGCAACAACAACGGCAACAACGTCGGGCCGAACAAAAGGTCCAGGCGCATACACCCGCGCTGACCACCGACGGCCTGCGCATCGAAGTCGCCGCCAATGTGGCGTCCAGCACGGAAGCGGCAGACGCATTGGCCAACGGCGCCGACGGCGTCGGCTTGCTGCGCACCGAATTTCTCTTCGTCGACCGCCATACCGCCCCGGACGAACAGGAGCAACACCACGCCTATCAAGCCGTGCTCGATGCCATGAGCGACAAGTCGGTGATCATCCGTACCATCGACGTCGGTGGCGACAAGCAACTCGATTACCTGCCACTGCCCGCCGAGGCGAACCCGGTGCTTGGCCTGCGCGGCATTCGTCTGGCCCAGGTCCGCCCGGAATTGCTCGACCAGCAACTGCGCGCCCTGCTGCACGTCACGCCATTGTCCCGTTGCCGGATCCTGTTGCCGATGGTGACCGAGGTCGAGGAGTTGCTGCACATCCGCCAGCGCGTCGACGCCTTGTGCACCGAACTGGGCCTGAGCCAGCGTCCGGAGCTGGGAGTGATGATCGAAGTTCCGGCCGCCGCGCTGCTGGCTGAACAGCTGGCGGAACACGCGGACTTCCTGTCCATCGGCACCAACGACCTGTCGCAATACACCCTGGCCATGGACCGCGACCACGCCGGCCTGGCCTCGCGGGTCGATGCCCTGCACCCGGCGCTGCTGCGCTTGATCGCCCAGACCTGTGCAGGTGCCGCACAGCACAAACGCTGGGTCGGGGTTTGTGGGGCGCTGGCCTCCGATCCGCTAGCCACGCCGGTGCTGATCGGGCTGGGCGTGAGCGAACTGTCGGTGAGCCCGGTGCAGATCGGTGAAATCAAGGATCGCGTGCGCCATCTCGATGCCGGTCAATGCCGGCGCATCAGCCAGGAACTGCTCAAGCTGAGCAGCGCCGGTGCGGTGCGTCACGCCTGTCACCAGCATTGGCCTCTGAGCTGAAGAACAACAAAAAATCCAGGGAGTACCGCCATGTACCAATACTTTATCGAAGGCCTGCAGCGTCTCGGCCGCGCGCTGATGCTGCCCATCGCGATCCTGCCGATTGCCGGCCTGCTGCTGCGCCTGGGCGACACCGACCTTTTGAACATCGCGATCATCCACGACGCCGGCCAGGTGATATTTGCCAATCTGGCCATGATCTTCGCCATCGGCATCGCGGTCGGTTTCGCCAAGGACAACAACGGCACGGCCGGTCTGGCCGGGGCCATCGGTTATCTGGTGATGGTGTCCACGCTCAAGGTGCTGGATGCGAGCATCAACATGGGCATGCTCGCCGGGATCATCAGCGGCTTGATGGCCGGCGCGCTGTACAACCGTTTCAAGGACATCAAGCTGCCGGAGTACCTGGCGTTCTTCGGCGGCCGGCGCTTTGTGCCGATCGCGACCGGTTTCAGCGCGGTCGGCCTGGGCGTGGTGTTCGGCCTGATCTGGCCGCCGGTCCAGCACGGCATCAACAACTTCGGCGCGCTGCTGCTGGAGAGCGGCAGCATCGGTGCATTCATTTTCGGTGTGCTCAACCGCCTGCTGATCGTCACCGGCCTGCACCACATCATCAACAACATGGCCTGGTTCGTGTTCGGCAACTTCACCGACCCGACCACGGGTGCCTTGGTGACCGGCGACATATCGCGCTACTTTGCCGGCGACCCGAAAGGCGGCCAGTTCATGACCGGCATGTTCCCGGTGATGCTCTTCGGCCTGCCCGCCGCCTGCCTGGCGATGTACCGCAACGCCCTGCCGGAACGGCGCAAAATCATGGGCGGGATATTCCTGTCGATGGCCCTGACTTCATTCCTGACCGGCGTCACCGAGCCCATCGAATTCGCCTTCATGTTCCTCGCGCCGCTGCTGTTCTTGCTGCATGCGCTGCTGACCGGCCTGTCCATGGCTGTCACCAACCTGTTGAATATCCATCTCGGTTTTACCTTTTCCGGCGGCTTCATCGACATGATCCTCGGCTGGGGCAAATCTACCAATGGCTGGCGCGTGGTCCCGGTCGGCCTGGTCTATGCGCTGATCTATTACCTGGTGTTCGACTTCTGTATCCGTCGCTTCAATCTCAAGACGCCGGGACGCGAAGACACTGCTGCCACTGAAAAAGCCGCAGTGGCGGACAGCGACCGTGCCGGGGCCTACATCAAGGCCTTGGGCGGCGCCGAAAACCTGATCACCGTCGGTGCCTGCACCACGCGCTTGCGCCTGGACATGGTGGATCGCAACAAGGCGTCGGATGCAGACTTGAAAGCACTGGGTGCCATGGCGGTGGTGCGACCGGGCAAGGGCGGGAGTTTGCAGGTAGTGGTCGGGCCGATGGCCGACGCGATTGCCGATGAAATTCGCCTGGCGATGCCGGCGCTGGGACGCGCCCTGGTGTCGTCACCAGCGGCTGAAGTCGACGTACCGCCACCTGCCAGCGTGGCGGCACCCGAGGCGCAGCTATGGCTCAATGCCCTGGGCGGTGGCGACAATGTGCTGCAACTCGATTGCGTGGCCATGACCCGCATCCGCCTGCAACTGGCCAATGGCAGGGCATTGTCGGAGTGTGATTTGAAAGCGTTGGGTTGCCAGGGTGTGAGTCAGTTGGAAGGCGGCATCTGGCATCTGTTGATTGGCGACAAGGCGCCGAGCTTGGGCGATGCGTTGGAAGCGTTGGTCAATCGCAGTGAGGTGAGTGCCAAGGTTTAGTTCTTCACTGACTGGCAGCCCGTCATCGCGAGCAGGCTCACTCCTACACGGGTCCGGTGTACGCCAATTCACTGTAGGAGCGAGCCTGCTCGCGAAGAGGCCATAAGCAATACCACAGAACCCCGATCAACAAAAAACCCGCTGAAATCTCTTTCAGCGGGTTTTTCACTTCAGCGGCGCAGGATCAAAAATCCTCCAACCGCCACACCTCATAAGCCGGTGTCTCGTAGGGATGGCTCTGTTTCAAAGCCACTACCACCGAGCGAATCAACTCATCCGCCACCACCAACTCAACCTTCCATTCCTCGACCTGCTCGACCTGCCCTGCTTCGCCAATGTACGGCTGACTGCCGTCCAACGGACGAAACTGGCCCTGGCCCAACACCTGCCAGGCGCAGTGATCGTAAGCGCCGATCCGCCCGCCACCGGCGGCGAATACGGCACTCTTGACGACTTCGACATGGCTGTCGGGAACAAAAAAGCTGAGCTTGTACACGGCCTTTAGTTCACCCACACACGAGCATTACGGAACATGCGCATCAGCGGTGCATCTTCATTCCAGTCATCCGAACGCCACGAGTTCTGCACGGCGCGGAACACACGCTCCGGGTGCGGCATCATGATGGTCACGCGACCGTCGCGGCTGGTCAGGCCGGTGATCCCGCGCGGCGAGCCGTTTGGGTTGGCCGGGTAGCTTTCGGTGACCTTGCCGTGGTTGTCGACAAAACGCATCGCCACACAACCCGACAGATCGGCTTCCAGCAACGCTTCTTCGCTGGCGAACTCGGCATGGCCTTCACCGTGGGCAATGGCGATCGGCATGCGCGAACCGGCCATGCCCTGCAGGAAGATCGAGTTCGACTCCTGGATCTGCACCATGGCCACACGGGCCTCGAACTGCTCGGAACGGTTACGCACGAAGTGCGGCCAGAACTCGCTGCCCGGGATCAGCTCGTGCAGGTTGGACATCATCTGGCAACCGTTGCACACGCCGAGGGTGAAGCTGTCGTTGCGCTCGAAGAAGCCCTGGAACGCATCGCGGGCACGGCTGTTGAACAGCGCCGACTTGGCCCAGCCTTCACCGGCACCCAGCACGTCACCGTAGGAGAAACCACCGCAAGCGACCATGCCCTTGAACTCGTTCAGGTCGACACGGCCGGCCAGAATGTCGCTCATGTGCACGTCGATCGCGTTGAAACCGGCGCGGTCGAACGCAGCCGCCATTTCCACCTGGCCGTTGACGCCCTGCTCACGCAGTACGGCAACCTGTGGGCGAATGCCTTTCTTGATGTAAGGCGCGGCGATGTCCTGGTTGATGTCGTAGCTCAGCTTGACGCTCAGGCCCGGGTTGTCTTCTTCCAGCAACACGTCGAACTCTTGTTCGGCGCAGTCGGCGTTGTCACGCAGACGCTGGATCTGGTAGCTGGTTTCGGCCCACTGGCGTTGCAGCAGACGACGCTGGCCTTCGAACACGGTGTCGCCGTTGAAGGTGATGGTGATCTCGCCGTTGTTCATCGGCTGACCGATCACCGACACGCAATCGCCCAGGCCGGCAGCGCTGAACTGCGCAAGGATGTCCGGGGTGGCGTCCTGGCGAACCTGGATCACGGCACCCAGTTCTTCGTTGAACAGGATCGCGGCGATGTCGCTGGAAGAATCCGCCAGGCTGTCGAGGTTCAGGCTCAGGCCGCAGTGACCGGCGAAGGCCATTTCCACCACGCTGGTCAGCAGACCGCCGTCGGAACGGTCGTGGTAGGCCAGCAGGTGACCGTCGGCATTGAGGCCCTGGATCACGGCGAAGAAGGCTTTCAGGTCTTCGGCGTCATCGACGTCCGGAGCCTGCTTGCCGAGCTTGCCGTGAACCTGCGCGAGGATCGAGGCGCCCATGCGGTTCTGGCCGCGACCGAGGTCGATCAGGATCAGGTCGGTGGTGCCCTTGTCCATGCGCAGTTGCGGGGTCAGGGTCTGACGGATGTCAGTCACTGGCGCGAAACCGGTCACGATCAGGGACATTGGCGACGTGACTGACTTGTCCACGCCTTCATCGTTCCAGCGAGTGGCCATGGACATCGAGTCCTTGCCCACCGGAATGGTGATGCCCAGCTCAGGGCACAGTTCCATGCCGACCGCTTTCACGGTGTCGTACAGGCGTGCATCTTCACCCGGGTGACCGGCAGCGGACATCCAGTTCGCCGACAGCTTGATGTCGGAGATCTTGCCGATGCGCGAAGCGGCGATGTTGGTCAGGGTTTCGCCGATGGCCATGCGGCCCGACGCCGGAGCGTCCAGCAGTGCCAGCGGAGTACGCTCGCCCATGGCCATGGCTTCACCGGTGTAGACGTCGAAGCTGGTGGCGGTGACGGCAACGTCGGCCACCGGTACCTGCCATGGGCCGACCATCTGGTCACGGGCCACGAGGCCGGTGATGGTGCGGTCGCCGATGGTGATCAGGAAGCTTTTGCTGGCCACGGCCGGGTGATGCAGAACGCGCTCGACGCAGTCGGCGATGTTCAGGCTCGACGGATCGAAGTCATCACCCAGCTCGGCTTCACGCACCACCGAACGGTGCATGCGCGGGGCCTTGCCCAGCAACACTTCCAGCGGCATGTCCACCGGGCTGTTACCGAAATGGCTGTCGGTGACGGTCAGTTGCGGTTCGGCAGTGGCTTCGCCGACCACGGCGAACGGGCAGCGCTCGCGTTCGCAGATCGCCTTGAAGCGCTCGAAGTCAGCCGGGCCGACGGCCAGAACATAGCGTTCCTGGGATTCGTTGGACCAGATTTCGTGCGGGGCCATGCCCGGCTCGTCATTTGGAATGTTGCGCAGTTCGAAACGGCCACCGCGGTCACCGTCGTTGACCAGTTCCGGGAAGGCGTTGGACAGACCGCCCGCACCCACGTCGTGGATGAAGCTGATCGGGTTCTTGTCGCCCAGTTGCCAGCAACGGTCGATGACCTCCTGGCAACGGCGTTCCATTTCCGGGTTTTCACGCTGTACCGATGCGAAGTCCAGGTCCGCCGAGCTGGTGCCGGTGGCCATGGAGGAGGCTGCACCGCCACCCAGGCCGATCAGCATCGCCGGGCCGCCGAGCACGATCAGCTTGGAGCCGACAACGATCTCGCCTTTCTTGACGTGTTCTTCACGGATGTTGCCCATGCCGCCAGCCAGCATGATCGGCTTGTGGTAGCCACGAACTTCGTCACCGTGCGGGGTGGTGATCGATTGTTCGAAGGTACGGAAGTAACCGGTCAGCGCCGGACGGCCGAATTCGTTGTTGAATGCAGCGCCGCCCAACGGGCCTTCGATCATGATGTCCAGCGCAGTGACGATACGCTCGGGCTTGCCGTACGGCACTTCCCACGGCTGTTCGAAGCCCGGGATCTGCAGGTTGGACACGGTGAAACCGGTCAGGCCGGCTTTCGGCTTGGCACCACGACCGGTAGCGCCTTCGTCGCGGATTTCGCCACCGGAACCGGTGGACGCGCCCGGGAACGGGGCAATCGCGGTCGGGTGGTTGTGGGTTTCAACCTTCATCAGGATGTGCACCGGCTCCTGCACCGCGCCGTACTGGCGGGTTTCAGGGTCCGGGAAGAAACGCCCGGCCACGGAACCGACGATCACCGAAGCGTTGTCCTTGTAGGCCGACAGGACACCTTCGCTGTGCATCTGATAGGTGTTCTTGATCATGCCGAACAGGCTTTTTTCCTGGCTCTGGCCGTCGATATCCCAACTGGCGTTGAAGATCTTGTGACGGCAGTGCTCGGAGTTCGCCTGGGCGAACATCATCAGTTCGATGTCGTGCGGGTTGCGCGAAAGGCCAACGAAGGCGTTGACCAGATAATCGATCTCGTCTTCGGCCAGGGCCAGGCCCAGCTCGGTGTTGGCTTTTTCCAGCGCGGCACGGCCGCCACCCAGCACGTCGATCGCGGTCAGGGGTTTCGGTTCGGCGTGGCTGAACAGGCCGGCGGCCTGTTCGAGGTTGCCCAGGACGATCTGGGTCATGCGGTCGTGCAGACCGTCAGCGATCAGCTGAGCTTCAGCGTCGCTGAACTGGCCGGCCACGTAGAACGCAATGCCGCGCTCCAGACGCTGGATTTTCGCCAGGCCACAGTTGCGGGCGATGTCGCTGGCCTTGCTCGACCATGGCGAGATGGTGCCGAAACGCGGCAACACCAGGAACAGACGACCGGTCGGTTCTTGTACCGGAACGCTTGGACCGTATTTCAGAAGGCGCGCAAGCACCTGCTGTTCGTCGCCGGTCAGGACGCCGGTAACTTCGGCGAAGTGAGCGAATTCAGCATACAGGCCACTGACAGCCGGAACCTTCTGGCTCAGTTGCTCAAGGAGCTTGCTGTGGCGAAAGGCAGAAAGGGCAGGAGCGCCGCGCAGGATCAACATCTTCGGGACAGCCTCGGGAAGGGGTGTGCTTTGAGGCCGTGCATTCTAGCCTAAACAGCCCGCGACATCACCCGAAACGCTACGCACGGTTGCACTCGGGTGCCAATCTGTGTTTCTGCCTCGAAAGTCAGGTTAACGCGGCGAGTGACGACAGCTTATTTTTACCGTGACAAAATGTAGAAAAGGCCCATTCCTGCGGGGTTTCGGCCGGTTTTGTGATCGCTAGCAGACAAGGCCTTCGCTGTCGAGATATGGCGCCCGTGGTCCTTTGCGTATACTGCGCAGATGTTTTCCCCAACGGCTTTACGTCCGCGGTACGCCAAATGGCTGATCGCAACCGGACTCTTCCTGATGCTCGGTGGCTGTGTTGATAAACCCAACACGCTGGAGCGCGTAAAGGAGGATGGTGTGCTGCGGGTGGTTACCCGAAACAGCCCCGCCACCTACTTTCAGGATCGCAACGGTGAAACCGGCTTCGAATACGAGCTGGTGAAGCGCTTCGCCGACGATCTGGGGGTCGAGCTCAAGATCGAGACCGCCGACAACCTCGATGACCTGTTCAACCAGGTAGGCAAGCCCAACGGCCCGGTGCTGGCGGCTGCCGGCCTGGTCAGCAGCGAAGAGCGCAAGAAGCAGGTGCGCTTCTCGCACTCCTACCTGGAAGTCACCCCGCAGATCATCTACCGCAACGGCCAGTCACGGCCGACCGACGCGAAGGATCTGGTGGGCAAGAAGATCATGGTGCTCAAGGGCAGCACCCACGCCGAACAATTGGCTCAGCTGAAACAGAAAATTCCCGGCATCGAATACGAAGAGTCTGACGCGGTCGAGGTCGTCGATCTCCTGCGCATGGTCGACGAAGGTCAGATCGACCTGACACTGGTCGACTCCAACGAAGTCGCGATGAACCAGGTGTACTTCACCAACATCCGGGTCGCCTTCGACCTCGGTGACGCCAGCAACCAGAGCTGGGCCGTCGCACCGGGCGACGACAACAGCCTGCTCAACGAAATCAACGACTACCTCGACAAGGTCAAGAAAAACGGCACCCTGCAACGCCTCAAGGACCGCTACTACGGGCATGTCGACGTTCTCGGCTACATGGGCGCAACCACGTTTGCCCAGCACTTGCAGCAACGCCTGCCCAAGTACGAACAGCACTTCAAGTCGTACGCCAAGAAAGAGAAAGTCGACTGGCGCCTGCTGGCGGCCATCGGCTATCAGGAGTCGTTGTGGCAACCGGCCGTCACGTCCAAGACCGGCGTACGTGGCCTGATGATGCTGACCCAGAACACCGCACAGGCCATGGGCGTGTCCAACCGTCTTGATCCCAAGCAGAGCATCATGGGCGGCGCCAAGTACCTGGCCTACATGAAGGATCAGCTCGACGAGTCGATCCAGGAACCGGACCGTACCTGGTTTGCCCTGGCAGCCTACAACGTCGGCAGCGGCCATCTGGATGACGCACGCAAACTGGCGGCCAAGGAAGGGTTGAACCCGGACAAATGGCTGGATGTGAAGAAGATCCTGCCGCGTCTGTCGGAAAAGAAGTGGTACAGCAAAACCCGTTACGGCTACGCCCGCGGCGGCGAGCCGGTGCATTTCGTGGCGAACATCCGACGCTACTACGACATCCTGACCTGGGTCACGCAGCCGCAGCTTGAAGGCGACCAGGTCGCCGAGGGCAAACTGCTGGTTCCGGGGATCGACAAGACCAAGCCGGCGCAGGAACCTGCGCCGCTCTGACAGACATCCAAAATAATTGTGGGAGCGAGCCTGCTCGCGAAGGCGGTTTAGCCGTCAATATCTCTGTTGGCTGACACTCCGCTTTCGCGAGCAGGCTCGCTCCCACAGGGTTTTGTGTTTGGCTTAAGCTTTGGCGGCAGCCGCCAGAATCAGCGCCTTCATTTCCGACACGGCTGACTTGAAGCCAACGAACAACGCATGGGCCACCAGCGCATGTCCGATGTTCAGCTCGTTGATGCCCTTGATCGCCGCCACGGCTTCGACGTTGTGATAGTGCAGGCCATGGCCGGCATTGACGATCAGGCCCTGGGCGAGGCCGAAGGCCACGCCATCGGCCACGCGCTTGAGTTCTTCAGCGACCTCGGTCGGCGTCTCGGCATCGGCATAACGCCCGGTGTGCAGTTCGATGGCTGGCGCGCCGACACGGCGCGAGGCTTCGATCTGGCGCTCATCGGCATCGATGAACAGCGACACTTCGGAGCCGATCTTCGACAGGCGCTCGACCGCCGCCTTGATCCGCGCTTCCTGCCCTGCCACGTCCAGGCCACCTTCGGTGGTCAGTTCCTGACGGGTTTCAGGAACCAGGCAAATGTGTGCCGGGCGGATACGTTCGGCGAACTGCATCATTTCTTCGGTGACGCCCATTTCGAAGTTCATGCGGGTTTGCAGCACGTCCTTGAGCAGCAGAACGTCGCGCTCCTGAATGTGCCGACGGTCTTCGCGCAGGTGCACGGTAATGCCGTCAGCGCCCGCCTCTTCCGCGTCCAGTGCTGCCTTGACCGGGTCCGGGTAACGGGTGCCCCGGGCCTGACGCAGGGTGGCAACGTGGTCGATGTTCACGCCAAGAAGAATACGGGTGCTGGTGGTCACGGAAGCGCTCCAGAAGAAGAGAAAGTTCGGTGCACAGCATACGGGGTGATCAGGGCTTGCGAAACAGCTCGCGACTGACAAGTGGACGGCCGCCCAAGTGAACGGCCAATGCCTGGCGCATCAGGCGCTTGGCGGCAGACAGAGCGCCGGGGGCAGACCAGTCGGCTTCGGCCATGGCCAGCAGTTCGGCGCCATTGAACAGGCCCGGTTGCAGCAGGTAGACACGCTCCAGACCCGCATCCACTTGCAGGCGATAGACACCGTCCGGCGCGATGGGCTGATCATGAATATCAGCAGTCAGGGAAAAACCGTAGCCGAGGTCATCGAGCAAGCGCCATTCGAAGGAGCGTAGCAAGGGCTCCAGTGGGCGACCTTCGGCCAGGGCCAGCAAAGTGGCGGCGTAATGATCGAACACCGAGGGGAGCGGATCTTCAGCAGGCAACAGGCGAATCAGAAGCTCATTGAGATAAAGCCCACTGAACAGTGCCTCGCCATTGAGCCAGGTGGAAACGCCGGCACTTTCCATACGCCCGACATTCTTCAACTCGCCTCGCCCGCGAAACTCCACTTCCAGCGGCACGAACGGCCGCGCCAGCGTCCCGGCCTTGCCCCGTGCACTGCGCAGCACCGCCCGCAGCCGACCTTGCGGCGTGAGGAAGTCCACCAGGGCGCTGTTTTCGCGGTAGGCGCGGCTGTGGAGGACGTAGGCGGGTTGGCCGATAGGTTGGGACATGAAGCTCTCAATGACGGAACGCGGTTTTACTGACACCCCAAAACCAATGTGGGAGCGAGCCTGCTCGCGAAAGCGGTGTGACAGTCAACATCAATGCTGAATGTTACATCGTCTTCGCGAGCAGGCTCGCTCCCACAGTAGATCTATATTGGCTTACAGGTCGCCGTATCCCAACGAACGCAACGCACGCTCGTCATCGGACCAGCCGCCCTTAACCTTGACCCAGAGGTTGAGCATGATCTTGGAGTCGAACAGCAGCTCCATATCCTTGCGCGCTTCGGTGCCGATGCGCTTGATGCGCTCGCCCTTGTCGCCAATGATGATTTTCTTCTGGCCATCGCGCTCGACGAGGATCAACGCATGGATGTGCAGGGTCTTGCCCTGCTGCTTGAACTCTTCGATTTCAACGGTGATCTGGTACGGCAGCTCGGCGCCCATCTGGCGCATGATTTTCTCGCGCACCAGTTCGGCGGCGAGGAATCGGCTGCTGCGGTCGGTGATCTGGTCTTCCGGGAAGAAGTGATCGTTTTCCGGCAGATGCTCGGCAATGACTCGCTCAAGTGCGTCGAGGTTGTGCCCGTGCTGCGCCGAAATCGGCATGATCTGCGCGTTCGGCAGCTGTTCCTGCAACCAGGACAGGTGCGGCATCAGCTCGGCCTTGTCCTCGATGCGGTCGGTCTTGTTCAGCGCCACGATCAGCGGGCCGGTCACGTACTGGACGCGCTCGAGAACCATCTGGTCTTCGTCGGTCCACTTGGTGCGGTCGACCACGAAGATCACCACGTCGACATCTTTCAACGCCGCCGAAGCGGTCTTGTTCATGTAGCGGTTCAGGGCCTTTTCGCCACCCTTGTGCATACCTGGGGTGTCGACGTAGATCGCCTGCACATCGCCCTCGGTCTTGATACCGAGCATGTTGTGGCGGGTGGTCTGCGGCTTGCGCGAGGTGATCGCCAGCTTCTGACCCAGGATGTGGTTCAGCAACGTGGACTTGCCCACGTTCGGACGGCCGACGATGGCAACATAGCCACAGCGAGTTGCGTTTGTATCAGTCATTGCCATTCTCCACACCCAGGGCAATCAGTGCTGCGGCGGCCGCTACCTGTTCGGCAATACGACGGCTCACACCCTGACCTCGGCTTTTTTCATTCAGTAAGATGATTTCGCATTCGACGAAGAACGTCCGGCAATGCGGCTCACCCTGGATATCCACCACTTCGTAACGTGGCAGCTCACAACCTCGGGACTGCAGGAACTCTTGCAGGCGGGTCTTTGGGTCTTTGTTGGTGTCGACCAGCGTCAGGCCTTCGAACTCTCCGGCCAGCCAGGCGAGCACACGCTCGCGGGCCACTTCCATGCCAGCATCGAGGTAGATCGCACCGATCAGCGCTTCCAGGGCGTCGGCCAGAATCGACTCGCGACGAAAGCCGCCGCTTTTCAGTTCGCCGGAGCCCAGGCGCAGGTATTCGCCCAGATCGAAACCACGGGCCAGTACGGCCAGGGTCTCACCTTTCACCAGCCGCGCGCGCAAACGCGACAACTGGCCTTCGCGGGCCAGCGGGAAGCGCTCGAACAGCGCCTCGCCGGCGACGAAGTTGAGGATGGCGTCACCGAGGAATTCCAGGCGTTCGTTGTTACGCCCGGCAAAACTGCGGTGAGTCAGGGCCAGGACCATCAGTTCCTGATCCTTGAAGGTGTAGCCGAGCTGACGCTCTAGACGGCTTAAGGAGACGCTCACGGTTTACCCACGCTGAGTTCGTGGCTCGATTGTACTGCCATCGCCGTGAGGCGGCGCAGGCTTGGGACAATTAACGCTGTGTTCAAAAATAACGTCCTGAATATCGTTGTTTTCATGCCGCTGTCGCCGGTTGTGCCGACTCCAGAAATGCATTCGGCGCTGTGTTCAACAGCGCCGTGTTTGATTACTTGATCAGGCCAACCCGCGAGAAATTCGGCAGGTGACTGAGTTTGGGTTCCGGCCAGCTCATCCAGACCGCGAAGGCCTTGCCGACGATATTCTTGTCGGGAACCATGCCCAGCAGATCCTTGGGAATGTTCGGATCATCCCAGTAGCGACTGTCGTTCGAGTTGTCGCGGTTGTCGCCCATCATGAAGTAGTGCCCGGCCGGCACGGTCCACGAATGGTCCGGCATTGCGCGGTAGCGACTCATTTCCTTGCGGATCATGTGCTCGGCCGCCCCGAGTTTTTCCTTGTACAGCTCAGCGCTGCCCAGCGTGCCCGGCTCTGAGCCAACCAATTGTTCGGCAATCGATTGACCGTTGACGAACAGGCGCTTGTCGGCGGTGTAACGAACCGTGTCGCCTGGCAAACCAACCACACGCTTGATGTAGTTGACGTTCGGATCGCTCGGGTAACGGAACACCATGACATCGCCGCGCTGCGGATCACCGACTTCGATGACCTTCTTGTCGATCACCGGCAAACGGATCCCGTAGGAAAACTTGCTCACCAGAATGAAGTCGCCGACATCCAGGGTTGGCTTCATCGAACCGGAAGGAATCTGGAACGGTTCCACCAGGAACGAACGCAGTACCAGCACGATGAACAACACCGGGAAGAACGACTTGCCGTATTCAACCAGCAGCGGCTCTTTGTTCAGCTTCTCGACCACGACCATGTCAGGCTGGCTGACGCTGCCCTGATAGGAGGCGATGGCCGCACGCCGACGCGGGGCCAGGATCAACAGATCGAGCAACGCCAACAGGCCGCAGACAAACACGGCGATGACCAGCAACAGCGGGAAATTTAGTGACATAGGACCTAACTATCCAACCTGAGCACTGCAAGGAAGGCTTCCTGTGGAATTTCCACGTTGCCGACTTGCTTCATGCGTTTCTTACCGGCCTTTTGCTTTTCCAGCAGCTTTTTCTTACGGCTGACGTCACCGCCGTAGCATTTGGCCAATACGTTCTTTCTGAGCGCCTTGACGGTTGTGCGCGCCACAATCTGCCCGCCAATGGCGGCCTGGATTGCCACGTCGAACATCTGCCGCGGAATCAGATCCTTCATCTTCTCGGTCAACTGGCGACCTTTGTAGTGCGAATTGTCACGGTGCACGATCAGCGCCAGGGCGTCGACCTTGTCGCCGTTGATCAGCACGTCCAGTTTCACCAGGCTGGCCGATTGGTAACGATCGAAATGGTAGTCCAGAGAAGCATAGCCGCGACTGGTGGACTTCAGGCGGTCGAAGAAGTCCAGAACCACTTCGTTCATCGGCAGATCGTAGGTCACTTGTACCTGGGAGCCGAGGAACAGCATGTCGACCTGCACACCACGTTTTTCGATGCACAGGGTAATGACGTTACCCAGGTGCTCTTGCGGCACAAGAATATTGGCGCGCACGATCGGCTCGCGCATGTCCTCGATGGCGGACAGGTCCGGCAGCTTGGACGGGTTGTCGACGTAGATCGTCTCGCCGGTCTTGAGCAGCAGCTCGAAGATTACCGTCGGCGCCGTGGTGATCAGGTCCAGGTTGTATTCGCGCTCGAGGCGCTCCTGGATGATTTCCATGTGCAGCATGCCGAGGAAGCCGCAACGGAAGCCGAAGCCCAGAGCGTCGGAGCTTTCCGGTGTGTATTGCAGCGACGAATCGTTGAGGGTGAGCTTTTGCAGCGCCTCGCGGAAGTCTTCGAAGTCATCGGAGCTGACCGGGAACAGGCCGGCGTAGACCTGCGGCTGGATGCGCTTGAACCCTGGCAGCACGTCGACGTCCGGCGTCGAGCTCAAGGTCAGGGTGTCGCCCACTGGCGCACCGTGAATATCCTTGATGCTGGCGATGATGAAGCCCACTTCACCGGCCTTCAGGTCGACGGTAGGGGTGTGTTTTGGGTTGAATACACCGACGCTGTCCACCAGGTGGATCTTGCCGGTGGACTTGACCAGAATCTTGTCACCCTTCTTCACGCGGCCGTGGCGAACGCGAACCAGGGAGACGACGCCCAGGTAGTTGTCGAACCAGGAGTCGATGATCAACGCCTGCAGCGGATCTTCGATGTTGCCGGTCGGTGCCGGAATGGTGGTCACCAGGCGCTCGAGCACTTCATCGACGCCCAGGCCGGTCTTGGCAGAGCAAGTGACCGCGTCGGTGGCATCGATGCCGATGATCTTTTCGATTTCTTCCTTGACGCGCTCCGGATCGGCCTGTGGCAGGTCGATCTTGTTCAGCACCGGCATCACTTCCAGGCCCTGTTCGATCGCCGTGTAGCAGTTGGCAACCGACTGCGCCTCAACACCCTGACCGGCATCGACCACCAGCAGCGCGCCTTCACAGGCGGCCAGCGAACGGCTCACCTCATAGGTGAAGTCAACGTGACCGGGGGTGTCAATGAAGTTCAGCTGGTAGTTGATACCATCTTTGGCTTTGTAATACAGAGTGACGCTGTGCGCCTTGATGGTGATCCCGCGCTCGCGCTCAAGGTCCATGGAGTCCAGGACCTGGGCTTCCATTTCGCGCTCGGCCAGGCCGCCACACATCTGGATGAAGCGATCGGCCAGCGTCGACTTGCCATGGTCAATGTGGGCGATGATGGAGAAATTGCGGATATGACTCAAATCACTCACGGATCAACACTCAAAAAGGCTGCAGGCATAGCCCGCCGAAAAATAGCCGGGAATTGTACCTGATCCACGGCGCAAGCGTCACGTTCGCAGGTCAGACGGCGCTTACAAAAACGCCCCGGTCTTGCGACAAGGGCGTTTTTCATGGTCAAAGCGCTCGGGAAATGCCCGTCGTCAGCCTGCTCGACGTAGCAGCCAGAGCCCCGCCACGGCGCAAACACCTGCCGGCACCAGCACCGAAAGCAATGGCGGGAAGCCAAATACCTGGCTCGAAGGCCCCAGCAGATCCTGAACGATGCGGAAGGTGAAGCCCACCAGCACGCCGGTGAACACGCGCTGACCCAGGGTCACCGAACGCAGCGGGCCGAAGATGAAGGAAATCGCCATCAACACCAGGGCGGCAGTCACCAGCGGCTGCAACACCTTGACCCAAAATGCCAGCCAATAGCGGCTGTTGTTCAACCCCTGGTCCGCCAGGTAGTGGATATAACCCCACAGACCGCTGATCGACAATGACTCCGGCACCATGACCACCGTGCTCAGCAATTGCGGACTCAAGGCCACGGCCCAACGCTCCACCGGGGTCGACACCACTTCAGTGCTGCGCTCGTGGAACAGCGTGGTCGTGACGTCCGTCAACTGCCAGTGATCCGTGTCGAACTCGGCACGCTTGGCGAAGCTCGCCGACAGCATGTGCCGCTCGTTATCGAAACGATAGCGGGTCACGCCGTACAGGATGCCATTGGGCTGCACCGAGTTGACGTGAATGAACTCATCGCCCTGGCGGTGCCACAGGCCGTGCTTGGCGCTTTGTGCATCGCCACTGCCCTGGGCCAGCGAGCGGTTGGCTTGCGCGGCGGTTTCGGCAGGCGGAGCGATGTATTCCCCGACCAGTACACCGGCGAGCATCAATACCAGCATCGGTTTCATGACCGCCCAGACAATCCGGCCGATCGACACGCCGGCGGCGCGCATGATGGTCAGCTCACTGTTGCTGGCCAGGCTGCCCAGACCGATCAGGCAACCGATCAGCGCGGCCATCGGCAGCATTTCGTACATCCGGCGCGGTGCAGTGAGCGTCACATAACTCAGAACGTCGAGCAGCGTGTAGGTATCGGTGACTTCACTCATCTCATCGATGAAGGCAAACAGTGTCGCCAGACCGAGAATGATCCCGAGCACACCCAGAATCGCTATCAACACACTGCTACCAATGTAGCGATCCAGCTTAACCACGGGCCACCTCCAGCGCGCTGCGGCGACTCGCCCGTTTCAAACGCAAGGGTTCCCAATAGAGCAGCCCCAGGCCAATGGCCAGGAAAATCCCGTGCACCCACCACAAGCCCAGCGCCGCGGGGATCTTGCCCTTGTCGAGGGCGCCGCGGGCGGCGATCAGAATGGTCAGGTAAGCCATATAAAGAAGAATCGCCGGCAGTAATTTGAGGAATCGGCCCTGACGCGGGTTGACCCGCGACAGCGGCACCGCCATCAAGGTCACGATGAACACCAGCAACGGCAACGATATGCGCCATTGCAATTCGGCGCGCAGGCGAATGTCTTCACTGCCGACCAAAGTACTGGTCGGCATCGCATCGCGGTCGGTGACCTCGTCGCTGACGTCGGGTTTTGGCAGCAACACACCGTACTCGTCATACTTGATCGCCCGGTAGTCGGCCTGACCCGGACTGCCGTCATAGCGATAGCCGTTATCCAGGATCAGGTAGCGGTTGCCGTCCGGACGAATTTCCTGACGCCCCTTTTCCGCCACCAGCACAGAAATTCCGCGATCCTTGTTATTGGAACCGATGTTCTTTTGCGAGATGAACACACCGCCCAGATTGACGCGGTCATCCGTCATGCGCTCGGTGTAGGTGACCCGGGTACCGTCACGCAGGGCCTGGAAGCGCCCCGGCTCCAGGGTGTCGAATTCGGTCAGGGCATCCTGCTTGTTCAGCAGCAACTGAAACTGGTTGGCCCCTTGTGGCGCCAGGCTCAGGCTCAACCACGCGACGATGAGTGCGACCAGGGTGGCCGGAAACATGGTCATGCAGAGCAGCCGTTGCTGGCTCATTCCAGTGGCAGAAAGTACGGTCATTTCGCTTTCGAGGTACAGGCGCCCGTAGGACAACAGGATCCCGAGAAACAGCCCCAGCGGCAGGATCAGCTGGAGAAAGCCCGGCAGGCGAAAGCCCATGATCAGGAACAGCGAACCCGGATCCAGCAGGCCCGAGGCCGCCTGGGCGAGGTATTTGATGAAGCGACCGCTCATGATGATGACCAGCAGCACGGCACTGACGGCGCTCAAGGTCAACAGGACTTCGCGGGATAAGTAACGGAAGACGATCAAACCAGACACTCCAGGGTTGTCAGGCTAAGGCGGCCAAACAAGCAAACGTATCGGACAGCCCGCAAGACAGGGCCGCCGAAAAAAGATGGCGCATTATCCTGTGATTGGGTGCGCCTGTCACTGCGCAATGCATTGGGGCAACTGTAGGAGCGAGCTTGCTCGCGAAGGTCGTCAACGATAACGCGGGGAGCCTGAACCCCCGCGGCGGTCTCAGGTTCTTCGCGAGCGAGCTCGCTCCTACATTCGTGCGGCCAAGGGTTGTCAGCCGCAGGTAGCGAGGTTCAAACTGCGGCCTTTGTCGCCGGTCGATACCGGCACCTTTCTTTATATAGGCAAGTGACGCACATACGGTGTCGGGCGCTTGCGTGCTAACCATCAATTCAGGGACCCGGACATGGAACTGGTTGTAAAAAGCGTCACCCCGGAAACGTTGAAGACCGCCACGCTGGTGGTTTCCGTTGGCGAAGGCCGCAAGCTCGGTGCCGTTGCCAAACAACTCGACGAATTGAGCGGCGGAGCGATCAGCGCAGTGCTCAAGCGCGGCGATCTGGCCGGCAAGGTTGGCCAGAGCCTGTTGCTGCACAGCCTGCCGAACCTCAAGGCCGAGCGCGTGCTGCTGGTGGGCGTGGGCAAGGACGACGAGCTGGGTGACCGCCCGTTCCGCAAAATCATCGCCGGCATCCTCAATACGCTGAAAGGCCTGGGTGGCAGCGATGCAGTGCTGGCCCTGGATGAAATCGTGGTCAAGGGCCGCGACAGCTATGGCAAGACCCGCCTGCTGGCCGAAACCCTGGTGGACGGCGAGTACAGCTTCGATCAGTTCAAGAGCCAGAAAGCCGAACCCCGCGCCCTGAAAAAAATCACCCTGCTGACCATCAAGGCGGCTCAGGCTGAAGTGCAGCGCGCCGTGACCCACGCCACTGCCATCGCCAACGGCATGGCCTTCACCCGCAACCTGGGCAACCTGCCGCCAAACATCTGCCACCCGACCTTCCTCGGCGAACAGGCGAAAGACCTGGGCAAAGAGTTCAAGGACCTGAAAGTCGAAGTCCTCGACGAGAAGAAGATCAAGGCTCTGGGCATGGGCTCGTTCTACGCCGTGGGCCAGGGCAGCGCCCAGCCACCGCGCCTGATCGTCATGCAATACAACGGCGGCAAGAAATCCGAGAAGCCGTATGCGCTGGTCGGCAAAGGCATCACCTTCGACACCGGCGGCATCAGTCTCAAGCCGGGCGCCGGCATGGATGAAATGAAATACGACATGGGCGGCGCCGCCAGCGTGTTCGGCACCCTGCGTGCCGTGCTGGAACTGAAGCTGCCGATCAACCTGGTGTGCATTCTGGCCTGCGCCGAGAACATGCCAAGCGGCAACGCTTCGCGCCCGGGCGACATCGTCACCACCATGAGTGGCCAGACCGTGGAAATCCTCAACACCGACGCCGAAGGCCGTCTGGTGCTGTGCGACGCCCTGACCTACTCCGAGCGCTTCAAGCCGCAAGCGGTCATCGACATCGCGACCCTGACCGGCGCCTGCGTGGTCGCCCTGGGCTCCCACACGTCGGGCCTGCTGGGCAACAACGACGAACTGATCGGCCAACTGCTGAGCGCCGGCAAGGCTGCCGACGACCGCGCCTGGCAACTGCCGCTGTTCGATGAATACCAGGAACAGCTGGACAGCCCGTTCGCCGACATCGCCAACATTGGCGGCCCGAAAGCCGGCACCATCACCGCAGCCTGCTTCCTGTCGCGCTTCACCAAGAACCTGAACTGGGCGCACCTGGACATCGCCGGCACCGCCTGGACCAGCGGCGGCAAGGACAAGGGCGCCACTGGCCGTCCGGTTCCACTGTTGACCCAATACCTGCTGGACCGCGCCAAAGCCTGAAACCGATGACCTCGGACGGCGTCACTTAGGGGTGACGCCGCTCCAGGTTCAGGAACCGCAATGACCAAAGTCGACTTTTATATCCTGCCCAGCGCCGATCCCTCGGCACGCCTGGATTTCGCCTGCAAGCTCACCGAAAAAGCCTGGCGCATGGGCCACCGTGTCTACCTGCATTGCAGCGACGCCACCCAGCGTGGCGATCTCGATGCACGCCTCTGGACATTCAAGGGCGAAAGCTTCGTGCCCCACGGCCCCGCCGAAAGCGAACCGGATGGCTTGATTGTCCTGGGCCTGGGTGACGATTGCGGTCAGCACCAGGATTTACTGGTCAACCTCGACCTGAAAGTCCCGGCCTTCGCCAACAAGTTCGCCCGAGTGGCGGAAGTGGTGGTGGAAGATCCGACGATCAGAGCGGCCGCGCGGGAGAGTTTCCGTTTCTACCGCGAACAGGGCTATCCTCTGCAAGATCACCGTTTACAGCGACTCTGAGCCTTCCAATGGACACTCCAAAACCGCTGCAACAGTCCGCGCACCTGCTGGACGACCTCGAGTCGATCCGCCAATTGCTCGGCGATGACAACCTGCAACCGCCCCTGCTGACCGACACGGTCGAGGATGGCGACCAGGAACAGATTCCCATGTTGTTCGACGCCGTGAGCGAGCCTTCGCCGCCCGTGGTACCGACACCCCCAGCCCCCAGCGTTGAACCTGCCGTCAGCAAGAAACCGGATGACTTGCTGCACCTGGACAGCGAACTGCGCGCCGCCGCGCAGTTGATCATGCAAGACGTGATCGACGATTTCGCCCCGCACATCGAGACTGAAATCAAACGCCGCCTCAGTGCACGGCTGGAGCGGTTGTTGAGCCAGTACAACGACTGAAAAGCCGGCTGTATGTAGGAGCGAGCTTGCTCGCGATGGACGTGGAAGCGACACGTTTTATCAGGCAACCCGCGTTATCGTTAACGACCATCGCGAGCGAGCTCGCTCCTACAAAGAGCAAAATGCAGTTCAAGTGCTCAAGTAGCGCCCGATCAACGCGATCCCGCTCGCCAGCACCAGCCACGTCACCAGACGCACAAAGGCCTCGCGGGACAAGCGCATGGTCAGCCGTCGACCGACCCACAACCCCAGCGCCATGGCCGGCAACAGACAAACCGCCAACACCAGCAGCGGCAGATCGGCATACACACCGGCGATTGCAAACAGGCTCAAACGCACCACCGTGCTGCAACTGATCAATGCACTCTGGGTGGCCCGGGCCGCTTCCTTGGGCAAACGGCTGTTCAAGTAGATCGCATACAGAAAGCCGCCGCTGCCAAACAAGGCCCCAAACATTCCGCCCACCGTCCCCATCGGCAACGCCCACACCGCGGACAACTGCGTCGGCCGGATTTTGACCCACAGGCTGTAGATCGCATAGGCGCTGATAAACAACCCCATCAACAGCAGCAACAGATCGGACTTGAGGTTCAGCAGGAAAATCACCCCCAGCGTGCACCCCACCGCCATGCAGGGCAGCAACCGCAACAGCTCCGGCTTCGCCACATCGCGCCGCGAAGGCAGCAGATTGCCGAATGCCGCGACAAAATCGAGCAACACCAGCAATGGCACGATTTTCGACAGCGGCATGAACAGAATCAGAATCGGCCCCGCCACCAGCGCTGTGCCGAAACCGGCGATGCCGAACACGATGTAGGCCAGTGCAATGCCCGCACCGATTACCAGCCAGTCCAGTTGGCCGAAGGGCCATTGGTTCAACAACTCAAGCGCGCTCATTCCCTTCCTTCCCTGAATACACCCTCCCCCCGTGGGAGTGAGCCTGCTCGCGAATGCTGAGCATCAATCGATGCAGGTACTGAATGTTAACCCTATTCGCTTGCAGGCTCGCTCCCGCAATGGAATTACCTTTAAACTGCGCCCCATGATTAAAGATCCCTTTGCAAGACTCGGCCTGGACCGCGAAGTCCTGACCGTCAGCCAGCTCAACGGCCGTGCGCGGGTGTTGCTCGAAGACGTGTTCAGCAACATCTGGGTCGAAGGCGAAATCTCCAACCTCGCCCGCCCGGCTTCCGGCCATGTGTACTTCACCCTCAAGGACAGCGGCGCCCAGGTCCGTTGCGCGCTGTTCCGGCAGAACGCGGCACGGGTTCGCCAGGCACTGAAGGACGGGCTCGCGGTCAAGGTGCGCGGCAAAGTCTCGCTGTTCGAAGGGCGCGGTGATTACCAACTGATCCTCGACACCGTGGAGCCGGCCGGCGATGGCGCCTTGCGTCTGGCCTTCGATGCCTTGAAGGAAAAGCTCAGCGCCGAAGGCCTGTTCAGTGCCGAGCGCAAGGTCCCGCTGCCGGCGCACCCACAACGCATCGGCATCATCAGTTCGCCCACCGGGGCGGTGATCCGCGACATCATCAGCGTGTTCCGCCGTCGCGCACCCCAGGTGCAGTTGACACTGATCCCCACTGCCGTACAGGGCCGTGAAGCCACCGCGCAGATTGTCCGTGCCCTGAAACTGGCGGATGCCCGCGGTTTCGACGCACTGATCCTGGCCCGAGGCGGCGGCTCGCTGGAGGACCTCTGGTGCTTCAACGAAGAAGCTGTGGCCCGCGCCGTGGATGCTTGCGTGACACCGATCGTCAGCGCCGTCGGTCATGAAACCGACGTATCGATCAGCGACTTCGTGGCCGACGTTCGCGCACCCACCCCTTCTGCTGCCGCCGAGTTGCTGGCCCCGGACTCCAGCGATCTGGTCCGCCGGGTCGAAAGCCTGCATCGACGGTTGGTGATGCGCATGCGTGATCGCTTGATGCGCGATCGGCTACGCCTTGAAGGCATTTCCCGGCGCCTGCGCCATCCCGGCGAGCGCCTGCGCCAGCAAGCGCAACGCCTGGATGACCTGGACATGCGCATGCGCCGCGCCTTCGAGCGCAGCCTCAACACCCGTCGCGAACGCTTGATCCGTCTGGAAACCCGTTTGGCCGCACAACATCCGGGCCGGCAACTGGCAATGCTGCGCCAGCGCCTCGACAGCCTTGCCGAACGCCTGCCGCGCGCCATCCGCGAAGGGCTGAAGAACCGTCGCCTGCAACTGCAGAGCCAGATGCAGACACTGCATGTGGTCAGCCCGCTGGCAACCCTGGGCCGTGGTTACAGCATCTTGCTGGACGAGCGTGGCAACGCCATCCGCAATGCCGCGCAAACCCATACTGGCCAGCGCCTGAAGGCCAAGCTGGGCGAAGGCGAACTGCAAGTGCGGGTCGAAGACAATCACCTGACGCCTGTCACCCTTTCTTTACTGGATTGATCCATGCCGCGTTTCCTGGCTCCACTACTGTTGCTGTGCTTGACCCTCAACGCCCACGCCGACAGCTACATCACCCGCCTGCTGAACAAACCGGTGCCGGGCGGCGTTGCCGTGGTGGACCTGGGCACGTCTGCCCTGGCACCAAAAGCCACCTACCAAGGCAAACCCGTCCTGGTCGTGAAGGAGCAGAACAACTGGCTGGCCATCGTCGGTGTGCCGCTGACGGTCAAGCCGGGCGCTCAATCGATCAGTAGCGGCGGTCGCAATCTGGATTTCACGGTTGGCAGCAAGAAATACCCGGAACAGCGCATCACCCTGAAGAACACCCAGCAGGTCAATCCAGACCCGGAAAACCTCAAGCGTATCGAACGTGAACTGGCCGAGCAAATTGCCGCTTACCGCACGTTCAGCGTCAATACCCCGAGTAACCTGCTGCTGGACAAACCGGTGAGCGGACCGCTGTCGAGCAAATTCGGCGTGCGCCGCTTTTTCAACGGTGAAGAACGCAACCCCCACGCGGGCCTGGACTTCGCCGTGCCGGCCGGCACACCGATCAAGACCCCGGCTGCCGGCAAAGTGATCCTGATCGGCAACTACTTCTTCAACGGCAACACGGTGTTCGTCGACCACGGCCAGGGCTTCATCAGCATGTTCTGCCACATGTCGAAAATCGACGTGAAGGTGGGCCAGCCACTGGCCCGGGGCGCTGTGGTCGGGAGAGTCGGCGCAACCGGCCGCGCGACCGGACCGCACATGCACTGGAACATCAGCCTGAATGATGCGCGGGTGGATCCGGCCATCTTTATTGGTGCGTTTCAGCCCTGATCCCTTCGCGAGCGGGCTCGCCCCCACATTTTGGTGCCTGGCAAGGTCCAATGTGGGAGCGAGCCTGCTCGCGATGGCAATTCCAGTGCCACCTCATCAATTGCGCACCACTCAAACCTCGCGCAAACAACAAGATCATCGCAACCATTTGAAGCAATAAAATCTCGATAAACACTCGCCCACGAGTATTCCTCTCAATTTTTTTCGACCGCTTGCCAACCTTCCCCCCCGCGGTTAGGGTTGAAGGCATGAAAACCTCTCACACCCTCATTCAGCTCCGCCAGCACCGCAGCCTGTGCCTCGTCAGCGCACGACTGCCGGGCTGAATCGTGGTGCCTCGTCCCAAGCGTTACGCCAAGAACTTTTGATCCACCGGCAGGCCGCCTTTTTTCGGCCCACACAATAAGGATTTCCTGATGAGCATGCTCAAAGACCCGTCTTCGAAATACCGCGCGTTCCCGACCATCGACATTCCGGACCGCACCTGGCCATCGAAAACCATCACTGCCGCGCCGATCTGGTGCAGTTCCGACCTGCGCGACGGCAACCAGTCGCTGATCGAACCGATGGACGCCGTCAAGAAGCTGCGTTTCTGGAAAACCCTGGTGCAGGTCGGCGTGAAGGAAATCGAAGCGTCGTTCCCGGCTGCCTCGCAAACCGACTTCGACTTCGTGCGCACCCTGATCGAAGGTGGCCACATCCCGGATGACACCACCATTCAGGTGCTGACCCAGGGCCGTGAAGACCTGATCGCGCGCACCTTCGAATCCCTGCGCGGGGCGAAGAAAGCCATCGTTCACCTGTACAACGCGACCTCCCCTTCCTTCCGCCGCATTGTCTTCAACCAGGACAAGGACGGGATCAAGGAGATCGCTGTAAGCGCGGCCAGGCTGTTCGTCAAATACGCCGCCCAGCAACCGGAAACCGAGTGGACCTTCGAGTACTCGCCGGAAACCTTCAGCGCCACCGAAATGGAGTTCGCCAAGGAAGTCTGCGACGCGGTGATCGAAGTCTGGAACCCGACGCCCGAGCACAAGATGATCCTCAATCTGCCGGCCACCGTCGAATGCGCGACCCCGAACATCTATGCCGACCAGATCGAATGGTTCGGCCGTCACATCAACCGTCGTGACAGCGTGATCATCAGCCTGCACACCCACAACGACCGTGGCACCGGCGTTGCCGCCACCGAGCTGGGCCTGATGGCTGGCGCCGACCGTGTCGAAGGCTGCCTGTTCGGCAACGGCGAACGCACCGGTAACGTCGACCTGGTGACCGTGGCCCTGAACATGTACACCCAGGGTCTTGACCCTCAACTGGACTTCTCCGACATCGACGGCGTGCGCAAAGTCGTCGAAGAGTGCAACCAGATCCAGGTGCATCCGCGTCACCCGTACGTCGGCGACCTGGTGCATACCGCGTTCTCCGGCTCGCACCAGGATGCGATCCGCAAGGGCTTCGCCCAGCAGAAACCAGATGCACTGTGGGAAGTACCGTACCTGCCGATCGACCCGGCCGACATCGGCCGCAGCTATGAAGCGGTCATCCGCGTCAACAGCCAGTCGGGCAAGGGTGGTATCGCCTACCTCCTGGAACAGGAATACGGCATCAGCCTGCCGCGTCGCATGCAGATCGAGTTCAGCCAGGTCGTGCAGCGTGAAACCGACCGTCTGGGTCTGGAAATGACCGCCCAGCAAATCCACGCATTGCTGCACAGCGAGTACTTGCAGGCCAACACCCCGTACGCGCTGGTCAGCCATCGCCTGCAGGAAGAAAACGGCCACAGCGCCGTTGAAGTGGAAGTGGCCAGCAAAGGCCAGGGCGAGACCAACCTGCACTGGCGCGGCAAGGGCAACGGCGCCCTGGAAGCGCTGGTGGCTGGCTTGCCGATCCCGGTTGAGATCATGGACTACAACGAGCACGCCATCGGCGCAGGCACCAATGCCAAGGCTGCGGCCTACATTGAACTGCGTGTGAACGGCGAACGCGCGGTGCATGGCGTCGGCATCGACGAAAACATCACCACCGCCAGCTTCAAGGCCCTGTTCAGCGCACTGAACCGTTCGCTGAGCCAGCCGGAAGCGAAAGCGGCGTAAGCCACCGCTGAAATACAAAAGGCCCCGGGGTGTGAACCTCGGGGCCTTTTTGTTTGCCTGTAGTTTTTTGTGTTGCCTGTCCCATTCGCGAGCAGGCTCGCTCCCACGTTGTCCGCGTTCACAGCATTCATTGTGGGAGCGAGCCTGCTCGCGAAGGGGCCAGCTCAGACAGCAATTATCTCAGGTAAATTCAAAGGTATCGGCATCCAGATTCGCCGGAAATCGCTGCCGATACGCGGCCAGCTCCACCGCATCCAAAGTCACCTTGAACACCCCATCCGCCTCGCCGACACTGAGCAACGTCTCGCCCTGGAAATCCAGCACCTGACTGTCACCGGTATAGGCAAAGCCTTTGCCGTCGGTCCCGATACGGTTCACCGCCGCCACATAGCACAGGTTCTCGATCGCCCGCGCCGGCAGCAAGCGATTCCAGTGCTGGCGCCGGGCGCCCGGCCAATTGGCGGTGTACAGCAGCAGATCCGTGTCCTGGGCGTCACGACTCCACACCGGGAAACGCAAGTCGTAGCAAATCAGCGGCCGCACGCGCCAGCCCTTGAGCTCGAACTGCACCTGGCGCTCGCCGGGGGTGTAGTGGTTATGCTCCCCGGCCATGCGGAACAGGTGACGCTTGTCGTAATGCAACACCTCGCCATCCGGGCGTGCCCACAGCAGGCGATTGCGATGACTGCCGTCGGCTGCCTGGACGATCACGCTGCCGGTAATCACCGCATCAAGCTTCGCTGCCTGAGCCCGCAGCCATTTGCTGGTCGGGCCGTTTTCCGCTTCAGCGAGGGTCTCGGACTCCATGGAAAAGCCGGTGGTGAACATCTCCGGCAGAATGATCAGGTCAGCGCCGCGAGCCTGTTCCAGCAATGGCTCGAAATGCTCCAGATTGGCCTGGCGGTCGTGCCATGCCAGCGTGGTCTGAATCAGCGCAACGGTCAGTTTCGGCAATGCACTCAGATCACGCATAGTTTTTCCGCCGCTTCACGCAGCGTCTCCTCACGCTTGGCAAAACACAGCCGCACCAGGCGCTGGCCCTCTGGCGGCGTCTGGTAGAACACCGAAATAGGGATACTGGCCACGCCATGCTCGCGAGTCATCCACAGGGCCATCTCGACGTCATTGAGGTCCGGGCGGATCTGCGAGTAATCGACCAACTGGAAATAAGTGCCCGTCACCCGGGTGAAGCTGAAACGCGACGGCGCCAGTAGATCGCAGAACAGATCACGCTTGGCCTGATAGAAAGCCGGCAGCTCTTCGACATGCTCGGGATGCTCGGCCATAAAATCGGCCAAGGCATATTGCAGCGGCGTCACACCACAGAAATTGACGTATTGGTGCACCTTGCGCAATTCCGCCGTCAGTGCCGGTGGTGCGACCACATAGCCGGTTTTCCAGCCGGTGACGTGGTAGGTCTTGCCGAACGAACTGACCACGAATGCACGCTGATACAGCTCTTCATGGGCCAGCACGCTGACATGGGGCACACCGTCATACACCAGGTGCTCGTAGACTTCGTCGCTGATCAGATAGATATCGCGATCGCGGATCAAGGCGGCCAACTGATCGAGTTCGGCACGGCTGATCAGCGCACCACTAGGATTGTGCGGGGAGTTGAGAATGATCATCCGCGTGCGTGGACTCAGTGCCTGGGCAAGCTTCTCGAAGTCGATACTGAAATCGTTCAGGCCCAGTTGCACGTGCACACAACGACCGCCGGCCAGCTCTACCGAGGGCTCGTAGCTGTCGTATGCCGGGTCAAACACGATGACTTCGTCGCCGCTGTGGATAACCGCCTGAATGGCACAGAAAATCGCCTCGGTCGCGCCGGGGGTAACCGTCACTTCAGTATCCACATCCACCTGCGCGCCATAGCTGCGGGCAATCTTCAGCGCAATCTGCTGACGCAACACCGGTAGCCCGGTCATTGGCGAATATTGATTATGGCCGTTGGCGATATGCCGGCCGACCGCATCGCACAGCGCCTGCGGGGCCGCGAAATCGGGAAAGCCCTGGGACAGATTGAGCGCGCCGGTCTGTGCCGCGAGCTGAGACATCTGAGTGAAAATAGTGATGCCGACATTCGGCAGCTTGCTGGTGATCATCGGTGGTTCCCTGCTCTACACCCGGCTCTACGGCGGCGCGGGGGAGTCCGAGGATAGCCCATCCGGCGCCCATAAAAAAAGGGCGCCAAAAGCGCCCTTCTTCTCGACCTACCCTGTGGGAGCGAGCCTGCTCGCGAAGGCGGTGTGTCAGTCGCGATAAACGTTGACTGACAGATTGCATTCGCGAGCAGGCTCGCTCCCACATGGGTGAGGCAAGCCTTGAATCAGCGCTTGTCGCGACGCTTCTTGTCGGCCTTCTTGTGGTGCGACATCAAACGACGCTTCTTGTTGACCTGACGGTCGGTGAGCGTGTTCTTGTTGCCTTCGTACGGGTTCTCGCCGCCCTTGAACTCGATGCGGATCGGCGTACCGACCAGCTTCAGGACACGGCGATACGTGTTTTCCAGGTAACGCACGTAGGACTTCGGTACTTTCTCGATCTGGTTGCCGTGGATCACGATGATCGGCGGGTTCGCGCCACCGAGGTGGGCATAACGCAGCTTGATCCGGCGGCTGTTGACCATCGGCGGCTGGTGCTCGCTGACCGCGTCTTCGAGGATCTGGGTCAGGCGGCTGGTCGGCCAGCGGGTAACCGCAGACTTGAACGAGTTCTGTACCGACGCGTAGAGGTTGCCTACGCCAGTGCCGTGCAGGGCCGAGATGAAGTGGATATCGGCGTAGTCAACGAAGAACAGCCGACGTTGCAGCTCGACCTTCACGAAGTCGCGCTCGCTCGGCGTCATGCCGTCCCACTTGTTGATCGCGATCACCAGCGCACGACCCGACTCAATGGCGAAGCCCAACAGGTTGAGGTCGTGATCCACCACGCCTTCGCGGGCGTCCATCACGAAGATCACCACGTTGGCGTCTTTGATCGCCTGCAGGGTTTTGACCACGGAGAACTTTTCGACTTCTTCGTGGATCTTGCCGCGCTTGCGCACACCGGCGGTGTCGATCAGCGTGTACTTCTCGTCGTTACGCTCGAACGGGATGTAGATACTGTCGCGGGTGGTGCCGGGTTGGTCGTAGACGATTACCCGGTCTTCGCCGAGCATGCGGTTGACCAGCGTCGACTTGCCGACGTTCGGACGGCCGATGATTGCGATCTTGATCCCGTCTTTTTCACTTGGGCCAGGAATGCGCTTGGCTTCCTCGCCTTCGGCGACGATCTCTTCCTCTTCGCCTTCCTGCGGCTCGTCATCGTCACGCGGGAACTCACTCAGTGCCGCTTCCAGCAACTGGGTGATACCACGGCCGTGGGCGCCGGCGATCGGGATCGCATGGCCCATGCCCAACGGGGCGAATTCGGCGCGGGCCATTTCCGGGTCGATGTTGTCGACCTTGTTGGCAACCACGTGAGAACGCTTGTTACGTTTGCGCAAATGCTCGGCGATCATCTGGTCGGCGGCGGTAAAACCGGCCTTGGCATCTACCAGGAACAGAACGACATCCGCTTCTTCGATGGCCAGCAGCGATTGCTCGGCCATCTTTTCGTCCATACCATGCTCGTCACCGGAGATACCGCCGGTGTCGATCAGAATGTAGGAACGCCCTTGCCACTTGGCCTCACCGTACTGGCGATCACGGGTCAGACCGGACAAGTCGCCAACGATGGCGTCACGAGTCCTGGTCAGGCGGTTGAACAAGGTGGACTTGCCGACGTTGGGTCGGCCCACCAGGGCGATTACGGGAACCATGCGGCTCTCCACTTCGTTATTTCAGAAAATACAAAAGCCGCTGCGAGGCAGCGGCTGGTGCTCGGGGCAACACTGTGCGCTTGTCTGTGGGAGCGAGCCTGCTCGCGAAAAACGCCAGGGCACCGCGTTTATTCAGGACGCAAACGTAATCGTTGACGTCCATCGCGAGCAGGCTCGCTCCCACATTCATACCCGCAAGTGAAGCAGCCTGGGGTGGTTAACCCCAAGCATAGTTCTTACTTGATGGTCAGGGCTTCCAGTTTGCCGCTGTTGCCATACACATAAATCGTGTCACCCATCACCAGCGGACGGGCACGCAGGCCGTCGCTGTCGATGCGCTCGCGGCCGACGAAACGACCGTCCACCTGACTCAGCAGGTGCAGGTAACCTTCCAGGTCACCGACTGCAACGTAGCTGGAGAACACTTCCGGGGCCGACAGTTGACGACGGGCCAGCGAGTCGTTGCTCCACAAGGCTGTGGTGGAACGCTCGTCGACGCCTTCAACGGTACCCGAAGACAGGCTCACGTAAACGGTGCCGAAACCCTGGGCGACACCGGCGTAGCTGGAAGCATCACGCTGCCAGAGCTGACGGCCGCTTTGCAGGTCCAGGGCGGCAACGCGCCCCTGATAGCTGGCGACGTACAGTGTCTCGCCCGACAGCAGCAAGCCACCGTCGATATCGACCACGCGCTCCAGCTCCGAACGACCTTGCGGGATCGCTACGCGCTGTTCCCACACCGGTACGCCGTTGGAGATATTCACGGCAACCACTTTACCGGTCGACAGGCCAGCCACCGCGAGGCGGTTGGTCACGATCGGCGCACTGGTGCCCCGCAGGGTCAGTACCGCCGGGGTGCTGTCATAGATCCAGCGACGGTTGCCGGTGGAAGCATCCAGGCCGATCAGACGATCGTCCTGAGTCTGCACCACCACAACGTCACCGTTGTTGGCTGGCGGCGCCAGTACTTCGCTGGACACGCGAGCGCGCCACTTTTCTTCACCGTTGATCGCGTCCAGGGCAACGATTTCACCCTTGAGCGTACCGATGGTGACCAGACCGTAAGCTACGCCAACGGCACCGGAGACAGGCAGCTCAAGATCTTTCTTCCATTTGACGTCGCCCGTGTTGCGGTCCATCGCCATCAACACACCAGTAACGTCGGCGGCATAGATGGTATCGCCATCGATGGCCGGAACCAGCATGTTGTAGGTTTCGCCCTGACCGTCACCGATCGAACGACTCCACTGCTTGTGCAGAACCACTTCTTCCTTGAAGTCGACCAGTTCGGCCGGAGGCAGTTCTTTTTTGCTGTTGCTGCTGCAACCCGCGGCCATCAAGGCCAGAGCCAGCAATGCTGCATGCTTCCAACGAATCACGTCACGCATCCCCTTTGGCCAGGTCGTCCAGCTTGATTTGCAGGCCACCGACCGCCGCTTCATCCGACAGTGCCGCCTTGGCTTTTTGATACGCCGCGCTCGCCTCATCGGTACGACCCAACTGCACCAGCAGGTCGCCCTTGAGCTCTTCACGCGTGGCCAGGAATGCCTTGTCGGCATCGCCTTCAAGCAATTTCAGCGCTTCGTCGGCCTTGTTCTGCGCACCGAGTACCTGGGCCAGACGCTGACGGGCGATTTCGCCCAGCGCCGGGTTGGCCGGCTTGTCGACGATGGCTTTCAGCTCGCTGGCCGCGTCGTCCAGCTTGCCGCTGTCGACCGCCACTTTGGCGACGAACAGACTGCCGTACTGCGCATAGGCACTACCGCCGTACTCGCTGTTGAGCTTGCCGGCCAGGTCCGAAACACGGGCCGCATCAGGCTTGCCATCAGGCGTCAGCGTGGTTTCGAGCAATTGCTGGTAGAGAATCGAGGCGCCTTGCGACTGATTGCTCTGATACTTGTGGAACGCCTGCCAGCCGAACACGATGACCAGCGCAAACAGGCCGCCAGTAACCAGGGGCTTACCGTTGCGAGACCACCATTCCTTCAATTCCGCCACATGTTCGTCTTCGGTACTCGACACCCCAATACTCCTTAATCGCTAATTCGGCTGTTTAGACAGCTTCAACCCTGCACGACGCAGGTGGCCAGGTGTGCTGCAAGCGCATCCCAGGCAATGCTTTGTTGTTCGCCCTGGCCACGCAGGGGTTTGAAACCTACCACTTGCTGGGCCATTTCGTCGTCACCGAGGATCAGCGCATACAGTGCGCCGCTCTTGTCGGCTTTCTTGAACTGGCTTTTGAAACTGCCGGCGCCGGCATTCACTTGCAGGCGCAGGTTGGGCAACTGATCACGAACGCGCTCCGCCAGGGTCAGGCCGGCGAGTTCGGCGGCTTCACCGAAGGCGCAAAGGTAGACGTCGACCTGACGGGAGATCTCTTGCGGGATCTGCTCCAGGGTTTCCAGCAACAGCACCAGGCGTTCGATGCCCATGGCAAAACCAACGCCGGCGGTCGGCTTGCCGCCCATCTGCTCCACCAGACCGTCGTAACGGCCGCCAGCGCAGACGGTGCCCTGGGCGCCGAGTTTGTCGGTGACCCATTCGAAAACGGTCTTGCTGTAGTAATCCAGCCCGCGAACCAGCTTCGGGTTGATCACGTAAGGAATGCCGGCGGCGTCCAGGCGAGCCTTGAGACCCTCGAAATGCACGCGGGATTCTTCGTCGAGGTAGTCGGCCATTTTCGGCGCATCGACCAATACCGCCTGGGTATCGGCGTTCTTGGTATCAAGAACCCGCAGCGGGTTGGTTTTCAGGCGACGCTGGCTGTCTTCGTCGAGCTTGTCCATGTGCGCCGAGAGGTACTCGACCAGCGCTTCACGATAACGGCCACGGGACTCGCTGGTACCCAGGCTGTTGAGCTCGAGCTTCACCGCATCGCGGATGCCCAGTTCGCCCCACAGGCGCCAGGTCAGCACGATCAGCTCGGCGTCGATGTCCGGACCGTCGAGGTTGAACACTTCCACGCCAATCTGGTGGAACTGGCGATAACGGCCTTTCTGCGGACGCTCGTGGCGGAACATCGGGCCGATGTACCAGAGTTTCTGAACCTGGCCACCGCCGGTGATGCCGTGCTCCAGCACCGCGCGCACACAAGCCGCTGTGCCTTCCGGGCGCAGGGTCAGGGAGTCGCCGTTGCGGTCGTCGAAGGTGTACATCTCTTTTTCGACGATGTCGGTCACTTCACCGATGGAACGCTTGAACAGTTCGGTGAACTCGACGATCGGCATGCGGATCTGCTTGTAACCGTAGTTATCCAGCAGGCGCGAAACGGTGCCCTCGAAATGACGCCAAAGGGGAGTCTGTTCGGGCAGGATGTCGTTCATGCCACGAATGGCTTGCAGAGACTTGCTCACTTTAAATCCTTAAATTCGTTCGGCTCGTTAGTCGGACTCAGCCGCGCGCAATGACTGCGGCGTCGGCTTCGACCTTCTCGGCCGCTTTCTGGCGGATCAAGCGTTCAAGCTCATCCACCAGATTGTCGTTCGTCAGTTTCTGCGACGGCTTGCCGTCGATGTAAATCAGGTTCGGCGTGCCGCCGGTCAAGCCGATATGGGCTTCCTTGGCTTCACCCGGGCCGTTGACCACGCAACCGATCACCGCGACATCCAGCGGCACCAGCAAATCTTCGAGGCGCCCTTCCAGCTCGTTCATGGTCTTGACCACATCGAAGTTCTGCCGCGAGCAGCTCGGGCAGGCGATGAAGTTGATGCCACGGGAACGCAGGTGCAGGGACTTGAGAATGTCGTAGCCGACTTTCACTTCCTCGACCGGGTCGGCCGCCAACGAGATGCGAATAGTATCGCCAATCCCTTCGGCGAGCAGCATACCGAGGCCCACGGCGGATTTCACCGTGCCTGAACGCAAACCGCCGGCTTCAGTGATACCCAGGTGCAGCGGCTGGACGATTTCCTTGGCCAGCAGGCGGTAGGCTTCAACGGCCATGAACACGTCGGACGCTTTCACGCTGACCTTGAAGTCCTGGAAGTTCAGGCGCTCAAGGTGCTCGACGTGACGCAAGGCAGACTCGACCAGCGCCGCCGGGGTCGGCTCGCCGTATTTCTTTTGCAGGTCTTTTTCCAGGGAACCGGCGTTCACACCGATACGGATCGGGATCCCGCGGTCACGGGCGGCATCGACCACTGCGCGCACGCGGTCTTCACGGCCGATGTTGCCCGGGTTGATTCGCAGGCAATCGACACCCAGTTCGGCTACGCGCAACGCGATCCGGTAGTCGAAGTGGATGTCGGCAACCAGGGGGACCTTGACCAGCTGCTTGATCTTGCCGAAGGCTTCGGCGGCGTCCATGTCCGGTACGGAAACCCGCACGATATCGACGCCGGCCGCTTCAAGGCGGTTGATTTGCGCGACAGTGGCCGCGACATCGTTGGTGTCGCTGTTGGTCATGCTCTGCACAGCGATAGGCGCATCGCCGCCAACAGGCACATTACCGACCCAGATCTTGCGAGATTCGCGACGTTTGATTGGAGATTCGCCGTGCATGACTTATTGACCCAACTTCAGGCGAGCAGTCTCGCCACTGGTGAACGGAGCGACATCAACCGGCTGGCCGTTGAAGCTGACCTGAGCGCCGCGGGCAAAGCCCAGACGTACGGTAAACGGTGGCTTGCCATTGACTGCCAGGCTGTCGCCTTTGCGTTTGAGACCGCTGAACAGCACCTTGCCGCTACCGTCGGTCACTTGTGTCCAGCAATCGGCGGTGAACTGCACCTGAACCTGGCCTTGACCGGTTACCGGCGCGGTTACCGCTGCAGCAGGAGCCGGAGCGGCAGGAGCTGCCGGTGCGGTCACCGCCGGGGCCGGGGCGGCAGGTGCAGCCGGGGCCGGAGTTGCCGGGGTCACTGGCGCCGAATTGTGGGCGGGTGCCGCTGGTGTGACTGGCGCTGCCGGGGTGGCTGGCGCAGTCGCCTGAGCCTCCACCGGTGCTTCAGCCGGAGCGTCGGCCTGAGGCAGCGCGAGGGCGGTTCCGCCTTCGGTCTGGCCTTCCGCGACGGCCTGGTCTTCCGGCTCGTCCAGCGGATGAATCTGTGTCGTACCGTCGGCGCCTTCGACTTCAACGTGCTCCGGTGCCAGACCGATCAGGTCCTTGGTGCGCATCGACGTCTGGTCCTGCCACCAGACAAAACCGCCACCGATCACCGCGATCAGCAACAGCAGGCTGACAATTCGCAAAATGGTGTGGGAAACCCGGACCGGTTCTTCGATACGACCCAGGCTGTGAACATTGCTGCCCTGGGAATCGCTACCGGTGGATTGATCGAACTGCTGGACCAGAACGGCCTGGTCCATGCCGAGCAACTTGGCGTAGGCACGAACATAACCACGGGCAAAGGTATGCCCAGGCAGCTTGTCGAAAGCGCCGGCTTCCAGATTGCTCAGGGAAGTGGTGGTGAGGTTGAGCTTGAGGGCCACTTCGGCCAGCGACCAGCCATTGCTTTCGCGAGCCTGGCGCAAAGTCTCACCGGGGTTAACGCGATTCGCTGCTACAACTTCGGGATGCGCCGCTTTCATCATTGCTCCGACAGGTATTGCTGATATTCCGGTGTACCGGGATAGAGTCGTTTTAGTTGCAGGCCTTTACTTGCGGCCTTGTCGCGATCATCAAACACTTTTGCCAGCCGAACGCCGAGCAATAGACTACGTGCATTTTGCTCTGCAAGCAGGCTAAAACGATCATAGAAGTCACGCGCGGGCACATAATGCCTGTCTTCGTAAGACAACTCAGCCATTTCCAGCAATGCACGAGGTTGTTGGCGGTTCAGGCGCAGGGCTTTTTCCAGTTGCTGCCGGGCCAGCTCACGCTCTCCCAGCACTGAAGCGGTCATGCCAAGGTTTTCGAATACCCGTGAACGTTCAGGATACAGGGTATCGGCGGCGGCTTGTTCAAAGCGCTCGTAGGCTTCCTTGAAACGCTTCTGCTCGAACAGAAAACTGCCGTAATTATTGAGGATGCGTGCATCGGCGGGACGGGAAGACAGTGCCTTGCGAAAATGCTCGTCGGCCAGTTCCGGCTCCATTTCCGCCTGGAACACCAGCCCCAGCGCCGCGTTGGCATCCGGATCAGAGCCATCCAGTTCCAGGGCCTTTTTCAGCGGGACCTTGGCGCGCTCGGTCATGCCTTGTTGCAAATACCCGATACCAAGTTGCACATAAGCCTCACGCGCTTCATCACGGCCCTTGCTGGTCTTCATCGGGTTGTAGTCACCCGAAAGCACACAGCCAGCACACAGGCTGGCCAACAGCAAAAGCAGCGCAAAGCGCAGGGACATAGAGATCCTCTCTTAGTTGTTGTTCGCAGCGCCCGAAGCAACATCGCTGTCGGCGCTCAATTCACGCACGGCGATATAACGTTCGCTGCGACGGGTGCGATCCAGCACCTGCCCTACCAATTGACCACAGGCCGCGTCGATGTCTTCACCACGGGTGGTGCGGACGGTGACGTTGAAACCGGCATGATGAAGCTGATCCTGGAAACGACGAATGGCGTTGTTGCTCGGACGCTCGTACCCGGAATGCGGGAACGGGTTGAACGGGATCAGGTTGATCTTGCACGGGATGTTCTTGAGCAGCTCGATCATTTCCACGGCATGCTCGACCTTGTCATTGACGTCCTTGAGCAAGGTGTACTCGATGGTCAGCACACGCTTTTCGCCCAGGGACGACATGTAGCGCTGGCACGACTCGAGCAGCATCTTAAGCGGATACTTCTTGTTGATCGGCACCAATTGGTTACGCAATGCGTCATTCGGTGCGTGCAGGGACAACGCCAGGGAGACGTCGATGTGCTTGGAGAGCTCATCGATCATCGGCACCACGCCGGAGGTCGACAGGGTCACACGGCGCTTGGAAATGCCGTAGCCCAGGTCGTCCATCATCAGATGCATGGCCGCGACGACGTTGTCGAAATTCAGCAGCGGCTCACCCATGCCCATCATCACCACGTTGGTGATGGCACGGTCGACGGTTGCCGGGACGCTGCCAAAGGATTTGTTGGCAATCCACACCTGGCCGATGACTTCGGCGGCGGTGAGGTTGCTGTTGAAGCCTTGCTTGCCGGTGGAGCAGAAACTGCAATCCAGGGCACAGCCTGCCTGGGACGAAACGCACAAGGTGCCGCGCTTGCCCTGGGGAATGTACACGGTCTCGACGCAGCTGCCGGACGCCACGCGCACCACCCACTTGCGGGTGCCGTCGCTGGAGATGTCCTCGCTGACCACTTCCGGACCACGAATTTCAGCAACAGCCTTGAGCTTTTCGCGCAAAGCCTTGCTGACGTTCGTCATGGCATCGAAATCATCGACACCAAAGTGGTGAATCCATTTCATTACCTGACCGGCACGGAAACGCTTCTCCCCGATTGAGTCGAAGAATTTTTCCATTTCCAGCTGAGTCAGACCCAGCAGGTTAGTTTTTACAGTCGATGTAGTCATGGATTCACCTTCACTCTTAAGCCAATGCTTAGCGAGTGGTTACTTCAGTAGCTGCGAAGAAGTACGAGATTTCGCGAGCGGCAGCGGCTTCGGAGTCCGAACCGTGTACGGCGTTGGCGTCGATGGAGTCAGCGAAGTCAGCACGGATGGTGCCGGCAGCAGCTTCTTTAGGGTTGGTAGCGCCCATCAGCTCACGGTTCAGAGCGATAGCGTTTTCGCCTTCCAGAACCTGAACGACAACCGGACCGGAGATCATGAAAGCAACCAGGTCGTTGAAGAAACCACGAGCGCTGTGCTCAGCGTAGAAACCTTCGGCTTCGGCTTTGGACAGTTGCTTCAGTTTCGAAGCTACAACGCGCAGGCCGGCTTTTTCGAAACGGGTGGTGATCTCGCCGATCACGTTTTTAGCAACGGCGTCAGGCTTGATGATGGAGAAAGTACGTTGAACAGCCATGGTGTAACTCCAGAAACGGTAATTTACGAAAAATTAAACCCGCGAATTATACGCGGGTTCTCGGGTATTGCCTAACCTGCGGCGTGGCTCAGTCGCGTTCTTCGATCCAGTGGGCCTGAATGGCCTCCAGGATCTTTTCGCCACAATGCTCAGGCATGTCGTCGAAATCGGGCAGTTCCATCACCCATTGACGCAGATCGACGAAGTTGACCGACATAGGGTCCACGTCGGGCTTGCTTTCTGCCAGCTGGATCGCGATCTCCAGCACATCAGTCCACTTGAGTTTCATGACAATTCCTTGAATCAGTGCGGTGCTTCGGCTGCGTGGTTGAGCGAATACTTCGGAATTTCGACGGTCAGGTCTTCGGTACCGACCTTCGCCTGACAGCCCAGGCGCGACTGAGCTTCCAGCCCCCAAGCCTTGTCAAGATAGTCCTCTTCCAGCTCATCGGCCTCTTCCAGCGAGTCGAAACCTTCGCGGATGATGCAGTGACAAGTGGTGCACGCACAGACGCCACCACAGGCACTTTCCATCTCGATATGGTGCTCATGGGCCAGCTCGAGGATAGACGTACCGGTCTCAGCCTCTACAACCATGCCTTCGGGACAAAACTTCTCGTGTGGCAGAAAAATGACCTGCGGCATCGTTATTCCTCAATCTCATTCAGGTTGCGCCCCGCCAACGCGGCTTTCACCGTCGAGTCCAGGCGGCGGGCAGCAAAGGCGTCGGTCACTTGCGACAGACGCTTGGTCTGCAGCTCGATGGCGTAACCATCGGTACCTTTCATCAGTTCGGTCAGTTCCTGCACCTGCAGCTCGATGACCATGCGCTCATCGGCGTCGAGCAGACGCTCGCCATCAGCCTCCAGCGCAGCCTGCACCGCTTCGATCAGGCGCTGGGCGTCGACCTGCTGCTCGCGCAGTACGCGGGCAACCTTGTCGTCATTGGCGTGCTGGAACGAGTCCTTGAGCATTTTGGCGATTTCGCCGTCGGTCAGGCCGTAGGACGGCTTGACCTGAATGCTTGCTTCGACGCCCGAACCCAGTTCGCGGGCCGAAACGCTCAGCAGACCGTCGGCATCGACCTGGAAGGTCACACGAATCTTCGCCGCACCGGCCACCATCGCCGGAATGCCGCGCAATTCGAAGCGTGCAAGGGAGCGGCAGTCGCTGATCAGCTCGCGCTCGCCCTGCAATACGTGGATGGCCATGGCCGACTGGCCGTCTTTATAAGTGGTGAAGTCCTGGGCGCGGGCGACAGGGATGGTGGTATTGCGCGGAATCACCTTCTCCATCAGGCCGCCCATGGTCTCCAGACCCAGGGACAGCGGAATCACGTCCAGCAACAGCAGTTCGCTGCCGTCACGCTTGTTGCCGGCCAGGGTATCGGCCTGGATCGCGGCACCAATGGCCACCACTTGATCCGGGTCGATTTCAGTCAGCGGCTGGCGACCGAAAGCTTCGGCGACGGCTTCGCGAACGCGAGGAACGCGCGTCGAACCACCGACCATGACCACGGCGTGCACGTCTTCCAGTTCGATCCCGGAATCACGCACCGCACGGCGGCAGGCTTTCAGGCTGCGAGCGACCATCGGCTCGATCAGCGCATTGAAGGCTTCGCGGGTCAGCTCGGCTTTCCAGGCGCCATAAGCGACCTCAACCGACGCGGCATTGGTCAGCGCTTCCTTGGCAGCACAGGCGGTTTGCAGCAGATTGCGCTGCACGCCCGGATCGAGGTCGGCGGACAGGCCCGCGCCCTCGATAATCCAGCCAGCGATCGCGTGGTCGAAGTCATCGCCGCCCAGGGCGCTGTCGCCGCCGGTAGCCAGGACTTCGAACACACCGCCGGTCAGGCGCAGAATCGAAATATCGAAGGTGCCGCCACCCAGATCATAAATGGCGACCAGGCCTTCGGCGTGCTGATCCAGACCGTAAGCCACCGCCGCTGCGGTCGGCTCGTTGAGCAAACGCAGCACATTCAGGCCGGCCAGCTTGGCCGCATCCTTGGTGGCTTGACGCTGGGCGTCGTCGAAATAGGCCGGAACGGTGATGACCGCGCCCACCAGCTCACCACCGAGGGTGGCTTCGGCACGCTGGCGCAGAACCTTGAGGATATCGGCAGAGACTTCGACCGGGCTTTTCGGGCCCTGGATCGTGTCGATGAACGGCATGTGCGATTCGCCACCGACAAAGCGGTACGGCAACTGATCACCAAGCTGCTTGACGTCGGACAGACCGCGACCCATCAAGCGCTTGACCGACAGCACAGTGTTCAAGGGATCGGTGGCGGCAGCCAGCTTGGCGGATTCGCCAACCTCGACGCGATCGGCGTGGTAGCGCACGGCAGACGGCAGGATGACCCGCCCTTCTGCGTCAGCCAGAGGCTCGGAAAGTCCACTGCGCAACGCAGCGACCAGCGAATTGGTAGTGCCCAAGTCGATCCCCACAGCCAGGCGACGCTGGTGCGGTTGAGGACTTTGGCCGGGTTCGGCGATCTGCAGTAGGGCCATCGTTATCAGGACTTATCTGTATATCAGGCGTGCGACCGGAGCGGCACTGGGTTAATCGTCGAGGCGCTCTTCTAACTGGCGCACTTCGTGGGTGAGCTTGTCGAGAAACTGCATGCGTCGCATCAGGCGTTCGGCCTGCTCACGTTGCGCTGCATCATTCCAACAGGCTGCGAAACTGTCGTTCAGTTTTTCCTGGGCAACTTTCAGGCGGCGCTTGAACACGGCAACACCTGCCAGATCGGCACTGTCTTGCAGGTCTTCGAGCTCTTCGCGCAACTCCATCTGCTGCAGAAGAAACTCCGGATCATGCACCGTGACCTCCAGCGGCAGCTCGCCACCATTCAAGGCGAGCAGGTAACGCGCGCGCTTGGGCGGACTCTTGAGCGTCTGGTAGGCCTCGTTGAGGCTAGCGGATTGCTCCAGCGCCAACCGCTGCTCGCGCTCGGAAGCGTCAGCAAAGCGGTCGGGGTGAACGCTGCGCGCCAACTCACGGTAACGCGTAGCCAGCTGATCGAGATCCAGGTTGAAACCCGGTTGCAGCTCGAATAAAGCGAAATGACAAGGAGTACCCACGACAAGCCTCAGATGTTGAAGCTTTCGCCGCAGCCACATTCACCGCGTACGTTGGGGTTGTTGAACTTGAAGCCTTCGTTCAACCCTTCCTTGACGAAATCGAGCTCGGTGCCGTCCAGGTAGGCCAGGCTTTTCGGGTCGATGATCACTTTTTCGCCGTGACTTTCGAACACCTGGTCCTCTGCAACCACCTCGTCGACAAACTCCAGCACGTAGGCAAGGCCGGAACAGCCTGTGGTGCGAACACCCAGACGAATCCCTTCACCTTTGCCGCGCCCGTCGAGGGAGCGCCGCACGTGTCGAGCAGCCGCTTCTGTCATGCTGATAGCCATCGGTGACTCCTTACTCGTCGCCAAAACTCGAAAATCAGATCAAGCCTTTCTTCTGCTTGTAATCGCGAACAGCCGCCTTGATGGCGTCTTCAGCAAGTACCGAGCAGTGGATTTTCACTGGCGGCAGGGCCAGTTCTTCAGCCAGCTGAGTGTTCTTGATGGTTTCTGCTTCGTCCAGGGTCTTGCCCTTCATCCACTCGGTGGCGAGGGAGCTGGAAGCGATAGCCGAACCGCAGCCGTAGGTCTTGAACTTGGCATCTTCGATGATGCCGGCGTCGTTGACCTTGATCTGCAGGCGCATCACGTCGCCGCACGCCGGAGCGCCGACCATGCCGGTGCCGACATCAGGATCTTCCGCGTCCATCTTGCCGACGTTGCGCGGGTTTTCGTAGTGGTCGATGACCTTTTCGCTGTAAGACATGATTCTCAATCCTCACTCATCAGGGCCGCTCTTGAGGCCCTGCAGTTACGCTGCGTCTATCGCCGCGTTGCTACAGGACCTGTATCCGGCGGCTTCTATAGTTAGTGTGCCGCCCACTCGATCTTCGAGATATCGACACCGTCTTTGTACATGTCCCACAGCGGCGACAGAGCGCGCAGCTTGGTTACGGCCTCGCAGACTTTCTGCGCGGCGTAGTCGATTTCTTCTTCGGTGGTGAAACGGCCGAAGGTGAAGCGGATCGAGCTGTGTGCCAGTTCGTCGTTGCGGCCCAGGGCGCGCAGTACGTACGAAGGCTCAAGCGATGCCGAGGTGCAGGCCGAACCGGACGATACCGCCAGATCCTTGAGCGCCATGATCAGCGACTCGCCCTCAACGTAGTTGAAGCTCAGGTTCAGGTTGTGCGGAACGCGGGCGGTCTGGCTGCCGTTGACGTACAACTCTTCCAGGTGCTCGACCTGCTTGAAGAAACGATCGCTCAGGGCCTTGATGCGCACATTCTCGGCAGCCATGTCTTCCTTGGCTACGCGGAAGGCTTCACCCATGCCGACGATCTGGTGGGTCGCCAGGGTGCCGGAACGCATGCCGCGCTCGTGACCGCCGCCATGCATGGTCGCTTCGATGCGAACACGTGGCTTGCGGCTCACGTACAGTGCGCCGATACCTTTAGGGCCGTAGGTCTTGTGAGCCGAGAACGACATCAGGTCGACTTTCAGCTTCTGCAGGTCGATGTCGACCTTGCCGGTGGACTGAGCGGCGTCAACGTGGAACAGGATGCCCCTGGCGCGGGTCAGCTCGCCGATGGCCGCGATGTCGTTGACGGTGCCGATTTCGTTGTTCACGTGCATGACCGAAACCAGGATGGTGTCGTCACGCAGTTCAGCTTCGACCATCTCCGGAGTGACCAGACCATCGGTGCGAGGCTCGATGTAAGTCACTTCGAAACCTTCACGCTCCAGTTGGCGCATGGTGTCGAGGACAGCCTTGTGCTCAATCTTGGTGGTGATCAGGTGTTTGCCTTTGGTGGCATAGAAATGCGCCGCACCCTTGATTGCCAGGTTGTCGGATTCGGTGGCACCGGAGGTCCAGACGATTTCGCGCGGGTCGGCGTTGACCAGGTCGGCAACCTGACGACGGGCGTTTTCGACGGACTCTTCGGCTTTCCAGCCGAACACGTGGGAACGGGACGCCGGGTTACCGAAGTTTCCGTCGACCAGCAGGCATTCACTCATTTTTTGCGCAACACGCGGATCAACCGGGGTGGTCGCAGAGTAATCAAGGTAAATCGGCAATTTCATGGACTATCTCCTAAATCAGGCTGGCTGGCGTGCCGCTAGCTCTTTGGCTGTCATTCGACGGCGGACGCTTCAATCTTGTCCAGGCGTGGCACCTTGCTGTTGCAACGGCGCTGGTCCTGACGCTGGGCTACTTCTTGCACCTCACGGCGAGTCACAAGGTCAGCCAAGCTGATACCGCTCAGAAATTCGTGAATCTGCAGGCTCAGATCGCACCACAAGTGGTGAGTCAGGCAAGTGTCGCCGGAATGGCAATCACCCTGCCCCTGGCATTTGGTGGCATCGACCGATTCGTTCACCGCATCGATCACCTGGGCGACCTGAATGCCCTGCATGTCGCGGGACAGTTGGTAACCACCACCCGGGCCACGCACACTGGACACCAGGTTGCTGCGGCGCAGCTTGGCGAAAAGCTGTTCGAGGTAGGACAGGGAGATGCCTTGGCGCTCGGAGATATCGGCCAGGGACACGGGCCCGTGCTGCGCGTGCAACGCCAGGTCAAGCATGGCGGTCACGGCGTATCGGCCTTTTGTAGTCAGTCGCATGGACAATTACCACGGAAATCGGAATGAGGCGAGTATGCAATTCCCGAGTATTTAAGTCAACTATAAGACCTAGTACTTTAGTCAGGTTTACCCGCAAAAGAGCGGCCGCATCATAGCAAAGGCTGGACGGTTACAGCCAGCAATTGCGCGTTATCGTTCTTCGCGAGCAGGCTCGCTCCCACAGAGGCCAATGCAAATCCTGTGGGAGCGAGCCTGCTCGCGAAGAGATCAACTCGGTTTAGCTGGCCTGACTCTGATCCTTGTCTTTCACACAGGCAAAGTCTTCTTCGCGCAGCTCAGGCAGATCCTTGGCACAGTAATTACTGCCCAGATCCTTCAACGCCCCGCACATCCCCTCCAGGCGACCGTCGACCGCTTGCAGGTGGTCAAGCAACTGATTGATGGCACGAGCCACCGGGTCTGGCATGTCTTCAGTCACACCATAGGCATCGAAGCCGATTTTCTCGGCCATGGCCTTGCGCTTGGCGTCCAGCTCTTGGTCCGGCTTGACGATGATCCGCCCCGGAATACCCACCACAGTAGCGCCCGGCGGCACCTCTTTGGTCACAACGGCATTGGAGCCCACCTTGGCGCCGGCTCCAACAGTGAACGGACCGAGCACCTTCGCACCCGCCCCGACCACTACGCCATCACCCAGAGTCGGGTGACGCTTGCCTTTGTTCCAGCTGGTGCCACCCAGGGTCACACCCTGATAAATAGTGACGTCGTCGCCAATCTCGGCGGTTTCACCAATGACGATACCCATGCCATGGTCGATGAAGAAACGACGACCGACCTTGGCCCCCGGATGAATCTCGATCCCGGTCAACCAGCGACCGAAGTTCGACACCAGCCGCGCCAGCCATTTAAGGTCCGCACGCCACAACATCGCCGACAAACGGTGAATCCAGATGGCGTGCATGCCCGGGTAGCACGTCAGGACTTCAAAAGCGTTACGCGCCGCCGGGTCTCGATGGAATACGCTCTGGATATCTTCACGCAAACGCTCAAACATCATTAATCCTTCCGCTTTAGAAGCTCACCACGGGCCGCTTTCTGGGTTTCCGTGAGGATGCCACGCAAAATATTCATTTCCGCCCGGCTGACCGAGCTGCGTCCGTACAACCGGCGCAGGCGCGCCATCAAGTGCCGTGGCTTTTCCGGATCGAGGAATTCGATGGCCACCAGGGTCTGCTCCAGGTGTTCATAGAATCGCTCCAGCTCATCCATGGTCGCCAGCTCGGCGCTTTTGACCGAAGCCACCTCTTCCTTCTCGACCTTGCTTGGCTGGCCTTGCGCGGCCAGCCAGGACATGCGCACTTCATAGCTCAACACCTGCACCGCCGCCCCCAGGTTCAGCGAGCTGAACTCAGGGTCGGATGGGATGTGCACGTGATAGTGACATCGCTGCAGCTCGTCATTGGTCAGGCCGGAATCTTCACGACCGAACACCAGGGCGATTTCCGCCCCCTGCCCGGCTTCCTCGACCACTTTCGCGCCGCATTCACGGGGATCGAGCAGCGGCCAAGGAATCCGCCGGTCGCGGGCGCTGGTGCCGAGCACCAGGTTGCAGCCGACCAGGGCATCTTCCAAGGTGGCGACGACTTGCGCTTTTTCAAGGATGTCACCGGCACCGGAAGCACGGGCGTCGGCCTCGTGGTGCGGGAACAGACGAGGCTCGACCAGCACCAGCCGCGACAGGCCCATGTTCTTCATGGCGCGCGCAGTCCCGCCGATATTGCCCGGATGGCTGGTATTGACCAGGACGACACGAATGTTTTGCAGCAAGGGAGGCGCTCTCGAACACATTATCGGGAGCAGAATCTTACAGCGCCCACTACCGTTAAGCCATGAAAGCGAACGTCGTCCTTCTCCTGTAGAAACTTTCTGATAGAATGCCCGGCTTTCTTTAACAACCTTAGGTGACACATCCATGCAGCCCATGCTGAATATCGCGCTGCGCGCCGCCCGCAGCGCCAGTGAATTGATCTTCCGCTCCATCGAGCGCCTGGATACCATCAAGGTCGACGAAAAAGACGCCAAGGATTACGTATCCGAGGTGGATCGCGCCGCTGAACAGAAAATCATCGACGCGCTGCGCAAGGCTTACCCGAACCACTCGATCATGGGTGAAGAAACCGGCATGCACGCCGGCACCGGCATCGAAGGCGAAGAGTACCTGTGGATCATCGATCCGCTGGACGGCACCACCAACTTCCTGCGCGGCATTCCTCACTTCGCTGTCAGCATCGCCTGCAAATACCGTGGCCGCCTGGAACACGCCGTTGTTCTGGACCCGGTTCGCCAGGAAGAATTCACCGCCAGCCGTGGTCGCGGCGCTCAACTGAACGGTCGTCGCCTGCGCGTCAGCGGTCGCACCAGCCTCGACGGCGCCCTGCTGGGTACCGGCTTTCCGTTCCGTGACGACCAGATGGACAACCTCGACAACTACCTGGGCATGTTCCGCGCCCTGGTTGGCCAGACTGCCGGCATCCGCCGCGCAGGTTCCGCGAGCCTGGACCTGGCCTACGTGGCCGCAGGCCGCTTCGACGCCTTCTGGGAGTCGGGTCTGTCCGAGTGGGACATGGCTGCTGGCGCCCTGCTGATCCAGGAAGCAGGCGGCCTGGTGAGCGACTTCACCGGCGGCCACGACTTCCTTGAGAAAGGCCACGTCGTTGCCGGCAACACCAAATGCTTCAAGGCAGTGCTGACGGCGATCCAGCCGCACCTGCCGGCCTCGCTGAAGCGCTAAGCGCCCAAGCGAAAGAAAAAGGCACCCTTCGGGGTGCTTTTTTTATGCCTGCGATTCACCTTTGCGCTCTCTGTAGGAGCGAGCTTGCTCGCGATGGTCGTCAACGATAACGCGGGAAGCCTGGCACCCCGCGGTGCTCTGCGGTTCATCGCGAGCAAGCTCGCTCCTACAGAAGATCCGCGGTGACGCATAAATCCGGGCACAAAAAAGCACCCCGCAGGGTGCTTCTTCTTGAATCTGACTTCAGCGGATCAATGAGCCTGCTGATTATCCGACAAGATCAACTTGCCCTCTTTATCCACAGGGATCTGGTTCCCCGGATCACGATCCATGCGCACATTGCCTTCCTTGCCGTCCAGCGAATACCGCACGTCGTAACCGACAACCTTGTCGCTGATGTCATTCACCGTATTACAACGGGTCTGGGTCGTGGTGTAGGTATCACGCTCCTGCATGCCTTCCTGCACCTTGTTGCCGGCGTAACCACCGCCAACAGCACCCGCGACCGTGGCGATCTTCTTGCCGGTACCGCCACCGATCTGGTTACCCAGCAATCCACCCGCCAATGCACCGACCACCGTACCGGCGATCTGATGTTGATCTTTCACCGGCGCCTGCCGGGTGACCGTTACATCCTTGCACACTTCACGTGGAGTCTTGATTTGCGTCTTGACCGGCTCAACGGCGAGTACTTGTGCGTACTCCGGGCCGCTTTTAACCAGGCTGTAGGTGGCCACAGCACCCCCGGCAGTCACACCGACAGCACCCAGTACAGCACCAACCAGCATCGACTTGTTCACATGAACCTCCTGACCATCACATACGGGATAAACCCGCGCTTCTCCCAGCCTTGGAGCATAAAAAAAGGCGCGAGTTCAACTCGCGCCTTTTTCGGACTACATCGCTGAAGGAAGCTTCCTTCAAGGACGGTCGTCGACTTCCTTCTCGGTATTGGCAGGAGGAATCAAATCCTCGGTGCTCAGGTTCAGCCAGATCAGCACCACGTTAGCGATGTAGATCGACGAGTAAGTACCCGCCATGACACCGACGAACAGGGCAATCGAGAAGCCGAACAGGTTGTCGCCACCGAAGAACAGCAGGGCCGCGATCGCCAGCAAGGTGGAGATCGAGGTCGCCATGGTCCGCAGCAGGGTTTGCGTGGTCGAGATATTGATGTTCTCGATCAGGCTGGCCTTGCGCAACACACGGAAGTTCTCGCGAACCCGGTCGAATACCACGATGGTGTCGTTGAGCGAGTAACCGATGATCGCCAGTACCGCCGCCAGCACCGTCAGGTCGAAGGTGATCTGGAAGAACGACAGGATACCGATGGTCACGATCACGTCGTGGATCAGGGACACGATCGCACCGACCGCAAACTTCCACTGAAAGCGGAAAGCCAGGTAGATCAGGATGCCGCCCAGCGCCATCAGCATGCCGAGGCCGCCCTGGTCGCGCAGCTCTTCACCCACCTGCGGGCCGACGAACTCGACACGCTTGACCGTCGCCGGGTTCTCGCCGCCGACCTTTTGCAGGGCTGCAGCCACCTGGTGACCCAGTTGCGGGTCTTCGCCAGGCATGCGCACCAGCAGATCGGTGGTCGCACCGAAGTTCTGCACGATGGCTTCGTGATAACCCGCGGTCACCAGTTGCTCACGCACCTTGGTGACATCGGCCGGACGCTCGTAGGTCAGCTCGATGAGCGTACCGCCGGTGAAGTCCAGGCCCCAGTTCATGCCCTTGTGGAAGACACTGAAGATTGCCAGTGCGGTAAGGAACAATGTGACGCCGAACGCAAAGTTGCGGACGCCCATGAAGTTGATTGTACGTAACATGGCAGCCCCTTAAATCCACAACTTCTTGAAGTCACGACCGCCGAAGATCAGGTTGACCATCGCGCGGGTCACCATGATGGCCGTGAACATCGAGGTAAAGATCCCGAGGGACATGGTCACTGCGAAGCCCTTGACCGGACCTGTGCCCATGGCAAACAGGATGCCGCCCACCAGCAAGGTGGTCAGGTTGGCGTCGAGAATCGCAGTGAACGCCCGGCCGAAGCCTTCGTTGATTGCGCGCTGCACGGTCATGCCGGCGGCGATCTCTTCACGGATCCGCGAGAAGATCAGCACGTTGGCGTCGACCGCCATACCCATGGTCAACACGATACCGGCGATACCCGGCAGGGTCAGCGTGGCACCCAGCAGCGACATCAGGGCCAGCAGCATCACCATGTTCACCGCCAGCGCGACGGTGGCGATGAGGCCGAAGAAGCGGTAGATAGCCATGATGAACAGCGAGACGAACAGCATGCCCCACAACGATGCATCGATACCTTTGGTGATGTTGTCCGCACCCAGGCTTGGGCCGATGGTGCGTTCTTCAGCAAAGTACATCGGAGCCGCCAGGCCACCGGCACGCAGCAGCAGCGCCAGCTCGGACGACTCGCCCTGGCCGTTCAGGCCGGTAATACGGAACTGGGCACCCAGCGGCGACTGGATGGTCGCCAGGCTGATGATCTTCTTCTCTTCCTTGAACGACTGCACCGCCACGTCTTTCTCGACGCCATCGACCACTTGCTTGGTGTAAGTGGTGACCGGACGTTGTTCGATGAAGATCACCGCCATGCTGCGACCGACGTTCGAACGGGTCGCACGGCTCATCAGCTCGCCGCCGTGACCGTCCAGACGGATGTTCACTTCCGGTGTACCGTGCTCGCCGAAACCAGCCTTGGCGTCAGTTACCTGGTCGCCAGTGATGATCAGGCCACGCTCGATCAGCGCCGGAGGACGCTTGCCTTCACGGAACTCGAATTCTTCGGAAGTGGCTTTCGAAGCACCCGGCTCAGCAGCCAGACGGAACTCCAGGTTGGCCGTCTTGCCGAGAATACGCTTGGCTTCGGCGGTGTCCTGCACGCCCGGCAGCTCAACCACGATGCGGTTGGCGCCCTGACGCTGAACGATCGGTTCGGCAACACCCAGCTCGTTGACGCGGTTACGTACCGTGGTCAGGTTCTGTTTGATGGAGTATTCGCGGATTTCCGCCAGCTTGGCCGGGGTCATCGCCAGACGCAGCACCGGTTGACCATTGAGGTCGGCCGGAACAATGTCGAAATCGTTGAAGTTCTTGCGGATGATGGTACGAGCCTGTTCGCGGGTCGCTTCATCGGTGAAGCCCAGCTGGATGGCACCGTTGAGCTGCGGCAGGCTGCGATAGCGCAGCTTTTCTTTACGCAGCAGGCTCTTGACGTCGCCTTCGTAGACTTTCAGGCGTGCATCGAGGGCTTTTTCCATGTCCACTTCCAGCAGGAAGTGCACACCACCGGACAAGTCCAGACCCAGCTTCATCGGGTGCGCAGCGAGGTTGCGCAGCCATTGCGGGGTGGTTTGTGCCAGGTTCAGTGCAACGACGTAGTCATCACCCAATGCTTTGCGTACAACGTCCTTGGCCGGCAGCTGATCTTCAGCCTTGGTCAGGCGAATCAGGCCGCCCTTGCCGTTGGCGGCCAGGGTGGCAGCCTTGACGTTGATTCCGGATTCCTTGAGCGCAGTGCTTACACGATCCAGATCAGCCTGATTGACCAGCAGCGCAGTGCTTGCACCGCTGACCTGAATGGCCGGGTCATCAGGGTAAAGATTGGGAGCGGAATAAATCAGACCGACCGCCAGCACCGCCAGGATCAGAATGTATTTCCACAGAGGATATTTGTTCAGCATCACGCCGCCCGTTTATGACGCGGGGCGCCTTGCGCGCCCCGTCGATTGAATATGAAGTTGAAACTTAGATCGCTTTGAGCGTGCCTTTTGGCAGCGTGGCAGCGATGGCGCCTTTCTGGAATTTCATTTCGACGGTGTCGGAAACTTCCAGAACGACGAAATCGTCGGCCACTTTAGTGATCTTGCCGGCGATACCGCCGGTGGTCACAACTTCGTCGCCCTTTTGCAGGCTGCTCAGCAGGTTTTTCTGCTCTTTGGCGCGCTTGGCCTGTGGACGCCAGATCATCAGGTAGAAGATGACCAGGAAGCCGACCAGGAAAATCCACTCAAAGCCGCCGCCCATAGGGGCTGCCGCAGGTGCTGCAGCGTCTGCCATGGCATTAGAGATAAAAAAGCTCATTTAGCACTCCAGTTGCAAATGTTGAATCTTGGGGTCAGAAAACTCAGTCCAAAGGCGGCACGGGAAGCCCGCGTTTGGCGTAGAAGGCATCGACAAAGGCGGCCAATGTACCCTGTTGAATAGCCTCGCGCAAACCAGCCATAAGCACTTGATAATGGCGCAAGTTATGGATGGTATTGAGCATGCTTCCCAGCATTTCGCCGCACTTGTCCAGGTGATGCAGATAAGCGCGGGAGAAGTTCTGGCAGGTATAGCAATCGCAGGTCGGATCGAGCGGCGAATCATCATGGCGATGGAACGCGTTACGGATCTTGATCACGCCTGTGTCAATGAACAGATGCCCGTTGCGGGCATTACGGGTTGGCATCACGCAATCGAACATGTCCACACCGCGGCGCACACCCTCAACCAGATCTTCCGGTTTGCCAACGCCCATAAGGTAACGAGGTTTGTCAGCCGGCATCTGGCCCGGCAGATAATCCAGCACCTTGATCATTTCATGCTTGGGCTCGCCCACCGACAGACCGCCGATGGCCAGGCCGTCAAAACCGATCTTGTCCAGGCCTTCCAGGGAGCGCATGCGCAGATCCTGGTGCATGCCGCCCTGAACGATGCCGAACAGCGCCGCCGTGTTGTCGGCATGGGCGTTTTTCGAGCGCTGGGCCCAACGCAGCGACAACTCCATCGATACGCGAGCGACGTCTTCATCGGCCGGGTACGGCGTGCATTCGTCGAAAATCATCACGATGTCCGAGCCCAGGTCACGCTGGACCTGCATCGACTCTTCCGGACCCATGAACACCTTGGCGCCGTCGACCGGAGAGGCGAAGGTCACGCCCTCCTCCTTGATCTTGCGCATCGCGCCCAGGCTGAACACCTGGAAACCACCGGAGTCGGTCAGGATCGGGCCTTTCCACTTCATGAAATCGTGCAGGTCGCCGTGCTTCTTGATCACTTCCGTGCCCGGGCGCAGCCACAGGTGGAAGGTGTTGCCCAGAATTATTTCAGCGCCAGTGGCCTCGATATCCCGCGGCAGCATGCCCTTGACCGTGCCGTAGGTGCCCACCGGCATGAAGGCCGGGGTCTCGACGGTACCGCGCGGGAAGGTCAGGCGACCACGGCGAGCCTTGCCATCGGTGGCAAGCAGCTCAAACGACATACGACATTGGCGACTCATTCTTTGTCCTCAGGGCCACGTGGTGCGGGGTTACGGGTGATAAACATCGCATCACCGTAGCTGAAAAAGCGGTATTCGTTGTCGACGGCGGCTTTGTAGGCGGCCATGGTTTCCGGATAACCGGCAAACGCCGAGACCAGCATCAACAACGTGGATTCAGGCAAATGGAAATTGGTGACCAGGGCATCGACCACATGAAACGGTCGGCCCGGGTAGATAAAGATGTCGGTATCACCGCTGAACGGCTTGAGCACGCCATCGCGGGCGGCACTTTCCAGGGAGCGCACGCTGGTGGTCCCCACGGCCACCACGCGACCGCCGCGAGCGCGACAGGCGGCAACCGCATCCACCACGTCCTGGCCGACTTCCAGCCATTCGCTGTGCATATGGTGATCTTCGATCTTCTCCACGCGCACCGGCTGGAACGTGCCGGCGCCAACGTGCAGGGTCACGAACGCCGTCTCGACGCCCTTGGCGGCAATCGCCTCCATCAGCACCTGATCGAAATGCAGCCCCGCCGTCGGCGCCGCCACCGCGCCCAAACGCTCGGCGTAGACGGTCTGGTAACGCTCACGGTCCGCGCCTTCGTCCGGGCGGTCTATATAAGGAGGCAACGGCATGTGCCCGACGCGGTCGAGCAGCGGCAACACCTCTTCGGCAAACCCCAGCTCGAACAACGCATCATGACGCGCCAGCATCTCGGCCTCGCCACCGCCGTCGATCAGGATCTTCGACCCCGGTTTCGGCGACTTGCTGGAGCGCACATGGGCCAGCACGCGATGACTGTCCAGCACCCGCTCCACCAGGATTTCCAGCTTGCCGCCGGAAGCCTTCTGGCCAAACAGCCGCGCCGGAATCACCCGGGTATTGTTGAACACCATCAAATCGCCCGGGCGCAAATGCTCAAGCAAATCAGTGAATTGACGGTGTGCCAGGGCGCCGCTGACCCCATCCAGGGTCAACAGGCGACTACCGCGACGCTCGGCCAACGGGTGGCGGGCGATCAGCGAATCAGGGAGCTCGAAAGTAAAGTCAGCAACGCGCATGATGGGGTTCGTCTAGCAGGGCCGGGAAGTCTAGCCGAAATATCAAAAATTCTCTATGTACCTGATTGACCGACGGTTATCTCATCTCTATACTTCGCGGCCATTGAGCCCTGATGGCGGAATTGGTAGACGCGGCGGATTCAAAATCCGTTTTCGAAAGGAGTGGGAGTTCGAGTCTCCCTCGGGGCACCAAAATTAAGAAAGGTCTTGCTTTGCAAGGCCTTTTTTTTTCGCCCGCAGAAAAGCACCTGACACCCCACCGCCCTGTGTAGGAGCTGGCTTGCCAGCGATTTTTTTGATCTTCACACCCCTCGGTCAGTAAGACACTCATCAAGGATTCCCACCCATGGAATTGCACTTGGAAACCGTCGCCCTCTTCTCCCTCAAGCTGGCTTATGAGTCGGAAGGTCAGAGCCCGATTTTGCGGGATGATTTGGTCATGGGTGATTACCAGCGGGATGTGTTTGAGTTGCTGGTGCGCCGAGGGGATGTTGAGGGGATTCAGGTGAAGGTGGGTGAGTGTGTGGGGTTGGCGCTGGAGGCTGTTGGGGGTGTGGATAAGCGGTGGGGGGGGGTGTTGGGGAGGTTGGCGGGTGATTTGGCCAGTATTCAGACGATGGAGCAGCTTGATGGTCCGCTCATCGCGCTTAAAGACTATCTGAAAGACATCCAATGAATGAGGCAGGTGGCTTAAAAAGCTAGTGCGTCTGATAGTAGGACGCCGCCGACGCTACTATCCATTTTTTCCAATAATAAATCCGCCCCCTTTTTCTCCTTTTCTCGGAAGTTGGAGAGACCGCCCCCCTTTCTTCTCCTTATCGACCTGCCACTCCCTCCAGCCTCCTATGGTTGGTTTGGAAAACTGCTTCTCCCTCGAAAGTGAATTGGCAAAATGATGGCACCTGATGCATCATCCCAATACGCGAGACACAACCCGGAGTAGGGAATGGACGTTAGCCAGTCGAAAAAAGAGGGGATATTCACAATCGCAATAAGCTTCGTGCTTATTATTCTCGCATTGATCTTATCAACTGGTTATGAACCTAGAGGCGGCATACTTTGGAGCCTCACCAACGGCATGCCCCTATTCAACTTATCTTTTGGCTGCGATGAAAAACTTGCCTGGCAGCTAACACCTTCTTGCGAGGACGGACTTTTTTTCGCTGTGCAGACCAAATATGCATTATCGCTACTTGGTTTATTAATGATATATGGCATGGGGCAATATCTCGAATTCTTCCCTTCGTTAAAGTTATTAACCAAGAAACACATAGAAGATAACAACACAAATTAACTGACACACACCCAAAGGACGGCTAAAATGGGTAATTTAATCAAGAGTGTTGGAAGCATTACATTTGGAATTGTCATTTTCTTAGCGTTTCTTTCGCTACCAGCAATTTTCTTTATAGGCTTGGCAAAAACAGCCAAATACGTAATTCCCTGGGTCAGCACGCTAGCGTGGATCTGTGTTGCCATTATAGTACTCATACTTTTGCCACTATCACTATTTAAGAAACTCCGCATCTACACAGGCGCTGGGATTTACATAGCGTCATTTGTGTTTGGCCTTCAGCTTTTCCTGTTTAGCCTACTAACAACATGGTCTCTCTGGGGCGGATTCTGGGCGTTCGTAGGCGTAATTGGATTTGGCGGCTTGATAGTGCCATTTGCACTCTTAGCTTGTTTACTAAAAGGTTTCTGGCTGGGAGTTGGCATCGTTACTGGGCTACTTGCACTGACGTGGACAGCCAGGCTTTCCGGTCTTGCCATAGCCACAAATGGCGAAAACCACCGTTAATCATTTATTTATGCAACAAATGGTAAAAGATGTGCAACCCGACAATGCCACCCATTACTTCCTAAAGATAACGAAGAAAAGAGAAAGTGGACAAAGAGAAAGGGGAGAGATTTATTTGCATTAAAGTAACAAATCCACCCCACTTTTTCTGAAGGAATTAATCCGCCATCTTTTTTCATTCGACTTTTAGCCAAAAAATCCACAAGCGCTTGCCGCAATAATGTAGCTTATCTAGGATTAGTAGGAAAACGCCATCACAGCAAAAAAAAAAAAAAAAAAAACCGAACTGCGCCCCTGTCATATCTGCTTAATGCTGCCTGAGTTTCAGAATAAAAAACACAACTGAAGGATTACTGTAGATAACCAGCAGACAACCATAGCCAGCACATACAATTATAGACCCCCAACAAACTAATTGAACATGAGCATTTAACACATGAAATTTTCAAGATTGGCTATCAGCGACTGGCGACAATTTTCAAATATAGATCTCACCTTCCACCATAAAATGACCATTATTACAGGTGCAAACGGCGCTGGTAAGACCACTTTACTACGACTACTTTCTCAACATTTCGGGTGGCAAATGGCATTACTGTCCACTCCCACAAGAAAACCCGGAGATGTGGCTTTCAGTTACGGTACAGGTATTTTTCGTCGCCCCTCGAATAGAGATCAAATACAACAGCCAACCAATCAAGTTGGCATGATTTTTTATGACAATGGAGAACAGGCATCCATTCATGTACCCGAGATAACAGGCGCTGCATATCATACTGAACTAAGGGGCCAACAGCATGTACTTGGACTAACTATAAATTCGCATCGCCCACTACAAAACTACCAAACAATCGCATCTATCCCTACTAGTGCCATCGGCGCTGAACAAGCATACCAAACCTACAACCAAGAACTCATATCGAGGTACCATAACGGCCACACACAATTCTCTCCTATATATAGAATGAAAGAAACATTAATTTCTTTAGCAATGTTTGGAGCGGGCAATCAATACGTACAAAAAGATGAAGCACTGGAACAATTATTTTTAGAATTCAAAAGAATACTAATAGACATCCTGCCTCCATCAATCGGCTTTATAGATATAAGCGTTAGAATTCCGGATGTTGTTCTAGTTACTCACTCTGGCGAGTTTATGATTGACGCAGCATCCGGCGGCCTTATGTCAATAATAGATTTAGCATGGCAGATATTCCTCTATTCTCACAACAAGGAGAATTTCGTTGTTCTTCTTGACGAACCGGAAAACCACCTCCACCCATCCATGCAGAGAAGCTTACTAGGACGATTAGCAAAAGCCTTCCCAAAAGCACAATTCATTGTGGCTACACACAGTCCATTTATGGTGTCTTCAATCAAGGACAGTATTGTACATGCATTGAAATATGACACAGAAGACAGTTCGAATTCAGGTGAAAAATTCAGTCAACTCCGTGTATCTTCCGTAGAACTAGATCTTGACACTCGAGCCGCAACTGCGAATGAGATATTAAGAGATGTGCTTGGGGTCCCCGTAACACTCCCCCAATGGGCAGAGGATGATTTAAGGGAAATCACCAGCAAATTAACTATTGCAAGCCTTACTTCACAAGGGCTCGAAGCACTCAGAAAAAATCTCTTCGACGCAGGATTAAGCGAGTACTTTCCCGAGGCCTTAAAAATGGCGGCGGATAACAAATGATTAAACTATCAAAAACCCCAAAGCCTAATGTACTTATAGAAAATGGCCCTACTTGGACGGCGACACTGTTAGAAAAACTTAAGTCTGGCACCGAGCCGACCGCAACCGAAAAAAGTCGCTATAGACACAAGCAAATCAAAGAAGCCTTAGAGAAAGAAACGAGCGAAAAATGCGCGTATTGTGAAAGCAAGTTAAAACATATACACCACGGCGATGTCGAGCACATTTTCCCGAAATCACTGGACCCTTCTAAGCAGTTTGAGTGGGAAAATCTGACTCTCGCATGTGAAATATGTAACCAAAACAAGTCAAATCGAGATCCATTTTTTGAGCACATAATTGACCCCTACATCAACAATCCCGACGAGCACATTTTATTTGCTGGCCCTATGGTATTTGCGCTAGGAACTTCTATGGGAGTCAACAGCATTTCCATATTCGACCTTAATCGCACTGCTCTTGTGGAAATGAGAAACGAGACCATAAAAAAGGTAATGGGCGTATTTGAAACTATTTTCCGCCATGATATTCCGCTCGTTGCGAAAAAGGCAATATTGGAAAACCTTAAGGCAAATGAAGCTGGGCCAGGCGGGCAGTACTCCATGTTAGTTAATTGCTTAATCTCTGGAATGAAGCAAAACTTCCCTGAAGGCTTGGACTAAACACAAGTGAATCACTCTCTATAAAAGACAGGATTCCATTCCCCTTATATTAAAGAGCAGCACCATAAATGGGGCGAAGCAAATGCTTCAGAAGAAGAGGTTTGGGATTGATACGTTCAACGGTTGCGATATAAGGAGCTGCACGTTACCCTTCCACCGTCGCTGCCAATTCAGCGACCGGGTGTGAGAGCCCGAAACAATCAAGGCGCAAAGCGCCCCAAAACCTATCGTGGCGTTTTTTTTCGTCTGCGATATGGCTTTATGGCGGCTGTGCGTGGGAGACCTTCGGGTCTACCGGTTGCCTTGATTGCCGGTTTCTCACCCCGCGCACGGCTGTCACCCAAGCCCGTGAGAAGGCTCGTGGCAGCTCCTCAAATCAAGGATGTTGACCATGACCAAGATAAATCCGTTTGAAATTTGGCTTTCCCCTCTAAACAATTCCCAATCGCGTAACGCCCTCCCCCATTGCCTCTCCATCCTCGGAGGTGGCCAATGACCAAAAAACCCGAACTCAAAACCATCGGTTTAACCCCCGCCATCTACTGCTCCGATCAACCTCTATTCCACGTCACACGCGGCGTTCCCCTCTGCGATGCGTTATCGATGGCTTCTGATTTTCTGTTCCTGGCCAAGTCGCTCACCGAGGATGCTACCTACGCCACAGACACCGACCGCCACGCCTGGGCTGCGCATTATTTGACCTCGATGAGCAAGGCGTTGGTGGATGATGCGGTGAAGGTGCTGACGCGGGAACGGGATATTGAGCTGGCGTCCAAGCGGACGGGGGCTAAGGCTGAGGGGTAGTGGGCGAGGCGCCAGAATGGTTTTTGGTTTCAAAAGTCAGACGTGACGCTGTGAGAGCGGGCTTGGTTGCGGTGGCCGGGGTATTCAGCGGGCTATATGGATGTCTTGCGTTTTTCGCGAGCGAGCTCGCTCCTACAGTGGGTTTGCTACAACCCAATGGCTATTGGACCGACCATCCGAATAACCTCAGGATTTGTACAGCTGACTAAAATTCAGTGGGGGATCTCTTCAACGAGCCCTTACAAGGCGGGAGGTTTTACGATGAAGGTCGTAACTTCGCTGGCGTTGCTGGTAGCGGCAGGATGGATCTGCGTGGTTGGTGCAGCCCCGAAGCAAATCGTTGCCGTTCCCTTGATTGCAACTACTTACAATGCCGGGCATATCGCTCAGGCCATTCTGACCCCCTTGAGCAGTAGTGAGACGGCGCTCTCGTTGTTCGTCGGCGGTGTACCCAATGGCACTGCAATTCCGGCGCACTTGTATACCTATATCTACTCGGGAAGCTGCGCCAGGCACGAGGCCAAGCCGGCCTATTCACTCAATCGCATCGTGGCTGACAACTTCAACGAGCAGGCGGGCATCCAACTCTGGAAGAGCGTGCCTTTGGCTTATGACTCGCTGCGGTCCGGCGGATACGCACTGGTGATGCGGACAAGCCCGGCCGATGGCAATCCCGATATTTTCTGTGGTGAGCTTGGTTAAGGGTTTTCCCCCGCTTCCATGCATAGCGTGGGAGCGGGGGATTATCCCTCTCAGGCTGTTTGCAGTATGACGGTGCTCATTCAACAGCAGATGTTGATTGCCTTGCGTTTTTCGCGAGCAGGCTCACTCCTGCAGTGGGCTTGATCGCTACCTTCTCCACAGGCAATCCGCTGTGCATAACTCCAGCAACCGCCCCTCGAGCACGGCGCCTGATGCCGCGTTCTTCTAGACTCAATACAAGGTCGTAGACAGAACCAAACACGTCGCTCTGGTGCGGATAAATCAATGGCGGCGTGGCAATCTGGCTTTTATGCCCTTACCGATGTGCGGCGAAGACCGCGCCGGGCACAACAAGATGCCCGCCCAGGGTGCCCTGGCCAACGGCCTGAAAATGCCACGATTCCGTGACGTGGTGTAAGTGCCGCAGCCGACACTTTCGGACAACCGACGACCTTCTGGTATGTCCGTGACCGTGAGGAATGCTGTATGCCTGATGTTGAGTTGCACCTGCCTGTGGTCAACAGCCTGCTGGAGCGCCATAAGGGCTCTGCGGGTGCGCTGTTGCCCATTCTTCATGATATTCAGGAACGCATCGGTTACGTCCCCGATGTCGCCATCCCCGAGATTGCTCATGCCCTCAATCTGAGTCAGGCGGAGGTTCGCGGGGTGATCAGTTTTTACCATGACTTCCGTACCGCGCCGCCCGCGCGGCATATCCTGCGGCTGTGCCGGGCTGAGTCCTGTCAGAGCCGTGGCGCCGAGCAGTTGGCCGCGCAGTTGCGCGATCGCCTGCAACTGGACGACCACGGCAGCAGCGCCGACGGCAGCATCAGTTTGCGTCCGGTGTATTGCCTTGGTGCCTGCGCCTGTTCGCCAGCGCTGGAGCTGGATGGGCGGGTGCATGCGCGGCTGAGCGCTGAGCGGCTGGATGCCTTGCTCGACGCTTGCCGGGAGGACGCGTGATGCCGACTCTTTATCTGCCCTGTGATTCCATTGCCCGTGCCGTGGGTGCCGATGAGGTATCCGTGGCCCTGATCACTCAGGCCAAGGCACTTAATCTGCCGCTGGAGCTACAGCGCACCAGTTCGCGCGGCTTGTACTGGCTGGAACCGCTGCTGGAAGTGGACAGCCCGCAAGGCCGAATCGGCTTCGGCCCGTTGACCGCTGCTGATGTGCCGTCCGTGCTCGATGCGCTGCAAGGCGAGCCGTCCAGCCACCCACTGGCCTTGGGTCTGGTGGAAGAGCTGCCTTATCTGAAGACTCAACAACGCCTGCTGTTTGCCCGCGCCGGCATTACCCGACCGCTGTCGCTGGAGGATTACCGGGCTCATGGCGGTTTCGAGGGTTTGACCCGGGCCATCGCGGTGGGCGGTGAGCAGACCGCAACGGAAGTGTTCGATTCAGGCCTGCGTGGCCGTGGCGGCGCGGCCTTCCCTGCCGGGATCAAATGGCGCACGGTGCGCGGCACTCAGGCGATGCAGAAGTACATTGTGTGCAACGCCGACGAAGGCGACTCCGGTACTTTCGCCGACCGCATGTTGATGGAAGGCGACCCCTTCCTGTTGATCGAAGGCATGGCGATTGCCGGTCTCTGCTGCGGCGCCACCTACGGCTACATCTATGTGCGCTCGGAATATCCGGACGCGGTGGCCACCCTGCGTCAGGCGTTGAGCATTGCCCGTGATGCCGGTTACCTCGGCGCCAATGTCGGTGGTAGCGGTCAGGCTTTCGACATGGAAGTGCGAGTGGGTGCCGGCGCGTACATCTGCGGTGAGGAAACCGCGCTGCTGGACTCTCTGGAAGGCAAGCGCGGGATCGTCCGTGCCAAGCCGCCGATCCCCGCCTTGCAGGGGCTGTTCGGCCTGCCGACGCTGGTGCACAACGTGCTGACCTTGGCCTCGGTGCCGCTGATTCTGGCCAAGGGCGCGCAGTTCTATCGCGATTACGGCATGGGCCGTTCGCTGGGCACCATGCCCTTCCAGCTGGCGGGCAATATTCGTCACGGCGGTCTGGTGGAACGGGCCTTTGGCCTGACCCTGCGGGAGCTTGTGGAAGACTACGGCGGCGGTACCGCCAGTGGTCGTCCGCTGAAGGCCGCGCAAGTCGGCGGCCCCCTCGGCGCCTGGGTGCCACCTTCGCAATTCGATACGCCGCTGGATTACGAGGCCTTCGCCGCCATCGGCGCGATGCTCGGTCACGGTGGCGTGGTGGTGGCTGACGACAGCCTGGACATGGCCCGCATGGCGCGTTTCGCGATGCAGTTCTGCGCCGAGGAATCCTGTGGCAAATGCACCCCCTGCCGCATCGGCTCGACCCGCGGCGTGGAGGTGATCGACCGCCTGCTGGCCGCGCCTGATCAGGCCGCTCGCGATGAGCAGGTGATCATCCTCAAGGACCTGTGCGACACGCTGCAATACGGTTCGCTGTGCGCGTTGGGCGGCATGACCTCCTATCCGGTCGCCAGTGCCCTCAAGTACTTCCCCGCCGACTTCGGTCTGCAAGCCTCGGAGGCCGAGCAATGATCACTGTATTCGATCCGAAAACCGATATGGATCTAGGCACTCCTGCCCGCGAAAGCGATGTGCAAGTCACCCTGAACATCGACGGCCGCAGCATCACCGTGCCGGAAGGCACCTCGGTGATGCGCGCCGCTGCATTGATGGGCACCACCATTCCCAAACTCTGTGCCACCGACAGCCTGGAAGCCTTTGGCTCATGCCGCATGTGCCTGGTGGAGATCGACGGCATGCGCGGCTACCCCGCGTCCTGCACCACGCCTGTCACTGAAGGCATGACCGTGCATACCCAGACGCCGAAGCTTGCGACCCTGCGCCGCAACGTCATGGAGCTGTACATCTCCGATCACCCGCTGGATTGCCTGACCTGCTCGGCCAATGGCAACTGCGAGCTGCAAACCGTCGCCGGCCAAGTCGGCCTGCGTGAGGTGCGCTACGGCTATGAAGGCGAGAACCATCTGGCCGATGTGAAGGATACCTCCAACCCTTATTTCGACTACGACCCGAGCAAGTGCATCGTCTGCAACCGCTGCGTGCGCGCCTGCGAAGAAACCCAGGGCACCTTTGCCCTGACCATTACCGGGCGCGGTTTTGAATCCCGCGTGGCCGCTGCCGGTGGCGAGAACTTCCTCGACTCGGAATGCGTGTCCTGTGGTGCCTGTGTGCAAGCCTGCCCCACCGCGACCCTGATGGAAAAAAACGTGGTCGAAATGGGTCAGCCGGAACGCAGCGTGATCACCACTTGTGCCTATTGCGGCGTGGGCTGCTCGTTCCGCGCCGAGATGAAAGGCAACCAACTGGTGCGCATGGTTCCGGACAAGAACGGCCAGGCCAACCATGGCCACTCCTGCGTCAAAGGTCGCTTTGCCTGGGGCTACGCCACCCACCCGGATCGCATCACCAAACCGATGATCCGCAAAAACATCAGCGACCCTTGGCAAGAAGTCAGCTGGGATGAAGCGGTGACCTACGCCGCCAGCGAATTCCGCCGGCTGCAGCAAAAATACGGCCGCGACTCCATCGGTGGCATCACCTCCAGCCGCTGCACCAACGAAGAAACCTATCTGGTGCAGAAACTGGTGCGTGCGGCTTTCGGCAACAACAACGTCGACACCTGTGCGCGGGTCTGCCACTCGCCGACCGGTTATGGCCTGAAGCAAACCCTGGGCGAGTCCGCCGGCACCCAGAGCTTCGACTCGGTGATGCAGGCCGACGTGATCCTGGTGATGGGCGCCAACCCCAGCGACGCCCACCCGGTGTTCGCCTCGCAACTCAAGCGCCGCCTGCGTGAAGGTGCGCGGCTGATCGTCATCGACCCACGGCGCATCGATCTGGTGGACACGGTGCACGCCCGCGCCGAATATCACTTGGCTCTGCGCCCTGGCACCAACGTCGCCATGCTCAATGCCTTGGCCCACGTGATCATCACTGAAGGCCTGCAAAACCAGGCCTTTATCGACGCCCGTTGCGAGGGCGGCGATTTCGCCCGTTGGAGCGAATTCGTCAGCCGTGCGGAAAACTCGCCGGAAGCGATTGGCCCGATCTGCGGTGTAGCCGCTGCCGACATCCGTGCCGCCGCTCGCCTGTACGCCACCGGTGGCAATGCGGCGATCTACTACGGCCTGGGCGTCACCGAACACAGCCAGGGCAGCACCTCGGTCATGGGCATTGCCAACCTCGCAATGGCCACCGGCAACATCGGCCGCGAAGGCGTGGGCGTGAACCCGCTGCGGGGGCAGAACAACGTTCAGGGTTCCTGCGACATGGGTTCCTTCCCCCACGAGTTGCCTGGCTACCGGCACATCTCCAACGAGGTCGTCCGCACGCAATTCGAACAGGCGTGGAACGTCACCCTGCAGCCCGATCCGGGCCTGCGCATTCCCAACATGTTCGAGTCGGCACTGGCCGGCAGCTTCAAGGGCCTGTACTGCCAGGGCGAGGACATCGCCCAGAGCGACCCGAATACCCAGCACGTCACCGCGGCCCTGTCGGCCATGGAATGCGTGGTGGTGCAGGACATTTTCCTCAACGAAACGGCGAAGTTCGCCCACGTGTTCCTGCCGGGCGCCTCGTTCCTGGAAAAGGACGGCACCTTCACCAACGCCGAACGGCGCATCTCGCGGGTGCGCAAGGTCATGGAGCCGCTGGGCGGCAAGGCCGACTGGGAAGGCACGGTGGCTCTGGCCAACGCCCTCGGTTACCCGATGAATTACAAGCATCCGTCGGAAATCATGGATGAAATCGCCAGCCTGACGCCGACCTTCACCAACGTCAGCTACGCCGCACTGGATAGCCACGGCAGCCTGCAATGGCCGTGCAACGCCGAGGCACCGGACGGCACGCCAACCATGCACATCGAGGAATTCGTGCGCGGCAAGGGGCGCTTCATGCTCACCGGCTACGTGCCCACCGAGGAGAAGGTCAACAGCCGTTATCCGCTGCTGCTGACCACCGGACGCATCCTCAGCCAGTACAACGTTGGCGCCCAGACCCGGCGTACCGAAAACGTCGCCTGGCACGATGAGGACCGGCTGGAAATCCACCCGACCGACGCCGAGAGCCGTGGCATCAACGAAGGCGACTGGGTCGGCATCGGCAGCCGCGCCGGGCAGACCGTACTGCGTGCGCGGATCACCGAACGGGTCGCCCCGGGCGTGGTGTACACCACCTTCCACTTCCCTGAGTCGGGGGCCAACGTGATCACCACCGACAATTCCGACTGGGCTACAAACTGTCCGGAGTACAAGGTCACGGCCGTGGAAGTCAGCCGCGTCTACCACCCTTCGGAGTGGCAAAAACGCTTCCAGGAATTCAGCGACGAACAGCACCGCTTGCTCAAGGACCGCGCCCGTGGCGCTAAAGCGGAGGTACGTCGATGAGTACTGCCAACCTGATCAAGATGGCCAACCAGATCGCCCAGTACTTTACCAGCGAACCGGACCAGCAACTGGGGGTGCTCGGGGTGCGTAATCATCTGCAGATGTACTGGACGCCGGGCATGCGCAAGGAGCTGCTGGCCTGGCAGACGGAACATCAGGGCGCGGACTTGCACCCGCTGGTGCAGGCGGCGGTGACTGGGGCGGGTTGGGAGGCTTAGGTCTGACCTGTTAACTGAAAAACTGTGAAAACCTGTGGGAGCGAGCCTGCTCGCGAATGCAGAGTGTCAACCGACATTTCGGTGACTGACACACCGCCTTCGCGAGCAGGCTCGCTCCCACAGGGTTTGCATCGCTCACAAGTGTAGTGGTCAGTTCAAAGTGGATGCTCATCTTTGCGTGTCGCGGTCACAGTCACTTCAATCGCCCGGACACTGATCGCCGCGAATGTCGCGGTCAGCAGTACGCCGTTGAAACCCAGCAACACCGCCAGCACCCGTGAGGCGCCGAGCTTGGGGACGAGTTCGCCGTAGCCGATGGTCAGGCCCGTGACGAAGGCGAAGTAGATACCATCATCAGGACTCCACCCTTCCAGACGGGCAATGATCAGGCCGAACACTACGATCACCAGCAGCAGTATCGAGAAGATCGGCCACACCACTTTGAAATAGAACCAGACCGCTTTGTAGAACTCTTTGCGGACGTTTGCTGCACGGGTGATGCTCATGTCGTGGGCTTCCTGGGGTTTGCTTGACCGGCAATGGGATGCACGGCGATTCAATACCCCGTTCAGCTTGGCACAAGCGCTGAAAACCGCGACCAACGGGGCGATATCGCTGGCGTGTGCAGGACTATGACAAAGATGACACCACCCGGACTATCCAGAAACCGCCCGGCACCGGCGCAATGCTGTAGGAGCGAGCTCGCTCGCGATGGTCGTCAACGATAACGCGTGTTAACTGGTTAAACGCGGTGCCCTTGAGTCCATCGCGAGCAAGCTCGCTCCTACAGTGTTCGTGTCAGTTCGCTTCAGTTTCCCGAATCAGCTTCTTGTTGATCTTGCCGACGCTGGTCTTGGGGATTTCGGCGACGAACTTGAACTGCTTGGGGATCGCCCATTTGTTGATGCGACCGCCGTCGACGAAGGCTTGCAGGTGCGTCTCCAGAATCTTGCGGTCGAGGAAGTACCCTGGCTCGCTGACGACCATGGCCATGGGCCGTTCGCCCCATTGTTCATCGACGATTCCCACCACCGCGACAGACATCACGCCCGGGTGCTCGCTGATCAGGCTCTCCAGTTCCAGGGAGCTGATCCACTCGCCACCGGTCTTGATCACGTCCTTGATGCGGTCCTTGATTTCCACGCCGCCGAGCTTGTCGATCGAGGCCATGTCACCGGTGTGCAGCCAGCCGTTGTGCCACAGCTCCGCGCCTTTGTCCGGGGCTTTCAGGTAGCCCTGGGTCAGCCACGGCGCGCGCACCACGATCTCACCCAGGGACTCGCCGTCGTGGGCCACGTCATTGCCGTCGGCGTCGATGATCTTCAGGTCGACCATCGGCACCGGCGTACCGGTCTTGATGCGGATCGGCAGTTGGTCTTCGGTAGACAACTGCAAGTCTTCGTCGCGCAGGTAAGTCAGGCACAGCAACGGGCAGGTTTCGGACATGCCGTAGCCGGCGTGCACCACCATGCCTTTGGCACTGGCTTCGCTGGCGATGCCGAGGGTCAGCGCACTGCCGCCGAGGAGCATTTTCCAGCCGTCGAAACGGGTCGCCTTGCCTTCCTCGCAGTTGAGGATCATCTGCAGGATGGTCGGCACGCAGTGGGAGAAGGTCACCTTCTCTTCGCGGTAGAGCCGCACCAGGCTGTTGGGTTCGTAGCGGCCCGGATACACCTGCTTGATGCCCATCAGGGTCGCGACATACGGCACGCCCCACGCATGCACGTGGAACATCGGCGTGATGGGCATGTACACATCGTCGGAACGCAGCAGCGGCTGGCCCTGATAGGCACCCAGGGTGCCGACGGCGTTCAGGGTGTGCAGGACCAGTTGGCGATGGCTGAAGTACACGCCTTTCGGGTCGCCAGTGGTGCCGGTGGTGTAGAACAGCGTGGCGACCGAGTTCTCGTCGAAGTCGGGGAAGTCATACTGGTCCGAAGCCAGGGACAGCAGGTGCTCGTATTCGCCCAGCACCGGTAGCGTGGTGTTCGTCGCCGTGTCGTCCGTGAGCTGGAGGAAGCCCTTGACGGTGGTGAGCCGGTCCTGGATCTGCTCGACCAGCGGCAGGAAGTCATCATGCACCAGCACCAGGTCATCCTCGGCGTGGTTCATGGTGAACAGCACCTGCTCCGGCGACAGGCGGATGTTCACCGTGTGCAGCACCGCGCCGATCATCGGCACGGCGAAGAAGCATTCCAGATAACGGTGGCTGTCCCAGTCGAGCAGGGCCACCGTGTCACCGGCCTTGACCCCGGCGGCGGTCAGCGCATTGGCCAGGCGGCGGATGCGCTGGTTGAGTGTCTGGTAGCTGTAGCGCAGCTTGTCGGCGTAGACGATTTCCCGGCCCGGCTCGTAACGTACCCCGGACAGCAGCAATTGCTTGATCAGCAAGGGATAGGCATAGGCGCCGTCGGCGGGCGGGATTATTTTTGTCGCCATCATGATTAAGGTTCCTTGTCCTTGGGATCAGAACTGATCGGCTTGCAACTCATAGAGGCAGTCGCTGCCGGCCTTGGCCGATGCGCTCAATGAGTGGATACGTGGCAGCAACCGGGCAAAGTAGAAACGCGCGGTGGCCAGTTTGCTGGTATGGAAATCATCCTCGACGTCCGAACTCAAGACAGCCTTGGCCATGCGCGCCCACATGTAGGCATACGCGGTGTAGCCAAACACGTGCAGGTACTCGACCGAGGCCGCACCGATTTCATTCGGGTTGTTCTGGGCGCGGTCCAGCAACCAGGCGGTCAGCTCGTCGAGGGTGTCCACGGCGGCGTTCAGCGGTTTGGTGAACTCGTCGAGGTCCGCACAGGCATTGCCGGTAAAGTTGCGGATCTCCGAAGCGAACAGGCGATAGAGCGCCCCGCCGCTGCCGACGATCTTGCGCCCGGCCAGGTCCAGGGACTGGATGCCGTTGGTGCCTTCGTAGATCTGGGTGATGCGCACGTCACGCACCAGTTGCTCCTGGCCCCACTCGCGGATGTAGCCGTGGCCGCCGAAGATCATCTGACCGTGCAAGGTGGTTTCCAGCCCCATGTCGGTGAGGAATGCCTTGGCCACCGGGGTCAGCAACGCCACCAATTCCTGCGCGCGATTGCGTGTGACTTCGTCTTCGCTGTACTTGGCCGTGTCCAGTTGCAACGCGACGTAGCTGGAGAACGCACGACCGCCTTCGTTCAAGGCTTTCATGGTCAACAGCATGCGGCGCACGTCCGGATGCACGATGATCGGATCGGCGGCCTTGTCCTTGAATTGCGCGCCGGTCGGCGCACGGCTTTGCAGACGGTCGCGGGCGTAGGCAAGGGCGTTCTGGTACGAACGCTCACCCTGCGCCAGACCCTGGATGCCCACACCCAGACGCTCGTAGTTCATCATGGTGAACATCGCCGCCAGGCCTTTGTTCGGTGCGTCGACGATCCAGCCGGTGGCGCCATCGAAGTTCATCACACAGGTGGCGGAGGCCTTGATGCCCATCTTGTGTTCGATTGAACCGCAGGACAGCGCATTGTTTTCACCCAGCGAACCGTCGGCGTTGACCAGCACCTTGGGCACCAGGAACAGCGAGATGCCTTTGGGCCCCGCTGGTGCATCCGGCAGGCGCGCCAGTACCAGGTGGATGATGTTCTCGGTCAGGTCGTGATCGCCGCCGGTGATGAAGATCTTGCTGCCGGTGACCTTGTAGCTGCCGTCGGCCTGTGGCTCGGCGCGGGTGCGAATCATGCCCAGGTCGGTGCCGGCGTGGGCCTCGGTCAGGCACATCGAACCGGTCCAGGTGCCGGCGTACATGTTCGGCAGATAGCGTTGCTTGAGCTCTTCGCTGGCATGAGCCTTGATTGACAGGCACGCGCCGGCGGTCAGCATCGGGTACAGGCCGAACGACAGGCTGGCCGAGTTGACCATCTCTTCGACCTGCGCGGAAATGGCCTTGGGCATGCCCATGCCACCGTACTGCGGATCACCGCCAACCCCGACCCAACCGCCCTCGGCGAATGCCTGATAGGCCTGGGCAAAACCGTCCGGGGCAGTGACCGAGCCATTGCTCCAGGTGCAGCCCTGTTCGTCGGTGGCGCGGTTCAAGGGCGCGATCACTTCGCCGCTGATCTTGCCGGCCTCTTCGAGGATGGCAGCGGCCGTTTCTTCATCGATCACATCGGCCAGGCCAGGCAAACTGGCCCACAGCCGGGACACCTGGAAAACCTCGTTGAGTACGAAGCGCATGTCGCGCAGGGGAGCTTTGTAATCAGACATCTTGGTTTACTCGGAAGTGGTCACGGCAAGAGGCATGCCGGGACGTTCAGTGGATTCAGGATTTTCGTCGGCTGCCACGGAACCGGGCTGCGGTGCCCGTTCGCGCAGCAGGAACCAGGACAGGGCCGGAATCAGGATCAGCGCACCGAGCATGTTCCACAGGAACATGAAGGTCAGCAGGATGCCCATGTCGGCCTGGAACTTGATCGGTGACCAGACCCAGCACACCACACCGGCCGCGAGGGTGATGCCCACCAGCCCGACCACCCGGCCGGTAAACGACACGGCGTTGCGGTAGGCCTGGGACAGCGGCAGACCCTGGCGCTGGAAGTGCAGTTGCACGCTGAGCAGATACAAGGCGTAGTCCACGCCGATCCCCACGCCGAGCGCGATCACCGGCAGGGTCGCGACCTTCACGCCAATGCCCATGGCCACCATCAAGGCTTCGCAGAGGATCGACGTCAGCACCAGCGGCAACAGCGCCACCAGGGTGGCGCGCCAGCTGCGGAAGGTGATCAGGCAGAACAGCGTCACCGCCGCGTACACGTACAGCAGCATGGTGTGGTTGGCTTCGCGCACGACGATGTTGGTCGCCGCCTCGATCCCGGCGCTACCGGCGGCGAGCAGGAACTGGCGATCTTCGGTGCTGTTTTCCCTGGCGAACTTGTCGGCAATCGCCACCACTGCATCGAGGGTTTCGGCCTTGTGATCCTTGAGGAAGGCGATCACCGGCATCAGCGAGCACTCGGTGTTGAACAGTTCCGGCGAGTTCACCGAGGCTTGCTGCGCGGCGTAGTTCAGCACGTCCTGGTTGCGCTGGATGCTGTTGAGCTTGGGGTTGCCTTCGTAGGTGCCGGCGGTGATCTGCCGCACCGCGTTGACCAGCGAACTCGTGGCCTGCACGCCCGGGTGCTGTTGCAGCTCCCAGGCCAGGCGATCGGCGAGCACCAGGGTCTTGTAGTTCAGGCAGCCTTCCGGCGCGGTCTTGATCATCACCGCGAACAGGTCGCTGGACAGCGCGTAATGCTGGGTGATGTAGGCGTTGTCGCGGTTGTAGCGCGAGTCGGCGCGCAGCTCCGGTGCGCCGCTTTCCAGGTCGCCGATCTTCAGGTTCAGGCTGACCACGTAACCGCCGACGCCCATCAGCACCGCGACCAGCACGGCGCCCGTGGCCCACTTGGCGGTGGTGAAGCGATCGAGCAGATCCCAGAGCTTGCCGAAGCCTTTGTGCTTTTCTGCACGGGTGTCGATCTTCAGCGCACGCTCGGCGGCCTTGGCGCCGACACCGACATAGGACAGCGCCACCGGCATCAGCAACAGCGAGGTGAAGATCAGCACCGCGACGCCGATGCTGGCGGTGATCGCCAGATCCTGGATCACCGGGATATCGATCAGCATCAGCACCGCAAAGCCCACGGCATCGGCCAGCAACGCGGTGACGCCGGCAATGAACAGACGGCGGAAGGTGTAGCGTGCGGCGATCAGTTTGTGGGTGCCGCGGGCGATGTCCTGCATGATGCCGTTCATCTTCTGCGCGGCGTGGGACACGCCGATGGCGAAGATCAGGAACGGCACCAGTACCGAGTACGGATCGATGGCGTAACCGAGCCAGGCGACGATGCCCAGTTGCCAGACCACCGCGATCAGCGAGCAGCCGACCACCAGCAGGGTGCTGCGCACGCAACGGGTGTAGGCGTAGATGATGACCAGCGAAGTGACGACCGCCAGGCCGAAGAACATCATCACCTGAATCAGGCCGTCGATCAGGTCGCCCATCAATTTGGCGAAGCCGATCACCCGCACCTTGTACTGTCCGGTGCCTTCTACCCCGGATTTACGCGCAGCGCTGTCGCCGGCGTATTCGATCTTGTCGCGCAACTGCTCTTCGAGCATCTGCGAGAACGCGTGGTAATTGATGCGTTGTCCGCCAGCCGCGGCTTTGTCCAGCAATGGCACGACCAGCATGCTCGATTTGAAATCGCTGGCCACCAGGCTGCCGACGACGCCAGCACGGGAGATGTTCTGACGCAGTTGCTCGATTTGTTCAGGCTGCCCCGAATAGGTGTCGGGCATCACCGGGCCACCCTGGAAACCGTCCTCGGTGACTTCGGTCCAGCGTACCGCCGGGCTCCACAGCGACTTCATCCAGGCGCGGTCGACACCTTCGGTGAGGAACAACTGATCGTTGACCTGCTTGAGCACGTCCAGGTAACCGGGGTCGAAAATATCGCCCTTGGTGTTCTCGACCACCACCCGTACCGAGTTGCCCAACCCGCGCAGCGACTGGCGGTTTTCCAGGAAGTTCTGGATGTACGGCTGGCTCTGCGGAATCATCTTTTCGAAGCTGGGGCGCAGCTCCAGGCGCGTCACCGCCATGTAGCCCAGCACCACCGTGGCCAACGCCATCAGCAGCATGAACAGCGGGCGATAGTTGAACACCAGCCGTTCCAGCAGGTTGCCGGAGCGACGATCGAAATCACGCACATCGCGGATCACCGGCATGGCGTCTTGTTTGATATTGCCCATGTCTGGATTCTCGCTCTTAGGGTTCTAGGGCTGGGTCGGCGGACAGCGTCCGGGTACCACGGCTACCGGCCAGCACCAAGGCGCCATCGGCGGACTGGGTGGCGCCGGCGACCGGCATCGGTGCCGGTTGCTGCACCAGATGCAACTGCGCGCCCGTCCCCTGGCTGACCAACATCTGCCCGCCCTGGGTGAACAAGCGATAATTGCCACGGGCATCGATCAGGCCCGCGGTGATGCTGACGTGCAGGCCGGTGTCCAGTGCAGTCCAGCTCTGGCCGCCGTCGGTGCTGCGCAGCACGTTGCCGCGCAGGCCGTAGACCAGCACTTCGCCGGGCTTGCCGAGCACACCGAAGAAGCTGCCTTGATAAGGCGTCGGCACAGCGGCGAAGCGTTGGCTGTTGTCATCCCATTTGAGTAACAGGCCCTGCTCGCCGGCGATGTACAAACCGTCACCGGTGGAGGCGATGGCGTTGAGGTGAAAGCCCTGCGGGTTGTCGGTGCGATCCTGGAACGGGGTCCAGGTCTGGCCACCGTCCTCGGTGCGCAAGATCAGGTTGAACACACCCACCACATACCCCAGTTTTTCGTTGGCGAACCAGACGTCGAGCAACGGTTTGTCCGCGCCCTGTTCGGCTAGTCGTTGGCCTTCCATGGCCAACTGGGGCCATTGCTCGTTGCCCGGCTCGGCACTGGCCAGTGCCGAGTAATGCCGGGTCAGCAACTCGCCGATCTGGCGACCGTCGAGCTGCTTTTGCCAGGTCGCACCGGCGTCGCTGCTGTGCAGCACCACGCCGTCATTACCCACCGCCCAGCCCTGGGTGGTGGTCGGAAAATTCACGGCGGTCAGATCGGCGCTGACCGGCACGGCGGCCTGCTGCCAATGCTTGCCGACGTCATCGGAAAACAGAATATGGCCACGCTGGCCGACGGCAATCACGCGCCCACCGGCGCGGGCCATGCCGGACAGAGGGCTGTTGATCGCCAAGGCGCTGACCCTGGCGGGCAGGTCCAGCACATCGACGTATTCGGCCGCCTGGGCGATGCCCTGCGACAGGCAGAGCACAACGCCGAACGCCAGCTGCAACATATTATTTTTATACGAACACATACTGCGTCCTCTTCGGAAAACCACGCCGGGACACACATCCGTGTACCTGGCGAGCCGGTCATGCCGTTGTTGTAGGAGCGAGCTCGCTCGCGATGGACCGGAGGGCGACACGGGCATCCAGAAAATACGCGTTATCGTTAACGTCCATCGCGAGCAGGCTCGCTCCTACAATGCGGTTGGCTTAGCGAATACCGGCGCCGGCCAGGGATTCCGACGACCACTGCGCCTTGGAGAGCGGGTCGATGTACTTGATGCCGCCATACGGGCCGACTACGCCGTTGATGTTGTACGAACCACCGACCAGGTCGTAGATCATGAACGGCGTCGAATCCGGCACCTGCTTGTCGTAGCTCTGGCTCAGGAAGGCGAAGGAGCCGCGATAGAGCTGACCACGGGCGTCATATTGATCCGAGGCCAGAGCGGTCCAGCTGTCTTCGTCGAGGTAGAAGCGGCGCTTGGCGTAGATGTGACGGGCACCGGCCTTGAGGTTGCCTTCGACGACCCAGACGCGGTGTTTTTCCCAACGCACGAAGTCCGGTGCCAGGTGGTTGGCGGTGGTCAGCGACTTCGGATCCTGGACATAGGTCAGCTTGTAGGTGTTGTAGGGCACGATCATTTCCTGTTTGCCCACCAGCTTCCAGTCGTAGCGGTCCAGCGCACCGTTGAACACGAACACGTCGTCGTAAGTGCCCGCACCCGCGGTGCCAGGGTTAGGTGTGTCGTACGCCAGGTTCGGCGCCAGCTTCACCCGACGCTGACCTGGCAGGTACTGCCACGCGCGACGCGGTTGCTGCAACGGGTTGGCGGCATCCTTGAGCATGATCGCTTCACCGGCACGGCGCGCAGGGCCGGTGTACGACAGTTTCATCTGGTAGTAGACGTCGGCGCTGCTGATCGGCTGCGACAGGTTTTCGTAGATCGGGTAGGAGATGAACGCCTGCCCGGTGGTGGCCAGACTCGGCACACCGGCGGAGTCGACGTTCCACGAGTCGTACTTGGAATTGATGCTCACACCCTGATAACGCAGCAGGAAGTTCCACATCGCTTCGTTGCCCGACTGCGGAATCGGGAACGGCACACCCGGCAGGACATTGTCGATGGCCAGGCCACCTTCCAGGGACTTGGCGCCGCTGGCGTTCTTCACGCCGTTGTCCAGAATGGCCTGGGGCAGCGAAACGGTACGGTGGGTCGGGTAAACGTCGACATGGAAGGTCGGGAAGCGCTTGGCCAGTTCAGCAGTGGTTGCACTGAGCAGGCCCTTGTACTGATCGACGTTCTTGCCATCGATCACCAGCAACGGTTTCTCGCTGGCAAACGGATCCGGACGCATGCTGTCACCGGCCTTGAAGCTGGCTGGCGGCGTGGTCAGGCCGCCGTTGTAGGCGGGGATGGAACCATCGGCGTTGCCGGCCTTTTCAGCGCCCACCAGGGTCAGGCTGGTGCCCAGTTTGGCAGCTTCCTGGGTTGAAACAGCGGCCTGCGCCTGGGCGGCAAAGACCATGGCCAGCGAAACGGCCAACACGGTTTGTGCAAATTTCATCTTGTTATTCTCCTGCTTGCGTTGAGCAAATCAGTGATGCTTCAAAAGGTTGTTTTCATCGTCAGGTACACCGCGCCACGGTCCTCGGTCGTGGCACCACCACCCGAGAAGGACGAGTAGCCACCGGCGAAACAGGCGTAGTTTTCATTGCCGCTGAAGGCGTTCGGAGTAGAGCCGTCACCGCCCGTCGGGCCGGTGCTCACACCGCTGACGTCACACTTTTTGGTCTGGCCGAAGGAGTCCACGTACTTCAGGTCGACAAAGTATTTGTTGTACACAACGGCACCGAGGCCCACGGCATAGTTGCCGGTGTCCTTGGCACCACCACCGGAGACCGGCGACACACCGTCGATACCGACGTTGACCGACATCGGCGCGTTGAGGTCGACACCAGGGAACACCTGGTACCAGGTCGGTGTGAAGTTGACCGCGATGCCCCAGTTGTCCCGGGTCGGCGCGTCGATGCCGCGATAGGTGTCCTTGCCTTTGTAGAGCGCCTCGTTCTTGCTATCGAGCTTGAGCAGGTTGCTGTAGTACAGCTCGGCAAGCACCGTTGCCTGATCGAACACCGGGGTTTTCGGCAGGGTCATCAGGCCGTTGAGTGTCCAGTGCAAGGTGTCGCCGGTAGCGGCCATGCTGTCGCCGCGACTCGGGGTGTCGAAGATCACACCCGTGGCTGCCGTACGTGCCGGCAACAGGCCCAGGCCTTGGCCCAGTCCCAGCGGGTTGTTGCTGCTGACAATCGCCGGAATACTGGCCAGCGGCATGTTGTGACGGATGTTCAGGTCCGAACCGACGCTGATCCCGCCCACGTCCTTGGACAGGCTCAGACCAAAGATCTTGATGTTGTCGGCATAGGCCAGTTGATACGTCGCGGTGTCCAGCGAGTTGAGGGTGTTGACCACCGCCGGCACTTGCCCTGCCGGCCGGGTGCCGTTGGGGTTGGCCGAGGTAATGCCCCTGGCATCCAGCCAGGCCTGCGGCAGGATTTCCGAAGTCTCGCGGTAGTAGACGCCGAGGGTGCCATCCAGCCAGGCCGGCGACCACTTGGCCATGATGCCCCAGTCGCCGCTGCTGCTCGGTGTCAGGTCATGTCCGCGACGCACGTTGGTCAACGCGTTGCACGGCGCCAGACCACAACCCAGCGGGCTGCCAGGCACCACGGCGTTGGTGTTGCCGAGCAGGAACGACTGCGCACCATAGCCGATCAAATCGGAGCCGCCGTAGTAAGTACCGGCTTCCGGCAGACGCGCAGCGTCCCAATCGAGGAAGTACTGGGCACCCACGGTCAATTCCGGATTGACGGTAAACGTCATCGACAATTGGTTGCGCGGGACGAACAGTTCCTTGGCTTCAGTACCCGGCGATGCGGCAAGCTTGGCCAGGTCGAGGCCGGACTGGCCGTAGCTGACCGAGTGCACCGGGTTGAGAATGGTCTCACCCCAGAACACGTTGTGCTGGCCGGCCTTGGCGCTGAACATCGACTCCTCGCCCACTTCGGTGCTGTAGAACACGAAGGCATCGAGGATTTCGCCCGAAGGACCGCTGTAGTAGCGCTGGGCGTAATTGCTCAGGTGCGGGCTGCCATTGCCGACGTTGTCATGGGTGACCGCGGCCAGGCGCGGGTCGTTGGCGATCAGGCCCGACGTCGATCCATTGCCGTTGACGAACGGGTTGGAGTTGGAGCCGGTGTTGTCATAGGCCTTGTCGTACCAGCTGGCGGCGCTGACGCGAAAGCCCATGGCATTCTTGTAGACCACATCCATTTCGGTCAGCAGGTCGATACGGTTGGTGATGTTGGTACCGGCCCTGCGGAAGTTGTAGTCGCCGTCGTTGTTGTTCGGCGTTCCCAGCATGCGCTTGTCTGCATTTTCGGTGCGCACGCCGTAGTTGTACTTGACGGTGTTGTCCAGGCGCGCGGTCCAGTCCGGATTGCCCAGATCGATCTCGACCCCATGGGCAACAGGCGCGATCACGGCCAGAATGGCCGAGGCCAGCAAGGTATAACGTGCTGCAGTGAAGCCGTGACTCTTATTGTTGTGCATTGCGTTGTCTCCGCCTTTTTGTATTTGTTTTAAGCGCAGCCGCCCTCGCGCATTCCTCTTCGGGTCTGCGTTTTCAGGTGTGAGGGCAAATGCCGGTTGGCGTGTTGCCAGCCCGGCTCCTGTACTAGCTGTCCAGCTGCAGGATGAGTGCCTCGGCTTGCTGCCAATGGCCAAATCCTGCGGCCGGATTGAGATGACCGACATCGCCCAGATTGAGCAATTCGGCGCCCCAGCCTTCTGCCATGCGGGTGACCGCAGGAAGACTGGCAAGGTGATCGTTGGTGCTGCCGGCCACGATGCTGCGAAATGGCAGCGGGCCTTGGGGCAGAGGATTCCAGCCCTGGCTACGCAGGGTTTCGGAAGATGGATAGTTTGCCGGCCAGACCGCATCGAGGTCCGGTGGTGCGGCCAGCAAGGCGCCCTTGATCGGACGGCTGTAATGCGCCGCCCAGTGCGCGACCATCAGCACACCGGCGCTGTGGGCCACCAGAATCACGGGCCCGTCGATCTGTTCGAGTTCGTGTTGAATCGCCCGCACACGGGCCATGCAATCGAGCTTGTCGGTCTCCAGCGGTGGGACGCTGCGTACCTTGCCCAGCCTGGCTGCAAGCAGCGTTTGCCAATGTTCGGCCACATGCTCGCGCAGACCCGGAACGATCAGAATGGTGGCGGCAGTTTGCAGTTTGTCCACGGTCAACACCTTCGCTTTCTCGATAACTCGACTGGCTGTTTTCGCCAGGGGCTTTTTGTAGGGTCGACATTAAAGAGCGACCACCCGAAGCGCTTTACATTGGACGTCAGGTACTTTTCTTTTGATGACAAATTGTCGGACAGCAGGACAGTGCGACCGCTGGTCGAAAAGTGCCGCAGATTGGCGCAGGGTCACTGTAATCAACGGATGCGGGACGATTGCATCAACCCACGTAGAGATTGCGTGAGCGGCCAGCATCAAAACCATCAACAACATGACAACTGTTCAACTGTTGATACGCTGGATATAGTCGCCACGCTCACGCCAATCGCCATCGGCCCAGGGAAGACCTTCGCATGCCCAAGCTTGTCCGCGCCGCCGTCATGACCAACTACCTGGAGGTCACCCAGTACCTGAGTTTCAACCCGCGAGATGTCCTGGCGGGCGTCGGCCTGAGCAGAGCCCAATTGCAAGCGCCCGAAACCCGCATCCCCATCGATGCCGCGGTGCGCCTGCTGGAAGATTCCGCCGCCGCCAGCGGTTGCCAGACCTTCGGCCTGAGCATGGCCGAGTCGCGCCAGCTCTCGGACTTCGGCGTGGTCAGCCTGCTGCTCAGCCACCAGCGCACCCTGCGCGATGCCTTGCAGGTTGTGGTCAATTACCGGCACCTGATGAATGACTCGTTGGCCATCTTCATTGAAGAGGCTGGCAAGATGGTGATCATTCGCGAAGAGGTGGTCACCGATACGCCGATGCCCAGCCGCCAGGCCACGGAGCTGGCCATCGGCGTGATGTTCCGGCTGTGCTCGGCCCTGCTCGGCTCACACTGGCACCCCTACAGCGTCAACTTCATGCACCAGCCACCGGAGAACCTGCACCTGCATCGCCGGCTGTTCGGCTGCAACCTGGAGTTCGGCAGCGAGTTCAACGGCATCGTCTGCCCCGACATCAGCCTCGACATGACCAACCCCAACGCCGACCCGGCCATGGCCCGCTACGCCCAGAGCTACCTCGACTCGCTGCAGAACCACGAAGGCGCCTCGATGCTGTTCGAAGTGCGCAAGGCCATCTACCTGCTGCTGCCCATGGGGCGCGCCACCATCGAACAGGTCGCCCAGAGCCAGGGCATGAACGTGCGCACCCTACAACGCCGCCTGAAGGACGACGGCTGCGCCTTCAACGACGTGATCAACGACGTGCGCCGCGACCTGGTGCTGCGCTACCTGGACAACCCGAACTACTCGCTCAGCCGCATTGCCGACATGCTTGGCTATTCGATGGCGAGTTCGTTTACGCGGTGGTTTATCAGCCAGTTTGGTATGCCGCCGGCGACTTGGCGGGTGCAGAAGCAGGGGGCTGCGAAGGTTCAGGTGGATGTTGCGGGACAGCCGGTTCCCAAAGAACCCTGATTCCACGGGACCATCGTAGTCCGGACATGCAGCTTGTCTATGAATAGTCATTAAACGGCATGTTTTCGGCGATGAACTTTGAGATTCGATGGCCACTTGAACGCTGAGTTACAACCTGGTTCCATGCAGAGATAGGGGTGCCCGTCAGTATGCACTCGACGATGTTTATTCAGGTCTCCCAAGCTCGCAAATGCTGCAGTGCATCCCGGTGCTATGCAGGCGTAAGGTCGCTCACCGGTATGTGTTCGACGATGGTCAGCCAGGTGTCCCGACTGCGTAAATGCTGCAGTGCATCCCGGTGCTGTACAGGCATAAGGCCGCTCACCGGTATGTGTTCGACGATGTCGAATCAGGTTTCCCAACTGCGTAAATGCTGCATTACATCCCGGTTCTGTACAGGAATACGGTCGCTCACCGGTATGTGTTCTCAAATGTTGGTTAAGGGTGCTCTTACCTGAAAAGACTTTGCCACAGGTGGGACAGGCAGGACGATTTGGCGTAGCGGATAAAACACCCGTCGGGCCGGGGACAGGAGACGGTGGAGCGATCGTTGTCAGTGGAGCCAACTCTATTTCCTCCAGACCTGAAGGTGCTTCTTGATCCTCTGCCAAGCCTGCAAAAGATAACAAACCTGCCTCAGACCCGATGGAACTCACAGACGCTTGGGAGTCGACGTCGAAATTTTCGATAATGGCCGACGATGCTAATGGAGCGGGCACCGGTTGAAATGCTTCAGAAATCAAGCTCCACATGGTCAGACGATCATCCGCCACCAACTCTTCTCTAGTACGTAGCTCCCTACCGCTGGCGTGCAAATCACTAACGCGTTCCTTCATCCGCCCATCGCCGTCAGCAAAGCTCACCGGCGAATTGCCCACAAACCGATACAGGTTCAACCCATCCACCGCCCCCGCCGGGTCGGGATTGATCCACCGCCCCAGCCACGGCGCAAAGTAGCGATAACCGTAGTAGTAGAGCCCGGTCGCATCGCGCTCCTTGCCCGAATAACGCAGGGTTTTCCAGGCGCCACTCTGATCGCTGTGGTCTTCCCACGCCGTACCGCCAAACGGGTAATACACTTCGCGGCTCTGCACCCGGGCGTGTTCATCGAGTTCCAGCGTGCCGGAGCCTTGGTGGTCGGTGAGGTGGTAGCGCAACGCATATTCCGGGGCACCGGGTCCGAGCAGCCATTGCACGCGATTGCGGCCGGCGTCGAGGTCGAGTACCTGGTGCGACGGGGCGCCATTGCGCAGATGGATTTCCAGTCCCGGCAGGTAACGCACTTCGGCGATCAGGGTACGAGTACCGGCCAGGGCAGTGCGGACTTTGCGCAGGCGCTTGCCTCCGCCGCCGTAGAGGTAGCGTTCGGTGTCGTCGGCTTCGTTTTCACGTTGTACGGGTGAAACGCTGGCGAGTTGATTGCGCAGGTCCCAACACAATGTCTGGCCGCGCTGCAAAAAACGGAGATTTCCGTTGCTATCGAAGCCGCCGTCGAAATCCGCCGGCTGATCCTCTTCGAGCAGACTGCGATTGCTGTTCGGAGCGATGGCCCAGCGCCGGGTGAATGATTGCGCGCCGAGGTGCCGCAACTCAGTCAAGTTGCCGGACGCGTCATATTCGTATTCCTCGCGGTAATTGACCACGGCGTTGGCGTCGTTGGAGGTGCGGTAATGGGTCATCGGATAAGAGGCGGCTTGCCCGGCTTCCCACCCGGTGGCGCTGATCAACTGGCCCAGGCTGTCATAGCCGAAGCTGCGCAACGCCTCGATGCGTTGATTCTTGAAAAAGCGCACCGGCAGGGCATGGTCCTCGATACTCACGATATTGCCGACCGCATCGACCTCATAACGCAGATCCTGCAAGGGTGACGCGCCGGGCAATGCTGCGGCCAGCCGCAACAAATTCCCATCGGCGGGCGCGTACTCGGCCTCGGTAACCACACCGCTGCCAGCGGTTTCCCGCTCGACCTGACTGCTCGGGTTGTAGCGAATATCGTGCACCAGGCACTGTCCGGGTGTCGGGCTATTCGCCGGTTGCAGCCAACCCTCCTTGAGCTGTCCAGCCACGCTGTAGTTGAACCGCCGACGGTTGTCGCTGGCATCGACAAGGCTCAGCAAATCGCCGACAGGATTGTAGACCCAGCGACTCTCCAGCCCCATCCCGGATTCAAGCAATTCATCACGTGCCGACTCGTCCTGCGGCCAATCGGGCATGTCCAACACAGTGAGAAAGTGGCTGATTTCACTCGTCGCCAGCCCCAGCACATCGTACTCGGGCATATGCCGGGTGCCGGCCGGGTCGTCGTGGCGAATCAATCGGCCACACTGATTGCCGACCTGAAGATGGGCGCCGCCATACTCGAAGCGCTCGACCACCCGCACCGCCTCACCACGCGCCTGCTCCATCACCACTGTCGGGCGTATCGACGTGTCGTACTCAATGTCCTGCCGCGTGCCGCGACTGTCCCACTGAACCAGGGACTCACCGGCCTGCCCGTGCATCGATACACGCCAACCGGCATCGACGCTGTCGGTCAGCAGCACTTGCCCCGTCAGGTTAAGCCCATGACTCAATGCCGAAACCGACAACCGCGGATCCCACTGTTCAACCCCGCGCCCCGCCGCGTCGAATACCTGCCGTGTGGCCCGGGCCTGCGGCGCTTGTCCGACCTGCGCACGCCAGTAGCCCACTCCGCGCACAGCAAGCCCTCGCGGGTCCATGACCGCGAGGGCGGGCGTTGCGTGATGCACACCGGGATTGTTCATGGGCACTGGATAGCATTCGCTGTCCAGTAGCGTCTACTGTCAGAAATTACAGGTGGATGCCAAAGTACTGACGACTGTCCACCCCAAAAAAAACGGCGACTGCTGGTACAGTCGCCGTGAAGAACCGGTGTTTGTGACACCGGTCGGGAGCCCCACGGCATGAGGAGTCAATACCGTGCGGCCCTGCCATAAAACCATGGGTGGTGACGCGTTCAGAGCCCCCAGTGCAGCAACAACAGCACCAGCACGACCAGGAACACCGTCTCCCCGACCATCAGCAGAATCGGCTTGATCCCGACCGCCGCCAGTTCCTTGAGCCGGGTCTTCATGCCCAGGGCGCTGATGGAAATCACCAGGCACCAGCGCGACAGTTCGTTGACCGATCCTTGTACCGCAGGCGCCACCCATCCGGTGCTGTTGATGCACGCAAGGATCAGAAAACCAACGGCGAACCACGGCAACAGCGGCGGGCGCTTGCCGGTCGTGTCGGCGCCTTGCATGCGGGTGATCATCGCCGCGGTGACGATCACCGGCAGCAGCATGGCAACGCGCATCAGCTTGACCACCGTGGCCGTGTCGCCGGTCTCGGTCGACATGCTGTAACCGGCGCCAACCACCTGGGCCACGTCATGGATCGTGGCGCCGAGGAATACCCCCGCCACCTGCGGCGATAAATGCAGCCAGTTGGCAATCATCGGGTAGACGATCATCGCCAGCGTGGACAGTGCCGAGACGCCGATCACCGTGAACAATGTGGCGCGTTCTTTCTGTGGATGGTTCGGCAGCGCCGCCGCCAGGGCCAGTGCCGCCGAGGCACCGCAGATGGCCGTCGCGCCACCGGTCAGCATGCCGAACAGGCGCTGGAAACCCAGGGCCTTGGCCGCGACCACCGACACGCTGATGGTCACCACCACCAGGATCACCACCAGCGCTATCGGCTTCCAGCCCAGCGCCGCCATTTGCTCCAGGGTGATGCGCATGCCCAGCAGCGCCACGCCAATGCGCAGCACCGTGCGGGCGGTGAACTCGACACCGGCCTTGCACGGACCGTCATCGGCGAGAAAATTCAGGGCCATGCCCAGCAGCAAGGCGAACAGCATGACCGGTGCACCGTAGTGCTCGGACAAAAACGATGCGGCAGCGGCCACGATCAGACTGACGATAAACCCCGGTGCCAGTTCGCGCGTGCGACTGTGGATGCGGGTGAGAGCGATGGCGCTCATGGCGCGGCCTCCTCGGGAACGATGACAATGAACGCCTGGTCGTCGATGATCTCGACCGGGTAGCTCGTGACTTTTACGGCTTTGGAATTAAGCAGATAGCCGCTGTGCAAATCGAAGCGCAGGCCATGGGCACAACACTGGATCACTCGGCCCTCAAGACGCCCGCCACACAGCGACGCGCCCTGATGCGGGCAACTGTCGTCGATGGCAAACAACTGCCCGTCGACGTTGAACAACGCCAGGCTTTTGTCTTCGAATTCGAACAGCGCCCGGCCACCGGCCTGCGGGTGTTTGCCCGCCGGTACGGGAATACGCCGGGTCATGCCGGTTGCCACTCGCGATCACTTTCCTTGAGGGCCTCGTTCATGGCCCCGAGCAGCGCCTGAGCAGGTTGTGCGCCGATCACCGTCACGCGGCGGTCGAACTGGAAGCTCGGCACGCCACTGGTCGCGTCGGGGGATCCTTCAAATGGCGTGGCGTCGCCCTTCAGGCAATCGAGCACCGCGTCCGTATCGACGCCACAGGAACTGGCAATGGCGAGCAAGGTCTCACGGCAACCGAGGTTTTCGCGTCGCATGAAATACGCGGCGAACAGGCGTTCGAGCAACATTTCACGCTGACTGGCATTGCCCGTCCTGCTGACTCGCTCGAACAGACGGTGAGCGTCTGCGGTGTTGGGCATCGTCTCGATGCGGCTGAGGTCGATGGTCAGTCCAACCGCCCCGGCAGCTTGCTGTACCTGGGCCTGGCGCATGGTCACGGCGTCAGCGTTGCCCAGGCGTTTGCGATAGAAATCGGCGAAGGGCTCACCTTGCACCGGCAACTGCGGCAACAACTGCACGCCATGCCATACCGTGGTGATCTGCACATCCGGGTGGCGACTGCGAAACTGTACCTGCGCATGCTCCAGTTGGCGTTTGCCGATCAGGCACCAGGGGCAGATAAAATCGAAAAACACATCAATACGTAAACGACGACTCACAACTTCACCTCTAGCCCGGCTTCACTGACGGGGTCAGGCACGCTCTGACCCTGAAGGCGGGCAATATCTCTGTGGTAGTGACACTTGGCATAAAAGAACACCGCTGCCGCCGCGAGGCTGACCAGTGGCACCAGTTGAAACGCGGCATGCAGGCCGATCAGGTCCGACACCCGGCCAGTGATGAACGGCCCCGGCGCCAGCCCCAGCATGTTGTTGGCCAGGGTCAGCGTGGCGAACGCCGTACCGTGCACCGAGTAATGGGTCAGGTTGGCAACCATCGCGCCGCACGGGCCGGTGGTGCCGGTGGCAATCAGCATGCCCAGGCAGATCAGCAGCAATTGCACCGGCCCTGCCTGCAAGGCGAACGCCGCCGACAACAGCAGGCAACTGCCCAGGCAAAAACCGATGGCCAGGCTGACCTTGCGCTCCGGCGAGTGGCGACACAGGCGATCGCTGAGCATGCCGCACAGGATCATGCCCGTACCGCTGCACAACACGATGATCGCCGCCATGCCGCCGGCCTTGTCGGTGGGCATGTCGTAGTAGCGGTTGAGGTAGCTGGGAATCCACACCATCACCGTACCGCCGACGAACAACTGCAGGCCGCTGGCGACGTAGGTTGCCACCACCGAACGGCTGGACCACAGCGTGCGCAACGGCCGCTTGACCGCCGCCGTTGCCTTGTTCGCCACTTGAGCGGCACGCTGCGGAGCGATGCGTGCTTCCTTGACGATCAACGGATAGAGCAGCGCCAGCATCAGGCCAAACAGCGACATGCCGGCAAACGACCAGCGCCAGCCCAGCTTGGCCGCGATGGCGCCGCCCAGGGCCATGCCCAACACCGAGCCGAACATCCCGCCGGCCATGAAGGCACTGGCCAGGGTGGCGCGCATGTGTTTGGGGAACACCGAAATCACCACGGCGATGCCGACGCTGCCATAGGCCGCTTCGCCGACGCCGACCATGAATCGTGCGATGAACATCTGTTGATAGTCCTGCGCCAGTGCGCAGCCCAGAGTCGCCAGACTCCAGAGCATTGCCATCAGCGCCAGGCTCTTGACCCGGCCGAAGCGGTCGGCCATCAACGACAGCGGGAATGTCAGCAGGCCCACCATCAATGCAACGATGCCGCTGAGCAGACCGAGCTGGCCGTCACTCAACGCCCACTCGCCCTTGAGCAACGGGAATACCGCGTTCAGTACCTGACGCGACATGTAATCGGAAATCAACAGGCCGAACGTCAGTGCAAAGACGATCCAGGCATATTGGCGCGCAACGCCGACACTACCGGTGTCGTCATCGCCGGCGGCGATTGGGTGAAAGGCCATGCAGCCTCCTCAAAGCTTCGTTTTATTTTTTTTATCAAGCGTGTTGCAGTGCGGTGCGCGGGAGGTCACGGCCTCTCGCGCACCTGATCGGTCAGCCGCGTTGCGGCACGCCTTTCTGCCCAGCCTTGCGGTTGGGGGCCATGCCGTTGGCCAGCAGCGTTTCCTCGACGGTTTCGTACTGCACGCCGATGCGATAGATCTCGCGAGCTTCCTTGCCGGTAGCGATTTCGCGCCCCAGTTCGTGGGCAATGCGCACGGTTTGCTGGATCTGCGCCACCGAGCCGAAGCGATCGCCCTTGTGATCAATGATAGTGTCTTCGTTGCCAACACGCGGGTGCATGCCCATGGCCATCGACATGGTGTTGAACGGCATCACGTTCTTGAGCAGCGATTCGGAGGTCAGGGTGCAACCGTCCGGCGCACGGTGGATGAAGTTGAAGAAGTTGAACGGGTTCGGGCCGTCGAAACCGCCGCCGATGCCGATCCAGGTCAGGTTCAGCGGACCCTTGTAGACGCCCCTGCGCACCAGGCGCTCGAGGGTTTCCATGGCATGCATGCCGGTCAGCTGGAAGTGCGGCTGGATGCCGTTGTCCATCAGGCGCTTGAGGTGCTCGGCGACCCAGGCCGGGCCGGCCGGTACGGTCATTTCGCTGTAGGCGGCATGGATCAACGGGTTATCCAGAGAAGTGCCTTTGAGGTACTCCGGATACAGCAGCTCCATGATGTTCATCTGGGTGGTGTTGATCGCCACGGTGACCTGATCCGGTTTTGGCGTCAGTTCGGCCAGCATGTGGCGGGTATCGTCGGACAACCACTTGGCCGCTTCACCATCGCTTTCCGGGGCGAAGGAAATCGAGCCGCCGACCTGGATGATCATGTCCGGTACGGCTTCACGCACACCGGCGATCAACTCGTTGAACTTCGACAGACGCTTGGAACCCTTGCCGTCCAGTTCACGTACATGCAAGTGCAGTACGGTGGCGCCGGCTTCATAGCAATCGACCGCTTTCTGGACTTGCTCGTCCATGGTCAGCGGGATGTCTTCCGGGAAATCTTCAGGCATCCATTCCGGGCCGTACGGGGCCACGGTAATGACTACCTTTTCCATGTTTTCCGGGTGCAGGGAATCGTCGAAGAATTGCATGGTCTACTCCAGTTCTTATGATTGTTCCGTCCACCCGGGATCGTGCCGGGCAGACGTGTTAACGAGTGCTAATGCAGGTGGCGTTCGATCAGAACGTCTTGTCGCCGATGATCCCGGCGCGCTCCATCTTGCGATGGCACGGCGGGTAGTCCATGACGGCGTAGTGCTGGGTACTGCGGTTGTCCCAGATGGCGATGCTGTTGGGCTTCCAGCGCCAGCGCACCTGATACTCGGGGATGTACGCCTGGCTGATCAGGTAGCGCAGCAATTCGCTGGCGCCGGGGTTGGCGTCCTGGCCGAAGCGCACCCGCTCAGGGGTGTGGTAGTTGCTGAAGTGGGTGGTGAAGGCGTTGACGAACAGCACCTTCTCGCCGGTTTCCGGATGGGTGCGCACCACCGGGTGTTCAGCGTCCGGGTACATCGCCTTGAGCGCCAGGCGCTTTTCGATCGGCATCGCCGCACCGAAACTCGCTTCGATACTGTGACGGGCGCGCAGGTCGGCGATCTTGACCTTTACGTCTTCCGGCAAGTTTGCATAGGCCTGGACCATGTTGGCCCACATGGTGTCGCCGCCGACCGGCGGGCATTCCACGCAGCGCAACACGCAACCCATTGGCGGCGCCTCGCGCCAGGTGGCGTCGGTGTGCCAGGCGTTTTCATAGCGATCCATCGGCTGGTCCGGATTCTTGTAGATCCGCACCAAGCCCGGGTGATCCGGATCGCTACCGGCCACCGGATGATCCTCCAGCTCACCGAAGCGCCGGGCGAAGGCCACATGTTCGGCGCGGGTGATGTCCTGGTCACGCAGGAACACCACGCGGTGCTTGAGCAACTGGGCACGAATTTCGGCAAACAGACCGTCGTCATGGACGGCGTCGGCCAGATTGACGCCGATCAGTTCGGCGCCGATGCTGCAGGTCAATTGTTCGACTTTCATGGCTGGCCGCTCCTTAAATGACGAAAATCGACGAGCCTGTGGTCTTGCGTGACTCAAGGTCGCGATGGGCCTGCACGGCGTCCTGCAACGCGTAGTGCTGGTTGATCTCGATCTTGATCCGGCCGCTGCCGACGTGGTCGAACAACTCACCGGCCAGCGCGGCTTTTTCCGCCGGGTCGGCGATGTAGTTGGCCAGGGCCGGGCGGGTCAGGTACAGCGAACCTTTCATCGCCAGCATCACCGGGTCGAACGCCGGGATCGGTCCGGATGCGGTACCCACGCAGACCATCAGGCCACGGGGTTTCAACGAATCCAGCGAACCCATGAAGGTGTTCTTGCCAACGCTGTCGAACACCACGTTGACGCCCACACCGTCGGTCAGTTCGCGAACGCGGGCGGCGACGTCTTCATGGCTGTAATTGATTGTATGGTCGCAACCGTGAGCCCGGGCGATTTCGGCCTTCTGCTCGGTCGACACCGTGCCGATCACGTTCAGGCCCAGCAATTTGGCCCACTGCGAAACGATCAGGCCGACACCACCGGCAGCGGCGTGCAGCAGGATGGTGTCGCCAGCCTTGAAGTCGTAGATGCGGCGCATCAGGTACGAGGAGGTCAAACCGCGCATGGTCATCGCGGCTGCCGTCTCGAAGCTGATGGTTTCCGGCAGCTTGATCAGCGGCGCGGCCGCGATCAGGCGCTCGGTGCTGTAGGCGCCGAGGGTGTTGAGAAAACCGGTGTAGGTGACGCGATCGCCGACTTCGACGTTGGTGACCCCTTCACCAACGGCCTGGACTACGCCAGAAGCCTCGACGCCCATGCCGTTGGGCATAGGAATCGGATAGGTACCGTTACGAAAATAGGTGTCGGCATAGTTCAGGCCGACGGCCACATGACGAAGCCGAACCTGACCTGGACCGGGTTCGCCGACTTCGACGTCCTCATAACGTAGAACTTCGGGACCACCGGTTTCGTAAAAGCGTACGGCTTTTGCCATTTTTCTTATTCTCCAATCTGCAATATGGGCGTGTTGCATCGAATTGCGCTGATTGGACTGTAGGACGAGGCCCTTTGAGACGCTTCTCATCAGACGACAATGGCTTTTCATTTGGTGACAGGCCGGGCAGCTCCCTCCTTGCTGGCCGGGGGTCTTGTCATTTTTTGTTTGCGGTGGCGGCCGGTGCTGACGGGTTGTCCCGTCGCCACCTGCGCTATCATCGCCCGCCCCGATGCCCCAAGAGCCTTGCCCCCGGATGTCCGAAAAACCGCCACTGCCCGACGATCACCAAACCCTGCCGCCGGTCCTGGCCGGCCCGCTGCTGCGACGTCTTGAGCCCACGCGGCTGGTGCTGTGGCTGGTGGGCTCCCGGGCGCTGGCGCTGACCTTGCGCTTGCAGGGTGTCGGCGATATCCGTCTCGATGCCGGGCAATGCACGGTGATTGCAATGGGGGCTCATGCTTTTGTGCATTTGATCGATGTGCACCTCGATTGCGCCCTGCCCTGGGATGAGTCGATCGACTACGACCTGCTGATCGATGGCGCTGAACAAGGCATCGCCGACTGGGCGCCACACCTGCTGTATGGCGATGCCCGTTGCCCGAACTTCGTGCTGCGCGCACAGGTCGATCAGTTACTGCACGGCTCTTGCCGCAAGCCTCATCACCCGGCGGCGGACGGCCTGCTGTGCGTCGACCGGTTGCTGGCGCAGGAACACGCCGCCAGGGACCGCCCGGCACTGCTGATGATGACCGGCGATCAGGTCTACGCCGATGATGTCGCGGGGCCGATGTTGCGGGCGATTCACGCCTTGATCGAGCGGTTGGGGTTGTTCGGCGAACATCTGAAAGGTGCCGTGGTCAGCGACAGCGCCGAGTTGTATGGCCACGCCGCGAGTTACTACCACCGCGCCGATTTGCTTCCTGCGCTGAAAAGCAACGAAACCCTGCGTGATCGCTTCTTCGGCGGGGTGCGCAAGCCGATTTTCACCAGCAGCAGCGCCGACAATCACTTGGTGACCTTCGCCGAAGTCATGGCCATGTATTTGCTGGTCTGGTCGCCAACGCCCTGGACCCTGATCACACCTCGGGCACCGACACTGACACCAGAACGACTCAAGCGCTACACCCTGGAACAGACGCGCATCGATGCCTTCAAGGCCGGCCTGGGCAACGTCGCTCGGGCCCTGGCGCATCTGCCGACACTGATGATCTTCGACGACCACGACATCACCGACGACTGGAACCTTTCCGCGCAATGGGAGGAAACGGCCTACGGCCACCCGTTCTCCCGACGCATCATCGGCAATGCGCTGCTGGCGTACATGCTGTGCCAGGGCTGGGGCAACAATCCGGATGCGTTCGGGGCCGTACTGGAAAAGGCCGGTGCGTTGAGCACCGGTGCACACGAGCGTCACCTCGACAGCAGGGTCCAGGATGATCTGATCGATGATCTGCTGAAGTTTCAGCACTGGCATTACGTTCTGCCGACCACCCCGGCCATGGTGGTGATCGACACCCGCACCCGGCGCTGGCGCAGCGAGATGAACCTCAAGCAGCCTTCCGGCCTGCTCGACTGGGAAGCCCTCAGCGAACTGCAACAGGACCTGCTGGACCACCCGAGCGCAATCATCGTTTCGCCAGCACCGATCTTCGGCGTCAAACTGATCGAAACCGTGCAGCGGGTATTCAGCTGGTGCGGTTATCCACTGCTGGTGGACGCGGAAAACTGGATGGCCCATCGCGGCGCGGCCCAGGTGATCCTGAACATTTTCCGCCACTCGCGCACGCCGGGTAACTACGTAGTGCTGTCGGGCGACGTGCACTACTCCTTCGTCTACGAAGTACTGATCCGCCACCGCAAGGCCGGGCCGCGCATCTGGCAGATCACCAGCAGCGGCATCAAGAATGAATTCCCGGCCACCCTGCTCGAATGGTTCGACCGTCTCAACCGCTGGCTGTACTCACCACGCTCACCGCTGAACTGGCTGACCAAACGCCGACGCATGCGTATCGTCCCGCACGTCCCGGAACACGCCGAAGCCGGTGAACGACTATGGAACTCGGCGGGGATCGGCCAGGTGTTTTTCAATGAAAAAGGGCAGCCGCAGACGATCTACCAGCACAACTCGAACGGCTCACCGAAAACCCGGATGCTTGCGCCGCAAGGCGATGATTGAGGTAGAGAAGACACCACGAAAAACTGTAGGAGCGAGCCTGCTCGCGAAAAACGTCGGGACACCGCGGGCATTCAGACAGCCCGCGTCATCGTTGACGTCCATCGCGAGCAAGCTCGCTCCTACAAGGCCGAGCGTTAGCTCGCCTGCCGCTCTTGATCTTGATCCACCCGCCCCTTCGGCAGGCTGAGTGGAGGTGTTCATCCGGGGAATGGCGCGCAGCGCCGTTCGACGCAGTCAAACCCATTGCATGTAGGTCGCGCGAAGCCGACCGGAGGGCAATGCCCCCGGATGAATACCGGAGCGAAGGAACCCCGAGCCCTGGCGAGGGGCCGGACGTTCGGGGCGAGCGCTTTTTTGCTTACTTTTTTAAGGCGCTTGTTAAAAAAGTGAGTCGCCGTAAGGGCGAAACCATCAGTCGCCGTTACCCAAAAAATGGATATGTACCCAGTCAGGCCGCCTTCGCGAGCAGGCTCGCTCCCACAACTGGATCGGGAGCAGCAGTAATATCAGGTCAACTTGCAAACAGTTGCTCCCACATTTGAACGGTGTCGCCCATGGACCTCACCCGAACCCTGATCATCGGCAACTCCGGCTCCGGCAAGAGCTGGCTGGCACAGCGGCTGGCCGAGCAACTACACACCCCCTGGACCGACCTCGACCAGATTCACTGGCTGTCCGACGAACACAGCATCCCTCGCCCCCGAAACGAAGCACTGGGAATGGCACGCCGCGTGGCAAGTGAAGAGCGCTGGGTGATCGAAGGAGTCTACGGCTGGATCATCAGCGAAATCCTCCACCGGGCCACGGCGCTGATCTGGCTGAGTGTCAGGGACGAAGAATGCGTGGCCAACATTCGACAACGCGAGGCCGGACGCGATGAACAGGACCTGTTGCTGATCGCCTTGCTGGAATGGGCGGGCAGCTATCGCCAACGGCAGGAGTCCAGTGGGTTTGCGGCGCATCAGCAACTATTCAAGGGGTTTTGCGGTGCGAAAATCCGGCTGGAAGATCGGGAGAAAATCACCGCACTGGTTCGTCACTCGTAAGCATTCGGAGCTGTGGTCGGACACAAGCCTGTTGGATGGCATGTAGCTCAGAATGGGATTACACCTGTCTCGGAAACGTCCTGAGGAACATTCAGCGATACTTGATACAAATGTGGATGCACTTCTACGTAACAACCACTCGTAGGTATCGCCTTGCTAACATGTACTCATTTCTGTACGTTCTCTGCATCAAGCGAGGACAAACACATGGAAACCATCAACTACACCAACGCTCGGGCACATCTGGCGCAAACCATGGACCGGGTGAATGAAGATCGCGCCCCGCTACTGGTAACTCGTCAGAAAGGCGAGCCGGTAGTGATGATGTCATTGGCCGAATACAACGCTCTCGAAGAGACCGCCTATCTGCTCCGTTCCCCAGCCAACGCTGAGCGCTTGATCAAATCAATCGGTAACCTGCGAGCCGGCAAAACCAAAGCCAGGCAACTGATTGAAGAATGAATATCGAGTTCACCCCTGAAGCCTGGGATGATTACCTCTGGTTCCAGCAGAACGACAAGGCAGGGCTCAAACGTATCAACCTGTTGATCAAGGCTATCCAACGTGAGCCTTTCGACGGCCTTGGAAAACCCGAACCGCTCAAGCATAACTTGAGCGGGTTCTGGTCACGCCGGATTACGGCTGAGCATCGACTGGTCTACGCCATTGAAGACGGAGAAATACGTGTCGTGATGTGCAGATACCATTACTGAACCGAGCCTCAGCCCGCTTTCACTACCCGCCCCACCCCCCTGACAATCATCTCCACCTCCCGCTCATCAATGGTCAGCGGCGGCAGCAGGCGAATGGTCTTCCCCCGCGTGACATTGATCAGCAAGCCATGATCCCGTGCCGCGATCAAACTCAGGTCACGGATCGGTTGCTTGAGCTCGATACCAATCATTAGCCCCTGACCACGAATCGCCATGACATTCGGGTTACCCGCCAACTCTGTGCGCAATCTGTCGAGCAGGCGCTCGCCCTGACGCCGGGCGTTTTCCAGCAGCCCTTGTTCTTCAACGATCTCCAGCACCGTGCAACCGACCCGGCAAGCCAGCGGATTACCACCGAAGGTGCTGCCGTGACTGCCCGGCGTAAACAGTTCGGCCGCCTTGCCACGGGCCAGGCAAGCACCGATGGGCACGCCGTTGCCCAAGCCTTTGGCCAGGGTCATGACGTCCGGGACGATGCCTTCGTGCTGGAACGCGAACCACTGGCCGGTGCGGCCGATACCGGTCTGGATTTCATCGAGCATCAACAGCCACGAGCGCCGGTTGCACAATTCGCGCACGGCGCTGAGATAGCCCGCTGGCGCCAGTTGCACGCCGCTTTCGCCCTGGATCGGCTCCATCAGCACCGCCACGATCCGCGAGCCATAGGCCTGTTGCACCTTGTCCAGCGCATCGAGGTCGCCGAACGGCACTTTGACGAAATCCCCCGGCAGCTTGTTGAACCCCAGGCGTACCGCCGGGCCATCGCTGGCAGACAATGTGCCGAGGGTGCGGCCGTGGAATGCGTTCTCCATGACCACCACCAGCGGCTGCTCGATGCCTTTGTGCCAGCCATGCAACCGGGCGATTTTCAGTGCGGTTTCATTGGCTTCGGCCCCGGAGTTGTTGAAAAACGCTCGGTCCATGCCCGCCAGCCGGGTCAGTTGCTGCGCCAGCCGTTGTTGCCAGTCGATGCTGTAGAGGTTCGAGGTGTGCAGCAGCAGCCCGGCCTGCTCGGTAATCGCGGCAACGATTTTCGGATGGGAGTGGCCGACGTTGGTCACCGCCACACCGGCGACCGCATCCAGGTATTCGCGACCGGCCTGATCCCACAGGCGAGTGCCCAGGCCCTTGTTGAAACTCAAGGCCAGGGGTTGGTAAGTGCTCATCAGGCAGGCGGCGGTCATGACATCAAGCTCCAGCAAGGGTCGGTGTTTTTGCAGTATGGTTAGCCACCAGAACTGGATAAACACCGCAAAACTTCAATCATTTAAAAGCAGAGCTTGATAATGGATTTATTCCAGGCAATGAACGTTTACGTCAAAGTGGTGGAGACCGGCAGCATGACCGCCGCCGCTTTGCAGTGCGAAATGTCCACGACCATGGTCGGCAACCACCTCAAGGCCCTGGAGCAACGGCTGGGTGTGCGCCTGCTCAACCGCACGACGCGGCGCCAGCGGCTGACCGAGTTCGGCGCCGCGTATTACCAGCGTTGCCTGGAAGTGTTGGGGCTGGTGGCCGATTCCGAGCGCCTGGCCGAACAGGCGCTCGACGAACCGAGCGGCACCTTGCGCATCACCGCCCCCTTGACCTTCGGTACCGAGCGCCTGGCACCGGCACTGAGTGAGTTCAGCCTGCAGAACCCGCGGGTGAAACTCGACGTGGTACTGACCAACCGCCGCCCGGATCTGCTGGAAAACGGTCTGGACGTGGCGTTTCGCCTCGGCGCGCTGGAGCCTTCCAACCTGATCGCCCGCCCGCTGATCGACTACACCCTGACCATGTGCGCATCACCGCAATACCTGGCCCGTCGGGGCACTCCGCAAACACCTGAAGACCTGCGACAGCACGACTGCCTGTCCTTTGCCTATCCGGCCGGCGATGACTGGCAATCGGTGCAAAAGGAATGGCGCCTGGCCGGCCCCGATGGCGAAGTCAGCGTGGGGGTCAGCGGGCCGATGCTGATCAACAGTTCGGCCGGTTTGCATCAGGCGGCGCGGACCGGCATGGGCATCGTGATGATGCCCGACGCCTTGGTCGAGCAAGACCTCAAGGACGGAAAGCTGGTGGCCTTGATGCCCGATCACTGCCCGCCCAGTCGGCCGATGCACCTGGTCTACGCCCAGGATCGCCACCGCTTGCCGAAGTTGCGCCGTTTCGTCGAATTCGCCATGCAGATGTGGGGCAAGCACCCGTCGGCCGAATAGGCCATGCAGTATCTGATCGCCATTTACATCCCCGCCTTCACCAGCACCGGTTGCTCCTGATAGCGATTCGGGTACAGCTGTTTCAACTGCGCGACCTTCGGCAAATCGTTGATCACGATGTACGGATAGGTCGGGTGTTCGGTCAGGAAGTCCTGATGTTCTTCCTCCGCCGGGTAGAAACCGTTGAAGGATTCGAGCTTGGTGACGATCGGCTTGTTGAAGACATGAGCGGCGTCGAGCTGAGTGATGTAGGCCTGTGCGACCCGCTGCTGCTCAGTGCTTTTGGTAAAGATCGCCGAGCGATACTGGGTGCCGCTGTCCGGTCCCTGGCGGTTGAGTTCGGTGGGGTTGTGCGCCACGGAAAAGTAGATTTGCAGCAAGGTGCCGTAGCTGACCTGGCCGGGATCGAACGTGACTTCGACCGACTCCGCATGGCCGGTATTGCCGCCGCTGACGCGCTCGTATTGCGCGGTATTGGCCGCCCCGCCCGCATAGCCGGAGACAGCGTTTTTCACACCTTTGACATGCTGGAACACCCCCTGGACGCCCCAGAAGCAGCCGCCGGCGAACACGGCGGTTTCGCTGCGGGCCTGGGTGGTTTCGTCGAGGGCCGGCGGTGGAATGATGACCGCCTGTTCGGCACCACCGAAAGAGAAGGCCGAGCATTGGCTGATGATGCCGGCAGCCGCCAGCCCCAACAGGGTACGGCGCCAGGTGAAGAGGGTTTTCATGGGGCAAACTCCTGAAGCGTTGAACAGTGATCAGCCGAAGGTGAAGGCGTACGCCGACGCACCCGGATCAAGAAACTCGATGCTGAAGGTCCGATCGGTCACGCCGCCGCTCTGCCGCACCAGTTGATACAAGCGCTGGTCCGTCACGGTGCCGCTGCCGTCGGGTGCCACGTCCATGCCGTGGTCTTCGCCCGGCGCCTTGCCGTCGATCAGCACGTTGAAGCGCACCGGTTTGCCATCGGCGCCGGGGCCAAGCACCAGATGCAAGTCACGCGCGTGGAAGCGATAGACGATGCGGCTGGCCGCTGCGCTGGCCGTGGCCCGCTCCGGGCCGACATGCCATTGGCCAGCCAAACTCCAGTCGTTGAGGGCCAGTTGCGCCGGTGGGTTGTAGGCCGCGACCTTGTCCGGCGCCAGCGCGGTTTCCGGCACGAAATGCTCCGCACGCTGATAGCCGACGTAGGTTTCCGGTGATTGCACTTCGTTGTTGTCCGGGGCCATTTGCACACCGTCGGCCTTGGCACTGATCAGCCCGTCCGCGACATTGGCCGCACCTGCTTCGCGCAGCAATTGCTGGATGACCCGTTCCGACTCGGCGTACTCGCCTTCGCCGAAGTGGTGATAACGGATGCGTCCCTGGGCGTCGGCAAAGTAATGCGCCGGCCAGTATTCGTTGTTGAAGGCGCGCCAGATCCTGTACTCGTTATCGATGGCCACCGGGTAGTTGATGCCCAGATCCTTCATGGCTTTGGTGACGTTGTTGACGTCACGCTCGAAGGCAAACTCCGGCGCATGCACGCCGATCACCACCAGCCCCTGATCGCGATACTTCTCGGCCCAGGCTTTCACATAGGGCAACGAGCGCAGGCAGTTGATGCAGGAGTAGGTCCAGAAATCCACCAGCACCACCTTGCCTTTCAATGCCTGGGCATCGAGGGGTGGCGAGTTGAGCCATTGCACGGCGCCCTCCAGCGACGGCAGATTGCCTTCGACCGGCAAGGTGCCCGGGGTCTTGTCTGCCACCGGCATCGCCCCTTCGGCGGCCGGGTTTTGCGCCTTCATCGCCTCGCTGCTACGCGGTGACTTGCCGCTCAGTTTTTCCACCAGCGCTTGCTCGATACCACCGGTCGACGCCGTGGAAAACCGCGCCAGAACCCCTGTGTCCAGCCCCAGGGCAATCGCCGCGACACCGGCCAGCATCGCCGCGCCGAGTCCGCGACGCAGCCATTCGCCCGCGCCAATCGAGCGTTTCATTGCCGTGAAGACTTTGCCGCCCAACAGCAACGCCAGCGCGAGGGAGGTGGCTGCACCTGCGGCGTACGCCAGCAGCAAAAAGGTGGTTTGAATGCTCGCCCCTTGCAGCGCCGCGCCGGTCAGCAACAGGCCGAGGATCGGCCCCGCGCACGGCGCCCACAGCAGGCCGGTGGCCACACCGATCAGCAACGAAGCCGCGGGACGTGGCCGCGCATCGGCGCCCGCGGACTCCGACAAACGGCTGCCTGCTGCCACTAACGGTCGGGTCAGCCGTTCGGCCAATTGCGGCAGCAACAGCGTCACACCGAACAGCGCGACGAACACCAGCGCCAGCCAGCGCCCGTACTGATTGAGCTGCACCACCCAACCACCGCCCACCGCCGCCAATGTGGCGACCAGCGCAAAGGTCAGTGCCATCCCTGTCAGCAGCGGCAATCCGCTTTTGACGAAGGGTTGCCCGGTGCGGGCGAAGACAAACGGCAACACCGGCAGAATGCACGGGCTGACAATCGTCAGCACACCACCGAGATAAGCGAGGACCAGCAGCCACATGGCGATTACCTGCAAAAAGTGAGTGAAAGGGAATCACACCGTCTTCGGCACGAATTTCATCGCCAGGCCATTCATGCAGTAACGCAGGCCGGTGGGTTTCGGGCCGTCATCGAAGACATGCCCCAGATGCCCGCCGCAACGCCGGCAGTGGACCTCTTCGCGGACCATGCCGAACGTACGGTCCTGGCGGGTGGCCACGGCCTTGTCCAGCGGTGCCCAGAAACTCGGCCAGCCGGTGCGGCTGTCGAACTTGGTCGCCGAGGAAAACAACGGCAGGTCGCAACCGGCGCAGGCGAAGGTGCCATCGCGGTGCTCGTTGTTCAGCGGGCTGCTGTAGGCCCGCTCGGTGCCTTCTTCACGAAGGATTTCGTACTGCTCGTCGCTCAGGATCGCGTGCCATTCACTGTCGCTGTGGGTCACTTCGAATGCCTCCGCTGCGCTGACTTCACTGATCAAGGCCGAGCCTGTGGAAAACTTCGGCAACAGGCCGATCGCCACGGCTGCAACCCCCAGCCCGCCGCTCGCTACAAGAAATTGCCGTCGTGAAAACATGCTCGCCTCCAAAAAATCCAGGGGTGTTTCATGGAGCACAGCCTAGGCTTTGGGTGATCGCCAAATCCTCACGGGAAGTTAAACAATTCGTGATAACTCGGGCGCCGAAAAACCCGCACAATGCCTGTGCCACTGTAGGAGCGAGCCTGCTCGCGAAGAACCTGAGGGCGCCACGGGGTGTCAGGTGTCCCGCGTTATCGTTGGCCTCCATCGCGAGCAGGGCTCGCTCCTACAGTATTGGCAATACGCACAATGCGCCGAAGGATTGAAGTGGATGGAACAGACCAAACGAGTCCTCGTGGTCGAGGACGACCTGCACATCGCCGACCTGATCTGCCTGCACCTGCGTGACGAGCAGTTCGAGGTGGTGCACAGCGCCGATGGCGATGAAGGCATGCGCCTGCTGCAGCAAGGCAACTGGGATGCACTGATCCTCGACCTGATGCTGCCCGGTGTCGACGGCCTGGAAATCTGCCGCCGCGCCCGCGCCATGGCGCGCTACACGCCGATCATCATCACCAGTGCGCGCTCCAGCGAAGTGCACCGGATTCTCGGCCTCGAACTGGGTGCCGACGACTACCTGGCCAAGCCCTTCTCCATGCTGGAGCTGGTGGCCAGGGTCAAGGCGCTGCTGCGCCGGGTCGATGCCATGGCGCGCAACCTGAAGATGGATGCCGGCAGCCTGCTCACCGATGGCCTGGCCATCGACCCGATCACCCGCGAAGTGTCCCTCGACGGACGTCGCCTGGACCTCACGCCCCGGGAGTTCGATTTGCTGTACTTTTTCGCCCGACAGCCCGGCAAGGTGTTCTCGCGCATGGACCTGCTCAATGCCGTGTGGGGCTACAGCCACGAAGGCTACGAGCACACGGTCAACACCCATATCAACCGCCTGCGCGCCAAGATCGAGGCCGATCCGGCGCAACCGGTGCGCATCCTCACGGTCTGGGGCCGCGGCTACAAATTCGCCACCGGTGAGGAGTCGCAGCCATGAGGCTGACCCTGACGCAACGCCTGTCCCTGGTGTTCGCCGTGCTGCTGCTGGTGTGCTGCGGCACGTCGGCGTGGATGCAGGTGCGTTCCAACCAGATGCATGAGCAGGAAGTGGTGCAAGGCTTGTCCCGGGACCTGGCGCAGCACATCGCCCGCGACACGGTGCTGATGGACACCCAGGGCCTGATGCCCAATGCCGTGCGCGATCTGTTCAGCAAACTGATGCAGGTCAACCCGAGTGTCGAGGTGTACCTGCTCGATACCCAAGGCAAGATTGTCGGCAGCGCCGCGCCCGAGGGCCGGATTCGTCGCGAGCGGGTCGACCTGGCGCCGATCCAGCACCTGCTGCGGGGCGATGCCCTGCCGATTCTCGGCGACGACCCGCGCAGTGTCGATGCGCGCAAGGTGTTCAGCGCTGCACAGCTGAAGGTTGATGGCAAGCCGGCCGGTTATCTCTATGTGGTACTGCTTGGTGAGGATCACGACCGCCTGGCCGAACGCGGCGCGACCAGTGCGGCGCTCAACACGGCACTGTGGTCCATCGGACTGGTGGCGCTGCTGTGCCTGATTGCCGGCCTCACGGCGTTTGCCTTGATCACCCGGCCATTGCGCCGCCTGACCGAAACGGTCAGTCAGTTCGACATCGACGGCGTTCCGGTCACACCGGCCCTGCCCGTCACGCAGGAAAAAGCCGCCAGCCACGATGAAATCGCCGTGCTCGATGCCGCATTCCGGCAGATGCAGGCCCGCCTGGGCGAACAATGGCGCTCCTTGACCCGCCAGGATCAGGAACGCCGCGAACTGGTGGCGAACATCTCCCACGACCTGCGCACGCCGCTGGCCTCGCTGCATGGTTATCTGGAAACCCTGTCGCTCAAGGACGCCACGCTGTCCCCTGCCGACCGCCGTCGCTACCTCGGCATCGCGCTGGACCAAAGCCGCAAGGTCGGCGGTCTGGCGCAGTCGCTGCTGGAGCTGGTGCGGCTGGAACACGGCTTCGTGCAACCGGTGCTGGAACGCTTTTCCCTGACCGACCTGGCCCAGGACATCTTCCAGAAATTCGAACTCACCGCCGAAGCGCGCAAAGTCGAACTCAAGGCCACGTTCGCGCCAAATGCCTCGGCGGCCTGCGCGGACCTCGGCTTGATCGAGCGGGTGCTGACCAACCTGTTCGACAACGCCCTGCGCCATACCCCGTCCGGTGGCGAAGTCGAACTGGGCCTGCGCCCGCAAGGCTCATTCATCGAAGTCACAGTCAGCGATACCGGCCCCGGCATTGCTCCGGAATTGCGCGAAGGCCTGTTCCTGCGCCCGTTCAACATCGGTGGCGCACGACGCGATGGCGGGCTGGGGCTGCGGATCGTGCATCGCATCCTGCAATTGCACGGGCGCGAGATTCAGTTGATCGATGTACCGGGGCGGGGGGCGACGTTTCGTTTTTCATTGCCGATCGATGAAGAGACCGCTTCGGCTTTGGCGGAGCGGTCGATGAACCTGAATACACCGCGGCAAGCCTGAAAGGTTGTGGTGCCTGACAGGCCGCTTTCGCGAGCAGGCTCGCTCCCACAGGGGATTTGCCCTGTACGCAGATGTTGTGACACCCCCGATCAACTGTGGGAGCGAGCCTGCTCGCGAAGGGGCCAGCCCGTTCAATACAAGAGTTGGGGCTAGTCGCGATACCCCGGAGCCGCCCGCTCAAGCATGCGCAGCAACGCCGCCCAGGCCAGTTGCATGGCATCCGGGTCAGCCAGCTCCCCCTCTTCCAGCGCCCGCGCCGGATCATTGAACTGACGCTCGGTGTGCGCGCACACCTCAGCCGGTGGCAGTATGACCTCTCCCGCCGCCATGGCCGCCAGCTGAATGTCACAGGCCTTTTCCAGGTAGTACATGCGCATGAATGCCTGCCCTACGGTCTCGCCGACAGTCAGCAACCCATGGTTGCGCAGCAACAACACCGGCTTGTCGCCGATATCCTGCACCAGGCGCTCTTGCTCGCTCAGGTCCAGCGCGACACCTTCGTAGTCGTGGTAAGCGACCCGACCATAAAACTCCATGGAAATCTGGTTCACCGGCAACAACCCGCACTTCAACGCCGCCACCGCACACCCGGATCTGGTATGGGTGTGCAGCACGCATTGCGCATCCTCCCGCGCACCGTGGATGGCACTGTGGATCACGAACCCGGCCGGATTCACCGGGTACGGCGATGGCTCCACGGCGCGGCCATCGAGGTCGATCCTGACCAGGTTGGACGCAGTGATCTCGTCGAACATCAGCCCGTAAGGGTTGATCAGAAAGTGATGCTCCGGCCCCGGAATGCGCACCGAGATATGGGTGAAGATCAAATCGGTCATGCGAAAGTGCGCAACCAGGCGATAACAGGCGGCCAGTTCTTCGCGCAAACGCTGCTCTGTCAATGTCATGCCCCAACGCCCTCTTTCACGATGCAGTCTTCCAGCCCTTGCGCCAATGCCTCCCAGCCATCGAAGCCGCGGCGAGCGATGAACACCAGGCGCGTGGAGCTGGCCTGGGCGTCATCCGCCGCCGGCAGAAACTGACTGCGGGTGCCGACATGTTGCAGCCAGTGCGCCGTGCTGCCCGGCGTCAGCAGCACCAGGCCCTTGACCCGGAAGACATCACCGGGCAGCGCCTTCAGCCAGCCACGCAAGCACTCGACATCGAGGGCCGCGTCGCGCTGCCACAACCAGCTGCTGAACATCTCGCCGTGATTACCATCAGCCACCCGCGTCAGCGGTTTCTGCGCCCGAGGCTCAAGGTCCAGGTCGGTGTCGAGCCACAGCGCATCGGGCAATTCGGCCTGCACGCTTTCATGCACCCGAGTCCGGGCACCCAAAGCTTCGCGCAACGTCTGCAACTGTGATTCGTCGACCAGATCGGTCTTGTTCAGCAACAGCAAGTCGGCAGCGGCCACCTGCGCCCGAGCCAAACGCGCGTACTCACCCTCGAGTTGCAGATGGCGGGTGGCGTCGACCACGGTAATCACCATATCCAGTTGCATCTGGCTGCGCAGCTGCGGATAGGCCAGGGTCTGCACGATGCGCTGCGGATCGGACACTCCGCTGCACTCGATGACGATGCGCTCCAACTTTGGATCAAGCTGCGCCAGGCTGCCAAGTTGCGCCAGCAGGTCCTCCTGCACGGTGCAGCAGATGCAGCCGTTTTGCAGGCTGTACACGGCGTCGGTGACTTCGGAAACGATGGCCGCATCGATGTTCAGCTCACCGAAATCATTGACGATCACCGCCAGCCGGCTGCCTTCGGCACGGCGCACCATGTGGTTGAGTAGCGTGGTTTTACCGGCGCCGAGAAACCCCGAAACGACGGTCACGGCGATGCGTGGGGAAGTCATTCTGCCTTGCCCTCCAGCACCGGTGGTTCGCCCCGCCACACGGCCTTGAGGCCGACGGCTTCCAGTGTCGAATGGCGGTCGTAGACCAGTTGCCCTTCAACGAAGGTCAGCAGTACCTGGGTCTTGTGAATGTAGTTGCGCGCCGGAGCAGCGAACAGGTCGCGGTCGATGACGATCAGGTCCGCCGACTTGCCCGTTTGCAGGCTGCCGGTGCTGTGTTCCAGGCCCATGGCCACGGCGCCGTTGCTGGTGATCACGGTCAGCGCCTGCTCGAGGCTGATCGGGTCGCCGAAGCAGGCCGGGTCGTCGTTCCACGGGTTCTGCCGAGTGATCATGGTTTCCAGTGCCAGCCATGGGTCGATGGACGCCACCGGCCAGTCGGTGCCCATCACCGCTGTGCCACCGGCGGCGAGGACGCCTTTGAAATCGTAGATGCGCTTGAGGCGTTCCTGACCGTAGCCGGAACGCGCACCGCTGGCGAACGGTGTCGGGTACCAGGCGGCCGGGGAAAATTCGGCGATGACATTCAGTTCCTTGAAGCGCGGCAGGTTGCCGGGGTGCAGCAAGGTGCTGTGGGCGCACTGGTGGCGCACACCGCTGAAGCCGTTGCGACGACGGGCCTCGGCCACGGCATCGAGGAACACGTCGGAGGCGCCGTCGCCGGTGCAGTGGGCAATCACGCGGATGCCCTTGCGGTCCATGTCCACCACCATGTCGGTGATGTGTTCCGGGGTCAGGTTGAGCTTGCCGCGCCAGCTCGATTCCTGCGGCCATGGGGTCAGCAGGTACGAGGATTTCGGCTCGACCGTACCGTCGAAATGGAACTTCACCGCGTTGGCGCTCAGACGCGCGCTGCGGTAATAGTGACGTTCGCCGGCCAGCAGTTCCCAGCGACGGCGCACCGGAAAAATATCGTCCTGCCAACTGATCGCCGCTTCGATGCGCACCGTCAGTTCGCCGCTGTCGTCCAGTTCCTTGAGGGCCTGCAAACGCTGTTCGCAGACGTGCACGTACTTGCTCGCGGTGACGCCACGCGAGCTCTGGAAATGCACGCCATCGCGATAGGCGCGACGCAGCACGCTGACCGGAGTCGGTGGCATGGCGGCGTGGATCATCGCGTAGGCGCCGTCGATCATCAGGCCAGTGGGTTCGCCGGTCAGCTCGTCACGCTCGAAATAACCGTTGCGCGGGTCGGACGTGTGACGGTCGATACCGGCCAGCGCCAGGGCCTTGGAGTTGACCATCATGGTGCCCCACATACGGTCGAGCAGCGCCACCGGGCGATCCGGCATGACGCTGTCGAGCCACTCGCGGCCCGGGGTCAGGCCGGCCTCGCGGAAGGTGTAGCGCACCCAGTATTGGCCGTAGATCCAGCCGTCGCCGGGATGGCTGTCGGCGTAGGCGAGAATGCTTTCGCGCAGCTGTTCCGGGGTCGGGTCTTCGATGCCGACGTCGAGGTCATCGGCGTAGCGCGGCGCCAGGGCGAGGTCGGGGTGAGTGTGCATGTCGTGCAGGCCTGGCATGCAGAACGCGCCTTGCAGGTCATGCACGCGAGTGTTCGGGCCCTTGAACATCTCGATCTGGCCGAGGCTGGCAACTCCGATCAACTTGCCGTCGCGGATGGCCACGGCCTCGGCCCACGGGTTGGCCGGGTCCTGGGTGTAGATGCGACCGTTGGCCAGGATCAGGTCGGCGTAGGTCCCCTGCACGGAATGGGTAGAGGAAAAGTTATCGGACTCAGCCATGTAAGCCACCTTTGAGTTCAGGGAGATTGAAAGGTCCACCGGGCGCCGGGCGCATCGGGGACCTGAAAAATTGTTGTTGTTTTAGTCCGCCAGAAACGTTGCGGCGTCGACCTCGATCATCACCGGTTCATCGCTATTGCCGAGTTGCCCCAGCAGCTCGCGCAAACCGGGCAGATCGCTTACCCGGTGATGGCTGACGTGGCAGCTTTGCGCGAGGGCGGCGAAGTCCGGCGTGAGGATGTCCACCCCCAGCAACGGCACCGCCTTGGCATTCATGTAGTCGCGGATTTCCGCGTAACTGCTGTTGTTCCACAGCAACAGGATCACACCGACACCGGCCTCTTTGGCGGCGATCAGTTCGGCACTGGAAAACTGCAAGCCACCGTCGCCGACCAACGCCACCACCGGGCGCAGGGGCTGGGCGAGTTTGGCGCCGATGGCGGCGGGCAAACCGTAGCCGAGGGTGCCGTAGCCACTGCCAGCGTTGAACCAGCTGTTGGGAGTTGGCGCCCGGTAGCCGAGGGCGCCCTGGTACACCGGCTGGGTCGAATCGCCGACGATCAGCGGCTGCGGCAAGTGATCACGCAGGGTATCGAGCAGCAGTTGCATGCGTGATTGTCTGGCGCTCCAGCCGGCGCGCTCGATGGCATTGACGCGAGCCACCCGCTGATTCGCCCAGGTAGCGTCTGCCTCACGTTGCGGCAGTCGCGCCAGCAGTGCGCGCAGGCCCTGTTCGGCATCGCCCAGCAACCCGACCGTAGCGTTTTGCACGCCGAGCACTTGCAGCGGGTCAATGTCGAGACGAATCAGTGGCGCGTTGAACGCCAACGGACCGAGGCCGAAAAAGTCATAGTCGGTTTCTCCCAGCTCAGTGCCGACCGCCAGCACCACGTCAGCCTCGGCGAACAGCTCGCGGCCATGGGCTGACGACTGCACGCCGTCGAGCAACAGCGGATGTTCGGGGCCCAGCAAGCCGCGGGCATTGGTGGTCAGCGCCGCCGGGGCCTGCAGACGTTCGGCCAGCGCGGTCAGGGTTTGCGCCGCCCGGCGCGCCCCACCACCGGCCAGGATCAATGGACGCTTGGCATTGCTGATCAGGGCAATCGCCGCATCGATGGCTTCCGACGCCGGGGCCGGCGCGGTAGGCAACGAGCGCGGGCGCAGGTCCAGGCTGTCGGCCGACATCTCCAGCACATCCAGCGGAATCTCGATGTGCACCGGACGCGGCCGGGTACAGCCAAACAAGGCAAAGGCCCGCGCCAGCACTTCCGGTAATTGCGCCGGGTTTTGCAGCGTATGGCTGAAAGCGCAGACCCCGGCGACCAGCGCGCGCTGGTCCGGCAGTTCATGCAGATGACCATGGCCCAGGCGCAGGTGTTCACGACGGTTGCAGGTGGAGATCACCAGCATCGGCACCGAGTCGGCATAGGCCTGGCCCATGGCGGTGATGATGTTGGTCATGCCCGGGCCGCTGATGATGAAGCACACCCCGGGCTTGCCGCTGGCACGGGCATAACCGTCGGCCATGAACCCGGCACCCTGCTCGTGGCGCGGGCTGATGTGCTTCAGGCGACTGCCGTGCAGGCCACGATACAACTCGACGGTGTGCACGCCGGGAATGCCGAAGACGGTTTCAACACCATAACCTTCCAGCAACTGAACGAGCGCCTCGGCACAACGGGTCATGCAGCACCTCTTGGATAAAGGGCCACACCGGCCCAACGACGAATGGAGCTAGTATTGTTGAATCAACCGATACAACAATCGATTTTTTTTGGCCTGACTGTTCGATTTACGTCACCATATAGGCCAGCCAAAACAATAACGGGATGATTTATGCGCTTTCCTTCGATGACAGCCCTTCGCGCGCTGGATGCGGTTGCCCGCCTGGGCAGCGTGTCGGTCGCGGCCCGTGAACTGAACCTGACCCGCAGCGCCATCAGTCACCAGATCAGCAAGCTTGAGGAGTGCGTCGGTTTTGCCCTGACCGAGCGTATTGGCCGGGGTATCGGCCTGACCTGGCAGGGCGAACGTTATGCGCGGGAAGTGCACGGGATTCTGTTGAACCTGCTCGATGCCGGGCAGTTGGTCGACGACCAGGAAATCTCCGGGCGGCTGTGCGTCAGCTGCGCGCCGGGGTTCGCCACCTATTGGCTGTGCCACCACATCGGTGCGTTTCTACGCCAATACCCGCAAGTGCAACTCCAGCTGATCTCGCCCCGTACGCCGGATGACACCAACAACCCGGCCGTCGACCTGTTCATCGCCTACGGGATTGGCGACTGGCCGGAGATGATCGTTGAAGAGATCGTGGCACTGCGTTTCTTCCCGGTGTGCAGCCCGCGTCTGATCAACGCCTTGAGCGGCCTGAAGAGCCCGCAGGAACTGAGCAACTACCCGTTGCTGCACATGACCGACTACTCGGACTGGCGCGTGTGGCTGACCGCCGCCGGCGCTTCCGGGGTCAACGCGGGGAGCGGCATCCTGTTCTCCGATGCGCACTGCGCACAGTCCGCCTGCATTGCCGGCCAGGGCATCGCCATCGGCGACAACCTGATCAGCGGCGATGCGTTATCCAAGGGATTGCTGGTGCGACCGTTCGACATCAGCATCGATTTGCACCGTGGTTATTACCTGGCCACTGACCCGCAAAAGGCTGACCGCGCAGTGGTCCAGGCCTTCGGCAACTGGGTCAAGACGCAGCTCCAATCGTCCCACCAGACCTGGCAGGACACCCTCTAAAACTCACCGCATGCCCTGTGGGAGCGAGCCTGCTCGCGAAAAAACCCGACGCACCGCGGGGTGACAGGTTTCCCGCGTCATCGTTGACGACCATCGCGAGCAGGGCTCGCTCCTACACAGGGCCTGCCTGCAGACCTGGCAGCACACCCTCCCCTGTAGGAGCGAGCTCGCTCGCGAAAAAATCCGACGCACCGCGGGGTGCCAGATTTCACGCGTAATCGTTAGCGACCATCGCGAGCAGGGTTGGTATTGAGTAATTTAACTAACCAATAAGGGCAAAATAATTCCATTGATGTAGCGATATTTTTAACAATAATGAGCCCAAAGCCCATGTCGGATTTGCATCCGTCCTCGTACGTCATGTGGGCAATAAAAAGAGGAACCTCATTGTGTCCAGCCATTCAGCGATTCAGCTCAGCGCTCAAGGTATCAGCCAGTATTACGGCCGTTTCGCGGCGCTGGACAACGTCGATCTCGACGTTCGCCAAGGCGAGTTTCTTACCCTGCTGGGTCCGTCCGGCTCGGGCAAGACTACCTTGCTGATGATACTGGCCGGTTTCCTCAGCCCGACCTCGGGCAAGCTGATGGAGCAAGGCATCGACATCATCAGGCGCCCAGCCGAGCAGCGGAATTTCGGCATGGTGTTCCAGGGCTATGCGCTGTTCCCGCACATGAGCGTGGCCGACAACGTGGCCTACCCGTTGCGCATCCGCAAAGTCCCCGCCGAAGAACGCAACCGCCGGGTCAAACACATCTTGGAAGTGGTCGGCCTCGGTGCGCACATGCACAAGAAGCCCGCCGAGATGTCCGGCGGCCAGCAGCAGCGCGTGGCGATTGCCCGGGCGCTGGTGTTCGAGCCGGAATTGCTGCTGCTCGACGAGCCGCTGTCGGCACTGGACAAGAACCTGCGCGAACAGCTGCAAACCGAGTTGCAACGCATCCACCGTCAGGTCGGCACCAGCTTCGTATTCGTCACCCACGACCAGAACGAAGCCCTGGCGCTGTCCTCGCGCATCGCGATTTTCAACCACGGCAAGCTGACTCAGGTCGACACCCCGGAAAACATCTACAACCGTCCCGAAAGCCGTTTCGTCGCCGAGTTCCTCGGCAAGATGAACCTGTTCCCGCTGGATAACCTGACCCGCAACGGCCAGACCGCCAGCGGCCGCTGCGGCACCAGCGTGTTGCATGCCCAGGCCCCGAACGCACTGAGCCAGGCGCCCATCGTGCTGGCCGTGCGCCCCGAGCACATGGAACTGCACAGCGAGTGCCCGACCCGCGATGGCTACAACGTCATGCCCGCGCAACTCACCGACAAGGTCTACCAGGGTTCCAGTACCCATCTGGCGCTCAAGGTTGGCGGCGACACGCTGCCGATCAACCTGTCCGTGCCCGGCAATCACCCGGGCGCGTCGATGCCCGGCGGCGCTCCGGTGTGGCTGAGCTGGCCCGTGCAGCAAAGCTTCCTGCTACAGGCCTGAACCGGCAAAAACTTGCGTCACAAAGCTCTCTCTTAATGACAACAAAAAAGGCCGGTGTCCGCTGCGACACTCGCTGCTTGAGGACTTGCCCATGCGCCAGGATCACCAACAAGACTGCATCGAAGTGCTTATCGAAAAGGCCCGTGACGGTCAGATCAACCGTCGCACCTTCATCCAGGCCATGGGCCTGCTGGCCGCGGTGCCATTGGCGCTGCGCAGCGGCATCAGCTGGTCGGCGGACAAGCCGCTGGTGGTGGTCAACTGGGGCGGCGATGCCCTGAATGCGTTCCGCTCGGCATGGACCGACACCTTCACCAAAAACACCGGCATCCAGGTGCGCATCGACGGCGCCGGCCCGACCGAGGGTGCAATCCGCTCGCAACTGGCCAGCGGTCAACCAAGCTGGGACGTGGTCGACGTCGAGAGCTACAGCGCCATCGTGCTGGGCCGGGAAAAGATCCTGCAACCACTGGACTACAGCACCATCAAGCGCGATCAGGTGGCCCCGGCGCTCGCCTCCGATTTCGGCATCGCCAGCTACCAGTTCAGCTACGTCATGGCCTGGGACAGCGCCAAATTCGGCGACAACGGACCGAAGACCTGGGCCGATTTCTGGGATGTGAAGAAATTCCCCGGCAAGCGCACGCTGTACAAATGGATGAACGGCATGCTCGAGGCGGCCCTGCTCGCCGACGGCGTTCCGGCTGACCAGTTGTACCCGCTGGACGTGCCACGAGCGATGAAGAAGATCGACGAGATCAAGCCTCACGTGCTGTCGTTCTGGAGCTCGGGCGCCGAGAGCCAGCAACTGATGGTCGACGGCGAAGTGTCGGTGGGTGCGATCTGGCACACCCGCGCCAAGCTGCTCAGCGAAGACACCGACAACCGCGTGCGCTGGAGCTTCGACAACGGTTTCATCAACTCCAGCAGTTGGGCGGTGCTCAACGGCAACCCGGGCGGCACGCAGCCGACCATGCAGTTCATCCAGCAAGCCTTGCAGCCCGAAGGCCAGCTCAAACTGTTCGAACTGCTGGGCAACGGGCCATCCAACAGCGCCACGGAAAAACTGATGTCGGCCAAGCAACTGCAAGCCAACTGTGCTTCCGAAGAAAACCTGAAAAAACAGATCGCTCTCAACGCCCAGTGGTACGCCGACAACTACTCCAAAGCCCTGGAAGAGTATCTGACGCGGTTGTCCAAGTGAGCCATCGACCATGACTACGACCCTGACCACAACCCTGACCAGCCCCAGACCCCGGTTCAGTTCGCCGGGGCTGGAGCGCGGCTTGCTGTTGTTTCCGCTGCCGGTATTGCTGCTGGTGTTCTACGTGTTGCCGTTCCTCGGCGTGGTCGGCTGGAGCTTCTCGCTGCCTGCTCCAGGCATCGAGCAGTACCAGCGCATCGCCACCGACCCGGCGATCCACGAAATGCTCTGGCGCACCCTGCGCCTGTGCCTGACGGTCAGTGGCCTGGCCTTGATGATCGGTTATCTGCTGGCCTACTGCTGGGTGTTCAGCCCGCCGTTCTGGCAGCGCGTGGTGGAGATCTGCATCTTCATTCCGTTCTGGATTTCCGTGCTGGTGCGGGCCTTCGGCTGGCTGATCGCCCTGCGCAGCAACGGTGTGCTCAACAACGGCCTGATGGACATGGGGTTGATCGATCAGCCGCTGCAACTGAGCCGCAATGAAATCGGCGTGGTCATCGGCATGCTCCACGTGATGATCCCTTATGCGGTGTTCCCGCTGCTGTCGACCATGCGTCAGCTCGATCAACGTGTGCTCATGGCGTCTCGCGGCCTGGGTGCCGGTGCCTTGCGCACCTTCTGGCAAGTGCTGCTGCCGCAGACCCTGCCGGGCATTCTGGGCGCGTTCATCATGGTCTTCGTGTTCTGCCTGGGCTTCTTCATCACCCCGGTGCTGTTGGGTGGCGGGCAAACGGTGATGATTGCCGAATACGTGTTCCTGCAAATGTTCCAGACCAGCAACTGGGGTCTGGGTGCTGCACTGAGCGTCGTGCTGTTGGCTTTGGTCAGCGCATTGATCTGGGTGCTGCTGAAAATGACCCGCGTGAACCGACTGGTAGGTTGAGATCACTATGAATACCCATCGCACAAGCCTGAGTACGCGGTTGCTGGCCGTGGTCGCCATGGCCTTCATGCTGTTCCCGCTGCTGACGGTCATTCCCGTGTCCTTCACCAGCAAACGCTTCCTGTCGATGCCCGAAGGCAACTGGTCGCTGCGCCACTACGAAGCGCTGGTCAGTAACCCGGACTGGTTCCACGCGATCAGCCAGAGCCTGACCATCGCCTTCGCCACCAGCCTCATCGCCACCTTGCTGGCCGCCAGCTTCAGCCTCGGCATCTGGTACATGCGTTCGAAACTGGCCACGGCTTTGATCGGCCTGGTGCTGTTGCCGATGGCGATTCCGCCGGTGATTTCCGCGCTGGTGCTGTACTTCATGGAAACCAGGCTCGGTCGTTTCGCACCCGGCATGGGCTACGACACCCTGACCGGTGTGGTGATTGCCCACGTGATCATGGTGGTGCCGTACGGCGTGGTGACCATGCTGGTTGCCTTGAGCCAGATTGACCGGCGCATCGAACTGGCCTCGCGCAACCTCGGGGCCAGCCTGATGCAGACCACGTTCATGGTGATTTTGCCGAACCTGAAGCTGGGCCTGGCGTCCACCGCCCTGCTGGGCTTCGCCCTGTCGTGGGAAGAAGTCGCGGTGACGCTGTTTGTCACCAGCGTGAACGTCGACACCCTGCCAAAGCGCATCTGGAGTGGCCTGCGCGATAACGTCGACCCGAGCGTCGCGGCGATTTCGGTGTTGTTGATCTCGCTGACATTGCTGGTGCTGATCGGGCGGCTGGTGGTGCAACACCTGGCGGATAAACGGGCGCAGAAGCTGCAGCATTCCTGATCTCAACCTGTAGGAGCGAGCCTGCTCGCGATGGACGACAGAACAACGCGGGGCGTCAGGCTGCCAGCGTTATCGTTGACGTCCATCGCGAGCAGGCTCGCTCCTACAGGGGGCCAGAGCGATCGCGTTATTGTCAGCGTCCATCGTAATAGGCAAAAACATGACCAGCCGCCCGTTGATCCGTGACAACACCGTCCCGGTCCAATAGATTAGTCGGCCTGAAAAAGCCCCCGGGCTTTTTCGCCCCTATTCAAGTTCAAAGAAGTAGTGAAATTTCAATGTCCGATTCCAACACCGCTGAATCCGTAGTCACCTTGTCGTCCAAAGCGGAATACGAAAACTCCATCAATCTTTCACAACACGTACCCCAGGCGAAAACCATCAGCGAGATGGTGCTGGACGCTTTCCAGTCCACCCGCGAAAGCGAGCAGATCCGCGAACTGCGTACTGCGATCCGTCAGGCCCACGACAGCTTCGACGATGACAAAGCCTACGAACTGATGGGTCAACTCAAGCAGCTCAAGGACGCCGAGGCCGCCGACATCGCCGCCCTCGAAGACCTGAGCAGCAAATTCCCGATCAGCCGCATCCTGTCCAGCTTCAAGGACGACCCGGCGTTCCAGGAAATCGTCTACGGCCTGGCCCTGAAGGTGTTGAACCAGACGCATCAGGCCATCAGCAACCCGAGCGGCGGCAAGAGCAAAGCGGCCAAGGCCAAGAAGGAAGTCGAAGTGTTCACCATCAGCAAGGACGGCATGAGTGTCACCTTGCCGCTGCGCACCCCGCGCTCGCGCCTGAATGTCGACCGTGAGGCCCTGGAATTCCTCGGTTTCACCTTCGTTGGCGAAGGCGAAGAGGCGGAACTGGAAAGCGAGACGTTCCTGGACAACAGCGGCGCCGAGCAAGCGGTCAACCGCAAGAACATCATCACCGCCCTGCAGCAACAGACCGCGTTCGACGGCTACAGCATCGCCGCGCAGTAAGGCGTCCCTCGCCACAAGGTCCTCAGGGACTGACTCAAGAGCCCCGCCATCCGTGCGGGGCTTTTTATTGCCCGTGATTCGGGCAAATCCGCCATTACTCTTCCAGTATCGACGCAGAACACCACTTCCCTTCACCCATGAGCACCACGGGTCCGCCTGCGGGGAGCGTCAACTCACTTTCCAGCCCAGACCTCAGTGGTGCAACTGCCGAGGTCTTCATGAACACGACCCCCTTGTATCGCCAGTTGGCCAACCACTACCTGGACGCCATCCGCAGCGGCACCTTGAAAACCGGTGAACGCTTCCCCTCGATCCGCTTGATGATGGAAAAACATGCCGTCAGCCTGTCGACCGCCGTGCAGGTATGCCGTGAACTGGAAGACTGCGGTGTGCTGGAAGCCCGACCGCGTTCCGGCAACTACATTCGCCAGCCCGACACCGCGCCCAGGCCTGCCCCGATTGCCTTGGCGCCAGCACTGGATAGCAGCGCCTACGTCGGCATTCATGAACAGGTCTCAACGGTGCTCAAGGCCAGTCAGCGCGCGACGATCAAGATCAATTTCGCCAGCGCCTACTGCGCGCCGGAGCTTTATCCGCTCAAGGCCTTGCAAGACAACATGATCAAGTCGCTGCGCTACGACGCCAGCCTGCTCGGTACTGCGGGCCCGATTTGCGGCAACAGCGCATTGCGCAGCATCCTCGCCCGGCGGGCACTGGCCAGCAAGACTCACCTGGCCCCCGAGCGGATCGTGATCACCAACGGCGCCACCGAAGCGATCAACCTAGCCCTGCGTGCGGTCACCCGCCCCGGTGACACCGTGGCCGTGGAGTCGCCGACGTTCTACGGCCTGCTGCAAACTCTCGAAAGCCTGAGCCTGCGGGTGCTGGAGGTCCCGGCTTCGGCCCACACCGGGCTCAATCTGGCGGCCCTGCAACTGCTGCTGCAAGGCCCGGAACGGGTCAAGGCATTGATCGTCATTCCCAACCTGCAAAACCCGCTGGGCAGCATCATGCCCGACGCCAACAAGGCTCGGCTGGTGAAACTGTGTGCCGAGCACAACACCGTGCTGATCGAGGACGATACCTACGGCGACCTGGTGGACACCGAGCAGCCGCTGTCCACGCTCAAACAGTGGGACCGCAGCGACAGCGTGATCTATTGCGCCTCGTTGAACAAAACCCTGGCACCGGGTATGCGCCTGGGCTGGATCAGCGCCGGCAAATGGCACGACCGCGTGGAGATGCTCAAGCATACGCAGTCACGGGGGTGCGAGGCGTTATCGCAACTGGCCGTCAGCGAATTCATGCGCACACCGTCCTACGAACGTTACCTGCGGCGGTTGAGGAAAACCCTGACCGTACAACGCGAACAAATGAGCGCGGCGATCAGCCGCTATTTTCCCATCGGCACCAGCGTCACCCACCCGCAAGGCGGCACGCTGTTATGGGTGGAATTGCCTCGTCGGTATTCATCGATGGCGTTTTTTCAAGAAGCGCTGAAGGTCGGCATCCAGATTTCCCCTGGGGATATCTTTTCCAACGCCGGGCGTTTCGATCACTTTGTGCGCATGGGTTGTGGTGCGCCGTATTCGCCGCGGATTGATGAGGCCGTGCAGACCTTGGGCCGCTTGCTCCAACATCAGGGTTAACCGTAATCCTGTGGGAGCGAGCCTGCTCGCGAAAGCGGTGTGCCAGACACGTCAATTTTGAATGTACTGACGCCTTCGCGAGCAGGCTCGCTCCCACAGGTTTTACGGGTGGTTTCAGATGGGTGGCTGGTGCAGGCAAATGATATGTGGGTCGTCATTCCAGTGTGGAAAACACTCGGCGATCAGCGGGTCGTGGCCGGGGATGACGTGGTGTTCGCCATCGGCCAAGCGATCGATCTCGGTGAACGCTTCAAGGGTTTGCGCCAGGTCATCGAGAATCGGAAACGGACTGCGCTGACGAATGTTGACCCACAAGTGCGCGGCATCCGAGGCCAGCACGATCCAGCCGCGCTCAGTGTTCACCCGCACCACCTGACTGCCGGGCGTATGCCCGCCCACCGGGTGCAGGGTCACGCCCGGCACGACCTCGACAACACCACTGTGCAAACGCATCCGCCCTTCGAACAGCGGCGGTAGTGCCGACATCACGTCCTCGACCTCGTAGGTTTTATTTACCGTGCGATGGAGCATTTTCGGCCCGGTGCAGAAACGCAGCTCCGCTTCCTGCAAATGCACGGTCGCCTTCGGGAACAGCCCGAGGTTGCCGGCATGATCCCAATGCAAATGGGTCAGGATCAGGTGCTCGACCTGCGCCGGGTCGATGTCCAGTTGCCGCAGGGACTCTTCCGGCAGGCGATACATCTGGCGATTGCGCCGGTGCGCCGTGGCCGGTTGAAAACAGGTGTCGACCACGATCACCTGCTGCTCGTTGCGGATGACCCAGAAGTAGTAATCCAGTGGCATCGGCGCATTCGGATCACCGCAGCAGGCGTCGTAGAGAAAATTCTCCCTGGCGGTGCGCTGGGTATTGGCACCGACTCGGATGGCGAACACTTCGTACACAGGCGTGGACATAAGCACCTCCGGATTCAGGCGGCCGTCGTGGTTTTGAGGGTCGGACGAAAATCGAAATCGATCTGCTCGCTGATCCCCAGGTCATGGGCCAATTTATGCAGGCCACTGTAGTCACGCATGATGGTCGCGTTCCTGTTGCTCTCGCGGGTGTCGGCAATGATCAGCGCCGCATCCTCGACCCCGAGCTGCGTCAGGATCGCCTCCCACATGGAGTAGTCCTGAGCGATAAACGCACTCAGCGCCACCGACAGGTTGCGTGCGAAAAATTCCCGCTGGGTGGGCTGCATGTTGGCGTACATGACCTTCGCCACTTCGGCCAGCACCTTGCTGTGGGCATATTCGTCGCGGTTGTGCAGTTCGGCTACGCGGCGGTTCTGCGGCTGAATGGTCTGGTCATCTGCCAGCAGGTCCAGATAGGCGTTGACGCTGATCTCGGCCACCACCGCAAAAGTGATCGCCGCCAGATCGCGCTGCCATTGCTCTGGCAGTTCGGCATGCAGGGCCTTCAGGCGCAGGTAAGTGACGGACGGCGGCAGATCCAGATCCTGGTCCAGCGCCCGGTCCAGTTTGGTCCGCTCGATAGCACGCAGGTGCATCAGTGTGTGGTAATGCTCGTCGACCAGGGTCTGTTGCATGGCCTCGCGAAAGTGCCAGTCATCCTTGCCCAGATACTGCTTGGCGATGACGCTCAGCGCCGGGTTGACCACGTGCTCTTCGGCGGTGACGGTGCGCAGGTTGTAGCCGATCCAGCCCCAGGTCACCACGCAGCTCTTGAGCTCGTCGCTCAAGGCCTGGAATTTCGGATGATGGAAGAACGGCACCATGCACTCCGGGTAGTCCGGGCGCGCGGGGTCGAACACTTCTTCCACCTGGCCCCTGTCCGGCGAACACACCGTGGCGCGCTTGGTCCAGGCCTGGTTGAGCCGCACGATCAGTTGATGATCGACCTGGGCGATCTCGATTGCTGTTTGCATGACGCGATACCTGTAAGGCGCGTACCCGCCAAGGGGTACGCCAAAAGAATGTAGGGCGACGGAAAAATCAGGCCAGCCAATAGCGGGTCAGGTTGCGCGCCGGGTCAGTGTAACGACTGCGGGCGTGAATCATCCGCCAGTTATCCCAAATCAGCAGGCATCCGTCGGGAATCAGCACCGGAACGTTGTGTTCGACGAAGTACGCTTCGCCAAGCACGGCAAACTTCGCCAGCGGCGAACTGCTGTTGGTGACCTGCGATTGCTGCAAGGCTTCTTTGGACGGGTTCACGTCGCCGTAGTGAAACTGGTTGTAGCTGAAGCGGAAAATATCCCCGTCTTCTGTCGGCGTGAGGATGTACTCCTTGACCCGTCGTTGTCCCGGTTCGCCCGGTTTGGCAGTGGCGACGAATTCTACCGGTGTGTCATCCAGCCACTCACGCAGTTGCGGTTCGCTGCGCTCCAGGGACTTGAGAAATTCATAACCGTCGACCAATCCGGTGTGCCCGCCACCGCATGTGGCCTGTTTATGGCAATGCAACGCCAGATAACGCGGCGGCGGCCCGTATACCGGCGCCTCCGTGTGCGGGCCGATGCCGTTCATGCTCTGGGAATACGGCAAGTCTTCGTAACCCGGCTTGCGGGTGATGGCAAAGGCCGTCTGGCCGTTGAACTGCGGAATGATCTGACCGAACTCCTGCAAGGTGCCTACGACATCATCGGCGAATTCATCGGGGGTCAATACCGTCCAGCCCGCCGTCGACAGTTCTTCATGACGATGGCCGAGCGAAATGAAAGGTTGAGACGCAACAATCCCTTGATCTGACATGGTGAAATTCCCGGCAGGTGATCAGGCGCTTACGGTTGAGGTGTAAGCGGCAATGAAGTCGCGGCAGGCGTCACCCGGTCGATAGCGCTGCTCATCGATGCTCTGTACCGGAGTGATTTCGGCGGCGGTGCCGGTGAGAAAACACTCATCGAAGTCGCCAAGCTCCGTAGGCAAAATCGTGCGCTCGACGACCTGGTAATCCAGCGCCTTGGCCAACTCGATCACGGTCTGGCGGGTGATGCCGTCGAGGAAGCAATCCGCCAGCGGGGTGTGCAGCGTCCGGCCTTTGACGAAGAACACATTGGCGCTGGTGGCTTCGGCAACGTGGCCGCGCCAGTCGAGCATCAGCGCATCGTGGTAACCCGTGTTCTCGGCGTCGTGCTTGCTCAGCGTGGCGATCTGGTAATGCCCGGATGCCTTGGCCTGGAACGGGCTGCTGCTCGGCGGCGGGCGGCGCCAGCTCGCGGTTTTCAAGCGGATGCCGGCCATGCGCGCCGCCGGATCGAAATAGCTCGGCCACTGCCAGCACGCGATAGCCACGTGCACGCGGTTGAAACGCGCCGAGGTGGAAATCATTTCACTGCCGCGCCAGGCCACCGGGCGCAGATAACCGTCGACCACCTTGTTGCGTTGCAACAGTTCAAGACTTGCCGCTTCCAGTTCCGCCAGTTCATAGGGGATGGCAAAGTCCATCCATTGCGCCGAACGATACAAGCGCTCGCTGTGCTCGCGCAGCTTGAAGACCTTGCCGTTGTAGACCCGTTCGCCTTCATACACGGTGCTCGCGTAATGCAGGCCATGGGTCAGCACATGCAACTGCGCCCGGGACCACTTGACGAACTCGCCGTCGAGCCAGATAACACCCTCGCGCTGATCAAACGGGATACTGCTCATCTCCATATCTCCCCATTGTTCATGAATTTTCCTACGCCGTTTCCAGCAACACGGGTATCAATTCCGGCATGGCACCGAGTTCGGTTTGAAAGAAGAACGAACGCTCACCGAATGCCGGTTGCAAGTCGTCGAACCACGTCACTTGCGGATCGAAGCGCGCATGGAACGTGCGCAACACCCAATGCGGATTGCGTGCCTGGAGGAACTGCAAGACGAAGACCTTTTCCCCGGCGACGGTCTCGATGCCGTTGATCAACACCTTGCCGTAGAAGGTGCTCATCGACGGCCCGCGCACCGTGCGCGCCAGCCCGGATACCGTGCGGTACGCCGCCTGGAAGATTTCGAAGGCCCGGGCCAGTGGCATCGCGAAGTAGTGGCTGGGGCCGGTGTCACGCTCGACGAACATGTAGTACGGCACGGCCCCGAGCCGCACGCCTTCGGTCCACAGCGCGGCCCAGTCGGCGGGGTTTTCATTGATGTGGCGGATCACCGGCGCCTGCATGCGCACCGTCGCGCCCGTCGAGCGAATGCGCTCGATGGCCTGACGGGCGATGGCCGGGCGGATCTCCACCGGGTGGTTGTAGTGCCCCATGATCGACAGGTTTTTCCCCGCCGCAACGATTCGCCGGAACAGGTCCAGCAGCTCAGGCGCATCCTTGTCGCTGACAAAACGCTGCGGCCAGTACGCCACTGACTTGGTGCCGATGCGGATGTTCTTCAGCTGTGGCAATTGCAGCAGCGGTTCGATGTAACCGGCCAGTGAACGGGTGTTCATGATCATCGGATCGCCACCGGTAATCAGCACATCGGTCACTTCGGTGTGCACCCTCAGGTAACTCAGCAGTTCCTGGGACTCACGGGCGTTGAACTTGAGTTCTTCTTCGCCAATGAACTGCGCCCAGCGGAAACAGAAGGTGCAATACGCGTGACAGGTCTGACCGGCACCGGGGAAAAACAGCACGGTCTCGCGGTACTTGTGCTGGATGCCCGGCAGGACTTTGCCGTTCAGGGTGACACCGTTGTGGGTCAACTGCCCGGCCGGATGAGGATTCATGCGCAACCAGATCGCCTCGATCCGACGCTTGATCGCCGCGCTGTCATCCTGCTCGATCAATTGTTTGAGCGAGACATATTCCTCCGGCAGCAGCATGTCCTTGTGGGGAAAGGTCATGCGGAAAACCGGATCGTCGGGGATGTTGTTCCAGTCGATCAGCGTGCCCAACACGTATTCGTTGGTGCGAAACGGCATGACACGAGCTACTACGGTCATGGCCTCCTGCAACGCCGGCGTCAGCTTGTGCCAGTAAGGTGAGTCGCGGATGGTGCGTGAGTTATAGGGTTTATAGCGTTCGTGCTCCGACAGTCCTTGCATGGCCACGCTCCTGGTGATTGCCCTGAGTGTTGTTACGCGATGGCCGGCGCTTTGCGCTCTATGTCCATCCACGCCCGGACGCTGTCGCGATCCCACTGGCGGCGCACATATGCCGCGAGCCGTACCGGCACTGGGTCGCCGTTGGCAACCAGTCGGTTGAGCATGATTGCCAGGTCGGTGTCGGCAATGCTCCAGTCACCGAACAGATGCTCGGCGCCCTCTTCCAGCAAATGGTCGGCAACGAAGAACAGGCGCTCGACGGCGGCTTGGGCATTGGCGCTAAGGGGCACATTTTTTTTACCGAAATAGACCAGGTCAAACGGGCGCTCCTTGCGCACCACCAGCAAGTCACTGCGCAACCAGGCCTGCAGTTGACGGGCACGGGCGCGCTGCTGGATGCCCTGCGGATAGAGTTTTTTATGCCCGGGGGAGAGTTCATCAAGGTATTCGGCAATCGCCGATGATTCCGACAAGGCAAAACCTTCGTGAACTAACGTTGGAATTTTGCATGTCAGCGAAAGATCGCGATAACTCGCCATATAGTTTTCGCGCGCCTTTAGATCCACCGTAACAAGTTCAAATGAAAGTTGCTTTTCCTTGAGCGCCACAAAAGCCGACATCGCAAAAGCGCTGACATAATCAGCGCCGACATACAGTTTTAGCTTCCTGTTTTCCATAGAACACTCCATTCACTGACTGCAGGGTTTAACGTGCATTGGAAGTGATCGTAGTTAGTTGACAGAAGGCTGGATAGATACAGAATTTGCCTGTTTCAATCGATACAGAAAAGTTGTTTTCCACCGGCGGACGCGCAGCCAGGACCCCGGCAATACCACTGCAAAAGGCGATACCGGGGCAGGTCTGAAAAACAAAAAAGGGAGCCAACGATGGTTGGCTCCCTTGGCTGATGCGCTGGGAAATTACGCCTGGGTGGTAATCAGGCCATGGCTGTCGGCAAAGTTCGAGAGCAGTGCCATTTGTGGCATGTTGCTCATGTTCAGCATCGCCAGAGGCTCGAATTTACTGGTGTTGACGAACCCATGTCGGGTCCAGGCCGGCACCAGCAACACGTCGCCGCTGCTGACCTCGACCCCGTCGGCATCGCCGAGAGTCAACATGCCACTGCCGCACTGGATAACGAACAGATGCCACCAGGAATGGGCATGACCGTTGAGCGTCACACCGGGGTTCAGCCATTGCATGGCGATCGCCATCCCAGGCGTCACTTCACAGCCTTCAATGCTTTTGTCGTGAGCCAACGCGACAATATCAACGTCACTGGCTTCAAGGGCCTGGCGCATGCCCGCTAGTTCGGTGCCTTTCCATACCTTGGGACTTGGCGTTCGATGGTGCAGGCTTTGACGAAAGTCTTTATATGAAAAAAACGCACCTTGAAAGTTATCCACTCGCACGCCCCTTCTTCTTATTCCCCACACTTTAGCGCTGAACCTTAAGTTAACGGTTCAGCGCTGTAAAGTCGGGAAGCAACTTATAAAACCGATGGACGCAACGCTGCAATCATGTCCACTTCTATCGCGGCATTCTTGGGCAACTGATAAACACCGACTGTGGTGCGCGTGTGTTTACCGGCATCGCCCAGCACATGACTGAACACATCAGAGGCGCCGTTGGCCACTTCGCTCAAATCGACAAAATCCGCCGTGGACTTTACATAGACCGTTACCCGGATCAATGACTTGATCTTGTCCAGCGAACCAATGGCATCGACGATCAACGCCAGCCCGCGCATCGCACTGATGCTGGCGGCCGCTTGTGCATCGGCCATGCTGAGGTCCAGTCCGACGCGGCCGGGGTAATGGATCTTGCCATTCATGCGCGGCACCAGGCCGCTGATGTACAGCTCATCGTGATGCCGGATCAGCGGCGCGTAATGCCCGCCTGCGGTGTTTTCGCCGTAGATGTCGTAACCAAACTCTTTGGCCAGGGCGATGAAGCGTTCATCGCAGGTCATGTGCTGGATCATCGATCGAACCCTCTTGATCAGTAATGCAAAAAACGGCTGCTTGCTGGCTCAACACACCGCGCGGGTGGCCGGTGCCAGGCAAGTCACCTCAGTGCGTGACTCAATCGCCTCGGCCAGACGCAACAGATCGTTGCTCAGTTGCCCGTAGTGTTGGTTGAACAACACGATGTGGCCGATGAATGAGAAGTTGTCCTTGACCAGCGCGCTGACGGAGTCGCCGATACGCTTGGCGAACTGCCCCTCCACCAGGTCGATACGCAGTGCGCGGGCCAGGGCCTCGATGTCAGGCGTTGCGCGCAGGATGCCACCGGCCGGTGCCTTGAGCAGGCGAATGCCGCAGTAGCCGCGAGCCACTGGCTGGTACTGTTCGGTCTTGCCCTCCACCGCCCAGCGCACCCAGCGTTCCCACGGATTGAAATTGACGAAAGCGCGTCTGGCCAGGTCCCAGATGTGCATGCCGCCGGGACGCATGTTGGTTTCCACGGCGGAGGTCAGGTTGTCGCTGCGCAGGAACACTTCGTTGTGCCAGGCACCATTGTCCTGGGACACCAAAGACGACATATGCCGACCGGCTGCCATCAAACGCGTCTGTAACTCAGCCGGAAGCGGTGCGGGCACGACTTGCTGGATCTCTGCGCGATAGGCGCCTTCGGTAGTGGTTTTTTCCGTGACCCAGGTGCTGCCGGCCACGTAGTCCCAGCTGTATTCGCGGGCGTTCTGCACCAGCTCTTCAAGGACGATGCCGCCTTCGCGGTAAGGTTTCAGGGCGAGCCAGGCGTCATCGCATTCCGAAGGGTGATGGATGACGCGACAGCCCCGGCTCGCGCCTTCGCACGCGGGTTTGATGAAGGCCTTGCCACCCAGTTCGACGACGCGTTGGCGCAGTTCCGGCAGGCTTTCGACCCGCGCGGAAAACACCGGCCGGTATTCTTCCGGGGAGGTGCCGGCCGCCGCTTCGAGCCCGCGAAAGATCTGCTTGTCGAGGCCCGCCCGGGCTTCGCCGGTGGTAATCCCTGGCAGACCGAAGTGACTGGCCAGCGCGGCACCCAGCAACACACCACGATCGGAGAACGGCAGAACGCCGATCAACTTCCAGCTGTCGGCATTCAGGCATCCGACCACCAGTTCAAGGGATGCCGCCACATCTTTCTCGGCCAGCGAAGTGCTGCAGACGTGATCGGCCACCTGATCGTCATGGGGCTGAACCCTCTCGACCAGCAGGATGAGCCTGGCGTTGTAGAGCGACTTGCACAACTCGCGCAGTTTCTGGATGTCGTGCACGCGATTGCCGTTGTAACCGACCACTACTACGCATGAAGTCGTATTCATTGATGCCCCCGACCTGCAAGGTGAAAACCGCAACGACGCTGACTCAGTCATGCAGCGACGCATTGGATTTACGGTTGAGCCAGTACCAGGCCAGGATCCCGCCGGCGCCGATGGCAGCGAGGACCAGCGCGTTGTACGGCGCCGGCACCACTCGCATGATCAACACGGTCAGCCCGGCCCCCACACCCAGGGACACTTCCTTGACGAACATGTTGTTTTGCTTGACCGAGAAGTAATCGAGGTAACTGAAGGCGCATTCGGCGATCGACAGCAGCGCCACCCAGATCAGCGCACCGGCGAGGGTTTCGACGTGGAACGCGGCTGGCGAAGACAGCACGGCAAAGCCGCCGACGATGATCCCGATCACCGCCACGACCTTGAAGCGCCCGGTGCGCTCGATCAGTTTCATCACCGGCACCTGGGCGAACACCACCACGGCGCTGTTGAGGATCAACATCAAGCCGTACCAGGCCGGCAGTTCGCCGGTCTTGAGCAAAATCGCCTGCGGCAGGATCGAGAACACCCCGAACAGCTTGATGCCCATGATGATCCCGGCAATCACCCAGGGCAGTTTGTTGCCCCAGTTGCTGCCGACCTGACTGGCCGGACGGGCTACCACCGGTTCGGTGGTGAAGGTGGCGCCGAGGGCGATCGGCAGGCACAGCAACACGAACGCCGCCGCACCGAGGAAAAACATCGTAGGCGTGAGCAGCGGCGACAGCAGGATCAAACCGGCCACCAGGCTGCCCATGTTCATAGCCACGCGGTTGTAGGCTGCGCCCTCCTTGGTCTGCGCCGCTTCGCTCTTGATCAGGTACCCGGCAATGGCAATGCCATAGGCAAACAGGGCGGCGGCAAACATCACCATGCCTTGATTGCTGGTCAGCGCCAGCAACACCAGGCCAAGGCCGGCACACAGCAGCGTGACGCTCAGGGAGCGGCGGCCAAGCACCAGTAAAGTCAGGGGCAACAGCAGCAATAAGGCGCGATATCCAAGGGCCAGGATGCTGTTGGTGGCAGTGTCGAGCCAGACGTTGGCCTTGCCCAGCACCGCGAACAGCGAGACAGCGGTGATGATCCGGATCGTGAATAAGCGCAGGTTAATGACCGGCTTGGCCACTGCGACCGTTGTTTCGACACCCATGCAACACCTCAAGAACCGGGTGAATGCCCGCCGACAAAGGCCGACACTCAGAAAAGTCTGTAAGAGCATGGTAGTGAGAGAGGCTTGTCCTGATCAGGGCAAGTTCGTATAGAATCCAACGAACTTTACTGCCGCAGAGACCAGTAAAATGCAGGTTCAACGTGCAGTCATTGCCGCCATTGAATTCCAGCCCGGCATGCCGCTGGTGCAGCAGATCGTCGATCAACTGACCCAGGCGATCAGTACCGGTGGCTTGCCCCACGGCGCCAAGCTGCCGCCGATTCGCGAACTCTCCGACTTGATGAGCGTGGGCAAATCCACGGTGGTCGATGCACTGGACCGCCTGCGGGCCAAGGGGCTGGTGGTGTCGCGCCAGGGTTCGGGGCATTACGTGCATCGCTCCAGCGCCGCGCTGCAAAGCGGCACCGGCCCGGACCTGCAACCCCAGGACACCCTGAGCGTGGTGCGCCGCGCACTGCTGCTGGACAACGGCGCGCTGCGCCCCGGCTGCGGTTTTCTGCCGACCTCCTGGCTGCCCGCCGAAGAATTGCAGAAAGCCGTGCGCAGCACCCTGCGAGCGACGTCATTGCGCATGGGCGAATACGGCGTGGCCGGCGGTTACTTGCCGTTGCGCCAGGCCTTGCGGGTCAAACTGGCGACCTTCGGCATCGAAGCGCCGGTGGACCAGATCATCACCACCGCCAATACCATGCAGGCCATCGACCTGCTGATGCGCCTGCTGGTCAAGCCCGGCGACACCGTGCTGCTCGACGACCCCTGCTACTTCAACATGCACGCCAACCTGGCGTTGCACGGGGCCAAAGTCATCACCATCGCCCGGGATTGCGACGGCATGAACCTCGACGCGTTCGAGCAATTGCTGATCGCCCACAAGCCCGTGCTGTACATGACCAACAGCACACTGCACAACCCCACCGGCCACTCGTTCACCCCGGCCCAGGTTTATCGCTTGCTGGAACTGAGCCACCGCCATGGTTTCCACATCGTCGAAGACGATCTGTACTGTGACATCCAGCAACGCCGCACCCCGCGCCTGGCGGCCAGCGGGCTGGACAATGTGAGTTATGTCTCCGGCTTCTCCAAGACCCTGACCGCCAACAGCCGCGTCAGCTACACCGTGCTGTCGCCGCAACTGGCGGCACGCATGGTCGCCCTGAAAATGGCCTGCGGTGGCGTGACCTCGGAACTGGCGGAGCAGATCACCTGCACCATGCTCAGCGATGGCAGCTATGCCAAGCATGCGCGGCGCACGGTGGATCGGCTGTATGAATCCAATAGCCGGGTGGCGGGTTGGCTGGCGGAGGCCGGGTGTTCATTGTCTTCATTGCCGGGAGAAGGCGTGTTTATCTGGGCGCGGTTGCCAGACGGCTTGCACGCCGAGACGCTGGCTCGACAAGGGCTGGAAAACAATATGGTATTGGCGCCGGGCACGTTGCTGAGCAAAGCCCCGAATGCCAGTCAGTTCCTGCGCTTCAATGTGGCGCACAGCGATAGCCTGCAGGTGCGCGAGCGTTTTTTCCGCTTGCTCGACACACCACACAAATAGCTGACTCCTCCTGCCCCTTGAACGCGGGCCTGCTCGAGAAAGCCGCGATTCGACCCGGCAAAAGGTCCAATTGAAAGCCCCGCTTTTCTCTCGAAAAACGGGGCGTTCCATCAATCGAAGCTGTACGAGATGATCACTTGGTCATCGTTCAGCTGCAGAGTTACATGTTCCGGGTCAGCTATCAGACCGTCGAGGTATCCGCCCCCCTGGGCGCAAACATCCCGCCCTGTAAGCTCCGACAAAACCGCACGCAGCGCTTCGGAGTATTTTTTGCCAATAGCGGCATTGAAGATAATATCGTTTGTCGAGATCGTTGACATGATGCCTCCTGGCATGAGTGTTTGATTCGTGTTGGTCCTCAACACGGACTCAACTATCGCCCATTCAAAACGCCTTGCTGCGGTAAATATGTATTGCCTGCGCGAGTTTCCAACAAATGTATGGCCAGCCCATCTCCTGCAACCTCATGGGCCGTTTGCCGTTTACTGTCATCAATCAGTGACGTCGCAAACTTACGCAATACCTGGCCATGCTGGTGGAAACCGCGTTTACCTTTGTCGATACCGAGAAACGTCATCGTGTTCATGAGAGATCCTGCGCCGAAAACGAGAAAAGCCCTGCAAGCGTAAACCTGCAGGGCTTCTCGGTCAGACTGACCATCTCATGAAACCCGCCCTTCTCTCAAAGGGCGGGATTTTTGCTTAACCAAAATCGTACGAATGGATCACCAAATCTTCATTGAAGTTCAGACTCACGCGTTCTGGTCGATAATCTGTCGTGCCAGCGAAACCGAAACCCATTGGGCGAACAGGACGTCCAGTGAGCTGTGACAATACCTCACGCAGTGAGTCGCTGTATGGTTTACCGATTGCGGCATTCAAGATGGTTTTGGTTTGTTCGAGATTTAACATGGTGCCTCCTGGCATCTGTGGTTTATGCGCGTTGTTCCTCAATGCGCCACTCCACTATCGACCTCCCGAACAATTTAGTGCGGTACATATTTATCGCTTTTCCAAAATGCAAAAAAAAACCGCCCTTCTCTCGAAGGACGGTTTTTACAGCATTCGAAGCTTAAGGCGCGTACGTCAGCAACAACTCGGTCGGCACTTTGAAGTCCAGGGACATCATCACGCTCAACGCGGTAATGGTGAAGATCGAGAACACGAACAGCTTGCGTGCCCAGACCGTGTCATCCACTGCCTTGTAGCCGGTCCAGGCCATGTACAGCCAGTACATGCCCATGGCCGCGGCGACGGCGAGGTAGCTCATGCCGGCGTAGCCGCTGAAGGTCAGCATCAAGGTCGCCACGAGGAAGGCCAGGATGTAGATCAGGATGTGCCTCTTGGCCACTTCGATCCCGCGCTTGACTGGCAGCACCGGAATCGATGCAGCCAGGTAATCGTTGAAGCGGAAGATCGCGATGGCATAGGAATGCGGCATCTGCCACAGGCTGAACATCACCAGCAGGGTCAGCGCGGCCATGTCGAAGGTGTTGCTCACCGCGACGTAACCGATCACCGGCGGCATGGCGCCCGACAGACTGCCCACCAGCGTGCCGTGAACCGACTTGCGCTTGAGGTACAGGCTGTAGAAGCCGACGTAGATGATGAAGCCGATGACTGCGAACAACGCGGCCAACGGGTTGGCCACCTTGTACAACAACGCAACGCCGGCGACACCCAGGACGGTCGCATAGATCAGGGCCAGTTTCAGGGAGATCAAGCCCTGGACCAGCACCCGGTTCTTGGTGCGCTCCATCTTCAGGTCGATATCGCGGTCGATGCAGTTGTTGAACACGCAACCGGAGGCAACCACCAGGGACGTGCCGATCATGGCGGCCAGGAAAATGGCCAGATCGACATGCCCTTTGGAGGCCAGGAAAAATCCGCCTGCCACAGAAAGCACGTTACCGAAAATGATCCCCGGTTTGGTGATTTGGATAAAGTGCTTGAGGGACATGCGGATTTACCTCACTTCGCCATCATGAACGTGTGGATGCTGAACATGATCCACAGCGACAAGCCAACCAGCAGGACAATCACGATCGCGGCAAAGACAAACGCAATCACGTTGTTACGCTGCGCGGCCGAGCGGTCCAGATGGAGGAAGTACACCAGGTGCACCAGCACCTGGATGACTGCGAACGCGACGACGATCATCAGGGTGATCGACTTCGGCAGCGTCGGGTACATCACCAGACCGAACGGGATCAGGGTCAGGATCACCGAAAGGATGAAGCCGATGGCGTAGGACTTGACGCTGCCGTGACCGGCATCGTGGCTGTCATGGCCATGTTGGGAATGAGCTGCGTTAGCCATTTACATAGTCCCCATCAGATAAACAACGGTGAATACGCAGATCCACACAACGTCCAGGAAGTGCCAGAACAGGCTCAGGCAGCTCAGACGGGTCTTGTTGGTCGCCGTCAGGCCTTTCTTCTGCACCTGGTACATCATGATCGCCATCCAGATCAGACCGCTGGTCACGTGCAGACCGTGGGTGCCGACCAGGGTGAAGAACCCGGACAGGAAGCCGCTGCGGTTCGGACCGTAGCCTTCGGAGATCAGCATGTGGAACTCGTTGATCTCCATGCCGATGAAGCCGGCACCGAACATGAAGGTCATGGCCAACCAGCCCAGGACCTGCTTCTTGTTGCCACGGAAGAACGCCAGCATGGCGAAGCCGTAGGTGATCGAACTGAACAGCAGCAGAGCGGTTTCGCCCAGTACGTATGGCAGTTCGAAGATGTCGTGGCCCGACGGGCCACCCGCTACGTTGTTAACCAGTACCGCGTACGCTGCGAAGATCGATGCAAACAGGATGCAGTCGGTCATCAGGTAGAGCCAGAAACCGTATACGGTCATCTCGCCCGAGTCGTGGTGATGGTCATCATGCCCATGTCCATCGACATGGGTGTGTCCAGCATTGGTCACTAAGTTCGACATGGTTTAAGCCTGTTCCAACGAGGTTTCAACACGGGTGGCGGTGGCCGGGATTTTCCCTGCCGCGACCAGACGCTTGTGCTGCTCGGCTTCGATGCGCTCGATCACGTCGACCGGCACCATATAGCCTTGATCATCACGGGCCGCGTGGATCGCGAAGTAGATCACGGTGCCTGCCAGGCTAGCGATCGCCAGCCACCAGATGTGCCAGATCATCGCGAAACCGAACACGGTCAACAGCGCGCCCATGACCACACCGGTCGCGGTGTTGTTTGGCATGTGGATCGGCTCGTACTTGGCCGCAACCTTGTACGCGGTGCCGTTTTCCTTGGCTTCGGTGAACGGGTCGACAACGTCGGCTTTGGGCAGCACGGCGAAGTTGTAGAACGGAGGTGGCGACGAGGTCGACCATTCCAGGGTGTGTGCATTCCACGGGTCGCCGTGTTCGCACATGTTTTCCGGCTTGTTGCGGTCACGCACGCTGACGTACAGCTGGATCAGCTGGCAAGCGATACCCACGGCGATCATCACCGCACCGAACATGGCGACGTACAGGTACGGCACCCACTCAGGGTTGGTGGTGGCGTTCAGGCGACGGGTCATGCCCATGAAGCCCAGTGCATAGAGCGGCATGAACGCGACGAAGAAGCCGCTGATCCAGAACCAGAACGCTGCCTTGCCCCAACCTTCGTGCAGCTTGAAGCCGAACGCTTTAGGGAAGTAGAAGCCGAAGCCGGCGATGTAACCGAATACCGCACCGCCGATGATCACGTTGTGGAAGTGCGCGATCACGAACAGGCTGTTGTGCAGAACGAAGTCGGCACCCGGGATGGCCAGCAGTACGCCGGTCATGCCGCCGATGGCGAAGGTCACCATGAAGCCCAGGGTCCACAGAACCTGGCTGGTGAAACGCAGACGGCCTTGATAGATGGTGAACAGCCAGTTGAATAGCTTCACACCCGTCGGGATGGAAATCAGCATCGTCGCCAGACCGAAGAAGGCGTTGACGCTGGCACCCGAACCCATGGTGAAGAAGTGGTGCAGCCAGACCATGAAGCCCAGGATCGAGATCGCGCCCGATGCGTAGACCATCGAGTGGTGGCCGAACAGTTTCTTGCCGGTGAAGGTCGAGATGACTTCGGAGAAGATACCGAACGCCGGCAGGATCAGGATGTACACCTCAGGGTGACCCCAAGCCCAGAACAGGTTGACGTACATCATCGGATTGCCACCAAGTTCATTGGTGAAAATGTGGAAATCCATGTAACGGTCAAGCGTCAGCAGAGCCAGGGTAGCGGTCAGGATCGGGAACGAAGCCACGATCAGGACGTTGGCCCAGGTGCAGGTCCAGGTGAAGATCGGCATGTCCATCAGCTTCATGCCCGGGGTACGCATTTTCAGCACGGTGGCCAGGAAGTTGACCCCCGTCAGCGTTGTCCCCAGACCCGATAGCTGTAGCGCCCAGATGTAGTAATCCATCCCCACGCCAGGGCTGTATTGCAGGCCCGACAGCGGCGGATAGGCAACCCAGCCGGTCTTGGCGAATTCGCCGACGCCCAGGGACAGGTTGATCAGCACAACACCGGAAACCAGCAGCCAGAAGCTCAGGGAGTTCAGGAACGGGAAGGCAACGTCACGCGCGCCGATCTGCAGCGGCACTGCAAGGTTCATCAGGCCGGTGAAGAATGGCATCGCCATGAAGATGATCATGATCACACCGTGAGCGGTGAAGATCTGGTCATAGTGTTCAGGTGGCAGGTAGCCAGGCGAACCCTCGGTGGCCATGGCCAACTGGGTACGCATCATGATGGCGTCGGCAAAGCCGCGCAGCAGCATGACCATGGCGACGACGATGTACATCACGCCGATTTTCTTGTGGTCGACCGACGTCAGCCACTCGGTCCACAGGTAGGTCCACTTCTTGAAGTAGGTGATTGCAGCGAACAACGCCAGACCACCGAGCGCGATCATGGAGATGGTCACCATGACAATCGGCTCGTGGAACGGGATCGCTTCCCAACTTAATTTACCAAACATCGTTTACTCCTCTGCCCCGGCAGCTGAATGCGAGTTCATGTCCGTAGCGGCCACTTCTTTCTCTTCTTTCTCTTCTTTCTCGTGGTGCACCTTAGGACCCGGTTTCATGCCTTCGTACTTGTCGACGATGGTCTGGAACAGGTTCGGCGTCACCGAGGAGTAGAGCTCGACTGGGTTGTTCTGGCTTGGCTTGGAAAGGGCTGCGTATTCAGCTTGTTCAAGCTGTTTAGGTGCCTTTTTGACTTCGCTTACCCAGGCGTCGAAATCTTCCTGAGTCGTTGCGATCGCCTTGAATTTCATGCCGGTGAAACCAGCGCCGCTGTAGTTGGCGGAGATACCGTCCATTTCAGCGTTCTCGTTGGCGATCAGGTGCAGCTTGGTCTGCATGCCCGCCATCGCGTAGATCTGGCCGCCCAGAGCAGGGATGAAGAACGAGTTCATCACGGCGTCGGAAGTGATCTTGAAGTTGACCGGGGTGTGCGCCGGGAACACGATCTTGTTGACCGTGGCGATGCCTTGTTCCGGGTAGATGAACAGCCACTTCCAGTCCAGCGCGACCACTTCGATGGTCACCGGCTTGACGTCGGAATCCAGCGGCTTGTACGGGTCCAGAGCGTGGGTCGACTTGTAGGTGACGTAACCCAGGGCAATGATGATCAGTACCGGAACAGCCCACACCGCGATCTCGATCTTGGTGGAGTGGTTCCATTTCGGGGTGTAGGTAGCGTTGGTGTTGGACGCGCGGTATTTCCAGGCGAACAGGAAGGTCATGACAATGACCGGAACCACGACCAACAGCATCAGCAGCGTTGCGGTGATGATCAGGTTTCGCTCGTCCAGACCAACCTGGCCCTTGGGATTGAGCAAGGTCATGTTGCAGCCTGACAGCAACAACGTGCCGATCAGCGGCAATAAGCCTAGTAGTCTGGGGTACCTGTTTTTACTCATCTCACGACCTCTAAAGCAGCTTGCGCAATGCAGTTGGGTTTTGATCGCCAACACTTCACCCTGCCAAGGGTTGGCATTTTTCTTGGATTGAATAAGGGCATGCCCGTCGTGCGTCAGACGCGTTTCGACAAATCCTGGGCCTGCGGTGAGTTCTTATTCGAATTCGTGGTCAAAGGCCTTGTTACAGACCAATTCCATTTGGTGCGGGTAGTTGGAGGCTCCGACACCTGGGCATCGCATGAAGCCACCGGACCTCTCGACACCCTTTTCCTGCTCACGTCTGGTTAAGATTTGAGCAGTGCCGGGAATTCAGTGCGGGCGATTGTAGATATGTAACGCCCCATAAACCATGTCTCATCCCGAAATAATTTTTATCCGAACCGGCAACAATCATTAACCGTTTTCGCAAAAGTCGCGCATCTTATCGAAATTAATTCTCAACAAAAACACCAAAATAAGTAGGTCTTCCACCCACAGTTCAGACAGTGTCGGGGTCCTCGTTGCTGCCCCTGACCTTGCCAAGACCCCGATATGACGGGGGCTCTGGCCATTCGCCAGACCATGTTAAAACTGCCTGTTTGTGTTCGGAACGGAAAAAACCGCAAGCCCGCAAAACAGCCCAATTTCGTTACGTTTCCGTGCACCAATCCGGCTTCCTCGAGTGCCCTGCGACACTGACTCTGTGACAACATGTCGCACATGTGTCGCACCCTTGGCTGCCCCACATCACGGTCTTTTTACCTGGCCTCTGAGATGTGCTCGGCAGGACAAAAAAAACCCCGGTTCTCTCTACGAGGACCGGGGCTTTTTTGTCGGACAATGTGTGTGGCCGATGGCCTCAGCGCAGCACTTTGCGGTTACGCGACGTCAGCAATGGCACCAGCACCACGATCAGCACGAAGGCCACCAGCGCCCACTGCGCCAGCGACAGACCGAGGATCGGCGGGTATGGCGTGGAGCAGAAACCATCGACCTGGAAGCCCAGCGGGAAGATCTTCGCCAGCGGCAACCCATCGACAATCGGTTGCAGCACATCGATGCCGCAACTGACCGTCGGATAGAACTGCGTAAACACGTGATGCCCGGCAACGCCTGCGCCTGCCAGTGCGCAGATCACCACCAGGGTTTCGAACACCGTGATGCTGCGGCGGGTGCGCATGGCCGCGCCGATGAAGGCGAAGATCGCGATCAGCAGCAACGCATAACGTTGCAGGATGCACAGCGGGCAAGGCGCCTCACCCAGCACAATTTGCATGTACAACGCGCCGCCGATCAGCGCCAGGCAAATGATGCCCAACAACACCAGGTAGCGCCGTTCACGCCCCAACCGCATGGATTCATCGCTCATCGCGTTTCCCTTCAAGATTTCGAGTGCCCGCCAGTCTACACGCTGGCCCGGACCTTTGAGAGTCTGGAGCGTGTCGGGGGATTCGGGGGAATAGACGACAAGACGGTTAAGCAGGGATTAACTTTCTGGCTTTTTTCAGTTCAGGACTGAGGTGAAACATTCGCGAGCAGGCTCGCTCCCACAATTTGATCTGCATACGACGCGGACCAATGTGGGAGCGAGCCTGCTCGCGAAGAAGGCGACTCGGTCTCCCGAGTCACCAAACAACTTACTCCAGTGCCGCTGCCGGCCCGAAAAACTCGTAACGGCTTTGCTTCTCCGGCACGCCCAGCGCCTTGAGGTGGCGCTTCATCGCGGCCATGAAGCCTTTTGGCCCCAGGAAGTAAGCGTCCAGGTCACGCTGCTCCGGCAGCCATGCCTGCAACTGCTGCTGGCTCAACAAGCCCACCTTGTGCGCCGCCGGGCTCACACCGTCATCTTCGGCATAGCAGTAGAAGCGCTTGAGTTGCGGGTGACGCTCGGCCAGGCCGTCGATCCAGTCACGGAAGGCATGCACACTGCCATTGCGCGCGCAGTGGATGAAATGTACAGGCCGTTGGGTTTCCAGCGCGGCTTCGAGCATCGCCAGGGTCGGGGTAATGCCGACACCGCCACTGATCAGCACCAGCGGTTTGTCGCTGGCGGTCAGGGTGAAATCGCCCGATGGCGGGAACAACTGGATGCTGGTTCCGACCTGCATCTGGTCATGCAGGTAGTTGGATGCGCGACCACCGGCCTCACGCTTGACGCTGATGCGGTACTGGCCGTTGTTCGCCAGCGCCGACAGCGAGTAGTTTCGACGGATCTCTTCACCGTCGAGGACCAGTTTCATGCCGATGTACTGGCCGGGTTCCGCCACCAGGATCGGGCCTTTGTCCGCGGGTTCGAAGTAGAACGAGGTGATCTCGGCGCTCTCCTCGACCTTGCCGGCCACGATGAATTCCCGCGCCCCGCGCCAGCCGCCATGGGCCTGCTCCTTCTGGTCGTAGATGCTGGATTCGGCACCGATCAGAATGTCGGCCAGCTGGCCGTAAGCCGCGCCCCAGGCCGCGATCACTTCAGGGGTGGCGATCTCTTCGCCCAATACTTCAGCGATGGCCCGCAGCAGGCAGGTGCCGACAATCGGATAGTGTTCCGGCAGGATCTGCAGGGCCACGTGCTTGTTGATGATCTTGGCCACCAGGTCGCCCAACTGGTCGAGTTGGTCGATATGGCGCGCATACATCAAGACGCCGTTGGCCAAGGCACGCGGCTGATCACCGCTGGCCTGGTGGGCCTGGTTGAACAGCGGGCGGACTTCCGGGTATTCGGAGAGCATCATGCGGTAGAAGTGCGTGATCAGCGCTTCACCACCGCTTTCGAGCAGCGGCACGGTGGATTTGACGATGGCACGGTCTTGAACGCTCAGCATAAGGTGACTCCTGGTCTTCTTGGGTTGCTAACGGATTACCCTATGCTTATCAGCTTCCATGCCAACTATTTAATCGTTATAAATCAATTAGTTAAAAACAATATGGTCATTAAGACACTGCCTGATTTATAGTCATGTCGACTACATGGAGTCACTATGACTGCAAAGCCCCTGCTCACCGCCCTGCTGCCCCTGGTCTCCGACCTGTCCCGCGAATTGCCTGAAGGCGAGCGTTATCGTCGCCTGCTGGAAGCCATGCGCGCCCTGCTGCCGTGCGATGCTGCCGCCCTGCTGCGCCTTGATGGCGATTGGCTGGTGCCGTTGGCCGTCGACGGCTTGAGCACCGACACCCTCGGTCGGCGCTTCAAGGTCAGCGAGCACCCGCGTTTCAAAGCGCTGCTCAGCAGCCCAGGCCCGACCCGTTTTGCTGCCGACTGCGACTTGCCTGATCCCTATGACGGTCTGGTCGATGGCCTGGATGACCATCTGGAAGTCCACGACTGCATGGGTTGCCCATTGTTCATCGACGAACGGCCATGGGGTCTGCTGACCCTCGACGCCCTCGATCCGGAACGCTTCGAGCCCATCGAACTGGATGCCCTGCAAGCCTTCGCCAGTCTCGCGGCCGCCACGGTCAACGCCGCCGAACGCATCGAACGGTTGAACAACCGGCTCGAAGATGAACACCACCGCGCCGAGGTCTACCGCCAGGCCAGCGGCCAGCAGAGTCGCGAGATGATTGGCCAGAGCAAGGCCCACAAACGCCTGGTCGAAGAAATCAGCCTGGTGGGCGGCAGCGACCTGACCGTGTTGATCACAGGCGAAACCGGGGTCGGCAAGGAGTTGGTGGCCCAGGCCATCCACGCCGCCTCGCCCCGCGCCGACAAACCGATCATCAGCCTCAACTGCGCCGCGTTGCCCGACACACTGGTGGAAAGCGAGTTGTTCGGCCATGTCCGCGGCGCCTTTACCGGTGCGATGAACGAGCGCCGTGGCAAGTTCGAACTGGCCAATGGCGGCACGCTGTTTCTCGATGAAGTCGGCGAGTTGTCGCTGACCGTGCAGGCCAAGTTGCTGCGGGTGTTGCAGAGCGGTCAACTGCAGCGACTGGGTTCGGACAGGGAGCATCAGGTGAACGTGCGCCTGATCGCGGCGACCAACCGCGACCTCGCTGAAGAAGTGCGCAGCGGCCGTTACCGCGCCGACTTCTACCATCGTCTCAGCGTTTATCCGCTGCGGGTGCCGGCCCTGCGCGATCGCGGGCGCGATGTGCTGCTGCTCAGCGGCTACTTCCTGGAGCAGAACCGATCGCGCATGGGCCTCAACAGCCTGCGCCTGAACAGCGATGCCCAGGCGGCGCTATTGGCCTACGACTGGCCCGGTAACGTGCGCGAGCTTGAACACTTGATTGGCCGCAGCGCCTTGAAAGCACTGGGCAATTGCAAGGAACGGCCGAAGATTCTCAGCCTCAGCGCCGCTGACCTGGACTTGCCCAATGCCAGCATTGAAGCCGCTACCGAGCAGCCCGCAGCCACCGTCACGCAGGTGGTGACCGGCGATTTGCGCGAGGCGACCGAAAACTATCAACGCCAATTGATCAGTGCCTGCCTGGAACGGCACAACAATAACTGGGCCAGCGCGGCCCGTGAGCTAGGCTTGGATCGGGCGAATCTTGGGCGGATGGCCAAGAGGTTGGGGATGAAGTGACGGCCTCTTCGTCGGAAATCCTAAAGCCTGCCTCTATCAAGTCGATAACCCGGCATCGATAGCTTTTGGCGATTGCTCACTCGCCCATCACCTTTTTCCACAGAAGGTTTTTATGTCCACCACCAAAGCCCGCGCAGACTCTCTTTCGCTTCTGCTGTTTACCTTGCGCAGCGGCAAGCTGATGGCGATCAACCTGCTCAAGGTCAGTGAAATCATTCCCTGCCCGCCGCTGACAAAACTGCCCGAGTCGCACCCCCACGTCAAAGGCATCGCCACCCTGCGCGGTGCGTCGCTGTCGGTGATCGACCTGAGCCGCGCCATTGGCGAGCGGCCGCTGGAAGACCCGAACGGTGGCTGCCTGATCGTCACCGACGTCAGCCGATCCAAGCAGGGCCTGCACGTGCAGGCGGTGAGCAAGATCGTCCATTGCCTGACCACCGACATCCGCCCGCCACCCTTCGGCTCAGGTGGTTTGCGCGCCTACATCACTGGCGTGACGTCGGTCGATGGCACCCTGGTACAAGTGCTGGACATCGAAAAAGTCATCCACGGCATCGCCCCGGCACAAATCGAAATGGCGCCGACCGAACTGAGCATGGAAGACGCCGAATTGCTCGGCAACGCGCGCATCCTGGTGGTCGACGACAGTCAGGTTGCCTTGCAGCAATCGGTCCACACCCTGCGTAACCTGGGCCTGCAATGCCATACGGCCCGCAGCGCCAGGGAAGCCATCGACTGCCTGCTGGACCTGCAAGGCACCGCGCAGCAGATCAATCTGATTGTCTCGGACATCGAAATGTCCGAGATGGACGGCTACGCCTTCACCCGCACCCTGCGGGAAACCCCGGATTTCGCGCATCTTTATGTACTGCTGCACACGTCGCTGGACAGTGCGATGAACGCAGAGAAAGCACGACTGGCCGGGGCGAACGCGGTGCTGACCAAATTCTCTTCGCCGGAACTGACCCAGTGCCTGATCACTGCGGCCAAGGCGGTTGCCGAACAGGGTTATTGAGTGTTGAACGAAGACTTCTGCTGGCTGCTGCGGCGCGACCTTTCTGTCACCGTCCCGTCCCCCGATTGGCCAGCCGGCCTGCACCTGAGCGAATATCGCCCCGAACTGGGCGCCGCCGTGCACCGGTTGATGGAGTTCGGTTATCTCGACGGCGGTGGGCGCGTAGCCGCGCTGGACATGTGGCAACGGCAGTTCGAAACCGATCCGGAATATGACCCGACCCTGTGCTTCATTGCCTGGGATGCCGAAGGCGTGGTGGGCGTGTGTCAGTGCTGGACCAGTGCCTTTATCAAGAACCTGGTGGTGCACCCGCGGTTTCAGGGCCGTGGATTGGGGCGTGCTCTGTTGTTGCAGGCGTTCAGGGTGTTTCAGCAACGGCGCGAAGGGTTCGTGGATTTGAAGGTGCGGGAAGACAACCATCGGGCGCGACGGCTGTATGAAAGCGTGGGGATGCGTGCCGTTCGCCGGGAACCGGTTCCGCTCTGATACCGCCATCGCGAGCAGGCTCGCGATGAGGCCAGCACAGTCTGCATCCAGCCTTCAGGCATACTCACCTTTCGGTCACAGCCCCAAGGACGCCTGAACCATGAAAGCAGTAATCCTGACTTTTCTCGGCCTCGCCGCCATCGCTACCCACGCCCACGCCTCAAGTCCTGATGCCTGGGCCACCTACGATAAAGCCGTACTCGCCAGTTGCACCAAGGCCAGTGCCCTGAAAGACGCCAAACCCGTGGGCAATGCCGCGCAGTTCGATGACCGGGTCGGCTACACCGCACTCCTGCTCCAGGGCCAGTATCCGCAAAAGCACATGAAAGGCACACAAGGCACCGAGCTGTGCCTCTACAACAAAAAGGACAAAACCGCGTACGTCACCGAATGGGACTCTATCCACCCGACCGGCAAGGCAAACTGAGGGGCGCATAATCAGCTTTGATAGCGACCTTTAGACAGCATCCTGAAAGAGCTCAGAACCCTTGTGGGAGCGGGCTTGGTACGGGCGGCGATCCGACGAAGACGGCAAAACAGGCACCGCAGAGCAAAAAGCTCAGCGCTTGCCCATCGACCGACGAGTCCCCGGCGGTGCCATGCCCGGCGTCTTGGTGTGGCCGTTCTTGGCGCCGTTCTTGTACCACGGCTGGTTCGAGCCCTTGGCAGCCGCCAGCTCACCCGGCTTGAACGGGAATTTGAACGCCGGAATTCCGGCTTCGGTTTCGCTGTCGGCGCTGGAGTCGACGCTGTCTGGCAGCTCTGCCTGTACGTCGCTCAAAGCGTCGGCTACCGGCGGTTGTTTCGGGGATGTCATGAAAGCTCCGGGGGGTGCGCAAATTGTCGGGCCCAGTGAGCGAGCCGCGAAAGGCCGCAGTATAGCGGAACGGCAGTGACAAGCTTCAAGCGGCAAGCTGCAAGTTAAAAACGAGAGGGTCGACTTTTAAACTTGCAGCTTGCCGCTTGAAACTTGTAGCTTGCTAAGCATTCTTCACCGCCCGACGAGCCATCCCCCCATGAAAAAGACTGTCCTGGCCTTCAGCCGCGTCACCGCGCAAATGGTCGAACGCCTGCAACAGGATTTCGACGTCATCGTACCGAATCCGAAAAACGGCGACATCAACGCCCAATTCAACGAAGCCCTGCCCCACGCCCACGGCTTGATCGGCGTAGGTCGCAAACTCGGCCGTGCCCAACTGGAAAACGCCGCCAGGCTGGAGGTGGTGTCCAGCGTCTCGGTGGGCTATGACAACTATGACGTGGCGTATCTCAATGAACGCGGGATCATGCTGACCAACACGCCGGATGTGCTTACCGAAAGCACTGCCGACCTGGCGTTTGCGCTGTTGATGAGCAGCGCGCGCCGCGTCGCCGAACTGGATGCCTGGACCAAGGCCGGACAATGGCAAGCCACCGTCGGTGCGCCGTTGTTCGGTTGTGATGTGCATGGCAAGACCTTGGGCATCGTCGGCATGGGCAACATCGGTGCCGCCATCGCCCGGCGCGGTCGACTGGGGTTCAACATGCCGGTCATCTACAGCGGCAACAGCCGCAAGACCGAACTGGAACAGGAACTCGGCGCACAGTTTCGCAGCCTTGATCAGCTGTTGGCCGAGGCCGACTTCGTCTGTCTGGTGGTGCCGCTCAGCGAGAAAACCAGACACCTGATCAGCCATCGCGAACTGGCGCTGATGAAGTCGAGCGCCATATTGGTGAACATCGCCCGAGGCCCGGTGGTGGATGAACCGGCGCTGATCGAAGCGCTGCAAAACAACCGCATTCGTGGTGCCGGGCTGGACGTGTACGAAAAAGAACCGCTGGCCGAGTCGCCACTGTTCCAGCTGAAAAACGCCGTAACCTTGCCGCACATCGGCTCGGCCACCCATGAGACCCGCGAAGCTATGGCCAATCGTGCCCTGACCAACTTGCGCAGCGCCCTGTTGGGCGAGCGACCGCAGGACCTGGTCAACCCGCAGGTGTGGAAAGCCTGATTAAACAATGGCACGTCATAATCGGCGTGCCACTTTTTAAAGCCTGGAAATGACCTTCCCCATACAACTTAGCAGCCACCCATTATAACTAGCGACACAACTCGCAAAGCACTCATCAGCCTCATATCATCTAATCCACTATAAACTCCGAAAGACCTCAACGCATCAAACGTACATTCGGAGAGCATCCTGCATGAGTTACTTCACCACTGTGCGCCTGATAAGGCGGAGCAAATTGTTAGTTGTCTTCATGGCGGCATTATTCGGTACAACAACTCTTATCAACAACGTTACCGACTACACTGCTTACGCCGAATATATCGGGCGAATCATCAGCATGAGCGATACCGTCGGCAATGACTCCCGTCGTTACCGCGCCATCAGCTCAACCTTGTTTCACCACCGCTTTTACTGGGCACTTATCACACTCGAAACCATATTCACTTGTTGCTGCATCGTTGGAACTTATCAACTATACCGCAAACTTGAAGCACCACACAGCGAGTTCCACGAAGCTAAAAAGTTTGCCATAAGCGGCTTTATTACAGCCATTTTTGCGTATCAGACCTTCTACATCATCATACTAAACGAATGGTTTGACTTAGAGTATTCAAAACAGGCCAACGCCTTTGAATGGGCACAAACCCACATTGAATACATGTTCTTCGGAATTATTTTTCTTTTGGCGACAAAGGATACCTGAATAGTTTCAGGCCAGCTTGCCCGCCACCGGACTGGCACTTGCCTTGGGCTTGCGAAACACCAGCACATTACCCAACATGACCATCACCAGCCCCGCCAGTGCCGGAGCGGTCCACTGGTAACCCTCGGCGAACGCCGAGACATTTAGCGCCACCACAGGGAACAGCACCGTGCAATACGCAGCCCGCTCAGGCCCCATGCGGCCGACCAGCGTCAGGTAGGCGGTGAATCCGATCACCGACCCCGGAATTACCAGGTACAACAGTGACCCGATGTAACGCGCGCTCATTTCCATGTCGAAGGGAATACCTTTGACCAGACACCACACCGAGAGCATCGCCGCCCCGTAAGCCATACCCCAGGCATTGGTGGTCAATGGCTTGAGACCGGCCTTCTGTTGCAGGCTTGAGAGCATGTTGCCCGCCGAGAAACACAAGGTGCCGCACAGGGCCAGGCCGAGGCCGAGCAGTGTTTCCGGACTGGCGGTATGCCCGGCCAGTTCCGGCCAGAACAGCAGCCCAAGCCCAAACAGGCCCAGCGCACCGCCCATCAGGACATTGCGGGCGATTTTCTGACCGAAGAACACCCGCGCATTGAGGGCATTCCACAGGGTGGCGGTGGAAAACACCACGGCCACCAGACCACTGGGAATCCACTGGCTCGCGGTGAGAAAGCACATGAAGTTGACGCAGAACAGGCACAAGCCTTGAGCCAGGCAGATCAGGTGCCCGCGACGGTTCATCACTTGCAGGCGCCGACTGAACAGCAGGATCACGAACAGCACCAGCGCAGCGAGGCCGAAGCGATAGACGATCGACACGGGGATGGCCACCACGCCCAGTTGCCACTTCAAGGCAATCCAGGTGGTGCCCCAGATCAGCACGGTCAGCAAGTACAAAGAAAGGTTCATGACAGAGGCTCCTCGACAGGAGTCCAGTGTCCGGTGTCACGCCTGGGCGCACTTGCATAAACTTGCGCTTTTATCTGGCGACAGGCTGGCAGGCGCACGCCTACGGAGTAGGATGCAAAGCGTTAGAGAGAACCGATCATGGCCGCACTGGACAACCTGCAAGTCTTTCAAGCCCTCAACCGCTCGCCCAATGCTCGCCTCGAGCACAGCGCCGAGCTCGGTGACGGCTTGTCTGCGGCCTTGTGGAGCAATCACCACGACGCCCAGGAATACGAAGCGCCCAGCCACCACACCCTGTCCTGTTATCTCGCTGGCGGCACCGGCACCTTTCGCCGCGACCAGCCAGGCAACAAGGGGGGGCCGGACAAGCTGTGCATCCTGCCGGCCGATCACCAGTCAGGCTGGGTGATCAATGGCGACATTCGCCTGGCGCACCTGTATTTCAGCCCCGAACAATTTGCCCTCGGCTGCGTCACCCTGCTCGATCGAGAACCACGTGAAATGCAGCTGCGCGAGCAGACTTTTCTCGATGATCCACAGCAGGCGCTGCGCTTTCGGCAGTTGGTCGCCTTGAACTGGGACGAGCCGGGCGAGCGTCTGCTCACCAGCAGCCTGGCTCACGAACTGCTCAGTCATGCCCTGCTCAGTCAGGTGAATGTGCGTCAGGGCCTGCGCCTAAAAGGCGGGTTGGCCGCGCATCAGCGTCGGTATCTGGTGGAGTTCATCGACAGCCATCTGGACGAGGCCGTCAGCCTCGGTCAGTTGGCGGCGTTGTGCGCGCTGTCGGAATACCACTTCGCGCGGATGTTTCGCGAGAGCTTCGGCTTGCCGCCCCACCAGTACGTGCTGGCGCGGCGCCTTGACCGGGCGCGGGCGTTGCTGCGCACGACCGCGCAGCCACTGGGGGAGATCGCCCTGGCTTGCGGCTTTTCCAGTGCCAGCCACTTCGCCAACCGCTTTCGCCAGGCCCTGGGCGGAACGCCCGGCGAGTATCGACAGGCGTTTTTGCGTTAGTCCCGATTTTTTATCGCCTGTACTGCCGCCTTCGCGGGCAAGTCGGATCGCCGCACCGCCGCTCCCACAGGTTCAGTGCAGTCCTTTGTGGGAGCGGGCTTGCTCGCGAAGAACGATGACGCGGTCTGTCGTCAGAACTCCAAAGTGCTCGACAACGTCACCTGTCGCGAATCCCCCATGGAAACAAAGAAACGGCTCGCCGCCGAGGTGTAGTAGGTGCGGTCAAACAGGTTCTTCACGTTGAGCTGGAACTTGACCTTCTGCCCTTCGACCCTGGTGTCGTAGGTGGCGAACGCATCGGCCACGGTGTAGCTCGGCAACTCGAAATCATTGACGGCGTTACCTTGCCTTTCACCTACGTAGCGCGCCCCGGCACCAACCCGCAACTGATCGCCGCCAACAAGGGTGCCGAAGTCGTAGACCGCCGACAGCGAGCCGCTGTTCTTCGCCACGTTTTGCAATTGATTGCCTTTGTAATCAGGGTCTTCGGTGACCTCGGCATCGGTGTAGGCATAGCTGCCGATCATGCTCCAGCGATCGGTGAGCTGACCGCTCAAGTCCACTTCCAGGCCACGGGAACGCACTTCGCCAGCGGCGCTGTAAATCGTGGTCGGGCCTTCGGCGTTGGCCACCAGCACGTTGCGTTTCTTGATGTCGAACAGCGCAATGTTGCCGGTGACGCGACCCGGCAGGTCAAGCTTGGCACCCAACTCCCAGGACTTGGCCTCTTCCGGCGCGATGCTCCCGTCCAGCACGGTACTGCTGCCGCTCAATGGCGCGATGGTCGAGTTGGGTTTGAACGACTCGGTGTAGCTGCCATAGAACGACAAGGCATCGGTGTACTTGTACACCAGGCCAGCACGCGGCACCCATTTCTGCCCGTTACTGTCGGTGTTGGCGTGGAACGGCACGCCTTTGCCGGCATATTGGTCGTACGCCTGGAAGCGCGCACCGGCCACCAGAATCCATTGGTCGTTAAGGTGGATGGAATCCTGCAGGAACACCGAATCGCTGCGCAATTCATCGGTCTGCGCGCTATCAGCCGCGCTGACGGTGGTGCCGGGTACTTCCTGACCATACACCGGGTTCACGTAGCTGAACGTGGTGCGGCTTTTCTGGCGGATCAAATCTTCGCGAAAAATCTTGCGGTACTCGTCATCGACGCCGACCAGCAGGTCGTGCTGCATGCCGAGCACATTCACGTTGCCTTCCAGGCTCGCGGTGGTAAAGCGGTCGGTGCTGATCGCGTTTTGAGTACCGTCCATGCTGCGGGTCAGGGTGCCATTTTGGGTGTCGATGGCGGTCACGCGCACCTGGCTGGCGTCGTAGGTTTCGCGGTTCCAGCTGTAGCCGAAATGGGCTTTCCAGTTGTCGTTGAGTTCGTGATCGGCCTCGAAGTGATAGAGGTCCGAACGCCCTTCCATGTTGTTGAACGGCTCGTCGAGGCGCTCGTTGCGCGAGATGTCCAGCGGATGGTTGGTCCGTGGATCGATCAGCGTGCCACGGTCGAATGGAGTGAGGAATTCGCGGTGTTCATAGGCGAACAACAGCTTGGTGCTTTCGCCGAACCAGGCCAGCGATGGCGCGACCAGGCTCTCGCGATGCACGCCGAAGTTACGCCAGTAATCTTCGTCTTCGTGATCCAGCACCATGCGGTAGGCCAGTCCGGAGTCGCCGAGGGCTCCGGTGCTGTCCAGACTGCCGCCGCTGCCGTTTTTGCCGTCGCCATAGCTCGAGCCGCGCAAGGTCAAGGCGTTGTACTGCTCAGGCTCGGGCTGCTTGCTGACCATGTTGACCACGCCGCCCGGATCCTGGATGCCATAGAGCAACGAGGCCGGCCCCTTGAGCACTTCAACCCGGTCGACGCTGGCGTTGAGGCCCCGCCCCTGCACGATCGGCATCCCGTCACGCATGATCGAGCCATTACGGTTGTCGCCAAACCCGCGGACCATCACCGAATCCTGGGTGCTGCCCAGGGTGTTGGCCTGGGTGATGCCGCTGACGTTGGTCAGGGCGTCATCGAGATTGCGCGGAGCCTGGTCGCGGATAACCTGGGCCGGGACGACATTGATGGTCTGCGGGATCTCCTGAACGGGGGCCGAGGAGCGCATCACTGAAGTGGTGGGTGGCGGCTGGTAACTCATGGACTCATCCGTCACCGAGGTGATGGTGGTCGCGCCCAGGTTCAACATGCCTTCAGTCGGCTGTGGTTCCAGTGCAATGGTGTGGTTGTCGGTGCGACGGAACGTCAGGCCTGAGCCGGTGAGCAGACGTTGCAGGGCCTGTTCGGCGCTCATCTGACCATTGATTGCCGGTGCATCGAGGCCGTACGGCGCTTCATCGGTGTAGACGACGCTGATGCCGGTCACCCGGCTGAAATCACTCAGGGCCTGGGGCAGCGGCTTGGCGGCCAGGGAAAAACTGAACTGTGCACGCGGTTGACTGCTGCCAGCCTCTGCGGCCAGCGCCACGCTCAGCGGCAATGACGCCAATGCCGCCAATGCCGAAAAGCTCAACGCAGTCACACCCAACCATTGTTTGACCGAACCCGATTTTGCCCTGGACTTCATGACTCATGACCTGTGTAGAACCGCAACTGATGCGAATGACTCGCAGTTTCAGTCACTACACGGATGGCAATCGGTTTTACCTCAGCAAAAATTTGAAAATATTTTTATTCAGGGTGATGTGGTGTTTGAACTGGCCCCTTCGCGGGCAAGCCCGCTCCCACAGGGAAATGCATTGCAAATGTGGGAGCGAGCCTGCTCGCGAAGGGGCCGGCAGCCTCAACGCAGAATAATCAGATGCCCCAACACCTGATGCTGCTCAAACCCCAACACCCCCTGCAACGAACTCAACACGGCTTGCGGGTTCGTGCTCGGGAAGCTGCCACTGACCCGGCGTGCCGCCAGTTCATCATTGAGCATCACGATCCGTCCCGGGTAATAGCGCCGCAAATCCTGCACCACATCGGCCAACGTCGCCTTGTAGTAGTTGAGCCAGCCCTGGCGCCATGCCAACTGCGCTTCGCTGTCCACTGCATGGAGTTTTTCCGCCAAGCCGTCGCCGTAGGTGACCTGCTGACCGGCGCTGAGGACTTGCTGTTCGGCGTTTTTGTCCGCCGTCACGCCGACTCGTCCGGACAGCACCGTGACCTGCGCACCGCGGGGCTGCAAACGGACTTCGAACTGCGTACCCAGGACTCGCGCCTGGCCTTTTTCCGCATCGACCACAAACGGTTGCCCCGTATGCGTCACGCTGAAAAAAACGGCGCCGCGACGCAGTTGCACATGCCGCTCGCCGTGACTGAAATCCACGGCGATGGCACTGTCTGCATCCAGTGTCACCTGCGACTGATCGGCCAGGGTGACGGTGCGGATTTCCCCCGGTGCCGAGACGAAGTCCGCGCCCAGGTCATCGATCCAGCGCGATGGCTGCCAGCCTGTACCCAGATTGATTATCAGCAGCAGACACGCAGCTATCGCCAGCGCACCGGACCAGCGGCCGACCGTCCTGTACCGCGACTTGCCCATGGCATTGAGATACCCCTGCAAGGCCAGGGCATCTTCATCGGCGAGCGTGCGCGCCGGTCCTTCGCTCAACTCCCATAAGACCTGCGCCTGGGCATACGCCTCGGCATGGGCAGGGTCGGCCTGCAGCCAATGACTGAACCTGGCCTGGTCACCGCTACCGGGCTGGTCATGCAACAAACTCAGCCAGGCCAGCGCTTGTTGCTCCTGTGCGGGCGTCGGGGTGAAGCGTTCGAAGTTGTTCACGGTGCTTTCCCTGGCGTACGCGTTTCAGGTTCCCGAAGGCTCGCCTTGCAGGCTTCGAGGGCGCGCATCATATGTTTTTCCACGGCACTTTGGGACAAACCCATGGCCTTGGCGATCTCGGCGTATTTGCGCCCGTGAATGCGATTGAGCAAAAAGATCTGCCGCGTGCGCTCCGGTAAAGCGCGCAACGCAGCTTCGACGTGGCGCAAATCGTTACCCGCCTCCAGTGCCGCTTGCGGTCCGCTGTCATGGCTGTCCGGGGGTTCCACCATCAAGCCTTCGCTCGCCCGGACCCGCGTGCCTTCACTGCGCAAATGGTCGATGGCGATGTTGCCGGCGCAGCGCAACAGATAGGTGCTGAGCTCCTCGACTTGCACCAGCGGCCGCCGCCAGAAACGCAGGAACAAGTCCTGTACCAGATCAGCCGCCGTCGCCCGGCACCCGACACGCCGACTCACCAGCGCTTCCATTTGCGAACGCTGGGAGAGAAACACCTGGAGAAAATGCGCGCGGTCGCCGTGTTGCTGGCCACGTTCAATATCGTGGGGTTCGGGAGGGAGAGTGATCATCGATAGGAAACAGGAAGTGTGCGGGGTTTGGCGTTCATGGTTCGACCTGGAAACCGGGGAAGGCCACGACAGCGTCAGGGGGCCGGCAAGGTCACAATACTAATGATAAAGATTCTCATACGCAAAATGATCGGATAATTCCCTCCATTACGCCTGTTGCTTGCGGCGCAATTCCGATCACTTTTGTGCCAGAGCTGACAAACACCTGAAACCAAAACGGGCCTGCAATGCAGGCCCGTTCTCATAGGAAGGTAAAAAGTGAATCAGGTGTCAGCCGTTAAGGGCCGCCTGTTCGTTTTCCAGAAACTCTTCTTCCAGCAGCCGGTCGGCATGGGCGCCACTTTCGAGGGGTACCACGTTGGCGCGTTTACCGCGCAATTTGCCAAACATATGCTCCAGCGCATGTTCAAGTTTGGCTGCGGCACCGTCGATCGCCTGCTCCATGGTGGAGGCCTTATGGGTGACGGAAACCGGTTGGTGGCCTTTTGGCCGCGCCTCCAGCTGGCAGCGCATGTCGTGGGGACCCGGCTTGTCGCCGTTCTCGTCCCGCAGGTGAACCTCGACCCGTGTCAGGTCCTCTTCGTAGCGTTCGAGCGTGCTCTCAATGGTTGTACGTACCCACTCCTCCAGTCGTTTACTGCCTTGAATATGGTTATCGCTATTGACTTGGATTTGCATAGTTCATCCCTTATTTCAGCTAGCTCGCGAGAGGCCGGTCAGCTAAGCCCTTGGGCGTCATCACCGTGACCTCTTGGTTACACAATCGGTCTGTATGCTGAACAATTCAACCCCTGTAAAAAGATAAATATTCATACACAGAAAAAGCCGGACAACGAGCAAAAGCGCTGTTAAGGTCGGGAGTTGGGTCGCCCTGCCTGGCGGCCCGAATTCCCTACATCTGCCGCTCGCCCAGTGGGTGCAGGCTGCGAAAAATCCCCGCTTCTTCCACCAGCCAGTCATGCACCGCACGCACGCCTGGATGGCTCAGCGCACCCGGTGCATAGAGCAGCATATAGCGCTTGTGGTTAGGCACTGCAATGCCGAAAGGCACGATCAACGCCCCGCGTTCCAGCTCATCGTTGAGCAGCGTTCGTCGGGCAATCGCCACGCCCATCCCGGCGATGGCTGCCTCGATCGTCAGGTGATTGCGATTGAAGGTATGCCCGCGTCGCACATCCGCGCCCTCGAAGCCGATGGCGTTGAGGTAAAACTCCCATTCCGCGTACTCGTAGCTGCCGCGCCAGGCGGTGATGTCGTGCAGCAAGGGAAAGTGCATCAGGTCTGCCGGACCGTGCAGTGGCGGACGACCACGCAACAGGCCTGGCGCGCAGACCGGAAAAATCTGTTCATCGAGCAAGGCTGTGGATAACAGGCCCGGGTAGCTGCCGTCGTTCAGGTCGATCGCCAGATCGAAGTCGCCTTCATGCAGCGGCACGCTGCTGTCCTCGGCCACCAGGCGCAACTGAATGTCCGGAAAACGCTGCTGCAATCGCGGCAGGCGCGGCGTCAGCCATTTGCTCAGGAACGACGGGATCGAGCGCACCCGCAGAATCCCGCTGATCATGCCTGCATCCAGTCGCCGCAATTCCGCGTCGATGCTGCCATAGGCCTCGTTGACGGTAATAGCCAGGCGCTGCCCCTCAGCACTCAGCTCCACGCCGCGGGCGCGGCGGTGAAACAGGCGAAAGCCCAGGCGTTCTTCCAGCTGGCGGATCTGCTGGCTGACCGCTCCCGGGGTGATGTGCAGTTCCTCGGCGCAGCGAGTGAACGACAGGTGCCGCGCGGCACAGGCAAACACGTTCAGCCAGACATACGTCTGGGCGTGTAATTGACGGCTCATCGTTTAGTCCTGCTAAAGGATGTCTTAGGAAATTTCGTTGGTCACGTAGGACCTCGACGGGCAGTATCGCCGCAATTGCGCTTGTCCTACAAAAATGGCGGCGATTCCTCTTCCATTACTTTTGCAGGCTTTAGCATGGCTATCAGTGTTTTCGATCTCTTCAAAGTCGGCATCGGCCCGTCCAGCTCCCATACCGTTGGTCCGATGCGCGCTGCCGCGACCTTTGCTCAACAACTGCTCGAACAGGGTTTGGTGGCTAACGTGCGCCGCGTGGAGATTCGCCTTTACGGTTCTCTGTCGGCGACCGGCGTCGGCCACGCAACGGACCGCGCCTGCGTCATGGGCCTGATGGGCGAATGGCCCGACCGCATCGATCCCGGCACCATCGACAGCCGCATCCACACCCTGCGCGAGACCGGCAAACTATGCCTGGCAGGCGTTACAGACATTGCCTTCGACTGGCAAACCGATCTCGTGCTGCTCAACGAGAGCCTGCCCTATCACCCCAATGCCATGTCCCTGACAGCCTTCGGCGAAACCGGTGAACTGTTCGAGCAAACCTATTACTCGGTGGGTGGCGGTTTCATCATCGAGGCAGCCGAAGCCGAATCCGGGATCGCACCGGCCGGCGATGTGGTGCTGCCTTACGACTTTTCCAGTGCCGCCGAACTGCTCAAGTTGTGCAACGAGCACGGGCTGCGGGTGAGTGAACTGATGATGGCCAACGAACGGGCGTGGCGTGGTGATGCCGAAATCCGCCAAGGCCTGCTGCATATCTGGTCAGTGATGCGCGAATGCGTCGAGCAAGGCTTGCGCCACGAAGGCATCCTGCCCGGTGGCCTGAATGTTCCACGTCGAGCGGCGAAACTGCATCGCAGCCTGCAGGAAATCGGCAAGCCGAATGTCATTACGTCCACCTTGTCAGCGATGGAATGGGTCAACCTGTACGCTTTGGCCGTGAACGAAGAAAACGCGGCCGGCGGACGCATGGTCACAGCGCCGACCAACGGCGCGGCGGGGATCATTCCGGCGGTGCTGCATTACTACATGAAATTCAATGCCGATGCGTCTGACGACGACGTGGTCGCGTTCTTCCTTGGCGCAGCGGCCGTCGGCATCCTGTGCAAGAAAAACGCTTCGATCTCCGGGGCTGAAGTCGGCTGCCAGGGTGAAGTCGGCTCCGCCTGCGCCATGGCCGCCGCCGGCCTGGCAGAGGTGCTTGGCGCCACCCCGGAGCAACTGGAAAACGCTGCCGAAATCGGCCTGGAACACAACCTCGGCCTCACCTGCGATCCGGTTGGCGGACTGGTGCAGGTGCCGTGTATCGAGCGCAACGCGATCGCCGCCGTGAAGGCAATCAACGCCACGCAAATGGCCTTGCGCGGCGACGGCCAGCACTTCATTTCCCTGGACCGGGTGATCCGCACCATGCGCGACACCGGGGCCGACATGCATGACAAGTACAAAGAGACGTCACGGGGCGGACTGGCGGTGAACTGGGTGGAATGCTGATCGCTTTGGAGGCACGTCGAAGTTTATTGCCCTGAAACGTGCAAAAAACGCGGCCCCCTGTAGGAGCGAGCTTGCTCGCGAAAAACCCTCAGGCGCCGCGAACCATCTGGTTTGACGCGTTATCGTTCACGACCATCGCGAGCGAGCTCGCTCCTACAGATCGTGTTTTCTGTCCGACAATTTTGTCGGCATGCCCCTTGCTTCACCCCTGATGCAAGCCATGGAATGGCCGATGGTCCGGTGTTGCGAACTAATCCCGATATCGACCGGTCAACAACTGCACGTTCAATCAGGCGGTGACGTATCATGGACAACCCTTTCCAGCTCATTACCGATGCCTTTGCAGCGGATTACCAGATCAACCTGAGCATTCAGGGCCTGGACGGCAGCATCATGCTGACCCTTTCCAACAGCGGCCGCGTGGTGGCCAAACGCATGATCAGCGCCGAACAACGCAACGACCCTAAACGCCTCAAGCGTCTGGTTCAAAGCATTCAATTCGGCATTGCCATCGAACAAGGCCACAGCGCCGTGGCAATTCTTGAAACCATGACCACCGACAGCGCAAGGACCTTGCCGCCCCCTCCCGTCAAAGGGCGGCTGCACCCTGGGCTCGGGCTCTAGATTTCGCCCTTCTCGACCTCTGGATGCTCACTGGAACCCGCACCGGTCTTGCGTTGCGGGTTCTCGATTTTTACCGAAGGAAATTGCGACGAAGCGTAACGCACCACCAGAATCGCAAAGGCCAGCAGCAGAATCCCGCCGCACAGGTAGATGATCCCCAAGTCCGGCGGGTTGTGGTGCGAAACGTTGGAAATCAGCAGCCGCGTCAGCGCGGTGATCGCCACGTAGATCAGGAAGCGCACGGGCATGTGGTTAGTCTTGAAGTAAATCCCGACCATCGCCCCCAGTTCCAGGTAGATGAACAGCAGCAAGATGTCATCGATCTTGATGTGCCCCTCTTCGATCATCCCGAGAAACTCCATCACCGCCGCCCACGCGGTCACCGCACCAATGGCGAACAGCGCCAGGTAGTGGAAGGTTTCGACGAACAGGTTGCCCAGGGACTCGGCCAGTCCATGCACGTTCTGCCGCAGTTTTTCGGCCCAGTTGATTTTCACGATGATGCTTCCTTAGGTCGGCTCGACCGGATGATGCGGGTTGGACGTGACGGTTATTCTGCATGCAGAAAAAAGGCCAGAGGCTGTCAGGTGAGATGGTAGCCCGTTGGCGCGAGGCACGTTCTGCGTGAACCACGACATTTCACTCGGCGCTGACCTGTTAGTTCTTACAGTATCCGTGTTTGGAAAATCGGGGCACATTGTCTGAATCGCAGCTTCTTACTTCGAGTTGTCCTTGCCTACCAACTTAAGCAGCCTCGACCATTCCACACCCACGATCACGGTCATCGAGCCGAGAGGCCTGTTGATTCGTGATGTCGGGTACTGCCGAAACGTGGTGGGAGGCGCCGCCCAGGCTCGGATCACTCGCCGGGCCTACAATCAGGCTGGCCAACGAGTAGCCGATTGGGACCCACGCCTAGCAAAACAGGCTCAAACTGAACCGGCAATCAAGCCCAATCTCGTCACCCACTACAGCCTGAGTGGCGGTGCGCTGCTCACGGAGAATGTGGATGCTGGCTGGCGGTTGGCATTGTTGAATGATGTGGCAGCAACCTGTTTAAGCTGGGACTCGCGGGCAGGCCGGAGATATGTCCAATACGACCGACTGCTCAGGCCGATAGCGGTGACCGAACAGGAGGCGGTGAGCGCACCAAAAACGGTTGAACGCTTCACCTTTGGTGACAGCCATTCGAAATCTGCTGCGCAAAACAGTTGCGGTCGCCTCACTCGCCATGACGACACTGCCGGCACTCGGCACATTGCAGGATATAACCTCAATGGACAGGTTCTGGAGGAAACACGACGTTTTTTGAAGCAGGTGCACACGCCGTCCTGGCCATTGGAGCTGCCGCTTCGTGACGAACTGCTCAACGAAGAGGGTTTCATTTCCAGTTCTCGATACGCACCGTCTGGTGAGTTATTGGAGCAGGTAGACGCAAAGGGAAATCGCCATCGTCACTGCTACAACCCGCTTGGACAAACCCGTCGAATACAGTTGAAGCTGGTCAACGCAACAGAGCAAGTCGTACTCAGCGATATCAGCTACAACGCTAATGGCCAGGTACAAAGTGAAACGGCCGGTAATGGCGTGATCCGCAGCGCTGAATTCCACCCTCAGGATGGCAGACTTTTGCGGCTCGTCTCGCGGCCTCCCACTGATTCGAAACTGCAAGATCTGACTTATGACTACGACCCGGTAGGCAATATCGTTCGAATTGCAGATGCGGCTCTCACAACGCGTCACTTTCAAAATCAACAGACACGACCTGAGTCGACCTTCGGTTACGACTCGCTTTACCAACTGATCAAGGCCACGGGGCGCGAAAGCTGTTTGCCTTCCGAAGGCCCTGAACTGCCGCACCATCAGCCTCTGCCTCTTGATCCGACACAGATGGCCAACTACGTTCAAACCTTTGAATATGACGCTGGCGGTAACCTGGAAAAACTGGTGCATGTCGGAGCACGGCAATATTGCCGGCAAATGATTACCGCACCAGACAGCAATCGCAGCCTGCCATTGCCTGATGATGGAAGCGAGCCGGACTTCGCCAACCGCTTCGATCCGAACGGCAACCTCAAGCATTTACAGGCAGGCCAGGACATGAACTGGAACCTGCGTAATCAATTGCAGGAGATCACGCTGGTCAGTCGAGCAGACAACATTAACGACCGCGAACGCTACATCTACGACGGTAGCGGACAACGAGTACGCAAGATCACCAGCACTCAAGCCAAAAACGTAAGCCATGTTGCCGAGGTTTTGTACCTGACAGGCCTGGAGATACGTACCAATAGTGCCAGGAGTGAAGTCCTGCACGTGATCAACGTGCAGACCGGACGCGGCAATGTTCGAGTGTTGCATTGGGAGACCCGGCCCCCAGGAGAGGTCGAAAACGATCAACTGCGTTTTGGTCTTAGCGACCATTTGGGTTCCAGCTCCCTGGAACTGGACGCTTACGCGCGGGTGCTGAATCGGGAAGGCTATTATCCGTTTGGTGGCACGGCATGGTTCGCCGCCCGCAGTGAAACCGAAGGCAAGTACAAGACCATCCGCTATTCGGGCAAGGAGCGAGATATCAGTGGGCTTTACTATTATGGGTTTCGGTATTACGTATCGTGGTGGTGTCGGTGGCTCAGCCCAGATCCGGCGGGAACTGTGGATGGGCTGAATCTCTACATGATGGTTGGCAACAACCCTATTTCGCGCGTCGACCCAAACGGACTGGTAGGGACCGCACCACCTCCCATTCCGGCCAGACCTTTCTTCACGACGCAATCCGCTGGCCCTCCGGTTCCTGGACGCCCAACACCTCGCCCGATCCCCCCGGGGCCGTCAGAAATCTCTCGAGTGTCAGCACAACCTCAATATGCATTGGCTGCTAGTGATTTAGATGTCCCCTCAGACCTTCCCCCTCCACATAAAGCTATTGAAGTAGACAGTGCCGCTCTGGACCTCATAAAAATAAAAGACATTTCCAGTAGTTTCGAAACCTGGCTGACAAAATTCACCGAGACAGACTGGTTTGTGTTGAAAGATTACTCGTCGATGCTTGCTTTGGATGCCCACGGTCTTTCAAAACAGCACATCGGTGCGAGTAACGAAGTTTTTGCTTACCGCTTTAGTGAAAAACTGAACTTGAACATTGTTCCTGCCACCATCATCCGGCCAGGAGAAGACCGGCACGTTCTCTCTCGCTATATCCAGCCAAACACCGGAGCCGTAAGTTTTGATCGGCGGGAGTCAAGCCTGTATGTGTTTGATTTTTTGCTCAACTCACGGGATCGAATTGATGACGGACTGCATGGAAATATCGTTTTTGATCTAGCTGGCAAAGCCTATGCCATAGATCATGACCAAATATTGGAGCCTGGTTTTTCCGCTATCGAACCCAGTCGGATAACAGATGAACATCTCGCTTTCTTTACGAGCGATCCATCGACCAAAGAGCGACTGATTGATACTGATTGGGGAGCTTTTTTTGATAATCACGCATTGCAGCCCCCTCCGATAAACAGAGCACAAGCAAAAGTGGAATTTCTTGGAAGAATCAACTTTATTCGTCAGCGACTGATCACGCCATAACGAGTGAGTCCCGATTGCTCCGAATAAAATCCCCAGCCAGAATCCTGACTCAGCAGCTAGAGTAAAAAGCCACTACCCAAAAGGCAGGGATTCGCTTATCCTTTAAGCTGTATATAGATACAGTAGTCGAAACCGACAACCAATGTGAAGGCATGTGAGGTGGTGAATGGCCGTCGAAGTGGTATACCGCAGCAGCCGAGATCTGGAGCGCTTGTTCATGGATAAAGCCGAAGCTGACCGTCATGACAAAATGCTCGAACTGGCCGAATTGCTGGCTGAAGTGTTGCATAAAGCCGTTCCGTCCCTGACCGAGCAGCAAGTGGAAGAAGCCGGGATCTACATGGCGAAGAATCGCGATGTGTTCGCCAAGGCGTTCAAGAGCCAGCCGGACGCCCTGTCCGAACTGCTCAGCACACCGGTTGAAGTCGCAGAACCTGTTGCAGCGGCCGAGGCCGTTGAAGCCGCTGAGCCGGTCACCCCGGCCAAGCCTGCCAAGGCCCCAAAAGCCGCCAAGTAAGCAAAGCCCAAATTGAACAGGCCCTGAATCGAATGGTTCAGGGCCTTTTTCATGCCTGTGGAAAACTCATATCCCATTCAGCGGTACAACACTTTCTCTGCCAATTCATCGGCCACCCGTGCCGGTGAGCGTTTTTCCGCCTGGGCGTGGGCGAAGACTTCGGTGAGTCGCGAACTGATTTTCGACAGGTGTGCAGTGATGGTTCCCAACTCTTCACCTCGATGTTTGAGCGATACATAGATCAAGCCACCGGCATTGATCACGTAATCCGGTGCGTACAGGATGCCGCGACGTTCAAGCTGGTCGGCAACGTCCAGATGCGTCAACTGATTGTTCGCCGAGCCGGCCACTGCCGAGCAGCGCAGTTGCGTCACGCTGTGGCTGTTCAGCACCCCGCCCAAACCGCACGGCGCAAGAATATCGCAAGGTGTGCTGAGCAGCGCGTCGTTGGCGATGGGGTGAGCCCCGAGTTGCTCCATCGCCAGTTGCACCTTGCCGTGATCGATATCGCTGACCAGCAGTTCGGCCCCGACGGCGTGCAATTGTTCTGCCAGGGCATAACCGACATTGCCCAAGCCTTGAATGGCGACGCGCAGGCCTTCGAGGTTGTCGCTGCCCAGTCGCGCCATCGCCGTGGCGCGAATACCGGTGAACACGCCCATCGCTGCGTGTGGCGCTGGGTCACCCGCCGAGGTGGTGCTGGTGACGTGCTGGGTTTGCTGGGCGATGCAATCCATATCCGCAACCGAGGTGCCACTGTCGATGGCCGTGATGTAGCGCCCGTCGAGCTGATTGATACAGCGCCCGAAGGCTTCGAACAGCGCGGCACGGTTGGCCACGTGAACCGGGCGAATGATCACCCCCACGCCGCCGCCCTGGGCCAGGCCGGCCAGTGCCGCCTTGTAACTCATGCCGCGGGCAAGGCGCACCGCATCCTCGACCGCAGACTCGTCGCTGGGATAGGCAAGGTAACGACAACCGCCCAAGGCAGGCCCCAGGCGGCTGTTATGAATGGCAATGACCGCCTTCAACCCGGTGGCCGGGTCGACGCTCAGATGCAGCGATTCAAGGCGAGTGCTTTGCATGAGAGCGAACATCGTAGGGCTCCCGAATCACTTCTTGTAGTCGCCAGTATAGGCTTGCGCCCAAAAATTGCAGAAGCGCACAGGAATAAGCACGGCCGCGATGCAGGCTTTCGGAAATAACCCGTGATCGCCTTTTTGCGGCACTGGACGAATGCCGGAGAGGGGACTAAAACGAGGCATTGCCCGGAGATTTTGATGACCCCGCGCCAATCGTTCTTCGCCTGCCTGCAACGTTCACCGCCCGCGCTGTTCGAGGCGGCACTGTGGATTGCGGCCGAGCACGACAGCGAGGTGGAGCCGCAAGCGCTGCTGGCCGACTTCCAGACGTTGCAACAACGGGTCAGCGGCGGCTTGCCGATGCTTCCGGTCAGCGAACTGGCCCAACCACTGTTGCGGCGCATGAACGAACTGGGCTTCGCCCAGGACGACTTCACACCTCTGCGCCCGCAAGTTGCACTGCTGGACAAAGTACTGGAACGCCGACGTGGCCAACCCTTGACGCTGGGACTGATTGCAATGGAGTTGGCCAGGGGTCTGGAGATTCCCATGGTCGGAGTCAACTTCCCCGGGCATTTCCTGCTGCGGGTGCCGGGCGCCGATCATTTGCTCGATCCCTGCGGCGGCCGTCGCCTTTATCCGAACGATTGTCGGGAATTACTGCTCCGCCAGTACGGCCCGAACATAAAGCTCAGCGCCGAACACCTGGCAACCGCCGAGCCGGTGCAGATGCTGCAACGACTGTCGCGCAACCTGCGCCAGTTGTACCTGTCCCACGACGATGTCATCAATGCCTTGATCGACGCCGATCGCGTCCTGGAACTGGGCAATGCCAGTGCCACCGACTACCTGGCCCGGGCCAGCCTGTACCAGCGGCTGGACTGCCCGAACGCCGAGCGTTTTGACCTGGAGCACGCACTGCTGCTCAGCGACGATCCAATCCAGCGGATTCGCCTCACGGACCGTCTGGGGCATCTGCCGCCAAACGCCATTGTTCACTGAGCACAAAACCTTGTGGGAGCGAGCCTGCTCGCTCCCACATTAGGGCAGTGTGAAGCGTTAAGGTGTGTCTGGCTGGTTCGCCGGATGCGCCTTGATGAACGCCGGGTGTGTCGCCGCCAATGCCGCCACGCGCCGGATGCGCGGAAAAGCCTCAAGAGAAACCTTGAAACGCTCGGCCGCGTACAGCTGCGGGATCAGGTAGACGTCCGCCAACCCAGGCTCGGGGCCGAAGCAGTAACCGTCATCACCGATCAACTGCTCTACCGTGGCCAACCCCTGGACGATCCAGTGGCCGATCCACTCCGCCACTTGTGGTTCGTCGAAGCCCGTCTGGCGCAGTTGATTGAGCACGCTGACGTTATGCAGCGGGTGCACATCGCAGCCGATCACTGCCGCCACGCCGCGCTCATGAGCGCGGGCAGCCAGATCTCCGGACAGCAGTGGCACCTGTGGATAACGTTCCTCCAGGTATTCGATGATCGCGGGAGACTGGATCAGCAATTCGCCTTCATCGGTGCGCAAGGCCGGCACGCGACCCTGCGGGTTGATGCCCAGATAAGGCGGCTGCCGATGCTCGCCGCCCTGCGGTGCGATCAGGTTGACGGGCACAGATTGATAATCCAGGCCCTTGAGCGCCAACGCGATACGCACCCGGTACGAAGACGTCGAACGGTAGTAGGTATAGAGTTCCATGCGCCACTCCTTTCAGCGTGCCGGCAGCACTTTGCCACGGCATTCGCCGAAGCCGATGGAGGCGAAACCGTCACGGCTGCAACGGCCGCGCAGGATGATTTCGTCACCGTCCTCAAGGAATCTGCGCACCTCGCCCGATGCCAGCTCGATCGGCTTTTTACCGCCCTCGGTAATTTCCAGCAGGCTGCCGAACTGACCGTTCTCCGGCCCCGACAACGTGCCCGAACCGAACAGATCACCGGCCTGCAATTGGCAACCATTGACGCTGTGGTGCGCGACCATTTGCGCCACGGTCCAGTACATGTGCCGGGTGTTGCTCAGGGTCAGGCGATGGGCCGGCAGGTTCTGCTCGCGCATGGCCTCGGTGAGCAGCAGGACCTCCAGCTCGATGTCGAACGCGCCAGCGGCCTGATCGCGCTTGTCGAGCAAGTACGGCAGCGGCTGCGGATCGCCTTGCGGGCGCGCAGGCTGGGCACGACGGAACGGCTCCAGCGCTTCGGCGGTGACAACCCACGGCGAAATACTGGTGATGAAGCTCTTTGACAGGAACGGCCCCAGCGGCTGGTATTCCCAGGCCTGGATGTCCCGAGCCGACCAGTCGTTGAGCAGGCAGAAACCGGCGATGTGATCGGCAGCGTCGCCAATGGCAATCGAGTCGCCCATGTCATTGCCCTGGCCGATCCAGATGCCCAGTTCCAGTTCGTAGTCCAGGCGTGCGCAAGGGCCGAATGTCGGTTCGCTCTGACCGGTCGGCAAGGTCTGGCCTTTCGGACGGCGCACGTCGGTGCCGGACGGGCGAATGGTCGACGCACGACCGTGGTAGCCGATTGGCACGTACTTGTAGTTCGGCAGCAACGGGTTGTCGGGACGGAACAGTTTGCCGACGTTCTGCGCGTGCTCGATACCGACATAGAAGTCGGTGTAATCGTTGATTTTCGCCGGCAGGAGCATCTCGCAATCCGCCGCCAGCGGCAGCAGTTTTGCACCCTGGGCTTCGATCTTGCCGTGCAGGGTGCTGCCCTCGGCGAACAGTTCCAGCAAACGCTCGCGCAACGCGACGCGAGCCTCGCGGCCCAGTTCGAAGAAGGCATTCAACTGGCCGCCACAGGTGGCCTCGACGGCAGCCTTCGCGGCGCCATCGAACAATCCGGCTTCAAGAGCCGCCTGCAGATCAAAGATGTGTTCGCCAATGGCCACGCCGCTGCGTGGTGCCGAACCGTTGAGGCTGAACACGCCCAGCGGCAGGTTTTGCAACGGGAAATCAGCATGGCCGTTGGCGGATGCAACCCAGCTGCGAGTGATGGAAGTCTGCGTCATGGGTTATCTCCGGGTCGGGTCGAAAGTGGCGGGCAGCGTAGCCCAGCAGGCATCGTAAGTGTTTTGCAGTTGCGGGCAATCGAGGGCGAAACGGCTTGGTCGCAACACCTGGCTGGTCTCGAACATGAACGCCATGGTGTTGTCGATTTTCGCCGGTTTGAGGTCAGCGTTGATCGCTTTGGTGCAAGTCTCCCCGTCCGGACCGTGGGCGCTCATGCAGCTGTGCAGAGACGCGCCACCTGGCACGAAACCTTCGGCCTTGGCGTCATATTCGCCCTGGATCAGGCCCATGTACTCGTTCATCAGGTTGCGGTGGAACCACGGCGGACGGAAGGTTTTCTCGGCCACCATCCAGCGTGGCGGGAAGATCACGAAGTCGAGGTTGGCCAGGCCGTGGACGCTGGTTGGCGAGGTCAACACGGTGAAGATCGACGGATCAGGGTGATCGAAACTGACGGTGCCGATGGTATTGAAACGGCGCAGGTCATATTTGTACGGCACGTTATTACCGTGCCAGGCAACCACGTTGAGCGGCGAATGATTGAGCTCGCACGCCCACAGCTGACCGAGGAATTTCTGCACCAGCGTGGTGGGTTGTTGCAGGTTTTCGTAGGCCGCCACCGGGGTCAGGAAGTCCCGCGGATTGGCCAGGCCATTGCTGCCAATCGGCCCCAGGTCCGGCAGACGCAGCGGCGCACCATGGTTTTCGGCGACGTAACCGCGGGCTTGCGGGTCGAGCAGCTCGATACGGAATTTCAGACCGCGTGGCAATACGGCAATTTCCAGCGGTTCCAGTTCAAGCACACCGAGTTCGGTGGCTATGCGCAGGCGCCCCAGTTCAGGCACCAGCAACATTTCGCCGTCGGCATTGAAGAACACGCGCTCCATGGAACGGTTGGCGCGGTAGTTGTAGATGCTGATCCCGGCCGGTTTTTCAGCGCCCGAGTTGGCGGCCATGCTCACCAGGCCGTCGATGAAATCGGTTGGCTCGGCGGGAATGTCCAGCGGGTTCCAGCGCAGGCGGTTGGGGGTCACGTCACCCAGCGGGCCGCCGGCCAGTTGCCGATCAAGTTTGACGAACGCCGGATGGTTGGCCGACGGCTGAATACGGTACATCCAGGTGCGACGCGCCTCGCTGCGCGGCATGGTGAACGCGGTGCCGGAGAACAGTTCGGTGTAGAGGCCGTACGGGGCTTTTTGCGGGGAGTTCTGGCCGACGGGCAATGCGCCGGGCAACGCTTCGCTGCTGAATTCGTTGCCGAAGCCTGACAGGTAAGCCAACGCTGGCGTCGTTGAATCGGGGTTCATGGAGCCTCCTGAACAGGGAGTCGGCCGTGGCCGCTCGCTCTGATGCAGAGGTCGAGGCACGCCCGAGTTGTTTTTATCGTAATTTGATTACGCATAACGTAATTTGATCGACATCCACCGTCAAGCTATAAAGACGCCAATTTGTTTCCGGATCACAGTGCCCTCATGGAAAAAACCAGCGACAACAACGGTAAACAGAAAGTCCGCTCGGCCGAGGTTGGCACCGACATCCTCAAGGCACTGGCCGAGTTGTCGCCCTCGACTTCACTGTCGCGCCTGGCCGAACATGTGCAGATGCCGGCGAGCAAGGTTCACCGCTATTTACAGGCCCTGATCGCCAGCGGCTTTGCCGAACAGAACGCAGCCACCAACCATTACGGCCTGGGCCGTGAAGCCTTGCGCGTGGGGTTGGCGGCACTCAACAGTATGGACGTACTGAAAGTCGCCGCCCTGCCGCTCGCCGAGTTGCGCGATGACTTGAACGAAACCTGTTTTCTGGCGGTGTGGGGCAATCAGGGCGCGACCGTGGTGCATATCGAACCGGCGGTACGCGCGGTGACGGTGGTGACGCAACTGGGCTCGGTATTGCCGTTGCTCAGTTCCTCGACCGGACTGGTTTTCGGTGCTTACCTGCCTGCACTCGAAACCACGGACTTGCGCGCTCAGGAGTTGCACAACAGCAGCACTCACGCCTTGGCTGATCCGCTGGTGTACACGACGATTTGCGAGCAAATCCGCCAACGGGGCCTGCATCATGTGCATGGGTTGTTGATGCCCGGCGTGGATGCCTTGTCGGCACCGGTGTTCAACGCGATGGGCAAGATTGCCGCAGTGCTGACCGTGGTCGGGCCGACCTCGCTGTTTCACGCCGATGAAAACGGTCCGGCAGCGCAACGCCTGTTGGCGGCCACCCGAGCGGTGAGTTGGCGCATGGGGTTCGATCCCGCCACGTCGCCCCTCTGAACACAGCGGTTGTGCCGGCTACGCGTGCAATATCAACCCCATCTTCTTCGCCATGGCCACGGCTTGAGTACGACGCTCAACACCCAGCTTGCTATGAATTCGTCTGGCATGGGTTTTAACCGTATGCAATGAAATGAACAGTTGCTCGGCGATTTGCTGATTGGAGTTGCCTTGAGCAATCAGGCCAAGCACTTCAAGTTCTCGTCCGCTCAACAGGCTGGCATCGGCGGTCATGTCCACCGCTGGCGCCTCCTCCTGTAAACGACAGAGCAAACCGGGCTGGCGCAATACCAATTCGCGTAATGCCTGCTGCCCGTTGCAACGACTTGCCACCGCCAGTCCCGCATCCAGTGCAGCCTTGGCTGACACAGTGTCGCCCATCCGGTCCGCCACTTCGCATAGCGCCAGTTGCAGCTCTGTTTCCAACGCCAGCATCGCGTGCTGTTGTGCGTGTTCGAGCAACTCCTTGAGCCGCCCCAGTGGGTCTTGCGCCTGGTGCAGATGGGTCTGCGCCAACACCAATTGGTACTCGATCCGGGCAATCAGCTGAAGCGTGGCCGGTGGCGCCTGGCGCGCACGAGGCCCGCGATAGTGACGCAAGACCCGGGTCAGCGCCTCACAGGCCAATTCGGGTCGCCCTTGTTGCAACCAGAAATGGCTGCTGATCTGCAGCAGCACACTACGATAAACCGTATCGGGAATCTGCCGCTGCTGCATTACGCGCTCGGCTTCGCGCAGACGATCAAACGCATGGGCGTAATCACGCTGATTGGCAGCTATTTGCGCTTGCCCAAGAAAGCCATACAGAGCGTGCTTGTCCTGGCTTTGCAGACAGTCCTCCAGGCCGGACTGAAAGAAACCGGCAGCCAACTCATCTTGTCCCTGACAAAGCGCCAATCGCCCTCGTCGCAGAGCAATTCGCCCCAATAGCGGCGTCGGCCGATCAGCCTGTCGGGACAACCGTGAAAAGACATCTGCCAACAAATCCTCGGCGCGCCGGAACGCTCCGCGCAGCTCCAGCAACTGCGCGTGATCGAGTTCAAGCAGTCCTTCGAACAATAACGAACTCTGGGCGCGCGCCAGACACAATGCCTCACGATTGAACGCCAGTGCCGCATCGAGTTCGCCGTTGAGCAATGCCTGCTGGGTCAGGCCCGACAGGCACAACAATCGCGCCGGCCAGGCATCGGCGCTCAACTCGCCCAGCGCATCGAGAAAGTGCGCGCGGGCCGCCTCCATGCGGCCTTGCAAATGCAGCAACCAGCCCTGCTGCGCCTGCCAGCGTGCCAGCAGTTGCCGCTGCAGCGCCTGCGTAGGTTGCGGGGCAAATCGTGCCAGTTGCTCGATGCACGCGGCGGCACGATCGAAGCGTCCGGCAAACAACAACGCAGCGGTAACCAGCCCCACCAATTGCGGCGTGACAAGGGTCAACTCGGCATGCTGGCGCTCGTGGAGTGTCAACAACAGACAGACATTTTCGCGCCGGAACAAATGCTCGAAACTGAAGTGCTGCAACAGGCTGACAGCGACTTCGTACTCCTGAGCCAGCAGCGCCTGCTCGAAGGCGCCTTGCCAGTCCTCTTCAGCACTGAACCATTGGCATGCACGGCGATGCCAGGATCGCCCAGCCGGGGTCGGCTCTTCACGCATCGTCCGGGCCAGTGGCTCGAAGATCCGCAGCCACTCGACGGAGTCTTCCCAAGGCTCGATGAAGCAGCCCATTTCCTGCAAGGCGTGCAGCCACTGCGCGCCCTCCCCCATACCGAAAAGATGCTCGCACAAGCTGGCGTTGAAGCGCGGCAGGTGAACCAATACCAGCCAGACCTCAACCAATTCCGACGGCAAGGTGTTGAACAACTCGTGTTGCAGATAATCGAGCAACGTTGCCGAACGCCCCTGCTCACCCGACCACGGACAACCGTTGAGTAACGCGATCCGCACGCCGGCACACCAGCCATCGCTGCGCTCAACCACCCTTTTGGCAGTTTGTGCCGCCTGGGACGGCTCGACATGACTGAGCAATTGCCCGACCTCGGCCTCGGTGAACGCCAGCGCCCGGCCTTCGCACTCGTACAATTCGTCATCCAGCAGCAGCCTCGGCCAGTTACAGGAGGGTCGTCGACGGGAGCTCAGCCACCAGGTAACCGTCGGGCTGGCGACGGCCAACAGGCGATCGAGCATGCGGTCGAGTTCCGGGTTGGGTGCGCGGCAGTAATCATCGAGAAACAGCCAGGTCGGCGCCTCTGATCGGGCCAGATGCGCCAGCAGCCCAGGCTCATCCGCCGAAGGCAGACCCAAAGCTTGCGTCAGGCGCAAAAGAAAATCCGCCGCACTCAACGCCTCCCCCGCCAACGGCAGCCAACAGACCCGACAGCGCTCCGGCGCTCGCAACAGGCATTCGGTGAGCAACGCGCTCTTGCCACTGCCGGCCGGCGCACACAGCAACTTCACCCGCGCAGTCGAGACCAGCATGGGCTCAATCAGCCGCTCGCGGGACAGATGATGGGACGACAGTCGGGGCAAGAAGCCAGGGCGGTCCAGGCAGTGCCTCATAGCAGTCATAGTGGTGCGCCTTTTTTATAATTCTGGCGCCACCCTAGACCCCTCCCGAGCGCTTGTTGAAGAAGTATTCAACACACTGATCGTCCCCTATAAAAAAGGTGACCAAGAAGTCACCCTTTTGTGTAGGAGGATGTAGGAAACCTACCTTACTCCCGTGCTACGCAAGGCTGCTGGTGTGTAGTCCCCCGCCTTTGCATCGATGTTGAATTCGAAGCTGCGCTTCTCTTCGTTCTTCATTCCCAGGGCGATATAGCGACCGGCAATCAGGTCATACAGCGCTTCGACGGTGTAGGCCGGCACCTGATGATCGTAGTAGAACTGGGCATGGCCCTCGGCGACGCGCCAGAGCTGTCCACGCCCGTCGTAGTGGTCGGCCAGCGCCACTTGCCAGCTGTCTTCATCGATGTACATGTGGCGCTTGGCGTACACGTGCCGCTCACTCGGCTTGACCGTGGCGACGATTTCCCAGACCCGGTGCAGCTCGTAGCGGGTCAGGTCCTGATTGATGTGCCCGGCCTTGATCACGTCGGTGTACTTGAGCTCTGGCGAATCGAGCTTGTAGCTGTTGTAGGGAATGTACATCTCCTTCTTGCCGACCAGTTTCCAGTCGTAGCGATCCGGCGCGCCGGAAAACATGTCGAAGTTGTCGGTGGTGCGCAGGCCGTCGGACGAGGTGCCGACACCGTCATAGGCTACCTGTGGCGCACGCCGTACCCGCCGCTGGCCAGCGTTGTAGATCCAGGCCTTGCGCGGCTCCTTTACCTGGTCGAGGGTTTCGTGAACCAGCAATACGTTGCCCGCCAGCCGCGCCGGTGCGGTCACTTCCTGCTTGAAGTAGTTGAGGACGTTATCGTCGCTGCCCGGTTTCAGATCGCTGAGCAGCGAGGGCACGGCGACCTCGTCCTTGAAGCGGATCACGGTGAAATCGCCATTGGACTGCGGTGTTGCCTGGGTGATGGTGCGCCGCAGATTGCCGCCGTGGTAACGGGTCACGTGGTTCCAGATCACTTCCACGCCATTCTTCGGAATCGGAAATGCGTAGTAGCGATTGCCGGTGAAGTTGGCCAGACCGTTACCGTCGTTGATCGGTGTTACGTTAAGTGCACTGCGCTTGGCCGACTCATAGATTTCAGTCGGTAATGCCACGGTGCGGTGGCTCGGGTAGACCGGAATCCGGTAGGTCTCGGGGTAGCGCTTGAACATCGCGATCTGGCCGTCGGAGAGCTTGTCCTTGTATTTGTCGACGGTCGCCGCGGTGATCACGAACAACGGTTTTTCGCTGGCGAACGGGTCAGCCAGGAAACCCTTGCTGTCCACCGCGCCCGCGTTTTTCGGGATGCCGCCGGTCCAGGCCGGAATCGAGCCATCGGCATTGCCGGCCTTCTCTGCACCAAGCGGTGTAAGGCTGGTGCCGAGCTTGTTGGCTTCTTCCGGCGATACCGCGGCCATCACGTTGGCGGCCAGCAACCCGAGGGTCAGCGCGCCCAGTTGCAACATTGTCTTGCGCATCGAAATCATCCTTATCAGCCAGATCAGAAGTTCACGCCAAAGCTCAACGCCACGAAGTCACGGTCGGTCAGGGTGTTGAAGTCCCCACCGAAGAAGTCGGTGTAACTGAGGCTCGCGGTATAGGTGTTGCGATAGTCCGCATCGACACCGAGGCTGATGGCCTTGGCGCCTTCGTTGAACAGACCGTTGGGGCCAAAGCCTGAGACGTCGTGGGACCACGAGAGGTTGGGTCTGAAGTTGATCCCGGCGATGAGGTTGTTGTAGTCGAGGATGGCCCGGGCGCGATAACCCCATGAAGTCGAGGTCACGAAGCCGTCGGTATCGCCGCCGAATCCATACTGGCCATACACCGAGTCGCGGCCGTAGCGCAGTTTGGTACGTGCTTCCAGACCACCGACCCGAACCACCGCCGCCTCACCCACCAGGGTCAGGCGATCCGCACCCGCAACCTGATCGACGAAGTGCGTCAGGGTGCTCTGGATCTGCGTCACCTCCTTGCGGCGGTAGCCTTTGTTGTCGGCCCCCGGTGACGTGGCGATGGGCGATGCTGCGCCGCCCGCGATAGGGTTGAGCAACGCCAGGGTCAGGTCATTGGTGTTGACCTGCACCGGGGCGTTGGGGCGGTAGCTGATTTCCCCGCTCCACGCGGTGCCGGTGGGTAACGTGGTGGAGAAGCTGGCACCGTAGAGGCGGATGTCCTCCGGGTATTCGAGGTAATACTGGCCGCGACCGAGCATCACACTTTGGGCCAGGCCTGAGCCGGTGCCGGGGGCGACGCGGTTGGCGGTAGCGACGATCCCCGGAATGCTCGCCAGTGTACTGAGGCCGGCGGTGGTGGTCCCGACGCTCGGGCCGCGGCTGTGGTAGTTCAAGAAATACAGGCCGTATTCGGTGTCGTCACCCAGCCAGCGCAACGCCGTACCCCACTGTCCGGAATCCCGGGCATCGCGGTCACCGCCACGGGGAACGATCACGCCCTCCTTGCTGACCTCGAAACCCTGGCCAAAGGCAGCCGCAATCGGCTGCAAGGGTGCAATGGCCGGGCTGGCGACGGTGTAGCCCTTGTTGCAGCCATCCGCCACCACATCGACACCAAAGAAGGTGCCACAGTTATCGACGACCGTCTGGTCCCATTCCAGTTGATAGAAGCCTTCGACGGTCAACTTCTCCGTCAGGCCCTGGGAGGCGAACAGCATGTTGACCGGGATCAGGCCCTCCTTGATCTCGGCGCCAGGACGACGGAATGCGGACACGTCGACCGGGTTGATGCTGTTGATCGAATTGCCGATGAACGTGCTTTCCCCCCAACTGACCACCTGCTTGCCGGCGCGCACCGTGCCCGGCAAATCGGCGATGGAGTAGTTGTGATAGACGAAAGCGTCGAGGATTTGTCCACCTGAAGACTTGGCGCCCTCTTTGCGATTGTGATCGCTGATGTCCTTGAATGGACGGCTTTCATCCTTCAGTTCGAAGTCGTACCAGTACTTGCCACGCACAAACGCGCCGGTGTCGCCGTACTTCAGTTCGAGGTCGTGAATGCCCTTGAAGATCTTCGAGAAGGTTTCGCCCTTCTTGAAGTTCAATCGCCCGTCGTCGCCGGTCGAAGACTGGCCGGAACCACCGTTGACGATGCCCACCAGGGATTTATCCGCGTCACGCATGCCCCAGCTCGCGCCGACCGACAACGAGGAGTCGAACGTCCCCTCGATTTCCCCGATGTTGAATGAAAGGGCCTGCGCCTGGGCGCAACAGCCTAATGCGACCGCGGCCGCCAGCGCCTGCGGTGTGAAGATGGCGCGCATTGTTGTTTTTGTCATGCGTCTTCCCCGGTGAGTGACAGAAGGCCTCACCCTACTGCCGGGCACCGGGGTCGATAAGCGCACCAAGGAGGTATTCGTGGTGTACCTCTAAAGGATGACTGGCACTGGGGCATCATCCAGACGACGAGCGCCCGATTCCTGACTGTTGCCCCGGTTGCAACAGTGCATGTCCGGAATTGGTATTTTTCCTGCGACAACAAGGGCTTATTCTTGCCTGGCTGCCACGGTAAACCACCGCAAGGCACGATGTACCGGCCCACGCCGTGATGAAAGATTTCAGATGAATTGAGGATTCGGTTCATCGCCCCGTGTTCACCGACGTTGATTTGTAGCTCCTGATCCAACGTCTTACCTTGGCCGCTGCGTATGCAGCGGCCTTTTTTATGGGCGATGTTTTTTGATGAATAACGACTGCCAGTCAGTAACTCTGACTTTCCAGACTAAACTTCGCATCCCTACATTTCTTTCAGAAAGCGGCTACAGGCATCGGTAAACACCAAAAGCACTCTTGCCTTTAAGTTGAACAGCAAGTCGGCGAACGACTTCAAACTTACTTATTGCGAGTGCAACCATGAAACCCATCAACTACAACCAGTATCGTTCGATCAGAAGTGTCAACAGTCGAGTACGCTTTCTGATCCTTCACTACACGGCGGGCAACTTCACCAGTTCGATCAATGTGCTGACCGGTCCAAACGTCAGCGCGCACTATCTGGTTCCAGACATTACCGACCCCAGCTATCTGAAGGCCGGCTATACCGGGCAGGAAATTTTCAGCCTGGTGGATGAAACCAATCGTGCGTGGCACGCGGGCGTCAGTCAGTGGGGTAACCGCAGCAATCTGAATGACACGTCCATCGGCATTGAAATCGTCAATCTGGCAACTGACAACAACGGCGAATTCATCTTCCCGCCGTATCACCCCGAGCAGATTGCTGCGATTGAACAACTGGCACTGAACATCCTCAAACGCTATCCGGATATCACACCGACGCAGGTTCTGGGCCACTCCGATGTTTCGATCGGCCGCAAAAGCGACCCGGGGCCTATGTTTCCCTGGCAGGCGCTGCACTTGAAAGGCGTCGGCGCCTGGTTCGATGAAAGCACTCGGGACAAGTATCTGTGCCAATACAGGACATCGGGCATCCCGGCCCGAAGCGAATTGCTGGGTTTGTTCAAAACCTATGGATACGATATTTCGGGTGCTTCAACGGAAGGCGGTTTTAAACAGTTGGTGCGGGCATTCCAGATGCATTTTCGTCCAGAAAATTACGACGGGAAAATGGACGCACAAACCGCCGCCAATCTGAAGGCCCTGGTCTTCAAATACTTTCCAGGCTAATCGTTAGCCAACGGTTTCCAGTCAATACATGCAACAACCGGCAAGGTCAGTCAATGTGACCTTGCCGGCACTATCAGAGCGAATACCGCTGCAAATTCCCCATCATTTCCTTCAGCGCTTCGATGTTGTCCTTCGGATGCGCTGCCCCTTCAAAGTCGCAAATCTGCTGCCAGTGCGCCGCCACGTCTTCCGGGGAGAAACCCGCCCGTGGATCGAACCCGACGCCGAGGCTGCGCTCCCAGCGGACCTTGCCCATCCAGCCGCCGCCGACTTCGAACAGGCCGGAGGTTTCCTGGCAATTCTCGCTGCCCAGGTACACTACCAGCGGGCTGACCAGTTCCGGTTTGAGCTGTTCGAAGACTTGCGGCGGGATCAGGCCTTCGGTCATGCGTGTACCGCCGGTGGGGGCGATGGCGTTGACCAGGATGTTGTTCTTGCGGCCTTCGATGGCCAGGGTGCGGGTCAGCCCATAGAGACCGAGCTTGGCCATGCCGTAGTTGGACTGGCCGAAGTTGCCATAGATGCCCGAGGTCGACGCGGTGAAAATCACCCGGCCGTAGTTCTGTTCGCGCATGTGTGGCCAGGCGGCGCGGGTGACTTTATAGGCGCCTTCGACGTGGACGCGGTAAACCAGGTCCCAGTCGGCGTCTTCCATTTTGTGGAAGGTCTTGTCGCGCAGGATCCCGGCGTTGTTGACCACCACGTCGACACGACCGAAGACGTCCAGGGCGTGCTGCACCAGTTTGTCGCCGTCGGTGACCGAGTCATGGTTGGCCTCGGCGATGCCGCCGGCCTCGCGAATGTCCGCGACCACGCGGTCGGCGGCCGAAGCGTTGGCGCCTTCGCCCTGGGCCGAGCCGCCAAGATCGTTGACCAGCACCCTGGCGCCCTGTTTGGCGAACAGCAGTGCATGCGCCCGACCCAGGCCACCACCGGCACCGGTGATGATCACGACTTTATCTTCGAAGCGCACAGACTCATTCATGGGGGGGACTCCAGCAGGCCAAGGGACGATGAGTCCGAGTTTCAGGCACGACGCTGTGGGTCACAATCAACACGGGGGAGGCTGAATGGTGCGCGATAAGGCTGGGGGATGATTGAAGGAAAAGTAGACACGAACCCTGTGGCGAGGGGGCAAGCCCTCTCGCCACATCAATTCAATTCAAGATTCAGGAACACGCCACCTTGCGCGGCGGCAAGAGCAACTGATCGCGAAACGCCAGGTAGTGCTTGAGCACCTCGCCGCGCGCCTCGATCTGTGGGTAGTGGCCTACGTCGGGCAACACCACGGTGTCCGCGTCCGATATCAGTTCCCGATAACGCTCGACCATGTGCACGCCGGAGACCGGATCGACCCCGCCATCGATCACCCGCAGCGGCACTTCACCGCGTTGCATCGCGCTCACCCAGCGGTTGCGCCAGACACGCCGCTCCGGGATGTAGGCGATCAATTTGTGCATGATCCGTGGCCCGTGATGGCTTTCGACCAGGCTCCAGAAATCATCCATCTGGCTTTCACTGGGCCGGGTCTGCGGACCGAAAATCTGCTGGAAACTTCTCACCAGACCATCGCGACTGAAGGCGCGGCCAATCACCCAGCCCAAAGGGCTGAGCAAGAGTTTTTGCATCAGTAGCGGGCGATGGGTTTCCGGAAACAACCCGCCATTGAGAAACACGCAACTGGCCAGTTCCACCTTCGATTCGTAATGCCGGGCCAGCAGTTCCTGGGCCACGCTGTCGCCATAATCGTGGGCGAACAGGTGCACCGGCTGCTCGACACTCAAGTGTTCAAGCAGTGCCTGTTGCAGATCCGCTTGTTCCAGCAGGCTGTATTCGTGATTCGCCGGTTTGGCCGAATCGCCGAAGCCCAGCATGTCGCAAGCGATCACGCGAAAACGCTGGGTCAATGGCTGCCACAGGTAATGCCAGTCCCAACTGGCGGACGGAAAGCCGTGAATGAGCAACAACGGCTCACCCTGCCCTGCCGTCCAGTAACGGATGCTCTGGCCACGGAATACGAACTCCCGGCTGCGTTTGCGCCAGACACACAAAGGGATCTCGGCGAGTTCCATCAGAGTTTATAACCCGGATCCAGTTTATCGAGTTTGCGCAGCAGCGCTGGCCAGGCCAGCGCTCCGCCCATTCCTTGAGCACTTCTGGTGACACCCGCGATCATGGCTTTGGCGCCGGCCAGAATCTGCGGTTCGATGGCGATCAGCTCAGCGGCACCGTTTTGCGCCATGACCTGAATGTCGCAGGCACGCTGAAAGGTAAACATCATCAGGAACGTATCGGCGATGGAGCTGCCGCAGGTCAGCAGACCGTGGTTATGCAGCATCAGGAAATTGTTTTCACCGAGGTCGGCCTGCAGCCGGACTTTCTCTTCATGATTGAGCGCCACACCTTCGTAGGCGTGGTAGGCCAGGCTGGAAAGCACGAACAACGACTGTTGGCTGATCGGCAAGACCCCCTGTTTCTGTGCCGACACGGCAACCCCCGAAGCCGTGTGGGTGTGGAGCACGCAGACGACATCGTGACGGACTTCATGCACGGCACTGTGGATGGTGTAGCCCGCCGGATTGATCTCGTAAGGGCTGTCCATCAGTTTGTTGCCGGCCTGATCCACCTTGACCAGACTCGACGCGGTCATTTCATGAAACATCAACCCGAACGGGTTGATCAGGAAGTCTTCGGTGCCCGGCACTTTAGCGGAGATGTGGGTAAAAATCAGATCATCCCAGCCATGCTGGGCCACCAGACGATAACAGGCAGCGAGGTCGACGCGGGTTTGCCATTCGGCGGGGCTGACCAGGCCTTTGACACTCTGGGGGGATTGGACGGGGGCTACGCTCACGACTAGGAACCTCGGTTTTTATTATGGAGTGTTTCCAATGAATAACGAGTCTAGTCAGCCATCCGGGTTCGTGTAGTTGCATTGGCAGCCAGCTTGATGACCCAGCGAGTCAGTCACCCGGCTGCTCTGGATCCATGTCAAATGACCGGCGCCGGCAAGGGTCTGGCAGGCAGCGTTTACTGCACTGTCAGAACCCTGACCGAAATGGGTGCCGTGGCAATGGTCAGGCGCGAAGTGCGCTGATCAGTTCCGCCAGCCAGGGCTCGGCGTCCGTTTCGGGTGTCACACTTTCGCTGGCATCCAGGCGCAGCATTGGCAGTACTTCGCGAACGCCCAGTTCACCGAACAATTCACGCATCTGCTCGCCGCCGCCACAAAAAGTGTCGCCATAGCTCGCATCGCCCAGGCCTATCACTGCACCCGGCAAACCGCGCCAGGCCGCTGGCAATAGGTCACGAATGCTTGAATACAGCGGTTGCAGGTTGTCCGGCAGCTCGCCCATGCCAGTGGTCGACGTCACTGCCAGAAAGGCTTCGGGGCCAAACGCCTGGACATCGGCCAAGGTCGCACGGGGGTTGTGCCAGGTTTCGAAACCGGCGGCTTTCAACAGGCTGGCGGCGTGGCGGGCAACTTCTTCGGCCGTGCCGTACACCGAGCCGGAAATGATGGCGACTTTCATCAATCTGATCCTGAATCCGAGTAAAAGACCCGGATATTAACAGCACGGTCGGGATTGTTCTTTTAGAATGCAATCGACAATCAATCAGGAAAGGATACTCCGATGATCAACGCAAAACTGCTGCAACTGGCCATCAACGCCTCCAATGACGGTATCGTGATTGCTGAAAAGGAAGGCGATCAAGACAAGATCCTCATTTACGTCAACCCCGCGTTCGAACGCCTGACGGGGTACTCCAGCGAAGAAATTCTCTATCAGGATTGTCGCTTCCTGCAGTCGGGGGACCGTGACCAGGAAGCCCTGCCGTTGATCCGCGAGGCCTTGAACAAGGAAGGTTCCTGTCGGGAAATACTGCGCAACTACCGCAAGGACGGCACACCGTTCTGGAATGAGCTGTCCCTTTCAACGGTGAAAAATTCAGCGGACGGGCAAACCTACTTTGTCGGTGTACAGAAAGACGTCACCGCGCAGGTCAAGGCGCAACAGCGCGTGGCTCAATTGGAGGGGCAACTGGCTGAACTCCAGGCCGAGCTTGCTGCGCTCAAGGCGACGAACGGCAAAAACCAAATCCGGAATTAATGGTCAGTAAATACAATCACCACTGACTTTGTAACTATACCTTTCGAGCTGGCCATGCAACGCGACGCACTCCTGACCCAGGATGAGCTGGATTTCATCCAGACCATGCAGCACAACCCGCAACTCAATGTACGGGACGCGACGTCGAGCCTGCTCGTCAACGGTGGATCGCAAATCCGTGACCTGCTCACCCGCCTGGCGGCCCATGAGCAGGTCACCATTCACGCCAGCTTCGAAAACCAGCAGATGACCTTCCCCCTGCACCTGGTGGAAGACGAGTTCCATGCGCTGCACTTGCGTCTCGGCGTGCCGAGCATCTATGAAGACGGGCCGATGGTCCGGCCTTGGCGCCTGGTACTGGACGAACCAGTAGCACTGGAAAACGCCAAGGGTCAACCCGGCGCCCTGTTGGTACACGAAGTGTCGTGCAAAGGGGTTTTGCTGGAGGTTCGCAACAAGACCAAGCCGCCAAAGCATTTCGCCTTGTGGTTCAGCCCGTCAGGCTACGAGCGGATTGCCTTGCGCGGCACTTTCGAGAAAGAAAACGAACAGGGCTTCTACGCCTATCAGCTGAGCCAGAGTGATACGGACGAAACCGAGCGTCTGCGCCAGTTCATCCTGCAACAGCATCGCTTGACTCATCCAGCGCTGCATCTCTGAATCTCAAGTATCCAGAATACCCGCCAGGAACTGTTTCAGACGCTGGCTCATGACCTCCCCGTCATTGCCCAGGCAACCGATCGATGACCCGGCGAGGCTCTCCTGCGCCAGGTCAGAAGCATCACCGGCCAACATCAATTGACAATCCAGGCTCATCGCCAGGCGATTCAAGCGCCGGGGCAATTCGGGAGCCGGCACGTGATTGGAAAACAGTACCAGCGCCAACGGCTTGATCCTTTCACACATCAACGCCAGCTCCTCGAACGGCTGGCCCATGTTCAGCACTCGAACGGCGGTTGGTCCGGAACTCAGGAACAGGGCAGCGACCAACAGTTCCAGTTCCCGGCAATGGCCAACCAGGGCACAGATGACCACGCGGCGCGGTTGTTTTTCGCGCAGCAACAACAGACGCTGCAACACCCGGGAACGTAGAAAACCGTCCAGAAATAACCACTCGCTGGCTCCACCGAACTGGTCCTGACGTTGCAACAACCGCTTCCAGACAGGAATCAGAATGTCCTGAAACACCACCGGCAGGGTGTAACTGGAAAAGATTTGCCCGTAGACCTGCTCCAGTCGAATGTCGTCAAACCCTTTGACCGCAGCAAGAACCTGCCGCTGCCACTGCGCATAATCGGCTTCGACCAGGTTGCCGGGGATGATGTGCGACAACGCCTTGAGCGGCTCGGCCGCTGCCAGGATCTTGCCAATCTTGCTGACTGCAACACCGCGCTCGATCCAGTCGAGAATGCTGCGAACCCGCTCAATATCGGTCAGAGAATACAGGCGATGCCCACTTTCAGTGCGTGTCGGCACGACCAGTCCGTAGCGTCGCTCCCATGCGCGCAGCGTGACCGGGTTGACACCTGTCAGGCGCGCCACCTCGCGAATGGGAAAAAGTTCTTCCTGTTCGAGAGGGACAATCTGCGTAGAGCCAGAAGTATCGTCAGTAAGTACGGGCATCCTGTTGCAACATCCCTGTATCGTCCGGGCCTTATTCTAACTCGCCTGCCCCGTAAAGATTCCGTAAAAAAATTCCATGCCGCGAATCAACGAAAAACGTCGCAGACGTGACTGAGCGGATCAGGAATAATCCTTGCTTGTTCCGAGTCGCAGCCCACCACCCCGGCGCTGCGCCTGGCGAAGTTCCTATCCGGAGCGACGCGAATGTCTTTTGGAGATACACAATGTCTACCCCACCCGTCACGCTGATGGTCGCGCGCCGCGTTGCCAATGGTCGCTATCAAGACCTGATCGCCTGGCTGCGCGAAGGCGAACAACTGGCCACCGACTTTCCTGGCTACCTCGGCTCCGGCGTACTCGCACCGCCGCCCGGCGATGACGAGTTCCAGATTATCTTCCGCTTCGCCGACGAGCAGACCCTGCATGTCTGGGAGCATTCCGCCTCGCGCAGCGCCTGGCTCGGACGCGGCAGCGACCTGTTCGCCCACCCGACAGAACATCGGGTCAGCGGCATCGAGGGCTGGTTCGGTGCCACCGGCCAACGCCCGCCGCGCTGGAAACAGGCCGTGGCGATCTGGCTGGCGTTCTTTCCGGTTTCACTGCTGTTCAACTTTGCACTGGGGCCGCTGCTGAGCGAGATGGCGCTACTGCCCCGCGTGTTCATCAGCACCCTGTGCCTGACGCCGTTGATGGTGTATTTCTTCATCCCGCTGTCGACCCGTCTGCTGGCCAATTGGCTGAACAGCACGCCGGCACGACCATTGCCCGCCGAACCCTCCACCCAAAACCACTGATACCCCCCCTGTGGGAGCGAGCCTGCTCGCGAAGACGCCGGAACGTTCGACATCATTGTTGACTGACCCACTGCATTCGCGAGCAGGCTCGCCCCCACAAAGGATGCTGCGCAAATAGGTAGACTGCTTGCGTCGCTGGTATAGTTTTGCTCTCACCGCGATGCGAGCCGTTCATGACTTCTTCCGCAGCCCCTATCCTCATTACCGGCGCCGGCCAGCGTGTCGGCCTGCACTGCGCCCGGCGACTGCTGGAAGATGGCCATCGCGTGATCTTCAGCTACCGCAGCGAGCGTCCCGGCGTGCAAGCCCTGCGCGACCTGGGGGCCACCGCAGTGTTCGCAGACTTCGCCAGCGAAGCCGGGATCCTCGCCTTCATCGGCGAACTGAAAACCCACACCGACTGTTTGCGGGCGATTGTCCACAACGCCTCCGAATGGCTGGCCGAAACACCGGACACTGACGCCGCAGCATTCACCCGCATGTTCAGCGTGCACATGCTGGCGCCTTACCTGATCAACCTGCATTGCGCCGAACTGCTGCAACGCTCGAGCCCCGCCGACATCGTGCACATCAGCGATGACGTGACCCGCAGGGGCAGCAGCAAGCACATCGGCTATTGCGCCAGCAAAGCCGGGCTCGACAGCCTGACCCTGTCCTTCGCCGCCAGGTACGCGCCGGCCATCAAGGTCAACGGGATCGCGCCGGCCCTGCTACTGTTCAACCCTGAGGACGACGCGGCCTACCGCGCCAAGGCGCTGGCCAAGTCCGCACTGGGCATCGAGCCCGGCAGCGAAGTGATCTACCAGAGCCTGCGCTATCTGCTCGACAACCCTTATGTCACCGGCACCACCCTGACCGTCAACGGCGGAAGGCACATCAAATAAGTGTCCCGCGAGGATTTTCCATGACGTTATCCCTGCCCCAGAACGCCCTGTCCCAGAGCTATCGCGAAATCCTCATCGGCGTCGGCGAAAACCCCGACCGCGAAGGGTTGCTCGATACGCCGATGCGCGCGGCCAAAGCCATGCAGTACCTTTGCCATGGCTACGAGCAAAGTGTCGAGGAGATCGTCAATGGCGCGCTGTTCGCCTCCGACAACGATGAAATGGTGATCGTCGACAACATCGAGCTTTACTCGCTTTGCGAACACCACATGCTGCCCTTCATCGGCAAGGCGCATGTGGCTTATATTCCAACCGGCAAGGTGCTGGGCCTGTCGAAGATTGCGCGGCTGGTGGACATGTTCGCCCGGCGCCTGCAGATCCAGGAAAACCTCACCCGGCAAATCGCCGACGCCGTGCAACAGGTAACCAGTGCCGCAGGCGTCGCAGTGGTCATCGAAGCGCAGCACATGTGCATGATGATGCGCGGCGTCGAGAAACAGAATTCGACCATGAACACCTCGGTAATGCTCGGCGCCTTCCGCGAGTCGAGCAACACCCGCCAGGAGTTCCTGCAATTGATTGGACGGAGCAAGTAGCAATGCCACAACTTCAACCAGGCATGGCACGCATCCGGGTCAAAGACCTGTGCCTGCGTACCTTCATCGGCATCAATGAGGATGAAATCCTCAACAAGCAGGATGTGCTAATCAACCTCACCATCCTGTACGCAGCCCAGGAAGCGGTACGGGACAACGACATCGATCACGCGTTGAACTACCGCACGATCACCAAGGCGATCATCGCCCACGTGGAAGGCAACCGCTTTGCACTGCTCGAACGCCTGACCCAGGAACTGCTGGATCTGGTCATGGCCAACGAGTCGGTGCTGTACGCCGAGGTCGAGGTCGACAAGCCTCACGCCCTGCGATTCGCCGAGTCGGTATCGATTACGCTTGCAGCGAGTCGCTAGCTTCAAGCCACAAGCGCCAAGCTGTAAACTTGCAGCCACCGCCATCCAACTTGCAGCTTGAAGCTTGCCGCTTGAAGCTGTCTCGCAGAGACCACCATGACCGATCAACAACGCCTGGAACTCGAAGCCGCCGCCTTTCGCCGGCTGGTGGCCCACCTGGACAGCCGCAAGGATGTGCAGAACATCGACCTGATGAACCTCTCGGGCTTCTGCCGCAACTGCCTGTCCAAGTGGTACAAGGCGGCGGCTGACGAACGCCAGATCGAGGTCAGCCTCGACGAAGCCCGCGAAGTGGTTTACGGCATGCCTTACGCCGAATGGAAAGCCCAATATCAGCAAGAAGCCAACGCCGAACAACAAGCGGCGTTCGCCAAAGGAAAACCCAATGAGTGATTTGAACACCCTGCGCGCCAGCCTCAACAGCGGCGAACACGCCTTCGCCGACACCCTGGCCTTCATTGCCGCCGGCTACGACTATCAGCCTCAGGCCTTCAACAATGGCGGCGTGGAAAACGCGGCCGGGCAGAACGAAGGTTCGTGCAAGACCCTGGGTCTGGCACTGCTCGAAGGCTTGAGCGATGCAGAAGCCCTGCTGGCGTTCGGCGAGCACTACCGTTCGGTACTGGCGACGCCTGAAGGCAGCGATCACGGCAATATCCGCGCGTTGATTACCCATGGTCTGGCCGGGGTGAAATTCACTCAGCCACCGCTGACCCGCCGCTAACCGCTGTACTGTAGGAGCGAGCCTGCTCGCGATGGACTGAAGAACGCCACGGGGTGTCAGGCTCCCAGCGTTATCGTTCACTACCATCGCGAGCAAGCTCGCTCCTACAGGTTTTGCGTTCATGGCGCGGAATTGATCACAAACACAACCCGACTTTTAAGATTGACCCGGCGACTTTATTTCGTTTGCCCCGTACCACCGCTCGCGGCTTAGATAAAAAGAAGCCCTCCTTCTTCCGAGCCGGTATTTCATGCGCAGCGAAACCATCAGCCAGTCGATCAACATCGTTCACCCCGTCACGCTCAGCCACGGCAAAAACGCCGAGGTCTGGGACACCGATGGCAAACGCTACATCGACTTTGTCGGTGGCATCGGTGTGTTGAACCTCGGCCATTGCCATCCGCGCATCGTCGAGGCCATTCGCGAACAGGCCAGCCGGCTGACCCACTATGCGTTCAACGCCGCACCCCATGTGCCTTACCTCGAACTGATGGATCGCCTCAGCGCGTTCATGCCAGTGGATTACCCGGTCAGCGGCATGCTCACCAACAGCGGCGCGGAAGCGGCGGAGAACGCCCTGAAGATCGTCCGTGGTGCCACTGGCCGTACCGCGGTCATCGCCTTCGACGGCGCGTTTCACGGCCGCACGCTCGCCACGCTCAACCTCAATGGCAAAGTCGCGCCCTACAAGCAGAAAGTCGGCGTGCTGCCGGGGCCGGTTTATCACCTGCCTTTCCCCAGTCAGGACAACGGCGTGACTTGCGCTGACGCGCTAAAGGCCATGGAGCGGTTGTTCAACGTCGAGATCGATGTCGAAGACGTCGCCTGTTTTATCGTCGAACCGGTGCAGGGCGAAGCAGGTTTCCTGGCGATGGAGGCCGAGTTCGCTCAGGTACTGCGCAAATTCTGCGACGACAAGGGCATTGTGCTGATCGCCGATGAAATCCAGTCCGGTTTCGGTCGTACCGGCCAGCGCTTTGCATTTTCGCGACTGGGTATCGAGCCTGACTTGATCCTGCTCGGTAAAAGTATCGCCGGCGGCGTGCCGCTGGGAGCGGTGGTCGGGCGTAAATCGCTACTGGATAACTTGCCCAAGGGCGGCCTCGGCGGCACCTACTCCGGCAACCCCATCGCCTGCGCTGCGGCACTCGCGACCCTGGACGAAATGACCGATGCCAACCTGCACGCCTGGGGCACGCAACAGGAAGAGGCGATTGTCGGTCGCTACCAAGCCTGGCGCTCAAGCAAGCTGACGCCGTACCTGGGTCGCCTGACCGGCGTCGGCGCCATGCGTGGCATCGAGTTGATCAACACCGATGGCACACCGGCTCCAGCGCAACTGACGCAACTGCTGGCGCTGGCGCGAGACGCCGGGTTGCTGCTGATGCCCAGCGGCAAGTCGCGGCACATCATCCGGTTGTTGGCGCCGTTGACCACCGAGGCGGCGGTGCTGGAGGAAGGGCTGGATATCCTTGAGGCATGCTTGAAGAAACTGGCCTGATCCACAGCGCCCTCTGTAGGAGCGAGCATGCTCGCGAAGAACCTGAGAGCCCTGCGGGGGTGTCAGGCTCCCAGCGTTATCGTTTACGACCATCGCGAGCGAGCTCGCTCCTACAGGGGCATATGTATTTTCCGAAGGCACAAAAAAACCGGCCGAAGCCGGTTTTTTCGTTTCTACAGAATCAAGCGTTCTGCAGATTGTCCAGGTAACGCTCGGCATCCAGTGCCGCCATGCAACCGGCGCCGGCCGAGGTGATGGCCTGACGGTACACGTGATCAGCCACGTCCCCGGCGGCGAAGATGCCTTCCAGGTTGGTGGCAGTGGCGTTGCCGTCACGGCCGCCCTGTACAACCAGGTAGCCGTCTTTCAGGGTCAACTGGCCTTCGAACAGCGAGGTGTTCGGCGTGTGGCCGATGGCGATGAACACGCCGTCGACTTTCACTTCGTCGAAGCTGCCGTCGTTGTTCTTCAGGCGGGCACCGGTCACGCCCATGTTGTCGCCCAGCACTTCATCCAGGGTTGCGTTGAGCTTGAGCTCGATCTTGCCTTCGGCAACGCGGGCGTTCAGCTTGTCGATCAGGATCTTCTCGGCGCGGAAAGTTTCGCGACGGTGGATCAGGGTGACCTTGCTGGCGATGTTGGCCAGGTACAGGGCTTCTTCGACAGCAGTGTTACCGCCACCGACCACGGCAACCGGCTTGTTGCGATAGAAGAAACCGTCGCAGGTTGCACAGGCGGAGACGCCTTTGCCCATGAACGCTTCTTCCGAAGGCAGGCCCAGGTAACGAGCGCTGGCACCGGTGGCGATGATCAGGGCGTCGCAGGTGTAAGTCGCGCTGTCGCCGGTCAGGGTGTATGGCTTGGCAGCGAAGTCCACGGCATTGATGTGATCGAAAACGATCTCGGTTTCAAAGCGCTCGGCGTGCTCGCGCATCCGCTCCATCAGCGCCGGGCCGGTCAGGCCGTGGACGTCGCCCGGCCAGTTGTCGACTTCGGTGGTGGTGGTCAGTTGACCGCCGGCCTGCATGCCGGTGATCAGCAGTGGCTTGAGGTTGGCACGGGCGGCATAGACCGCAGCGCTGTAACCGGCAGGGCCGGAACCGAGAATAATCACTCGCGAATGACGGACTTCAGACATGACCTGCTCCTGTTGACCGGCCCGGAACACCTGGCGCGGAACGCCGGATTGCCGGCTGGAATAAAAAAGAACGGTTGAAAGCACTTGGGGAAGGCTTGAACCCGACCGTCCTGTAAAAGATTGGGTGCAGCGTATCGAGGGGGCGAAGATTAAGGAAATACGGTTTAACAATCCAGCTCATAGGTGGTCTCTATGTAATCTGTCCGACGATATCGACGTCTTTGTTACAGTGAATGTGAATACCGCCACCGCGCTTTCGCATATGCTGCAAAGCCGGTAAGGTCGGCGCGTTTTCCCTCTGCCCGGAGCACCTTATGCCCGCCCCTGTCCTGTCCGGCCCGCAATACCTGCGCGAAGGCCTCAAGCTGGTGCTGAGCCCCAGCCTGCGTTTGTTTGTGTTGTTGCCGCTGGCAATCAACCTGGTGCTGTTCGTCGGATTGATCTACCTGGCCGGCCATCAATTCAGCCTGTGGGTCGACACGCTGATGCCGTCCCTGCCCGACTGGCTGAGTTTTCTCAGCTACATCCTCTGGCCGCTGTTCGTGGTGCTCGTCGTGCTGATGGTGTTCTTCACCTTCACCATGCTCGCCAACGTCATTGCCGCGCCGTTCAACGGCTTCCTCGCGGAGAAAGTCGAAGTGGTGGTGCGCGGCACCGATGATTTTCCGGCCTTCAGCTGGGGCGAATTGGTGGCGATGATCCCGCGCACCCTGGCCCGGGAAATGCGCAAGCTCGGCTATTTTCTGCCCCGGGCGATCGGGCTGTTCATTCTCTCGTTCATCCCGGTGGTGAACATCATCGCCGCGCCGCTGTGGCTGTTGTTCGGGGTGTGGATGATGGCGATCCAGTACATCGATTACCCGGCGGATAACCACAAGCTGGGCTGGAACGAGATGCTTGGCTGGCTGCGCGAGAAGCGCTGGCAGAGCATGAGTTTCGGTGGCAGCGTCTATCTGGTGCTGCTGATTCCGGTGGTCAACATCCTGATGATGCCGGCCGCCGTGGCCGGGGCGACGCTGTTCTGGGTGCGTGAACGCGGCGCGGAAAACCTGGTGGCTCAGCGCTAAGTCACAAATCCATCATCCCGACGTCACACTGACGACATGGCCCCAGCCGACACTGGGGTCATGACGACAGCTCTGCATATCACCCTGATCACCGAAACCTTCCCTCCCGAAATCAACGGCGTGGCCAATACCCTTGGTCGCTTGTGCGACGGCTTGCGCGCGCGCGGGCATCAAGTGGAATTGGTGCGACCACGTCAGGGTTGCGACCAGCAGTTGGGCAGCGACGATGAGTTGCTGCTGTGCCGCGGCTGGCCGCTACCGGGCTATCCCGGTTTGCAATGGGGCCAGTCGTCGATGCACAAACTGCTGCGGCGCTGGACGCGTCACCGCCCGGATGTGCTCTACATCGCCACCGAGGGTCCGCTGGGTCTCTCTGCACTGCGTGCGGCGCGGCGACTGGGGATTTCCGTGGTCAGCGGGTTCCACACCAATTTCCAGCAGTACTCCAACCAGTACGGGCTTGGTTTGCTCACACGCCTGCTGACTCACTACCTGCGCTGGTTCCACAACCGCTCGACCATGACCCTGGTGCCCAGCGTCAGCCAGCGCATGGAGCTGGAGCGGCGGCATTTCGAGCGGCTGGCGTTGCTGTCCCGAGGGGTCGACAGCGAACTGTTTCACCCGGCCAAACGCTTGAATGCCCTGCGCGAACAATGGGGGCTGGCCGAGGAAGACATCGCCGTCATTCATGTCGGGCGCCTGGCCGCGGAAAAAAACCTCGGACTGCTCAAGCGCACCTTCAATACCCTCAAGGCGAGTTATCCCCAGCGCATCCTGAAACTGATCGTGGTTGGTGACGGCCCGCTGCGCCAGGAACTGCAAAGCGAAATGCCCGAGGCGATTTTCTGCGGTACCCAGCGGGGTGAAGCCCTCGCGTGTCACTACGCGTCAGGCGACGTGTTTCTGTTTCCGAGCCTGACTGAAACGTTCGGCAATGTGGTGCTAGAAGCACTTGCCTCGGGGCTCGGCGTGGTGGCCTACGATCAGGCAGCAGCGGCCCAGCATATTCGTCATGGCTACAACGGCGTGTTGGCGATGCCGGGGGATGAGGCAGCGTTCTGTGATGCAGCGGCATGGCTGCTGGAGGAAAGGGAAACCTTGCGCAATGTGCGTCTCAATGCGCGCCAGCATGCCAGTCGCCAGGGCTGGGCGACGATCATCGAGCAGTTCGAGGGACAATTGCGCGGGGCTTGTGCCGGGGAGATGGTGGTGCCGAATGCGCCGACTGTTCCTTGATTTGCAGTGTTCTTGAGTCAGTCTTCGCGAGCAGGCTCGCTCCCACAGTGGTTATGCGCCATGCACAAAACCTGTGGGAGCGAGCCTGCTCGCGAAAGGGGCGCTCCAGTCTCGGCTTAAACCAGCGTCATCAACGCCTCACGGCTGAACGGCAGAATGTCTTCCTCACGGCCGTCACGCACTTTCTGCGCCCAGTCCGGGTCCACCAGCAACGCACGACCGACCGCCACCAGGTCGAACTCGTCGTTGTTCAGGCGCTCCAGCAGTTTTTCCAGGCTGGCCGGCTGTGCGACCTTGTCGGTGTTGACCATGAACTGCAGGAACTCGCCGTCCAGGCCGACGCTGCCCACGGTGATGGTTGGTTTGCCGGTGAGCTGGCGGGTCCAGCCGGCCAGGTTCAGTTCGGAACCATCGAACTCAGGCTCCCAGAAGCGGCGGGTCGAGCAGTGAAAAATATCCACGCCTGCGTCAGCCAACGGCTTGAGGAACTCGCCCAAGGCTTCCGGGGTTTGCACCAGACGCGCGGTGTAGTCCTGCTGCTTCCACTGGGAGAAACGGAAGATGATCGGGAAACCTTCACCGACCGCGGCACGCACGGCCTGAATCAATTCAATGGCGAAGCGCGAACGGTTGGCCAGGCTGCCGCCATACTCGTCGGTACGCTGGTTGCTGCCTTCCCAGAAGAACTGGTCGATCAGGTAACCGTGGGCACCGTGGATTTCCACGCCATCCATGCCGATGCTCTGCGCATCCTTGGCGGCCTGGGCGAACGCGGCGATCACGTCCTGGATATCCTGCTTCGTCATGCCGTGCACCACGACCTGACCTTCCTTGAGTTTTTCCGACGGGCCATAACCCGGGACGCTGGCGTCCGGTTCGGTGCCGATACGACGTACGCTGCCGACATGCCACAACTGCGGCACGATCTTGCCGCCTTCGGCGTGAACGGCGTCGACGACTTTCTTCCAGCCAGCCAGGGCCGCTTCGCCGTAGAAATGCGGAACGTTCGGGTAGCCGTTGGAAGCCTTGTGACCGACGATGGTGCCTTCGGTGATGATCAGGCCGACGCCCGCAGCGGCGCGGCGACGGTAGTATTCGATGACTTTGGAGTTAGGTACGCCACCCGGAGAAAAGGAGCGGGTCATCGGCGCCATGACGACGCGGGTCGGCAGCTCGAGGGTGCCGAGGTGGAACGGTTTGAACAGGGCTTTGACGGGCATGGGACGCTCCACAGGGAATGACTTTATGACGGCGATAATATGGAGGTTCGCACGTACTGAACAGCACTATTGATTTAGGTGATGTAGGAGCGAGCTTGCTCGCGATGGTGGTCAACGATAACGCTGGCGGTCTGATGCCCCGCGGTGTTCCTGCAACCATCGCGAGCAAGCTTGCTCCTACAGAGAGAGGGGGGGATGTCAGCTCAGGGCTTTTTCAATTGCGTGAACAATGGTCGGATCATCCGGCGCTGTGCGTGGCGAGAACCGTGCCAGTACACGGCCGTCCTTGCCCAGCAGGAACTTCTCGAAGTTCCAGGTGATATCGCCGGGAAATTCCGCGCCCTCGCCCGCCAGCAAGCGGTACAACTGATGACGGTCATGCCCGTTGACTTCCAGCTTGCTGGACAACGGAAAGGTCACGCCATAGTTGAGACTGCAGAAATCCTTGATCTCCTGCTCGGTCCCCGGTTCCTGCCCGGCAAACTGATTGCACGGCAGGCCGAGCACACTGAAGCCTTTGCCTTTGAATTGCTGGTAGAGGTTTTCCAGCGCCGCGTACTGCGGGGTCAAGCCGCATTTGGAGGCGACGTTGACCACCAGCACGACTTGGCCTTTGAAAGGCGCCAGAGGTAGCTCCTGACCATCCAGGGCTGTCAATTTAAGGTCGTGAAAAGCACTCATGACGTACTCCAGATTCCCGTGTTCTTTTCGAAACAGCCACTTGGCGGCGCCGTCAGGGACAGCCGCAGACTAAAAAGGCGCCCACAGGGCGCCTCTCCAGTTATCTGAGCTTAGCGCAGAAATCAGTGGTGATGGCCACCTTCGCCATGGACGTGGCCATGAGCGATTTCTTCCTGGCTGGCGTCACGGATGGCAACGATCTTGACCTGGAAATTCAGGCGCTGACCGGCCAACGGGTGGTTGCCGTCAACGGTCACGTCGTCGCCGTCCAGATCACGGATGGTCACGATCTGCATCTGGCCGTCCGGAGCGGAAGCGTGGAACTGCATGCCCACTTCCAGCTCGTCGACGCCTTCGAACATGCTGCGGCTCAGGGTGCTGACCAGTTCGGCAGCGTATTCGCCGTAAGCGTCTTCCGGTTCAACGGCTACGGTCAGTTCGTCGCCGACAGCCTTGCCTTCCAGAGCCTTTTCCAGACCCGGGATGATGTTGCCTGCGCCTTGCAGGTAGACCAGCGGCGCGCCGCCGGCGGAGCTGTCGATGACCTCACCAGCGTCGTTGGTCAGGGTATAGTCGATGGAGACAGCCTTATTGGCGGCGATCAGCATGGGGCGAGACCTTTTGCATAAGAAGATTGAAGGGCCAAGTTTAGCGAAGCAATCGTCCGAAAGCGAACACAACCCGGACAAACGGGATTCGACGGTCACAGGCTTTCATCAGGACGAGGACGGCCACTGGATGGCCGAGCTTTCCTGCGGTCATACCCAGCACCTGCGGCACCAGCCACCCTGGCAATCCCGCGCCTGGGTCATGGACCCTGCGCAGCGCCAGGAAAAAATAGGCCAGCCCTTTGCCTGCGGTTGGTGCGCACAAGGCTCGGTTAGCGATAACCTTGGCGACTGAATTTCGGTAGATCGCCAGTCATAGGCGCTCACCATTGCCTGCTCCCTCAGAGAATCCGCATGCAAACTTTTTTTATCGCGCCCACCGATTTTGGTGTGGGTCTGACCTCCATCAGCCTCGGGCTGGTGCGTACCCTTGAGCGGGCCGGGCTCAAGGTCGGCTTTTTCAAACCGATTGCCCAGCCGCACCCGGGCGACACGGGCCCGGAACGCTCCACCGAACTGGTGGCGCGTACCCACGGTTTGAAACCGCCTCAACCACTGGGGCTGGCCCATGTCGAGCGCATGCTTGGCGACGGCCAGCTCGATGAGTTGCTCGAAGAAATCATCACCCTGTATCAGCAGGCCGCGGTCGGCAAGGATGTGCTGATCGTCGAAGGCATGGTGCCGACCCGCAGCGCCAGTTACGCCGCGCGGGTCAACCTGCACCTGGCCAAGAGCCTCGACGCCGAGGTGATCCTGGTCTCGGCACCGGAAAACGAAGTGCTGACCGAGCTCTCCGGTCGCGTCGAGTTGCAGGCGCAATTGTTCGGCGGCCCGAAAGACCCGAAAGTCCTCGGCGTGATCCTCAACAAGGTCAAGACCGAGGAAAGCATGGAGGCCTTCGCCACGCGCCTGAAGGAGCATTCGCCGTTGCTGCGCAGCGGTGATTTCCGCTTGCTCGGCTGCATTCCGTTCCAGCCGGAACTGAACGCCCCGCGCACCCGCGACGTCGCTGACCTGATGGGTGCGCAAGTGCTCAACGCCGGTGATTATGAAACCCGGCGCATGACCAAGATCATCATTTGCGCCCGCACCATGCGCAACACCGTGGAGTTGCTCAAGCCCGGTGTGCTGGTGGTGACCCCCGGCGACCGCGACGACATCATCCTCGCCGTCAGCCTCGCGGCCTTGAACGGCGTGCCTCTGGCCGGCCTGCTGCTGACCAGCGACACCCTGCCCGACCCACGCATCATGGACCTGTGCCGCGGCGCCCTGCAGGCCGGGCTGCCGGTACTGTCGGTGAGTACCGGCTCCTACGACACCGCCAACCTGCTCAATGGCCTGAACAAGGAAATCCCCATCGATGACCGCGAGCGCGCCGAAATCATCACCGATTTCATCGCCAGCCACCTCGATGCCAACTGGTTGCATCAGCGCTGCGGTACACCGCGGGAGATGCGCCTGTCGCCAGCGGTGTTCCGCTATCAATTGATCCAGCGCGCCCAGGCGGCCAACAAGCGCATCGTGTTGCCCGAAGGCAGCGAGCCATTCACCGTGCAGGCCGCCGCGATCTGCCAGGCCCGTGGCATCGCTCGCTGCGTATTGCTGGCCAAGCCCGAGGACGTGCAGGCTGTCGCCCGCGCCCAGGGCATCGAGTTGCCACCGGGCCTGGAGATCATTGATCCGGACTTGATCCGCGAGCGTTATGTCGAGCCGATGGTCGCGCTGCGCAAAAGCAAAAGCCTCAACGCGCCGATGGCCGAGCAGCAACTGGAAGACACCGTGGTGATCGGCACCATGATGTTGGCCCTGGATGAAGTCGACGGCCTCGTCTCGGGTGTGATCAACACCACCGCCAACACCATCCGCCCGGCCCTGCAATTGATCAAGACGGCGCCGGGCTGCACCCTGGTCTCGTCAGTGTTCTTCATGCTGTTTCCGGAAGAGGTGCTGGTCTATGGCGACTGCGTGATGAACCCGCACCCAAGCGCCAGCGAACTGGCCGAGATCGCCCTGCAAAGCGCTGACTCGGCCGCCGCATTCGGCATCACGCCACGGGTGGCGATGATCAGCTACTCCAGTGGCGATTCGGCGAGCGGCGAAGAAGTCGAGAAGGTCCGCGAGGCTACCCTGCTCGCCCACGAACAACAGCACTCGCTGCTGATCGACGGCCCCTTGCAGTACGACGCCGCCGCCAACGAAAACGTGGCCCGGCAATTGGCGCCGAACAGCCAGGTGGCCGGACGTGCCACGGTGTACGTGTTCCCCGACCTCAACACCGGCAATACCACGCACAAGGCCGTGCAGCGCAGCGCCGACTGCGTCAGCCTCGGGCCGATGCTGCAAGGCCTGCGCAAACCGGTGAACGATTTGCCCCGCGGCGCGCAGGTCGATGACATCGTCTACACCATCGCCCTGACCGCGATTCAAGCCGCCAACCGACCTATGGATGTGTAAATGCTGGATTTTCTACCCGCCCCGTTGCGCGGCGTGATCGCCGCGCTGCTGTTGGCGCTGAACACGATATTGCTCTGCTCGTTCCTGTTCTGCGTGGCGCTCATCAAGGTATTGCCGTTCACCCTCACCCAGCGCATCGCACGCTGGCTGATGAGCCATACCCATGAAGCCTGGATCAGCATCAACAAAGGCTGGATGAACCTGGTCCGTCGCACCCGCTGGCACATCAGCGGCCTGCAGGGTCTCGACTACCAGCACTCGTACCTGATCACCAGCAACCACCAGAGCTGGGTCGACATTCTGGTGCTGCAATACGTGCTCAATCGGCGCATCCAACCGCTGAAGTTCTTTCTCAAGCAGGAGCTGATCTGGGTCCCGGTGATCGGTCTGGCGTGGTGGGCGCTGGGCTTTCCGTTCATGAAACGCTACTCCAAGGCGTACCTGGAGAAGCATCCGGAAAAGAAAGGCAAGGACCTGGAAACCACGCGCAAGACCTGTGCGAAATTCCGCGACAACCCGGTGGGCATTTTCAACTTCGTCGAAGGCACGCGCTTCACCGAGGGCAAGCATGCCCAACAGCAATCGCCATTCAAGTACCTGCTCAAACCCAAGGCTGGTGGCATTGCCTTTGTGCTGGATGCGATGGGTGAGCAGCTGGAATCGATCGTCAACGTGACCATCCACTACCCCGCCGGGCGTCCCGGTTTCTGGGATTTATTGTGCGGGAACGTAGCGGACGTGGTGGTGCATTTTGATGAGCTGAGGATTCCGCCGCAGTTCATTGGCAAGAACTACGACCAGGACGGTGAGTACCGCCTGCAATTTCAGGGCTGGATCAACCAGATGTGGCAGGACAAGGATGCGCTGCTTGCGCAGATGCATCGCGAGTATCCAGCCAAGTAGTTCGGTGAATGTTCCTGCCTCTTCGCGAGCGGGCTCGCTCCCACAGTTGATCTTTGGTGAGCTCTGACCTTGTGGGAGCGAGCCTGCTCGCGAAGGCGTCCTCCCAAACACAAAAAAACCCGCCGGTGATTACTCATCGGCGGGTTTCTTTTTTGCGGCCAGGGCTTAGATCGCGCCACGCTCACGCAGCAGACCCAGCACTTGCTTGACGCCTTCTTCCAGCGACACGGATTGGGTGTCGATGACCAGGTCGGCATCCAGCGGTACGTCGTACGGGAAGGACTCGCCCGGGATGTTATCCCCGGCCGCCGCGTACAGGCCTTGCGGATCACGCTCGGCGCAGACCGTTGGCGAAGCCTGGACGTAGACCGTCAGCAGACGCTCCTTGCCGATCAGTTCCCGAGCCTGTTCACGGCCCTCGGCACTCGGTGCAACGAACGCCGCCAGGGTCAGCAGACCGGCTTCGTTGAACTGACGCGCCACGTGCGCGGCACGACGCCAGTTCTCGGTACGCCCGGCGCGATCCTGTGGCAGACCTTTGTTCAGGTCATGACGCAGGTTCTGGCCATCGAGCACAAACACCGCACGGCCCAGGTCGAACAGCTTGCGTTCAACCGCGTAGGCCAGGGTGCTTTTGCCCGCGCCCGACAAGCCGCTGAACAACACGGTGGCCGGTTGCTGGCCGAAGCGCTGTGCGCGCTCTTCGGTGGCGACGTGCGCCAGTTTGCCGTGGTGCGTGGAGCTGCCGTGCGCCAGCGGCTGGGCGACGATCATGCCCGCGCCAACGGTGCCGTTGGTCAAGCGGTCAATGATGATGAAGGCGCCGGTGGTGCGATTGCTGTCGTAACCGTCGAGGGCAATCGGCGCGTCGAGCGCGATCTTGACCTTGCCGATTTCGTTCAGTTGCAACGCGCTGGCCGGGCCCTCTTCCAGGGTGTTCACGTCGACCTTGTTGACGATGCTGGCGATGGAGCCCGGCACGTAACTGGTGGCGCGCTTGATGTCGTATTTCTTGCCCGGCAGCATCGGCTCTTCAGCCATCCACACCAGCATGGCTTCGAAGCTGTCGGTCACCGGCGGCACGTTGTCGGCGTGAACCAGCAGGTCGCCACGGGAGATATCGATTTCATCTTCCATGGTCAGCGTGACTGCCTGACCTGGACCTGCATGTTCCAGCTCGCCTTCGAAGGTGACGATGGACTTCACGCGGCTGCTCTTGCCCGACGGCAGCACCACGACTTCGTCGCCTTTCTTGACGATGCCGCTGGCCAGCGTACCGGCGAAACCACGGAAATTCAGGTTCGGACGGTTGACGTACTGCACCGGGAAACGCAGGTCGGTGAAGTTGCGGTCGCCCGCCACTTCCACGGTCTCGAGGATTTCCATCAGCGACTGGCCGGTGTACCACGGCGAGCGCTCGGACTTGTTCACCACGTTGTCGCCCTTCAAGGCCGACATCGGCACGAAGTGCATGCTGGTCGGCTTCATCTTCAAGCCTTCGGCGAACTGCAGGTAGTCGGCCTTGATCGACTCGAACACGCCCTGGTCGAAGTCCTTGAGGTCCATCTTGTTGATGGCGACGACTATGTGCTTGATGCCCAGCAACGAGGCGATGAAGCTGTGGCGACGGGTCTGGGTCTGCACGCCGTAACGGGCGTCGACCAGGATGATCGCCAGGTCACAGGTGGAAGCACCGGTGGCCATGTTGCGGGTGTACTGCTCATGGCCGGGGGTGTCGGCAATGATGAATTTGCGCTTGGCGGTGGAGAAGTAGCGGTACGCGACATCGATGGTGATGCCTTGTTCACGCTCGGCCTGCAGACCGTCGACCAGCAACGCCAGGTCGATGTCTTCACCGGTGGTGCCGACTTTTTTCGAGTCGCGGGTAATCGCTTCCAGATGATCTTCGTAGATCATCTTGGAGTCGTGCAGCAGGCGCCCGATCAGGGTGCTCTTGCCGTCGTCGACGTTACCGCAGGTCAGAAAGCGCAGCAGCTCTTTACGTTCGTGCTGGCCCAGGTAGGCGAGGATGTCCTCGCTGATCAAATCAGATTGATGCGACATGACAGCCCCTTAGAAATAACCTTGACGTTTTTTGTCTTCCATCGAGCCTGCGCCATCGTGGTCGATGACACGGCCCTGGCGCTCGGAAGTTCGCGTCAGGAGCATTTCCTGAATGATGTCCGTGAGGCTTTCGGCCTCGGACTCCACCGCGCCCGTCAACGGGTAGCAACCAAGGGTACGGAAACGCACTTTCTTTTTGACGATGCGGGCTTTTTCTTCATCGCTCAGGTGTTCGAGGATGCGCTCGTCGTCGATCATGATCAGCGTGCCGTTCTTCTCGATGACTTCACGCTCGGCGGCGAAGTACAGCGGAACGATCGGGATGCCTTCAAGGTAGATGTACTGCCAGATGTCCAGCTCGGTCCAGTTCGACAACGGGAAGACGCGGATCGACTCGCCCTTGTTGACCTTGCCGTTGTAGACGTTCCACAGCTCGGGACGCTGGTTCTTCGGATCCCAGCGGTGCTTGCTGTCGCGGAACGAGTACACACGCTCCTTGGCGCGGGATTTCTCTTCATCGCGACGGGCGCCGCCAAAAGCTGCGTCGAAACCATGCTTGTCGAGTGCCTGCTTCAGGCCCTCGGTCTTCATGATGTCGGTGTGCTTGGCGCTGCCGTGGGTGAACGGGTTGATGTCTTGCGCCACGCCGTCCGGGTTGACGTGGGTGATCAGGTCCAGGCCCAGCTCGGCGACCATCTTGTCGCGGAAGGCGTACATCTCCTGGAATTTCCAGCGAGTGTCGACGTGCATCACCGGAAACGGCAGCTTGCCCGGGAAGAACGCCTTGCGTGCCAGATGCAGCATCACGGCGGAGTCTTTACCGATGGAGTACAGCATCACCGGGTTGTCGAACTCGGCGGCCACCTCGCGGATGATGTGGATGCTTTCCGCCTCCAGCTGTTTCAGATGCGTCAGTTTGTCGACCATGGCTACTCACGAAAGCTTTCTTATGAACGGCCAGCGGGCCGTGTTCGAGCGGGGATCCTAGCACAGCGACCTCTTCTAATCAGGACGCCAACTAGATCGAAAGAGCATATGAATATGCCTGCCTGTTTGGCCGCCCTGCCCCCTGTGGGAGCGAGCCTGCTCGCGATGGTCGTCAACGATAACGCTGGGAATCTGACACCCCGTGGTGCTCTCAGGTTTATCGCGAGCGAGCTCGCTCCTACAGTATCTGGATCTCGCGCTTTCAGATCGGATTCGGGCAATCGATGAAGATGTGCTCCAGCGCAAAACGCCGCGCCAGGTAATCCCCCAGCGCCTGAACGCCGTAGCGTTCGGTCGCATGGTGACCGGCGGCGATGAAGCTGATGTCGTTTTCCCGGGCACTGTGGAAGGTTTGCTCGGAAGCTTCACCACTGAGGTACAGATCGACACCGGCCAGAATGGCCTGGTCGATGTAACCCTGGCCGCCACCGGTGCACCAACCGACACGGCGGATCATGGCGCTGCCTTCGATCAACAGCGGCTCACGGCCCATGACTTCCTGCACGCGGCGGGCGAAATCCCGGGGCGTCATCGGCTCATTCAGCGAGCCGACCAGGCCGACGATCTTCAGGTTGTCCGGGTCCAGCGGACCTTCGACGGTAATGTCGAGCTGCCGCGCGAGCTGCACGTTATTGCCGACGTCCGGGTGCAGATCCAGTGGCAGGTGATAGGACAGCAGGCTGATATCGTGCTTGAGCAGGGTCTTCAAGCGGCGCTGCTTCATGCCGGTGATGCACGGATTCTCGCCTTTCCAGAAGTAGCCGTGATGCACCAGCACCAGGTCGGCATTGGCCTCCACGGCGGCGTCGAGCAAAGCCTGGCTCGCGGTGACACCACTGACAATGCGCATCACTTGCGGCCGCCCCTCGACCTGCAGGCCGTTGGGGCAATAATCGGCAATCTTGGCACTGTTAAGGTAGCGGTCGGCTTCTTCGACCAGGGTGCTCAGGGCGACGGCCATAAAAGACTCCTAAATATCCCGTTCAGAGGCGCGTTCGGCCTCGTATAATGCGCGTCATTATGAGCGGTCTCAGACCGCCTGCAACTCTCTCAGGAAGTGCTTAATGCTCAAGGCGCTGCGTTTTACCGGCTGGCCGCTGTTGGCCGGCGTACTTGTCGCTCTGTTGATAATCCAGCGTTACCCGCAGTGGGTCGGGCTCCCGAGCCTCGACGTCAATCTGCAACAAGCACCGCAAACCACCAGCATGCAGCAGGGCCCGGTGTCCTATGCCGACGCGGTAACCACCGCGGCGCCATCGGTGGTGAACCTGTACACCACCAAAGTCATCAACAAACCCAACCATCCGTTGTTCGAAGATCCGCAGTTCCGGCGCTTCTTCGGCGACAACTCGCCCAAGCAGAAACGCATGGAGTCGAGCCTCGGCTCCGGCGTGATCATGAGCCCGGAAGGCTACATCCTGACCAACAACCACGTGACCAGCGGCGCTGACCAGATCGTGGTGGCGCTCAAGGACGGCCGGGAAACCCTGGCACGGGTGATCGGCAGCGACCCGGAGACTGACCTGGCTGTTCTGAAAATCGACCTGAAAAACCTGCCGTCGATCACGGTGGGACGTTCCGACAACATCCGCATCGGCGACGTCGCGCTGGCCATCGGCAACCCGTTCGGCGTCGGCCAGACCGTGACCATGGGCATCATCAGCGCCACCGGCCGCAACCAGCTGGGCCTGAACAACTACGAAGACTTCATCCAGACCGACGCCGCCATCAACCCCGGCAACTCCGGTGGTGCGCTGGTGGATGCCGTCGGCAACCTGACCGGTATCAACACGGCGATCTTCTCCAAGTCCGGAGGCTCCCAGGGCATCGGTTTCGCAATCCCGGTGAAACTGGCGATGGAAGTGATGAAGTCGATCATCGAGCACGGCCAGGTGATTCGTGGCTGGCTGGGTATCGAAGTGCAGCCGCTGACCCAGGAACTGGCCGAATCGTTCGGTTTGTCCGGGCGCCCGGGCATTGTCGTGGCGGGGATTTTCCGTGACGGCCCGGCACAGAAGGCCGGCCTGCAATTGGGTGATGTGATTCTTGCCATCGATGGCGAACCGGCCGGTGATGGCCGTCGTTCGATGAATCAGGTGGCACGGATCAAACCGACTGACAAGGTTACGATCGAGGTCATGCGCAACGGCAAGGAACTCAAGCTGACCGCGGAAATCGGTTTGCGTCCGCCACCAGCACCGGCCCAGGAACAGGAAGAGAAGTGAACAGCTAATACAATCCCTTGTAGGAGCGAGCTTGCTCGCGATGGAGTGTCAGGTTAAGTCGTGTCACTGACACACCATCGCGAGCAGGCTCGCTCCTACAGGGGGCGGCGATGGTTCAGAGGTCGCCGAGACCGTCGATCAGTGCCTGATTCTGCTCCGGTGTACCAATCGAGATCCGCAAAAACTGCGCAATCCGCTCCTGCTTGAAGTGCCGGACAATCACGCCCTGCTCACGCAACTTCGCCGCAAGCCCAGCCGCATCGTGCTTGGGGTGCCGGGCAAAGATGAAGTTCGCCGCCGACGGCAGCACCTCGAAGCCCTTGACCTGCAACTGCCCGATCACCCATTCACGGTGTTCGATCACCAGGCTACAGGTCTTGTCGAAATACTCGCGATCCTCGAACGCCGCCGCCGCACCGACATTCGCCATGCGATCGATCGGATAGGAGTTGAAACTGTTCTTGATCCGCTCCAGCGCCTCGATCAGGTCCGGATGCCCGACCGCCAGGCCGACCCGCAGACCAGCCAGGGAACGGGACTTGGACAGGGTCTGGGTGACCAGCAGGTTCGGGTAACGATCGACCAGCGTGATTGCCGTCTCACCGCCGAAATCGATGTAAGCCTCATCCACCACGACCACCGAATCCGGGCTGGCCTTGAGAATTTGCTCCACCGCTTCCAGGGCCAACAGGCAGCCGGTCGGTGCGTTCGGGTTGGGGAAAATGATCCCGCCGTTCGGCTTGGCGTAGTCCGCCGGGTTGATCCGGAACTGCTCGTCCAGCGGCACCGCGTCGAACTGGATGCCGTACAACCCGCAGTAGACCGGGTAGAAGCTATAGCTGATGTCCGGGAACAGCAGCGGCTGATCGTGCTGCAGCAAACCGTGGAAGATGTGCGCCAGCACTTCATCGGAACCGTTGCCGAGGAACACCTGATTGCCTTGCACACCGTAGTACCTGGCGACGGCTTGCTTGAGCAGATCGCTGTTCGGGTCCGGGTACAGACGCAGGTTGTCATTGAGTTCGGTTTGCATCGCGGCCAAGGCTTTCGGCGATGGGCCGTACGGGTTTTCGTTGGTGTTGAGCTTGACCAGTCTGGTCAGCTTAGGCTGTTCGCCCGGTACGTAAGGCACCAGATTCTTGACGAACGGGCTCCAGAATTTACTCATGTTCAGTTCCCCTGCTTGTCGTCAATGATGCGGTATTCGGCGCTACGGGCGTGGGCGGTCAGCGACTCTCCGCGAGCCAGCACCGAAGCGGTCTTGCCCAGTTCGGAAGCACCCTGTTCGGAACAGAAGATGATCGACGAGCGTTTCTGGAAGTCGTACACACCCAGGGGCGAGGAGAAACGCGCAGTGCCGGAAGTCGGCAACACGTGGTTCGGGCCTGCGCAGTAGTCGCCCAGGGCTTCGGAGGTGTGACGACCCATGAAGATCGCGCCGGCGTGGCGGATTTTCGGCAGCCAGGCCTGTGGATCGGCAACGGACAATTCGAGGTGCTCCGGCGCGATGCGGTTGGCGACTTCGATGGCCTGCTCCATGTCGCGAACCTTGATCAGTGCACCACGGCCGTTGATCGAGGTTTCGATGATCGCGGCACGCTCCATGGTCGGCAGCAGTTTGGCGATGCTGGCGGCGACCTTGTCGAGGAACTCGGCGTCGGGGCTGACCAGAATGGCCTGGGCGTCTTCATCGTGCTCGGCCTGGGAGAACAGATCCATGGCAATCCAGTCCGGATCGGTCTGGCCGTCGCAAACAACGAGAATTTCCGAAGGACCGGCGATCATGTCGATCCCGACCTGACCAAACACGTGGCGCTTGGCAGTAGCCACATAGATGTTGCCCGGGCCGACGACCTTGTCGACCTGCGGCACGCTCTCGGTGCCGTAAGCCAGGGCCGCGACGGCCTGGGCGCCACCGATGGTGAACACGCGGTCGACACCGGCGATGCAGGCGGCGGCCAGTACCAGCTCGTTGATTTCACCGCGCGGGGTCGGAACGACCATGACCACTTCGGTGACACCGGCGACTTTGGCCGGAATCGCGTTCATCAGCACCGATGACGGGTACGACGCCTTGCCGCCCGGCACGTACAGACCGGCGCGGTCCAGCGGCGTGACTTTCTGGCCCAGCACGGTGCCGTCGGCCTCGGTGTAGCTCCAGGAGTCCTGCTTCTGTTTTTCGTGGTAGCTGCGCACACGAGCCGCAGCGACTTCCAGGGCTTCACGCTGAGCCACGGAGATGCGGGTGAGTGCCAGCTCCAGACGCTCACGCGGCAGGATCAGGTCAGCCATGGACTTCACGTCCAGGCCGTCGAACTGGCGGGTGTAATCCACCAGAGCCGCGTCGCCACGCTCACGCACCGACTTGATGATGTCCAGCACCCGCTGATTGACCGAGTCGTCAGACACACTTTCCCAGCTCAGCAGATGATCCAGATGATGTGCGAAATCCGGGTCAGCAGCGTTGAGTCGGCGAATTGCAGTCAGTGCGGTCATAGCGAGAGCCTCATAGGAATGGCAAAAACTCAGGCGCCCTAACTTAGCAGTCGTTTCCGCTTGGGCACCTGAGAATTCTGGCTATGAGGCGGATAGACGGGCACGACTTAACGTCGCGCAGGTGAATCAGCCGCGGTGTCGAGACTCCACTGCCTTGCGCAGGGTGTCGATCAACGCCTGGATACGGGCATGCTGCATCTTCATCGATGCCTTGTTGACGATCAGCCGCGAGCTGATGGCCGCGATGAAATCCTGTGGCTCCAGGCCGTTGGCCCGCAGCGTGTTACCGGTGTCGACCACGTCGATGATCTTGTCCGCCAGACCGATCAGCGGCGCCAGTTCCATCGAACCATAGAGCTTGATGATGTCGACCTGACGACCCTGTTCGGCATAGTAGCGCTTGGCAACGTTGACGAACTTGGTGGCGATACGCAGACGGCCCTTGGGCTCGATCGCGCCTACTTTGCCGGCGGTCATCAGCTTGCACTGGGCAATCTGCAAGTCCAGCGGCTCGTACAGACCCTGGCCGCCATATTCCATCAGCACGTCTTTACCGGCGACGCCGAGGTCGGCAGCACCATGTTCGACATAGGTCGGCACGTCGGTGGCACGCACGATCAGCAGACGTACGTCTTCCTGGGTCGTGGGAATGATCAGCTTGCGGCTCTTGTCCGGATTCTCGGTCGGCACGATGCCCGCTTCAGCCAGAAGCGGCAAGGTGTCGTCAAGGATGCGGCCCTTGGACAGTGCGATAGTCAGCATGGGAAACGCCTTAATCAGGAATCTTATGCCCGGTCACAATCGGTGCCGGACACGCATCGAGCCGGAAACCGGCTCGACTTCTACAACAATTCAACGGGCACCTCCCTGTGCCCATGCAGCAGTACTAGCCCGGAACGCGACGAATCCTGGCGCCCAGCATCTGCAGTTTCTCTTCGATGCACTCGTAGCCACGGTCTATGTGGTAGATGCGATCGATCAGCGTGTCGCCTTCGGCGATCAGGGCCGAGATCACCAGGCTGGCCGAAGCACGCAGGTCGGTCGCCATGACTGGCGCGCCCTTGAGCTTTTCGGTACCGGTAACGATCGCGGTATTGCCCTCGACCTGGATCTTGGCGCCCATGCGGTGCAGCTCGTAGACGTGCATGAAGCGGTTTTCGAAGATCGTCTCGATCACCGCGCCTGTGCCTTCGGCAATGGCGTTGAGGGAGATGAACTGCGCCTGCATGTCAGTCGGGAACGCCGGGTACGGAGCGGTCCGCACGTTGACGGCTTTAGGCCGCTTGCCATGCATGTTCAGCTCGATCCAGTCTTCGCCGGTGGTGATTTCGGCACCGGACTCGCGAAGTTTCTCCAGAACGGCTTCGAGGATGGTCGGATCCGTATCCTTGACCTTCACGCGGCCACCGGTGACGGCTGCCGCCACCAGATAGGTGCCGGTTTCGATACGGTCGGGCATCACTTTATAAGTGGTGGTGTGCAGACGCTCGACGCCATCGATGGTGATGGTGTCGGTGCCAGCGCCGGAAACCTTGGCGCCCATGGCGTTCAGGAAGTTCGCCAGGTCGACCACTTCAGGCTCGCGTGCGGCGTTTGCCAGAACGCTGCGGCCCTTGGCCAGGGCAGCGGCCATCATGATGTTTTCGGTACCGGTCACGCTGACGGTATCGAAGAAGAAGTGCGCACCGCGCAGACCGCCTTCAGGGGCCTTGGCCTTGATGTAGCCGCCTTCGACGTCAATGACCGCGCCCATGGCTTCCAGGCCACGGATGTGCAGGTCAACCGGACGCGAACCGATGGCGCAACCGCCAGGCAAAGCGACTTCGGCTTCACCGAAACGGGCAACCATCGGGCCCAGCACCAGAATCGACGCACGCATGGTTTTAACCAGTTCGTACGGTGCGACCAGGGTCTTGATGGTGCGCGGGTCGATTTCGACGGCGAGTTTCTCGTCGATCACCGGTTCAATGCCCATGCGACCGAACAGCTCGATCATGGTGGTGATGTCGTGCAGGTGCGGCAGGTTGGCCACGGTCACCGGGCCATCGCACAGCAAAGTGGCAGCCAGGATCGGCAGGGCAGAGTTCTTTGCCCCGGAAATGCGGATCTCGCCATCAAGACGAGCGCCACCGGTAATAATCAGTTTATCCATAAGAATCTCGACGCCCTTGGGCTCAGGTGCGCTCGGCCCAGGCCGCGCTGCTGAAAAATTTCATAGTGACCGCATGGATGCTGCCATCGGTGATCCATGGGTTCAAATGGGCATAGACCTGCTGCTGACGCTTGACCGGGCTCAATGCCGCCAGTTCATCGCTAATCACGTTCAGCTGGAAATTGCAGCCTTCGCCCTCGACTTCTACTTTCGTTCCGGGCAGCTTTCCTTCAAGAAAGCTCTTAACTTCGTTGGCCTGCATGCTCAACCTCAATCGGCGCCCTGTGCGCGCGGGTCGGACATCATACAAAAAAGCCCCGCGCCTGCGAACCCCGCCAAGCAGGACTCGGACGGGGGGCTTCTTCATAGATGCGGTTCAGGGTTGCGCCAACAGCTCGGTCATCTCGCTGACCTGAGCGATTTCACGCATGTCTTCCGGCATCCCACGGATGCTCAGGGCCTTGCCGGCCGCCTGCGCATCGCGGATAAAGCACAGCAGCAACGACAAACCGACACTGCTGGACTTGGTCACCGCCGAGCAATCGACCACCAACGCTGCGGCCTTGCTGGCCTTGATCAGCGCTTTGCCCTGCTCGCGCAGGCCAGGGCCGGTGCGGTAGTCCAGTACACCACTGAGTCGCAGCTCGCCCGCTTCGTCCATCCGGACTGCCGACTCACTCATTGGGCCGACTGCTCTGGTTTCTTGTCCGTGGCTTCCTTGGCCTTGGCGACTTCTCCGGCCCAACCATTGATGGTCTTGTCCAGGTCATTGCCATTGCGCTGCATCGCATCGGCGAACTGATCGCGGAACAGCTTGCCGATGTTGATGCCGTTGATGATGACGTTACGCAGCTTCCACTCGCCGTTGATCTTTTCCAGTGTGTACGACACCGGATAGATCGCGCCGCTGCTGCCCTTGACGGTCATGCCAACGCTTGTACGGTCGCCCGACTCGTCTTTGGCCGGTTCAACGGTGATCCCCTGGTTGTTGTACTCCAGCAAGGCGTTGCCGTAGAACTGGAACAGACCCTTCTTGAAGTTTTCCTCGAAGGTCTTCATCTGCGCAGGCGTAGCTTTCTTCGAGTATTTGACCGTCATGATGCTCTTGGAAATACCCTCGGCATCCACAACCGGCCCGACGATGTTGTTCAGTGCCGTATAGAAGTCCTGCGGGTCCTTCTTGTACTTCTCTTTGTTTGCCGCCAGATCCGCGAGCATACGGTTGGTTGTGTCCTGCACCAGTTCGTGCGCCGAAGGCGCCGCTACGGCATGGGACACCAACGGAAACACCGCGAGCATTACCAACAGGCCACGTCGCAAGATAGAGATCATTTAACAGTTCCTCATTTAGCTTCTTTGCTAACGGTATTGAGCAGGAATTTACCGATCAGGTCTTCGAGCACCAGCGATGACTGCGTGTCATGGATGGTTCCTCCATCCTTGAGCAGGGTCTCTTCCCCGCCCACGCTGATACCGATGTACTTCTCGCCCAACAGGCCAGCAGTCAGGATAGATGCAGTAGAGTCCGCCGGAAGATTATCGATGCGTTTTTCCAGCTGCATGGTCACCCGACCGGTGAAACTGTCGCGATCCAGATCGATAGCCGTGACCTTGCCGATGGTCACACCGGCCATGGTCACCTTTGCTCTGACAGTCAAACCGGCGATATTGTCGAAGTAGGCGTAAAGTTTATACGTGTCGGTGCTCGGAGTCGGGGACAGGCCGCTGACCCGCAACGCCAACAAGAGCAAAGCCAGGATGCCAGCCAGCAAGAAAAGGCCGACACCGATTTCCAGGGTGCGGTTTTGCATCAGAAATCTCCAAACATCAAGGCGGTCAGAATAAAGTCCAGGCCGAGTACTGCCAACGAGGCATATACAACGGTCTTGGTAGTGGCACGACTGATCCCCTCGGAAGTGGGTTCGCAGTCATAGCCTTGGAATACGGCGATCCAGGTCACGACAAAGGCAAAGACGATACTTTTGATGATCCCGTTGAGCACATCGTCGGTGAACGTCACGCTGTTCTGCATGTTCGACCAGTAGGAACCGTCATAGACCCCCAGCCAGTCGACAGCTACCCACGAGCCGCCCCAGATACCCACCACGCTGAAAATCATCGCCAGCACCGGCAGGGAAATGAAACCGGCCCACAAGCGTGGCGCGATGATGTACTTGAGCGGGTCAACCCCGATCATTTCCAGGCTGGACAGCTGCTCGGTGGACTTCATGTTGCCGATTTCGGCAGTCAACGCCGAACCGGCGCGCCCGGCGAACAGCAAGGCAGTCACCACCGGCCCCAGTTCACGCAGCAGCGTCAGGGCAACCATCTGCCCGACTGCCTGCTCTGAACCATAGCTGGAAAGAATGTTGAAGCCCTGCAGCGCCAGCACCATGCCGATGAATATCCCGGAGACCACGATGATCACCAGGGACATCACGCCCACCGAGTGCAGTTGCTTGACCAGCAGCCCGAAGCCGCCGCCGATACCGCCCCGGCCCAGCAAGGCATGGAACAGGAACAGGCTCGAACGCCCGAACACCGCCAGCGCATCGATGCCGGCCTGGCCGAAGCGGCGAACACGCTCTATCAATGAAATTCTGCGCATCAGCGCTTCCCCAGAAGATCTGCGCGGTAATCCGTCGCTGGAAAGTGGTACGGGACCGGGCCGTCCGGTTCGCCGGTCATGAACTGACGAATGCGCGGTTCATCCGAGTTCATCAACTCGTCCGGCGTCCCCTGCCCCAGCACCTGACCATCGCCCACCACATAAATGTAATCGGCAATGCTCGCAGTCTCGGCCAGGTCGTGGGATACCACGATGCTGGTGATGCCCAGCGCATCGTTGAGCAGACGAATGAGGCGCACCAGAACGCCCATTGCGATAGGGTCCTGGCCGACAAAGGGCTCGTCGTACATGAGGATCTGCGGGTCGAGCGCAATTGCCCGGGCCAGCGCGACACGACGCTTCATGCCGCCGGAAAGCTCGTCGGGCATCAGATCGATGGCACCGCGCAAGCCCACGGCCTGCAGTTTGAGCAGGACGATGTCACGGATCATTTCATCCGGCAGCTGCGTGTGAACCCGCAACGGAAAAGCGACGTTCTCGAACACATCGAGGTCGGTAAACAGTGCGCCGCTCTGAAAAAGCACGCCCATGTGCTTGCGCGCATCGAACAGGTCGCTGCGAGACAGTTTGGGCAGATTCTGACCGTTGACCCAGACTTCGCCCTTGGTGGGCCGCAGCTGGGCACCCATCAGGCGCAAAAGCGTGGTCTTGCCACACCCGGAAGGCCCCATGATGCCGGTGACCTTGCCGCGCGGGATACGGATATCGACGTTATTGAAAATGCTGCGCGCACCGCGCTTGAAGGACAGTCCCTTCAGCTCGACCGCGTAGGCGTTATCGGCACTCATCTAAACTCCTTGCGATGCAGCCTCTCACTCGGACGCCTGGCTTTCCGAGGAAAGCACATACCTCCCGGGCAGGCCGAACTGGCGGCGAACTATATCACTGCAAAGGGTACGCGCCCAAGGCCAAAGCCGAGCCAAGTTCAACCGCATGATCGCTTGAAAGCCCTGTTTAGAAGGTTTCCGGTAACCGGGAATGACAATGCGTGACGAACTTGCGTGAGGGATTCGATCATAACCGCTATAATCGCCGCCTTTTCATCAGGCTATACGATTTCTGACATGAGCCAATCCAGCGACCTGATTCAATCAGCACAACGCACCATCCGCCTCGAGGTAGAAGCCGTGCAAGGCCTGCTACCCCATATCGACGCAGATTTCGTACGCGCTTGCGAGATGATTCTGGCCAGCAAAGGCCGCGTGGTCGTGGTCGGCATGGGCAAGTCGGGGCACATCGGCAACAAGATCGCCGCGACCCTGGCCAGCACCGGCACCACGGCATTTTTTGTGCACCCGGCTGAAGCCAGCCACGGCGACATGGGCATGATTACCCGCGACGACATCATTCTGGCGCTCTCGAACTCCGGCTCCACCAATGAAATCGTTACCCTGCTGCCACTGATCAAGCGCCTGGGCATTCAGTTGATCAGCATGACCGGCAACCCCGACTCGCCGCTGGCCAAGGCCGCCGAGGTCAACCTGAATGTTCACGTCGAACACGAAGCCTGCCCATTGAACCTGGCACCCACTTCGTCGACCACCGCCGCCCTGGTCATGGGCGACGCCCTGGCAGTCGCGCTGCTGGAAGCCCGCGGTTTTACCGCCGAAGACTTCGCCTTTTCCCATCCCGGCGGCGCCCTGGGACGACGCTTGCTGCTGAAAGTGGAAAATGTCATGCACGCAGGCCAGGACCTGCCGCAGGTCCAGCGCGGCACCCTGCTCAAGGATGCCCTGATGGAAATGAGCCGCAAGGGCCTGGGCATGACCGTCATTCTGGAGTCTGACGGCAAACTGGCCGGAATCTTCACCGACGGTGATTTGCGCCGCGCACTGGACCGCAGCATCGATATCCACAGCGCTATCATCGACCAGGTCATGACAGCCCATGGCAAGACCGCGCGCGCCGAGATGCTCGCCGCCGAAGCACTGAAAATCATGGAAGACCATAAAATCAGCGCGTTGGTCGTGGTCGACCGCGAAGACCGTCCGGTCGGTGCCTTGAACATGCACGACTTGCTGCGTGCAGGAGTAATGTAATGAGCGCGGACCTTCTGCAACGTGGCAAACAGATCAAACTGGCGGTGTTCGATGTCGATGGCGTGCTGACCGATGGACGCCTGTACTTCCTCGAAGACGGCAGCGAATTCAAGACGTTCAACACGCTCGATGGCCAGGGTATCAAGATGCTGATGGCCGCCGGCGTGCAAACCGCCATCATCAGCGGTCGCAAGACCCCGGTGGTCGAGCGGCGAGCGAAGAACCTCGGCATCCCGCATCTCTATCAGGGGCGCGAAGACAAGCTGGTAGTGCTCGACGAGCTACTGGCCCAGCTGAACCTGAGCTATGAACAGGTGGCGTACCTCGGCGACGACCTGCCGGACCTGCCGGTGATTCGCCGCGTCGGCCTGGGCATGGCGGTGGCCAATGCCGCCAGTTTCGTGCGTGAACACGCTCACGGCATCACCCTCGCCCGTGGCGGCGAAGGTGCCGCTCGCGAATTCTGCGAATTGATCCTGCGCGCCCAGGACCGCCTCGATGCGGCCAATGCGGCGTACCTGTGAGCCCACTATGCTGAGCAAAAAGTTTCGCAATACCCTACTGTTCAGTTGCATCGCGGCGATATTCGCCGCGGCAGGCTACTGGAACATCAGTCCGGAACGCTTCCTTGACAAGCCGGTAACGCCGGTCGATGAAAGCGCGATCGACTATTACGCCATCAACGCCCACAGCGTGCAGTACCTGCCCGATGGCAAGCTGCAATATGATCTGGTATCCGACAAGGTCGAGCACCTGAAAGCGACCGAAGTGACATTGCTGACCAACCCCGACCTGAATGTGTTCCGCGGCACTGAATACCCGTGGCACGTCCAGAGCCTGCAGGGCGAGGTCAACCCTGACGGCACACAGGTCGAACTGATCGATGACGTACGCATCACGCGCTTCGACGAGAAAAACCGTAAAACCTTGATCACCAGCACCCGCATGACGGTGTTCCCGCAGCAGCAATATGCTCAGACCGAGCAAGACGTTAGAATCGACGGCGCTGGCGGTGTATCAACTGGCAAGGGAATGAAAGCGTATTTGAAAGAAAGCAGGATACACCTGCTATCGAACGTAAGAGGACAGTATGAGGCTCGTTAAAACCCTCCCGATTTTGCTCAGTCTGGGCGCAGCACTGGGAAGCGTGAGCGCCTGGGCTCTGCCGGAAGATCAACAGCAGCCTATCCGCATTCAGGCCGACGACGCCCAACTGGACGACAAGCAAGGTATTGCTACCTACAAGGGTGACGTAATCATCACCCAAGGCTCGATGAAGGTGACCGGCAACACCGTGACCATCACCCGCACCCCGACTGGCGACATCGACGTAGTGACCTCGGTGGGCAACCTGGCGTACTTCGAGCAATTGCAAACGGCTGGCGACACCAAGCCCGTTCAAGGCTGGGGCGTGACCATCCAGTATCACGCCACGCAAAACCGCGTCGTTCTGATCGACAAGGCCAAAGTTGTCGACAAGGACAACAACGTCACCCAAGGCGAGAAAATCGTCTACGACACGGTCAAGAAGCTCGCCAGCGCCGGTCGCGCCACGGGCAGCAAGGTCACCGAGGCACGTCCGCGCATCGACATGGTGATCCAGCCGAAGAAGAAAACCGACGAGCAAAAGGCCCAGTAATGGCAACTCTGAAAGCTCAGCATCTGGCCAAGAGCTACAAGAGCCGCCAGGTCGTGCGTGATGTCAGCCTGTCCATCGACAGCGGCCAGATCGTCGGCCTGCTTGGCCCGAACGGCGCCGGCAAGACCACCTGTTTTTACATGATCGTCGGTCTGGTGCAAGCCGACCAGGGCCGCGTCCTGATCGACGACCACGACGTCAGCCACCAGCCCATGCACGGCCGCGCAAAAGCCGGTATTGGCTACCTGCCGCAAGAAGCATCGATTTTCCGCAAACTGTCGGTGGCCGACAACATCATGGCCATCCTCGAGACCCGCAAGGAACTCGACAAGGCCGGCCGTCGCAAGGAGCTGGAAAGCCTGCTGCAGGAGTTCCACATCAGCCACATCCGCGACAACCTCGGCATGAGCCTGTCCGGTGGTGAGCGCCGTCGCGTGGAAATCGCCCGCGCCCTGGCCACCAACCCGAAATTCATCCTCCTCGACGAACCCTTCGCCGGCGTGGACCCGATTTCGGTCGGGGACATCAAGCAGATCATCTACCACCTCAAGGCCAAGGGCATTGGCGTACTGATCACGGACCACAACGTTCGTGAAACCCTGGATATCTGTGAAACCGCCTATATCGTCAATGACGGCCAACTGATCGCCGAAGGTGACGCAGAAACCATCCTGGCCAACAACCTGGTCAAGGAAGTGTATCTGGGCCATGAGTTCCGCCTGTAAAGGCAGAGGCATCTGGCAGGTCGTCCGAGCGCTTGTCCCGATAAAAAATCAACACTTTTTTATTGTTACAGCGCTCTAGGCAAACGCTACGGTTTCGGGCATATAATTTGCTTATGTTTGGCGCTCCGGCGCCCTGTAGTGGATGGCGCATGTGCGCCGGCGAATAAGGTGTTAAGCCCCTGCCATGAAACCATCGCTAGTCTTGAGAATGGGCCAGCAGCTGACGATGACACCGCAGCTGCAACAGGCCATCCGCCTGCTCCAATTGTCGACCCTGGACCTGCAACAGGAAATCCAGGAGGCCCTGGAGTCCAATCCGATGCTCGAACGCCAGGAAGAAGGCGACGACTTCGACAATTCCGACCCCTTGGCCGACAACGCCGAACAAAAGCCCAACACTGACATCCAGGAACCCTCCTACCAGGAAAGCGCCCCGACGGTTGATAACCTCGATGAGGGCGACTGGAACGAGCGCATCCCCAACGAACTCCCCGTCGACACCGCGTGGGAAGACGTTTACCAGACCAGCGCCAGCAGCCTGCCCAGCAACGATGACGACGAGTGGGACTTCACCACCCGCACCTCGGCCGGCGAAAGCCTGCAAAGCCACTTGCTGTGGCAGCTGAACCTGGCCCCGATGTCCGATACCGATCGCCTGATCGCCGTGACCCTGATCGACTGCATCAACAACCAGGGCTATCTGGACGAATCCCTCGAGGAGATCCTCGAAGCCTTCGATCCGGAACTGGACATCGAACTGGACGAGATCGAAGCCGTCCTGCACCGCATCCAGCAATTCGAGCCCGCCGGCATCGGCGCCCGCAACCTGGGCGAATGCCTGCTGCTGCAATTGCGCCAGTTGCCGGCCAAGACCCCTTGGCTGACCGAAGCCAAGCGCCTGGTCACCGATTACATCGACCTGCTCGGCAGCCGCGACTACAGCCAGTTGATGCGCCGCATGAAGCTCAAGGAAGACGAGCTGCGCCAGGTCATTGAACTGGTCCAGAGCCTCAACCCGCGCCCGGGCTCGCAGATCGAGTCCACCGAAGCCGAGTACGTCGTGCCTGACGTTATCGTGCGCAAGGACAACGAGCGCTGGCTGGTGGAACTGAATCAGGAGTCGGTGCCACGGCTGCGGGTCAACGCCCAGTACGCAGGTTTCGTGCGCCGCGCCGACACCAGTGCCGACAACACCTTCATGCGCAATCAGTTGCAGGAGGCCCGCTGGTTCATCAAGAGCCTGCAAAGCCGCAACGAAACCCTGATGAAGGTTGCCACCCAGATCGTCGAGCATCAGCGCGGGTTCCTCGAATATGGCGACGAAGCCATGAAGCCGCTGGTCCTGCATGACATCGCCGAAGCGGTCGGCATGCATGAATCGACGATTTCACGGGTGACCACCCAGAAGTTCATGCATACCCCCCGGGGCATCTATGAACTGAAATACTTTTTCTCAAGTCACGTAAGCACCTCCGAAGGCGGCGAATGCTCGTCCACGGCGATCCGGGCGATCATCAAAAAACTGGTTGCCGCGGAAAATCAGAAAAAGCCGTTGAGTGACAGCAAGATCGCTGGTTTACTGGAGGCACAAGGCATTCAGGTGGCCCGCCGCACCGTCGCCAAGTACCGCGAATCCCTCGGGATCGCGCCTTCGAGCGAACGCAAGCGGTTGATGTAGGGCCACGCCACAGCGTTCCAGTGGTAGATCATCTGGTCTACCGCTTTATGCACTGGCAACGAAGGAGAAGCTGTATGCAAGTCAACATCAGTGGACACCAACTGGAAGTGACCGAACCTCTCCGCTCCTACATCGGCGAAAAACTCGAACGATTGGAGCGACACTTCGACAAGATCACTAACGTGCAGGTCACGATGACCGTCGAAAAGTTGAAGCAGAAAATCGAAGCCACGCTGCATATTCCCGGGAATGAAGTGGTCGCAAACGCGGAACATACCGATATGTACGCCGCGATCGATGCACTCACCGACAAGCTGGATAAACAACTCAAAAAGCATAAGGAAAAGACCCAGAGCCTCCTTCAGGGCGCAACCGGTCGTTAACACTCCCAACCCATGATCCGACTTGAAAGTATCCTGACCCCCGGCCGTTCCCTGGTGAACGTGCCGGGTGGCAGTAAAAAGAAAGCCCTCGAACAAATTGCCAATCTGATCGCCCGCGAAGTGCCGGGTCTGGAGATGCAAGATGTCTTCGAGGCGCTGATTGCCCGTGAAAAACTCGGCTCCACCGGTTTTGGCAACGGCATCGCCATTCCACATTGCCGTCTCAGGGGCTGTGTTTCGCCCATCAGTGCATTGATGCACCTGGACGCCCCTATCGATTTCGACGCCATCGACGGCGCGCCGGTTGACCTGCTGTTCGTATTACTGGTCCCGGAAGCCGCCACCGATGCACACCTTGAACTGCTGCGGCAGATCGCCAGCATGCTCGATCGCAAGGACGTGCGCGACAAACTGCGCAGCGCTCCGAGCAATGAAGCCCTGTATCAGGTTGTCCTGGACGAGCAAAACGGTCAGTAATCATGCGCTTGATCATCGTCAGTGGCCGCTCCGGCTCAGGTAAAAGTACCGCCCTCGACGTCCTTGAGGACAACGGGTACTACTGCATCGACAATCTGCCTGCCGGCCTGCTGCCGGAACTGGCCGAACGTGCGCTGATTCATACCGAGCTGATGCAGCCACTGGTCGCCGTTTCCATTGACGCCCGCAACCTGCCCAGCCACCTGTCTCGCTTCCCCGACCTGCTCGAAGAAGTCCGCAGCCGCCACATCCAGTGCGATATCCTGTACCTGGACGCCGACGAAGAAACACTGCTCAAGCGCTTCTCGGAAACCCGCCGGCGTCACCCCCTGACCAACGCCAACCGCTCGCTGGCCGAAGCCATCAGCGTCGAGAGCGTCCTGCTCGGTCCGATTGCCGACCTCGCCGATCTCAAGATCAACACTACCAGCCTGAACCTGTATCAACTGCGCGATGCCATCAAACTGCGCCTGTTGAATCAACCGGAACCCGGCACTGCGTTTCTGGTCGAATCCTTCGGGTTCAAACGCGGCATGCCGGTGGACGCCGACCTGGTGTTCGATGTGCGTTGCCTGCCCAACCCTTACTGGAAACCGGAATTGCGCGAGCAGTCCGGGCTCGACAAACCGGTTGCCGAATATCTGGCGGCACAGCCGGATGTCGAAGAGATGTTCCAGGACATTTCCACATACCTGCTAAAGTGGCTGCCTCGTTTTGCCGCCAGCAACCGCGCCTACGTCACCATTGCCATTGGCTGCACTGGCGGACATCACCGCTCCGTCTACCTGACCGAGCGCCTGGGGCAGGCGCTGCAAAAAACCCTGAAGAACGTCCAGGTTCGCCACCGCGACCTCAGCTAAAGGATTCACATCGCGATGCCTGCTCTGGAAATCGAAATCATCAATAAACTGGGTTTGCATGCCCGGGCGTCTGCAAAATTCGTTGGTGTAGCCGGCCAATTCAAGGATTGCACGATCCGCGTGGGACGCACGCCTGAATCCACCGTCGATGGGAAAAGCATCATGGCCATGATGATGCTCGCTGCCGGCAAGGGCACCAAAATCCATCTGAGCACGGAAGGCGAGCAGGAACAGGAAGCGATGGATGCGCTGGTGGCCTTGATCAACAATTACTTCGACGAAGGCGAGTAAACGCCGCGGCTTTGTGGCGAGCGCCGTATCATTCACCACCATCAGGCAAAACGGCGTTCTTGTTTCGGTGTTTCCCGGGATTCCGTGAAGAACCATAAAAAAGGCGCGCCACCCATTGGGTGGCGCGCCTTTTTGTGTGACGGGAAGGGTTAGCTGCCCGCTACGGTCATCCGCTCGATCAGCACCGAACCGGTGCGGATGTTGCTGCGAAGTTCGAGATCATTACCGACCGCGACGATCTGTTTGAACATGTCGCGCATGTTGCCGGCAATGGTCACTTCCTGGACCGCGAACTGGATTTCGCCATTCTCGACCCAGTAACCCGCCGCGCCCCGGGAATAATCGCCGGTGACCATGTTCAGCCCCTGGCCCATCAATTCGGTGACCAACAGCCCGCGTCCCATGCGCCGCAGCAAGGCCGCCTGATCTTCATCGCCGTGGGTGACGAACAGGTTGTGCACGCCGCCAGCGTTGGCCGTACTCGGCATGCCGAGCTTGCGACCGGAGTAGGTGCCGAGGATGTAGGACACCAATTCGCCTTTTTCGACGAACGGTTTGGCATAGGTTGCAAGGCCATCGCCGTCGAACGCAGCACTACCCAATGCCCGCATCAGGTGCGGACGCTCGTCGATGGTCAGCCACTCAGGAAACAGCTTCTGCCCCAGCGTGCCTTCAAGGAACGAAGATTTGCGATACAGGCTGCCACCGGAAATCGCCGACAGGAAACTGCCGAACAGCCCCCCGGCCAACTCTGCGGAAAACAGTACCGGCACCTCGCAAGTCGGCACCGGACGCGCGCCCAGACGGCTCGCCGCCCGTTGCGCAGCGCGCTGGCCGATGCTGACCGGGTCGGCGAGCAGATTGCCCTGCCGGTTCACGTCGTACCAGTAATCGCGCTGCATCTGGCCGTCCGCTTCGGCGATCATCACGCAGCTCAGGCTGTGGCGAGTCGATGCGTAACCGCCGATAAACCCGTGGCTATTGCCGTAGACGCGGCAGCCCTGATGGGTGTTGAGGGTGGTGCCGTCGGCGTTCTTGATCCGGCTGTCGGCGGCAAACGCCGCAGCTTCGCAGGCCAGGGCCTGTTCGATGGCTTGTTCCGGAGTAATGTCCCACTGGTGGAACAGGTCGAAATCCTGAATATCCCGCGCCATCAGCGCGGCATCCGCAAGGCCCGAGGCTTCGTCTTCCGAAGTGTGCTTGGCGATGGCCAATGCAGCGGCAACCGTTTCGCGAATCGCTTCCGGACCGGTGGCCGAAGTGCTGGCCGAGCCTTTGCGCTGGCCGACATACAAGGTGATGCCAAATCCCTGATCGCGGTTGAATTCGACTGTTTCGACTTCACGCTGGCGCACCGTAGTCGACAATCCCTGCTCAAGCGACACCGCCACTTCACAGGCACTGGCCCCCTGGCGCCTGGCTTCAGCGATGATCTGCTCGACTTGTTCCTGCAGTGCCGGCAACGCTTGTGGGCCGACGCTTTCAACTGCACTCATGCTGTTCTCCACTCAAATTCTGCTTTCGGTAACGGTCATCGAGCGACCGGGCCGGACAAGCGGCCCCCGACTGGTTATCATGGCGGCGTTTCTTAGCGGACTGCCACCATGGTTGATTCTTACGACGACTCCCTCGATACGGGAGAAAAAAGCAAATCCCAGGTCAAACGCGAGCTGCATGCTCTGGTTGACCTTGGCGAGCGCCTTACAACACTCAAGCCTGACTTGGTTGCAAAGTTGCCCTTGACCGACGCCTTGCGCCGGGCCTTGGCCGATGCTCCCAAGCACACCGCGAACATCGCGCGTAAACGGCACCTTCAGTTCATCGGCAAGCTGATGCGCGATCAGGACACTGACGCCATTCTGGTCTTGCTCGATCAACTCGATGCCTCCACTCGCCAGTACAACGAGCGTTTCCATAACCTGGAGCGCTGGCGAGATCGCCTGATTGCCGGTGACGATGCCGTTCTGGAAAAATTCGTCGTCGACTACCCTGACGCCGATCGCCAGCAACTGCGTTCCATGATCCGTCAGGCCCAGCATGAGGTTGCGCAAAACAAGCCTCCTGCTTCCAGCCGTAAAATCTTCAAGTACATCCGTGAGCTGGACGAGACTCAACGCGGTCTGCGTTGAATCCCTGATCGGGTGAGTTGCCCTGCAACTCACCCGAAGCTTCACTGTTGCAAAAGCCGCTTACGCGCCCGTGCCACCCACGGTGATCGCATCAATCTTCAGCGTTGGCTGGCCGACACCCACCGGCACCGACTGCCCATCCTTGCCACACGTGCCCACGCCGCTGTCCAGCGCCAGATCATTACCGACCATCGACACCTTGCTCATGGCTTCCGGCCCGTTGCCGATCAACGTCGCACCTTTGACCGGTGCAGTGATCTTGCCGTCCTCGATCAGGTACGCCTCGCTGGTGGAAAACACGAACTTGCCGCTGGTGATGTCCACCTGACCGCCACCCAGGTTGGCGCAGTAGATGCCGCGTTTCACCGAGGCGATGATTTCCTCCGGGTCGCTTTCGCCGGCGAGCATGTAGGTATTGGTCATGCGCGGCATCGGCAGGTGCGCGTAGGATTCGCGACGGCCGTTACCGGTGCGTGCCACACCCATCAGACGGGCATTGAGCTTGTCCTGCATGTAGCCCTTGAGTACGCCGTTTTCGATCAGCGTGGTGCATTCGGTCGGCGTGCCCTCGTCATCGACGCTCAACGAGCCGCGACGACCGGCCAGGGTGCCGTCATCGACAATGGTGCAAAGCTTCGACGCAACCATCTCGCCCATGCGCCCGCTATAAGCCGAGCTGCCCTTGCGGTTGAAATCGCCTTCCAGGCCATGCCCGACGGCTTCATGCAGCAGCACGCCCGACCAGCCGGAACCCAGCACCACCGGCAAGGTACCGGCCGGTGCCGGTATGGCTTCAAGGTTGACCAGCGCCTGGCGCAACGCTTCACGGGCATAGCCCATGGCGCGGTCTTCGCCGAGGAAATAACGGTAATCGGTCCGACCGCCACCACCATGACCGCCGCGCTCGCGACGACCGTTCTGCTCGACGATCACGCTGACATTGAAACGCACCAGCGGCCGCACATCCGCCGCCAGACCGCCGTCGGTGGAAGCCACCAGAATCCGCTCCCAGACACCGGCCATGCTCACGGTGACTTGCTGGATACGTGGGTCGAGGGCGCGGGTCGCGGCGTCGACTCGCTTGAGCAAATCGACTTTCTCGGCACGGGTCAGCACTTCCAGGGGATTGTCCGGCGCATACAACTGCGCGACGTCCTGGCTGGTGAATGCCTGTACCGTGCCGTGCTGCCCGGCCCGGGAAATAGAACGGGCAGCACGCGCCGCTGCGCCCAGGGCCTCAAGCGTGATGGCATTGCTGTAGGCAAAACCGGTTTTTTCACCCGATTGCGCGCGCACGCCGACACCTTGGTCAAGGTTGAAGCTGCCTTCCTTGACGATACCGTCTTCCAGCGCCCAGGACTCGGAGATCTGCCCCTGGAAATACAGGTCGGCCGCATCGATGCCCGGCCCGGCCAGATCGCCGAGCACGCCTTGCAGGCTCTCGATCGTAACGCCACCGGGCGCCAACAAGTGTTCACTGACTGAGGACAACAACTCGCTCATATGCTTTACGCCTTAAATTCGTCGTTCTGATGCAGGTCGCTGGGCGCCCTGCGAGAAAAAGCGCCGGTGACTGGACACCGGCATCCGCGCCCGGATGGACGCCTGTTCGCTGCTGTCGCGTTCGGCCAGCAGCACGGCCTCGCCTTGATCCTGTTGTGCCAGCACACGACCCCATGGGTCGATTATTGCCGCATGCCCCCAGGTTTCCCGCGGCCCCGGATGTGTCCCACCTTGGGCAGCCGCGAGCACATAACACTGGGTTTCGATGGCTCGCGCGCGAATCAGCACGTCCCAGTGCGCAGCGCCGGTCACGGCGGTAAAGGCCGACGGCGCGGTAATCAGTTCCGCTCCGGCAGCACGCAATTCGCTGTAGAGCTCCGGGAAGCGCAAGTCATAACAAACCGTCAGGCCGATCCGGCCGACCGGTGTGTCCGCCACGACCACCCCGTTGCCATAAGCATAGTCATCGGATTCACGATAACGGCCACGATTGTCCACCACGTCAACGTCGAACAGGTGCAGTTTGTCGTAGCGCGCCACCGTTTCGCCCTGGTCGTCGACCAGTAACGAACAGGCATGCACTTTGGCCGTCGGCTGATCCACCGGCGGCAACGGCAATGTGCCGGCCACTATCCATAACTTGAGGTCGCGTGCGGTCTGTTTCAACCAGGGCAGGATCGGGCCTTCGCCCAGTGCTTCGGCGCGCCCGATGTCGGCAATGTCGCGCCGGCCCATAGCGGCGAAGTTTTCCGGCAATACCGCCAGTTTCGCACCGTCGGCGGCCGCTTGTTCGAGCAGCCGACGGGCCTGGGCCAGATTGGCCAGCACATCGCTCTGGCTGACCATTTGAATCACCGCTACAGACATGGTCTTTCCCTTATTGAAATCAACACAGACCTTGCTCGCGATGGACGTGAACGATGACGCTGGCTGTCTGAAAAAACGCGCCGCGTCCAAACTCATCGCGAGCGAGCTCGCTCCTACAGGGGGCGGGCCGCAATGGCCATGCTACTCCATAGGTGCGAAGGATGGCGTTTCAAAAAGGCTTGTCGAAAGTGATTTTCGGTTCTTTCCACGGTCCGTTGACGGTGTATTTCACACTGGCGAAACGGGAGACGCGGTCACCGATCAGCTTGTCGATCAGGAACAGTGCCCCACCGACCGCCGGTGCGCCGACGATCAGTGCGGCGATCGGCAGGTTATTGGTCACCGGTAGGGTCACCAACAGTTTTGCATCGATCTGATCGGCCACCATGTTCAGGGTGCCATCGAGCTCAATAGTGCTCGACGGCCCCGTCAGCCGGATCGGTTCACGGGTGACATACACCCCGTTCGTCCCGACCAGCAACCCCTTGACCCGGTCATAACTCAGGCCTTTGCCGAACAGGTCGGAGAAGTCCAGGCGCAGGCGCCGACCGATGGAATTGAAGTTGAGCAAACCAAATACCCGCAGCGCCTGGGCACTGCCTTCGACCTCGACGAACTGGCCTTGATTGAGCGTCGCATCGAGCGAGCCGGAGAAACGCTTGGTCGCCACCCAGGCCGGCGAACCGGGCCAGCGGCCATCGACATCCATATAAAAGTCCTTGCTGGTGACGCTCGGCGCATACCCCCAGCCCTTGAGCACATCGGCGAGGTTCTTGCCGCTGATGCGTCCCTTGTACCAGCTTGAGCTGGCGCCGGGCACGCCTTCCCAACCACCGCTGCCCACCAGCAGCATGCCCTTGAGGCCCAGGTCCAGCGAGTTGAACACGACACCCTTGGCCGTCGGACGAATTTTCAGCGACCAGCCACCCACCAGATCCTGACCCTGGAATAACTGATTGATGGTGATGTCCATCGCAGGGATTTTCGTAGGGTCTACCGACGCCAGCGGATCCGGCGAATTTTCATCGGCCTGCACGGCCGGGTCCGGTGCGGGCAGGCGCACGGTTTGCAGATTGATCGTGATCGGCGCCGCGCCCGTATCGGGCAGGTTGGCGTTGCCCTTGATCTGCTGGCTGTCGAGTTGCAGCGCCCAGGCGGAAGGCTTGCGCACCAACTGGATCGTGGCCTGATCGAGCGTGGTGCCGATACCGCTGAGCTTGCCCACCTTGAAGTCCGCGCCGCTGAGCAATTGCCTGGCGCTGCCGCCGGGGTCCTGTCCGGCGTATTTATCCACAAGATCCTTCCACGGGCCAACGTCCAGTTCCGACAGCACACCCCGTATCCGCAGGCCTTTGGTATCAGGCAACACCGCCTCGCCGCCACCGAGGGACAGTTCCCCGCGACCGTCGGCGAAATTGCTGGCCGGGGCCGCGAACGTGAAGCTCGCCAGATCCCCGTAGTTGCCCCAATAGCGCCGTTCGTCGCCCTGCAAGGTCATACGGAACGTCGTGTCGCGCCCGGTATCGGCGGTCATGCCGAATGGCGCAGGCAAATCGACGGCCACGCCCTTGAGGCTGGAATTGACCAGCAATTGGCTGTCGGCGCCGTTCAGGGACAGTTGCAGTTGATAAGGGATCACGCCGCTCACCGGCAGAGGTTGGGTCACCTTCAGCCAGTCGGTCAGTTTCTTGACCTCGACCTGGCCCGACGCGGTCACCCGGGTATTGAGTTTACCCGGGCTGCCATCAGCAAAAATCTGTGCGGTAACCGGCTTGTCGAATGCCCTTGCGCTGATGTTCTGCCCACTCAGACCCTTGGCACTGTCGAAACGGAAATCACCTTTGAGCTGGGTCAGTTCCAGCACAGGCTCGGCCAGTTTCAAGCGTGCCTTGGCGGTCTTGAAATCGACGAGAATCTTCGGTTCTTCGCCTTTTGCCAGCGCAATATCCAGCTTCAACTTGCCTTGCAGGTCTCCCTCGCCCTCCCAGCCGGCAAAGGTTGCCCCAGTGCCGATCGGCGCTTCCTGAAGGATTTTCAGGCCATCGCCCAAACCGCCGGCAAATCCGCCGTCGAGGAACAAATGCACGTTCTGCCCGGCAGGCACATGGGGAATGTTGACGTAGACATCGTTGACCTGGGTGTCGAGCAATTGTCCCTTGCTGGCCAGAATCCGCACGCCGCTGTCTTCGACGAACACATCGCCGCTGACCTTGCCGACATGGGGCCAGCCCGGCTGGAAGGCCAGTTCGGCATCGTGAACCTTGAAGTACAGGCTGATGCTGCGATCCGCGTCTGCGGCACCGTGGCTGAGCGAGCCTTGGTACTGGAAGAAGCCTTGATCCACCGCGCCCTTGAGAATCGCGGTGCGCAGCCATTCGTCCAGCGCCGGGCTGAGGACCGCCGGCAAGTACTTGGCGGTGTAGCGACCGTCACCGTCCACCAGGCCGACCCGCAGGTCCATGTAGTCTTCCTGGGTGTGATCGAAATGCAGGCGAATCAGGAAGTCGCCAGCGATCTTGCCTTCCTCGCCCAGCACTTTGAGGTATGGCGCGATCAGGGTGAAACCTTCTTTATCGAGTTTCCAGGTCAGCCGGGCATTGGCCTGAATGTACTGCCATGGCTTGGCGAAAATCGGGTCCAGGTGCAGCATGAAATCCTTGCTGTCCATGCGCAGTTCGCCGTGTCCCAGGTCACCGCTGATGCTGCCGCTGACATTTCGGGCCGCCGGCGCACCGTGATAGGCATCGAAGCCCACCTGGTCGAGGTTGGCGGCAAACCCGAACTTGCTGTCGTCGGTGGCATTGGGGCGCAGGTCGACCAGCACGTTACGCAATCCACCCGTGACTTTCAGCCGCTCGACAACCTTGGCAAAACCTTCCGGCAACGGTGCCATGGCGTTGAGCAACGGGGTAAGCGGAGTGAGATCAATCCGGTCGGCTTGCAGCTGCCAGAGTTCTTCGGTTGTATCAGTGGCTGCGCGTTGCTTGAGCTGCACATGCGTTTCCCAGCGGGTCTCGCCAAGGTTCATCGCCAGGGAATCCAGAGTCACCGACACGCCTTCGGCGCTGCGCTGAAAGTAACCATTGAGCGCCAGGTTATTGATCTGGATCGGCTTGCGCTCGGCGTAGGCGCCCTTGATCTGTGGCGCGTTCAAGCGCACTGCAGCGCTTTGCAGTGTGCCTTTGCCCCAGGTCGCCCACAGTTCGCCACCGGCCTTGATCTCGGGAAAACTCCACTCCTGGGTCACTCGCTCGGGCAACCACTTCGACCAGTCGCTTTGCGGCAGGCTCAGATAGACCTCGGCTTCACCGTCCTTCCATTGGCTGGCACTAATGCGGGTACGCAGGCTCATGGCCACAGGCTGGCCGTCGGGCAGGTTCAGGCGGGCGTCGAGTCGCTGCCGGGTAGCCCCTGTTTTCAGATTCAGGCCGACGTAAGTCAGTGTCAGCGGCGACTGGGCAAACGGCTGCAACGTTACCTGGCTGTCCAGCACCGACAGTTGCTGGATCATCTGCATGCGATTGAGTAGCTGTTCCGGATCAGTTGGCTGGTCCTGCGGCACCGGCAATCCTTCCAGCACCCATTGACCGTCGTTCCCCTCCTTGACGCTGATCTTCAGGCCGCTGAGCTCCAGATGAGCGATGCGTACCTGACGGGCCAGCAGGCTGGCCCAAAGGTCCGGCACCGCGCGTACCTGATCCAGGTGCAAGGCATTGGCGCCCTCGCCGACCGTCACGTCGTGCGCCATCAATATGGGGGCAAACCCACTCCAGTTGCCTTCGAGCTCACCGATCTGCAATGGCATGCCCAAGGCATCGCTGGCTTTGCTTTCGATATCGGCACGGTACTCGGCGACTAACGGCGTCAGCTCCCGGCCAAGGCTGACGTAGAGCGCCATCAACACCAAAACCAACGCGCACAGGCCCAGACCCCAGCGGGTCAGTGCAGCCAAAATGCGTGTCAGACGGTCCATGTCAGATGGCCCCCATGGCAAAAAATTTGCAAAAAGCTGAGGCCAGCCATTCTTGAACAATCAAAACGATACGCTTCAGAGCAGCACCACGTCGTATTGTTCCTGGGAATACATGGTTTCGACCTGGAAGCGGATGGTGCGCCCGATAAACCCTTCCAGCTCGGCGACGTTGCCCGACTCCTCGTCGAGCAGGCGGTCCACGACTTTCTGGTTCGCCAATACACGATAGCCTTCCGCCTGATAGGCGCGAGCCTCACGCAGGATTTCGCGGAAGATTTCGTAGCAAACGGTTTCCGGGGTCTTGAGCTTGCCGCGTCCCTGACAGGCGTTGCACGGCTCGCACAACACTTGCTCAAGGCTTTCGCGGGTACGCTTGCGGGTCATCTGCACCAGGCCCAACTCGGTGATACCGATGATGTTGGTCTTGGCGTGATCGCGCTCCAGTTGCTTTTCGAGCGTACGCAACACCTGGCGCTGGTGTTCTTCATCCTCCATGTCGATGAAGTCGATGATGATGATTCCACCGAGGTTGCGCAGGCGCAATTGACGGGCGATGGCCGTCGCGGCTTCGAGGTTGGTCTTGAAGATGGTTTCTTCGAGGTTGCGATGGCCGACGAACGCCCCGGTGTTGACGTCGATGGTGCTCATGGCTTCCGCCGGGTCGACCACCAGATAACCGCCAGACTTGAGCGGGACCTTGCGCTCGAGCGCCTTCTGGATTTCGTCTTCGACGCCATAAAGGTCGAAAATCGGCCGCTCGCCCGGGTAGTGCTCCAGACGGTCGGCAATCTCGGGCATCAATTCGGCGACGAATTGCGTGGTTTTCTGGAAGGTTTCCCGGGAGTCGATGCGGATCTTCTCGATTTTCGGGCTCACCAGGTCACGCAGGGTGCGCAGCGCCAGACCGAGGTCTTCGTAGATCACGCTGGGCGCGCTGATGGTTTTGATCTGAGCGCTGATCTGATCCCAAAGCCTGCGCAGGTAGCGGATGTCCATGAGGATTTCATCGGCGCCAGCGCCTTCGGCTGCCGTGCGCAGGATGAAACCGCCGGCCTCCTTGATGCCTTCCTTGGCCACGCAATCAGTGACCACTTGCTTGAGGCGTTCGCGCTCGGCTTCGTCTTCGATCTTCAGGGAAATGCCGACATGGGCCGTGCGTGGCATGTACACCAGGTAACGCGAAGGGATCGATAACTGAGTGGTCAGGCGTGCGCCTTTGGAACCGATCGGGTCCTTGGTCACTTGCACTACCAGGCTCTGGCCTTCGTGCACCAGGGCACTGATGCTCTCGACCGCCGGGCCTTCGCGCAGGGAAATTTCCGATGCATGAATGAACGCGGCACGATCCAGGCCGATATCGACGAATGCCGCCTGCATCCCCGGCAATACCCGCACGACTTTGCCTTTATAGATGTTGCCGACGATCCCGCGCTTTTGCGTACGCTCGACGTGGACCTCTTGCAGGACACCGTTTTCGACCACCGCCACGCGCGACTCCATCGGCGTGATGTTGATCAGGATCTCTTCACTCATGGCAGGGTCTCGTTCAGGCATGTTCACGATAATGGCCGCATCTGTTCAGAACGTTGCTTGGTGTGCGTTCCGGGTTTGCCAACAGGGTATGCCGAAATGGCCGAGCAGTTCCGCGGTTTCGCAAAGCGGTAGTCCGACCACCGCTGAATAACTTCCATTGAGCCCGGCGACAAACACCGCACCCAGTCCTTGAATGCCATAACCGCCCGCCTTGTCCCTTGGTTCGCTGCTGACCCAGTAGGCGGCGGCTTCTTCACGACTGATATCACGAAAACGCACCCGACTGGTGACAACCCGGGACTCGCAATGTTCGCCATCGAGCACGGCAATCGCGGTCAGGACCTCATGTTCACACCCTGACAGCATCATCAGCATGGCGCAGGCATCGGCCTGATCAACCGGCTTGCCGAGAATTTTTCCGTCGAGTACCACCGCAGTATCGGCGCCGAGCACGCAGAACGGGACATCGGACGCGACAGCGCCGCGCCCCGCTTCGGCTTTGCTGCGCGCCAGGCGCTCGACATAGGCCGAAGGGGATTCTTGTGGTAATGGGGTTTCATCAATGTCCGCACTGATGGCGGAGAACGGAACGCCGATCTGCGTGAGCAATTCACGTCGACGCGGCGAGCCAGAGGCGAGGTACAACCGTTTCATCAAGACCTCTCCCTGTCTAATGCCTGAGCGAATCAATTGATTTTGTAGCGTCGACGCAAACCGCGCAAACCGAAACTGATCCAGGGCCAGAGCAACGCACTGACCAGTGCCGGCAGCACCAGTGCCAGCGTTGGCTGACGATTGCCGGTCAAGGCACTGAGCCAGAGTTGTACAAGTTGCGCCAGGCCGAAGATCACCAGGATCACCAGGCTCTGTTGCCACATCGGGAACATCCGCAGGCGTTGTTGCAGCGCCAGTACGAGGTAGGTGATGAGCGTCAGGATCAATGCGTTCTGGCCCAACAAGGTGCCGTAGAGCACGTCTTCAGCCAGTCCCAGGCAAAACGCCGTCACCATCCCGACTGTCTGCGGCATGTTCAATGCCCAGAATGCCAGCAGCAAGGCCAGCCACAGCGGGCGCAGGATTTCCATGAATTGCGGCAGAGGCGAAACGCTCAGCAGCAGACCGACGGCGAACGTCAGCCAGACTATCCAGCCGTTTCGGGATGCTTTTACACCGCCCATTATTCTCTCCCCACTGGAGCGGCCGGCGCGGAGACTGGCGGTTTGGCGGCAGGCTTCGCGGCAGCGGGTTGCGCCGCCGGCGGTTTAGCCACCGCAGGATGCGTGGTCGCAGGCTTGGCTGGCTTGGTGGTTGGCTTGGCTGGCGCAGTGGCCGCAGGCGCCGCCGTGGCAGGAGCCGCCGGAGCGGCGGCCGGTGCAGCGGGAGCTGCGGGGTTGACCAGTTTCGGAACTGTCGCCGGAATGATCGGGCCACCGCCCTGTGCGTCCAGGTTTTCCTGGGCCTGGGCGGCGTCGTTGGCGCGCTCCTCGGCAGTACGGTTGTCGCTGAACACCAGCAGCAGGTAACGGCTGCGGTTCAAGGCGGCAGTCGGAATGGCGCGGACAATGGCAAACGGCTGGCCGGAATCGTGAATCACTTCCTTGACCGTCGCCACCGGATAACCGGCCGGGAAACGTTGCCCGAGGCCGGAACTGACCAGCAAGTCGCCTTCCTTGATGTCGGCGGTATCGGCCACATGACGCAACTCCAGGCGCTCCGGGTTGCCGGTGCCGCTGGCAATTGCCCGTAAACCGTTACGGTTCACCTGCACCGGAATGCTGTGGGTGGTGTCGGTCAACAGCAGGACACGAGAGGTGTAGGGCATCAACTCGACCACCTGGCCCATCAGGCCACGGGCATCGAGTACCGGCTGACCAAGGACCACGCCGTCGCGCTCACCTTTATTGATAATGATGCGATGGGTGAAGGGATTGGGATCCATGCCGATCAACTCGGCCACTTCGACTTTCTCGTTGACCAGTGCCGAAGAGTTGAGCAACTCGCGCAGCCGAACGTTCTGCTCGGTCAGGGCGGCAAGTTTCTGCATGCGCCCCTGCAACAGCAGGTTTTCAGTCTTGAGTTTTTCGTTTTCGGCGACGAGCTCGGTCCGGCTGCCGAACTGACTGGCAACGCCTTCCCACAGTCGTCCGGGCAGGTCGGTGATCCAGTAGGCGTCCATCAGCACCAGCGACATCTGGCTGCGTGCAGGCTTGAGCAGACTGAAACGGGCATCGACCACCATCAGCGCGACCGATAGCACGACCAGCACCAACAGGCGCACGCCCAGTGAAGGGCCCTTGGTGAAAAGCGGTTTAATAAGCCGCTCCTCCCAGGCAAATATTCTGTTTATTCATACGGCGGCAATCCGGCCTGGATGCAGACTGACAGAAGATAAACGCGAACAGGCAGCACTGCAAAGTGCCGCCTGCGCGCTCAACAGCATAGAAGCGATCCGGCGACTTATTCGCTGGAAAGCAGGTCCATGGTGTGTTTATCCATCATTTCCAATGCACGGCCACCACCGCGAGCAACGCAGGTCAGCGGGTCTTCGGCAACGATCACCGGCAGACCGGTTTCCTGGGCCAGCAGTTTGTCCAGGTCACGCAGCAAGGCGCCACCACCGGTCAATACCAGGCCGCGCTCGGCGATGTCGGAAGCCAGTTCCGGAGGCGATTGCTCCAGGGCGCTTTTCACGGCCTGAACGATGGTCGCCAGGGACTCTTGCAGAGCTTCCAGCACTTCGTTGGAGTTCAGGGTGAATGCCCGTGGAACGCCTTCAGCCAGGTTACGGCCACGAACGTCGACTTCGCGAACTTCGCCGCCCGGGTAGGCCGTACCGATTTCCTGCTTGATGCGCTCTGCAGTCGACTCGCCGATCAGGCTGCCGTAGTTGCGACGCACATAGGTGATGATCGCTTCGTCGAAGCGGTCGCCGCCAACGCGGACGGATTCGGCGTAAACCACACCGTTCAGGGAGATCAGCGCGATTTCGGTGGTACCACCACCGATATCCACGACCATCGAACCGCGGGCTTCTTCAACCGGCAGGCCGGCACCGATGGCAGCAGCCATTGGCTCTTCGATCAGGAATACTTCGCGGGCACCGGCACCGAGGGCCGATTCGCGGATGGCACGACGCTCGACCTGGGTGGATTTGCATGGAACGCAGATCAACACGCGAGGGCTAGGCTGCAGGAAGCTGTTTTCGTGAACCTTGTTGATAAAGTACTGCAGCATTTTTTCGCACACGCTGAAGTCGGCGATAACGCCGTCCTTCATCGGACGAATGGCAGCAATGTTGCCCGGAGTACGGCCGAGCATGCGCTTGGCTTCGGTGCCGACAGCAACGACACTTTTCTGGTTACCGTGTGTCCGAATGGCCACAACGGAGGGCTCATTCAGGACGATACCGCGCTCGCGCACGTAAATAAGGGTGTTGGCAGTGCCCAGGTCAATGGAAAGATCGCTGGAAAACATGCCACGCAGTTTCTTGAACATGGGAAAGGGACCCTAGGCAACGCGTGGGTAAAAAAGTGCGGCAAACTCTAACAACGACAGGGATTTTGGGCAAGGCGCCAATATGTTAAATTGGCCGCTTTTCTGTGCACCAAGCCCCACAATCGCGGCCTTATGACCGTAGAAGTGCGGTAGTGTTCCGACAATCTAACACACGGACGCCGTCCGTTTTGTTTTCCACTGGAGAATCCCAATGGCGCTAGAACGCTCCGACGTGGAAAAAATCGCTCATCTGGCCTGCCTTGGCCTCAATGATGCCGATCTTCCACACATCACTTCGGCCCTCAACAGCATTCTCGGGCTGGTCGACGAAATGCAGGCGGTCGATACCGACGGTATCGAACCGCTGGCCCACCCGCTGGAAGCCAGCCAGCGCCTGCGCGCGGACGTCGTGACCGAGACCAATAACCGCGAGGCCTACCAGTCCATCGCACCAGCGGTCGAAAACGGCCTGTACCTGGTTCCGAAAGTCATCGACTAAAGGGAAAGAGCCTGCAATGCATCAATTGACTCTGGCCGAGATCGCCCGCGGACTCGCCGATAAAAAGTTTTCCTCCGAAGAGCTGACCAAAGTCCTGCTGGCGCGCATCGCCCAGCTTGACCCACAGCTCAACAGTTTCATCAGCCTCACCGAGGACCTGGCGCTCACGCAGGCGAAAGCCGCTGACGCCCGTCGGGCCAACGGTGAGAGCGGCGCCCTGCTCGGTGCGCCGATCGCCCACAAGGACCTGTTCTGTACCCAGGGCATTCGCACCAGCTGCGGCTCGAAGATGCTCGACAACTTCAAGGCCCCGTACGACGCCACCGTCGTCGCCAAACTGGCTGCTGCCGGCACCGTGACCCTGGGCAAGACCAACATGGACGAATTCGCCATGGGTTCTGCCAACGAGTCGAGCTGGTACGGTGCGGTGAAAAACCCGTGGAACCTGGAGCACGTGCCAGGCGGTTCGTCCGGTGGCTCCGCCGCCGCAGTGGCCGCCCGTCTGTTGCCTGCCGCCACCGGCACCGACACCGGCGGCTCCATTCGTCAGCCCGCCGCATTGACCAACCTCACCGGACTGAAACCGACGTACGGTCGTGTATCGCGCTGGGGCATGATCGCCTACGCCTCCAGTCTCGATCAGGGCGGCCCGATGGCACGCACCGCTGAGGACTGCGCAATTTTGTTGCAAGGTATGGCCGGCTTTGATCCGAACGACTCCACCAGCATCGATGAGCCTGTGCCGGACTACAGCGCCAACCTGAACGGTTCGCTGCAAGGCCTGCGTATCGGCGTGCCGAAAGAGTACTTCAGTGCCGGCCTCGACCCGCGCATTGCCGACCTGGTCATGGCCAGCGTCGAAGAGCTGAAAAAGCTCGGTGCCGTGGTCAAGGAAATCAGCCTGCCGAACATGCAGCACGCCATTCCTGCTTATTACGTGATCGCACCGGCGGAAGCCTCTTCCAACCTGTCGCGTTTCGATGGCGTGCGTTTCGGCTATCGCTGCGAAGACCCGAAAAACCTCGAAGACCTGTACAAGCGCTCCCGTGGCGAAGGTTTCGGGACAGAAGTGCAGCGCCGCATCATGGTGGGTGCCTACGCCCTGTCCGCCGGTTACTACGATGCCTACTACCTGAAGGCGCAGAAGATCCGTCGCCTGATCAAGAACGACTTCATGGCCGCCTTCAATGAGGTCGACATCATCCTCGGCCCAACCACGCCTAACCCGGCCTGGAAGCTCGGCGCCAAGAACAGCGACCCGGTCGCTGCATACCTGGAAGACGTCTACACCATCACCGCCAACCTCGCCGGCCTGCCAGGCCTGTCGATGCCGGCCGGGTTCGTCGACGGTCTGCCGGTCGGCGTGCAACTGCTCGCCCCGTATTTCCAGGAAGGCCGCTTGCTCAACGTTGCGCACCAGTACCAGTTGAACACTGACTGGCACACCCGCACCCCAACCGGCTTCTGAGGAGACACACATGCAATGGGAAGTCGTGATCGGGCTGGAGATTCACACCCAGCTCACCACCCGGTCGAAAATCTTTTCCGGTAGTTCCACCACCTTCGGTTCCGAACCGAACACCCAGGCCAGCCTCGTAGACCTGGGCATGCCCGGCGTGCTGCCGGTGCTGAATCAGGAAGCGGTGCGCATGGCGGTGATGTTCGGTCTGGCGATTGACGCCGAGATCGGTCAGCACAACGTGTTCGCCCGTAAAAACTACTTTTACCCGGACCTGCCCAAGGGCTACCAGATCAGCCAGATGGAATTGCCGATCGTCGGCAAGGGTCACCTGGACATCGCTCTGGAAGACGGCACGGTCAAACGCGTCGGCATCACCCGCGCGCACCTGGAAGAAGACGCCGGCAAGAGCCTGCACGAAGAGTTCAGCGGCGCCAGCGGCATCGACCTGAACCGTGCCGGCACGCCGTTGCTGGAAATCGTTTCCGAACCGGACATGCGCAGCGCCAAGGAAGCCGTGGCCTACGTCAAGGCGATCCACGCGCTGGTGCGCTACCTGGGCATCTGTGACGGCAACATGGCCGAAGGCTCGCTGCGTTGCGACTGCAACGTGTCGATCCGTCCAAAGGGCCAGGTCGAATTCGGCACCCGCTGCGAGATCAAGAACGTCAACTCGTTCCGTTTCATCGAGAAGGCGATCAACAGCGAAATCCAGCGTCAGATCGAATTGATCGAAGACGGTGGCAAAGTGATCCAGCAGACCCGTCTGTACGATCCGAACAAGGACGAGACCCGTCCGATGCGCAGCAAAGAGGAAGCCAACGACTACCGTTACTTCCCCGATCCGGACCTGCTGCCGGTGGTCATCGAGAACTCGTTCCTCGACGACGTGCGCGCCACCCTGCCGGAACTGCCACCGCAGAAACGCGAGCGTTTCCAGGCGCAGTTCGGCCTGTCGGCGTACGACGCCAACGTGCTGGCCACCAGCCGTGAGCAAGCCGACTACTTCGAGCAAGTCGCGAGCATCAGCGGCGATGCCAAGCTGGCGGCGAACTGGGTGATGGTCGAGTTGGGCAGCCTGCTCAACAAGCAAGGCCTGGACATCGAACAGTCGCCGGTTTCCGCGGAGCTCCTGGGCGGCATGCTGCTGCGCATCAAGGACAACACCATCTCCGGCAAAATCGCCAAGGTAGTGTTCGAAGCGATGGCCAACGGCGAAGGCAGCGCGGACGAGATCATCGACAAGCGCGGTCTCAAGCAAGTGACCGACACCGGCGCCATCTCGGCGGTGCTCGACGAAATGCTCGCGGCCAACGCCGAGCAGGTCGAACAATACCGCGCGGCAGACGAAGCCAAGCGCGGCAAGATGTTCGGCTTCTTCGTCGGTCAGGCCATGAAAGCCTCCAAAGGCAAGGCCAACCCGCAACAAGTGAACGAATTGCTCAAAAGCAAGCTCGAAGGTTGATAGAAATGGAGCCAGATGTCAGTCCTGGCTCAAAACCTTGTAGGAGCGAGCTTGCTCGCGATGGAACATCAGCCGGCATCGAACTGGCTGACACACCATCGCGAGCAAGCCTGCGCCTACAGTTATTTCGGGAAACCTTCGAATGATACGTCTGCTCGGCGCCTGCGCCCTCCTCTCGCTCCTGGCCGGTTGCGCCAGCACCGACACCGTCGATCCGCATGGCTACGATAAAACCGGCGTGGCTTCGTACTACGGTGCCAAACACCAAGGCAAACGCACTGCCAATGGCGAGCGTTTCGACAAGAATTCCATGACCGCCGCCCATCGCCAGCTACCCTTCGGTACGCGGGTGAAGGTGACCAATCTCAATAACGACAAAACCTGCGTGGTGCGCATCAATGATCGTGGGCCGCACACCCGCGGCCGGCTGATCGACCTGTCCCACGAAGCCGCCGCACGCCTGGGCATGCTCAAAAGCGGCACGGCCCGGGTGCGGGTCCAGGCCCTCGACGACTGACCGATGGAGCCCCGACCATTTTCGGATTAGCCGATTTACCCCTGATCAGCGTGATCGAATTGCTCAGCGGATTGTTCCTGCTGATCGTCGGCGCCGAATTGATGGTGCGCGCCGCTGTACGCATCGCCGCGCGGTTGCACATACGCCCACTGATCATCGGCCTGACCATCGTCGCCCTCGGCAGCAGCGCACCGCAAATGGCGGTCAGCCTGCAAGCGACCCTGACGCACAACGCCGACATTGCCGTCGGCAGCGTGATCGGCAGCAGCATTTTCAACATCCTCGTCACCCTCGGCTTGTCTGCGCTGATCATCCCGCTACGGGTATCACGGCAACTGGTACGCCTGGATATTCCGCTGATGATCGGCGCCAGCCTGTTGGTGTTCGTACTCGCCTGGAATGAAGAACTGACCCGTGCCGACGGCGTGATGTTGCTGACGGCACTGGCGATCTACCTGGGCTTGTTGCTGCGCCAGTCACGGCATTCGGCGCGGCCGGTATCGAGCCATGACCACCACGGCGAGGCGCCATGGCTGAGCAGCCTGCTGATGATTGTGGTCGGGCTGGCGATGCTGGTGTACGCCGGGCACTTGCTGTTGGGGGCAGCCGTCGCTGTCGCCACCGATCTCGGGTTGTCGGAGCGGATCATCGGCCTGACCATCGTCGCCGTCAGCACATCACTGCCTGAGCTCGCCACTTCGTTGATCGCCGCGATGCGTGGCGAGCGTGATATTGCCGTGGGCAACGTGATTGGCAGCAACCTGTTCAACCTGTTGGGCGTGCTCGGCTTTACCGCGCTGGTGGCGCCCTCGCCGCTTTCGGTATCGCCCAATGCCCTGGATTTCGACCTGCCGGTGATGCTCGGCGTCGCGGCGCTGTGCCTGCCGGTGTTCTACTCCGGCTACCGGGTGACCCGTGCCGAAGGCTTGCTGTTTCTGGGCTTGTACCTGGCGTATGGGCTGCACGTTGTGTCGTTCACCACGGGAATGCCACTGGCCGGCAAGCTCGAACACTTGATGCTGTTTTTCGTCCTGCCGGCGCTGGTGGCGTTTTTGCTGTTCACGTCGCTGCGCGCCTGGCGTCGCCAACACCATAAGAGGGAAGCCCCATGACCGAGAATAAAAAGCCCGGCGTTGAAGTCCGCCGCCAAGTGATGGGCGACGCCTTCGTCGACCGCGCACTGGGCAACGCCACCGAGTTCACCCAGCCGTTGCAGGATTTCGTCAACGAACACGCCTGGGGCGGTGTATGGAATCGCGACGGCCTGCCGCTGAAAACCCGCAGCCTGATTACCCTCGCCGCATTGACCGCGCTGAAGTGCCCGCAGGAGTTGAAGGGTCATGTACGCGGTGCACTGAACAACGGCTGCACCGTGGAAGAGATTCGCGAAGCGCTGCTGCATTGCGCGGTGTATGCCGGCGTGCCGGCGGCGATCGATGCGTTTCGCGCGGCGCAGGAAGTGATCGACAGTTACCAGAAGCCTGAGTAACCCCCGGAGTTTTCGGCGTCAGCGAGACTGCCTTCGCGAGCAGGCTCGCTCCCACAATTGGAATGCATTCACTTGTGGGAGCGAGCCTGCTCGCGAATGGACCTGAAGTACACGGCGTAAGGCAGGCTAGATCCACCCACCCCACTGCAAAAAGAAAATCCCGACGTTGGTAGTGACCGCCGCCATCAGCGTGGTAATCACAATGATCGCCGCCGCCAGCTCGTGATTGCCGTCCGCCGCCCGGGCCATGACGAAACTGGCAGCGGCGGTCGGGCTGCCAAAATACAGAAACAGAATCCCCAGCTCCGCACCACGAAAGCCCCACAGCCATGCGCCCAGCGTTGCCAGCACCGGCAGGCCGATCATCTTCATCAGGCTTGAACTCAGCGCCATGTTGCCGCTTTTGCGCAGTGCCGCCAGCGACAGCGTGCCACCGATGCAGATCAACGCCAGCGGCAAGGTGGTTTGCGCCAGATACTGGCCGGAGGTCTCGAGCCATCCCGGCAAGCCGATCTTGAAAAAGGCGAACGGTGCAGCCGCTATCACGCTGATGATCAGCGGATTGCTGAACACGCTTTTGCAGATGCTCCACGGATCGGACTTGATCACCGGGCTGTACACCGCCAGCACGATGGTCGACAGCGTGTTGTAGAACAGGATCACCAGCGCCGCGAGGATCGCCCCGAGGGAAATCCCGTAGTCGCCGTACATGCTTGCCGCCAGCGCCAGACCGATGACCCCGTTGTTACCGCGAAAGGCACCCTGGGTGTAGATCCCCCGATCTTCCCGCGGACACTTCCAGATCGCCCAACCCCAGGCGATGGCGAAACACATCAGCGTTGCCACGGAGAAGTAGATCAACAATGCCGGCTGCAACGCCGCGTGCAGGTCGGCATGCAGGATGCCCAGAAACAGCAGCGCCGGCATGGTGACGTTGAACACCAGTGCCGAGGCGGTGTGGATGAAGTTGTCGTTGATCCAGTCGATGCGCTTGAGCAGCACCCCCAGAAACAGCATGGCAAACACCGGCGCGGTGATGTTCAGGGTTTCGAGGAAAATTGCCAGCATGCCGGGAGGACCTTGGGGTTTGCGTCGTTAGGGGGCTAATGATAAGCCACTGGACACATTGGCGCCTGCCAGATCGCCTTCGCGAGCAGGCTCGCTCCCACATTTGATCTCCAGTGTTCATGAGACCCCTTGTGGGAGCGAGCCTGCTCGCGAAGCTGGCGACGCGGTCTCAGGTAATCGGCGCCGGATTGAACAGGGTGATGTCGTTATGCAACTTGTGCTTCTCCGCCCACGTCTGCTGTTTGCCGCTGGCCACATCCAGGTAGTAGTGGAACAACTCCCAGCCGAGCTCCTCGATGGATGCACGCCCGGTGGCAATGCGTCCGGCATCGATGTCGATCAGGTCCGGCCAGCGCTGCGCCAGTTCGGTCCGGGTCGATACCTTCACCACCGGCACCATGGCCAGCCCGTAAGGCGTGCCGCGACCGGTAGTGAATACATGCAGGTTCATCCCCGCCGCCAACTGCAGTGTCCCGCAGACAAAATCGCTGGCCGGGGTCGCACAGAAGATCAGGCCTTTGCGCTTGAAACGCTCGCCAGGGCCAAGCACGCCATTGATCGCGCTGCTGCCGGACTTGACGATCGAGCCCAATGACTTCTCGACAATGTTCGACAGCCCGCCCTTCTTGTTGCCCGGCGTGGTGTTGGCGCTGCGATCCGCTTCGCCCTTGGCCAGGTAACGGTCGTACCAGTCCATTTCCCGCACCAGTTCCTGGGCGACGCCCTGGTTTTCCGCGCGGGAAGTCAGCAGATAAATGGCATCGCGCACTTCGGTGACCTCGGAAAACATCACCGTCGCACCGGCCCGCAGCAACAGGTCCGAGGCATAGCCGAGTGCCGGGTTGGCGGTGATGCCGGAGAACGCATCACTACCGCCGCACTGCATGCCGAGGATCAGCTCGGACGCCGGCACGGTTTCCCGGCGGCGTTGATCAAGCTTCTTCAGACGGACTTCAGCCAGTTCCATGATCTGCTCGATCATCTCGGTGAAGCCGTGGCTGGAGTCCTGCAAGCGGTACAACCACGGCTCGCTGAGATCCACCGAGCTGTCGTTGTCGTGCATCACCTGCCCGGCCTGCAATTTCTCGCAGCCCAGGCTGATCACCAGGGCTTCGCCGCCCAGGTTCGGGTTGCGCGCCAGGTTGCGCACCGTGCGGATCGGGATATAGGCGTCGGTGGCGGTGATGGCCACGCCGCAGCCATAGCTGTGGGTCAGCGCCACCACGTCATCGACGTGCGGGTACTTGGGCAACAACTCGGCCTTGATGCGCTTGACCGCATGATCGAGCACGCCGGTCACGCATTGCACGGTGGTGGTGATGCCAAGAATGTTACGCGTGCCGACGGTGCCGTCGGCGTTGCGATAACCCTCGAAGGTGAAGCCTTCCAGCGGTGCTTGCGCAGCCGGCACTTCGGTGGACAGCGGCAGGCTGTCCAGCGGCGGCGCGGTCGGCATGCGCAGTTGATCTTCCTTGACCCAACTGCCGCGGGGAATCGGCTGCAAGGCATAGCCAATGACCTGGCCGTAACGAATCACCTGGCCACCTTCAGGAATATCTTCCAGGGTGACCTTGTGGCTCTGTGGCACGAAATCCACGGTGACCAGGCCGTCCGCAAACTCGGTACCGGCCGGTACGCCTTGATCGTTGACCACGATCACTACGTTGTCCCGCTCGTGCAGGCGGATGTAGCGCGGCGAGTCGGAATGTTCAATCAACTGCATGACGCCGCTCCTCAGGAATGCGCTTGAGACAATTTACCAGGGGCTTGAGAACCGTTCGCCGGTGGCTCTTTGAGCACCACACGCTTGATCGGGCCCACGATGACCAGATAGCTGAACACCGCGACCAGAGCGTTGCAACCGACGAATACCAGCGCCCACTTGAACGAACCGGTGGAGCTGATGATGTAGCCGATGACGATCGGCGTGGTGATGGAGGCTATGTTGCCGAACATGTTGAACAGGCCGCCACTCAGACCGGCGATCTGCTTGGGCGAGGTATCGGACACCACGGCCCAACCCAGCGCGCCCACGCCTTTACCGAAGAACGCCAGGGCCATGAAACCCACGACCATCCATTCGATGTCCACATAGTTACAGGCCACGATGCTGCTGGAAACCAGCAGGCCGGCAATGATCGGCGCCTTGCGGGCGAAGGTCAGGGAGTGCCCCTTGCGCAGCAGGTAGTCGGAAATCACCCCGCCCAGCACGCCACCGATGAAGCCGCAGATCGCTGGCAGCGAGGCGATGAAACCGGCCTTGAGAATGGTCATGCCGCGCTCCTGCACCAGGTACACCGGGAACCAGGTCAGGAAGAAATAGGTGATGGCATTGATGCAGTACTGGCTCAGGTACACGCCAAGCATCATGCGATTGGTCAGTAACTGACGCACGTAGTCCCATTTCGGACCTTCGCTGCGCTTGGCCGACCCTTTGGCCTTGTCCTGATCCATGTCGACCATGCCGCCGTTGTCGGCGATGTGCTTGAACTCGGCATCGTTGATCATCGGGTGTTGGCGCGGACTGTGGATAACTTTCAGCCAGACCAGCGAGAACACAATGCCGATCGCGCCCATCACAATGAACACGTGCTGCCAGCCGAACGTGAAGACGATCCAGCCCATCAGCGGCGCGAACAGCACGGTGGCGAAGTACTGCGCGGAGTTGAAGATTGCCGAGGCCGTGCCGCGTTCAGCGGTCGGGAACCAGGCTGCCACGATACGGGCATTGCCGGGGAAGGATGGCGCTTCGGCAAGGCCCACCAGGAAGCGCAGCATGAACAGCGCAACGATGGCCGTGGACATGCCGAACTCGCCGACATAACCCTGCAGCACGGTAAATAGCGACCAGGTGAAGATGCTCAGTGCGTAGACTTTTTTCGAACCAAAGCGGTCGAGCAGCCAGCCGCCGGGGATTTGCCCGGCCACATAGGCCCAACCGAATGCGGAAAAGATGTAGCCGAGGGTAACGGCGTCAATGCCCAGGTCTTTCTGCAGGCTGGAGCCGGCGATTGCGATGGTAGCGCGGTCGGCGTAGTTGATCGTGGTCACCAGAAACAGCATGAGCAGGATCAGATAGCGGACGTGAGTCGGCTTGGTCGATTGCATGTAGATGTACTCCCACTGATTATTTTTATGCGCGGGTGAATCTTTGTTTCCCCTGTAGGAGCGAGCCCTGCTCGCGATGGTGGTCAACGATGACGCGGGGCATCAGGCTGAACTTCGCGACCTCGAGACCATCGCGAGCAGGGCTCGCTCCTACAGGGGGGCGCGGTATCGTTGCCAATACCGCGGTGTTTCTTGTTACGAGCCGATGTAGCTGGTCTTCACGACCGTGTAGAACTCTTGCGCATAGCGACCTTGCTCACGTGATCCATAGGATGAACCTTTACGCCCACCGAACGGAACGTGGTAATCCACACCGGCGGTCGGCAGGTTGACCATTACCATCCCGGCCTGGGAGTGGCGTTTGAAGTGGTTGGCGTACTTCAACGAGGTGGTGGCAATGCCCGCCGACAGGCCGAACTCGGTGTCGTTGGCCATGGCCAGCGCAGCCTCGTAATCGGCCACGCGCACCACGTTGGCCACCGGGCCGAAGATCTCCTCACGGCTGATGCGCATCGCAGCTGTGCTGTCGGCAAACAGGGTCGGCGCAAGGAAGTAGCCTTCGGTATCGCAGGTCACCAGGCCACCGCCACTGACCAGGCGTGCACCTTCGGACTGGCCGATATCGATGTACTTCATGTCCTGTTCAAGCTGAGCTTGCGAGACCACCGGACCGATGTCGGTGCCAGCCTTCAAGGCATGGCCGACCTTGATCGACTTCATACGCTCGGCCATGGCCTCGACGAATTTGTCGTGGATGCCGGCGGTGACGATGAAGCGGCTCGATGCGGTGCAGCGCTGGCCAGTGGAATAGAACGCACTCTGCACCGACAACTCGACCGCTTGCTTGAGGTCGGCGTCGTCGAGAATGATCTGCGGGTTCTTGCCGCCCATTTCCAGCTGGACCTTGGCCTGGCGCGATACGCAGTTGACCGCGATCTGGCGACCCACGCCCACGGAACCGGTGAAGCTGATGCCATCGACTTCCGGGCTGTTGACCAGTGCATCGCCGACTACGCGACCGCTGCCCATCACCAGATTGAACACACCGGCCGGGAAGCCGGCGCGGGAGATGATTTCGGCCAGGGCCCAGGCGCAACCCGGTACCAGGTCGGCAGGCTTGAGCACGACGCAGTTGCCGTAGGCCAGGGCCGGGGCGATTTTCCATGCCGGGATGGCAATCGGAAAGTTCCACGGGGTGATCAGACCGACCACGCCCAAGGCTTCGCGAGTGACTTCAACGTTGACGCCCGGACGCACCGACGGCAGATAGTCGCCGGACAGACGCAGGCACTCGCCGGCGAAGAATTTGAAGATGTTGCCGGCGCGGGTCACTTCACCGATGGCTTCCGGCAGGGTCTTGCCCTCTTCCCTGGCCAGCAGAGTGCCGAGCTCTTCGCGACGGGCGAGGATCTCGGTACCGACTTTATCCAGGGAATCGTGACGGGCCTGAATGCCCGAAACCGACCACGCCGGAAATGCGCCACGGGCGGCGCCGATGGCGGCGTGGACCTGCGCCAGGTCAGCCTTGGCGTAATCGCCGATGGCGTCGCTCAGTTCGGACGGGTTGATGTTGACCGAGTAATCGGTACCGGCGACCCATTCACCGTTGATGTAGTTGTCGTAGCGCTTTGTCACGAGTCGTTCTCCTCACGCAAAAAGCCGCTGATCGCTCAGCGGCCCCGGTTTGATCGTTGTTATTGCGCACCCTGCTTGTCGATCAGCGCGGCGAGCATTTCGTACTCTTCGCCGGTCAGATCGGTCAGCGGCGCACGCACGGGACCTGCGTCGTAGCCGGCAATTCTTGCCCCGGCCTTGACGATGCTCACGGCATAACCGGCCTTGCGGTTACGGATGTCCAGGTACGGCAGGAAGAAGTCGTCGATAATCTTGCCAACGGTGGCGTGATCTTCACGAGCGATGGCGTGGTAGAAGTCCATCGCGGTTTTCGGGATGAAGTTGAACACCGCCGAGGAGTAGACCGGTACGCCCAGGGCCTTGTAGGCCGCGGCGTAGACTTCGGCGGTCGGCAAGCCACCCAGGTAGCTGAAGCGATCACCGAGGCGGCGACGGATCGACACCATCAACTCGATATCACCCAGGCCATCCTTGTAGCCGATCAGGTTCGGGCAGCGCTCGGCCAGACGTTCCAGCAGCGGCGCAGTCAGGCGGCAGACGTTACGGTTGTAGACCACCACGCCGATGTTGACCGATTTGCACACCGCTTCAACGTGGGCGGCAACGCCGTCCTGGCTGGCTTCGGTCAGGTAGTGCGGCAGCAGCAGCAAGCCTTTGGCGCCGAGACGCTCGGCCTCCTGTGCGTATTCGATAGCCTGGCGGGTCGAGCCGCCCACGCCGGCCAGAATCGGCACGCTGGTTGCGCAAGTATCGACGGCAGTCTTGATGATTTCCGAATATTCGCTGGCCGCCAGAGAGAAGAATTCACCGGTGCCGCCCGCGGCGAACAGCGCCGAGGCGCCGTATGGGGCCAGCCATTCGAGACGCTTGATGTAACCCGCGCGATTGAAGTCGCCCTGAGCATTGAAATCGGTGACCGGGAAAGACAGCAGACCGGCAGAGAGGATGGACTTCAGTTCTTGTGGATTCATTATTCGAACACCCTGGATAGCGACGTTGTGTGAGAAAACCGTTCAGCCTGCGCTGAAGTTGTAGGTCATCGTACAACTTAAAATACAACCGTCAACTGCATTTCATCGCTGCGGGGGGAAATTGTTCGACAAGAATACGTTGAGCCTTTGTTTTAGAGGACTTGCGCGCAGGGAACAGGGGGAATAACACCTCGATAAACGGTGCTCAGGAGATACGTTGTCGGAAGATCACAGGAGTGGGGGCCGTTTTCAGGGCAGGAATAAGGTTTGTGATATGGCGGCGGCCCCTTCGTCGGAACGCCGCCCGGAGCAGGCTCGCTCCCACACGGGATCGGGAGCGAACCCTGGGCCCGGGAATATCCACAATCACACAATCAACGGTGGGAGCGAGCCTGCTCGCGAAGGCGGAAGATCAGACGATGAATCGCTTGAAGCAGAAAGCCTAACCGCGCTGCGCCTCAGCCTCTTCATGGGCATGACGCAACCGTTCGCGGCTATTGGTCAGGTGCAGGCGCATCGCCGCACGGGCCGCATCGGAATCCTGACGGGCAATGGCGTCGTAGATTTCCTCGTGCTCACGGCTCAGGCGACTCATGTAGTGCTGCTGGTCGTCATGGGCCAGGCGCGCGGAATTCAGCCGTGTGCGCGGAATGATGCTGGTACCCAGGTGGGTCATGATGTCGGTGAAGTAGCGATTGCCGGTGGACAGCGCGATTTCGAGGTGGAAGGCGAAGTCCGACGCCACGGCATCACTGGCGTGGGCGGCGCTTTCATTCAACGCATCGAGGGCGGCGCGCATGTTGGCCAGTTGTTCCGGACTGCGACGTTGCGCCGCCAGCCCGGCCGACTCCACTTCGAGACTGATGCGCAGTTCCAGGATCGCCAGCACGTCGCGCAAGGTCACCACGGTGGCCGGGTCGATACGAAAGCCGCTCGGGCTCGGCGTGTCGAGCACGAAGGTGCCGATACCGTGGCGGGTTTCCACCTGGCCGGCCGCCTGTAAACGGGATATTGCTTCGCGTACCACCGTGCGACTGACACCATGGGCATCCATGATGGCCGACTCGGTGGGCAGCTTGTCGCCACGCTTGAGATGACCATCGCGGATCTGCTCGGACAGCACCGTCACCAGTTCCTGAGCGAGGCTGCGGCGCTTGCGTGGGAGGCGTGGTGCGTCGTTCGGGTTTTCCATGGTGAACATCTGTCTCGAAAAGTTCGGCGGCTGTAACGCGCATCATAGCGCAACGCGGTTGTACGATCACCTCGCCCCTTGCTCGCGATGGAGTTTGAAGATAACGCGTGTTTGCTGGATCAACGCGGCGTTTTCAAGTCCATCGCGAGCGGGCTCGCTCCTACAAGGTGTGGTGGTGTTCAGGCGGTTACGGACTGGTCCACCAGATGGCCATTGTCGATACGAATGTGCCGCGGATGGAAGCGCTTCAGACTGCTGCGATGGCCGACGCTGACAATGCTCAGCCCCGGCAATTCATCGATCAGCGCCTGATACAGCGTGGCCTCGTCTTCTTCGTCCATCGCCGAGGTCGCTTCGTCCATATACAGCCATTGCGGTGCATAAAGCAGCGCACGGGCAAAGGCCAGGCGCTGCTGCTCACCCGGCGACAACATGCGTTGCCAGTGGTTGGCTTCGTCGAGACGGGCAATCAGGTGCGGCAGGCGACAGGTTTCCAGCACATGCACGTAGCGCTCCTTCGGATAGGTATCGCCAGGCTGTGGATAACTGAGGGCATCACGCAGGGTGCCAATCGGCAAATACGGTTTTTGCGGCAGGAACAGGTAACGCGCCGATGGCAGGCGAATACTGCCGTGGCCGGTCGGCCACAAATGCCCCATCGCCCGCAGCAAAGTCGACTTGCCGCTGCCGGAACGACCGCTGAGCATCACACGATCACCCTCTTCCACGGTCATGTCGGCGTTGCTCAGCAGGTGGCGACCTTCAGCCAGGTCGAGGCCGAGGTTGTGCACCTTCAGAACGGAGCCCGAATTCTGTACGTCGATGGCCGGCGCACGCTCTTCGTTGTCGCTCATGGCCTGGTGGAAGCTCAGCAGACGATCACAGGTCGCGCGCCAGGAGGCGAGGTTCTGATACGCACTGATAAACCAGCTGAAGCTTTCCTGCACATTGCCGAACGCCGAGCTGATCTGCATCAGTTCGCCGAGCTCGATCTTGCCGGCAAGGTAGCGCGGCGAGGCAACGATGAACGGGAAGATGATGGCAGCCTGGCTGTAACCGGCGGTGAAGAACGTCAGTCGTTTGGACACCTTCATGATGTCCCAGAAATTATGCCAGACCATCCCGAAGCGATTGCTCAACCGGCGATTTTCGTTGGGTTCGCCGTTGTACAACGCAATGCTTTCGGCATTCTCGCGAATTCGCACCATGGAAAAACGCAGGTCAGCTTCGAAGCGTTGTTGTTGGTTGTTCAGACCGATCAGGCGACGACCGATCAAATGGGTCAGCCAACTACCGACCACAGCGTAAACCAGCACGCACCAGAACATGTAGCCGGGAATGGTGATGCCAAATACTTCAATGCTGCCCGACACGCCCCACAGAATGATCGAGAACGACACCAGGCTGACGATATTGCGCAGCAAGCCGATACCCAGTTCAAGAGTGTTGGAGGTGAAGTTGTTGAGGTCTTCGGAAATCCGCTGGTCCGGGTTATCGGTGTAACCGCCCTGCTCCAGCTGGTAGTAGTTTTTCTCACCCAGCCAGCGGGTGAAATGCTTTTCGGTGAGCCATGCCCGCCAGCGGATCGTCAGCATCTGCGTCAGGTAGAGCCGATACACCGCGCCGACGATCGCCACCGCCGCAATCGCGCAGAAATACAGGATCAGTTGCCAGAACGCTGCCTCGTCCTTCTTTTGCAGGGCATTGTAGAAATCCTTGTACCAGGTGTTGAACCACACCGAGATGCCCACGCTGATCAACGACAGCGCAATCACCGCGATCAGCAGTGTCCAGGCCTTGACCTTCTCTTCACTGCGCCAGTAAGGCGTGATCATCGACCACACTTTGCGAAAAAACTGCCCGCGCACGGCGTCGTTGACCGCGGAATACTCAGCGTTCTGATTCATGGATAAGGCTCGATAAAGAAAAGAACACGCACGAACCGATCATAGATGATCGGTTCGGTTTGTCGCGAGAGACGGCCCGCATTCGTTCAGCACCGGTTCAGCGGCGAACGGGACGCTTCTGCAGTTTGCGCTGCAGGGTGCGGCGGTGCATGCCCAGGGCGCGGGCCGTGGCGGAGATATTGCCTTCGTGCTCGGTCAGCACGCGCTGGATGTGCTCCCACTGCAGGCGGTCCACCGACATCGGGTTTTCCGGCACCAGGCTGTCGAGGTCGGCGTGTTCGGACAACAGCGCCGCCAGCACGTCGTCGGCATCCGCCGGTTTGCACAGGTAGTTGCAGGCACCGCGCTTGATCGCCTCGACGGCAGTGGCAATGCTCGAATAGCCGGTGAGGATCACCACGCGCATTTCCGGGTCCATTTCCAGCAACCTGGGCAGCAGCACCAGGCCTGAATCGCCGTCCATCTTCAGGTCCAGGGCGGCGTAATCCGGCAGATCGGCCTTGGCCAGTTCCAGGCCTTCTTCGGCGGAACCGGCAGTGCTGACGCGAAAACCGCGGCGGGCCATGGCGCGAGCCATGACGCGGGTGAATGTGGCGTCGTCATCGACCAGCAACAAATGCGGCAGTTCTTCGCCTTCGACTTGGATCTCGTCACTCATGTTCGTCTCCTCGGGCGACACGGGGCAGGCGCAGCTCAGTGAGCGTACCGCCTTCCTCATGACTGTAGAGTTTCACTGAGCCGCCGGCGCGTGTCACGCTGGCCTTGCTCAAAAACAGGCCCAGGCCGAAGCCTTTGCCCTTGGTGGTAAAAAACGGTTTGCCGATTTGCTCGGCGATGGCCAGCGGCACGCCGGCACCATGGTCACGAATGCTGATGGTGAGGTTTTCCCAATCCCAGTCCAGCGTCACTTGCAGTCCTTCGGGACAGGCATCGGCAGCGTTGTTCAACAGATTCAGCAACGCCTGGGTCAAGTCCGGCGGCGGGGCCATGCGCGGTACTGCGCCCTGGCCGAGGCGCTGGAAGCGATAACTGGCTTCCGGGCGCATCAGGTGCCAGCGATTGAGGGCTTCATCCAGCCAATCGGTGACGTCCTGCATCTCCACCGCCAATCGGCGATTGGCCTCCGCGGCGCGCACCAGATGTTGCAAGGTTTCTTTGCACAGCTTGACCTGATCCTGCAATACGCTCAGGTCGTCCTGCAACATCGGATCATGGTGGTCCTGACGCATTTCCTTGAGCAGCACACTCATGGTCGCCAGCGGCGTGCCCAGCTCATGGGCCGCACCGGCGGCCTGGGTGGCGACGGCCAACAATTGCTGGTCGCGCAGGCCTTCTTCGCGACGAATGGCGCGCAGTTCTTCCTGACGACGCAGCTCTTCGGCCATGCGCGCAGCGAAGAACGTGATCACGGCGGCGGCGAGGGCGAAGCTCAACCACATCCCGTATACCTGCAGGTTTTCCCGAGCGATCGGGAAGGTTTGCAGCGGGTAGAACTGTGCCAGCAACAGCGTGTACATCGTCAGCGCGATACCCGACAGGATCACCGAATAACGCCACGGCAACGTCACTGCGGCAATGGTCAGCGGCACCAGGTAATAAGAAACGAAGGGGTTGGTCGAGCCACCGGAGAAATACAGCAACGCGCTGTGGATAAACAGGTCGCAGGCCAGTTGCACGGCGTATTCGAGCTCGGTCACCGGCCACGAGGTGCGCAGGCGGATTGCCGTGAACACACACAAAAGCATCGAGCAACCGAGGGTCGCGGCCAGTTGGAACCAGGGCAGCGGCAGCAATTCGAACCAGTAGGCCAGGCCCACTGAACCGGCCTGGGCGGCCAGCACCAACGTGCGGATGAACGTCAGGCGCCAGAGGTTCTGGCGAGTGGCGGAAGTAATTTGAACGGGGGCGAGCATGAGCTCTCCTGATGAGCGCTCCAGGCGGATCGCTGGGAGTATAACCAAGCGCGGGGGCCGACAGGCAAAACTGCGGCAAACGGCCACATGGCTGCGGGTTCTGCAGCGACTGTATCGCCGCCTTCGCGAGCAGGTTCGCTCCCACCTTTGGAATGCGCGCTCCTGTAGGAGCGAGCCTGCTCGCGATTGGCCGCGAAGCGGCCACCTCGTGCCATCTGTATAGAAGTTGTAACTGTGCGAACCAGAGCATAAAAGCTAGAGTCTGATGGTTTCACGCAGGCCCGGAACACACCCCTGCGCACCATTCAAGGAGCCTTCATGCACACATTCCGCCGCAGCGCCGCCCTCCTCGCCCTGAGCGTTGGCACCGTCGCCAGCCTCCCGGCCCTGGCCGCCGACGAGCTTCATTACAACCAGATTTCCCTGCGCGCCGAAGTCAGTCAGGAAGTAGCCCGCGACCTGATGATCGTGACGCTCTACACCGAAGAACAGAACAGCGACCCGGCCAAACTCGCCGCCGACGTCAGCACCACCATGAACAAGGCGCTGGCACAGGCCAAGCAAGTCAAGGACGTCACACTGCGCCAGGGCAGTCGCAACAGTTATCCGATCTACGACACCAAGGGCCAGAAAATCACTGGCTGGCGCGAGCGCGCCGAATTGCGCCTGGAAAGCCCGGACTTCGCCGCGCTGTCGAAGCTGACCGGCGAACTGCTCACCGACCTGAAAATGGGCGGCATGGACTTCGCCATCGCCACCCCGACCCGCAAGGCCAGCGAAGACGCCCTGCTCAAGGACGCCGTAAGTGCCTTCAAGGCTCGCGCCCAGCTCGCGACTGATGCTCTGGGCGGCAAGGGCTACAAGATCGTCAACCTGAACCTCAACAGCAACGGTTATCCACAGCCTTACCTGCGCGCGCCGATGATGATGAAAGCCGCCGCCATGGACGCCGCACCGGTGACGCCGGATGTCGAAGCCGGCACCAGCCAGGTCAGCATGACCGCCGATGGCTCGATTGAAGTGCTGATGCCTTGAATCGATAGCCCGTAATCAAAAAAAACGGCGATCACTCACATGATCGCCGTTTTTTTTGGGCAGTTTTCAGGCATGAGCTATAACTGGATAGTCCACTGAGAAAAGCTGGCAGTTGCACCAGGTGCAACTGAGATTAATTAGCCACTATCGGTGCAACAATAACCACTCTTATTCACGCCATACCCACCGCACAAAACGGGGTATAAATAAGTAACACCCCGCCCTGATCGGGAGCATCCAGCGTTTAAGACGCACCCTGAAAGTGCGTCGTTTGCACCGTAAAAAAGCTGCGCAAACGGTCAAATGCGTCAGGAGTTATACAAATGCGACATTAAGGTACGTTCGTGCCACCGTTTAAGGCTTGTAGTCACTCTGGATCTTGCATTGGGTATGGCCCCTGCATAAGTATCCGCAGGCACGACTCACGAGGTCGTCCTCTAATTCCAAAAATGACAACAAATCATGAGGCCACCATGCTTAAACACGCGGTCATTCCGTTTTTAGTTGGCGCAAGCTTGTTAGCCAGCGCACCGTTCGCCCAAGCAGCGACTAACCTGGTGTTCTGCTCCGAAGGGAGCCCGGCCGGTTTCGATCCAGGTCAATACACCACCGGAACCGACTTCGACGCCTCTGCAGAAACCATGTTCAACCGCCTCACCCAGTTCGAGCGCGGTGGCACTGCCGTTGTTCCTGGTCTGGCGACCAAGTGGGACATCTCCGATGACGGCCTGACCTACACCTTCCACCTGCGTGAAGGCGTCAAGTTCCACACTACTCCGTACTTCAAGCCGACTCGTGAGTTCAACGCCGACGACGTGCTGTTCACCTTCAATCGCATGATCAACAAGGATGACCCGTTCCGTAAGGCGTACCCGACCGAATTCCCGTACTTCACCGACATGGGGATGGACACCAACATCACCAAGATCGATAAAGTCGACGACCACACGGTCAAGTTCACCCTCAAGGAAGTTGACGCCGCGTTCATCCAGAACATGGCCATGAGTTTCGCTTCGGTACAGTCTGCCGAGTACGCTGCCCAGTTGCTCAAGGAAGGCAAAGCCTCCGACATCAACCAGAAGCCGGTCGGCACTGGTCCGTTCGTGTTCAAGAGCTATCAGAAAGACTCCAACATCCGCTACACCGGGAACAAGGACTACTGGAAGCCTGACGACGTGAAGATCGACAACCTGATCTTCGCCATCACCACCGACCCGTCGGTACGTATCCAGAAGCTGAAGAAGAACGAGTGCCAGATCACTCTGTTCCCGCGTCCGGCCGACCTGAAGGCGCTCAAGGAAGACAAAACCCTGAAAGTGCCTGATCAGGCTGGTTTCAACCTGGGTTACATCGCCTACAACGTGATGGACAAGATCAAGGGTGACGACAAGCCGAACCCGATGGCCCAGCTGAAAGTGCGTCAGGCACTGGACATGGCCGTCAACAAGCAACAGATCATCGACTCGGTTTACCAGGGCGCCGGCCAACTGGCCGTCAACGCCATGCCGCCGACCCAGTGGTCCTACGACACCACTATCAAGGATGCACCGTACAACCCTGAGAAAGCCAAAGAGCTGCTCAAGGAAGCTGGTGTGAAGGAAGGTACCGAAATCGTTCTGTGGGCGATGCCGGTACAGCGTCCGTACAACCCGAACGCCAAGCTGATGGCAGAAATGCTGCAGTCCGACTGGGCGAAGATCGGTATCAAGGCCAAAATCCAGAGCTACGAATGGGGCGAGTACATCAAGCGCTCCAAAGGCGGCGAGAACGGCGCGATGCTGATTGGCTGGAGCGGCGACAACGGTGACCCGGACAACTGGCTGAACGTGCTGTTCGGCTGCGACTCCCTGCAAGGCAACAACTTCTCCAAGTGGTGCGACAAGAAGTTCGACGGCATCGTGAAAGAAGCCAAGCGCACGACCGATCAGGCCAAGCGCACCGAACTGTACAAGCAGGCGCAACACGTCCTCAAAGATGCTGTTCCGATGACACCTATCGCTCACTCGACGGTGTTCCAACCCATGCGTGCCGAAGTGCAGGACTTCAAGATCAGCCCATTTGGCTTGAACTCCTTCTACGGCGTCAGCGTCAGCAAATAAGGTTTTGCAACGGCGACGTTTCTGACGTCGCCGTTGCTTTATCTACCGAGAAAGCAGGAATTCGCCTACATCCAAATCCGCAGCTGACTACAGCGTCGGGTGAGGACGCGTCGCCATTTCCTACGAGTCTTTAGGACTCTACGCATTTACTGCCGGACCCGTGGCTCATACCGTCGGGATCCGACCAGTGCATGCGTGGGTCATCGGTTACTGCTGCGTGCATGGCTTGAAATCAGTGATGCCTCCACGTCTGCGGACGGGACGGCGGCTCATTGACAACACTTTGAGAGAAAGGGGAGCGTTATGCGCCATACCTTGGTTTTATCCGCATTGCTGGGCACCGGCCTGTTGGCCGCCACTTCCATCAGCCAGGCTGCCAACAACAGCCTGGTATTCTGCTCCGAAGGCAGCCCCGCCGGTTTCGATACGGCGCAGTACACCACTGCGACCGACAACGATGCCGCCGAGCCGCTGTACAACCGGTTGGCAGAGTTTGAGAAAGGCGCGACCAACGTCGTACCGGGCCTGGCCACGAGCTGGGATATTTCCGAGGACGGCCTCAAGTACACCTTCCACCTGCGCGAAGGGGTGAAGTTTCATACCACCAAATACTTCACGCCGACCCGTGATTTCAATGCCGATGACGTGCTGTTCACGTTCAATCGCATGCTCGACCCGCAACAACCTTTCCGTAAGGCTTATCCGACAGAGTTTCCATACTTCAACGGCATGAGCCTGAACAAGAATATCGCCAAGGTCGAAAAGACCGGGCCGCTGACCGTGGTCATGACGCTCAACAGCGTGGACGCCGCGTTCATCCAGAACATCGCCATGAGTTTTGCCGCCATCCTTTCGGCCGAATACGCCGACAAGCTGCTGGCGCAAGGCAAACCGAGCGACATCAACCAGAAACCGATCGGCACCGGGCCGTTCGTGTTCAAGAGCTACCAGAAAGACTCGAACATCCGTTACACCGGCAACAAGCAGTACTGGGATCCGAGCCGGGTCAAGCTCGACAACCTGATTTTCGCCATCAACACCGACGCCTCGGTGCGTGTGCAGAAACTCAAGGCCAATGAATGCCAGATCACCCTGCACCCGCGCCCTGCCGATGTGACCGCGCTGAAGAACGACCCGGCCCTGCAACTGATCGAGAAGCCTGGTTTCAATCTCGGCTACATCGCCTACAACGTGCGCCACAAACCGTTCGACCAACTCGAAGTGCGTCAGGCGCTGGACATGGCGGTGAACAAGCAAGGCATTCTCAATGCCGTTTACCAAGGCGCGGGACAACTGGCGGTCAACGCCATGCCGCCGACCCAATGGTCCTACGACGACACCATCAAGGACGCCGCCTACAACCCGGAAAAAGCCAGGGAATTGCTCAAGGCTGCCGGCGTCAAGGAAGGCACTGAAATCACCCTCTGGGCCATGCCGGTCCAGCGTCCTTACAATCCCAACGCCAAGTTGATGGCCGAGATGCTCCAGGCTGACTGGGCGAAGATCGGCCTCAAGGTCAAGATCGTCAGCTATGAGTGGGGCGAGTACATCAAGCGCACCAAGAATGGCGAGCACGACATCAGCCTGATCGGCTGGACCGGTGACAATGGTGATCCGGACAACTGGCTGGGCACGCTCTACAGCTGCGACGCCATTGGCGGCAACAACTACTCGATGTGGTGTGATCCGGCTTACGACAAGCTGGTCAAGCAGGCCAAGGTCGTCACCGACCGTGACCTGCGCACCCTGCTCTACAAACAGGCGCAGCAGTTGCTCAAACAGCAAGTACCGATCACGCCAGTCGCCCACTCAACGGTCAACCAGCCGCTGAGCGCCAAAATCGAAGGGTTCAAGGTGAGCCCGTTCGGCCGCAATGTGTTCTCGGGTGTCAGCATAGAAAAATAACCGATTAGCCAGAAATGCCAGGGGGCGGATTTTCCGCCCTCACGCAGACGCTTTGCCGTTTTTCGCCAACCCGGCCGACAGCAAACGTTTGCGAAGCCGTGAATGAGTTCTAAACCAATAGCCGGATCACAAAAATAGACCGGCATAAAAAAAGAAAGTAAGGAGCTTTACCCATGAAACTGAGCAGCACCGCGTTATTGGCCCTGGCCATCAGCAGCGTAACCGCCACGGCTTACGCAGAAACCCAAAGCCAGGCTTTCACTCCGGTTACCGTGAACGAAAAAAGCGCCCAGAGCGAAGCCACCGGCTTTGTCGAAGGCCAGTCGATCACCGGCACCACGCGTAACTGGTACGCCAACGAGCAACTGCAACGCGGCGCCAAGTTCGCCTACAAGAAGGACGGCGTTTCGACCCCGACCGATCGCCGGATCAACTGGGTCCAGGGCACCATCCTCAAGTACAACTCGGGCTTCACCGAAGGCACTGTCGGTTTCAGCACTGAAGTGGCGGCCTATAACGCTGTCGCCCTGGATCGCGACCGCAAGGACCTGGCATCCAACAACGGTGGCGCACCGGGCACTCGCCCAGGCGCGGGTAACAACCGTACCCTGACCAAGGAAGGCGGCGACGCTCAAGGCCAGTGGAGCAAACTGGGCCTGGCCAACGTCAAGGCCCGTGTCTCCAACACCACCCTGACTGCCGGCCGCATGAACTTCAGCAGCCCGATGGTCGACGTGATCGGCAACCGTGCATTGCCTTCGAGCTTCGAAGGCGTGGCCATCCACAGCGAAGAGCTGAACAACCTGGCCTTCGACCTCGCCACCTTCGACCGCAACTCACCGCGTACCGAAGAAAGCCAGCGCAAATTCCGCACCGAATACGCCAACGGCATCGTTGAAACCGACCACGTCTACACCGGCGGTATCACCTACAACCCGCTCGCCAGCCTGACCACCAGCCTCTGGGCGACCCAGGCTGAAGACATCTGGAACCAGTACTACTTCGGCGCCTCCCACGTTCTGGGCGATAGCCAGGTACTGAGCCTGACCACCGGCCTGAACTACTACAAAACCAAGGAAACCGGTAAGGCCCTGATCGGCGCCATCGACAACGACACCTATTCCCTGTCGTTTGGCCTGACCCACCAGGCTCACAGCCTGACCTTCTCGTACCAGGAAGTGAACGGTAACGAGTACTTCGACTACCTGCACGAAACCAACGGCATCTACCTGGCCAACTCCCTGCTGTCGGACTTCAACGGCCCGAACGAAAAATCGTTCCAGGTTGCCTACGGTCTGAACATGGCTGAATACGGCGTACCGGGCCTGAAGTTCAACATCTACCAGGCTCGCGGCTGGGGCATCGACGGTACTCACTACACCGGCAACGGTGGCGTGGCAGGCAAGGGTTACGACGGCATCCAGGCCCAGGATGGCGAAACCCATTATGAATACGGCATCGGCGCGACCTACGCCGTGCAGAGCGGCCCGCTCAAGGCCACCACGATCCGCGGCACCTACACCGCTCACCGTGCCAGCGAAAACCAGGCTGACGGCAGCATCAACGAGTTCCGTCTCGTGACCACGGTTCCGTTCAACATCCTGTAATACCGCTGCCGAACGGTGGGTTCAGCGATGAATCGACCGTTCGGCTTTTGTCCTTTAACTGATTGCAGAGGGTTCTTGATGAAAATGCTTCCCCTACGTGCAGCCATCGCGGCTGCTTTGCTCAGTGTCGCTGTCGGCGTCTCGGCCAAACCCCTGGTGGTTTGCACCGAAAACAGCCCCGAAGGCTTCGACATGGTCCAGTACACGACTGCAGTCACCGCCGACGCCGTGGCCGAAACCATCTTCAATCGCCTGGCGGACTTCAAGCCCGGTACCACCGATGTGATTCCGGCACTGGCCGAATCCTGGGACATCAGCGAGGACGGTCTGACGTACACGTTCCACCTGCGTAAAGGCGTCAAGTTCCACACCACCGACTACTTCAAGCCGACCCGCGACATGAATGCCGACGACGTGGTCTGGAGCTTCCAGCGTCAGCTGGACCCGAATCACCCGTGGCACAAGCTGTCGAGCGTGGGCTTCCCGTACTTTGAAAGCATGGGCTTCAAGGAACTGCTGAAAAACGTCGAGAAAGTCGACGACAACACGGTCAAATTCACCCTGACCCGCCGCGAAGCGCCGTTCCTGGCCGACATCGCCATGGCATTTTCTTCGATCTATTCCGCCGAATACGCCGACCAGTTGCTCAAGGCTGGCAAGACCGGCGATCTGAACAACAAGCCGGTCGGCACTGGTCCGTTCGTCTTCCAGCGCTACAACAAGGATGCCCAGGTTCGTTTCAAGGCCAACCCGGACTACTTCCGTGGCAAGGCACCGGCTGACTCATTGATCTTCGCCATCGCCACCGACAACAACGTGCGCCTGCAGAAGCTCAAGGCCAACGAATGCCAGGTCGCGCTGTATCCGAAACCTGACGACATCCCGAGCATCAGGAAAGACACCAAGCTCAAAGTCGACGAGCTGAACGCGATGACCGTTGCGTACATCGCCATCAACACCACGCACAAGTACCTGAGCGACGTGCGTGTGCGTAAAGCCATCGACATCGCCTTCGACAAGGAAGCGGCCGTCAACGCGCTATTCGGCAAAGGCAATGCGACCGCGGCGATCAACCCGTTCCCGGACACTCTGCTGGGCTACAACCACGCCCTGAAGAACCCGACCCGCGACCTGGACAAGGCTCGCGCCCTGCTCAAGGAAGCCGGCGTACCGGAAGGCACGGTATTCACCCTGTTCACCCGTAACGGCGGTGGCGCCACCAACCCGAACCCGATGCTCGGCGCGCAGATGATGCAGGCCGACCTGGCCAAGATCGGGATCAAGATCGACATTCGCGTGATGGAATGGGGCGAAATGCTCAAACGCGCGAAAAACGGCGAGCACGACATGGTTTCCGCCGGATGGGCGGGCGATAACGGCGACCCGGATAACTTCCTTACGCCTATGCTCAGTTGCGAAGCGGCCAAGAACGGCGAAAACTACGCACGCTGGTGCAATGACAAATTCCAGGCCCTGATCGACCAGGCCCGGGAAAAAACCGACCCGGCCGAACGTGCAGCACTGTACGAACAGGCACAGGTTATTTTCAACCAGGACCAGCCATGGATCAGCCTGGCACACACTAGAATGTTTACTGCAATGCGCAACAACGTAGAGGGCTACCACATTAGCCCCCTCACCACGAATAACTTCGCCACCACCCAGGTGAAGTAGATAAGAAAACTCCCGGCATGCCTGACCCAGGCATGCCGGGCACGCCTAACCGGCTGATGAGGTACACCTTACGATGTTTAGTTTTATTGCCCGCCGACTGGGGTTACTGATCCCCACGTTTTTCGGCATCACCTTGCTGACATTCGCGCTGATTCGCATGATCCCTGGCGACCCCGTGGAAGTCATGATGGGCGAACGCAGAGTCGACCCGCAAATGCACGCTCAGGCAATGGAACGCCTAGGTCTGAACAAACCCCTGTATGCCCAGTACCTGGATTACATCGGTAAACTGGCCCACGGCGATCTCGGTGAATCCCTGCGAACCCGTGAAAGCGTCTGGAGCGAGTTCAGCTCTCTATTCCCCGCGACCCTGGAACTGGCCACGGCCGCCATGTTGTTCGCCGGCATCCTGGGCCTGCTGGCCGGGGTGATCGCGGCACTCAAGCGAGGGTCCCTGTTCGACCATGGGGTCATGGGGGTCTCCCTCGCGGGATACTCGATGCCGATCTTCTGGTGGGGCCTGATCCTGATCATGTTCTTCTCGGTGAGCCTGGGCTGGACCCCGGTGTCCGGGCGGATCGACCTGCTCTACGACATCGAGCCGCGCACCGGCTTCATGCTGATCGACACGCTGCTGGCCGATGACGTCAGCGCGTTCCTCGATGCCCTGCACCACCTGATCCTGCCGGCCATCGTGCTCGGCACCATCCCGCTGGCGGTGATCGCGCGGATGACCCGCTCGTCGATGCTCGAAGTGTTGCGCGAAGACTACATTCGCACCGCCAAAGCCAAGGGCCTGTCGCCGTCGCGCGTGGTGTTCGTGCACGGCCTGCGCAACGCGCTGATTCCGGTACTGACGGTGGTCGGCCTGCAAGTCGGCACCCTGCTCGCCGGTGCGGTCCTGACCGAAACCATCTTCTCCTGGCCCGGCATCGGCAAATGGCTGATCGAAGCCATTGGCGCCCGGGACTATCCCGTCGTGCAAAACGGCATCCTGTTAATCGCCTGCCTGGTGATTGTGGTCAACTTCGTCGTGGACATCCTCTACGGCTTTGCCAACCCACGCATCCGTCATCAGCGCTGAGATCATGACCATGACCACTCCAATTCCATCGGTAGCAGTCGATCAAAGCCTGCTGTACCCGTCGCCGTACAAAGAATTCTGGCAAGCGTTCTCCAAGAACAAAGGTGCCGTCGCCGGCCTGATGTTCATGCTGCTGGTGATTTTCTGCGCCATTTTCGCGCCGTGGGTTGTTCCTCACGACCCGAGCGAGCAATACCGTGACTTCCTGCTGACCCCGCCGGCCTGGCTGGAAGGCGGGCAGCTCCAGTTCCTGCTCGGCACCGACGAACTGGGTCGCGACCTGCTGTCGCGCCTGATCACCGGCTCGCGCCTGTCCTTGATGATCGGCTTGTCGTCGGTGGTCATGTCGCTGATCCCGGGGATCCTGCTGGGGCTGTTCGCCGGGTTCTTCCCGCGCGTGGTCGGCCCGACCATCATGCGTCTGATGGACATCATGCTGGCCCTGCCGTCCCTGCTGCTGGCCGTGGCGATCGTCGCCATCCTCGGCCCTGGCCTGATCAACACCGTGATCGCCATCGCCGTGGTGTCCCTGCCGTCCTACGTTCGCCTGACCCGTGCTGCGGTCATGGGTGAACTGAACCGCGACTACGTGACCGCCGCGCGCCTGGCCGGTGCCGGCCTGCCGCGCCTGATGTTCGTCACCGTGCTGCCCAACTGCATGGCACCGCTGATCGTGCAGGCGACCCTGAGCTTCTCTTCGGCGATCCTCGATGCCGCCGCCCTGGGCTTCCTCGGCCTTGGCGTACAACCGCCAACCCCTGAGTGGGGCACCATGCTGGCTTCGGCCCGCGACTACATCGAACGCGCCTGGTGGGTGGTGAGCCTGCCGGGTTTGACCATTTTGCTCAGCGTGCTGGCAATCAACCTGATGGGCGACGGCCTGCGCGATGCGCTGGACCCGAAACTCAAGAACGCCGCCTGAGGAGATTCCCATGTCACTGTTAGAAATCAAGAATCTCAACGTGCGCTTCGGCGACAAAAACGCCACGCCAGTCGTCGATGGCCTCGACCTGAAAGTGGACAAGGGCGAAGTGCTGGCCATCGTTGGCGAGTCCGGTTCCGGCAAATCCGTGACCATGATGGCGCTGATGGGGCTGATCGAGCATCCAGGCATCGTCACCGCCGACTCGCTCAGCTTTGACGGCAAGGACATGCTCAAGCTCAACAATCGCCAGCGTCGGCAAATCGTCGGCAAAGACCTGTCCATGGTCTTCCAGGACCCGATGACCGCGCTGAACCCGAGCTACACCGTCGGCTTCCAGATCGAAGAAGTCCTGCGCCTGCACCTGAAAATGTCCGGCAAGGCGGCGCGCAAGCGCGCCATCGAACTGCTGGAAAAGGTTGAAATCCCGGGTGCCGCCAGCCGTATGGACGCCTACCCGCATCAACTGTCCGGCGGTATGAGCCAGCGTGTCGCGATCGCCATGGCGATTGCCGGCGAGCCGAAACTGCTGATCGCCGACGAACCGACCACGGCCCTCGACGTGACCATTCAGGCGCAGATCATGGACCTGCTGCTGGCGTTGCAGAAAGAGCAGAACATGGGCCTGGTGCTGATCACCCACGACCTCGCCGTCGTCGCCGAAACCGCCCAGCGCGTGTGCGTGATGTACGCCGGCCAAGCGGTCGAAGTCGGTCAGGTGCCGCAACTGTTCGACATTCCGGCACACCCGTACAGCGAAGCGCTGCTCAAGGCGATTCCGGAACACAGCCTGGGCGCCTCGCGCCTGTCGACCCTGCCGGGCATCGTTCCCGGTCGCTACGACCGTCCGCAGGGTTGCCTGCTGTCGCCACGCTGCCCCTACGTGAAAGACAACTGCCGTCAACAACGTCCGGCACTTGACCCGAAAAGCAACAGCCTCGCGCGCTGCTTCTACCCGCTGAACCAGGAGGTGGCGTAATGGCCGTCGTTCTTACCGCCCGCGACCTGACCCGTCACTACGAGGTGTCCCGAGGCCTGTTCAAGGGACACGCCACCGTGCGCGCCCTCAACGGCGTATCGTTCGAACTGGAAGCTGGCAAGACCCTCGCCGTCGTGGGTGAATCGGGCTGCGGCAAATCCACCCTGGCGCGTGCCCTGACCCTGATCGAGGAGCCGTCCTCCGGCTCGCTGAAAATTGCCGGGCAGGAAGTCGCCGGTGCCGACAAGGCCCAGCGCAAGCAACTGCGCAAAGACGTGCAGATGGTGTTCCAGAGCCCTTACGCCTCGTTGAACCCACGGCAGAAAGTCGGTGATCAGCTTGCAGAGCCATTATTGATCAACACCAACCTGAGCGCCGCGGAACGCCGTGAGAAAGTCCAGGCGATGATGAAACAGGTGGGCTTGCGTCCCGAGCACTACCAGCGTTACCCGCACATGTTCTCCGGCGGTCAGCGCCAGCGGATCGCCCTGGCCCGCGCCATGATGCTGCAACCGAAAGTGCTGGTGGCGGACGAACCGACATCGGCACTGGACGTGTCGATCCAGGCACAGGTGCTCAACCTGTTCATGGATCTGCAGCAAGAGTTCAACACCGCCTACGTGTTCATTTCCCACAACCTGGCGGTGGTGCAGCACGTGGCCGATGACGTGATGGTGATGTACCTCGGGCGCCCGGTGGAAATGGGGCCGAAGAACGACATCTACGAACGTCCCCTGCACCCTTACACCCAGGCACTGCTGTCGGCCACGCCGACGATTCACCCGGACCCGAACAAGCCGAAGATCAAGATCGTCGGCGAGTTGCCCAACCCGCTGAACCCGCCGTCCGGCTGCGCCTTCCACAAGCGCTGCCCGTACGCCACCGAACGCTGCAGCACTGAAGAACCGGCCCTGCGCCCGCTCGACAGGCGCCAGGTGGCTTGCCACTACGCTGAGCAGTTCCTCGACGGCGCGGCATAAAAAACGGCAGGAGCGAGCTTGCTCGCTCCTGCCGGGATTCACGAATCAACCCAACCCCTTCCACTTCGATTGCGCATCAGTCGAGGCAGAAGGGGTTTTCTTTTGCCTGCCATTCATCGATCAGGTCTGGCTGTCGCCTTCTTCTTCATCATCGGAGTCCGGCTCGTCAGTGGTCGAGTCATCGCCATTGTCAGCCCCACCCTGCCCCTGATCGCCCGGCTCGGACTCGGACTTGGCGAGCATCAATCCGCTATGTCCCACCTGCCCGCTGAATGCCTGAGTATCGTGATTCTCACACTCGGCCCAAGCCGTCGCGGTGCCAAGGGACAGCATCACCATCACTTTCAACAGCAGTAAAACGCGTAGCAACCTGTTTTTCATGATCGATTCCATCCTCTTTCAGGTGAACCCAAGTGCCTGGCTGGCGCTCTGTGAAATCTAGTTCCGATCAGCCGGGTTCACCAGATAGGACGCTAACGAGCGGCCAGAAATGCCGTGGATGGAAAGACTGGTTTCGAATAAGTCCGATTACCAGATCAACTAAGCGAGTCTGCTTTGCGCGTTTGCTCGCAATGCGCACCCGGCGCACGCGAACGGGTAGCCTTATAAATCAGCGGTATGGACATCAGCGCCAGCGTCGCGCCAAGCAACCACACACTGTGCCCGCCAAAGTGGCCGTATAACTGACCGCCAAGCACTGGCGACAACAGTGCGCTCGCGCTCCAGCTCATAAAGAACAGGCCAAGGTACTGCCCGCTTTTTCCGCTTTGCGCGTGCTGCATGACCAACATATTCAACGGCGGCATGAACAGCGCCTCGCCCAGCGTCCAGATCACCGTCGACAGGCAGGCGTAAAACAGCCCGGTACCCAACGGCAACATGGCGAGCCCACAGGCCAGCAATAGGCTGCCCGCCACCAGCTGCCGACGCATCCCCCAGCGTTCGCCCCAGTGCGACAACGGAATCTGCAACGACACCACCAGCAGCGCATTGAGCCCGAACTGCCAGCCGATCGCCTCGGTGCTCAAGCGGTAGTAATCACGCAGATAGTTGCCCAGCGTGCTGTAGACCATGTCGAACGCCATACCGAGCAGAACCGTCGTCGCCAGTAGCCAGAGGAATGGTTTGTCGCGATACGGCTGGCCTGAGCTTGGGGCGCTATCGGGTCTCGCGTCAGGGATCAGCACTGGTCGACGCCACGTGGTGTGGACAAACCACAGCAAGGCCAGCAACGTCATCGCCGCGCTGGCGAAGAAAACCCAACGGAAATCCGTCTGCGCCAAAACGCCGCCCGCCACCCCGGCAGCGGCCATCCCGAGGTTGCGAGCCACCCGGCTCAAGGCCTGTGCCCGGGAACGCTGCGCAACGTCGCAATACTCCATGATCAGCCGTTGATGCAGCGTACGGATCGCCCCATCGACTGCCCCGCTGAGCAAGAGCAACCCGGCCAGCAGCGGCACCTGCGTGACCACCCCCAGCAAGATCAGCACCCACACCGAGACCAGGAACAGCGCCGCGGTCAGCCGCGCCGTGGGCACATGATCGCTGAGCAACCCGCCGAGCATCGAACCGATCAGCAGACCGGCACCGTAGGCCGACAGCAGCCAGCCGACAGTTTCAATCGCCAGCCCCAGCTCCTGACGCAGGTACAGCGCCATGAACAGCTTGACCATGCTGCTTAGCCGATTGATGAACAACAGCGCCGCGAGCACCCAGGCCATCACGCAGAAATAGCCATCCAGGCGCAGCAGATGGGTCAGCCGACGCGTCATTCCCTTGATCATCAAAAGGCCACTGTTTGCGAAATGTCCTTTGGACACTAAACGCCAACGACTGGCTTGTCGCGGGCCAAACTCCCCATAAATAAAAAGCAGAGGCAAGCTACAAGTGCGCAGGAAAATACCTACGCAAGCACCTCGATCACAAAATCAATCCACAAAAAAAGCCCACTGCTTTCACAGTGGGCTTTGCGGTGTTGCCATTCAGCGCTTAGTGATGCTCACGGGTCGCGCGGAATTTCACGTCCGGCCAACGCTCTTCCATCAACGCCAGGTTGACCCGCGTCGGCGCGAGGTAGGTCAGGTGACCGCCGCCGTCCAGTGCCAGGTTTTCCACCGCCTTGTTGGAGAATTCCTCAAGCTTCTTCTTGTCGCTGCATTCGATCCAGCGCGCGGAATAAACGGTGATCGGCTCATAGGAGCACTCGACCTTGTATTCCTCTTTCAAGCGGCTGGCGACCACATCGAACTGCAGCACACCGACGGCGCCGAGGATGATGTCGTTGCTGCGCTCCGGGAAGAACACCTGGGTCGCGCCTTCTTCGGCCAGTTGTTGCAGGCCCTGGCGCAGTTGCTTGGATTTCAGCGGATCGCGCAGGCGTACGCGACGGAACAGTTCCGGGGCGAAGTGCGGGATGCCGGTGAAGCCCAGGACTTCGCCTTCGCTGAAGGTATCGCCGATCTGGATGGTGCCGTGGTTGTGCAGGCCGATGATGTCGCCGGCGAAGGCTTCTTCCAGTTGCTCACGCTCGGAGGAGAAGAAGGTCAGGGCGTCGCCGATGCGCACGTCCTTGCCGGTGCGCACGTGGCGCATCTTCATGCCTTTTTCGTATTTGCCGGAGCAAATGCGCATGAAGGCGATCCGGTCGCGGTGTTTCGGGTCCATGTTCGCCTGGATCTTGAAGATGAAGCCCGAGAATTTCTCTTCCACCGGCTCCACGGTGCGTTCGTTGGCGACACGCGCCAGCGGGCGCGGCGCCCAATCGACGACAGCGTCAAGAACATGGTCGACACCAAAGTTGCCCAGTGCCGTACCGAAGAACACCGGGGTCAGTTGACCGTCGAGGAACTCCTGCTGGTTGAATTCGTGGCAAGCGCCTTGAACCAGTTCCAGCTGTTCGAGGAAACGCTCGTACTCATCGCCAAGGTGCGCGCGCGCCTCGTCGGAGTCGAGTTTCTCGATGATTTTGGTTTCGGTGCGTTCGTGACCGTGACCGGCGGTGTAGACGATGATGTAGTCGTCAGCCAGGTGGTACACGCCCTTGAAATCGCGGTAGCAACCGATCGGCCAGGTGATCGGCGCAGCCTTGATCTTCAGAACGGCTTCGATCTCGTCGAGCAGTTCGATCGGATCACGGATGTCACGGTCGAGTTTGTTGATGAAGCTGACGATCGGCGTGTCACGCAGACGGCAGACATCCATCAGCGCGATGGTACGCGGCTCGACACCTTTACCGCCGTCGAGGACCATCAAGGCCGAGTCCACCGCAGTCAATGTGCGGTAGGTGTCTTCGGAGAAGTCTTCGTGGCCCGGGGTGTCGAGCAGGTTGATCATGTGTTCGCGATACGGGAACTGCATGACCGACGTAGTAATGGAAATACCCCGTTGTTTCTCCATCTCCATCCAGTCGGACGTCGCATGGCGGTCGGATTTACGGGATTTCACCGTACCGGCTACCGCAATCGCCTTGCCCATCAGCAGGAGCTTCTCGGTGATGGTGGTTTTACCGGCATCGGGGTGGGAAATAATGGCGAAAGTGCGGCGTTTCGCGACTTCGGCGGCCTGGTTGGTCATGGGAAATCGCCTGGCAGGTGATTCAAAAAAGGGCGCAGATTATAGCCCAAGTTGATTGAAGAACCGAACCGTTGAGCACATTAAGGGTGGCCAAATGCTGCCCCGGATGGGAACCTTTTAAAGCACGGAGACGTCCACTCCCCCGTAACGACCACTCGTCGGGGGCCTGAAACACCTGCAATTCAGCCTGACGAGGCTGTGCTCATGGCTCGATAAGCCGTACGGATTCACCTCTGTAGGAGCGAGCTCGCTCGCGAGAAATGTCCAGACAACGTGTTCATCCAGACAGCACGCGTCATCGTTGACGTCCATCGCGAGCAAGCTCGCTCCTACAGAGAAATGCGTTCGGCCGAGCTGCTTCTCGCGATCACTTTTCGGCAGCCAGGAATGGCGTTGCCACACGAAAAAGCGTTCGCCGACTGAAAAAAAGGAGTCCGCCTGTGGCTATCCGCTATGGCAAAGGGCTGATGGGAGGTGCGCTGGTAATCGCTCTCCTGGCCCTGCTGATCCAATGGATCGGCATCAACACGATCGAACACTACCGCGACGATTTGTTGTTTTACCTGCAAGCTCATCTGATTCTCGTCCTCGCTTCAATGCTGGCCGCCCTTGTCGTGGGCCTCCCCGCCGGCATCTTCCTGAGCCGCCCGACCATGGTCGGCCGCGCCGAACGCTTCATGCAGATCTTCAACATCGGCAACACCGTGCCACCGCTGGCCGTACTCGCGATTGCCCTGGGTATCCTCGGCATCGGCAGTGGGCCGGCGATCTTCGCTTTATTCCTCGCTTCATTGCTGCCGATTGTGCGCAACACCTATGAAGGCCTGAAAAACGTCCAGGGTTCGTTGAAAGAAGCCGCCGTCGGCATCGGCATGACCCCGCGCCAGGTGCTGTGGAAAGTCGAGTTGCCCAATGCCGTGCCGATCATCGTCGGCGGCGTGCGCGTGGCACTGGCGATCAATGTCGGCACGGCGCCACTCGCGTTCCTGATTGGCGCCAACAGCCTCGGCAGCCTGATTTTCCCCGGCATCGCCCTGAACAATCAGCCGCAACTGTTGCTCGGTGCCGCGTGCACCGCGCTGCTGGCCCTGCTGCTCGATGGCGTGGTCACCCTCGCCAGCCGTCTCTGGCTGGAACGCGGTTTGCGCCCGTCTTAAGGCTTCAGCAAAGGAATATTCATGAATGCATCAAGCTTTTTACTAGGCTGCGTCCTGCTGTTCGCAGGATTTGCCCAAGCCGCAGAAAAACCCCTGCTGCGCATCGGCGCCCGGGTGTTCACCGAACAGACCCTGCTGGCGGAAATCACTTCCCAATACCTGCGCACCAAGGGCTACGACGTGCAAGTCACTGGCGGGCTGGGCAGCAACCTCGCCCGCAGCGCCCACGAAAGCGGGCAACTGGACATGCTCTGGGAATACACCGGCGTGTCGCTGGTGGCCTACAACCATGTCAGCGAAAAACTCGACAGCGAACAGTCCTACACCCGGGTCAAAGAACTCGACGCGAAAAAAGGCCTGGTCTGGCTGACTCCGTCGAAATTCAGCAACACCTACGCCCTCGCGTTGCCGAAAAACGTTGCCGAGAAATATCCGCAAATCACCAACATCAGTCAGTTGAACGAGGTGCTGCGCGCTGAAGCCAGGACCAATCATCTTGTAGCGCTGGACACCGAGTTCGCCAACCGCTCCGACGGTCTCGACGGCATGGTCAAGCAGTACGACATGAACCTGACCCGCACCAACATCCGGCAGATGGACGCAGGCCTCGTCTATACGGCGCTGCGCAACAGCCAGGTATTCGCCGGTCTGGTCTACACCACCGACGGTCGCCTCAGCGCGTTTGGCCTGAAGCTGCTGGAAGACGACAAGCACTACTTCCCCGACTACACCGCCGCGCCAGTGGTGCGTCAGGCGTACCTGGATGTCCATCCGAAACTCGCCGAACAACTCAAACCACTGGCCGAACTGTTCGACGACGAAACCATGCGCCAACTCAACGCCCGGGTCGATGTCGATCACCAAAGCCCTTCCGCCGTGGCCGCGGATTTCCTGCGCCAGCATCCACTCAACTAAGGAGGAAAAGTCATGGAATTACTGAACGCCTTTTCCCACCTCGACTGGCAGCAGGTACTGCACCTGACCTGGCAGCACATCACCCTGGTCGGCATTGCCGTCAGCCTGGCGATCCTCACCGGTGTGCCGCTGGGCATCCTGATGACACGCTTCCCGAGCCTCGCCGGTCCCTTGCAGGCCAGCGCCACGGTGCTGCTGACCGTGCCGTCGATTGCGCTGTTCGGCCTGCTGTTGCCGTTCTATTCGAAATTCGGCCAGGGCCTCGGACCAATGCCGGCGATCACCGCCGTGTTCCTTTATTCACTGTTGCCGATCATGCGCAACACCTATCTGGCCCTGACCGGCGTCGAGCCTGGCATCCGTGAAGCCGCGCGCGGCATTGGCATGACCTTCGGCCAACGCCTGCGCATGGTCGAACTGCCCATCGCCGTGCCGGTAATCCTCGCCGGGGTGCGCACCGCCGTGGTGATGAACATCGGCGTCATGACCATCGCCGCGACCATCGGCGCTGGCGGCCTCGGCGTACTCATCCTCGCGTCCATCAGTCGCAGCGACATGTCGATGCAGATCGTCGGCGCGCTGCTGGTCAGTCTTCTGGCGATCTTCGCCGACCTGTTTTTGCAATGGCTGCAACGCTCGTTGACTCCAAAAGGACTCCTGAAATGATCGAACTTCAAAACCTCGGCAAGACCTTCCAAAGCAACGGCAAAGACGTCAAGGCCGTGGACTCGGTAAGCCTGACCGTCAATGAAGGCGAAATCTGCGTGTTCCTCGGGCCGTCGGGTTGTGGCAAAAGCACCACGCTGAAGATGATCAACCGCCTGATCAAACCCACCTCGGGCAAGATCCTGATCAATGGCGAAGACACCACCGGCCTCGACGCAGTAACGCTGCGGCGCAACATCGGCTACGTGATCCAGCAGATCGGCCTGTTCCCGAACATGACCATCGAAGAAAACATAGTGGTGGTGCCGAAGCTGCTCGGCTGGGACAAGCAGAAATGCCACGACCGCGCCCGCGAGTTGATGAGCATGATCAAGCTCGAACCGAAGCAGTATCTGCATCGTTACCCACGGGAATTGTCCGGTGGTCAGCAACAGCGAATCGGCGTGATTCGCGCACTGGCGGCGGATGCGCCGCTGTTGCTGATGGACGAACCGTTCGGTGCGGTCGACCCGATCAACCGCGAGATGATCCAGAACGAGTTTTTCGAGATGCAACGAGCGCTGAACAAGACCGTGATCATGGTCAGCCATGACATCGACGAAGCGATCAAGCTTGGCGACAAGATCGCGATTTTCCGCGCCGGCAAGCTATTGCAGATCGATCACCCGGACACGCTGCTCGCGCATCCGGTGGACGAGTTTGTCAGCAACTTCGTCGGCCAGGACAGCACGCTCAAGCGTTTGCTGCTGGTAAAAGCCGAAGACGCGGCGGACAACGCACCCTCCGTCAGCCCGCAAACCCCGGTGGCCGAAGCGCTGGAATTGATGGACGAGCATGACCGGCGTTATGTGGTGGTCACCTGCGCCGAGAACAAAGCCCTGGGATACGTACGCCGCCGCGACCTGCACCGTCAGACCGGCACATGCGGCCAATACCTGCGCGAGTTCAACGCCACGGCGGCGTACGACGAGCATTTGCGCATCCTGCTGTCGCGCATGTATGAGTTCAATCGTGCGTGGTTGCCGGTGATGGATGCCGAGCGGGTGTTCCTCGGCGAAGTCACTCAGGAGTCGATTGCGGCTTACTTGAGCTCCGGTCGCTCGCGAGGGATGAAGACCAATATCGTCTCGCCTGCCGACGCTGTAGTGGCGTAAAAATGCAAAACCTGTGGGAGCAAGCCTGCTCGCGAATGCGCAATATCAGTCAACAATGATGTTGATTGTGAAAATGCCTTCGCGAGCAGGCTCGCTCCCACAGGATCTGAGTGTTTTTTTCATCTGTTACAAAGCGGAAAAGAATATCAACACCTGACTGCCTGAAACACCGTCAAAAATAGCCCGCATAACAAGCTAAACCTCTTTCAGACCACCTTCTCGCGGCCAACGTCGCCGATGTTGAAGCCATCGTACTTATCGACGACTTGGCACACAAAAGCGTCGAACGTGCAGGTATTTTTAACACCTTAAAATTATCAGGGAACATCTGCCCGTCATCTCGGTCGGCTACAAAGAGTGATGTCCGCAACGCACGTCAGAAGAGTGCAAAAACGCGACATTTTTAGTTGATCTCAGGCCCCTCACGCCCTAAAGTTCGCGCCGAACGTCCATGCTGGAAACGATCCATCCGGCTCAAGTACTGACGACGAGACAGCAAGGCCAAGGGCTGCGACCCATGGCCTTTTTGCTTTCGGCGACATGCCTTGGGAAGTAGGCGAACCAAAGTGGGGATACGGAGGACGTTCATTTGCACCCATTGATTACTAATGTTTGCCACTAGGAGCTCCCAAGTATGTCGATCCAGGTCGAAGACTATTTCGCGCGCGAAACCTTTCAGAAGATGAAGGCGTTCGCCGACAAGCAGGAAACCCCGTTCGTGGTGATCGACACCGCGATGATCAGCCAGGCCTATGACGACCTGCGCGCCGGTTTCGAATTCGCCAAGGTCTACTACGCGGTCAAGGCCAACCCGGCCGTCGAGATCATCGACCTGCTCAAGGAGAAAGGCTCGAGCTTCGACATCGCCTCCATCTATGAGCTGGACAAAGTGCTCGATCGCGGCGTCAGCCCGGACCGGATCAGCTACGGCAACACCATCAAGAAATCCAAGGACATCCGCTACTTCTACGAGAAGGGCGTGCGCCTGTTCGCCACCGACTCCGAAGCTGACCTGCGCAACATCGCCAAGGCTGCACCGGGTGCAAAAGTCTACGTACGCATCCTGACCGAAGGCTCGACCACTGCCGACTGGCCACTGTCGCGCAAATTCGGCTGCCAGACCGACATGGCCATGGACCTGCTGATCCTCGCCCGCGACCTGGGCCTGGTGCCTTACGGCATTTCGTTCCACGTTGGCTCGCAGCAGCGCGACATCAGCGTCTGGGACGCGGCCATCGCCAAGGTCAAGGTGATCTTCGAACGCCTGAAGGAAGAAGACGGCATTCACCTCAAGCTGATCAACATGGGCGGCGGCTTCCCGGCCAACTACATCACCCGCACCAACAGCCTGGAAACCTACGCCGAGGAAATCATCCGCTTCCTGAAAGAAGACTTCGGTGATGACTTGCCGGAAATCATCCTGGAACCGGGCCGTTCGTTGATCGCCAACGCCGGCATCCTGGTCAGTGAAGTAGTATTGGTCGCGCGTAAATCCCGTACCGCGGTAGAGCGTTGGGTGTACACGGATGTGGGCAAGTTCTCCGGCCTGATCGAAACCATGGACGAAGCCATCAAGTTCCCGATCTGGACCGAGAAAAAAGGCGAGATGGAAGAAGTGGTCATCGCCGGCCCGACCTGCGACAGCGCCGACATCATGTACGAAAACTACAAGTACGGCCTGCCGCTGAACCTGGCCATCGGTGATCGCCTGTACTGGCTGTCGACCGGTGCGTACACCACCAGCTACAGCGCCGTCGAGTTCAATGGCTTCCCGCCGCTGAAGTCGTTCTACGTGTAAATACATCACGCAGAAAGCAAAAAGCCCATGACGCGTCATGGGCTTTTTGCTTTACGCAATCTCTGTGGGAGCGAGCCTGCTCGCGAAGACGCCTGCAGACTCAACATCAATATTGACGGCTCCAACGCCATCGCGAGCAGGCTCGCTCCCACAAAGGCTCAGGGGGCTAGGCTTAATTCCGCAGCACGATGCCGGTATTCGTGGGCCAGTGCCTGTATCCGCGGATCCGTTGCACTTGCCAGCGTCTGGCTTGCCACCTGCAAAAACTTCAGATTCCCGTCAACCAGCGCCTTTCGCAGCCAACTCAATGCTTCGTCGATTTGACCGGTGTGGGCCAATACCGCGGCATGGCTGAACTGCCCGCGAAAATCCCCACCCTCGGCCGAACGCCGGTACCAGTCGCGCGCCGCGCGCAAATCCATGGGACACACCCGCCCTTCTTCCAGGTATCGCCCCAGCAGGTTCATCGACTTGGCATGGCCCAAGTGTGCCGCGCGTTGATAGTAGGTGAACGCCAGCGCCTGATCCTTACTGACTCCCCGACCGGTCGCGAGCAGGTTGGCATAGTTGTACATCGCCCAATCCAGCCCTGACTCTGCGGCGATTCGATAATGCCGTGCCGCGAGCGAAGCATCCGCACTGCAACCCCAGCCATGCTCATGACAGCGGCCAAGCATGTTGCGCGCCATCAGATGCCCTTGTCGGGCGGCGATCCCGAACCAGCGCAGCGCCAGAGGTTGGTCCCGGGCAATGCCCTGCCCATCCAGCAGGATCTGCCCGAGCAAGGCTTGCGCCTCGATTTCGCCTTCGCGGGCAGCCATCAGGATTGCCTGGGCCGCACGGGCCGGGCTTTCATCGAGCATGGATTTGAGACGTTCGCCGTCGAGGACTTCCTCACGGCGTAGACGAAAATCCGCCACTTACACCTCGACCCAGCGACGCAACAGGTTGTGATAAGTGCCAGTCAGGCGGATCAGCGATGGATGATCCGGCATGTCGCGGGTCAGTTGCTGGATGGCCCCGTCCATCTCGAACAACAGGGCGCGCTGGCTGTCTTCACGCACCAGGCTTTGGGTCCAGAAAAACGAGGCGAGTCGGGTTCCGCGTGTCACCGCATTGACCTTGTGCAGGCTGGTGCCGGGATACAGCACCATGTCGCCGGCAGGCAACTTCACTCGCTGAGTGCCGAAGGTGTCCTGGATTTCCAGCTCCCCGCCGTCGTAATCCTCGGGCTCGCTGAAGAACAGCGTGGCGGACAAATCCGTGCGCACCCGCTCGATACTGCCTTTGGGCTGGCGCACCGCGTTGTCGATATGGAAGTCGAAACTGCCGCCGGCGGTGTAACAGTTCACCAACGGGGGAAAGACTTTGTGCGGCAGTGCAGCCGACATGAACAGCGGGGTTTTCCACAGCCGCTCCAGCATCGCCGCGCCGATCTCCTTGGCCAGCGGATGCCCTTCGGGCAGCTGCAGGTTGTGCTTGGCCTTGGCCGACTGGTAGCCGGCGGTGATCTTGCCATCGGCCCAATCGGCTTGTTCCAGAGCCTCGCGAATGCGCTGCACCTCGTCTTTTTCGAACAGGCCGGGAATGTGCAGCAGCATGACAAAGGCACCTGAAAACAAAGGGGCGCCAATGGTATTGATTCTTATTGCCTGTGTAAAACACATCTGACGAATGAGTCAGCAAAAACCGTAAGGTCAAATTGTAAAGAATGTAAATTCAGTGCGAATAGCAATGTTTCGCAATTGTTACGAATACGTATTTACCCTATATTCCGCCGCCTCAAATCCTTGGGGAGGGGAATCCAAATGTCACGTCAACAACCACAAGTACCGGTCAGTTCACCACGTTTGCTCGCATCGGCCATCGGCATGGCGATTACTGCCGGCTCCGCGGGCCACATGGTTTTCGCGGCGGAAAAAGCCGACGCAAAAGCACCGGACAATGTGATTTCTCTGGGCGCCACCGCCATCACCGGCGAAGCCCATGACGAGACGACCTACAATGTCGAGAAAGCCTCCTCGCCCAAGTACACCGCGCCACTGATCGACACGCCGCGCTCGGTGACCGTTGTTCCGCAACAAGTCCTGAAAGACACCGGTTCGCTCAACCTGCAGGATGCGTTGCGCACCGTTCCGGGCATCACCTTCGGTGCCGGTGAAGGCGGCAACCCGCAGGGCGACCGTCCGTTCATCCGCGGCTTCGATGCCCAGGGCGACACCTACCTGGACGGTGTACGCGATACCGGTTCCCAGAGCCGCGAGATATTCGCCGTCGAATCGATCGAGGTCAGCAAAGGCCCGAACTCCGCCATCGGCGGCCGTGGCGCTGCCGGTGGCAGCATCAACCTGGTCAGCAAGAAAGCGCACTTGGGCGACTCGCTCGACGGTGGTTTCACCTGGGGCTCCGACCAGACCCAGCGCTACACCTTCGACGGCAACTACCAGTTCACCGATACCGCTGCCGGCCGTTTGAACCTGTTGAGCCACGAGAGCAACGTCGCCGGGCGCGACAGCGTCAACTACGACCGTTGGGGTGTTGCACCGTCCCTGGCCTTCGGCCTGGGCACCGACACCCGCGTCAACCTCGACTACTACCATCTCGAAAGCAACGACCTGCCGGACTCGGGTATTCCGTACAGCATCCCGACCGCAGGCTCGGCGGCACGTACCAAGGCCAACCCGGACAAGCCGAATGACGGCGGCGACAGCAGCAACTTCTATGGCCTGACCGACCGCGACTTCCGCAAGACCCGTACCGACACGGCGACCTTCGCCATCGAGCACGACCTGAGCGACTCGCTGACCCTCAAGAACACCCTGCGCCATGGCACCAGCATGCAGGATTACATCCTGACCCAGCCGGACGACAGTAAAGGCAACGTCAACAACGGCAGCGTCTGGCGCCGCGCGAACACCCGCGTGAGCAATACCGAGACCACCACCAACCAGACCGACCTGTTTGGTGATGTCTACATTGCCGGGTTCAAGAACAGCTTCTCCACCGGTGTCGAATACACCCACGAAGAAAGCGAAAAGTCCTCGTACAACGTCAACACGGACACCACTCCGGGAACGGCAGCAGTGACCACCAACTGCTCGCCGGCACTGATCGGCGCGCCAAGCGGCTACAACTGCACCTCGCTGTCCAACCCGAACCCGAATGATCCGTGGAGCGGCGCCATCTCGCGCAACTATGCCGGCACCGACACCAAGGCCAACACCTATGCGCTGTATGTGTTCGACACCCTGGAGTTGTCCGAGCAGTGGCTGGTGAACATGGGCCTGCGTTACGACCATTTCGATACCAAATACAAAACCTTCGACGGTTCCAGCGTGACCACGTCCAAGGGCGATGACACCAGCGAATTCGTCACCGGTCAGTTCGGTGTGGTGTACAAACCAGCGGAAAACGGCAGCATCTATGCCTCCTACGCGACGTCTGCCACTCCGCCGGGCAACACCCTGGGCGAAGGTTCGGAAGGCAACCCGTTGGGTGGCACGCCGGATCGCAACGGCAACCTGCTCAAAAGCGACATGGAGCCGGAAACCACCAAGAACTACGAAATCGGTACCAAGTGGGATCTGCTGAACGATCGTCTGTCCCTGACTGCCGATATCTTCCGCACCGAGAAAGACAACGCTCGTGTGCAAACCAACACCACCACCTTTGAAAACATCGGTAAAACCCGCGTTCAAGGTATCGAACTGTCGGCCAGCGGCAAGCTCACCGACAAATGGCAAGTGTTCGCCGGTTACGCCTACATGGACAGCGAGCAAATCGATGGTGGCGACCTGCCGGCAAACAAGATCAACAACGGCAACCAATTGCCTAACACGCCGAAAAACAGCGCCAGCCTGTGGACGACCTATCAGGTCACGCCGAAGCTGACCATCGGTGGCGGTGCGTTCTATGTCGATGACGTGTTCGGCAACGTCGCCAACACCACCATGGTTGATTCCTACGTTCGTTACGACGCGATGGCGGCCTACAAGCTGAGCAAGAACGTCGACCTGCAGCTGAACGTGCAGAACCTGACCGACGAAACCTACTACGACAAGGCGTTCTCGACTCACTTCGCCAACCAGGCGGCCGGTCGTACCGCTTTGCTGAGCACCAACTTCCACTTCTGATGGAAATTTGACCAACAACCTTCTGTAGGAGCGAGCTTGCTCGCGAGAAACTCGAGAACGGCGCGGTGAATCAGGTTTACCGCGTCATCGTTGACGACCATCGCCAGCAAGCTGGCTCCTACATTGTTGGCATTGGGCCCGGCCTCGTTCATCCACATGAACGGGGCCTTTGTGCGTAAAAAAGAATGCTTCTCGACAACCCCACGGCATAATGCGCGCCGTGATGAATCAACTTGAACGAACAAGGCGAGCGACGTGTTGAAGAAAACCCTGTTCCAGTTGCACTGGTTTTTCGGCATCAGCGCCGGGCTCGTCCTGGCTCTGATGGGTATCACCGGGGCGACGGTGTCGTTCCAGGATGAAATCCTGAACGCACTCAACCCGTCCGTGTTGCAGGTCGAAAAACAGCTCGCCGGTGTGCTGCCGCCTGCCGAACTGGTGGAGCGAATCGAAGCCGCGTCGGGCAAGAAAGTCTCGATGCTCACCGTGGAAACTGACAGTGGCAACGCCGCCAAAGTGTGGTTCACCCCACCGCCGGGTGAACGCCGTGGCGAGATGCGCTACTTCGATCCGTACACAGGAGAGTTCCTGGGCGATGCCACCGGCCAGGACTTCTTCGGCCTGATGCTGCAACTGCACCGCTTCCTCGCCATGGGCGACACGGGTCGGCAGATCACCGGTGCATGCACGCTGATCCTGGTGTTCTTCTGCCTGTCCGGCCTGTACCTGCGCTGGCCTCGCCAGTGGCAAAGCTGGCGTGCCTGGCTGACCCTGGACTGGAAGAAAAAGGGCCGCAGCTTCAACTGGGACCTGCATTCGGTGGCCGGTACCTGGTGCCTGGTGTTTTACCTCCTGGCGGCGCTGACCGGCTTGTCCTGGTCCTATGAGTGGTACAACAAGGGCCTGACCCGATTGCTCTCCGATGCACCGCAGAACGAACGCGTTCGTGGCGGACGTGGCCCGGCGCCGGCAGGCCCGGCACCGACAGCCGATTACGCGGCGATGTGGAGCAGCATCTACAGTGCGGCCGGCCCGCAACTCAGCTCCTACAACGTGCGCATGCCGCCAGTGGCCGGCCAACCAGCGACCGTTAACTTCCTGTTGAAAACCTCGCCCCACGACCGGGCGCTGAACCAGATCACCCTCGACCCGGCTACCGGCGTGGTCAAACGGGTTGACCGCTACAGCGACAAGAGCCTCAAGGCGCAACTGCTGACCAGCATTTATGCACTGCATGTCGGCAGTTACTTCGGCATCGTCGGGCGCATTATCCTGACCCTCACTGCGCTGAGCATGCCGCTGTTCTTCGTCACCGGCTGGTTGCTGTACCTGGATCGTCGACGCAAGAAACGCCAGATCAGGGACGCGCGCCAAGGCCTTGTACAGCCAGGCAAAGATGCGTCTGCCTGGCTGATCGGTTTCGCCAGCCAGAGCGGGTTCGCCGAGCAACTGGCCTGGCAGACCGCCGGGCAATTGCAGGCCGCAGGGCTACCGGTGAAGGTCCAGCCGCTGGCGGATGTCAGCGAGCAGGATTTGCAGGGCTCGAACAACGCATTGTTCGTTGTCAGCACCTTCGGCGACGGCGAAGCGCCGGACAGCGCCAGGGGTTTCGAACGCAAGGTACTGGCCCGCACGCCGAGCCTTGAGCGCCTGAACTACGCAGTCCTCGGCCTCGGTGACCGGCAGTATCAACACTTCTGCGGATTCGCCAAGCGCCTGCACACCTGGCTCGGCGAACACGGCGGCAAGACTTTGTTCGCCCCGGTGGAAGTCGACAGCGGCGATCCTTACGCCTTGCGCCACTGGCAACAGCAACTGGGCCTGCTGACCGGTCACGCGCCCGTCGACACCTGGCAAGCACCCAGCTACGACAGCTGGACCCTGGCCCGTCGTGAACTGCTGAATCCGGACAGCAGCGGGTCCCCTGTGTACTTGCTGGGCCTCAGTGCACCAGACACCAGCAGTTGGCTGGCCGGTGATCTGGTGGAAGTGTTGCCACGCAATTGCTCGTGGGTCATCGAGCATTTCCTCGATGGCCTGGGGATCCACGGTGCGACCAAGGTGCAGCTCAACGGCCTGGAGGAAACCCTCGAACAGGCCCTGGCCAGCCGCCAACTGCCGCAGAACCGCGCCCATCTGGTCGGCCTGCACGCGCAAGCGCTGGCAGAAGCCCTGGTGCCGCTGGCCATGCGCGAGTATTCCATTGCGTCGATCCCGGCCGATGGCATGCTCGAACTGATCGTGCGCCAGGAAGTGCATGCCGATGGCAACCTCGGCGTCGGTTCCGGCTGGTTGACCGAACACGCGCCTGTGGGCAGTTCCATCAGCCTGCGCGTGCGACGCAACAGTGGTTTCCATCTGCCGGCCCAACCTTTGCCGATGATCCTGTTGGGCAATGGCACGGGGCTGGCCGGGTTGCGCAGCCTGCTCAAGGCACGGATTGCCGAGGGTCAGCAACGTCACTGGCTGCTGTTTGGCGAGCGCAACCGCGAGCACGACTACCTGTGCAGACAGGAGCTGGAGGAGTGGCTGATCAATGGTGATCTGGCGCGCCTCGACCTGGCGTTTTCCCGCGACCAGGCCGAAAAGATCTACGTACAGGATCGCCTGCGCGAGTCGGCCGCCGAGCTCGAGAAGTGGCTGGCGGACGGTGCGGTGATCTACATCTGCGGCAGCCTTCAAGGCATGGCTTCGGGCGTGGATCAGGTGCTCCACGAGGTGCTGGGCGCCGCCGAAGTCGAGCGCCTGATCGAACAGGGCCGCTACCGCCGAGACGTTTACTGATTCACTGAGTTCCCTGTGGGAGCGAGCCTGCTCGCGATGACTGTTTTACATTCAACAAATCTGTTGGCTGTCCGACCGCTATCGCGAGCAGGCTCGCTCCCACAGTGGCTCGGGTGTGAATCAAACCGGCTGCAGCTTCTGCTCAAACACAGACACCCCATCCAGATCACGCAACACCACACTCAATTCCCCGCTCTGCCCATCGATATTCACCTCGCCAAAAAACTGAAACCCGGCAAACGGCGAGACGTTCTGCGCAGGCGGCGCCTTCTCGAACACCGCCTCAGGACCAAAGGTTCTGTCCAGCGGATTAGGCCCGAAGCTGCCGGCATTCAATGGCCCGGCGACGAACTCCCAGAACGGCTCGAAATCCTGGAACGCCGCTCGATCCGGGTGGTAGTGATGGGCTGCGCAGTAATGCACATCCGCGGTCAGGAACAGGAAATTGCGCACCTGCCGCGCCCGCAGAAAACCGAGCAATTCGGCGATTTCCAGTTCGCGCCCCCGGGCCGGGCCGGGGTCACCGTTGGCCACCGCCTCCCACCGCGTGACACCGGGGCTGACTTCACCGTCGGGTACGCCGAGGCCGATGGGCATGTCGGCGGCGATCACTTTCCATTGCGCGTTCGAGGCCTGCATTTCGCGCTTGAGCCAGTCCAGTTGCTCACGACCGAGGAACGGCTTGGCCTCACCCAGATTATCGTCATTGGCCCCACGATAACTGCGCATGTCCAGCACGAATACATCAAGCAGCGGCCCGTAGCCGAGCTTGCGATAGATCCGCCCACCGCCATCGGCGCTCTGCAAGCGCATCGGTGCGTATTCGAGCCAGGCCTGGCGTGCGCGGTCCACCAGGCTGTGGATATCCTTACTCTGGTAGCGCGCATCCAGCTGCTTGCCGGGCGACCAGTTGTTCACCACTTCGTGGTCGTCCCACTGCCAGATCTGCGGGACTTCGGCGTTGAAACGGCGGATGTTTTCGTCCATCAGGTTGTAACGGTAATTGCCACGGTACTCATCGAGGGTCTCGGCGACTTTGCTCTTGGCCTCGGTGGTGATGTTGCGCCACACCCGGCCACCTTCGGTGGTGAGCTGCGCCGGGATCGGGCTGTCGGCGTAAATGGTGTCGCCGCTGTGGATAAAGAAATCCGGCAGGCGTCGACGCATCGCCTCGTAGATGCGCATGCCGCCAATGTCCGGGTTGATGCCGAAGCCCTGGCCAGCGGTGTCGCCGCTCCAGACAAAACGCAGGTCGCGCCGGGTCTGCGGCACGCTGCGCAGGTGACCGAACCAGGGTTCGCTGGCAACGCCACTCTGGGCGTCTTCAAACTGCACTCGATAGAAAATCGCCTGGTCGGCGGGCAGCCCGGTGAGTTCGACCCTCGCGGTGAAATCTGTGCGCGCATCGGCCAGGGGCGAGACGAATCGCCGCGGGTTGGGAAACAGGCTGCGGGTATCCCACTCCACCACCATCCGTGCCGGGCGATCGCAGCGGCTCCAGACGATCGCCCGGTCGCCCAGCAGGTCGCCGGACTGCACGCCGTCGGTGAGTTGCGGCCGGTCCTTGACCGAAGCGATCACCGCCGGTGCCAGCCCTGGCAACAGCAAGCCGGCGCCGACCGCTTGCATGACACGACGGCGTCCGAGGTTGAAATCGCTCATGGTGTTCTCCCGGAAAAAGGAAAAACTTAAGCATGGCTGGATGAAGCCGGCATGACATCCCCCACCTTGCAGGAGCGAGCCCGCTCGCGAAAAACCAATAGGCGCCGCTGGGCATCTGGTTTGACGCGTTATCGTTCGCGACCATCGCGAGCTCGCTCCTACAGGAATCGGTGTCAGGCGGTGACGGGTTCTACCGCCAACTCCACCACCTCTGGCCGTTTTACCAGCGCATATGCCACAGCTGTCAACAGGCTTCCCGCCACAATCGCCAGCAAATAAAGCAGCGCATGGTTGATCGCATTCGGGATCGCCAGCACGAACAATCCTCCGTGGGGCGCCATCAGTTTGCAGCCAAAATACATCGACAGCGCACCGGTCAGCGCACCGCCGGCGATGCTCGCCGGAATCACCCGCAACGGATCTTTCGCGGCAAACGGAATCGCCCCTTCGGAGATAAAGCACAGCCCCAGCACCAGTGCTGCCTTGCCCGCTTCGCGCTCCGTCTGGGCAAACTTGCGCCGCGCAATGAACGTGGCGATACCCAGGCCAATCGGCGGCACCATGCCCGCAGCCATGGTCGCTGCCATCGGCGCGTAACTCTGCGACGCCAGCAAGCCGACCGAGAACGCATAGGCCGCCTTGTTGATCGGCCCGCCGAGGTCGACGCACATCATGCCGCCCAGCAGCACACCCAACAGGATCGCGTTGGTGGTGCCCATGCTGTCGAGAAAATGCGTGAGCCCGGAAAGCATCCCGGCCACCGGTTTGCCAACCACGTAGATCATCACCAGACCGGTGAACAGGCTCGCCAGCAACGGGATGATCAGGATCGGCTTCAGCGCCTCGAGACTTTGCGGCAAACGCGCATAACGGTTGATCGCCTTGGCCGCATAGCCGGCGAGGAAGCCGGCAATGATCCCGCCGATGAAACCGGCGCCCAGGGTACTTGCCAGCAGACCGCCGATCATCCCTGGAGCGAGGCCCGGACGGTCGGCGATGGAGTAGGCGATATAACCTGCCAGCAGCGGCACCATCAGTTTGAATGCTGTGTCGCCACCGATCTGCATCAACGCCGCCGCCAGTGTGCCCTGTTCCTTGAACGCGGTGATGCCGAACACGAACGACAAGGCGATCATCAGGCCGCCGGCCACCACCATCGGCAGCATGAACGACACGCCAGTCAGCAGGTGTTTGTAGACACCGGTCTTTTCCTGTTTGGCCGTTGTCTTGGCTGCGCCCGCAGCGCTTTCCTGCTGACCTTCGGCCAAGGCCTTGTTCAAGGTCGCTTCCGCTTGCTTGAGGGCAATACCAGTGCCACAGCGATAGATTTTCTTGCCGGCGAAACGCTCGGTGGCGACTTCGATATCGGCTGCCAGCAGCACCACATCGGCCTCGGCAATCGCTTGCGCGCTCAATGGATTGCGCGCACCGACCGAGCCCTGGGTCTCCACCTGCAGGTCATAGCCCAGGCGCTTGGCCGCTTGCTGCAAGGCTTCAGCGGCCATGAACGTGTGGGCTACGCCCGTCGGGCACGCGGTGACGGCCACCAGTCGCGGCGAGTCCTGGGCAACCGCCACAGGTTCGACGACCGCTTCTTCAGCGGCGTAAACCTGAGCGTCCTGCGCACCACGCCGCAGCACGGCTTCCACATCTTGCAGGGCCTGGGCCGGGGTGCTCTGGAACAGCCGCTTACCGACAAACCGCGACATATCCACGGGTGCGCTGGTCACCAGCAGCACCCACTCGGCCGCGTCGAGGGTGGCCGCCGACAGTTGTTTTTCGGGATGTGCGGCATCGCTGATTTCGACACTGGTGCTCCAGCCCTGACGCTGGGCCGCGGCGTCTAGCAACCGGGCACACAGCACACTGGTGACCATGCCGTTCGGGCAGGCCGTAACGATGGCTAACTTCATGACAAACCCTCTTATTGTTCTGTCAGGGGACGCACGCGCACACCCTGTTCAAGCTGCGCCAGTTGCGCTGCATCGCCAATGCCGAAACCGATCTGGGTCACTGCCATCGCAGCAATCGCCGTGGCAGTGCGCAAGGTTTGCTCCGGCGTATCGGCACTGAGCAAACCGTGGAGCATCCCCGCCAGCAACGAATCGCCCGCCCCCACCGTGCTGGCGACGCTGACCCTGGGTGGCGTGGCATGCAATGCCGAGCCGACACTGAACCAGTTCACGCCTTCGGCACCGTGGGAGATCACCACATGCTCGATGCCCTGGGCGTGCAAACGCTCTGCCGCTATGGCCTGGGCGCTGACCGACACGACCTCGCAGCCCAGCACCTCGGCCAGCTCCTCGGTGTTGGGTTTGATCAGCCACGGTCCCGCGTTCAGCGCTGCACGCAACGCTTCCCCGCTGGTATCGAGGGCGACGTTCAGCCCCAGGTTCTTCAAGCGCACGATCAACGCCTGCAACCACTGCGCGCTGACGCCCAACGGCAAACTGCCGGCGACCACCACCGCATCGTGTCCCGGCGCGATCTGCTCCAGCCGCTCCAGCAAGGCCTGCTGCGCCGCCTCACTGACCTGCGGCCCCGGCCCGTTGATGTCGGTGATGCGGCCGTCGCTTTCCGCCAGTTTGATGTTGCTGCGCGTCTCACCTGGAACACGGATGAAGGCATCGACAAAACCGCGCCTGGCGAACAGCGTTTCAAACGCTTGCAGATTGTCCTCGCCAAGAAAGCCACTGACGGTCAACTGATGCCCGAGGTCCGCCAGCACTTGCGCCACGTTGACGCCTTTACCGGCGGCGTGGGTGTGCATCGCATCGCTGCGGTTGACCTGGCCGGCTTCAAGGCGCGGTAACTGGACGGTCAGGTCCAGCGCAGGGTTGAGGGTCAGGGTGAGAATCCGGGCCATTACAGGGCCTCCACGAGTGCGCGCACTTCATTGGCGCTGCCCACGGCCAGGGCCTGTCGGGCAAGGGTTTGAGTCTGAGTGAAGCCCAGTTCGCGAACTCGCGCCTTGACCTCGGCAATGCTGCGCGCCCCGACGCTGAGTTCGTCCACGCCAAGGCCGACCAGTACCGGCACCGCCAGCGGGTCGGCCGCCAGTTCGCCGCACACACCGACCCATTTGCCGTGGGCATGGGCCGCGCGCACGGTGATGTCAATCAGTTGCAGCACCGCCGGATGCAAGCCGTCGGCCTGGGCCGAAAGCGTCGGATGGCCACGGTCGATGGCCAGGGTGTATTGCGTCAGGTCGTTGGTGCCGACGCTGAAAAAGTCGACCTCCCTGGCCAGCACCGGCGCCAGCAATGCCGCCGACGGCACTTCAATCATGATCCCCAGTTGCAGATCGGCAACCGGAATTTCCTGACGCAGACGTTCGGTCATGTCACGGGCCTGGCGCCACTCGTCAACGCTGCCCACCATCGGGAACATGATCCGCAGTGGCCGGTTGTCGGCCGCGCGCAGCAAGGCGCGCAACTGCGCTTCCATGATCTGCGGGCGCTGCAGGGTCAGGCGGATACCGCGCACGCCGAGGAACGGGTTTTCTTCCTTCGCGATCGGCCAATAAGGCAGCGGCTTGTCGCCACCGACATCAAGGGTGCGCACCACCAGCGGTCGCCCGGCCAGACCGTCGAGGACACGGCGGTACTCGGCTTCCTGGGTGGCCTCGTCGGGCGCTTGCGGGTGGGCCATGAAGATCAGTTCTGTGCGCAACAGGCCAATGCCTTCGGCGCCCTGCTCCACCGCGCCCGCCACGCCGGCGCTTTCACCGAGATTGGCGAACACTTCGACGGCGTGACCATCGGTGGTCAATGCCGGTTGGTGACGCTGTTCGGCGGCTGCCTTCAAGCGCTCCTCACGGGTATCACGTTCGGCCGTGGCACGCTGCAAGGTTGCCGCGTCAGCGTCCACATGCAGACGACCACGCTGGCCATCGAGCAGCAACGGCGTACCCGCTGCCAGCAGCAACACGCCGGGACCGGCGCCGACCAGTGCCGGGATGCCCAGCGCCCGGGCAACAATCGCACTGTGCGCCGTAGCGCCACCCCGGGCGGTGAGAATCCCCGCCACGCGAGCCGGATCAAGACGCGCGACATCGGACGGGCCGACCTCGTCCATCACCAGAATGTACGGTTGATCCGGCTCGCTCGGGGTTTCGATGCCGCTGAGCTGCATCAACACCCGACGCCCGATGTCGCGCAAGTCGGCTGCGCGCTCGGCGAGCAAGGCATCCTGCAACGCTTCCTGCTGTCGGGCCGCCGCTTCAATCACAGCCATCCACGCCGCCTCGGCGCTTTCGCCCTGCTTGAGGCGCGTATCGACCTCATCGGTCAGTTCGGGGTCGTCGAGCATCTCTTGGTGGGTGATGAAGATTTCGCGAATGGCTTTGCTTTTGCTGCGCTCGATCAAGCCCTGAATGTCGCCGCGTACCTGCGCCAGAGCGTGCTGCAGACGTTCACGCTCCATGGCGGCGGACTCACCGCGCAACGGGTAGTCGATGGATTGCAGCACCTGAATATGGGCCGGCCCGATGGCGATCCCCGGCGCAGCGGCAATCGCCTGAACCACGCTACCCGACACCGGAGCGAGGACCACTTCGGCCACATCGGCAATGACTTCGCGCACCTGGCTTACCGGTGGCAGCGGTTCGATTTCCTCACCGAGGCCTTCCTCGATGGCGGCCAACAAGGCCGGCAATGCATCGGCGGCAATGCCTGGCTCGGCGATGAACTCCAGGACCTGTCCCCGACGGGCGCCGAGGCTGAGCAACTTGCTCAAGCTCTTTACCGACACCGCGCTGTCGTGACCATCGACGATCCGCACGCGGATGTCTCCTTCAAAACTCTTTGCCAATTGCGCGAGGATTTTCGCCGGCCGCGCATGCAAACCATGGGCGTTGGCCAGTGCAATTCGCGCGCTGGGCCAGTCGGCGGGCACTTCACCACCGAGCACTTCGAGGACTTTGCGGCTGCTGGTGGCGCGCCCCAACTCATGGCCGCGCCCTTCGATCAACAACGCGCACAGGCGCTCGAGCAGGGCTTGGTGGGCCTCACCGAGGCTGGCCAGGCAAAACAGGCCATTGAGCGGCTGGCCGAGATAACGCAGCGGTTTGTCCGGAGTAACGAAGGCCAGGCCGGGGCGCTTCACCGTTTGTTCGCTGTGAAGCCACCACAGGCCATCGCCCAACGGCAACGCTTCAACCTGTTGCAGCACGGCGGAGAAACCATTGCTCACACAGTCGGCCTGGCGCAACAAACGTGCACCGCGCCAGACCAGCTCCTCGAAATCTTCGGCCGCTACACCGAGGCCGATCATCTGCGCATCCAGCGCCAGCTCCTGGGGCGCGCCTTGCAGCAACTTCAGCAATGCCTCGGCGGAACCGGCGCGACGCAGGGCCTGGCCCAGATCAGTCTCGCCGAGAGCGCGGGTCAGCAATTGCAACAGGCGCAGATGCTCATCGGATTTGGCGGCGATACCGATCGCCAGGTAAACGATATGACCGTCGCCCCAGTCCACACCGTCAGGGAACTGCATCAGGCGCACACCGGTGGTGAACACCAGGTCGCGGGTTTCGGGCGTACCGTGGGGGATGGCAATACCTTGACCGAGAAAGGTCGAGCCCTGGGCTTCCCGCGCCTGCAAGCCGGCGAGATACCCCTCGGCCACCAGGCCATCGGCAACCAGATGCCGGGCCAGCAATTGCAGGGCTGCGGATTTATCCACGGCCGACTGGCCCATGGAAATCTGCTCTACAGTGAGCTCGAGCATGCTTTCTCCTTTTGGCGCATTGAGGCGCCAGGTATTGTTTTGATTGAACCAGCTCAGGTGCTTGGTCGTCATTTTGGCGGTTTCACGGCAGAACCGGCCAAAGGCACCTATAACGTAGAAAATACGCCTGCTGAAACGTTTAATCTAGATTGAATGGCACGTTACTCGATAATGTCCCATCCTTGAAGCTCAACTTGTCGGATGCGTTGCAACAATGGTCGCCTGCCTTAATCGGTTAGGATTGACGAAAATGTCGAGGCAATCTCGAAAAAACAAGGAAACAGCGGGTTGAAACTCAGTGATATCGCCCAGTTGGCCGGTGTGTCTGTCACCACCGCCAGCTATGTCATCAATGGCAAGGCCGAACAACAGCGCATCAGCAGCGCCACCGTCGAACGCGTGCGCGCGGTCGTCGAACAACATGGCTTCACGCCCAATCCACAGGCCGCCGGTTTGCGCAGCCGACACACGCGCACATTGGGGTTCATTCTGCCGGATCTGGAAAACCCCAGTTACGCGCGAATCGCCAAGTTGCTGGAGCAAGGCGCGCGAGCCCGGGGTTATCAGTTGCTGATCGCCAGCTCCGACGATGCACCGGACAGCGAACGGCAATTGCTGCAACTGTTCCGCGCCCGGCGCTGCGACGCACTGATCGTTGCCAGCTGCCTGCCGGCCGGCGACGACAGCTATCGCCAATTGCAGGCCAAGGGCATCCCGATCATCGCCATCGACCGGGTCATGGAGCCCGAGCACTTCTGTTCGGTGATCAGCGACGACCGCGAGGCCAGCCTGCAACTGACCCGCAGCCTGCTGGAGCCGCTGCCCAGGCAGATCGCGCTGATCGGCGCCCGCCCGGAGCTGAGCATCAGCCGGGAACGTGCCGCTGGCTTCAAAGAGGCCCTCACCGGGTTCAACGGTGAGGTGCTGATCGAAGAAGGTGATTCCTTCAGCCGCGAGTGCGGTAAACAATTGATGGAAGAGTTGCTGCAGCGTCTTGGCCATTTGCCCGAAGCCCTGGTAACCACATCCTACGTGCTGCTTCAGGGCGTGTTCGATGCGCTGCACGACTTCCCGCTGAAAAACCGTCCACTACGCCTCGGCACGTTCGGCGACACCCAGTTACTGGACTTCCTGCCGCTACCGGTCAACGCCATGGCCCAGCAACACCAGCTGATCGCCGACAAGGCCCTGGCGCTGGCCCTGGCCGCCATCGAGCAGTCGGATTACCGGCCCGGCGTGCAGGCCATCGCACGGACGTTCAAGCAGCGTATTCGCCAGGATTGAACCGTGGAGCTGATCGACACCCACACCCATCTGGATTTTCCGGACTTCGACGCCGACCGCCAGGCACTGCTGGCCGACAGCCGCGCCCTCGGGGTGCGGCGGATCGTGGTGCTGGGGGTTTATCAGGCCAATTGGCAGCGAGTCTGGGAGCTGGTGCAAAGTGACCCCGACCTGCACGCCGCGTTCGGTTTGCATCCGGTGTACCTGGACGATCATCGCCCGCAACACCTGAGCGAACTCGGTGACTGGCTGACACGCCTGGCCGGCCATCGGCAACTGTGCGCGGTGGGCGAGATCGGCCTGGACTACTTCATCGAAACCCTGGACCGCGACCGTCAGCAGGCGTTGTTCGAAGCGCAATTGCAACTGGCGGCGGATTTCGTTCTGCCACCATTGATCCATGTGCGCCGCAGCCATGCCGCGGTGATTGCCACGCTCAAACGGTTTCGCCTGAAACGGGCCGGCATCATCCACGCCTTCGCCGGCAGCCAGGAAGAGGCCCGCGAATACATCAAGCTCGGTTTCAAGCTCGGCCTTGGCGGCGCCCCGACCTGGCCCCAGGCCCTGCGCATGCACCGCGTGCTGGCGCAGTTGCCGCTGGATTCGGTGGTGCTGGAAACCGATTCGCCGGACATGGCACCCGCCATGTTCCCCGGCCAGCGCAACAGCCCGGCACACTTGCCGGCGATCTGCGCGGCACTGGCGCAATGGATGGCAATCAGCCCGGAACAACTGGCGGCTGCCAGCACCGTCAACAGCTGCGAAGTGTTCGGCTGGTAATCAGTCGGCGTGAGCCCTGGCGGCTTCCAGGATCAGCGTCAGGTGCTGGCGCCTGCGGAAGTAACGGATCGCCGCGAAATACACGAATATGGCAATCAGCGAAGCATTCAGCTGTTCGATGACGCTGAGCATCCCCAGCCACTCCATCACCAGCGCCACCAGCAAGGCGGTGCAGACCATCATCCGCAGGCTGGCGCGCAACAGCGAAAAAGAGTCGAGCGACTTGAAGCGCTTGATCTGTTCCGGGCAACGTAACTGAACGTGTTTCTGGCAGTGGGCACAGGCAAACGCTTCATTGATCGCAATGGCATTGAGTTGCCAGGGTTGCAGCAGCAATGTGCGTTGACAATGCGCGCAACGCCCCTGGACTCCTGTTGTCGCAACAGACATAAGCGGGCTTCCTCCTTGCAGTTAGCCGGGTAAATCTTCCTTGATTGAAATGCAAATACCAGCGCACGGAGAGAATCAGGAAAATCCCCACCTGAAAAGGAAAAAAGTATTACGAAACTTTCCGACAGTACATCAACCCTGCAGGACTTGGTCCTACAGGGTTTGCGAGCAGTTTTTCAGACGCGAAATGCACCGATCAACTGTTTCAACTCCACGACCTGAGCCGACAATGCCCGGCTGGCATCTTCGGTCTGATGTGCGCCTTCAGCGGTGCGCTCGCCGGCGCGATTGATCTCGACAATGTTCTGGTCGATATCGTGGGCCACGGCCGTTTGCTGCTCCACTGCGGCGGCAATCTGCTGGTTCTGGTCGACGATCATGCCGACCGCTCCCAGAATGTTTTCCAGCGCCCGCTGGACCTTCTCCGACTGCCCCACCGTGCCATTGGCCATTTCATGGCTGGTACCCATGGCCTTGACCGCCGCACCGACACCGCCATGGAGCTTGGCGATCATCTGCTCGATTTCTTCGGTCGATTGCTGGGTTCGTTTGGCCAGGGTCCGGACTTCATCGGCCACTACGGCAAATCCACGGCCCTGCTCGCCGGCCCGCGCTGCCTCGATGGCGGCATTGAGCGCCAGCAGGTTGGTCTGCTCGGCGATGCTCTTGATCACTTCGAGCACGCGGCTGATGGACTGGCTGTCGCTGGCCAGTTGATTGATCACCAGCACCGATTGATCGATCTCGCTGGCCAGCGCGGCAATGCTGCCTTGCTGCGACTCCACCAGACCGCGACCACTGATGGTCTCATCGTTGACACTGTGGGCACTGCTCACCGCCGCCGCGGCACTGCGCGCCACTTCCTGGGAAGTGGCCGACATCTGGTTCATGGCCGTGGCCACCTGTTCGATCTGCGTGCGCTGCCCGGCAACGGCCTGGTTGCTTTGCGCGGAAACGTTTTGCACTTGCCCGGCCTGACGCTCGACTTCACTGACGGTCTGCCCCACCCGCTCGATCAGGTCATGGATTTTTTTCACCGTGCCATTGAACACCTCGCCCAACTCGCCCAGCTCATCGCGGCTGTGGGCGCTGAAGGTCACCGTCATGTCCCCCGCTGCGACCTTATCCATCACCGCCCCCAGGCGCTTGAGCGTGGTGCGGGTCGAGGCATAGAAAGCGCCGTAGAGATAAAAGATCAACACGAACACCACTGATAACGCCACCGCCTGCAAGACCATGTGTGTGCGGTTCTGTTCCAGGCGTTGCTGCAACTGCGGGCCCAGATACTTCAGGGTTGCTTCGTTAAGCTGGTAAGTCTGGTCCATCAGGGTGCTGACCTGGTCGTAAAAACCCTGCCACGGCGCATCGAGGGTGTCGGCCATGACCACTTGTTCTTCGAACAGCTCGCTGGCCTTCTTCAAGGATGCCCGACTGCTATCGGCCTGAACGGCCAAGGAATCGCGTGCGGCTTTGCTGGAACCCAGGGCATCCTGCAACTTCAGGCCATATTCGGCCTGGAGCTTTTCAATCTGCGCCAGCAATTCATCGAAACGGGTGCTCGACGCCGAGTTGATGAACCCCTGCCCCAATGAGTAAGAACCCATTGCCCGCCCCTCGCCCAGGAGTTGGGTGACTCGTGGCGTGACGAGGGTGACGAGTTCGCTCAACTGGCGCATGTCGCTCTGGTTGTCGCGACTGAGGCCGGCCTGGCTGGTGATGAGCTGGCTGAAAACCTGCGCGCTACCCACCAGCTTGCCGATCAAGGCGCTTTTGCTTTGCAGGGAGGTTTCCGATTGCTGGGCCTTGAAGGCGGCGACCATTTCATCGCGCTTGCCATCAAACACCGCGACCTGCTCCGGGTCGCTGGTCATCGCCGTCAGCCCTTGCAGACGAGTCAGAATACTTTGCTCAAGGGTGCTGATTTTCGATTCGACATTGCCGGCCTTGCCGGATTGACCGAGGCTGACATTGATCTGCACCAGATTGTTCAAGGTTTCCAGATCGCGCCGTAACGTCAGGCTGCTGCCCAACAGGTCGAGACTTTGCAGTTCGATTTGCGTGCCCTGGAATTCACGGTAGGAGTCACGCACCAGATAGAAGTTGGTCACCAGCATCGGCACCAGGAACAATACGCTGATCAGACTGAACTTCATGCCGAAGCTCAGGCGGTTCATCAGTGCGACAGCGGGATAGAGCAAGCTCTTCACTGGATGTCTCCCTTCGATTTCTTATTTTTTTTATTGGCAGGCGCAGACCGAGAGCAGATAGCCACTATTCGGCGCTATCTCTGTATAACTTAAATCGGCAGGAGGTTTTGTAACTTAAGGTTAACGACAGGGCGACGCACTTCGGAAAAGTGATCGCCCTGTGGTGAGGGGGCATGCTCTGACTACTGCGCTAAGACAGGACCGTCCACAGCGCAAACCCGGCATACCAGAGCACCGCGGCACGCAGCAGCAGCTCCCAGATGCGGTCCAGGTTGTTGATACCTTCTGCGCCGGCCACCGGTGCCGGGATTTCTCCGGCCACCAGCCCGACTTTCTCGATCAATTGCGCGGCGCTGATGTTCCAGTTCAGCAGCTCATGCAACATGACCCGACTGACCGCGACAAAATTGCCGACCAACGCCAGGCTCGCCGCCAGCAGACGCACCGGCACCCAGTCGAAAGCGTGACGCAGTTGCCCGGCGCGCTCGACCACCGCCGGGGTTTTCCCGTGCTCCTCGGCCAGCGCCAGCAGACGATAGCTCAGCGCCGCGACCGGCCCCAGCAGGAAGTACCAGAAAATCACCGCGAAGAAGCTCTGGTACGCCTCCCACAGCAAATGCCCTTCGACCCGCTCCAGCAGTTGTTCGCCACTGTCTGCGCAGATATCCAGGTCGCGCTTGGCGACATGGGCTGCGGCTTGCAGGTCCTCCCGACGCCAGGCATCGCGGAACGGTCCGAGATCGCCCAGCAGATCGCCGCGCCCCAGACTATAGATCACGACCAGCAAATGGATCGGCAATGCCAGCAACCCGTAGGCTACCGGCTCGATGACGACCAGCAGCAAACCCAGCAACGTCACCGGCAACAAGACCAGTACCGACAACACCAGCCATGGCCGGTCCGAAAGCCGCGGGCTGACCTCAAGCCTGTTCAGCTTGTGTGTCCATCCACTGTCGCGCTGAACGCGATGGCGCAGGGCCGAGAACTTCTCGATCCATACCGCCAACAGCAACACCAGAAAACTCATTTCCCTTCCTCTTGTGCCAGTGCGGCCCGATAGCGTGCCCAGTCGAACGCCGGCCCCGGATCGGTTTTGCGCCCGGGTGCAATGTCGCTATGCCCGCAGATGCGCTCTGTGGTGATCGCCGTGAACGCCTGCTGCAACTGGCGGGTCAGGGCCGTCAACGCGCCGTATTGCGCGTCGGTGAACGGCAGATCATCCGTGCCTTCGAGCTCGATGCCCACGGAAAAATCGTTACAGGTTTCCCGCCCCTCGAAACACGAGACGCCGGCGTGCCAGGCGCGCTCAAGACAAGAGACAAACTGAGTGACGGTACCGTCACGTTCTATCAGAAAGTGCGCAGACACCCGCAGGTCGGCGATCCCTTCAAAGTAGGGATGTTCCGTGACATCCAGACGATTCTGGAAAAACTCCTGCACCTTGCCGGTCAGAAATTGCGCGGGCGGCAGACTGATGTTGTGGATCACCAGCAGGGAAATCTCGCCCTCGGGGCGCGCATTGAAGTTGGGCGAAGGGCATAAACGCACACCCTGACACCAACCGCTCGCGGGGTCCAACTGCATACCGACTCCTTCAACGTCGACTGTGTTGACACAGTATGCCGCGATAATCCATCGGGGCGCGATCACTTGCCGCGATTGAGGCGCTGGAGGTTGCCGATCTCAAACTGGCGTTTGTGCGGAATCGACGGCCAACGCCGACAATGTCAGAGATTCGACCAAATGCAGACACCAGCGCCATCGTAACGCGCTGATGCCTTGGGTTGGTCGCTGACATGGTTCTATAATCGAGCCACTTTGTTTGTGGAGTCCGTTATGCCGAATCTACGTCTCGCCGATCTGACCGCCGAAATCGAAGCCAACGTGCGCCGTGCGTTGCGTGAAGACATCGGCAGCGGCGACATCACCGCGCAGTTGATCCCGGCCGAACGTCTGGCCAAAGCCACCATCATTACCCGCGACGCAGCCGTGATCAGCGGCACCGCCTGGGTAGATACCGTGTTTCGGCAACTGGACCCACGGGTGGCGGTGCACTGGCAAGTTGCCGACGGTGAACGGGTGACGCCCAATCAGGTGCTGTTCCACCTCGAAGGCCCTGCGCGCTCACTGCTGACCGGCGAACGCAGCGCCCTGAACTTCCTGCAATTGCTCTCCGGCGTGGCGACCCGCGCGCAATACCTGGCAGACTTCGTGGCCGAAACCCAGGTCAAGCTGCTCGACACCCGCAAAACGCTGCCGGGGCTGCGCCTGGCGCAAAAGTACGCAGTGACCTGCGGCGGTTGCCACAACCACCGCATCGGCCTGTATGACGCCTTCCTGATCAAGGAAAACCACATCGCCGCCAGCGGCGGCATCGCGCAGGCGATTGCCGCCGCACACAAGATCGCCCCGGGCAAACCGGTCGAGATTGAAGTGGAAAGCCTGGATGAACTGAAAGAAGCACTGGCAGCCGGTGCCGACATCATCATGCTCGACGAACTGAGCCTGGACGATATGCGCGAAGCCGTGCGCCTGAATGCCGGCAAGGCCAAACTGGAGGCCAGCGGCGGGATCAACGAAAGCACATTGCTGCCGATTGCACAGACCGGAGTGGATTACATTTCGATCGGAGCAATGACCAAGGATGTGAAGGCGGTCGATCTGTCGATGCGCCTGAATCTCTGATCACACGTATGTGAGTTGCCAAACTGTAGGAGCGAGCTTGCTCGCGATGGTCGTTAACGATGACGCGTGTTTCCTGGATGCACGCGTCGTTCTTTAGTCCATCGCGAGCAAGCTCACTCCTACATGAGTGTCAAACCACCAGATTGTTCATCTCGCAGTACTCTTCCCACTCGACGCCCAGCACTTCGGCTGCTTCTTTATGCAGCTTCAGGCGCTCAGTCTCGTACTCTTCCGGGGTGGAGGTGTACTTGAGTGTCAATTCCCACGGCTGCAAGCCCTGGGCTTCGGCTTCATCCTCGAACGCCCACTGGATCTGGTCCTTCTGATCATCGGGACTCAAGTCCTTGATCTCGTCCATCAGTTCGGGAGCATCCAGCACGTACTTCTTGAGGGCTTCTTCGTGCCGCGCTTCCTGGGTTATCTCTTTAGCGGTCATGTTGTTCTCGCTGATCTGGGGAATGGAAGATGGATCTGGATCATCAAGGATCTCTCTGACGCAGAAGAACCGCTTGTAGTCCGGTCTGTCTGGCCTTCAGAACCATTCGGGATCATCTGAAAACTGCTGGGCGAAGCTCATGCAGGCTCCGAATATAGGATGTTTGTCGGACGATTTACACGACTCTTTGCATCTCCCTGCAAAAAGTTGTGCACACGATGTGTTGATGGCGCCTGGAACATAAATTCATATCCCGAGTCATCATGAGCAACAGCGACTCGTCCTCCGGAGACAAACTCACCGTCATCCACAATGACTACGGCAGAGGCGTGCTGGTCAGAAGCGAGTTCAGCGTCGGTGAGCTGAAACGCAGCAGCGGTTCCGGCTCAAGCCGTCGAGGACTTGAGCAGAAAGGTGAAATAACCGAGGGGATCTGGTGCCCGAGACAGGAATCGAACCTGCGACCTTCGCGTTACGAGTGCGCTGCTCTACCGGCTGAGCTACACGGGCTGTGGGCTAAACCTAGCACTGAGTTTCGGCTCCGGCAATGTCGCCAATCAACTCTGTTATCCACAGACAAAAAAATGCCCCACCGTTTTCACGGCAGGGCATTTTTTACAACGTTGAAGCAGTCAGGCGTGGGGCGTGATTAAACGCCCGAAGCCTTGGCCGCTGCCACGTCCTTGATGGACAGCTTGATACGGCCGCGGTTGTCCACGTCCAGTACCAGTACTTCCACTTCCTGGCCTTCTTTCAGGATATCGGTCACTTTCTCAACGCGAGCATCGCTCAGCATCGAGATGTGAACCAGACCGTCCTTGCCTGGCAGGATGTTGACGAATGCGCCGAAGTCGACGATGCGCTCAACCTTGCCCACGTAGATCTTGCCGATTTCGGCTTCAGCGGTGATACCCAGAACGCGCTGGCGTGCTGCTTCAGCCGCTTCCTTGGTTTCGCCGAAGATCTTGATCGAACCGTCGTCTTCGATGTCGATCGAAGCCTTGGTCTCTTCGCAGATCGCACGAATGGTCGCGCCGCCTTTACCGATGACATCACGGATTTTGTCGGTGTCGATTTTCATCGCGATCATGGTCGGAGCGTTGGCCGACAGTTCGGTACGCGACTGGCCAATGATCTGGTTCATCTGGCCGAGGATGTTCAGGCGCGCTTCCAGGGCTTGGCCCAGAGCGATTTCCATGATCTCTTCGGTGATGCCCTTGATCTTGATGTCCATCTGCAGCGCGGTGACGCCTTTGGCGGTACCGGCTACCTTGAAGTCCATGTCGCCCAGGTGGTCTTCGTCACCCAGGATGTCGGTCAGGACGGCGAATTTCTCGCCTTCTTTAACCAGGCCCATGGCGATACCGGCAACGGGTGCCTTCATCGGTACACCAGCGTCCATCAGGGCCAGGGAAGCACCGCAAACGGAAGCCATCGAGCTCGAACCGTTGGATTCGGTGATTTCCGACACGACACGGATGGTGTACGGGAACACGTCAGCGGCAGGCAGCATGGCCTGAACCGAACGACGGGCCAGACGGCCGTGACCGATTTCGCGACGACCGGCGCCACCCATGCGACCACACTCGCCCACCGAGAACGGAGGGAAGTTGTAGTGCAGCATGAACGGGTCTTTTTTCTCGCCTTCCAGGGTGTCCAGCAGCTGTGCGTCACGGGCGGTGCCCAGCGTCGCGACTACCAGAGCCTGGGTTTCGCCACGGGTGAACAGGGCCGAACCGTGGGTTTTTGGCAGAACACCGACTTCGATGTTCAGCGGACGCACGGTGCGAGTGTCGCGACCGTCGATACGTGGCTTGCCGTTTACGATGTTTTCGCGAACGGTGCGGTATTCGATTTCGCCGAAGGCCGCTTTGACGTCAGCAGCGGAAGGCTGGCCTTCTTCACCGGACAGCTTGGCAACGACCTGATCCTTCAACTCACCCAGGCGAGCGTAACGGTCGGCCTTGACGGTGATGGTGTAAGCCTGGGAGATCGCTTCGCCGAACTCGGCACGGATGGCGCCCAGCAGTTCGGTGGCTTCGGCTTGTGGAGCCCAGGTCCAGGTTGGCTTGGCAGCTTCTGCAGCCAGCTCCTTGACGGCCTGGATCACGGCCTGGAACTCGTCGTGGGCGAACAGTACGGCGCCCAGCATCTGGTCTTCGGTCAGCTCTTTGGCTTCCGATTCAACCATCAGAACGGCTTCCGAAGTACCGGCAACGACCATGTCCAGGCTCGAAGCAGCCAGTTGCTCGTAAGTCGGGTTCAGCAGGTAGCCGGTGCTTTCGTGGAACGCAACACGGGCAGCGCCGATCGGGCCATCGAAAGGAATGCCGGAGATGGCCAGGGCAGCCGAGGTACCGATCATCGCAGCGATGTCCGGATCGGTCTTCTTGCTGGTGGACACGACGGTGCAGACAACCTGCACTTCGTTCATGAAGCCTTCAGGGAACAGCGGACGGATCGGACGGTCGATCAGTCGGGAAGTCAGGGTTTCTTTCTCGGAAGGACGGCCTTCGCGCTTGAAGAAACCGCCAGGGATCTTGCCGGCAGCGTAAGTCTTTTCCTGGTAGTGAACAGACAGAGGGAAGAAGCCCTTGCCTGGATCGGCTTGCTTGGCACCGACTACGGTCACCAATACGCTGACGTCGTCGTCAACGGTGACCAATACTGCGCCGGAGGCCTGACGGGCGATACGGCCAGTCTCGAGGGTAACGGTCGACTGACCGAACTGGAATTTTTTGATTACCGGGTTCACGGTGTCCTACCTTCTTTGTGGCTCTTGGGGGAACTGGTTTCTTGCGAAATTCTTGGGCAACGCCGGGAATCGGCCCGACCGGTTGTCCGGGGTGTACACACAGGTAAAGCAGGTATCCAGATAAAACTTGAGGCTGGAAGCCTGCCATGCGCTGGCGGAAACCCGCTGACGCACGACAGACAACCAACCTCTAGCGCAATCGCTTATTAGCGACGCAGACCCAGGCGAGCGATCAGAGCGCTGTAACGGCTCACGTCCTTGCCTTTCAGGTAGTCCAGCAGCTTACGACGCTGGTTAACCATGCGGATCAGACCACGACGGGAGTGGTGGTCTTTACCGTTGGCCTTGAAGTGACCTTGCAGTTTGTTGATGTTGGCGGTCAGCAGTGCAACTTGCACTTCTGGCGAACCAGTGTCACCAACGGCTTGCTGGTAGTCAGCAACGATTTGAGCTTTTTCTTGAACGTCGAGAGCCATGAGGCAATCCTTTTATCAGGAAACTGTTTCAGAAAAACAGTTTCAACAGGCCAGGGACAAATCCCTGTATCTAAAAATGAGTAGTGACCGTGCCTGCTAACAGCCACACTCGCCGATCTGCTGTTACACAGACCGGTGTCCGGTCATTCTGACCGAATCAGTCGACGTGGCGCGATACGCCCGTCTTCGCTCACTTCACCGATACCGATGAAGCGACCATTGTGATCCTGTACCCGCACCATGCCGAACTTTGGAGCGTCCGGGGCACGTACCGGCTGGCCGTTGAGCCAGTAGAACGCGCTCGCTTCCGAGAACTGCAACAGTGGCCAATCCAGCAGGCCGCTGTCCGATGGCATCAGGAAGCGATCGACCGCTTCGTTGCCGCCTTCGGCATGTACCGCTTCCAGCTCTTCCAGGGTAACCGTCTGCGCCAGGGTGAATGGCCCGGCCTGGGTACGTCGCAGTTCTGCAACGTAAGCGCCACAACCGAGTTGCTCACCGATATCCTCCACCAGGGTACGGATATAGGTGCCTTTGCTGCAATCCACCGCCAGCCGCACAGTATCGCCTTCGAAAGCCAGCAATTCCAAGCGCGTAATAGTAACAGAACGCGGTTCGCGCTCCACTACTTCGCCTGCACGAGCCAGCTTGTACAGCGGCTGTCCATCACGCTTGAGTGCCGAGTACATCGGCGGTATCTGACTGATTTGCCCGCGAAATTTCGGCAGAACAGCTTCGATGTCGGCGCGACCAACGGTCACCGGACGCTCCTGCAAAACTTCACCTTCGGCATCCGCCGTGGTGGTGGTCTTGCCCAGCTGCGCCAGGGTTTCATAACCCTTGTCGGAATCGAGCAGGTATTGCGAGAACTTGGTCGCCTCGCCGAAGCACAACGGCAAAACGCCGGTGGCCAGGGGGTCGAGACTGCCGGTATGACCTGCCTTTTCGGCGTTCAGCAACCAGCGAACCTTCTGCAAGGCCGCATTGGAGGTAAACCCCAGCGGCTTGTCGAGCAGGATAATGCCGCTGACGTTACGACGGATACGTTTGACCTGAGCCACCGATTACTCCTTGGTGTCTTCGGCTTCTGCCGCAACCGGATGCTGATTGTCTTCAGCCACTGCGCGCTCGATCAATGCCGACAGGTGCGCACCACGCACGACGCTTTCGTCGTAGTGGAAGTGCAGCTGCGGAACGCTGCGCAGCTTCATCTCGCGAGCCAGCTGCATGCGCAGGAAACCGGCGGCAGAGTTCAGCACCTTGATGCTTTGTGCGATTTCCTCGGCGCTGTCCTGCCCCATCACGGTGATGAAGATCTTGGCGTGACCGACGTCACGACTGACTTCCACTGCGGTAATGGTGACCAGGCCGACGCGCGGGTCTTTGACTTCACGACGGATCAGTTGTGCCAGCTCGCGCTGCATCTGATCGCCGATACGTTGGGTACGGCTGTATTCTTTTGCCATGTATTGTTACCTGTTACTGCCCCACGGTGAAACCCGTGAGGTCTGAAAGCGGCAAACGCCCGGCCTGACAAAAGCCAGACCGGGCGTTGCGTTTAGAGTCCTGGTGACGAGCTGCGCACTTGCATGCGGCTACCCGTCTCGGCTCTTGAAGTGCGCGAATTAGAGGCTGCGAGCAACCTGCACCTTCTCGAAGACTTCGATCTTGTCACCGACCTTGACGTCGTTGTAGCTCTTCACGCCGATACCGCATTCCATGCCGGCACGTACTTCGGAAGCGTCATCCTTGAAGCGGCGCAGGGATTCCAGCTCGCCTTCGAAGATAACGATGTCTTCACGCAGTACACGGATTGGACGGTTACGGTGAACGACACCTTCGATAACCATGCAACCGGCGATCGCGCCAAACTTCGGCGAACGGAACACGTCACGCACTTCGGCGATACCCAGGATGTTCTCGCGAACATCGCTGCCGAGCATACCGGTCAGGGCTTTCTTGACGTCTTCGATGATGTCGTAGATCACGTTGTAGTAACGCATATCCAGACCTTCCTGCTCGACGATCTTGCGCGCACCGGCATCGGCACGCACGTTGAAGCCGAACAGTACAGCGTTGGAGGCCAGTGCCAAGTTGGCATCGGATTCGGTGATACCACCGACGCCGCCACCGACCACACGCACTTGCACTTCGTCGTTACCCAGGCCATTCAAGGCACCGTTCAACGCTTCCAGCGAACCACGGACGTCGGATTTGAGGACGATGTTGAGCGTCTTCTTCTCTTCCTGACCCATGCTTTCGAAGATGTTTTCCAGCTTGCCGGCGTGAGCACGAGCCAGTTTGACTTCGCGGAACTTGCCTTGACGGAACAGAGCCACTTCACGGGCTTTCTTCTCGTCGGCAACCACGCTCATCTCGTCGCCAGCGTCTGGGGTACCGTCCAGACCGAGGATCTCGACAGGGATGGCCGGACCGGCTTCCTTGATTGGCTTGCCGTTCTCGTCGAGCATGGCACGAACGCGGCCATAGTTCGAACCGACCAGAACCATGTCGCCCTGACGCAGGGTACCGTCCTGAACCAGTACGGTAGCCACCGGGCCGCGGCCCTTGTCGAGACGGGATTCAACCACGACACCACGGCCAGGAGCCGACGGAGTTGCAGTCAGTTCCAGGACCTCGGCTTGCAGCAGTACTGCTTCGAGCAATTCGTCGACGCCAGTACCCATTTTCGCCGAAACCGGTACGAATGGAGTGTCACCACCCCACTCTTCCGACGTCACGCCGTGTACCGACAGTTCGCTACGGATGCGATCGAGGTCAGCACCTGGCTTGTCGATCTTGTTCACAGCGACAACCAGCGGAACGCCAGCAGCCTGAGCGTGCTGAACAGCTTCGATGGTTTGCGGCATTACGCCGTCGTCCGCTGCAACCACCAGGATCACGATGTCGGTCGCCTTGGCACCACGGGCACGCATCGCGGTAAACGCGGCGTGACCAGGGGTATCGAGGAACGTCACCATGCCACGGTCGGTTTCAACGTGGTACGCACCGATGTGCTGGGTGATACCACCGGCTTCGCCAGCAGCAACCTTGGCACGACGGATGTAGTCGAGCAGGGAAGTCTTACCGTGGTCAACGTGGCCCATTACGGTCACGACCGGCGCACGGGAAACCGCTTCACCTTCAAACTTCAGGGACTCGGCCAGGGAATCTTCCAAGGCGGTGTCGCTGACCAGGGTCACTTTGTGGCCCAGCTCTTCGGCAACCAACTGGGCAGTTTCCTGATCCAGTACCTGGTTGATGGTCGCTGGGGTACCCAGTTTGAACATGAACTTGATGATTTCAGCAGCCTTGACCGACATCTGCTGAGCGAGATCGCCAACAGTGATGGTCTCGCCGATCTTCACTTCGCGCACGACAGGGCCGGTCGGGCTCTGGAAACCGTGGGCGTTGCGCTTCTTCAGCTTGGCCTTGCCGCGACCACCACGGCGGAAGCCATCGCTTTCTTCGTCGGTAGTACGTGGGGCAACGCGTGGAGCTGGCGCCTTTTCCTTGACCGAAGCACGATGCGGAGCGTTTTTGCGCTCGCCATCGCCGCCACCGCGACGATTGTTGTCGTCGGCACGTGGTTTGTCCGGACGCCGTTGTTCGTCGCGCTTGCGAGTGTCCGCCGCAGGAGCCGGGGCCGCCGCAACAACCGGAGCGCTTTCGCGCACAGGCTCGGCAACTGCAACAGGTGCTGCAACAGCTTCGGCAGGAGCGGTCGGCGCAGCAGCAGGCTGGCGACGCGCTTCTTCTTCGGCGCGGCGCTTGGCTTCTTCTTCAGCCTTCTGACGTGCAGCATTTTCTACTGCGCGACGTTCATCCAGTTCACGCTTGCGCTCGGCTTCGATTTCTTCCGGGCTGCGCTGTACGAAGACTTTCTTCTTGCGTACTTCAACGCTGATGCTTTTGCTGCCAGCAACCCGCAGGGTGCTGGTGGTTTTACGCTGCAGCGTAATCTTGCGTGGTTCTTCCACTTTCGCCTTGTGGCTGCTTTTCAAGTGAGTCAGCAAAGATTGCTTCTCACTGTCAGTCACACTTTCTTCGGCGGCGGTGTGCGGCAGACCTGCCTCACGCATCTGCTGCAACAGGCGCTCTACCGGTGTTTTGACCTCATCGGCCAGTTGTTTCACCGTGACTTGCGTCATGCACTTCTCTCCTCAGGCCGCGCCTAATTACTCGAACCAGTGGGCTCGGGCGGCCATGATCAACTTGCCGGCACGATCATCGTCAATGCCGTCGATGTCGAGCAGGTCGTCAATAGACTGCTCGGCCAGGTCTTCGCGGGTAATTACGCCGCGCACCGCCAGTTCCATCGCCAAATCCTTGTCCATACCCTCAAGCGAGAGCAGGTCTTCGGCCGGATGGGCGTCTGCCAGCTTTTCCTCAGTAGCGATGGCTTTGGTCAACAAGCGATCCTTGGCACGAGCGCGAAGCTCGTTGACGATTTCCTCGTCAAAGCCGTCGATGTTGAGCATTTCTTCCAACGGTACGTAGGCAATCTCTTCCAGGCTGGTGAAGCCTTCATCAACCAGCACCTGAGCCAGTTCTTCGTCGACTTCCAGCTCGTCGATGAAGTTGCGCAGGATGTCGCCGGTTTCTGCTTGCTGCTTAGCCTGGATGTCCGATTCGGTCATCACGTTCAGGGTCCAGCCAGTCAACTGGCTCGCCAGACGCACGTTCTGACCACCGCGACCGATGGCCTGAGCCAGATTGTCTGCGCCAACGGCGATGTCCATTGCGTGGGCATCTTCGTCAACGATAATTGCCGCAACCTCGGCCGGGGACATGGCGTTGATCACGAACTGAGCCGGGTTGTCGTCCCACAGAACGATGTCAACACGCTCACCGCCCAACTCACCCGACACTGCCTGGACGCGCGAACCGCGCATACCGATGCAAGCGCCTTGCGGGTCGATGCGTTTGTCCTTGGAGCGAACGGCGATCTTGGCGCGCGAACCCGGATCACGGGACGCAGCCATCACTTCGATCAGGCCTTCGGCAATTTCCGGCACTTCGATGCGGAACAACTCGATCAGCATTTCCGGCGCGGTACGCGACAGGATCAGCTGCGGGCCGCGGTTCTCGGTGCGGATTTCCTTGAGCAGCGCACGCAGACGCACGCCAACCCGGAAAGTTTCGCGAGAAATGATGTCTTCACGGGCCAGCAACGCTTCAGCGTTGTTGCCCAGATCAACGATCACGTTGTCGCGGGTAACTTTTTTCACGGTGCCGGAGATGATTTCACCCAGGCGCTCGCGGTAAGCGTCAACAACCTGAGCGCGCTCGGCTTCGCGAACTTTCTGCACGATGACTTGCTTGGCAGTCTGTGCAGCAATGCGGCCGAACTCGATGGACTCGATTTTCTCTTCGACGACGTCACCGACTTTGGCGCCAGGGTGCGTTTCAGCAACCTTGCTCGGCCAGGTTTCGATGGCCGGATCGTCCAGGTCTGCTTCCTCGACGACCGTCCAGCGACGGAATGTCTCGTATGCACCCGTGTGGCGATTGATTTCCACACGCAGATCAACTTCGTCTTCGAAACGCTTTTTGGTAGCAGTGGCCAGGGCCAGCTCCAGCGCTTCAAAAATAACGTTTGCCGGTACACCTTTTTCGTTGGATACCGACTCAACAACCAGCAGTACTTCTTTGCTCATCGTACGCCTCGCCTTTCGCAAGCCATTGGATCCGCGGGATCCGCAGTATCTGGCACGCCTCAGTCAAAACTGGGAATAATGTTGGCCTTGTCGATCATATCGATCGGCAACAGGAACTCATGGTCTTCTACCTGCACCACGACATCCTGCTCTTCTACGCCGCGCAGAAGGCCCTGAAAGTTGCGTCGTCCTTCAAAAGGCGAGCGCAGCTTGATCTTCACTTGTTCACCGGCAAATTTTGCAAACTGCTCAAGAGTGAACAGAGGGCGTTCCATGCCAGGCGAGGAAACTTCAAGGGTGTATTCAACGGAGATTGGATCTTCAACATCCAGCACACCGCTGATCTGACGGCTGACGATGGCGCAATCGTCCACCAGCACGCCGCCTTCTTTATCGATATAAACGCGCAACATTGAGTGGCGACCCTGGGCCGAAAACTCAATACCCCAGCATTCATAGCCTAGGGCCACGACCACCGGGGCCAGCAAGGCCTGCAACTCTTCTAGCTTGCTCGACACCTGAACCCCCTAGTGCATGTATGTGCATGCTATGCAAAATAAAAAAATGGGCTAAACGCCCATCCTTGAAACGCCGTTGAACAGCGGCGTTGAAAGTGTCCAGCTAACAAAAAGCCCCTTAAAAGGGGCTCCTTAAACTGGTTGCGGGGGCCGGATTTGAACCGACGACCTTCGGGTTATGAGCCCGACGAGCTACCAGACTGCTCCACCCCGCGACAAAGCTGGGGCGGAAGTATACGACCGATCCCCTACAGGGTCAATGTAACCTTCCACCTGCAAGAAAGCCCGCAACAGCGGGCTCTCCTGACTAATTGGTACCGAGAAGGGGACTCGAACCCCTACACCCTATGGGCACAACCACCTCAAGGTTGCGTGTCTACCAATTCCACCACCTCGGCAATACTACGTTTGAAACCCTTCTTACTTCTGCTCTTGAGCTGGAGGTACGTCAGTCGCTGGAGTAGCCGACTTTTGCTCTTGAAGCACCGGGACATCATCAGAAGCCGGTTGTTGCTTTGGAACTTCCAGAACCGCTGGATTTGGGAGACCTGCTTGAGTCAGCTGGTGAGCCTTCTCTTTAGCAAAGTAACCTAACCCCAAGCTGGTCATGAAAAAACCTGCGGCAAGTATAGCAGTAAACTTACTAAGAAAGGTAGAGGAACCTTGGCTTCCGAACACAGTATTTGAAGCACCTGCTCCGAAAGACGCGCCAGCGTCCGCACCTTTACCCTGCTGCAGCAAAACCAGAGCTACTACGCCCAATGCACCCAGCAGATGAAAAACGACTACGACTGTTTCCAGCATTTTTTCAGTTTCCCGCGGCGCGACAGATCGCACCGAACTCATCTGCATTCAGGGAAGCCCCACCAATGAGACCCCCATCGATATCCGGCATGCCGAACAGTTCGACCGCATTGGCCGCCTTCACGCTGCCGCCGTATAGAAGCCGCACACCTTGCGCGACTTCAGAATTCTCTGCCGCCAACTGGGCGCGAATGGCTGCATGCACATCCTGCGCCTGTTGTGGCGTTGCAGTCAGCCCGGTGCCAATGGCCCAGACCGGCTCGTAAGCGATCACTGCCTTGGCAAAGGCACCGACACCCAGCTCCTCAATGATACTGCCAAGCTGACGCGAGACAACCTCAAGAGTCTTTCCGGCTTCACGCTGCTCAAGGGTTTCCCCTATGCACAACACCGGAATCAAGCCACATGCCTGTGCCGCTGCGAACTTGCGGATCAGCATTCCGTCCTGCTCGCCCATGATCTGGCGGCGTTCGGAGTGCCCGACAAGCACCAGGGAACAACCTGCATCCACCAACTGACTCGGTGCAACTTCACCGGTCAACGCACCTTGTCCGGATTCCACCGCAGAATTCTGCGCGCCGACCGAAATCGACTTTCCTTCCAGGCCATCAATCACTTGATTGATATGCAGGCAAGGCGGGAATACCGCGACATCAACACTGCCCGGCAAGGCCAGGTCACGAAGGCCGTTGATCAGCTCAGCGACGCTGGCGCGGGTACCGTGCATCTTCCAGTTACCAGCTACCATAGGGCGACGCATGCTGTACCTCGTCGGTCAAAGTGGGCGCAGATGTTACCCAACACAATCATGGCTGGCAAGCCGAATTCAGGCAGAAACTTCAGTAACCAGTTTTGCCAGCTCTTCGGCATAGCCACGAACCTGTGCTTCGTCTTCGCCCTCGACCATCACACGCACCAGCGGCTCGGTCCCGGACTTGCGCAACAGCACACGCCCACGACCGGCCATGGCCTTGGTCACACGCTCGCTGGCTTCCTTGACCGACGGATGTTCGAGAGGGTTTGCGCCGCCACCGAAACGCACATTGATCAGCACCTGAGGGCACTTGCGCAGCGCCTGCCGGGTCTGTGCCAGGCCTTCCTCACGCGTGCGCAATGCGATCAACACCTGCAGCGCGGCAATGATTGCATCACCCGTGGTGGTGTGGCTGAAGCACACGACATGCCCGGAGTTTTCACCTCCCACGATCCAGTTGCGCTCCAACAGCTCGGCAATGACATAGCGGTCACCGACATTGGCACGCACGAATGGAATACCCAGATCAGCCAGGGCCAGTTCCAGCCCCAGGTTACTCATCAGGGTTCCGACCACGCCGCCCTGCAGCTTGTCGCGCTCATGCAGATCCCGGGCAATGATGAACAGCAATTCGTCGCCATCCACCACCGCACCCGTGTGATCAACCATCTGAACGCGGTCACCATCGCCATCGAAGGCGATACCCAGGTCGGCCTGCTCAGCCACGACGGCAGCCTGCAGCGGGCCCATATGGGTCGAACCGCAATTGTCGTTGATGTTCAATCCATTCGGTTGCGCCGACAGTACAACGACTTCCGCGCCCAACTCACGGAACACACTTGGCGCCACCTTGTAAGTCGCACCGTGAGCGCAATCGATCACGATTTTCAGGCCGGTGAAACTGGTGCCGGTCGGCACGCTGCTCTTGCAGAATTCGATATAGCGCCCTGACGCGTCGTTGATTCGCGACACCTTGCCGATCTTGCTCGACTCCACCACGGTCATTGGCGTATCGAGCAACTCTTCAATCATCAGCTCGACTTCATCCGGTAGCTTGGTGCCCTTGCCGGAGAAGAACTTGATGCCATTGTCATCATGCGGATTATGCGACGCACTGATCACAATGCCAGCCTCGGCATGGAAGGTGCGAGTCAGATAGGCAATCGCCGGGGTCGGCATCGGACCCAGGAGCATTACATCAGCACCTGCGGAGGTAAGCCCCGCCTCAAGCGCAGACTCGAACATGTAGCCGGAGATCCGGGTGTCCTTGCCTACCAGGACCTTGCAGGCGCCCATCTTGCGGAACGCCATGCCTGCAGCCCAGCCGAGCTTGAGCATGAAATCAGGAGTAATCGGGTATTGCCCGACACGCCCGCGAATACCATCGGTGCCAAAATATTTTTTGCTCATAAGCGCTCCATCATTCTTATTCGGCTGATTCCACTGCGGCGATCATCCGCACTACATCCACTGTTTCGGCTACATCATGGACGCGCAATATACGCGCACCTTTCGCCGAAGCCAGCGCCGCGAGCGCCAAACCGCCATACAGTCGGTCTCCCACCTGGCGATTCAACGCCTGACCAATCATGCTCTTTCGCGAAACCCCGACCAACAGGGGTCGACCCAAGGCATGCAGGGCTTCCATATGTTTGAACAAACTCAGATTGTGCTGCAAGGTTTTGGCGAAGCCAAAGCCGGGGTCAAGAATGATCCGCTCGGCTGGGATACCCGCCAATGAACACTGGACCATGCGCTCGGCAAGAAACTCACCGACTTCCCTTGTAACGTCCTGATACTGTGGATTGTCCTGCATATCGCCCGGCTCTCCCAGCATATGCATCAGGCAAACCGGGAGCCCGGTGGCCGCTGCGGCATCCAGGGCACCATCGCGACGCAACGCACGCACGTCATTGATCAACCCGGCACCCAGGCGCGCAGTTTCGCGCATGACGGCTGGCGTGGAGGTGTCGACCGAGATGATGACGTCAAGCTCGCGATTGATGCGCTCGACTATGGGCGCTACGCGCTCCAACTCCTCCAGCGGCGACACCGCCCTGGCACCGGGACGGGTGGATTCGCCACCGACATCGATCAGCGTCGCGCCGGCCGCCACCATGGCTTCGGCATGGCGCATGGCCGCGTCGAGCTGGCTGTATTGGCCACCATCGGAGAAAGAATCAGGAGTGACATTGAGAATACCCATGACATGCGTCTGGGCCAAATCAAGAACCCGGTTGCCGCAAGGCAACCGGGTCGAGGACTGAACAGAAGTCATTTCAAACCTTATACGTCAGCAGCAGGACCGCCGATCGGTGTTTCCGGACGCTCATCCTGCACCACCGGAGGGGTGCCGGAAGTACCTGTGCCACCCGACCAGTCGCGTGGCTCGCGAGGTGTACGCCCCGCCATGATGTCGTCGATCTGCTCGGCATCGATCGTTTCGTACTTCATCAGGGCATCGGCCATCGCATCGAGCTTGTCACGGTTGTCCGTGAGAATCTGCTTCGCCGTGCCATAGCACTGATCGATGATGCTGCGCACTTCGGAGTCGATCAGCTTGGCTGTCTCACCAGAGAAGCTTGCATTCTGACCGCCACCGCCGCGACCGAGGAACACTTCACCCTCTTCTTCGGCGTACATCAACGGACCGAGTTTTTCCGAAAGCCCCCACTTGGTCACCATGTTACGCGCAATCTGGCTGGCACGCATGATGTCGTTGGAAGCACCGGTGGTCACGCCATCGAAGCCCAGGGTCATTTCTTCCGCAATACGACCGCCGTACAGCGAGCAGATCTGGCTGATCAATGCACGCTTGGACAGGCTGTAACGATCCTCTTCCGGCAGGAACATGGTTACACCCAGCGCACGACCGCGCGGGATGATCGACACCTTGTACACCGGATCATGCTCAGGCACGACACGCCCCACGATGGCGTGGCCCGCTTCGTGATAAGCCGTGTTCTGCTTTTCCTTCTCGGACATGACCATGGATTTGCGCTCGGCGCCCATCATGATCTTGTCTTTCGCCAGTTCGAATTCCTTCATCTCGACGATGCGCTTGCCGGCACGGGCAGCGAACAACGATGCCTCGTTGACCAGGTTGGCCAGGTCGGCACCAGAGAAGCCTGGAGTACCACGAGCGATCACGGCCGGAGCAACGTCGTCGCCCATCGGCACTTTGCGCATGTGAACCTTGAGAATCTGTTCGCGACCACGGATGTCCGGCAGACCGACCACAACCTGACGGTCGAAACGGCCTGGACGCAGCAACGCAGGGTCCAATACATCAGGACGGTTGGTCGCAGCAATCACGATGATGCCGTCATTCATTTCGAAGCCGTCCATCTCGACCAGCAACTGGTTGAGAGTCTGTTCGCGCTCGTCGTGACCACCACCCATGCCAGCGCCACGATGGCGACCGACCGCATCGATTTCGTCGATGAAGATGATGCATGGAGCGTGTTTCTTGGCCTGTTCGAACATGTCGCGAACACGGCTGGCACCCACACCGACGAACATTTCGACGAAGTCGGAGCCGGAAATGGTGAAGAACGGTACTTTGGCTTCGCCGGCGATGGCCTTGGCCAGCAGGGTTTTACCGGTACCCGGAGGACCAACCATCAGCACGCCGCGAGGAATGCGGCCACCCAGGCGCTGGAATTTGCCCGGATCGCGCAGGAACTCGACCAGCTCACCGACTTCTTCCTTGGCTTCGTCGCAACCGGCAACGTCAGCCAGGGTTGTTTTCACCTGATCCTCGGAGAGCAGGCGCGCCTTGCTTTTACCGAAGCTCATCGGCCCGCCCTTGCCACCCGCACCGCCCTGCATCTGCCGCATGAAGAACATGAACACGGCGATGATCACGAGGATCGGGAAGCTGGCGACCAGAAGCTGGGTCCAGATGCTTTGCTGCTCAGGCTGCTTGCCTTCGACCACGACGTGGTTATCCACCAGGTCGCCAATCAGGCCGTTGTCCTGGATCGCCGGACGAATGGTCTTGAAGCTGTCGCCATCGTTGCGTTTGCCGGTAATCACGTAGCCATCAACCGCCACGCGCTCGACCTTGCCATCCTTGACCTGCTGGATGAAGTCGGAATAGTTGAGGGTCTGCGGCTCGTTAGGGCTGGAGAAGTTGTTCATCACCGTCACCAGGACAGCCGCGATGATCAACCACAGGATCAGATTCTTTGCCATATCGTTCAATTAACTACCCTCTGAAGCAAGCTCCGCTACTGACGCGCGCTTCGCATGATATTCACCGGCCTAACTTACTACATTACCTACAACTTGGCAGGCGCCGTCTGTAACCCTTTGTGAAACACTTCCTACACAATATTCGCTATTTCTGACAAGGCGTAATACGAAAATCCTATCACCCCGATCAAAAATTAATTCATTCCTCACTGCGTCCGCGGAAACCGCGGCCCAGCAGGTACTGCTCGCGAGAACGGTCGCGCGACGACGTCGGCTTGCGCATCTGCACCTTCTCGAACTGCTGGCGAACGCTCTTGTGGAATTCGTCGAAGCCTTCGCCCTGGAAGATCTTGATCAAAAAATCACCACCGGGCTTGAGCACCCGGGTCGAAAGATCCAGTGCCAACTCGCACAGGAACATCGCTCGCGGCATGTCGACAGCTGGTAATCCACTCATATTGGGGGCCATGTCGGAAATCACAAGGTCTACTTCTTTATTTCCGACCGCATCGAGGATCCGGGCCAGCACGGCATCCTCGGTAAAGTCGCCCTGAATGAAGGTCACGTCCGGGATGCTGTCCATTTCCAGAATGTCAGAAGCGATCAGCGTCCCCTGCCCGCCAATCAGACGACTGGTCACCTGGGACCAGCCCCCCGGAGCCGCACCGAGGTCGATTACGCTCATGCCTGGACGAATCAGACGGTCCTTTTCCTGGATCTCCAGCAGTTTGTAGCTGGCGCGGGAACGGTACCCGTCTTTTTGTGCCATTTTGACGAATGGGTCGTTGAAATGCTCTTTCAGCCAGTTAAGGCTTGTCTTGGAACGGGCCACGGGATACCTCGGAAGTAAAACGGGTCGTGATTAACTGGGCGGTCCCGGACTCGCTCGGGTAAACTGGCCGCCGCTTTTTACAAGATCAGACGCAGGGGTCAGATTATGCCGCTCACTCAAGAGCAGAAGAAACAGTACAAATCCATTGGCCACCATCTGAAACCAGTTTTGATTGTGGCAGACAATGGTTTGACTGAAGGTGTGTTAGCCGAACTTGAACGCGCTTTGGCGGATCACGAGCTGATCAAGATCAAGCTCAACATCCTCGATCGCGAATCGCGCCTGGCGTCCATTGCAGAGCTCTGCAAGGTCGGCAAAGCGGATCTGGTTCAGGTCATCGGCAAGATGGCACTGATCTACCGCAAGAACTTCAGCGTCAACAAGCAGCTGTCGAACGTCCATCGCTTCAAGTGATGGCAAGGGTCAAGGGTGTGCTTCGCGCACCCTGCCACTCCATCCCGGCACCGGCTGCAACACCAGCACCACTCCGGTAAAGCCCAGAGCAAGATAGCTGAACGCCTGCCAACGCACGGCATCCGGCCAGCCAAAACGCACGGCGAAGTACATCGCGCACGCGCACAGCGCCATCAACAGCAGTTGCCCGCGAACATCCCGCCATAGACTGACAAGGCCCTCGGTCTTTATCAGCACCAAAGCCTGAAAAATCAAGCACGCCGTAGCAAATCCCACTACCAGCGCATTGAGCGTGCCTGCGATTTCGTCGATCAGTAGCGGCGCCAGGCCAATTCGCCCCAGCACCGGCAACAGACCAACTTGCAACAGCCACAAGCCGCCGACCCACAACATCTGGGTCAGCTGCCAAAGCATGGCGCCCGCACGAAGCGGGCGCCGGCCTTCAGATGTGGCGAACTTCGACAATCTCGTACTCGATAACGCCACTTGGCGTTTTCACCGCAACCACATCGCCCTCTTCCTTGCCGATCAAGGCACGAGCCAGGGGCGAGCCAACCGAAATCTTGCCAAGTTTGAAGTCAGCCTCATCCTCACCCACGATGTGGTAAGTGACGCTTTCATCCGTCTCGACGTTGGCGATTTCGACGGTGGTGCCGAAGATCACTTTGCCGGTGTGCGGAATGCTCGTGACGTCGATGATGACCTGGTTCTGAATCCGGCCTTCGATGTCACGAATCCGCGCCTCGACCATACCCTGCTGCTCACGGGCAGCGTGGTATTCGGCGTTTTCCTTCAAGTCACCCAACTCACGGGCCGTCCCGATGTCCTGGCTGAGCTTCGGACGAACGACCTTGGTCAGGTGAAGGTGCTCTTCTTCCAGGGCGCGCGCGCCCTGAACGGTCATTGGGTACTTCGTTATGCTCATGCCTTCAATCCTGCGTGTAGATCCTGCAAGCGGCGTACGGTTTTTTCAGGACCGAACTTCAGCGCCTCACAGATGGCTTCGCCAGCAGCAATGGTGGTGGTGCAATAAATCTTGTGCTGCAGGGCATTACGACGAATGGAGTACGAATCAGCGATCGACTGACGACCTTCGGTGGTGTTGATGATCAGCGTGACTTCGTCATTCTTGATCATGTCGACCACGTGCGGACGACCTTCGGTCACCTTGTTCACACGGCGCACTTTCAGGCCTGCAGCCTCGATCAGCTTGGCAGTACCGGCAGTGGCAACCACTTCGAAGCCCAAGTTGATCAGATCACGGGCCACGCCCGCAACCAGCGGCTTGTCGTCGTCACGTACGCTGATGAACGCAGTACCGCCGGTCGGCAACACTTCGCTGGCGCCCATCTGGGCCTTGGCGAACGCCTCACCGAAGGTATCGCCCACGCCCATCACTTCACCGGTGGACTTCATCTCAGGGCCGAGGATCGGGTCAACACCAGGGAATTTGGCGAACGGGAACACCGCCTCTTTCACGCTGTAGAAGTTCGGGATGATTTCCTTGGTGAAACCCAGCTCTTTCAGGGTTTTACCGGCCATCACGCGTGCTGCGATCATCGCCAGGGAAACGCCGATGCACTTGGACACGAACGGTACGGTACGGGAAGCACGCGGGTTGACTTCGATGACGTAGATGTCTTCGCCTTGCAGCGCCAACTGAACGTTCATCAGGCCGACCACGCCGAGTTCCAGGGCCATTTTCTTGACCTGCTCGCGCATCTCGTCCTGGATGTGCGCCGGCAGCGAGTATGGCGGCAGCGAGCACGCGGAGTCACCGGAGTGAACACCGGCCTGCTCGATGTGCTGCATGATCGCGCCGATCACCACGTCCTTGCCGTCGCAGACCGCATCCACGTCCATTTCGATGGCGCAGTTGAGGAAGTGGTCCAGCAGCACCGGGCTGTCGTTGGACACTTGAACCGCTTCACGCAGGTAGCGCTTGAGTTCTTCTTCTTCGTAAACGATTTCCATCGCACGACCGCCCAGTACGTAGGACGGACGCACCACCAGCGGGTAACCGATCTTGCTGGCGGCACGAATGGCTTCGTCTTCGCTGCGCACGGTGGCGTTCGGCGGCTGACGCAGGTTCAGGCGCTGGACCATCTGCTGGAAGCGCTCGCGGTCTTCGGCGCGGTCGATTGCATCAGGGCTGGTGCCGATGATCGGCACGCCAGCCGCTTCCAGGGCGCGAGCCAGTTTCAGCGGGGTCTGGCCGCCGTACTGGACGATCACGCCTTTCGGCTTCTCGACGCGAACGATTTCCAGCACGTCTTCCAGGGTCACTGGTTCGAAGTACAGGCGATCGGAGGTGTCGTAGTCGGTGGATACGGTTTCCGGGTTGCAGTTGACCATGATGGTCTCGTACCCGTCATCGCGCAGGGCCAGTGCCGCGTGCACGCAGCAGTAGTCGAACTCAATGCCCTGGCCGATACGGTTCGGACCGCCGCCCAGGATCATGATTTTGTCGCGACCCGATGGTGCGGCTTCGCACTCTTCCTCGTATGTCGAGTACAGGTAAGCGGTGTCGGTGGCGAACTCGGCTGCGCAAGTGTCGACGCGCTTGTAGACCGGGAAGATTTCCAGCTTGTGACGGTGAGCGCGCAGGCTCTTCTCGGTCACACCCAGCAGCTTGGCCAGGCGCATATCGGAGAAGCCCTTGCGCTTGAGGCGGAACATCAGGTCGCGGTCGATGCTGGTCAGACCCAGGGTCTTGACCTTCGCTTCTTCCTTGATCAGGTCCTCCATCTGTACCAGGAACCAAGGATCGATCATGGTCATGCCGAAGATGTCTTCGACGCTCATGCCGGCGCGCATTGCGTCCGCCACGTACCAGATACGCTCGGCGCCCGGCACGGTCAGCTCGCGCTTGAGCACGCTCATGCTTTCCGGGTTGCCCAGATCAACTTTCTCGTCCAGGCCGCAAACACCGACCTCCAGGCCGCGCAGGGCTTTCTGCAGGGATTCCTGGAAGGTACGGCCGATGGCCATGACTTCACCGACCGACTTCATCTGAGTGGTCAGGCGCGCATCAGCCTTGGAGAACTTCTCGAAGGCAAAGCGTGGCAGCTTGGTGACGACGTAGTCGATGGATGGCTCGAAGGACGCCGGGGTCTTGCCGCCGGTGATGTCGTTCGACAGCTCGTCGAGGGTGTAGCCCACAGCCAGCTTGGCCGCGACCTTGGCGATCGGGAAGCCGGTGGCTTTCGAGGCCAGTGCCGAGGAACGCGATACGCGCGGGTTCATCTCGATCACGACCATGCGGCCGGTGTTCGGGCAGATACCGAACTGAACGTTGGAACCACCGGTTTCCACGCCGATCTCGCGCAGTACCGCCAGGGAGGCGTTACGCAGGATCTGGTATTCCTTGTCGGTCAGGGTCTGTGCAGGAGCCACGGTGATCGAGTCGCCGGTGTGCACGCCCATCGGGTCGAAGTTTTCGATGGAGCAGACGATGATGCAGTTGTCCTTCTTATCGCGGACAACCTCCATCTCGTACTCTTTCCAGCCGATCAGCGATTCGTCGATCAGCAGTTCCTTGGTCGGCGACAGGTCCAGACCACGGGCGCAGATTTCTTCGAACTCTTCACGGTTGTAAGCGATACCGCCACCGGTGCCGCCCATGGTGAAGGACGGACGAATGATGCACGGGAAGCCGAGCTTCTCGAGGACCGCATTGGCCTCTTCCATGCTGTGGGCGATACCGGAACGCGGGCACGCCAGGCCGATGGATTTCATGGCCTTGTCGAAACGCGAGCGGTCTTCAGCCTTGTCGATGGTGTCGGCGTTGGCGCCGATCATCTCTACGCCGAACTTTTCCAGAACGCCTTCGCGCTCCAGGTCCAGGGCGCAGTTCAGAGCGGTCTGGCCACCCATGGTCGGCAGCAGCGCGTCCGGACGCTCTTTCTCGATGATCTTGGCAACGGTCTGCCACTTGATCGGCTCGATGTAGGTGGCGTCGGCCATGGCCGGGTCGGTCATGATGGTGGCCGGGTTGGAGTTCACCAGGATGACGCGGTAACCCTCTTCGCGCAGGGCCTTGCAGGCCTGGGCGCCGGAGTAGTCGAATTCGCAGGCCTGGCCGATCACGATCGGGCCAGCGCCAAGAATCAGGATGCTTTTAATGTCTGTACGTTTTGGCATGGGTTTGTCACTCAAATCCGCAGGTCAGTCGGCAAGCCGTCTTGTTCAATCTCTGACTTGAGGGGGCCACCGGTATCGGGGCCGCCCTCAAGCTGTGCTACATCAAGGACGAGCGATCAGCGTCGCTTGGCCATCTCGTTGATGAAGCGATCGAACAATGGCGCTACGTCGTTCGGGCCAGGGCTGGCTTCAGGGTGACCCTGGAAGCTGAAGGCGCTCTTGTCGGTACGCTCGATACCCTGCAGGGTGCCGTCGAACAGCGATTTATGGATCGCGCGAACGTTGGCTGGCAGGGTCGCTTCGTCTACGGCAAAACCGTGGTTCTGGCTGGTGATCATCACCACGCCGCTGTCCAGATCCTGGACGGGGTGGTTGGCACCGTGGTGGCCGTGACCCATTTTCAGGGTCTTGGCGCCGGAGGCCAGGGCCAGCAGCTGGTGACCGAGGCAGATACCGAAGACCGGAATTTCGGTTTCCAGCACGTCCTTGATCGCCTGGATCGCGTAGTCGCAAGGCTCCGGATCACCAGGGCCGTTGGACAGGAACACGCCATCCGGCTTCAGCGCCAGTGCATCGGCAGCAGGCGTTTGCGCAGGCACGACGGTCACGCGGCAACCGCGCTCGACCAGCATGCGCAGGATGTTCACCTTGACGCCGTAGTCGTAGGCCACGACGTGGTACGGCAGCTCGGAGGCCTCGATGGTCGCGTGGCTGTCGGTTTTCAGATCCCAGACAGTCGAGCGCCACTCGTAGCTTTCCTTGGTGCTGACGACTTTCGCCAGGTCCATGCCCTTGAGGCCAGGGAAGCCCTGGGCGGCGGCGATGGCGGCTTCTTCGGAAATGTTGTCACCGGCCATGATGCAGCCGTTCTGCGCGCCTTTTTCACGCAGGATGCGCGTCAGGCGGCGGGTGTCGATACCGGCGATGGCTACAACATTGTTGGCCTTCAGGTAGTCGGACAGGGACATCGTGTTACGCCAGTTGCTCGCCACCAATGGCAGGTCACGGATGACCAGGCCGGCAGACCAGACGCGGTTGGACTCGGCGTCTTCCGGCGTAGTGCCGGTATTGCCGATGTGCGGATAAGTCAGGGTAACGATCTGTTGGGCGTAGGAAGGATCGGTAAGGATTTCCTGATAGCCGGTCATTGCGGTGTTGAACACCACCTCACCAACGGTTTGACCGTCGGCTCCAATGGCTTCGCCGCGAAAAATGCTGCCATCAGCAAGGGCGAGTATGGCTGGCTTAGTCAAGAAGACCTCCCGTAAATAAAGCCTGAAAGGGCGATCGCAGGTTGTAAAAAAGCGGAGTGACGTATGGACACGTCACCCCGCTTCTTCACTGAATTATTCTGCGCGCTTTTAGTGGACACACTAAAGCTGTAGCTTACAGAAAAAGGCATTTTTGGTCTACCGCCAATGAGCCTTAAAGGCTGGAGAATGCGACAGGACGTCGCTTGGCGGAATAAAACCGGGCTCAAACGCTGTGCGCGAGCCCGATTTCGGGTGCATCTTAACGCAGGTCGAGCACATCTTGCATGTCATAAAGGCCAGGCTCGCGCCCGTCCAGCCACAACGCAGCACGTACCGCGCCCTTGGCGAAGGTCATGCGGCTGGATGCTTTATGGGTGATTTCCAGACGCTCGCCTTCGCAGGCAAACAGCACCGTGTGATCGCCAACCACATCACCACCGCGCACGGTGGCAAAGCCGATGGTTTCACGCTCACGCACACCGGTATGGCCTTCACGACCATAAACCGCGACCTTTTGCAGATCACGATCCAGCGCACCAGCGATCACTTCACCCATGCGCAGGGCCGTACCGGACGGCGCATCGATCTTGTGACGGTGATGCGCTTCGATGATTTCGATATCCGCCTCATCACCCAGCACTCGAGCAGCCATATCGAGCAGCTTCAGCGACAGGTTCACACCAACGCTGAAGTTGGCAGCGAAGACGACGGGAATATCCTTGCCCGCCTCCACCAGCAACTGCTTCTGCGCAGCGTCCAGCCCGGTGGTGCCGATCACCATGGCCTTGCCTGCCTCGCGGCAGAAGGCCAGGTTTTTCAGCATGACTTCCGGCAGCGTAAAGTCGATCAACACATCGAACTCTTCCGCCACGGACTCCAGGCTTCCGGTCAGCGGCACGCCAATGCGCCCCAGCGAAGCCAGCTCACCCGCATCCACGCCAATCAGCGTGCTGCCAGGGCGCACAACGGCTGCCGTCAGACCGGTCAGAGGCGCGCGCTGCTGCACGGCCTCGACCAGGATTTTACCCATGCGCCCGGCAGCGCCCATCACAGCAATACGTCGCATGCCGACTCCTTACAGATCGCCGAAGAAGCGCTTGACGCCTTCGAACCAGCCAGTGGTTTTCGGCGAGTGACTGTTGTCGTCCGCCAGCGAGCTGCGGAACTCTTCGAGCATTTCGCGCTGGCGACGGCTCAGGTTGACCGGAGTCTCGACCGCCACACGGCACATCAGGTCACCGGCACCGCCACCGCGCACGGGTGCAACACCCTTGCCACGAACGCGGAACTGCTTGCCGGTCTGAGTACCCTCAGGAATCTTCAGCTTGACGCGACCGTCAAGGGTCGGAATCTCCAGCTCGCCACCCAGCGCAGCGTCGACGAAGCTGATCGGCACTTCGCAGAACAGGTGCTTGCCGTCACGCTGGAAGATCGCGTGCTCACGTACATTGATCACCACGTACAGGTCGCCAGTCGGACCACCCTGAGCACCCGCCTCGCCTTCGCCGGACAAACGAATGCGGTCACCGGTATCGACACCGGCCGGCACTTTCACCGACAGGGTCTTGTACTCTTCGACACGACCTTCGCCGTGGCAGGAATCGCATGGATCGGAAATGATCTTGCCCTGACCATGGCAGCGCGGGCAGGTCTGCTGCACCGAGAAAAAACCTTGCTGCATGCGCACCTGGCCGATACCGCCGCAAGTCGGGCAGGTCACCGGTGAAGAGCCTCTCTTGGCACCGGAGCCGTCGCAAGGCTTGCAGTTGACCAGCGTCGGAACGCGGATGTTCACGGTCGTACCGCGCACCGCTTCCTCGAGGTCCAGTTCCAGGGTGTAGCGCAAGTCACTGCCGCGCTGAGCGCCACCACGGGAACCGCCGCGACCACCACCGAAGAAATCACTGAAGACATCGCCAAAGATATCGGAGAAGTTCTGACCGCCGAACCCGGCACCGCCGCCACCCATGCTCGGGTCGACACCGGCATGACCGTACTGGTCGTATGCCGCGCGCTTGCCGGAATCCGACAGCACTTCGTAGGCCTCGTTGGCCTCCTTGAATTTCTCTTCCGACGCCTTGTCATCCGGATTACGGTCCGGGTGGTGCTTCATCGCCAGGCGACGGTAGGCCTTTTTCAGGTCCGCTTCGCTTGAGCCACGCTCAACACCCAACACTTCGTAATAGTCACGCTTTGCCATAAGTCTTTGCACTCTTGAGGACGTCCGACAAAACCCTCCTGAGTCTGCCGAACTCGCTGAGCCCCAATACAGGCCCGGACCCAACTCACGTCAATTCAACGATCCTGGTCTTTGATTCAATGCGGTACTTGCGGCTCGAAAAGCAGGAGCATTCCCGGCCATACCACCACCACGCGAACGATGTCGCATGCTGTAAAAATTCGCGTATTCCAGACACGCCAACGCGGGAGCAAGCTCCCGCGCGGCGACATCCTACCAGTCACCGCCCAAAGGCAGTCAACCGGCCGACCAACAACTTACTTGTGGTCTTTCACTTCTTCGAACTCGGCGTCGACAACGTCGTCAGCCTTTTGCGCCTTGTCGTCGTGCGGTGCCGCGCCTTCAGCAGGCTGAGCCTGTTCGGCGTACATCTTTTGCGCCACTGGAGCGGAGACTTTCGACAGCTCTTCAACCTTGGCTTCGATAGCAGCCTTGTCGTCGCCTTTAACAGCGGCTTCCAGGGCAACCACTGCCGCTTCGATTGCAGTCTTCTCTTCAGCGGTCACTTTATCGCCGGCATCGGCAACCATTTTGCGCGTCGAGTGAACCAGTGCATCACCCTGGTTGCGGGCAGTGGCCAGCTCTTCGAACTTGCGGTCTTCCTCGGCGTTCGCCTCGGCATCACGCACCATACGCTCGATTTCTTCGTCGGACAGACCGGAGTTGGCCTTGATCACGATCGACTGAGTCTTGCCGGTAGCCTTGTCTTTCGCACCTACGTGCAGGATGCCGTTGGCGTCGATGTCGAAGGTCACTTCGATCTGCGGCACACCACGTGGAGCTGGTGGAATGTCAGCCAGGTCGAACTTGCCCAGGGACTTGTTCTGTGCGGCTTGCTTACGCTCGCCCTGCAGCACGTGAATGGTCACGGCGCCCTGGTTGTCGTCGGCAGTCGAGAACACTTGCGATTTCTTGGTAGGAATCGTGGTGTTTTTCTCGATCAGCGCGGTCATCACGCCACCCATGGTTTCGATACCCAGGGTCAGCGGGCTGACGTCGAGCAGCAGAACGTCCTTCACGTCACCGGCCAGTACCGCGCCCTGAATGGCAGCGCCCATGGCAACCGCTTCGTCCGGGTTCACGTCTTTACGAGCTTCTTTACCGAAGAACTCGGTTACCAGCTTCTGAACCAGTGGCATACGGGTCTGACCGCCCACCAGGATCACGTCGTTGATCGCGCCAACGTCGATACCGGCATCTTTCATCGCGATGCGGCAAGGTTCGATGGTGCGCTGAACCAGGTCTTCCACCAATGCTTCGAGCTTGGCGCGGGAGATCTTCACGTTCAGGTGCTTAGGACCGGTAGCGTCTGCAGTGATGTACGGCAGGTTCACGTCGGTCGACTGACTCGAGGACAGTTCGATCTTGGCTTTTTCAGCAGCTTCTTTAAGGCGCTGCATGGCCAGCGGGTCGCCCTTGAGGTTCATGCCGCTTTCTTTCTTGAATTCGTCGACGAGGTAGTCGATCAGACGAATGTCAAAGTCTTCACCGCCCAGGAACGTGTCACCGTTGGTGGCCAGTACTTCGAACTGATGCTCGCCATCGACTTCAGCGATCTCGATCACGGAAACGTCGAAAGTACCGCCGCCCAGGTCGTAAACGATCACGGTGTGATCGCCCTTCGCCTTGTCCATACCGTAAGCCAGAGCGGCTGCGGTCGGTTCGTTGATGATACGTTTTACGTCCAGACCGGCGATGCGGCCGGCGTCCTTGGTCGCTTGACGCTGGCTGTCGTTGAAGTAGGCCGGAACGGTGATCACCGCTTCAGTCACGGTCTCGCCGAGGTAGTCTTCGGCGGTCTTCTTCATCTTCTTCAGGATTTCAGCCGAGATTTGTGGCGGTGCCATTTTCTGGCCGTTCACTTCAACCCAGGCGTCGCTGTTGTCAGCCTTGACGATCTTGTAAGGGACCATCTGGATGTCTTTCTGCACGACTTCTTCGTCGAAACGACGACCGATCAGACGCTTCACCGCATACAGGGTGTTGTGCGGATTGGTCACGGCCTGACGCTTGGCCGACTGGCCAACCAGAATTTCGCCATCGTTGGCGTAAGCGATGATCGACGGCGTGGTACGCGCGCCTTCAGCGTTTTCAATAACTTTTGCCTTGCCGTTTTCCAGCACGGAGACGCAGGAGTTGGTAGTCCCCAGGTCGATACCGATAATTTTGCCCATGTTCACTCTCCCGAAACTTTGGATTTGGTTGCCGCAGCAGTGGTGGCTAACTGCGGTAGCACTTAAACGCTTGACTTATAAATGGGGGCCTTGCGGCGGATTTCAAGCCTGCTCGTCAATCGAGGGCGAAACCGGCGCAGGCGCCTTGCTGACCACGACCATCGCCGGGCGCAGCAGACGACCATTGAGCTGATAGCCCTTCTGGAACACCTTCAGAACGCTGTTCGGCTCGACATCGGCACTTTCCTGCATGGCCATTGCCTGATGCTGAACGGCATTGAACGGTTCGCCATGCGGATCGATCGCTTCAAGCTGATAACGCTTGAGGGTGTCGTGGAACATTTTCAGGGTCAGTTCGATGCCTTCGCGCATCGGACGGATGCTTTCGTCGTCCGGGCTGGACAGTTCCAGGCCGCGCTCCAGGCTGTCGACGATCGGCAGCAGGTCGCCGGCGAACTTTTCCAGCGCGAACTTGTGAGCTTTCTCTACATCCTGCTCGGCGCGACGGCGGACGTTCTGCAGATCGGCGGCTACACGCAAAGCCTGATCCTGAGCGCCTGCCAGTTGCTCTTCGAGCACTTGTACACGAGCCGCCAGGTCTTCACCCGAAGCCTCGGGCGCCTGGTTGGCGTCTGGGTTTTGCGTATCCACTGTCTGTTCGTCAGCCATAGATTTCTCCTTTCAATATCGTCCGCGAGCTCGACTCGCGCTTCTGCCCAGCTATATGGGGCCGCAAAATCCGGCTTCAAGGGGGGCCCGATCATTAACCCTACAAAAAATAACCGCATTGTCATTCCCGCCGGCGATAAGGGTTTCGTCGGACCAAGCCAATCGAGCTAACGAGGGGCATTGTCAGCCAGAAACAAAACACTGTATAAATAACCAGACTTAACACCTGGGAGCGGCCCATATGCTGGTGCACCTGTCCGTACACAACTACGCCATCGTTGAACATCTCGATCTCGAACTCGATCGCGGGATGAGCGTGATCACCGGGGAAACCGGCGCGGGCAAGTCGATCATGCTCGACGCGCTGGGCCTTACCCTGGGTGATCGCGCCGACAGCGGCGTGGTCCGCCCCGGCGCGGACAAGGCCGACATCCTGGCCACCTTTGATCTGGCCGACATTCCGGAAGCCAGCGCCTGGCTGGCCGAGCGCGACCTCGAAAACGACGGCCCGTGCATCCTGCGCCGGGTGATCACATCCGAAGGACGCTCGCGTGGCTACATCAACGGCACGCCCTGCCCGCTTGGCGACCTCAAGGCGCTGGGCGAGCTGCTGATCGACATTCACAGCCAGCACGAACACCAATCCCTGCTCAAGACCGATACCCACCGTCGCCTGCTCGATGAATATGCCGGCGCGACGGATCTTGCCCGCCAGGTTCAACTCGCCGCCCAACGCTGGCGCCAGACCCGCCAGGAGCTGGAGCGACTCTCCAACTCCGGCGACGAGCAACGCGCCCGTCATCAGCTGCTCAGCTATCAACTCGAGGAGCTGGAAAACCTCGGCCTTGGCGACAACGAGCTGGAGCAGCTGGAACAGGAACACAAGAACCTGACCAACGCCGAAACCCTGCTGGGAATCTGCCGACAAGTCGTCGAGCAATGCAGTGAAAGTGATTCGGGGAATGTCCTCAACGCTCTCACCGCCAGCCTCAACCGCCTGTCGAGCGTGAACAGCTCGATCGGTGCGCTGGGTGAAGCCAGCAGCTTGTTGACCAGTGCACAGATCCAGGTTGAAGAGGCCGTAGGTGAACTGAACCGCTTCCTCGACAATTTCGACGCCGACCCGTCGCGCCTTCAATACCTTGAAGAACGCCTCGACGCGATCTACACCCTGGCACGCAAACACCGCATCCAGCCAACCGAAGTTGCCGAGATGCAACAGAAGCTGCTGGATGAAATCGAAACCCTGAACGCCAACGACGAATCCATCGAGCGACTGAGCGATGAGCTGTCTTCCTATGCCCGGCACTATCAGGAAAGGGCCAGGGAACTGAGCGATCTAAGGCATCAGGCATCGAACAGCCTGGCCGGCGCCGTGGAGCAGGAAATCCAGCGTCTGGGTATGCCTGGCGGGCGCTTTACCATTGAATTGCGCCCCAACAGCAGCGATGAACTTCTGCCCAATGGCCTGGAACAGGTAGAACTGCTGGTCAGCGCCAACCCTGGCCAGCCGCTGAAGGCCCTGGCGAAAGTGGCATCCGGCGGCGAACTGTCGCGGATCAGCCTGGCGATCCAGGTAATCACCGCACAGACTTCCCGTGTCCCGACCCTGGTGTTCGACGAAGTCGACGTCGGCATTGGCGGTCCGACCGCAGAAATCGTCGGCCAGTTGCTACGCAGGCTCGGCGAGCGCGGGCAGGTACTGACCGTGACCCACTTGCCGCAAGTGGCAGCGCAAGGTCATCAGCATCTATTCGTGCACAAGGTGCGCGGTGAGGATGCCACCCGTACAGCCGTTTCCAGATTGAGCAAAAACGACCGCGTCGAAGAAGTCGCGCGGATGCTCGGCGGCATTGACCTCACCAAGGAATCCCTGGCTCACGCCAGGAAAATGGTGGTTGCCGCAAAAGCTTGAATAGATAGAGGCAGAAAGCACGAAGGCGACCCTGGGGTCGCCTTCGTTCGTTTCGCGAACCGATGTTCGCGCGACATGCTTACTTTTTCTTGCGCACGTACAGCACCAGATTGTGATCAACCATCTCGAAGCCATACTTGTCGACGATTGCTTTCTGAAGCCGCTCGATTTCCTCGTCGAAGAATTCGATCACTTCGCTGGTTTCGACGTTGACCATATGGTCGTGATGCTTTCCGTCGTCCAGCTCGAAGACCGCATGGCCTCCGTCGAAGTTGTGTCGCACCACAAGGCCAGCTGCCTCGAACTGGGTCAGAACACGGTAAACCGTGGCCAGACCGACGTCCTCACCAGCCTCCATAAGGGCCTTGTAGACATCCTCGGCACTCATGTGGCGCTGCTCGGCGGAATCGAGCATTTGCAGAATTTTGACCCGTGGCAGGGTCACTTTGAGGCCGGCTTTGCGTAGTTCGCTATTTTCAACCATGGTCAGCTTTCTCGCGATGCTGCTTCGCAGCTTCTCTTAATGCGGGTATGATCGGCGTTTACGTTGTCCCAGCCAAGATAGTGGAAGTCGCCCACCGATGCAAAACACCAAGCTCTTGCTAACCAGTTTCACCTTTGTGGGACTGCTCGCACTCGCCGGTTGTTCATTCCCCGGGGTTTACAAAATCGACATCCAGCAGGGCAATGTCGTCACGCAGGACATGATAGACCAGTTACGCCCGGGAATGACCCGCAAGCAAGTACGGTTTATCATGGGCAACCCTCTGCTGACTGACACGTTCCATGCCGATCGCTGGGATTATCTGTACAGCCTGCAACCAGGTGGCGGTGAACGCCAGCAAGAACGCATCAGCGTTATCTTCAACCCAAATGATCAGCTTGTCAGCCTCTCCGGTGATTTCATGCCAGGCGTGAGCCGCGACGAAGCCATTCTCGGCAAGGACAGCGGCACGACAGTGGCTGCCCCGGCGGAAAACGTCGAAAAGCCAAAACCGGAAAAGCCGGTCAAGCCAGGTTCGTTGCTGGACCAGATCCAGAAGGACGTCGACGGCGTAGAAACCGTTCCGGTCCCGACGCCGCGACCACTGGAAACCTCGCCGCAATAATTTGCGACGCAATAAAAAGCCCGGCATGTCCGGGCTTTTTATTGTCTGGCGTTCGGCGACTTACTGCTTCCGGGCCTTCGCCTCGGCAGCCTTGGCCGCACGCAGTCGGCGAACCTCTTTCGGATCAGCCAGCAACGGCCGATAAATCTCGATGCGATCCCCCGCTTGAACCAAACGGCTGTCGGGATCGACAACGACCTTACCGAAGATTCCCACAGGACACCCGGCCAGATCCAGCTCAGGAAATGCCTGACCTATACCGGATTTCAGCAAAGCGGCACGAACAGTCGTTCCTGCTGGCACTTTCACCGGCGCAAGCACCTGGCGATCAACGGCGGCATACACCACCTCAACCCCGATATCCGCCTCAACCATGTATTTGCTTGGCCCGCTGGCAGAATGCATCCACCAGTGTATTGGCCGCCTGATTGAACAAGGGTCCCAGGGTCGCGCGAACAATCGGCCCTGCGTAATCGAATGAAAGGTCCAGGCTGATCTTGCAAGCCTTGTCGGTCAACGCCTTGAACACCCAGATGCCATGCAACTGAGTGAACGGGCCTTCCTCAAGGTTCATTTCGATCGATTGGCCAGGAACCAGGGTATTACGCGTCACGAAATGCTGGCTGAGGCCACCCTTCGCCACGCCAACGCTCGCCCGCATATGCTCAGGCGAGCTCTCCAGGACTTCGGCCGCCGAGCACCACGGCAGAAACTCCGGATAGCGAGCCACGTCGTTGACCAGGTCATACAGCGCTTGTGCCGGATACGGCAGCAAGGCCGAACGTGAAATGTGTGTTGTCATGTCAGCGTTACTTCCACAGCTGGGCGGCAAACACTACGAGGATGCCGATGGGCGCAACATAGCGCATCAAGAACAAGGACAGACCAAACAGCGCAGGATTACGGATCGACAACTCGTCGCGTACCGCTTCACGCCCCATGATCCAGCCCGCAAACACCACGAAACACAAACCGCCAAGCGGCAGCATGAGTCGCGAGGTAAAGAAATCGATCACACCAAAGAAGTCGAGGCCACCGGTTGCTCCCCACTGGTAGAGGTGGAACATCCCGTCTTCGCTCACGAAGAACTTGGCCTCCTTCCAGATATTGAAGGAGAACACCGTGCCCAGGCCAACAACCCAGCAGCTGAAAGCCAACCAGAACGTGACCCATGCACGACTGACTTTAGTGCGCTCGACCAGGTAGGCCACCATCGGCTCAAGCAGGGAAATCGCCGAACTCCAGGCAGCGACCGCCACCAGCACGAAGAACACCACCCCCATCAGTTGCCCGAACGCAACGTTACCGAAAGCAAACGGCAGGCTGACGAACATCAACCCCGGCCCCTCGCTCGGATTCAGGCCCGCCGCGAAAACAATCGGAAACAATGCCAGGCCTGCCACCAGGGACACGAAGGTGTCGAGCAGCGCCACGCCAACGACAGTCCCCGATATCGACGAATCCTTTGGCATGTAGGCACCGTAGATCATGATCGAGCCTACACCCACGCTCAGGGAAAAGAACGCATGCCCCATCGCGGGCAACAAACCGTCCAGGACCTTTTCCGGATGGAAGTCGAACATGAAATGCACACCGTCCATGAAATGGCCGGTGGTCATGCTGTAACCCAGCAGCACGAGGACCATCACGAACAACAACGGCATCATGATGCGCAAACTGCGCTCAAGCCCGGCAACCACGCCCTTGGCGATCACCACCGCGGACAACAGCATGAAAATCGTGTGCCAGAGTGTCAGGCGCCAGGGATCGGCGATGACATTGCCGAAGTAAGCCCCCACCTGATCCGGCGTTGTACCCTGAAAGTCGCCACGTCCCATGTCGATGATGTAGTCCAGCGACCAGCCGCCAACCACACTGTAGAAAGACAGGATCAGCAATGCCGTGATCATTCCGGCAAATGCGCCCCAGGACCATTTGCCCGAGTGCCCCGCCTCAATCGCCAGCGCCTTCAAGGCATTGGCCGGGCTGTGCCGGGCACGCCGGCCGATCAGGGTTTCCGCCAGCATGACCGGCATGCCAATCAGCGCGATGCAAACCAGGAACATCAGCACGAAGGCGCCGCCGCCATAGACGCCGACCATGTACGGGAATTTCCAGATACTCCCCAGCCCCACGGCCGAACCGGTCGCGGCGAGTATGAAGACCCAGCGGCTAGCCCAACTGCCATGGACTGAAACCTTGTCTGTCGACATTGCTATCACGCCCGGCGTTCAAAAAAGAGGCCGCATTGTCCGGGATTCAATCAACCTGCTCAAGCACGTAGCAACACCGTAGCCGACTCGCGTGCAACTCCCTATAATGCCGCCCCTATGGCTAAACAGAAGAAACACCCAACAGGGACCATCGCGCAAAATAAAAAGGCGCGACACGATTACTTCATCGAGCATCGGTTCGAGGCTGGTCTGGTCCTGGCCGGCTGGGAAGTAAAAAGTCTGCGGGCAAGCAAGTTGCAGCTGGTCGACAGCTACGTACTGCTCAAGGATGGCGAAGCCTGGCTGCTCGGCAGTCACATCACGCCCCTGACGACCGCCAGCACCCACGTCATCGCTGACCCGGTGCGCACCCGTAAATTGCTGCTCAATCGCCGCGAGCTGGAAAAGCTCTCTGCCGCTGTGCAGCAAAAGGGTTACGCCTGCGTGTGCCTGTCCTGGTACTGGAGCAAGCACATGGTCAAGTGCGAGATCGCCCTGGGCAAGGGCAAGAAGGAATACGACAAGCGTGATACCGAGCGCGAACGCGACGCCGGTCGCGAGTTGCAGCGCGCAGTGCGCAACAAGGGCAAGGAAGAGTAACGCCCTTCGCGGGCAAGCCCACTCCCACAGGGTTTCGATGTACCCGTGGGAGCGGGTTTGCCCGCGAAAGCAATCCCACAAGCCATACAAAACCGACTGGCTACATCCCCTTGCGCCGCTCCGCCCGGGCCATGCGCTGCACTTCCTGACGCACTTCTTCCAGCACTTCCTGCACATACAAAATGTGTCGGCTGGAAACCTCCCGCGCCTGCTCCGCCCGCCCTTCGATAATCGCCTGATACAACTCCCGGTGCTGCGTGATCAACATGTCGCGGGTTTCGGTACGCTGCTTGTACATGCCACCGATGTTGGTCACCACGTTGCGCTTGAGCAGGTCGAACAGCCCGCGAATGGTGTGCAGCAACACGGCGTTGTGGCTGGCCTCGGCGATCGCCAGGTGAAAACTTGCGTCCGCCGCCCCCTCTTCGGCACGGCTGGCTTCTTCGTGACGCGAATAGCAGTCCTGTAATTCGTTGAATGCCGCGGTCAGTCGCTCGCGATCCACATCAGTGGCACGCAGCGCCGCGTAGTAGGCGCAGGACGCTTCCAGCGTATGGCGAAACTCCAGCAGATCGCGTTGTGCCTCGGGGTTGCTTTCCAGCAGATGCAACAAAGGATCACTGAAGGTGCTCCCCAATGATTCCACCACATAGTTGCCGCCGCCCTGGCGACTGACCAGCAAGCCCTTGGCTGTCAGTTTCTGAATGGCTTCGCGCAGCGAAGGGCGTGATACGCCAAATTGTTCGGCCAACGCACGCTCGGCCGGCAAGCGCTCACCCGCCTTCAACGTGCCCTCGAGGATCATGCCCTCAAGCTGCTCGACAATATCGTCAGACAAACGGCGCTGACGAATCTGATCAAACCCCATAACTCGATTTCTCCACGATCCGACGGCTCGCCGGGGCTCTATTCTGGCCTATCGGCGCCCCGCCGGCACCTGCCGCTGCGCATTTGGTCATACCAGACAGACAGCCTGCGCACTTTGCATTCGACAAAAGTTTTAGGGCGGCAAATTGACACACCGCCTACAAGGCTTTTACCCTAGCCAACAGCGATTGTAAATTGGTATTACCAATTAACCAAGAACGCTGATCAGTGCCTGACCAACAACAATTAGGGGCCACCCCATATGCAAACCTGGCAACAGCTCTATACCCCGCTCGGCAGCCTCGGCCTGTCCGCACTCGCAGCCGTTATCCCCATCGTGTTTTTCTTCCTGGCCTTGGCCGTGTTCCGCCTCAAAGGGCATGTCGCCGGCAGCATCACACTGGCCTTGTCGATTCTGGTGGCGATCTTTGCCTTCCACATGCCGGTCGATATGGCGTTCGCCGCTGCCGGGTATGGCTTCGCTTATGGCCTGTGGCCGATTGCCTGGATCATTGTGGCTGCGGTATTCCTCTACAAACTGACGGTCAAGAGTGGCCAGTTTGAAGTCATCCGCAGTTCGGTACTGTCGATCACCGATGACCAGCGCCTGCAGGTCCTGCTGATCGGTTTCTGCTTCGGTGCCTTCCTCGAAGGTGCGGCCGGTTTTGGCGCACCGGTGGCGATTACCGCGGCCCTGTTGGTAGGACTGGGTTTCAACCCGTTGTACGCCGCCGGCTTGTGCCTGATCGCCAACACCGCGCCAGTTGCCTTTGGCGCCCTGGGTATTCCGATCATTGTTGCCGGGCAAGTGACCGGCATCGACGCCTTCAAGATCGGCGCCATGACCGGTCGCCAACTGCCACTGCTGTCGATGTTCGTGCCGTTCTGGCTGGTGTTCATGATGGATGGCCTGCGCGGCGTGCGGGAAACCTGGCCGGCGGCCCTGGTGGCCGGCTTGAGTTTTGCCGTGACCCAGTACTTCACCTCGAACTTCATCGGCCCGGAACTGCCGGACATCACCTCGGCCCTGGCCAGCCTGATTGCCCTGACCCTGTTCCTGAAGGTCTGGCAACCGAAACGCGCCGCCGGCCAACACATCGTGGGCGCTGTATCGGCCTCAGTAGTCAGCGCCAGCGTCGGTGGTTTCGGCCAGAAGCGCACCACCGTGGCATCGCCCTACAGCCTTGGGGAAATTTTCAAGGCCTGGTCGCCGTTCCTGATTCTCACCGTACTGGTCACCATCTGGACCCTGAAGCCGTTCAAGGCCATGTTTGCCGCCGGCGGTTCGATGTACAGCTTCGTGTTCAACTTTGCCATTCCACATCTGGATCAACTGGTCATCAAGACCGCGCCGATCGTGGCGACGCCAACCGCCATTGCGGCCGTGTTCAAACTGGACCCGATTTCCGCCACCGGTACGGCGATCTTCTTCTCGGCGCTGATCTCGATGTTGGTGCTGAAGGTCAATTTCAAAACTGGTCTGACCACTTTAAAAGAGACCTTCTACGAACTGCGCTGGCCAATCCTGTCGATCGGCATGGTGCTGGCGTTTGCCTTCGTCACCAACTACTCGGGCATGTCCTCGACCATGGCCCTGGTACTGGCGGCGACGGGCGCGGCGTTCCCGTTCTTCTCGCCGTTCCTCGGCTGGCTGGGCGTGTTCCTCACCGGTTCGGATACGTCGTCCAACGCCCTGTTCAGTTCGCTGCAAGCGACCACCGCGCACCAGATCGGTGTCAACGACACCTTGCTGGTGGCGGCGAACACCAGCGGCGGCGTAACCGGCAAGATGATCTCGCCACAGTCGATCGCCGTAGCCTGCGCCGCGACCGGTCTGGTGGGCAAAGAATCGGATCTGTTCCGCTTCACCCTCAAGCACAGCCTATTCTTTGCAACGATTGTCGGCTTGATCACTTTGGCTCAGGCCTACTGGTTCACCGGCATGTTGGTGCACTGATACCTACAAGAAGACTACAAGCGACATGGAAATAACCGACGCCGGTCCGTGATTCCGGCGTCAGCAATTCACAACCCGGTCTGTAAGGCTGCTGAAAGCAACTCTCTCTATATTCAGCAGCCTCAGCGGACGGATAACCGGGACCACCCGGAGACACGCCTGATGAGCGAGCTTTTTTACAACGCTGTGCCGAATGCGACCCGTGTCGCTCCGCCACTGCCCGAGCCTCGGCAATACCCCAGCGAGAAACCGTCACGGGTCTACCTGTTCGGGACCTGCGTGGTCGACTTGTTCTACCCCGAAGCCGGGATGGATGCGATCCACCTGCTTGAGCGCGAAGGCATTCGTGTCGAGTACCCGCAAGGGCAAAGCTGCTGCGGCCAACCGGCCTACACCTCGGGTTACACCGAGCAGGCACGGACCGTGGCGCGCTCGCAACTGGCGTTGTTTGCCGGGGATTATCCGGTGGTGGTGCCATCTGGCTCTTGCGCCGGAATGTTGCGCGAACACTATGCCGACTTGTTCAAGGACGAGCCGGACACGTTGAAACAGGTTCAGGCGCTGGCTGCCAGAACCTATGAACTCGCCGAGTTCCTGTTGTTTGTCTGCAAGGTGCAGCTCAAGGACAAAGGCGAACCGGTAAAAGTGGCGCTGCACACCTCGTGCTCGGCACGCCGTGAAATGAACACCCACCTGCATGGCCGCGAATTGTTGTCGCAGTTGAGCAATGTGGAGCGGGTCAATCACGATCACGAAAGTGAGTGCTGTGGCTTTGGCGGGACATTCAGCGTCCGTATGCCAGACATTTCCGGCGCGATGGTGGCTGACAAGACCCGGGCGTTGAAGGAGTCCGGCGCACACAAGGTGTTGAGTGCCGATTGCGGTTGCTTGATGAACATCAACGGCTCGCTGGAAAAACAGCAGGAAGCGTTGCGCGGCCAGCACCTGGCCAGTTTCCTCTGGCAGCGTACCGGAGGTGCCCGATGAGCACTTCCACGATTATTCCTACGGTTGCCGTAGAAGAAGATTTCCGCACCCGCGCCCACCAGGCGTTGGGTGACGCGCAATTGCGAAGCAACTTCCGCAAGGCGATGGATTCACTGATGAGCAAACGGGCAGCGGCTTTCAGCGATGCCCATGAAAGAGAACATTTGCGCGCGCTGGGCAATGCAGTCCGTGCCCGTGCGTTATCCAAGTTGCCCGAGCTGCTCGAGCAACTGGAACAGAACCTGACTCGCAACGGTGTGACAGTGCACTGGGCGGAAACGGTGGACGAAGCCAATGGCATCGTCCTCTCGATCATCCGCGCTCACGAGGGGCGGCAAGTGATCAAGGGCAAATCGATGGTCAGCGAAGAGATGGAGATGAACCATTTCCTCGAGGCTCAAGGCATTGAATGCCTGGAGTCCGACATGGGGGAATACATCGTCCAGCTCGACCACGAGAAGCCTTCACACATAATCATGCCGGCGATCCACAAGAATGCCGGTCAGGTCGCGTCCTTGTTCCACGACAAACTTGGGGTGGAATACACCAAGGACGTTGACCAACTCATTCAGATCGGTCGCAAGGTCTTGCGGCAGAAATTCTTCGAAGCGGATATCGGCGTCTCCGGTGTCAACTTCGCCGTGGCCGAAACCGGCACCCTGTTGCTGGTGGAAAACGAAGGCAACGGCCGCATGACCACGACGGTGCCGCCGGTGCACATCGCCGTCACCGGTATCGAAAAAGTCGTGGAAAACCTGCGCGACGTGGTGCCGCTGCTGTCACTGCTGACCCGTTCGGCCCTGGGCATCCCGATCACCACTTACGTCAACATGATCTCCGGCCCGCGCAAGGCGCATGAACTCGACGGCCCGCAGGAAGTGCACCTCGTGCTGCTCGACAATGGTCGCAGCCAGGCCTTTGCCGACAGCGAATTGCGCCAGACCCTGAACTGCATCCGCTGTGGCGCCTGTATGAATCATTGCCCGGTGTATACCCGAATCGGCGGCCATGCCTATGGAGAGGTTTACCCCGGCCCTATCGGAAAAATAGTCACCCCGCACATGGTTGGCCTGGCGAAAGTCCCGGATCACCCGAGCGCGTCTTCGCTGTGCGGTGCCTGCGGAGAAGTCTGCCCGGTAAAAATCCCCATCCCTGCACTGCTGCGGCGCCTGCGGGAAGAAAACGTCAAGGCCCCGGACAGTCCTAACCAAGTGATGCGCGGCCAGGGCAGCAAGTATTCGCGCAAGGAACGGTTCATCTGGAACGCCTGGGCGAAGCTCAACAGCTCGCCGACGCTGTATCGCCTGTTCGGGTTCTTCGCCACCCGTTTGCGCGCCCTCACGCCGAGCAATGTCGGCCCCTGGACGCAAAACCATAGCGCACCAAAACCCGCCGCCCGCTCACTGCATGACATGGCCCGCGAGCACTTGGCCAAACAGGGAGACCGCTGATGAGCGCCAAGCAAAACATCCTCGCCAAACTGCGTAAAAGTCTGACAGGCACCACGCCGGTGGCCGACAACTTTGATGTCGATCTGGTGACCCAGCCTTACACCTACGCGCCTGAGCAACGCATTGCGCAATTGCGCAAGCTGATGGAAGCGGTGCACACGGAAATCCATCTGACGTCCGGCGAAGAGTGGCCGACGCTACTCGCGCAATTGCTGCGGGACCGCCAGTTGCCGAGCCTGCTGATCGCACCGACCACGCCCCACGGTCAACAGATCACCCAGCACTGGGCGAAAAATCCGGGCTTGCCAATGCTCAAGGCCTACGACCGCCCGGTTGAGGAATGGAAAGCCGAGCTGTTCAACGACACACCGGCGAGTCTGACCGGCACCCTCGGCGCCATCGCGGCAACCGGCAGTCTGATTATCTGGCCGACCCGGGAAGAACCGCGCTTGATGAGCCTCGCGCCACCGGTGCATTTCGCCCTGCTCAGGGCCAGCGAAATCCGCGACAACTTCTATCAGGTGCAGCAGGAGTTCGAATGGGCACAAGGCATGCCGACCAATGCGTTGCTGGTGTCCGGCCCGTCGAAAACCGCCGACATCGAGCAAGTGCTGGCATACGGCGCCCACGGTCCGAAAGACCTGGTGGTGTTGATCCTGGAGGACCAATGAGTCTACCGGCCGCTTTCCTGCGTGATGTACAGCAACTGATTCCTCCAGAGCGACGTTTCGACGACCCGCTGTCGACCCTGGCCTTCGGCACCGATGCCAGTTTCTATCGTTTGATTCCGCAACTGGTGATCCGCGTCGAGTCCGAAGACGAAGTGGTGGCACTGCTGCAACTGGCACAACGCGACCGGGTGCCGGTGACCTTCCGCGCCGCCGGCACCAGTTTGTCCGGTCAGGCAATCAGCGACTCGGTGCTGATCGTGCTGGGGGATAACTGGAACAGTCGCGAGATCCGTGGCCAGGGCGCGCAAATCCGCCTGCAACCCGGCGTGATCGGTGCCCAGGCCAACGCCTGGCTGGCGCCGTTCGGCCGCAAGATCGGCCCGGACCCGGCCTCGATCAACGCCTGCAAAATCGGCGGCATCGTCGCCAACAATGCCAGCGGCATGTGCTGCGGCACGGCGCAAAACACCTATCACACCCTGGCCGGCATTCGCCTGGTACTGGCCGATGGCAGTCGTCTCGACACTGAAGATACCGCCAGCGTCGCGGCGTTTCGCCAAAGCCATACTGCGCTGCTGGAGCGCCTGGCGACGCTGGGGCGCGAGACCCGCGCCAATTCCGAACTGGCTGCGAGAATCCGCCACAAATACCGTCTGAAAAATACCACCGGCCTGTCACTCAATGCCCTGGTGGATTTCGACGAGCCTGTGGATATCTTGAGCCACTTGCTGGTGGGCTCCGAGGGTACGCTCGGGTTCATCAGTGCGGTGACCTACGACACAGTGATCGACCACCCGAACAAGGCCTCGGCCCTGATTGTGTTCCCCGATGTCGAGACCTGCTGCAACGCCGTCACCGTATTGAAGAGCCAACCGGTATCGGCCGTGGAACTGCTGGACCGCCGCAGCCTGCGTTCAGTGCAGGACAAACCCGGCATGCCACCTTTCGTACAGCATCTGTCGAACAATGCCTGCGCCTTGCTGATAGAGTCCCGCGCCGCGTCGACCACCTTGCTGCACGAACAACTGGCGCAGATCATGGCGTCGCTGCAAGCGTTCCCGGTCGAAAAGCAGGTCGATTTCACTGAAGACCCGCAGGAAAACGCCCGCCTCTGGGCCATCCGCAAAGACACCTTCCCTGCCGTCGGCGCCGTGCGCAAGACCGGCACCACGGTGATCATCGAAGACGTCACCTTCCCGGTCGAACAACTGGCCATCGGCGTCAACCGCCTGATCGAGCTGTTCGACAAACATCACTACGACGAAGCGATCCTTTTCGGACACGCACTGGAAGGCAATCTGCACTTCGTCTTCACCCAAGGCTTCAACAACGCGCAAGAAGTCGCACGCTATCAGGCGTTCATGGACGACGTGGCGCAACTGGTGGCGGTGGAGTTCGGCGGTTCGCTGAAAGCCGAACACGGCACCGGGCGCAATATGGCGCCGTTCGTCGAACTGGAATGGGGCAGCGATGCCTACCAGTTGATGTGGCAACTCAAGCGTCTGCTCGACCCCAACGGCATTCTCAACCCGGACGTGGTGCTCAGCGAAGACCCGCAGATCCACCTCAAGCACCTCAAGCCATTGCCGGCTGCCGACGAGATTGTCGACAAGTGCATCGAATGCGGCTTCTGCGAACCGGTTTGCCCGTCGAAAGGCCTGACCTTGAGCCCGCGCCAACGCATTGTGATCTGGCGCGACATTCAGGCGAAACAACGCGCCGGCATCGATACCACCGAACTCGAAGCCGCGTACGAATACCAGGGCATCGACACCTGTGCCGCCACCGGCCTGTGCGCGCAACGCTGTCCGGTCGGCATCAATACCGGCGAGCTGGTGAAAAAGCTGCGTAGCCGCAAGGCAACGCATACGAAAACCGCCAACTGGCTTGAAGGACATTTCGCCACGGCACTGCAAGGGGCGCGTTTCACCCTGCACGTCGCCAATGGCGCACGCCTGTTGCTGGGAGCGCCGCGACTGGCAAAGTTTTCCGCAACCCTGAGCAAACTGTCCAAAGGGCAAATTCCGCAGTGGACCAACGCGATGCCTCAGCCTGAACGGCCGATTCGCTTCAGCCCGGCGATCAGCGATGAGCGCCCGCGGGTGGTGTACCTGGCCGCGTGCGTATCACGGGCCATGGGGCCGGCGGCGGGCGACAAGGAGCAAATGTCGCTGCACGACAAGACCCGCGGCCTGCTGGAAAAGGCCGGTTACCAGGTGGTTTTCCCGGACAACCTGGACAGCCTGTGCTGCGGTCAGCCGTTCGCGTCCAAAGGCTACGCCGAGCAAGCCGAACACAAACGCCAGGAACTGATTGGCGCCTTGCTGCACGCCAGCCGCGGCGGGCTCGACCCGATCTACTGCGACACCAGCCCCTGCACCTTGCGCCTGGTTCAGGACCTGGGTGAGGCCCGCCTGGACCTGTACGACCCGGTGCGCTTCATCCGCACGCACCTGATGGACCGCCTGGAATTCACGCCTCAGGAGGCACCGATCGCCGTGCACGTGACCTGCAGCACCCAACACCTGGGGGAAAGCCAGGCGCTGATCGACCTGGCGCGCAAGTGCAGCAAAAACGTGGTCATTCCCGAAGGTATTCACTGCTGCGGCTTCGCTGGCGACAAGGGCTTCACCACGCCGCAACTCAACGCCCATTCGCTGCGCACGCTCAAGGACGCGGTGCAGCAATGCAGCGAGGGGATTTCCACCAGTCGCACTTGTGAGATTGGCCTGACGCAACATGGCGGCATTGATTACCACGGGCTAGTCTATCTGGTGGACCGCGTTACCCTGGCTAGGGCGACCTGAGCAGAACCCCACAAAAGGCGCATTCATGCGCCTTTTTTAGTGCTTGCTGCCAGAACCGACAGCATTACCGCAAAAAACAGAACCCTGAGGTGCCACCGCAGTCCACAGATCAAGTCCCGCAAACGTGGGACCTTTCCTAAACTCGGCAGCCCGTCCTGGTGGTCAGCGATGCCTGGCCACTCAGTTCAAGGAGATACTCATGAAACGTTCTGTACTGTTTGGCCTGTTCGTAACTGCCTCAATGCTGGCCTCCCCCTCGTTTGCCGCCGAAAAAGACCTGTGCGCGGTCAATCTGAAAACCATCGAAAACGCAAAGGCACAGATTCCTCCCGAAATGGCTCAACAAGTAGCGGACTCTGTCGAGAAAGCCAAAGCCGACCATGCAAAAGGCAACAAACAAGGTATGGATGATTGCGTCGCCGAGACCAACCAGACCATCCAGGACCTCAAGAACGCGAGCAAAGGCGGGAAGTAACTCCCAGCTTCAGGGCCAGCCTTCGGGCTGGCCTTCTCGGTGTTGTTGACGTACATCAACAACGACTGTGTCCGATACGAAGCAAACCCAAACCCGCCAGTAGCGGGTTTTGTTGCATCCGGGGTCTGGAAATATGTGACCGTGCGCATCGCTGGAAAAAGCCCGGCACGTAGTCTGAAAAAACCGAATTATTGCGTTGCGTCGCAGTCTTTTAGATAGACCCCATCGATCGTGGCTGTTTTTCGGGCTCGGCCTGGCCGCCCGCTCATACGTCAGCACCGAGCCTGCCCACTCCAGGAGATACCCATGAAACGTACCGCTCTCGCTGGCCTGTTCATTACTGCTGCACTGCTGGCCTCTCCCGTATTTGCTGCAGACAACAACCTTTGCACGAGCAAGCTGCAAGAGCTCAAGGGCAAAGTGAATGCGCTGCCGGCGACCTCCGGAAACACCACAATGGAGATCAAAAGACTGATGTCCAGCGCCGAAGCCTCACAAGCTTCCGGCGACGACAGAAAATGCGTCACCGAGGCCACCCAGGCCTTGGCACTCGCTGACAAACAGAGCAACGAGCCCACCCCATGATGTGTGGTGACCAACCTTCGGGTTGGCCTTCCGGGGCGCGATGACGTACACTACATATGCCTGCTGCTCACTTGATTCACAGAGCATCAGGCTCGGGGCCGTTTAGGATTCGACGCCGGTTGCGAAACTTTAGGTGCATGCCGAGTTGGTAACAGAACTCGTAAATCCACTGTTGCAACTACTTATAGTTGCCAATGACGAAAACTACGGCCAGGAATTCGCTCTCGCTGCGTAAGCAGCCTTAGCCCTGAGCTTCTGGTACCTTCGGGTCCAGCAATCACCAGGGGATGTCTGTAAACCCAAAGTGATTGTCATATAGAACAGAATCGCCGTGCAGTACGTTGTGGACGAAGCGGCTAAAACTTACACAACTCGCCCAAAGCACCCTGCCCGTCGGGTCGCTAAGGGTTAACTTAATAGACACGGCTACGCATGTAGTACCGACAGCGGAGTACTGGCGGACGGGGGTTCAAATCCCCCCGGCTCCACCAATTGAGACACCGACGAAGCCCGCCCAGTGCGGGCTTTGTTGTTTCTGACTGTATCTCAAGCCCTGCAACAGTCTGAAACATGACTCACGCTAACAATCAGTACTTGATGTCCCGCGCTGTACGACGGGTATCCTGCTTGGTACTGCGCTTGTCCTGGCGGCATTCGACATTGCTCTTGTCATTGCCCTTTCTGCATTGATCCTTGGTTTGCCGGGCGGTGGAGCGTCCTTCCTGCCTGGTATCGCGGGCTTCACGTCGTTGCTGCCCCTGCTCGGTCGCGTACGCGGGTAGCGTCACCCACTGCACGCCAGCGGCGACAAGCAGCATTGCCAAGGCTTTCAAGTAGTGCTTGCAAATCATGATTTTTCTCCAGTTCCATACCGCTCAATCGCTTCGTTCACTCACCGAAGAACCCAGCGAAAACGTGCATTACATCGTACGCTCACGACTCACGAAAACCTGTTGTGGTACGTGAAATCTGACGATAGGGTCGCATCGGCTGTCTCGCAAGGGCTGTTATGTGCATGATTGCAATATGGGCATTGCTAACGACCAGGCTTTGCAACCGGCCTGCCCGCGAAGAAGCCAGTGAACCCCTCCAGACTATGCTGCACCCACAGTCGCCCATCTCACGGCCATCGCCCCCGGGAAGCTCATGCGCCAAGCACTTCTGATCATCGACGTTCAACCCAGCTTCGCCCCGCCGCAATGGCTGGTCGACGGTATCCAGGCACTCATCGGCACCCTGCCCAGTGCCGCCACGGTCGAGCGTCATGACGAGTCCATCACCCCTTTCGCAAAACAGCTCGGCTGGCACCCCGCGCCGGACGATGACAGCCTGATACCCGCCGACCGTATTTTCATCAAGCACGGCTACGCGCCCACAGCGCAAACCATCGACTACCTGAAAAGCCTGAACGTCGAGCGCGTGCTGGTGTGCGGCCTGCAGACCGAAACCTGCTGCCTGGCGGCGGGGTTTGCGTTGTTTGATGCGGGTTTGCAGCCGACGTTGATTACGGATTTGACGGTGGGTTCGTCACTGGACCGGACCGGTGGGTTGGGGGTCAGGCTTTGGGAGCATCACTTCAAGCACACAGTGAGATCGAGTGACTTGTGATCGGCGCAGTGACTTCACCGCGGCCTAGGACATTTCCTGCAAAACGCATCGCCTTTCATGAACTGGCGGACGCTTCTTCTCGACGATAGCCTTCAGGGGTCGCTGCACATCAGCGATCGGCTTTGACAGGCTGAAACCGGAACCTTCCACTCCTCCGAATAAAACGGCATGCTTTCGCGCGTGCAATTTTCATGGCGGCTGTGCGTGGGGCATCTTCGGATGCACCGGTTTCCTGTGTTTCCGGTCTGTCAACCTGCGTACAGCTGCCACCCTACCTTGTTTGACAGCAGGGGAGCGGCGGCTCCTTTGAACAAACCAGGAACTCCATCATGAAAAAGCACAGCCCGAATCCGCCAGATTCAACAACCGAAACACCCGACTTATCCAACCTCTCCAAAACCACCGAACCCACCATCAGCGCCCGCCTCCGCAACCCCACTCACCTCGACCCCGTCAGCCACGTCTTCACCCTGCGCCCCGACATCGACACGCCCTCCCTGCTCACCCACGCCAGCGAAACCCTCGCCTCGCTCAACGTCATGAGCACCGACCTTGCCTGTGATCTTGAAAGTTCGCGTCGCAACATCGCCCTGGCAATCCAGCAGTTGGCTGTGTTGGCGCAATTGCTGGTGAATCGGGCACTGGACAACATCGCACCGCTCGACGAAGTGGAGGCCTGAGATGGGTCGATACAAGCCGATGCCCCCATCGACGGCGCCATCGCATCACAGCTGATCGACACCGAAGCACCACTGGATGTACCTATCGCATCCGAACCGCGACGTAATTGCAGGAGAGTTTCGCGACGGACGAGGAGTTTTATAGCGAACTGCCGCAGGTGTTGGTCACTTCCATGCACGACGGTTGTGACTTGCTGGATGTGGTTGGACGGCGATTGCAGATGCAGGTTTGATTCTGGAAAAAGGACGATCTCATTGAGGCCGTCCTTTTTCATCACCTACCTATGGCATTGAAACTAACCAAACGTCAGAGCGAAAGGTGCTGCCGCGTGTTGTATTGCCCGCACCACATTAGGTGCCTGTTCCCGAAACGGTGAGTAGCGTTCAAGCACCTCCTCGACAGCTGTCAGTAAACGCTGAATTCGGTCCTTGGGACGCTCGATCTCACACGTCAGCGCAAACTCCAACAACCCCTGACGGGAAGCAAACAAAGACTTGTTACCCACCAGATCCAGAGCCAGTACATCCTCGGGGATGTAGGCTGTTGTATTGACGATGTCATAAGCCGGTGCGAGACGGGCGTCACGCTGGGTTGGTTCAGAATACAGCAAGCCAAAGTTCTTCAAGTGAGCATCGCCGTTCCCAACAATGCAGCTAAGCGCTACACAATCAAAAAGTTGATCAAGCGAAACCCGCTGGTTGCTTGCCGGACAAAACAATCGAATCGCTTTGGCAATGGCTGCATAGCTTTTGCTGTACTTCTGATCGGCCGAGAGCCCCATCAGTGCCGCCATGTCCTCGAAGCCGATAGGATTAAGCTGATCGTCCCGATCAAAGCGACGCATGACAAACAGCTTTGCATTGTTGGAGAGGTAAAACTGCGGGACCGAAATGCCCGCCTCCTTGGCAATGGACATGCAAAGGAACTCATTGATGGCCAGTCCTGGAAACTCATCCCTGCCACTCTTTATGATCAAGTCCGAGGTTTTCGAGGTGGCTCGTCGCAACTCGAAATCCTGCTGCTCCGGCACCAACACCTTTGGCTGAACGCCCGATATGCCTGCCCTCAAAATATAGCGATCAAGAAGGTCGGCGAAGATATCTTCCGCTCCATCCCATGTGAGAATTTCTTCGAGTTTTTCTCCCGGAAACTGCTGCTCACCCAGCAATGCATCAACGGTTTCGGAATGCACCTGAATTCTGCCAATAGGCGAACTGCTGCCAGATAGAGCAAGCAACAACATTGGGTCGACGTTTACGGTTTTCGCCAGGCGATTACGCAATTGCTCCAACATATAGCCTTCGGGAAGATTCATCTGGAATACAGGATGCAGATCCCGCCGACGAAACTCGTCAGCCCGCACTGGCATCGACAAACTGATGGCTGTGTTGGGCAATGCGTCTTCTTGATAGCGGAAAATATAATCATCGCCACTGGTGAGGATTCGACCGCTATGACCCTCTGGGGTACTGACTTTGAGGGAGGTCATTTTCATTCGAACAACTCCCCGAGCTCTTCAAGTGTCGGCATAGTCGCCGGTACAACGGTGAGTTCGCAGTCCAAAGCACTCAAGACTCTTGCATAAGCGTTCATGGCAACAGTATCGGCCCCCTTCTCGACAGCAATGACTTTCTGCCGCGTCAAACCGGCGAGCTCAGCGAGTCGAGCTTGCGTCAGACCGCGCCTGATACGCGTTTCACGTATTTGGCTACCGAGTCGAGATATCAGCAGGGCATATTCCATGTTCATTTACCGTGACATTTATTATTAAATGTATCGTATACGGAACATTATTGCGAATATGCCTTAGTCACTCGCCTTACCCCAACCCCCACCAATATCCCCAACACAATCGACGCCAACGGCACCACTCCCACCCAGGTCAGAGTCGGAAACACCAATAGAATCTGCGAGTCATTGCCACCCAGCATCATCGATGCGCCGGTCCCCATCAACACCCCCGCGAGCAGGTGCCTGCCCGCGGTCATCCCTGCGAACCGCTGATAGTTGAACGTGCGGCGATGCAATGTGTAACAGAGCATGCCAAACATCAGCATGGCGAACACCGCCACACGCTGGGTAGTCAATGAGGTATCGCCCGGGCCCCGGAACATTTGCGAGAGATCGTAGAAGAACACGCTGGGCGTCCACAGCGGTTCGAAGGTGTAGAGGGCACCGGTCAGGGCGCCCAGCAGCAGGCTCGACAGCACCAGTTGTTTGTCACCGTGAATCCGGATCAGGAACAGCAGAATCAGCAGCACGATGCCAATGACCAGCCAGTAATGACGACCAGTGATCATCGGCATTTGCAGTGCCCGCTGTTCGGTCAGCATGTTCAGGTGATGCCACAGCACGATCCCCAGCACCCAGCCGAGGATGGTGAAGGCCTTGTTTAGATTGCCGCTGGCGAGTTTGGTGAGAGTGCCGACGCTACATCCGTCGTTGAGCACCGAGGCAAGGCCGAACAGCACTCCGCCACCGACCAGTGACAGATAGCCAACCTCGGGGATGAACAGCGGCTGGCTGACACCAGACAAGGCATAGACCGGCGCGAGCAACAGACCGAACAAACCGCAACTGACCAGCGACACGAACAGGGTCGGTCGGCGTTTGAGCAGCAGCCCCATGGCATTGACCAGGCACATGCCCATGCGCTGAGACACCCAGCCGATGAGGAACGCCAGCAGCAGTGAAACTGGCAATGAAAACACGGGCCTCCTTGTTTCCGGGTGGCGGCATCGAGTTGATGCCTGACAGACAGATTAGTCGCTGGGCAAACACTTCGTATGAACCCCCAAAGCCCTTCTACACTCAATCCGCAAACGCCCTACAACACTTGTCGAATAGGCCCTCATGACCACCCTCACCGACCGCTTGAAGCAAGGCAAGGATGCGCGCAAGAAGTGCTCGCGCGGTTCGCAGGCATCCCTGGGCAATGTCGCCCGCGACCCGATACCGCTGATCAAGGCGTCGAGTGAAGGACGCGTCAGATCGCTGGTGGAGTTGCGTTATGGCCGAATGCTGGTGTCACCCTTCACCTTCTATCGCGGCAATGCGCTGTTGCAGGCCCACGACCTGGCAGGCACCTCGAACATGGGGCTGGTTTCGCCGATCTGCGGTGATAGCCACCTGATGAATTTCGGCGGGTTCGCAACGCCTGAGCGCAACCTGCTGTTCAGCGTCAACGACTTCGATGAAGCCCATCCCGGTCCGTGGGAGTGGGACTTGAAACGTCTGGTGGCGAGTTTCCTGGTGGCGGCACGCGATCTGCGTCATGGCGAAACGGTTGAAGACACGGTTTGCCATGAGGTCGTGGGCGCCTATCAGAAAACCATGCTCGAATGCGCCGAACAGAGTGCGCTGGAAACCTGGTACGAATCCATCAGCTATGACGACATGCTGGCGCAGGCCAACAAGAGCACCCTGGAACATGTGCAGCGCGCCATCGAAAAAGCCGAGCGCCGCACCCATGCCGAACTGTTGCCAAAAATCAGCGAACGCGATGCCCATGGTCGTCTGGTCATTCGCGATGACCTGCCGGAAATTTTCCACCTGCACAAGAACACTACGCTGCTGGACGCCGATGATGACTGGTTGCGCCTCTCGGACTGGCGTCCGCTCTACGACACCTTCATGCGCGACTATCGCGGCACCCTGCAAGCGGACCGCCGTGATCTGGTGTCGCGTTTTCACGTTCAGGACATGGCGTTCAAAGTGGTAGGTGTCGGCAGTGTCGGCACCCGGTGCCTGGTGGCGCTGCTGACCGACGATCAGGAGTTTCCGTTGTTCCTGCAATTCAAGGAAGCGCGGCGCTCGGTGCTCGCCGGTTACGTGAAGGCCAAGTCGCGGGTGCGGCATGAAGGGCAGCGGGTGGTCGACGGTCAACGGCTGATGCAATCGGCCAGCGACTTGTTCCTCGGCTGGACCACCGGTCCCAGCGGGCGGCATTTTTATGTGCGGCAATTGCGCGATATGAAAATCTCCGCCGAACTCGAAACCTTCGATGGCGAAGCATTCGCGGCCTACGGCCGGCTCTGCGGTCGGGCCCTGGCTCGTGCCCATGCCAAGTCTTCCGGGCACGCGGCGGTGATCAGCGGCTACATCGGCAAGAGCGAGGCACTGGCCGACGCGCTCTACAAATATGCCCGGGGTTATACCGAGCAGAACGAGCGCGATTTCGAGCAGTTCCAGCAGGCCTGCCGCAAGGGCCGTTTGCGTGCGCGGTCGGAAGCTGACTTTGCCGCCGATCACTTGCCGTAGCGGTGTCGCAAGCTCTGGTACGGGGCTTTGGTCGAGATGAATTTTTCTTCACCCCACCATTGCGTTCCTGCCTGTACAGTGCACTGGCTCATTCAAGAAACTACGGTTTGCCCGCCCTCCCGCGGGCTTTTTTTTGCCTGCGATTTTGTCTGACGGCCACCCCTGGTTTTATCTCGCCCCCACCGTCTATCACTGCGCCGCTTGCGATTGCTCGGGCAGCAAACAGCCTTTGGCCATCCACTGGCAGTCTCTGGCCCAGCGATAACCGGATTCCAGATCACCTCGGTCGTTGTAATACCCCAGCCTGAGCTGAGTGGCACTCAGGTCGAGTTTGGCAAAACCAGCCCGCGAGTCAGTAAAGGTGCTATTCGGCGTAGGCGATTGCAGGACATCCAGCTTCTGGCCACCCGCTCCGGATATCACCCATGCGGGTTCACCTGCACGCAACAGCAATTGCTGATTGTGATCATGACCCGACAAAAGCAGATCGACGTGGTTGCGTTGCAACACTGGCAACAGCCGGGTGATCAGGTCCGACTCCTCGCCATGCTCGCCTTGATTGCGCACCGGATGATGGGACGCGGCTATTCGCCATACCGGAGCCGGTCCGGGCGCCTGGAACGCCTGATCGATCAAGTCGATTTGCTGCTGCAGACTTTCACGTGGCGCCGAAGTGTCGAGGAACACCATCCGCACCAATGGCCGCCCGTCGACGTCACCGAAATCCTTGACGTAGAAATTCGCCGGCATCTGCCAGCGAGCCGACCCCCGGTGCTGTTGGCCGTACTCGATCTCGTATTTTTGCGACAGCGGATAGTCGTGGTTACCCAGCACGGCGTAGAACGGCACATGGCTGAGCCAGTGCCCCCAATAGACACGCTCGAATCGGGTTCCCCAACGATAATCGCCAGTACCGCTCAATGGCTTGCCGTAGAAGTTGTCGCCGAGGAAAACCACCATGTCCAGGCGCCCCTCCCGGGCCGCGACGCGTTCCATGGCTTGCCCCACTCGCCACTGTTGCAGGTCACCGCTGCCTTGATCGCCCACGGCGATCAAGGACACCGACGCGGGGTCCAGGCCGCTCAGCGGAACATAGGGTGATGGCGGCGTGAATAGCCAGTAACCACCGGCGATCAGCAGGAGAGCGAAGGCAATGCCTGAGCCAGGCACGACCTTTCGGAGCACCGAACGCTTGGCAAATATCGAGGAGGGATTTGTGCGATTCAATCAGGGACTCACCGGGCATCGAATGCCAGACTGGTTGGCGAAATAAAGGTCGACCATCCCCCTAATAGATCACAGCAGTTGTTCATGCTTTGTTAAGAAAGCGTTCCGTATACTTTTTTTCCAGCCTTTATCGGTCTTCCTTTTCCGGTAGCCAGACGTCATGTCACGCCCTGTCCCACTGCTGTTTGCACTGTGTTGCCTGCTGTTTTTCTTCGCCCTTGGCAACCACCAATTACAAGGCTCCACCGAAGCGCGGGTCGCCGGAATTGCGATGGAAATGCACCTGGATAATGACTGGGTGACGCCGCGACTTTTCAGCGAACCCTTTCTGGAAAAACCGCCCCTGAGCCTGTGGCTCGGTGCCGGGGCAATTCGCGCCTTTGGCGGTACTCCGTGGGCCGTTCGCCTGACGTCTGCTTTCGCCGGGCTGTTCAGTGTGATGCTGCTGTACGCCATGCTGCGCCGGCTCGGCCGGCCCGTCAGTGTCGCGTGGACGGCGGCGATTCTGCTGGCGACCATGGCCAGCTACTGGAGCAACGTGCGTGGTGTCGGTGAGGATGCGTTGCTCGCCCTCGGGGTGAGCGCAGCGCTGCTGGCATTCCTTGCAGGGCAACGACAAGCCAGTATCGGCAACGGATTGCTATTTGTGGCGGGGATCGCCATCGCGACCCTGAGCAAGGGCGTGCTGGGCCTGGCCATGCCGGGTGTGGTGATCTTCACGTATCTGCTGGCCACCAGCCTGATGGACAAGCGCCTGGATGTCGCGAGTTGGCTGCGGCCAGGCCTGCTGGCACTGCTGGGGCTGGTCCCGCTGATGATCTGGCTCGCGATGCTGTACCAGCGCGACGGAGTTCATGCCGTGACCGAGTTGCTGTTGACCAACAGCGTCGGTCGCTTCAGCGGTTCGTTCGTCGAAGCGGGGCATCACGAGCCGTACTATTACTACCTGGTCAAACTGCCCCAGGCCTTCCTGCCCTGGAACATTCTGGTGTACCTGGGCCTGTGGCATTTCCGTAAAAAACTGGTGGCCAATCGTTACTTGCTGCTCTTTACCCTGTGGTTACTGGCGCAATTCGTGATGCTGACGCTGGCGTCGAGCAAACGTACGGTGTACCTGATGTCGCTGACGCCCGCAGCAGCGGTGATCGCTGCCGAGTACGCGAGCGTGCTGCTCGAGCGGCTGAAGTCCCGTGAAGGTTCCCCGACCTGGATCGGTCGCGTGGCCGGGTATCGTAACGGTCTGGCGGTTGGCACCCTGGCCGTGGTCATTTGCGGTTACTTCGCCGCAGCACAATGGGCGATGCCCCATGCCGACCGGACGTTGTCCTTCCTGCCGCTGACCGAGCAGATCCAGTCGATGCAGGCCAATGGGCAACAAGTGGCCCTGTACCAGGCCAATGAGCGATTGGGCGGCGCCAGCGTGTTCTATACCCGCAGCCTGCTCAAAGGGCTCGATACCGAGGCGCAGTTGCATGAATTTCTGGGCGCATCGCCCGATCATGTCGCGGTGCTCTCCGGCGACACTGAGCCTGCCGCACCGTTGAAGGTGCTCAAGACCATGATGGTGGGGCGTCAGGCCTACTACTTCGTTGCGCAGTGAGGCATGACCCGCTGGCATTTCTTCAGGCAACAAAAAACCCGCAGCCCTTTCGGGTTGCGGGTTTTGTTGTTCAAAACGGACTCAATTCACTGGCTGAGTCTGGGCAGCCGATAGTGCTTGTTGCGCTTTGGAGAGCACCGGCCGTTCCAGCCTCGCTCGCCCGTAAAACGCCAGCGCCGTCAGCAGGCACGCCAGCCACACAAAGATCCCGGCCCAGAGGGTATGGGACATGTAGTGCCAGCCTTGCAGCACCCGCGTTGTGCCGTAGATGAAACCGAGGGTCAGCGAGCCGTACATGATCGCCTTGGAATAGCGCCAGCGATAACGGCGAGCCACGAAGTACAACGCCAGCATGGTGAAACCACCCGACGCATGTCCGCCCGGCCAGCAGCGACCGTCACCGGCGACTTTCAGCAGGTCGAAGTTTTCATACCACTCGACGTGCTCCTTTTTGCCGCCGTACTGGGTGGTCTCGATCGGGCAATACACGCTGGTGTGGCCCTTGAGGTAGTGAATGACCCCGGTGCTGATGGAGAACGCGAACACCACATAGAGAAAGTCCCGACGGTGGCGGGTGGCAAAGCGCAACACCGGTGCGACTTTGATTTTTTCCAGGAAAGCGATGATTTTCGAGTGCTTTTCCGCCTTCAGACGCGGCCAGAGAAACGACAGCAAGGCACCGATAATCGCAATTTCACCGGTCCAGTTCGGAATGATCCGTGCCCATTTATGGGTAATTTTTTCGAACAGATGGGATTGGTCCAATGGGTACGTCTGCGTCACCGGATCAAAAAAGTAATTGTTGAAGGCGATGTCGATTTTCGTCATGTCGAACATCAGAAACACCGCGACCGCGCAGGCCAGCGGAATACCGAAATTCACCCAGTAAAAGCGGTAGCGAGAAGCGGTCAGCATTGTGAATCCTGATTCAAAAAGAGGAGGGAACGACTCAATGAGTGCTCACCGTGCTCCAGTCAGAAGCATCGATGAAGCCAAGCATGCGCGGAGTTTGCGGGGTTTCGACGGAAATAAACAGCGAAGCGCCATAACCCAGCGTCGAAGGCGGCAAGTCGAGGTCTTTTTCCAGTTGCTCCATGCACTCGCTATGGGTCACCAGCACCAGGTTACGCCCGGCCACCTTATGCGCAAGCGTGTCTCGCAGCATGGTGCCTTTGCAACTGATCAGCCAGTCTTCCCCCGTGCCAACTTTGTTGAACATGAAGTTTGCAGTCTGTGCCGTGCGCAGGATCGGGCTGTTGTAGATATCGGCCTTGTCCAGGCCAAGATGCTTGTACTGTGCCCCGAGGCTCTCGGCAACACTACGAGCGCGCGCGGTAATGCCATCGTTGCCAATCAGGCAAGGCGCCGAGGAGTGATCGCAGCGCTCGACGTGGCGCACCAGTACGATCACGTCGCCCTTGGCCCAACCCGTCATCAAAGCCTGTGCACCGGCCACGTTGCCGTGCGCCAGGTCCGGCGCGGTGGCGGGACGCAGCAGAAACACGGTCAGCGGGATGACCAACAGCGCCGAGGCCAACACCACCGCAGCGTTGCGATAACGGGCGAAGCGATTCAGATCGATCGAGCGTTTTACCCCGAAAAGACTCAGTCTTAATTCCACATCAAGCCGCCTCGCCGGCACGGACTACCTCATTAGATCCGCAAAGGCTAAAGAAACGTGCGTTGCCGTCGGGTGAAAGACATGTGAAAAAAAGCTTAAAAAGCTGCAAAAACCTTGTTACAGAATTCTCCGTACAAAATCCTTTCAGCTCCCGGGATTGCTGCCGATACATCCTGCTTACACAGCTTGGCGGCTCCCAAAAAAAACAATCTTCCAGCCAACCGACGAAATAGAAACACTACGTTCCTGGAGGAATTTGATGAATAGCTGGTTCGGCAACATCAGCGTGAACCTGAAACTGGGCCTTGGATTCGGCCTGGTCCTGGCCCTGACCTGCGTCCTCGCCCTGACCGGCTGGACCAGCCTGGGCGGATTGATCGACCGCAGCAACTGGATGAGCGACATCACCCAGCTCAACGCCGGCCTGACCAAGCTGCGCGTGGTTCGCCTGCAATACATGCTGACCAACGGCGACGAAACCGCCGCACAGAGCGTGCAGACCACTCTCGATGCCTTCTCGGCCCAGCAACAGGCCCTGCTGGCGAAGTTCAAGAGCCCGGAAAACCTCAAGCTGCTCCGGGAACAGGGCGCCGTCATCGACGCCTACAGGACGTCCCTGGACAAAATGCGCAACGCCTACCGCGCCGGCAACAGCGCCCGCGACGCCATGAGTGCCAACGCCGAAACCGCCAACACGCTGATCAATGACATCAATACCCGCGTGCAGCAAATGCCGCCGAGCGACCAGCGCTTCGATCAATTCCAGGCCATTACGGCTGCCAGGGAAGCGTTTCTGCTGACCCGCTACGAAGTGCGCGGCTACACCGCCAGTACCAATGCCGAGACCGAGCAAAAAGCGGTCGGCCAACTGGATGCCGCCATCGCCAGCCTGAAACCGCTGAACGCGCATTTCGCCGACACCCGGCAAGACGCCCTGCGTCAGCTGGAAGCTGCGCTGGGCAACTACCGCAGCGCCTTGCAGGCCTACAAGGCCGCCAGCAATGACGCGGTGCAAGCGCGCAAGGAAATGACTGATCAGGGCGCCGCCATCGTGTCCCAGAGCGATCAGCTGTATCAGATCCAGCTCGACCGTCGTGACGCCGAAAGCGCCCGGGCGCGCACCTTGCAACTGGTCAGCACCTTGTTGGCCTTGCTGGTGGGCGTCATTGCCGCCGTGCTCATCACTCGCCAGATCACCCGCCCATTGCGCGAAACCCTGGCGGTGGTCGACCGCATCGCCAGCGGTGACCTGACCCAGAACGTGCTGGTCACCCGCCGCGACGAACTCGGCGTGTTGCAGCAAGGCATCGCACGCATGGGCGTGACCCTGCGCGACTTGATCAGCGGCATCCGCGACGGCGTGACCCAAATCGCCAGCGCCGCCGAAGAGTTGTCGGCCGTGACCGAGCAGACCAGCGCCGGGGTCAACAGTCAGAAAGTCGAGACCGATCAGGTCGCGACCGCCATGCACGAGATGACCGCCACCGTGCAGGAAGTCGCGCGCAACGCCGAAGAAGCCTCCCAAGCCGCTGCTGCGGCGGACGGCGAAGCCCGTGAGGGTGACAAGGTGGTCAACGAAGCCATCGCCCAGATCGAGCGCCTGGCCAGCGAAGTGGTGCGCTCCACCGAAGCCATGAGTGTGCTGCAACAGGAAAGCGACAAGATCGGCAGCGTCATGGATGTGATCAAGGCCGTGGCCGAACAGACCAACTTGCTCGCGCTCAACGCCGCCATCGAAGCGGCCCGCGCCGGGGAAGCCGGTCGAGGTTTTGCGGTGGTGGCCGACGAGGTCCGCGGCCTGGCCCAGCGCACCCAGAAATCCACCGAGGAAATCGAAGGCCTGGTGGCCGGCCTGCAGAACGGCACGCAACAAGTGTCGGCCGTGATGAACAACAGCCGCACCCTCACCGACAGCAGCGTGGCCCTGACCCGCAAGGCCGGCGAGTCACTGGAGAACATCACCCGCACGGTGTCCAATATCCAGTCGATGAACCAGCAGATCGCCGCTGCTGCCGAACAGCAAAGCGCCGTGGCCGAAGAGATCAGCCGCAGCATCATCAACGTGCGCGACGTGTCTGAACAGACCGCGGTCGCCAGCGATGAGACCGCCAGGTCCAGCGTTGAACTGGCGCGGCTGGGTGGTCAATTGCAGCAGCTGGTGAGCCACTTCCGCGTTTGACGCTCAGTCAGTGCTGAGTTAACGATCCCATCGCGAGCAGGCTCGCTCCTACAGGTAACGTGATTAACCTGTGGGAGCGAGCCTGCTCGCGAAGGCGATCTGACTGATTGCCTCTTTTCAAGTCATTGAAAAGCTTTGTGCTACCCCGCTTACAACACTCACCGCGTACCACGCTGGCGCAACGCCGACGGCATGAAGTACGCGTCTTCCGGCACCGGTTGGGCGAAGTCCACGGTGGCCGGCTCTTCGTTGTCCAGGTTTTGCACGTAGTAACGACGCGCCTGCAAGTCATGGAAGACGTCCAGCGCACTCCAGGTGGTGGGCAGGTCGTAGAAGTTTTTCAGGTAGGCCATCGACACCCGCCACAACTCCCCTCGCCCGTCATATTGATCCACCAGTGCGGCGCCCCAACTGTCCTCGTCCAGAAACAGCACGCGCTTGGAGTAGATATGCCGTGCGCCCGGCTTGAGCGTGCCTTCGACCACCCAGACCCGATGCAGCTCATAACGGGTGAACTGCGGGTTGAGGTGGCCCGGTGTGAGCAACTGCGCGTACTTCACCTCAGGGCTGCCGACCTTGTAGTTGTTATAGGGAATGTAGACCTCTTGCTTGCCCTTGAGCTTCCAGTCGTAGCGGTCTGGCGAGCCGTTGAACAGGTCGGTATCGTCCGCCGTGCGCAGGCCGTCGGATGAAGCGATCGGGGTGTCATACGCGAGGTTCGGCGCCCGGCGCACACGGCGTTGGCCCGCGTCGTAGACCCAGGCCTGACGCGGGTCCTTGAGCTGGTCCAGGGTCTCGTGCACCAACGCCGCGCCGCCAGCCAGCCGGGCCGGGCTCTTCACGAAGGCCAGGTAGTAAAACAGGATGTTTTTCAGGTCGGCGAACTGCCCGCCCGGGCGGTAATAGTTGAAGAGCCCCTCCTGCTGCGAGGTCACCAGCGCGAAGCTGCCGTTGCGTTGTACCGGCGCTTCGGAGGCACGCCGGACCACATAGATGCCGCGATAACGGGTGATGTGGTTCCACAGCACCTCGATCCCGTCCTTGGGCACCGGGAACGGCACACCGCCATAGGCATCGGCAAAACCGGTGCCGCCATCGAGCAGCTTGGCCGAGGTCGCATTTTTCAAGGTGTTGTCATACAGCCACTGCGGTGCCGAGCCTGAGCGACGGGAGGGATAGACCGGCATCTGGAAGGTGTCGGGGTAGCTGTTGAACAGTGCGATCTGACCCGGGCTGAGGTGGGCCTTGTACTGATCGAGGTTGGCCTTGGTGATGGTGAACAGCGGCTTGTCCGCCGCATAGGGGTCCAGGTGATGCTGGCCAGGCTTGTAGCCCGCCGGCGCCTGGGTGATGCCGCCGTTCCAGGCCGGAATGGTCCCGGCGGCGTTGCCGGCACGCTCGGCACCCAGCGGCGTCAGCGTGGTTTTCAATTGCTCGGCCAGTTGGGGCGTGACCGCGGCCAGCGCGCTGCCGGCGGCAAGGCTCAGGAACAGTGCCAGTGTGGTCTTGGTCAGTCTTGATGTGTGAAACATGATCGTTCTCCGAATTAAAGGCAGCAGGCCTGCAACACACAGCGGATCACCTGTGGGAGCGAGCCTGCTCGCGAAAGCGGTATGTCAGGCGGCATTTGTATTGGCTGTGCGGCCCCCTTCGCGAGCAGGCTCGCTCCCACAGGGGCTGCATCTGTGTTCCGGGTAATCAAAGGAAGTACTTGAGGTTGAAGCCGACGTTGTCGCGGTCGCGCAGGCCGTTGTCCTGCCCGCCGCCATAGAACTCGGTGTATTGCAGCTCGGCCTCCAGCTTGTTCTGGTAGTTGGCCTTGATCCCCAGGGTGTAGGCCTTGCGCCCCTCGATGATGTTGCCCGCCTGATAGCTGTTGCCCTCGAAGTCCTCCTTGTAGACGACATAAGGCGAGACGTTGACCCCGGCATACACGTCGTTCCAGGTGCCGTTGAGCATCGCGGTGTAGCTGTAGGAGTTGCGGTTGACCTGGTCGCTGCGCTCGCCGCCGGACACATAGGAAAAGTTACCGGTGCCAGCGAAGTAGCGGGTGCTGCCGTCAAAAGCGGTGTATTGCAAGCTGCTGCCGCGCAAGTGTTCGGACGCCAGCTCGAATACGCCGAACATCGAATCGAACGACAGGCTCGGACCGAAGTTGTAAATGGTGCCGACGGAGGTGTTGAACGCCTCCACCCGCTGGGCGTTATTGATCTGACTGGCGAGCGTGACCTGCTGCCCGCCAATGTTGATGGTCTGGCCGGCCGCCGCTGCGGCAGCGCCGTTGGCCAGGTCGCCGATCAGGTCGTTGGTGGCGGCGACCCCGATGGGCAGGTTCGGCCGATAAGCCACTTCACCGAACACCGACGCCTGGCCCAGGGTGGTGTTGAAACTGAAGCCGTACATGCGGATGTCTTCGGCGTAGCGCCGATGCGCCTGAATGTTGCCCAGCACGTCCACGGTCGCCAGGCCGTTGGCCAGTTGCCCCGCCTGACTGCCGGCGACACCGGCCAACAGGTTGGTCAGGGCATTCATGTCGATGCCCTTGTACCCTCCCAGATCAGCGGAAATGGTCGGTTCCTTGGCGTGGTAGTTGACCATGTACAAGCCGAATTCGGTGCTGTTGAGTGCTTCTGCGATGTAGCGAAAAGCGAAACCGAACTGGCCGTCATTGCGCGCGTTGAAATCCTTGCCGACCGAGGCCACCTTGACGGTGTTGCCAAAGGCGGGGGTGACCCCGCTGGCGTACAGGCCGGTGGTCCTCAAGGCCTGGTTGAGTAGCGGGTTGTTGCCCAGTGCACCGTACAGGTCGATCACGTTGCCGAACCCCGGCACCGGGGTGTCCAGCGCGGTACCGCTGAAGTTGTTGTAGGCGGTGTTGCCACCGTCGGCGAACAGGTCCGTCTGCGAGTAGAACGTGCCGACCGGGTCGATGCGGGTTTCCTTCCAGTTGGTCTGGTAAAAACTTTCCATGGTCAGGCTATCGGTCAGGCCGATGTTGAAGCTCAGCGCTTCCACCGGTACCAGTACTTCCTTGACTTCGGCCCCGGGCAGACGGTACTTGGCCGCATCCACCGGGTTGGTGGTGTTGATCCCGCCACGGTAGAAAATTCCCTCGCCCCAGTTGAACACCTGGCGCCCTATACGTGCCGTGAGTGGCATCTGCGCTACATCCCAGTTGCCGTAGAGGTAGGCGTCGAGCATCTCCACCCGGCTGCCGGCGATATCGCGGGTCTGGTCAGTGAAGTGGTCGTCCTGCGGAAAACTCTGACTGGGTTGCGACGGGCTGTTGTTGCGCAAGTAATCGTTGCGCTTGTCCATCAGCTGGGTGTCATAGAACGCAGTGCCGCGCACGAACATCCCGTAGTTCTGATAGTTGGCCTCGAGCTCTGAAGTGATCTTGTACACCTCGGAAACCAGCCCGGTGTCGAAGTTGCGATTGCCGTCGTTGGTGTTGACGTCGTCGTTGGTCTTGTCCCGGCCCTGGACCCGCCACAGGCGACCATAGGACAAGGTACTGTCGAATGAACCGGTGACCTGATTGTCCAGCGCACTGAACTCCCCGGCCTGCACGCCGTCGACCGCGCACAGTTGCAGCAGCCCTGCCAGGCCGACGCCGGGTAGCGCTGCGCCAGACAGGCGAAATCGAGTGCTCATGATGTGTTCCCCTTTCCCTGGTTTTATTGTTTTTGTGTGCATTACTGCGATGGTTCGGGCGCCAATCCCGCAGTGACATAAATCCGGCTGTGCGCACCGAAATGTCGCAGCAGTTCGAACAACTGCCGGTTGAGTGCCGGATGGTCGAAATCTTCGCGCTGCAGCTGATTGCCGCTGCTGAAATCGCTGGTGATCGGTGCTGTGTCCAGCCACTGGCCGATGGCTTCATCGAACGCTGCGGATTCGTCGACAGACTCGGCACTCACCACTTCGCGCAGGTAGTCCACCGAGTACGGCGGGTAATGGGCGTCCCGGGCGGAATCGGTATAAGCGTCGAGCATCGGATGGGGCTGACCGGCGCGCAGCAAACGACGCAGCCAGGTCGACTGATACTTCTCCACCTCCATGTGCCGGGTCGCAACGCGTTCGATGGACGCCTGTTTATCGGCAGCGAAACCGGCCAGTGCCTTGCCTTCCAGCAGAAGAAGACTGGCAAGGTCGACGCCGGGCAATGGCTTGGCGTGATAAGGCTGGGTCAGGTCCTGAATGTGGTGCAGGCCCCAGCCGAGAAAGCGATAGCCCCAGTAAGAATGACCCGTGGCAAAGGCCAGTCGCGCCAAGCCCATGTACTGGTAGGCGCGCCAGTCAGGCCAGCTGCGTTCGAGAAATCCGGCAGCGGCGTACACCACCGGACTCTCATGGAAGAAGCCCATATGGAACGGCGCCTGGGAGCTGTACTGAAACCGTGCGTCTCCAAAGGGCTGCGGGCCGAAGCCGTACAGCGCGCCAACTCCGCCGGGGTTGTCGCTGAACAGGTTGATGTCGTGGCCGTAATCAGGCTCATCGGCGGCGCTGGCCAACACGGCCAAGGGCGCGACTTGTTCGTGGTCGGTCACGCGGATGAAGCGTTGGCGATTCCACGGCGACAGGGCCTGCTCCACCATGACCTGCTCGGCCTTGAGGTGTTCACGCTCGGGCAGATCCTTGCCGGGCAGCGGCTGGATGACCATCGCCAGGTGAATCTGCGGATTGATCCGCAGCGCGGTGAGGAAGTCATGCCGCAAGTTGTCCCCGGGCACTGCGGGCAGCCGCAAATTGTCAGGGCGTGGCGGGTAGTGGGTGAAGTGCTCGCGGGCGAAGCGTTCCTGCTCGTCGAGCAACGCGCTCACGGCCGTGTATTGTTGCGAGAGAAACTGTTCCAGCGGTTCGACTTCGACCTGTGGTGCATCGCGCAAGGCCGGCAGATCCTGCAACGCCAGGTAGCTGCCCACCGTATGGTTGGACCAGCCCCAGGCTGTCGGGGCCGTTGCACAGAGCAGCAACAGGAGGAATGTCAGTTTCATTGCCTGGTTCTTATTGGATGTGCCATGGGGGTTGAGCCTAACAACCGACCCTGCCCCTGACACTGTCCGATCTCACCAGAAAAGTTCTCCGATAGCGCCACATGAGATGGCATGAAAACACCACTGGCCCCTGTGGGAGCGAGCCTGCTCGCGAAGACGGCGGCACAGTCAAAAATGATGTGACTGATACTCCGCATTCGCGAGCAGGCTCGCTCCCACAGGGTTCCCGGGTGTTTTTCTAAGCCGGGTAACCGGTAATTTTGCGGATGCTTTGGTACAACGGCTTGAGCTGTCGATACATGCGCAGGTAAACCTCTGTGTACAGTCGCTCATAGATCTGCTGCGCCTCGGGTTGCGGCATGAATACCGTTCCGACCCGAGTCATGGCAGCCGTCGCCGCGGGGAAATCCGCATGCAGCCCCAGCCCTACCGCGCAGCAAATGGCCGCACCGAGGCCAGACGCTTCGTAGACATGCGGACGCTCGGCCGGCAGGCCGAAAATGTTCGCCGTGAGTTGCATCGCGGCATCACTCTGGGAGCCACCACCGGCGACGCGCAAGCGCGTGATGGAGACCTTCGAACGTTTCTCGATCTTCTCCAGGCCCTGCCGCAAGGCATACGCCAGGCCTTCGAGGATCGCCCGGTAAATGTGCGCGCGGGTGTGCACGTCACCGAAGCCGATCATCGCGCCCTTGGCTTCCACCCCCGGCTCGCGAATGCCCGGCGACCAGTAGGGTTGCAGCATCAGGCCCATGGAGCCCGGCGGCACGGCGTCGACCAGCGCATCGAAGAGTTGCTCGGGTTCTACGCCCTGGGCTTTGGCCTGTTGCATCTCGCGCAGGCCGAACTCGTTCTTGAACCAGCTGACCATCCAGTAGCCGCGATAAATCATCACCTCGCAGTTGTATTGATCCGGCACCGCCGACGGGTAAGGCGGAATCAACGGGACGATTTCCAGGTAGCGCGACCGGGTACTGGTGATCGTCGCCGTGGTGCCGTAGGAAAGGCACACGGTGCCGGCGTCGACGACACCGGAACCCACGACTTCGCAGGCCTTGTCGGCACCTGCGGCGATCAGCGGCAACCCCTCGGGAATGCCCGTATGGCGACTGGCCTCGGCGCTGATGTAGCCGAGGGTTTCACCGGGCTTGTGCAGGCTCGGCAGTTGCTCGGGACGCACCGCCAGCGCCTGCCATTTCCAGTCGGCGGGTGCGGCCCATTTCAGGCGTTTGAAATCGAAGGGCAAGTAGCCGACGCAACACCCCACGGAATCGACAAAACGCCCGCACAGGCGGTGGGTGAGGAACCCCGAGAGCAGCAAAAACTTGTCGGTCGCCGCCCACACATCCGGCTGGTGACGGGCGATCCAGTTGGCCTCGGCCTGGGCGCGAAAGTAGTCCACCGTGGCTTGCGCGCCGACCAGTTTGAACAGCCAGCCCCACGGTCCCTTGATACCGCCTTCGACTTCGGCCTGGCGTTGATCGAGCCACAGGATCGCCGGGCGCAGCGGCTTGCCCTGGGCATCGACGTTGATCACCGTGCCGCGCTGGGTAGTCAGGGATACACCGGCAATCTGCGAACGATCGATGCCGGTTTGCTGCCACAACTGCTGGCAGGCTTCACCCAGTTTTGCCCAGTAATACTCCGGATCCTGTTCGGCCCAGCCGGGTTGCGTCGAGTAATAGGCCTGCAACTCGACCTTGCCTTTGCCCAGCAGATTGCCCTGCAGGTCGAAGAGCAGCGCGCGCACGCTCTGGGTGCCATTGTCGATGGCCAACAGGTAACGCTTGTTCGGGTGGTTATCCATGGAGCTCTCTTCAATGGGCATCAATGCGCGGCATCCGGCAAACCATGATGGCGTTGCCACAACGTCATGTAGCGCTGTTGCTCCTGCTGCCAATGCTCATCGTCCCAACCCAGCCGCGGCTGGCAGAGTCGGCGAATCGCCGGCCAATAATCTTCGGCGCCTCGAGGCAGCAACAGGCCCAGGCGGGTGCGGCGCAGCAGCAGGTCATCCAGGTGCAGGACCATTTCCGCATCGCAGGCAACGGCCAGTTCCGCCCACAAGGTGTCAGTGCTTCCTACAGTTTCGTGGCCAAATTCGGCAATCAGTTGCGCCAACCTCGGCAGATCACGGCCATGCCGCCCGGCCAGCCTCCGCCAGCGATTGGCGCTGAGTCCCGGTATCGACAACGGCGGTACGACGGCGAAAACCGGCGCGGCGTCATCATTGAAGGGCCGGCCGAGCATGCTCGCGCAGGCCTTGAGCACTTCGATCGCCTGAGGGCGAAAGGTGGTCAGCTTGCCGCCGGCCAGGGTCACGCAACCCGGTTCCTGCCACAGCACATGCTCACGGGTTTCATTCGATGGCTTGAGTTCACCTGCTGCGCTGCCCACCACCGGGCGCACGCCCGACCAGGTCGACAGCACATCGGCGGCGACCACTTCAGCCTGGGGGAACTGTTGGCTGCAGGCAGCCAGCAGATAGTCGAGCTCATCAACGCTGATGCTCGCGCTCTGATCCAGATCGCCGTGATGATCGAGGTCCGTGGTACCGATCACCGTGGCACCCTCCCAGGGGAAAACGAACACCGGCCGACGGTCGCGCGCGTGCAGAAAGGTGAAGGCTTGCGCCACTGGCAGGCGCCAGCCTGGCAACAGCAAATGACTGCCACGCAACGGGCGCAACTGGCGAGGCGCATCGGACGGGCGCAAGCGCTCGGCCCACGCGCCGGTGGCCACAGCCAACACACCACAACGCAATGTCAGTAATCCGCCACCCTCGCAGTCCTCGACCTGAACACCGCAAACGCGCCCCGCTTCACGCAGCAATTGCTCCACGCGCACACCGTTGAGCACCACGGCGCCGTCGGCCCGGGCCTCACCCAATACACGCATCACCAGGCGGGCATCATCGGTCAGCGCATCGACAAAACAGGTGCCGCCCAGCAGGTCATCTTCCTTCACCCCAGGCGCCAGATAACGCAGTTGTTGCGCGTCATGGAAGCAATGGCTGCGCCGCCCGGCCAATGCGTCATAGATGGACAGCAAACCACCCAGCACCCACGGCCCGGGAAAGCCGCCACGGTAATGCGGCATCATGAAGCTCATTGGCTCCACCAGCCCCGGCGCTTCGTCGAGCAGGCGCTGGCGCTCGCGCACCGAATCGCGGGTCAGGCGCCACTGGCCCTTGGCGATGTAACGCAAGCCGCCATGGACCATTTTCGAGGAACGGCTGGAGGTGCCCCAGGCGAAATCGCGCTGTTCCAGCAACAGGCAACGCCAGCCCCGGCGCGCGGCTTCGCGCAGGATGCCGGCGCCGCTGATGCCGCCGCCGATGACGATCAGGTCCCAGGTTTCATCCGCCAGCGTCGGCAGCACCTGCTGTCGCCACGCCGCGTTCCAGTCCAGGCTCATGGCCGTCACTCCTGCAACAGCGTGCCAGGGTTCAGGCGCCCGGCCGGATCAAAATGCCGACTCAGTGCCTGCAGGGTCTGCATTGCCAGCGCGCCCTTTTCCCGGCGCAGGTACGGCGCATGGTCCTTGCCCACGCCATGCTGGTGACTGATGGTGCCTTGGTTGTCGACGATGGTCTGGCTGGCCGCCTGCTTGAGTGCCTGCCATCGGGCCAGGGTGGCGGGATAGTCCGCCGCCGGGCGAAACACATAGGTGGTGTAGATGCTCGATCCTTCGCCGTAGACATGGGAAAGGTGAGTGAAGACATGCACCCGTTCGCCCTCGGCAGCCAAGGCATCGCGCAGGCTGTTTTCGACAAGCGTGAGCAGGTTATCGACGTTGCTCCAGTCAGTGGCCGTTTCCAGGGTGTCCACCACGTAACCCGCGTTCCACAGGTTTTCGCGCAGGTAGGGAAAACGAAAACGGTTCTGCGCCCACTTCTTGCCGAGCAAGGTGCCGGTAAATACCCCGCCGAACGCCTTGAGGTGCTGCCGGGCCTGACGCAGGGACAGCGCATTTTGCCGACGGTTGCCGGTCACGCCGAACGTCAGCAGGCATTTGCCCGCACCGGCGCCGCGCAGGGCCAGGTACTTTTCCAGCCAGGCGATCTGTTGCGGGTGACCGGCCAGCGCCAGTTGGGTTTCGGTTTCCACCGCGTTGGACAGGCGCAGCATCGACAGCGGCACGCGCGCCTGGGCCAACTGGCGGATGGCTTGCAGCGCCTTGGGCCAATCGGGCAGAAACACCCCATAGAAACGCTCGTCGGCGGGCAGTGCGCTGACCCGCACCTTGACCTCGGAAATGATCCCGAAACGGCCTTCACAGCCCAGCACCACTTCGCGCAAATCAGGACCGGCCGCCGAAGCCGGGAAAGATGGTATGTCCAATGGGCCGGCAAAGGTTTCCAGGGTCCCGCCGGCGAACAGTTGCTCGATCCGCCCATAACGCAATGACTGCTGGCCACTGGAGCGGCTGGCGACCCACCCCCCCAGGGTCGACAGCTCCCACGATTGCGGGAAATGCCCCAGGGTGTAACCACGGGCGCGCAACTGACTTTCCACCTGCGGTCCAGTGGTGCCGGGGCCGAAGGTGGCCAGCAGGCTCTCTTCGTCGAGATCCACCAGGCGACTCATTCGCGCCAGGGAAACCGTCACCACCGGCCGCGCGGAACTCGGCGGGTTGATGTGACCGGCCACCGAGGTGCCGCCGCCATAAGGAATCAGGCACAGGTCCTGTTCATGGGCGAGCAACAGTAACCGGCGAATCTGTTCAGCGTTCGTGGGATAGGCCACGGCGTCGGGATAATTCCCCAACGCGCCCTCACGCAACGCCAGCCAGTCCGGCAGGCTCTGGCCCCGCGCATGCAACAAACGTTCATGGGCATCCACGCTGTACAGGAAGTGTTGCTGCAACCGCGACGGGGGCACGCGGGTCAATGCCGTTTCAAGCGTCGCATCGGGCAGCGCTCGACCGTCACCCACCCGTTGGGCGAGAAAACCCGCGCCCTGGGCCGGCAGTTCGACCACCGTGGTTGCATCTCCCCAGCCGTTCCAGCGTCGCATGCGTGTGTCCTTTTGCGGTTCTGATCAGTGATATTTCAGGCCCCCATACTAGTGCGCCGCCCGAAAGTGTCACGGTCGCATCCGGCCAGTTCGAGTAGCCAATTGAGTCAAACGTCGCGCAAGCGTCAGGCATTTACTTTAGCCGTGGTTTCAAATTACCTTTCAGGGCATTCATCCGCGCACGCGGGCCTTGATCAAAGGAAACGATCATGCAATCGCTGGGCTTCACTTCAGTTCCGCCGCTGCTCAAATACCTGCGTCATGCCGAACAACTGGGCATGGCCATCGAGCCTGCGTTGGCGGCTGCCGGGTTGCAGGCACAGCAGTTGAGCGACAACAGCCTGCGGTTGCCAGGTGAAGCCCATGAACGGCTGCTCGATTATTTCTGCGAGCACTCGGGCGATGCGCTGTTCGGTCTCAACGCCGCCCGTTTTGTGTTGCCCAACTCCTGGAGCGTGCTGGGCTACATCACCATGAACTGCGCGACGCTGGGCGATGCCATGAGCCGCATCATGCCGTTCGAGAAGCTGGTGGGGGACATGGGCGTCAGCCGTGCCGAGGTGCAGGACAGCGGCGTGCACCTGATCTGGACATGCCGCCACCAACGCCCGCGAATTCGCCGACACCTGGTGGAAAACGTGCTCGGCTCCTGGCTGCAATACGCGCGCTGGATCGCCGACACGCAAATGTCGCCGGCCGCCGTCTGGCTGGAACATGCATGCCCCGCCGACACGACGCTGGCGCAGTACGAGGAGTTTTTCGATTGTCCGGTGCTGTTCGACCAGCCTTATTCGGCGCTGATTGTCCCGTTGCCGTATTTGCAATTGCCATTGCGCCAGGCCGATGCGCAACTGCTGCGCACGCTGGAAGAACATGCCCAGGGATTGATGGCCACGCTGGAGGACGCGTCGCTGGAACAACGGGTCAAAAGCATCCTGCGCCAGTTGCTCAAGGAAGGTCTGCCACGCAAGGAGCAGGTGGCCGAGCATCTCGCCGTGTCAGTGCGTACGCTGCAACGCCAGCTGCATCAGGCCGGTACGTCGTACCAGCAGATCCTCGATGACCTGCGCCAGGAGCTGGCCGAGCATTACCTGCTCAACAGCACCCTGCCGATTCAGGACATCGCCCAGTACCTGGGTTTCACCGAACCCCGCTCGTTTCACCGCACGTTCAAAAGCCGGCGCGGGATGCCGCCCGGCGAGTTTCGCCAAACCCATCGGGTGTCGAACGAAGGCTGAAGGCTCAGAGGCTGATCGCGTTGGTGAACACCAACCGATTGCCGAACGGGTCGGCGATGGTCATGTCCTGGCTGCCCCACGGCATGGCCTGAATCTGTGGATGGGAAAACCGGTATTGCTTGGCCAACAGTTGCTGTTGAAACGACTCCAGCTCATCGGTCTCGATCCGCAGCGCAGAACCCGGCGTGCTGTCGCCATGGTGTTCGGACAAGTGCAGCACACATTCACCACGGGAGATTTGCAGGTACAGCGGGAAATTCGCTTCGAATCGATGCTGCCAGTCGATCTTGAAACCGAGGAAGTCGACGTAGAACTCCACTGCCTTGGCTTCGTCGAAAATACGCAGGACCGGAGTGGTTTTGCCGAAGCTCATCGAATTGCTCCCAGACGGTGAAAGACCTGTAGGAGCGAGCTTGCTCGCGATGGTCGTTAACGATAACGCGTTTTGACTGGCTAAACGCGGCGCTCTTTTGTCCATCGCGAGCAAGCTCGCTCCTACACAATACGTACCGACCAGCAATGGTAGTCGGGTTTGATGTCAGTCCTTCGGCCCGGAAATGACATTCTTTAATCTCAAAGTGCCACCACTGTGACGCAGTCCTCGAAACTCACTCAAAACCCCGTCCGCAAATCCCCTTCACGAGCCAGGAACCGTCCTTCCCTGCGCCCGTTGGCCTGGCCATCACGGTAACTCAACACACCGTTGACCCATACGCCCTCGATGCCTTGCGCAGCCCGCTGCGGATCGTTGAAATCGGCGACATCACGGATGGTTGCCGGATCGAACAACACCAGGTCCGCCCAATGACCTTCGCGGATTTCACCGCGCTCCTTCAAGCCGAATCGCGCCGCCGACAGGCCAGTCATCTTGTGCACAGCGGTGTGCAGCGGGAACAGTCCTACGTCACGACTGAAATGTCCGAGCACCCGGGGAAATGCGCCCCACAAGCGTGGGTGTGGGAACGGGTCTTCCGGCAAGCCGTCGGAGCCGACCATCGACAACGGATGCGCGAGGATCCGGCGCACGTCGGCTTCGTCCATCCCGTAATACACCGCGCCGGCCGGTTGCAGTTGGCGGGCGGCATCCAGCAACGGCATATTCCATTCGGCAGCGATGTCCATCAGGTCGCGGCCGCCCATTTCCGGGTGCGGAGTCGACCAGGTGATGGTGATGCGGTGGGCATCGGTCACTTGCTTGAGGTCCAGGGTCGATGAACTCGCGGCGTAGGGATAACAGTCGCAACCGACCGGGTGGGTCTTCGCCGCCTGTTCGAGGGATGCCAGCAACTGCGGACTACGCCCCCAGTTTCCGGCACCGGCACATTTGAGGTGGGAAATGATTACCGGGCTTTGAGCATGACGACCAATCCGGAACGCCTCGTCCATGGCCTCCAGTACCGGTTCGAACTCGCTGCGCAAATGGGTGGTGTAGACCGCGCCGAATGCCGTCAATTCTTCGGTCAGTTGCATCACTTCGTCGGTCGATGCCGAGAAGGCGCTGGCATAGGCAAGGCCGGTGGACAAGCCCAGGGCGCCAGCTTCGAGGCTGTCACGCAGTTGCTCGCGCATCGCGCTGATTTCATCGGCCGTGGCGGTGCGAAACAGGTCGTCCAGATGATTGCTGCGCAACGCCGTATGGCCGACCAGCGCGGCAACGTTCAATGTGGTGTTGGCCGCTTCGACTGCCGTGCGGTAGTCGCGAAAGGTCGGATAAACGAACGCCGCGGCCGTGCCGAGCAGGTTCATCGGATCCGGCGGATCACCGCGCAAACTCACCGGCGACGCACTGATCCCGCAGTTGCCGACGATCACCGTAGTCACGCCCTGGCTGAGCTTGGGCAGCATCTGCGGCTGACGAATCACCACGGTGTCGTCATGGGTGTGCACGTCGATGAAACCCGGCGCCAGCACCTGCCCCGCTGCGTCGATTTCTTCGTTCGCGTGGGCATCGCGCAAGTCGCCAATACGCTCGATGCGCCCATTGAGAATGGCCACGTCGGCGGGGTAACCGGGGCTGTTGCTGCCGTCGATGATCAGGGCGTTGCGAATCAGCGTGTCGTACTGCATGTCAGTCTCCCAGCGGCAAGTGATCGTCGCCGCCGCGGTATTCGTCCAGGGCGAGTTTGATCCGCCGCAGACGTTCTTGATTGTCTTCAGGATTGGCCAGGGCCAGCTCGGTGGCAAGCACATCGATGGCCAGCAGCATGCCGTAGCGTGCTGCCGTGGGTTTGTAGATGAACGAGGTTTCGGCACTTTGCAGGGGCAATACGATGTCGGCCAGTTGCGCCAGCGGCGAACCCGCGAGCGTAATGGCCAGAATGCGGGCGCCATAGTTGCGCGCCAGCTCCACCGTTTCAATCAGCTCCGGGGTGATGCCAGTGAGCGAGCAGACAATCACCACCTGTTCAGCACTGAGACTGGCGGCGGTGACGCGCATCATCACCGCATCGTGGCACACCGCAATCGGGTAGCCGAGGCGCACCAGGCGCACTTGCAGTTCGTCGCTGCACAGGGTCGAGCAACCGCCCATGCCGAAAGCGTGAATCATCCGCGCCTTGCCCAGCAGTTTCACCGCGTCGGCAAAACGCGACTCGTCAAATGCCGCCAGGTGCTGGCGCAAGGTCGATTCGATGTCACTCACGATCTGCCCATAGAACGCCGACTGCTCGGGCGTGCCCGCCGGGTCGAGAAAGCGACTGCCGACGCCGCTGGCCTGGGCCAGTTGCAAACGCAAGTCGCGCAAATCCCGGCAACCAACGGTGCGGGCGAAACGCGACAGCGTGGCGGTGCTGACCTCTGCCCGCAGCGCCAGTTCATCGAGGCTGGCGGAGGCGGCAAATCCTACGTCATCGAGCATCAGGCGGGCGATGCGTCCTTCACCGGCGCTGAAGGAATCCTGACGGGCGCGGATCTGGTAGAGGATGTCCATGCGGGTGGCTCCGGCTAAATCAGATAAGAAAGGCCAACGGTCAGTCCGAAGGCGACGACCGAGATCAATGTCTCGAGCACGGTCCAGGTCTTGAAGGTTTGGGCAACGGTCATGTTGAAGTATTCCTTGATCAACCAGAAACCGCCGTCGTTAACGTGGGAAAAGATAACCGACCCTGCGCCAGTCGCCAGCACCAGCAGCTCCGGATGGGGATAACCCAGACCAATGGCCACGGGTGCAACCACGCCTGAAGCGGTCGTCATGGCCACAGTGGCAGAACCGGTGGCGATGCGCATCAGCGCGGCAAACAGCCAGCCCATCAACAGCGGCGACAGATGAAATTCGTGGGCCAGGCCAACGATCTGGTCGGTGACGCCGGCGTCCACCAGAATCCGGTTCAAGCCACCACCGGCGCCCACCAACAGCGTAATGCTCGCGGTTGGCGCCAGGCACTCGTTGGTGAACTTGAGGATCGATTCGCGGTTGAAGCCCTGCGCCAGGCCGAGGGTCCAGAAGCTCAGCAATGTCGCCAGCAATAGCGCGATCACCGAGTTACCGATGAACAGCAGGAACTGGTTGAAACCACTGCCCGGCGTGGAAATCAGATTGGCCCAGCCGCCGATCAGCATCAGCACCACCGGCAACAGGATGGTCGCCATGGTGATGCCGAAACTCGGCAGGCCCTTGCGGGGTTCACGCTCCAGGAACTGGCGCTCCAGCGGGTTTTCCGCCGGCAATTGAATACGCGGCACGATGAATTTGGCGTACAGGGGACCTGCAATGATCGCGGTCGGAATACCGATCAGGATCGCGTACATCAAGGTCTGCCCCACCGACGCCTGATACACCTGCACCGCCAGCATCGCCGCCGGGTGCGGTGGCACCAGCGCATGCACCACCGAGAGCCCGGCGACCATCGGCAAGCCGACCATCAGGATCGACACGCCCACGCGCCGCGCCACGGTAAAGGCAATCGGCACCAGCAAAACGAAACCGACTTCGAAGAACAGTGGCAGCCCGACCAGAAACGCGATGCACACCATCGCCCAATGCGCGTTCTTCTCGCCAAAACGGTCGATCAGCGTGCGCGCCATCTGCTCGGCGCCACCGGACTCGGCCATCATCTTGCCGAGCATGGTCCCCAGCGCCACCACCAGCGCGATGTGCCCCAGGGTTTTGCCGACACCCGCCTCGTACGCCCCCACCACACCGGAGGGTGGCATCCCGGCGACCAGCGCCAGGCCAAGGGAGATCAGGGTGATGACAATGAACGGATTGAGCCGGTAACGAGCGATCAGAACGATCAGCGCGATGATGGCAACGGCGGCATACACCAGCAGCCAATAGCCGAAGGACGGGGTCATGCGGTACTCCTCGAGAGGGTCACGTCGAAATATTTGTGAAACTCTTAAAACATTTCGACAGGTGATTTTCAAACGAGGTGAAAGTAATTTTCGTGCACGGGTAAGAAGTGTCGTACAGAGACATGGCGTGTCGCGAATTATGAAAGTCGGCCGTACGAATTTTCATCGCAAAAAGACAGATCTTTCCCACGCCCAGTGTGGGAAAGATCGAATGACCGGGTTCAGTCGTGCTGCATCCGGGCGCGCTTGAGCAATTTCTTGCAGCGCTCGGACAAATGCAGCACACGCAAGTGCTTGCCAGCCTTGGCGTAGCGCTCGCGCAAGGTGCCCAGTGCAGCGATGGCCGAGTAATCGACAAAACTCAGGTGACGACAATCCAGGGTCACTTGCACAGGGTCATTGGCCGGATCGAACTGATTGAGAAATGGAGTAGTCGAGGCGAAGAACAACGTGCCATGCAGCCGATACAGCTTGCTGCCGTCGTTCTCCAGATAACTGTCGGCATACAGCTGGCGGGCCTGCTGCCAGGCAAAGTTCAGCGCCGCAATGATGATGCCGCAGAGCACCGCAACGGCCAGGTCGGTGAACACGGTAATCACCGTCACCGCGATGATCGCCAGCACGTCGTTCAGCGGCACTTTGTTCAGCACCCGCAACGAGGCCCAGGCAAAGGTCTGCTGCGACACCACGAACATCACCCCGACCAGCGCAGCCAATGGAATGCGCTCGATCAATGGTGACAGAAACAGGATGAACAGCAGGATCGACACCCCGGCCACCACCCCGGACAAGCGCCCGCGACCGCCGGAACTGAGGTTGATCACGGTCTGGCCGATCATGGCGCACCCGCCCATGCCACCGAACACACCGGACACAACATTCGCCGCCCCTAGCGCCACGCACTCGCGATCCGGGTAACCACGGCTCTCGGTGATTTCGTCGGTGAGGTTCAGGGTCAACAGAGTTTCCAGCAACCCGACCAGTGCCATCAGGATCGCGTAGGGCACGATGATCCGCAGGGTGTCCAGATTCCACGCGATGTCCGGCAGTGCCAGCGTCGGCAAGCCACCGGCGATGTGCGCCATGTCGCCCAGGGTGCGGGTCGGCAGGCCAAGCAGATACACCGCCAGGCCCACACCGAGAATCGCCACCAAGGCCGGCGGCACCGTACGGGTCAGGCGCGGCATCACATAGACAACAGCCATGGTCACCGCGACCAGCCCGAGCATCATGTACAGCGGCGTACCGCTCAACCAGGCCTCACCGTTCTTGAAGTGCTCCAGTTGCGCCAGGGCAATGACGATCGCCAGGCCGTTGACGAAACCGAGCATCACCGGATACGGCACCATGCGCACCAGCTTGCCGAGTTTGAGCAGCCCGAACGCGATCATGATCAGTCCGCCCAGCAACACCGTGGCCAGCAAATACTGCACGCCGTGCTGCACCACCAGCGCGACGATCACTACGGCCATCGAGCCCGCCGCGCCGGACACCATGCCTGGTCGCCCGCCAAACAGCGCGGTCAGGGTGCAGATGATGAATGCGCCATAGAGCCCCATCAGCGGATTGAGATGCGCCACCAACGCGAAAGCGATGCACTCGGGCAACAGGGCGAAGGAGGTGGTGAGTCCGGCCAGGACATCGGCGCGTAGACGTTTTGCTTTCATGGGGAACGCACACTGGGAGAGACGAGAAATGAGTGTGCGGATGTTACGGAATCGGGGGCGGCCCGGCCAGTTAATGGGCTGCTGAAACAGCTTCGCGAGCAGGCTCGCTCCCACATTTGATCTGCGTCCAACTCAAAATCCGTGTACGACGCAAATTCCCTGTGGGAGCGAGCCTGCTCGCGATGGAAGCAACTCGGTCTACAGCGAACTCACACCATCTCGCCGCGAATCCACTCAACCACCGACGTCCGCTTCGGCGCCCAGCCCAGCAGCTCCCGCGCCTTACTGCCGCGCACCCGGCTATTGGAGCCCAGGCCATAGTTGGCCATTTCATAACCCCACTCGGCTTCGGCGTCCTTGAGCGGCCAGTCTTGCGGTTCGCCGAGGTTCAGCGCCCGGGCCATGGCGGTGGTCATGTCGATGAACGACGCTTCACCGCTTTCGACGAAGTAGAAGGTGCCGGGGACATTTTTGGTCAGCGCCAGCAGGTACAGCGCCACCACGTCCTCGATGTGCACGTTGGACCAGATGTTCCGGCCGATGCCGACATGGCGTACCACGCCGCTTTTGCGCGCCTGTTTGAGCAAGCGCGGCAGTTGCACGCTGTCACGATGGACACCCAGGCTGTGGCCGTAGATCAAGGTGTTGCAGATCACCGCCGAGTTCACCCCGTCCATGACCGCCGCCAGGATCAGGTTATCGATGGCCACTCGCGCCGCCTTGTCGACGGTCGGCTCCGGCAGGTTGTCTTCGAAGTAGATGACATCGCTGGATTTACCGCCCGAAGCATCACCGACAATGCTTGAACCGCTGGTATGCAGGAACACTTTGCCGGAACCGCGCAAGGCATCGAGCAAGGCTTGCACCGCACCACGATGATCGCTGCTGGCGGCGTTGATCACCGCGTCGGCAGCCAGCGCCTGATCGGTCAACAGGGCGGAGTCGTCAAGGGTACCGATCACCGGGGTGATGCCCAGCGCTTTCAGTTCATCGGCCTGTTCGGGGTTGCGTACCAGACCAGTGACGTTGTGACCGGCCTGGACCAGGCCCGTGGCGATGGAACCGCCGATAAAACCGGCAGCACCGGTAACGAATACGTTCATGGAGAAACTCCCTGCGTTGATAAGTGATGCAACGAGTATCCAGCAGCGATTCCTGGCGAAAAATCCCTGCCGGCCCAATTCACTCTTGCGCAGGAATCACGAATCAACCCTTGAAGTCTGCGCTCGCATAATCCGCCAATTTGCCCTGGATAAAATCCAGGAAGCATTGAATCCGCAGGGCCAGCTGCGAGTTGCGGTAGTACACCGCGTTGATCGGCTGGCGATAGCCGCTGTTGAACTCGGCCAGCAACACTTTCAAGCGTCCGGCACGAATGTCTTCGATGGTCATGAAATGCGACAGGCTGGCGATGCCCTGGCCGTCCAGGGCGAGATGGCGGATGGTCTCACCGCTGGAGGCGCTGATCGATGCCTGGATCGGCCAGCGATCGCCATGCACATAACGCAGCGGCCACTGGTTGAGGCCTTCGTTCTGGGTGAACCCCAGCAGCGTATGGTTGGCCAGGTCAGCCACGGCGGTCGGCGTGCCGTGCTTTTCCAGGTAGGCGGGGCTGGCGACGATGTGCAGCGGGCTGCAACCCAGGGAGCGGGCATGCAGGGTCGAGTCGGTCAGGGTACCGATGCGGATGGCGATGTCGGTGCTCTGCTCCAGCAGGTCGATGATCAGATCATTGCTGTTGAGTTCGAGCTGGATGTCGGGGTAGAGCCGGCGGAATTCATCGATGTAGGGCACGATGGCGTGCAGCATGAACGGTGATGCCGCGTTGATGCGCAAACGCCCGGAAGGCGTTTGCTGGCGTGAGGACAGACGCTCTTCGAGCTCGTCCATCTGATCGAGAATCCGCTTGGCGTGCTCGAAGAAGTACTTGCCCTCTTCGGTCAAGTCCATGCGCCGCGTGGTGCGATTGATCAGCGTGGTATCGAGCTTGGCCTCCAGCCGCGACAGCGTACGACTGACCGCCGAAGGCGTTTGCCCGACCTGCTCGGCCGCCGCAGAAATCGACCCGCATTCAATCACGCAGACGAAAATCTGCAATTCATCGGATCTGGCTTTCACGTATGTCCTCTTTTGCGAGTCGGCGCGGCGATCTTCCTGGCCGTTGCCTCGGATAGTAGCCGAGCGCTACGCCTTGAGGCCAAACACCTCAGCCAAATGCTGCTCATAACGTGCCACGTCGCCTTCGATGTTCGGGCGTTTCATCACGTCCACGCACAGGAAGGTCGGCAAACCGGTCATGCCGAGGAACTCGTTGGCCTTGTGGAACGGGAAGTACACCGCGTCCACACCTTTGGCTTCAAAGAAATCGGTCGGGTCGTCGAAGGCTTGCTGCGGGGCATTCCAGGTCAGCGACAACATGTACTGCTTGCCGTGAATCAGGCCACCGCTGCCGTACTTCTGCGAGGCATCCGAACGGGTGCGACCGTCGCTGGCATAGAGGCTGCCATGGCCTTCGGTGAAGACTTCGTCGATGTACTTCTTCACGGTCCACGGCGCCCCCATCCACCAGCCGGGCATCTGGTAAATGATCACGTCGGCCCAGAGAAACTTGGCCACTTCTTCGGCAACGTCGTAGCCCTCGTCGATGAAGGTGGTTTTGACATCCACGCCGCCACGATCCAGCACGCTCAACGCGGCTTCATGCAGGGTGGCGTTGTAGCGGCCATCGGAGTGGGCGAATTTTTTGCCGCCATTGAGCAACAGGACTTTTTTCATGAGTGATCTCGGGAAGGGTCAGGAATTTGATGGCGGCAGAATACCGACCGGCCTCGCGTGGAATAAGCACCCATCCCGCAAAATTCATTTGACCCACAAGCACGAATCAGCAGGCGATTGTTGCCTTAGACTGGCGCCAGTTCAGACTTGAGGAGAGATGTACATGAGTGAAATCCAGGGCTTCATCCTGCACGCCAAGACCCGCCCGGAAAAATCCGACGCCTTCGAAGCATTTTTCAGCCGCTACGTGGAAGCCAGCCGCGCCGAACCCGGTTGCATCGAATACCACATGCTGCGCGACAAACAGGATCCGACCCTGTTCATCTTCTACGAGATCTGGCAATCCCGGGCCCACCTCGACGTGCACTCGAACCTGCCGCACATGAAGCAGTTCCTCGACCAGCGCGATGAATACCTGGAACGAGACTTCGAGATCCGCGCCATCGAGATGATCAGCCCGTCGTCTGCTAGCCGCTGATCAGCAAATGGCCGCCGAGCACACCCAGGCCAACGTAGAACACGCGCTTGAACCACAGGGCGCTGATCCGCTGGCGCAGCGATTGCCCCAGCCACATGCCGAGCATGGCCGGGATCAGCGCCAGCAGCGATGCGCTCAACTCGCCCCCGCCGAGAGCGCCGCGCCATAGCAATCCACCGGCCAGGGCCAGGGTCGAGACGGTGAACGACAGGCCCAGCGCCTGCACCAGCTCGTCCTTGCTCAAACCCAGCGCTTGCAGATAAGGCACCGCCGGAATCACGAACACGCCGGTGGCCGAAGTGATGACACCGGTCAGCACGCCACACAACGGTCCGAGCCAGCGCTCTCTGCGCTGCCCCACGCGTAAAGTCGGCAGGAACAAACCGCTCAGCGCATACAGCAACAATGCCCCCCCCAGCCCCCGCACCACCCAATGCCCACCGGCCATGCCGATCCACAGCGTGCCCGCCCCGGTGCCGAAAAAAATCGCCAGCAACATTGGCCACAGCCGTTTGACCAGCCCCGACAGATGCCCGCCGAATGCCAGTTGCCAGACATTGGTGAGGGTCGCCGGAATGATCAACAGCGCCGCAGCCTGCGTCGGTGCCATAGCCAGACCGAGCAGGCCCATGGCAACGGTTGGCAGGCCGAGGCCGATCACGCCCTTGATCATGCCGGCCAGCACAAAGGTGCCGATAACCAGCAACGAAAGGGCCAGTCCGAGATTCTGATAAAACGCCGAGAGTGTGTTCATGGGGCTATGGTGAGCCCGCGAGGGTTGGTTGAAAATCTGCCATATACTGAGGTTGCCTCTTGTTTTGTAAGAGGCTGAATATTTCATTGCTGCGACTGACGCCTTCGCGAGCAGGCTCGCTCCCACATGGGTTATGCGCCGATCACAAATCCACTGTGGGAGCGAGCCTGCTCGCGAAGACGCCCGCCCAGACAACATCACATTCAAGGTTGCACCGATGCACTTCGACCTGACCGACCTGCGCCTCTACCTGAACATCCTCGACACCGGCAACATCACCGCCGGCGCGGCCCGCAGCCACCTGTCCCTGGCAGCGGCCAGCGCGCGCATTCGCGCCATGGAAGCCTCACTGGGGATCGAGTTTCTCGAAAGAGGCCGGCGTGGCGTAACGCCAACGCCTGCCGGCAAAGCCCTGGCTCAACATGCCCGTACCCTGATGCAACAGGCCGAACGCCTGCAGCAGGACCTGGCCGAATACGCCAAGGGCGTCAAAGGCCAGGTGCGATTGTTGTGCAACACCACGGCGATCACCGAGTACCTGCCGGAGTTGCTCGCCGATTTCCTGCGCGACCACCCCAACCTCGACATCGACCTGCAGGAGCTGCCCAGCTCCCGCATCACCCACGCCCTGCGCCAGGGTGCGGCGGACCTGGGGATCGTCTCGGATGCGGTGGACACCCACACCCTCGACACCCTGCCCTTTCGCGACGATCCGCTGGTACTGATCATGCCGCCAGGGCATCCCCTGGCCGACGGCGAACCACCGAATTTCAGCGACACGCTGCAGCACCATTATGTCGGTCTGACCGCCAATAGCGCGTTGGCGGTGTACCTGGAAGAACAGGCGTTGCACACCGGCCTGCGCATGCAAATCCGCATCCGTGCCGAAGGTTTCGATGGCGTGATGCGCATGGTCGCCCACGGTGCCGGGCTGGGCATCGTGCCGCTGGCAGCCCTGCGCCGCTGGACGGTGGATCAACCGCTGCAAAGCTTCGCGCTGAAGGAGCCATGGGCACAACGAAAACTGCTGTTGTGCGCACGCTCATTCAAGCACTTGCCCGGCTATGCCAGAGCTTTGCTGGAGGCGCTACGTAGCGCAAACCGTCGTTAAAACCCTTGAAAATCACCGTTCAACCCTACGCACGGCTGTATAACCAAGAGGTCACCCAGAGTAATATTCGTCCTTTGAAATCAGGCCTGGCCACAACAACCAGAAGGGAACCAGATGGCGGATGAACTATTGCAACAGGGGACGCTCAAGCGGGGGTTGAAGAATCGTCATATTCAACTGATCGCCTTGGGTGGGGCCATTGGTACGGGGCTGTTCCTGGGCTCCGCCGGCGTACTCAAGTCCGCCGGCCCCTCGATGATCCTCGGCTATGCGATTGCCGGGTTTATCGCGTTCCTGATCATGCGCCAGCTCGGCGAGATGATCGTCGAGGAGCCGGTGGCCGGCTCCTTCAGCCACTTTGCCCACAACTACTGGGGCGGCTTCGCCGGCTTCCTGTCCGGCTGGAACTACTGGGTGCTCTATGTGCTGGTAGGCATGGCCGAGCTGACGGCCGTCGGCAAGTATGTGCAGTTCTGGTGGCCGGAAGTGCCGACCTGGGTCAGCGCCGCGGTGTTCTTCGTGCTGGTCAACCTGATCAACACGCTGAACGTCAAAGTCTTCGGTGAAATGGAATTCTGGTTCGCGATCATCAAGGTCGTGGCCATCATCGGCATGATCGTCCTGGGCTGCTACATGCTGTTCAGCGGCACCGGCGGCCCACAAGCGTCGGTGAGCAACCTGTGGGACCACGGCGGGTTCTTCCCCAACGGCTACGACGGCCTGCTGATGGCGATGGCGTTCATCATGTTTTCCTTTGGCGGCCTTGAACTGGTCGGCATCACTGCCGCTGAAGCCAGCGAACCGCGCAAGGTCATTCCCAAGGCCATCAACCAGGTGGTTTACCGGGTACTGATCTTCTACGTCGGCGCGCTCACCGTGCTGCTGTCGTTGTATCCGTGGGACCAACTGCTGCAGACACTGGGCGCTTCGGGCGATGCCTATAGCGGCAGCCCGTTCGTGCAGATTTTCGCCTTGATCGGCAGCGACACCGCCGCGCAAATCCTCAACTTCGTAGTGCTCACCGCGGCGCTGTCGGTGTACAACAGCGGCGTCTACTGCAACAGCCGCATGCTCTATGGCCTGGCCGAGCAAGGCGACGCGCCCAAGGTGCTGATGAAACTGAACAAGCAGGGCGTTCCGTTGCTGGCGCTGGGCGTATCGGCGCTGATCACGATGCTGGTCGTACTGGTCAACTTTATCGCTCCGCACGAAGCGCTGGAGTTGCTGTTCGCCCTGGTGGTCGCGTCCTTGATGATCAACTGGGCGCTGATCAGCCTGACGCACCTGAAGTTCCGCAAGGCCATGGGCCAGCGCGGCATCGTGCCGGGCTTCAAGGCCTTCTGGTCGCCGTACACCAATTACCTGTGCCTGGCGTTCATGGCCGTGATCATCTGCGTCATCTGGATGATTCCGCCAGTTCGCGCCTCGGTGTACGCCATGCCGGTGTGGGTGTTGCTCATCTACGCTTGCTACCGGGTGCGCATGGCCAGGCATCGAAAGCTGCCAGTGGCTCAGTAACCCGCAAAATAAAACGCCCCGGCATTCGATGAATGCCGGGGCGTTTTTCATGGCGTGCGCAAATCAGGGAGCGCTTCTGGATACCTCAATGTCGAGCACAGACAACTGATGCCCGGCCAAGCCCTATACGGTGCGACTTCAGCTCTCCCTCATGCCCGGAGTCATCATGACCGCACCGATTACCGTTCTTCGCGACACCCACCCGCTGCCCGTACTCGACGCCTGCAAATGGGAAAAACTCGAAGGCGACCCGCACACCGTCAACCTCAATGCCTACACCAGTGAAGACGGCAGCAAGATCATGGGCACCTGGATCTGCACGCCGGGCAAGTGGTACGTGGAATACGTGAAGTGGGAATACTGCCACTTCCAGGAAGGCTACTGCATCATCACCCCGGAAGGCATGGCGCCGATCCACCTGCGCGCCGGTGACATCTTCGTCATCGAGCCGGGGATGAAAGGCACCTGGGAAGTGGTGGAAACCGTGCGCAAGTATTTTGTGTTTGCCTGATCCCTGCCCAAAACGACACCTGGTTACGAAAGCGACACCCGCAACGAGTAGTTACCCAAGTAACTACTCGTTGCGCAATACGCCCTCCATAGACGCACTCGCATCCCGCCCCTCCACGCTCAAAACACCCACGCTATACACTTCGCCGCTACATCGGCAGAACACTCGAAAAAACCAAGTGATTTCTTTTTGCCACTCAGTGACCCATTGGTTTTCATAACGAACGCAAAGCTTGACCGTGTCGATTTCAGATACGAAGGTGGCGCGATCAGGTAACGGGAGCGCCGGACAAGCCGGGTAAGGTGGCGCTGCTTTTTATCGAAATAACCACATCGCGATGATGGGTTTGACCAGAACGGCAGCGCCTGGAGGGCGCAGCGTTCAGAAAGGGTATCCGGCAACCGTGACAATCACTGCCCCCCATCAGCACGCTCAAATGTCGTTCACCAGAGAAAAAAATAATGATCAGCCCGAGCTCCAAGGATTCGAGTGGCCAACTGGCGCAGGGCTTCAAGCCTCGTCACGTCACCATGTTGTCTATCGCCGGAATTATCGGCGCCGGCTTGTTCGTGGGCTCAGGGCATGCCATTGCGGCGGCAGGCCCGGCCGTGCTGCTGGCCTATCTGTTCTCGGGCCTGCTGGTCGTTCTGGTCATGCGCATGCTCGGTGAAATGGCGGTGGCCAACCCGGACACCGGTTCGTTCTCCACCTATGCCGACCAGGCCATCGGCCGTTGGGCGGGCTTCACCATCGGCTGGCTCTACTGGTGGTTCTGGGTGCTGGTGATTCCTATCGAGGCGCTGGCCGCCGGCCATGTATTGAACCAGTGGTTTCCCCAGATCGATGCCTGGCTGTTTGCCCTGGTGTCGATCATTGCGTTGGTTGTGACCAACCTGTTCAGTGTCTCCAAGTACGGCGAATTCGAGTTCTGGTTCGCCATGGCCAAGGTCGTGGCGATCATTGGTTTCATCGGCGTGGGTTTTGCCGTGTTGATGGGCTGGGTTCCCGATCGGGAAGTCAGCGGGTTGAGCGGCCTGATGGCCGAGCACGGCGGGTTTGCACCCAACGGCCTGTCAGCGGTAGTCGGCGCCTTCATCACCATCATGTTCAGCTTCATCGGGACCGAGGCGGTGACCATCGCCGCCGCCGAATCCGACAACCCGTCGCAGAACATTGCCAAGGCCACCCGTTCGGTGATCTGGCGCATCGGGGTGTTTTACCTGCTGTCGATTTTCGTGGTCATCTCCGTGGTGCCCTGGAACGACCCGCTGCTGGCTTCGGTAGGCTCCTACCAGCGCGCACTGGAAATCATGAACATTCCCCACGCCAAGTTCATGGTGGACGTGGTGGTGCTGATTGCCGTGGCCAGCTGCATGAACTCCTCGATCTACATCGCCTCGCGCATGCTGTACTCGCTGGGGCGCCGTGGCGATGCGCCGAAAGCGCTGAAGGCAACCTCTTCCGAAGGCGTGCCACGGGCGGCGGTCATTGCCAGTACCGTGTTGGGGGCGGCGATTACCGTTTGGAGCTACTTCATGCCCGCCGGATTGTTTGAGTTCCTGCTGGCCAGCTCCGGCGCGATTGCCTTGCTGGTGTACCTGGCCATTGCAGTATCGCAGTTGCGCATGCGCCGGATGTTGCGTCGGCAGAACGTCGAACTGACCTTCCGCATGTGGCTGTTTCCATGGCTCACATGGCTGGTGATCGCGTTCATTTGCGCTGCGCTGGCAGTGATGATGGTTTCCCCGCAACACCGTACCGAAGTGAGCACGACCATTGGCCTGGCGCTGGCGATTTCCTTTATCGGCCTGGTCACATCGCGTCAACCTGCGCAGTCGGCAAGGGCGACGTCAGTGGGATAACGGGGGGCGTTGCACGTTACCGTGCCTCGTGGAACGATCCCAGGGTGACAGACACTGTGATCGTGTACGTGTGATCTTTTTCCGACTAAAAAAACCGGGAGCCCGCCCGACGCGGCCTCCCGGTAAATGTTGATGCGCACATGCCTTAATCTGTAGGAGCGAGCTTGCTCGCGAAAAACCCGAAGATAACGCGGGGTGTCAGACACCCCGCGTTATCGTTGACGACCATCGCGAGCGAGCTCGCTCCTACAAGGGTTTGCGATAGCTGTTGATGATTGCCGAGAAGTCGTTGCCGCCTTCGCCACGCAGGCTCATCGCCTGATACAACTGCTGGGCCACCGCGCCGAGTACCACCGGCTGGTGCGCCTGACGCGCCGCTTCAGTGGCCAGCCCCAGATCCTTGAGCATCAGTTCGGCGCCAAAGCCGCCGGTGTAGCCGCGCGACGCCGGTGCCGTTTCAACGATGCCCGGCCATGGGTTGTACATCTCCGAACTCCAGCAGCGCCCGGTGGAGCTGTTGATGATGCCCGCCAGCACCTTGGTGTCGATGCCCAGGGCGTCGCCCAGCGCCATGGCCTCGCTGACGCCGACCATGGAAATGCCCAGCAGCAGGTTGTTGCAGATTTTAGCGATTTGCCCGGTGCCGACCTCACCACAATGGACGATGTTGCGGCCCATTTGCGCCAGTACCGGTTGCAGGCTGGCGAACAGTTCAGGTGTGGCGCCAACCATGAAGGTCAGTGTCCCGGCGGCTGCACCGCCAGTGCCGCCAGAGACCGGCGCATCGGCCATGGCCACGCCTTGTTTCGCGGCGGCAGCGGCCACATCCCGCGCAGTCTGCGGATCGATGGTGCTGCAATCCACCGCCGGCACACCTTTACCGATACCGGCGAGCACGCCGTCTTCACCCAGCCACACACTGCGCACATGCACGGCGGCAGGCAGCATGGTGATCACAAGTTCCGCGCCCTCTGCCGCTTCACGGGCCGATGCGCAAATGCTGCCGCCCAGTTGTTCCAGCTCCGCCAGCACGGCCTTGTTCAGGTCGACCAGGCGCAATGCATGGCCAGCCTTGATCAGGTTGCGCGCCATCGGGGCGCCCATGTTGCCCAGACCGATAAAAGCGATTTTCATGTCCGGCTCCTTAACGCAGATTGATCGTGGTGTTCACACCGTCGTTGACGCTGTCGTCATCGAACCAGCGGCTGGTGACGGTCTTGGTCTGAGTGTAGAACTGCACCACTTGCTTGCCGTACGGGCCGAGGTCGCCAAGCTTGGAACCGCGCGAACCGGTGAAGCTGAAGAACGGCACCGGCACCGGGATCGGGATGTTGATACCGACCTGGCCGACATCGATTTCGTTCTGGAACTTGCGCGCCGCCGCACCGCTCTGGGTGAACAGGCCCGTGCCGTTGCCGAACGGGTTGGCGTTGACCAGGGCGATGGCCTCATCGAGCGTGGCGACTTCCAGCACCACCAGTACCGGGCCGAAGATTTCCTGGGTGTAGATCTTCATGTCGGTGGTCACGCCGGAGAACAGGGTCGGGCCGACAAAGTTGCCCTTCTCGTAACCGGGAACCGAGATCTCACGACCGTCCAGCTCCAGTTTCGCGCCTTCCTTGATGCCGCTTTCGATCAGATCGAGAATCCGTGCCTTGGCTTTTTTCGAGATCACCGGACCGACATCGGTACCCGGCTCGCTGCCGGCATTGACCTTGAGTTTTTGCGCCAGCGCCTTGAGATCCGGCAGCCATTGCTTGGCCGCGCCCACCAGCACCACCACCGAAGTGGCCATGCAACGTTGACCGGCGGCACCGAAACCGGCACCCACCAGCGCATTCAGCGCTTGTTCGCGATTGGCGTCCGGCAGCACCACGGCGTGGTTCTTTGCGCCCATCATCGATTGCACGCGCTTGCCGTGCTTGCCGGCCAGGTCATAGACGTGAGTGCCGACGGCGGTCGAACCGACGAAGGAAACCGCCTTGATGTCTTTGTGGGTGCAAAGCCCGTCCACCACATCCTTGCCACCATGCACGACGTTGAGCACGCCAGCCGGAATACCCGCCTCGATCGCCAGTTCCACCAGCAGCATGGTCGACATCGGATCCTGTTCCGACGGCTTGAGCACGAAGGTGTTGCCGCAGGCGATGGCCATCGGGAACATCCACAGCGGAATCATCGCCGGGAAGTTGAACGGGGTAATGCCCGCGCACACGCCGATCGGCTGGCGCAAGGTGTAGGTGTCGACGCCACCGGCGACGTTTTCAGCGAACTCGCCCATTTGCAGGCTGCCGATGGAGCAGGCGTGCTCGACCACTTCCAGGCCACGGAAAATATCGCCTTCGGCGTCGGCAATGGTCTTGCCCTGCTCGGCGCTCAGGACGGCGGCGATGCGCTTGGAGTGCTCGCGGATGAGCGCCTGGAGCTTGAGCATGATGCGCATACGGGCGCCGATGGGTGTCAGTTTCCAGGTCTGGAATGCACGATGAGCGGCGCTGATGGCTGCATCGACTTCTTCAGCGGTGGCAAACGGCACCTTGGCCAGCACTTGCTGGGTCGCCGGGTTGATGATGTCGTGCCATTCGGTGGACTTGGACTCGACCCACTGGCCGTCGATCAACAGTTTGACCTTTTGCACCGTGGTTTCGTCAGGTGTGAGCGATACGTTCATGGGGGTCTCCAGATCTTTGTTTTTATCTTGGGAGCCAAGGCGAAACAGTCACCTTGAGAAGAGGGTGCGCCGCGAATTGGTTAACGGGCTGTTTTTGGAGTATAGATGTGCAAACTTCTGATAAGAACGCACATAAAAACCGGTCCAACATGCAAAAAAACATCACCTCCCTCGGCTCGTTGAACTGGGACGACCTCAAGTTTTTCCTGGAAGTCTCCCGCACCCGCAAAGCCAGCACCGCGGCCAAGCGCCTGGCGGTGGACTACACCACGGTGTCGCGGCGCATCAGTTCCCTGGAAACGGCGTTGGGTACATTGCTGTTCGAGAAGTCCCGGACCAGCGGCTTCGTCCTGACCGCTGAAGGCCAGCGGTTGATGGGCTATGCCGAGTCGATCGAAAGCACCTTGCACATGGCGTGCGAGCAGGTTTCCGGATCCGGCGTGGCGCTGTCAGGTCATGTGCGCATGGGCTGCACCGAAGGTTTCGGCAGCTTTTTCATCACACCGCAGCTGAGCCACTTCGTCGACACCTATCCGGCGATCTCGGTGGACATCCTGCCGCTGCCGCATTTCATCAGCCTGTCCAAGCGCGAGGCCGACATCGTCATCGCCCTGGAACGTCCGGAGCATGGCCCGTACGTCTGCTGCAAACTGTGCGACTACCGATTGCAGCTGTACGCGACCCAGGACTATCTCGACAAACACCCGGCCATCCGCCGCCCGGCAGACCTGGCGAAACATTCGTTTATCAGTTACGTCGACGACCTGGCGTTCAGTTCGGAGCTGTTGTACCTGGCCAACGTACTGCCCGGCGCCAGCGCCAATCTGCGCAGCACCAGCGTGATCGCGCAGTTCGTGGCCGCGCAGCAGGGACGCTCACTGGCGATCCTGCCGTGCTTCCTCGCCACTCAGGACCCGCGCCTGCTGCCGGTGTTGCCGCAGGAAATCAACATCACCCGACAGTTCTGGATGTACTGCCGCGAAGACCTGCGCAAGCTCAAGCGGATCACCCTGTTGTGGGATTACATCCGCGAGGTGACCGAACGCAATCAGGGCCTGCTGATGGGTGACAGTCGGGAGATGCTGTTCGCCGACTGACAGTTTTTCAAGGAATCAGGTGGCGGAATCGTAACGAGGTCAGCAAGCCTTTTCCAATGGTTTGTAACAGGAATTGGTACTCAACTTGTAACACCTCGACGCCGACATTCAGAGACGCACAGGTACGTGACAAGGCCCACATGCGGCTACCCATGAAGAGATGTTGAAGCACCACTGTGGCCTGTTGTGTGCGGAGCTAGTAGCTACACGCAAAGACCTGAGGCGAGCACACAGGAGGATCGGCGGGCTAATTGGTATGTTCAGAGACTGTTCGCGAGAACTGGTGGGGCTCAATATCGACCACCGTAGGAGTGAGTACGCTTCTGAGTCAGTATCACGCTCACGACCGTAAGCAGGAGTTGGGCTGCAGATGTTCGTTGCATCGCTCGGCAACCTTTTCACCAATGACCAGGCGATTCGCATCCTAATTGGCTGCCTTGATGACCCACCGAACATCTTCATGTTGATCAGCCAACAGCGCCCCTAACTCCTTTCCCTTGCAGCACGTAGCTGTCTAAGCTCGCGCTCTCCATGTACGGATAAACTTACTTACTGGCAGACCTTGCAAGCGTCTGAGGACCACATTAACGTAAGTCTCAGGAATTACGGGCTTCTTGGGAACTATCATGCTAAAGGAAGAACAGGTAGCAGAATTGTTGACCCGCTGCGAAACAGTCACAGGGCAGCGACTTGAACAAATCCGTGGAAATTTGAGCTCAGCCGAAACTAGATCTGCCGCCATATGGGAACTTGTCGTCCTCGACGCCAGCACCCAAATAGGAGTCGTTGAATACGAGCCGCATTCAGATGGAAGCCCTGACATAAGGGTAACATTGCCTAGCGGTAACATGATCTGGATTGAAATAGCTTTCCTCTACCCCCGCTTTTGGAAAGAAGAACGGCAATCATTTGAGGTATCTCAGTGGTTGAGGCAGGAGGCAGATAGAAGGGGACTTGATGGGTTTAAGATATCATGTAGATTTAGTGGGCCAGCCTCGCGTTCTGGATTTATCAGGAAGCTGCCACAACTCCATCAACGAAATAATTTTCTGAAGTCTTCCATTGTAAAAGAATTTTTCAATCAGATAGCTGCCAATCAGGCTGAGCGAGCGTCCTTTACTCATCCCGAGTACACCCTTGAGGTGATATATGCACCCCAATCAATTGGTGGAGGCGGTGGTGGGTTAGTGCAAGAGGCGCCTAAGCACTACAAAGAACATGCCCTGTACAGGATTGTGAAAGACAAAGCCCGTCAGCATGACGTTCCAGGAGTCCGTTTGCTGTGTATAGGGACGGACCAGAGTAATGCATTGTCTGCTACGGTAGCCCCCGGTGGTGTCAACGCCTCAGAAGCCCTGTATCACGCATACAAGCAAACTACATCCATTAGTGGTGTTATCACTGTAAGCATCGAAAGCAGGGTGCGGGGGTTCACTGATATCACCCGAGACGCAAGAGCAAAAATATATTACAACGAGCGAGCCAAGGTGCTTCCGACTGTTGGCGACAAAGATATCCTTTCAAAGCTAAATTTCAATTTATGGAAGTATGACCACCCCCTAAATCAATATGATACTCCGCCGAGCGGACTGTATCGAAAGCTCGGAGGTAGATTAAGCGTGTCGACATCTAACAAAGGTGGAAAGCTGACTATTCCCACAACGGTACTACTAGAGGTTCTGGCAGGACGTACCTCGCTCTCTGAACTCTATGATCTATCGGCAGAGCCGCTACTGTCGGGTGACTACCGTATTAAGTCGTGTTCATTCCAAGAAGGCAACCCTGAAGGTGGGGACTCACCTACTGTCACCCTAGATTTCGATTTCGATTTCGATGCCGTCTTTAATCGGGTCAAACGTCCGAAACTAAAAGGCTCGGAAGAGACCTAAATTGCTGATCCCAATCTAGCCCGCTGCCGACACCACCCATGCTCCCGTTTTTTTTGGCCTCGATATACGAAGGTGGGAGGGATGGGAGGGGCAGTACGTCAACACCGGAAATAGAATAGGCACATCAGTCGGTGACCGCTAACGCTCGGTTTTCCCTGAGCGAGTGAGTCAGCTTCTATTGCTATAAAGTGTCGGCTGGCCTTGCTAGGAAGTGAAAATATGGACCGCCATGACTGCGGAACTGATGGACTAAAGCCCGGTGAATCTTGTGCGATTTACCTAACTCTCCACGCTGACGTTACAGCCCTTTATCCATATGAGAAGCAAGATGGCTCCAGCATCGTGCGTTATCCCGACCCCGTGTATCTGGCTCCTAGCGTCCGTAGAGGCCTAGTTCGAGCTGTGTTTGCTTTCATCGAGGGTTGTCTGTATTTCCAGCGTCAGATGTTGCTCGGAAGCTGGGGGGAGCGTTTGTCGGAATCTACTAGGCTGGCGTTGTCTGAGTTGCAGATTGAGGTCACAGGCCAAGGTACTGTTCAGACCCGCCTTATGCGAACCGGTGCTCTCAACTTGATTAAGCTGACAATCCAGAGTTTCGCGAAGGCTGTTCCAAATGCAGTCGAAATAAAGTGTGAAGGTGCTGGCTTTGAGGCGTTGACACGTGCCATCAAAGTCAGGGATAGGCTCATGCATCCAAAGGGGATCGCTTCGCTGACTGTGAGTGACCGTGAGATCCATGACGCGGTTGACGCATTCCTTTGGTTTGAACGTCTTCAAAGCACCATGACGTCGGCCTCTACCCAAGAAATGCGCAGGTTGCTTTTAGAGGAGCACGGGATTGAGCTTCACATCGAGTTTGCCCGGCCCTCTTAGGCTTTTTTGAAACCCGCCACCTAAGACGAACGCAGATTAACAGGCTTACAGGACTTCGCCGTTGCGTGAATATCGAGCTTCCTGTAGTCCCATAAAGCGCCCCGGCTGGATTGATGGCTAAGTGAAATCACTGTAAATTGGAGGGACACCCGCCAAGGACGTTGGGATTTTGACTCAATGAATCCAGGCTAGTGCGGGGTCACATTGAGAATGGTTATGGACATTATAAAAAACTTTTGGACCGATCTCGGTTGGCTCTCCAACGCTATCACAATTCTTCTTGGGTTGGTCACACTGTTCGGTATATACAAGGCCATATCCCATTGGCTGAAAGATAAAAAAGAAGAATTTACACCTTTTGGTGATATGCAATCCTTCATTGCGTCGAAAGTCAATGAGTCCGAAAATATAAAGTCTAAAAAAATTGTTGTAGTGGACGATCAGCCTGAAAATTACCCACTGCAATTTTTGCAAAAAACCGGCTTTAATGTAACTTCGATTACCAGCATATCTCTGACAAACTATAAGCATCTTCTTGACTATGACCTAATAATTCTTGATGTTACAAATATCGTAGAGGAAGATATGAAACGTGGCGGCCTCGAACTGATGAAAAGGATTAAAAAAGACAACCCACGAAAGCCCGTGATCGCTGCATCTTCGAAAACCTACGATCCAACCCTTACAGAGTTTTTCAAACTTTCCGACAAGCAAATTCAAACTCCAATCAAAGATCAAGCTTTGGAAAATGTAGTCACCGAAACCCTCAGTAAATTCTACTCACCTAAGGCAAAAGCAAAAGAAATCGATGAGTTTCTTTCGGGCAAAGGGCTCGATCAGAAGCAAAAGTCCAAAGCGCTCAGGTTTGGCTATAAATTCATAAACGACAAAATTAATGAGTCTGGACTTATTGAGTCGTGTGCAAAAATCACTCACAAGATTGATACTCATAAGTATAGCCTGCTACTTAATCACCTGAGAGACACCCTGTGAAAAATTCTCTTAGGACTGTTTTTGAAAGTGGTATCTATCTTCCCGAGATGACGGCATGGCTAAATGGAGATTCAGTTCCCTCCAAGATTAGTGAGCATCCCAAGTGTTTGAGTTGCATTCCCAAGGATTGCAAGAAAGCTACTATGCCCGGAGAGTATCGATGCCCTGAAGGACTCTCATATTATAACTACCATATCGGCGAAAGCACATTTACTCTTTATGGAGTTCTAGGGGTTAAATCCGATCACAGCAATAAACTTCTAAAGAAAATATCAAAAGGTCGAGGATACCCAAAAAGCATCGCAGATGATTGGGTTAAAACGCTATCGAATTACATCTGCTCGATAGAAGCTCAGATAGAAGAAGCCAAGTCAGAGGTTCTTCATTACTTCCATGACTCGGTAAAATGGGCTAATCAGATACATATTAGCGCAGAAAAGATAGTTGAAAAAAACAAAGGTCAGAATTTTGCAGAGAGGCTTGAGCAGTCAACTAGCGAAACCAAGTCGCTATTTCAGGCCTCTAACATGCTGGTTGATTCTTTCAGGCTAATTAGCATCTACTTCAATCCGGAAAGCGCGAAGTATGGCGAAATACAAAACTGTGAAGTCTACAAGCTGTTCGACAAGGTTCAAGCGATTATCTTTCACTCCGAAGGAAAAAAATACAATAAGCGCTTCAAGCTGAAGGGGAGTTCCTTTCACCGTGTTTCCGTTTATGATTCATTTCCAATTATTCCGCTCTGCCTAATTCAGAACGCCGTTAAGTATTCAAAGACTTCAGAGATAGAAATTAATATTGAAGAGACTGTGTCTGCGATAGAAATAAGTGTCACATCAGAAGGGCCGTACTTAGATGGTGATGAACTGATCGACATTTTTAAAAAAGGAGTTCGGGGGAAGTATGCTCGCAGTCTACATCATGATGGATTAGGTATTGGGCTATATGTAGCACAAAAAGTCGCAGAAGCTCACAATACAGGGATTACCGCCCGGAGCACTCCACAACATTATCAAAGGGATGGCATGCCAATGGCTATAAACGAGTTTAAGTTTTCCCTTGCTTTTGAAGGTGTGAAATAGGAGGTTCAGCTCGGGACAGAACTGTCAATGTCTGCCATAGGCCAACGGCAGCTTTGGGCTGTGCTGTCGGCGGAAAGGAGTCGATTCCCCCCCATAACGGATACCTCGGATACGCTACAATCTGCCAGCCGAGAGCGTCCAATAATGCTGGGGGACGAATCGTTGTTACGATGCAGTTTCCTGATAGAGCTGACAATGCAAAAAGCCTGAGGGATCTATGGCAAGAGAGCTATTCGCAGAGGACATTGAAGAGAAGGTTAGTCTATTCCATAGGGCCTTCGATCGCCCGGCTGATCTTTTGACGGCAGTACTTCGCGGTCACATGATGGTCGAAGAAAGGCTGCACGATGTCATTTCTGCCGGGGTGGCCAGCTATGTCCGCCCCTACGACGAAAACGATATATTCAGCTTCGGTACTGCAGCAAAGCTTGCCCAAGCACTTGTTGGGTCGGCCGCTGATTCTGATTTATGGAAGGCAGTTAAATCGTTGAACGCCTTCCGCAACGCGATCGGACACCGTTATGAACCAAAACGGCTTGATGGCCTCCTCGCAAAGTTCTTCAAAGACACGGAGTCTACGGCGTCCGGTGTATTCAAGAATCGCGATATCGCGTATCTGCACAGCGGAGAGTCCGAAGAAACTCACGCCATTGTTGTACGAGTGCGTTGTATGGCGCTGTGGTCCGTCCTGGGTATCCATGCTGATAGTCTCGCGAAAGACTTAAATGATGCACTGTTGTCTCGAAGGCAGTAATAAGTGCCCGCAACACTGTGAGAACAGCCCTAGTACGTCTGGCAGCTTTCCGGCCGTTCTCTGTCGGTCGTAAGCCACTTTCCAAATCCGCTGCTACCCAAACTTTTCAAAATCGACACTTGCCCTAGATCGAATATCGCCTGTGAATCCGTAGCGGAATATCAAGGGGTCATTTCTGGAAATGAGGCTATCCCAGGTCTGTGTGGGTCGGTCCTTAACGCCATTCCCGTGCCAACTCGCTGTCAGCGGCAAGAATCGGCGAATATCACAGCACGAAAAAGCCGCCCGTGGGCGGCCTAGAGTCACGCTAGCAGAGAATCACACGCCTCAAGCTGCGATGTCGTCAGTTGGCGATACCTGCTGTTTATTCTTCAAGCGCTTGCCCGGCTCTATGCAGTGCGTCTTTCGCGTCCGTCCAGGGTTTATAGTCAGCCTCCGTAGGCCAAGGCCCATTAGGGCGACGGGATTGCTCGATCTTGTGATTAAGCTGTTCCTCTTCCTTCTCAAACGCTTCATGGGCTTCGTCGAAAGCTTTCAGCTGTGCTGCCCTGACCTTCTGCACTGTCGTCGTGCTGCACTCCAGCAGGCTTGCTACTTTGCGGACACTCTTACCGTCAGCCAGCAGTTCACTGATACGGTCACGTAGTTTGGTATCCACTGGACGCCCCTTGTACGCACCATCGGCCTTGGCCTGCTGGATACCCTCAGCCTGACGACGGCGGCGGTCCTCGTAGTCCTTGCGTGCGACTACAGCCAGGATATCGAGCAGCATTCCGTTTACAGCCGCAATCATGCCCTTAGTGAAATCGTCCATTCCCTCCGTGGGCTTCAGGACTGCGTGGCTGGTGCTTAGGTCAATGGAAACTACCGTCACCTTCTTGGTCGCGATCTTGGACTTCAACACTGCCCAGTCGTCCTGGGCGAGCCTGGACAATCGATCTACACCCTCAATCAGCAAAACATCACCTTCGTGGCTGTCATCCAGCAGGCGAAACAGCTGGGGCCGTTCGAGTTGTGCGCCACTCACGTTCTCGACGTAGAAGGCTGCGATTTTATGCCCACTCTCGCTAGCAAAGTCGATCAACGCCTGTTTTGCACGGGTTGCATCTTGTTCAGTTGTGGAGGCTCGCAGGTACGCACGGACAAACATGAACACACCTCGTTGTGTTAGTTAGGGTGTGTCATATATTGCTGTGTCACGTAGGGTTTGTAAAGGCATTTTGTGACACAGGAAAAGATGCGATTCTGCTCACTTTTTGTACAGGCTCTTTGTGGTGTGTCAGGCATACCCAAAACGGTACTACCAGCCGAATGTCTTGAAGTAGGTCAGAACACACAGAACAAACGTGATGAGCACCCCAACACTTCCAATGAACGAATACCAGAAGCCCCAACGTTTCCAGAATGGGCGAACTACTGCTGTCTCTACTCCGTCACGACTCTCCCGCACTGCTTCGGGGGCACTGGCAAGGGCTTGCTGCCCTGTCATGGTTAACCGCATATCAAGAAGGCCAAACCCATCGTCAGCGGAGGCGTTCGCCCCATCAATCAACCCTGCCTCATACAGCAACCGGTAATCGCTAACATCAGTGGTCGGGGACTCTTGGCACCAGCCCACCTTACCGGCTGCGATGTCTTCGAGGGCTTGGAGTTGTGTCGTAGTGAGCGTGAGCGCGTTCATGGCAGCATCCAGCGAGGGTATTGATTACCGAAGGTTTACCGGGTACTTGTCCTGCTCAAATTTGAGTATTGCAGCTGCAATGTGAATATCTAGTGCAAAAAAGCCAATCTGAGAGCACTTGACGCGAAAAGCTTAACCCCCCGCTGACACAACCCCTTATGGAATGCAGGCTGTAGCCATGGGCACCCTCTTCGCCCCAGGTCAACACAGTGATGGCCTAGGGGTTTCCCTGAGTTAACCGAGGGTTTTCCGGATGTTTCCGTGAAGCACTGGCTAGACTCACACGGCACAGCCATTACACAAATGGGATAATGCGTATGAACGGATGGCAGCGGTTATGGGCAGTGGCTAGTCTGATTCTGGCGATCCTGATCGGCTGGTATACGTACCTGATCCTGCCCACCGAGGCGAGACTCACGTACAGCCATGAGTCAAGGATCGGACAGTTGACACGCTACCTGAATGACTCAATAGCCTCCGACTACCAGAGCGACTACATCACCACTCTTCGGGAAGACATTCGAAAAGAGAATGAAGACTTCCCGAAAGAACTTGCAGAAGCACCCAAGAAAAGAAAGGAGTATGTAACTACTACGTTTGGCATCTGGCTAGGGCTGAGTGTGGGGCTGTACATCGCTGGGTGGCTAGTTGGATGGATATACCGAGGCTTTCGCCCTAAGAAGGCTTAACCACTTTCCATCGCCAGTGTGGTGGGCATGGTGAATACCCTGTAGCTGTATTGCTACGGCTGATTGTGATGAACAACATCAGTACTGGGTACTTCCCAGTTTTCTTCTCAGATTTCAACCGTATTGCACTCAGCCGAAAGATATTACGGAGAAAGTGACGGGTGTGGTTAACAGAGTATCGACCAAGGTCAGGTATAATCAGTGTTTCAGCAGTGTTGGTGTATAGATTTGGGTGTTGTGACACCACGATCATTCCTGATTCATCACCTGATTCAATCCTGTTGGAAACGCTGACATCTATCACTGGTGATAACCATGCCATTCTGGTGAAGCATTCCACTGTCGCTTGATTTACAGCTACCATCAAATGACGATGGTGAACCATCAGAAGTGTGTTGATGAGATTATTGGATTCACCGTCAACGGTGGAGGTGAATGTCTGATGTTTGATCTACTTCGTTACTCTCTCCTGAATGCTCACCAAAATGTATTCTGTGTGTGTTCACACAGGAGCTTGCTGACATCTGATTTACAATCAGGAATGACTCTCTAGAGTTTAGCAACCCTCAATACAAAGACATGTTCGCAAGCTGAACGAAGTGAAGTGCTCTTAGAGAGGAACGGGTGATAAACCCCTCTCGCTTTTGCTTTGTCTTCTGTGAAACAGAATATGCACTCACTGTCGTATACGACAGAATAGTTATTCTCTCTGTATAACACAGAGAATAGTATTCTCTAAGATCATACTCTTTGTTTTGAGGGAGCTTGTCCCTCTTCTCTCTTTACTCTCTCTAAGAAAATACTTAAGGGGTATTCCCCTTAAAGAGAACATCTCTAACACCCTGTCCTTTGGATAATCTCCAAAGAAGAAAGAAGCATCGTTTCGCTTCGCTTACTCTTTCCGACGTTAATTCGACCGGCGAAAATCACGGAGGGCTTGTCCATAGCCGTAGTAGTCACCTCGTCGATAAAGCTCAAGTATCTCATCGGGTACTCGTTTGAGAGGGCGATATGTCTCGATCCTCGTGGTGTAGTAAGACTGACTAACCTCAAGCTCAGCATCAGCACTGAGGCGATCGAGAGTTTTGGGCTGGCTACGCTCGAGGTATTTGATAATTCCGTCCGCTACGAAGCGGGCTGCCTGAATAACTCTTTCCGATTGACGTTTTTCATACCCGAGTTTTTGTAGCGGCTCTGTTTCAAAAGTGGGCAGCCAGAGAGCAGCACGCACGTCCTTCATCGAAACATTAGAAACATTCCGAGACTGTCCTACTGCGGTGAGGGTGCTACCAAACAGAATATCATCAAGCCACGCTGGTCTTTTTTTCTCTGCCAACAGAGAAGGGAGAATCACAGACACTGGATTAACTGTCACGGTACGTGGACGGCCGCGCTTTCGCTTGAGATTTTGATCGTGGCTTATGCAGGCGTCGTTTGCTGCGACTAGGGGCGTATTGAGCGAGTTGGTCAATGAGTGGGCTATAGCTTGTTGCTGCATAGGTTTTCTCCTTAATTATGTTTTATTTCATAGGCAATTCCTCACGGTAGCTGCCGGATGGGGTGGATAAATCACAGGCGCACAAACTCCCGCATGATGCACTAAGCCGGGATCGACTAATGATCACATCGAGGTTTGAGCGTGTCTGTTTGAGCGGCGGATTATACAGGGCTTCATACCGATCGTCAACAAAAGCTTGACAAGCATGACTTTTCTAGAAACATTTTTTGACCGTTGCTATGGGAACCTCAATGAACGCTTGGAGGAAGCCGCAGTGGTAAATCTCAGCAAACAAAAGCCCCACACAGACTAGGTAATCTGTCGGGGCCATGGGTGGGGTGGGTTGCATGAGGAACGGCCTCAGAAACGATTGTGGGAGCTTCTGGCGTGTGTCGCTTGCTGCGTGTGTCGCTGGGTCAACCTGTACGGACTTACTCAGGCACTACCACGTGCTCACCGAAAACATCACTGACTTCTTTTTGCACCTCAGCGAGTAGTTTTGCTCTTTTATCTGCAATCTTTTTCTGTTCTGCCAGTTCTGCTTTTTCCAGCAACTGCTGGGTGAGTAGCTCACGGTACTCTGTAAGTTCTGCTTGTAGTTCAGCAATGTATTCCTGCTTTACACGTTCGCTAATTACTTCTAGCTCAACCAACTGAACCGACAACGGCTTAACCATGTGTGCATGGTATGACATAGGTGCACAGCTAATTGGATACTTGTTAGTCAGTTCATATCCTTCACCACTCATCTTGATTACCTTGGCGAGAAACTCAAATGCAATATCACCATGCACCATGGTGCAGCACTGATCCGTGTTTCTATACATGTTGTGAAAACCCTGCTGACGTTGTTCCAATTCAGCTTGGTCGAACTTGCGTGGTGTACCTTTGATGATAATGGTCATTTCATTTTCCTCTGTTTAATTAATGCGACCATCTTGGTCACTATCGTTGTTTTGTATTGTTCATCATTCAACAGCTTTGGCTTGCTGGTTTCATTCTCGGCAGTTACCTTGTCTACCTTGGTGATAGGTTTGCCGCCGGGAATACTGGCGAGTTGTTTATTAACCTCGGCAACTTGCTCAGCGATGCGCTTAGTCAATTGCTCTGATTGCAGCTTTTCTTGATTTACTTGCAACGGTGTTTGACGTTTCAGGTCAGGCTTGTTCAGCATTGCTTGTACATGTTCTCTCGCTTGTTCACGCACAAGTGCCTGTGCTTTTAGAGTCGCTGTCATTGCTTCTTTCTTTGCTGCCAATTTTGCGATCTCGTTAGCCTGCTTCAATTGTCGTGCAATCTCACGTTCAAGCTGGTCAACATTACTCATAGCAATTCCCCTTGTGCTTCATGGAGAGCTTGAATCCCGTATTCAGTTACCAGACGATCCAGTTGTACACTTGCACGACGACTTTCATCATGATCGCCCAGGGCGATAGTGGATAAGTAATGTTTCAATTGCAGCACAGCTAAGTGCCGCTCTAATAGTGGAGTGTTCATTGTTGTTGATCCTTTTGGTTTGTTTGTATTGAAACTAGGCTGACATACGCCTGATTTGGCATATTCAACCCTTGATTTACGTGACTTACAGAGGCTTAAAAGTGGCAACCTATAGGGTAGCCTAGGGTGGCAGATATTTAGGGCTGTAAACGCCTTATAGAGGCTCTCAGCGATAACGAGTGGTAACAAGCTCGACCTTACTTTGTTTACCCTTGCTGACTTGATCGTGAAAGCTTGGAGAGCTAGCCATAAGCTCACCGATTGACACTTGGACACCTTTCGCAATTGCTTTCTTATGAAGTTTATAGAAGTGATTTAGTACGATGATTGAGGCTTCATGAAAGCTGTGATCATTGTCCGGTGTTGGTGGTGTTGAACTGGTTATTACTTTCAGAATGAGTTGTGATGGCTTGTGTAAAACTATGTAATTCAAGATTCTATTCCTTTATTGTATGGTTGTACCCTCTGACTTGTGGTTAAAGTGTGTGGGACTAAATGGGTTGCTAGGTATTACGGAGCTTTCTTTGCAAGCTGAATCTTCTTATTAACTTGGCTTAACATTGTCTGAACGCAATGTACTGGGTTGGTATAACCAGCGTGATTCATGATCATGTTGAGTTGCCGTACAGCTTCCACGTTGAGCTTAATTACCATTGTGAAGCCTCCATAGTTTGTACCAGTTGATCGTGGGCATATTGGTTGATGGTTACACCAGCAGATTCGGAAGCCTTCTTAATCAATGCGTAGTTAGTAAGGTTGAACAGGATGGACACTGGTAACATTGTGATTCTTGATTGTCTCCAAGCTGACATCCTGCATTTGTTTGAACAGGTTGTTGCATGTGCCCGTTTGTTAACTAGTGGTGAATTGCAAGCGCGGCAGAATTTCATAGGATTACCTCTGATTGATAGATAGTTAGGATGTGTTCAAAGTGTTTACAGCGAATAAAACAAAGCTCGCAACCGTTTGATGTTACGAGCCATGCTCTTTAGAGGATTGGTGTGAAGGATAACAAACTTACAAGCTAAAGAAGGAAGGACAATAGATTGTAATGCTCCGTAGTGCGACAAGTCACAAGAGGTTTGTTATCAACTTCACATAAGAGCATTGTATCACGAATCGTTCTCAATTGCAATACCGTATCAGTTGTTTTGAACACTTACGTCAACTATTTTTAAAAGTCAAAGTGCAATAGCTGTATTGCTTTCACCTTCTGCTCAAATGAACAACCTTTTCTGTAGACGGCCAAAGGCAACGTGAGTTGTTAACAATGTGAGTGCATTGGACACAGTAGCGTGTTCAACATTCTCGCAATGACCTCAACAGGAACCCCGGCCCCATATGTATCAAAGGTAACAGTGCCCGAGGCATGCCCCATGACAGCCTGAGCGTGGGTTGTAGGAACACCCTTAACCTGCATAAGAGTGGCTAACGAGTGACGCAGTGAGTGGAACACTAAGCCGGGACCGTAGGAGTCACCAAGAGCATCAGGAATTGCTTGTCGGTTTGCCCAATCACCCGCTGTCTTGTAGCCAATCTGTGCAAGCTTCACAGAATGTGATGGCTCGCCTTGGTCGGCGTTGCTGGAAACTATTTCGACATACCGTAGAAATGCTGCAAGGTCGAATCCGTAGGCACCATCAGTCAAGGGGACCAGTCGCTCACTGCGCTTGTTCTTAATGGACTTCCCGTCTCCAACCTCATTGATGTGGATGACGGTGATACCTGATTCAAGGGTTTGGATGTCACTTGCCGTTAACTGTGAAATTTCATTCAGGCGTCCACCAGTGATCGCCCCGAGGCTCAGCAGCCATCGCTTCCATGAGGTCTCAGGCAGCGTGTTGGAGTAAGCCACAAGCTTACCTACCTGTTCCTGTGTGAACGCCTTACGGTTCGATTCAAGACCCTTTGTGAGCTTCAGTTTCTTGTCGTAAGACTTGGATATGTGCCCATTTTCAACTGACCATGCGAGGACTGCTGACAGCTTAATGAGCAGCTTGTTGACCGTTGAAGGCATACGACCACCTGAAAGACGATCACGCAAAGCCACGAGGTCGGCCCGTGAGTGCGTCCGCATGTCCAGCTCACCTAGAGCCGCAGATATTGTCCCGTGGCAAAGCTTCGTTTCCTTCAGGGTCGAAGGCTTTTGGTCTTGCCCACGGTCGGCCAAGTAGAGAGCTGAAAGGGCTTCAAAGGTCATTGCAGGTGACAATACGGAAAGAGACACCGGGACGTTCTCTACTGACTGCACGTGTCGCCTAGGATCGCCCACCAACACTGGGTGGCTATCATGCAATCCGCCCCACACTTGCGAAACATTTTCATCACTTCCAGCCCCGAACAGCTCCGCCGAGATAACACGGAAATGCTCCTTCAGTTCGCTCCACAACGCCTGTGGATGATCCAAATGGAATGCCTGAATAGATGATGATAGATGCTGTGAGGCGTCCATAGCCCGCCTGCGGTCAGTAGTCTTCAGGGAAACAGACACGGTGCGGGCCACGCTGCCAGTTTCGCGAAGACGCAGATAGTAGATGCCATTACGCCTGTAGTGGTAAGGCTTCGTTAGTCGAGTTTTCGGCCTCAAAGGTAGAGCCGGATTTGTGACAGCACTTGTGACAGGACAACGATCTGCAAGGATGCTCATGGCGGTTAGCCCCTGTATTCATTGGGTTAACCTGCATTCCTTGAAGTTCTGGATGTACTGCCGCGAAGACCTGCGCAAGCTCAAGCGGATCACCTTGTTGTGGGACTACATCCGCGAGGTGACCGAACGCAATCAGGGCCTGCTGATGGGTGACAGTCGGGAGATGTTGTTCGCCGACTGATGGGCTCGCGGTTGCAAGCGCTGTCAGTCGCGATCCTCCTTGAGCTCCAGCATCAGCCCGCTCAAGCGTTTGACCCTGCGTTTCACCGCCTCTTCAAACACGCCCGCACGCGACTCGATCAAGGTGAACCAGTCCTTGGCCCGGGTAATGCCGGTGTAGATCAGTTCCTTGGTGAGTACCGGATTCAAGGCGTCGGGCAGAATCAACGCGGTATGCGCGAACTCCGAGCCCTGGGATTTATGCACGGTCATGGCGTACACGGTTTCGACATCATTCAGACGGCTTGGCAGGACGAACCGCACGCCACCCTGGCCATCGTTTCGCGGGAACGCCACCCGCAGAACCTGCCTTCCAGTCTCATGGCCCTCCTGCTCCGGGAGCTTGAGGGCGATGCCGATATCGCCGTTCATCAAACCCAGCCCGTAATCGTTGCGCGTCATCAGTACGGGGCGACCTTCGTACCACTGCTGGTCACTGTCGATCAGCCGCGCCCTGAGCAAGGCCTCCGTCACTCGCAGGTTCAGGCCTTCCACACCCCACGGGCCCTTGCGCACGGCACATAACAACTGGAACGCATCGAAGGCCTGCAACACTTGTCGAGCCCAATCAATCCAGCGCGAATCCTCCAGCGGGCTGTCGAGTGGCGGCCGCTGATTGCGCAGCACGCTCAGGTAATGTCGATAACCCTGCGGGCCCTCACCATGGCCGTCGAGAAGCAAGCGCTCCAGGGCGCGGTCCTGCTCCCCCTTGAGGGACAAGCAATACACATCGTCATGGCTGCGCGCAGACAATAACCTGCGTGCTTCTTCGGGTTGCTGCTGGTTGACCCAACGAGCCAGTTGACCAATACCGCTGCCCTCGCCGAATCGCCGGGAATGGCGCAGCATCACCACCTGTTGGGCCAATGGATGAGCGCCCTGCGTGTCTTCCTGCAATCCGCTGGCCTGCAAGCTTTCGCCGCTGACGGCCTCCAGCCACTGGCGTGTCTGCGGGCTGTACCAGCCAGCCTCGGCGTCGCGACACAGATCCCCCAGCACCGCACCGGCTTCTACCGAAGCCAACTGATCCTTGTCACCCAACAGCACAAGGCGCGCATGGGCGGGCAAGGCGTCGAGCAGATTGGCCATCATTTCCAGGTCGATCATCGAGGCCTCGTCCACCACCAACACATCCAGCGGCAGGCGATTGCCCGCGTGGTGCCGAAAATGACGAGTCCCGGGTCGGCTGCCGAGCAGACGGTGAACGGTGGTGACGTCGGACGGAATCTTGTCTCGTATGTCTTGCGTGACCTTCAAGGTCCGCACTTGCTGGCTGATGGATTCTGTCAGACGCGCCGCGGCCTTGCCGGTAGGTGCGGCGAGGCGGATGCGCAGGGGCTTGCCGGCCTCGACCGCCGGCGCCTGGAGCAACGCCAGCAAACGCACGACGGTGGTGGTCTTGCCGGTTCCCGGTCCCCCCGTCACGATGCTGAAGGCGCTACGGGTAGCCAGTGCGCAGGCAAGCTTCTGCCAGTCGATCACCTCACCGGGCCGGGCCGGGCCAAACAATCCGCTGAGGCGCTGGAGCAAGTCGTTCGGCGTGGATTCGTGTTCCGTCAGGCGCTCGCGCAACGAGAGGTCGATCCGTCGTTCGTAGGCCCAATAGCGGCGCAGGTACAAGCGTTTGCCCGATAACACCAAAGGCCGTTCGCGCACGTGGTCACGACTGTCGACAGCCAGTGCGACCAGGTCGCTGGCGGCCAGCACCTTGCACCAATGGGCCCCGTCCAGCGACCCCAGCAATTGCGACGGCAACAGCATTGCGCCTTGCACGTCACCTTCGGGTGGCAGTGACAGGGCGAAGTCAGGTTCTTTCAGCGTCTCGAACAGGTCAAGGCAGACATGCCCGTGGCCCAACTGGTGGCTGGTCAGCGCGGCGGCCAGCAACACCAGTGGATCATCATTCGGGGCCAGCTCATGCAGAAACGCCACAAAGGCTTTGTCCAGTGCTCGCAACCAGCCTCGCTCGACCCAACGTGTGAGCAACAACAGCAAGTCGTCGGCACGACTCAGCGGCGCCATTTCGGCCAGGCTTTCGGCGGCCAGCGATGTGGGCAGCAAATCGGCGAATGTGCGGTTCATAGCAGTACTCCCTGTTCCCAGGCGGGCTCGGCCTTGGGTTCCGGCTTGCCCTGGAACAGTCTGTCCAGACGCTCGATCAGTTCTCTTGGCGGACGGGCAAAAAACACGCCCTGGCTGGCCGCTCGCGTACCACGCAAAAACAGGTACAACGCACCGCCGACATGCCGGTCGTAGTCGTAGTCGACGAGACGCGCCTTGAGCTGGCGATGCAGGGCCAGCAGGTACAACACGTATTGCAGGTCGTAACGGTTGTCGAGAATCGACTGTTCCATGGCCTGCTGCGTGTAGGCCGCATCATCGGCGCCAAGCCAGTTGGATTTGTAGTCGGCAACGTAGTAGCGGCCGTTGTGCTCGAACGTCAGGTCGATGAAGCCCTTGAACATGCCATTGAGCAACACCGGTTCGGCCGCCACCCGGGCCACACCGTTATGGGTGTATTGGCACACCAGCGCGTCGAGCTTGAGCACATCGACCTTATGGCTGGCGAACCAGAACTCCATCTCGACCTGGTACTGCGTCAATTGCCCGAATATCACCGGGGCCTGACCGGCGCCCAGTTCCAGAGGCAACTTGAGCAGATGCTGCAGCCAGTCACTGAGCGTGGTGATCCAGCCCTCCCAGCCTCGACGATTGCAGCGCCGGGCAATGGCGTCGTACACATCTTGCGGCGCCACAGCAAAACCCTCACCTCCCGCCCATTCGAGCAGACCATGGAGGAAGGTGCCGGGGTTCGGGCCGCGCGGGAAGCGATGGATATCGGCACCACCGGCCACCACTTCCCTGGGGGCCTGCGGGTCGAGGCGCTCGTCATCGAACAGTTTTTGCGCCTGCGGGCTCTCCGGCGCCTCGTCCGTGCCGACGCTCAGGGTGTCGCCAATGCGCAATGCGCTGTAGGAAGCGATCCACCAGTTTTCACTGGCCTTGCGTTTCGGGATCAGCGGAGCCAGCAGCGCCGCTTCGTTTTGTGGTGGCTGGTAATGCACGGTTGTCGCTTCAGGCATCTGGGCATAAGCCAGCGCCGGGCAGTCCTGTTGCAGGTCCCGCAACCAAAGCTGCAATGCCGGGGAATCCGCCAAAGGCGCACCGCCACCCAACAGGTAACCCAATGCCGACAGATGCAGCACCGAGCCATTGTTGTTGCCGCGCTTGAGGTCAGCCACCCCCAGCCAGCAGGCATGTTGCGCCCGGGTCAGGGCGACGTAGAGCAAGCGCAGATCCTCGGCCAGGCGCTCATCATCAGCCAGGGCAATCAATTCGGCGGTCGGCTTCAACGAGACATGGGCATTGCCGGATTCATCGTGGTAGTGCAACGGCAGGCGGCTGCCGTCCACCGGTTTCGCCGAACAAATGAACGGCAGGAACACCAACGGGTATTCCAGGCCTTTGGACTTGTGGATCGTCACGACCTTGACCAATTGTTCATCGCTTTCCAGACGCAGGATCTGCTCTTCGCCAGCCTGCCCGGACAGCGCCAGATGCTCGGACAAATGCCGGATCAATGCTTGCTCGCCATCGAGTTCGGCAGCCGCCTGTTGCAGCAATTCGGACAGGTGCAGCAGATTCGTCAGTACCCGCTCGCCGTCACTGCGTGCGATCAACGCCTGGGGCAGGCGGAAGTCGTGCAGCAAGCGCCGCAGCATCGGCAATACGCCCTGCTTGCGCCAGACTTCGCGATAGCCACGGAACTGCATGACCCGGGATTCCCAGGCCAACTCGTCCTGATTCAGCCGCTCCAGTTCAGTCAACGAAAGGTTCAAGGTGATGCTGGCCAACGCCGCCCGCAGCGGGCGCTCGACATCCGGCTCGGCGCAGGCCTTGAGCCAGGTCAGCACGTCATGTGCCTCCTGAGCGGCGAACACCGAGTCCTTGTCCGACAGGTAAACACTGCGCACGCCCCGTGCGGACAATTCGCCACGAACCGCCTGCGCTTCCTTGCCATCGCGCACCAGGATGGCGATGTCCGCCGGCAGCAGGCCCCTGAAGGCTTTGCCGTCCTGGGTGAACCCCGCTTGCCCCTGTTGCCCGCCATTGAGCAACGCCGTAATTTCACTGGCGCAGGCAGCCGCCAGATGTTGCCGGTACACCGCACCGGACAACGGTTGTTCTGCCGCCAGGTGCCAGATGTTCAAGGCAGGGACTGCCTGATCGTTTATGCGCAGGGCTTCTTTGCGGCCCTGTGAGGCAACCGGCGTGAACGGAACCGGGTTATCGCCATTCCTCTCCCGGAAGAGGAAAGCCCCGCGCCCTGACTCCCGGGCTTCGGCACGCTCGAACACATGGTTCACCGCGTTGACCATGCCATGGCTTGAGCGAAAGTTGGTGCCCAGGGTGTGCAGGCGGCCGGTGGTGGCCTGCCGGGCGCGCAGGTAGGTATGGATGTCGGCGCCGCGAAAAGCGTAGATCGCCTGTTTCGGGTCGCCAATCAGAAACAGACCGCACTCGGGGCTGTTCTCTTCAATCCGGTAGATGCTCTCGAAGATCCGGTATTGCACAGGGTCCGTATCCTGGAACTCATCGATCAGCGCGACCGGAAACTGCTCGCGAATCAGGGTTGCCAGTCGCTCGCCACCATCGGACTGCAAGGCCGCATCGAGGCGCAGCAACATGTCGTCGAAACCCATTTCCGCACGACGGCGTTTCTCTTCCTCGAATCGTGCCCCGACCCAGCGGGCGGCGTGTTGCAGTACGGCGGCATCGGGGGTTGGCAGCCCATCGAGACTGGCCTTGAGGCCGGCCATCGCATCGAGCCCCGGATGTCGAGGGGCTTCGCCTTTCCAGGCTTCGGCCATGCCATCAGGGGTCAGGCGCGTGAAGCCGGTGCCGATATCCAGTTGCTCAAGGGATTCATCTTCGGCCCAGGCCTTGATCTTTTCGAACCAGGGCTCGAAATAGCGGGCCTGCATCTTGCGACCGTCGACCGCCTTGCTGGCAACGCCCTGGTGACAGATGGCAAGCAACTCGTCCGCCCACTGGAGCCAGGGCTGCTTGAGTTCGATCAGGGCAACCCGGCGTTCTTGCAGGCATTGCGAAATCACCTCGGCAGGCTCTTTCCCTTGCAGCGTATCCCGTTCGCTGGCGAACAGCGCACGAATCCGCGGCAGCAACGCCGCCGGGCCGCCCCAATTGCTGCGCACCCAATTGAGCGCGTCACCTTGCATCGGGTAACAGAACAGCCGCCAGTAATCACGCAGGACTTCCCCCAGCAAGTCGCTGTGGTCGGTTTCCAGGGTCTGGGTAAACAGGCTGCCGCTGTCGAATGCGTGCTCGCGCAACATGCGCTGGCACCAACTGTGGATGGTCGAAACCGCCGCCTCGTCCATCCACTGGGCGGCGATATCCAGGCGGTTTGCGCAGCCTGGCCATTGCTCGGGCAAGTACTGGCCACGCAACTCGGCAATCAGGCTGTCGGGGGCAGGCGTTTCATCGCGGAAAAAGCGTGCGGCCTCGGCGAGCCGCGTGCGAATGCGTTCACGCAATTCTTTGGTCGCGGCGTCGGTGAAGGTCACGACGAGGATTTGCGGCGGCAGCAACTCTCGGCCGAACCCCGAATCTTCGTCACCATGGCCAAGGACCAGACGCAGGTACAGCGCGGAAATGGTGAACGTCTTGCCGGTGCCGGCGCTGGCTTCGATCAGTTGGCTTCCACGCAGCGGGAACGCCAGGGCCAGCGGTGTCTTCGTGCTCATCAGCGCGACTCCTCGCTGGACAGTGAACGCCAAGGGGCTTCAAGAAGCGGGCGATAGAGTGCATCACACCATTGGGGGAATGTCTCATCGGCGGTCAAGGCGGCGTAATCGGCGAATTGGCGGGCGAGCGCCGGGCTTTCGCGCCGCTCTCCGTCCGTTGTTTGCCCATCGCCTTCATAGGCTTTGCGCGCAGCGGCCTCGGCCTTGACCGGGTCGGTTTGCCCCAGCCACGCAAAGGCGGTCTTGACCGCGATCGGCAGAGGCTGGCGCATACCCGACTGCCAGGCCAGCAACAGGTCGCCGAGAGTTTTCTGCGCTGTGGCCCCGTCCAGCGGAGCGAGCAGCAGGCTGTCGTCGCTGGCCACCAGTGCGGTGGTCAGTGCCATGCCACTGGCACAAGCGATCAGATGATTGACCCACGGGCGTATCAGGCGATGCCATTTGCGCGACTTGATCGAGCCGATACTGTTGGGGATCGTAGTGATAGACAGCAAACCACCATCAGCACGCTGATGCAGACCGCTGAGCCAGCCCTCGATGTGCAGGCCTTGCAGCTCAAGACTGACGGGCAACGCGCTACCAAGCGGTGTTGGCCACAAAGCCAGGAGCTGCTGGTGGCGTTGCAGCAAGTCAGGTAATGGCTCGATCAATTCACGTTGCAGGCACTCACCGAATCCGGCCATGGGCAGCAACCCGCTGTTTTGCAGGCGCTTCGCTTGGTCTTCCAGTGCCTGCCCGGCATTTCCCGGATCTGCCAGCCCCGCTTCGAGCAACCGGTCGCTGAGGCTGTAACGCTGCAACGCGTCCAGGACAAAAGGCTCTTCATCGGCCAACGGCACTTCTGCCGCCTCGAAGAAGACCTTCAGTCGCTGGCTGAAAAAGTGCCGTACCGGATTGCGCAGGAAATCCTGCAGTTGACCGAGACTGAGTGGCTCGTCCTGAACGTGCGCCTCGAGCACTTCGGCACTTGCCTGATGCTCTGAGGCTTGATGAAGGACCTGCCATTCGGTGGCGTAGCTGAACGAGTCATCGCCTTCGTGAAAGTAGCGCGCACTGAAGGGCTGCAACGGGTGTTCCCGGGTCATGCCTTCAATCAGATCCTTGTCGCTTTGCGCCAATCGCCAACCGCTGGCCAAGTGGTCACGCAACTGGCCGATCAGCACCGAAGCGGGCCTCTCGCTGTTATCGCGGATGCTCCGTCCCACCCAGCTGATGTAGAGCTGGTCCCGTGCCGACAACAAGGCTTCCAGTAGCAGGTAGCGGTCATCTTCGCGCCGGGAACGATCGCCGGGACGGTAATCACTGCCCATCAGGTCGAAATCCAGCGGCGGTTGCGCACGGGGATAATCGCCGTCGTTCATACCCAACAGGCAGACCAGTCGGAACGGGATAGCGCGCATGGGCATCAAGGTGCAGAAATTGACCGCACCGGCCAGGAAGCGTTGAGACAATCGGCCCTGATCCAGACCTGCGAGCCAGGCTTCACGGACAACAGTCAGCGGCAACTCGTCGTGCAATCCGACGGACTCGCAGGTCTCGAGCCAGGTCTCGCGCAGCTCTTCGAGCTGAGCCAGCAAGTAGTCATCGTGTTCGTTGCTGGCAAGGAAGAACAACTGCACCAACGCCTGCAAGCGCAAGCCCCATTGCCGCGGCGCCGCCGGTTGAGAGAGTTCGTGGTGAGCCACTTCAAGCGCGTCCAGCAGCGCAACCAGCGGGCCTATGAGCACGGCGTCCAGGCCACCGATTTCGTCGTAGGGCTCGATACCCTCAAAAGCATCGGCGCTGCCAACGGCATAACCGAGCAACATCCGGCGCAAGCCGAAACGCCAGCTGTTTTGCTCCAGCTCATTCGGCAGCCCGAGCCCGGCACGTTGCTCGGCATTCATGCCCCAGCGAATGCCGGCACCTTCGATCCAGCGGTGCAGCGTCGGCAGGTCACGCTCCTCGACACCGAAGCGAGCGCGCAGTGCCGGGACGTCCAGCAGATCGAGAATCTCACTGACGGGGAATCGGCTGTCAGGCAGCTTGAGCAGGTGCTCGACAGCAATCAGCAGCGGGTCGCGACCACGCTGGCCCTGGTCTGCCAGGGTAAACGGAATGAAGCGCGGATCCTGGCGGTCAAGCTGACCAAACACCGCCCGAATGTGCGGGGCATAGCTGTCGATGTCCGGGACCATCACGATGATATCCCGGGGCCGCAATTGCGGGTCGGCGCTGAAGCGTGCGAGCAGTTGGTCGTGGAGGATCTCGACTTCTCGCTGGGCGCTATGGGCAATGTGAAAACGGATCGATTCGTCCTGCAGCAGATCGATAGCCGGCCAAAGCTCCCGGGTCTCGATGAGGGGACGCAACTCGAGGATGTCATCCTGCAACTGGTTAAGCATGTTCAGCGGCTGACCGTCACTGAACAGGTCGATGCGCCCGTCGCGGAATGCCGAGCGATAGCTGTTGGGATCGTCATGACTGTCGAGCAGGTTGATGTAGTCCCGTCCCTGCTTGCCCCAGGCAGCCAGCAGCGGGTGAGCATGCTGGTGCAGGGTTTGCGGATCGATCACTACCGGCATCCCGCTTTTGCGGGCCTGACGTTTGTATTGATGCCGCAACAGGTCTTTATCGGCGACGATGTCCGCCCAATGATGACGACACGGGTTGTGTACGCACAGCAGGACCTGGCTGAAGCGTGCCAATCCCGCCAACGCTTCCAGGGCTTGGGCTGGCAGCGAAGAAATCCCGAAAACGATCACACGCGAGGGTAATCCCTTGGGGGCGACTTCGAGATTGTTGATACGCTCGACAAAACGCTGATGGACACCGGCACGGCTTTGCGCCATGCCTTCTTCTCCCACATCCAGCAAGAGTGCGCGCCATAGCTCTGCCTGCCAGCAATTGGCCGGCGTCAGGGGTTTGGCTTCGCCCCTGGCGTTTCTTGTTTGATGTCGACCTTCTGCCCAGTCTTCGAGCCAGTCAGCCCGATAGACCTGGTACTGGTCGAACAGATCCGCCAGACGCTCGGCCAATTGATAGCGTTTGCGCAGATCGGTGTCATGGGTCAGGAAACGCTGCAGTGGCTCGAAGTGCGGTTGGTTGATCAACTGTGGCAGCAGGCGCATCAAGCGCCAGGTCAGCGGGGCTTTATCGAGCAGGGACTTGGCCGGAATCTCATCGCGGCCAAGGACCATGCGATAGAGCTGCCACATGAAACTACCGGGCAACTGCACGTCGATGGCGGCGGCGATGCCACAGCCGCCCATGTCGTCATCCTCGGAGTCTTCCGCCAGTGCCAGCTTCAGCCATTGGGCAATGCCGTTGCTTTGCACCAACGCGATTTCATTCTCCAGGGGAGCCAGCGGGTAGCGCCGCATCCAGCTGACCACCAGGCTGCGCAACTCGTCCAGGCGATTGCCGTGAACCACCATAAAACCAGCACTGAGGGACGTCGCGTCCGGCATAAAGGCTTCCTTGGAAAGCGCAAAATCGAGGGACGACTTTAGCATTGAAGACGATTGGCTTCATTGTAGGAGCGAGCTGGCTCGCGATGGACGTTAACGATGACGCGGGAAACCTGACGCCCCGCAGCGCTCTCGGGTTTTTCGCGAGCGGGCTCGCTCCTACAGGGGCGCCAAAAACAAAACCCCTACCTGCGTACGCAGATAGGGGTTTCAGAATTTAATCTTGACGATGACCTACTCTCACATGGGGAAACCCCACACTACCATCGGCGATGCATCGTTTCACTGCTGAGTTCGGGATGGGATCAGGTGGTTCCAACGCTCTATGGTCGTCAAGAAATTCGGGTACCGAGTCGTGGCCGGCTGGCCGCGCTTCAGCAAATTGGGTATGTGATGGAAATCGGTGTTTTGTGAGCGTCGAACTTTCGGTTCTTGCGTCTTCACACACCGCAATCTGATGCTTCTTTCGAAGTAGTCAAATTGCTTGGGTGTTATATGGTCAAGCCTCACGGGCAATTAGTATTGGTTAGCTCAACGCCTCACAGCGCTTACACACCCAACCTATCAACGTCGTAGTCTTCGACGGCCCTTCAGGGGACTCAAGGTCCCAGTGAGATCTCATCTTGAGGCAAGTTTCCCGCTTAGATGCTTTCAGCGGTTATCTTTTCCGAACATAGCTACCCGGCAATGCCACTGGCGTGACAACCGGAACACCAGAGGTTCGTCCACTCCGGTCCTCTCGTACTAGGAGCAGCCCCTCTCAAATCTCAAACGTCCACGGCAGATAGGGACCGAACTGTCTCACGACGTTCTAAACCCAGCTCGCGTACCACTTTAAATGGCGAACAGCCATACCCTTGGGACCGGCTTCAGCCCCAGGATGTGATGAGCCGACATCGAGGTGCCAAACACCGCCGTCGATATGAACTCTTGGGCGGTATCAGCCTGTTATCCCCGGAGTACCTTTTATCCGTTGAGCGATGGCCCTTCCATACAGAACCACCGGATCACTAAGACCTACTTTCGTACCTGCTCGACGTGTCTGTCTCGCAGTCAAGCGCGCTTTTGCCTTTATACTCTACGACCGATTTCCGACCGGTCTGAGCGCACCTTCGTACTCCTCCGTTACTCTTTAGGAGGAGACCGCCCCAGTCAAACTACCCACCATACACTGTCCTCGATCCGGATAACGGACCTGAGTTAGAACCTCAAAGTTGCCAGGGTGGTATTTCAAGGATGGCTCCACGCGAACTGGCGTCCACGCTTCAAAGCCTCCCACCTATCCTACACAAGCAAATTCAAAGTCCAGTGCAAAGCTATAGTAAAGGTTCACGGGGTCTTTCCGTCTAGCCGCGGATACACTGCATCTTCACAGCGATTTCAATTTCACTGAGTCTCGGGTGGAGACAGCGCCGCCATCGTTACGCCATTCGTGCAGGTCGGAACTTACCCGACAAGGAATTTCGCTACCTTAGGACCGTTATAGTTACGGCCGCCGTTTACCGGGGCTTCGATCAAGAGCTTCGCGTTAGCTAACCCCATCAATTAACCTTCCGGCACCGGGCAGGCGTCACACCCTATACGTCCACTTTCGTGTTTGCAGAGTGCTGTGTTTTTAATAAACAGTCGCAGCGGCCTGGTATCTTCGACCGGCGTGGGCTTACGCAGTAAATGCTTCACCCTCACCGGCGCACCTTCTCCCGAAGTTACGGTGCCATTTTGCCTAGTTCCTTCACCCGAGTTCTCTCAAGCGCCTTGGTATTCTCTACCCAACCACCTGTGTCGGTTTGGGGTACGGTTCCTGGTTACCTGAAGCTTAGAAGCTTTTCTTGGAAGCATGGCATCAACCACTTCGTCACCCAAAGGGTAACTCGTCATCAGCTCTCGGCCTTAAGATCCCGGATTTACCTAAGATCTCAGCCTACCACCTTAAACTTGGACAACCAACGCCAAGCTGGCCTAGCCTTCTCCGTCCCTCCATCGCAATAACCAGAAGTACAGGAATATTAACCTGTTTTCCATCGACTACGCTTTTCAGCCTCGCCTTAGGGACCGACTAACCCTGCGTCGATTAACGTTGCGCAGGAAACCTTGGTCTTTCGGCGTGGGTGTTTTTCACACCCATTGTCGTTACTCATGTCAGCATTCGCACTTCTGATACCTCCAGCAAGCTTCTCAACTCACCTTCACAGGCTTACAGAACGCTCCTCTACCGCATCACTTACGTGATACCCGTAGCTTCGGTGTATGGTTTGAGCCCCGTTACATCTTCCGCGCAGGCCGACTCGACTAGTGAGCTATTACGCTTTCTTTAAAGGGTGGCTGCTTCTAAGCCAACCTCCTAGCTGTCTAAGCCTTCCCACATCGTTTCCCACTTAACCATAACTTTGGGACCTTAGCTGACGGTCTGGGTTGTTTCCCTTTTCACGACGGACGTTAGCACCCGCCGTGTGTCTCCCATGCTCGGCACTTGTAGGTATTCGGAGTTTGCATCGGTTTGGTAAGTCGGGATGACCCCCTAGCCGAAACAGTGCTCTACCCCCTACAGTGATACATGAGGCGCTACCTAAATAGCTTTCGAGGAGAACCAGCTATCTCCGAGCTTGATTAGCCTTTCACTCCGATCCACAGGTCATCCGCTAACTTTTCAACGGTAGTCGGTTCGGTCCTCCAGTCAGTGTTACCTAACCTTCAACCTGCCCATGGATAGATCGCCCGGTTTCGGGTCTATTCCCAGCGACTAGACGCCCTATTAAGACTCGCTTTCGCTACGCCTCCCCTATTCGGTTAAGCTCGCCACTGAAAATAAGTCGCTGACCCATTATACAAAAGGTACGCAGTCACCCAACAAAGTGGGCTCCCACTGCTTGTACGCATACGGTTTCAGGATCTATTTCACTCCCCTCTCCGGGGTTCTTTTCGCCTTTCCCTCACGGTACTAGTTCACTATCGGTCAGTCAGTAGTATTTAGCCTTGGAGGATGGTCCCCCCATATTCAGACAAAGTTTCTCGTGCTCCGTCCTACTCGATTTCATGACTAAGAGATTTTCGCGTACAGGGCTATCACCCACTATGGCCGCACTTTCCAGAGCGTTCCGCTAATCTCAAAGCCACTTAAGGGCTAGTCCCCGTTCGCTCGCCACTACTAAGGGAATCTCGGTTGATTTCTTTTCCTCAGGGTACTTAGATGTTTCAGTTCCCCTGGTTCGCCTCTTGCACCTATGTATTCAGTACAAGATAACCATCTTATGATGGCTGGGTTCCCCCATTCAGACATCTCCGGATCAAAGTCTGTTTGCCGACTCCCCGAAGCTTTTCGCAGGCTACCACGTCTTTCATCGCCTCTGACTGCCAAGGCATCCACCGTATGCGCTTCTTCACTTGACCATATAACCCCAAGCAATCTGGTTATACTATGAAGACGACATTCGCCGAAAATTCGAATTTCTCAATTAAGAGAACTCACAAATTTTACCTTAGCCTGATCCGTTACCAGTGAAAGTAACGTTCAGTCTATCTTTCTATCACATACCCAAATTTTTAAAGAACGAACTAGTCAAAGACTAGAAATCAACATTCACCATCATCGATGGAATGCTCATTTCTAAGCTTTACACAATCAGAAGCAGTAGTGGTGGAGCCAAACGGGATCGAACCGTTGACCTCCTGCGTGCAAGGCAGGCGCTCTCCCAGCTGAGCTATGGCCCCGTATTTCTACAGGCGTTTCCCACACAAAATTGGTGGGTCTGGGCAGATTCGAACTGCCGACCTCACCCTTATCAGGGGTGCGCTCTAACCAACTGAGCTACAGACCCAATTTCGGGCTGCTTCTTATCGTCTTCTTCAATGAATCAAGCAATTCGTGTGGGAACTTATGGAGCCGCTGAGTCGTCGATTAAGGAGGTGATCCAGCCGCAGGTTCCCCTACGGCTACCTTGTTACGACTTCACCCCAGTCATGAATCACACCGTGGTAACCGTCCCCCCGAAGGTTAGACTAGCTACTTCTGGTGCAACCCACTCCCATGGTGTGACGGGCGGTGTGTACAAGGCCCGGGAACGTATTCACCGCGACATTCTGATTCGCGATTACTAGCGATTCCGACTTCACGCAGTCGAGTTGCAGACTGCGATCCGGACTACGATCGGTTTTGTGGGATTAGCTCCACCTCGCGGCTTGGCAACCCTCTGTACCGACCATTGTAGCACGTGTGTAGCCCAGGCCGTAAGGGCCATGATGACTTGACGTCATCCCCACCTTCCTCCGGTTTGTCACCGGCAGTCTCCTTAGAGTGCCCACCATGACGTGCTGGTAACTAAGGACAAGGGTTGCGCTCGTTACGGGACTTAACCCAACATCTCACGACACGAGCTGACGACAGCCATGCAGCACCTGTCTCAATGTTCCCGAAGGCACCGATCCATCTCTGGAAAGTTCATTGGATGTCAAGGCCTGGTAAGGTTCTTCGCGTTGCTTCGAATTAAACCACATGCTCCACCGCTTGTGCGGGCCCCCGTCAATTCATTTGAGTTTTAACCTTGCGGCCGTACTCCCCAGGCGGTCAACTTAATGCGTTAGCTGCGCCACTAAGAGCTCAAGGCTCCCAACGGCTAGTTGACATCGTTTACGGCGTGGACTACCAGGGTATCTAATCCTGTTTGCTCCCCACGCTTTCGCACCTCAGTGTCAGTATCAGTCCAGGTGGTCGCCTTCGCCACTGGTGTTCCTTCCTATATCTACGCATTTCACCGCTACACAGGAAATTCCACCACCCTCTACCATACTCTAGCTTGTCAGTTTTGAATGCAGTTCCCAGGTTGAGCCCGGGGCTTTCACATCCAACTTAACAAACCACCTACGCGCGCTTTACGCCCAGTAATTCCGATTAACGCTTGCACCCTCTGTATTACCGCGGCTGCTGGCACAGAGTTAGCCGGTGCTTATTCTGTCGGTAACGTCAAAACACTAACGTATTAGGTTAATGCCCTTCCTCCCAACTTAAAGTGCTTTACAATCCGAAGACCTTCTTCACACACGCGGCATGGCTGGATCAGGCTTTCGCCCATTGTCCAATATTCCCCACTGCTGCCTCCCGTAGGAGTCTGGACCGTGTCTCAGTTCCAGTGTGACTGATCATCCTCTCAGACCAGTTACGGATCGTCGCCTTGGTGAGCCTTTACCTCACCAACTAGCTAATCCGACCTAGGCTCATCTGATAGCGCAAGGCCCGAAGGTCCCCTGCTTTCTCCCGTAGGACGTATGCGGTATTAGCGTCCCTTTCGAGACGTTGTCCCCCACTACCAGGCAGATTCCTAGGCATTACTCACCCGTCCGCCGCTGAATCAGGGAGCAAGCTCCCGTCATCCGCTCGACTTGCATGTGTTAGGCCTGCCGCCAGCGTTCAATCTGAGCCATGATCAAACTCTTCAGTTCAAACATCTTTGGGTTTTGAGAAAACCCTAAACTTGGCTCAGCAATCGTTGGTTACATCTTTGATTTCTCGCGGAGTAACTTGTGATGCTGATAATCTGTTGACTAGCAGTCTGACTCCACAAGCACCCACACGAATTGCTTGATTCAGTTGTTAAAGAGCGGTTGGTTAAGAGCTTTCGTCTCAACCGAGGCGCGCATTCTACAGCAGCCTCATTTGCTGTCAAGTGATTATTTTCAGAAGTTTTCAAGGAATCCTTAACAACTTCAACCACTTGCGCTTCAGATCTCTCGTCAGCGGGAGGCGAATTCTACAGCGTTACACGCTGCTGTCAACACCTCTTTTTCAACTTCCTTTCGACTTCGATAACCTGAAGCAACCTGCTGTCGAAACCTGCATAACTCATTGTTTTACAAGGAGTTTTCCGTTTCGACTGCGCCGGAAGTGGGGCGAATTATAGGCTTCCAGAATCTGCCGTCAACACCTATTTTCACAAATCTGTCATACAGGTCAAAAAAGCCCCGAAAACAAAAAAAGCCGACCCAATGGGTCGGCCTTCTTCGCCCTTCTACTTACAAGCTAGGGAAGGCGAACTGCGAAGCTTCATGGCTCGCACGCTGCGGCCAGCGCTGGGTGATGGCTTTGCGGCGGGTGTAGAAACGCACGCCATCCGGGCCATAGGCGTGCAGGTCGCCGAACAGCGAACGCTTCCAGCCACCGAAGCTGTGATAGGCGACCGGCACCGGCAGCGGTACGTTGACGCCGACCATGCCGACTTCGATCTCGTCGCAGAACAACCGCGCCGCTTCCCCGTCGCGGGTGAAGATGCAGGTGCCGTTGCCATACTCGTGATCGTTGATCAGCTGCATGGCTTCTTCCAGGCTGTTGACCCGAACAACGCACAGCACCGGCCCGAAGATCTCTTCTTTATAGATACGCATCTCTGGCGTGACGTTGTCGAACAGGCAGCCACCCAGGAAGAAGCCTTCCTCGTGACCGGCCACGGTCAGACCACGGCCGTCCACGACCAGCGTCGCGCCGGCGGCTACGCCGTCTTCTACATAACCGCTGACTTTGTCGCGGGCCTGACCGGTAACCAGAGGCCCCATGTCCAGACCGCAGGAAGTACCGGCGCCGATTTTCAGCGCCTGGATTTGCGGTACCAGCTTGGCCACCAGCGCATCCGCCACCTGATCGCCCACGCACACGGCCACCGAGATCGCCATGCAACGCTCACCGCAAGAACCGTAAGCTGCGCCCATCAGTGCGCTGACGGCGTTGTCCAGGTCTGCATCCGGCATCAGCACCGCGTGGTTCTTCGCGCCGCCCAGAGCCTGAACGCGTTTGCCGCGCTTGGTGCCTTCGGAGTAAATGTACTCGGCAATCGGCGTCGAACCAACAAAGCTCAGCGCCTTGACTTCCGGCGCTTCGATCAATGCGTCCACCGCAGTCTTGTCACCGTGCACCACGCTCAGTACGCCTTTAGGCAGACCAGCTTCCAGCAGCAACTGGGCAATCAGCAGCGTCGAGCTTGGATCGCGCTCGGATGGTTTGAGGATGAAGCAGTTGCCGCAGACGATCGCCAGCGGGTACATCCACAGTGGCACCATTGCCGGGAAGTTGAACGGAGTGATACCGGCAACCACGCCCAGCGGCTGGAAGTCAGACCAGGCATCGATGTTCGGGCCGACGTTACGGCTGTATTCACCCTTGAGGATTTCCGGGGCTGCACAAGCGAACTCGACGTTTTCGATGCCGCGCTTCAGTTCACCGGCCGCATCTTCCAGGGTCTTGCCGTGCTCTTCGCTGATCAGTTGGGCGATACGCGCTTCGTTCTGTTCCAGCAGTTGCTTGAAGCGGAACATCACCTGGGCACGCTTGGCCGGTGGCGTGTTGCGCCAGGCCGGGAACGCCGCCTTGGCCGCGTCGATGGCACTCTGGATGGTTTCGCGGGTCGCCAGCGGCAACTTGTGAATGGCCTGGCCGGTGGACGGGTTGAACACATCAACCGCGCGACCGTTCTCGGTCACCAGTTCGCCATTGATCAAATGCGGAATAACGCTCATGGAAGCTCCTGAAAAGTTGTCCACAGGCGCCCGTTCCCGAGCACCCGTTGTTTGTAGGTATATAGAAGGAGAAATCAGTCGATCTTGCTCAGCACTTCGCCGACCGCGTCGAACAGGCGATCCAGGTCCTGCGGCTTGCTGTTGAAGGTTGGGCCGAACTGCAGGGTGTCGCCGCCGAAGCGCACGTAGAACCCGGCTTTCCACAGCGCCATGCCGGCTTCGAACGGACGCACGATGGCATCGCCGTCACGTGGAGCGATCTGGATCGCGCCGGCCAGGCCGAAGTTGCGAATATCGATGATGTTCTTGGTGCCTTTGAGGCCATGCAGCGCATTTTCGAAATGCGGTGCGACTTCGGCCACGCTCTGCACCAGGTTTTCCTTTTGCAGCAGGTCGAGCGCTGCCAGGCCCGCGGCGCAAGCCACCGGGTGCGCGGAATAGGTGTAGCCATGGGGGAATTCAACCGCATATTCAGGCGTCGGCTGATTCATGAAGGTCTGGTAGATCTCGGAGCTGGCAATCACCGCGCCCATCGGGATCGCGCCGTTGGTGACTTGCTTGGCGATGCACATCAGGTCCGGGGTCACGCCGAAGGTGGTGGCGCCGAACATGGTGCCGGTACGGCCGAAACCGGTGATCACTTCGTCGAACACCAGCAGGATGTTGTGCTGGTCACAGATTTCACGCAGACGCTTGAGGTAACCCTGTGGCGGAACCAGCACGCCTGCGGAACCGGCCAATGGCTCGACGAATACCGCCGCGATGTTCGACGCATCGTGCAGTTCGATCAGCTTCAGCAGTTCGTCAGCCAGGGCGATACCACCCTGCTCCGGCATGCCACGGGAGTAGGCGTTGCTTGCCAGCAAAGTGTGCGGCAGGTGGTCGACGTCCATCATCGCCTGGCCGAACAGTTTGCGGTTGCCGTTCACGCCACCGAGGCTGGTGCCGGCGATGTTCACACCATGGTAACCACGGGCACGGCCAATCATTTTGGTCTTGGTCGACTGGCCTTTCAGGCGCCAGTAAGCACGGACCATCTTCACGGCGGTATCAGCACACTCGGAACCCGAGTCGGTGAAGAACACGTGATTGAGATTGCCCGGCGTCAGGTCGGTGATTTTCTCAGCCAGCTGGAAGGACAGCGGATGGCCGTACTGGAAGCCTGGCGAATAATCGAGGGTACCCAGTTGCTTGGCCACGGCCTCCTGGATTTCCTTGCGAGTGTGCCCGGCGCCGCAGGTCCACAGACCGGACAGCGAGTCATACACCTTGCGACCCTTGTCGTCGATCAGCCAGCTGCCTTCAGCGCCAACGATCAGGCGCGGGTCGCGCTGGAAGTTACGGTTGGCGGTGTAAGGCATCCAGTGAGCATCGAGCTTGAGCTGGCTGGCCAGGGAAGACGGGGCGTTTTCAGGCAAGTTCATGGGCGAAACCTCGCAAGGCAATAAGCGGCGAAAGGATTGAAAACCGTTGTTGCAGCTAAATTGCCACGGGGATAAAGTCGGTGAAATGCAACTTTTCTAATGTTCAGTCAGCCCACTACTAAACTTTCGAGTAACAAGCATGAGCACTCGCCGTCCCGATCCGCTGGCCCAGGTCAGCGACTTTGACATTCGCCTGCTGAGGATCTTTCGCAGCGTGGTGGAATGCGGCGGCTTCTCCGCGGCGGAAACCGTACTGGGTATCGGTCGCTCGGCAATCAGCCAGCAGATGAGTGATCTGGAACAACGCCTCGGCCTGCGCCTGTGCCAACGTGGACGTGCCGGGTTTTCCCTGACGGAAGAAGGCCGCGAGGTCTATCAATCGGCGTTGCAACTGTTAAGTGCACTGGAAAGCTTCCGCACCGAGGTCAATGGCCTGCACCAGCACTTGCGCGGCGAATTGATCATTGGCCTGACAGACAACCTGGTCACCCTGCCCCACATGCGCATCACCCATGCCCTCGCGCAATTGAAAGAACGCGGCCCGGACGTGCAGATCCAGATCCGCATGATCGCGCCCAATGAAGTCGAACAAGGCGTACTCGACGGTCGTCTGCACGTCGGCGTGGTGCCGCAGGCCAGCGCGCTGTCGGGGCTGGAATATCAACCGCTGTATAGCGAACGATCGCTGTTGTACTGCGCGGTCGGCCACCCACTGTTTTATGTCGACGATAAACAACTGGACGACGAGCGCCTGAACAGCCAGGACGCCATCGCACCCACCTTCCGTTTGCCAGCGGAGATCCAGGCTCACTATCAGGCGCTCAATTGCACCGCCAGCGCCTCGGACCGCGAAGGCATGGCGTTCCTGATCCTGACCGGGCGCTATATCGGCTACCTGCCGGATCATTACGCGAGTCTTTGGGTGCAGCAAGGCCGGTTGCGAGCGTTGAAAGCAAAAACGCGCTTTTATGATCTAAGCCTCGCGTCGGTCACCCGCAAGGGGCGTCGACCTCATCTGGTGCTGGAGAGTTTTCTCGAGAGCCTGGCCGCGACGCGTTAATGAACATGGCGCCACATAAGGACTTGTCTGAAGCCGGTGGGTGCGATATCAACGCACTGGCCGTCCCACCCCACCCGTTCGGAAGTGCATATGACCTTTGAAGTCCCAGCCCACGGCGCAAAATCCGTCAGCCGCATTCGTCAGAAAAACGAAGAGACCATCATCAAGGCCGCCGAAGACGAGTTCGCCCGTCACGGGTACAAAGGCACGAGCATGAACACCATCGCCCAGAACGCCGGGCTGCCCAAGGCCAACCTGCATTACTACTTCACCAACAAGCTCGGTTTGTACGTGGCGGTGCTGAGCAACATCATCGAGCTGTGGGACAGCACCTTCAACACCCTCACCGCCGAGGACGATCCGGTCGAAGCCTTGACCCGCTACATCCGCGCGAAAATGGAGTTCTCCCGACGTCAGCCGCAAGCCTCACGGATCTTTGCCATGGAAGTCATCAGCGGCGGCGAATGCCTGACCGAGTATTTCAACCAGGACTATCGCACCTGGTTCCAAGGCCGTGCGGGCGTATTCCAGGCCTGGATCGACGCCGGTAAAATGGATCCCGTCGACCCGGTGCACCTGATTTTCCTGTTGTGGGGCAGCACCCAGCATTACGCCGATTTCGCCACGCAGATCTGCCGCGTCACCGGGCGCACCAGGTTGACCAGACAAGACATGGAAGACGCCGGGAACAACCTGATCCGCATCATTCTCAAGGGCTGCGGCCTGACACCGACGATTTAAGTTCTTATGCCTTTTACCCTCAGCGTTTTTTGCGAATACCGCGAAGAGATTCGCAAGAGCCGCTTCATCACCTTTGCCGCGCCCATCTCCAGCCCGGGCGAAGCCCAGGCATTCATTGAACAGCACAGTGACTTGAATGCCACGCACAACTGCTGGGCGTGGAAGCTCGGCGATCAATACCGCAGCACCGATGATGGCGAGCCCGGCGGTACGGCCGGTCGACCGATTCTGGCGGCGATAGAGGCACAGGATTGCGATCAGGTCGCAGTGCTGGTGATTCGCTGGTATGGCGGCATCCAGCTGGGTACCGGGGGGCTTGCCCGGGCCTACGGCGGTGGTGCGAACAAATGCCTGCAGGCGGCGCCAAAGATTGAGCTGATCAGCCGGGTGCCGCTGCATTGTGCTTGCGGATTTGCCGAGTTGGCCCTGGTCAAGCTGCGGGTGGCGGAGGCAGGTGGATTGGTTGTGGAGGAAACCTTCACTGCCAATGGTGTCGAGCTGCAGTTGGCCGTGGGTGATGCGCAAATCGACACCTTGCAGTCTCAACTGGCCGATTTGAGTCGCGGGCGCATTTTGCTGCAGCGCTAACAGCGCTCCGGCGCAGGCTGCGATCTTTTGGGGCACAGCGTTTTTTCGTTTATTCCATACTTGCCCACATCTGCTGTGCACCCGGCTGTGGATAACCTGAGCACATACCGCTGCAACCCTTCTGTCATGCGGCTTTGCGGGCTTTGCTCAATTTTCGTCCAATCTGCCATCAAGCACAGCAAATTCAAATAAAAACAAACAGTTACATCGGCATATCGCCTTTAGAAGAAAGCCACTCAGTGCTTATACCCATGCATTGAGCTTGCACACAAATACTGTGGAGCAATCTGTGGATAACCCGTTCATGGCCGTCGCCGCGCCGTGTGCGACACGGCTCGTGGTCGTTTGTTCATTTTTTGATCAAAGGCGCACGAACAAAATCAGGGCTTGATTCTCGGCATTGCCCCCATGTGGTGCCCGGTGCCGTCGCAGGCCGGGAGTTTGGGCCGGCCCCTTCGCGAGCAGGCTCGCTCCCACACTGGATGGGTGTGAACTGGGGCAAATGTGGGAGCGGGCTTGCTCGCGAAGGCGTCCGAACAGGCAGCGCCTGAACCACGCCCCACGCCAATTCAAAAACCAGGAAAATCACCAATAACGAACTTGCACCATGGGCAAGGGCATAAGCCTGCCAAGCCGAGAACAGGAATCTGGCCACGGCGTCATATCGCCCGAATATCTGCTGCGGATCGCGAATCCGCAATACCGCCCACACGCAAACAATCGACCCCAGCAGATTCGCCATCAGCATGTGCACCGGTTCGAACGGTGGCAGTTCACCGGGCAAATTCAACGCCTGACTCACGCCCGTCAAAACCCCATGCAGCGCCGCAAAACTCCACGGTGTGGCAAACGCGACCGTCACGATCAGGTCGTACCAGGCACTGCCTTGTACCAACCGGCGATATTGCGCTGTAGTCCACATCGACATTGCTCCATCAATTCAGGGAGCAACAAGGCTAAAGCCTGGAGTATGCTCCAGGGTCAAGCCCCTTCGAGAGGTCATGATGCGCATCGGTGAATTAGCCCAGGCCAGCGCCGTCAGCCGCGACACGTTGCGTTTCTACGAGCAGCGCGGTTTGATCGCGGCGCAACGCAGCGCCAACGGGTATCGCGACTATCCACCAGACATGGTGCAACTGGTGCAGTACATCAAGACCGCTCAACGGCTGGGTTTCACCCTCGGCGAGATCGGCAACAGCGTCGCTGCAATCTGGCAGTCGCCCGACCCCGACGGTGCCGTCACGCAACTGCTGCAAGACAAACTCAAACTGATCGAAGCCCGCATGACCGAACTCGGCGCATTGCGCGATGAGTTGCAACAACGGCTCGGGCAACAGTGTCCATTGAATCCACGACTCTGAACTTTCAAGGAAGCCACTCATGTCCAAGGCAAAAACCGCACTCATCATCGGCGCCTCCCGGGGGCTTGGCCTCGGGCTGGTAAAAACCCTGTTGGCCGATGGCTGGCAAGTCACCGCCACCGTGCGCAATCCGCAAAAAGCCGAAGCCTTGCAGGCCCTGGGCAAGGTGCGGATCGAAAAGCTCGACATGGACGATCAGCAAGCGGTGTCCGCCCTGAGCCAACAGCTCAAGGGCGATGTGTTTGACCTGTTGTTCGTCAATGCCGGAGTCAAGGGGCCGGATGTCCAGACACCGAACGGTGGCGCGACGATGGCTGAAGTCGGCCAACTGTTTTTCACCAATGCCGTGGCGCCGATCAACCTGGCCCAGCATTTTGTCGAACACATCCGCCCGGACACCGGCGTACTGGCATTCATGAGCTCGGTACTGGGAAGCGTGACCATGCCCGATGCGCCGGAACTGGCACTGTACAAGGCCAGCAAGGCGGCGCTGAATTCCATGACCAACAGCTTCGTCACCCAGTTGGGCGAAACCAGTCTCACCGTGCTGTCGCTGCACCCGGGCTGGGTGAAAACCGACATGGGCGGTGAAGGCGCGGACATCGACGTCGAAACCAGCACCCGTGGCCTGGTTGATCAGGTGAATGCGTATGTCGGCAAGGGCGGGCATCATTTCATCAATTACCGGGGCGAGACCATTCCCTGGTAATCACTGCTAACACACTCCCCTGTGGGAGCGGGTTTACCCGCGATGACGGCGGCACAACCAACAACGATGTGACTGATACACCGCTATCGCGGGCAAGCCCGCTCCCACAGGGTTACTCTTCGTCCGGTCGGGTTAGGCTTGCCCGCCAGAGCATTTTGATCGAAACTTCGCACCTCGCCTCCCCGGCGACCCTGGATCAGCAGACAGGGCAACACTGAGCTGGCAACCCTGAACCCAACTTTCAGAGGAGCCGGCCAACATGCCTGCGACCCGTACCTGGTTAAAAAATCCCCTCGCCATTTTCACGGCCAACGGTCTCGATGCCCGTGGCGGTCTGGTGCTGCAAGACGGTTTGATCGTCGAAGTGCTGGGCATTGGCCAGCAACCTTCCTCCCCCTGCAATGAAGTGTTCGATGCCCGCGAGCATGTGATCCTGCCGGGCCTGATCAACACCCATCATCACTTCTATCAAACCTTGACCCGCGCCTGGGCGCCTGTGGTCAATCAGCCGTTGTTCCCGTGGTTGAAAACCCTGTACCCGGTCTGGGCACGCCTGACCCCGGAAAAACTCGCCCTCGCCACCAAAGTCGCACTGGCTGAATTGCTGCTGTCCGGCTGCACCACCGCGGCCGACCACCATTACCTGTTCCCTGAAGGCCTGGAAAATGCCATCGACGTGCAGGTCGAGAGCGTTCGCGAACTGGGCATGCGCGCCATGCTCACCCGCGGTTCCATGAGCCTTGGCGAAAAGGACGGTGGCCTGCCACCGCAACAGACCGTGCAGGAGGGCGAAGTGATCCTCGCCGATAGCCAGCGGCTGATCGCCGAGTACCACGAACGCGGTGAAGGCGCGCAAATCCAGATCGCCCTGGCACCGTGCTCGCCGTTTTCGGTGACGCCGCAAATCATGTCGGCCAGCGCCGAACTGGCGAACAAACTCGACGTGCGCCTGCACACCCACCTGGCGGAAACCCTCGACGAAGAAGACTTCTGCCTGCAACGCTTCGGCCTGCGCACCGTGGACTATCTGGACAGTGTTGGCTGGCTCGGCCCGCGTACCTGGCTGGCCCATGGCATCCATTTCAACCCGGATGAAATCGCCCGCCTCGGCGCTGCCAAAACCGGTATCTGCCATTGCCCGAGTTCGAACATGCGCCTGGCCTCGGGCATCTGCCCGAGCATCGAGCTGACCGATGCCGGTGCCCTACTTGGCTTGGGTGTGGACGGTTCGGCATCCAATGATGCCTCGAACATGATGCTCGAAGCACGTCAGGCCCTGTACATCCAGCGTCTGCGCTACGGCGCCGAGAAGATCACCCCGGAACGCGTGCTCGGCTGGGCAACCAAAGGTTCGGCCAGTCTGTTGGGCCGTACCGATATCGGTGAACTGGCCGTGGGCAAGCAGGCCGACCTGGCCCTGTTCAAGCTCGATGAACTGCGTTTCTCCGGTAGCCACGATCCGGTCTCGGCACTGCTGCTGTGCGGCGCCGATCGCGCGGACCGGGTGATGATCGGCGGCAAGTGGCGAGTGATCGACGGGCAGGTCGAGGGACTGGACTTGAAGGGGCTGATCGCTGATCACAGCCAGGCGGCACGACAGCTGATCGCAGGCGTCTGACACCACACCGATTAAAACTGTGGGAGCGAGCCTGCTCGCGATGGCGGTATTTCAGTCACTGACAATGTCGACTGACACTCCGCTTTCGCGAGCAGGCTCGCTCCCACATTGGTTTTGTTGAGGGTCGAGGCCATCTGGATTGGCGCACCAGTGGATGGCAGCTGTGCAAGGACATGCACTGTTATCGGACTTCAAGGACCTGTCGCGAGCCTGCTCGCGATGGCATCACCGCGACTTCAAGCTTTTGTTGTCCTGTTGGTCGGCAGTTTGCATTGCCCTGAGCAAGCCAAAGAGCCCAGCCAACCTCACGACAAAATGGAGTCCGAATTCATGTACAACTGTCCGTTGAATAAGCTGCTCTGCGCCATTGCACTGACCATCGGCCTGAGCGCCAGCCTGACGGCCATTGCCAACGTCCTTCCGAAAGTCGGCTTCGTCGCCTCGTTCCTGATCCCGGAAGTGATACGCGACATCAACGCCATCCAACTGGCCTTGAACAAATACAGCACCGCGCCGACCCAGGCCGCCGAACGTCGCGGCGTGTATGCCGTGGGCTACGCTTCGGACATGGCGTACTTCGGACCGAAAGCGACGCTGACCTCCATCGTCAACGATTAGGCCACGCGACAGGAACTGGAAACGGTGTGATGAACCGCTGGGTCAGGTTTTACCAATTGTTGCGGCAACCCTCTGTAGAATGGCGACCATTGCACCTGATGAGAAAAGAATCATGTACGACTGGTTGAACGCCCTGCCCAAGGCAGAACTGCACCTGCACTTGGAAGGCTCGCTGGAACCCGAGCTGTTGTTCGCCCTGGCCGAGCGCAACAAGATTGCCTTGCCATGGAGCGACGTCGAAACCTTGCGCAAGGCCTATGCCTTCAACAACCTGCAGGAATTCCTCGACCTGTATTACCGGGGCGCCGATGTGCTGCGCACGTCTCAGGATTTCTATGACCTGACCTGGGCATATCTGCTGCGCTGCAAAGAGCAGAACGTGATTCACACCGAACCGTTCTTCGACCCGCAGACCCACACCGACCGAGGCATCCCGTTCGAAGTCGTACTCAACGGCATCGCCGCCGCACTGAAGGATGGCGAGCAGCAACTGGGAATCACCAGTGGTTTGATCCTGAGCTTCCTGCGCCATCTGAGCGAAGACGAAGCGCAGAAAACCCTCGACCAGGCGCTGCCGTTCCGTGATGCATTCGTCGCCGTGGGCCTGGACAGCTCCGAGATGGGCCACCCGCCGAGCAAGTTCCAGCGTGTGTTCGACCGTGCCCGTCACGAAGGCTTCCTGACCGTTGCCCACGCCGGTGAAGAAGGCCCGCCCGAGTACATCTGGGAAGCCATCGACCTGCTGAAAATCCAGCGCATCGACCATGGCGTGCGCGCCATCGAAGACGAGCGCCTGATGCAGCGGATCATCGACGAGCAGATCCCGCTGACCGTGTGCCCGTTGTCGAACACCAAGCTTTGCGTGTTCGATCACATGTCGCAGCACAACATTCTCGACATGCTGGAACGCGGCGTGAAAGTAACCGTGAACTCCGATGACCCGGCGTACTTCGGCGGTTATGTCACCGAGAACTTCCATGCGCTGCACACCCACCTGGGCATGACCCAGGATCAGGCCAGACGCCTGGCGCAGAACAGCCTCGATGCGCGGTTGGTAAAGCCCTGAAGGCAAACGCAAACCTTATAGGAGCTGGCCTGCCAGCGATAAGGTCATCACCTCCAGTATTAATGCTGGACGGGAGGCCGCCATCGCCGGCAAGCCGGCTCCTACAACGCCATTTCCAACTCGGTCTCCTGGGCAAAACGATGAATTTCCCGTTGTCCGGAGGCTGTCACCTGCAAGGTTCGGGAGTCGTTGGGCAGGCTCAGCCAGCCCGACTGCATGAACAGTTGCAACAATGCCGCGCCCAGCGAACCGCCCAGGTGCGGGCGTCTTTCGCTCCAGTCGGGACACGCACAGGCAACCCGGCCGTTGTGATGGGCCAGCGCCTGAATGAACACTCCCCGTGCCGCCAACTCCGTCGCGCCCTTGAGTGTGACCGTGACCCGCTGATCAGAATGTTCGATCCAGCCTGCCTCCAGCAGTCGCTGATACAGGTCGGCGGACAGGGTGCCCCCCAAGTGATCGTCACACAGTCGGGCACTCAGCAACGACGAACGCACCGCCCGGGGTTTGACGAGAGGCACATTGCGCTTGAATACCTCGGGAATATCCTGGGGGGCGCTGGCGAAGGTCGCGCTGGCCAGTGCTTCGATTGCCGCCCCGACCTCGGGAGCAGCCAGGCGGAAGAAACGTTTGCGGCCGCGGTTCTCAACCCGCAACAGACCTCCAGCGGACAAACGTCCCAGGTGTGCACTGGCCGAAGACGGTGACAGACCGGCCAGCAATGCCAACTCTTCGGTTGCTCGCGCCGAACCATCCATCAAGGCCCACATCATTGCGCTGCGCTTTGGGTCAGCCAGCAATGTGGCGATCTGGCTGATGCAAGGTGCATGTTCCATGTATTCACTCCCTGTTGAATCGTTTCGTCTACTGCCCAGAAACATCTTGACCAGTAATGTATCGTCGGCCAATTCGTGGAAACTGCCATGAACACGGCAACGCTGTGTTCACTCATTAGCGCTGCCTTGCGGATGCGGTGAAGGCCAGAAAAATGACCGTGCAGCCGGGCCGACCCAAACGTGGACCCGCCAATGGTGGATCGACGCTACTTATATGATGAGGGCGTTAGTATATGCGGGTTGATCGTTGGATCCTTTCCTCCGCCCGGCATAGGTGGTGATCGTACCTGAGAGAAATTTCTCTTTTTTTGGGCGACTAATCATCGATTTCCGAAAAGCCCGGAAATTGACTACTCAAAAAGGCGCATCGGCTGGCAAGCATCTCCCGCAGCAGGTTCACCGGCTTACTCAATTGCGCGCGATGGGCGCACAACAGATTCAGCGGTGCGCGCTCACAGAGCAGCTCCGGCATCAGCACCTTCAAGCGGCCGGCCAGTACATCGGCGGCGACATCGAGCCAGGATTTGTACGCGACCCCGGCACCTGCCACAGCCCAAAGGCGCACGACATCGGCATCGTCACTGAAGCGATCGCCGCTGACCGTCAGGCTGACTTCGCGTTTGCCGTCGTGAAAACTCCAGTGATCGTGGACCCGGCTACCAAGCATGTACAACAGGCAATTGTGCTGTGCCAGTTGCTCCAGCTGCCGCGGCTCGCCATGGCGAGCCAGATAGCCGGGAGCGGCGCACAGCACCCGGCGGTTCTGCGGGGCGATGGGCAGCGCCACCAGGCTGGAGTCCTCCGGTTCACCATAGCGCAGGGCAACGTCTACCGGCTGGCGAAACAGGTCGGCGATGCGGTCCCCCAGCAGCAAGCGCACGGTCAGTTTCGGATGCTCGCGTTGAAACTCGTCGAGCCAGGGCAGTAGCAGGTTGCGGCCAAAGTCCGAAGGCGCCGACAGTTGCAGAACCCCACTGACCTGGTCCTGACCACGGGCCAGCAATCGTCGTCCCTCGTCGAGGTTGCTCAGGGCCGCGCGGGCGTATTCGAGAAAGCCCTCGCCTTCGGCGGTCAGGCGCAGGCTGCGGGTCGAACGGGCCAATAAACGGGCGCCGAGTTGCTGTTCGATGCGCTTGAGCGCCGCACTGGCCACAGCCGCCGACATGTCCATGCCTCGCGCGGCGGCGGACAGGCTACCCAGGTCCGCCGCCCGGACAAACAACTGCAAGTCATCGAAACGCAGCATCAAGAGCACCGATTATCAAAAAAATATTGAAAGAGACTGCTCTTTTAGCCGGTTTTATCTTCAGGAGAAATAGCCAATCATCTCCCCCATCGGATCTCTTCTTTATTAGTGTTCAGGAGTCGCCCATGAAAGCCATTGCCTACTACGCCTCGTTGCCGATCAGTGACGACAAGGCTCTGCAAGACATCGAACTGCCGGAACCGGTTGCCGGCCCCCGCGACTTGCTGGTGGAAGTCAAAGCCATTTCGGTCAACCCGGTCGACACCAAGGTGCGCCAGAACGTCCAGCCCGAAGGCGGCGCGGCCAAGGTGCTGGGTTGGGACGTGGCCGGCGTGGTCAAGGCGGTGGGCAGTGAAGTGACGCTGTTCAAGGCCGGCGACAAGGTGTACTACGCCGGCTCCATCGCGCGGGCGGGCGGCAACAGCGAGTTGCATGTGGTGGACGAGCGCATCGTCGGCCACATGCCAAAAACCCTCGGTTTCGCCGAGGCCGCTGCCCTGCCGCTCACCGCGATCACGGCGTGGGAATTGTTGTTCGAACGCCTGCGAGTGCGCGAAGGCAAAACCGATGAAGGCCAGAGCCTATTGATCGTCGGCGCGGCGGGTGGCGTGGGCTCGATTCTTACGCAACTGGCCAGCCAACTGACGGCCCTTGAAGTCATCGGCACCGCTTCGCGTGCGCAGACCCAAAGCTGGGTGAAGGAACTGGGCGCCGATCTGGTGATCGACCATAGCCAGCCACTGAGCGAAGCACTCAAGCACGCCGGCGTGGATCAGGTCACCCACGTCGCCAGCCTGACCCAGACTGACCAGCACCTGGACCAACTGGTCGAGGCATTGGCACCCCAAGGTAAACTGGCGCTGATCGATGACCCCAAGTCGCTGGACGTGACCAAGCTCAAACGCAAGAGTCTGTCGCTGCACTGGGAGTTCATGTACACCCGTTCGCTGTTTGAAACCCCGGACATGATCGAGCAGCACAACCTGCTCAATCGCGTCGCCAGACTGATCGATGCCGGAACCCTGAAAACCACCATGGGCGAACACTTCGGCACGATCAATGCGACCAATTTGCGCCGTGCCCATGCCCTGCTGGAGAGCGGCAAAGCCAGGGGCAAGATTGTGCTGGAAGGGTTCTGAAGCGCTGAAAAAAACCATCACTGATTTCATCGCCTTCTGCGTTTTCTGTCTGCGACCGGGGCGTCCGGGTCGCAGACAGCCCCTGCGGACGCCATCGAAAAGTCGTGTTTTTTTTAGTTACAAACCGTCAGTCCGACAGTTGCCCCTTGTCACAATGGCGCTCGTATTCGGGACTACAATCGAATCTCCTGCGAGGCAGTCTTTTGCGTAACGTCTTTTACGAGACATCTTTTACGATAGGAGTTCAGCTATGAAGATCCTGATAAGAGAACTGGCAAAGTCCCAGTGGCAAGTTCGCCTGGACCAACATGCCGTGACGTTCCGCAGCGAAGCAGAAGCCCGCGATTTCACGCGTACCCTCGAAGCCCGCATCCAGGCCCCTCACCAGATTCCCGTCCTCCACCCGCAGCGTGCAGCCGGCTGACTCCGGCCTCAGGCCTGGGCTTGCGCCAGCGCCCGGGCATTTTGCAAACGCCGGGTGAGCATCGCCGCGCCCACCACCAGAATTCCACACAGGCTGATGACCATGGCCATCGGCACGGCGCTGCCGTCGTGCAGCACACCCACCAGCGCAGAGGCACCGGCAGCCACGCTGAATTGCAGGCAACCGAGCAGCGCCGACGCACTGCCGGCCCGCGCGCCCTGCCCGCTCATCGCGCAGGCTGCGGCGTTGGGGCTGATGCAACCAAGGCTAGCGATACAGATGAACAATGGAATCAACAGCGGCCACAGGTGGGCCGTGTGCAGAGTGCTGACAGCGAGCAGGGTCAGACCGGCCGCGAGATAAACCCACACCGCGCGCGCCAGCAAGAACGTCGGGCCTCGCTTGGCCAGCAACCGCGCATTGACCTGTGCCACCAGAATGAAGCCCGCGGCATTGGTACCGAACAGCCAGCCAAAGTGCTCGGCCGGAACGCCGTAGAGCTTGATAATGATGAAGGGAGAACCGGCAATGTAGGCAAACATCCCGGCGATGGCGATGCCCCCGGTCAAGGCATGGCCAAGAAATACGGGATCGGCCAGCAACCGGCCGTACTGACGCAGCGCACCCGACAGCGGTTGACGCGGTATGTGGGCCGGCAAGCTTTCCGGCAATCCCGTCGCAACCGCCAGCCCCGCCAGTGCACTGAAACCGGTCAAGGCCAGGAAGATCGACTGCCAGCCTGTCGTGTTGACTAACAAGCCACCCAGCAATGGCGCGAGGATGGGGGCAAGCCCCATCACCAGCATCAACTGCGAAAAGACTTTCGCCGAACCCACCGCATCACACTTGTCGCTGACCACCGCCCGGGAAATCACCATCCCGGCGCAGCCGCCCAAGGCCTGGACGAAACGCGCGCCGATCAGCCATTCCAGGTTCGGTGCATAGGCACATGCCACAGAGGCGGCGGTAAACAAGCCGACACCGGTGAGCAATGGAATGCGCCGCCCGAAGCGATCCGCCACCGGGCCATAGGCCAGTTGACCGATGGACAGGCCGAGAAAGTACGCCGCCAACGTCATCTGAACGTGATTTTCGTCTGTCCCGAAGGCCAGTGCCATGGCCGGAAATGCCGGCAGATAGAAATCGATCGCCAGCGGACCGAAAGCGCTCAAGGCGCCGAGAATCAGAATGGTACGCAAGTTCATCAGGCATCCAGTGGGGCAGTAGTCGGCAGCCCGACAGTCTAGCCGCGCATGGACGCCTTGAACATTCCGGTAGCTGGCTAACTATCAAAATCACGCCAGTTTGACGCCATAACCCTCTTCGCTGATCGCCTCGATCACCTGCTCGGCGGTCAGCGCACTTTCGACACCGACTTCCCTGGCCGCCAGGTCGACCCGCACACTGGCCGCAGGGTCTTTGGCCTGGACCGCCTGAGTGATGGCCTTGACACAGTGACCACAAGACATGCCTTCAACGTTGAACACTTGCATGGGATGACTCCTTTTTCGAGATTGAAACCAGTTTCGGGCTTGCCACCATGGCAAGGTCAAGTTCTGACGTTAGCTGCCGGGCTGGCAATCGGTGCCGGGCTCGGCCAAGCTGCGTCCATCAATGACTCGAACTCAGGAGATTCAGCCATGCGCTGGTCGGTTTTCAGCCTGTTTGGCTTTCTCAGCCTTTTCGCCGCCATGCCTTCGGTCAATGCTGCCGGTCAGGATTATGGCGTGCTGATCATTTCCCGCGAGCGCCTGGAAGTCGCGACCAGCTGTGAAATCGGTGTGTACATCCACGATCAACTGGCAGCGCGGCTGTTTCAGGAGCAGAGCACCTCGTTCAACTTGCCGCCGGGTATCGTCTCGTTGCGCCTCAAATTGCTGCCGGGCCAGGTGCCGGGTTGCAATCCGGGCATGCTCGCGCCGGGTTCGCAAGATATCCGGCTCAAGGCCGGGGATGTGCTCAAGTACCGGATCGCGATGACGCAGGAAGGGATGTACCTGAAACGCGCCGGCCTCGGCTACTGACACAACTCCCACATCAGATTGGTGCTTGACCTTGCCAGCATGGCAAGGTTGATCCTGTGGTCATCTACTACAGGGAGTGCGACCGATGTCCGAATCCACCACGTTCGACCTGCCGATTGCCGGCATGACCTGCGCCAGTTGCGCCGGACGGGTCGAGCGCGCCTTGAGCAAAGTCATTGGCGCCAGTGCCGTCAGCGTCAACCTCGCCACGGAACAGGCCCGGGTCCAGGCACCCAGCGACAGTTTGCCTGCCTTGATGGAGGCCGTAGCACGGGCCGGCTACAGCGTGCCACAGCAAAGTCTGGAACTGAGCATCGACGGCATGACCTGCGCGTCCTGCGTCGGTCGGGTCGAGCGCGCGCTGGGCAAGGTTGCGGGCGTAAAAAGCGTCAGCGTCAACCTGGCCAACGAACGTGCCCACCTTGAACTGCTCGGCCAGATCGATCCGCAAACCTTGATCGCGGCCGTTTCCAAGGCTGGCTATACCGCCAACGTATGGGAAGCCGAACACCCGTCAACCGACAATCAGCAACAGCACCTGCACCGCGAACGCAGGGCCTTGATCATCGCCATTGCCCTCGCCTTGCCGCTGGTATTGCCGATGCTGCTACAGCCGTTCGGCGTGCACTGGATGCTACCGGCCTGGGCACAATTCGCCCTGGCCACGCCCGTGCAGTTCATCTTCGGCGCACGGTTTTACGTTGCCGCGTGGAAAGCCGTGCGCGCCGGAGCCGGCAACATGGACCTGCTGGTCGCCCTGGGCACCAGTGCCGGATACGGCTTGAGCCTGTACGAATGGGCCACCGCCGACGGGCGCATGCCGCATCTGTATTTCGAAGCCTCGGCGGTGGTGATCGCTCTGGTGCTGCTGGGCAAGTACCTGGAAAGTCGCGCCAAGCGCCAGACCGCCAGTGCCATCCGCGCCCTCGAAGCCTTGCGTCCGGAGCGGGCGATTCAGGTGACCGATGGCCACGAGCAAGAGGTCGCCATCAGCGCCCTGCGCCTCAATGATCTGGTGCTGGTCAAACCCGGCGAACGCTTTCCGGTGGACGGCGAAGTGGTCGAAGGCCAAAGCCACGCCGACGAAGCCCTGATCAGCGGCGAGAGCCTGCCGGTGCCCAAGCGACCCGGTGACAAAGTCACCGGCGGTGCGATCAACGGCGAAGGTCGCTTGCTGGTGCGTACCCAGGCCCTCGGTGCGGAAACCGTACTGGCGCGGATCATTCGTCTGGTGGAAGACGCCCAGGCCGCAAAAGCACCGATCCAGAAACTCGTGGACAAAGTCAGCCAAGTGTTCGTACCCACCGTGCTGCTGATCGCCCTGGCAACCCTGATCGGCTGGTTACTGTATGGCGCACCGATGGAAGCCGCGTTGATCAACGCCGTGGCAGTGCTGGTGATCGCCTGCCCTTGCGCCCTCGGCCTGGCCACGCCTACGGCAATCATGGCTGGCACTGGCGTGGCGGCACGCTACGGGATTCTGATCAAGGACGCCGAAGCACTGGAGCGCGCCCATGAAGTCAGCGCGGTGGTATTCGACAAGACCGGCACCCTGACCTCCGGCGCCCCGCGCATTGCGCATCTGAGTGCCATCGACGGGAATGAGGCGAGCCTGCTGCAATTGGCCGGTGCCCTGCAACGCGGCAGTGAGCATCCGCTGGCCAAGGCCGTTCTGGATGCCTGTGTCGAACGCCACTTGAAAGTGGCCGATGTCAGCGACAGCCAGTCCCTGACTGGCCGTGGCATCGCCGGCACACTGGATGGCCGGCGTTTGGCCTTGGGTAACCGTCGCCTGCTGGAGGAGACAGGCCTGAGTGCCGGGCCGTTGACCGACTCAGCGATCGATTGGGAAAAAGAAGGCCGGACCTTGTCCTGGCTGATCGAACAATCCCCCGAACCCCAAGTGCTGGGCCTGTTCGCCTTCGGTGACACCCTCAAGCCCGGCGCGCTGCAAGCGGTGCAACAACTGAGTGCACGAAACATCAGCAGCCACTTGCTGACCGGCGACAATCGCGGCAGCGCCAACGTGGTGGCCCAGGCGCTGGGCATCCAGGATGTGCACGCCGAAGTGCTGCCGGCGGATAAAGCCGCCACGGTCGCCGCACTGAAAGAAACCGGCGTGGTGGCGATGGTCGGCGACGGAATCAACGACGCCCCGGCACTGGCCGCCGCCGACATCGGCATCGCCATGGGTGGCGGCACCGATGTCGCCATGCACGCGGCCGGCATCACCCTGATGCGCGGCGATCCGCGACTGGTGCCGGCCGCCTTGGAGATCAGCCGCAAGACCTACGCCAAGATTCGGCAGAACCTGTTCTGGGCCTTCGTCTATAACCTGATCGGCATCCCACTGGCGGCGCTCGGCTTCCTCAATCCGGTGCTGGCCGGTGCGGCCATGGCGTTATCAAGCGTCAGCGTGGTGAGCAATGCGTTACTGTTGAAAACCTGGAAACCCAAGGACCTGGAGGACAACCGATGAACATCGGCCAAGCGGCCCGCCACAGTGGCCTGAGCGCAAAGATGATCCGTTATTACGAATCCATCGGCCTGCTCAAGGCGGCCCATCGCACTGATAGCGGTTATCGGGTGTATGGCGATGACGACCTGCACACGCTGGCGTTCATCAAGCGCTCGCGGGACCTGGGTTTTTCCCTGGAAGAAGTCGCCAAGTTGCTGACCCTCTGGCAAGACCGCCAGCGCGCCAGTGCCGATGTGAAGGCTTTGGCCCGCCAGCACATCGATGAGTTGAACCGCAAGATCCGTGAGCTCGGCCAGTTACGCGACACCTTGCAGGACCTGGTTGAGCACTGTCAGGGCGATCATCGGCCGGATTGCCCGATTCTGAAGAATCTGGAGTCGGGCTGCTGTACCAGTCCGACTCTTGCCTGATCCCACAGGATTTTGGTGTTTCCTGATCCCCCACAAAAAACCCGGCCGAAGCCGGGTTTTTCTTTATCCGATCACTGCATCCACGGTGGAGGCGGTTCTTCGGTCTTGCCCGGTGGCGCATCGTCCGCCGCGCGGGCCGCCTGCTTGCGCTCTTCATCCAGGCGTGCGGCCTCGATTTCGCGGATGATGCCGCCCACATCGGCCAGTTCCTCCGTATCGGCGAACTCGCCGGTCAGGACACTGGCCGGGTGCAAGGTGCCGGCCTCGTACAAGGCCCACATTTCCTTGGCGTATCGGGTCTTCTTCAGCTCCGGCGCGAACCGCCCGAAGTAGGACGCCATGTTGCCCACATCCCGCTCCAGCATGCTGAATGCGTGGTTGTTGCCCGCCGCATCCACCGCTTGTGGCAGGTCGATGATCACCGGGCCGGTCGGCGTCAGCAGCACGTTGAACTCGGACAGGTCGCCGTGCACCAGACCGGTACACAGCATCAGCACGATCTGGGAAATCAGATACGCGTGATACTCGCGGGCCTGGTCCGGCTCCAGCACCACATCGTTCAGACGCGGCGCGGCATCGCCGTACTCGTCGGCCACCAGCTCCATGAGCAGTACGCCTTCGAGGAAGTCGAACGGCTTGGGCACCCGCACGCCGGCATTGGCCAGACGGAACAGCGCCGCCACTTCGGCGTTCTGCCAGGCATCTTCGGTTTCCTTGCGGCCAAACTTGGAGCCCTTGGCCATCGCCCGGGCCTGACGGCTATTGCGTACCTTGCGGCCTTCCTGGTACTCGGCCGCCTGACGGAAACTGCGCTTGTTCGCCTCCTTGTAGACCTTCGCGCAACGCAACTCGTTGCCGCAGCGCACCACATAAACAGCTGCTTCTTTACCACTCATGAGTGGGCGCAGCACCTCGTCGACCAGACCGTCCTCGATCAGGGGTTCAATGCGTTTTGGAGTCTTCATCAGCTTTTATTGTGGGTCCTTTATTACCAAACACGCGAAAGTCATTCGTTATACGGCAATCCACTCACCGGGGGGAGGGGTTGCCGACTGATGAGCATTGCAGAGGCACACAATGTGCCGAATTCATCGGGTAAAACACACGACCACCACGGGTCGTTCCGAATCATAGCCGAGCCTGCGTCACTTGTTGTGCAAGGGTATTGAGGTCAATTGCGACAGAAGCTGACACCACAGTTTCTACCTTCCGTAGGATTTTTCCCAACATGCCTCAATTTCCTCCGACAACAGCCGAAGTCCTTAGTGACGAAGTGATTTGTCCGACAATCGCTGCCACAACAAAAGCGATGCCGCACTCAAGGACCCGGGTTGACCAAGAACGTTTACGGCTGCCAATAAACCGCGAGTCATCTGCACTGCGTGGGCCTACAAGAAAATCTGGAGCGCGGATGAACATCAAACAGAAGTTGACCTGGGCGTTTGCAATCATCGCCTGCCTGCCCGTGGTACTGGTCGCCACCCTCGTTGTGCTGAACCTGCGCAGTGATGCCAGGGACGAATTCGTCGACGGCAGCGGTCGCGAAATCCGTCAGGTCAGCAATGCCATGCAACTGTTCTTCGACGGCATCAGCCAGAACGTCGAATACCTGGCTCACCAGCCGCTGATCAAAAACTCCGACGACAGTCTCAAGACCTACATGGCGGCCAACGCCGAGAGCGTCCCGCAAGGCGAGATGGACAAAAAAATCTTCGGATTCCTCCAGGACCTGGGCAACGCCCACCCCTCCTACGCCTACGCCATTCTGGGCACCGCTGCCGGCGGTTACGTGTCCTGGCCCGATGATGCCAAGCTGAGCAACTACGACCCGCGCCAACGTCCCTGGTACAAGGCAGCCCAGGCCAAACCGGGCAAGCCGTTCCGTACCGAGGCCTACTATTGGGCCGAAAACGATACGTCCTATGTCAGCACCGTGCGCACCATCGACAACAAGCTGGGCACCCACGGCGGCGTGGTCAGCATCGACGTGTCACTCAAACAGCTCACCGAGCTGGTCAAGCAGATCAAACTGGGCGAGTCCGGCTACCTGATGCTGCTGGAAAACACCGGCACCGTGCTGGTCGATCCGAAACAACCGGAGCACAACTTCAAGGCCCTGGGCAGCCTCGGCGAAGGTTATGCACAACTGGCCAAGGCCGGCAAAGGCATGGTCGAAGTCGAACTCAACGGTGAGCGCTACATGGCCAACGTCTGGCCGTCCGAGCAATTGGGCTGGACGTTCATCGGCCTGATCAAGCAAAGCGACGTGATGAGCACTGCGACCCAACTGACCTGGTTGATCGCGATCATCGCCGCCGTGCTGGCCGTGATCTTCGCCATTGTCGGCGCCAGCTTCGCCAGCCTCATCGTGCGCCCGATCCGCAGCGTGGCCAGCGGCCTGGAGGGCATCGCCCAAGGCGAAGGCGACCTGACCCAGAACCTGCAAATCCGTGGCAGCGACGAAACCGCGCAACTGGCCAACTGGTTCAACCAGTTCCTGGCGGCGATCCGCAACCTGATCCAGAACATCGGCGGTGCGGCAGGCAAGATCCTTGACACCTCCAAGAGCTCGACTCAGGTTTCCAGCGACATGGCTGAAGCCGCCGGACGCCAGCGTGAGGCGGTGGACATGGTGTCCACGGCATTCCACGAAATGGTCGCCACCGCCAACGAAGTCGCACGCTCTTGCAGTCAGGCGGCGGAATCCGCCGACAGTGGCCAGCGCCAGGCGCGTGAAGGTCAGCAGCAGATTGATGCGGCGGTGAACAGCGTTGATCGCCTGAGCCAGGAAATCGAACAGTCGGCCCAGTCGATGCAACAGCTGGAACGCGACAGCAACGACATTCAGTCGATCCTGGGGACCATCCGTTCGATCGCCGAGCAGACCAACCTGTTGGCGCTGAACGCTGCGATCGAAGCAGCCCGTGCCGGTGAGCAAGGTCGCGGCTTTGCCGTGGTGGCCGACGAAGTGCGGGCCCTGGCCAAGCGCACGGCCGACTCCACGGCGGAAATCGACGGACTGCTGGGCAACCTGGCCAAACGCACGAGCCAAGTGACCCAACAGATGCACGCCAGTCTGGAAGTTTCCCAGCAATCGGTGACGCGCATCGGCGAAGCGCGCAACAGCTTCGGGCAGATTCGCGAGTCGGTGGACGTGATCCGCGACATGAACACCCAGATCGCCACGGCGGCGGAACAACAACATCAAGTGGCCGAAGACATCAACCGGCACATCAGCCAGATCCATGGCGATGCGCAACTGGTGGCGGAACTGGCCAACTCGGCGCGCCTGGACTCCCAGAGCCTGGCCGGGTTGTCGAATGAGCTGGACGGGTTGGTGCGCAGGTTTCGTACCTGATCCGCCAAGTCACCACTAAACCCTGTGGGAGCGAGCCTGCTCGCGAAAGCGGTGTGTCAGTCACATTGATTTGACTGACACTCCCACTTCGCGAGCAGGCTCGCTCCCACAGTTCCGATTGCTCAGCGTTCAATAATGGCAGTCACACCCTGCCCGCCCGCCGCGCAAATCGATATCAGTCCCCGCCCCTTGCCCGCCGCATCCAGCAACTTCGCCAGGTTGGCGACGATGCGCCCGCCCGTGGCGGCAAACGGGTGCCCCGCTGCCAGTGAACTGCCCTTGACGTTGAGCTTGCTGCGGTCGATCGAGCCCAGCGCCGCATCGAGTCCAAGACGGGTTTGGCAATACTGCGGATCTTCCCAGGCCTTCAATGTGCACAGCACCTGCGCGGCGAAGGCTTCGTGGATTTCGTAGTAGTCGAAGTCCTGCAAGGTCAGGCCATTGCGCGCAAGCAAGCGCGGTACGGCATAGACCGGCGCCATCAATAACCCTTCCGCGCCATTGACGAAATCCACCGCCGCCGCCTCGCCGTCACGCCAGTAGGCAAGAATCGGTAACCCCCGTGCCTTGGCCCATTCCTCGCTGCCCAGCAGCACCAGTGACGCGCCATCGGTCAGCGGTGTGGAGTTGCCTGCGGTCAGGGTGCCTTTGGCGCTTTTCTCATAGGCCGGTTTGAGGGCGGCGAGCTTTTCCAGCGTGGAGTCCGGGCGCAGGTTGTTGTCGCGGGTGAGCCCCAGGAACGGTGTCATCAAGTCGTTGTGCCAGCCCTCAGCGTAGGACGCCGCCAGTTTCTGGTGGCTCTCAAGCGCCAGTTGATCCTGTGCCTGGCGAGGGATGTTCCAGGTCTGGGCCATCAGCTCGCAATGCTGACCCATGGACAACCCGGTGCGCGGCTCGCCGTTGCGCGGGAATTCGGGGATCAGATGTTTCGGACGCAATTGCAGGAAGGTTTTCAGTTTGTCGCCGGTGGTTTTCGCGCGATTGGCTTGCAGGAGGATTTTGCGCAGCCCCTCGCTGACACTGATCGGTGCATCCGAAGTGGTGTCCACGCCACCGGCAATGCCGCAATCGATCTGGCCCAGGGCAATCTTGTTCGCCACCAGCAACGCCGCCTCCAGCCCGGTACCGCACGCCTGCTGGATGTCATAGGCCGGGGTGGCAGGCGACAGTCGCGAACCCAGTACGCATTCGCGTGTGAGGTTCATGTCCCGCGACAACTTGAGCACCGCCCCGGCAACCACTTCACCGATGCGCTGGCCGTGCAGGTTGTAGCGCTCGATCAGGCCCTCGAGGGCGGCGGTGAGCATCACCTGGTTACTGGCCGTGGCGTAGGGGCCGTTGGAGCGGGCGAAGGGAATCCGGTTACCGCCGATGATCGCGACGCGGCGCAGTTGGGTCATGAAAAGCTCCTGCAAAAATTGAAATTAACGCAGTCCATGTGGGAGCGGGCTTGCCCGCGATAGCGACCTGTCAACTACATTGATGTCGACTGACTCACCGCCATCGCGAGCAGGCTCGCTCCTACACTAGCGTAGGCTTTATCTCGTGGATCGAACGACTGATCGCCATTCGTGGTCCACACTTTCAACCCCAGCCTCTGGAGCGCGTTCCATGTCTGACCGCTATATCGACTTCGCCAACTCGTCCATCGGCCATCGCCTGGTCGGCGCCCTGGGCTTGCCGGCGCCGACCAGACTGGAGCGCTGGCAAGCAGGCCGACTGCGACCTGTAGAAGGTGCGCTGCTGATCGGCGGCGGGCCGTTGGCGGAACACGTCAGCGCCTTCGCCAACCGCCTGACCGACGCGATCTACAGCTACGGCACCGAGCCTTCAATGGCCACGGCCTGGATTCCCGGCCATGGACCGAAACTCAAGGCTGTGGTGTTCGACGCCAGTGATCTGCTGCACACCGATCAGCTCAAGCAACTGCGCGAGTTTTTCCAGCCGCTGATGAAAAACCTTGATCACTGTGCACACCTGGTGATTCTCGGGCGCGATCCGCTATCCCTGAGCGACCCGTTCGCCGCCAGTGCACAGCGTGCCCTGGAAGGTTTCAGCCGTTCGCTGGCCAAGGAATTGCGCAGCGGCGGCACCCTGCAATTGATTCAGGTCGGCGAAGGTGCCGAGACACAGCTGGAGGGCCCGCTGCGGTTTTTCCTATCACCGAAAAGCGCCTTTGTATCCGGGCAGGTCATTCGCTTGAATCCGTGTTCGACGCCAGTCAGCGACTGGACACGCCCGCTCGCCGGGCGCAAGGCACTGGTCACCGGCGCTGCGCGGGGCATTGGTGCCGCCATCGCGGAAACCCTGGCCCGTGATGGTGCCGACGTTATCCTGCTCGACGTGCCACCGGTCAGGACCGATCTCGACGCCCTCGCCGCGCGCCTCGGCGGGCGCAGCATCACCCTCGATATCTGCGCCGAAGACGCTGCCGCGCAGTTGATCGAACAGTTGCCCGACGGCCTCGACATCGTGGTGCACAACGCCGGCATCACCCGGGATAAAACCCTGGCCAACATGACCCCGGAATACTGGGACGCCGTGCTGGCGGTCAACCTCAATGCGCCGCAAGTACTGACCAAGGCCCTGCTCGACAGCGGCACCCTGCACGACAACGGCCGGGTGGTTCTGCTGGCGTCCATCAGCGGCATCGCCGGCAATCGCGGACAAACCAATTACGCCGCGAGCAAGGCCGGGCTCATCGGCCTGGCGCAAGCCTGGGCACCGCTGCTCCAGGCGCGCGGCATCAGCATCAACGCTGTGGCACCGGGTTTCATCGAAACGCAAATGACCGCGCACATCCCCTTCGGCCTGCGCGAAGCCGGACGCCGCATGAGCTCCCTGGGCCAGGGCGGCCTGCCGCAAGACGTCGCCGAGGCCGTGGCCTGGCTGGCGCAACCGGGCACCGGCGCATTCACCGGGCAAGCGTTGCGCGTGTGTGGGCAAAGCGTTCTGGGGGCTTGAGGATGATCACCGACTGGCACACACTCGACCGCGAACCCAGCCTGCCGGGGTTGTACGCACGCGCCGCGACCCGGCGAAAAATCACCGGCACCACCTTGCCCGATTCCGGTTTGCGTTGCTGGGTCGATGTCGATCCCAAGCGCCTGGCGGCCTATCGCAAGGTCTGTGGTTTCGCCGACAACGGCCTGCTGCCGCCGACCTACCCGCATATCCTCGGGTTTGCCTTGCAGATGCAATTGCTCACGGCCAGGGACTTCCCGTTCCCGCTGCTGGGCCTGATTCACCTGAGCAATCGCATTCGTGTGCTGCGCCCCATGGGCGGGGTGAGCCGGGTGCGCGTCAGCGTACAGGTGCAGAACCTGCAACCCCACGCCAAAGGTGCGACGTTCGATTTGCTGACCACCCTCGACGATCAGTTGGGGCCGTTGTGGGAAGCACAAAGCCGGATGCTCTGTCGCGGCGTCAAGCTCGAGGGTGAACCGTTCGAAGAGCAAGTGGCAAACAGCCTGGCCCTGACCGAAGTCGAACACTGGAAAGCACCCTCTGACATCGGCCGGCAATACGCCAAAGTCTCCGGCGACTACAACCCGATCCACCTGAGTGCAGCCAGCGCCCGACTCTTCGGCTTCCCGACCGCCATCGCCCATGGCCTGTGGAACAAGGCGCGCACGCTGGCAGCACTGGCCACGCATCTGCCAGTGGCGAATGTCGAGATCGCGGTGCAGTTCAAGAAGCCAGTACGGCTGCCCAGCGAGGTGACATTGCTGGCCAGTGCACCGGGGGCGAGCGGGGACTTTCAACTGACGGGCGCCGGGAGCCTGGAGCACATGGTCGGACATTGGCAGCCGGTGGCCTGACAAGGTCGATGTCTGTGGCGAGGGCCAGCAGGGTTTCGGTGTCGATGTCCGGGGCGATGACGAATTTAGTGCCGGGCTTGTAAACGACAGGTGGCTTGGGCGGCTTGAGGTAGTGATCGAGGGCGCGGTCGGCGGCTTCGTGGAGTTTGTTTGAGTGAGGGGATTGGTAGGGGGAAACGTCTTCGGTTTCCAGGGAATTTGGGGGGGGGGTTGATCATGGTGAAGCTCCATTCCTGGATTTGGAGTTCGCCATCTCTACGACCAAGCAGAAGGGTGGCGAACCGTACGCAGGTTGGTCGACCAGGGAATGGAAACCCGGCAGGGCCTAAGCCCTCCCACGCACAGCTCGCCATTAAGCAAGCACAAAAATGCCGCTCGCGCGGCACTGTGCGCCATTCTAAACCCGGGCGACCAAACCCGATCACTGATTTTGCAGCGACCGACAAAGGCTAGAGATCGCGCTTCTGACGGACAACCTGAAAAACGTGTCGGAGGTTTCCTTGGGATCTGAGGAAAACTACACAGGAATGTGTTGGCTGAAAGGACGTCATCGCGGGCAAGCTCGCGAAAAAACGCCAGGACACCACGGGCATTCAGGCAGCGCGCGTCATCGTTGACGTCCATCGCGAGCAAGCTCGCTCCTACAGGGCCGAGCGTTAGCTCGCCTGCCGCTCTTGATCTTGATCCACCCGCCCCCTCGGCAGGCTGAGTGGAGGTGTTCATCCGGGGAATGGCGCGCAGCGCCGTTCGACGCAGTCGAACTCATTGCATGTAGGTCGCGCGCAGCCGACCGGAGGGCAATGCCCCCGGATGGACACCGGAGCGAAGGAACCCCGAGCCTAGGCGAGGGGCCGGACGTTCGGGGCGAGCGTTTTTTTGCTTACTTTTTTTAGGCGCTTGTAAAAAAAGTGAGTCGCCGTAAGGGCGAAACCATAAGTCGCCGTTACCCAAACAACGGATATTTACAAAAAATCAGTGCGCCGCAACCCAGGGCCAGGCCATAGGCGATGTGCCATTACCGCGCATCCTGTACGGGAACAGCGCCAGCCAGATCAGCAGGACAAAGCACTGCATTCGGTAAAAAACGTCCGTTCTGGCTGAATGATTCTATGCTGACATTACTCAGTGTTGGTCAGGGTAGACACACTCATGAAAGCCAGCCTCCCCCACAAACAAAAAAGCACCACCATCCCGCTCCTGAACCTGCCGGGCATCGGTCAGGTGCCGAACCTGCCGGCGACCCTCACGGCCAGTGCGAGCCTGCAATTTTGAGCGCCGGCGACAAACTCTTCGGGCGCCTGCTCAACCGCCATCCGCCCCCACCGCCGGAGCCGCAAGAGACACAGCGGGTGCCCAGTTTCGGCTTGCAGATACAGCTCGATGCCGAGGGGCGTGTCGTTCAACTGAGCGGTCCGCTACGGCACCTGCTGATTCAGCAAAGCCCCGGCACGCAGGCACCACACCTGCTCGACTTCCTGTTGCCCCACAGCGGCCTCGTCATCGAAGGTGTACCGGCGGACTGGCAAGGACAAACCCTGGACCTGGACTTCTACAGCCTCAACGGTCCGCCACTGCATTTGCGCGGCTGGGTGCAACCCTTGGCCGATGCCTGGTTGTTGCAGATGCTCGACATCAGCGACTTGCTGCTTGAGCGCCGGCAATCGCGCAACCGCGAACAGTGCCAGGTGCTGGCGATGCAAATCACCGAGCAATTGCACCTGTGCAGCTTGACGCGCCTGCCCGAAATGCTCGGCGAACAACTGCAAAGCCTGGCCCAGCGTTTTCAGATTCCCTGCATTGCCCTGGCATTGCTCGATGAGCAGGGCCAGGGTTGGCAGATTCACCAACACTACGTAGCCCTTGATGCGCCGCAACTGTGGCAAAACGGCCAACACCTGGGCACGGGGCTGGACAGTTTGAGCGGCTCGACGCCGCAGCACCTGACCCTGCGCGAACACCCGCGCCTGCAAGAGACTTTCGGCAATACCGATGGCTTCGCCGTGCCCTATCAGGATGCGCAAGGAGTGGTTGCCTGGTTGCTGTGCGGATTCTATATGGCGCACCAACGCGCCCCCGATGTCACTGAGCGCGACTGGCTGCAAATCACCGCGGCACTCGCCAGCCCCTTGCTCGAACGCCTGCGCGAGCACCGGCATCATCTACAACTGGAACGCCTGGAATCGCTGCAAGCATTGCTGGGCACAGGCTGGTGGGAAGTTTTCAGCGACAGCGACGAGTTGCAACTGGCACCTTCGCTGGCCGCGACCCTGAACCTTGGAGCGACACGTTTATCCGTGCAGGACTTGCTCGACAAGGTGTATCCCGTCGACCGCGAAAAGCTGCGCATCCGCCTGCAAGACTTGCAGGCATCGGGCATGCCGCTGCTGTTGTGCGCACGCTTGTATCACCCCGACGGTGCGCCCGAACCGATCTGGTATCGCCTGCAAGGCCAGGCCCTTGGCGTGGGGAAAAAACGCCGGCTGGTGGGTTTCATGCTCGACATCAGCGACATCAAGACCCCGCAATAGCGCGCCGCCGCTGCCCATGCCCCCCTGGACAATCTGATCGCCAGGCTCGCCGGTGTCGAGCATAAAAAACCCCTGTGGGTGCACAGGGGTCGAGGGGCTGGCTGATTCTAGGAGGCGCGTGGTGGATAATTGGCCAAAATCCGCGTGACCGTTTCCCGGATGGCATCGCGACGATCCGTCGGGTTCGGCGTGCGGCTGAGTATCTGTTCGTCACTGCCGCGCCACACCAGTTTGCCGTCCTTGCCATCGAGCATGTCGATCTGGATGGTCGCCACTTTGTAGCTGACATTGCGGGTTTCGTTATACATGGGGGCGCCGTAGTAGCCATACCATGGGTTACCCCAGCCACCGCCGTAATTGGTGGTCACCTGTTGTTGCCGCTCTTCGACAATCAGGTAGGTCTGCACGTTCAAGTCGCCCCTGCCGCCTGCGGTGGCCGGACGCAAACCGCGCTGATCCAGTTGATCGGCAACCGCCTGACGGATGCGCTGTTCGGTCAGGTCGCTCTTGATTCGTGGATCATCGGGACGGTATTGCAGGGCGGGCTCTTTCCACGTCCAGCTGCGATAGGCAGCAAAATCGCGGCTGGCGTCGAAGTCATGATTGACCTGGTTGGCGGCGCAGGCACTGAGCAGCGCGGCCACTGCCAGTAAAACAAAACGGCGGAACATGGTGATTCTCCGGTTGAAGGCATGATCCTGTGAAATGCTTCTTATCTACAAGAAGCTAACTAGGAGGATACGCCGACATTGCCTTTTCCACAGCCTCCCGTATTGCGTCGACCTGCTCGCTTTCGCTGCCCCGGTTGCCGGTTTCAGCGCTCGAGCTCCATACCGGCTGGCCGCTCCTGGCGTCAAACATATCCACCTGAACTACCACGACCTGTTCCGAATAGGTGCGCACAATCGGCACGCTACCGTACATGCCGTATCCCGGCCCGTAGCCGCCGTAACCGCCGTAGTAACCGTAATCGTCCCTGACCTGGCGCAAGCGGGTTTCCAGGCGCAGGTCGGCGCTGACAAACAGGTCGGCCGGACGATTGTCGTGCAACGGGCGCAAACCGCGTTGATCCAGCGCATTGCTGACCGCTTCGGCGACCTGCTCCGAGTCGGCCCAGGCGGTGCCCGGTGGCAGGTGCCCGTCGAGCCAGGCCCAGCTGCGGTAGCGTCCATAGTCACGCGGCGCTGCCGGGTAAGCGCTGCGGTCAAAGGTGTTGGCAGCCTGGGGTGGTGCGGGCGGCAAAGGGTTGGACGTGGCGACATAGGGGTTGCTGCCCTGACAGGCGGCCAGTCCCAGGCAGAACATCAGCACACCTGAATGACTTTTCATTTCGTGCTCCGATCAGACAGGCCGACAGATCCAGTGCATGTAACGCCCAAGCCCGGCAAAGCTCGGATGACGACGGTGGGCCAGTTCCATTTCCAGCAAGTCCACCAGCTCGGCGCGGGCCTGGAATTCCACCGGCATGTAATCGTGAAAAACCCGCACCCCACTCTCTGATTCGACCCGCCACAGGCCTTCAAGTTGCGCCGCCAGCTCGCGTGGATCAAGGGGTTGCTGCGGGGTCAGGCTCTGCTTTTCGCCGGCCATGTCGTTCTTGCGCATCTTGCGGAAATGACCCTTGAGCAAGTTGCGATAAATCAGCGCATCGCGGTTGTAAAACGCCAGGGACAGCCAGCCGTCCGCCTTGGTCAGTTGATGCAGCACCGGCAGGATGGCATGGGGTTCGGCCAGCCATTCCAGCACGGCGTGGCACAGCACCAGGTCGTAGGGTTCGGTGAGCTGCCCAAGCAACTCCTGCCAGGGTGCCTGAATGAACGTCGCGCTCTGCCCGGCTTCGGCAAAACGCTGGCGGGCGCCTTCGAGCATCGGTTCGGCAGGCTCGGCGAGGGTCACCTGATGGCCACGCTGGGCCAGCCACAACGACATGTGGCCAAGGCCGGCGCCGATGTCCAGAACACGCAGCGGCCGGTCGGGCAGGATTTCGGCCAGATCGGCCTGCAACACCGCCAGACGGATCGCGCCTTTGGCACCACCGTAGATTTTTTCGGCGAAACGGGTCGCCAGTTGATCGAAATGACGGTCGCTCATCAGCTGAACCTCCGTTCGCTGTCCGCCAGTTTGCTGCGCACCACGGCCTCCATGTCCAGGCCCAGCTCGCTGCACAACAGCAACAGATAAAGCACGATGTCACCGACTTCCTGCCCGGCGTGGGCGAGTTTGTCCGCCGGCAACTGGCGTGACTGGTCTTCGGTCAGCCACTGGAAAATTTCCACCAGTTCGGACATTTCCACACTCGCGGCCATGGCGAGGTTTTTCGGGCTGTGAAATTGCCGCCAGTCATTGCGGTCACGGATGGCGTGCAGGCGTTCGGTCAGTTCAACAAGGTTCATCGGGCTCTCCTGAAGGCGTATAGCTTCGGGTGGATGACCGAGTATGGCAAGTGACAACGGTTTTCGGGTGGGAGCGGGCTTGCTCTATGCTTGTGGGAACTCGGCAGCATGATCGGCAGCCAAAGGCTCAATTCTCTTTAATCAGGACGTCCACTCCATGCAGGTAGAAGGTTTTTCCGAATGGCTCGGCCAGGTACTCGGCTCGATCATCCGCTTCATCGTTGATGGCCTCAGTGGGCTGTTCAATCTGTTGAGCAACGCCAGCAGCAATTTTGTCGAAGGCCTGTCCATGGCGCTGGGCATGGATACCTCGGTCGTCAGCATCGTGACCTTGATCCTCGGGCTGATACTGATGTGGTCGGCGATCCGTGCATTTCTCAATGCGTCGTTCATCATGGGGATCATCTGGCTGATGCTGGGGCTTTGGTTATTTAGCTGGATCATTCACTGACCCCACCGAACACTGTGGGAGCGAGCCTGCTCGCGCAGGCGGCATCCCATCCACTATCAATGTGTCAGACAGAAAGCTTTCGCGAGCAGGCTCGCTCCCACAATGGATCGCGGAAGATTTCAAATGTGCCGCTACAATGCCCGCTCCCTCAAGGAGCCTGCATGCCCAACCTGACCGCCGACTGGCGCGACCGCCCTACCCATCGCCGGGTCTGGGCACTCGCCGCGCCGATGATTCTTTCGAACATATCCGTACCGCTGGTGGCACTGGTCGACAGCACCGTCATCGGTCACCTGCCCCACGCCCATCAACTCGGCGCCGTCGCGGTCGGGGCCAGTCTGTACACCTTCCTTGCCTGGGCCATGGGTTTTCTGCGCATGGGCTCCACCGGGTTCGCCGCCCAGGCAGCCGGGCGCGGGGATGGTGCGGCCTTGCGGCAGATTCTGCTGCAAGGCCTGTTGCTCGCCATCGGCCTGGCGGTGGTATTGGGTACGGTGGGGGTGCCGTTGAGCGGGGTCGCGTTGCACTTCATGCAACCGTCGGCGGAGCTGGATCAGCTGACCCGCGAGTTCTTCCACACTCGCCTGTTTGGCCTGCCGGCGGCGCTCGCCAGTTATGCCTTGGTCGGCTGGTTTCTCGGCACCCAGAATGCCCGGGCGCCACTGGCGATTTTGCTCAGTACCAACCTGGTCAACATTGCCCTGAACCTGTGGTTCGTCCTTGGTCTGGAATGGGGCGTGGTGGGTGCTGCCCGGGCCTCGGTGATTGCCGAATGGACCGGTGCACTGATCGGTTTGCTGATGACTCGCAAAGCCCTGCGCGCCTACCCCGGGCATATCGCTTGGGCGGCATTGGCGCTGTGGCAGAGTTGGCGGCCATTACTGGCGGTCAACCGCGACATCTTCATCCGCAGCCTGGCGCTGCAATCGGTGTTTTTCCTGATCACGGTGCAAGGCGCGCGGCTGGGCGACGCCACGGTCGCGGCCAATGCCTTGCTGCTCAACGGTTTGCTGCTCACCGCCCACGCCCTCGATGGCCTGGCCCACGCCGTCGAAGCCCTGTGCGGACATGCTCTCGGCGCCCGCGACCGCGATGCCCTGCGCCGCTCATTGGTGGTAGCTGGCGGCTGGTCCTTGCTGGCCAGCCTGGGCTTTGCCGCGCTGTTCCTGTTCGCCGGGCATTTGTTCATCGAGATGCAGACGGACATTCAAAGTGTGCGCGACACCGCGTTCATCTACCTGCCTTACCTCGCGGTACTGCCGCTGATTGCCGTGTGGAGTTACCTGCTCGATGGTCTGTTCATCGGCGCCACCCGCGCCAGGGAAATGCGTAATGGCATGCTGCTGACCGTGGCGCTGGTGCTGCCTTTCGGCTGGGCACTGCAAGGCGGGGGCAATCATGGCCTGTGGATAACCTTTTTGTTGTTCATGCTGCTGCGCAGTCTGACCCTCGGCGTGATCGCCTGGCGCCTGCGCCGTCACGATGGCTGGTTCGCCGGCAGCACTCACTGAACGGACGCAAGCCCACGCAGCGGACGGGACAACGTGGCCAGCTTCAAGGCAGGTCGTTCTGCCACAGGTGACGCAGGCTATCGAGGCGTTCCTGTTGAGTCCTGCCCGACAATGGCTGCACGGGCACGGCGTCTGGATACTGCAAGCGCAGCCAAATCCAGCCATCAAGCACCGGGCGCTCGCTGAAACCCAGCGTCAGCCCCTCCTGTACATGGGCAAACAGGCGGGAGAAATCAACACCGGTGGACTGGTTCCAGCGCCAGGCATGCTGCTCGAGCAGGCAGGTTTGCAGTGTTCCCAGTTGCCCGGCGCTGAGGCTCTCCTCGACTGCCAATGGGCTGACCGCCAGACCGGGGTTGGACAAGCGCTGCCAGCCCTCACATCCCATCGCGCGATCCGCCCAACTGCCGCCGAACCAGCGCAACTGATTGATGGGCCCTAGCCAGCGACTCAGTTCAACCGCATCGCAGGCATCAAAAAAATAGCTGGCCGTGATCGGGTTGTAGTAGCTCAAAAGGGCCCGGTGCAGGCCAAGCGTAACCGTGAGCATGCGCCGCAAATGGGCCAGCAATGACGAAACGCTGGCCTCGCTGACCATCAGTAATCCGGGCCAGCGCTGTCCGTCGACGATGCATAAATCGGCCAGTGGCGGGCAGGTGCGCAGATCGACCAGGACCGGCCCCTGCTCATGCAGCGCATGCCACTGCGTACCTTCGAACAACCCGGACCACCTGGCTTGTGCAAACATCTGCCGAAGTGCGACACCCGCCTGCGGCGCGCCCGGCACATCCAGCAACAACCACTGCGGTGGTGCCTCGGGCGTGCGTGTGACGATCATGCTCCAGAGCTCTGGCCAAGCTGCGTCGCCAGACGGCAGGTGCACAACGCCTGTGTACAGTGGTTGAAACTGCCTCCGCCGGGCAGCAGGCACAACACCAGCAATGGCTCTCCCGACCGCAACCATTGCTCCAGGCCCTCATCTGGGGTGCAGACGGCCTGGAGGGCGTCGGTGTCTGTCACCTCGATCGTTGCCGGTACATGCAGCACCCCGGTTATCTGCGGTTGATCGGGATCGCCCTCGACAAAACTCACGACCAGCTCAGTCCCTTCCCGCAATGGCGAGAACGCTTCGGCCTGCAACGTCCTGGCCAGGGGCAACCAGCAATGACTGGGCGCTGCCCCTTCGCCCTGATAAAGCCAGTCGAATTGCACCGGTACCGGTCTTGCAGGGTCGGGGCCTGGTTCATCGACCTCGACGACCCACGCCCGTTGCAGGCTATGCATCTGTGGTTTGACCGCCGCACAGGGCGGCTCGAAGTGGGCAGGCCAGTGCAGGACATGGGCCTGATTGTGGTAGGGCGTCGCCGTATCCTGACGACCCCGATGTTCAACATGGGTCAGCAGCCAGAGTCGATTGCAAACGGCATCCGGATGACCGGACAGCGGCATCAGCCGACCACTGCGCAAGGTCGCAAGGTCTGTCTGGCATTCGGCACGCAGAGCTGCTGTTCCACCGTAGCGCTGACGTTCGATCTGCCGCACCGCCGGCCGACCGCCCTCACTTCGGAACACCGCCGGTTCGCCCGTTGGAAAATGCTGCCGGTCATCCCCAAACACCACACAGTGTCCGCAGGCCCGGTGTTCGAAGTGGTAGTGAAGCCGTTCCTGAGCGCACAGTCGCTGGAGAAACTGCAGATCTGACTCTTGATATTGCGTACAAAAATCCCTGGGCAGGTATTCACCGCTCAGCTCCAGGCGCCGATCCTTGCCGGTAATGCCGTGCTCCTTGAGCACCTGGTCGAGGATTTGCGGCACTGAACGACCGCTGAAGATTCGTTGGCTGAAACGCTGAGCCAGGCAAGCCAGTTTTGGCCCCAGGCGCACCTGGCAGAGTCGGGATCCCGAGGCATGATTACGCTGGACGAGTTCATGCAATTGTCCATGCACGTGACTTCCGGCTGGCCCGAAATGCAAGGAGGCCGGGCGGTACAGCAAACTGGCAAGGTCCAGCACCGGGTCCTCGATCAGCAATTCCAGGTCGAACACGTACGGCTCGCTGATGGCTTCTCTACCGGTAAAGGCCAGGACTTCGAAGGAGTCGGGCAGACCTGCTACATCCAGACGAAATGACGGTTCGCTGGCTGGATTGAACATCGGCGTTTCTCTACAGGAGGGGCGGCCGGGGATTCTCGCTGAGAGACATGGCCGAGTAGAGTGCCGAAGTACAACTTAGGAAATGACCTACGCGAAAAGAAGACCAAATGGCATGGATTGCCAAGGACGCGGGTAGTTTCGCTTGAAAACACAGAATCGCCGCACCAGGTCATCTGAAATTTCCGCAGCAAACGGAAAAATTTCAGACAACCTGATCAGCGAGGTGCTTACCTCAGGAAGACAGGTAAGACGAACGGGTCAGCCCCAGACGCAAGGCATCGAGGAACTGCGTACGCTCGGAAGCGCTGATGCGGGCACTGGCGCACTTGTCGCGGTAGTGAGTCATCAGTTCCTCCGGCGACAAGTGCACGTAACGCAGCATGTCTTCGATGGTGTCGTGGGTTTCGATACCGGCGTGATACACGCTGCCATCGGCGTTCTGGTAGATGTTCACCGAGTCGGTGTCACCGAACAGGTTGTGCATGTCGCCAAGGATTTCCTGATAGGCGCCGACCAGGAATACACCCAGCAAATAGTCTTCACCTTCGTTCAGCGCATGCACTGGCAAACTGGTTTCGATGCTTTGCTCGTCGACGTACTGGTTGATCTTGCCGTCGGAGTCGCAGGTCAGGTCTTGCAGCACCGCACGGCGCAGCGGCTCTTCGTCGAGACGATGCAACGGAATGATCGGCAGTACCTGGTCGATGGCCCAGGTGTCCGGCAGGCTCTGGAACACCGAGAAGTTGCAGATGTACTTGTCCGCCAGCTTGTCGTTGAGTTCGTCCAGCACCTGACGGTGGGAACGCTGACGCGCCTTCAGCGAGTTGTGCAGGCGACGACACACCGCGAAGTAGCATTGCTCGGCCAGGGCTTTCTCGGCCAAGGTCAGCTTGCCGTCGGCATACTGGGCGGCGACATCGCTCATGTAGTGCGTGGCGCGCCAGTAGGTTTCGGTGACCATCTCGATGTCGGTCGGACCCAGCAGGTCCACCAGCCACTGCACGGTTTCCGGCAGTGCTTCCTTGTTCTCGATCTGCGGAACGTCGTCGTTGTGCTTCTCGACGTCGGTCACTTGCACCACCAGCATGGCGTGGTGGGCGGTCAGGGAACGGCCGCTTTCGGAGAAGATGTTCGGGTGCGGCAGGCTCTGCGCATCGCAGAATTCCTTGAGCATCCCGACCACGACGCCGGCGTAATCGTCCATGTCGTAGTTGATCGAACTGGCGTTACGCGAGTGCGTACCGTCGTAATCCACGCCCAGGCCACCACCGACATCGATGTGGTCCACCGGCAGGCCGAGGTTGCGCAACTCGCCGTAGTAACGGATCGCCTCCTTGAAGCCGTGCTGGTAGTCGGCCAGGTTGGCGATCTGCGAGCCCATGTGGAAGTGCAGCAGGCGGATGCCCTGATCCAGGCCGGCCGCACGGAAACGCTCGACCACCGACAGCAGTTGCGCCGCCGACAGACCGAACTTGGATTTCTCGCCACCGGTGTCCGCCCACTTGCTCGACGCCAGGGACGACAGACGAACCCGCAGGCCGACCTGTGGCTTGACCTTGAGCGAGGCCGCTTCTTCGATCACCAGACCGACTTCGGATTCTTTCTCGATCACGATGAACACGTTGTGGCCGAGCTTCTGGCCCATCAGCGCCAGGCGGATGAATTCGCGGTCCTTGTAACCGTTGCAAACGATAGTGCCACCCTTCGGCGCCAGTGCCAGCACTGCCAGCAGTTCAGGCTTGGACCCGGCTTCCAGGCCGATGGAAACGTTCTGGGTGGCGATGATGTTCTCGATCACCGCTTCCTGCTGGTTCACCTTGATCGGGTACAGTGCGGTGTACTTGCTCTGGTATTCCAGACGCTCGATGTTGGCGTCGAACGCACCGGTCAGCTGACGCACGCGGTCCTGCAGAATGTCCGGGAAGCGGACCAGCAACGGCAAGGACAGGCCGCTTTTGCGCAGCTGGTCGACTTGCTCGAACAGGTCGATAGGCGAGCTGCTCGGACCGTTCGGACGAACTTCGACGCGACCGGCGTCATTGATCGCGAAATACCCGGCCCCCCAATGGCGAATCCCGTAAACACTGCGGCTGTCCGCAACTGTCCATTGGCTGCCATCGTCTTTGCGTGTGCGTCGTACGGACATCGAAGTCCCCTATAAAGAGTCATAGTGCGTCGCCTGGGTTCAGGCCGGCGCAGTCTAAAGAATGAAAATGACGGTTCGTCAACGAGGCAATAGACCCCGCCGACCGCAGTGAGTTTAGAAACCGGTCATGAACAGGCTCTGTGAAAACCATGTAGCTGACGCCAGGCCTGAATGCCAACAGGACCGGATCAAGCCGAGGGTGGTTTTCACAGAGGCTGCTAGCCGCCGGATTTCTTCGCTTTGAAACCGAGCTTGATCAGTTCTGCCAAGAGTAGCTCGACATGATCGCCCTGGATTTCGATGACACCGTCTTTCAACGCCCCACCGGTACCGCAACGTTTCTTCAACGTCGTACCCAGCTCCTTGAGCGCATCTTCAGCCAATGGCACGCCGGTGATGGTGGTCACCGTCTTGCCGCCACGGCCCTTGCTTTCGCGACGCACGCGCGCAATGCCGTCGCCGGCCGGGATAACGGTCTGTTTGCAGATGCAGGCGTCCACCGGTTTACTGCATTCCGGGCAATGACGACCTGCGTCGGTGGAAAATACCAGGCCGCCCAGGGCGGCGAAGGATGCGGCTTTTTTGGCCACCGGCAATCCTCTTTGGAGGACAAAGACTGGTCGCGGCACCTGGGAAGTGCCATCGACCGCGAAGCCCCACTCAGGCAGGGGCAGCGCTACTGAAACGGTACGACCTTCATTTCACTGTAGGAGCGAGCTCTGCTCGCGATGAACTCAAGGACAACGCGTTATCGTTGACCTCCATCGCGAGCAAGCTCGCTCCTACAGGGACAGCCATACCGTTACAGCTTGAAAAGGTCGCGCAGTGTAACGGCAAAAACGCCGATTGCTAAGAGCCAATCAGCGCCAATTTATAGCCTTTTTGCGACGTCTTGCCCGCGAGACCTCAGATAGCGTTTCAATGCTGCCAAAGAGTCCGGGCAGTAAGGCTTTTCCTCGATTTCCCGCAGCACTTCCTCAACCGGCAAAAAACGTGCTTCGAGCACTTCTTCCGGTTGCAGGATCAACGGACCGTCCCACACCGCCGAGAACGCCGAACACCACAGGCGATTGCCGGTGTCCTCGAAGAAAAAATGGTCATGGGCGGTCAGCTCCACGCCACTCACCCCCAATTCTTCCTCCAGTTCCCGGGCCGCCGACTCGGCGTAGGTTTCACTGGCGAGCACCATGCCACCCGCCGCCACGTCCCAGTAACCGGGATAGATCGCCTTGCTCAGGGTGCGTCGGTGCACGCACAGCTCGCCAGCAGAGTTGAACAACATGATGTAGGTGCCGCGCCCGATCAGCCCGCGCTCGCGCAGGTCGGAACGGACCAGGGCGCCGAGCAGGTTGTCCTGCTCGTCGACCCAGGCGATCTGTTCGGCATCGGACGCCGCGCGGTGCGCGGCTTCTCGCATTCCATCGACAGAGTTATCAACCATGACTCAGCCCTGATTGAGCAATTGACGCAAATCGATCACCGCGGCATTGGCCCGGGAAATGTAGTTGGCCATGACCAGCGAGTGGTTGGCCAGCACGCCAAAGCCACTGCCGTTGAGGATCATCGGGCTCCACACCGGCTCCTGCGACGCCTCCAGTTCACGAATGATCTGGCGCACGCTGACCGTGGCGTTCTTCTTGGCCAGCACATCGGCGAAGTCGACTTCGATGGCGCGCAACAGGTGCGACAGAGCCCAGGCCTGGCCGCGGGCCTCGTAGAACACGTTGTCGATCTGCATCCACGGAGTCTCGACGATTTCCTCGTCGACCTGCGGCACCTCACCCGGCGCCACCACCTCGGTTTTCAACGCGGTATTGAGCTTGACCCGGCCCACACTGGCCGACAGCCGTTGCGACAACGAACCCAGACGGGTGCCGACATCACCCAGCCAGTTGTTCAGGTTATCGGCGCGGGCATAGAACAGGGCAGTCTTCTGGTTCGGATCGGACAGGCGCGCCTGATAGCGGCTCAGGGAATTGATGCCTTCCTGGTACTCGGACTCACTGGACGGCAGCACCCAGCTCTTGTTGTCGAAGTTGAAGCGCGGCTCGGCCTTGGCCAGGTCGGCGTCTTCAGCGGACTGCGACTGCGAGCGGGCGAAGTCTTTGCGCAATGCACGGCTCAGGTCACGGACCTGCACCAGCACGCCGTATTCCCAGCTCGGCATGTTGTCCATCCACAGGCCTGGCGGGAATCGGTCGTTGGAAATATAGCCGCCCGGCTTGGTCAGCAAGGTGCCGGCGACGGTCTTGAGGGTTTCTACCGTGGTGTAGCCGACGACCATCTGCCTGCCTTCTTTCTCGGCCGCCAGTTGAGCGGTTTGCTGAACCGGGAACAACGCCGGCTCCTGGCTCCAGTACCAGCCCAGGACACTCGCCACCAACAGGTAGATACCCAGCAGAGTGGCCAGCGCCCGGCTGAACAACAGGCCACCCAGATAACTGCGGGTCTCCGACTTCGGTTCAGCGGCACGTTCAGGCGCACTGCCTGTGCGGTTCTTCCAGTCCAGCATGGCGATATCCTTTCAATCTCTTGAGTTCGACGGTTCGACCACAACCATACAACAACGTGCCTTGGCCCGGCACCCGCCATTGCATCGATGGGGAAAATTACCGCGCTGGTGATGAAAAGTGTTCCTGCCTATCCGACGACGCCAAGGCCCTCGAAATCCACCTGATGGTTCGGATTGGCCCCATAAGGGAATCCCTTATCCCCTGAAACCCAAAAAACCAGGCCGGTCAGCACTCGCGAAAAATCATCAATGGCCGGATGTCAGTCACCCGCCAATGACCACGCCACACCCGTCAAGTGCCCTAATTAAAGTACTTCGCCCTCCGCACGCCACGACTTTCAAGGCCAGAACCAGACCGGTCGGTCACAAACTGAATGGTGTCACATTGCAGATTATTGACGTACAGCACTCATGTAATGGAAAAGTGGTGCTAGCATAGAGCCACCAGTCGACCTCAGCGTGCACCCTAACTAGTAGTCAGGATATGACCGAGCCAGAAGACCCCAGCCGCGAGCGCCTCAAGCATCACTTTGCCCAGCGGGTAATTCATCAGGCTCGTCAGATTCTTGAGATATGGCAGCGCCTGCAACGCAGTGAGTGGTCCACCGTCGACCTTTCGGAACTGAGCGAGGCCAATTTGCGCCTGCTGCGTTTCGCCGAGCGTTTCGAGCAACCGGAACACACACAACTGGCACACCATATCGGTCAGTCCCTGGAGGCTGTCGATGCCAACCGCGGACGCCTGAGCAGCGGCCTGATCACCGACCTCAATCGGTTGATGCAGCGCCTGTCACGCACCGGCCTGCGCCATGGCGACCAACTCGATCAAACCTTCCTGCCACCACTGCGCAAGCCAATCTATGTGATGCTGCAGGATCACGACCGTGCCGAGCGCCTGGCCAAACAACTGGAATTCTTCGGGCTCAGCGCCCAGTCCCTGGACAGCGTAGACGCGTTTCGCTCATCGATGGTTGAGCGCTCGCCGGCAGCGATTGTCATGGACGTGGATTTCAGTGGCCCCGGCGTCGGCCTGAAACTGGCCGCCGAAGCCCAGGAAGGCCTCGACCAGCGTTTGCCGCTGCTGTTCTTCAGCCTGCACGAAACCGACACCCCGACCCGCCTGGCCGCCGTGCGTGCCGGTGGCCAGGAGTTCCTCACCGGCACCCTCGAAGCGTCGAGCCTGCTGGAGAAAATCGAAGTCCTGACCTGCGTTGCCCAGTACGAGCCTTATAAAGTGCTGATCATCGACGACTCCCGCGCCCAGGCCCTGCACACCGAGCGCCTGCTCAACAGCGCAGGGATCGTCACCCGGACGTTGATCGAGCCGATCCAGGCCATGGCCGAACTGGCGGATTTCCAGCCGGACCTGATCATCCTCGACATGTACATGCCGGCCTGCACCGGTACGGAACTGGCCAAGGTGATCCGCCATAACGACCGTTACGTCAGTGTGCCAATCATTTACCTGTCGGCCGAAGACGACCTGGACAAACAGCTCGACGCCATGAGCGAGGGCGGCGATGACTTCCTGACCAAACCGATCAAGCCCCGGCACCTGATCACCACCGTACGCAATCGCGCGGCGCGAGCGCGTAACCTCAAGGCGCGTATGGTCCGCGACAGCCTCACCGGCCTGTACAACCACACGCACATCCTGCAATTGCTCGAAGACTGCTCGTTCCGCGCCCGTCGCGAGAACAAGCCACTGAGCTTTGCCATGCTCGACATCGACCATTTCAAGCGGGTCAACGACAGCCACGGCCACCCCATGGGCGATCGGGTGATCAAGAGCCTGGCGCTGTTTCTCAAACAACGCCTGCGCAAAACCGACTTCATCGGCCGCTACGGTGGCGAAGAGTTCGCCATTGTCATGCCGGATACGGATATCGAAGCGGCCTACAACGTGCTCGATGAAATCCGTCAGCGTTTTGCCGAGATCCACTACCCCGCTCAACCCCAGGATCTGTGGTGCACCTTCAGTGCCGGGGTGGTGGAATTATGCGAAAGCTCCGACAGCCTGATGATGGCCAGCCATGCCGATGAAGCGCTGTATCGCGCCAAAGGCGGAGGGCGCAATCGCGTACAGGCTGCACGCACGTCAAAGCAAAGTGCCACTTTTTTATCGGAATCGACCGATACGGTCATAACCCTGTAACAGAAACGCAATAACTTCAGGCGCTTACCATTTCTGCCGTTGGTAGTCCGTAATGCGCCTGAAGCTGCTGACCAATCTCAATACCCTCCTACTGGTGGCCGTGTGCGTGGCCCTCGGCGCTACGCTGTGGTGGTCGCAGAAAGCCCTTGAGCGTCCGTATCTATTAATGGAGCGCTACCTGGGCCTGTCGCAGCAGTTTCAGAATGAAGTCGCCCGCAGCGTCGAAGATTACCTTGGCAGCGGCGATGCACTGCGCCTGAGCAGTGCCGCCCAGGGCATCGACAGCTTGCAAAAACAACTCGACGAATTGCCACCGGCCCTGGCCGAGAGCTTGCGCCCCAGCCTGTCGACCCTTGAAGAATTCAGCAAGACCGACCTGTTGGCCGCTGGCAAACTGGCCGGCGATCCGCAGGCGCTACTGCTGCAGGCCGAGCGGGAACTGGGCGCCAGTCTGGATCAACTCAGCCAGTACGCCAGTGGCAATGCGGCCTACCTGACACCACTGCTCGCCGCCTCCCAGCACTTGGGCAAATTGTCCCTGGCGCGGGACAAACTGGTCAGCAGCGGCCGCAGTGAACTGGCCGCCGATGTCGAGCGCGAAGTGGCCAACATCCGCACCCAGGCAGAGAAGGTCGATGCCCTGCCGCTGCTGGGCGTAACCACCAGCAGCGAGTCGAACACCGATGATTTCGCTTCGATGATGGGCCTTGAGAACAAGGAAAAAACCGTCGCCGAAGATGCCGGCGTTGGCCTCAAGCGCGAGCTCAACAGCCTGCTCACCCGTTACCCGGCCGAGCTCTCGCGCACTCGCGATCAAATCCGCAAACGCGCCGACCTCAGCACCGCGACTCACTTGAAAATCGCCGACGTGCAACAGGCCATTGCCGGGCTCGAACCGGTGGTCCGCGCCCAGCACGGGCAAATCCAGGGTGAAGTGCGGCTGATGCAAGGCGTGATGATCGCTTTGATTCTGTTGATCGCCCTGCTGATCGACACCCTGCAACGCAAACTGGCCCGCACCCTGACCAACCTCGCCCCGGCCCTGTCGACCTGGGCCGAAGGCGACTTCAGCCGCGACATTCAACTGGGCAACACCAACCGCGAGTTGCATGACATTGAAGCGTCGCTCAATCGCTTGCGTGCGTACCTGGTGGACCTGGTGGGGACCATTCGCCGCAACGCCGAACAGGTGGCCGGCAGCAGCCGCACTCTGGCAGACCTGAGCAACGACTTGCACAGCGGCGCCGAACACCAGGCCGGCGACACGGCGCTGATCCGCGACTCCCTCAGCGAACTGGAAGCGACCATTCAACAAGTCGCCGGTGATGCCAGCCAGGCCGCCGACGCCAGCCGCCACGCGGGCCTGGCCGTGGAGCATGGACAGAAAGTCATTGGCCTGAGCCTGACCGGCCTGCATGCGCTGGTGGATGAAGTGCAAGGCAATGCGCAAATGATCGAACACCTGGCCGAAGAGTCGGCCACCATCGGTGGCGTGTTGACGGTGATCCGTTCGATTGCCGACCAGACCAACCTGCTGGCCTTGAACGCGGCCATTGAGGCGGCCCGGGCCGGTGAGATGGGACGAGGCTTTGCCGTGGTGGCCGAAGAGGTGCGCTCACTGGCGCAACGTACCGCCGGGGCCACGGCCGAGATCCAGACGCTGATCGCAGGCCTGCAAACCGCCGCGCGGCAATCGGTGGAGGGCATGCGCGCCCAAGTCGAACACGCCGAAGCCACCGCCAGCCAGGCCCAGGCCGCCGATGGTGCGCTGGATAAAATCGTCGGGGCAATCCAGACCATTTCCGACACAGCGGTACGCATCGCCGATGTCACCGCCCAGCAAAGCGGCGCTGTCAGCGAGATCCGCGACCACAGCGAGCGGATTCACCAGTTGGGCGGGGATAACCTGCTGCGTATCGGCAAAGGTCGTGAGCAGGGGGAAAATCTTCTGGTGCTGGGAGGTCGACTGCATACAGCCGTACAGGCCTTCCGCGTCTGAACTATCGCCATCGCTGGCAAGCCAGCTCCCACAAGGTCGAGGTGTTCACAAATTTTGTAAGCACCATCAATATTTGTGGGAGCTGGCTTGCCAGCGATGGCGTCGGAACATTCACCATCGAAATGCCCTCACTGCACACCCCATCAACGTCCGCTATCATCCCCCCAATTCCGATACGCGAGATCGTCATGCGCCGTTTGCTCTGCCTGTTGTTTTTAGTGTTTGCCCTGCCGGCCAGCGCCACTGGCTTGCTGGAGAATCGCCCCAGTTCGACCCTGGGTTCGATCAACAACAGCGCCGACTTCCTGCCGGTGCGTGAAGCCTTCCAGCTGAGCCTGGTAGAAAGCACGCCGCAATCGATCAAGCTGCGCTTCGTCGCCACCGAAGGTTATTACCTCTACCGCCACCGTTTTCAGTTTCGCGCCGATCCGGCCGAAGTCGTCTTTGGTGAAGCGAAACTGCCAGACGGCCAGAAAAAGCACGATGAATACTTCGGCGATGTCGAGGTCTACCACGGCATTCTCGACGTCGAGTTGCCGCGCACCGACCAACGCGCCTTCACCCTGGCCGTGACCTATCAGGGTTGCGCCGACAAAGGCCTGTGCTACCCACCGGAAACCGAGCGCTTGAGCATCGACGGCAGCGGCGCTCCGACGACGGTCTCCCAATGGAACTGGCGCGAACTGGCACTGTTTTTCCTCGCCGGCCTGGGCCTGACGTTCACGCCCTGCGTGCTGCCCATGCTGCCGATCCTGTCCGGCGTGGTGCTGCGCGGCCAGGTCGGCGGTTGGCGCGGCTTCAATCTGTCACTGGCCTATGTACTGCCGATGGCCGCCTGCTTTGCCTTGCTCGGTGCGCTGATGGGCCTGTTCGGGGCCCAGCTCAATCTGCAGGCCCGGCTGCAATCGGCGTGGGTGCTGGTGCCTTTCGCGATGTTTTTTGCGCTGTTCGCACTGGCGATGTTCGGCGTCTTCGAGCTGAAACTGCCGCACGCCATCAGCAGTCGCCTGGACCGCATCGCCGGTCGTACCGAAGGCGGGTCACTGTGGGGTGCCGCGGTGTTGGGCGTGGTCTCCAGCCTGCTGGTTTCACCCTGTGTTTCGGCGCCATTGGCCGGCGCGCTGCTGTACATCAGCGCCAGTGGCGATGCGCTGGGCGGCGGTTTGAAACTGTTCATGCTCGGCCTCGGCATGGGCGCACCGCTGTTGCTGGTGGCCACCGGCGGCGCAGCCTGGTTGCCAAAAAGCGGCCCGTGGCTGGTCTACGTGAAAAACGCCATTGGTGTGTTGTTGCTCGGGTTGGCCATCGGCCTGCTCAGCCGCGTCCTTGCGGGTCAGGTCACCTTGCTGCTGATCGGTTTGCTGGCGGGCGGCGTCGGCCTGTTCATGGGGGCGCTGGAGTTCGTCTATCAACCACCGCGCAAACGCCTGGGCCAACTGCTCGGCATGTTCCTGCTGTTTTACGCATTGGCCTGCTGGTATGGCGCCTTCAGCGGCCAGACCGACCCGTTCAACCCGATTGGCCAGCCCCGTATCGCTGACAACGGTGGAGCTGCGCAAAGCACCAGCAGCTGGCAAACCGTCAGCACGCCGGCCGACCTCGATCGCGCACTCGCCGACGCACGTTCGTCCGGCACACCGTTGCTGCTCGACTGGTACGCCGACTGGTGCATCAGCTGCAAAGTCATCGAACATGAGGTGCTGAACGACCCGATCGTCGTCGAACGCCTCAAGGGCTACCGGCTGGTCCGCTTCGACATCACCGCCAGCAACGCCGAACAACGTACCCTGCTCGACCGCTACCAGTTGTTCGGTCCTCCGGCCTTGATGTTTTTCGGCAAGGACGGCGTCGAACGCGCCGATGTGCGGGTGATCGGCGAGATCAACGCCAGGGCCTTCGCCGAACGCATTGCCAGGGCTAATGACCAAATTTAATCAAGCAGTCATATATTTCGCGCAAACATCGGCCATCGTGCCGGCTATTGCATAGAACTGGACAGTCACAAAGGCTTTGCGGCATAGTCGCCGGGTTCTGACAATTGCTCACGGATAACAAAGGAACCGCCGATGGCGACACTACTCGTATTGCACGGACCCAACCTGAACCTGCTCGGCACTCGCGAACCGGGTACCTACGGCGCCACGACGCTGGCGCAGATCAACCAGGACCTGGAACGCCGTGCCCGCGAAGCCGGTCACCATCTGCTGCACCTGCAAAGCAATGCCGAGTACGAATTGATCGACCGTATTCACGCTGCCCGCAGCGAAGGCGTGGACTTCATTTTGATCAACCCGGCAGCTTTTACACATACAAGTGTCGCATTACGTGACGCGCTGCTGGCGGTGAGCATCCCATTCATCGAAGTGCATTTGTCTAACGTGCACAAACGCGAACCTTTCCGCCATCACTCTTACTTCTCCGATGTAGCGGTGGGAGTGATCTGCGGCCTTGGCGCCAGCGGTTACCGACTGGCCCTGGAGGCCGCCCTGGAACAGCTTGAACAACAAGTTAACCGCCCCTGACCGACCCTTGGGAGTTGATGATTCATGGATATCCGTAAAGTTAAGAAACTGATCGAATTGCTGGAAGAGTCCGGCATCGACGAACTCGAGATCAAGGAAGGCGAAGAGTCCGTACGTATCAGCCGTCATAGCAAGACCCCGGCTCAGCAGTACTACGCGCCGGCGCCAATGCCTGCTCCGGTTGCCGCGCCTGCCGCTGCCGCCGCTCCGGCTGCCGCTGCTGCACCTGCCGCCGCTCCAGCACTGAACGGCACTGTTGCCCGTTCGCCGATGGTCGGTACTTTCTATCGCAAGTCTTCGCCAACCTCGCCGTCCTTCGTGGAAGTCGGCCAGACCGTGAAGAAAGGCGACACCCTGTGCATCGTTGAAGCCATGAAGATGATGAACCACATCGAAGCTGAAACCAGCGGTGTGATCGAATCCATCCTCGTCGAAGACGGCCAGCCGGTTGAGTACGACCAACCGCTGTTCACCATCGTTTGAACCGCGGAGAGCCTTTGATGACTGCGAAGTTGGAAAAAGTTCTGATCGCCAACCGCGGTGAGATCGCCCTGCGGATCCTGCGCGCCTGCAAAGAAATGGGCATCAAGACCGTCGCCGTTTACTCCAAGGCTGACAAGGAACTGATGCACCTGGGTCTGGCAGACGAATCCGTCTGCATCGGTCCGGCATCGGCCGCCCACTCCTACCTGCACATTCCGGCAATCATTGCCGCAGCCGAAGTGACTGGCGCCACCGCCATTCACCCGGGCTACGGTTTCCTTGCGGAAAACGCCGACTTCGCCGAGCAGGTCGAGAAATCCGGCTTCGCGTTCATTGGCCCGAAAGCCGAAACCATTCGCCTGATGGGCGACAAGGTATCGGCCAAGCACGCCATGATCGCCGCTGGCGTACCGACTGTTCCGGGCTCTGACGGCCCGCTGCCGGAAGACGAAGAAACCGCTCTGCGCATCGGTCGCGAAGTCGGTTACCCGGTGATCATCAAGGCCGCTGGCGGCGGTGGTGGTCGCGGCATGCGCGTTGTGCATAAAGAAGAAGACTTGATTTCCTCGGCCAAACTGACCCGCTCCGAAGCAGGCGCGGCGTTCGGCAACCCGATGGTCTATCTGGAAAAATTCCTGACCAACCCACGTCACGTGGAAGTCCAGGTCCTTTCCGATGGTCAGGGCCACGCCATCCATCTGGGTGACCGCGATTGCTCGCTGCAACGTCGCCACCAGAAAGTTCTCGAAGAAGCGCCGGCACCGGGCATCGACGAGAACGCGCGTGAGGAAGTCCTGGCCCGCTGCGTCAAGGCGTGCATCGACATTGGTTACCGTGGCGCAGGTACTTTCGAGTTCCTGTACGAAAACGGCCGTTTCTACTTCATCGAGATGAACACTCGTGTCCAGGTAGAGCACCCGGTATCGGAAATGGTCACCGGCATCGACATCGTCAAGGAGATGCTCAGCATCGCCGCCGGCAACAAGCTGTCGTTCACCCAGGATGACGTCGTCATCCGCGGGCACGCACTGGAATGCCGGATCAACGCCGAAGACCCGAAAACCTTCATGCCGAGCCCGGGCACGGTCAAGCATTTCCACGCTCCAGGCGGCAACGGCGTTCGTGTCGATTCGCACCTGTACAGTGGCTATGCCGTTCCGCCGAACTACGATTCGTTGATCGGCAAGCTGATCACCTACGGCGCAACCCGTGACGAAGCCATGGCGCGCATGCGCAATGCGCTGGACGAAATCGTGGTCGACGGGATCAAGACCAACATCCCGCTGCACCGCGACCTGACCCGCGATGAAGGCTTCTGCAAAGGGGGCGTGAACATTCACTACCTCGAGCACAAGCTGGCTGGCGAGAAGCACTAAGCTTCGAACCCATCGACAAAGCCGCCTTCGGGCGGCTTTGTTGTATCTGAAGGTTTCACACACCCCCACAGGTACAGTGGACTCCCACAAAAGCCCCGCGCTCGCGTAAACTTGCGCGCTTCTTACAGCCCGCTAGGCTGCAATCAACATTTTTCAAAGGTGCCCGCCATGCCTTGGCTGCAAGTACGTCTCGCCATCAGCCCAGAACAAGCCGAAACCTATGAAGACGCTTTCCTTGAAGTGGGCGCCGTGTCGGTGACCTTCATGGACGCCGAAGATCAGCCTATCTTCGAGCCGGAACTCAACACCACGCCGCTGTGGTCGCACACGCACCTGCTGGCTCTGTTCGAAGGCGGTACCGAGCCCGGCCCGGTACTGGCCCATCTGGAGCTGCTGACCGGCAGCCCGCTGCCTGAACACCACAGCGAAGTGATCGAAGACCAGGACTGGGAACGCAGCTGGATGGACAACTTCCAGCCAATGCGTTTCGGCCAGCGCCTGTGGATCGTGCCGAGCTGGCACGCCGCGCCGGAGCCTGATGCAGTTAATTTGCTGCTGGACCCGGGCCTGGCGTTCGGCACCGGCACTCACCCGACTACCGCATTGTGCCTGGAATGGCTCGATGGCCAGGACCTGAAGGACTGCAATGTGCTGGACTTCGGCTGCGGCTCGGGGATTCTGGCGATTGCCGCCCTGTTGCTGGGCGCCAAACAGGCCGTCGGCACCGATATCGATGTGCAGGCTCTCGAGGCTTCCCGCGACAACGCCGGACGCAACAACATTGCCGAAGAGCTATTCCCACTGTACCTGCCGCAAGACCTTCCGCAGGTGCAAGCCGACGTACTGGTGGCGAACATTCTCGCAGGCCCGCTGGTTTCCCTGGCTCCGCAGTTGTCCAGCCTGGTCAAATCGGGCGGTCGTCTGGCACTGTCGGGCATCCTTGCTGAACAAGGCGGCGAAGTCGCCGCTGCCTACGCCGTGGACTTCGATCTGGATCCGATCGCCAATCGCGATGGCTGGGTGCGCATCACTGGCCGTCGGCGCTAGAATGACCGCCTGCATAATCCGGATCGCCGCATGACCGATAGCTTCGTCACCCAGTGCCCGCATTGCCAAACCAGCTTCCGCGTCAGCCATGCCCAGTTGAGCGTGGCGCGTGGCGTGGTTCGTTGCGGCTCTTGCCTGCAAGTGTTCAATGCCGCCAAGCAGTTGCTGGAGCAGGCTGGCAAAGAAGCACCGGCAACACCGCCGAAGCCTGAAGAGACTGTCGAACCTGCGCAGCCTCGCACCATCAGCCAAAAGCAATGGAGCGCTGCCGAACTGGATCTGGACAGCCTCGATCTGGACGAAGAGCTCGCCCGGCTCGAACAACGGGAAATCCAGCCGATCACCGAATTCGGTCGTCATCGCGATGATTCACTGAGCGCCCGTCGCGACAGCGTCGAGCAGGACGAAGAGCCGTGGCCCGACAGCCTGTTCAGTGAGCCGGCCGCAGATCGCGCGCAAGCCGACGAATCGCTCGACAGCCTTGAAACGCCGGAGTCCACGGTCGAACCGGGTAAAGCCTCACGTACCGAACCTTCGCTGTCCCTGGAACCGGTTGATCTGGACGACGAGCTGCAGCCACCTCAGCTGCGACTGCACGACCCTCTCGATGCCCCGCTGAACCACGAACGCCTCTCGGCCACCGACGAAAAAGAAATCGACGACAACCTGCCCTCGGTCGAACCGCTGCGCAAACGACGCGAACGCAGTGAGCCGGGCGTGCGCGCCGAGGTGCTGCAAGACCTGACCGACGATCCGCTGCAACTGGATTGGCAAAAGCGTCGTTCGCCCTGGGGCCGACGGCTGTTGTGGGCGCTGCTGATCCTGATTGCCGCTGGCGCCCTCGCCGGCCAGTACATCGCCTACCATTTCGACGAACTGGCGCGACAGGATCAATATCGCCCGTGGTTCCAGCAGTTTTGCCCGCAAATCGGCTGCACCGTGCCTTCCAAGGTCGACATTGCAAAAATCAAAAGCAGCAACCTGGTGGTACGCAGCCATCCCGAGTTCAATGGCGCCCTGGTGGTCGATGCGATCATCTATAACCGCGCGCCCTTCTCCCAGCCCTTCCCGCTGCTGGAACTACGCTTCGCCGACCTCAATGGCCACCTGATCGCCAGTCGCCGCTTCAAACCCGGCGAATACCTCAATGGCGATCTCGAAGGCATGGCGGAAATGCCTCCGCAAACGCCAATTCACATCGCCCTGGACATTCTCGACCCCGGCGCCAAGGCCGTGAACTACAGTCTGAGCTTTCACTCTCCGGAGTGAAACGCTTCATCGCACCCTGATTGACGTCGGCATTCTGAGCCCACCCGGCATACCAAACCACGGGTAATAACAGAATAACTGTTCAGATTTTGTTCAATTCAGCCTTTATCCAGTCATCGAGAGCGGGTATCATGCCCACCCTTTTTCGAACTCTCATGATCCGGCCCCACAACAGGGAAGTCCTATGTCGGCGGTACGCATCGGTCCATACACGTTAAACAACAGCTTGATTCTCGCCCCCATGGCGGGCGTCACCGACCAGCCCTTTCGTCAGCTGTGCAAGCGCTTGGGCGCGGGGCTAGTAGTCTCGGAAATGGTCACCAGCGACATGAGCCTGTGGAACACCCGCAAGTCGCGCATGCGCATGATCCACGAAGGTGATCCCGAGCCACGCTCGGTACAGATCGCCGGTGGTGATGCGCAGATGCTGGCGGACGCCGCCCGGGCCAACGTTGAAATGGGCGCGCAGATTATTGATATCAACATGGGCTGTCCGGCAAAAAAGGTCTGCAACAAGGCTGCCGGGTCCGCACTGTTGAAGGATGAACCCCTGGTAACCGAGATCCTGCAGGCCGTCGTGGCCGCGGTCGATGTGCCGGTTACCCTGAAGATCCGGACCGGTTGGGACCGGGACAACAAGAACGGCCTGACGGTGGCGAAGATCGCCGAACAGGCAGGCATTACGGCGCTGGCAGTGCATGGCCGCACCCGTGCCGACCTGTACACCGGTGAAGCCGAGTACGACACCATTGCCGCGATCAAGCAGGCGGTGTCGATTCCGGTCTTCGCCAACGGCGATATCGATTCGCCGGAAAAAGCCCGGTACGTGCTCGACGCGACCGGTGCCGATGGCCTGCTGATTGGCCGGGCCGCCCAGGGGCGGCCGTGGATTTTTCGCGAGATCGACCATTTCCTGCGTACCGGCGAGAAACTCCCGGCGCTGGAACTGATCGAGGTGGAACGCATTCTGCTAGAGCATCTGGCCGCCCTGCACGCCTTCTATGGCGATGTCATGGGCGTGCGCATTGCTCGAAAGCATGTGGGCTGGTATCTCGCAACCCTGCCGGGCGCCAGGGAGTTTCGCGCCCACTTCAATCGTTTGGATGGTACGGATACACAATGCGCCAACGTTCAGGCGTTTTTCGCCGAACGTTACAAGAGCCTGACAGGGGACGGAGAGTGGGTGGCCGCATGACGATGATGACCGAGACTTTAGTGAGTGGAACAACACCCGTGAGCGACAACGTGAATTTGAAACAGCACCTCAATACTCCGAGCGAAGAGGGTCAGACCCTTCGCGGGAGTGTCGAGAAGGCGCTGCACAATTATTTCGCCCACCTTGAGGGCGCTGCCGTCACGGATGTGTACAACCTGGTGCTCTCCGAAGTCGAGGCTCCCCTGCTCGAGTGCGTGATGAACTACGTCAAGGGCAACCAGACCAAGGCCAGCGAACTGCTCGGGCTGAACCGGGGCACGCTGCGCAAGAAACTCAAGCAGTACGATTTGCTGTAAGCATTCAATCAAACCAGAAAGGCGCCCGCGTAAAACCGGTCGCCTTTTTTGCTGACTTCCTTTGCTTTTGATGGAAATTGAGATGACCGACCAGACTACCCGCCTGCCGATCCGCCGCGCCCTGATCAGCGTTTCCGACAAGACCGGGATCCTCGAATTCGCCAAGGAGCTTGAAGCCCTGGGCGTCGAGATCCTCTCCACCGGCGGAACGTTCAAGCTGCTGCAGGACAACGGTGTTGCCGCAGTGGAAGTCGCTGATTACACCGGTTTTGCAGAGATGATGGACGGCCGGGTGAAGACCCTGCACCCGAAAATCCACGGCGGGATCCTCGGTCGTCGCGGTATCGACGACGCCATCATGAACGAGCACGGCATCAAGCCGATCGACCTGGTAGCGGTCAACCTGTACCCGTTCGAAGCCACCATCAACAAGCCAGGTTGCGACCTGCCGACCGCCATCGAGAACATCGACATCGGCGGCCCGACCATGGTCCGCTCCGCGGCCAAGAACCACAAGGACGTGGCCATCGTGGTCAATGCCGGCGATTACGCCAGCGTCCTGGAAAACCTCAAGGCCGGCGGCCTGACCTACGCTCAGCGTTTCGACCTGATGCTCAAGGCCTTCGAGCACACTGCCGCCTACGACGGCATGATCGCCAACTACATGGGCACTGTTAACCAGGCTGCCGACACTCTCAGCACGGAAGGTCGCAGCGAGTTCCCGCGCACCTTCAACAGCCAGTTCATCAAGGCCCAGGAAATGCGCTACGGCGAGAACCCGCACCAGAGCGCGGCGTTCTACGTTGAAGCCAAGCCTGCCGAAGTCGGCATCGCTACCGCGACCCAACTGCAAGGCAAGGAACTGTCGTACAACAACGTGGCCGACACCGACGCCGCGCTGGAATGCGTGAAGAGCTTCGTCAAGCCGGCTTGCGTGATCGTCAAGCACGCCAACCCGTGCGGCGTGGCCGTGAGCCCGGACGCCGAAGGCGGCATCCGCAAGGCCTACGACCTGGCCTACGCCACCGACACCGAATCCGCCTTCGGCGGCATCATCGCCTTCAACCGCGAACTGGACGCCGAGACCGCCAAGGCGATCGTCGAGCGTCAGTTCGTTGAAGTGATCATCGCCCCTAGCGTCAGCGAAGAAGCCCGCGCCATCGTGGCGGCCAAGGCCAACGTGCGCCTGCTGGCCTGCGGCGAGTGGTCGGCCGACCGCGCGGCAGCCTGGGACTACAAGCGCGTCAACGGTGGCCTGCTGGTACAGAGCCGTGACATCGGCATGATCGGCGCCGATGACCTCAAGGTCGTGACCAAACGCGCACCGACCGAACAGGAAATCCACGACCTGATCTTCGCCTGGAAAGTCGCCAAGTACGTGAAGTCCAATGCCATTGTCTACGCCAAGAACCGCCAGACCATCGGTGTCGGCGCCGGCCAGATGAGCCGCGTGAACTCCGCGCGCATTGCTGCGATCAAGGCAGAACATGCCGGCTTGCAGGTTCAAGGTGCAGTCATGGCATCCGACGCATTCTTCCCGTTCCGCGACGGCATCGACAACGCGGCCAAGGCCGGTATCACTGCGGTGATCCAGCCAGGCGGCTCGATGCGTGACAATGAAGTGATTGCTGCTGCCGATGAAGCCGGCATCGCCATGGTATTTACCGGCATGCGCCACTTCCGTCACTGATAGAACGGCTTCCCCTGTAGGAGCGAGCTTGCTCGCGAAGATCGATTAGACGCCGCGCTGTTCCAGAGGCCCCGCGTTATCGTTATCCACCATCGCGAGCAAGCTCGCTCCTACAGTTCCCAGATTTGCGTCATCCGAGGTTTATGAAATGAATGTTTTGATCATTGGCAGCGGTGGCCGTGAACATGCCCTGGCCTGGAAAGTGGCTCAGGATCCACGCGTGCAGAAGGTGTTCGTGGCTCCGGGCAACGCCGGTACCGCCATCGAAGCCAAGTGCGAGAACGTCGCCATCGACGTACTGGCGCTTGAGCAACTGGCAGACTTCGCCGAGAAAAACGTTTCCCTGACCATCGTCGGCCCTGAAGTGCCGCTGGTTGCCGGTGTTGTGGATCTGTTCCGCAGCCGCGGCCTCGACTGCTTCGGCCCGACGGCTGGCGCTGCGCAGCTGGAAGGTTCGAAAGCCTTCACCAAGGATTTCCTGGCTCGCCACAAGATCCCGACTGCCGACTACCAGAACTTCACCGAAATCGAGCCGGCCCTCGCTTACCTGCGGGAAAAAGGCGCTCCGATCGTGATCAAGGCCGACGGCCTGGCCGCCGGTAAAGGCGTGATCGTCGCCATGACCCTGGCCGAAGCCGAAGACGCCGTGCGCGACATGCTGGCGGGCAATGCCTTTGGCGATGCAGGTTCGCGCGTGGTCATCGAAGAATTCCTGGACGGCGAGGAAGCCAGCTTCATCGTCATGGTCGACGGCAAGAACGTGCTGCCGATGGCCACCAGCCAGGACCACAAACGCGTCGGCGACGGCGACACCGGTCCAAACACCGGCGGCATGGGTGCCTACTCCCCGGCACCAGTGGTCACCGCCGACGTGCACAAGCGCGTCATGGATCTGGTGATCTGGCCGACCGTGCGCGGCATGGCCGAGGAAGGCAACGTCTACACTGGCTTCCTGTACGCCGGTCTGATGATCGACAAGGCTGGCAACCCGAAAGTCATCGAATTCAACTGCCGTTTCGGTGACCCGGAGACCCAACCGGTGATGCTGCGTCTGCAGTCGAGCCTGGTGTTGCTGGTCGAAGCCGCCCTGGCCCAGGCGCTGGATAAAGTTGAAGCGCAATGGGATCCACGCCCGAGCGTCGGCATCGTCCTGGCCGCTGGCGGCTATCCTGCTGACTACGCCAAAGGCGCAGCCATCAAGGGGCTGGATGCAGCCTCCGCACTGGAAGGCAAGGTTTTCCACGCCGGCACTGCGCTCAAGGATGGTCAGGTAGTGACGGCCGGTGGTCGTGTGTTGTGCGCCACTGCCATGGGTGCCAGCGTCGATGCTGCACAGCAGCAGGCCTACAAGCTGGCGGCAACGATTGACTGGGAAGGCTGTTTCTATCGCAAGGACATTGGCTACCGCGCCATTGCCCGCGAGCGTGGCGAAAATCAGGAATAAGGTAAACACCGCGCCAGGCAATGAACACGGTTTATTGCCTGGCTGTTCCGGCACCGCGCATCGTTATATTCTGGCATCAACCTAACGAAGGGATTTCGCCGTGCGCTGGCTCAGGATTGCCATAAGCTTAACCGTCACTTTGCTGACCTTGCTCTGCATGCTACCGGCCCAGGCCGCGCAAGGCAGTGGCTGGGCGGTATTGCTCGACGAACAGGGCGACCTGCAACTGGGCGACATCCGTTCCGCACGCTACACCAATCAATTCAGCCCTATCGAACCCGACCGCATTACCGCGGCCGAACCCGATGGCGCGTTATGGTTGCGATTCAGGCTGGCACCGGGCAAACACGAACAATTGCTGCGGGTGTTTGCGCCCGACCTGCGCCAATTCAACATGTACGTACTGGACGGCGACAAGCTGATCGATCAATCCAGCACGGGCAACGAACACCCCCAATCCGAGCGGCCATTGCCCAGCAGCGACTTCATGCTGGCCCTGCCGCAAAGCGACAACCCCCTCGATGTATACGTGCGACTGGCCTCTGACCACCAGTTACGGCCCTATATCACCCTGCAGTCGGCGATCACCGCAGCTGCCAACCAGAACCAGACGCTGATCTATGGCCTGCTGTTCGGTTGCATCGCCATGTTGATCCTGCACAATCTCATTCGCTACGCCTATACCCGCTCGCGTAGCGCCCTCTGGCTGGCGGCGTGTGAAGGGCTGTTGATGCTCAGCCTGCTGCTGTTGCTGAACCTCGCCGGACCCTGGCTACCGGACTGGCATGCACTGCAAACGCCGGGGGCTTACCTGGCACTGCTGCTGACTGCACCCTGCGGCCTGATGCTTGCCCATCGCTTTTTCTCCCCGCTGGGGCCGCACCCACTGAATCGGTTGCTGCTAGGCGAGGTCCTGCTCATCACCGCCTGCGGCCTGATGCTGCTGTTCGTCAATACCTTGCCACTGAACTTCATTACCTACGGCCTGGTAGCCCTGGCAGGCCTGAGCATGCTGTTCACCAGCGCCTATCACTGGCAAAAAGGTTATCGCCCGGCTCGCCTCTTCGTGGCGGCCATGGTGGTGTTCAACCTCGGGACACTGGTCATCCTGCCGGCGCTGTTGAGGCTGACTCTGATCGAACCCCACGGCTTGATCACTACGTTGCTGGTATTCATCTGTATCAGCGGCCTGCTGATGAGCATCGCGCTGAGCGAGCGCCAGCGCCGCATCACCGAAGACCGTTTCAGCATCAGTCGCGACCTGGCGGCCAGCAATGCGGAGATCAACGCCAAGGCCGAGTTCCTGGCGAAGATCAGCCATGAGATCCGCACCCCGATGAACGGCGTCCTCGGCATGACCGAGCTGCTGCTGGGCACACCGCTTTCAGTCAAGCAACGCGACTATGTGCAGACGATCCACAGCGCCGGCAACGAACTGCTGACACTGATCAACGAAATTCTCGACATATCCAAACTCGAATCAGGGCAGATCGAGCTGGACGATGTGCAGTTCGACCTCAACGCACTGATCGAAGACTGCCTGAGCATCTTCCGCGCCAAGGCCGAGCAGCAAAACGTCGAGTTGATCAGCTTCATCCAGCCGCAAGTGCCGCGGGTGATCAGCGGTGACCCGACGCGCCTGCGCCAGACCCTGTTGAGCCTGCTGGAAAACGCCCTGAAAAAAACCGACGAAGGCGAAATCCTGATCGTCGTGGCGCTCGACGAGCGCAGCCCCAAACCGCGCCTGCGTATTGCCGTGCAGGACAGCGGTGAGCCCATGGACGCCGAAGAGCGCGATGCCCTGATGCACGCCGAACTGCACAGCCGGCATTTCCTTTCGGCCACCCACCTGGGTGGCAACCTGGGCCTGGTGATTGCCCGGCAGCTGATTCGCTTGATGCAAGGGGAATTCGGGATCAAGAGTGGCAGCAACCAGGGCAGCACCCTGTGGCTGACCCTGCCGCTGGACCCGGATCGCCTCGAACACCCGACCTCAGACCTCGACGGCCCGCTGCAGGGTGCACGGGTATTGGTGGTGGACGACAACGACACCTGTCGCAAGGTGCTGGTGCAGCAATGCAGCGCCTGGGGCCTGAACGTCAGCGCCGCACCTTCCGGCAAGGAAGCACTGGCGCTGCTGCGCACCAAGGCTCATTTGCGCGATTACTTCGATGTGGTCCTGCTGGACCAGAACATGCCCGGCATGACCGGCATGCAACTGGCAGCCAAGATCAAGGAAGACCCGAGCCTGAACCATGACATCCTGCTGATCATGCTCACCGGCATCAGCAATGCGCCGAGCAAGATCATCGCGCGCAACTCCGGGATCAAACGCATCCTCGCCAAACCGGTGGCCGGTTACACCCTCAAGACCACCCTGGCCGACGAACTGACCCAACGCAACAAAGGTCAGGTCGTCACGCAAACACTGCCAAGCGGCCCGGCCCTGCCTATCAAGGTCCCCAGCGACTTCCGCATTCTGGTGGCCGAAGACAACAGCATCTCGACCAAAGTGATCCGCGGCATGCTGAGCAAGCTCAATCTGCAACCGGATACCGCCTGCAACGGCGAAGAAGCCTTGCAAGCGATGAAGGACCAGCGTTACGACCTGGTTCTGATGGACTGTGAAATGCCGATCCTCGACGGCTTCTCCGCCACCCAGCAATTGCGTGCCTGGGAAGTCGGCAATCAGCGGGCCCGTACCCCCGTGGTGGCATTGACCGCCCATATCCTGGCCGAACACAAAGAGCGTGCGCGCCAGGCCGGCATGGACGGCCACATGGCCAAACCGGTTGAACTGTCACAGCTGCGCGAACTGATCGAGCACTGGGTCGCCCAGCGTGACCAGCAGAATCGCGCAACGATCCAAACGTCCTGAGCCGACAGACTGCACAACCCCTGATAGACTCCCTCCTCGACTTCCCTCGCCAGTGAGCCCGGCACCATGCTCCATGTGTTGTTCAGCGTTTACTTGAAGATGCTGGTGCTCTACAGCCCATTCTTCGTGTTGTCCTGCTTCATCAGCCTGACCCGTGGTTATTCGCGCAAGGAGCAGCGTCGGCTGGCCTGGAAAGTGGCGGTCGCCACACTGGTCTCCAGCGTGTTGCTGTACTTGTTCGGGCGAGTGATTTTCAGTGTTTTCGGCATTACCGTGGATGCATTCCGCATCGGCGCAGGCAGTGTCCTGTTCATCTCGGCGCTCGGGATGGCACAAGGCAAATCCGCGGTACAGACCGACAACGTGCAGCAGGATGTGACCATCGTCCCGCTGACCATTCCACTGACCGTCGGCCCCGGTACCATCGGTGCCTTGCTGGTGATGGGCGTGAGCCAGCCGCACTGGGACGACAAGCTCACCGCCATTGTCAGTATTGCCCTGGCCAGCTTCACCGTGGGGGTGGTGCTTTATCTGTCGAGTCGCATCGAACGCATACTCGGTGACCAGGGATTGCAGATTGTCAGCCGCTTGATGGGGTTGTTCGTGTGCGCTCTGGCGGCGCAGATCATCTTCACGGGTGTGAAGGGGTATCTGGTGCCCTAGTGGCCACTCCTGCCTCAGATCAACTCAATGACCTGCTCCTGGCGCCGACTTCCCAGCAAGGAAATGACAGTCGCGCGGGACAGGTCGTAATCCTCCCGCTCCATAAGTGCTTCATACCCGCTGACATTCAGTTCTGCGTTTATTTTTTCAGGGTTGAAGCGCTGCGTTGCAAGACACCCCGAAACGGGTTCGCCATATTCGAAGGCCAGCGTGAAGACGCTCATACCGACGCCCTCAGACATCACCCCCACTTGCAGCCGTATCCACCTTTCTTGCTGCAGGGCGTGCCTGCCCAGCAACTCATTTGGCGCTGAAGCCGGATGCTGTCGTGACAGTCGCTCCAGGCTGGCGCCCAGCGACCTTAACGCGGCAGAAGGCACACTTTGTCCCACGACCGCCTGCAACAACTCACTCATAGTAAAACTGTCGGATAGCGGTACTGGAAAGCTTGCATGGGTATCGCTGAAAAGGGTTCCGCCCAGCGTCCTGACGGCCATCTTGTTTGCGTACACCCAGTCGTCAATCGCCCTGAAGTCGGGTGACTTGTGGGAAGCCACCGTGTGCGCGTATAGCAGTGCGTCCAGGCCATCCTGCCGGTCTGGCCCGGACAACGCTCCCGACACCAGAATCAAACTGCCTGCACACATGTAAGTTGAGTCATTAAAACCCGTGTCCATTGATCTTTTCCCGTCAAAAAAATCAGAGGCTTGTGCCTCTGACTCTCATGAGACTCAGGCTGCGCCGAATTCATAGGTGAGTGCTTTTTGACGTTGTTCGGCCAATGCCTTCAAGATCAGCGGCTCGACCATCAAATAGTCTTCTTCATCCATGTGCATGGTGGCCGCGCCGTTGTAGATCTCGACACTGGATGTGCTCCACTCCACGAACAGCACTTTTGTCGGCCGTGCTTTGGCGAAGTATTGGACAGCGGCAATGGTCATGGTGATATCGCCTTCAGCGCCTTCCAGTGCAGTCGACATGCAGAAGTTCCCGCCTTCGGCCTTCCTGGAATTGTTTTCGAAAAGCCTCAATGCCTCAGGCTCGTTCTTCAACGCATCCATGGTCTTATCGGCCACTTTGGATAGTACGGTGAGTGCCGCCGCGCCCTTGCTGACGGCAGCAGCTACCGCAGTGTGAAGAATATCCAGCGCAACATTATCCATCGTCAGCTTTTGGGAAGACGCCTGGTAACGGTTATAAGGCTCACTAAAAGCAAACCAGCCCGCCAGTTTCATCAACCTCATGAACTCGTTGTAACGTTGTTCTTTCTGACTCGCAGCCGGGTATTTAAGCAAGGCCACCAAGTCAGCGTACATATACGTATTTTTTACAATGCGCTTGCTTCGCTTTGACATGCTCGCATCGAAACCGGCAATACCGACTCCCATGATGGCAGCGTTCAACTCATCTTTGTCGATGGGCAATTGTGCAGCGGAAAACCCTGCAAATGATCGAGCCTTCGGTAACTGAGCGATAAACTTATTATTTTCTTCAATTAACGCAATGCGCTCAACAGCATCAAGCTTTTGATTGGCAACTTCGGTCACTTTATTGATTCCTTTCAAGTTAATTAAACGCCGTCGTGGCGCCACATCAAACTAGCGCCACAACCAGAACCAATCAACCAGCAAAGAATTCAATTAATTTCAGAAGCAATCAACCAATCCATTCGAATAGTTTAAACAAAACCAATTACAGAGTATCGATTTCATGACGAAGGCTTCGCGCCATACCAGCGTGGCGTATAGACCCAGTCCCCGCCTCCAGTGCGTGGAAAAACGCAGGTCAAGGATGAGCCGATCAACACCATGGTACGCATATCAACCTGATCCGGGGTTAACTGACCAAGAGTGGTAGCTCGAAGCGTCTGCCCCGGCCGCCCGATATCCCGGCCCAGCACCACAGGTGTCTCAGGCACGCGGTGCCGGGCGACGATGTCCAGGGCTTGCCCCAATTGCCAAGGGCGTGAACGCGAAATCGGGTTGTAGAACGCCAGGGCCAGATCTGCCTGGGCAGCCAGGTCCAGCCGTTTCTCGATGATCGACCAGGGCTTGAGGTTGTCCGACAGTGACAGCACACAAAAGTCATGACCCAACGGTGCGCCGGCCTGCGCAGCCGTTGCCAGCGAGGCGGATACACCTGGCAGGATCTCGAGATCGACGTTGTGCCAATGAACGTCCGTGGACTCATGAAGCGCCTCGAGCACCGCGGCAGCCATGGCGAAAACGCCCGGGTCACCCGACGAAACCACAACCACCGATCGCCCTTGGGCTGCCAGCTCGAAAGCGTGACGGGCGCGTTGCATCTCTTCGCGGTTGTCAGTGCAATGCAGCACTTGATCGGCGCGAAACGGCCCGGCCATGCGCACGTAAGTTTCATAACCCAGCACGTCGGTCGCTCGGGCCAGTTCCGCCTTCACCGCCGGCACCATCAATTCGGCCGCGCCCGGTCCCAGACCAATCACCGCCAGACGTCCGCGGGGACGACCGATCTGCTTCGGGTCCAGCGGCTGTTCGGCCAGGGCAATGGCAACGATGTCATTACCCAGAATGGAAACGGCTTGGCCAATGGTCGTGCGCAGACGTTCGCCAACCACACCCTCGGCGCTGGTAAAGCGCAATGGCACGCCGAGTTCCAGCGCTGATTCACGCAACGCCGTATTGGCCATTTCGGTGTCGGCGGCCAACAGGCAGGCCAGCGATTGAATGGCAATTTTTTCTTGATGCAGCACATCGCGAACCGTCGTCGTGATGTTGGTCACTCCGGCACTGACGGCCACCACCACGTTACGCGGATAGATCAGCAATTCATTGGCAGCAGGTTGGCGCTCGGCATGACTCACATGCACAGCCAATCGCGCCTGTGCATCCTCGGGCAACTGCGCCTGCGCCAGCCACGGGGCCTCGCCTTCGATGCGCACCGTTTCACCGGCCAGCAAATCGGAAACGAAACGCTTGCCCAATTCCAGATCGCCAAGGGAATAACCGCTAGGCGGGTTGAGCAGGCACGTGCCGAAACGCAACTCGCCGCTGGTGGTGATCGCTGCAGCGACTTCAAGCCCGGCGGCAATCTCCCGCGCCATCACATTCACCCCACCGAGACCACCCAGCAAAGGAACCACGGCGCTGCCGTCTTCGGCCACCGCCAACACCGGTGGCTCGGCGCCCTTTTCCAGCAACAAGGGCGCCAGCGTGCGGATTACGATCCCGGCCGCGCACAGGGCAATGATCGGCGTGCCCTGTTGGTAGAGCTCGCGCAGGGTCACGCCAAATTCGTGATAGGCCCGATCGGCGCCGTCGACCCGTTCGGCCAGGCCGTGGATCAGGGCTTCGGGGTACACCTGCTGAATGCTGCGTGCGGTAGTGAGGCTGCCATTGCCTAGAATGACAATCGCCGGAACTGGACGGGTCATCAGCCTTGCCACCTTTCACCTGGAACGATGATCAACGAGAAGTACGGCGAGGACATCGGCTCGACCTGATCCAGCGGCACGATCTTCTGGTTGGCCATGGTCGCGCGTTCGACGTACAACGCACGCTCGGCCAGGCCGAGTTCTTCCAGCACCTGGCGGACCTTGGGAAAGTTGCGCCCCAGTTTCATGATCACCGCCGCATCGGCATCGGCCAGGCGGCGCTTGAGTTCGTCGTGCGGCAACACACCGGACAACACCGACAGGCTCTGATTGCGATATACCAGTGGAGCACCGAGCACCGATGCGCCGCCAAGCATAGAGCACACGCCCGGTACGACTTCAGCCTGATAGCGCTCGGCGAGCCGGTCGTGCAAGTACATGTAGGAGCCATAGAAGAAGGGATCGCCTTCGCAGATCACCGCCACGTCACGACCGGCATTGAGATGCGCCGCCAGCTCTTCGGCGGCGTCATCGTAAAAGTCGCTGATCACTTGTTCGTAGGACAGCGGCGCAGGCAGGGCTTCTGTGGTCACCGGGTAAACCAGTGGCAACAGATTCTGCGCCTCTTGCAGATGCGCCTCGATGATGCCGAACGCATTGCCCTTTTTACCCTTGGCGACGAAGTACGCCACTACCGGCGATTCGCGCAGCAGGCGCAAGGCCTTGACGGTAATCAGCTCCGGATCACCGGGACCGACACCAAGGCCGATCAAACGTCCAGGTTGCTGCATCATTCGATCTCCGTGGCGAGCGCATTGACGGCGGCGGCGGCCATGGCGCTACCGCCCAGGCGACCCTGCATGATGACAAAAGGCACGCCACGGCTGTCGGCCGCCAGCGCTGCCTTGGATTCGGCGGCGCCGACGAAGCCCACTGGAAAACCGAGGATCAGCGCCGGTTTCGGCGCACCGGCGTCGAGCATTTCCAGCAAGTAAAACAGTGCCGTCGGGGCGTTGCCGATGACCACCACGCTGCCTTCCAGGTGCGGACGCCACAGTTCCAGCGCAGCGGCTGAGCGGGTGTTTCCCAATTCACGGGCCAGCTCAGGAACGCTCTCATCGCGCAAGGTGCAGATCACCGGATTGTTCGCCGGCAACCGCGCTCGGGTCACACCTTCGGAGACCATCCGTGCATCGCACAAAATCGGCGCGCCAGCCGCCAGTGCATCACGCCCGGCCTTGCCCGCCCCTTCGGAAAACTGCAAACCGTCGATGGCCTCGACCATGCCGCAGGCGTGAATCACACGGACCGCGAGTTTCTCCAGATCGGCCGGAATTCGGTCGAGATTGGCCTCGGCGCGAATGATCGCGAAGGAGTTGCGATAGATCTCCTGACCGTCGCGGATGTAATCAAGCATCAAGGGGGCTCCGTGAGCGGGCGTCGAGCAGGGCCGCGACCGCTTCAATAGTAAGGTTGCGTGCGTGCAGTGCGCCGAAACCCGGCTGCGCTGCATCGCGAAAATAGAGATCGTAATGACCGGAGGCGACGGCCAGCAAGGTGACGGGCGCCGTATGCGCGGCGGCACAGGAACGCGCGCACCCACTCAAATGCACGCTCGGTGTTTGCCCGTGACGCTGCAGCAAACTGGCCAGTTGCAGGGCATCGCCCTTGGTCTCGGCCAGGCCTTTGCCGCAGCCGTTTGCACCGGTGCAAGCGATCAACCGGGACAAGGGCTGATCGGCTTCGCACTGCAAGCCCAGACACTGCAACTGCCTAATGACCTCGGCGGCGTTTTCCGCGCGGATATTGGGCAGCAGCAGGCTTTGCCAGGGTGTGAAGCGCAGACTGGAATCACCGAGTTCCCGTGCCAGTTGTGCCACGCCCCGCAGCATCGCCGGATCGAGCCGCCCCAGTGGCGGGACAGCCCCCACATAGACAACACCCGACTCGGCCTGGGAATGGGCGCCGATGTGCAGTTCACTGGAGCCCGAAACCCGCTGCCACCCGATAACCGCTTGCAGTGGCAATTGTTCAGCCAGCCGAAGCAGCAAGGTCTCGACCGAATACTCGGCCAGCAAATGACGCATTCGCGTCTGCTCTGGGCGCGCCAGTTCAAGGAACAACTCAAGGACCGCGACCACCAGCGCGTGACCGTCAGCCAGTACAACCGAACCGGCGGGCCTGTCCGTCGGGCATCCCGCCAGACCGAACGCCAGCCGGTGCTCGCCGTCTTGTTCAAACGCCGAGAGCCACAGGTCATGGGGATGTTCGAGCATTGCCAGGTCTTCGCCACCATCGAGTTGCACGGCGAACTTGGCGCTGAGGTCGTGGAAAGCTTCGTGGCTTTGTAATGTGGCGAGGATCTGCCCGGCCAATGGGCGAGTGTCGAACAGCATGCGCCGGTCGATCCCTGCGCCGGGGCTGAGCATCAGGTTGCGCACATCGTCGCCAGCTGCCGTGCGCGGCCCCAGATCGGCGGCCAGCAAGCTGTCGATCAACACCGCTTGCTGGTTGCCAATCCCGCGGATCTGCAGGTTGGCCCGGTTGGTGGCCTCGATCGCGCCGCTGGCGTAACGCTCGGCCGCAGCCGCCACGGCCTCGGCTTGAGCGCTGCTGATCGAACCACCGTTCAACTTGATCCGGCAGATGCCGCCATCCAGCGCCGGGACAATACGCAGCAACCCCGGGCAGGCCGAGGGGCGTAAGGCGGTGGACAGCGGACGTTCGTTCAAGGCGGACCCGTTCAGGTGGCGAGGCGATTCACGGCAAAAGTGCGCGGTATTATGCCTGCATTGCTTCGCCTCATGAGAAGACTCCGGTCGGAATGCCTGTTCAAATTCACCGGAGCCAGGGGCAAGCACGGCCCCGATTGTCGTTATGTCGTCAGTGCGATCTCGCGCAAGCGCATTTCTTTCACCGCATTGTTCAGGCTTTCACGGTACTTGCTCATCTCCCGCGGCTTGATTGCGAAGCGCCGCACCCGGATATCCAGCTGCGTTTGCGGCTGCTCCACCTCCCAGAACAACAGCCGGGTGCTCCAGCTGGTACTGAGCAAACGCACGTTGGTCACCAGAATCTCAAGCTCGCCGGCACGATTGTACTCGGCCGGTAGAAACCGAAAATCCCTCCACTGGCGAGCACTGGAGGTCAACAGTTCCAGCGCCGGTCGATCATGTTCGAGCTGGTTGAACGCTTGCCTGATCAGACTCAATTTCGCCCGGCTCACTTGCCTCGACAAGGCCTTGGACCAGGTCTCCACCAGGCTGCCTGTGTAATGGTTGTCGACGACGACCACCGGCTGATGCTCCAGGCTCCAGCCGGTCGACCAGAGCACCCCCGAATAAAACTCGAACCATTGAGCCGGACTCTGCTCGCGGTCATGTCGAAGATCAGCGCGACTTTCCGCCCAGCGCATGCTGTTCTTGATGTACTGCTTGTCCTCTCTGGACAGTCCGGGAAAATAAGCCAGCAGAGTGTTGTCGAGCACAGCGGCATCCAGCCCCTGAGGAGAACCGGCGCTACGCTGTATGTCATCAAAGAATGTATCCATGTTTGATTTCCTGCCTTCCTGGCATGGGTTGATTAAACCTGAGGATTTTCGCGCCCCAGGCGAACCCCACCCTATCAACAAAAAATACCGGCCAAAAAAACATCATCAACATTTGATGTCCGACCATCTTCATCAGGGAAGAGAAGGCAGTCAGCTCAAGGAACCCGCGCTATCATGCCGCCCAACAACGTTGAACACGGGATTGAGGAACAGCATGACACCCTGGCTGACGGTAGTAGGCATCGGTGAAGACGGTTTCAAGGGCCTGGGCAGGAACGCCCGGCATGCGCTGTTGCGCGCCTCGAAAATCTTCGGCGGCCAGCGGCACCTGGATTTGCTCCCGCCGTGCATACGCGGCGAGCGCCAGCCGTGGCCAAGCCCCTTCTCCATTGAGTCACTGCTATCGCACCGTGGCGAGCCCGTTTGTGTCCTGGCCAGTGGCGATCCGATGTTCTTCGGTGTCGGCGCCAGCCTTGCCCGGCAACTCCCCGCAGCCGAGATGCTGACGCTGCCCGCGCCCTCCTCCTGCTCACTGGCCGCTGCGCGAATGGGCTGGCCGCTGCAGGAGGTGGTGACACTTTCAGTGGTGGCCCGGCCTGTCGCCGCCCTCAATGTCCACCTGTCCAGCGGCGTGCGCTTGTTGGTATTGAGCAACGACGGCAGCAGCCCCGCCGCCATCGCTGCTCTGTTACGCGAACGTGGCTTCGGCCCTAGCCGTCTCAGCGTGCTGGAACATCTGGGAGGCGACGCCGAACGACGCGTCGACGGCATCGCCAGCGACTGGAACGATTCGCCTATCGCCGACCTGAACCTGATCGCCATCGAGTGCGTCGCCGAGCCGAACACGTTGCGGTTGTCACGACTGGCCGGCCTGCCGGACTCGGCCTTCCGGCACGACGGCCAACTGACCAAACGCGATGTGCGCGCCATCACCCTCGCGCGTCTGGCTCCGACTCCCGGCGAGCTGTTGTGGGACGTCGGTGCCGGCAGCGGCTCGATCGGCATCGAATGGATGCGCGCTCACCCCAGTTGCCGCGCACTGGCCATCGAGGCCGATGCGGGTCGCCAAACGTTGATCGAACACAACCGCGATGCCCTCGGCGTTCCCGGCCTGCAACTGATTAGCGGCAGCGCGCCACAGGCCTTGGTCGGGCTGGAGCGACCGGATGCGATTTTCATCGGCGGCGGCGTCACCCGCGAAGGCGTACTTGAAGCCTGCTGGGCCGAACTCAAACCTGGGGGCCGGCTGGTCGCCAATGCGGTCACCCTGCAAAGTGAAATGACCCTGATGGCCTGGCGCGAGCAACACGGCGGGGACTTGACCCGCATTCATATTGCCCAGGCACAACCGCTGGGCGACTTCGACACCTGGCGCCAGGCCTTGCCGATTACCCTGCTGGACGTGACGAAGCCCTTCGATGCGTGATGAAACCGCCGAACAACTCGCCCCCTTGCGCAGCGGCCTGACCACCGGCAGTTGCGCCACGGCTACCAGCCTCGCCGCCGCGCGCCTGCTGCTGGATGGCACATCGACCGATGCGGTGGAAATCGTGTTGCCCAAGGGCAAGCAGGTGCAGATGCGCCTGGAGTTCTGCCGGCTGATCGAGGACGGCGCCGAAGCAGGAACTATCAAGGATGCCGGGGACGATCCGGACGTGACCCACGGTGCCCTGCTCTACTCCCAGGTGCGCCTGAGCGCCGAACCGGGGACTCGTTTCAAGGCAGGACACGGCGTCGGCACCGTGACCCGGCCCGGACTGGTGCTGGGAGTCGGCGAGCCCGCGATCAATCCGGTGCCACGCAAAATGATCAGCGAGCACTTGGCCCGACTGGCCGACGAACTCGGCTACAGCGGTGGTTTCGACGTCACGGTCAATGTCGAGAACGGCGAGGCCCTGGCACTGAAAACCATGAACCCGCGCCTGGGCATTCTTGGTGGCCTGTCGATACTCGGTACCAGCGGCATCGTCCGGCCGTTTTCCTGCGCGGCCTACATCGCCTCGATCCACCAGGGCATCGACGTAGCGAAAACCAACGGTTACCTGCACATCGCCGCCTGCACCGGCAACGCCAGCGAAGACACCATGCGTAGGGTCTACAACCTGCCGGAAATCGCCTTGATCGAAATGGGCGACTTCGTCGGCGCCGTGCTCAAGCACCTGCGCAAAGTGCCTGTGGATAAACTCAGCCTGTGCGGTGGTTTCGGCAAGATCAGCAAACTGGCGGCCGGGCATATGGATCTGCACAGTCGCCATTCGAGCATTGACCTGCCGCAACTGGCGTCATGGGCGGCGCAGGTCGGCGCCGATGCGGCCTTGCAGCAGAGCATCCGCGAGGCCAACACCAGCCAGCAGGCACTGGCCATGGCCGCCGCCGCCGGGGTCGCCCTGGGTGATGCAGTCTGTCAGCACGCCCTGGATTTTGCCCGCACTGTGGTACCGGCGCAGGTTCAGGTGGAAGTCTTTGCCATCGATCGCCAGGGCGGGATAGTTGGCCATGCGGGAGCCTTTGAATGAAGCGCATCCTGTTGCTCGGTGGCGTGACCGAAGCCCTGACCATTGCCCGCACGCTGGGACCGCAACATATCTACAGCCTGGCCGGTATCGGTCGGATACCGACGGATCTGCAATGCCAGGTTCGCGTCGGCGGCTACGGCGGCGCCGAGGGGTTGGCGCAATTCATCCGCGATGAAGGTATCGATCTGCTGCTCGACGCGACTCACCCCTACGCCGCCCAAATCAGCCAGAACGCCGCGACCGCCACGCGCTCGAGCGGCATTCCCTGCTGGGCTCTGCGGCGTCCGGCCTGGCAAGCCCAGGCGGGTGATGACTGGCGGGAAGTCAGCGATTGGGCCGGACTGATCGAAGCCCTCAAGCCCTTTCGTCGACCGCTGTTCACCCTCGGTCGCGAGCCCCTGCAACACCTCGATGAAATTCCTGCGCAGCAATTCTGGACCCTGCGCGCCCTGGACCCGTATCCGGGCAACGAGCGCTGCGAAGTGATCGGCGCCCGCGGGCCATTCCTGATCGACGATGAACGTGAGTTGTTCGAACGTAGGCAGATCGACGTGCTGATCAGCAAGAACAGTGGCAGCACGGCGACCGAGCCGAAACTGGAAGTCGCCCGTGAGCGGGGAGTACCGGTGATCGTCTTGAAGCGGCCGGAGTTGCCAGGCGTGGATCGGGAATTCCTCTCGGTGGCAGATATGCTGGATGTCCTATCGATGTAGGACTGTTCCTGAGAGTTGCTAAATCCAGCGATTGCGCTGGCAATAAACTCAGACGCAGCCGGCTATCTACTCTACGACCGCGTTCCTATAGTTCGCCTCCTCATGAACCAATCAAGCGCACCCGACATCCACGGGGATGAATGGCCTCGCCCAAAAGAAAGTGACGCTTGCCACCCTGTATCCCAAGGAATACGATTCAACATGATCGAATTTGAGCGATCCCGAGTATTTGCTGACTGGCTCAACTCGCTGAGGGACACCATTGGCAAAGCTCGAATAATCGCCAGACTCCGGGCAGCCGAGTATGGGAATTTTGGTGATTGTGAATCTGTAGGTGCCGCGGTTTATGAGATGCGCGTTCACTACGGCCCAGGCTACAGGTTGTACTTCACTCGCAGAGATGAGGTGATTTACTTGCTGTTGATTGGGGGTGACAAGTCGACTCAAAAACGAGATATCAAACGTGCTATTCAAATGGCACACAATATCGGTAATGAGGAGTAATCATGGCCGAACAATTTACCCGTTTTGATGCCGCCGAGTTTCTCAAGACACCGGAAGAAATGGCGGCTTATCTGGATGCCTGCTTTGAAGAGGATGCAGGAGACGGCGTGCTGATACGTGCAGCGCTCAACGATATCGCCCGGGCAAAGGGCATGACACAAATAGCCCGTGACGCCGGCTTGGGGCGCGAGAGTCTGTACAAGGCGCTGAGCAGTAGTGGCAATCCGGAATTCGCGACTATCATGAAGGTTATGAAAGCCTTGGGTCTGCGTTTGCACGCCATCGCTGTCTGATGCTGCGACACCACACCGCACGCAGCCTTTTTACTTATCGGCCCTGATCAGGCTAAATAGCCCGCGCCTGATCGCTCACCCAAACGGATTTGTCCCATGTCCCGACAACGGCTCGCAATTGCCTGGATAGCCTGCTTCGCAGTGCTGTTCAACATGCTCGCCATGCCGATGTCCGCAGCGATGGCGCAATCGGTGAAATCACCGGCCGAGCAGTTGTTGTGGGGCAGTTTCTGCAGCTCCGGCGGCACCAGGATGGTGGCGATTTCCATCGGGGACCTGGAACAGAAAGCCCCGCAAGGCGACGATCACTCCAACATGCAGCATTGCTGGTGCTGCTCGGGTTCCGCGCCAGTGGTGGCGCTGCCGGGGCATACCCCACAGCTGTATTTCGCGCACTTCGAGTCCAACCGAAGCCTGCCTGCGACCTCTCTCGAAAGCCCGTCACCGCGCCAGCAATGGCCGAGTCTCAACCCCCGCGCATCCCCTCTGGTGTGATTTTTTTCGCAATTGACCTGCGTTTAAATCGTTCCGGAGAACTGCCATGTTGAACAAACTCATCGTTCTGGCCGCGTTGCTGCTGCCTGCCTGCTTTGCCAATGCCCACGAATACAAGGTCGGCGAACTGGAAATCGCTCATCCGTGGTCCCAGGAGTTGCCGCCCAATGCGCCCACCGTTGCGGCGTATTTCGTGATCAACAATGAAGGCAAGACCGCCGACCGCCTGCTCAGCGTCGACACTCCCATTGCGGGCGAAGCGCAATTGCATGAACACCTGATGCAAGGCGACGTGATGAAAATGCAGCACGTACCGAACGTGGAAGTGCCCGCCGGTGGCGAGGTCACTTTCGCCCCGATGGCCTATCACGTGATGTTGCTGGGCCTCAAGGACCGCAGCCTGCTGGTAGACGGCAAGCGCTTCCCGATGACGCTGCACTTCGAGAAGTCCGGTGACGTGACGGTCGAAGTCGCGGTGCAGAAGCAGGCGCCGGACAGCCTGCAAGCGCACGTGCACACGCCGTAATCGCCTGAGCTGAAAACGCCCATGCGCTCGCTCAGCGCCAGGTCATCCAGGTCGCACAATCAGGCTATGAACCTGACACGCGGCAGCTGGATCAGCCTGTTCGCCATGCTGATGATCTTTATCGGTCCGCTGATTTCTCAGTCGATGCCGATGGATTCGCGCGCCATGTCGATGAGCATGCCTGCGGGCATGAGCATGGACATGTCGGCGATGGAGCATGCCGACCATGGCACGCAGGCCACTGCCGAGCACTGCCCGCCTGCTCCGGGGCACCATGTGCTGTGGGAAAAGTGCGGTTATTGCAGCCTGCTGTTCAATTGTCCGGCGCTGACCGGTGGCGTGTCCTTCGCCAACTTCGTCATCGCCCCCGTCAACACCTTCGACACACCCTCCGCGCGCCAGGGCCATGCCCGGCAAACCACCTTTCCCGGCGCCCGCACCCGCGCTCCTCCCGTCGTCGCGTAAACACTCACTTCTGATTTCACACGGTCCGCAAGACAGCCAAAGCTCGCTCCCACAGGGACAGCTTCAGGCTGCCGGCTGTGTCGTTTACGACTGTTCGACGGAAATTGTCATGTCCAGGTTTTCTGCTGTCCCGTGCTTGAGCCCTGCCCAAGCCTCTTTTGCCCTGAACGAATCTGCTGTTCGTTTCAGGCACGCCACTGCCATTCTGTGTGGTGCCTTGCTGGCGCCTTCTGCGCTGGCCGATGACCATACCGGTCACAGCGAAGAACTGAGCCCGACGGTGATTACCGCCGTTGCACCCAGCTCGCCATTGACCATCGTCACCAACCCCAAGGATCCGCGCCAACCGGTGCCGGCCAGCGATGGCGCCGATTACCTGAAAACCATCCCGGGCTTTGCCCTGGTGCGCAATGGCGGCACCAATGGCGACCCGGTGCTGCGTGGCATGTTCGGTTCGCGGCTGAACATTCTCACCAACGGCAGCATGATGCTCGGTGCCTGCCCGGGCCGGATGGACGCCCCGACCTCCTACATCTCGCCGGAAACCTACGACAAGCTCACCGTGATCAAAGGCCCGCAAACCGTGCTGTGGGGGCCGGGTTCTTCGGCCGGGACCATCCTGTTCGACCGCGAGCCGGAGCACTTCGGCGAGCTCGGCACTCGGGTCAATGCCAGCGTGTTGGCCGGCTCCTACGGCCGCTTCGACAAACTGGTGGACGCTGCCGCCGGTGGCCAGTCGGGTTACGTGCGGGTCATCGGCAACACCGCGCACTCCGACGACTACCAGGACGGCAACAACGACACCGTGCCGTCGCGCTATGAAAAATGGAACGGTGATGTGGCGCTGGGCTGGACGCCGAACGCCGACACCCTGCTGGAACTGACCGCCGGCCGTGGCGATGGTGAAGCCCGGTACGCCGGGCGCGGCATGGACGGTTCGCAGTTCCTGCGCGAAAGCCTCGGCCTGCGTTTCGAGCGGTCCAGCATCGGCGACGTACTGGATAAGGTCGAAGCACAGGTCTACTACAACTACGCCGACCACGTGATGGACAACTACACCCTGCGCACGCCGTCCGGTACCGGGATGATGGCCGGCCCCATGGCCTCCAACGTCGACCGTCGCACCCTCGGCGCACGGCTCAAGGCCACCTGGCGCTGGGCCGATGTGCAGCTGATCAGCGGCATCGACGCGCAGACCAATGAGCATCGCCAGCGCAGCGCCATGGGCATCGACACCTACAAGGACCTGCCGTACACAAAGGATGCCGACTTCCACAACTACGGCGTGTTTGGCGAGTTGACCTGGTACGCCGCCGACCGTGATCGCCTGATCAGCGGCGCACGCCTGGACCGAGCCTCGGCCAAGGACTTTCGGCAGACCACCGGCTCGGGAATGATGACCCGCCCGAACCCGACCGCCGACGACACCCGCGCCGATACCCTGCCGAGCGGTTTCATCCGCTACGAGCATGACCTGGCCGACAGCCCCACCACCCTGTATGCCGGCGTCGGCCACACCCAGCGGTTCCCGGATTACTGGGAGCTGTTTTCACCCAAGTTCGGCCCCGCCGGATCGGTGAACGCCTTCGATTCGATCAAGCCGGAAAAAACCACCCAGCTCGATTTCGGCCTGCAATACAAGACCGAAGTACTTGAGGCCTGGGCCTCGGCTTACGTCGGGCAGGTGCGCGATTACATCCTGTTCAACTACACCCCGACAATGATGGGTACAACCTCGCAAGCCGAGAACATCGACGCGCGAATCATGGGCGGTGAACTCGGCGCCGCTTACAACCTCACCGACAACTGGAAAGCCGATGCGACCCTGGCCTACGCCTGGGGCAAGAACAGCAGCGATGGCACGGCGTTGCCGCAGATGCCGCCGCTGGATGCCCGTTTCGGCCTGACCTACAGCGAAGACAACTGGAGCGCCGGCGCACTGTGGAGAGTGGTTGCCGCGCAAAACCGCATCGACCTGAACAAAGGCAACGTGGTCGGCAAGGACTTCGACAAGACGCCGGGTTTCGGCGTGTTTTCCCTTAACGGTGCCTATCGGATCAACAGCCACTGGAAGGTCAGCAGCGGCGTCGACAACCTGTTCGGCAAGGCTTACGCCGAGCACTTGAACCTGGCCGGCAACGCCGGTTTCGGCTTCCCCGCCAATGACCCGCAAGCCATCAAGGAACCGGGGCGCACGCTCTGGACCAAGGTGGACATGAGTTTCTGACAACAACGCAGGCAGGCCGCTCTTTTGTGGGAGCGAACCTGCTCGCGATCGGTTGCGCAGCAACCGCCAAGCAAACAACTAAAAGATCCAGCCAAGCGGAGCACACGTGATGAAACAGCCCAAAGTGAACTTCTACAACCTGGCGTGGCGCTGGCATTTCTATGCCGGATTGTTCGTTGCGCCTTTCATGGTGATGCTGGCCCTGACCGGCACCATCTACCTGTTCAAACCGCAACTCGACTCGCTGATGTACAGCAGCCTGCTCAACGTCCCGGCCGGTCATCACACTGTCCCCGCCGACGACCTGCTGACGCGGGTGAAAACGGCTTATCCACAAGGCCAGGTCACCCAGTACTTGCCACCGGTCAGTGGCGAACGCAGCGCACAGTTTGTCGTACTCAACGATGGCAAGGAGCTGAATGTTTTCGTCGACCCGTACCACGGCGATATCCTCGGTGAGCAAGACGCAAAGAAGAACCTGCAAGCCATCGCGCGGGCGATTCATGGCGAATTGATGATCGGCACCGTTGGCGATCGGCTGATCGAACTGGCCGCCGGTTGGGGCGTGGTGCTGGTGGTGTCCGGCATTTTCCTGTGGTGGCCACGCGGCCAGGCGGCGGGTATTTTGTGGCCGCGCCTGAACAGCCGTGGTCGCGTGTTGTGGCGTGACCTGCACGCGGTCACCGGGTTCTGGGGCGCGTCCCTGTTGCTGGTGATGTTGCTCAGCGGCATGACCTGGACCGGCTTCTGGGGCAAGCAATACGCCGAAGTGTGGAATGTGTTCCCGGCAGCCATGTGGGATGACATACCGAAGTCCGATGTCGAGGCACGCAGCCTCAACAGTGCCACGCGCCAGACCGTACCATGGGCCATGGAAAATACACCGATACCGATGTCCGGTGACCATGCCGAGCACATGGCCCACGACGGTGCGCATGCTGGTCCGGCGGCGCCGACCATCAGCCTGCAAGACGTACAAGACATCGCCACGCAGAGCAAGGTCGAGCCGGGCTACAGCATTACCTTGCCGAAATCCGCAACCGGCGTGTTCACCATCTCGGTGTTCGCCGATGACCCGCGCAACGACGCCACCCTGCATGTCGATCAGTACAGCGGCAAGGTCCTGGCCGACGTTCGTTTCGAGCACTACGGCACCGTCGCCCGCGCCACGGAAATCGGCGTGATGCTGCATGAAGGCAAAATGTTTGGTGTGGTCAACCAGATCATCGTGCTGTTGATCTGCCTGATGATTCTGCTCAGCGCCGTCAGTGGCGTGGTGATCTGGTGGAAGCGTCGCCCGCAAGGCAAGTTGGGCGTGCCGCCGCTGCGTCATGACCTGCCGAAATGGAAAACCGCGATGGTAATCATGTTCGTGCTGGCGGTGGCATTTCCGTTGGTGGGCGCTTCGCTGGTGGCCGTGTGGTTGCTGGATCGCCTGCTGCTGTCGCGTTTTACCCGGCAGACTGAAAGCGCTTCATCCTCATCATGAAACAGGCGAGATGCGCGGGGCTTAATGGGCTGTAAACTCCCCCGCGCGTCTCCCCCTAACATTCAGGGTGTCCTTTCGGGCCCCTTCGCGGGCAAGCCCGCTCCCACAGGATAAGCGCAATTCCTGTGGGAGCGGGCTTGCCCGCGAAGGGGCCATTAGCAACTCCTCAAGAGTCACTGCATGTCCTCGCTGAACCTCGCAAACATTTCCTGGACACCCCTTGGCCACGGCCATTGCCATCACCAATTCCAACTGCGTGATGCCTCTGTGCATGTGGCCACCGGTGAGTTCGTCGGGTTGATCGGCCCTAACGGCAGCGGCAAGACCAGCCTGTTGCGTTGTGCCTGGCGCTTCAACAAACCGGAGCACGGCGAGGTCAGGCTCGATCACCGGAATGTCTGGAAGCAATCCTCGCGCTGGTGCGCGCAACGCATCGCCGTGGTGTTGCAGGAGTTCCCTGATGCCTTCGGCCTGACCGTCTTCGAGGTGGCCGCCATGGGCCGCACGCCGCACAAAGGCTTGTTCGATGGCGACACGCTTGAAGACTCGAACCTCATCAACCAGGCCCTGACGTCGGTCGGTCTCGGGGGCTTCGAAGATCACGGCTTCGCCACCCTCTCCGGTGGCGAAAAACAGCGGGTCATCCTCGCCCGCGCCCTGGCCCAGCAACCACAGTTGCTGATCCTCGACGAGCCGACCAACCACCTCGACCCGCGATATCAGCTTGAGCTTTTGCAGTTGGTCAAGCGCTTGAACATCGGCACCCTGGCGAGCATCCATGACCTCAATTTGGCGACGGCTTTTTGTGATCGGCTGTACGTGATCAACCATGGCCGTATCGTCGCCAGCGGCACGCCGAAAGAAGTCCTGACAGTTGCGCTGCTGCGCAACGTGTTTGGTGTCGAAGCGCTGATCGATGAACACCCGTTGCACGGCTACCCACGAATCACCTGGATAACCCGACCATGACTTTGCGTTCCCTGCTGCGCTCCTGCCTCTCTCTCGCGATGCTGCTGGGCAGCGTCCAGGCATTGGCCGAAGCCACCCACTACCCGCTGACGATCAAAAGCTGCAACCGCGAAGTGACCTTCAAACAGGCACCGCAACGCGCCCTCAGCCACGACATCAACATGACCCAAATGATGCTCGCCCTCGACCTCAAGCCACGGATGGCCGGTTACAGCGGCATCAGTGGCTGGAAGGCCGTGACGCCCCGGATGCAGACCATTCTCGACGGCCTGCCGGAGCTGGCGGCCAAGTACCCTTCGGTGGAAACCCTGCTCGATGCCAACGTCGATTTCCTCTTCGCCGGCTGGGACTACGGTATGCGCATCGGCGGCGATCTCACGCCGCAAACCCTGCAACCGCTGGGCATCAATGTGTATGAGCTGACCGAGTCCTGCGCCTTCGTGATGAAGCGTCCTGCCGCGACCCTGGAAGACACTTATAACGACCTGCGCAACCTCGGCAAAATCTTCGACGTGCAGGATCGCGCCAACGCGCTCATCGCCGACATGCAGAATCAGGTCGCCGAAATCGGCAAGGGCCTGCCGGCGGAAAAGCCTCGGGTGTTCCTCTATGACAGTGGCGAAGACCGTGCCATGACGTCCGGTCGCCTCGGCATGCCGCAAGCGCTGATCGACGCCGCTGGCGGGCGCAACATTCTCGATGACGTCGACGCGAGTTGGACCCGGATCAATTGGGAGACCGTGGTCGAACGCAATCCACAGGTGATCGTGATCGTCGACTACAGCGAAATCACCGCTGAGCAGAAGATTCGGTTCCTGCTCAATACCAAGGCGCTGCAATCGGTGGATGCGATCAGGAACCAGCGCTTCATTGTCATCCCTTACGTGCAGGCCACGCCGGGTATCGACAATGTGCTGGCAGTGGCAACCCTGGCCAAAGGTTTCCACGGCGAATGATCAATCGTCGTTTTGCACTGCTGCTGATCGCCCTGGGCGCCGTGCTGCTGGTGTCGTGCGTGGTGTCGCTGGGTTTCGGCCCGGCCCGTGTGCCGGTGGATGTTGTATGGCGGATCCTGCTGCACAAGCTGTTCGGCATTGGCGTGCAGGACTGGAGCGCTGGTCAGGAGCACATCGTCTGGCTGATCCGCGTGCCGCGCATGTTGCTCGGCGCGCTGGTGGGCGCCGGGTTGGCACTGATCGGTGCGGTGCTGCAAGCGGTGACACGCAACCCGTTGGCGGATCCGCACCTGCTCGGAGTCACCTCTGGCGCCACCCTCGGTGCGGTGATTGTAGTGCTGCATGTCGGCGAAATCGTCGGCCTGCTGACGTTGCCGTTTGCCGCGTTCATCGGTGCATTGCTGAGCATGCTGGTGGTGCTGATGATCGCCAGTCGCCACGGGCGCCTGGACAGTGACCGGTTGCTGCTGTGCGGCGTGGCGGTCTCGTTCGTGATGATGGCGATCGCCAATCTGCTGCTGTTCATGGGCGACCATCGCGCCAGCTCCGCCGTGATGTTCTGGATGCTCGGCGGGCTCGGACTGGCGCGTTGGGAGCTGCTCGCGGCGCCGGCGCTGAGTGTGTTGCTCGGGCTGGTTCTGTTGCTCGGCATGGCGCGACCGCTGAACGCATTGATGGCCGGTGAACAGACTGCCGTCACCCTGGGCCTGAATGCCCGTGCGGTGCGCCTGCGCGTTTTCGTGATTGCTTCGCTGATGACCGGAGTGCTGGTATCGATCAGCGGCTCCATCGGCTTTGTCGGGCTGATGGTGCCGCACATTGCGCGTCGATTGGTGGGTGCCGAACATCGTCGGTTGCTGCCGGTTTGTCTGTTGCTCGGCAGCGTATTTCTGATGTGGGTCGATGTCGCAGCACGCACACTGATCGCCCCGGAAGACTTGCCTATCGGCATCGCTACCGCGGCGATTGGCGGGCTGTTCTTTATCGGCCTGATGCGTCGCCGCTGACGTAGCGCATGAACTATGCGCGGTTACAACTCGTCACGCTGAAACCTGACCGGTGCCAGTGGCAACTGGCGTCGAACAACCTTCCAGTTTTGACCCAAGCGCCCCGTGCGATTCCAGAAATGGGCCGCCTGCAATACCCGCAACTCGCCGGTTTCAGCCAGTTTCGAAATGAAATCGGCCATCGACAATCTCGTTTCCCACCGACCGTCGACGAAATCGACCTGACGGGTCAGCAGCAACTCCTTTTCTGCCTGTGTATATTCGGGTACGTACTTGATCAGCGCACCATGGGGTGTCGAGTAGTAGTACGCACTGATGTTGAAGCCTTTAGCCTTCAAGGCATGAGTATGAAGGTGCATCAGCATCGGTGAAGTGAAGCTGCTATAGACAAGTTCTTCATCTGCTGCCTGCGGAGAGACGCCGGACAGGTAGAGCTGATGGCTCGCCATCAATTTGTAGTCCGGCGCAAAGAAGGGAGGTTGGTTTCTGCGGGTGGTATCAGGATCCGTTTGCGTGCGGAAGATCCGACCGAGGCCGGCAAGCCTTTCATCCGTTTGCGGTAATGGCTCTAGTCCGCAATAGGAATAGGTATCGGGTTTGGCCACGATTGCGCTCTCGTAGGTGGCCGTCTGCGTGTAGGCGCTTCCCGCGCGCTGCTGAATGTAGCTGGCAGCATCGTCGGGATGATGGAATATCGGTCCCATGGGCAGTTCGGACTTCCAGCTCCAGAGTTCCTGCTCGGACATGCCCGAATGACGCGGTTGCCAGTACCGCGCCACATAGCCCTTCGCCCAGCAATCACTGGATACCAGAACCTCCAGCCTCCCGAACTTCACCATGCGCTGGATGTAGTCGCCCAGTGTGAAGGTGCGCAAGTGGATATTACGCAGGTCGGTGCGCGCCTGTTCAAGCGAACCAAATGTGCCTCGGAGCCTCTCAAACCCAGTGGCCAAGTCGGGTGGTACCTTAGGCGTGTAGTAAGACGTATCAAATTGCAGCAGCGCACCATCGGCACAAGAAAAATAAATCGGTTTGTACCCATTGCTGAACTTAACCCTTGCCAATACCTGATGCACCGCCATGGGCGAGAAGAAATAGCTTCCGAACTCGTCATCATCTGTGTCGTTCTCCTGGCGCGCGGCGCATAGATAAACACTTGACACGATGTAACCCGATGGCAATTGCCCTTCGGGAAAGACATTGTCATATGCCAGTGCCGAGTCCCGCACCGCCACCGGTAAAGTGCTGTGATAGGCGCCAAGGCGCTCGTTGTGCAAAATGAACCCGAAACCGGGGACTGCACGTTCACCAGCTTGCTCATGGGCAAACCGGGCTGCGGCAGACTCTTGAGCAAACATCGGGCTGTAACGCGGCTCACTGCTCGCCTTGGTAGACGAATGTATGCCGGGCTCCACAAGAGCGACACCGAGCCGATCGACCGTACGTGGCACACCCCAGGTCGGGCTGCCGACCACTACCTGCAAATAGCCATTCTTTGCCAGCGAGTCGATCCATTCGACCGGACTCAAATCCCCTTCATGGATACGCTTCCTGATCCACTCCGCGTCCAGGTCGTGGGGCAGGTTGCCATAACCATTCAGCGCGCGGGCCAGATCGGCATGCAACTGCCTCCAGATCCCGCAACGGTAACGGATCACCGAACCATCCGGCCCGAACAGGTATTCGTCCAGAAACCGCCCGCTTCGGTTGAACGCGGTGTATACAACCTTGACCGAGAGCATGTTGAGGTACAGTTGCCTCTGCTTTTCTTCGAGGGTCACCGGCACAGTCCGGCTCTGGCGCGAACGGTAACGGCCGACGATGGAACAACCGGCAGGATAAAGCCCCGCGCCGATGCTTTCGTCCGGGAAGATCCACTCCACAGCGAAATCCTCATGGAGCGCGATCACTGGTTGAGTGGCGACAAACAAGCCGTCCGGACGCTTCAATACCAGACCGCCATAGACCCTGTCGGTGTCAGCCGGAATTTGGGAGCGCGCGGACAACACCGCATCATCGGCAGTCGCGAAGGTCGCGCTCAACTGGCATCGTTCCAGATTCAGGGCGGGACGCCAGTTGGTGTCGACCGGGCCTTCCCTGTCCCACACAGCATTGGTGTGCAAGACGCTCAGTGCGCCACTGTTGGCCACCACCTTCACAAAATCGCTGGAGCTCAGTTTCCCGTTGGCCAGGTTCGACTGAATATCTTCCAGCCCCATGTTCGGTGTGTCGTTATCGAATAGCTTGCTGCTCGTGCGCAGGGTGTACTTGAGCAGTGCACCGTCCTGCGTGCCGATATAGGTCGGGATCGCGCCGGCCCCTTCAACGACGAGTGGTCGTCGGGAGTCATACACCGCAATGAACAGATCTCTGGGCACGATGAAGTGCCTGGCCAGCCACTCACGATTGGGGCGGGTATGGGTGACCCGCTGGCGCGAATAAAAATAGGAGTGGCGCTTGAAGGATTCCGGCGCGACCTGATCCGTGACATTGCGGGTGTACGGAAACAGGCTATGGCGGGAAAACAACTTGTCGCGAACACCATTGACCGCGACAAGCTCCGTCGCAACGTACTCCTGCTTGCCCTGCTGCTTGAGGATAAAGCCGAACCAGGTTTGTTCCTGGTTGGTCTGGCCCCTCATTCGGGAGAAACGGTCCTGTGCCGCTTCGTCCGCCGATGAAAAAACCGCGCCATAAGCCACCTGTTGCGGCACCGGCCGTTCGCCAAGCGTCGGTAACGGACTCCACAGACCGGTCACCTTGCCCCGATATCCCCAAGGCGCGTTGTCGACGACGATCCGCAATGTGCCTGCCTGCGCCACCTCCCGGACGAACTCGACCGGCAGGATGCTGCCCTGCTCAAGGCCCAGCGCCAGAGGCCCAGGGTTAGCCGGAGTGCCAAGGCGCTGCAACAGATTCTGCCAGCCTGCATTGTCTTCCTCGAACCACAACAGACTGTCTTCAGCCCCAGACAAATAGGCCGGGGCATCCGACGCGACTATATGGAACAACTCGTGAATGCTGAACATCTGCAAGCTCACGGTAGCGTCCATGCGCGACCACTTCAGGCGCTGTATCTGCGCCGCATCGAGGGTCGACAGTGCCTGGTGCGAGTAGAACCAACTGTGTAATTGGTGATTGGCCGGATAGACCGGCCGCCCTCGTCCGTCCACCGCAAACAGCTGAGTTTCCAGCAAGTGGTCCCCGGCCTCGACCGGTTCGGTGACGACAAATCTCTGTGCGCCGCGCTTGAAAATCATCGCGACAAACTTGCGGTCACGTCGCTGGCCGACCTGTTCGTGTGCATACCGCGCCGCGTCATCGGCCGAGAGAAATTCGCGGCTCATCTGAGGCGCGGCATTGTTCGGGGTTTTGTTCTCATCCATGAAAGTGCTCCAACCTGAATACAGACTTAAGTGAGCACTCAGGTTATCCAGTGCAAAAATCCCGGAGCGGTACATATGTATATCGCCAGGCACCACTTGGGCGCACAGCCGTGCCCTGCCCGGTATTGCGCGCCCGAGCATGGTGCGGTGCGCAGGGCTCGTCCGCCGGCGACCGCTCTGAATAGACTGTTTTCGCCCTTAGGCACAGCCCTTGCAAAACACCCTTCAGTCGTCCGCATCTGCCAACCATAAAAACTCAATGTTCATGGAGATCGCACAATGAAGCGTCGCAGTTTGATCAAGGCTTTCACACTCTCGGCATCCATTGCCGCGATGGGCATGACCTGGACTGTCCAGGCCGCCGAGACCATCAAGGTCGGTATTCTGCACTCGTTGTCCGGGACCATGGCGATTTCCGAAACGTCGCTGAAAGACATGGCGTTGATGACGATCGACGAGATCAACGCCAAGGGCGGCGTGAACGGCAAGATGCTCGAGCCGGTGGTGGTCGACCCGGCGTCGAACTGGCCACTGTTCGCCGAAAAGGGGCGTCAGCTGCTGACCCAGGACAAGGTCGCCGTGGTGTTCGGTTGCTGGACCTCGGTGTCGCGCAAATCGGTGTTGCCGGTGTTCGAAGAGCTCAACGGTCTGTTGTTCTATCCGGTGCAATACGAAGGCGAAGAAATGTCGCCAAACGTGTTCTACACCGGCGCCGCGCCGAACCAGCAAGCGATCCCCGCCGTTGAATACCTGATGAGCGAAGAAGGCGGCAGCGCCAAGCGCTACTTCCTGCTCGGCACCGACTACGTCTACCCGCGCACCACCAACAAGATCCTGCGTTCGTTCCTGCACTCCAAAGGCGTGGCCGACAAGGACATCGAAGAGGTCTACACCCCGTTCGGTCACAGCGATTACCAGACCATCGTCGCCAACATCAAAAAGTTCTCCGCGGGCGGCAAGACGGCCGTTATCTCCACCGTCAACGGTGACTCCAACGTGCCGTTCTACAAAGAGCTGGCCAACCAGGGCCTGAAAGCCACCGACGTACCGGTCGTGGCGTTCTCGGTCGGCGAAGAAGAACTGCGCGGTATCGACACCAAGCCGCTGGTGGGCAACCTCGCGGCATGGAACTACTTCGAATCCGTCGAGAACCCGGTGAACAAGAAGTTCGTCGATGACTGGAAGGCCTACGCGAAGAAACACAACCTGCCGGGCGCCGACAAGGCCGTGACCAACGACCCGATGGAAGCCACTTACGTCGGTATCCACATGTGGGCGCAAGCGGCGGAAAAAGCCAAATCCACCGACGTCGACAAAGTCCGCGAAGCCCTGGCCGGCCAGACCTTTGCCGCGCCGTCCGGATACACGCTGACCATGGACAAGACCAATCACCACCTGCACAAGCCGGTGATGATTGGCGAGATCCAGGCCGATGGTCAGTTCAACGTGGTGTGGCAGACCGAAGGACCAATCCGCGCCCAACCGTGGAGCCCGTTCATCCCGGGCAACGACAAGAAACCGGAGTATGCGGTGAAGAGCAACTGAGCCACTGGATGTCGAGCCTGAGCATGGAGCTTGGGCCGACACAAATCCCTGTAGGAGCGAGCCTGCTCGCGAAGAGGCCCTGACAGTCGACATTGAAGGTGAATGTCAGACCGCTTTCGCGAGCAGGCTCGCTCCTACAATGTCCGCGTCAAGGCGACTCTCTATGCCCACTGCCCTTTATCGCTTCATCCTCGCCATCGCACTGTTGTTGCCGATGGCCACTTTCGCCGGCGACGCCGAAGACTTCTTCGCCGCCAATCCCGTTCAGCAAGCCAGGCTGCTGGAGTCTTGGGCCGCGCAGCCCGATCCGGTCCGTATCGAGTTGATCAACGCCCTGCAACAAGGCGAACTGACCATCGGCGGCCAACCGAAACCCCTGCGCCTGAACAACCGTCTGCGGGGACTGATTGATACGGCCCTGGCCAGTCATCAATTACTCGCCGCCGACGGCAGAATCCGTCTGGCCGCCGCGCAGCAATTGCAGAAAAGCGCCAAACCGGCGCAATTGAAATTCCTCGATCAGCAACTCGCGGGCGAGCACGACGAAGGCGTCCACGCGGCATTGAGTCTCGCCTTGGCCAATCTGCAATTGGTGGACGCAGATCCGGTCGTGCGCCTCGCCGCTGTGCGCCTGCTCGGCGAAACCGGCGATCCGCTGGCCCGCACCCGCCTGGAAAGCCTGCTGGAGCCGGGTGTCGAAACCGACGCGAATGTACGCACCGCCGCCGAGACCAGCCTAGCCCAGGTCAAACGCAAACTGCTGGTCGGCGAGATGCTCGGTCAGGCATTCAGCGGTATGTCGCTGGGCTCGATACTGCTGCTCGCCGCCCTCGGTCTGGCGATCACCTTCGGCTTGCTCGGTGTGATCAACATGGCCCACGGCGAGATGCTGATGCTCGGCGCCTACTCGACCTATGTGGTGCAACTGATGCTCCAGCGCTTCGCCCCGCAGGCCATCGAGTTGTATCCGCTGATCGCACTGCCCGTGGCGTTTTTCGTCACCGCGGCCATCGGCATGGCGCTGGAGCGCACGGTGATTCGCCACCTCTACGGCCGGCCGCTGGAAACCCTGCTCGCCACCTGGGGCATCAGCCTGATGCTGATCCAGCTGGTGCGATTACTGTTCGGTGCGCAGAACGTCGAAGTCGCCAACCCCGCGTGGCTGTCGGGCGGGATTCAGGTGTTGCCCAATCTCGTGCTGCCGTACAACCGCATCGTCATCATTGCTTTTGCGCTGTTCGTGGTGGTGCTCACATGGCTGCTGCTGAACAAGACACGCCTGGGTCTCAACGTGCGTGCCGTCACCCAGAACCGCAACATGGCCGCCTGTTGCGGCGTGCCCACCGGGCGTGTGGACATGCTCGCCTTCGGCCTCGGTTCTGGCATCGCCGGCCTCGGCGGCGTAGCCCTGAGCCAGATCGGCAACGTCGGCCCGGACCTCGGCCAGAGCTACATCATCGACTCGTTCCTGGTGGTGGTGCTCGGGGGTGTCGGCCAGTTGGCCGGCAGCGTGCTGGCCGCATTCGGCCTCGGGGTAGCCAACAAGATTCTCGAACCGCAGATCGGTGCCGTGCTCGGCAAGATACTCATCCTCGCGCTGATCATTCTGTTCATCCAGAAACGTCCGCAAGGCCTCTTCGCACTCAAAGGACGGGTGATCGACTGATGAACCAGCCCCTGATGCTCAAGGCCACACAAAAGGCCGGCCCGAAAATCACGATCGCCGCCGGCGCGGTGATCCTCATTCTGCTGCTGGCGTTACCGCTGCTGTCGCTGTTATCGCCGGACAACAGGCTGCACGTTTCGGCCTACACGCTGACGCTGGTGGGCAAGATTCTTTGCTACGCCATCGTCGCACTGGCACTCGATCTGGTGTGGGGTTATGCCGGCCTGCTGTCCCTCGGCCACGGCCTGTTCTTTGCCCTTGGCGGCTATGCCATGGGCATGTACCTGATGCGCCAGGCCTCGGGCGATGGTTTGCCGGCGTTCATGACCTTCCTGTCGTGGACCGAAATGCCGTGGTTCTGGACCGGCACCAGCAGCTTCCTCTGGACCTTGTGCCTGGTGGTGCTGGCGCCGGGGCTACTGGCGTTGGTGTTCGGTTTCTTCGCCTTCCGTTCGCGGATCAAGGGCGTGTACTTCTCGATCATGACCCAGGCCCTGACCTTCGCCGGCATGTTGCTGTTCTTTCGCAACGAAACCGGCTTCGGCGGCAACAACGGCTTCACCAACTTCCGCACGATTCTTGGCTTTGGCATCACTGAGCCGGGCACTCGCGCGGTACTGTTTTTCGCCACGGTGCTGTTGCTGGTGGCGAGCCTGTACATCGGCTGGCGCCTGGCGCAGAGCAAGTTCGGCCGGGTGCTGACCGCGCTGCGCGATGCGGAGAACCGCCTCATGTTCTGCGGCTACGACCCACGCGGGTTCAAGTTGTTCGTCTGGGTGTTGAGCGCGATGTTGTGTGGCCTGGCCGGTGCGCTGTACGTGCCGCAAGTGGGGATCATCAACCCCAGTGAAATGTCGCCGACCAACTCCATCGAAGCTGCGGTGTGGGTGGCGCTGGGTGGGCGCGGCACGTTGATCGGGCCGTTGCTCGGCGCCGGTGTGGTCAACGGCATGAAGAGCTGGTTCACCGTGGCGTTCCCCGAGTACTGGCTGTTCTTCCTCGGCGCACTGTTCATCGTCGTGACCCTGTACCTGCCCAAGGGTGTGATCGGTCTGCTGAAAAAAAGAGGTGAATCATGAGAGTCACTGCGACGGCTGAGTTCATGCTCGAACCGGCGTTCTTTCCGCCACTGGAACCCAACCGTGACGCCGGCAGCAGCCGCGATGCCATCGGTCTCGGCCAACGCGCCGGTAAGGGCCTGAATACGCGCCACGGCACCATCCTGACCCTGGAAGACATCAGCGTCAGCTTCGACGGCTTCAAGGCGCTGAACAATCTGAACCTGTACATCGGCGTTGGTGAACTGCGCTGCATCATCGGCCCCAACGGCGCGGGCAAGACCACGCTGATGGACGTGATCACCGGCAAGACCCGTCCCAGTCACGGCAAGGCCTGGTTCGGCGAAACCCTGGACCTTGCTTCGATGAGCGAAGTACAGATCGCCCAGGCCGGTATCGGTCGCAAGTTCCAGAAGCCGACAGTGTTCGAAGCCTTGAGCGTGTTTGAAAACCTTGAGCTGGCGCAGAACACCGACAAATCGGTGTGGGCCAGCCTGCGGGCACGTTTGAGCGGCGAGCAGAAAGACCGCATCGCCGACGTGCTGGAGACCATTCGCCTGACCAGCTCGGTCAATCGCCCGGCCGGCTTGCTGTCCCACGGCCAGAAGCAGTTCCTGGAGATCGGCATGTTGCTGATACAGGACCCGCAATTGCTGCTGCTCGACGAACCGGTCGCGGGCATGACCGACGCCGAAACCGAATTCACTGCCGAGCTGTTCAAGCGCCTGGCCGGCAAGCACTCGCTGATGGTGGTGGAACACGACATGGGCTTCGTCGGCTCGATTGCCGACCACGTCACCGTGTTGCACCAGGGCAGCGTGCTGGCCGAAGGGTCGCTGGAGCAGGTGCAGGACAACGAGCGGGTGATCGAAGTCTATCTTGGACGCTGATTGCTCTTTGTAGGAGCGAGCTCGCTCGCGATGGAGGTTAACGATGACGCGGGCTGACTGGATGAACGCGTCATCCTCTGGTTCTTCGCGAGCAGGCTCGCTCCTACAGGGAATGAGGAGAGTTTGAACATGCTTCAAGTCGACAAACTGCACCAATACTACGGCGGGAGCCACATCCTGCGCGGCCTGACGTTTGACGTGAAGGTTGGTGAAGTCACCTGCCTGCTCGGGCGCAATGGCGTGGGCAAGACCACGCTGCTCAAATGCCTGATGGGTTTGCTGCCGGCCAAAGAAGGCGCAGTGAACTGGGAAGGCAAGCCGATTACCACGTTCAAGCCGCACCAGCGGGTGCATGCCGGTATCGCCTACGTGCCGCAGGGCCGGGAGATTTTCAGCCGCCTCACCGTGGAAGAAAACCTGCTGATGGGGCTGTCGCGGTTTCCCGGTTCCGAAGCCAGGGAAGTCCCGGCGTTTATCTACGAACTATTCCCGGTGTTGCTGCAGATGAAGCAACGGCGCGGCGGAGATTTGTCCGGTGGCCAGCAACAACAATTGGCCATTGGCCGTGCGCTGGCCAGCCGTCCCCGCCTGCTGATCCTCGACGAGCCCACCGAAGGCATCCAGCCATCGGTGATCAAGGAGATCGGTGCCGTGATCAAAAAACTCGCCGCCCGGGGTGACATGGCGATTTTGCTGGTGGAGCAGTTCTACGATTTCGCCGCTGAACTGGCCGATCAATACCTGGTGATGTCCCGGGGCGAAATAGTGCAACAGGGGCGCGGAGAAAACATGGAAGCAGAAGGCGTACGCGGGCTCGTTACCATCTGAGTCATCACGCTCCGCATTCACCGGGCCGGAACCTCCCGAAGCTGACCGCTTCGGGAGGCAAGGCACCAATTTGTCGCGCCGAACCTCCGACCGCGCACACTATTGGTGCGCATCGACATTCAACAGCCGCCTCCGGCCTGCAATACCTTGCGGCACAACCTTTGCAACATCCTGATGACCTCTCGATAAGCACTGATCATGACTCTTCCCGCTTCCGGTGCCTTGTTTACCCCCAGTTGGCACGCCGAACTGGAACTGGGCTACGCCCGGTTCGGCAACACCACTCGCCCGATCCAGCGCCGACACAAAGGTCCGTTGCGGGTGCAAAAACACCTGTATGCCGAAGGGCCGCAAGTCTGCCAGCACATCATCGTCCATCCCCCCGGCGGAATTGCCGGCGGTGATCGGCTGGACATCTCGGCCAGCGTCGAGGGCGATGCCTGGGCACAAATCACCAGCCCCGGCGCGGCCAAGTGGTATCGCGCCGCCGGTCCCGCTTATCAGCAGCTGAAATTGCAGGTGGCGGCCGGTGCGACACTGGAATGGTTGCCCCAGGAGACGATCATTTTCAGTGCTGCCCAGGCAGAACTCCGCACCTCCATCGACCTTCAAGGCGATGCGCGGCTGTTCTACTGGGACGTCGTGGCCCTGGGCCGCCCGGCCAGTGGCGAGCGCTTCGAACTTGGGCATTTCCAGGCACATCTGGATATCCGCCGCGACGGCCAGTTGCTGTGGCATGAACGCCAGCGCATTGTCGGCGCGGACGGTCTGCTGGATTCACCCATCGGGCTGGATGGGCAACCGGTGTTTGCGACGTTGCTGGTGACGGGGGAGATTGGTAGCGAGTTGCTGGAGAAGTGCCGCTCGCTGGCCAACGACGTGCGCGGGGATTTGACCCAGTTGCCGGGGTTGCTGATTGCCCGGTGCCTGGCCAGTGAGGCGCTGTTGGCCCGAGGTTGGCTGATTGAACTTTGGAAGTTGCTACGCCCCGCCCTGCTGGATCGCGAGGCCGTACCACCCAGAATATGGAACACCTGAATTGCTTTTCTGTGGGAGCAGATCCCACTCTTTTTAATCTGCCCGGATGGATGTCTACGATGGACCTGACCCCACGCGAAAAAGACAAGCTGCTGATCTTCACCGCCGGCCTGGTGGCCGAGCGGCGTTTGGCTCGCGGTGTGAAGCTCAATTACCCGGAGGCCATGGCCTACATTTGCGCGGCGCTGCTTGAAGGTGCCCGCGACGGCCAGACCGTGGCCGACCTGATGCACTTCGGCACCACCCTGTTGACCCGCGAACAAGTGATGGAAGGCATTCCGGAAATGATCCCGGAAATCCAGGTCGAGGCCACCTTCCCCGACGGCACCAAACTGGTCACCGTCCACCAACCTATCGCCTGAGGCCGCGCCATGACTTACCACATCCGCGATGCCGTGCATGCCGATCTGCCGGCGATCCGCGACATCTACAACGACGCGGTGCTCAACACCACGGCAATCTGGAACGAGCAGGCAGTCGACCTCGGCAACCGCCAGGCCTGGTTCAGCACCCGGCAATCCCAGGCTTATCCGGTTCTGGTGATCGTCGATGCCGACAACACCGTGCTCGGGTACGCCTCGTTCGGCGACTGGCGGCCATTCGACGGTTTCCGCCACACCGTCGAGCACTCGGTCTACGTGCGCAGCGACCAGCGCGGTAACGGCCTCGGCCCGCAACTGGTGCAAGCGCTGATCGAACGTGCCAAAGGCTGCGGCAAGCACGTGATGGTCGCGGCCATCGAAAGCGGCAACGCGGCCTCCATTCGCTTGCATGAGCGCATCGGCTTTATCACCACCGGGCAAATGCCTCAGGTCGGCACCAAGTTCGGTCGCTGGCTGGACCTGACGTTCATGCAGTTGACCCTCACCCCCGGCGCGCAGCCGCCAGGCATCGACCAGGAGTAATGCCCGATGAACGCCGCCCAACTGCGACGCGTCAACGTTGAAAGTTTTGCGCATTATCGCCAGGGGCTGATCGACCTGCTGCTCGATGCCGTCGGCTATGGCGCCAGTGTCGGCTTCATGGCTGACCTCGACGCGACCCAGGCCCACGACTATTTCGATGAGGTCCAGGACAATCTGAACAAGGGCAGTGTGTTGCTGTGGGTGGTGGTCAAGGACGAGCAGGTGCAGGCCAGTGTACAACTGAGCCTGTGCCAGAAAGCCAACGGGCTGAACCGTGCCGAAGTGCAGAAGTTACTGGTGCGCGAACATGCGCGGCGCCGCGGACTGGGCCAGCAATTGATGAACGCTCTGGAGGCGGCCGCCCTGCAGCACAAGCGCGGCATGCTTTATCTCGACACCGAGGCCGGTTCGCCCGCCGAAGCCTTCTACCAGTCGCTGGGCTATACCCGCGCCGGTGAGATTCCCGATTACGCCTGCGACCCGAGCGGCCGCTACAAGCCGACCGCCCTCTACTACAAGATTCTCCAGGGAGCCCACTGATGATTCCCGGTGAATACCAGATCCAGCCCGGCGAGATCGAGCTCAATGTTGGCCGGCGCACCCTCAGCTTGACGGTGGCCAACAGCGGCGACCGGCCGATCCAGGTCGGCTCGCATTACCATTTTTTCGAAGCCAACGACGCCCTGGCTTTCGACCGTGCCGCCAGCCGCGGCATGCGCCTGAACATCCCGGCCGGCACGGCGGTACGTTTCGAACCGGGGCAGAGCCGCGAGGTCGAGCTGGTGGATCTGGCCGGGCATCGCCGGGTGTTCGGGTTTGCCGGGCGGGTCATGGGTGACCTGTAAATAGCTCGGTGTCCGCTCAGGCCCCTTCGCGAGCAGGCTCGCTCCTACATGAGACCGCGATCAACTGTAGGAGCGAGCCTGCTCGCGATAGTGAGCGCAGCGAACGATTTCAAATTCAATTGAATCTCAAGGCGAACACATGAAGATTTCCCGTCAAGCCTATGCCGACATGTTCGGTCCCACCGTTGGCGACAAGGTGCGCCTGGCCGATACCGGGTTGTGGGTCGAAGTGGAAAAGGACTTCACCACCTACGGCGAAGAAGTGAAATTCGGTGGCGGTAAAGTCATCCGTGACGGCCAGGGTCAAAGCCAGTTGCTGGCCGCCGAGGTGGTCGACACCCTGATCACCAATGCGCTGATCATCGATCACTGGGGCATCGTCAAGGCAGACGTCGGTCTCAAGGACGGGCGCATCGCGGCGATCGGCAAGGCCGGGAACCCGGACATCCAGCCCAACGTCAACATCGCCATAGGCGCCAGCACCGAAGTCATCGCTGGCGAAGGCATGATCCTCACCGCTGGCGGCATCGACACCCACATCCACTTCATCTGCCCGCAGCAGATCGAAGAGGCTTTGATGAGCGGCGTCACCACCATGATCGGTGGCGGTACCGGACCGGCCACCGGCACCAATGCGACCACCTGCACTTCCGGGCCGTGGCACCTGGCGCGCATGCTCCAGGCCGCCGATGCGTTCCCGATGAACATCGGCCTCACCGGCAAGGGCAACGCCAGCCTGCCAGAGCCGTTGATCGAACAGGTCAAGGCCGGTGCCATTGGCCTCAAATTGCATGAGGACTGGGGCACCACGCCTGCGAGTATCGACAACTGCCTGAGCGTGGCCGACCGGTTCGACGTGCAGGTGGCGATCCACACCGACACCCTCAACGAATCCGGTTTCGTCGAGACCACCATTGCCGCCTTCAAGGGCCGTACCATTCACACCTATCACACCGAAGGTGCCGGTGGCGGTCACGCGCCAGACATCATCAAGGCCTGCGGGCTCGCCAACGTGCTGCCGAGTTCCACCAACCCGACCCGGCCGTTCACCCGCAACACCATCGACGAACACCTCGACATGCTGATGGTCTGCCATCACCTCGACCCGAGCATTGCCGAGGACGTGGCCTTCGCCGAAAGCCGCATCCGCCGCGAGACGATTGCCGCCGAAGACATCCTCCACGACCTCGGTGCGTTCTCGATGATCAGCTCGGACAGCCAGGCCATGGGACGGGTCGGCGAAGTCATCACCCGCACCTGGCAGACCGCCGACAAGATGAAAAAACAACGCGGGCCGCTGCCCGGCGATGGTGAAGGCAATGACAACTTCCGCGCCAAACGCTACATCGCCAAGTACACCATCAACCCGGCGATCACCCACGGCATCAGCCACGAAGTAGGTTCGGTGGAAGTGGGCAAATGGGCGGATCTGGTGCTCTGGCGCCCTGCATTTTTTGGTGTGAAACCGACACTGATTCTCAAGGGCGGTGCCATCGCGGCCAGCCTGATGGGCGACGCCAATGCCTCGATCCCGACGCCGCAACCGGTGCACTACCGCCCGATGTTCGCCAGCTTCGGCGGTTCGCTGCATGCCACCAGCCTGACCTTCATCAGCCAGGCGGCACAGGATGCAGGCTTGCCTGAGGCGCTGGGTTTGAAGAAAAAAATCGCCGTGGTCAGAGGTTGCCGCGACGTGCAGAAAACCAACCTGATCCACAACGACTACCTGCCGAACATCGATGTCGATCCGCAGACCTATCAGGTCAAGGCCGATGGTGTGTTGCTGTGGTGCGAACCGGCGCAAACCCTGCCGATGGCCCAGCGGTATTTCCTGTTCTGAGCCTTCGCCACACCATGGAACAGGCCTCGATGCCTTGCAGGACACGAGGGATCAGGGCCTGTTTCCTTACCGCTTACGGATAATGAAACCAGCTCATGAGCGACCGTGTATTTTCCACCAAAGGGGCTACTATTCGATTCGCTGCCTTCGACTCATGCTCAGGTAATTGCCATGCGCCTTTCCGATTTCATCGTGCAGAACGTCAATCGCATCGTCGATGAGTGGGAACAGTTCGCAAAAACCATCACTCCGGCCGCCGAATCCATGGACTGCATTGCGCTGCGCGATCATGCGAAATCGATTCTGCTGGCCGCTGCCCGGGACATGACCAAACCCCAGAGCCCGCTTGAGCAGGCTGCCAAGGCCCGAGGCGAAGGCCCGGAAAAGTCCCCGAGCCTGGATCAGGCAGGCGCCAGCCATGGCGAACTGCGCCATACCGTGGGTTTCGACCTGGTGCAGATGACCAGCGAGTTCCGCCACTTGCGCGCCTGTGTCATTCGCCTGTGGGTTGACAGTCTCGAATCCCCCGACATGTCCTACTTCCAGGACATGATCCGTTTCAATGAAGCCATCGACGAAGCCCTGGCCGAATCCACCGCCGCCTATGCCGAGCAGGTCAACCGCTCGCGGGACATCTTTCTGGCGATCCTCGGTCATGACTTGCGCGCACCTCTGCAAGCAGTGAGCATGTCCGTCGAAATGCTACTGCGCAAAACCACGCTCGAGGGCGATGCCCTGGCCTGCGCGACCCACATCCAGCGCGGCACCCGACATATGGCGGTGATGGTCAGCGACTTGCTGGAGCTGGTGCGCAGTCGCCTGGGTAAGCGCCTGCCGATCGAACCGGCACCCATGGACCTGGCCGATGCGGCACACGCAGCCATTGCCGAGGCTTGCGCCGGCAATCCTGCATGCGATCCGTCCCTGGAGACCGTGGGCGATACCCATGGCGTCTGGGATGCCGGGCGACTCCAGCAATTACTGCAAAACCTGATCGGCAACGCGCTGCAACATGGGTCGAACAAACACGACGTGACCGTGACCCTGACAGGCGAGCCGGAAACAGTTCGCCTGACCGTTCACAACTACGGCCCCCCCATTCCCGAAGATACCATTGGCACGATCTTCGATCCGCTGGTGCGCAGCGCCGACGAAGAACTGGGCCAGCCTTCTACCAGCCTTGGGCTGGGCCTGTTTATCGTCAAGGAAGTGGTCAATGCCCATCAGGGTACCATCGAGGTGAGTTCCAGCGAGGCGGCCGGAACACTGTTTACCGTGGTATTGCCCAGGAAGGTTTGATACCGGACGACCGGGTTATCGTTCTTCGTCGGAACGCCGCCCGGAGCAAGCGGCCTGACAGGCCAGGGAAAAACAACAGAACACCTACTCGACCAACAACCGCCCCAATCGCTGCTTGAGCATGCGGTTCTCGGCCCGCAGTTGCCGGACTTCTTCGAGCAGGTCCAGCGCCAGGGCGACGCCTTCCCATTCCAGGTCAAGGTCGCGCCGCAACTTGGCGGCGCGCTTGGCCAGGGTCAACTCGTAGTCGTTGAACCGCCAGTCCTTGGGCTGAGCGCCCTGAGGTTCGAGGATGCCGTGTTCGACGATTTCGATCACGTAGACGTCCGACAGCTCGGTCGCCTCACAGAATTCCGCCATGTCCAGTTGAACGTTCAGGGGACTGCTCATTGTCAGTGTCTCCTTGGTTCCAAGGGGTCAAAAATGCTCTCGCGGGTCGAACGCGGCTTTTTTCGCCAGCTCCTGCCACAGGGCCTTGATGTCATCGTCGGACTTCTTCGGCATCACGGCTTTCAGTTGCACGAACAGGAAACCGCGTTCACCGGCCTTGTTCATCAGGCCATGGCCCTTCGCACGCATACGCTGACCGTTCTGGCTGCCGGCCGGCACCTTGAGGTTGATCTTGCCGGTCAGGGTCGGCACGGCGACTTCGGTGCCCAGCGCCAGCTCCCACGGCGCCAGCGGCAAGGTGATGATCAGGTTCTCGCCTTCGACATCGAATTTCGGATGCGGCGCAAAACGGATCGTCAGGTACAGGTCGCCATTGGCCCCGCCACCCACACCCGGCGCGCCCTGCCCCTTGAGGCGAATGCGCTCGCCATCGCTCACACCGGCGGGGATCTTCACGTTCAGGCTTTTGCTGGTGTTGCTCACATGCTGGCCGGCCGCGTTGTACTGCGGCACCTGGAAGGTGACCTTCTTCGACTCGGTCGACAGCGTTTCTTCGAGAAAAACCCCAAGCTCCATTTCCACGTCCTGCCCTCGACGTCCGGTGCTGCGACGTGACTGTCCACCACCAAAACCTGGCCCACGGTTGCCGAAAATCGAACTGAAAAAGTCCGAGAAATCGCCCGTGTCCTGGCCGCCACCACCGAAACCGCCACGGCTCTGCCAGCCCGGCGGCCCCTGGAAGGGCTGGCCATGCTGCCCGTAGCGGCGCAAATCATCGTATTCGGCGCGTTTGTCGGCGCTTTTCAGTGCTTCATAGGCTTCCGAAGCGTCCTTGAACTTGGCCTCGGCATCCTTTTCCTTGCTGACGTCGGGGTGGTATTTGCGCGCCAGCTTGCGATAGGCGGCCTTGATCGCCTTATCGTCTGCGGTCGGTTCCACACCGAGAATCTTGTAATAGTCTTTGAAGTCCATCGCGGGAATCACCATCCGTTATCAAAATCGCGCCACGGGCCACAGCATGCGCTTGTTTGCAGCCATTGGTCTGACCGATCTCAAGATTGTGACCGGGTGGCGCAGCAGAAGTTTATCGGCAGCAGACGGGGCTTCTTGCGAGCACTCCCGTGGCTGTCCGGTTGATGCAGGGTAGTTTGGGGGGGATGCCCCATCTTTCAAGGCATTGTTTGCGAAGAATTAGCAGATAACCGGCCTTCGAATCTGGCGCGCTCTGACATACACTGCGCGGCCGTTTTTTAACCGGAACCTGAAAGACATGAACAACGCATCTCCAGCCCGTGCCGTGGGTATCGACTTTGGCACGTCCAACTCCACCGTCGGCTGGCTGCGCCCCGGCATGGAAACGCTGATCGCGCTGGAGGACGACAAGATCACCCTGCCGTCAGTGGTCTTCTTCAATATCGAAGAACGCCGCCCGGTGTACGGCCGGCTGGCGCTGCACGAGTACCTGGAAGGCTACGAAGGCCGTCTGATGCGCTCGCTCAAGAGCCTGCTGGGTTCCAAGCTGATCAAGCACGACACCAGCGTCCTGGGCACGGCGATGCCGTTCAAGGACCTGCTCGGGCTGTTCATCGGCCAGCTCAAGAGCCGTGCCGAAGCGGCCGCCGGTCGCGAGTTCGAAGAAGTGGTGCTGGGTCGGCCGGTGTTTTTTGTCGATGATGACCCGATGGCCGACAAGGAAGCCGAAGACACCCTGGTCGAAGTGGCGCGCAAGATCGGCTTCAAGGAAGTCTCGTTCCAGTTCGAGCCGATTGCCGCGGCATTCGACTACGAGTCGACCATCGAGAAAGAAGAGCTGGTGCTGATCGTCGACATCGGCGGTGGTACGTCCGACTTCTCCCTGGTACGTCTGTCGCCGGAGCGTCGCGCTGTGGATAACCGCCAGGACGACATCCTCGCCACCGGTGGCGTGCACATCGGCGGAACCGACTTCGACAAGCAGCTTTCTCTGGCCGGCCTGATGCCCCTGTTCGGCTACGGCAGCCGGATGAAGAGCGGCGCCTACATGCCCACCAGCCACCACATGAACCTGGCGACCTGGCACACGATCAACTCGGTGTATTCGCAGAAATCCCAGCTGGCCCTGGGCAGCATGCGCTACGACATCGAGGACACCGGTGGCATCGATCGCCTGTTCAAGCTGATCGAGCAGCGCGCCGGGCACTGGCTTGCAATGGAAGTGGAAGAAACCAAGATCCAGCTGACCCACGCCGACAACCGCCATGTGCCGCTGGACCGCATCGAAGCGGGCCTGAGCGTGGACTTGAGCCGCGCACTGTTCGAGTCGGCCATCGACAGCCTGCTGGAGCGCGTGCGCAACAGCGTCACCCAACTGCTGGCAAACGCCGACGTGCGGGTCGACCAGGTCGATACGGTGTTCTTCACCGGCGGTTCGAGTGGTATCCCGGCGCTGCGCAACAGCGTTTCGGCGATGCTGCCGAAAGCGCGGCATGTGGAAGGAAACATCTTTGGCAGTATCGGTAGCGGTCTGGCGATCGAAGCGGCCAAGCGTTACGGCTCGATGGACTGATCCGAAACCGAGGTGTCTCCTTCGCGAGCAGGCTCGCTCCCACATTGGAATGCATTTCCCTGTAGGAGCGAGCCTGCTCGCGATGAGGCCGGGCCAGGCAATAAAGATCTAAAAGATCAAACCATCCCCACCTGCTTCAACTCACTCTTCAGGTACGCGTAGTAGATCGGCCCCGCCACCACCCCCGGCAGGCCGAACGCGGCCTCGAACACCAGCATCGCCAGCAGCAACTCCCACGACTTGGCACTGATCTGCCCGCCGACGATGCGCGCGTTGAGGAAGTATTCGAGCTTGTGGATAAAAATCAGATAGCCCAGCGCCGCCACGGCGACCCAGATCGACAGCGATAGACCGACGATAGTGATCAGCGTGTTCGACATCAGGTTGCCGATCACCGGCAACAGGCCGAGCAGGAACGTCAGCACGATCAGGGTTTTGGTCAGCGGCAGCTTGATGCCGAACAGCGGCAGGATCACCGCCAGGAAAATCCCGGTGAAGAAGGTGTTGAGCAGGGAAATCTTGATCTGGGCGAACACGATGTTGCGAAACGCCTGGACCAGCAAGTGCAGGCGATCGAACAGCGCCGCAGCCAGCGGCTTGCGTTTGGTCAGGTCCGGCACACGCTGCAAGGCAATGATCGCCCCCAGCACCATGCCGATCAGCAAGGTCACGAACATGTGCGCCGCGTCCTTGCCCACCAGTTGCAAATCGCTGAGGTGCTTGCTGACCCATTCGCCGATCGCCACACGAAACTCGGCGGCACTGGCCGGCAGATAGGCGTCGATGAACGGCGGCAGTTGCCCGCGTGCACGGTCGACCACACCCATGAACTTGTCGAGGGAAGCACCGGGGTTTTCCGCTTCGTGCAGCAGAAAACTGATGGCCCCGGCAAAGATCAGCGACAGTACGCTGACAATCAGAGTCCCCAGCAACGCCACCGCCAGCCAACGCGCACGTCGGCCTTCAATCAGTCGTTGCAGTTGCGGGGTGAGCATGTTGACCAGCTCGAACACCAGCAACCCGGCGAGCAGGCTGGGCAGCAACCGCAGCGGCAGGACCAGCAGCAACCCGCCAAAGATGATGATCCAGCTGATGACCAGCAAAACTTGACGCTGAGAAAACGTTGGCATACAGCCTCAAAAACGAACGGCATGAAAAGGATTGGCAGTCTGCCAGCGATCCGGTGTCAGCACTAGGGATTGTGTGGGGCGACCTTGGTCGGGGGGCAACTCAGTTTTTCTGCGAACTTGCTGCCCTCTTCGCGAGCAGGCTCGCTCTCACAGTGGACCGAACTACACCGATCGAATGTGGGAGCGAGCCTGCTCGCGAAAGCGTCCTCGTTACCGCCAGCTATCCCGGGCCAATGATCATTTCTTTTTCAGGCAATCACTCATGAACGCCTTGCGCTCATCACCCTTGAGGGCCTTGGTGGCGGCGTCGGCATTGCAGGTCTTCATTTTCTCTTGCTGTGGCGTCAGGGCTTTGCCGGCATCGTTTGCCGCCGGCGCGGCCTTCAGGCAGGTGCTCATGTAGGCTTTGCGCTCGTCGCCCTTGAGGCTTTTGGCCGTGGCGTCGGCGTTGCAGGTAGTCATCTTTTCCTGTTGGGCTGTAGCGGCGAAGCCTTGGGAACAGAGCAGCAAACCGATCATCAACAAAGGGACACGCAACATCTTCATGGAGTTTTCTCCTGGTTGCCGCACCGAGGGGGGCGGCCTCGTACTGGAGTGTAGACAACCCCAGTTACACCTTCCTGTTCTCCAGATGGCTGCGTCGATACTGCTCCGGCGTGCACCCGGCCTGGCGCTGGAACATCGCGATAAACGCCGAGCCGGTGCTGTAACCCATGTCGAAGGCGATTTCTTGAATGCTTTGCGGGCTATCCAGCGCTTCGATCGCCGCCAGAAAGCGCAGGCGCTGGCGCCACTCACCAAAACTCATGCCCAGTTCCCGCATGAACTGGCGTGCCAGCGTGCGCTCGCTGACATGGATGCGAGCGGCCCATTGCGACAACGGCCGGTTATCCCCAGGCTCGGCCTGCAACGCTTCCAGGATCCCCAGCAGTCCGGGGCTGCTGGCGTAGGGCAGATAGCACTCGTGCACCGGAGCCTGTTGCAACTGGTCCACCAATACCTGGGCCAGACGCTGATCGGCGGCCTGTTCGGGAATTTTCACGTCCCGGGCAGCGAAGTCCTTGAGGATCGCCTTGAGGATGTCGCTGATGGCCAGGGTGCAGGCCCGTGACGGCAGATCGGCGCACACCTTGGGCGCCAGGCACACGGCGCGGTAGTTGACTGGTTGGCGGCTATGGAAACTGTGCTCGATCTGCGGCGGTACCCACACTGCGTATTGTGGTGGCGACATGAAACGGCTGCCCTCGACGTCCATGTGCAGCACGCCATGGGCCGCATACTCCAGCGTCCCCCAGGGATGTCGATGGGGTGCGGCGTACTCGTGGGCGTCGAAATCGGCGTAGCGGAAATACACTGCCGACGGCAGTTCGCTGAAATCCAGCAGGTCGATGTGTTTACTGCTCATGCTGTCCGTCATCAGGGGCGGGTTGTCTGTTTCGAAGTATAGGCTTGCATCCAGACAAGCGGATAATTGCCCCTCATTAACGTTCTGGTTTTTCCCCATGCAATACGCTTATCCCCTGCTGGCCATTTTTATCTGGGCCGGCAACACCGTAATCACCAAAATGTCGGCCGGGGCGATCTTCCCCGCCGAGATCGGTTTCTACCGCTGGCTGCTGGCCGGGTTGCTGTTCACACCCTTCATGCTTAAACCCGTGCTCGCCCATTGGCCGCGGATCCGCCCGAACCTGGGCAAGATCCTTGTCCTCGGCGTTCTCGGCATGGCGGTCTATCAAAGCCTGGCGTACTTCGCCGCGAGCCTGACCTCGGCGACCAACATGGGCATCATCCTGTCGCTGATGCCACTGATGTCGCTGGCCATGGCAATCATCAGCCTCGGCCAGCGCCTGACCATGGGGGCCCTGGCCGGTGCGGCGCTGTCGTTCACCGGTGTGCTGGTGGTGGTGTCGTCCGGCAGCCTTGGCGCATTGCTGGAGCACGGGGTCAACCTGGGCGACGCGATGATGCTGATCGCCACCCTGGCCTACGCGGTCTACAGCACCCTGTTGAAAAAATGGCAGCTGAAATTGCCGCCGCTGGTGCTCCTGTATTTGCAGGTGCTGGTGGCCGTTGCAGTGCTGTTTCCGCTGTTCCTCGCCTCACCGAAAGCCGGCCCGACCCTGCAGAACATTCCGCTGGTGCTGTACGCCTGCCTGCTCGCTTCGATGGTCGCGCCGCTGGCGTGGATGCAGGCCGTGGTACGTTTGGGGCCGAGCCGGACCACGCAGTTTTTCAACTTGCTGCCGTTGATTACTGCATTGATTGCGGCGGTGGTGCTGCATGAACAACTGGCGATGTATCACCTGGTGGGTGGGGTGTTGACCTTGGGCGGGGTGATTGTTTCCGAGCGTTGGACGACGGTGTTGGGTCGTAAGGCTTGCGTTGCCTGATCCGGCGCCTTCGCGAGCAGGCTCGCTCCCACAGTGATCCGTGTAGCCGGGCGAACGCAGTCTAATGTGGGAGCGAGCCTGCTCGCGAAGAACGATAAGGCGGTCTAGACGCCTGCCGCCGTCAGCCGCGCCGCATGCTCGACAAACAAGCGGATCGGCTCGGCCCCCTTGCCCACCAGCCCCAGCGACTGGTTGACGATATCGAAGTGATCCAGCGGATACTCATCGCCAATCACCGTCCCCAGGTGCGAGCTATAGCGTCCGACCATGCCGTCGCAATGCCCGGCTTCGCGGAGGAAGGTTTTGGCGAATAGCCGGCAACTGCGGTTGGTGCCGTCCAGCAGGTTGCGCCCGCGATCGGTAATGCCCGGTTGCAAGGTGCCGGACCAGGAGTAATAACGCACGCCATTGACCTCTTCCGGCCCGTGACCACCCCAGATGTCGGGCAGCCCTTGTGGATAACGCTGGTTGAACAGCGCGACGCCAGCGCAGGTGAGGGAGTGGTGGGACGCATGGATATCCACCGGCAGCTTCGGCCCGCGGTAACCGGTATCCAGCCACCCCATCAGCACACCGATCATCCGCAGCAAAAAGCACAGCAGTCGGCCACGCATGCTGTCATGGGGATAATGCTCGTGCAGGTAATCGGCGAGTTCCGAACCGTGATTCGGCCCCGCCACCGAGGTCACCGAAGCGATCTGGTCCGGACGCTTGGCCGCTGCATAACGGGCGGTCAGCGCGCCCTGGCTATGGCCTATCAGGTTGACCTTGTCGGCGCCGGTTTCCCGCAGGATTTCGTCGATACGCGCCAGCAATTGCTCACCGCGCACCTCGTTCGAGTTGAGCGGCGAGACCTGCACCGCGAACACCACTGCACCGCCACGGCGCAATGCCTCGACGATCCCGTACCAGTACGGATAAAACACCAGGCGGATGAACCCGAGCATTCCGGGTACCAACACCAGCGGGTAGCGCGGGGCAGAACCTTGCGACATGGGCGGACATCCTTGTGGTCGGGGAGTGACGCAAGGCGGGGTCGGGACATCCACCAAGCATCACCAGCGAAGATGACAACTCGACGACAAGTCTATGTCATCCGCCCTACTTCAACCCCGCCACGCCCGCCACGATCAGCCCGACCGAGACCAGTTTGATCACGCTCAGGCTTTCACCCAGCAGCGCGAAACCGAGAAACACCGTGCCCAGCGAACCAATGGCGGTCCAGATCGGGTAGGCGATGCTCACCGGCAATTCGCGCATGGCCAGGGTCAGAAAGTAGATCCCGCCCACAGCGGCCACCACGGTGATCAGCGAAGGCCAGAGCCGGGTGAAGCCCTCGGCGTATTTCATGCCCATGGCGAAGGTGACTTCGAACCCGGCGGCGATCAGCAGAAACAGCCAGGCCATTTAGAACTCCCCGGCCAGCGCCAATAAGCGCCGCTCAGCCTCGGCAGCAGAGATTTCAAAGGTGCGCTCGGCGGACTCTTCGCCCTCGGCAGCCACCACGGTGACGTCCGTGATGCCGATGAATCCGAGCGCCGTGCGCAGTAGCGTGTCGGCATGGTTCATGGCCTCCAGCTCGCCGCCCGGGCCAAAACCGAAGCCGCCACGGCTGGTGACGATCAGGGCTTTTTTACCCTGCACCAGCGGTTGGTACTGGGCCACGCCATTGTCCAGGATGTGATCGAAGGTCACGCCGACGCGCACGATCTGATCGATCCAGGCCTTGAGGCCACTGGGCACGCTGAAGTTGTGCATGGGCGTGGAAATCAGCAACACATCGTGGCTTAGCAGTTCGCCGACCAGTACGTCACTGAGTGCCAGGTCGGCCTGCATCGACAGAGGCCGGGCGTCGGGTTCGGGGTAAAACGCAGCGGCCACGAATGCCTCGTTGACCGGCGGTATCAGCGCCCGACCGACCTCGCGCCGGGTCAACTGCGAGTGTGGATGACGGGCCTGCCAGGCCGTCAGAAACACTTCGGCCAAACGGCGGGAGTGAGAGCGATCACCACGGGGGCTGGCATGAACGGCAAGAATTTTACTCATCTGAATCTCCTCAAGGACTAAACTCAAACGGCTTGAGGCTTGCAGCTTGCGGCTCTCAGCTGCGCCACTTCAAATGAGCAAAAATCAGTCAGGATGAATCCATTTCATCTGAGGAGTTTTCAGTGTTCGCCTCGCTGCCCTTGACCGCCCTGCGCGCCTTCGAATCCGCCTCACGCCTGTTGAGCTTCAAGGCGGCCGCCGAAGAACTGTCGGTCACCCCGACGGCCGTGTCCCATCAGATCCGCTCCCTGGAGACCTGGCTCGGCGTGCCGTTGTTCGAGCGCCTGCCACGCCAGGTGCGCCTGACCGAATGCGGCGAACGGCTGTTCCAGAGCTTGCACGGGGCTTTCCTCGAAGTGGCGCAAAGTGTCGACACCCTGCGCCCGCAACGCAGCAGTGCCAACCTGACGGTCTCCACCACCGCGGCCTTTGCCGCGCTGTGGCTGGTGCCACGGCTGGGACGCTTCTACGTCCGGCACCCGAACATCAATGTGCGCCTCGATACCCATTGCGAAGTCATCGATCTGCATCAGGACGCCAGTGTCGATCTGGTGCTGCGCTACAGCCTCGACGACTACCCCAACCTGTACGGCCAGTGCCTGTTCGATGAGTCCTTCGGCGTCTACGGTTCCCCTGAACAGGTGGCCCTGGCAGTGAGTCGTACCCCGACGCTGATCAGCGTGCGTTGGCACAACTCCAGGCTCTATGCCCATGGTTGGCAGGCCTGGTGTGCACGGACCGGTGAGACCTGGCTGGAAAATCAGCCTGCAATACGCGAGTACGACGAAGAGCATTACGCCTTGCAAGCGGCCATTGCCGGCCAGGGTCTTGTACTGGCGAGCAATATTCTGGTGTCACAGAGTGTGGCCAGTGGTGTGCTCGTACCTTATCGAGGTGACGCCCAGGTCAATGGAGCCGGATACAGTGCCCTTTGTGTACCTGGGCGCGAACGGCACCCGCCGGTTCGGGCGTTTTTTGCGTGGCTGGCCGAGGAATCGGCATTGTCAGGGTTACTGCCAACCCCGAAGCCTTCGCCAACTGCCGCGAATGCCCAGTGACGGACGTCTTGAAAGACTTTTCATTTTATTGAAGGCCTTGTCGCTGGAAACAACTCGACAAGGCTGTTCCAACATTCGAATGCTCTCCATGCCTCTGGCACGTCCTGTCGACGCCTGGCACTGGATTGGGTCTTCCACTCTCAACGCAAGGCACATACCCCTTCAGCAGTAAAATCAACAATCAACGAATCTTTATTGGCGGGGAGTTGACTCAGTATCCTTTGCCGTATGCGATCTTTTTCGAATTGAACGGTATTCAGAGCTTTCTGTGACACTTCAACTGCCACCTCGCCCACGATTTTTCCACCTTTGAATAATTGAGTGAAAAAATCAAGAGCAACGCTTTCAGTAGTACTGAAATGTACCGAAACGGACGAAAGCACTGCCCCGTTCTGGACAGTATTCACTTGCAAATCAATCGTGGAAATCTCGCAATCATCCTCATTTTTCCGCGTGATGACGGCCTGTTCCCGGAGTACCACTCCCAATGCCGACTCATGCAAATCCTGGCCAGAACAACCCACCAGTTGCTTGAGCCACTCAGTTGCGCCACCACCGAGAAGAACCTCTAACTGCTCGTCGACGAGACCCTGCACACTAATCAATTCCGTGCTGTCTGCTTCGAAGCGTTTATTCCTGAAAAAAAGTCCGTCCCACTTAACCTGGTTCATGGCCTTGTCGCGATGTGAAGACCAGTCACCACGACTGGAAAACCTATCAGCTTTGGAGTTTGCATACAGCCTGCAATACAACATCGAATTCAGCACATCCAACCTCCCCTGCTCAAGATAAGCAATGGGGAAGGACAATAGACTACCTTGTACCAGAAAGATCTGATCCCTGATCATTATCGCCTCCAAATGGAAAGTCCATGATGGGCTGCGGATGCGCAACCCACCAAGGAAGCATTACTAATTACAGCTTTACACCACTAAAGAACTCATCAGAACTGATATCAAGCGCTTCATAGATATTGTCCCTGTTACGTTCGTGGATGCGCATATTAAGCTCCACCATGGAAGCAATTTTTTTCATTTTCAGCTGAGATAACTTCCATTTCCAGAACCAGGCGCCACCCTCCTGGGTTTTGAATTTACAATCAACGGCCAGCATGGCTGTTATTGCGGTACCTTTGGGCGATTGTAAACAAGGGATTATCCTGAAGTCTGCCTCATCATTGCTCTTGCTGTTTTTATCGAACAAGCTAACAAGGCCTTCGTTGTTTTTTATTTTTTCAAATACATTCCCCATCAAGCTCAACATTGCCGGCGCATTCTTACCAGCAACCGCCGCAATAATCTCCAGAACAATGGAGTCCATCGTCACGTTGACTTGTGAAGTTACATGATCCTGATACTTGGCATTTGTCATGGTCCAACCACAATGCTTCATGGCAGTTCTGTAATGCTCATACCATACGATCTGCGAGGTTGTTTTATCAATTTGCGAATCTGCATATCGCTCAGCAAAATGAATACTGTCCGCTGCCGCTTGTTTTATATCTCCCTCAAGATTATCTCCAAAGCCGATCACCGTAGGCTCGTCGTTAGCCAACAGTACATCGAGCTCTGAAACCCCTTGCTTTTCCTGCGTGGAAAATGGCGAAAGTCTTTGAGTACGAACTCTAGGTGCAAATTGAACACTCCGGAAAAACTCCCTGCTTTCTTCGAGATCTGGCATCAACATGCTCATGTAAACTTCCTTATTTAGTGTGAGTATAATTCCCCGCATCAGCCTGTCGACCGACACTTGAAACCTACTTAAGTCAACCTGACTTTTCCACACCTCATGCATATCACTTTATTACCGATCAACTTAGCCCCCAGCACCAAACCACCCATCCCATTCACGGCATAACAATCAAGCAGCATGTAAAACAATGGCCTGCATTGAAGTAAGCGCCACGATAAATTAACGTTCTCACTTCACCGTTAGTTACCTTTAACGGTTTTCGGCGCCTTGCCCGCCTTCATCTGCTCCAGCAACGGCGCACATTGATTCGGCTCCCCCCCACTCGGTGCCACCAGCGCCAGCAACCCGGCCGCCGGTGCGGCGATCACGCCCAGCGCCACCATCCCGGCTCCGCGCAGCATCAACGGCACGGCCTTGACCCCGGCATCGGGCTTGACGAACTTGCCGCGCACATACAGCGGCGAGCGCAATGAAAGCAGACGCCAGCCCTTGGATTGCGGAGAGATGGTCAGGTCCAGTTGCTCGGTCGCCATGTCAGCGGTGCCGTCGATGTAGACGATGGCGTTCTCGGTGTCGAACACAAACAGGCGGGTACTCGCCAGGCCGGACTGGATACCGAAGTCGGCGGCTGCGCAGTTGATCTTCACTTCCTTGTCGCCAAAGATCTTGCCCACCACGTAGTTGCCGACGTTCAGGCCCGCCAATTCCATGAGTTCGCGACTGATGGCGCCATCATTGATCAGCATTTTCAGGTTGCCATTGGCGCTGCCCAGCAGCTTGGCCACGGAGTTGCCACGCCCGCTGATATCGGCATCGCCGTTGAGTTCGCCAAAACTGGTTTTCATCGGCTCAAAGCCGGGGAACAGCTGCTTGAGCTTGAAGCCCCGTGCGGTGAGTTTTGCCTGGCCTTCCAACGGCTCGGCATGGCCGTTCAGGCGAATCTGCGCATCCAGCTTGCCCCCGGCCACGCCGAAGCGCAGCGGCTCGAGACTGAGCACGCCATCGGTGAGCACCAGATGGGTATAGAGGTCGTTGAACGGCAGTTTTTCGCTGTGCACGATGCGCTTGCCGGTGAACTCGACATCGGCGTCCATATCGCGCCAGCGATCGGTCTTGAACTCTTCGACCGGCATAACCTTGTCCGCCGGCTGTTTGCTGTCACCGCCACGGGCCTTCTGTTCGGCGTTGGAGTCGGCACCAATCAGCGGCGCCAGGTCGGCGAACAGCAATTGACTGGACAGCAGCGAGCCGCTGAGTTTTGGCCGTGGCTGGCTCGCCACGTAAGTCAGATTGCCGTGGATGTCGCTCTCGCCGATCTTTCCGTTGAATTCTTCATAGCGGAACACCGCGCCACCGGCCTCGTGCAACCTGGCAATCAGGTGGCCGTCGGTGGCATAGGGTGGCGTGTCCGGCAGGGTTACGCCGGTCAGCGGGTAGAGGTTGCCCAGGCTGGTGCCGGCCAGTTTCAGGCGTAGGTCCAGGGCGCCGAGATTCATCGGATCGGTCAGGGTGCCGGCCAGTTCTACGCTGGAATCGGCGATCTTTACCTGCGCCTGTAGCGGAAACGGCCGTGCCGCGTCCTGCAGCGCCAACAGCCCGCCAATCTTGCCCTGGCCCTCGAGTTTCTGGCCGTGGTACTGGCCGTTGACCTTGAGGGCGAAGGCATAGTCCTGAGGGGACGAGCCCTTTTCCTGCGCGGCTTTCGCCGCTTTCTCGCCGACGATATCGCTGAATGGAACCGGTTTGCCCAATGGATCGATCAGCACGTCGAGTTGGGTCTTCAGGCTCTGGTCGTCGAGTATGACGTGGCCCTTGTCGAAGCCGATCGCGCCAATATCCACCCTCCAGCTGGAAGGCTCGGCGTTCGGGTCTTTCGGATCGAATTTGAAGGTCCAGTTGGCGCGCCCGTCAGCCAGGCGTTGCAGGTGGGCATACGGCTCGGTGAGATCGATACGCGGGATCACCACCCGCTGCGCCAGCAATGCCAAAGGTGAAATACGCAGTTCTACCCGTTTGAGGGTGACCATCTGCGGTTGCTTTGACCAGTCCGGGTTGCCCAGGCTGAGGTCCTCGGCCACCACGTGGGGCCATGGCACCCAGGCGCGCCAGCCGCTTTCATCGGGTTCGACCTGCCAGACCACCGACAGATTGCCGTAGATTGCAAAAACGCGGTGCAGTTCTTCGGAAACCTTGGCGTTGAGCGGCGCTTTGATCCGGTTCCAGTCGAAGAACACGATGATCAGCACCAGCACCGCCAACAAGGTAAGGAAAGTGGAAAGGGTCCAGACAAATGTCTTTTGAGTGCGCGTCATTGCACAGGGCTCCTGATACGACCGGGCGCCCCGACTGCGACGCGCATGTGAAACGGTGAGCCGAAAGCGGCTCGCCATGGAGTCTACGACTGATAAAAATCCGCCAGGTTTAATCGACAATCAGATTTCGCCAAGTCAAACCGTGACCAGTCGGTCATCCAGCGTTACCGACCCCGCATCTCTGCATGTCACAGGTGAGTCGAAAATACCCACATCAGTGCAAATCAACTCGCCGGAAACGCCCGGCCTAGAGCCCACGCAGCAAACAATCAATTCCGTTGATTATTACCATTGCGTTTATGAACTTTCATATCGACTTATCGAGAGTAGCATTGCTCTCGTGCCCACTTATTCGCCCCCACAAGGAGCAAAACGATCATGAAACGCCAACTACTGCTTAGCCTTTCCCTCTCGATGCTGGCCAGCACCGCTTTTGCCCTGCCAGCCGCTGACCAGGCCACGCCACAAGTGAAACAGAACCACTCGGTGTTCAGCCAGACCGTCGCTGCCGATGGCTCCGAACGCACTCCACAAGGCCAGACCCTTGCCGAAGGCGGTAATGATCGCCTGAAAGAAAAAGGCCTGATCACTCAGGATGGCTCGGACCGTACTCCACAAGGCCAAACCCTGGCTGCCGATGGTTCCGATCGCACTCCACAAGGCCAGACCCTCGCTGAAGGCGGTTCGGATCGCACCCCACAAGGTCAAACCCTCGCTGAAGGTGGTTCGGATCGCACCCCACAAGGTCAAACCCTCGCTGAAGGCGGTTCGGATCGTACTCCACAAGGCCAAACCCTCGCCGAAGGCGGTGGTGACCGCGTGATCGAACGCAACAGCACCCAGGCCTAAGTCAAATGGCCGCCTTGAAAAGAAGCCCAATTCCCGGATTGGGCTTTTGACTTTTCAGCGCTCAGATTGATCAATGCCGTACGTCCCCGCTCGATCCCCCCACAGTCGTTCGACGCCGGCAAAGCCGATTTGCTAGAGTGCGCCGCGTCCCTGTCCAGAAAACGCCCTTGCGATGCTGCCCCGCGCCGAACAGAAGCAACAAACCCGTAACGCCCTGATGGACGCTGCCCGGCACCTGATGGACGGCGGCCGAGGATTCGGCAGCCTGAGCCTGCGCGAAGTCGCGAAAACCGCCGGCATCGTACCGACCGGTTTCTACCGCCATTTTGCCGATATGGATGAACTGGGCCTGGTGCTGGTCAGCGAAGTCGGCCAGACATTTCGCGAAACCATTCGCCTGGTGCGACACAACGAATTCGTGATGGGCGGCATCATCGATGCCTCGGTGCGGATCTTTCTCGACGTGGTCAGCGCCAACCGTTCGCAGTTCCTGTTTCTCGCCCGCGAGCAATACGGCGGTTCGTTGCCAGTGCGAAAGGCCATCGGCCGTCTGCGTGAAGACATTAGTTCGGACCTGGCGGCGGATTTGTCACTGATGCCGAAACTGCAGCATCTGGACATCGCCGACCTGAGCGTCATGGCGGATCTGATCGTCAAAAGCGTGTTCGCCACCCTGCCAGACATCATCGATCCGCCAACCGAAGCCTTGCCCGAGCATCTGACACCCCAGGCGAAAATCACCCAGCAACTGCGTTTTATCTTTATCGGCCTCAAGCATTGGCAAGGGCTGGGCAGCACCGAATAAGCTAACTGTAGGAGCGAGCTTGCTCGCGATGGCGTCGGCACAGTCAGTATTCATATGCCAGACACACCACCATCGCGAGCAAGCTCGCTCCTACAGTGACGCGCATCGCTTCATCTTGGTGCGCACCGCAAAAGCAGCGCACTAAATTCATCCAAAAACCTCACGCAAAAAAACCGCCTTACGCCTCCGTCAGGCATTTCCTACGCATCACCTCGATTGGCAAGCCCCTTGCTCTAGCCTGAGCATTGTCCATTGCTGGAAGCCTTCCGATGCTGGTGATTCACCACAGAATCGACCCTCAACCCGTTTGGGCCGCCGAACTGCACCTGACGTTCGAAGCCCGCAGCAAAAGCCGTTTGCGCTGCTTCAGTGCCGAAGGCGAAGACGTCGGGTTGTTTCTGGAGCGCGGCCAGCCGCCGTTGCATGACGGCGAATGCCTGCAAGCCGAAGACGGGCGAATCGTGCGTGTCTGCGCCCGCCCCGAACAATTGCTGCACGTTACCTGCGCCAATGCCTTCGAACTGACCCGCGCGGCCTATCACCTGGGCAACCGCCATGTTGCCCTGCAGGTCGGCGACGGCTGGTTGCGCCTGCTCGACGATTACGTGCTCAAGGCCATGCTCGAACAACTCGGTGCCGTTGCCTCGAACATCGAAGCGCCGTTCCAGCCGGAACACGGTGCCTATGGCGGAGGCCACCATCATTCGCGCCACGGTGATGAAGACTTCAACTACGCGCCGAAACTGCACCAGTTCGGCGTACGCCCATGAGCCCGGCCTGGGCACTGCTGCGCCTGGCCAGTCCGCAATTGCCGATTGGCGGCTACAGCTACTCCCAGGGGCTGGAAATGGCGGTGGATAACGGCCACGTTCACGATTGCGACAGCGCCCGACGCTGGATCAGCGATCAGCTGTTGCTGAACCTGGCCCGCTTCGAAGCACCGTTGCTGCTCGCCCATTGCATGGCCGCCAGCGAAGACAACTGGGGCCAATTGCTGCAACGCTGCGAGGAACACCGTGCCAGTCGCGAAACCCGCGAGCTGCATCAGGAGAGCCGGCAGATGGGCTACTCGTTGCAGCAATTGCTCAACGGCTTGCCGGAACTCGACACAGCCGCCCGCGCCTTCCTTGAACAACGTACCGAGCCACATCTGGCCCTGGGTTGGGCATTGGCCGCCCGCGCCTGGCAGATCAACCCGCAGGACGCCTTGGCCGCGTGGCTGTGGAGCTGGCTGGAAAACCAGTTGGCGGTGCTGATGAAAACCTTGCCATTGGGTCAGCAAGCCGCCCAGCGCCTGACCAGCGAACTGCTGCCGCTGCTTCAACAAACCCAACAGAACGCCACTCGAATCGATCCCGATCATTACGGCAGTGCCGCTTTCGGCCTGTCCCTGGCGTGTATGGCCCATGAGCGCCAATACAGCCGTCTGTTCCGTTCCTAGGGCCCCTTACTTTGGAGAACCACATGAACACACAACCCCTGCGCGTCGGCATCGGCGGCCCGGTCGGTTCCGGCAAGACCGCCCTGACCCTGGCCCTGTGCCTGGCCCTGCGCGAGCGCTACAACCTGGCCGTCGTGACCAACGACATCTACACCCGCGAAGACGCCGACTTTCTGGTGCGCAACGAAGCCCTGGCGCCGGAACGCATCATTGGCGTGGAAACCGGCGGCTGCCCGCACACGGCCATCCGCGAAGACGCCTCGATCAACCTCGAAGCCGTGGATCAACTCAATCGCCGTTTTCCGGGGCTGGACCTGATTCTCGTGGAGTCCGGTGGCGACAACCTCTCCGCGACCTTCAGCCCGGAATTGTCCGACCTGACGATCTACGTGATCGACGTTTCCGCCGGCGACAAGCTGCCGCGCAAGGGTGGGCCGGGGATCTGCAAATCCGATCTGCTGGTGATTAACAAAATCGACCTGGCACCGCTGGTCGGCGCCTCGCTGGAGATGATGAACAGCGACACCCGGCGTATGCGCAACGGCAAGCCGTTCGTGTTCAGCAATCAGAAAACCGGCCTGGGCCTGGAAGAGATCATCGCCTTCATCGAACGCCAGGGTTTGCTGACCGCGGCCTGATCACGACTTATCAACAAGGAAGCTTATCCATGACCCTGAAACGCATTCTGCCTGCCCTGGCCCTGCTGCTGACCCCGGCCCTCGCCTTCGCCCACCCGGGGCACGGTGGCAACGGCTTGATCGCCGGTATCAGCCATCCGCTTGGCGGTCTGGATCACCTGCTGGCGATGCTGGCGGTTGGTCTGTGGGCGGCGCAGCAACAGGGTGCCGCACGCTGGGCGCTGCCGTGCACATTCGTGGGCACCCTGCTGATCGGCGGCTTGCTGGGTTTTGAAGGGCTGAACCTGCCGGCGCTGGAAAGCGGGATTGCGGCATCGGTATTGGCGCTGGGCCTGGCGGTGGCGCTGGCGGTGCGTCCACCGCTGGGCATGGCGGTGGCTGCAACGGCGTTGTTTGCGCTGTTCCACGGCGTGGCACATGGTCTGGAGTTGCCGGAGATGTCGAGTCCCTGGACCTACGCCGCAGGCTTCGTCGCGGCGACCGCGGTGTTGCACGCAGCAGGTTATGCGCTGGTGCGTGTGTTGCCGCAAGCGGCGGCACCATTGGTGCGACTGGCGGGCGCGGCTTCGGCGGCGACCGGGGTGTGGTTACTGGCGGGCTGATTTTTTGTTGCCTGTGATGGCCCCATCGCGAGCAGGCTCGCTCCCACAATGGAACTGTGTGCACAGGACTAATGTGGGAGCGAGCCTGCTCGCGATGACGGCCTGACAGACACCACCCCTCTCAGGCCTGCTAACATGTCGCGCAATCGCCCCTGCCGTGACGACGCCAGCCAATGCCGCCTGTTTCCCGCTCCGCCTCCCAGCCTGAATTGACCGCCCTGTTCGCCTCGGTGCAACAGCACTTCCTGAACGTCATCGTGCCGCTCTGGCAAGGTCCGGGCTGGAATGCCGACATGGCGTTGCCCTACGAGGCGCTGGATGCCGCACACCGGCCGCTGCCCCCGCAACGCTACCGGGCCATGGCCTGTGCGCGGCAGTTGTATCTGTTTGCCAGCCTGATCGGTCAGGTGCCGGGTGCCGAAGAGCGCGCCGCCGCGCTGTTCCGCTCATTGCAGCGCCACTTCCACGATGCCGAGCACGGTGGCTGGTTCTACAGCGTCGACGCACAAGGGGCGCCGCTGGACCCACGCAAAGACCTGTACACCCACGCCTTCATCCTGTTCGCCTGCGCCCATTACTGGGACAAGGTCCGCGAGCCATTGGTCGAGTCGGTACTCAACGCCTCGCTGGAAGTGCTTGCGCAACGTTTCGCCACGGACGACGGTCTGTACGAAGCCACGCTCGACCGCGACTGGGCACCGCTGGACAGCGGCCCGTTGCAAAACCCGCTGATGCACCTGGCCGAAGCCTTCCTCGCCACCCTCTCGGTGCGTGAAGATCACGACGTGCAACACGCACTCGTCGAGTTATGCACAGCCATGCACGCGCGCTTCATCGATCCGCAACGGGGCGTGTTGATGGAAAAGCCGCTGGGGTCTGTGGATAACTGGTTTGAACCGGGGCATCAGTTCGAGTGGTATTTCCTGCTGCAATCCTCGGCGCTGTTACGCCATTCGACGCTGCATGCCGATCTGGAGCGGGCCTTCGCCTTTACCGAGCAAGTGGGCATCGATCAACAGACTGGCGCTGTGCGGGCGATGCTCGACTTCGCAGCGGATGGCGGCATTCGAGACGCCACGCAGCGTATCTGGGCGCAGGCCGAATACCTGCGTGCGCTGACGCTGCGACCGGACAGCGAAGCCGATGTACTGCGCCAGTTGCAGGCGTTGCAGCAGCGCTCGCTGCATGCCGGCGGCTGGTACGAATGCCGTGATGAACAGGGTGAAGTCAGCCGCCGCGACATGCCGTCGACCACGCCTTATCACCTGGCGACCTGCTATCGCGGGTTGGCGGAATATCTCGCCACAAGGTGAAATCCCCTCACTCAATCCATTTGCGATCCCCGGTAAAGCTGATGGTCAGCCATCGCGCGGCGTCCGGCTCGCCAAGCTTTGTGGAGATTTCCTCGCGCAGACTGTCCAGTTGCCCAACACCGTCCAGCCAGTAATCTTTCGGCAACACGATGTGTATTTCGATGAAACAGGCCCTGCCGTGTTTCTGCACGTAGGAAATGTAATCGTCGAAACCATGCTCGACCTTCGCCACCTCCATCACCTGACGCACCTTGTCGTCCAGTTGATCCGGGACGATCCCCAGCACATCGCGCAAGGCCGGGCCGAGGATTTTGAAGGCCGGGGGGAGCATGCCCAAGGCCAGCAGAATCAGGATCATCGGGTCGACATACACCGCCCACTCGTCATAACCCTGGGTCTTGAGCAACAGCGCGATCAGGAAACTCACCAGCAGGCCCGCCGACAGCATCGCGTCCACCAGCCAGCTGATATTGTCGAACTGGATCAGCGATGAGTTGAGTGTGCGATTGCGATGGCGGACGTAGAAAAAATAAATCAGTTCAACAACGGTAAACACCGCCGCATAGACGATCACCAGCCCGAGTTCGACCTCGCGGCCACCGCTGATAATGCCGAACACACCGTTGAGAAAGGCATAAATGGCGACCAGGAAAATGAAGCTACCTTCGATCACCAGCACCATGGGCTCCAGGTGCCAGGAGCCGAACTGGAAGCGTTGATTGCTTTCCTTGGCGATCAGCCGGGCAGTGATCAGCATCAGGACCTTGATGAAGGCCGCGATTAACGAAAAGAAGCCATCGAACAGGATGGATTGGGCACCCGAAACAAAACCGGTGATGATCCCGGCAAAGGTCACCGCCAACATCAGGAAGGTCGATTGTTTGAGCAGCGACTGCTCGCCTCGATTACTCACTTGGTCTCCTCTGATACCTCTGGACCGCCGGGTGTGGCGGGTTGCTTGAGGGAGGAGTCTAGCTGAAGCTTTGTGTCGCCTGAGCCGGCCCCTTCGCGAGCAGGCTCGCTCCCACAGTGGATAGTGGTGAACACAAATTGTGTGGACAACACAAAAACCTGTGGGAGCGAGCCTGCTCGCGAAGGGCCATGACTCGGTCTTAAGATTTACGGTCGATGGCAAACCCAGCCCAGGTCTGGCTCACCGGCATCAACTCCAGGCTGTTGATGTTGATGTGCGCCGGAGCATTGAGCACCCAGAAGATGGTTTCGGCGATGTCTTGCGGCTGAATCGCCTCGGCACCGGCGTAAGTGGCGTTGTAGCGCTCCTGGTCACCGGCAAAACGCACCAGCGAGAACTCGCTCTCGCACAGGCCGGGCTCGATGTTGCTGACTCGTACGCCGGTGCCTTGCAGGTCGCAGCGCAGGTTCAGGGAGAACTGTTTGACGAACGCCTTGGTCGCGCCATACACGTGGCTGCCCGGGTACGGATAGTTGCCGGCGATGGAACCCAGGTTGACGATGCCGGCACCACGACCGTGAGCAATCAGGCGTGGCAACAGCAGACGGGTGCTGTACATCAGGCCTTTGACGTTGGTATCGACCATGGTGTCCCAATCGTCCAGGTCGCACTTGGGCGCAGGGTCGACACCCAGGGCCAGCCCGGCGTTGTTGATCAACCCGCGCAGTTTGGCAAAGGATGGCGGCAGATTGGCAATCGCCTCCTCCATGGCCTTGCGATCACGCACATCGAGTACCAGGCCATGGACTTCCGTTTGCCTGGACAGCTCGACGCACAGCGCATTGAGGCGCTCTTCACGACGACCCGTCAGCACCAGTTTCCAGCCGGCCTCGGCAAAACGACGGGCACAGGCTTCACCAAAACCGGAGGTCGCGCCGGTAATAAACAGGGTGTTGGACATCGTGTTCTCCTTGCTTCGGCTGATCGCCAGCCATTGGAATAGAAAATCAGCAGGCAGCATGCCCGGCCTTGTTCGCAGCGGCAACCACCGCTCAAACTGTGCAAAAAACGCTCAACCCCGGCAAACCCTTGACCAGCGTGGCCTGCAGCCATGTGCGCGCACGTTATCCACAGGCCGGTCCACAGTCTCTGGGGGCAAGTGGAAAAGCTGCAGGCCGCTATCCACAAGGCTTTGCGCAGAGTTTTAAAACTTTTTCGCTTGACCCTCAAGCGCTGGCTGTGTAGCCCTTGGCCATTTTCATGACTGACGGGTCAAACCGGCGATGGCGCCAAGCCAGTAACCACGGCCTTCAGCCGAGTCTTTCCAGAGTTTAATCACAGACTTATCCACAGGCTTGCCCACACCGATTCCGCATACTTTCATCACCAACAAAAGGGTTGACAAAGCGGCCTCGAAGTTGCGCAAAACCGACTGATCAAAAAACAACCACACCTCTGCAAGCCACGGATTTAAAGGCCTACAGCCAGCTACTCCCACGTTATTCACAGCCGGTTCCACAGCAAACGGGGACAAGTCAAAACCGTGACAAAACAACAATTTGCAGCGGCTTTATGTCGCGCTTCGGGAGCTTTGGAATATTGTTTTCCACAATTTCCCGCAGGCACGCCAAAAACCCCGTAGGAGCGAGCTTGCTCGCGATGGACGTCAAGGAAAACCCGAACATTCTGGAAAAACGCGTTGCCCTTGAGACCTTCGCGAGCAAGCTCGCTCCTACAGGGGGTTTAGTGGTGTTTGGGAAATGTAAAAAAGCCCCGGCGATTGCGCGCCGGGGCTTGTGCATAACCACTGAAACTCAGTGCCCGCCGAGGTAGGCGTTGCGCACATCCTCGTTGACCAGCAGCTCCTTGCCGGTACCGGTCATGCGGATTTCACCGTTGACCATCACGTACGCCCGGTCCGACAGGCGCAGGGCGTGGTTGGCGTTCTGTTCCACCAGGAAGATGGTCATGCCGGTCTTGGCCAGTTCACGCAGGGTCGCGAAGATCTGCTTCACCACGATCGGCGCCAGGCCCAGGCTCGGCTCATCCAGCAACAGCAGCTTGGGCCGGCTCATCAGGGCCCTGGCGATGGCGAGCATCTGCTGCTCGCCGCCGGACATGGTCATCGCCCGCTGGGTACGCCGCTCTTCGAGCCGCGGGAACAGCTCGAACATGCGTTGCATGTCTTCCTTGGCGTACTTGTCACCGATAGGGATAGTGCCCATCAGCAGGTTTTCCTCGACGGTCATGTCGGGGAACACCCGCCGCCCTTCCGGCGACTGCGCGATACCGTTGGAGGCGATGTAGTGGGACGACTTGTGGGTAATGTCCACGCCCTGATAAAGGATCTGCCCGTCGGCTGCCCGTGGCTGGCCGAAGATCGACATCAGCAGGGTCGACTTGCCGGCACCGTTGGAGCCGATCAGGCTGACGGTTTCGCCTTCGTTGATGTGCAGCGAAACACCCTTGAGGGCCTGGATCGGGCCGTAGAACACGTCCAGGTCCTTGAGTTGGAGGATGGGTTTGCTCATACCACCTCCTCTTCATCGGCGCCCAGATAAGCGGCAATCACTTTCGGGTCGTTGCGGATCGCCTCGGGGCCACCCTCGGCGATGACGATGCCGTGGTCCAGCACCACGATGTGGTCGGAAATGCTCATTACCATGCCCATGTCGTGTTCGATCAGCACCACGGTCAGATCGTGCTCGTCGCGCAGCAGCCGGATCATCGCGCTCAGCGCTTCGGTTTCCTGAGGGTTGAGGCCGGCGGCCGGTTCGTCGAGGCAGATGATCTGCGGACGGGTGCACATGGCACGGGCGATTTCCAGGCGGCGTTGCTGGCCGTAGGACAGCTCGCCGGCCAGGCGGTTGGCGCAGTCCACCAGATCCACCACTTCCAGCCAGTAGAACGCGTGGTCCAGCGCATCGCTTTCGGCCTTGCGATAGCCCTTGGTATTGAGGATGCCGGCGAGCATGCTGCGGTTGACCCACATGTGTTGGGCCACCAGCAGGTTTTCCAGTACCGACATTTCCTTGAACAGGCGAATGTTCTGGAACGTACGCGCCAGCCCGGCACGGTTCACCAGATGAGTGCCGCCGAACGCCTTGTAGAACATCCGGCTGGCAAAAGCTTTCGGTGAGACGAAGTCGGTCGGCTTGAACGACTCGCCCAGCAGTTTGATGACGTTGGTCTGCTGGCCACGCACGTTGAGTTCGATCTTGCCGCCGGAGGCCTTGTAGAACCCCGTCAGGCAGTTGAACACCGTGGTCTTGCCGGCGCCGTTGGGGCCGATCAGGGCGAAGATCGAATTGCGCTTGACCTTCAGGCTGACGTCGTTCAACGCCTTGATGCCGCCGAAGTGCATCATCAGTTTTTCGACACTGAGTACGACTTCGCTCATGGCGCTACTCCTTTACGCGGGGACACACCGGTACGGCTGATCCGAATCAGGCCGCGCGGTCGCCAGATCATCATCAACACCATCAGGATGCCGAACAGCAGCACGCGGTATTCGGCAAAGCCACGCAGCAGCTCCGGGGCGACGGTCAGCACGAAGGCCGCGATGACGACGCCTATGGTCGAACCCATGCCGCCCAGTACCACGATGGCGAGGATCAGCGCCGACTCGAAGAAGGTGAACGAGGTCGGGTTGACGAAGCCCTGGTAGGTGGCGAAGAACACCCCGGCCAGACCGGCGGTCGAGGCGCCGATGGTGAACGCCGAGAGCTTGACCAGCACGTGGTTCAGGCCCATGGAGCGGCAGGCGATTTCGTCTTCACGCAGGGCTTCCCAGGCGCGGCCGACCGGCATGCGGGTCAGGCGGTGCTTGATGTACAGCACGGCCAGTACCACCAGGAACAACACCGCATAGATGAAGTAGTACTTCACATCCGGGTTGTAGGCGATGCCGAAGAACTCATGGAAAGGCACCCCACCATCCTTCGCCCGCTTGCCGAACTCGAGGCCGAAGAAGGTCGGCAACGGTGCCGGCATGCCGTTCGGGCCGCCGGTCAGGGACAACCAGTTGTTGAGGATCAGGCGGATGATTTCACCGAAGCCCAGGGTCACGATCGCCAGGTAGTCACCGTGCAGACGCAATACCGGGAAACCGAGGATGCAACCGGCCAGGCCGGCAGTAATCGCCGCCAGCGGCAATACGGTCCAGAAGCCCAGCCCCAGGTATTGGTAACCGAGCGCCAGGCCGTAGGCGCCGATGGCGTAGAACGCCACGTAACCCAGGTCGAGCAGGCCGGCCAGGCCGACCACGATGTTCAACCCAAGCCCCAGCAACACGTAGATCAGCCCGAGGATGACCACGCCCAGCAGGTAGGAGTTGGAGAAAAACGGGAACACCACGGCAATCGCGATGACCAGCGGGATGACCCAGCGCAGCCGCGACTTGTAGTCCGGTGCCAGCACGTGTACGCCGGAACCGGTGACTTCAAAGCCTTCGAGGATTTTCAGGCCCTTGGGCGTTTGCAGGAACAGGCTCAAGGCGAACCGGCCGCCCATGACGATGGCAATGATCCAGGCGACCCGGGTCGGCTCCAGGTTGAAACCGTAGCCGTCGAGCACGACGCCGACGATCGGTCCGAACACGATCAGGGCAATGAGGCCGGAGAGAATCGCGTCAACCAGGCTTTTTTTGATATCGATTGTTTTATGAGTGGTTGTTGAAGACATCGCTTACACCTTCGACACAAGAGGACGGCCGAGCAGGCCTTGGGGCCGAAAGACCAGAACGAGGACCAGCAGCGAGAAGCTGAAGACGTCCTTGTAGTCCGAGTTGACCAGGCCTGAGAACAGCGACTCGGAAATGCCGAGGATGATCCCGCCGAGCATGGCGCCAGGCAGCGAGCCGATCCCGCCGAGTACCGCTGCGGTGAAGGCCTTGATGCCGATGACGAAGCCTGCGTAGAAGTCGAAAGTGCCATAGTTCATGGTGATCAGCACGCCGGCCAGGGCCGCCATGGCTGCACCGATGATGAACACGTAGGAGATCACCCGGTCGGTGTTGATCCCCAGGATCGAGGCCATCTTGCGGTCTTGCTGGGTGGCGCGGCACATGCGGCCGAGCTTGGTGTACTTGATGACGTAGGTCAGCAGGCCCATCCCGACAAAGGCGGCCACCAGAATGAAGATTTTGGTGTAGGTGAGCTGCACGAAGCCGCTTCCGACATCGATTCGCCACGCCCCGGTCAGCAGCGTCGGAACGCCCTGTTGGCGAGCGCCCTGGGAGATCTGTGCATAGTTTTGCAGGATCAGCGAGATCCCGATGGCGCTGATCAGCGGTGCCAGTCGGGTGGAGTTGCGTAGCGGCTTGTAGGCGATGCGCTCGATGACCCAGCCATACACCCCCGTCACGACGATGGTGAAGACCAGAGTGCCGAGCATCAGCAGCGGGAAGGATTCAATACCGAAGTAAGCCAGCAGAGCCAGACTGATTGCCGCGAGGTAAGCGGAAATCATGTAAACCTCGCCGTGGGCGAAGTTGATCATGCCGATGATGCCATAGACCATTGTGTAGCCGATGGCGATCAGGCCATAGACCGACCCGAGGGTCAGGCCGTTGACCATTTGCTGCAGGAAAATACCATCCATAACGCAATCTCACGCAATGAGAACCTGCACAGGCGGCTGTGCGGTTCTTCTAAGAAAAATACAGATATACGTCGGAGCAGTCAGACAGGCCACCATGCCCCCTTGTGGGAGCTGGCTTGCCAGCGATAGCGGTAGAGCAATCGACAAAATTGTCGACTGTCAGGCCGTCATCGCGGGCAAGCCCGCTCCCACAGGGATGCGTGGCGTCCAGTTGATCAAGTCAGCCGTTATTTCTGTTTTTCCAGTTGGTGGTATTTGCCGGTCGCGTCCCACTGGTAAACCACGTAGTCGGAGATTTTCAGGTCGCCCTTGCCGTCCCAGGTCTTCTCGCCCATCACGGTCTTGACCGGGTTGGCCTTGAGCCACTTGGCAGCGTCTTCGCCCTTGTTGGACTTGGCGCCATTGAAGGCGGCAGCCAGGGTCTGGACCGAAGCGTAGGCGTACAGGGTGTAGCCTTCAGGCTCGGTACCGGCCTTGCGGAAGGCGTCTACCACAGTCTTGCTGTCTGGCAGCAGGCGTGGGTCGGCGCCGAAGGTCATCAACACGCCGTCGACGTATTGCGGGCCGCCAGCGGTGGTCACCAGTTCGTCGGTCACGATGCCGTCGTCGGACATGAATTTCACGTCTTTCAGGCCTTCGGTACGCAGTTGTTTAACCAGTGGGCCAGCCTCAGGGTGCAGGCCACCGAAGTAGACCACGTCGGCACCGGCCGCACGGATCTTGGTCACAACGGCGCTGAAGTCTTTCTCGCCGCGGGTCAGGCCTTCATACAGCACCGGCGTGACGCCGCGCTTGATCAGTTGTGCCTTGGTGGCATCCGCCAGGCCCTGACCGTAGGTGTCCTTGTCGTGCAGGACAGCCACTTTCTTGCCCTTGAGCACGTCGACAATGTAGTCGCCGGCCACGATGCCCTGCTGGTCGTCACGCCCGCACATACGGAACATGGCGCCCAGGCCACGCTCGGTAACGGCCGGGTTGGTGGAGCCCGGGGTGATGGCGATGATGCCCGCTTCGTCGTAGATCTCGGAGGCCGGGATGGTCGACGAGGAGCAGAAGTGACCGACAACGCCGGCAACTTTCTGGTTGGTCAGGTCCTTGGCCACCGTCACAGCCTGTTTCGGTTCGCAGGCGTCATCGCCCTTGACCAGTACGATTTTTTCCCCGTTCACACCGCCCGCTGCGTTCACCGCATCGGCTGCCGCCTGTGCACCCTTCATGTACTGCTCGCCAAATGCCGCGTTGGCGCCTGTCATCGGGCCCGCCACACCGATTTTCACGTCAGCTTGTGCAAATGCAGAAACACCCAGCGCAGTTGCCACTGCGAGAGCCAGAAAGCCTTTCTTGTAAAACGTATGGGACATGAGGTGGTGCTCCATGGTTTTTTTTTAATTGGCACTGCGACTTCACTGAATGCTCAGAGCAAGGGCCGTGCCATCGGTTTTTTATTCTGAAAAAAGTCGCTGCTTTCTTGTTATTTCGACTGTTTCGGGCCCATTTTCATTGGGCGTGCAACCGTCTAAACCGCGGAAGGTAAAACCATTATTTTTTTGAGGCGCAACCAGCCTGCGCCATCATTGCAACCGCGGCATTAAACGACGTGCAACCAGCCTGTAACAACGTGCGTCACCGAAGTGCACACTGCTGGTGCGGGGACTGCTACAACCCGCACCATTGACAGGCTAGCTGCAGATCGAAAAAGCGCCGCTTCGCGCTGCAAAAATCAACCTTCAGATCACGATCCGCAGGCACTGGCCTGCGTGATACAGCGAGAATCCCGCCTCGTACAGACAGCTGCGCAGCCCCACCCCGGCCAATGGCTGCATGGGGGCAAAGGGGATCGGCAGCGCTTGAGGATTTCCGTTACACAGGTAGTCGGCAAAGGCCTTGCCGACCACCGTCCCCGTGGTCACACCCCGCCCGTTGTAACCGGTGACTGCCACCAGACCGGGCGCCGGTTCGAACAGGCGCATCAAATGATCGGGGGTGAAGGCGATGCGACCGGTCCAGGTGCACTCCCACTCCACCGGCTTGAGGTACGGGAAATAGTGTTGCTGCACCCGATCGGCCCAGGCCTTGAGAAACCAGGCAGGCTTCTGATTGCCATTACCGAGGCTACCCAGCAGCAGCCTTCCGTCTTTATCCCGACGGATGCTGCTCAGGACCTGGCGGGTATCCCAGGAACCCTGGCCGCCGGGAAGAATCTGCCGGGCGGCCTCTTCGGTCAGCGGGACCGAGGCCACCTGGTAGTAGTAGCCGGGGAAGAAATTGCGCCGCAGTTCCGTCCAGTCGCCCTCGGTGTAGGCATTGGAGGCAATCACCACTTTCTCGGCCATGACCGAACCCTGGGCGGTTTGCACCGACCAGCGCTGGCCCTGGCGTTCGAGGCGGGTAACCGGGGAATGATCGAACAGTTGACCGCCCAGACCGATGGCCGCCTTGGCCAGCCCCGTGGTGTAAGCCATCGGGTTGAGCGTACCGGCACGGCGATCGAGCAGCGCGGCGGCAATCTTTTTGGTGCCCGTGGCTTGCTCGCAAGCCTGACCGGTCAACAATTCCACCGGCGCCCCACGGCGTTTCCATTGTTCTTCACGACTGCGCAAATCGGCCTCGCCACGGGCGTTGTGCGCCATGTGCAGCGTGCCTTCGCGGCGCAGCTGGCAATCGATGTTGTACTTGTCCACCAGGCTGAACACCAGGGATGGCGCGGCGCCCAGCATGCGGTTGAGCTGGCTGCCGACTTGCGTGCCGAACCCGGCTTCGATCTCGTCCGGGGGAATCCACATCCCGGCATTCACCAGCCCGACGTTGCGCCCCGAACCGCCGTGGCCGGCGCGATGGGCCTCCAGCACACAAACGGTCTTGCCTTGCTCCAGCAGATGCACCGCCGCCGACAAACCGGTGAAACCGGCGCCGATGACGCAGACATCCGCCGTGACCTCACCCTTGAGGGCCGAATTGTCCGGCCTTTGCGGCGTCAGTTTTTCCCACAGACACTCTTCGCGTAACGGCATTGCCAGACTCCAACAGAAACCTAACCAACACACCATTCAACTGTAGGAGCAGCCGGTCGACGCTCGACTGCTCGCGATGGGCGTCAACGATAACGCGTGTTTGCTGCATAAACGCGTTGTTCTGACTTTTTTCGCGAGCGAGCTCGCTCCTACAGGGGATCACCTATCAATCGAACGTGATGCCCTGCGCCAACGGCAACTCCAGCGAATAGTTCACGGTGTTGGTCTGACGGCGCATGTAGCCGCGCCATGCATCGGAGCCGGACTCACGACCACCGCCGGTTTCTTTCTCGCCACCGAATGCGCCACCGATTTCCGCGCCGCTTGGGCCGATGTTGACGTTGGCAATGCCGCAGTCGCTGCCCACCGCCGACATGAACTGCTCGGCTTCACGCACGTCGGTGGTGAAGATGCACGAGGACAGGCCTTGTGGCACGGCGTTGTTCAGGCGCAGGGCTTCCTGGAAGTCGCTGTAACCGACCACGTACAGGATCGGGGCGAAGGTTTCGTGGCAGACCACGTCGCTCTGCTCCGGCATTTCGACAATGGCTGGCGACACGTAGTAGGCATTCGGGAATTTGTCCTCCAGCTGACGCTGGCCGCCGAACACCCGGCCGCCTTCGCTCAGAGCCTGTTCCAGCGCATCCTGCATGTTGTCGAAGCTTTGCTTGTCGATCAGCGGACCGACCAGATTGCCTTCCAGCGGATGGCCGATGCGTACTTTCGAGTACGCGGTTTTGAGGCGGGTGACGATTTCTTCTTTCACCGATTCATGCGCGATCAGACGACGCAAGGTGGTGCAGCGCTGGCCGGCGGTACCGACGGCGCTGAACAGAATCGCACGAACAGCCATGTCCAGGTCGGCGCTTGGGCCAAGGATCATCGCGTTGTTGCCACCCAGCTCCAGGATGCTGCGGGCGAAGCGTGCGGCGATTTTCGGTGCCACTTCGCGACCCATGCGGGTGCTGCCGGTGGCACTGACCAGTGCGACGCGCGGGTCATCGACCAGGGCTTCGCCGGCATCGCGGCCGCCGATGATGACCTGGCTCAAGTGCGCCGGTGCATCGCTGAAGTTCTTCAGCACGCGATCGAACAGCGCCTGACAGGCCAGTGCGGTCAGCGGGGTTTTTTCCGACGGTTTCCAGATCACCGGGTTGCCGCAGACCAGCGCCAGCGTGGCGTTCCAGGCCCAGACCGCGACCGGGAAGTTGAAGGCGCTGATGACGCCGACGACGCCCAGCGGATGCCAGGTTTCACGCATGTGGTGGCCAGGACGTTCGGAGGCGATGGTCAAACCGTACAACTGCCGGGACAGGCCGACGGCGAAGTCGCAGATGTCGATCATTTCCTGAACTTCACCCAGGCCTTCCTGAGTGATCTTGCCGGCTTCCCAGGACACCAACTCGCCCAGATCGGCCTTGTATTCACGCAGAATATCGCCCAGTTGACGCACCAGCTCGCCACGGCGTGGTGCCGGAACCTTGCGCCACAGTTCGAACGCATGATCTGCGCGACTGATGTGTTGCTCGACTTCAGCGGCACCTTCCCAGTTCACGGCGGCGATGCGACTGCCGTCGATGGGCGAATGCACCGGCACTTTGCCGTTCTGGTACAGGGCCGGGTTCACACCAAGACGATCAAGCAATGCGGCAACCATGGGTCACTCCTCAAGCAAAAGACAGAACACGTACAGCCGGAAAATCACGGCTGATCAGACCTGTAGTTTTAGCTGCCCGGAGGTTACTCAACAAACGACCTTTAAGAGAGATATCATTCCGTTTATTCATGCTGTGCATTGCTGGCAATAAGAAACAAGAACCAAGGACCGCCCATGCTGAATAAACGCTACTTGCCATCGATCGCTGCATTGCAGTGCTTCGAGGCCGTCACCCGGCACTTGAGCTTCACCCGGGCCGCCGAAGAGCTGAACCTGACCCAAAGCGCCGTGAGCAAACAGGTCGCGCAACTCGAAGAGCTGTTGCAACACCTGCTGTTTCGCCGGGTGCGCCGCCGCCTGCAGATGACGCCCGCCGGCGATCTGTACCTGGTCGAGGTACGAAAAATCCTCACTCAGGTGGAGATGTCGACCCATTACCTGCGCTCCTACGGTGGCGAAACAGAAGTCCTGCGGGTTTCGACGCCTCCCACCTTCGGCGCGCGCTGGCTGGTGCCGCGTCTGAAAGGCTGGCGCCTGCGACATCCGTCGATTCATCTGGACCTGTGCAGCGAGCAGGAAGCCGACGATCTGCTGCAAGGTCGCAGCGACCTGGCGTTCTACTTCGGCCAAGGCTCGCGGCCCGGCACCGAATGCCTGAAGCTGTTCGGCGAAGAGTTGGTGCCGGTGTGCGCCCCCGGCAGCCTGCCAGACACGCCATTTACCGATCCGACACAACTGACCGATCTGGTGCTGCTGCAAAACGCTTCCCGTCCCCAGGCCTGGCATGACTGGTTCGACCACCAGGGCTACCACACCGAACACAGCTACCACGGCCCGCGTTTTGAAACCTTTTACATGTGCATCCGCGCCGCCCAGGTTGGCTGTGGTGTGGCACTGCTGCCACGGTTTCTGGTGGAAGAGGAACTGGCCGACGGCAAGCTTGTCATTCCCTGGCAGCATGCAATGCCCAGCAGCGATGCCTATTACCTGGCGTACCCGGAGCATTCGGCGGAAGTGCCGAAGGTGCGGGATTTTGTGAAGTGGATGCTGGAGCAGATAGACAGCCCGGATGCTCCACAACACTGAGCCTTGGCACATTCCTTGTGGGAGCGAGCCTGCTCGCGAAAGCATCGGCACATCCAGCATCAATGTGACTGACAGACCGCTTTCGCGAGCAGGCTCGCTCCCACAGAGGAATTGCTGCGGTCAAAAAATTGCTGGCAATCCCTGCCATTGATATGCGCCACTAGCGCCATTGATCAATACCGCTGCAGCGCTGGAGATTCCCGTTATGAGCGAGAGTGTGTTTGCCGATCGCATCGTGCAGAACCTGCTCGACACCGACTTCTACAAACTGACGATGATGCAGGCGGTGCTGCACAACTACCCGAACGTCGAAGTCGAATGGGAGTTTCGTTGCCGCAACAGCGAGGACTTGCGCCCTTACCTCGCGGAAATCCGTTTCCAGATCGAGCGCCTGGCCGAACTGAGCCTGAGCGCCGATCAATTGAGTTTTCTGGAGCGCATCAGCTTCCTGAAGCCGGATTTCCTGCGGTTTCTCGGGTTGTTTCGCTTCAACCTGCGCTACATCCACACCGGCATCGAAAACGGTGAGCTGTTTATCCGCCTGCGGGGCCCCTGGCTGCATGTGATCCTGTTCGAAGTGCCGCTGCTGGCGCTGGTCAGCGAGGTGCGCAACCGCTATCGCTACCGCGAAGTGGTGCTGGAGCAGGCCCGCGAACAGCTCTACCGCAAGTTCGACTGGCTGAGCGCCAACGCCAGCAGTGATGAGTTGTCCGAATTGCAGGTGGCCGACTTCGGCACGCGCCGTCGCTTCTCGTATCGCGTGCAGGAAGAAGTGGTGAATGTGCTCAAGCACGATTTCCCCGGGCGCTTCGTCGGCACCAGCAACGTGCACCTGTCCCGGGAGCTGGACATGAAACCGCTGGGCACCATGGCCCACGAATGGATCATGGCGCACCAGCAACTCGGCCCACGGCTGATTGACAGCCAGATCGCCGCACTCGATTGCTGGGTCCGCGAATACCGTGGCCTGCTGGGGATTGCCCTGACCGATTGCATCACCATGGATGCCTTCCTCGGTGACTTCGATCTGTTTTTCGCCAAGCTTTTCGACGGATTGCGCCACGACTCGGGCGATCCGGTGGCCTGGGCGGAAAAAGCCATTGCCCACTATCACAAGCTCGGCATCGACCCGATGAGCAAGACGCTGACCTTCTCCGACAGCCTGACCCTGCCTCGGGCCCTGGAGATATTCCGGGCGCTGCGTGGTCGGATCAATGTCAGCTTCGGCATCGGCACCAACCTGACCTGTGATATTCCGGGTGTCGAACCGACGAGCATCGTGCTTAAAATGACCGCCTGCAACGATCAGCCGGTGGCGAAGGTCTCCGACGAGCCTGGCAAGACGCACTGCAAAGACCCGAATTTCGTCGCTTACTTGCGACACGTTTTCCAGGTTCCTGCCGCCCTTTCAAGTACATCAAGCAAGGAGTGAATTCATGCAAGCCGTACAGCGTGAGATTGCTGAACAGCTCAAGGTCCAGCCGCCATTCGCCGACGAAGCCGCCCTTGAGGCCGAAGTCGCCCGACGAGTGACCTTCATTAAGGACTGCCTGGTCAACTCCGGGCTCAAGACCCTGGTATTGGGTATCAGTGGCGGTGTCGACTCCCTGACCGCTGGTCTGCTGGCCCAACGTGCCGTCCGTGAACTGCGCCAGCGCAGTGGTGATGCCGCCTACAAATTCATCGCCGTGCGCCTGCCCTACGAAACCCAATTCGATGAGCACGACGCCCAGGCTTCAGTGGATTTCATCAAGCCGGATGAACGCCACACCGTGAACATTGGCCCGGCGGTCAAGGCACTGGCCAATGAAGTGGCGGCCTTTGAAGGCAAACATGCGGTGTCGGTGGATTTCGTGCTCGGCAACACCAAGGCGCGCATGCGCATGGTCGCCCAGTACACCATCGCCGGCGCGACCCATGGCCTGGTGATCGGCACCGATCACGCGGCGGAAGCGGTGATGGGTTTCTTCACCAAGTTCGGTGACGGTGCCTGCGACCTGGCACCACTCAGTGGCCTGGTGAAAAACCAGGTCCGCGCCATCGCCCGCAGCTTCGGCGCGCCGGAGTCGCTGGTGGAGAAAGTCCCGACCGCCGACCTTGAAGACCTGTCGCCCGGCAAACCGGACGAAGCCTCCCACGGCGTGACCTACGCCGAGATCGATGCGTTCCTGCACGGCAACCCGGTGCGCGAGGAAGCATTCAGGATCATTTGCGACACCTACAACAAGACTCATCACAAGCGTGTGATGCCGTTTGCGCCTTGAGGTGTGAGTGAATGAAAAAGCCCGCTGAGGAGTGATCCTCAGCGGGCTTTTCTTTGGCCATTGCATTCATTGATGCTTCCGGCCCCTTCGCGAGCAGGCTCGCTCCCACAGGGTTTCAGGTGTTCACAAAAATTGCGTCCGAAATAGAACCTTGTGGGAGCGAGCCTGCTCGCGAAGAACGATGACGCGGTGAACCTGCTTACTTCAGGGTCACGGTACCTTTCATCATCGAGATGTGGCCCGGGAACGAGCAGAAGAAACCGTATTTTTCAGCGGCATCGAGCTTGGATACATCGAAAGTCACCGAGTCGGTTTCATTGGCGCCGATGATCTTGGTGTGGGCGATCACGCGGGCATCGCCTTCTTTCAGGTAGTTCTTGTCGATACCGGCGCCCAGGCCGTCGGTGGCGATCGGCTGCATGTCGGCTTCTTTACTCAGCACCCAATTATGGCCCATGACGTTCTTCGGCAAGCTGCCGGAGTGCTTGAGTTCCACGGTAAACGTCTTGCAGCTCTTGTCGATTTCAATGGCCTTCGTGTCGAAAGACATCTGGTCGGTGGAGTCGATGGTGGCTTTGCACTCTGCAGCCATCAATTGGCTGCTGGCCAGTGTCAACAGGGATACCGCAACAAGTTTGGCAAACATGGTGAATCTCCAAGGCAGGGTTAGCAGAAATGCGAATGGACAGAAGACTGCCTGAAAACTTCGCAAGTTCATATGACTTGAATCAAAAATTGTATACAACTTTCGGGCTATGGGCACGATGCAAACAATCTACCGGCCAGGCGTCTGGTCCGGCCCTATCATCAGGCCGTCCCCTCCTCTCTCCTCCAAAAAAGCCGGAGCACCGATCATGTCCTTCAACAGTCTGTTGTGCAGTTTGCTCGCCGCCTACGCCTGCGGTGCCAGCGGTACGTACGAAACGCCGAAACACGAAGTCTAGCCCTTGGAGTGCCATGCGCCTGCCTTTACTCTGTGACCCTGACCGACCAAGGAGCAAGGCATGTCTTTAACATCCGTTTGTGTTTTTTGTGGTGCCAGCACCGGCACCAACCCGGCTTACCGCGAAGCAGCCGTGGCCCTTGGCCGGGCTTTGGCCGAACGCAAGCTGACCCTGGTGTATGGCGGTGGCGCCGTGGGCCTGATGGGCATTGTCGCTGATGCGGCCCTGGCGGCCGGCGGTGAAGTGATCGGCATCATCCCGCAAAGCCTCAAGGACAAGGAAATCGGCCATAGCGGCCTGACTCGCCTGGAAGTCGTCGATGGCATGCACGCGCGCAAGGCCCGGATGGCCGAGCTCAGCGATGCCTTTATCGCCCTGCCCGGCGGCCTTGGCACCCTGGAAGAGCTGTTCGAAGTCTGGACCTGGGGCCAGCTCGGCTACCACGGCAAACCGCTGGGTTTGCTGGAAGTGAACGGTTTCTACAGCAAATTGACGGCTTTTCTCGATCACATCGTCGGCGAAGGCTTCGTTCGCGGGCAGCACCGTGACATGCTGCAAGTGAGCGAATCGCCGCAAACCCTGCTCGATGCCCTGGATGCCTGGCAACCGTCCATAGCGCCAAAATGGGCCGAGCAAAAACCCAGCTAACGGCTCGGCACCGATACAGGGCAGAATATGCGCCGCTCAACCTCACCTTCGACCCCAGAGGATCGCCCATGGCCAAACCTAATTATTCCTTCGCCAAACGTCAGAGAGACTTGGCCAAGGAGCAGAAGAAAGAGGAAAAGCTTCAGCGCAAGAAAGCTTCAGCTGAAGAAGCTGCCCTGAACCCAGAGGGTGAAGTGGCGGCAGAAGATGATGTTGATGCACCGAAAGACTCGGCGCCCGACGCCTGAGAACCTCCGGGCCGGCTGATCTGATCCGGCCCACCGGATCCTGTAGGAGCGAGCCTGCTCGCGATGGTCGTTAACGATAACGCTGGATGCCTGATTCCCCCCGGCGCTCTCGGGTTCTTCGCGAGCAAGCTCGCTCCTACAGGTGGATCTGTTTAATCCAGCGGCATCACCGTTACCCGAACTTCCGGGTCGTGGTTTCCTCCTCCCAGTATGACCCCCCGCAACGGTGACACATCGGAAAAATCCCGGCCCCAGGCCAGGGTGATGTGCTCCAGCGCCGGTTGCACATTGTTGGTCGGGTCAAAATCCACCCACCCCAGCACCGGGCAGAACACCGATACCCAGGCGTGGGACGCATCAGCACCGATCAGCCGTGGCTGGCCCGGCGGTGGCTGGGTCAACAAGTAGCCGCTGATGTACCGCGCTGCCAATCCACGGGAGCGCACGCAAGCGAGCATCAGGTGAGCAAAGTCCTGACAGACCCCGCGTCGGCGCTCCAGCACCTCGACCAGCGGTGTCGCCACCTGGGTCGCTTCGGCATCGAAGGTGAACTCGCTGAAGATTTTCTCCATCAGCGCCTGCACGCCGAGCAGCAACGGTCGGCCCGCCGGGAAGCAACTCTCGGAAAACTCGACGAAGTTGCTCTTCAGATGCACATACGGCGATTCAAACCGGTATCGGCAGGCCTCCAGCAATTGAGGCGACAGCGGCTGGCCGCTGTAGGTCAGCGCGCTTCGTGTGCTTTCCCACGCCGCAGACCTGCTGAAGTCCGGCACAGGTCGGGGCAACACTTCGATCGTAAGGCTGGCGTTGACCAGCAGTTCATCGTGGGGACGCTCGAATGCCAGCCGGGTCAGCGGGTTGCCGAATACATCCAGTTCATCACGTCGGGAGGTCGGCAGCGGACTGATCTGCAACTGCCGGTCGCTGCAGCGCTGCCAGGCACAAGGCCGCGGCCACAAATGCGCCAGTTGCTGGGCCAGGGACACCGGGCTGTCGTAGTGATAATGGGTGTCGTGGAAAATCTGGTAATGAGCGCTCATCAGACGGACACCGTGCGCTGGCTGACATCGTCGACATGGGCGAAGTGCCGCAGCGCCAGGCGATCGGAAACCTGCCCGCTGGCGACGGCGATCTCTTGCAGCAGCGCGGCCAGCCCCTCGATGGCGGCGCGCACACTCGCGTCGCCGAACAGCGAGTTCTCCAGACAGCCCAGATCGAATCGCGCAAGACGCTCGACCAACTGCGGCAGTGCTGCTTCGCGCGGCACCCCAAAGTCATCATTGAGGCGCTTGAGGGTGCGCGTCACCAGTTTCAACTGGAACAACACGGCGTGAGGGTTCTGCTCGTCGAGCAACAACAGGTCGAGCACCGGGATCAACTGCGCTACCGCCAGGTAGCGAGAACGGTAGGTGATACTGCTATTGCCCAGTTCCAGCAACCACTCCAGCCCGGCCTGATCGAAAGCCCCGGCACCCCGCAGGAACGCCGCCAGGCTGCCGCTGAGAAATTGCAGGCGCTCGAGCCGCCGGCCAATCATCAGGAAGCGCCAGCCTTCGTCCCGGGTCATGTCGTCCAGGGCAAAGCCGGACAGCGCCGCCAGGGACATCACCAGGCGATTGAGGAAATCCAGCAACTCGCCGAAATCCGGCTCCTCGGTTTCCAGCGCCATGGCTTCACGCTGCAATTCCACCAGCGCCTGCCAGTTTTCCCGCGAGAGCTTGCCGCGCACCTGCGACGCCGCCCACTGCAAGCGTTGCAGGTTGGAACGCAGACTGAACGGCCAGTCATCGCCGAGCAGCGCCGCCAACAGACGTTCCGGTAACTCGCCCTCATCGGGCAGCAGCATCAGCCGCTCGCCGAGATCCACCGCCGCCTGCAGGGCTTGCGGATCGTCGCCATCGACATAGCGCGCCAGCACGATGCGCAGCAAACGGGCGCTGTCGTCGCAACGTTCGCAGTAACGACCGAACCAGAACAGGTTTTCCACCACCCGCGAAGGCAGGTACGGATCGCGTCGCACCAGGTCATGCACACTGATGTTGCGTTGGGCCTTCCATTGTTCGCCGCTGGGCGCACGATCGCCCAGCACCCAAGTGTCCTTGCTGGCGCCGCCGCGCTGCATCGACACCACTTCGGCATCGGCTTGGGCGGCGACCCGGGTCAAGCCACCGGGCAGTACCCGATATCCCTCGCGACTGGCGACTGCATACACGCGCATGCCAATGGCACGGGGCTGCAACTGACCGTCTTCGGCTTGCCAGATCGGCGCCTGGGATAATTGCGCAAGTTCTTGCGCGACATAAGCGTATGGCCGTGCCTGCATGCGCCCGGCGAGCTCCTGGCGCTGTTTTTCACTCAAGTCACGGCCAAATACCGGTGCAAAGCTCTGGGACGGAAACGCCGGTTTGATCAGCAGCTCCGGCAGTTTTTCCAGGGCCTGGGCCAAAACCGGCGCTTCGCCGCACCACCAGGTGGCGATGGACGGCAGGATCAGTTCTTCGCCGAACAGGAATTGATTGATCTTCGGCAGGAAACCCAAAAGACCAGGCGACTCCAGCACTCCGCTGCCCAGAGCGTTGGCCACCAATACCCGCCCCTGCCGCACAGCCTCGAGCAGCCCCGGCACACCCAGGGCCGAGTCAGTTCGCAGCTCCAGCGGGTCGCAGAAATCATCGTCGAGCCGGCGCATGATCGCGTGGACCCGACGCAGGCCACTGAGGGTCTTCAGGTAGACCGTGGCGTCGCGCACCGTCAGGTCGCCGCCCTCCACCAATGGGTAGCCGAGCTGACGAGCCAGGTACAGATGTTCGAAATAGCTTTCGTTGAAACGCCCCGGCGTCAGCAGTACCACCAAAGGCGCGTCCCCGTCACTCGGGGCCTGACGAGCCAGCGTTTCCTGCAAGGTGCGGAAAAACCCGGCCAGGTGCTGCACTTTCAGATCGCGGTACAACTCGGGAAAGGCCCGGGACACAATCGTGCGGTTTTCCAGCGCATACCCGGCACCCGAAGGCGCCTGGGTACGATCCGCCGTGACCCACCAGTGGCCATCGGGTGTGCGCGCCAGATCCACGGCATACAGATGCAGAAAGGCCCCGTCAGGCGGGCTGATGCCCTGACAGGGCCAAAGGAAATTGTTGTGGCCGAACACCAGTTCCGCCGGCAGCAACCCCTCGGCAATCAGACGCTGCGGGCCGTACAGGTCGGCCAGCACGGCATTGAGCAACCTGGCTCGTTGTGCGATGCCGGCCGCGAGGCGCGCCCACTCGTCATTAGCGATGATATGCGGCAGCAGGTCCAGCTCCCATGGCCGGTCAGCGCCCTTGGGATCGGCATAAACGTTATAGGTAACGCCGTTTTCCTGAATCTGCCGGGTCAGCAGGGCCTGACGCTGCACCAATTGCGCCGGCGTGCTGCGTTGCAGCTGCTCGAACAGCCGGCGCCAGTGCGGGCGCACCGCGCCACTGTCGTCGAGCAGTTCATGATAGGTGCCCGCCGTCAGCGGGTAGCGGTCTAGCAGGTCAGGCATGGAAAGCTCGGCAGACAGCATTGAACGGTCAGACTAACGCAGGCTCGCGACGCCCGGACATACGAAAAATCCAAGCGTCGCGCACGGTTCAGAAACGTCGCAAATCGAGCGTCATCGGTAGCTCATCGTTAATTTCCATGTTGGGCACAGGAAGCTTCCCTGGCGTGTGTCCGATGCGGAAGAAACGCGCCATGCGCCGGCTCTCGGCCTCGTTGGCATTGACCGGCAAGCTGTCGTAATTGCGCCCGCCCGGATGAGCGACGTGGTACTGGCAGCCGCCCAGCGATCGCTGCATCCAGGTATCGAGCAGGTCAAATACCAGAGGCGCATGGACCGGGATGGTCGGTTGCAGGCAGTTGGCCGGTTGCCAGGCTCGAAAGCGCACGCCGGCCACGAACTCGCCGACCCGCCCCGTAGGCTGCAATGGCACCGGGATGCCATTGCAGGTCAGCAGATATCGCTGGGGCGGCAAGCCGCTGAGCTTGACCTGCAAACGCTCCAGCGACGAATCCACGTAACGCACCGTACCGCCCATGGCGCCCTCTTCGCCCAGCACGTGCCAGGGCTCGAGCGCCTGGCGTAGTTCCAGCGCGATACCACCGACGGCGTAATCGCCAACCTTGGGAAAACGGAACTGCAGATGCGCGGCGAACCATTCGGCCCGCAGCGGATAACCGGCGGCGTTGAGGTCGACGATGACATCGGCAAAGTCTTGCTCGATAAAGTGCGGCAACAGGAAGCGATCGTGCAGCTCCGTGCCCCAGCGCGCCAGTTTCTGCGGTGCATAGGGCTCGCGCCAGAACCGCGCCACCAACGCCCGCAGCAACAATTGTTGGGCCAGGCTCATGCGCGCATGGGGTGGCATCTCGAACGCTCGCAGCTCGAGCAATCCGAGGCGTCCGGTGGCACCGTCCGGCGAATAGAGCTTGTCGATGCAGAACTCGGCGCGGTGGGTGTTGCCGGTCACATCGATCAGCAGGTTGCGCAGCAGCCGATCCACCCGCCATGGCGGACACTCCTCACCCGCCTCAGGCATTTGTGCAAAGGCTATTTCCAGTTCGTACAGGGCATCGTTGCGCGCTTCATCGACCCGCGGCGCCTGGGACGTCGGGCCGATGAACAATCCGGAAAACAGGTAGGACAGCGAGGGATGGTTGTGCCAGTAGCTGATCAGGCTACGCAGCAGATCCGGACGGCGCAAAAACGGTGAGTCCCCCGGGGTCGCGCCACCGAGCACGAAATGGTTACCGCCACCGGTGCCGGTGTGCCGGCCGTCGATCATGAATTTCTCGGTGGTCAGGCGGGTCTGGCGCGCCTCTTCGTAGAGGAATTCGGTGCGCTCGACCAATTCATCCCAGGTTGCGGACGGCTGTACGTTGACTTCGATCACCCCCGGATCCGCAGTGATACGCAAGTTGCTCAGGCGTGGATCGCTCGGTGGCTCATAGCCCTCCAGCAATACCGGGCACATCAGCTCTTCAGCGGTGGCTTCGATGGCCGCGACCAGTTCGAGGTAATCCTCGACCCGCTCCAGCGGTGGCATGAACAGGTACAAACGGCCTTCCCGCGCCTCGGCACAGAACGCCGTACGAGTCAGCCAATCGGCGGATTCGTCGATCTTCGGTACGCGTTCCCGCAGCTCGACCGTCTCGCCCTGGCTTTGCAGTTGCGCGGTGTCGGGCAGCGGCGGGAAATCCTGATTCGGGTCCTGCGGATGAATAAACGGGTACTCCGCCGCTTTCACCCAGGGCTGCGAGCCTAGCGGCAAGCGATACCCCAGCGGCGAATCCCCCGGCACCAGTCGGCAGTGCTCGTCGCGCAGATACCAGCGGCCGCTCTGCCACTGATCGCCCTTGGCGGTGCGCGCCAGCGGAAGAACCTGGCCGATGACCTTGTCCAGGCCTTGATTGAAGACCTTGCGCAGTCGCGCACGCTCCAACGGCTCTTCCAGGCGCGAATCTTCGGCGCTGACGTTTTGCGGCAACATCCCTTCGCGCCAGAGGTAATAGAAATTGTCTTCGTAGGCTGGAAACACAAAGCGTGTCGGAATGTTCAAGCGCTCGGCCACGCTGGCCAGAAAACGCCCGGCCAATGCACCATCGGCAGCGTAGTCTTCCTGTTCATCGGCGATCAGCGCGCTGTTGTGCCAGATCGGCACGCCGTCACGGCGCCAATAGCAATTGAGTGACCAGCGCGGCAGTTGCTCGCCGGGGTACCACTTGCCCTGCCCGAAATGCACCAGCCCCTTGGGCGCGTAGTGTTTACGCAGGCGCTGGAACAGTTCCGCGGACAGCCGTCGTTTATCCGGCCCCAATGCCGCGGTGTTCCACTCGGCGCCGTCCGGGTCATCAATGGACACGAAGGTCGGCTCGCCGCCCATGGTCAGGCGTACATCGCCTTCCAGCAGATCGGCATCGATCTGTCGGCCCAGGGCTTGAATCGCCTGCCACTGTTCGTCGGTGTAGGGCTTGGTGACCCGTGGCGCTTCCCAAACCCGCTCCACGGACATTTCGTGGCTGAATTCGCACTCGCACGGTTCCACCAGGCCACTGATCGGCGCCGCAGAGGACGGATCGGGACTACAGGCCAACGGAATATGTCCTTCACCGGCAAACAACCCGGAGGTCGCATCCAGGCCGATCCAGCCGGCACCGGGCAAATACACCTCGCACCAGGCGTGCAGATCGGTGAAATCCACTTCGGTGCCGGACGGTCCGTCGAGACTTTTGACGTCGGCGGTCAACTGGATCAGGTAGCCCGACACGAAACGCGCCGCCAGTCCGAGGTTGCGCAGCAATTGCACCAGCAACCAGGCGGAATCGCGGCAGGATCCGGAGGCCTGTTCGAGGGTGTGTTCCGGTGTTTGTACGCCGGGCTCCATGCGGATCAGGTAGTCGATGTCTTCGCTCAGGCGCTGGTTGAGCGCGACGAGAAAATCCACGGCGGGCAATGGCGTGCGGTCGATGCCGTCCAGATAAGCCTTGAACTTCGGCGTCAGGGGCAGGGTTTCCAGGTACGGCGCCAGCTCCTTGCGCTCGTCAGCGGCGTAGGTAAAAGGGATTTTTTCCGCGTAGGGCTCAAGGAAGAAATCGAACGGATTGAAGATCGCCATCTCCGCCAGCAGGTCGACTTCGATTCGCAATTCATCGGTTTTCTCCGGGAACACCAGCCGCGCCAGGTAGTTGCCTTGAGGGTCCTGCTGCCAGTTGATGAAGTGCTGCTCGGGCGAGACTTTCAGCGCATAGGACAGAATCCGCGTGCGGCTGTGAGCGGCGGGACGCAGGCGAACAATCTGCGGGCCAAGCTCGACAGCGCGGTCATAGCGGTAATGCGTGACATGGTGCAATGCGACATGAATCGACACGGCGTGCCTCCTGCGAGCCTTGAGCGTATGGGAAAGCGCGCAAGACTTATGCCATCCAGCAAGGCTGGCGCTTTCTTCGATTGCCGGAGGCAGTACAGCACCAAAAACGGGCGATGCGCAGAATTGGCTTGCAAGAGTTGCACGTATTTGTGGCGTTCAGCTGCATAGTCGCCGCCAGATCCGGCCTCATCGCGAGCAGGCTCGCTCTTACAATGAAATGCATTCCCCCTGTAGGAGCGAGCCTGCTCGCGATGAGGCCAGTAGCTCCAGTACATTTTTTCAAGCCTGAAACGCAAAACGCCAACCCGAAGGTTGGCGTTCTGTTCAGCGCAGGCGCGGCTTAGCGCGGCACGACCGGCTTGCGAGCCGGCTTCGGCCCCTTGCCCTTGGCCGCATCCTTGCGCTCCTTGGCCGCCTGCTGGTTGCGGGCGAACGCCGCCGCCTTGGCCTGCTCGCGCTTGTCCCACGGGTTGCCGCCATCGCTGGCACGCGGTGGCAGGCCCGTGTGCTGGGTGAGGATCTTGGTGGTCTTTTCCTTGGCCACCTTATGGCTGCCGGCCGGCGTCGAATTCTTGCGACGGGCGCTCTGATAGCTGTCGGTCGACGGCTGGTGCAAAGGAATCAACTGGTTCTTGCCCGGCCCGATCAGGTCGGCGCGGCCCATGCGGGTCAGTGCCTCACGCAGCATCGGCCAGCCTTTCGGATCGTGATAACGCAGGAACGCCTTGTGCAGACGACGCTGCTCTTCGCTCTTGACGATGGTCACCGCGTCACTCTTGTAGGTGACCTTGCGCAGCGGGTTCTTGCCCGAGTGGTACATCGCGGTGGCGGTGGCCATCGGCGACGGGTAGAACGCCTGCACCTGGTCGGCACGGAAGCCGTTGCCCTTGAGCCACAGGGCCAGGTTCATCATGTCTTCGTCGGTGGTGCCCGGGTGGGCGGCGATGAAGTACGGAATCAGGTACTGCTCTTTGCCGGCTTCCTTGGAATACTTCTCGAACATGCGCTTGAACTTGTCATAGCTGCCGATGCCCGGTTTCATCATCTGGTTGAGCGGACCTTCCTCGGTGTGTTCCGGGGCGATCTTCAGGTAGCCACCGACGTGATGGGTCACCAGTTCCTTGACGTACTCCGGCGACTCGACCGCGAGGTCATAGCGCAGGCCGGACGCGATCAGGATCTTCTTCACACCCGGCAACTCACGGGCACTGCGGTACAGCTGGATCAGCGCCGAGTGGTCGGTGTTCAGGTTCGGGCAGATGCCGGGGAACACACACGATGGCTTGCGGCACGCGGATTCGATTTCCGGGCTCTTGCAGGCGATGCGGTACATGTTCGCGGTCGGGCCGCCGAGGTCGGAGATCACGCCAGTAAAACCCGGGACCTTGTCGCGAATTTCTTCGATTTCGCGAATGATCGACTCGTGGGAGCGGTTCTGGATGATCCGGCCTTCGTGCTCGGTGATCGAGCAGAAGGTGCAGCCGCCGAAGCAGCCACGCATGATGTTCACCGAGAAGCGGATCATGTCGTAGGCCGGGATCTTCTCCTTGCCGTACGCCGGATGCGGAATGCGCGCATAAGGCATGCCGAACACGTAGTCCATTTCTTCGGTGGTCATCGGAATCGGTGGCGGGTTGAACCAGACGTCCACTTCGCCATGCTTCTGCACCAGCGCGCGGGCGTTGCCCGGGTTGGTTTCCAGGTGCAACACGCGGTTGGCGTGGGCATAGAGCACCGCGTCGTTGCGGACCTTTTCCACCGACGGCAAACGGATAACGGTCTTGTCGCGGGTCATGCGCGGGCTGGCCAGGATCTGCACGACCTTGGCTTCCTGCGGATCTTCGACCGGACCTTTTTCCTGCTCGATGGCGCAGGCAGCGGTGTCCTGGGTGTTGACGTACGGGTTGATGATCTTGTCGATCTTGCCCGGACGGTCGATACGCGTGGAGTCGACTTCGTACCAGCCTTGCGGCGTGTCACGACGGATGAACGCGGTGCCGCGCACGTCGGTGATGTCTTCGATCTTGTGACCGTAGGACAGGCGCTGGGCGACCTCGACGATGGCCCGCTCGGCGTTGCCGTACAGCAGGATGTCGGCGCTGGCGTCGATCAGGATCGAGTTGCGTACACGGTCCTGCCAGTAATCGTAATGCGCGATGCGGCGCAGGGACGCTTCGATGCCGCCGAGTACGATCGGCACGTGCTTGTAGGCTTCCTTGCAGCGCTGGCTGTAAACCAGGCTGGCGCGGTCCGGACGCTTGCCGGCCAGGCCACCCGGGGTGTAAGCATCGTCGGAACGGATTTTCTTGTCGGCGGTGTAGCGGTTGATCATCGAGTCCATGTTGCCGGCCGCGACACCGAAGAACAGGTTCGGCTCGCCGAGCTTCATGAAGTCGTCTTTGGACTGCCAGTTCGGCTGGGCAATGATCCCGACGCGGAAGCCCTGGGACTCCAGCAGCCGGCCGATGATCGCCATGCCGAACGACGGATGGTCGACGTAGGCATCACCGGTGACGATGATGATGTCGCAGGAATCCCAGCCGAGCTGATCCATCTCCTCCCTGCTCATGGGCAGGAATGGCGCTGGCCCGAAACATTCGGCCCAGTACTTGGGATAGTCAAATAACGGCTTGGCTGCTTGCATGTCGATAACCGGTGTTGGCTTTCATTGAATTTCGCGGGGGCGGAATATAGCACAAATTTTGACCAATTCCGACGGCCATGGTCGGAAATTGTGGTGACCCTATCGCGGGCAAGCCCGCTCCCACAGGATTTGTGTCGCACGCAGCATCTGCATACGACCCCTATCCCTGTGGGAGCGGGCTTGCCCGCGATGGCGTCCTTTCAGACACTACAAATCATTCATCGTCGTCAAAGTTGTAGCTGCCCGGCGCCAGGTTCTCGAATCGGGTGTATTTACCGATGAAGGCCAGGCGGATAAAGCCGATCGGCCCGTTCCGCTGCTTGCCGATGATGATCTCGGCAATGCCCTTGTGCTCGGTTTCCGGGTGATACACCTCGTCGCGATAAACGAACATGATCACGTCGGCGTCCTGCTCGATCGCTCCTGATTCCCGCAAGTCGGAGTTCACCGGGCGCTTGTTCGGCCGCTGTTCCAGGGAACGGTTGAGCTGCGAGAGCGCCACCACCGGGCAGTTGAATTCCTTGGCCAGGGCTTTCAGGGATCGGGAGATCTCGGAAATCTCGTTGGTCCGGTTGTCACCGCTGGAACCCGGGATCTGCATCAATTGCAGGTAGTCGATCATGATCAGGCCGACATCGCCATGTTCACGCACCAGGCGGCGGGTCCGGGCGCGCATTTCCGACGGGCTGATGCCGGCGGTATCGTCGATGAACAACTTGCGGTCGTTGAGCAGGTTGACCGCCGAGGTCAGGCGCGGCCAGTCGTCGTCTTCCAGCTGACCGGAACGGACCTTGGTCTGGTCGATGCGCCCCAGGGACGACAACATACGCATGATCAGCGATTCGCCTGGCATCTCGAGCGAGTAAACCAGGACAGCCTTCTCGCTGCGCAACACGGCGTTTTCCACCAGGTTCATCGCAAAGGTGGTTTTACCCATCGACGGACGGCCGGCGACGATGATCAGGTCGGCCGGTTGCAGGCCGCTGGTCTTCTCGTCGAGGTCGGTGTAGCCGGTGGACAGGCCGGTAATGGCGTTGTCGGTGTTGAACAGGGTGTCGATGCGGTCGATGGCCTTGGTCAGCAGGTCGTTGACGCCCACCGGGCCACCGGTTTTTGGCCGGGCCTCGGCGATCTGGAAGATCTGGCGTTCGGCTTCGTCGAGAATCTCGGCGGCGGTGCGGCCTTCCGGGTTGAAAGCGCTGTCGGCAATTTCAGTGCTGATGCCGATCAACTGGCGCAATGTCGCCCGCTCACGAACGATCTGCGCATAAGCCTTGATGTTGGCGACGGATGGCGTGTTTTTCGCCAATTCACCGAGGTAACCGAGACCGCCGACCTGCGAAGTCTGACCTTCCTTGTCCAGTTGCTCGGACAGGGTCACGACGTCGATCGGCATGTTCTGATCGGCCAGCTTGGCGATCGCACGGAAAATCAGGCGGTGGTCATGTCGATAGAAATCGCCGTCGGAGACTTGATCGAGCACGCGTTCCCAGGCGTTGTTGTCCAGCATCAGACCACCGAGCACGGCCTGTTCGGCCTCGATGGAGTGCGGCGGCACCTTCAGGGCGGCGGTTTGCAGATCGTATTGCTCGGGAGCGGAGATATCGTTCATGGCCACTTGTGTTTTGGGTGATGAAAAGCAGGGGGTTCAGAAAGACAAAGGGCACGACCTGTAAACAGGATCGTGCCCGATGTTACCGGCAAGCACCCGAGGGTGCCAGCCGACAAGTGCTGCTTAAGCTGCTACCACGACAACGCGTACGGTGGCTTCAACTTCGGCGTGCAGGTGCACGGCTACGTCGAATTCGCCTACGTTGCGGATGGTGCCGTTCGGCAGACGAACTTCGCTCTTCTGCACTTCAACGCCGGAGGCGGTCAGTGCGTCAGCGATGTCGTGAGTACCGATCGAACCGAACAGCTTGCCTTCGTCGCCAGCGGTGGCAGTGATGGTCACTTCCAGCTCGGCCAGTTGGGCAGCGCGGCTTTCAGCCGATGCTTTGCGATCTGCTGCAGCTTTTTCCAGCTCGGCACGACGCTCTTCGAACGCAGCCAGGTTGGCTGGGGTCGCAGCGGTAGCTTTGCCGTAAGGCAGCAGGTAGTTACGACCGTAACCAGCCTTAACGTTCACTTTGTCACCCAGGTTGCCCAGGTTGGTGACTTTTTCCAGAAGGATCAGTTGCATGTGAAAATCCTCTTAACTTTTAACCTTCACCGTTCGCGTTATCGGCATCTTTCGGTGCCGAACGACCGCGAAAATCAATCAGGCTGTCGACGATGGCCAGGACCACCAGCAACGGATAGATCAGTTGCATGAACAGCAACAGCGTCACGTACAACCCCACCAGCCAGAACCTGGCCAGTCGCTTCTGCGCCACCAGCCCGTGAATCAGGGCCAGCCCGGCGAACACCAGCGGTACGCTGCACAACGGCGTCAACATGGCCATCTGCGGACCGATGTTCGGCCCCAGAAGCATGCACGCCAGCAGCAACATCGCCGGCAACAGCGGGAAGCGGATGGCGCGAAACTCGCGACCAAAACCGCCCGGGTTATACAACAACGCCTGCCAGTAGCGCCCGACAAGCAGGCTCAGCAAGCTGACGATTTGCAACAACGCCGCAATCAGGCCGGTCAGGACCGGTGCAATCAGGGACGCGAAACGCGCTTGTTCGTCTACCGACATCTTCTGGTAGACATCACCGAGTAGCGACGGCATGACTTTGATCAAAGCCTGCGCCAGCATCTCGATCTGGGGAGCAAAAGCTGTCCCCAACACCACTGAAAACACCACTCCCATCGCTATGCTGACCAGCAGCACGCGGTTCCAGGACTCGCTTGCGCGCAAAACCAACGCAAGGCTCGCAGACCCCAGCAGCACCAGAAGTGCCCGTGGGTCGTCGGAGTACAGCCACCAGACCAATGCCGGCAGCAGTCCCAGAGCAAGAACGCCCAGGGCGTCCCTCAATCCGCGCCGCAGGAGCACAAGGCATCCGGCGGCAGCACCCAACCAATACAACAACGGCATCGCCGCGCATCCAGCCACTACGAGAGTGGCCTGCATACGGCCGCGCATGATGAACTCAGCTATGGCCCGCATGCATTCAATCCTTTGCTACGTGTCGACTGCCCGGTCTCAGCGGCCGTGGCTGTCGGTGTAGGCCAGCAGGGCCAGGAAGCGGGCGCGCTTGATAGCGGTGGCCAGCTGACGCTGATAACGAGCTTTGGTACCGGTGATGCGGCTTGGAACAATTTTGCCGGTCTCGGATACGTAGGCTTTCAGAGTGTTGAGATCTTTGTAATCGATCTCTTTCACGTCTTCAGCGGTGAAGCGGCAGAATTTACGACGACGGAAGAAACGTGCCATTTGATAGGCTCCTTAAAAGGTCCGTGGATTACTCGTCAGCGTTATCGCTGTTGTCGCTGTCATCACTGTCAACGCTTTCAGCGCCTTCGTGCTCAGGACGGTCGCGACGCTCACGGCGCTCACTGCGGTTTTCTTCAGCCTTGAGCATCTCGGACTGGCCGGTAACGGCTTCGTCGCGACGGATGACCAGGTTACGGATCACTGCATCGTTGTAGCGGAAGTTGTCTTCCAGCTCGGCCAGGGCCTTGCCAGTGCACTCAACGTTCAGCATCACGTAGTGAGCCTTGTGAACATTGTTGATTGCGTAGGCCAGTTGACGACGGCCCCAATCTTCCAGACGGTGGATTTTGCCGCCGTCTTCTTCGATCAGCTTGGTGTAACGCTCAACCATGCCGCCGACTTGCTCGCTTTGATCCGGGTGGACCAAAAAGATGATTTCGTAATGACGCATGAATGCTCCTTACGGGTTGTAGCCTGCCGCTCAAAAGCGGTCAGACAAGGAGTGAATGACACTTATGGACTTGCGTGGGTAAGGCACATGAATGCCTGCCGTCACAGCAAGGGGCGCAATTGTAGAGAAGGGGCGAGGGAGGCGCAAGGTAATTGGTGATTATTTGAACAGCCACCGATCTTTGCCCAGACACAAAACACTGTGGGAGCGAGCCTGCTCGCGAAGGGGGCACAACATTCAACATTGATGCTGAATGTTACTCCACTTTCGCGAGCAGGCTCGCTCCCACAGGGACTACAACCGGATCAGGCTTTCTTGGCGGCCGCCGCAGCTTTCGCACCACGCTGACGCTGCGCCTCGAACAGGCACACGCCAGTCGCTACCGACACGTTGAGACTGCTGACGCTACCGGCCATCGGCAGATGCACCAGGTAGTCGCAATGCTCGCGGGTCAGGCGACGCATGCCCTTGCCTTCGGCACCCATGATCAGGATGGTCGGGCCGGTGAGATCCTGGTCATACAGGCTGACCTCGGCCTCCCCCGCCGTACCGACAACCCACAAGCCGCGCTGCTGGAGTTTTTCCAGGGTGCGCGCCAGGTTGGTCACGGCGACCAGCGGAATCACTTCCGCCGCACCACAGGCAACCTTTCGCACGACCGGCGTCAGGGTTGCGGATTTGTCCTTCGGCACGATCACCGCCAGCGCGCCCGCCGCATCGGCAGAACGCAGGCAGGCGCCGAGGTTATGCGGATCGGTCACGCCGTCGAGCACCAGCAGCAACGGTGCGCCTTCGGTGCGATCAAGCAGTTCGTCGAGCATCGCCTCGCCCCAGACCTGGCTAGGACTTACGTCCGCCACCACGCCCTGGTGCACGCCTTCAACCCAGGCGTCCATTTCACGACGCTCGGCCTGACCGACCTGGACGCGGTTTTCGTTGGCCAGTTCGATCAAGGTTTGCACCCGCGGATCACCGCGGCCTTCGGCCAGCCAGATCTGCTTCACGCGTTTCGGGTGATGACGCAACAACGCTTCTACAGCGTGTACGCCGTAGATCTTTTCCAACTGACTCATGGCTTGGCCTTAGGTTTACGCGCCCCGCCAGTCTTGGCTGGAGCCGAGCCCGCTTTTGGCGGACCTTTACGATGTTTGCTCGGTTTGGCTGGCTTGCCGCCGACAGCCTTGTCAGGCGCCGACCGGCTGGTCTTTCCCCCAGACGCCGCTTTACCGCCGCTTTTCGCACCGGCCAGCAACGCCTGTTTCATTTCACGGCTCTTGCGCACTTCGGCGTTTTTTGCCGCCGCATCGCTTGGGCGATAGGCCTCGACAGCCTTTTCCTTGGCAGGACGACGACCGGTTTTCGCCGGGGCCGGTTCTGCTTCGGTTTTAGCTGCAGGCGCTGCTTCGGTGCCACGTTTTTTGCGGCCGATCGGCGCACTGATGGTTTTTTCAGCCATCTCGAAGTCGATCTTGCGTTCGTCGAGGTCGACGCGCATGACCCGCACTTCCACGGTGTCACCCAGGCGGAAACTGCGACCGGTACGCTCACCGGCCAGGCGGTGGTGCACAGGATCGAAGTGGTAGTAGTCGCCCGGCAGCGCGGTGACGTGCACCAGGCCTTCGACGTAGATATCGGTCAGCTCGACGAACAGACCAAAACCGGTCACCGCGGTGATCACGCCCGGGAACGATTCGCCCACGCGATCCTTCATGAACTCGCACTTGAGCCAGTTCACCACGTCGCGGGTCGCCTCGTCGGCACGGCGCTCGCTCATCGAGCACTGCTCGCCGAGCTGCTCCAGGGCCGCTTCGTCGTACGGATAGATACGCGCCTTCGGAATGGTCATCGCACCGGCACGACGAACGTGCGGGGTGTCCTGCTTCGAATGGATCACGCTGCGAATCGCCCGGTGCGTGAGCAAGTCCGGGTAGCGGCGGATCGGCGAAGTGAAGTGCGTGTACGCCTCGTAATTCAGGCCGAAGTGGCCCTGGTTATCGGCGCTGTACACCGCCTGGCTCAACGAGCGCAGCATGACAGTCTGGATCAGGTGGAAATCCGGACGATCCTTGATGCCGGCCAGCAGTGCCTGGTAATCCTTAGGCGACGGACCATCCTTGCCTTTGTGCAGGGACAGGCCAAGCTCGCCGAGGAAGGCGCGCAGCTTTTCCAGACGCTCCGGTGGCGGGCCATCGTGAACGCGATACAGCGCCGGGATTTCGTGCTTTTTCAGGAACTCGGCGGTGGCCACGTTGGCCGCCAGCATGCATTCTTCGATCAACTTGTGCGCATCGTTGCGCACAGTCGGCCGGATTTCGGCGATTTTGCGCTCGGAACCGAAGATGATCCGGGTTTCCTGGGTTTCGAAATCAATCGCGCCACGCACATGACGAGCGGCCAGCAATACCTTGTACAGCGAGTAGAGCTGCTTGAGGTGCGGCACCACGTCGGTGTACTCACCGCGAAGCTTGCGCCCCTCGGTGGCTTTCGGCGTTTCCAGCATCGCGCTGACCTTGTTGTAGGTCAGGCGGGCATGGGAGTGGATCACCGCTTCGTAGAAGCAGTAGTCGGTCATCTCGCCGGATTTGGAGATGGTCATCTCGCAAACCATGGCCAGGCGATCGACTTGCGGGTTCAGCGAGCACAAACCGTTGGACAGCTGCTCAGGCAGCATCGGAATCACGCGCTCGGGGAAGTACACCGAGTTGCCGCGAACCTGCGCTTCGGCATCCAGCGCCGAACCGAGCTTCACGTAGCTGGATACGTCGGCAATCGCCACGTACAGCTTCCAGCCGCCGGAGAACAGGCGCAGCTTGCCCGGACGGGCTTCGCAGTAGACCGCGTCATCGAAGTCGCGGGCATCTTCGCCGTCGATGGTGACGAACGGCAGATGACGCAGGTCGATGCGCTTCTCTTTGTCTTTCTCTTCGACTTCCGGCTTGAGCTTGCCGGCTTCCTTGAGCACGGCCTCAGGCCAGACGTGAGGAATGTCGTAGGTACGCAGGGCAACGTCGATCTCCATGCCCGGCGCCATGTAGTTGCCCACGACTTCAACCACGTCGCCTTGCGGCTGGAAGCGTGGCGTCGGCCAGTGAGTGATCTTCACTTCGACGAACTGACCGATCTGCGCGTTGGCGTTACGGCCCGGCGTGACCAGCACTTCCTGCTGGATCTTCGGGTTGTCGGCAACGACGAAGCCGATACCGCCCTCTTCGAAGTAGCGACCGACGATGGTTTCGTGAGCACGGGACACCACTTCGACGATCATGCCTTCGCGGCGACCACGACGGTCCAGGCCGGATACACGGGCCAGGGCACGGTCACCGTCGAACACCAGACGCATCTGCGCCGGGCTCATGAACAGGTCGTCACTGCCGTCGTCCGGCACCAGGAAGCCGAAGCCGTCGCGGTGACCGCTGATGCGACCCAGGATCAGGTCGAGCTTGTCTACCGGCGCATAAGTGCCACGACGGGTATAAATGAGTTGAGCATCGCGCTCCATGGCGCGCAGGCGGCGGCGCAGGGCTTCGATCTGGTCTTCCGTGGTCAGACCAAACTCTTCGACCAGCTGCTCGCGGTTAGCAGGCGAACCTCGATCAGCAAGGTGCTGAAGGATCAGTTCACGGCTAGGAATGGGGTTTTCATATTTTTCCGCTTCACGAGCGGCCTCGGGATCGAGGGACTGCCAATCGGCCATTAGAGAGTTTTCACCTTGTCTATATGCGGGTTAGTTTGGCATAGGCGTAATGAAACGGGAAATTTCAAGCTAAGACGACCCATCTAAAGCTCTTTATCGACACCTCAAAGCTGAATTGCAGACCGCTGGTGAATTTTTTCAGGTTTTTTTGAGGCCGGGGGTTTACAGTTAAAAAGACGCTCCGTATAGTGCGCGCCATCGACGACGGAGACGTTGCCGATACTGCCCAGATGGTGAAATTGGTAGACACGCCAGCTTCAGGTGCTGGTGACCTTACGGTCGTGGAAGTTCGAGTCTTCTTCTGGGCACCAATTTCGAGCTTGAGATTAGATCAATTTCAAGGCTCACACAAAAACCCGCGAAAGCGGGTTTTTTGCATTCTGGGCCCCTGATTTATTAATTTTAAAATCAGGGGTTTACAGATCAAAACGCTCTCCGTATAGTGCGCCACATCAACAGCGGCAACGCTGAAGATGAATGCCCAGATGGTGAAATTGGTAGACACGCCAGCTTCAGGTGCTGGTGGCCTTACGGCCGTGGAAGTTCGAGTCTTCTTCTGGGCACCAATTCAAATTCAAGGTTACGGCCTTGAATTTCACAAGAACCCGCGAAAGCGGGTTTTTGCGTTTCTGGCATCTGAAAACCAATCCTCCCCCTGTAGGAGCGAGCCCTGCTCGCGATGGTCTTGAACGATGACGCGCTCCAACTGGAAAACACGTCGCCTGAAAATTCATCGCGAGCAAGCTCGCTCCTACAAGGGACGCGAACCCGTTAGCAAAGATATGTCAGCCAACACAAGGCGCATTTGAGAAACAATATCGTTTATCATTGTTGCAAGTTTTTGCAATGCGACAGTGAGGAACCCTGCGAATGATGTTTCGAAACACCCTGCGCCGCGGCTTGACCATTACCCTGCTCGGCCTGGCACTCGCCACGCCCCTCACCCAAGCCGCCGACCCGGTTTCCCTGACCCTGTACAACGGCCAACACAAGGAAGTCGGCGACGCGGTCGCCAAAGCCTTCGAAGCCAAGACCGGCATCCACGTCAATGTGCGCAAAGGCAGCAGCAATCAGCTCGCCAGTCAGATCGTCGAAGAGGGCGATCGCTCCCCTGCCGACGTCATCTACACCGAAGAATCGCCACCACTGAACAAACTCGGCGAACAAGGCCTGCTGGCCAAGGCGGATGACGCCACGCTGGCCGTTCTGCCCAAGGAATACGTGGCCGGCAACGGCACCTGGATTGGCGTGACTGCCCGGGTGCGCGTCGTCGCCTTCAACCCCAGGCTGATCGATGAAAAAGACTTGCCCGCCTCGGTGATGGAATTCTCCAAACCCAAATGGCAAGGCAAAGTCGGCTTCGTGCCCACCAGCGGCGCCTTCCAGGAACAGGCCGTTGCGATCATCAAGGTGCACGGCATGGACGCCGCCGAAGAATGGCTGACCGGACTGCGCGCATTCGGCAAGACCTACAGCAACAACATGGTTGCACTCAAAGCCGTGGAAAATGGCGAAGTGGCCACCGTGCTGGTCAACAACTACTACTGGTTCGCCCTGCAGCGTGAAAAAGGCCAGCTCGACTCGAAACTGCATTACTTCAGCGGCGGCGATATCGGCGGGCTCATCACCGTTTCCAGTGCTGCAGTGCTCAAATCCAGCAAACACCCCCAGGAAGCACAGCAATTGCTCGCCTACATGGCCAGCGAGGAAGGTCAGCGCGTGATCACCCAGACCACCGCCGAATACCCTCTGCACAAAGGCATGGAATCTGATCGCGGGCTCAAGCCATTCAGCGAATTGCAGGCGCCGAACGTGACACCCGCCGACCTCGGCAATGCCGAAGAAGCCCTGGACCTGGAACGTGACGTTGGCTTGAACTGATGAGCGCATCGCTATCTGTCACCTGCCTGCGCCGCAAGCGTCCTCCCATAGGGTTGGTGTTGCCGGTATTGCTACTGGTCGTACTCAGCTTCCTGCCGTTGGCCTATGTCGGACTCAAAGCCTGGCAAGCAGGCTGGGCCCAAGCCTTGCACCTGCTATGGCGGCCCTACGTATTCGGCCTGCTGCGCAACACCCTTGCGTTGATGCTGGGCGTCACCCTCGCCTGCGGCGTGATCGGCCTGTCACTGGCGTGGCTGCTCGAACGCAGCAATCTGGCGGGACGCAGGATTTGGGGTGTGATCCTGTGCCTGCCGTTTGCCGTACCGGCCTTTGTCAGCAGCTTCACCTGGGTTTCGCTGAGCGCTCACTTTGAAGGGCTCGGCGGGGCGATCCTGGTGATGAGCCTGTCCAAGTACCCGCTGATTTTTCTGCCGGTGGCGGCCACCCTGCGCAACCTTGATCCATCACTTGAAGAGTCGGCCCGCACCTTGGGCCAGAATCGTTGGGGTGTGTTCTTGCGCGTCACCCTGCCCCTGCTCTGGCCATCGCTGCTGGCGGGCTCGTTGCTGATTGCGCTGCACATGCTGGTGGAGTTCGGCGCCTTGTCGATCATCGGCCTGCAAACCTTCACCACGGCGATCTATCAGCAGTTCGAGCTGGAGTTCAGCAATGCCAACGCGGCGATGCTCTCTGCCGTATTGCTGATGCTATGCCTGGCACTGCTGTGGCTGGAGCTGCGCGTGCGCGGCAAGGGTCGACACGTGCGCACAGGCCAAGGTGCGGCGCGACAGGCGGAACAGGTTCAGCTGGGGCCGTGGGCAGTGGCGGGACAGCTTTATTGCTTGCTGCTGGCAATCATCGGCAGCGGGATCCCGCTGGGCATGCTGGTCTACTGGCTGGCCGTGGGGTCATCAGCAGCCTTTCCCGTGGCAGCGATCGGCGAAGCCTTGCTGTCATCCCTCGCCCTGTCGCTGGGTGGCGCCGGGTTTTGCCTGGTGCTGGCGGTGCCGGTCGGCCTGCTGGTCGTACGCTACAAAGGTCAGCTGGCGATCTGGGCCGAGCGCTTGCCGTATCTGCTGCACGCCCTGCCGGGGCTGGTCATTGCCCTGACCCTGGTGTATTTCGCCCTGCACTACGTGCCGATGCTTTACCAGACTTCGGCATTGCTGCTGATCGCCTACGCCCTGCTGTTTCTGCCTCTGGCCCAGGCGCCGATCCGCACCGCCCTGAACAAGGCGGCACCGCAACTCGAGGAGGCCGCCCGCACACTCGGAGCTTCCTCATTCAGTGCGTTCTGCCGAGTGACACTGCCGATTATCTTTCCGGCGCTGGGCGCGGCTTTTGCGCTGGTGTTTCTGGATGCGATGAAGGAACTGACGGCGACACTGCTGTTGAGTCCGACCGGACTCAACACCCTGGCGACGGAGGTGTGGGCGCATACCGCGAATGTGGAGTTTGCGGCGGCGGCACCTTATGCGGCGTTGTTGATATTGGTGTCGGGGCTGCCGGTCTACCTGCTTACGACTCGGATGTATCTGAGCCGCTGATACCGCCTTCGCGAGCAGGCTCGCTCCCACAGGAAGACGCATTCCAATGTGGGAGCGAGCCTGCTCGCGAATGGGCCGGCACAGACAATAGACTAAGCCCTGAACTGCCCCAGGCTCGCCTTCAACTGCGCCGCCAGGCCATCGAGCACCTTGCCGCTCGCCGTGGTCTCCACAACCGCCTGCGCCGCTTTCTCGGCCTGGGCATGAATGGTCTGGACCCGCCCGCGCACTGCCTGCGCACCCTGCGCCTGATGCGCCGCAGCCTGGGTAGCCAAGCCGATCGCCGCATGGACTTGCTCGACGGATGCCTGCACCGACTGCTGCAACCGGGCGCTGTCACGCAGCACCAGCAAACCCTCACTGGCCTGGCGCCCGGCCTGACCAATCGCCGCCACCGCCTCACGCGCACCTTGCTGCAACGCAACGATGTGCGCCTGAATATCGCCGGTGGAGCTCTGCGTCTTGCTCGCCAGCGCCCGCACCTCATCCGCCACCACCGCAAACCCGCGCCCTGTCTCGCCGGCACGCGCCGCTTCAATAGCCGCGTTCAGCGCCAGCAGGTTGGTCTGCTCGGCGATGCCATGAATGACCGTCAACACCACTTCGATCTGCTCGCTTTGCTGTGCCAGGCGCTCGATCACTTGCGCACCGGTATTGACCTGACCCGCCAGCTCCTCGATCAGGCTGCCGACTTTCGCCGAGGTCCGGGTGTTTTCATCGGTAGCCTGGCGAATGTCCACGACCTGCTTCAGCGCCGCCTGCATGGCGTGGCTTTCCGACTGCGCCTCATCAGCCATTTGCGACAAGGCACGCAAACTCTCCGCCACCTCGTCGCGCTGCATGCCAGCCGCCGCATCCGCACCGGCATTGCGCAGGGTCATGGCGCCAATTTCCACACCGGTACGCTGGGCGACATCGCCCGCCTCGCGCACGATCGGCTGCAATTTATCCACAAAGCGATTGACCGCCGAGGCCATGTCGCCGATCTCATCCTTGCTGTTGATCTGCACACGCTTGGTCAGATCGCCCTCGCCCGCCGCGAGGTCATCCATGGCAACGATCAGCATCTTCAGGCGATTGACCACGCGGCGACCGAGCACCACCGCCAACAACAGCAGGACACCGAAGCCCACCGCCGCCAGACACACACCGATGCGCCAGCGCAAGGTCGCGGCGGCTTCCTGTACGGTGCTGGTAGTGTTGGCTTTCATTTCCGCCGCCGTTGACTGCGCCGACTGCAGACGCGAGCGCATGGCCGCTGCGCTGTCGGCGGCCGCGCCCTTGAGGCTGTCGGCCACCAGTTGATCGCTGCTGGCGATCAGGGCCGAGAAGCGCTTGTCGAGGGCCGCGAGATCGGTTTCCACCGAGGCAGTCGAGACCCCCATCAGGACCTTGCCGATTTCCACGCCATTGGGGTTGATCGAAGCCTCGATGTAGAAGACTGACGGGTCGTTTTTCGCCGCATCCAGCACCTTGTCGAGCGCCCGCTCGCCCTGGCCTTTTTCCAGCAGCGCCTTGTTGATCGGGTTTTCCCGGTTGAGGTAGCGCGTCAGGTGCTGGCCGGTGGCGTCGTCATACACCACGAACAGCACATTGGGATTGCGTTGCGCCCGGCGGGCGAACTCGGACAGTGTCGGAACGTCGTTGTCCCACATGGCACGGGGCGCGACTGAAGCCAGGAGCTGCGCCATATCGTTGGCGGAGTCCTTCAGATCCTTTTCCAGGGTCGAGCGCAATTGCGCCTGCTCTTCCTCGAGACGCGAGGACAAACCGGCCGTGAGGCGTTGACGTGTACTGGCAGAGAGACCGTCCAGACTGGACGTGACTTCGCGCCCTGCCTGCTCGAGCTCGGCGGATAGCTTTTGACTGTCCGCACCCAGGCGCATGCCCAGATCGGCTTCCAGCGCGGTCACCGTGCTCCGGGTCAGGGCAACAGCCACCAGCACCTGCACCAAAAGGGCGATACCAAGGGTAACGAACACAGGCCGCAACAAGCGGCTCTGTAACAATGAGAGAACGGCCGACATCTGAAATCCCTCTGCTTTGGCGCCATTAAATTGATAGCACGCCTGAAGCAATGCTTTTTTTAATGTTCACAGCAAAGGTCATGCCGTTCGGCAGGCATAAACGACAAAGGGCCCGATCATGGGCCCTTTGTGTTTTACATCAACGACTTATCAAGCGAACGGATGACGCAGAACGATGGTTTCGTTGCGGTCCGGACCCGTCGAAATAATGTCGATCGGCGCGCCGATCAGCTCTTCAACGCGCTTGATGTACGCGCGGGCGTTAGCTGGTAGCTCTTCCAGGGTTTTGGCACCCACGGTCGATTCCGTCCAACCCGGCACTTCTTCGTACACAGGCTGCAGGCCTACGTAGCTGTCAGCGTCAGTCGGGGCAACGGTGTTGCCTTGCGCATCCTTGTAGCCGACACAGATGTTGATGGTTTCCAGGCCGTCGAGCACGTCCAGCTTGGTCAGGCAGATGCCCGAGATGCTGTTCACATCGATAGCGCGACGCAGGATAACAGCGTCGAACCAGCCACAACGACGAGCACGGCCGGTAGTCGCGCCGAACTCGTGACCTTGCTTGGCCAGGTGCGCACCGACTTCATCGAACAGCTCAGTCGGGAATGGACCCGAACCTACACGCGTGGTGTAAGCCTTGGTGATGCCCAGGATGTAGTCCAGGAACATAGGGCCAACACCCGAACCGGTAGCAACGCCGCCAGCGGTGGTGTTAGAGCTGGTCACGTACGGGTAGGTACCGTGGTCGATGTCCAGCAGGGAGCCCTGGGCGCCTTCGAACATGATGTCCTTGCCAGCGCGACGCAGGTCGTGCAGCTCGGCAGTCACATCCAGCATCAGCGGCTTGAGCAGCTCAGCGTATTCCTTGCATTCGGCCAGGGTCTTTTCGAATTCGATGGCTGGCTCTTTGTAGTAACCCACCAGCATGAAGTTGTGGTAATCCACCAGTTCACGCAGCTTGTCTTCAAAGCGCGGCATGTTGAGCAGGTCGCCCACACGCAGGCCACGACGTGCAACCTTGTCTTCGTAGGCCGGACCGATGCCGCGACCGGTGGTACCGATCTTCAGCTCGCCACGAGCCTTTTCACGGGCCTGATCCAGCGCAACGTGGAAGGACAGGATCAGCGGGCAGGAAGGGCTGATACGCAGGCGCTCGCGCACCGGTACGCCTTTCTCTTCCAGCTTGACGATTTCACGCATCAGGGCGTCAGGTGCAACCACCACGCCGTTGCCGATCAGGCACTGTACGCCTTCGCGCAGCACGCCCGACGGAATCAGGTGCAAGACGGTCTTTTCACCGTCGATCACCAAGGTGTGTCCAGCGTTGTGGCCACCCTGGTAGCGCACTACGGCGGCAGCATGTTCGGTCAGCAGATCAACGATCTTGCCTTTGCCCTCATCACCCCATTGGGTGCCCAGGACTACGACATTCTTACCCATAACACTTGTCCTCATTCGCGCAAACTTGGTGCCGGCGGCAGCCGGCGGGAAAACTCAAGAAGCCAGTGGCGATACTTGCCAAAGCCCGTTCTGCTGAATCAATTGCCGGTCGCAGTCCGCTTCACGGGCGGCGGCCAAAGGTTGTCCAGGCAAGGCCTGAACGACACGCTGACCCTCACTGCGCAACTGGCAAACCTGCTGCCAGAGTGCCGCATCCGTACTGTCAGGCATCCAGATACCGCCAGACGGTAGCTCGATCTCAGCACGCCCCAGGGTCACCAGGGTTTTCAAATCGGTGGAGAAGCCGGTTGCCGGACGGGCGCGACCGAAGTCGGCGCCGATGTCGTCGTAACGACCGCCCTGGGCAATGGACTGGCCAACACCCGGTACGAACACGGCGAACACTACGCCGGTGTGGTAGTGGTAACCACGCAATTCGCCCAGGTCGAAATACAGCGGCAGCTCAGGGAAACGCACAGACAAACGCTCGGCAATCGCCAGCAGGTCGTCCAGTGCCGCCAGAACCGGGGCCGGAGCCTTGGCCAGGCGCTCGCGGGCCGCCGCCAGCACTTCACGGCCGCCACACAGGTCGACCAACGCGCGCAACATGCCCGACAGATCGGCAGGCAAGCCTTCGGTCAGGGTAATGACCTCGTCGATGGCCTTGCGTTGCAATGCGTCGAACAACTGCTGTTCAACTTCACCGGACAAACCGGCGGCGCGGGCCAACCCGCGGTAGATACCCACATGCCCAAGGTCCATGTGCACGTCTGGCACATCGGCCAGTTGCAGCATGGCCAGCATCAGGCTGATGACTTCGACGTCGCTGCTCGGGCTACCGTCGCCGTACAGCTCGGCACCCAGTTGAATCGGGCTGCGCGAGGACGACAAGGCACGAGGCTGCGCATGCAGCACGCTACCGGCATAGCACAGGCGGCTCGGACCTTCGCGGCGCAGGGTGTGCGCATCGATGCGCGCCACTTGCGGCGTGATGTCGGCACGGAAACCCATTTGCCGGCCCGATTGCGGGTCGATGACCTTGAAGGTCCGCAGGTCCAGGTCCTGGCCCGCGCCAGTCAGCAGGGATTCCAGGTACTCGATATGGGGAGTCACGACAAACTCGTAACCCCAGCTCTGGAACAGATCCAACACCTGACGACGCGCGACTTCAATACGCGCCGCTTCCGGTGGCAGTACTTCTTCGATGCCATCTGGCAGAAGCCAGCGGTCTACCGTTGCCATTACGCCTTCCCCTATATCCGGGCGACCAGCCTGTCGGCAAGCCTTGAGTGAAGCAGAAAATGATCAGCTCATGTGCAATCCACGCGCATGGGCGACGGAGCGAAAAGCCCTTCTACCGGCTTCGCCAACCACTTTCCTCGAAAAACTGTCGAGCCAATCGGCCCGGCGTCCGCTTGAAAACAGCAATCAAACATGCAGACGCAAAAAAGCCGGGAATTTCCCGGCTGCCGCATCATACACACGTTTTCCCAAAGGATCACCCCGCCAGAGGTTTTAGCCGCCCGGCGGGAGGATTCAGGTCAACGCCGTATCAAGGCTTGGCTTTTTCCAGGTAATGGAAGAAGTCGCTGCTTGGGTCGAGAACCATGACGTCGGATTTGTTCGCGAAGCTTTCACGGTAGGCGCGCAGGCTACGGTAGAACGCGTAGAACTCCTGATCCTGACCGTATGCCTTGGAGTAGATCGCAGCAGCCTGGGCATCGCCGTCACCGCGAACCTCTTCGGACTCACGATAGGCTTCAGCCAGCAGCACGCGGCGTTGGCGATCGGCGTCGGCACGGATGCCTTCGGCCAGTTCGTTACCCTTGGCGCGGTGCTCGCGAGCTTCACGCTCACGCTCGGTGCTCATACGCTCGAACACGCTGCGGTTGACTTCTTTGGGCAGGTCGATGGTCTTGACTCGAACATCGACAACTTCGATGCCCAGTTCCTTTTCAGCCATCTTGTTCAACGAAGCAGTAATGTCCGCCATCAGCGCATCGCGCTCACCGGAGACCACCTCGTGCAACGTGCGCTTACCGAACTGGTCACGCAGGCCCGATTCCAGACGACGGGACAGACGCTCGTCGGCGATCTGCTTGAGACCGGAAGTCGCGGTGTAGAAACGCTCTGCGTCCTTCACGCGCCACTTGGCGTAGGCATCGACCATCACGGCTTTCTTTTCCAGCGTCAGGAAGCGCTGCGTCGGTGCATCCAGCGTCATCAGGCGTGCGTCGAATTTACGCACCTGGTTAACGTAAGGCACTTTCACGTGCAGCCCTGGCTGAACATCGGTCTGGACCACGCGACCGAACTGCAGCAACACCGCGCGCTCGGTCTGAGCGACGATGTAGAAGCAGTTCCAGGCAGCGATCGCCACGACGACGCCGACAATAAGGGCGATCAGCGATTTATTGCTCATCAGCGACTCTCCCTGGTACGTGCCTGCTGCTGCAGATCTGCTGCCGCACGCGTATTCGCTTCATTGCTGGTGGCTGCCGCACCGCTGCTCATCGGAGTGCTGGTGCTGCGACCACTTTCGACCATCTTGTCCAGCGGCAGGTACAGCAGGTTGCTCTGGCCGTTCTTGTTGCCGGTCACGAGAACCTTGCTGGTGTTGCTGAAGACTTCCTGCATGGTGTCCAGGTACAGACGCTGGCGGGTGACTTCAGGAGCCTTGCGGTACTCGGCGACCAGCTTGGTGAAGCGATCGGCCTCACCCTTGGCGCGCGAGACGGTTTCGTCACGGTAGCCATTGGCATCCTCGAGAATGCGCTGGGCCTGACCACGAGCTTCCGGCACGACACCATTTGCATAGGTTTCAGCCTGGTTGCGCGAGCGCTGTTCGTCTTCCCGGGCACGGATCACGTCATCGAAGGCTTCCTGGACTTCGCGCGGTGCCGCTGCGCTCTGAACGTTGACCTGGGTAACGGTGATACCGGTGCGGTAGGTGTCCATGAAGCGTTGCAGACGCTCCTTGATTTCGCTGGCCATCAATTCACGACCTTCAGTCAGTACCTGGTCCATCGCGGTGGAGCCCACCACATGGCGCAAGGCGCTGTCGGTCGCGTGCTGCAGGCTGATTTCCGGCTGATCGACGCTCAGCACGAAGTCCTGCAGGTTACTGATCCTGTACTGCACGGTCAGTGGCACTTCGACGATATTCTCGTCTTCGGTGAGCATCTGGCCCTGCTTGGTGTAGGCACGCTCACGCGTGACGTTTTCCATGTACTTCCTGTCGATCGGCGGGAAGTAGATATTCAGGCCAGGACCGACGGTTTCGTAGTACTTGCCGAAGCGCAGCACCACGGCTTGCTCCTGCTCGTCGACGACATAAACCGCGCTGTACAGCCAAACGGCGGCCAACACGACCAGGCCGATGCCGAGCAGGCCGCCAAAGCCGCCACTCTTGCCCGGACCACCGCCGTCGTCGCCACCACGTTTCTTACCACCACCGAACAAACCGTTCAGGCTTTCCTGCAGCTTTCGGAAGGCCTCGTCGAGATCCGGTGGTCCCTTGCGGTCGCCGTTGTTACGACGCTTGCCACCCCAAGGATCCTGATTATTCGAGTTGCCACCCGGCTCATTCCAAGCCATAGCGCTCTCCATCTGATAAAGCAAAGACGCACCCACGGCGCGCCGGCCAATGCTACAGAATGCCTGTCACCACGACACAACCGCTTTCTCAGGCTTTTATTGCAAAGTGTGTTGCTCGATGAATTCCATCGGTTGCAAACCTTCGCGGCTCACCAGCCGATTCAATTCGGCCCGTGGCAAACGAACGGCCAGTAAACTGATACCTTCGTCATCGTGTTCTTCTTTCTGTACCGCACCGAGTTCGAAAAACTGCGCACGCAGTCGAGCGAATCGTTGCGGCAAGCGCAAGGTACCCACAAACAAATCACTGCCCAACAGCTCGGCAATGGCTTGTTCAAGCAACTCCAAACCAGTGCCATCACGCGCCGACAGCCAGACCCGCTGGGGTTTGCCGTTTTCGTCGCGCTGGATTTGTGGCTCAACGCCTTCAAGCAAATCGAGTTTGTTATAGACCTCGAGGATCGGCAAGTCCTGGGCACCAATCTCACCCAGCACCACCATCACCTGTTCGATCTGCAACATGCGATCCGGTTCGGCCGCATCGATCACGTGCAATAACAGGTCGGAGTTGCTCGACTCTTCGAGGGTAGACCGAAATGCCTCGACCAGCTTGTGCGGCAAGTGGCGAATAAAACCCACAGTGTCCGCCAGAACGATCGGCCCCAGATCGTCTATGTCCAGACGACGCAGGGTCGGGTCCAACGTGGCGAACAATTGGTCAGCGGCGTAGACGTCGGATTTCGTCACGTTGTTGAAGAGCGTGGATTTACCGGCGTTGGTGTAACCCACCAAAGACACGGTAGGAATATCCGCACGGGATCGGCCGCGTCGCGACTGTTCACGCTGGCTGCGCACTTTTTCCAGCCGGCCCTTGATCTGTCGCAGGCGAACCCGCAGCAAACGACGGTCGGTTTCCAGTTGGGTTTCACCCGGGCCACGCATGCCGATACCGCCACCTTGACGTTCAAGGTGAGTCCAGCCACGAACCAGACGGGTGCTCATGTGGTCAAGCTGGGCCAGTTCTACCTGGAGCTTGCCCTCATGGGTACGGGCGCGTTGGGCGAAAATATCGAGAATCAGGCCGGTGCGATCGATCACGCGACACTCGAAAACACGTTCGAGGTTACGTTCCTGACTGGGCGTGAGGATGTGATTGAAAATCACCAGATCGGCCTCTTCGGCCTTGACCAGGTCGCGTAGCTCCTCGACCTTACCGCTGCCAATCAGGAATTTGGCGGTTGGCCGATGACGCGGCACGTTAAAAAACGCAACGGTCTCGGCGCCGGCCGAATTAGCCAACTCCTGAAACTCCTGCGGATCTTCGCGCGCCTCAGGGTCCTGTCCATCCAAGTGAACGAGGATGACTCGTTCACCACCACCGTGGCGCTCAAAGAACAAAGGAGACTCCTATCAGGCGTTACCTGGCTCAGTGTCACCTGCGTCGGATTCGGTTGCGCTAGGCAGACGAATTGGACGAACCGGCACCACTGTAGAGATCGCGTGTTTGTAAACCATCTGGCTGACGGTGTTTTTCAGCAGGATAACGAACTGGTCGAAGGACTCGATCGTGCCTTGCAGTTTGATACCGTTGACCAGGTAGATGGACACCCCAACTTTCTCTTTACGTAAAGTATTCAAGTAAGGGTCTTGTAGCGAATGCCCTTTTGACATGTGCCGCACTCCTTTAAGGATTCAATATAAAAAAATAGGTAAACAGATGGCTTTAGCCGCCACACCCCCAAGGATAGACGGCAATTGCAAGGACTCAGCTCAATATGGAGATGGCCCCAAGGTATTTCAAGGCGCGCGGCAGATTGTCGCAATCCAGACTGTCCAGCCAATGCAGATCAGTCCAGCTGCGCAGCCAGGTGAACTGGCGTTTCGCCAATTGGCGCGTGGCAATGATTCCACGCTCCTGCATCTCGGCTGACGTCAGCTTGCCATCCAGGTAGTCCCAGACTTGGCGGTAGCCTACTGCACGTATAGACGGCAACCCGGCATGCAGGTCACTTCTCTTACGCAGGGCTACGACCTCGTCAATGAATCCCTGTTCCAACATTAAAGTGAATCTTTGTTTAATTCGCTCATGCAGTACCTGGCGATTTGCCGGAGCAATGGCCAAGTTCGCAACAGTATAGGGCAATTGTTGCTGTCCCGAAGCGGCTGCTTCGGTACTTTGCACAGATTGTCGCAAACGCAGGGCAGTCATGCTTTGACCGCTGACACGATAAACTTCCAGTGCTCGACTCAACCGCTGGGGATCGTTCGGATGTATGCGCGCCGCAGACTCCGGGTCAATCACCGCCAATTGTTCGTGCAAGGCTTGCCAGCCAAGGCGTGCAGCCTCTTCTTCGATTTGCGCACGGACCTCGGGGTCGGCGGCCGGCATATCCGCCAGACCCTCAACCAGAGCCTTGTAATAGAGCATGGTGCCGCCCACCAGCAACGGAATTTTTCCACGCGAGGTGATATCGGCCATGGCTTGGAGGGCATCACGGCGGAAATCCGCAGCCGAATAGCTCTCGGCCGGATCGAGAATATCGATCAGACGATGCGGATATTGCGCCAACAACTCTTTTGAAGGCTTGGCAGTGCCGATGTCCATGCCACGGTAGACCAGTGCCGAATCGACGCTGATCAACTCGCAAGGCAGGACCTTGGTGAGTTCGATGGCCAGGTCGGTCTTGCCGGCGGCGGTCGGCCCCATCAGGAAAATCGCAGGCGGGAACTGGTTCATCAACGACCGCGCAAGAACAGTTTGTCCAGATCGTCCAGGCCCAGTTGGGTCCAGGTCGGTCGGCCATGGTTGCATTGACCGCTGCGCTCGGTGTTTTCCATGTCGCGCAGCAGACCGTTCATTTCCGGCAGGGCCAAACGCCGATTCGCCCGGACCGCGCCATGGCAGGCCATGGTTCCGAGCAATTCGTTCAGGTGCGCCTGAATGCGATCGCTGGTGCCAAACTCCATCAGGTCAGCCAGGACATCGGCGACCAGCCGGTTGGCTTCGGCCTGCTTGAGCAGTGCCGGAATCTGCCGGATCGCCAGGGTTTCCGGGCCCAGGCGCTGCAATTCAAAGCCCAGGCGCTGGAACCAGGCGACGTGTTCTTCGGCGCAATCGGCTTCACGCTGGCTGACGGCCAGGGACTCCGGCACCAGCAATGGCTGGCCGCTCAGGCCCTCGCTGGCCATCGCCACCTTCAGACGCTCATACATGATTCGCTCGTGGGCGGCGTGCATGTCCACCAGCACCAGGCCTTGAGCGTTTTCCGCAAGAATGTAGATGCCCTTGAGTTGTGCCAGCGCATAACCCAGCGGCGGGATGTCGTCTTGCCCGGCCGGCAGCGCGACGGCATTGGCCTCGGGCAGCGGCGCAAAAAACTCGCGATAGGCGGCCTGCGTTTCGGCGACAGGCACAGCGGACTGCGGACGCGGCGTGTATTGGTACTGATAACCCGCGCCAGCCCCCGAACCCGCCGGCGTATTGAACGACGGCTGAGCCTGAGGTTGTTCCAGCAGCGCATTGGCGGCCAGGCGCATTTCGCCCTGGGGTCCGAATTCACCGGCTTCAAGGCCGGTAGGCCGGACGACGGCCGTGGCAACCGGCGCCGCCAGATGATCGTCGGGCCGCACATCGCCCAAGGCGCGGTGCAAGGTGCCATAGAGGAAATCGTGGACCATGCGCCCTTCACGGAAGCGCACTTCGTGCTTGGTCGGGTGCACGTTGACGTCGACTCCCGTCGGATCGACTTCAAAAAACAGTACAAAGGTCGGGTGCCGACCGTTGAACAGCACGTCGCGATAGGCCTGGCGTACGGCATGAGCCACCAGTTTGTCGCGTACGGCACGGCCATTGACGAAGAAATACTGCAAATCGGCCTGGCTGCGGTTGAAGGTCGGCAAGCCGACCCAGCCCCATAGGTGCAGGCCGTTGCGCTCGATTTCGATCGGCAATGCCTGTTCCAGGAAGCCCGGCCCGCAGATCGCCGCCACACGCCGGGCACGGGCCGCATCATCATAGGCCTCGTGCAGGCTGAGGATGGTCTTGCCGTTATGGCGCAGATGGAACGCCACATCGAAGCGCGCCAGGGCCAGACGCCTGATCACTTCCTGCAAATGGTCGAATTCGGTTTTTTCGGTCTTGAGAAACTTGCGCCGCGCCGGCGTGTTGAAGAACAGGTCACGCACTTCCACCGACGTGCCCACCGGGTGGGCCGCTGGCTGCACGCGGGGCGCCATGTCACGCCCCTCGGTCTCGACCTGCCACGCCTGGTCGGCGTCGCGGGTGCGGGAAGTCAGGGTCAGGCGCGCCACGGAGCTGATCGATGCCAGGGCCTCGCCACGGAACCCCAGGCTCATGACCTGCTCGAGGTCTTCCAGGTTGCGGATCTTGCTGGTGGCATGTCGAGCCAGCGCCAGCGGCAGGTCATCGGCGGAAATGCCGCTGCCATCGTCGCGCACCCGCAGCAATTTGACGCCGCCCTGCTCCACATCGACATCGATACGCCGGGCGCCGGAGTCGAGGCTGTTTTCCAACAACTCCTTGATCACCGAGGCCGGGCGTTCAACCACCTCACCCGCCGCAATCTGGTTCGCCAGTCGCGGGCTGAGCAGCTCGATTCGAGCGCCACCGTTCACGACCTGATTCATTCTTTGGCCGCCAGTTCAGTGCCCGGAATAGTCAGGTGCTGACCGATCTTGAGCTCATCGCTCGACAGGTTGTTGGCGCTGCGCAGGGTCGCGGGCGACACCTGATAGCGCACGGCGATCATCGCCAGGGTCTCGCCCGGGTTGACGCGGTGGTCACGTGGACCTTGCGCAATCTTGCCGGAGTCGCGCAGCCAGGCAATGTAGGTGCCCGGTGGAGGGTTCTGCTGGAAGAACTGGCGCACGCCACTGCTGATCGAACGCGCCAGCGCCTGCTGGTGGTTCGATGCGGCAAGCTTCGAGGCTTCGTTGGCGTTGGAGATAAACCCGGTTTCCACCAGGATCGACGGAATATCCGGCGACTTCAGCACCATGAACCCGGCCTGTTCGACCCGCTGCTTGTGCAAAGGCGTCACCCGGCCAATGTTGCTCAGGACCTTCTGGCCCACGTTCAGGCTGGACGTCAGGGATGCCGTCATCGACAGGTCAAGCAGCACGCCGGCGAGCATGCGGTCCTTGTCATCGAGGCTGACGTTGCCGGCACCACCGATCAGGTCGGAACGGTTTTCGCTGTCGGCCAGCCAGCGCGCAGTTTCCGAAGTGGCACCGCGGTCAGACAGGGCAAATACCGAGGCACCGAAAGCGGCGGCAGAAGGTGCGGCGTCGGCGTGGATCGAGACGAACAGGTCCGCGCCTTTCTTGCGGGCAATTTCGGTACGGCCGCGCAACGGAATGAAGTAGTCGCCGGTACGGGTCAGTTCGGCGCGGAAACCTTTCATGCCGTTGATCTGGCGCTGCAATTCGCGGGCGATCTGCAGCACCACATCTTTTTCGCGTTGACCGCGAGAACCCGATGCACCCGGGTCTTCACCACCGTGCCCGGCGTCGATCACCACAATGATGTCGCGCTTGCCGGCCGGGGCCGGCGGTAGCTTGATTGCCGGCTCGTCAGGCGTTACCGGCACGGCGGGCACCGTGGCGACCGAAGGCGTTGGTACTGGAGGAGGCGCGGCATCTGCGGCGTTATCGAACAGATCGACCACCAACCGGTTGCCGTACTGGGCGTTCGGCGCCAGGGAGAAGCTTTTCGGTGTCACGGCCTTTTTCAGATCGATGACCACCCGCAGGTCGGTCGGCGTGCGCTGAGCCGAGCGCATGGCGGTAATCGGGGTGTTCGAGGTGTTGACATTGAGTGGCGCACCGAGGGTCGCGCCATTGATGTCGATGACCAGGCGATCCGGAGCCGTCAGGGTGAAGACGCTGTGTTGCACCGGGCCGGTCAGGTCAAACACCAGTCGTGTGTTGTCCGGTGCCCGCCACAGACGAACACTGTTGACCTTCGTATCGGCCACAGCGTCGACGGTTACCGCCAAAAACAACACCCCTACGGCAGCCACCAACGCGCGAAAGCGCATACCTAACCCCATCATCTATTTGGATTCCAATGCCAAAGCGGCACACCAGGCCTCGCCACGCGAGCCCTGGGATAAAATTTTCAGCGAACGCCCGCTGTCTTGCGGGCTAATGGTAATGGTCAGGTCGGCCTTTGGCAAAAAGCCTGCACCTTTGTCGGGCCACTCGATCAGACACAGGGCATCATCTTCGAAATAGTCGCGAATACCGAGGAACTCCAGCTCTTCCGGGTCGACCAGACGGTACAAATCGAAATGGAAGGCACGAATGTCGCCGATTTCGTAGGGTTCGACCAGGGTGAAGGTCGGGCTTTTCACAGCCCCGACATGCCCCAGGCCGCGGATGATGCCTCGGGACAACGTGGTTTTACCCATCCCCAGGTTGCCCTCGAGGAAAATCAGGCCATGGCCTTGGGTGATTCGGGCAATGCGTGCGCCAAAGTCGCTCATGGCCTGCTCATCGGCCAGGTACAGGGTTACTTCAGACACGGGGCTTGCTCCTCCAACAACTGACGAATGGCTGGAATAAGATCACTGGCCGCCAGCCCACGGCCCGATTTTCCTTGTTGCTCACCGGCATTGGCGTGCAGCCAGACCGCCAGGCAGGCCGCGTCGAATGGCGCCGTGCCTTGGGCCAGCAACGCGCCGAGCAATCCGGCCAGTACATCGCCCAAACCGGCAGTGGCCATCGCCGGATGCCCCTGATGACACAGCGCCAGACGTCCGTCGGGATGGGCGATCAGGGTGCCGGCACCTTTCAGAACCACCACTGCCGAGTATTTCTTGCTCAACGCCAGCGCTGCGGCCAGGCGATCAGCCTGCACTTGGGCAGTGCTGACACCCAGCAAGCGCGCCGCTTCGCCCGGATGCGGAGTGATCACGCAATCCTTGGGCAAACGGACGAAACCGCCTGCCAGCAGGTTCAACGCGTCGGCATCCCACACTTGCGGCAATGGTGCATTGGCGGCGGCCGACAACAATGAACGCCCCCAACCGGCCTGTCCGAGGCCCGGGCCGACCACCAGCACCGAGACTTTCTCCAGCAGCCCCATCAACTGATTGGCCGACGAAGTGCCCAGCGCCATGGCTTCCGGCACCCGGCTCAACGCCGCTGGCACATGCTCGGGGCGGGTTGCCAGCGAAACCATTCCAGCGCCGCTGCGCAATGCGCTTTCGGTGCTGAGCAGGATCGCTCCGCCAAGGCCATGATCGCCACCGATCAACAGCACATGCCCGAAACGCCCCTTGTGAGACGTCCGTGGGCGAGCCGCCGGTCGAGGAAGATTATGCGCATTGAGGCGCCGGGCGAGAACGGGAATATCACTGTAGATTTCGACCGTGGCTTGCAGATCGTTGAACACCAACTCGCCGACGTGATCTGCTGCATCGCCCGTGAACAGACCCGCTTTCAGCCCGATGAAAGTCACCGTGAGATCGGCGCGCACCGCGACACCCAACTCTCGCCCGGTATCGGCGCACAGCCCGGAAGGAACATCGACCGCCGTCACCGACAGGCCGCTGGCATTGATCGCTTTGATGGCGGCAGAGTAAGGCTCGCGCACTTCGCCGCTCAGGCCGGTGCCGAGCAAGGCATCGAGGACAACACCACACAACTCGCTCTGGCCGCTCCAGCCCTGCATCGCGACGCCTTCAGCCAGCGCCTCGGCATGGGCCAGTGCGGCATCGCCCTGCAAGCGCTGCGGATCTCCGACCGCCAACACGCGCACCTGCCACCCGGCACGCCGTGCCAGCACGGCCACCAGATAACCGTCGCCAGCGTTGTTGCCATGCCCGGTGAGCACCGTCAGTTCATTCGCCGACGGCCATTGCCGTACCAGCGCCCGCCACGTTGCGCGGGCTGCGCGTTGCATCAATTCGAAGCCCGGCGTGCCCGCAGCAATCAGCCGTGCGTCGAGCGCACGCACCTGTGCGGCACCATACAGCGCGTCGGGTAATTCATCTTTAGTGTGCGGCATGCGTCTTCGGGCTCCGATGTCTGGCAGAATTATACGCACCTCAGCTCCGGTTTCTCTCGCCTCATGCCTGCAATTACCACAGACCTGCCTGCCCTCGCCCAATCCATCAAGGACTGGGGTCGCGAGCTGGGCTTTCAGCAAGTCGGCATCAGCGGCCTCGACCTGGGCGAGCATGAGCAGCATCTGGAGCGCTGGCTCGCCGCCGGCTACCACGGCGAAATGGACTACATGGGCGCCCATGGCAGCAAACGCTCGCACCCGGAAGAACTGGTGCCAGGCACTTTGCGCGTGGTTTCGCTGCGCATGGACTACCTGGCGGGCGACACCCACATGGCGAAAATGCTCGCCCAGCCGGAAAAAGCCTACGTCTCGCGTTATGCCCTGGGTCGCGATTACCACAAGCTGATCCGTAAACGCGTGCAACAACTGGCGGAAAAAATTCAGGCGGTCATCGGGCCTTTCGGCTATCGCGCCTTCGTCGACAGTGCCCCGGTACTGGAAAAGGCCATCGCCGAACAGGCCGGGCTGGGCTGGATCGGCAAAAACACGCTGGTCTTGAATCGCAAGGCAGGCAGTTATTTCTTCCTCGCCGAACTGTTCGTTGACTTGCCGCTGCCGGTAGACCCACCCCACGCCACCGAACACTGCGGGCGGTGCAGCGCCTGCCTCGACATCTGCCCCACCAATGCCTTCGTCGGCCCCTATGTGCTGGATGCCCGGCGTTGCATTTCCTACCTGACGATCGAACTCAAAGGCGCGATCCCTGAAGACCTGCGACCGCTGATCGGCAATCGGGTGTTCGGTTGCGACGATTGCCAGATCGTCTGCCCGTGGAACCGCTTCGCCCGCCCGTCCGGTGAAAGCGACTTCAAACCGCGGCACAACCTGGACAACGCACAGCTGGCCGACCTGTTCATGTGGGATGAGGAAAAATTCCTGAGCAGCACCGAAGGCTCGCCGCTGCGCCGGACCGGTTACGAAAACTGGTTGCGCAACCTGGCGGTAGGCCTGGGCAACGCGCCGTCAACGATTCCGGTACTGGAAGCGCTGAAGGCGCGACGGGAACATCCATCCGAGATAGTGCGCGAACATGTCGAGTGGGCTCTGAAACGACACGGCGTTTTGTAGGAGCGAGCCTGCTCGCGATGAACCGGAGAACCCGCGGGCCACCAGGCTTGCCGCGTTATCGTTGACGTCCATCGCGAGCGAGCTCGCTCCTACAGGGGACCGCGTCAGGCTTCGTCGTTATAGACGAACTTGGGCATTTCCCAGTGAAAACGGATCGCCAGCAGGCGCAGCAGAAACCCGCCGAACAGGGTAATCAGTATCGACTGCTCATTGGGTAATTGCAGATAGATGCAGAGCATGTAGCACCACGCCGCCGCGAACGAGACGCTGGCATAGAGCTCACGTCGGAAGATCAGCGGAATATCGTTGCAGAAGATGTCCCGCAGGATGCCGCCGAAGACGCCGGTGATCACGCCGCTGACCGAAGCCACCAGCATGCCGTGGCCCATTTCCAGCGCGGTCATGCAGCCGATCAGGGTGAACGCCACCAGACCCACGGCGTCGAGCACCAGAAACAGCGAACGCAGGTGGCGCATCCAGCGCGCCGTGAACACGGTGATCATCGCGGCAGCCGTGGTCAGTACCAGATATTCCGGGTGTTTGACCCACGTCAACGGGTAATGCCCAAGCAGCACATCGCGCACCGACCCGCCACCCAGCGCTGTGACGCAAGCGATCAGCACCACACCGAACCAGTCCATGCCACGACGCCCGGCAGACAGGGCGCCGGTCATGGCTTCGGCGGTGATGGCGATCAGGTAGAGCATCAGCAGCATAGCGGCGGTCCTTGCAGAAAGGCGCGCAGTCTACTGACTTCGCTAGAGCACCAAAAGAGGGCAGACATAACCTGTGGCGAGAGGGCTTGTCGGATCACCACAGAAGCCCGCACTGCCGCTCGATCAGGCTTTGATGAAATGCTTGCGGTAGTGCTGCAACTCGGCGATGGATTCGCGGATGTCGTCCAGCGCCAGATGGGTGCTGCCCTTCTTGAAGCTGTCACGCACGTCCGGCGCCCAGCGCGCAGCCAGCTCTTTGAGCGTGGACACGTCGAGGTTGCGGTAGTGGAAATAGCTTTCCAGGGATTTCATGTGCGTATAAAGGAAGCGACGATCCTGGCAGATGCTGTTGCCACAGATCGGCGATTTGCCCTTCGGCACCCACTTTTCCAGGAAAGCGATGGTTTCGGCCTCGGCTTCGGCCATGCTGATGCGGCTGTCACGAACCCGCTGGGTCAGGCCGGAACCGCCGTGCTGACGGGTGTTCCACTCATCCATGCCAGCGAGGATTTCGTCGCTGTGGTGAATGGCGATCACCGGGCCTTCGGCCAGGGTGTTCAGGTCGCTGTCGGTGACGATGGTGGCCATTTCGATAATGACGTCGGTATCAGGGTTCAGACCGGTCATTTCCAGGTCGATCCAGATCAGGTTCTGCGGATTTTGCATGTGTCGGCTCCTAGGCAATGCTGCGCAGTTTAGCCTAGGCCGGTAGCCGGGCGTGCTAAACTCGCGGCCGTTTTACCTAATCGCTGCATTCTTTATACGGAACACCCATGGCCAAACGCCAACTCAATCGCCGCCAAAACTGGCGCATCGAAAAGATTCAGGGCGAACGCGCTGCCCGCGCCGCCAAACGCGAGTCCTCGGCTGTCGAGGCACTTGAGGGCGGCGATCTGGGCCCGGAACAGCACGGTCTGGTGATCGCGCACTTCGGTGTGCAGGTCGAGGTCGAAGCCCGCGACGGCGAACTGGCCGGCCAGGTGTTTCGTTGCCACCTGCGCGCCAACCTGCCGGCGCTGGTGACCGGCGACCAGGTGGTGTGGCGCGCCGGCAACCAGGGCATCGGCGTGATCGTGGCGCAACTGCCGCGCAACACCGAGCTGTGCCGCCCGGACAGCCGCGGTCAGCTCAAGCCGGTGGCGGCCAACGTCGACATGATCGTCATCGTGTTTGCACCGCTGCCCGAACCCCACGCCAACCTGATCGACCGCTATCTGGTGGCGGCCGAGCATGCGGGCATCAAGCCGCTATTGCTGCTGAACAAATTCGACCTGATCGACGAAAACAACGCCCCGGCACTCAACGCCTTGCTCGCGGTGTACCGCACCCTCGGCTATCCGGTGCTGGAAGTGTCGGCGCACCACGGCAATGGCATGGAGCAATTGCAGGCGCAACTGGACGGGCGCATCAGCGTGTTCGTCGGCCAGTCCGGTGTCGGCAAGTCGTCGTTGGTCAACAGCCTGCTGCCGGATGTCGAAACCCGCGTCGGCCCGCTGTCCGAGCTGTCCGGCCAGGGCACTCACACCACCACCACCGCGCGGTTGTTCCACTTCCCCGGCGGCGGTGAGTTGATCGACTCCCCGGGTATCCGCGAATTCGGTCTGGGCCACGTCAGCCGCGCCGACGTCGAAGCCGGGTTCATCGAATTCAACGACCTGCTCGGCACCTGCCGTTTCCGTGACTGCAAGCATGACCGCGAACCGGGTTGCGCCCTGCTCAAGGCCCTTGAAGACGGCCGCGTGCAGCAGCAACGGATGAACAGCTACCGCTCGATCATCGCCAGCCTGCCGGAAAACGGCTACTAAACAGACGCTCCGACCGCCCTGCCTTCAGCGGGGCGGCCGGTGGCCGGATCTTCCCCCACACTTAAACATCAGACCTTTCTGTAAGGCGCCCGCACGCACGCCTGTAGGACATTTCTCTTTCCGCGCCCACCCCTTGTGGCCGCCCTGCAATCGCCTAAGTTCAAACCCTCTTCGCACTCCAGCGACACCGAGGGATACCCATGCAGACCTACCATTTGTTCATCAGCCACTCGTGGAACTACCCCCACGCCCACGACAACCTCGTGCGTTTGCTCAACGCGCAGCCCGATTTCACGTACAAAAATTTTTCGGTGCCAACGGACAACCCGATTGTCGGCGCGAAAACCGACAAGCAACTTGAGGAAGCCATCGAAAACAAGATCCGTCCGTGTTCGGCAGTGCTGATCATGGCCGGGATGTATTCCACCTACAGCAAGTGGATCAACAAGGAAATCGAGATCGCCAAGCGCATGGGCAAGGTGATCATTGCAATCAAACCGTTCGGTGCCGAACGCATTTCCACGGTAGTACGTGATGCGGCACACGCCGAATGCGCGTGGAACACCAACAGCATCATCAATGCGATTCGCGAGCATACGGCGGTGTAACCATGCGCAAGGGACTGTTTATCGGCATCAACGACTACACCCACGTTTCACGATTGAGCGGATGCAGCAATGACGCCATGGCCATGGCTTCAGTGCTGAAGACCGACGCCAACGGCGATCCGAACTTCAAGAACATCGTACTGACCTCCGCCGAGGACTACCTGAGCCGGGAAAAACTCGAAGACCAGATCCGCGAGCTGTTTTCCGGGGACTGCAATGTTGCGCTGCTGTATTTCGCCGGCCACGGCAGCTTCGACCTCGACACCGACGAAGGCATGTTGATCCCACAGGATTACAGGAGCGCCAAGGACGGAATCCGCCTCAGCGACATTCTCAACTGGGCGAGCAAGGCCACGAAGATCAAAAACAAAGTCATCATTCTCGATTGTTGCCAGAGCGGCTCGGCCGGCGAGCTGCGCGCCTTGCGCAGTGAGGGCAGCGTCGTCGGCGAAGGCATGACCATTCTGACCGCCTGCAAAAAGCAAGAGCCGGCAATGGAGGGCGCACAGCACGGTGTGTTCACCGGATTGTTGCTCCAGGCTCTGCACGGGGGAGCTGCGAACATCCTGGGCAAGATCACCCCCGGCAGCCTTTATTCGTTTGTCGACAACGCTCTCGACGCCTGGGAACAGCGCCCGGTATTCAAGACCAACGTATCGCAGTTCATTTCCCTGCGCGAAGTGTCGCCGCTGATCCCCAAGGACATCCTGCGCAAACTCCCCGAATGGTTTGCCGAAGCAGAGTCGGTGTACCCCCTCGCCCCCAGCTTTGAGCCCACCGAGCCTGAGTTCAACCCGGAACAGGGCGAGGTCTTCGCCCAACTGCAAAAGTGCAACCGCCACAGCCTCATCGAACCGGTGGACGCCGAGCACATGTACTACGCCGCCATCCACTCCACCGGCTGCCGCCTCACCGCCCTCGGCGCCTATTACCGCGAACTCGCGATCAAGGGACACTTCTGATGCCAGTGTTTATCAGCTACCGCCACATGGATCGCGCCCTAGCGGTCAAAATCAACACGCGCCTGATGCAGGCCAACATCAAGACCTACCTCGACGTACTCGATGCCGAATCCCAGACCACCGACGACATCACCGGGGTGATAACCCGCAACATCAGCGAATGCACGCACCTGCTGGCCGTGGTGTCGGAGAAAACCGCACTGTCCTGGTGGGTGCCGTTCGAAATCGGCGAGGCGACCATCACCAACCGGCGTATCTGCTCGTTCAAGACCGGCCCGGCTGAGCTGCCGCTGTACCTGGACAAATGGCCGAAGCTGACCAGCGACCGGGACATCGAATTCTTCATTGATGCCTATCGAAACGAAGCGACACTCAAGCGTTCGATGTCGCTGGATTCCGTGACCGGCAGCGAGTCGGTGCGCAGCGTCAACAAATCCAATGCGGATCGCTTTCACGCCGACCTCAAGTCCCGAGTCACCCGCGGCTTATAATGCAGAAAACACCGACAAAAAAGCCGACATCATTGTCGGCTTTTTCGGTCACTGCTTCGCTGGCTCACCCGGTTTCGGTGCCGGGTTATCAAACAGATTCAGACGCTCACGCAGTTCGTGAGCCGGCAGCGGCTCCTTGTCCGCCGGCAACGCGTTCGGGTCGACCGGTGCGGCCGGTGCGGCGCCCGGAGCTGCCGAACCTTGCGGCGCATCAGGAGCAGCCTCCGCCCCTTGCGAACCTTCGATCGCACGCTGGGCCTTCTTGGTCAGCACCACGATGTCGATACGACGGTTCACCGGGTTGAACGGATGCTCGCGATCGAACAGCGCCGACGAGGCATAACCGACCACGCGTGCCACCTGCGTATCCGGATAACTGCCCGCCACCAGCGCGCGGCGCGCGGCGTTGGCACGGTTGGCCGAGAGCTCCCAGTTACCGAAATCACCGGTCCCGGTGTATGGTTTGGCATCGGTGTGACCGCTGATGCTGATCTTGTTCGGCACCGCCTTGATGGTGTCGGCCATGGCCAGCAGGATATCTTCGAAGTACGGTTTCAGACGGGCCGAGCCTGAGTCGAACATCGGGCGGTTCTCGGCATCCACGATCTGGATACGCAGGCCGTCCGGGGTGATCTCGAACATGATCTGGTCTTTGAATTTCTGCAGCTGCGGATTCTCCTCGACCTTGTTCTGCAGTTCTTGCAGCAACAGTTCGAGACGTTCCTTTTCAACCTGCTCGGCCATGCCTTCGACCTGGTCGGTATCGACGGTGACCTTGTCCGGCTGCGGCTGGGACTTCACCTCGGGGTTGAGGGTGTTTTCCGGCGCCAGGGTCGGCGTGCCGCCCAGATCAATGATGTACGGCGTGCCGCTTTCGGTGAAGCCGATCGGGTCCTTGAAGTAACCGGCGATGGCAATCTTCTGTTCCGGCGTGGCGGTGGACAGCAGCCACAACACCAGGAAGAACGCCATCATCGCCGTGGCAAAGTCGGCGAAGGCGATTTTCCAGGAGCCCCCGTGATGCCCGCCGGCGTAGCGCTTGACGCGCTTGATGATTATCGGCTGATTGTTCTCCATGGTTTAGCGACCACGAACCGCTTGTTCCAGCTCGGCGAAGCTAGGGCGGTGCGCCGGGTACAGGACCTTGCGCCCGAACTCTACCGCCAGCGATGGCGGCATGCCGGAAGCCGAAGCGACCAGCGAGGCCTTGATGGCTTCGTAGACGTTCAGCTCTTCCTTGGCATCGTGACCCAGGGCATGCGCCAGGGGACCGAAGAAACCGTAGGCCGCGAGAATACCGAAGAAGGTACCGACCAGTGCCGCACCGACGTGCAGGCCAATCATTTTCTGGTCGCTTTCACCCAGCGAAGCCATGGTCACCACGATACCCAATACCGCCGCGACGATACCGAAACCCGGCATGGCGTCGGCAATACCGTTTACTGCGTGGGACGGGTGGTCCAGGTCTTCCTTGAGGCTGGCAAGCTCCATGTCGAACAGGTTTTCAAGTTCGTGGGGAGCCATGTTGCCGGAGGACATGATACGCAGGTAATCGCAGACGAATGCTGTCATGCGCTCATCCTTGAGGACCGTAGGGTACTTGGCGAAGATCGGGCTCGCGGCGGCATCTTCGATATCGCCTTCAATTGCCATCATGCCTTCGCGGCGACTTTTGTTGAGGATCTCGTAGATCAGGCCCAGCACTTCCAGGTAGAACCCGTGGTTGAAGCGTGAACTGAACATTCCCAAGGCTTTCTTGAGAACGTGCATCGCCATATGGCCAGGGTTGGCCTGCAGGAATGCGCCGAGGGCCGCACCACCGATAATCATGACCTCGAAAGGCTGGATCAGGGCGGCAATCTTGCCGTGGGAAAGCACGTATCCGCCGAGCACGCTCGCGAATACGACGATGATGCCGATAATTTTAGCCATAGGTAGGAGAGCACTTACTGAGTCGGGTTCAAGGTCATATTCGGAAGTTAAAAAATCTCTTCTTCTACTTATCGGCAAAACTGCGCCAGACTATAGCCCGTTCAGGCGAAAAGCCAATTTGACCCATTCCGGGCCTGGGTAATGCTGACGATGATCGCCTCCAACCATGGTTAACGAAACGAACGTTCCAACGCCGAAACCGACGACACTCGAAGGCTGGATCAAGCTGCTCGATGGCGTACGCCTTCCCGTCCCGCAGGCCAGCCACGACCTTGTCTGCAAGGCCATCCGCGACAACCGCAGCTCGCTGCGCGACATCGCCGACCTCATGCAAGGCAGCCCCGCCCTGGCCTTGAGCGTGATTCGCGAAGCCAACCGGCACTCCCACGGCAGCATGACCGAGCCTGCGGAAAACCTCGAGATCGCGATCAATCGCCTTGGCCTGAAGCGCACCGAAGAACTGCTCGCACGCTTGCCCGCCGAACCCCAGTCCGACATTCCCAAAGCCTTGCGTCAGCTGCAGATGATCAGCCAGCACGCCACGCAACAGGCCAACGGTTTTTTTGCCAGTCGCCTGGCGCGCCTGTGGCAGGACATCCACTGGGGCAGCCTGCTGTTCCTTTCGCCCCTGTGGCCGTTGGCGCTGACCCATCCAGAGCTGCTCGAAGACTGGGAGCTGCGGGTCATCCTTAAAGGCGAGTCGGCACGCAAAGTCGAACGGCAATTGTTTGGTGTACGCCTGCTGGACATCGGTCAGGCACTGGTTGAGATCTGGCGTTTGCCGATCTGGGTGCAGCAAGGCTATCGGCTGTTGCTCACTGAACAGCGGGAACTGGTGAAAGTCCTGCGCATTGCCCGTGACAGCGAGCATCCATTGCGTCAACAGAACCGCCTCGATGATAACCCGACCCTGCGCCGCTGGCTCAATCAACCAGCCAATACGGTGTTGCTGGCCAACGGGCTGGCACTGTCGGCGCAACACGCCTGGAACAGCCCGCACAGTGAGCGCTGGCAGTACCTGACCAGCCTTTACCTGCAAATGCCGATGGACGAGGTGCAGCAGCAATTGCACCAGCAAGCCGCCAACAGTGCGCGCCAGCATGCCATGCCCGATCTCTGGCACCCCGCCGAATCGCTGATCTGGCCGTGGGGCATGAACCGTATCCACGCCGGACTGCTGGCGGCGGCGGCGCCCACCGCCGAAGATCTGGCGAAATGGCGCAAGCAATGCGCCGAATTGCTGGTTGAGCCGAGCCGTTTCACCAACGCCATGCACCTGACCATCTCTGCCCGGGACGCCCTCGTGGCCTGCGGCATGCGTCGGGTGATGATCCTGATGGCTGACCGCACCCACGCCAACCTGCGCGTGCACCAGACGGCCGGCCTGCCGAAAGAGGCGGCCGGGCTGAACTTCGTGGTCAGCCAGAGCAACGTGTTGCAGCGCCTGCTTGCGCAACAGGCCCAGGTCCGCCTGACGCCAGCCAACAACGCGCAATTTTCGGCCCTGCTGCCCAATGGCCTGTGTTCGCAGTTCAGCGGCGAACACCTGCTGCTACGTTCGCTGGTCAACAATGGCCGGGTGATCATGATCGTCGTGGCGGATCAGGGCGGCGGGCCGTTTTCGGAAATTTCCGTACAGGCCTTCGGCAAAACCGCACAATGCATCGAAAAAGCCCTGCACAGCTTTAGCAACCGAGGCCAATAAGCTGCGCTACAATCCTCCCTTTTGTGCTCTGGAGACCTCACATGTCTGACTTCTCTGGCTTGCCGCTGGTGATCGAGCCGAGCGACTTGCTCCCTCGCCTCGACGCCCGCGAACTGATTCTGGTGGACTTGACCAGTGCCGCCCGCTACGCCGAAGGGCACCTTCCCGGCGCGCGTTTTGTCGATCCAAAACGCACGCAACTGGGGCAGGCACCCGCCCCCGGACTGATGCCCCCGCAGGCGGCACTCGAAGCGTTGTTCGGTGAGCTGGGGCACAACCCCGATGCGGTCTACGTGGTGTATGACGACGAAGGCGGCGGTTGGGCCGGACGCTTTATCTGGCTGCTGGATGTCATCGGTCACAGCAAGTACCACTATCTCAACGGCGGCCTGCCGGCCTGGCTGGCAGAAGGTTCGCCCATGTCGATCCAGATCCCGCCTGCTGCGGGAGGCCCGGTTGCACTGACCTTGCACGACGAACCCACCGCCACCCGCGAATACCTGCAAAGCCGTCTCGGCGCCGCCGACCTGGCCATCTGGGATGCACGCGGGCCGCTGGAATATTCCGGCGAGAAAGTCCTGGCAGCCAAGGGCGGGCACATTCCCGGCGCGGTCAATTTCGAATGGACCGCCGGCATGGATCAGGTACGCCACCTGCGCATCCGCACCGACATGCAGCAGATCCTCGAACAACTCGGGATCAGCAAAGACAAAGAAGTGATTACCCACTGCCAGACCCATCATCGGTCCGGCTTCACCTATCTGGTGGCCAAGGCTCTCGGTTATCCGCGGGTCAAAGGCTACGCCGGCTCCTGGGGCGAATGGGGCAACCATCCCGATACGCCCGTAGAGATTTAAGTTTTTCAAGGACAGTTAATGAACAAGCGTCTGTTTATCGTCAGCCAGTACCTGCTGCCCCACAACCTGCTCTCGCGACTGGCCGGCTGCATCGCCGAATGCCGCGTGCGCTGGTTCAAGAACGCCTTTACCGCCTGGTTCGCCAAGCGTTACCAGGTGGACATGTCCCAGGCGCTGGTCGAAGACCTGACCGCCTACGAGCACTTCAATGCGTTCTTCACCCGCGCACTGAAAGACGGTGCCCGTCCGCTGGACGAGACCCCGGGCGCGATCCTCAGCCCGGCCGACGGTGCAATCAGCCAGCTCGGCCCGATCGAGCACGGTCGTGTGTTCCAGGCCAAGGGCCACAGTTTCAGCGTGCTGGAACTGCTCGGCGGCGATGCGGCGAATGCTGCGCCGTTCATGGGTGGCGACTTCGCGACCATCTACCTGTCGCCGAAGGACTATCACCGCGTGCACATGCCACTGGCTGGCACCCTGCGCGAGATGATCTACATCCCGGGCCGTCTGTTTTCGGTCAACCAGACCACCGCTGAAAACGTTCCGGAACTGTTTGCCCGTAACGAGCGCGTGGCGTGCATTTTCGACACCGAACGCGGTCCGATGGCCGTGGTACTGGTGGGCGCGATGATCGTGGCCTCGATCGAAACCGTCTGGGCCGGCCTGGTGACGCCGCCGAAGCGCGAACTGAAAACCTTCCGTTACGACGAAGCCGCCCGCGCACCGATCCACTTGGAAAAAGGTGCGGAACTGGGTCGCTTCAAGCTGGGTTCGACCGCCGTCGTGCTGTTCGGGCCGGATCAAGTGAAGTGGGCTGAAGAAATGACCGCCGGTACAGCGGTGCAGATGGGTCAGGGCATGGGCTCACCAAAAGCCTGATCCATAAAAACACTTGTGGGAGCGAGCCTGCTCGCGATGCAGGCACTGCGGTCCATCTGATGAACCGCGGTGACGCTATCGCGAGCAGGCTCGCTCCCACAGGGATTTACAGTTGTTTTGCGGTGCTTAGAGCTGGCCGTCGCGATCGCGGAAGCCCAGCAGATACAACACACCATCCAGCCCCAGCGTCGAAATCGCCTGCTTGGCCGACTGCTTGACCAGCGGCTTGGCGCGAAACGCCACGCCCAACCCGGCAATCGCCAGCATCGGCAGATCGTTGGCACCGTCGCCGACCGCAATGGTCTGCTCCAGGCGCAAGCCTTCCTTGAGTGCCAATTCCTTCAACAGATCTGCCTTACGCTGCGCATCGACAATCGGCTCGACCGCCACGCCGGTGACTTTGCCGTCGACCACTTCCAGTTCGTTGGCGAACACGTAGTCGATGCCCAGTTTGGCCTGCAATTGCTTGGCAAAGTAAGTGAAGCCACCCGACAGAATCGCAGTCTTGTAGCCCAGGCGCTTGAGTTCGGCGAACAGGGTTTCAGCACCTTCGGTCAGGCGCAACGAGGCGCCAATGGAATCCAGCACATTGACATCCAGCCCTTTGAGCAAGGCCAGGCGTTCCTTGAAGCTGGCGCGGAAATCCAGCTCACCGGCCATTGCCCGCTCGGTGATTTCCGAAACCTTGTCACCCACTCCGGCCGCCTTGGCCAGCTCATCGATCACTTCGGCTTCGATCAGCGTCGAATCCATGTCGAACACCGCCAGGCGACGATTGCGACGGAACAGCGAATCTTCCTGGAAGGCGATGTCGACGTTCAGCTCCTGGGCAACGCTGAGGAATTCGGCCCGCAGCGCCTGCGGATCAGCCGCCTCGCCACGCACGGAAAATTCGATGCAGCCCTTGCCCTTGTCGGCTGGAGTGTCCAGCGGCATGCGCCCGGAAAGGCGGTCGATGTGGTCGATGTTCAAGCCATATTTGGCGGTGATCGAGCTCACGGCCTGCAACTGCCCGGCTGTCACCTTGCGGGTCAGCAGTGTCACGATGTGGCGCTTTTTGCCCTGGTTGCCGACCCACTGCTGGTAATCCTGTTCGGATACCGGTGTGAAACGCACCTGTTGGTCGAGCTCATAGCCCTTGAACAGGATGTCCTTGAGCACGGACTTGCCCTGCTCGGTGTCAGGAATTTCAACCAGGATGCCGAACGACAAGGTGTCGTGGATCACCGCCTGGCCGATGTCGAGAATGTTCACACCACCCTGGGCCAGAACGCCGGTAATGGCCGCAGTCAGGCCCGGACGGTCCTCACCAGTGATGTTTATCAGGACGATTTCGCGCAAGGCGCACCCCCGCAGGTGGAAAAAAACCGCATTCTACCCACTTTCAGTGACCATCGGGCACCGTGAGCGCTTTGACGGCCTAGGGCCTGTCGCTATACTGCGCGTCAACTTCACGGACAAAAGAGCCGAGCGCAAGTGAACCGGCCCACGCCAGTAAAAACCGACAACTTCTTCCTGCTGATCTTCCGGGCACTGCGCCACCGCCGTGTACCGATTGCATTGCGCATCGCCAGCCATAACGTGATCCTGGTCGCACTGGCCCTGGTCATCTATGCCGGTGTGATGGGCTTGCAGTTCAAGCAGGCCATGCACGAGCAGGCGGATGCGCTGGGCGAAAGCCTGACCACGCAGACGGCCACCTCGGCCACCGAGCTGCTGGTGTCCAACGACATCCTCAGCCTCAATGTGCTGCTCAACAACCTGACCAAGAACAAGCTGGTGGCCCACGCGGCCATCTATAGCCCGGACAACCGCATCCTCGCCGAATCCGGCCAGCGCCCCAAGCATGGCCTGCTGGGCGAAGCCGAGGGCATGTACCAGAGCAAGATCACCTTCCAGGACGTGACCGCCGGGCAATTGCGGATCAGCCTGGACATGGACCAGTTCCAGCAGCCGATGACCATCAGCCTGCAAAGCATGGGCATCCTCAGCGGCATCCTGCTGGCCCTGTCTTTGGCCTTGAGCCTGCGCATGGGGCGTTATCTCTCCACGCCGCTGCTGCAATTGCGGGTGTGGCTGCGCAATATCGATGAATACACCCCGGCCACCGACCGCCAGGACGAAATAGGTGACCTGGCGCGCCAGCTGCACGCCAACTTCGCCCCGGAGCCTGCCCCTGTTCCAGAACCGGAACCGGAACCGGAACCGCAGTTCGACGAGGCCGAAGACGAAGCCGACCCGGCCTTCGAAGTGCGTAACCTGCGCGATCCGAGCTTCGACGAGAGCCGCCCGGTTACGGCGCTCAAGCCAGCGCCACGGCAGATCGTCAGCACCGTCGAAGACGACGATGATGAAGACCCGTTCGCTGATCTGCGCGACGACTCACTGGGCAGCAACCCACAACCGGTCATTCGCCAGGCCACCCCAAGCGTGCCGCAACACAGCGCAGTGCTGGCAGTGCAGCTGGGCTCCCAGGAACAACTGCGCCGCCTGCCGCGGGCACGCCTGGAAGAACTGCTCGAACGCTATCGCGACTGCCTCGATCAGGCCGCTTCGCTGTATCAAGGCGAAGTGGAGACCTTGAACGATGGCAGCACCTTGATGCTGTTCCACACAGAAGACAGCGGTGACGATTACCTGACCAACGCTATTTGCTGTGGCGAGCTGCTGCGGGCCCTGGGCCACCAATTGCAGATCGAAGTCGCGGACAGCGGCATCACCCTGCAATTGCAGCTGGGTCTGACCCTCGGCGAGGAGCTGTTCGGCCTGAGCCAGATCGACCTGCTGCTGACCGACTCCGCCCAGGACGCCCTGGCCCTGTCGCAACACAGCCGCAACCTGCTGCTGGTGGAACGCAAGATCAGTGATGACGTGTTGATCCGCCAGCGCGCGCGGATCCGCCCGATCGCCAGCCCGGAAGGTGCGTGCTGCGTGGAACGGTTGATGGAGCCGTATCCGTCGATGCTTGAACGGCAATTGGCGCGGATGCACGAGCGCCGGGCTTAAGACACAGGCCCCGATGTGAAGAAGCCCGCAGATGAGTGATCGTCTGCGGGCTTTTTTGTTTCCAGTTCCAACCTCTTCGCGAGCAGGCTCGCTCCCACAGGGGGCATCTGTCGACGCCCCACCTTATGAGCCCCAGTGATCCTGTGTGGGAGCGAGCCTGCTCGCGAAGAGGCCGGAACTGACACTAAAGATCCCCAACCTGCAGAAACAACAAAGCCCGCACAGGGGCGGGCTTTGTATGGATTTAGTCCAGGCTTAGAAGCGGAACACTTCCATATCCGTACGAATAGGCGCGGCCATCGGGATCTTCGGCTGCTTTTCCTGTTCTACCGCCGGTGCTGCCGCCTTGGCAGTCGCCTGCTTGCGCGGGGCATCGGCGATCGGCGGCTGGTTGGCCAGTGGCTTGAGCGCCACCGACAGTTGCTCGGCCAGGCGTTGCAACAACACGCCCTGTGCCTGGACCTGCGCCGCCGTACTACCGGCATGCTGTTCCTGCAAATGGATGATGCGGTTGTCGCGGACCTGCCCGCGACGGTCGATCAGGCGCCATTGCGCGTCGAGGATCGCCGGTTGTTTTTCACCCGAATCCAGGCGCGTGATGGTCAGCAGCACCTGAACGTCCGGGGTGAAACCCGCTGTCGCCGGGGCCAGCACTACGCGCTGGCTGTCCAGGCGACCCGAGACCTGACGCAGCAGCAACTGATCGATATCCGACGAAAGGCTGCCAGCCCAACGACCATCGGTCGAGGCTTGCAGGCTTCCATCAGGCTGACGCTGCAGCAGGGTTTCGCGTTGCAGGTAGTCGGCCACGGTGACCGGGCCCAACAATACCGCCATGCCAGTGTTCTGTGCAGGCTGAGCCGGGCTTCCAGCATCCAGCTGGTACAACGACACCGGCTGGTGAACGCTGCAACCCGCCAGGCCAAGTACGCCAGCGAGCATGAGAATAAAAGGAAGGCGCAGAGCAGTCATCGTCCCATCCAGGTGATCGCCAAAAGGCTGACCACAGTGAAAATACTCAATAAATATTAAAAATGCGCGGCTACGCCGACGCTTGAAAGGCCATATCATCCGTGAATATGCGTTCCGACTCCAGCGCAAAGCGCCGAACTACGGGTTAAATCGTAGTTCGGCGCTTCTAAGTCGCCTTCTTCGGTCAAATGATCGAGTTTTCGACGAGCAGCGCATCGACCCGCTGGAAGCCACGCGGCAACTTGTTGCCCCGGCGACCGCGTTCACCCTTGTAGTGTTCGAGGTCGTCCGCTTTCAGCGACAAGGTACGTTTCCCGGCCTGCAACACCAGTGTTGCACCGTCCGGCAATACGGCGATGTCCGTCACATACTCTTCGCGACTGGCCACTCGCTCACCAGGAATCCCGATGATCTTGTTGCCTTTGCCCTTACCTAATTGTGGCAGGTCGCTGATCTTGAAGATCAGCAGGCGACCTTCGGTCGTCACCGACGCCAGCCAGTTCTGCTCACGATCGGCCACAGGGCGCGGCAGCATGACTTTGGCATTGTTCGGCAGGCTCAACAAGGCCTTGCCCGCCTTGTTCTTGGCCTGCAGGTCTTCACCCTTGACCACGAAACCGTAACCGGCGTCGGAGGCGATCACGTACAGCGCATCGTCTTCCGGCATCAGCACGCATTCGAAACTTGCACCTGGCGGCGGCGTCAGGCGACCGGTCAGCGGCTCGCCCTGGCCACGGGCCGACGGCAAGGTGTGGGCGGCTACCGAATAACTGCGGCCGGTGGAGTCGATAAACACGGCAAACTGGTTGGAGCGCCCCGCTGCCAGCGCCTTGAAACCGTCTCCGGCCTTGTAGGAAAGCCCGGTGGCATCGATCTCGTGGCCTTTGGCGGAGCGAATCCAGCCTTTTTCCGACAGCACGACCGTCACTTTCTCGTTCGGCAGCAGATCGTGCTCGGTCAGGGCCTTGGCCTCGGCACGCTCGACAATAGGCGACCGGCGGTCATCACCATAGGTTTCAGCGTCCTTGATCAGCTCGCTGCGCACCAGTTTTTTCAACTTGGCTTCGCTGCTCAGCAGAGCTTGCAGCTTGGCTTGTTCCTTGAGCAGTTCATCCTGCTCGGCACGCAGCTTCATCTCTTCCAGTCGCGCCAACTGACGCAGACGGGTGTCGAGGATGTAGTCGGCCTGGATTTCGCTCAGGGCGAAGCGTTCGATCAGCCTGGCCCGCGGCTGCTCCTCGGTACGGATGATGTGGATCACTTCATCCAGGTTGAGGTAGGCAATCAGCAAGCCGTCCAACAGGTGCAGGCGACGCTCGACCTTGTCGAGGCGGAATTGCAGGCGACGACGCACAGTCTGCACCCGGAACTCCAGCCATTCGACCAGCAGCGCGCGCAGGTTTTTCAGCTGCGGCTTGCCATCCAGGCCGATGATGTTGATGTTGACCCGGTAGCTCGACTCCAGCTCGGTACTGGCGAACAGGTGCTGCATCAACGCATCGTGGTCGAAGTTTTTCCGCGCGCCCGGGATGATCACGATCCGGCACGGGTTTTCGTGGTCGGACTCGTCACGCAGGTCGGCAATTTGCGGTGCCTTGGACGGCTTGGCCTGCATCATCGCGGCAATCTGTTCCAGCACCTTGGCACCCGAAACCTGATGCGGCAGCGCGGTGACGATGATGTCGCCGTCTTCGATGTGATACACGGCGCGCATGCGCACGGAACCGCGACCGGTTTCGTAGATTTTCAGCAGGTCGGCGCGCGGGGTGATGATTTCCGCTTCGGTCGGGTAGTCCGGGCCCTGGATATGTTCACAGAGCTGTTCGACCGTGGCCTTGGGCTCGTCGAGCAGGCGCACGCAGGCGGTGGCGACTTCGCGCAGGTTGTGCGGCGGAACGTCGGTGGCCATGCCCACGGCGATACCGGTGGTGCCGTTGAGCAGAATGTTCGGCAGGCGCGCAGGCAAGACCAGCGGCTCGTCCAGCGTGCCGTCGAAGTTCGGCCCCCAGTCCGCCGTGCCCTGGCCCAGCTCGCTGAGCAGTACTTCGGAATAACGCGACAGCCGCGCTTCGGTGTAACGCATGGCGGCGAAGGACTTGGGATCATCCGGCGCGCCCCAGTTGCCCTGACCGTCGACCAGCGTGTAGCGATAGCTGAACGGCTGGGCCATCAGCACCATGGCTTCGTAGCAGGCCGAGTCACCGTGGGGGTGGAACTTGCCGAGCACGTCACCGACGGTACGCGCCGACTTCTTGTGCTTGGAATCGGCGTCCAGCCCCAGCTCGCTCATGGCATAGACGATACGCCGCTGTACCGGTTTCAGACCGTCGCCGATATGCGGCAAGGCGCGGTCCATGATCACGTACATGGAGTAGTTGAGGTAGGCATTTTCGGTGAAGTCAGCCAGTGACCGGCGTTCTACACCGTCCAGGCTGAGATCAAGGGAGTCGCTCATGCGGGCCTCATCGGTTCGTTGTCTGGCGCAGCAGCATGGTGCCACCGCGCTGGGTAAATTCAAGTTTGTTCAGTGCGCTCATGCCGAGCAGCACCTGATCGCCATGCAGCCCCGGGGCCACCAGTGCGCGTACATCCCGCAGCACGATGTCGCCCAGTTGCAGACGTTCGATACGAGTGCGATAGCCCTGGCTCAGGCCATTGGCCGTGCTCAGGGTCACGCCGAATCCTTCTTCGAGCTTCAAGCGCCTGGCCAGGTCCTCCGGGATCGACACGTCGGTCGCCCCGGTGTCGAGCATGAAGTCCACCGGCTGGCCGTTGATCTGGCCGCTGGCGACGAAATGCCCTTGTACATTGCTGACCAGTTTCACTTCAATGAAACCTTCGCCCTGCTCCGAACTGACCACCACGTTCGGATTTTGCTGACGCGCTTCCCACTGGCCGAAAAATCGCGTGGCCAAAAACAGCGCCGCACACCAGGCCAGCACCATAAACACCCGGCCGATGCGCTGCCCCGGCGTTTGCTTCCTCACAGCCTGGCACTCCAGCCACCTTCCGGCGCAGCGAAACGCCAGACCACCGGACGCACTTCACCATCGGCGCGCGGGCCGAAGTTATTGTCGACACCGATCCAGGCGCCATCGGCATCCACGATCAACGCCTCTTCCAGCCCATAGTTCTGTGGATAACGACGGTTGTCCTGCAACAACTCGGCGGCGTAAGACCAGCAGCGCTCGACCTTGGCCGTCTGCGGATCCCGGCGACAGATCTGGTAGGCATTGCGTTCAAGGGTGAACAGCTTGCCGTCGAACAGCGACAGGTCGGAGAAGTCCCGCTGAACAGCTTTGGCGTGGGGAAACTGCTCTGGCTGCATTTCCATGCCCGCTTCGCTCAGCAGTACGCAGCCACCGTCGCAATCCCACACCGCCTGTTTGCGCTTGATCATCAGCAGTCCGCGACCTTCACGTTCGGCGGCGAGCCACATCTGATCGCCCGCCGGATTGATCGCCAGCCCTTCGAACAACGCGTTGAATTTCAATAGCAGACCCCTGGCCCGCGCCTCGCGAACCAGCATCGGCGAAATTTTCAGCCAGGAGGCAGGCCCCGTTGGCGGCACTTGCAGGACGGCGGCATGACCTTCACTGACCAGGTAACGATTACCGGCGCTGTCGCAGGTGATGCCCTCGAAGTCCAGATCGCCGCCACGCACGAACGAAGCCCCCCAGACACGAGACTTCAGCCCCCAGGGCAAACCGCCGTCGGGCACCGGTGGTACGTCAATGTGCACCGTCTCGGCCTGCCAGGCAGATTCGCTGGTGTCCAGGCGATAGATCTGATCATCGTCGCGGTCGGAAACCGCCCACAGATCATTGCCGCACTGCGCCAGCCCGGACAGGTTGCCGCCGCGCATGCCGTCCACGACATGCCCGGACAACAGGCGCAACTGCGGCACCGGCTCGGCGCAGACCGTGATTGATGTCAGCAGCAACCCGCAGGCCAGGGCAAAGCCCAGACGCATCAGCCCAGAACCTCGGCCAGGTTGCCCTTCGATTCCAGCCAGGTCTTGCGGTCGCCGGCGCGCTTCTTCGCCAGCAGCATGTCCATCATTTCCGAGGTAGCCTCGAAATCTTCCAGGGTCAGTTGCACCAGGCGCCGGGTGTTCGGGTCCATGGTGGTCTCGCGCAGCTGCGGCGGGTTCATTTCACCCAGCCCCTTGAATCGCGTGACCTGCGGCTTGCCGCGTTTCTTCTCGGCCACCAGACGATCAAGAATGCCGTCGCGTTCGGCTTCATCCAGGGCGTAGTAGATTTCCTTGCCCAGGTCGATGCGATACAGCGGCGGCATGGCCACATAAACGTGACCGGCATCCACCAGCGGGCGGAAATGCTGGACGAACAAGGCGCACAGCAAGGTCGCGATGTGCAGCCCGTCGGAGTCGGCGTCGGCGAGGATGCAGATCTTGCCGTAGCGTAACTGGCTCATGTCGGCCGCGCCCGGATCGACACCGATGGCCACCGCGATGTTGTGCACTTCCTGGCTCGCCAGCACTTCGCTGCCGTCGACTTCCCAGGTGTTGAGGATCTTGCCGCGCAACGGCAGGATCGCCTGGAACTCTTTGTCCCGCGCCTGTTTGGCCGAGCCGCCGGCGGAGTCACCTTCCACCAGGAACAGCTCGGAGCGCATCGGGTCCTGCCCGGCACAGTCGGCCAGTTTGCCCGGCAGCGCCGGGCCCTGGGTAATGCGTTTACGCTCGACCTTCTTGCTCGCCTTGAGACGACGGCCGGCGTTGTTGATCGCCAGTTCCGCCAGCAGCATGCCGGTTTCCGGATTGGCGTTGAGCCACAGGCTGAACGCATCCTTGACCACACCGGAGACAAACGCCGCCGCTTCACGGGACGACAGGCGCTCCTTGGTCTGGCCGGAAAATTGCGGTTCCTGCATTTTCATCGACAAAACGAAGGCAATGCGCTCCCAGACGTCCTCCGGCGCCAGCTTCACGCCGCGCGGCAACAGGCTGCGGAATTCGCAGAATTCGCGCATGGCGTCGAGCAGGCCCTGACGCAAACCGTTGACATGCGTGCCGCCCTGGGCCGTAGGGATCAGGTTGACGTAGCTTTCCTGGACCGCGTCGCCACCTTCCGGCAGCCACAGCAGCGCCCAATCCACTGCTTCTTTATTACCGGCCAGGCTACCGCAGAACGGCTCGTCCGGCAGGCGCTCGAATTCGCTGACCGCATCCACCAGGTAGGAACGCAGGCCGTCTTCGTAATGCCACTCGACTTTCTCGCCGGTGGCCTTGTCTTCAAAGCTGACCAGCAGCCCCGGGCACAACACGGCCTTGGCCTTGAGCACATGCTTGAGGCGGCTGATGGAGAATTTAGGGGAGTCGAAGTATTTCGGATCCGGCGCGAAGAACACGCTGGTGCCGGTGTTGCGCTTGCCGACAGTGCCGACGATTTCCAGCTCGGTGGCCTTGTAGCCATCCTTGAAGGTCATCTGGTATTCGTTGCCGTCACGCTTGACCCGCACCCGCACTTCGGTGGACAAGGCGTTGACCACGGAAATACCCACCCCGTGCAAACCGCCGGAGAACTGGTAGTTCTTGTTGGAAAACTTGCCACCCGCATGAAGCTTGGTGAGGATCAACTCGACGCCCGACACACCTTCCTCGGGGTGAATGTCCACCGGCATGCCACGGCCGTCATCGCTGACTTCCAGGGAATGGTCGGCATGCAGGATCACCTGCACCGAACTGGCATGCCCGGCCAGGGCTTCGTCGACACTGTTGTCGATGACTTCCTGGGCAAGATGGTTCGGCCGACTGGTGTCGGTGTACATGCCGGGGCGTTTGCGCACCGGGTCGAGGCCCGAGAGGACTTCGATGGCGTCTGCGTTATAAGAGCTAGCGCTGGGAGTGGCCATGGGGTCTCGTCGTCAGTGTTGCGTGAAAAAAGAAATCCATGAAAACAGGCATCGCATCAAAGCGATGTGAAATCAATTGCCTGATACAAATCGGCGCCAATGCCGGCAAAACTCAGCATGACCGGCAGTCGCGCGGCAAAACCCTGGAAACTGTGGTCGCCGCCGGCCTGGATACGCAAGGCGCATGCCCGGTAGTACTGCTGGGCGAGGCGATAGTCCAGCGTTTCATCTGCCGTCTGTAACCACACCTGATAACGCTGCGGATCCCGGGGTGCCGGCACTTCCAGCTCGGCCAGGGCCGCCACGTGGTCGTGGGTCAATTCCCAGGCCTCTTCGGTATACAGGTTTTTCTGCGTCCCGAGATGGCCGTCGAACATCCGGTGCGGGCTGACGGCAGGGTTGATCAACAGGGCCTTCAAGCCAAGGCGCTCGGCCAGGTGAGTGGCATAGTAGCCGCCGAGCGAGCTGCCGACCAGCAGTGGCCGCCCCAGCTCGGCAATCGCCCGCTCCAGTTGCGCGATTGCCTGGCGCGGGTGATGGTGCAACGCCGGAACGCGCAAGTGTTCGCTCAGGCCCAGACGCTCCATCACCTCGATCAACTGGCAAGCCTTCTTCGACAACGGCGAGCTGTTGAAGCCGTGGATATAAAGGATCGAACCGGACATTTGAGTTCCCTGTACTTCGGCTAAAGAGGCGAAGTTTACTGTAGGAGCGAGCTTGCTCGCGATGGTCGTCAGCGATAACGGTGCAAACCTGGCGCCCCGCGGCGCTCTCAGGTCAATCGCGAGCAAGCTCGCTCCTACAGAGGGGGGTCAGTAGCCGTTGGAACCGTAATCCACGGTGAAATCGAACCCCGTGACCCGCTCAACACCCGTCTCCAGCCGCCCGTCGGGCAGCAGTCGCAACCAGCGATACCCCGGCGCTTGCTCTGCGACCTTGAAGTCCTCGCTGCCCGGTTCGAACTGAATGCAGGTCGATGGCGAGGCGATCAGACGCACGCCGTTACGCAATTGATCGATTTCCTGGTGCACATGCCCCCACAACACCGCGCGCACCTGTGGAAAACGGTCCAGCACAGCGAATAGCGCCTCGGGATTGCGCAAGCCAATCGGTTCCATCCAGGCGCAACCGATGGACACCGGATGATGATGGAAACACACCAGATGATGGCGCTCCGGCGCTTCGCTCAACGAACGGGCGAGCAACTGCAACTGTTCGTCCTGCAAATAACCCGGCACCGAGCCGGGCACCGCCGAGTCGAGCAACGTGACCCGCCAGTTGCCGATATCCACCACCGGTTCGAGCAGGGCACTCTGCACCGCCGCCTCGGCCATGATCTGCGGCTCATCGTGATTGCCGGGAATCCAGCGCGCCGGTGCATCGAGCTGGCGTGTCAGGTCGCGAAATTGCCGGTAGGACTCCAGCGTCCCGTCCTGGGACAGATCCCCCGTGGCCAGGATCAGGTCAATCCGCGGCTGTTGCGCACGCACCAGTTCGATGACCTTTTGCAAGCTGTCGCGGGTGTTCATGCCCAGCAACGCGGCGTCCGCTTCGGCAAACAGATGGCTGTCGGAGAGTTGCACCAGCAACGCTGGATCGGCGGTGGTCAATGTGGATACGCTCGGCAAGGCGTTCTCCCAGGGCATGATCACGGGGATGGATAAGTGCCGCAATTATGCTGGGGGATGACCGAAAGGGGAAACTGTTGAACCTGACGCAGTTCACAACTGCGTTGCTCGCTCAACGGACAACTTCGTACTCATGCCCCAGCGCCAGGCAATGGCTCAGCCATTCGCCCAGAAACATGTTCAGTTGGGCTTTTTCATCCGGCTGGTGCATCGAGGCGTTCGGGTAAGGATAGATGCCGCGAAAGCGTCGCGCATGTTCGGCGCTGACCACTTCGGCCATGCGCGCGTCGTGATAGACCTGCACTTCCAGTTGCGGCACCGGCAGCCACGGCAGGCTATGCTCCTGGCGCACTTGCAGGGTCGTGGTGTAAGGACAGGTCAGCAACACTTCCAGCGCCAGCACACCCAGCATCTGGTCGCCATGGGTCACGGCGATGCGCCGCGCGGCAGGCTCGCTGCGCATGTCCGGCAGCAGTCGCATCAGGCGCGCGTAGTTCGCCTCGCAGGACGCTTGCAGCCCCACCAGGTCCACCCGATAGCGATCGCGCAGCTTGTTTACGACCATAACCCCCTCACTTCAACGCGGTTCAAAGCCAGCCATTGCAAGGCAATGATGCTCGCCGCGTTGGCAATACGTCCGTCGCGCACGGCTTGCAGGGCATCTTCCAAAGCCCAGACCGTAACGCGGATGTCTTCTGCCTCTTCTTCCAGCCCATGTAGGCCGCCCACCCCGGTAGCGTCACAGCGCCCCAGGTACAAATGCACGAATTCGTTGCTGCCGCCCGGCGATGGAAAGTATTTGAGCATTGGCCAGAGCGCCCCGATCACAAGCCCAGCTTCCTCCTGCGCTTCGCGGTGAGCAACTGCTTCCGGCACTTCATCCTTGTCGATCAGACCAGCGACCAGTTCGATCAGCCAGGGGTTGTCGGTCTTGCCCATGGCACCGACGCGAAACTGCTCGATCAGCACCACTTCATCGCGCTGCGGGTCGTAAGGCAGCATGCATACCGCGTCATGACGAACGAACACTTCACGATTGATTTCGCGACTCATGCCCCCGGCGAACAATTCGTGACGCAAGTGCACGCGTTCGAGTTTGTAAAAGCCCTCGTAGCACTTTTCGCGCCGCACGATATCCACGGCGGTCGGAATGGCGTTGGCAAAATCCGTCATGACAATCCTCTTTTACTGCAAATCCTGATCGAGGCTGCTTTTTTTCCTGGGCCTCGACTTCGCGCCATCCTAACGCGCCCGTGACATTTGATGCAGCCCCTTTCCCGTCAGCGGGATGGACGGTGAGGGCGAAACCCACTCTAATTAGCTTAGTGGCGAACTGATTGCTTTGTTGAGAGTCGAAGCCGGTATCTTTTTGCCTTCCCCTGTTTCAGAAAGGACGCACATGTCGCTTTTCAAAATTGCCTCCGTGGCCGCTATCGCCCTGACCCTGGGCGCTTGCGCGAGTCTGTTCCAGCCCAACTACCGCACGCCGCTGGAAACCACCCGCGACGCCTCCGAGCAACTCAAGCCCGGTTGCAGCAACCCGGATTGCCCACTGGTCAACATCGACACCCTGCACTTCCCCGCCGAGCCTGCACTGGACGGCATCATCGAAAAGCGCCTGCTGCAGATGGTCCGCACCTCGCCCGACGCGCCGGTCGCCCCGACCCTGGCGGCCTATCGAGAAGAGTTTTTGCGCACCGCCGGTCCGCGCAACAGCAGCTATCTGCAAGCGAAGGTACGTGAGCAGCATGACGGCTTGGTGATCGTCGAATTATCCAGCTACCTGGACACCGGCGGTGCCCATGGCACGCCTGGTCGGGGCTTTATCAACTATTCGCGCCAGCAGCATAAAGTGCTGACGCTGTCGGACATGCTGGTGCCAGGGCAGGAAGATGCGTTCTGGAAAGCGGCGCAGGTGGCGCACAACAGCTGGTTGATCAGCACCAAGCTCGATCAGGAACCGGAGTTCGTGAAGAGCTGGCCGTTCCAGAAAACCCGGAACGTGGCGCTGACCTACGGCGCGGTGATCCTCAAGTACGAAACCAGCAGCATTGCGCCTTACGCGCTGGGCCATGTCGAACTGAAGATCCCCTACCCTCGCCTGAACGGCATCATCAAGCCCGAGCTGTTTCCCGGCCGTAACTGAAGGCCCGGCCCAGCACCAGCTGCAGCAGCCCTGCCAGGACCAGCGCCGGCAGGGTGGCGCCGACATCCGGGTACAGGTTGGCCAGCAGATGATAGGTGCTGATCCCGCCCAGCCAGGCGAGCAGTGCCGGCCAGCGCAGTGCAGTCGAGGCGACCTGGCCACCGCGCTTGCGCAGGATGAAGTGATCCACCAGCACCACGCCGAACAATGGCGCAAACACCGAACCGATCAGCAGCAGGAAGTTCTGGTACTGGGCCAGCGGCGCCAGCAGGGCAATCAGCGTGCAGACAACGCCGATAGCCAGGGCCAGATGCTCGACTTTGGCACGCAACAGAATCCCGCTGGACACCGCCGCCGAGTGAATATCGGCAAAAGCGTTTTCCGATTCATCCAGAAGAATCAGCAGCAGCGGAATCCCCAGGCCGGCACCGGCCAGCGCCAGCAGCAAGGCATTGACTTCACCGCTCGGCGCGAACGCCAGGGTGTAAGCCACGCCCAGGCTCATCAACCAGAAATTGCCGATGAAGAAACCGATGGCGGTGCCACCGAAGACGCTTTTCGCCCGCTTGCCGAAGCGTGAATAGTCGGCAATCAGCGGCAACCACGACAGCGGCATGGCAATGGCGATGTCGAATCCCACGGCAAACGGCATCGAGCCGTCACCGGCCTGGGCCCACAACGCGGCGAGGTCGGCCTTGGCGAACAGGTTCCAGGTCAGCCAGGTGCATGCGGCCAGCAGTAGCCAGATACCCCATTTGCGCAGGATCTGCCGGACGAAAGTCAGCGGACCGCTGACCGCCAGCAAGGTTGCCAGTGCGCCGAAGAACAGAGTCCACAACAGCGGATTGGACAGCAGACTGCCTTCGCTGAACGCCTTGGCGCCCAACAGGCTGGCGGCATCGCGCATGACGATGATTTCGAACGAACCCCAACCGATCAATTGCAGCAGGTTCAGCATCGCCGGCAGGCTCGCGCCTTTGGTACCAAGGCTGAGCTTGAGTGCGGCCATCGACGACAGGCCGGTGTCGCTGCCGATCACGCCAACTGCGGCCAGCAGCAAGACGCCAACCAGTGTGCCGAGGAAAATCGCCAGCAACGATCCGGACAGGCCCAGGCCTGGTGCGAGCAAGGCACCGGTCTGCAGGACCATAAGGCCGATGCCGAGAGAGAACCACAGGGAAAACAGATCACGGCCGCCGAAGACACGCTTGTCGGTCGGCACCGCGATGTCAGGTGAATAAGTACTCGGTTGAATGCTCAAGGGGGTTATCTCAGAGGGACATTTGTTGTTTTTTGATTGCCTTCGCGAGCAGGCTCGCTCCCACATTGGTTTGCGTCATTCACAAATCCCCTGTGGGAGCGAGCCTGCTCGCGAAGACGGCGGTGCAGGCACCGCCGAACTCACGTCAGATCAAACTTTCTGGTACAGCTGACTACCTTCCTGCTTGAAGCGCTCGGCCTGTTCGGCCATGCCCTGGGCGACGTCCACGTCGACCGCTTCGATCCGTTGGTTGGCCGCATACTCGCGGACTTCCTGGGTGATTTTCATCGAGCAGAACTTCGGCCCGCACATCGAGCAGAAATGCGCGACCTTGGCCGAATCCTTCGGCAGGGTTTCATCGTGATACGAACGGGCGGTGTCCGGATCGAGGCCCAGGTTGAACTGGTCTTCCCAACGGAATTCGAAGCGTGCCTTGCTCAAGGCATTGTCGCGGATCTGTGCACCCGGATGCCCCTTCGCCAGATCGGCGGCATGCGCGGCGATCTTGTAGGTGATGATCCCGGTCTTCACGTCATCCTTGTTCGGCAGGCCCAGGTGCTCCTTCGGCGTCACGTAGCAGAGCATGGCGCAGCCGAACCAGCCGATCATCGCCGCACCGATGCCGGAGGTGATGTGGTCGTAGCCCGGCGCGATGTCGGTGGTCAGTGGGCCGAGGGTGTAGAACGGCGCCTCGTCGCAGCACTCGAGCTGCTTGTCCATGTTCTCTTTGATCAACTGCATCGGCACGTGGCCCGGGCCTTCGATCATGCACTGCACGTCATGCTTCCAGGCAATCTTGGTCAGCTCACCTAAGGTTTCCAGTTCGCCGAACTGCGCCTCGTCGTTGGCGTCGGCGATCGAGCCCGGACGCAGGCCATCGCCCAGCGAGAAGCTGACGTCGTAGGCCTTCATGATTTCGCAGATGTCTTCGAAATGGGTGTAGAGGAAGTTCTCCTTGTGATGTGCCAGGCACCACTTGGCCATGATCGAACCACCACGGGAGACGATGCCGGTGACGCGCTTGGCGGTCATCGGTACGTAGCGCAACAGCACGCCGGCGTGGATGGTGAAATAGTCGACGCCCTGTTCGGCCTGCTCGATCAGCGTGTCGCGGAACAGCTCCCAGGTCAGGTCTTCGGCCACGCCGCCGACTTTTTCCAGGGCCTGGTAGATCGGCACGGTACCGATCGGCACCGGCGAGTTGCGGATGATCCACTCGCGGGTTTCGTGAATGTGCTTGCCGGTGGACAGGTCCATGACCGTGTCCGAACCCCAGCGAATGCCCCAGGTCAGTTTCGCCACTTCTTCCTCGATGGACGAACCCAGGGCGCTGTTGCCGATGTTGCCGTTGATCTTCACCAGGAAGTTACGGCCGATGATCATCGGTTCCAGTTCGGTGTGGTTGATGTTGGCCGGAATGATCGCACGGCCGCGGGCGATTTCGTCACGGACAAATTCAGGGGTGATGATTTTCGGCACGCTGGCGCCGAAGCTGTGGCCGGCGTGTTGCTGGTCCAGCAAGCCGGCGGCGCGGGCCACTTCCAGCTTCATGTTTTCGCGGATGGCGACGTATTCCATCTCGGCGGTGATGATGCCTTTGCGCGCGTAGTGCATCTGGCTGACGTTGGCCCCCGGCTTGGCGCGGCGCGGGTTGTTGACGTGAGCGAAGCGCAGCTTGGTCAGCTCCGGATCGGCAAGGCGCTCCTGGCCGAAATTCGAGCTCAGGCCACTCAGGCGCTCGGTATCGCCACGGGATTCGATCCACGGCGAACGCACGTCGGCCAAGCCTTTGCGCACATCGATGATGACATTGGGGTCGGTGTACGGGCCCGAGGTGTCGTACACCACCACCGGCGCGTTGACCTCGCCACCGAAGTCGGTCGGCGTCACGTCCAGGCTGATTTCGCGCATCGGCACGAGGATGTCCGGGCGAGTACCCTGAACATAAATTTTTTGCGAGCGGGTAAACGGCTGAACCGATTGTTGATCGACCTTGGCCGAGTCACTCAGGTTGGTGGCGATTTTTGCTTTTGTGGTCATCACGGGCTCTCCAGACAGCATCCAGGCAGTGGATTTTTGTCGGAGCGAACCTGTAAACGAATGGACGCACGGGCGCTGGGAAAACCAGCTGTGCTGTGCTCAGTGCTCGAGGGGTGTTCGATTGTCGAACAACATCCCGGACGAAGCACAAGAGGACTCGCCGGGTGACGAGAAATCTTGTTCCCTACGCAGGCGCTAACCTGATCAGGTTCAACGGGATCCGAAATTATTCGATCTCAGCCTCATAGCAAGGCACCCCGACAAGAACCCGGCCAGTCTAGACACAACTGGCAAAGAACGCCAACCCCACTGCAAACACCGTGATGAATGGCGTAATTACACGCAGTATCAGGATTGTTGCCGCCTGAATGCACAACTACACTCGCTACGCTGAGTCGCGCATTGACGCTGTCAACGCAGCGCCTTAGCCTTGGCGCTCAAATTACCTGTGTAATATCAATTCTAGGGAACGTCTATGCTGCGCAAACTCTCACTGGCCCTTGCCGTGTCTTGTGCGTCCAATGGAATGGCCTGGGCAGCAGATGCGCCCTTATCGAACAAGACGGACCTGGTCAGCGTTTATCAGGAAGCGGTCAATAACAACGCCGACCTGGCGGCTGCGATCGCCCAATACGGCGCACAGAAGGAAGTCGTACCCCAGGCCCGTGCCGGGCTGCTGCCGAACCTCTCGGGCGGCGCGAACATTTCCGAGGTGCGTACGTCGCTCGATCAGCCGTCCGCCACGACCAACCGCGATGCTCACTCGTACCAGGCCACCCTGGCGCAACCCTTGTTCCGCGCCGATCGCTGGTTCCAGTTCCAGGCCGCCAAGGAAGTCAACGAACAGGCCGCCCTGCAGCTCTCGGCGACCGAGCAGAACCTGATCCTGCAAACCGCCCAAAGCTATTTCAACGTGCTGCGCAGCCAGGACAACCTGGCCTCGACCAAGGCCGAAGAAGCGGCATTCAAACGCCAGCTCGACCAGTCCAACGAGCGTTTCGATGTCGGCCTTTCGGACAAGACCGACGTATTGAACTCGCAAGCCAGCTACGACACCGCACGCGCCAACCGCATCGTTGCCCAGCGCCAGGTGGACGACGCCTTTGAAGCCTTGATCACCCTGACCAACCGCCAGTACAACTCGATCTGGGGCATCAGCCATAACTTGCCGATCCTGCCGCCAGTACCGAACGACGCCAAGGCCTGGGTCGAAACGGCGGGCAGGCAGAACCTCAATCTGTTGGCCAGCAACTATGCCGTCAGCGCCGCCGAGCAAACCCTCAAGCAGCGCAAGTCCGGGCACTTGCCAACGGTTGACGCGATCGCCAAGTACGAGAAAGGCGACAACGACGCGCTGGGCTTCAGCAACCCGAACAACCAGCCAATACCCTACGGTGGCGACGTCTCGCAAACGACCGTTGGCCTGCAACTGAACATCCCGATCTACAGCGGTGGCCTGATCAACTCCCAGGTGCGTCAATCGTATGCGCAACTGGACCAGACCGAGCAACAGCGCGAGTCCCTGCGCCGGCAGATCGTGGAAAACACCCGCGACCTGCACCGTGCGGTGAACACCGATGTCGAGCAGGTACAGGCGCGCAAGCAATCGATCATCTCCAACCAGAGCGCGGTGGAAGCGACCGAAGTCGGCTATCAGGTGGGTACGCGAAACATCGTCGACGTACTGGATGCACAGCGCCAGCTGTACACCTCGGTACGCGACTACAACAATACCCGCTACGACTACATCCTCGACAACCTGCGCCTGAAGCAACAGGCCGGTACGCTGAATCCCGGGGATCTGCAAACCCTGGCACGCTGGCTAAATCCCAACTACAACCCGGACAAGGACTTCCTGCCACCGGATCTGGCCAAGGCTGCAGCCGAGCAGTTGAAAGCGAAACCGGTGCAGTAACAGCAAAAGCTTCGCGAGCAAGCCCGCTACCACAATCGAAACATGGTGGGAGCGAGCCTGCTCGCGAATGGATACAGCGCGGTCTAGCGCTCGATCAACCGCCCCAACCCGTCCAGCAACCGCTGCAGCGCCCCCTGATTGGTGCGCATCACCTTCAACCCGGCATCAGCCATGCGCTGCGCATCACGCGGCAGTTCGAACAGCCTTTGCACCGCCACCGCCAGCCCTTCGGCATCCTCCACTTCCTGCAACGCCCCGGCACTGCGCAACTGCGTGGCGATTTCGAGGAAGTTGAAAAGATGCGGCCCGCTCAGCACCGGCTTGGCGAGGGCCGCCGGCTCCAGCAGGTTATGCCCGCCATTGGGCACCAGGCTGCCGCCGACGAATGCACTGTCAGCCAGGGCGTAGAGAAACAGCAGCTCGCCCATGGTGTCGCCCAGCAACACTGAAGTCTGCGCATTGACCGCATCGCCGCTGGAACGCCGGACCGTGGCAAAACCTTGTTGCTGGCACAACCCGTACACCGAATTGAAACGCTCCGGATGACGCGGCACCAGAATCAGCAAGGCATCGGGGTGATTGGCCAACAACTGACGATGGGCCGCCAGCACCACCTCGTCTTCGCCGTCATGGGTACTGGCCGCAATCCACACCGGTCGTTCCAGCGCCTGCCATTGCCCGCGCAATTGGCTGGCGCGCTCAAGCAGTTGCGGGTCGATGGTCAGGTCGAACTTGATCGAACCGGTCACTTCGACGGTTTGCGCCCGCGCGCCCAGGTCGCGAAAGCGTTGGGCTTCGGCTTCGGTCTGCACCGCGAACAGGCTCATCTCGGCCAGCATCGGCTGGGTCAGCTTGCGGAACCGGCCGTAGCCCCTGGCCGAACGCTCGGACAGCCGCGCGTTGGCCAACGCCACGGGAATCCCGCGTTTGGCACATTGATGGATATGGTTGGGCCACAATTCGGTTTCCATGATCACCGCCAGTTTCGGCTGGACCCGATCGAGCAAGCGCCGGGCGGCGCAAGGCAGGTCGTAAGGCAGATAGCAGTGCTGGATGCGCGGCTCATTGGCGAACAGGGCCTGGATCCGCTCCGAACCGGTCGGCGTCATGCAGGTCACGGTAATCGGCAGATCCGGATAACGCGCCAGCAAGGCGCGGATCATCGGTGCGGCAGCAATGCTTTCGCCCACCGACACGGCGTGCACCCAGATGCCGCCCGGTTTCATCGCTGGCATCCCAAAGGAGAAGCGCTCGCCGATGCGTCTGGCATACGCCGGCGCCTTGCGCGCACGCAGCCAAAGCCGAATCGCTACCAATGGCAGCCCCAGATAAAACAGCGCGGTGTAAAGAGTTCTATTCATGGCGGCGGAGTTTATCGGCTTTTTTCGCCAATCGCCTGCAAGTGCACGGCAAAACGTTCGGCGAGCCAGCGCGCGGCCGGACCGAGCGGTTCATCCCGGCGCCATACCAGTTCCACCACCAGGGCTGGCGGGGTCCATTCGCTGACCAGTTCGACCATCTGATTCTGGTAAGTCGGGTACTGCACCACGTGGCGTGGCAACCAGGCCCAGCCGAGGCCGCGTACCAGCCATTCGGCCATCACATAGAAACTGTCGGCGCGCCAGACTTGCGGGCTGGCGGGATCACTGCCGGGATAAATGCTCGACTCCGTGGACATCAGCAACTGCCGGTGCTGCGCCAGTTGCTGGCCGTCCACTGAGCCTTTACACGCCAACGGATGATCCTTGCCGCACACCGTGACCATTTCCACACTGCCCAGTACCCGCCGCTCGAGCGCCTCGGGAATCTGATCGTGAAAGAACAGCAGCCCCAGATCGGCGCGCCGCTCCACCAGCTTACGCGCGACATCACCCTGGGCAGCGCTGGTCAATTGCACTTCAAGGCTGGGGAATTTTTGCGCCAGGGCCTCGAAGCTTTCAATGATCGGCTGATAAGGCATCGCTTCATCCTGCGCTACACGCAGTCGTGCCTCCTGCCCGCGCATCATCGCCAATGCCCGGCCATTGAGTCGTTCGCACTGGCGCAATACTTCCCGCGCTTCGTCCAGCAACGCCGCGCCGGCTTCGGTGAGTTTCGGCTGACGGCCGCTGCTGCGGTCGAACAGGCTGACGCCCAGGTCTTCTTCCAGCAACGCAATCGAACTGCTGACCGCCGACTGCGCCTTGCGCTGGTCCCGCGCTACGGCAGAAAACGAACGCTGCTCCGCTACGCTGACAAACAACCGCAGCTGCTCCAGATTCCATTGCATGCTCATGGCTCAACCCATCTTCCACACAGATAGGTAATGACTTTACCGCATCTGACAACTCACTAGAATGCCGACCTCAGAGAGCAACACTTCACACGAGGATTGACCCATGACCGCTTACTACTACCTGGCCATAGCCATCTGCGCCGAAGTGATTGCCACTGTTTCGATGAAAGCCGTCAAAGGCCTCAGCACCCCGCTACCCCTGGTGCTGGTCATCCTCGGCTATGGGATTGCCTTCTGGATGTTGACCCTGGTGGTGCGCAGCGTTCCGGTGGGTGTGGCGTATGCCGTGTGGGCCGGCATGGGAATCGTGATGGTCAGCGTCGCTGCGCTGTTTATCTACGGGCAGAAGCTGGACGTGCCGGCGATGCTGGGGATGGCGTTGATCGTGCTGGGCGTCGTGGTCATCCAGCTCTTCTCCAAAACTGCAGGGCATTAAGTCCGCAACACCCTTCATTGTGGGAGCGAGCCTGCTCGCGAAAGCGGAGTGTCAGCAACATTGATTTCAACTGACACGCCCCCTTCGCGAGCAGGCTCGCTCCCACAGGTGCAGCAGCCCTCCAATCTTTGAGTCTGTATACTGCGCCCTCGTCTTGAACACAGAGGTCGCCGCATGCCATCCGTTATTTCCACCGACGTTCTGATTGTCGGCGCTGGTGTCGCCGGCCTCTGGCTGAATGCGCGTCTGCGCCGCCAGGGTTTTTCGACCGTGCTGGTGGAAAGCGCCAGCCTCGGCGGCGGGCAGAGTGTGAAGTCCCAGGGCATCATCCACGGCGGGGCCAAATACGCGCTGCACGGCGCCCTGACCGGGGCTTCGGAAGCCATCGCCGACATGCCACGCCGTTGGCGTGAAGCCCTGGCGGGCAATGGTGAGCTGGATCTGTCCGGCGTGCGTCTGTTGTCCGAGGCCCATTACCTCTGGTCCCCCGGCACCCTCGCCGGCAACCTCACCAGTTTCTTTGCCAGCAAAGCTGTGCGCGGTCGCGTCGATCAGGTCAAGGGCGAGCAATTGCCGCCAGCCCTGCAAGACAAGCGCTTCAAGGGCAAGGTCTATCGCCTGGCGGAACTGGTGATCGATGTGCCGAGCCTGATCCAGCGCCTGGCCGATCTGGCGGGAGATGGCTTGCTCGCCGGGCAGAACATCGAGCCGTTGCTGGAAGGTGGCGTTCTGGTCGGCCTGAAAGTGGATGAGCGCGAAATCCGCGCCCAACGCATCGTCCTGAGCGCCGGTGCCGGGACGGCGGCATTGCTAGAAGCGCTGGGCCTGAGCCGGCCCGCCATGCAGCGCCGCCCGTTGCACATGATCATCGCCAAGGGCCCTGGCCTCAAACCGCTGTACGCCCACTGCCTGGGTGGCGGCACCAAGCCGCGTATTACCGTGACCACGCACCCGGCGGCAGATGGCCAATGGGTCTGGTACATGGGCGGCGATATCGCGGAATCCGATGGTGTGGCCCGAGAGCCCGCCGAGCAAATCGCCACCGCACAGAAAGAACTCGGCCAATTGCTGCCTTGGATCGACCTGAGCACGGTGCAATGGGCGACATTGCGCGTGGACCGCGCCGAACCGCTGCAATCAGGCCTGACGCGCCCCGACAACGCCTTTGTTGCCGAGGAGGGCCGGCTGCTGGTGGGCTGGCCAACCAAACTCGCCCTGGCGCCGGACTTCGCCGACCGGGTCATCGCCAGCCTGACCCGCGACGGTATCCAGCCAAGCCACCCGGCAGCGCTGCCTGAACTGCCGAAGCCGCCGATGTGCGTACCTGCCTGGGAGCAATTGCTGCCGTGAGCCAACCGACCCTGCACGACTTGCATCGCCCGTTGGGCAGCACCGGCCTGCTGGTTTCACCTCTGGGCCTGGGCACGGTGAAACTGGGCCGCGACCAGGGAGTGAAGTACCCCAACGGCTTCCGGATTCCCGATGACGATGAAGCGCGCATGTTGCTCAAGCTCGCCCGCGACCTTGGCATCAACCTGATCGACACCGCCCCGGCCTATGGTCGCAGCGAAGAACGTCTCGGCCCGCTGCTGCGCGGCCAGCGTCAGGATTGGGTGATTGTCAGCAAGGTGGGCGAAGAGTTCGCCGACGGCCAGTCCCGTCACGATTTCAGCGCCGCACACACGAGAATGTCGGTGGAACGCAGCCTGCAACGCCTGGAAACGGACTTCATCGATCTGGTGCTGGTGCACTCCGATGGTAACGACCTGGCGATCCTCAATAACGGCGAAGTCTACGAGACCCTCGCCGAGCTCAAGGCCGAAGGCAAGATTCGCGGTTTCGGGTTTTCCGGCAAAACCGTCGACGGCGGCCTCAAGGCGCTGGAGCAAGGCGACTGCGCGATGGTCACCTACAATCTGAACGAACAAAACGAGAAGCCCGTCATTGACTATGCTGCTGCACACGGCAAAGCCATTCTGGTCAAGAAAGCCCTCGCCAGTGGTCATGTATGCCTGAGTCCGGGCGTGGATCCGGTGCGCGCCAGCTTCGAGCTGTTGTTTGAACATCCGGGTGTTGCCAGCGCTATTGTCGGAACCATCAATCCGCTGCACCTCGCCCACAATGTCGCGACCGTTGCCCAGGTCCTACGTAGCCACTGATGCCGCCCACGCGGCCTTAAGCAGGAGCCGACATGCCGCGCACGCTCATAAGAAAGAACCCGAGCAACTTCAAGACCCTGCCGTTATTCGTCGAAGCGACTCCCGAAGGCCTGGCTTATCAGAGCGTCGGCAGGCCGCTGAATTTCTCCCAGACCCTGCAACGTCGTCGGCCGGTGACGGTCGGCGACAGCGAGCGGTTTGCCCTGGAGCTGGCCAATCTCGGGGTTTCGGTACGCCTGACCCTGCATTGGCAGAATCGTGACTATTGGGTGCTGGTACGCCAGCGTCGGCAGGACCGTGGCGATGTGGTGCTCAAGCTGATTTCCGGATACGTGCCGGCCCATGAACTGAACCTGCCCTTGCACACAGCAATCCAGGAGATTGCCGAAGAGTGCCTGCTGGAAACCCCCGAAGGCTGGCTCGGCGGGCGGTTCAATGACACCTGGCTGCCGGCGCCTTACTCGGCCGCCCTGCATTACCGTGAAGCCCTGCCGTTTCGCCTGTCGCCACTGTCCGGCTCGGCACGGCCGGTACGTTGCGCCAATCTGATGCTGATGGAGCGTCCACGGGCTTACGTGCATTTGCCAACGGCGTCACTGCAACTGATTTACGACTTGCGCCTGGACGTTCCCAAGGAAGCCAAATCCCTGAGCCTGTTCCATGTCGATGAAAGACTGGAAGGCGATCAACTCGTCGCCCGCCTCGACCGCAAACGCCCCGATCTGTACTTGATGCCCTTGCAGGATGGCCACCCGATGGCCGAGCTCTATACCTTGAAAAAGGATCAGCTGTACCCGGCCAGCACGCGAGGCCTGTACCTGGCCGAGAGTTTTGCCCGACAGGAAGGCTGGCTGGTGCGCGATGAACGAATTCGCTGGAAGGACTGGGTGAGGCAGCAAGGTTTGACCCCACCGGGGAAGGATTCGGGGTTGGCGCGGCTGCGCGGAAGGGCCAAATTGCTGCTGAAAAAGATCGTGCCGCGTAAAAAAGCCAGTTCCTGAAGGTGCACACATAACCCTGTAGGAGCGAGCTTGCTCGCGATGGAGTGTCAGTCGACGCCCATGCAACTGACACACCTTCGCGAGCAAGCTCGCTCCTACAAAGGCTGCGTTATTCGGACTTGCGGATCTTCTCGACAATCGCGGTGGTCGAGCTGTTTTCCACCAGCCCCAGCACTTTCACAGTACCGCCGTAGGCCTTCACGATGTCCGCGCCGACTACCTGGTCGATCCCGTAGTCACCGCCCTTGACCAGCACGTCCGGCTTGACCGCGCTCAACAGGTTTTCCGGCGTGCCTTCCGGGAAGCTGATCACCCAGTCCACCGCGCCCAGACCGGCCAGCACCGCCATGCGTCGGTCGACGCTGTTGATCGGACGACCCGGTCCTTTCAGGCGGCTGACCGATGCATCGTCGTTGATCGCAACGATCAGGCGATCGCCCTGGGCCCGCGCCTGTTCCAGATAGGTCACGTGGCCGGCGTGGAGGATGTCGAAGCAACCGTTGGTGAACACGATCCGCTCGTTGTGCGCGCGGGCATCATCGACCGCCAGCAACAGTTGCTCAAGCCCCAGCACACCGCGCTCGGAACCCTCCGCGCGCTGAATCGCACGACGCAGCTCCGGCGCACTGATGGCCGCCGTACCGAGCTTGCCGACCACGATACCGGCCGCCAGGTTGGCCAGGGCCACCGCGTGGGGCAGCTCTTCACCCGCGGCAATCGCAGCCGCCAGGGTGGAAATCACCGTGTCGCCGGCACCGGTCACGTCGAACACTTCTCGGGCTCGGGCCGGCAAGTGCAGCGCCGGATGATCCGGACGCAGCAAGGTCATGCCGTGCTCGCCACGGGTCACCAGCAAGGCACCGAGGTCCAGGTCGTGCATCAGCTGCGCGCCCTTGTTGACCAGTTCGTGCTCATCGACACAACCACCGACGATGGTTTCGAATTCGCTGAGATTCGGCGTGATCAGGCTCGCACCACGGTAGATCGAGAAGTCCTTGCCCTTGGGATCGGCCAGCACCGGAATACCCCGGGCACGGGCGGCCTGGATCAACGCCTGATGGTTTTTCAGCGCGCCTTTGCCGTAGTCGGACAACACCAGCACCTTGATGCCTTCGAGCAACTCATCGACCTGCGCCGCCAGCGCCAGTGCGTCGGTGGCGAAGGGCTCTTCGAAGTCGATACGCAGCAACTGCTGGTGACGACTCATGACCCGCAGCTTGACGATGGTCGGCTGATGCGCAATGCGCTGGAAAATGGCCCGCACACCGGCGCCCTTGAGGCTGTTGACCAGGCTGTTGGCGGCTTCATCGTCGCCCGTTACACCGACCAGCGAGGCCGGAGCCCCCAGGGCGGCAATGTTCAAGGCAACGTTGGCAGCGCCGCCCGGACGGTCCTCGATGTGATCGACCTTGACCACCGGCACCGGCGCCTCAGGGGAAATCCGTGAGGTACCACCATGCCAGTAACGGTCGAGCATGACATCGCCAACCACCAAGACAGGGGCTTGATCGAATCGCGGCATGGACAACTTCATGGTGCAACCCACATACAGAATGAACAGGGGCGCGATATTAACACAGGGTTGGTGTCGGCTTGTGCGGTGGCTGCAACCGGATGATTCGCCGGGCTTTATTGCTCATTTTTTGAGCAGAAATGCAGCCAGACGACGGCACGCGTCGCTCATTTCCAGCGCTTGCGTATCGATTTCGCACTCCGCATGCAGTGGCGCCTCGTAGGGACTGTCGATGCCTGTGAAATCCTTGATCCGGCCTTCCCGGGCCGCCCGATACAAACCCTTGGGATCACGTTGTGCACAAACCGCAAGCGGCGTGCTCACAAACACCTCGATGAAGTCTCCGTCGGCAAACAACCGACGCGCCGCCTCACGTTCGGCCCGGAACGGCGAGATCACCGCGACGATCACAATCAATCCCGCGTCGACCATCAGACGCGCCACCTCGGCGGTGCGCCGGATATTTTCCCGCCGACATTCAGCCCCCATCCCCAGATCCCGGCAAAGACCGGCGCGCAGGTTATCGCCGTCGAGCACAAAGGTGTGCAGCCCCTGCTGATTGAGTTGCAGCTCCAGGGCATTGGCCAGGGTCGACTTGCCGGCCCCTGACAACCCCGTCAGCCAGAGACAGCGTGGCGTCTGCGACTTGAGGGCCGCACGGTCCGCACTCGACAGCAATAACGGATAGGGGCTGATCGAGTGGTGGGGCAACGACACGGCTTCATTCATATCCAAGCATCTCGTAATCACGCTGATAGACCCGCCGCACTAGCCTGCGGGTGCGCACCGTGCAAAACTCGCGCACGGGCATCGGGCGCCGTTGCTGCGACCTGTTCACGTGGGGCAGATCCGCCGGATAGTCCAATTGCTCACAAACCAACCTGAAATCCCGCTCCAGGTGCTCCTGGTAACCGACGAAATCCAGCGCCAGATGGCCCATGGAGTCCGTCAGGAAATCCGTTTGCGCGGCAAAGTGCAGCTGTCGCCGGACCGTCTCCGGGTGCAGCCAGCGGCCGACGAAGTCATCAAAGTCACGGTAGTGGCTGACCAGTTTCTGCGCCGCGTGATCCCGCTTCCCCAAGGCGTTCCCCCGCAAGAATGCGTAAGCCGAGTAGGCCCTTTCCAGGGGATCGCGAACGAACGCGAACTTGAAGCTGGCGGCAAACTGCTCGGGAAATTGCTGCTCGTACCAGTACAACGGCAAGTGACCCGGGCTCCAGTCGTCGAACATGGCCGCACAGACACTACTACCGGCGCATTTAGGGACGTGGATGAACAGGCAGGAACGCTGCTTGAAAGGTTTGGGGAAACTGACATTGGCCGACATCGACTTGTTCACCGCTTGACGGTCCACGACCGACAGGCGCCCCAGCAGAAAAGCCCGTTGCGGCTTGGGCAACAGCTTCCAGAGATAACGTTGCAACATCCAGACACCCGCGGGAAAGGGATGACCCTCTCGATTCAAGTCAAAGTTCGTTCAGGAACCTTAACAAGCACGTTGCCGAGATTTATTCCGGTTTGGTCAAGAAGCGTAAAGGTCTGGATACAAATCACCGAACGCGTTGCACGTCGGGTGTGCGAAAGGGCGAGCCAGGCTCGCCCTTTCGGGGTCAGGCGATGTCTTCGGCCGGGGCGTCGAGGCCCATCGCGTTGAGGCGCGCGTAGTAGCCGTTTTGCGCCAGCAGTTGCTCATGGGTGCCGCGCTCGACGATTTTCCCCTGATCCATGACCAGGATCAGGTCGGCCTTCTCGATGGTCGACAAGCGGTGAGCGATCACCAGCGTGGTCCGACCTTTCATGACCTGATCCAGGGCTGCCTGGATATGCCGCTCGGACTCGGTATCGAGTGCCGAAGTCGCCTCGTCGAGAATCAGCAGCGGAGCATTTTTCAACAGCGCCCTGGCTATCGCCAGGCGCTGACGCTGGCCACCGGACAGCAGCACGCCGTTTTCCCCGACCTGGGTGTCAAGACCTTCAGGCAATTGGGCAATGAAGTCCATCGCGTAGGCATCCCTGGCCGCCTTTTCAATGTCTTCACGGGGTGCGCCGGCCAGGTCGCCATAGGCGATGTTGTTGGCCACGGTGTCGCTGAACAAGGTCACGTGCTGGGTCACCTGGGCGATATGCTGACGCAGGTTCAACAGCTTGTACTGCTCCACTTCGACGCCATCGATGAGGATTTCGCCCTTGTCGTGGTGATAGAAACGCGGAATCAGGTTGGCCAGAGTCGACTTGCCGCTACCCGAACGCCCCACCAGTGCCACCATTTGCCCGGGCTCGACCGAAAAACTGATGTCATTGAGCACCTGACGCTCGGTTTCAGGGTAGGTAAAGCTGAGGTTGCGTACTTCCAGGCGGCCACTGACGGCATCGCGCTCGACGGTGCCGGTATCGACTTCAGGCTCGACATCCAGTTGCTCGAAGATACTTTCAGCACCGGCCACGCCCTTCTGGATGGTCGAGCTGACTTCCGACAGCTGGCGAATCGGCTTGGGCAACAGGCCGGCCAGGGTGATGTAGGCCACCATGTCGCCGGCGGACGCATCGCCACGCAGGAACAGCACCAGGAACATCAGCACAGCCATGGCGGTGTAGATCACCAATTGCAGCAGCGGCGTGTAGATGGCGCCGGTGCGGGTCATGCGCAATTGCTTGTCGGTATTGCCCTGGCTTGCCTCGAAGAAGCGTTTCTCTTCGTACTTTTCGCCGCCGAAGCTGCGCACCACCCGATAACCCTGGATCGTTTCGGACGCCACATGCGTAACATCCCCCATGGCCAGCTGGATTTTCTTGCTCTGCTTGCGGAATTTCTTGCTGGCGGTGCGTACCATGATGGCGATCAGCGGCAGGATGGCGACCATGACCAGGGTCAGGCGCCAGTTCATGAACAGCAGCGAGGCAAACAGGAAGATCACTGTCATGCCTTCACGAATTACGACCTTGATCGCATCTGTTGCCGCCCCCGTGACCATGGTCACGTTGAAGGTGATACGTGAAATCAGGTGCCCCGAGTTATGCTTGTCGAAATACCGGTTTGGCAACACCAGCAGATTGTTGAACAACTGGACCCGCAAGTCATGGACCAGGCCCAGGGAAACCCTGGCCAGGAAGTAGTTACCCAGGTACGACCCCAATCCCTGCCATGCGGCGATCAGGATGATCAGCAACGGCACCGCCTGCAGCAGTTGCAGGTCTCGCAGGTAGGGCACGGTTGGAAACAGCGCCGCTTCAGGGTTGGATAGACCGTCGACGAAGTACTTGAGGATGTACCCCAGCATTGGCTGCGTCGAAGCGAAAATCAGAAAACCGACGATGCTGATCAGGAACAGGCTGATGTACGGCCGGACATAGCCGAGCAGACGGAAGTAGATTTTCAAGCTCGATGGGCTTGCGGAGAGACTGGAGTCGGTCATATCACGCGAATGTCGATGAAAAGGACGCTGACTTTAGCACAGCTTCCCCAGGGTTCTGGCAATCGCATACAGTCTGTGTATTGTGGCGCGTCAAATAGCCACCAGATGTCTCTGCCTTGGTACGGTCGCTCAATTCAGGAATAAGTTACTCAGCATGCAATTAAACGCTTTGAACAGCACGTCCAACAGAATCTTCGATTTCATTTGTTTGTGGATCCTTCCGCTCGGTTATTTATTGCTGCTTTGTGCATTGTTTTTCCTGCCGGGGCGCAGTGTGCATCACAAGCTTTATTATGGCCTGTTCAGCATTCCGGCACTGATTGCACTGTGCCTGCGTCCGCGGCTCAGCAAAGAACTGCTGCACGAACCGATCATCATTGCGGCCCTGTTGTTTGTGGCGTGGGCACTGCTCAGCCTGTGCTGGGGACCGGGCGACGGCATTGACGCCGGTCAGTTCAAACCGCCATTGCATACCCTGTTTCTCTTCGTTGGCTGCTACCTGCTGGTGCGCTATCGCAGCGAGATCATTCAGCCCCTGCTGTTCTGCGCTGCGACGGTGGCGCTGATCGCCTCTGTCTACAACCTGTACAGGTTCGGCCAGATCTACCAACCGGAAATGCGTCTGATCGGTGTAGGCGCGTTCGATAATCCACTGCTCAGTTCCCACGTTTTCGGCTTTTTCTGTACCTATTGGCTGAGCCTGAGCATGACCTGCAAGCGGCGCCAGGTCCTTTGGTTGAGCATACCGGCGATGGCGATCATGTTCGCCACAGTGCTGGCCACCGGTTCGAGGACTCCACTGGTTGCGCTGACGCTGGCTGCGATGTGGTTGTGTTTCATCTGCTGGAGTCGACACTCGGTCCTCTTGCTTGCCTCCATGTTCATCACCGGAACCGCGACTTTCGCGATGTTTACGGACAAAATCATTGAACGAGGCAGTTCCTTCCGTATCGAGCTCTGGCAATTGACCCTGGACAGGATCGCTGAACATCCATGGATCGGCCACGGATTCAACGCCGAACTGACCCTGGACCCAGGCGTCGGCTACTCCCTCCAGGAGCCCCATAGCTTTGCCCTGGGCGTGCTCTACTACGTCGGCATTATCGGTCTGCTGCCATGGCTGTTCTTCCTCGCATGGGGCTTCATCAGTAGCTGGCGCCATCGCGTGCAACCGCTGTTTATCATTGCCTCAGCCTGGCTGGCATTCGGTATCGGTGCGGGGCTGACCGAAGGTGGCGGAATTATCTCTCGTCCCAAGGAGCACTGGTTCCTGCTGTGGATCCCCTTGGCACTGATTGCCGCACTGAGCATCAATCAACGGGCCAGGCGCCTGCTGGACAGACCGATCAGGACCGCGACGCAAAGCGCCCTGCAACAGCTGATTGCCGATGCCCGGATCATTGAAGAAGATGGTTTGGGGCCCAAGGTCCTGCGCCTGACCGATGGCAGCTTTCTCAAGCTGTTCCGCCGCCGCCGCTGGTACACCTCGGGCAGTTTCACGCCCTATTCCGATCGGTTTGCCATCAACAGCGTGCAACTGCGCAGCATGGACATCCCGACACCGCACATTCTCGACCTTTACCGGTTCGAAGACGGCAGCACCGCTGTGCACTACACGCCTTTGCCGGGCAACACGCTGCGCCAAATCCTGCAAGGCATCACCGCCCCGGCGGTGCGCCAGGCACTGGTGGAGCGTTTCGGCAAATTCATGGCCCAATTGCATCAGCGAGGGGTCTACTTCCGCTCCCTGCACCTGGGCAATGTGCTGGTACTGGAGGATGGCGAGTTCGGCCTGATCGACCTGGCCGATCTGCGAATCTACCCCTCATCATTGAGCCCTTCCCTGCGTCGGCGCAACCTGCGCCATATGCAGCGCTACGCAGAAGACCGGTATTGGCTGTTCGAGGACCACTTCGAAGCGCTACTGCAGGGATACGCCGCCGCGGCTTCGAAAGCCGACGTGGATAATTTGCACAGGCAAGTGCTGGCCGAAGGCCCTCCGGCCCAGGCTCACCGATGACCGAAACCAACCCGCTTATCGCGATGACGGCCTACCTGCTCGCCATCGCAACCGCTGCGCTACTGCTGCGCACCGTACCGAGATTCACCCGACAGCTGGAACATTGCGGTGAAAGTCGCTTTGCCGGCATCGACGGCTTACGCGGGTATCTGGCTTTCGGCGTGTTCGTGCACCACTCGATAATTACCTGGATCTTTCTGCAAACCGGCGTGATCGACTTACCGCCGAGCAACTTCTACTCGCAGCTCGGCCAGGGCAGCGTTGCCCTCTTTTTCATGATCACCAGCTTTCTGTTCTGGGACCGCTTGCTCACCCACGGGCGGCAACACGACTGGCTGGCATTTGCGGTATCGCGGCTATTTCGCCTCTATCCGCTCTACCTGCCGCTGATGTTTACCGTATTTGTCTGTGTGTTCTATTTGCAGGACTGGGAACTCAAGGACTCCGGCGCCCAGGTCATCGGCCAGGCTCTGGCCTGGCTGACCTTCGATCGGCCAGACGTCAACCAGTACCACCAGACGGGCATGCTGATCTCCAACGTCACCTGGACGCTGGGCTACGAGGTGTTTTTCTACCTGGCGCTGCCACTCGCCGCCATGCTGTTCATTTATCGCGGCGGCTGGATGCAGACGGTGCTGTGCCTGATCGGCATCTACACCCTGTACCAGGTGGTCGGCTGGGAACACTCGCTGAAGAAGCACTACCTGGCCAGCTTCCTCGGTGGCATCGCTGCGGCGTACTGGATTCGCCGTCCACAATTCGTCGCCTGGAGCCTGTCTCCGTTGGCGGGCATCATCGCCCTGCTCGCCTTGGCGATCGCCTTTACGGCGTTCAACCGGGCATTCAACCTGGGAGCGCTGCTGCTACTTTCACTGTTCTTTGTGATCGTGGCGTCCGGCAACACCCTGTTCGGCGCCCTGAGACCACGCAGCATCCGCTGGCTGGGGGAAATCAGCTACAGCACATATTTGCTGCACGGTTTCGTGCTCTGGGTACTGGTGCAGCGACTGCCGCCAATATTGCACCTGGACGCCCGGCAAGCCTGGGTCTTCCTGCCGCTGCTGGCCGTGTGCAGTTGCCTGCTGATCATCATCAGCAGTCTGACTTACCAGTACATCGAAAAACCCGGTATCGATGCCGGCAAGAAAACCCTGTACTGGTTACGCCAGAACAGGAGACTCAGGAAAGAACTGGAGAAGACGGCTCAACAACGTTGAGCAATTGCCAGGGGCATGTGACCACGGACAATGCCATGCCTTCCAGCCCGTTGATCCAGCCCCTGGCGGCTTAGTCTTTCTCCAGCCGTGAGAAATACATCCGGCCCAACCCACGCAAGGTTTTCCTGTTCCAGGCCTTGAGCGGAATCTGCGCCAGCAACTCACGCGCCAGCTTGCGATCGCGGTTGGCGGTCTTGAGGAACATGGAATTGAGAAATTTGTAGCGCACCTCGTCATACAGCGGGTGATCGCTGAAGAGCGCGTAGGTGCGCAGGATGCTGTCGATCATGAAACGGTGGTTCTTGTAGGAGTTGGTGGCGTGCTTGCGATAGCGCGCCATCAACACATTCAGACCATCGATGAAGTAACCGGCATGGGTCACCTTCAACTCGATCAGCAAGTCTTCCAGGCGAATGGTCGGGTCGAAACCGCCCACTTTCTCCAGTGCTTCGCGACGGATCATCAGGGTCGGTGCCGGTGGATAGGGCTTGCGCTCCAGGAACATGTCATCGAAGTCCAGGCGACGGAACGGGACATCCCGGCGCTGGCGCTTCTCCGGGTAGAGGTTGCCGTCGGCATCGATCAACTCGATGTTGCCGGCGCAAATGCCGACCTCGGGCTTGCCGTCCATATGAGCGACCTGCGTGGCGATACGCTCCGGCAACATGATGTCATCCGAACCGAACGGCACGATCAGGCTGCCCTTTGCCCGGGCAATCGCACCATTGAGGGTGTTGGTCAGCCCCTGGTTTTCCTGAACCCGGAAGTCGAAACCATGGATGGCCTGCAGCGCCTTGATCCGCTCGACGCTGTCATCCTTCGAGCCATCATCGACTACCAGCAGTTCAATGTTCTGGTAGGTCTGATTGAGGACGCTGAGAATGCTTTCCTCGATGTAAGGGGCGTGGTTGTACGACGCGATAATGACCGTGACGATGGGTTGCGCGTCGTTCATGGCTGTTCCTTGCGGGCCTGCTCCAGGCCGGAGTCGATCAGATTGAGGTATTCGCGACGGAATTCCTCGATGTCATGGTGTTGTTGCAGATAACGGAAGGCCTGTTCGCCCTTGGCCTTGAGCTCGTCATCCGACAGCCCGAGGTAAGTGTCCAGCGCCGCCTGCAGCGTCGGCACATCCTTCGGCGTAATCGCCAGGCCACCGGCCCCCTCGATGAGCGGCAACATGGCCGGCACGTTCGAGGCAATCACCGGCAAATGCCCGCTCATGCCTTCAAGCAGCGCCAGCCCGAGGCCTTCGGCCAAAGAAGGCATGGTCCAGATGTCGAAAGCGCGAATGTACTGCAGGGCAATTTCCTTGAACCCCAGCAAATGGGCACGACCACTGAGGCCGAGGCGGTCGATTTCCGCCGCCAGGCGTGATTCTTCGCGGCCGGCACCGATGATCGCCAGTTGGGTATTCGGGTATTTGTCCTTGAGCGCGGCAAAGGCCTGCAGCAAATAGATATGGCCCTTGACCGGCACCAGCCGCCCCAACGCACCGATCAACCGCACCGACGGATCGATGCCGAGCATTTCACGGGCCTTTTCACGACTGTGTTGCAGACCTTCGGCTTGCTCGATGTCGATGGCATTGGTGATGGCGTAGGTATTCTGGTCGGTAAAGCCGCAGTCGCAGTCCAGCAGATACTGTTTCACCGCTGGCGACACGCCAACGAAGCGCCAGTGACGATCGATCAGGCGCTGGGTCTGGCGGCGCCGGTAAAAACGGTCGTACTCGCCAAAACCGTGGGAAATGCCGATGCACAATGGCACTTTCAACCAGCGATTGAGCGCCAGCATCATGTTCACCGGCTTGAAGCGGTTGCAGATCACCACATCGAATTTTTCCCGACGGCAGAACTTGTACAGCTGCCACATCGCGCGCAGGCGCATGCCCTTGAGGGACTTGTCGGAAAACTCGAAGTACACCGAGCGGTCGGCTCGGCTCACCGCTTCGCCCGGCCCGGGCTTGCCGCGCAGAAACGCGGCGGTCACTTCATAGCGATCGCTGGGCAGGGCCTTGACGATTTGCTCCGCGAGGTCGGCGAAATCATGGGCTTTGACGTTGTAGTCAGGCTGCAGCTGCAGGACCTTTGACCGCTGACTCATAACTCTCCCCGCTGAGTGACATTGCCTGGTGTGTGCTTGATGGACCACAAAAGCTCGTGGCGCCGGACTGCCTTGCGAAAGAATTCGTTCTCACCATAGGTTGGCGGCAACCGGCCGGCCAACAACCGTTGAATCAACCGACGCAAGCGACGCTTGAATGGCATCGTCGGTTGCAGGTCGTGCATCATGCCCAACGCCATGGCTTTATCTCGCTGCTGCTCAAGCGGCATCGGCAGGCAATAAGGCTGCATCGGTTGGGCCGAATCGAAGGCCGGCGGCAGGGCGATGCCGTCACCGCTATCGCCCATTGGCCAGCGATCGTTGTCGTGCAGGTGGTTGGCGTAGCCCAATAACGTGCTCGGCTGCCAGTCCAGCCCCTGCAAGGCTTCAAGGACTGCCGCCTGCGCGCAGATATGATCGGGATGCGGATCCAGGGTCGGGTGCGGCAGGACGATGACCTCGGGCCGGGCGCGCAGCAGCAACTCGCGCAGATCCGCCAGCAGATTGTTCCAGGTCGGCGCACCATCGGCATCGCCGGGCAGCGCGAAAGGATTCAACTGCCGGAACAGCCGGGTGTCGCTCAGGTCCGCTTCCCGCGATCCCGCCGCCACGGCAGGCGCAGCCTGCATGCTCGCCAATTGCAGGCAGAAGTAACCCAGTTGCACGCAGTGAGCCTCGGGGACACCCGCCCAACGTGGCACGGCAATGCTGTCCCAAGTGCGCAGACGACCTTTCAAGCGAGCCGCATCGGCCTTGTTCAGGCCCATCTGCTGATAGTGTTCGGCTTCGATTTCACCCGCTGTCAGCGTGACGATCCAGGTTTCGTCGGCCTGGCTGTACAAACCGTAGGCCGCCAGCTCAGCATCATCGGCGTGGGGCGCGATGACCATCACCCGCTGACGCCGGTAATCCGGATGTTCGAACGCCCACAGCACGGGTTCGCCAGACACGCGACAAAAACGCCCGCGCAAGCGCAGGTCACCACGCGACAGCGCCTGAGCCTGGCCACTGAGATTGAGGTAACGCAGGCCGTTTACGCCCCGTTCGAAGGTTTGTCGGTCAGGGCTTTCACCCCCGACCAACTCGACCACCGGATCGATAAAACGCCCCAGCCAGGTGCTTTTTACCCGCAGGGCCAGCACCAGCGTCGCGTCGTCGACCAGCATCACGCCCTCGTCCAGCCGCAAATGTTCACCGCTCAGGTGCACCTTGGGCTGTGGCGTGTATGGGGGAAAGCTGTACTGGTAATCATCTTTCGGTGAGTAGAACAGATGATCGGCAAACCAGGCTTCGTGGGCAATCCAGCCCACAACCGCCAGCACCAGCGGCAACCACCAGGCCACCAGCACACCGATGACGATCAACAGCACCAGCGCAATCAACAGGCCGATACGTTTATTGCGCCGGTGACGCTTGAGCAGTTGCTGTTTGCGGCTCATGGCTTGGCTCATACGGTGAAGACCGGCACAGGGTTGCACCAGCGATCCTTGTACTCACGGTCGGCGCGCCCGAAGGAAAAGCGCAACGGTTTGTCCTGCGCCCGGGCATGTTCCCAGGCGCTTTGCGTATTGAGAAAACTCAGCACGCTGCCGGGGCTGAACTCACGGGTTTGCGGATCGACCCCACCGTTGATGTACTCGACGCTGATCCATTGCGGGGTTTCGACGCGGTACACCAATTGAATCGCAATCGGCGCATCGTTGAGAAAAATCACCGAGCCGATCAGCAACTCGCGCAGCAACTCGATGACATCGGCCATGCGTTCGGCCCCCGTCGCCGGGAAGCCCCAGCGGCGCTGGAACAGGTCGCAATAAATAGCCGCAAGCTCTGCGCTGGAAAACTCCGATACCGGCTGCACCACGCCACCAGCCTCCTCCAGCAAACGCAATTCGCGGCGCTGGTTATAGCGAAACTTCTTCGACAGCTCTTCGGGTGTGCGGGCCATGGCCAGTTGCTCGGCTTGCAACCTGATGCCAGTGAAACGGCCTTCGTTCAGCGCCGACAGATACCGCGCACGATGGCGCAAAGGCGCCGTGGCATCGGCAGCGGCCGGCAGAATGATTTCGGCGTTGCCCAGGTCGAACAGACCTTTTTTGCCACGACGCTTGAGCACGTCCTTGGACAAGGCCAGGTCGCGCCCCCAGGTCGGGATCGCCGCCTTGACCTCACCATCCTGCAACCAGGCCAGGTAGCGCACCGGAATGCCGGCCAGGTTCGCCAGACGCTCGACCACCATGGGATGGGTCGCGACGCTGCCACCATATCGCTGCCAGGTTTCGGCGTAAGTCGAGGCGTCGACTACCGCCCAGCCACGCTCGCGCCAGCCTTGAAATCGGTTGAGCATCAGCCCCTCTGTGCCAGTTCGGTAACGTGTGGCAAGTGCCAGAAAGCATCGCGCACCGCACGGTCGGAAAAGCGCTCGCGCAGGCGCTCGAGCATCAACTCGGCACACTGTCGGCGTTGCTGATCATCCATGCCGGCCAGATGTTGCAGCCCTTGTGCCAGATGTCCGGCATCGCCCAACGGGAACAGGATGCCCACGCCTTCGACCACTTCCTTCGCTCCGCCACAGGCCGTGGCCAGCAAGGGCACGCCGGCGGCCATGGCCTCCAGCAGCACCATGCCGAACGGTTCGTGATCGGAACTCAGGGCGAACACATCGAAGGCCCGGAAGTAGTTGCGCGCATCCGGCACCTGACCGAGGAACAACACCCGGTCACCAATGCCAAGCTCACGGGCCTGAGCCTTGAGCTTTTCCTCCAGACGTCCCTTTCCGAGAATGACCAGCTGGCTGTTGGTCGGCAGCCTCGGCATCGCCTCGGCAAAACCCTGCAGCAGCGTGGCCTGGTCCTTGTCCGGATGCAGCCGCCCGACGTTGCCGACGATCCAGGCATCCGCCGCCAGCCCGAGGGTTTCCCGGGCCTCGCGAGCCGACACCTGCGTGGTTTGCAAGGCATCCACGTCGATGCGGTTGTACAAGGTCTGAATTCGCGAGGCCGGCCACTTCGGCAGGCAATTGCGCATGTCGTCGCGTACCGCGTCAGACACGCCGAGCAGACTCAAACGCTTGCGGAAAATATGCGCACACAGTTTGCGGCTGCCGCGCTTGTAGTCCTCAAACCCGTGATGCACGCCAATGACCGGCAACGACGTACCGAGCAAAGCGATGTAGATGGGTTTGAAGCGGTGAGCGATGCAGAAACTGAAGTTGCGCGACGCGGCGATCTTGCGCAGATCGCCGATGGCTCCCAGCTTCAGGCCGCGAATGGCCTTGGAGCTGTACTCCATGAACAGCACTTCGTCGGAGGCGCAGCCCGCGGCGACTTCGGCATCGGCAGCCCCGGTGAGAAACACCGTGGTCACCCGAAAACCGGTCCCCGCGAACAGGCTGGCGTACTGCCGTGCGCAGTCCAGGAACGGCCCGTCATAGCCGTGGCAGAACTGCAGCACATGGCGTTCAGCCGAACGTGTCATAGGCGTTCGCGCCCTCTTTGACCACCAGGATGTCTTCCATGATCAGATACTGCAGATCCGAGCCGAAGAACATATTCAGCGCATCGGTCGGCGAGCAGATCATCGGCTCGCCGCGACGGTTGAGCGAAGTGTTGAGCGACACGCCGTTGCCGGTGAGCACTTCCAGCGCCTTCATCATGTCGTAGTAGCGCGGGTTGTATTCGCGCTTGAGCACCTGGGCGCGAGAGGTGCCGTCTTCGTGGACGACTTCCGGCACACGGGTTTTCCACTCTTCAGCCACTTCGAAGGTGAAGGTCATGAACGGAGCCGGGTGATCGATCTTGATCATCTGCGGCGCCACGGTATCGAGCATCGACGGGCAGAAAGGCCTCCAGCGCTCGCGGAACTTGATCTGGTGGTTGATGCGGTCGGCCACGCCGGCCACGCTCGGGCAACCGATGATCGAACGACCACCCAGTGCACGCGGACCGAACTCCATGCGGCCCTGGAACCAGGCCACCGGGTTGCCATCGACCATGATCTTGGCGATCTGCTCCGGCATGTTGTCCAGTTTGCGCCACGTTGGCTTGTTCTCATGACGGGCGCAGGCCGCGATCACGTCTTCGTTGCTGTACGACGGGCCGAGGTAGACGTGTTCCATCTTCTCGACTGGTACGCCACGGGCGTGGGACACATACGCAGCAGCGCCGACCGCAGTACCGGCGTCGCCGGACGCCGGCTGTACGAACAGCTCCTTGACGTCATCGCGAGCGATGATTTTCTGGTTAAGCTTGACGTTCAACGCACAGCCACCGGCGTAGGCCAGCTTGCCGGTTTGCTTGAGCACGTCGCCCAGGTAGTAGTCGATCATCTGCAGCGCAATTTTTTCGAACAGCGCTTGAATGCTCGCGGCGTAGTGGATGTACGGCTCGTCGGCGATGTCGCCTTCGCGCTTGGGACCCAGCCACTCGATCAGCTTCGGCGAAAAGTAGTAACCCTTGCCCTTCTCTTTGTAGCGACGCAGGCCGATGACGTTGGCGTAGTCGGTATTGATCACCAGTTCGCCGTTTTCGAACGAAGCCAGGCGCGAGAAGTCGTATTTGCTGGCGTCGCCGTACGGCGCCATGCCCATGACCTTGAACTCACCGTCGAGCATATCGAAACCGAGGAACTCGGTGATCGCGCCGTACAGGCCGCCAAGGGAATCCGGATCGAAGAATTCCTTGATCTTGTGAATCTTGCCGTTTTCGCCATAACCGAAGAAGGTCGTGGCGTACTCGCCCTTGCCGTCGATGCCCAGGATCGCGGTTTTCTCTTTGAAACCGGAGCAGTGATAAGCACTGGAGGCGTGGGCCAGGTGGTGTTCGACCGGCTCGATCTTGATCTTCTTCGGATCAAAACCCAGTTGTTCCAGGCACCAGACGATCTTGTTGCGATAACGCTTGTAGCGACGGTTGCCCATCAGGATCGCGTCGAGTGCACGGTCCGGGGCGTACCAGTAACGCTTGGCGTACTGCCAGCGGGCCTTGCCGAACAGGCTGATCGGGGCGAACGGGATCGCGACCACGTCGACATCGGACGGCTTGATACCAGCCTGTTCCAGGCAGAACTTCGCCGATTCGTAGGGCATGCGGTTCTTTGCATGTTTATCGCGTACGAAGCGTTCCTCTTCAGCCGCCGCGACCAGCTTGCCGTCGATATACAAGGCTGCGGAAGGATCATGGCTAAGGGCGCCGGACAGGCCAAGAATCGTCAATGCCACAGGGGTCTAGCCTCTTTAGTCTGCATGCAGGCGCAAGCGCCTCAAAAATTAATGTGCCCTCGCAATGGGCGAGAGACAGCTAAAGGGCGGGATTATAGCGTAAAAGCAGCGGCAAACCTCTAGCCGCAAGTGGCAAGCAACCAGGGCGAGGACCTCGCGGCATTTTCAACCGCGTGCAGGTCGCCAATAGACCAGGATATTGCCGTCTACGCTCTGCCGGTAAATCGTGTACGGCAGGACAACGGTGTCCAGCGCGCCAGACACGGCCAGATCCACCAAGACGAGTGGTACAAGAATGCCCGTAGGGTCTGGCGGTGCATTCAATACACAGAAGTCGTATGCGAGGCCGCTATAGACCCGGGGAATGGACTGGCAATAGGTCTTTTGCCGGCGCAACCCATGAGCGGCTTCGGCTTCATCCTGCAGGACGGTGGCGGCGGTGCCACAGCCCATTAACGACACCGATAAAACACCCGATGAAACTGCCATTTTGATCGTCATAGCTTGCCCTCCGAGAACGTCAGGCAAACTAGCATCGGGGCAATTTCGGCCACAGTTCATGGCTTCCCAAGATTGCGTAGGACGGTTCACAGGAACTTGTCTGCTTTCTCGGTTGGCAGTTCCGGCCTCATCGCGGGCAAGCCCGCTCCCACAGGGATCTTCGGTGAACACTCAATTTGTGTTCTACACATTCCACTGTGGGATCGAGCCTACTCGCGAAAAGAGCTCAGTCAGCGCTGGAGATGTCTTTGGGAAGACGCTGATCAATCACCTGATACAGTGCGCTGCTTTCCGGCCAATTGCGCATGAACCGCGCCCGATCCCGGGCATAAGCCGGGGCAAAGCTGCCCACCGAGCCATGCTGACGCATCGCGTCCAGATCGATCAACGCCCAGCGGTCCTGCTGCCAGAACAGGTTATGCCCCTTGAAGTCGCCATGGCTGATGCGTTCACGAATCAGCTCGGCAAACAGATGGTCCAGCGCCGCCAGCTCGGCTTCCGGTGCGTCGCCCCGCTCCACATAGGGCGCAAAACGTTCGATGATGTCCGGCCCCGACAGATACTCGGTGATCAGGTAAGCCCGGCTGCGCAGCCACAGAAAACGCTTTTCCAGCAACGCCAGCGGCTTGGGCGTGGCAATCCCGAGGAACGCCAGGCGGTTGCCTTCGCGCCATGAATGCCAGGCCCGGCTCGGGCGCCAGAAGCGCTTGAGCCAGTGGGCGAAACCCTTGATGTTGTAGCGTTTGATCACCAGCGTGCGGCCATCCACCTCGACCTTGCCGACGCTCGCCGCCCCGCCGGTCTTGTACAGATGCCCCAGGTCGAGCAAGGCATCGGCCTGCTCCAGCACCGTCACCATCGACGACGCCTCCTCACGGCGAATCGCCTGCAGCCCGAAGGCCCCGCGCTGGACGCTGAACAGCGTGCATTCGCGGCCGACCTTGATCAGGAAGTCCTTGAGGCGCCAGCTGCGGACCTTGTCGATCTGCTTCTGCAACGCTTCCATGGGCAAGGCGTGCTCGCCGTTGCTGAGCAGGTAATACACCAGCAACTCTTCAATGAAGGGTTCGATCGACTTCGGCAACTGGGCGAAGAACACCCCGAGGTTTTCCAGGACCTTGTGCCGTGAAAGCGGCTGACCGGGCGTCTCGCAGCAGATACCCGCACCATCGATCAAATAAAGGCGACCGCCCTGACGCAGCAAATTGTCCAGGTGCAGGTCTTCCTGCCACAGGCCCTTGCGATGCATCTGGCCGATCGCCCCCAATGCCTCGGCCAGCACCGCCCCTTGTCCATCGGACAGTACGGGCTGTTGCTCAACCTGCTTCCAGGTGTCACCCAGACTTTCGGCATGCTCAAGGAAATCAAACAGCAGCCAGCCACCCTCGCCGTCCTTCAGGCCATCGGCCAACAGCTGCGGCGTGGTCAGCCCCTGGGCGGAGAGCAGGCGCACGCCGTCCAGCTCACGCTGAAAATGCCGTGCGGCCTTGCCGCCGACCAGCAATTTGGCCAACACCGGCCGACCACGCCAGACGCCGGCACCGACATAACGCTGCCCCGGCAAGACCCGCAACAGACTCAGCAGTTGCAGCTCCGCGGGGCCGGCGGCATCGGCCAGCGATACGCTCAGCGGCAATACGGGATTGCGGCCAGCTTCCTTCAGTTCGGACAAACGCATCAGCGTGGCCTCTTTTGACTGCGCCGCACGGTCAAACGCTGCAGCCAGCTGTCGACCAGCGAGCTGTCCTGCGGTTGATCCAGATAGGCGGCCAGTAATTGCCGTAGTTGCGACTCGTCCCACTCGGGCGCGCGGCGCACCAGTGGTTCCAGGTCCTTGATTCGGTCACGCTGCCCGTACAGCAGCGGCCGGGTCTTTTCCAGATCGATCAATTGAGCCTGATAGCCATCGCCGGTGGCGCGCATGAAAATATGCTTGGGATAAAAGCACCCATGCACCTGACGTGCAGCGTGCAGTTGCCTGGCCAGTTCGCCGCAGGCCTTGAGGATTTCCGAGTGCTGCTCAGGGCTCAATTCATCCCAACGCTGCAGCAGCGATTCGAGGTCGTCCCAACCATCCAGGGCGCGGGTCAGCAGGATTGCGTGCACTTCGCCATTGACCTTGCGCTCCCCATAGAACACCGCCTCCAGCGCCGGAACCCCCATCTTCCGGTAACGGGAGATGTTGCGAAACTCGCGAGCGAAACTCGGCTCGCCGAAGGGGGCGCGCAATGTGCGGGTCAGATAGTTGCTTTGCCGCTTGAGGTAGAAACCATGACCTTCCAGATCCAGCCGAAACACACTGCTCCAGCCGCCGCGACCGGTGTTGGGTTCATCCACCGCATCGAGCTGCCTGGTCCAGAGTGCATCGAATGTGCCGAGGCCATGGCGCTCAAGCAGCGCACGGTCTTCATCGGCCAGAAAATCGGTCATTCGCGACCCTCGAAAAATCTCAACACGTGCCGGATGCGTTTTTTGTCCGCAGCATTGAGCCGGGGCCGGTTACGGTATTGCAGGTAAAAGCGCAGGCGCTGGGTCGCCGACAGTTGATACTTGGCGACCTTGTCCAGGCACGCCAGATCCTTGGTGATGCGGTACTTGAGCCAGAAGCCGCGCCAGAAATCGCCGTTGGGGCAATCGATCAAAAACAGTCGAGCCTCATCGTCGACCAGCAGGTTGCGCCACTTCAAGTCATTATGGGTGAAACGGTGGTCGTGCATGGTCCGGGTGTGCTGCGCCAACTGACGACTGACGGTATCGACCCAGGCGCGATCCGAAAGTTTAGGATAGCGCCGCTCGGCCAATGCCGACAAATCTTCAGTGCGCGGCAGTTCCCGGGTAATCATCGCGCCGCGAGCGTAGGCCATACCCCGCCGCTCCAGCCCCCAGGCCACCACGTCGGCAGTGGGGATACCCCACTTGGCGAAGCGCTTTAGGTTCTGCCACTCCATCTTCACCCGAGGCTTGCCCAGGAAACGCCGCAAGCCTCTGCCAGCGCCCACGTAGCGCTTGACGTAATAATTGACGCCATTGCGCTCGACACGGATGACTTCCGAGAGCAGGTCACTGGTGATTTGCTCGCCTTGCAGCGCAAACACAGTCTCGAGGCTGCCAAAGTCATCGGCCAGGTCGCTGTAGGCCGGTTCCAGTCTCCAACCCGGCATCAGAGCGCATCCCCGTATCGCTGCTTGCGCTCGTAGAGCTTGTTGGCCTTGCCGTCGAGCCATGCCAGCAAAGCGGCCTCTTCACTCAGGATCTGACGCAGCGGCTGCTGGAAATAGCCCTTGAGGAAACGCAGCTTGTCGCGGCGGGTCAGGCCGATGTCCAACGCGGAAAAGTACAGGGCCGCCAGATCCTTGTTGCGCCAGCGCGAAGTGATCGCCGGACGGGTCTGGGCGCGGTGCAGGTCGATCACCGAGAGCTTGAAGTCGTCTGCGGTCACCGGTTTGTCGGTGTGCAGCAGGAAATGGCAGATGTAGCAGTCGCGGTGGTTGACCCCGGCGCGGTGCATCATGCCGGTCATGCGCGCGACTTCAGCGATCAGCGCGCGCTTGAGCTTTGGCTCGGGCGACTGACTTTTCCAGTCAATGCTGAAATCTTCGAGGCTGATCGTGGGCGCCAGCTCTTCGGTGACGATGAACGAGTGCTGGTCGGCCGGGTTGCGGCCCTTCTCACCATACGCAACAGCGGTCATGGTCGGCACGCCGGCTTCCTGCAGACGCTGAATGGCCTGCCACTCCTGACCGGCACCCAGTACGGGAAGCTTGGCAGTGAGCAGGTTCTTGAAGATTTCGCCCCAGCCGATGCCACGATGGATTTTCACGAAAAACCCGTTGCCGTCGACTTCCGTGCGTAACGTCCGGCGTGCTTCCAGCTCGCGGTACACCTCGCCCTTGAGCCCCTCGACTTCGGCGAACGGGTCGCGTCCGGCCCAGAGGCTCTTGAACGGTTCAGCCAGCATCAACTTCATTTAAGCGTGCTCCGCCAGAATCACATCGGCCGCGTGCTGCGGCATGCTGTAGAGGTCGGCCGTCTCGGCGTAGGCCAGACCATTGCGGCTCCAGGCCGCCCTTGCTTGAGCGTCGTTCAACATGCCGGTCAGGTACTGCGTCAGCTGTGCCTGATCGAACGGTTCGTCCAGCACCAGGCCGGCATCGGCCTCGGCGATGTAATGGGCGTAACCGCACACCGCGCTCACCAGCACCGGCAAGCCGGCCACCAGTGCTTCGAGCAGCACGGTACCGGTATTTTCGTTGTACGCCGGGTGGATCAACAGGTCGGCACCCAACAGGAAACGCGGGATATCGCTGCGCCCCTTGAGGAACGTGACGTTATCGCCCAGCCCCAATGTCGCACTCTGCATCTGGAATAATTTGGGGTCATCCTGGCCAATTACAAACAGCCGGGCGCGCTTCCTCAACTCGGCGGGCAGTGCCGCCAGTGCCTTGAGGCTGCGATCCACACCCTTGGTCTTGAACCCGGAGCCGATCTGCACCAACAGCAATTCGTCGTCCTTGAGATTGAACTCGGCGCGGAACCCTGCTCGGACTTCATCGGCATCGGCCGGTCGGCGACGGTCCTGGGCGATACCCGGTGGCAGCAGATGGAAACGTTCCAGCGGCGTGTCGTAATGCTTGATGAACAGTGGCTGCTGGACCTCGGAAATCATCAACACTTCGGTCTTGGCATCCCTGGCGAACACCGCCCGCTCGTATTCGGCGAAGTGGCGATAGCGGCCCCAGCGGCGATACAGCGAATTGCGCAGGTTCTGCGCCTTGTCTTCGAAGCAACCGTCGGCGGCGTAGTAGACGTCCAGGCCCGGCATCTTGTTGAAACCGATCAGGCGGTCGACCGGGCGCCGGGCCAGGTCCGCCTCCATCCATTCGCTGAGTTTTTCGTTGCGCCGATGGTTGAAGAACGCCTTGACCGGCGCCACCAGCACTTCGAAACCCGGCGGCACGTCGCCTTCCCAGATCAGCGTGTAGACGCGAATCTGGTGACCGCGCTGCTGGCACTCCAGGGCGATGCGCATGAAATCGCGCTGCAAGCCGCCAAACGGAAAATATTTGTACAGGACAAATGCCAATTGCATCAGCGCAGCTCCTCAGCCATTAACAACGTGCTCAGTCGGCTGGCGACACGCTCGGGGTTCAGACGCGTGAAGCACAACGGCCACTCGCGTTTCAGGTCAAATTGACGGGTATCGTCGGCCGTCGGTTGATAGGTGCATTTCTTTTGCAGGCACGGCGCGCACGGGAAGTCGCTGGCCATGTGAATCTGCACCTTGCCGTAGGCGCCGGTCAGGCCCGGATTGGTTGGACCGAACAGCGACAGCGTCGGCACATCCAGCGCGGCGGCCAGATGACCGAGGCCGGTGTCCACCGCCACGCAGGCTTGCGCGCCGGCCAGCACCTTGCCGACACCCGCCAGGTTCAGTTTTGGCAGCACCTCGGCGTGTTTGAAACCCGCAGCGATACGCTCGGCCCGGGCTTTCTCCTGCGCATTGCCCCAAGGCAACTTCACCCCTACGCCAAGGTAGCCGACCCGTTCGGTCAGCTCGCGCCAATAGGCTTCGGGCCAGTGTTTGGTGTCCCAGGTGGTGCCATGCAGAAACACCACGTAAGGGTTCTTGCGCGGCAACTCCACCAGGCGCTCGATATTCAGTCCGTAGTCGCCCAGGCCTTTGGGCAAGTCATAGCCCAACGCGATGGCGAATAACTGACGCACTCGCTCCACCGCGTGCTGCCCGCGGGCAACGGCCAGGCGTCGATCGTAAAAACGCGCAGCGATGGGTTCGCGCGCCGAGCTTTTATCGAGACCGGCTACCGGCGCCTTGACGTAACGGGTCAGCCAGGCGCTTTTCAGCAAGCCCTGGGCGTCGATCACCAGGTCATATTGGGTGGCGCGAACGCTTTGCTTGAAGCGCCGCCATTCACCGCTCTTGATGGTCTGCCAGATGTTTTTGCGCCAGCGACGGATCGCCACCGGAATCACCTTGTCCACCGCCGGATGCCAGGTCGGGATCTCGGCAAAGCCTTCTTCCACCACCCAGTCGAATTTGATGCCGGGAATCGCCCGCGCCGCGTCGGTCAACGCCGGCAACGCGTGAATGACGTCGCCCAGCGAAGAAGTCTTGATCAACAGAACCCGCAAGCTATTTGACCTCGACCACAGTGCCCTGCAAACGCTGCAAGGCTTCGTTCACCGCCTGCGGCATGAGCTGGCGCAGGCAGTTGTAATGGCCGAACCGGCACGTGCGGTCGAAGCATGGGCTGCATTCAATGCCCAGGCGCACGATCTCGACATGCTCGGCCAGCGGCGGCGTGAAGCCCGGCGACGTCGAACCGTAGACCGCCACCAGCGGGCGGTTCAGCGCGGCGGCGACGTGCATCAGGCCGGAGTCGTTGGACACCACCGCATCGGCACAGGACAGCAGGTCGATGGCTTCGGCCAGCGAGGTACCGCCGCTGAGGTTGACCGATTCTTCTCGCAGGCCGGGAATCAGCCGCGCACGGATGTCTTCGCCCACGGCATGATCGTTTTTCGAACCGAACAGCCAGACTTGCCAGCCTTCGCGGATCTTCGCTTCGGCAACTTTGGCGTAATGCTCGGACGGCCAGCGCTTGGACTCGCCAAACTCGGCACCGGGGCACAGGGCCAGCACCGGACGGTCGAGGGTCAGGTCGAACTTGGCCAGTGCCGCCTCACGGGTGACCGGGTCGATCTGCAGCGTCGGACGCGGGTAGGGTTTTGGCAACTCCACGCCCGGCTCGTAAGCCAGGGCCATGAAACGCTCGATCATCAGCGGATAACGATCTTTATCCAGCGTGCGCACGTCATTGAGCAAACCGTAGCGGAACTCACCGCGCCAGCCCGTGCGTTTCGGGATGCCGGCAAAGAACGGCACCAGCGCCGACTTCAGCGAATTGGGCAACAGGATCGCTTGGTCGTACTGGCCGGCCAGGGATTTGCCGATGCGCCGGCGCGTCGCCAGCTCCAGGACACCGTGACCGAGCGGAAAGCTCAAGGCCTGGCGAACTTCGGGCATGCGCTCAAGAATCGGCCGGCTCCACTCGGGGGCCAGCACGTCGATTTCGCATTGCGGGTGGCGCTGTCTCAGGCACTGGAAAAGTGTCTGCGCCATCACCATGTCACCGACCCAACTGGGCCCAACGATCAGAATTTTCATGTGGTTTCCATAAACGAACCGGGGAGGCCTACGCCTCCCCGCCTCGAAAATTCTACAGAACAACGCAAGACAACTGTAGGAGCGAGCCTGCTCGTGATAAACCTGAGAGCGCCGCGGGGTATCAGACTAGCCGCGTTATCGTTAACGACCATCGCGAGCAGGCTCGCTCCTACAGGGAATATTGGCGTATCAAATATCCCGTTTCAGCGTAGACCCAGCTCACGCCAGATCCGCATGACCTGCCGCCGTTCGTCCGCGAACTGGTCAGCCGGTATCACCCCCGGGTTCTTCTGCAGAGCCTGCCGGTGGGCCGCGGAACGGTACGCTTTATACACTTCACGCAACAGGCCGGCATCTTCGGCGGGCATCAGCCCTTCATGCTCCAGCTCTTCCAGAATGCGGATATTATCCGTCCAGCGCAGCAATGGCGGGTGTGTTTCTGACCACGCCAGGGCCGCGTATTGCACCATAAATTCAATATCGACGATACCTCCGGCGTCCTGCTTGATATCGAACGGCGCCGTGGCTTCGAAGGCATTCGCCCCGGTGCCGGCCGCCGTGCTCTTGCTGCCGAGGTTATCGCGCATCTTGGTGCGCATCTCGCTGACCTCCTGGCGCAGGGTCGGCAAATCACGTGGCTTGCCCAAAATCGCGGCACGGACCTTCTCGAATGCCTGGCCGACATCCTGACTTCCCACCAGCACTCGCGCCCGCACCAGCGCCTGGTGTTCCCAGGTCCAGGCTTCGTTTTCCTGATAACGGGCGAACGCTCCCAGGGAACTCACCAACAACCCCGACGCACCGGACGGCCGCAGACGCATGTCCACTTCATACAATTGCCCGGAGTTGGTCTGCGCCGTCAGCAAGTGAATGATCCGCTGCCCCAGACGGGTGAAAAATTGCGCGCCATCGATGGGTTTCGGCCCATCGGTTTCAGCCTGGGGATCGCCGTCGTGGATGAACACCAGGTCCAGGTCCGAACCATGCCCGAGCTCCAGCCCGCCGACTTTCCCATAACCGACAATGATGAAGCCGGGATCGCACAAGGTGCCATCGGTGCGCAGCGGTGTGCCGTACTTGGCCACGGTCTGGCGCCAGGCCAGTGCCAGCACTTGCTCCAGGATCGCTTCGGCGAGCCAGGTCAGGTAATCGCTGACTTTCATCAGCGGCAGGCTGCCGGCGATTTCCGAAGCGGCCACCCGCAAGCGGTGCGCCAGCTTGAAGTGGCGCAGGGCTTCCATTTGCTGTTCGAGGTCGTCCTCGGGAATCCGTGTCAGGCGCTCGCGCAACTCGGCCGCCAGCTCTGGCGCCAGCGGCGGCTTGAACAGCCGGCCTTCGTTGAGCAATTCGTCGAGCAGCAACGGGAAACGGGTGATTTGCTCGGCGATCCACGGGCTCGCCGCGCACAGCGTCAGCAACCGCCGCAGCGCGCCGGGGTTCTCGGTCAGCAGCACCAGGTACGCGGAACGACGGGCCACGGCTTCAACCAGCGGCAGCACCCGTTCCAGTACCAGGTCCGGATTGTCGTGTTCCACGGCCTGTGCCAGCAAACGCGGAATAAAAGCATCGAGACGTTCGCGCCCCAGACGCTGCATCGCCCTCAATTGCGGGCTGCTGCGCAAGCCGGCCAGGGCTTTCAAGGCTTTGGGGGCATCCTTGAAACCACCCTCCTCCAGTTGACGGCAAGCGGCCTCATCGTCCTGAGCCTCTTCCCACAGCGGCAACCATTCACCGCCGACCACCACTTCGCTTTCGGCGCCCTGCTCTTCGTCGGGATCGGCGATCACCTGCCCGAAGTGCCAGGCCACTCGCCCGCGCCAATACATCAGTTGTTCGTGGAAAGCCGTCCAGTTGGCGAAACCCAACATAAAGGCAATACGCGCCTGATCCTGCTCGCCATCGGGCAACATTTGCGTCTGGCGATCGGCAATCGCCTGAATCGCGTGTTCGGTGTAACGCAGGAATTCGTAACCTTCACGCAGCTCGCTGATCACGGCCGGCGGCAGGTAACCCTGGCCTTCCAGTGTGCTGAGCACCTTTAACAGTGGGCGCTGCTGCAAGCTCAAATCGCGGCCGCCGTGAATCAGCTGGAACGCCTGGGCGATGAACTCCACCTCACGGATACCACCGGAACCCAGTTTGATGTTGTCGGCCATGCCCTTGCGCCGCACTTCCTGCTGGATCAGCTGCTTCATGGTGCGCAGCGCTTCGATAGCCGAAAAGTCCAGGTAACGCCGGTAGACGAACGGCCGCAGCATGTCTTGCAGATGCGCGCCGGCCACCTGGTCGCCGGCCACCACTCGCGACTTGATCATGGCGTAGCGTTCCCAGTCGCGACCCTGATCCTGATAATACTGCTCCAGCGCATTGAAGCTCAGCACCAGCGCACCTGACGAACCGTAGGGACGCAAGCGCATATCGACGCGGAATACAAAGCCGTCGACGGTCATCGGGTCCAGGGCCTTGATCAGTCGCTGGCCCAGACGAATGAAGAATTCCTGGTTATCCAGCGGGCGCTTCACGCCGACGGTTTCACCGCCTTCGGGGTAGGCAAAGATCAGATCGATGTCCGACGACAGGTTCAGCTCCACCGCACCGAGCTTGCCCATGCCGAGAATGACCATCTGCTGCGGCTCGCCGCTGCGCCGGCCGGTCGGCACGCCGAACTGCTGGCAATGCCGCACGTACAACCATTGATAGGCCTGATCGATACTGGCATCGGCCATCTCCGAGAGGTCACGACAGGTCTGGACCAAATCGGCCTGGCGGGTCAGGTCGCGCCAGATGATCCGCACCTGATGGCGTGCACGTTGACGGCGCAAGGCGCGGCCAAGCTGATCTTCGGTCTCGGCCACACTCACGGCGGCGGCAATCTGCGCGCACAACTCACCGGGAGCGAAGCTGCGGTCCAGTTCGCCGGACTGCACCAGCTGCAGCAACATCAAAGGGTCACGAACACACTGTTCAATCACGAAATCGCTGGCGGCGGTGACGCGGGCAAATTGCGCCCAGCGCTCCGGCGTCCAGGCAGGCAGCCCGTGATCATCGTCCAGGGCGGCGACGGCAGCCCGGAAAGACAGCTCGGCACGGGTGACAAACGGCAGGAGAATGGCGGGCAGTTCGGCAAACGAAGGGAGGCTCATGGTCTATCCTTGATCGGCGTACAACGGACTGCATGTAGTGGTTTTCGAAAACCCACTACCTGAGGGACTGTCGAACAAAAGTTAGAAATAGCTGAAATTTCTTTTATTTTGGCAGCCAGCATCAAGCTTTTACCTTTTTTAGTTGGAAAAAGACCAACCTTAACGATTATTCTCACAACGCAGCCGGGGGCCACAAGCCGCTCATCTGTAGTTTTACTACTCGTATATACATTAGACGGGCTGAAATGCCGGAAGATTTGTAGTAAAACTACACGCCGCCGGAACAACCTGTCGGCAATCCAAGAATTCATAACGTCTGCCCACAAGGCCAGTCGCTAACTCAGGCAACCGATTCTGGTAGCCTTTCCGCCCTGGAGCAAGCCATGCAAGACCTCGATCCCGTCGAAACCCAGGAATGGCTGGACGCCCTGGAATCGGTTCTCGACAAAGAAGGCGAAGACCGTGCTCACTATCTGATGACCCGTATGGGTGAGCTCGCGACCCGCAGCGGTTCGCAGTTGCCTTACGCCATCACCACGCCTTACCGCAACACGATCCCCGTTACCCACGAAGCACGCATGCCTGGCGACCTGTTCATGGAACGCCGCATTCGCTCGCTGGTACGCTGGAACGCGATGGCCATGGTAATGCGTACGAACCTGAAAGATTCTGACCTGGGTGGTCACATCTCCAGCTTCGCTTCCAGTGCGACCCTGTATGACATCGGCTTCAACTACTTCTTCCAGGCCCCGACCGACGAACACGGCGGCGACCTGATCTACTTCCAGGGCCACACCTCGCCAGGCGTTTACGCCCGCGCATTCATGGAAGGCCGCATCACCGAAGACCAGATGAACAACTTCCGCCAGGAAGTCGACGGTCAGGGCCTGTCGTCCTACCCGCACCCTTGGCTGATGCCTGACTTCTGGCAGTTCCCGACCGTATCCATGGGTCTGGGCCCGATCCAGGCGATCTACCAGGCACGCTTCATGAAGTACCTGGAACACCGTGGCTTCATCCAGCCAGGCAAACAGAAAGTCTGGTGCTTCCTGGGCGACGGCGAGTGCGACGAGCCGGAATCCCTGGGCGCCATCTCCCTGGCCGGCCGCGAGAAGCTGGACAACCTGATCTTCGTCATCAACTGCAACCTGCAGCGCCTCGACGGCCCGGTTCGCGGCAACGGCAAGATCATCCAGGAACTCGAAGGCGTGTTCCGCGGTGCTCAGTGGAACGTGACCAAAGTCATCTGGGGCCGTTTCTGGGACCCACTGCTGGCCAAGGACGTCGACGGCATCCTGCAACGCCGCATGGACGAAGTCATCGACGGCGAGTACCAGAACTACAAAGCCAAAGACGGCGCGTTCGTCCGTGAACACTTCTTCAACACGCCTGAACTCAAGGCGATGGTTGCCGACCTGTCCGACGACGAGATCTGGAAACTCAACCGTGGCGGCCACGACCCGTACAAGGTCTACGCGGCATACCACGAAGCGGTCAACCACAAAGAACAACCGACCGTCATCCTGGCCAAGACCATCAAGGGTTATGGCACCGGTGCCGGCGAAGCGAAAAACACTGCGCACAACACCAAGAAAGTCGATGTCGACAGCCTGAAGTTGTTCCGCGATCGTTTCGACATCCCGGTCAAGGACGAAGAGCTGGAGAACCTGCCGTTCTTCAAGCCGGAAGCAGGCAGCGCCGAAGCCCGTTACCTGGCCGAGCGCCGCAATGCGCTGGGCGGTTTCGTACCACAGCGTCGCGCTCAAAGCTTCAACATTCCGACCCCGCCGCTGGACACCCTCAAGGCGATCCTCGACGGCTCGGGCGACCGTGAAATCTCCACCACCATGGCTTTCGTGCGGATCCTCGCGCAACTGGTCAAGGACAAGGAAATCGGCCCGCGCATCGTACCGATCATCCCGGACGAAGCCCGTACCTTTGGTATGGAAGGCATGTTCCGTCAGTTGGGCATCTACTCGTCGGTCGGCCAGCTCTACGAGCCAGTCGATAAAGACCAGGTGATGTTCTACAAGGAAGACCAGAAGGGCCAGATCCTCGAAGAAGGCATCAACGAAGCGGGCGCCATGAGCTCCTTCATCGCTGCCGGTACTTCGTACTCCAGCCACAACCAGCCGATGCTGCCGTTCTACATCTTCTACTCGATGTTCGGCTTCCAGCGTATCGGCGACCTGGCCTGGGCTGCTGGCGACAGCCGCACCCGTGGTTTCCTGATCGGCGGCACCGCCGGCCGTACCACCCTGAACGGTGAAGGCCTGCAACACGAAGACGGTCACAGCCACCTGCTGGCTGCCACCATCCCGAACTGCCGCACCTACGATCCAACCTACGGCTACGAGCTGGCGGTGATCATCCAGGACGGCATGAAGAAGATGACCGAAGAGCAACAGGACGTCTTCTACTACATCACCGTGATGAACGAGTCGTACCAGCAGCCAGCCATGCCGGCCGGTGCCGAAGAAGGCATCAAGAAGGGCATGTACCTGCTCGAAGAAGACACCCGCGAAGCGGCGCACCACGTTCAGCTGATGGGCTCCGGCACCATCCTGCGTGAAGTCCGTGAAGCAGCGAAGATCCTGCGCGAAGAGTTCAACGTCGGCGCCGACGTGTGGAGCGTTACCAGCTTCAACGAACTGCGTCGCGATGGCCTGGCCGTTGAGCGCAGCAACCGTCTGCACCCGGGTCAGAAGCCTAAGCTGAGCTACGTCGAAGAGTGCCTGAACGGCCGTAAAGGTCCGGTCATCGCGTCTACCGACTACATGAAACTGTTCGCCGAGCAGATCCGTCAGTGGGTACCGTCCAAGGAATTCAAAGTCCTGGGCACCGACGGTTTCGGCCGCAGCGACAGCCGCAAGAAACTGCGTCATTTCTTCGAAGTTGACCGTCATTTCGTGGTGTTGGCAGCCCTGGAAGCACTGGCTGACCGTGGTGACATCGAACCCAAGGTGGTGGCCGAGGCCATCGTCAAGTTCGGTATCAACCCGGAAAAACGCAACCCACTGGACTGCTGAGGAGAGATTCTGTGAGCGAACTCATTCGCGTACCTGACATCGGCAGCGGTGAAGGTGAAGTAATTGAACTGTTTGTGAAGGTCGGCGACCGTATCGAAGCCGACCAGAGCATCCTGACACTGGAATCGGACAAGGCGAGCATGGAAGTACCCGCGCCGAAGGCCGGTATCATCAAGAGCCTGAAAGTGAAGCTGGGCGATCGCCTGAAAGAAGGCGACGAACTGCTGGAGCTGGAAGTCGAAGGTGCCGCAGCTGCGGCTCCTGCTGCCGCTGCGCCGGCGGCCAAGGCTGAAGCCAAACCGGCTGCCGCTCCTGTCGCTGCTCCTGCTGCGGCACCGGCTGCCGCTTCGGTTCAGCAAGTACACGTGCCGGACATCGGCTCGTCGGGCAAGGCCCAGATCATCGAGATCCAGGTCAAGGTCGGCGACACCGTCGCGGCTGATCAGTCGCTGATCACCCTGGAGTCCGACAAGGCCAGCATGGAAATCCCGTCGCCAGCCGCTGGCGTGGTCAAGGCCATCAGCGTCAAGCTCAACGACGAAGTCGGCACCGGCGACCTGATCCTGGATCTGGAAGTGGCGGGCGCTGCTGCGCCAGCTGCGGCTCCAGCCCAGGCAGCCGCTCCAGCCGCCGCCGCTGCACCTGCGGCTGCTCCGGCTACTCCAGTGGCTGACAGCGTTCAGGACATCCACGTTCCGGACATCGGTTCGGCGGGCAAGGCCAAGATCATCGAAGTCCTGGTCAAGGCCGGCGACACCGTTGTTGCCGACCAGTCGCTGATCACCCTGGAATCCGACAAGGCGAGCATGGAAATCCCGTCGCCAGCCGCTGGCGTGGTGGAAAGCGTTTCCATCAAGCTCGATGACGAAGTCGGTACCGGCGACCTGATCCTCAAGCTGAAAGTCAAAGGCGCGGCACCTGCTGCACCTGTTGCGGCGACCGCACCTGCCGCTGCTGCTCCAAGCGCTCCGGCGCCAGCCGCTGCTGCTCCGGCTGCCGCTGCTCCGGTTGCCGCTCCGGTTGCTGCTCCCGCCAAGCCAGGCGCCAAAGTTCACGCCGGCCCTGCCGTGCGTCAACTGGCCCGCGAATTCGGCGTCGAGCTGAGCGCCGTTGGCGCCAGCGGTCCGCACGGTCGCATCCTGAAGGAAGACGTGCAGGTTTACGTCAAGGCCATGATGCAGAAGGCCAAGGAAGCGCCAGCCGCTGCCGCTGGTGCGACCGGTGGCGCGGGCATCCCGCCGATTCCGGTCGTGGACTTCAGCCGCTTCGGTGAAATCGAAGAAGTGCCGATGACCCGCCTGATGCAGGTCGGCGCCGCCAACCTGCACCGCAGCTGGCTGAACGTGCCGCACGTGACGCAATTCGACTCGGCGGATATCACCGAACTCGAAGCGTTCCGCGTTGCCCAGAAAGCCGTTGCAGAGAAGGCCGGCGTCAAGCTGACCGTCCTGCCGTTGCTGCTCAAGTCCTGCGCGCACCTGCTCAAGGAACTGCCGGACTTCAACAGCTCGCTGGCACCAAGCGGCAAAGCGATCATCCGCAAGAAATACGTGAACATCGGCTTCGCCGTCGACACCCCGGAAGGCCTGCTGGTACCGGTCATCAAGAACGTCGACCAGAAGAGCCTGCTGCAACTGGCGGCCGAAGCGGCTTCCCTGGCTGAAAAAGCCCGGACCAAGAAGCTTTCGTCGGACGAGATGCAAGGCGCCTGCTTCACCATTTCCAGCCTCGGCCACATTGGCGGCACCGGCTTCACGCCGATCGTCAACGCGCCGGAAGTGGCGATCCTCGGTGTCTCCAAGGCAACCATCCAGCCAGTCTGGGACGGCAAAGCCTTCCAGCCGAAACTGATGCTGCCACTGTCGCTGTCCTACGATCACCGCGTGATCAATGGCGCCGCTGCTGCACGCTTCACCAAGCGCCTGAGCGACCTGCTGGGCGACATCCGCACCATGCTCCTGTAATACCGAGCGGCCCTCCTTCACTGGAGGGCCGCTCGTGTTCCACGTTTCCGAGCCACGCTCGTACCTCAACCCCGCCAATTTGGCGGGGCTTTTTTTGCCTGCGTTTTTATCCGAAGCTTTCACTTCAAGAGCAGCCCTTCCTACATTTGTGGCTGATACAGCCCACAACTCCAGTCCATTTCAGCTCGATATTTTTTGGGGTCAAATAATTAGCCTCAGTGATACGACTGCCAAGCTCAGTCGCAACTGACACATCATTGATCGATAGCCAAAAAACCGAATGGACTCGAATATGTTCAAGCCTACTGTCGGCCCGATTATTGGCCACACAACAACTAATCAGACCCGTATTTTCTTACGCGGCAAACCGTATAAAGACACCTCGGTTTTCGCCGGCATTCGTTATCGCCACTCAGGACACCTGCACTGGAACAACGGCCTGTTCACACAACTTGCAGACTCACGCGACTTCTCGGACGTCATTGTTCTTCAAAACCTGGCGGCCGATACCGAGTATGAATACCAGGCTGGCTGGTTCACCTCCATGAACCCGGCGCATACCGAAGAGACCTTTGAGCAATTGCCTTTGCAATGGCCTCCGGAGATCCATCGCCTGCGTACCCAGTCCGACAAGACCACAACACCGCGGGCCTATATCGTCGGCTCATGCCGCTATCTGCGCATGACCGACGGCGTGCCATCGGCCCCACATATGGGCGACCGGATTTTTGCCTCGATCAACCGTTTGGCACAGCACGCCGGGCCACCGATCAGCGCGATGTTGATGACCGGCGACCAGGTTTATGTCGACGACTTGAACTTCATTGCCCCAGACCGGGAGTACAACGAAATACTCAGCAAGTACCGCGCGGCGTTCTCCCAACCCCATATTGGAAAGTTAATGGCTGGCGTGCCGACTTATATGATTCTTGACGATCATGAGATCGAAGATAATTGGCCAGCCAATAAAACCACAGCCGATGAGCATTTATTCAAGAACGCCATGAGGGCTTATCAGTTGTATCAAGCCAGCCACAGCCCGGCTCATGAACTCAATAGCGCTGGAACAATCAGCCACCCTCTGAAACGCTATTGGTATCAATTCACCAACGGTGATATCGAATGGTTTGTCACCGACAGTCGCACCCGGCGCACGCTGGCAGGCGAGCGCCGCATCCTCGATACCGAGCAGGAACAGGCCTTGTGCAACTGGCTGATCCACAGTCCGGCCCGGGTCAAATTCGTGGTGACCAGTGTCATGTTCTACCCCGACCGCCAGCGCCTGGGCGATGACGCCTGGAAAGCCTTTCCCGAACAACGGCTGAGGTTGCTGGAAATCATCCGCACTCATGGCATCAAAAATGTCATCTTCGTTTCCGGTGATGTCCACGGTTCGCTGACCAGTTGCCTGAGCCACAGCAAAGACGCGGACTTCGAAGTCCACACCATCGTCTCGTCACCGCTGTGCAACAGCAAATGGCTGCCCTATGCCAAGGCTTCCACCTTCATCCTGGATAAACCGCTGGCACGGACAGCAGCAGGTGATTATCGACATGAACTGGTCGGTAACGTGATCAGTCAGGACAACTTCGCGCACCTGATCGTCGAAACAGATCAGATTCAGGTGCGATACCACGATCGCGAAGGCAACCTGTTGCAATCAACACGTATCAACTTGCGTTAGAGTGCTTTCTTTCGGTCAATAGCATTACTTTTTGCCCTTGACTGCAGAAATCTTCGTGCCTGCCGACACATTCTTATAGCACTTGGCCTTCATCTCTCTTGTCAGTCAGTGTCGCAATGATGCAACCTTGCCGCAGGCAACAGTAAAGAGGGCGAGAGCCCAGCGCGTTCAGCATATTCGAAGCGAGTTTCCCTCCATATGAAAAGCCAACCCGATGCCGCCAGCCGTATGGTGGCCGAGGTAGTGACGCAGTTGCCTGTGCCCTCGCGGCTCGGCATGCTGCGTTTCGAACGGCTTAATGAACCCAGCTGGGCGCTGCTGTTTCTCGATCCCAATTGCGAACGTCAGTTCGGCCTGCCAGCCGTGGAGCTGTGCGCGCTGGTGGGCTCGCCCTACGCCAGCCTGATGGAGCCGGAAGCGCGCTATCAACTGCACGACGCGATCCAGCAACAGCTGACCGATAGCACGCATTACCTGATCCGCTACACCCTGCACACCGCCTCGGGCTCCCTGAATCTGCTGGAACTGGGCGAAGCCTACAAACAACACAATCGCCACCTGTTGCGCGGCTACCTGCTGGTCATTGACGGCCTGTTCGAGGATGACCCGCTGCAACCGGCCCTGGATCTGGAAACCCAGAACTCGCGCCTGCAAATCGCCCTGGAACTCAATCAGCGTGCCCAGCAGGAACAACTGCTGCATCTGGACCGCGTGCGCGCCCAGCAGGACCTGATCCTGCTGCTCACCCGTCAACGCTACAGCAGCAACGACTCCTTGCGCGAAGCCGCCGAGCTGATCACCCGCAGCGCCTGCGACATTTACCAAATCGACTGCGCCAGCCTGTGGCACCTCGAAGGCTCGATGCTGGTGCCGATCTCGGCCTATCACCGCACGCAACAGGAATACCTGCTGGCGCAGCCGATCGACGCCAGCGTTTTCCCCGATTACCTCGACGCCTTGCACACCGGTCGCGCCATCGATGCCCATAACGCCATGCGCGACCCGCGCACCCGGGAGATGGCCGAAAGCCTGCGCCCGCGCGACGTCAACGCGATGCTCGACGCCAGTATCCGTGTCGATGGCCAGGTGGTCGGCGTCTTGTGCCTGGAGCAAACCGGTGCGACCCGTGCCTGGCAGTCGGACGAAATCGCTTTTGCCGGCGAACTGGCGGACCAGTTTGCCCAGGTCATCAGCAACCACAACCGGCGAACCGCCACCAGCGCCCTGCACCTGTTTCAGCGTGCGGTCGAACAGAGTGCCAACGCCTTTTTGCTGGTCAACTGCGATGGCGTGGTGGAATACGTCAACCCGAGCTTCACCGCGATCACCCAGTACTCCACCGAAGAAGTGCACGGTCAGCGCCTGGCGGAACTGCCGGCCCTGGAGAACCTCAGCGAACTGCTGTTCGATGCGCCTTCGGCACTGGCCAAGAGCAACAGTTGGCAGGGAGAATTCAAGAGCCGGCGCAAAAACCTCGAGCCCTACTGGGGCCAGTTGTCGATTTCCAAGGTGTACGGCGACAACCGTGAGCTGACCCACTACATCGGCATTTACGAAGACATCACCCAGACCAAACTGGCCCAGCAACGCATCGAGCGCCTGGCCTACACCGACAACCTGACCAATCTCGGCAACCGCCCGGCGTTCATCCGCAATCTCGACGAACGCTTCGCCCGGGACAGCGATGCACCGATCAGCCTGCTGCTGGTGGACATCGACAACTTCAAGCGGATCAATGACAGCCTCGGCCACCAGACCGGCGACAAACTGCTGATCAGCCTGGCCCGACGCCTGCGCAACAGCTTGATCCCCAGCGGTAGCCTGGCGCGATTCGCCAGTAACGAATTCGCCGTGTTGCTGGACAACAGCGACCTCACGATGGGCCAGCAAGTGGCCAACCAATTGCTGGCGACCCTCGACAAACCGATGTTCGTCGACAACCAGTTGATCAGCGTCACAGGCTCCGTGGGCCTGGCGTGCGCGCCGCTACACGGACGCGACCCGCAAACCCTGATGCGCAACGCCGGGCTGGCGCTGCACAAGGCCAAGGCCAATGGCAAACACCAGGTGCAAGTGTTCACCGAAGCGCTGAACGCCGAGGCCAGCTACAAGCTGTTCGTCGAAAACAACCTGCGCCGCGCCCTGACCCAGAACGAACTCGACGTGTTCTACCAGCCCAAGCTGTGCCTGCGCAGCGGGCGCCTGCTGGGGATGGAAGCACTGCTGCGCTGGGATCATCCGGAAAAGGGCATGATCCGCCCGGATCAGTTCATCAGCGTCGCCGAAGAAACCGGGCTGATCATTCCGATCGGCAAATGGATCGCCCGCCAGGCCTGCCGCATGAGCAAGGCGCTGAGCGCCGCCGGCCTGGGCAACCTGCAGGTGGCGATCAACCTGTCGCCCAAGCAGTTCTCCGATCCGGACCTGGTGGCCTCCATCGCCAACATCCTCAAGGAAGAAGCCCTGCCCGCCAATTTGCTGGAGCTGGAGCTGACCGAAGGCCTGCTGCTGGAAGCCACCGAAGACACCCACTTGCAGCTCGACCAGCTCAAGCGCCTGGGCCTGACCCTGGCCATGGACGATTTCGGCACCGGTTACTCATCACTCAGTTACTTGAAAAAATTCCCCATCGACATCATCAAGATCGATCGAAGCTTCATCCACGAAATCCCGGACAACCAGGACGACATGGAAATCACCTCCGCGGTGATCGCCATGGCCCACAACCTGAAACTCAAGGTCGTGGCTGAAGGCATCGAAACTGCCGAGCAGTTGGCGTTCCTGCGCCGTCACCGCTGCGACGTCGGCCAGGGCTACCTGTTCGACCGTCCGATCCCGGGCAACGAGCTGATCGAAAAGCTCAAGCGCTACCCGCGCGGCCCAATCGCCTGACAGCGATCCAACTCTCGGGCAAACTGCTTGTCTGTCTAATTATCCTGACTGAGAGGACTGATCATGGTTCTGCGCTCGGAAATTCTGGTGAACAAAAACGTGCTCCCTACCAAAGAACAAGCTCTGCCCGGCCGCGAAACCGCGATGACCCTGCCTGAAAAGCACTTTGTGTTTAAAGACACCCCCTTGCTCGGCCCGTTCTTCGAAGATGTCGACTTCGCGATCTTCGGCCTGGGCTGTTTCTGGGGGGCGGAACGCCGCTTCTGGCAGCGCGAAGGCGTGGTCAGCACGGTGGTGGGTTACGCCGGTGGCTTCACGCCGAACCCGACCTACGAAGAAGTCTGCTCCGGCCTGACCGGCCATGCCGAAGTGGTGCTGGTGGTGTACGACAAGGCGAAAGTCAGCTACCAGCAGCTGCTGGCGATGTTCTGGGAACTGCACAACCCGACTCAGGGCATGCGCCAGGGCAACGACATCGGCACCCAGTACCGTTCGGTGATCTACGCCACTTCGCCTGAACAACTGGACGCCGCGCTCAAGAGCAAAGCAGCGTACCAGGCTGAACTGTCCAAGGCCGGCCTCGGTGAAATCAGCACCGAAATCGACCAGGCCCCGACCGTCTACTTTGCCGAGACGTATCATCAGCAGTATCTGGCCAAAAATCCGGAAGGCTACTGTGGGATCGGCGGCACAGGCGTGACCTGCCCTATCTGACGACTGACTGTAGGAGCGAGCTCGCTCGCGAAAAACCCAAGGGCGCCGCTGGGCATCCGGTTTACGCGTTATCGTTCACGACCTTCGCGAGCAAGCTCGCTCCTACACAGTGATGGCGTCCAATCAGACGCCACAAATGCAACAGATCAACTTTCAGCGATCAACCAATCCATCCGCCACCCACCCTGGGTCTGCCCAAGCTTCTCGGACAACCACGGCAGCAGCTCACGCAACTCTTCCTCCAGCCCCCACGGCGGATTGGCAATCGCCAACCCGGAACCGTTCAGGCTGTTCGGCGTATCCAATGGATGCACCAGCAACTCCACCCGCAGCAACTTCGGCGCCCCGGTGCCAGCCAGGTCCTGATAGAAACGCCGCAGCGCGCGCTGATCCTTCACCGGGTACCAAATCGCCGCCACGGTCTGACGCATCCGGCCAATCGCTTCCTTCAACGACGCGGCACAACGCTGCATCTCGTCGAGCTTCTCGAACGGCGGATCGATCAACATCACCGCACGCTTCTCCGGCACCGGCAGCAAGGCCCGCGACACATGCCAGCCCTCGCCCAGGTGAACCTTGACCCGGCGATCACCGGCCATGTTGTCCTTGAGCAACACGCCGTCTTCCGGGTGCTTCTCATTGAGCAACACACGGTCTTGCGGGCGAGTCAGACGTCGTGCCAGCTCCGGCGACCCCGGGTAATAGCGCAACTGGCCATCCGGATTCATCTCGTGCAGCACCTGCATGTAATCGGCAGTCAGGAGCGGCAGATCCGGTTGATCCCACAAACGCGCGATGCCTTCCAGGTACTCACCGGTACGACTCGCCTGATCGCCCTGCAGGTCATACAGACCAATACCGGCGTGGGTGTCGAGATAGGCAAACGGCTGCTCCTTGCGCGACATCAGGGCGATGAGGCGGGTCAAGGTCAGGTGTTTGAACACATCGGCGTGATTGCCGGCGTGGAAGGCGTGACGATAATTCATGGCTGCTCCTGCGAAGGCCGGGAAGTTTACCTTTTACCGGCCGGCAAGTCAGGGGTTGGTGGCTGAGTGGATGTCCCGGAGGGAATACTGCAGTGAATATGCAAAAAAATGGCCCGCGTCCAAAAGGAAGCGGGCCATTTTTTCAAGTCATCGGGTCAGCGCATGCGCTAATCCCGGTTACTTGTTCAAGCGATAATCGGCCTCAGCAGCCGCAAAACGCTGGAACATACCGACTGTCGGCGTGCCCATTTTGCTGACGAGGTAGATCGCCAGGCTGGCGAAGATGAAACCAGGAATGATTTCGTACAGGCCCAGCAGTTCGAAGTGCTTCCACACGATCACGGTGATCGCGCCGACCAGGATGCCGGCCAGTGCGCCGTTGCGGGTCATGTCTTTCCAGATCACGGAGATCAGCACCACAGGACCGAATGCGGCACCGAAACCGGCCCAAGCGTAGCTGACCAGACCCAGTACGCGGTTTTCCGGGTTGGCGGCCATCGCGATGGCGATCAGGGCAACCAGCAGCACCATGGCGCGACCGATCCAGACCAGTTCCAGCTGGGAAGCCGATTTACGCAGGAAGGTTTTGTAGAAGTCTTCGGTCAGTGCGCTCGAGCACACCAGCAGCTGGCAGCTCAGGGTGCTCATGACGGCAGCCAGAATGGCCGACAGCAGGACACCGGCAATCCATGGGTTGAACAGGATCTTCGCCAGTTCGATGAACACACGCTCGTGGTTCTCGCTCACCGGCATGGCCACGGCCGGGTTGGCCGAGAAGTAGGCGATGCCGAAGAAACCTACAGCCACGGTGCCGCCCAGGCACAGGATCATCCAGGTCATGGAGATGCGACGGGCCTTGGCAATCGACTTGACCGAATCCGCCGCCATGAAACGCGCCAGGATGTGCGGTTGACCGAAGTAGCCCAGGCCCCAGCCCATCAGCGAGATGATGCCGACGAAGGTGGTGCCTTTGAGCATGTCGAAGTTGGCCGGATCTTGCGCTTCGATTGCCAGGAACGTGGTGTCGACGCCGCCGGTGGCCAGCAGCACGATGATCGGCGTAAGAATCAGGGCGAAGATCATCAGGGTGGCTTGTACGGTGTCAGTCCAGCTCACGGCCAGGAAACCGCCGACGAAGGTGTAGGCAATCGTCGCCGCAGCGCCGGCCCACAGCGCTGTCTCGTAGGACATGCCGAAGGTGCTTTCGAACAGACGGGCACCGGCCACGATGCCGGAGGCGCAGTAGATGGTGAAGAACACCAGGATCACGACGGCAGAGATGATCCGCAGCAGGCCGCTTTTGTCTTCGAAACGGCTGGAGAAGTAATCCGGTAGCGTCAGGGCATCACCGTTGTGCTCGGTCTGCACGCGCAGACGGCCGGCGACGAACAGCCAGTTCAGGTAGGCACCGACGATCAGGCCGATGGCGATCCAGCTTTCGGAAAGACCGGACATGTAGATGGCACCCGGCAGGCCCATCAACAACCAGCCGCTCATGTCGGACGCACCGGCAGACAGCGCGGTAACGACGCTGCCCAGGCTGCGACCGCCCAGAATGTAGTCGGAAAGGTTGTTGGTGGAGCGATAGGCCATGAAGCCGATCAGCACCATTGCCGCGATGTAGATCACAAATGTGATCAGGGTTGGATTCGTTACGCTCATTAAGTGACGCCCTGGCTTTGTTTTTATGTAGCAGCGGCTGTTGAACCGTTCGCAAACGCTGGCGTTTGACAGACGATTCGGGACGCCGCGCATTTATGACTGATGTTTCCCCAGGAAAGCCATCAGCCGGCCCAACCGCGTTCCAGACGGGTTGCACCTTGGGGTGCGGATGCTATTCAACAAAGCAAACAAGGTGCAACCCATTTTTTGAGAATCAGTTGCACCTGGCAGACATTGACGCAGAAGCCATTGTTCTTGCGCCCTTTTTTGCGCAGTAACAAAAGTTTTCTAGAAGTAAAAGCACCAAGCAGGTGCAGCACATTCGTACCAGAATTCATTTCCCGACGAGGCGCCGACTTTTCCTGCAAAAAAAGGGTTGCACCCGGTTGCACCTCGGCAGTTGCACGGCTAATCTTGCCGCCAGCTGATGCCGCGCAGTCGTGGCAAACATGAGGATAAAAACATGGCTACCACCACCCTTGGGGTCAAACTCGACGACCCGACCCGCGAACGCCTCAAGGCCGCCGCGACCTCGATTGATCGCACGCCGCACTGGCTGATCAAGCAGGCAATCTTCAATTACCTGGAAAAACTCGAGGGTGGTGCAACCCTGACCGAGCTGAGCGGTTTGACCAAAGATTCCGACGACGCCGTCGACGCGCCTCTGGATCACGCCCACCAGTGCTTCCTCGAATTCGCCGAAAGCATCCTGCCGCAATCGGTGCTGCGCGCCTCGATCACCGCCGCCTACCGTCGCCCGGAACCGGAAGTGGTGCCGATGCTGATCGAGCAGGCGCGCCTGCCGGCTCCAATGGCTGAAGCCACCAACAAGCTCGCCGCTTCGATTGCCGAAAAACTGCGCAACCAGAAGAGCGCTGGCGGCCGTGCCGGCATCGTTCAGGGCCTGTTGCAGGAGTTCTCCCTGTCGTCCCAGGAAGGCGTGGCACTGATGTGCCTGGCCGAAGCGCTGCTGCGCATCCCGGACAAAGGCACCCGCGACGCGCTGATCCGCGACAAGATCAGCACCGGCAACTGGCAGCCGCACCTGGGCAACAGCCCGTCGCTGTTCGTCAACGCTGCCACTTGGGGGCTGTTGCTTACCGGCAAGCTTGTGTCTACGCACAATGAAGCCGGCCTGACCTCGTCCCTGAGCCGCATCATCGGCAAGAGTGGCGAACCGATGATCCGCAAGGGCGTCGACATGGCCATGCGCCTGATGGGCGAGCAGTTCGTCACCGGCGAAACCATCGCCGAAGCCCTGGCCAACGCCAGCAAGTTCGAAGCCAAAGGCTTCCGCTATTCCTACGACATGCTCGGTGAAGCCGCACTCACCGAGCACGATGCGCAGAAGTACCTGGCCTCGTACGAACAAGCCATCCACTCGATCGGCAAAGCGTCCCACGGCCGCGGGATTTATGAAGGCCCGGGCATTTCGATCAAGCTGTCTGCCCTGCACCCGCGCTACAGCCGCGCCCAGTACGAGCGCGTGATGGATGAGCTGTACCCGCGCCTGCTGTCGCTGACCCTGCTGGCCAAGCAATACGACATCGGCCTGAACATCGACGCCGAAGAAGCCGACCGCCTCGAGCTGTCGCTGGATCTGCTGGAGCGCCTGTGCTTCGAGCCGCAACTGACCGGCTGGAATGGTATCGGTTTCGTCATCCAGGCTTACCAGAAGCGTTGCCCGTACGTGATCGACTACGTGATCGACCTGGCTCGCCGCAGCCGTCATCGCCTGATGATCCGCCTGGTGAAAGGTGCGTACTGGGACAGCGAAATCAAGCGCGCCCAGGTCGAAGGCCTGGAAGGCTACCCGGTCTACACCCGCAAGGTGTACACCGACGTGTCCTACATCGCTTGCGCGCGCAAACTGCTGTCGGTACCGGAAGTCATCTACCCGCAGTTCGCCACGCACAACGCCCACACCCTGTCGGCCATTTACCACATCGCCGGCCAGAACTATTACCCGGGCCAGTACGAGTTCCAGTGCCTGCACGGAATGGGTGAACCGCTGTACGAACAAGTTGTAGGCAAGGTTTCCGAAGGCAAGCTGAACCGTCCGTGCCGTGTGTACGCTCCAGTCGGCACCCACGAAACCCTACTGGCCTACCTGGTGCGTCGCCTGCTGGAAAACGGCGCGAACACTTCGTTCGTCAACCGTATCGCCGACCAGTCGATTTCGATTCAGGAACTGGTGGCCGACCCGGTGGCGAGCATCGAGCAGATGGCGACCGTGGAAGGTGGTTTCGGCCTGCCGCACCCGCGCATTCCGCTGCCGCGCGACCTGTATGGCGCCGAGCGCGCCAACTCCAGCGGCATCGACATGGCCAACGAACATCGTCTGGCGTCCCTGTCCTGCGCGCTTCTCGCTACCGCACACAACCACTGGAAAGCGGCGCCGATACTCGGCTGCGCATCCAGCAACGAAGCCCCGGCTCCAGTTTTGAACCCGTCCGACCTGCGTGACGTGGTCGGCCATGTACAGGAAGCGACCGTCGAAGACGTCGACAACGCGATCCAGTGCGCCCTGAACGCCGCGCCGATCTGGCAGGCCACGCCGCCGGCCGAACGCGCCGCGATCCTGGAGCGTGCCGCCGACCTGATGGAAGCCGAGATCCAGCCGCTGATGGGCCTGCTGGCTCGCGAAGCCGGCAAGACCTTCGCCAACGCCATCGCTGAAGTGCGCGAGGCCGTGGACTTCCTGCGTTACTACGCAGTGCAGGCACGCAACGATTTCACCAATGACGCCCACCGCCCGCTGGGCCCGGTGGTGTGCATCAGCCCATGGAACTTCCCGCTGGCGATCTTCAGTGGCCAGGTGGCTGCCGCACTGGCTGCCGGTAACCCGGTATTGGCCAAGCCTGCGGAACAAACCCCGCTGGTGGCCGCTCAAGCCGTACGCCTGCTGCTCGAAGCCGGGATTCCGCAAGGCGTGCTGCAACTGCTGCCGGGTCGTGGCGAAACCGTCGGTGCCGGTCTGGTCGGCGACGAACGCGTCAAAGGCGTGATGTTCACCGGTTCCACCGAAGTTGCGCGCCTGTTGCAACGTAACATCGCCGGTTGCCTCGACAACCAGGGCCGTCCGATCCCGCTGATCGCTGAAACCGGTGGCCAGAACGCGATGATCGTCGACTCTTCGGCTCTGACCGAACAGGTGGTGATCGACGTGGTGTCCTCGGCGTTCGACAGCGCCGGCCAGCGTTGCTCGGCCCTGCGCGTCTTGTGCCTGCAGGAAGATTCCGCCGACCGCGTCATCGAAATGCTCAAGGGCGCCATGGCCGAAAGCCGCCTCGGCAACCCGGAGCGCCTGTCCGTGGACATCGGTCCGGTGATCGACGCTGAAGCGAAGGCCGGCATCGAGAAACACATCCAGGCCATGCGTGACAAAGGTCGCAGCGTGTACCAGGTGGCCATCGCCGATGCCGAAGAAGTCAAACGCGGCACCTTCGTGATGCCGACGCTGATCGAACTGGAAAGCTTCGACGAGTTGCAGCGGGAGATCTTCGGCCCGGTGCTGCACGTGGTTCGCTACAAGCGCAAAGACATCGACCAGCTGATCGGCCAGATCAACGCTTCCGGCTACGGCCTGACCCTGGGCGTTCACACCCGCATCGACGAAACCATCGCCAAGGTGATCGACACCGTCAACGCCGGTAACGTCTACGTCAACCGCAACATCGTCGGTGCCGTGGTCGGCGTGCAGCCATTCGGCGGCGAAGGCCTGTCGGGGACCGGCCCGAAAGCCGGTGGCCCGCTGTACCTGTACCGCCTGCTGTCGACGCGCCCTGCGGATGCGATCGAACAATCCTTCGCTCGCGGCGATGCTGGCGCAGCTCCGGACGTGCGTCTGCGCGACGCCATGAGCAAGCCGTTGACCGCGCTGAAAGCCTGGGCCGACACCAACAAATTCGCCGATCTGAGCACCCTGTGCGCGCAGTTCGCCGCACAATCGCAAAGCGGCATCACCCGCGTTCTGGCTGGCCCGACCGGCGAGCGCAACAGCTACGCGATCCTGCCGCGGGAACACGTGCTGTGCCTGGCGGAAGTCGAAGGCGATCTGCTGACGCAACTGGCGGCAGTACTGGCTGTCGGTGGTTCGGCGGTCTGGCCGGAAACTGACCTGAGCAAGGCTTTGTTCGCACGCCTGCCGAAGGACATTCAGGCGCGCATCAAGCTGGTTTCCGACTGGAACAAGGACGAAGTGGTATTTGATGCGGTTGTGCATCACGGCCATTCCGACCAGTTGCGTGCGGTGTGCCAGCAGGTTGCCAAGCGTGCCGGTGCGATCGTTGGCGTGCAGGGCCTGTCGCAAGGCGAAACCGGCATTGCGCTGGAACGCCTGGTGATCGAGCGCGCGTTGAGCGTCAACACCGCTGCGGCGGGTGGTAATGCCAGCTTGATGACCATCGGTTAAGCCGCAACAAGACCGGGCAACCGCAACGGCTGCCCGGTTTGCAATACCTCCTGTGGGAGCGAGCCTGCTCGCGAAAGCGGTGTGTCATCCAACATTAACATTGGATGTGCCGGCCTCTTCGCGAGCAGGCTCGCTCCCACAATTGATTAGCGTTGCCCCCGCTCCTCCATCACTACCATCAATCATCCTGTTCAGCCTTTATTCCCCCGCCTAGACTCGGCCCATCCCAATAAAAGGTAGGCCGCCATGTCCGAGACGTTGCTCAGTTCCCGTAATCTGGCTTTCGAGCTGTATGAAGTCCTTGATGCCGAGGGCCTGACCCAGCGTGAGCGTTTCGCCGAGCACAACCGTGAAACCTTCGATGCGGCCATCGGTACCGCCCGCAGCATCGCCGAGAAGTTCTTCGCCCCGCACAACCGCAAGGGTGACGAGAACGAGCCGCGCTATGAAAACGGTCAGGCGATTCTGATTCCGGAAGTGAAACCGGCGGTAGATGCTTTCCTCGAAGCCGGCTTCCTCAATGCCGCGCGCAGTTTCGAGGCGGATGGCATGCAACTTCCTACACTGCTGTCCCAGGCCTGCTTTGCCCACTTTCAATCGGCCAACGCCGCATCGACGTCCTATCCGTTCCTGACCATGGGCGCGGCGAACCTGATCGAAAGCTTCGGCACCGATGAACAGAAACGCCGCTTCCTGCAACCGATGATCGACGGCCGTTTCTTCGGCACCATGGCCCTGACCGAACCCCACGCGGGCTCGTCGCTGTCGGATATTCGTACCCGCGCAGAGCCGGCGTCTGACGGCACTTATCGCCTCAAGGGCAACAAGATTTTCATTTCCGGCGGCGATCATCCGCTATCGGAAAACATCGTGCACATGGTGCTCGCCAAGCTGCCGGACGCACCGGCCGGGGTGAAGGGCATTTCGCTGTTCATCGTGCCCAAGTTCCTGGTCAACGACGACGGCAGCCTGGGCAAGCGCAATGACGTGCTGCTGGCCGGGCTGTTCCACAAGATGGGCTGGCGTGGCACCACGTCCACCGCGCTGAATTTCGGCGATAACGGTGAGTGCGTCGGCTATCTGGTGGGCAAGCCACACCACGGCTTGAGCTACATGTTCCAGATGATGAACGAGGCGCGCATTGGCGTCGGCATGGGCGCGGTGATGCTCGGTTACGCCGGCTACCTGTACTCGCTGGAATATGCCCGAGAGCGCCCGCAGGGTCGCGTGCCGGACAGCAAGGACCCGAACACCGCACCGGTGGCGATCATTCAGCACGCCGACGTCAAACGCATGCTGCTGACGCAAAAAGCCTACGTCGAAGGCTCGTTCGACCTCGGCCTGTACGCAGCGCGACTGTTCGATGACACCACGACGCTTGCGACCGAAGCCGAACGCAAACAGGCCCATGAACTGCTGGACCTGCTGACGCCGATCGTCAAATCCTGGCCGTCGGAGTTCTGCCTGAAGGCCAACGAACTGGCGATCCAGATCCTCGGCGGCCACGGCTACACTCGCGAGTACCCGGTGGAGCAGTACTACCGCGACAACCGCCTGAACCCGATCCACGAAGGCACCCACGGCATTCAGTCGCTGGACCTGCTGGGTCGCAAACTGGCGCAGAACGGTGGCGCGGGGCTCAAGCAACTGATCCGCCTGATCGCCGACACTGCCGAACGCGCCCAGGCATTCGAGTCGCTGACGCCACTGCGCGAACCGCTGGAGAAACTGGTGGCGCGCCTGCAAAGCGTAACCATCGGCCTGCTGACCGATCTGGCTCAGGGCAAGGTCAACGGCAGCCTGGCGAATTCGGCGCTGTACCTGAAGGTATTCGGGCACACCGTCATTGGCTGGCGCTGGTTGGAACAGGCGATTCGGGCCGAGGAAGGATTGGCCAAGGGCAATGCGGCGGATGTGAGCTTCTATAAAGGCAAGTTGCAGGCGGCGCGCTACTTCCTGACGTGGGAAGTGCCGGGTTGCCACCATGAGCTGGCGATTCTTGAAGCGCGGGATGATGTGTGCCTCGGCATGCAGGATGAGTGGTTCTAACCAAACTCTTGTGGCATAGCTGAAATCCAATCGCGAGCAGGCTCGCTCCCACAGTTGAACGCGAACCACTGTGGGAGCGAGCCTGCTCGCGAAGAGGCCCGCACAGACAACACATCAGCTCAGCTTGAACCCACCCATCTGCCGCGCCAGATCGTCCGCCAAACTCTGCAACGTGTGGCAATCATCCCGACAAGCCCTGACCTCCCCCGCCGTCGCCCGCGCGAGATCGGAAATGCCCTGCACGTTGCGGTTGATCTCCTCGGTCACCGCCGATTGCTCTTCGGTCGCCGTCGCCACCTGATGGTTCATGTCGCTGATGCGTTCCACCTGACCGGTAATCGCCGTCAACGACGCGCCAGTCCTCTGGCTCGACTCCACACCGGTACCTGTGGCCGCTTGCCCGGTATGCATCGACGAAACGGCGTTCTCCGCTCCCTGCTTGAGGCTGCCGATCATCTGCTGGATTTCATCGGTTGATGATTGCGTACGCCGCGCCAGGGTGCGCACTTCATCGGCCACTACGGCAAACCCGCGGCCCATGTCGCCGGCTCGCGCCGCTTCAATAGCGGCGTTGAGCGCCAGCAGGTTGGTCTGCTCGGAAATCCCGCGAATCACCGCCAGCACCTGATCGATGGACGCCACTTGATGGGCCAGCTCACCCACCGCCGTGGCCGCCACACCGATTTCCCGAGACATGCTCTCAATATGTCGGATCGAACCGCCCACCACTTCCCGCGCCTGCAGCGCTTCGTCACGGGCGGTTTGTGAAGCGAATGCCGCATTGCCGGCGTTCTGCGCGATGTCCTGCACGGTCAGGCCCATTTCGTGAACAGCAGTGGCGACCATGTCGGTCATTTCCTGCTGGCGTCCGGAACGTTCGGCGGTGTTATCCACCACACGCGCCACCTGCCCGACAGCAGTGCGCAGATGTTCGCTGGTGGTCAGCACTTCACCGATCATGTCGCGCTGGCTGTCGAGGAACCGATTGAAGCCACGCGCCAGATCGCCCAGCTCATCGGCGCGACTGGAATCTAACCGGTGAGTCAAATCTCCACCACCGCTACCAATGGCAACCAGTGCCGCTGTTACCTGACGAATCGGCCGTACCAGCCCACGGGCCAGCAGCACCACCAGCAACAGGCACACAATCGCCACCGCCAGACCGATACCACTACTCATCCACATGGCGCGGCGGGCTTCGGCGTAGATCTGCGATTGCGGCACTTCGGCCACCAGGGTCCAGCCGAGATCGCGCAAGGGCAGGCTCAATGCGAGGAAGTCTTCGCCATCGCGCTGGAAGCTGCTGTTGGTGGCAGTTTTTTGACCCATGACCGCTTGCGCGGCTGACTCGCCAATCTGCTCGGCCAAGGTGCGCTTGCCGCTGAATGGCGCCTCGGGATGGACCTGGATCAAACCGTCGGAACGCACGAGATAGACCTTGCCGCGCTCACCGAAGCTGAAGTTGTGGATCAACTCCGACAGCTCTTTCATGCTCAGGCCCAGCCCGGCAACGCCCACGACTTTACCGGCCTGCTCGACTTTGAGGTCGATGAACAGCGCCAATTCTCCGGTGGCCGTGTCGTTGTCGATATTGAGGGTGCGCGGCTGGTTGCTGTCGAGGAACGCATAGAACCAGGCATCCTTCGGGTTGGAACGGCTGAGGGTCCGGTCCAGGCCTTTTTCGGTGAAGTAATGGTTGGACGCGGTGCCGACAATCAGCGCGGTAAAGGCTTTGTGCTCGGCGCGGATGCCTTCGAGGTAGGTGGTGAACGTGCCGGTTCGGGCACTGTTTTCACCCTCGGCCAGCCAGTCGCGCACCATGCTATTGCTGGCGATGTCCTTGGCGGCCGTGAGCGGTTGAACAAGGATGCGCTCGATGTCGTTGCGCATCGCTTCGATGCTCGACGGCAAGGCTTGCTCGACCAGATAGTTCTGGGCCAGTCGATTGACCACCAGGGTATAGATGCCAACCACGATCAGAATACTGACCAGCAAGGCGCTGCCCATACTCAGGATCAACTGCCATTGAATACTGCGTCGCCAGAACTGCATGGAGCACCCCCAAAGAATAAGAGGCTGAAACACTGCAACAGCCGTGCCGATTGTATACAGCCAAACCGACAATCTATTCTTTGGTTGTGCGCAAGCCCGATCAGGCCTGATTGATCGTCTTGGAAATCACTTCAACCGTGGCGCTGACTTGCTCTTGGTAACGGTCGAGTTCGAGCTTGTGCTGCTTCTGCATTTCGATCTGCTGAGAACACAGGTTCATCGCGGCCAGCACCAGCAGTCGGTCACCGATCAGTGTCGGATACTTTCTTTTGGTGTCGGCCAGGGCAGCCTTCAACATCATTGCAGCGTCCAGCAGGGTTTGCTCTTCCCCGGCCGGAGCCTTGATTGAGTAGTCCTCCCCCAGGATCGAGACGACTTTTACCCCTGCGCCGTAACTCATGCGCTGACAGGGCCTGCGCTGACACGCTCAACCAGGGCCTGAATGCGAGCCGCCGTGGCGCCTTGCTTCTCTTCCTGCTCCATCAGGCTCAGTTGCAGGCTCTCGTTTTCATCCTTGGCCTGGGCCAGTTCTGCAGTCAGGGTCTGGTTGGTACCGAGCAACGTCTGGTTCTGTTGCACCAGGTCACTGACCAGTTGTTCCAATTGGCTTAGGGATGCTTCCAACATTTTGATTTTCCGGGCTTTTTCAAAGGGCGCGTACGATAAAGAAAAGTCACCGTGGATGCCAGGGTTATGCAGGCGCAAAGCCTTGATTCTGCTGACGAGTGACCTTCCTCGCGAGTTTTAAAGACTACGATTGGCCAATCTGGTTCCTGCACTTCGTCGCCCGCCTATTCCGCCTATGCAGGAGCGAGCTTGCTCGCGAAGGCATCAAGGACAACGCGTTGATCCGGACAGTACGCGTTATCGTTGACGTCCATCGCGAGCAAGCTCGCTCCTACAGGGGGGCGTGCGATACCCCAAAAGCTTTTTGACAGCATCACATTTCAACAGGTTAGAATCGCTGGCACGCGGACTGCATGGTCAGTTTGTGCCCGCCTTTCAGCTTTCTGGAGTACTGCCTTTGAATGCGACGACCATCAACAGCCTGTTCTTGATCGGCGCGTTGCTGGTAGGTGCAAGCATTCTGGTGAGCTCACTGTCATCGCGCCTCGGCATCCCGATTCTGGTGATTATCCTGGCCGTCGGCATGGCGGCCGGCGTCGATGGCGGCGGCATCATTTTCGACAACTACCCCACGGCTTATCTGGTCGGCAACCTCGCGCTGGCAGTCATCCTGCTCGACGGCGGCTTGCGCACCCGGGTGTCGAGTTTCCGCGTGGCGTTATGGCCGGCATTGTCTCTCGCCACCGTCGGGGTGCTGATTACCACCGGACTGACCGGCATGGCGGCCGCATGGCTATTCAACCTGAACCTGATCCAGGGCCTGCTGATCGGCGCCATCGTCGGTTCCACCGACGCCGCGGCGGTGTTCTCGCTGTTGGGCGGCAAAGGCCTGAACGAACGGGTGACCGCCAGCCTTGAAATCGAATCCGGCAGCAACGACCCGATGGCGGTGTTCCTGACCGTCACCCTGATCGACATGCTCGCCAGCGGCCAGACCGGCCTGCACTGGAGCCTGCTGACCCACCTGATCCGCGAGTTCGGCATCGGTAGTGTCATCGGCCTGGGCGGCGGCTGGCTGATGCTGCAACTGGTCAACCGCATCAACCTGGCCACCGGCCTGTATCCGATTCTGGTCATCGCCGGTGGCCTGGTGGTGTTTGCCCTGACCAACGCCCTGCACGGCAGCGGCTTCCTCGCCGTGTACCTCTGCGGCCTGGTGATCGGCAATCGTCCGGTGCGCAGCCGTCACGGCATTCTGCACATGCTCGACGGCATGGCCTGGCTGGCCCAGATCGGCATGTTCCTGGTGTTGGGGCTGCTGGTGACGCCTCATGACCTGCTGCCTATTGCCTTGCCGGCACTGGCACTGGCGCTGTGGATGATTCTGTTCGCCCGGCCGCTGTCGGTACTGGTTGGCCTGCTGCCGTTCAAAGCGTTCCATGGTCGCGAGAAAGCGTTCATTTCCTGGGTCGGCCTGCGCGGCGCGGTCCCGATCATTCTGGCGGTGTTCCCGCTGATGGCTGGCCTGCCCAACGCCCAGCTCTACTTCAACCTCGCATTCTTTATCGTGCTGGTGTCGCTGCTGGTTCAGGGCACGAGCCTGCCGTGGGTCGCCAAGCTGTTGAAGGTGACGGTGCCACCGGAGCCTGCTCCCATCTCCCGCTCGGCCCTGGAAGTGCACGTCACCAGCGAATGGGAGCTGTTCGTTTATCGCCTCGGCGCGGAAAAATGGTGCATCGGCTCGCACCTTCGTGAGCTGAAAATGCCCGAAGGCACCCGTATCGCGGCCCTGTTTCGTGGCGAGCAACTGCTCCATCCGTCGGGTAGTACAGTGCTGGAAGTCGATGATTTGCTGTGTGTCATCGGCCATGAACACAACCTGCCAGCCCTTGGAAAACTCTTCAGCCAGGCGCCGCAACGAGGCCTCGATCTGCGCTTCTTCGGCGACTTCGTACTGGAAGGAGACGCCCAGCTGGCGGCGGTTGCGGCACTGTATGGCCTGAAGGTCGAAGGCATCGATCCGGACATGTCCCTGGCCCGCTTCATTGCCCAGAAAGTCGGCGGCGCACCGGTGGTGGGTGACCAGGTGGAATGGAACAACACCATCTGGACCGTGGCGGTCATGGACGGGAACAAGATCGGCAAAGTGGGCGTCAGATTCCCCGAAGGAAGTCGCCCGGGTCCCGGCCTCTTCCTCTAAACTGCTTCCACTATCACTTGCTTGACCGGTCTCTATGCCTAACCTGCGCTCCATTTTCGCCATTGCCCTGCTGGGCTTGAGTCTCTCTGTCGGCCCCCTTGGTTTACCGCAAGCGGCGCAAGCGGCCGAACCGCCCTCCAGCGAAGCCGTGCAGGCGAACCTGGACAAGATCGCCGACCGTAAATTACCCGAAGCCGATCAGAAGGCCCTGCAAACGGTCCTGCAAAACACGCTGACCCAGCTCAACAACAAGCGTGACTACGAGCAGAAGCTGGCCGATCTCAAGCAAACGTTGAGTGCTGCCCCCAAGCAGACGCTCGAGAACCAGCGTGAGCTGACCCGCCTCAAGGCCAGCACCGTAGTACCGGTGGCGCAGCGTTTCGCCAAGGAACCGATCCAGCAGCTGGAGCAAATGCTGACCGAGCGCTCCACCCAGCAAAGCGATCTGCAAAAAGCCCTGGCCGATGCCAACAGCCTGATCATCACCGCCCAGACCCGCCCCGAGCGCGCCCAGGCGGAGATATCCAGCAGCCAGACGCGCATCCAGCAGATCAACAACATCCTCAAGACCGGCAAGGACGCCGGCAAGGCCTTGAGCGCCGAACAGCGCGACCAACTCAATGCCGAACTGGCAGCGCTGAACGCCCTGATCCCGCTGCGCCGCCAGGAACTGGCCGGCAATACCCAATTGCAAGACCTCGGCAACAGCCAGCATGACCTGCTTTCGGAGCGATCCGACCGCCTGGATCGGGAAATCCAGGAACTGCAAACCCTGATCAACCAGAAGCGTCTGGCGCTGTCCCAGGAAACGGTCACCCAACAATCCATCGAAGCGCAGAAGGCTGGCGGCAGCAGCCTGCTGGCCACCGAAAGCGCGGCCAACCTGAAGCTCTCGGACTACCTGCTCAAAAGTACCGACCGCCTCAATGAAGTCACCCAGCAAAACCTGCAGACCAAGCAACAGCTGGACAGCCTGACCCAGAGCGACTCGGCCCTGGACGAGCAAATCAACGTGCTCAAAGGCAGCCTGCTGCTCTCGAAGATTCTCTACAAGCAGAAGCAAGCGTTGCCGCGCCTGCGACTCGACCGCAACCTGGCCGACCAGATCGCCGACATTCGCCTGTATCAGTTCGAAGTCAGCCAGCAACGGGAGTTGCTGAGCAATCCGACCACCTACGTCGACAACCTGCTGTCGACCCAGCCGCCCGAACAAGTCACGCCGCAGTTGCGCAAAAGCCTGATGGAACTGGCCACCACCCGCGCCGACCTGCTGGAGCGGCTCAATCGCGAACTGAGCGCGGTGCTCAATGAATCCATCACCCTGCAACTGAACCAGAAGCAACTGCTCAGTACGGCGCAAAGCCTGCGGGCGACGCTCGATGAGCAAATGTTCTGGATTCCCAGCAACAAGCCGCTGGACCCGGAGTGGTTTCGCGGCATGCCGGATCGCCTTCAGCGTCAGCTCGACTCACTGCCGGTACTTTCAAGCCTGAGCGAACTGGCTGATGGCCTGACCCAGCGCCCGCTGCTGTTCCTGCCGCTGGCACTGCTGATCGGTGCGTTGCTGTGGCGCCGCAAAAGCCTGTACGCGCGCCTGAACAAGGTTCACCAGGACATCGGCCATTTCAAGCGTGATAGCCAGTGGCACACGCCGCAGGCGATTTTGATCAATATACTTTTGGCGATGCCGGTTTCCCTGGGCCTGGCACTGTGCGGGCTGGCCCTGCAGATCGACGCCCGTGGGCAGAACGCCAATATGGGCGCGGCGTTACTGCAGATGGCCGGGGCCTGGCTGGTGTTCTACACCGCCTACCGGATCCTCGCGCCGGGTGGTGTGGCGGAACTGCATTTCCGTTGGGAAAAGCCCCAGGTGGAATTCCTGCGCAGGTGGATCCGTCGCCTGGGCATGGTGGTCATGGCGCTGGTGACCGTGGTGGCGGTTGCCGAACTGCAACCGGCGGCGCTGGCCGATGACGTGATCGGCATGCCGGTGGTACTCACCTGCTACGCCTTGATGACCCTGCTGCTCAGCCGCTTGCTCATCAGCAGCCCGACCCACGAAAATGCCCCGCTGTTCCGCAAGGTCGTGGGGATCCTGTTTACCGCCCTGCCCGTCGCGCTGTTCGTGGCCGTGTGTTTCGGCTACTACTACACCGCGCTGAAACTCAGCGACCGCTTGATCAACACGCTGTACCTGCTGATGTTCTGGCTGGTGATCGAAGCCACGTTCGTGCGCGGCCTCAGCGTGGCGGCCCGCCGCCTGGCTTACCAGCGCGCCCTGAGCAAGCGGTTGGCCGCCAAGGAGGCCGGTGACGGCGAAGCGGTGATCGAAGAGCCGACCATGGACATCGAGAAGGTCAACGAACAGTCCCTGCGCCTGATCCGCCTGGCACTGCTCGGCGGCTTCATGGCAGCGCTGTATTGGGTCTGGGCCGACCTGATCACGGTGTTCTCGTACCTGGACAACATCACCCTCTACGAATACACCAGCGGCACCGGCGCCAACATGAGCATGGTGCCGATCAGCATCGGCGACATGCTCGGCGCGCTGATCATCATCGGCATCACCTTCGCCCTGGCGCGCAACTTGCCCGGCCTGCTAGAAGTGTTCGTGCTGTCGAAACTCAACCTGGCCCAGGGCAGCGCCTACGCGACCACCACGCTGCTCTCGTATGTGATTGCCGGCGTCGGTTTCGTCTCGACGCTGTCGACCCTCGGCGTCAGCTGGGACAAGTTGCAGTGGCTGGTGGCGGCACTGTCGGTCGGCCTCGGTTTCGGCATGCAGGAGATTTTCGCGAACTTCATCTCCGGCATCATGATCCTGTTCGAACGTCCGGTGCGGATCGGTGACACCATCACCATCGGCAACCTGTCGGGCACCGTGAGCAAGATTCGCATCCGCGCCACGACCATCACCGACTTCGACCGCAAGGACATCATCGTCCCGAACAAGACGTTCATTACCGGGCAGCTGATCAACTGGTCGCTGACCGACACCATCACCCGGGTGACCCTCAAGCTCGGCGTCGATTACGGCTCCGACCTGGACCTGGTGAAAGAGTTGTTGCTCAAGGCGGCCCGCGATAACCCGCGCGTCCTTAAAGACCCGGAGCCACATGTGTACTTCCTGAATTTCGGCGAAAGCACCCTGGACCACGAGTTGCGCATGCACGTGCGCGACCTCGGCGACCGCAACCCGGTACTCGATGAGGTCAACCGCTTCATCAACCGCGAGTTCAAGAAGCAGCACATCAATATCTCGTTCCGGCAGATGGAGGTTTACCTCAAGAACCTGCACGGCCAGGAATACAAGATGGTGCCAATCGAACCGGAAACGAAAACCATCGTGCCACTGGCGGACGGCAAGCAACCGCCGCAAATGCCGCCTGCCGCCAAACTCGACTAACCGGCCTTTCCCCAGCAGAATGCTCGGACATTCTGCTGGAGCCGGCCCTTGAAAGCCCTCGACGAACTGACCTTCGATAATCGCTACGATCGCCTGGGCGACGCGTTTTCCGCCCATGTGCTGCCCGAGCCCATCGACAACCCGCGCCTGGTCGTAGCCAGCCCCGCCGCCATGGCGCTGCTGGACCTCGACCCGGCCGTGGCCGAAACCCCGGAGTTCGCCGAACTGTTCAGCGGCCACAAGCTCTGGGCCGACGCGATCCCGAGGGCGATGGTCTATTCCGGGCATCAGTTCGGTTCCTACAACCCGCAACTGGGCGACGGTCGCGGCCTGCTGCTGGGCGAGGTGTACAACGAGGCCGGCGAGCACTGGGACCTGCACCTCAAGGGCGCCGGCCAGACGCCGTTTTCACGCATGGGCGATGGCCGGGCGGTACTGCGTTCATCGATCCGCGAATTCCTCGCTTCCGAAGCCCTGAACGCCCTGAACATCCCCACCACCCGCGCCCTGTGCGTGATCGGCTCGGACACTCCGGTGTGGCGCGAAAAACAGGAGCGCGCCGCCATGATCCTGCGTCTCTCTCCGAGCCATGTGCGCTTCGGCCACTTCGAATATTTCTACTACACCAAGCGCCCCGAGCAGCAGAAAGTACTGGGTGATCACGTACTGGCCATGCACTTCCCGGAGTGTCTGGAGCAGCCGGAACCGTACCTGGCGATGTTCCGCGAAGTGGTCGAGCGCAATGCCGAACTGATCGCCAAGTGGCAGGCCTATGGCTTCTGCCACGGGGTGATGAACACCGACAACATGTCGATCCTGGGCATCACCTTTGACTTCGGCCCGTTCGCTTTCCTCGACGACTTCGACGCCAACTTCATCTGCAATCACTCCGACGACCAGGGCCGTTACTCCTTCAGCAACCAGGTGCCGATTGGTCAGTGGAACCTCAGCGCATTGGCGCAGGCCCTGACGCCGTTCATCAGCGTCGAAGCCCTGCGCGAAACCCTCGGCCTGTACCTGCCATTGTTCCAGGCTCATTACCTGGACCTGATGCGCCGCCGCCTCGGCTTGACCACTGCCGAAGACGACGACCAGAAACTGCTGGAGAACCTGCTGCAACTGATGCAAAACAGCGGTGTCGACTACAGCCTGTTTTTCCGTCGCCTGGGCGATGAAGCACCGGAACAGGCCATCGCCCGCTTGCGTGATGACTTCGTCGACCTCAAGGGCTTTGACGCCTGGGGCGAGCGGTATGTCGCCCGGGTAGCCCGTGAAGGCGCGCTTGATCAAGAGCAGCGCCGCCAACGAATGCACGCCGTCAATCCACTGTACATCCTGCGCAACTACCTGGCACAAAAGGCCATCACTGCGGCGGAAAGCGGCGACTACTCGGAAGTCCGCCGACTGCACGCGGTGCTGAGCAATCCGTTCGAGGAACAACCTGGGATGGAAAGCTACGCAGAGAGGCCGCCGGAATGGGGCAAGCATCTGGAGATCAGTTGTTCGTCGTGAGGCGGGTCAGATGAAGACCTCTGCCGACACCGCAAAGCGCTCGGCCAGCCAGCGGATCTGACGCAGGTTGAGCTGGCGCTTGCCGCTCAGGATCTCGGAAACAACAGATTGAGGGCCGACGCCAGGCAGGTCACTCTGAGTCAGGCCGTGCTCACGCATCAAGTAGCCAAGAACCTCGACCCCGCTTGGCTTCGGCATCGGGTGATACTTATGATCCCACTCCTCAATCCAGTCACCGATGATATCCACCAGACTCATCAGCGGGTGGGACTCATCATCGCCGGTCATCTCGAGCAACTCGTCCAGCGCCTGCGCCAGCAAGTCATAGTCATCTTCGCTTTTCGGTTTTCGAAGCAGCGGTGAGACAAATTCCCAGTGCTCGGCAGCTCTTTTGATCAGGATACTCATGCTCCTCCCTCCTTCCATTTGCCGCGATCGTATTCGCGGTGGTCCAGCACATACTTGATATAAAGCTTTTGCGATCGATATCTGACAAAAGCGATCAGCCGCAATTTGTTGCCACCGATATCGAAAACATGAAACTCACCCACCTTGTCGACTGCAGGAAATGTGGTTCTCATCGCCGCAAAATCCGACGGTTTGCTTCCTTTGGCTAATTGATACCAATGATCCAGCGCGTTGGCTGCCATTGGCCATTTGGCCTTGGCTTCACGTACTCTTTTTTCGGTGAGAACATGCATGCAACATCCTTATCGCATTTTGCTATGGGAAGTTAATCTCAGATCAGAAATATCGCAAGTTGCGATAACTTTCAGCAGACAAGCGGTCTGGCTCGGCAAGACACAGCCTAGATTCACCACCCGCTGCTGCACGATTGAAAATATGAGCAAACGTCTCCAACTAGGTGTTATCAGCTTCCAATTGGATATCGCTCATGACCGACCCACTCCACATCCCCTGCCCCCACTGCAACGGCCTCAACCGCATTCCCGCCGAGCGCCTCAGCGATCACCCCAAATGCGGACGCTGCAAGGCCGAAGTCCTGCTGAACAAACCGTTTGAGTTGAAGCAAGGCGACTACGCCAGCCAGATCAAGGGTGATCTGCCATTGCTGGTGGACGTATGGGCGGACTGGTGCGGGCCGTGCAAGTCGTTTGCACCGGTGTTCGAGCAGGCGGCCGGGCAACTGGCGGGCAAGTGCCGGCTGGCCAAACTGGACAGCGAGGCGAACCAACAGCTGTCGGCACAGCTGGGGATTCGCTCGATTCCGAGCCTGATCCTGTTCAAGAACGGCCGGGAAGTTGCCCGGCAGAGCGGGGCGTTCCCGTTACCGCAACTGATGAGCTGGTTGCGTAGCCAGGGGATCTAAGGACATTCCGAATCCTCATGTGGGAGCGAGCCTGCTCGCGAAAGCGGTTTTTCAGACACTGTTGTGCTGAATCTGAAATCGTCTTCGCGAGCAGGCTCGCTCCCACAGGTCTTGCGTGCTTCCTGATAATCAGGCGTTTTCCAGCAGGTTGTGCAACTCGACAAACTGCTGGGTCAGCTTGTGCCGCGGGTCGAGGTGGATCAGCGGCGTATTGGCCTGATGGGATTCGCGCATGCGCACCGAACTGGCCAGGTACACCGGCAACACCGGCAGGCCTTCGGCGATCAGCTCGTCGAGAATTTGCTGGGGCAGGCTGGCGCGGGCCTGGAACTGGTTGACGACGATGCCTTCGACTTCCAGGCCTTCGTTGTGGTCTTCCTTCAACTCTTCGATTTCCGCCATCAGGCCGTACAGTGCCTGGCGTGAAAAACTGTCGCAGTCGAAGGGAATCAGCACACGATCAGCGGCGATCAATGCAGATACCGCATAGAAATTCAGCGCTGGCGGGGTATCGAGGTAAATCCGGTCGTAGTCTTCGCTCAACTCTTCAAGCAACTTACGCAGCTTGTTGATCTTGTGCTTGGCTTCAAGCTTTGGCTGCAAGTCCGCCAGCTCGGCGGTGGCGGTAATGACGTGGAGGTTATCGAACGGGGTTTCGTAGATGTCGACCTGATTCTTCTTGGAGAAGGGCCCGGAAGACAGCGTCTGCTTGAAGAAATCGGCGATGCCCATCGGGATGTCGTTACCGGTGAGCCCCGTCAGGTACTGAGTGGAGTTGGCCTGGGCATCGAGATCCACCAGCAAGGTGCGAAAACCCTCGCTGGCACTGACCGCCGCCAGATTGCAGGCAATGCTGGACTTGCCAACGCCACCTTTCTGATTGAACACCACGCGCCGCATGTCAAAACCTCCGTGTATCAAAGAATGACCGAGTGTAGTGGTCCGCCGCGTTGCTTCGCTACCTTCTCGGTAAAGGGACTACACAGTCAGTTGCCTTCTCCTGCATGAAAAGCGCTGAACGGCCCAATAGCTCGGCGCAGGAACCGACAGACGGAGCGATAACTTTGCGAATAATTACCAATTTTTCAATTTTTTCGAGCCCGCCGCTTCATCTTGCTGAGCAAAATGTAACCAGCATTTGCTACACGTTCCCGGCACCGGGATAATGCGCGCCACTCGGCGCCAAACGCCACGCAGGGCAAGTCTCGGCTCTTGGCCACTCCCCGCGTCAAGTAAGCCCGTGAGGGTGGGATGAATGTCTGTGATCAACTTCAACATCGCCCAATGGCGCGCCTGGGCCCCCGGGCTTGATAGCGTGGACGACTGGCAGGCCTGGTGCCGACAACCGGTCGTGTTGCCGCACAGCGATGCCGTTCCCGACGTTTCCTTTCTGCCGGCCATGCAGCGTCGTCGCCTCAGCCGCCTGGCGCGGATGGCCTTCAGTGTCGGCTGGCCATTGGCCGAAGGCCGGCAGGATCTGCCATTGGTCTTTGTTTCCCGTCACGGCGAAACGCCCCGCACCGTTGACATTCTCAGTGATCTGGCTGCCGACGAGCCGCTGTCTCCGACCCAGTTCAGCTTGTCCGTGCATAACGCGATTATTGGTTTGTGGTCGATCATGCGGGGTGAAACCAGCGAAATGACGGCCCTCGCTGCCGCAGGCGATGGTCTGGAACACGGCATGCTGGAAGCCGCTGCGCTATTGGCAGAAGGCGCTGGCGCGGTACTGCTGGTGGTCACCGAAGAACAGCCACCCGAGGCTTACTCGACCTGGATCGACGACGTGCCGTTCCCTTATGCCGTCGGCCTGCTGGTCACACCGGGTACCGACTGGCAGTTGTCCTTGAACAGCCCCCCGGATGTGTTGTCCAACCCCCGCTGGCCACACGCACTGAATCTGTTGCGTATGCTGCTCGACCAGCAAACCACCTGCCAACATGCCTGGAAAAATCGTGTATGGACCTGGCAACGCAATCCGTGACCGAGAAAAATCGCGACGCCTATTACTGGCGCCTGCTGGCCACCGCCGCAAGCTTTGCCCTGTTCGGGTTGGGCGGGCTGTGCCTGCGCCTGGTGATTTTCCCGTTGCTGAACTGCCTGCCGGGTGACGCCCGGACCCACCGGCTGCGAGCCCGGCAAACGGTCAGCCGCTGCTTCTGGATTTTTGTGCGTTTCATGGCCCGTACCGGGGTGCTGACCTATAACATTGAAGGCGCGGAAAAGCTCGGTCGTCCCGGGCAAATGATCGTTGCCAATCACCCATCGCTGATCGACGTGGTGTTTCTGATCGGCCTGGTGCGTCACGCCAACTGCGTGGTCAAGCAAAGCCTCTGGGAAAACCCTTTCACCCGCGGACCGCTGCGCTGCACCGAATACATCAGCAACGACGGCAGCATGGACATGCTCGACGCGGCTGCCGACGCGCTGAGAGACGGCCAGACCCTGATAATCTTCCCCGAAGGGACGCGCACCCGCCCCGGCCAGGCACCGGCCTTTCATCGGGGCGGTGCGGCAATCGCCGTGCGTGGTGCGAAAATCCTTACCCCGGTCATTATCAAGGTCAGCCCGACCACGTTGACCAAGGCCGAACCCTGGTATCGCATCCCCAAGCGGCGCGTGCACTTCAGTTTCCGGGTCGGGGCCGATATAGACCCACAGACTTTCGCCAAGCAGGGGCCGCCTCCGCAAGCCTCGCGCAAGCTCAACGAATATCTACATTCTTACTTTATTAAGGAGCTCGCCGAAGATGAGCGATCTGCACCGTGATATCAAAATGCTTATCATCGACGCCCTTGGCCTGGAAGACATCAGCGCCGAAGACATCGGCAACGAACAGACACTGTTCGGCGAAGGCCTGGGCCTGGATTCGGTGGACGCCCTGGAACTGGGCCTGGCCATCCAGAAAAAGTACGGCATCAAAATCGACGCCGATGCCAAAGACACGCGTAATCACTTCAGTAACGTGGCGAGCCTTGCGGCGTTCGTCACCGCAAAACAGGCAGCTTGAGACCGGACCATGCAAACTCGTGACGACATTTTCAACACCCTGCGCGATGCCCTGGTCGAGCTGTTCGAACTGGACCCCGAGCGTGTGAGCCTGGAATCCAACCTGTATCAGGACCTGGAAATCGACAGCATCGACGCGGTCGACCTGATTGATCACATCAAACGTCAGACCGGCAAGAAAATCGCCGCCGAAGAATTCAAATCGGTGCGTACCGTCAGTGACGTGGTCGAGGCGGTTTACCGTCTGGTTCAACCGGCCGCATGAGTCGACTGATCGGCCTCGGCCTGCTGCTGGCAGGCCTCTTGTATCCCTTTGCGGTGTATTTCGGCATGGAGCATTTCGCCCCCTGGCAGTTCGGCCTGCTGCTGGGCGGACTGTGGCTGGCCCGGGCGCTGACCGGCAAACGCCAGCCTGGCAGCCTGTGGATGGCGACGGTGGCCATTGTGTTCTGCCTGTTGCTTGCACTGTTCGACAGCCCGGCGCTGTTGCGCTGGTATCCGGTGTTGATCAGCGTATTCATGTTGGTGCTGTTCGGCTCGAGCCTGACATTCGGCCCGCCGATCGTTGAACGCCTGGCCCGGGTACGCGAGCCACAATTGCCGGCCGAGGGCATTCGCTATACCCGTCAGGTGACCATCGCCTGGAGCGTTTTTTTTCTATGCAACGGTTTGTGTGCCGCCGCCCTGACCCTCTGGGCGCCGCTGAGCTGGTGGACGTTGTACACCGGCCTGATTTCCTACGGATTGATAGGCCTGATGTTTGCCGTTGAATGGCTCATACGAATAAGGGTACGAGGCCACCCATGAATTGGATAAAACTTGAGCACCTGCTGCTCAAGGCCCAACCGGACCGTGCCGTAACAACCAGTCCGGCACTGGATCACGCCAGCCTGTGCGAACAGGCGCTGCGTCTGGCTGCCGGCCTGCAAGCCCGGGGCGTGCGGCAGATAGCCGTGCACCTTGAGGATGCGGCCGACCTGGCGATCGCGTTGCTTGGCGCCTGGCGTGCCGGGGTCAGTGTGCTGCTGCCGTCCGACCTGCAACCGCAGACCCGTCAACGCTGGTCAGGGGACGTTGATCTGTGGCTGAGCGATCAGCCCGACGATGCACACCTGAGCGACTTTCGTCATCCGCCGCTGAATGCGTCGGCGCTGGACCTCGATCTGTGCCAGATCAGCCTGTGCACATCGGGCTCCAGTGGCGAACCCAAGCGCATCGAAAAACACCTGCGCCAACTGACCAACGAAGTCGAAGCCCTGGAACAGCTGTGGGGCCCGGGCCTGGGCCCGGCGTGCATCATTGGCAGCGTCGCCACCCAGCACATCTACGGTCTGCTGTTCAGGGTGCTGTGGCCGCTGTGCGCCGGGCGCCCGTTCGTACGCCGGCAATTGGCCTTTCCGGAAGACCTGCAACGCGCCAGCCGCGAGTACCCGGCCTTCGCCTGGGTGGCCAGCCCGGCGCTGCTCAAGCGCATGGGCGACAACCTCGACTGGCCGGCCCTGAGCGCCGTGCGCCGGGTGTTTTCCTCCGGCGGAGCCTTGCCGGTCGAGGCCGCCAAGAGCCTGCATGAGCGCCTGGGACAATGGCCAACGGAAATTTTCGGCAGTTCGGAAACCGGTGGCATCGCCTGGCGTCAGGGCGATGAGCTCTGGCGGCCGTTTGCCGATGTCACGCTGACTCAGGACAGTGATGGTGCGCTGCTGATCGCTTCGCCCTACTTGCCTGGCGGCCATGTCGAACAGACTGCCGATTCAGCGCGCATCGCCGTCGATGGTCGCTTCGAGTTGCTCGGGCGACTGGACCGGATCGTCAAACTGGAAGAAAAACGCATTTCGCTACCGATGCTGGAACAGGCGCTGATGGCCCATGAATGGGTCGTCGAAGCGCGGCTCGGCGTGGTCCAGGAAAACCGCGCGTCCCTGGGGGCGTTATTGGTGCTGAGCGAGGCCGGTTTGCATGTTCTGCGCAATCAGGGCCGACGCAGCCTCACCGAGCCATTGCGCCAACACCTGAGCCAACACTGCGAAGCCCTGGCCCTGCCAAGACGCTGGCGCCTGCTGCGACAACTGCCGCTGAACGCCCAGGGCAAACTGCCCCAGGCCGACGTCGACGCCCTGCTGTTGGCGCCGCGCCCCAAAGCCCCGGAGGTGCTGGAGCAAGTCGAAAGCAATGGCGAGTGGAGCCTGCAACTGGCCGTGCCACCGGACCTGGCCTATTTCAGCGGTCACTTTCCCAGGGCGCCGGTATTGCCGGGCGTGGTGCAGGTGGAGTGGGCGATGAGCCTGGGCCAGCAACTGATGAACCTGCCGAAAAAGTTCGCCGGCATGGAAGTCTTGAAGTTCCAGCAACTGGTGCGCCCGGGAGATGAAATCCAGCTGCACCTGCGCTTCGACCCGACGCGCGGCAAATTGTACTTTGCCTACCGCAACGAAATCGCCACGTGCTCCAGCGGGCGGATCTTGCTGGAGGCAGCGCATGCATAAGCTGAGTGAGTGCTGCGCACTCAATCGCGAGCAGGCTCGCTCCCACATGAGGTCTGCGGTGCTCGCTAATCCAGTGTGGGAGCGAGCCTGCTCGCGAAGCAGACGCCTCGGTCTTTCAGGTGCACACCAACATGCATAGCCCCTGCGCCATCGTCCCGGTGTACAACCACGAAAGCGCCATCACCACGGTGGTCGACGCCCTGATCGCCAGTAACCTGCCGTGCATTCTGGTGGACGATGCCAGCAGTCCGCGCTGCGCCCGGGTGCTGGATCGCCTGGCCCAGCGGGAAATGGTTTACCTGATCCGGCTCGCCGAAAACCAGGGCAAGGGTGGTGCAGTCATGACCGGCATGCGCGAAGCGTCGCGCCTGGGTTTCAGCCATGTCTTGCAGGTGGATGCCGATGGCCAGCATGACTTGCAGGACATCACACGCTTCATCGAACAATCACGCCGCCACCCACGAGCGGTGATTTGCGGTTATCCGCTATATGACGCCAGCGTGCCGAAAGGCCGTTTGTATGCGCGCTACCTGACTCACGTCATGGTCTGGATCAACACCCTGTCGTTGCAGATTCGCGACTCCATGTGCGGTTTCCGGGTTTACCCGTTGCCACCGGTTCTGGCGTTGATCGAGTCAGCGAAAATCGGCAAGCGCATGGACTTCGACTCGGACATCCTGGTGCGCCTGGCCTGGCGCAATCAGCCAATGCAATGGCTGCAAACCAGAGTCCATTACCCGTTGGACGGCGTTTCACATTTTCGTATGCTCCACGACAACGTACTGATTTCCAGCATGCACACGCGGCTGTTCTTCGGCATGTTGCTGCGAGCGCCAGTGATCCTCTGGCGACGGTGGCGGGCATGAGCACCGACAAGCAACACTGGGCCGACCGCGAAGAGCGCGGCAGTTTCTGGCTGATGAAGCTCACCGCATTCGGCGCCAAAGTGCTGGGCCGGCGCCTGCTGAGCCCGCTGTTGTATGGCATCGTCCTGTACTTTTTCCTGTTCGGCCGCAGCGCTCGCAAAAGTGCCTGGCAATACCAGCAACGCCTCGCCGACTGGAGCGGTCGCAGCGAGCTGCGCCCGAACCACTGGCGCGTGTTCGGCCAGTTCATGGCCTTCGCCGATTCCATGCTCGACAAACTCGATGTCTGGAACGGCAGGCTGAGCATCGAACAGATCGAAATCGTCGACCCGGCGCTGCTGCGCGACCAGTTGCGCGGTGCCCGCGGGCAGATGCTGGTGGGCGCGCACCTGGGCAATCTGGAAGTCTGCCGTGCACTGGCGGAGCTCGGTGAGAAAGTCACGATGAACGTGCTGGTGCATACCAAGCACGCCGAACAGTTCAACCGTTTGCTGGGTGAAGCCGGGGCAACCAATTTACGCCTGATTCAGGTCAGCGAACTGGACCCCGGGATCATGCTACAACTGAGTGAACGCCTGGAGCGTGGCGAGTGGCTGGCGATTGCCGGCGACCGCGTACCGCTGCACGGCGGGCGCAGCGTGACCGTGGATTTCCTCGGTCATCCGGCCAGGTTCCCCCAGGGTCCCTGGCTGCTGGCCGGCCTGCTGAAATGCCCGATCAACCTGCTGTTGTGCCTGAAAAAGCCCGACGGCGACTATCGACTGACCATTGAACCGTTCGCTGACGCCATCACCTGGAAGCGCAGCGATCGCGAGCAGGTCATTCATCAGTGGGCCACCCGCTATGCGGAGCGCCTGAGTCACTATTGCCTCGAAGCGCCCCGACAATGGTTCAACTTTTACCCTTTCTGGAAGACCGATGACGACGCCAACGCTTGAGCCGGTAACCTTCGGCGAACTCCCTTTGCGCATCGAAGACGTGCTGGCCCTGGCCAACCGCCAGGCGCCGACGCAGTTGCAGAGCGACCCTGAGTACCGTGAACGCATCGCCAAGGGCGCGCGCTTTCTGGACTCTCTGCTGGACAAGGAAGGCGTGATCTACGGCGTGACCACCGGTTATGGCGACTCCTGCGTGGTCGCGGTACCGCTGCACCACGTCGAGGCGCTGCCCCGTCATCTGTTTACCTTCCACGGCTGCGGGCTGGGCAAACTGCTCGACGCCCAGGCCACCCGTGCGGTATTGGCCGCGCGTTTGCAGTCGTTGTGCCACGGTGTTTCCGGGGTGCGCGTGGAACTGCTGGAGCGCCTGCAGGCGTTCCTTGAACACGACATCCTGCCGCTGATCCCGGAGGAAGGTTCGGTGGGCGCCAGCGGTGACCTGACGCCGCTTTCGTACGTTGCCGCCACACTGTCCGGCGAACGCGAAGTGATGTTCCGCGGCGAACGCTGGCAGGCTGCCGACGTGCACCGCGAACTCGGTTGGCAGCCACTCGTGCTGCGCCCGAAAGAAGCCCTGGCATTGATGAACGGCACCGCCGTGATGACCGGTCTGGCGTGCCTGGCTTACGCCCGCGCCGATTACCTGCTGCAACTGGCCACGCGCATCACCGCGCTCAATGTCGTCGCCCTGCAAGGCAACCCGGAGCACTTCGACGAACGCCTGTTCGCCGCCAAGCCACATCCGGGGCAGATGCAGGTCGCCGCGTGGTTGCGCAAGGATCTGGCCATCGATGCGCCGACCGCGCCGTTGCATCGCCTGCAAGACCGTTATTCCCTGCGCTGCGCACCCCATGTGCTGGGCGTACTGGCCGACAGCCTGAACTGGCTGCGCTCGTTCATCGAGATCGAGCTCAACAGCGCCAACGATAACCCGATCATCGACGCCGAAGCCGAGCGCGTGCTGCACGGCGGGCACTTCTACGGCGGGCACATCGCGTTCGCCATGGACAGCCTGAAAAACCTCGTGGCCAACGTCGCCGACCTGCTGGATCGGCAACTCGCGCTGCTGGTGGATGAGCGCTACAACCATGGCTTGCCGAGCAACCTGTCCGGCGCCACGGCAGACCGCGCCATGCTCAACCATGGTTTCAAGGCCGTGCAGATCGGTACCAGCGCCTGGACCGCCGAAGCGCTGAAGAACACCATGCCGGCCAGCGTCTTTTCGCGTTCCACCGAATGCCACAACCAGGACAAAGTGAGCATGGGCACCATCGCCGCCCGGGATGCGATCCGCGTGCTGGAGCTCACCGAGCAGGTGGCGGCCGCCACGCTGCTGGCGGCCAATCAGGGCGTCTGGCTGCGCAGCCAGGCCGAAGATGCACGCCCACTGCCACCCGCTTTGGCCGCCATGCACGAAGCGCTGGCCAGGGATTTCCCGCCGGTCATCGAAGACCGCGCGCTGGAAGGCGAATTGCGCCTGTGCCTGCAACGCATCGCCGAACAACACTGGAGGTTGCATGCGTAGCAAGGGATTCCTGCACACCGACACGGAAATCGTCGTACCGTTCTTTGACGTCGACAGCATGCACGTGGTCTGGCACGGCCATTACGTCAAATACCTGGAAGTCGCCCGCTGTGCGCTGCTGGACAGGATCGGTCACAACTACACGGCAATGAACGAGTCAGGTTATGCGTGGCCGGTGATCGACCTGCAATTGCGCTACGTGCGCGGCGCGGTGTTCGGCCAGAAACTCAACGTGCGCGCCAACCTGGTGGAGTGGGAGAACCGATTGAAGATCAACTACCTGATCAGCGATCTGCAAACCGGTGAGCGCTTGACCCGGGCCATGTCGATACAGGTCGCCGTCGACCTCGCCAGCCGCGAGATGCAACTGGCCTCGCCGAAGGTCTTTACCAATGCTGTCGAAAGGGCCCTGCCATGATGTTCTGCCATCCCCGCTCCCCTGTAGGAGCGAGCTTGCTCGCGATGGTCGTTAACGATAACGCTGGGCACCTGACACCCCGCGCTGCTCTCAGGTTTTTCGCGAGCAAGCTCGCTCCTACAGTGTTTTGCGTGCTACTGGGTATTCCCGGGCTGGCCAACGCCTTCGACCTGCAACAACTCAGCAATCAACTGGCCAGGCCCGAAGTCATCCACGGCAATTTCATCCAGGAAAAACACCTGCGCGCCCTGCCCCAGCCGCTGGTCAGCAAGGGCACGTTCGTCCTGGCAAAAAACCACGGCTTGTTGTGGCTGCTGAAAACGCCACTGCAACAGGACTATCGCATCAACGCCAAAGGTATTGCCCGGCGTGACGGTATTGTCTGGCAAATGCTGCCGGGCAAAAGCGCCGGTGCCGAGCAGAACCGTTTGTTCCTGGCCGTGCTGCAAGGCGACAGCAGCGGCCTGCAACGGGATTTCGAGCTATCCCTGAGCGGCGATGCGCAGAACTGGAAGCTCACGCTGGTGCCGCGCTCGATGCTGCTCAAGCAGGTGTTCAACCAGATCAACATTGCTGGCGCAGAACTGGTGCACAGCATCGAACTGCTCGAAACCCAGGGCGACAGTACCTTGTTGCGCATGCAGGACAGCACCGCCACCCAACCATTGAGCGACTCGGAGCAACATGACTTTGCCGAGTGAACGGTTCCTGCCACGGCTGTTTCTGATCCTGCTGCTGGCAGTGCTCGCGCTCGCCGGTTGGCAATGGCGTGACGGCGCGCCGCTGTCGGCCAATCTGATGGAACTGGTGCCCGGCACGGCGCCCGATGCCCTGGAGCTGCGCGCCGAACAGCGCATGCAGGAACCACTGAATCGCGAAATGCTGGTGCTGGTCGGCCACACCGATCGCCAGCAGGCCGTCGCCATGGCGCAAACCCTCGGCGAGCAATGGCAGGCCAGCGGATTGTTCGAAAAGGTCCAGTGGACCCTGCAAGCCGACTTGCCGGCGTTGCGCACGCAATTGCTGCGAGGTCGTCTGGCGATGCTCTCGGCGGCGGACCGACAATTGCTGGTCGATCACCCTGATCTCTTTGTCCAGCAACGGGTGCAGGCCTTGTTCGACCCGTTCAATGGTTACAGCCTGGTGCCGAGCCAGGATGACTGGCTGGGCCTGACCGGGCGCATCCAGAACAGCCAGCCGCAACGCGGTTCGGTGCAACTGGACATCGGCAGCGGCGCCTTGATTGCCGATGCCGATGGCAAGAGCTGGGTGTTGCTGCGTGCGCGCACCACCGGCAACGCCTTCGACATGAGCCTGCCGCTGCAAGTGGCCGGCCTGCTCAAGCACAGCCGCGAAGAAGCCTCACGGCACGACGTGCAACTGCTCGCCGCCAGCGGCTTGCTGTACGCAGCCAACGGGCAGCAGCAGGCCACCCGGGAGATGACCTGGGTCGGTGGCGGTGCCACCCTCGGGATTCTGTTGTTGCTACTGCTGGCCTTCCGGCGCTGGCGCGTCTTGCTGGCATTCGTGCCGGTGCTGGTGGGCATGCTCTTCGGGGCGGTGGCCTGCGTGGCGTCGTTCGGCCATATGCACGTAATGACGCTGGTGCTGGGCTCGAGCCTGATCGGTGTCGCGGTCGATTACCCGTTGCATTACCTGTCCAAGAGCTGGAGCCTGAAACCCTGGCACAGCTGGCCCGCCCTGCGCCTGACCTTGCCCGGGTTGACTTTGAGCCTGATCACCAGCGGTATCGGCTACCTGGCCCTGGCCTGGACACCCTTCCCGGCGCTGACCCAGATCGCCGTGTTCTCTGCTGCCGGCTTGCTCGGCGCCTATCTGTCGGCCGTGTGCCTGCTGCCGGCCTTGCTCAAGGGCGTGGACCTGCGCCCGGCGCAATGGCCATTGCGTGTTTGCGAGCTTTTGCTTGGCTGTCGTGAAGCGCTGCTCAGACAGGCGAAAACACCGGTCCTGCTGGCGTTGCTCATCGCCTTTTGTGTGGGCGGCCTGTTACAGCTGAGCAGCAAAAACGACATCCGCCAGTGGATCGGCGCACCTCAACAATTGACCGACGAAGCCCGGACCATTGCCCGGATTACCGGCTATCAACCCACCAGCCAGTTCTTCCTGATACGTGCCGCCAATCAGCAGCAACTGCTCGAACGCCAGAACGCGCTGCGCGAACGACTGGATCAATTGATTGGCCTGGAAAAGCTCCAGGGTTATCTGTCGCTCAATCAACTGGTCAGCCCGCCGAACGAACAGCAACAGGTACGCGAAGCGTTGAACAGACTGCCGTCGTTCTGGCAACCGTTGCTCGACATCGGCATACCGGGCGAGGCGCTGCAAGCCGAGCTGGCGAAGTTACAGGCATTGCCGACCGTGGACATCGACGCCGCGCTCACCGGCCCGTTGGCAGAACCCTACCGGCCCCTGTGGCTGGGGCCGACCGAAGATGGCGTGGCGGCAATGGTCAGTCTGCAAGGCATCAACAACCCGGCCCTGTTGCGGCTCCAGGGTGAGGATCTGCCCGGCGTGACGCTGGTGGATCGGCTGGGTGAATTGAACGATGTCTTTGCGGCCACCCAAATCAGTGCCGCAGAACTGAAACTCGCCTCCTGCGTGCTGATCGTGCTGGTGCTGATCCTGCCCTTCGGCCTCGGCGGTGCGCTGCGCATCGTGTCGCTGCCGCTGCTGGCAGCGTTGTGCAGCCTGGCCAGCCTCGGCTGGCTGGGGCAGCCGTTGACCCTGTTCAGCCTGTTCGGCCTGCTGCTGGTGACGGCGATCAGTGTCGATTACGCGATCCTGATGCGCGAACAGGTCGGCGGCGCGGCCGTGAGCCTGTTGGGCGCCTTGCTGGCAGCGTTGACCACCTGGCTGTCGTTCGGCCTGCTGGCGGTGTCGAGTACCCCGGCTGTGAGCAACTTCGGACTGTCGGTGAGCCTGGGCCTGATCTTCAGCTTCCTGCTCGCGCCATGGGCCGGTCGACAGGTGCATGAACCCGCAGCCGTGGAGCGTGCAACGTGATGGTCGTGCTGTTCTGGGCGATGGCGCTGGCGTTGTTCGCTGTGGCGACCCGTGTCGGCCGCCATTTCGGTTTGATTCCCATCGTCAGCCAGTTGTTGCTGGCGACCCTCGGCTTGCCGCTGTTGATGTATTTCTGGATCGAGCCCCACTGGCAATTGAGCGGTGCGCAACTGGTGTCGCCGGGCTGGTTGAAGAACGCCTACAGCCTGAGCTTTGCCCTGTTGCTGGGCTACATCCTCAGCGATGTGATCGACCTGCAACTGGATCGCCAAAGCCTGAAAATCGCCCTGCCCAGCTTTTGCGTCCCGTTTGCCTGTGGCCTGGCCACGGCCGTCTTGTGGTTGCCACCGCAACCGTGGATCAGCTCGCTGGCCGTCGGCCTGTTGTTCGCCATCACCGCGATTCCGGTGTTGTATCTGTACCTGCGGCACATCGATTACCCACCTGCCGCCACCCGGCGCCTGGTGCAAACCGCAATCCTCATCGACCTCGCCTGCTGGACCCTGTTCGGCATTGCCCAGGGCAGCCTGCACCTGAGCAGCCTGTTGCTGCCACTGGCCGGCGCATGCCTTCCGGTACTGCTGCGGTTGCTGGGCCTGCGCCAGACGTGGCTCTACAGCCTGGGTTTTTTCGCCCTGCTGGTGGTCGCTGAACACTACAAGCTCAATGCGCTGATTTTCGGCATCGGTTATGTGTTGATCATGGCCGCACTGAAGGCGCCGCTGGTGCTGCCGTTGCCGGCCGTGTGGATGAGCCGTTTGCAGACGTACATCGCCATCCCGCTGATCCTCACGTTCGGCATCGTGCAGATCAACGTGCACAGCGCGATGGACAGCCTCGGCTGGATGCAATTGGCGGCCCTGCTGCTGTTGCCACTGCTTAGCAAACTGCTGGGCAACTGGCTCGGCCTCGGCTGGGCCGGGGCCTCGTTCAAAGGCGCCAGCCGCTGGCGGGAAAGTGTGCTGCTGAACATCCGCGGCTTGAGCGAGATCGTTTTTCTCAACCTGCTGCTGCAACAGCAACTCATCAGCCCGCCGCTGTACTTTGCACTGATGCTGATGGGCCTGATCGCAACGCTGCTACCGGCCCTGACCGGCATGCACCGAATCCCCCTGAAAACCGCAGTTCCGGCAAGGAGCCCCCATGCCAACCGTTGAAATGGAAATTCGCCAGGTCGTGGTCATCGGCGCCGGTCCTTCCGGGGCCATCGCCGCCGCATTGCTCAAGCGCAAGGGACACGATGTGCTGGTGATCGAGCGTCAGCATTTTCCACGGTTTTCCATCGGTGAAAGCCTGTTGGCCCATTGCCTGGATTTCGTCGAAGAAGCGGGCATGCTCGACGCCGTCAACGCCGCCGGCTTCCAGCTGAAAACCGGTGCCGCGTTTGCCTGGGGTGAACGTTACAGCGCGTTCGATTTCAGCGAGACGTTCAGCCACGGCAAATCGACGACATTTCAGGTCCAGCGCGCCGATTTCGACAAGCTGCTGGCCGATCAGGCCACGCTGCAAGGCGTGGAGATCCGCTATGGCGAGACCATCGTCAGCGTCGACATCGATCCGGAAAAACCGCAGCTCGGCGTGCGCCGCGAAGACGGCAGCGAGTACCGCATCGAGGCTGGTTTCCTGCTCGATGCGAGTGGCTATGGCCGCGTGCTGCCGCGTTTGCTCGACCTTGAGGCGCCGTCGAATTTCCCGGTGCGCCAGGCCGTGTTCACGCACGTTGAAGACCGTATCGACCACCCGGCCTTCGACCGCAGCAAGATCCTCGTGACCACTCATCCGACCCTGCGCGACGTGTGGTTCTGGACCATCCCGTTCAGCAACGGGCGCTGCTCGGTCGGCGTGGTTGCCGCCGAGGAACGTTTCGCCGGCCGCAGCGACAACCTGGACGAGTGCCTGCGCGGCTTTATCGCCGAAACGCCAAGCCTGGCCGGCGTGTTGCAAAATGCACAGTGGGACACCGCGGCCCGAACCATCGGCGGTTACTCGGCCAACGTCAAAACCCTGCACGGCCCGGGCTTCGCGCTGCTGGGCAATGCCGCGGAGTTCCTCGACCCGGTGTTTTCCTCCGGTGTGACGATCGCCATGCGTTCGGCGAGCATGGCCGCCGGCGTATTGCACCGCCAGTTGCAAGGCGAGGCCGTCGACTGGCAAGCCGAGTTCGCCGAACCGCTCAAACGCGGCGTCGACACGTTCCGTTGTTATGTCGAAGGCTGGTACGCCGGGACCTTCCAGGATGTGATTTTCCATGAGAGCAGTTCGCCGGAAATCCGTGGGATGATCAGTTCCATTCTTGCCGGATATGCCTGGGACTCACGCAACCCGTTCGTCAGCGAAGCCCGGCGGCGATTGAAGGTAATATCGGAATTCTGTGCAAGGGACGCGTCATGAACGACTTGAGCGACACCTACGTCGAGGAAACCCGTTTCGGCTTGTGGTTCCTGCGCAGCCGGATCTGGCAACACTATGTGCTGCGGGCGGCAATCAACGATTTGTGCAACCTGTTCAGCGAAGCGCTACCTGCCGGCCCGGTGCTGCTGGATGCCGGTTGTGGCCAGGGCAAGTCATTCCCGCTGCTGCGCCAGGCCTTTGCGCCTGCTCGTCTGATCGGTATTGATGCCGACCCGCAAAGCCTGGTCCAGAGCGCCGAAGAAGCGGCCCGCCAGGGCATGGAAGTGGAGTTGATCGGCAGTGACTGCGCCAGCCTCAAGCTGCCGGACGCCAGTATCGACCTGCTGTTCTGTCACCAGACCTTCCATCATCTGGTGGAGCAGGAACAGGCCCTGGCCGAGTTCTATCGCGTGCTCAAGCCCGGCGGTTATCTGCTGTTCGCCGAATCCACCGAGGCCTACATTGATACCTGGGTGATCCGCTGGTTGTTCCGCCACCCCATGCACGTGCAGAAAAGCGCTGCGCAGTATCTGCAAATGATTCGCCGGCAGGGTTTCGAATTTACCGAGCAAAACGTGTCTTATCCGTATCTGTGGTGGAGTCGTGCCACGGATTTCGGCCTGCTGGAACACTTGGGTGTGTGCAAGCCGAAACCCTTTGGCCAACGGGAAGAAACCCTGGTCAATGTGGTCGCGCGCAAACCTTTTGAAGGAATTGTGTGATGTTCATTGCCAGTCGCTCACAACGCTATCCCTGTGGGAGCGAGCCTGCTCGCGAAAGCGGTGTGTCAGTCAACATTGATGCTGCATGTGCCACCGCATTCGCGAGCAGGCTCGCTCCCACATGGCTCGCTGGCATTTTGCTACTCAGCATGACCCTGCTACTCAGCGCCTGCACCAGCCGGGCACCATTGCCCGGAAAAATTCCGGATCTGCCGTTGCCGATGCAACTGCACATCCAGCGCCTGCAGGACGACAAACGGCAGGACTGGGTGCTGGTGATCCAGCGCGAAGAGCCGGGTATTCGCTGGTCGATGATGGACCTGCTGGGCATTCCCCTGGCTCGCCAGAAACTGATCGACAAAACCTGGGAGTCCGATGGCTTTTTGCCGCCCAACCCGGAAGCCCGGGAGCTGTTCGCGGCGCTGTTGTTTGCGCTGACGCCGAAGGATGAACTGGCGACCAACTATCCCACTGCCTGGCAGCACGGCACACAACGCTCCCTGCCTGAGCGCTGGGACATACGCTACGCACAACTGCAGAATTTTGAATTGAAGCTTGCGAAAGGTCCGACCTATCAAGTCACGCCCCTGAGCGGTGAAGCGCCATGACGGCTTACCTCAATGCCCTCGGACTGGTCTGCGCGCTGGGCCGCGACAGGCAGGAGGTTGCCCGCAACCTGTTTGCCGGCGACTGTGGCGGCATGCACGAACAAGCCGGCTGGGTGCCGCAACGCACGCTGCCGGTTGGAGCGGTCCAGGGCGAACTGGCAACCGTTCCAGCCGACATGTCGCACCATCACAGCCGCAACAATCAGCTGCTGCTGGAAGCCACGCTGCAAATCCGCCCGGACATCGACAGCGCGATCCAGACCTACGGCCGCGATCGCATCGGTGTCGTGCTGGGCACCAGCACCTCGGGTATCGACGAGGCCAGCCAGGGCCTGGCGCATTACCTGCGCGAAAAGCAGTTCCCTGCCGAGTACGACTATCAGCAACAGGAACTCGGGGCGCCGGCCAATTTCCTCGCCGAGTGGCTGCAATTGAGCGGCCCGGCCTATGTCATCTCCACGGCTTGCACCTCCAGTGCCCGAGCCCTGATGAGCGCCCAGCGCCTGTTGGACCTGGGCATTTGCGACGCGGTGCTGTGCGGCGGCGTCGACACCTTGTGCAAACTGACCCTTAACGGCTTCTCGGCGCTGGAAGCGGTCTCGCAACAGCGTTGCAATCCGTTTTCGGTGAACCGCAATGGCATCAACATTGGCGAAGCCGCTGTGCTGTTCCTGATGACCAGACATGCAGGCGACAGCCAGCCGATTGCCTTGCTCGGCAGCGGCGCCAGTTCCGATGCGCATCATATTTCCGCTCCGGAGCCAACAGGGCGTGGCGCCTTGCAAGCCATGCGCAAGGCCCTGAGCCGCGCCAACCTGCAACCGCAGCAGATCGCTTATCTGAACCTGCACGGCACTGCCACCCAGCATAACGACGCCATGGAAAGCCAGGCCGTGGCAACGCTGTTCCCGGCCGGCGTGCCCTGTTCGTCGAGCAAACCCATGACCGGCCACACTCTCGGCGCAGCCGGGGCGCTGGAAGCGGCGTTTTGCTGGTTGAGCCTGAGCCCGGACAATCGCGAGCATGCCCTGCCGCCGCACGTCTGGGACGGGCAGCCCGACCCCGAACTGCCGCCGCTGCAATGGGTGACCCCGGCCACTCGCCTGACGTCCATTGCACCCCGCTACCTGATGAGCAATTCCTTCGCCTTCGGTGGCAACAACGTCAGCCTGATTATCGGAGACGCCCCATGATTGACTGGCCGCTCGCCGAACTGCTGCCCCACGCTGGCGACATGATCCTTATCGATCAGATCCTGGCGTTCGATGAGGAGCAGATTCACACCCGCCTGACCGTCAAGCCCGATGGCCTGTTCAATCTCCCCGACGGCAGCCTGCCGGCCTGGGTCGGCATCGAACTGATGGCCCAGAGCGTGGCCGCCTTCGCCGGCTGCCAGGCGCGTCAGCGCGGTGATGCGGTGGAATTGGGCTTCCTGCTCGGCAGCCGCAAATTCGAATGCAACGTGGAAAGCTTCCCGGCCGGCACCGAATTGACCATCCACGGGATCCGCTCGCTGGAAGACGATAACGGCATGGGCGTGTTCGAGTGCCACATCAATGCCCAGGGCATCCACGCCACCGCCCGTCTGAACGTGTATCGCCCACCCCAGGCCGCTCAATATCTCCATGAACCCGAAGGAGTCCAGTCATGACTGAATCCGTACTGGTCACCGGTTCCAGCCGTGGCATCGGCCGCGCCATCGCCTTGCGCCTGGCCCAGGCCGGGCACGACATCGTGCTGCATTGCCGCAGCGGCCTGGCCGACGCCGAAGCCGTCAAGGCCGAAATCGAGGCCTTGGGCCGTCGTGCGCGTATCCTGCAATTCGACGTGGCCGACCGCGCCCGCTGCAAAGAGATCCTCGAAGCCGACGTGGAAACCCACGGTGCCTATTACGGCGTGGTGCTCAACGCCGGCCTGACCCGCGACGGTGCTTTTCCGGCCTTGAGCGAAGACGACTGGGATGTGGTGATGCGCACCAATCTCGATGGTTTCTACAACGTGCTGCACCCGGTGATGATGCCGATGATTCGTCGTCGCGCCGCCGGGCGGATTGTCTGCATCACCTCGGTGTCGGGATTGATCGGCAACCGTGGCCAGGTCAACTACAGCGCCTCCAAGGCCGGGTTGATCGGCGCGGCCAAGGCATTGGCGATTGAGTTGGGCAAGCGCAAAATCACCGTCAACTGTGTCGCACCCGGCCTGATCGACACCACCATGCTCGACGAAAAAGTGCCGCTGGAAGAACTGATGAAAATGATCCCCGCACAACGCATGGGCACCCCTGAAGAGGTGGCCGGTGCGGTGAATTTCCTGATGTCGGCGGAAGCCTCGTACATCACCCGGCAGGTTCTGGCCGTCAACGGAGGCCTGTGTTGATGAAGCGCGTCGTCGTCACCGGCATGGCCGGCATCACCTCATTGGGCAGCGATTGGGAGACCATCGCCGGCAACTTCGCAGCCAACCGCAGTGGCATCCGCCGGATGGACGAGTGGGATCGTTTCACCGAACTCAACACGCGCCTGGCTGGCCCCATCGATGACTTCAAGGTGCCCAGCCACTGGACCCGCAAACAACTGCGCAGCATGGGCCGGGTTTCGCGGCTGGCTGTGGGTGCGGCGGAGATGGCGCTGGCCGACGCCGGCCTGCTGGGTGACGAGTCGATCAAGGACGGGCGCATGGGCGTTGCCTGCGGTTCCTCGACCGGCAGTACCGACGAGATCAAGGCGTTCGGCAACATGCTGCTCAACTCGGTGGCCGAAGGCCTGAACGCCAACTCCTACGTGCGCATGATGCCGCACACCACCGCGGCGAACATCAGCATCTTCTTCGGCCTCACCGGGCGCCTGATTCCCACCTCCAGCGCCTGCACCAGCGGCAGCCAGGGCATCGGCTACGCCTACGAAGCCATCAAGTTCGGGCGCCTGCCGCTGATGCTCGCCGGCGGTGCCGAAGAACTGTGCCCGACCGAAGCCATGGTCTTCGATGCGCTCTACGCCACCAGCCTGAAAAACGACACCCCGCAACGCAGCCCACGTCCCTACGACAGCGCACGCGACGGCCTGGTGATCGGCGAAGGCGGCGGCATGCTGGTGCTCGAAGAACTGGAACACGCCCTGGCCCGTGGCGCACGCATCCATGCCGAAATCGTCGGTTTCGGCAGCAACGCCGACGGCCAGCACACCACCCGCCCCGAACAAATCACCATGCGCCGCGCCATGGAACTGGCCCTGGAAGACGCCGGGCTGAAACCTTCGGACATCGGCTACGTCAACGGCCACGGCACCGCCACCGAACAGGGCGACATCGCCGAAACCCAGGCCACCAGCAGCCTGTTCGGCGAGCACATGCCGATCAGCTCGCAAAAAAGCTTCCTCGGCCACACCCTCGGCGCCTGCGGAGCGCTGGAATCCTGGTTCAGCATCGAAATGATGAACCGCGACCTCTACGTGCACACCTTCAACCTCGACGAAGTCGACCCGCACTGCGGCAAACTCGACTACCTGCGCGGCGAGTTCCGGCAGATGAGCAACCGGTACGTGATGAACAACAACTTTGCGTTTGGCGGGGTTAATACGTCACTGATTTTCAAGCGCTGGCCGTAACCTGAAATATTTCCCCTGTAGGAGCGAGCCTGCTCGCGATAGGCGTCAACGATAACGCGGGCAGCCTGAATGAACGCGTTGCCCGGACGTTTTTCGCGAGCAAGCTCGCTCCTACAGAGGATCACGGTGGATCAAGGTTATCCAACACCCGATTCACCGCCATTTCCCCCAACATGATCGACTGCTGAATCCCCAACAGTGTGTGCCCCTGCGATCCCGTCAGGTCTCTGGCGAAGTCACTGGCCATGACATTGGCTGATGCCAGCGACACGCAGGCGTATTCCAGCAGGGTGTGGTTGTCGATATCGGGGGCGATGAGGAAGATCGCGCCGGGCTGGCGTGGCGCATCCGGATCGGTATCCGGTGGCTTTGGCGTATGGGTCATGATTCAGCGTCCTGAAAGTGGCGGCCACACCGAATCGCTACTGATCAAAAGGGTGGCAGCTGTACGCAGGTTAGTAGACCGGGTCTTCGCCAAACCGGCGCGCCCGAAGGCGCCCTGCGCACAGCTACCGTCAAGGGCATGTATGGGCATACCTGCCTATCAGGAGCGCAAATGCGCTTGACGAAAACACGGGCTACTAAACCCGATCACTGACCATCAGTGACGCGAATCAAGTTAGCGATGGCCCTCGAAGCGCACAAGCCGGCGGATTCTGGAGTAGTTGTAGGCTGCGCCGCAAGGCGCTGTAGCCTGTCCGGGACAGTTCAGAAATGTCCCACAAACAGTGGTAAAGCTTCTGATCTTCTGTAGGAGCGAGCCTGCTCGCGATGGTCGTTAACGATGACGCGTGCTTCCTGGATGCACGCGGCGCTCTTTAATCCATCGCGAGCAAGCTCGCTCCTACAGGGAATACTGTGTTCACACCGCTGAACCCTGTGGGAGCGAGCCTGCTCGCGAATGGACGGCGCAAGTGTCACGCCTTCAGCGGCTCAACCTTCCTCGTCAACAACTCCACGAACGCCTTGGCCATCGCCGACTTCTGATCCCTGCGCTGCACCAACCAAACCGCCGACACCGCCGCCGGATCGAGCAGCGGTCGGTAGACCACGCCATCAATGCGCATCCGCTGGTAAGAAGCCGGCATCACCGAAACGCCAAGGCCCGCCGCCACCAATCCGATGATGGTCATCGCCTCGCCAGCCTCCTGGGCAAAATGCGGCGTGAAACCGGCATCCCGCGCCAGGCTGAGCAACTGGGCGTACAAGCCGCTGCCATAACTGCGTGGAAAAAACACAAAGGGCTCAAGCGCCAGGGCGGACAGGAACAAGCCCTCCTCGCTGCCCTCTACCAACGGGTGCTTGGAGCTGAGTACCGCGACCAGCGGTTCGCGCATCAGTTCGACCACGCTGAGGCAGTCCGGCAGCCCGAGCGGGCGCATGATCCCGACTTCAATCGACTCGTCCACCAGCGCATCGGCCACCTGGGTGCTGCTCATCTCGCGCAGGTTCAGGTGTACCGCCGGGAAACGCTGGCGAAACGAGAAGATCGCCTGCGGAATGGTCGAATTGAACGGTGCCGATGAGGTGAAGCCGATTTTCAGCTCGCCCAGCTCACCCAGTTGCGCCCGTCGCGCGACATCCGCCGCTTTGTCGACCTGCGCCAGCACCAGTCGCGCCTCTTCCAGGAACAGCCGACCGGCCTCGCTCAGCTCGACCCGACGATTGGTACGCTCGAACAGACGGGCGCCGACTTCCTGTTCCAGCGCCTGAATCTGCTGGCTCAGCGGTGGCTGGGAGATGCCCAGCACCTGTGCGGCGCGGCCGAAGTGCAGTTCTTCGGCGACGGCGATGAAGTAGCGCAGATGACGCAATTCCATGAAAACCTCATTAGGTCGTAGAAGCTATCAAACAGGTCGAACAATATATTGGATTGAATCATTAGCCAGCTATATGCTTTTTTCATTGCCTGACCGGCTGCGCTCCTGCGAGGTCCACCGTGAAAACTGCTGTCGCTCCACTCGCCCATGAAGTTCGTCCCGCCGCACCGGACGATGCCGTCGTCGGACTGAAAGAGATCTACATCGAAAAAGGCACGCCGGCGTTCATGCGCACGGTGTTGGCACTGTTCTGCGGCGGCTTTGCGACCTTCGCCCTGCTCTACTGCGTACAACCGATGATGCCGCTGTTGTCCCACGAATATTCAATCAACGCGGCACAAAGCAGCCTGATCCTGTCTATCGCCACCGGTATGCTTGCCATCGGCCTGCTGATCACTGGCCCGATTTCCGACCGTATCGGGCGTAAACCGGTGATGGTCACCGCACTGTTCGCCGCTGCGCTGTGCACCATGGCCAGTGCGATGATGCCGAGCTGGCACGGTGTACTGCTGATGCGTGCGCTGATTGGATTGTCGTTGAGCGGTCTGGCCGCGGTTGCGATGACTTACTTGAGCGAAGAGATCCACCCACAGCACATCGGCCTCGCCATGGGCTTGTACATCGGAGGCAACGCGATTGGCGGGATGAGCGGACGCTTGATCACCGGGGTATTGATCGACTTCGTCAGCTGGCACACGGCGATGCTGGTGATCGGCGGCCTGGCGCTGATTGCCGCGGCGGTGTTCTGGAAAATCCTCCCCGAGTCGCGCAACTTCCGCGCCCGCTCGCTGCACCCGCGCAGCCTGCTCGACGGTTTCACCATGCACTTTCGCGACGCCGGCCTGCCGCTGCTGTTTCTGGAAGCCTTTGTGCTGATGGGCGCGTTCGTCACGCTGTTCAACTACATCGGCTATCGCCTGCTGGCCGCGCCGTACCACATGGAACAGGCCTTCGTCGGGTTGCTGTCGGTGGTGTACCTGTCGGGCATCTACAGCTCAGCGAAAATCGGCTCGCTGGCCGACAAACTCGGTCGCCGCAAAGTGCTCTGGAGCACCATCGCGCTGATGATCGGTGGTCTCGCCCTGACGATGTTCACGCCATTGCCGCTGGTGATCATTGGCATGCTGATCTTTACCTTCGGCTTCTTTGGCGCCCACTCGGTTGCCAGCAGCTGGATCGGCCGCCGCGCCACCAGGGCCAAGGGCCAGGCATCGTCCTTGTACCTGTTCAGCTACTACGCCGGGGGGAGCATCGCCGGTACGGCGGGTGGCGTGTTCTGGCACCTGGGCGGCTGGAACGGCATCGGGTTGTTCATCGGCACGCTGCTGCTGATTGCGTTGCTGGTCGCGTTGAAGCTGGCGAAGTTGCCCTTGTTGCCGCAGAACACCTCGGCTACTTGAGCACCACCCGCGCCTCCAGGGCATCGTCGCGCTTCTCCAGTGTCAGGGTTTGCAGCGCGACGCCATCACGCTCGATCCCATCGAGCCACTGCATCAACGGCTGCGCGTTGCCATTGAGGGTCACGCGCAGCAGATCGCTATCGCTCTCCATCTGACGAATTTCCAACCCCGCCGCCGCGGCGCTTTCGCTGATGCGCAGCGATAGCGGTTTTTCGCTGTCGACAGGGACGTGGCTGCGCGGTAACGCCCGCTGCAGTTGCACAGCCAGCCCCGCCTGCTGTTGATACTGTCGTTCGACAGTTTCCAGCCGCTGCCGGGTCGGTTGCCAGATCAGGCTGAAAGCCACAACCGTCAGCAGGAAAGCCCCCAGCACCAGCAACAGCCGTTGTTCGCGCACAGACATGCGTCGCCATGCCTGCTTCATGCCTCGTCCTCCATGGTGAGGGTGGCGTGCACCCGGTTGGCGGCTTTACTCGCGCTCTCGAGCCGAACGGGCATGCCTTGCTGTCGCCCGCGCTCACGCAGCTGCTCCAGTTCGGCAAAGCCGCTGGCGGTCAGCTGGATTTTCCAGCCTTCGCCCGCTCGAAACTCGATGCGCCGGACCTCGACCGGGCTGGCACCGATCACCTGTTCAATCAACCGGACCAGCCCGGCAATGCGGGTGTTTTGCGAATCCACAGGCTGGTTTTGCAGAGCCTTGAGTTGTGCGGCCATATCGACGATGCGGCTTTGTTCCGGGTATAGCGTCTTGAATCGCAGCTCATTTTGGGTAGCCAGGCGGTGGGCCTCACTGTCGAGGAAGCGGATCCGCGTCTCGCTGGCACCCCAGGTCAACAGCGCCAGCATCAGCAACACCCACCCGCCGGTACGCCAGGGAAGACGCTTGCCACGCGGGGCGAATGCGCCTTGCAGCAGGTTGATGGCCAAGGTTGGACGGCGGCTCAGGCATTGGTCGATTGCAGTGGCGCCCTCACGTTCGTCCAGCCATTGCATGTCCTTGGGTAACAATGGGGCAAGCAGCGCCAGATCGTCTTGCGACAACGCCATGCGTGCCGACACGCCTCCACCCAACAGCCAACGACCGAAGCACCATGTGCCGCACGGCTGATCACCGGACAACACATCGGCATCGACGAACACGGCGCGTACTTCAATACCCGCCTCGCGCAGCAAGTCGAGCACGGCAACCAAGCGTTCCCGACCGATGACCATAACCGGGTAGCATCCGTCCCGATCACGAGTGCCAACACTCAGATGCACTACTTCCAGCGCTTCACTCAGCTGATCTTCCACGGCGAATGCTATGGCCTGGGTTTCGGGTTTACGCCGTGCCGGCCACGGCTCGCTACACACCCAACTGCACATTTCCATGGGCAGCAGCACATCGACCGACTTCCCCTGCAATGCCGAGGCCGCCTGACTCAGTGGCATCGACTGGCGTTGATCGGTTGGCGACCACAGGACGCAGGGCCAGAGGCTGGATGGCGCGTCCCGGCCCTCGGCGGTCAGGTAAAGCCAAGTGTTCATCGCGGTCTCTCGTGGCTACTGATGGGAAGAAAACGTCGTTGCAGCACGGTCAATTGTCGGGTCTTGGGGTCGTGCCCGACATCCGTGGCCAGGTGCAGTTCGCGCCCGTCCCGGGTCACCCGCACGCTGATCCGATACCAGCGGCTATGGGTGCCAAGTCCGTGACTGCTCAAGCCCTGCCCGGAGAGCAATGGGTCCTGCGTAAATGCCTGGACGCTCGCCCAAGGCGCTGTCGCTGCCTGAGCCGCCAACGCCTCTGCGGTCGCGGCGTCCAGCTCGCCAAGCGTTCTCAACAGCAGCGCCGGTGCGGTGTTGATGTTCAACGCGGTATCGGAGGGCAGCAGCGCCACCCAGGGTTCCAGCCGTTGCAGCAGGTGAGCGTCAATGCCGGGCAGCAAGCGCAGCTGGCTCAGCTCCCGCAGCGGCCCGACCTGGCTCAATTGCAGCGGCGGAAGATCGAGCAGCTCCAGCAGCCGCGCCCAACGGTTGAGGGTGACCTGATCCACCTGCCCCTGGCGTAACAGCGCATTGAGATTGAAGCGCCCGGCAAGGTCATCGATATCGATGCGGATCTGCGCATCTTCAACCTCGAAACCCGGCGCCATGGCCGTCCAGCCTTGAACCCGCTCGACGGGCTTTTCGGTGTTCTGTAGCGCGTCGCGCAACAGCAACATTGCCCAGCTTTCCCCGCCCGATGCGAGTTGGCGCAGGTGTAGTTGCTGCAACTGTTGCCCACTGCTTTGCAGCGACAGGTGATGGCTGCGCAACAAGCCACCGGTGATCAGCAGCGCCAGGCTCATGACCAGCAAGACACTGATCAACGCAATGCCGCGTTGGCGCCCGTTCATGGCAATGCACCCGGCATCGGCAACACCCGACGAATCGATTCGAAACGCCCGACCGAGACTTGCACCTCAAGCGCCAGGGGCGTCTTCGCGTCCTGCCCTGCCGGCCAACCAGCGACCCAGCCGGACTGGCTGTCGAACAGGCGCCAGTTCAACTCGCGTACACCTTCCAGCAGCTTTTGCCGCTGCACGAGCTCTGCGCCTTCGCCCTGGCTTTCGCGCCACAGCACGTCGCCGTCGAGTCGATAGGTCAGCCCCTGGCGCTCACTGCGGGCCTGGTCCAGTGGATTACGCCAGTGACTGCGCTGGAACTGCAAAAGCGCTGGTGCGAGCAGCATCGGCTGCTCAGTGACATGCAGCAGATCCCGCTCGATCACCGCCAGCGCTCGTTGCAGGCGCCTGAGTTCTCGCTCGTGAGCCGTCGCGCCCTGTTGCACCCGCACCACGCTATCGAACAAGCCCCAACTGGCCAGCCCCAGCACGGCGAAGATCGCCAGGGCGATGACCAGTTCCAGCAAGGTGAACCCGCACTGCTTATTCATGAACGACAGGCAGCCAGCCGCTGGCACGATACAAGCCGTGCGCACCGTTTGCAGGACTGACCTGAATGTCGACCTGGAGCAAGCGTGGATCACGGGTGGCGCTGATGTGCTGATGCAGCACCCAATTGCGCTGATCCATGGACACCACCTGTTGTTGCTGGCCGGCCGCCAACCCGGCTTGCAGGCGCAATTCGTTCAAGCGGTTGTCCGCCAGCCACGCCGCGAACAGCCGGTTTTCAACGGCGCCGCGCTGCTTCACCACGTATTGACTGGCTGACAACACGGCAGCCGCCAGCGTCGCGAAGACCGCCAGGGCCACCATGATTTCCAGCAGCGTGAAACCGCCCATGGCGGATCTGGATCGCGGGTTAGCCATCAATCACTGCCTCACCGATACCATCGCAGGACAGACTCAACCAGGTCCGGGAGCCGGACTCGAAGGTCAGCGTGAAGGCACTCGTTTCATCATTGCTGAGCATCAGCAACTGCGGCAGCCCTTCGTCAGCCCCCAGCGTTATCGAATAACCGTCCTCCTTCAAGCGTGCCTGCACACTCCGGGGCCAGCGCGAAAGCGCCGCCACCGGCTCCCACCCGCGAACACCCAGACGCATCACCCGGTAGCCATCGGCACTCAGCCGCAAGCCATACTCCTGGCCCTCGAACACCGCGCGCTCACGCAATTGATGAATCACCTGCACCATCGCCTCGGCTTCCTGCCTGACCTGACGCGCCGGGCTGCCCCCGCTGGCAAGGCTCACCATGCCCAGCAACACGCCAACCAGGACCAGCACGATCATCAGTTCCAGCAAGGTAAACCCCCGGCAGCGGTCACCCACGGATCAATGGCCCCAATTGCCGATTTCGGCGGCAAACCCTTCGCCGCCCGCTACGCCATCGGCGCCCAGGGAATACAGGTCGTAACTGCCATCCGCCGATCTCACACCCGGATTGAGGTACTGATAAGGCGTGTTCCACGGGTCGACCGGCATGCTCTTGAGGTAACCCTGAGGGTTCCAGCCACGCGCCACAGGCAGCCCCGAGGGACGCTTGACCAAGGCTTCCAGGCCTTGCTGGGTCGACGGGTAATGGGCGTTGTCGAGGCGATACATTTCCAGGGCGGTGGCGATGGCCTGGATATCGATTCTGGCAGCGGTGACCTTGGCCTGATCAGGGCGGCTCATGAACTGCGGTACCACAATGGCCCCCAGCACGCCGATGATGACCACCACCACCATGATTTCGATCAGGGTAAAACCGCGTTGTGTGCGGGAGAGGTTTTTGCGGACAGCGTGCATGAGTCAATTCACCAATTGGTTGAGGCTGAGAATCGGGAGCAGGATGGCCATGACGATCAGCAGCACGACGCCGCCCATCAATACCAGCATGGCCGGCTCGAACAGGCTCACCACCAGCGCGATGCGCGCGGCGAGGCTGCTTTCCTGTTGTTCGGCGGCCCGGGCCAGCATGCGGTCGAGCTCGCCGGCACGTTCGCCGCTGGCGATCATGTGCAGCATCATCGGCGGGATGTCGCCGCTCAGTTCCAGGCCGCGGGTCAGCGTTGCGCCTTCGCGCACGGAACGGGCGACATCGACCATCCGCGCACGAATGGTCAGGTTGCCGATGACCGCAGCGGCAATCTCCAGAGCGTCCACCAACGGCACGGCACTTTTGCCGAGGATCGCCAGGGTGCTGGCAAACCGCGCCGCCTCCATGGCTCGCAGCACTTCGCCGATGACTGGCGCATTCAGCACCCAACGATGCCAGCGCAAGCGCCACTGCGGCTGCTGCCAGCTCCAGCGCCACAGGCCGAACAGCGTCGCCAGCATGCCCATCAACAACAGGAAATGGTTGCGCAGGCCGTTGCTTACACCGATCAGCGCCTGGGTCAGCCAGGGCAACGGCTGACCGCTGTCGACGAAGATCTTCACCACATCCGGCACCACATAGCCGAGCAGAAAACCGACGATTGCTGCGCTGGCCAACATCAGGATCAACGGGTACACCAGGGCCATCTGGATCTTTTGTCGCGAGGCCTGGCGGGCCTGGGTGTAGGCCGCCAGTTGCTCCAGCACATGGCCCAGATGCCCCGAGCGTTCCCCGGCAGCCACGGTGGCGCGGAACAACTCAGGGAAGGCGTTGGGAAATTGCCCCAGCGCCGAGGCCAGCGCCTGGCCTTCCATCACACGATTCCTGACCGCCGAGAGCAGGCCTGCGACCTTGCGCTTCGAGCTCTGCTTTGCCACCGCATCGAGCGCTTCTTCCAGGGGCAGCCCGGCCTGAACCAGCGTTGACAGTTGCAACGTCAATAACGCCAGATCCGCCGCACTCAGACGACCGCCGCGGGGTTGCCTGCCGGCGCCGCTGCCAACCCGGACCTCGGTCAATTCACGCGGCCACACGCCGCGCTCACGCAACAACTGTCGCGCATGACGGGGTCCATCGGCCTCCAGTCGACCCTTGCAGGATCGTCCCCGGGCATCGTGGGCGCGGTAGTCGAAAGTTGGCATCGGTCAGTTCTCCTGGGTCACTCGCAGCAACTCATCGAGACTGGTCAATCCTTCCAGCACCCGCTGACAGCCGTCCTGGAACAGGCTGCGCGAGACCTTGCGCGTTTCGTCGACAAGGATTTGCTCGCTGGCACCCTGATGGATCAGCGCCGAGACGGCAGGTGTCACGCTGACCAGTTCGTAAATGCCGATGCGCCCGCGATAGCCGTGCTGGCACTGCACACAGCCCGAGGCTTTGAACAGGGTGTGCGGTCTGGCGGTGTCGAGCCCCAGGCGCTGGCAGGTTGCCGCGTCGGCGATATACGAAACCTTGCAATGGGCGCACAGGGTGCGCAGCAGTCGTTGGGCCAGAATGCCCACCAGCGAGGACGCCAACAGGTAGGCATCGACGCCCATGTCCACCAGCCGCGTGACGGCACCAACCGCACTGTTGGTGTGCAAGGTCGAAAGCACCAGATGCCCGGTCAAGGACGCCTGGACTGCGATCTCGGCGGTTTCGCGGTCGCGGATTTCGCCGACCATCACCACGTCCGGATCCTGGCGCAAAATCGCCCGCAGACCCCGGGCGAAAGTCATGTCGACTTTCGGATTGACCGGCATCTGGCCGACACCCGGTAGGTGATACTCAATCGGGTCTTCGACGGTGAGGATGTTGCGGGTCTGGTCATTCAGGCTGCTCAGCGCCGCATACAGGCTGGTGGTCTTGCCGGAGCCGGTCGGCCCGGTCACCAACAGGATGCCGTGGGGTTTGCCCAGCAACTGGCGCAGGGCCGCGAGGGTGTCGTCGGGCATGCCCAGCCGATGCAGGTCCAGGCGCCCGGCCTGTTTGTCGAGCAGGCGCAGTACCACCCGTTCACCGTGGGCCGAAGGCAGCGTCGAGACCCGCACATCGACTTCATGCCCGGCCAGACGCAAGGCCATCCGCCCGTCCTGGGGCACGCGTTTTTCCGCGATGTCCAGGCGTGCCATGACCTTGATCCGCGATACCAACAGCGTCGCCAGTTCGCGCTTTGGCCTGAGCATTTCACGCAACTGGCCATCGACCCGCATGCGCACCGACAGGTACTGCTCGAAGGTTTCCAGGTGCACATCCGAGGCATGCTCGCGCACCGCTTCACCGAGCAGCGCATTGATCAGGCGAATGATCGGCGCGTCGCCCTGTTGCTCCAGCAGGTCGGCGGTTTGCGGCACCTGATCGACCAGGCTGAGCAAGTCCAGTTCTTCGTCCAGCCCTTGGGCAACCTGCTCCACCGCGCTGTGCCCCTCGCGATAGGCCGCGGCCAGACGGGAGGCGTACTCATCGGCCCCGACAATCTGAAACGACAACGCCCGTCCGCACACCCGGCGCGCTTCCGCCAATGCGCTCAGCGGCGCGTCGCTACGCAAGGCAAGCCGCAGGTCGTCGCCGTCACGCTCCAGCAACACACCAAAGCGCCGGGCGAAGCCGAAGGGCAATTGCTCGCAGCGTTCGCTCATGGCTTTACTGCGCCTTGCCGCGCAGATCGAACACGGGGGCGTCGGTGGATGGCTCGAACAACCCACGCGCCTCGGACGGCAGCAACAACGAGTTGTTATCCCCCGCCCCTGATTTGCTCAAGTCACGCAGCGCGTTGTAACGCTGCTGGCTGACTTGGGACAGGTCTTCCTTGCTGCGCACGATAGTCGGGCGCAAGAACACCATCAGGTTGCTTTTGGTCTGGGTGTTGCGGCTCCAACGGAACAGCGCACCGAGGTAGGGAATGTCACGCAGCAACGGCACGCCGCTTTTCTGGGTGCGCACACTGTCTCTGATCAGGCCGCCGATCACGATGATTTCGCCATCGTCGGCGAGGATGGTGCTTTTGAGTGCGCGCTTGTTGGTGATCAGGTCCGAGGAATCAATTCCCGACACCGAGGGTGCGATGTCCGACACCTCCTGCTCGACCTCCAGGCGCAAGGTCGAGCCTTCATTGATGTAAGGCTTGATCTTCAGGCTGATGCCGACGTCCTTGCGCTCGACGGTGGTGAACGGATTTTCCGCGCCGTTGCTGTTGGTGGCGTAGGAGCCCGTCTTGAACGGCACGTTCTGGCCGACGATGATTTCGGCCTCCTGATTGTCCAAGGTCAACAGGCTCGGCGTGGACAGCAGGTTGCTGTGGGTGTTGCTGGCCAGGGCCGAAATCAGCGCACCGAAACGGTCACCGCCCAGCTGCAGGATCGCCCCTTCCGGCGCCGATCTTTTCTCGTCGAACTTCAGCCCGCCGACGATCGGAATGTCCGTGCCGGGAAAGTTGATGAAGCCCTTGGCATCGCCCGTGCCGAGATTCCACTGCACACCGACGGCGTCGGCGATATCGCCGGAGATTTCGACGATGGCGGCATGGATCAACACCTGGGCCCGCGGCTGGTCCAACTGACGCACGATGCTTTCGATGGTCCGCACCTGCGCGGGTTCGGCAATCAGCACCAGCGCGTTCTGGCTTTCGTCGGCCTTGATCATGAAGGCCGCACCACCCGACGTATCCTTGGCGCCGCCAATGGCGGGCGCCTGTTTTCGGCCCTGCCCCATCGACTCCAGGATCTCGGCCAACTGCTTGGCATCGCTGTGACGCAGGCGAATCACCCGGGCATTGTCGAGCGTCGTGGTGGCCGGCGTGTCCAGACCTCGGGCCAGTTCGATCAAGCGCTGGCGAACGACTGGCGGGCCAATGAAAATCAGCCGATTGGTCCTGGTGTCAGCCAGCACCTGTATGGCTGACTCGGCATTGCGCTTGCCCATGGAGGCCTCGATCACCGGCGCGACGTCTCCCGCCTGTGCATGCTTGAGCTGAACCACCGCATGCAGGTTGTTCTGGCCGGAATCCAGTTCGCGGATCACCCGGGCGACGCGCTTCACATTGGCAGCCGTATCGGTCAACACCAATGCGTTGGCCGATACCGAAGGACCGACATAACCATTGGCAGAGATCAACGGGCGCACCAAACCGGCAATATCGGAGGCGCTACCGGTGTTCAATGCGATGACTTCGGTTACGAACTGCGACGCCGTGGTGGTTTTTACCGTGCCCTGGCCGGCCCGGGTCCTGGCCTCGGCAACCGGGGTGATGAGGATCCGGTCGCCCTCATCGATCACCGTAAAGTTGTGAGCGTCGAGCACCGAATAGAACAACCGGCGCACCCCTTCACGATCGAGTGCCTGCCGGGACATGACGGTGATGCGACCGGAGACCTTGGGGTCCAGTACCACTGTGGTCCCCAGAATATTGGAGATTTCTTCGACGATGTCGCGCAGCTCTGCGTTGTTCATCGCCAGTTGCCATTTTTCTTCGGCGCCTCGAAGCGTGCCCGAGAAGGCGGCAGCCGCCAAAACGGCAAGCACAAGCATGGAGCGCAGCCAATGCGCGCCGACGAAGCTGTTCATTAAATTCATCACTCTGGTTGCCCGGGGAACGGGCGTAAAAAACGCGTGGTCGTGGTAACCGGTAAAGAATCGACAGATGATTCGATTTCCTTCAGAAAACGTGCGCCAGAGGGTGCGAGCGTCAGCAGTTCCTCTCGTCCCTTGTGCCACAGCACAACCTGACGGGGCTCGATACGACGCAGGACGCTACCACCAGGCAAGCGCTCACCCACCTGATAGAGACGAGAACCCTGAGCATTGCCCAGCAGTGCTTTGGATAATCCACTACTGACAAAGCTCGCTTGTAAAGTCAGCGGCTCGGCGCTGGGCCGCGGTGTGGCCTCCGTCGTCAGGCCGAATACAATGGCAATCGATGCTGTTTCGAGTGGTTCACGTACAAGCACCGTTTGCAGGGTTGCGATCTCGGGCGACGGTGAAGCCAGATGCTCGCGAAACTCCCGTTCCTGCCACGCCAGAAACAGCGCGCCGCTCACTGGTAACGCGAGCCAGCAAACGCTGCTCAGGCACGCCCGAATGCGGTGTCCGGAGAAATTCGAAACCTTCATTTTCAACTCGATACTCAGCAGAAGCGCCTGGCTTCAGACGACCTTTTTTCAGGTCGTCTGAAGCCAGTAGCGAGGACTTACAACTTGTCCCACGCCATGTGCCAGTGAGCACCGACACCCGGTTCGAAGCCGTGGGCGGAGGGGCTGTACTGCTTGCAGTAACCCGACTCGGGGAATGGCTTGCACTCAAAGACTTCATTGATCTTCGGATGCAGCACTTTGGTGCCGGCCTTGTAGTCGCTGAGGCCTTCCGGGAACACGAAGTCGTATTCGATGCCGGCGCCTTCACCGGTCAGTTGCGTAGTCTGGGTATCCTGACGGGTGGTGCGACCATCCAGGGTGGTACCGACCAGGGTCAGTGTGTGCGCGCCCGGGTTGCTGCGTACATCCATGGACAACGAAGTGGAGCCGCTGGCTACTTGTGCCGACGTGGTGCCTACCGGTTTGTTGCTCTGATCGAACAAGGTCACTTCGACGTTCATCGCACGGTTCGCAATCATGCCGAACTCGACCTTGGCCCGGCCTTTATCCAGAACGTATTCGGCTTGCTGCGAGGCCACCGACATGCGCGCTGCGGTGTCTTCCTTCATGTCCAGTTGCACTTCGTAGCGGGTTACACCGCTTTCTTTTTGTGCATACAGCGTGTTGTTGCCCCGGATCGGCTCGATGCTGCCGTTTTCATCACGAATACCGGCGCGGATGAGCTTGTGGGTCGCGTTGATTTTTTCCGCCAGCTTGAAGGACCAGTCTTGTGGCGAGCCGTCCTCAGCGTTGTCGATGCTGATTTCGACGCTGTAATCCGGATTCTCGCCATTGGCGGAGAATGCGCGGGCCTTGACCTTGTCACCGACCAGCAGCTCGGTCGAAGGCGCAATGCTACCCACGGAGGACCAGCCACCCGGCAACTCTGGTTCGGCAAGGATGTTTACGTCCGCTGCGTTGTAAAACGCTGCATCGGTATCACCGACGGTCCAGATCGCCAGGATGACGTGATGGCCGGATTTATCTGCCGGGATAGTACAGTTGTGCTTGTCGCTGTTAGACGGCATTTTATTGCCGCCATCGACGGTGCAGAACGGGGTACTTTCGAAGGTGGCGCGCTTGAGCGATTCGTTCGGGTTCCAACCGTTGCGGCTGATGAAATACTCGTGTTTGGTGGCTGGATGAATAGCCTTGTAATGCCATTGGAAATCAATCTTGCGATCCTTGATTTCCGTCAACTGCCAACGGCTGGCGGACTGGGCGTCCAGGGCAGAGAAACGGGCGTGACCACCGCTGGCAATCTTGCCGTCGACCGGCCCTTGCAACGGAGCACCACCGACGCCCGCCGGAAAGCCTTTGAAGGTTTCGCCAACGCTCTGTGGTTCGTACTGCGCGCCACCGCAGTTGGTATTGACCCCTTTCTGGCACAGCAGAGCACGGGACGGTGGGACATCCAGATAGCCATGGGCGGAAACGGTTTGAGAGGCCAGCATTGCCGATACCAGGATCATCGATGAAGTGCAGGCCGTTAAAGCACTTCTCTTATCAAATGTAATTTTCATGATGTATTCCAGACTGCTGATCGAAAACAAGGCGCCGTGCGGGCGGCGATGTTCGCTTCGTTTTTGTTCAGCACTGCGCTGAACAGGGGTCTGGAACCTTACGGGGATGACGAAGAATTCTATGTAGGAGTAATCATCTATCCAGGCGGGAATAGTCCGCGCATTCGATTTTCCGACAGGACATAAAAAAGCCTGTCCGGCACAAGGCGGGACAGGCTTCTGAAAACGGCGTTGATCGTTACTCGTGATACTGCGCCGACAATTCATGCACTGCACGCAGGAATGCACCGGCGTGCTCCGGATCGACTTCCGGCGTGATGCCATGACCAAGGTTGAACACGTGGCCGCTGCCCTTGCCGTAGCTGGCCAGAATACGCCCGACTTCAGTACGAATGGCTTCCGGTTTGGCGTAGAGCACGGTCGGGTCCATGTTGCCTTGCAAGGCAACCTTGTCGCCGACCCGGGCGCGGGCGTTGCCGATGTCGCACGTCCAGTCCAGGCCGAGGGCATCAGCGCCAGCCTCGGCAATGCTTTCCAGCCACAGGCCACCGTTCTTGGTGAACAGGATCACCGGCACCTTGCGGCCTTCGTGCTCGCGGATCAGGCCGCTGACGATTTTTTTCATGTAGGCCAGGGAGAACTCCTGGTACGCCGCCGCCGACAGGTTGCCGCCCCAGGTGTCGAAGATCTGCACCGCTTGCGCACCGGCCATGATCTGGCCATTGAGGTAGCTGGTGACCGACTGCGCGAGTTTGTCCAGCAGCAGGTGCATGGCTTGCGGGTTGTCGTAGAGCATGGCCTTGGTCTTGCGGAAGTCTTTCGACGAGCCGCCCTCGACCATGTAGGTGGCCAGAGTCCACGGGCTGCCGGAGAAACCGATCAACGGTACACGGCCGTTCAGTTCGCGGCGGATGGTGCTGACCGCGTCCATCACATAACCCAGGTCTTTCTGCGGGTCAGGAATCGGCAGGGCTTCGATATCGGCCAGGGTGCTGATGACTTTCCTGAAGCGCGGACCTTCGCCGGTTTCGAAGTACAGGCCCTGGCCCATGGCATCGGGGATGGTCAGGATGTCGGAAAAGAGGATCGCCGCGTCCAGTTGCGGATAGCGGTCGAGCGGCTGCATCGTGACTTCGCAAGCGAACGCCGGGTTCATGCACAGGCTCATGAAGTCGCCGGCCTTGGAGCGGCTGGCGCGGTATTCAGGCAGGTAGCGACCGGCCTGACGCATCATCCACACGGGGGTGACGTCTACGGGTTGCTTGAGCAGGGCGCGCAGGAAACGGTCGTTCTTCAGGGCAGTCATGTCGGCATCCGGAAAAAAAGTGAGGGCATTTTCTCAGAGCCGGGCGCAAAAGGCACGGATGCAGGTCAGCCTTTTGTCTATCGGGTCAATTTGTCGCAATGAATACACTGATTTCAGCAACACACAGAAACAACTGTGGGAGCGAGCCTGCTCGCGAAGAGGCCGGCATATCCAACAAAGATGTTGGCTGACAGTCCGCTTTCGCGAGCAAGCCCGCTCCCACAGGTTTACTGCATTTCAGCTCGGGATCGCGGTTAGACGCCCAGGTAATCCAGGATCCCTTCAGCCGCATTGCGGCCTTCGAAGATCGCCGTCACCACCAGGTCAGACCCGCGCACCATGTCGCCACCGGCGAAGATTTTCGGGTTGCTGGTCTGGTGCTTGTACTGACCTTGTTCCGGTGCCACCACTCGGCCCTGGCTGTCGGTCTGGATCTCGAACTGCTCGAACCACGGCGCCGGGCTCGGGCGGAAACCGAAAGCGATGACCACGGCGTCGGCCGGGATGATCTCTTCGGAGCCCGGGATCGGCTCGGGGCTGCGACGGCCACGGGCGTCCGGTTCGCCGAGACGGGTCTCGACCACCTTCACGCCTTCGACCTTGTCTTCACCGACAATGGCAATCGGCTGGCGGTTGTAGAGGAATTTAACGCCTTCTTCCTTGGCGTTCTTCACCTCTTTGCGCGAGCCCGGCATGTTCGCTTCGTCACGACGATAGGCGCAGGTCACCGACTTGGCACCCTGGCGAATCGACGTACGGTTGCAGTCCATCGCCGTGTCGCCACCGCCCAGTACCACGACCTTCTTGCCTTTCATGTCGACGAAATCTTCCGGCGACTTTTCAAAGCCCAGGTTGCGGTTGACGTTGGCGATCAGGAAGTCCAGGGCGTCGTACACGCCCGGCAGGTCTTCACCGGCGAAACCGCCCTTCATGTAGGTGTAGGTGCCCATGCCCATGAATACGGCATCGTATTCTTCGAGCAGTTGCTCCATGGTCACGTCCTTGCCCACCTCGGTGTTGAGGCGGAATTCGATGCCCATGCCGGTGAAGACTTCGCGGCGATTGCTCAGCACGGTCTTTTCCAGCTTGAACTCGGGGATGCCGAAGGTCAGCAGACCGCCGATTTCCGGGTTCTTGTCGAACACCACCGGGGTCACGCCGCCGCGCACCAGCACGTCGGCACAACCCAGGCCCGCAGGGCCTGCACCGATGATCGCGACACGCTTGCCGGTCGGCTTGACCTTGGACATGTCCGGGCGCCAGCCCATGGCGAACGCGGTGTCGGTGATGTACTTCTCCACCGAACCGATGGTCACCGCGCCGAAGCCGTCGTTGAGGGTGCAGGCACCCTCGCACAGACGGTCCTGCGGGCACACCCGGCCGCAGACTTCCGGCAGGGTGTTGGTCTGGTGCGACAGCTCGGCGGCCTGGAGGATGTTGCCCTCGGCCACCAGTTTCAGCCAGTTGGGAATGAAGTTGTGCACCGGGCACTTCCATTCGCAATACGGGTTGCCGCAACCCAGGCAGCGGTGGGCCTGGTCGGCCGACTGCTGGGGTTTGAACGGTTCGTAGATTTCCACGAACTCTTTCTTGCGTTGACGCAACAGTTTCTTCTTCGGATCCTTGCGCCCGACCTCGATGAACTGGAAGTCATTATTCAGACGTTCAGCCATTTTAAAACCTCATCAAACTCTTCAGGCGCATATCACTGCGGGTTGGCACGGGTGCTGGAAAGCAACGATTTCAGGGAGGCAGCCTTGGGCTTGACCAACCAGAAACGGCGCACGTAATCGTCGAGGTTTTCGGCGAGTTCACGACCCCACTCGCTGTCGGTTTCCTCGACGTACTCGTTCAGCACGCGTTGCAAATGGCTGCGGTAGGCTTCCATCGCCTCGCCGCTGATCCGCTGGATTTCCACCAGTTCGTGGTTGACCCGGTCAACGAAGGAGTTGTCCTGGTCGAGCACGTAGGCGAAACCGCCGGTCATGCCAGAGCCGAAGTTGTAACCGGTCTTGCCCAATACGCAGACGAAGCCACCGGTCATGTACTCGCAGCAGTGATCGCCAGTGCCTTCCACGACGGTGTGGGCACCGGAGTTACGCACGGCGAAGCGCTCACCCGCTGTGCCAGCGGCGAACAGCTTGCCGCCGGTGGCGCCGTACAGGCAGGTGTTACCGATGATCGCACTGTCCTGAGTGCGGTAGACGCTGCCCTTCGGCGGAACGATCACCAGCTTGCCGCCGGTCATGCCCTTGCCGACGTAGTCGTTGGCATCGCCTTCCAGGTACATGTTCAGGCCGCCGGCGTTCCACACGCCGAAGCTCTGCCCGGCCGTGCCTTTGAAGCGGAACGTGATCGGCGCGTTGGCCATGCCCTGGTTGCCGTGCTTGCGCGCGATTTCGCCGGAGATCCGCGCACCGATGGAACGGTCGCAGTTGCAGATGTCCAGGGCGAACTCGGCGCCGCTCAGGTCGTTGATCGCCGAGGTGGCCATGTCGACCATTTTCTCGGCCAGCAGGCCTTTGTCGAATGGCGGGTTGCGGTCTACGCCACAGAACTGCGGTTTGTCCGCCGGCACGTGGTCGCTGCCCAGCAACGGAGTCAGGTCCAGGTGATGCTGCTTGGCGGTCTGGCCTTCGAGGACTTCCAGCAGATCGGTTCGGCCGATCAGCTCTTCGAGGGAGCGCACGCCCAGCTTGGCCAGCCACTCACGGGTTTCTTCGGCGACGTAGGTGAAGAAGTTCACCACCATGTCGACGGTACCGATGTAGTGGTCCTTGCGCAGCTTCTCGTTCTGGGTCGCGACGCCGGTGGCGCAGTTGTTCAGGTGGCAGATGCGCAGGTATTTGCAGCCCAGGGCAATCATTGGCGCGGTGCCGAAGCCGAAGCTTTCAGCGCCGAGGATCGCAGCCTTGATCACGTCGAGGCCGGTTTTCAGGCCGCCGTCGGTCTGTACCCGGACTTTGCCGCGCAGGTCGTTACCGCGCAGGGTCTGGTGGGTTTCGGCCAGGCCGAGTTCCCACGGAGCGCCCGCGTATTTGATCGAGGTCAGCGGCGATGCACCGGTACCGCCGTCGTAGCCGGAGATGGTGATCAAGTCCGCGTAAGCCTTGGCCACGCCGGCGGCAATGGTGCCGACGCCTGCTTCCGCTACCAGCTTCACCGAGACCAGCGCCTGCGGGTTGACTTGTTTCAGGTCGAAGATCAGCTGCGACAGGTCTTCGATCGAGTAGATGTCGTGGTGCGGCGGTGGCGAAATCAGGGTCACGCCCGGTACTGCGTAGCGCAGCTTGGCGATCAGACCGTTGACCTTGCCGCCTGGCAGTTGACCGCCCTCGCCTGGCTTGGCGCCTTGGGCAACCTTGATCTGCAGCACTTCAGCGTTGACCAGGTATTCCGGGGTCACACCGAAACGGCCGGTGGCGACTTGCTTGATTTTCGAGCTCTTGATGGTGCCGTAGCGCGCCGGGTCTTCGCCGCCTTCGCCGGAGTTGGAACGCGCACCGAGGCGGTTCATGGCTTCGGCCAGGGCTTCGTGAGCTTCCGGCGACAGGGCGCCCAGCGAAATACCGGCGGAGTCGAAGCGCTTGAGCACCGATTCCAGCGGTTCGACTTCGCTCATATCCAATGGAGTGTCGAGGGTTTTGACTTTCAGCAGGTCGCGGATCATCGACACCGGACGGTTGTCCACCAGCGACGTGTATTCCTTGAACTTGCTGTAGTCGCCCTGCTGCACAGCGGCTTGCAGGGTGTTGACCACGTCCGGGTTGTAGGCGTGATATTCGCCACCGTGGACGAACTTCAGCAGACCGCCCTGCTGGATCGGCTTGCGCGGACTCCAGGCTTCGGTGGCCAGCGCTTTCTGCTCGGCTTCGATGTCGACGAAACGCGCACCCTTGATGCGGCTCGGCACACCCTTGAAGCTCAGGTTGCAGACTTCTTCCGACAGGCCGATGGCCTCGAACAACTGCGCACCACGGTACGAAGTAATGGTCGAGATACCCATCTTCGACAGGATCTTGAGCAAGCCCTTGGTAATGCCTTTACGGTAGTTCTTGAACACCTCGTAGAGGTCGCCCAGTACTTCACCGGTACGGATCAGGTCGCCCAGCACTTCATAAGCCAGGAACGGATAAACGGCAGAGGCACCGAAACCGATCAACACGGCGAAGTGATGCGGATCGCGCGCGGTTGCGGTTTCCACCAGGATGTTGGAGTCGCAGCGCAGGCCTTTTTCGGTCAGGCGGTGGTGCACCGCACCGGTTGCCAGGGAGGCGTGGATCGGCAACTTGCCCGGGGCGATGTGACGGTCACTCAGCACGACCTGGGTACGACCGGAGCGCACGGCTTCTTCAGCCTGATCGGCAACGTTGCGGATCGCCGCTTCCAGGCCGACGCTTTCGTCGTAGTTGAGGTCGATGATCGCGCGTTCGAAGCCCGGACGATCGAGGTTCATCAGCGAGCGCCACTTGGCCGGGGAAATGACCGGCGAGCTGAGGATCACGCGCGAGGCGTGTTCCGGCGACTCCTGGAAGATGTTGCGCTCGGCACCGAGGCAGATTTCCAGCGACATGACGATGGCTTCGCGCAGCGGGTCGATCGGCGGGTTGGTGACCTGCGCGAACTGCTGGCGGAAATAGTCGTACGGCGTGCGCACGCGCTGGGACAGCACGGCCATCGGCGTATCGTCGCCCATCGAGCCCACGGCTTCGTAGCCTTGCTCGCCGAGCGGACGCAGCACCTGGTCGCGCTCTTCGAACGTGACCTGGTACATCTTCATGTATTGCTTGAGCTGATCGACGTCGTAGAACGCCGAACCGTGGTCGTTGTCTTCCATGGTCGCCTGGATGCGCAGGGCATTCTTGCGCAGCCATTGCTTGTACGGATGACGGGACTTGAGACGGTTGTCGATGGCGTCGGTGTCGAGGATCTGTCCGGTTTCGGTGTCCACGGCAAAGATCTGGCCAGGACCCACACGGCCCTTGGCGATCACGTCTTCAGGCTGGTAGTTCCAGACACCGATTTCCGAGGCCAGGGTGATGAAACCGTTCTTGGTGGTGACCCAACGCGCCGGACGCAGACCGTTACGGTCGAGCAGGCACACCGCGTAGCGACCGTCGGTCATGACCACGCCGGCCGGGCCGTCCCACGGTTCCATGTGCATCGAGTTGTATTCGTAGAACGCACGCAGGTCCGGGTCCATGGTCTCGACGTTCTGCCACGCTGGCGGAATGATCATCCGCACGCCACGGAACAGGTCGATGCCGCCGGTGACCATCAGCTCGAGCATGTTGTCCATGCTCGAGGAGTCGGAACCAACGCGGTTGACCAGCGGGCCGAGTTCTTCCAGGTCCATCAGATCGTTGGTGAACTTGGTGCGACGGGCCACAGCCCAGTTGCGGTTGCCGGTGATGGTGTTGATCTCGCCGTTGTGCGCCAGGAAGCGGAACGGTTGGGCCAGCGGCCATTTCGGCAGGGTGTTGGTGGAGAAGCGCTGGTGGAACACGCAAATCGAGGTTTGCAGGCGCTCATCGCTCAGGTCCGGATAGAAGGCGGTCAAGTCCGCCGGCATCATCAGGCCTTTGTAAATGATGGTCTTGTGGGAAAAGCTGCACACGTAGTGATCGACGTCGGCGGCGTTGGCCACGGACGAGCGACGACGGGAGGTGAACAGCTTGACGGCCATGTCCTGATCGCTCAGGCCTTCACCGCCGATGAACACTTGCTCGATCTGCGGCAGGCGCTCAAGGGCCAGGCGGCCGAGGACGCTGGTGTCGATCGGCACTTTGCGCCAGCCGACCAGTTGCAGGCCGGCGGCCAGGATCTCGCGGTTCATGTTCTCGCGAGCGGCCTCGGCTTTCACCGGATCCTGGTTGAAGAAGACCATGCCCACAGCGTATTGCTTGGGCAATGCGACGCCGAAGGTTTCCTGGGCGATGGCTCGCAGGAACACGTCCGGCTTTTGAATCAGCAGACCGCAACCGTCACCGGTCTTGCCGTCGGCATTAATCCCACCGCGGTGGGTCATGCAGGTCAGGGCCTCGATGGCCGTTTGCAAAAGGGTATGACTGGGCTCGCCCTGCATATGGGCTATCAGGCCGAAACCGCAGTTATCCTTGAATTCATCTGGTTGGTACAGACCTGCTTTCATAGACACTTTCTCACCAGGCTGCCTCTGATCGAGGCAAATTTCTTTTCAATTCAACCACTTGCCATCCGCGCCGAACGTACGCCGGCTTTGCGGGGGCAAAAGGGAGGTCATTGTACACACCGACACTTGGCCTCACAAATTTGACGACGAAATGTCGCAAATTCATGTCGCATTTGTGAAAGGTTTAAAGCGATCTGCTGTGCTAGTCAAAACTTTTTTAATTTTGACCGCAACGACTCAAAGACTACTGTGACGCAGACACCACAAGGCACGCAGCCCGATGGGTTGCGCGCACTTGTAGAAATTTTGAGGTGCTTGGAGAGGCGGCCTGGGTAAGGCCGCCGAATCTTCAGCGAGTTGTTGCCAGTTCCTGTTGGACGCTGGCGACAGTGCGAGGCCAAGGTTTACCAGCCTGAACCTTCGCTGGCAAGGCCTTGATGGCGGAAACGGCTGCATCACGATTGGCGAAGTTGCCGTAGGTGATCACGTAAAGCGGCTTGCCATTGAGGACTTTCTTGAAATAACGGTACTCGCCGCCCTGCTCCTTGACGAAGTTTTGTGCGGTCGCTTCAGAGCTGGTGCCGAGGATCTGTACCACGTAGTTGTTCGGCGCCTGACCTGCGTACCAGGTGCCACCAGCAGCCTTGGCCGCCGGAGCCGGTTTCTCGGCAGGCTTGGCCGCCGCCGCAGCAGCAACGACTGGCTTGGCTGGCGCTGGTGCAGGCTTGGCCACTGGAGCAGGCGCTGGCTTGGCGGTGGCGACCTGAGTCGGCGCGGGGGTCGGCTTGGCGGCCGGCGTCGGCGCAGGGCCGGCAGGAACGCCCACAGGTGGTGCTGTGGTGGTAACGGTCGGCGGCGTAGCGCTGGAACCTTCGACCGGCACACCATCGTCACCCTCGGTGATGCCGCCCGCCGCTTCAGCCAGCGGACCGCGCATGACCGGTTGCGAGTTACCGACCAACGGCAACGGCATCGGTTGCGTGTTGCCGGCGAATTCGACGGCCGGAGCCCCGCCATTCGCTGTCGGCTGACCCTGGCCGAGCGGCAGTTGCGCCTGCTCGTTGGCCGGTGCACCCGTGGTCGGCGCCTTGTTGCGACCCGGCATCAACCAGGCGGCAGCTACCGCGACCACGACAACAGCGGAAATCGCCAATACGTGTTTCTTCGGCATATTGAACCCCATTTTTGGACGCTTGACCGCTGTGCGGCTGGCGATCATGGCTTCGATCATTGCATCGCGGGCCGCCTGGTTGATGCTGCCAGGCCAACCTTCGGAGCTTTCGTGAATATCAGAGATCTGATCTGCGGTGAAAAGTTCGATACCGCGACCGGCACCTTCAAGCCGCTGCTCCAGATATTCGCGGGTTTCTTCCTCGGTGTAGGGTTGCAGTTCGATGACATGGAAACGCTCTTCCTCGAGATGCAAAGCCTCAAGCTGAGCAATCATCGAGGATTCACCGAACAGGAACACATGCGGACGGCCTTCAGGCGCGCCGGCAGCCAGGCTCATCAGAGCCTCAAGGGCGGACTCGTCGAGTTGTTCGGCATCATCGACCAGCAGATAGACCTCTTGCCCGGTCAGCGCAAGCTGCACCACTTGCGCCAGAATGGCGTCGACATCAGCCTGGCCGACGTTCAGCGCCTGGGCCACCTGACGCAACACCCCGGCCGCATCGCCAGCGCCGCGGGCAGAAACCACCACACTTTGTACCGACTGCTTGTTGGTGCTGGCGACCAGGGCCTGCCGCAACAGGGTCTTGCCACTGCCCTCCGGGCCGGTGACCACCAGCAGCAACTGGCTGTAACGGGCCAGGTGATGCAATTGCCCCAGCACGGGCTTGCGCTGGGCCGGGAAAAATTTGAAGCCAGGCACCCGTGGAGCAAAAGGGTCATGACTCAACTGGTAATGGCCGAGGAAAGCCTCGTCGGCATGCAAACTAGTCATCGCGTTCTTATTAACCTTTAAGCTGGGCCAGGGCGCGGTAATCTGCCCCCAGCGTGGCCTGTAGAACCTCTTTCGGATAATCGTCGGTCACCACCGCTTCACCCATGTGGCGCAGCAGCACCAGGCGCAAACGACCGTCGATCACTTTTTTATCAATGGACATGTGTTCGAGGAAATCGGCTTCTGTCATTTCTTCCGGCGGAATGACCGGCAGCCCCGCTCGCTGGAACAGACGAATGCCGCGATCGCGCTCCTGCTCGCTGATCCAGCCCAGCCGCGTGGACATTTCCAGCGCCATTACGGTGCCGGCAGCCACAGCCTCACCATGAAGCCACACACCATAGCCCATGTGGGTTTCGATGGCGTGGCCAAAAGTGTGGCCCAGGTTCAGCGTGGCACGCACGCCCGTCTCTTTCTCATCGGCACCGACCACCGCCGCCTTGGCCGCGCAGGAGCGCTCGATGGCATAGGTCAGGGCTTGTTGATCCAGGTTGCGCAGACGGTCGACGTTGTCTTCGAGCCAGGTCAGGAACGGCTCATCACAGATCAGCCCGTACTTGATGACTTCGGCCAATCCGGCGGACAGCTCGCGCGCCGGCAGGGTATTGAGGCTGGCGGTATCGATCAGCACCACGTTCGGCTGATAGAAGGCGCCGACCATGTTCTTGCCCAGCGGATGGTTGATCCCGGTCTTGCCGCCCACCGAAGAGTCGACTTGCGACAGCAGTGTGGTCGGAACCTGGATGAAATCGACGCCACGCTGGTAGCAGGCGGCGGCAAAGCCGGCCATGTCACCGATAACACCGCCACCGAGGGCGATCACCGTGGTACGGCGATCATGCCGGGCGGTCAGCAGGCCGTCGAAAATCAGTTGAAGGGTTTCCCAGGTCTTGAAGGCTTCGCCGTCGGGCAGCACCACGGAAATCACCGAGAACTGCGCCAGGCTGCGGGTCAGACGCTCGAGATAGAGCGGCGCAACAGTCTCGTTGGAGATGATCGCTACTTGCCGTCCGCGAATGTGCGGGGCCAGCAGCTCAGGCTGATCCAACAAACCTTCGCCAATATGAATCGGGTAGCTGCGCTCGCCTAGATCGACCTTGAGTGTCTGCATGTGTCCCCACAGTGAAGATGAATCAGGCATCCTGCCCTGAGTTAACGAATATCCACGGCCTCTGCTGGTGTGACGCCGTTCGGTAGCCATCCGCCACAACCTTGAGCGGTCATGGCGGGACGCCGAGGATAGCGCATTTCGCGCGGCGCTTTAACGGGGTGGCAACTGCTGCAGGCGCTCCAGAATGTCGAGTACGACCATTCGTGGCGGCCGCTCATCGGTTTCGACCACCAGGTCGGCAATTTCCCGATACAGCGGATCGCGGATCGCCAACAGATCCCGAAGGGTCTTGGCCGGATCGGCAGTACGCAACAATGGCCGATTGCGGTCGCGGGCCGTGCGGCCGACCTGCTGCTCGACCGAGGCATGCAGATAAACCACCCGCCCACCGGCATGCAGTGCCCGACGATTGGCTTCGCGCATGACCGCGCCTCCACCTGTCGCCAGCACCACTCCGTCGTAATCGCACAGCTCGGCAATCATTGCCTGCTCGCGATCACGAAAGCCCGGTTCGCCTTCTTTATCGAAGATCCAAGGGATATTGGCGCCCGTGCGCAATTCAATTTCCTTATCGGAATCTTTGAATGGCAGGCGCAGCTCTTTGGCCAGCAACCGGCCGATGGTGCTTTTTCCAGCACCCATCGGTCCAACAAGAATCAAATTTCGCACAGAATCAATGACTCACAGCAATCGCCTGGTTATTCATGATACGCGGAGTGAGGAATACCAACAGCTCGGATTTTTTCTCCGAAACCACATCACGCCGGAAAAGGCGGCCAAGATACGGCACATCGCCAAGAAATGGCACCTTATCTACGACCTTGCTTTGAGTATTTGAGAAAACGCCGCCAATGACGATGGTCTCTCCATCGTTGACCAGGACCTTGGCGTTCACTTCGTTTTTCTTGATGGGCGGCACATCCTGGACCTTGTTCAGGTAGTCCGGCTCGTCCTTGGTCACCTTGACCTCCATGATGATCCGGTTGTCGGGGGTGATCTGCGGCGTCACTTCCAGCGACAGCGAAGCCTCCTTGAACGACACCGAAGTCGCGCCGCTGGAACTGGCTTCCTGATAGGGAATCTCGGTGCCCTTGAGGATTTTGGCGGTCTCCTTGTCGGACGTGACCACCTTGGGTTGCGAGACGACTTCCCCATTGCCGGTTTTTTCCATCGCCGTCAGTTCCAGGTCCAGCAAGACGTTATCGGTGATGAACGCGATGCCGATTCCCGAGGTGTTATTGACCGCACCCATGTCGACGAACGGTGAATTGGTACTGGTACTGCCGGGCGTGCCGATAGTCGACGAGCCGTTGACTCCGTTGCTGACGCCGGAGGTGTTCCAGTTGCCCCGGTTCTGAATCGAACCACCCCAGCGCACCCCGAGGCTTTTGTCGTAGTCGACGTTGGCTTCGACGATCCGCGCCTCGATCATTACCTGGCGCACAGGGACATCCAGCTGCGTGACGATCCTGCGCAGCTCGTCAAGCCGATCCTGGGTCTGATAGGCAATGATGTTGTTGGTGCGCTCATCGACAGTGATAGACCCCCGTTCGTCGGGTTTCGCTTCGGCACTGGTCACCGACTGGAAGAGCTTGGCGATGTCCGCCGCCTTGGCGTAATTCACCTGCAACAGCTCCCGACGCAACGGCGCCAGATCGGCAATCTGCTTCTGTGATTCCAGCTCCTGACGCTCACGGGCAGCAATTTCATCGGCCGGCGCAACCAGCAGGACATTGCCGGCCTTGCGCTTGTCCAGCCCCTTGGTTTTCAGCACCAGATCCAGCGCCTGATCCCAAGGCACGTTCTGCAAGCGCAACGTGATGCCACCCTGCACAGTGTCGCTGGCCACCAGATTGAGGTTGGTGAAATCGGCGATCAGTTGCAGCACCGAACGCACATCGATGTCCTGGAAATTTAGCGAAAGCTTCTCGCCGCTGTAGGCGTGCTGCCCGGCATTGCGCTTTTGCAGGTCGTCGACCGTCGCCGGACGAACGCTGACCGTCAGCTTGCTGTCGGTCTGATAGGTAGAGTAATCGAACGTGCCACCAGGCTCGATGCTGATGGTGGCTCGATCGCCGCTCACGCTGGCATTGACGAACTGCACTGGCGTGGCGAAATCCTTCACATCCAGACGCACGCGCAACGGCTCAGGTAATCGGGTTTTGGCAAATCCGACGATGATCTTGCCTTCGCGCTCTTGTATGTCGGGCGCCATCGATGGATCCGACAAGTCGATCACCACATTGCCCTCGCCCTGTGTGCCTCGCTGAAAATCCACCCCCCGAATGGACTTGCCTGCCGTTACAGCGGCTCGTGCCGGAACCGGCGTTGCCGTGGCCGTCGACCTGGACGCCGACGACTTGCCACCCTGCCCGACAACCACCAGCAAATTGTTGCCTTCAATTCGCGAGTCGTACGGGGCCGGCTGGGCCAGGTTGATGATCAATCGCGTACGGTCTCCCGCTTCCACCACCGTTGCACTACGGGCATTTCCACTGCCGAGATCGCGAGTCTTGCTGGCCAACCGACTGGCGACACCCGGCAAATCCAGCGCAATCCGCGCCGGTGACTCCGTCGTGTAACCGTGGGGCACCGGGGGCGGCTCATCGAACGACAACTTCAACTCGACGCGGTCTCCCGGCAGCGCAGCGACATCCAGCGCCTTGAGATTGGCCGCTTGTACCATCGGCGACAGCAACGCTATCCATAGCGAAAGGCCGAAGGCTGCGAAAATCCTGTTCATTGTTCGAGTTCCACTATGAGTGCTCTTTCAAAGGGATGGTCCGGGGACGCTCCAGCCACGCGCCCTGCCCATCAGGGACAATTTCAAGCACATCGACTTGCGAGCTGCTGATCGCAACGATCCGTCCGTCGTTACGCCCCAGGTAATCGCCGACTTTCAGCCGGTGCACCCCACCCGCTCCGCGCAGCAGGGCATAGGAACCCGCCGCATTGGAAAGGGTACCGACCATTTCAAACTGCTCGATGTTGAAACCTTCGAGGTATTGCTTGACCCGATCAGGGTCGGGCTTGACGTTGCTTGAACTGCGCCGCCGGGCTGTCGGATCAGTGCTGATCTGCGGTGAAAACGGGCTGCGCAGATTCGCCGCGTTGTAAGTGAATGTCGGGTAAGACCGGAATTGCGGCGTTGGTTCAATCCTGTCTGGCCCACGCTGGCGCATTTCGTTCATGTACGCGTCCAGATCGTTGTAGTCATCGCCTGCGCCACAACCGGCCAATGCAGACAGCAACACCACCGCCGAAAAACAACGTATCGGACTCATTGATGCGACCCCTTGTCGTTGTAGCGGTAGGTCCTGGCGAGGATGCTCAAGCGCAGTTTCGGACCGCCCTCTGGGCTGACCGGGGCAAGGTCGAAATCGTGCAAGGTGACGATTCGCGGCAACCCGGCCACACCACTGACAAAGGTGGCCAGAGCGTGGTAATCCCCGGTGACGGTGAGCTGGATCGGCAGTTCGATGTAGAACGGCTGGGCGACCTCCGGCAGTAGCTTGATTTCTTCGAACTCCAGGCCACTGCCCAGACCGGTACGCGTGATGTCTTCCAGCAAGCCGGGCACTTCGGTGTCGCTCGGCAGCTGCCGCAACAGCGCGCCAAAGGAGCTCTCCATCTCCTTTAACTGCTGGGTGTAGAGGTCCAGATTCGCTGCCATGCGGGCTTTGCCGGCGAACTGCTCCTTGAGTGTCGACTCTTCCTCGCGCTTGAGATCGAGTTGGCTCACAAGGTCGCGTGTGGAAAAGTTGTAGCCAAGAGCCAGCACCAGCAACATGAGCAAACCGGCCACCAGAAACTTGATCGCCGGCGGCCAGGAACCCATGTTGCCGGTATCCAGATCATTGATGTCGATCCTGCGCAGCCCTTCGAACCATTTGGATGGTGTCATTTGCCGTCCTCCGGTGCTGCGGGTCGAGTCTGGCGAACGGTCAACTGAAAGACGCTGGCCGGCTCCACCTGACCGGCAGCGCTGGCCTTGACTTCGGTCAGGCTCGGCGCATCGAACCAGTCTGATGCCTCAAGGTTGCGCATCAACTCTGAAACACGGCTGTTGGATTGCGCAGCACCGGTGATGGACAAGGTTTTCCCGGTCATTTTCACTTCGGTGAAATACACGCCGTCGGGCAGGGCTCGCGCCAACTGGTCAAACATTCGCCCGCTGATTTGGCGATTGCCTTGCAGGTCCCGGATGATGCGCATGCGCTCGACCAGCTGCTGACGACGCGCCTTGAGATCATTGATCTGTGTGACCCGCTCATCGACCACGGCGATTTGCTTGCCGATGTAATCGTTACGGGCAATTTGCCGGTCGATGGCGCCGCTGATGGCCTGGTTGGCGACCAGCACCGCGCCCATCGCGCCCACCATCACAGCCACCAGGACCAGCAGGAAGCGCTTGCGGCGCGCTTCACGCCGCTCCTCGCGCCAAGGCAGAAGATTGATCCGCGCCATCAGTCAAAGCTCCTGAGGGCAAGACCACAAGCGATCATCAACGCCGGGGCATCACTTACCAGGGCAGCACCATTGACCTTGCTGCCCAGAATCATTTCGGAAAAAGGATTTGCGACCTGGGTCGGCGTAGCCAATTGCTGCTCGATCAAACGGTCCAGCCCCGGGACCGACGCGGTACCGCCGGCCAGCAGGATATGGTCGACGGCGCTGTATTGGCCGGAAGCAAAGAAGAACTGCAACGAGCGCGACACCTGCTGCACCAGCGCCTCTCGAAATGGCTGCAAGACCTCACCGGCATAGTCATCCGGCAGACCGCCCTTCTTTTGCGCCAGCCCCGCCTGCTCCAGCGTCAGGCCATAACGACGCTGGATTTCCTCGGTCAACTGCCGACCGCCGAACAGTTGTTCACGAGTGTAGATAATCCGCCCGCTATGCAGCACGCTGAGGGTGGTCATGGTGGCGCCGATATCCACGACTGCGACCGTCAAACGCTCCCCGGCGACCGCGAGCCGGCTGGCCAGCAACCCGAATGAGCGCTCCAGCGCATAGGCCTCGACATCGACCACGCGGGCGGTCAGCCCCGCCAGCGTCAGGGCGGCCTCGCGGACTTCGACGTTTTCCTTGCGGCATGCGGCGAGCAGCACGTTGACGCGCTCCGGATTGCGCACGGAGGTGCCCTGGACTTCAAAGTCGATCGCAACTTCATCCAGGGCATAAGGAATGTACTGATCGGCCTCGATCTTCAGCTGGCTTTCCATCTCGTCTTCGCAAAGCCCGGCATCCATCTCGATGATCTTGGTGATCACCGCCGAGCCTGCCACGGCCACGGCCACGTTCTTGAGGCCGGTTCTGGACCTGGCCAGCGCGCGAGTGAGGGCCAGCCCCACGCCTTCGAGCTCAGCGATGTTTTTCTCGATCACAGCGCCGACCGGCAAGGGCTCGACCGCATAGGCTTCGACCCGGTAGCGCTCGCCCTGACGGCTCAATTCCAGAAGCTTCACCGAGGTGGAGCTGATGTCGATTCCCAGGAGCGTACTGGATTTTTTGTTGAAGAGTCCTGGCACGACCAATTCCCTATGACTTTCCGTGAGTTACGGACTCTGCAATGTCCATTGCGTTCAATCCGCCCGTCTTGACAGCAGCGCCAACCACGCTCCCGATCAGAAAAATGCTTATAATGCCCAGCGTTTTTTTCCGCATTTGCTCAAGCGCGGGTCGTTCTCATTTAGCCTGAACCCTGTTGCCCAATTCATTTTTGCCCTGGATATCCAAAAGCCTTGATTCGTCTGCTGAAGTTTTTCGGTTGGTCCATCGTCGCGGTTTTCTGCGGACTCCTTCTGGGTCTGAGCGGGGCGTACCTCTACCTTAGTCCCGGGCTGCCGTCCGTGGAGGCGCTGAGAAGCATCCAGTTGCAGATTCCTTTGCGGGTCTACAGCAGCGATAACAAGTTGATCGCAGAGTTTGGCGAAATGCGCCGTACACCGATCCGTTTCGCCGACATTCCCCCCAACTTCATCAATGCGTTACTAAGTGCTGAAGACGACAACTTCGCCAACCACTACGGCGTCGATCCGAGCAGCCTGATGCGTGCCGCGACCCAACTGGTCAAAAGCGGACACATCCAGTCCGGCGGCAGCACGATCACCATGCAGGTGGCGAAGAACTTCTTCCTGAGCAGTGAACGCAGCTTTTCGCGCAAGACCACCGAGATCCTGCTGGCCCTGCAGATCGAACGACAGCTGACCAAGGACGAGATCCTCGAGCTGTACGTCAACAAGATCTATCTGGGTAACCGTGCGTACGGCATCGAGGCGGCGGCGCAGGTCTATTACGGCAAATCGATCCGCGACGTCAGCCTGGCGCAGATGGCGATGATTGCCGGCCTGCCCAAGGCGCCGTCGCGCTTCAACCCGCTGGCCAACCCGGCGCGCAGCAAGGAGCGTCGCGACTGGATCCTGGGGCGCATGTACAAGCTCGGTAAAATCAGCGAAGCCGACTACACCGCTGCGGTCAACGAGCCGCTGAACGCCAGCTATCACGTACCAACTCCGGAAGTGAACGCCCCGTACATCGCTGAAATGGCCCGCGCCGAAATGGTCGGACGCTATGGCAGCGACGCGTATACCGAAGGCTTCCGCGTCACCACCACGGTGCCGAGCGACCTCCAGGAACTGGCCAACACCGCGGTCCACGAAGGCCTGATGACCTACGATCAGCGCCACGGCTATCGCGGCCCCGAGTCGCGGCTGCCGGGCAAGACTCGCGAAGCCTGGGCAACCGAGCTGACCAAACAACGCACCATCAGCAGCCTGGAACCGGCCATCGTGACCCAGGTCGACAAGAACGGCCTGCAAGTGCTGACCCGCACCGGCCAGGAACACGTGAGCTGGGACAGCATGAAATGGGCCCGGCCGTTCCTGAATACCAACAGCATGGGCGCCAACCCGAAACAACCGTCGGACGTGGCCCAGGTCGGCGATCTGATTCGCGTGCAGCGACAGCCGGACAATTCTCTGAAGTTCAGCCAGATCCCGCAGGCCCAGGGGGCGCTGGTGTCCCTGGACCCGCAAAACGGCGCCATTCGCTCGCTGGTCGGCGGTTTCGCCTTCGAGCAGAGCAACTACAACCGTGCATTGCAGGCCAAGCGCCAGCCGGGTTCGAGCTTCAAGCCGTTCGTCTACAGCGCTGCACTGGATAGCGGCTACACCGCCTCCAGTCTGGTGAACGACGCACCGATCGTGTTCGTCGACGAGTACCTGGACAAGGTCTGGCGTCCGAAGAACGACACCAACACCTTCCTCGGCCCGATTCGCCTGCGTGAAGCGCTGTACAAGTCGCGTAACCTGGTATCGATCCGCTTGCTGCAAGCCATGGGCGTCGGCAAGACCATCGACTACATCACTCGCTTCGGCTTCAACAAACAGGACCTGCCACCCAACCTGTCCCTGGCGCTGGGCACCGCGACCCTGACGCCTATGGAAATCGCCACCGGCTGGAGCGCCTTCGCCAACGGCGGCTACAAGATCACCCCGTACATCATCGACAAGATCGAAAGCCGCAACGGCGACACCCTGTTCGTCGCCAACCCGCCGAGCGTGCCTCAGGGCGGCGCTGCCAGCGATGGCATTGCTGCGCCAACCGCCCAGGCCTTCACGGTCAATGCAACGCCGGGCGAAGCTCCGGGCACTGCGTCAACACCACAGGCACCCGCCGTGGCCGAACGCATCATAGACGGGCGCACCACCTACATCCTCAACAGCATGCTCGAGGACGTGATCAAGCTCGGCACCGGTCGCCGTGCACTGGCCCTGGGCCGCCCCGACATCGCCGGCAAGACCGGTACGACCAACGAATCCAAGGACGCCTGGTTCTCCGGCTACAACGCCGATTACGTGACGACCGTGTGGACCGGCTTCGATCAACCGGAAAGCCTGGGTCGCAAGGAATTCGGCGGCACCGTCGCGCTGCCGATCTGGATGAACTACATGGGCCCGGCGCTCAAAGGCAAACCGCCGCATACGCAGCCTGAGCCGGAAGGCATCCTCAGCCTGCGAGTCGACCCGGTCAGCGGCCGCGCGGCCAGCCCTGGCACACCAGGTGCCTACTTCGAGCTGTTCAAGGCCGAAGATACGCCTCCTTCGGTCAACGAGATCGGCAATGGCACCGCACCGGGCAGTCCGTTGCCAGCGGATGAACAGGCGCCGATCGATTTGTTCTGATCACAGCATCAACTAAAAGCCCCGCTCTTCTTCTGGAAGGCGGGGCTTTTTTTGTATCCGGGTTTCCTGTCAGATCGCTTTCGCGAGCAGGCTCGCTCCCACAATGGAACGCGTACCCCTGTGGGAGCGAGCCTGCTCGCGATGGCGATCGGACAGACAACACAAAGGCAACAGGCAATAAAAAGCCCCGACTCTCACGAGCCGGGGCTTTTGGTTGAAGCGCTACAACGGCTTAGCCGTTGAACACGTCATCCACGCTTTTCAGCGGGTAGTTCTTCGGATACGGCAGGGTCGCCACACCGGTCTCGATCGCGGCTTTGGCCACGGCATCGGAGATCAGGGTGATCAGACGGGCATCCATTGGTTTCGGAATGATGTACTCACGACCGAATTCCAGCTTGATGCCGCCATAGGCGTCGCACACTTCCTGAGGCACTGGCAGCTTGGCCAGTTCACGCAGGGCGTTGGCCGCCGCCACTTTCATTTCTTCGTTGATGCGCTTGGCGCGAACGTCCAGGGCACCACGGAAGATGAACGGGAAGCCCAGTACGTTGTTGACCTGGTTCGGGTAGTCGGAACGACCGGTAGCCATGATCACGTCGCTACGGGTAGCGTGTGCCAGCTCCGGGGAGATTTCCGGATCCGGGTTGGAGCAGGCGAACACGATCGGGTTGGCCGCCATGGACAGCAGGCCTTCAGGGCTCAGCAGGTTCGGACCGGACAGGCCGACGAACACGTCAGCGCCTTGCAGGGCGTCAGCCAGGGTGCGCTTGTCGGTGGCGTGGGCGAACACGGCCTTGTACTGGTTCAGGTCGTCACGGCCGGAGTGGATCACACCGGTACGGTCGACCATGTAGATGTTTTCGATGTTGGCGCCCATGCTCACCAGCAACTTCATGCAGGAGATGGCGGCAGCGCCGGCACCCAGGCAGACGATCTTGGCTTGCGACAGGGTTTTGCCAGCGATTTCCAGGGCGTTGATCATGCCGGCGGCGGTCACGATAGCGGTGCCGTGCTGGTCATCGTGGAAGACCGGAATATCGCACTGCTCGATCAGGGCGCGTTCGATTTCAAAGCACTCTGGTGCCTTGATGTCTTCCAGGTTGATGCCACCGAAGGTGATGGAGATGCGCTTGACGGTGTCGATGAAGGCCTGCGGGCTTTCGGAGTCGACTTCGATGTCGAAAACGTCGATGCCGGCGAAGCGCTTGAACAGTACGCCCTTACCTTCCATCACTGGCTTGGAAGCCAATGGGCCGAGGTTACCCAGGCCGAGAATCGCGGTGCCATCGGAAATGACTGCAACCAGGTTGCCTTTGCCGGTGTACTTGTAGGCCAGCTCAGGATCGCGGGCGATCTCGCGTACTGGTTCGGCTACGCCCGGGCTGTAGGCCAGCGACAGGTCGCGAGCGGTAGCAGTGGCCTTGGTGAGCTCGACACTCAGCTTCCCTGGACGAGGATTGGCGTGATATTCGAGAGCGGCAGTTTTCAGATCAGACATTTTGGCATTCCGCTTTTACTGTTGGACAGACTGGTCAGCGAGGATACGCGCCTCGCAAAGTCCCCACAAGACTGACTGGTCACCCCTGTCAAGCGCCCTGCCCTACGACTTTGGGCCAAGAGCCACGGCACACAAGGGCTTGACTGTTCACAATCGGCAGAAAAAATGTCTACAATTTTTTATTACTGTTCCGCTTGAAGCATGGCCGGGTCGGTCAAGGGCAGCATCCAGCGAGCCTGGCCCTCCTTGAGACCGCCTTTGCGCGAGCGATCCAGCACCCAGCCACGCGCCTCGACCTGCTTGCCTTTGAGGCTTTCCAGCGAATTCACATCGAAACGCTCCAGCAGATTGGGTGCAATGCGCAATACAACCGAGTCCTGCAACTCGATCCAAACCCCGCCGCGATTGCGCTGCACCTTGCTCACGCGACCGCTGAGCACGGCAAAACCGGAAGCGCTGATCTGCTCCGCTTTCAGTACAGGTGACTGGCGCCAGACACCGAGCCCGGCCTGACGAGCGTTGCGCTCTGCGGCTTGCTGACAGTCGACCAGATCGACATTTGGTGCCACCGCCACCTGGAAGCCCAGGCCTTCAGCGAGCATTTGCGCTTCCAGGTTGACGCCGTCTGCACCGTAGACATGAGCCAGGGTGCGGCCGTAATGGTCCTTGCCTTCTTTGCCAGGCACCAACCCGACCCGCCCGTCGCTCGCCGTCACCAAGGCTTCGAGACGTTTGCGCGCGGCCACGGCGAACGGTTCGTCGGAACGGCCCTTTTTGCCCAGCTCCGGCGTGTTCAAGCCGATCATGCGCACATTGCGGCCATCGCTCAGGCGCAGGGTGTCGCCGTCCACCACCCGCTGCACCGCAACGGGCGTCAGGCCGCCTGGCGCCGGGCAAAAGGCCTGGGCGCCAGACAGCCAAATCGCAGACATAAAAAAGGCGCCCGCAAGGGACGCCTTCTTCATCAGCATGGAAAAACCGTAGCGGCTCTCCAAGTTGATCGGCCTTAGGCCTTTTTCGCGCCGAAAGCACCGAAACGGTCGGCGAACTTCTGTACGCGACCACCGGTGTCCAGAGTCTTCTGCTTGCCGGTGTAGAACGGGTGGCATTCGTTGCAAACGTCGATCGCCAGGGCTTTGCCGAAGGTCGAACGGGTTTCGAACTTGTTGCCGCAGCTGCAGGTAACAGCAACTGCTGGGTATTCTGGATGGATATCAGCTTTCATGGTGTCTTCCTCAGGCTAGCGTGCCGCCACCCAACACTATTGTTGAATACCGCACGTAATTAGGCCGCGGATTCTACCAGACAATCCTGATCACGCAAGCTGTCGCTTCTACCGACCGTCTGCTAGGCTCCCGCCCCTTGAGCACACTCCAATGTGGGAGCGAGCCTGCTCGCGAAAGCGGTGTGTCAGACAATGAATGCTGACTGATACTCCGTCTTCGCGAGCAGGCTCGCTCCCACAGGTCATGCATCACCCTTCTTTGTTTATCGAGATCCCCCGCGTGCCCGACGCCATTCTGCGCCTCGCCCTGCCTTCGCCACTGCGCCGCCTGTTCGACTACCGCGCTCCGGCCGGTGTCCTGCGCAGCCAGCTGCACCCAGGCATGCGCCTGCGGGTACCGTTCGGCCGGCGCGAGATGATCGGAATCCTGGTGGAAGTCACCAACACCAGCGAAGTGCCGGCCGAGAAACTCAAGCCGGCCCTGGCCCTGCTCGACGCTACCCCACCGCTGCCGCCCGCGCTGTTCAAGCTGTGCCTGTGGACCTCCCAGTATTACCAGCACAGCCTCGGCGACACCTTGAGCTGGGCGCTGCCGGTGCTGCTGCGCCAGGGCGAGCTGGCCGAAGCGCGCCAGGAACGTTTCTGGTCCGCCGCACCGGGCGCCAGCCTCGATGATCCGCGCATCGCCCGCGCCCCGCGTCAGCGCGAAGCCCTGGCCACACTCGCCCAGCATCCCCACGGCGTCGCCCATCAATTGCTGAGCAAGCTGATGCTGAGCAAGGACAGCCTGGATTTGCTGCTGGCCAAGGAGCTGGTGCAAGTCGAGATCCGCCGCCACGCTCCGGGCGCCCGCCACGAACACTGGCTGGCGCAGCCGGAACTCCCGCTGAATCCGGAGCAGCGCGCCGCCTATGAGGCGATCCGCGCCGGCTTCGACAGTTATCACGCATTTCTGCTGGCCGGCGTCACCGGCAGCGGCAAGACCGAAGTCTATCTGCAGCTGATCCGCGAAACGCTGGAGGCCGGCAAGCAGGCACTGGTGCTGATCCCGGAAATCAACCTGGGCCCGCAGACCCTGGCGCGCTTCGAACAACGTTTCAATGCCCGCATCGCGCTGATCCATTCGGCGGTGAATGACCGCGAACGCCTCGATGCCTGGCTGGCCGCACGGGACGGTGAGGCCGACATCATTATCGGCACCCGCTCGGCCCTGTTCACGCCAATGAAGAACCCCGGCCTGATCATCATCGACGAAGAGCACGACGGCTCCTATAAACAGCAGGAAGGTTTGCGCTACCACGCCCGCGATCTCGCACTGGTGCGGGCGCGACAGGAACGCATCCCGATCGTCCTCGGCTCCGCCACACCTTCGCTGGAAAGCCTGCACAACGCCTACACCGGTCGCTACGGACTCCTGCGCCTGAACGAGCGCGCTGGCGGTGCCAAGCAGCCGCGCTTCCTGCGTCTGGATGTCAAAAGCCGCCCGCTGGACAGCGGCATTTCCGGGCCGATGCAACAAGCCATCGGCCAGACCCTGGCCGCCGGGCAACAGGTCCTGGTATTCCTCAACCGCCGCGGTTTCGCCCCGACCCTGTTGTGCCATGACTGCGGCTGGATGTCCGAGTGCCAGCGCTGCGATGCGCGGATGACCGTGCATCAGCGTTACGGTGAGTTGCGCTGCCACCATTGCGGTTATGTTGAACGCGTGCCGCGCCAGTGCCCGAAGTGCAACAAAGTCGATCTGCGCCCGGTTGGCGCCGGTACCGAACGGGCCGAGGAGCGCCTGGCGATCCTGTTTCCGGACTATCCGGTGCTGCGGGTCGACCGCGACAGCACATCGCGCAAGGATGCGATGAACCAGCTGTTCGCAACCATTCAAAAAGGTCAGCCGTGCATCCTGATCGGCACGCAAATGCTTGCCAAAGGCCACCACTTTCCACGGGTGACGCTGGTGTCGATCCTCGACGCCGACGGCGGCCTGTTCTCCGGCGACTTCCGCGCCAGCGAGCGCATGGCACAGCTGATCGTCCAGGTCGCCGGCCGCGCAGGCCGTGCCGAAGAGCCAGGCAAAGTGATTATCCAGACGCACCTGGCCGACCATCCGCTGCTGGTGCAACTGACTGAGCAGGGCTACTTCGCCTTTGCCGAGCAAGCCTTGAGCGAACGTCGTGCGGCGGGTCTTCCGCCGTTCGCGCATTTGGCGCTGCTGCGGGCCGAGGCGCATAAGCCAGGGCAGGCCGAAGGTTTCCTTGATGAGGCGTGCAGCGAGGCCGAGCGTTTGCTGACCGAACAGAACCTGAGCGGCATCGAGCTGCTGGGGCCGGTACCGGCACCGATGGAGCGTCGGGCCGGACGTTACCGTGCTCAGCTACTCTTGCAGGCCACTGCCCGGGCGCCGTTGCATCGGTTGCTGGCCAGTTGGCTGCTGGTGCTGGAACAGATGCCGAGCGGGCGGGCGGTGCGTTGGTCGCTGGATGTCGATCCCGTCGATTTGTATTGATTTTTAAACCGCCATCGCGGGCAAGCCCGCTCCCACAAGGATCGAGGCGTACAAATATTCGGCGCTCTGCCATCAAACCTGTGGGAGCGAGCCTGCTCGCGATGACGGCCAATTTGTCACCACACATCCACATCCTGCCTGCTAAGGTTGGCAAGCCCGACTTCGCAACGGATAATGCCCAGTTTTTCCACCAGCGCATGATGCGCCGCCGCGCCTGCGGTCGAAAGAGAAGACCATGAAAGACACCATTCGCCAGCTGATCCAACAAGCCATCACCCAACTCGTCAACGAAGGTGTGTTGCCTGAAGGCCTGTCGCCGGCGATCCAGGTGGAAAACTCGCGCGACAAGAAAAACGGCGACTTCGCCAGCAACATCGCCATGATGCTGGCCAAGCCGGCCGGCATGAAGCCCCGCGACCTGGCGGAAAAAATCATTGCCGCGCTGCCGGCTGACGAAAACGTCTCCAAGACCGAAATCGCCGGCCCTGGCTTCCTGAACTTCTTCCAGAACACCGACGCCCTGGCCGCACGCCTGGACGCCGCCCTGGCCGACGCCAACATCGGCGTGCGCAAGGCCGGCCCGGTACAGCGCACCGTGGTCGACCTGTCGGCTCCGAACCTGGCCAAAGAGATGCACGTCGGCCACCTGCGCTCGACCATCATCGGCGACGGCGTGGCGCGTGTGCTGGAGTTCCTCGGCGACACCGTGATCCGTCAGAACCACGTCGGCGACTGGGGCACCCAGTTCGGCATGCTGATGGCTTACCTGCAGGAAAACCCGATCACCAGCGACGAACTGTCGGACCTGGAAAACTTCTACCGCGCCGCCAAGCAACGCTTCGACGAATCCGAAGAGTTCGCCGACCGCGCCCGTGGCCTCGTGGTCAAGCTGCAGGCCGGCGATGCCGATTGTCTGGCGCTATGGACCAAGTTCAAGGACATCTCGCTGTCGCACTGCCAGAAGATCTACGAACTGCTCAACGTCAAGCTGACCATGGCCGACGTGATGGGCGAAAGTGCCTACAACGACGACCTGATCAACGTGGTCAACGACCTCAAGGCCGCCGGCATGCTGGTCGAAAGCAACGGCGCCCAGTGCGTGTTCCTCGACGAATTCAAGAACGCCGACGGCGACCCGCTGCCGGTGATCATCGTCAAGGCTGACGGCGGCTATCTATACGCCACCACCGACCTGGCGGCCGTGCGCTACCGCAGCGGCACGCTCAAGGCCGATCGCGCGCTGTACTTCGTTGACCAGCGTCAGGCCCTGCACTTCCAGCAAGTGTTCGCCGTGGCACGCAAGGCCGGGTTCGTGACCCATCCGATGGAAATGGAACACATGGGCTTCGGCACCATGAACGGTGCTGACGGCCGTCCGTTCAAGACCCGTGATGGCGGCACCGTGAAGCTGATCGACCTGCTCACCGAAGCCCAGGAACGTGCCTACACCCTGGTCAAGGACAAGAACCCGGAGCTGGCCGAAGCCGAGTTGCGCAACATCGCCAAGGTCGTGGGCATCGGCGCAGTGAAATACGCCGACCTGTCCAAGCACCGCACCAGCGACTACAGCTTCAACTTCGACCTGATGCTCAACTTCGAAGGCAACACTGCGCCGTACCTGCTGTACGCCTACACCCGCGTGGCCGGTGTGTTCCGCAAACTCGGCAAGGACTTCAGCGAAGTCGAAGGCCAGATCGTTCTGGAAGCGGCGCACGAACACGAACTGGCGGCGAAACTCGCGCAGTTCGGTGAAGTGCTGAACAACGTGTCCGAAAAAGGCACCCCGCACATCCTCTGCACTTACCTGTACGACGTCGCCGGCCTGTTTTCGAGCTTCTACGAGAACTGCCCGATTCTCGCCGCCGATACCCCGGCACAAATGCAGAGCCGCCTGCGCCTCGCCGCGCTGACCGGACGCACCCTCAAGCAAGGCCTGGAACTCTTGGGCCTGGAAACTCTGGAGCGTATGTAAGTTGGCTGCCAAGAAAAAACCTGCACCCAAGCGTGGCGCCAGCCGTTACCAAGCTCCTGCAAAACAACCGATCCCGGGCTGGCTGTGGATGGCCATCGGCCTGACGGTCGGCGCGTTCATCGTGTTCCTGATGAAGCTGGAACCGGGCAAGGGCGGCGACACGGTCAAGCGTGAAAAGGTCGAGCAACAGCAACAGCAGAAAGCCACCAAGATCGCCGAGGCCAACAAGACCCCGCCGAGCCCGACACAGCCTGTGAAGCCGAAGTACGACTTCTACACCTTGCTGCCGGAATCGGAAGTCATCGTGCCGCCGGATGCCGTGCCGGAAAAAACCCTGCCGACGCCGCAAGTGCCAGCCATCCCGACAACGCCGGTCACCCCGGCCGAAGCGGCGAAAATCGACACGGCTCGCGCCCAGGCCGCCCTGGCCGGGATCACGCCGCCACCAGCGCCTCCGGTCAAGGCGGCGCCGGTGACCAAGTTCTTCCTGCAGGCCGGTTCGTTCCGCAAGGAGGCTGATGCGGACAAGGTTCGAGCGCAGATCATCCTGTTGGGCCAGGCTGTTTCGGTCGAGTCCGGCACAGTGAAGGACGAGACCTGGTATCGAGTTCTGGTCGGACCGTTCAGCAACCGCGAACAACTGACCACCGCTCAGAAACAACTGGCCGGCGCCGGCTTCAGTAATCTGTTGTTACAACAACGCCAGAGCCGCTGAGCCCGTCAGGACCACCGCGTCATCGTTCTTCGCGAGCAGGCTCGCTCCCACAGGGTTTATTCGGCCCCTGTGGGAGCGAGCCCTGCTCGCGAAGGCGTCAGCACTGCCTCCATACACAAGAACACCGCTCGTCCCCCGCCGCCGCTCACAGTTGAAATCCTTTCCACCACCCCCATATGTATCGGCATAAGGCATTTTCGCCCTGCTGCGTGGAGACTCTTCCCTTGACCACCATCGTTTCAGTTCGCCGCCACGGCAAAGTCGTCATGGGCGGCGACGGCCAGGTTTCCCTCGGCAATACCGTGATGAAAGGCAACGCGAAAAAAGTTCGTCGCCTGTACCACGGCCAGGTCATCGCCGGGTTTGCCGGCGCCACCGCGGACGCCTTTACCCTCTTCGAACGTTTCGAAGGCCAGCTGGAAAAACACCAGGGCCACCTGGTTCGCGCCGCCGTCGAACTTGCCAAGGAATGGCGCACCGACCGTTCCCTGAGCCGCCTTGAAGCCATGCTCGCGGTCGCCAACAAGGACGCCTCCCTGATCATCACCGGCAACGGCGACGTGGTCGAACCGGAAGACGGTCTGATCGCCATGGGCTCCGGTGGCGCCTACGCCCAGGCCGCCGCCAGCGCACTGCTGAAAAAAACCGACCTGTCGGCCCGGGAAATCGTCGAAACCGCCCTCGGTATCGCCGGCGACATCTGTGTATTCACCAACCACACCCAGACCATTGAGGAGCAGGACTGCGCCGAGTAAGCCCGTGCAGCCACCGCACCACGGCCCATTCTTGCTTGAGGTCCACTGAATATCATGCCCATGACTCCCCGTGAAATCGTCCACGAACTCAACCGCCACATCATCGGCCAGGACGATGCCAAGCGCGCCGTCGCCATTGCCCTGCGCAACCGCTGGCGCCGCATGCAGCTGCCTGAAGAGCTGCGTGTTGAAGTAACGCCAAAGAATATCCTGATGATCGGCCCGACCGGTGTCGGTAAAACCGAGATCGCCCGTCGCCTGGCAAAACTGGCCAACGCACCGTTCATCAAGGTCGAAGCAACCAAGTTCACTGAAGTCGGCTATGTCGGCCGCGACGTCGAATCGATCATTCGTGATCTGGCCGATGCCGCGATCAAGCTGCTGCGCGAACAGGAAATCGTCAAGGTACGCCATCGCGCCGAAGACGCTGCTGAAGAGCGCATCCTCGACGCCCTGCTGCCACCGGCACGCATGGGCTTCAGCAGCGACGATGCCCCGACCCAGGATTCCAACACCCGCCAGCTGTTCCGCAAGCGCCTGCGCGAAGGTCAGCTGGACGACAAGGAGATCGAAATCGAAGTCGCCGAAATGGCCGGCGTCGATATCTCCGCGCCACCGGGTATGGAAGAAATGACCAACCAGCTGCAAAGCCTGTTCGCCAACATGGGCAAGGGCAAGCGCAAGAGCCGCAAGCTCAAGGTCAAGGAAGCGCTCAAGCTGGTGCGCGACGAAGAAGCCAGCCGTCTGGTCAACGATGAAGAGTTGAAGGCCAAGGCCCTGGAAGCGGTCGAGCAGCACGGCATCGTGTTCATCGACGAAATCGACAAGGTCGCCAAGCGTGGCAATACCGGCGGCGTCGATGTTTCCCGCGAAGGCGTGCAGCGCGATTTGCTGCCGCTGATCGAGGGCTGCACCGTCAACACCAAGCTGGGCATGGTCAAGACCGACCACATCCTGTTCATTGCTTCCGGTGCGTTCCACTTGAGCAAGCCGAGCGATCTGGTGCCGGAACTGCAGGGGCGCCTGCCGATTCGCGTCGAACTCAAGGCTCTTTCGCCAGAAGACTTCGAACGCATCCTCAGCGAACCGCACGCCTCGCTCACCGAGCAATATTGCGCGCTGCTGAAAACCGAAGGCCTGGGCATCGAGTTCCAGCCGAGCGGCATCAAGCGCATCGCGGAAATTGCCTGGCAGGTCAACGAGAAAACCGAAAACATCGGTGCCCGTCGTCTGCACACCTTGCTCGAGCGCCTGCTCGAAGAGGTGTCGTTCAGCGCCGGCGACCTGGCCAGCGCCCATGACGACAAGGTGATCCAGATCGACGCCGACTACGTCAACAGCCACCTGGGCGAATTGGCGCAGAACGAAGACCTTTCCCGTTATATCCTGTAAGCAACTCTTACAGATGTAGCGGAACTGTGGGAGCGAGCCTGCTCGCGAAGGCGTAGTGTCAGTTGCTATCAACTTCGGCTGATGCACTGCTTTCGCGAGCAGGCTCGCTCCCACAAGGTTCCGCACAAGACGGACATCCGGTCATGATCCCCACCGACATCAAACTGCACAAAGCCTCGAAAACCCTGTCGCTGAAATACGCGTCCGGCGAGGAATACACCCTGCCCGCCGAATTCCTGCGCGTGCACTCTCCTTCCGCCGAGGTCCAGGGCCACGGCAAACCCATCCTGCAATTTGGCAAGATCAACGTAGGCCTGACCAAGGTAGAACCGGCCGGTCAGTACGCACTGAAACTGACTTTCGATGATGGTCACGACAGTGGTCTGTTTACCTGGGAATACCTCTACGAACTGGCGCGACGTTATGACGCACTCTGGGATGATTACCTGGCCGAACTGAAAGCGGCTGGAAAAACCCGCGATCCGAACGAATCCGTCGTCAAGCTGATGCTCTAGCCTGAGCCTCTTGCTCTTTAGAGGGCATTTTCTAATTTCATCTGTTTGAATGCTCCGTTCCAGGGCCGCCGATTGGCCTGCTTGCGAAAAAAATTAAAGTCGGGTAACCAATGGAACTGGCAAGTTCCCTGCAGTGCTCTCTGCATTCAAAAAGCAGCGATGCAGTATTAACGGTCACCCCCGAGCAGTAGTACCTGGCATTGGCTGTGTGACTACACAGCAGGACCCGGTACTCGTCTCAGGACAATGGAGCGTCGTAGATGAGTAACAAGAATAACGATGACTTGAAGAATCAAGCCTCGGAAAACACCTTGGGGCTGAATCCTGTCGTTGGACTGCGTGGAAAGGATCTACTGGCTTCTGCTCGCATGGTGCTCAGGCAGGCCATCAAACAACCGATTCACAGCGCCAGGCATGTTGCGCATTTCGGCCTTGAACTCAAGAACGTGCTGCTCGGCAAATCCGAACTGCAACCGACCAGCGATGACCGGCGCTTCGCGGATCCAGCCTGGAGCCAGAACCCGCTCTACAAACGTTATCTGCAAACCTACCTTGCGTGGCGCAAGGAACTCCACGACTGGATCGACGACAGCAGCCTGCCGGCCAAGGACGTCAGCCGCGGGCACTTCGTGATCAACCTCATGACTGAAGCCTTTGCCCCGACCAACACGGCGGCCAACCCGGCGGCGGTCAAACGCTTCTTCGAAACTGGTGGTAAAAGCCTGCTCGATGGCCTCTCGCATCTGGCCAAGGACCTGGTGCACAACGGCGGCATGCCGAGCCAGGTCAACATGGGCGCATTCGAGGTCGGCAAGACCCTTGGCGTTACCGAGGGCGCGGTGGTCTTTCGCAACGACGTGCTGGAGCTGATCCAGTACAAGCCGATCACCGAGCAGGTGCATGAACGCCCACTGCTGGTGGTACCGCCGCAGATCAACAAATTCTACGTTTTCGACCTGAGCCCGGAAAAAAGCCTGGCGCGGTTCTGCCTGCGCAACAACGTGCAGACCTTCATCGTCAGCTGGCGCAACCCGACCAAGGAGCAGCGCGAGTGGGGCTTGTCGACCTACATCGAAGCGCTCAAGGAAGCGGTTGACGTGGTCACCGCCATTACCGGCAGCAAAGACGTGAACATGCTCGGTGCCTGCTCCGGCGGCATTACCTGCACCGCACTGCTGGGCCACTACGCGGCAATCGGCGAGAACAAGGTCAACGCCCTGACCTTGCTGGTCAGCGTGCTCGACACCACCCTGGACAGCGACGTGGCCCTGTTCGTCGACGAGCAGACCCTTGAGGCCGCCAAGCGCCAGTCGTACCAGGCCGGCGTGCTGGAAGGCCGCGACATGGCCAAGGTCTTCGCCTGGATGCGCCCCAACGACCTGATCTGGAACTACTGGGTCAACAACTACCTGTTGGGCAACGAACCGCCGGTCTTCGACATTCTGTTCTGGAACAACGACACCACCCGCTTGCCTGCGGCGTTCCACGGCGACCTGATCGAGATGTTCAAAAGTAACCCGCTGACCCGTGCCGATGCACTGGAAGTGTGCGGCACGCCGATCGACCTGAAGAAGGTTACCGCCGACATCTTCTCGCTGGCCGGCACCAGCGACCACATCACGCCGTGGCGCTCCTGCTACAAGTCGGCGCAACTGTTCGGCGGCAATGTTGAATTCGTGCTGTCCAGCAGCGGGCACATCCAGAGCATTCTGAACCCGCCAGGCAATCCGAAATCGCGTTACATGACCAGCACCCAAATGCCTGCCGATGCCGATGACTGGCAGGAAGAGTCGACCAAGCACGCCGACTCCTGGTGGCTGCACTGGCAGGCATGGCAGGCACAGCGTTCGGGCAACCTGAAAAAAGCACCGACAAAACTGGGCAACAAGGCCTACCCGGAAGGGGAAGCCGCACCGGGCACTTACGTACATGAGCGGTAACTGACACACCTCGCCCCACTCTCCTGTGGGAGCGAGCCTGCTCGCGAAGGCGTCGGCTCAGTCGACGTCGATGTTGAATGGTCGATTGCTTTCGCGAGCAGGCTCGCTCCCACAAGGGATTGGGGATGAACTTGGAATTGCGACCCACAGGGCCCGAAGCATGCCGCAACCCTTCATTTTCCGTACCGTCGAGCTGGATGGCCAGACGCTCCGCACGGCGGTACGCCCCGGCAAGCCTCACTTGACGCCCCTGCTGATTTTCAACGGCATTGGCGCCAACCTGGAGCTGGTGTTCCCGTTCATCGCGGCGCTGGACCCGGACCTGGAAGTCATCGCTTTCGACGTACCCGGCGTCGGTGGTTCGTCGACACCGAACCGGCCGTATCGTTTTCCGGGGCTGGCCAAGCTCACGGCGCGGATGCTCGATTATCTCGACTACGGGCAGGTCAACGTCATCGGCGTGTCCTGGGGTGGCGCCCTGGCTCAACAGTTCGCTTACGACTATCCCGAGCGCTGCAAGAAACTCGTGCTGGCGGCAACGGCAGCGGGCGCGGTGATGGTGCCGGGCAAGCCGAAAGTGTTGTGGATGATGGCCAGCCCGCGACGTTACATCCAGCCGTCCCACGTGATCCGCATTGCGCCGATGATCTATGGTGGCTCGTTCCGTCGCGATCCGACGCTGGCCGCCAGCCATGCGGCCAAGGTGCGTTCGGCGGGCAAGCTCGGTTACTACTGGCAGCTGTTCGCCGGCTTCGGCTGGACAAGCATTCACTGGCTGCACAAGATCCGCCAGCCGACCCTGGTACTGGCCGGCGACGATGACCCACTGATCCCGTTGGTCAACATGCGCTTACTGGCCTGGCGGATTCCCAACGCCCAGTTGCACATCATCGATGACGGGCATTTGTTCCTGATTACCCGGGCCGAAGCGGTAGCCCCGATCATCATGAAATTCCTGGAAGAGGAGCGCCAGCGCGCGGTGATGCATCCGCGTCCGGCGCCATTGGGCAGCTAAAGCGCTGCACCAGCGGCCGGCAGGACGCCACGCCGCGCAACAACCCGTTACAGCGTCTATGGTGTTCTGGTTCAGTGTGTTTGTTTTTGGCCTGAAGACGAAGGAGTGTTGACTCATGCGCGAGAAACCAGCGAGGGATTCCTTACCGACTCCCGCCGCGTTCATCAATGCACAGAGTGCGATTACCGGCCTGCGCGGTCGGGACCTGTTATCGACCCTGCGCAGTGTGGCCGCCCATGGCTTGCGCAATCCGGTGCACAGTGCCCGGCATGCCCTCAAACTCGGCGGCCAGCTTGGTCGTGTGCTGCTGGGCGAAACCCTGCACCCGACCAACCCGCAGGACACTCGCTTCGCTGATCCGGCGTGGAGCCTCAACCCGTTTTATCGGCGCAGCCTGCAGGCCTACCTGAGCTGGCAGAAGCAGGTCAAAAGCTGGATCGACGAGAGCGACATGAGCCCGGACGACCGCGCCCGCGCCCACTTCGCTTTCGCCTTGCTCAACGATGCCGTATCGCCCTCCAACACCCTGCTCAATCCATTGGCGGTCAAGGAGATCTTCAATTCCGGCGGTAACAGCCTGGTGCGTGGCATCAGCCACCTGGTGGACGATCTGTTGCACAACGATGGCCTGCCCCGGCAAGTCACCAAGCAAGCGTTCGAGGTCGGCAAGACAGTCGCCACCACCACCGGTGCCGTGGTGTTTCGCAACGAACTGCTGGAGTTGATCCAGTACAAGCCGATGAGCGAAAAACAGTACTCCAAACCCCTGTTGGTGGTGCCGCCACAAATCAACAAGTACTACATTTTCGACCTGAGCCCCCACAACAGCTTCGTCCAGTACGCGCTGAAAAACGGCCTGCAAACCTTCATGATCAGCTGGCGCAATCCTGATGTGCGTCACCGTGAATGGGGGCTCTCGACCTACGTGGAAGCCGTGGAAGAGGCCATGAATGTCTGCCGGGCGATCACCGGCGCACGCGAGGTCAACCTGATGGGCGCCTGCGCCGGCGGGTTGACCATTGCCGCATTGCAAGGCCACTTGCAGGCCAAACGGCAACTGCGCAGGGTGTCCAGTGCGACGTATCTGGTGAGCCTGCTCGACAGCCAACTGGACAGCCCCGCCACGCTGTTCGCCGACGAGCAGACTCTGGAGGCGGCCAAGCGCCGCTCCTATCAGAAAGGTGTGCTGGACGGCCGCGACATGGCCAAGGTCTTCGCCTGGATGCGCCCCAACGATTTGATCTGGAGCTACTTCGTCAACAACTACCTGTTGGGCAAGGAGCCGCCTGCGTTCGACATCCTCTACTGGAACAACGACAGCACGCGCTTGCCTGCGGCCCTGCACGGCGACCTGCTGGACTTCTTCAAGCACAACCCGCTAACCCACCCGGGCGGCCTGGAAGTGTGCGGTACTCCGATCGATTTGCAGAAGGTCACTGTCGACAGCTTCAGCGTCGCCGGTATCAACGATCACATCACGCCGTGGGATGCGGTGTATCGCTCGACGCTGTTGCTTGGTGGCGAGCGGCGCTTCGTGCTGTCCAACAGCGGTCATGTGCAAAGCATCCTCAACCCGCCAGGCAACCCGAAAGCCAACTACGTCGAAAACGGCAAGCTGAGCAGTGACCCCCGCGCCTGGTACTACGACGCCAGACATGTCGACGGCAGTTGGTGGACCCAATGGCTGAGCTGGATTCAGGAACGCTCCGGCGCGCAGAAGGAAACCCACATGGCGCTCGGCAATCAGAACTATCCACCGATGGAGGCAGCACCCGGTACCTACGTACGTGTGCGCTGAACCTAAAAAAGGCCGCAGTCAGTCTCCGACCCGGTAGGAGCGAGCATGCTCGCGATGGATATCCAGACGCCGCGGGTAATCAGGTAGCCCGCGTAATCGTTAACGACCATCGCGAGCATGCTCGCTCCTACAGGACTGGAGGTTGGCTTGGCACGAACATTAAGAAGACTGGATGAAAACCCGCGACCGGATCCTCGAATGTGCCCTGCAGTTGTTCAATCAAAAGGGCGAACCGAATGTCTCCACCATGGAAGTTGCCAACGAAATGGGCATCAGCCCGGGCAACCTCTACTACCACTTCCACGGCAAGGAACCGCTGATTCTCGGGCTGTTCGAGCGTTTTCAGGGCGAGCTCGCCCCGTTGCTCGATCCGCCGGCCGATGTCGAACTGGCGCCTGATGACTACTGGCTGTTCCTGCACCTGATCGTCGAACGCCTGTCCCACTACCGATTTCTCTTCCAGGACCTGTCGAACCTCGCCGGGCGCCTGCCGAAACTGGCCAAGGGCATCCGCAATCTGCTCAATGCGCTCAAACGCACACTGGCGTCGTTGCTGGCACGTTTGCAGGCGCAAGGGCTGCTGGTCAGCGATACCCAGGCACTGGGGCAATTGGTGGAGCAGATCACCATGACCCTGCTGTTCTCACTGGATTACCAGCGGATTCTCGATCGCCAGGGCGAGGTGCGATTGGTGGTTTACCAGATCATGATGCTGGTCGCGCCACACCTGCTGGCACCGATCAAGGCAGCGACCGAGCAGATGGCGATGGAGTACCTCAAGGAACACGAATAACCCTGACCACAACCAACCCACCCTGTAGGAGCGAGCTTGCTCGCGAAAAAGGTACAGCCGACGCTGCACAGCGCCTGCAATACCATCGCGAGCAAGCTCGCTCCTACAGGGTGGGTCAGTGGTGCTCTCGAATTGCGCACAAACAAAAACGCCCGACCTTCAAAGGCCGGGCGTTTTCTTGAGCCCTGAAAATCAGGACTGACTGGTTGGCGTCGATGGAGCTGGCGCGGCAGTCGGGGTGACAGCAGGGGTTGGCGCGGCAGCGGAGTTCGATGCGCTGACCGGAGCGGCTGGAGCGGCTGGCGTTGCCGGCTTGGCAGCTGCCACTGCTGGTTTTGGCGCGGCGGCTTTTGGAGCTGCCGGCTTTTTCACTGCAGGTTTTTTCGCCGCAGCGGGTTTGGCCGCTGGCTTAGCCGCAGCAGTTTTTGCTGCTGGATTGGCTGCCGGTTTAGCCGCTGGTTTGGCGGCGGCTTTTGCGGCGACCGGCTTGGCTGCAGGCTTGGCCGCTGCAGGTTTGGCAGCAGCGGTTTTAGCCGCAGGCTTGGCTGCCGCTTTTGCCAGTGGCTTGGCAGCAGTCTTGGCTGCCGGCTTGGCGGCGGCAGTCTTGGCAGCAGGTTTGGCCGCCGCGGTTTTCGCCGCAACAGGCGCAACCTTGGCACCGGTCAGCTTTTCGATTTGCTTGGTCAGGGTATCGACCTTGCTGTGCAGTGCCTTGACTTCGTTGCGGCTCGGTACGCCCAGACGCGAAATGGCGCTGTTCAGACGCTTGTCAAAAGCGCCTTCCAGCTCATCCCACTTGCCCAGTGCGCGATCTTTCACGCCGCTGATGCGCGACTTGGCCGAAGAAGCGGAGTCCTTGGCGGCGTCGACAGTCTTGCCAACAGCGCTCTTGGTGAGCTTCTCGGCTTTCTCGCCGTCCTTGACCAATGCATCGAAGAGTTTGCTGCCGTCAGTGTCGATCTTCGAGTACACGCCTAAACCAGCCAGCCAGATTTTTCGGGAGTAATCTTCAACCTTCCCGATCCACGAGCTGCCTTCTTTTTCGGTTTTCTTTTTAACAGCCATCCCGTTCTCCTTAAGATTTACGCGCGACGCTTTCGAGCAATGCCGTCAGCTCATCGAGCTTAGCAGAGAGTGCCTCAACGTCATGTTTAGACGGAATGCCGATACGATTCAAGGTACTTGCGACACGCGTATCGAACGCCTTCTCGACCCTGTCGAGTTGAACTTCGACCTTGCCTTTGAAAGTGCTGACTTCACTCTTGGCTTCATCGATTTCGGCATTGGCCGCTTCAAGCTTTTCAGCGACTACCTTTTTACCTTTCTTTTCAACAACCTGACCTGCTTTGACCAGCTCTTGAAAGTACTCGCTGCCCTCTTGGCCGACCTTGGTGTAGGCACCCAGGCCTGCCAGCCAGATCTTGCGGGCATAGCTTTTGACGTCGCTCAGCGTACTGGTCGATGCGTCGGTTTTTTTCTTCAAAATAACTTTGGCCATGGTGCACCTCACGCGCAGAAGGTTTGAGGAACTGCCCGGACAAGTGTCGGGCTCTGGCACAAAGTAGGGAGAAAAATTAGAAACGGCACCCTAACAACTGACATAAACCGCAGAGACACCACAAAACAAATGTGGGAGCGAGCCTGCTCGCGAAGGCGATGTGTCATTCAACATCGTTGTCGACTGACAGGCCGTCTTCGCGAGCAGGCTCGCTCCCACAAGGGATGCGATTTCAATCGGAAATCAGGCCAGGGCCTTGTCGAGGGCCTTTTCGATTTCCGCCTTGATCATGCTGCTCATGGCCGACATCATCAGGCCCAGCTCCACGTCGACGCGAATCGAGTCCTCGGCGACATGCACCGCGCCCTTCACACCCGAGCGTTTGAGGTTCAGGGTGTCGCCGGACCACTGCGGCTGCAGGCCATACTGGTCGGAAAGTTTCTGCGCCAGCTTGTCGGCCTTCTCGCGCGCCGCTTCCTTACCCAGGCCATGGGCACGTTCAACACTAATACTGGCCATCAAATGACTCCTGCTTTATGGATGCTCATTCGGTGCATCCTGACCGCTGCTGCGGCAAAACGCCCCGAGGTTGAACCATCTTACCTTCAGCCTTGCCAAGACAAAGCATCCCTTGGGGATTAGAATGTCGCGCATTCTCTTTTGGTGACAGCGATATGACTGATCAGCGCAAAGGCAGCGATGCCGAACCCACCACTCACTTCGGCTTCAAAAACGTTCCGGAAAGCCAGAAAGCGGAAAAAGTCGCTGAGGTTTTCCACTCCGTAGCCGCCAAGTACGACCTGATGAACGACCTTCTGTCGGGCGGCATGCACCGTCTGTGGAAGCGTTTCGCGATCGAACTGTCGGGCGTTCGTGCCGGCAATCGCGTACTCGACATCGCTGGTGGCACCGGCGACCTGACCAGGAAGTTCTCGCACCTGGTAGGCCCGACCGGCCAGGTCGTGTTGGCCGACATCAACGAATCCATGCTCAAGGTCGGTCGTGACCGCCTGCTGGACCTCGGTGTGGCCGGCAACGTCGAATTCGTCCAGGCCGATGCGGAAAAACTGCCGTTCCCTGACAACCATTTTGACTGCGTGACCATCGCCTTCGGCCTGCGCAACGTAACCCACAAGGAAGATGCCCTGCGCTCGATGCTGCGCGTGCTCAAGCCTGGCGGCCGTCTGCTGGTGCTGGAGTTCTCCAAGCCGACCAACGCGCTGATGTCCAAGGCCTACGACGCCTACTCGTTCGCCTTCATGCCGCTGATGGGCAAGCTGATCACCAACGACTCGGAAAGCTATCGCTACCTGGCCGAATCGATCCGCATGCACCCGAATCAGGAAACCCTGAAGTCGATGATGGTCGAGGCCGGTTTCGACCGCGTGACCTATCACAACATGACCGCAGGCATCGTTGCCCTGCACCGCGGCATCAAGCCCTGATGCTGCTCGCCGGCCTGCTCGCCAGCGTTGAGCTCGGCCTCAACCGGGTGCTGCGTCTCGACAGCACGGCGCTGCCGCGGCTGGCGCATCTGACCGGCAAGGTGATTGCCGTCGACTGCCGCAGCCCGGCGCTGCAACTGTTCATCCTGCCCAGCGACGAAGGCCTGATGCTCGCCTCCCAGTGGGAAACCGGCGCCGACTGCACCCTGCGTGCACCGGCTTCGAGCCTGTTGAAGCTGGCCATGAGCAAGGACAAGACCGCGATCCTGCACAGCCCTGAAGTCGAACTCGACGGTGACAGCGGCGTGCTGCTGGAACTGGCGGCGATCCTCCAGGACCTTGAGCTGGACTGGGAGTACGAACTCTCGCGCTGGCTGGGGCCGGTGGCCACGCAACTGGTCGGCGGTCACCTGCGCAGCCGCGCCCGCTGGTATCAGCAAGGCTTTGCCAGCCTGGGCCAGAACCTGGGCGAATACCTGGCCGAAGAGTCGCGCACCCTGGTCGGTCAGCGCGAAGCCGAAGCCCGATTCAGTGAACTGGACCAGATCAAGCTCGATCTGGAACGTCTCGAGGCGCGTTTCGAGCGCCTTTCCCGATCCCTCGACCCAAGCGATAACGCATGAAGCTGCTTGCCGTCCGCCGTCTGTTGCGCATCCAGCGCGTCGTGATCCGCTACCGCCTCGATGACCTGCTGTTCGATCTGCCACTGCCCTGGTTTCTGATGGCGCTGCGCTATGCCTTGCCGTGGCGCTGGTTCCCGCGCAAGCCGCTGGACCTGAGCCGTGGCGCGCGCCTGCGCCTGGCGTTGCTGGACCTGGGGCCGATCTTCATCAAGTTCGGGCAGATCCTGTCCACTCGCCGCGACCTGTTGCCGGAAGACATCGCCGATGAACTGATGAAGCTGCAGGACCGGGTGCCGCCGTTCGATTCGCAGGTGTCGGTGAGGCTGATCGAAGAGCAACTGGGCAAGAAAATCAGCGACGTGTTCAGCCGTTTCGACGTTGAACCGCTGGCCTCGGCCTCGGTGGCGCAGGTGCATGCCGCGCAACTGAAAACCGGCGAAGAAGTGGTGGTCAAGGTGATCCGCCCCGGCCTCAAACCGGTCATCAAGCAGGATCTGGCGTGGCTGTTCATTCTCGCGCGCGCTGCCGAAAGAGTGTCTGCCGATGCGCGCCTGCTGCATCCGGTGGACGTGGTCAGCGATTACGAAAAAACCATCTACGACGAGCTCGACCTGTTGCGCGAGGCGGCCAACGCCAGCCAGTTGAAGCGTAACTTCGACGGCTCGCCGCTGCTGTACGTGCCGCAAGTCTACTGGGACTGGTGCCGGCCGAAAGTGCTGGTGATGGAGCGCATCTACGGCATCCAGGTCACTGATCTGGCGACCCTGGCCGACCAGCGCACCGACATGAAAATGCTCGCCGAGCGTGGCGTGGAGATTTTCTTCACCCAGGTGTTCCGCGACAGCTTCTTCCACGCCGACATGCACCCCGGCAACATTTTCGTCAGCACCGTGAATCCGTGGAGCCCGCAGTACATTGCCATCGACTGCGGCATCGTCGGCAGCCTGACCCCGGAAGACCAGGATTACCTGGCGCGCAACCTGTTCGCCTTCTTCAAGCGCGATTACCGCCGCGTGGCGCAATTGCACATCGATTCGGGCTGGGTGCCGGCAGAAACCAAACTCAACGAATTCGAAGCGGCGATCCGTACCGTGTGCGAGCCGATCTTCGAAAAACCGTTAAAGGATATTTCCTTCGGTCAGGTGCTGATGCGCCTGTTCCAGACCGCGCGGCGCTTCAACATGGAAGTGCAGCCGCAGTTGGTCCTGCTGCAAAAAACCCTGTTGAACATCGAAGGCCTGGGCCGCCAGCTGTACCCGGACCTCGACTTGTGGAACACCGCGCAGCCCTTCCTCGAACGCTGGATGCGTGAGCGCGTCAGCCCCAAAGCCCTGTTTGGCAACGTGCAGAGCCAGATCGAACAGATCCCGCACCTGGCCAACATGACGCGTGACCTGCTCGAACGCCTGTCCCAGCCCCATGCCAACGATCCGCCTCCAGCATGGCATCGACGCCGGGACGACTGGTTCCTGCGCCTGCTCGGCACGGCTCACCTGGCGGGTGGCGCCGTCCTTGCTGCCGGGGGGCCGCTGAACCAGTTGGCTTACTGGCCGGCTGGCATCATGATGGCGGTCGGTTTGTATCTGGTCGTTCGCCGATAGCCAGTCGTGCAACACGCTGGCACACTGTTTGGACGCTGCATTGAACGCAGGCCCCCGATTTTTGAAGTGCGGGCCCGTATCGGAGTCGTTGATGAAGAATTGGCTGGACGAGATCAAGTGGGACGCCGACGGCCTGGTGCCGGCAATTGCCCAGGATCACAAGACCGGGCGCGTCCTGATGATGGCCTGGATGAACCGCGAAGCACTGGAGCTGACCGCTGCCGAGAACCGCGCCATTTACTGGTCGCGTTCCCGTGGCAAGTTGTGGCGCAAGGGCGAAGAATCCGGCCATGTGCAGACCCTGCACGAGATGCGCCTGGACTGTGACGCCGACGTCATCATCCTGATGGTCGAGCAGATCGGTGATATCGCCTGCCATACCGGCCGCCAGAGCTGCTTCTACCGCGTTTTCGAGAACGGCGACTGGAAAACCGTCGATCCGGTCCTGAAAGATCCGCATGCCATCTATTCCGCAGGGCACACACATGAGTGACACTCTCACCCGTCTGGCACAGGTACTGGAAGAGCGCAAAGGCGCCGCCGCCGACAGCTCGTATGTCGCCAGCCTGTACCACAAGGGCTTGAACAAGATTCTGGAAAAAGTCGGCGAAGAGTCGGTCGAAACCATCATTGCCGCCAAGGATGCCGCCGTCAGCGGCGACTGCAGCGATGTGATCTACGAAACCGCCGATCTGTGGTTCCACAGCATGGTCATGCTCGCCCAATTGGGGCAGCATCCACAGGCTGTACTCGATGAACTGGACCGTCGTTTCGGTCTCTCCGGACACGCCGAGAAAGCCTCGCGCCCGTCCGCCTGAATAACTATTAGAGAGGAGCAGCAGCATGGGCATTTTTGACTGGAAACACTGGATCGTCATCCTGGTTGTCGTGGTACTGGTATTCGGCACCAAGAAACTGAAAAACCTTGGCACCGACGTCGGCGAATCGATCAAGGGCTTCAAGAAAGCCATGAACGACGACGAAAAACCGGCCGACCCGGCAGCGACTCCGACCCAACCGGTTCCACCTGCTCAGCCGCAGGCCTCGGTGAACCAGCCGCACACCATCGATGTGCAGGCCCAGAAAGTCGAAGAGCCGATCCGCAAAGACGTGTGAGTACTGACTAATGTTTGGTATCAGCTTCTCTGAACTGCTGCTCGTCGGCCTCGTTGCCCTGCTGGTGCTGGGTCCCGAGCGTTTGCCGGGCGCTGCGCGCACCGCTGGCCTGTGGGTCGGACGTCTGAAGCGCAGCTTCAACGCGATCAAACAGGAAGTTGAACGTGAAATCGGTGCCGACGAGATTCGTCGGCAACTGCACAACGAACACATCCTGTCGCTTGAGCAGGAGGCGCGGAAAATCTTCACGCCGACCCAGCAGGAGCCGACGCCGGTGGAGCATGTGGGAGAGCAGACGATTCAGGCTCCCGCCGCCAGCGCCGCAACACCTGCGGCAGCGGCAGAACCTGCACCCGTTGTTGCAGCCATACCGGTTGAACCTGTCACACCTGCGGCTGCGCCTGTTGCGCCAGCCCCTCATGACCCAACACTGCCGCCGCGAGCCCCATGAGCGATCTCCCTGAAAACGACCAGCACATGCCGCTGGTTTCGCACCTCACCGAGTTGCGTACCCGACTGCTGCGCTGCGTAGCGGCGATTTTCATCATCTTCGCCGGCCTGTTTGCTTTCACCCAGCAGATCTACACCTTCGTCTCCACGCCGCTGCGGGCATACCTGCCGGCTGGCGCGACGATGATTGCCACCGACGTGTCGTCGCCGTTCCTGACGCCACTGAAGCTGACCATGATGGTCTCGCTGTTCCTGGCGATTCCGGTGATCCTGCATCAGATTTGGGGTTTCATCGCCCCCGGCCTGTACAAGCATGAAAAGCGCATTGCCGTGCCACTGCTGATTTCCAGCATCGCGCTGTTCTACACCGGGATGGCGTTTGCCTATTACCTGGTGTTCCCGCTGATCTTCAAGTTCTTCGCCGCGGCCACCCCGGCCGGCGTAGAGATGATGACCGACATCACCAGCTACCTCGATTTCGTCATGACGCTGTTCTTCGCCTTTGGTGTGGCGTTCGAAATCCCGGTGGCCGTGGTGCTGCTGGTGTGGATCGGCGTGGTCGACGTCAAATACCTGAAGAAAATCCGCCCGTACGTGATCATCGGCTGCTTCGTGGTCGGCATGATCCTGACCCCGCCGGACATCTTCTCGCAGACCCTGCTGGCCGTGCCGATGTGGTTGCTGTTCGAGATCGGCATCCTGTTCGGCAGCCTGATCAGCAAGCGCAGCGACCATCAGGAAGACCAGCCGGCTGACGATCACAACGACCAGCCGCCAGCGACCCAAGCGTGAACCTGCTGCTCCTTGAAGAGGCCGACTTCATTGCGGCCGACCGGGTGGTCCTGCGTGATCGCCGGTTGACCCACATGCAGGAAGTCCACCGCTGCGAAGTCGGCGACAGCATGCGCGTCGGGCGGATCGGCGGGCTGATGGGCTCGGCCGAAGTGCTGCGCCTGGACGCCGACGAAGCAGAGTTGCGTGTCACCCTCGACCAACCGCCTCCTGCCAAGCTGCCATTGACCCTGGTTTTGGCCCTGCCAAGGCCCAAAATGCTGCGTAGGGTGTTTCAGACCGTGGCAGCCATGGGTGTGCCACGGGTCGTGCTGGTCAACAGCTATCGCGTCGAGAAGAGCTTCTGGCAGACCCCATTCCTGGAGCCCGAGGCGATTCGCGAGCAGTTGATCCTCGGCCTGGAACAGGCGCGGGACAGCGTGCTGCCGGAAGTCGTCATCGAGAAGCGCTTCAAGCCGTTCGTCGAAGATCGTTTGCCGGCGATCGCCGACGGTACCCTCGGCTTGGTGGGGCACCCGGGCAATTACCCGCCCTGCCCTCGCGCACTCAGCGAACCGGTGACCCTGGCCATCGGCCCCGAGGGCGGCTGGATTCCCTACGAGATCGACTTGCTGGGCAAGTCCGGCCTGCAACCGGTGCAACTGGGTGAACGCATTCTTCGCGTCGAAACCGCCGTGACCGCGCTGCTGGCACGCCTTTTCTAAACCCAGGCCACAATCCCCTGTGGGAGCGAGCCTGCTCGCGAATGCGGTATGTCATCCACCATAGGTATTGACTGACACGACCAATTCGCGAGCAGGCTCGCTCCCACAGGTTCGTTATCTGCCCCCAAAAACTCACTTGCCCGTATATCGGGCAGCGCCTACAGAACCTCGTACCCCTGCCGATATACCTCCCATAAAACCAAATTACGGTCCAGGGAGTTTCAGCATGTATCAATGGCTAGCCGAGAATCTGGGAAACGTCAGCGTCAAACGCAAGCTGGGGATCGGCTTCGGCCTGGTGCTGCTGCTGACCCTGCTGATCACCTTCACCGGCTGGAGCGGCCTGAGCGGCGTGACCAGCCGTGGCGATAAACTGGGGTTCATTGCCAGCCTCAATGACCTGACCCGGGACCTGCGCATCGCTCGTCTGGATTACGAGATGCGGCGCGGCGAACGAGGCCCCGGCGTCGTCAACGATCTGTTGGGCAAACTCGAAAGCGGGCTGCAGACCGCCCGTGGCCTGATCGAACAACCGGCCGATACGGCGATGGTCGAGCAACAACTGGCCGCCGTCGCCGAATACCGTCGTGCATTCGGCGACATGACCCAGGCCGGCGCCCAGCGTGAAGATGCCCGCAGCAAACTCGGCGCCACCGCCGATAACGCCGTGGCCCGCGTTGCCGAAGTGGAAAAATCCATGCTGCAAGGCGACAGCGTCGCAGCGTTCAACAGCGTGATAGACCTGAGCAAACTGATCCAGCAGGCACGCTTCCAGGTTCGCGGCTACACCTACAGCGGCAAGAGCGAAGCCGAACAGCCAGCTCTCGAAGCCATCGACAACGCCCTGAAGAACCTCGAGAGCCTCCCGGCCAGACTGCCAGAAGAACACATCGCCAACCTGCGACAGGCGACGGATTCGCTGAAGGCCTACCGCGCCGCCGTCAGCCAGTTCCGCGACTCCCAGGTGGCCAGCGCCAAGGCCCTGCTACGCATGGCCGCCCAAGGCGACATCCTGTTGGACATGAGCCAGAAGCTCACCGTCTCGCAAACCGTCGTGCGCGACACCGAAGCCGCCCACGCCAAGAACATGCTGACCCTCGCCACGGTGCTGGCCATCGCCTTCGGCCTGCTGGCCGCCTGGGCCATCACCCGGCAGATCATCATTCCATTGAACCAGACCCTGGCTGTCGCTGAACGCGTTGCCAGTGGCGACCTGACTCACAACCTGATCTCCTTGCGCCGCGATGAGCTCGGCCAGTTGCAGCGCGCCATGCAGAGCATGACCCAGGGCCTGCGTGAACTGATCGGCGGCATCAGCGATGGTGTCACGCAGATTGCCAGCGCCGCCGAAGAGCTGTCGGCCGTCACCGAGCAGACCAGCGCCGGGGTCAACAGCCAGAAGGTCGAGACCGATCAGGTCGCGACTGCCATGAACGAAATGGCCGCCACTGTGCAGGAAGTGGCGCGCAACGCCGAAGAGGCCTCCGAAGCCGCCGTTGCCGCCGATCAGCAGGCCCGCGAGGGCGACAAAGTGGTCGCTGAGGCCATCGCCCAGATCGAGCGCCTGGCCGCGGAAGTCGGTCACTCCACCGAGGCCATGGGCGACCTCAAGCGCGAAAGCGACAAGATCGGCAGCGTGCTCGACGTCATCAAGTCCGTGGCCCAGCAAACCAACCTGCTGGCGCTCAACGCGGCGATTGAAGCCGCCCGCGCCGGTGAAGCCGGGCGTGGTTTTGCCGTGGTGGCAGACGAAGTCCGCAGCCTGGCCCAGCGCACCCAGAAGTCCACCGAAGAGATCGAAGAGCTGATCGTCGGTCTGCAAAACGGCACGCAGCAAGTGGCGACCATCATGGACAACAGCCGCGCCCTGACCGACAGCAGCGTCGAACTGACCCGCCGCGCCGGTGGCTCACTGGAAAGCATCACCCGCACCGTTTCGGCGATCCAGGCGATGAACCAGCAGATCGCCGCTGCCGCCGAACAGCAAAGCGCCGTGGCCGAAGAGATCAACCGCAGCGTGTTGAACGTGCGCGATGTATCGGATCAGACCTCGGCGGCCAGTGAAGAGACCGCAGCCTCCAGCGTTGAGCTGGCGCGGTTGGGGACGCATTTGCAGATGCTGGTGGGCAAGTTCAGGGTTTGAGGTGATTCAATGACCTCGGTTCACCTCGGACCGAGGTGATACCTTCGCGAGCAGGCTCGCTCCCACAGGGTGCTGCCGTACATAGATCCAATGTGGGAGCGAGCCTGCTCGCGAAGGCGGTTCAACAGACGCTGAAGTTACAAAACCTGCCGCAAAAACGCCTGCGCCCGCGGATCCTTCGGCGAATCGAAGAACTCCGCTGGCGAGGCGTCTTCCAGCAACTTGCCGTGATCGAAGAACAGCACCCGGTCCGCCACTTCCCGGGCGAAGCCCATTTCGTGGGTGACGCAAACCATGGTCATGCCTTCCACGGCCAGGTTTTTCATCACATCCAGCACTTCGCCGACCATTTCCGGGTCGAGTGCCGAGGTCGGTTCGTCGAACAGCATGACCTTCGGCTCCATCGCCAGCGCCCGGGCAATGGCCACGCGCTGCTGCTGACCGCCGGACAGGCGTGACGGAAACTCGTGGGCCTTTTGCGCAATCCCGACCTTCTCCAGCAGCGCCATGGCCTTGGCCTCGCGCTCTTTCTTGCCGCGCTTGCGCACGACCTTCTGCGCCAGGCAGAGGTTTTCCAGCACGGTCATGTGCGGGAACAGGTTGAAGTGCTGGAACACCATGCCGACTTCGCGCCGGTAGGCGTTGACGTCGGTTTTCGGATCAGCCAGTTGCAGGCCGTCGATGCTCACCGAGCCGGAGTCGAACTCCTCCAGACCATTGAGGCAGCGCAAGAAGGTCGACTTACCGGAGCCGGACGGGCCGATCACCACCAGCACTTCGCCTTTGGCAACGATGGTGGAGACGTTATCCACCGCGCGCACCACCTGGCCGCGGGTGTCGAAGACTTTTACCAGATCGCGGACTTCAATCACTTTGCGCGAGCCTCCGCTCAAGCCGGCTGGCGATTTTCGACAGCGGCAGGTTGATCAACAGGTACAAACCGGCGACACAGAACAGAATCTCGAACGGCGAAAACGAAGTGGTGATGACTTCGCGCCCGCTCTTAAGCAGCTCGGTAATCGCGATCACCGACACCAGCGAGGTGTCCTTCACCAGGCTGATGAACTGCCCGGCCAGCGGCGGCAGCACACGCTTGAAGGCTTGCGGCAGCACCACATGACGCATCGACTGGCCTGCGCTCAAACCCAGGGAGCGCGCGGCTTCATTCTGGCCGCGGGCGATGGATTGCACGCCTGAGCGGATGATTTCCGCCACATAGGCACCGGTGAACAGCGACAGCGCGGCGATCCCGGCGAATTCCCGGGACAGGTTCATCACGGTGCCGATGAAGAAGTAGAAAATGAAGATCTGCACCAGCAGCGGCGTGCCGCGCACCAGCTCGACGTAAATGGTCGAGAGGTCGCGCAGGGTCGGGTTGTTCGACAGGCGGCACAGGCCGGTTGCCAGACCGATCAGCAGCCCGAGAACGCCGGACACCACAGACAGCCACAAGGTGGTCCAGAGGCCCCACATCAGTGGTCCTGCGGCCCAATGGCGGGTCACGCCAATGACGTCACCTTCGGCTACGTCATCGCCCTGGGCGACTTGCAGGCTGTTTTCGTCGACGGTCAGGCGCTGCTCATCACCCGCATCGTTGCGCAGGGTGACTTCAGCCTTGTCGCCCTTGCGCACCAGTTCGCTGACGGTGGAGATGTCGGCGGCACGCTGGGATTCTTCGGCGTGGTAAGCGAAGTATTGCGGCACACGGTTCCAGCGCCATTCGTAGGACATCAGCGAGGTGGCGTAATACAACGCGCCGGCCAGGCCGATCAGCACCAGCACAGTCAGGGCGTGCCAGGGCCATTGGGCTTTTTTCTGTTTCATTGCAGATTCCGGGATTTCTATTGCCTGGGAGGCCGTCATCGCGGGCAAGCCCGCTCCCACAGTGAGCTGTGTGAACCCATCATTTGTGTTCCACGTAAATCCTGTGGGAGCGGGCTTGCCCGCGAATGGGACGACTCGGTCTATCTGACCGAGTTATTCCATGTCCTTGAGCCATTCGCTGCTCTTGAACCACTTGTCATGGATGCGATCGTAGGTGCCGTCTTCGTGGATCTGGTGCAGGAAGTTGTTGATGAAGTTGATGCTGTCGTAGTCACCCTTCTTCAGGCCGAAGGCCAGCGGCTCGTAGGTGAACGGCTTGTCGAGGAACACCAGCTTGCCGTTGCCGACCTTGTTCACTGCCACGACGTTGTACGGCGCGTCGTAGATGAAGGCGTCAGCCTTGCCGTTGACCACGTCGAGTACGGCTTCCTGCTCGTTGTCGTAGCCGTGGTACTTGGCTTTGGCGATCAGCTTTTTGGCGACCATTTCGCCAGTGGTGCCGAGCTTGGAGGTGATGCGGTAGTCGGCAGTGTTCAGGTCTTTATAGGACTTGATGGTGCCTTCCAGCTCCTTGCGGATCAGCAGGGTCTGGCCGACCACGATGAACGGTTCGCTGAAGTTCAGGCGCAGGTTGCGCTCCTGGGTCAGGGTCATGCCACTGCCGATCATGTCGAACTTGTCGGTCAGCAGGGCCGGGATGATGCCGTCGTAACCGGTGGATACCAGTTCCAGCTTGACACCCATGGCCTTGGACATGGCTTTGAGGATGTCGACTTCGAAACCGATGATCTCGCCGCGCTTGTTGGTCATTTCGAACGGCATGTAGGTCGGGTCCATGCCGACTTTCAACGTGCCGCGCTTGACCGCGTCATCGATGGCACCGGCCTGCGCCGTGTTGACTGCAACCAGTGCCGTGACGCCGACCAGCAGCATCGACAGATACTTCTTCATCTTCAAGTCCCCAAAACCATTGCGTTGTGAGGCGCGCAAAAATGGCGGCTCCCCGGGAGGAAACGCACCAATACGGACAAAAATTATCCGGGCACACCAATTCGGGGACGGATCCTAAACTACTCGCCCGTTTGCACAAGGGTTTGGGAACGAACAGGCAAAAAAAAGCCCCGCTGGGTAGCGGGGCTTTTTTTCATCAGGCCACCTGAGGTTGCGCGCTCAACGGCTTGAGCGGCAACAGCGGTGCGTGGGGGTCGGCCTTGACCGACTTGCGCCATGCGTCCAGCCACTCGGCGTGACCTTCGCTCCAGACCTGCTCATGCAGGCGGGCCAATGCCACCGGGTCGCTCAACAACTGCACACGCTCGTTGTTGGTCAGCCCTTCAGGACCGACCTTCATCGCGTGCCGTACCCGCTCGATCCGCAGCCATTCGATCGGCTCGGCCTCACGGTGACGCGAGGTCGCCAGCGAGCACGCCAGGGCGTTCTGCTGTGGGTCGACCACCGAACGGACAAAGCCGTCGTTCAGCGCGTGCCAGCGGTTTTCGTGGGTGTACTGGTCGGTGGACAGCAAGGCCTGCGGCGGATTGTATTCCTCGGGGATCAGGAACAGGCTCTCGTCACGGGACTTCAGGCCAAGGCCGACACGGCTGGAAATCACCGACACCGGGATCGACAGCATCAACGAACCGACAATCGGCACCAGCCACCACAGGAAGCTCGGGTTCAGCCAGATCACCAGCAGGGCCCAGAAGAAGCCCAGCAGGGTTTGCGGACCGTGGCGCTTGACCGCTTCGCTCCACGGCGTGGAGTCGTCGTCACGTTGCGGCGAGTTCCAGGTCGCAGCCCAGCCGAGGAACGCGGCGAGGACGAAACGGGTGTGGAAAATCATCCGCACCGGCGCCAGCAGCATGGAGAACAGCATCTCCAGCAGCATCGACAGGGTCACCTTGAACTTGCCGCCAAACTCTTTCGCGCCCTTGGCCCAGATCAGGATGATGCTCAACAGTTTCGGCAGGAACAGCAGCACGATCGTGGTCGAGAACAGCGCGATGGCCTTGTCCGGGTGCCATTGCGGCCACAGCGGATAGAGCTGACGCGGTTCAAGGAAGTACTGCGGCTCCATCAGCGTGTTGACCGCCAGCAGCGCCGTCGACAACACCAGGAAGAAGAACCACAACGGTGCCGACAGGTACGACATCACGCCGGTCAGGAACACCGCGCGGTGCACCGGGTGCATGCCCTTGACCAGGAACAGGCGGAAGTTCATCAGGTTGCCGTGGCACCAGCGACGGTCGCGCTTGAGTTCGTCGAGCAGGTTTGGTGGCAGTTCTTCATAGCTGCCCGGCAAGTCGTAGGCAATCCACACGCCCCAGCCGGCACGGCGCATCAACGCGGCTTCAACGAAGTCGTGGGACAGGATCGCGCCGGAGAACGCGCCTTTACCGGGCAACGGCGCCAGGGCGCAGTGATCGATAAACGGCTTCATGCGGATGATCGCGTTGTGCCCCCAGTAGTGCGACTCGCCCAGTTGCCAGAAGTGCAGGCCGGCAGTGAACAGCGGGCCATACACACGGGTAGCGAACTGCTGCATGCGCGCATACAGGGTGTCCATGCCCGACGCACGTGGCGCGGTCTGGATGATCCCGGCGTCCGGCGTGGCTTCCATCAGGCGTACCAGACTGGTCAGGCACTCGCCGCTCATCACGGAGTCGGCGTCGAGTACGACCATGTACTTGTAGTCACCGCCCCAACGACGGCAGAAGTCGTCGAGGTTGCCGCTTTTACGTTTTACGCGACGGCGACGGCGGCGATAGAAGATCTTGCCGAAGCCCCCGGCTTCGCGGCAGACGTCCAGCCAGGCCTGTTGCTCGGCGACACAGATATCGGCGTCGTTACTGTCACTGAGGACGAAGAAGTCGAAGCGGTCCAGGTCACCCGTGGCCGCAACCGACTCGAAGGTCGCCCGCAGGCCGGCGAATACCCGTGGCACGTCTTCGTTGCAGATCGGCATCACCAGGGCGGTGCGCGCGTCCTTCGGAATTGGTTCATCGCCGGCGCTGGCACCGGAAATACGGTACTTGTCGTGACCGGTGAGCAATTCCAGAAAGCCCATCAGCGCCGTCCAGAAACCGGCCGACACCCAGCAGAACAGAATCCCGAACAGGATCAGGATGCTGGTCTGCAAGGCGTATGGCAGCACTTGCGTGGCGGTTTGCAGCAGCGGTTGGTGCAGCACTTCGTTGAGGTCGACAAACGACCAGCCCTGGTACGGCATGATGCCTTTCATGTACCAGCCGGCAACGATGGTCTGGCCGAGCATCAGCAGCAACAGAATGTAGCGACGGATCGAACCGACGGTGCGCCAGCGTGCGGCCGGCAGGACACGTTCGTCCTTCGGCGGCTTCGGCGGGTTGGTGCGGCCGGTCAGGCGGCGCCAGCCGCGCACCAGAATGTTGGTGCGCCACGGTTCCGGCACGACCTTGGTCCGCCGGATCGGCGGAGTCGCCTTGAGGCAAACCCGGCCGCTGGCGTCGAGCGCCAGCATTTCCGCGTCCTGCAGCTCTTCGGCAGTGCTCAGGGTCAGGCGTTTGCCGACGGAAGCCTGTGCGGCTTCGGTCGGGGCGTCGAACGTCGAAGACGACAGGCGTTCGTGCAATTCGCTGAAAGACTGGCAGCCCGCGAGTTCCGCGCGCTGCTCGTCGGTCATCGGCAGATGCGCCAGATACTCGGAGAGAGTTTCTGGCCGTACTTGAGAGTTACTCATCGGCAGGCAACTGATAGCTCCAGGTCTCGGTCAGGACTTCTTCAGTCGGGGCCGATTCCGGTGTGGCTGGGGCCGCGTCGGCAGCGGCAGGCTGCTTGGCGTCTTTATTGGCCTTTTCCTTGGCATCTGCAACAGGCTTCGCTTCAGCCTGCTTGGCCTCCGCTTGCTTGGCTTCCTTGTCCGCTTTCTCCTGCTGCTTGGCGGCAACCTTGTCGGCCTTGGCAACCGACGAGTTCGACGACGGGATCGAAGTCTTGGCCAGATCCGCCGGCACAATGTTCTGCACCAATGCGGCACGCATTTCAGTGGCCTTGCCCGGATCCTTGATCTTCATCCGCAGGGTCAGGCGCCAGCCATTGGTTTCAGGGTTGAAGCGCACGCTGTTTTCCACCAGCTCGGCGTTGTCGCCGACACTGACCTGGCTGCGAACCTCCGCATCGGCCGGCAATGCCGCCAGGGACGGGCCTTCGAAATCCACCAGGTAGGCCACGCTGCCGTCCGGTTGACGAATCAGGTTGGACTGCTTGACGTCACCGGTGGAACGCAGGGTCTGTTTGACCCAGGCGCTGTCCGGCGCGTGAATGGCCGATTCGTCCATTGTCCAGTGCATACGATAAGCGACATCGAGTGGCTGGCCAGGTTCCGGCAATTTTTCCGGGTTCCAGAAGGCAACGATGTTGTCGTTGGTTTCGTCGGCGGTTGGAATCTCGACCAGGTCAACGGTGCCCTTGCCCCACTCGCCTTTCGGTTCGATCCAGGCACTTGGGCGCTTGTCGTAGCGATCGTCGAGGTCTTCATAGTGGCTGAAGTCGCGGCCGCGTTGCAGCAGACCAAAGCCGCGCGGGTTTTCTACGCTGAAGTTGCTCACCGCCAAGTGTTTCGGGTTGTTCAGCGGACGCCAGATCCACTCGCCGTTGCCGGCATGGATCGCCAGACCGCTGGAGTCGTGCAGTTCGCGACGGTAGTTGAGCACTTTCGACGGCTGGTTGGCGCCGAACAGGTACATGCTGGTCAACGGGGCGATACCCAGTTTGCCGACCTTGTCACGCAGGAACATCTGCGCCTTGACGTCGACGATGGTGTCGCTGCCCGGACGCAGGATCAGACGGTAGGCACCCGTGGCACGAGGCGAGTCCAGCAGGGCGAAGATCACCAGGTGCTTGTCGCCTGGCTTGGGCTGTTGAACCCAGAACTCGCGGAAACGGGGGAATTCTTCGCCGGACGGCAAGGCGGTATCGATGGCCATGCCGCGAGCGGACAAACCATAGACGTGACCCTTGCCGACGACGCGGAAATAGCTCGCGCCGAGCATGGTCATGATTTCGTCTTGCTTGTCGGCCTTGTTGATCGGGTACAGCACACGGAAACCGGCATAACCCAGCTGTTCGGTGGCCTTGGGATCGAACTTCATATCGCCGAAGTCGAAACGACTCGGATCGTATTTGATCTCTTCGACGGTGTTCGCGGTGATTTCGTTGATTTTCACCGGCGTATCGAAATGCATGCCCTGGTGATAGAAAGACAGCTTGAACGGCGTCTTCTGATCAGCCCATTCGGCTTTTTCCGTCAGAAAACGAATTTTCTGATAGTCCGCGAACTTCATGTCGCGGAACTCGTTCGGCAGGTTACTGCGCGGCGCTTCGTATTTCTGCGCGGCCAGCTCTTTTGCCTTGGCCGATACATCATCCAGACTGAATGCCCAAAGCTGGCCGGCGCTGAGCAGGCAGAGCAGTGCAGAGCCCGCTACAAGGGCGCTGCGTAACCGTTTGGCAGACAATTTTGGTGCGTTACAGGGACTAACAATCACGAGCAACCCTCGCCGAAAACAGATCAAAAAACCAACGGCCAGTTAAAGGGTCTGCACGGTCTGCGGTATGAGAAAACCGCCCTTGCAAACCACTCTTGCCAAGTTGGCGAGCATTGTTCCGACTCCGCTGGGGCGAAATGATTCCCCAATCGGATCCGGACAAGTCTCTACCTAAGTCAAAATGGACCAACGAACGCTGATCCCCGTAGCGCGCGATTATCTAGTAGGCCGCGTTACAACGCATCAGGGGTAACAAAGTATTTATCGCGAAAAAACCCTGTTTTCAGTCGAAATGAGCTTAAAAACTTGTTTCAAACGCTTTCAGGTCTGTAACAGGAAGGTTACCGGGCCATCATTGACCAGATGTACCTGCATATCCGCGCCGAATCTACCTGATGCCACAGTGCCATGCACCTGTTTCGCTTTGCTTAATAGATAGTCGAATAATTCCTCGCCCAGCGCCGGAGGGGCTGCGGTCGAAAAACTCGGACGCAACCCGTTTTTGGTATCGGCAGCCAGGGTGAACTGAGAGACCAGCAGCAGCCCGCCGCCCACATCCGCCAAGGACAGATTCATCTTGCCCTCAGCGTCACTGAACACCCGATAGTTAAGCAGCTTATTGAGAAGTTTGTCGGCGCTGGCCCGCGTGTCGTCGGGCTCGACGGCCACCAGCACCAGCAATCCCTGATCGACGGCACCGACGATCTCGCCCGCGACCTCGACTCGTGCGCCACGTACCCGTTGCAGCAGAGCCTTCATGCTTCTTCAGGCGCCAGATCAAGCAGGCGACGGGCCATCTTGTCGGCAGCCCGCACCAAGGCATCGGTAATGCCCGGCTCGGCAGCGGCATGGCCTGCGTCACGGATAATTTGCAGTTCGCTGTTCGGCCAGGCCTGGTGCAACTCCCAGGCGTTATCCAGCGGACAGATCACGTCGTAGCGACCGTGGATGATCACGCCGGGCAAATGGGCAATCTTGCCCATGTCGCGGATCAACTGGTTCGGCTCCAGGAAAGCGCCGTTGGTGAAGTAATGGCATTCGATGCGGGCGATGGACAGTGCGCGCTGAGGCTCCGAGAAACGATCCACCACCAGTGGATTGGGGCGCAGGGTCGCTGTGCGGCCTTCCCAGACGGACCAGGCCTTGGCAGCGTGCATCTGGGCAATTTGATCGTTGCCGGTCAGGCGTTTGTGAAACGCTGTGAGCAAGTCGTCGCGCTCGTCCAGCGGGATCGGTGCGAGGTAGTCCTGCCAGTAATCGGGGAACAGGCGGCTGGCGCCGGCCTGGTAGAACCATTCGATTTCCTGCGGACGGCAGAGAAAGATCCCGCGCAGGATCAGGCCATGTACACGCTCAGGGTGGGTTTGCGCGTAGGCCAGCGCCAGGGTCGAACCCCAGGAGCCGCCAAACAGCACCCATTTGTCGATGCCAAGGTGCTGGCGAATCCGCTCGAGGTCGGCGACCAGATCCCAGGTCGTGTTGTTTTCCAGGCTGGCATGGGGCGTGGAGCGCCCGCAACCGCGCTGATCGAAAGTGACAATGCGAAAAAGGTTGGGATCGAAGAAGCAACGACTCTGGGCATCACATCCGGCACCGGGGCCGCCGTGGATGAACACCACCGGCAATCCTTCCGGTGAACCGCTTTCGTCGACATACAGCGTGTGAGTTTCGTCGACAGCCAGATCATGCCGGGCGTGGGGTTTGATCTGCGGGTACAAAGTCTGCATTGCGCACTCCGTAAGGGGTCGAGGTCATCCCTGGGGGGACTTCTATTATTCTGCCGTCCGGCATCATAAACCCGAATTACTTCAATGAGCATGCCCGTGGGGATTCAGAGTTTTACCGACAGATATCCGAACAGGGTTTCGTACAATGCATCGACCTCGACCGCCTGCCCACGGGCCCGTAAACAGCCATGAACCAGGCCCTCGCCGAGATAAAGTGTGGCAGCCACGCCCGCGGCATTCAGTCGCTCGGCATATAGCACGCCGTCATCGCGCAATGGATCGAATTGCGCCACGGCGATCCATGCCGGTGGCAGCCCGCTGAAATCCGTGGCGAGCAATGGCATGGCGTAGGCGTTCGGATGGTCGGTGCCACGCAGATAAAGCGTGTGATAGCAATCGACATCACTGCTGCTGAGCAGCGGCGCATCAATGCACTCACTGCGCGATGGCAGCCGGTGGTCGCCGCCCAACCCCGGATAGATCAGCACCTGCGCGCACGGTATCGGCTCGCCGGCATCGCGCAGCGCAAGGCACAACGCCGCCGCAAGGTTGCCGCCCGCGCTGTCGCCGGCTACCAGCATGCGCTCCGGGTCGAGTTGAAACGGCCCGGTGCGCAGTGCTCGCCAGACCCTCAGGCAATCATCGAACGCGGCGGGAAACGGATGCTCCGGTGCCCGGCGGTAATCGACGGCGATCACCAGTACGCCAAGTGTTGATGCCAATTCGGCGCAGATGAAGTCGTGGGAATCAAGATCCCCCACTACCCAGCCGCCGCCATGCAGATAAAGGATGCACGACGCGCCACTGGTCGGTGGCTGATAGGAACGAACAGCAACACCGGCCAACTCGAAATCGACCACATACAACCCGGCCGGGCGCGCCGGGGTAAACGCCCGGCACATCTCGCTGTAGGCCTGGCGCAGAGCGTCGGGGCTGCTGTCGGTGCTGTTGAAACTGACGGTTTTCTCGACGAAAGCCGTCATCTGTTCGGAAAGCGGGTATGGAGCCATGAGCCTGGTGCCCGTTCAGGGGAATATATGGCCCCTGTAGGAGCGAGCTTGCTCGCGATGATCGTGAACGATAACGCGGGGAGCCTGATACCCCGCGGCGTTCTCGGGTTTATCGCGAGCCAGCTCGCTCCTACAGGGTTTTGATGTCAGTTTTTCAGGCTGGCCTGAACCGTCGCCACGCCATCCTTGCCCTCGAAACTGCTGACACCCGCCAGCCAACGCTGCAAATCCTCGGGATGCTCACGCAGCCATTTTTTCGCGACATCCTGAGCCGTCTGGCGCTCCATGATCGGCACCATCAACTGGCTTTCCTGAGCGGCGGTGAACGTCAGGTTTTCCAGCAGCCGATTGACGTTCGGGCAGCGCTCGGCGTAATCCGGGGCCGTCACGCTGGAGACGGTTGCGGCGCCCTCATTCGGACCATAGACATCTTCGCTGCCGGTCAGGTAAGTGATTTTCATATTGATGTTCATCGGGTGCGGGGTCCAGCCGACGAACACCACGAACTCCTTGCGATTGACCGCGCGCTGCACAGCGGCCAGCATTCCTGCCTCGCCGGACTCGATCAGCTTGAAGTCCTTCAGGCCGAAGTGATTGGTCTCGATCATGGTCTTGATGGTGGTGTTGGCGCCGCTGCCTGGCTCGATGCCGTAGATCTTGCCGCCGAGCTGATCCTTGAAGCGGGCGATGTCCGCGAAGGTTTTCAGCCCGGCCGCTGCCACATAGTCCGGGACCGCGAGGGTGGCCTGGGCATCGGCCAAGCTCGGTTTATCCATGACCTTCACCTGATTGGCAGCCACGAACGGTGCGATGTTTTTATCCATCGCCGGTTTCCAGTAACCGAGGAAAATATCCAGACGCTTGTCGCGGATGCCGGCGAAGATGATTTGCTGCACAGCACTGGTTTGCTTGCTTTCGTAGCCCAGACCGCTGAGCAGTACATCGGCCATGCCACTGGTGGCGATCACGTCGGTCCAGTTGACCACACCCATGCGCACGGTTTTGCAGGAGGCGTCGTCCGCGGCCATGGCGCCGGCGCTCAACAGAGCGGTACCGCAGAAGATTGAGAGACAGCGGGTGAACAGTCTTTTCATCGGGATGATCTCGTGCGGCAGCGGATTATTGTCGGGCCGGTGTCTTTGTGCACCGTGGCCGAAACATTACGCAGCAGACGAGCGGTAAAAGCGAACTGAGGCGACCGTGTTTTGCACGGTGGCGACTGTTCAATGGGGTGACGCATTTCACCTGTGGGAGCGAGCCTGCTCGCGAAGGCCTCTTCGCGAGCAAGCTCGCTCCTACAGGGGTTAGGCGTTGTAGTGCTTTTCGCCCCAGGCCAGCAAGCCTTGCAGCAGTTCCTTCAATACGACTTGAGTCGGCTGCGCCAGATCCGCCCGATAACGGAACGGCTCGAACTCTTCCATGTAGGTGCACTGGCCCAGTTCCAGCTGCACGGCATGGATGTTCTCGGCCGGGTTGCCGTAATGGCGGGTGATGTGGCCGCCCTTGAAGCGCCCGTTCAGCACGTGGGTGTAACTGTCATGACGCGCGCAGATCGCTTCGAGTTGCGTGGCCAATTGAGGATCGCAACTGGCGCCGTTGAAGGTGCCGAGGTTGAAGTCCGGCAGCTTGCCGTCGAACAGGTGCGGGATGATCGAACGGATCGAATGCGCATCGAACAACAGCGCGTAGCCGAATTCGGCCTTCAGCCGCGCCAATTCTTCCTGCAAGGTGCGGTGGTACGGCGTCCAGATCTGCTCCAGATACGTCGCGCGCTCCTCTTTCGACGGCTCCAGACCCTCCTTGAACAACGGAATGCCATCGAACAGCGTCGCCGGGTATAACCCGGTGGTAGCGCCAGCGTACAGCGGTTTGTCGTCGGACGGCCGGTTCAGATCGATAACGAAGCGCGAGTACTCGGCCGCCAGCGTGCTGGCGCCCAGCTCAGCGGCGAAATCGTAGAGCTGCGGAATGTGCCAGTCGGTGTCCGGCAGGCTTTTCGCGTCCGGGATCAACCCGGCCTCGACCACCGGAGTCAGGCGCACACCGGCGTGGGGCATGCTGATCAGCAGCGGTACGCGGCCTTGTTTGAAGTTCAGAACCTTATCCACAGCTGCTCTCCTACAGACTTGTCTCGACGCCGTGACGCACGACGCGTTTTTCCAGGTCGCCGCCCAGCCAGTACGACAGGTCGGCCGGACGTTCGATTTGCCAGGCGACGAAATCCGCGACCTTGCCGGCTTCCAGCGAACCATGGGTGTCGGCCATGCCCAGCGCGGTAGCGGCGTGAATCGTTGCACCGGCCAGGGCTTCCTCCGGGGTCATGCGGAAACAGGTGCAGGCCATGTTCAGCATCAGGCGCAATGACAGCGCCGGCGAGGTACCCGGATTGAGGTCGCTGGCGATGGCGATTTTCACGCCGTGCTTGCGCAGGGCTTCCATTGGCGGCAATTGGGTTTCGCGCAGGAAGTAGAAGGCTCCCGGCAGCAATACCGCGACGGTGCCGGACTCGGCCATGGCGATGGCGTCGTCTTCGGTCATGAATTCCAGATGATCGGCGGACAGTGCGTGGTAACGCGCCGCCAGGCTGGAACCGTGCAGCGACGACAATTGCTCGGCGTGCAGTTTCACCGGCAAGCCCAGTTTCTGAGCGGTGATGAATACGCGCTCAACCTGCGCCGGGGAAAACGCCAGGTACTCACAGAATGCATCAACCGCGTCGACCAGCCCTTCGGCGGCGAGAGCCGGGAGCATGTCAGCGCAGATGTGATCGATGTAGTCGTCGGCGCGATCCTTGTATTCCGGCGGCAATGCGTGAGCGGCCAGGCAGGTGCTGCGCACGCTGATCGGCAGTTCGGCACCGAGACGTCGGGCGACGCGAAGCATCTTGCGTTCGTTGGCCAGGTCGAGGCCGTAGCCGGACTTGATTTCGATGCTGGTGACGCCATCGCGCATCAGGCTTTTCAGACGCTTGGCGGCGCTGGCGAACAACTCGTCTTCGCTGGCCGCGCGGGTGGCACGCACGGTGCTGGCGATGCCGCCACCGCTGGCGGCGATTTCCGCATAGCTGACGCCTTGCAGGCGCTGCTCGAATTCGCCGCTGCGGTTACCGCCGAACACCGTGTGGGTGTGGCAGTCGATCAGGCCCGGCGTGACCCAGGCCCCGTTCAAATCATTGACCGCCGGGTACTCGCCCGCCGGCAGGTCAGCGCGCGGCCCGATCCACTCAATGAGCGCACCGGACGTCACGATGGCCGCGTCTTCGATAATCGAGTACACGCCTTGCGCCATGGTTGCGACGTGGCAGTGTTGCCAGAGGGTTTTCATCCCTTAGTCTCCACAAATTTCTAAATCGATTCGCGAGCAGGCTCGCTCCCACAGGGTTTACGCAATCCACTGTAGGAGCGAGCTCGCTCGCGATGGTCGTCAACGATAACGCGCCCGGCCTGAACGCCCGTGTTGCCCAGGCGTTTCTCGCGAGCAAGCTCGCTCCTACAGGAAGAGCCTGTTACAGGCTCGGCAGCAACTTCGCCGAAACCAGCTCATTCAGGCAACGCGACGCCAGCAACTCGGTCGCCGCGTTGATGTCCGGCGCAAAGAAGCGGTCCTTCTCATAGAACGGCACTTCGTTACGCAGGATGGCGCGGGCCTGTTCCAGTTTCGGCGAGGTCTTCAGGCCATTGCGCAGGTCCAGGCCCTGGGCGGCGGCCAGCCATTCCACGGCGAGAATCCCGCGGGTGTTCTCGGCCATTTCCCACAGGCGCTTGCCGGCCGCCGGGGCCATCGAGACGTGGTCTTCCTGGTTGGCCGAGGTCGGCAGGCTGTCCACCGAATGCGGATGGGACAGCGCCTTGTTCTCGCTGGCCAGGGCCGCCGCGGTGACCTGGGCGATCATGAAGCCGGAGTTCACGCCGCCGTTGGCCACCAGGAACGGCGGCAGTTGCGACATGTGCTTGTCCATCATCAGCGAGATGCGGCGTTCGCTCAGCGAACCGATTTCGGCGATGGCCAGGGCCATGTTGTCGGCGGCCATGGCCACCGGCTCGGCGTGGAAGTTGCCGCCGGAGATCACGTCGCCTTCGGCGGCGAACACCAGCGGGTTGTCGGAGACGGCGTTGGCTTCGATGGCCAGCACTTCGGCGGCCTGGCGGAACTGGGTCAGGCAGGCGCCCATGACTTGCGGCTGGCAGCGCAGGGAGTACGGGTCCTGGACCTTTTCGCAATTCTCGTGGGAGTCGGAGACTTCGCTGCGCTCGCCCAGCAGGTCGCGGTAAGCGGCGGCGGCGTCGATCTGGCCTTTCTGGCCACGGGCGGCGTGGATGCGCGCGTCGAACGGCGAACGCGAACCCAGCACCGCTTCAACGGTCAGGCCGCCCAGGGCCAGGGCGCCGGCGAACAGGTCTTCACCTTCGAACAGGCCGCGCAGGGCGAACGCGGTGGACACCTGGGTGCCGTTGAGCAGGGCCAGGCCTTCTTTCGCGGCCAGGGTCAGCGGGGTCAGGCCGGCGACTTTCAGCGCTTCGGTGGCTTCCATCCACTCGCCCTTGTAGCGCGCCTTGCCTTCGCCCAGCAGCACCAGCGACATGTGCGCCAACGGCGCGAGGTCACCGGAGGCACCGACCGAGCCTTTCAATGGAATGTGCGGGTACACCTCGGCGTTGATCAGGGCGATCAGCGCATCGATCACCACGCGGCGGATGCCGGAGAAACCACGGCTCAGGCTGTTGACCTTGAGCACCATGATCAGGCGCACCAGCTCGTCGCTGATCGGCTGGCCGACACCGGCGGCGTGGGACAGCACCAGCGAGCGCTGCAGGTTTTCCAGGTCTTCGCTGGCGATGCGGGTCGAGGCCAGCAGGCCGAAACCGGTGTTGATGCCGTAGGCGGTGCGGTTCTCGGCGAGGATCTGTTCCACGCAGGCCACACTGGCTTCGATCTGGGCCGCGGCGCTGTGGTCGAGGGTCAGCTTCACCGGCTGCTGATAGACGGCACGCAGTTGGGCGAGGCTCAGTTGGCCGGGGATCAGGTTTAGCGCAGTCATTTTGTGCTCCTTTTGAGAGTGGTCATTAACTCACCAGACGCTCCGGAGATGTCCGTTGTCCGTCGCGTCTGCCTTTTGAGGAGCCGCGCCTTGGCACGTTGGTGTTGTGTGGAAATCAGTTCAGGTTCGGCAAAGCTTTCTGCAGCAAGGCCGGGTCTTTCAAAACGCCCGCCGCAGCGGCAATGTCCGGTGCCAGCCAGCGGTCCTGGTCGTAGGCCGGAACGCGCTCGCGCAGCAGACGCCACGCCGCATCGGTGCCGGCGCCAAAACGTTGCTCCTTGAGGAATTCGAACGCCTGGGCCGCCAGCAGGTACTCGATGGCGAGAATCTGCGTGCAGTTTTCCAGTGCGCGATGCAGCTTCAGCGCCGCGTTGGTGCCCAGGCTCAGGTGATCTTCCTGCAGACCCGAAGTCACGTAGTTATCCAGCACTGCCGGTTGCGCCAGTTGACGGTTCTCCGCGCACAGCGAAGCAGCCACGTATTGCACGATCATCATCCCGGAGTTTACCCCCGGGTTGGCCACCAGGAAGGCCGGCAGACCACTGACGTGCGGGTTGATCAAACGGTCCAGGCGACGCTCGGCGATGGAGCCGATTTCCGCCATGGCAATCGCCAGCAGGTCTGCCGCCATTGCCACGGACTGGCCATGAGGGTTGGCCTGGGACACCACGCGGTAATTGTCCGCGGTGCCCAGCACCAGCGGGTTGTCGGTGGCGCCGTTGAGTTCGGTTTCGATTTGCTTGATCGCGTGCACCAATTGGTCGCGAGCGGCGCCGTGCACCTGCGGGATCGAGCGAATGCTCAGGGCATCCTGCGTGCGAATGCCTTTGCTCTGGGCGATCACTTCGCTGCCGTCGAGCAAGGCCCGCAGATTGATTCCGACCTGTTGCATGCCCGGGTGCGGTTTGAGCGCAATGATCTCGGCGTCGAAGGCGTCAATCTGACCGCGCTGGGCTTCGAAGCTCATGGCGCCAATCACGTCAGCCCATTCCAGCAGGCGCGTGGCATCGGCAATGGCCAGGCAGCTCAGGCCGGTCATGCAGGGCGTACCGTTGACCAGGCACAAACCATCCTTGGCGCCGAGGCGAACCGGTTGCAGGCCTTCTTCAGCGAGGGCTTGCTGCGCGGAAATGACCTGACCGCGATAGCTGACATTGCCAACACCCAGCAGGGCGATGCCGATGTGCGCCATGTGGGTCAGGTAGCCCACGGAACCCTGGGACGGCACTTGCGGGGTGATGCCACGGTTGAGCAGTGCCAGCAGTGCTTCGACGACCTGACGGTGCAGGCCGGATTTACCGTGGCTGTAGTTGACGATGGCTGCGCACATGATCGAACGGGTCTGCTCGTCGCTCAATGGCGCGCCAACGCCACAGGCGTGGCTGAGCAGGGTATTGCGCGACAACTGGCTGAGTTGTTCGTCCTGCAGCGAAACGTTGCACAACGCGCCCAGGCCGGTGTTGATGCCATAGGCACGTTCGCCGCTGGTGACGATGCGCTGGACGATGGCCTGGGCGTTTTCGATACGCGCCCAGATCGGCGCCGACAGCTCAAGCTGTGCGCCATGACGAGCCACGGCGACCACATCCCGCCAAGTGACCTGCGCCTCGGTGATAACGATTTTTTCGGCCTGGGACATCATTAACCTCGTGCGTACAACCTGAATATTGATGCAGCTCTGCCGCCGCCTTCGCGAGCAGGCTCGCTCCCACATTGGAACGCGATCAACTGTGGGAGCGAGCCTGCTCGCGAAGGGGCCAGCACAAGCACCGCAAGTTTCTTAAACCACCGCCGCCCGACGCTGCACAAAGCGGTCGACATACTCATCCGCCGGCGAATGCAGGATCTCTCTCGGCGTGCCGACCTGGATCAGGCGGCCGTCCTTGAGGATCGCGATGCGGTTGCCGATGCGCACGGCCTCGTCGAGGTCGTGGGTGATGAAGACGATGGTCTTGTGCAGGGTCTTTTGCAGTTCCAGCAACTGATCCTGCATCTCCGCGCGGATCAGCGGGTCGAGGGCGCTGAACGCTTCGTCCATCAGGATGATGTCGGTGTCCGCCGCCAGGGCGCGGGCCAGGCCCACACGCTGACGCATGCCGCCGGAGAGCTGGTGCGGGTATTTGTTTTCGTAGCCCTTGAGGCCCACGGTGTTGATCCAGTGCAGCGCGCGCTCGGCGCACATGGCTTTGCTTTCGCCACGGATTTTCAGGCCGTAGGCGACGTTCTCCACCACAGTCTTGTGCGGCAACAGGCCGAAGCTCTGGAACACCATGCTGATCTTGCGTCGACGAAATTCGCGCAGCGCTTCCATGTCGTATTGCAGGATGTCCACACCGTCCACCAGGATCGCGCCACTGGTCGGGTCGATCAGGCGGTTGAAGTGGCGTACCAGGGTCGACTTGCCGGAGCCGGACAGGCCCATGATCACGAAGATCTCACCGCTGCCAATGCTCAGCGACAGGTCGTTCACACCGACCACGCAGCCGGTTTCGGCCAGCACCTGGTCCTTGGTCTTGCCCTGGCCGACCATGGCCAGCGCGTCCTTGGCACGGTTGCCGAAAATCTTGAAGACGTTCTTGACTTCGATCTTGCTCACGGTTGCGTTGTTCATTTGCTCACCTCATGCCGTGCGCGACCGTACGCCTGTGTAATGCGGTCGATCACTACAGCCAGAATCACGATCGCCAGACCGGCTTCAAGACCACGTCCGACGTTGAGGGTCTGAATCCCCACCAGCACGTCTTCACCCAAGCCACGGGCACCGATCATCGAGGCGATCACCACCATCGACAGGGCCATCATGGTGGTCTGGTTGATCCCGGCCATGATGCTTGGCAGGGCCAGCGGCAGTTGCACGCCGAACAGTTGCTGCCAGCGGTTGGCACCGAAGGCGTTGATCGCTTCCATCACTTCACCGTCGACCTGGCGAATGCCCAGATCGGTCAGGCGGATCAGCGGTGGCGCGGCGTAGATCACCGTGGCGAAAATCGCCGGGACCTTGCCCAGGCCAAACAGCATCAGCACCGGGATCAGGTACACGAAGCTCGGCATGGTCTGCATGATGTCCAGCAACGGCATCAGCACCGAACGCAGGCGATTGCTGCGTGCCGAGAGAATGCCCAGCGGAATGCCGATCAGTACCGAAATGATCGTCGCCACCATCATCAGCGCCAGGGTCTGCATCAGCTTGTCCCAGAGGCCGACCGCACCCACCAGGAACAGCAGGCCGACGATCACGGCCGTGGTCACGACTTTACGGGTCGCGTGCCAGGCCACGCCCGCCACGATCGCCAGCATCAGCCACCAGGGCGCTGCGCGCAGCAGGCCTTCAAGATTGACGATGGCCCACAACAGGGTGTCGGAGATGTGCCGGAACACGTCGCCGTAGTTGGTGACCAGTGAATCGACCCAACCGTTGACCCAGTCGGCGATGGAAAAGGTAAAGCTTTCGGGAAACATAAGAGACTCTCAATCAAGGGGTTGCGATCAAGCATTCGGCTGCCGCTTGTGGCAGCCGGAGAGGCTCGACCTACAAGGCCGCGTCGATTTTCTTGGCTGCGTCGTCGCTCACCCACGCGTGCCAGACTTCAGGATGTTCCTTCAAGAAGATCTTGGCCAGTTTTGGCGACTCGATTCGCTCTTTGGTCATGCGACCCAGGTTCTGGTTCAGCAGGTCGATCGGCAGGTTGACCTTTTCCAGCACGGCCACCAGTTCCGGAGCTTCGTCGTGGAAGGTCTTGGACAGGCCGACCTTGATGGTCACGCTTTTGTCCACGCCTGGCTTCTCTTCCAGCTTGACCACGTCGACCTGGCCCATCAGCGGGGTTGGCGACCAGTAGTAGAACAGGATCGGCTCGCCACGCTTGTAGCTCGACAGCACGGCGGCATCCAGCGCCGGGCCGGTGCCTGGGCGGAAGTTGGTGTAGGTGCTTTCCAGACCATAGCTTTTCAGCATTTCACTGTTGTCCAGCTCACAGGTCCAGCCAGCCGGGCAGTTGTAGAAACGGCCCTTGGAGGGTTCTTCGGCGTCCTTGAAAATCGCCGAGTACTTGCCCAGGTCTGCAATGTTTTTCAGGTCCGGCGCCTTGGCTTCCAGCTTGCGCTTGGCGTCGCCTTCGATCACGTAGCGCGGTACGTACCAGCCTTCAACGGCACCCACCACTGGCGCGCCGACACCGACGACCTTGCCGGCCTTCTCAGCCTTGTTCCAGACTTCGCTGCGGCCGACCCACTCTTCGGCAAACACCTGGATGTCGTTGCTGCTCAGGGCGTTTTCCATGGTGATGGAGTTGCCCGGCAGGCTGTCGGTCTTGCAGTCGTAGCCTTTCTCCAGCACGACTTGCAGCACGTCGGTCAGGAGCATGGCGCTTTCCCAGTTCAGGCCGGCAAATTTCACCGGTTTGCCCGATTCGCACCAACCCGCCGCCTGAGTGGCGCCAGCGCTGGCCAGCAGGCCCATGGAAAGCAATGTGGTCAGCAGGGTCTTGTTCGATTTCATTGTTGTGACGCTCCTAATCATGAATTGGCTTACGGCAGTCAAGAGGCATCCAGCCCTGTCCACGTCCAATCAGGCCTGCGCCGCAGCGCGACCGGCTTCGCTTTTTTTAGGTTGTACAACGCTGTCCTGCTCGACCGGCAGAATCAATTGATCAGGCACTGTGCCGTGCCATTTTTTAGCACACAGGTAATACAGGGCTGCGGGTAGCACCAGGCCGATGACCCAGGAAATATCCACATCACCCAGGGCCGCCACCAGCGGGCCGGTATAGAACTTGGTGGAAATGAACGGCAACTGCACCAGCACACCGAACACATAGACGCTGATACCGAGAAGGTTCCAACGACCATAGCGACCATTCGGATCGGCCAGCGCCGGTACGTCATAGCGCTCGCGAGTGATGCAGTAGTAGTCCACCAGGTTGATCGCGCTCCAGGGGGTAAAGAACGCCAGCAAGAACAGGATGAAAGATTTGAACGCGCCGAGGAACGAGTGCTGACCGAGCAACGCCATCAGGGTCGCAGCACCGACGATAACCAGCACGAAGACCAGACGCTGCAAGCGCGTTACCTTCAGGTCACCACGGAAACCGCTGATGATGGTCGCGATGCACATGAAGCTGCCGTAGGAGTTCAGCGTGGAGATGGTGACCTTGCCGAACGCGATGCTGAAGTACAGCAGCGCAGCAGTGGCACCGGTACCACCCAGACCAACGATGTAGGCCACTTCGTGGCCGGCGTATTGCCCGTTTGCCGAAGCGGCAGCGAACACGCCGAGGACCATCGCCACCTGCGCACCAATGACCGAACCTGCACCTGCGGCAAAAAAAGTTTTCACCGCGGAAATCTTGCTCGGCAGGTAGCGAGAATAGTCAGCCACATAAGGGCCGAAGGCGATCTGCCAGGACGCCGCGAGCGATACCGCGAGCAAGAAACTGCTCCAGCTGAAGTGGCGGATTTGCAACAGTGCGCCAACGTCAACCTGGCTCATCAGACGGCTGAACAGATAAACAAATGCAATCACGCCAATGACACTGGCAACACGGCCGATCCAATGGATCACCCGATAACCGAGCACCGTGACCAGCACGATGACACTGGCGAAAAGGAGGATGCCGACGGTGTCGCTGACGCCAAACAACTGGCCCAGCGCCTGACCGGAAAGTACGGTGCCCGTTGCAGTGAAACCGAGGTACATCAGACAGACCAGCACGATCGGGATGGCCGCGCCATAGACGCCGAACTGCACACGGCTGGAGATCATCTGCGGCAGGCCAAGCTTGGGACCTTGCGCCGCATGCAGCGCCATGACGCCACCGCCGAGCAGTTGCCCGATCAACAGTCCGATCAGTGACCAGAACACATCACCGCCCAGCACCACGGCCAGGGCCCCGGTGACAATCGCGGTGATTTGCAGGTTGGCACCCATCCACAGGGTGAACTGGCTAAACAGACGACCGTGTCTTTCCGCTTCCGGGATGTAGTCGATCGAGCGTTTCTCGATCAACGGTTTGCTGCCTGCACGCTCGCTGTTAACAGCCATGGTTCAACCTCTGTGGATTGTTCTAATGGTTCACTGAGAGTCTGTTGCTTCTTTGTGGGAGCGGGCTTGCCCGCGATGACGTCGGCACCTTCAACATCAATATCAGCAGTGCCACCGTCATCGCTGGCAAGCCAGCTCCCACAGTTTTTTTGTGTTATTTGCCGGTAATCATCGGCAGGTTCAGCCCTTGTTCCTTGGCGCAGTCGATGGCGATCTGGTAACCGGCATCGGCGTGACGCATGACACCTGTGGCCGGGTCGTTATGCAGGACGCGAGCGATACGCTCGGCCGCTTCATCAGTACCGTCGCAGACAATCACCATGCCCGAGTGCTGGGAGAAGCCCATGCCGACGCCGCCGCCGTGGTGCAGGGACACCCAGGTCGCACCGCTCGCGGTGTTGAGCAGGGCGTTGAGCAGTGGCCAGTCGGAGACGGCATCGGAACCGTCCTGCATCGATTCGGTTTCGCGGTTCGGGCTCGATACCGAACCGGAGTCCAGGTGGTCGCGACCGATCACGATTGGTGCGGACAACTCACCGCTGCGCACCATTTCGTTGAACGCCAGACCCAGCTTGGCACGCAGGCCCAGGCCAACCCAGCAGATACGTGCCGGCAGACCCTGGAAGCTGATGCGCTCGCGGGCCATGTCCAGCCAGTTGTGCAGGTGGGCGTCGTCCGGGATCAGTTCCTTGACCTTGGCGTCGGTCTTGTAGATGTCTTCAGCGTTGCCCGACAGTGCAGCCCAACGGAACGGGCCGATACCGCGGCAGAACAGTGGACGGATGTAGGCCGGTACGAAGCCTGGGAAGTCGAATGCGTTTTCCACGCCTTCTTCTTGTGCCATCTGACGGATGTTGTTGCCGTAGTCGAAGGTCGGGATGCCTTGCTTCTGGAATTCCAGCATCGCCTTGACGTGCACGGCCATCGATTGCTTGGCGGCTTTGATCACAGCTGCCGGCTCGGTCTTGGCACGAGCGCGGTACTCTTCCCAGGTCCAGCCAGCCGGCAGGTAGCCATTGAGCGGGTCGTGGGCGCTGGTCTGGTCGGTGACCATGTCCGGACGCACACCGCGACGGACCAGTTCCGGCAGGATTTCTGCCGCGTTGCCCAGCAGGGCGATGGAAATCGCTTTGCCTTCTTTGGTGTATTTGGCGATGCGCGCCAGCGCGTCGTCGAGGTCTTTGGCTTGCTCGTCGACATAACGGCTTTTCAGGCGGAAATCGATGCTGACCTGCTGGCATTCGATGTTCAGCGAGCAAGCGCCGGCCAGGGTTGCAGCCAGAGGCTGGGCGCCACCCATGCCGCCCAGGCCAGCGGTCAGTACCCACTTGCCGGTCAGGTTGTCGTTGTAGTGCTGGCGACCGGCTTCAACGAAGGTTTCGTAGGTGCCTTGGACGATGCCCTGGCTGCCGATGTAGATCCAGCTGCCGGCGGTCATCTGGCCGTACATGGCCAGGCCTTTAGCGTCCAGTTCGTTGAAGTGTTCCCAGCTCGCCCAGTGCGGTACCAGGTTGGAGTTGGCGATCAGCACGCGCGGGGCGTTGCTGTGGGTCTTGAACACGCCGACCGGCTTGCCGGATTGCACCAGCAGGGTCTCGTCGTCGTTCAGGTTGGTCAGGCTTTCGACGATCTTGTCGTAGCATTCCCAGTTACGGGCAGCGCGACCGATACCACCGTAAACCACCAGTTCTTTAGGGTTCTCGGCAACTTCCGGATCGAGGTTGTTCATCAGCATGCGCAGCGGTGCTTCGGTCAGCCAGCTCTTGGCGGTCAGCTTGTTACCGCGGGCAGCACGGATTTCAACGTCACGAAACTTAGTAGGTTTATTGTCAGTCACGAAAAGAACTCCTCAGCAATCAATCCAAACCAACCCAGGCAGTGGGCGAGCAAGCCAATGGGCATCAGTGCACACCGGCGAATCAGTGGACGATGGTTGAGTCCTCGCGACTCATACACATACGTCTTTACTTGTACATACAAGCATATGCAATCAAGCGGCCAACTTGTTGGATGCGCATTCAAGAAAAAATCGGAAATGGCTGCAGAGCGCCTGGAACAAGGGTTTTGGCGTAGATGAAATTTTTCGGGGGGATTTTTTGGAGGATAGCCGGGTTGTTACTTGAGCGTGGTTTTGCGCCACGCTGGGGCGTTCGGTAACAAAGTGGTGCGCAGGGGGAAACGATCTGAGGGATAAAACAACATCGCGGGCAAACCACGCTCCCTGTAGGAGCGAGCTTGCTCGCGATGGTCGTGAACGATAACGCGTAGAACCAGATGCCCAGCGGCGAATTTGGTTTTTTCGCGAGCGAGCTCGCTCCTACAGGGATGGTGTATCAGCGTGCAGTCAGCTCGATCACACAGCAGGCAGCATTGCTGGCGACTTCCAGCAGGCCAGTGTTGCCGACAAGTTGCAGGCAATCATGACGACCCAGCTGCGAAGCACTGTTACCGACCTTCACCTCAAGCGCATCGCTGACACTGAACACCAGCACAGTCCCGGCCTCGCTGAAGAACCGCTGCTCACCGCTCAGCCATTGCAGCCGTGCGCTGTAACGCTGCGGCGCGTAGATCAGGTTGAAATCGCGAATCGGCCCACCCAGCAAGGTGCAGGACACCTGGCTTTCACCGCTGAAGGCAAACGGATCGATGGGTAACAACGCCCGCGTGACCTGACCATCCACGGACAAAGTCATGCCATCACCCTGCAACACGGTGATGATCCGCTCGTAACCGGCGAAGGTGGAAAACCCGCCCGACTCGCCGATGTCGGCAATCGACAGGCGCCAGCCAAACCCGTCCAGGCCGGTGCCGGCATCGCGGGTGATTTCTTCAGTACTGCCGCCGCCGTTTTTCCAGGGCATGCGCGGGTAATCGACTGCTCTTAAAACCTTCAGGCTACTCATTTGTGAAACCGACCTTCCAGACGATGACGGGAACCGGGGTGGATCAAGCGGGCGGCGGTCACCGGCTGGCGGCCGGACCAGGTGCGGCGACGGATCAGCAGGCACGGCTCGCCCTTTTCAATCTGCAGCAACTTGCACTCGGACGGCTCGGCCAGGATGGCCTCGACCACGTGCTCGCCTTCGGTCAGCGGCGCGACCTGGTTGAGATAGGCGTAGGGCGTTTGCAGGGTGAAGTCCTGCTTGAGGTAGTCCGGCGCCACCAGCGCATTGACGAAACGGTCTTCGATTTGCACCGGAATGTCGTTTTCGAAATGCACGATGAGCGAGTGGAATACCTTCTGCCCTTCGCGCATGTCCAGGGCCAGGGCGCGCTCGGAGCCGGCGGCCTCTTCTTCAAGGGTGATGACCTTGCAGGTGTGGCGATGACCGCGAGAGGCGATTTCGTCGGCGATGTTGTGCACTTCGAACAGAGCGGACTGGCTTTTCGGCTCGGCGACGAACGTGCCGACGCCTTGCATGCGCACCAGCAGACCGTCGGCAGTCATCTCGCGCAGTGCGCGGTTGATGGTCATGCGACTGAAGCCAAGCTGGCTGACCAGCTCGCTTTCCGACGGCACGCGGTAGTGCGGCGGCCAGTTTCCACTGTCGATTTGCTGGGTGATCATCTGTTTGACGCGGGCGTACAAGGGCGCCGGACTGTCGCCCATGTTCGCGGCCAACGGAGAAACTGGAGGCGGAGTCGGCACGGTTAATCCTTGTTCGTTGAAAAGAGATTGCTAGCTTGCCGGAGTTTACCGGGCAGGCAAACGTCTGTATATGTATATACAAATAACACACGATGGGGTGCTGAACCATGTCCGCCTTCTTTGCCGAACGCGCGCTGCTGCCTAGTGGATGGGCCAACAATGTACGTCTTGAGGTCAACGCCGACGGCGTATTGACCCATATCCAGGCCGATTCCCATGCAGATGGCGCCGAGCGGTTGAGCGGCCCGCTGCTGCCGGGCATGCCGAACCTGCACTCCCACGCCTTCCAGCGGGCCATGGCCGGGCTGGCGGAAGTGGCGGGCAATCCGAACGACAGTTTCTGGACCTGGCGCGACCTGATGTATCGCCTCGTCGGAAAAATCAGCCCGGAGCAACTCGGCGTCATCGCTCGTCAGCTGTACATCGAAATGCTCAAGGCCGGGTACACCTCGGTAGCAGAATTTCACTACGTGCATCACGACAGCAACGGTCAGCCTTACGCCGATCCGGCCGAACTGGCCCTGCGCATCAGCCAGGCTGCCAGCTCAGCCGGTATCGGCTTGACCCTGCTGCCGGTGCTCTACAGCCACTCCGGTTTCGGAGGCCAGGCGCCGAACGACGGTCAGCGCCGTTTTATCAACAGCACGGAAAATTACCTGAAGTTGCAATCGCGCCTGCAACCGGTCCTGGCGCAACAACCGGCGCAAAGCCTGGGCCTGTGCTTCCACTCGCTGCGCGCGGTCACGCCGCAGCAGATCAGCGAAGTGCTGGCGGCCAGCGACAAGCAATGCCCGGTGCACATCCACATCGCCGAACAGCAGAAAGAAGTCGACGACTGCCTGACCTGGAGCGGTCGTCGTCCGCTGCAATGGCTGTACGAAAACATCGACGTCGATCAGCGTTGGTGCCTGGTCCACGCGACCCATGCCAACGCGGAAGAAGTCACGTCGATGGCCAAGAGTCGCGCCATCGCCGGCCTGTGCCTGACCACCGAAGCCAACCTGGGGGACGGGATTTTCCCGGCGGTGGATTTCCTCGCCCAGGGCGGCCGCATGGGCATCGGTTCCGACAGCCATGTGTCATTGAGCGTGGTGGAAGAATTGCGCTGGCTGGAATACGGCCAGCGTCTGCGCGACCAGCGGCGTAATCGTTTGTATGGCGCGGATCAGCCAATGGTCGGCCGCACGTTGTTCGATGCGGCGCTGGATGGCGGCGCTCAGGCGCTGGGCCAGCCGATTGGCGCACTGGAAGTCGGCAAACGCGCCGACTGGCTGGTGCTCGACGGCAACGATCCGTATCTGGCGACAGCCAGCGGCGACGGGATTCTCAATCGTTGGTTGTTCGCGGGTGGCGATCGTCAGGTGCGGGATGTACTGGTCAATGGCCAGTGGGTGGTGCGGGATGGGCGGCATGCTGGCGAAGAAGAAAGTAGCCGCGCCTTCACCCGGGTACTGCGCGAACTTCTAGGCTGACATCGAACAATACTGTAGGAGCGAGCTTGCTCGCGATGGAGTGTCAGTCGGCACCAATGCGCCTGATACACCATCGCGAGCAGGCTCGCTCCTACAAGGGTATGTGCAATCAGTCCGAGGTCTTGGCCATCTGCTGTTCCGACGCCCGCCAGATCAGCCTCGTGGTGTCGTAACCCTGTTGACGCGCCTTGCTCAGCAGCTCCTCACGCACCACACCGTTCACGGTCGGCGAGCGCGACAACAGCCACAAATATTTCCGGCTTGGATCCCCGACAATGGCGGTCTTGTAGTCATCGCTGACGTACAGCACCCAGTATTCGCCCTTCGCCGTACCCGGAATCAGCCTGGAGAACCAGGTATCGAATTCGACCCACAGCTTGTCGTTCTTGCCGGGTTCCTGTGGAAAAGCCGTGCCCTTGACCTCTTCCCATTGCCACTGCGCCGTCAGGCAGCGGTTCAGCACCGCTACGTTACCGTCAGGCTTGAGCGTGTAATGGGCTTCGGATTGCGCGCAGTCGCGCTGGAAGTACATCGGCATGCGGGCCAGCTCGTACCAGGTGCCCTGGTAGCGCTTGAGGTTGACGCTTTTGACAGTCTTGGGGGCCAATGAGTCCTGGCCAGGCGTGGCACAGCCGGCCAACATCAGGCCGGCAAAAAGGATGATCAATAACTGTTTCATTATTTTTCTCCCGTGGGCAAACGCCCCGGTTTACTTCAGGCCTTGGCCGGAAAACATCAGCACTTTGTCACCGGCGAACTGCACGCTGATAAAGCTGTTCTTGTCGCCCCAGGTGCAGCTGGACATGCCGAGCGCGCCTGAACAATCGGCGGGTTTGCCCAACAGGGTTTCCACATCGGCCTTGGCCATGCCGGCCGAGAGCTTCGAATAGTTTTCCTGATTGACCTTGCTGCAGGCAGCCAGCAACACGCAGAACGAAAGCAGGGCGATGGAACGCAACGACATGGTGAAACTCCGGGGGGCGTAGGGGATTGGCATGGCTGCCAAGCTGAAGCTTAGAAGAGAAAACCCCTGTGAGGTTCCGTGCCCCGCAGGCTATTTATCGGGCCATTCGTCTACCTTTTGCCGAAAATCAACCAACTTCCTTGTTCATCGAACATTTCGTCGTTTTTCAGCAAATCCGCCTAATCTTTGGCGCCGTTCAGTCGACATACAGGCAACGCAAAGCCACGTCGCTGGCATTTGCTCCCCCCCTTTTGTAGACCAGCCCCTCTGCGGTAGCTCATCCATGACCAGAAACATGAAGTTCAGCCACAAGATCTTGTTGGCTGCCGCCCTAGTGGTGGCCGTCGCATTCGCTTGTTTCATCCTGTTCAACGACTATCGCCAGCGCGAAACCTTGCGCAACAGTACCGAAGCCTCGATGCAGGAACTCGGCAGCCTGACCACCAGCAACATCCAGACCTGGCTGGAAAGCCGCATGCAATTGCTGCAGTCCATGGCCCAGCAGATCACCGCCGATGGCAATGCGCCCGCTGGCCTGAAACGGATCATCGACCTGCCCGCCTACACCGGCAATTTCCAGCTCAGCTACTTCGGTGGCTCCGACGGCGTGATGTTCTCGGTTCCGGCGGGCAACCGCGCGGCGGACTACGACCCTCGCGCCCGAGGCTGGTACAAGGCAGCCAATAGCGCCCAGCAGACCATCGTCACCGAACCGTACATTGCCGCGTCTTCCGGCAAGCTGGTCATCACCGTGGCCACCCCGGTGCAGCATCAGGGCCAGATGATCGGCGTCGCTGGCGCCGACATTGACCTGTCCAGCGTCAGTGCGATCATCAATTCATTGAACTTCGGCGGCCACGGTCATGCGTTCATCGTCGGTGCCGACGGCAAGATCCTGATTCACCCCGACAGCAAGCTGGTGCTCAAGAGCCTGGCCGAGGCCTATCCGAGCGACACCCCCAAAGTCAGCCCCGGCATGAAGGAAGTCGAGATCGACGGCAAGCGCCAGTTCATCTCGTTCACCCACGTCAACGGCGTGCCATCGGCGGACTGGTATGTGGCGCTGGTACTCGACCAGGCAACGGCGTTCTCGATGCTCAGCGAATTCCGCACCTCGGCGATCATTGCCATGGTGATTGCCGTGGTGATCATCATCGCCCTGCTGGGCATGCTGATCAGCCTGCTGATGCAGCCGCTGCTGACCATGGGCCGCGCCATGCACGACATCGCCGAAGGCGAAGGTGACCTGACCAAACGCCTGACCATTCACGGCCACGACGAATTCGGCGCGCTGGGGCTGTCGTTCAACCGCTTCGTCGAGCGAATTCATGCCTCGATCATCGAAGTGTCCTCGGCCACCGGCCAGGTCAACGAGGTGGCCTTGCGCGTAGTGGCCGCGTCGAACTCGTCGATGTTCAACTCCGACCAGCAAGCCTCGCGCACCAGCAGTGTGGCAGCGGCCATCAACCAGCTCGGCGCCGCCGCCCAGGAAATCGCCCAGAACGCCGCCCTCGCCTCGCAACATTCCAGCGATGCCCGCAGCCTGGCCGAAGACGGCCAACAGGTGGTGGATAAGACCATCGCGGCAATGCAGCAGCTGTCGGCCAAGATCAGCGATTCGTGCGGCAACATCGAAACCCTCAACAACAACACGGTCAACATCGGACAGATTCTGGAGGTAATTACCAGCATCTCCCAGCAAACCAATCTGCTGGCACTGAATGCCGCCATCGAAGCAGCGCGAGCCGGTGAAGCCGGTCGTGGTTTTGCCGTGGTGGCCGATGAAGTGCGCAACCTCGCTCACCGCACCCAGGACTCGGCGCAGCAGGTGCAGACGATGATCGAAGAGTTGCAAGTCGGCGCCCGGGCAGCGGTGGGCATCATGACCGACAGCCAGCGCCAGAGTGAAAGCAGCGTCGGTATCGCCAACCAGGCCGGCGAACGCCTGGGCAGCGTGACCCAGCGCATCGGTGAGATCGATGGCATGAACCAGTCGGTGGCCACTGCGACGGAAGAACAGACGGCGGTGGTGGAGTCGATCAACGTCGACATTACCGAAATCAACACGCTGAACCAGGAAGGTGTGGAGAACCTGCAGTCGACCTTGCGGGCGTGCGCCGATCTTGAGCAGCAGGCGGCGCGGTTGAAGCAGTTGGTGGGTAGTTTCAGGATCTAAGGCGCTCTTGCGGGCCCCTTCGCGAGCGGGCTCGCTCCCACAGTAGATCGCCAGTGCGACAAAGATCCCTGTGGGAGCGAGCCTGCTCGCGAAGACGGCATCAGCCGCAACGAAAAACTAGAACCGAGACCCGGGTTTCGACAGAAACGCCAACTCCTCAGCCGTAGACTCCCGCCCCAACACCGCATTGCGATGCGGAAACCGTCCAAACTGCGCAATCACTTTCTGATGCCGCTCGGCATAGTCCAGATAATCGCTGAACAGTGCCCGATCAGTCTCCGGTTGCTGCGCCACCAATTCGATGTAGCGCGAGACACCTTCGTTCTGCACCGCGAGGTTTTCGCTGTGCTCGAACACCAGGAGGATGAATACCCGCTGAATCGGCTGCAATTGCCGGTCGAAATCCGCGGCAATGCCTTGGGCTACCAGTTTCTGCGCCCGCAGGTCGCCTGCAAAGGCTTTGGGAGTATCGCGAAAGATCATTCGCGGGAGTTGATCGAGCAGCAGCACCAGGGCCAGCCAACCTTCGGGACGTTGCATCCACTCGGTCAATCCGCCGGCCAGAGCCTGCTCGACCCAGTCCCCGAAACGCTCGCGCGCTTCGAGGTCCTGGCTATCGCGCTTGCCGAACCATAACCTGCCCTTCTGCGCCGCCACTTCGCTCGCCGATCCGGAGCTTCCGAACCACCAATCAAGCAACGGCTGCCAAGGCGCGGTCATGGTTTATTCCTTGTGGTAAGCCGTGACGCGGGCAACTTCTTCTTTCGAACCGAGGAACACCGCAACACGCTGGTGCAGGCCTTCCGGCTGGATGTCGAGGATGCGCTGGTGACCGTTGGTGGAAGCGCCGCCCGCTTGTTCCACCAGGAACGACATCGGGTTGGCTTCGTACATCAGGCGCAGTTTGCCCGGCTTGGATGGCTCGCGGCTGTCGCGTGGGTACATGAACAGACCGCCGCGGGTCAGGATGCGGTGCACGTCGGCGACCATCGCAGCGACCCAGCGCATGTTGTAGTTCTTTTTCAGCGGGCCTTCATCGCCTGCCAGCAATTCGCCGACGTAGCGCTGTACCGGTGCTTCCCAGTGACGCTGGTTGGACGCGTTGATGGCAAATTCCTGGGTGGATTCAGGAATGGTGATGTTTTCGTGGGTCAACACGAAGCTGCCCATTTCACGGTCCAGGGTGAAACCTTTCACGCCGTGGCCCAGAGTCAGGATCAGCATGGTCTGCGGACCGTAGATCGCGTAACCGGCAGCTACTTGCTGGGTGCCTGGCTGCAGGAAGGCCTTTTCATTCAAGGGCTCGTTCTGGCTCAGGTATTCGTTCGGGCAACGCAGCACCGAGAAGATGGTGCCGACCGGGGCGTTGATGTCGATGTTCGACGAACCGTCCAGCGGGTCGAATACCAGCAGGTAGGCGCCTTTCGGGTATTTGCCCGGGATCTGGTAGGCGTTGTCCATTTCTTCGGACGCCATGCCGGCCAGGTGACCGCCCCATTCGTTGGCTTCGAGCAGGATCTCGTTGGAGATCACGTCGAGTTTCTTCTGCACTTCGCCCTGGACGTTTTCAGTGCCCATGCTGCCCAGAACACCACCCAGGGCGCCTTTGGACACGGCGTGGTTGATCTCCTTGCAGGCACGCGCCACCACTTCGATCAGGAAGCGCAGATCGGCAGGAGTGTTGTTGCTGCGGGTCTGCTCAATCAAATAGCGACTCAAGGTAACGCGGGACATGGACGGCTCCGGTGGAATGGGGGGGCTAAAAACCCGCGCAGTTTAACGCGAGTCGGGGCGCATTTCCTCCTATCAGACGTGATCGGCTGAAGAGAGTTCATGCGCGGGGATGAGCGTAGTTGGAAAAGGGCTGGATGTGGGCCTGGGAATTGCGGTCATTTCGGCATTCTCAGTGACTGGGCGAATGCATTCGCGAGCAGGCTCGCTCCCACAGGGGTACGAATTCCAACTGTGGGAGCGAGCCTGCTCGCGATTGGGTGCGCAGCACCCACTATCAGGATTTGGCCGGTGGTTTGCGCAGCAGACTGAACGCCATCGCCACCAGGAACACCACGCAGAGCAACAACACCGCCCACAAGCCGAATTTTTTCCAGTTGGTGTCGATCGGCGCAGGCGTGGTGCCTGTCGACGGCTTCGTTGCCACCGACCCGACATCCACCATGGCCCGGCCCAGAGTCGCGAGTTTCGCCGGGCTGTAATCCGGAATCAGCGTCGACAGCGGCAAGTTCGCCGCCTTCGCCGTCGAATTCCCCACGGCCAGCGTGTAAGGCCCTGGCCCGCGCGCCAGAAACACCAGTTGCGTGGCGCGCACGGCAAACCTCAGCGTCGGTGCCTGATCACCCAGGCCGCCGCCGCGTTCGTCCACGTCCAGTTTCAATTGCTGCACGATTTGCCCTGACAACTGCAATTCGTTTTGCACCACATCCTGACCGTTCTGGGCCAGCCGATAGAGCAGACCGCTGCCCAACGGCTGCCATGGCAGGCTGCTGTCGCGCCGACCAGCCAGGCTCACCGGCGCCAGGCTGTTGGGCTGGCTCAACTCGACCTGTACTCGCTCGACATTCAGCCCCATCGGCAACTGCCAGGTATATTCACCCGCCTTTACGCTGCTGCCGGCCAACGCCTGGGACCAGACCAACGGCAATGGCAGGCTGCGGGTACTGGCGCTTAGCAGTTGCGCCGAGGTCAGTGTCGGCGCCGAATGCGGCGTGATCCACAACAATCGCAAGTAGCGCGCCGACTGGCCCGGCAAGCCGACTTCATGCTGTTCGACCCGCTCGTCGGAAAAAATCAGGCGCGCCACCTGCCCTTCGCCCCAGGACTGCCAATGTTGCAAATCGTCGCTGGCTTCGAGGGTGAAACGCTGGAAGCCATCGCGCTCGTTGGTCCAGTCGAGAATCAATTGCTGCAACGGTGCCTTGATCGCGGACGCGTCGAGCAACCAGCCGCGCAACTCCTCTTCACCCGCTTCCAGCTGACTGGAGGGCTGCACTTCGATCAAGGTGCCATTGGTATTCGATTGCACTCGCACGCTCGGCGCGGTTTCAGTGGCGTCCACCGAGCTGTACAACGGAAACCATTTCACCTCGTTCAAGGTGCGGGTTTCGCTGCTCTGCGCCGCCTCACGGGCCAAGGCATAAGCCTGGACATCGCCCACGGCATTGAACACACGCACATCGCTCAGGTCAGCCTGTCGTGCATTCAGTTGTACGCTCAGGGGCAGTTCAAGGCGATACCAAGGGCCTTCACCCGCCACCGCCAAGGGCACCTGAGTGGTGAAGTCCGCCGGTTTTTCCTGAGCAACCGCCGACAACACCACACCCATTGCAACAACGCCCAGCCAACCCAGCTTCAGCTTCTGACTCAAGACGACACTCCTTCGGATTCCGGGGCCGGTTTCTCTGTATCCAGCACAGCTTCGGCGCGTTTTGGCGGCAGCGGGGCGAAATAGCCCACCACCAACAGCAACACGCCGACTCCGATAAACGACACGATTCGCGCCAGCCCGCCGCGATTGCTCAATTCAACAAAAAACAGCTTGGCCACGACCACGCCGATCAAGGCAGCACCGATCAGCCAGACTTCACGGCGGCGACGCAAATGGCCGCCGATCATCAGGCTCAGGGCCATCAAGGTCCAGACGATGGACAGGCCGGCCTGCACACGCATCGACTCCAGCAACGGACCCAGCTCGAACGGCACCCCGCTCCAATGGTGCGCCGTACGCATGACCAAGGAAGTGAAGAACATGAACAGCGAGGCACCTGCGACCCCTTGCGTGATTTTAGTGGCGTAATCCTCGCGGACCGCCAGTTGTGTCATGGCGCTGCGGGACCAGACGTAGACACCGAACAACGCGAACAACAGGCCCAGTTCCAGCGGGTTGATCAATGGCAGGTAGGGCAGTGGCTCGGCATTGCCGTCACTGGCGACATTCGCCAGCCAGAACCAGCCGAGCATCAGCAACGCCAATGGCGCGGCAGCGTATACACGGTATTCCCTCGAATACGTCGACACTGGCCACGGCCACGCACGAGGTGCCGCCGCCAACAGCAGATAAAGACTTGGCAAGATCGCCCAGCCCAGCCAGCGCCAGGCGTTGTATTGCTCGGACAACACCAGCAAGCCGTAACGCAGCTCCAGAGCCAGCACCCCCATCAACAGCCAGCAGCCGAGCACATGGGCGACGCTTGGCACGAGCGCCGGCAGCACGGCCGCCAGGCGTCGCAGGGACACGAAATGCACGACGAACACGGCGGCCCACGCCAGCCAGCCGAAGTTGGCCGCCGGGTGATAACGCGGATGCCAGGCCGCGAGCAGCACCAACGCCGCCGCGGGAATCAACACCGTGCAGAGCACCCCCAATGACGGCCAACTCAGGCGCAGTGCCAATACCGTCCACAGCGCAACACTTGCGGCAGCGATGCTCAACAACAAGGTCGCCTGCATCGGCAACGACGCAAAATGCTGCACCTCGATGACCCAGGCCAACGCCCACCAGCCTGCGCCCCACACCAGCAACGCCCGGGACAACCACAACAGACTCGGCCCTTCCAGCGCTCCACGCACATGACCCATCTGCAAACGCCAGGCTCCGACCATCGCAGCCAGCCCCAGCATCAGCGGCGCCCAGAACCCGCCATGGGCCAGGGGGCGCAGGTCTTCACTGAACAACGGTCCTGTCGTCAGGAACAGCGCGCCACCCAACAATTGCACAGCGAGTGCGGTGTACACGAATGTGCGCGATGCCAGGTGCAATCCCGCAAACAGCGTCAGCGCCCCGGCCAAGGCCCAACTGATCACCGTGCCGTGGCTGAAGAAAAACAACGGCGCCAGCAAATAGAGAAACGCCAGCCCGAGGCAAGCCAGGACTGGCAGGCCTTTCGGTTCCCAAGGCCTGATCTGTTCCGGCAAGGCTTTACGCAACTGGTAGAAGCTGAACAGCAACGCGACACCCAGCAACAGAGCGCCTAACGGTACACCGCCGAGCAGGCTGCTCTCGCTGCTGTGCAACTCGCCGAGAAACGCCAGCGCCGCCGCCAATTGCAGCAGCAAGGCAAAGGCCCGGGCCAAGGGCCTTTGCTGGCGCAGACCGAGCCAGAAGATCCCCGCGCCTTCCACCGCCCACGCCGCCGTCGTCCAGCGTGCATCGAGCCCCAGCGGAATCGCCAGACTGGCGAAGATCACGCCCAGGGCCAGGCAGGTTTCCCCCAGCAACAGGGTGCGCCCGGCCATCAGCCAACGGGCGAGCCCCATGTAAATCATGCCCAGCGCCAGAGCGCTGAACGCCGCAGCGAACTCCAGATGCTGCACCAGTGCGAACTGCAAGCCGAAACCCACCAGCGGCGGGCCGAACAGCAACGTGCCGTCGACGTAATCACCCTTGCGCGCCGACCACTGCAGCAGCGCTTCGCGACTGCCCTCCACTGGTGCATCGCTCATCTCCATTAGCTTACGCCGGGCGAACAGCAGACCGATGGCCAGGTACATCAGGAAAAACACAATCAGGAACGGCTCGGTGCTCCACAGCAACTCCGGCGAGTAGGAACGCAGGCCCCAGGCGAAACCGATGCCGAAAGTGCCGGTGAACCCGATGACATTCAACGGCCGCCAGGCCTTGAACCAGGCGATGACAAGGATGCCGGCATTGAGCAGGACAAAGTAGCTGAACAGCGCGACATGACTGCCGGCACCGGTGGAGGCCAGGATGGGCGCGGCGAATCCGCCCAGTGCGGCAGCGGCGGCCAGCCCCAGGGAGTCCTGGGTAATGGCGAGAATCGCCGAACAGACCGTCACCGCCACCAGCAGACCGAACGCCGCCGAAGGATCGAGTAACGGATGCAGGCGCATCGCGGCAAACACTGTCAGGTACAACACGGCAATCCCGGCGCCTTGCAGGATCAACGCGTAACTGCTGTTGCGGGCCCGCAACCACCAGCCCAATCCGAGCAAGCCCAAGGCTGCGGCGGCCACGCCGGCGTAGCGCAACTCAAGCGGCACCACCATGCCTTCGGTGGCGTAGCGCAGCAGAAAGGCCAGGCCGAGGAACAGCAACACCACGCCGACCCGCAGCACGGTATTGCCGCCGAACAGCCAGGCCCGTGCGCGGCTGATGGCGCGATCGACAAGGTTCGGGCCACGTGGCGTGACAGGCGGTTGCGCCTGGCGAGCGGCCGGCTCGGATCTCCAGGCATCGACAGTCGGGCGACTGATTTCGCTGGCCGCTGCGGGGATCGGCTCGAGTTCGGGTGGCAGTTCCCAGATCAATTCCGGGGTTGCGGCAGGGGCTTCATCAAGGATGGCTTCAGGGGATACAGGCGATTCGTGGGTTTCCGGCGCCTTGACGCCCGAGGCTTCGAGCACCGCCAACCGTTGCTCGACCGCTTGTAGCGCACGTTGCTGCTCGGCTGCCCGAATGTCCATACGAGCAATTCGAACGGCCTGGCCGATACCCAATCCGAGTAGTGCGCCCAGCAGTACGGCACTGAATGACTCGTCGAGCATCCAGCCGAGCACCAGCCCTGTCAGCATGAAAATCCATTGCATGGTCGATATCCCTAGGCAGCCCCATCATGGGGCAAGTCCAAGCGGTACAGCGTCTGATCAGTCTAGTGTGAAAACGCCACAATCCCTTGTGGTGCGTTCAGAATCCGATCAACCCTGCCGCCCGGTAATCCGGCGCCTAGTATATCGATCCGGCCCGGCAACAACCGGGCCTTGCTCGCAGTTCCGGCTGAAAACTACTCCAGTGCCTTCCAGATTTCCGTGGCGTACTCGCGAATGGTCCGGTCCGACGAGAACCAGCCCATCCGTGCCGTGTTCAACACTGCTGAACGCCACCATTCCTTGGAATCGTGCCAATGGGCTTCGACGCGCATCTGCGCGTTCCAGTAGGAGTCGAAATCGGCGCAGACCAGGAAGCGGTCGTAATCCACCAGCGAATCGATCAACCCGGTGTAACGGGACGGATCATCCGGGGAGAACACCCCGCCTCGAATCGCTTGCAGCACATCGTTCAGACGATGGGACGCAGCGATGTCCGGTACGGCACTGAATTCATGGTTCTGCTTGCGCGCTTCCACCTGCTGCGCGCTGAGGCCGAAGATGAACATGTGCTCGGCGCCGATGCGTTCGCACATTTCCACGTTGGCCCCGTCCAGGGTGCCGATGGTCAGCGCGCCGTTCAGGCCGAATTTCATGTTGCTGGTGCCTGACGCCTCGAAACCGGCGGTGGAGATCTGCTCGGACAAATCCGCCGCCGGAATGATGCTCTCCGCCAGGCTGACGTTGTAGTTGGGCAGGAACACCACTTTGAGCAAACCGCGCACGGTCGGGTCGTTGTTCACTACCCGGGCGATGTCGTTAGTCAGTTTGATGATCAGTTTGGCCTGGTGATAACTCGCGGCAGCCTTACCGGCGAAGATCTTCACCCGTGGCACCCAGTCGATTTCAGGTTCCGCGCGGATCGCCTGGTACAGCGCCACGGTGTGCAACAGGTTGAGCAACTGGCGTTTGTACTCGTGGATTCGCTTGACCTGCACGTCGAACATCGCCGCCGGGTTGACCGCCACACCCAGCCGCTCATGGATCAGGTACGCCAGGGCTTTCTTGCTGTGCAGCCGTTGCTCGGCAAACGCCTTGCGAAAGGCACTTTTCTCGGCGAACGGTTCGAGGGCGAGCAAACGCTGTTCCGGGTTGTCCCGCACTTCGGAGCCCAGGGTGTCGACCAGCATCGAGGTCAGCTCGGGGTTGGCCTGGTACAGCCAGCGGCGGAAGGTGATGCCGTTGGTCTTGTTGTTGATTCGTTCCGGGTACAGCTTGTGCAATTCGGAAAACACCGTCTTGCGCATCAGTTGAGTGTGCAAACCGGACACACCGTTGACGCTGTGGGAGCCGAGAAACGCCAGGTTGCCCATGCGCACCCGACGACCGTTGTCCTCCTCGATCAGCGACACCGCGCGCAGCACGTCGAAGTCATGGATACCCTTGGCTCGAAGCGAGTCGATATGATGGGCGTTGATCAGGTAAATGATCTGCATGTGCCGCGGCAACATGCGCTCCATCAAGCCGACCGGCCAGGTTTCCAGCGCTTCGGGCAGCAATGTGTGGTTGGTGTAGGACAGCGTATCGACTGTGACCTGCCATGCCGCATCCCACGCCACGTCATAGACGTCGACCAGTTGCCGCATCAGTTCAGCCACGGCAATCGAGGGGTGAGTGTCATTGAGCTGGATCGACGCGTGATCGCCCAGGGTCAGCACCGAGGTGTGCATGTTGCGATGGCGGCGCAGCAGATCCTGCAATGAGGCGGCGACGAAGAAATATTCCTGACGCAGGCGCAGCTCCTGGCCGGCCTCGGTGCTGTCCGCCGGGTACAGCACCCGGGAAATACTTTCGGCCCGGGCCACTTCAGCCACGGCGCCCAGGTGGTCACCGGCGTTGAAACGCTCCAGATGCAGGTCTTCCATGGCCCGGGCACGCCACAGGCGCAGCGTATTGACACTCGCCCCGCGCCAGCCGACCACCGGTGTGTCATAGGCAATGGCCCGTACGGTTTCCGCAGGGTGCCAGACTTGCCTGGACTTGCCGTTTTCATCGGTCACGGTTTCAACGCTGCCGCCAAAACCGATCGGGTACACCACTTCCGGCCGCTCGAACTCCCACGGGTTGCCGAAGTCCAGCCAGTGTTCGGTCTGCTCCTGCTGCCAGCCGTCGACAATCGCCTGGCGGAACAACCCGTGTTCATAGCGGATGCCGTAGCCATGACCGGCGATGCCGAGGGTCGACATGCTTTCCAGGAAACACGCCGCCAGACGCCCGAGGCCGCCGTTGCCCAAGGCCGCATCGGGCTCCAGCAAGCGGATGCGCTCAAGGTCGACGCCGAGTTCGGTCAGGGCTTCGCGGGCCACGTCGAGCAGGCCGAGGTTGCTCAGGCTGTCGAACAGCAGCCGACCAATGAGAAACTCCAGGGAAAGGTAATAGACGCGCTTCTGACCCTTGCGGTAGATCTGCCGCGTATGGTCCATCCAGTGCTCGACCATGTGGTCCCGCGCGGCCAGGGCAATGGCTTCGAACCAGTCATGGTCGAAGGCGTGATCCGGGTCTTTACCCACTGCATAAGTGAGTTTGGTCAAGACGGCGTCGCGGAATGCGGCCACCTCTGCTTCGCGAACAAGTGGTTCTTGAGTCATCGATAGGACCTCGAGCGAGCTTGGAATTGTCTGAGCCTAGACGGTCTGACAGGTGGTAGAGGCTCTGGTTCGGCAGTTTTTCCCTTGAATACGAGCTGGATCGACAATGCGTTGTCATGTGTCTGAATGAATGCAGGGCCCGTGCCGTTTTTTCCGATTATTTGCACCGCTTGCGAAAAAAACTGGCGAAAGGTTGTTCAAAAATCCACCAGTCCCGGTATGATCGCGCGCCCTGATGCACACGCTGGTAACAAACCATGATGAAGCCGAACCTGATCGCTGCCGCAGAGATCGACCGCCTCGATACCTGGGCCAAGTACTCTGCCCCGATGTGCGGCTCGTGCATGTCCAGCTGCTGCACCCTGCCTGTCGAGGTCAAGATCAAGGATCTGATCCGCATCGGCGTGGTCGACGAGTTCGAGCTGGGCGATCCGCCGAAGAACATCGCCAAACGTCTGCAAAAGGAAGGTCTGGTCGAACGTTTCAACCAGAAGTCCGGAATCTTTACCCTCCAGCGCATGAGCAACAACGATTGCCTGTACCTGGATCGTAAGAGCCGTCTGTGCACTATTTATGAAAAGCGCCCGGATACTTGCCGCAACCACCCGAAAATCGGCCCGCGGCCGGGGTATTGCGCGTACAAGCCGAAAGAAGTGGAGCGCGAGCGCAATTCGCGGAGTATCGAGCGGTTCTGATACCTCCCGAAATTTTCGGCGGCTGATCGGCCGCCTTCGCGAGCAGGCTCGCTCCCACATTGAAATGCATTCCATTGTGGGAGCGAGCCTGCTCGCGAAGAGGCCGACACAAACACCGCACAAATCGCAGACAAACAAAAACGCCCCCGGTCTCTCGACCGGGGGCGTTTTTTTAAGCCTGGCTAAATCTTACGCCTTGGCTTTCTTGGCAGCGCGGGTACGCTCGCTTTCGTCCAGGATCTTCTTGCGAAGACGGATGGACTTAGGAGTCACTTCGCACAGCTCGTCGTCCTGGATGAATTCCAGAGCCTGTTCCAGGGTGAAGCGAACAGGTGGAACCAGGGCGATGGTTTCGTCTTTACCCGAAGCACGCATGTTGTCGAGCTTCTTGCCCTTGGTAGGGTTGACGCCCAGGTCGTTGTCACGGCTGTTCAGACCAACGATCTGGCCGTTGTAGATTTCCTGACCGTGTTCAACGAACAGCTTGCCACGTGCCTGCAGGGTTTCCAGGGAGTAGGTCAGAGCCTTGCCGGTTTCAACCGAAACCAGAACGCCGTTCTGACGGCCGGACATGTCGCCGGACTTCATCACGTCGTAACGGTCGAAGATCGAGGTCAGGATGCCAGCACCGTTGGTCAGGGTCAGGAACTGGTTACGGAAACCGATCAGACCACGAGCAGGGATGTTGTATTCCAGACGTACACGGCCCTTGCCATCCGGCACCATGTTGGTCAGGTCGCCCTTACGCAGGCCCATCTCTTCCATCACCTTGCCCTGGGATTCTTCCGGCAGGTCGATGGTGACGTTTTCGTACGGTTCGTGCTTCACGCCGTCAACCAGACGGATGATCACTTCCGGACGGCCTACAGCCATTTCGAAGCCTTCGCGACGCATGGTTTCGATCAGTACCGAGAGGTGCAGTTCGCCACGGCCGGAAACCTTGAACTTGTCAGCCGAGTCGCCTTCTTCAACGCGCAGTGCAACGTTGTACAGCAGCTCTTTGTCCAGACGCTCCTTGATGTTACGGGAGGTCACGAACTTGCCTTCTTTACCGCAGAATGGCGAGTCGTTTACCTGGAAGGTCATGGAAACGGTTGGCTCGTCGACGGTCAGAGGCTTCATCGCCTCCGGGGTGTCCAGCTGGCACAGGGTGTCGGAGATGAACAGCTCGTCCATACCGCTGATGCACACGATGTCGCCTGCAGCCGCTTCTTCAACGTCTACACGGTGCAGACCGTGGTGACCCATCAGCTTCAGGATACGACCGGTGCGCTTCTTGCCGTCGGCGCTGATAGCAACAACCGGAGTGTTCGGCTTGACGCGACCACGAGCGATACGACCAACGCCGATAACACCCAGGAAGCTGTTGTAGTCCAGTGCGGAGATCTGCATCTGGAACGGACCTTCACGGTCAACAGCCGGCGCCGGTACGTTGTCGACGATCGACTGGTACAGCGGGGTCATGTCGTCAGCCATTTCGTTGTGGTCCAGACCGGCAATACCGTTCAGGGCCGAGGCGTAGACGACTTTGAAGTCCAGCTGTTCTTCGGTGGCACCCAGGTTGTCGAACAGGTCGAAGATCTGGTCCAGAACCCAGTCCGGACGCGCGCCTGGACGGTCAACCTTGTTGATGCACACGATCGGACGCAGGCCGGCTTCGAAAGCCTTCTTGGTCACGAAACGGGTTTGCGGCATAGGGCCGTCTTGAGCGTCAACCAGCAGCAGAACGGAGTCGACCATCGACATTACGCGTTCAACTTCGCCGCCGAAGTCGGCGTGGCCCGGGGTGTCCACGATGTTGATGTGGTAGCCGTTCCAGTTGATGGCGGTGTTTTTCGCCAGAATGGTAATACCGCGCTCTTTTTCCTGGTCGTTGGAGTCCATCACGCGCTCGTCGTTGAGCTCGTTGCGCTCCAGGGTGCCGGATTGACGCAGGAGTTTGTCTACCAGGGTGGTTTTACCATGGTCAACGTGGGCAATGATGGCGATGTTGCGTAGATTTTCGATCACTTGTGTATCTCGATCAGAGGATTCGGTGTGCTGACAAGTCTTGGCAGCGATTAACAGTAGCGTCCGTGAAAGCCGTTACAGCTTGACGGCGGCATCGGGGGGCCGGTGACGCAAGCCACAGGCAAACAGCCCCGGGCACTTAGCTCGGTCGATAAACGCGCACATTGGCATGCCCCTCACTGAGCAAATGGTGGGCATGCAGGCGACTCATCACGCCTTTGTCGCAATACAGCAGGTACTGGCGAGTAGGGTCCAGTTCCTTGAAACGAGCGTTCAGTGCATAAAACGGCATCGTTTGTACCTCGATGCCAGCAAGGTCCAGCGGGTCGTCTTCAGCGGCATCCGGGTGACGGATGTCGATGACGATCTGACCGGCCAGCGCTTCGCTGACTTCTTCAATCTGCAAGTCCTGGCCCAATTCGTCGATCACGCGATCGATCGGCACCAGCTTGGCGTTTTCGAGCGCACGCTCGAGCACCGCCATATCGAATTCTTTCTCTTCGTGCTCGACACGGTAGCGTTTGGCGGCCGTCTTCGGATTGACCGAGATGACGCCGCAGTACTCCGGCATGTGTCGGGCGAAATCGGCGGTGCCGATCTCGTTGGCCGTGTCGATGATGTCCTGCTTGTGGCTGGCGATCAGCGGGCGCAAGACCAGTTTGTCGGTCACGCAATCGATCACGGACAAGTTCGGCAACGTCTGGCTCGACACCTGGGAGATCGCCTCACCGGTCACCAGCGCTTCGATGTGCAGTCGATCGGCAATTTGGGAGGAAGCGCGCAACATCATACGCTTCAATACTACGCCCATATGACTGTTATCGACTTTGCCGAGAATTTCTCCCAGCACTTCTTCGAAAGGCACACTGACAAATAACACGCGTTGGGAGCTGCCGTACTTCTTCCAGATGAAATGCGCGACTTCCATCACGCCCAATTCATGGGCTCGCCCGCCCAGATTGAAGAAGCAGAAATGCGCCATCAGGCCGCGACGCATGATCTGGTAGGCCGCAACGGTGGAGTCGAAGCCGCCGGACATCAATACCAGCGTCTGCTCCAGGGCGCCCAACGGATATCCGCCGATGCCGGTGTGCTGGCTGTGGATCACGAACAACCGTTGGTCGCGAACTTCGATCCTGACTTCGATTTCCGGCTTTTTCAGGTCGATCCCGGCGGCACCACACTGACGGCGCAACTGGCTGCCGACATATTTTTCGATATCTATCGAGCTGAATGGGTGCTTGCCGGCGCGCTTGCAACGTACCGAGAAAATCTTGCCGGCCAGCGCATCACCGTAGTGCTGCTTGCACTTTTCAACGATGTCGTCGAAGTCGCCCAGCGGGTACTCGTCGATTTGCAGGAAGTGCGCGATGCCTGGCATGCAGCTCAGGCGCTCGCCCATCTCTTTCAGGGCCTTGGGGTCGCTGATACGGGTTTCCAGCTCGAGGTTGTCCCACACGCCGTTCACCACCACGGCCGGGTCCAGATCGCGGAGCACGGCACGGATGTTCTTGGCCAACTGGCGGATGAAACGCATCCGTACCGGGCGGCTCTTGATGGTGATCTCTGGGAAGACTTTTACGATTAATTTCATGGAAACAGCGCGCGCGAGGCCTGCCGAAAAAGGGGGGCGCGGATTATAGCGGAAATTGCTCAAGGTTTAACCAGTTAATGTGCAGAAACCTTTTCGCGCACCAAAACGGGTCACTTTTCAATTTCGGCGCTACATTAAGGGGCGGTATTTTTCGCCTTGAAAGAGCTTTGCACCTCTATAAGCGTGAAATTGGGGCAAAAAACCCATGCTGGGGCACTGGCATGCAATTTGCTCCCTTGTGAGGCAGGTTGCCTTGGCAGAGTATTCGCGCCGGCATCACAAACATTAAAGGGCATCCACTACCCGCCCTAATCCACCCCGGAGGACAGTATGTCGAAGTCGGTTCAACTCATTAAAGATCATGACGTCAAGTGGATTGATCTGCGCTTCACGGACACCAAAGGCACTCAGCACCACGTGACCATGCCGGCTCGCGACGGGCTGGATGAAGACTTCTTCGAAGTCGGCAAGATGTTCGACGGCTCCTCCATCGCTGGCTGGAAAGGCATCGAAGCTTCCGACATGATCCTCATGCCGGACGACAGCACTGCCGTACTGGACCCGTTCACCGAAGAGCCGACCCTGATCCTGACCTGCGACATCGTCGATCCTTCGAGCATGCAAGGCTACGATCGCGACCCACGTGCGATCGCCAAGCGCGCTGAAGAACACCTGAAAGCCTCCGGCATTGGCGACACCGTATTCTGCGGCCCGGAGCCAGAGTTCTTCATCTTCGACCAGGTGAAGTTCAAGTCCGACATTTCCGGTTCCATGTTCAAGATCTACTCCGAGCAAGGTTCGTGGATGTCCGACCAGGACGTGGAAGGCGGCAACAAAGGCCACCGTCCAGGCGTCAAAGGCGGCTACTTCCCGGTTCCACCGTTCGACCACGACCACGAAATCCGTACCTCCATGTGCAACGCACTGGAAGAAATGGGCCTGACCGTCGAAGTTCACCACCACGAAGTGGCAACTGCCGGCCAGAACGAAATCGGCGTCAAGTTCAACACCCTGGTGAAGAAAGCCGACGAAACCCAAACCCTGAAGTACGTCGTGCACAACGTTGCCGATGCCTACGGCCGTACCGCTACCTTCATGCCTAAGCCGCTGTACGGCGACAACGGTTCGGGTATGCACGTACACATGTCGATCTGGAAAGATGGCAAGAACACCTTCGCAGGCGAAGGCTATGCCGGCCTGTCCGATACTGCCCTGTACTTCATCGGCGGTATCATCAAGCACGGTAAGGCCCTGAACGGCTTCACCAACCCGGCGACCAACTCCTACAAGCGTCTGGTTCCAGGCTTCGAAGCTCCGGTAATGCTGGCCTACTCGGCTCGCAACCGTTCCGCTTCGATCCGTATTCCTTACGTGTCGAGCCCGAAAGCCCGCCGTATCGAAGCGCGCTTCCCGGATCCGGCTGCCAACCCGTACCTGTGCTTCGCCGCACTGATGATGGCTGGCCTGGACGGTATCCAGAACAAGATCCACCCTGGCGATGCCGCTGACAAAAACCTGTACGACCTGCCGCCTGAAGAGGCGAAAGAGATCCCACAAGTTTGCGGCAGCCTGAAAGAAGCCCTGGAAGAGCTGGACAAAGGTCGTGCGTTCCTGACCAAAGGCGGCGTTTTCAGCGACGACTTCATCGACGCTTACATCGCTCTGAAAAGCGAAGAAGAAATCAAGGTTCGTACCTTCGTACACCCACTGGAATACGAGCTGTACTACAGCTGCTGATCCGGTAGCGCCTGCGCAAGCGGCGTGACAAAAAAGAGGCCTTCTTCGGAAGGCCTTTTTTGTGGGCAACTTCCGACAATAAAGTTAGACATCTCTTCGGGCACACACAGCATCGTCCGGCATCAACTCATCTGAATGACTCGTAGGCTGTTCGCTACCTGCAATCAACGGATGGAATGATGAAAACCTTCCCACTCAAGGCTCTACTTGCCGCTCTCGCCGCACTTACCCTTCTAGGCTGCACCACAAAATCCCCATCGACGGACATCAAACGAGAAATACTGCTTCAAAGCAGCAAGTCGTGGGATGGCACACCTTACATTCGCTACCCGGATACCGCGCCCGAACTGACCGTGCTCAAACTCGTGATCCCCGCCAATACCCAACTCCCCTGGCACACCCACCCCATTCCCAATGCGGGCTACATTCTCTCGGGCGAACTAATGATCGAGGACAGGAACAGCGGCCAGACCAGACGCCTCAAACAAGGCGAAGCGCTGGCCGAAATGGTCAATATCACTCATCGCGGAGTCACCGGCGATGAACCGGTAGAACTTGTTGTGTTCTATGCTGGCAGCGAGGGCATCCCATTAGCGGAGTAGCCTTTGCTCCACACAGGGAGTCTGAATGCGGCCACTTTTATTACTTCTACTGCTGTCCTTCATGTTTCCTGTGATGGCCCAGATCTACAAATACACCGATGCCGTCGGCAATACCGCCTACAGCAATCAACCGCCCGATGGCGTTGACGCCCGGGCCGTTGATTTGCCACCGATCAACAGCATCGAGCATCAACCGCCCGTCGATCCGGCACAACCTCTGACAGGCAATAACACCGAGCCGGCCCATCACGCCTACGAAAAACTGGAACTTACCGGCCTGCCCACCAAAGCAGCGCTACGCGCCAACAACGGCACTTTCACGATTAACGTACTGATCAAACCGCGCCTGCAAGGCTCCCATCTGTTACGTCTGCTGCTGGATGGCCAGCCCTACGGCCAGCCAGGTAATGTACCGCTCCTGCAACTGGTGAACATCGATCGCGGCGAACACCGCCTCGCCGTGCAAGTGATCGACGGCGAAAAAGTAGTGCAGCAAAGCCCCACCACGACCTTCACCGTGCAACGAGTACATGCGCCTTGAAGACCTGGTTGCTGATCGCCTGCTTCATCGCGCTGCCCGCGTCGGCGCAGGTCTTTACTTACGTTGACTCCCAAGGCAATCAGGTTTTCACCGACCAGCCCAAACCCGGTAACGCCAGGCGTGTACCGCTGGCAAAGAGCATTCGAATGGCAGCCGACCCCACCCGTGCCGAGCCGTTGATTGCCCAAGGCAACCCTGAAGCACAAGTGCCGTTCCACTATGACGTGCTGCGCATTCTGGTCCCGGAACCCGATGCGACCATCCGCAGCAACGCCGGCGAAGTCATCGTCAGCGCCACCAACGAGCCCGGCCTGCAACACGGTCACCGCTACCGGTTGTTGCTCGACGGCCAACCCACTGCCGAACCCGGCCCGAGCCCGGTATTTCCGTTGAGCAACATCGATCGCGGCAGCCATACCTTGTCCGTGGAAATCCTTGATGAGCAGGGACGCATCGTCGAACGTACCGCCAGCCAACCCTTCCATATGCAGCGCACATCCCTCGCCCAGAAGCGCAAGATCAAACCCTGCACCCTCGATGACTACGGCCGGCGGCCGGAATGCCCCGTCAGCGACAAACCCGCCGAAGAAAAAAATCCTTTCTTGCGACTTTTTTAACCTCGTTCAGGTTTGCGCACTATATTGGTGCAATAGCTTGCACCGTACTCACATTCCAACCCATTTTGGTTCGAAACTACCCGCGAAAGCTGACAAAGCGCCACGCAAACGAGCGTCAAACGCCTGTTTCAGGCGCCGAACGCTTCTTTTCGGAGCCTTGGTTTGGTTTTTGCATTTTGCCCGTATCAGCGCTGTTTCTTGCGCATGCTCTGCCCAAAAAGAGGTCCCGATGACCATTAGCGACGCACTCCACCGTTTGCTACTCGATAACCTCACCACCGCCACCATCCTGCTCGACGCCGAACTGCGCCTCGAGTACATGAACCCGGCGGCGGAGATGCTGCTGGCCATCAGCGGCCAGCGCAGCCATGGGCAGTTCATCAGTGAATTGTTTACCGAATCGGCCGAAGCGCTGAATTCGTTGCGCCAGGCCGTCGAACAAGCGCACCCGTTCACCAAGCGCGAAGCCATGCTCACCGCCCTCACCGGCCAGACCCTGACCGTTGACTACGCAGTAACGCCGATCCTGAGTAATGGCGACACGATGCTGCTGCTCGAAGTTCACCCTCGTGACCGCTTGCTGCGGATCACCAAGGAAGAAGCGCAGCTGTCCAAGCAGGAAACCAGCAAGATGCTGGTGCGTGGCCTGGCCCATGAAATCAAGAACCCCTTGGGCGGGATTCGCGGTGCGGCACAATTGCTGGCCCGCGAGCTGCCGGAAGAAAGCCTGCGTGACTACACCAACGTCATCATCGAAGAAGCCGACCGCCTGCGTAATCTGGTGGATCGCATGCTCGGCTCCAACAAGTTGCCGTCACTGGCCCTGTGCAATGTCCACGAAGTGCTGGAGCGTGTCTGCCAGCTGGTGGAAGCCGAAAGCCAGGGCTGCATCACCTTGGTGCGCGACTACGACCCAAGCATCCCCGACGTGTTGATCGACCGCGAACAGATGATCCAGGCCGTACTGAACATCGTGCGCAACGCGATGCAGGCCATCAGCAGCCAGAACGAACTGCGCCTGGGCCGCATCAGCCTGCGCACCCGTACCATGCGCCAGTTCACCATCGGCCATGTGCGCCATCGCCTGGTGACCAAGATCGAGATCATCGACAACGGTCCGGGCATCCCTGCGGAACTTCAGGAAACCATTTTCTTCCCCATGGTCAGCGGTCGTCCGGACGGTACCGGGCTGGGCCTGGCCATTACCCAGAACATCATCAGCCAGCACCAGGGCCTGATCGAATGTGACAGCCACCCCGGCCACACCACTTTCTCGATCTTTCTGCCACTGGAACAAGGAGCCACATCGACATGAGCCGTAGTGAAACCGTGTGGATCGTCGATGACGACCGTTCTATCCGTTGGGTCCTGGAAAAAGCCTTGCAACAGGAAGGCATGACCACGCAAAGCTTCGACAGCGCCGATGGCGTGATGAGCCGCCTGGCGCGCCAGCAACCGGACGTGATCATTTCCGACATCCGCATGCCCGGCGCCAGCGGCCTGGACCTTCTGGCGCGGATTCGCGAACAACACCCACGGCTACCGGTGATCATCATGACCGCGCACTCCGATCTGGACAGCGCTGTCGCGTCCTATCAGGGCGGCGCCTTCGAGTACCTGCCCAAGCCGTTCGACGTCGATGAAGCGGTTTCCCTGGTCAAGCGCGCCAACCAGCACGCCCAGGAACAACAAGGCCTGGAAGTCGCCCCGACCCTGACCCGCACCCCGGAAATCATCGGCGAAGCACCCGCGATGCAGGAGGTGTTTCGCGCCATCGGCCGCCTGAGCCACTCCAACATCACCGTGCTGATCAACGGCGAATCCGGTACCGGTAAAGAACTGGTGGCCCACGCCCTGCACCGTCACAGCCCGCGGGCAGCTTCGCCATTCATCGCACTGAACATGGCGGCGATCCCCAAAGACCTGATGGAATCCGAACTGTTCGGCCATGAAAAAGGCGCGTTCACCGGCGCAGCCAACCTGCGTCGCGGGCGCTTCGAACAGGCGGACGGCGGCACGCTGTTCCTCGATGAAATCGGTGACATGCCGGCCGACACCCAAACCCGCTTGCTGCGCGTACTGGCCGATGGCGAGTTTTACCGCGTCGGCGGTCATGTCCCGGTGAAGGTCGATGTGCGCATCATCGCTGCGACTCACCAGAATCTGGAAACCCTGGTGCATGCCGGGAAATTCCGTGAAGACTTGTTCCATCGCCTCAACGTGATCCGCATCCACATCCCGCGCCTGTCGGATCGTCGCGAAGACATCCCGACCCTGGCCAGGCACTTCCTCAGCCGCGCAGCGCAGGAACTGGCCGTCGAGCCGAAGTTGCTGAAAAGCGAAACCGAGGAATACCTGAAGAACCTGCCGTGGCCCGGCAACGTGCGGCAGTTGGAGAACACCTGCCGCTGGATCACGGTGATGGCTTCGGGTCGCGAAGTGCACATCGGCGACCTGCCGCCGGAGCTGCTGAGCCTGCCGCAGGATTCGGCCCCTGTGACCAACTGGGAACAGGCCCTGCGCCAGTGGGCTGACCAGGCACTGGCTCGCGGTCAGTCAAGCCTGCTCGACAGTGCCGTGCCGGCCTTCGAGCGGATCATGATCGAGACTGCGCTCAAACACACCGCCGGCCGCCGCCGCGATGCCGCTGTTTTGCTGGGCTGGGGGCGCAACACCCTGACCCGCAAGATCAAGGAATTGGGGATGAAGGTGGATGGCGGGGATGATGATGAGGGGGATGAGGGTTAATTAACCCGGTTCTTCACTGACAGTCACATCCCATTCGCGAGCAGGCTCGCTCCCACAGTGGATTTACAGTGTATTCACTATCGGGTGAACACTACCGAACCCTGTGGGAGCGAGCCTGCTCGCGAAGCTTTTAGAGCTATCAATGCACCGCCGCAATGCACCGTGAACCGCAATCGCGCACAGCAACCGATCCGAAACCCTGCCTGCGTTCACAACCGAACCCCTATTGAAAAAACACGAAAGCCCCGGATTACGGGGCTTTCGGCGTTTTTAGGCGTTTATTTGTTTCACAGTATTAAAACCTGGCACGCCCCCTGCAATAACCCTTTCAGGTGAATCAGTTCACCTGACCGGTTTCGGGGGCCTTGGTACAGGCAGGCCGGGGATTCCCCTCTTTACACCGGGCTCACACCGCCTCCGCGACGAGCCCAACCGTTTTGGGGCCCTTGATACAGGCAGGTCAGGGGTTCCTTCTTTACTCCAGGCTCAAACCGCACTCGCGACGAGCCTCCCGTTTCGGGAACCTTGGTACAGGCAGGCCGGGGATTCCCTCTTTTATTGCTCCCGGAGATGGATCTCCAGCCGCCAGCGGTCGTTGACCTCGCTACCAGCCCACTCGCCCTGCAGGGGCCGGGCCGCCACCAGTGTCAGCAACACCCCCCCATCGCTCAAACGCACCCGCCAGTTCACGTCCTTGCCGTCGAGCTTGAGCTGGCCTTTCTGCGCCTTGCCCTCGGCGCCAAACAGCAGCGCGACACTGCCATCAACCATTTCGCCGTGGGTCTTGGGTTCATTGTTGAACCACACCACCAGCCCATCGTTCGTCACCTCGACCTGCTGCAACTGACTGGGGTCTGGCGTAGTCAGGCGACCGATCATCATCCCGACCATCACACCGACAATCGCCAGCGAGCCCATCACCGGCAGGAATAGTTTCGAACGCACGCCTTCTGGCGGCGTAGAATGCGCGTCATCTTTACCTTCGGAGCCGTGCATGTTTCACGTCATCCTTTTCCAACCAGAAATTCCGCCGAACACCGGCAACGTTATCAGGCTGTGCGCCAACAGTGGCTGCCACCTGCATTTGATCGAACCGCTGGGCTTCGAGATGGACGACAAGCGCCTGCGCCGCGCCGGTCTCGATTACCACGAGTATGCCACCCTGCAACGCCATGCGGACCTGGCCAGCTGCCTGGAAAGCCTGGGCAATCCGCGAGTGTTTGCCTTCACCACCAAGGGTTCGCGTCCGTTCCACGACGCCAGTTTCGTCCCCGGCGATGCGTTCCTGTTCGGCCCGGAAAGTCGTGGACTGCCTGCCGAGGTGCTGGACGCCTTGCCCTCCGAGCAACGCCTGCGTCTGCCGATGCGCGAAGGCTGCCGCAGCCTGAACCTGTCCAACACCGTGGCGGTGGCTGTTTACGAAGCCTGGCGCCAGAACGGCTTCACGTAACAGCGCATAACAAATGTGGGAGCGAGCCTGCTCGCGAAGAGGGTGTGTCAGGCGACATTGATGTCATCTGATACACCCTCTTCGCGAGCAGGCTCGCTCCCACATTGAATTTGCTGCGGTACTTGAGCCGTTTACTGAACGGTCGGAGTCTCGCCAGCAGCCTGCATGCGTTGCAGCTCTTGTGCGTACAGCGCGTCGAAGTTCACCGGAGCCAGCATCAGTGCCGGGAACGAACCACGGGTCACCAGGCTGTCCAGGGTTTCGCGAGCGTACGGGAACAGGATGTTCGGGCAGAACGCACCCAGGGTGTGGCTCATCGAAGCATCGTCCAGGTTCTTGATCAGGAAGATCCCGGCCTGTTGCACTTCGGCGATGAACGCCACTTCGTCACCGTTTTTCACGGTAACCGACAAGGTCAGTACGACTTCGTGGAAGTCGGCTTCCAGGGTCTTCTGACGGGTGTTCAGATCCAGAGCGACGCTCGGCTCCCACTGCTGGCGGAAGATCGCCGGGCTTTTCGGAGCTTCGAAGGACAGGTCACGCACATAAATGCGCTGCAAGGAGAATTGCGGTGCAGTTTCTTCTTCGTTCGCAGCAGTGTTCTGTTGGTCAGTCATCGCAGATCCTTCTTGATCCAGGGTTCTTGTAGGTTTGCTTGTTTGGGGTATTGCCGTCAGGCCTTGAGCAGCGCGTCGAGCTTGCCGGCGCGCTCCAGGGCGAACAAATCATCACAACCGCCGACGTGGGTGCTGCCGATCCAGATTTGCGGCACGGACGTACGTCCGGCTTTCTGGGCCATTGCAGCGCGCACCTGCGGCTTGCCATCGACCTTGATCTCTTCGAAGGCCACGCCTTTGTTCTCGAGCAGGTACTTGGCTCGCGAGCAGTAAGGGCAGTAATCGCTGGAATAGACGACGACGCTGCTCATATCACTTCACCAGCGGCAGATTGTCGGCTTTCCAGCTGGAAATACCGCCGGACAGCTTGGCGGCAGTGAAGCCGGATTTCATCAGTTCGCGAGCGTGGGTGCCAGCAGTCTGGCCCATGGCGTCGACCAGGATGATGGTCTTGGCCTTGTGCTTTTCCAGTTCGCCAACGCGGGCGGCCAGTTTGTCCTGGGGAATGTTCACCGCACCGACAATGTGACCGGCGGCGAAATCCTTGCTCGGACGAATGTCGACCACGACGCCCGCGTCCTTGTTGACCAGGCCGGTCAGTTCGCCAGTGCTCAGGCTGCGGCCGCCGCCCTGCATTTGATAGGCCAACAGCAGGGCCGCCAGAACGACGAAGATACCGACGAGAATGTAGTGGTTAGTGGCGAATTCAATCAGGTGAGCAACCATCGAAGGAGGTTCCAGGGCGTTAAAATGTCGGCCAGTATACACAGCCCCTATGGTGGGCCAAACCCCGTCCGGCGGTGACGTGGCCGGAACTTCGCTTTAAACTGCGACTCCCTTTTCCATTACCCCTTTTACCTCAGCCACGAGTGGATTCCATGACTACCACGCCTAAACCTTTGGTCCTGATGATTCTCGACGGCTTCGGTCACAGCGACAGCCCCGAATCAAACGCCATTTTCGCGGCGAAGAAGCCTGTACTGGACCGCCTGTGGGCCACTGTGCCAAACGGCCTGATCTCGGGCAGCGGCATGGACGTCGGCCTGCCGGACGGCCAGATGGGCAACTCCGAAGTCGGCCACATGAACCTGGGTGCCGGCCGCGTGGTGTATCAGGATTTCACTCGGGTCACCAAATCGATCCGCGACGGCGAGTTCTTCGAGAACCCGACCATCTGCGCCGCCGTGGACAAAGCCGTCGCCGCCGGCAAAGCCGTGCATTTCATGGGCCTGCTGTCCGATGGCGGCGTGCATAGCCACCAGGATCACCTGGTCGCCATGGCCGAACTGGCCGCCAAGCGCGGCGCTCAGAACATCTACCTGCACGCCTTCCTCGACGGCCGCGACACTCCGCCGAAAAGCGCACAATCGTCGATCGAACTGCTCGATGCGACCTTCCAGGCCCTGGGCAAAGGCCGGATCGCCAGCCTGATCGGCCGTTACTACGCCATGGACCGCGACAACCGTTGGGACCGTGTGTCCCAGGCCTACAACCTGATTGTCGACGGCCAGGGCGAATTCAACGCCGCCACCGCTCAGGACGGCCTGCAAGCGGCCTACGAGCGTGGCGAGAGCGACGAGTTCGTCAAAGCCACATCCATCGGTGAGCCGGTAAAAGTCGAAGACGGCGATGCCGTGGTGTTCATGAACTTCCGCGCCGACCGCGCCCGCGAGCTGACCCGCGTGTTCGTCGAAGACGGCTTCAGTGAGTTCGAGCGTGCCCGCCAGCCGAAACTGGCCGGTTTCGTCATGCTGACCCAATACGCCGCCAGTATCCCTGCACCATCGGCCTTCGCCGCCGGCAGCCTGGAAAACGTGCTGGGCGACTACCTGGCGAAAAACGGCAAGACCCAGCTGCGCATCGCCGAAACCGAAAAGTATGCTCACGTGACCTTCTTCTTCTCGGGCGGCCGCGAAGAACCGTTCCCGGGCGAAGAGCGCATCCTGATTCCATCGCCGAAAGTCGCCACCTATGACTTGCAGCCGGAAATGAGCGCACCGGAAGTCACCGATCGCATCGTCGAGGCCATCGAAAACCAGCGTTACGACGTGATCGTGGTCAACTACGCCAACGGCGACATGGTCGGCCACAGTGGCGTGTTCGAAGCGGCGGTCAAAGCCGTTGAATGCCTGGACCTGTGCGTGGGCCGCATCGTCGATGCACTGGAAAAGGTCGGCGGCGAAGCCTTGATCACCGCTGACCACGGTAACGTCGAGCAAATGTCCGACGCCTCCACCGGCCAGGCGCACACTGCGCACACCACCGAGCCGGTGCCGTTCATTTATGTCGGCAAGCGCGACCTGAAGGTCCGCGAAGGCGGCGTGCTGGCGGACGTGGCGCCCACCATGCTGAAGTTGCTGGGCCTGGAGCAGCCGGCGGAAATGACCGGGACTTCGATTCTGGTGTAATCCAGCCTTACCAGCGCCGCAATACCCTGTGGGAGCGAGCCTGCTCGCGAATACGGACTGTCAGTCGACACCGACGTTGCCTGACACCCCCTATTCGCGAGCAGGCTCGCTCCCACAGTAGTTTTAGGGTGTTTTCAAATGCAACTTTGCTCCAGTTATCACACAGTCAGAAATGGGCATTTTTTTTGCCGCCCATGGCGGGCATACTAGGCCGTCCCTTTCCCTGGTGCCGCCCGCCCCTATGCTTCGCGTCCTGATAGCCCTAGCTCTGACATGCCTGCTCCAACCGGCCTTTGCTGACGAGCGCGCAGAAACCCAACAACAGTTGGACGCCACGCGTCAGGACATTGCCGAGCTGAAGAAACTGCTGGGTAAACTGCAGGAAGAGAAGTCCAGTGTGCAGAAAGAGCTCAAGGGCACCGAAACCGAAATGGGCAAGCTCGAGAAGCAGGTCGAAGCCCTGCAAAAAGAGCTGAAGAAAAGCGAAGCCGAGCTGCAGCGCCTCGATGCAGAGAAAAAAAAACTCCAGAGCGCGCGTACTGAACAGCAACGACTGATCGCCATGCAGGCCCGCGCGGCCTACCAGAACGGTCGTCAGGAATACCTCAAACTGCTGCTCAACCAGCAAAACCCGGAAAAGTTCGCCCGCACCCTCACCTATTACGATTACCTGAGCCAGGCTCGCCTGGAGCAGCTGAAGAGTTTCAACGAAACCCTGCGCCAACTGTCCAATGTCGAGAAAGACATCGCCATGCAGCAGGCGCAACTGCTGGTTCAGCAAAGCAGCCTCGACACCCAGCGTGGCGAACTCGAGAAAGTCCGCCAGGAGCGCCAGCGAGTCCTGGCCAAACTCAATGACGACGTAAAGGCTCGCGATCAGAAACTGGCGGCGCGCGAGCAGGATCAGGCAGACCTGTCTAAAGTCCTTAAAACCATTGAAGAAACCTTGGCCCGCCAGGCCCGTGAGGCAGAAGAAGCGCGGCAAAAAGCGCTGATTGCCCAGCAGGAAGCTGAAAAAAAGCGTTTACGTGAGGCGCAGGCGCTGGCAGATGCCAACGACGATGCCCCACGCAAACCGGCCAGGTCGACTCCCGGCGCACTGGTTTCCAGTTCCGGCGAGACCTTTGGCGGCCCGTTTGCATCAACCCGCGGCAAACTTCCCTGGCCTGTCGATGGTCGACTGTTGGCGCGCTTCGGTGAAAACCGTGGCGATGATGCCCGGACCAAGTGGGATGGTGTGATGATCGGCGCGTCCGCCGGCAGTGCGGTGCATGCCGTACACGGTGGTCGCGTGGTGTTCGCCGACTGGTTGCGCGGTGCCGGGCTGCTGGTGATCCTCGACCACGGCAACGGTTATTTGAGTCTGTACGGTCACAACCAGACGCTGCTCAAGTCTGCGGGTGATGTTGTAAAAGCCGGTGAGCCTATTTCCACTGTCGGTAACAGTGGCGGGCAGGACACACCAGCGCTGTATTTCGCAATTCGTCAGCAGGGTCACCCGAGTGACCCGGCGCAATGGTGCCACGCGCAAGGATAGGCGTTGAGTCACCTACATTAGGAGTTCGTTCGACATGCTGCATTTGTCCCGCCTTACCTCGCTGGCCCTGACGATCGCCCTGGTGATCGGCGCGCCTCTGGCGTTTGCCGCACAACCAGCGCCGGCGGTTGCGCCTGCAGGCACTGCTGCGACCACCAAGGCACCTTTGCCGCTGGATGAGTTGCGCACCTTTGCCGAGGTGATGGACCGGATCAAGGCCGCTTATGTCGAACCGGTAGACGACAAGACCCTGCTGGAAAACGCCATCAAGGGCATGCTCAGCAACCTCGACCCGCACTCCGCCTACCTCGGCCCTGAAGATTTCGCCGAGCTGCAGGAAAGCACCAGCGGGGAATTCGGCGGCCTGGGCATCGAAGTCGGCGCCGAAGACGGCTTCATCAAGGTGGTGTCGCCAATTGACGACACGCCAGCCTCCAAGGCCGGCATTCAGGCCGGCGACTTCATCGTCAAGATCAACGGCCAGCCTACCCGTGGCCAGAGCATGACCGAAGCCGTCGACAAGATGCGCGGCAAGATCGGCCAGAAAATCACCCTGACCCTGGTACGCGACGGCGGCACGCCGTTCGACGTGACCCTGGCTCGCGCCGTTATCCAGGTCAAGAGCGTGAAGAGCCAGTTGCTGGAATCTGGCTACGGCTACATCCGCATCACCCAGTTCCAGGTCAAGACCGGTGAAGAGGTTTCCAAGGCCCTGGCCAAGCTGCGCAAAGACAACGGCAAGAAGCTCAAGGGCATCATTCTCGACCTGCGCAACAACCCGGGCGGCGTGTTGCAGGCGGCGGTGGAAGTGGTCGACCACTTCATCACCAAGGGCCTGATCGTTTACACCAAGGGCCGCATCGCCAACTCCGAGCTGCGCTTCTCTGCCACCGGCAAGGACGAAAGCGAAGCCGTGCCAATGGTCGTGTTGATCAACGGCGGCAGCGCCTCGGCTTCGGAAATTGTCGCCGGCGCCCTGCAGGACCAGAAGCGCGCCGTGCTGATGGGCACCACCAGTTTCGGTAAAGGCTCGGTGCAAACCGTGCTGCCGCTGAACAATGACCGCGCATTGAAGATCACCACGGCGCTGTATTACACGCCGAACGGTCGCTCCATCCAGGCCCAGGGCATCGTCCCGGACATCGAAGTGCGCAAGGCCAAGATCACCAGCGAACAGCAAGACGGCGACTACTTCAAGGAAGCTGACTTGCAGGGCCACCTGGGCAACGGTAACGGCGGCGCCGATAAACCGACCGGCTCCAGCAGCAAAGCCAAGCCGATGCCACAGGACGATGATTACCAATTGGCCCAGGCCCTGAGCCTGCTCAAAGGGCTGAGCATCACGTCCGGCCGTTGAGGGTGCGCCTGCGTTACGTTCTCGGTCTGCTTTGCTGTCTGGCGGGTGTTGTTCACGCAACGCCCGCCTCGACCACGCCGCAAAAAGCCTACCTGACCCTGATCATCGATGACCTGGGGCAGAACCTGCCCCGGGATCGCCGTGTGCTGGCCCTGCCCGGCCCGGTGACCGTGGCAATCATGCCCGACACACCCCACGCCACCGAATTTGCCCGCGAAGCCCATCGCGCCGGCAAAATCGTCATTCTGCACATGCCCATGGATCCGGCCACCGGACCGTTCGCCTGGCACCCCGAGCTGCCCATCGATGAGCTGGAAAAGCGCCTGAATGCGGCGTTCAAGATGGTCCCGTACACCAGCGGCATCAACAATCACATGGGCAGCCGCATGACCGCACAACCCGCCGCCATGGCCTGGCTGATGGCGGACCTGCAACGACGGCACAAGCTCTTCGTCGACAGTCGCACCAGCGCCCAGACCGTGGCTGCTGCCGAAGCGCAGAAGATTGGTCTGGCGAGCGTGTCGCGGGATGTTTTTCTCGACGATGAACGGACTGAAGCGGCAATCTTCACCCAGTTGCAGACCGCGATCAGCCTCGCGCACAAGCAGGGCTCGGCAGTGATGATCGGGCACCCGTATCCACAGACGCTCGCGGTGCTTGAGCGCGAATTACCCAAGCTCAAGGCTCAGGGGATCGACTGGATCGACATCAAGCAGATGATCAGCGTACGCGGCAATCGGGCAACGGCCGCACATGGGAAGGACGGGGTGTACCGCTAATCCGCTACACCACCAGACAACTGTGGGAGCGAGCCTGCTCGCGAAGGGGTCATCACAGTCGATGCATATGGCGACTGTCAAACCGCTTTCGCGAGCAGGCTCGCTCCCACATGGAATTGTGCCCGGCACAAGATTTGGCGATTGGCGTTAGAGATACTGCGCCATGATCTCGTCCACCCGCCCTTCCTTGCGCATCTGATCCAGCGCCGCCTGGAGCTTGGCCACCGTCTCGTCCGGCACGTCCTTGTTCAGTGCCAGGTACAGTTCGGCACTGTTGAAGCGCAGTACGGTTTTCAACCCGCTAACCCCTTCCTGGCGCGCCAGATAGCGCCCGGCCGGATCGCCAGTGGCCCACAGGTCGATCTGACCGTTGACCAGCTTCTTCGCATTGTCCTGATCGCGCAGCACGACGATCGGATTGAGCCCCTGCTTGGCCAGCGTCTCGGCGATCGCATCGCCCTTGTAGGCGCCAATCTTGTATTTACGTGCGTCATTCAGGGTTTCGAGGGTGATCTTGCTGTCAGCCTTGGCCAGCATGATCCAGTCGTCCGGGCCGATCGGACCGACCCACTTGAATAGCTTTTCGCGATCCGGCAGCCGCGCCATGACGAATACGCCGTAACCGGGTTTCTCGAGGGTGAGTTTGTAGATCCGCTCCCAAGGGAAACGCAGCGTCAGGCTGTAGGTAATGTCGGCGCGCTTGAATATCTCGCGGACGATATCGGTGGCGATGCCATTGATGTTCTCGTCCTGAGCGAAGTTCTTGCCATTTTTCGCCATGTTGTACGGCGGGAAGTTTTCCGTCAGCAACACCATGTCGGTATCGGGACTGTCTTTAGCGTGCGCCCCGGTGACCAACAATAGAGAAGCACTGGCGAGGGCTAGAAGGAGGCGTCTAAGCATGTCTGGCTACCGAAATCCATGGCGTACCCAAGAGTGCCTTGAGCACGCCATGATGTCCACTGGCCTGCATTGGATTGTCTAACGCATCACAATGCCGCGATGGGCCATATAGGCCTTGGCTTCCTGCACGGTGTATTCGCCGAAGTGGAAAATACTCGCCGCCAATACCGCGCTGGCGTGGCCTTCAAGGATGCCGTCGGCCAGGTGTTGCAGGTTGCCGACACCGCCGGAGGCGATCACCGGAATGCCCAGCGCATCGCTGATGGCGCGGGTAACGCCCAGGTCGAAACCGTTTTTCATGCCGTCCTGGTCCATGCTGGTCAGCAGGATCTCACCGGCGCCCAGGCCTTCCATCTTCTTCGCCCACTCAACGGCGTCGAGACCGGTTGGTTTACGACCGCCGTGGGTGAAGATTTCCCAGCGCGGGGTTTCGCCCGGCCCGGAAACCTTCTTCGCGTCGATGGCAACCACGATGCATTGCGAACCGAAATGCTGCGCGGCTTCGCCGACAAACTCCGGGTTGAACACTGCGGCGGTGTTGATCGAGACCTTGTCCGCGCCGGCATTGAGCAAGTTGCGGATGTCCTGCACGGTGCGTACGCCGCCGCCCACGGTCAGCGGGATGAACACCTGGCTGGCCATGCGTTCTACGGTGTGCAGCGTGGTGTCGCGGCCGTCGACACTGGCAGTGATGTCGAGAAAGGTAATTTCGTCGGCGCCCTGCTCGTCGTAGCGACGGGCGATTTCCACCGGGTCACCGGCGTCGCGGATGTTTTCGAACTTCACACCCTTGACCACCCGGCCGTTATCCACGTCCAGGCAAGGGATGATGCGTTTGGCCAGCGCCATGGTCAGTCCTCAGCCTTTGTACGAATCGCAGAAAGCTTGCGCTTCAGCAACGTCGAGGGTGCCTTCGTAGATCGCCCGACCGGTAATGGCACCGATGATGCCTGGCGCCTTGGCGTCGAGCAGGGTCTTGATGTCACCCAGGTTGTGGATACCGCCGGAAGCGATCACCGGGATCTTCGTGGCAGCAGCCAGCGCGGCGGTGAACGGCACGTTGCAGCCCTGCATCATGCCGTCTTTGGCGATGTCGGTATAAACGATCGCGGATACGCCGTCGGCTTCGAACTGTTTGGCCAGGTCGATCACCTGAATGGTGCTGATTTCAGCCCAGCCGTCGGTAGCCACGAAGCCATCTTTGGCGTCCAGGCCGACAATCACCTTGCCCGGGAACGCACGGCAGGCTTCAGCGACGAACGCTGGATCCTTCACCGCTTTGGTGCCGATGATCACGTAGCTCACGCCCGCTTTCACGTAGTGTTCGATGGTTTCCAGGGAACGGATGCCGCCGCCGATCTGGATCGGCAGGTTCGGGTAGCGCTTGGCGATGGCAGTGACCACTTCGCCGTTGACCGGCTGACCTTCGAAGGCACCGTTCAGGTCGACCAGATGCAGACGACGGCAACCGCCCTCCACCCACTTGGCAGCCATGCTCACCGGGTCATCGGAGAACACTGTGGAATCTTCCATGCGGCCCTGGCGCAGACGAACACAGGCACCGTCTTTAAGATCGATAGCGGGAATAATCAGCATCTGGCAAACCTTCAAAATTGAATGTTCAGCTTGGCTCGGAAATCAGTTTTTCTCGAGCGCCCACAGGTCGCTTTCGATGCTTTCGAACCTCTCTTTGAGGTGCGCCTGCACATCGAAAATCGCCCTGTTGTAATAGTGCGGAGCAATTTCGCGGGTAAACAGCTCAAGAATTTCAGCTGCTTCGAACGAACCCAGGTCCAGTTCGAAGCGATCCTCCATGAACCGCTTGATCTTGCGATTGGCCTCGCTCTCCTGTTCAGGAGTGAGGGTCAGGATCGGCGGTTTGGATTTCTTGGCGGCCATTTACCAGCGACCGTCCCACGCAGCGAAGTTCTGCAGCAACTGCAGGCCATGGGTATGGCTTTTCTCCGGGTGGAACTGCACGGCGAAACGCGAGCCTTCGGCCAGCGCCGCGGCGAAATCGACACCGTAGTGACCGCCACCCACCACCTGCCGCGCGTTGGCGGCAGTGATGTAGTAGCTGTGCACGAAGTAGAACCGCGCCAGGTCCGGGATGTCGTGCCACAGCGGGTGACTCACCTTCTGCTTCACTTCGTTCCAGCCCATGTGCGGGACTTTCAGGTGTTCGCCGTCCTCGACCAGATCCTTGCCGAAGAACTTCACCTGACCCGGGAACAGGCCAATGCAGTCGACACCGTCGTTTTCTTCGCTGGTGTCGAGCAAGGCTTGCATGCCCACGCAGATACCAAGGAACGGACGGTCCTGGCTGACTTCACGTACCAGCGAATCGAAACCGAGGCGACGGATCTCCGCCATGCAATCGCGAATGGCGCCAACGCCTGGGAAAACCACCCGGTCGGCCTCGCGAATCACGTTCGCATCGCTGGTGATCAGGACCTTGCCGGCACCGACGTGCTCGAGGGCCTTGGCCACCGAGTGCAGGTTGCCCATGCCGTAATCGATAACCGCGACTGTCTGCATTACAGCACGCCCTTGGTCGAAGGCATTTGCCCGGCCATGCGGTCATCGAGCTCGACGGCCATGCGCAGGGCACGGCCGAAAGCCTTGAACACGGTTTCGATCTGGTGGTGGGTGTTGTGCCCACGCAGGTTGTCGATGTGCAAGGTGACATTGGCGTGGTTGACGAAGCCCTGGAAGAATTCCTGGAACAGGTCAACGTCGAAGCCGCCGACGGTGGCACGGGTGTACGGAACATGCATCTGCAGGCCTGGACGGCCGGAGAAGTCGATCACCACGCGCGACAGCGCTTCATCGAGCGGCACGTAAGCGTGACCGTAGCGACGGATGCCTTTCTTGTCGCCGATGGCTTTGGTGAAAGCCTGGCCGAGGGTGATACCGACGTCTTCCACGGTGTGGTGGTCATCGATATGCAGGTCGCCCTTGCTGACAATATCCAGGTCGATCAGCCCGTGACGGGCGATCTGGTCCAGCATGTGCTCAAGAAAAGGAACACCGATATCGAATCGGGCCTTTCCGGTGCCATCGAGGTTGATCGAGGCTTTGATCTGGGTTTCCAGAGTGTCGCGCTCGACAGACGCCTTACGTTCGGCCATCACCAGCTCCGCAAAATCATTGGGCGAAAAAGGCAGCCATTATAGGCGTGCGGGCGCCAAACAGAAACACGGGAGGTGATATCGCTGACGGAATGAATCCGGGGGTGTCGGCGATGTACATGTCCATACAAGCCATCTAGAGGCAACATAAAAATAATTGTGGGAGCGAGCCTGCTCGCGAAGAGGCCCTCACATCCAACATCACTGTCGACTGTCAGGCCGCATTCGCGAGCAGGCTCGCTCCCACAAGTGCGATGCGATTACTTAGTGGAACAACACTGCTGTTTTTTGCAGGGTCACCCACACACCCCACGCCAACGGAATGCCAACCACCAACCAGGCTGCAACAGCCAAAGGCTTGGTGCCGGCAGCCGCTTTCCACTCCAGCACGGTGCTGCTGTCAGCGCCCTTGTCATGGCCCAGCGCCTGTTCAGCGGCCAGTTCGGCGTCGGTCATGAAGTATTTGTCGGCCACCGGACGAACCAGCAGATTGCACAGGAAACCCAGCACCAGCAGGCCGGCGAGGATGTACAGGGTGATGTCGTACGCCGCTGCCCGCTCGACGCCAATGCTCAGCTGATATTCACGCAGGTAGTTCACCAACACCGGACCCAGCACGCCGGCAGCAGCCCAGGCGGTCAGCAGACGACCGTGGATCGCACCGACCATTTGTGTACCGAACAGGTCCGCCAGATACGCCGGAACAGTCGCAAACCCACCGCCATACATGGACAGGATGATGCAGAACGCCGCCACGAACAGCGCGATGCTGCCCAGATGACCAAGGTTCGGAATCAGTCCGTACAGGGCAAAGCCCAGGGCGAAGAACACGAAGTAGGTGTTTTTGCGGCCCAGGTAATCCGAGAACGAAGCCCAGAAGAAACGCCCGCCGATGTTGAACAGGCTGAGCAAACCGGTGAAACCGGCTGCGATGGCAGCAATTGAAGCAAGCTGCGAGGCGTCGAGCTGACCGAACGCCAGGTCATTGCCCAGCAACTTGCCCGCGAACACTTCCTGCAACAGCGGCGACGCCATGCCGAGGATGCCGATACCGGCGGATACGTTCAGGCACAGCACCAGCCATACCAGGCGAAATTGCGGCGTCTTCCAGGCCACATTCACGTGAACATGACGATGAGTGATCATCGCGTTGGCGGCTTTTTTCACCGGGGCGGTCCAGCCTTCCGGCTTCCAGCCGGTTGGCGGAACGCGGTAGGACAGCGCGCCACCGATCATGAACACGAAGTAGATCGCGGCCATCACCAGGAAGCTCTGCCACACGCCGACGCTGGTTGGCGAAGCGAAATGCCTCATCAGCGCCGCCGCCAGCGGAGCGCCGACCATTGCGCCGCCACCGAAGCCCATGATCGCCATGCCGGTCGCCATGCCGCGCTTGTCCGGGAACCATTTGATCAGGGTCGAGACCGGCGAGATGTAGCCCAGGCCCAGGCCGATGCCGCCAATGACCCCGGAGCCGATCCACATCAGCCAGATCTGGTGGGTATACACACCCAAAGCGGAAATCAGCAGGCCGCCGCACCAGCACAGAGCCGATACGACACCGGCCTTGCGCGGTCCGGCGTGTTCCAGCCAGCCACCCCAGATGGCAGCCGAGCAGCCCAGGAAGATGAAGAACAGGGTATAGATCCAGCCGAGCATCGAGATCGGCCAGTCACACTGGGTCGAAAAGACTTGTGCGATAAAACCCGTGCCTGGCGCACAGGCCACCGGGGCGGTGATGCCCAGCGCCTTGGACAGCGGCAGCCAGAACACCGAAAAGCCGTAGGCCATGCCGATGCACAAGTGAATGGCCAAGGCGGCCGGTGGTACCAGCCAGCGGTTGAAACCGGGCTTGGCGATGATCCGCTCTTTGGACAGGAACGCAGGCTGGCTGGCACTGAAGCCGTCCGCCGTGATGCTCGTAGTCATTGTGTTTCCCCCAATTATCAGTAGGGTTCGCCAGCCACGGTCTACTCCAGGCCTTTATGTACGCAGGCATGACCTTTTTTCTTGGAGCGTCTTGTTGTGCGACAACATGCCGCAGAATGGCGGACGAACGGGCAAAGGTTACCATCTGCAAGTGGCAGAAAAACCAAACTGACATCACCTTTTGTACGTTATCCGATCTCTTTCACCCATGACCTCACAGGAATCACCATGCCGATCATTGTCGAGCCGCTGAACCAAGCCACGCCCCAGGATCGGCAGGATCTGCAGAAGATCTACCGCGACGCTCCAGACTGGCTGTTCACTCCGTTTTCCGGAGAAGCGCAATTGATCGAAGACTGCTTGCGAGACGGCACACTGATCGCCGGACGCTTCAATGATCGCCTGCTGGGCGCGGCCCGTTTGCAACGGCACCAAGACGCCTGGCACTTGTCACAAATTTGTGTGCGGAAAATTACCCGTCGCCGAGGTGTTGCCGAGCGCCTGGTGGCCGAAGCCCTGAAAATGGCCGCGCAATCGGGCATGCCCCTGCGCCTGCTCGCGCCTGCCGGGCATCTGGAGGCACAGGCACTGGCCGCCAAGCTGAAATTGCCGCTGGATGCACTGCCGCAGTGATCGCTGACCGGTCGTCCGTTCCGGGGCGCTATACTCCTCGGCTAAATTTTGAATTCGACTATCTACAAGGACTCGCCCATGAAAGCGTTCGGCAAAATCCTGGGTCTGGTACTTCTCGGGCTGTTGCTGATCATTGTGGCGCTGGGCTTTGCCCTGACCCACCTCTTCGATCCCAACGACTACAAAGACGAGATTCGCCAGATTGCCCGCGACAAGGCCCACATCGAGCTGACGCTCAATGGCGATATCGGCTGGAGCCTGTTCCCGTGGCTGGGTCTGGAACTGCACGACGCCAGTGTCGCGACCATGGTCAAACCGACCGAACCGTACGCCGACTTGCAGATGCTCGGCCTGTCGGTGCGTGTACTGCCACTGCTGCGCCGTGAAGTGCAGATGAGCGACGTGCGCGTCGAAGGCCTGAACCTGCGCCTGAACCGCGACAAGGATGGTCACGGCAACTGGGAGGACATCGGCAAGCTGCCTGCAACGGCCAAGACCGACGCGACCAGCACCCCGCCAGCCGCTGTCGAACCTGCGCCCGAAGCCAGCGTCGCGGCGGAAAAGCCGCCTCAGCCGATCCGCCTGGACATCGACAGCCTGACCGTGAACAACGCACGGGTTGAGTACACCGACGAACGAACCGGCAAGAGCTTCAGCGCCGAAAGCATTCAGTTGAGCACCGGCGCGGTTCACGACTCCGTCAACATTCCGCTCAAGCTCACGGCGTTCCTGTCTGCCAACCAGCCGGCACTGCGGGTTCGTACCGAGCTCAATGGTGAGGTGCGTATCGCACGTGCCCTGCAGCGTTATCAGTTCGAAGACATGAAGTTGTCCGGTGAAGTGAGCGGCGACCCGCTGCAAGGCAAGACCATGACGTTTTCCGCCCAGGGCCAGCTGGTGCTGGACAAGGCCGCCAACGTTGCCGAGTGGACCGGTATCAAGATCTCCGCCAACCAACTGCGGGCGCTGGGTGAACTGAAAGTCAACGACCTCGACAAGACCCCACAAGTCAGCGGTGGTATCTCGATTGCCCAGTTCGACCTGGCGAAATTCGTCGACAGCATCGGCCAGAAACTCCCGGCCATGGCCGAAGGCAGCCTGAGCAAAGTCGAGCTGGTCAGCCGATTGGCCGCGACACCGACCAGCCTGGCGCTCGACAACCTTAACCTGAAAGTCGACGACAGCACCTTCAGCGGCCGCATTGCCGTCGAAGACTTCGCCAAGCAATCGCTACGCGCTGTGCTCAAGGCCGACACCTTCAACGTCGACCGTTACCTGCCACCGAAATCCGCCGAGGCCAATACCGCCACGCAGGTACGCCAGGCCGAAGTCGCCAGCACCGAAGCCGACGCCATGGCTGGCGCGGGCAGCACACCACTGCCACCCGCACCGACCAAGGAAGCGTGGAGCAGCGAGCGTCTGTTGCCAGTGGAACGCTTGAGCAAGCTCGATGTGGACGCCGACCTGACCTTCGGCCAGTTGACCCTGAAAAAACTGCCGATCCATAACGCAGCGCTCAAGGCCACCGGCCAGGGCGGCCTGCTGACGCTGGCCAACCTGCGCGGCGATCTGTACGAGGGCAACTTCGAAACCGCCGGCACGCTCGATGTGCGCCAGCCAGTGCCGGCGCTGAACCTGCAGACGAAGATCAGCCGGGTGCCGGCAGAAAAAATCCTCGAAAGCCAGGGCAAGAATCCGCCGGTCAAAGGCCTGATCACGCTCAACAGCAACCTGACCGGCAACGGCAACAGCCAGAAAGCGCTGATCGAAACCCTCAATGGCAACGCCAGTATCGTCATCAACAATGGCGTGCTGCTCAATGCCAACCTCGAGCAACAGCTGTGCAAAGGCATCGCCACGCTCAACCGCAAAACCCTCAGCGGCGAGCCGCGGGGCAAGGACACACCGTTCCAGGAGCTCAAGGGCAACCTGACCTTGCGTAATGGCGTAGCCAGCAACCCGGACCTGAAAGTGCGCATCCCGGGCATGGCCGTCAACGGTGACGGCGATATCGATCTGCGAGTGCTGGGCATGGACTACCGCGTCGGCATCATCGTCGAAGGCGATACCAGCGCCATGCCGGACCCGGCCTGCCAGGTCGGCGACAAGTTTGTCGGTATCCAGTGGCCACTGCGCTGCCGCGGCCCCCTGGAGCTGGGCGCCAAGGCTTGCCGCGTGGATAACGAACGCATGAGCCAGGTCGCGACCAAGGTGGCTGGCGACAGGATCAGCGAAAAAATCGAGGAAAAATGGGGCGACAAAGTCGACCCGAAACTGAAAGACGCACTCAAGGAACTGTTCAAGCGATGAGAGCCGAGCAGTTTTCAACGGCGGTGCTGGACTGGTTCGACCGCCACGGCCGTCACGATTTGCCTTGGCAGCAAGGCATCAACCCGTATCGGGTATGGGTCTCGGAAATCATGTTGCAGCAGACCCAGGTCAGCACCGTGCTGAACTACTTCGACCGCTTCATGGCCTCGTTGCCAACGGTCGAAGCCCTGGCGGCGGCACCGGAAGACGAAGTGCTGCACCTGTGGACTGGCCTGGGTTACTACACCCGTGCGCGCAATTTGCAGAAGACCGCGAAAATCGTCGTCGAGCAGTACGGCGGCGAATTTCCCCGGGACGTGGAAAAACTCACTGATCTGCCGGGCATCGGCCTGTCCACCGCTGGCGCGATTGCCAGCATCAGCATGGGCCTGCGCGCGCCGATCCTCGACGGCAACGTCAAACGGGTGCTGGCGCGCTTTACCGCGCAAGAGGGCTACCCCGGTGAACCGAAGGTCGCGAAACAGCTCTGGGCCAACGCTGAGCGCTTCACGCCGCACGACCGGGTCAACGCCTACACCCAGGCGATGATGGACCTCGGTGCCACGCTCTGCACCCGCAGCAAACCGAGCTGCCTGTTGTGTCCGCTGGAAAAGGGCTGTGAGGCGCACATGCTTGGCCTGGAAACCCGCTACCCGATCCCCAAGCCACGCAAGGCCATCCCGCAGAAGCGCACGCTGATGCCGATGCTCGCCAACGCCGACGGCGCCATCCTGCTTTACCGTCGCCCCTCCACGGGCCTGTGGGGCGGCTTGTGGAGCCTGCCGGAACTCGACGACCTCGACGACCTGCCGCACCTGGCAGCGCAGCATTCGCTGGAACTGGGCACACAACAGGCTTTGCCGAGCCTGGTGCACACCTTCAGCCATTTTCAGTTATCCATCGAACCCTGGCTGGTTCAGGTCCAGGAGACCGGCCATCTCGTGGCCGAGGCCGACTGGCTCTGGTATAACCTCGCCACCCCGCCGCGCCTGGGCCTTGCCGCCCCGGTCAAGACCTTGCTCGAACGCGCGGCCGCCGTATTGAACGCAGGAGAGTCGTCATGACCCGCACCATCATGTGCCGCAAGTACAAAGAAGAATTGCCAGGCCTGGAGCGCGCGCCCTTCCCGGGCGCCAAAGGCCAGGACATTTTTGACCACGTCTCGGCCAAGGCCTGGGCCGACTGGCAGAAGCACCAGACCCTGCTGATCAACGAAAAACGCCTGAACATGATGAACGCCGAAGATCGCAAATATCTGCAGGGCGAAATGGACAAGTACTTCTCCGGCGAGGATTACGCCAAGGCCGAAGGCTACGTGCCGCCGTCGGAATAACCCCGATTTATCGGGGGTCGGAACGTAAGCGACGGTAATAATTAAATTTTTTTTGAAAACTTGCTTGACGACCCCCTGAAAAACCCGTTTAATGCGCCCCGTTGCCCAGATAGCTCAGTCGGTAGAGCAGGGGATTGAAAATCCCCGTGTCGGCGGTTCGATTCCGTCTCTGGGCACCACCTTTCGTTTTCAGGTGATGCCAAGCACACCTGAAAACATACGAGAAGCCCGCCTAGTGCGGGCTTTTTGTTGTCTACGCTTTCCATAACGTCCCTTGCAAGCCCAAACAAATGGGGGCTTAATCGGGGGCATCTCGGTTCGGTCGAAAAATAGGCCCCCAGAATGGACGCAAAACTGGACAGCAAGGCCCCCGCAGCGCTACCGCCCAAAGCAAGATCGTACAAAACGGCAATCCGCCAAGGGCGTTATCTGCTGACCACGCCGACCAGTCCCAAGCTGTGGCACTTCAAGTTCCACTTCCAGCGCCGGGAGAAAACCCTAGCCGTTGGCGCCTTCCCTCCTGTCACACTGGCGCCGGCCATCCGGGCCAGGGACGACGCCCGTACTGCCATTAGGGCCGGCACCACCCCCTCCGCTACCCACAAAGCCGAACACACCACGCTGCGACCCCGCGCAAAAGCCTTTCGCCTGGTGATGACGCGAGAAAACTCATTGGCCATCGACACACCCCGCCAGATTCTGAACCTGACGCCCAAGCAGTCCGCCACCGGCCGCGCCCTCCTGCTTGCGGTTGAAACGGAGGGCACCCGCCATGCCGCTCACTGATAGCGCAATCAAGACCGCCAAGCCCAAGGAAAAGCCGTACAAGCTGGGCGACGCCCAAGGGCTTTATCTGGAGATCACGCCAAACGGCTCCAAGCTGTGGCGCCTCAAATACCGAATAGCCGGCAAAGAGAAAAAGCTGGCCCTTGGCATCTACCCCAGCGTCACCCTCGCCCAAGCCCGTCAAAGACGCGAGACAGCGCGCGGGCAGCTGGCCGAAGGCATCGACCCCGGCGAGCAGAAGAAGGCCGCCAAACAAGCGCATAGGGTCACGGGACTTACCTTCGAGACGCTGGCGCGGGAGTGGTTCACCTACAACTCGCCCCGCTGGGCAGAAAGCACGGCCCGTAAAGCCAAGCTGTATTTGGAAAACGACCTGATCCCCGGTACCGGATCGCGCCCAGTGAAAACCATAACTCGGCCCGAGCTGGTGGAGTTGGTGCGTAAGGTGGAAGCACGGGGTTCGCTGAACGCAGCCGGCAAGGTTCGCCAATGGCTACACCAGATTTTCCGCTTTGGCTTGGCCAGCGGCGCGGTGGACACCAATCCGGCCACCGACCTGAGTGTGTTAGCAGCCCCAGCAAAAGCCGTACGCCGGCACCCGCACATTACCTTTGCCGAATTGCCCGAACTGCTGGGCAAGATCGACAGCACCAATATCAGCAGACTGACCCGCTGCGCCATTCGACTGCTTGTGCTCACGGCCGTGCGCCCTGGCGAATTGCGTGCCGCTCAATGGTCAGAGTTCGACCTTGATGGCGACACCTGGACGATACCAGCTGAACGGATGAAAGCCCGCCGCCAGCATCTGGTACCCCTGCCGCATCAAGCCGTAAAAATCCTGCGCCAACTGCAAGAGATCACCGGGAAATATCCGCTGCTTTTCCCCGGTCAGCAGAAAGCAGATCGGCCAATGAGCGAGAACACCATCAATAAGGCGCTGCGCCTTATGGGCTACGCAGGCCGTCAAACTGGCCACGGCTTCCGCCACCTTCTGAGCACCGAACTTAACGAGCGTGGCTACCACAAGGACTGGATTGAGCGCCAGCTGGCCCATGGCGACGAAGACGAAATCCGCGACACCTACAACCACGCCACCTATTTGCCGCAGCGGGAAATCATGATGCAAGAATGGGCCGACTTAATCGACGCCCTGTGTGCGGGCGCCAACGTGGTGAGCATCAAGCGCAAGGCTTAACGGCATTGGCTGGCCAAGCCCAGTGGGGCGAAATGCGGGCCCCCACCCGCTTGGCCAGCCGATCAATTCAGGATGGGGCGCCTGGGAGGGCGTGACGATGGAGAAGCTGTATCGGGTTTTTGAGTGGCTGGAGTATGAACAAGCCAAGGATTACTTAACGCGCCTTACCGGGGTGCCAATTGATACAGACGCAATGTTTCAATTGATCGAGGAGGGCGGACTCCCAACTTGGTGTGACATGACCTTTCAATGCGGGATTACTGACTCCGAACCGGAGGAATACATCTTCCCGGTTGAGCGTTACGTCAAAGTTACCCGCTATCAGCACGGCTTAATTTACTTCACCAATGGCGACGGTGAGCAAGCGACGGTCACCTCGGGATTTTACGACTCCGGAACGCCAAATGAGGCTGGGGTGTGGAGATTCAAACCTGCCGACGTCGAAGCCCTTGCCACCAAAATGAATGCGACAGCAGAACAATCAAGCCCCTATGCCGCCGAGATTGAAGACCTGCGCCAAAAACTTGAACAGGAACAAGCTGCTAGAACCGCCGTCGAACAGCAATCGCCGGCGACGGATAAAGCCATTGACCCACGTGAGCGCGCCACCTTTGAGCGCTTACTGTATGTACTTGCGCGAGAGGCTAAATACCGACTTGAGCAGCCGTACGCCGACGAGGCATTGATCCAACAGTTCGCCGCCACCATCGGCGCGAAAGTGCCTACAGGGAAAGGCAAAATTGCCGAAAAGCTGAAAGCCGCCGCAGCCCGTTTTGATAAAGACCGGAACGAATAGTCCAACCCTAGTAGGGAATTGCGCGCCCCTAGTAGGGAATTGCCCGCCCCTACTAGGACACAACCCCACCCCCGATCCATACCGTGTGAGCCATGTTCACAACGCCACCCAAGGAGGCGCACAACATGGCCGCAACCACCACCCCACTACCCCGCCGCTTTATCAAGCTGGCCGAAACTAAAACCCTGACCACTCTTTCCACATCCGAAATCTACCGGCGCATTGCCGCTGGCACCTTCCCCACTCAAGTCAACCTCGGCCCGAAGTCCGTTGCATGGATCGAAGCCGAGGTACTGGCCTGGTGCGAGGCGCGCATCGCCGCCAGCCGTGGGGAGACCGTATGATGGATAGCACAGTTGCTTTCCGTGATGCCTTGCAAAACGTCTATGGGCCACTTGATTGGCTGCCGATACCAGACGGCGCCATCCAGCGCTTCCATGTGCCAGGCGACAATCCAAGTACCCGGAACGGCTGGTATGTGCTGTTTCTGGATGACATCGCCTGCGGCGTGTTCGGGAGCTGGAAAGCGGGAGGCTCGCAGACCTGGCGTAGCCGCAAGCCAGCTGATCATTTGGAGACTCAGTTAGTCGACCAGCGCATCGAGCAGGCCCGACGTCAGCGGGAAGCTGATCAGCACCAGCGCCAGCAGGTTGCCGCCGAATATGCCAACGGACTGTGGCGCAACTCCCGCAGTGCCGATCCCAAGCACCCTTATCTAGTGGCAAAAGAGGTGCGTTCTTATGCCCTGCGTCAGGCCGGTGACGTGCTGCTGGTGCCGCTGACTCGTGACGACCGGTTGGTAAACCTGCAACGCATCTACCCGAACGGCGCTAAGCGCTTCTTGCGTGGAGGCATGATCAAGGGCTGCTGCTCACTTATCGGCACGATTCAGCCGGACCAGCCGCTCTACATCTGCGAAGGCCGGGCAACCGGCGCAACGCTCCACGCCGAAACCGGCGCCACCGTGGCCTGCGCCATGAATGCCGGCAACCTGCTGGAAGTCGGCCAACGCCTCCAGCGCCAGCACCCAGATGCCGTGTTGATCGTAGCCGGCGACGACGACCGCATGACCGAAGGCAATCCCGGACGCACTTACGCCATCAAGGCAGCCGCTGCGCTTGGCTGTCCCATGGTCTTTCCACCCTGGTGCGGCAGTGAGCCGCTGACCCTTTCTGACTTCAACGACCTGCGCCAATGGCAGGAGGCCAACCAATGACCCTGACGGATGAAAGTGATCTGGCCTTCGATTTTTCCGAGGGAGCCGAGAGAACCGAAGGAACCGCCAGAAATGGCGGGGTTTCCAGCGGTTCCCTCAGCGAAAAGGTAGAGGGCGCCAAGGGAACCGCACTGGTGCCCGAGGCCAAGCATCCGGAGATCGAGCGCCCCGCCTTTCGCGTCTATGACCATCCAGACAAGACCCTGGGCGGCACCTACTCGGCAGGCGTGTGGTGGCATGGCACCAAGGAGGAAAAGGGCAAGCCGGTAAACTATGACAAGCGCGTATGTTCGCCGCTGCACGTCGAGGCTGTCACCTCAGGAGACGGGGTCGACTTCGGGCGCCTGCTGCGTTTTCGCAACACCTTGGGCTACTGGCGCGAATGGGCCATGCCCATGCAATTGCTCAAGGGCAGTGGCGAGGATATGCGAGGAGAGTTGCTGAACATGGGGGTGGAAATCGACCCCGACGCTTTCAAGCTGCTGAACCGCTACATTCAGGGCCAGCACCCCAAGCGCCATTTCGTTGCAGCCACTTCCACCGGCTGGCATTCACCTACCCTGTTTATTATGCCCCGACAGAACATCGGCAAGGGTGACGCCATCTATCAGAGCGAGACGGCGAACTTCGACGACTACCGCCAGGCCGGTACCCTAGAGGGCTGGCAAGCCGAGATCGGTACACGCTGCGCCGGTAATCCGTTGCTAATGTTGGCCGTCTGTACAGCCTTGGCCGGGCCGTTGCTGTATCACTTGCAACGCCACGGTGGCGGCTTCCATATCGTCGGGGACAGCTCCACCGGCAAGAGCAGCGCCATTCAGGCCGCCGCCTCGGTCTGGGGACATGGCGAACAGTTCAAGCGTACCTGGCTCGCCACCGGCAACGGCCTAGAGGGGATAGCCGCCCAGCGTAATGACACACTGCTGGCTCTGGACGAGATAGGTGAGGCCGACCCACGGGAGATTGGCGCCGTGATCTATTCCCTGGCCAACGGCACCGGCAAGGCCAGAGCCGGGCGTACCGGAGCCGCACGGGCGACCCGGCGTTGGCGGGTAATCCTGTTGTCGTCTGGCGAGCTGGGGCTGTCCGCGCACATGGCCGAGGGCGGAAAGCGCAGCCGGGCCGGGCAGGAAATCCGTCTGCTGGACATACCGGCACGTCGCACTTTTGGCGCCTGGGATGAGCTGCATGGGCTGCCGGGTGGACGGGAATTTTCCGACGCCATTCAGCGCGCCAGCGTGACCCATTACGGGCACATCGGCCCGAACTTTATCCGCAAGCTGCTGGAGTGCGGCGAGGCCGACGATCTGCCGGCAGTGCTCGCCAAGCTGTGCGAGTCATACCCCAGCGGCAGCGGCCAGGAAAGCCGCGCGGCTGAGCGGTTTGCCATTGTTGCTTTGGCGGGAGAGCTGGCCATTGAGTGGGGATTGCTGCCGACCCCGGCTGGCGCTGCCCGTGACGCCATGCTGGTGCTGTTTGATGCTTGGCGAAACAGTCGGGGGCAAGGCCAGGGCGAGGACGCGACAATCCGAGCCAGTTTGTGCGACTTCATCTCTCGCCACGGCGATGCGCTGTTCTCTGAGCTGGGCGGGGACGCCATAGTCAGAGATCGCGCCGGCTGGTGGAAAAATGAGGGGGAGCGCCGCGTCTGGCTGTTTACCCCCGAAGGGCTGCGCCGAGCGGTGCCTGGCTTCGATGTGACGCGCATCCTGGACGCCATGGACGCTGCCGGGTGGATCACCGAACATAACGCCGGCAAGCGTGCCAAACGAGTAAAGGTGGATGGGCGCAATCCATCGCTGTATCACCTCGCCCCACTGGAGGTGTGACATGGGTCGGCTCTTGGACTTAGCCAACCGCCTGGCCGGGGCAGCAGTTCCCCCGGTTCCCTCACTGAAGTTTCAGAGTGAACCGCTACAACCCGCGCCAGTACTGGAGGTTCCCCCGATTCCCTCGGCTCCCCCAGAAAAACACAAAGTCGAGCAGCCAGCGCAACCCGGCGCGAACGACCACCCAGCTCAGGGGCCATCCAAATTAGAGGCAAGTCGATGGCTTGGTCATGTTGCTCGCCTGCTGGGATGCTCGCCGGCATATCTGCTGGGGCGGGGTTTTCTGACTACTGATGACGTGGCCGAGCTGTGCGGCACACACCCACGCTTTGCCGCCCGCCTGATCCGTAGCCATCCGGCATGGTCACCACCAGCACCAATGGCTAACCCGACAATCGAGCAGCATGACGCCGGGGAGCCGAAGCACATCTACCACAGCGCCGCAATGGTATCGCCTGAATGGCTCGAGGCCCGTGACCAGTACCATCGCCACTTGTTCGCCTGCCGCACCTGCTATGCGCCGGCAGACCATTACTGTGTAACAGGTGCCGAGTTGCACGAGCGGTATAACCAGACGCCAATGGAGCCAAGACCATGACCCAGAATATCGTAATCACCCCGGCCGCTATCGCATCAAGCCAGGCACCTGCTACCCGATTTGTTCATGACGTGTTCGGGCCGAAGCTGCTGCCACAACTGCGCGCAACGTGAGGGGCGTCGTTAGCGAAGTCGACTGGCACTGGGGGCCTTGGGGAAATGCAAAAGGTACTCCCAAGACACCACCCCATTGCGGGTAAAACGTGGGCTAATGCTGGATTACATACGACTCGGCCAGGAATGGCGGTGGTTGTTTAGTTGTCCGGCATCAACACCCACCTACCGGACGCTTGGGATGACCAAAGGGCCACCTTGGGCAGGGGGTGTTGATTTGCTTTTGATGTCGAAAGCATCAGGAATGTACCTTCCCCCTCTAATCGCGTTGAGTACGTTTTGACGGGCAGAGAACGGCCAGAAGCGGTCATTGCGTACCTGCGACATCCCTGTTCGCTGGGGCGTCATTCCACCCATTTTTGTCCGTTTACCTCCTCTGTAGATGTACCGAAGGAATAAGCTAAAACCACTCTTAGGCGTCAATAATAAGAAACGTCGGCATTAATATCTGTAGATACGCGCTTTATTGATATTCTGCCGACTGACTTTCGGTCAGTATAATACTTTCCTGAAAGCACAAGCGCTGAGCCATCCTCAATAACATCAAAAATTGTCGAGCCAACGTAATCTCCCCATGATGGGTTTTTGGGTGTGGACCGATAGACATAGTAGAGCTTCTTTTTGTTAAGCTCTATCGTAGGCGTTGTTTCAAGAGTTACAGACTTCACTGTTTCGCCATGCATATCTATTTCAGTGACTAGAAGGGCTTGCTTTATAATGGCTCTGACCTCAAAACTCTTTTGCTCTTCTGTAGTAACTTGACCAACCCATACACCATTTAAATCTGGATAAAGGTCTTTTTTGAAAACCCTTGCTACAAACCAGATTTTCCGAGACATAAATGGCGATAATAATATAAACATCACCACCGTGGATGCAGCAGTCGAGATCGCCGTAAGCTTAGAGATACTTATATTAGCGCCAGTTAGCTTTTGCACAATAACGTATGCTGCAACCGCAATAAAAATAGAGATCAAGACGACAAATTTTAATAGCAAATCAAATCTGACAATTCTAAACATGTATCGCCCTATTTAAGTGAGCTAAAGTTTGAAATTTGATTCTTTCCGTTACTTTTTGAGTTTATCAAAGCCACATACGCCTCCCTCAAACTGGAGCCAACGCCTGCTGAAAAGGTAATTTCGTTAGTGGGGCACGAACTTATGACAAAGAACAGCTCCTCGAAATTGCAATCAGTGTTTGTTCTTGCAACAACACCGTCTGCGGCTCTAAAAATCACATCAAAGCCTTTTGATTCTAATAAGGCTGCAATTTTTAAGGTGGACTCTTCAATCTGCCTGCTAATTAGCTTTAACTTGCCCACGTCGTTGCTTAGGTAGCAGGATGTTATTTTTCTTCCTATATCATCGCCGTCAATAGATATATATTTCAAGGTTATAGTTCGCAAAGGGACCAAGTCACTGATCATATCATGGTTTGCAGGCGCATTTGTGACGCTGTAAACAGCACCGAAGCGCAGCGAAAGGAACCAAGCTAGAGGAAAGTTTGGCTCCGGTTGACTGCTGTGGTAATCATCACCACGCAGACGCCCAGAAGAAACTTGCAAGGACCATGCGGGCTGCAGCATCAACTTGCACCCATGACTCAAGAATGGCTGAGGGAGGACGCTGCTCTGCCAGTTGGAGAAGGAAGGCTTTAGACGCCACAGCAGGTCTGGATACTGCTTCCTTGAATGGTTCTGACGTTGCTGCCCTGAGCGCTTTGACTTCGCGCTCAAACTCTGCCTCAACTGGACCTGCCCTGAACCTCTTGATGATGGGCACGAGCGTGCGAATATTGTCATGAACTAGAATCACGAGCACTGCTGCAGCAATTGGCCAGGCGAGTGATTCAACGAGCTTAGAAACGAAGGCATCCAGTCCATATGTGGGGCCTCACTATAGGTAGAGGTAGGCGACAGAAGTGGCGTAATATTTTTCGCCATTTGTGTCGCATTACATTCCTTGTCCATGCGCAATCGCAGTAGCGATCATCGAGCACGACGATGGCTCATTGTCTGGGTGCCTGTCCCTGACTCTTCAAAGTATTCAAATCGCGATTGGAGTATATGGTTTTAGTTGAAGGATGATACAAAACACCTGTACGGCGTCAAAACCGGCAAGCGTCTGATAACCTTAAATTATCCAAGTGATGCCAAGAGCCACAAAACTAAACTTTCGGTCGAAAAATCGCCGAGAAACTTTCCATAGGTGGAACCCGACAGGGACCCAGCAGATCACTACCGGTATAGTCTCGATTGAGTGAAGTGATGAAGCCCGACGGCTGCATTGGGTTGCCAATGATCATTCGCGATAGACCGTTTCGACCCAGAGCGAATGGCCAGATTGGCTACCGAGCCAAGCAAGAATCATGACCCCACTCTGCCAGAAATATATTTCGGTGCTGATAATCGCTGCATTTACAGCCTAGTCAAAATGCTTAGGGACTCTCCATTAAATAAGACCTAAGCGTATTTTCACGCTGCGAAAACGAGTCTCGACCACGCTGAAATAGTATATCGAGCTTATCTAGATTATGCTCCAGCAAATCGGTGGCCATATGAGGCTCAGTAAATGAATCGCTAATTCTTATCGTTTCAATGTCATTAAACAATATACTCCTTAGCTGATCCATAGACTGGGTATTTATCTCCAGTGTTTTCTGGAGCAACCGGACGCTAACCATGCGACTGACGAGTCTTTCAATAATAGAGCCCCTTGGTTTCGGATAAAATCCAACCCCAACACTTACAACTCGAATGTCAGACTTTGATTTATTAAGACTTTTTACTGCGTCTGCGATGGCGTAGAGAGTCGGGTTGTTAGCGCAAAAGCCGCCATCAATCAGTTGGATTTTTTCTCCGAGACTTGTGCAAACGGTGGTAGGCTCAAAAAAAGGAAAGGCCGAGCAGGATGCTCTGATTGCATCTTTCATCGGAACACCGAAGCCGGGAACAAAGCTAGCCTGCCTTCCGTGAGCCTGCTTCGGGTCACTTTTGAAAATCATCGGACGCTCTTGAACCCAGCGAGAAGCGACAACTCCAAGGCCTGTTTTAACATCACTAAATGTGGTTTGCCCAAACACCTCTTCAGCCAGTTTTAAAAGTGACGCAGTTCGACCGGAGCGCGAGTTATGTTTCATCACCTTCGGAACATGCTCGCGATACAGTTTCAAAATACAATCAACGTCATATCCGATGGCAATTAGAGATGCAATAATCGACCCTGTACTTGTCCCAAAAACCAAATCAAATGTCTGATGAAGTTTCTTGCCCGTTAGAGATTCGATTTCCTTAAGCACTCCTAGTGTATAAAACCCTTTCGCCCCACCTCCGTCTAAAGAGAGAATCCTGAATGGGCGCGCTGTTGTATTCTGCGTCTCATTATCAGTCATAATAAAAATCCCGATCCTGTAGTGCCAGGCTTAATTAGTCAAACACTGTATCCGCCACGATGCGGCGTTCAAGGATGCTAGTATCAACGGTGGTATTCCAAGGCTCAATCTCCTTGGCGATAGAAAGTGAAAGTTCTCGAAGCTCGTTTCTAATCAAAACCAAAGCAGGTAATCGTGCTGGAGTATCAAAGATTTTCCGGGTGCCATTCGGTACGCTGAGTGAGTTGCGATATTCAGGGGCACCGATCAAAAAAGTAAAGAAATCCTCGACTCTAAGGACCAATGCAACACGTTGATAAACTGGTACGTTAAGGCGGTCTCCCATATGGAAGGCTAACGCCGTTAGGTCATAACTAGACAAACCTTTCCCAATTTTCTTGTCTGTCTCGTCCATGTCTGAAACAAGAGTTTTCAATAATCTGATTACACACTTAACATTCCCTGAGTAACGAGAGTCCTTGAGGTTGACCTCTTCAATATGTTTGAACGGGAAGTTTGTAATAAATGCATCGTCAGACTTGCTAAAGATCTTTATTCCTCGATCAGCCTGGCTTCTAGTGCGCTGATAATCAACACCATCAAACCAAACGGCAGGAACAATGTCTACTGGAACGCGGAGGCTTCCCCCGTCCATGGCTATGGATTTGTCATTGTTTACGATATTTGCAACAGGGAAGTTTTCAGGAAGAATTATTTCAGATTTCTTCCGAATATCTTTTATTATCTGTAAAAGAGACCGAGAGTCGCTAGCAGCCACGTACGCAGTTGAACTAACGTGAGGACGTTCTACGAACAGCGTGTCACGTTCGACGATGAGCATGTCAACGTCAGAAGCCCCTTTGATATGTATGTTTAACGCCACTGACCCTTGAAGTACACTAGTAACGTTCTCATTCCGTGTCTCAAGAGATTTTATGAGACTATTAGCGACTCGCTGCCCCTCAGATTTTGAAATTTCAGTGCCTCGCTTAGAAACTGGTGCCATCGCGCCGACCACGTACTTTATACCTATCGACTCCTTCAGGCCTTCATAACTCTCAAATGATTCGTTAAGAGATTTTGAAAGCGATCCATTTATTGAATCAAGAGCGACTCCAGTGCTTGCCGATTCGGTGAAGGCGCGGCGCTGTCTTAGTGAGTTGAGCCTACGGTTAAAATCCATTTATTTTCCCAGTGATAATTAATGTGTTGTATAAGCCACCGAAGCAATCACTTCAGGCGCTCTTGCGTTACATAAAGAAGAGGTGTCGTGGCCCAATCGCCTCTCCGATCCACTCTGTATACCAATCCATTTCTGTCTCTGACTCTTGGGCTGACCTCTGCCTTCGGTGAAGCTTTGACGGCTCGCGATCCAACCTTCGCAATCCTGTTCCACCTAAGCAGCCCTGTTCAAACGGTGCCTCAGAATCTCACGACGTTTGCGCATGGGCAATACGCCATTACGCTGATAAGAGTCGTTGAGTGAGTCCTGAATTTTAGCCAGCAGTTTCCAGATGGAGAGGACCGTTTCTGCCGTTCGCCAAAGGCAGCTATGGGTCCAGGCTTTGTGAAAACGTCATCGCCGAATCGAACAGGGCGTTTCTATATGAAATCCGTAAGTGTTTGGCTGGTTGGCAGCGCTAGATTTTGCGTATAGGCGTGATTTTCGCCCTGTTTATGGACGCCCTAAAGGCTCGGCTACGTTTTCACACAGCCTGGGTCGATTTCGGCCGGTTGCGACAGGCAGAAACGACCCTTTGCAGGCATTCATAACGTTTTGGCTAACGGGGCGCGGGACACGGTCACAATGAGCGGCTAGTTAGCCCATGGCACATTCGACCCATCAGGTATGAGGATAAAGTGGGCCTCACCGTCTGGTGACGCGAATGTTTTGGGTAAGAACAAATTCAGAAAAGGGAAATGGTGAATATTCTGAGAGCGATAATAGAGAAGAAGCAGGACGAGTAATGCGGCGCTGGCATTTAGAACATTTTTGAGACTCGCCTGCTTGAAGTGCTCGGATCGATGGTGCTTAACTTTGTTGTTACCTTTCCACCAATCTGGAGGTGATTCATTTTCCTCCCAGTTTGACCAAGGACGGAATACCATGCCATACCTAGGCATCTCAACAACTGCGAACGGCAGCATAGGTAATGCTTCGCACAAGACTGATTGGTAGGAATTAATGCTAATAGCGTTACGTGCTGGGGTAATGCTCTTACAAAGACTCTTTGCGATTACATCGACTTCAGCGGCCGCAGTCATTAATAGGCGTGCAAGCTCAATGGAGTAGACACCTTCATTCTCTGGAGAAAATTCAATCCAGCGTGAGAGGCCTTGAATGTCTGCCTCAAGACAAAGAAAGTAGTTCAAATAAGGATGTACTTCGTGGTGGACGATGCTCATGCGGAGCCCTCTTGGGGTTAACGTTTAGGTTAAAGGGGCGGTGGCAGGTCGTCCCTGAGAGCGAAGCAAACGATTTGAACCGCTAGTTAGGTATTCATTTACTGGATTCTGACCTGTGGCGTTGAACAATATTGACTAGGATTTTTTCGACTGCCATGAGTCCGTCGACAGCATCGTCAAGAGGCATTGTGGTGCCACGGCTCAGTACAAATGCTGCCGCCATATTGTCACCGCCGATGATGAGTTCAAGCGCTTCACGCAATATAGAGTCCGGCACGTCATGCTTGAAAATCTCTGAGGTCTGGCTCTTGAGGTACTCAAAGCGCGGTGGTGTGAGTGGATGCCGCTTGACTACGTTAGCAGCAAGCTGGGATAGGACTTGAGCTGTGGGTTGCTTTGCCATCGCCCTAAGCAACCGCACAATATCCTGAGTGACTTTTGCGGTTAGATCTTCGGCTGACGAGAAGAAATTGATAACATGAGTGCTCTTTAGCTTTTCTTTTAAAGAGAGTAGCTTCTCCGCTGAAGCGCCAGTATCAACATGTTTTGGAAGTACAGGGTGTGTACTCTCGTCAATTATGTAAATAAGACTTGGGAGACGAAGTGCCTGGGCCTCCTCATACTCTAGTTGAGTAAGAGACTTATAAGATACTGGGTCGATATACCCGTATCGCATGGAGAAAATCCCAATATACGCGCTGGATGAGCGAACGAGGCGGAGGCATTCCTCTTTGGGTGTGTCGGGGAGAGCACCGAAAACCTCCATTGCTTTAGAGTCAATCTCCAGTTTGGAAATGGCTTCGCGTACAAGTTGGCGATGCCGTTCTAAGTCTACAAATGTGGAGCTAACGAAGATCGATTTTGGCATAGGAAATCTAAATATTAAATTAAGGGGTAGCGACACACCGTTCCAGCGAATGAAATGGACGGCTCCAGGGCCTTGCCAAGCTTCCGATATTGAGCAAGATAACTGCTAGAGTTAGTTACTCGCCATGTTCAAAGCAATCACCTTGATCCATCTCGTCATCATCATTGTTTCCTTGGTATGCGTCATTGTTTGGGTTGAGTTGATTGGAGTGATTATCCATGCTTGAATCATAAGCATCATTGTTTGGGTTCATGCAATCACTACGGTCATCATTCGGTGTTCTGCTCATCTTGTTGCTCCATTCGTAATGGTATTTGCGGAAAGTAAAGCGACTTTCATCGTTCGGTGACAAAGAAGCCCAACTCTAAATAGACCCCAAATGGGTCGATAGCGCCTTCACGAGCCTGGTGGATAACATTCTTTGCTCCCTCATCTATCCCTGACTAGCTCGGGCATCGAGACGGTCGGGTGACCACTGAAGGAAGTTACGCACCATGGGCGGAAAGCCCGATCAACTCCGACAACCATCCAAGCATAGCTGCTCATTTGCTGATCGCTCCGTCCACCGTCTACTTTTGGCCGATTTCTGCCCCTTACGAAGGGCTCTGATCGACCCAAAGCCGCCCTTCGTGAAGGGCGGAGATCGGCCAGAAGCAGTCAGTGAGGAAAGTCAGCTTTCGACCCATAACTCCCCTTCAGGAAGGGCAGATAACGGCCTGAAGTGGACTGTCCTCAGCGGCTTAGTAGGCCTCGACTAACGCTTTAAGGTAGCTACTAGAGACGATTCATCAAGCGGATAGGATGCTGAAAGCGCAGCCCATCCGAGGTGTTGGTCAGCGCCGCTCACGGCAAAACACTTTCAGGAGTAGGGATTAAGGTTCGGGTTGAGCATTTCGGCTGAAATTCCCATCTCGCCCAAAGTGCTAATTAGTAGCTCGCGCTTTCTTTTCGCGATTTCTGCCGACACCTCAGGTGGAATGTCGTAATCTAAACTTAGCCATAATGATTGGAATACTTTAAGTCCTTCGAATAGTGCCGGTTGGCCATCCTGGATCTTACTGTGAACCGCTCTAATAATATGTAGTTCTTCGTATTCGCCATCCGCGCTGGGAGATTTTTCGGCTAAGTCAGCAAGGATTCTATTGGCGTACAAGCGCTTCTGAACTTTGAATGCTCTGTCGATGATAGTTCGCGGCTCCATCGCTTTGCGATATGCCTGTTCGCCCCCTATTGAGCCATCTTGAAGGCCAAACTGGACTTCGAAAAACGACAACATCCCGCTGATGCAGATAGACACCCGCTCGTTCGCTGGTGGGTATTTTGGCGAGGTGATATTGAAATAAGTACAGGACAGAGTGGCCAAGGCCGAGGCCAGCGCATCGAGGCGGCTTCCAGCATTTTTTGCGCCCGGAAGGTCGCCGAAACGCAGCAGCGTCTTGTCGCCAATGGTCATAACAACCATAGCTAACTTCGTGCCGAAATAGTCCGCCCACATCTCTAGAGCTCGTGACTCTAAGACTGACTCGTCGCGGTGCTCGTTATGACGATGAAGGTAGTGGGCTGTTTCATGCCCTAGTATCAATAAAAGAAGTGCCAGATCCTCGAAGGAGTCGACCGCTTTCTCCAGCATTTCCACGGGTAACTGGATGCGTGCAGTTGGGCCAGACCCTTTACACGTTGGAGCGAAGCCCGATGTCTCCACACGTAGTTCAAAATGATATCCCGTCTCGAAAAAGTCCTCGATGTCGGCCTTGAACGCATCAACTACATCTTGTCCAGTCAGGGTAGACTCTAAATCGCTCATGGGGAAACTCATGTCCGGTAAATAGGACGCCAGCTTAACGTTTTCAAATGAAAACCGTCTTGAAAAAACGAGTGTCCGTTTCTGGCCGTTCTCTGCCGATCATGGTTACAAAGCGTGCTGGTCAAATCCGATGCAATCGGTGGTCAGAACGAATGCAAATGACTGGTCAGATCGAATGCAAGCGGATGGTCAAGTGGAGTGCAATTTCGCAGTAGGCTCACCTGGCCCAAAAAAGCCGCTTCAACTAACGTTGAAGCGGTTCTTTTTGAAAAAAAGTTACTTTGCGAAAAAAATTTCCTATATAGGTCGTCGGAATTGAGTGCGTTTTTATAAAGCGTGATGAGCGTGGTTGCCGGGTACGCGAAACCCTTTATCTTTACGGCTTTCAGCGCGGCGGATATTTGGGGGTTTTCAGACAGCAAAATCACTTCGGTACCGCGCACGCACAGCCGTTTGCACACCGGCTCATTGTTGAGCAGAGCCACCACAATATGGCCGTGGACGGGCTCCAGCGAGCGGTCGACCACCGCCAGATCCCCGTCAAATATCCCCGCACCTTGCATGCTGTCGCCGCTGATCGAAGCCAAGTAAACATGCGGCGTCCGAATGTTCAGGACTTCATCCAGCGAGATCTGCTGTTCGATGTGATCCGCCGCCGGCGACGGAAACCCGGCCGGGATTTTGAACAGGCACAACGGCAGCGGCACGCCACCTTGGAGCAGTTGGCCATGGATGGAAAAACTCATAACGCACGACTTCAGTTAGCTGTACGGATGTACAGTTAGCTGCGCTCCGTGCTTGCGGTCAATTTTATCTGTGTTTGGCAGACCAACGGACGGACACATCTTTTTTATAGGAGTGCTATGACCAAGACGGAAAATGGCTGATTGATAGCGTAGACATACTGCAAATAAGAAACTATTGTACGTGCAAAATAAGCATCTACTACAAAATGGTAAGTATATGAGTGGGTATTTAACAGCTTGTCATGTTTTTAATTTTTCTGAGTCGTACGCATATGCTGACAAGGTGCGAAAAGCAATTTTTGAAAATGACTTTCCGGTTGATCCATTAGATGTTGCCAATGATTTGGAAGTGCAAGCCGCGAAACCTCAGCAGAGAACTATTTTACACGATTACATTGATTATGTAATTCGTGAAGACTTGAGTTTTTATTTTGGCGGCAGTGGATGGGAGTATGAAGATGTAACTCCTGTGTTTGCCATGCTGGATTCGCATGGCATTCACTATATGACATTAGAGGAATATGTAGCGGAACAATATCGCGACGATGAGACGGGAGAAACGGTAGCAGTCACAAATGATCTTATGGATAAGATGAAATTTCAGTACCTTAGTGAGTATTTAGAAGATATCGCTATGGACGGCCTCTCTTCTCTATTGGTGACAGAAGTTTTTACATTGCTTTTTGCTGATCGTGAAGCAATGAAAGCTTTTAATCTCAGGATAGCTGATAGCCTGGAAGAGCGAACGCCTCGATGCACGTACTGGCCGAAATGGCTAGAGCGGGCGTTATTTTGTAGAGAAAAAGGTCTATGTGCAATTTGTAAGACGGATTTAACATCTTTGTTCCATACCTATGGAAAACTGGCTATTGACCATATAGTTCCTATCGCCCTTAAAGGGGTGAATGACCCTACCAATTTGCAAATTCTTTGCGGAAAGTGCAATGGTGAAAAAAGTGGAATAACAGTGGTTACGTCAAATTCTATGCCAGTATTTTGGTAGGTATTTTCCTAAAAATCATACGTCTATACATTTTGGCGTCGACCTTATGGCGCCATAATGCTAAGCCGCAGACCTTTAACTGTTGCGAGTTTCCTCGCGTGCAGGGGCACCGCCGGACTCTGAATTGACATACATTTTCAATAGATCAAAAAACCGCTGAGATTCGGTGGGTAACGACGACTGCGCACAAATTCCATCATAATAAACACCGACGGCCTCACGTGCCGTTTCCAGGCTGGAAGACTTTGCGTATTCATTTTTTAAAAGTTCGGAAAACTTTGCGCGACTCATTTTCATTTCCACCTCGTTGTAGGCGAGACGCACAATTGTGGTTAATGAGTTTGTAAGTTCAAAGTTAAAGTAAATCGAAAACAGCGCAAAGAGTCCGCTCATTTCAGCCGTAATTTCTCGGAAGTCTGCGTAAGCTGAGTGCGCTTGTTCCATATACTCTTGGTGCTTATCCCAATACATTTTGTGCGCGGCACTGTTTTCTTCATCTTTCGTAATGCCGGCCGCAGCAAGCGCTAACTCCCGCTCAGAAATCAGCATTTGATATCTTTTAACTAAATTTATAACTTTCGCTACGTCGGTTACAGATTTTTTGAATGTCTCAATTTTTAATTTTGATTCTTCACGTGCCCAAAGGTGCGCTTGTTGCTCTTGCCATAATGTAAGTTTGTAATTCTCAAACTGCTTGGCATGTTCACCTTTGACTGATTCGATTTTATCGGTAATTGCTTCTATGTCTTCCTTGGTAGCTAGATTTTTCCCTTTCTCTCTTGAGTAGCTAGTTAAGTAATACTGTGCGATCAAAAATATTGCACCACCACTCACAAAACTCATAAATTGAGTCAACTGTTCCGAAGCCATCCAACTATCCTCTAAATTACAAATTGCCGTGATCGTATGGCAAATGCCGAAGCAATACCAAACTCTATGTCAAAAGCACGCATTCGTGCCGAATGCGCCGGTTACTCCGGCGTTTGCAGCGCTACCACTGCCGCCTCACCTGTGGTTGCCGCTCGTCTGGCCCTAGGTTCTTTAGTTCCATGCGATCTACCGCGAACGATCGCTATGGGTCGAAAACGGCTATTCACATATGGCTGCTCTTGGCCGTTTTCTGCCCGTTACCACAGGCAGCTTTTGGCCGATTTGTGCCGGTCACGATCGATACTGAGCAGCCTGAGCTGACGATCAAGGTTGTCTACGAAACCAGGGGCGATTCACTGGTGCTGCTTGAAAGAGGCCTTAGGGAGGGGGCAGGGCAAAAGTCTGGAGCCTTCGCTTCAAAGACCGCTCCGGAAGGCCTGTCCTCATAAATCCGTTGAATTTTCTGGCAGCGATGATCCAAACCGGCATTACGACTACCAGACTTAAACAGTGGATTGTCGAAAGTCTGCCTCGTGCATGCATGTAGTCGGTAAAGTGGTGGGAATTGTCAGCGTGGATCGATCTGGAGAACGGGGGTACTTTTCATATTGGGGGCCTTTTTGGGGGCACCAAAAAACCCCATAAAGGCTCACCGCAAGCAAATACGTGGCCTGCAGCCTATGGTTCGATTCCGTCTCTGGCACCAAATACCGAAAACCCTGAATCGCAAGATTCAGGGTTTTTTTATGCCTGCGATTTGATCAGGCACCGGCCCAGTCACCTTCGAAGCGACAATTCCCCACGTCCTATCGCCGCCCCTACTGGCATCCGCATCGGTTGCCGGGGCCGACTCCTGAAAAACTTCCGGTATTGAAGATCCCCCTTCCTGGCAGTTTCTGGCTTTAGGAACGCTCCGTATGCTTTAACGGAAACGGATGACATACGCTGATCATCGGCTTGTGCAGAATCGGAGGAGGAGCTGCCAGATAACCGGGAGCAGATTCACAACAGGGAAGACAATGACAGAGGCCATTCATCCAGACGTCGAAAGCACTGAGTTTTTTACCGAACAGGAAATCAGAACTTTCAGCTTTGATACTCAGCAGTCAGCATTGCTTCACAAATTCGCCAAAAAACTGGCCGCCATCGGCGGGCCCCAGGCGCCAGGAGCCAAGTCCAAGGCGTCTCTGGCAGCGACCGAGTTAAAATTCTCGTTTTCGAAAAACCAATGTGAACTGCTGGCCGCTTATTCCGATGGCCTTGTCTCCGTGTTGATTTTTGAAGGGCTGCAAAAAATCACCGATGTCAGCCCTCCAAATGAACTGCCAGATCTGGCATCCCTGGAAAATCGTTATGACATCCTTTGCCTGGCTGCCCGCAATCAGATCTTGTTGAAACTGGTGGATAACATTGCCTTTGCCTACGACATGGACAATGAAGGAAAACTGGTTCGACTGGTGGCCAACTTCAAGGGCGGCGGACTGACCAGAATCCCTGCCGAACCGGACATCAAAGAACTGAGTTCCCATTCCGGCCTCGCGCTTGGCCCGCATACAGAGGCGCCTTACTGGTGCGCCGTGAACGCGAAAGACGGGCATTCACCCTCTCCGTCGTCGCTCATACTTTCCGCCCTGTGGAACCCGAGCCTGGAGCCTACGCGAGTCATTCCACTACCTCCCATTCTCGAAAAAATTGGCGTCACCAACTGCCTCGCTCTGACCACGGAGAACTTCCGCTTCACTCGTAGTGACTCCTTTGTCATTGGCAAAGGGGAAGATGGCCGCAACGTTTCGATTCTGGAGTTCGACGACAAGACAGGGTTCGCAGCCCGCTTTAACTCGTATCGCTTTTCGGTCAATGACAACGTCTCGACCTTTGTGAAAAGGGCTTACACCGCCCTTTGCCAAGGTGTGGGTGAAGCAACTCCGGTCGAATACACGCTGACCCAGGAGTCAGCCATGGTCATCAACAACATCCGGGCTCTGCACTGTCGCGATGTCATCAAAGACAACAGAAGGGTCCTGGTTCGTATTTTCGGACTTTCAAAATTTTCTTCCCCCCTCGTTGTTTCACAGGACCCGCTAGTGCTGCAGGGCTGATTTTCATGTGTTCAGGCAGTTGAACGACCCGTCATGCGGTTACTGGTCAATAACCATAAAGAGAGAATGTAATGTCCTGGGATGTAATTGGCATGTTGGCGCTCGTCGCTTTTTGCGCCGGCTTTTTTGATGCGATTGCCGGTGGTGGCGGTTTGATCACCTTGCCTGCATTGTTCCTGGCAGGTGTAGATCCGATCAGTGCAATTGCCACCAACAAATTCCAGGCGGCTTCGGCAACTGTTTCGGCAACTGCAACCTTTGCCCGAAAAGGAATGATCGAGTGGCGCGAAGGCCGATTCCTGGTTATCTGCGGATTTATTGGCGGTGCCAGTGGTGCCTTGCTGGTCAGCTCTATTGATAAGCGCTATCTGGAAGTCTGCGTGCCTATCATGCTGATTCTGGTAGCCATCTATTTTGCGCTCTCTCCAAAGTTGGCCAGTGAAGATCGACGCAAGAGAGTCGGTGTTCTGCTCTTTTCGTTTACCGTGGCGCCGATCCTGGGCTTTTACGACGGCATATTTGGCCCCGGTGTGGGCTCATTCTTTACTGTCGGATTTGTCATGCTCTGCGGCTTGGGCATGATGCGGGCCATGAGCTTTACCAAACTTGCCAATGCCTCATGCAATCTCGGCTCTCTGTCGGTCTTCATTACCAAAGGTGTGATTATCTGGCCGGTAGCCATAGCCATGGCTTTGGCAGCCTTCGTCGGCGCTCAATTGGGCGCACGGGCTGCTGTCCGGGTAGGACCACGGTTGATCAAACCCATGTTGATCGTGGTCTGCTGCGCCTTGGCCATCAAGCTGCTGAGCGTAGAAACCAACCCTTTACGCGTTGCACTCATCCAAGCCTACGCGGGTGTTAAAAACGAAAAGCCCTGAATCGCAGGATTCAGGGCTCAGAGCCTCTCGTCAACTCGCATCCTTCCAGTGGAAAACCAGACTACGGGCTGCACCACTGCCAACATCGGCAACGTCATGCCGTGTTTCGCCGTTGCGCGTCGCAATGACCGTGTATTTGCCGGCTGGCAGTTTCACGTAAACCAGCGGACCGGCGTCATTGAGCGTCAGCACGGTTTGCCCCGGGGCTTTCTGGATAACGACGCTCACGTCGGGAATGTATTCATTTTGCGATCCGACCGAGAACGTCATGTGCAGGTTATAGCCGGTGGTTCGCTGGATGGCCTTGGACTCATCCTGGCCGATACCGCCGGACAGGTAGGCGATGCCGTTTTGCTCCTGCCGCTGCACCTGTACGCCAGCGTTGTCGACTGGATCAAGGCTGGCGGCGGGCAATATCGAAGGAAACATCAGCACGCCGACGGCGGTGAGAGGTAACAGAAGTGAATGGAGGGGTTTCATGATGACGCCTCCCGGGTTCCGCAGAACCCAATCGTTACACTCTTTGGATTTCCGGGTGGAGGGGGCGTTTTAGATTGATTGGGCCTGAGTACGAAACGTACTACACCATTTGTTCCTCAGCCCTCGCCCGGATTTAGACCCGTCCTGCCGAAGAGCCCGGTATTTCCTGCCTGCTTTTCAGTAACTCCCGGCATCCTCGAAGGGCGGTCACTTGCCATGCTCTTCGCTGCTCAATCTGCTGCGGAAGACCTCATGACAGCCCTTACACCCAACGACACTCACGACCCTCATCTCGCATCACTGCTTGGCAACCTTGGCAAATTGATCCATCAGGCACGTCAGAAGGCGCTTCGGGCGGTCGATACCGTTCAAGTGCAAACCTGTTGGCAGATCGGTCGGCACATCGTTGAGTTCGAACAGAATGGCGCGCGACGGGCGAGGTATGGCAAAGAGTTACTGTCAACCTTGGCAAAAGTGCTGACTGAAAAATTCGGAAAAGGATTTGACGCCTCCAACCTTCGTTACATGCGCCTGTTCTATCAAGCCTTTCCAATTCGTGACGCACTGCGTCACGAATTGAGCTGGACCCACTACCGTCGCCTGCTTCGGGTCGACAACGACAGTGCTCGCCTCTGGTACATGAACGAATCAGCCACCCAAAACTGGTCCAGCCGCGCTCTGGAACGCCAGATCAACACACTGTATTACGAACGCCTGCTGGCAAGCCGTGATCGCAGCAGCCTCAAGCAGGAGGCCGCTACCAACATTCAGAACATGAAAGCCAGCCCCGGGATTTCATCCGTGATCCGGTAGTGCTGGAGTTTCTTGGTCTACCCAATGCCGGAAAGCTTCAGGAAAGCGAGATCGAACAAGCGTTGATCGAACAACTGCAGAGCTTCTTGCTGGAGCTGGGCAAGGGCTTCGCGTTCATTGCCCGCCAGCAACGCATCAGTACGGACAGCAAAGACTTCTACATCGACCTGGTGTTCTACAACTACCTGCTCAAGTGCTTCGTCATCTTCGATATCAAGCGCGGTGAACTGACCCATCAGGATGTGGGGCAGATGGACATGTACGTACGCATGTACGACGACCTGAAACGCGGCGTGGAAGACGGCCCCACTGTCGGCATCATTCTCTGTGCGCAAAAGGATGAATCCGTGGTGCGTTACTCGGTGCTTGAAGGAAACGAACAACTGTTCGCCAGCAAGTACAAGCTTGTCCTGCCGACTGAGGAGGAACTCCGTAACGAGCTGGATCGGGAACGGGCGGCTCTTGAAGAACGACTGCTCGATCAACCACGGCGTTGAGGCCAATGGATTGTTCATCAACGCCATGAAGACTATCGTTGGCAGCTACCCGCAAAGGACTGACGCCAATGAATTTGCAGGACACGCCTTCACTGGCCCCCACTCCCGTCGAGTTGCCGCGGCCGACTACCACGCCCGGCGAACCGTTCAAGGAAACCGCCGCGGACGGTTTCATCCTCGGCGGCTTCACCTGGCGGCACCCCTCCCTGGACGCCGCTCGCCCGGTCGTCATCATCAATGCCGCCACCTCGGTCCGTTGTCGCCATTACTCGCGCTTTGCCGACTACCTGTTCGCCCACGGCTTCGATGTCATCACCTATGACTACCGCGGCATCGGCGAGTCGCGGCCAGGATCGCTCAAGGGGCTTCAGGCCTCGTGGTCCGATTGGGGTGCGCTGGATTTCGAGGCGATGCTCAAGCGCGCACAGCGTGAATTCCCCGAGCAGCCGATCAATGTGGTCGGCCACAGCTTTGGAGGCTGTGCAGCGGGCCTGGGAGCCTCCGGGCAACTAATCCGGCACTTGGTGACGGTCGGCGCACAATTCGCTTACTGGCGCGACTATGCGCCCGCTCATCGCTGGCGGATGTTCGGCAAGTGGCATGTGGTGATGCCGCTGGTGACGATGCTGTGCGGTTACTTCCCCGGCAAACGGCTCGGCTGGCTGGAAGACACACCTGCCGGCGTGGTCCGTGACTGGAGCACACCCACCGCTCGCTACGAGAAGCGCCCCAGCGGCCAGGGCATCCATGTCAGAAACTTCGCCGCCGTCACCGCAAAAGCCCTGGCCATCAGCATCAGCGACGATCCCTATGGCACAATCCCGGCGATCGAACGCCTGCTCGCCTACTTCACTGGCAGCACAAACACCCACCTGCGCATAGCTCCCGAAGACATCGGCGAAAAAGAAGTTGGGCATTTCGCCTTTTTTCGCAGCGCATACCAAGCCACACTATGGCCCATTGCATTGTCCTGGCTGCAAAACGGCGAGCTGGCCCCCGGCACACCCGGGCAAACGGTGCCACGCAGCTGAGCCGCACGCCCCTTTCAACGAATGACGGAACGACACCCATGGCCTCCGCCAACAAGCAGCACAAACGCGCCTCCCGCGCCAAGGCCAAGGCCAAGCAGAACCGCACCCAGCGGGCTGCCGCGCCGGTCGAACTGGACCCGAACGATGATCGCATCGACTTCGAATCGGTGGACCTGACCGAACTGTTCAAGAAAATGATCGACGCCGAAAAGATCAGCCAGCAAGCCATGTGCATAGCCTTCCTCGAAGACCCGCTGCTGGAACTGGTGTACGAGCAGGAAGGCGAAGAAGGCGCGATGGACTTCATCCTTGCCGCGCTGATCGAGTATCGCCAATGGTCCACTGAAACCGACGAGGCCGGCGCCCTGGCGTGGATCGAATCACCGGCCTTCCAGGCTGACTACGTGGCGGCGTCCGACGCCATTGCCGCGCAAACCCAACAGAAACCGGACTGAGTTCCCATGGCCTCCCTGAACAAGCAACAGAAACGCGCCAAGCGCGCAAAAGCCAAAGCCAAGCAAATCCGCATGGTCGGCCGTAAATCCCCGGCACTGGACAGCGACCTGGATCTCCCGGAGCCGATCCCGGACTACACCCTGGCGATGTTCAGCAAAATGCGTGACGCGGAAGCCATCAGCCGCAGCGAAATGCTCTCCGTGCTGCTGACGAACCTGGCCTTCATCATCATCGACCATCCAGAACTGCTGGACATGGAAAACGCCGACGACGAAGGCATGGCCGCCACCCACCTGGCCGCCGACATGCTGATCGACTACCGCATGTGGGCCGACGGCATGGACCGCGACGCCGCCCAGGCATGGCTGAGCGAGCCGCAGTTCATCGCCGATTTCGGCGCTGCACTGGATGTCTACCGCGAGTCGCTGGAAGCGCCGGAAGAAAAAACCGAGTAAAGGTTACGACTCAAACAAAAACGGCCGCTTGTCATCACTGACAGCGGCCGTTTTGCGTTACGCGGTATGAATCAGTTCAACACCACCGCGCCACTTTTTTCCAGCTTGCGACGGCGAGCCACCAGCAAACCAGCAGCCACCACCAAGACACTGAGCAGGCCAGTCGCGAGGATTTCCACGCGATGAGCTTCCTGGAACAACATGATGGTCAGGGCGCCCACGATGAAAATGATCACCGCGTAGGTCAGGCCCGGGAACAGCCACATGCTGAAGACGATTTTCTCGCCACGAGCCATGCGCTGTTTGCGCATGCGCAGTTGCGAAATCGCGATCACCAGGTACACCAGCAGCGCGATGGCGCCGGAGCTGGCCAGCAGGAACTCGAACACCGCCGCCGGGGCCACGTAGTTGGCGAAAGTTGCCAGGAACGCTGCGCCAGTGGACATCATCACCGCCCAGTAAGGCGTGCCACTTTTGTTGGTGCGGGTGGACATGGCCGGCGCATCGCCGCGCTTGCCCAGGGAGAACAACATCCGCGACGAGGTGTAGAGCGCCGAGTTCAGGCAGCTGGTCACAGCGACCAGTACCACGATGTCGACGATCATCTTTGCGTTAGGGATGCCCATGCGCTCAAGCACGGTCTGGTAGGAGCCCAGGCTTGCCAGAACAGGGTCGTTCCACGGCACCAGGGCCACGACGATGAAGATCGATACGAGGTAGAACAAACCGATCCGCCAGATCACCGAGTTGGTGGCCTTGGAGATTTGCTTGCCAGGGTTCTTCGATTCCGCGGCCGCGATGGTCACGATCTCGGTGCCCATGAAGGAGAACATGGTGGTCAGGATGGCACCCAACACTGCGCCCATGCCGTTTGGCAGGAAGCCCTGGGTGTCGAACAGGTGCGAAACACCGCTGACCTGGCTGCCCGGCAGGAAGCCGAAGATCGCCATGACGCCCAGAACGATGAAACCGATGATGGCCAACACTTTGATCAGGGCGAACCAGAACTCGAATTCACCGTAGTTTTTTACGCTGAACAGGTTGGTCACGGTCAACAGCATGGTGATGACCAGGGCGAAGGCCCAGATGTCCACGCCAGGGAACCAGGCGTGCAGGATGGTCGCGGCGGCGTTGGCCTCCAACGGGATCACCAGGACCCAGAACCACCAGTAGAGCCAGCCGATGGTGAAGCCGGCCCAGTGACCGATCGCGCGATCGGCATAAGTCGAGAAGGAGCCGGTGTCTGGCGATGCCACCGCCATTTCACCGAGCATGCGCATCACCAACACCACCAGCATGCCGGCAGCAGCGTAGGCCAACAGTACGGCCGGGCCTGCGGCCGCGATGGCGTGACCCGAGCCGACGAACAGGCCGGCACCGATAACCCCGGCAATCGACAGCATGGTCACATGACGCGGTTTGAGCCCCTGTTCGAGGCCGTTAGAGCTTTGGGTACTGCTCATTGAAACTACCTTTGTAAGGAAAAGCGAATGCGTGCATCCCGTTCCGGTTTCTCTCTTGTAAAAAGAAACCAACGGGCTGTTCCGGAATCTGCACGCAATATTTGCGCCAAAATGTTTCAAAAGCGTCTACCCCGGCGATTTCGACTCGACCGGACAGTCATCGCAAGCCCTTGAAATCAATGGCACTTTGCCAGAACGTTACCCTGCGACCCACTTTGGGAACGAAATTGCACACCGGAAACACATCTAAAAACGACACGGCGCACGATAAAAGTGCGGATCTGCCACGTTCGGCCGGATAGCGCTTCCAACCCCCCGCCAAAGCTGGCAACATCGCGCCTTTTTTTGCGGCAGCCACCACGCTTTCCATCGACAGGCAAGGTTCAAACGGCCGTTCGGTTGTTGATGGGGCGACAGTCTGCTGCGCCGATGCGACAACCTGCCACACGCCAGCCGTTTACCGTCCGTAGCGCTGTTGGCTGCCATTGAAACGCTATGCTAGGTTGGCCGCCTCGCCAGGAAGGCCGGCAACAGCAGGAGCGCAACATATATGAGGAACGCACATGGCTGAGGCCACGCCCGCGCTTGAAATCCGCAACTTGCACAAACGCTACGGTTCGCTGGAGGTGCTCAAGGGCATCTCGCTGACCGCCCGCGACGGCGACGTGATCTCGATCCTGGGTTCTTCCGGCTCCGGCAAGTCCACGTTCCTGCGTTGCATCAACCTGCTGGAAAACCCGCACCAGGGCCAGATCCTGGTCGCCGGTGAAGAACTCAAGCTCAAGGCCGCGAAGAACGGTGAACTGGTTGCCGCCGACGGCAAGCAGATCAATCGCCTGCGCAGCGAAATCGGTTTTGTGTTTCAAAACTTTAACCTGTGGCCGCACATGAGCGTGCTCGACAACATCATCGAAGCCCCGCGCCGCGTGCTCGGCCAGAGCAAGGCCGAAGCCATTGAAGTCGCCGAAGCCCTGCTGGCCAAGGTCGGCATCGCCGACAAGCGTCATGCCTACCCCGCGCAACTGTCCGGTGGCCAGCAACAACGGGCGGCGATTGCCCGCACCCTGGCCATGCAGCCCAAAGTCATCCTGTTCGATGAACCGACCTCCGCGCTTGACCCGGAAATGGTCCAGGAAGTACTTAATGTCATCCGCGCACTGGCCGAAGAAGGCCGCACCATGCTGCTTGTGACCCACGAGATGGGCTTCGCCCGCCAGGTCTCCAGCGAAGTGGTGTTCCTCCACCAGGGCCTGGTAGAAGAGCAAGGATCGCCACAGCAGGTGTTTGAAAACCCGCTTTCGGCGCGCTGCAAACAATTCATGTCCAGCAACCGCTAACGGAGCTACCCACATGCAGAAGTACAAAAAGGCCTTCATGGCTGCAGCCGTCACCCTGGCGTTCAGCGCCGGTGCCATGGCCGATACCCTGAAGATGGGCATCGAAGCGGCTTACCCGCCGTTCAACAATAAAGATGCCAGTGGCAATGTCGTCGGCTTCGACAAAGAAATCGGCGACGCCCTGTGCGCCAAGATGAAAGTCGAGTGCACCGTGGTCACCTCCGACTGGGACGGCATCATCCCGGCCCTGAACGCCAAGAAGTTCGATTTCCTGATCTCCTCGATGTCGATCACCGACGAGCGCAAGCAAGCGGTGGACTTCACCGACCCGTACTACTCCAACAAGCTGCAGTTCATCGCCAAGAAAGACATCGACTTCAAGACCGACAAGGATGCGCTGAAGGGCAAAGTGATCGGCGCCCAGCGCGCGACCCTGGCCGGTACCTGGCTCGAAGACAACATGCCGGGCGTTGAAACCAAGCTCTATGACACCCAGGAAAACGCTTACCTCGACCTGACTTCCGGTCGTCTGGACGGCATCCTGGCTGACAAGTACGTCAACTACGAGTGGCTGAAAAGCGACGCTGGCCGTGACTACGAGTTCAAGGGCGATCCGGTGGAAGAAAGCGACAAGATCGGTATTGCCGTGCGCAAGAAAGACCCGATCCGCGAGAAGCTGAACGCCGCGCTCAAAGAAATCGTCGCTGACGGCACCTACAAGAAAATCAACGACAAGTACTTCCCGTTCAGCATCTATTGATTCTGACCTGCCGGACCGGCGCGACCGTTTGACGGCGCCGGTTCTCGGCATTGCCTGCCGCGATTTGAAAAGAAATCCATGATTATCGACCTCTACGGATTCGGCCCGGCGCTCGCCGCTGGCGCGCTGATGACTGTGAAACTGGCACTCTCGGCCCTGTGCCTGGGGCTGGTGCTCGGTCTGCTCGGCGCCTTGGCCAAGACTTCCCCGTACAAGCCGCTGCAGTGGCTTGGCGGCACCTATTCGACCCTGGTTCGCGGCATCCCGGAATTGCTCTGGGTGCTGTTGATCTACTTCGGCACGGTCAACCTGATGCGCGCCCTGGGCGAGTTCTTCGGCAACCCCGACCTTGAACTCAATGCCTTTGCCGCCGGCGTGATAGCGCTGGGCCTGTGCTTTGGCGCCTACGCCACGGAAGTGTTTCGAGGTGCGATCCTCGCCATCCCCAAAGGTCACCGTGAAGCAGGCGTGGCGTTGGGCCTGTCGAAATTGCGCATCTTCACCCGGCTGATCATGCCGCAGATGTGGCGTATCGCCCTGCCCGGGCTGGGCAACCTGTTCATGATCCTGATGAAAGACACGGCGCTGGTATCGGTGATCGGCCTGGAAGAAATCATGCGTCATGCGCAAATCGGCGTGACCGTGTCCAAGCAACCGTTCACCTTTTATATGGTCGCCGCGTTCATGTACCTGGGCCTGACGATTCTTGCCATGACCGGCATGCACTTCATGGAAAAACGCGCCGCTCGCGGCTTCGCGAGGAGCGCCCAATGAACTGGGAAGTCATCATCAAGTGGCTGCCGAAGCTGGCCCAGGGCGCAACGCTGACCCTGGAACTGGTGGCCATCGCCGTGATCGCCGGATTGCTGCTGGCCATTCCGCTGGGCATCGCCCGTTCGTCGCGCCTGTGGTGGGTGCGCGCATTTCCCTACGGCTACATCTTCTTTTTCCGTGGCACGCCGCTGCTGGTTCAACTGTTCCTGGTCTACTACGGCCTGGCGCAGTTCGACCTGATCCGTAACAGCTCGATGTGGCCGTACCTGCGCGATCCGTTCTGGTGCGCCACGGCGACCATGACCCTGCACACCGCCGCCTACATTGCGGAAATCCTGCGCGGCGCCATTCAGGCGATTCCACCGGGTGAGATCGAAGCGGCACGGGCGCTGGGCATGTCCAGACCCAAAGCGCTGTTCTACATCATGCTGCCGCGCGCCGCGCGCATCGGCCTGCCGGCCTACAGCAACGAAGTGATCCTCATGCTCAAGGCCAGTGCCCTGGCCAGCACCGTGACCTTGCTGGAACTGACCGGCATGGCCCGCACCATCATTGCCCGGACCTACCTGCCGGTGGAGATATTCTTCGCCGCGGGCATGTTCTACCTGCTGATGGCCTATGTGCTGGTGCGTGGCTTCAAGTTGCTGGAGCGCTGGTTGCGCGTCGATGCCTGCCAAGGGCGTTGATAGCTGCGTGTTGACGGGCGAGGCGCTACTCGCCCGCTTCACTGCGCTGGATGCTTTTCTCACAGAGCATCAGGCGTTGTGGAAACCTCGCCCGTTCACTTATCTGCAACTACCTTGGGAAGCGTCCTACCCGGAGCTGGCCGGATGGCTACGCGGGCGAACGCTGGAAGACGCCGAAAACGCTCACAACCAGCCGGCTCTACTGCACGCCCCCGAACCCTTTGCATCGCTGGCAACGAAGTCAGTTGCTTTAAGTGCAGTGGATGAATTGCCTGCACGCACGCTCGAAGCGGCCAGCCATCGATTGAACGTCGATGTGCCGGGGCGCAAATGGCAACAGATCGAAGCGTTCGCCAGCCGCTTGCAGTTTTCCGAGACACCACAGCATTGGCTGGACTGGTGCTCGGGCAAGGGACACCTGGGGCGCCGCCTGCTGCAACCGGGGCAGCAACTGACGTGCATGGAATACGACCCGGCCCTGGTAACCAGCGGTCAGGCACTCAGCCAACGCCATCACCTGCGCGCGCTGCATATTGAACAGGATGTGCTCGCAGCAAACGCAGCCTCCTTACTGAGTGCCTATCACACCCCCGTCGCGCTTCACGCCTGCGGTGACTTGCATGTGCGACTGATTCAACTCGCCAGCGCCAAAGGCTGCAAACAACTCGCCATTGCGCCGTGCTGCTACAACCGGATCAGTCTTGCCGAATACGCGCCGATTTCCTCGACCGCCCAAGCCTCCGGCTTACAACTCTCCCTCGACGACCTCGCGTTGCCCATGAGCGAAACCGTTACCGCCGGTGCCCGCGTGCGACGTCAACGCGACACCTCCATGGCCCGGCGTCTGGGTTTCGACTTGCTGCAACGGCAACTGCGCGGCATTGACGAGTACTTGCCTACCCCTTCCCTACCCACTGCCTGGCTGGACAAAACCTTCGCCGATTACTGCCATCATCTGGCCGCACTCAAAGAGTTATCCACAATCGGCCCGCAAGACTGGCCAGGCGTCGAAGCTGCCGGCTGGCAGCGACTGGCCGAGGTGCGCAACCTTGAGCTATTACGCGGACTTTTCCGACGTCCGCTGGAGCTTTGGCTGGTCCTTGACCGGGCACTTTTCCTCGCCGAACAGGGTTACAGCGTCCGCGTCGGCACCTTCTGCAAAACCCCGCTCACGCCGCGTAATTTTCTGCTCCTGGCCGAACGCGCTTAAACACGCCCAGCCTGTGGATAACTCTGTTGATGGAATTATCGTGGATCCAAGATCCATGCCAGTTTCAGGGCAAAAACAACACTGTTCATTTTTTGTACACACGCATAAAAAATCGAAAAAACAGGCATTTGCGGACAAATGAGAACAGCTCCACAAATTCGGCCTAAACCCAGTGCGCTTCCAACGGCATTGTGCATAAGCATTTAATGAAAACGACATAAACGCCTAATCCCGGACCGCGGACAGGGGGATTTGCGCCGTTTCATTACTCTTGTTATACACACACGCAAGGGCGCCAACAGCGCGGCCACGAACAAGAACATTCTTCCGACAGGATGCGCCAGTGACGTTCATTTCCTACGCACAGAATTTCGAAGACATACGCCTGTGGCGCGCCCTCAAAACCATCGAGAACGGCTTCTACATCGACGTAGGGGCAAACGATCCCACCCATGACTCGGTCACCAAGGCGTTCTACGACAACGGCTGGAGCGGCATCAACGTCGAACCGATGCCCAACTACTTCCAAGCCCTGTGCCAGCAACGCCCCAAAGACACCAACCTGCAATGCGTGGCCGGCGAAAGTGCCGACAGCCTGACTTTCTACGGCATCGCCGGCACCGGCCTCTCGACCGCCGACCCGGCCATGGCGCAAATGCACAAAGACGCCGGCATGGACGTGCGCAGCCAGACCGTCCAATCCCGCACCCTGGCCTCCATCTGCGAAGAACACGCCCGGGGCCGCGCCATTCACTTCCTGAAGATCGACGTCGAAGGCCACGAAGAGACCGTCCTGCGCGGCATGGACTTCACCCGGTGGCGGCCGTGGGTCATCCTCATCGAAACCCCGTGGGAGCGCGACCAGACCTGGGAAACCCTCGTCACCGGCGCCGGCTACCAGTCCATCCTGTTCGACGGCATCAACACCTACTACCTCGCCGAAGAACACCTGAACCTCAAACCCGCCTTCGACATCCCGCCGTGCAACCTGGACGAGTTCCAGTTCTGCAAAGGCCACAACTTCAGCCACCCCGTGAGCGACGCCGAACACCAACTCGCCGCCGCCCTGCAGCGCGCCGAACAGGCCGAAGCACAGCTGCGCGCAATGCAAAACAGCCGAGCCTGGAAAGCCATTCAGAAACTCAAGAAAACCCTGCTGCGCGCCTGAGCTGAAGCCCGAACAAAAATAGTCAAAATTCAGGGGTTTACAGAAGCTATCCAATCGCTATAATCGTCGCCCTGACACGCCGGTATAGCTCAGATGGTAGAGCAACTGACTTGTAATCAGTAGGTCCCGGGTTCGATTCCTGGTGCCGGCACCATTATCATGCTTTCACATGCTCACGCATGACCAGAAAGCAGTCACAAGCCCCGCCTAGTGCGGGGTTTGTCGTTTCTGGGTGTATATTTATGCACCCGGATACCTTCACTGTTTAAGGGTACGTGAAGGGGTACGCCGGTTCGATTCGGAGACATACCCCTATGGCGCGCACCGCAACCCCCCTTTCCGACTCCAAGTGCGAGGCAGCCAAGCCCCTCCGCGACAAGGATGACAAGCTATTCGACGGCCAAGGCCTGTACCTGCTGATCAAGCCCTCTGGCGTGAAGACTTGGCGGTTCAGGTTCTTCCGGCCTGATGGCCGCGAGGGGCTGGCTACGTTCGGCAACTATCCGGCGCTAGGGCTGAAGGCTGCACGACAGCGTCGAGCGGAAGCCCTGGAGCTGCTGGCCCACGGGCAAGACCCCATGGAACACGCCAAGCAAGCGAAGGTCGAGGCGTCCAACGCCCGCAACCACACCTTCAAGGCGCTGGCGCTTCAGTGGCACGCCACGAACGCCCGCAAGTGGTCGGAGGGTCACGCGCATAACGTCTTGCGCCGACTGGAAACCCACCTCTTCCCCAGCCTTGGAGCCCGCCCCGTCTCCGATTTGAAAGCCCGCGACCTGCTGACTCCGCTCAAGGCCGTGGAAAAGCTCGACTCCCTGGATCTAGCCAGTCGCCTGCGCCAGTACCAGGACGGCATCATGCGTTACGCCGTCCAACACGGGCATATCGACAGCAACCCGGCCCGCGACCTGGTAGGCGCGACCGCCACGGGCAAAACCAAGCGCCGCCCAGCACTGCCCTTCGATCAAATCCCCGACCTACTGGATCGGCTCGAAGTCTACAAAGGGCGCCCACTCACTCGGCTGGCGGTTCACCTGGCGCTGCTGTTGTTCATCCGTTCCAGTGAACTGCGCTTCGCTCGCTGGCCTGAGATTGATCTGAAGCGGGGTGTCTGGACTATCCCCGGCGAGCGGGAGCCCATCGAGGGCGTGAAGTACTCCCACCGGGGCGCCAAGATGGCCACGCCCCACGTGGTGCCGCTGAGCCGACAGGCCATCGCCATGCTTAAGCAGATACAGCAGATCACCGGACACCTTGACCTGGTGTTTGCCGGCGACCACCACCACTGGAAGCCGATGTCGGAGAACACCGTGAACAAGGCCCTCAGCCTGATGGGGTACGACACCAAGACGGAATTGTGCGGCCACGGCTTCCGGGCTATGGCCTGTTCAGCCCTGACGGAATCCAGGCTGTGGAGCATGGACGCGGTAGAGCACCAGATGAGCCACCAAGAGCGCAACAAGGTGCGTGGTGCCTACACCCACCTGGCTGAACACATGGAAGAACGCCGGCTAATGATGCAGTGGTGGGCCGATTATCTGGACGCCAATCGGAAACAGCACATTACCGCATACGACTTTGCCCACCCCCAGGCCGAAGGCGCCGACAACGTGGTGTCGATCCTGCGCGTCTAACTCACTCTCGAAGGCGCACCTCTATCTGACCTGTTGATCTACTCTTCACACAGGCTCATGTAGAGGAACGCCGACCCATGAAAGAAGACGAAAAACAGCAGGCGCTCAACGAGCTTTCCCAGCGACTCGCTCAGCCGTTTCAACAAATCACTCAGATACTTCAACCCCTCGCCAAGTCAATGGAGCGCATAGGTGCCAACCTCCATGCCGCTAAAACCGAGATATATAGGCATCTTGACGAATTAACACTTGATGAATGTCTGGATCTCATACAGCACCTGGAGCGGTTGCGCGAACAAAGAAAAGCAGGCGGACATGCGAGAGGTGAGCAGCGGAAACAAGAAGCCCAGGTGAAGCGCGACAAAGTAACAACCATGTGGGAAAGCCTGAAAACAACACCTGAGCGTGATCGCGTTGGAATTATTGTCCGGAAAACCGGCATTCCCAAGAGCACTGTAATGGGGTATTTGAAGTCCGAATGGCTCAAGTAAAAAAGGTGCGACAAGCTTAAGCATGTGGAACTTGTACCTCCTAAGGTCTGGTTGTACCGACCAACTAGGAGATAAAACATGTTCTCATACGCGCCTCTCGAAAATCGTCTGATCCCGCAAACAGCCTTCTATGCAGCGCTGGGAATGTCTCGCTCTGGCGGGGAAAAACTCAAGCAAAAAGACCCCACGTTTCCAAAACCAATCAAGTTCAGCGAGACCCGCCAGGGTGCCGTTTACTACTCCCTGGCCGAGGTCGAAGCGTACCTGGCGGCCAAGATCGCAGCACGCGACACTGGGTACAAAATGAGTAAGGAATCAACCCCCAACTCGCCTCCTGAACAACCCCTGTAACCGCCCATAACGACCCAACTTGCATATCAGCGGGGCGCTCCCGGCTTGCCCGGAAAACGCCCCGGAGGACTGGCCATGTCCAAAAAACAGATATCCCAAAAACAAAGCCCGCTGGGGAACGGGCTGGATAAAGTGCTTAGTTGTCTCGGCAAAGTTAAACCTGCTGGAACCAACAAGTGGAAGGCTTGCTGTCCAGCACATGACGACAAGAACCCAAGCTTGGCAATTACTGAATCTTCGGACGGTACGGTTTTGCTCAAGTGCTGGGCCGGGTGTACCGCTCAAAGTATCGTTTCGGCTATCGGTCTGGAGTTGCGCGATTTGTTCCCTGGTTCAAAGCAGGAGCGTCGCGGGCCAAGTAAGGCAGCTATTGAACATGAGCGCATGGTCTATCTGATCGGCCAGTCTCTCCAGCAACAGGGGAAGTTGGCCGGTGACGATCTGGAACGCTTCAACCTCGCCAAGCAACGCTTGGGGGTCATATGACTGCTGATCGTTTTGCTAACGAGTGGGCAGAACCCGAAGCATCGGTGTGGAAGGTCAATCTGGTGAGTGCGGCCAATATCAAACCGGTGGCGATTCGCTGGCTTTGGCATGGGTGGTTGGCCAAGGGGAAGTTGCACATCCTGGCTGGCGCTGGCGGTGCGGGTAAAACCACTCTGCTGATTGGCCTTATCGCAGCAATTACCAAAGGTGGGCGCTGGCCGGACGGGAGCCGCTGCAATGAACCAGGCAACGTCATTATCTGGTCAAGCGAGGATGACCCCCGCGACACGCTGGTGCCGCGTTTGATTGCTGCGGGTGCTGACCTGAACCGGGTTCACATCATCCGAGGTTGCCTCAACGCTCAGGGCGAGGCTGACCCATTCGATCCATCGAACGATATCGGCTTGCTGCGCGACAAGGTGCGCGAGCTGGGCGGTGTATCGCTGCTGATGCTCGACCCCATCGTCAGCGCCGTGAAGGGGGATATGCACAAGGCCAATGACGTGCGTCGGGCACTGCAAGGCGTGGTGGATTTTGCCGAGCAGAACCTTTGCGCCGTAGTGGGGATATCTCACTTTGCCAAGGGTGGCGCTGGATCGTCGCCGGCTGAACGGGTGATCGGCTCACAGGCATTCTCGGCGCTGGCGCGGACGGTGCTGGTAGCTGCCAAGCAAGAAGACTCCGATATGCGAGTGCTGGCGCGGGCGAAGTCCAACATCGGCACAGATGAAGGTGGCGTGTCCTACACCATCGAGCTAGTGGATATAGGCGAAGGGATCGAAACCACTCGGGTGGTGTGGGGCGATCTGATCGAGGGATCGGCCAGGGAGATTCTCGGAGGTGTGGAGGCTACGGGTGATGAGGAACCGACAGACACAGACGACCCGGGCGATTGCCTCTATCGAATATTGAAAGATAAGCCGCTGGAAAGTAACGAAGCCAAGTCACTGATGAAGCGGAACGGGTACACCGAAAAACAGATCCGCCGCGCGCGGGAAAAACTGTTTGTTGTGACAGCAAGAACGGGTAATAACAAAGATGTTAAGTCCTACTGGTCACTCCCTCAGGCAGGCGGCCCATTCGCGCTCTTTCCTCCACTCATGCCCTCGGAGTCCCGCTCGTGCCCATCCTTAGGTGTGGGCACGAGTGAAGAAAAAGGGCACGAGCGGATAAAAGGGGCACCAGTGCTTGGCTCAGAAGACCACCAAGAATCTATGAAGACCGCCAGCCAAAACAGTGAAGGCCTTCTGGAAAAAGTGACTTCCTTCGAAGAAGCTGAAGTGGGCGATGATGAGGTGGCCATATGAGCACCGCCATCGACTACTTGGCGCAGTTCGGATTGTCGGCCCGTAAGAAGGGGAGCCGGGTTGTGGTATCGCCCCGGACATTGGTCACGGATGACCTGCTGAAGTACATCCGCGCCCACCGCTTGGAGTTACTTGCCGAGCTGTCAGCGAATGACGGTGTTGAGCGTAGGTGTTTCTGGCACGTCGTTCGCAATGGCAAATCGATCTGCACGATGGTCGGTGAGCCGAGCACCTACGCGGAAGCAACCCAGGAAGTGAAAGCCCGATGGATTGATGCCGAGGTGAAGCGATGATCTGCGCAATGATTGCGGGGCATCTGAGAAAGCACCCGGCGGGAAAGGTTTGCCTAAAGAAAACCACCGAGCTGTTTTACGTGACTCACCCAAAGGTGCCAAAGACGCTGCTGGGGCCATTTCTGACCAAGGCCGATGCCGAGTGCGGCCTTGTGGTTATGCGCTGCGCCGATGCCATGGTGACGGCCTGCCTGGTCGATTCAATCGACGACATTACTTACGGCCATGCCGTGAACAACGGAAGGGTTTGTCGGGCCTTTGCGGGCGCTGATGGCGAGGAGGTGCTCCATGGCTAGTGTCATCCCAATGAAGCGCAAAGTGACCCACCAGGTAAGCACATCGACAGCACCAGCTATACGCTACTGGTAGAAACCCTGGCCGGCTTCATGGATCTGCGCCAATAGCGGGATGCCAATCAAGTAATGCCGCTGACTCCAGGGGCTGAGGTAGCCCTTATCAAACGACCAGAGCAGCGAGGGTCCTTGCCTTCAGAACGTTATCAACCAAACTCTTCTGGCCTGTTAGGCACCAGTGAGGGGTCTATTTTTCATTAAGCTTTCTGAGGAACCATATGTCGCATCTAGAAGATCTCATTGCCGAGTACTACGACTGGTCTGGTTACTTGGTAAAAAGGAACCTCAAGGTTGGCAGACTCACTCATGGGGGCTGGGAGATGGAGTTGGACATTCTGGCATTTCATCCAACAACCAAACACCTTGTCCATGTAGAGCCATCCATCGACGCGCACTCGTGGGAAACCAGAGAACGCCGATTCAAAAAGAAATTTGAGTCAGGCGAGCGACACATGTTCATCAGCGTATTCCCGTGGCTAGACCCGACAACTCCAGTTGAGCGAATCGCCGTGCTTGTCTCTCATCCTAAAGATCGAAACGAGCTATGTGGCGCGAAGATCCTGTCAGTTGACGAGTTCATGTTTCAGGTAAAAGAACGGGTGAGCGCCTGCGGAAAAATGGTAAGGAACGCTATTCCTGAGCAGTACCCATTGCTCCGCACCATTCAACTAACAATGCAGGGCTATTACAAATGCATAGACTGACGGAAAAACCCAGGCATCCATATTCACAACACCTCGCCTCATAGCGGCACGTCATTTACGTGCGCCCCCCGGGTATAGGTTCTCCTGACCTGAAACCCATCACGGGTAATTCGAAGGCCGATATTCGCCGAGTTCATTACGAAAAACTAGTGACCAGTAACAGGCTAGATTCCCCAGCCCACACCCCAGTAGAGTGGGACACCTCTGTCATCCTCGACCACGCATGCGCAGGAATATCCGCAACTGCTCGCAGCGAATATCAGCCTCCAACTCTGGCGTAGCCCGCCGAACTCTCTCGCGCCCGACGTCCGCCTCAAGCAACCCCACCGCAGTGTCGTACTGCTTGGACTTGATTGCAGCTTGCTGCACCGCGCTTCGGACCGGCGCCAGCCTGCTATACAGCTTTTCCACTAACCCCCCGAATCCGGGCAGGCGTGCGGGGTAGGAGATGCCTGCGCCGCAGAAGAACACCACGCGCCCCTCCTCGTGCGCCTGCAGCAAGCTTTCGGGAATGTTGGGGCCATTTTGGACGAACTGCGGCATTCAGCGGACCTCGGAAATCATCCGCACCAAGGTAACTGGCAGCAGCGAGACGCCGGCTTCAGTGATAGCGGGGGGCTTGATCTTAAGGGAAGCGACATCGCCTGGCTGGCGGTCGAAGGGTTTTCGGTTGGCCCGGGGAGCCACGGGATTTGCACCGGTATCAGGCTGTGTGATCAGTCCATCTCGCATTGGCTCTCCCTGAGTACTTTCCAGACGGCATAAATCACGAAACCACCAGTCTGGCACAAACAGTCATATGTATGTGCAGTCGACGTCGGCAGTTTCGGCGTGTGCACGACCATTGCGAGTTCACCTCCCCTAGAAGGTTTTCTCGGAAAAGCTTCGTCGGTCAACAACGTCCGCTTTGGGTCGCTTTCAACCGGTTGCGACAGGCAGAAAACGGCCAGAAGCTGCCTCTCACCAAGGGCAGCCATCAGCCAGTAGCGGACGGTGGGCAGAGTGACGGCAAATCGGTTGTAGGGATGATCAGCTTCACAAGCACGGCAGCGTTACAAAACGCAAAGCGAGCATAACCACGCGTTGCACCTCTTCATCGCCCTCGATACCAGCGAAGGCAACAATGCACTGAGGTAGAACGATGTATGGAGTGTGGCTAAATTCGTTTTTTAACGGTTGTGGTTAGACGCTCTACCAAAAGTAGAACTTGGTCAGGGTTATCGCGTCGCACGAGGTGTGCCAGCGGGTGTAAATCTCATTGACGGCGCTCTTTGGGCTTCGAGGCTAGCTTGGTCTCCAACTCAAAAATCTGCCTATCAATTTCTGCCAGCAGAGCACGTAACAATTTCTGCTGTCCTCTGCAGAAGTCCAAGCGGTATTGATTTTCAGGCTGTCGTCGCTCAGTAAGAAACGTTTTGAAGTCGTCTTCAAGGGCAGCTACAGAGTTGGCGTAAGATTTACTGGCTTCTTTGGTATTTTCTGCACCAGTCCTGGAGGTGCCAGAAGAATGGATAGCGTACCTATCAATCCAACTATTGAGGCTGGTAATGTTGGTTTCGTATGGTTCGCCTTTTGAGTTCATAACAAACTTACGCTTATTAGGTTTCTCGCCAGCAGCTGTAGCTTGAGCAACATGCTCTAACCACTTTTCAAGTACCAGTCTCCTCTTCGTTTCCCGCTCCAGCATCACCGACCAAGACATATTGCCTCCCCTGCTCTGCGTTGGACCGCTCTCAACGTCCGTGAGCACAACCCTTAAAGTGTAGCTCAAGCCGCCCAGCCGGGTGAAATCAAGCCGGGCTCAAGCAAGCCTAATACTTAATGATTTGCAATATAAAACTGTCTAACGGACTGCTATCGGCCAAAAGCTACCTCTCATATGGGCTCTACGATATCGGGACCGATTCATCCTGATCTGCCAGGCCATCGACTCCAATCTGGTGGTTCGTAAAGCTAGACTATGCTCGTGGAATCGTTCAATTAGGAGATATTCGTGGGATATCTTTTGAGAGGCCAGAGAATGTCTTTTATTGGCCGATTCTGCAGTTAAGAAAGGCGCTCCGAAGAGCGCCTCGTTTACTGCTATCAGTTGATTTGTTTCAGATCAGACTTCCCCGAGCCATCAATGTTGATGCGCCGAGGCTTTGCTTCCTCTGGTACAACCCGCAGCAGATCAATGCTCAACAGCCCATTGGACAACGATGCATTTTGAACCTCAATGTGATCCGCTAAACGGAAAGACAGTCGAAATGCACGTTGAGCGATTCCCTGATGAAGGTAAATCGTCTCCTGATCGCTTTCTCGCTTGCCACCGGCGATGGTCAAAACCTCCTTCTCGACTTGAATGTCCAAATCCTCCTCACTCAGACCCGCCGCAGCTATGACGATTCGATAATGATCGTCACCGTGCTTCTCGACGTTATGAGGTGGGTAGGTAGTCGAGGCCGCCTCGCTGCGTAGCGCGGATTCAAAAAGGTCGTTGAAACGATCAAAGCCTACCGACTGACGGAACAGTGGGGCCAACGAAACGGTACTAGCCATAGCTAAATCTCCTGAGTTTTCTCCAAGTGATTTATGGCGCGACCCGGTTTCGGCATCGCGTACAAAAATATATAGCGATGTGAGAAAAACGATTCAAGAGGAGCAAAAATAATTTTTTATTCTCAAAAGACGAAGGCATCAACGAGGTCATTTATATTGGCCAAAGGCATCGGCTTGGCACGCCCTTTATCGCTTCGAAAGCTGACTGGTTGCCGGAAGGGCAAACACTACAACCGGGACGACCTCAATAACCAATACAGAGCTAGACAACTTACTGAGAAACGAAAGCCCCAAAGTCGCAGTTAAAGTTATTGACGTTTGCCAATCTGGACCCCCTACATAAAAGATGAATCGCCCCTGATTTTGTAGACGCAAATGACTGGCAGCAATGGGTCGGTTGCGGCCCTTCGCGACAGGCAGCAATCGGCTGAAGCGGTCAGTCGCCAAAGTCATATCAAATTCACTGATTGGTAAAGCAATCTGGCATTTTTTCGAGTTAGGTTGGCTCTTATATTGCATTCGTCGAGAAACGCGCCCTAAAAATGGCATTTTCATTACAATTCAATGACAAGCGTTTCTGGCCAGAAGATGAAAATCAGAGCTACAGTCATATGCGAGAGAGATAGGGAGATCTTGCTCGTTCGCAAACAGAAATCAAAATGGTCTTTGCCTGGTGGCAAGGTGGAGGCTGGCGAAGCTATCGCTGGAGCTGCCGCCCGAGAACTCCAAGAAGAAACCGGGCTAAATGTTGATCAGCTCCTGTACATTTTTGAGTTCGATGCAGGCAACACTCGCCACCATGTTTTTGAGGCCTCTGTTCCAGATACCGAAACCGCCGCACCTCAAAACGAGATTATTGAGTGCATTTGGCATTCCTTGAGTACGATTCAAGACCTAAACACAAGTGAAGCTACGAAATCAATTGTCAGATCATTTCTACGGCGCCTCTAGTCCCCGTTGAATCACCCCTTCGCATCATTCCGAATGACAGCAATGGGTCGGCAGTTGCCGTTCATGATGACCAAATATGTTAGGAGTCGCCGCAGCGCATAGTTAGGACTTCAACCCCGTATCCAGTCTTAAGATACAAAAAGAGTGACCATCTGTCCTACGCTTGCAGAAAGCCAGCAGTAAGGTGAACAGTCATGCAGTGCACTATCAGCGAGATCGCCCGCCGCGCTGGCATATCGAAGGCCGCGATCATTAAGGCGCGCAATGAGGGACGCCTTCCCGAGTCACTGTTTACCATGAACGAGCTCGGTATCACCTGTATCGCGGATACTGATCTGGCAGAGCGGGTACTACGGCGAACCATTGGTCAAAGGATCAGTAGCACGATACGTATGCCTAGATGCTGCTGACCATACGTCGCCTCGAAGTACTTTCTTTTTTAGAGGTACGCGAAGGGGTACGTCGTTGCTTTCAACCTAGCACTTACCAGTGCTTATGCGGCCTACAGGTACCATGTTCGATTCCTGGTGCCGGCACCATACAAAACAAAGCCCCTGCAGAAATGCAGGGGCTTTGTTGTTTCCGGGGTTTGGCAAAGCGCTTTCAGTGACCCGCGCTCTGACCACCGTCCACGTGCAGGATTTCGCCAGTGACGAACTTGGCGCCGTCCAGATACACGACCGCTTGTGCAATATCATCGATCTCGCCCATATGCCCGACCGGGTGCAGGTTGCCCAGCGCTGCGTGGGTTTCTTCGCCGTGCATCGGGGTTTTGATGATGCCCGGGCTGACCGCGTTCACGCGAATCCCGCGCTTGGCGTATTCGATGGCCAGGGATTTGGTTGCCGCGTTGAGACCGCCTTTGGTCAGCGATGCCAATACCGATGGCACGCCGTCGATGGCGTGGTCCACCAGGCTGGTGGTGATGTTGACGACGTGGCCGCTGCCCTGCTTTTCCATTTCGGCGATGGCGAGTTGGGTGATGTAGAAGAAGCCATTGACGTTCACCGACAGCACATTGGCGTAGTCTTCTGCGGTGTACGCGGTGAACGGCTTGGCGATGAAGATCCCGGCGTTGTTGACCAGGGTATCGATGCGACCGAAACGGGAAATCGCTTCACGGATGACGCGCTGGGCGGTTTCCGGCTCGCCGATGTCGCCGGCCACGGTGAGAATGTCCGGGTCGGTGGACGGCTTGATCGAGCGCGAAGTGGCGACGATGCGGTAGCCGAGTTCACGAAAGGCTTTGACCATACCGTCGCCAAGCCCTTGGGATGCGCCGGTGATTACGATGACTTTTTTCGAAATGCTCATGATGAAGACCTCTGACAATAAAAAGTGGGGTAGAAAATCTGTAATCAGGCTTCGGCCGGTGCCTTGGCCATTTGTCGCAACATCTGTTCGTAGTACTCGACCGATTGCGAACCGGACACCAGGTGGCGACCGTTGAGCACCATGGCCGGGACCGAATTGATGCCGCGCTGCCGGTAGTACGCTTCAAGTTCTCGCACCTCTTCTGCGAACGCGCCGGACGCCAGCACCTCTTGCGCCCTTGCCCCATCCAGCCCCGCTTCAGTCGCCAGACGCACCAGCGTCGGCTGATCACTCGGGTTCTGGCCTTCTCTGAAGTAGGCTTGCAGCAGCACCTTCTTCAACTCGATCTGCCGCCCTTCCTGCAACGCCCACAGCAACAAACGGTGTGCATCGAAGGTGTTGTAGAAATGCGTGCGCTTCTCCAGATCGAATTTGAAGCCGATGGCCTCGCCGCGAGCGACCTGCATGGCCTTGCCGGCGGCGACGTCGGCGGCCGTTCTCCCGTACTTGCGCATCAGGTGCTCGACCGCTTGCTCACCCTCGGCCGGCATATCCGGGTTCAACTCGAACGGTTTGTAGGTCAGCTCGACCGAGATGTCCCCGGCCACGTTCTCGATCGCTTGCTCCAGCGCCGTCGCCCCCAGTGCGCACCAGGGGCACACCACGTCGGAGATGAAATCGATGGTGACGGAGGACGTCATGATTTCCCCTCCGCCTCGGCCAGTTGCTTGCGGTACTGGGTGGTGGTGATTCCGGCGTAACCCCAGTTATCGGTGTCGACTTCCTCGATCACGATGTGGGTCAGGTCAGGGCGTTTGTTGAGGACGCGTTCCAGTGTTTCAGTGATCTCGGCAATCACCTGAGCTTTCTGCTCAGTGGTAACGCCATCGCGGGTGATGCGTACGCTTACGAAAGGCATGAGGGAAACTCCAGTGACCTTCCCGTCGGGATGATGGGAGAGGCGTTGGAGCTCAATTTATGGAGTTTGCTGGAAGGGATAAAGGTGGGGGCGGGAACTTCATTCGTTACGTAGTGTAATGAGTTGGGCATGCCTGGAAAGGCAGGGCTGTAAGAGTCATCCCGGACACGTCCAGATCAATGTAATCCGTCGTCCAACAGAAAACGCAGCCTGAAGTGGCTGCGCTTTTTGTGAAGGGGGGACATGAAACGCTGAAATCATTAAGCTGAAATCGACTGATCAGCAACCCAACGCTGCAAGTACATGCTCCGGGTCGTTATGAATCGCTCGCAACAGTGCACGGGCTGGTCCCTCAGGATCACGACGTCCCTGCTCCCAATTACGCAATGTTCCCACGGGAACATCAATTCGCTTGGCAAATGCGGCCTGGGAAAGTCCCGTTGCGAGGCGAATTTTTTTGACCTGTGCAGCATCGACATGGAATTCACGCGATGGTTGCCGCTCACCACGGTCGATCTCATCCATCTGCGTCATGCTTTCAACAAGACGATCGAAGAGATTTTTCTCCATTATTTCCATCCTTTATTGATGGCACAAAGAACTGCTTTTTCTCTATCCGAAAGGGAATCTTGAATCCCTTTGCGGTAAATCAGTAGCAAACGTATCTGAAAAGCAGAGGTTACGTGATAGTAGATCACTCTTACGCCACCGCTTTTGCCCCTGCCATGCGCGGCCCAGCGGATTTTTCTAAGCCCGCCGGTACCCTCGATCAAAGCGCCAGCCTCGGGATGTTCGGCGAGATACTGCTGAAACTCTCCATATTCGTGATCGCCCAGATGACTTGGTAGGTCAGCGGTAAAAATCGGCGTCTCGATGAAGATCATGCAGTCCCTGCTGTGCGTCAATGGCGTATAGCATGAATTCTAGGTGCCAGGATAGATAAGGGGCAATTAGTCTTTCGTTTCAGCGTTTTTATTCAAAAAAAAGCCCCGAACCAGTCGGAGCTTTTTCATTCTCAGCCTTTGATCAGGCCTCGATTCCGCAACCGATCATCAAAAGACGTTGATCGGGTAATCCACGAACACACGCACTTCGTTGCCGCTGACATTGTACTCGCTCGATTTCTGCGACACGCGCAGGACCGAGCTGCGCAGTTTCACGCTGAGGTCTTTGGCCGGGCCGCTTTGTACGACGTATTTGAACTGGTTGAAGATCTCGCGCTCGGTGCCGCCTTCGCTGGTGGAGGTGGTGATGTTGTCACCGCGCACGTAGGCCACGTTGTAGCTCAGGCCCGGTACACCGAAGGTGCTGAAGTCCAGGCCGTAGCCGACCTGCCAGCTGCGTTCGTCTTCAGCGTTGAAGTCGGACCAGTAGGAGTTCGCCAGGTAGATGGTGTTGCCACCGTCGCCAATGCGGCCTTGGTCTTTCTGGTAGCCGCCGTAGGCGTAGCCCAGGTTGCTGTCGCCGGTGCTGCGCTGGTGCGCGAGGGTGAACGAGTGCGGGCCGGAGATGAAGGTCGCCGCCAGGCTCCAGATCTTGTTGTCGTCGCCGGTGATACCGTTGTCGCGAACGTAGGAATCTTCCAGCTTGGTGCGGTAGCCGTTGAAGTCCAGGGTCAGGGACTGATCCTTGTCGATCGGGAACACGTAGTTGGCGTTCACGTATTGTTTCTTCAGCACGTCTTCGACGTCGGAAGCGTACAGCGCGGCCTTGAATTGCTCGGTGAACTGGTAGCTGCCGCCCAATACGTTGATCGACTTCAAGCCACCGCTGTCACGACCTTCAGCACTTTTGCGCGATTCGGCGGTGAAACGCCCGGCGTCCAGTTGCAGGCCTTTGATCTCTTTGGAGGTGATCAAGGTACCGGTATAGCTTTCCGGCAGCAGGCGCGAGTTGTCGTAGTTCAGCACCGGCAGGGCCGGCATCTGGTCGCCGTAGGTCAGGGTGGTGCTGGACAGGCGGAACTTGATCGCCGCGCCGCCCTTGGACAGATCGTCAGCCGGCTGGCCGCTGTCGCCCTTTTTGAAAAAGTCGATGCCTTGCGCGCCGCTACGGTCTTCGCTGCGTTCCAGGTTCAGTGCGTACAGACCGAAAGCATCCACACCCACACCGACGGTGCCTTGGGTGAAGCCGGACGAGAACGTGCCGATGGCTGCCTGGCCCCACTCGGATTTATCCGGGTTGCCGTCTTTGAAGTCACGGTTCATGTAGGCGTTGCGCAGCAGCACTTTGAGGCTGCTGTCTTCAACAAAACCCTTGGATTGGGCCTGGTCGTTCGCCATGGCCTGTGTAGCACTCAACATCCCCAGAGCGATCAGGCTGATTCGCTTGTTCAACATTTTGTTTTTTCCTTGATTCGGTAGATACGCGCTGTGTCGAACGGCCGAATCGGCGCTATCGCGCTCTTGTTTCAATGCGAAAACAAAAAGGCCCGCCCACGATTTCTCGCGGCGGGCCTTTTATTGTTTTTGAGTTGTGGCGGTCGGCCACAGGCGTTGGGCCGAATCGTAGCTGCGCCCTCAATAATGTGTCAATTTCATGAATCGTCTTTAAATAGGCAAAAAACGTCTAAGAAACTGCTTTACGTGGCAGGAATATTCAATCAACACAGCCATCCAGGCCACAGGCTGCTACAGCAATGGATGCCCCCTGATCGGGCAGCGACTGACTCAGCCACTGCGCAAATGCCTGGGGTTTGCCCAGCCATGGTCCGATATCGATCAGGGTGAACTGGTCATTGTCCTCAAGCACCAGGGTCGGAAAACCCTGCCCGCCCACCTTGGCCAGGAAAGCCCGGCTGTTGCGGATATGGCCTTCGGTGTCGGCCGCCCTGAAGGCTCTTTCGAAGGCTTGACGGTCCAGCCCCATGCCGTGGGCCAGTTCAAACAGTACCGATTCGTCGGCGATGCGGCGCCCCTCCACGTAGTGAGCACTTTGCAGATGCCCCAACAACTCCAGCCCGCGACCTCCCATCTGCTCGGCAGCCAGCACCGCAGCGATGGGTGGGGCCGAATCGAACACAGCGGTGTGATCACGCAGCAAACCTTCGAAATAGGCCTCACCGAACGGCTGTCCGCTGTATTCGGCAATGCGCCGGTCATGGGGCAAAACGTAATTGCGCAGCTGTGGCGAAACCTTTTGCCGATTGGCCCCCGTCATCATGCCGCCGCCGTGGGCAATCACGGGCAGCACAGCCTGGGCGGCCTGCACCAGCGGTTTGGCGCCGTAGCACCAACCGCACAACGGGTCGTAGATGTAATGCAGGATCATGGAAAAGCTCCGACAGAAATGCAGGAAAATTCGATGTCGGCAGATTAGTGCCATAGCGGCCCCGGAAAAATGCCGGATTGGCTTTCAGTCTGTTGCTTGAATCGGTCGAATGGCAGGATTAAGGCAGTTGTTCCCCCAATGGTCAGTGGTGACTGAAAAAATCCGCAAGCAAAAAAAAACGCTGCCATCCCGGCAGCGCTTTTTTTGATCAATCCGTTGTTGTTCTTCTTATCCTTCCATTACATCCCACAACGCATCCAGTTCTGCTTCGCTGAATAAACCAGCAGGGTAACGCTCGATCATCGTCCGGCGCGGATCAGTTTCGCTGATCTGACGCGTTCCATTGGACTTGAACCAGTGCGCCAGAATCTGGAGCGATTCACTATTGACTGCCAGGGGATGCAACGCCTTGTCGCTCACTACATTTACTTCGGCGTTCATTTCAACGCTCTCTCCCGGTTTGTGAGCGGCTAACTTATCCAAGGTTTATGACAGAACATCGAAGTCCTCCCCCTCCCCGAGTTGCAACAGCAGGGATACAAGAGCTGTGCCAAGGTTTCTGAAGTGTGACAAAACGGATACAAAAAAGCCCGCAACCCTGAAGGGCTGCGGGCTCTGAGCAATTCAGCGAGCTGATTGGCAGCCTGAGGGATTTCGCAATCAACTCAAGCTGTTACAACCTCACTCACTCGTTGTGCGGCGCGGGTTGTTGCTGGGTAAGGCAGTGAATATTGCCGCCCCCCAGTAACAGTTCCCGACCGGGCACCATGACCACTTCGTGTTGCGGGAACAGGTTCTGCAAGATTTCCTTTGCCGGGCCATCCTGCGGGTCGTCAAAGCTCGGCGCGATGATGCCGCCGTTGACGATCAGGAAGTTCACATAGGAACCGGCCAGACGAACCGTCGGGTTACGCTCCTGGGTCCCATCGACCGGATCGACACCGGCACATTCTTCCTCGGTCGCAAACAGCGGACCCGGAATCGGCATCTTGTGCACCGTGAACGGGCGGCCCTTGGCGTCGGTGCTGCCTTGCAGCACTTTCATCGCGGCCTGGCAGCGCGGGTAGTTAGGGTCCTGTGGATCATCGGTCCATGCCAGCAGCACTTCGCCCGGGCGCACATAGCAGCAGAAGTTATCCACATGGCCATCGGTTTCGTCGTTGAACAAGCCATCCGGCAGCCAGATGATTTTATCCACAGCCAGGTTCGCACTCAGGACTGCTTCGATTTGCGCGCGATTCATGTGCGGGTTGCGATTGCGGTTGAGCAGGCACTCTTCGGTGGTGATCAGCGTGCCTTCGCCGTCAACGTGAATCGAGCCGCCTTCGAGCACGAAGCCTTCGGTGCGGTAGCGCGCGCTGCGCTCGATCTCGAGGATCTTGCCGCCGACCTGCGAGTCTCGGTTCCACGGTGAATACAGACCGCCGTCAAAACCGCCCCAGGCATTGAAGTCCCAGTTCACGCCACGGACTTCGCCACTGTTGTTGATGACGAAGGTCGGACCGGAGTCGCGAACCCAGGCGTCGTCGCTGGACATTTCCACCAGGCGAATATTCGGCACGTCCAGACGGGCACGGGCGTTTTCGTATTGGCCGGCGGAAACCGCCACGGTCACCGGTTCGAAACGGGCGATGGCTTTGGCCACTGCCACGTGCGCGGCTTGCGCCGGCTTGCCTCCCAGGCGCCAGTTGTCCGGACGCTCGGGCCAGATCATCCAGGTCTGGGTTTGGGGTGCCCATTCGGCTGGCATGTAGAAACCGTCGGCGCGAGGGGTGCTGTTCAACGTGGTCATGGCTCAGGACTCCGGAGTGGCATTGATACCTGACAGAAATGGAAGCGTATGTGTAAACGCCGTGGGCTGTGGCGACTTTATATCCGATAAATATCGGCTTTTAAAGCACCATCAATCCACAGTTACAAAAATTATCGACAAAAAGCCGATATCAATCGAACAAACACTGCCCTTTATGTGGGAGCGAGCCTGCTCGCGATGGGGTCGTGTCAGTCAACAGAGACTTCGACTGTCAGACCGCTTCGCGAGCAGGCTCGCTCCCACAAAGGGCGTGTTTACAGACCTTCCGCCAGCACCTTCGACAGCATGTCCACAAAGAAATCCACGCTCTGGCGCGAAGTGACCATCGGCGGCTTGATCTTGAGGATGTTCAGGTAATCGCCGGTCGGTTGCATGAAGATCCCCAGTTCACGCAAGCGATCGCACAGTGCTGTGGTTTCTTCGGTGGCCGGCTCCAGGGTTTCGCGGTTGCGGATCAGTTCGACGCCCAGATAGAAACCGGAACCATGTACCGCGCCCACTAACGGATGAATATCGATCAACGCTTCGAGGCGCTTCTTGAAGTGCCCGCCAACGACCTGGGCGTTCTCCCAGAGTTTTTCCTCTTCCATCACATCCAGCACGGCCATGCCGACCTGGCAACTGACCGGGCTGCCACCGGCGGACGAGAAGAAGTAACCCTCGGCCTCCAGCGCCTCGGCGATTTCCCGGCGGGTGATGACCGCGCCCAGTGGCTGGCCGTTGCCCATGCCCTTGGCCATGGTGATGATGTCCGGCACCACGCCCTGCTCTTCGAAGCCCCAGAAGAACTCGCCCATGCGCCCGTAGCCGACCTGCACTTCGTCGGCGATGCACACGCCGCCCTGGGCCCGAACCATTGCATAGACTTGCTGCAAATAGCCCGCCGGCAGCGAAATACCGCCGGCATTGCCGTACACCGGCTCGCAGATGAACCCGGCCAGTTGGCGTTTCTGCCCGGCGATTTTCGCCAGGTTGTGCTCGACGCTTCGCACATAATCCGGCGCGCTGTCCGGCCCGCGGAACTCACCGCGATAGGTGTTTGGCGCGGTCACCGGATGCACCCAGTCCGGGCGGCTGCTCAAGGCCTTGGGGTTGTCGGCGATCGAAGTCGACACCGAGTCAGCCCCTACCGTCCAGCCGTGATAGGCCTCCAGCACACTGAGCATGTCGCGGCCGCCGCTGTAGGCCCACGCCAGGCGAATCGCCAGGTCGTTGGCCTCGCTGCCGCTGTTGACCAGGAACACACGGTCCATGCCATCAGGGGACAGCTTCAGCAAACGTTCGGAAAACTCGGCCACGGCCGCGTAGTTGAAGCGCGAGTTGGTGTTGAGCAATGACCACTGGCGACTGGTAACCGCCGCCATGCGCGGGTGACCGTGGCCCAATACCGCAACGTTGTTGAGCATGTCGAGGTAGGAACGCCCCTGCATGTCGATCAAATGGTTGCGCCAGCCACGCTCGATGCGCGGCGGGTCGACGTAATAGTGCTTTTGCGTACGGGCGAAACTGGCGTTGCGGCGGGCCAGCAAGGTCGCTCCGTCGAGTTCTGCTTCGGCGTCACAAGCCAGCCCCAGCAGCGCGGCAGGTGATGGGCACAGCGCCTGCCAGGCGGCTGCGCGCGATGGCGTGCAGAACAACGGCGCACCGATCGAGTCGCCACGGCACAACTGCACGATCAAAGGCCCGTTGACCGAACCCAGCACCTGGCCTTTGACCAGCGCCGCGCCGCTGTGCAGCGACGGCGTGACGCCCCAAAGCCGCACACTCAAGTGCGGACCGTCCAGTTGCAGCACGCCGGCGGATGGGTGATGCACCACCCCGGCAAACGGCGCTTCGACCGCCGTGCCCTGAGGCACACGCAACTCGACGTGCAACGGGCAAGTATCAGGCTCGGTGGCATTGTCCGGGCGGGTGCGGGACAAGCGGTATTGTCCGTAGCGACTGGCCGCCAGGCCATGTGCCGCAGCCGCTTCATCCAGCAGGCGCTGGTCGACGCCCTCCTGCTCCCAGTTCCCGGCCTCGAAATGCGGGCTGAGCACACCCAGGTCGATCAAGGCGAACTCACGCCCCACCAGGCTCGGCAACAACGGCGCAAAACCTTCACTGCCGATGGCCGGGAGACTCTGGCCGACGGCCGTGAGAATCGCCGCCTCCATCAATGCCAACGGCACCGACGTGGCCACACGGAAGATTTCCCACTCATGGACCAGGTTATCGCGGCTGTAGGCATTGCCCGGATCGATGCTGACCTGCTGTTCGCCACTGAGTACCAGCACCGCTGCACGAGCAACGATCAGCGGCCACAGCGCCAGCAGTTCTTCGTGTTGTAACGGATTGACCGCGTGATACGCCTGTACCGCTGGCAAGATGCAGAACGGATCGCCCTCGCCATGATGCAGCAGCGCGGCGCAGGTCACCGACAGATCGGTTATGCGCCAGGTGCGCACCAGGTCGCCGAAATCGATCACGCCTTGCAGCTGCCAGTGGCGTTGCGCATCGCGCTGCCACACCACGTTGTCGTCGGTGATGTCCATGTGAATGGCCTGCACCGGCAGTTTGTCTTCCAGTGCCTGCAAATGCCGCTCGGCTTGCCCGGACGCTTCGACGATCAGTTTGCGCTGGCCTTCATCCTTGATCACCGGCAGCAAGTGCGCGATCAGGGCGTGAGCATGGCGGGCGTCCCACTGCAGGGTTCGCACCAGCCCCGGATGGTCGAAGTCCGCCAGGGCCAGGTCCATTTCACCGCACAGGCGACCGAAGCCGGACACCACCGTCGGGTTGAAATGGCTGAGGTTCGTCAGCGGCTGGCCTTCGATGTAATCGAGCAGGCGAACGTGCACTGCCTGGCCGCCAACGTCCAGAGACAGCAGGTCTGCACCGTTTTTCGCCGCGATGACACGCGGCACATGGACATCGGGATGCTCGCCCAGGTGCTTGAGCCCGGCATGCTGCGCCTCAAGCTCAAGTACCGAGTAGTCGCCACGGCAGATTTTCAGGACGAAACGTCCCCGCTCGCTATCAACGCGGTAGTTCAGGTCTTGCTGGCTGCCAAGGGCCTGCAACCTGCCGCTGAGCCCGTAGTGTTCTTCCAGCAGCTCTAGCGCTTGCTCCGCAGACACCTGCGGGCTGGGCAAACTGGCGCGATGAATCAACGTGGCGAGCGACATACAACGACCCCTGAAATTTTATTAGGTGCCTATATCGCCACTGCTCAGGGCGATACGCAACCCCCCGGGGCCGGTACTCGTCGTTTACAGGGTCTGGAACAGGCCGGCAGATTTTTACTTGAACACTCGCCCCTGTCGGCGCTTTGCGCAAGAATGGCGGCCATCAAACGCACGCTGCTGGAGAACCACCATGAATGTAGTGACCACCGACCTGCCCGGTGTTCTGATCCTCGAACCCAAGGTCTTTGGTGACGAGCGTGGTTTCTTCTACGAAAGTTTCAACGCCCGGGCCTTCAAGGAGGCCACCGGACTGGAGACTGAATTCGTTCAAGACAATCACTCCCGCTCACAGAAGGGCGTGCTGCGCGGCCTGCATTACCAACTGGAAAATACCCAGGGGAAACTGGTTCGCGTCACGGTCGGTGAAGTGCTGGACGTAGCCGTGGACATCCGTCGCAGCTCTGCGCACTTCGGTAAATGGGTCGCTGTGCGACTGTCCTCCGACAATCATCGTCAGCTCTGGGTCCCGGAAGGTTTCGCCCACGGGTTCGTGGTATTGAGCGAATTTGCCGAGTTCCTTTACAAAACCACCGACTACTACACGCCATCCGCCGAGCGCAGCATTCGCTGGGACGATCCGGACCTGGCCATCGACTGGCAACTGGAAGGCACGCCGCAGCTATCGGCGAAAGATCAGGCCGGCGTATTTTTCAAGGACGCCGACGTTTTTGCCTGAAAGGCCGGCTGAAGCGCTCCTATCAGGATGCACCTGACCCAAGGTGCGCAAGCCTAGGCATAATGCGCCTGTACCCACAGGCGCATGCTGCTCATGAAACCGACTCTCCCCCCCAGACCCCGTTGGCGCAGCCTGGCCCTGCTGGCACTGTGCCTGGCGCCGCTACTGTGGCCACTGGAGCATCTCGCCGAGCGTTATTACCGCAGCGAGCTGGCCAGCCAGAATCGTCAGACCCTGGACCTCTACGTCGCCAACCTGCTGGGTACCCTGCACCGCTATGAAGTGTTGCCGCAGATCCTCGGCGACCTGCCGGCCCTGCGCGCCGTTCTCGGAGCACCGGACGATGGCGTCACCCAGGGCAACGCCAATCGCCTGCTGAAAAACATCGCGACCCAGACCGGCGCCGAAGTCATGTACCTGATGGACGCCACCGGCAAGACCCTGGCCGCCTCCAACTGGGACAAGCACGACAGTTTCGTCGGGCGCAATTTTTCCTTCCGGCCGTATTTCAGCGAAGCCATGGCCGGGAAGCTCGGGCGCTTTTTCGGCCTGGGCACCACCTCAGCCAAGCGCGGTTACTTCTTCGCCGCCGGTGTGCGCGACGGCGAAAAAATCGTCGGTGTGCTGGTGGTCAAGGTCGACCTTGACCACACCGAGAGCCTCTGGGGTAAAACCCCTGAACAACTGCTGCTGACCGACCACAACGGCGTGGTCATTCTCACCTCGCGGCCGGAGTGGCGATTCCGCTCGACCCGCCCGTTGAACGAGGAAGAAAGCAAAGCCATCACTGCGATTCAACCCTACCCGACCCGCGAGCCCAAATCGCTGAAGCTCAATCCCAATGCCTGGCTGACCCAGACCCAACAGATCGCCGAAACCGGCTGGAATGTCAGCATCCTCGCCCCGCGTACTTTGATCGACCGCCCGGTGCGCACGGTAGTGGCCATCGGTGGGGCAACGCTGCTGGTATTGATGCTGTTGCTTGGCCTGATGATGCAGCGCCGTCGCCATTACCTCGAACGCATTGCCTTCGAAGCCAAGGCCCGCCGCGAACTGGAAGGTCGGGTCGCCGAACGCACCAGCGATCTCGAAGGTCTGAACCGGCGCCTGAAACAGGAGGTGCTGGAGCGCGAACAGGCCCAGCAGGAGCTGGTACGCGCCCAGGATGACCTGGTGCAGGCCGGTAAATTGTCGGCACTGGGCACCATGTCGGCGAGCATCAGCCACGAACTCAATCAGCCGCTGGCAGCGATTCGCAGCTATGCGGAAAACGCCGAAGTACTGCTCGATCACCAGCGCACCGACGATGCCCGCGGCAACCTCAAGTTGATCAGCGAGTTGACCGGCCGCATGGCCTCGATCATCGCCCACCTGCGCGCCTTCGCCCGGCGCGACCGCCACGCCCCGGAAAGCGTCGCCCTGCAACCGGCGCTGGACGATGCCCTGGCCTTGCTGGCCAAGCGCCGACGCAGCATGGACGTCGAACTGATCCGCGACTTGCCCGCCGCCACCCTGTGGGTCGAGGCCGGGGAAACCCGTCTGCGTCAGGTACTCGGCAACCTGCTGGCCAACGCCCTGGATGCCCTGACGGAAAAAGGACCGCCACGTAAACTCTGGTTGAGTGCCCAATCCACCGCCGATGGCGTCAACCTGTACATTCGCGACAACGGCCCCGGTTTTTGCCTGGAAGCCCTTGGGCGCGCCAGCGAGCCGTTCTACACCACCAAGACCCGCACCCAGGGCCTGGGTCTGGGGTTGGCGATCTGCGAAACACTGATGCGCGCCTTCGGCGGTGAACTGTCGTTCGCCAATCACAAGGAAGGCGGCGCCCTGATTACCCTGAAGCTGCGCGCAGGCGCACCGGGCGTGAGCCTGCAACCGTCCGAGGACCGAAGTGCATGACCATCGACAACCGCATTCAGGTCGTGTTGATCGACGACGATCCCCACTTGCGCCAGGCCTTGAGCCAAACGCTGGATCTGGCCGGCCTGAAAATCCTGCCGCTGGCCGAAGCCAAGGGCCTGGCCGCGCAACTGGAGCGCGACTGGCCGGGCGTGGTGGTCAGCGACATCCGCATGCCCGGCATGGACGGTCTGGAGCTGCTGACCGAACTGCATGCCCAGGACCCTGAGCTGCCGGTGCTGTTGATCACCGGCCACGGCGATGTACCGCTGGCAGTGCAGGCCATGCGTGCCGGGGCCTATGACTTTCTGGAAAAACCCTTCGCCAGCGACGCCCTGCTCGACAGCGTGCGCCGCGCGTTGGCCCTGCGCCGGCTGGTGCTGGACAACCGCAGCCTGCGGCTGGCCTTGAGCGACCGCAATGAGCTAAGCGCCCGTCTGGTTGGCCACTCACCCTCGATGCTGCGCCTGCGCGAGCAGATCGGCGCCCTGGCCGCGACCAAAGCCGATGTGCTGATCCTCGGCGAAACCGGCGCTGGCAAAGAAGTCGTGGCCCGGGCACTGCATGATTTATCGAACCGTCGCAGCGGACCGTTCGTGGCGATCAATGCCGGTGCCCTGGCCGAATCAGTGGTCGAAAGCGAGCTGTTCGGCCACGAGCCGGGCGCCTTCACCGGCGCGCAGAAACGGCGCATCGGCAAGTTCGAATTCGCCAACGGCGGCACCTTGTTCCTCGATGAAATCGAAAGCATGAGCCTGGATGTGCAGGTCAAATTGCTGCGCTTGCTGCAAGAGCGGGTGGTCGAACGCCTGGGCGGCAATCAACTGATCCCGCTGGACATCCGCATCATCGCCGCCACCAAGGAAGACCTGCGCCAGGCGGCGGACCAAGGACGTTTCCGTGCCGACCTGTATTACCGCCTGAATGTCGCGCCATTGCGGATTCCACCGCTGCGTGAACGAGGCGAAGACGCCCTGATGCTGTTCCAGCATTTTGCCGATGAAGCCAGTGCCCGCCACGGCTTGCCGCCCCATGAACTGCAACCGGGGCATCGGGCCTTGCTACTGCGCCATACCTGGCCCGGCAACGTGCGCGAGCTGCAAAATGCGGCGGAGCGTTTTGCCCTCGGGCTGGAACTGGCCCTCGACAACAGCACGCCCGATGGCAGCGCTGGCAACAGGGTCGAAGTCATCAGCGGCGGTTTGAGCGAGCAGGTGGAGAACTTCGAAAAAACCCTCATTGCCGCCGAACTGGCACGCCCGCACAGCTCCGTGCGCAGCGTCGCCGAAGCCCTCGGCGTTCCGCGCAAGACCCTGCATGACAAACTGCGCAAACACGGTTTGAGCTTCTCGGACAGTGGTGCCTCGGCCCACCCCGACGACCTCGACTGAGCTACCGTCCAATCATCCACTTCAAGCAAGAGGCCCCTAATGAGCCGCGACAGTCGACAACTGGAATCAGTCCTCCATCACGACATTCCCCTCACCCGGGACATGGGCCTCAAGGTGCTCGACTGGCATGACCAGCAACTGCGCCTGCACTTGCCGCTGGAAGCCAACGTCAATCACAAGAGCACCATGTTCGGCGGCAGCCTGTATTGCGGCGCGGTACTGGCCGGTTGGGGCTGGCTGCATTTGCGCCTCAAGGAAGAAGGCATTACAGACGGGCACATTGTGATTCAGGAAGGGCAGATCAGTTACCCGCTGCCGGTAACGGGCGATGCCAACGCCATTTGCCAGGCGCCGGATCCGGTGATCTGGAAGAAATTCCTGAGCACCTTCCAGCGATACAGCCGAGCGCGATTGACGCTGCATACGCGGGTCGTCAATGAAGGCCGTGAAGAGGATGCGGTGAGGTTTGTCGGGCAGTACGTTCTGCACCGCTGATTCGCATTGGGTACATAACTTGTGGCGAGGGAGATTGCCCCCCTTGCCACAAAGTCAGGGCAATTTCAGGACCGGGCCAACTCCAGCAGTTTCTCCCGCCACGCTGCCTTTGCCGGCAACGCCAGGAAGAATGAATTCAACAGCGATTCCCGCGCCGGATAGCTGAACGGCTCGCCGCTCAACTCCAGCACCTCGCCGCCGGCACCTTCCAGCACGCCTTGCGCTGCCGCCGTGTCCCACTGCGAAGTCGGTGCCAGGCGCGGATAGCAATCCGCGGCCCCTTCGGCCAGCAGGCAAAACTTCAGCGAACTGCCGATATTGGCCAGTTGCAGCTCGCCCAGGCTGGCGCTCAATCCAGCCAGCAAACGCTCCTGCTCCGGGCTCGAATGGCGACGGCTGGCCACCACGGTGAACGACTCGCCTGGCGCTAACGCATCACGCACCTGAATCACCACAGGCGTGCCACCTTTATCGCCGCGCCAGGCACCGAGGCCGGCGCCACCGACATAGAAGCGGCCGTTGGTCGGCATCGACACCACACCGAACACCACTCGACCGTTTTCGATCAGGGCGATGTTGACGGTGAACTCTTCGCTGCCGCTGATGAACTCCTTGGTGCCATCCAGCGGATCGACCAGCCACCAGCGCTGCCAGCCGGCACGCACGCCTTGGGGAATATTGGCGTCCTCTTCGGAGAGCACCGGGATGCTTGGATCGAGCGCCGTCAGCCCGGCCAGAATCAGGTGGTGCGCGGCCAGGTCAGCAGCGGTCACCGGCGAATCATCAGCCTTCGCCGTAACGGCCGTGCCTGTACGCCAGAACGGCAGGATCGCCTCACCAGCCTGCAAGGCCAGCTCGATGACCGGTGCCATCAATGGATGCGGAAAATTCATGGCTGGAACGCTCCACGCTGAGTCAACAGGTCTCGGGCCAGATACAGCGCCGCCAAGGCACGGCCTTCGGTAAATTGCGGGTTTTGCGCCAGCGCCGAGAGTTCACGCAGATTGACCTTGTCCACCCGCATCGGCTCGGGCTCGTCGCCTTCCAGGCGCTCTTCGTAGAGGTCGGTCGCCAGCACCACCTGAATTTTCTGGCTCATGTAACCGGGGGACAGCGATAACTCGGTCAGGTGCTCCAGCTGCCGCGCGCCGAACCCGGCCTCTTCCTTGAGCTCACGCTCGGCTGCCGCCAACACGTCTTCACCCGGCTCGATCAAACCCTTGGGCAAGGACATTTCATATTCGTCCGTGCCACCGCAATACTCCTCGACCAGCACCGCATGCTCGGCATCGAGCATCGCCACGATCATTACCGCGCCGTACCCGGCCCCTTTGCCGACCAGGCGCTCATAGGTGCGTTCCACGCCATTGGCAAAGCGCAACTTCAGCTCCTCCACGCAGAACAATCGACTGGTGGCGACAATTTCGCGGGCGAGTATGGTGGGTTTCTGGCGCATGCAAAGCTCCTTGGCGTGAACGCGCTACTATAACGCGGCTTTCCCGATTGTTTACGCCAGAAATCTTTCTACTGCCCGAGACGTTGCCATGCCTTCATTACCCTGGTCCGACATCGATACCGTTCTGCTGGACATGGACGGCACGCTGCTGGATCTGCATTTCGACAACCATTTCTGGATGGAGCACCTGCCCCGGCGTTACGCCGAACTGCACGGGGTCAGCCGGACCATGGCCGAGATGGAATTGCAGCCATTGTTCGAGCGCAATGCCGGCCAGTTGCAGTGGTACTGCCTGGACTTCTGGAGCGCGGAACTGAAGCTGTCGGTGCGCGACCTGAAACTGGAAACCGCGCACCTGATCGCCCTGCGCCCGGATGCCGACACCTTTCTGGCGGCGATCAAACGAGCCGGCAAGCGCGTGGTGCTGATCACCAACGCCCATCGGGATGCGCTGTCGTTGAAGCTGGAAAAAATCGAACTGGCGCCCTACTTCGAACGCTTGATCAGTTCCCATGACTACGGCTTCCCCAAGGAAAACCCGCAGTTCTGGGATGCACTGCAAGCCGACATCGATTTCGATCCGGCGCGCAGCCTGTTCATCGACGATACCTTGCCGATCCTGCGTAGCGCACGGGACTTTGGCGTGGCGCACCTGTTGGCCGTGCGCGAACCAGACAGCCACAAAGGGCCGAGGGATACGGCGGAGTTTGCAGCGGTTGGGGATTATCGGGATTTGATAGCTGGTCTGTGAGACCGGGTCGCCTGCTTCGCGAGCAGGCTCGCTCCCACAAAAAACGCACCTGGCCTGTGGGAGCGAGCCTGCTCGCGAAAGCGGTCTTGAAGGTTACTCAGGAATCCGCAACGACTGCCCCGGATAGATCTTGTCCGGGTGCGACAGCATCGGTTTGTTGGCTTCGAAAATCTTGTTGTACTGGTTGGCACTGCCATACACGGCCAAGGATATGGCACTTAGCGTGTCGCCCTTTTTCACGACCACAAAACGCGCGGCAGCAACTGCAGGCCCGGTCACGGTAATCTGATCATCCACGCTGCCAACCCCGGCAATATTGCCCACCGCCAGCAGGATCTTTTCCTTCTCTTCCTGGCTCGCCACTTCGCCAGTCACCGTCACCTTGTCACCATCGACCGTCGCCTGCACATTCGGATTACCCAGGCCGACTTTGCTGATGTGTTCTTTCAACTGTTCACTGGCATTGGCATTGCCTGGCGTCAGAAGATCCAGCAGTTTTTCACCTGCTTCCTTCACAAAGCTCAAAAGACTCATGGTGCGCTCTCCTTGGGTTTGAGGTTCCAGACGTCAAAGCCTAGACCACGGCTGTCACCTGCGAATCCAACCCGACCAATGACCCCGCTTGCGATAGAATCCGCCCCTTCACGCGCCCAGGAGCGAAGATGGACATCAAGCAGCTGAAATTCCTCATCGCGCTCGACGAAACCCGCCATTTCGGCCAGGCCGCCGCACGCTGCCACATCACCCAGCCGACCCTGTCCATGCGCCTGCGCAGCCTCGAAGAAGAACTCGATTTGCCGCTGGTCAATCGCGGCCAGCGCTTCGAAGGCTTCACCGCGCCGGGCGAGCGGGTGCTGGCCTGGGCACGTACGGTGCTGGCAGCCTATGACGGTTTGTACGCCGAAGCGGCCGCCTGTCGTGGCAACCTGGTCGGCACCTTGCGCCTGGGCATGGTGCCGCTGTCGAGCTTCGACCCACTGCCGCTGCTGCAACGCCTGCATGCCGAGCACCCGAACCTGCGCTTCGAGCTCTCGGCGCTGAGTTCGGAGCAAATCCTCGAACAACTGGCGAACAATCGCCTGGACCTCGGTGTTTCCTATCTGGAACGCCTCGACGCCGAACATTTCGATTCCCTGGCCTTCAGCGAAACCCGCATGGGGTTGCTCTACGACCAGCGCTTCTTCACCTTTGGCGAGGCACCGCTCAGCTGGGAATCATTGATCGAACTGCCACTGGGCATGCTCACCAGCGGCATGCACTTTCGCCAATCCATCGACCATAACTTCCACAGCCGCGGCCTCACCCCACAACCGTTGCTGCAGACCGACGCCGTTCATCAACTGCTGCAAGCCGTGCATGGCGGCCTGTGTTGCGCCGTGATGCCATTGGAGGGTGGCCTCGAAGGGCTGACCGAACACCTGCGCCTGCAACCGATCGAGAGCGCCCAGACCCTTGGCCGCCTGGGGCTGATCATGCGACGCAGCGCGCCACGCTCGGCCCTGGCGGAAGCCTGTTTCGCGATCTATCGGCAATCGCAGACGAACTCTTGATCGACGGCATCTATCGGTAGATCAGTAATAGCGATTAGACGCGACAAGTTGCCGCGCCTAGTCTTAAAGCTGATCAATCCGTCGGTGATGCCATGAACGCCAAGCGCCCAGCCTGCGCGGCGCCTGCCCCCCAAACGCCCGCGCCCGCCGCAAGCCAGACGTACAGTTACAGCAACCTTGAATACTCGGAATCGGACAGCACCGCGCTGGCCGAGGAAGTCGCGTTGGCGATTGCCTACAACGGCATCAGCCAGGCCGTCATGCTGGTGACGCCAACGGACCTCGAAGACTTCATCGTCGGTTTCAGCCTGGGCAGCGGCATCATCATCGACGCCACTGATATTTATGACCTGCAACTCAGCGGCTCAGGGTCAGCGCAATACGCGCAAGTGACCATCGCCAACCGCGCCTTCTGGAACCTCAAGCAACAGCGTCGGCAACTGGCCGGCACCAGTGGTTGCGGGTTGTGCGGTGTGGAAGCGGTCGAGCAGGCATTGCCAGACCTTCAGGTATTGCCTGGCGCCCCGCTGCCGCCGGCTGAATGGCTCGATGGCCTGCGCCAGCGCATCGGCGCCTTCCAGCCTTTGGGCCAGCATTGCGGTGCGGTGCACGCGGCGGTGTTCATGAACGGTCAAGGCGAGTTGCTGCTGGGGCGCGAAGACATCGGTCGGCACAACGCCCTCGACAAACTGATTGGCGGGCTGATCCGGCAAAAAATCCCGACCGCTGGCGGGTTGGTGATTGTCACCAGTCGTTGCAGCCTCGAATTGATCCAGAAGGTCTTGCGCGCCGGCATCCAGACCCTGGTCAGCCTGTCGTCGCCCACCGGCCTTGCCGTGCAATGGGCCCGCCGCCACAACCTCAACCTCATCCATTTGCCACAGAAGAATGCACCGCGGGTGTACAGCCCAACGTCGGAGAACCAAGCGTGAGTCAACACCGTCAAGCCGACCAGACACCTGTTCCTCGCTACAAACCCTACAAAGGCCCGGCCGGTGGCTGGGGCGCACTGATCAGCGTCGCCCAGGCCTGGTTGACCAGCGACAACGCACTGAAAAACCTGCGCATCATGCTCAAGACCAACCAGAACGGTGGCTTCGATTGCCCGGGTTGCGCCTGGGGTGACTCTCCGGAAAAGGGCATGGTGATGTTCTGCGAGAACGGCGCCAAGGCGGTGAACTGGGAAGCGACAAAACGCCGGGTCGACGCCAGATTCTTCGCCAGGCACAGCGTCACCTCGCTGCTGGAGCAAAGCGACTACTGGCTCGAATATCAGGGCCGCCTGACCGAGCCGATGAGCTACGACGCCGAAACCGACCGCTACAAGCCGATCAGCTGGGACGACGCCTTCGCGCTGATCGCCAAACACCTGAACGGCTTGTCGAGCCCGGACCAGGCCGAGTTCTACACCTCGGGTCGCGCCAGCAACGAAGCAGCCTATCTTTATCAGCTGTTCGTGCGCGCCTACGGCACCAACAACTTCCCTGACTGCTCGAACATGTGTCACGAGGCCAGCGGTGTCGCGTTGTCGCAAAGCGTCGGCGTCGGCAAAGGGACCGTGACCTTCGACGATTTCGAACACGCCGATGCGATTTTCGTCTGGGGCCAGAACCCCGGCACCAACCACCCGCGGATGCTCGAACCACTGCGCGAAGCGGTGAAGCGCGGCGCTCAGGTGGTGTGCATCAACCCGCTCAAGGAACGTGGCCTGGAACGCTTCCAGCACCCGCAGCACGCATTCGAAATGCTCACCAACGGCGACAAGCCAACCAACACCGCGTTCTTCCGCCCGGCCCTGGGCGGCGACATGGCGATCATGCGCGGCATGGCGAAATTCCTCCTGCTGTGGGAGCGCGATGCACAGCGCAGCGGCGCCCCGGCGGTGTTCGACCACGAATTCCTCAATGAGCACAGCGCCAATGTGCTGGAGTACCTGGCGACCATCGACGAAACACCGTGGGAACAGATCGTCGAGCAGTCGGGCCTGACGCTGGTAGAGATCGAACAAGCGGCGCGCATGTACGCCAAGAGCAAGAACGTCATCATGTGCTGGGCCATGGGCATCACCCAGCATCGCCACTCGGTGGCGACCATCCAGGAAATCGCCAACCTGATGATGCTGCGCGGCAACATTGGCCGGCCGGGTGCCGGTCTGTGCCCGGTGCGCGGCCACAGCAACGTGCAGGGCGACCGGACCATGGGCATCAACGAACGGCCGCCGGCGGCGTTCCTCGATGCCCTGGAACGTCGCTTCCAGTTCAAGGTGCCACGCCACAACGGCCACAACGTGGTCGAAGCCATTCATGCGATGGCTGAAGGCCGGGCGAGAGTCTTCATCGGTCTGGGCGGCAATTTTGCCCAGGCAACGCCGGACAGCCCGCGCACGTTCCAGGCCCTGCAAAACTGCGACCTGACCGTGCAGATCAGCACCAAGCTCAACCGCAGCCATTTGACCCATGGCAAGGACGCACTGATCCTGCCGTGCCTGGGTCGCACCGACATCGATATCCAGACCGAAGGCCCGCAAGCGGTAACCGTCGAAGATTCGTTCAGCATGGTCCACGCCTCCAATGGTCAGCTGCAGCCACTGTCGAACCAGATGCGCTCGGAACCGGCGATCCTGGCCGGCATCGCCGCCGCAACCCTGGGCAACCACCCGGTGGACTGGAACTGGCTGGTAGCAGACTACAGCCGTATCCGCGACCTGATCGCCGAGACCATTCCAGGCTTCACGGATTTCAATGAGAAGGTCAGGAATCCGGGCGGTTTCTACTTGGGCAACAGCGCTGGCGCACGCAAGTGGAGCACCGCCTCAGGGCGGGCCAATTTCCGTCCGAACGTGCTGCCCGAAGACCTGGTGCACGAACGCACCCGCGCCACCGGTGTGCTGCCGGACCTGATCATGCAATCGATGCGCTCCCACGATCAGTACAACACCACCATCTATGGTCTCAATGATCGTTATCGTGGCGTCAAGGGCCAGCGCGATGTGCTGTTCGTCAACGAAGCGGACATCATCCGCCTGGGCTTCAAGCCGGGGCAGAAGGCGGACATCGTTTCGCTCTGGGACGATGGCGTTGAACGTCGGGTGAAGGGCTTCACACTGCTGGCGTTTGACATCCCGGCCGGGCAAGCGGCGGCCTACTATCCGGAAGTGAACCCGTTGGTGCCGCTGGAAAGCATCGGTGATGGCAGTCATACACCAACATCGAAGTTCGTGGCCATCCGGCTGGAAGCGGCAAGCGAAACCGGGTTGATCATGGCCAGGTCGGCGTAACACGCTGTCTGAACTGCCCCCTTCGCGAGCAGGCTCGCTCCCACATTTGAGCTTCGGCGAACACAGCATTTGTGTTCTACCCGGTTCTACTGTGGGAGCGAGCCTGCTCGCGATGGCGTCGGATGATTCAATGCTGATTTCAGCACCGCTTGAACCATTTCCAATAACCCACAAAAAAGGCCGTTTCCTCATGAAAACGGCCTTTGCGAAGTAGTAAAAGACCCGCAAAAAAACGTTAAGTTCCGCCCAAAAAACAGTAACTTGCAATATTGTATACAGGTCGTGTTATTCGTCGGATTTCGATTGTCACGCCCATTCCAGAGCCTCAGGATCGCGCCGTCATCCCCTAGAGGTTCCTCCATGAAGTACTCCTCGATTCTCTTGTTGTCCCTTGGCCTGGTCAGCGGTATCGCGTCTGCTGGCGGCACCACCGAAGCCGGTGTAGGCGGCGCATTGGGCGGGGTTCTAGGCTCGGTCGTCGGCCAGTCGCTAGGCGGCAGTACAGGTTCCACCATCGGCGCGGCCCTGGGTGGCGCGGGTGGTAGTGCCGTCGGCGCAAACAAACACAGCCGTGGCGAAGCAGCCATTGGCGGTGCCTTGGGTGCTGCAGGCGGTAACGTGGTCGGCCGCAGCATGGGCGGCACCACCGGCAGCCTGATCGGCGCCGCAGCAGGCGGCGGCGTCGGTGGCGCGCTGGGTAACCACATGGGCAAAGAGTACGATGATGAGGGCAGCGATCGTCGTTACTATCGCGGCCATGACGATCGTCGTTACTACCGTGACGGCCACCGTCACCACGGTCATGCCTATGGCCACCGCAAGCATCGCTGGCACGACGACGACTAAGGCATCCATCGCCTCGCTATAACTGGTCCAGCAAAAATCGCAGCCCAAGGGCTGCGATTTTTTTTGCCTTACTGAACCACCAGACGTTCCAGCGCCCCACGCAACCCTGAAGGAATCGCCACGGGTTGATTCGACGCGCGATCGACAAACACATGCACGAAGCGCCCCGCCGCACAGGCTTCATCTTCCCCTTGCTTGAACACCGCCAGTTCGTATTGCACTGAGCTGTTGCCCAACTTGCCCACCCGCAGGCCGATCTCGATGCGATCCGGGAAGGCAATGGAAGCAAAGTAATCACAAGCCGAGCTCACCACGAACCCCACCACCTCGCCGTCATGGATGCTCAGGCCACCGACTTCGATCAGGTAGGTGTTCACCGCTGTATCGAAGAAGCTGTAGTAGGTGACGTTGTTGACGTGACCGTAGGCGTCATTGTCGTGCCAGCGGGTGGTGATGGGCTGGAAGTGCGGGTAGTCGGTGCGTTGGGGCATTAGCGTTGATTCCTCGGTGGGTTCGCCAGTCTAAGGCGAAACCGCGGTGTATTCATCGCGAGCAGGCTCGCTCCTGCAAGCGCCACATCAATCACTTGTCGGCAAAGCCCTTGCCGGCCGCCTCCAACTCCCCGATCAACCGCGCCGGTTGCCAGTGATCGCCCTGACGCGTTTCAAGGTCCATCAAGCGCCGATGAATGTCCGCCAACCCTTGCTGATCCGCCCAGGCCATCGGCCCGCCCTTGTCCGCCGGGAAACCGTAACCGTTGAGATAGACCAGATCAATGTCATGGGCTGACCCGGCAATGCCTTCCTGCAGGATCTTCGCGCCTTCATTGACCAGCGCCAGCAAGCAGCGCTCGAGAATTTCCTCCGGGCCGATCACACGACGGTGGAACCCCAATCTTTCGCTGACTTCCAGCACCAGCGCATCCACCTGTGGATCATGTTCAGCCTGACGACTGCCCGGCTCATAGTGGTAATAGCCATTACCACTCTTCTGACCAAAGCGCCCCATCTCGCACAGTCGGTTATCCACCTGAACCTCTGGCGCGTCCTGCCCGACACCGGACAGTTGCCGGGCGCGCCACTGCAGGTCGACGCCGACCACGTCGAACATGCGGAACGGTCCCATGGCGAAACCAAACTCTTGCAGCGCTGCGTCCACCTGATAGGGATAAGCGCCTTCCAGCAGCATTTTTCGCGCTTCGAGCACATAGGTATTGAGCATGCGGTTGCCAATGAAACCGTCGCAGTTGCCCGCCACCACACTGACCTTGCCCATGCGCTGGCCGAGCGCCAGCGCGGTATCGAGCACTGCTGGCGTCGTTCGTGCACCGCGGACGATTTCCAGCAGCTTCATGATGTGCGCCGGGCTGAAGAAATGCAGGCCCAGCACTTGCTGCGGCCGGCGCGTGACCGCCGCGATAGCGTCGATGTCCAGCGCCGAAGTATTGCTCGCCAGGATCGCTTCAGGTTTGAGCAGGCCATCGAGCTCGCGGAATATTTTCTGCTTGAGCTCAAGGTTTTCGTACACCGCTTCAATGACCAGGTCGACATCGCGGATGGCCGCATAATCGTCTGCCGCCTTGATGCGGGCGACACGGGCATCGGCTTCACCCCGCTCAATCCGGCCCTGGCGCACGTTGTGGGCGTAAGTGTCCGCCACGGTGGCCAGCGCTTGGTCCAGCATTTGCGAGTTGTTGTCGACCCACTGCACGGCCACGCCGGCATTGGCCAGGCACATGACAATGCCACGGCCCATGGTGCCCGCGCCGATCACGGCGGCGCGCTGAATGTTCGACGGTGTCTGGCTCATGCTTTGTTCTCTTGTTGGCGATCCGAAGACAGCCATCACCATAGTCAGCCACCGGGCTTTTTTGAAATTTATTCCTGTGATGAGCAACATTCAGCGGATGGATGTGCCCCATTGAATACACCGCAAAACCCTGTGGGACCACAGTTCAGCCTGCCAGATGTTGCTCTGCCCACTCGCGCACCTCGGCATACGGGTAATCCTCCAGCGCCGCGAACCCGGCAACCATCCGCGCCTTGAGCCTGGTGAACAGCGGCACGCTGATCCCGCACAGAAACCGTGTCACGCGCTCAGCCGAGGGCACATTGCCCGCGTGCTGCTCGTGCCTGTGGATAAAACCGCCACACAGCGCCTCGAAATTTTTATCCACAAGCGCCGGCAATTCCGGTGGAGCCGGTAGCCGCGCCACTTGCCCATGACACACCGAACAATGGCCACATTGCTGCGGGGCATTGTGATCGCCGAAGTACTCGGCCAGGCGATAACCCAGGCATTGGTCGGTGGCGAACAGATCCAGCATCGCGTGAATCCGCGCGATCTCGGTGTGCTCATGGCGAGTGAAACAGCCGTGCAGTTCCTCGCTCAACGCGACGCTGTCGAACCCGTTTTGCAGCACGCTGTAGACCTCGGTCATCTGCTTGCTTTCGAGCTCCACCCAGCCCTTCTCCTGGAAGTAATCCAGCGCCTTGACCACCCGAGTGCGCTCGGCCTGATACTGCTCGTACAACGCCTCGAAATTCACCGTTGCCCAGGTACGGGCGCGGCTGGAGGTCTGGATGATCGCCGCGACAAAATCCCTGCGCTCGCCTTCGAAATGCGCCAAAAGTGCCTCGGGCTCCTGCACATATTTGAATCGGTACTCGGCGTAGTACGCATAGCGCGGGGCAATCAACCCGCGCAATTCGAGTTGCACCAGCAAGGTCTTGAGCGGCAACAGGCGAATATTGCTCTGATCCGCCAACGGTCCCAGCAGAAACTCCCACTGCCCTTCGGGGGCTGCGGCATGCATCTCGTCCAGCACGCAACGGATGCCATCCAGCTCGGGCGTGTCACCGTAGACGAAGTTCTCCAGCACGTTGAGGCTGTCGCGGTTGGCCAACACCAGGCAATCCGACGGCTGCCCGTCACGTCCGGCGCGGCCGATTTCCTGGCTGTAGTTTTCGATGGATTTTGGCAGGTCGAAATGCACCACGTTGCGGATGTCGCTTTTGTCGATGCCCATGCCGAAAGCGATGGTGGCGACGATGCAATTGGACTGCCCGCCCATGAATCGCCGCTGGATCGCTACCCGTTGTTCATGGGGCAACCCGGCGTGATAGGCCTCGGCCTGAATGCCATTGCGGTTCAGGTGTTCGGCAATCTGCTCGGCGGTTTTCTGCAGGGTAACGTAGACGATGCTCGGCTGATCCGGACGCTGGCTCATCCACTCGACCAGGCGTCTGCGCTTGTCCGCTGCGCGAACCGGCTCCACCAGCAAATTCAGGTTCGGGCGATAGAAACCGGTGGTCACTACGTCCTCGGCGGCGATGGCGAATTTCGCCTGCATGTCGGCGATGACCTTGGGTGTCGCCGTGGCGGTCAGCAGCAGCACCTGAGGAATATTGAACTGGCGTTGATAGTCGGGAAGCTTGAGGTAGTCCGGACGAAAGTTATGCCCCCATTCGGAGATGCAGTGCGCCTCGTCCACCACCAGCAGCGAGATCGGTACTTGCTGCAGGAAATGGCGAAAACGCTCGTTCTTCAAGCGTTCCACCGAGATCATCAGAATCTTCAACTCGCCGGACCTGGCACGGGCCATCACATCGCTGGCGTCATCGCGGCTCTGGGCCGAATCGATACTGCCCGCCGAGATGCCATGGCGTTGCAGGAACGCCAGTTGATCCTGCATCAACGCCAGCAACGGCGAGACCACCAGCGTCAGGTGCGGCAGCAACACCGCTGGCAATTGGTAGCAAAGGGATTTGCCGGAACCGGTGGGGAAAATTGCCGCCGCCGAACGCCCGGCCAGCACGGCACTGACCGCCGCCTCCTGACCAGGTCGAAACTGTGGATAACCGAAAACCTGTTCCAGGGTGTTGTGCATAAGCTGTCACTCCGTTGACCGCCGCAGCGCCAAAAGCCTGGCCGGCGATCGCAGCGAGTCGAGAAAAGGTCGGGGGCAAAAACGATACGGGATGATACAGCGGATGGCTGGAAAGGCTTGAGGAATCGGGTAACCGACAGATCGCTTTCGCGAGCAGGCCAAAACACCCACCGCAAAACTCGAAACACCCGACATTGTCCGAGACCCCCTCTACCGAGATTGACTGCGAAGCAACTGAAACCGCTGTAAGCATTTTTACCCATCGCCATTTCACGTTGAAAACCCACCAACAACCTGTAGTCCGCTTCCTCTAAATATGACAAAACCCTTACAAAGCCTGTCGATCTCAGCCGTATTGTCCCGTAACACCATACCCTCCTATAGTTTCCGGCGCGGCTGAAAACAGTGTCTCGGCCTGCCGGGAACACTTGCCGATTTCGCACAGGACCCACTCAATGAAAAACCCCGACTCACTGACAGCCCGCTACCGCCCACTCAAGACCCGCTACAGCGAAACCCCGGTGCTGGTCATCGATACCGAGGCCGACCCCTTCGAGATCCTCGACGCTGCCCGACAACGCATCCGCGCCGCCAGCGACCTGCTCGAAACCCTTTATTGCACGTGCTTCAACCAGGCCGAAGCGAGCGACATCCCCAAGATCGTCAGCGCCCTGTACTTGCTGACACAGGACGGCAACGACCTGCTCGACATCGCCCGGCAGCGCTTGCCGAAACTCGCCATCTGAAAAACACCGCAATCCCCCTGTGGGAGCGAGCCTGCTCGCGAAGAACGATAACGCGGTGCAGTGTGGATAAGTCCGTCAGCAACGACCTATGAAAGCTTCGGCAAGGTCCTACAAAACAAGACACCTTGTCGGCTGTCACCAGCCATTGGCAAAAACATATAGTCCGGCCTATCGCTGCCAAATAAGCGATCAGGTTTGGTCACCTGAGAACAACGCACATAGTTGTGCCATCATTCGCGCCGCGGACATCCATGTCCTCACAGCGCGTTGTCATGGCGGCTGTGTGCGGGACGCCTTCGGGCGAGCCGATTTGTTGTTCTCGGTTGACCAAGCCTGCGCACAGTCCGCCTCCCATCGTTTGGTCACGGTGCTGGCGGTTACTTAACAACAAACCGAGTACATGCCATGCCAACTCTGAACCCGTTTCCAAATCGCTACCGCCCACTCCACACCAACCTCACCGATTCCCCGCCCCTGATCATCGACACAGAAGCCAACCCGCAAGACATCCTCGAAGCCGCCCTGCAGCGCATACGGGCCTCCAGCGGCTTGCTGCAAACCCTGCACTGCCAATGCTTCAAGCACGGCGACCTCGAAGACATCCCGCACATCACCCATGCCCTCTACCTGCTGACCCAGGACGACTGCGACCTGCTCAAGGTTGCCCAGCAACGCATGCTCAACTGGAAAGCCCCAGCCTGACGCCAATCATCAGAGCGAAAAAGTGGAATTATTCTGACTGTTTCAATATAAAACAGCTGGAATAATGGCAGTTACAAGGCACTCCTTAAGGAAATCAACGTCAAGAGAATGGTGCCTTTTTCAATACCCCAATCGCAGCTCACCCTTTCCTTTAAGTGCTATTATTCTGGCAGTTATAGCGCCTTAATGAAGGAATATTGGCACATGGCCAAGAAGACAGCTCCACTCTTGCCCGCCACTTCCAGACTACTTTCCGAGTTCGGCGAGCGGCTGAAACTCGCTCGCCTGCGCCGCAAACTCACCGCCAAACAAGTCGCCGAGAGGGCGGGCATGTCACTGACAACCTTGCGCTCCCTGGAATCAGGTGGCTCAGGGGTGACCATCGGAGCCTACCTGTCTGTCATGCAGGTTCTGGGTCTGGAAAAAGACTTGAATAGGCTCGCGGCAACCGATGAGGTGGGTCGTCAACTGCAGGACGCACGACTGAAACCCAAGGCAACCTCAGTGAAAGACTCGAACCGACGAGTACGCAGAATAAGCGCAGTTAAAAAGACCTCTCCAATACCTGAAAAAGACACTGGCGCAATTGAAAGTGCCACCCGGACAGAGGATCTCTCCGCTGACTTCCCCTTCAACACCCACTCACTTTCCAGTCTGTTGACCAAGAAAAAAACCAAGCCCGCGACAGGTGAAAAATGACGCAGATTGCGGTGTATGCCGATTGGGAATCCTTGAACGGGCCCAGACGCCTCGGTTTCTTGCACGCCCGCAAGACCCGCTCCTCGGATGTCTTCGAATTTGAATACGACGCTGTGGCGCTGGCAGATCCCGAGTTGAACTTCACACCGCTGGACCCTCGAATCGGCCTCTATGAAGGTCGTCAGTTCCCAGGGCAACATCAAAGCCGGTTTGGCGTGTTCGCTGATTCAAGCCCGGATCGGTGGGGTCAATTGTTGATGAAGCGGCGGATGGAGCGAGATGTTCGCGATGGATTGCTTGCAAAAGGTAGCAAGCTTTACGAGTCGGATTTCCTGTTAGGCGTACATGATCTCTATCGGGTCGGCGCGATCCGCTACAAGCTCAATGACGAAGGCAACTTTCTCGATGATCGCAATGGCGTGGCCGCTCCACCGTTCATTGAGCTGCGGGCTTTGGAGCAAGCAAGCCGAGCTCTGGAAAACGACCCGGACAACACCTCACTCGACGGCCGAGAGTGGCTGAGAATGTTGATCGCACCCGGAGGTTCGCTGGGTGGCGCCCGCCCCAAGGCCAGCGTTGCCGACGAGCGCGGTCACTTGTGGATCGCCAAGTTCCCCAGCACACGCGATGACTATGACATTGGCGCTTGGGAGCTCGTGGTAAATGCCCTGGCCAATCATTGTGGCCTGCGAGTCGCGACCGGCATCGCCCGACGCTACACCAGCGATCATCACTGCTTCATGGTCAAGCGCTTCGATCGCACCGAACGGGGCGACCGACTGCACTTTGCCTCGGCCATGACCATGACTGATCGAGTTGACGGTGACGATGCCTCTGTCGGCGCGAGCTACCTTGAATTGGCCGAAGTGCTCATGGAACATGGTTCGCAAACCAACGCAGACCTGCGGGAGTTGTGGTCTCGCATTGTCTTCAACATCCTGGTTTCCAACACTGACGATCACCTGCGCAACCATGGCTTTATCCTTGATCCGGGTCGGGGATGGCGATTGTCTGCCGCCTATGACATGAACCCGGTGGCCCACGCCGACGGCTTGAAGCTCAACATCACCGATACCGATAACGCACTGGATCTGGAACTGGCCCGGGAAGTGGCGGAGTATTTTCGGGTCGGTCGTGCGGATGCAGAAAACATCATCGACAATTTCAAACAAGTCGTCAGCCAATGGCCAACGCTAGCGGGCGCTCTGGGGCTGTCGAAACGTGAGCAGGACAATATGACGCCTGCATTTCGATTGGCGGAACCTACGCAATGAACCTCGCCCCCAACTTCCCCGACGACCACTCAATGCAGCAACTCATGCAACTGCTGCACGAAGAAATCGGCCTGCCCGAGCGCAAAACAATCAGCCTTGCCACCTCGATCAATTTCGACCTCGGTTGCAATGGCGTCGATGCCCGGCACTTGATCGAATGCCTGGAAGATCTATTCGCCATCGATTTCGTGGATTTCGACAGCTATCGCTACTTCCAGCCCGATGGCTTTGACGTGAATCTAAAGCGAAAAGCCAAGGGTCGCGGCGAGAAGTTGCCCTTGACCATCGACATGCTCTACCAGGCCATCAAGGTCCAACGTTGGGACACGCAGGTGTTGGAAGGCCAGTAACGACGGACACAAAAAAGCCGCCCCAAGGGGCGGCTTTTTCTTTAGCTCAATCCAGCATTACAACTTTGGACCGGCAGCCTTGATCGCGTCGCTCACTTCGAACTTCTTGAAGTTCTCGATGAACAGGCCGGCCAGTGCTTTGGCGGCTTCGTCGTAGGCGGCCTTGTCGGCCCAGGTGTTGCGTGGGTTCAGCAGGCCAGTCTCAACGCCCGGTACGGCCAGTGGCACGTCGAGGTTGATGGTGTCCAGGTGCTCGGTCTCGGTACCGATCAGCGCGCCGCTCTGGATCGCTGCGATCACTGCGCGGGTGGTCGGGATGTTGAAGCGTTTGCCGACGCCGTAGCCACCGCCGGTCCAGCCGGTGTTGACCAGGTAGACCTTGGAGCCGAAGCCGCGGATGCGCTTGATCAGCAGTTCAGCGTATTCACCGGCCGGACGCGGGAAGAACGGTGCGCCGAAGCAGGTGGAGAAGGTCGACTTGATGCCGCTGCCCGAACCCATTTCGGTCGAACCGACCAGCGCGGTGTAACCGGACAGGAAGTGGTAGGCCGCTTGCTCTTCGTTGAGGATCGACACTGGCGGCAGAACGCCGGTCAGGTCGCAGGTCAGGAAGATCACAGCGTTAGGCTCGCCACCGAGGTTCTTCTCGGAACGCTTGGCAACGTGCTCCAGCGGGTACGCGGCGCGGCTGTTCTGGGTCAGGCTGACATCGGCGTAGTCGGCGTGCTTGGCGTCGTCGATAACGACGTTTTCCAGGACCGCGCCGTGCTTGATGGCTTTCCAGATAACCGGCTCGTTCTTCTCGGACAGGTCGATGCACTTGGCATAGCAACCGCCTTCGATGTTGAACACCACGCCCTCGCCCCAGCCGTGCTCGTCGTCACCGATCAGGTAACGGCTTTCGTCGGCGGACAGGGTGGTCTTGCCAGTGCCGGACAGACCGAAGAACAGGGTCACGTCGCCTTCTTCGCCGATGTTGGCGGCGCAGTGCATTGGCAGCACGTCAGCGGCCGGCAGCAGGAAGTTCTGCACCGAGAACATGGCTTTCTTCATTTCACCGGCGTAACGCATACCGGCGATCAGCACTTTCTTCTGGGCGAAGTTGATGATCACGCAACCGTCGGAGTTGGTGCCGTCACGCTCTGGTACGCACTCGAAGTTGGCAACGTTCAGCACCTGCCACTCTTCACGACCGGCCGGGTTGTACTGGGCCGGGTTGATGAACAGGCAACGGCCGAACAGGTTCTGCCAGGCGGTCTGGGTGGTCATCTTCACGGCCAGGTAGTGGTCGGAAGCCGCACCTACATGCACGTGGGAAACGAAATGCTCTTGCGCGTTGTTGAATGCCTCAACGCGAGCCCACAGGGCGTCGAACTTGTCGGCCGGGAACTTGCGGTTGATCGGGCCCCAGGCGATAGCGGCCTGGGTGCTTGGCTCTTCAACGATGAAACGGTCGACTGGCGAACGGCCGGTACGGTGACCGGTACGAACAACCAGTGCGCCGGTATCGGCAAGCTCGCCTTCACCGCGGTTGAGGGCTTCTTTAACCAGATCATCAACACTCAGATCGGTGTACACGGCGTTATTGGCTTGCGTCATGAGGTTCCCCGTCGGCCAGTGGCCGAGTGCTCCAAACGTTTTTGTAGTAGAAAGTCGTGCACTACTACCGCGAAAAAAGTGGGCCGGATTATGCCAGAAAAGCCCAAAAAGAGTAGGCCCCTCCTGTCGTAACGGCGTTAATCCGGCGGCAGCCAGTGAATTTACCTGCGCTGAACCGTTTTAGTGACGGGTATCTGACGGCGTCTCGACACCCGCACCGATAAACAATTGGGTGACATCGGCAGTATCGAACAGGTAGCGCTGGTTACAGAACTGGCAATCGATCTCGATGTTGCCACCGTGCTCCACGACCAGTTGCTGCGCGTCTTCCTTACCCAGACTGACCAGTGCATTGGCCGAACGTTCGCGCGAGCAGCTGCAGCGAAAGCGCAGTTTTTGCACGTCGAACAAGCGCACCTGCTCTTCATGATAGAGACGATGGAGCACGGTTTCGTTGTCCAGGCCCAGCAGTTCATCAGCGGTCAAGGTAGTGGCCAGGGCGGTGAGGTGCTGCCAGCTGGCGGCGCGTTCTTCTTCGTCTTTCAGGCGGTCGGCGGGCAGTTGCTGCAGCAACAGGCCACGGGCGCGACGGCCATCGGCGCAGAGCTTGATGCGCGTACCGATCTGCTGCGACATGACGAAATAGTTGGTGAAGCAGTCGGACAAGGTTTCACCGTCAAGATCGACCACGCCCTGGTAACGCTGGCCCTGTCTCGGGTCGATGGTCAGCGTCAACGAGCCATCCGGCATCAAATCGGCCAGGGTTGCGTCGGGAGCGATACGGTCCGCGTCGTAACGGGCCAGGCCACGGATGTCGCGCTCGCTGGAGCACTCGATCATCAGCAGCGGGATCGGGCCTTCGGAACGGGCTTGCAGAATCAGCAGGCCATCGAACTTCAACGTGCCGACCAGCAACGATGCGGCCGCCATCAGTTCGCCGAGCAGTTGCGCGACCGGCTCCGGATAGGCGTGCTTGGCCAGGACTTCAGCGTAGCTGAGCTCCAGCGAAACCAGCTCGCCACGGGTGTCGCTGTCATCGAAGATGAAGCGTTGGGTGAAGTCGTTATCCGGTAAGTCGGTCATAAGTCTGGTATCTGAAGTGGTGACAATAGTGGTTACAGAATTCGACGCTAGGCCTTGGCTATAGCGCATTGCTGCCTGGTTATGGCTTACAGGTCGGTGGCTGTGCGCGCTTTTCGACGAATGGCACATGCACGACAGGCCAATTACCTCATATGGCTACGCGCGGGTGCAATTACAAGTCTTGTGCTGATCGATGTGATCAGCGGCCCCGGCCAATCATTCGTTGCTGCCACCGCGAAACTTGAACAGATCCCGTCGCTGTTTCTTGCTTGGTTTACCGTCGGTGCTCACGCCCAGGGCTCCTGCCTTTCTTTGTGCCGCGGCCTCTTCGCGCTTGGCAATGCTGGCCTGCGTTTCGGCATACAAGGTCTGCGCCTCCGGAGCGCCACGGCGAACGATCGACAATACCTGGACCACCACCGTGCGCTCATCGAAACCGGTGCGAATCACAAATTCATCTCCGACCCGTGGCTCTTTACCCGGTTTGCAGCGTTCGCCCCGGCAATGCACCTTGCCGCTTTCAATCGCCGCCTTGGCCAAGGCGCGGGTTTTGTAAAAGCGTGCAGCCCACAACCATTTATCGAGGCGGACTTTATCGTCCTCTTCGTTTTTTTGTGCCATGGGATTTCCTCATTCTGAAATATTGGTGAACTGTACTACCGTTTCTGTCGTACCAAGAATTTCACCGTCCCGGATTACAATGCTGACATTCCATAACCTCCCGGGGTGCTGGAAATCCGGGCCGTAGATATCTGTCGCCTTTTAACCATTATTCTGCGTGAATACCGCGAATCTGGCCGCCTGCGGCCACCGCGGTTTCTACCGGTTGAGCAATTTTGAAGACATTTGACCATTTGACCGTTGTCGGTCTGCGCGAGTGGGTGGCGCTCCCGGATTTGGGAGTCGCGGGCCTGCGGGCAAAAATCGACACCGGAGCCAGCACCTCCAGCCTGCACGCCACCGACATCGAGACGTTCGACCGCGAAGGCGAGCCGTGGGTGCGCTTCACGGCGCACCTGGGCACCGTGGTGCAGTTGCGTCATCGCCGCTGCGAGGCACCGCTGGTGACGAGAAAAACCATTAAAAGCTCTAATGGTCAGGCGCAGGTGCGATATGTGATCAGCACCACCCTGGCCCTCGGTGATCGGGTCTGGCGGGTCGAGTTCACCCTGGCCTGCCGCAAGTCCATGCGTTATCGCCTGCTGCTCGGCTCCAAAGCCCTGATCGATGGCCAGTTGGTGGTCAATCCGGGCATTAAATATGTACAAGACAAGCCGGTGTTCCCGGTATCTACCTTCTCCACAGGTGTTGCATGAAGATCGCTGTGCTGTCGCGGAACCCGCGTCTGTATTCCACCCGCCGCCTGGTTGAAGCCGGTACTGAACGCGGCCATGAAATGGTGGTGGTCGATACCCTGCGTGCCTACATGAACATCGCGAGCCACAAGCCGCAGATCCACTACCGCGGCAAACCGCTGGAGGGTTTCGATGCGGTGATTCCACGGATCGGTGCATCCGTGACCTTTTATGGCTGCGCAGTGCTGCGCCAGTTCGAGATGATGGGAGTATTTCCGCTCAACGAATCGGTGGCCATTGCCCGTTCACGGGACAAGCTGCGTTCGCTGCAATTGCTGTCCCGTCGCGGGATCGGTTTGCCGGTGACCGGATTTGCCCACTCCCCCGATGACATTCCCGACCTGATCGAAATGGTCAACGGCGCGCCGTTGGTAATCAAGGTGCTGGAAGGCACCCAAGGCATCGGCGTGGTGCTGTGCGAAACCGCCACGGCCGCAGAATCGGTGATCGAGGCGTTCATGGGCCTCAAGCAGAACATCATGGTTCAGGAGTACATCAAGGAAGCCGGCGGTGCGGACATTCGCTGCTTCGTCGTCGGTGACAAGGTGATTGCAGCGATGAAGCGCCAGGCCAAGCCCGGCGAGTTTCGCTCCAACCTGCATCGCGGTGGCAGCGCGAGCCTGATCAAGATCACACCCGAAGAGCGCATGACAGCACTGCGTGCAGCAAAGGTCATGGGGTTGGCGGTGGCCGGGGTGGATATCCTGCGTTCCAATCACGGGCCGCTGGTGATGGAAGTGAATTCCTCGCCCGGCCTTGAAGGGATTGAGACCACCACCGGGAAGAATGTCGCGGGGATCATCATTGAACATCTGGAGAAGAATGGTGGGCCGAACATGACCCGGACCAAAGGGAAGGGTTAACCTTCGGGCCCTGTGGCGGCAGTGAGGCCGCCTTTGCGGGCAAACCCGCTCCCACAGGGTTCTTCAGTGGACATAAAATTTGTGTTCAACACGATCATTGTGGGAGCGGGCTTGCTCCGGGCGGCGATCCGACGAAGAGGCCATTAGCCTCACCGAAGAAATACGGCCTTAAACGGCATCCCGCGGCAGCATCAACCCCAACGGCAACCGCACTCGCGCTTCCAGGCCACCACCCGAGCGGTTACGCAGTTCAACGTTACCGCCATGCATCGAAGCAATCCGCTTCACGATTGCCAATCCCAACCCGGTGCCTTTGCCACCCCGGGCACGATCACCCCGGGTGAACGGGTTGAAGATCGCTTCCAGTTCCGACGGATCAATACCGGCACCACGGTCCATGACACTCAGCACCACATACGGCGCGCTGGTATCCCCGGATACATACGCCGCCACCTCCACACCACTGCCGGCATGATGCAACGCATTGCCGATCAGGTTGTTCAGCAGTCGTTTCATCGACACCCGACGCAACGGAAACGGCTGAATCGGCTCCAGGCGCAGCCGCACTTTCTCTTCATTCTGGTTGTAGGGCGCAGCGACTTCGCGGACCAGGTCGCTCAAGTCAACTTCTTCCACCGACTCGTCGCGCCCGTCGCGAATGAACGCCAGGAACTGATCGAGAATCGCATCCATGTCTTCGATGTCGCGCACCATGTCGTCGGTCAGATCGGTGCGATCACCCATCAACTCCAGGGACAGGCGCAAGCGGGTCAAGGGCGTTCGCAAATCATGGGAAACACCGGCCAGCATCAGCTCACGCTCGCGACCGGCCTGTTCGACGTCTTCGGCCATCTGGTTGAAGGCACGGTAAACCTCGGTCATCTCGCTCGGCGTATCACTGATCGGCAGGCGCACGCTGCGCCCCTGGCCGAGTTGCCTTGCGGCATACACCAGACGCTTCAACGGTTGATTGAGCTGGCTGACGAAGATCCAGGCCGAAGCGGTGGAAAGCAGACCAATAGCGAGGAACCAGCCCAGCACGTTCCAGATTTTCTGGCCGCGCAACGGATGGGGGTAAAGCGGTACTTTCAGCCAGCCATCACCCAGGCTTGGCGCCCGAACCCACAGCGCCGGTGGCGAATGCATGCGCAGCCGGACTTCAGTGTCGGCCCCCAGCTCCGCCTGCATCTGCCGCTGGTAGATCTCGCTGTAAGGCCAGTGTTGTTCGCCTTCCGGCACACCGGCACCCACCACCCGGATCAGGGTCGCGGCCTCGGCGATCTTGCCGCGGCTTTCTTCATCGGCAGCCCAATAGGCGCGCAGCGTCAGGGCGACGCCATGGCTGTACTGACGGTCCACCAGCACATCTTCGTTCATCAGCAGATAAACCAGGGTCAGCGCCTTGGAGAAGAGTACGACGATCAGCACCAGCCAAAGGGTGCGGGAGAAGAAGCTCTGGGGGAACCAAACGGGGGTTTTCATGGATAACCGTTAAACACTTGCAGGAGCGAGCGATGCTCGCATATTGCGGATCGCGAGTCTGCGGGCGTGATCAATTGATCCCTTGCCCGCTGGACCCGCTCCTACAAATCGCCAATCACTTGGTGGCGGTTCCATCCGGAACAAACACGTAACCCACACCCCAGACAGTCTGGATGTAACGCGGTTTGGAAGGATCGGGTTCGATCATCCGGCGCAGACGGGAAATCTGCACATCGATGGAACGCTCCAGGGCATCCCACTCGCGGCCACGGGCCAGGTTCATCAACTTGTCGCGGGTCAACGGTTGACGCGCGTTCATCACCAGGGCCTTGAGCACGGCGAACTCACCGGTGGTGAGCATGTGCACTTCTTCGCCGCGCTTGAGCTCGCGGGTGGCCAGGGACAACTCGTAGTCACCAAAGGTCACGCTTTCGTCTTCGCTGCCCGGGGCGCCCGGCACCGGCGCCGACTGGCGACGCAATACCGCTTTGACGCGAGCCATCAGCTCATCCGGGTTGAACGGCTTGGCCAGGTAATCGTCGGCGCCCAGTTCCAGGCCCTTGATGCGGCTCAGCTCGTCGCCCTTGGCGGTGAGCATGATGATCGGAATCTGGTTGTTCGCGTTGCGCAGGCGGCGGCAGGCGGTCAGACCGTCTTCACCGGGCAACATCAGGTCGAGGACGACCAGGTTGAACACTTCGCGCGCCAGCAGGCGATCCATTTGCTCAGTGTTCGGTACGGCGCGGGCGCGATAGCCCTTGCTGACGAAAAAACGTTCCAGCAGGCTGCTCAGCCCAGGATCGTCGTCAACGATAAGAATTTTTTCGCCTTCAGCAGTTTGTGCAGTGCTGCTCATTGGATGCTCCTTTGATCTCGGCACGCATTATGGCGTAGCTGCCGTTATACGCACCGTGTGCATTGTTAGCAGATTTTTCCTTCAACGCCAGAAAACCGGCCATTGCACCGGCAACCCGCGATGCCCCCGAATGCCATAACGCTGGTTATAATGCGCGGCCTTTTGTGTCAGGCAACGTCAGACAGGTACTACAGACGGACGCTATTTTTTTTCATGGCGTCGGCAGTAATTGTTCGATTTCACGGGTCAACGGGATACCTTTTGATCCAGGTAGCGGCGCAGGCCAGGCCGCTCAACCAGACTCGCCAAGGCCCTATCTCTGCGCCTGCGAGCCTGCTTTCACAATTTGTCAGGTGGTTTTATGGACAGCATCAACAGCCGCATCGCCGAGGAACTCGGTGTACGCCCACAACAGGTCGAAGCGGCCGTCGCGCTACTCGATGAAGGCTCTACCGTTCCCTTCATCGCCCGTTACCGGAAAGAAGTGACCGGCAGCCTCGACGATACGCAATTGCGTCATCTGGAAGAGCGCCTGCGCTACCTGCGAGAACTCGACGAACGGCGTATCAGCATCCTTGCCAGCATCCAGGAACAGGGCAAGCTGACGCCGCAACTGGAACGCGACATCAAGCTCGCCGACACCAAGACCCGTCTCGAAGACTTGTACCTGCCGTACAAGCAGAAACGCCGCACCAAGGGTCAGATCGCCCTGGAAGCCGGCCTCGGCGAACTGGCCGACGGCCTGTTCAACGACCCGTCCCTGAGCCCGGAAAGCGAAGCGGCACGCTTCATCGACGCGGAAAAAGGCGTGGCCGATGTGAAGGCTGCCCTCGAAGGCGCCAAGTACATCCTCATGGAGCGCTTCGCCGAAGACGCAGGCCTCCTGGACAAGCTGCGCAACTACCTCAAGCAGGAAGCCACCCTCAGTGCCCGTGTGATTGCCGGCAAGGAAGAGGAAGGTGCGAAGTTCCGCGACTACTTCGAACACGACGAACCGCTCAAGAGCATGCCATCGCACCGTGCGCTGGCGATTTTCCGTGGCCGCAACGAAGGCATTCTCAGCTCCTCGCTGAAAGTCGGCGACGAATTGCCGGGCACCATGCACCCGTGCGAGGGCATGATCGGCCAGCAATTCGGCATCCAGAACCAGAACCGCGCCGCCGACAAATGGCTGGGCGAGGTGGTGCGCTGGACCTGGAAGGTCAAGCTCTACACCCATCTGGAAACCGACCTGCTGGGCGAGTTGCGCGATGGCGCGGAAACCGAAGCGATCAACGTCTTCGCCCACAACCTGCACGACCTGCTGCTGTCGGCCCCGGCCGGCCCGCGCGCCACCCTGGGCCTCGACCCGGGCCTGCGCACCGGTTGCAAAGTGGCCGTGGTCGACTCCACCGGCAAGTTGCTGGATCACGCCACGGTTTACCCGCACGTACCGCACAACAAGTGGGACCAGACCCTCGCCGTGCTCGCTGCGCTGTGCGCCAAGCACTCGGTGGACCTGATCGCCATCGGCAACGGCACCGCCAGCCGTGAAACCGACAAACTGGCCGCCGAACTGATCAAAAAATACCCGGCCATGAAAATGACCAAGGTCATGGTCTCCGAGGCCGGCGCATCGGTTTACTCGGCGTCGGAACTGGCTTCCAAGGAATTCCCGGACCTCGACGTGTCGATCCGTGGCGCGGTCTCCATCGCTCGTCGCCTGCAGGATCCACTGGCGGAACTGGTGAAGATCGACCCGAAATCCATCGGCGTCGGCCAGTACCAGCACGACGTGTCGCAGCTGAAGCTGGCCCGCGGTCTGGATGCGGTGGTCGAGGACTGCGTGAACGCCGTTGGCGTGGACGTGAACACCGCTTCCGTGGCGCTGCTGGCACGGATCTCCGGCCTCAACGCGACACTGGCGCAGAACATCGTCAGCCACCGCGACGAGCACGGCGCGTTCAAAACCCGTGCAGCGCTGAAGAAAGTCGCACGCCTGGGTGAGAAAACCTTCGAACAGGCCGCCGGATTCCTGCGCGTCATGAACGGCGAAAACCCGCTGGACTCGTCAGCCGTTCACCCGGAAGCCTATCCACTGGTTCAGCGCATTGCCGCTGAAACCGACCGTGATATCCGCTCGCTGATCGGTGACGCCGCGTTCCTCAAGCGTCTCGACCCGAAGAAGTACACCGATGAAACCTTCGGCCTGCCGACTGTCACCGACATTCTGCAAGAGCTGGAAAAACCCGGTCGCGACCCGCGTCCAGAGTTCAAGACCGCCGAGTTCCAGGAAGGCGTGGAAGATCTCAAGGACCTCGAACTGGGCATGATCCTCGAAGGCGTGGTAACCAACGTGACCAACTTCGGCGCCTTCGTCGACATCGGCGTGCATCAGGACGGTTTGGTACATATCTCCGCACTTTCGGAGAAGTTCATCAAGGATCCTCGCGAAGCGGTGAAGGCCGGCGACGTGGTGAAAGTGAAGGTCATGGAAGTCGACATCCCGCGCAAACGCGTAGGCCTGTCGATGCGCATGAGCGACACCCCGGGCGAGAAGATCGACGGCGCTCGCGGCGCACGTCCGGGGTCGGCGCCACGCCAGTCCCAGAACACTGCCCCGCGCAAGGAAACCACGGCAGCACCGGGCAACAATGCCATGGCTTCACTGTTCGCCAACGCCAAGCAGTTGAAGAAACGCTGATGGACATTCCCGCCGGACTGACCGAAAGCGCGTTTTTCAAGCTGTTGGGCTGTCGCCTGCACAGCCTGGAAACCGGGGTGGCGCAAGTCGCCCTGGCGCTGGAACCGGAGCTGCGCAATCGCGGCGGCAAGCTGCACGGCGGGGCCTTGTTCAGTCTGGTGGACATTGCCATGGGGCTGGCCTGCTCCAGCACACACGGTTTTGATCAGCAGAGCGCGACCATCGAGTGCAAGATCAACTACATCCGCGCCGTCTCCGACGGCGAGGTGATGTGCACGGCGCGGGTGATCCACCCGGGTCGCCGCACGCTGGTAGTCGAAGCCGATGTGATGCAGGGCGACAAACTGGTCGCAAAAGCACAAGGCACGTTCGCTGTCCTGTAGCTAGTCGTCATCGATTTGAGTTAATTTCAGCGTAATGACCTGTAGGAGCGAGCTTGCTCGCGATGAACGTCAGGGCGCCGTTTGCACTCAGGCACCCCTCGTTATCGTTAACCTCCATCGCGAGCAAGCTCGCTCCTACAGGGTATGGGCCTGCGCGGTCCGAAAACCAGGCGAAAACGCCAGTTTCAACTTCACCCTTGTAGACCGTCTTGCCCACCCCCATATTGGGGCGACTGACGCGTGAAGGAATCCAACTTGAGCGAACTTCTCAACCGCCGCCTGGCCCTGCTCGGCGAGCGCGCTAACCTCTCTCTGCTCGAACAGTGCCTTCACGGCATCGAACGTGAATGCCTGCGCGTGACCGGCGAAGGTCGCCTGGCGCAAACGCCGCACCCGGAAGCATTGGGTTCCGCGCTGACCAACGAACAGATCACCACCGACTATTCCGAGTCGCTGCTGGAGTTCATCACTCCGGCCCTGCCCGACCCGGCGGACACGCTGGCGAGCCTGGACAGCATTCACCGTTTTGCCTACAGCAAGCTCGGCAACGAGTATCTGTGGAGCCCATCGATGCCGTGCCCGTTGCCGGCCGAGGAAGACATCCCGATCGCCTATTACGGCACGTCCAATATCGGGCAGCTCAAGTACGTGTACCGCAAGGGTCTGGCCCTGCGTTACGGCAAGACCATGCAATGCATTGCCGGCATCCACTACAACTTTTCCCTGCCGGAAAAACTCTGGCCGCTGCTCAGGCAGGCCGAAGGCTTTGTCGGCACCGACCGCGACTTTCAGTCGTCGTCCTACATCGCACTGATCCGCAACTTCCGCCGCTACAGCTGGCTGCTGATGTACCTGTTCGGCGCCTCGCCGGCACTGGACGCCGGCTTCCTGCGCGGTCGCTCGCATCAGCTGGAGCAACTGGACCCGAGCACCCTGTACTTGCCGTACGCCACAAGCTTGCGCATGAGCGACCTGGGTTACCAGAGCAACGCCCAGGCCGGCCTGACGCCGTGCTACAACGATCTGGCCAGCTACACCGACAGCCTGCGCAAAGCGGTGGCCACGCCGTATGCGCCGTACGTCGAAGTCGGCACCCACCAGGATGGCGAGTGGGTACAGCTCAACACCAACATCCTGCAGATCGAAAACGAGTACTACTCCAACATCCGCCCGAAACGCGTGACCTACACCGGCGAGCGTCCTATCCAGGCGCTGATGGCCCGGGGCATCCAGTACGTTGAAGTGCGCTGCCTGGACATCAACCCGTTCCTGCCGATGGGCATCGACCTTACCGAGTCACGCTTTCTCGATGCGTTCCTGCTGTACTGCGCGCTCAATGACAGCCCGCTGCTGACCAACACCAGTTGCGGCAACGCGACTTCGAACTTCCTCAGCGTGGTCAAGGAAGGCCGTCGTCCAGGCCTGCAACTGCAACGGGATGGCCATCCGGTTGACCTGAAGGAATGGGCCGGCGAGTTGCTGGAGAAAATTGCGCCATTGGCCGCGATACTCGACCAGAGCCATGGCGGCGATGCCCACAGCAAGGCGCTGGACGCCCAGATGGCCAAGGTCCAGGACTCGTCCCTGACGCCGTCGGCACAGGTGTTGGCGGCCATGGCCGAGCACAATGAGAGCTTTGCCCAGTTCTCCCTGCGCCAGAGCCAGGCCCATGCCGAGTTCTTCCGCAGCGAGCCGTTGGCGCCTGAGGAGCAAGCCCGCTTCGAAGAACTGGCGCGTTCATCGCTGGCTCAACAGGCTGAGCTGGAGCAGAACGAAGTCGGTGATTTCGATGTGTTTGTCGGGGCCTACCAGGCGAGCATTCTGGCGATCAGTAATTAACCTCTGAAGGTCCTTCGGACCTTATCGTCGGAACGCCGCCCGGAGCAGGCTCGCTCCCACAGTGGATCTTCACCATAGAACCCTGTAGGAGCAAGCCTGCTCGCGATTGACCGCAAAGCGGTCACTCTTACAGTCTCCCGTTACTAAGCTAATTCGAAAAAGTTATTTATTTTAGATTTCTTAGATCATTTAGTCTCTTTCTCACGCCGACACTCGGTCGCATGATAAGGAGCTTTCTGATGAAACTGACTTTCCCTCTACGCTTGCTGGCGGCCGCTTCCCTGGCGACAGCGAGTTTCCTGGCCCAAGCGGCCGACATCACCGTCGCCTACCAGACCACCGTCGACCCGGCGAAAGTCGCCCAGGCCGATGGCGCCTACGAAATAGCCACCAAGGCCGATATCAGCTGGCGTAAATTCGACAACGGTGCCGACATCATCGCCGCCATCGCCTCCGGTGACGTGCAGATCGGCTACCTCGGCTCCAGCCCCCTGACCGCCGCCATCACTCGCAAAGTCCCGGTGGAAACCTTCCTCATCGCCACCCAGATCGGCGCCGCCGAAGCCCTGGTCGCCCGCGACGGTTCCGGGATCAAGACCCCGCAAGACCTGATCGGCAAGAAGATCGCCGTGCCGTTCGTGTCCACCGGCCACTACAGCCTGCTCGCCGCGCTGAAGCACTGGAACATCGACCCCTCGAAAGTCACCGTACTCAACCTGGCTCCGCCCGCGATCATTGCCGCCTGGAAACGCGGTGACATCGACGCCACCTACGTCTGGGACCCGGCCCTTGGCGTGGCCAAGGAAAACGGCAAGGTACTGATCACCTCTGGCGAGCTGGCCAAGTTCGGCGCACCGACCTTCGATGCCTGGATCGTGCGCAAGGACTTCGCCGAGAAGCACCCGGAAATCGTCACCGCGTTCGCCAAAGTGACCCTGGACGCCTACGCCGATTACCGCAAGGACCCGCAAGCCTGGCTCGCCAACCAAGGCAACGTCGACAAGCTGGTGAAACTTTCCGGAGCCAAGGCCGGCGACATTCCTTTGCTGCTGCAAGGCAACGTCTACCCGCTGGCGGCTGACCAGGTGATCACCCTCGGCACGCCGACCACCAAAGCCATCACTGACACCGCCGCGTTCCTCAAGGAACAAGGCAAGGTCGAGGCGGTACTGCCGGACTACGCGCCATACGTCAGCGCCAAGTTCATCACCAACTGATCGGGAGTCAATGCGATGGCCTTGCTACAGCTGGAGCGCATCAGCGCACAGTACCCCGGCAGCCCTACACCTGTGCTGGCGGATATCTCCCTGAGCCTTGGGCCCCGGCAACTGCTGGTCGCCCTTGGCCCGTCCGGCAGTGGCAAGACTTCGCTGTTGAACCTGATTGCCGGTTTCGTCGAGCCCAGCGCCGGGCGCATCACCCTCGACGGCGTGCCCGTCAAAGGCCCGAGTGCCGAGCGCGGCGTGGTGTTCCAGGACGACGCGCTGCTGCCGTGGCAAGACGTCCTGGCCAACATAGGCTTCGGCCTTGAGCTGGCCGGCATCGCCCGGGACAAGCGCGAGGCCCGCGCCCGGGAAATGCTCGCCCTGGTCGATCTTTCCGGGTTTGAACAACGCCGCATCTGGCAGCTTTCCGGCGGCCAGAAGCAGCGCGTCGGCCTGGCCCGCGCCCTCGCCGCCGACCCGCGTGTGTTGCTCATGGACGAACCTTTCGGCGCCCTCGACGCGTTCACCCGTGAACAGATGCAGGAGCTTTTGCTGCAAGTCTGGCAACGCACCGCCAAACCGGTATTCCTGATTACCCACGACATCGAAGAAGCCGTGTTCCTCGCCACCGACCTGATTCTGTTGGCGCCTAGCCCGGGGCAAATCGTCGAGCGCCTGAGGCTCGACTTCGGTCAGCGTTATGCCGCCGGTGAGTCGGCACGGGCGATCAAGTCCGACCCGCGTTTTATCGAAACCCGCGAACACGTACTCGCCAAAGTGTTCTCCCAACGCAGCGCCGCCACGCGGCAGGAGCGCGCATGAGCAGTTACGAAATTCCCGTCGCAGCGATAGAGCCAGGCACTCCCGTGACTGCGGCACGACGCAGCTTGAGCACGCGCTGGATCAGTGTGCTGACACTGGTCGCCCTGGTTGTTTTCTGGTGGGCCGTAACGGCAACCGGCTTGATCGAGCCGTTGTTCTTGCCACCGCCTTCCGCTGTCTTGCAAAAAGGCTGGCTGCTGGCGACCTCGGGTTACATGGACTCAACCCTGTGGCAACACCTCGGCGCAAGCCTGGGCCGTATCGGTCTTGGCCTTGGTTTTGCGATTCTCACCGCCGTGCCGGTGGGAATCGCCATCGGCGCCAACCGTATCGCCCGTGGCGTGCTCGATCCGCTGATCGAGTTCTACCGGCCGATTCCACCACTGGCCTACCTGCCACTGATCGTGATCTGGTGCGGCATTGGTGAGTTGTCGAAAGTGCTGCTGATCTACCTGGCCATTTTCGCCCCGATCGCCATCGCCACCGCGACCGGCGTGCGGACTGTCGACCCGGCGAAATTGCGCGCTGCACAGTCCTTGGGCGCGACACGGGCGCAGTTGATTCGCCACGTCATCCTGCCGAGTGCCTTGCCGGACATCCTGACCGGTGTGCGCATCGGCCTCGGCGTAGGCTGGTCGACGCTGGTCGCCGCCGAACTGATCGCCGCCACCAGTGGCTTGGGCTTCATGGTGCAGTCGGCCGCACAGTTCCTGGTCACCGATGTGGTGGTACTGGGGATTCTGGTGATCGCACTGATCGCCTTCGCCATGGAGATGGGCCTGCGCGCCCTGCAACGCAAACTGGTGCCGTGGCATGGCCAGGCGCACTGATAACTGAACAAGCCCCTGTAGGAGCGAGCTTGCTCGCGATAGCGGTACATCAGTCAAAGCCATATTGCCTGACACACTGCAATCGCGAGCAGGCTCGCTCCTACAGTTGGCACCTCCAGATTTAAGAGAATCACCATGAGCCAACTGACCATCGTCCCCCTAAGCTCTGCCCTCGGCGCGCAAATCAGCGGCATCGACATCAGCCAGCCGCTGAACGTTGAACAGCGCGATACCATCGAGCAGGCACTGCTCAAGCATCAGGTGCTGTTCTTCCGCGACCAGCCGATCACGCCCCAGCAACAGGCACGCTTCGCCGCGAACTTCGGCGACCTGCACATTCACCCGATCTACCCCAATGTGCCGGAACAACCGCAAGTGCTGATCCTCGACACCGCCGTCACCGACGTGCGCGACAACGCGATTTGGCACACCGACGTGACCTTCCTGCCGACCCCGGCCCTGGGTGCGGTGCTCAGCGCCAAGCTGCTGCCGGAGTTTGGCGGCGACACGTTGTGGGCCAGCGGGATTGCGGCGTATGAAGCCCTGTCCGCACCGATAAAAGCCTTGCTGGAAGGGTTGACCGCCACCCACGACTTCACCCGCTCATTCCCGCTGGAGCGCTATGGCAACACGCCCGAAGCCCTGGCCCAATGGGAAGAAGCACGGCGCAAGAATCCGCCGCTGTCACACCCGGTGATCCGCACGCACCCGGTCAGCGGGCGCCGCTCGTTGTTCGTCAATGAAGGCTTCACCTCGAAGATCAACGAACTGTCGGAAACCGAAAGCGAGGCGATTCTGAAGTTTCTGTTTGCCCACGCCACGCGACCTGAATTCACCATTCGCTGGCGCTGGCAACAGGACGACATCGCGTTCTGGGATAACCGCGTGACCCAGCATTACGCGGTGGATGATTACCGGCCAGCGCGGCGGGTGATGCAGCGGGCGACGGTGTTGGGGGATGTGCCTTTCTTTCGCTGAAATCTTTGCTGTCAGGACTGGCCTCATCGCGGGCAAGCCCGCTCCCACAGTGCCCGTGTCGTACACAAAGTCTGTGAACACAGCTGAACCTGTGGGAGCGGGCTTGCCCGCGAAGGGGCCGGAACAGACGCTGAAAAATTATTCGGCTGTAGAAGGCTTCTCCCAAAGATTGATCCCGCCCTCTTGGGCAAACCGGTCAATCTCCGCCAGTTCCTGCGCACTGAAGCTCAGGTTCTTCAACGCCCCGACGTTCTCGATGATCTGCTCCGGCCGGCTCGCGCCGATCAATGCCGAAGTCACCCGCGGATCGCGCAGGGTCCAGGCCAGCGCCAGTTGCGCCAGGCTCTGGCCACGCCGCTGGGCGATTTCATTGAGTGCCCGCACCTGGGCGATGTTGTCCTCGGACAAGTGCGACGCCTGCAACGAACCACCACCCGGGCGATTGACCCGCGCATCCGTCGGCACGCCGTTGAGGTATTTATCGGTCAGCAATCCCTGCGCCAGCGGCGTGAAGGCAATCACGCCCGTGCCGAGTTCGTCAGTGGTGTCCAGCAAGTCTTTTTCAACCCAGCGATTGAGCAGGTTGTAGGCCGGCTGGTGGATCAGCAACGGGACTTTCCATTCCTTGAGCAACGCGGCCATTTCCCGGGTTTTCACCCCGGAATAGGACGAGATGCCGATGTACAGCGCCTTGCCCTGTTGTACCGCTGTCGCCAGTGCGCTGGCGGTTTCTTCCAGCGGCGTGTCCGGGTCGAAACGGTGGGAGTAAAAGATGTCGACGTAGTCCACGCCCAGGCGTTGCAGGCTCTGATCGAGGCTGGCCAGCACGTACTTGCGCGAGCCGCCACCTTGACCGTAAGGCCCCGGCCACATGTCCCAACCGGCCTTGCTGGAGATGATCAGTTCGTCACGGTACTGCTTGAAGTCTTCGCGCAGTAGACGGCCGAAGTTGATCTCGGCACTGCCATACGGCGGGCCGTAGTTGTTGGCCAGGTCGAAATGGTTGATGCCCAGGTCGAACGCCGTGCGCAGTAACGCGCGCTGGGTATCGATCGGCGTGCTGTCGCCGAAGTTGTGCCACAGGCCCAGGGACAGCGCCGGCAGCACCAGCCCACTGCGGCCCACGCGGCGATAAGGGATGGAGTCGTAGCGGTTTTCGGCAGCGGTGTAAGTCATCGAATCCTCTCTTGTCTGTCTTGAATCTGGTATCGACTGCTTCACGAGTCGCCCAGCATACGCCCGCACGGACAGCAAAAAACCGCGGATTCGACTAAATGCTGAATCGTTTCACAAAAAATTGATCAGCTCGCAGAATTCAACAAAACAGCGACAGGCTTGCGTGATCAGGGGCGACTGGAACAAAGTCGCCAAAGCAACGAAGAAGCGATAGCTATCGCAAGGAGGGAAGCCGCCATGCACACCACGATCATCATCACCTTCGGCCTGGCCTTGCTCGCCCTGATGCTGTTCATCGGCGAGAAAGTCGGCTTCAGCCGCCAGACCCTGACCTACGCTTTTGTGGTGCTGTGGCTGGCGCTGACAGTGATCAATGGTGCCATCGGCGTGGTGAGCGCGGGCCAGTCGTTGAGTACGGAACTGGGGATCGGCACGGTGGTGTTCAGCATTCCGGTGGCGGCGCTGGTGTTGTTCATGGTGCTGAGCGCCGAGGGCTGAAAAGCCCCGGTGCCCTGCCCGCGATCAACGCACCAGATGCAGGAACTGCATGTGTCGTTCGTACTGGTCGAGAATGTCGTTGATGATCTGTTCCTTGGTGTAACCCACCAGATCGTAGTCCTGGCTGCCCTCGCTCAAATGCACTTCGGCCCGGTAGTAACGGCGGTTGTTGAGTTGCTTGGAACCCATGCCGCCACGGGCAAACGACGGCGTGAAATAGCCGCGCATCTGCACTTGATAAACGAACGGATGCTGATCGCCATGGCCGATTTCCAGGCTGACGCTGTCATTGGCCGGGCCCGGGTGCATCTCGACGTGCAAACCCTTTTCGACGAATACGGCAGACACCTCTTCAATGGCCGGGCGCACTGTCGTATCGAGGAAACGATAGACCTCATCCCGCGAAGGGAAATGCACCGCCTGGCTCAAGCGCTGGCGCCAGCCGCCCTTGCCACGTCGGGATCCCGAGACCGGTGCCAGTGAATGCATCTGCGCAATCCGCTTCTGCGATTCCAGGTAAAACGCCTTGTGCAACCCCCACATCATCAACAGCAAGATCAACGAGAACGGCAGCGAGGTCAGGACCACCGCGGACTTCAACGCATCGATGCTGCCCGAGAACAGCAATGCACTGGTCACCAGCGCAGTCATTGCGCCCCAGAACACCCGCAGCCATTTCGGCCCGTCTTCATCGTGATTGCCGCCCTTGGCGGACAGCGTCGACAGCACCACGGTGCCGGAGTCGGCGGAGGTGACGAAAAACACGAAGCTGATGAACACCGTCACCGCGATGACGGTTTTGCTCCACGGGTAGGTTTCCAGCAGCAAGTAGAGCGTCATCGACGGGTTGTCGATGGCCGACATGCCGAGCGCGCTCATGCCATGGTTGAGCACTTGGTCGATGGCGCTGTTACCGAAAATCGACATCCACGCCAAGGTGAAGCCGAGCGGAATCAGCAGCACGCCGAAAACGAATTCGCGGATGGTCCGGCCACGGGAAATGCGTGCGATGAACAGGCCCACGAACGGCGACCAGGCAATCCACCAGGCCCAGTAAAACACGGTCCAGCCACCCAGCCAGTCGCTGGGTTTGTCGTAGGCGTACAGGTCGAAACTCTTCATCGGCAAGGCGCCGAGGTAATCGCCGAGGTTCTGGATCAGGGTGTTGAGCAAGTGCTGCGTGGGGCCGGCGAACAACACGAACAGCAACAGCGCACAGGCCAGCAGCATGTTGATGTCGGACATGACCCGCATGCCCTTGTCGACGCCGGATACGGCAACGATGATCGCCGCCCCCATCATCAAGGTGATCAGGCCGACCTGAATCCATTGGGTATGGGCGATGCCGAACAGGTAGTCCAGGCCCGAGTTGAGGTGCAACACGCCGAAGCCCATGTCGGCACCGAGGCCGAACACCGTGGCAATGATGCCGAAGCCATCCACTGCATAGCCGATGGGGCCATTGATGCGCTTGCCGATCAGCGGGTACAGCGCCGAACGCAGGGCCAGGGGCAGATTATGCCGGTAGGCAAAGTAGGCCAGCGCCATGCCGACAAAGGCGAACACGCCCCAGCCATGCAGGCCCCAGTGCAGAAACAGAATCTGCATTGCCTGGCGCGCCGCATCCGCGGTACCCGCCTCGCCTTGCGGCGGTTGCAGCATGTGGGTCAGGGGCTCGGACACGCAGAAGAAAAACAGGGTGATGCTGATCCCCGCGGCGAACAGCATGCCGGCCCAGGACAGATAACTGAATTCGGGCTCGTCGTGGTCGGCACCGAGCTTGATCTTGCCGTAGCCGGACAAGGCGGTGACCACCACGAAGACCAGATACAGGGTCATCGCCAGCAGGTAATACCAGCCGACCGTGTTGGCCGCCCAGTTTTGCGCCGCCAGCAACCAGGCACCGGCCTGCTCGGGCATGGCGATGACAACGACACCAAACAACAGAATGAAACTCGCCGAGAACCAGAACACCGGCGGATTCATGCGGATCAGACCGCCTGGAGGGATGGACGATGCACTCATGTACGGTGCACCTCGAAGGGTAGAAACGTGGCTGTGGAAATCGGACTCAGCAAAGGCAAGCCTCCTGTTGTGAGCGGGCAGCGAACCGCCGGTTTAACTTGAATGAACGTTCAAGTTAAACATGGATAGGGGGCTAAGGACTAATCGCAGGGCTGGGCGGTACTGGTTGTACGCTAGCTCAAGGGAGGAAACATGGGGGATTTAAAAGCTTCGCGAGCAGGCTCGCTCCCACAGTGGATTTGTGACCGATGCACACACCCTGTGGGAGCGAGCCTGCTCGCGAAGAGGCCGGATCATTCAGCGAAGATCCCGCCCCTTACTTCTGCGCCCCATCATCATGCTGCAGATTCGCCTGGGTCAGGTTGCTGCCCGCCGGCACGCTGCGGGTCAACCAGACATTGCCGCCGATGGTCGAGCCCTGGCCGATGGTGATCCGCCCCAGAATCGTCGCCCCGGCATAAATCACCACGTCATCCTCGACAATCGGATGCCGCGGCTGGCCCTTCTGCAGCTGACCGTCTTCGTCGGCCGGGAAGCGCTTGGCACCCAACGTCACCGCCTGATAAATCCGCACGCGCTCGCCGATGATCGCGGTTTCGCCGATCACCACGCCAGTACCGTGGTCGATGAAGAAGCTGCGGCCGATCTGCGCGCCGGGGTGAATGTCGATGCCGGTGGCCGAGTGGGCGATTTCCGCACTGATCCGCGCCAGCAACGGCAGCCCGGCACGGTACAAATGGTGGGCCAGGCGATGATGAATCACCGCCAGAATCCCCGGGTAGCACAACAGTACTTCATCGACACTGCGCGCCGCCGGGTCGCCGTGATAGGCCGCCAGCACGTCGGTGTCCAACAGACTGCGCAATCCCGGCAGGGCGAGGGCGAAGTCCTGAATGATCTGGATGGTCCGGGATTCGACTTCGGTATCGGCCTGGGCACTGTGGCGCGCGGCGTAGCGCAATTCGAGCCGCGCCTGGGCCAACAGCGCATTCAGCGCTACATCCAGCGTGTGACCGACGTAGAAATCTTCGCTCTCTTCGCGCAGGTCAACCGGCCCCAGGCGCATCGGGAACAGAGCACCGCACAAGGCTTCGAGAATCTCTGCCATGGCCGCCCGGGAGGGCAGTTCGCGGCCGCCCTGCTCGCCGCTGGCCCGGCCGTTTTGTGCGCGCCACTGTTCACGCGCCGTGCGCAGCTGGCTGACGATGGTCTGCAATTGCCAATGGCTGGAACGCTCACTCACGGTAAAAACTCCTCACGGGCGACCGGACTGTCTGGCCGCACTGACGGCAATTACTTTACGGCAAGGGTCGCAAGGCAAATTAAGAACCAATAGTGCTGTGCTCAGTTCGATTGGCTATAAGCGATTGGCGGTTGCCCAGGCTTTGGGGCGTGCCTATAGTCCTGAGATCTTCAACGGCCAGTACGGACCCATGATCAAACAACAGCTCGCCCGCTTTAACCGCCTTGACCTGCTCGGTCAGCCCACCGCCCTGGAAAAACTCGAACGCCTGTCGACCTGGCTGGGTCGCGACGTGTACGTCAAGCGCGATGACCTGACGCCGCTGGCGATGGGAGGCAACAAGCTGCGCAAACTCGAATACCTGGCCGCCGATGCGCTGGCCCAGGGTGCCGACACCTTGATCACCGCCGGCGCGCTGCAATCGAACCACGTGCGCCAGACAGCCGCCATTGCCGCCAAGCTGGGTCTGGGCTGCGTAGCCCTTCTGGAAAACCCCCTCGGTACCGATGACAGCAATTACACCGGCAATGGCAACCGACTGCTGCTCGATTTGTTCGATGCCAAGGTCGAACTGGTGGAAAACCTCGACAACGCCGACGAACAATTGCAAGCCCTGGCCGGCCGGCTGCGCAGCAACGGCAAGAAGCCGTACCTGGTGCCGATCGGTGGCTCCAATGCGCTGGGTGCTCTGGGTTATGTGCGTGCGGGGCTGGAACTGGCCGAACAAATCAAGGACACCGGCCTGACCTTCGCCGCCGTGGTCCTGGCCTCGGGCAGCGCCGGTACCCACAGCGGCCTGGCACTGGCCTTGAGTGAAGTGCTGCCGGATCTGCCAGTGATCGGCGTGACAGTCTCGCGCAGTGATGAAGATCAGCGGCCCAAGGTTCAAGGCCTGGCCGAACGCACCGCCGAGCTGCTGGGCGTGAACCTGCCGGAGGCTTTCAAGGTCGAGCTATGGGATGAGTATTTCGCCCCGCGTTATGGCGAACCGAATGCCGGAACACTGGCGGCAGTGAAGCTGTTGGCGGGTCAGGAAGGCTTGCTGCTGGACCCGGTCTACACTGGCAAGGCCATGGCGGGCTTGCTGGACGGGATCGGGCGTCAGCGTTTCGACGAAGGACCGATTATCTTCCTGCACACCGGTGGGGCGCCGGCGTTGTTTGCCTACAAGGATTTCCTCTAACGGCGACAACCCTGTGTAGGAGCGAGCCTGCTCCGGGCGGCGTTCCGACGATGGACGACGGTGCACCGCGGGGTGTCTGGTTGCCAGCGTTATCGTTGACGACCATCGCGAGCAGGCTCGCTCCTACAGTAAAAAACGTAATCTATTCCAAAATAGAATAACCAGAAGATTAATTATTATTTTCTAATCTAAAAACGCCATCATATAGTCATGCTGCAGGCGAATTTCGCGAGAGACGCATACGCTGCTTTAAGGCAGGATATCGCAGTCGTCAAAATCCCGAATTTGCCAAATTTCCTTAAGCGTCTTCCATAAGAAAACACAGGGGCTTGTCATGAATTTTTCCGCACTACGTCGCAATCTGCTGGTGGGCTCGCTGGGCCTGGCACTGAGCGCCGGCCTGATTGGCCAAGCCGTTGCCGGTGAGCAACTGAAACAGATCAAGGATAAAGGCGTTATCAACGTCGGCCTGGAAGGCACTTATCCACCGTTCAGCTTCGTCGACGCCGATGGCAAGCTTTCGGGTTTCGAGGTCGAGCTCTCCGAAGCCCTGGCCCAGAAGCTGGGCGTCAAGGCCAAGATTCAGCCAACCAAGTGGGACGGCATCCTCGCCGCCCTGGAGTCCAAGCGCCTGGACGTAGTGGTCAACCAGGTGACCATCTCCGAGGAGCGCAAGAAGAAGTATGACTTCTCCGAGCCGTACACCATTTCCGGGATTCAGGCGCTGGTGCTGAAGGACAAGGAAGCTGCGCTGAACATCAAGAGCGCCGCTGACCTGACCGGCAAGAAAGTCGGCGTGGGCCTTGGCACCAACTACGAACAGTGGGTCCGCGCCAACGTGCCGGGCGCCGACGTGCGCACCTATGACGATGATCCGACCAAGTTCGCCGACCTGAACAACGGCCGTACCGACGCCATCCTGATCGACCGCCTGGCCGCCCTTGAATACGCCAAGAAAGCACCAAAAACCGTCGCTGCCGGCCAGGCGTTCTCTCGCCAGGAATCCGGTATTGCCCTGCGCAAAGGCGAGCCGGAACTGCTGGCTGCCGTGAACAAGGCCCTCGACGAGCTGCGTGCCGACGGTACCCTGGCGAAGATCTCGGAAAAGTACTTCCAAGCTGACGTCACCAAATAATGGAAGCAGCTTTCCAACTCGCACTGGACTCCGCGCCCTTTCTGCTCAAGGGCGCGTATTTCACGGTCATCCTCAGCCTGGGCGGGATGTTCTTCGGCCTGGTGATGGGGTTCGGCCTGGCGCTGATGCGCCTGTCGCGCTTCAAATCGGTCAGCTGGCTGGCCCGCATCTACGTGTCGTTCTTTCGCGGCACGCCGTTGCTGGTGCAACTGTTCGTGATCTATTACGGCTTGCCGCAATTGGGTCTGGAACTTGATCCGCTGCCGGCGGCCCTGATCGGCTTCTCGCTGAACATGGCCGCCTATGCCTGTGAAATCCTGCGCGCCGCGATCGGTTCGATCGAACGCGGCCAGTGGGAAGCCGCTGCCAGCATCGGCATGACCCGCGCGCAAACCCTGCGCCGGGCCATCCTGCCGCAGGCCATGCGCACTGCATTGCCGCCGCTGGGCAACAGCTTCATTTCACTGGTCAAGGACACGGCGCTGGCAGCCACCATCCAGGTGCCGGAGCTGTTCCGTCAGGCGCAACTGATTACCGCCCGGACTTTTGAAGTCTTCACCATGTATCTTGCCGCCGCACTGATCTACTGGATTCTGGCCACGGTGCTGTCGCACCTGCAGAACCAGTTGGAAGCGCGGGTCAATCGGCACGACCAGGAGTCCTGACCCGATGATTGTCGTGGAAAAACTGACAAAGCAGTTCAAGGGTCAAGTGGTGCTCAACGGCATCGATCTTGAGGTCAAGGAAGGCGAGGTGGTGGCTATCATCGGCCCAAGCGGTTCGGGCAAGACCACCTTCCTGCGTTGCCTGAACTTTCTGGAAGAACCCACCAGCGGCCGGATCAAGGTCGGTGATATCGAGGTCGATACCAGCCGTCCCCTGAACCAGCAGCAGAGCCTGGTGCGGCGCTTGCGCCAGCACGTGGGTTTCGTGTTCCAGAACTTCAACCTGTTCCCCCATCGCACCGCCCTGGAAAACGTCATCGAAGGCCCGATCGTGGTGAAAAAGATCCCGCGCGCCGACGCCGTTGCCCTGGGTAAAAAACTCATGGCCAAGGTAGGCCTGGCGGGCAAGGAGGACGCCTACCCGCGTCGCCTCTCCGGTGGCCAGCAACAGCGCGTGGCGATTGCCAGGGCGCTGGCGATGGAGCCCGAAGTGATCCTGTTCGATGAGCCGACCTCGGCCCTCGACCCGGAGTTGGTGGGCGAGGTGTTGGCGACCATTCGCGGCCTGGCCGAAGAGAAACGCACCATGGTGATCGTCACCCACGAAATGGGTTTTGCCCGCGACGTGGCCAACCGTGTGGTGTTTTTCGACAAGGGCGTGATTGTCGAGCAAGGCGAAGCGAAGGCGTTGTTTGCCAATCCGAAAGAAGAGCGAACCAAACAATTTCTGAGCAAGTTCCTGAATAACGGTCACAACTAACTACCCTGCACAACAACGGTTAACTTCCATGGATGGAAGTGACACCCCTCGAAATGCACCTCATTAATACCAAACTAAACCCATCCATTCGACACACATACCCTGTACGCGCACGCGGTACATATATATGCATCGCAACAATTAAACAGCGCCATTCCAATTAGACTCTTCATGACAGGACTGTGCCAATTACTGGCACAAAACCACCCGTATCTCGCCGCTTTCAGCAGACAAATTCGACGCAGTGACATGGTTTACTTACTTGGCAGCGTAGGAACTTTCTGAATAACAGTGCGCACCACTTATGACTAACAAATCTTATTGACAGCGGATCTTCCTGACTCTTATCTAGTCTCCTGCCAGCAACATTCATCACGCTTGAACCATTATTTCAACTCGAAGTAATGAATGGCTTTTTCGCTTCGATTTTTAGTTTTTTGATATTCCAGAAACGGACTTCGTTGCAAGACTTCAAGGAGACTTCATGAAAAGCACCTCGAACAAATCCGGGTTTGCCGCCCCGACCCTGGCGCAATCCAACAAGGCCGGCATCAACGTCACTTGTGCAGCGCACCTGCTGATCGATGTGGCGCCCTACCCCGCCATGGACGCAGGTGACCTGGTCGAACTGTTCTGGGACAACTGCTACGTGGCCTCCCGCGTGCTGACGGCCAGCGATGTCGGCCAAACGGTGCAACTGAGGGTGCCTGAAAGTTTTGTCGCCAACGGTACTTCGCGCCTTCACTACCGGGTCATGCAGGTTGGTCGGGGCCCGGCGATTTCGGAAAGCCGCAACGTGCAGATCAAGCTCGACTGCCCGGGCGGCCAACCCTCAGCGCTGTGCGGTGATGAAAACCAGTGCCTGGCACCGGTGAGCATTCCCGAGGCGATTCGCCGTCAGGGAGTCAATCCGAGTCAGGTCAAACGCGGTGTTCCCTTGACCATCGAGCCGTACCTGAACATGGCCGTCGACGACGAAATCACCCTGCGCTGGGGCGATGTGCGCATGGACCTGCCACGACTCAAGCCCGCCGATGTGGGCCAGCCGATCCAGGTCTGGATACCGCCGGCCATCATCCTCGAAGCCGGCGAGGATCTGCGACTGGAAGTGACCTACTGCATTCTCGACAGGGTGGGCAACAACTCGCGCTGGGCACCGCCCCGCACGCTGAAGATCGGTTGCGCCAATCCTTATCTGAAAGTCCCACCGAAAAAAGCGCTCAAGGCCGCCGAATCCCGCAAGCAATGAATACAGGGGTCCCTCACATCAGCGGGATCATCCTTCTATCTATATTCCTATAAGTTAGTTCAAAAAATATTTATACACGTTTAGGGTATATGAACCGGACCACCGGACATTCTTGTTTTCATGCGCTGCCACAAGCGGCGCTTCCATGAGATGTGAGGTAGGTATGGTCCGGAACACAATCACCCCAGTGCAGATCGCCAGGGCATTGCGTGCAGCCAAGGAGCGGCACTGATGTCCAGTCTGGCAGATGCAATCGTCCAGAGTGACCTGGACATCGCCCCCCTTTTGTTGCCCGCACAAGTCTTGCGCAACGATGCCCAAGCCATCAAGGCGGCCCATGAACTGGCGCAGGTGGCCCGCCTGCAAGCGGCCAAACGCGACCAGCAGCGCAAGCTCCCATGGTCTGAAATCGAACAGTTCACCCGCAGCGGCCTGGGCAGCATTTCCATCCCCCGCGAGTACGGTGGCCCGCAGGTTTCGTTTGTCACCCTGGCCGAGGTCTTCGCGATCATTTCCGCCGCCGACCCGGCGCTGGGGCAGATCCCGCAAAACCAGTTCGGCATTCTTAACCTGATCCTCGGCAGCGCCACCGAAGCGCAGAAAAGACAACTGTTCAAAAGCGTCCTCGATGGCTGGCGCATCGGCAATGCCGGGCCGGAACGCGGCACCAGAAACACCCTTGAACTGAAGGCACGCCTCACCGCCGATGGCATCCTCAACGGCCAGAAGTTCTATTCCACCGGTGCCCTGTTCGCCCATTGGGTTGCGGTCAAGGCATTGAATGACGACGGCAGGCAGGTGCTGGCGTTCATCCGTCGTGGCACGCCGGGATTGCGCATTGTCGATGACTGGTCCGGCTTTGGTCAGCGCACCACCGCCAGCGGCACGATCTTGCTCAACAACGTGCGAGTCGACTCCGAACTGGTTGTGGATAACTGGAAGATCAACGACACGCCGAACATTCAGGGTGCCGTCTCCCAGTTGATTCAAGCGGCCATCGACGCCGGTATCGCCCGAGGCGCCATCGACGACGCCATCGACTTCGTGAAAACCCGCGCCCGGCCGTGGATCGACGCCAAGGTCGAGCGGGCCAGCGATGACCTGTACGTGATCGCCGATATCGGCAAATTGAAAATCGAATTGCACGCCGCCGAAGCACTGCTGCGCAAGGCCGGCCAAGTACTTGATCAAGTCAGCGCCGCGCCGCTCACCGCCGAGTCCGCCGCCCGCGCCTCGATTGCCGTGGCCGAAGCCAAGGTACTGACCACCGAGATTTCGTTACTGGCCAGTGAAAAGCTGTTCGAACTGGCCGGCAGCCGCGCAACCCTCGCCGAATTCAACCTCGACCGCCACTGGCGCAATGCCCGCGTGCACACCCTGCACGATCCGGTGCGCTGGAAGTATCACGCCATCGGCGCCTATCGCCTCAACGGCACGCTGCCTAATCGGCATTCCTGGATCTGACGACCAGACATCTGGAGAACAACATGACAAATTCTCAGCACGTCGCGGTCATCACCAGCGATGAACAAGCCCTGATCGTCGCCAGCGACCTGGCCGAAGACTTCAGACGCGACAGCGCCCTGCGTGACCGCGAGCGCCACCTGCCACACCCGGAACTGGAAGTATTTTCCCGCTCGGGCCTGTGGGGCATCAGCGTGCCGAAAGAGTATGGCGGCGCCGGCGTTTCCAACGTCACCCTGGCCAAGGTCATCGCCTTGATTGCCCAGGCCGACGGCTCGCTAGGGCAAATCCCGCAAAACCATTTTTATGCCCTCGAAGTGTTGCGGGTGAACGGCAACCACGCGCAGAAAAAACGTCTTTATGCCGAAGTACTGGCCGGCCAGCGCTTCGGCAATGCATTGGCCGAACTCGGCACCAAAACCGCACACGATCGCATCACCAGCCTGACTCGCGACGGCAGCGGCTATCGCATCAATGGTCGCAAGTTCTACGCCACCGGTGCGATTTACGCCCAACGCATTCCCACCTCGGTGGTGGATGAAAACGGCGTGCAGCAACTGGCGTTCGTCCCGCGCAACAGCAAGGGCCTGAGCGTGATCGACGACTGGAGCGGCTTCGGCCAGCGCACCACCGGCAGCGGCTCGGTGGTCTTTGAGGATGTGTTTGTTGCCGCTGAAGATGTGATCCCCTTTCAAAGCGCCTTCGAGCGCCCGACCCCGGTCGGCCCGCTGGCGCAAATTCTCCATGCCGCCATCGACACCGGTATCGCCCGCGCCGCGTATGAAGATGCGCTGCATTTCGTGCGCACCAAAACCCGGCCGTGGATCGACGCCACCCACGAAAAAGCCACGGACGATCCGCTGACCCTCAAGAGCTTCGGCCACCTGAGCATTCGCCTGCACGCCGCCGAGGCTCTGCTGGAGCGTGCGGGCGAATACCTCGACAAGGCCCAGGCCGACACCCATGCCGAGACCGTCGCGGCCGCGTCGATTGCCGTCGCCGAAGCCCGCGCCCTGAGCACCGAAATCTCCCTGGCCGCCGGCAGCACGCTGTTCGAACTGGCCGGCAGCCAGGCGACCTTGATCGAACACGGCCTCGACCGCCACTGGCGTAACGCCCGGGTGCACACCCTGCACGATCCGGTGCGCTGGAAGTATCACGCCGTAGGTAATTACTACCTCAACGATGAAAACCCGCCACTGCGGGGGACCATCTGATGGCCGGCACTAAAAAGAAGATCCTGCTCAATGCGTTCAACATGAACTGCATCGGGCACATCAACCATGGCCTGTGGACCCATCCACGGGATAACTCGACGCAGTACAACACGATCGAATACTGGACCGAACTGGCACAGTTGCTGGAGCGCGGGCTGTTCGACGGCCTGTTCATCGCCGACATCGTCGGGGTCTACGACGTCTATCAGAACTCGGTGGACGTGCCGCTCAAAGAGTCGATCCAGTTGCCGGTCAACGACCCGCTGCTGCTGGTGTCGGCCATGGCGGCGGTAACGAAAAACCTCGGTTTCGGCCTGACCGCCAACCTCACCTACGAAGCGCCATATCTGTTCGCCCGACGCCTGTCGACCCTGGATCACCTGAGCCGTGGCCGAGTTGGCTGGAACATCGTCACCGGCTATCTCGACAGTGCGGCCAAGGCCATGGGCCTGAGCGAACAGGTCGAGCATGACCGTCGCTACGACCAGGCCGACGAGTACCTGGAGGTGCTCTACAAACTCTGGGAAGGCAGTTGGGAAAACGGTGCGGTGCTGAACGATCGGCAGCAACGGATCTACGCGCAGCCCGAGAAAGTGCACAAAGTCGAGCACAAGGGCGAGTTCTATCAGGTCGAGGGTTATCACCTCTGTGAACCCTCGCCGCAGCGCACGCCGGTGCTGTTCCAGGCCGGCAGTTCGGATCGCGGCTTGCTGTTCGCCGGGCGCCATGCCGAGTGCGTGTTCATCAGCGGCCAGACCAAGGCGTCGACCAAGGCGCAGGTGGACAAGGTGCGCGCCAGCGCCGTCGGCGCCGGACGCAACCCCGAGGACCTCAAGGTGTTCATGGGCCTGAATGTGATCGTCGGCGCCACCGAAGACCTGGCCTGGGCCAAGCACGCCGAATACCTGAGCTACGCCAGCGCCGAAGCCGGCGTGGCGCATTTTTCGGCGTCCACCGGGATTGATTTTTCTCTGTATGAAATCGACGAACCGATCCAGTACGTGAAGAGCAACGCGATCCAGTCCGCCACCAAACACCTGCAAAACAACGACTGGACCCGGCGCAAATTGCTCGAACAACACGCCCTCGGCGGTCGCTACATCACCGTAGTGGGCTCGCCTGAGCAGGTGGCCGATGAGCTGGAATCGTGGATCGCCGAAACCGGGCTGGATGGCTTCAACCTGACCCGCATCGTCACGCCGGAAAGCTATGAGGATTTCATTGAGCTGGTGATTCCTGAACTGCAACGGCGGGGGTCGTACAAGACTGCGTACGACAGCGGCAGCTTGCGGGAAAAGCTGTTTCGCGAAGGGGCGTTTTTGCCTGAGCAACACACGGGATCGGCGTTTCGCCGCTAGAAGCTTCGCGAGCAGGCTCGCTCCCACATTTGGAATGCATACCCCTGTGGGAGCGAGCCTGCTCGCGAAGAGGCCCGACCCAACACCACAAATTCTATGCACTGACTGGATAACTCATCATGAAAAAGCACTACCTCTCTCACCCAGTCAAAGCACTGGCCCTGGCCCTCGGCCTGTTCAGCTCGGTGACTTTCGCCGCCGACGCGCCACTGAAAATCGGCACCACCGCCGCCTTCGCCATTCCCCTGGAGGCGGCCGTCGAAGAGGCCGGCAAACAAGGCCTGAAAGTCGAACTGGTGGAGTTCACCGACTGGATCGCACCGAACGTCAGCCTCGCCGCCGGCGACATCGATGTGAACTACTTCCAGCACATCCCGTTCCTGGAAAACGCCAAGGCCGCTTCGGGCTTCGACCTGGTGCCTTTCGCACCGGGAATCATCAACAACGTCGGCCTCTATTCGAAAAAATACAAAAGCTTCGACGAGCTGCCACAAGGCGCCAGCGTGGCCATCGCCAACGACCCGATCAACAGCGGTCGCGGCTTGCAGCTGCTGGCCAAGGCCGGGCTGATCACCCTCAAGCCCGGCGTCGGCTACAAGGCCACCGAAGAAGACATCATCGCCAACCCGAAGCACATCAAGATCCTCCAGGTCGAAGCCGTGCAACTGGTACGTGCCTATGACGATGCCGATCTGGTGCAGGGCTACCCGGCCTACATTCGCTTGTCGAAAACCTTCGATGCAGGCTCCGCGCTGCTGTTCGACGGCCTCGATCACAAGGAGTACGTGATTCAGTTCGTGATCCAGCCCAAGAGCAAAACCGACCCGCGCCTGATCAAGTTCGTCGACATCTACCAGCACTCACCCGCAGTGCGTGCCGCGCTGGATAAAGCTCACGGCAAGCTGTATCAAGCCGGCTGGGAAAGCTGAGCATGACTGCCGCCATCCAACGGCGACTGGAGATTCCAGAGCCGCAAAGTGCCGAACGCACTGAGCTGCATCCCGAGCTGAACCATGCCCACGTCCGCTTCATCGGCCTGGGCAAAACCTACAACGGCCAGCAAGGGCCGGTGGCTGCCCTGCACGGCATCGACCTGGCGATCCAGCGTGGCGAAGTGTTCGGCATCATCGGCCGCAGCGGTGCCGGCAAATCGTCGCTGATCCGTACCATCAACCGCCTGGAGCAACCGAGTAGCGGTCGGGTGCTGATCGATCAGGTCGACATCGGCGAGTTCGACGAAGACCACCTGGTGGCGCTGCGTCGGCGCATCGGCATGATCTTCCAGCACTTCAACCTGATGTCGGCCAAGACTGTTTGGCAGAACGTCGAGCTGCCGTTGAAAGTCGCTGGCGTGCCGAAGGAACAACGCGAGCAAAAGGTCCGTGAACTGCTGGAACTGGTCGGCTTGCAGGCCAAGCACATGGCTTACCCGGCGCAGTTGTCCGGCGGGCAGAAACAGCGCGTGGGCATTGCCCGGGCGCTGGTGCATGACCCGCAGATCCTGCTGTGCGACGAAGCCACCTCGGCGCTGGACCCGGAGACCACGCAATCGATCCTCGGCCTGCTGCGCGAGATCAACCGGCGCCTGGGGCTGACCATCGTTTTGATCACCCACGAGATGACGGTGATCCGCGAGATCTGTGATCGGGTGGTCGTGCTCGAACACGGCCGCATCGTTGAGCAAGGGCCGGTGTGGGAAGTCTTCGGCAATCCACAGCATGAGGTCAGCAAGACGCTGCTCGCGCCGTTGCAACACGCATTGCCGCAAGAACTGCAAAGCCGTCTGTTGGCGCAAGCGACATCCCCCGATGCCGCTGTGGTCCTGCGCTTGCAGTTCACCGGCAGCCAACGCGACGAACCGGACCTGGCAGCACTCTTCAGCGCGCTCGGTGGCCGAGTGCGCTTGCTGCAAGGTGGCGTGGAAAGGATTCAGGGGCATGTGCTTGGGCAACTGCTGCTGGCGGTGACGGGCTCTTCCCTCGGTGCCGAAGAATTGCGTCAGCGCGCCAGCCAATGGGCGCAACAGGTGGAGGTACTGGGTTATGTGGTTTGATCGCTTGCTGCAGGGTTTTATCGACACCTTCCTGATGGTCGGCGTGTCGTCGTTGATTGCGTTGTTGGCGGGCATTCCGCTGGCCGTGATTCTGGTCACCAGTTCCAAGGGCGGCATCTACGAAGCCCCGGCGCTGAACCGCGCTTTGGGCGCATTCGTGAACCTATTCCGCTCGGTTCCTTTCCTGATCCTGATGGTCGCTTTGATTCCGTTCACCCGGCTCATCGTCGGCACCACTTACGGCGTATGGGCTGCCGTGGTGCCGCTGACCATCGCGGCTACGCCGTTCTTTGCGCGTATTGCCGAGGTCAGCTTGCGCGAGGTCGATCACGGATTGGTCGAAGCGGCGCAAGCCATGGGCTGCCGACGCTGGCACATCGTCTGGCATGTGCTGTTACCGGAAGCGCTGCCCGGGATTGTCGGCGGGTTCACCATCACCCTGGTGACCATGATCAACTCCTCCGCCATGGCCGGGGCGATTGGTGCGGGTGGCTTGGGGGACATTGCGTATCGGTATGGGTATCAGCGGTTCGATAGCCAGATCATGTTGACGGTGATTGTGCTGCTGGTGGCGTTGGTGGCGGTGATTCAGTTGGGTGGGGATCGGTTGGCGCGAGGTCTGAACAAGCGTTGAACCAGTTGAATCTGAGCGGGTATATCGGTCCCGCTCAGGTATTGATGCAGGCGCCTCTTCAGAAGCTGTGCTCGATAACTACCGATGGCGCTCAGGACATTCCATTCGCAACCCCACGCAAGACTCGTTGAAAAAATCGGAGGCTTCAGTAGTAGGCAATAAAGTTTCCAATGCCTCTATCTGGAGCGCCAGGAGTTGAACGCGTCATGAGAAATGCACCTTCTTCGCCGACAACCCCAAGCGCAACCGAAAAACCTCCATCAAGATTTACCGACTGCCCACCAGCCCTGTTTAACCTGTCGAGCCTGGCCATAACCATGGACCATTCGGGCATTGTATAACCTGGAGATAATGGAGTTCGTAGCGTGGTTGCGCCCATTGCTAACCGTGTACGTTGCCCAGCGACCAATGGCTCCGGAAGGCTGATTGCGGAACGGGCATTGGGTTCACTCGCATGACCCAGTTTGCCCGGCGTACTGGCGTGTTCAGCGTACCGAAACCTCGGCTCGCTCAGCATCTCCTGGGTGAAGGTCGCCTTCCCTTGCCTTGAAAGCACAGGTCCAGAGTGAATCATCGATTGGTCGCTCATCCGGATCTTCGCGTAATTCGATCTATAAACTGAAGGAACATCGACATACTCTCTTCGTTTATGGTCAATAACATTGAAACCCACTGACGCATAAGTCGGGATATTCATGCTTACCCGGTGGTCCATGTTGAAAAAACCGCCGTTTATATACGCGACAGAGCCCTCACTTCTTATTTTGGCCTCCGCCTTGATAGCACTCCCCGATAATGATTGGAGATGAACCGGACGAACGCCTCCGGCAATTTTTCCTCGCAAGGAAACATCAATCGACAAGTACGAAAGCCTCCTGTCACTGTCAATATCCCGTGTGAGGCCAACGCCCATGCGGTTGAACAATTCATTTCCGCCAGCGATATCAACAGCGATTATTCCCTGTGCGACGGTTCGAACCCGAACTCCAGTATTGGAAGTCGCCACTGCAGCGTAAACTTCTCTCCATCTCCGTCTCGCCGATTCTGCTGTCAATCCGTCAGGATCAAAAAAATTCATCGGATTGTTGCCGACCATCTCGAATACGTTGAGTCCGTCCCTTGCCGGATCTGGGCTCACCCACCGCAGCAACCACGGCGCGTAGTACCGATAACCGTAGTAATAGAGCCCCGTTGCATCCAACTCTTTGCCCGAATAACGGATGGTCTTGTACTGCGCCACCAGCGCACTTTTGCCCGCCCAGCAGGCTGTGCCACCGAAAGGATAGTAGTGTTCCCGGGTCAGTACGCCCGCCTCGTCGTCCAGTTCCAATGTACTGGAACCGAGGTGATCACTGAGGCTGTAGCGCAGTTGATCGTCGTGTGCGCCTTGGGGCCAGTGCAGCGCCCGCACGTTGCTGCGCCCGGCTTCGACGCTGATGACGTGATGTTCTTCACCATCGGCCTGACGGTGGATGTCCAGACCGGGGAGGTAACGGACCTCACTGCGCAGGGTACGGCCGCTGCTGTGGGCGAATCTCGTTTTACGCAAGCGATGGCCGGGGCGGTCGTAGCGGTAGCATTCGTAGTCGTCGGGCCCGGTTTCGCGCTTGACCAACGTCACGCGGTTCAATTGGTTGCGGATGTCCCAGAGCATGGATTGCCCGCGTTGCAGTTCCCGTTGGTTGCCACCTGCATCGAAACCCAAGGCGATTTCAGGCTCGCCCGGCAGCGAGCCGTCGTCCCGTTGCGCGAGGCTGCGGTTACTTCGTGCCGAGGTGAACATCGAGAAGCCGGGCGCCCCGCTGTGCTGGCGGGTGAGCAGATTGCCGCCCCGGTCGTACTCGAAGCGTTGGGTGTAATGGCGCCGCTGGTTGGGGTCCAGCGGTGTGGGCAACAGTTCCGGTAGCGTCGGGCCATGGCTCGGTTGGCTGACCTTCCAGCCGTTGGCTTCGACCAGTTGATACAAGCTGTCGTAGCGGTAGCGGTTAATCGGCTCGATGCGCTGGTTGTTGAAATGGCTGACGGGTTGGGACCGGTCGTGCAGCTCGACGATGTTACCCACCGGGTCGTAGAAGTAGTTCAGGTCCTGCAAGGGTTTCTGGTTGCCGACCGCTGCCGTTAGCCGGATCAACCGCCCGTCATCGGCAGCGTAGTCGGCGCGGGATATCACGCCATTGCCGGCGGTTTCGCGTTCGACCTGATCCTGGGCGTTGTAGCGGATGTCGTTGACCAGGCGTTGCGGCAGTTTTCCAGAGGCCGCCAGTTGTAGCCAGGCCCCACTAAGCTTGCTGGCCACGTCGTAGCCAAAGCTGCGAACGTTGCCCATCGCATCGACTTGTCGCTGAAGCTCTCCGCCAGGGTTGAACGTGTGGCGAGTGGTGAACGCTTGATCTTCCAGCCTTGTCTCGCGCTCCTCGATGCCCGGGGGCCAATCCGGTAATTCGAGGTCCGCGAGAAAACGTCGATCTTCAACCAGCACGGCACCGGCAAGCCCGTAGGCTCGGCAGATTTGAACGCCGGTCGGATCGTCATGGCGGATCAACTGCCCGCACTGGTTATGTTCGGCGAAAACAGGATCGGCGCCACCATAGGTCAAGCGCTCCACCACGCGAGGCAGTTCTCCTGCAGCCCGCTCCGTGACGGAAACCGGACGTTGCTGATCGTCAAAATCAATGTGACGCTGACTGCCTCGTGCATCCCAGAACGAACCGGGCGAACCTGCCTGATCCAGCAAACTCAACTGCCAGCCGGCATCGACGCTGTCTGTCAGCAACGGTTGAGCGCTCAGGCTGTAGAGCGTGGTCAGGTTCGGTGCCGTGCCCCACAACCGCGGATCCCAGGACTCGACCAAGCGCCCTGCCGCGTCGAAGCCTTGCCGGGTGATGCGTGGATCAATCACCGGGAGGTCGGGATGACGGCAATAGCCGACGCTGCGAACCGACAGGGTACGTGGATCGACGACCGACAGCGTGGGGGTCGCAGCGTGGGGGTTCATTGCGTTGTCGGTCCTTCGCTCTGCCTGAGAACAGACTGAGCCTTTTTTCGCCGGACCGAAACTGTAAGAAGTTACAGTTCGGCGCCTGTGAAATCGCCATCGTCGGAACGCCGCGCGGAGCCTCGACAAGCGGTAGCTCTGTAGGAGCGAGCATGCTCGCGATGGAGGTCAACGATAACGCGGGCAACCTGATTCCCCGTGGCGCCCTCAGGTTTTTCGCGAGCAAGCTCGCTCCTACACGAGTGGCGGTTCAGACGATATTTCGTACAAAGAAATCAGCGTTTCCGAAGGCTCGTTCCCTTTCCTTTGCAGGACATTTCCTAGATCATTTCGCTCGCTTGCGCCTGCCAAATCCGGTGGCTAATCTCGGTCCGTCACTGCTCATCAGTGATCGGGTTTAGTAGCCCGGAACAATAGGCGCATAGCGATTCCATGCTCATGTCCGGCGATTTGCCGCATGCAGAATTTGGTGGCTGTGCGTGGGGCATCTTCGGGTGCACCGGTTTTCCTATTGACCGGCCTACTAACCTGCGTACAGCCGCCACCCAATCGTTTAGTAGGCGATACGTGATGGCTCCGATGCAGCAATAGGAGTGACACTCATGGAAAAATCCGTACCCGATCCGCCTCCGGAAACATCCGCCGACGAAACCAGAGATCGATCAGCGCTCTACCGTGCGATTGATTTCTACCTGACCGGCGATCAACCCACCCGACCTGATGAACTGCGCTTCTACAACGTCAGCAAAGACGTGAGTTTCGAAGACACCCAGCTCTATGTTGCCGATCTGCTGCGCTGTGCCTCGGTCAATGCGTACCAATGTGGCGATCAACTCAAGGGCGCCGACCGTGCGATGGTGTACTCGATCTGGCATTTGCTGGAGATTGCCAAGGCGATGGTGGATCACTCCATTGAATGCCTGGGGATGAAAAAGGACTGAGCCATTTGTTGTCAGTTCCACCGCCATCGCGAGCAGGCTCGCTCCTACAGGGGTACGCGATCAACTGTGGGAGTGAGCCTGCTCGCGATGGGCTGCGAAGCAGCCCCCGGCGCCATGGCGTATATTCGACAAATCCCAATTGCCTGCGCAGCCGACATGAAACAGACGCCCATCGATCTTGAGCAGATCACCGCCACCACTCTCGGCCACTACAACGCGGTCGCCGAAAGCTTCCGCGAAGGCACCCGCGACCACGACGTCAGCCAGAACATCGATGCGCTGTTGCGGCACATTCAGGGCGAGGCGCCGTTCGACATTCTCGACTTTGGCTGTGGGCCGGGCCGGGATTTGCAGACGTTCACTCGGATGGGCCACAAGGCAGTCGGTCTCGACGGTTCGGAAAAGCTCGCGCAGTTGGCCCGTGAAGACAGCGGTTGTGAGGTGTGGCAGCAGGATTTCCTGAAGCTCGATCTGCCGACCGAACGCTTCGACGGGATCTTTGCCAATGCGGCGCTGTTTCATGTGCCGCGTCAGGAATTGCCACGGGTGTTGAAGCAGTTGTGGGGAACGCTGAAACCGGGTGGCGTGTTGTTCAGTTCCAATCCCCGTGGTGACAATCAGGAAGGCTGGAACGGGCCACGTTATGGGTCGTACCACGACCTGGCGGCCTGGCAGCAATTGTTGATCGAGGCGGGGTTTGTCGAGCTTGAGCATTACTACCGGCCGGCAGGGTTGCCGCGGGAGCAGCAGCCCTGGTTGGCGAGTGTCTGGCGTAAATATGCGTAGTCAGTTCGGCCGCCTTCGCGAGCAGGCTCGCTCCCACAGGTGATCGCGTTCAACCTGTGGGAGCGAGCCTGCTCGCGAATAGAGCGCGCAGCGCTCGCCTTTACTACGCCGCTTTCTTCGGCTCGCGAATCTTGTACCAGGCCACATACAGCGCCGGCAAAAACAGCAGCGTCAGCAAGGTGGCGATGACGATCCCGCCGATCATGGCGTAGGCCATCGGCCCCCAGAACACTTCCCGGGCAATCGGGATCATGCCCATGCTCGCCGCTGCCGCGGTCAGCAGGATCGGCCGACGCCGATGCTCGGTGGCCTGCACCACCGAGTCCCACGGCGTATAACCCTTCTGCTCGTACTCCTCGATCTGGGTCACCAGGATCACCGAGTTACGGATGATGATACCGATCAGCGCCAGAATACCGAGGATCGCCACGAAGCCCATGGGCGTACCCGTAGGCACCAGCGCAAGCACCACGCCGATCAGCCCCAGCGGCGCGACGCTGGCCACCAGGAACAGCTTCTGCACGCTGTGCAACTGGATCATCAGGAAGGTCGCCATCAAAAACAGCATCAGCGGCACAACCTTGGCAATCGGCCCCTGGGCCTTGCCGCTTTCCTCCACCGTACCACCGGTGGCGACCTTGTAGCCCGCCGGCAATTTGGCCGCGAAATCGTCGATGGACGGCTTGAGGATTTTCACCAGGTCCGTCGGCTGGATGTCATCGCGTATCGCCGCCTTGATGGTGATGGTCGGCAGGCGATCGCGACGCCACACCAGCGGCTGCTCCAGTTCGTAGCGCACCGTGGCGAACGCCAGCAGCGGAATCGACGTGCCGCCAGGCGTGACGATTTGCAGGTTCTGCAGGGTTTCCGGCGTTCCGCGCTCGGAATCCACCGCACGCCCGACCACGTTGATCAGATAGATGTCGTCATCGACCTGGGTCACCGTCTGGCCGCTGACGATGCTGTTCATCAGGTTGGCCACATCCTCGGAAGACAACCCCAACTGCCGCGCCTTGTCCTGGGCGATGTCGATGCGCAGGACTTTGCCCGGTTCGTTCCAGTCGTAGATGATCTCGCCGATGTGCGGATTCTTGTCCAGCTCGGTGGCCAGGTCGATGGCATGTCGGCGCACCTGATCGATGTCCTTGCCGCTGACCCGGTACTGGATCGGACGCCCTACCGGCGGGCCCATTTCCAGTGCATGGACATAACCGCCGATGCCGACGAAGTCGTTGCGCAAGCGCTCGCTAAGCTTGTGCATCATGGCCTCGCGGGTATGGCCTTTGCTGACGATCACCAACTGCGCGTAGAACGGGTTTTGCAGTTGCTGGTCCAGTGGCAGATAGAAACGGATGGCGCCCTGACCGATGTAGGTGCTCCAGCGCACGATGTCCGGATCGTCCTTGAGCGTGGCTTCGAGTCGATCGACGGCCCGGCGGGTTTCGTCGATCGAGGCGTTTTGCGGCAGGTTCAGATCCACGAGGATTTCCGGCCGGTCCGACGACGGGAAGAACTGGTTCTGCACGTAGCGCATGCCAAACACCGCCAGCACAAAGCACAGTACGGTGACGCCAATGGCCCACCAGCGATTGCGCATGCACCACAGCAGCCCGCCATTGAACGCCTTGCCGATACGCCCCGGCTCGCCTTCATGGGGTTTCACGTTGGCACTGAGGATGTGCACGCCGATCACCGGCGCAAACAGCACGGCCACCACCCACGACACCAGCATCGCACAGGCAATCACCGCGAACAGGGTGTAGGTGTACTCGCCGGCGGAGCTGGCGTTCAGGCCGATCGGCACGAAGCCCGCCACCGTGACCAGCGTACCGGTGAGCATCGGGAACGCCGTGGAGGTATAGGCGAAGGTCGCCGCCTGCTCCTTGGTCTCGCCCATTTCCAGGCGCGTGACCATCATCTCCACGGTGATCATCGCATCGTCCACCAGCAGGCCGAGGGCGATGATCAGGGCACCGAGGGAAATCCGCTGCATGGTGATGCCGCTGTATTCCATGAACACGAACACCATCGCCAGCACCAGCGGGATCGAGCACGCCACCACCAGCCCGGCGCGCACGCCCAGGCTGACGAAGCTGACCAGCAGCACGATCACCACAGCTTCGAACAAGGCACTGGTAAAGCCGCCGACGGCTTCTTCCACCACCACGGCTTGGTCGGAGACGTTATAGATGCCGACCCCCACCGGCAGGTCGGCGGTCAACTGATCGATACGGGTGTGCAAAGCCTTGCCGAACGCCTGGACGTTGCCACCGGTCTGCATGGCAATCGCCAGGCCGATGGCCGGTTTGCCGTTGAAGCGGAATTCCGGCGAGGACGGATCGACATAGCCGCGACTGATTTCGGCAATGTCGGCCAGACGATAGTAGCGGTCGTTGAGCTTGAGGTTGACCTCGGCCAGGTCTTTCTCCGAAGCGAATTTCCCTGAAGTTCGCACCGAAATCCGCTCCGGCCCGGCTTCGATGACACCCGCCGGGGTCACGGCGTTCTGCGATTGCAGGCTCTGCACCACCTGACGCTCATCGATGCCCAGCGCGGCGAGTTTGCGCGTGGAGAAGTTCAGGTACAGCACTTCGTCCTGCTGGCCGACCATTTCGATCTTGCCCAGCCCCGGCACGCCGCGAATTTCCATGCGGGCCTGTTCCACGTAATCGCGCAACTGGCGCATGGTCAGGCCGTCGGCGGTGAAGGCGTAGACCGACCCGAAGACGTCACCGAACTCATCGTTGAACGACGGCCCCTGTATGCCTTGTGGGAACTGGTATTTGATGTCGGCGATCTTTTTGCGCACCTGGTACCAGATTTCCGGGATGTCCTTGGCACTGGTAGTGTCGCGCAGATATACGTACACCGTGGACTCACCGGGGCGCGTGTAGCTTTTCACGTAGTCGAGAGAATCCAGCTCTTCGAGCTTTTTCTCGATCCGGTCGGTGATCTGCTTGAGGGTTTCCTCCTGGTTCGCCCCCGGCCATTTGCTCTGGATCACCATGGTCTTGATGGTGAACGAAGGGTCTTCTTCGCGACCCAGGTTGAAGTACGAGAACACACCCATCAGCAACGCGACGAACATCAGATACCAGATGAACGACTGATGCTTGAGGGCCCATTCCGAGAGGTTGAAAGGCCCTTTCATTGACTGTCCTCGTCGATTTTCACTTGTTGCCCCGGTTTGAGGCTGTTGACTCCGGCACTGACCACTCGCTCGCCGTTCTTCACGCCGCCGGCCAGCACCACGGTGTTGCCGGTGCGGCTGATCACGGTGATGTCACGGGGGGAGACGGTTTTGCTCTGCGCATCGATCACCCAGATGCGCGGCTTGCCATCCACCTCCTGCAGCGCGGTCACAGGCAACTCGATGCGCGGCTTGATCGCCGAGCTCAAGGTGACGCTGATTGCCGTGCCCAAACGAAAGCCGGCTGGCGTTTCGGCCAGGGTCAGGCGGGCGCGACGGGTGCGCGTGGCGCTTTGAGCCTGAGGTTCGATTTCGCGGATGACAGCCGTGGTGTTGATGCTCGGATCAAGTTGCGCAGCGACCAGAAACACCACGTCTTTGGGCAATTGATCGACCAGGGTATCGGGCAGGTCGATCACCGCTTCCTTGATGTCCGGTTGTGCCAGGGTCACCACTTGCTGACCGGCCGAGACCACTTGCCCGGCCTCGGCGCTCCACGCGGTGACCACGGCTTTATGATCGGCGCGCAACTCGGTGTAGCCCAGTTGGTCCTTGCTCTGGTCGACGGCTGCCCGGGCCTGATCGAGGGAGGCCTGGGTGGTTTTCAGGTCAGTGTTGGCCGCATCGAGTTGCGCTTGCGCGCCAACCCCGCGGTCAAACAAGGCTTGCTGACGCTGGGCAGTGGCCTTGGCGTTGATCAGTTGCGCCTGGATCTTCGACAGGTCGCCCTGAGCCGAGCGCAATTGGTTCTGCTGATCGGAAGGATCGAGGGTGGCAAGCAACGTGCCCTTCTCGACCTCGGCACCGACATCGACGTTACGGCTGGCGATTCGCCCGCCCACGCGGAACCCGGTATTGCTTTCATAGCGAGCCTGGATACTGCCGGCGAAGCGGCCCAGGTCCTCTTCGTTCAAGGTCTGCACCTTGATCGACAGCACCGGCCGTACCGGTGCCGGCGGTGGTTCGCTTTTGGAACAGGCGCTCAGCACCAGCCCGATGGACAACGCCCATAAAGGCTTCATGGCTTGGCTCCCCAGGTCAGATCCTTGTAAGTGTTTTCGGCAATCTCGACTTCCATGTCCGGGTGCAACAACTGCCCGCCTGCGACGATGACTTTATCCCCTTCCTTCAACCCGTCGCTGATGATGACCTTGCCGGTCAGGTAGCGGCCGACCGTCACCGTATGCAGTTGGGCCTTGCCCTTGTCGTCGACAATCCAGACCGCAGGTTTACTGATGTTCTTGGTCAACGCCGACCACGGCAGCTCGATGGCCGCCTTGCCCGAGCCCTGGGCCGTGGCACTCACCACCGAGCCCAACTGCATGCCTTCAGGCAGCTTGTCGAGGCCGACCTTGACCTGCACGGTGCCCGATTGCGCCGACACCGACGGGGTGACTTCACGTACGGTGCCAGTGGTTTTGATGGCGGGATTGTCGACCAGACTCAGGACAATGGTCTGATCCTTAGGCTTATGGGCCAGCAGCGATTCATAGACGTTGAACACGGCATCCCGGTCGCCGTCCCGGGCCAGGCTGAAGACCGGCATCGTCGCCTGCACTACCTGGCCGACTTCCGCCTGGCGTTCGGTAATGATCCCCGGCGCATCGGCAACCAGCGCCGTATAGCTCAACTGATCCCTGGCATTGGCCAGCTGCGCCTGGGCAGCGCTCAAGGCGCTCTGGCTGCTGTTCAAGGCCGCCTGGGCCGAGTCATATTCGCTCTGGCTGGTGTAGCCCTTGGGCAGGAGTTTTTGCTGACGCACGAACGCCGCCGCACTCTGCTTCACTCGCGCCTGTTCGGCGACCACTTGTGCCTGGGCAGAATCGACACTGGCCTGCAGATCCTTGGGATCGAGCCGGGCGAGCACTTGCTTGGCGGTCACGCGATCTCCGACGTCCACCGAACGCTGGATGATCTTGCCGCCCACACGGAAAGACAGCTCCGTCTGTACCCGCGCCTGGATATCGCCTGTGAGGGTGACCGAAGCGGCGTAATCCGTTGGCTTGACGACTTGTACGAACACCCGCGGCAGGTATTCCTGCACGGGCTTTTTCTCCTCGCACGCCGTTAGCAGGGTGACGACACTCAAGGCCATTACTACTTTCAGTCCGGGAACCGCCATGCAAACTCCTTGGCCTTTTTTATGGACAACTCGACAGAGAGCTTAGAACAGGATTTCAACCTTGCACGTTCGTCTTATGAAGAAAAAATTCGCCGCGCTTTACCCCTGAAACACTTGCCATAGACACCTGCGCATGCCTGACAATGACCCCCGGTCGACCCTCTCAGGAACCCACATGCTCAACACGCTCGCAGTGGCCAATTACCGCTCGATCAACAAACTGGTGATCCCGCTGGGCCGACTGAATCTGATCACCGGGCCCAACGGCAGCGGCAAATCCAACCTGTACCGTGCGCTGCGCCTGCTGGCGGAGACCGCCCACGGCGGGGTGGTCAATGCCCTGGCCCGTGAAGGCGGGCTGGATTCAACCTTCTGGGCCGGCCCGGAAACCCTCTCCCGGCGCATGCGCACGGGCGAAGTCGCCATCGAACCCAGCGTGCGCCAAGGCGTCAAACGCCTGCGCCTGGGGTTTGCAGCAGAGGATTTCGGCTACTCGATCAGCCTCGGCCTGCCCGATTCCAATGGCCACTTCATGCTGCCCGGGCGCAGCACGCCGATACCGTCTTATTTCAGCCTCGACCCGCAGATCAAACGCGAATGCCTGTGGGCAGGCGCGTTCTATCGTCCGGCCAGTCTGCTGGTCGATCGTGACGGCCCGATGATCCGTGCCCGCGCCGATCGTCGCTGGGATGTGCTGGCGCAACACACGCCAACGTTCGACAGCCTGTTCGATCAGGTCGGCAGCCTGCGCAGCTCTCCGGAAGTGCTGGAGATGCGCGAGTTCATCCGCCGTTGGCGCTTTTACGATCACTTTCGCAGCGATGCCGACGCCCCGGCGCGTCAACCGCAACTGGGCACCCGCACGCCGGTGCTGCATCACGACGGGCGCGATCTGGCGGCGGCCTTGCAGACGATCATCGAAATCGGTGATCCGGACGCTTTGCGGGCTGCGATCAGCGATGCGTTTCCCGGTGCACGACTGCACATCGAACCGCTGGCCGGCGGACGCTTTGCCATCGAGTTCTATCAGGAAGGATTGTTGCGCCCGCTGTCGGCGGCGGAGTTGTCAGACGGGACGTTGCGTTACCTGCTGCTGGTGGCGGCGCTGCTGACGCCCCGGCCGCCGACGCTGATGGTGCTGAACGAACCGGAAACCAGCCTGCACCCGGATCTGCTGCCGGCGTTGGCGCGCTTGATCATCCGTGCATCGGAGCAGTGCCAGGTGTGGGTGGTGTCCCATGCCCGGCGCTTGATTTCGGCTTTGCAGGAAGATCCGGAATGCAATTGCATCGTGCTGGAGAAGAATCTCGGGCAGACCGGGATTGTCGGGCAGCGGATGCTGGATGAGCCGGCGTGGTATTGGCCGGATTGAACGGCGCGTGATTTGACGGGAGATGGAAGACGTCTATTTTCCCTTGAACCGTAGGAAGGATCTTTTTTTCGAAACGCAGCTCCAAGGACGAACCACTTTTGGCCAGACTCCCGGCCACAATCTCACAAGGACGAGAACATGGCAGACGTACAACCGCCGCAACGGCTGGATCCGCAGGACATTCTGAAACTCTTGATCGCCTTGCGCAGGGCCTTGGAGGCCAAGGTAGCCTGACCTGACCCTGTGGGAGCGAGCCTGCTCGCGAAGGCGGCGTATCAGCAAACATCAGTGTCGATTGACACGCCCTCTTCGCGAGCAGGCTCGCTTGTATGTTTAGACTTGAAGGGGTGGGCGGGACTAAAAGCTCGATTCCGACTCTAGCCAGTACGGACCGTGGGAGACTTCTCGTTCCGCCCTTTCTACCTAAAGCGCCGATAAGGAATTCATCGGTTAATACCGACGATAGAGGCAAGCCAGCGCTACGGTAGACCCCGACAAGCACTTAAACCCTAGCTCCGAGGATTCGTCATGACAATCCTTACCTCGCCAACGGTGGTTGGTGTCGATGTGGCCAAGGCAGAAATCGTCGTTTACCGCGAAGATCTGAAAATCACTCAGTTCATCAACAACGATCGCACAGCTATTGGGCGCTGGCTCAAATCCCTGCCGGCGCAAAGCTCGATTGCCTTGGAAGCCACCAGTCTCTACCACCTGGATACCGCTGAACTGGCCCATGGCATGGGGCACCGAGTTTACGTTGTGGACCCTTATCGGGTGAGCCACTACCGCGAAAGCATTGGCCAGCGAGCAAAAACCGACCCCTGTGATGCGCGTTTGCTGGCACGTTACCTGACCAGTGAGCAGGATCGGCTTCGCATCTGGAATCCACCTCCGAAGCTCTACACCGTGTTGAAAAGCCTCCTCAACAAACGTGCAGAACTGATGAAAGCCCGGGTTAGCATCATGCTGAGTTGGTCGAGTGAGCCCCTTCTCAAAGACCTTCTGGCCCAAGAGCTGGAGCACTTCAAACAGACTGATCAGGCTATTCAGAAATTGCTGCGCAAAGCCAGCCAAGAGGCCGGGATCACCGAAAACATCAGGCGTTGTCAAGCGATTGAAGGGATTGGCGAACTCACGGCCACCGGTCTGGCAGCCACTTTTATGCGTGGTCAATTCGCCAGTGCCGATGCGTTTATTGCCTTTTTGGGAATGGACCTGAGGCCGAAGGACTCAGGAAAGAAGCACAGTCCGCGCCACTTGAGCAAAAAAGGCGATGGGGAGCTGCGGCGTCTTGCGCACAATGCAGCAATGGCGGCTTGCCGGTCTCCCGTCTGGAAACCGCTCTATGAGTCTTACTTGGCAAGAGGCCTGGCCAGAACTCAGGCTCTGGTCATCCTCGCCCGCAAGCTCTGCCGGGTGGCATTCGCCCTCATGAAAAATCAGAGCGAATACCAGCCAAATTTAAGGCTGCAGGGTTCCCCTGCAACATAGAATCTCCCACATGCAATGTGCACACGCAAAAAAACGCCGACGCTATTGCTAGCCGCCGGCGTTTGAAACCTTGAATGGGTTTACTTCGCGAATCAGAACGCCGGCAATACCGCGCCGCTGTACTTCTTCTCGATGAAGGCTTTCACTTCCGGGCTGGTCAGAGCCTTGGCCAGTTTCTGGATGGCAACGCTGTCCTTGTTGTCCGGACGAGCCACCAGGAAGTTCACGTAAGGCGAATCGGCGCCTTCGATCACCAGCGCGTCTTTAGCCGGGTTCAGACCCGCTTCCAGCGCGTAGTTGGTGTTGATCATGTCCAGGTCGACCTGATCCAGCACACGCGGCAGCATGGCCGATTCAAGCTCCTTGAACTTGAAGTTGTGCGGGTTCTTGGCGATGTCTTTCGGCGTGGCCAGGGCGTTTTTCGGGTCTTTGAGCTCGATCAGCCCAGCCTTCTGCAGCAGGATCAGAGCACGGCCGCTGTTGCTGCCTTCGTTCGGGATGGCGATGGTCGCGCCGTCTTTCAGCTCAGCCAGGGTTTTGACTTTCTTCGAGTAGCCGCCGAAAGGTTCGACGTGCACACCGATCACGGTTTCCAGGTGGGTGCCTTTGCCTTCGTTGAAGCTCTTGAGGTACGGCAGGGTCTGGAAGTAGTTGGCGTCCAGGCGCTTCTGGTCGACCTGCACGTTCGGCTGAACGTAGTCGGTGAAGACTTTGATTTCCAGGTCCACGCCTTCTTTGGCGAGGGTTGGCTTGATCAGCTCAAGAATCTCGGCGTGTGGAACCGGGGTTGCCGCAACCACCAGTTTCTCGCCAGCCTGGGCCAGACCCGCAGTCAGGGCAGCCGCCAGTGCGGTGAACAACAGAACCTTTTTCATGCAGTGTCCTTATCGAAAATCGCAATCGCTTGTGGCGACGGCTTGAAAATGAGAGTGCCAGTGAAGTGCTATCGCTGGCGTGAAGCGGACAATACCGGGATTTTTTATTCCAGAACAATAACTTTTATTCTGATTGATATTCCATTTTGAAAGCATGAATAGCTATGGTCATCATTGCTCAACTGCCACGCAGTGTGACGATCTGTTCGCCAATCTCATGGGTGAATGACTCCAGTGCGTCCATCACACCGTCCCGCAACTTTTGAGCACTGAAGTCCTCGGCCAGTGATGGCCAGCGATTTTGTAGAAATGCATCGGCTTTGGCTGCGTACTTTTCAGAATTCGCAACCAAGAACGCTGATGTGGCAGCGATACTCCCCCCACTGATTACCGTTTTTGCCGTCAGCACGTTATTGAGCCGGCCCTGCAATTTGACTGTGCTTCTCAATGCCTCATTTGCCGTAGAAGCAGCAGCATATAGACGCCGCCCCACTGCCACGCGCGCAACGCCTTGCTGTGCAGTCACTACGTCCGCCAGGGCGCCCACACTTTTCGTCAACGCAAAGCCAATGCCTTTACTGCCAATTTTTGCAACCGCGGTGGCCCCGAGCGACACCACGCCCAGCGCTATCGACGAGTAGGTCAATATCTGGGCGCCAACGGTATCCGGAGCCAGTTCTTCGACAACCGCCGATGCGATTGAAACCGTCGCGGAAATGACCTCCAGTGTTAACAAGGCGAAGGCATTGGCCGAGATCGGCACGAGTGGCGCGGTTGCGCCCATGGTAACGACCGTCAGGGCAATCGCGGCGGCGGCCAGGGCAGCGGTCACACCGATTTTCACCCACCCCAGGGTCGAGATATGCCCGGTGGGGTCCTTGAGATTGATCGGGTCTCCCAGACAATAGGCATAGGCATTGATGCCGCCACCCTCGAAGGGGCTCCAACTGTCGGGGCTGTGAAATCGCATCAATCGGGGGTTGTAGGCCCGATAACCCCTGCCGAGCAGATAACACCCGGTTGAAGGGTCCAGTCGCTCACCCTGAAACCCCAGCAGGGCGCCAAGTCCGCTTGATGCTGGGCGATCACCATAAGGAACATAGGACAAAACAGATTCGTCTTGAGATCCGAGGCGCGCAAGGGCCGTGCCCTGACCATCCGTGACAAACAAGACGACGTCGTCACCTTGCTGCTCGGCCAAGAAACTGCCATCGCCTGCCAACAGGCTGCGTCGGTGGTTGCCCGCGACTTCGCTGCAAAGCGCATGCTCACTATAGAAAAACCTGATCAGCTCTCCGGATTCGGTGGCCACCGCATGCAATTGATCTTCGCCATCGAATTGGTAATTCGCACGACCGCCATCGCTGGCCCCACTTTCGAGCCGACTCAGAGTGTCATACCTGAACGTGCGCCCTTGATCATCATTGAGCAGATTGCCGTTGGCATCGTAGTCGAAGCTCACTTGCCCGGGTTGATAGTGCGCGTGACTGTGAGTCAGCGAACTCAACTGGGTTTTGTCAGGGCGATCATAAGAAAACCTGCACAGGTTCTCCTCTCCATCGAAACCTGTACGCACCGTCAACAGGTTATCGAGGTAGTCGTAGGTGAATTCCTGGAAATCAATACGTTTTCCCCAGGCATCGGTCGGTGCCTGCGTGCCTTCGCAGCCATAGCGTTTCAGGCGCCCGCGCCTGTCGTAGGCGAAGGTTTCTGTACGTGATTGCGCACCGGACACCAACGATCGCTGCTGAAGTTTGTCATCGGCCCCAAACACATGAAGGATTTCCAGGCGAGATCCGTCGCCGAACTGCGAAACACGCTGGATCTCACGACCGAATGCATCGTGAGTCAAGGTGGTCGTCAGCGAACGTTTCGCGGCAGTGTCCTCGACACTCAATGTCAGCAATTGGCCCTGGGCACCGTAGACGTACTTCGCCAGAACCGGCCCCTGCCGAACTTCTACGGGACGCGCCGCAGCGTCATAGACATAGGTAGTTTCTACATCGTTAACATCGGTGAAGCTGATGGGCAGCCCATTTAATGAGCGGGTAGTGGTGGTGCCGAAGCAGCCTTCGCTGGAGATCCACTCCTGGGACTTCTCTTTGCCTGACCTGGTGTACTCAACCCGGCGCTGGATGGCAGGGCTGGAGGTTTCGACGAGTTGCCCGGTCAATGGATCAAATCGATATCTGGCTGATTGAGCGTGGCTGCCCATCCGCTCGGTCACTGCTCCATTGAGCATGGGATCAAGGGCAAACCTGAAAATATCGCCCGCCGCCGTCACTTGCTGCAAAGCTTGAGCGCCCCCACCCTCATAGGCCTTTGTTTCGGTTCTGCCGCCGACGGTCGTACGGGTGGCACGCAACAAACCGTCATAGGTCCGGGTGCCCAACACGTAGTCATCGGCACTGATTTCGATCGGATGGTCACCTGTTCTCAGAGGGTCATACTTTTTTTTTATCGAAGTACCATCCGGCAGAATCGTTTCGATCAAACGACCGAAAAGGTCATAACGGAAGCTCGTTTCGAAACCTGCCTCGTTGGTTTGCGTCAGGCAACGCCCAAGTCCGTCGTAGGAAAAAGACGCGGTAATCGTGACCACACCTTCTGAGTCGATGCGTTCTTCCCGATCTGGCTTACCGAACGCGTTCAACACGGAACGGGTTTTTCCAGCACCGTCGCACCAGCGTGTTCGAGTCAATGAAACCGGGTCAAACACATCGTTCACCCCGACACCATCAGGACCTACCGTTCTATATACGCGCCCCCAGCCGTCGTGGCTGTAGGTCGTGATTGCCGCAGTGGCCTTGCCATCGAACCAGTCCTGGCTGACTTCGCTTACCAGTCGACCAAAATTGTCGTAGTGCGCCTCATAGCTCAGACGCATTGGCTTGTCGGGTGAATCGACATCCTGAACTTTGACTTTGATCGTACGCCCGACCCCGTCGAGCCAAATCTTGCTCAGCACACCCCGTATGCTGGTGATGCCGACGGTTGCACCGTCCTCTGGCTGGCTTTCACCGTAGAATTCGGTGATGCGTGACGCGATATCCGTTCCATCGAATGCCGCCGTCTCGCGAACAACGCGGTTCAGATTGTCGTACTTCTTCACCAACTCATTGCCGGCCCCATCCCGAGCCTTGACTTCTTGTCCGATCAATCGGTCATGCCAAACTTTGCGATCATGCCTTTCATTCCCCACATGCAATTGTTGAAGGGTTTCCACCCGATCTTCATCAATTGAATATTTGAATTCGAGACGGCGATTGCCATTGTGCTCGGCTTGCGAGCGACTCTTGAGGCGTCCGTAGAAGGCATCACTGGCATCATCGATGTACTCGAATCGAGTATCCACGCTTGGTTTTGTATTCCCGCCTTCAAACAGCTTTTCGCTTTGAAGCAACAAAAACCGATGACCGCCCTCGCGCATGGACGGCAAGTCAATGTAGGAAAAACGGGCAATGATCGTCGGCGCCGGGGCAAATTCAGGTGACGGCGTGACCGACCGCTCCTTCAATGCCGTGATGAAACCCAGTGGGTTGGGGGGGCAACCCTCGGCACCCTCTGCCGGATAATAGACATAAGTCTCCCGGGCTCCACTCGGATTGATCTGCGTTAGCAGATTGCCGAATTCATCATAGGTCGTATGGGTGGTTTCGGTTCGGGGCGCGGTGTTCGTAGAAGTATCGACATAACTGACGACAGATGTTTTCTGCAGTTGGAAATTAGCGGGCTGATCGGAGAAGTCCAGACCGTCAACATCGTGATAGGCAGTCGTTCTTTGCTGCACCTTCGCGTTGGAAACGGACTTTTCCGAAATCATCAGGTGGAAGCGGTTGTAGGTTCTTTCGATGCGACTCAGTTCAACGGTCTTGTCGCCCTCACCCGCAACCAGGCGTTCGGTGCAGGAGTAAGTGTAAGGCCCTTTGTGCCCATGTAGATGGTCCCCGTCCTGCGCCCAGCGAAGTCCCGATTGATAACCGAGGAAATTTTTGTCGGAGTATTCGTAGACGCGGGTGATCGTCGGCAACCCTGCACCTGGCGTCAAAACACTGCGCCGGACTGCCGGCAAAGCCTTGATTGGCGCCCCGAGTGGCAACCGATGCTTTTGAGGAGTGTACTCAATTCTCTCGACACTTCCGCCAGGCGCGCGGACATCCGTCATGACCAGAAAACCATCAACTAGTTGGTAATCGAATGACCATGCAAGATGCTCGGCGGGCCCGTGGTCAAGGGTTATCCGCCGGAGCCACCCATCGCGAACCCGTAAAACAAACTTCAAGCGTCTTTGCGGATGATCAGGCCATACGGTGATGCTGGCGGGTTGATCTTTCGTTTCATAACTCAGGGCCACGATGCGGTGTTGCTGATCGTGAATTTCGTGCAGGACGCGGCGACCCCGTACCAACATGTATCTCAGACTGATCGAGCGCCCTTCGTTGGAGTAAACATGTTCGGGCAACCATTCGTCATACGTTTCATCCGGCCTGACCAACCTCTCGATCAGACCGTTTTTATGGCTGACAACCAGATTGTCACCGTCGAGCGTAACCCAAGTGTCTTGAAGCTTTTTATCCTTGACGACGAGCCGCCCTCGGCTGATGTAGACACGATAAGAAACTCCGCTTGCAAGGGTCAGCTTACGGGTCTTCTTGTTGTAGGAACTCAAACCCAATGACCAACCGCGTCCCCAGCCGAGATCTGTTGAGCGGAAACTATCGAATGAAATACCAAGGGATATCTGCGGACCGTTGAGATTGTTAGCCATCCAGCCAGCGAGATTAATGCTGGTGCTGTAAGAGCCGGTACGGACATCAACTCCAGACTGGATAAATTCAGAAAAATTGAACGCGTTTGATTCCACTTCTGACACTGCTGTACTCATCATCACTCCTTGATTCTGCAAATACAGTAAAGTTAAACAACTTCAATCATCGAAGGATTGCCGGCATTCATTGCGACATCAACTTCATGCCTATTTCCATACATATCCCGAACAAGTATTTTCACCAATAAATTATCATACCGGATCTGGGAATTTCCGCCTTTTCTGGCAAAATGCATCAACAGAGTAACTTTGCCTTGCTCTTCATGCTTGACCGCAATCGTATCGACTGTTTCCCACGGTATTTCATGCCAATGATTAACTTTGACCCCATTAAAATATCCAACGGCGTAATACCCTAGATAGTCGGAGTTTTCACTACGTGCATGCAATACGCCGGTAAGCGTGCAACTGACGAATTTTATATTGTGCTGATCAACCAACAGGTCCAGAACATATCGATCAACCTTGGCAACGTCCTCTGTCGGTTCCCAGTTGCTGGATAGACGTTTAACCCTGAACTGTTCTTTTCGATAGATCGGCGGTGGAACGGTCCTCAGGCTTATTTCACCGAATTCCGAGGTTTCTTCCGAATAGAATGCCTCCCCGTCCGAGCGGGTAATGGCTGCAATCAGCTTGATGGATTCGGGAGAGTTGCTGCTGACGTAGAACTCCTTGAGAAAGATGCCTTTTCCCCGCAAAACCGGACCATGCAGTTCACCCGAGTAAGGAAACGACTGGAATGACAAGTTTCGTTCCAGAGAGCACTTCCACACCGGCCCCTCGCCGTCTCGAATAGTGTCTATCGGCAGGGCTTTGCCGGAATAGGCATCCAGCAGTTGAATGCTGTCGAACTCGACATTGGAAATTTCTACGACCTTTTGCCCATCGTCTACAGCTTGCACAACCACTATCAATTTCAGTTGCTGAACCCCATTGGCGTAAATTACATTGCCACCTGAAGTTGAGAAGACTTGAAATCGTTTGAAGTCTACCCACTCAGGAAAACCAGACTCATGAGAAGACATGGGCGCCATCCCCGGATCAGCAGGCATATAACCATCGGCAAGTTCATTGGCATCTTTAAATTCATCGCCGGCACTCGGGACCATCGCAGCATTATTTTCAACAAGCCTCACAGAAAATTCCTTTTTCATATGACGTTTAACAATTACGGGCATCAATTACACCCAGGAGAAATTAAAAAATACGTCAAAGCTCATCAGCCTGCAAAATGCAAAATTGTTACAGTCACACTGCACACATTACAAAATATAACAGCAAGGATCAGCCAAAAAAGAAAACCAAGCAACTATCAATTGCCTGGCTTCGCGATAAAAACAATCAATTAGATTATATATTGACGCTTGTGAAATATTTTTTCAGCGCCTGGACTTCAGCGAAATCGCCATATTGAACAAGTTGATCTATCCATCCTTGTATGAGGACCGCAGATGGCCGGGCAACCGACAGATTCAAATGTTCAGGCAAGATTTCGTCACCAGTACTGACCAGCAATGCAAAGTGAATGACGTTCTCCAGCTCCCTGGTATTGCCCGGCCAACTGTGACGCTCCAGCACAAGCTGCGCCGCTTCACTGATCAGCGGCACCGGCAAGTCGAGGCGCTGGCTGTAGATGCCGAGGAAGTATTCGGCCAGCGAGAGGATGTCACCCGTGCGCTCGCGCAGTGCCGGCAGTTCGAGCTGGCCTTCGCTGAGGTAGTGATAGAGCCGTTCATGGAATTTTCCGGCGGCAACCGCCTGGGCCAGATCGATGCTGGTGGCCGCCACCAGACGCACATCCACCGGGCTCGGCTGATGTGCGCCAACGCGGGTGACTTCATGGTTCTCCAGGGCGGCGAGCAGTTTGATCTGGATCGGCAGCGGCAGGTCGCCGATTTCGTCCAGGTACAGCGTGCCGCCATTGGCCGAGCCGAACCAGCCGGCACGACTGCTCGCTGAACCGCTGTAACTGCCCGCGGCGTAGCCAAACAACTCGGCGTCGGCATAGGTCGGGCTGATGGCGCCGCAGTTGACCGAGACGAATAACCCGCCGCGATCACTGGCGCGGTGGATATGCCGGGCCAGCAATTCCTTGCCGGTGCCGGTTTCGCCACGGATCAGCACTGACACTGAACGCGTGGCCAGTTGTTCAAGGTCTTCGCGTAATTGCCGTGAACGCGGATCGACAAACACCAACGCCTTGGCGCGGATGCTCAGGGGACTTTTCTCGGCATCGGGAAAGGTCAGCAGCGGCTGACCGAAGGTTTCAAAGCTCATGGCAGACTCCCGCCCAAACCGCCGGGAGACGGAGGCGTTAAATAAGGAAAATGTTCAAGCGCGGCGCAGGGCGTGGTGTTCCATGCGGTTTTGCAGGCGATAGAGATAGGCAAAACCCTGCTCCCAGCGCTGGTGGCCGGACTTCACGTTGATATGCCCCGCCCCCGCCAGAATCCCCGCCTCGGCACCCCAGTTGCGCGCCAGCTCCAGGGCTCGCGGTGCACTGACGGCGCTGTCGTTGTCAGAGCTGACGACCTGGCTCGGGAATGGCAGCAGATCCGTCGGGATCGGCGCGAAATTGCGCAAGGCCGGCGCGCACGCCGGGCGTTCGACGTCCGCCGGTGCGACCAGCAAGGCACCGCGCACCTGACGCAAAAACTGCACAGGCGCGGTGGCCGCCCAATGAGCAACGGTGATGCAACCCAGGCTGTGGGCAATCAGGATGACCGGCGTGCTGTCGGCGGCAATCGCCTCGGCCAGCGCCGCGACCCAGTCTTCACGGCGTGGCGTCAGCCAGTCGGCCTGCTCCACCCGTGCGCTGTTCGGCAGGCTGTTCTGCCAGTGGCTTTGCCAATGATCTTCTGGCGATCCTTGCCAGCCCGGCACAATCAGGTAGCGAATTGATTCGTTGCGCATGGGGAAGCTCTCCTGCGTGTCTGTTCCCGGTCGAGTATAGGGAGTCGAGATATATCCGTTAAGGAATAAGAAGCTATTTATTAAGACCTATATCGAATATTAAACAAATCCCCTGTAGGAGCGAGCCTGCTCGCGATAGGGCCCGAACATTCAACATCGATGTCGTTTGATCCACCGCCATCGCGAGCAGGCTCGCTCCCACAGGGAACAGTGCTTCCGAGAAAATCGAGGCAAAAAAAGGGGCCGCACCCTGCCAAGGAGACGGCCCCGGAAAACGAAAATCCGTTAACGCGCAGTAATCACCGACAGCTTGGTAATCCCGGCCCGCTCGATCGACGCCATGGCCCGCGCCACTTCGCCGTAATTCACACCATCGTCCGCCTGCAACTGCACGCGCACCTCGGGGTCCTTGGCCTTCGCCGACTTGAGGTTGAACTCCAGCAGATCCGGCTGTATCTCGTCCTTGTTGATAAACAGCTTGCCGGCACCGTCGATGCTCACCACCAACGGGTCTTTCTGCTCCACCGGCGCCACCGCCTCGGTCTTGGGCAGGTTGATCGGAATCGCGTTGGTCAGCAGCGGTGCCGTGACAATGAACACCACCAGCAGCACCAGCATCACATCCACCAGCGGCGTCACGTTGATCTCACTGAGCACCTCATCAGTGTCTTGCGTGGAGAAGGCCATATCAGGACGCCTCCTTCACTTTCTGCGCGCTGCCCTGGGCTGCCACCTTGTGCGCCGTCGGGTGGATCAGCACACGGAACGAACTCTTCTGCGCCAGGCTGTAGAAGTCATGGGCGAAGTCATCCAGGTCCGCCGCCGTCAGTTTCAAACGGCGCAAAAAATAGTTGTAAACCAGCACCGCCGGCACCGCGACGGCGATCCCCACGCCGGTGGCGACCAGCGCCGCACCAATCGGCCCGGCGACCGTTTCCAGGCTGGCCGAGCCCGCCGCGCTGATACCCTTCAACGCTTCCATGATTCCCCACACCGTGCCGAACAAACCAATGAACGGCGAGGTGCTGCCAATGCTCGCGAGCACCGCCAACCCGGTTTCCAGCGACCGGCGCTCGCGCACGATCTGCTGGCGCAAGGCACGCTCCAGACGATCCTGATGATTGATCGCCTGGCTCAGGTCCGCCGCCTGTGGCGCCTCGCCCACCTGGATTGCCGCATAACCAGCCTGCGCAACCCGGGCTGCCGCTCCGGGCCGGGTTTCGCTCAGCTCGGCCGCCGAGTCGAGACTCGAAGCGGCCCAGAACTGTTGATGAAACTTTCGATCCTGTGCCTTGAGGCGACCGAACTGCACGCCCTTGAGCAATGCCAAACCCCAGGTCGCGACGGAAAAAACCACCAGCAGCCAGATCACCGCGCTTTCGATGGATTCAAGTGGAGATGCCAGTAACGTCATGGTGTATTCCTCGTGTAAACGTTTCGCGCGAATTTGGTTTCGGTTTAATGAATCTTGAAATCGATGGGCACGCTGACCCAGCCGTCCTGTTCGACATCGCCTTGCTTGGCTGGCACGAAACTCCAGCGTTTCACCGCATTCAGCGCCGCTTCGTCCAGCGCATCGCGACCGCTGCTTTTCTGGATCTGGATCTCGCCGGGCTTGCCGCTGGCCAGCACATGCACGCGCAACAACACCGAGCCTTCCCAACCGCGACGCTGGGCCAGCGACGGGTATTCCGGCGCCGGGTTTTTCAAATAGCCAGCCGTGGCTGAGGCCGGTGTCACAGGCGCGGGCGCCGGCGGTGCAGTTGGCGCCGGGGCCGCAACAGGCGCTGCCGGTTTCACTGACGCGGGTGGTTGCTCGACAGCCTTTGGCGCTGGTTTCGCTACCGGTTTGGCAACAGGCTTGGGTTTGGGCACCGGCTTCGGTGGCGGAGGCTTCACGGCCAGCTCGTCTTCCACCGGCGGTGGCGGCTCAACCACTGGCTGCACAGGTTGCGGTGGCGCAGGCGTAACCACCGGTGGCGCCGGACGCGAAAACTCGATGGTCATCGGCGGAATCTGCGGCGGCACGACAGGCAGCACTGCGGTCGGCTGTTGATTGACCCAGTAAATCACCGCGCCATGCACCAGCAACGCCAACACTCCGAACAGGATCGTCTCCCGTCGACTCAAGATGCCCTTGGGCGCGCGCTGCAAACGCAACTGGCCCAAGGGCACCCGGTGCGGTCGACCGAGGTCGACCAGTTCACCACCGGGTGCCTGGCGCCACAGCACTTCATGTGCACTGACGGCGGTCTGGACATTGCCCATTGCTTCACTCCCTGCGGTCTCTTTGCGGATAACCCGAAACGTCGTGTGAACATCCCCCCGACGACATCCCGGTGGAGAAATCATTGGCTGGAACGCTTAGTTCTTAAAAGTAATTTTTCATGACTTATTTAGATCAAAAAAACATATACGAAACCCGTCGATCAGTGCCAGATCCCGCTATTCAAGGGCTCTGGCCCGATGGCGAAAAACCGATGCCTTGCCTGCATTGAAAATATTCATCCAAGGCATGCTTTTCAGCCGTCAGAAGTCGTATCGACCGGTCACGCCCAGCGTTCGTGGTGTGCCGAGCAGGCCTTCATAACCGCCATTCGCGGCCGCCCACAGCGTCGTGTAGTAGGTTTTGTCGAAGGCGTTTTTCAGCCACAACGAAACGTCCCACTGCCCCTGGTTGAAGTCGCCGCGCAGGCCGGTGGACAGGTTGACCAGCGCATAACTCGGGATCTGGCCGAAGTCGGAATCTTCCACCGTGCCCACCGCTTTGGAGCGGAACGCATAGCTGGCGGTGACGTACTCCTCGAAGCCGTTGCTCAGGTTCCACTTGTATTCGCCGTTGGCGTTGCCGATCCATTTCGAAGCCCCCACCACTTGATGCCCGGTGAGGTCGCAGGATGCCGGAGCGCCTGGTGCCAGGCTGACTTCCGGCGGGCACGGCGCATCCTTGTACGAGAGGTAGCTGACATCGTTGTACGAGCCATTGATGTTCAGCGTCAGGCCGCGCAACGGGATCAGGGTGCTTTCCAGTTCCACGCCACGGGAGCGCACCGAGCCAGCGTTGGTCAGGAACTGCACACGATTGACCTCGTCGAACGCGTTGGTCTGATAGCCGTTGACCTGGGTCCAGAACACGTTGGCATTCAGTAGCAGGCGACGGTCCCACAGGGTGCTCTTGAAACCGAGTTCGGCGTTGTTGGCGCGCTCGGTGCCGATCAGCAGCGAATCGGGGCCGGCCACAAGCGCCGTACCGACAGCCAGATTGACCCCACCGGATTTTTCGCCATGGGACAACGTGGCATAGGTGAGCAGGTCTTCGGTGAGGTGGTAGCTGAGGTTCAACAGGCCCGAGGGACTGGCGCTGTACTGGTTCAGATCGCCGGAATCGAAGGCCCCCGCACGAGCGCGTCGTGCCGCGGCCGCCGCACCGGTGACCGCGACACCGCCGGCAGGTGCATCACGGGTCACTTGGGCGTTTTTCTCTTCATAAGTGCCGCGCAGACCGGCGGTGAAATCCAGGCGCTCGGTCAGGTGCCAGGTGCCTTGGGCGAAAAGCGCGAAGCTGTTGGTTTCGATATGACCGTTGCCGATGCTGTCGACATTGTTCAGTGCACCGTTGGGGGTGCCGTTCCAGATGTCCGCTTGCGGGCCATTGAAGGTGAAGGATTTGTTGTCCAGGTCGGAACCGAAGTAATAGGCGCCGAGCACGTAATCGAAGAATCCGCCGGTGGGCGAGGCCAGGCGAAATTCCTGGGAATACTGCTTGTCCTCAACCGAAACACCGGCGTTGAAGAAGGCTGACACGTTCAGGCCATCATCATTGCGCGGGGTGAAATTCCACCAGCGATAGGAGCTGATGGACGTCAGGGTGAAGTCGCTCGGCAGCGCCCAGTTCGCCTCGACCGAGGTGCCGCCCTGATGCACGGTGACGTGCTGGTCATTGTTCAGGTTGACCTTGCGGTGCGTGCCGTCAACCAGTGTCGCGCCCGCCGCATCGGCCCGGCGCTGGTAAAGGTTGACGCCATTGATGGTCGGCCCGGTGTTGAACAGCACACGGGTGCCGGCGCTGGAGTCTTCTTCGTTGTAGTCGCCGATCCAGCGCAGATTGAACGCTTCGTTCGGCTTGAAAAGCAACTGGGCGCGAAAGCCGTCGCGGGAGCCACCGTTGAGGTCATGGCCGTCGAATTCGTTCTTGATGTCGCCGTCGCTACGTGTGCGATACGCAGAGAAACGTCCGGCCAGCTCGTCGTTCAGCGGCCCGGAAATCGTGCCCTTGGTCTGGAAATAACCGTCCTCGCCCACCGACGATTCGATGCTGCGCTCAGGGGTAAAGGTCGGCGCGCGGGTGCTGATGTTGATCACGCCGGCGGTGGTGTTCTTGCCGAACAAGGTGCCTTGCGGACCACGCAACACTTCGAGCTGCTCGATGTCCATCAGGTCGAACACCGCCATGCCCGGCCGGCCGAGGTAAACGTTGTCGAGGTACAAGCCGACACTGCCTTCCAGGCCATCGCTGGCCGGGTTGTTGCCCAAGCCACGGATCGACACGCTGGACTGGCGCGCATGCATGTAGGCGACGTTGACGCTGGGCACCAGTTGCTGCAAATCCTGGATGCGATAGACCCGCTGGATTTCCAGCGTCTGGCCACTGACCACACTCATGGGCGTCGGCACATCCTGCGAGCTTTCTTCGCGGCGGCGCGTAGTGACCGTCACGGTTTCCAGTTGCGTATTGTCGGCCGTGGCGGTTTTTGCGGAGGGGGTTTCAGGGGTGGTGCTGTCGGCCGCATAGCCTTGGGTCCAGCCGGCGCTTCCTGCCAGTAACAGGGCCAGAGGCAGGCGCTTGAGCCGTTGGGGTGATGAGGTTTGAGCGAAGTGCAACGGACTCATAAGGCGGGGTTCCCGATCAAAAGAAATGCTTTATTGCTTGCCAGGCCGCCATCGCGGGCAAGCCCGCTCCCACAGGGATCTCCAGTGTTCACACGGTCAGTGTGGGAGCGGGCTTGCCCGCGATGGCGTCAGTTCAGACGCCTTCGATATCCGGCCCTTTCACGGTCTGACTGACCTGCCCATTCACACCCACCGGCACTTCGCCCTTGAGCGTCACCCGGCGCACGATCCGGTCCTGGGTCCCGTAGTCATCCACTGCGTAATGCTGGGTGGAGCGGTTGTCCCAGATCGCTACATCGCCCGCCTTCCAGCGCCAGCGCACGATGTTTTCCTGGCGTATCACATGGCTTTGCAGCAAGCCGAACAGGTGCGCCGAATCGGCCTGGGAATAGCCCTTGATGCGTTTGACGAAATGCCCCAGCAACAGGCTCTTCTCGCCACTGATCGGGTGCACGCGGACCACCGGGTGCTCGGTCTCGTAGACGGTCGAGGTGAAGATCTTGCGATAGCGCTCCAGTTTCTCGGCCGAGACGTCCGGCCGGGTGCCGGCGTAGTCGTATTCGTTGCTGTGTACGGCGACCAGTTTGTCGGCCAGCTCACGCAGCTCCGTCGACAACCCGTCATAGGCGGTGGCGGTGTTGGCCCACAGGGTGTCGCCGCCGAACGCCGGGGCCACCACCGAGCGCAGGATCGAGGCTTTGGGGTAGGCCTCGACGAAGGTCACGTCAGTGTGCCAGGAGCTGGCTCGCTGGCCTTCGGCACCGTCCAGTTCCAGCAGAAAACGCGTACCTTCGCGCACCGGTACGGTCGGGTGCGCCACCGGTTCGCCGAGCAGGTGAGCGAACGCCTCCTGGCGCTGATCGTCGAGTTGGACCTGCTCACGGAAGAAGATCACTTTGTATTGCAGCAGCGCCTGTTGAATGGCTTCAACAGTGGCGGCATCCAGCTCGCCCGAAAGCTGTACACCACGGATTTCGGCACCGATGCGACCGGCCACCGGGTGGATTTCAAGCGCGTGAACAGTGGGTTGTACTGCGAAAGCGGCATTGCTCATGGGTAGACCCTCATCAGACTGCTTGCGGTTGAACCGGCCGCGAAACACTGCTCTATCTATATTCAATTTAGATCTAATAGATATCAACATGCTTCGTTGACGGAATAAGAGGTTGCATTTAAAACCTCAGTCAACCCTCGTCGCAAATGCCTTCGAGCTATTTTTAGGATGCCGGAAAAGCATATGGATCTTCGCCAGTTGCGTTACTTCATCGCCCTCGACGAACACCGCAGTTTCGTGCGCGCAGCCGAGGCCATGGGTATTACCCAGCCTGCCTTCAGCCGTAGCATTCAGGGGCTGGAACAGGAGTTCGGCTGCGTCCTGGTGGACCGTGGCAACAAGGATTTGCGTCCCACTCCCGAAGGCCTGGTGGTGCTGCAACATGCCCGCAGCCTGGTGCAGGGCGCGGCGTTGCTCAGTTGCGAAGTGACGCAGATGACCAAGCTCGATGCCGGTGAGCTGCGCTTTGGGTGCGGCCCGGCACCGGCGGTGAAACTGGTACCGGATGCGGTGGCGCAATTCATCAATGCGCACCCGAAAGTGCGCACCTGTTTCGAAGTGGATAACTGGGAAAAACTCAGCCGCGCCCTGAGCCGTGAGGAGATCGAATTCTTCATCGCCGACATCCGCCATTTCGAGTCCGATCCGAATTTCCAGACCCAGCCTTTGACGCCCAAGCGCGGCGTGTTTTTCTGCCGCCCCGGGCATCCGCTGCTGGCCAAGGAGAGCCTGTCGACCAACGATATGTTCGATTACCCGCTGGCGACCACGAAGATTCCGCCAGGCATTCGCAAACTGCTGGCAAACCTCAGTGGCCGGGTGGACTTTTCGCCCACCCTCGAGACCGAACATTTCCCGGCGCTGGTGAAAGTGGTGCTGCAATCCAATGCCATCGGCGTGGGAACGCAGGAGGCGTTTATCGAGGACGTTGCCCAGGGGTCGCTGGTGCTGCTGCACTGGCGCAACCTGCCGCAGAACATCGAGAGCATGAATGCGCGGTGCGGGATCGTCAGCCGCACGGGGTTCCGCTTGTCACCGGCGGCGCGGGCGATGATCGAGACGTTGGTGGCGGTGGACCGGCAGCAGATCAGCGTCGCGGTTTAGGGCCTCATCGCTGGCAAGCCAGCTCCCACAGGGATCTTCAGTGAACACAAATCTTGTGAACACCAGAAAAACCTGTGGGAGCGGGCTTGCCCGCGATGAGGCCTGTGAGCTCACTGAAGATTCAGAGCCTGGCAGCCGCCAACTGCGGCGCCACCCAATCACTGACCTTGAACGACTTGCGAATCAGCTTCTGCTGCCAAGCCAGATCCACCGCATCCTGCAACTTGCCAAGGAACACCGGATCAAGCGTCGAGGGGAACACTTCGCTCAGTTTCTGATCCTTCAGATCCTGCGTGAGGATCACCGCCGGATAACTCGCCAGCCCCGACACCAGCTGAATGTAGGCGTCCTTGTTGCCTTCCTGGGTCAGCCACGTCACCGCTTGCTGTTGGGCCTTGAGCAGTGTGGCGACCGCCTCCGGGTGCTCGTCGACAAACTTCCCGGTGCCCACCAACACCGCCTGCACACTGCCAGCACCCTGTAGATCCTTGGTATTGAGCGGCAACTCGGCCAGCCCCTTGGCCTGCAACGCCGTGAGCCCGGAGCCGCCCCACGAGGCATCGATCTGCTTCGCCGCCAGCGCCGCGACCGCTGCGTTGAAGTCGAGGTTGATGACTTTCACGTCTTTCTCGCTCAATCCCTGGCTGGCCAGCGCCGCATCGAAGGACAGCTGGCTGGCGGTGCCACGGAAGATGGCCACGCGCTTACCCTTGAGGTCTTGCAGGGTCTTGATCCCCGAACCCGGCACCACGCCGAGGTAATGCTTGACCCCGCGCGCCGAGGCGCTGAGCAACCGCGTATCCAGGCCATTGGACTTGCCGATGATGGCTGCCAGATCGCCGAGGTAGGCCAGGTCCACCTGACCGTTGGCGAACGCCTCGTTGATCACCGGGCCCGCGCCCTTGAAGAAGCTCCACTGAATCTTGATGCCCTGTTCGGCAAAGGCCTTTTCGAAGATCTGTTGATCACGCAGTACGTCCACGACACCGCCACCTGAGTGCTGGGTACCGGCACTCAGGTCCGGCACCGCGATGCGGATTTCCTTGAGCTCACTGGCGTTGGCCGTAAAGGCCAGCAAACCCGCCAGGGCCGGTGCGGCGAACAGACTGATGACACGTTTGAAGGGAAGGTTCATGGGTGCGGCTCCTTGGGCAACGGGCGTTGAGAAGCCGAAAGTAGGCTGAAGGAGTACCAACACTTAAATACTATAAATTCACATTTTTAGATTATTTAGATCTATACCAACACCTGTGGACCTCTCCGTGGCGTATGCCTTGGCAGCATCGAAAATATTCTTCGAATGCATTGGATGTAGCGGCTTATGGAGGCCTTAAATGGTCTCGCTTATCTCTCAATAGTATTGATATAAATTTTTATAGATCAATTTTGCATACACCTTGAACCCTTGTAGGAGCGAGCCTGCTCGCGATAGCGGTGTGTCATCCAGCACATAAGTCGCCTGACACGCCCTCATCGCGAGCAGGCTCACTCCTACAAAAAAGGCAGGCCTGTATTGCAACCCGACAACGGAGGTCACCCATGGCCCGTGTTTCTCTGCTCAGCCTGCCATTGCCCGCACCGTCGCTTGAAAGCAAGCAGCGCTGGCCGAGCCTGAACCATCGGCTGTTGCCATGGTTGTTGCCAACTCTCCTGTTCAGCCTCTGGTGGCTCGCCAGCCGCAACCACTGGATGAGCGAGCAGATCCTGCCGGCGCCGAGCCTGGTCTGGGGCAGCACACTGGAACTGTCCCAAGGCGAGCTGTGGAGCCACTTGTGGATCAGCCTGCAACGCTTGCTCTGGGGCTTGCTGGCCGGGATCAGCGCAGGCGCTGTCCTGGGTGCGGCACTGGGTTTCAGTCGTCGACTGGAACGCCTTGTGTTTCCAACCTTCGCCGGGTTGGCGCAAGTCCCGACCCTGGCCTGGATTCCCTTGTTCATGGTGTTTTTCGGCATCGGTGAAGTGCTGAAACTGGTGGTGCTGATCAAGGCCATCGTGGTGCCGGTGACCCTGCATACGCTGGTCGGCGTGCGCGATGCACAACCAAAGTTGCGTGAAGCTGCCGCCGTGTTGCGCCTGCCCAGACACCTGTTGATCCGACGCCTGGTGCTACCTGCCGCACTGCCGGCCTTCATGGCTGGTGTGCGCCTCGCGCTGGCCGCCGGCTGGACTTCGCTGCTCGCTGTCGAACTGCTCGCGTCCAGCGAAGGCATCGGTTACCTGATGGTCTGGGCACGACAGTTGTTCATGCTCGACATCGTGTTCGTGTGCATTGTGGTAATCGGCTTGATCGGCGTGACGATGGATCGCGGCATCGGTCTGCTGGACAGGAAACTGGTGCACTGGCCGCACCCCGCCACCGCCGAAATCCGTCGCGGGGCGCGTTATCAAGGCTGGCAACGCCTGCAACCATGGTTGCTGCCGCTGGCGCTTCTGGCGTTGTGGCAACTGACCTCGGATCAGCAGTGGGTTGACGCAAACATTCTGGTCAGCCCTTTGGCGGTCTTGCAGACCACTTGGAGTGGTTTGCTCGACGGCACACTGCTTGGCGGCATGGGCCTGAGCCTGGGCCGAACCCTTGGCGGGTTGCTGCTCGGTGGCGGGGCAGGGTTTGCCCTGGGGCTGCTGCTGGGGTTGTCGCGCACCAGTGAACGGCTGCTCGGCCCAACCCTCGCCGCCATGCGCCAGATCGCCATTTTCGCCTGGGTGCCGCTGCTCACTGCGTGGTTCGGCCTGGGTGAATTGTCCAAGTGGGTGTTCGTTGCCCTTGCCGCATTTTTCCCGCTGTTTATCGCCACCCAACGCAGCGTCGCCCATCTGTCGCCGCAACTGAATGAGGCCGCGCAGGTGTTGCGCCTGAACCTGCACCAGCGCCTCGGTCGACTGGTGTTGCCGGGCGCCGCGCCGGGGATTTTCGCCGGGCTCAGGCTGAGCCTGATCTACGCCTGGCTCGGCACCATCGGCGCCGAATATTTCATGCCGTCCAACGGCGGCATCGGCAGCCAGATGATCGGCGCCCAGCAACTGCTGCGCATGGACCTGATCATGGCCGGCATGTTGCTGGTGGGCCTCACCGGCGCCCTGCTCAATCTCATTGGCCAACGCCTGGAAATCCGCGCCACTCGCTGGAGACACGCATGAACGCACCCATTGTCAGCTTCAATCACGTGGGCAAAACCTTCGACGTCGACGGCTTCGAACTGGAGGCCATTCGCGAATTCAACCTGGACATCGCCGAGGGCGAGTTCGTCGCCATCGTCGGCTCCAGCGGTTGCGGCAAATCCACGTTGCTGCGGCTGCTGGTGGGCCTCGATACGCACTTTCGCGGGCAGATCAGCGTGGATGGCAAAGCCGTCACGGGCATCGGCGGCGAGCGCGGCATCGTCTTCCAGGAGCACCGCTTGTTCCCGTGGCTGAGCGTGGCCGACAACATCGGCCTGGGCCTGGTCAACGAGCCATTGAGCGCGGCGCAAAAGCAAAAGCGCATCCATGATTTCATCGAACTGGTGGGCCTGGGCGACTTCGCCCGCGCCTATCCGCACCAACTCTCCGGCGGCATGGCGCAGCGCGTGGCCATTGCTCGCGGCCTGGTGGCCAGCCCACGGATCCTGCTGCTGGACGAGCCCTTTGGCGCCCTCGATGCGCTGACCCGCCAGCAGATGCAGGACGAACTGCTGGCGATCCGCGCGCGGGCAAAAATCACCACCGTGCTGGTCACCCACGATGTCGAGGAAGCGATCTTCCTTGCCGACCGCGTGGTGGTGATGGAGCCGCGTCCGGGGCGGATCAAGCAAGTGGTCGACATTGCCCTGCCCCATCCGCGCCAGCGCAGCAGCTTCGACTTCCACCAATTGCGCGAAGAACTGCTTCACGAGCTCACCAGTGACGATCACTACCAGCCCCCGGTGCCGGTGCAGGTCCGCGATCTGCCGCTGTCCTTCATTGCCTACTGAGAAAGGAAATTCCTGATGCCGCAACGCCCCAACTTTCTGGTGATCCTGGCCGATGACCTCGGCTTCTCCGACCTCGGCGCCTTCGGTGGCGAAATCAACACGCCGAACCTCGACGTGCTGGCCAACAATGGCCTGCGCCTGACCGACTTTCACACCGCACCGACCTGCTCGCCGACCCGTTCGATGCTGCTGACCGGTACCGATCATCACATCGCCGGCATCGGGACCATGGCTGAAGCCCTGACCCCGGACCTGATCGGTAAACCGGGTTACGAAGGGCACTTGAACGACCGCGTGGTCGCCCTGCCCGAGCTGCTGCGCGAGGCCGGTTACCAAACGTTGATGAGCGGCAAATGGCACCTGGGCCTGACCGCAGAACTGGCGCCCTACGCCCGGGGTTTCGAGCGTTCGTTTTCACTGTTGCCCGGCGCGGCCAACCATTACGGCTTCGAGCCGACCTACGATGAAACGACGCCACGGCTGCTGAAATCGACGCCGGCGCTGTACATCGAGGACGACCAATTCATCGACGAACTGCCGAAGGATTTTTATTCTTCCGATGCCTTTGGCGACAAGCTGCTGCAATACCTCAAGGAGCGTGACCAGACCCGGCCGTTCTTCGCTTACCTGCCATTTTCCGCACCTCACTGGCCATTGCAGGCGCCGGCCGATGTGGTGGAAAAATACCGCGGGCGCTATGACGCCGGCCCTGAAGTGCTGCGACTCGAGCGCCTGGAAAAACTCAAGAAACTGGGGCTGATCGAGGCCGATGTCGAACCCCATCCGCTGATCCAGCTGAGTGCACAGTGGGATGCCTTGAGCGACGAACAACGGCAGATCTCCGCTCGCGCCATGGAGGTTTATGCGGCAATGGTCGAGCGCATGGACTGGAACATCGGCCGCGTCGTCGACTACCTGCGCCAGCAAGGGCAACTGGACAACACGTTCATCCTGTTCATGTCCGATAACGGCGCCGAAGGGGCATTGCTGGAGGCGTTCCCGAAATTCGGCCCGCAGCTGCTGACCTATCTCAACCAGCATTACGACAACAGCCTGGACAACATTGGCCGCGCCAATTCCTATGTCTGGTACGGGCCGAACTGGGCGCAAGTAGCGACCGCGCCGTCACGCCTGTTCAAGGCCTTCACCACCGAAGGCGGGATTCGTGTGCCGGCGCTGGTGCATTACCCGCAGCTGCCGCTCAAGGGCCAGATCAGCCACGGTTTCGGCACCGTGATGGACATCACACCGACCATTCTCGACCTGGCCGGCGTGCGTCATCCGGGTAAGCAGTGGCGCGGCAAACCCGTGGCAGAAGTTCGTGGGAAGTCGTGGCTCGGGTTTCTGTCGGGCGAGACCGCGCAAGTGCATGACGAGCACACCGTCACCGGGTGGGAATTGTTCGGTCGGCGGGCGATTCGACAAGGGCAATGGAAGGCGGTGTACATCCCGGGACCGGTGGGGCCGGCGACCTGGCAGCTGTATGACCTGGGCAATGATCCGGGGGAGATTCATGACCTGGCGTCGAGCCAGCCGCAAAAGCTCAGTGCCTTGATCGAGCATTGGCAGCGGTATGTGGATGAGACCGGGGTGATCTTGAGTGAGTCACCGTTTCAGCCGGATTGATATCGCCTGATCCGGCCCCATCGCGAGTAAGCTCGCTCCCACAGGGTTGTGCAAATCCTGTGGGAGCGGGCTTGCTCGCGAAGAGGCCCTTGCAAACAGCCCTCAAGCCCGAGCCGTACGCACCTTGTCCGCAGCCACTTCATCCTTGCGCTCAAACCGGTTGGCCCGTGCAAACGTACCGAAATCATTGAACCGCACGCCCATCTCGCGCATCACCTTGTGCCCCACCGGCACGGTGAGCTGCCGAATGTAGAACGGTTCCTTCACCACAAAGTGATGGATCCCGTGGCTGCTGCCGAAGTTGAAGCAGAACGCCTGCAGCGGCCACAGCCACCGTGCGTTCAGCACCTGGCACTGCTGCATCACGTTGCCCGGCTCGATGTCACCGTAGTAATGCATGTTCGAGCTGATGAAATGCAGGCAGAACGTGCGCAACACGTTCGGGCCGATGATCACCACTGCCGCGATGTCGATCACCTGCATCACCGACAACGTCGTCGCCGACCACTCGATCGGTGCGCCCATCAGATGCGCCACGCCATTGGCTGCGTGGAAACCGAGAAACACGTACCACGCGCCCCAATGCATCAATGCCAGCGGCGCATAGACCTTCAGCGTGCGCTGGAGGATGCTGAATTTCATGGCCCAGCTCTTGGCCCGCAGCATGCGGATCAATGACGACATGATGTTGTCGCCAATCATCAGCAACCGTGCGAAACCCCATGGCTCGCCGTTGGTGATGGCGCGTTCCTCCATGTCGGTTTCGGAGCCGGAGACCTTGTGGTGATTGAGGTGCAGGTGGCGGCGAATCCACGGGTTGATGGTGCTCGGCCGCGCCAGCCACACCAGGCCCATCATCAGGTTGTGCGGCACCTTCTGCTTGCGAAAGTACATGCTGTGGATCAGGTCGTGTTCCAGCTCGTGAGTCAGCGAGGCAAAAAAAGCGTTGAGCAGCAGGCACGCCCACCAGGCCATGTGCCCGGTCAGGTAGAGCGCGGCCGAACCGATCATACCGGCCAGGGCGAAGGCGAGAATGCCAGCGCCGAGGGCGTCCTGATGCTTGAGAATCGGGTACTGCGCGCGCAATTCGACGCCCCTGGCCAGCACCACTTCACGGATATGGGCTGATCGTTGTGCTGCATTCAGTCGTTGGGGGCTTGCAGAAGTACGGTCCATGCTTCCATCCTCTGGTTATTGATGGTTGCATCCTGCCTTGCGTACCTTCGCAACGCGGTAGCCGAGAACGCCAACCTGTTGACTGGAAGCGCCAATCAGCATGACCGAACCGACCTCTCTCGCCAGCTGGACCCGCGCCTTGTGCAAGCAACTCGATGCCCTGGGCATCGACAGCACCGCGCTGTGCCATCAAGCCGGGCTCGATCCACAGTTGATGGACGACCCGAACGCCCGATACCCGCTGTCCGGCACCACGCAGCTGTGGGCGTTGGCGGTACAGGTCAGCGGCGACCCGGCGATCGGCTTGCGGGTTTCGCGCTTCGTCAGCCCGACCACCTTCCATGCGCTGGGTTATGCGCTGGTGGCCAGTGGCAGTTTGCGGGAGGTGTTCGAGCGCATCGTGCGTTATCACCAGGTGGTCAGCGATGCCCTGGAACTGGAACTGACCCGCGCTGAGGATCGCTACCATTTCCGCCTGAAAATCCCTTCCGGCAACCCGGCCCCGGCCTTCGAAGCCATCGATGCGTTCATGGCGATCTACGTGCGCACCTGCCGCAATCGCCTGGGCCGCGAATACGCGCCGCTGGCGACCTACCTGCGCCGTCCGGAACCGGCAGACTCGCACCAATGGCATAAAGTCTTTCGCTCGCCCGTGCACTTCGGTGCCGAAGAAGATCGACTGGAATTCTCCCTCATCGACTTCGACAGCCACCTGGATGACGCCAACCCGGAGCTGGCCGAACACAATGAAACCGTGCTCAAGCGAACCCTGGCGCAACTCAAGCCGCTGACGTGGGAGCGCAAGGTCCGCGACGCCATCGAAGAACAACTGCCCGAGGGCGAACCCAGCGCCGAGCATATCGCCAAGGCCCTGCACCTGAGCCTGCGCAGCCTGCAACGGCACCTGGCGGATGAAGGCTGCCGTTTCGATACGCTGCTCAACGAAAGCCGCGAAAACCTCGCGTTGCTGCACCTGCGTGACCCTCAAGTCTCGCTGAGCGAAATCAGTTACCTGCTCGGGTTTGCCGACACCAGCAGCTTCAGTCGCGCGTTCAAGCGCTGGACGGGGATGACACCGGGGCAGTTTCGGGATGGGTTGCGGTGATTAGCCTTTGACCAGGCTGCGTGCCATGCCCTCGTTCCACTGCTCCAGCATCACCCCACCAACCTCGGCAAAGGCACTGTTTGCCTGAATGTGTTGGCCCATCTCACCCATCGCCATTGCCATCCCATGGATGACTTGCTGCAGCAATTCGTTGCAGCGCCCCTCGGTCAAATTGCAGGCGGAACGGCCAAATCGCATCAGCATCTTGTACTTGGGCCATGCCTTCGAACCGCCCAGTAACAACGCCATGCTATCGGTCTTGATGTAGACCGACGTGGTGATGATGTCGTAGGCAGGTGCCAGCTTTATTGGCGCATCGGCACCACAGTCTTCGTACAGGACGCCAAAATTCTTGAGGTGCGCGTCGCCATTTTTCAAACCCGATGACAGCGCGACGATTTTGAAGAACGACTCCAGTGCCTGATTGAGCAAAGGCGGAGAAACAAACGCCTTGATCTGCTTGGCCGCACCTTCGTAAGAACCATCGTATTTTGCTTTTGATGGCCACGCATTGAGCACGCAGAAGTCCTCGAACCCCAGGTAACCTTTTTCATTCAGGTCGAAACGTTCAACGATCAAAAACTTGCCGTGCTCACTGAGCTCGAACTTTGGCACCTCAAGACCCGAATGCAATGCCGCCCGCATGCAGAAGTATTCATTGGCAGCGAGCTCCGGGTATTGCTCCGGGCGAAAGGCTTTGACCAAGTGCGTTGCCCCCCGATGGGACAGCCGATCGACGGAGGACGCACTGTCCCGCACCAGCACTTTCGGCTGCACACCAGAAACGCCCGAATACTGGCCATAGGTCTGCAAGAGGTCTTCGAACAGACCTTGCGCACCGTCATGCACAAGAAGGTCCGCCAGGCTGGTTTCAGGTGGCTGATCACGGGGATCCTGCGGCTTTGAAATGCCGACTCTTCCGAGCTGGTGCGGGCCAACGATGGCAAGCATCGAGAAATCGTCAAACCCTCGCACAGCCTTGCTGAAACGACGAGTCAATTCATCGCGCAAGGCTCCCTCTGGCAAATTCATTTCAAAAACCGGTGGAACACCTGGTTCCCACACGTAACTCTCAAGGCGCACCGGCATGGTCAACGAGACGGCGTTTTGTTCAGCCGCGTTTTCGGCGTAGGCAAATACGGTATCGATGGGAGACTCGCCACGACCGAGAGTTCCGACTGCGCTGTTGGAAACGCTGATAGCCAGTCGAACCTGCAACTCATCCATGGAAATCCACCTTTTTGAGGGTGTCCAGCGTCGGCCGCTTCGATTGACGCGGCACGGCGGTCAGCTCATAACCAAACCCGTTTAGGATCGCCTCAACCTTGCGCAGACCAATTTCAGAGATGGTGTTGTTTTCGATACCGGAGATCGTCGCACGACTCATTCCGTACTTCTGTGCCAAAGCTTGCTGGGAGAGTTTTCTCTCCTTGCGCAAGATTCGGATCAGCTCGCCAAGGTTTTCCATTTCACCACCATGCATTATATACAGTGCATATCGTATTAAATTAACGGTTATGCATTGTATATAGTGCAGACACGGGTCGAAGTCCAACTACATTTACTGACGCCCATAGCACGTATCAAACCATCGCCAACCGCCGCAACCGCTCGGCATCGAGAATCTCGATTTCGCCGTAACTCAGCCCGATAATCCCCTGCCCCTGCAGCTCCTTGAGAATCTGGTTGGTGGTCTGGCGCGACAGCGACAACATTGAAGCCAGCTGCTCCTGGGGCAGTTGCAGGACACGGCGCGCAGGGACGGTCTCGCCATAGCCTTCGGCGATCATCAACAAGCGGTGCGCCAGCCGTGCCGGGGCCGGCAACAGGCTCAATTGTTCGAGGCTGATGAAGGTCATGCGCAATTTCTGGCTCATCAGCAACGCCAGTTGCCGCCAGTGCTGCGGATGCTCGTCGAGCAGCGCCAGCAAGGTGTTCTGGGGAATGTGCAGCAACGTGCACTGGCCCACACCGTACGCATCGTGGGTACGTGGCTGGCCATCGAACAGGCAGATTTCACCGAACCAGTGCGGCGGCTCCACCAGGCTCAGCAGCGCTTCCTTGCCCTGCTCGCTCACGGCGCCAACGCGCACCGCGCCTTCCAGTACCGCGTACAGGCCACAGGGCGGATCGCCACGTTTGAACAGCCGCTGGCCCGCAGACAAGCGCCGCACCCTGGCCACCGACAGCAGACTATCCTGTAGGGAAACAGGCAAATGGCTGAACCACTGGCCGCTCATCAGGCGTGGACGCCAAACCTGCATATCCATGAAAACTCCTAGAGATTGTCGCCTGGCTGACAGAGCGGGAAGTGGCCCCGGGGCATGATCAGTCACCCCACAGGAGAACAACAATGAAAAGCCTCGTCGACCATCTCAGTCAATACGCCGCCTACCACCGTGACCCGCGCAACATTGCATCGCACTTTATCGGCATTCCGCTGATCGTGGTTGCTGTCGCGGTGTTGCTGTCTCGGCCGCAATGGTCGCTGGGCGGCGTGTGGCTGTCACCGGCGGTGCTCGTCTCGCTGGCGTCGGCGTGGTTTTACCTGCGTCTGGAGTTGCGACTGGGCGTGTTGATGACCGTGTTGCTCGGGTTGAGCATCTGGGCCGGTCATGCGCTGGCACAGCAAAGCACGCTGGTGTGGCTGGGCAGCGGCGTGGCGATGTTCGTGATCGGTTGGGCGATCCAGTTTGTCGGCCATCACTACGAAGGGCGCAAACCGGCATTTGTCGATGACGTGACCGGGCTGATTGTCGGGCCGTTGTTCGTGGTGGCGGAGTTGGCGTTCATGCTGGGGATGCGCCATGACCTCAAAGAGCAGATCGAGCAACGTTCAGGCCCGGTCCGGACACTGGCGCACGGGCGCTCTGGCAGCGTCTGACGAGCGCTTTCAACCCACTCGCCGAGACTCCAGGCACGCCTTCAGGCTGTCGCGCAGCAACCTGGCATCGAGGGGTTTTTGCAGCACACGGAAATTGCTGGCAGCCGTCTCTTCAAGACAAGCCGATGACGTGTCGCCGGTGATGATGATCGCCGGCACCGGTGCCTTGAGATAGCTGCGCACATGACGGATTGCCTCCAGGCCATTCATGCCGTTCAGGCGAAAATCGCTGAGAATCAGGTGCACGGCGGCCGGTCCGGTTTCGGCCGCCTTGCCATGCTGATCGCACACCTCCTGAACCGATGCACCGGCATACACTGTATGCCCCCAGACTTCGAGCAATTGACGCAAGGCGTCCAGCACCGTGCGCTCATCGTCGATGATCAGGATTCCGAGGTTGTCACCCTGCGCCGCCGCGACGATGTGAGGCTGCGTCAAGGCTGGCGCGGCGACCAAAGGGACCTTCACCGAGAACATCGAACCTCGCCCTTCGGCTGATGTGACGCGAATCTCATGCCCCAGTAGCCGCGCGGTGTGCCGCACGATCGCCAACCCCAGGCCAAGCCCCTGACTGCGATCACGTTCGGCGTTATGCAACTGAACGAATTCTTCGAAAATCTGATCGCGATACTCGCTGGCAATCCCCGGCCCCGTATCGAAAACCTGTATTTCAAGACTGTGCCGGCTGCGCCGGCAGCCGAGCAAGACACCGCCCTGATCGGTGTAACGAAAGGCGTTGGACAGCAAGTTGTCGAGCATGCGCTTGAGCAGCACCGGGTCGGTATCGATCCAGAGTTGGCCTGGACGCACCCGCCAGCGCAGGTTTCGCGCCTTGGCATTGGCGCTGAACTCGTCGGCAAGGTCGGCAAACAGACGCTCCACCGACACCCTTTCCCGGGTGACGGCGACTACACCGGCGTCGAGGCGGGAGATATCGAGCAGGCCATTGAGCAAGCCACTGAGGTTGCCGATGACCGTCCCCAGGCGAGTTGCCAGATCCCGAGCCTTTTCTGCCGCTACCGCGCCACGCTCGGCCAATGACGCAAGCCCTGCGACAAACAGCCCAAGGGCGTGGATCGGTTGGCGCAGATCATGACTGGCCGCCGCCAGAAAGCGTGACTTGGCCTGGTCGGCCGCCTGCGCGCGATCACGTTCCTGTTCCAGCCGCCTGACCAGATCGACGTTTTCCAGGCGCAACCTGATGGTCTCGTGCAGTGTTCGCCAGGTAACGCGGCTGTAATACAGATTCACCCCCGCCAGGCAGGCGAGGAAAAACAGGTACGTGGTGTAAACCTCCCCGGAGGTCATCAGACACTGTAAGGTGATGGGGGCCAGCATCGCTATCAACGAGCCGGCATACGCCGCCGGGAACGCCGACAACGAAGGCACGGCACCACACACCAGGCCGGTCAGCACCACACAGGTGAAGGCCTGCAACTGCGGGTCACCCGTGGCAAAACCGACCCAGCCCAACGCGCCCCAAAGCAGGCTCGACAGCCAGGACAGCACCGCCGCCAGCCAGCCCCATTGCTGCGGCCGCAGTGGGACTGCCCGTTTTGATTGTCCAAGATAGCGACGCGAGTGCAGGACACGGCAGGCCGTCAAACCGTACATGGCCAGAATCCATACGGCGCTCCAGCTCAAGGGCACGGCGTGCCTGAACACGTAGGCCACCGGCCAGGGTATGACAAAGTTGGCAAATAACACCGCATAGGATTGTCGAAACAACAGATCGACGAAATACTTGCGCGCAACGATCTCGGGCATGACGACATCTCAAAAATAAGAGCGACTGCAAATGGAAGTGAAGCGCCTGAACGTCCTGATTGCCGATGACCATAGCATCGTGCGCGATGGTCTGAGATTTCTGCTCTCGACCCGGGACGACTTGCAGGTCGTCGCCGAGGCCGCCAACAGCGACGGCATCCTCGATGCACTGGCAGCGCAGCGCATCGACCTCCTGCTGCTCGACCTGGGCATGCCCGGGGTCAATCGCCTGCAATTCATCCGCGAGCTGCGCGCCGATTACCCTCGATTGAAAATTCTGGTGCTGACCGCCAATGTCGAACTGAACACCATTCGTGGCGTGCTGGATGCCGGTGTGCAGGCTTACGTGACCAAGGCTGATGAAAGCCAGGAGCTGCTCGATGCCATCGATGCCATCCAGCAGAACAAACGCTACCTGGCGGTCGCCGTGCGCTTCGCGGTGGATGGCCATGGCAGCAGCAATCCCGGTGAGCACCTGATTGCAAACGCCGTATTGACCAAGCGCGAACAACAAATCCTCAGCCTGGTCGCACAAGGCTCCTCGGCGCGCGCCATTGCCGACGCCCTCCACATCAGCCCGCTGACCGTGCGCAAGCATCGGGAAAACCTGATGCGCAAACTCGACCTGCACAACACCGCCGAACTGGCGGTGTATGCCGTTCGACTCGGCCTGCCTGTGGGCTGACGTGTTGTGCACAGCATCCTGCGCGCACGTCGCGGATAAAATACGGCAGCTGTCGTATTTCTGCTTCACGGCCCCCGCCATAACCTTGCAGCACTGGTAACGCGCTGCCTGTAGTCAATCTGCCTCCCCTGTTCAGCGTCTTCCAGAACATGCCTCGCGGCACTCACTCAATGGAAGAGCCTCATCATGTCACTGCAGCTCTGGATTCCCTTCGCCACCGCCACGCTCGCCTTCGCCTGCATGCCTGGCCCCGCCATTCTCTACATGACCAGCCAAACCCTGGCCCACGGCCGACGCGCCGGCTTGAAAGCAGCGCTGGGCATTCATCTGGGGTGTTATGCGCACATCGCCGGCGCGACATTCGGCTTGTCGGCGTTGCTGCATGCCGCGCCCATGGCGTTTGACATGATACGGCTGGCCGGGGCGGGATATCTGATCTGGCTGGGCGGTTCGATGATTGTCAAAAGCGGGCGCGTCATCGAAACCGTTCAAGGGCTGGAACCTGGCGTACTGCGCGACAGCGTGGTGGTTGAAGTCCTCAACCCGAAGACCGCGCTGTTTTTTTTGACCTTTCTGCCACAGTTTGTCGATGTCACCAGTTCGGCACCGGCGTGGTTGCAGTTTCTATTGCTGGGCAGCTTTGTGAACCTGGTGTTTTCCCTTGCCGATGTGGCAGCGGTACTGGGTGCATCGCTATTGCTCGGGCCTTTGTCGACAGCGCGTTGCCAGCGATTCGTACCGCGGTTCAGCGGTACGATCCTGATCGGGTTGGGGTGTGTACTGGTGCTGCAAAGCGGCTTGATGTGAGCAGCGCAAGCCGGAGGTGAAGTGTCGTCTGTCCCGACGCTTTCGCGGGCAAGCCCGCTCCCGCAGGTTTTGTGTACGACACAGATCCCTGTGGGAGCGAGCCTGCTCGCGAAGCTCTTAGATGTTGGCGAGTTTCTGCCAGACCTTCGGCTTGAAGAACAACGTCTCGCCCTTCGCCAACCCGATCAGGCTGTCGTGATCCTTCACCACTTCGGCCTCGATCAAGTCTGTCTGTCCTTCGACCTTCAGTGTCACCCGCGTCGTCGCACCCAACGGACGGATATCCCGTACCTCGGCCGCGTGGTGATCTTCCAGTTCATGGCGCGACAGCGACACCTCGTGCGGGCGGAACAGCACGTGGTTGTCCTCGCCCAGGTGCAGTCGGTTCGAATCACCGAGGAAGTGATAGACGAAATCGCTGGCCGGGTTTTCGTAGACGTCGCCCGGAGAACCGATCTGCTCGATCACTCCCTTGTTCATCACCACGATACGGTCGGCGACTTCCATCGCTTCTTCCTGGTCGTGGGTGACGAACACCGAGGTCAGGTTGATGTCTTCGTGCAGCCGCGCCAGCCAGCGGCGCAGTTCCTTGCGGACCTTGGCGTCGAGGGCGCCGAAAGGTTCGTCGAGCAGCAGCACTTTCGGCTCCACCGCCAAGGCGCGGGCCAGTGCAATGCGCTGACGCTGACCACCGGAGAGTTGTTCCGGGTAGCGATCCGACAGCCAGTCCAGCTGCACCATGTTCAGCAGTTCGTGGACTTTGGTGGCGATCTGGCTTTCGCTTGGGCGCTGGTTTTTCGGCTTCATGCGCAGGCCGAACGCGACGTTGTCGAACACCGTCATGTGGCGGAACAAGGCGTAGTGCTGGAACACGAATCCGACGTTGCGATCCCTCACGTCATGACCGGAAACGTCTTCGCCGTGGAACACGATGTTGCCCTGGTCCGGGGTTTCCAGGCCGGCGATGATCCGCAGCAGCGTGGTCTTGCCGCAGCCCGACGGACCAAGCAACGCGACGAGCTCGCCGCTCTGTATGTCCAGGCTGATGTTGTCCAGCGCCTTGAACGCATTGAAATTCTTGCTGACGTTACGCACTTCGATCGACATGAATTATTCCTCCGCGGCGCTGGCGCGCAGGCGGTTGATACGGTTTTCGCTCCACTGCTTGGCCAGCAGGATGAAGAGCGCCAGGATCAGCAACAGGCTCGCCACGGCGAACGCGGCCACGTGGTTGTATTCGTTGTAGAGGATCTCAACGTGCAGCGGCAAGGTATTGGTTACCCCGCGAATGTGCCCGGAAACTACCGACACCGCACCGAACTCCCCCATGGCCCGCGCGGTACACAACACCACGCCGTAGATCAGGCCCCATTTGATGTTGGGCACGGTGACGTGCCAGAACATCTGCCAGCCATTGGCGCCGAGCAGGCGTGCGGCTTCCTCTTCCTGAGTGCCCTGTTCCTGCATCAGCGGGATCAGTTCACGGGCCACGAACGGCACGGTGACGAAAATCGTCGCCAATACGATGCCCGGCAAGGCGAAGACGATCTGGATGTCGTGATCCTGCAACCACGGGCCGAACAGGCCCTGGGCACCGAACATCAGCACATAGACCAGACCGGCAATCACCGGGGATACCGAGAACGGCAGGTCGATCAGCGTCACCAGCATGCTCTTGCCGCGGAACGAGTACTTGCTCACGCACCAAGCGGCGCTGACGCCGAACACCAGGTTCAGCGGCACCGAAATCAGTACGGCGATGACCGTGAGTTTCAGTGCCGATAGCGCGTCCGGCTCAAAGATCGCGGTGAAAAACGCACCGAGGCCGAGCTTCAGGCCCTGGGACACCACGATGAACAGCGGCAGCAGCAGAAACAGCGCAAAAATCAGCCAGCCAAGGCCGATCAGGATTCGCCGCGAGGTCGCACTGCCACGGCGGGCAGCGTTCGAGGAAGCGGCAGCAATAGACGATTGGGACATGGGTGCGCCTCCTTATGGGGTTTCGATGCGCCGCTGCAACAAGTTGATCAGCAGCAACAGGACGAAGGAAACCACCAGCATCAGTACACCAATGGACGTAGCGCCGGTGTAATCGTATTGGTCGAGTTTGACCATGATCAGCAGCGGCAAAATCTCGGTTTTCATCGGCATGTTGCCGGCGATGAAAATCACCGAACCATACTCGCCGACCCCGCGGGCAAAGGCCAACGCGAAGCCGGTCAACCACGCGGGCAGCAGCGCTGGCAGCAGGATATGGCGGAAAACCTGCAACGGCTTCGCACCCAGGCACGCAGCCGCTTCTTCCACTTCACGGGGAATATCGGCCAATACTGGCTGTACGGTACGTACTACGAATGGAAGTGTCACAAAAGTGAGGGCAAGGGTGATGCCCAAGGGGGTGTAGGCGATCTTGAAACCCAGATCCGCTGCAAACTGACCCACCAGGCCGGTAGGGGTGTACAACGCTGTCAGCGCGATACCGGCCACCGCCGTGGGCAATGCGAACGGCAGGTCGATCATGGCGTCGATGACTTTGCGTCCAGGGAAGGTATAGCGCACCAATACCCAGGCCAGCAGCGTGCCGATGATGCCGTTGATGATCGCGGCACACAGGGCGGTGCCGAAACTGAGCTTCAACGCAGCCAGCACCCGTGGCGCCGAGATGATTGCCCAGAACTGATCCCAGGTGAGTTGAGCGGCATGCACGAACATCGCCGCCAGTGGTATGAGCACAATCAGGCTGAGGTACACCAAGGTGTAGCCCAGCGTCAGCCCGAAGCCGGGTATGACGGGGGAGATACGACGCGACATAAAAGTCCTTGGTTGAGAACGCAATAAGCCCCGGAGGCGAATCCGGGGCTCGTTGATGGCTATTTAAGATTACTGCGCCTGGTAGATCTGGTCGAACACACCGCCGTCATTGAAGAATTTCGGCTGCGCGGCTTTCCAGCCACCGAAGTCCTTGTCGATGCTCACCAGTTCCAGTTTCGGGAACTGCTGGGCGTATTTGGCGGCGACATCCTTGTCCCGTGGACGGTAGAAGTTCTTCGCCGCGATTTCTTGGCCGGCCGGGCTGTACAGGTGCTTGAGGTAGGCTTCGGCGATCTGCTCGTTGCCCTTTTTCTCGGCGTTCTTGTCGACCACTGCCACCGGTGGTTCGGCGAGGATCGACAGCGAAGGCACGACGATGTCGAACTTGTCGGCGCCGCCTTCTTCTTTCAACGCCAGGAAGGCTTCGTTTTCCCAGGCCAGCAATACGTCGCCCTGACCGTTGTTGACGAAGGTAATGGTCGAGCCGCGAGCGCCGGTATCCAGCACCGGCACGTGCTTGAACAGGGTTTGCACGTATTCCTTGGCCTTGGCTTCGTCGCCGCCGTTGGCTTTCAGGCCGTAGGCCCAGGCTGCGAGGAAGTTCCAGCGCGCACCGCCGGAGGTTTTCGGGTTCGGCGTGATCACCGAGACGTCATTCTTGACCAGGTCACCCCAGTCCTTGATGCCTTTCGGGTTGCCCTTGCGTACCAGGAACACGATGGTCGAGGTGTAAGGCGTGCTTGCGTCCGGCAGGCGCTTTTGCCAGTCCGCCGGCAGGGTCTTGCCGAGCTTGGCGATTTCGTCGATGTCGCCGGCCAAGGCCAGGGTCACGACGTCCGCACGCAGGCCGTCGATCACCGCCCGGCCTTGCTTGCCCGAGCCGCCGTGGGATTGCTGGACTTTCACGGTGTCGCCGGCATGGTCCTTCTGCCAGAACTTGATGAACTCGGCGTTGTAGTCCTGGTACAGCTCGCGGGTCGGGTCATACGACACGTTGAGCAGCTCGTAGTCCTTGGCAACCGCGGAACCGGCAAAAAGGGCGCTGGCCAGGGCGGCCAAAGCGAAGTGGCGAATCGACGACATGGTGAAAGCTCCTGGAATTCTTGGTTTGTTGGCTTTTTTATGGAGTATCGGAAATCGCGGTGCCTGGTTCGCCTCAGCCCGGCTTGTTGCCCGGCTGCTGCAAACGGAATTTTTCTTTGCGTTCGATCTGCACCACCTGAGCGTTGTGCACGGTGATTTCCACGGCACCAAAGCGCAGGTCGCGCAGGGCACTCTGGATTTCACGCAGGATGGTGGCTTCGTCTTGACCGTCGACGCTACGCAGGGATGCGCTCATATTGCTGCTCCTTCAACTGAGAGGTTGCCTCGCAGTGTCGGCACTGCTTGCGGCTTGAGAGCAATACTAGAGAGGTGTAGATATTCTTAAAAAGACTATTTAAGAATGTTTATATAACCAGAAAACATTATTTGGCGGGACAAGGGTTTGCGGTGAATTGACCTCTTTCAGGCGCAGAAAAAACCCTGTGGGAGCGGGCTTGCCCGCGAAGAGGCCGGCACATTCAAGATCCCTGTCGCCTGACAGTCCGCCTTCGCGGGCAAGCCCGCTCCCACAGGATTTGTGTATTACCGAGGCGCAGAGGTAAATGTTCCAATCACCGGCGCCCGCAACCAATCCAGTTGCCCAGCCGGCACCGGCCGCCCGAACCAATAGCCCTGCCCCAGCTCGCATCCCTGTTCGAGGAGGAAAGCCGCCTGCTCGACCTGCTCGATCCCCTCGGCATGTACTTGCATGCCCATGCTCTGGGCCAGCGCGATGATCACCCGCGAGATCGCCGCATCATCCTCATCCCACGGCAATCCGGCGACGAAGCCCTGGTCGATTTTCAACTTTTGCACCGGCAGACGCTTGAGCCGCAGCAGCGATGAATAACCCGTGCCGAAGTCGTCGATGGCCAGGCGCACACCCAACTCGCGCAGGCGATGCATTTGCTCCAGCGCGACTTCCGGATCCTCCATCACCGCACTTTCGGTCACCTCCAGCTCCAGGAACGCCGGTTCCAGCCCGGTTTCGCGCAGGACCTGCGCCACCTGCCGATACAGCTCACGACGGGCGAACAGGCGCGAAGAGACGTTGACCGCAACGAACGACAGCACCACGCCGTCCTGCTGCCACTGGCACATCTGCCGGCACGCCTGCCGCATGACCCAGGCATCGATTTCAGCAATCAGACCGGTTCGTTCGGCGACCGGGATGAATTCCGCCGGCGACACCAATCCCCGTTGCGGGTGCTGCCAACGCACAAGTGCCTCGACACCCATCAGGCGACGCGTCCTGAGGTCGTGAACCGGCTGGTAATGAACACGCAGCTCTTGCTGGTCCAGGGCGCGGCGCAATTCGAAGGCAATCTCGACCCGTTGCTGGGCGTGGGCCGTCAGCTCTTCGGTGTACAAGGCATAATCATTGCGCCCCGCACTCTTGGCCTTGAATAGCGCAGAGTCGGCATTGCGCAGCAGTTGCTCGACGCTCAGGGCATCGCTGGGGAACAGGCTGATGCCGATGCTGGTGTTGATGAACAGCTGGTGCCTATCAATGAGGAACGGCTCTTTAAGGCCATCGATAATCCGCTGGGCCAACGCAGCAGCCTGAACCAGTTGCGGACAGCTTTCGGCGAGTACGGCGAACTCATCCCCACCCAACCGCGCCAGGGTGATGCCCGGACCAAACATGGCGCCCAGGCGCTCGGCCACTGCCTTGAGCAATTGATCGCCGATGGTGTGCCCGAGGCTGTCGTTGATCATCTTGAAATGATCGAGATCGATCATCAGCAGCGCGCAGCCACGCTTGTGGACCTGCGCCGAGGCCAGGGCCTGTTCGGCGCGGTCGGTGAACAGTAGACGGTTCGGCAGGTCGGTCAGCGGATCGTGGTGCGCCAGGTGCATCAGTTCATGTTCGGAGTTCTTGATTGCACTGATATCGGAAAACACCGCCACATACTGGCTCGGCTGGCCGTAGTCGTCGTGGATCAGGCGGATCGTTTGCCATTGCGGGTAAATCTCGCCGCTTTTGCGCCGGTTCCAGATTTCTCCACTCCACTCTCCGACACTGGCAAGCGCGGCAAACATCGCCCGATAGAATTCAGGGGAATGCCGCCCGGACTTGAACAGATTGGGCCGTTGCCCCAGCACGTCCTCACAGCCGTATCCGGTGATCTCCATAAAGGCCCGGTTCACATGGACGATCACACCTTCCCGATTGGTGACCAGCACGCCTTCGCGGGTACAGTCGAACACGGCCGCTGCCTGGCGCAAGCGCATGCGATCGGCATCGCGTTCACGCAATTTGGCGCCGATACCCAGACACCGCAACAACCGCGCCCGGGCAATGAAGATCAACCCGGCGCTGAACAGCACCCAAACGTAACCGTTGATCAGTTGCCATCGCAGTCGCTCGGCAGAGCTATCGAATAAACTGTTCAATAAATAACCACTGATCTGCAGCCAAACCACAGAAAGCAACAGGTAAAGCAGCGCTGCACGCAAGGCATCGCGATAGGTGGCAGACATCCGGCGATCCATGTCCCTACAAAAAGGTTGGAATTATAGTCTGAAGACACATCCCGCCACTCTTATCTGAAAGGGCGACTGGTTTTCTGTGTGGGCTTAGTGATAATGCAACGGCTGTTTTTTTCTTTCATCGAGGGCCCTATAGCCTATGTGGTACGAAGGTTTTCTTGGCTTGTCGCCCTGGGCACTGGTAGCAGTCACCCTGCTGATGACCCACATCACGATCATCGCCGTCACGGTCTATCTGCATCGTTACTCGGCCCATCGCTCCCTGGAGCTGAATGGGGGCCTTAAGCATTTCTTCCGTTTCTGGCTGTGGCTGACCACGGCGCAGAACACCCGCGAGTGGACTGCCATCCACCGCAAGCATCACGCCAAATGCGAAACCGTCGATGACCCGCACAGCCCGGTCATCAAGGGTTTGTCCACGGTGCTGCGCAAAGGCGCCGAGCTGTACCGCGCCGAAGCGGAAAACCCCGAGACGTTGCGCATCTACGGCAAGAACTGCCCCGAAGACTGGATCGAGCGCAATCTCTACAGCCGCTTCCCGCTGCTGGGCGTGGCGATCATGGGCGTTATCGACCTGCTGCTGTTCGGCACCATCGGCATCACCATCTGGGCCATCCAGATGATGTGGATTCCGGTGTGGGCCGCCGGCGTGGTCAATGGCCTGGGCCATGCCATCGGCTACCGCAACTTCGAATGCCGCGATGCGGCGACCAACCTGGTGCCGTGGGGCATCCTGATTGGCGGCGAAGAACTGCATAACAACCATCACACCTACCCTAATTCGGCAAAACTGTCGGTGAAGAAGTGGGAATTCGACCTGGGCTGGGCGTGGATTCAAGTCTTCAGTTTCCTGCGCCTGGCCAAGGTTCAACGGGTTGCGCCGATTGCCCACCGCGTCGAAGGCAAGGGCAACCTGGACATGGACACCGCCATGGCGATCCTCAACAACCGCTTCCAGATCATGGCCCAGTACCGCAAATTGGTAATCGGCCCACTGGTCAAGCAAGAGCTGGAAAAGGTCGATCACTCGGTACGTCACCAGTTCCACCGGGCCAAACGCCTGCTTTCGCGCGAGACCAGCCTGCTGGATGACAAACACCATGTGCGCATCCAGAACATGCTCGAGCACAGCCAGGCACTGAAGGTAATTTACGAGAAACGCCTGGCCCTGCAGCAGATCTGGGTCAAGACCAGCTCAAATGGCCACGACATGCTGGCTGCCATCAAGGATTGGGTACACGAAGCCGAAGCCAGCGGGATTCAATCCCTGCGCGACTTCGCCGATCAGTTGAAGACCTACTCTCTGCGCCCTGCCGCTGTCTGAAAAAAACCTGTGGGAGCGGCGGTGCCGCTTCCACATTGGTATGCGGCGTGATCGCAATGTCGCGCCGTCAGTACCGCCCGGCGGGAGCAAGCTTCCTCGCCACATCAGGCGGGAACTTCATCTGAAAAGCCCTATCTCAAAGACACTTCGCCATCCATGGCGGGCTTGGTGTTGGCCGCTATCGAACACGCGGCATGCCCTTTGAGATTTGTGTCGATGGCCCCAAAAAACCTGCAAGACTCATCTCCGTCCCATTGGCCCGAGGCCGCTCAGCCCCTGATAGCGCTGATGCAGACCCAAGGCGAAGTCGCACGCCTGAGCGAACGCGAACAGTTGTTCAGCACCTTGCTGGCAAGCATCAACGCGGTGCTGTGGGCACTCGATTGGGAAACCCGCAAGGTGCTTTACGTCAGCCCCGCCTATGAACGAATCTTTGGCCGCTCGGCCGATCTACTGCTGGCCGACAGCAATCAATGGCGCGACAGCATTCACCCTGACGACCTGGATCATGCCGAACGCAGCCTGGCCGAAGTGCTGGACAAAGGCGCCGTCGAAGACCGCGAGTACCGAATCATCGCCGCCGACGGCCAGGTGCGCTGGCTAAGCGACAAATGCTTCATCAACCGGCTCGCCGAGCCGGGACAACCGGTGATCATCGTCGGCATCGCCGAAGACATCACCAACAAGAAGCAAATGGAAACCGAGCTGCATCGCCTGGCCACCATCGATGCACTGACCCAGAGCAGCAACCGCCGTCATTTCTTCGAATGCGCCCACCGCGCGTTCGCACATGCCCGGCAACAGGGCGAGCCGCTGTCGTTTCTGATGCTGGACATTGATAACTTCAAAGCAATCAACGACACCTACGGTCACCAGGAAGGCGACAACGTGTTGCAATGCATTGCCGAAAGCGGCCGAGCAGCGTTGCGCCGTCGTGACCTGTTCGGACGCATTGGCGGTGAGGAGTTCGCCGCGGTGTTTCCCGGGTGCACGCCACAGATGGCCCTGCAAGTGGCTGAACGCCTGCAACGGCAGATTCAGCAATTGAGTTTCAACCATGAGGGCCGCACGTTCGGCATCACCGTCAGCCAGGGCCTGACCAGCCTGACCGCCGCGGACGAAAACGTGGAAACCCTGTTTTCCAGGGCGGATGCCGCGATGTATCAGGCCAAGCGCGAGGGCAAGAACCGGATTGTCACTGCCTGACGAATCCCCTCCCTGTAGGAGCGGGCTTGCTCGCGAAAAACCTGAGAGCAACACTGTTATTCAGATTTCCCGCGTTATCGTTGACCTTCATCGCGAGCAAGCTCGCTCCTACAAGGGGTGTGCATGAGCCTCATTTCTTGCGCAAACGCATCAGCTCCGGCAAGCCGATCTTGAGCAACCTCGCCGTCCGGCTCTTCGCCAGCGCCTCGATGCCCTCATGCTCGCTCAGGCGCGCCATCTGCGCCGCCATGTTCATCACCAGCGCTTCGCGGGAATAAACCCCGCCACCGAGCTGGTAGGCCGCTGCAATCAGCTCCCGCAACTCCAGTGGCAGGCGCCAGCGCGTGCGCAGCGCCGAACCATAGGCCGCACCATATTCAGCCAGCGCTTCACCCACCTCCTCCCACTCGTCCAGTTCGCCACCGGCCTGTTTCCACTCCTGCAAACAACGCAGCAATGCCAGATCGCCGAGGCGATGCAACATGCCGGCGCAATAGCAGCGCTCCTGATCCAGATCGAGCAAGCGCGCCAGCGTGCGGGCGTATTCGGCGGTGTGCAGGGACAGATTCCAGTAGCGCTCGGCATAGTCAGCCAACTGCGGATCGCTGAGCCGGGCACTGCGCTTGAGCGCCAACCCGAGAATCAGGTTCATGCTCTGCCCGGTGCCCAGGCGATGCAACGCCTGAGACAGGGTTTGCACCCCAACACCGCGGTGCTGGGCCGCGCTGTTGGCAGCGGCGATCAACACGGCCGTAACCTGCGGATCGGTGCGAATTTCGTCTTCCAGCACCGTCAGATCGAGGCCATTGGGATTGAGGCTGCGCTTGACCGCCACTTGCACGTCAGTCATCAGCGGCGCGCCTTCGGCCAATTCGCGTCGACGCTCCAGATACACCGGCAACGTCATGCCCGGCGCCAGCGATGGCACCTCGCACAAGACTTCTTCGCCAGCGTGCAGCAGTAACCCCTGCAACCGATGGGTCAGGCTTTCCATGTTCAAGGGCTTGGTCAGGTACGCGGCCGGCGCCAGAGGCAAGGCCTCGCGCACGCTGGCACTGTCGCTGCGACTGCTCATCAGAATGAATGGCATCGGCGGATTGCGTTTGCGCTGACGGATGCTGCGCAGGACATTCAGGCCATCGACGCCGGGCAACTCCCAGTCGGCGATCACCAGGTCATAGGGGTTGGCCGCCAACAACTCCAGCGCTTGCTGACCATCGGCGCACAAATCCAGCCGCGCATCGCAGCGTACGTTCAACAACACTTCCTTGAGCAGATCCCGGGACCAGGGGTCGGCCTCGGCGATCAGCACTCTCGGAACCGCGGGTAAAATGACGGTTGTCATACAGCTCTCCCTAGCAATGCAGGAACCTTAGCCAATGCCGGCCATTCGATACAGCGCTAATGCGCGGGATGTGCTTCAAGGGGCATGAAAAAACCCGCCGAAGCGGGTTTTTTGTGGATCAGGTCACACTGGGTGATCAGAGCTCGGAGAAGCACTCTTCGATGATCGCCAGGCCTTTGTCCAGTTGCTCGTCCGGCGAGGTCAGCGGTACCAGGACGCGCAGAACGTTGCCGTAGGTGCCGCAGGACAGCAGGATCAGACCCTTGTCGCGAGCCTTGGCCACAACGGCTGCTACCGCAGTCGGGTTCGGCTTGTGGCTGTCGCCGCCTTCGAACAGCTCGACAGCGATCATCGCGCCCAGGGCACGAACTTCACCGATCACCGGGTACTTGGCCTGGATGGCCTTCAGGCCGGTTACCAGACGCTCGCCGACTGCCTTGCAGCGATCCAGCAGGTGCTCTTCTTCGAACACTTCCATCACGGCCAGGGCCGCGGCGCAAGCGATCGGGCTACCGGCGTAGGTGCCGCCCAGGCCGCCTGGTGCGATGGCGTCCATGTATTCGGCCTTGCCGCACACACCGGCCAGCGGGAAGCCGCCAGCGATGGATTTGGCGAAAGTGGTCAGGTCGGCAGCAACGCCCATCTGTTCCATGGCGAAGAAAGTACCGGTACGGCCAGCGCCAGTCTGTACTTCGTCAGCGATCAGCAGGATGCCGTGCTGGTCGCACAGGGCACGCAGACGCTTCATGAACTCTTTCGGAGCGACGTAGAAACCACCTTCGCCCTGAACCGGCTCGATGATGATCGCGGCGATGTCTTTCGGCTCGGCGTCGTTCTTGAAGATGCGTTCGATGCTGGCAATCGAATCGTCGATGCTCACGCCGTGCAGTTCGTTCGGGTACAGCGCGCGGAAGATGCCGCCTGGCATCAGGCCCATGCCGGCCGAGTAAGGCACGACTTTACCGGTCAGGCCCAGGGTCATCATGGTGCGACCGTGGTAAGCGCCGGTGAAGGCGATCACGCCGGCACGGCCAGTGGCGGCACGAGCGATCTTGATGGAGTTTTCAACGGCTTCGGAACCGGTGGTCACCAGCAGGGTTTTCTTGGCGAAATCACCTGGCACCTTGGCGTTGATTTTTTCGCACACTTCTACGTACGGCTCGTAGGCCAGTACCTGGAAGCAGGTGTGGGTCAGCTTGTTCAGCTGCTCGGTCACGGCAGCGATGACTTTCGGGTGCACGTGGCCGGTGTTCAGCACGGCGATACCGCCGGCGAAGTCGATGAACTCACGACCTTCAACGTCGGTCACGGTCGCGTTCTTCGCGGAATCAGCGAAGATCGGGTGAATCTGGCCAACACCACGTGGAACTGCAGCGGTACGGCGGGCCATCAAATCAGCGTTAGTCTTGCTCATACATTCCTCATTCACCGCTCATCGGGCGGCGTGGTTCAAGGATTAAGCGGCGGGGAACTACAGCGGCAGCATGCGATGATCGACTGCCACAGTGTTCCCGGCCACCGAGAAAAATTCGTTTGAAGCACGCAAAGGGACAGCGCTCTCGTGCCCTTTGCGTTTGAAGCGATGCCTTTTTCCGGGCTTAGATGCCCAGGCAGAGGTATTTGATTTCCAGGTAATCTTCGATGCCGTACTTGGAGCCTTCACGGCCCAGGCCCGAGGCCTTGATGCCGCCGAACGGCGCGACTTCGTTGGAGATCAGACCGGTGTTGACGCCGACCATGCCGTATTCCAGGGCTTCAGCCACACGGAACACACGACCCAGGTCGCGGGCATAGAAGTACGAAGCCAGACCGAACTCGGTGTCGTTGGACATCGCGATCACGTCGGCTTCGTCTTTGAAGCGGAACAGTGGAGCCAGTGGGCCGAAGGTTTCTTCCTTGGCCACGGCCGCGTTGTTCGGCACGTTGGTCAGGATGGTCGGCTCGAAGAAGTTGCCTTCCATCGGCTTGCCACCGGCCAGTACGGTCGCGCCTTTGCTCAGGGCGTCGGCGATGTGTTCCTGCACCTTGGCCACGGCCTTTTCGTCGATCAGCGGGCCAGTGGTGGTGCCTGCTTCCAGACCGTTGCCGATCTTCAGCTTGGCGACAGCCACTTTCAGCTTCTCGGCGAATGCATCGTAGACACCTTCCTGGATGTACAGGCGGTTGGCGCAGACGCAGGTCTGGCCGTTGTTGCGGTATTTGGAAATGATCGCGCCTTCGACGGCCTTATCCAGGTCCGCGTCGTCGAACACGATGAACGGTGCGTTGCCGCCCAGTTCCAGGGACACTTTCTTGATGTCCTTGGCGCATTCGGCCATCAGTTGACGACCGATTTCGGTCGAACCGGTGAAGGACAGCTTGCGCACGATCGGGTTGCTGGTCAGCTCGGTACCGATGTCGCCGGCGCTGCCGGAAACAACGCTGAACACGCCAGCCGGGATGCCGGCACGCTGGGCCAGTTCGGCCAGGGCGAAGGCGGAGTACGGGGTTTGCGAAGCAGGCTTGAGCACCATGGTGCAACCGGCGGCCAGGGCCGGGCCGGCTTTACGGGTGATCATTGCAGCCGGGAAGTTCCACGGGGTGATTGCAGCGGTCACGCCGATTGGCTGCTTGATCACGATCAGGCGCTTGTCTGGCTGGTGGCCCGGAATCACGTCACCGTAGATACGCTTGGCTTCTTCGGCGAACCATTCGATGAAGGAAGCGGCGTAAACGATTTCGCCCTTGGCTTCAGCCAATGGCTTGCCTTGTTCCATGGTCATCAGACGAGCCAGGTCGTCCTGGTTCTCGATCATCAGTTCGAACCAGCGACGCAGTTTGCCCGCACGTTCTTTGGCGGTCAGTGCACGCCAGGCCGGCAGCGCCTTGTCGGCAGCTTCGATCGCACGGCGGGTTTCGGCAGCGCCCATTTTCGGCACGGTGCCCAGAATTTCGCCCGTTGCCGGGTTGTTGACCTTGATCGTCTGACCATTGTCCGCATCAACCCACGCGCCATCGATGAAGGCTTGCTGGCGGAACAACTGGGTGTCTTTAAGCTGCATGTCGGCTTTCCTTAACAGCACCGCAATGAATGCGGAGCAAATTATGATTGTAGAAAGGCGCCTCGATAGGCTGCCGTCAGGGAAATCATTCACCGGGCTGAAGCACATAAATAGCGCACGGATTGGACTCGCGCGGTTCAGCACCCAGACAAGAGCGTTTGAAATCTCAAACGAATCCTAGGATCAAAGGGGGTAAAGGACAATAGCCTGTTCGAAAAAAAGAACGAAAACGACGCTTTTGCCTGGTTTTTCTGATCAACGTAGCAGGCGCGCGTTACGCTTGTAATAAACGTAGGCGATTCAGCAGCATGGACGCCTTCAATGCATATGAGTATCATGGCGCCCGCTGCACCAGTAGCTCAGCTGGATAGAGTACTGCCCTCCGAAGGCAGGGGTCGTGGGTTCGAATCCCGCCTGGTGCACCACACAAATCAAGGGCTTAGGTGAAAACCTAGGCCCTTTTGTTTTGGGCTGTGCCAATTCTGTGCCTAAACCGTGCCTTGAGGTCTGGCACTCCCATTCGGCGAGTCAGACTTTTGAGAACTAGCCATAAGCCGGACTGTAGGCTGCAACTCTGTACCGATTTGAGGGCAACCACCTCAACTGGTAGTAGACGAGCGGCCTTGTTCGCCGCACCAACTACCCTCAGAGAGGCACCGACAGCGGTGTTTCGTTGCTAAGGCCGTCTGTCACAGGTCTGAACTGTTTAGTGATCGATTAAACGTCCGGCGTCCACATCGGCTAGGCAAGACTGCCCCACCACCAGATCTACACAAACCCAGTACAGGCAATGGTTCGCAAGGAATCAGTTAATGGGTGAGTGAGATCTCGGCAGCTGGGTCAATTCGGCGTCAGCGCCAACATCGACTCGCTACTTTCAAAATCGGCCGTGGACGAAATCGGCCAGAAACTCGTCCAAACTACTCGATTGCACTGCGAGACTGGTTCGGAGTAAACCTTAAGCCAGATCTCGTCGATCACTTCACGGAGGAACCAATTAAAGCTTCAATCTGTTAGGTAGTCCTCAATTGGCCGATTTACAGAGGAAGTTAAAAGAAGAATAACCCCGAGTAATGTGCCCAGCGAAATTATGCAGAATGCAGAAAAAATGCTTATATGACTATAGAGGACCATTAAGATGACAATCAAATATGAGGTCTGAGTACCCAAGGATGGAAGTATAATATAAGAGCCGTTTGTTTCCACAGCCTTCTCAATTCCGACCACGGAGGGGCATGCTGTAAAGTATGACCACAGGAGCATAGGAACAATAATTCCCGGCATATATTTTTTTGAAAACAGAAGAAGAGCAAAGCAGCAATACGCGGCAATGATAACCATATACAAAACCACAAAGGAATAGTGTTTAACCCTACCTCTTGATTGAAGTGACGACTTATAAGCTGGCAATAACTTAACTGGCATGAATAATTTGTCAATGACAAGCCCCTTAGCAACCATGCATAAAAGGCCAAGTCCTATCACGCCCCACTCACCAATCCATGAGAGCCAAATAAGCGTAATGAGAGCGCCAACCGTGTTTATTACAAAGATAATAGCTGTTAATATTTTCACCAATCTAAAGATCAATTTCATAATCCGCTACCAATTTCCTTAAAATACGATGCCAATGAAGGCTCATGATTCCATATAGTTTAAAATAGGATTAATCGCCACTCTCCAGCACTCTATTATTATTTTACAAAACATGTGAAAACCAACTTGCTCAGCTGCCGCGCAGCGGTTAGAGATGCGAGTGGATCTTTAAAAAAAACCTTTATTCGCGCTAAGTACAGAATTGCAAGCTGCGTAACGCGCGCCAATATGAGAGGATGTCCACCTGGCAAGGTTTTCTTAGAAATCCCAATGGCCTCAAGGTATAGAGGTTCAGCCTTCACCTCTAAGTCATGGCCACAGTAAAAATCCCCAATACGCCAGAGAATTAATGCGAGCTCAGGATGCCCATTGGGTAGTACTTTACGGTACATATCTAAAGCCTCAAGAAAAAGGCCTTGCGCTTCCTCGTAGCGTTTGTCTTCATTGTAAGCGCCTGCCAAATTTAGGATGGCTTCTGCAATATCTGCATGTGGCGCGTCCAAGGTTTTACGGCGAACAGATAAGGCATTCAGGAGTTCCGAATGTTTGTCAGTGGAATAAAAAAGACCTGTTGAACTTTCAAACGAAGTTGATATCTTGCGAAGTCTGTCTACAAACTTCAAAGTCTTAAATGCCTCTTGAACTTTGAAGTGGCTCTCAGGCAGCGACCTGTGATAGATTCTAAGAGCCTCATAACTCAAAGCATCAGCCTCGTCTAGTCTGTTTTGTTTTCTATATAGTTTTGAAAGAAGGTCTAAGCACCTAGCATTGTCAGGATGTTCTGCAGACAAAGTATTACGGTGAATCGCTAGAGCATTCAATATCAGAGCTTCAGCCTCATTAAAGCGCTCAGTATAACTATATACTTCTGCCAAGCTCGAAAGAAAACGAGCTAATTCTGGCCGTCCATCTACTAACAACTCTGGGAAGTGCGACCTTATATTCTCTAACAGAGATTCAGCAAGTTCAAATTTTTTCTGCCTAATATAAACACCTATAAAGGCAAGAGAGGTTTTTACGATGTACGGCCGCCCCCCTCTTAATTTGCAGTAAACTTCCAAAGCGTCTTTAAATAACGTCTCCGCCTCTTCAAGCCGATTTTGGTCAAAAAATATATTTGCCAAACAGCAGTGAGCGATAGCAATATTTACGCTATCCTCAGACAAGGGAGTAGATAAAATGCCAATTGCTTGTTGCGCTTTTTTTTCAGCCTCCTCTAGCCTTCCTAAAGAGCGATATCCTTCTGCTAAATTCACAAGACTGAGTGCGATACTATAATCATTTATCGGCAGATATTTTTTTGATACTTCAAAGCTTTGCTCAGCCCAAACCACTCCAATATTCAAAAATGAATTATCAAGAAGCCTCGTCGCAACTTCCTTATTCAATACACATAAGGAAGGAGGCACGCCAAACTCTTTCTGCCAACTAACAATCAAAGCGCTTGTATGGTGATTGATCTCTGAACTGCCGGCCCCTAGAGATCTCAACGCAACCATGAGAGTGCCCGGATCGACCTTGTAACATTTTATTAAAGTTTCAGGAAACGAAAACTCTTTTACCAGATGCTGCTTTGATCCCGACTTAAACTGGAGATTAGATAATAAGGTGTGCTGGTGGACGCGCTCAGTTACATCCAAATCACTATTGCTGACAGCGCCATCTATCAGCCGATTTCGTAGTGTCCGCTCATCGCAATAGTTGAGAACTGCGGATTGCAGCGCACTATGCATTAACTGCTCACGTCCCGCCCTACGCAATAAGTAGGGACGGAGCACAGAAAGAAGTTGGCTGAGCAGTTGCCGAGGAAGACGGGGTCTTCCTGATTGACTATCAATTGGATCAGCTTGAGAAGCCATGAGCTCCCCAAGCTGATCTTCCGACAAACCAACCCTAGACACTGCCAGCAAACCTGCGAGGCCGCTGACCAGTTTTGGATGCCGGCGATCGCTGAGATCCCGATCCCATGTCTCTAGAAGGTGTTGGAACAGGTCGCCTACGTTGGTGTATTCCAAAAGCGTTTCAAGGTCTTGGGGTAAACTTTCATGGACAGCTCGGACCCGCAGTTGCTCCAAAACAACTCTAAGAAAAAGAGGTAACGAAACGGCCGACGATGCTGTTATTCGTCCAACTAGGGAATCCGCCAGACCTTTTCGGTAGTTACGAGTATAAGCTCCGATCATGTCCCGAAGTTGAGTCGTATCAGGCTTACTAAGCTGGTAGCACTGAACACAGGATTCATTGACCTTTACATCTAGCGTTCCAGATAGAATTAGTATGACTTCAGGCGGTATCGATATTCGTTGTAACTGATGCAGCGATACAGAAACATCCATCGCCTGATTGAGCGCATCTAATAGCAAAATGAGAGGTTTACCCTTGCGATTGCTTGATACACTCTGAAGCGTTGATTCCAATACCCGCCAGGGATTCATGTCCCAAAGTCTCTCGGATTTTTGCACCACGTCAGCATTTGGGGGGGTGAGCAGAGTGATTAATTCATCTCGCCACTGCTCAATGCTGCTATGACCATCGGCTCCTATGTAATAGTCAATAACTTCCGCACCTTCAATCTGCGTAGGCAGGTAGCCTGCCAGGTCGGCCATTAATGCGCTCTTGCCCAAGCCGGACTCGCCCTGAATAAGGAAACGATTGCTCTCTCCTAGGCTCAGTCGCTGACGGCAATAGTCAAGAACGTCTCGTCGTGCATTGGCTAACGGCACATAGCAGGTCAATCGCGTGCGGGAAAAATTTATGTGGGGCCGGCGAAGTCGGATGCGAATATCGTCGCTTTCGCTTGCTGGATAGCGGAGATCTAGCTCTGCTAAAAGTTCCTCTTTGATCGACCCACCAAAGAGCTCAACAGTTGCGTAGTTGTCAACCTTGATGAGGCCGCTTTGACGCAGGCGTCGCTTAAGAGCCCCCAACTTTCCATCGCCAGCATCGTAAAAGTCGCTGCTTCGCTTAGCCCCAAATTTTTGGAACAATTTCTGCGATAAGTCAGGATGGCGCAGATAGAATAGAGCTTCGACATGGTGGAGGTGCTGTCCCTGAAGCGCATACTGAAACTCAAGCTCAGTGACGCTGATGCCCGCTTCCAGAGCTTTCTCGATCTCCGCGCCGTACTCATGCAGGTCCTTAAGTGCTAGATAGCTGGCTAGGTCGTTACGGTTCGGAACCCAGCCATATCGCTCACCCACAAAGCCGATAAAAAATGGAGGAAACCCACGGCAACGATCAATTTCGCTAAGGCAAATCGCGATTGTGGTGCCGTTTTTGGCTTCCTCCTCGGTGACCCCCCAGCGCAAATCTATTTCAGTGAAACCAACACCACGCTCGGCACAGCGCTCCCGGACTTCGGGAAACACATGTTTTAGCAGGTAATCTCGTTCAACCTGCATATCCTTGAAAGTAGATGATAGAAAAACTCGAATCTCGCGTTTTGTATCTATGTCAGTGTTTGGCACCGAAACGTCCCTGTCTGTATGCGATAAAGGATTGTGCGACCTGAGAGGTGCCTTTTATCAGCAAGCCTGTCGTTGCTCGAGCCCTGTCGACTGCTCGATAAAATTACCGAAATGTTCTAGACGGACTCGGCTTTTGGCCACAGCACGGCCTACAGCTTGCATGTCATGAATCAAGTCGATGGCGTCCAGGCTGTGTAGGTTGCGGCCAATCATCTTTTCGCAACCGATCGAGGTGAGACCTTGCCCTGTCAAGTCGACGTTGTACCGTGCATATGTAAAGCAGGGCGAAGGCGTTGCACCGCGAACATCGCCAATCATATCGCCCAACTCACTGTCTAGTGGATCACCGGCAACACATTTGCCAAGAGCCCTACAGAGCATGTCTTGCTGGTTAGCCGAAGCGAACATCAAGGCCATTGGTGTCGAAGTCGCAGTGTAAAGAAGGTTCATCCGGCGAGGCGTCAAATCTGGTGCGGACGCCGGGTGCAAGCCAGTACCCACCGACACCACCAGCATGTCGTCTACGCCAGTCTTCCAACCTATGCGGTAAGCAGGCAGTGTGGCGTTGAGGTAAGTAATAAATGCCGGATTATTGTATGGCGTAAGGCCACCATCAACAAAGACGAACGGTTTTTTCAGCCCAGGAAAGTGGATAGTTTCTGGGGCGAAAAAGGTCGGTGCAGCCGTACTGGCTCGCACAATACGCCACAAAGGGAGGTCCAGATTATTTCCAGGCCCGGGCTGGTTGAATTGTGCGTAGGGATTGTTGGTGAGTAGCCAGGGCGAGTCCGTTGTGGCGTTCTTAAGCACCACCATCAGCAGGGATTTCAGTCGATCAGAGCCCAGAGTAGTGTGCTCACCGAAGCGCTCCTTCATCAGACGCTCTAGTTCATAATGAACGTAACGATGAAAACCTATCCGTTGCCACCAGCCTGCCCGCTGAAACATCCGTTGGCCGGACACGCTATACAGTTCGCGCAACTCTGCCACTTCCATGCCTAATGACAACCCAGTAGCTAGAATCGCACCAGTGCTACAGCCTGACATAAAGTGGAACCAGTCGGATAAGCGCAGTTGCGGATTACCAGTCCCCAGGCGGAGCAAACGCTCAATCTCGGCGAGAATTTCGACCGCGATAACGCCGCGGATGCCACCGCCGTCGATCGTCAGGAGGCGCTTTTTGCCTTGGCTTTGCACAATACCTTGGATGACGGGATTCACTATGTATTCCTTGTAGTTTTTGCTTGCTGATCACCCACCATGTGCGGGGACGATCGTCTTACGTTCAGTGGTGGCAAGCCATTGCATATGCTCACGGGATAACTCAACTCCTACTGCCTCAAAAACCGCCGAGCTAATACCTTCAGCCAGCGGGGTCATCAACAGTGCCTCCACTCGTTCAAGGTAATGCTTGGTTGTCTCGTACTGGGCGTGCAGCTCTTTGATAGAGGTGTTGCTGGCGTGCAGTTCGAGCACCGCCCCGACAACCGGGATCCAGCCTATGCAAAAAACAATGAGATCTTTCCATACCAACTCCAGACCAGGCAGTGCGGTGTGTTTAAAGAAGGAGTAAAAGCAAAGCAACAGCACGCAAAGGACCACCGGAATACAAATGGTCGCTTTGACAATGCGCTCTATTTTCTTGTGGCTCTGGTGCAGGCGGTGACTAGCTTTGTGGTAGTACGCACGCTGCGTCGCGATCCAGTCGTGGAGAATTTTGCCGCGATCGACGGCACTGGCTCCACCGTCATTGCCACCCAGAGAGGATTGTCTGATCAAAGAAACGATGGTGTTACGTTTATCCGAGCCTTGGCCCGGCAGGCGTTGAGCGAGTGAAGCGTGGCCCTCCGGATCAACCAGGCCAAGTGCTTGCCAGAAAAACTCTATGCGTAAGGACTCGGAAACAGCGCGATAGAAGGCATAGCGGAACTTAGTTTGGTTAGGCTTGATTCGGAGGTACCAAAGCAACGAGAGTACGAACAGACAGACATAGCCAGCTAGTATCAGCGGTGATTGAAGGATTTTGGCGTAGAACAAAAAAAGGCTGGTCAGTATTAGAGTCAGCACCGCCACCAACCTGTGGGTATGGATGGTCTTGAGCTGAAACGCATTTGCCAGCCCGTCAAACCGCCGAAATAGCTCCGCGATTGACTTTAAGCCGCGGCAGCTTTGATTATAGTTAGAATAATCGTCACATGGCCAATAGCCTTGGCTGTCGCTATTTTCGATAAGGGCCCGACTTGAGCGGTTAAGTTCGCTCAGATGTTCGGTGGTTCGGGCTGGTGGCTGCTTGGTAACGTTGATACCTTCAGCGTTCGCGTTCAGCACGTAGCCACAGTGCTCATCGACCGCTTCGGCAGACTGGCGATTAGCGCTGATCCGAAATACCGGCAAGGTCCCAGAGTCGTGCAGGTAGCTGTTAATTTCGTTCAACAGTTGCCCAGACGTACTCTGGGTGCGCGCCAACAAGCCCAGTGGTTCGATCGCCTGTAAGGTTATGTATTCGGTACCACCAGGCTTCGGCAGTTCGCCACGAATGCTCGATAGGTTACCGTCCCAGATCACTACCAGAATATCGGACTTGTTGAGCAGGTAGTCGCCTAGATTGGTATAGGCCTGCTGGCGCTCAGTCACCGCCGACAACTCCAGTACCGGCAATTGAAGAGCTATGTGCTCTGCGTGGAGCGCATCGAAAGCCGCGAGTGCCGAGCCATAAAAGTCCTCGCGGTATTGCGCCAGCGGCATTGGGTAAACCGCCACCGGCTGTACCGGCAAGCCTTCTCTGTGCAAGGCCAGGGCTGTCCTGGCTACCAATTGATCGGCACCTTCGGCAAGACCAGTAATCACACGTAACCCGAGATCAGGGTATCGCTTAACCAATCCTGTAATTAGCTCGCGGAACTGTTGTTCGATTCTAGCCGTGTCCTGCGCAAGAAGGTCGCGGTGTCCGGTGACACCGATAACTATGGAGAGTGGCTGAGTCATACCATTAGATTCACTTAAAAGCTGGAAAAGCACTTGGCACGCACGATCGGCGGTTTGCTCAGAAGCAGGCCGGAAGGCAGGTTTTTTCAAAACACGGCTCACGTCGATATTCCTCGATGTGAGTCATGCAAGCATACCCTCGAAGGGTACAACTACAAAAAAAATAATAGCTGAACGCCATCATTGCTTTTAACTTTCACAAAATCACTGAAGGGTCCAAATTTCGGTGCCGATCATCCGCAGCAAATCCTCACTTAATGCGCGAATCTAGCGATGCCTAGAAAAACTCGCTAGACCCTACTGTATTTTGTTGGCCAGTTCGGAGTTCTGATCGTTGAGGGTGCTGGTGGCCGTTAGCGCCGGCCAATCCATAGGGAGGCGATCCATGATCGCAGGGTGTTGGCGCTGATGAGATTTTTAACCAGACTGCCGGAATTTATTGACCCACCCGAATACACAAAAATGGTGGTCTTGCGGGATATTTCAGAGTCAGAAAATGGGTCAGTCAATATCAGCAACCTGGCTCAACATCGCATCAGCGCCAACACCGGCGCACTGCTTCTCCACTTTGCACGTAAATATCAGCTCTAAGGGAAAGGAATCTTTCCTCTAAACGCATAAAACACCAGCAAGGACAAATATTCTTTACTTAATCCTAAAGCTCTACGCGCAGCGTAAGCTGCACACCCAGGTACGAAATGCAGCCACCGAACCACCCGATTGAATCGGAATTTTCCAGTATCGGGGCGTATGGGGACATCTGTAAGGTACCGAAGTTTTGTTTACACCTTGGGATCTCAGAGCGACGGCTGAACAGCAATACGATGATCTAGCCCGATTAACTGGATTGGCTCAGCTGGAGATTTGAACCAGGGGCGGCTAGTGGTCAAAAATCGACTAAGCAAATTTCGTATTCTGTGCCCCCACCATTCACCCTTAAGTGCCGGTAGTCGCTTCTAATCACATAGTTCGCGTTTAGCTCAGAGCCTTACTGTGTGGGCCCTAGAGCCATTTAACGTCATCTTCGAATACCTAAGGTTCCTGTACCGCATTGCCCTCCGAAGGAGGGGTCGTGGGTTCGAATCCCGCCTGGTGCACCATAGATAGAAACGAGAAAGCCTCAGGCCCGATGGGTCTGGGGCTTTTTTGTGGGTGTTTGAAAGCTTCGCGCCTAATGATCAATGCTGTTTTTTTCAAACAGCTGGCCAATGTCTCTCGCACTATGCAGCACGCGTTCGACCTTGATCTCGTCGTCCATCAAACAGTAGAAAATCAGATATCGGCCATGGGGAAGCATTCGCAATCCCTTGGCGCAATCGTCTCTTGAAACACCCAGATTCGGTTGTTCGATCAACCGTGTGCATTGCATGCGTAGCTCGCCCACAAACGTCCGGGCCCACTCAGGATTGTCTCGGGCGATAAATCGAGCGACTTGCAGCAGATCGTCCCGTGCCAATGCAGAGAAAAGCAATTGCCTCATGGGCGGCTCTGCTCTGCTTCTACCTCATCAATCAGCGCATCAAGCTCGGCAAACATTGTGTCGGCAGCAACGGCCGGACGCGGATCGTTGCGGCTCGCGGCAATGGCTTCACGAAGTTCGGCAGCGTGCAGTCGATCCAGCAGCTGTTGATAGGCCGCGTGCGGTAAAAGATAGGCGGCTGGACGATTGTGGTTGAGTACGGCAACAGGCTCGGAACCAGCTTGCTCGATTACAGAGCTCGGGCTGCGCTTGAGCTCGGTGATGCTGACCGAGCGACTTGCAAGTAGCTGCTCCATGGCGGCTCCAATGGTACGTAAAAAAGTACCTTATAGTGTGCCATTCTCTGCATGAGGGTCAATGAGTCTCCGACCGCTGCTGTCCTGGCCCACAAAAAAACCGCCGAAGCGGTTTTTTTCATTCTGTTGTCCAGTCGAACTCGTCGTATTCATCATCGTCCTCGTCGTCCTCGAAAAACTCTTCTTCAAGGTCGTCGTCTTCAACAATGTCTTCCTCCGGCTGATTCAGCAGAAAATCCTTGCGACTCTCGGTAATCGCTCGCCGCAGTTCTTCACCCTTTTGCGGGCAGTTGAGCATTTGGGCGATGCGGTCGATTTTTTTTGCCACGGCATCCTCCAACGCATCGGCTATACCCTGATAGTGCGCGCTTTCGGGGGTGGATGCCAAATCCCCGGAATGCCGCGCACTTCAGTTTTCTGCAAATCCGCGGGGGCGATCAGCCTTTAGCGGTGATAACGCCGTACCACACTGCTGTTTCTCAGAACGTGGCCTTTGATTTTTTCCAGCAACTGCGCACGGCTCAGGCCGGCGGGCAAGGCTTCCGGGGCCAGGTCCAGGGCGAAGATCTGGATGATGTAGTGGTGCGCGCTGTCGCCAACCGGTGGGCAAGGGCCGATGTAGCCGGTGGTGTTTTTGCTGTTGATGCCGCCGAAGCCCTCGAGGCCGGGTTTGCTCCCGGCGCCGGCCGGGATCTGGTGAGTGGCGGCCTTGATGCCGTAATGCACCCACTGATCGACGCCCTGGCCCTTCTGGCCGTCAGGGTCGTGCATGACGATGGCATAGCTTTGGGTGGCTGCCGGACCGGCGTTCCAATTCAATGCCGGGGAAATGTTGTGTCCGCCGCATCCGGCGGAATCACTGGCGGCGGCCGACGTGAACAGACGGTCATCGGAGACACCGGGAATGTTCAGGGTGAAGCGTTCCTGAGCCTGCGCCGGGAACTGCACGCAAAGGGCGACTGCTACGGCCGCGAGCCAAGAGTTGATTGAGGTCAATCGGGTCATACCGGAGCACCTTGTGCGTGTTGGGCCGTCGTCGGCGTGCAAACTATAGCCGGACCGTTCACGCCTTGGCAGGGGGAATTGGCTGAACCTCGCGATAAGTACCAGACTCATAAGTGATACGTCTGTCTGGAGAGCGATCATGACTCTGCATCGCGTTGCGCGGGTCGCCAATGTACCTGAAGACCGGGGTCTGGAAGTACAGGTCCAGGGCAGCAAGATTCTGCTGCTGCGGACCGGTGAACAACTGCGCGCTTATCAGGCCGAATGCCCTCATGCCGGAGCCCCGCTGGCGGACGGCGCGGTATGCCATGGGCGCCTGACGTGCCCGTGGCACAAGGCGCAGTTTCGGATCGAGGATGGCGGGCTGTGTGAGCCGCCAGCCCTGGACAGCCTCAAGCGCTATCCCCTCGAAGTCCGCGACGGCGACATCTGGGTCGGCGACCAGCCGATGCCGGACGCCCACACGCCACCGGCCGACGATTCGCGGACTTTCATCATTGTCGGCGCTGGTGCGGCAGGTACGGCGGCGGCAGCGGCGTTGCGCGAGAAAGGATTCGGTGGCCGGTTGCTGTTGATCGACCGCGAAGCCGACGCCGGATATGACCGCACGGCGCTGAGCAAATACGTGATCGCCGGGGAGATGCCATTGAGCGAAGTCCCGCCGCTGCGCGACGAAGACTTTTACCACGAGCAGCGGATCGAGCGCCTGCAAGGCGAAGTGGCAAGCCTGGATGCACCAAACAGGACGCTGCGGCTGACTGACGGCCAATCACTGACATATGACGCAGCACTGCTGGCCACCGGCGGCGTACCCAATTCGCTGACGCTGCCCGGCGCCGACCTGCCGCAAGTGTTCGTTTTACGCTCCAAGGTCCATGCGCAGCAGATTCTGGACAGTGCCAGCGCCGGGCAACGGGTGGTGATCATTGGCGACAGTTTCATTGCCATGGAGTCCGCCTCGTCCCTGCGCCAGCTTGGCTTGAACGTGACCGTGCTGGCCCGCCACGAAGTACCGTTTTCCAAGCAGTTCGGCGACACGGTCGGCAAGGCCATTCGCGCGCGTCATGAAGCCAATGGCGTGGTGTTTCATACCCAGGGCAATGCGGCACGGATCGAAGGAACGGACAAGGTCGAAGCCGTGCACCTGGACAATGGCCAGCGCTTGCCGGCCGATCTGGTGCTGCTCGGCGTTGGCGTCACGCCAGCCACTGCTGCCTTTACCGGGCTGCCGAAAGCGCAGGATCACTCGCTGAATGTCGACGGTGGAATGCGCGTGACCGACGGACTCTGGGCGGCTGGCGACATCGCCACGTTCCCCCTGAACAACCAGCGCCTGCGCATCGAACACTGGCGGCTGGCCCAACAGCAGGCACGGATCGCCGCGGCCAATATGCTGGGTGGTGACGAGCATTACCTCGACGTGCCGTTTTTCTGGACCTGGCATTTCGGTAAAACCTACGACTACCTCGGCCACGCCGAGTCCTGGGGCGAAGTCGAGTTCAAGGGCGACCCATACGATCCGCCCTTTATCGGCCTGTTCGGAACAAATGGCATGGTGTCGGCGGCGGTGGCCTGCGAGATGGACCGGGTCATGGCGATGCTCGCCGAGCGGATGAAACAACCGTTGCCATGGGAAGAGGCATGGCGGTTGATCCGTGACGTTCCGTCGTGATGCCGGACAGCAAAACGCCCGGCGCCTGCGCGATGCAGAGGCCGGGCGTTACCGGATAAACGGCCGCCGTTATTCGGTGGCGCCAGCACCGGCGAACTTGCTCATCACAAAGCTGGCAAACTCTTCGACGGTCATTTTCTGGCCATTGAAGTCCACCTGATTGTTGGCGTAATGCAAATTGGTGACGATGTTATTGCCATCCAGTTTTGCCAGTTGGCTGCCGACCGCCATGCTGCTGAACATGTCTGCGGTGGCAGTGGCCTGGTCGGCAATCAGCTTGGCGTCGGTCTGGCCGTCGATTTGCGATTGCACGGTCAGTACATCGATCAGCATCGGTTTGGACACTTGCAGCTTGAAGTCCAGCAGCGCGATCAACTGCCTGACCAACTGATCGGTCGGCAGGTCGATGGCCTGTGGCTTGGTCAGGTCGAGCACCATGTTGGCGCGGCTCTCACCATTGGCGGTGTTGAACGACAGGTTTTCCAGGGCCACTCGCGGACCAGCCGCCAGCAGTTTTTCCAGGCTGGATTTGAGCAGTGCCTCTTCGGCTTCGGTCAGTTTCAGCTCCGGTGCCGGCAGACCGGCTGCCGTCGCTTCGGCCGCCGCCCGTTCATACGGCTGCAGCCTGGTCTGGTAAACCTGCATCAACGACAGGGTGGCCGGGATGTCGAGGTTCTTCAGGCTCATGGCCAGCGCACCGGAACCGACGGTCTTGCCGTTCAAGGACACTTCGCCGACCTTGTAATCGGCACGCCCGGAGGCGCTGCTGCCCGACTCTTCAGTCAGGTTTCTCATCTCGAATTTCTTGAAGTCCAGCACCGACTGCTTGACGCCAAAAGTCGATTTGCCGCTGACCAGTTCAAGGACGTTCTCGCCGATGTAGAACCCGTAGGTACTTTTTGTCAGGTTGCTGGCGAGGGTCAGGCCGTTCAATTCAACCTGCACCGGTGCCTGGTCTTCGGAAACGGTGGTTAACTTCAAGCTGTCCATGTAGCCGTTGGCCTTGACCTTCTGCGCCTTGGCACTGGCGTCGACGTCGATGCTCAGTCCGGAGAACTTCATGCTCGACTTGTCATCCAGCGCCATCTCCAGTGGCTGCAACTCAAGGGTGCCCTTGGTGGCGTTGTCATAACCGATGTTGACCACGCCGGTCAGCGGGGATTTGTCCTTGGCGGCGGCAAACCACTTCTCGGTGAGCGGGGTCTTTTCCAGTTCGTAGTGACTGGTCGCCAGGACCGGCAGCAATTTCAGCGACATCAGCCGCGAGAACGGCAACGGGCCGTGTTCGATGTGATCGACAAACAGCAGCTCGACCGGCGCTTCGCCGAACATTTCACCTTCGCCCTTGAGGCGATAGTGCGCGATGCTGCTGAATACATGACGCTCCAGCGACACCAGCTCCAGCGACGCGTTACCGTTGGAACCAACCATGGCCGCTTGCAGCTCCTTGTTGGCGTCGGCAATCGAGGTGTTCAACGCACCTTCGAGTCTGGTGCCGGTGAACCAGGCTCCGCCTGCGCTGATGGCAGCGATTGCGACAACGATTCCCAGTAGCACGCCTGCTGATTTATTCATGTATGACCCGTTCAATGTCCGTTGTTGAAAGTGAGGTCGTCTTCCCTGAACCCATGACGGGTTGCGGCTCGACTGCGCTGAAAGTGGAATGGAGATTAGCATCAGGCGCGACGAACGGCCCAATGATTAAAGGTGAAGGAGTGTCTTCGGGGGGTGTTCACAGGGTTGGGGATTATTTGCGCCCAAACAATCACCTTCGCGAGCAGGCTCGCTCCCACAGGGGAACGCATTCCAATGTGGGAGCGAGCCTGCTCGCGAAGGCGTCGGTACAGCCAATATCGAGATCTCAGGAGTATTGGACCTCGATCTCATCCAGTTGATGATCAAAGCTTTTGAGCCGCGCAGTCCAGGTGTATACCAGCACTTCGAAGTCGCGGTTGATCACCGCCCCGCCCGTCACTTCTGCGCGCGGGTCGCAGACGTCCAGTTGATAGCGTTCGCGGGCCATGGCCGTGGCGACATCGGCCAGTTCCCGGGCATTGTTGAGCCAGTGCCGACCGTCGTCAGCCACTTGCCGGTCCAGCGCCACGCATTGTTTTTTCAGGGTATCGAGGCTTTTTTCCAGCGGTGTGCCGGTCAATTCGCCCATGACTTCCTGAAACGTGCGCCCCGGTTGCCAGTAACTGCCCCAGAAATAACGGTCGAACACCGTTTCGACACGGCGCAACGCAACCTTGGTGTCCCAGATCAGGACCAGGGTCTTGCCTTGTTCGAGTTGTCTTTTCTTGATGCGTTGATTCTGGACCGAGGCCCAGGCCACCACCGCAATGGACATCACGGCAATCAGCGCGACGGTACTGTCGAGGAACGCCAGAGCCTTGTCGATCTGGTGGGCCAGCATGATGCCGTAGAAATAGGTAGCCGACAGCAGCACCAACGCCACGATGGCGCACCAGAAGCCGAGAGCGTAAGGGTTTTTCATTTATGGTTCCCCCTGACCTGCGCGAGCCTTGTGCGAAGAAAGGGCGCTTTGCACGGGGCGCCCTCCCAACACTTCAAAGCATAGCAACGGCCTCAGGGTTTGCCGGAGTTCGACGCTTGCGTTCGTCCGCTTTCCCAGCCGCCGCCCAACGCGAGGAACAAGTCGATCTGGCTGGCGGCAACCTGAGTGTTCGCGGCCGCCAGTTGCGCCGTGACATCGATGTAGGTTCGCGTGGCTTGCAGATCGGCCAGGAACGAGGCGCGGCCGGCCTGGAAGAAGCGGTGGGTCTGGTCGGCCGCCAGTTTTGCCGATTGCTCGGCGTCCGCCAGGGCATCGCGGCGTTGCAGTAACGCGGTGTACTGGGCAAGGCCGGTCTGGGTCTCGCGAATGGCGTTGAGCACCACCCCGTCGAAATGCGCCAGCGTTGCCTGGGTCACCGCTTCAGCTTCGCGGATGCGCGCCCGGGCGCCGTTGGTCGGCACCTTCCAGGTCAGCGACGGACCGAAGCCCCAGCGGTTGGTAGACGGGTCGCCAAGATCGTCCAGGATACCGACGGTACCGATGGTCGCGCCGATGCTGATGTTCGGATACAGCTCACCCGTGGCGACACCGATACTGGCCGTCGCGGCAGCCAGTCGCCGCTCGGCCTGTCGTACATCCGGGCGGCGCTTGAGCAACGCAGCGCCATCACCCACCGGAATCAGTTGGGCGATTTTTGGCAGTTCATCGCAGGTGGCGGTGCCGGCCGGCAGTTGGTCCACCGGCTTGGCCAGCAACATCGACAAGCGGTACAGCCCGGCCTGACGCGATGCCTCATAACGCGGCATGTCGGCGCGCAGGGATTTGAATTGGGTTTGCGAGCGGGTGACCTGGGTTTCGTCGCCACGCCCGGCATCACGCAGACGCTGGATCAGCGTGGTGCTCTGGGCTTGCAGGTCGAGGGAGTGCTGGGCAATTTCCCGCTCTTCATTGGCCGCGCACACTTGGGTGTAGGCCCGGACCACATCGGCCACTACGGTGATGCGTGCAGTATCGGCGGCGGCCTGCGTCGCATCGGCATTGGCCTTGGCCGCTTCGATACCGCGTTGCAAGGTCCCGAACAGGTCGAACTGGTACGACGCGCTGATGCCGATATCGCCGATGTTGGCCACCGGCACTTTTTCCGGCAGCAGGAACGCCTGGCCAGACTCCTGCAAGCGCTGGGCGCCCATCTGCACGCCGCCGCTCCAGCCACCCGCCGCTTCGGCCTCATCGACCTGCGCGCGAGACCGCGACAGACTGGCCGCCGCCACGCGCAAATCGGTGTTGGAGGCCATGGCCTGCTGCACCAACTGGTCGAGTCGCGGGTCCTGATACAAACGCCACCAATCGGCCGGCACCGGCGCGGACACCACCGGTTTGCCGTCGACCGCCAGATCGCCCTGGAAGTCTGGACGATGGACAGCCGCCTCTTCGGGCAAATGATAATCCGGCCCGACCATCTGACACGCCGACAGCAGCAAACCCATTCCGGCAACCGCCAAACCCGAGGCCTTGCTCATTGCGCCGGCTCCCGTTTCTGATCGTCGATGATCGATACCGTGGCGGTGCGCCCGGCGATCATGCGGAAGTCGTCCGGCACGTCATCGAAGGCGATGCGCACCGGAATCCGCTGGGCCAGCCGCACCCAGCTGAATGCCGGATTGACGTTGGGCAGCAGGTTGTTGCCACTGGTGCGATCACGGTCTTCGATACCGGCAACGATGCTCTCCACATGCCCGCGCAGGCGCGCATTGTCGCCGATCACCCGGATGTCGACGCTCTGCCCGATATGGATGCCGTTCAGCTTGGTTTCTTCGAAATAGCCGTCGATGTGGAACGAATTACTGTCGACCACCGACAACACCGGCCGTCCGGCGCTGACGAACTCCTGGGTCCGTGGCGCACGGTCGTTGACGTAGCCGTCCACCGGGCTGCGGATCACCGAGCGGTCGAGGTTCAGTTGTGCGCTGTCCACCGCCACCTGGGCTTCCATCAACGCCACTTGGGCGCGGGCCACCTTTGACTGGCTTTCTTCCAGTTGTTCACCTGGCACCAGGTTACCAAGGCCTTTGTTGCGCTTGGCCTCACGCTGGGCCTGGGCCAGGGTTTCTTCGCGGTCGGCGACAGCCGCTTTCGCTTGGCGCAGGGCCAGCTTGAAGCGGTCCGGGTCGATGCTGAACAGCACCTGGCCGCGCTTGACCAACTGGTTGTCGCGAACCTCCACTTGCTGGATCAGCCCGGAAACGTCCGGGGCGATTTGCACGATGTCGGCACGGATGTGCCCGTCGCGGGTCCAGGGCGCGAACATGTAATACATCACCATGCGCCAGACCACGACAACGGCGAAGCTCACGATCAGCAGGGTCAACACCACGCGACCAAGGGTTAGAAACGGTTTTTTCATGTCATCAGGTATCGACTGAGTGAATCCACGGCGCCAAGCAGCAGGGCGTAGAGGGCCACGTTGAACAATGCCCGGTGCCAGACCAGACGGTAAAAGTGCAGGCGCGTCAGCACCCCGTGCACCAACAGGTACAACACATACGTAATGCCCATCAGCACCAGCAGCGTGGGCAGGAACACCCCGCTAAGATCCAGGTCACCGATCATAGGGGCGCTCCATCAATGCCATGGGGAAGCGGTTCTTCGGGCTCGACGGAACCGACGAATTCAACGCCGGGCAACAAGGCCAGGCGCAGGCCGCTCAGGGCGTGCAGCAAATGCCGGCGGGTTTCATCGTCGCCGGCACCGCTGAGGGCGCGGCGCGTGCGGTCGAGGGTCATCAGCAACGGGCTCGGTGCCGGCAAGCGCTCGCCAGCCTTCAGGCAGGCCTTGAAGTACTCGCCAACCTCGGCCACCACCTGGCGCAGCAGCACCTGCGGCACACCGAGGACCCGTGGCGTATAAGCGAGCAGGTCCAACAGATTCAGCGCCACTCGCACTTCCCGCAGTGCCACGCCGGAGTCCTGGCCGGTCATGGCCAGCCGCGGCAGATGCTGCATCAGCCGATCGAGCATCTGTATGCCCAAAAGTCGATGCTCAGACAATGTGGCCGGTTCGGAGAGGCCAACAATGTCGCGCCAACTGAAGCGAGTCAGACGCTTGGCTGCCAGTTCGGCACCGAACGGCCGGGCGATCAGGGTCCAGATGAACGCGAACAACAGCCCCATGGGCCCGGCCAGGTTGGAGTTGGCGAAACTGAGGAAGTCCGCGTCGTAGGCACCCTGAATGCTGATGAAGGACGAGGTGTTGACCAGGGTCAGCAGCATACCCAGGTAAAACTGCGGTTTGACCGTCAGGGTACCGACGCAGATGAACGGCACGGCAAACGCCAGCACCAGCATCGGAAAGTCATGCAGGTTGGGCAGCACCAGAAACAGATAAAGGCTGGCGAACACCACCGACATCGCCGTCCAGAAAAAGAACCGGTAAATCTGCGGCGCCGGGTCATCCATCGAGGCGAAAAAGCTGCAGGCCACCGCCGCCAGGATCACTGCGCTGCCGCCATCGGTCCAGCCGAGCAGAATCCACAGCACCGAGGCCACGATAATCGCGGTCACGGTGGAGGCCGCGGAGTAGAACATCAGACCGCGGTCCAGAAACGGCGTCAGCCGGCCCAGCCGCCAATGCCGAAACACCGCACGCCAGTTGTCCTGGCTTTCGCACTGGATGGCGTATTGCAGGCTGCGGCAGTCCTGCCACAAATCGATCCACTCGCCGAGGCGGTAAATCGCGTTGGAGAACAACAGTTGCTTGCGGTCATCCAGTGCCTGGGGAGCTGGCTGCAGGGCCTCAAGTTGATCCTTCAGGGCTTGCCAGCGATCGAGATCGGCATCCTTGTACCCGAGCCATTCGGTGGTGGCCGCCAGCAACGGCGCGAACTTGTCCACAAGCTCGGGGGTGCGCCGCTCCAATGCGTAAAGCGCGTCGTCGAGGGCATCGATCACTGGCAGCAGGTGAATCATCCGCCCGCGCAACTCCTTGGTGTTGCGCACCGTCTGCGGACGCGAACCTTCGTGGGGCAACTGACCGATCATCAATTCCAGGGAGTTGAAGGTAGCGACCATCGATGCCCGCAACGCACTGACTTCTTCGGGCTGCACGTTGCGGCTGAGGAAGCGCTGGCTATAGATCGATGCATCGGTAAACCATTTGCTCACCGAATCATTGAACACCGGCGCCAGACGCCGGGGCCAGAACATGGCAGCTACCACTGCCGCCACGGCGATGCCCAGAAAGATTTCTTCGGTCCGTGCTTCGGCCACATCCCACACCCCCAACGGGTTATTCACCACTGGCAGGGCGATCAACGGCAAGGTGTAACCGGCGAGCATCAAGGCGTAGTTGTTGGCCGTGCGCAAATGCAGGGACAGAAACAGCAGCGTGCCGGTCCACAGTGCAATCACCACCACCAGCACGTAAGGGCTCTGTACGAACATCGGCACGAACAGAACCGCCGCCGCAGCGCCGACAAAGGTGCCGATTGCCCGGTACAGCGCCTTGGAAGTGGTCGGCCCGAGAAATGGATTGGAAACGATGTACACCGTGGCCATCGCCCAGTACGGACGGGGCATCTGCATGAGCAAGGCGATGTACAGCGCGATCATCGATGCAGCGAAGGTACGGACCCCGTAGAACCAGTCCCGCGCCGGGGGCATGCCAGAGAAAAAACCGTTCAAGAGTTGGCCACCGACGGCGGCGTGGCCGCTTCAAATGCTCTCAGTACCCGCAGCGTAGCTTCCAGATCACTCTGGTCAATGCCTTCAAGTACTTCGTGGCGCAAGCGCACCAACTCCGCTTCGACCGCTTGCAGCAGGTCCCGACCGGTTTCGGTCAGGCTCAGGCATTTGGCGCGGCGGTCCTGTGTGTCTTCGGTCCGGCAGACGTAACCGGCATGGCACAGTTGATCGAGCAGGCGCACCAGTGACGGGCTCTCCATCCCCGAAGCTTGCGCCACCCTCACCTGGCGCACGCCCTCGCCCAGGCGCCCGATCATCAACAGCGGAACGGCGCAGGCTTCGGAGATTCCATAGTTGACCAGGGTGGTCTGGCAGATTTTGCGCCAATGCCTGGCGGCCACCACCATGGCACTGCTGATGTTCATCTGGAGGACGTCGAGGTTATTCGGCACGAGGGAAAACACACACTGTTAGTTTGCTAACTATCAATATCGCATTGGAGAGGATTTTCCGTCAAGTTTTGAAACATATTGGCTTCCATCCGTCGCGAAGCCATAGGAGGTGAACAAGCCACCGTACTGAAGATGTATATACTTTGTCATCACGACAACCGAGAAGGCAGCCATGTCGAAACAAGCCGTTTTTACAATGAAACTTGAGTCTGAACTGCGTGAACAGTTCATGGCAGAGGCAGAAGCCGCTCATCGCCCCGCCTCGCAAATCGTCCGGGAAATGATGCGTCAGTTTGTTCAAACCCAACGGGAGACTCGCGAGTACGAAGCATTCCTGCAGCGCAAGGTCGACACCGCACGCGCTTCAATGCGCGCCGGTGACGGGCTGGCAAATGATGAAATCGAGGCAGAGTTCGCTGCCAGGCGCAGGCGGGCCGAGCTACAGGAATGAAAATAATATGGACGAAAGAAGCAGCACAGGACCGTGCAGACATTTGGGATTACCTGCATGCCGTTAACCCAAAAGCAGCCATCGACATGGACAACCGGTTCAGCGATGCGCTATCCCGGCTTGCCCAATACCCGGAAAGCGGCCCTGTCGGGATCATTACAGGCACTCGCGAGCTGATTCCACATCAGAGTTACCGCATTGTTTATGAACAGGGACTGGACGCCATCTGGATACTCGCCCTGGTCCATACATCCCGACAGTGGCCGCCCGGAAGATGACGATTCACACCCCCCGCCCCTTCCTCAGCAGCACATCCAGTTGATCCACCACCTCGGCCCAATCCGCGTCATCGAGAATCTCGTCCCGCAGAAGTTCCGCCTGGCTCGGGCTCCAGAAAAACGCATCCGCAAGGTGCAGTTCCGGTTTGAGCGGTGAATGGGTAGCGATGAATTTATCAATGCTTTCGGCATCGTCCGGCAGGCCGAGTTGCTTGAACAGCGAAGGTAGGTTGTGGGTCGGGTTTTCCATGTCGAACTCCTGCGAACCGATCAAGGGACCGCTGCGCGGTCATCGCGGGCAAGATCACTCCCACAGGGTTCTGTGTGGGAGTGGGCTTGCCCGCGATGACGTCAGCATTGACGCAACAAAACTCAATGACTCAACTCCCGCACCTCGGCATGCGGCACCATTTTCAGGAACTCGGGCACGTCCATGCGCACCAGGTTGACGTGGTTGCCGGCCTCCAGATAGATGTCTTTCTGCCGGGTCAGCAGCGGATCGATGACCACATCCAACCCATAGGACTCACCCAGCGCCGGTACCGCGCCGCGTTCGCAATCGTCGAACAGGTGCGCCAGGTTGCTTTCGCGGGAAACCTGCCATTCACCACTGCTGCGGACTTTGCTCAGGTCAAGGTGACGGCTGGCTGGCAGTACGGCCATCAGGTAATGCCCATGGTGATCGTCGAGAATCACCGATTTGGCCACCCGTTCGGCAGGAATTCCTGCGACCCGTGCCGTTTCGAGGCTGCTGGCCGAGTGTGGGTGGCTGACGATGTCATATTGGCATTGAGCCTTTTCCAGGCTTCGCTGCACGGTTCTTGCCATACGCATGATGCACCTCGGTGTCCGCAACAACCGCTGACGGACGCTGGTTAACACTTCTTTCGGTACTCAAAGTCTAGGCCCGATGGCGTGTTCCGGCGGGAAATCCGCCCATCGGACGCCGTCGACAGTTGAGCAAAATTCATACAATCGGCGGGTCAACTAAACTGACTACAGAGCCACCCCAAGACTCTCCCGGAGGGTCACGTGAACACGCGTTGCTGTGCCGTTGCGTTGCTGTTGGCGTTGTGCGGACCCGCCTGCGCCGCCGACACGGTTGTGTTGCTGGTACCCAACCCCATCGGAATCTGGCTGATCACCTTCGGCCTTGCATTCCTGATCGCTGAGGCGGCCCTGCCCAATTACGGCGTGATCGGCCTGGGCGGCATCGTGATGTTCGTGATCGGCGCAGTGATCCTGACCAATACCGATGTGCCCGAACCGCTGATGATCGGCCTGGGACTGGTCAGCGCGCTGTTGCTGGTCTATCTGGTGATTCACGCCCTGAAGACCCGACCGCGCCACACCGTCAGCGGTGATGCCGGGCTGCTCGGCAGCGTGACGGCGGTGACGTCCTTGCAGGCCGGCAACGCCTATGGCGGCTGGGTGCATCTGCAAGGAGAACGATGGCAAGTGCTTAGCGCGACACCGCTGCAACCCGGGCAACAGGTGCGGGTGGTGGGGCGCAAGGGTTTGCTGCTGCAAGTGGCCGCGACTGACGCGGCGCCGGGTGGAGAATAGTCATGGGTTTGCAATTGGGTCTTGTCGCGCTGCTATTGTTGATCATCGCACTGGCGGGGGGGACGTTCCGCATCCTGCGCGAGTACGAGCGCGGCGTGGTGTTCCAGCTCGGGCGCTTCTGGCAGGTCAAGGGCCCCGGCCTGATCCTGCTGATCCCGGTGGTGCAGCAAATGGTCAGGGTCGATTTGCGGACCGTGGTGCTGGACGTTCCCCCGCAAGACGTGATCACCCGTGACAACGTGTCGGTCAAGGTCAACGCGGTGCTGTATTTCCGCGTGCTCGATCCGCAGAAGGCAATCATCCAGGTCGAGGACTTCCTCGCCGCTACCAGCCAACTGGCGCAAACCACACTGCGGGCGGTACTGGGTAAACACGAACTGGACGAATTGCTGGCCGAACGCGAACGGTTGAACCTGGACATCCAGCAAGTGCTCGACGCCCAGACCGACGCCTGGGGCATCAAGGTGGCCAACGTCGAGATCAAACACGTGGACCTCAACGAATCGATGATCCGCGCCATCGCCAAGCAGGCCGAAGCCGAACGGGAACGGCGAGCCAAGGTGATCCACGCCGAAGGTGAATTGCAGGCCTCGGAAAAACTCATGCAGGCCGCCGAAATGCTTGGCCGTCAACCGGGGGCCATGCAGCTGCGCTACATGCAGACCCTGAGTTCGATTGCCGGCGACAAGAGCTCGACCATCGTCTTTCCACTGCCTATCGAGTTGCTCAAGGGCATGGCGGACTTGTCGTCGAAACCCTGAAAGTTGCGATGACGCCACTCATTGCCCGGTATTGCCGGACAGGTACAACCTGGCGGTAACACCACCGGCCTTCATCTGACGACCGATATGCCACTGCGTCGGCAGCGGCGCGAACTCGTCCGGCACATCGGCGGTGCCGATCAGCCAGATCCGCCCCGTGCCCCTGGGCAGATCGCTCAAGTGGTCCAGATACACGTCTGGCGTCGTCAAGGTACCGAAACCATAGTCGTTTGGCCGGCTCGTAGAGCCATCGGCCCGTGGCGGGGTGTACAGCAGAGGCTGGGTCCCGGTGCGGTTGTAGTAGACGTAACTCAAGTACCAGAGCATGTCGCTGGTGACGATCCGGTCCCCCGGCTGAAAATGCAGATTGACGTCGTCCACCAGGACATTGACCTGATCATGGACGTCCACCGTAGCGTTGTTTTTCAGGCCCACCAGTTCCACACAGACAAACAGCGTCAGCACCGTCAGGGCCAGTACCCGGGTGCCGTTATACAAGCGGTCGATCGCCAATGCCGCCAGCAGCGGCAGGCCAAGCGCGTACGCGGTGAGGTAACGCTCGATGAATATCGGCGAAAAAAACGACACCGCAAACACCAGCAGCATCGGGACAAAAGTGTAGACCGCGAGCAAAACACTGCCGCGCATCACGCTTCGATCGCGTGCCAGCGCTACCCACGCCACTAACGGCAAAGCCAGCGGCAAGGCAATAAATAGCAGTGAAGGAAGGGTTTCACCGTCGTCCTGGGTCAGTAGCGACCAGACCATCGATGGCAAGGAATCCAGGCTGACGGGCAATTCCCAGCCAACATCGCCATTGGCCTTGAGCTGATCCACGTGCCGTAGCAAGTCGACAAACCCCGGCAACCACGGCAGATACAGCGCCACGATGGCCACATTGGCCAGCCACCAGTCACCCCGCTGGAGATGCCGCAGTCGATACCCCGGCTGCACGCGAATGACCCCCAGGTACAACCAATGGCAGAGCACGCACAGGGCCGTGAAATAATGCGTGTAAAACGCTGCGCTCATCAGCAGGACGTAGATCACCAGGTAACGCCGACGCTGTGGCTTGCGGATCCAGTACACCAGCGCCAGGGTTGCCCCCAGCAACCACAGCCCCAACAGCGAATACATGCGCACTTCCTGGCTATAGCGCACCGCCGTCGGGAGCAGGGCCAACAGCAAACCGGCCAATATCGCGGCCCGGCGGGTGGCGAGCCGGTCGACCAGCCACATACCGAGCCCGACCGAGGCAATGCCGGGCAAGGCGCTGAGACAGCGGATGGACAATATGCCGTCGCCAAACATTGCGATCCAGCCGTGCAGCAGCATGAAGTACAACGGCGGATGGACGTCGTAGGCGGCGTGAACCCAGATGTCAGGTATTGAATAACCGGCCAGCAGCAGGCTGGAGCCCTCGTCGCCCCAGATCGCGGCAGCGGTCAGATCGTAAAAGCGCACCAGCGCGGCCAATACCAGAATCGGCACCAGCCAATGCTCCCGCGCCCAGCGGACCAGCGGTAGCGCCCCCCTGGCGAAACCGGGATTGGCATGCGGTCCCTGGGTGTCGCCCATCGGCGTTTCTCGGCGCGCCTCCATTGCTTCCCCTTGCAACGCTTAGTGAACATCCGGATTGTCTACGCTTCACTTTAGCGCTTCAAGCCAAGCAACGTCGATGCTGGCCCACTGATGGAGCGATAGTCGGCGGCGGCTGCAACGTCAGCGCTGCGCCGTCTCTGTCACTGGATACACCGACTGCCACCCACCACCCAACGCCTTGTACAAACCGACGGCCGCCAGCGACACGCCAGTCGAACTCTCGACCCACTGCTCCTGCGTGGCCAGCAACGCCCCTTGCACGGTGAGTACGGTGACGAAGTCCACCACGCCCTCAATGTACTGCTGTTGTGCGGTGTCCAGCGCAATGCGGTTCTGGCGCACGGCTTCGGTCAGGCTGTCGCGGCGCAACTGACTGGCGTTGTAGGCGGTCAGTTGGTCATCGATTTCATGCCAGGCACGCAGCACGGTTTGTTGATAGGCGATGGCCGCTTCCTGTTGTTGTGCTTCACGCAAATCGAGCACGCCACGCAAGCGACCGCCGTCGAACAACGGCAAGCTCAATTGCGGGCCGATCCCGAACGAACGCGAACCCCATGAGCCGAAATCGCTCAGCTGCATGGCCTGGGAACCGATGTTCCCCGACAGGGTGATGCGCGGATAGAAATCGCCCTTGGCCACGCCAATGCTGGCGGTGGCGGCATGCAGCCGTGCTTCGGCCTGGCGAATGTCCGGGCGACGTTCAGCCAGCTGCGAGGGCAAGCCAATGGCGACCTGTCGCGGGGTTTGTGGCACGGGGGCATCTGTGGATAACTCCGCCGCCAATGCCTGGGGCGGTTCGCCCATCAACAGACTCAAAGCGTTGATCAGTTGCCACTGGCGCTGCTCCAGTGCGGGCAGGCGCGACTCGATGGCCGCCACCTGTGCGGCGGCTTCGGCGACATCCAGATCCGTCGCGACGCCGTCGGCCAGACGCAGTTGCGAAAGCTTCAGGCTATGGCGGGCGACGTCGAGATTCTGTTCAGTGACGAGCCGGGTGTTCTGCACCCCTCGCAATTGAATGTAGTCCTGGGCAGTTTCGGCCAGTACCGACAGCAGCACGCCGCGTCGGTCGTTCTCGGTGACTTCAAGGTTGGCATCGGCGGCTTCGGTTTCCCGACGCACGCGCCCCCACAAATCCAGCTCCCAGGCGGCGGAAAAGCCGGCATCCCACAGATTGAACGCGGATTGGCCGTTGTGCCCTGACGGGTCGCTCAGGCCTTCGCTACTGTTACGTTTTCGGGCGTAACTTCCCGTGGCGGCGGTATTCGGATAGCGGTCGGCGGTGATCACCTGGCGAACGGCACGGCTTTGTTGCAAGCGGCTGCTGGCGAGTTTCAGGTCGAGGTTGTCGGTCAGGGCGCGTTGCGTGAGAGCCGAAAGTTTCGGGTCGTTGAACACGTCCCACCAGCGCTCGTTCATCGTTTCGGCGATTACCTGGCTGGTGGCTGCCTTTGAGGGTTTCGACCACTCGGTGATTTGTGTGGGTTGAGGTTTGTGAAAGTCCGGGCCGACGGTGCAGGCGCTGAGACTCATGACGAGCAAGGCACTGAAGGTGAGTGGTTGCCACTGGCCTCTTCGCGAGCAGGCTCGCTCCCACAGCGAACTTTCGATGGAACCGCAATTACCGGCATTGCGCCGATCCCTTGTGGGAGCGAGCCTGCTCGCGAAAGCACTTGACCAGCCAACACAACCCTTCATCGCTGAGTCACCTCGCGCGCAGGCACTGCATTGCTGACGGTATCAATACTCGCCTCCACCGACATCCCCACCCGCAAGCGGTCGGCCAGCGATTGTCCCGGCTCCAGCACGATTTTCACCGGTATGCGCTGTACCACCTTGGTGAAGTTGCCGGTGGCGTTGTCCGGTTTGACCGCGGCGAACGTCACCCCGGTGGCCGGGGCAATGCTTTCGACACGACCGTTCAGTGCCGCACCGCCCAGACTGTCAACGCGCACTTGCACAGCCTGCCCCGGCTGCACATCCGTCAGTTGGGTTTCCTGGAAATTGGCCATCACGTATGCCTGTGCCAGCGGCACCACGGCGAGGATTTTACTGCCCGGAGTGACGTAGGCGCCGACCCGCACCGCGCGCTCGCCGACCATACCGTCCTGTGGCGCGACGATCCTCGTATAGGACAATTCGTAGCTGGCCATTTCCAGCTTCGCTTGCGCCCGTTTCAGGCCACCTTCGGCTGCATCGCGCTGGGCCGTGAGGATCTCCACTTGCTTGCGCTCCGCCGCCAGTACCGCCGTCGCATTGGCCAGCCGCGCAGAGGCCTGGTCGATGCGCGTTTGCGCCTGTTGCGCATTTTGTACCGTGCCGGCGCCCACCCCGGCGAGGTGGTTGTAACGGTTCAGTTCATGCTCGGCAAACGCCATTTCCGCCTTGGCCGAGACCACCGAGGATTGCGCCTGGGCAATCACCGACGCCTGGCGTTCCAGGGTCGCCCTGGCGTTTTGCAGTTGCGCCCTGGCCACCAGCGTTTCGGCGTCGGCGGCCTGGGCGGCTGCGCGCAAATCCCGGTCATCGATCAGTGCCAGCAACTGCCCGGCCTTGACCTGCTGGTTGTCCTCAACCAGCACTTGCTGGATAAACCCGGCGACCCGCGGCACTACCAGGGTGAAATCCGCCGAGACATAAGCATCGTTGGTGTTCTGTTGGGTACGCTTGCCGAACAGGCCGGGCATCGCCAGGTACAGCAATACCCCGACGGCCACTGCGGCGGTCATGGCAACCGCGACTTTCTGCTTTGCTTGAGTGTTCATAAAAACCTTCTGTTTCAGTGGAGCATTCAGGTCGGTGCGCGCGGCGGATAGATCCGCGTCGGCAGCCAGAAAATCAGCAGGATCAAGGTCACGGCGATACCGGCCATGCACAGGTAAAGATCGGAGGAGGCGAGCACCACCGCTTGCTCATGCAGGCGATGAGCGAGACTTGCTTTGTCGCGCTCGGCCAGCGGTGAGTTGCCGAGGCGATCGACCAGCATGGTCGAGTGAAAATGCAGACGTGCCGTGGTCAACGCCTCGATCACCCCGGTGGCGATGACCGCCGACAGGCCTTTGACCGTGTTGAACCAGGCCGATGCGAACGGCCCTTGCATCGGGTTGATGCTGCCGGTGGACAGCATCAGCAGCGGCAACACCGCCATGGGCTGACCGAAAATCTGCAGCCATTGCAGCACATAGAAATCGTCGCGAATCCACGCAGAGGTCAGTTGCGAGCCCCCGACGCACGACAGCGCCAGCATGCTCAGGCCAAGGCCCAACACCCAGCGGCAATCGACCCAGCGAAAGTTGCACAGCGCCGCCACCAACGGCAGCGCAATCAATTGCGGCAGCGCCGCCAGCAGCATGATCGGCGCAGTTTGCACCGGGCGGTAACCCTGGACCTGCGCCAGGTAGCTGGACGGAATAATGATCACCGCCTGCAACACCACCAGCACTCCCGCCAGGGTCAGCAGGGCGAAAGACAGGTTACGGATGCCGAGCATCTGCATCTTGAAAAACGGAACCGGCTGCGACCACTCGCCAGCCAGGAACAGCGCCAGCAACAACAACCCGCCACCGAGCAATCCGCAGATCAGGTTCGACTCGAACCAGTCCAGGCGATTGCCCTGCAGAATGCCGATCACCAGCATGCAGATGGCGGGAAAACCCAGCAGCACACCGCGCCAGTTGAAGGACTTGAAGCGCTCCAGACGCAGCGGGTCCCGGGGTAAGCCATACGCCACCGCAGCCATGGCAATCAGGCACGGGGCGATGATTTGCCAGAAGGTCCATTGCCAGCCGACATACTCGGTCCACAACCCGGCCAATGGCGTGCCCAGGCCCGGGCCGAACGTTGCCGTCAGGGCATAACCGGCCAGGCCATACAACTTCACGTTGGCGGGCAGAAACCGCAGGGCCACGGTCATCAACATGGGCGGCAACGCGCCGCCCGCCAGGCCTTGCAGGGTGCGCAGCAACAAAAGGCTTTCGTAATTCGGGGCGAAAGGGCACAGCGCGCCCAACAGGGTGAACAGGCTGATGGCGCACAGGGTGAAACGCCGTAACGAGAACGTCACCGCGCACCATGGTGCAAAAGCCATGGCCGCCACCGAAGTCGCGTTGTAACAGGCCACCAGCCAGGTGCCTTCGTCGTAGCCGATGGCCAACGCACCGCGGATGTCGGCCAGGGCGACTTTGGTCACCATCTCGTTCAGGCCCGACACCAGCACCGCCAGCAGCACGCCCACCAGGCCGATGATGATCCGCGGGCCGAAGACGGGTGCAGCGATTGCCGTGCTGGCCGCGGCGACAGGTGCCGTGGCTGTAAGGGAGGTCATGAACTGCAAGCTCCGGAGTGGAAATACCGAAGCATTCTAGAAAGCGTGATGCCTGACGGAAATCAACTTATTGGCAGGTTATAAGTGCGCTAAACGCAACGATACAACCCCCTGCCCACTGCCCCCTGTAGGAGCGAGCTTGCTCCGGGCGGCGTTCCGACGATGGTCGTCAACGATAACGCTGGCTGGCAGGTGCCCCGCGGTGTTCTCGGGTTTTTCGCGAGCAGGCTCGCTCCTACAAGGGGGGAAATTGCGTTCAGCTCAGTCCGGTTGCGCCGCCAGCCACGTCTCATCGCAGCAGGTTTTCAGCGTTTCACGCAGCCAGCGGTGCGCCGGATCCTTGTCGAAGCGCGGGTGCCAGGCCTGGGTCAACATCAGCGTCGGCAAAGGAATCGGCAGGTTGAACGAACGCAGTTTCAACCCCAACCGTCGCACACTCAGCAAGGCTTCCTTGGGCACCGGCAGAATCAGGTCGGAATCGGGCAAGGCAAACATCGCCGCATGAAAGCTTGGTGCGATCACCGCCACCCGCCGCTCCAGCCCCAGGGCATTGAGCGCGGTGTCGATCGGACCTCGGGCAATGCCACGCCGGGACATGCTTATATGGGAATAACCCGCATAGCGCTCGGCCGTGATTTCTTCATCCAACAGCGGATGATCCTCACGCACCAAGCCAACGAAGTGGGTGGAAAACAGGTTCTGAATCTTCACTTCGGGGGTCAATGGCCGGGTGTTGCTGATACTCAGATCGATCCGCCCTTCGCGCAACGCCTCATCATCGCCATCGCCTTCTGGGACAAAACGCAATTCGCAGTGCGGCGCCTGCCGGTCAAGGGTGTCGAACAACTTGCCGCCGTAGACGCCGACAAAAAAGTCGTTGGCCCGAATACTGAAACGCCGCCGCAGCGAACCCAGCTCCACCGCATCGGCCGAACGAAACAGCAACCCGGCCTGCTCCACCACACTGCGCACCTGCTCACGCAAGGCCAGGGCCTTGGGGGTTGGTACCAGGCCACGACCGGCGCGCACCAGAATCGGATCGCCAATGGCTTCGCGAATGCGCGTCAACGTCCGGCTCATGGCCGCCGGGCTCAGGTTCATCCGTCGTGCGGCACCCACCACACTGCCCTCGTCGAGCAAGGCGTCGAGAGCGACTAACAGGTTCATGTCTGGAAGCTGCATGGCAAGCACTCAAGCCCGATTTTTATTGATTCAGACGCAATGCTAGCAAACTCCACTCAGGCATTGTGCGGGCAGACTTCACACAATCAGACAGTCAACGCACCATCCCCCACCGCCTGACCGTCACCCGCTCCAACGAATCGAACACCAGATTCTCCACCAGCAATCCAATCAGAATCACCACCGCCAACCCGGCAAATACCTTGTCCGTGTACAGTTCATTACGATTCTGAAAGATGTACCACCCCAACCCACCCTTGCCGCTGGTTGCGCCAAACACCAACTCGGCAGCGATCAATGTACGCCAGGCAAAGGCCCAGCCGATCTTCAGGCCGGCGAGGATCGATGGCAGCGCAGCCGGAATCAGGATGAACAGCACGAAACGCATGCCCTTGAGGCCGTAGTTGCGCCCGGCCATGCGCAGGGTTTCCGAGACGCCGAGGAACCCGGCGTAGGTGTTCAGCGCCAAGGCCCAGAGCACCGAATGCACCAGTACGAAAATCAGGCTGTTCTGCCCCAGGCCAAACCACAACAGCGCCAGCGGCAACAACGCGATGGCCGGCAACGGGTTGAACATTGAGGTCAGGGTACTCAGCAGGTCGCGACCGAACTGGGTCGACACCGCCAGAGTAGTCAGGCCGAACGCCAGGACGATGCCGATCAGATAGCCCTTGAGCAATACCACCAGGGAAATCCATACCTTGCCCAGCAATTCGCCGCTGAGCAGGCCGTCATACAAGGCGTGAGCGGTTTGCACAAAGCTCGGCAGCAGCAGATCGTTGTTCTGATAACGGGCGACCGCTTCCCACAGCACCGCAAGCAAAATCAGGATCAGGCTTTTGCGCAGCCAGCCCTGTTGCCACAGGCGTTGGCCGAGGGGCAGTTCGCGCTCCAGCGGCACACTGGTCAGCGGTGGCAATACGGTTTCGAATTCTTCACGCAGGGATGATAAATGGCTCATCGGGCCCTCCTCTCAACTGGCTCAATAAGCAATGCGGATGTCAGCGAAATCCAGCTCATGCTCAGCGTTCGCCACATCACCTTCATCGAACAACAACCGATGGATGCGCCGTGCCGACTCCTGAAACGCCACGCCACCCAGGCTGTGCAAATCGTATTGATGGCTATGGACTTCGGCCCGCACCCGGCCCGGATGCGGTGACAACAACAGGATGCGGTTACCCACCACCAGCGCCTCTTCGATGGAGTGCGTGACGAACAGCAGGGTGAAGCGCACTTCCTCCCAGAGCAGCAGCAGTTCTTCCTGCATCTTGCGCCGGGTCAGGGCGTCGAGGGCGGCGAAGGGTTCGTCCATCAGGAGGATTTTCGGCTGCATCCCCAGCGCCCGGGCGATGGCGACTCGGGCCTTCATGCCACCGGACAAGGTGTGCGGATAGGCATCGGCAAACGCCGCCAGGCCGACTTTTTCCAGATAGTGCAGTGCTCGCGCTTCAGCTTCTTTTTTCTTCAGGGTTCGAGAAGCCAGCAGTGGGAACATCACGTTCTGTTTGACGGTTTTCCACGGTGGCAGTTGATCGAACTCCTGGAACACGACGATCCGGTCAGGCCCCGGTGCATCGACGCGCTGACCTTGCAGACGGATCTCGCCTTCGACGGGCTGGATGAAGCCGGCAGCGGCCTTGAGCAACGTCGACTTGCCGCAACCGGACGGGCCGAGCAGGACAAACCGATCCGCCGGATCCACTGCGAAACTGACTTGATGGGTCGCCCGCACCACGCGCTGCGGCGTGCGGTACTCCAGGCTGACGTTATCGACCGACAGCAGCGCCCGGGCTGCCGCGATCGACTTGCTGACCGTGTGGTCTTGCAAAGGGGCGTTCATCTCGGTCAGCTCCCTTGCAGCGGCTTGGCGTCCTGGAAGAAGTAGTCCTTCCACGAATCCGGTTTGTTTTTGATCGCGCCAACGCGGTACAGGAACTCGGCCAACGGGTAAGTATTTTTCGGCGTGACACTGAATTCGAACTGCGGGTTGTCGATGATTTTCAGCAACGCGGCACGGTCGATCCTGGCCCTGGTGACGCGAATGTAGGTATCGGCTGCTGCGACCTTGTCGTTCTGCGCGAATTGCGCCGCTTCGGTCAGCGCATCGATAAATGCCTTGTAGGTTTTCGGGTTCTCGTCGCGGAATTTCTCGGTGGCGAACAGGACGGTCGGCGAGTTCGGGCCGAGCAGGTCATAGGTGTTCAGCACCACGTGCACGTTCGGATTTTCCAGCGCCTGGTCCTGGAATGGCGGGTTGGAGAAGTGCCCGGTCAGCTCGGTGCCACCGGCAATCAGCGCCGCCGTGGCATCGGGATGGGGAACCGCGATGGTGTACTTGTCGAGGCGATTGAACTCCTTGTCGCCCCACTGCCTGGCAGCCGCGTATTGCAGGAAGCGCGACTGCACCGACACGCCTACCGCCGGCACCGCGATGCGGTCCTTCTCGGTGAAGTCGGCAATGGTCTTGACCTTGGGATTATTGCTCACCAGGTAGTACGGGAAGTTACCGAGGGAGGCCACGGCCTTGACGTTCTGCTTGCCGTGGGTGCGGTCCCAGATGGTCAGCAACGGACCGACGCCAGCGCCGGCAATGTCGATCGAGCCTGCAAGCAACGCATCGTTGACCGCCGCGCCGCCCGAGAGCTGGGTCCAGTCGACCTTGATGTCGATGCCTTGCTGCTTGCCGTACTTCTCGATCAGATTCTGATCGCGAACCACGTTGAGCAGCAGGTAAACGATGCCGAACTGCTCGGCAATGCGGATTTCACCTTCGGCATGAGCCACGGTCGGCGCCACCAGGCTGCCGGCGATCAGGCTGATACCCAGGCCGATGGCCGCGGCCAGCGCAGCGAATGGAAAACGTTTGGACATGGTCAGATCTCCGACAAATCAGAAAGGCGCGTCGCCCTGGATGGTGGTGCGAAACAGCTTGCGGCGCAGATGGCTTGGGCATCCTGCGGCGAGGTGGATCAGCGAACGGTTGTCCCAGAACACCAGATCATGGGGCTGCCATTGATGGCGGTAGATGTTTTGCGACAACACGCTGTGGGCGTAGAGCTCGGCCAGCAGTTGCCGGCTCTCGTCCTCCGGCAGGCCAACGATGCGGGTGGTGAAACCCTCGCTGACGAACAGGGCCTTGCGGCCGTTTTCCGGATGGGTACGCACGACCGGGTGCACCACTTCGGCGACCTGGGCGAGTTGCTCCGGGGTCAGGGTCGGGCGCCAGTTGCCTTCGAATTTGGTCTCGCTGTAACGCGCCGTGTAGGAGTGCGCGGCCGAGCGACCTTCAACGGCATTGCGCAATGCGAGCGGCAGGCTGTCCCAGGCTTTGTGCATGTCGGCGAACAGCGTGTCGCCGCCCTCCGATGGCAGCTCCTGGGCATGCAGCATCGAGCCCAGACTCGGCAGTTGTTTGTAGGAGAGATCGGAATGCCAGAACTTGCCGGCGTCACCCAGGCCGATGTTCTGCCCGTTTTCGACGATGTTGGAAACGATGAGGATTTCCGGGTGCCCTGCCAGCAGGAACTGCTTGAGCACGTGTATCTGCAACACGCCAAAACGACGGCTGAAGTCGATGTGCTGTTCGGGGGTGATGCGCTGGTCGCGAAACACCACCACATGATGGTCCAGATGCGCACGGTGAATGCGGGCAAAATCGTCATCATTGAGCGGGCGGGACAGGTCGAGACCAATGATCTCGGCACCCACCGCTCCGCTGAACGGACGAATCTCAAAGAATTGTGGCGCGATGCTTGGCGAAGCTGAAGCTGCAGACATAAATCACTCCCACGCACGGCACGCTCAAAGGCGCGCGCGTCGATCAGAAACTCACGGAGATCCCGTGTTGGTTCGTGTCGTGCGGCGCGCCGATTGGTCGGCAGGTACGCAGGAGGTTGACTTTATAGGTATAAGAATTGAAATTTAAATACCGTTAATGAATAACGATATGGCAATTGAAAAGGGGCTGCGTGGATTGTGGTGTGACGTTATTTGTCACTTACTGACAGGGTTGTGGTGTTGTGACTGACGTCATCGCGGGCAAGCCCGACTCCCACAGGTTTTTGTGTCGAACACATAATCGTGTTTCAACAGAAAACCTTGTGGGAGCCGGGCTTGCCCGCGATGGGGGCAGTGAATCCATTAAAGATCTAGCGCTCGTGCAGAGACTCGGCCCGCGCCTTGATGATCGGCTTGATCAGATAACTGAGAATGGTCTTCTTGCCGGTAATGATGTCCACCGAGGCCACCATCCCCGGAATGATCAGCAATGGTTTTTCGTCAGTGCCCAAGTGACTGCGGTCGGTACGCAGCTTGATCACGTAGTAGGTGGTTTTCTTGTCTTCGTCGGTAATGGTGTCGGCACCGATCTGCTCCAGCTTGGCCTTCAATCCGCCGTAGATGGTGTAGTCATAGGCGGTAAATTTTACCGTCGCTTCCTGCCCCGGATGCAGGAATGCGATGTCCTGTGGACGGATCTTCGCCTCGACCAGCAAGGTGTCGTCCAGCGGCACGATTTCCACCAGGTCGCTGCCTGGCTGGATAACCCCGCCGATGGTATTGACCAGCAACTTGTTGACGATACCTCGCACCGGCGAAGTGACCAGCGTCCGGCTGACCCGGTCTTCCAGGGCCTTACCGGTGGCCTGGGCCTTGTTCAGGTCGGTGCGTGCTTCATTGAGCTGGGTCAGGGCTTCGCTGCGGAACTTGCCACGAGTTTCGTCGATCTTGCGCTGTACTTCCTTGATCGCCGACTCGGCTCGTGGAATTGCCAGGGTGGTGGCGTCGAGCTGACCACGGGTCTCCGCTTCGGCACGCTTGAGGCGCAGGACTTCCACCGGCGATACCGCGCCCTGGGCCACCAACGGCTCGGACATACTGATTTCCTGACGCTGAAAGCCCAATTGCTGGCGATACTGCGCCTGCTTGGACGTGAATTCGCGCAGTTCTTGCTGACGCTGGATCAGTTGCTCCTGCAAGCCGCCAATCTCGTCGTGCAACTGCTGGCGGCGGCTTACATAGAGCGACTCTTCGCTCTTGGCCTGGCCCGGCACAGCCTTGAGTACATCCTCGGGGAAGTTCAGCGGACGGTCGTCAACCTCGGCGCTCAGGCGTTCGACCCGCAGCACCATCGACAACCGATCGGCCTCGGTTTCGCCGACGTTCGAAGCAAATCGCGTGTCGTCCAAGCGAATCAGCGGCGCGCCGGCTTCGACGATCTGGCCTTCCTTGACGAACAGCTCGGCAACGATACCGCCCTCAAGGTTCTGGATTTTCTGGATCTTCGACGATGGAATCGCCTTGCCGTCGCCCTTGGTCACTTCGTCGATCACCGCGAAGTTTGCCCAGAGCATCAGGAACACGAAGAACGCGATGATCGCCCAGATCGTCAGCCGCACCACACGTGGCGCATCCTCGATCAGCGCTTTGTTGACCTCCGGCAGCGGCTGGCCCTGCAGCGAAGCAGAGCCTTTGAAGTAGCGACGGATCGAATCCTTGCCCGACTTAAGCAACACTGATCTGCCCCTTCTTCAATGCTTCCATCACCGCAGCTTTCGGGCCGTCGGCGAGTATCTGCCCGCGGTCGATCACGATCAGCCGTTCAACCAGCGACAACAGCGATGCCCGGTGTGTCACCAGCACCATGGTCTTGTTTTCGATCACCGCTGCCAGGCGCTGCTTGAGGCGTTCTTCGCCGGTGTTATCCATGGCGCTGGTCGGTTCGTCGAGCAGCAGGATCGGCGGGTTGAGCAATAACGCACGGGCCAGGGCGACGTTTTGCCGTTGACCGCCGGAGAGGTTCTGCCCGCGTTCGCCCACTTGCAGCTCATAACCCTGCGGATGCAAACGCGCATATTCGTGGACACCGGCCAGCTCTGCCGCTTGCAGCACCAGTTCGTCCTCGACATACCGCGCGCCGGAAACCAGGTTGTCGCGCAAGGTGCCGGCGAGCAACTGGATGTCCTGGGGCACGTAGCCGATGTTGTAGCGCAGCTCGCTGACGTCAATCTGGCGGATATCCACACCATCGACCAACAATGAACCGTCGTCCGGCTGATACAGCCCCACCAACAGCTTCGCCAGCGAGCTCTTGCCCGAGCCGCTTCGACCAATGATGCCAACCTTCTCGCCGGGAGTAATCGACAGGTTGATGTTCTTCAGCGCCAGGTTCTGCTGCTGCGGGTAGGTGAAGTTGAGCTGGCGGCACTCAATACCACCCTGCAACACCTTGCGGCTGAGCGGGCGCTCTTCGAAATTGCGCTCCTGGGGCAGCTCCATCATCTGGTCGACCGACTTCATGGTCACCTGTGCCTGCTGATAGCGTGTCAGCAGCCCGGACAGCGACGCCAACGGGCTCAGCGCCCGGCCACTGAGCATGTAGCAAGCCACCAGGCCGCCCATGCTCAGGTTGCCGGCAATGATCTGGTACACACCGAAGACGATCATGATCACCCCGGCCAGTTGCTGGATCAGCAGGGTGATGTTCATTGCCAGGCCGGACAGCATTTTCACCCGCAACTCAAGGCGGCTGAGGGTGCCAATGGTTTGTTCCCACTGATACTGGCGTTCACTTTCGGCGTTGTTGACCTTCACTGCATCCAGGCCGGCCAGGGTTTCGATCAGGCTCGACTGGCGCTCGGCCCCCAGCGCCATGGTCCGTTCCATGGTCGCCACCAGGGGTTTCTGCAAGGCATAGCCGATGGCCAGGGCTATCGGGAACGCCAGCACCGGAATCCACACCAGATGCCCGCCAAGGATCGCGATGACGATAAAAATCAAAATGGTGAACGGCAGGTCGATCAGGCTGGTGAGGGTCAGCGAGGCGAGGAAGTCGCGCAGGCTCTGGAACTCATGGATGTTCTGGGCAAAGCTGCCGACCCGTGCCGGCCGGTATTTCATGGCCATGCCGACGATGCGCTCGAACAGCGTGGCCGAGATAATCAGGTCGGTTTTCTTGCCGGCCAGATCCAGGCACAGGCTGCGCAGGCTTTTCAGGATCAGGTCGAAAAAGTAGGCGCCAGAGATGCCGAGTGCCAGCACCCATAACGTCGCTTCGGCCTGGTTCGGCACAACGCGGTCGTAAACGTTCATCACGAACAACGGCGCAGCCATGGCAATGATATTGATCAGGAAACTCGCGGCGATGGCATCTGCGTACAACCAGCGCGAACGCTTGAGGGTGTCGCGGAACCACGAGCGCGCACGCGGGATCAGCGTGCCGTGATTGACGTCGAATTTGTGCTGGGGCTGGGCGAAAAACACTTTGCCGGTGTAGTCGTCGGCCAGCAGCTCACGGCTGACCTGGGACTCACCGCCATCGCTTTCACTGAGCAGCACCCGTACCTGATCTTCGCCTTGCCAGCCCAGCAGGACGGCACTGCGACCGTCCTTGAGCAGCAACAATGCCGGCATGGCAATCGCCGGAATGTCCTCCAGCTTGCGCTGCAGAACCCGCCCCTGCAGCCCCGCGCGAGCGGCCGCGCGAGGCAGCAAGTCGACACTCAGGCGTTGCTCGGGCAGCGGCAGGCCGGTGGTCAGCATTGCCGCGCTGGCAGGCTTCTGATGCAGCATGCAAAGAGCGAGCAGACCATCCAGCAACGGATCGTCATGCAACGCGCGCGGATCATGAATGAGTTGAACCCGACTGACTTCTGATTCCACGCTCGGCACTCTTGGCTAACAATTGAACAATGAAGGTCCTGCTCAATTCATACCGGGCAATTGGACCTTGGGCTTCACGTCGTTCTGCACAACGGATGCCAATGGTGCGACCACTCCCTGGCTCTTGAGCAACTCGCCCATGGTCGCCTTGATTCGGTACTGAGTAAATAACTGAATGTTCTTGATCTCCGCCAGACGGCGAGAAGAGGTGAACAGTTCGTTCTCGCTGTCGAGCAAATCAAGCAGGGTGCGCTCGCCAAGGCTGAACTGACGCTGATAAGCGGTACGCACGGCGGTGCTGTGGTCGACATACTGCTGGGCGATCGGCACCTGCGCGTTGGCGTTGTTCAGGGCGTTCCAGGCCAGGCCCAACTCTTCATTCAATTGGCGCAGGGCGTTGTTGCGGATATCAAGCGCCTGGTTCGACAGATAGGACTTGGACTCCAGATCTGCCTTGTTGCTGCCGCCGGAATACAGGTTGAAGCGCATGCGCAGCATGGCTTGCCATTCGTTGTTGTGGCCATTCTGGCCATCAATGTCGTTGTCTGCGGTGCGACCCAACTCAGCATCGAAGCGCGGGTAGAAAGTCGACTTGGCCGTGTCGTACTGCTTCTCGGCAGCGGCGATGTCGGATTCGGCCGAGCGCAGGATCGGGCTGTTTTCCAGCATCTGCGCCCGGGCTTCATTCAGATTGGCCGGCATCAGCGCCAGGAAACTCGCCGGACGCTCCAGTTGATCCGGCATCCGGCCGACAGCGGAGAGGAAGTTGGTTTCGGCGTCAGCCAGGTTGGTCTGCTCGGTGATCAGATTGTTGCGCGCCTGAGCCATCCGCGCCTCCGCCTGATCGAGGTCGGCGCCGCTGCCGACCCCACGCTGGGTGCGCAGCTGGATCTGGTCGTAAATACGTTGGTGGCTCTTGAGGTTGTCCTCGGCCAGGCGCACGAATTCGCGACGGGTCAGCACATCAAGATAGACCTGCACCACTGTCAGCCCGGTACGCTCGGAAGTACTCAACAGCGAATAGGCGCGGGAGTTGACGGTGGCTTGTTGACGCCCGACTTCGCTGGACGTCGCAAAACCGTCAAAAACCATTTGGGTCAGACGCAAGTTTGACTCACTGCGATTCAGGGTTTCCCAGTGATTATTGCTGCCGTCCGTTCGCGTGGTCACGCTATCGGTGCCTTCACGACCATAACCGCCCAGCAGGTCGACCCGTGGCAGGTATCCACCTTTCGCAGCCTTCAACTGATAATCCGCAGCCAATCGACTATTGACGCCTGCCTGGACCTCCGGATGGACATCCAGCGCTTGTTGCATGGCTTCTGGCAGGGATTGCGCCTGAACGAAAGACGCGGCGAGGGCGAAAGGTATAGCCATGAACAAAGGCGGACGCATTGTAGGAATTTCCCAGGACTTCTTGTCTTGAATCACAGTAAAAGAACGCGCTGTGTCGGAAGATGGCAAGCGGAATGACCGCATGTCGGAAGGTTCAAAAGCGGAACTGGATCACATACCGAGGACGAGTCACAGCGTAAATATCAATGTGACATTACTGGGGCGATTGTTTAGGATGGATCCAAGAAGGTCAATAGATTGGCATAAAGTTAATAGCGAAAAAATATAGCCAAATTATTGACGAATCAATGCGTCAAACTTGTGCATCTATTTTGCAATGTACGTCCAGACTGGTCGGCGCAAACGCTATCAGGTCTATGGAAGTCAACTGAACGTGACACCCCGGAGAGTCTTCAATGAGCAGTGTTGTTGCCATCGTCAAAAGCATTGTTGGTCAGGTTTTCGTGGTGTCCCCCGAGGGCATCCGCCGCGTTCTCGTTGAAGGCGACAAACTCTTCGCCGGTGACCAGGTCGACACTGGCCTTTCCGGTGCCGTGTCCCTGGAACTGGCCGATGGCCGTACCCTCGATCTGGGCCGTGACACTCAGTGGAGCGCAGGCGCTCCGGACTCCGGCACTGATCTGGCAGCCGCGACCGCGCAAGCCGCGCCGTCCGTAGAAGAGCTGCAGCAAGCCATTGTCGCCGGCGCCGACCCGACCAAAGACCTTGAAGCCACCGCTGCGGGTCCGACGGCGGCAGGCTCTGGTGGTGCCGCGGGTGGCGGTCACAGCTTCGTGGTGCTCGACGCCACCGCTGGCCGCGTCGACCCGACCATCGGCTTCCCGACCAACGGCCCTGATTCCACTGCTACTCCCGCTACGTTCGATACTGGCAACCCGAACATCACGAACATCACGACCATCAACGCTCCGAGCATACTGACCGCGGATACTGGCACTCTGGCGGAAGACAGCGTCGCGACAGGCAATGTCCTGAACAACGATAGCGATGCCGAGACGCCGCTCAGCGTCACCGGCTTCACCATCGCCGGCGTGACCGGCAGTTTCACCGCAGGCCAGACAGCGGCCATCATCGGCGTCGGTACGCTGACCATCGGTGCCAATGGCAACTACACCTTTACTCCGGACGCCAACTACAACGGTGCTGTACCGCAAATCACGTACACCACCAACACCGGCTCTAGCAGCACCCTGGATCTCACCGTGACGGCGGTCGATGATCCGAGCGTTTTGACTACCGACACCCAAACCATTGCTGAAGACACTGCTGCGATCGGCAACGTGCTGAGCAACGACAGCGACATCGATAACGTCCTGAGCGTGGTCAACTTCACCATCGACGGTGTTCCTGGCACTTTCAACGCCGGCACCACGGCAACCATCGCCAACGTTGGTACCCTGATCATCGCCGCGAACGGTGCCTATACCTTTACCCCGGACGCCAACTACAACGGCACAGTGCCGACGGTCAGCTACACCGTCACCGACGGTTCGGGTACCGATGTCACTTCGACCCTGAACATCAACGTCACCCCGGTCGACGACAGCTTCACCGATGCCAGCGAAAGCGTGACCACCAACGAAGACACCGCCTTGACCGGCAGCGTCCTCACTGGCACGAGCAGCGTCGATGGCCCGGTCAGCGTGGTGAATTTCACCATCGACGGTGTTCCTGGCACTTTCAACGCTGGCAGCACAGCAACCATCGCCAATGTCGGCACCTTGGTCATCGCGGCGAACGGCGCCTACACCTTCACCCCGGACGCCAACTACAACGGCAGCGTGCCAACGGTGAGCTACACCGTCACCGACGGTTCGGGCACCGATGTCACCTCGACCCTGAATATCAACGTCACGCCGGTCGATGACAGCTTCACCGATGCCAGCGAAAGCGTGACCACCAACGAAGACACCGCCTTGACCGGCAGCGTCCTCACTGGCACGAGCAGCGTCGATGGCCCGGTCAGCGTGGTGAATTTCACCATCGACGGTGTTCCTGGCACTTTCAACGCCGGCACCACGGCAACCATCGCCAACGTTGGTACCCTGGTCATCGGGACCAACGGCGCTTACACCTTCACCCCGGCCGTCGACTACAACGGCACGGTGCCAACCGTGAGCTACACCGTCACCGACGGTTCGGGCACCGATGTCACTTCGACCCTGAATATCAGCGTCACCCCGGTCGACGACAGCTTCACCGACGCCAGCGAAAGCGTGACCACCACCGAAGACACCACCGTCAGCGGCAGCGTGTTGACGGGCACCTTGAGCGTCGACGGCCAGGTCAGCGTGGTCAACTTCACCATCGGTGAAACCACCTACGCCGCTGGCAGCACAGCAACCATCGCCAACGTTGGTACCCTGGTCATCGGGACCAACGGCGCTTACACCTTCACCCCGGCCGTCGACTACAACGGCACGGTGCCAACCGTGAGCTACACCGTCACCGACGGTTCCGGCACCGATGTCACCTCGACCCTGGCCATCAACGTCACCCCGGTCGATGACAGCTTCACCGACGCCAGCGAAAACGTGACCACCGCCGAAGACACCGCCGTCACCGGCAGTGTGTTGACGGGCACCTTGAGCGTCGACGGCCAGGTCAGCGTGGTCAACTTCACGGTTGGCGGCACCCAGTTCCAGGCCGGTGAAACCGCAACCATCGCCAATGTCGGTACCCTGGTCATCGGGACCAACGGCGCCTACACCTTCACGCCTGCGGAGAATTACAACGGCAGCGTGCCGACCGTCACCTACACCCTCACCGACGGTTCGGGTACCGATGTCACCTCGACCCTGAACATCAGCGTCACCCCGGTCGACGACAGCTTCACCGACATCAGTGAAAGCGTGACCACCGCCGAAGACACCGCCGTCACCGGCAGCGTGTTGACGGGCACCTTGAGCGTCGACGGCCAGGTCAGTGTGGTCAACTTCACGGTTGGCGGCACCCAGTTCCAGGCCGGTGAAACCGCAACCATCGCCAATGTCGGTACCCTGGTCATCGGGACCAACGGCGCCTACTCCTTCACGCCTGCGGAGAATTACAACGGCACGGTGCCAACGGTGAGCTACACCGTCACCGACGGTTCGGGCACCGATGTCACCTCGACCCTGAATATCAACGTCACGCCGGTCGATGACAGCTTCACCGATGCCAGCGAAAGCGTGACCACCAACGAAGACACCGCCGTCACCGGCAGCGTGTTGACGGGCACCTTGAGCGTCGACGGCCAGGTCAGTGTGGTGAATTTCACCATCGGTGAAACCACCTACGCCGCCGGCAGCACCGCAACCATCGCCAACGTTGGTACCCTGGTCATCGGGACCAACGGCGCTTACACCTTCACCCCGGCCGTCGACTACAACGGCACGGTGCCAACCGTGAGCTACACCGTCACCGACGGTTCGGGTACCGATGTCACCTCGACCCTGAATATCAACGTCACGCCGGTCGATGACAGCTTCACCGACGCTAGCGAAAGCGTGACCACCGCCGAAGACGCCGTCTTGACCGGCAGCGTCCTCACTGGCACGAGCAGCGTCGACGGTCAGGTCAGCGTGGTCAATTTCACCATCGGTGAAACCACCTACGCCGCCGGCAGCACGGCAACCATCGCCAACGTTGGTACCCTGATCATCGCCGCGAACGGTGCCTATACCTTTACCCCGGACGCCAACTACAACGGCACAGTGCCGACGGTCAGCTACACCGTCACCGACGGTTCGGATACCGATGTCACTTCGACCCTGGCCATCAGCGTCACGCCGGTCGATGACAGCTTCACCGATGCCAGCGAAAGCGTGACCACCAACGAAGACACTGCTGTCACCGGCAGTGTGTTGACGGGCACCTCGAGCGTTGACGGCCAGGTCAGCGTGGTGAATTTCACCATCGGTGAAACCACCTACGCCGCCGGCAGCACGGCAACCATCGCCAATGTCGGCAGCCTGGTCATCGGCGCCAACGGCGCCTACACCTTCACGCCTGCGGAGAATTACAACGGCACGGTGCCAACGGTGAGCTACACCGTCACCGACGGTTCGGGCACCGATGTCACCTCGACCCTGAATATCAACGTCACGTCGGTCGATGACAGCTTCACCGATGCCAGCGAAAGCGTGACCACCGCCGAAGACACCGCCGTCACCGGCAGTGTGTTGACGGGCACCTTGAGCGTCGACAGCCAGGTCAGTGTGGTCAACTTCACCATCGGTGAAACCACCTACACCGCTGGCAGCACAGCAACCATCGCCAATGTCGGCACCCTGGTGATCGGCGCCAACGGCGCCTACTCCTTCACGCCTGCGGAGAATTACAACGGCACAGTGCCAACGGTCAGCTACACCGTCACCGACGGTTCGGGCACCGATGTCACCTCGACCCTGACCATCAACGTCACCCCGGTCGACGACAGCTTCACCGACGCTAGCGAAAGCGTGACCACCGCCGAAGACACCGCCGTCACCGGCAGTGTGTTGACGGGCACCTTGAGCGTCGACGGCCAGGTCAGCGTGGTCAACTTCACCATCGGTGAAACCACCTACGCCGCTGGCAGCACAGCAACCATCGCCAACGTTGGTACCCTGGTCATCGGGACCAACGGCGCTTACACCTTCACCCCGGCCGTCGACTACAACGGCACGGTGCCAACCGTGAGCTACACCGTCACCGACGGTTCCGGCACCGATGTCACCTCGACCCTGAATATCAACGTCACCCCGGTCGATGACAGCTTCACCGACGCTAGCGAAAGCGTGACCACCGCCGAAGACGCCGTCTTGACCGGCAGCGTCCTCACTGGCACGAGCAGCGTCGACGGTCAGGTCAGCGTGGTCAATTTCACCATCGGTGAAACCACCTACGCCGCCGGCAGCACGGCAACCATCGCCAACGTTGGTACCCTGATCATCGCCGCGAACGGTGCCTATACCTTTACCCCGGACGCCAACTACAACGGCACAGTGCCGACGGTCAGCTACACCGTCACCGACGGTTCGGATACCGATGTCACTTCGACCCTGGCCATCAGCGTCACGCCGGTCGATGACAGCTTCACCGATGCCAGCGAAAGCGTGACCACCAACGAAGACACTGCTGTCACCGGCAGTGTGTTGACGGGCACCTCGAGCGTTGACGGCCAGGTCAGCGTGGTGAATTTCACCATCGGTGAAACCACCTACGCCGCCGGCAGCACGGCAACCATCGCCAATGTCGGCAGCCTGGTCATCGGCGCCAACGGCGCCTACACCTTCACGCCTGCGGAGAATTACAACGGCACGGTGCCAACGGTGAGCTACACCGTCACCGACGGTTCGGGCACCGATGTCACCTCGACCCTGAATATCAACGTCACGCCGGTCGATGACAGCTTCACCGATGCCAGCGAAAGCGTGACCACCGCCGAAGACACCGCCGTCACCGGCAGTGTGTTGACGGGCACCTTGAGCGTCGACAGCCAGGTCAGTGTGGTCAACTTCACCATCGGTGAAACCACCTACGCCGCTGGCAGCACAGCAACCATCGCCAACGTTGGTACCCTGGTCATCGGGACCAACGGCGCTTACACCTTCACCCCGGCCGTCGACTACAACGGCACGGTGCCAACCGTGAGCTACACCGTCACCGACGGTTCGGGCACCGATGTCACCTCGACCCTGAATATCAACGTCACGCCGGTCGATGACAGCTTCACCGATGCCAGCGAAAGCGTGACCACCAACGAAGACACCGCCTTGACCGGCAGCGTCCTCACTGGCACGAGCAGCGTCGATGGCCCGGTCAGCGTGGTGAATTTCACCATCGGTGAAACCACCTACGCCGCCGGCAGCACGGCAACCATCGCCAACGTCGGTACCCTGGTCATCGGGACCAACGGCGCCTACACCTTCACGCCTGCGGAGAATTACAACGGCAGCGTGCCGACCGTCAGCTACACCGTCACCGACGGTTCCGGCACCGATGTCACCTCGACCCTGACCATCAGCGTCACCCCGGTCGACGACAGCTTCACCGACGCCAACGAAACGGTCTCGACCCTGGAAGACACCGCCGTCACCGGCAGCGTGTTGACGGGCACCTTGAGCGTCGACGGCCAGGTCAGTGTGGTCAACTTCACCATTGGTGAAACCACCTACGCCGCCGGCAGCACGGCAACCATCGCCAACGTCGGTACCCTGGTCATCGGCGCCAACGGCGCCTACACCTTCACCCCGGACGCCAATTACAACGGCAGCGTGCCAACGGTCAGCTACACCGTCACCGACGGTTCCGGCACCGATGTCACCTCGACCCTGGCCATCAGCGTCACCCCGGTCGACGACAGCTTCACCGACGCCAACGAAAGCGTGACCACCAACGAAGACACCGCCGTCACCGGCAGCGTGTTGACGGGCACCTTGAGCGTCGACGGCCCGGTCAGCGTGGTGAATTTCACCATCGGTGAAACCACCTACGCCGCCGGCAGCACGGCAACCATCGCCAACGTCGGTACCCTGGTCATCGGGACCAACGGCGCCTACACCTTCACGCCTGCGGAGAATTACAACGGCAGCGTGCCGACCGTCAGCTACACCGTCACCGACGGTTCGGGCACCGATGTCACCTCGACCCTGACCATCAGCGTCACCCCGGTCGACGACAGCTTCACCGACGCCAACGAAACGGTCTCGACCCTGGAAGACACCGCCGTCACCGGCAGCGTGTTGACGGGCACCTTGAGCGTCGACGGCCAGGTCAGTGTGGTCAACTTCACCATTGGTGAAACCACCTACGCCGCCGGCAGCACGGCAACCATCGCCAACGTCGGTACCCTGGTCATCGGCGCCAACGGCACCTACACCTTCACGCCAGACGCCAATTACAACGGCACGGTGCCAACCGTGAGCTACACCGTCACCGACGGTTCCGGCACCGATGTCACCTCGACCCTGACCATCAACGTCACCCCGGTCGACGACAGCTTCACCGATGCCAGCGAAAGCGTGACCACCGCCGAAGACGCCGCCGTCACCGGCAGCGTGTTGACGGGCACCTCGAGCGTCGACGGCCAGGTCAGCGTGGTCAACTTCACGGTTGGCGGCACCCAGTTCCAGGCCGGTGAAACCGCAACCATCGCCAACGTCGGTACCCTGATGATCGGCACCAACGGCGCCTATACCTTCACGCCGGACGCCAACTACAACGGCAGCGTGCCAACCGTGAGCTACACCGTCACTGACGGTTCCGGCACCGACGTCACCTCGACCCTGACCATCAGCGTCACCCCGGTCGACGACAGCTTCACCGACGCCAGCGAAAGCGTAACCACCAACGAAGACACCGCCGTCACCGGCAGCGTCCTCACTGGCACGAGCAGCGTCGACGGCCAGGTCAGCGTGGTCAACTTCACCATCGACGGTGTTCCTGGAACTTTCAACGCCGGCCAGACCGCGACCATTACCAACGTCGGCACCCTGATGATCGGCACCAACGGCGCCTATACCTTCACGCCAGACGCCAATTACAACGGCAGCGTGCCAACCGTGAGCTACACCGTCACCGACGGTTCCGGCACCGATGTCACCTCGACCCTGACCATCAGCGTCACGCCGGTCGACGACAGCTTCACCGATGCCAGCGAAACGGTCTCGACCCTGGAAGACACCGCCGTCACCGGCAGCGTCCTCAGCGGCACCTTGAGCGTCGATGGCCAGGTCAGCGTGGTCAACTTCACCATCGGTGAAACCACCTACACCGCTGGCAGCACAGCAACCATCGCCAATGTCGGCACCCTGGTGATCGGGACCAACGGCGCCTATACCTTCACGCCAGACGCCAATTACAACGGCAGCGTGCCAACGGTCAGCTACACCGTCACCGACGGTTCGGGCACCGATGTCACCTCGACCCTGACCATCAGCGTCACCCCGGTCGACGACAGCTTCACCGACGCCAGCGAAAGCGTGACCACCACCGAAGACACCACCGTCAGCGGCAGCGTGTTGACGGGCACCTTGAGCGTCGACGGCCAGGTCAGCGTGGTCAACTTCACCATCGGTGAAACCACCTACGCCGCCGGCAGCACGGCAACCATCGCCAACGTTGGTACCCTGGTCATCGGGACCAACGGCGCTTACACCTTCACGCCGGACGCCAACTACAACGGCAGCGTGCCAACGGTGAGCTACACCGTCACCGACGGTTCGGGCACCGATGTCACCTCGACCCTGGCCATCAGCGTCACGCCGGTCGATGACAGCTTCACCGACGCTAGCGAAAGCGTGACCACCGCCGAAGACGCCGTCTTGACCGGCAGCGTCCTCAGCGGCACGAACAGCGTCGACGGCCAGGTCAGCGTGGTCAGCTTCACGGTTGGCGGCACCCAGTTCCAAGCCGGTGAAACCGCAACCATCGCCAACGTCGGTACCCTGGTCATCGGCGCCAACGGCGCCTACTCCTTCACGCCTGCGGAGAATTACAACGGCAGCGTGCCAACCGTGAGCTACACCGTCACCGACGGTTCCGGCACCGACGTCACCTCGACCCTGAACATCAGCGTCACCCCGGTCGACGACAGCTTCACCGATGCCAGCGAAAGCGTGACCACCGCCGAAGACGCCGTCTTGACCGGCAGCGTGTTGACGGGCACCTCGAGCGTTGACGGCCAGGTCAGCGTGGTCAACTTCACCATCGGTGAAACCACCTACGCCGCCGGCAGCACGGCAACCATCGCCAATGTCGGCACCTTGGTCATCGCGGCGAACGGCACCTACACCTTCACGCCTGCGGAGAATTACAACGGCAGCGTGCCAACCGTGAGCTACACCGTCACCGACGGTTCCGGCACCGATGTCACCTCGACCCTGGCCATCAGCGTCACGCCGGTCGATGACAGCTTCACCGATGCCAGCGAAACGGTCTCGACCCTGGAAGACACTGCCATCAGCGGCAGTGTCCTCAGCGGCACGAACAGCGTCGACGGCCAGGTCAGCGTGGTGAATTTCACCATCGACGGTGTTCCTGGCACTTTCAACGCCGGCCAGACCGCGACCATTACCAACGTCGGCACCCTGATGATCGGCACCAACGGCGCCTATACCTTCACCCCGGACGCCAACTACAACGGCACGGTGCCAACCGTGAGCTACACCGTCACCGACGGTTCCGGCACCGATGTCACCTCGACCCTGACCATCAGCGTCACCCCGGTCGACGACAGCTTCACCGATGCCAGCGAAACGGTCTCGACCCTGGAAGACACCGCCGTCACCGGCAGCGTCCTCAGCGGCACCTTGAGCGTCGACGGCCAGGTCAGTGTGGTCAACTTCACCATCGGTGAAACCACCTACGCCGCTGGCAGCACAGCAACCATCGCCAATGTCGGCACCTTGGTCATCGCGGCGAACGGCGCCTACACCTTCACCCCGGACGCCAACTACAACGGCAGCGTGCCAACGGTCAGCTACACCGTCACCGACGGTTCGGGTACCGATGTCACTTCGACCCTGAATATCAGCGTCACCCCGGTCGACGACAGCTTCACCGATGCCAGCGAAAGCGTGACCACCAACGAAGACACCGCCGTCAGCGGCAGCGTCCTTAGCGGCACCTTGAGCGTCGATGGCCAGGTCAGCGTGGTCAACTTCACGGTTGGCGGCACCCAGTTCCAGGCCGGTGAAACCGCAACCATCGCCAATGTCGGCACCCTGGTGATCGGGACCAACGGCGCCTACACCTTCACGCCTGCGGAGAATTACAACGGCACGGTGCCGACGGTCAGCTACACCGTCACCGACGGTTCGGGTACCGATGTCACCTCGACCCTGAACATCAGCGTCACCCCGGTCGACGACAGCTTCACCGATGCCAGCGAAAGCGTGACCACCGCCGAAGACACCGCCGTCAGCGGCAGCGTGTTGACGGGCACCTCGAGCGTCGACGGCCAGGTCAGCGTGGTCAACTTCACGGTTGGCGGCACCCAGTTCCAGGCCGGTGAAACCGCAACCATCGCCAACGTTGGTACCCTGGTGATCGGGACCAACGGCGCCTATACCTTCACGCCGGACGCCAACTACAACGGCAGCGTGCCAACGGTGAGCTACACCGTCACCGACGGTTCGGGTACCGATGTCACTTCGACCCTGGCCATCAGCGTCACGCCGGTCGATGACAGCTTCACCGATGCCAGCGAAAGCGTGACCACCAACGAAGACACCATCGTCACCGGCAGCGTGTTGACGGGCACCTCGAGCGTTGACGGCCAGGTCAGCGTGGTCAACTTCACCATCGGTGAAACCACCTACGCCGCCGGCAGCACGGCAACCATCGCCAATGTCGGCACCTTGGTCATCGCGGCGAACGGCACCTACACCTTCACGCCTGCGGAGAATTACAACGGCAGCGTGCCAACCGTGAGCTACACCGTCACCGACGGTTCCGGCACCGATGTCACCTCGACCCTGGCCATCAGCGTCACGCCGGTCGATGACAGCTTCACCGATGCCAGCGAAACGGTCTCGACCCTGGAAGACACTGCCATCAGCGGCAGTGTCCTCAGCGGCACGAACAGCGTCGACGGCCAGGTCAGCGTGGTGAATTTCACCATCGACGGTGTTCCTGGCACTTTCACCGCCGGCCAGACCGCAACCATCGCCAATGTCGGCACCCTGGTCATCGCGGCCAACGGCGCTTACACCTTCACGCCAGCCGAGAATTACAACGGCAGCGTGCCAACCGTGAGCTACACCGTCACCGACGGTTCGGGCACCGACGTCACCTCGACCCTGACCATCAGCGTCACCCCGGTCGACGACAGCTTCACCGATGCCAGCGAAACGGTCTCGACCCTGGAAGACACCGCCGTCACCGGCAGCGTCCTCAGCGGCACCTTGAGCGTCGACGGCCAGGTCAGTGTGGTCAACTTCACCATCGGTGAAACCACCTACGCCGCTGGCAGCACAGCAACCATCGCCAATGTCGGCACCTTGGTCATCGCGGCGAACGGCGCCTACACCTTCACCCCGGACGCCAACTACAACGGCAGCGTGCCAACGGTCAGCTACACCGTCACCGACGGTTCGGGCACCGATGTCACCTCGACCCTGACCATCAGCGTCACCCCGGTCGACGACAGCTTCACCGACGCCAGCGAAAGCGTGACCACCACCGAAGACACCACCGTCAGCGGCAGCGTGTTGACGGGCACCTTGAGCGTCGACGGCCAGGTCAGCGTGGTCAACTTCACCATCGGTGAAACCACCTACGCCGCTGGCAGCACAGCAACCATCGCCAACGTTGGTACCCTGGTCATCGGGACCAACGGCGCTTACACCTTCACCCCGGCCGTCGACTACAACGGCACGGTGCCAACCGTGAGCTACACCGTCACCGACGGTTCCGGCACCGATGTCACCTCGACCCTGGCCATCAACGTCACCCCGGTCGATGACAGCTTCACCGACGCCAGCGAAAACGTGACCACCGCCGAAGACACCGCCGTCACCGGCAGTGTGTTGACGGGCACCTTGAGCGTCGACGGCCAGGTCAGCGTGGTCAACTTCACCATCGGTGACACCACCTACGCCGCTGGCAGCACAGCAACCATCGCCAACGTTGGTACCCTGGTCATCGGGACCAACGGCGCTTACACCTTCACCCCGGCCGTCGACTACAACGGCACGGTGCCAACCGTGAGCTACACCGTCACCGACGGTTCGGGCACCGATGTCACTTCGACCCTGAATATCAGCGTCACCCCGGTCGACGACAGCTTCACCGATGCCAGCGAAACGGTCTCGACCCTGGAAGACACCGCCGTCACCGGCAGCGTCCTCAGCGGCACCTTGAGCGTCGATGGCCAGGTCAGCGTGGTCAGCTTCACGGTTGGCGGCACCCAGTTCCAAGCCGGTGAAACCGCAACCATCGCCAATGTCGGTACCCTGGTCATCGGCGCCAACGGCGCCTACACCTTCACCCCGGACGCCAATTACAACGGCAGCGTGCCAACGGTCAGCTACACCGTCACCGACGGTTCCGGCACCGATGTCACCTCGACCCTGAACATCAGCGTCACCCCGGTCGACGACAGCTTCACCGACGCCAACGAAAGCGTGACCACCAACGAAGACACCGCCGTCACCGGCAGCGTGTTGACGGGCACCTTGAGCGTCGACGGCCAGGTCAGTGTGGTGAATTTCACCATCGGTGAAACCACCTACGCCGCCGGCAGCACGGCAACCATCGCCAACGTTGGTACCCTGGTCATCGGGACCAACGGCGCCTACACCTTCACGCCTGCGGAGAATTACAACGGCAGCGTGCCGACCGTCACCTACACCGTCACCGACGGTTCGGGTACCGATGTCACCTCGACCCTGACCATCAACGTCACCCCGGTCGACGACAGCTTCACCGACGCCAGCGAAAGCGTGATCACCGCCGAAGACGCCGCCGTCACCGGCAGCGTCCTCAGCGGCACCTTGAGCGTCGATGGCCAGGTCAGCGTGGTCAGCTTCACGGTTGGCGGCACCCAGTTCCAAGCCGGTGAAACCGCAACCATCGCCAATGTCGGTACCCTGGTCATCGGCGCCAACGGCGCCTACACCTTCACCCCGGACGCCAATTACAACGGCAGCGTGCCAACGGTCAGCTACACCGTCACCGACGGTTCCGGTACCGATGTCACCTCGACCCTGACCATCAACGTCACCCCGGTCGACGACAGCTTCACCGACGCCAACGAAACGGTCTCGACCCTGGAAGACACCGCCGTCACCGGCAGCGTGTTGACGGGCACCTTGAGCGTCGACGGCCAGGTCAGTGTGGTCAACTTCACCATTGGTGAAACCACCTACGCCGCCGGCAGCACGGCAACCATCGCCAACGTCGGTACCCTGGTCATCGGCGCCAACGGCACCTACACCTTCACGCCTGCGGAGAATTACAACGGCACGGTGCCAACCGTGAGCTACACCGTCACCGACGGTTCCGGCACCGACGTCACCTCGACCCTGACCATCAGCGTCACTCCGGTCGACGACAGCTTCACCGATGCCAGCGAAAGCGTGACCACCGCCGAAGACGCCGTCTTGACCGGCAGCGTCCTCACTGGCACGAGCAGCGTCGACGGTCAGGTCAGCGTGGTCAATTTCACCATCGGTGAAACCACCTACGCCGCCGGCAGCACGGCAACCATCGCCAACGTTGGTACCCTGATCATCGCCGCGAACGGTGCCTATACCTTTACCCCGGACGCCAACTACAACGGCACAGTGCCGACGGTCAGCTACACCGTCACCGACGGTTCGGGTACCGATGTCACTTCGACCCTGGCCATCAGCGTCACGCCGGTCGATGACAGCTTCACCGATGCCAGCGAAAGCGTGACCACCAACGAAGACACCATCGTCACCGGCAGCGTGTTGACGGGCACCTCGAGCGTTGACGGCCAGGTCAGCGTGGTCAACTTCACCATCGACGGTGTTCCTGGCACTTTCAACGCCGGCCAGACCGCGACCATTACCAACGTCGGCACCCTGATGATCGGCACCAACGGCGCCTATACCTTCACCCCGGACGCCAACTACAACGGCACGGTGCCAACCGTGAGCTACACCGTCACCGACGGTTCCGGCACCGATGTCACCTCGACCCTGACCATCAGCGTCACCCCGGTCGACGACAGCTTCACCGACGCCAACGAAACGGTCTCGACCCTGGAAGACACCGCCGTCACCGGCAGCGTGTTGACGGGCACCTTGAGCGTCGACGGCCAGGTCAGTGTGGTCAACTTCACCATTGGTGAAACCACCTACGCCGCCGGCAGCACGGCAACCATCGCCAACGTCGGTACCCTGGTCATCGGCGCCAACGGCGCCTACACCTTCACCCCGGACGCCAATTACAACGGCAGCGTGCCAACGGTCAGCTACACCGTCACCGACGGTTCCGGCACCGATGTCACCTCGACCCTGGCCATCAGCGTCACCCCGGTCGACGACAGCTTCACCGACGCCAACGAAAGCGTGACCACCAACGAAGACACCGCCGTCACCGGCAGCGTGTTGACGGGCACCTTGAGCGTCGACGGCCCGGTCAGCGTGGTGAATTTCACCATCGGTGAAACCACCTACGCCGCCGGCAGCACGGCAACCATCGCCAACGTTGGTACCCTGATCATCGCCGCGAACGGTGCCTATACCTTTACCCCGGACGCCAACTACAACGGCACAGTGCCGACGGTCAGCTACACCGTCACCGACGGTTCGGGTACCGATGTCACTTCGACCCTGGCCATCAGCGTCACGCCGGTCGATGACAGCTTCACCGATGCCAGCGAAAGCGTGACCACCAACGAAGACACTGCTGTCACCGGCAGTGTGTTGACGGGCACCTCGAGCGTTGACGGCCAGGTCAGCGTGGTGAATTTCACCATCGGTGAAACCACCTACGCCGCCGGCAGCACGGCAACCATCGCCAATGTCGGCAGCCTGGTCATCGGCGCCAACGGCGCCTACACCTTCACGCCTGCGGAGAATTACAACGGCACGGTGCCAACCGTGAGCTACACCGTCACCGACGGTTCCGGCACCGACGTCACCTCGACCCTGACCATCAGCGTCACTCCGGTCGACGACAGCTTCACCGATGCCAGCGAAAGCGTGACCACCGCCGAAGACGCCGTCTTGACCGGCAGCGTCCTCACTGGCACGAGCAGCGTCGACGGTCAGGTCAGCGTGGTCAATTTCACCATCGGTGAAACCACCTACGCCGCCGGCAGCACGGCAACCATCGCCAACGTTGGTACCCTGATCATCGCCGCGAACGGTGCCTATACCTTTACCCCGGACGCCAACTACAACGGCACAGTGCCGACGGTCAGCTACACCGTCACCGACGGTTCGGGTACCGATGTCACTTCGACCCTGGCCATCAGCGTCACGCCGGTCGATGACAGCTTCACCGATGCCAGCGAAAGCGTGACCACCAACGAAGACACCATCGTCACCGGCAGCGTGTTGACGGGCACCTCGAGCGTTGACGGCCAGGTCAGCGTGGTCAACTTCACCATCGACGGTGTTCCTGGCACTTTCAACGCCGGCCAGACCGCGACCATTACCAACGTCGGCACCCTGATGATCGGCACCAACGGCGCCTATACCTTCACCCCGGACGCCAACTACAACGGCACGGTGCCAACCGTGAGCTACACCGTCACCGACGGTTCCGGCACCGATGTCACCTCGACCCTGACCATCAGCGTCACCCCGGTCGACGACAGCTTCACCGATGCCAGCGAAACGGTCTCGACCCTGGAAGACACCGCCGTCACCGGCAGCGTCCTCAGCGGCACCTTGAGCGTCGACGGCCAGGTCAGTGTGGTCAACTTCACCATCGGTGAAACCACCTACGCCGCTGGCAGCACAGCAACCATCGCCAATGTCGGCACCTTGGTCATCGCGGCGAACGGCGCCTACACCTTCACCCCGGACGCCAACTACAACGGCAGCGTGCCAACGGTCAGCTACACCGTCACCGACGGTTCGGGTACCGATGTCACTTCGACCCTGAATATCAGCGTCACCCCGGTCGACGACAGCTTCACCGATGCCAGCGAAAGCGTGACCACCAACGAAGACACCGCCGTCAGCGGCAGCGTCCTTAGCGGCACCTTGAGCGTCGATGGCCAGGTCAGCGTGGTCAACTTCACGGTTGGCGGCACCCAGTTCCAGGCCGGTGAAACCGCAACCATCGCCAATGTCGGCACCCTGGTGATCGGGACCAACGGCGCCTACACCTTCACGCCTGCGGAGAATTACAACGGCACGGTGCCGACGGTCAGCTACACCGTCACCGACGGTTCGGGTACCGATGTCACCTCGACCCTGAACATCAGCGTCACCCCGGTCGACGACAGCTTCACCGATGCCAGCGAAAGCGTGACCACCGCCGAAGACACCGCCGTCAGCGGCAGCGTGTTGACGGGCACCTCGAGCGTCGACGGCCAGGTCAGCGTGGTCAACTTCACGGTTGGCGGCACCCAGTTCCAGGCCGGTGAAACCGCAACCATCGCCAACGTTGGTACCCTGGTGATCGGGACCAACGGCGCCTATACCTTCACGCCGGACGCCAACTACAACGGCAGCGTGCCAACGGTGAGCTACACCGTCACCGACGGTTCCGGTACCGATGTCACTTCGACCCTGGCCATCAACGTCACGCCGGTCGATGACAGCTTCACCGACGCTAGCGAAAGCGTGACCACCGCCGAAGACACCGCCGTCAGCGGCAGCGTGTTGACGGGCACCTCGAGCGTCGACGGCCAGGTCAGCGTGGTCAACTTCACGGTTGGCGGCACCCAGTTCCAGGCCGGTGAAACCGCAACCATCGCCAACGTTGGTACCCTGGTGATCGGGACCAACGGCGCCTATACCTTCACGCCGGACGCCAACTACAACGGCAGCGTGCCAACGGTGAGCTACACCGTCACCGACGGTTCCGGTACCGATGTCACTTCGACCCTGGCCATCAACGTCACGCCGGTCGATGACAGCTTCACCGACGCTAGCGAAAGCGTGACCACCGCCGAAGACACCGCCGTCACCGGCAGTGTGTTGACGGGCACCTTGAGCGTCGACGGCCAGGTCAGCGTGGTCAACTTCACCATCGGTGAAACCACCTACGCCGCCGGCAGCACGGCAACCATTGCCAATGTCGGCACCCTGGTCATCGCGGCCAACGGCGCTTACACCTTCACGCCAGCCGAGAATTACAACGGCAGCGTGCCAACCGTGAGCTACACCGTCACCGACGGTTCGGGCACCGATGTCACCTCGACCCTGACCATCAGCGTCACCCCGGTCGACGACAGCTTCACCGACGCCAGCGAAAGCGTAACCACCAACGAAGACACCATCGTCACCGGCAGCGTGTTGACGGGCACCTCGAGCGTCGATGGCCAGGTCAGCGTGGTCAACTTCACGGTTGGCGGCACCCAGTTCCAGGCCGGTGAAACCGCAACCATCGCCAACGTTGGTACCCTGGTGATCGGGACCAACGGCGCCTATACCTTCACGCCGGACGCCAACTACAACGGCAGCGTGCCAACGGTGAGCTACACCGTCACCGACGGTTCCGGCACCAACGACACTTCGACCCTGACCATCAGCGTCACCCCGGTCGACGACAGCTTCACCGATGCCAGCGAAACGGTCTCGACCCTGGAAGACACCGCCGTCACCGGCAGTGTGTTGACGGGCACCTCGAGCGTCGACGGCCAGGTCAGTGTGGTCAACTTCACGGTTGGCGGCACCCAGTTCCAAGCCGGTGAAACCGCAACCATCGCCAACGTCGGTACCCTGGTCATCGGGACCAACGGCGCTTACACCTTCACGCCAGACGCCAATTACAATGGCAGCGTGCCAACGGTCAGCTACACCGTCACCGACGGTTCGGGCACCGATGTCACCTCGACCCTGACCATCAGCGTCACCCCGGTCGACGACAGCTTCACCGACGCCAGCGAAAGCGTAACCACCAACGAAGACACCGCCGTCACCGGCAGCGTCCTCAGCGGCACCTTGAGCGTCGACGGCCAGGTCAGCGTGGTCAACTTCACCATCAGTGAAACCACCTACGCCGCTGGCAGCACAGCAACCATCACCAATGTCGGCACCTTGGTCATCGCGGCGAACGGCGCCTATACCTTCACGCCGGACGCCAACTACAACGGCAGCGTGCCAACGGTCAGCTACACCGTCACCGACGGTTCGGGCACAGATGTCACCTCGACCCTGACCATCAGCGTCACCCCGGTCGACGACAGCTTCACCGACGCCAACGAAACGGTCTCGACCCTGGAAGACACCGCCGTCACCGGCAGCGTCCTCAGCGGCACCTTGAGCGTCGACGGCCAGGTCAGCGTGGTCAACTTCATCATCAGTGAAACCACCTACGCCGCTGGCAGCACAGCAACCATCACCAATGTCGGCACCTTGGTCATCGCGGCGAACGGCGCCTACACCTTCACCCCGGACGCCAACTACAACGGCAGCGTGCCAACGGTGAGCTACACCGTCACCGACGGTTCGGGTACCGATGTCACTTCGACCCTGAATATCAGCGTCACCCCGGTCGACGACAGCTTCACCGACGCCAGCGAAAGCGTGACCACCGCTGAAGACACTGCCTTGACCGGCAGCGTCCTCACTGGCACGAGCAGCGTTGACGGCCAGGTCAGTGTGGTCAACTTCACGGTTGGCGGCACCCAGTTCCAGGCCGGTGAAACCGCAACCATCGCCAATGTCGGTACCCTGGTCATCGGCGCCAACGGCGCCTATACCTTCACCCCGGACGCCAACTACAACGGCACAGTGCCAACGGTCAGCTACACCGTCACCGACGGTTCCGGCACCGATGTCACCTCGACCCTGAACATCAGCGTCACCCCGGTCGACGACAGCTTCACCGATGCCAGCGAAAGCGTGACCACCGCTGAAGACACCGCCTTGACCGGCAGCGTCCTCACTGGCACGAGCAGCGTCGATGGCCCGGTCAGCGTGGTCAACTTCACCATCGGTACGACCACTTACGCCGCCGGCACCACGGCGACCATCGCCAATGTCGGCACCCTGGTCATCGCGGCGAACGGCGCTTACACCTTCACCCCGGCCGCCAACTACAACGGCACGGTGCCAACGGTCACCTACACCGTCACCGACGGTTCCGGCACCAACGACACTTCGACCCTGAACATCAGCGTCACCCCGGTCGACGACAGCTTCACCGATGCCAGCGAAAGCGTGACCACCAACGAAGACACTGCCTTGACCGGCAGTGTGTTGACGGGCACGAGCAGCGTCGATGGCCCGGTCAGCGTGGTCAACTTCACCATCGGTACGACCACTTACGCCGCCGGCACCACGGCGACCATCGCCAATGTCGGCACCCTGGTCATCGCGGCGAACGGCGCTTACACCTTCACCCCGGCCGCCAACTACAACGGCACGGTGCCAACGGTCACCTACACCGTCACCGACGGTTCCGGCACCGACGACACCTCGACCCTGAACATCAGCGTCACCCCGGTCGATGACAGCTTCACCGATGCCAGCGAAAGCGTGACCACCAACGAAGACACTGCCTTGACCGGCAGTGTGTTGACGGGCACGAGCAGCGTCGATGGCCCGGTCAGCGTGGTCAACTTCACCATCGGTACGACCACTTACGCCGCCGGCACCACGGCGACCATCGCCAATGTCGGCACCCTGGTCATCGCGGCGAACGGCGCTTACACCTTCACCCCGGCCGCCAACTACAACGGCACGGTGCCAACGGTCACCTACACCGTCACCGACGGTTCCGGCACCGACGGTTCCGGCACCGACGACACCTCGACCCTGAACATCAGCGTCACCCCAGTCGATGACAGCTTCACCGATGCCAGCGAAAGCGTGACCACCAACGAAGACACTGCCTTGACCGGCAGTGTGTTGACGGGCACGAGCAGCGTCGATGGCCCGGTCAGCGTGGTCAACTTCACCATCGGTACGACCACTTACGCCGCCGGCACCACGGCGACCATCGCCAATGTCGGCACCCTGGTCATCGCGGCGAACGGCGCTTACACCTTCACCCCGGCCGCCAACTACAACGGCACGGTGCCAACGGTCACCTACACCGTCACCGACGGTTCGGGCACCGACGACACCTCGACCCTGAACATCAGCGTCACCCCGGTCGATGACAGCTTCACCGATGCCAGCGAAAGCGTGACCACCAACGAAGACACTGCCTTGACCGGCAGTGTGTTGACGGGCACGAGCAGCGTCGATGGCCCGGTCAGCGTGGTCAACTTCACCATCGGTACGACCACTTACGCCGCCGGCACCACGGCGACCATCGCCAACGTTGGTACCTTGGTCATCGGCGCCAACGGCGCCTACACCTTCACCCCGGCCGCCAACTACAACGGCACGGTGCCAACGGTCACCTACACCGTCACCGACGGTTCCGGCACCAACGACACTTCGACCCTGAACATCAGCGTCACCCCGGTCGATGACAGCTTCACCGATGCCAGCGAAAGCGTGACCACCAACGAAGACACTGCCTTGACCGGCAGTGTGTTGACGGGCACGAGCAGCGTCGATGGCCCGGTCAGCGTGGTCAACTTCACCATCGGTACGACCACTTACGCCGCCGGCACCACGGCGACCATCGCCAACGTTGGTACCTTGGTCATCGGCGCCAACGGCGCCTACACCTTCACCCCGGCCGCCAACTACAACGGCACGGTGCCAACGGTCACCTACACCGTCACCGACGGTTCGGGCACCGACGACACCTCGACCCTGAACATCAGCGTCACCCCGGTCGATGACAGCTTCACCGATGCCAGCGAAAGCGTGACCACCAACGAAGACACCGCCTTGACCGGCAGCGTCCTCACTGGCACGAGCAGCGTTGACGGCCCGGTCAGCGTGGTCAACTTCACCATCGGTACGACCACTTACGCGGCCGGCACCACGGCGACCATCGCCAACGTCGGTACCCTGGTCATCGGCGCCAACGGCGCCTACACCTTCACCCCGGCCGCCAACTACAACGGCACGGTGCCAACGGTAACCTACACCGTCACCGACGGTTCGGGCACCAACGACACCTCGACCCTGAACATCAGCGTCACACCAGTCGATGACCCGAGTGTGCTGGCTGCTGACCTCAATACCACCCTTGAGGACAAGATCGCCGCCGGTAACGTACTGACCAACGACCGCGATGTGGATAACGTTCTCAGCGTGACCAAGTTCACCATTGGTGGCATCGACTACACCGCCGGGAATACTGCTACGATCGCAAACGTGGGCAGGCTGACTCTCGGTGCCAACGGTGACTACACCTTTACCCCCGCCGACAATTGGAGTGGCAAGGTTCCGACAGTGACCTACACCACCAATACCGGTTCAAGCACCACGCTGGACATCAGTGTGACCGCGGTCGCGGATACACCGATCGTGTCCGCCACCACGACTCAGGTGGCCGAGAACAGCAGCATCGCGTTGGGCTTGAAGGTAACGTCAGTGGACACTGATGGCTCTGAAACCCAGACCATTACCTCGATCGGCGGCATCCCGGCAGGTGCGACCCTGACCGATGGTACGCACACCTTTATCGGCACAACCGGTAACGGCGTCGTCAACCTCAGCGGGTGGGACGTGAGCAAGTTGAGCTACACCCCGGCACCGTACGCCACCGGTACCAACACGCTGACAGTTACGGCCATTTCGACCGAGAGCCAGGGTGATTCGGCCATCAATACGACGCAGATTCCGATCACGATCAATCCAGCGGTCTATAACCAGATCACTGCCACAGCAGGTAATGACACCGTCACCGGCACCGACGGCAATGACATCATCGTCGCCGATATCGGTGGCCTGACCGTAGTGCCAGGCACCAACTACAACATCGCGTTCATGGTCGACAGCTCCGGCAGCATGAGTTCCTCGTCGATCAACTCGGCCAAGGACTCGCTGACGTCGGTGTTCAACACCCTCAAGCAAAGTCTGGGCAGCAACTCGGGTACGGTGAACATCTTCCTGGTGGACTTCGACACCCAGGTCAACAAGTCGGTATCGGTCAACCTCAATGACCCGAATGCGCTGACCCAGCTGAAGGCGATCCTGGACTCGATGTCGTCCGGCGGCGGCACCAACTACGAGGACGTGTTCAAAACCACGGCCAACTGGTTCCAGAGTGCCGATGCGGTGGCGAACACCGGGGCGAAGAACCTCACGTATTTCATTACTGACGGCAAGCCGACTTACTACCAGAGCGGCGAGTCGACCAACCCGACCCTGTATAGCGGCAAAACCCTCGATAGCCTGATCACCACCAGCAATTATCAATTGGGTAAAGCGGTCACCCTGTACCCCGACAGCACGCACCAGATCGACATTACCGCCTCGGGCTACGTGACGGTCTATAGCAAGAACGGCAACGGCAACGGCAATAACTGGTCCTCCAAGGACTTCGGCTATCTGCATGCCCAGGGCGACGGCACCTACGAGTTCTCGGGGCGTGACGGCGACGGCGGTAGCACCGACGCGGACACCATCAGCAACTCCACCAGCAGCTTCACGCTGCTGAGCAACCTGTCGAACGTCGAGGCCATTGGCCTCAATAGCGGCGTGAGCCTCAGCGACCTGAAGCCGTACGACTCGGATAAAACGCCACAAACCAACATCGATCCGAAGGATCTGGCCAATTCGATCATCGGCCACACAGAAGCGACGCTGCCGGGGAACGACACTGTCAGCGGTGGCGACGGCAACGATCTCCTGTTCGGCGACCTGGTGAGCTTCAACGGCATCGCCGGCGAGGGTTACCAGGCGATGCAAGCCTTCGTGGCGCAGCAAACCGGCGTGGACGTCAGCAAAGTCACCACCAGCAACGTGCACCAGTTCATCACCGAGCATTACACCGCGTTCGACGTGTCCGGTGCCCATGACGGCAATGACACCCTACTGGGCGGTGCCGGCAATGACATCCTGTTCGGCTCGGGCGGTACCGATATCCTCGACGGTGGCAAGGGCAATGACATCCTGCTCGGCGGCACCGGCAACGACTCGCTGATGGGCGGACAGGGCAACGACATCCTGATCGGTGGTTCCGGTGGTGATACCTTCGTCTGGAAAGCGGGCGACACCGGCAGCGACGTGATCAAGGACTTCAATGCCAGCGAAGGCGACCGGATCGACTTGCGTGATCTGCTGCAGGGTGAATCCGGCAGTACCATCGACAACTTCCTGAAGATCTCCACGGTCGATGGCGTGTCGTCGCTGCAAGTCAGCTCGGCCGGCCAGTTCAACTCGGGCAACGCCGCAGCCGCCACGCCGGACGTGACGATCAAACTGGAGGGTAATAACTGGTCAAGCGCCAACCTGCACAACCTGATTGCCGGTAGCGACCCGACCATCAAGATCGATCACAACAACAGCTGATGCATGAAAACGGCCGCTCCTTATGGGGCGGCCGTCACGTTTGCGTCCACTGCCCGGTGACGATTTCGTCGCTGCGCCACATACTGGCGTGCAGTTGACCTATGCTGCTGACAGCACGACGCTGGTTCAATTCTGAGGGATGCTCAATGTTTTACGTGCAACGCGATGCGCAGGGCCTGTTGGTACGCGTGGAACCCGCCGCCTACGCTGAGGCCACGGAAACGCTGCCGGCCGACAATCACGAAATCCAGACCTGGTTTGCCAACGCAGCGGTGGAGAACAGCCTCAAACAGCTCAAGCAAAGTGACCTGGAAATGATCCGGGTACTCGATGACTTGATTCAGGTGCTGACACAGAAAGGCGTGATCCGCGTCACCGACCTGCCAACGGCGGCCCAGGCTAAACTCATGGACCGAAACCAGGCCCGCGAAGCCTTGGGTGGTTTGAGCCAATTGATCGATGATGAAGAGACCGGGTTGATCTGACACAACCCTCCGATCATTCCCACGCGATGCGTGGGAGCGATCAAATCAGCCCCAGGGCTTGGGCTCGCCGAACAACTGGCCCTGCACACCGTAAATCCCCATCTCGCGGATCACCGACAGCTCGCCTTCAGTCTCGACCCGCTCGGCAATCAGCGGCAAATCAATGCTGTGCGCCGCTCGCTGGATCGCCTCGATGAACAGGCGCTTGTCACTCTCCAGATCAATCGAGCGAATGTAGCTGCCATCGATCTTCAGGTACGCCAGCCCCAGCCGTGCCAGGTTGCCGATCATGCTGAAGCGTCCACCAAAACGTTGCAGGCTCAGTGAGAAGCCGAGTTCGCGCAGGTGCCGGGTCAACTGCTCCAGCACCGCCTGGTCAGGCAACTGCTCTTCGCCAATCTCCAGGGTCAGACGCGGGCCGAGGTTGGAATGCGCACGCAGTATCTCGAAAATTTTGTTTTGCGCCTGCAAGTCGCCCAAGGTAGCCGACGACAGATTCAGCGCCAGCGACTCCTCATGCCCGCTCATTTGCTCCAACACCCGTTCGAGCATCAGCCGATCCAGACGCGCCGTCCAGCCGAAGCGCTCCAGCCAAGGCAGAAAACGCCCGGCGGGGATGGTCTGGCCGTGTTCGTCGAGCAGTCGCGACAACACTTTGTAATGCAGTACCAGTTGCGTGTCCTGGGCAGCCACTACCGGCTGGAAATACAGTTCGAAGCGCTGCTGTGTCAGCGCCTGGTCGAGCATGCGATGCCAGGCGTGGTGATCATCGCCGACACTGGCCGAAAGACTGTGTTCGATACAGGCCCAGTTCTGCTCGCCCTGGCCCTCGGCCTGCGCCAGTGCCTGATCACCGAGGCTGAGCACGGTTTGCGGCGAGTCGCCGTGAGCAAAAGGCGCCAGGCCGATAGACGCCACGGCGGCCACATCGGTGGCGCCGGTAGCGTGCAGACTGGCCAAGGCGCTGTCGAGGTTTTGTGCCAGTTGCAGCGCTTCTTCGCGCACCAGCCCCGGCGCCAGCACGGCAAATTCGCCACCACGGATACGAGTGACCAGATTCTGGGTTTCCGGATATTTGGCGCACTCGCGAGACAGTTGTTCGCCGACGGCCTTGAGCACGTCATCGGTGCGCTGGCCACCGAGACGCTGGTTGAGACCGGCCAGATCCTTGACCCGTAATAGCAGCAGGTAACCGGAACTGGCCTGCTCCGGGTTGCTCACCCGCGCATTCAGTTGCATCTCGAAATAACGCCGGTTGGCCAACCCGGTCAATGAGTCCTGATAAGACTCGACCCGCAGTTTTTCACTACGCTCCGCCTGCTCCTGAAACAGCGCCTTGAGCTTCTCGACCATCTGGTTCATGGCCTGCACGACCCGGCGAAGTTCTGGGGTGCGCGGCAGCTCCGGCAGGCTGAGAAACTCCCGCCGGGCGATGGCGTGGGATTGCTTGACCATGTAATCCAGCGGTCTCAATTGCTGACGCAGCAACAGCGCGCCGAGTACCGCACTGACCGCGCCGCATAGCAGCAACCAGCTCAGGCTGCCCAAAGCGCTTTGCCACAACTTGGCCAGCGCGAACATCGGGTGGCTGACCACCTCGACCCGGGCAGCCTGCTCCCAGCCGCGGCTGACGATCGCATCACCACCAGCGGGCTCCAGGCCGATCAGTTTGACGAACCAGTCCGGAACGTTGTTGACCGCCGGAATGCCCGTGCGCTCTACCAGGGTCTGGTCGTTCTTCAGGTCGACCACGCGGATGCTCGCGTAGTAACCACTGTCGAAAATCGAGCTGACCAGCAACTCGACCATCGCCGGGTCGTCGATATTCGGTGTCAGGGAAAGCGCCAGCGCCGTCGCCGCGTCCTGGGCATGGGAGCGCAACTGGTTGACGTACTGAGTGCGCGAGCTTTCCAGACTGACCATGAAACTGCCGGTGAAGGCGACCACCAGGAACAGACAGATAGCAATCAACAGCTGTTTGAACAAAGACATCTGAGCACCTGCTCCTAGTTAGTCGTCTCGACCGGGAATCCTTCGGCCTGCATTTTCTTCAACACATCCTGCCAGCGCGACAGACGCTTGGTATCGCCGACCTTTTTGTTGCCCTTGGTGCCCCGCAACCACAACCCTTCTGCATTGAAAGAGTAGACCGGCAGCAAATCCTTTCGCTGGCTGGCGGGCTTGATTGCATCAATCAGACTATCGAGCACCAGGGGTTCGGCTTCGGGACTCGAGTAGTAAGTCAGCACCATGTGCGCGCGGTTCTGGGTCAGTGCCTTGACATAGGTAATACGCAGCTTTTCACTGGCTACACCGAGGTGACGCAAGCTGAAGTACTTGGCAATAGCGTAGTCTTCACAGTCGCCAGCGCCTTTCCAGAGGGCTTCGATCGGGGTTTCCCAGTAGTCGGTTTCATGCCACAGATCAATGTCTTCGACATATCGCAGCTGTTTGTTGAAGAAGCGATTGACCACATTGAGTTGTTCCAACTCGCCGATCTGCTTCTGACTGGCCAACAAGTATTGCCAATCATTGATGCGTTGCTGACCTTCCCCCAACGGTCCGTACAATGCCTGCGCCCGCCGGCTGATCAGGGAAAAATCCCAATCGGCACTCAAGCTGCCCAACATCACGCCAGCCAGCAGCAATGCGCTGCACAGCCAGCATAAAATCCGGGGGATCGTTAATCTTGCCGCCAATGCGAGGCATCCTGGGTAGGCAGGAGGGAGTCGTTCGAATGGTGAAGGTTAGACCGGAAAAAGACAATGGCACGGTGAGATCATTGGCGGCGCGCTAAACTGCAAGAAAGGCACTCGTTTGTTTGTTTGACAAGCTTTCAGGCAGTTACTAGTGTCATTTGGATCCAAAAAAACTCCATCAATCAGGGTGCGTTTAGTGACACAAAAGCCCAACCCTCTAAGCAGTATCAAGGTCAACGGGCCCATTCCCGCGCACCTGGCACGTTCGGTGATTGAAGAAACCCTGCGCGCGGCCATACTCGACGGGCGCATTCCTTGCGGCGCGGCCCTGCGCCAGCAGGACCTCGCCGACCTGTTCGGCGTCAGCCGCATGCCTGTACGCGAAGCCTTGCGCCAGCTCGAAGCACAATCGTTGCTCAACGTGATTGCCCATAAGGGAGCCGTGGTCGCACCGCTGGTCCAGGGCGACGCCGTGGAAACCTACGCGCTGCGCATCCTCCTGGAGTCCGAAGCCCTGCGTCTCTCGGTGCCATTGCTCCAGGACGAAGATCTCGAACAGGCTGCCCGTTACATCGACGAACTCGAAACACAAAGCGACTACGCCGAAATCGGCCGGCTCAATCGCCTGTTCCACATGGTGCTTTACAGCCGGGCACCTAATCGCCGGCTGTTGAGTCTGGTCGAAGACGGCCTGATCGAGGAAGAGCGGTTCCTGCGCTTCAACCTGGAAGCCATGGGCCTGGGCAAACTGTCCCAGGACGACCACCGGGCATTGTTACGGGCCGCCGAAGACCGGGACGTCGAACGCTCCGTGAAGCTGCTCGAACACCACCTTAACCGAGCGGTCGAGGTCATTTCGCGCTACCTCAACAGTCCTGAAGTCCGAGCCAAAAACACGTCCAGGTAACCCGCCGTGGCAAGTCCGGGCGAGGCGCACCGAAGGGTTCGCCTCGCCTGATGCACATTTCCCCGAATGTGCACCACGAATAATTTGATTACAAATTCCCTGCGTCCAATCCACACCACCCTCGCGGCGCTATATCACGCCCCAACGCCTCGTCGCCTGCAATCCTGACCATCTCAACGATTACTTGCTGTCTCAGTATTGGCGACCGCCTCGATTTGCGCCCACTCTGGGTGCCAAGGACACAATAAAACCGGGGACATTCCGTGCGAATGGCGTAGTCCCCATCCCCAGAAGCGAAGGAAGGAGCCTCACCACGGGAACGGAAGGATCGGCACCACTCACGACCCACTTCCACCCCCCTCAGACATCCCCCAACGACACCAACTAAAAAGTTACTTCGAGTGAGGCATTCACTCTTTATACAATTCTGACTTATATATGCCGGAAGGAGTAACTACGCCAAAATAAAACCAATATCAAAAGTTTTATTGGGACTTGTCAACTTTGAAAAAGTCGAATAGCAAAATAATACCAAAACAACTTGATTGACACTTTATATGTGTATTAATTTTTCTTCGCCGCCCACCACAAGCGACAGCAGCGCCTCAGTTACAAGGCATATCCAGCACTGAAAAAGATCAATTCATTTGAGGTACCCGTTCGCCCGCAAAAACCTTAAGCGAACTTCAGCGCTTGATTACTCTCACCGCAGATCACTTACAGGCCCATCCATGAAACCAACTAAAGAACGTCTTATTCAAATAAAAGCCGAACTTGGCGAACACCCGATTTTCTCTGAAATACATTCGCTACCGGTCCTGCGACGCTTCATGGAAACCCACATTTTTGCCGTATGGGACTTCATGTCACTGACCAAGCGCCTGCAACAGGAGCTGACTTGCGTGCGACTGCCCTGGCTGCCACCGCAGGATCCCCAGGCCGCGCGGTTGATCAACGAGATCGTGCTGGGTGAGGAGTCAGATGATCGCCCGGCCCAGGGTCATTACAGCCACTTCGAGTTGTATCTGGATGCAATGCGCGAAGTCGGCGCCTGCACCGTTGCCATCGAACGCTTCGTGGCCCTGCAACAAGAAGGCGTGAGCTACGACGTGGCCTTGCAGAGCATCAACGTCGACCCGGCGGCTGCACATTTCGTTCGCCATACGCTGCACACCGCGTTACATGCACCGGGTCACAGTGTCGCGGCGGCGTTTCTGCACGGTCGCGAGAGCGTTATCCCGCAGATGTTCCAGCGCATCCTCGACGATTGGGGTATCGGCACCGAGCAGGCGCCGACCTTCCGTTACTACCTCGAACGGCACATTGAAGTCGATTCCGAGGACCACGGCCCGGCAGCGGAAAAGCTCCTGGCGCGACTGGTCGATGGAGACCCGCAACGGCAGGAAGACGTGTACGCCAGCGCCATCGCGGCCGTGGAAAGCCGTATTGCCCTGTGGGATGGATTGCGCCTGAGCATCAACGAATCGGTCGCGCAGGTGAGTGCATGAACGCCGCCGACTACCAATCCTTCGCCGACACCTGGGAAAGTCGCGCGACCATCCGCACACGCCCGCGACGCGTGCTGGAGAACGACGACAAACTGATCTACCCCTTGAGCCGTCAACCGCTGGTGCTGAGTGAAACCTTTCTGCGCGAATGTCCGCAGCTGCGCGACTTCGCCCTGGTGCAGACGCTCTACAAATTCATCAACGATGTGGTGATTTTCGAAACCGAGATCGTCGACAAGACCGCCCGCAGCATCGCCAAGAATCGCTTCGCGGTCGAGTTCCCGTTCGCCTGCCGCTACGACGCCATGACTGTCGTGGTGGACGAGGATTACCACGCACTGGTGGCGATGGATTTCATGCAACAGACCATCGCGTTGACCGGCATCACCCCCATTGAATTGCCGAACGAGATCGAACTGAGCCGAGCGATACCGGCAGCCGTGGCACTCGCACCGGAGCACCTGCGCAGCGCTGTAGAACTGATCTGCGTGGCCATCGCCGAAAACACCGTGACCGGGGATGTCGCCGCGTTCGCCAGGGACGACACGGTCAAGCAATCGATCAAGGGCCTGATGGCCGATCACTTGCTGGACGAGGGGCGCCATTCCGGTTTTTGGGCACGGCTGGTACGCATTTACTGGCATACCGCAAGTGCGGACGACCGCCTTTGCATCGCGCAGATCCTGCCGGTGTTCATTGGCCATTACCTGACCAACGACATCCAGAAATCCTTCGACTTGCGCTTGATCAACGCACTGCAGACCAACGACGCGGCGCGCTACGCACTCAAGAACGAAATGTCGGCACTGGCCTTCCCGATCAATCGCCATCACCCGCTGGTGGCCAACATCGTGCGGTTTTTCCACAGCAGTTCGCTGCTCGACTCGCCGTGCGTACAAACCGCTCTCAGCGACTACCTGGTTTGACGAGGAGCCCACCATGAGACGTCTCGACATCTTGCTCCACGGACAAAGCCAGGCCATGACCGGCCTGGCGCGGGAACTCGAACAACACGGTCACTCTCTGACACGGATATCCGCACTCGACGAAATGCCGGGGCCTGTGGATCTCCTGATCGACGATGGCACGTCGCTTCAGTTCGCCGCTCAGGCGCCACAGCTGACATTGCAATTGGGTCTTGGCCTGCCGCAGGCGTCAGGCCTGCCCTCGCTGGAACTGTTGTGCTGTCATGGCTCAACGCTGCTGACTCGCGTACCCATTGCCGATGAGCCGTCGGGTAACGGTCAGGCGCTGCGTATGCGAGCCATAACAGCACTGATTGATCAGGTGGCGCTGCTGGTCAGCCGCTACTCGCGGGATGCCGATTATTTTATACACGCCGAACCCACCGTACCTGCCCGCTTCGAGCGCATCGAGAACCTGCGGTTCCTGGACAGCCTCGCGTTCGTGCATCGCCTCAATGCCACCGCCGACCCACGACTGCAGCAACTCGCGCAAACGCCAATGATAGAAAGGCTGGAACAGCAGTGCATCCAGAGCGCTGACCGTCCGGCCTTGAGCGTTGCCGGCACAACGCTCGACTATCGCCAGTTGCACGCCCACAGCCGCGCCATCCAGCAACGTTTGCGACCGCTGCTGGATCAGCACCAAGGCCCGGTAGTCGTCGGGATCTGCCTGCCCAAATGCAACGCGCTGTATGCCGCAATCCTGGCGATCCTGGGCAGTGGTGCGGTGTACCTGCCGCTGGAGCCGAGCCATCCGCTGCAACGTCTGCAATACATTCTGGCGAATGCCGGTGCGTTGTTGTTGCTGCATGACGGCGAGCATCCCCTGGCGAGGGAGATGCCGGGGCTGGACATCGGGCGTATCGATCACCGCGACGTGGACCTCACTCACCCCTTGATGTACCAACGGCCTGATCTCGATGCGCCCTGTATGGCGCTCTACACCTCAGGCACCACAGGTCATCCCAAGGGCGTGCTGCTCAGCCAGGCGAACCTCGCGCACTTCACCCACTGGTATGCCGACTATGTGCAGTTGACCAGCCAGAGCCGGGTGCTGCAGTTTTCTTCATTGAGTTTCGACTCATCGCTGATCGACATCTTCCCGACCCTGTTGCAAGGCGCCGAACTGATCGTGCCCGACGAGAACCAGCGTCGCGATCCACTGCAACTGGTGGAGCTGATTCGTCATCGGAAACTGAGCCACGCCTTTTTACCGCCGGCCTTGCTGAGCATCCTGCCGCTGGAGCAGTTGCAGTGCCTGGACCGTGTGATGACCGGCGGCGATGTCTGCGAGCCTTGGGTCATTGAGCAACTGAGCCGTCAGGGCAAGCTCTACAACCTCTACGGGCCCACCGAAGCCACGGTGCTGATCACCGCACGACGACTTCAGGCAGGCGACAACAACCGCTCGCTGGGGGCGCCGATCGCCAATAGTCAGGTGTTTATTCTCGATGATGACTTTCAACCGGTGGCCGAACAGACCGTCGGTGAGTTGTACATCGCCGGCCCGGGCGTGTGCCTGGGCTACCTGAACAACCCGCAGCAATCCGCTGAGCGTTATCTGGACCTGAACTTGCCTGATGGCCGGACCCTGCGCGTCTATCGCACCGGGGACATGGCGAAGTGGACGGCCGAAGGGATCGAGCTGTGCGGTCGGCGTGATAATCAGGTGAAGATTCGCGGCTTCCGGGTCGAGCCGGAAGAGATTGAGCGCTGCCTGCGCGACAGCCGGTTGTACCGCCAGGTTGCCGTGGTCATCGATGGCCAGCGACGGATTCTGGCCTTCCTTGCCCAACCCCGAGAAGACCTCCCAGACGCCGCTCGCCAGGCGTTGAAGGCTCACGCGGCACAGCACCTGCCGGACTACATGCACCCCATTGCATGGATCGAGCTGGCAAGCCTGCCTTACGCCAGCAATGGCAAGGTCGACCGCAAGGCGTTGCTGGAGCTGCCGGTGAGCGTTACCGAATGCCCTTCACGGCGCCTGCCCGTCAATGCCGATGAGGCCCTGCTGCTGGACATCTGGGCCGAGTTGCTGGAGCTGCCGGCGAGCGATATTCCCACCGACGAAAGCTTCTTCAATCTGGGCGGGCACTCGATCCTGCTATCGCGCATGCTCCTGCGCCTGCGTGAAGAGTTCGAGCGCAGCATCTCGATCAACCGCTTCATCGAGCTTCCCACCATCAGGAAGCTGGCGACACTGGTACGTGGCTCCGGCAGCGAAGAAGTGCTGAGCGAGCAAGCGCTGCGCGATGCGTTCCGCGAACTGGATATTCAGCCGCTGCCCATCAGCCGCATGGGCGATGTGCACAAGGTGATCGTCACCGGCGCCAACAGTTTCGTCGGTGTACACATCGTCGAGGCGCTGCTGGCCTGGGGGGCCAGCGAGGTCGCTTGCCTGGTTCGCGAGGGCAATGGGCAATCGGCGGACGAGCGATTTGCCCAGGCGCTGCGGGAGAACCGTCTGGAGCATCTGGATATGAGCCGCGTGCGGGTTCACGCGGCAGACATCTCGCGGCCGGAACTCGGTTTGGCAACCGAGGTTTATCAGCGCCTGGATCGAGAGTTTGGCGCACTGGTGCACAACGCGGCCAACGTCAATCACGTCCTCGATTACGAGTCGCTGGCGAGGGATAACGTAGAGCCGATTTTCGAATGTTTGCGCCTGTGCGAAGGGCGCAGCAAAAAAATCTTCAATTTCGTCTCGACGCTTTCGGCCTCCAGCACGATATCCGAAGACGGCCGAGTGCTTGAGCTGCCGGCCGCACCAACGCCCCCCATCTACATCAAGAACGGCTACAACCTGTCCAAATGGGTCGGCGAGCGAATCCTCGAACGGGCGCGGGAGCTTGGAGTCCGGGTCAATCTCTACCGCCCTGGCAACATCAGCTTCAACAGCCTCACGGGCGTGTGCCAGCCACACAAGAATCGCCTGATGCTGATGCTCAAGGGCTCGATCCAGCTGGGTCAGGTGCCGGAGTTCGCCTTGAACTTCGATTTGATGCCGGTGGACTTTCTCGCCCGATTCATCGCCTTCCACGCCAGTCGTTATCAACCGGAACAGGCGGTGTTCAACCTGCACAACCCCGAGCCCCTGAGCTGGGACGACTACGTGGCGTCTTTCCGCGAGGCGGGGCGCGAATTCGCGATGGTCAGCGTCACCGACTGGCAGCAGCAGCTGAGCCGGGTCGACAGCGATAACGCGTTGTTCGGCGTGCTGGGGTTCTACCTCAACGGTTTTGAGGAGGACATCGGCGACATCTCGATGATCGGTCACGACAACGCCCAGGCCGGCGTACGGCTCATGGGTGCGCACTACCCGCGAAAGTCCCCGGCGTTGCTACGTCGCGGCTGCGACTACCTCAAAGAAATCAACTTCATCTGACTCACCCCCAATGGAGCAAGACCATGAGTACTCTGCAACCCGATACCCTGATCAAAAACCCTCAAGGCTGCCACGTGGTGTCCTCGGTGGACGTGCCCGCCGATGCTGCGCAGGTATGGGCCGTAGTCGGTACCTTTTCCGGCTTCGATCGCTTCATCCCGGCACTGTCGCACATCGAAATGACCGGTGAAGGCGTGTCATCGCTACGCAAAAAGTTTTTCAAGGACGGCAACCAGGTGGTCGAACAGCTTAACTCCCGGGACGACCAGGCGCGACACATGACCTGGACCACTATCTACAACACATTAGGTGTGGCCAATCTGTGGGCCGCGATGAGCGTTGAATCACTGGATTCGGGCAAGTCCCGAGCCACCTGGACCATCATTGCCGAACCGGCGCAGGGTGGCGCCGAGGCGCTGCCAGGCTTCAAGGAATTCGTGCAAGGCTTTGCCGATGATGCGATGAACAATGTGCTGAAACTGTTTGCGTAGAGCGTGAAAAAGCCCGTTGTGGAGAGGCTCCGCAACGGGCTTTTCAGTACCCCTGAAACGACAAAACCCCTGTCTGCGTTAGCAGACAGGGGTTTCGGAATTTGATCTTGACGATGACCTACTCTCACATGGGGAAACCCCACACTACCATCGGCGATGCATCGTTTCACTTCTGAGTTCGGGATGGGATCAGGTGGTTCCAACGCTCTATGGTCGTCAAGAAATTCTGTTTGTCAGTCCGTCTGTAGTGACGTACCAACGAATTCTTGATGCTTCTACTATAAAGACAAAACCCCTACCTGCATACGCAGATAGGGGTTTCGGAATTTAATCTTGACGATGACCTACTCTCACATGGGGAAACCCCACACTACCATCGGCGATGCATCGTTTCACTGCTGAGTTCGGGATGGGATCAGGTGGTTCCAACGCTCTATGGTCGTCAAGAAATTCGGGTACCGAGTCGTGGCCGGCTGGCCGCGCTTCAGCAAATTGGGTATGTGATGGAAATCGGTGTTTTGTGAGCGTCGAACTTTCGGTTCTTGCGTCTTCACACACCGCAATCTGGCCTTTCGACGCAAATTGCTTGGGTGTTATATGGTCAAGCCTCACGGGCAATTAGTATTGGTTAGCTCAACGCCTCACAGCGCTTACACACCCAACCTATCAACGTCGTAGTCTTCGACGGCCCTTCAGGGAACTCAAGGTTCCAGTGAGATCTCATCTTGAGGCAAGTTTCCCGCTTAGATGCTTTCAGCGGTTATCTTTTCCGAACATAGCTACCCGGCAATGCCACTGGCGTGACAACCGGAACACCAGAGGTTCGTCCACTCCGGTCCTCTCGTACTAGGAGCAGCCCCTCTCAAATCTCAAACGTCCACGGCAGATAGGGACCGAACTGTCTCACGACGTTCTAAACCCAGCTCGCGTACCACTTTAAATGGCGAACAGCCATACCCTTGGGACCGGCTTCAGCCCCAGGATGTGATGAGCCGACATCGAGGTGCCAAACACCGCCGTCGATATGAACTCTTGGGCGGTATCAGCCTGTTATCCCCGGAGTACCTTTTATCCGTTGAGCGATGGCCCTTCCATACAGAACCACCGGATCACTAAGACCTACTTTCGTACCTGCTCGACGTGTCTGTCTCGCAGTCAAGCGCGCTTTTGCCTTTATACTCTACGACCGATTTCCGACCGGTCTGAGCGCACCTTCGTACTCCTCCGTTACTCTTTAGGAGGAGACCGCCCCAGTCAAACTACCCACCATACACTGTCCTCGATCCGGATAACGGACCTGAGTTAGAACCTCAAAGTTGCCAGGGTGGTATTTCAAGGATGGCTCCACGCGAACTGGCGTCCACGCTTCAAAGCCTCCCACCTATCCTACACAAGCAAATTCAAAGTCCAGTGCAAAGCTATAGTAAAGGTTCACGGGGTCTTTCCGTCTAGCCGCGGATACACTGCATCTTCACAGCGATTTCAATTTCACTGAGTCTCGGGTGGAGACAGCGCCGCCATCGTTACGCCATTCGTGCAGGTCGGAACTTACCCGACAAGGAATTTCGCTACCTTAGGACCGTTATAGTTACGGCCGCCGTTTACCGGGGCTTCGATCAAGAGCTTCGCGTTAGCTAACCCCATCAATTAACCTTCCGGCACCGGGCAGGCGTCACACCCTATACGTCCACTTTCGTGTTTGCAGAGTGCTGTGTTTTTAATAAACAGTCGCAGCGGCCTGGTATCTTCGACCGGCGTGGGCTTACGCAGTAAATGCTTCACCCTCACCGGCGCACCTTCTCCCGAAGTTACGGTGCCATTTTGCCTAGTTCCTTCACCCGAGTTCTCTCAAGCGCCTTGGTATTCTCTACCCAACCACCTGTGTCGGTTTGGGGTACGGTTCCTGGTTACCTGAAGCTTAGAAGCTTTTCTTGGAAGCATGGCATCAACCACTTCGTCACCCAAAGGGTAACTCGTCATCAGCTCTCGGCCTTAAGATCCCGGATTTACCTAAGATCTCAGCCTACCACCTTAAACTTGGACAACCAACGCCAAGCTGGCCTAGCCTTCTCCGTCCCTCCATCGCAATAACCAGAAGTACAGGAATATTAACCTGTTTTCCATCGACTACGCTTTTCAGCCTCGCCTTAGGGACCGACTAACCCTGCGTCGATTAACGTTGCGCAGGAAACCTTGGTCTTTCGGCGTGGGTGTTTTTCACACCCATTGTCGTTACTCATGTCAGCATTCGCACTTCTGATACCTCCAGCAAGCTTCTCAACTCACCTTCACAGGCTTACAGAACGCTCCTCTACCGCATCACTTACGTGATACCCGTAGCTTCGGTGTATGGTTTGAGCCCCGTTACATCTTCCGCGCAGGCCGACTCGACTAGTGAGCTATTACGCTTTCTTTAAAGGGTGGCTGCTTCTAAGCCAACCTCCTAGCTGTCTAAGCCTTCCCACATCGTTTCCCACTTAACCATAACTTTGGGACCTTAGCTGACGGTCTGGGTTGTTTCCCTTTTCACGACGGACGTTAGCACCCGCCGTGTGTCTCCCATGCTCGGCACTTGTAGGTATTCGGAGTTTGCATCGGTTTGGTAAGTCGGGATGACCCCCTAGCCGAAACAGTGCTCTACCCCCTACAGTGATACATGAGGCGCTACCTAAATAGCTTTCGAGGAGAACCAGCTATCTCCGAGCTTGATTAGCCTTTCACTCCGATCCACAGGTCATCCGCTAACTTTTCAACGGTAGTCGGTTCGGTCCTCCAGTCAGTGTTACCTAACCTTCAACCTGCCCATGGATAGATCGCCCGGTTTCGGGTCTATTCCCAGCGACTAGACGCCCTATTAAGACTCGCTTTCGCTACGCCTCCCCTATTCGGTTAAGCTCGCCACTGAAAATAAGTCGCTGACCCATTATACAAAAGGTACGCAGTCACCCAACAAAGTGGGCTCCCACTGCTTGTACGCATACGGTTTCAGGATCTATTTCACTCCCCTCTCCGGGGTTCTTTTCGCCTTTCCCTCACGGTACTAGTTCACTATCGGTCAGTCAGTAGTATTTAGCCTTGGAGGATGGTCCCCCCATATTCAGACAAAGTTTCTCGTGCTCCGTCCTACTCGATTTCATGACTAAGAGATTTTCGCGTACAGGGCTATCACCCACTATGGCCGCACTTTCCAGAGCGTTCCGCTAATCTCAAAGCCACTTAAGGGCTAGTCCCCGTTCGCTCGCCACTACTAAGGGAATCTCGGTTGATTTCTTTTCCTCAGGGTACTTAGATGTTTCAGTTCCCCTGGTTCGCCTCTTGCACCTATGTATTCAGTACAAGATAACCATCTTATGATGGCTGGGTTCCCCCATTCAGACATCTCCGGATCAAAGTCTGTTTGCCGACTCCCCGAAGCTTTTCGCAGGCTACCACGTCTTTCATCGCCTCTGACTGCCAAGGCATCCACCGTATGCGCTTCTTCACTTGACCATATAACCCCAAGCAATCTGGTTATA